>NZ_FOMH01000009.1:0-47085 GCF_900112575.1 Flavobacterium phragmitis
GCTTCCTGGCAACGATGGAAAATCAGAGACAGAGTTTATTACAAGTTTAAAAGGAGCGACTGGAGCAGACGGTATCGGAGGTAAAACTATCGCAGGTACAGGTATAAGTATAACAGGATCTGGAACAGCTACTGATGAATATGTAGTTAGTGCTATACTTCCTCAACAAATAATTGACGAAGATACGGTTAGGACAGATGGTCAAGTTGATTTCACTTTAACACAAACACCTTATTTGGTTTCAAAAGTGAGAATGTATATCAATGGTGTACGTATTGCTAAGGATGCTATTACGGTAACTGGAACGACTGTTAAATATATTCCGGCTAATAATGGATCTTATGCTTTAAAAATAGATGATGCTATAACATTTGATTATTTGAAGTAATATTTTAAAAAAAAGGAAGGCTGTAAAGCTGATAAAAGACTAACCAGCCTTCCTATATATTTTGATATAGATATTTAGTACGTTGATCCTTAAAAATTGATTAAGAAATGAAAAAAATAATATATATGCTGTTATTGATCCAGAGTGGATTTATGATGGCACAGACCAAAACCGTTGTGACACCAAATGGTGAAAAAGTAACAATTAATCCATTTGTAAACAATGGGTTGTCGACTGATAATGGTTATATACAATTAGGTGGACCTTTAACAAGAGAATCTGTTTTAACAACTACCAGCGCCTTTACCTTGGCTATAAAAGGATTAGGAACAGGTACTACTTCTGATAATATATTGGTAGCCGATCCTACATCAGGTGTTCTTAAATATATCAGTGCTTCTTCTTTATCAGGAACTGGAACTTTCTGGAGTCTTTCAGGTAATGGAGGTACTGATCCAGCATTAAACTTTTTAGGAACGACAGATGATAAGCCATTACGTTTCAAAATTGAAAGTACTAACGCAGGAGCTTTAACTAAAACATATACAGCTTTTGGTTACAATGCTTATAACGCAGGTGCTACAGGAGCAGGTAATACGGCAATTGGTATAAGTTCATTGAATGCCAATACTACTGGTTGGAGTACTACAGCTATTGGTTTTCAAGCTTTGATGTCGAATACCACAGGAGCTAGTAATACAGCAGTAGGAAGCTCTACATTAAGTTTAAATAGCACTGGTAGCAACAATACAGCTTTAGGAAGTATTGCATTGCAAGATAATACAACGGGTGGCTCTAATACTGCATTAGGAGCTTCAGCACTCACACGAAACCAGACTGGAGATTGGAATACAGCTGTTGGATCTGCCGCTGTTAGCGGAAACACTACAGGTTATTCAAATACTGGGGTTGGTCATTTCGCTTTGTATAATAATACAACAGGAAATCAAAATACAAGTGTAGGAGATTATGCATTGAGAATAAATACGACAGGTAATAATAATACAGCTATAGGATATGAATCTGGAAGAAATATCGGAGGAAATAGTAATGTCGCTATAGGAAATAAGGTTCTTACCCAAGATACTACTACTGACAATGTTGCGTATTCAGGAGATAAAAATATCGCGATTGGAGATAATATTAAATTATCATCAAAAACAGCTTTTAACGAATTAAACATTGGAAATGCTTTATTTGGTACAAATGTAAACAGTACAATTGGTACAGCAAGAATTGGTGTAAATACTCAGGCTCCTGGTACAGCTTTACATGTTAAACCTGTTGGTACAAATGACCCTCTTACAGTAGAAGGGCTTAAAAATATAACTTTAGGAACTGAAAAAGTTATAGTAACTGGTACAGACGGTGTATTTAAAACAGTAGATGCTTCTTCTTTATCAGGAACTGGAACTTTCTGGAGTCTTTCAGGTAATGGAGGCACAACTTCAGCTAATTTTTTAGGAACTACAGATAATAATCCATTACGTTTTAAAATAAATAGTACAAATGCTGGTATATTGTCTCAGTCTAGTACAGCTTTTGGATATAATGCATTGAATCCATCTTCTTCAGGAACTGCAAATACGGCAATTGGTGATCAAGCCTTGACAAATAATACAAATGGTAGTCTAAATGTAGCTATTGGTAGTAATGCATTACAAAGTAATAATGGAGGATCTTCTAATAACGCTGTTGGATATAATGCATTAAAATCGAATAAGAGTACTTCACATAATAATGCTTTTGGAGCCTCTGCACTAGAAAATTTTAATGGCAGTGTTGTTGGTAGTAATAGTGCATTTGGAAGTAACACCCTTAAGGCTCTTGTAAATGGTAATTCAAACAGTGCGTTTGGTTTTAATGCTCTTACTGTCGCTACCTCTTCATATAATACTGCCGTTGGACATAGTGCTTTGCTTACTGCTACAACTGGTGCCAATAATACAGCTATGGGTTATGGTTCTTTCCAAACTTTAACAACTGGAGGTAATAATACAGGTTTAGGTTATCAGGCTGGTTTTAAACTTACAGGTAATAACAATATTGCTTTAGGTAATAATGCGGGTTACCATGCTTCTAATACTTACACAGGTGATAAAAATATCTTGATTGGTGATGCTGTAAATTTATCTGGTACAACAGCTGCTAACGAATTAAACATTGGTAACGCTTTATTTGGTACAAATGTAAACAGTACAATTGGTACAGCAAGAATTGGTGTAAATACTCAGGCTCCTGGTACAGCTTTACATGTTAAACCAGATGTTACGAATGCCGACCCTCTTACTGTTGAAGGTATTCAAGCAGGAACAGGAACAAATGAAAGTGTTGTGGTAGTTAATAATTCGGGGGTTTTCAAAAAAGTTGACGCTTCTTCATTATCAGGATCAGCAAATGCTTGGAATATTTTAGGGAATACAGGAACAACTCCTGGAACAAACTTTGTTGGGACTAATGATAACAATGCTTTAGCTTTCAGAGTAAATAAAAAATCAGCTGGATGGATTGGTACATCATCAGGTACAGGAGCAAGTAATTTTGCATCAGTATATTTAGGACAGGGAACAACACCTGTCACTAGTACTGGTGACGCCAATGTCGGTATTGGAGCAGCAGCATTAGGTCTTAATACATCAGGTAATGGAAATACTGCAGTAGGTGCTCAGGCATTACGTTCATACAATAGTGCTACTAATGGAAATAATACAGCAGTCGGTTATTTTTCATTAAAACTTGTGACTGATGCTTCTAATAATACAGGTATAGGTGTTGGTGCTCTTCAAAACACTACAACAGGAGGGTATAATACAGCATTAGGTGTAAATGCTGGTACAGGAAATACTACAGGAACTAATAATATTTTTATAGGGAGTAATAATCCAAATGGTTCAAAATTAGACGGATCGGCTTCAAATGAAATGAATATTGGTAATCTTTTGTATGGAACAGGTGCAAATCAAGCTTCAACAACACAAGCAGGTAGAATAGGTATTAACACTAATGCACCAACCACAACATTTCATATTTATAGTAAAGCAGCAAGTGATGATCCAATTCGTGTAGAAGGTCTTAAAACAGGCGCTGGTAGTGAAAGTGTCGTAGTTGTTGATAATACAGGTGTATTCAAAAAAGTAGATGCTTCTTCATTATCAGGTAGCGGATGGAGCTTGTTAGGAAATTCAGGAACTACAGATTCTAACTTTTTAGGAACGGCAGATGATAGACCATTTTACCTTAGAATTAACAATGCCAACTCAGGAAGTTTGAGCAAAAATAATACAGCTTTTGGTTATAATGCTTATAATACAACAGCTACTGCTTCGGCCATAAACAATACCGCAGTGGGTCTAAACACTTTGTCAAACAATAGTATTGGTGTAGAAAATACTGCCCTAGGTTCTGGAGCTTTAAAATCTAATACAAATGGAAGTTCAAACATTGCAATTGGTATAGATGCATTAGGAAAAAATACTTCAGGAAATTACAATGCGATTGTTGGTTATCAGGCTATGTCAAATGGGGTTTTAACAGGAAACTATAATGCAGCATTTGGTTATCAGTCATTGTTTAATAATGCTGGTGGAAACCATAACGTGGCTCTAGGAGAGCAGGCAGGCTACGGTTTAAAAGATGGTAATTTGAATGTTTACTTAGGATATAGAGCAGGTTACAGTACAACAGATTATCATGGAAATAACAATATCTTGATTGGTGCTGAGACATTGCCGTCAAGCCCTGTTAATAATGATGAAATTAATATTGGTAATGCTATTTATGGATTAAATGTGAATAATTCAGGAATTGGTTATAAATCAGCAAAGATTGGTATTAACACACCAGCACCTAATACAGCATTGCATGTAGTGCCTAAGACTATTGGAACAGATGATCCACTAACCGTAGAAGGTCTTAAAGCTGGTGCTGCTACAGATAAGTTTGTAGTAGTAGATCCTAACGGTGTTTTTAAATCAGTTGATAGAGGAAGTACCGGGGCTTCTATGAGAATTAGAAGAGTAACAGCAGCTTCAGCAACTCTTGTTGATGCAACTGATGATGTATTATTAATAGATGCTACAGGAGCAGCAGGTCCTTTAACGATTACTGTGCCAGCTTGTGCTGCAGGAAGAGTATTTACAATTAAGCGAGTGGATTCAGTTGTTCAAGATGTAAAAATTATATTTGCTGGTGGAGCTACAGTAGATGAAACTGATACTTTTATTTCAGTAGGAAATAAAACAACTTATCAGATTATCACTGAAGGCGCTAATAATAAATGGCAGACCATTTCGAGAGTATAAAAAGACGACTTGATTGAAGTAAATAATTTAAAAAAGGTTTAATAAACCAAACAAGGAGGCCGAGGCCTCCTTGTTTGGTTTATTATTAGATATTCATAAGGCATTTTTTTTGTTTGTTCTTAATCCGTCTGTTGCTGGTATGGCCAGGCTGGATGTAAAAGACTGGAATCCTGTACTTGCATTTCCTGCAGAGAACTTTCAGATTATCTAGTAATTGTAAATAATAATGGCAATTTGTCACAAAGGGTAGCAATCGATGTAGCTACTCCTTTAGTGATTTTGCAACTTTAGATGCTGGTATTCCTATTCCTGCTACTACCACAGCATATTTACTTTACATACAGATTCCAGTGTTACTTTACCATCACGTAAATGGTCTAGATATTGTTTCGAGTAATTCACTTGTAAGTTGTGTGCTACCTATTGTGTAACGCTTTGCGAATTAATAATTATTAACAATACCATGTCCAGAAATAAAACTTATTATTACTGGGCTAGAAATATAGTGGTGTATAGTACCTCTGGTAATTTGTTAAAGTTTGGTGGTAACGGTTTAGTCAAAGGATTATATTTCTTATCAGAAAATTAATTAATACAAGACGGTTGTCATGTAAGAATACATTGAGATAAGTTTAAACATATTAAGGAGGCTTTTGGTATCATTAATTTATGTTTTTTTACTTTTTTGGTTGTAGCGTTTTTTTGTTTATAACAGTAAGTTTAGAAAATATCAACTTCTAAAATTTATAATTGAAGTCTTAACTCCTTACAAAATTCCTCTCTGATATAAATCTTATTTTAATATAATTATGGCTTATTATAGATAATTAAGTTGTTTCGTTGAAATATTTTTATATAGTTCGTTTTTTGTTAAAATGTAACTGTTTGATATAAAAGCTATGGATTATTGTAAAGATTGTTTAAGAATTGTGTATAAAGGTTTTTTTAGAATGATTTTATGTTTTTAATAATTAGCTAAAAACAGATTTATTGGGGACAAGAACGAGTGATTTTACTATTATTAAATAAGTCAGGAATATTAAAATTTTAGGATATGGGAATAGTGTATGGAATAGATATATATCATAAAGGTTTTTTAAATAATTTGAATTATTATTCAGCTTATGAAGTCTTTACTCTTAAACAATTGGAAGAAGTCTTAGAAAAAGCAATTAAAACAACGGGCTATCAATTAAAAAGAATTAGTAATCACAGGCTTTTATTACAGTATTCTTGCACAGTCGAGAAAGAATTTGATGTGATAAAAGGAAATGAGCAGTTTACAATAGAAAATGATTTGGAGGGAAATAAAACAATAATTAGAACACAAACTCTAACTCCAAAATTATATAGTCTGTTAATACAGCTCTCACGCAAAAATAAAATAGAAGTTAAAAGCGAAGTAACTATACCAATTTATACGCTCGAAACAATGTCGCAATATAGTGGTATTGGGAATTACTGGCTGGTATATACAAGAAACTCTAGTGGACTTAAAGATGACGCAATGCAAATAGCAAACAGTTTTTTGGAATATAACGATTTCTGGGAATTTACCATTTTTGTAGAAAACTACGGATGTCTGTATTTTAATAATCATACCGATCAGCCTGCTGATGGTTTTTATAATGTTATCGTTAAGTTAGTTTCAGCTGTAGAAGAAAATAATGTCTATATCACATTAGAAGAAAGTGAAAATGTACTGGATAGTTTTACTCGTGTTTTGCTGGAAAAAGAACTTAAAGTCGTTTCTGTGCTTTTTCAGCCTCTTTATAAATCTTATCAAGGGATAAAGATTGAGATAGAAGGAAAGCATAATATAGAAAAATTGGTAAAAAACTATTTAGAGATTAATATAGATCAAAACAAAACTTTTAAAAGTTATGATGTGCAGCGCTTAACAGAATATATGATTAGTGTTTGTAACCAGTCTAAAAAAGAGAAAAGCAGATTTCGCAATTTAGAAATAAACGAAGCAGGTCTACAAAGAGGGCTTATTTATAATAAAATATACAATAAAGCTTTGTTCCATTTTTTATGTACTGAAATAGCGGCTAATTTCTGTCCCTGTTCACCAGAAGGGAGTTATAATAAAGGAGAGAAAATAATTTATTATAGACAGGCAAAAGATAAAGTAATTCTTCAAAAAACGTATGGTACCCATTTTAGAAATCTAATTTTTAAAAAGGTGTAGAAGTTTGTAATAACAAGCAAAACAGATTTGAAAAATTTCAAAGTTTTTAAAACTTAATTAAAATCGTAATGTTTTTCAAACTATATTTTTAGAATGACAAAATAGATATTCAGTCTAAAAAGCGTCAGTTTTTATTATTGTTTCAATCATCATTTGTAAAAAAAGGATAACGTTGAAAAATAGAAAAACGTTATTTTTTGGCTTATCGACCATTTGCATCAATTTATCTTTAATAAAAAATGCAGGTTTTTAAAATAAGCTACAATTAATTTATAAATCATTTTAGGATGCCACAATAAAGCTGATTTTTTAAATGTACCTACTAGGAATTTAAGATCTTATTTTAAAATTAGCTGTTTCTACACTTCAATCTATCGTCGCTTTAGAGTCCTTCTTTTCAAAATTCTATTGTAATTTCAAATCATTGCTATAAATGGTACTTAATAGCCGGGATTTTTAATAGATATTCTTTCCAAAAAATGTTTTATAAATAATTTCAGTAATAAAAGATAGTAAAATCTTAGGTAAAATGTTTTTTTTAAACCATAAATAAGATCACTGTTGTGTAAGTGTATAAGTTTATTTTAAAAGTATTTTCGGAAATGTATTTTGTTAAAAAGAAATTCAATATTTCTTAACGTTTATCATTTTTAGTATTTGGATTATTTTGTAGTAAAATTTGTTGCTGTAAAACATTGTAATACAGTGTTTTGTTTTTTGTGTTAAAAAGATGTTATATAACATTCTGACTTATTTTGATATACTTATAACTTTTAGTAGACATTCTAGAATCATCGTTCCTATAATTTTGCACTGTTATTTAATGCAATTTGTAAAGTAAACAGAATGATGGAAAATAGTATGTATAAAGTTTATCAATTTAAAAGTAATATTGATGTTATCAAAGAAAAATTCTTTTCCTGTCTTGGATTTTCTTCAATATTGTTTTGTTCAGTAAACAGTAATGCCCAGTTTGCAAATCAGGGTGATGTAAAAGTTAAAGAAGGAACTATATTGTCTGTTTACATGAATTATGAAAACACCAATTCGGGTAATTTTATTAATGATGGTTTAGTTTACATTTTTGAAGATTGGAGGAATAATGGTACCGTAACTTTTTCTCCTGATAAAAATGGACAGACTTTTTTCACTGGAAAAAAAGACCAGCGTATTGACGGAACCAAAATCGCTGATTTCCAAAATTTAATTTTTGAAAATTACAGTGGTCTAATTCCTTTCAAATTGGCAACTACCATATCTGTAAACAATAAAACAGAATTCCTAAACGGTATTATTGATGCAGATACATTCAATGGAAAGATGATTTTTCAAGAAGATGCTTTTCATACAGATGCTAGTGATTTAGCATTCGTAGATGGACAAGTACAAAAAAACGGATATAAAGAATTTGAATTTCCAATAGGAGATGAATTGTATTTTAGACCTTCTTATCAAGATCAAGCAGATAAAACAAAAAATAATAATGATAGCTACACCGCACAGTATTTTTACAAAAATTCAGATGCAATCCATTCTCATTCAAGTAAAGATCAGACCATAAAGCTCATCAATAATAAAGAGTATTGGAATGTTACTCGTGATAAAGGAACAAATCAAATTGTACTAAGTCTTACTCTAGACAGTAATACAACACCTTCCGAGTTTTTTGATCATGACGATAAGACACAAGTTATCATGGTAAGATGGGATGAAACAGCTGCTAAATGGGTTAGAGAAGGAGGAGAAGTGAGCGAACGAATGAATAAAGGAAGTAAAGGCGCAGGTTATACTAAATTATTGATGGGAAAAGTAAATGGATACGGAATGTTTACAATGGCATTAGTAGACAAAGAAATACCAAATGACGACTTAATTGTGTACAACGCTCTTTCTCCAAATGATGACGGTATCAACGACACTTTTCTTATAAAAGGAATTGATAAATATCCAGACAATACAGTTGAAATATACAACAGATGGGGAGTAAAGGTATATGAAGCAAAATCATATAATGAAAGTGATGTTATGTTTAGAGGATATTCTGATGGACGTGCTACTATCAATAGAAATGACAAACTTCCAACAGGAACTTATTTTTATATCATAAAATATACTAAAGAGCAGAGAGGAATGCAGAAAACAGGTTATCTGTATATCAATAACCAATAGTCTTAATTTTTAAGAATTAAATCAATTTAGAAATAATGAAAAAGATTTTTCACATAGTAATAGTATTGTGTGCAGGGATTTTTAGTGCCTCAGCACAACAAGAATCACAATATTCACAATACATGTACAATACCATGACTTTTAATCCTGGATATACAGGGTCAAGGGAAGTTCTAAGTGTATTAGGATTATATAGAACACAATGGGTAGGATTAGAAGGAGCGCCAAAAACAATGAATTTCTCTGTTCAAAGCCCAATTTCAGAAAGAAATGCTTTAGGATTAAATGTTGTAAGTGATCAGATTGGTCCGTCAAAGACGACAACTGCAACACTTAATTATTCCTACACTATTTTAGGAAGCACTGATGTAAAATATTCATTTGGTATTTCTGGAGGATTCGACAATTTTGAAGTAGACTATAATAAATTGAATCGCGAAAGACCAGAAGATCTTTATTTATCAGGTACTATATCTCAATTTTCGCCAAATGTTGGAGTAGGGTTTTATGTACATTCTTATAATTGGTATGTAGGATTGGCATCACCAAGATTACTTAAAACAAGCTATTATGACGATATTAAAGAAACTACTTATTCTACAAAATCACATGTTTATTTAATTGGGGGGTATGTGTTTGATCTTAACCCTTATTTGAAATTCAAGCCAGCAGCTTTAATAAAAGGAGTTTCTGGTGCACCTCTTTCTGTAGACGTTTCGGCAAGTTTTTTAATCAACGACAAATTAACTCTTGGAGCAGCATATCGTTGGGATGCCGCAGTAAGTGCTTTAGCTGGTTTCCAAATTACAGATGGATTACAAATCGGTTATGCATATGATTATGATACAACAAAAATTGGGAATTATAATTCTGGATCTCATGAAATATTCCTAAGGTTTGAATTGTTTAGTAAATCAAAAACTAGACTTGTAACACCAAGATTCTTCTAATAAATTAAAACTAAAACAAAATGAGCTACAGAAAAATAACATTAATTTTCGTTTTATTAACGTCATTAATAATGCAGTTCTGCAGTGGTTTGCATGCGCAGACTAAAAAAGTAAGCAAAGCGGATGACGCATATAATAAATTTGCTTTTATAGAAGCTGCAAAATTATATAGAGAAGAGATAAAAAATGGAAGTAATGCAGTCGATCTTTATACTAAACTGGGAAATTGCTATTATTTTAATGCCAATTATGCTGAAGCTGTAGAGTGTTATTCTAAAATAATAGAATCTTTGACAAGTGCTGAGCCTGAGTATTATTTTAGATATGCCCAAGCTTTAAATAATATTCAAGATTATAAAGAATCAGAATCTGTAATGAAAAAATATTATGAGAAATCCGGGAAAAAAGACTTAAGTGAAAATTGGAATGAAAAGAAATTATTGGCGGATATTAAAAAACAATCTGGACGTTATTCGATAAATACAGTAAGCATCAACACTCCATTTTCTGATTTCGGAACTGCATTGTACAATAAAAATAATGTAATATACGCATCTGCTAGAGATACTGGAATTGTTGTAAAACGTAAACACAGTTGGAACGAAAAAGCTTTCCTTAAACTATATTCTGCTGAAATTACTGTTGATGGTGGGCTTCAGAACCCTGTAAAGTTAAAAGGTGATGTTAATACAAGGTACCACCAAAGTTCGCCAGCAATAACAAAAGATGGTAAGAAAATGTTTTTTACACGAAATAATTATTTTGAAGGAAAACTGGGAGAGGATAAAAAAGGAACTACTTATTTGAAAATTTATTCGGCTGAAAACGTAAATGGGGAATGGAAAAATGTAAAAGAATTACCTTACCCTGTAAATAGTGATGGATTTTCATCTGCTCATCCTGCCTTGAGTCCAGACGAGAGCCAGCTTTATTTTGCTTCAGATCGAAACAACACTTTCGGTAATTCGGATTTGTATGTGGTAAGTTTAAAAAAAGGTGGAATTATTGGAAATGATGTTACGAAATTAGGTGACGAGATAAATACTTTAGGAAAGGAGACTTTTCCTTATGTAGATAAAAATGGAGTATTGTATTTTGCTTCTGATGGTCATCCTGGATTAGGAGGATTGGATTTATTTGCAGCTAGTAAAGATAGCGATGGAGTATATCATGTTGTAAATTTAGGCGAAGGAGTAAATAGCAGTTCTGATGATTTTGCTTATATGATTAACAATGATACAAAAATGGGCTTTTTCTCTTCAAATAGAAGTGGCAATGATGATATTTATAGTTTTGTAGAAAATAAACCAGTACAATTTGATTTTAATATTAGTCCTATGGTTTATGGACTAGTTAAATATTATAAAAGTGGAATGCCAATTGATGGGCTGTCAGTAGAAGTTTATAATGATAAAGACGAAAAAATTAAAACATTATTGAGTGATAAGGATGGTAAGTACTCAATGGAACTAGAGCCATACAAAAAATATAAGTTAGTATATAAAAAGCCCGGGCTGGTAGAAAAAACACAATTGGTACCTGAATTAAAGCCAGCAGAAAAAAGAGAATATATACATGAATTCTTAGATGAAATGATTGTACAGGTAGGAAATGATATTGTGCCGGTTGTTGAAGGAACTAATTTGACAGATATTTTGAAACTAAATCCAATTTATTTTGACTATAATGGATACAAAATTAGAGAATCCTCAAAACCTGAACTGGACAAAATAGTCGATTTTATGAAATTACGTCCAAATGTAACTATTAAAGTAAATTCGCATACAGATAGTAGAGGAAAAGATGATTTTAATATGAAGTTATCTGAAAATCGCGCTAAAGCTACTGTAGATTATCTTGTAGATCATGGTATAAATAAAGAGCGTTTAACCGGACAGGGATATGGAGAAACACAATTGATAAATAGATGTTCAAATGGAGTTCCTTGTTCTGAAGCAGAACATCAAGCCAATAGACGTTCTGAATTTATTGTACATATAAATCGGAATTAAATTGTTGATAAATTAAATTTAAATTGAGAATGAGGATGTTTCTTTAGAGATATCCTCTTTTTTTAAAAAAAAACTGCCTCACTTTTTGAGGCAGTCTTATTTTGTTTTTATTGGAGTCATTGTAATTTTTTAATTAGCTTTTTTTACAAAATCATCCATAGGTTTATGATTGAATAATTCAAAATATTTAGAAGAAAAATAGCTTAATTTACTATAACTTAATTCATACATAACTTCTGTAAGTGAGTAGTATTCACCACTTTTTAAAAGTTCTCGTCCTAGATTCATTTTTTCCCGGATGAAGAAATTATTAGGCGTAGTATCTGTGTTTTCTTTAAAAGCCATTTTATATTTTGACTCTGACATTCCTGCCATCGAAGCTAGAAATGTAACAGAAGGAAATGGACTGTATAAATTGGACAGCATATATTTTTTGGTTTTGTTTATGGCATCACTTTCTGCTTGGGTTAAATTATTTTTTGTCTCTCCTATATCGTAAAATTTACTAAAAAAATTGCCAAGAAGTTTCAGTGTAATACCTTTTAAAAATGGCTCAAAAGATAAATCATGAATTGATTTGGTTTTAAGGGATTGTAATAAAAGGACGCTGTTACTGTCGATGTTTCCGTAGTGATAAAATACTTCATCGTCTATTTTCTCATTTAGACTGCCTTTATATTTAATTTCAGGATATTTGGTTATAAAATCTGCCAGCATTTTTTTATCAACCAATATTCTAAGAGCAAAGGTTCTTTCTTTTAAAGCGGGTTTATAGGTACTTTCAATTTGATTATCAATTATAGCAAGATCTAATTTATCATAAGAACCTATCTCATAATTTTGGTTGTTAATCTTAATTAAATTAACATGCTCACTTAGATCAAAGTGAAATATATATAATTCGTAATCGGATCTCTGACGGTGTATTTTAAGAGGAGTATTCAAAAAAACATCCATAAAAACCACAGATATATTCGGAGTAACTTGAGTAAAATAACAATGCCCATTTCCGATTTTTTCTGGAAAAATAATTATTTTGTCAGCTATCATTTCACCACCAGTTTGTTCTGCCAGTTGTGGCATCCATTCAGGGCTCAAGCTGTAGTAGTGTAATATTTTCTTCATAGAACAATTAGATTTTTTTTGAACTGATTATTAGAAAACTGTTTTTATAATTCTTTAACAAATGTTTTTGGAGGTATACCGAAATGCTCTTTAAATTTAGAAGCAAAATAGGAGTTGTTAGTAAAATTTAGTTTATCAGCAATTTGTGATATTGATAATTGTTTGGCTTCAAGAAGTTCTTTTGCTAGAAGCAATTTGTTCTCCATAAAAAAGACATTCGGTGTGTTACCAGTGATTTTGCTAAATAAACTTTTGAATTTAGACTCCGACATATTTGCCTTACTAGCGAGTTGTTTTATGCTTGGAAAATTATCTTCTATATGTTCCATCAAATACATTTGTATAGAAATAATAGTGGCTAGGTCCTGCTGATTAACAGTTTGTATTATAATACGTTTTGTAGCTATTTTTTTTAGATAATTGGCAATTAGCATATGAACAGTCCCAGTAAGATATAAATCAAATATAGGCCCGCCTACTTTTACTTTTCTAAGATCATCTAGAATATGAAAACTGTCATTGCTCATTCTGTCAAATCTCACAATGGTATTTAATTTTGGGTTGACTATTTTATCAATGTCGGGTAAAAAAATATTGTTTTTAATGGCGAAAGATTCAATAATGTCTTTTCTAATAAAAATACAGAGAGCAAAAGTTTTACTTCCTTTAGTTACCTCATAATCAGTTGATAAAGATCCGTCAATTACAGATAGATTATACTGCCATTTAGTAACATTGTAGGCAAAGTCATCACCAGAAACTACGGCTTCTCCTTCAGTAAGATTATAATAGTATCCTACAAAATTAGGATTACTATTTCGCTGTATGAGGTGAAGTCTTTTTTTGTATTCCACATCAATATAATAAGCTATTATTCCTTCGTCACATTTTAAAAAATACCGTATACCAGTTTGAATATCTTCGGGAATCATAATGAAATTTCCCTTTACTTCGCCGCCAAATTGCTCCGCCAGATTTTCAACCCAATCCAAATCTGCACTATAAAAATGCTCAATTGTTTTCATAGATAAGTATTATTTGTCTTATAAAGTTAATATTTTTTTAATTTACTGTTTTACAGTGGTTTAAAAAAATATTGTTTTAATAAGCTACTTTACATGTTTAGTAATGTTTCAATTCATTATTAAAACTATAAAAGTAGGATTAGTCTTATTTTGTTGTTTTTTTAACTTATTGAAGACAAATGGTATGCCTAAAAAAAATATTTTTGATTATATGTTGGAAATCAATTGTTTAATTTTTAAGTCAAAATGTTTTGAAATTATTTACATGGGAATTTATACCTAAAAAGGGAATATTTCCTCAATCTTTTATTTCATTTTCTGATTTAAAGTCTTGCGGTCGATTTTCAAAATCTGTGCGGCCTTTGTTTTATTATTGTTTACAGATGATAGAACTTTTATAATTTGTTCTTTTTCATATTCCTTTAGAGATTTAAAAATATTATTAGAACCAGATATATGGTATTTCAAACGATCTGGAACTTGATTTAAGCTTATTGTATTGTCACTGAGGATAACCATACGATGGATAATATTTTCTAGTTCTCGAATGTTTCCAGGCCAATTATATCGAAATAAAACCTCGGTAACTTTATCATCCATCTTTATATTTGGTTTGTTGTACTCGCGAGTGTATTTTTCGATAAATGCATTAACAAGTAGCGGAATATCTTCTTTACGGTCTCTTAAAGGAGCAGTTTTTATGTTTATAACATTGATACGATAATACAAGTCCTGTCTAAATGTGCCTTTTGAAATCATTTCTTCCAAATCACTGTTTGTGGCAGATATTACTCTTACATCAATTTTTTCTGCTTTACTTGAACCTATTCTTAGGATTTCTTTTTCTTGTAAAACTCTTAAAAGTTTTATTTGAACCATCAAAGGAGCATTGCCAATTTCGTCTAGAAATATTGTACCGCCTGCCGCCGCTTGGAATAAACCAATTCTATTCTCTAGTGCTCCTGTAAATGATCCTTTTATATGTCCAAACAATTCCGATTCAATTAAATTTTCAGGAATTCCTCCACAGTTTATGGCTATAAAAGGTTTGTCAGCATTATTTCCTGTAAAATGTATCGCCTTCGCTATTAACTCTTTTCCAGTACCGCTTTCCCCCTCAATCAATATATTTGCCTTTGTATCTTTTACGCGTTTAATCATTTCAATGTTGTCTATACATTGACTTGAATGGCCAATTATTCCGCCATAAGATTTTTCATTTTTATAATATTCAAAATGTTCGGTAGTCTTTTTAGAATGATTTACTTTTTGTAAAGAACTTATTATAGCTTTATGTAATTCGTCACTTGTAAATGGTTTAGTTAAATATTCTAATGCTCCTGATTTAATAGCATTAACAGCTGCATGGACAGATGGAACACCAGAGATTACTAATTTGGGTATAAAAGGATAATGTTCTTCTGTATACTTTATCAATTCTATTCCATTGATATCAGGCATATTGATATCTGTTATTAAAAGATTTATGGATGACAGTTTCAAAACTTCGACCGCCTCAGTAACTGAGGAGGCTTTGTATGTGCGATAGTTTAGAGATTTTAATTGCCTTTGAATCAAATCAAGCATATCTGTATTGTCATCGACAATAAGTATGTTTTCTTTTCTAGAAGTCATTTTGATGTTATGTTAAAGGGATTTTGATTATGAATATGGTTCCATTAGGAAAATTATCTTGCTGGACTATTTCACCATTATGATTTTTAATGATGCCATGTACTACACTTAAACCCAGTCCACAGCCATAATTGACAGGTTTGGTTGAGAAGAAAGGATTGAATATTTTGTCTTTTATTTCTGCGGGGATGCCCGTTCCTTGATCTTCTATTTTTAGGTATAAGTTATAATCGTCATTATCCACAATAATTTTGATTGTACTTTTTTCTGGAGACGCATAAATGGCATTTATTATAAGATTGAATAGCACTTGTGTAATTTGAACAGAATCTATTTTTGCAATGATGGTATCGTCTTTTATAATAAGCTCATGTTTGATTTCTTTTTTTTGAAAGTTTGATTTTAAAAATGATAAAGCAAATAGAACTATAGGTTTTACTTCTTGTAGTTCTAGTTTCTGTGGCATTTCACAGGAGAAAAACATTAGTTTTTTTACAATTTCTCTAGAATAGATAACAGAATTTATTACAATAGAAATATCAGAATCAATATCAGGGTCAGTATTGTGATCTTTTATGAGTTCTGCAAAACCAAGAATATTTCCTAACGGTGTATTTAATTCGTGGGCAATTCCAGCTGTCATTTCTCCTAAAAGAGTAAGACGTTCCATTCGTTCTAACATTCTTCTTAAAGCCGTTTTTCTTTCCAAAGTTTGATATTTTTCAATATAGTTGCCTATCTCTATAGCAATTGTATCTAACAATTTCTGCTCATCTTCTTGAAAATCCTCTTGTGAATATTTTATGGATGGATAATGAACTTTAATATGACCAACATCTTCGTTTTTAATTTTTATTATACTTGACTGGAAAATACTGTTTTCACTATGTTCAGAAGTTGACAAATGATAGTCTATTACGTGAATTTCTACAGTAGCATCCAGATTAAATCTCCAGGCATTTTTTATGCTTACTATAATTTCGTGAAGCGTCTGAATATGAATAGAATTGGATTTGGAAATAATCTTCGAAATTTCATATAGGCAGGTAAGTTCTTTAATTCTTTCCTTTAAATTTTCCTCTGTTAATTGCAAATTCATTGTAAGAAAATGTTTGTTTTTTTGGTTAGATTGGGTTCAAAAGTAAATAATTATTTTTGTGATAAAACCAAAAGAAAGTTAAAACTTAACTTATTGATAATAAAATAAATAGCGCTTAGTTTTTTGTCTTATATTGCTATTTTTTTAACTTTTTAGGGTAAATTCTGAAAGATGTTTTGTGTAAAAAACTAAGCCGAAAACTAGTATTTTTCATAAGATTAGTTTTAATGAAGTTTTAAGAACTGGATATTGGTGAATTAAGTCTTATTTTAATAGTTTAAAAACTTATAGCTCTCTGCAAAAAGCACTGGTAAAAATAATTTTGTAGTCAAGAAAAGTATAACTGAAAACAAAAATTATGACAGCTGCTAATTTTTCATTAGAGTTTCAACTTAATATTTCCGAGATAAAAAAACTGAATAAAATGTACTTTAGACATTTATTTAGAGATCGCGTTATGTTTTGTCTTCTTGCTTTATTAGTGTTTGTAATTTGTATTGACTATATCCTAGAAACAGATTTCTTTAATTGGTTGCTTAAAAGTTTGTTTCTAGTCGTCATTTTTGTAATTATTCAGTTTTCGTTTATTGATGTTATTTCTAAAACCGTCTTTAGATGGACCAAAAAACTAATGAGGCTAGATAAATTCCCTAATAGATACAAATTGACGTTTACTTACTCTGATATTTGTGTAAAATCACCACTTGGAGAATTGACTCATAAATGGTCTAAAATTGAAAAAGTAATTTTGACCAAAAACTTTTTGTTTTTCTACATTAAAGAACGAAATGGATATATAATTTCTATCTCTAAAAAGGACAGTGATTATAGAAAAATTGAAGAATTGCTTTCATTCGTAGAAAAAAATGTTATTCCTGTTATTAAAGTCTAATTGTTAGCTTTCTTTTATGATTAAATAGATTAAAAAAATACCTTATAATTACCATTTTATGACTTTTTGTGGGTTATGCTAATAAGAGGATAGACTTAATTTTACAATGTTCTTACTGATTTATTGTTAGGAGAAAATATTCATTGTGGGATCTTAAATAAAATGAAAATGGAAAAGGAGCAAGTTTTAGTACGAGATAATAAAGGGATCTTTTTGAAAATGTTTAAAAGAAGGTTAAAAGCTGACTTTGATTTTTTTGAAAAATCCTTTTTTGATTATAGTGAAGACAAAATAAAACAGTATGACCGTATTGTTTATGTTGTATATGATAAAAATGAGTTGCTTGGTTTCTTACAACAGGAAAATAAAAACGAAAATATTCTAGTTTGTTTATTCGACAAGCAATTTTTTACAAGCCTTTCATTTTTAGAAATGATTAATAATTTGATTTTGTTTGACGAATCTAAAACCAGCCGAGAAGTTTTTAAGGAAGTAAAAACATTCTTTAAAAAGAAGTTAGATTTTAGAAATGATCGAATCTCTTTACAGCAGTTAAATTTTATGCAGGCAAAATTTCCTGAGTATTATAAAGCAATGTATTATTTAATGTAATTATTTATTTTTTATATTTTTTGTGTATCTATTTTGACTAATAGTACACCGTGAAATGCAGGATAAGGATTTTTTCTTATCCTGCATTCTTTTTTTAGGTTGCCAGGAACTAGTTAATAAAGTTTTTGATTTTTGCGTATTGATTATAATAATGGACTCCCTTGAATTTTTCAAAGAAAGGATTGATAAAAGTCTTATTGAGGACATTGTTTTTTTTAGCTGTCTATCTGAAACTAGGTGTTTTTCGATTAATTTTCTCCTATCTGAGACATTTTTTCTTAATTAAATTGTAAGAAAAGGGAGCGGTTGTTAATGAAATCTTTTATTATTTCTCATGTTTAGGATACTTTCTATAAAGCCTATGAAGGAAATGAAATAGTTTGTTTTTAAAATAAGTATTTGATTTCTAATTGATTGTGTTTGCTGGCGCTCACGAAAAATAGAGAGTCAATTTATTGTAAAGAAAATGAATGAAAAACTGCATTAAATTTAACAGCAATTTTGTTGTAACTATCACACAAACTTTTATTTTTGTGGCTTAATTTAACAATATATAAGCATGAAAGATTTATTAGTAAAAATCAACGCCGAAATTGACACATTTAAAGCAGAAGCTGAATCTTTAACTGAAAAAGGAATTAAAGCTGCAGGTCCAAGAGCACGTAAAGCTACTTTAGAAATCGAAAAACTTTTAAAAGAGTTCAGAAAAGTTTCTATCGAAGAATCAAAAAAATAATACAACTAAAAACCTCGTCAATTGACGAGGTTTTTTTTATAATTTAAATTTGATTACAAGCTTGAGACAGTGGTAAAGAAAACTAAGTATCTTAGATGGAATTTCTATCAATAAAATTAAAAGGAACTTTTATTTGTCCTCTTTCTTTGTTTAAAATCATTTGTGCAGCAGTTTCCCCCATGATATTAAAATCGGTTGACATTACTGTAATGCCTAATAATTCTTTTAAAGGAGTATCATTATAAGAAATCACACCGATCTCTTTTCCCAAAATAAATTCTTCATCACGAATTTGTTTCA
The DNA here is from genome assembly GCF_900112575.1 of Flavobacterium phragmitis. Lineage (GTDB taxonomy): Bacteria > Bacteroidota > Bacteroidia > Flavobacteriales > Flavobacteriaceae > Flavobacterium > Flavobacterium phragmitis. Next base: position 19,439 of record NZ_FOMH01000009.1, read on the forward strand.
TTAAATTCACTAAGTCAGATTCTTCAATAGTGATAAATAGATCTCCTTTTTTCAGAATCATATCATCATAAACTTCGCTTAAAATTTCAAAATTGATTTCGTGTTCAACACAAAATTTTCTAAATCCATGTAAAATTCGCCTTGGATAAGGATAAACGGCTTTGTCAGGATAAACTAAAATTAATCTTTTATATTTATTGATTTTAGAAAGACCTTCTTTAAGAGCGTTGTAAATATCATTTTCAAAATCTTGATATATTTTAATGACATCATCGCCGGTTCCTAATTTAATATTGTCCAAAACAACCAATTTTTCTTGCGGAATTTTTTTTATGGCATTTACGACATCGTCGGTGAAGCTTAAGTGTTTTAACTCGTCTGTCTTAAAGTGAGTCGTTATTACATAATAGTCATAAGCACCTTCAAATTTGTCCAGTATATTAAGAAATAAGGTTTCGTCACAATGATAAATTTGTAAATCGACATGTGCATTTGCTCCCAAGGTATTGATAAAAGAGCTGTAGGTCTTCATTTTATAAGAACTCAGCTTATTGGTCAAAAACAAAATGTTTACTTTAGACTCTAGTTTTGTTCTTGTGATATAATAACCTTTACCTCTAATAGAAGAAATAATTTTTCGTTCTTTTAAAATATTATATGCTTTTTCCACAGTATCACGTGACATATAAAATTCTTCGCTAAAACTATTGATAGAAGGAATCTTTTGATTGATTTTTAAATTTCCGTTGGCGATGTTCTGAAGAATAGAGTCTACAATTTGCTTATACTTTGGAACTCGTGAATCTTCGTCTATTTTAATAAGTTTAATCATGGTGTCTGGGAAACTTGTTCCGTATTTCAACGAAACGATTTTTTAATTATAACTTTTATAAGAAAAACTCTTTAAGGTAAATGTTTTTTCATAAAAAAAAAGAGATTTTCAATCGGCTTGTAATACTTTTTTTATATTTATTGAAATTTCCTCAAAATTCGGATTCAACAATTACGAAATCGATTGCTAAAGTAGCCATTTTAAATTTATTTCCCCAATAATTACAGGCTGTTATTTCTAATAATCCTCGCTTTTTAACAAAAAAACCAAAAAACATAAAGGATAGTACAGGACAGTTTTGTTTTTTACATTCTATTATTTTACAAAACCAAATTACTAACAAACCTAACCTTAAACCAAAAACATTATATGGAATCATTATTAGGAATCATTTTTCATTCTATCGGAGGATTTTCTTCGGGTAGTTTTTATATGCCTTTTAAAAAAGTAAAAGACTGGGCTTGGGAAAGCTATTGGTTGGTAGGAGGATTTTTCTCTTGGCTGATTGTTCCACCATTGGCTGCTTACTTAACGATTCCAAATTTTACCGAAATTATCGCATCAGCTTCTCCATCAATAAAATACTTTACTTTTTTAATGGGATTGATTTGGGGAATTGGTGGTTTAACTTATGGTTTAGGCGTTCGCTATTTAGGAATGTCTTTAGGAAACTCTATTACATTAGGATTCTGTTCTGCATTTGGAGCTTTAGTGCCTTCTATATATTATGATATCGTTCCAACAGAAGGTAAAATATCCTTTTCTCATATGATTTCTAATTCTGGCGGACAGCTGGTTTTATTTGGAGTTGTAGTGTATTTGGTTGGAATTGCGATTTCTGGAAAAGCAGGAATGCTGAAAGAAAAGGATTTTGCAACCGGTCATGAAGATAAGGATAAAGACTTCAATTTAGTAAAAGGTTTAACTGTAGCCGTAATTTCAGGAATTTTAAGTTCGTTTTTTAATTACGGAATTGAAGCAGGAAAATCAATGGCAGAACATGCTGTAGTTAATGGTGCAAATCCGTTGTTCCAAAACAATGTGACTTATGTTGTTTTATTATGGGGCGGACTTACAACCAACTTCATTTGGTGTCTTTATTTAAATTTTAAAAATAAAACAATTAAAAATTATACTGATAAATCTACTCCAATAACTAAAAACATTTTGTTTTCTGCGCTTGCAGGTACAATGTGGTTTTTACAGTTTTTCTTTTACGGAATGGGAGAGAGCAAATTAGGAAATGGAGCAAGTTCATGGATTCTTCACATGGCAACCATCATCTTAACAGCAAATTTTTGGGGTTTTTATTTGAAAGAATGGAAAGGAGTTTCTAAAAAAACAATAAGAACTTTTTTCTGGGGGATCGGGCTTATTATGCTGGCGATCGTTTTGGTAGGAATTGGTAACTCATTATAAACAATACAAGAAAATAATATAAAGTATATGTCAAATACAAAAACAATTAATACAAATTTTAAGCATGTAAGCTACCTTTGGGATGATGCTAAAGCTGCAGAACTTGCAGGTGATGAAGTAGCGCTTTTTATTTATCGTTCTAATTTACTAGGAGCTGATTTAAGACTGACTAATTATGGAGGTGGAAATACTTCTGTGAAAATTACAGACAAAGATCCTTTGACTGGAGAATCTTCTGAAGTAATGTGGATTAAAGGTTCTGGTGGTGATATTGGAACATTAACAAAATCGGGTTGTGCAGCTTTGTATTTGGATAGACTTCGTAATCTTGAAAATGTTTACAGAGGTATTGAGTTTGAAGATGAAATGGTAGAATTGTTTAACCACTGTATTTTTGATTTAGCTTCAAAAGCGCCTTCAATCGATACGCCTTTACATGGTTTTCTTCCGTTCAAACATATTGATCACTTGCATCCAGATGCAGCAATTGCTATTGCGGCAGCAAAAGATGGAAAGAAAATCACAGAAGAATTATTTAACGGAGAAATTGGCTGGGTAGGCTGGCAGCGTCCAGGTTTTGACCTTGGCCTTCAGTTGAGAGCTTGTTTAGAAGAAGCCGCTAAAAACGGTAAACAATTACGTGGTATTATGTTAGGTTCTCATGGTTTATTTACCTGGGGAGATACTGCATACGAAAGTTATATCAATACACTGGAAGTAATAGAGAAATGTGCTGAATACTTAGAAAGCAACTACGGAAAAAAACGTCCAGTTTTCGGAGGAAAAAAAATTGAAAGTCTTCCTGAAGCAGATCGTAAATTAAAAGCAGCAAAAGTAGCTCCAATCTTAAGAGGTTTCTGTTCGTCAGAGCGTCAAATGATTGGGCATTATACAGACGACGCAAGAGTTTTGGAATTCATCAACTCTAATGATTTAACAAAATTAGCTCCATTAGGAACATCTTGTCCAGATCACTTCTTAAGAACTAAAATCAGTCCTTTAGTTTTAGAATTAGATCCAAACGAAGATTTATCGGATGTTGATGCTGTTAAAGCAAAATTAACTCCTGCATTCGAGGGGTATCGTGCAATGTATAAAGACTATTATAATGCATGTAAAAAATCAAATTCACCGGCGATGCGTGATCCAAACCCAGTTGTAATCTTATATCCGGGAGTTGGTATGTTCACTTTTGCTAAAGATAAAACAATGGCTCGTTTGGCATCTGAATATTATATCAATGCGGTAAACGTAATGAAAGGTGCTGAAGCGGTTTCTGAATATACTTCATTACCACACCAAGAAGCTTTTGATATTGAATATTGGTTGTTAGAAGAAGCTAAATTACAGCGTATGCCAAAACCAAAAGCATTGTCTGGAAGGGTAGCTCTTATCACTGGTTCTGCGGGCGGAATTGGTAAAGCTATCGCTAAAAAATTCGCTCAAGAAGGTGCTTGTGTCGTAATTAATGATATTAACGAAGAGCGTTTAGAAGGTGCAACTGCTGAGTTTATCAAATCATTTGGAAAAGATGCGGTTTCTAGCACTTTATTGAATGTTACAGACGAAGTAAGTACAGAAAAAGCATTAGATGAAGCTTCTTTGGCTTTTGGTGGTGTTGATATTGTGGTAAATAACGCTGGAATCAGTATTTCAAAATCTATCGCTGACCATACTTTAGAAGAATGGGATAGATTATACGACATCTTGGTTAAAGGACAATTTATTGTTTCTAAAGCAGGAATCGAAGTAATGCGTAAACAAGGTTTTGGAGGAGATATCGTAAATATCGTTTCTAAAAATGCTGTTGTGGCTGGTCCAAATAACCCAGGTTATGGTTCGGCTAAAGCTGCACAGGCGCATTTAACACGTTTAATGGCTGCAGAACTTGGAGCTGATAAAATTCGTGTCAATACAGTAAATCCTGATGCTGTAATTTCAGACTCAAACATTTGGTCTGGAGGATGGGCAGAAGGTCGTGCAAAAGCATACGGAATCACAGTTGAAGAACTTCCTGCTTACTATGCAAAACGTACGTTATTAAATGAAATCATATTGCCTGATGATATTGCCAATGCATGTTTTGCTTTTGTTGGAGGTTTACTCGGTAAATCTACAGGAAACGCTTTAAACGTAGACGGTGGCGTAGCCATGGGCTTTTATAGATAAAGATTGTTTAGGTTTTTTATATAAGTTTGTTTAAGCAAAAGTGGTTTTTTGTGGTCTAACGTTCGAATCTTTCGGACGTTAGATTTTTTCAGCATATAACAATTGGCTTTAACAACAAAAAGTTAACAAAAAAGTGAAGTACAACCAGAGTTTAGATAATGTGAAATTTATAAGTTCAAAAAATATTTAAATGCATAAGATATTGAACGCGGATTAGACGGATTCACACCGTGAAGACACGAAAAAAAAGATTTTTTGTTTCACGCAGATTTAGACAGATTTAAGCAGATTAATATTTAAATCTCAGATAAAAATTTGCGTGAAACTAGGAAATAAAATCTGCGTCAATCAGCGTCTTCGCTATAGCGAAGCCGTAAAATCCGCGTCCAAAATTTCGAAGGCATGTTAAAAAAAATATACTAAGCGTATAAAATTTATATATTGTAAACTCTATAAAAATATTAATAACTATGTTGATCTCATCAAACCATATTGATTCTCATAATGAGGATTTATTAAAAAAACATCAAAACAAATTAGTTTTTACAGCATCTGAAATAAATGATACAGAAGCTATTATTCAAAAATTAATTGATTTTCAAATTGCCATTCCATCTTGGGCTTTAGGAACAGGAGGAACACGTTTCGGACGTTTTGCAGGTGGAGGAGAACCTCGTTCATTAGAAGAAAAAATCGAAGATGTTGGATTGCTTCATAAATTAAACAATGCTTCTGGAGCAATTTCACTTCATATTCCTTGGGATATTCCAACAAACTACGGGGCAATCAAAACATTGGCTGGACAGCACGGTTTGAAGTTTGATGCTATGAATTCTAACACTTTTCAAGATCAGGCAAGCGCTGAGCATACTTACAAATACGGTTCTTTACAAAACGTAAACAAAGCAGTTCGTAAACAAGCAATTGCTCACAATATTGAAGTAATTAAACACGGAATCGAATTAGGATCTGAGTCTTTAACAGTTTGGCTGGCAGATGGCTCTAATTTTCCGGGACAATTAAACTTCAGAAAAGCATACCAAAACACATTAGAAAGTTTAGAAGAAATCTATGATGCATTACCTTCAAACTGGAAATTATTCTTAGAATACAAATGTGCTGAACCTAACTTTTATTCTACAACAGTAGCAGATTGGGGACAGTCTTATTCGTATGTTAAAAAGTTAGGCGACAAAGCACAGACTTTGGTCGATTTAGGTCACCACCTTCCAAATGCCAATATCGAACAGATTGTCTCTTTATTATTGATGGAAAACAAATTAGGAGGTTTCCACTTTAACGATTCAAAGTACGGAGATGATGATTTAACTGCCGGTGCATTAAAACCATACCAATTATTCTTGATTTTTAATGAATTAGTAGAAGGAATGGATGCAAGAGGAATGAATCATGCTAAAGATTTAGGCTGGATGATTGATGCTTCTCATAACATCAAAGATCCTTTAGAAGATTTATTGCAGTCAGTTGAAGCGATTATGATTGCTTATGCGCAAGCACTTTCTGTTGATAGAAAAGCATTGGAAAAAGCACAAGAAGAAAATGACGTGGTAAAAGCACAGGAAATTCTTCAAAATGCTTTCCGTACAGATGTTCGTGCATTAGTAGCAGAAGCTCGTCTTCGTTCTGGAGCAGCTTTAAATCCTGTAGCATTATATCGTTCTCTTCAGGTGAGACAAAATCTTATCGAAGAAAGAGGTTTAAAAACAATGGCCACAGGATTATAATTTGAGATATTAAGTTATTAGTTACGAGTTATTCGTTAGGAGTTTTAAGTACAGAATGTTGAACTTTTAGCGTACCTAACGAATGATTCTTAACGAATAACCCATAACTCCTAACTTCTAATTAAAAAAATGAATGTAGTTGCGATTTTTGATATTGGTAAAACAAACAAAAAGGTTTTTTTATTTAATGAAAATTACAAAATTGTCTGGGAAAAATCAGTTAATCTGGAGGAAACAAAAGACGAAGACGGTTTTCCCTGCGAAGATATAGTGGTTCTTCAAAAATGGGTTTTAGATCGATTAGAAGAAATAAAAGAATTGACTGATTATGTTTTAAAAGCCATCAATTTCAGCACTTACGGAGCCAGTTTTGTTTATGTAGACGAAAACGGAAAAGTTTTAACTCCTCTGTATAATTATCTAAAAGATTATCCAGAGGAATTAAAATCTGATTTTTATAAAAAATACAAAGGACAAGAAAAGTTTGCTGTAAAAACAGCTTCTCCAGTTTTAGGAAGTCTGAATTCTGGAATGCAGATTTACCGATTAAAAGAAGAAAAACCTGAATTGTTTCAAAAAGTAAAATACTGTCTGCATTTGCCACAGTTTTTGAGTTTTCTTTTGACCAATGAAGCTTGCGCTGATATTACCAGTATTGGCTGTCATACCAATTTGTGGAATTTCAAAAAAATGAAATATCATAAATGGTTAAAAAGCGAGGGAATTGACACTAAATTACCTCCAATTTATTATGGTAAAGATGTTATAAGAACAAAAGATGGATTATCTATTGGTACGGGACTTCACGATAGTTCTTCAGCAATAATTCCGTATACCATCAACTTTACAGAACCTTTCGTGTTGTTGTCAACTGGAACTTGGAGTATTTCTTTAAATCCTTTTAATAATAAGCCGTTGACTTTTGAAGAGTTGCAGCACGATTGTTTGTGTTATATGCAATACACAAACAAGCCCGTTAAAGCTGCACGTTTGTTTGCGGGAAATGAGCATGAAGTACAAACCAAAAGATTGGCAGAACATTTTAAAGTGCCTGTTGATACTTATAAAGAGGTTTATTTTGATAAAAAAATAACAGCCAATTTACGTTCACTGAACTATCAGATTTTTTATCCAAAGAAATATGATTTTGATATTTTAAAAGAATGTCCGTTTCAAAAGAGAGATTTATCACAGTTTAAAGATTATGAAACGGCTTATCATCAATTGATGCTGGATTTGGTAGAACAGCAGTTTTTCTCTACTAATTTGGTGGTTCAAAATAGTCCTGTAAAAAAGATTTTTGTAGATGGCGGATTCAGTAAAAATTCAATTTATATGAATTTATTGGCGGAGGCTTTTCCAGATGTGGAAGTTTACGCAGCTTCTATGGCTCAGGCAAGTGCATTGGGTGCAGCATTGGCGATTCATGAAAACTGGAATCCAAAACCAATCCAGAACGATTTAATTGACTTGAAATTCTATAAACATTAGGTAAAAACGGTCTGTATGTTGTAAATTTGCTGAGAAACGTATTTTTTACATTTTTACCCTATACGCCAAATGAACAACACACTAAATACTACAATATGAAAATTGGACTTTTTATACCTTGTTATGTCGACCAATTTTACCCAAAAGTAGGAATTGCTACCTACGAATTACTTCAAAAATTAGGTTGTGAAGTGCATTTTCCGATGGGACAAACCTGCTGTGGACAGCCAATGGCAAACAGTGGTTATGCTCATTTAACAAAAGGATGTGACGCCAACTTCATTGCTAATTTCTCAGGTTTTGATTATATCGTTTGCCCTTCTGGAAGCTGTGTTTTGCATGTAAAAGACCATTTGCACGACGAAAAACAGGAAGAAAAGGCAACAGCAATTCGAAATACAGTTTACGAACTTACCGAGTTTATCACTGACGTTTTAAAAATTGATCATATTGACGGAAGATTTCCGTTTAAAGTTGGAATGCATGTGAGCTGTCACGGTCAGCGTGGATTGAAGCTTTCGCAGATGTCAGAATTAAACGCGCCATTTTTTTCTAAACCAGAACAATTATTACACAGTATAAAAGATCTTGATTTGGTTGCTTTAACCAGAAAAGACGAATGCTGTGGTTTTGGAGGTACTTTTTGCGTGACCGAAGAAGCTGTTTCTGTAAAAATGGGACAAGATCGTATCAAAGACCACGAAAGTCATGATGTGGATTATATTACAGGTGGAGATATGTCTTGCTTAATGCATTTGGACGGAATTCTAAAAAGACAAAAAAGCAAGATCAAAACCATCCATATTGCAGAAATATTAAATTCACTCGAAAACTAAGAACAGATGTTGAGTATAAAGTTTAACCGCAAAGTTCGCAAAGTTTTACGCAAGGTTCGCAAAGTTAATTTTAATCTTTGCGAACTTTGCGTTTAAATAAAGCATACCAATTATAAACATTTCAAAATTGACTTTTAAATAGTAGAAAATGTCATCAGAAAAAATAATACAGCACAGCGAAGCAGCGGCAAAGTTTAATAAAGATGTAGAACGTGTTAATTGGCACGATGAGACACTTTGGTTTGTCCGCGCAAAAAGAGATCGATCTGCTCACCAAATAGCAGATTGGGAATTGCTTCGTGAAACAGCTTCTCAAATAAAATTTAATGTACTTTCTAATATTCACGATTATTTAGTAGAATTTGAAGCCAATGCTCAAAGAAACGGTGTAATTGTACATTGGGCAGCCGATGCAAAAGAACATAACGAAATTGTTCATTCGATCCTTGCAAAACACGATGTAAAGCAAATGGTAAAATCCAAATCGATGCTTACAGAAGAATGTCATTTGAATGATTATTTAGCCGAAAAAGGAATTGAAGTAATAGATTCAGATTTAGGAGAATATATTGTACAGCTTCGTAAAGAACCGCCAAGTCATATTGTACTTCCTGCGATTCACCTTAAAAAAGAAGATGTAAGTGAAACTTTTCATGAACATTTGGGAACGGAAAAAGGAAATTTTAATCCGCAGTATTTAACCGAATCTGCGCGTCAAAGTTTGCGAAATACTTTTTTGACTAGAAAAGCAGCTTTAACAGGAGTTAATTTTGCTGTTGCAGAAACAGGAGAATTTGTGGTTTGTACCAATGAAGGAAATGCAGATATGGGTGCGCATTTAGCAGACGTTCATATCGCTTGTATGGGATTTGAGAAACTGATTCCGAAAAGGGAACATTTAGGTGTTTTCCTGAGATTATTAGCAAGAAGCGCAACAGGACAGCCAATCACTACTTTTTCAAGCCATTTTAAAAAACCAAGAGACGGAAAAGAAATGCATATCGTAATTGTAGACAACGGGAGAAGTAAACAGTTAGGAAGAGAAGAGTTTAGAAACTCTTTGAAATGTATTCGTTGTGGTGCTTGTATGAACACTTGCCCAGTTTATAGACGAAGTGGCGGACACAGTTATCATAATGCGGTTGCGGGACCAATTGGTTCAATTCTAGCGCCAAATTTAGATATGAGCAAAAATGCCGATTTGCCTTTTGCCAGTACACTTTGTGGATCTTGTACCAACGTTTGTCCGGTAAAAATTGATATTCACGATCAGTTATACAAATGGCGTCAGGTTTTGGTAAAAGAAGGACATACACCAACTGCAAAAACAGTGGCTATGAAAACCATGGCAACCGTTTTAGCCAATCCGACCGTTTTTAATATTGCTGGAAAATCAGGACGATTTGTAATGAAGAACATTCCCGGAATGGTCAACAATAAAATGAACAAATGGTATGATCAGCGTGAAATGCCAGATGTTCCGGAAGAATCATTTAGAGAATGGTACAAGAAAAATTCAAGGGAATCTAAAGAAAAAGGAAATGAGTAGTAAAGGCGAAATTTTAAAAAGGATAAAAGCAAATCAGCCGGAATTGGTTTCAGAATTACCTGATCTTAAAGTTTTAGGTTCAGAACAATTTGATATTTTAGAAACCTATAAAACGGTTTTAAAAGGTATCGGAGGTGATCCTGTAGAAGTTGCCAATTATAATGAAATCATCAATTATATAAAATCGAATTATAATTTAGAAAAAAGATTAATTACAACACTTCCGGAACTTTCAGAAATTGCTTCTTTGGACTGGAAAACAGTGGATCCTCATTCACTTCAGGATGTTGAATTAGCAGTTATAAAAGCACATTTTGGAGTAGCAGAAAACAGCGGACTTTGGGTTACCGATGATATTTTAGGACAGCGTGTTGCCCCTTTCATAGCACAATATTTAGCAATTGTAGTTCATAAAAAAGACATTCTGCCAACGATGCAGCAGGCTTATGACAGAATTGGAAATATGGAATATGGTTTCGGAACTTTTATTGCTGGCCCATCCAAAACCGCTGATATTGAGCAGTCTTTAGTTCTCGGAGCTCACGGAGCAAGAGGTCTGATTGTGTTTTTATTAGATTAATAAAAAAAATAAAGAGCCTGCCTCATTTTTTGAGGCAGGCTCTTTATTTTTTTATGTTCCGTAGGAACATTTCGTCGGTAGATTGTTTTGCGTTCCGTAGGAACGTTTGGTTATCATTTGTAATAAACATAACAATTGGGATGAAATAGAAGATCCTATACGAAATTTCTACGGTTGAATGCCGAGGAGATATGCTAATTGAAAAAAAAAAGACAAGAATTAATTTGTTAAAAACAACGTTTAATAATAAAATCCTGCAACTACAGTACAGAAATATGCTTTTGGTCTAAAATTTAAGGAATCTAAGCAAAATTATCTTATAATTGTACTTATTACTCGACCCTAACTAAGTACATTTTGAAACCATTTGTTCTCTATTTTCTACTTCTTATAGGATTTTCTTCTGAGGTTTTTTCACAAGATTATCCAGTCAAATTCCTTGATATCTCTGACGGTTTATCTAATAATTCAATTATCTCTATTTACCAGGATAATGAAGGGTTTATGTGGTTTGGAACTTATGATGGTTTAAACCGATATGATGGCTATAATTTTAAAGTCTTTAGAAATCGGATCAACGATAAAAAATCTCTTTTATTCAATACAATCTATAATATTGAGGGCGATTCTAAAAATAATATTTGGGTAGGAGGAACCAACGGAATTTGTATTTACGACAAGAAGAAAGCCTTCTTTCATACTGTTAGATATATCGCTCAGGATAAAAAAACAAAAGTTTTACAGGATATTATTCATCAGATGCGTTCTGTGTCAGATCAATTGGTGCTTGTTGCTTCCCAAAAATTGGGATTATTAGCTTTTGAAAATGGCTCTTTTATAGGAAATCCAATTTCTTTAAATGCTTTAGGAAATAGAATCAGTATTAATAGTTACGATGCCATCGCCATTCAGGAAAATAAAGAAAAATCAGGATGTTGGGTGTATGTTCGAAATGTTGGAGTTTGTACTTACAATTATAAAGCAAAAGATTTAAAAATCATTTTTCCGCTTTCTATTGGAGTAAAAGCCATGAAACTTTCTGTTGATGGAAATCTTTTATTAGGAACCGATGAAGGATTATTTTCATTGAATACCAAAACAGGCTCTGTTTCTGATAATTATTTTAGTAGTAAATGCAGTGTTACAGATATTTTGATAGATAAAAAAGGGAAAACATGGCTAACAACGGACGGATGCGGTATTTTTTATATCAATCAGAATAATAAACCGCTTCCTTATAATGAGCAATTAGCAAAGAGTAATTCGGTTTGGAGTTTATACGAAGACAAATCGGGTAATAAATGGTTTGGTTCACTCCGTGGCGGAATCAGTATGCTGAGCGATACGCCTAAGTATTTTAAAAGCATCCGATACAATGCAAAAGAGCCCGCAGATAACTTTATTTTATCTTTTTGCGAAGATGAAAAAAAGAATCTTTTGGTGGGAACAGATGGCGCAGGATTAAAATATTGGGACAGAAAAAATAATACGTATACCAATTACGGAACTTCACTTTCAAGTCCTTTTATAACGGGAATAATCCGTGATAATAACGATATCTGGATTTCTACCTGGGCGGGAGGTATTAATCGTATCAATAAAAAAACAAATACTGTAAAACATTATTCCTGCTACAACACTTTTACCAAACAGACTGAAAAAAATATCTGGTTTGTATTTAAAGATTCAAAAGCCAATATCTGGGCAAGTGCGACAAATGAAGGTTCGTTATATCTTTTAGACCGAAGCACAGACAGTTTTGATCTTTTTGACAAAAATATTGACAATCTGCAATGTATGACGGAAACTTCAGATGGAAGATTGTGGGCTGGAAACTACAGCACGCTTTTGTCTATCGAAAAAGAAACCCGAAAAGTTACTAAAAAAGCAATTGGAAATCCGATTCGATGTATTTATGAAGACAAAGACAAAAATCTCTGGATTGGAACACAAGAGGGTGGTTTGCTATTGTTTGATCGAAAAACAAATACTTTTAAAAGATTAACGATTGATGACGGTTTGCCGTCAAATACGGTGTTAAGACTGCTGGAAGATCAATACGGCAACTTGTGGATGAGTACTTACAACGGAATTTGTCGCTACGATAAAAAGAGCAAAACATTCCGTAATTTCTCTGTAAACGATGGACTTCAAAGCAATCAGTTTAGTTTTAATGCAGGAATCAAACTTTCTTCTGGAGAATTTCTTTTTGGCGGAATTAATGGTTTTAATATTTTTTATCCTGAAACTATAAAAGGATTTAACCAAAAGAATACTGTTTTACTGACTGATTTTTACGTCAACAATCAATTGATAGAAGAAAGTAAAGCAGAAGTAGATATTGATTCAGATAAAATAAAAGATGTTAGTTTAGAATACGACCAAACGACATTGTCTTTAGAATTTGTTGCGCTGGATTACAACAACTCAGACAAAATAAATTATGCCTATTTTCTGGAAGGCTGGGACGAACAATGGAATTATGTCGGACAAACCCGAAAAGCAAATTATTCGAGACTGCCGGAAGGAAAATATACTTTTAAAGTTAAAACAACCAATTTTCAGGGAGGATGGAACAAAGAAGTGAGTTTGGTTTCTATAACCGTTTTACCGCCTTGGTATAGAACATGGTGGGCTTACACGCTTTATTTGGCAACAATTGGCGGAATTTTATTTCTGTATTTAGATTATAATAAAAATAAAGAAAAACTAAAGTATAAGGTAAAAATCGCCGAACTGGAAAGCAAAAAAGAAAAAGAGATAGCTGAAAAACAGGCGTCGATGTTTACTTATATTTCGCATGAATTCAGAACACCGCTTTCGCTGATTATTAATCCGTTGAAAAAAGCAGTTCAGAAAGAAAATATCGAAAATGGTTCTTCTGGAAGCGATCTGGCTATTGCGCATCGAAATGCCAGAAGACTTTTAAGTTTGGTCGATCAGTTGCTTTTATTGAGAAAAGCAGAAAATGATGCCGATTCCCTGCGATTGTCTCCAATCGATGTTAATAATCTTTCTAACGAAGTGTATCAATGTTTTGTCAATCAGGCAAAAGAAAAACAGATTAGCTATAATCTCGTTATGCCGGAACATGAAATTACCATAATCGGTGATTATGAAAAGATTGAAATTTCGTTATTTAATCTAATGTCAAATGCTTTCAAATACACGCCAGTTGGAGGTGAAATCAATTTGACTGTAAGCGAAAATGAAGATGAAGTTTTTCTTCAAATAACAGATAGTGGCGACGGAATCGAGAAAAAAGATATCGACGTTATTTTTGAAAAATTCAAACAAATCAATTCGAAGGTTTCTGTTGGAACTGGTTTTGGTATCGGACTTTATATTGTGAAATATTTTGTGGACAAACACAAAGGATCTGTAACCTGCAGCAGTGAAACAGGCAAAGGAAGTACTTTTAAATTAACCTTCTTAAAAGGAAACAGTCATTTTGAAGATGCTGAAATAATAGACGAAAAACCGCAGAGAAGTCAGTTGTTTGATGAATTGATTCCGGATGAAATTGAAGAACCTGCTGTAATAAATTCAGTTTCCGAAAGTGATTTTAAAAAGACCATGTTGACAGAAAAACGTACGGTATTAATCATTGATGATAATGCAGAAATCAGGGCTTATTTAATAAAATTGTTTTCGGATAACTATATTGTGTATAGTGCGGAAAATGGAGAAGAAGGACTAAAGCTGACCAAAAAACACATGCCGGATCTTATAATCAGTGATATTACAATGGAAGAAATGGACGGTCTGGAATTATGCCGAAAAATTAAAGAAGATAATGCTTTATCCCATATACCGGTTATTTTACTGACAGCTTCGAAAAATCCTGAAACGCATTTACAGGGAATTAATGAAGGGGCAGATGATTACATCACGAAACCATTCGACGATGATATTCTCACCGCAAGAGTAGAATCTTTATTACGAAACAGGCATAATTTACGTGCTTATTTCTTAGATAGCATTACATTAAAAGAAAACACGCAGAAAGTTCCTGTAGAATATCAGCAAATGCTCAAAAAATGTATTGATATTGTAGAAGCCAACATTCATAAAAAAGACTTTACGATTCGAACTTTTGCGCTCGAAATGGGAATGAGCCACAGAACTCTTTATACCAAAATCAAAATCATTTCCGGACAAACTTTAAATGCATTCATCCGTTCCCTAAGAATTCGAAGAGCTGCGATGTTGATGCTGACCGAAGAAATGAATATTGCACAAGCAAGTGCCGAAGTAGGTTTTGAAGATCCAAAATATTTCAGACAACAGTTTGTAAAACTTTTTGGAATGACTCCTTCAGAATATATCAAAAAGTATAAAAGTTCCTTCAATTCGGATCTAAATATCATTAAATAGTTAAGAGAACAATAAAATTACGCTGCATTATCTGCTTGATTTTTGCGATAATGCTTAAAATCTTCTATGCAACTTAAACGTTTTAGCTGAAAAAATAGTATTTATTCAGTAATTGTGGATAATTTAAAAATATGTATATAATTTTTAATAGTTGCTAAAAATAAACACGGAATAATAGTTAATTACGATTTTGACCTCCTTTTTTTTCCATTTTACCCCTCCTTAGAAGTGTGTAATAAACATTTCTTTGCACTTATAGCAATCAATTAGTACGGAATTGGTGTTAGTTATAAATGTTAGTTTCAAGATAATTTTTTTTATCTGTTTAAAGAGCTGAGCACTCTTTAGATTTTCTAAAAGTAATGGTTGGTTACATTACTTTTTGAACCCGCGGTTTAGCAATAAACTGCGGGTTAATTTAAAAAGTGACTAACATAATTAAGAAGTAAAAAAAGAGAAAAAAATAGTGAACAATCAATTAAACTTTATTCAATATGCAAGCAATTACATAATTAATTTCGACTTCTTTTCTGCCTCAAGAAAGGAGAGCAAAATTCGAATAACCTATGACTTAAACAAACTTTCACTTTCGAAAGAACACTAACTAACTAAACCTTAAAATCAAAGAAATGAAAAAAAATGTATTTTTATTTTTTCTTGCTCTTTTTGGCATTCTTCTAACAGGCTGTCAAAATAATGAATCAGGATTCCCTAGTTCTGATAACCCTACGGTGGTAGTTTCTACAAAGGAAATTTATGGAGCGCCAAGTAGAAAATTTGAAATCAAAGCAGCTCTTGCTGATGATTTAGGATTAAAAAGCATACAGATTCAAATTCCAGAATTATCACTGGATAAAACAATTAGTTTTTCAACAAATCCGCTTTTAGAATCGTATGATCTTAGCTACTTTTTTGAAGTTCCAGCAAACAGAGGAACATCAGAAGCATTCAAAATAAAATTAATCATTACGGATGTTTCAGGAAATGTTGTAAACGAAGAAATCAATTTACGTTTGGACGGAGAGTTCGCAGCGCCAAGCATTTCTATGATAACGCCAAAAGAAGGAACCGTAATTTTGTTGTCGACAAGTAATGACATGCCTGTAAATTTTGTAGTAAATGACGATTCAGGAATTGATTATATTCAGATAAAATGTGAAGAACTGGGTATTGATGAAACCGTACAATTAGACGGTGCTCCTCATTCTTATACTTTTAATAAAACGTATAAATTGCCTGTAACAGCTGCTAATTATGTTTTAACGATTACGGCTAAAGATAAATTTACGATTCCAAATACAGGTTCAATCAATATAAATATTGTAGCTACGAATGAGTATCCAGCAATCTATTTATGCGACCAGCCAAAAGGAACTAATTTAACAACAGATGCAGTTGGTGTCCCAATGTATTTCCATGAGAAAACGGGTCAGGATTTTGAATTCAAATATTACGCAGATAAAGACAATAAAGAAATTTACTTCTTAGGTCAGGAATCCGATTTTGCACCACATTGTTTTGGTTTAAATGCGTCAGGCGAATTGGTTGATGATGTTGCTTCTACAGCAATTATTTTACCAACAAAAGGCTACTACAAAATTAAAGTGAATCCAAATACTTTAAAATACACTGCAGAAAAATACACGCCTTCAAGTAAAGTTTGGGCAGATGTGGCTAACGGTTTATGGCATGATGATGCTGCGCAGCGAAAACCTTTCGTAAGTGTTTGCGGTGGCGGAATTCAAGGAGCCACTTGGGATACTTGGGATGCTTGGACACAAAAAGGATTGCACTTAGCTAATAATGCTTCAAATCCATATCAATTAGTTGGAGAGTATACTTTAACGGGAACTATGGAAGCTACTTTCACAGGTCAATGGTGGGATCCATCTTGGAGATTGATTAAAAACGGAATTGCAACAATGTCGCCGGGAGAAAATGGTAATGCTAAATACCCAGCGGCTCCAGGAGTTTACAAAGTAGTTTTAGATACCGAACTAGAAAGAGTATTTATAACCAAAAAATAGTCGGTTATAACATTTAATAAATAAAACAGCTTCATATGAAATTTAAATATATAGGTTTTTTTATGGCCCTTTTGTGTACTGCTGTATCCTTTGGGCAAATAAAAATAAAAGGTACTGTAAAGGATAAAGCCAATGTGCCGATTCCAGGAGTAAACGTAATTGTTAAAGGAACTTCTTCATCTGCAGCAACAGATTTTGATGGAAATTATGTTCTTAATGTTCCAAATAAAAATGCACAGATCGAATTCACTTTTGTTGGATTCACGACCAAATTGGAAACAATTGGTGACAGAACAGAAATAAATGTTATCCTTGAAGAATCAAGTCAGGCATTAGATGAGATAGTTGTAGTGGGTTATGCTGCGGTTAAAAAGAGCGATGTAACGAGTTCTATTTCTTCAGTAAAAGGAAAAGAATTACAGACTATGACAGTTGGTAACGTAAGCGAATCGCTTCAGGGAAAAGTAGCAGGAGTTCAGGTTACGGGACAAGGTGGGCCAGGTGCACAACCAAGAGTTTTAATTCGTGGTATTTCGACTTTAAACTTAAATACAGATCCGCTTTATGTGGTTGATGGAATTCCAATGGGAACCAGCATCAATTTCTTGAGCAATAATGAAATTGAGTCTATGGAGGTTTTAAAAGATGCTTCGGCAAGTGCTATTTATGGTTCACGTGCCTCAAACGGGGTTATTTTGATTACCACAAAAAAAGGTAAAGAAGGTAAAACAAGATTTACTTTCGATTTGAGCTCAGGTATGCAGATTATGAACAATCCATACAATATGGCCGATGCAGAAACATATGCCAGAATAATGAATACGGCTTATAATAATTCAGGTTATTCGGATTATTTGCCAAATCCTTCTCAATACAGAGGAAAAACAACAGACTGGTGGAAAGCTGGAATTAGAACAGGAACGCCAGTTACTAATGCATCTTTAGGAATCTCAGGAGGTTCTGATAAACATACTTTTGGTATCAGTCTGAATTACTATAATTCTGAATCTATGTACGGTATAGGCGGATGGGAAAGAGTAACAATGAGAATTTCGAATGATTTTAAATTTTCGGATAAATTTAAAGCAGGAATTACTTTAAACCCACGTTATGAAACTTGGGGATCACCAGGAAACTGGGCAGATTTTGATAAAATTGATCCAATTACGCCAATTTACAAACCTGCGGATCAATTAAATGGTACAGAAAACGGATATAGCATTTATGCCAGATCTCCTTCGTATGTATGGAATCCGGTTGCAGCAGTAAATAGATATGACGATTATACAGATAAGTACAATTTAAACACCAATGGATACTTACAATATGAACCAATTAAAGGATTAGTGATTCGTACACAGGCATCTGTTGAGGTAGGTGATGAAGTTAGAAATTCATTTACGCCTGATTTTGTAATCGATGCAGCGCACGAAAAACAAGAAATTAATAATGTTCAGAAATGGAATACTACAAACGTAGATTGGACCTGGCAGAATACCATTACCTATTCTAAAACATTTGCAGAGAAACATAATGCTTCTTTAATGATTGGTAATACAATGGAGGAATATAATGGAAATAATCTTTGGGGTTATGGTGAAGGAGTTCCAAACAATTCTGATTCGATGAGAGAATTAAATGCTGCAACTAAAAACAAAGACAGTAAAGGAAATAGCTGGTCGAGTTCATTGATGTCTTATATTTCTCGTTTTTCTTATAATTACGACGGGAAATATTATTTCACTGGAACATTCAGACGTGATGGTTCTTCAAAATTTATGACCAATAACAAATGGGCGAATTTCCCTTCGGCATCGGTTTCTTGGAGAATTTTAAACGAAGGTTTCATGGAATCGGCTAAAGATGTAGTAAGCGATCTTAGATTAAGAGCTGGATGGGGAAAAGTAGGAAATCAAGGTTTGCCAAATGCGGTGTATCAGTCTAATATCGGACAAGGATATTACGTAATTGGCGGTGAAGTGGTTGACACTTCTTTTCCTTCGTCAATGGCAAATAAAGATATTAAATGGGAAACGGTAGAAGATATGAGTTTCGGATTGGATTTTGGCTTCTGGAAAAACAAACTTTCAGGTTCATTAGAATATTATAAAAAGAAAACCAATGATATGTTATTCTTAAAACAGTTTCCAACCTATAGCGGATTCCCAGATAATTCAAGGATGTGGACAAATGTTGGTTCTATGCAATCAAGCGGTATCGATTTGTTGGTTTCTTATAAGGATAAAAAAGGAGATTTCTCTTATGGTCTTGATGTAACTTTTACAACCGTAAATGTTGAAATGCTGACGCTTTCTGCAGATGGTGAAAGATTATACGGATCAGGAAACAGAACATTGACCGTTAAAGGAGATGTCCCAGGATATTTCTACGGATATGTGGCAGATGGATTGTTCCAAAACCAAACCGAATTAAACTCACATACAGACGAGCACGGAACGAAATTACAGCCTTATGCACAAGTGGGAGATGTTCGTTTTAAAGATTTAAACGGAGATGGAAAAATAGATGAAAAAGACAGAACTAAAATAGGTTCTCCTTGGGCAGACTACAACGTAGGTCTGAATTTAAACTTCGCTTACAAAAACTTTGATTTAGTGGCAAATTTCTATTCAAGCATTGGAAATGAAATTGTAAACCAAAATATTTCAGATTTATATAATGGAGCTAGTTTAACGAACAAAGTTAGCGGATTAGAGCAAATGGCTTGGCATGGAGAAGGAACTTCAAATTATGTTCCGCGTTTGTCTAAAGATGACAACAATGAAAACTTTACCAAATTCTCGTCTCTGTATGTTGAGGATGGTTCTTTTGTCCGTATGAAAAACTTACAGTTAGGATATACTTTCAATAACAAATTCGGATTAGATAAATTAAGAATTTCATTGTCAGGACAAAATTTATGGACTTGGACAAAGTACACAGGAGTTGATCCAGAAGTTGCTGGAGGAGATGCTGATAAGGGAGACAGAGTAAAGGGGTCAGGTTTTGGAGGATGGAATTATCCAGTACAGCCAACAATCTTGATGGGACTTAATGTTGCATTTTAATCAAAACGATCATGAAAAAAATAATAGTATCAATAATAGCTTTTTCTCTGTTTTCAGCTTCTTGTAGCGACTTTATAGAAAAAGAAGAAAGAGGAACGCAGACTTTAGAAAATTACTTTCAGACGGCTCAAGAATGTGAAAACTATGCCAATGAATTAACGCAACGTTTATTACTAGCAAAAGAATGGTGGGTATTAACAGCTCCAAGAGTAACCAACGAAATGTCTACTGATGACGCTTGGATGGGAAATACAGGACAGGACAACAGTGCACACAGACCTTGTTCACAATATATCATTACGCCAGATAATATGGGAGATATGAATGGTATTTATACGGCTCATTACTACACCATTCAATCGGCAAATATTGGTTTGGAGAAAATGGCTATTTCGCCAATTACTGAAGCTCAGAAAAACCAATATATGGGAGAATCCTTATTTGTACGTGCTTACTGCTATTATGAATTGGTGAATCTTTTTGGTGGAGTTCCGTTATATACAAAATCATTAGGAACATCAGATTTAACTTTGGAAAGAAGTTCTGCAGCAGACGTATATGCACAAATTGAAGCTGATCTTAAAGATGCAGCAGCAAAATTAGAAAGTGCTCCAGTTGCAAGAAATGGTAGAATTAACAAATGGGCTGCTTATGCTTTATTGGCGCGTGTATCGCTGTTTCAAGAAAAATGGGCAGAAGCGAAAACTTATGCGAACAAAGTGATTACTGAAGGTCCTTTTCAGTTAGAAGCTGATTTCTTAAACATCTGGAATGTGAATAATCATAATGGAGTGGAATCGATTTTGGAAGCGCAATCCTCTTCTGTTCAAAACAGAAATTTAGGAGCGGCTTTACCAACTTTATCAGGAGCCAGAGGAGAAGATAAAAAGAATTTCCCAAGTAATGACGCAGCAGATGTTTTGGACGGCTGGGGATGGTGTATGCCAACAAGTGACTTAGAAAATGCCTATCTTTCTGAAAATGATGAAATCCGTCGTAGAAGCACGATTACCAAATGGGGAGAAGCGGCTTATGGAGATGAGGTTTTAAATCCAACACATAAATTCAGTTTAAACGATAATAAATCAGGACGTATCTGCCGTAAATATTATATTCCAATTGCAACACGTCGTTCATTGGATAAAAAAGACGGTCATTTGCCGTTAAACATTCCGTTGATTCGTTTGGCTGAAATGTATTTAACAAGAGCAGAAGCGAATTATCATACGGGCGGAGATGCTTTAGCAGATATCAATGTAATTAGAGCACGTGTAAAACTAGATCCCAAAACAGGAATTTCTGGCCCAACACTTTTAAGACAAATCTATAAAGAGCGTCGTTTAGAATTGGCTTTCGAAGGATTACGTTTATTCGATATTCGTCGTGAAAAAGATCCAACAACAGGAAGACCGGTTATAGAATCATTGATGGGACCAAACGGAACTTTCGTTAAATATAACTTGAGTTCTACAGATCAATACGAAACTACAAACTTGAGAGAACCTCAGGATAAAGGAATCAATTTTAACCCTGCTAAACACTTATTGTGGCCAATTCCACAATTAGAAATCGATTTGAGTGGAGGCGTAATTAAACAAAACCCTGGATACTAATGAAGTTTAATAATCATAATAAAGTAGGTCTGCTGTGTGCAGGCTTACTTTTCGCAAGTTCTCTTTTTGTAAGCTGTGATTCTGAGAAATCTGAAAATTTAGGTTCAGAAAATGCGGTAACAGAATTGAAGGTAAGTTTGGATATGAATCTTCAAACAATGGAAAGTTTTGGAGCTTCAGATGCTTGGCAATGTAACTTTATTGGAAAAAACTGGCCAACAGATAAAAAAAATAAAATAGCCGATTTATTGTTCAGCCAAGGTTTAGATGCTGACGGAAATCCAAAAGGAATCGGATTATCGTTATGGCGTTTTAACCTAGGAGCAGGAAGTGCAGAACAAGGAGAGGCGAGTGATATTACAGACGAATGGAGAAGAACAGAATGTTTTACCACTAACGGAGTTACGTATGATATGACAAAACAAGCCGGTCAGGTTTGGTTTATGAAAGCAGCTAGAGAACGTGGTGTAGATAAATTATTAGCATTCGCTAACAGTGCTCCGGTTTATCTGACTCAAAACGGAAAAGCACATGCTTCTATCAAAGAATTCTACAATTTAAAAGATGGAAAAATGCCTGATTTAGCTGATTTCTGGGTTACCTCTTTGGACAAATTAAAAACAGAACATGGCTTAACAATCGATTATGTGAGTCCGTTTAATGAACCACAATACGAATGGGATGGTTCAGGACAGGAAGGTTCGCCAGCTACTAATACTAATATTTACAGTTTTGTAAATATTTTATCTCCAAAATTACAGGCTAAAAATTTAGAAGCAAAAATTGTAGTAGGAGAAGCAGGAGCTTATGAACCTTTATATAAAACAGTTTCAGGAAAAGAAAGCAGATCAAACCAGATTGATTATTTCTTTGCTGCGAATTCGACTAAAAATATTGGCGGTTTAAGCAATGTAAAAAAGACGATTTCTGGACACAGTTACTGGCAGGCTTGGCCATTAAGCACTCTTATTTCGTCAAGACAGGAAGCTTCATCAAGAATCCAGTCAGTTGGTGGAGTTAGTCTTTGGTCATCAGAATATTGTGTTTTAGAGAGTCCAGGAACTGCAGAACTTCCAGGTGGAGCAGGAGCAGGAAGAGATTTAGGAATGTCTCTGGCACTTTGGACAGCTCGTATTATCAGCACTGATATTGCGGTTGGAGGTGTAACTTCTTGGCAATGGTGGACAGCAATCAGCCGTGGAGATTACAAAGATGGTTTGATTCACGTAGACGATGGTGCAAGCAACGGAGCTGGAAATGCAGATTACTGTAAAAATGATGGATACATTAGAGATTCTAAAACGCTTTGGGCATTAGGAAACTTTTCATTCTTCATAAAACCGGGAATGGTTAGAGTTCAAATTCCAAGTGTTGATAATACAACAGAATTAAATAATGTCATGGTTACGGCTTATAAAGATGTGGCCAACAAAAAACTGGTTGTAGTTGCAGTTAACATCAGTAAATCGGCGAAAGCCTATAAATTGAATCTTGCAGGAGGAACAGTAACCGATAACAAATTAACGCCTTACATTACCTCCGAAACATTAAGTTTGAAAAAAGGAACAGCGGTTGATGTTTCTGGTTTTGAAATTCCAGCGAGATCTATAGTAACCTACGTAGGAACGTATAAATAAGAATAAAAAATTAACCGCAAAGTCGCAAAGACAAACCGCAAAGTTCGCAAAGTTTAAAATCAACTTTGCGAGCATTGCGTAAAATTTAGGGCCCCTTGCGGTTAAAAAAACAAAGAAAATGAGAAAAGTATATCTCTTGCTTTTATTGGTGATCAGTTCGCTGTCTTTTGCACAGCGAACCGTTACTATCAGCACAGATCATGTAGTACAAACCATGGACGGTTTTGGAGGTTCGGATGCCTGGAGAACACAGTTTGTAGGCAAAAACTGGCCGGAACAGAAAAAAAATGCCATTGCAGATTTATTGTTCAGTAAAGAAATCGATGCAAACGGAAATCCAAAAGGAATCGGACTTTCGATTTGGAGATTTAATCTAGGCGCTGGAAGTGCAGAGCAAGGAGAAAACAGTAAAGTTTCGGATGAGTGGAGAAGAAGTGAATGTTTCCTAAATGCTGACGGAACTTACGATTTCTCAAAACAAGAAGGCCAAAGATGGTTTTTGCAGGCAGCCAAAAAACGTGGAGTAGAAAAATTCCTGATTTTTACTAATAGTCCGCCAGTGCATATGACGAACAACGGATTGTCTTTTGCTTCTCAAAAGAATAAACTGAATCTAAAAGATGGTGCAATTCCAAAATTTGCCGATTTCTTAGTTCAAAGTATTCAGGGATTGGAGAAAAAAGAAGGAATCAAATTCGATTATGTAAGTCCAATAAACGAACCGCAATGGGAATGGATGCCGAAACATGGCGATACCAACAGTCAGGAAGGAACGCCGGCAACGAATCAGGAAATTTATGATTTGACCAAATCACTTTCGGAAAAACTGAAAGCTAAAAAAATGAGCACCGAGATTGTGATTGCAGAAGCGGCGCAAATCGATTATTTGTATGAAAATGTAAATGCTGAAAATCGTGATAATCAGATTGATTTTTTCTTTGGAAAAACGAAAACCAATGTGACTAAATTTTCGAATGTAAAAAATGTAATCCTTGGACACAGTTATTTTACAACTTGGCCAATTGAAAGACAGGTTTTAAGTCGTAAATTAATCGCTGCAGAAGTAAAACAAAAACCGGGATTAAAATATTGGCAATCTGAATATTGTATTTTAGAAAATCCGGGAGAAAATGAAATCCCTGGAGGTTCAGGAGGAGGAAGAGATTTAGGAATGCAGACTGCTTTGTTTGTAGCGCGATTAATTCACAATGATATTGCAGTTGCCAATGCGGCTTCATGGCAATGGTGGACATCCATCACAAGAGTGGATTACAAAGACGGTTTAATCTATCTGGATGATGGAAAAAGCAACGGCGGAACTGAGCCAAATTATGTAAAAAATGATGGCGAATTTCACGATTCAAAACTGCTTTGGGCATTAGGAAATTATTCGCTTTTTGTTCGTCCGGGAATGCAGAGAATCGAGATTCCAAATCAAAATGAATTAGACGTAGCAAATGATGTAATGCTGACCGCTTATAAAGACATTCAAAATAAAAAACTGATTGTTGTAGCAGTAAACTGCGGTAAAGAAGCTCAGAAATATAAATTAGATTTATCAAAAGGAACTCTAAAAAATAATGAGTTTACTCCTTATGTAACTTCTGATAGCTCAAATTTAAAAAAAGCCAATTCACAGAAAATTAATAATTTAGAAATCCCTGCGAAGTCGGTAGTGACGTTCGTGGGAGAATTTGAGTAAGTTTTCAGTGTTCAGTCTCAGTCGCAGTATACAGCTGCTACACTGAAAACTGTGACTGCGACTGAGAACTAATTCAAAAATGCAAGAAAAATAAATTAACTAAAAAATAAAAATATAGTGTTAAGCAAGAAAACCTTAATCCCAGTTTTGCTCTTTTCATGTCTGTCTGCGAGCAGTCAGATTTCGTTTGGAGATTCAAAGAAAATTAATGATAATTGGAAATTCAATCTTCAGGATGTTTCCGATGCAAAAAATGCTGCTTTTGATGATACTAAATGGCAGAACGTAAATGTACCACACGACTGGAGCGTAAAAGGGCAGTTGAGTCCAACGCTGGCAAGCTGTCAAGGATATCTGCCGGGTGGAATTGCTTGGTACAGAAAATCAATCAATATTCCGCAGAGCAAATCAGGTGAAAAAGTGTATTTGTATTTTGAAGGCGTTTACAACAGAAGTGAAGTGTTCATCAACGGGAAATCATTAGGAAAACGTCCAAATGGTTATATTTCTTTTGCGTATGATGCAACGCCGTTTGTGAAATTTGGTGGAGAAAATACCATTTCAGTTCGTGTTGACCACAGTCAGAGTGCTGATTCAAGATGGTACACAGGTTCAGGAATTTATAGAAATGTGTGGGTAGTTTATGCTAATCCCGTTCATATTGCTCAATGGGGTGTTTATGCTTATCCAGAAGTTAAAAAAGGAGATGGAACATTGAATGTTGAGGTTGATGTAGAAAATGGTTCTGCATCTAAATCAGCTTTGACCGTTGTAAATGAATTGTTTTCAAAAGACGGAAAATCAGTTGGAAAAACAACTTCTAAAGTTGAAGTTGCAGCCAATCAAAACGGAAAAATTTCGGCTAAAATCAATGTTAAAAACCCACAGTTATGGGATTTAGACAATCCAAATTTATACGAACTGAAAACTACTGTTTTACAAGATGGAAAAGAAATCGATAAAACGGTAACACAAACAGGTTTTAGAAACTTTACTTTCGATCCAAACAATGGTTTTGCTCTTAACGGAAAATGGATGAAAATGAAGGGAGTTTGCTTACACCATGATGCAGGAGTTTTAGGATCAGCAGTTCCAAGAGAAGTTTGGAAAACAAGATTACAAACCTTGAAGGAAATTGGTGTAAATGCCATCAGAACAAGTCATAATCCGCAGGCACCAGATTTTTATGAGCTTTGCGACGAATTAGGATTATTAGTTTTAAACGAAGCTTATGACGAATGGGAATTCCCAAAACGTAAATGGTTAGAAGGCTGGAACTACGGAACTCCGGGATTTGAAGGTTCGTTTGATATTTTTGCAGAGTATGCTGAAAAAGATCTTGAAGATTTTGTGCGTCGTGATAGAAATCATCTTTCAGTTTTTGCATGGAGTATTGGCAACGAAGTAGATTATCCGAACGATCCTTATTCTCACCCGGTTTTAGACCAAGGAAAAAACGGCTTCGGACAGGCGGCTTACGGCGGTTATAAAAAAGATGCGCCAGATGCCATGAGACTTGGAGCAATCGCAAAACGTTTGGTAGCTGCAGTTAAAAAATATGATAAATCACGTCCGACGACAGCTGGTTTGGCAGGTGTTGCCATGTCTAATGAAACAGAATACCCAGGCGCTTTAGACATTACAGGATACAATTATACAGAAAGTAAATATCAGACAGATCACGCTAAATATCCAAAAAGAGTAATCTATGGAAGTGAAAATGTTCATGATATGGAACCTTGGTTAGCAGTAAAAAATAACAAACATATTTTTGGGCAATTCCTTTGGACTGGTATCGATTATTTAGGAGAATCAGGAAGATGGCCTTCAAGAGGATTTTACTCAGGTTTAGTTGATTTTGCTGGAGTTATCAAACCAAGAGGTTATTTCCGTCAGTCCTTATGGTCAGATAAACCAATGGCTTATTTAGGAACTTATCCCTTAGAAAATGAAAAAGATATTTCTAAAGATGCATGGGCAATTTGGAATTATGAAAACGGACAAAAGATCCGTGTGGTTTGTTATACCAATGCAGCAAAAGCACGTTTAGAATTGAACGGAAAAGTAGTTGGTGAAACTAAATTATACGACGAAAAAACAGGAATCATTTACTGGGATATTCCATTTGCTTCAGGAAAATTAGAAGCTGTTGGCCTAGACAAAAACGATAAAGAAGTCAGCCGTTACGCGATTACTTCAACACAACAGCCAGTTGAATTAACGATTGCAGAGAAAAACATCACAATCAGCAAAGACAAAGGCGTTGCTAAAATCATGGTTCAGGTTAAAGACCAAAACGGACTTCCGGTAATGCTTTCTGATAATGAAGTGACTTGTACGATTGTTGGTCCGGGAACATTATTAGGACTAGAAGCAGGAAACAACAGCGATATGACCGATTATACCGATAATGTACAAAGAGTATTTCACGGTCATATTGCAGCGTATATTCAGGCAAAAGGAGATTCGACAGAACCTATAAAAGTGAAATTCACAAGCCAATGGCTAAAACCAGTTGAGGTTACGATTAATGTAAAGTAAAAAATGTTCCATCAGAACATCTCATAGGTAGTTGAGGTTACGATTAATGTAAAGTAAAAAA
>NZ_FOMH01000009.1:47288-336320 GCF_900112575.1 Flavobacterium phragmitis
GAACATCTCATAGGTAGTTGAGGTAACCATTAATGAAAAATTAAGAACGTCCTATCGGAACGTTATCAATCTCTCATCGATTGAGATGAAAAACATATAATAATGAAATTGATTATCCCATTGTATCAAGTAATTATAAAAAAACAATGGGGTAATTTTTTTTTATTATATTTAAAGTGTAAAACTTACACATAAACCATTTTATAATGAAAAAAACTAACTTACTAGCCATGATGATGGGAGCATTTTTCCTGTCAGTTGTATCTAACGCACAAACCAAACCATTTCAAAAAGAAGAATTTAAACAATGGGCTCAAACACCGCCTATGGGCTGGAACAGCTGGGATTGTTACGGGCCGACTGTTGAAGAACACGAAGTAAAAGCCAACGCAGATTATATGGCAAAAGAGCTGAAGAAATTTGGCTGGGAATACGTCGTAGTCGATATTCGATGGTTTGTCGAAAATGACAAAGCAGGCGGGTACAATCAAACCGATCCACGTTATGTAATCGATCAATACGGAAGATATCTTCCTGCTGTAAACCGATTTCCTTCTGCAAAAGATGGACAAGGTTTTAAGCCTTTAGCCGATTATATTCATAAAAAAGGATTGAAATTTGGAATTCACATTATGCGTGGTATTCCAAAAAAAGCCGTTGAAGAAAAAATGCCGATTAAGGGAACAAACGGAATTACAGCAGATCAGATCTATTCAACAGCATTACAATGCGAATGGCTGAGAGACAATTATACAGTTGTAGCGGATAAACCGGGAGCACAGGAATATTATAATTCTATTTTCGAATTGTACGCACAATGGGGAGTAGATTTTATTAAAATTGATGATTTATCAAGGCCGTATCACGAAGGAGAAATCAATTTGATTCGAAATGCTATCGACCATTGCGGACGCAAAATTGTGTTGAGTACTTCGCCAGGAGAAACACCAATTTCGGCAGCACAGCACGTAAGTACACACGCTAACATGTGGCGTATGGTTGATGATGTTTGGGATACTTGGCCCCATATCACGCATTTAATGGATGTAGCACAAAAATGGTATCCGTACATCGCACCGGGAACATGGCCAGATTGCGATATGATTCCGTTAGGACGCATTTCGATTAGAGGAGAACGTGGCAATGACCGAATGACTCGTTTAACAAAAGACGAGCAATATACTTTAATTACATTTTTCAACATCTTCAAATCGCCCCTGTTTTTTGGTGGAGATTTGCCAAGTAATGATGCCTTTACTTTATCCTTATTAACGAATAAAGAGGTAGTAAAAATGCATAACGAAAGCACGGCTGTAAAACAACTTTTCCAAAAAGATGGAAAAATTGCAGTGACTTCAAAAAATGCAAAAGACGGAAGTGTTTATTTGGCTCTATTTAATATTTCAGATAAAGACTCACAGAAAGTATCTGTAAACCTTTCAGAGCTTGGAATTTCAGGCACGGCCGAAGTTTTAAATATGTGGACAGGCGAAAAATCTAAAACAGCCTCCAAAGAAATAGGAGCCGATTTAAAACCACATAGTTCAGTTCTGTATCAATTAAAAAGCAAAAAATAATGAAAAGTTTTTTGCTTAAAAGCACTATTAAGTTGCTTTTGCTTTTTACCATTATTTTTGGAATGTCTGGATTTATTATCAAAACAAAAGATGAAAATCCAGGTAAAGTTTACTTATTTGCGTATTCTACTTTAAAAAATAATGGAAAAAACGGACTTCATTTTGCATGGAGTACAGATCAGAAAAATTGGTTTGCCATTGGTCCAGAGTTCAGTTTTCTAAAATCAGATTTTGGAAGCTGGGGACCAACGGGGAAAAGTATGTCTGAAGCTTTTTTAGTTCAAGATAATGCTGGAAATTTTCACTGTTTTTGGAGTGTTAGAGATAATGTTTTTGCGCATTCAGAAAGTAAGGATTTGGTTAATTGGGGAAGGCAAAATTATATTCAGGGAATGAAAAATTTTGTTGGAAAAAACCAAGATAAATCGGTTATCCTAAATGTTCAGGTTAGTCAGAAAGAAGGAAAATATGTAGTTCACTTTAGCGAAAGCGGACAAAATTATTATACCACTACAAAAGACTTTCAAAATTATACTCCCGCTGTAATTGATGCTAATGGTTCTCCTTTAAATTTAAAAAGTGAAATTAAGTTGCAAGGAGCGGTTTTACAAGGAACACTGCATAAGGTAGATTGGAATTTAGTGGACGACATGATTAAAAAAATGGAGTCGGTTAAGTTTAGAGATAAACAGAACAATACTTCTCCTAAAAGTGACAGTTTACTTTTTTTAGGTTTAAAACCGGTTAAGGCCGAAATTAAAATAAACGGTCAAGATTCAAAAAAAATCAGTAATATGCTTACTGGCGTTTTCTTTGAAGATATCAATTATGCAGCAGATGGCGGTTTATATGGAGAACTGATTCAGAATCGTGATTTCGAATATTCGCTTCAGGATAAAAAAGGAAGTGATCCAAAATGGAATGTTTCAATGGCATGGAGCGGTGATTTTAAAATTGAAAAAGAAAATCCAATTCATGTTAACAATCCCAATTATGCCGTAATAAAAAATGGAAATATTACGAATTCAGGTTTTGACGGAATTACGCTTAAAGCGAATGAAAAATACGATTTTAGTGTTTTTGCCAAAGGAACAAAAGCGGTTGTTCGCCTGAAAACGGCGAGCGGAGAAACTTTAGCGGAAGCGACATTTACACCTTCAAATAGTTGGAAGAAGTTTAATCTGGTTTTAAAATCAGCAAAAACAGTTACAGATGCTCATTTAGAAATTAGTACCAACGGAGAAACGGCTGTTGATATGATTTCACTTTTTCCACAGAAAACCTTCAAAAACCGTAAAAACGGATTACGATTAGATCTTGCAGAAGCAATTGCGGATATGCACCCAAAATTTGTTCGTTTTCCGGGCGGATGTGTGGCACACGGAGACGGATTGCATAACATTTACAAATGGAAAAATACCATTGGACCACTTGAAAGCCGAATTGGAATGCGAAATATCTGGAATTATCATCAATCGATGGGATTGGGATATTTTGAATATTTTCAGTTTTGTGAAGATTTAGGAGCCGAGCCAGTTCCTGTTTTGGCAGCGGGAGTTCCGTGTCAGAATTCATCTGACGGAGGTTCCGGACAACAATTTGGAATCGCGATGGAAGATATGGACGAATATGTACAGGATGTTTTAGACTTAATTGAATATGCTAACGGAAGCGCCAGTACAGTTTGGGGTAAAAAACGTGCTGAGGCGGGACATCCAAAACCTTTTAATTTGAAATATGTCGGAATTGGAAATGAAGATTTAATCAGTGATGTTTTTGAAGAACGTTATCGAATGATTGTAAAAGCGGTAAAGCAAAAATATCCCGAAATTAAGGTGATTGGAACTGTCGGACCATTTTTTGAAGGAACAGATTACAGAGAAGGCTGGAAAATTGCCGATGATTTAAAACTGCCGCTTGTAGACGAACATTATTATCAATCGCCGGGCTGGTTTATCAATAATAACGATTTTTACGATAGTTATGATCGTTCAAAATCTAAGGTATATTTAGGAGAATATGCATCATGGGGCAATAAGTTTTATAACGCTTTAGCAGAGGCATTGTATCTAACAGGCGTTGAAAGAAACGGAGATGTGGTTTCTATGGCTTCGTATGCGCCGTTACTGGCAAGAGAAAAACATACACAATGGAATCCGGATTTAATTTATTTTAATGGAAATGAAGTAAAACCGACAGTAAATTATTTTGTTCAAAAACTTTACGGTCAGAATCCTGGGGATATTTATATCGAGAGAAGCATAAAAGCTTCCGATAATGCTGAGGTTAATAAACGCATTGGTGTATCTGTTGTTAAAGAAAGCATTTCAGGAGATTTGATTGTCAAATTAGTTAACATACTTCCAGTTACGGTTCTGCCATCAATCGAGATAGCTGATTTGACCACAAATGAAAATGCAAGTTATACGGTATTAGCTGGAAATCCAGAAAAAACAGATGCTAGACCCATAATTCAAAATCTTACTGTTAAAGAAGCATTTTCAAGAGAATTACCGCCTTATTCTTTTACTGTAATTCGTATTAAAACTAAAAAATAAGCTGTTCATTATTTTCGAAAATAGAATAGTAATAAACTTTTTAAAAAATGAAAAAATTAAAATTTAGTCTTGTATTCTTGTTATTGACTTCAACTTTTTTACAAGCGCAAGATAAAGCAAAAGGGGTGCCGCCTGCAGTGGCAGACAAAGATTTAACCGCCTATTTATTTGTTTATTTTATTGGAAATAAAGTAGAAGAAGAGGCAGTAAATTATGCTGTTAGTCAGGATGGTTATCATTATTACAGTCTTAATGGAAACAAACCGGTTATAGACAGTAAAGCAATCAGTTCGACGGGAGGCGTTCGTGATCCGCATATATTACGCGGAGAAGACGGCAAAACATTTTATATGGTTTTGACCGATATGACTTCTTCAAAAGGCTGGGACAGTAACCGTGCTATGGTTTTATTAAAAAGTACCGATTTAGTAAACTGGAAAAGCAATATTGTGAATATCCAGACTACATTTTCAGGAAACGAAAACTTAAAAAGAGTTTGGGCACCGCAGACAATTTATGACGCGAAAGCCGGAAAATACATGATTTATTTCAGTATGCAGCATGCCGGTGGTCCTGATAAAATTTATTATGCTTACGCGAATAAAGATTTTACAGCTTTAGAAGGGGAACCGAAATTATTATTTGTTCCAAAGTCAGGAAATGCTTGTATTGATGGTGATATCATCGAAAAAAATGGAGAATATCATCTTTTTTATAAAACAGAAACCAATACGCCGGGAATCAAAGTCGCAGTTACAAAAGACTTGACTTCAGGAAACTGGATTGAAAATGACAATTATCTGCAACAAACAAAAGATGGAGTAGAAGGTTCAAGTGTTTTCAAATTGAATAATTCAGATGAATATATTTTGATGTATGATGTTTACACCAAAGGAAGATATCAATTCACAAAAACGAAAGACCTAGAAAATTTCAGTGTAATTGACAACGATATTTCAATGGATTTTAATCCGCGTCACGGGACTATTTTGCCAATTACACGCTCTGAATTAAAAAGAATTACGGACAAATGGGGAACGCCTGAAAAGTTTCCAAAAGTAAATCATAACCCAGTTTTAGAAGGCTATTATGCTGATCCTGAAATTCTATACTCAAACAAAACAAAGAAATATTATATCTATCCAACAAGCGACGGATTTAACAGCTGGTCAGGATATTATTTTAAAACATTCTCTTCTGATAATTTAGTGGATTGGAAAGATGAAGGCGTAATTCTGGATCTTAAAAAAGAGGTGCCTTGGGGAAACAGAAATGCGTGGGCACCTTGTATTGTAGAGAAAAAGATTAAAGGGAAATATAAATATTTTTACTATTTCACAGCGGCTCAAAAAGTAGGTGTAGCAGTTTCGGATAATCCAACTGGTCCTTTTAAAGACAGTGGAAAAGCAATTGTTGCCCAAAGACCAGAAGGAATCAAAGATGGACAAGAAATTGATCCTGATGTTTTTACAGATCCTAAAACAGGCAAAAGTTATTTGTACTGGGGAAATATGTATATGGCGGTAGCTGAATTAAATCCCGATATGGTTTCTTTAAAACCAAATACCCAAAAAATTATAGCTGTTAATAATTCTTTCCGTGAAGGAACTTATGTGATTTACAGAAATGGAAAATATTATTTCTTTTGGAGTGAAGACGATACTAGAAGTCCGAAATACAAAGTGAGATACGGAATTTCAAATTCCCCAACAGGACCATTGGAAATTCCGGAAAATAATATCGTAATTCAGGGAAAACCAGACGAAGAAATTTATGCAACGGGACACAATTCGGTATTGCAAATTCCAAACAAAGACGAATGGTACATTGTATATCACAGATTCTCTTATCCAACGGGAATAAAAATGGGGGATGCTGGAGGTTTTCATCGTGAAGTCTGCATCGATAAATTAGAGTTTAATGCAGATGGAACTATTAAGCAGGTTGTTCCAACTCATAAAGGAATAGAAAGTTTAAAATAAGTTTTTTATAACTCAGAATTTAAAGCCAATTTCAATTAAGAAATTGGCTTTTTTTGTCTAAATGCTTCTGTATAAGTTTTTTAGTAATAATAAAGTTTTAAATATCTGATTATTAGTACTTTATTTTTGTTTAAATTTACAAATCAAAAAATAAAACGCATTATTTTTTAGTTAAATCACATATCTGCACCAATTTTCCTTTTAGTATTACCTGCCTTTTTAAATCAGTGTATTAGGAATGCAATTGCCACTTATCTATTGTTTTTTTCGTTTAAGCAATAGTTTTTTAGAATTCTGCTCGATTAAAAGAGTCAAGAATTTATTTCTCTGTTTTTTTATTTCTGTTATAATTTAAATTGTTAATTCTAATAATTCAATCTTATGAAGAATAAATTACTTTGCATATTTATATTTTTAGGAAGTTTTACCATTTATTCTCAAGTTGGAATAGGTACACCGGTGCCTAATGCTTCTTCACAGTTAGAAGTGGTTGCAACTAATCGAGGAGTACTGATTCCGAGAATAAATTTAACAGCTTCGACAGATACATCAACAATTACCAGCGGAAACGTTAATAGCTTACTTGTGTTTAATACCGCAACAGTTGCTGATATAAAACCAGGATATTACTACTGGTTTGACAATAAATGGAATCGAATTGTAGTGTCAGGAGAAACAGCTGTGCCAGCTGGATCTGTTATTTATAATTCGGTTAATCAAACCTTTTCATATATTGATAATTCAGGAAATTCTCAAATAATTGATTTTAGTACAATTGTAAAAGCTAATGAAACGATCACAACCCAGATTCAAAATACAACTACAGGAGCAATAACTTATACAAACGAAGCTGGAAATTCAACTATATCTCAAGTGGTAAGTGCTAATGCAGGGAATTTACTAAAAGTTGG
The DNA here is from genome assembly GCF_900112575.1 of Flavobacterium phragmitis. Lineage (GTDB taxonomy): Bacteria > Bacteroidota > Bacteroidia > Flavobacteriales > Flavobacteriaceae > Flavobacterium > Flavobacterium phragmitis. Next base: position 54,317 of record NZ_FOMH01000009.1, read on the forward strand.
AAGTGATGGAGGAGCAATGTTAGATGTTTCTTCAATTCCGGTTGGATCTACGACTGTTTCCAATGCCTCAAATGCAAATACAGCAACAGTTACAGTAAACGGAATTACAAGTTCCGGCGCTCCGATTGTGAATTTAAATGAAATTTCATTATCAGGAACAAGTCTGACTACAATAGTAAATGGAGTTTCGAGTACAGCTTTGGATTTAAGTCCAATTTTAGCTTCCGGCACAACCAATACTTTAAGTTTGGCGGGAAATACATTGACTTCAAATGTGAATGGAGTTTCTTCGACTTCAGATGCAGTGAGCGGAGTTTCAAATGCCTCAAATGTAAATACTTCAACAGTTACGGTTAACGGCATCACAAGTTCGGGCGCTCCGATTGTCAATACAAACGTAACTTCATTATCAGGAACAAGTCTGACCACGACAGTGAACGGCGTTGCAAGCACGGCTCTGGATTTAAGCCCGATTCTGGCTTCGGGAACTACGAATGCTTTGAGTCTTTCAGGAAATACATTGACTTCGAATGTAAACGGAGTTTCAGTGACTTCTGATGCTGTGAGCGGGGTTTCGAATGCGTCGACGGCAAACACTTTAAATACGACAGTAAATGGAATAACAGGAGCAGATGTCAATATTATCAATACAAACGAGACCTCATTGTCAGGCACAAGTCTGACGACGACAGTAAACGGCGTTGCAAGCACGGCTTTGGATTTAAGTCCGATTTTGGCTTCTGGAACTACGAATGCTTTGAGTCTTTCAGGAAATACATTGACTTCGAATGTCAACGGAGTTTCAGTTACTTCTGATGCTGTGAGCGGGGTTTCGAATGCATCGACGGCAAACACTTTAAATACGACAGTAAACGGAATAACAGGGGCAGATGTCAATATTATCAATACAAATGAAACATCATTGTCGGGCACAAGTTTGACTACGACTGTAAACGGCGTTGCGAGCACGGCTTTGGATTTAAGTCCGATAATTTCGGCTGGAACTACAAATGCTTTGAGTCTTTCAGGAAATACATTGACTTCGAATGTCAATGGCGTTTCAGTGACTTCGGATGCTGTAAGCGGGGTTTCGAATGCATCGACTGTAAATACTTCGACAGTTACGGTTAACGGCATCACAAGTTCCGGCGCTCCGATTGTCAATACAAACGAAACTTCATTATCAGGAACAAATCTGACCACGAGTGTAAACGGCGTTGCGAGCACGGCTTTGGATTTAAGTCCGATTTTGGCATCGGGAACTACAAACGCTTTGAGTCTTTCAGGAAATACATTGACTTCGAATGTAAACGGAGTTTCAGTGACTTCTGATGCTGTTAGCGGAGTTTCGAATGCATCAACTGTAAATACGTCGACAGTTACGGTTAATGGCATCACAAGTTCGGGCGCTCCAATTGTCAATACAAACGAAACCTCATTGTCAGGAACAAATCTGACTACGACAGTAAACGGCGTTTCGAGCACGGCTTTGGATTTAAGCCCGATTCTGGCTTCGGGCACTACGAATTCTTTGAGTCTATCAGGAAATACATTGACATCGAATGTAAACGGAGTTTCAGTGACTTCTGATGCTGTGAGCGGGGTTTCGAATGCATCAACAGTGAATACAGCAACAGTTACGGTTAACGGCATCACAAGTTCGGGTGCTCCGATTGTCAATACAAACGAAACATCATTGTCGGGCACAAGCCTGACAACGACAGTAAACGGCGTTGCGAGCACGGCTTTGGATTTAAGCCCGATTTTGGCATCGGGAACTACGAATGCTTTGAGTCTATCAGGGAATACATTGACATCGAATGTAAACGGAGTTTCAGTTACTTCTGATGCTGTGAGTGGAGTTTCGAATGCATCAACTGGAAATACTGCAACAGTTACAGTAAACGGAATTACAAGTTCGGGCGCTCCGATTGTCAATACAAACGAAACATCTTTGACAGGCGCAAGCCTGACTACGACAGTAAACGGCGTGGCGAGCACGGCTTTGGATTTAAGTCCGATTTTGGCTTCGGGAACTACAAATGCTTTGAGTCTTTCAGGAAATACATTGACTTCAAATGTAAACGGAGTTTCAGTTACTTCTGATGCTGTGAGTGGAGTTTCGAATGCATCAACAGTGAATACATCGACAGTTACGGTTAACGGCATCACAAGTTCCGGCGCTCCGATTGTTAATACAAACGAAACGTCGTTATCAGGAACAAGCTTGACGACGACTGTAAACGGCGTTGCGAGCACGGCTTTGGATCTAAGCCCGATTTTGGCATCAGGAACTACGAATGCTTTGAGTCTTTCAGGAAATACATTGACTTCGAATGTCAATGGCGTTTCAGCGACTTCTGATGCTGTGAGTGGTGTTTCAAATGCATTATCGGGAACAAACCTGACTACCACTGTAAATGGAATTTCGGGTACAGCTTTAGACCTAAGCCCGATTTTGGCATCGGGAACTACAAATGCTTTGAGTCTTTCAGGAAATACATTGACATCGAATGTAAACGGAGTTTCATCCACTTCTGATGCTGTGAGCGGAGTTTCGAATGCATTATCAGGAACAAGTTTGACGACGACAGTAAACGGCGTTGCGAGCACGGCTTTGGATTTAAGCCCGATTCTGGCTTCGGGCACTACGAATTCTTTGAGTCTATCAGGAAATACATTGACTTCGAATGTAAACGGAGTTTCAGTTACTTCTGATGCTGTTAGCGGGGTTTCGAATGCATCAACAGTGAATACAGCCACAGTTACGGTTAACGGCATCACAAGTTCGGGCGCTCCGATTGTCAATACAAACGAAACCTCATTATCAGGAACAAGTTTGACGACGACAGTAAACGGCGTTGCGAGCACGGCTTTGGATTTAAGTCCGATTCTGGCTTCTGGAACTACAAACGCTTTGAGTCTTGCTGGAAATACATTGACTTCGAATGTAAACGGAGTTTCAGTGACTTCAGATGCAGTGAGCGGTGTTTCGAATTCAAGTTCAGCCAATTCTTTAAATACGACAGTAAATGGAATAACAGGAACAGGAGTGAACATTATTAATAGTAACACATTAACTGCCACAAATGGAAATTTGGTCTCAACTGTAAACGGAGTAGCGACAACACCGGCAGTTCCTGTTTTAATATCTGCAGGTAATGGATTAACTGCAACGAATGGCAATGTGCAATTAGGGGGAACATTAACAATACCAACAGCAATTGCAACAACAGTAACAAATACTTTCGCGATTACTGGACTTCCAACAGGAACTCCATCAGATAGACTTGTAGCTATTGACGCTTCAAGTGGGATTTTCAAAACAGTAACGCAATCAATGTGGTCTACAATAGGTAACGCAACTACAACTCCAGCTACTAATTTCATTGGAACTACAGATGACCAGTATTTGATGTTCAAGGTTAATAATACTGTATCGGGTATGGTTAGCACCGCAGCTATTGGAAAATCAAATACTTCTTTAGGCTATAGGACACTATCTAATTGGTCAACTACTCCGGTTGCGCAACAAGGCTTTGAAAATACGGCTTTCGGAAACAGTGCTTTGGCTGTTGGTGGTACTGCTAACGATAATACGGCTTTTGGTTATGCAGCTTTGAGTAAAGCAACAGGGTCTAGTTTTTCTGGTAACACAGCGGTTGGTGCTCTAGCGCTCGGAAATGCTAATAGTACCACTCTTTTAGGACGTAATACAGCTGTAGGTTATTTATCACTTGGAGATAATACAACAGGTTCCTATAATACAGCTTTGGGGGCAAGTTCTCTGAATCATAATTTAACAGGAGGATACAATACAGCATTAGGTAACCTAACGCTTCAAAACAATTCTACAGGTAATTATAATGTAGCAATTGGTGATAGTGCAGGTATACTTAATACTAGTGGTAGCAGCAACATATTAATTGGTGGTGGGGCTTCCGGTATTAATGTTGATGCTTCTTCAGTCACTGTAAGCAACGAAATGAACATAGGCAATACTTTGTTTGGTACAGGTATAAATAACACTATTGCCTCGTTACTGGGTAAGATTGGTATAAATACAAATGCTCCAACAGCTGTACTGGATGTTAATGGAGTTGCCCGTGTACGTACTTTGCCAACAGGTGCCTCAACAGACAATATCGTTACTGCTGATGCAAATGGCAATTTAAGAATCGTTGCTCCAGTAAGCAGTATTTTAAACACGATGAATATTGTGCGAAGAACGGCTGATTACACTGTGGATCCTACAACAGATAATGTGATATTAATTGATGCAGCTTCGAATAATGTCACCATTACACTTCCTTCTGGTGTAGCTGTAGGAAGGGTATTCATTATAAAGCGTGTCGACAGTTTTGCAGCTAACACGGTTACGATCACATTTGCAGGCGCAAGTGCTGCGGTTAATGAAACAGATACATTCATTTCAGTTGATATCAAAACTGCTTACCAGATAATTACCGATGGAAGCGATAAATGGCAAACGATTTCAAAGTTCTAATAGGGGAATAGTGTTTCATGAGGTTGGTAATCTATTGATTTTATAAGATTTGACCCTCTACGCCTTTAAATGTTTTTGCATATAATGATAGCAGAAAACACGTTCCTTTAAAGCCTATTTTAGAAATTATTTGCTTGCTAATTTGTGAGAAAAAAAACATAAAAAAAAGTTTTTCATAATCTTTAAGAGATTTAACACATAAGAAACAATGTCTTAATCTGATATTTTAAAAATGTTTGGTGGTAAAAATATACCTCATTCTAAACGGAAATTTACACTTTCTAAAACACTACTAGCAAAGATAATTTAACATTAGATTTTTAGAATTAAATTTAATCAAGATGAACTTAAAACTACCTAAGAGGTCATTATTTATTCTTATAACTTTTATTATAAGTTTTTTAGGCCATGCTCAAGTAGGAGTTGGAACACTGACTCCTGACGATTCAGCACAATTGGATGTAACTGCTACAAATAAAGGTTTACTCATTCCTAGACTATCTTTAATACAAACCACTAATCAAAGTCCGGTTACAGGTGCCATTACAAATAGCTTGTTAGTCTATAATACAGCTACAGTAAATGATGTAACTCCGGGTTTCTATTATTGGCAGACTGATAAGTGGGTTAGATTAATAGGAAAAAGCGATCCTGTTATATTTAATGAAACACTCACTACTCTGACCTATGATGCCAATACCAACAGATTAACCTACAAAGATGAAAACGGCACTTCCAATGTTTTGCAATTGGTTGGACAAGCAGGACCAGTAGGACCAGCCGGACCGCAGGGACCTCCAGGAATAGCTGGAAATAATGGAGCAAAAGGAGATAAAGGAGATAAAGGAGATACTGGAGCACAAGGTGTTCCAGGAAAAGACGGAGCAGCTGGAGCACAAGGGGGCATAGGCTTAATTGTTGACGGAACTAATACAACAGTAACCGGTTCTGGAACAACGACAGATCCTTATAAAATCAATGCACCTTCAATGCCTGCTGCAACGGTATCCAACACTTCTGCAGGAAACCTTTTAAACACTACTGTAAATGGTGTTACTGGACCCAATGTAACTATAATCAACAGCAACACTTTAACAGCGGTAGATGGAAATTTAGTCTCCACTGTAAACGGCGTAGCATCCGCAGCATCCGTTCCTGTGCTAATTACGGCAGACAATGGTTTAACCGCAGCCAACGGCAAGGTACAATTAGGAGGAAGTTTAACCCAACCTACTACCATAACTACGGATATCGCCAATACTTTGGCTCTTAACGGCTTGCAGCAGGGGACTCCATCAGGTGAATTACTTACGGTGGAGCCTACTACAGGCGTTGTCAAAAAAATAAGCATGAACCAGTTGACAGGGGTTATAAAACAGGAGTTGGCTGCTGTCGGTGGACAGAAGGATTTTCCTACTCCACTGCCTATCACCTCTTTAGATAAAATACAAGTTTACAGAAACGGAGTAGAAATAAATTTTACCGCAACCACAGGAACTTCCCAATTAACACTGCAATTGTATGCTGATACCAATGGAGCATGTTTGGAAGGTGATGAAATAAAAATTTACCAATGGAAGTAAAAATAAACTAGCATTAATTAAAAAATAATTTTAACCAATTAAAAATATATGAAATGAAACAGAAAAAATAAAAAATAGAATGTTTTTTAAATATTCAGAATAAACAACAGTAACCATAAATATTAACAAATTTCAATCATTAAAAATAATACAATTAAAAAAAGCAACATGAAAACAATTAAAAAGGGAATGCTTGCCTTAGTGGCAGTTCTAGGATTCGGTCTAAGCGCACAGGCACAAAACACAACTACCGACGTAACAAAACAAGCGGCTGTAGCTGCACCAGGAGCGACAGTATCACTAGGTGGTTCTGTTAGGGTAATTGACAATAAGGGAACTGTTAAGTATTTGCAGGTACAAAACGGGCTTACACAAATTACAAATACTAATGCCGCTGGCAATATTGTTACCACATGGCAATTAGGAGGTGCATTAACTGATCACACTTATATTGACGCAGCAGGCAAAATATTTGCACTTGATGGAATTAAGTTAGTAACTAACGATATGACTCCAGGTACTTCGGTTAACATAGGAGAAGGATCTAGTCACACTGGAACTACAACAGGTGCTGATCCCTATGCATTCTTAGTACGTAACGAGGTTACGGGTGAAACCATGAAGTTGTTACCATCTCAATTAGTTAAAACTGGTTCAGCAATGGTAGCTGTTACAACTGCTGGTACAAGTGTGGATAGTTTAGATTCTACAAGTAATCTAGGCTTTTTGCCATCTGATGTTACTAAAGTATCTGTATATCGTAACGGTGCTAAATTATTGGCGGGTACAGACTATACATTAACAGCTGGCAAATTAACAGTTAATGGTACAGGTGGTGCAGATCCAGAAGATTATTCTCTTATGACAAGTGATAAAATCGAAGTTCAATGGATTAACTAATTAATCGCTCAGAAAGCAATAATTAGAGTAATATTCAATCACTTTTATCTCTCTGCCTATTGTAAGGCAAGAGAGGTAAAAGTGATTATAAAAAGTAATACTAAATTGATTTCCAATTATAAAATTAACTGTTCAGTTTGCCTTATAAATGATTTTTTGAATGCGTCTAGCGTTTTTTTCGTAGAATATCATCGGGTGTTTTCAGTGTTGTTAGTGTAAATAGAAATAGGGGTGCTCTAAAAAAAATATATTCCAAGTAAATGATTAAAAAAATGAATAAGTATTTAATAATATTGTTGTCTCTTTTATTCCCTTGTATGCTTTTGGCTCAGAACAAGGGCATAAGAGCGGTTGATAATAAGGGTACAATTATTTATGTAGATCCAAGCAAATGGTTTGAGAAAGAATCTAATCTATTTAATAAAAACACCAACGGAAATGTAGCCATAGGGTTAGATCCGGAAAATGTTCCTTCGTTGTTCAATTCCCGCTTGTATATCAGTAATGCGAATAGCAACGGCGCAACACCTGTATTAAAATTGGATACACCTTTTGACGGAGAATTGACTGACGATTTGCTTACATGGAATCCAAGTGACTTTTCAGTTAGAAAAATTGCTATTAGTACATTGTCGACAAATGACTGGCATATATTGGGTAACGCTGGAACTGATCCTAGCAATAATTTTATTGGAACAACCGATGATCAACCTCTTATATTTAAGATAAATAATCAGCAATCAGGTGCTTTGACCAGTGTTTTTAGTGGAGCAAACACTTCTTTCGGCCATTATTCATTGCAAAATCCCGACGTAGCGGGTGGCGGAAGAAACAATTCGGCATTTGGGGCAGGCGCTTTGATACTTAATTCAACAGGTGCGAACAATACAGCTATGGGAGTTACCGCACTTCAGAATAACAGCACAGGCGGGAATAATACAGCTATAGGGATGAACAGTATGTCAAATAACATCGCAGGAAGTGATAATACCGCTATGGGAGCTTTGGCACTATTCGGGAGTACTGCTGGCTCTGGCAATACTACCATTGGCGCATCTGCAGGATATAATGTTTCAGGCAACTACAATACGCTGATTGGTTTAAAATCTGGTCTAAGTATTACGTCCGGTACAAATAATACTGTAATAGGAGGAAGCTCAGCTGGAGACATCAGTGTTTCTGCAGCTAATGCCAGTCACGAACTAAACATTGGAAATGCCTTATATGGTACTGGAATTAATAACGCTGCCGGGGCAAATACAGGTAAAATAGGTATAAACACTAATGATCCTCAGGCACAATTAGACGTAAACGGACAAGCTAGAGTACGTAATCTACCAGCAGGTACAACAACAGACAAAATTGTTACGGCTGATACAGATGGTAATTTAAGAACTCTTTTGCCTGCAGATTTAGTTCCTGCTACAATCAATACTCTAACAGCCACAAACGGAAATTTAATATCAACTGTAAACGGTGTAGCAACAACACCAGCAGTTCCTGTACTTATTTCAGCAAACAATGGCTTAACTTCTACTAATGGCAATGTGCAATTGGGTGGTACATTGACACTGCCAGCGACAACAATAACTACAGATGCTACACATACTTTGGCGATTTCGGGGTTGCAAACGGTTACCGCACCTACTACAACAGATAATTTGGTAACAGCAGATCCTACTAGCGGTGTCTTACATCAAAGAACAGTAGCAGATGCGGTTGGCAGTATTGCCTGGCTGACATCAGGAAATTTAGGTACAAATCCTACGACTAACTTTTTGGGAACTAAAGATGACAACGCTTTAATGTTTCGTGTTAAAAACATAAAATCGGGTATATTATCAAATAATGGTCCTACGGCTTTTGGTTTTCAGGCTTTGTTAAATTCTAATGGTACTAACAATACGGCTTTTGGTTATAATACCTTAACTGGTATGAACAGCGGTACAAGTAATGTTGCAGTAGGATATTTTGCTTTACGATACAATAATGGTGGTAATTATAATACTGCTATGGGAGTTAACGCGCTGGGAAGTAATACTACAGGAAACCAAAATATAGCAATAGGTAATGATGCATTAAAAGGCATCAGCACATCTACAGGCAATATTGCCATTGGTTATCAAGCAGGAGCCAACCAAACTTCGGGAGGCTCAAACATTATAATTGGTAATACAATAGATGCGGCATCTCTTACTGGAGCTAACCAACTAAATATTGGCAACACTTTGTTTGGTACGGGTATGAATGGCTCAATAGGTGGAGGCAAAATAGGTATTAATACCACTCCATCTGTAGAACTTGATGTAAATGGACAAGCAAAAGTAAGTAATTTGCCAACAGGTGCACCAACAGACAAAATCGTTACTGCTGATGCAAGTGGTAATTTAAGAACCCTTTTGCCTGCAGATTTAGTTCCTGCTACAATCAATAGTCTAACAGCCACAAACGGAAATTTAATATCAACTGTAAACGGTGTAGCAACAACACCAGCAGTTCCTGTACTTATTTCAGCAAACAATGGCTTAACTTCTACTAATGGCAATGTGCAATTAGGAGGAACATTGACAACACCTACTACAATAAATACCAACAGCAATAGTTTTGCAATTAGTAACTTGCCAGTTGGAGCACCATCAGATAGACTTGTAGCTATTGACCCTTCAAGCGGGATTTTAAAAACCGTTACACAGGCAATGTGGTCTACAACAGGTAATGGTGGTACCAATGGCGGTACTAATTTTTTAGGTACTACCGATAATAATTACCTTAGTTTTAAGGTGAATAATAACATAGCTGGAATGATTGCTACTAACACCAAAGGTAATTCTAATGTTAGTTTAGGATATCAAACAATTAACAGCTATACTGGTACTACACCCTACAATGGTGCAGAAAATACAGCAATTGGGACCTTGGCATTGAATGCAGGCGGCACTGCAAGCGATAATACTGCTCTTGGCTATGGTGCTTTATACAAAGGAACATCAAGTGCCAATACAGCAGTAGGTGCATTGGCATTGAACAATTACACTACTTCTTCGCCTAGTGTTAGTGCTGGTTGGAATACAGCTGTGGGTTATCTTGCAATATCAGGTCAAAGTTCCAACACAGTTCCTGTTACAGGTGCTTATAACAATGCTATGGGCGCAAGTGCACTTCATGATAATACTTCAGGTTCAGGCAATATAGCCATTGGATATAATGCTTTGTCGATCAATTCAACCGGAAACTACAATGTAGCTATAGGTCATAATGTTGGTTCAACTGGAGCAATGGGCACGGGCACGGGCAATAATAACATAATTATTGGTGGTGTAGGAGGCGCTACTCCAATCAATGTTAATCCTTCTGCAGTAAATGCCAACAACGAACTGAACATTGGTAACACCTTGTTTGGTATAAATATAAATAAAGCTATAGGTTCAGGTAACATCGGTATCAATAATAGAGCACCGGCATATACTTTGGATGTAACAGGAGATATTAATGCAAGTGGTTCTGTTCGTGCATCAGGTTTGGCATTAACATCGGATATACGTTACAAAAAGAATATCAGTACCATACAAAATCCGTTATCTCTTATTAATTCGTTGCGTGGTACACAATATGAGTTTAAAGTAAATGAGTTCCCAGACAGGAAATTTAGCAACGAAAAACAATTGGGAGTAATTGCTCAGGAGGTAGAAAAGGTATTGCCCGAATTGGTAACTACCGATAAAGATGGTTATAAAGCTGTAAACTATATTGGCTTGGTGCCCATATTAATAGAAGGTGTAAAAGCACAACAAACAGAAATTGAAGACCTAAAATCTGAAGTAGAAACATTAAAAAAACAAATGCAGGAAATTAAAGATTTATTGAATAAGTAGTAAAAGGATTTGTTAACGCAAAATAGTAAATCATGACTGGAATAAGTAAATATTTAGCAATACTATTGGGCATTCAGAACATAACAGCACAAACTGTCAATACAGGAGTGTTGACAATTGAACCCAATACTGATTTTTCGACCTTTTTTGCTTTTGATAATAAAGCTAGTGGCGATGTTTTGCACAATGGAAATTTTTATGCCTATTCAGATTTTAAAAATGATGGTCTCTTTACCTATACCGATTTATCGAATGGAAAAACACTTTTTGTTGGAAATTCTCAGCAAAAAATAGAAGGATTGTCAACCTCTGATTTTCAGAATATTGAATTTGATAATACTTCGGCTAAGACTCCTTTTTTGTTAACAACTGAAATCGTTATTAATAAATTGGCATCTTTTAAGAATGGAATTGTCGATAATTCTCTAGATACTGGTAAAGTTGTTTTTAATGAAAATGCTTCGCACACAGATACAAGTAATTTAAGTTTTGTCGATGGAAGAGTAGAGAAAAAAGGCGCAGCAAAATTTGAATTTCCTATTGGAGATGTGTATTACAGACCCTCTCTAAATGATGCCAACAGCAATTCTAATAATATCTACACTACCGAATATTTCTTTGAAACGATAGGCAATATTCATCCTTATACCAGCAAAGAAGAAAGTATTATCACCATAGATGAAGTCGAATATTGGAATTTGACGCAGGAACAAGGAACAGATAAAGCAGTTTTGAGTCTTACTTTGGACAAAAATACAACACCAGCTATTTTCTTTCAAGAAAGTGATGATACGGAATTGGCAATAGTAAGATGGGACGTGCCAACATTTAAGTGGATTAACGAAAAAGGTGTCACCACAGATCTTCTTACAGGAGCTGAGTATACGAAATTAGTGACTACTCAAGTTAGCGGTTATAGTATTTTTACAATAGCAATAGTAAAAAAGGAAAATCCCGAACCACCGTCTAATGAAATTGTAATTTATAATGCAGTTTCTCCAAATGGAGATGGAATAAACGATACTTTTCACATTAAAGGAATTGATAATTTTCCTGATAATAAAGTGGAAATTTATAATCGTTGGGGCGTAAAAGTATACGATGCAAAATCGTATAATGAGAGTGATAATATGTTTAGAGGTTATTCTGAAGGTCGTGATACAGTGAAGAAAAATGATGGATTGCCAGACGGAACTTATTTTTACATTCTTGAATATCAAAAGGCTGACAAGACAATGCGAAGATCTGGTTATCTTTATATCAGTAAGGAGGGTAAATAAAAAAAGCGAGGCAAACACCTCGCTTTTCACTATATTTTAAAAGTAAATTAAGCTGTCTGATCATCTATAGTAGCATCAGGAGCATTTTTCTTTACAGATTCGATTCCATTTTCTCTAGCTGCAACACTTTCGTACATTTCGCTTGAACCAATAATTTGTCCATTTCCAGCTTTTAGATTAAAATACGGTTTTCCGTTTTTGGCTTCTTTTCTGTCATAACGATTGTCATCAGCAGCATTGTTTTTTACTGATTCGATACCATTATTACAAGCCGCTTTCGTAGTATAACCTTCGCTTGTTAAAATAGTCTGGCCATTACCAGCTTTTAAATTGAATTGAAACTCTCCGTTGGTTCTGGTAGTAATTACAAATTTTCCCATGTAGTTTATTATTAAAGTTAGGTAATATATTCATTTTGCTAAAGATAAAAATACAAAACTTAGTCATATAAATCATACATCAGTTTGAAAAAATAATTATCAAAACAATAAAAATGATCAAAAAAACAGTTCCTTTATTAAGTTAAAGTTATATTCCTAAACGAAAATCAGATACACTTTTTTCTTCCAGATTAATTTCTTCAAAGATACTTTGAGTTCCTTTATCTACAGGACATTGCGTACTGATTCCCATCCAGATCTCTTTTGGATAATTGTTTTTGTACAAACGAACCATTTGCCAATTCTTTTTATCTAATGAATAATAACTTGCAACTGTTTTGGTATCCGAAGAGATTTTCATATAAACTGTAGGCTCTTTTACAACATCATGATTGTTATCGTCAGAAGTTCCCATGGTGCGAACCGTTACAATTCTATGATTACCTCTTTCGTCTTGTTCAAAGCAGAATTTCTGGTAAAAACTGTCATTTACATAAATATATAAAACGCCGGCATTGTACAATCCTTTTTCAGTAAACCCAGGTGTTACTTTGGCGGTTAGTGTAAATGGTTTGGTATTGTCAACTTTAGACAAAAGCATTGGAGCAGTAGTGTTGGATAGTTTTCCGTCAGGATCAGAGAAATAATCTGATTTTTCTCCAGCTTTAAAGATGATTTTCTCGTTTGCTTCTTTCTTAATTAAGGTATCAGCGCCATTTACTGCTTTACTAAAATGTATGTTTGATAACTTAATATCACATGGTAAACCATTAACAATAGCAGAGTCTAATTTTGTTTCTTCTTTCATTGTTATTTTTGCAGTTTCATTTTTGTTATTACAGCTTGATAATACAGAAAGACTCAAAATAGTAATAGCGCTATAAAAAATTGTTTTCATAAATTATTTTTTTGGGATAGAATGTGATATTTTTAGTTTTCCAAAAATAGTAGCACTTTTAAAGAAAGACAATACGTAAAATTAACCAATTATAATTCCGAATGTCACAAAATCCTTCAATAGAAAATCAGTTAATGACCACATTTTTAGAACAAAAGTTTGAGATTGAAGAATCTAATGATATCGAAATGTACAAACAGTTTGTGGCCAATTATGTAAAGATTGAACAATGTGTAGCTGTTTTATCTGATTATCAAGCCGACTGTAGTTACATATATGCAGGAAGTTTTGGTGCTGTTTTTGGACTTCCGGATGAAAACTCCGTAATTGATTCTGCTTTTGAAGAATGTATTTTTACCAAAATAAATGCTGATGATTTAGTACAACGTCATATTTTAGAACTCAATTTTTATCAGTTTTTAAAAGGAATTCCGAAAGAAGAATATAGTAGTTACAGCACTTTCAGCCGACTTCGAATGAAAAGTACTGTAGAAAAAAATATTTACATTAATCACCGGACTATTTACCTTAAAACATTCAGCAACGGAAGTATTTCACTTGCCTTGTGTTTGTATCTTCCGTCAACAGATTTACAATTTAGAACCGGAATTGATGGAAAAATCATCAATATTCAGACAGGAGAAGTTATTGAATCTGAAAAGTATAAAAACAACGCAGAAACCATACTTTCCAAAAGAGAAATCGAAGTTTTAAGCAGTGTAGCAAAAGGAAATAAAAGTGAACAAATTGCTTCCGAAATGCATATTTCAGTTTATACCGTTAGACGACACCGACAAAATATTATTGAAAAATTAAAAGTAACCAATTCAGCAGAGGCCGTACAGACTGCTTTTGCGATGGGAATTATTTAACTTCTAAAGCTTTTTTGTACTTTTATAATTTCCCTGCTATTGGTTTCAACATTAATTTTGGCAGGCGATAGTATTTTTTATGAAAGAAATCAGCGAAATTCTTAAAGCCTATTCAAAAGCAAGACTAGAAGATAAAAAAACAGCTCTGGCCACAGTGGTTAAAGTTGAAGGTTCATCTTATCGTCAGCCTGGAGCTCGTATGCTTGTTACAGAAGACGGTCAGTTAACAGGTGCTATAAGTGGCGGATGTCTGGAAGGAGATGCACTTCGAAAAGCATTACTTGCCATTCATCAAAAACAGAACAAGATTATAACTTACAATACCAGTAATGAGGATGATGCTGAATTGGGTTTGCAATTGGGTTGCAACGGAATTGTTCATATTCTTTTTGAATACATTGATGATGAACAGACAAATAATCCAATACAGCTTTTACAACAATTAGAATTAGAAAGAAAAGAAGCTGTAATTGTTACCGTTTTTTCACTCAAAAGAAATGCTCTTCAAATAGGAACGACTCTATTTTTTAGGAAAGACAGTTCCGTTTTAAATCATAATGACGAAGTTTTAAATTTAATTGCTTACGCAGAAGAAGTGTTACAAACCAAAAAATCAGTAGTAAGAAAACTTCAAACCGAAAATGAGGCTTTGATTGAATACATCAATCCGCCAATTTCACTTGTAATTGCCGGAGCAGGTAATGATGTACAGCCTTTAGTGAAAATGGCTTCTATATTGGGATGGAAAATTATTATTGGCGACGGGCGAGCCACACATACTACCGAAAAACGTTTTCCAAAAGCAGATAAAGTCGAGACTGTTAAGTCGGAACAATTTCTGGAAAATATTATAATTGACGAGCAGACTTATTTTGTTTTAATGACCCACAATTATAAATATGATTTAGCGGTTCTAAAACAGCTTTTAGAAACCAATTGTAAATATATTGGAATTCTGGGCCCTAAAACCAAATTAAACCGAATGCTTGATGATCTTGAAAACGAAGGAATAAAGCTTAATGACGAACAATTGGAACGCATATACAGTCCGATTGGTTTAGATATTGGAGCCGAAACTTCAGAAGAAATCGCTCTCTCAATTGTCGCAGAGATCAAAGCTCTTTCAGCAGGAAAGACTGGTACTTCTTTAAAATATAAATTGGGTAAGATCCATGATGAGGTGCCGTATGAAAGATAAATTTCAAAATAAAACAGGAATCATCATTTTGGCCGCTGGAAATTCTTCCAGACTAGGCCGTCCCAAACAATTGCTGGAATACAAAGAATCGACACTTTTAAAGAACACAATTTCTGAAGCCTTAAAGGTCGAAAATGTATTTGTATTAGTTGTAACAGGTGCAAATCAAGAAACGATAACGAATGATCTTAACTTTCCTGAATTAAAAATTGGTTTAAATACAGATTGGCAAAACGGAATGTCGTCTTCAATTGTCAAAGGATTAAGTGATGTATTGAACATAAATCCCGATTGTGAGCAATGTATTTTTGCGGTTTGCGATCAGCCTTTTGTGACGAGTTTACTATTTGAAAATCTTATAATAGAACAGGATAAAACCAAAAAAGGAATTATCGCTTCAGCATATTCCGAAACTTTGGGAATTCCGGTTTTATTCCACAAAAAATATTTTAAAGAATTACTGGATTTAAAAGGGCAGGAAGGAGCAAAAAAACTTATTAAAAAACATTCAGAAGATACTGTCTCGGTTTCATTTGAAAAAGGCAACATTGATATTGATACTGAGGAAGATTATTTTAAATTGATTTCTTAAGAGTGAGACAAAGTAACAAAGTAACAAAGTTTTTTTCAGATGCCGTTTGTCATTCCGAGGAACGAGGAATCACACTCGAGAATCTACAAAGATTGGCGATATACTGTCTGGAGTTTCTAGTGTGATCCTTCCTTCGTCAGGATTACAAACTGGTTGAGTAAATTTTTGAAGAACTTTGCGTAAACCTTTGTGACTTTGCGAGATTAAAAAAACTTGGCGACTTAGTGCCTTCGTAGCAAAACAAATTGTTGGGCCAAAGTTAAAACCCGCTCAACTGCAATATCAATTTCTTCATCAGTAGTAAATCGTCCCAAACTAAAACGAATGGAACTCAAAGCTTCTTCATCAGACAATCCCATTGCTTTCAAAACATGTGAAGGCTCAGAAGTAACCGCAGAGCAAGACGAACCATTAGAAACCGAAATATTCCCCAAAGCCATAATAAGCTGTTCCGAATTCACGCCCGGAAAACAAATGTTGGTAGTGTTATAAATTCGGTTTTGAATACATCCGTTAACGAAAGAATCTTCAAATTGCAATAAGCCAGATTCGAGTTTGTTTCGTAATAGATTAATTCTATTTGAATCTTTTTCTAATTCATTTACAGCTATTTCTGATGCTTTACCTAAACCTATAATTCCGGGAACATTGAGCGTGCCACTGCGTAATTTTCGTTGTTGTCCTCCGCCTATAATTTGAGGAATTAGTTTGATTTTGGCTTTCGCCGAAACATACAAAGCACCAATCCCTTTTGGGCCATAAAATTTATGAGCAGATAAAGTTAAAAGGTCAATTCCTAAAGCTTTGACATCAATAGGAATTTTACCAACTGATTGTGTTGCATCACACATAAAAAGTACATTTTTACTTTTCAGTATTCTGGAAATCTCTTTGATATTTTGGATGACACCAGTTTCATTATTAGAAAACATTCCTATGAAGATCAGAGTTTTATCAGTTATGGTCTCCTTTAAAAGATTAAGGTCTAAAAGCCCATTTCTGCTAACTTCTAAATAACTGACTTCAAAGCTATTACTTTCCATAAAACGACAAGTTTCAAGAACTGCTTTGTGTTCTGTAGAAATAGTGATGATATGTTTTTTATCTTGATTCACCAGACCTTTAAGTGCCAGATTAATTGCTTCTGTAGCTCCCGATGTAAAAATAATTTCTTCAGCGTCTGCATTAATTAAAGCAGCAACTTGCCAAGCTGCATTTTCTACAGCCTCCTTTACTGTTAATCCAGCAATATGACTACTTGTAGAGTTGGCATACAAATCAGTAAAATAGGGAAGCATAGCATTCAAAACGCGTTCATCAATACGAGTCGTGGCATTATTATCAAGATAAATATTTTGTTGATGTGACATAAATCAAAGCTTAGTCTTGTAAAAATACAATTTTCAGTGTAACGACAATTCAGATTATTATAGCGAGCAAAGTTTTTTTCTCCCGCAGATTTTGCAGATAAAGCAGATAAATTTAGCAGAATAAAAATCTGTGGAATCTGCAAAATCTGCGGGAAACGGATATGTGCAAAGTATATTTATAAAGTTTTCCGATTCTAGCTTTGCGAACTTTGCGTTTTATAAAGGTATCAATAGTAAAAAAAACTTGCGCTCTTTGCGGTTAGACAAAAACACAAATTGTAATTATTCTAAATAATCCTAATGTTTGAATTTCATAACTTTTTGTGATTTAAGATTGTTAAATTTGTTAGAATACCCAAGTGATTTTGCTAATTTAAAATAGATAGAATGGCTTCTAAAAAAAATAATCCGAAAGAAGTAACGGAGAATGATTCCAATTCCCGTCGTGACTTTATAAAAAAATCGGGACTTTTTACTGCGCTGGCTTTTACACCGCCTTCGTTAGTGATGGCTTCAGAGAATAAATGGGATGAAAAAATAGCAGAGTATTTAGAGACAGTACCGCTATCTATTGAAGTAAACGGTAAAAAACACAATCTAAATATCGAACCCAGAACTACTTTACTGGACTTGTTAAGAGAACAATTACAGCTTACGGGAACCAAAAAAGGCTGTGATCACGGACAATGCGGTGCTTGTACAGTTCATGTAAACGGAACCCGTATTTTATCCTGTCTGACTTTGGCTTCGATGCAACAAAATGCTCAAGTCACTACAATTGAAGGACTTTCAAATGGGAAAAAATTACACCCAATGCAGGAAGCATTTATCAAACATGATGGTTTTCAGTGTGGTTATTGTACGCCTGGGCAAATTATGTCGGGAATTGCCTGTATCAAAGAAGGACATGCCAACAGCAGAGAAGAAATCAGAGAATACATGAGCGGTAACATTTGCAGATGCGGTGCTTATCATAATATTGTAGATGCTATAACAGAAGTGAAGGAAGGAGGGAAGGAGTTATGAAAAATTTTCAAATAATCAGAGCTTTATCATCAAGAACAGCCGTAACGAATATCAGCAAAGAAAAAGAAGCTATGTTTATTGCAGGCGGAACAAATCTGGTGGATTTAATGAAAAAGAATGTTGTAGCGCCAGACAAATTGATTGATATCAACGGTTTAGATTTAAAGAAAATAGAATTCTTAAAAGGAAAAGTTTCGATAGGTGCTTTGGCTAAAAACAGTCAGGTTGCCGAAGATGCGACAATAAAAGAAAAACATCCGTTATTGTCATTGGCTTTAGCAGCGGGAGCTTCTCAACAAATCAGACACATGGCAACAGTTGGCGGTAATATGCTACAGAAAACCAGATGTTCGTATTATTATAATACCGATATGCCGTGTAATAAAAGAACCCCTAAAAGCGGTTGTGGTGCGATTGGCGGTTCCAACAGAATGCATGCTGTTTTTGGAGCTTCAGATAGTTGCATTGCCGTTCATCCAAGTGATATGTGTATTGCTTTAGCAGCTTTAGACGCACAGGTTTTAGTTGAAGGACCAAAAGGCAAAAGACAAATTAAATTTACTGATTTTCATCGTCTGCCGGGAAATACACCTGAAAAAGATAATAATCTGGAAGCAAAAGAATTGATTACTGCTATTGAAATTCCAGATCATAATTTCACTAAAAATATTCATTATCTGAAAGTTCGTGACAGAACGAGTTATGCTTTTGCATTAGTTTCTGTTGCTGCAGCATTGGATTTGAAAAATAATGTAATAAAAGATGTCAGACTTGCCATGGGTGGTGTGGCGCATAAACCCTGGAGATTGACTGAAGCAGAAGAATTTCTAAAAGGGAAAACAGTTTCAGAAGAAATTTTTAGACAAGCAGGCGATTTAGCGATGAAAGGAGCTAGAACTTACGGCGGAAATGATTTTAAAATTACGCTTGGAGCCAATACCATAACAGAAGCACTTATCATAGCAGCATCAAAATAATTAGAATTATGAGCAAGACAAGTAATATTAATAGAGTTGACGGATTTGCTAAAGTAACGGGTGCTGCGACGTACTCTGCTGAATATAAAACACCTGGAGTGGTTTATGGCTGTTTGGTAGGAAGTACCATTGCTAAAGGAAGAATTAAAAGTATTGATACTAAAAAAGCAGAATGGGCACCGGGAGTTTTGGCCGTCATTACACATTTAAATGTTGATAAACCCTCAGGATATCAAAAAGCAAAAGATAAACGTAATTTTGGACAACCGTTGCAAATTTTTAAAGACGATTCGGTATTGTATTACGATCAGCCAATTGCTTTGGTTATCGCAGATACTTTTGAACGTATGCAATATGCTGCGAGTTTGATTAAAGCAGATTATTTTAAAGAAGAGCATTCAACAGATCTTCAAAAAGCAGCTGATAAGGAGAAAAAAATAGATACCGAAAAAGGAAACGATTACCATCGTGGAGAACATGACGGTTATAAGAATGCAGAAGTTGTTTTTGAAGCCGAATATACGATTCCGACAGAAGTTCATAATCCAATGGAATTAGCGAATATCATCGCGAAATGGGATGGAAATAAACCGACTTTATATACTAAAAGTCAGGGAGTAGAAGGAACGCGAAGAAGTGTCGCTGGTGTTTTTGATGTTCCTGTTGAGGATGTTTCGGTGTTTTCTGAATATCTAGGCGGAGCATTTGGAATGGGATTACATACCTGGCCTTATGAAATTGCCGCCCTGATGGGTGCAAAGAAATTAAACCGTCCAGTAAAATTGGTTTTGCATCGTGAACAAATGTTTACTAATGTTGGATTCAGACCTTTTACAATTCAGAAAATGGGGCTTGGAGCAACAAAAGCAGGAAAGCTCACTGGTTTGACTCATGAAGCGGTAGCAATGACTTCCAGTTATGAGGATTTTATGGAAGGAACCGTAAACATGTCCCGTTTTATTTATGATTGTGCCAATGTTTCAACACGTTATAGAATTGTGCCTTTGGACACTTGTACGCCAATCTGGATGCGTGGCCCAGGCGAAGCAACGGGTTCGTTTGCTTTAGAATGTGCGATGGATGAAATGGCCTATAAATTAAACTTAGATCCGATTGAATTCCGCAAACTGAATTATGCCGAAAAAGATCAGGAACAGAATAAACCTTGGAGCAGTAAATACCTTCTAGAATGTTATGAAGGAGGAATGGAACGCATTGGCTGGAAAAACCGTAAAAATGAACCTGGTTCTGTGAAAGAAGGCAACTGGCTGGTTGGTTACGGAATGGGAACAGGAACTTTTGGTTGTTACAGAAGTCCAACTTCAGTTAAAGCAAAATTTTTACAAGATGGGAATTTAGTTTTGCAGTGCAGCGTAAACGATATGGGACCAGGAACAGCAACAATGATGACTGCAATTGGTGCAGAAATAACAAGACTTCCTGCTGAAAATGTAATTGTGGAAATGGGAAAAAGCGGATTGCCAAAAGGTCCAACTCAGGGAGGATCGGCTACGACTTCATCCGTTGGTTCTGCGGTGCACGATGCTTGTAATTTATTGGTTAGTAAAGTTCTGGAATTGGCAACTCAAAATCCAGTTTTTAAAGGAATCGCTATTACAGATTTAACTTTTGCAAATGGTTTAATTGCTGCTAAAAATAATAATTCTAAGTCTATTGCTTTGACCTCATTACTTACTGCAAACAAATTAGATGGATTAGAAGTCGAAAATCTGTCTAAAGCGGCAGAAGAAGCAAAGAAATATTCCATTTATTCTTTTTCAGTGCATTTTGTAAAAGTTTTGGTGAATCCGAATTTGGGTAAAATACGATTGGCACATGTGGTTTCCTGTGCCGATATTGGAACGGTCATCAATCAGAAAACATCTGCCGGACAAATGTTTGGCGGTGCAGTAGGAGGTATCGGAATGGGATTGATGGAAGCGCTGGAAATCGATCATCGTTTTGGTCGTCCAATCAATAATAATTTTGCCGATTATCATGTACCTGTACATGCTGATATTGAAAAACAGGAAGTTTTCTTTGTAAACAAAAAAGACCCAATCAGTAACCCAATGGGAACAAAAGGATTAGGAGAAACTGCTTTAGTTGGAATGGCTCCTGCAATTGCAAATGCTGTTTTTAATGCAACTGGAAAGCGAATTAGAGATTTACCGATTACATTAGATAAAATTATAGAAACCATTAAGGTTTAAAAACAAAAAGAGACATTGAAAAATGTCTCTTTTTGTTTTACGCCCCGATTTTAAACATAGCCCGTGGTTTCAACCACGGGAAACGAATTGCCTTTGATTGTGTCCCCGTGGTTGAAACCACGGGCTATGTTTATGCCCGATTGTATTTAGAAATGCGGAAAAATATTTAAAAAAAGCATTTATCAGTTTACATCAATAGGGCTGTTTCTTTCTAAATATTTTCTCAACAGAATCATTAAAAAAGCTAATGTTCCAAATACCATAGTAAGCCAGGGTGTGTATTGGACACCTTTACTAATAATAATCCATCCTCCAACTGTTGTACCTAATGTAACTCCTAGATTCCCAAAAGAAGTGGCAAGACTATTCGCAAATTCCAACGAATCAGGTGCCGATGAAATCATATAAGTCGAAGCATTCAGAAAACTGGGAGAATATAGAAATCCCCAAAGTGCTACCACTAAAATTATGGCAATCGTATTGGAACCAGAAAAATAAAGTAATATGGGAATAATGATTGTTCCTGATAAAAACAGGGCTGTTGTATTGGCTACGTTTTTATTTAGCATTTTTCCGGATACACGATTAGCAATGACGCCTATTACCCCAAATATAAAAAGCATATAACTCACCATTGTACCGTCCATACCTTTAGCTTTATTCAAATATTCTGCAAAATAACTGTAAGTAGAAAACCAGGCTGCTATCATAAAGAAGTTCATAGCTGTACTTATGATAAAAATAGGTTGCGTAAGTATTTTCAGTTGACTAGAATATGATTTTTTTTCTGTAACAGGCATTTTGGGCAGAAAAAAATAGATTATCAGTAAAGCGATAATACTTACAAGTGATTGAATCATAAAAGAATATTGCCACGAAAAGATGCTGGCTAACCAAGTTGCAAAAGGAACTGTAGAAACCATCGCAATTGCAACGCCGCTAAAAACAATACTCATGAGTTCATTTTCCTGTTTTTTATTGCCTACTGAAATAGCTACAGATAAAGCTGTGGCAATATAAACTGGCTGTAAAAATGCCGGAAGTATTCGAACCAGCATCAGTAGCCAAAATGGTGGAGAAAATGATGAAATAATTCCTGTGAAAAGAAAGGCAATTAGTGATGTGAGCATTATTTTTTTACGATCAAAACCTGAAGTGAGTAAGGTCATGAAAGGACCTGTTAAGGCAATTACTAAAGCAAAAGCGCTGAGCAGCATTCCCGCTTTATCAATACTTAAATTATAATGTTCGGCAATCTCAGGCAGAATCCCAATTACACCAAATTCAGTAGTGATAACAGCAATAAAACCTAAACATCCGATGTACGCGTATTTTTTCATTTTGTTGAAACAGTATTATTTAAAAAATCTGCTATGTCCTGCATCAAAATTTTAGACTCATCAATAAATCTTCCCATTTGAAAGAAACCATGAGTAGTTCCTTTGTATAGATTTAATTTTACATTTCCTTGAGCTTCTTTTATCTTTTCGACATATTGAATCGCTTCATCTCTTAACGGATCATATTCCGCGACAGCGATAAATGTTGGAGGCAGTCCATATAAATCATTTGCTAACAAAGGAACAGCATCCGGATTATCTTGATGTTGTTTGGGTAAATACCAATCCCATGCTTGAATCCCACCTTTTAAATCTAGCAGAGGTCCGTTTTGAAATTCAATCCAAGAAGCTGTTTTTAAATCATTGCTTGTTACAGGATAGATAAGCAATTGTACCGCAATTTTACTTCTGAATTTTCTTGTAATTGATGAAGCTAAAGCACCACCCGCACTGTCACCTGCAATGATTATTTTTTCTGGATTAATATTAAGAGATAAGGCATTTTCAATCACCCATTTTACAGCAAATTCACAATCGAGTAATCCTGCCGGAAAAGGATATTCTGGTGCAAGCCGATAATCTACCGCAATTATAGTTGATTGTGTTGCATTAGTCAGTTGTCTTAAAGGTGTATCGTGTGTTTCGAGGCTTCCAGCATTAAACCAGCCACCATGAAAATAAATAATGACAGGTTGTTTCTCATCATCATTCGGACGATAAATTCGTAAGTTAACTGAATTACCAGCATTTGATAATGTCTGTTCTGTGATTTGAAAAACGGTTTCTTTTTCTCCAGCCAGAGGTATAAATTTTTCGTAAAAAGCCCTGTTTGCCTCCCATGGATTTAGATTCTCATCTATTTCAATTTTTTGTATAAAGTCCAATACATTTTGTACTTGTTTTGATAGTATCATATTATTTTTACTAGGATGATGGACAAAATTATTTCACAATCCCTAAATTTGTATAGTACACATTCAAATGTATGGTACTAACAAATTTGTAAGTAATGGGAAAAAGAAAAGAAAATTCAACTAATATGTTGAATGAGAGTTATATAACAGAAAGCTGTAATTTAACTTATGCAGTATGTAAAATTGGAGGAAGATGGAAGTTATTAATCCTTTGTAAGCTTGAAAATGGAAAATTACGTTTCAGTGAATTACGCAATCAAATAAAAGGCATTACAGAACGTATGCTGACTCTTCAATTAAGAGAACTTGAAAAAGAAGGTTTGATTAAAAGAACTGTTTATGCAGAAGTTCCTCCAAGAGTAGATTATGAGTTAACCGAAATCGCTAAAGAATTAGTTCCGATATGGAATCAATTGAGTAATTGGGGAGCAAAACATAAGGAAATCCTATTATCATCAGTTTCTTCTTCTATATAAAAAACATAGCCCGTGGTTTCAACCACGGGCTATGTTTATACAGAATTATGTTTCTAAAACCAATTAATTATTTAACCGTAATTGGTAATTCAGCAGTTGTTTTATCCCAGCCAATCACAAGATTTGCAATGTTGCCTTCGGTAGTAAAAGCAATTGATAAAGCCTCGATTGAAGTTGAAACTGGCTTAACAGGAACAGAAACTCTTACAACGTCTTTACTTTCATCATAAGCATAACCACCCCATAAGTCTAATTCTTTGTTGATGATTACTGTCCATTTCTCTTTTTCAGGTATTACAAATAAGCTGTAGTATCCTGCAGGAACTTTTTTACCACCGATTGTTACGTCTTTGTAAAACTTAATTTCGGTATTTTCATTCGCACCAACTCTCCAAACTTCACCAAATTTTACAACGTCACCAAAAATAGTTCGTCCTTTTGCAGAAGGTCTTGCATAAGTAACTTTTACAACTGGATTTGGATTATCTGTTTTTTTGAATTTAACAGCCTTGTTTGGGAAATAAGAAATATCAACTGGACTTGCATCAAGTGGAGCAAATTTTACTACGTCTTGAGCCTGAACTGTAAAAGCAGCAAACAAAGTAACTGCCAGTAAACATAATTTTTTCATAGGATTACAATTTTTAGAATAACTACAAAGTAAATTAATAATGAAGAAAAATCATATAATTCCAGTTTGTTTTTTGTTAATGAATTGGTAATAAGCAATAATTTTTATTGCTCTTTTTTCTTTTTTGCGTACCAATCCTGCATGATGTAAAATGCTTTTTTCTTCTCGCCATCATTTGAGATTAGACCTTTACGGTTATAACCATCCTGAATACCCGGAAGCAATCTTTTTGGAGATCTGAAATCAACCAGAATCCACGGACTTGTGCCGCTTAAATGAGGAATCTTTTCAATCATTTTTAAGTTCTGAATGTATAAATATTCCTGATATTCCTCAGTCCAGCGTTCGTTTTTCTCTCCATGGAAACCAGCCTTGGCATCACCTCCAAATTCTGAAACAAAGACAGGTTTGTTGTATGGTGTAGTCCAGAATGTTTTTTCAGCATTTTCTAAATTACCACCGTACCAGCCTAAATATTGGTTGAAAGCAATAATATCAAGCGATTTACCAATTTCATCGTCAATCTTTCCATTATGTGTCAGTAAAGCCGCACTGATTAATCTTGTATCATCTAATGATTTGGTATGATTTACCAAATTCGTTATAAAAGTATTTCGTGCGTCAGAAACAGGAGTTTCATTGGCCATAGACCAGATTACAATACTGGCTCTATTTTTATCTCTTGTAATCGCAGCCGTTAACTGATCTTGTGCATTTTTATAGGTATTTTCATTTTTAAATTCCACTGTCCAATAAACCGGAATTTCTTCCCAAACCATTAATCCCATTTTATCTGCTTCTCTTACCATATTTTCATTATGTGGATAATGCGCCAAACGGACATAATTACAGCCCAGTTCTTTAGCCCAATTTAGCAAACGTAATGCATCTTCTTGCGAATTGGCACGCCCACCATTGGCATTTTCTTCGTGAATCGAAATGCCACGTAAAAAAACGGGTTTTCCGTTTAATAGGATTTTATCTTCTTTTGTTTCAATAGTTCTGAAACCAATTTTATCATTTAATTTTTGTCCGTTAAAGTCAACAGTCACATCATATAATTTTGGATTTTCTGGTGACCAATAGGAGATTTTTTTTGCTGGAATTTCAAAATTTAAAATTCCATCAGCACCAATTTTTCCTTTGTAATTGATTTTTAATTCCCGAATAGAAATTGCAACCTGATTTTGTGCTGGATTTAAATTATTGATCTTAATAAAACCGGAAATAACATTTGCATTTCCTTTCTTCAGTTGTATATTGTAATCTTCTACAAAAGCGTTTTCTTCTTCAATTAGAGTTACATCGCGAGTTATTCCGCCATAATTCCACCAATCGGTATTCACAGTAGGAACATCTTCTTTATGGCGTGTATTATCTACTTTAATAACCAGATAATTTCCGGTTGGTTTTACAATAGAAGTAATTTCATAATTGAAAGGTGTAAAACCGCCTTCGTGTGTTCCCAGCTTTTTTCCGTTTAAATAAACATCAGCTTTGTAGTTAATGGCTCCTAAATAAACAAAAAGACGTTTGTTGGCGGCTAAATTATAATCAAAAGATTTTTTGAACCAGACATTACCCTCGTAGTATTTTAATTCCGTAACCTGTGAATTCCAATCGCCCGGAATATTGATTGTTGGCGATTTATCAAAATCATATTCTACTAATTCTTGTTTGTTTTGAGCATGATAATTAGTAAAAAAGGCCCCTTTTGCTGGTTTTTCCTGTTTATCATATTGATCAAGGTGAAAGCTGTAGAAGCCAGTTTGATAAGGATCAACAATGTAATTCCATACACCGTTTAACGAAGTGGTATTTCGGTTTGGAACGTTTGATATTAGATTTTGTGCAGACGCCAAAACGGATAAGGTTAGGAGTAATGTGGTTAATATTTTTTTCATTTTTGTATTAATTTGTTTTTGTGTTTTTGCCAGGAAGGCACTAAGACACAAAGTTTTTTTTGTCAGGATGACAGACCAAGCTAAAAAAGCTTAGTGCCTTTGTGGCCAGAAAATTTTACTCAACAGGAATCTTTAAATATTCCCCTTTAAAACTTTGATTCAAAGCAGTCATTTCAATTGGCTTGCCTGAACCATCAGGAATCACTTCTATAGATGCTTTTCCATTTGCCATTCTAATGGATTCGCTTCCTGTTGGAGTTCCTTGATTTTTTAGTGTTTTACCGCCTTTCAAGCATTGGAAATAAACACTTTCTTCGTAATCTAAACAACGCAAATTGTTGTTGTCAATCGCAATAGCTGTTACTAAATAATTACCATTTTTTAATTTTTCTGCTGATAATTGTAAAGAAGAAGCAGTATCATTTTTTGAAAAACGATAATTCACTTTTATGGTATCAGAAACTGTTTTTCCATCTTTGTTTTTTCCAATCGCAAGAAGAATATTTTCTCCTTTTTTGAAATTAACATCCCAAGTCAAACCATTGGCTGGATATAGGGAAAGATTACGTTGTTTTTCACCCAATGATTTTCCATCATGGAATAAAGTTACTTTCTCACAGTTGCTGAATACACTGATTGTTCTAGGTGTGTTTTCAGGTCCTTGACGTTCTGTCCAAGTATGTGATTCGATGTAAGTGAAAGGCTCTTTTGCCCAATAACTTTTAAAAACATAATAAGCATCTTTTGGATTTCCGTTGCGGTCTGTAAGCCCTTTTTGGTTCATGTACGGAATATCATCTTCAGGGCGTAATGGTGTTGCAAAATCCTTAAAAGCCCATTGAATATTACCAACAAACGTTGGATCATTTTCGGATATGTGC
Organism: Flavobacterium phragmitis; assembly: GCF_900112575.1. Classification (GTDB taxonomy): domain Bacteria; phylum Bacteroidota; class Bacteroidia; order Flavobacteriales; family Flavobacteriaceae; genus Flavobacterium; species Flavobacterium phragmitis. The sequence continues at coordinate 82,131 of NZ_FOMH01000009.1, forward strand.
AAATGCCAGTCAAATAAGTCGACTATATAATTTTCGCTCCAATCTCCAATTTGGGCAATATTCGCCACTTTAGTCTGAACAATGGCTTCTTCCCAACCTTCTGCTTTTATCACATTTTCTCCCGTAACAGGGTTTTCGCTGTGACGACCTACGTGACTGTCACCGCCATATTCAGCATGAATAAAATGTTTGTATTCTTTTTTATAAGTGTTAATCGCTTTTTGGTAGCTTTTATAACTTCCTGAATACCATCCAGACCAGATAGAAGGAGAGAATACATCTACAATATGAGAACCTTCGTAATATTTTCTTATAGCCGTTTTTCGGGTTGGATCCAATTTATGCGCCAAATCATTTAATTCAGTTAAGAAAGCATTGGTTCTTTGGTCATTATCTCCATCAGGAAAGTCAGGAAGCCAGTTGATTTCGTTTCCTAAAGACCAAATAATAATGCTCGGATGGTTGTAATTCTGATTGATGATTTCTTCCAGCATGTTTTTGGTGTTGGTTTTCCAAGCATCGTTTCCAATACCGCCTCGGCACCACGGCAATTCATCCCAAACCAAAAGACCAAGCTCGTCACAGGCTTTATAAACTTCGGGATCCTGAGGATAATGTGCTAAACGGACAAAATTAGCCCCCATTTCTTTGATTGATTTCATATCAGCCCAATGCTGTTCGTTGCTCATCGCAGCGCCAACTCCAGCTTGTTCTTCATGACGATGAGTTCCTCGAACAAGCAGACGTTTTCCGTTAAGATAAAATGGCCCATGATCTTTAAATTCAAACCATCTAAAACCTACTTTTTCAGAAACACTGTCTCGGATTTGATTTTTTTCTGATAAAACAGCTGTCAGTTGATATAAATTGGGCTTTTCAGTATCCCATAGTTCAGGATTTTTAATGTTTTCAAAAGTAATTGTTGAAGTTTTAGCTGAAACAGGAACGGTTTTGCTGACTATTTTTTTCCCTTTCGGATTTGAAAGCGTAACCGTTAACGATAAATCTTTCGAATTATCTGGGTTTACAAATGAAGAAACAATCTGTACCGAAGCTTTTTTAGCTGAAACTTCTGGTGTTGTAATTTTTATGTTGTCAATATGATTTTTGTATTGTGAAACCAGCCATACATCGCGTGTAATGCCTCCGTAAATAAAGAAATCGCTTTTTTGAGATGGAATAATTTCGATATCATAGCTATTGTCTACACGAACAAAAATGTCATTGTTTCCTTCTTTGATGAAGTTGGTAATATCAATAGAAAAGCCAATATACCCACCTATATGACTTCCGGCTTCTTTTCCGTTCACATACACATTTGTAGTCACATTTGAGCCTTCAAAGTATAAAGAATAAACCCTGTCTTTGTCAATCTGCGGGATATTTAATTTTTTTTGATACCAGCTTGCATCACGACGGTAACCTGGGTATAAATCGGTTGCATCTTCGGCGTTCCAAGTATGCGGTAAGTTTAAAGAAGTCCAGCCTGATGCTTTTTGCGCTTCGCTGAGTTTTGGAGTGTCATTTTCCAAATAAAGCCAATTGTCATTAATGTTCCTCTTTGTCTGAGCAGAACTGCTCAGACAAATTTGAAACAAAACAAAAAGTGCAAAAATTGAAAATGTATTGTAATGTCGTTTTTTCATAAGGTTATAAGGCTTTTTTTAGGTTCAAAGGCTCAGAGATTCAGAGTTACAAAGGCAGGAAACCTTTGTCCCTTTGTTACTTTGCATCTATCTTACTTTTTCTTAGTAAGGCTTCTAGAAAGTAATAATCGGCGTAGATAATCGGTTCGTCAATTTCATCATGTTTTGGCCAGTTTCCTGTGCTGTGATCAAAAAGAAAGGGAGCCTTAATGTTAGCATCTAAAATGTAGTTTTTGCTTTGTACAGAAGCCATCATTTTATTGGCAAAAGCTAGATAATTTTCTTTTTTGGTATATCCGTACAATTCGTATAAAGCAGATGCCATAACCATTGCAGCAGATACATCGCGAGCCGAATTTGGAATGCTTGGATCTTTAAAATCCCAATACGGAATTCCGTCTTCTGGCAGGTTTTTATTTGCCATAAAGAATAGAGCAGTAGCTTCGGCTTGTTTTATATAAGCTTCATCTTTGGTATATCGATACGCCATAGTAAAACCATAAACAGCCCAAGCCTGACCACGAGCCCAAACCGAATCATCATTATAACCCTGAAGTGTGGTTTTCTTTCTTACATTGCCTGTTTTTGGATCATAATCAATAACATGATAACAGCTGTCATCGTCTCTAAATTGGTTTTTTAAAGTGGTATTGGCATGTTGGATTGCAACATTACGATATTTTGGATTTCCAGATAATTTAGAAGCTTCAAAAAGTAATTCCAAATTCATCATATTGTCAATGATTACCGGATAATCCCAGATTTCTTTATTGAAATCCCAAGAACGGATTGAACCTACTTTTGGATCAAATCTTTTACATAATGTTTCTGCACCTTTAACAATTACAGCTTCGTATTCTTTCTTGTTTTCTACTTTCAATGCTTCTCCAAAACTGCAGAACACTTTAAAACCTACATCATGCGAATTTTTATTGACACTTTCTTTTTTACTGAAAGGCGTCCATTTTTCGGCTTGTTCTTTGTATTTTGAATCGCCTGTCAATCGGTACAACTGCCAAAGGTTTCCAGCAAAAAAACCGCTTGTCCAATCTTTCGATGGAACTTTACGTATTTCGTTGGTTTTAATGTTCATGCTTCTTGGCATGGACATAGAATCTACAGGATAATCCAACAACATTTTGTAACGGGTGTCCAGCAGACTATTTACAGATAAAGGAGTTTTTGTTTGAGAATTAATTCCGGATTTGCACGCTGTTGTCAGCGACGCAAACCCAAGAATTAGAGAAATGAAATTAACATTCTTCATATTTAAATAATATTTTTTTAGTCTCTAGACTAAATTTTAAACGCGGATTTTACGGATTCGCTATCGCTAAGACATTGATTATGCAGTTTTTTTTTTAATAATAATTTAAAAATCAGTTTTTTTCCGCGTCTTCGCGATAGCGAATCCGTTTTATCTGCGTTCAATAATAATTAATAACCAGGATTATTTGGTTTTAAATTTGGATTGATAGCCAATTCAGTTCCCGGTAATGGCCATAAATAATCTTTATTCGGATCGAAATTGGCATGTGGCTCTAAACCGTTTGGTCCAAATACTTCCGGTCCGATTTTTAATCTCTTAATGTCGTACCATCGAACGTATTCAAAAGCCAGTTCTAATCTTCTTTCATCAATTACCATTTTTCTGAAATCTGCTTGAGAAAGCCCTGGAGTTACGTTTGCCGGAAAAGAAACTAGTTTTCCTGCTTTATTTCTCGCTCTAGCACGAACACGGTTTACATAACCATCAGCCTCCGTTGTTCCGGGCGTAATTTCGTTTAAAGCTTCTGCAGCAGTCAATAACACTTCTGCAAAACGCATTGTGATGTAATTGTGCTGCGAAGTTCTTCCATTAGCACCAGCTTTTCCTGGAAAACGGAAATATTTAGCAATATGCGGACGAGGCGCTTTTTCGTTATCACTCGATGGATAAACCTGTAAAGCACCACCAGGACCTGTCTTTTTTCTGATAATCGTATCAAAACTTACCGCTCTTCTGTAATCTCTCTGATCCCAAGTATTGAATACTTTTAATGACGGAACCGCAACCGAGAATCCTTGTCCGTAACTGTAACTGTCGTCTTTCAATGAACCTGTAAAAAAGGCTGTATAATCCTGACCGTAATTTCCTGAAGTTAAGTTATTAAAATCTACTGTAAACAATGGTTCTTTCAAAGTAGCCGTTTTAGTAGCGTTAAATAAATCCTGAAAATCGGCATCCAAACCTAGACCAAATTTGGCTTCGTTTGTAATGACGTATTTGGCTTCGTCATAAGCTTTTTGGAAATTTCCTAAAGTTAAATAAACAGAAGCTAAATAACCTGCTGCAGTTCCTTTTCCCGGAACGGCTTTTACTTTTGGTTTGTCTTCCAGCCATTGTTTGGCAAATTCTAAATCGGCAATTATTTTTGGATAAACATCAGCTTCTTTAGTTTTACTCATAGAATTAATCTGTTTGACATCGGTCACCACAAAATCAATGTATGGAATATCTCCAAATAAGCGTACTAAATGATAGTAAGCAAAAGCTCTTGCAAAATAAGCTTGAGCTACTATCGCATTGACTTTTGCAGGATCACCGGGTGTTTTCTTAGCACCTTCAATTGCCTGATTTGCTGCTGTAATAATAACATACGATTGAGGCCAGAAGTTTGCAACAAGAGCATTGGTGTCATTCATGCTCATATCATTTACGTCAATACGTGCGGCTTGAGTAGTTCTGTCTCCAATATCGGCCATATCATCGCGAAGCATTAAAGCGATTGTAAATTCTCTTCCCCAGTAATTGTTATGGGCGATGTTTGCAAAAGCACCATTTACAGCGGCTTGTAAATCATCGGTATTGTTAAAAAAGTTGTCTGGACGAATAATTCCTACTGGTTTTTCTTCCAAATCCGAACATCCCAAAAAGGTGAGTGTTCCTAAAAATAAAAAAGCGATATATTTTTTCATGATTCTTTTTATTAAACTAGAATTTCACATTAAGCCCCATTGTAAACGTTCTCACGTTTGGATATCCACCGTAATCCAAGCCTAGGTAAGTATTACTTCTTGAATTATTGTCGTTTAAGTAACTTGTTTCAGGATCTGTTCCTGGATAATTTGTGATGGTCCAGATGTTTTGCGCGCTTACATAAAAACGGACTTTGTTTAATCCCATTTTAGAAACAAAACTTTCATCTAAACTGTATCCTAAAGAGATGTTTTTTAAACGAATGTAACTTCCATCATAAACAAATCTTGAAGTAATTCTTTTTGTTCTTGCCGCATTAATAGGTACGTCAGTGTTTGTATTTGTTGGAGTCCAAGAGTTTAAAACTTCTGTAGTAGCATTATTGTTTCCAGATGCCAATTCCATCAAAGTATAGTTTAAGATTTGCCCGCCTTCTGACCCTTGGAAAAAGATGTTTAGATCCAAATTTTTATAAGTGAAATCATTATTGAATCCGAAAATGAAATCAGGATTTGGGTTTCCAATAATAGTTTTATCCTGCGAATCTAATTTTCCGTCTCCATTTACATCTTTGAATTTTTCTCCTCCAGCAATAGTCTCAAAGTTTCCTGGTAATACAGGTTCTCCCTGCTGAATTACACCATCATAAACAAACCCAAAGAAAGAACCTACAGGTTGTCCCACTCTTAAAATCTGAGATTCTGTTGCTAGGAAATGTCCTGGAGCAGAATTAATCAATAAGTCTTTGTTATCGGCTAATTTTAATACTTTGTTTTTGTTTGATGAAATATTGAAGTTAGTTGACCAAGTAAAATCGGCACCGATGAAGTTTTTAGTATTAATTCCTAATTCCCATCCTTTGTTTTCCAATTCACCAACATTTTGAAGCTGTGTAGCAATTCCCGAAACTCCCGGAAGCGGTCTGTTAAACAACAAATCTTTTGTAATGGTTTTATAATAATCTGCTGTAATGCTGATTCTGTTATCAAATAAACCTAAATCAATTCCGTAATCCTGCTGATAAGAAGTTTCCCATTTTAAGTTCGGATTATCCAATGAAGTCAGCTGTACTGCATTTACAATTACGTCACCGCTCACATAATAAATTTCAGAGAAACGAGAAAGAGTAGAGTAAGCACCAATTGAAGGATTACCTGTTGCACCATAACTCGCTCTTAATTTTAAGTTTGAAATGGTTTTATTGTCTTTTAAGAAAGCTTCTTTGCCAATATTCCATCCAATTGCTCCAGAAGGGAAAGTTCCGTATTTGTAGTTTTTACTAAAACTTGATGAACCATCTCTTCTTGCTGTAAAAGTCAATAAGTAACGATCGTCATAATCAAAATTCAGCCTTCCAAAAGCAGAAATCAATTCCGTTTCAGATAAACCAGAATCAGGTTTTAAGAATACTGTTCCAGCACCTAAATTTCTATAAGAATTTGTGTTTGTTAAAAATCCTCTTGAAGCAGCATAAGAGTTTTCATTTTTATTTTTTTGATACGAATATCCTCCAAGCACCGTTAAGATTCCTTTATCGATAATTTCGCGTTTAAAAGTCAGATAGTTTTCTGTTAAGAAAGAAGAAAAACGAGTATTGTTAACAGAAGCTTCTCCTTTGATATTTTTTCCTGCAATTAAAGTGGACGGAATAAATCTGCCTGTTTGTGAATTACTATCGGTCAAACCTAAAGTAGTTTTAAAATCCAAATCTTTTGTGATTTGATATTGAGCAAAGAAATTGTTTCTGTTCACGATAGAAACAGTTTCTAGAATGTTTTCCATTGCCGTTGCGTATGGATTGTCAATATCGTCACCAATTGGAGCCGTTGTGGTATAAGAACCATCAGCATTGTAAATTCCTTTGTCTGGCATAAAACGGTAAGCCGATGCAATTACGCCCGCAGCACCAGTTCCTCCAGCACTTGTCTGACTTACGATTCCTTCTTTGTTTTGTTTACTTGTAAAAGTATTAAGACCAACTTTGAATTTAGGTGTCAAATCTGCTTCTAGATTACTTACAATGGTATATTTGTCAATTCCAGAATTGATAACAACTCCATTTTGATTGAAATAAGTTCCAGAAACGTAATATTTGATATTTTCAGAACCGCCTGAAAATGATAATTGCGTATTCGAAATCATTCCGTCACGGTAAATTACATCTTGCCAGTCTGTATTTGCTGGACCTTGTGTATGCGTGGTAAAACTTTTTCTATATGCTGCAAACTGATCGGCATTCAACAAATGCAGTTTGTTGTTTACAGATTGTATTGATGTAGAGTTGCTGAATTCAATTACTGGTTTTCCCGGTTTTCCTTTTTTGGTCGTTACCATGATAACACCGTTTGAGCCTCTAGAACCATAAATAGCAGTAGCCGAAGCATCTTTTAAAACTTCTATAGAAGCAATATCCTGAGGTGCTGGCATAGAGGCGCCTGCAAATCCATCAACCACCACCAATGCATCACCGCTGGCATTGATAGAAGTTCCGCCTCGAACTCTAATTTTTACTGGAGCTCCAGGTTCTCCACCATTATTAGTTTGTACAGAAACTCCAGCTGCGCGTCCTTGTAAAGCTTGTTCTGCATTCAGTACTGGATAAGCGGTTAATTCTTTTGCTGTTACAGAAGAAACGGAACCTGTAATATCACTCTTTTTACGCGTTCCATAGCCTACCACAATGACTTCGTCAAGTGCTTTTGTATCGGGTTTTAAACTAACATTGATTACGCTTTTAGTTCCAACCGGAATTTCAACCGTCTGAAATCCGACGAAATTGAAAACTAAAACGGCATTTTTTTCCGATACGATAACGGTGTAATTTCCATCCATATCCGCAGATGCTCCAACTGAAGAGTTTTTGATATAGACATTAGCGCCGGGAAGTCCAAGTAAATCTTCACTTGAAGTTATCTTTCCGGTAACTTTTCTTTCCTGTGCATTCATCATGAAATTTACCAGTAAAAAAGACACCAGTAAACACCATTTAAACGACTTGTTTTTTTGGTTTGTAAACATTCATTTTTCGGTTTAAGGTTAATAAGATTAGATAAAATAGAAAAGCAGTAAACTCATTCCGATTATGAGAATGACAAATACAATTTGCAATAACAAGAAGTTCTGTTTTCTGATTTTCATATCGCAAATGTAGAATCCGAAAACGATATAGAAATACAAAAAAGGGTATCTAAAAATACAGATACCCTTTTTTAAGCCCTTAAAACAGTAGATTTTTAAATTGTTGCAGAAGATTTATAAAATTTGTCTGCATATTGTGATGGAGTTTCTCCGTATTTTTTCTGGAAGCATTTACTGAAATATTTTGGGTTGTTAAAACCAACTTTATAACTTACTTCAGAAACGGTCAGTTTATTTTGTTCCAATAATTGAGCAGCACGTTTCAATCTAATTTCATGAATAAATTCATTTGGCGTGCAATTGGTCCAAGCCTTGATTTTTAAAAATAACATGGTTCGGCTGACACCCAATTCAGAACAGAAAAATGGAATATCAAATTGTTCGTTTGAAATATTCTCTTCCACAATTTTAAAAGCTTTTTTCAATAATTCTTCATCCAATGATGAAACCGTAATTTCTGATGGAATAAAACTGTCTTCGCTTGAAAATTTGATTCTTAAACGTTCGGTTGTGTTCAGCAGATTTTTAACACGAAGCCTGAATTCCATTAAATTAAATGGTTTACTGATATAATCATCGGCACCGCTTTCCAGTCCTTCAAATTTATAGACTAATGAAGATCTGGATGTTAAAAGAATGACTGGAATATGACTGGTTTTTAAATTCTCTTTTATTTTAGAACACAATTCAGTTCCGACCATTTCAGGCATGATAACGTCGCTGATAATCAAATTTGGAACATATTTTAAAGCTTTCTCAAAAGCAATTTTTCCGTTTTCGGCTTCAATAATGTTGTAGTCTTTTTTGAGTAAGTTTTTCATGAACTTTCTCAAAACCTTATGATCTTCAACAAGGAGAATGGTTTGTTTTTCTTCGTTGACAATTAAATCTTCGATATCTTCATTTTCAATAACTTCAGAAGGTTCTAACTGCGCCGCGTATTGCTCTACATCATCACTAATTTTAAAATCAGGAATAATTTCATTATCCGAAAGATGTTCGCGTCCCAGAGGCAGCGTTACCTTAAATACAACACCTCCAGTTGGTTTATTGGTGACATCAATCGAACCTTTATGGAGTTTTACAATGTTTTTTACAATAGAAAGGCCTATTCCTGTTCCTTTATTATAGTTTTTCTGAACCTGATTATGTGTTGGCACTTCAAAGAACAAATCAAATATTTTATCGATATGTTGTTCGGCTATTCCAACTCCTGAATCTTCAACCGCTATAAAAAGGTTTTCATGATCGTGATTGATTTTAATGTTGATTTTACCGCCTTTTGGAGTATATCTGAAAGCATTCGAAATCAAATTATAAAATACACGTTCGAGTTTGTAACGATCATAATAAACTAGAATTTCATCGTCTGAAGTTTCAAATGTATAATCGTAACCACCGTCTTTGGCGTATTCTATGAATGATAAGTAGATTTCTCGAGTAAATTTGACAATATTCCCGTTTGCTGATTCTAGTGCAACCTGATGATTTTCGAGTTTTCTAAAATCCATTAAACGGTTAATCAAACTCAGCAAATGATTGGCACTTCCTTCAATCACTAAAAGCTTTTTGTACATTTCATTTGTTCCGTTATAGTCGGCTAGAATCTGTTGTAAAGGCCCTAGAATTAAAGTCAGTGGTGTTCTGAATTCGTGCGAGATATTCGTAAAGAAATCCAGTTTAAGCTTGTTGTTTTCTTCAATACGTTTGGTTTCCAGATATTCTAGTTCCAGCTTTTGTTTCAATCTGGCTTTTGATTTCATAATCCAAATCAAGCCGTATAATCCCAAACCGATAACAATTCCATATAGTAAAAATGCCCAGATACTACGCCAGGGAGCAGGATTTACGATTACTTTTAAAGTTGTCGGTTTCTGATTCCATACTCCGTCATTATTAGCACCGCGAACTTCAAAAGTATAAGTTCCCGGATTTTGAATGGCAAAATTGGCTTCGGTATTTTTTGTAGTTGTCCAGTTGTTTTCTAATCCCGTTAAACGATAACTATATTGATTGTTTTTTGATCGAATATAATTGGGTATAGCAAAGCTTATCGTAAAATTAGCCTTATCATAGTCCAATGTTATGGTTTGCGTAAATCCAACGCTGTTTTCTAAAATACCGTCTTTGTCATTGGCATGTATCGTTTCATTTTTAATTTTCAAATCCGTAATTAAAACCTGCGGTGCATAATTATTCAATGAAATTTTTGTTGGATCAAAAAATGTAGCTCCTGATGGACTTCCAAAATAGAATTGATTTGAAGCGAGTTTTAAAGCCGAATTATCATTGAATTCGTTACTCGCCAATCCGTCCTTTTGATCGTAAATTACAATTGCTTTTTTATTGGTATTGTATTTTATAATTCCCTGATTGGTGCTGATCCATAAGTTTTTATCATCATCCTGTAAAATGGAATGAATAGAAGTAATAACTGTATTTCCAATTTTAAGATGAATATGATTGAATTTCTTTCCATCAAAATAATGAAGTCCTTTTGCTTTGGTTCCAACCCAGATTCTTTTGTCTGAATCCTGAAATAAAGTCAGAATATCATCACCTGATAAAGCAGCATGATTATAAAAGAAATGCTGAATGGTATATTTTTTTGGATTGAAGTTTTTTAACGGAATACGATTAAGTCCGTTTTGAGTTCCAATCCAGACATAATTTTGTTTGTCTACTAATATGGTTCGAACAATATTATTGGTTAGGAAAACAGGTTTTGTATTATCATTTCCAAGAATATCAAAGGTTTTATCCAAAGTATTATAGCGAACCAAACCTTTTCCAAAAGTTCCAATCCACAAAATACTTCCTTCTGTTTTAAGCGAATAAACTCCAGTATCTTTTAATATGTCACTTAAATCTGAAGCAATTCGATTATCTTCAATTCGTTTTGAAATAGTGTTATATGCTGATAGTCCTTTAGAAAAAGTTCCAATCCATAAAATATGATCATCGGAAAGACACATCGCTTTGATGTCATTTTTATTTGTTTGTCCCGTTTTGCTATTGATATAACTTACTGATTCGGTATTTTTATTGAAGATTGTAATACCGCCGCCTTCGGTTCCAAAATAAATATTCTGGTTTTTATCAGTAATTATAGAACTTACTACATCAAAACTCATTGGAATTTTTTTCGAATTCTGATTATAGTTAGAGAAATTAACATTGGAAATATCCCAAAGATTTACGCCTTTGTAATAACAGCCAATCCAAATGGATCCTTTTTTATCCATAAAAACCGATTTTACTTTGTCGATTCCAATGCTGTTATTGCTGTTATTGATTTTCTGCAGACTCTTGTCTTTCCCTAAAATATAGATTCCATCATAAGTACCAACCCATAAAGAGCCTTGATGGTCAATTACTAATGATCTAATGTCAGTATTGATTTCACTGTATTTATTGGCTTCTAAAAACGAAACATATGCTTTTTGTTTTATATCGAAATTTAAAAGTCCTTTGTTTTTAGTTCCTACCCATAAATCTCCATTTTGACCTTCAATAACCGATTGAACATTTAGAAGATCAACTGTATACGGATAATTTTTGAAGATAAATTTTCCGCCTTTTCTACTGGTAAGCAAGCATAAACCTTTTGTAGTTCCAATCCAGATTTCACCTTTTTTGGTTCTTAGAATGGTCTGAATATTATTGCTGGGCAATGTTGAAATATCTTCATCTGAATGAAAAATAGAAGTAAATAATCTTGATTTTTTATTGTAAATGGTTAGTCCTTTAGAAGTTCCAAACCACATTTCATCTCCAATTTCCCTGATACTCCAAACGGCATTATTACTTATTGTCTGATTGGCTTTCGTATAAAGATATCTTGTGAATTTATTTGAAACGGGATCATAACAGTTTAATCCGTTATAAGTTCCAACCCAGATTTTACCCAAGTTATCTTCTTCAATCGCTAAAATATCGTTATTACTGATGGAAAATTTATCAGAAACATCATTTCGATAAATTGTAAAATGACTTCCATCATATTTGTTTAGACCATCACGTGTACCAAACCACATTTGTCCAAATTTATCCTGATGTATGGTAATAACAGAACTCTGCGAAAGTCCGTCGGTTGTGGAGATGTTTTTAAGACGGTATTTATTTTGAGAAAATAGATTCCCAAAAACAAATACAATGGTAAGAAGAGCTATTTTATATTTCATAGCGTTTATTTTTTTGCCGCAAAGTCGCAAAGACACAAAGTTTATCTAATTGCTTTGAGTCTTTGGGTCTTTGTGGCAGTTTTAACTTATTTTAGGCGTCTTTGTAATTGATAAGCGTAAAGAGACGGAATTTTTTCAATTGACGTATTTAAAAATTCGATATAGGGGTCAACATCGTATTTGATTTCAAATTTTGCATTTCCATGAACTCCAATGATTCTGGCGAAAGCGCCGTCTTTCATTCCGTATAATAAAACAGGTTTTGCAGGATTTGGATTGGTAACTTGAACATTTAGATTCCAAAAAGTACTGAAAGGTCCGTGTGAAGGTTTCCAGTATTCAGCGCCACCGCCGCCAAACAAAAAGTAACTGTTATTTTTATCAGGGGTAATATGAACAATAATATTATCAAATAAATTTTGATGATTGGCACCTGAATGCTGATCTAAAAGTGCATCGGCAAAAATTTCACAATCTTGATACACGTTTTTCGTCGCAAAAGTGTTGAAACTTAAAGGATGCACCGTTTTATTATAGATCTTTAAGTTTTTGACCAATACATTATGAACACCGCCTAAAGTTACGGTATAATGCGATAAATGTGGTCCGTCGGTTGTAATATCCTGAACGGTAACATTGGAAACTTCTTCGGCCAAGATGCCACTATCTGCATTGGTGATTTTGACATCTTTTACCCAGCTGTTAAATAAGCGGGTTAAGAAAATACCATTATTTCCGGGTTCCACGTGATGAGCAACTCTTGGAATATCTGGAAATGTAAAACGAATATGTTCGATTCCGACTTCATTTAAATGTTTCCATTCTACCAATTGTGCCTGATAAACGGGTTTGATTGAAATAGTCAAAGGTGTTTTAAGCGTAATTTTTGATCCAGAAATCTTAACAATTTCAACTTGCTGTCTGACTATAGGAAGCTTTGGAAACTGCCAGTGATGTGATCCTGGTTTTACTTTAGCGCCTTGGTATAAATCTTTGATGATTTCTCCATTTTCGCCTTCTTTGTTGAATAATTGTAACTCAACAATATCTCCAGCTTTTAGGTTTTTAACATTAGAAACATTGATGGTAAATTCTCCCATTTTTCCAGAATTGACTTTCGCCAGAACATTTGCTTCGGGTTCATATTTATCAAGATATGATTTTACGCGTTCTCCCGAAACTTGTGTCCAGATAAAACCTCCCGACCACGCATATTGTGAAAAAGGCAAATCGACATTGTTTTCAGGTTCCCGCTGCCTTTTGTCAAAAGTGGTTAAATATTCGCGAAGTTCTGCTAAAGACTCAGGATCTTTAAGATACATCATAGGTCTTGGACAGTAGATTTCTGTTCCGTTTTCATCAGAACCAGTACCGCGCAGTACAAAATTGCTTCTTTCGATGTAGAGAATATCACTAAGGATAATTTTTCCCTTTGGTAATTGTAGAATGACATTTCCTTCAACAGCATTCGCCGCTTTAAAAGCTTTTAATAATGCTTTTGAGTCGTCGAGATGATCATCGGCTTTAACACCAAAATCTTCTGCGTTGATAATTTTACCATTGACTTCAGGAATCGGGCTTTCTCCAAAGCGGTAGCCTGCATAACTGAAATCAGGGAGATAGTTTGTTTTTGAAGTAATAATTTTAGGTAATTCCTGCGCCAATATGGTATTCATAAAAAAGCCACAGGAGACAATAATGGCTTGGCGAATCATGGTTTTTGTGGTTGTGGTTAGTAAGTTTTTTTTGATTTGCCGCTAAGACACTAAGGCGCAAAGTTTTTCTTTTTTTATTTAACGCAGATTTTAAAAGATTTAGGCAGATGCTCGCAGATATTCATTAATAAAATCTGCTATAATCTGCCAAATCTGCATGAAACAAAATCCTTTTAATTTTTTAAATAAAAAGCTTTGTGTCTTAGCGCTTTAGCGGCAAAAAAAAATTATAAAGATCGTTTAATCCCTATTTCAAGTCCGCGTAGTTCTGCAAGACCTCTTAAACGGCCGATTGCAGAATAACCCGGATTTGTTTTTTTCTTTAAATCATCCAACATTTGATGTCCGTGATCGGGACGCATTGGCAAAGTGCTGTTGTTTCTTTTTTCAACTTCCAAAATTGCTTTCACAACTTCGTACATATCAACATTTCCTTCAAGGTGGTTGGCTTCGTAGAAACTTCCTTCTTCATCACGTTGTGTACTTCTTAAGTGGATAAAATTCATTTTATCGCCATGGCGTCTTACCATTCCTGGTAAATCATTATCGGCTCTTACACCGTATGAACCTGTACACATTGTAAATCCGTTGGATGGAGAAGGCGCAGCATTCATTAATTCAATTAAATCTTCTTCTGTACTTACCACTCTTGGTAAACCTAAAATAGGGTAGGGAGGATCGTCTGGATGAATAGCCATCAAAACGCCTTTACTTTCAGCGACTGGAATAATTTCTTTCAAAAAGAAGAAAAGATTATCCTTTAAAGCTTGTCTGTCAATATGATTATAAGCACTTAAAGTTACAAGGAAGTCTTCAACACTATAAGCTTCTTCTGCACCAGGAAGTCCAGCAAGAATATTTTGCTGTAACTTAACTTTATCTTCGGCTGTCATAGCTTCAAAATAGCTTTTTGCTTTTTGAATTTGTGTTTCAGAATATTCTTTTTCAGCTCCAGGTCTTTTCAAAATAAACAATTCAAATGCTGCAAAAGCGTTGATATCGAATCGTAAAGCTTTTGAGCCATCTTCTACTGTATAAGACAAATCGGTTCTTGACCAATCTAAAACTGGCATGAAGTTATAACATACACATTTGATACCACACAAAGCCAGATTACGAATGCTTTCTTTATAATTTTCAATGTATTGAATGTAATTTCCAGTTTGTTTTTTAATGTCTTCGTGAACAGGAATACTTTCCACAACCGACCAAGTTAGGCCTGAAGCACCTTTTTTAGGATCACCGTCTTCATGTTCGATTTCAACTTTACGTTTAATGATTTCGTCGATGCTCCAAACTTGTCCATTTGGAATATGATGTAAAGCAGTTACAATTCCGGTTGCTCCGGTTTGTTTTATATCTTGTAAAGAAACAGGATCATTTGGTCCGAACCATCTTAATGTTTGTTCCATGTTTATAATGTTTATTTTATTTCCTGCAAGGTTTCCAAAACCTTGTAGGTATGATTTTAATTTTATTGTTTTTAAATATTTATACCTGCAAGGTTTCCAAAACCTTGCAGAACCTTACAAATCTTAAATGCTCGTTGCTGCAAATCCACCGTCTACTTTTAAGATAGTTCCTGTCACAAATTTTGACATGTCACTGCAAAGGAATAAAAGTGCTCCGTCAATATCTTCTGGATTTCCAAACCTTCCCATTGGTGTATGATCGATGATTTTTTCGCCTCTTGGAGTTAATTTTCCTTCTGGAGTCAATAATAAAGCACGATTTTGTTCGCCGATGAAGAATCCAGGTGAAATAGCATTTACACGAAGTCCTTCGCCATATTTTTGGGCTAATTCAACAGCCATCCATTGTGTAAAGTTGTCAATCGCCGCTTTTGAAGCTGAATATCCCACAACCCTAGTTAAAGGCCTTTGTGCTGACGCTGATGAAATATTAATGATATTTCCTGATTTTTGTTTTGCAAAAAGCTCGGCAAAAACTTGCGTTGGAAGCATAGTTCCAATAATATTCAAATCGACTACTTTTTGTAAATCGTCGCTTTTCATATCATAAATGGCCTGATCCGGCTGAATCGTTGCACCAGGCATATTTCCTCCAGCAGCATTGATTAAAATATCCAAACGACCGTATTTTTCTACAATTTGGTCTTTTACTTTTTCTAATTCTTCTTTGTTTAAAACATTCGCCTGAACAGCAAATGCTTGTCCGCCATTTGCTTCAATGTTTTTTACTGTGTTTTCTGCTTTTTCTAATGATTGAGAAACAATTCCCACAATAACACCTTGTTGCGCCAATGTAGCTGCAAATCGGCTTCCTAATACTCCAGCACCTCCTGTTATTAAAGCAATTTTTCCTTCTAAATTAAATATTGAATTCATCTTAGTCTATTTAAAAATTCCAATACTTTAAATTCCAAATTGTGAAATAAAGTATTTATGTTCTTGATTATTTTTTTACCAAATTTTGGAATTTGGAATTTCAAAATTTGGATTTAAATTTAAGCTCTAATGGTTTTAATCAATTCCAAAACTCTTTTGGTTTCTTCTTCGATTGTATCATAAGCTTCATCCTGCATAACTTTTTTACTGATTAATTTGCTTCCCATTCCAACAGCAGAAACACCAGCATTAAACCAAGTTTCAATACTTTGGCTAGTGGTGTCAACGCCTCCAGTTGGCATAAAAATTAATTCTGGGAATACATCTTTAATCCCACTCATAAAATCTGGACCTAAAATATTTCCAGGAAAAAGTTTAATGAATTTTACTCCTGCATTTTCAGCCGCAATAATTTCTGTTGGAGTCATACAGCCCGGTGCGTAAAGTACTTCTTTACCTATCAAAAATGAAGCAACTTCCGGAACAAAGCCCGGACTTATAAAAAAATCAGCGCCAGCTAAATAATACGTTTCTGCCTGAACCAAGTTTTTGATTGTACCAATTCCTAATAACATACCTGGCAATTCTCCATTTCTAACTTCAATTAGCTTTTTGAAATTTGAAATGGCTTCAGGGCCTCTATTGGTATATTCTACAGCTCTAATTCCTGCATTGTAAAGTGTTTTTAAAAGCGTAACACTTTTATTTTCATCCGCATTAAAATATAAAGGAAGCATTCCTTGTTTTAAAATAACTTCTATAGAATTCTGAATTGTGCTCATTTCTTATATTTTTACTTTGATTACAATTTTTTTAAGTAATCCTTCACCAATCATTGCAGTATGCACATCTTCAGGAAATAAGATGGCAAATTGTTTTTCCTGCAATTGAAAAAAGGTGTCTGGTGCATCATGAAAAAAACGTACATCTCTTTCCTCACTGTAATCACCGTTTGGATTTACACATTTTTCTCTTGGTTTCCATGCAAAAGTTTCAGGCCCTTTAATTGAAATCTGAATGTCAATATTTTTATCGTGACATTCAAAACCTTTAACGGCTTCTTCTTTGGTATTTCCTTGTCCAACAATTACAATTAGTTTTAAACCTTCTCCAATTTCAAAAGCTCCTTCTTCAAGATTGGCAATATCGTTTTGGTTTACATAATCAAATGCCTTTTGAAAATTAGGATGAAGGCTGTAATACTTTGCAGCATTTTGTAGTGAATCTACTATCATTCTGTATAGATTTTTCTGGTTTTAATAGTTAGTTTTCAATAGATAACAGAAAAAAAGAATTGTTTTTTTAATGTTATGTGTATATTTGCCGTGTGCGTACACGGTATTTTTACAAATGTATGTAAAATGCATTGTAAAACAACTTATTTTTATAAAATAAAATAAAATTTACCGCACTGCTTTTATTTTTTTAACTTAAAAAGAATCAATATCATAACCATCAAAAAAATTGCGGAATTAGCCAATGTCTCACCGGGAACGGTTGACAGGATTATACACAAACGCGGACAAGTAGCGCAGGAGACCGTTGACAAGGTTAATGCGATAATCAAAGAGTTTGGCTATAAACGAAATATTTTGGCGAGTAATCTTGCTTTAAATAGGAAGTTCCATTTTGCCGTTTTTCTTCCAAAATCGGAGACTTTAGAGTATTGGAAAAGTCAGGTGGAAGGAATTGAAAAGGCAGCAATTGAATTTAGTAAATTCGGAATTGTTCTTGATTATTTCTTTTATGACTATAATGTAGCATCTTTCAAAGAAACGGTTCAAAAATTAATGGAACTTGAGTGCGACGGATTATTGTTTGCACCTATTTTTTATGAAGATTCGGTTCAATTTTTAAAAGAATATCAAAAGAAAGATATTCCGGTTGTCATGATTGATTCTAATATTTCTGAAGGTAATCTACATGCTTATGTCGGACAGGATGCTTTTCAGAGTGGTTATCTCGCTGGAAGGTTAATCAGTTTTGCTGTTAAAAACGAAAGACAGGTTTTAATTTTTAAAATCACAAGAGAGATAGAAAGTACATCGGTTTATTTACAACGAATTGATGGTTTTTATTCGTATTTTAAAGATCATGATGAACTGACTAATTTTAAATTTTCGGAAGTGACTTTAAAAGATTCCAAAATTGATCAGTTGAGTTTAGAAATGTTTTCTGGAATAAACAGTGTTTTTGTTCCCAATTCCAGAGCTTATATTGTTGCCGAGTTTCTACACAAAAACAACATAAAAGGTGTCCGAATTATTGGTTACGATTTGCTAAAAGAAAATATAGAATATCTCAACAAAGGCGTAATTGATTTTTTAATTAACCAAAGACCCGAAGATCAGGGATATATGGGAATCAATTATTTGTATAAGAAACTAGTTCTTCAAGAAGATGTAGAGCAAACGCATTATATCCCGTTAGAAATTATTTTAAAAGAGAATTATTTTCCTGCAAGGAAATCTATTTGATTTCGTATTTACGAATAAACCCTTTAGGATTTATCATTTTTAAACATAGCCCATGGTTTCAACCACGGGAACACAACGCATAGTCACAACACGTTTCCCGTGGTTGAAACCACGGACTATATTTACAATTAAAGAAGAAAATTTTTTGTGTCTTAGTGCCTTTGTGGCAAAACAAAAACTATTTTTTAACCTTCACGACCAAAGGATTATTAATCTTTTCAGCAAAAGAACTCAAGTATTTTTCCCATTGCTGTTTCGTTTGATATGGACTTCCTTTTTTCCATCCGAAACCAGCATAATATATGGCTTTATTGTTTTTAACAGTGATATTTCCGTAAAGGTTACTCAAATCTTTTTCATCTGTAACATGATTATCAAAACTGATTAAAGTGCCTTTTGGAGCTACTAAACCTAAACCAATTTCAGAATCATCGATAGGTTCCCAATAACTTAACCAGCCTTCTTTTAAGTTTGTTCCAATGGTACCTTTTTTATCATGAAGGGTTAATCCGGCAGTGAGAGTTTTGGTTCCTGTAATATTGATTTCAAAACGAGACAGCTGACTTCCATAATCCAAACTAATTAGTTTAGATTCGGTTATTTTATTGCCTTTAGCATCCCAATCGGCATAAGTTAGAATGAAACTCGTTCTGATTGGTCCGGTTGTAATGGTTTTCCAGCTGATAAAGTTTTTAGAGAAATAATATTTTCCATCAACATTTACAGCAGTTCCGCCCACGCCACGACTCGGTCCAACCTGAAAATTGTCTAAACCTTCACCAGTATCTTTATGATAACTTCCGGTTCCGTTAACAGTCTTTTCATACCATTTATTAATGATTGGATAATCGACTTTCTTTAACCAAGCATCAATTCCGCTGGTTAGAGTACCGCCTGGAACGTTATCTTCAACCATTTTTTGAGCAACTGGGCCATACGTTCTAAAAGCTACTTTATTGTTTTCCCAAGCATAATCATCTGTTCTTTCTGGAACAAAACGAGAATAACAACTGATCGTTTTAGAAGCATTCGGATTATTTCCAGCTAAAATTTCAAAATCCTGTTTGGACGAAGCTTTTATTTTAGGTTGAAATAAAAGAACATCCATAGTTCCGTCTCCGTCATTATCTACTGTTTGAGTTTCAAGGAAAGAATTATTGCCAAGATCTTTTACAGCATAATTTTCAAGTTTAGCATCTGCTGGTAATCCCAGTATTTTTTTGGTAAGCTCAACGGTTTCAAACTCTCTATCGCCTTTTAAGTTATTGCTGATTGTGATGATTTTGTTTTGAGCTTGAATAGTAAAAGTTCCAGCCAGAATTGCGGTAAATAAAAAGTGTTTTTTCAAAATTTATAGATTTAATTTTTTAAAAATCGGTTTGATAGGATTTTATAAAAGTACAAATCATAAAATAAATCGAAATACAAAAGAGGAGTAATTCTGTACAGAATGTTGAAAATTAACAAAAAAGTATAAAATTGAAAATAGATATTTTTTGTAATTTACATTTGCTCAATTGGATTCAGTGAGAATTTATAATTAAATGAAAATCAACAAAAATGGTTAAATGTATTATTTTCGATTGTGATGGTGTTTTGGTGGATACAGAAAAAATAGGTAACGGAATATTACTTGAAATGGCATCAGAATATGGATTTCAATTAGAACTGGAAGAAGCTTATCATCTTTTTAATGGTCGAAGTCTTAAAGATTGTTTTGTACTGATTGAAAATGGAATAGGGAAAAAACTTCCGGAAGATTTTGAGTCGAATTATAGAGACAGAAGTTTCGAAGCTTTCAAAAAGGAAACCAAACCAATGGAAGGAATTGTTGATTTTCTGGATCATCTTAAAATTCCTTATTGTACAGCTTCGAGCGGACCATTAGAAAAAATCAGACTAAATCTAGGACTTGCAGGTTTACTTGACCGATTTGAAGGTAAAATATATAGTTCTTATGTTATTAAAAGCTGGAAACCCGATCCTGGAATCTTTCTGCATGCCGCCGAAGAAATGGGATTTGATGTGAAAGATTGTATTGTAATAGAAGATAGTGTTGCTGGTGTGAAAGCGGGAATAAGTGGCGGTTTTAAAGTATATGGTTTTGCCAATGGATTTAATAATGAAGATTTAAAACAAGAAGACGCAATTCTTTTTCATAGTTACAAAGAGTTAGGCACTATGCTTGGGATTGATTAGTATTTTTTCTGATTAAATTGAAATGATTCAACAGGACAAATTTGTCGGATGAGTAATAAAGTAAACTCCGTTTGGAGTTTCTCATCGGCAGAAAAAAAAATGTACGACCGATATGTTTGTCCTGTAGGGACAATTCAAAATGTTGCATATTTAGATTTCGATATAGGAATGCGGTAAACATTATCATTCAATAACAATATCGTAAACTCATTTAGATATTAAATCGATAAAATTGTTGCTTATTAAAAGTGCCAAAGCTTCTAATAAGTCCCCATTTTATTAAAGTTAAAAAACCTATGAATTCAAAATACATTTCAGTTTATATACTATCCTTTTTTATTTTTTTCAATTTTTGCATTTCGGCACAAAAAAAACAAAACTTAACCGGAACCCAAATTGCCTTTTTATCCGATGTTCATCTTCAGGATTTATTTGGAGGTTTCTCAGATTCAGATTATAAAGGCGTTTTAAATCCAAAAACGGGACAATATGCGTTAGTACGCACAATGTCTTCTCAGCTTCATTCTACACGAATTTTTAATGAAAACTACTTTGCTTTTTTAGCAGCGCTCGAAGATATCGCCAAGCGAAAAATTAAATATGTAGCACTTCCCGGAGATTATACAGATGACGGCCAGCCAATTCACGTTCGCGGTTTGGCAAAAATTTTAGATGAATATCAAAAAAAATACGGAATAGAATTCTTTATTACTACAGGAAATCACGACCCAGTTGGACCATTTGCACAAGAATCCGGTAAAGAAGATTTCTTAGGAAAAGAAGGTAAAAGTCAGCCCATTTATAGCAAAGACGGCATCTATAAGCCCAATCTACAAATTGAACAGCCTGTTGTCATAACAGCCGATATTGCTAAAATGGGTTATTTAGGAATTACAGATAATTTGAAAAACTTCGGTTTTCATCCAAACAAAAATTATAAATTCTGGGCAACTCCATTTTCTAACTATACAAGCGAGAATTATTCGTTTGAGAAGTCATTAGAAAGTTCAAAATTATTTAACCGAATGTATGAAGTAACACCTGGTTATCAAGTTCCAGATGTGAGTTATGTGGTGGAACCAATTGACGGACTTTGGTTAATGGCAATTGACGGAAACGTTTATATTCCGAAAAAAATGAATGGTGATCCAAAAGATTCAAATAGTTATTCTGAAGCCAGTACGGGGTATAATAATGTACTTTCAAACAAAAAACATCTCATTAAATGGGTTTCAGCCATTTCGGCACAGGCCAAAAAACAAGGAAAAACTTTAGTAGCCTTTAGCCATTTTCCAATGATTGATTTTAACGATGATGCTTCCGCAGAAATAAAAGAACTGCTTGGGCCAAATAAATGGCAGTTAAACCGAGTTCCAGTTGAAGAAGTAGCACAGGTTTTTGCCGATGCTGGTTTAAAGATTCACTTTGGTGGTCATATGCATATAAATGATACGGGAGTTAGAACAACTCAAAAAGGAAATACTTTAGTGAATATTCAAACGCCATCGCTTGCTGCATATATTCCGGCCTATAAATTATTGACCTTAAAGAAAGATAATGTTGTCGATATTCAAACCATTACAATTGATAATGTTCCGAGATACGATGAATTATTTGATTTATATAAGATGGAATATCAGTTTTTAGAAAGTCAGAACTCCAAAGATATTTGGAATATCGATATTTTGAAGACTAAAAATTATCATGATTTTACCGATTTTCATTTGAAGGAATTGGTGCGTCTTCGTTTTCTAAAAGACGATTGGCCTGTTACTTTCAAGGATTTTATTCTGAATGTTTCAGCAAAAGATTTACTGGTTTTAGCAAATGTACAATCTGATTACGATTTTGATTTTATCTTGAACAATAAAAGTCAGTTTGAGAAAGAATGGAAAGAAGCAGATACAAAATCAGAGCAAATTTTGGTTCAAAACAAAATTAAAAAAGAAGATTTTAATTGGACAGGAAACGACCTTTTAATTGATTTTTATCGTTTTAGAAGCGCCGATGAATTAGCATTTGCTGATGTGTCAGAAGAGAGAGTGGCATCTTATAAAGTTTTATCAAAGCTGTTTTTAGATTCTAAAGATGATGTTTCAAAACATTTGCAAAAGCAGATGAAATTGTTCTTTAGTATCTTCAATAAA
Source organism: Flavobacterium phragmitis (assembly GCF_900112575.1). GTDB lineage: Bacteria > Bacteroidota > Bacteroidia > Flavobacteriales > Flavobacteriaceae > Flavobacterium > Flavobacterium phragmitis. The sequence goes on from NZ_FOMH01000009.1 coordinate 104,944, forward strand.
TTTATGCATGAAGTTCCTGCGGATCATTTTACAGTTGATCTTCATACTGGTGAGATTAACCGCAAAGAGCGCTAAGATTTTGCGCAAAGCACGCAAAGAATTTTTTAAGTTGAATTTTATAAATAAAAAAGTTCGCAAAGCTTTATCTATAAAGCTTTGCGAACTTTTGCTTTTATGTAACACAATCCTAGATAAAAAACCTTGCGTGCTTTGCGCAAAATCTTAGCGTACTTTGCGGTAAAAAACTTTTAAGTAACTCGAAATAATATAATAAACGAATAGTTAAATATAATTTCTATGTGGTTGATAATAAGTATATTTGAGTATGAATTAAACATTTTTTGAAATCTAAAACAAACTTCATTAAATAACTCAAAAGTACTGAATATGATACATCAAATTGACACTACCGATAATGTTGTAGCCTTTAGAGCTTTGGCAGAAGTAACAAAAGACGATTTTTTAACAGCAGTAGTTCCTGCTGTTGAGCATCTAGTAAAGCAGATAAACGAAATTAATTTTCTACTAGTATTAGATACCGATATTCAGAATTTCACCGCAGGAGCCTGGCTTCAGGACGCACTTCTTGGATTGGAACATCTTGGAAAATGGAATAGGGCAGCAATTGTAACAGATACCGATGAAATCATATCTTTTACAAATGGATTCAGTTTTATTATTCCAGGTGAATTTCGAGGATACAAAAGAGTAGAATTCAATAAAGCATTGAACTGGGTTGAAGGAAATATTTCTTAAGTTTATATAAAAAGAGAAAAGAGCGCTACACAGCGCTCTTTTCTCTTTTTATATAATTTGATTCGTGTATTAATGATTATATTCGATACCGCTGGTTGATTTAGCATCGATTTTTTCTTTCGTTACCTGACTGTATTTTTTATAACATGCAGAAGCTAAAATCGGCAAGGCAATACTTCCTACAACTGCACTGGCTTTTGGATGTCCTGTTTTTTTTAGAACTGCCGAAGCGACAAGAGCACCAACACCTGCAAAGACCATTTGTTTTACAGAAAGATTAAGAGATTTACTTGGTTCTGGAGTGATTCCATGCAATAATGGGTCTATGAAATTTAAATTGTCCATCATGTTAATTTATTTAGTTATTACTTATTTTTTTAAAATTATTGTTTATCGATTTCAGTTTCACTCTCGATTTTTTCGATTTCCACCTTTTCTTTTTTAATGGCTTGACGCAGTAAAGCAAAAAGACTCATGTAAACATTTGCTACAAAAACCAGAGAAAACCCTGCCAAAATATAGCCTCTCCAATCATTTAACAAAAGTTTATAATCACAAAGAATCAAGAACGCAATTGTGACATAATGACTGAAGCAATATTCGCAGGTTAAAAGATAGAAAAATTTTCTGGATAGTAAAAATCTGTCATTTTTAGAACGTCTGACACAAAACTCATGAGGTTCTCTAAAAATTTCTTCATGTGTCACGGTCCAGCTAATACACGCTATCGGTATTGCCAGTATAAAAAGCCAAATGATTTGTGTTACAATTTCCATAATAATCTATTTCACAGGTGAGTAAAAATTACTCTCTTGGATGATTTTCAGGATAATGTTCAGCATCAAAATCATTCAATTCTTCATCTTTATCCAAATCTCGTTCTTTTTCTTCATCATTTTCCTGATTTAAATCAGTTGCAGTATCATTTTCATCATCACTATGATGATTTACTTCGTCATCATTTGTAATAAGCCCATCTTCATTGATGATTCTTTCCTGATTTGGAATATTTTCTGCTCTTATACTTTCATTTTGATGAGTATCGTTGGAAGCATTTCTTCCGTCGTCAATAAATTCCTCCTGATACTGATATTGGTCATAATCCTCCTCGTAAATCGCGTTTTCATTTTCGACAGGAGTATTTTGATCCATAATATCAGGATCTTGTTCTCCGTAGTTATCTTCGTTTCTGTTTTGAAATAAATTTTGCTCATCATAAAAAGAATCAGCCTGATAATCTACGGGAGTATTTTGGTCTATAAAATCAGGATCGTATTGACCATAATTTTCGTTATTTAGATTTTTCATAATTTCTTTTTTTAATGTTTATCTTGATTTGAAAAATGCCTGTTTTACAAAGTTAATTTGGCAATTGCCAAAATGTATTACAGAAATATATTTGGTATTTCTATAATTTTCAGTTGGTTACCGTTATGTGTTTTTTAAATACTAAAATCGTAAAATATTAAAACGTAATTGAGATTGTCAAAAACGTCCCTACAGGACGAAACAAAATGGCGATTAACATTGAGTTCTACCGATGAGATGTTCCTAGCGGAACATTTTTCACATGTTAATGACATTGGGTTCTGCTACTGGAACATTTTCATTTTGGCTTAAAATGACATTTTAATGTCTTCTGGAAGACATATGAATTATTGATTTTTTTGAATTTTATAGCAAATGTTAAAAAAATGTTCCGCTAGGAACATCTCATCGGTAGACCTATGGCAAATACGTACACACAATTGCATATACAATTTGTTTTCGCAGTAAAATATAGAAAAGCATTAATTGCACCAGAATGGAAAGATAAATTACATAAATATATTACAGGTATAATTCAGTCACATCAGCACAAAATGTTGTGTATAAATAGCATGCCAGATCATATTCATATATTTATTGGAATGAGACCAACACAATCTATTTCGTCTCTTATGCAAAATGTAAAATCAGAAACCACAAAATGGATTAAAGAGCAAAATTTATGTGTAAATTTTGCATGGCAGGAAGGATATGGAGCATTTTCGTATTCAAGAAGCCATGTTCCAAATGTTATTCGATACATAGAAAATCAGGAACAGCATCATAATAAAGAAACATTTTTAGAAGAATATCAAAGACAATTAAGAGCTTTTGAAATAGAATATGATAATCGATATATTTTTAAAGAGCCAATTCAATAAATAATTAGAATATCTAAGTGATGAATTTGCAATAAGACATTCCAAGAAAAATATTTTTCGCCAAAAAAATCATGTTCCGCTAGGAACATCTCATCGGTAGAAAAAAATGATGTTGCATTTAATGTTTCGTCCCGTAGGGACGTCTGATGTCATTTTAAATATAATCAATCAAACGCTCCTACGGAACGAAATTTACAGAATGTTATTTTACAGAATAGAGAGAACCATTCTTTATGGTTTTCTTGTTTAATTTTCCTTTACTGTATAATTCTTCTAGAATAATTGTAGCATCCTTAACAGAAGTATCCTGAATAACTGCATATTCCTTTGGAGCTAAAGTTGAATAAACTTCGAAAATCGATAAGGTATTTTTAGAAATGAATTTTTCTTTTCTAGCTTCAGGATATAAAGCCAATAAAGCATTTTCATAAGCAGAATAAGGTTTAGCCCCATAAACCGTTAATTGATTGCTATTTCCATCAGAAAAAAATAAGGTAGGAAACCCTCTGACGCCAAGTGATTTCGCCAGTTTTAAATCTTCTTCAAAAAGCTTTTTAGCATCGCCTTCATAATCTTTTTTTAGCTTTTCAGAATCAAGACCGGCAAGTTTTGCAGATTCGGCTATGTTTTCCCATTTGGCAATATTCTTTTTTTCCAGATATAATTTCTCACGAAGGATTCGCATAAATTTTACTGCTTTTTCTTTACTCTGAATTTGCGCCGATTTCATAGCAATACAAGAAGGATAAGAAGAATCCAATGGATCTTCCAGCCAAACATCGCCGTCAATTGGCATTTCGTAATATAAACTGGCTTCATCCCAATGATGTGCAACGTCAGATGGTTTACTGATTCCTCCGCTGTTGTAACTCCAGTCTGGTAATAATCCGCCCATTCGGTAATCAATTTCGAAATAATCGCCATATTCCAGTTTTAGTTTTCGAAGCTGAGGTTCGATTCCCCAACAGGAAGAACAGATAGGATCAGTATAATAGATAATTTTTACAGGTTTATTTTCAGATTTAATGGCAATATTTTCATTTGATGTTTCGCCAACAGGCATTTCACAGGTTCCGCTTACAGGATCACATAAAAGCGGATTTGTTTTGTTTTCGTTCATTTTAGAATGCGTTTGAGATTGACAGCTTACACTGCAAATCAAGATTAAGAATAGCGAAAGTACTTTCATATAACTGTTTCTAATTTTCGCTTAGGTTTAAAAATTAACTTCCAAACAAAGTTCGTCAGTAATTAATCACAAGTCAATTAGTCAAAAAAATGTGACTAGAAAAAAGAGTTTCAATTTTAAGTAATTGTCATTTTTTTCTAAAAATCAGTTTTATCAATCATAAAGTAATTGCAATCTTACAAGGAATTACGTATTTTCACGTTTCAATAAAAATTTACAAAGCCAAAATGAACTATATTCAAAAGATTAAACGCCTTTATAACCTTTCCGAAAATGAAAACTACGGATTTTCAGAAGCCGAAATTCTTGAACTTGAAAAGGATTTAGAAAGTGCTCTTCCAGCAAAACTTAAAGAATACTATCTGGAATTAGGAAAAGAAGAGAACCTGAATTATGCCTATAATCGATTGCTTAAACCTGAAAACGAAATTGGATTTTCTGATGATAACTTTTTAGTTATTTATGAAGAAAATCAGAATGTTGCGATTTGGGGAATCAAAAAGGAAGAATTAAAACTGGATAACCCGCCGGTTTACGGAAATTATGATACAATCGAGAAATCGGAATGGGAAATTGAAACACAAACTACAGAAGATTTCTTTTTATTTATGGGAGTTTACAATGGAACTTTAGGCGGTTTACAATACAACGGAAATTACATTGGTGACATTGATGCTGAAATAGTAAAACTAGTTGAGGGAAAATGGACTTTCGTGCCCGAAATCAGCAGAGACAATCAAAAAGTATATACAGACGATTTTTATGATGTAATCAGTTTATCTTTTGATAAGGATAATAATTGCACGGCTTCTTTTATTGGAAGTAGCGATCAAGAGCGTTTTGATGCTATTTTGGATATTATAGATATTGATTGGTCTTATCTTTCGTATGATGATGAGGATTATGATGAAGAAGACGAAGAGTATTAATTTAAAAAAGAAAAGATGTTTACAATTCTGTCTATTCAAAACATAAAAGAAAAGCTTATAATAAATAAACAATCAATTAAAAACTTTCCAAAATCGGTTTCTTTTCCTTTTGCTGAATTATATAAAGATATTGTCACTCAGATCAAAACCGTTGAAATTTCATCAGAATGTATTTTGTTTGACAGCGTTGAATCCTTCAATCAAACAAAAGAGTTTTCAAATCCCGATTATTGGTCTGAAAATTCAAAAGAGACAATAAAAAACTTCTGGTTTTTTGCTCAAAACGGACAAGGCGATTTTTGGTTGTTTGACAATGAAAACAAGGTTTATTTCTACGATCACAATCAGGAAGAAATGTGTACTCAAAACTTTACTGATTTAGGATTGAATTTTGAGAAATGGCTTCAATTCGCTTATTTCAATAAACAACTGGATGAAATCTACGAAACAGAAGATGAAATCAGCGAGGAATTAAAGACAGAATACAAACAAAGATTAGAGGAAATTAGTGGTCTTTTATTGGAAAAGCATCCTTTTGAAATTTAAAAATTAATTAAAAATGTTCCGCTAGGGACATCTCATAGATAGTATGAAAAACGAAACATTTGACATCATTGAATTACGTCCGGCAACAAAACATTATTATGGAGACAGTGTAGAAGTAGCTGCTATTTTACTTGAAGATGGATTATTGGTAAAAGCCAGTACAATTGATATTCCGCTTGGACATTCGCGTTATGGAGGACCAATTGCTGATCTTCCAAAAGGTTTTCCATATCCGGATGATTTGCGTTTTGCAGGTCAGTTGGATTTAAAGCAGATTGCACCGCATGATAAATCGGGACTTTTACCGAAAACAGGACATTTATTCTTTTTTGCGGATATTATAGAAGATAAAGGACTTGTAGCTTATGCTGATATTGACAACAGCGAATTGGAGAGAGTGGTAAAAGACCATGACGATAATTTTTTTGAAGGTGTATTAATTAAAGAAGCCTTTGCTAATAAAGAAAAATTATCAAGCCGTTACCGTCAGCCTGAAGACGAAGATGAAGAAGAATATACAAATGAAGAAGGTGTATTATGGGATTATTTTGCAGGAAGCGAAACTTCTAAAATATTCGGAATCTTTACACATTGTCAATGGCAGGAAGAGCAAATTCTGGAAGTTGTTAATTCAGATAAAATAGTGCTTTTCCAAATAGGAGAAAACGGTTTTAATGACGAAGGTGTTTTCAGCGTTTTAATTGATAAAAATGATTTGAAGAGTTTGAATTTTAATAACTGTGAATTTCATTGGGGACAATCGTAAATAAAAATGAAAAAACAATATTTAATAATTAGGTTCTTGCTGTTTATTTCTGTAATTCAGTTATATGCTTGCGAGAATAAAAAACAGCCAATCGCAACTGAGAAAGGAATGTTATTTACTTTAAAATATGAAAATCAGGATTGTTCGTACGAGATATTGGTAAATGATGTGCCTGTAATTTCCTTTTTTGGATTAGGAAGTGGATTTTCTTTAAAAAAAGAAATTAATCAGTATATTCTAAAACCAGGAAAGCAGGATATTACGATAAGGATTTATCCGCAAAAGAAAACAGAAACTTCTTTTGAAGATCTAATAAGCAAATCGGCTAAAATAAAGGTTATTGTAAAGAAGAATAAGGAACCATTATCGATGCTGGATTTAGCAGAAGCAAGAGATAAAGGAATACAAACCGAATGGGAAATTTTAACTTTTGAAACTCCAGTAATAGAAAAGAGAGTTCCTTATGTAGAATTTAAAACGTCTTTTAATGTAATGGATAAAGACATCAGCTGGAAAATAAAAGGTTGGAAGGAAAGCAAAGATTTAAGAAATGATCCTGATTTAAGAAAACAAGTTGATACTTTTTATGAGAATTTCAAAAAGGTTTTGGTTACCAAAAATCAGCAGGCTTATTTGGGGCTGTTAAAGAATAGTATTCATGAAGAAGCTTTATCTAAACCCTGGTTCGGATTGGATTATGAAAAAGATTTGTCGAATGTGATGTTGGAATATGCCAATGAAGAACGAAATTTTATTTATCCTTGTCAGAATGCCGAAATGAAGTTTTACGGAAATGGCAGAATTGTGACTTTAGTCTGCAAAAATATGTCCACTTTTGGTTATTCTCCCTTGATTTCAAAAACAGCTAAGAATGCACTGCCTAAAGCGCATGTTATTTATCTGCATAAGCCTAAAAATTCAAACGAACTGGAAATAATCAGATAAAATAAAGATTTAAAATGGTTAAAGATTTAGGACATGGTTATAAAATCATAGACAACAAATTTATTCTTCGTTATGATAGTGAAGTGTTTAAAAAGTTTTATAAGGTTATAGATTTTGAAACATTCAAAATTATAGCAACAAATGCTGAGTTAGATGATGATGGTTTTGCTTCAACGGTTTACTTTGAAGATAAAAATCATATTTATATCGAAAGTGCTTTTACAAGTTTCTCTATTTTAGAAGATGCCAAACCAGAGGATTTCAAAGTAATTGATATTCAAAAAGGATACACTTTTTCAGACGGAAATTATTATCGTCACAATGATAAAATGCCTTTTGATTTGAGCAAAGCAAATCATCTAAATGATTATCATATTCAGGTTGAAGATCAATTATACTTTGGAGATGTAAAGCTGATCGAAAATGTAGATTTGGATTCCTTTACGATTCCGCATCCGGATTTAATTCAGAATTTGGCAATGGATAAAAATCACGTTTTCTTTAAAGGGGAAATAATTCCGAAAGCTGACAGGAAAACATTTAAAATTCTGGATAGTTGTTTAGACGGAACCTATTATTTGGAATGCGATAATGCTTTTTATGCCAAAGACAGTAAATATGCCTATTTTATTAGAACAATCAGTAATGAAGTAAAAGTAATAAAATCCAAAAGCCTAAATGATTTTCATTTTAAAGTGATTGACGAAAGAGGATATGCTTTTGATAAAGAGTATCGTTATTATATGGGAAAAAGAACAAAACTTTAATAAGATGTCAGTATATAAATTTGATGAAGTACTAAATGATCTGATGGATTATTTTATTCTGGGAGATCCTGATTATCTGCTTCAATACAAAATTGAAAATAATTTACCCGATGACCTTCTTACCGAATTTACCACAGAGGAAACTGGTGATCAAGTTGTAGAAGAAGGTGTAATCGTACCCATGATAGGAGTTGAAAATTATCCATATACTGTTTATTTTAACTTATCAGAAGATATTCCGGAGTTACTAAAATCAGGAAATGAAGTACAGCATCAGCGTGATGGATATTGTTTAAAGGTAGTTAACGGAAAAATTTATCTTTATACAATTCCGTATTTAAGAGATTTTACAGAAACCAAAGTTGGATTATTAAAGAAATATAAACATGCTGTAATCGAACTCCCAAACGGTTGGTATTCCGTAACTATATTGGCGGGATTAACCAGACAGCAAATGGAAATCAAAACAGTTTCGGGAGAAATAAAACAAATAGAAGAAATGGAACCTACATTTGAGTTTGTTCTAAAACCAACTGTTGAAAAACCAGATTACTCCGCAGATTTTACTTATCCGTTTAAAGTTGAAGCATAAAAAGAAGCAATATGAAAATGTATATTTTAATTAAAGAGGATACTCCAGATAAATTGGTTCCTGTGATCACCGCACATGCTTCTTTAGCTTGCTTTAGGAAGTTTGAACACAATGAGAATATGCAAAAATGGATTAATGGAATATTTAAAAAAGTGGTATGTGTAGTTTCTGAGAAAGAATTTGAAAATGCAAAAATGGAATCAGAAAACATTGTATTGACAGAATCTTCATTAGAAAACAAAGAAGTTTGTATCGCTTTTGTACCCAGAGATGAATATTCTAAAATGTTTAAGTTTTTTAGAATGTGGACACCACAAGATAATTTGTAATGATGAATAGACAGATAGCGATAGAAGATATTAAACAAAACTCCTTTTTCTGGAAATTTTATTTCTGCTGGTCAAGAGGATACGACAATCAAAAAGAAATAAACATCGATGAGGTTCTGGAAGTGGTGGAAACAGACGAATCCAAAGCGTATGAATGGGAAAGATCATTTTTGAATGAAGAAGATATAGAAGAAAACCCGAGATATATTGCAGAAAAAATCAACGATAATCTAAATTATGCGATTGAATTTCAGGAATATGAAATCAATTTTTTTCTCAATGATATTTATATTGGAAATCTGGGTGGACATTTTGAAGCGTGGTTTTTTACTTTAAAAGAATTATTAGCCTTTGAAAAATATCCAGAATTATTTCTTCTTTTTCTACCACTGACAGGGATTGTTGAAAATGAAAAATCGGTTTTAAAACCGTTTATAGTAAAACATTTTAATTCAATTCCAAAATTCGAATCGCATTCTGAATATATAGCCGATTGTATTTTAAACGGTTTGGTTATAGAATCCGGATTTTTAGAAATAGAAGGAGTTGGCATAACAAATAATCAAAATCATAGTGTAAGAAATGTTGAAGTTTATGAACGTTATAAAGAAAGTATAATCGAACTAAACAAGCTATTGGTAAATATATAAAATGTACCGAACTTACGGCTCTCTTTTGCTGTACGATTTCTTGACGCTGGATTAAAATCCAGCGCTAAAAAATACGGTCAAACCGATGGTTCTTTTTATATTATGTTTGAATACGATTTTTTCCAAATACAAAATCCGGAATTCCGTAGGAATGTTCCATTTTGTAGCAACGGATTTTAATCCGTTGAAAAATATAGACAAAGATCATAAAGTTCCATAGGAACGAAACATATAAAATGAACTTTGTGTCTTAGTGTCTTTGTGGCAAAAACAAACTCATTAAATTTTCATTAACAAAAAGTAAGATTTCATTAGTTTATATTTGTAAGGCTCAAATTAATCCTAAAGTGTTTTTTTATGAAAATCAAATCAGTTCTCTATATATTTTTATTGAGTATTTTTTCCGTTTCGGCATATAGTCAGAAAGTTAAATTGATGAATATAGATCAGTTGAATGAGAGAATCAAAAACGGAAAAGACAGCACTTATGTCGTCAATTTCTGGGCAACATGGTGCGCGCCGTGCATAAAAGAATTACCCCATTTTGAAAAATTAAGTGCCGAATATAAATCAGAGAAACTGGCTGTATTATTAGTGAGTCTGGATTTTAAATCCAAATTAGAGTCGAATGTTATTCCGTTTGTAAAAAGAAAAAATCTGAAAAACGAAGTATTTCTTTTAAACGAAAGCAGTCCGCAGGAATTCATTGACCGAATTGATCCAAGCTGGTCAGGAAGTATTCCGGCAACACTTTTTATTAAAGGCGATAAGCGAAAATTTGTAGAAAGTGAATTTACCTATGAACAATTATTAACTGAGTATAAAAAACTATAAATTCCTAACCCATGAAAAAAATAATCTTATTATTCGCATTAGCGTTTTCTGCTTTTCTTTCGCAGGCGCAAACAGGAGCAACTCTTAAAGCAGGAGATAAAGCACCCGATTTTAAATTAAAAAACGTTGACAACAAAGAAGTATCTTTTGGAAGTTTCAAAGATGCAAAAGGTTACATTGTTGTTTTTACTTGTAATACCTGTCCGTATGCAATTGGATACGAACAGAGGATTATCGATTTAGATAAAAAATTCAAACCGCAGGGATATCCTGTAATCGCTATTAATCCAAACGATCCAGAAGCTTCCACAGCTGATACTTTTGCAAAAATGCAGGATTTAGCAAAAGAGAAGAAATATCCTTTCCCATACTTATTTGACCCAGGACAAAAAATTACAGATGAATATGGAGCAAAACGTACACCACATGTTTTCATTATTTCTAAAACTTCAAAAGGAAACGTAGTAGAATATGTTGGAGCAATTGACAACGATCCAGAAGGAAATAAAGCCGATAAAGTTAAATATGCTGAAGATGTAATTGCTTCACTAAAAAGCGGACAAAAACCAGCTATTACTCAAACAAAAGAAATTGGCTGTACAGTAAAAAGAAAAGCAAAAGCTTAATTGTTTTGTTTCAGGTTTCTATGCTTTGTGTTTTTCTTACCGCAAAGTACGCAAGGTTTTTTGAAATGGAAAATCTATAGAAAACGCAAAGTTCGCAAAGCTTTGTGTAAAAACTTTGCGAACTTTGCGTTTATGTATAGATATAGTATAGCAACTTGAAACCTGAAACTTGAAACAAAAAAAACAAAATTTTAAAAATACGAAACGCCCCTTAATTGGGGCGTTTTTGGCTGATATAATGAACAAGTTTGCTTTCTATTTTTTATCAATTTTGTAAAGTCTTCCTTGATCGGTAACGGCGTATAATGCTTCATCTTTTCCTTGTGTAATATCTCTGAATCGTTGGCCTTCTCCAGCCAATAATCGTTCTTCTCCGGCTACTTTATTGTCTTTAAAAGCTAAACGTACAATATGCATGCCACTTAATGCACCTATGAATAAATTGTTTTCCCATTCCGGAATTCGTTTTCCAGAATAAAATGTCATTCCACTAGGAGAAACAACAGGATCCCAGTAATAGACCGGCTGTTCCATTCCTTCTTTTTGTGTTATTCCCTCTCCAATTTTTTCACCGCCATATTCAATTCCGTAAGTAATCGTTGGCCAGCCGTAATTGGCTCCGGCTTTAATTCGGTTAATTTCATCACCACCTCTTGGACCGTGTTCACTTTGCCATAATTCACCAGTTGTTGGATGAATGGCCAATCCCTGAGGATTTCTGTGTCCAATAGTGTATAATTCTGGTAAAGCACCAGTTCCAGTAAATGTTGGATTTCCTGTTGCAGCTTGCCCATTAGTGGTAATACGAACAACTTTTCCCAAACTGCTGTTTACTGCTTGAGCTAAAGGACGCGTCTCTAAAACAGATCTTTCACCAATACTCACAAATAAATTCCCAGTTTTATCAAATACAACACGGCTTCCGTAATGTAATGTGCTCGCATTTGGAGTATTAGAACGATAAATTACCGTTACATTTTCGACAGCAGTTTCATTATTAGAAAGTCTGCCTTTAGCAACAGCGGTAATATTACCACCGGCAACGGCTTCAGAAAACGTCCAGTAAATCATTCTGTTGGTTTCAAATGCAGGGTCAATACAAATTCCTAGTAAACCTCCTTGATTGGCTGGATTTACGGCTGGAATTCCCGTAAGAGCATTTCCAACAACTCCGGCTTGTGTAACGATTTTCATGCTTCCACCTTTTTCAGTAACCAAAAGACGTCCGTCAGGAAGATAAGCAACGCCCCAAGGAGCGCTTAGACCGCTGGTGATAACTTTAGATTCGTATTCGGTTGTAGTTTGAATGCTTCCTGCACGTGTTTGTCCTGAAAATGCTGGCTGATAAGAAGTGTTAGCCGTTCCGGTTTCTACTGGTGGCCCTGTTGGTCCAACATTTGTATTGTCATCATTATCATTGCTGGAACAGCTTCCTAAGACTAAAACCCCAGCAAGAAGTAAAATACTTTTTTGAATTATCATAATGCTTTCATTTTAATGGTTAAAAAATAAATTATGCATTATCGAACATTTCGAAAGAGAAGATTATTTTTAGAAATTCTTTAAAGAATGAAATGGTCAGTTTCAAAAGAAAATCTTTTATATTTTCAATTAAGAATGCCTAAATGCTTTAAATGAAGCAAAAGAATTTCAAAAACAGAAATTAAACTTCTTCTGGAAAAGCATTTAGTGGGACATGCTTAATTGAAACGGGAATTTGTAAGGGATTATTGCCAATAAGAATTGGATTATTTATTTCTTATCTAAAATTTAACATCTGAATTTTAAAAGGCAATATTGATGAGGTCTTGTTTTTAAAGGGATTTTTAAAGACTTTTTAGTTTTTTCATAAAGACCGGAAAAACTTCATTTAATTCGTCAAAAAGTGGGTTTTTGCGATTTTTAATTTTGATTTCACTGAATAATTTTAATCCAATTGCAAACTGAACCGCTTCTGAATCGTCAGCAAAAATGTTCTTTTCTCTGATTTTGTCAATGATCCCAAAAATTTCATCATGATTATCAAATTCGATTCCCAATTCTTTTGCAGGCTCAGTTTCGCCGTTTGCATATTGCTTAAGACTTAAGGTCAAGTAATATTTGTTTGATCTTTTTTCCATAATTATTATAATTCTAATTTTATTTAAGCCATTTATCAACCATTGATTTAAAGGCTTCTTTATATTGTTCGCCAACCGTAATTTCTATCTTATCGATAAAAATGGAGTTTTTACTGATGGCACTGATTTTATCTAATGAAATGATGAAAGAACGATGTACACGCATGAATTTTGCTGATGGAAGTTTTTCTTCTAAAGCTTTAAGGGATATAAGTGAGAGTACAGCTTTCTGCGAATCTTCAAGATGTACTTTTACATAATCTTTCAAACTTTCGATGTAACAAATGTCCTTTAATGAAATACGAACCCATTGGTATTCGACTTTTAAAAAGATAAATTCATCATCGGCAGCAATATTTTGGAATGCATTATTATTGGCTTCTTCATGCAATTGCAACACTTTATTGGCCGCACGTAGAAATTCTTCATAACTAAAAGGCTTTAAAAGATAATCTACAGCATTCACTCGATAACCTTCAATAGCATAATGATTATAAGCTGTTGTAAAAACGATTTTTGGCAATGGACCAGCTTGATCTTGTAAAAGTCTTGCGAGTTCCATTCCTGTCAAATTAGGCATATTAATATCCAAGAAAACGACATCTGGTTTTTCTTCTTTAATAATGCCCATTGCATCTACAGCATTGTCACAGGTCGTAATCAATTTTAAAAATGGCGTCTGCTGAATAAACGTTTCTACCAATTTTAAAGCTAATGGTTCATCATCTACTGCTATACATCTTAATACGGTCATTGCTCTAAAGTTATTTTCAATTTAATTTTATAAGTTCCATCTGGAGTAACACCAAAGGTCATAAAATGATGATTTGGATAAATCAGATGTAATCTTCTTTTGGTATTGGTTAAACCAATGCCGCCTTCATCCGGTACAGAAGCCTTTTCGAAGAAAGTATTTTCAACTTCAAATTCTAAATCGGTTCCGTTTTGTACAAGTTTAATGTGTATTTCGCTTTTATCAGTGGCATGAACACCATGTTTAAATGCATTTTCTACTAAAGGTAATAATAACATTGGCACAATTGGATAATCCTGAATTTTTTCAGGAATTTCAGTTGTAATAGTCAATTTGCTGTTGGCACGCAGTTTCATTAAAGCAATAAAATCTTTTAGAAATTCAACTTCTTTTAATAAAGTCGTTCTTTCGCCTTCAGTACTGTAAAGTAGATAGCGCATCATACGACTTAAGGTATGAAGTGCATTTCTGGAATCTTCAATATCTGTATAAGTCAGAGAATAAATGCTATTTAAGGAATTAAAGAAAAAATGCGGATTGATCTGTGCTTTAAGCATGGCCAATTCCGCCATTGTTTTGTCCTGCTCTAATTTCTGTTTGTGCTGTGCGGCTTTCTGCCAATATTGTAACATCGCCCAACTTGTACTGATTCCTAAAACCAGCAAAGTGAGTGTTAAAACGTAATTGTCAAAATAAGGATTTCGGTATTTTTTAAAACCTAAAATCAAACTGATTTTATTGTGAAGATCGGTCTGTGAGGTATAAAAATAAGCAATAAGCTGCATGGCAAAAATGATGACCAAAGCCCAAATCATAAAAGGAGAAATATTGTCTTTAAAGATGGTTTTGGGAACAATGATTCTAGCATTCGAATAAAAAATAATCATTAACAAGAACAATATAATAATCTGCCAGAGCCAGAATGCGCCTGGAAGAAGTACATTCCATGTTAATGGCATGTAAAACAACATGATAAAGCCTAATAATACCCAGCTAAGAATATGCAATCCGGTAAATAAATAGGGTCTAAAAATATTTGGTGTCATTACAAATTATGATTTTATGGCAATATTACATTTTATTTGAATACCATTTTTTGGCAATCGCCCAATAGGGATTTAGAGTCTCTAAAAAGCGTTTCAGAGCCGATAAGACAAAAATTAAACACTTGTTTAATATTTAAAAAAAGTCCATCGGTTCTAAGGTTGCCTTTATCGATTGTCTTTCACTCTTCGTCTATTTGAAAATTTTCGTTTGTTATATTTTAGTTCTTTTGTTGTCATATAATCGATAATCACACATTTTTCACAATGAATAAGCAATCATTTTTAAGTATTCTCGCAGCAGCATTTATTATCGCATCTTGTGGTAAAAATGACAAGTCGGCTCAGGCTGGTGGAGCACCGCAGATAAAAGAGTATAAGACTGTGACATTACAGCCGGAATCTGCTACATTAAACAGCGATTTTCCTGCTAGTATTCAGGGACAGCAAAACATAGAGATTCGTCCAAGAGTTGAAGGTTATATTGATAAAATTTTTGTAGACGAAGGTGCTGTAGTAAAAGCAGGACAGCCTTTGTTTAAAATCAGTGCTCCAGAATATGAGCAGCAAGTTCGTACAGCAACTGCAAGTATTAAAAGTGCTCAGGCAGATTTAAGTGCAGCAAAACTGGCTGTAAATAAAGTAAAACCTTTAGTAGAAAAAGGAATCATTAGTAAATACGATTTAGAATCGGCTCAATATACTTATGAGTCGGCTTTGGCAGCTTTGGCACAGGCCAATGCAGCTTTGGTAAATGCGAAAGTTAATTTAGGTTATACTACTGTAACTAGTCCTGTTAATGGAGTTGTGGGTTCAATCCCATTTCGTTTAGGAAGTTTGGTAAGTTCAAATACTACAGAGCCTTTAACAACAGTTTCAAGTATCGGTAATGTGTACGCTTATTTTGCAATGAACGAAAAAACACTATTGAATTTCACTAAAGATTCAGGTGCTTCATTGAACCAAAAACTAAAAAGCATGCCAGCAGTTTCTTTATTGCTTTCAGATGGTTCTGCATACGATGAAAAAGGACATATTGAAACCGTAAACGGATTAATCAATACAGAGACAGGAACGGTAAACGTTAGAGCGCGTTTCCCAAATCCAAAAGGAATTATCAGAAGCGGAAGCAGTACTACAGTTCGTATTCCAAAAGAAGTAAAAGACGGAATTATTATTCCGCAGAGCGCAACATTTGAGCTTCAGGATAAAATGTTTGCCGTAGTTTTAGGAAAAGACGGTAAAACTAAAAATGCCAATATCACAGTACTTGAAAATACAGCAGGAAACTATTATGTGGTAACAAGCGGTTTACAAGCAGGTGACCAAATTGTATTAGAAGGTGTTGCTTCGCTAAAAGAAGGAACTGAAATTAAAGCCCAAAATCAAAGCCCGGAAACAGTTTACGCCGATTTAAAATAAAAGAAATGTTTAAAAAGTTTATACAAAGACCCGTACTCTCAACGGTAATATCTGTTATTATCGTTATTTTAGGTGTTTTAGGCCTAATAGAGTTACCGATTTCTCAATATCCGGATATTGCGCCGCCAACGGTAAACGTGGCAGCAAGTTATACCGGAGCCAACGCGGATGTGGTACTTAAAAGTATCGTAATTCCGTTGGAAGAACAAATTAATGGTGTAGAAAACATGACATACATGACTTCTACAGCAACAAACGACGGAAATGCTTCTATAAAAGTTTTCTTTAAAGTAGGAACGAATCCTGATTTAGCGGCGGTAAACGTGCAGAACAGGGTTTCCAGAGCAACAAGTTTATTACCTGTAGAGGTAACACAGGCTGGGGTTACTGTAACCAAAAGCCAGAGCAGTAACTTATTGATTTTCTCTTTATACAGTGATGATAAAGCTTACGATCAGACATTTCTTCAAAACTATGCAAAAATCAATCTTGTACCTCAGATTCAGCGTGTAGTTGGAGTAGGAGATGTAACCGTTTTTGGTGCAAAAGATTACTCTATGAGAATCTGGCTGAAACCAGATGTAATGCAGCAATACAAACTGATTCCGAGTGATATTTCGGCCGCTTTAGCTGAACAGAATATTGAAGCGGCGCCAGGTAAATTTGGTGAAAACGGAAATCAGGCGTTTCAATATGTAATTAAGTACAAAGGACGTTTAACATCAGCTAAAGAATTTGAGGAAATTATCATCAAATCGGTTGGGAATGGACAGATGTTACGACTTAAGGATGTCGCTAAAGTTGAGTTAGGATCTTTAAGTTATTCATCGACGATTAAAACAAACGGTGTAGAATCGGCGGCGATGGCAATCAGCCAGACTCCAGGATCAAATGCACGTGATGTAATCATCAATTCTAAAAAATTGATTGAAGAAGCAGCAAAGAGTTTTCCAAAGGGTATGAAATATACCATTATGGTGGATGTTAACGAAAACTTAGACGCTTCTATTGAGAAAGTGATTCACACTTTAGTTGAAGCATTTATTTTAGTTTTCATCGTAGTTTTTATTTTCCTTCAAGATTTTAGATCGACTTTAATTCCAGCTATTGCGGTTCCAGTTGCAATTGTGGGGACGTTCTTTTTCCTGAACCTATTCGGATTTACGATTAACTTATTGACGCTTTTTGCGATGGTACTCGCCATTGGTATTGTGGTCGATGATGCGATTGTCGTCGTTGAGGCCGTCCATGCCAAACTCGATGACGGATATAAATCGGCTAAAAAAGCTACTATTCATGCGATGGACGAAATTTCGGGAGCGATTATTTCGATTACATTAGTAATGGCGGCGGTATTTATTCCTGTAACATTTATTACTGGATCAACAGGGGTTTTCTACAAACAGTTTGGTATTACACTGGCTGTAGCGATTATTCTTTCTGCGGTAAACGCCTTGACTTTGAGTCCGGCATTATGTGCGCTTTTATTAAAACCACATGCTGACGATCACAAACATAAAAGCTTTTTACAGCGTTTTTATACTTCATTCAACGTTGCCTTTGATAATGTAACGCAGCGATACAAACGTTCCGTAAGTTTCCTTTCTGTTAAAAAATGGATTGCTTTGGCTTCTATTATCATTGCTGGTTTGGCATTGGTTTATATGATGAAAACTACGCCGTCTGCTTTCGTTCCTTCAGAAGATCAGGGAACTGTTTTTGCTAACATCAGCTTACCGCCATCAGCTTCTATGGAGCGTTCGGATATTATTGCCAAAAGAGTTGATAGTATTGCGAAAACTATTCCGGGAGTAAAAAATACGCTTCGTATCGTTGGACAGAACTTTACAGCTGGAGCAGGTAGTGCTTACAGTATGGTAATCGTGAAATTATATCCTTGGGATCAGCGTGATTTAAGTGTTGATGATGTGATCGGACAGCTTTTTGCTAAAACAAGCGGTATTCGTGAAGCAAGTATCTTCTTTATTTCGCCACCAACTATTCAAGGTTTTGGACAAAGTGGTGGATTCGAATTCCAATTACAGGATAAAGGAGGACATACTACTGCCGAGTTCTTTAAAGTAAATAATGAATTCTTGGCGAAGTTATCGGAGCGTCCAGAAATTCAGTACGCAACAACGCCTTTCAATCCTGGATTCCCTCAGTATATGATGGATATTAATTTAGCGAAAGCGAAGGATGCTGGAGTTTCTGTAAATACCATTCTATCAACTATGCAAGGTTATTATGGTGGATTGTATGCTTCCAACTTCAATAAGTTCGGAAAACAATACCGTGTAATGGTTCAGGCTTCTCCAGAGTTTAGAGCGAATACACAAGGATTGAATAAAATCTTTGTTCGTAACAGTGCTGGAAATATGGCACCAATTACAGAGTTTGTAAAAATGACAAGAGTTTTTGGACCAGAATCTATTTCGAGATTTAACTTATTTACGTCAATTTCGATTACGGGAGCACCAAAACCAGGTTATAGTTCTGGAGATGCGATTAAAGCAATCCAGGAAGTGGCAGCAGAAAATCTTCCAGCAGGTTATGGTTATGAATTCTCTGGATTAACGCGTGAGGAATTAGCTTCGGGAAGTGAAACGATATTCATTTTCGTATTATGTTTGGTATTCGTTTATTTCTTATTAAGCGCGCAGTACGAAAGTTATATTCTTCCTTTTGCAGTATTATTGTCAATTCCGTTTGGATTAGCTGGAGCTTATTTGTTCTCGATTATTTTCAAATTGAATAGTAATATTTATTTGCAGATTTCCTTAATCATGTTGATTGGACTTCTCGCCAAGAACGGTATTTTGATTGTCGAATTTGCTTTGGACAGAAGACGTAAAGGGTTGCCAGTTGTTCAAGCAGCAATTGAAGGAGCTGTAGCACGTTTACGTCCAATTTTGATGACTTCATTTGCCTTTATTTTGGGACTTGTTCCATTGATGTTTGCTTCTGGAGCGGGAGCTGTTGGTAACAAATCGATTGGTACAGGCGCAGTAGGAGGTATGTTGATTGGAACTATTTTGGGAGTATTTGTTATTCCGGTTCTGTTTATCATTTTCCAAAATTTACAAGAAAAAATAAGCGGGCCAGCAAAAGACGGTTATGACGATGATGATGATGATGATGATGATGATGACGAAATTCATGTATTAGAAGCTCACAAAGAGTAAAATTTAATTAAGAAAGAAATGACTAATAGTTCAAATAAATATATTCTAATGGTAATGACGGCCGCACTTTTAAGTGCGTGCTCCGTTACCAAGAAATACGAACGTCCCACAACTTTAAAAACAGACCAGCTGTATCGTGATCAATCTTCTACAGATTCGACTACGATTGCTACTATGCCTTGGCAGAGTGTTTTTAAAGATGAGAAATTGAACGCTTTAATTCAGAAAGGTTTAGATCAAAACCTGAATCTGAAAAATGCAATTGAAAATATTGTGCAAGCAAGAGCTTCTCTGCGTCAGAGCAAATTAGCTTATTACCCAACTTTACAATTGGACGCAAGCGCTACTCATAACAAGCAATCACAAGCGGGACTTAACTTTCCGGCAGGAATTAATATCAATACTTTAACCACAACCTATAAATTAGGGGCAAGTACCTCTTGGGAACTGGATGTTTGGGGTAAATTAAGCAGTTCCAAAAGAGCGGCTTTAGCAACTTATTTAGCAACTGATGCTGCAAAACAAGCCATTCAGACACAATTGATTGCAGATATTGCAAATAATTATTTTGCACTTCTGGCTTATGATAAATCACTTAAAATTACCCAGGCAACATTAGAAAGCCGTATTAAAAATGTAGAGACAATCAAAGCTTTAAAAGAAGGTGCTATTGTAACAGGAGCAGCAGTTGTTCAGAGTGAAGCCAATCAGCATGCGGCAGAAGTTTTGATTCCAGATTTGAAACAGAATATCCGTGAAACTGAAAATGCATTGAATATTTTGTTGGGACAAGCGCCAGGGCCAATTGACAGAGGAGAATTAGGAACTCAGATTATTCCTGAAAAAATCGCTTTAGGTATGCCAGCTCAATTATTAGAAAATCGTCCAGATGTTCGTCAGGCGGAGTTTAATTTTAGAGTTGCTTTTGAATCTACCAACTTGGCGAAAACTTATTTCTATCCAAGTTTAACGCTTACTGCTAGTACAGGTTTTTCTAATTTAGAATTGAAAGACTTTTTCAGCAATTCGATTTTTTATTCTATTATTGGAGGTTTGACACAGCCAATTTTTAATCAAGGATTGAATAAAATGAGATTGACAACAGCCCAGTCGCAACAATTACAAGCCTATAATAATTTCCAGCAAACTCTTTTAATAGCAGGTCAGGAAGTTTCTAATGCTTTGTATTCTTATGAAATGGCGGTTGAAAAAGAAGATTCAAGACAAAAACAAATTGAAGCTTTAGAGAAAGCAGTTGATTTCACACAACAGCTTTTGGAATATAGTTCAGCAACTAATTATACTGATGTATTGACTTCAGAACAAAATCTTTTGGCCGCTCAGTTAAGCGGGATCAATGATAATTTGCAGAAGTTACAAGCTGTGGTTAATTTATACAGAGCTTTAGGTGGAGGTTGGAAGTAAAAAAACTTTAATTTATTAAATCTTACCGTTTGTCGGAATAATTGCACCTTTCGTCTAATAAATTATTTATTATTATAGAATTGCATTTACCTTTGACACGGTTAAAAATTATAAAAATATACTTTTAAGTTCCCACGATCAAGATCATTTGATGATCACTTAATTTAAATAAAAACATGACTATAAAACGCCTCAGAAATGGGGCGTTTTTTTATTGAATGTATGTCGGCTGAAAAGTACTATTCGTCGATTACTTTCATGGTTCTGTATAATGAATGCGATATGTTTAAATATTGGCACTAATTTCGATTGCTATCTACTAAAATAAATATTTAAAACTAAAGATCATGAAAAAATTAGTATTCGCCTCAGTACTCTTTATGAGTGTTTTTTTCGCCCAAGCGCAAGTATCAATCAATGTAAATATTGGAACACCACCAAATTGGGGACCGCAAGGTTACGATGACAGCAGATATTATTACCTGCCAGATATCGATGTATATTATGATGTAAATCAAAGTGTATTTATCTACGACAATGGAGGTAAATGGATCCGTGAAAAAAGACTTCCTTCAAGATACAGAAACTATGATTTGTATTCAGGCTACAAAGTTGTTTTGACAGATTATAGAGGAGATTCACCTTATTATTATCATTCTAAACATATAAAATCTTATCCGAAAGGTTATGTTGGAAAACCTCAGAAAAACAGAGGCGAAAAACCAAAAGGAAACAACGGAAATCATTACGGAAAGGACAAAGGTAATAAAGGAAAAAACAACTCCAAAAACCACGATCACGGAAACGGCAAACACCGTTAATTCATAAAATGACTAAATGAAAACGCCTCCACTTTTGGAGGCGTTTTTTGGTTTTATAAAAAATAACATCATTATTTTATCATCATATATTTCAACATAGCCCGTTTCAACCAAGGGGATATAATTAGTAGCTAACATAAATTGCCTCCAGCTTTAGCTGGAGGTTAATAGATGTTGGATTTGTTGGCTTTAGCCAAACTAAGCGAAAAGTTTGGCTAAAGCCTTTTTATTTACAATAAACAAAAAACCTCCAGCTAAAGCTGGAGGCAATTGATATTTAAATATTTTTATTAAAAAATAAATTTGTGCTAATTAGTCTAATTCGTGGCTAAAAAAATCTTTTTAATCCAAATAATCTGTGGCTAAAAACTATTCCGAAACCGTTTTTACTTTATGACCAAAAGCTCCAAAAGAAAGAATAATTAAAAAGCAAACTAAAGGAATAATATATCCCGACTGAATATCATCATGATTCATATCAATCAAAGTTCCCATTCCGTAAGGAATAATAGCACCACCAACAATTGACATTACCAACCAAGAAGAACCGGTTTCAGTATTAGATTTTAAGCCTTTAATTCCTAAAGAGAAAATAGTTGGGAACATAATCGACATAAAAAATCCAATTCCGCCAAGAGCGTAAATGACTACGATTCCAGAACCGTAAATAGCAACCAAGCAAAGTAATGTACTCATTACGCAATAGATTGATAATAAAACATAATCTTTTACAAAACGTAAAAAGAAAGTCCCAATGAAGCGTCCTGCCATAAAAAGAAAACCGTAAACTCCTAAATAATATCCGGCTGTTTTTTCGTCTAATCCAGCGCCTTGCTGTGCAATACGAATAAAGAAACTTGTAATACAAACCTGTGCTCCAACATAGAAAAACTGAGCGATAACTCCCCAGCTTAAATGTCTGAATTTTAGAACAGAGAAAAATCCTGGTTTAATTTCAGCTTCAGCATGAGTTGCTTTCATTGAAGGCAATTGTACGAAATAGAAAATAATAGCAACTAAAACTAAAATACTTCCCAAAACGATATAAGGCATTTTTACAGAAGCTGCCTCGCCTAATAAATAAGCCGCTTTTTCAGCCTCAGGCATTGCAGCCATTTGTTCTGGCGTATGATTGGTTCCTGAAAGAATAAATAATGAACCAACAATAGGGGCAACCATTGCCGCTAATCCGTTGAATGAAGCCGCTAAATTTAATCTTTTAGAAGAAGACTCTGCAGGTCCTAGTATTGCTGCGTATGGATTTGCACTTGTTTCTAAGATTGTTAAACCACAACCAATTACAAATAGAGCAAATAAGAATAATTCGTAAGTTCTGCTATTAGCTGCTGGAACAAACAAAAATGCTCCTGCAGCAAAAACTAATAATCCCGTTATGATACTGTTTTTATAACCAAATCTTTTAATCAGCATTCCCGCAGGAATCGCCATTATAAAATAAGCAAAGAACACCGAAGTATCAATTAAAGTAGATTGACGATTATTCAATTCACACGCTTTTTTCAAGTGCGGAATCAAAACAGAATCTAAGTTGTGGGCCATTCCCCAAAGAAAGAATAGGCAGGTAACGAGAATAAAAGGCAAAAGGTACTGATTTCCTTTTCCGCCTTCTGTCGGCACTTCATGTTGATCGCCGGCTTGGTTTGTAATTTGCATGGTTTAGATAGTTTTTTGTTATTTTTTAGGTTCAAAGTGACAGAGAGACAAAGGCTCAAAGTTTTTTTTAACTCATGTCTCTTTGGTGTTGTTTTTTTATTAAAGGTCAAGTGGCAAAAAAATCATAGGTTCAAAGTGTAGAAACCTCTGTCACTTTGCAACTTTGTCTCTTTGTCACTTCAAGAAAAATTATTTTTTCTTCACTAAAAGTAAATGATCACATACCAAAACGACTTCACCGCGTTGGTTGATGATTTCTACGTGTTCTGTTACGGTTCCCATTTCTGGATTTTTGGCTTCTCCTTTTTCAGAAATAGTAACTTCTGAATGAATTGTGTCACCAATATGAACAGGTTTTACAAAACGCATTTTATCGTATCCTCTAGAGAAAGCTTCAGGATTTATTTCTGAAGCGGTTAATCCGATTCCGATGGCAAAAACCATCGTTCCGTGAGCGATTCTTTGTCCGAATGGTTGCGTTTTACACCATTCTTCGTCCATGTGGTGTGGGAAGAAATCTCCGGTGTGTCCGGCGTGAACTACAAAATCAGTTTCTGTAATGGTTCTGCCTAAAGTTACTCGTTTGTCGTCGATTTGATAATCTTCGAAAAAAGTCGATTTAAAATACATATTTTAGATATTTTTTATCGGTCTCGCTCTTTCAATCAAATGCTAAAATACATTTGTTTTGAGATGGACTGAAATTTGTTTTTTTTTGTTTTGAAATATAGTGTTTTAATTACACTTCATCAAAAGAAATTCCGCCGTTTTTACTGCTGGCGTAACAGGCTTCTACAACTTTCATTGTTCCTAAAACATCTTGAACACTGGCAGACAATATGGAGTCAGAACCTTCTTTGTAACGCATCAGATTGGACATTGCGCCGATAAAGGCTTCAGGAAACCAAGAACCTTCCAGTTTCACTTCTGTCCATTCGTATTCATTTTCATTATCTTTTTTCGGCAAAGCATACTCAAAAACGTCTGGCAGACCGTCAGGATAGTTCATTAATAAACCCATTTTTGCTTTAACAGCACCTTTTGTTCCTTCCCATTTGATATAACTTTCTTCATGTTTTGGTCCAAAATGATGATCGTGATTCGTATTGATTACAACATGTTTGTCTTCGCCATAATCCAAAATAATGGTAGATCGGCTTGAAGATAATTTTTTAAGCGGATGTTTGGCTGTTTTTGCCATTACAATTTTAGGATTTCCCAGAAAAGAACGAATGCAGTCAATATAATGAACGCTATGGAAAAGAATCTCCAATCTCGGATGTTCTTTAATTAAAGGAAACAATTCCCAAGGCGTATTTACAGTTACTTTGAATTCTAAATCGTATAATTCACCAATAATTCCCTGATCGATTAAATATCGGGCAGCGCTTACAAAAGACGCAAAACGCAATTGAAAATTGATTGCCGCTACCAAATTTTTTCTTTCGCAGACTTCTACAATTTCGCGTGCCTGAGCCAAATCATTTCCCATTGGTTTCTGAATTAAAACTGCAGCACCATCAGGCAATTGTTCCAAAATTTCAATGTATTGATCAGGTAAAACTGTAATGTCATATACAGCGTTTGAAGGCGCACTTTTAACGGCATCGGCAATATTTTCAAAAACATGATCGATCTTGAATTGTTTCTGTAAATCGTATGCTTTTGAGATTGTTCTGTTGGTAATACCAAAAACTTTAAAACCAGCCATTTCATAAGCAGGAAGATGCGCATCTTTTACAATACCGCTCGCTCCAATAATTACAATGGGCTGTTCTGTTTGGGGAAGTAAAGGTTTATAGGGAATATTCATTTGTTCTATATTTTGAAATTAAGCCTGTCCATTTTAATTTTTGACAGAGATGTGTAATGTTGTTCCTTGACTTAATTCTTTAATTTTTTCCTGAGTTTCTTCTAAAATTATAGCTGATGAAATATCAGTTTCTATCGCTTTTAAAACTGCTCCATCAATTAATTCGGCTACTTTTGGCCAGATTGGGGTTTGTGGAAGCGTCAATGCATTTTCGTGAAGCATTTCCAGTTTATGATAAAACGGAATTAAAGTATTGATTTCCTCATCTTTCCAAGTCGATTTTCGGCATCCGATTCCGCCTTCGGTTGTCAATAATTTGTCGCTTTCTGGCGTTGTGGCAAAACGTAGAAAATCGTAAGCCAGTTTTTTGTGTTTGCTCCCAGAACCAATGGTATACAGCCAATATACATTCAAAGAAGCTGTTTTATGACCGGGATCGGATGGGAGGGAAGTGATGTCGATTTTCCCTTTTACTTTCGATTCTTCAATTACTTCTGCCATAGAAGCAAATCCAAACCAGTTTATGGCCATTGCAGCTTGCCCTTCGGCGAAAGCCAAACCAGCTTCAACAGAACCAAATTCTCTCGATTTTGGATGAACCGCAGTTGCATCATTGACCATTTTTCTATAAAAATCCAATGCTTTTATAGCTGTTTCATTATGAATATCAATCTGATTTTTTTTGTTTAATAATGAACCGCCTCGTGTCCATAACTGCAGGCAGAAGTCAAAAACCATATTATGTCCGTCTGGATAATTGGCAAAAACAGAGCCGTATAAATTTTGTTCAGGACGATTAAAAAAGGTTGCTATTTCTGCAAATTCCGACCAGGTTTTTGGTGTGGAAAGTTCATAACCAAATTGTTTTTTAAAATGCTCTTTTTCCGTTTCGTTTTCGAATAAATCTTTTCTGTAAATCAAACATTCTGGGCCATCATGAAAAGGAAGTCCGAAAATGCCGTTGCTTAATTTTTGTAAATGCAGAAGCGATTTATGCCATCCGAAAGGGTAATTTTCTGGCGGATTTTCTCCAATCAAAGAAAATAAATTTAGAACTGCATTTTCGTTCACAGCATCAAAAATCCAATCGGTGTTGATATGGGCAATATCCCATTTTCCTTCTTTTAAACCTTTTTCAGAAATAGTAGTTTCATAAAGATCATGAAGTTCCATCGGAATCATTTCTGCTTCCATTTTGATATTGTTGTGAAGGCAGAAAGCATCCCACAATTTTTGAAGTGTACTTTCGAACGGATCGAATTTTCGAACGGCGATTCTAATTTTTTCCATCAGCAGTCTATAAATTCTTTACTAATTTTCTCATTGTCTTGCCCCAGTTTCGGCGAACCTTTTCCAGAAGTCAGATATTCTCCGTCAATTTTTATCGGACAGCGTGTTGTTTTATATGTGTAACCGTCAAGCATTTCGACTTGCTGCGTAAAATTCAAAACCTTGAATCCATCTTCAGCAAACAACTGCTGGTAATTTAAAACTCCTGCACACCAAATATCTGCGGGTTCTAAAATATCAAGCCAAAACTGTGTTTCCTGCGTCTGTAAATGATCGGCAAGAATATTTTTTATGTCGTCTCTAAGTGTAAATTTATTCTCAGGAAACTGTAATAAAGCATCGCATTTTAGCAAAGAAGCCAAAACAGGAATCGATCCCATCGCCAATGCCAAGTAACCATTTTTCGTTTTGTAAATACCGTATGGCGCGCCCAAATAAGCGTGGGCATTGTTGGTTTTAGTTCGAACAGGCAATTCACCTCCGTCATTAAAGAAAGTGGTAATCGTTTCAAACTGAAAATCAAATGCCGATTCCAACATACTGACTTGAATTTGTGCGCCGATATTATGCGTTGCTTTTCGGTATAATGCAGCTAAAATTCCTTGAGCTAAATGCGCTCCAGCAAGCATATCTACAATTGATAATCCCATTGGAACTGGTCCATCTTCTTGATTACCGCTCAGCCAAGTCAAAGCAGTTAAAGATTGTAAAAGCAAATCCTGACCCGGTAAATCTTTTAAATCTGGATGTTCTCCAAAACCAGAAATCGAAGCATAAATCACATTCGGATTAATCTTTTTTACATCATCATAACTCAAACCAATGCGCTCCATAACGCTAGGTCTGAAATTATGCATCACAACATCGGCTTTTGCTAATAATTTTTTTAGTTTTTGAAGTTCCTCTGGCTGTTTAAAATCAATTGCGAAAGATTCTTTGTTTCTGTTGATGGTATGAAAAACAGACGATTCGTCGTTCATAATCAAATCAGAAGTATATAAAGTACGGCAGATATCTCCCGTTCCCGGTTTTTCAATTTTTATTACGCGCGCTCCCAAATCAGCCAAACGCAAACTCGCCGACGGCCCCGAAAGAAACTGACTGAAATCTACAATTAAATAATCTTCTAATGGTTTCATTTTTTTGTTTAACCGTTTTTTTGTTTAATCCTTATTTTCAACAATTAAAATCTATTTTAATCTGCTAAAATCTTTTTAAATCTGCGTAAAATACCTTTTGCGCATAGATTTTTTCACGCAGATTTGTGCAGATAAAAGCAGATTTACACAGATTTTAATTTAATCTGTTGAGTTTTATTTAGCTTGAATGAATTCTTCGTGTATATTCAAATTGTCTTGTCCTACTTTTGGAGCAGCTTTTTCGCTTAATAAAATTTCACCGTCTAATTGAATTGGACTTCTCGTTGTAACTAAAGTTTCGCCTTCGGTATTTTTTACAGTTTGTTTCAGCTGTAATTCCTTTACAAAAGGCTGACTGTCTAATTCTTCGTAGTTGAAAACTTTGCCGCACCAAATGCCTTCTTTTTGGAGGATTTCAATCCAGTAATCAGAAGTTTGGGTTTTAATTCTTTCGCTTAAAATCGTTCTGATTTCATCTCTTTTTTCAAACCAAAGATGTTTATCCGCGAAAGCGTTTAAATCCAATCCTAAGGTTTTTCCAATGAAAATCAAATCACCCATTGCCAATGATAAATAACCGTTCTGAGTTGGGTAAACGCCGTAAGGAGCACTTAAAAAAGCATGTGCACTTCCTTTAATATCGCCACGTTCAGGCAATTGACCGCCATCATTTAAGAAAGAAGTAATCGCTTCAAATTGTACATCCAAAATAGATTCCAGCAGACTCACTTCAACCAAAACACCTTTTTGGGTTTTAGCTCTTTTTAGAAGTGCTGCCAAAATTCCCTGTACAAAATGATTTCCGCACATTAAATCGGCTACAGCCAAACCAAAAGGAACAGGGCCTTGACTTTTGCGTCCGCTCAGCCAGCTTAATCCGGAAAGTGATTGCAGTAATAAATCCTGTCCCGGTTTTTTTGCCCATGGGCCTTCATTTCCGTAACCAGTTATGGTTCCGTATATAATCTTCGGATTAATAGCCAATGTATTTTCAAAATCCAAACCGATTTTTTCCATTACGCCAGGTCTGAAATTATGTGTCATAATATCAGCCTTTTCGATTAGTTTTTTAATTACAACCAAATCGTCAGGATTTTTCAAATCGGCAGCAAAAGATTCTTTATTTCTATTGATGGTATGAAAAAGCAAACTGCTGTCATCTACAAACAAGTCTTTAATACTTAATTGTCTGCAAGCTTCGCCTTTTAGAGGACGCTCAATTTTTATAACGCGTGCGCCCAAATCGGCTAGTTTTAATCCAGCTGAAGGTCCAGCGAGAAACTGACAGAATTCCAGAACAATTAATCCTTCTAAAGGTCTCATACGGTCTGGATTTTTAAAGATTCCGAGTAAAGCGAATTCATTTCTTCCAACACTTTTAATTCGTCTCCGCCATTCATCAAATAATTGCGAACCACATCTCCAGCATGATCTTGGAAATACATGTGGCCATAATATCTCGGACGAAGGAAAGCGCGTTCTAAAGCAGGAAGTGTATTTTTGAAATAATTATGTGTCACGGCATTAATTCTGTCGCTTTTCCAAGCTTGCAAATGCCCAGGCTGACCGCCATTATCGGTATAAATATTCTGCTGAACTTGTGATGAACAAGTAAATTCAGCATATTTTATGGCAGTTTCAATATGTTCGCTGAATGAAGAAACTGCTAATCCAGTACCGCCCAAAGAAGAAATCATTGGATTATCATTCAATTTTACTAAATCATAAAAATGTAAAAGGTTTTGGCTGTAGCCAATGCGAGAATAATTAGAATAACCATAAGCAAACGGACAATACGCAATTTCGTTTGAATTTACCATTGCCTCATAAACCTGAATTGGATTTCTATTAAAGTTTGCAGAATCAATCAATTGTGCCAATTCTCTAAACATTTGAAGGGCTTTTATTCCTGTTGTTTCAGAAATCACTTTTTCTTCTGAAAGAAAAGGCGCTTCGCCTAAACTGCAGCAAAACATGTAAAAACTCATTAAAACATCAACCGGAATTCCTGCAAAAGCAACTAAACCTTTTTTCGCTAAAGCCAATAAATCCTCGTAAGTTTTTGGAACTTCTAAATTGTTTTTTTCCAAAATATCCAAGCGGGCAGAGGCAACCGGAGTTGCAGCATCAATTGGCAATGCCCATAATTTGTCGTGAAAAACATAACTTCCGTATGATTTTCCAACGGTATTAATTTCTTGGTCTTTAATATATTCGTTTGATAAATAATCAGATAACGGAAGAATCGCTTTGGTCTGCGCTCCAAAACCTGTCCAAGGATGATCGATAACCAATAAATCGAATCTTTTGGCTAAGTCTTCGATAGAAGCATCGGCAAATTCTTGTAAGCTTCTTTTCTCCCAAGAAATTTCAACTTCAGGATGTAGTTCAGTAAAACGCTGCGATGTGGCAACCATAGGAAGCAAACCTCTTGTATGATTCCAAGTTATGCCTTTTAATTTTATCATTTTTTGTATAGGAATTTTGGGTAGTGAAATCGATTGAAATAATAAATGTAAAACTTACAATTACAAAAGTAGAAATAAGATTTAAATGAACAAGGAATCCGCACTTTTTAAGAAATCTTTTTTACATAAAAGAATAATTAGTGACAGAATTTTTACAAACCATCTAAAAAATGTTATAAAAATTTAAAGTTTAGTCATTTTCAATGACGGAAAATAAAATATAGCTCGGATATTAATTTTTAAAAAGTATTTTTGTAATTGTGGTTTTTACATTTATTAATTTTGCTATGCCCTTTTTGAAGAATTTTGAATTGATGAATGAAGAATAACTACAAATTGTAAACTAAAAACTAAAAATATACGATTATGAAATTAATACGTTTTGGAGAAATCGGAAAAGAGAAACCCGGAGTTTTGATTGGAGAAAAAAGATATGATGTTTCTTCGATTGTAACCGATTTTAACGAAAGTTTCTTTGAAGAAAACGGATTAGAAAAACTGCAAAAAGCATTAGAAAGCAATCCAACTTTGCCCGAAGTAGATGCTTCGGTACGTTTGGGTTCGCCTGTGGCTCGTCCTTCAAAAATTATCTGTATTGGATTGAATTATATCGATCACTGCAAAGAAACCAACGCACCGATTCCGACAGAACCTATTATTTTCTTCAAATCGACAACTTCTTTGTGTGGGCCAGATGATGATTTGATTATTCCGAAAAATAGTGAAAAAACAGATTGGGAAGTAGAATTGGCTTTTATCGTTGGAAAAAAAGCAAGTTATGTTGAAGAAGCAGATGCCTTGGATTATGTGGCCGGATATGCTTTGTTGAATGATTACAGCGAAAGAGCTTTTCAATTGGAACGTGGTGGACAATGGGCAAAAGGAAAAGGAAGTGACACTTTTGCGCCTCTTGGACCATTTTTGGCAACAAAAGAGGAAATAGCAGATGTCGATAATTTAAAGATGTGGCTGACGGTAAACGGTAAAAAATACCAAGACAGCAATACCTTAAATTTGGTTTTCAAAATTCCTTATTTATTGCATTATTTAAGTCAGTTTATGACTTTGCTTCCGGGCGATATCATCAGTACGGGAACACCTCCGGGAGTTGGTTTAGGAATAAAACCGGATCCGATTTACATTAAAGCGGGTGATGTTATTGAGCTTGGAATTGAAGGTTTAGGAACTAGCAAACAAAAGGCTGTAGCTTATAAAAAGTAATATAACTATCTGTTATTATAGTAACGAATCGTAACGCGGATAAAACTGATTCGCTATCGCGAAGACACGGATTTAACGGATTTTCCATCAATTTTCTAAAAAATAAGATCCGTTATAATCCGCGTTTTACGAAGTAAATCCGTTTCATCCGCGTCCAATTAGAAATTTAAACAAAACATAAATAATGAAATATATTGTTTGCGAAAAACCGCAGGAATTTTTACTAAAAGAAACCAGTATTCCTGAACCAAAAGAAGGTGAAGTTTTATTGAAAATTAAAAGAATCGGGATCTGTGGAACTGATATTCACGCTTTTGGCGGAACACAACCGTATTTTGAATATCCAAGAATTTTAGGTCACGAATTGGCGGCAGAATATGTAAAGGGAAATGCGACAGGTTTTAAACCAGGAGACAAAGTAACGTTTATTCCGTATTTCAACTGCGGAAAATGTGTTGCCTGTAGAAACGGGTTGACAAATTGCTGTGTAAATATCAAAGTTTTCGGCGTTCATATTGATGGCGGAATGGCTGAATATGTTTCGATTCCAGAACAATATTTACTTCACGGTCAGGGATTAGATTATGATGAATTGGCTTTGGTTGAACCTTTAGCTATTGCAGCGCATGGCGTTAGAAGAGCAGCTGTAAGACCAACGGATACGGTTTTGGTAATGGGTGCAGGACCAATCGGAATTGGTTTGATTCAGTTTGCTAAAATTGCTGGAGCAAAAGTAATTGTTATGGATATTAATGATTACAGATTGAATTTTTGTAAAGAACAATTACAGGCAGACGAAACGATTAATCCGTTAAACGATGACGTTGCTCAAAAATTAGCTGAATTAACCAATGGAGATATGGCGAATGTAGTTATTGATGCTACTGGAAATCAGAAGGTGATGAACAGTGCTTTCAATTATATTTCGCATGGTGGAAGATTTGTTTTGGTTGGACTTCAAAAAGGAGAATTGAGTTTTAGTCATCCTGATTTCCACAAAAGAGAATCAACTTTAATGAGCAGCAGAAATGCCACAATTGAAGATTTCGAATATGTAATGAAATGTCTGAAAGAAGGGAAAATCGATCCGAAGAAATACATTACGCACAGGACTAATTTTGATGGAATGATTGCTGATTTTGGGAATTTGATTGACCCTAAAAATAATGTAATTAAGGCGTTGATTGAAATAGAATAATTTTTTTAAAACACATAGAAACATAGATTTTTTTGTTTCTCGAAAGAGAATAGAAAGAAACTAGTTTCTAACACATAGAACTATGTGAATTAATGCAAGTGAAACGCCTTTATGCGGTTCCAAAACTATGTTTCTATGTGTTTAAAAATGAATCTTAAATAACCACAAAAATGGATTTAAACTTAAAAAACAAAATAGTTGTCGTTTCTGGTTCGGCTGGAAAAGAAGGCAGTATTGGAGAAACAATAATCAACAGATTGGCAGATGAAGGTGCAATTCCTGTTTTAGTTGACAGAAATGCAAGAGGTTTCGAATACGCAGAAAGACTTCAAAAAAGAGGTGTTAATTCACTATTTGTACAGACCGATGTAACTGATCCAGTTGCGATAGAAAATGCTGTAAAAGTAATCGGAGCAAAATATGGAAGAATTGATGCTATAATTAATAATGTTGGCGTGAATGACGGTGCAGGATTAGACTCTTCTTATGAGGAATTTATGAATTCTTTGAAATTGAATGTGGTAAGTTATTTTCTTTTAGCTAAATATTCGCTTCCGTATTTAAAAGAATCAAAAGGAAATATTTTAAACATTGGTTCAAAAGTCGCTTTAACAGGTCAGGGTGGGACTTCGGGTTACGCCGCAGCGAAAGGAGGAGTTTTAGGCTTAACAAGAGAATGGGCAGTAGATTTGATTCAGTACGGAATCCGTTCAAATGCGATTATCATTGCCGAAAGTTATACGCCAGCATACGAAGATTGGATTAAAACATTGCCAGATGGAGAGGCAGTTTTGAAAAAAATTAGTAAAACGATTCCGTTAGAAAGCCGAATGACGAAAACAGAAGAAATAGCGGATACAGCTCTTTTCATCATTTCTGAAAAATCATCGCATACTACTGGACAATTTGTTTTTGTGGACGGAGGTTACGTACATTTAGACCGTGCTTTAATCAGCGATGTTAATTAAAAAGTTATGAGTAAAAGAGTAGATTCCCATCAGCATTTTTGGAAGTTTGATCCCGTTAGAGACAGTTGGATTGATGAAACGATGCAGAATATTCAAAGAGATTTTCTTCCTGAAGATTTACAGCCGTTATTAAAAGAAAATCAGTTTGAAGGCTGTGTCGCAGTTCAGGCAAGCCAATCGGAAGAAGAAACTCAATTTTTATTGGATTTAGCTTCTAAAAATGATTTTATAAAAGGAGTTGTAGGCTGGATTGATTTACGAAATGAAAACATTGAAGAACGTTTACAATTCTTTTCAGATCAAAAAAAACTGAAAGGTTTCAGACATGTTGTGCAAGGAGAACCAGATGATTTTATGGATGGTGAGGAATTCAGAAGAGGAATCAAAGCTTTAAAACCATTCAATTATACTTACGATATTTTAATTTTTCACAGACAACTTCCGGCCGCAATACGTTTGGTTAAAGATTTTCCAAATCAAAAGTTTGTAATCGATCATATTGCGAAACCAGATATTAAATCAGGAAGCATTGATTCTTGGAAAAAAGGAATAGAAGAAATTGCAAAATACGACAACGTTTGGTGTAAAATTTCTGGAATGGTCACAGAAGCCGACTGGAAAAATTGGAAACAAGAAGATTTGAAACCATATTTAGATATAGTTTTTGAAAACTTCTCAGCTGATAAATTAATGTACGGATCAGATTGGCCAGTTCTCAATGTTGCTTCGGATTATCATGAAGTAGTAAAAACTTTAGAAGATTATATTTCTAAGTTTTCTATTGAAGACCAAAATAAGATTTGGTTTGAGAATGCGAAGGAGTTTTATAAGTTATGAGTTAGCTCATAGATTATAAGAGCCTGAAAGGCTCACATCATGAACGCTGGGCAACGCCCAGTGATAACGAAGAATACAGAGTGATAAAAGCCCTGAAAGGGCGTAAGCATTAATCGTCATGTAATTGCTTACGCCCTTTCAGGGCTTTATTATGCTGTTCTATATCAATTCATAGGGTTGCCCTATGGTGATGCTTTGAGGCCTTTGGCCTATTATCAAAAATGACAAAAACATAGCCCGTGGTTTCAACCACGGGAACACAATACGAGACGTGACAATATTGCGTCCCCGTGGTTGAAACCACGGGCTATATTTGAAAATTGGATTCTGGTTATTTCTCCCTTTGGACGATAAAACTTTCCATTTTACTCTTTCAAAACATTATTATCAGGAGCCCACTTCTTCTGCCATTCTGGATATTTCTTTAATGCCTTTTCAGGTTTATCCGTATACCAAGCATAGCCAGTTCTTCTTTCACGACTTACTTCGGCTAAAGAATATAAAAACTCACTATCACGATCAGAGAACAAAGGTTTATGCGTTTTTAGTTCATAATATCTTGTCCAGATTGGTGGAGCCGTTGGATCGTTTACGACTCTCACGTCATTTTTGATTTTCTTGTATTTGGATTCCATTTCTTCAGCAGCAAAACTTTCAACTCTTGTGTTATAGATTTTAGAATCCTGAAACCATTTTATAGCACCTTGAATAGCATTAATGATCTTTTCATTTGGATTGTCGATATCCATCAAGAATAAAACAACATCAACACTTTCTGCATTACAGATGCTTGGTGGTTCAAATTTACGAGCCCACGCTGGTTCAAGCGTTATTTCATCGTGTTGCTGGCACCAGGCTGTTAATTTTCCGTTGTCTTTAATCTGCATTTTTAAAATACAATCAACTCCTTTTTGATATGCTACAGTTACTTTTTTTCTAGTTTTAGCATCAATAAAAGCATAATCAGGGTCATTGTATACAATCTTTTTTAGGAGATTCATAATTCCCATATAAGCTCCGTCATTAAAGGTAATATGACGACTATATCCTTTTTCCAGCGGATAATATTGTGGCCAGCCTCCGTTTGGATATTGTGCTTTTAAAGTAAAATTTATACCTCGCAGACAACCGTCTTTATATCTCGAATCTTTTGTTAGTGTATAGACCTGTGCCAGATAATGGATATGAGTGTAAGTCGTTTCGTTATCAAAAGTAGTATGTTCAATGTATTTTGTTTTAACAACGCTGTCAACTTGCTGTGGCGTTAGAATGGCTTTCATATCATAATTCTTTGGCCATCCGCCATTGTCACGCTGGAAATACAGAATATTATCGGCGATTTTAGTGTAATCCGTTTCGGCATATTTCGGCTGATTTGGAATTGGATTAATGATGTTCGTTTTGTCTTTGATAAAATACCAATGATTAGTCCCATCAGTAAAAGGTTTAGTACTTATTTCGCTATTTGTCTGTGCCTTTAGACATAAAACGGAAAAGAAGCAAAACGTTACTGTCAGTAATTTTGAATTGTTTACGGAATTGAACATAGAACGTTTGTATTAGAATTTAACCGCTTTCTTAGGAACACTTTTGTCAACAGTAGTGGTTTTTGATAAATTAGAACCGCTTAAATCGATGTTTTTACTCGCTTCACCTGCAATCGTAATTGTGTTTGAAGAAGAAGGATTAAATGCTACATTTTTTAGAGAAAGATTTTGAGCATTGTAAATCTCAAATGCATTTTTAGCCTGAATATCCAATTGTAAGTTATTTAATTTTATTCCTTTAGCATCAATAATTGAAAAACCTTTTTCTGCTTTAGCAATTAAGTTTGTGATTTCAATATTTTCTAAATTCATCTCTGGAAGACCTTGTAGAAATACTGCTTGCTGAGCACCTTTTATTGTAATATTTTTGATTGTAATATTTTTGAATTGAGGTGTTTCAACTGTTACAGGCATTGCTTTATTAACGATTTTATCACCACCTTCTTCCAATGTTTCAGCTATTGATTTTCCACCGTAATACAAATTAAAAGAAATAGCCTGAGACGGAATATCAGTCATAAATACATCTGAAATAAAGATGTTTTCAACTACACCGCCTCTTCCTCGGGCACTTTTAAAACGTAAACCTACGTCTGTTCCCATAAAAGTACAATTAGAGACATGAAGGTTTTTTACACCGCCAGACATTTCGCTTCCTACTGTAACTCCTCCATGACCATGATACACAATATTATTTCTTACAATGATGTTTTCGCAAGGAACACCTCTTTCACGCCCGTCTTTATCTTTTCCAGATTTGATACAGATGGCATCGTCTCCCACGTCAAAACTTGAATTTTCGACCAATACGTTTTTACAGCATTCTACATCAAGTCCGTCTCCGTTTTGAGAATACCAAGGATTACGAACACTTACATTTCGAACAATCAAATCTTCCACCATAAAAGGGTGAATATTCCAAGCTGGGGAATTCTGAAAAACAGGACCATCAAATAAAACTCTTTTGCTGTTTTGAATGCTTACCATTACCGGACGAAGAAAATCATGAATAGTTTCAAATTCTTCTTTTGTTTTTAAGTCAGGACGTACATTTTGGTCAGCACCTTTTGAGGCATTCATAAAAACCTCTGATGGATACCAGCTTGTTTTGTCTTTATTTAAAACACCGCCTTTTGAAATAACTTCTTTCCACTGGCTTTCTGTTACTTTACTTTTCTTAACTTGTCTCCATACTTCACCTGAGCCATCCCATACGCCATTCCCTGTAAAAGCAACATTTTCAAGGTTTTTGCCATAAATAGGTGAGATACAGCGCCAAGTATTTAAACCTTCAAAGTTGGTTTCAACCAAAGGATACAAAGTTTTGTCTGGAGAAAATTTTATCAGAGCACCTCTTTCTGCATGCAGCTCAATATTACTTTTTAATATAATCGGACCTGTAAGCCAAATTCCAGGAGGAATAATTAGTTTTCCACCGCCCTTTTTGGACAGCACATCAATCGCATCTGCAAAAGCTTTCGTATTTAAAACGTAGCCTCCATTTACAGCTCCAAAGTCTTTCAGGTTTACGCTGTTGTTAGGAATGACAGGTTCGTTAATCTTTGACATTTTAAACTCAATGTTTTGATAAGCACTGCCTGAGGTATTTTGAGCAGTAAGGTCTTTAGAACTCAGACACATCAAAAGAGCGAGTGCAAGAGAGGCAAATTGTAGTCGGTTGATTTTCATTGTTAGTAATTTTTTGGTGTTTATTTTATTTATATGAAAATTTAAGTTCTTATAAATAATAATCTTTAAATGTAATCGATTACACAAATCTATTAAAAAAAATCAATTTATCGCTGCATCTAGGCATAAATTAAGCACTTTAACTATTAGGATACTTTTTTAAAATGCTTTTGAAATAAAAATTGCAGGAGGGTACAGGATGCTTATCATTTAATGTTCCTATAAATTAGACCAATTATTTGTAAAAAGTGTTAAAAATACATTTGTTTGTAAAAATTATAGTGTTTTAAATTGACAGCAAATAATTTTGGGGACATAAAAAAATCAATATCATAATAATGCTACTAATTACTTTTACCAGAATACAAATCTTTTTTTTGATGATCTTGAGCACTTTTTCAATGAGTGCCGCCGAAATTTGGGTTTCTAAAAACGGAAACGATAAAAATTCAGGTACCAAAGAAAATCCTTTGGCAACGGTTCACATGGCAATGCGAAAAGCCAGAGAACTTCGCCGATTAAAAGATCCATCGATTAAAGATGGAATACGAATCATAGTAATGAACGGAACGTATTATTTAAACGAACCTCTATTTGTACGACCAGAAGATTCGGGAACTCCAGAAAGTCCAACAACAATCGAAGCTGATGCCAACGCGAGACCAATCATAAGCGGTGGAATCGAAATTAAAAACTGGACAAAATCTACAACTGTTATTAACGGACTAAAAAAAGGTTCGGTTTGGGTGGCAGATGCACCAACAAAAGCAGGAACTTTAATTGATTTCAGACAATTATGGGTCAACGATAAAAAGGCAGTTAGAGCCAAAAATACGACTGGAACATCTATGGAAAGAATCTTGTCATGGGATCATGAATCACAAACTTGCTGGATTCCGTTTAAAGATAAGTCGGTGAAGTTTGAACCGGGAATGGAAATGTTTATTGTGCAATGGTGGTCGAATGCCAATCTTAGAATTAAAAATATCGAAGTTCAAAAAGACAGTGCCAAACTTTCGTTTGAAGAACCAGAGAGCCGAATCCAAAGCGAACATCCTTGGCCAGCACCTTGGATTTCTAAAAATAACGGAAATTCAGCTTATTTCTTAAACAATGCTTTTTCGCTTTTAAATGAACCAGGCGAATGGTATTTAGATAAAAAAAATGCCAAAATCTATTATGTTCCAAGAGCTGGAGAAGATATTAATACAGTTAAAGTTACCGCTCCGGTTTTAGAAAATCTTCTGGAAGTAAAAGGAACAATAGATTCTCCTGTACATCATTTTCAGTTTAAAGGAATTTCGTTTCAGTACAGCAACTGGCTTCGTCCTTCACAGCAAGGGCATGTGCCGTTGCAGTCAGGATTATATTTGTTGGATGCATATAAATTGAAACAGCCGGGAACACCAAATCAGGCCAATTTAGAAAATCAGGCTTGGGTTGGAAGACCTCGCGCTGCGGTGGAAGTAAATTATGCCAATAATATTCAGTTTGAATCGTGCCGTTTTGAGCATCTGTCTTCGACTGGTTTAGATTTAAATAAAGGAACGAAACATAATACTATAAAAGGAAATTTATTTAAAGATATTGGCGGAAGTGCCATAAACGTTGGTGTTTTCTCTGAAGAAGCTTTTGAAGCGCATTTGCCTTTAATAATAAAAGACGAAAGAGAAATGTGTTCTGATGAAGTGATTTCGGATAATTTAATCACCAACGTAACCAACGAAGATTGGGGAACTCTTGGAATCAGCGCTGGTTTTGTTCGAAATATTACGATTGAACACAACGAAATTTCGGATGTATCATACTCAGGAATCGCAATGGGCTGGGGTTGGACGCACACACCTAATGTGATGCAAAACAATAAAATTCTAGGAAATAAAATTCATCATTATGCCAAACATTTGCATGATGTTTCGGGAATCTACACGCTTTCTGCTCAGCCAAACAGCCGAATAGAAGAAAACTACATTGATAAAGTTTACAACAGTCCATATGCACACGATCCGTTTTTATGGCTGTATTTGTATACTGACGAAGGAAGCGAAGGCTTTACGATTAAAAACAATTGGATTGCAGAAAAGAAAATCCTGAAAAATCATAATGGTCCAAAAGGAAATATCTGGGAGCACAATGATCCGTATGTAAGTGTCAAAATTAAAGATGCCGCAGGAATCAGAGCGCCTTACAAAGATTTAGAAAAAGAAGTTGTAATCGATGAAAAATGGGGATTGCAGGAAATGCCAAAACCTTATGCCATCGAATTGATAGGTTCTGATTTTGATATCGAAAAAATCAAATCGACTTTGGTTGGATTCAGAATTGTAGGTCAGGAATTGTACCAATGGAAAAATCATTTGGTGATTTATGGGAAAATGAATCAGCCGGAAAGAACAAAGCGTAAACTGGCGGGTGCTTTTCCTTCTTTAGAAATTAAAATCTATGATGATTTGGTTTACGATTTTCAAAACTTCGAAAGATGTAAAGATTCAAAACCAGCATCGGATTGGGAAAATGTGGTTTTAACTGCGAATCTTCCTGCCGATGAAAAACTGCAAAAGGAATATGTAGAATATCATAAAACGCAATTCGAAAAATGGCCAGAGGTAGCGAAAGGTTTCTGTAATGCCGATTTTCAGCAATTGCAAGTTTTCAAAAATGAAAGACAATTGATTTTGGTTATCAGTATTCCAAAAGGCGAAAATTTGGACAAACTAAATCCAAAAACAACAGAAAATAACCCAAGAGTAGATCAATGGAACGCCTTAATGAAAAAATACCAATCAGGAATTGAAGGCGCAAAACCAGACGAAACCTGGATTTTCTTAAACAAAGTAGAAACGAAATAAAGAGAGATAGCCACGAATTCACGAATTTTCTTTTTAAAATCTTTTCGATTATTAATTCGAATAATTCGAATTAATATTACATCTAGATTGTAAAAAAATAATTCGTGAATTCGTGGCTAAAAAAAAACTAATAATCTAAACTAACCACCAATGTTAAAAATAGCCATTCTAGGACTTGGAGAAGGACGAAGCACAATGTCAGCAGCTATAGAAAGTTCAAAACTAGAACTCGTTAAAATATGCGACCGAAACGAAGAATTGTGTAAACAACGAGCAAAAGAATTCGATTTTCATTCGTACACCACCAATTACGACGATTTACTAAACGATGCTTCGATTGATATTATTGCGATTTATACGCCAGATCATTTGCATGCGCAACATGTAAAACAGGCTTTATTAAGTGGAAAACATGTAGTTTGTACAAAGCCATTTATTGATGATCTTTCGGATGCAAAGGAACTTTTAGAACTAAGCAAATCAACAGGGAAGAAAGTTTTTATCGGGCAAAGTTCTCGTTTCTTTGAACCAGCCAAAAGACAAAGAGCTGATTACGAAGCAGGTTTAATAGGTGATTTAATTACAATTGAAGCGCAATACCACGCCGATCATAGATGGTTTTTAAAGAAAGAATGGTCGCTTTTACAATCATTTAAATGGCTGTACGGAGGTTTGAGTCATCCTGTAGATTTTATCAGATGGTATTTGCCAAATATTCAGGAAGTAATGGGATACGGAATGATAAGTAGTAACGGACAATCGGCAGGATTGAAGAATGAAGATACAATGCATTTTATCTTTAAAGCAACCGATGGAAGAATTGCTAGAGTAAGCGGTGTTTACACTTCACCGACTCAGCCAGCGCAACGTGACAGCGGCATGAGTACAATTCTACGAGCAACAGAAGGAGCAAGTCAGGCTGATTATCACGAATTGCGTTATGCGATTACAGATAAAACAGGTGAAGAAAAAGTGGTTACTTGGGGCGACAGCACGATTAAATATTATTTCCGTTTTGAAGGACAAAGTCATCATGGCGGTGAATATCAGAATTATTTGGAATATTTTGTCGACAGCATTGAGCAAGGTTTTGAAGCTTATCCAAATATGGAAGAAGGAATTGGAACTGTGGCTTTGTTACAAGCAATGGATAAATCGCTACAAACAGGAATGCCGGTTAAAATTGCCGATATTCTTAATGAATACGGACTATGAACAGTATCTACGATAAATTAACCACGCTCGATTTTGTAATTGTTGCGGGTTATTTGGTGGCTTTATTAGTCATTGGATATGTGGTAAGTATGAAGCAGAGAAAGAAAAACGAAACGCTTTTTCTTGCTGGAAATTCTTTAAACTGGTACAGCATCGGGTTTAATATGTGGGGAACCAACGTTGGGCCGTCGTCACTATTGGCTTTTGCGAGTATTGGTTACGCTACGGGAATTGTAGCGGGTAATTTCGAATGGTACGCTTTTGTGTTTTTATTGCTTTTGGCGATGGTTTTTGCGCCAAGATATATTGCGAGCAAAGTAAGCACAATGCCCGAATATATGGGGAAACGTTATGGCGACAGTACACAGAATATTCTCGCTTGGTATGCTTTAGTAAAAATATTAGTAAGCTGGTTGTCATTAGGATTATTTAGTGGAGGCGTTCTAGTTCGTCAGATTTTGGGAATTCCGATGTGGCAGAGCGTTACGGTTTTAGTGATTTTCTCTGGAATTTTCACTTTCGCTGGAGGATTAAAAGCAATTGCAAAAGTGAATGTTTTTCAGATGATTTTGTTGATTGTAGTTTCCCTTACACTTTCCTTTTTAGGTTTACAAAAATTAGGCGGAATCGATGTTTTAATTGCCAAAACACCATCGAATTTTTGGAATTTAGTTCGCCCTTCTGACGATGCGAGTTATCCGTGGCCGGCTATTTTGTTAGGATATCCTGTAGCGGCTGTTGCTTTTTTCTGTACCGATCAATCGATGGTGCAGAGTGTTTTAGGTGCGAAAAACCTAGAACAAGGACAGCTTGGAGTTAATTTTATTGGATGGCTGAAAGTGATGGCGCTTCCGTTGTTTATTTTACCTGGGATTTTGTGTTAT
The DNA here is from genome assembly GCF_900112575.1 of Flavobacterium phragmitis. Lineage (GTDB taxonomy): Bacteria > Bacteroidota > Bacteroidia > Flavobacteriales > Flavobacteriaceae > Flavobacterium > Flavobacterium phragmitis. The sequence goes on from NZ_FOMH01000009.1 coordinate 147,624, forward strand.
GCATTATACCCAGAATTAGGAAGCAATTCAGATTTGGCTTATATGACCATGGTTACAAACCTTTTCCCAAGCGGCATGAACGGTTTGGTAATCTGTGTGATGATTGCGGTTTTGGTAGGAACAATTGGTTCTTCATTAAATGCTTTGAGCACCGTTTTTACGAATGATATTTATGTAAAGAAAATCAACCCAACAGCGACGATTCAGGATCAGATTAAAATTGGTCGTTTGACGATTGCCGCTGGATGTGTATTTGCGATTCTAATTGCCGTTGCGATTGACAATATCAAAGGGCAGAATTTATTCAACATTTTTCAGGCAGTTTTAGGTTTTCTGGCGCCTTCGTTATCTGTTGTTTTCCTTTTGAGTGTTTTCTGGAAACGCACCACCAAAAAGGCTGTAAATGCAACACTTTCTTGGGGTTCGGCTTTTAGTTTGTTTGTTGGGGTTTTATATCTATGGATTTTCCCTGCAGATAAATATCCAGTTTGGCCTCACTTTTTATTGATTTCGTTTTACATTTTTGCTGTTTTAATGATTAGTGCAGTTATTATCTCTTTAACGGATAGAAATCCTGAAGTGAATGTTTCAGACGAAACGGATATTCCTAAAACTAGTAAAAAGGTGAAGCTTTTATTTGGGTTGTTGGGGTTGGTAATTTTGGTTTTGTATTTGGTTTTTAATGGGAATTGAAGAACTTGAAAATAATAGTTAGTTGAAATTTATCCATATTATGGAAATCCATACTTTTTTAAGATTTTGTCAATGTAAATTGCTGAAATTTTAAAATCAAATTTATGGGAACAACAGTTTCAACAGTACTAATATCTTATGATGTTAGTGATAAGAATCCAGAGGTAAAAGCTGCATTAAAAGCTTTAAATTATTCGGATAGTTATACTTTGGGTAGTTCTAAGGTATATTATTTACCCAACACTACGCTATGGCATAAAGCAAAATCCTCAGATCAAGCCATGGCAGATATGAAAAAAGTTTGTAATGAATTAAGAGTTACTCTTGAAAAAGCTGTAGCCGTAAAAGCAGATGAGTTTGTAGGATTCTGATTTAAACACTCTTCGGAGTGTTTTTTTATACTTTTTAGAATTCTATTTGCTTGAAGTTGAAACCAACAACTCCCGAATATCAACCTTCAAATATTTAGAAATCTCATAAAGCGTTTCAATTGAAGACTGATATTAATTAGTGCATCAAAGAGAAACAGTTGATTCAGTTTTGCATAAAAGATTTTTTAATACCTTGAAATAAAAGCTATAATAGAGAATATTTCTAAAATTAGATTATATTCATTAAATTAGCTGAATGAATAGAGAAGTAGGATTTGGTCTGGATTTTATAATTGATAAGTTAACAAACTCAATAGAAAATGTAATTACAGGAGATAGTTTTCAGACTGAAATTTCTATTCTCCAAAATTCAGATTTAAAGTCTATAGCAAAAAAGAATGGTTGGGTTTTTAATTGGGTTGAGGAATTTAAAAATCCAGTTAGAGATGTATATAAACTTACAATTTTAGGAAATTCTCAGATTATTCAAGGTCTTGTTAGTTTAGAAGTTAAAGCTGACCATGTTTATATGCATTTATTAGAAAATGCACCATTTAACAAAGGACAAACAAAAGTCTATGTGGGAGTAGCAGGTAATTTAGTTGCTTATGCTTGTAAATTATCTTTTCAGCGTGGACATGATGGAAACGTATCTTTTCTTTCAAAATCACAATTGGTAGAACATTATGAAAAAACACTTGGAGCATTTCATTTTGGAGGTAGAATTATGATAATTGAAACAAAATCAGCATTGAAATTGATTAATAAGTATTTTCAAAATAAATGATTATGAAAACGAAGAAAATAGATTTAGAAATTGACACTATAGGAGGTTTAAGTTCTCTAACAGTTGCAGAAGAAAAAGCCCTAAGTGATTTTTTTAAAAAGAAAAAAGCAATAAAAAAGAAAACTGAAAAAGTAAAAAACACATAACATTTAAGATGATGTTATGTGTTTTTTTATTTGTAATAAAAATGAAAAGCCACCGGAATAATTTTCTGAGTTTTATTCAAAATAATAAAAATCATCCATTTCAAACATAGCCCGTGGTTTCAACCACGGGAAACGTATTTTGATAAACGTAATGTGATATGCTTTGCGTTCCAGTGGGTGAAACCTCTGGTTGTGTTTTGAAAAAAATATAAATAATAAAACAAAGTTATTTTATAAGTTGTCTCCAGTTTTAACTGGAGGTATATGTAGTAAAAATAGAAAAGGCTTTAGCCAAATTGTAGATATTTTGGCTAAAGCCTTTTGAGCTTTATAAAAGGTAGCTTGAGGTTTAGATCACTTTTGCTATTTGTGTGTTTACACGAATATTGTTTGGAGCATCTAAACCTGGTGTTTCATAAGTGGTGAACGCTAAATTAACTTCCGGTCTAAAAATTAGACAGTGTGTGGAGCCTCCAAAATGAAACATTCCTAGTTCGTCGCCTTTTTTCACAATGTCCCCGGCCTTTACTGTTATTTCACAACTGGAAACTTCTGCCATACCCACAGGGATTACACACATTAGTCCAATTGCAGGATTATCTGCTTCAATAAATATTAAGGCTCTGGTGGCAACTGCTGTTAAAAAAGGCTGTGAATTGTTAGGCGCACTCGAATCGGGTCCCGCTGGATTATAGAAACCTTGATATAGATTTTCTAGATAATACGAACCATTTACAATAGCTGTTTTAACAATTCTACCGTTTACAGGACTGTGCCAGCGGTGATAGCTCAAGGCACTCAAAAAGGCCTGATAAACTGTTCCTCCATCAAATTGTGGAGCTAATTCATCAAAATTCATCATGTTTTCTAATGAATAAGGCTGTCCTTTTAACCAAAATTGATCTGATAATGCTACATTCTTGGCTACTTGTAAAGGTGCCGACTCACAAGCGTTTACAATAATTGAATCATCATTGGGTGCAGTAACTGGACGGACATTTTGGCAAAACAATCTTGTAAAAAAATCATCCCAGCTTTTGAAACCATAATATAGTTCTGAAGGATTTGATTGAAAAACATCTGAAAATGTAGCATTGGGCGAAATAGGATTCGGTTCTAAACCTAATGCTCCTTGAGCAACTTGCATCATTTCCGATTGTGCTATATCGCTCAACCAGGCGATTACATTCTGCGAAGGATCATTTTCAATCAAAACATATCGTGAATCTTCTGTAACCAAAAATTTGGACCAGTAGTTTAATATCTTTTTTAACTGCTGATTGACCAAAGTGTTTGAGAAAACATCATAACCAAAACTAGTCGCCATTGGCCAGGCTAAAAGAGCGTTAATAGGAAAACCAATCATACCTGCAGGTGTTTGATTTCCGGGAGCGCCAGTTTGGTACGCTTCGGGAGCGGTTTGCATGATTCCGTTGAGTAAAACAAGGAAATTCTCAAAAGTCATAGGTTCTGGTTCCCATTCTAAAGGAGTAGTTTGCTTTAAAAAATAAGCTTCAGAAAACATTCCCTGCACATTAGCATACAAAACAGAGTCTGAATATACTAGATTCTGAAAATCGGCAATTTCGGGAATAAGTTGTGTTGGATTTTCTGCTGTAAATTTCTTGATTTTTTTAATCCAATCTTCGATAATTTTTGGGTTTTGTGGCAACCAGCCTCCCAATAATTGTTTTGCTTTAGTAAATTTTGTTGTTTCCATAGTTGTTTGGGTTAAATTCATAACGAAGGTATTTTAGAAAATAATCCTACAATGTTAAATAGTCACAGAAGGTTATTTTGGTGTTATGAAGACCTCATATTGGTTACAGGAAACGAAATACTTGTGGAAAAGCGACTTAGATAAAAAAAACACATAGCTTTTCAATCCTGAAAAACTATGTGTTTTATTATAAAATGAAATGCCTTCTAAAGACAATTCGAAATACTATGTTTCTATGTGTTTAAAAATTTACTCGGCCTTTTTCTTTCCTTCAATATTAGGTAAGAACCCAGTAATAACCCCAATCAAAGGCAGGAATGCACAAATTTTAAATACATATTCTATACTCGTTGCATCGGCAATTTTTCCTAAAACAGCTGAACCTAATCCGCCCATTCCGAAAGCAAATCCGAAGAAAAGACCCGCTACAAGTCCGACTTTTCCAGGCATTAGTTCAGTTGCATAAACCAAGATTGCAGAGAAAGCCGAAGAAAGAATCAATCCGATAATTACAGATAAAGTTCCAACCCAGAAAAGAGAAACGTAAGGCAACATCAAAGTAAACGGAGCAACGCCAAGAATTGAAACCCAGATTACGTATTTTCTGCCATATCTATCACCAATTGGACCTCCAATTAAAGTTCCGGCTGCAACAGCTCCAGAGAACAAGAATAAATAGACTTGTGACTGCTGAATCGAAATATGGAATTTATCAATCAAGAAGAAAGTGTAGTAACTCGTAATACTGCTCATGTAGAAGTATTTAGAGAAAATCAGAACCAATAAAATGATTAACGAAGCAATTACACGATTCTTAGATAAATGATGTGTTTCAATTTTTAGAGCTGCTTTATTGGCATTTCTTTCAGATAAATGTGCTGTGTACCAAATCGCAATTCTGTACAGAGTAAAAACCCCAATTAAAGCAATAATACAAAACCAAGCCACATAAGATTGTCCATTCGGAATAATAATAAAAGCAGCTAACAAAGGTCCAATGGCACTTCCTGCATTTCCTCCTAACTGAAAAATAGACTGCGCCAATCCCTTTTTACCGCCCGAAGCCAAATGTGCCACACGTGAAGATTCAGGATGAAAAATCGAAGATCCGATTCCGATTAAACTTACTGATAATAGTAAGAAACCAAAATTAGTAGCGATTGAGACTAAAAATAATCCAGTCATTGTAAAACACATTCCGACAATTAGAGAATAGGGTTTAGAATTTTTATCGGTATACATTCCTACAAAAGGCTGAAGGATCGAAGCTACGATTTGATAGGTAAAAGTGATGATTCCGATCTGTGTAAAACTTAGTCCAAAGTTATCTTTAATAAGCGGATAAATAGACGGAACAACAGCTTGTAAAAGGTCATTAATTAAATGCGAAAAGCTGATTATAAAAAGTATCGAATACGTTGTTTTTTTAATTACTTCTGGTTGTACTTTAACGGTTTCCATGAGTGTTTTTTAGGTTAATGGTATTTTTTAAAATTACAGCTGTATTAATTTTTTACAAAATTGAAACAAATTAAAATGTCAAAATTGCTATATTTGGACAATGAATAATCAGATTCGGACATATCGAATGGCACAGGAACATGGATACAGAGTAGATCCATCAATTCCTGTTATTGGCTATACTGAAATGGTAACCAACGAAATGTGTGTTTCACACTCACATCCAAGAGGTCAGCTGATTTATGCAACCCGTGGCGTAATGAATGTTGTTGTGGGCAATCATATTTGGGTTGTGAATCCGTTGCAGGGCTTATGGCTTCCGGGTGGAGTAGAACATCAGGTTACTTTTCAGAAAGACGTTAATTACTATAGCGTTTTTATCGATCCGTCTGCAATGGCAGGATTGCCAGAGAAAAGTTTTTCATTTGATATTCCGATGTTTTTAAAACAATTGGTTTTCAAGATTATTTCTTTCGGTGTAGAAGGAGATTTAACACCTCCGCAACACAGAATCATATCGGTTTTTCTGGATGAGCTGGCTTTAATAGAACCAAGCGCCACTTTCCTGCCCACAACTAATCACGAAAGACTTCAAAAAGTAGTCGAACTTATAATGGAAGATATTGCCAGCAAAAATACGATTGATTATTACGCCGAACTTTCGTTTATGAGTAGTAGAACTTTATCTCGCTTATTCATTAAAGAACTTGGAATGAACTTTAGTGAATGGCGTACTCGTTTAAAATTATTAGAAGCCATAAAACGACTTAGTGAAAAACAATCCATAAAAGAAATCGCTTTTAATTTAGGTTACGAAAATACAAGCGCTTTTATTTATATGTTCAAAAAACATTTAGGAAAAACACCTTCTAATTATATTTTAGAAGATGAGAATGAATCTGAAAGAATGATTGCTTAGGTTTTGAGTGTAAATTGAACGCGGATAAAACGGATTTACTTCGTAAAGACGCGGATTGATGCGGATTTTTTCTTTTAGTTTATCCAAAATAACACAATCTTTGTCATTTCGACTGAAAGGAGAAATCACACTAGTAATTCTACAAAGATTGGCGACATAAGTTGCGGAATCCCGCGTGTGATTTCTCCTTCGTCGAAATGACAAAAAAAGAGTAAAAAAGAAAAAATCCGCATCAATCCGTGTCTTCGCGAAAGCGAATCTGTCTCATCCGCGTACCATAAAAATCTCAACATCATTTTTTTTAATACTAAAAAAGTGATAACTCATAATTTTTACCTTAAAAAATTATCAAAAAGCACCCTTTTTTATGAAATAGCAGGATAGTGCAGGGTGTCAAATGTGTAGATAACACTTATCTTTAGTCCCAAAATAAACTTACTATGCTAAACCGCTTTTCCATTTTTAAGATCTTACTTCTTTTTGTTGCCCTTTTTTGTTGTTCATTATCATCTGCACAGGAAAATAGAAAAGAAGCGACATGGGTCTGGTATCCAGGAGATTTTGAAGTTTGGTTAAGCAATAAAATGCAAGTAAGACGTACAGAACGCGAAGCCGTATTCCCTCCGCTTTGGCAATATTACAGTCCGTATGCTTTGGTCACTTTTCAGACAGAAGTAGATATTCCGCAACCAGATGAAGTAAAAATCTTTTCAGAAGGACCTTTTCAATTACTTTTAGACGGCGTCCAAATTTATGGACAGCCAAAATCAATAACAGTTCCTGCGGGAAAACACAAAATTTCTTTTAAAGTTTATAATCAGGAAGTGTTGCCGGCTATTTATATTAATGGAAAATACGTTAAATCGGATGCTTCATGGAAAGTTACCAACGAAGATAAACTTTGGATTGATGAAACCGGAAAAGCACAACAATCCGGTACGCCATGGGTTCCTGTTGGTTCTTGGAATTTTAATTCGCCAGAAAGTAAACCTTCAGAATTCAAATTAACAACCAAACCTTTAAGCGCAAAGAAAACGGAAAAAATAGGAGCTGGCCAATTAGTAGATTTTGGTAAAGAAACTTTCGGGTACATTAATATTCACGGCTTAAAAGGAAAAGGAAAACTAGCATTGTATTATGGCGAATCTCGTGAAGAAGCTTTGGATTCTGCCAAATGCGAAACCTTAGACCATTTATCTTTTGATGGAAAACAATCTGAAACTTACACTCATAACGGTTCAAAAGCTTTCCGTTATGTTCAGGTGCAAGCAGATGCGGGTGTAAAATATGATTCGATTTCGATGCTTTATGAATATTTACCATTAGATTATCGTGGCGCATTCAAATCTTCGGATGAACAATTGAATAAAATTTGGGATGTGTCAGCTTACACGATGCATTTAACGTCTCGTGAATTTTTTATCGACGGAATCAAACGCGACCGTTGGGTTTGGTCTGGCGATGCTTATCAGAGTTATTTAATGAATTATTATTTGTTCTTTGATTCGGCTTCTGTAGAAAGAACGTTGTTAGCCCTTCGCGGAAAAGATCCTGTAACGGCTCACGTAAATATTATTATGGATTATTCATTGTATTGGTTTGTAGGTGTTTATGATTACTACTTACATACAGGCGATACGAAATTCATCAAAACTTTTTATCCAAGAATGAAATCGCTGATGGATTTCTGTTTAGAAAGAAGAAATAAAAACGGATTCCTTGAGCCATTAGAAGGTGACTGGGTTTTTATTGATTGGGCTGACGGATTGCCAAAAACAGGCGAAGTCAGTTTTGAACAAATGCTTTTAGCGAGAAGTTTAGAAGCTATGGCAGTAAGTGCTGAAATTGCTGGAAAAACTGAAGACCAAAAGCAATATCAAAAATTAGGAACTGATTTAAAAACCAAATTATTTGATGTTTTTTGGGATAAAAAAGAAAACGTAATGAAACACCAGCGTATCGATGGGAAAATGCAAAATATTGTAACGAGATACGCTAATATGTTCGGTATATTTTTCAATTATTTTAATGAAGAACAAAAACAAAGCGTCAAAAATAAGGTGTTGTTGAATAAAGATGTTCTTCAAATTACAACTCCATATATGCGTTTCTACGAATTGGAAGCCTTATGCGCAATGGGAGAACAAAACTACGTTTTAAAAGAAATGAAAGATTATTGGGGCGGAATGCTGAATGAAGGCGCAACCTCTTTCTGGGAAGAATACAACCCGAACAAAAAAGGAACGGAACATTTAACAATGTACGGTCGTCCTTACGGTAAAAGCCTTTGCCACGCTTGGGGAGCAAGTCCGATTTACTTATTAGGAAAATATTATTTGGGTGTAAAACCAACTGCTCCAGGTTATTCAGAATATGAAATCAAACCAAATCTTGGAGGTTTAAAATGGATGGAAGGAAAAGTGCCAACACCAAACGGAGAAGTTTCTGTGTATTGCAGTACCAAAGAAATCAAAGTAAAAGCAGGCGAAGGAGAGGGTAAATTGATTTTTGAAAGTGCCAGTAAACCGAAAACAAACTCGGGGGCCATTACTGAATTAGCCAAAAATAAATATCAATTGATTGTAGAACCTAATGTGGAGTATAAAGTGAGTTATAAGGCTTTGTAAGTTATGAGTTATGAGTTATGAGTTAGGAGTGATTAGTCCTTAGTATCTAGTAATTAGTTATTAGTTTATAACGTCCAGTTTGTCATTCCGACTGAAAGGAGGAATCACACTCGTAACCACAAAGATTGTCGACTAATTGTTGCGGAATCCCTGGTGTGATTTGCTTCGCCTATTCGCTATCGCTCGGGTCTCCTTTCAGTCGAAATGACAAAAAGCAAAAAAAATAAAACCAATGTTTTCAAAAAAGAAAAAACACAACATCAAATTAAAAACCGCTTTCCTAATGCTATTAGCTGTCTGCATCCAAGCCACAGCACAAACAACCGCATGGAAACCAGCATCATTTGAAATCGTGAAATCAAAATACAAAACGTTCAAAACCACACAATACGCTCATGTATTTTCAGGAAGCAAACACAATATCGTTCGTTTAGCTCCTGAATTGCAAGGTTTGACTGGGATTGAACTTCCTTTAGATAAATATAAAAATGGAACTAATGATCCATTACAATTAAAATTTAAAGAAAATGCTACGGTTTTAATTGGTGTTTTTCAGGAAAATAATTCAGAATATCTTCAAGCGGATAAACTTCAAAATGCGAAGTTAGTTTTAGAAAATGGAGTCACTATAACGGGATTGCCTCCAGTAAATATTTATGCACTTTCTTTCTCAAAAGGAACTCAAACATTAAATTTCGGAAAAGGATTATTTGCCATTTTAGGAGTTGTAAAAGCATCTGAAAATCTACAATCAAGAAATGCCAATTTTCCAGACGGAAAACTCTGGAACCCAACTTTTATCGTTGAAGGATTTTCAGATGAAAAACCGCTTTTCGAAATTATTGGCGGAGAAAACAAACCCGTTATTGATGAAGGAATGTCTGGAACAGAAGGAATTCAGGGTGGTTTTGAAGGCGGACGTGTGGTAAAAGTTGGCGATACCTACCACATGTTTCCAACCGAAAGAGCGGGAGAAAAAGGCGTTGATTATTATTACGATCGTGTAAAAACCAAAATCGGACATTGGACAAGTAAAGATGCCATTCACTGGAAAAGAGAATCTACAATTTATCAAGCGAGCGGTGTTTACGCAGTTACAGAAGATGATAATCCAATGAATGATCGTCGTGCTGCAATTTGGTCGTATATGCCTGTTTTTAATGAAAAAGCAAACAAATGGTACGGCTATTATTTGGCTTATACCGTAAGTAAAGAAATTGAACCAAATCATTCATTCGGAAGAATCTGGCGTTGTGAATCGACTGTAGATGGAATCAACGGAATCGGTGGTCCTTATAAAGATATGGGAATTATTATGGAACCAGGATTAGATTCTCAGCCTTGGGAAGGACGTCAGGGTGTGGCTTCGTTTTTCCCTTATCAAGTCGGAGACAAATATTTCGGATTTTACAGCGGTGCGTATCCATTCAATTCATGGGCAGATTATCCAAAGAAATCAGGAAAAGGTTGGTTTGTGGCTTTGGCCGAATCAAAAAGTTTAGAAGGCCCTTGGATTAGAATGAATAAAGGTTTGGAACCCATTAAAACCATGCATCCGCTTTTTGTTGAAAATCCAATCGTAAGTCAATTGCCAAACGGTATGTACATCGCGATTTTCGACGGAGGTCCAGACGGCTGGGGACATCATTTACCAAACATGATTGCGTATTCTTTATCGGCAGACGGCGTTAATTGGGCAGAAGCGCATTATTTGCCAATCGAAACTAAAGTAGATAAATGGTGGGATATTATGAGAACGCCCTTATGTTTAATCCCAGAAGGAAATGATGTTTACACGATAGTTTACAATGCAATCGATTTGAAAAGAAGATTTCATCCAACAGGAATGGTAAAAGTAAAATTGAACAAAGACGTAATGGATTCTAAATTAAAAGAATTGAAAAAATAATTGAGCATAAATAGAACGCGGATTAAACGGATTTACTTCGTAAAGACGCTGATTTACACAGATTTTATTTTAATTGATTGATTTGAAACTTAGAAAATAAATTAAAGTTTCCCGCAGATTTTGCAGATCAAGCAGATAAAAAAATCAATTAAATCTGCAATATCTGCGAGAGAAAAAAAACTTTGTGTCTCAGCGACTTTGTGAGAGTTAAATAAAAGCTTAAGAATTAATCTCGCAAAGAACACAAAGTCGCAAATAAAAAAAACTTAGAGCCTTAGCGCCTTCGTGGCAAAAAAAAACATAAAAATGAAAATTAAATATCTAATCGTGGCCATTTCGGCACTAGCCATAACCAGCTGTGCAACCAAATACAAGAAAAGAGAAATTACCGAGAGCGTAATGCAGGAGATTTACGAAGAAATCAAAACGCCTTATAAATACGGTTTGGTGATGGTTCCTACTGACAACTCATACAAAATGGATTGTCCGAGTGTATTTAGAAAAGACGGAAAATGGTATATGACGTATTTAATATACGACGGAAGAGGTTATGAAACTTGGTTAGCAGAAAGCCATAATCTTTTAGATTGGAAACATCTAGGAAAAGTTATGTCATTTTCAGAAAACGAAAAACATTGGGATGTGAACCAAAAAGCAGGATATATTTCATTACAAGATCCAATTTGGGGTGGAAGCTACGAATGGCAAAAATACGATGACAAATACTGGATGAGTTATTTTGGCGGAGACAGTAAAGGTTATGAAGCAGGCGTTTTATCAATCGGAATGGCTTATACCAAAGAAGCACCAACAAAACCACACGAATTTCAGAGATTAGAAAATCCGGTTTTGACACCAAAAGACAAAGACGCCAGATGGTGGGACAATAGTACGATGTACAAAAACAGTGTAATCCGTGACAAAGATAAACTGACGGGACACAATTTTATCATGTACTACAATGCCCGTGGCGATAGTTTAAATCCTGCAAAAGGTGCAGAGCGTATTGCGATGGCGGTATCAAACGATATGAAAACATGGAAGCGTTATGGCGATAAACCATTAATCAACCATCATAAAGGAATTTCGGGAGATGCTTACATTCAGCGAATTAATGATACTTGGGTGATGTTTTATTTCGGAGCTTTCTGGACGGGTTGGGATCAAGGTGCATTTAACCGTTTCGCCGTTTCAAATGATTTAGTAAACTGGACCGACTGGAAAGGAGACGATTTAGTTAAATCATCAGAACCATACGATGATTTGTTTGCTCATAAATCATTTGTGGTAAAACATGAAGGTATTGTCTATCATTTTTACTGTGCCGTTAACAAAGCAGAACAAAGAGGAATTGCAATTGCAACTTCGAAAGATTTTGGGAAAAGCAAATTGAATTTTGTAGCACCACCTGAGAAAAAGAAGAAGAATTAAGTATAGAGAATTAAGTATTAAGACCTAGTTTGTCATTTCGACTGAAAGGAGAAATCACACTCGTAACCACAAAGATTGTCGATTAAAATTGCGGAATTTCTAGTGCGATTTCTCGTTCCTCGAAATGACAAAAAATACTAAAAATAAAAGAATGTTTCAACCAATTCAAATAAATAACTTTTCAAGGTTTCGAATTTCGATACCAAAATCAGTATTCACATTTTTCATTTTACTTCTAACATCTTACACAACCCATGCCCAATCCGTAACAGGAGAGCCAGCGGGAGTTCCAGAATTGCATAAAAAATATGAATTTGCGCCGTGGGAAGATCCAACTATTACAAGTATTAACAGACAGCCATCAAGAGCAACTGCTTATTCATATGCAAGTATTGAAGATGCATTAAAAGGCGACAGAACCAAAAGCCGAATCCAGATGTTAAACGGCGATTGGGATTTTAAATATGCTGTAAATTTAAAGGAAGCTTCTAAAGATTTTTATAAAAATACTGTTTCAGGTTGGGATAAAATCGAAGTGCCTTCAAACTGGGAAATGAAAGGATATGATAATCCAATTTATAAAAGTGCCGTTTATCCGTTTCGACCGATAAATCCGCCTTATATTCCTAAAGATTATAACGGTGTTGGTTCGTATCAAAGAAGTTTTACCGTTCCGGAAAACTGGAAAGATATGACCGTTACTTTGCATTTTGGAGCTGTAAGTTCAGGGTTTGAAGTTTGGTTAAACGGAGAATTTTTAGGCTATGGCGAAGACAGTTTTCTGCCATCAGAATTTGATATTACGCCTTATTTAAAAGCGGGAGAAAATGTAGTTTCCGTTCGTGTCATTCGTTGGACAGACGGTTCTTATTTAGAAGATCAGGATCACTGGCGTATGAGCGGAATCCAACGTGAAGTTTTCATTATGGCCGAGCCGAAATTGCGTATTCAGGATTTCTTCGTTCAAACGAAATTAGACAAAGAATACAAAGATGCGATTTTCAAATTGCGTCCAAAAGTAGAGAATTTGACTGGAGCAAAAATCAAAGATTATACGATGAACGTTCAGTTGTACGATGCTAATAATACGGCCATGTTCAAAGAACCGCTTCAAAGACCTGTAATTGATTTAATCAATGAAAGTTATCCTCGTTTGGATAATGTGCGTTTTGGATTCTTTCAGGAGACCATTAAAAATCCAAAGAAATGGAGTTCAGAAGAGCCGAATTTATATACAATGGTTATTTCCATAAAAGATAAAAATGGTAATGTTACTGAGGCGAAAAGCTGTAAAGTAGGTTTCCGTTCGATTGAATTTTCAAAAGAAAATGGCAAAATGCTCATTAACGGAAAAGAGACTTATGTTTATGGCGTAAACCGTCATGATCATCATCCCACAAGAGGAAAAGCCGTTACGAGAGAAGATATCAAACAAGATATTACTACGATTAAAAAGTTTAATTTCAACTTTATACGTACAAGCCATTATCCAAACGATCCTTATTTCTACGAATTATGTGATCAATACGGAATCATGGTCATGGACGAAGCCAATCAGGAAACACACGGAATTGGAGGGAAATTAAGCAATGATCCGCTTTGGACAAATGCTTATATGGAACGAATGATTCGAATGGTCGAAAGAGATAAAAACCATCCATCGGTCGTGATGTGGAGTTTAGGTAACGAAGGCGGAAAAGGACCAAATCATGCTGCAATGTCAGGCTGGGTTCACGATTTTGATATCACTCGTCCAGTGCATTATGAACCAGCACAAGGAAATGCAAAATTAGACGGATATATTGATCCACTTGATCCGAGATATCCAAAAACAATCGATCACGCTTATCGATTCGAAAACCCGCAGGATGATTCGTATGTCGATATGGTCAGCCGTTTTTATCCGGGTGTTTTCACTCCTAAATTTTTAGTAGATCAAAAGAAAGATACACGTCCGATTATTTTCGTTGAATATTCTCATGCAATGGGGAATTCAGTTGGGAATTTAAAAGAATTATGGGATGAATTCCGTTCGCTTCCTAGAGTTATTGGAGGTTGTATCTGGGAATTTAAAGATCAGGGAATCGTGAAATTCGATTCAAGGTCAGGGCAGAATTATTTTGCGCACGGAGGAGATTTCGGCGAAAAATACCATGACGGAAACTTCAATACAAAAGGAATTGTTGATTCTAATGGAAAACCAAAAGGTTCGATTTTTGAGAATAAATGGGTGTATCAGCCAGCGATTTCGACTTTAAACGGAAATCAGTTAGAAATTAAAAATCGTCAGGCCGTTAAATCATTAGAAAGTTATATTCCGGTTTTAAAAGTGTTGGAAAACGGAAACGTAATCAAAACTCAGATTTTAAAACCATTCAAAGTAGAAGCAGGACAATCCACAACATTAGATGTTAGTCCGTATCTTCCAAAAATGAAAGTCGATGCCGAATATATTTTAAATATAGAATTCCAGCTTTCAAAAGATGAATTATGGGCTTCAAGAGGTTACGCTGTAGCGGAAGATCAGTTTGTGTTGAAAAAGAAAGAAGCCGTTTCGCCTGAATCGAAAAAAGAAAATGTAAACGTTTCTGAATCCGATGCAGATTTTAAAATTAGAGGAAAAGCATTTGATATTACAATTAATAAAACAAACGGAGCTTTAAGTTCTTATGTTTTTAATGGTGAAGAGCAAGTTTTTGCACCGTTGCTTCCTAACTTCGTAAGACCACTTACAGACAATGATAAACGTGGTTGGAAGTCTCAAAAATTATTAAAACAATGGTATAAAGCAAAACCGAAATTGGTAAATATTGCGATTGATAAATCGGCTTCAGCAATTAAAATCACAAGCAATTATGAAGTTATAAAAGACAGTGCAAGCGTAAATGTGGTTTACAATATTTTACCAAACGGATTAATAAAAGTAGATTACAGTTTAAAAGCTTCAAACAAATTGCCGAACATTCCAAAAATCGGAATGCAGATGGGTGTCAAAAGAAGTTTCGACCAGATTTCATGGTACGGAAAAGGCGAATTGGAAAATTACAGCGACAGAAGTTTTGGTTCGTTTGTTGGGAAATATTCGCTTCCAATAAATGATTTTATCGAACATTATCCAAAACCGCAAGAAAACGGAAACAGATGCGATGTAAGATGGATGGCATTAAGTACTCCACAAAAGAACAACGGATTTTTAGTAGTAAACGAAAATAAAGTTTTAAGTATGAGCGCATGGCCATATACGCAGGAAAACCTAAGTGCATCAGGACATACATACGATTTGAAAGATCCAGGATTTTTAACGCTGAATATCGATTTAATCCAAATGGGAGTAGGAGGAAACGACAGCTGGACCATTGTTGCACAGCCGTTAGAACAATATCAGATTAAATCTGGCAATTATGAATACAGTTTTTATTTGATGCCTTTCAGCGGTTCAAAGAATGAATTGGAAAATAGTTTGAAGAAGTTTAAATATTAGTTAATTGATAATTAAAAATTAATAATTAAAAATTAAAAGATACGGTTTGTCATTTCGAGGAACGAGAAATCACACGAGTATGTCGACAAAGATTGGAGAAATACATTGTAGAATTTCTAGTGTGATTTCTCCTTACGTCGAAATGACAAAAATGCATACAGATTAGCAAACATAGCCTGAGGTTTCAACCTCGGGAAACGCATAGAGAAATCACGTTGCGTCTCAATGGTTGAACCATTGGCTATGTTTTAATAGAAAAAAATATATTAAACCCGACAGGTTTCAAAAACCTGTCGGGTTTACGAACAGAAAATAATAACAATAATGTCTAACCGTAACCACATTTTTCTTTTCAAAAAAGACTTTCGACTTTGGACTTTCCAACTTTCGACTATTATCTTTTTTCTTCTCCTAGCAAGCATCGTCTCTGCACAGGAAGTTCATAAAAAAGAATCCTTTCAGCCAACATTAGAATCCTCAAGACCTTGGGTGTATTGGTATTGGATGAAATCGGCGTATTCTAAACCCGGAATTACGGCCGATTTAGAAGCTATGAAACAAGCTGGAATTGCAGGCGCTTATTTAATGACTATCAAAGGTCCGTCAAATCCGCCATTGATTGATCCACCAGTTTTACAGTTAAGTCCAGAGTTTTGGGATATGATTCATTGGGCTTTTAAAGAAGCAGATCGTTTAGGATTGAAACTGGCTTTTCACGGAGCTGACGGATTTGCCGTTGCTGGCGGGCCTTGGATTACACCAGAAATGTCAATGCAGAAAGTAGTCTGGTCAACAACTGAAATTTTAGGCGGTAAAAAAATCACTTCAAAACTGCCAGTTCCATCACATTACAAAGACTATTATAAAGACATTGCCACTTTTGCGATTCCGATAAAAGAATACGAAATCACTTCGCAGATGCAATTGCCAAAAGTGACGACATCCAACAATACAGATGCCTCGTTTTTGGCAGATCCTAAAAAAGACGAGAACTTTAAGTTTGCTGATGCAGGATGGATTCAGTACGAATTTGCACAGCCATTTACTTGTAAATCAATTGTCATTGAAACCAAAGGAAGAAACTTTCAGGCACAACGTCTGATTATAGAAGTGAGCGATGACGGAGCTAATTTTAGATTCCACGAAAGAATGATTGCGCCACGTCACGGCTGGCAGGACATGGATTTCCCGAATACACATACGATTACGCCCGTAACAGCAAAATATTTCCGATTCGTTTATGATCCAAAAGGAACAGAACCTGGAGCAGAAGATTTGGATTTTGCGAAGTGGAAACAGAATCTGAAAGTGAGTAAAATTACACTTTCGAACCAATCACTGATTAATAATTACGAAGGAAAATCGGGAGCAATCTGGCGTTTGACTCCACAGACTTCAGAAAAAGAAATATCAAATTCTGAAACATTCAAAAAATCTGAAATCATCAATATTTCGAATTTTGTTGATGCTGATGGAAACCTGAACTGGAAAGCGCCAAAAGGAAAATGGAAAATTATCCGAATGGGACACACTTCTACAGGACATGAAAATGCAACCGGAGGAGCAGGAAAAGGATTGGAAGTTGATAAATTTGATCCAGAATTAATTCGTTTTCAGTTGGATCATTGGTTTGGAGAAGCTGTTCGTTCGGCGGGCCCAGAACTGGCTTCAAAAGTGCTGGAAATCTTGCATTTTGACAGCTGGGAGTGCGGAAGCCAAAATTGGTCTTCGGTTTTTCAGGCTGAATTTAAAAAGAGACGTGGTTATGATATTGTAGAGTATCTGCCAGTTATGGCTGGAATTCCAGTAGAAAGTGCCGATTTCTCAGAGAAAGTTTTATACGATATTAGAAAAACAATTGCCGATTTAGTTGCCGATAGTTTTTACGGAACTGTCGCTCAGATTGCCAAAGAAAACAACATAAAATTAAGTGCCGAAAATGTGGCGCCAGTTGTAACCAGCGATGCATTGCTTCATTACAAATATGTCGATTATCCAAGTGGAGAATTTTGGCTGAAAAGCCCAACCCACGACAAACCTTTTGATATGGTCGATGCCATTTCGGGCGGACATATTTACGGAAAAGATATTATTCAGGCCGAATCTTTTACGGCTCTGCGTATGGATTGGGACGAACATCCCGGAAATCTAAAAACAACAGCTGACCGAAATTATGCTTTAGGGATTAATCGTTTATTCTATCACGTTTTTGTGCATAATCCGTGGACGGATAGAAAACCGGGAATGACTTTAGATGATATCGGGACTTTTTTCCAAAGAGACCAAACTTGGTGGAAACCCGGAAAAGCATGGTTTGATTATTGCCAAAGAGTGCAGTTTCAATTGCAAAAAGGAAAACCTGTGATTGATCTGGCGGTTTTTATTGGTGAAGATTTTCCTTCCCGTTCTTTTGTTCCAGATCGTTTGGTTCCTTTTATTCCGAATGTTTTCGGAAAAGAAAGATTGGAAAGCGAGAAAATCCGTTTAGAAAATGAAGGCCAACCAACGGCAAAAATGCCAAAAGAAGTGACCTATTCTAAAAATATCACTGATTTATCACAATGGATTAACCCGCTAAATGGTTACCAATATGATTCATTTAATGCCGATGTTTTAATTAATCGTGCGAAAGTGGTGAAGGGAAAAATTTCGTTTGATGGCGGAATTGAATATGGCGCTTTATTCTTTCCCGGAAGTCATAAAATGGCACCAAATAAGATGCTTTCTTTGGCTTCCGCCGAAAAAATCCTCCAATTACTAAAAGATGGAGCTACGATTTTTGTAGATGAAAAACCGAATCTTCAGCCAGGAATACATTCTGAAGCAGATCAAAAGAAGTGGCAGAATGTAATTGATCAAATCTGGAATAATGCCAATTCAGAAACATGGAAAATAGGAAAAGGAACGGTTGTCAAATTACCGTATTTAGGAAACGATTTTGCTTCAATCGGAATTACTCAGGATATTTATTTTCCAAACCTAAACCGTGCTGATGCCGAAACATTAGCTTGGGCGCATCGTAAATTGGATACCGAAGATATTTATTTCATTTCCAATCAAAAAGCAGAAAAACGTGTATTTGAGGCGTCTTTCAGAATTTCAGGAAAAGTACCGCAATGGTACAATCCCGTTACAAATCAAACTTCGGATTTAGCCAATTGGAAAATAGAAAACGGAAGAACAATTGTTTCGATAAGTTTGGATGCCAACGAATCTGGTTTTGTGATTTTTAAAGAAGAAACAAAAGAAATTTCTGTAAAAAGAAAATTAGCCGAATTTGAGAAAGTTCAGACTTTAGATGAAAATTGGGAATTGCAATTTGACCCCGCTTTTAAAGGGCCAAAAGAAGTGGTGAAAACAAAGAAACTTTTCGATTGGAGTACTTCTGAAAATGATCAAATTAAATATTATTCAGGAACTGTGATTTATAGAAAGGATTTTGTTTGGAAAGGAAAAAGCGCAGATAAAATCTGGCTAGATTTGGGTGAAATTGCCAATATCGGAGAAGTAGTTATTAATAATATTCACTGCGGAACACTTTGGACATTTCCTTATAAAGCGGATATTTCGAAAGTACTCAAAAAAGGTAAAAATGAAATTGTAATTATAATCACAAATACCTGGGCAAATAGATTAATTGGCGATCAAAAATTACCAAAAGAAGAAAGATTAACATGGACAACAGCGCCATTCCGATTAGAGGGAGAGCCGTTGTTGAAAGCGGGATTGTTAGGTCCAGTTACGATTTTACAAGAGAAATAAATGTTATCCACAGATTAAAAGGATTATTTGGATTGTCACCCTGAGCGAAGTCGAAGGGCGCTCCAATTGGAATCGGGCTTCGACTTCGCTCAGCCTGACATAACTAAAACTAATAAGCCTTTTTTAATCATTTAATCTGTGGCAAAAAATAAATAAAAAATGAAAAATTCAATTATTGCATTATTAACGATTTTAGCAAGCTTTCAAATCAATGCCAAAATCAAACTGCCGGCCTTGTTTACGGACAACATGATGTTGCAACAAAAATCAAGTGCACCAATTTGGGGCTGGGCAGAAAAGAATGCTAATGTCGTAATCAAAACTTCATGGGATTCTAAAACCTACAAGCTGAAAGCCGATGCGTCAGGAAAGTGGAAAACGGAATTACAAACTTCCACTTTCGGCGGACCATACACGATTGAAGTTTCAGAAGGAAATGAAAAAGTAACCATCAAAAATGTTTTGTTGGGCGAAGTATGGCTTTGTTCTGGACAGTCGAATATGGAAATGCCTTTGAAAGGATTTCAGGGACAGCCTGTTAAAAACGGAAACGAAATCATCGTAAGATCAACCAATAAGAATATCCGTTTGATTACAATTCCTCGTGCAACCGTTTTAGAACCATTGCAAGATTTCGAAGGGAAATGGGAAGAAGCTTCTCCAAAATCAACATCCAATTTTAGTGCTACGGCTTGGTATTTTGGGTCGCTTTTACAGGAAGTTTTAGATGTTCCTGTGGGATTGATTCATGTTGCATACGGAGGTTCAAGCATGGAAGCGTGGATGAATCAGGAAATGCTTAAAGATTTCACCAGCGCTAAGATTCCAACTACAAAAGAAGAATTAGCAAAAGATCCAAATCGTGTGCCGACGACTTTGTTTAACGGAATGCTTTCGCCTGTAATTGGTTACGGAATCAAAGGCTGTATCTGGTATCAAGGGGAATCGAATTACGAAAGAGCTTATGAATATACTGCTTTAATGAAGAAAATGGTCAGCAGTTGGAGAGCGTTATGGAAACAGGGAGATTTCCCGTTTTATTATGCGCAGATTGCACCGTTTAATTATGCTTCTTTTCATCCAAAAGATTATTTAGAAAAATACAATTCGGCTTATTTGAGAGAAGCGCAGTTTAAGGCTTCAAAGGAAATTCAGAATTCGGCAATGGCAGTTTTAATGGATGTTGGAGAAGAAAATAACATTCACCCAATGGACAAAGAAAAAGGCGGAAACCGATTGGCTTTTCAGGCTTTGGCCAGAACGTACGGAATTGAAGGTTTTGAATTCGAAAGTCCGAAATACAAATCGATGGAAATTAAAGATGGCACTGTAACCGTTTCTTTTGATGATGTTAATAACGGAATTACATCTTATGATAAAGAAGTTTTAGGTTTTGAAATCGCAGGAGAAGACAAAGTTTTTTATCCGGCAAAAACGGTAGTGAGAAGAAAATCAGTGGTTCTGACTTCTGATAAAGTAAAAAATCCAGTGGCAGTTCGTTATTTATGGAAAGATTTCGCTAAAGCGGAATTGTTTAGCGCGGGAGGTTTGCCGGTTTCTTCGTTTAGAACAGATGAGTGGTAATACGCACGCTCTAGTGTAAGGTTTTCAAAACCTTGTAGGTATGATTGAGTTATTAGTTTGAAGTCTGGTTTGTCATTTCGACTGAAAGGAGAAATCACACTCGTAAATAGACAAAGATTGAAGATGTTCTATGTGGAGTTTCTAGTGAAGATTTGCTTCGCCAGTTCGCTATCGCTCGGGTCTCCTTCGTCGAAATGACAAAAAATGAGAATAAATCTGCAGAATCTGCGAGAGAAAATTAAAAAAATAAATACCTACAAGGTTTTGAAAACCTTGCAGGAAAACGAAAAAATGAAATACATAAAATACATCCTTCTCTTCACAACGCTTTGCCTCAAAGCGCAAATTCCTACGCTTGAGAATTACAATCAGGTTTGGACAACGCAGAGTCAGAATTCATCAGAATCGATGCCTTTGGGAGGCGGGGATATTGGTATGAATGTCTGGGTTGAGAAAGGCGATTTGTATTTCTATTTTTCACGAAGCGGTACTTTCGACGAACATAATACTTTATTGAAATTAGGAAGAGTAAAAGTGACGTTAAGCCCGAATCCGTTTGAAGAGAAAGATGGTTTTCATCAGGAATTAAAACTGAAAGACGGTTATGTTTTGGTTGGACAAAACGATACTAAAATAAAACTTTGGGTAGATGTTTTTAAACCGATTATCCATGTTGATTTAGAAAGTAAAAATACGTTGAAAATGACAGCTTCTTATGAAAGTTGGCGTTATCAAAACCGTTATCCGAAAGGAAAAGAAAACAATGCCAATTCTTATAAATGGGCACCTCAAGGAGAACTTATTACGTATAAAGATTCTATTTTATTTGAAAATAACGGAATCAAATTTTACCACAGAAACAGAGAAAATACGGTTTTTGACGTTGCGGTAAAACAACAAAAAATGGAATCGGTTAAAGATCAAATGATGAATCCGATTTCGAATCTGACTTTCGGTGGATTCATGAAAGGTGATAACTTAAAACCAGACGGAACATATCTTGGAAAATACCAATCTACCGATTTTAAAGGATTTAATTTATCAAGTGTAAAACCTTCAAAAAAGCATTCACTAGAAATTTATTTGAATACGAATCAATCTGATTTTTCGACTTGGAATGCCGGATTAAAAAGCCTGATTTCGGCCAATAAAAATAATTTCAAACAAGCAGAAAAGAACACTCAAAAATGGTGGAATAATTTCTGGAATCGCAGTTTTATTTTCACTCAAAAAAATCAATCGATTGCCAAAGATTCAGTCTATCAAATTGGACAGAATTATCAATTGTTTCGATATATTCTCGGATGCAATGCGTACGGAAAATATCCAACGAAATTTAACGGCGGACTTTTTACGGTTGATCCCGTTTACACCAATAAAGACCTAGATTTTACACCCGATTTTAGAAATTGGGGAGGAGGAACAATGACAGCTCAAAATCAGCGATTGGTTTATTTCGGGATGGTAAAAAGCGGTGATTTTGATATGATGAAATCACAATTGGACTATTACCTGAGCCTTCAAAAAAATGCTGAATTAAGAAGCAAAGTTTACTGGAAACATAATGGTGCATCATTCACAGAGCAATTAGAAAACTTTGGACTTCCAAATCCAGCTGAATACGAATGGAAACGCCCAGCAGATTACGATCCGGGAATGGAATACAATGCGTGGTTAGAATATGAATGGGACACGGTTTTAGAGTTTTGCCAGATGATGTTACAGCAGAAAGAATATGCTGGAGAAGATATTCAGAAATACAATCAATTCATCATCAGCTGTCTTCGATTTTTTGATGAACATTATCAATATTTAGCCAAACAAAGAGGAAGAAAGGCTTTGGACGGAAATGGAAAATTGGTTTTATATCCTGGTTCAGGAGCAGAGACTTATAAAATGGCGAATAATGCTAATAGTACCATTTCGGCGTTGCAAGTTATTACAGAAAGTCTTTTAAACCTTTCAGGAAATCAATTGTCAAAAGAAGACTTGGAATATTTAAAAGGATTTCAAAACCGAATTCCGCCTTTAAATTTTGGACAGATTGAAAATCATAAAGTTTTACTTCCTGCTAAAACTTGGGAAAGAGTTAATAATTCGGAAGTTCCACAATTATATCCTGTTTATCCCTGGGGAATTTACGGTGTTGGAAAACAAGATTTGAAAACGGCATTAAATACTTGGAAATACGATCCTGATGCTTTAAAATTTAGAAGTCATGTAGGTTGGAAACAAGATAATATTTTTTCGGCTCGTTTGGGTTTAACCAAAGAGGCGATGAAATACAATACGCTTAAAATGGCTAATTCAGAAAGACGTTTTCCAGCATTTTGGGGACCTGGATTTGACTGGGTTCCAGATCATAATTGGGGCGGATCGGGAATGATTGGCATGCAGGAAATGCTTTTGCAGGAAGCAGACGGGAAAATTTACCTTTTTCCGGCATGGCCAAAAGAGTGGAACGTTCATTTTAAATTACATGCCAAACAAAATACTACAATTGAAGCCGAACTCCTAAATGGAGAATTGAAGGTTTTAAAAGTTATTCCAGAAGAACGAAAAAAAGACATTATAAATCTGCTCGGAAAATCTGAAGCAGAGAAAACGAAATTAAACTAACTATTACAATCAAAAATGATAAAGAAATTAATAAGTGGTGCTCTTTTGTCCATACTTTTAACCACAAACGGACAAGCACAATCAGCTCAAAATACTGATAAACAAATTGTAAAAGTTGACTTTGACTTTTTTCAAAGAAGACTAGAAGAAGTCCATGATCCTAGTTATGATTCTTGGGTGATTAATGAAGGAAAAGAAGCCGAAAAATCATTTAATAATGTGTCATTTAAGTTAAAAGGAAACTTTACTTCAAAGTGGTATAAAGTAGGAATGAGTGCTCCGTTTTACAACAAATTAGGAAGCGATGGTTTGGTTACTTCCGAAAATTTAGAATTGAAAATCAGCGGATTGAAAGCAGGAAAACATACGCTTTTGACGTTTCATAACGCTTTTGATGTCATTACAGGGAAAACTTTTTCTCCAATCAAAATCTATGTAAACGGAAAACTTCAGGAAACCGTAAATGCCAGCCAGAGAGCTAATGCTAAAATTGATGCTTCGATGGCATATATTGCTTTTAATGCTGAAAAAGGCAAAGATGTAATCGTTCGTTTTGAAATTGATCCGACTTCCAACCCTGATATTGTAAAACAAATTGTCATTAACGGTTTCGAAATTGATACGCCAAATTTGATGAATCAGGCACGTACTCCAGAACCAAAAAACAGAGAGGAACATGTTGAAGTAGGCAAAACTTTAACCCTAAAATGGGATGCTGTAAAAAACGTAGCATCGCATAAAATTTATTTTGGTGAAGATAAAAATGCTGTTGAAAATGCAACAGAAAGTTCAAAAGAATTTAAAGGAAAATTAACCGATAAATCTTTTACAGTTTCTGATTTATATAGTGGAACAACTTATTACTGGAGAGTCGATGAAGTAGATAATAATGGCGAAGTGACATTAGGAAATGTTTGGTCGTTTAAACCTGCTCAATTGGCGTTTCCTGGTGCAGAAGGATATGGAAGATATGCTGTTGGTGGACGTGGCGGAAAAGTAATTGAAGTAACGAATTTAAATGACGACGGACCCGGAAGTTTACGTGAAGCGATTAATCAGGAAATTGGGCCAAGAACCATTGTTTTCAATGTTTCGGGAAATATCAAGTTAGCTTCGAGATTAGTAGCAAATCAGCCATATATTACGATTGCAGGACAAACCGCTCCGGGAGAAGGAATTACAATTAGCAGAGCGCCAATTGGATTAACAGGAAATGATGGTGTAATCCGATTTTTAAAGGTAAGAATCGGTGGCGGAACGACTTTTGACGGAATGGGATTAACAGGTGCCGATTATAGTATTATTGATCATTGCTCAATTAGCTGGACGATCGATGAATCGTTTAGTTCGCGAGGAGCACATCATATTACATTACAAAGAACATTAATTTCAGAAGCTTTAAACGTGGCTGGCCATGATAAATACGAAGCAGGAAAAATGCATGGTTATGCTGCTACAATTGGCGGTGATATTGGTAGTTTTCATCATAATTTACTGGCTCATAATTATGGAAGAAACTGGAGTATTGGCGGCGGTTTAAGTGGTGACGGATTTTATACTGGTAGATTAGATATCACTAATAACGTAGTTTACAACTGGGGAAAAAGAACAACTGATGGTGGTGCAAACGAGGTAAATTTTGTCAATAATTACTATAAACCGGGTGCTTCAACTGGAATTTTTGTAGCGTTAAATGCACAGCATGAAGGCGTTGGAAAAGGAATGCAGCGTTATTATTTTGATGGGAATGTTATGCCGGGTTATTTTGACGAGAAATCTCAGGAGAAAGGAAGAAAATCTACTGTCACCAATAGAGAAAAAGTGGAATATGAGACTTTCGTAGACAAGCCATTTTTCCCTTCTTATGTAAATACACAATCTGCTAAAGGAGCTTATAAAAATGTACTTTCGGATGTAGGTGCCAATCAGCCGTTTTTTGATAAACACGATAACCGAATCATCGATGAAACTTTAAAAGGAACTTTCACTTATAAAGGCAGTAAAAGCGGTTTAGGCGGAATGATCGATAATGAACAAGATGCTGGAGGATGGCCAAATTTCGCTTCAGAAACTCGTCCAGCAGATTGGGATACCGATCATGATGGTTTGCCAAATTGGTGGGAAAAAGCTTTTGGTTTAAATGAAAATTCAGCTTCGGGAGATTTCTCAGATGCTAATCAAGATACCGATAAAGATGGATTTACGCAATTGGATAATTATTTAGATTGGTTGGCTCAGCCTCATTATTTTATCAGTTTAAAAGATAAAAAAGTGTTGAATGTAGCAGATTATTTTAAAGGATTCGAAAACAAACCAGTTTATACTTTTTCCGAAGTAAAAAATGGAAAAGCTGTTTTAAAAGGAAAAGAAATTCAGTTCACGGCTTCAGACAAAGGTTTCGCATCTTTCGTAGTAACGGTAAAAGATGCAGATGGAGATTCAATGAGTAGAACTATTAATTTCTTCGTAAAATAAAAAAAGTTTTCACGCAGATTTGGCTGATTTAGGCAGATCTGCGCAGATTTTAGTATTAAAAATAAAACATAAATATCTGCTAAAATCTGCAAAATCTGCGTGAAAAAAAATCAGATTAAGATATTATAATAGATTAAAAGAAAAAAAATAAATCAGCGCAATCTGCAAAATCTGCGAGAAAAACTTAAACTCTCGTAGATTTAGCAGATCTAGCAGATAAAATTAATATCAAAATGAAAAAGAATATCATTATCTCAAGTTTGTTTCTTTCAACCGTAATCTTTGCTCAAAACAAAGGTTTGGTTGCGAATTCAGAAAGTCCGTATTCGAAATTACAAAGCGTAGGTTTACAAGATGTAAGATGGACAAACGGTTTTTGGAAAGAACAATTTGATGTAGAAACCAAAAATACCTTGCCCTACATGTGGGATTTGTATCATAACGAAACTTCGCATGCGTATAAAAACTTCGAAATTGCAGCAGGTTTAAGTAAAGGAACTTTCAAAGGCCCTTCGTTTCATGATGGTGATTTTTATAAGATTTTTGAGGGAATGGCGGCAACATATGCTGTTACAAAAGATAAAAAGCTTGATGCCGAAATGGATAAAGCTATTGCGCTTTTCGCGAAAGTACAGCGCAAGGACGGTTATATCCATACTCCAGTTTTAATTGACGAACGCTGGGGAACTTTAGGACCAGAAGAAGTTAAAAAACAGTTAGGTTTCGAAAAATACAATATGGGACATTTAATGACTGCAGCTTGTATTCATTATCGTGCCACGGGAAAAACAAATTTCCTGAATATTGCAAAAGGAGTTGCTGATTTCTTGTATGATTTCTATAAAAAAGCATCACCAGAATTGGCTAGAAATGCGATTTGTCCGTCACATTATATGGGAATTGTCGAAATGTACAGAACCGTAAAAGACCCGAAATATTTAGAATTAGCTAATAATCTGATTGACATTCGTGGAACTACAAATGACGGAACTGATGATAATCAGGATAGAGTTCCGTTTAGACAGCAGACAACTGCAATGGGACATGCTGTAAGAGCGAATTATCTGTATGCAGGAGTTGCCGATTTGTACGCAGAAACGGGAGAAAAGAAATTACTAGATAATTTAGAATCGATTTGGGATGATGTAACGTATCGTAAAATGTACATTACAGGAGGTTGTGGTTCTTTATACGATGGAGTTTCTCCAGACGGAACTTCTTATGATCCATCTGTCGTTCAGAAAATTCACCAAGCTTACGGAAGACCTTTTCAATTACCAAATGCAACGGCTCATACCGAAACTTGCGCTAATATTGGAAACGTTTTATGGAACTGGAGAATGCTTCAAATTACTGGGGATGCCAAATATGCTGATATTGTAGAATTGGCACTTTACAACAGTGTACTTTCGGGAATGAATTTAGAAGGAGATAAATTCTTGTACAACAATCCGTTGAATGTTTCAAATGATTTGCCTTTTCATCAAAGATGGGGAAATGTGCGTGAAGGTTATATCGCTTTATCCAACTGTTGCGCGCCAAACGTAACCAGAACGGTTGCCGAGGTTGGAAATTACGCTTACAATCTTTCAAAAGAAGGCTTGTATGTAAATTTATACGGAAGCAATACTTTGAATACAAAAACATTAAACGGAGAATCTTTAGAAATTGAGCAGCAAACCAATTATCCGTGGAACGGAAAAATAACGTTGAAAATCATAAAAACTCCAAAAGATCTGCAGGCTTTCTTTTTGAGAATTCCAGGTTGGAGTCAAAATGCGGAAGTTTCGATAAATAATGTAAAGATTACCGATAAAATCGTTTCTGGAACTTATTTGCAATTAAATCAAAAATGGAAAAAGGGAGATGTAATTGAATTGAATCTTCCAATGCCAGTGGAATTAATGGAAGCCAATCCGTTGGTAGAAGAAGTTAAAAATCAGGTTGCTGTAAAAAGAGGACCTTTGGTGTATTGTTTAGAATCAGATCAGCTTCCTGCGAAAGTAAGTGTTAATGATGTGGCTTTAAATTTGAAATCGAATTTCGCAATAAACAATTTCATCTTAAATAATAGAAATTTAGTAAGTATTGATGCAGAAGCTGTTATAAATTCAAATAATTCATGGGAGAAGACATTGTACAAACCGCTTTCTGCTAAAAATGAAAATACCGTACAAGTAAAACTGATTCCGTATTTTGCTTGGGGAAATAAAGGAAAAGGAGAAATGACAGTTTGGATGTCGCATTAATTTGGAACGCTGATGAAACGGATTTACTTCGTAAAAACGCGGATTAAAAACGGATTTTTAATTTTTACTTAGATTTTATGGCTACAGTTTGTCATTTCGACCGAAGGGAGAAATCACACACGTGACTAGACAAAGATTGAAGATTTAGATTGCGGAGTTTCTAGTGTGATTTCTCCCTTCGGTCGAAATGACATAAAACAAAAAACATATGAAATATATTCTAACTCTATTTTTACTAACAACACTTTCATTATCTGCCCAAATGCTCGATAATAAATTCGCATTAACTGTTGCTCAAGACGGTTCGGGAGATTTCAAAACCATTCAAGAAGCGATAAATAATGTAAAAGATAATTCAGAGAAAAGAGTCGTAATTACAATAAAGTCAGGAAAGTATATCGAGAAATTGGAAATTCCTGCTTCAAAACCTTTCATTACTTTAAAAGGTATAGACAGAAATAAAACCATTATTTCATTTGATGATTATTCTGGGAAACCACTTCGTGAACCAGATCCGTCAGGAAAAAAGGAATTCGGAACATCAACTTCCTATTCTTTTTTAATAAAAGGAAATGATTGTACATTGGAAAATCTAACTGTCGAAAATACAGCAGGAAGAGTAGGACAGGCAGTAGCTCTTCATATTAAAAGTGATAAAGTTATTGTAAAGAACTGTAATCTTTTAGGGAATCAGGATACGCTTTATTTATCAGAAGGAAATACTCGCATCTATTTTGAAAACTGTTTTATCAACGGAACGACCGATTTCATTTTTGGCGCTGCTACGGCTTATTTTTATAAATGCACAATTGAAAGTTTAGTTAATTCTTATATTACTGCTGCTTCGACTCCGCAAGGGCAAGCTTATGGTTTTGTTTTTACAGATTGTAAACTTATAGCAAAAGAAAAATCGGTAGATAAAGTTTTCTTAGGAAGACCTTGGAGACCTTATGCGCAAACCGTTTTCATTAATACCGATATAGGTTCGCACATTATTCCCGAAGGTTGGAACGCGTGGATTGATACTCGATTTCCAGACAAAGATAAAACGGCTTATTACGCAGAATATGGGAGTAAAGGCGCAAGTGCAAAAAATATCTCACAAAGAGTATCATGGTCACATCAGTTAAAGAAAGAAGATATACTGAAATATAGTAGAGATTTAGTTTTAAACGGATGGAATCCTACTAAATAAGTCAGCAATTCCTAAAAAAATATATTTTATATACATTAAACCTGCTATATGAAGACAGATTGTCTTTGAATAGCAGTTTTTTTTTATCGTTTATTAAACATCAAACTACATAAAAAGTACGTTTAATTATCGTTAATCAGAAATTACGTTTAAAAATTTTTCTTTTTAATAAATTTATTTATAATTATTATGTAACTATCCTGATTCTGTTTTTGTAGGCTTTTTAGTGTAAAATGAATTTGTTTTGAGCAATTAACTCTATCGTTTTCGTAAAAAAGAGCCTTTTTGTAAGAACTTAGGAATCAGTTGTGATGTATTTAGTTTTGCAGAATAAATAGTAGATGTTTGTTTTTGATAAAAATCTTATTATTTTTTAGTCAAAATAGGATATTAAATTTTGTTTTAAGCAAACATTTGTTTCAAATATTCTATTCCGTTTATTTTTTCCACTCAATTTTTATTAATATTGTTTTTTTTGCGTCTTTTTTTTTGAGATTATATGATTAAAACAGGATAGAGCAGGACGGTTGTAATATAGTATCGTCATATTTTTGGAAGACAAAAAAATAAATGTGTTTTAAACATTTAATAAGGTTTTTAAGATTTCTTTAAGCTAAATTTTGTTAATGATTTCAAACATATTTAACATGACTAACTAACAATTAATAACCTAACCAAAAAAAACATTTATGAAACAAGCACTTATAAAAAGATGTAGTTTTCTTTTGTTTACACTGATAAGTGTGCTGAGTTATGCTCAAAACTCAAACGTAGTTACAGTAACAGGAACTATTACCGACAATTTAGGAGGACTGTTACCAGGAGTTAACGTAACTGAAAAATCTACTAAAAACTCAGTCACAACAGATTACAATGGAAAGTACCAGATTAAAGTAAAAAGTGGAGGAACTTTGGTTTTTTCTTTCATTGGAATGAAAAAACAAGAAATACCTCTTAACAATCGTTCTATCGTTAATGTAAAAATGGAAGACGATTTCAATCAATTAGAAAACATTGTTGTAGTTGGTTATGGTTCTCAGAAGAAAAAAGAGCTTACTGGAGCGATTGCTACTATCAAGGCAGACGATTTAATGGATTTGCCAGTAACTAACTTATCTGACGCCTTAAAAGGATTAGTTCCCAATCTTAATGTTAGTAGTGGATCTGGTCGTCCAGGAGAAGCGGGAAGTATTCAGATTCGTCAAACTTTTAGTTTGTCTAAAGATGGGGGGTTTGATATTCCATTGATTATTATTGATGATATGATTCAGATAGATCCATCTAATGGAAAGCCTACATTGGAACAGTTTAATAGATTAGATCCTTCAGAGATCGAAAGTATGACTGTTTTAAAAGATGGTTCTGCAGCAATTTATGGTTCTCGTGCTTCACAAGGAGCAATTGTGGTAAAAACTAAACGTGGTAAAGCAGGGAAAGCAAAATTCTCATACAATAGCCAGTTTGCAATTAATGACGCAGTTAGCCATAGTAAAGTATTGAACGCTTACGAGTTTGGTGTTTTTAGTAATAGATATTTTAAATCGAGGGTTGCAGCACCAGCAGTAATTGATCCAGCTACCATATATTCTGATGCCGAATTGGAACAAATGAAAGGTTTAAATTATAACTGGTTGGATGAAGCTTGGAAACCAGCGATTCAACAAAAACACTCTTTCAACGTGAGTGGTGGTAATGAAGATATTACTTATTTTGCCGGTGCAACTTATCTAACACAAGATGCTAATTTAGGATATCAAAAATATGAGAAGTGGAATTTCCGTACTGGTATTAATGCAAAAATTGCTAAAAATTTAGATTTTTCTGCTTCTGTTTCTGGAAATGTTGGATTTATCGATAAATCGTTTACTAAAGCATCATCAAATATTAGTGATGGTAGTTATGGTTCTGCAGCTGGCGGGGAACAAGCTGATTATGGATTCTTGTTACACATGCCGCA
The DNA here is from genome assembly GCF_900112575.1 of Flavobacterium phragmitis. Classification (GTDB taxonomy): domain Bacteria; phylum Bacteroidota; class Bacteroidia; order Flavobacteriales; family Flavobacteriaceae; genus Flavobacterium; species Flavobacterium phragmitis. Next base: position 179,010 of record NZ_FOMH01000009.1, read on the forward strand.
ACATGTGCCTTGGCAGACAACTTTGAACGGAAAAAATTATTATGTATCTCCATTTCCTAATTCAAACAAAAACTTTGGTAGTGCAAATGCAAATAATAATATTGCAGGCTGGAACTATTTTGCAAATTTAAATAATGGTTCACATCAAACTACTGATGATAATACGTTTAATGTTAATGCTTCATTGAATTATAAGGTAGCAGCAGTAAAAGGATTGTCATTCAAAGTAACTTACTCAAGAAATCAAAGTTCAACTTATAATGAGCAAATTCAATTGCCATACGATTTAGTTAGAATTAGAGATTATCAGCTTCAGGATAAACACTTAGCAAGTGCAGCTAATCCTAGTTTTTATAATGCAACCACTAATCCGACAGGTAGCTATGTACTGGAGACTAACGTAAGAAACTCAAGAGTTTATTATAATAATACAGACGGAAAAAGTACTCAAGGAGATTTCTTGATTAACTATGACAGAACTTTTGGAGATCACCAGATTGGTGCTATGGTAGGTGGTGAAGCTTCAGAAGTCTATAATACATTTACACGTTTGGCATACGAACAAACTGGAAAAGACTATTTAGGAGATTATCGTACTGCTGGTACATTGAGTACTTCTAATAGTCAAGCTACAAAAGTAGAAGGAGGGACTCTGTCTTATTTTGGACGTTTGAATTATAGTTTCAAACAAAAGTATTTATTCCAGTTTATTCTTCGTAGTGATGCTTCGACAAAATTTGCTCCAGAACATTATTGGGGAACTTTCCCATCTGTTCAATTGGGTTGGGTAATGTCTAAAGAAAATTGGTTTGAAAAAAGTGTGCCATGGGTTGACTTCTTTAAAATTCGCTACTCAATCGGGAAAACGGGTAAAGATAATATTATGCCATGGAGATGGGAGCAGTATTATGATCTTATCGTAGATAAAGGTTTTCAATTCGGTCCTGGTACAGCAACTAGTGGTGGTGGATGGAACGGAAATGGTCTAACTCCTAGAGTAAATCCAAATAGAGATGTAACTTGGGATACTACTATCAAAAACAACGTAGGAGTTGATATTACTTTGTTGAAAAACAGATTAAGCTTAACTTATGATTTCTATTATGATAAAAATAAAGAAATGTTGACAGATATGAGTAGTGCTGTAGGTGTGCCAATTTCTGTAGGAGGCGCTTATGCTGAACAAAATTATGGTAGGATTGATGCATGGGGACATGAAATTAGCCTGAATTGGAGTGATAAGATAAAAAGTAATATGAGTTATAATGTTGGATTAAACTTTGCTTATAACAATAATGAAATCAAATTGTATCCTGATCAGGGAAATATGGTTCCATCTAATCAAACTAAAAGAGAGAGTTATTCAACATTTAATCCAGTATGGGGATTTGCAGTTTGGAAAGGAACATCTACAGGAGATGGTATTTTGCGTACAGATGAAGATATCGCAAATTACTGGGCATATTTAACAGAACGTGCTACTGCAGTTGGAGGAGTACCAAGATATTTTGACATCAATTCTGCTGCGGGAATGAGAAAAGGATCTTTGGCTTATCAGGATGTTGCAGGTCAACTTAATCCAGATGGATCAATGTCAGGGGCTGATGGGCAAATTATCAAAGAGAATGATTATGTAAAATTAGCAAACAGTAGTAGAACTTATAATGTTATAGCAAACTTAGGTTTCAAATATGACTCATTTTCTTTAAGAACTCAAATATCAACTTCTTGGGGAGGAGCAAATTTTGTTGACTTAGTAAATCAAGGTACGTCATCTGCACACAATATGTGGTCTCGTGAGAGTTTTTGGAGAGATATGTACAGTGAGGATAATCCAAATGGTAAATATCCTAACGTTGCACAGTGGACATACATGTCAAGTCCATCAGATTTTTGGCAGATAAGTACTTTCCGTTGCTTTGTTAGAAACTTAAGTCTTAATTATGATATTCCTAAGAAGGTTTTTGCAGACACAAAAATTGCTGCTATAACTCTAGGTATAACAGGTAATAATCTTTGGGATTTATATAATCCTTATCCAGATCATTATAGAAATATGTATGATAACTCTTCTGTGAATTATCCTACACTTAGAACTTGGTCGCTTAATTTTAACGTATCATTCTAATCAAATTAAAAAGAAATTATGAAAACACCATTTAAATATATAACACTATCAATATTACTTGCTGCAGGTGCTGCTTCTTGTAGTGATGATTTTCTAAAGGATAAGAAAGGTTATGGTTTTTACGATGATACATTCTACCAGACTCAGGAGCGTGCACAAGCGTATGTAGATAATCAATATTACGATTTTTATAATGCATACAAGTCACCAACTGCAACAATTATTGGTTCTTTTACAGATACGAATTCAAGATTGACAGAGGAATTAGGTGGAACACAGGATTTTATAAACCCTAATAAAACCATCATAAACTCGCAAGATGCAAGTGGTTATTATGGAGCAAAATTAGGAACAAGCATTAATAATCATCCTTACAATAGAATTAGAGAATGTAATGCTTTCTTGGAAGATATTGATGTAAAAGGTTCAAACCTTGATAAAACATTTCGTGATCAGGCGAAAGGACAAATGTATTACATGCGTGCCATGCAGTATTTTGATTTGATGCGAGTTTATGGAGGAGTTCCTATTGTTACAACTGTTCAGGCTGCGTCAGCTAATGATCCATCTATTCAGATTCCACGAGCTAAACCTTCTGAAGTTGTAGCGCAAATTGTAAAAGATTTGGACATGGCGGCAAGTTTATTGCCTGGAAATTGGGCTTCTGGTTCTTATGGTCGTTTTACAAGAGGTGCAGCTTTAGCACAAAAATCCAGAGTACTTCTAACATTTGCAAGTCCTTTGTTTAATAAAAACTGGGATGGTTCAAACGAGCGTTGGGAAGCGGCTTTAAAGGCTGGATTGGAAGCAGAAGCTCAATTGACTGCTGACGGATATGGATTATATGGAAGTACTGCAAAACAATGGGAACAAATGTTTTTAATTGATAATGCTTTTTGTTCAGAAGCTATTACAGTGCAACTTTGTGGAGTTGGTGTTACATCACAGGCTATAAATAATTCTTGGGAAAAAGGAATTCGTTTATTAAGCTTAGGTGGAACAGGAGGAGGAGTTGCTGCTCCTAAAGAAATGATTGATTTGTTCCCAATGGCGGATGGTAGCAGACCGACTGCAGCAAATGGTTACAACGATTTTACCTTCTTCCTTAACAGAGATCCTAGATTCTATAGAACTTTTGCTTTTTCTGGTGTTAAATGGGGAAGCAAAGAAACTCCTAATAGTGTCCTTTGGGCATACCGTTGGGTAGATGGTTCAAATAAAGCTGGTTTTTCAGATGGAAATACAGCAATATCTAGTCCAGCTTTCATTAGAAAAATGTCAAATACTGCTGCTAGTAAAGAAACTAATTTCCAATACTCAGGAACTGATATTTTTGAATATCGTTATGCTGAATTATTATTGAATATTGCTGAATGTTATGCAGCTTTAGGTCAAACGAGCAATACTTTAAATTATTTAGGAAGAATTAGAAATCGTGTTGGTATTCCTCAAGGTACTAATAATTATGGTATAGGTACATTATCAGATAAATACAAAGCTATAGAGGCTGTTTTATACGAACGTAGAGTAGAGTTGGCTTACGAAGGAAAACGTTTTTGGGATGTACAAAGATGGATGTTATATGATAATGAAGTTTTACCGGGAGTTGCTGGAGGTACTGTAAGTAAATTAGGTTTAACTCCAATTAATGGAACAAAACGTACTGGTAACTTCTTGCAATACAGAGTTGCAACAACATCTGCAACGACAGATCCTTTGGCAGCTGCACGTGCAAGTATAGTGGCAGATCCTGATGCAGCAAATTTCAATGCTCAGCTAGCAACTTTGGCAACGTTCTACAACACAAACTTTATTCGTACAAATTTAGTTACTCCTATGGATAATTTTAATGGAGCTGCTGTAAATATTAAGTTCAATCCAAACTATTACATTAATGGTTTGAATACTACTGCCTTGACATCAAATCCATGGTTGTTGCAGACAATAGGCTGGAATGATAATTTTGGCGGAGCTGGAACGTTCAATTACCAAGAATAAATTTAAATTTCAAAAAAAAGAATTATATAAAACTTTTCACCTGTACTTCTCAAAAGATACAGGTGATTTGTTTAAAAAGAATTACCGCAACTATAAATTAACATGAAAAATTCCGCATTATTTATCGCATCATCTCTGCTTTTTTTAGGAAGTGCAAAATGTTTTGCTCAATATCCGAAGATTAGTCCAGAAGTTCAGGCTCAGGAAAAAGCAATTAAAGAAGAAGCTCAAAGACTTTCTGATGAAGCTTGGGCAAAAGCTTTAGTAGTTATTGAAGAAGAAGCTAAACATGGAAAACCATACATTCCGTGGGCATCACGTCCAACTGATTTGCCTCAGGCTGAAATTCCAGCTTTCCCAGGTGCCGAAGGTGGCGGAATGTACACATTTGGTGGCCGTGGCGGAAAAGTATACACTGTTACAAGTTTAGAAGATCGTGGACCGGGAACTTTGCGTGAAGCCTGCGAACAAGGAGGAGCAAGAATAGTGGTATTTAATGTTGCTGGAATTATTAGACTTAAAAGTCCGTTGATTATTCGTGCGCCTTACATTACAATCGCAGGACAGACTGCTCCTGGTGATGGTGTTTGTATCGCGGGAGAATCAACTTGGATTGATACGCATGATGTAATTATCAGACACGTACGTTTCCGTCGTGGAGAAACTTTCGTAGGACGTCGTGACGATGCTATAGGAGGAAATCCTGTTGGAAATATCATGATTGATCACGTTTCTGCAACTTGGGGACTTGACGAAAATATGTCAATCTACAGACATATGTATAATCCAGGTCCAGGTTACCCAGACATTAAAGTGGGAACTGTAAATATTACTATCCAAAACAGTTTATTTGGAGAAGCTTTGGATACTTACAACCACGCTTTCGGAAGTACTTTGGGTGGTGAAAATTGCTCTTTTATGAGAAATATGTGGGCTAATAATGCTGGAAGAAATCCATCTATTGGATGGAATGGAATTTTCAATTTTGTGAATAACGTAGTTTTCAACTGGTACAACAGATCAACAGATGGAGGAGATTACACAGCAAACTACAATATAATCAACAACTTCTACAAACCAGGTCCTGTAACCGATTTAACACAGCCAATCAGCTACAGAATCTTAAAGCCAGAATCTGGAAGAAGTAAATTACCTTATATGGTTTTTGGTAGAGCTTATGTAAACGGAAATGTTATTAATGGAAATGAAAAAGTAACTAAAGACAACTGGGATGGCGGAATTCAGTTAGAGAATAAAAAAGGAGAATTAATGTCATATGATGAAGCAAAAGAATACTTCTCTAAAATGAAAGTAGATAAACCATTCCCAATGCCATGGTTCAACAAATTTATGACAGCTGAAGAATCTTATGAATTCGTTCTTAAAAATGTTGGGGCAACGCTTCCAATTAGAGATAAAGTAGATGAAAGAATCGTAAGAACGGTAAAAACTGGGGTTCCAGAATATGCAAAAGGTTTGGAGAAAAAGACTTTCTACCAATTTGAACACAGACGCTTGCCGATGGATTCTTATAAAAAAGGAATTATTACTGATATTTCTCAAGTTGGCGGATATCCTGAATACAAAGGAAAGCCTTATGTTGATACAGACAAAGACGGTATGCCGGATGCATGGGAGAAAAAATACGGTTTAAATCCGAATGATCCATCTGATGCACAAGGAGATTTAAATGGAGACGGATATACTAATATCGAAGATTATATCAACGGTGTAAATCCTGCGATAAAAGTAGATTGGAAAGATTTGGCTAATAACAAAGAAACTTTAGTTAGACCTTTATTAGATTTAAAATAAGGAACAGTTTTTGAAAGCATTCGTGTTTCTTAATAAACAGGAATGCTTTAAAAAAGAGCCTGAAAGGCTTAAAGCAACAACAAAGGACAACGTCCTCTTTATAATAGTGTGGAAGCGAAAAAGCCCTGAAAGGGCGAAAGCAATTAATGAAATATGGACAAAGGCTTGCGCCCTTTCAGGGCTTTGCTATATGATTTGTAATTCATAGGATTTTATACTATGGCGTTGCTTAAAGGCCGTTGGCCTTATGATTGAGTTAAAAAAAAACTAAAAAAGAAAGACAATGGCACTAAATAAATTAAAAGCTGGTTTATTATCGTTGGTTTTTGCATTTTCAACTTTAAATGCGCAACAGCATTTAGATCCTGAATATGTAAAAGTTACTAACGAAAGAGCCGCAAAAATCGTTACCAAATTAGATTTGAAAAACGAAGCAAAAGAAAAAGCAGTTTCAAATATCATCGCACAACAGTTCAGAGATCTAACTGAAATCCAAGACGGAAGAGATGCTGAAATCAAAAAAGTAAAAGAAGATAGTTCTTTGGCAAAAGAAAAGCAAAACGAGAAAATTGATAAACTGAAAGCAAAGGCAGACGAATCAATTGCAAAATTGCATAAATCTTACCTTAAAAAATTAGGTAAAGAATTATCAGAAGACAAAATCACTGAAGTTAAAGACGGAATGACGTATGGTGTGCTTCCTATCACAGTAGCTGGTTACAACGATATGCTTCCGAACTTAACCGCAGAACAGAAAGATTACATCTACAAAGCTTTGGTTGAAGCTAGAGAACATGCAATGGACGCTGGCTCATCTAAAGAAAAACATGGCTGGTTTGGTAAATACAAAGGAAGAATCAACAACTATTTATCAAAACAAGGTTACGATTTAAATAAAGAAAGTGCTGACTGGCACAAACGTATTGAAGAAAGAGAGAAAGCTAAAAAAGCAAATCAATAAATAGTCCTTAGTCCCTAGTGATCAGTCTTTAAAGATAAGTTATTTTAGACTTAAAGTGATTAAGTACTAATTACTAAGAACCAGGGACAAACACAAAAAAAAAGCTAAGGACTAGGCACTAACTACTAACGACTAAACTAATGCAAAATATTTTTCCCAACCGTACTTTTAAGAGAACATTAATGGCTTTCTCATTTTGTTCGCTTGTTTCGTCGGCGTATGCCCAATATCCTGTAATTCCAAAAGATGTTCAAGCAAAAGCTGATGCTATTTTAGCTGACGAAGAAAAAAGGCTGAGCGAAATTTGGAATGCTAATCTTCATATCATTAAAGAAGAAGCAAAACAAGGAAAACCTTATTTACCTTGGGCTTCGTATCCAAAAGATTTTGTTCAGGCAGATATTCCTGCTTTTCCGGGTGCTGAAGGTGGTGGAGCTTACACGCAAGGTGGGCGAGGCGGAAAAATATTTGTGGTAACAAGTTTAGAAGACAGCGGAAAAGGAACTTTCCGTGAAGCTTGTGAAGCTGTTGGAGCAAGAACGATTGTTTTTAATGTTTCGGGAATCATTCAGCTGAAAAAAAGAATCAGCATGCGTGCGCCTTACGTAACCATTGCTGGACAAACGGCTCCAGGTGATGGAATTTGCATTGCAGGAGAAACTTTAGAAATTGATACACATGACGTTATTATCAGACATATGCGTTTCCGTCGTGGCGCTACCGAAGTTACCAGAAGGGATGATGCACTTGGCGGAAATCCAATGGGAAATATTATCGTGGATCACTGTTCAGTTAGCTGGGGATTAGACGAAAATGTGTCTTTATACAGACATCAGTTTGCAGCTAATGCAAAATCAAAATTAGAAAAACTACCAGCTTGTAATATCACGATTCAAAACACTATTTCATCAGAAGGTTTAGATACATATAATCACGCCTTTGGAAGTACAATCGGCGGATTGAATAGTACTTTTATGCGCAACTTATGGGCAGACAATATTTCCAGAAACGCTTCTATCGGAATGTATGGTGACTTTAATTTTGTGAATAACGTAGTATTCAATTGGTGGAATCGTACCCTTGACGGAGGTGATTATCGTTCGATGTTGAACATCATCAACAATTATTTTAAACCTGGACCAATTACACCGCAAAATGAACCAATTGCTCATAGAATTGTAAAACCAGAATCGGGTTATATTGAACCAAAACAATACGGAAGAGCTTATGTTTCAGGAAACTTTATTGTAGGATCGCCGGAAGTTACAGCAGATAACTGGAATGGCGGAGTACAATTGGAAAATCTTCCAGAAGCTGAAACCAAAGAGTTTTTAGCAGCAATTAAACAGCCAAAACCTTTCTCAATGCCAGCGTTCAAAATTATGGGAGCTGAAGAAGCATACGAATTTGTTTTAGCGAATGTTGGAGCAACAATTCCGAAAAGAGACGCGGTTGATGAAAGAATCCTAAAACAAGTTCGTACAGGAAAAATCGAAGTAAAAGACGGTTTAGAAAATTCAATTGGAAAAGAATATATCAAAAGAAGATTACCAGCTGATTCTTATAAAAAAGGAATAATAACACATCCTGATCAGGTCGGAGGTTATCCAACTTACAAAGGAAAAGCGTATAAAGATTCAGATAATGACGGAATTCCAGATGCTTGGGAGAAAAAATACGGTTTAAATCCAAACGATGCTTCAGATGCCAATAAAGATTCAAACGGAGACGGATATACGAATATCGAAAAATATTTTAATGGAATCGATCCAAACAATAAAATTGATTGGACGAAAGCGGAAAACAATACAGATACATTGGCCAAGTTGAAATCATTATTGCAATAGTTAAGTATTCGCAACGCAAACCTGACAGGTTTTTAAAACCTGTCAGGTTTAAGTACACAAAGAATATCCATCTAGTTTGTCATTTCGACGAAGGAGAAATCACACGAGTAATTCGACAAAGATTGGCGATTTTCAGAGTGGAGTTTCTAGTGCGATTTCTCCTTCGTCGAAATGACAAGATTATGGAAAGAGACAAACCTAAAAATTATATGAGATTGTATTACTCATATGGTTTAATTTTAAAGTCTAAAAAAATAATAAGGTGAATTTTACCCATTTAAAAAATAGAATCTCCCCTCCAAAAGAGAAAATGATTTTGTCTGGTTTGATGTTGCTTTTAAGTTTAAACATCACAGCCCAAAACAGTTTCCCAGATATTGTTAAAACCAAAGAAGGCAAACTTTCTTTCACAACAGATGGTCAAGGAAATCAAATCCCTGATTTTTCTTTTGCAGGATACAGAAATTCTGAAGTCGCACTTCCGAATCTGGAGAATAAGATTTTTGTTTCGAAACAAGAAGAAGATGTTACTCAAAAAATTCAAAATGCGATTGATTATGTAAGCGCATTAAAACCAGATAAATCAGGATTTCGTGGAGCTGTTTTGTTGGACAAAGGAACTTTTAAAATCAGCGGAACATTATACATTAGAAAATCGGGAGTTGTTTTAAGAGGAAGCGGAAATTCTGAAAACGGAACCGTACTTTTAGGAACCGGATTAGAAAGAGAAGCTTTAATTAGAGTTTTAGGTGTAAACGATAAAGTTTATAAAGATTCATTTGAATTCGCAAACGCTTACACACCTCTTGGAACGCAGAAAATCCAATTAAATAACACTTCAAAATTAAAAGTTGGAGACGAAATCGAAATCAGCAAACCTTTAACGGATAATTTCATTAAAGAAGTAAACATGCAGGATTTCGGCGGAGAAACTTCTTGGATTGGATGGAAAAAAGGCGACTGGATTACCGCTTGGAATCGTGTCGTAACTAAAATCAACGGAAACGAAGTAACTGTAAACGCACCAATTACAATGTCTTTGGACGATGCTTTTGGAGCTTCAAAAGTAACTGTTTATTCATGGGCAGGAAGAATCGAACATATCGGAATTGAAAATATCTTAATAAAATCAACTTACAATCCATCAAATTTAAAAGACGAAGAACACCGTTGGCAGGCAATCAGTATTGAAAACACTAGAAATGCTTGGGTAAAACAGGTTAATTTCAAACACTTTGCTGGCGGAGCCGTTACGATTTTAAAAACAAGTCAGCAAGTTACGGTTGAAGATTGTATTGCAACTGAACCGATTTCAGAAATAGCATCCTTTAGAAGACATACTTTTTATACAGAAGGCCAGCAAACTCTTTTCCAACGCTGTTATTCAGAATTTGGATATCATGATTTCGCTGTAGGCGGATTTGGAACAACAGGTCCAAATGCTTTCGTACAATGCGAATCACATTTACCATTCGAAAACAGCGGAGCCATCGGAAGCTGGGCAACAGGTGTTTTATTTGACATTGCCAATATCGACGGAAAAGCATTAAGCTACAACAACAGAGAACAAGGTGGAAGAGGCGCTGGATGGACAGCAGCAAATTCTGTAATCTGGGAATCATCGGCATCAAAAGTAGAATGTTATAGTCCTCCAACAGCACAAAACTGGGCTTTTGGAGTTTGGGGACAATTTGGAGGAAACGGACATTGGAAAAACGTAAATGAACATATCAGTCCAAGAAGTTTATTCTACGCACAACTAGAAGCCAGGTTAGGAAAACTTCCAGTTCAGCCTTTTATTTATGACTTAGGTTCAGAAGCTTCTTCAAGTCCGAGTGTAGAAGTTGCTGCAGAATTGACTAAAAACTCTGCAACGACAGCAAAAAGTTTACAAGAATTGATTGTAGAAGCTTCAAAAGCAAATCCAATTAATACAGATAATAAAGGTTTAAAAAATGCAAACGATTTAAAAGTTGTTGCAAATAAAACTGAAAAATCAACTTCAAAAGTAACTACAAAAAATGGCTGGTTAACTTTTGAAGGAAAAGTAATTGCAGGAAAACAAACCAACGTAGCATGGTGGAGAGGTGATTTAAGTGATGATTTCGTAAACAAATCTACACCACATATTACTCGTTTTGTTCCTGGAAGAACAGGAAACGGATTGACAGACAAAGTACAGGAAACGGTAGATTATTTGACAAAAAACAATATCGTTGCCTTAGAACACAATTACGGTTTATGGTACGACAGAAGAATGGACGATCACGAACGTGTTCGTAGAGTTGATGACGACGTTTGGCCACCGTTTTACGAACAACCTTTTGCCAGAAGCGGAAAAGACTTCGCTTGGGATCATTTGAGTAAATATGATTTAACAAAATTCAATGATTGGTACTGGAGTCGTTTAGCACAGTTTGCAACATTGGCAGAACCAAACGGACAATTGTTAATCAATCAGCAATATTTTCAACACAATATTTTAGAAGCTGGAGCGCACTGGGCAAGTTCGCCTTGGCGTTCTGCAAACAATATCAACAGCACAGGATTTCCAGAACCACCGCCTTACGCAGGAGACAAACGTATTTTCATGGCAGAGCAGTTTTACGATATTACCAATGCTCAAAGAAGAAAATTGCACGAAGGTTTCATCCGAAAATCATTTGAGAACTTTCAGGAAAACAGCAATGTAATTCAGCTGACAAGTGCCGAATATACAGGGCCATTACACTTTATGGAATTTTGGTTGGACCAAGCCCAAAAATGGAAAGACGAAACAGGCAAAAAAGGCTTAATTGGTTTAAGCGCAACAAAAGACGTTCAGGATGCTATTTTAAATGATGCCAAAAGAGTAAAAACCGTTGATATAATTGACATTCGTTATTGGTATTACAAAGAAGACGGATCGGCTTATGCACCGCAAGGAGGCGTTAATTTAGCACCAAGACAACACGCCAGGAAACTGAAAACGGGAAAAGAAACCGACAATCAAGTATATCGTGCCGTTCGTGAATACAGAGAAAAGTATCCGGAAAAAGTGATTTTATATTCAACAGACGGTTCGTCAAGATTCGGATGGCCGGCTTTAATGGCGGGAGCTTCAATGCCAAATATTCCGAAAATCGAATTGCCTCAGTTTTATGCCGCTTTAAGCGAAATGAAATTAGTTGACGGAAATACGTTTTCAGACAATCTTTGGAAATTGGAAAACAAAGGAAAAATCTATCTTTTTTATTTGAAAAACGATCAGGATATCACAATAGATTTAGCAAACGAAAAAGGAACATTTGAAGTATTTGCAATTAATGCAACAACAGGAAATATAACGAAAAAAGCCAACATCAGCGGAGGAAAACAAGTGACAATTCCACAAGCTGAAATAAAAGAAAAAGTGCTTTTTGTAATAAGAAAGTAAAAGAAGGTTTGCCACGAATTACACGAATTTGCACGAATTTAATTTTAAATTAAATCTGCTCAATCTGCAAAATCTGCGTGAAACAATAAACACAAGCAGAATAAAATTCGAGCAAATTCGTGTAATTCGTGGCAAACAAACCCAAAAAACATAAATTCAAAAACAACCCAAAATGAATCTGAAAATTAAATCTTTATACGCTCTTTGTATAAGCTTTATGTTGACAGCACAAAGCGGATTTTCGCAATCTGCCAAAACAAAAGCATCTTTACCTGAAATCAAAGTATCTAAAAATCAGCATTATTTTGTTACCGAAAATGAAAAACCATTTTTCTGGCTAGGCGACACAGGCTGGCTGGCATTTGGAAAACTGGATAGAGCAGGAATTGAGAAATATTTCAAAGACAGAAAAGAAAAAGGATTCAATGTTGTTCAGGTGATGGTTTTGCATAACATAAATGCTGTAAACGTGTATGGCGCTTCGGCATTAATCAACGAAGATGTTTCGAAACCTTTGCTTACGGCAGGAAATGATTTCAAAGACGCAAAACAATACGATTATTGGGATCACATAGATTACACTTTAGATGTAGCTCAAAAAAACGGAATCTACGTAGCCATGGTCCCGATTTGGGGAACCAACGTATCAAAAGGAAATAAAGTAAGTAAAGAACAAGCAATAGTTTATGCTGATTTCTTGGCTAAAAGATATAAAAACAGAACCAACGTAATCTGGTTAAACGGTGGTGACACACACGGAAACGAATTTCAGGATATTTGGAATGCGATTGGAAATACTTTAAAAACGAACAATCCAAATCAGTTAGTGACTTTTCACCCGTTTGGAAGAACCGATTCTTCAGATGATTATCATAATGCAAAATGGTTGGATTTCAATATGTTCCAGTCAGGACACAGAAGATACGATCAGGATTCGGTAAAAACGAATTTCAAAGAAGATAATTACAAATTTGTTCTAAGAGATTTCGAATTAAAACCTACAAAACCTACACTTGACGGAGAGCCGTCTTATGAAGGAATTCCACACGGTTTACACGACACACTTCAGCCAAAGTGGACAGCAAATGATGTTCGCCGTTACGGATATTGGTCGGTTCTTTCAGGCGGAGCAGGTTATACGTACGGACACAATGCCGTAATGCAAATGTTCAGAAAAGGCGATAAACCGGCTTACGGAAACAAAGAATTATGGACATCAGCCATCAATTCACCAGGAGCAAAACAAATGATTTACATTAAGAAATTAATGGAAGAAGTACCATTTTTAGAAGGAGTCCCAGATGTTTCTTTAGTAGTAAACCAAGGCGAAAAATACGATTATATTCCAGCCATAAGAGGAGAAAAATATGCTTTGCTTTACACTTACAATGGAAGAATAATAGAAGTAAAACTAGGAAAAATTTCAGGAGATAAATTCGAAGCAACTTGGTACAATCCGAGAAATGGAAAGAAAACTAAAATCGGAGTATTTGATAACAAAGGAACTCAGAATTTTCAGCCAGAAGGCAAAAAAGAAGATGGTAATGACTGGGTTTTGATTTTGAGATCTATTTAAACGCAAAGTTTTGTCCTCCTGAGCGAAGTCGAAGGACCGCAAAGATTGGACATAAAGTTTGATATAGCATGCGCCCTTCGACTTCGCTCAGGGTGACAAAAAATGCGAATTATAAAACTCTCGCAGATTTTGCGGATAAAAAATCTTTTTAATCTGTAAAATCAGTGGCAAAAAAAATCTGCACAATCTGCCAAATCTGCGAAAGAAAAAACAACACAACTATGAAAAACATACTAATAATACTCTGCTTCATAACAGGATTAAACACCACTTTCGCAAACGACGGCTGGCTAAATATCCTAAAAGAAGGCGGAAACAACAAAGGAATAAAATGCACCCAAGCCATTCAGAATGCTATCGAAAAAGCATCTAAAAACGGCGGAGGAACCATCTTTTTTCCTGCTGGAGAATATTTGACAGGAGCCTTAACACTAAAAAGCAACATCACGATTCACTTAGATTCTGGAGCACTTTTAAAATTTTCAGAGAACTTCGATGATTTTCTTCCTTACGTTGAAATGCGTTACGAAGGAATTGTAATGAAAAGTTTCCAACCGTTATTTTATGCCAAAGACGTAGAAAACATCACCATTACAGGGAGAGGCGTAATCGACGGACAAGGAAAAGCGTGGTGGAATGAAGTGTACCGAATCGAAACGGCCAAAGAACCGCTTCCTCTAACCAAATACCAAACCATGTGGGAAGAGCAAAACAAAGGTCTTTACACTGAACCGTATTACAAAAGAACAGTCGACAAGAAATTCTTCAGACCTTCATTCTTTCAGGCTTACAACTGTAAAAACATTTTGATTGAAGGCGTTACGTTTCAAAATTCTCCTTTTTGGACCATCAACCCAGAATTTTGTGATAATGTGACGGTTACTGGAATTTCGATTTTCAATCCGCATTCGCCAAATACAGACGGAATCAATCCTTCTTCTTGTACCAATGTTCACATTTCAAATTGTCATATCAGCGTTGGAGATGATTGTATCACAATCAAATCAGGAAGAGACGGCGACGGACGTAAATACGGAAAAGCAACAGAAAATGTAACCATCACGAATTGCACGATGCTAAGCGGTCATGGCGGAGTAGTTATCGGTAGCGAAATGTCAGGTGGCATCAAAAAAATCACTATTTCAAATTGTGTTTTTGACGGAACCGATCGCGGAATCCGTATTAAATCGGCTCGCGGAAGAGGCGGTGTTGTAGAAGATATTCGTGTTGATAATATCGTCATGAAAAACATCAAAGAAGAAGCCATCGTTTTAAGCCTTTTCTACGATAAAGGAACTACAGTTGAACCTGTAACCGAGAAAACACCAATTTTCAGAAATATCCACATGAGCAACATCACGGCTTCAAACGTAAATAAAGCAGGGCAGATTTTAGGAATTACCGAAATGCCAATTCAAAACATCACTTTCTCTAACATCAATATGGATGGAAAAGAAGGATTTACGGTAAACACAGCGACAGATGTTGAATTTCACGATGTAAAAGTAAACGCAACAGTAGGTTCTTCATTCAAAATATCAGATTCAAAAAATGTTATTTTAGACAATGTTGGATCTTCAACACCAATAAAAGGAGTTCCGGTTATTAAATTAGATAATGTTTCAAATGTGTTAATCAACAATAATTTTCCATTCAATCCAACAGATATTTTTATCGAAGCTGATGGGAAAGACACTAAAAACATTTTCCTGAAAAACAATGTTTTAAATAACGTAACAAAGAAAATCAAAAAAGGAGCTTCTTTAGATAAAAAAGCAATTACAGAATAGATTATAATAACACAGATTTCACGAATTTATACCAATTTTTATTCGTGCTAATTAGTGAAATTGGTGTTCAATTTTAGATCATGAAAAAAATATTCATCATATTAACCCTTTCGCTTTTTGCTGTGAGTTATTCGCAGAAAAAGAAAGATTTATATCTTTTTACGTCATTTAGAGAACCCGCAACAGAAGGTTTATATTTGGCATACAGCGAAGACGGATACAACTGGAAAGGATTAGAAGGATCGTTTTTAAAGCCCGAAATCGGAGCCAGTAAAATCATGCGCGACCCTTCAATTACAAAAGGAGCAGACGGAACGTATCACATGGTTTGGACAACCGATTGGAAAGGTGGAAATGGTTTTGGTTACGCAAGTTCAAAAGACTTGATTCATTGGTCGGAGCAACAATATATTCCGGTCATGAAAAACGAACCCGAAGTCGTAAATGTTTGGGCACCAGAAATTTTTTATGATGATGTTAAAAAAGAATACATTATTATTTGGGCATCGACAATTCCGTTTAGATATCCAAAAGGAGTGGAAGAAGAGAAAAACAACCACAGAATGTATTATGTAACGACAAAGGATTTCAAAACGTTTTCGGATACAAAATTATATTACGATCCAGGTTTCAGCGTAATTGACTGTGTGATTGTCAAAAAAGGAAAGAAAGATTATGTTTTGGTTTTGAAAGACAACACAAGACCCATGCGAAACATAAAAGTAGCTTTCGGAAAATCGCCTTTAGGACCGTTTCAAAAACCTTCAAAGCCTTTAACCGAATATTTATCAGAAGGTCCAACAGTAGTAAAAGTAGGTAAGAACTGGTTGTTATATTATGATAATTACGGTTCAAAAAATTATAAAGCGTTAAGCACAACAGATTTTGTTCATTTTGAAGATGTATCCTCCAAAATAAGCCTTCCTGAAGGACACAAACATGGAACGATTACGACAATCTCTGCAGACGTTTTAAAAGGATTAATTGATAGAAAATAAATTATATATCCACAGAGTACATAGATTTCCAAAGATTAAATTTTGAATAATCTTTTTAATCCTTGTAATCTGTGGCAAAAGAAAAAAATAAGAATCAGCTAAATCTGCCAAATCTGCGAGAGTAAAATTTTTCCCGCAGATTTAGCAGATCAAGCAGATAAAAGAAATGGTTAGAAAAATTTCACGCAGATTTAAAATGATTTTAGCAGATCAAGCCGATTTTTTGATTTGTATAAAATCAAAAAGATTAAAATTAAATCTGCGCCAATCAGCCAAAATCTGCAAAATCTGCGTGAAATAAAAAAAATATAAAATGATTGCTTTCCAAAACATAAAAACCAACATCATCACAGCCACAATTATTTTGGCTTGCACCGCTGTAAATGCACAGAACGACACGGTCCGATATGTTGGCAAAACACTTTCAAACATCGATTACCATCATGGAATGTTAAGTCCGGCAGTTGGAGTTCACGCCACACAAATCATGCGTGCCAGCCGTGAGCACCCAGAAAAAGCAGATGGTTTTGGATGGACGTACAATCATCAGCCGATGATGGCGTATTGGAATAACACTTTTTATTTGCATTATTTAAGCGATCCTTCGGGCGAACATATTCCGCCAAGTCAGACATTATTAATGACTTCTAAAGACGGTGTAACGTGGACAAAACCCGAAGTGATTTTTCCTATTTATAGAATTCCAGACGGATGGAAAAAAGAAGGCGTAGAAGGCGTTGCCAAAAATCTCGATGCGATTATGCATCAAAGAATGGGCTTTTATACCTCAAAAGACAACCGACTTTTTGCTTTGGCGTATTACGGAATCGCAATGGATGAAAAAGACGATCCAAACGACGGAAAAGGAATTGGTCGTGTCATTCGTGAAATCAAAAAAGACGGAAGTTTTGGCGAAATTTATTTCATCAGATACAACAAAACCTGGGATAAATCGAAATCGAAATTCCCATTTTATACCGCATCAAAAGACAAAGGTTTGAAAAAAGCCTGCGAAGAAATTTTATCTGAACCATTAGTTTTACAACAATGGGTGGAAGAGGCCGATCGTGACGATGAATTGATTCCGTTACAGAAACCATATAAAGCGTTTAGTTATTACCATTTACCAAATGGAAATGTTGTTGGTTTATGGAAACATGCTTTAACATCTATCAGCAGAAATGGTGGAAAATCTTGGGATTATATGCCATTGCGTGCACCGGGATTTGTAAACAGCAATGCTAAGATTTGGGGACAAAAAACGTCAGACAACCGTTATGCAACGCTTTACAATCCTTCAGAATATCGTTGGCCTTTGGCAATTTCAACAAGCGATGATGGTTTAAATTACAAAGATTTATTACTGGTTCACGGAGAAATAAGTCCGATGCGTTATGGAGGAAACTATAAATCAGCAGGTCCGCAATACGTTCGCGGAATCACAGAAAAAAACGGAACTCCGCCAGATGGAAAAATCTGGGTGGGTTACAGCATGAACAAAGAAGATATTTGGGTGGCGTCGATTCCGGTTCCAGTAACTTCTGTTGTGACAGAAAATGTAAATGATGTTTTCAATAATCTTCCCGACGGACAGGAATTGAAATTATGGAATACCTACGATTTGTCATGGGCATCAACAAAAATTGAAAAGAAAGCCGATGGTAAAAAATGGCTGACGTTAAGAGATCAGGATTATTTTGATTATTCACGTGCTGAAAGAGTAATTCCTTTTGCATCAAAAATGGAAGCTGTTTTTACAGTAAAACCAGAACAAAATAATCATGGTTTATTGCAAGTTGAATTCCAAAATAAACAAGGTTTGCCATCGGTAAGATTGATTTTTGATTCGGATGGAGAATTAAAGGTAAAAAATGGTGCGCGTTTGAGTTCGGTTACAAAATACGAAGCAAACAAAGCATATACAATCACAGTTAAATTAGATGCTAAAAACCGTCAATACACTATAAAAGTAAACGATGGAAAAGAATCAACAAAGATATTTTATGCGCCAACAGACGGTTTTGAACGAATCATGTTCCGCACAGGAGAACAAAGATATACGCCAAATCCGGACACAGCGCCAGACACTGACGATTACGACGACCTGCCTCAAACGGGGAAATTAATTCCAGAAGCAGTTTTTAATATCGAATCGTTGATAACTAAGAAGTTGTAAAAATTATGGAACGCGGATGAAACGGATTTACTTCGTAAAAACGCGGATAAAAACGGATTTTTCTTTTTGTCATAAAGTAAAACAAATAAAAAAATCCGTGTAAATCAGCGTCTTCGCGATAGCGAATCCGTTTCATCAGCGTTCAAATTTAAAGTTAGAATGAAGAATTTCAAAAACATATTATTAGGACTTAGTTTTTTAATCACATTCATTTCAAATGGACAAGTCTTGCCTGTACGTTTAACAACAGAAATGGCAGAAAATCCATTGGCAGTGGTTGAGAATCAACCGAGATTGGGTTGGCAATTGATTTCAAAAGAACCTGATGCATCGCAATTAGCTTATCTTATTTTAGTTGCTTCATCAGAAGAAAAACTAAATAATGACGATGGAGATGTTTGGAATACAGGAAGAGTGAATTCAAATAAAAACCTGCATATTGTTTATGGCGGAAAACCATTAAAAAACGAAACTAAATATTTCTGGAAAGTTAAAGTTTGGAATCAATCAGGAAAAGTTTCAAAATGGAGTAAAAATGCTTCTTTTAGAACGGCGCCGTTAGAATCAGATCTAAATCCAATTTGGATTGGTGCAATTACCAAAGCCGACAGTCATTTGCCGGAAGGCAGAAACTACCACACAGCCACTTTCAACCGAGAAAAGAAGAATTCTTTTATCAATGCTTCCGATTCTTTAGCACGAAGAAGTATTATGTTGCGTAAGCCTTTCGAAGTAGAGAAAGTAGTCAAAGAAGCCGTTGTTTATATTTCAGGTTTAGGACATTATGAGTTAACCATCAACGGAAAAAAAGTGGGTAACAGCCAATTTGCGCCTTTGTGGACCGATTACGATAAAACGGTTAACTACAATGTGTATGAATTAGGCGCAAAAGATATTCAAAAAGGCGATAACGTAATTGGCGTTCTTCTAGGAAACGGAATGTACAATACGCTTGCTGAAAGATATACCAAATTCTTTGTGAGTTTTGGACCGCCGACTTTATTCTTTAAAATGAAAATCAAGTATAATGATGGTTCAGAAGAAATTATAAAGTCTGATAGAACTTGGAAATACAGTAAAAGTCCGATTACGTATAACAGTATTTTTGGAGGAGAAAATTACAATGCCAATTTAGAACAGAAAGACTGGAATCGTAAAGGTTTCAAAGATAGAGATTGGAAAAAAGTAGTTATTCAGGAAGCACCAAAAGGAGTATTAAAACCTCAGACAGCACCGCCAGTTACGATTCAGAAACAATATGAGGTGAAAACCGTAAAAGAGCTGAAACCGAATTTCTATGTTTTTGATATGGGACAGAATCTTTCGGGATTTCCAACCATAAAAGTAAAAGGAAAAAGAGGGCAAACGATTCGTGTTTGGGTTGCCGAAGGTTTAAATGAAGAAGGAACAATTGCGCAAGGAAGATCTGGAAAACCATATTATTACGATTATATTTTAAAAGGTGATGGAGTGGAAGAATGGACACCAAAATTCAGTTATTACGGTTATCAGTATGTTCAAATTGAAAACATTAATTATAAAGAAGATAAAAATAAAGAACTTCCCACTTTGGTCGATTTGAAGTCGAATTTCATTTACAATTCGGCTGGAGAAGCAGGAAGTTTTGCTTGTTCGAATGAGATTTTTAATAAAACACACGAACTGATCAATAATTCGATAAAAAGTAATTTCCAAAGCGTTTTTACCGATTGCCCGCAACGTGAAAAGTTAGGATGGCTCGAAGAAATTCAATTGAATGGCCCAGGTTTAATGTTCAATTATAATCTTCAGACTTTCCTTCCTGCAACGATGCAGAACATTTCTGATTCCCAACGTGATAGTGGTTTAATTCCGACAATTGTTCCAGAATATGTCATTTTTGGAGGCGATTTTACCGATTCTCCGGAATGGGGTGTAACAGGCGTAATCTTGCCTTGGATGTATTACGAATATTACGGTGACGCTTCATTATTAGAGAAATATTATCCTGTAATGAAAAAGTACGTCGATTATTTAGGAACCAAAGCCACAAACAACATAGTTTCTCACGGATTAGGCGATTGGTACGATTACGGAACACATCCTGCAGGATATTCTAAAAATAGTCCGATTGCGCTTTCTGCTACTTCGCACTATTATTATGGAGCTTATTTAGTAGCAAAAGCATCAAAATTATTAGGTAAAACTGAAGATTTTGAGAAGTATAATACGTTGGCTTCTGAGATTAAAACGGCTTTCAATGCGGCATTTTTTAATGAAGAAACCAAACAATACGGAACAAACAGTCAGTTTAGCAATGCCGTTCCGATTTTTATGGATATCGTAGAACCGCAATATAAAGAAGCAGTAATGCAGAATTTACTAGCTGATATCAAAGAAAAAGGAGATCGTTTGACAACGGGAGATGTTGGAAATCGTTATTTATTCCAAACTCTGGCACAAAACGGCGAAAACGAAACCATGTTTAGAATGCACAATCATTACGATGCACCGGGTTATGGTTTTCAGATTAAATTTGGCTTGACCACTTTAACAGAACAATGGGATCCGAGAAAAGGAAATTCATGGAATCACTTTATGTTAGGTCAGATTGAAGAATGGTTTTATCAAAGTTTGGCTGGAATTATGTCTGATCCTGACAAACCAGGTTTCAAACATTTCTTTATTCAGCCGGAAGTAGTTGGCGATATGACTTTCGTAAAAGCCGATTATCAGTCGGTTTATGGAAAAATCGCTTCTTCTTGGGAAAAGAAAGACGGCAAGTTTATTTTGACCGTTCAGATTCCAGTGAATACAACAGCCACAATAAAATTGCCGGTTGCTAAAAATTCAGAAATAAAAATCGATAATAAAAGAGTTAGAGCAGGTTTTGATGAAAAAGCACAAAAGCCTGTTTTAGAATTAGGATCAGGAATTTATACAATAGAATGCACAATATAATGGAACACAGATGAAACGGATTTACTTCGTAAAGACGCGGATAAAAACGGATTTTTCTTTTTTTTAAATAAATAAAAAATCCGTGTAAATCAGCGTTTTCGCGATAGCGAATCCGTGTCATCAGCGTGCCAATACACAACAATATCAAAATGAAAAAAATAAAATACATCTTCTTAGTTTCCATTTTTGCTTTGACATTTACCAATGCGCAAAGTACTTCTGATACGAATTTTAGAAAGCCAGTATCAGAAACACTGAAAAAAATAGAAACTATTTTTAACGTAACCATCAACGATGACAGAGGCTTATTAAAAGGAAAAGAACTGTACTATGCCGACTGGAGAATTGAACCCGGAAATCTGCCACTTTCGCTGACTAATATTTTAGCGCCGTTTGAATTGATGTATTTTAAACAACCCGATGGAACCTACATCATACGAAAGTATGAAAACCATAAAGTTTCGGTAGATAAAGGAAAAGAACGCTTGTTTTACTTAGAAAGCCTTTATTCGACCAAAGAAGAATGGGAGAAACGCAAAACGGAGTTAAAAGCTTGTATGATTGCATCATTTGGATTAGAAAAGGCACCCCCAATGCCCAAGTCTAAACCACTTTTAACTCCAAAGAGAATTTACAAAGACTACAGTGTAGAAAATATTGCTTTGGAAATTCTTCCGGGAGTTTATGCCACGGGATCGATTTACAAACCGTATCCGTTCAATAAAAAGTCGGCTGTAATTATTACGCCTGACGGGCATTTCGGCGACGGAAGATACAGAAAAGACGAGCAATACCGTTGTGCCATGATGGCGAAAATGGGTGCCATTGTAGTCGGTTACGATTTATTTGCTTGGGGAGAATCGTTATTGCAGTTTCCAGAAGAAACGCACAGAAACAGCATTGCATCGACAGTTCAGTTGTTAACAGGAATTCGTTTGTTGGATTATTTGTCAACCGTAAAAAATGCTGATATGTCGAGAGTTGGCGTTACGGGTGGTTCTGGTGGAGGATCGCATACGATGTTTTTATCGGCGATTGATGATCGTGTAAAAGTTTCGGCTCCGGTTGTAATGGTTTCATCGCATTTTTCAGGCGGTTGCCCATGCGAAAGCGGACGCGGAATTCACTTATGCGGAAACGGAACAAACAATGCCGAAATCTCAGCTATGATGGCGCCAAAACCACAATTGATTGTTTCTGACGGAAAAGACTGGACTTTAGCAGTTCCAGAATTGGAATTCCCTTTTATCCAAAGAACATACGAATTGTACGGAAAGAAAGATTTGGTCGAAAACGCTCATTTTGCCAAAGAAGGACATGATTTCGGAATCTCGAAACGTATGGCTTTGTATCCGTTTATGGCGAAATATTTAAGTTTAGATTTGAATAAAGTCAAAAACGATAAAGGCGAAATTGACGAATCGACGTGTGTGATTGAGCCAAAAGAAAAGTTGCTGGTTTTTGGAGATAAAGGCGAAAAACTACCAAAAAATGCCCTGAAAGACATCAACAAATTATATGAAATGTTCGGAGAAAAAAATCTGAAAGTTTACGAGGTTAAAAAATAGATTTATAGCCACGAATTTCACGAATTTATACGAATTATTTTTTTTGCCACAGATTAAAGGATTTCCACTGATTAGAAAATCCGCTAAATCTGCTAAATCTGCGGGAAAAATTACTATCGCAGATTTAACAGATTATGGAGACAAAATAATCCAAATAATCCATTTAATCTGAGGCAAAACAAATTAGAGAAATTGAAATAAAAATTAAAAAAGAAATTAGTGCAATTCGTGTAATTCGTGGCGAAAAAAAAATATAAGTATGAGATTGAAAATTAAAATAACGGCAATTTGTCTTGGGATTTTTTCCTTAACAGCGACAGCGCAAAGCGATCTAAAATTATGGTACGATAAACCTGCGTCTATTTGGAACGAAGCTTTGCCTTTGGGCAACGGACGTTTAGGCGCAATGGTTTTTGGCGATCCTTCAGTAGAACGTTTGCAGTTGAACGAAGAAACCATTTGGGCAGGATCTCCAAACAGCAATGCACATAATAAATCGATAAAAGCACTTCCAATTGTTCGTCAGTTAATTTTTGATGGAAAGTTTGATGAAGCGCAAGATTTAGCAACACAGGATATTATGTCGCAAACCAATGATGGAATGCCGTATCAAACTTTTGGAAGCGTTTATATTTCATTCAACGGACATCAAAAATATACCGATTATTACCGTGATTTAGACATCAGCAATGCTACGGCGAAAGTAAAATACAAAGTAAATGGTGTTGAATTTAGAAGAGAAATTCTAACTGCATTTTCAGATCAGGTTATTGTGGTAAAACTTTCTGCAAGTCAGCCTGGACAGATTACGTGTAATGTTTTTATGAACAGTCCGATTGATAAAACAGTCGCTTCGACAGAAGGAAATCAGATCATACTTTCTGGAGTTGGAACTAACTTTGAAGGCGTAAAAGGAAAAGTAATATTCCAAGGCCGATTAACAGCTAAAAACAAAGGTGGCCAAATCGATGCCAGCAACGGCGTTTTAAGCATCAATAAAGCTGACGAAGTGACTTTGTACATTTCGATTGCAACCAATTTCAAAAACTATCAAGATATTTCGGGAGATGAAATTGCAAAAAGCAAAGACTATTTAGCGAAAGCGGAAACAAAAGATTTTGAAACCATAAAGAAGGCTCACGTTGATTATTACCAAAAATTCTTCAACAGAGTTGCTTTAGATTTAGGTTCTAATGAATTGACAAAGAAACCAACAAACGAAAGAATCAGAGATTTTTCGAAACAATTCGATCCGCAGTTGGCTTCGCTCTATTTCCAATTCGGACGTTATCTTTTAATTTCGAGTTCACAGCCGGGAGGACAGCCAGCCAATTTACAAGGAATTTGGAACGATATGGTGACGCCGCCTTGGGACAGTAAATACACAACCAACATCAATGCCGAAATGAATTACTGGCCGGCACAAGTAACCAATCTGCAGGAAATGCACGAACCTTTTGTGCAAATGGCAAAAGAGTTGGCAGTAACTGGTGCAGAAACGGCGAAAACAATGTATAATGCCAGCGGTTGGGTTTTACACCACAATACTGATATTTGGCGTGTAACCGCTCCCGTAGATTCAGCTGCTTCGGGAATGTGGCCGACGGGTGGCGCTTGGGTTTGTCAGGATTTATGGGAAAGATATTTATATACAGGTGATAAAAAATATTTAGCAGAAATTTATCCAATCATGAAAGGTGCAGCCGATTTCTTTTTGGATTTTATGGTAATTGATCCTAATACAAAATATTTAGTTGTCGTTCCATCAAGTTCTCCAGAAAATACACATGCTGGCGGAACAGGAAAAGCAACCATTGCATCAGGAACGACAATGGACAACCAGCTGATTTTTGATTTGTTTACGCATGTAATTGAGGCTTCGGCTTTGGTTTCGCCAGATGCTATTTATGTGAAAAAAGTAAGCGAGGCTTTGGCAAAAATGCCTCCAATGAAAGTGGGAAAACATAATCAGCTGCAAGAATGGCAAGACGATTGGGACAATCCGAAAGATAATCACAGACACGTTTCGCATTTGTACGGATTGTATCCAAGTAATCAGATTTCGGCAATTAAAACGCCTGAATTATTTGAAGCAGCCAAACAATCTTTAATTTATAGAACAGACGAATCTACAGGCTGGTCAATGGGATGGAAAGTAAATTTATGGGCGAGATTATTAGACGGAAATCATGCTTATAAATTGATTCAGGATCAATTGCATTTGGTGACAGCAGACCAAAGAAAAGGTGGAGGAACGTACCCGAATATGTTAGATGCGCATCAGCCATTTCAGATTGATGGGAATTTTGGATGTACAGCCGGTTTTGCTGAAATGCTGATGCAGAGTCAGGAAGATGCGATTCAGTTATTGCCGGCTTTACCAACCGTTTGGAAAGACGGAAGCATAAAAGGTTTAGTAGCAAGAGGCGGTTTTGTAATTGATATGACTTGGAAAAATAATAAAGTTTCGACTTTAAAAATCTATTCGAAAATTGGAGGAAACTGCCGATTGAAAGTAGAAAATACGCTGAAAGGTTCTTCAATCAAAAAAGCAAAAGGGAAAAATTCAAATCCTTTGTTTTACGATGTTGAAGTAAAGAAACCGATTATTTCTAATGAAGCAAAATTGCCTAAAGTACAATTGCCGAATTACAATATTTACGATGTAAATATGAAAGCGGGACAGACTTATACTTTTACGGGGAATTAAAATATTTTGAAACCATATAAGTGATATAAGGAAATATAAAGCAAAACTTAATTGAACTTATATCACTTATATGGTTTAACTTTAAAAAGATTGAATTTTAAATGTTGACAAATTTCAAACATAAAATAATAACACTTTCAATAGTAATTGCATGTATAAATAGCAGTTGCAAATCTGGTGCGAATCATTCTCAAAAAGGAAAATCGGTTGTTTTAAAAGAAAAAAACTTCAAACATTATGTGGATTATTTCAATACGATGGAAGATGAAAATTTGAAGTTTGCGATTCCAAATGACAGTGCCTGGGCATGGATGGAAAAGAATATTCCGTTGTTTGAATGTCCACAGCAGAATTTTGAGGAGATTTATTATTTCAGATGGTGGAGCGTGCGTAAACATATAAAAAATACGCCACAGGGATTTGCGATCACAGAGTTTTTGGTAGACCGTTCGTATGCTGATAAATACAATATGATCAGTTGTGCTTTGGGACATCATATCAATGAATTCAGATGGGTTCATGATCCGAAATATATTGAGCAGGATGTGAAAATCTGGTATCGAGGAAATGATGGAAAACCAATGAATAAATTGTATAAATTCAGCAGTTGGACAGCCGATGCTTTATACAATCGTTATTTGGTGAATAAAGATGAAAAATTCTTATTGGATTTGTATCCAGACATGGTTACCGATTATGCTGTTTGGGAAAAAGACCGTCAGCGTAAAGATGGATTGTTTTGGCAACATGATGTAAAAGACGGGATGGAAGAATCCTTAAGTGGCGGGCGAAAA
The DNA here is from genome assembly GCF_900112575.1 of Flavobacterium phragmitis. Classification (GTDB taxonomy): domain Bacteria; phylum Bacteroidota; class Bacteroidia; order Flavobacteriales; family Flavobacteriaceae; genus Flavobacterium; species Flavobacterium phragmitis. Next base: position 205,726 of record NZ_FOMH01000009.1, read on the forward strand.
GTGCAAAATGCAAGACCAACGATTAATAGTTATATGTACGGAAATGCTGTGGCGATTTCTAAAATGGCAGAAATGAAAGGCGATAAAGATGTTGAAGCAAAATTCAAAGCTAAAGCTGATGTTCTGCAAAAATTAGTGGAAACGAAATTATGGAATCAGAAAAGCGAATTTTTTGAGACTTTAACAGAAAAAGATACTTTAGCACAGGTTCGCGAGGCGATCGGATTTATTCCGTGGTATTTTAATCTGCCGGAGCAAAATAAAGGTTTTGAAAAAGCGTGGGAACAAATTAAAGATGAAAAAGGATTCTCTGCTCCGTTTGGTTTAACAACAGCAGAAAGAAGAAGTCCGAGATTTAGAACCCACGGAACAGGAACCTGCGAATGGGACGGAGCTATCTGGCCATTTGCAAGTTCGCAAACGTTAACAGCTTTAGCCAATGTTTTGAATAATTACAATCAGAATTATGTGGGTAAACCTGATTACTTCAAACAAATGGAATTGTACGTTCAGTCGCAATATTACAGGGGTAAACCTTATCTTGGAGAATATTTAGATGAGACTACAGGGTATTGGTTAATGGGCGATAGAGAAAGAAGCCGTTATTATAATCATTCGACTTTTAATGATTTAATGATTACAGGATTGGTTGGCTTGCGTCCAAGAGCAGATGAAAAGATTGAAGTAAATCCGTTGATTCCGCAAGAAAAATGGGATTGGTTTTGTCTGGATAATGTTTTATATCACGGCAATATTATTACCATTCTTTGGGATAAGACAGGGGAAAAATACAATAAAGGAAAAGGGTTTAGAATCTTTAAAAATGGGAAGGAAATTGCGGTTTCTGAGAAATTGGAGAAGTTAGTTTCTGAATGATTTTAAACCAATAAAGTTGATTTAGTTAAGAATAAAATTTGGAAAAAACAGTATTAAATTATTCGATCAAAGGCGGTGTATTTCATATTGCATGGAATATGGTATTTGTGGTTTTAGGGATTTACTTTTTATCAATCATAAATATTGAAAAGATTAGATTTAAATTTGGTGATTTGGTTTTACCGATTGTGGCTGTGTTGTTTATTATCGTTTATGGAAAAAAAGCAGTGATGACTCTTTTTAATTTTCATAAAAAAATAATATTCTCGCAAGAGGGATTAGAACTTAATGAGGTTTTTTATGAATGGAAAGATATTGTATTTCCAAGAGTTATTGTCAAAACAGAACACACGGCAAAGTACAATTTGTCCTATAAGGAGTTTTACCTCACTTTTGTTTATAAGCAGAAAACGATCGAAATAAAAATAGATGATTATAATGTTTCTGAAAATGAAATTAAGGAGCTTCTCAAAAAATATACTCCAAAGTTTACACCAAGCACTATAAGCGAAGAGAAAACAATTTACGAACCAATACTTGATTTTGACCAGATTATCACCTTAGATCACTATTACGATCTTGAACATGAGGATTCAGAAGAAGCGATAAAAGATGTTCAAAAATTAGCTGTTAAAGATCTTGATGCAGTAAAGCGTTTTTGTGAAAATCAACTCTTTGTGCAACCTGATAAAGTCAGTTTTATTTATTATTCGCTGAGTGAAGATGAAGATATTGATAAATGGGCGGATTTTCTTTCTGATGAATTTAGCAGAGTTTTTCAGATTGCGTTAAATCAGAATAAAATGAAAGAACTAACTCCAGTTTTATATGAGATTTTAGTCGAAGATATAAGTTCATATAATGCGGGACGAGTTAGAGAAACATTACTAAAAGGATTAGATCATAAAGATTTAGAAACTCGTTTAAAGGCTTTAGAATTTCTTCAAGATTGGATTGATGAAGAAGTTTTAAAGAGTAATTCAATTGTAGTATCTAAGCTGAGACAAAAGCTGAAAGATCCAGAATGGAAAATGCGCTGGAAAGCAGGTAAATTGTTAGAACAATATAAAATTGCTTTTGAAAGCTTAAGTATGCTGGATAAATTACGAAGGTTTATTAATTCATAATTACTAAGTTTTAGTTTATCATAAACGACAAAAAGAAGCATAATTTCTTCTCGCAGATTTGGCAGATTTAGGAGATTTTAAATAGAGAAAAATAATCTGCTCAATCTGCCAAATCTGCGAGAAACAAAAAAATAAAGCCAAAAGCTTAAAATAAAATCATGAAAAAGTTTTTTTTACATCTTACCTTAATCATTTCACTTTTTACCATTTCGGCGAAAGCCCAAACCAAAATCAGTATAAGTGATTTAAAATGCGAAATGCTGACCAATCCGGAAGGAATTGATGTTTTACAGCCAAGACTGAGCTGGAAAATAAAAGCAACCATAAACGATGTAAAACAAACTTCATATCAGATTATTGCTTCTTCAAGTTTAGAGAAACTAAATGAAGGAAATGGAGATTTATGGGATAGCGGAAAAGTAGAAAGCGACGCTTCTGTCAATGTAATTTATAACGGAAAAAAACTAAAAGATCGACAAGATGTTTATTGGAATGTAACGGTTTTTACGAATAAAGGTGAAGCTCAATCAAAAGAAACAGCACATTTTAGCATCGGAATTTCAACATATGCCGACTGGAAATCGACTCGTTGGATTGGTTATGAAAAAATGTCGAAGGGAGATAGTATTTCACAATATTCCAGATTATCAGCGAGATATTTAAGAAAAGAAATCGACTTAAAAAAGAAAGTCAAAAGTGCCAAGGTTTATATCATGGGAATGGGCTTGTATGAGCTGTACATTAACGGAAATAAAATTGGCGATCAGGTTTTGGCACCAGTTCCTACGGATTATACCAAAAATATAAAATACAATGTTTTTGATGTGACTTCGCAATTAAAAGAAGGCAAAAATGCGTTGGGAACGATTCTAGGAAACGGACGTTTTTTTACGATGCGTCAAGATTATAAACCTTATAAAATCAAAACTTTTGGTTATCCGAAAATGGCTTTGCAGTTATTTGTAGAATATACAGACGGAAGTAAAGATGTTATTCGTACCGATGATACATGGAAAATTACAACTGATGGACCAATCCTATCCAACAACGAATACGACGGAGAAGAATATGACGCTCGTAAAGAAATGAAAGGCTGGAATACGATTAATTTTGATGATAAAAAATGGCTTTCGGCAGAATACGTTCAGGAACCAGGCGGATTCTATGAAGGACAGATGTCGGCAAATATGAAAATTAAAGGTGAAGTAAAACCTATTTCACTCACACAAACGCCAAAAGGAACTTGTATCCTGGATATGGGACAAAATATGGTGGGCTGGCTACAATTGAAAGTAAAAGGAAATGCGGGAGATAAAATCACCATGAAGTTTGCTGAGTCCTTACAGCCAGATGGTTCGTTGTATATTGCCAATCTGCGTGATGCTAAAACGACTGATATTTATACTTTAAAAGGAGAAGGTGAAGAAGTTTGGGAACCTCGTTTTATTTTTCACGGATTCAGATTTGTAGAGATTTCAGGATTTAAAAGCAAACCCGCTTTAGAAAATTTTGTTGGAAAAGTGGTTTATGATGATATTCAGACCACGGGAACTTTCGATTCTTCTAATCCGATAATGAACCAGATTTTTAAGAATGCATGGTGGGGAATCAGCGGGAATTATAAAGGAATGCCGATTGATTGTCCGCAAAGAAATGAGCGTCAGCCTTGGTTGGGAGACAGAACAACAGGAGCTTACGGAGAAAGTTTCTTATTTGATAATCAGACTTTATATGCAAAATGGTTAGACGATATTAAAAACTCGCAAACCATAGATGGCGGAATTCCAGATGTAGCTCCAGCTTTTTGGCGTTATTACGGCGACAATGTGACTTGGCCAGGAACTTACATAACGGTTGCAGATATGCTGTATCAGCAGTTTGGCGATGCAAAAGTGGTCGAAAAACAATATCCATACATGAAAAAATGGATGGATTATATGGAAGAAAATTATTTGGTCGATGATATTATGACCAAAGACAAATACGGAGATTGGTGCGTTCCGCCAGAATTGTTGGAATTAATCCGTTCGAAAGATCCTTCTCGTTTAACAGATGGCGAATTGATCTCGAGTGCTTTTTATTATCAGCTTCTAAATATCATGAAAAAGTTTGCTATCATTGCCAATACACAAAATGATATTAAACATTATGATGAATTAGCTTCAAGAATCAAAAAAGCATTCAACGCTAAATATTTCAACAAAGACAAAAACAATTACGCCAATAATACCGTAACAGCCAATTTACTGCCTTTGACTTTCGGAATGGTTCCAGAAGAATTAAAGCAAAAAGTTTTTGAAAGTCTAGTTCATGAAGTAGAAGTAACCAAAAACGGTCATGTCAGCACAGGCGTTATCGGAACACAGTTTTTAATGCGAACCTTAACCAATTTCGGTCGTGGGGATTTAGCTTTTAAATTAGCATCAAACAAAACGTATCCAAGTTGGGGTTATATGGTCGAAAACGGCGCTACGACAATCTGGGAACTTTGGAACGGAAACACGGCGGATCCTGCAATGAATTCGCAAAACCACGTCATGCTTTTAGGCGATTTATTGATTTGGTATTACGAAAATATGGCAGGTATCAAGAGCAATCCTGAAACTCCAGGCTTCAAACAAATCGTTATGAAACCAGATTTTAATGCTGGATTGACTTATGTAAATGCTTCTTACGAATCCATTTACGGAACAATCAAAAGCGATTGGAAAAAAGATAAAAAAGGTTTGGTTTGGAATATTACGATTCCGGCGAATACATCGGCTATAGTATATTTGCCAACAACGAATGTTTCATCAATAACAGTGAATAAGCAAAAGTTAACTCAGTTTTCTGCTTCTATTAAAACAGATAGTAATAATACTGCCGTTACATTACCGTCAGGATCCTATGTTTTGAATGTAAAATAAGAAAGTTTTTTCGTACTATTGTAGATTGTTGTAAAAAGTGATTTATGGATGCTATTAAAGTTTTTGAAGATAAAAAAGTACGAAGCCATTACGATAAGGATAATGAAATTTGGTATTTTTCGGTTATTGATATTGTTGAAATTCTTACAGGGAGCAGTGTTCCAAAAAGATATTGGAGTGATTTAAAAAACAAGTTAATCAAAGAAGGAAGTGAAACGTACGAGAAAATCGTACGGTTGAAAATGCTTGCGGAAGATGGTAAAAATAGATTGACGGATGTTGCAGATGCTGAAACTCTGTTGAGAATAATTCAGTCCATACCATCACCCAAAGCAGAACCTTTTAAATTATGGCTTGCAAAAGTTGGTTATGAACGTATTCAGGAAATTCAGGATCCGGTGCAAAGTATTGACCGAGCTAGAGAAAACTGGAAACAGCATGGAAGAAGCGAAAAGTGGATTCAGCAACGCATGATGGGACAGGAAACCCGAAATAAACTAACTGATTATTGGAAAGAAGCAGGTATTGAAGAGAAAAATGAATTTGCAATTCTAACTAATATTATTCATCAAGAATGGACCGGACTTTCAGTTAAAGAACATAAAGAAGCAAAAGGCTTAAAGACGCAAAATCTGAGAGACCACATGAGTGAGGCCGAGCTCATTTTTACAGCACTTGCCGAACTTTCTACAAGGCAAATAGCTGAAAACGATGAAGCAAAAGGATTAATCGAAAATGCAGTTGCAAGCAAAAAGGGTGGAACAGTGGCTAAAAATGCGCGAGTTGAACTGGAACAACAAACAGGTAAAAATGTAGTAACACACGAGAATTTTTTACCTCCTTCAGAAAGAAAAAAAACTTTCCCTAAGAAGAAATAATATTTTTTTCAAAAAGTTGAACTGTAAAAAAACTACTTTAGTATATAAAATGACTTAGCTATTACGTTTTCGTCAGGAAATTTTGCGATTAACGTTAAATAAGTTGCATTTTAAATAATTCGGGACAGTACAGGATGCATTGTTAATTTTTCGGTGTTATTTTTACACTTATTAAATATTTTTACCTAAAAAAATGCTAGGTATATATTTATAGTCAGAAAAAATAATTCATAATTTAAATTAAGAATGAAGATAACAAAATTAGTATTTGTCTTGTTTGGACTTTTCCTTTTAGGGAGTTGTAAATCGGCTTTAGAGAAAAAGACTTGGAAAGAAGGAATTTTAGTAGATCAGTTTATTTATGATAAAGCGCCTTATCCTTCTTGCCACGCTGTTACAATTGTCGAAGCTACAAATGGTGATTTAGTTGCCTCATGGTTTGGTGGAACTCACGAAAGGCATCCTGACGTTTGCATTTATGTAGCCATCAAACCCAAAGGGAGCGACACTTGGAATGAAGGCGTAAAAGTGGCTGACGGTGTTATGAAAGAAGGGCCACGATTACCAACTTGGAATCCAGTTTTATATCAAATTCCAGGTGGTGATTTAATGCTTTTCTACAAAATCGGACCAAAACCATCAGAATGGTGGGGTGTAATCAGAACTTCATCTGATGGCGGAAAAACTTGGTCTGAGGCTCAAAAAATGCCTGACGGTTTCTTAGGGCCAATCAAAAACAAACCTGTTTTATTAAGCAACGGAACTTTATTGTGTCCGTCAAGTATTGAAGGCGATGGCTGGAGATTACGTATGGAATCTACTCCAGATTTCGGAAAAACTTGGGTAATGGGCGATACACTTCCAAGAGGGAAACAAAAAATCAATGCCATTCAGCCAAGTATTTTATTTCATAAAGACGGAAGTATTCAAGCTATCGGAAGAACGAGAAACAGAGCGATTTTCAGTACATTCTCAAAAGATAACGGAAAAACTTGGTCGGATGTAGAGTTAATCGGATTGCCAAACAACAACTCTGGAACTGATGCTGTAACACTTAAAGACGGCAGACATTTATTGGTTTACAATCACGTTTTACCTCCTGGAACAGAAGCGAAAGGGCCAAGAACGCCTTTAAACGTTTCAGTTTCAAAAGACGGAATCAATTGGAATGCTGCTTTGGTGTTAGAAGATTCAAAAATCAGCCAATATTCTTACCCATCTATGATCCAAAGTTCAGACGGAATGGTGCATATCGTGTACACTTGGAGAAGAGAAAAACTGAAATACGTAAAAATCGATCCAAGTAAATTAGTGGCGCTTCCAATTAAAAAGGGAATCTGGCCGGGTGAAGAAGGAAAAGTAGTTACAGCAGTAAAAGCGGAAGAAGAGTAAAATAAAGTTCGCCACGAATTTCACTAATTTCCACAAATTTTTTAAAATAATAATTCGTGAAAATTTGTGCAATTAGTGGCAAAAAAATATAAAGCCACAGATTAAAAGGATTAAAATGATTTTTTATTCTAGTTAATCTCTAAAATCTGCTCAATTTGCGAGAGTAAAATTTTTCCCGCAGATTCAGCAGATCTGGCAGATTTATTTTAATCCTTTTAATCTTTACAATCTGTGGCAAAAAATATATAAGTATGAAATCTAAAAGAAATTTATTTATTGCAATGCTAGTAGTTATGTCAACGACATTCAATAGCTGTGCAACGGCTCAGTCTTCCAAAAAACAAAAATACAAAGTGGCAGTTTGCGATTGGATGATTTTGAAAAGACAAAAATTAGGTTCTTTTGGTTTAGCAGCTGAAATAAAAGCTGACGGAATCGAACTCGATATGGGAGGCTTAGGAAACCGCCCGACTTTTGACAGTAAACTGGGAGATCCTGTAGAAAGACAAAAATTCCTAGACAAATCAAAAGAAACAGGAGTTGGAATTAGTTCGATTGCCATGTCTGGTTTTTACGCACAGTCTTTTGCGACAAGAGAAATCACACCAATGATTACGGATTGTATTGAGGTGATGAAAAACATGAAAGTAAAAGTGGCGTATCTTCCGTTAGGAACGCAAACGGATTTAGTTAAAAATCCTGAATTACGTCCAGAAGTGATTAAAAGACTGCAATGGGCAGGAAAGGAAGTTGGTAAAATTGGTGGAGTTATCGCAATTGAAACTTCTTTGAGTGCCACAGAAGAGAAAAAACTTTTAGATGAAGTCGGTTCAAAATACATTAAAAGCTCTTTCAATTTTGCGAATGCTTTAGACAATAAAAGAGATATTTCTTCAGAATTAAAGATTTTAGGAAAGAAATATGTAGCTCAAATTCACGCTTCCAATACTGATCAGTTTTGGTTAGAAAATGACAAAGCGATTGATATGCCAAAAATTAAAGCAACACTAGATGAAATGAAATGGAGTGGATGGCTGATTGTAGAGCGTTCTCGCGACGTAACACAAGTGCATAATGTAAAAGCCAATTATGGAGCAAATGTGGCTTACTTAAAAAAGATTTTTCAGAATTAATTTATAGCCACAGATTAAGAGATTAGAATGATTTTTTTAATCTGTGATAATCCTTTTAATCTGTGGCAAAAGAATAAAATCTCATTTTTGTCATTTCGACGAAGGAGAAATCACACTAGAATTTCCGCTAAGTATATCGCCAATGTTTGTCGATTCCCGAGTGTGATTTCTCCTTCGTCGAAATGACAAACTAGATGGGAGTTTTAATGAATAAAACCAGCATACCATGAAATATTTACAATTACTTTTTTTATGTCTTTACATCTCTTTCGCGACAGCGCAGAACATTACAGTAGTTAGTGATCCGAGTTCGCCGAGAGCAAAATTTGGAGCAGAGAAATTATCTGAAACACTTACAGCAAAAGGTTTCAGCGTGACGTCTTCTGCTAAATTCAAAAAATCAAAAGATAAAGTAATTGTAATTGGAGAAAAAGGATCCGATTTTTGGAAACAGAATGCTAAAAGTGCTAAAATCGACGACAGCAAATTATCGAAAAAAGAAGGCTTCCAGATTCGTACTCAAAATAATGTCATTTACATTCAAGGGACAGATGCTTCAGGAACTTTATATGGAGCTTTGGAGTTGACAGATCGTATTAAAAGTTCAGGTCAGCTTCCTTCAGAAATTAATATTGAAGACAGTCCAGAAATGGTTTTACGTGGAGCCTGTATTGGAATGCAGAAACCAGTTTATCTTCCCGGACGTGACGTTTACGAATATCCGTACACGCCAGAAACTTTTCCATGGTTTTATGATAAAGCGCTTTGGATAAAATACTTGGATATGCTGGTAGAAAACCGTATGAATTCTTTGTATTTATGGAATGGACATCCTTTCGCATCTTTAGTAAAATTAAAAGACTATCCGTTTGCAGTTGAAGTGAGCGATGAGGATTTCAAAAAGAACGAAGAAATCTATAAATTCCTAACAGTTGAGGCAAACAAACGCGGAATCTGGGTAATTCAGATGTTCTATAATATTCTTGTTTCTAAGCCTTTTGCAGAGCATTATAACATTAAAACTCAGGATCGTTCAAGACCGATTACGCCATTATTGTCAGATTACACGAGAAAATCTATTGCCGCTTTTATCGAAAAATATCCAAATGTGGGTTTAATGGTTTGTTTGGGGGAAGCAATCAACACGGTTGATGACGACGTAGAATGGTTTACCAAAACTATTATTCCGGGTGTTCGCGATGGTTTACAAGCACTAGGAAAAACAGAAGAACCGCCAATTATCCTTCGTTCTCACGATACAGATGGACCTTTGGTTATGGAAAAATCACTTCCGTTATATAAAAATCTTTATACGGAAAGTAAATATACAGGAGAATCTTTAACGACTTACACTCCGGGCGGACCTTGGGGTGAAACGCACAAACAGCTAAGCGCTTTAAAATCTATTCATATTGAGAATGTTCACATTTTGGCCAATTTAGAACCTTTCAGATACGGTTCACCAGATTTCATTCAGAAAACTGTAAAAGCGATGCACAGCGTTCACGGAGCAAATGCTTTACACTTATATCCGCAGGCATCGTATTGGGATTGGCCGTATTCTGCAGATAAAACAAAATCAGGAGAACGTTTATTAGAAATGGATCGTGACTGGATTTGGTACAAAGCTTGGGCTAGATATGCTTGGGACTGCAAAAGAGACCGTAACGAAGAAGTGAAATTTTGGGATAAAGATTTGGCTTCGAAATTTGGAACAACTCAAGAAGCTGCAAATAACATTTTGAAAGCTTACGAAGAAACGGGAGAAATTGCTCCAAAAACTTTAAGACGTTTCGGAATTACCGAAGGAAACCGTCAGACTTTATTGTTGGGAATGTTCGAAAGTCAATTGGTAAATCCATCAAAATGGCGTGTTTACCCAGGTTTCCACGAATCTTGTGGGCCAGCGGGAGAATTGCTTTTGGAATATGCTAAAAAAGAATGGAACAAAGAACCGCATTCTGGTGAATTGCCAACTCAGATTATTGCTGAAATTACGGAACATGGTAGATTGGCTGTTGAAGCAATCGATAAAGCCGAAGCAAACGTAACCAAAGACAAAGAAGAATTTGCACGTCTTAAAAATGATATCCATGCTTATAAGGCTTTCGCCGATTTCTTCTCAGAAAAAGTAAAAGCCGCTTTATTGGTTTTAAGATACAGTTATTCCAATGACATTGCCGATTTAGACAAAGCAATGCCTCATTTGGAGAAAAGTATAGAGTATTACGAATTATTGGTAAACTTGACAAAAGATACGTATTACTATGCCAACAGTATGCAGACTGCTCAACGCCGAATCCCAATTGGTGGTGACGACGGAAACAACAAAACTTGGGCAGAATTGTTGCCACATTATGAGCGTGAATTGGCTAATTTCAAAAGAAATTTAGAAAAGCTAAAAGCATCAAAAGACGGTAAAATTGAAACCAAAGAAGGAAAACCTTGGAAAACTGCTGATGTAACTTTTATCGATGAAAAACCTGGGACTTATTTAGTTAAAACTGGAACAAAAGTGTACGGAACAGATATTTCTGAATTAACGAAAATTGCTCCAGAGCTTCAAAACTTAAGAGGATATTCGTTTATAGAAAATGAGCAAAACGAAAAAGGAACGCATTTGAAGTTTAGAAATACAAAAGCCGTTAAATTAGTGGTGGGCTATTTCAATTCAGATCAGAAGCGATTTTTATTACCTCCAAGTTTGGAAACAGATGCTGCAGGAAATGCACACGGTCAGGCCGAAGTGATTTTAGCAAGTGCCATGAATTTAAAAGATTTACCTCGTGTAAACATTCATACGTATACTTTCCAGCCGGGTGAGAATAAATTGGATTTAGGAAAAGGAAAGGTATTGATTTTAGGTTTTATCGACGCAGATCAAACCATAACACCGCGCGATGTAGGATATATCGATGCAGGAGAAAAAGCAGCTATCGACTGGTTGTTTTATTAATCTACGTTCCTGCAAGGTTTTCAAAACCTTGTAGGTATCTATAAGGATTAAAATTAAAAGAATAATTTGGGCGTGTCCCTCCGGGTCGGGCTTTCGGCTATATCTTTTATTCCGCTCCGCTTCATAAAAGGATACCGCCTCAATCCCTCACGCGAATATAAGCAATTAAACCTGACGGGTTTTCAAAACCCGTCAGGTTTGCTAAAAGTATAAACACAATCTTGTCATTTCGACCGAAGGGAGAAATCACACTAGAAATTCCGTTCAGAAATTCGCCAATCTTTGTCGAGTTCCGCGTGTGATTTCTCCCTTCGGTCGAAATGACAAAGCTTACGATTTTCTACAAGGTTTTCAAAACCTTGTAGGTATCTAAAATGAACGTTAAAAAGTTAAACCTACAAGGTTTTGGAAACCTTGCAGGAAATAGAAAATATGAATAAAATAGTTTTTTTTATTTTTTGTTTTTTTTCAAGTCTTTGCTTTGTTTGGAGTCAGAGCAAAGATTCAGGGAAGTTTCGTAAAGAAATTTCGCTGAATTCGTCTTGGGAAACCGTAATCATGGAAAATCTTCCCGCACAGGAAGAGAGGTTTGTAGACCATCCAGAAACTGATTCCAATTGGCAGAAGGTTAGTGTGCCTCACAATTGGGATCAGTATTATGGTTTTAGAAGAACAAAACATGGAAATTTACATGGTACCGCCTGGTACAAAAAAACACTAAAACTCGATAAGGAAGACAGTTCAAAACAGCATTTTCTTTATTTTGAAGGCGTTAGTTCTTATGCGACAGTTTGGGTAAATGGTAAAAAAGTAGGAGAACACAAAGGCGGTAGAACCACTTTTACTTTAGACATTTCCAAAGCGGTTTCTTTCGATGCAGCAAATATCATTTTAGTAAAAGCTTCACATCCTTCTTTTATAGCCGATTTACCTTGGGTTTGCGGAGGCTGTTCAGGAGAGTGGGGATTTTCGGAAGGTTCTCAGCCAATGGGAATTTTCCGACCTGTTACTTTAGTTGTTACGAACGATGTCAGAATTCAGCCATTTGGTGTCCATATTTGGAATGATAAATCGGTTTCTAAACAAAAGGCGATTCTTCATACAACTACAGAAATCAAGAATTACGGCACTTCACAAAGAAATTTAACTATTGAAAATATTCTTCTGGATGCTTCAGGAAAGAAAGTTGTTATTATAAAAAACGACAGCAAAATCAATTCGGGAGAAACAAAAGAAATAACACAGACACTTCCAGAAGTTATTAATCCAAAATTATGGTCGCCATCTAGTCCGTATTTGTATAAATTGGTTACTTCAGTATATGAAAACGGAAAGAAAATTGATCAGTTGACAACGCCATACGGAATTCGTTGGGTAAGCTGGCCGGTCAGCCGTGACGGAAAAGACAATCGTTTTTTTATCAATGATGAACCTGTTTTTATCAATGGAGTTTGCGAATACGAACATTTGATTGGAAAAAGCCATTCGTTTTCAGACGAAATGATTCATTCCCGAATCGAACAAATCAAAGCAGGCGGATTTAATGCTTTTAGAGAAGCACATCAGCCTCATAATTTATTATATCAAAAAGAACTGGACGAAAACGGAATCCTGTTTTGGAGTCAGTTTTCAGCGCATATTTGGTACGATACTCCTGAGTTCAAAGAAAACTTCAAAACCTTATTACGAGAATGGATTAAGGAACGCAGAAACAGTCCGTCTGTAGTAATGTGGGGATTACAGAATGAAAGCACAATTCCAAAAGAATTTGCTGAAGAGTGCACACAGATAATCCGTGAAATGGATCCGTTATCAGCTTCACAACGCATTGTAACCACTTGTAACGGTGGAGAAGGAACCGATTGGAACGTAGTTCAAAACTGGTCGGGTACTTACGGCGGTGATCCTTTAAAGTATCATTTAGAAATGACCACTCAGTTATTAAATGGCGAATATGGCGCTTGGCGTTCAGCTGATTTACATACCGAAGGCGAGTTTGACCAAAAAGGAACTTTAAGTGAAAACCGTTTTTCTCAACTAATGGAAATTAAAGTTAGAGAAGCTGAATCGGTAAAAGATAAAATTGCGGGACAATTCAACTGGCTTTTTGCTTCGCACGAAAATCCGGGACGTGTACAAAATGGAGAAGGTTTTAGAGATATTGACAAAGTTGGTCCAGTAAATTACAAAGGACTTTTTACGATTTGGGGCGAACCTTTGGATGCATTTTATATGTATCGAGCGAATTATGTTTCAAACAAAATCAATCCGATGGTTTATATCGTTTCGCATACTTGGCCAAGCCGTTGGGAAAAACCGGGAATCAAAAACGGAATTGATATTTATTCGAATTGTGATGAAGTAGAATTGTTTAATGATGTAAATAAATCTTCTTTAGGAAAACTAAAAAATCCAGGAATTGGACAGCATTTTCAATTCAATAATGTCAATATTCAATACAATGTTTTGTATGCGGTTGGTTATGTAAACGGAAAAGCGGTTGCTAAAGATTATATTGTTTTAAATAATTTTCCAAAAGCACCAAGTTTTGATGCTTTAACAAATAATAAAGTTGATATTACAAAAGCCAAAAATGGTTATAATTATATTTACAGAGTAAATTGCGGAGGTTCAGAATTGACAGATTCTGCTGGAAATACTTGGTTTACCGATACACATAAAAACGGACAAAATACTTGGGGTTCGTTATCGTGGACAGATAATTTTGAAAAACTACCTGACTTTTTTGCCAGCCAAAGAAAAACTTTCGACCCAATAAACGGAACAAAAGATTCAGCGTTATTTCAAAGTTTCAGATATGGAGTTGATAAACTTCGTTACGAATTTCCTGCTCCAGACGGAGAATATTTAGTAGAGCTTTATTTCACAGAACCTTGGTACGGAACTGGTGGAGGAATGAACTGCAAAGGCTGGCGTTTGTTTGATGTTGCCATCAATAATAATATTGTTTTAAAAGATTTCGATATTTGGGCAGAAGCAGGACACGATAATGCTTTGAAGAAAACATTTGTCGTAAAAAGCGTAAACGGAAAAATTGTGATTTCGTTCCCAAATGTAAAAGCTTCGCAAGCGATTATTTCTGCAATTGCAATTGCAACAAAAAATAAAAATGTAAAGCCAGCTGATGAATCTCCAAAAAATATTCTGAATGTAAGTTTAGATTCTAAAGACTTTAAAATAGCTTCATGGTTAGATATTAATTCGAAACAGTATTTAAATTCAGAAGTAAGTTTTACCGAATTGCCTTCAGAAGTTTTTGGCGCAGATTATTTACAGTTTTCAGTTAATTCAAAAAATAAAGGTTCATTTACTGCAAAAGAAGAATCGACAATTTATGTTTTAGTCGACAGTAAAATCAAAAGTTTAAACTGGCTTTCGGATTATAAAAAAATAGAAGAAAAGGCGAAAAACAGTAACGGAATTTCATTTGATGTTTTCACTAAAAAAGTGAAGAAAGACGAGAAAGTTCTTTTTGATAATTCGGAAAACATAAACACAATTGCAGTAGTTCCAACTTACGACATGGGCGAAAAAGACGATTCGAGACCTGTCGTTATCATCGAAGCTGAAAAAGCAAAAACAACAGGAGACGGAATAGAAAAAGGAAATTTCAAAAAAGCCGATTATGTTGAGTTTACTAAGAAAACAAATAACAGCATCGAGTTTGAAGTAAAACCTGGAGTTGCCGGAATTTATTTAATGCGTTTCCGTTTTATGAATCGAAATGAAACTCCGATGAAAGTGAAATTCAAAATGGAAGATGCGTATGGAATTTTAATGCGAAATGATATGATTGAGTTTCCTTCTTCGACAGAAAAATGGAAGATTTTGAATACAACATCAGGAGGATATATTAATGCAGGAACGTATAAAATTACGTTGGAAGGTGATGATTTGAAAGGATTAATGTTGGACAATTTTGAGTTTCAATAGGTTCATTTAGGTTCAAAGGTGCAAAGAGACAAAGGGACAAAGGTTTGTTGACGAATGTGATTGTAGAGACGCACTGCAGTGCGTCTACGTTCCAATTGTCCATACTGTGTGTTAGACGCACTGCGGTGCGTCTCTACATTTATCACGTCCAGTTTGTCATTTCGAGGAACGAGAAATCCCACGCGTAATTCGACAAAGATTGGCGAATTACGTTGCGGAGTTACTCGCGAAGATTTCTCCTTCGTCGAAATGACAAGATTGTAGAAATTAGGAACTTTAAAAAAAAGATTATTTAAATATATTATGATTTTAAAAAAAATTACAATTGCCTTATTGTTTTCGGTATCTATTTTTGCACAAAAACAAGCCAGAATTGTACAAGACTTTAATAAAAATTGGAACTTTAAATTAGGAGATTTTCCAGAAGCAATAAATGCTAATTTCAATGCTTCGGACTGGAGAGCGCTTCAATTACCGCACGATTGGAGTATCGAAGGCGCTTTTGATAAAGATGCTAAAACCAAACAAGCACAAGGATTTTTGCCTGCAGGAAAAGGCTGGTATCGTAAAAACTTTACTATTCCTGCGAGTTGGAAAAGCAAAACCGTTTCGATTGAATTTGATGGTGTTTTTAAGAACAGTGAAGTCTTTATCAATGGTAAATCATTGGGAGTTCGCCCAAATGGCTATATTTCTTTTGGTTATGACTTAACGCAGTATTTGAACTTTGGAAAATCAAATACGATTGCGGTAAAAGTCGATAACGATTCTCAGCCGAATTCAAGATGGTACACGGGATCTGGGATTTACAGAAATGTGCGTTTGGTTGCCAGTGAAAAACTACACGTTGGAAAATGGGGAACTTTCGTAACAACGCCAGAAGTTTCAGCAGAAAAATCAAAAATACATTTAGAAGTTACCATTGATAATGATTATGCTTCAGCGAAAGAATTTAAACTGGTTACTTCGATTGTAAATGCTGAGAATAAAGAAGTTGCTAATTTTACTTCAACAGAAAAAATCGGTGCTAAAACATCTGAAAAAAAGATTCATGATCTGGTTTTGAATCAGCCGAAATTATGGAGTACAGTGAATCCGTATTTGTATAAAGTTATTACCAAAGTTTACGAGAAATCGAAATTGGTTGATAATTATGAAACGCCTCTAGGATTTAGATATTTCAATTTTGATTCAGAGAAAGGATTTTCATTAAATGGTATTCCAACCAAACTATATGGAGTTTGTCTTCATCACGATAATGGAGCTTTGGGAGCGGTAGAAAACATTCATGCCATTAGAAGAAAACTGACTTTGATGAAAGAAATGGGAGCAAACGCCATCAGAATGTCTCACAATCCGCATTCTTTGGAAATGATGCAATTGTGTGACGAAATGGGATTCATTGTTCAGGATGAAGCTTTTGACGTTTGGAAAAAGAAAAAAGTGACCAACGATTACCATAAAGATTGGGATGCTTGGCATAAACGGGACTTAGAAGATTTTGTTAAAAGAGATCGTAATCATCCGTCGGTTGTGATGTGGAGTATCGGAAACGAAATCAGAGAGCAATTTGATTCGACTGGAATTGCGATTACAAGAGAATTAGCTAAAATCGTAAAGTCGTTAGACACGACTCGTCCTGTAACTTCGGCTTTGACCGAAAATGTAATTGAGAAAAACTTTATTTACCAATCTGGTGCTTTAGATATTTTGGGTTTCAATTACAAACATGAAGATTATAAAGATTTTCCAGCAAAATTTAAAGGACAGAAAATTTTGGCTTCAGAAAGTGTTTCGGCTTTGGAAACGCGTGGACATTACGATCAATCGGATGTTATAAAAGCCTGGCCAACCAAACACGGTGCTCCGTTTGATGGAAATGCAGATTGGACGGTTTCGGCGTACGATCAGGTGAAATCATATTGGGGCGCAACGCACGAAGAAAACTGGAAGACGATTAAAAGTCAGGATTTTATGGCGGGAACGTTTATTTGGACGGGGTTTGATTACATTGGCGAACCAGATCCATATCCATATCCTGCGAGAAGTTCTTACTTCGGAATTGTAGATTTAGCCGGACTTCCAAAAGATGTGTATTATATGTACCAAAGTGAATGGTCGAAGAAAACAGTTCTGCATATTTTACCACATTGGAATTGGACAAAAGATCAGGAAATCAACGTTTGGGCATATTACAATAATGCCGATGAAGTAGAATTATTTTTAAATGGAAAATCGCTTGGCAAAAAATCAAAACAAAATGATGATCTGCATATTTCATGGAAAGTGAAGTTTGAGCCTGGGACATTAAAGGCCGTTTCCAGAAAGAACGGAAAGGTAGTTTTAGAAAAAGAAATCCGTACAGCAGGACAAGCTTCTAAAATTGATTTAAAAGCAGAAAAAAATTCAATTAAAAATGATACATACGATTTGGTTTATGTAACTGTTTCAATGTTAGACAAAGATGGAAATCTGGTTCCAAATGCTATGGATTTAATCAATTTTGAAGTAACAGGCGGAGGAAAGTTGGTTGGAGTTGATAATGGTTATCAGGCCAATTTAGAGTCGTTTAAAGCGAATTCTTGTAAATTGTTTAATGGGAAATGTGTTGTGACTATTCAGTCTAATGGGAAGAAGGAGAATATTCAGTTGAAAGCAACAACTGCTGGTTTAGAGGCTTCAACGATTAAAGTTAAAGTGAATTAGAAGACGTAAAAACTTAGAGAACTCCATTAGAAATAATGGAGTTTTTTTTATTTCATTATGAAGCTTTTAGTGTGTTCTTTTTTCTAACTTTCACATTTATAAGAAAATATTATAAATGAGAAAAATTATATGTTTTGTATTTCTTGCATTTTGTATTTCATGCACAAATAAAACTGAAAATCAAATAATGGATAATTCATTCAGCTTAAAAGAGGTTGATGTAGCCCTTATTTATTCAAAAAAGCTAGATGAGTTTCGTTGTTTATTATACAACGTAACCGATACAATCAAAGATCAAAAAAAACTCGGTATAGTATTTACGTTTGATATTAAGATTAATCATAATCCTAAATCTCGTAATTCTGATGATTGCGGTTGTGCTATTGAGCCAGGACTTGGAGGTTCTGCTGATGAAATTAAAAGTCTCAAAATTTTATTGAAAAATGATAAAAAGGAAATCGATATTACTAAGATACTTGGTAATATTGAAGAATCTGTTTTATATAATCCAATAGAAAATTTTGATAAAAGACGATTTGATAAAAATGATTTTAGTTGTGTTTGTTTAGATAGAAAAAGTAATCAATATGTTGAATATTTAAACAAAAACTATTTGGGAGGAAGAGTTTATCGAAAAGTAGACCCAAGAAGAGTTCCTATTTTAGAAAATCCAAATGATTTCATTTCTTGGTTTAATAACTTTAATAATGATAAATTTCAAGTTGGCTTTTCCTCTAAAAATATAACTTCGGGCAGAGGTTTTTTACGCACTAATTTTCCATTTTGGTTTCCAGACCATTTTTTTAATACTTTAAAAAAATACAATTTGATTAAAATTATTGTAGAATTAAATGATGGACGAGTATTAGAAAAAGAACGAAAGTTAGTTATGATATGATGAGTTGTATCATTCGTCATTTTAGCTAATACATCTACCAAAAAGGCTACAAACAACTTCATTTGTCGGCTGATCTTTGCATTATAATTTTAAAACAATTCAAAATGCAAAAGACAATTTTTATTACGGGAGCTTCAACAGGATTAGGAAAATCTACAGCAAAATTATTTCAAAGCAAGGGATGGCAGGTTATTGCTACAATGCGAAATCCGGAAAAGGAAACCGAATTAAACCAATTAGAGAACGTAATTGTACTTCCGTTAGATGTTACAAATTCAGAACAGATTGATTCAACAATCAAAAGTGTTTTAGAGAAATATTCGATTGATGTTGTTTTAAATAATGCTGGTTATGGTTTAATTGGTGCTTTGGAATCTCTGGAAAATCATCAGATTGAACGTCAGATTACGACTAATTTGTTTGGCGTAATCAGGGTTTCAAAGGCTTTTGTATCTCATTTCCGTGAGAAAAAGAGCGGTACTTTTATCAATATTACTTCGACTTTTGGATTAATGGGATTTCCTACTTGTTCGATTTATAGCGCTACAAAATTTGCCGTAGACGGATTTTCTGAAAGTCTGGCATCTGAATTAGTTCAGTTTGGAATACAGGTAAAAGTAGTGGCGCCAGGCGGAATGAAAACAGATTTTGCTATTCGATCTATGGAAGTTGGACAACACAAAGCTTATGAAAAACTAACTTTAGAAGTCAGTAAAGGGTATAGTGCAGAACAAATTGATAATTATACAAAAGCAGAAGAAGTTGCTCAAATTATTTACGAAGCTTCGACAGATAACAAAAATCAATTGCGTTATGTGGCAGGAAAAGATGCGAATGCATTATATGCTGAACGTTTAAGTTTAGGTGCCGAAACTCAGGTTCAGAATATCAAATCAATGTTTACTTTTTAATTTACGATTGTATGAAAAATCAAGCGGTAGAATTAACTACTTTTAGACTAAAAGGTTTTACAACCAAACAATTTATTGAAGCGAATGCTGAAATTGATGCTTTTTTAAAACGTCAACAAGGATTTCGTTCCCGAACTATTTTTGAGCTGAAAAAAGATATTGTTTACGATTTATTGATTTGGGATAGCAAAGAAGAAGGAACAGATGCGATGCATAAACTAATGAGAGAATTGAGCGATTCTCCGGTACATGATATGATTGATCAAAGTACCGTTAGCTGGAATATTGCACCAATAGAACATTTTGTAAATTTGTAAAAATAACAGCATTTTTCAGTTCTTAATTTAATCCCTAAAAAAATGAAGAATCAGCCAAGGATATTCAATTCGATTTCGGAGTTGCATAAAGCGATGGGACAACCAAAGCCAATGCATCCGCTGATTAGCATTCTGAATTATGGTGAAGCGGTTTTTGATCCAAAGGATTTTGAAAACGGAATTATTCTGGACTTTTATAAAATATCTTTTAAAACAAACTTCACTGGGAAATTACGCTACGGACATGGTTTCTATGATTTTGAAGAAGGCGGAATCTCCTTTGTATCTCCTGGACAAGTTTTGAAAATGCAGGATGAAGAAGCCGATTACAGCGGAATGTCACTAAATATTCATCCTGATTTTTTCCGACCTTATGCGCTTAATGAGGCTATCAAAAAATATGGATTCTTTTCTTATTCGGCTTCTGAAGCTTTATATCTTTCGGAAAAAGAAAAAGAAACTATTCTGGGAGTTTTTAATAATATTCAGGATGAATTGAATGAACGTATAGACAATTTCAGTCAGGACGTTATTATTTCACAGTTGGAACTTTTGCTTAATTACAGCAATCGTTTTTACAATCGACAATTTATTACCCGAAAAGCTGTCAATAATGATGTAGTTTCCAAATTAGAAAATCTGTTGAATGATTATTTCAATACAGATAAACCTTTAGAAAACGGTTTGCCAACGGTGCAATATGTTGCTGATGAATTACAACTGTCATCCAGATATTTGAGTGATTTACTGAGAAGTATTTCGGGACAAAACACACAACAGTTTATTCATGATAAATTGATCGAAAAAGCGAAAGAATATATTGCAAAAGGAACTTTTTCGGTTTCGGAGATTGCTTATAAATTAGGCTTTGAACATCCGCAGTCTTTCAATAAACTTTTTAAAAAGAAAACCAATATCAGTCCAATTGCGTTTAAAGAATTATTTACTAAAAACTAAATTATGGCATCATTAAATTTTGAAGAATTAAAACAACGTTCTGCACAGATAAGAAAGCGTTATCACGAACTAGAAGTAGCGCATCACGGAAGCGAATGGACGATTGAAGAAGATGCCTTGGCTTTTCTAACCGATGCAGGTTTGGTTGGCCGTCACGTAATGTCACAACAAGGGAGATGGCCAAAAGCAAATACAGAAGAAGAATTGAAGCATAAAATTGGAGAATCGATTTGGTGGCTTACGGTTTTAGCTGAAAGAATGAATATCAATATTGAAACCGTTACAAAAGATTTCTTAGCTAAAACAGAAAAATTATTATGAGAGTTTATTAAAAATAAAATAGATATAGATGACACCAACTTTCTTCGCAGATCAATCCGAATTTAGAAAATGGCTTGAGAAAAACCATCAAAACGAAAAAGAACTTTTGGTTGGTTTTTATAAAGTTACAAGTGGAAAGCCTTCTATAACTTGGCCGGAATCGGTTGATCAGGCACTTTGTTTTGGCTGGATTGACGGTGTCAGAAAATCTATTGACAAGGATAGTTATACGATTCGTTTTACTCCAAGAAAGCCTTCCAGTATTTGGAGTGCAATCAATATTAAGAAAATGGAGGATTTGACTAAAGCCGGATTAATGACTGATGAGGGCTTAAAAGCCTTTAGTTTTAGAACCGAAAATAAATCCAAAATTTACTCGCACGAAAAAGAGCCTGTTCCGCTTTTGGAATCCTACGAAAAAGAGTTTAAAAGCAATAAAATCGCTTGGGAGTTTTTTGAAAAACAAGCACCTTCATACAAGAAAGTGATGATTCATTGGATCATGAGTGCTAAGCAGGAAAAAACACAATTATCAAGACTTGAAAAAACGATAAAAGAGAGCGAAAATCAAAAGAGAGTTCTGTAAAAGTTTCGATTGAAATTCTTATTTTAGTTTTCTGACATAAAGTAAATTATGGAAAAGCAAAATACCACAAAAATTGGGAATGAGGTTCTTTTGGGAATTATTTTAGCTCTGGAACTTTACGCACTTCCAACGCAGTTTTATTTATTAATAAAACAATCTGAGTTTACATTTTTTGGTGTCTTAGTCCGCTTTTTCAGTTTTTTTACCATTCTGACCAATTCTGTTGTTTTTATCTGCAGTGCCTTTAACTTATTTGGAAGAAGATTTAAGATTAGTGCTTTTTTTAGAAAAAATACAACAATAACAGCTGTGACGGTTTACATTATAATTGTCGGACTAGTTTTTAATTTATTGCTTCGTCAAGTTGTCGATTTAAAAGGACTTCACAGAATTGTCAGCGAAATTTTTCATACCGTTGTACCCATTTTGTTTTTCTTTTATTGGCTTTTTTATGTTGATATAGAAAAGATTTCTTTTAAAACTATTACGCTTTGGCTGATTTACCCCATAATTTATGTTGTATATACCTTATTTCATGGCATCTACACCGATTTTTACCCTTATCCTTTTATTGATGCCGTAAAACTCGGTTTTCCCACAGCCATAACCAACGGATTATTGGTTTTATTATCGTTTGTAATTTTGTCTTATGTTTTAATTTTTGTCTCCAAACTGAAAAATATCCTCATTAGATAAATCCTTGATAATAAGATTGTCCTTTTTCTTAAAACTAAAGAATCATATTTTTACGTAAATAGAAAGAAGATATTTTTTAGAAGAAAATTAGTAGAAAACAGCAAATAATAAAAAATACAAATCAGCATTTTATTCTTACTTTTTTGCAGTGGTTTAAGGGATTTGGTGCTAATTATTTGGTAAAAATGATGATTTGTTGATAGAAAATTTATATTTGCGCAAAGAAAGGAAGTTATATTCATCTTTAGTCACAATTCCCTTATACATATCCGGTAAATTATAACCAGTTTTCTTTTTGAAAAGATCTAAAAATACCATTTTCATTTTATTTGATTGTATACAAATATAAAATTTATTTGTAAATAAAATCTTAATTAATATGTTATGATATAAAAGATCTTTATAGTATTGTTTTGTTCATTTAAGTAATTGAATTTATTTTTTAAACTTAATTTGTCAGACAAAAATTACCTGTTATATTTGACGTAATTTCAATGATTAAAGATTTCTTTATGGATAAAATTCTTTGGGAAAAAGTTCAAGGTTTTGAATTTGATAATTTACAAGATCAATATGGTTTTTCTACAAGATTGGCACTCGAAAATTATTGGACATTATATTTTACCCAAGTTGCTTTGCTGGAGTACAAAAAGTTTATGTTTCTGGCGGCGACGCAGAATGAAATGGTTTCACCTTCAGAAATTGTTGATATTGTCTGGCATCAGCATTTAATCTTTACGAATTCCTATACCGATTTTTGCAATCTTTTAGGTAAGAGAATCGAACATATTCCGTCGACTCATAATAAAGCTGAGTTTGAAATGTTCCATAAGGCAAAAGAACGCACTAAAGAGTTGTATGAAATCAATTTTGGAAAACAGCCTTTGGAAGTTTGGCATTATACCAATGAACTGGATTCTTTAGAACTTGAAGACAGTAGTTTTAATGTTGCTACACTTCGAAAAAACTTTTTAAAATACACTATAATTACTTCAATTCCAGTTTGTCTGCTGATTTTCCTTTTTTAATAAAAATTAAAAATCCAGATTTTCTGATTGGCTATTTCATAGTGTTTTTTGCTATTATTCTGTTACTGGAATTTTGCATCAGAAGAAGTTTTCTTTCTTTATATAATAAAGTTAAATCCAATCCAATTGTTCAAAATCTTTCTGCTTTTGAGCTGGTTTTCTTTAAAGAAGGCAAATTGGAAAAAGTGATTCAATAACCTGATTCAAAACAAGAAAATCAGGATTCTAACAAACGACAGGTTGGAATTACTTGATAAAAGTTTTGGAGATAATAAATATGAAAATTGTGTAATCGAATTCATGAGAGATTCGGAATCTGTTTCTTATAAAGATTTATGTCACACAGTCAAACAGAAACCCATTTTTGACCAATTACAAAAAGCCACTTATAGAATTAGAAACAGGGTCATTACCTCAAAAGAATTTGCATTTATTGCTACTGCTGTAATGGTTGTTTTAGGATTATTTCTGAGTATTATCTTCAGCCGATTTATTACGGGAATTTGGAGAGGCAAACCCATAATATTCTTATTATTTGCAATTGTTCCTTTGGTATTAGTTTCAATTGGTTATATCAATAGACTTACCACTTTTATGTTTTCTAAGGTTGTTTCATCTGCATTAAAAAAAGAAATCAGGCATAATACGGAAGTCCATAATAATTGGGAGTGGAATTACTTTTTATATGGAAACTTAGTACTCTCCAGTTTTTTTATCCCAATAGCGAATAGTTCTAACCCTAGCTCTAATAGCTTTTTTAATACGGATTCTGGTAGTTCAAATTCATTCTCATCGTGCGGTTCTTCGTGTTCCAGTTCCTCTAGTTCCTGCGGAAGCTCTTGTGGCAGTTCGTGCGGAGGCTGTGGAGGTGGGGATTAATAAAGTACATTTTGCATTATTTTTTCAGAAGTATTTTGAATTAGTAAGCGTACGCAGCTAACTAGAAAAACCTATTGCGAGTTGTTTTTAGAAACAGCTTTTTTTACATCAGTTATCATTCCGTTGGAATGTTTCGTTGGTAGAAAAAATTATAACGTTACCGGTATTTCACGTTCCGTAGGAACGTTTGTGTTTTGCCATTTTTTAATAATACAACATATCAAACGTTCCTACGGAACGTAAATAAATTGGATAATCATTTTTCTACTACCAATGAGATGTTCCTACGGAACATTTAAAAAGCATAAATGCTTTTAAACCTGTTGTTGGTCGAAATTCTGTTCCATCAAAAATCAATTTATAGTACATTTATGCTTTATCGACTATTTTAAAGCAGTTCAGCAATGAAAAAAATATTTCTTTCCTTATGCCTTTTAGGTGCAATTTCTAATGCTTCAAGTCAGGAATTTGCTAATGCACCAAAACCTTTTGGTCCAGTTCCAACGCAAAAACAAATCGATTGGCAGGAAATGGAATTTTATGCTTTTGTGCACTTTTCATTAAATACTTTTACCAATAAAGAATGGGGTTTTGGAGACGAATCGCCTGAACTTTTTAACCCAACGCAATTAGACGTTCGTCAGTGGGCGAGAATAGTTAAGGAAGCCGGAATGAAGGGAATTATTCTAGTCGCTAAGCATCATGATGGTTTTTGTCTTTGGCCTTCGGCATATACAGAACGTTCTGTAAAGAATTCGCCTTGGGAAAACGGAAAAGGAGATTTGGTAAAAGAATTGGCTGCAGCCTGTAAAGAATACGATTTAAAATTAGGACTATATCTTTCTCCTTGGGACAGAAATCATCCGCAATACGGCAAACCGGAATATATTACGTATTTCAGAAATCAGTTAAAGGAGTTATTGACCAACTACGGAGATGTTTTCGAAATGTGGTTTGATGGTGCCAATGGTGGAGACGGTTATTACGGCGGCGCAAACGAAACCAGAAAAATCAATACGCTTACTTATTACAATTGGGACGAAACGTATAAATTAATTTACAGTATCGCACCAAAAACATTAGTTTGGGGCGTTGGTCCATCTGAAGCAAGATGGATTGGAAATGAAGAAGGACGCGCCGGAAAAACCAATTGGTCTTTATTACGCCAAAAAGATGAATTGGCTGGAAAAGTACATTATACCGAATTTATGTCCGGACATGAAGACGGAGAAAAATGGGTTCCAGGAGAAGCAGACGTTTCCATCAGACCAGGATGGTTTTATCATTCGGTTGAAGATGATAAAGTGCGCTCGCTTGACGAAATGGTCGATATCTATTATGAATCGATTGGACGAAATGCTACTTTATTATTAAACCTTCCAGTAGACAGACGCGGATTGGTTCATGAAAATGACGAAGCAAGATTGAAAGAACTGGTTGCCACAATTAAAGCCGATTTCAAAAAAGAACTTTTAGCAGGAATTCAGGTTCAGGCTTCGAACATTCGCGCAAACGATTCTAATTTTGGTCCTCAGAATGTAATCGACGGAGATAAAAATACCTATTGGGCAACCGATGATAAAGTAAAACAAGCTACGGTTGAATTTACGTTTAAAAAACCAACGGAAATGAATAGAGTTTTGCTTCAGGAGTATATTAAATTAGGTCAACGTGTAAAAGCATTTTCTATCGAAGCAAAAGTGGATGGGCAGTGGAAAACCATTGCCAATGAAACTACAATTGGTTACAAAAGAATTCTGCGTTTAGACAGAGTTACGGCAACGGCGCTTAGAGTGAATATTCTGGATGCAAAAGCAGGATTTGTAATCAGTACAATTGAGGCGTACAATGCACCGACTTTTGTAAAAGAACCAAATATTGGCAGAGATAAAAATGGTTTGGTTACAATTATATCGGAAGAAGGAAATGCTGTTTATTATACTTTGGATGGAAAAACACCATCGGAAAAAAGCACTTTGTATAAAGCACCATTTAAGTATAATAAAGCGGTAGAAATAAAAGCTATTGCAAGAAATACGAAAGAGAAAATCAATAGTGGGGTTAAAGCAGCAAAATATGGCGTTTCTAAAGAAAAATGGAAAATTGTTTCAGTTTCAAGTGGAGATGATAAATCGGCAGAAAGGATTATTGACGGCGATGCCAATACCGATTGGGCTTTTGGAAATGATGAGAACAAACTGCCGCAAACTGTTGTTATAGATATGGGGGAATTGGTCAGTATTAAAGGTTTTACCTATACTCCACAACAGGTTGGCAACAATTTAAATTTGATTTCAAATTATGAGTTGTATACAAGTGTAGATAATTTTTACTGGGACAAACAATCCGAAGGAGAATTTTCGAATATCAAACATAACCCAATTGAACAGATTAAGAGTTTTTCTGCGGTTAAAGCAAGATTTTTGAAATTTGTCGCTACAGGTGCTGTAGGAAAAGCGCAAACAGTTTCGATTGCCGAAATTGGAGTTGTCGAATAAAAGGCAGATATTGAAATATTTTTAAAAAATATTTTATCCGTTAAAACTCTACGCGGTGAAATATTTATAGAATTGCTATAAAAAAAATGAAAAAAAAGCTCCAACGGAGCGACATATAATAAGATTCTAGAAAAATATGTCGCTCCATTGGAGCTTGGATTTTGTAAGTGTTGATTATTTTCTATAAATATTAAGCTTCCTAAGCTTTAAAAAAAGGGTGTTTTTTTGAGACTGCCTTTTTTTGTTTTCTGCCGAACGACAGCCGTTATTAGTCGAATTTTTGGTAATAATGGATAATATAATTCTACTTTTATCTTGCGTTAATTAAATCAGCGAGAGATATGATTAAAGAAGATATAGGTTTTAGGGAAGCAGGGAAATTTGAAGAAACTCGTTTTGAAAAAATTCACAATGTTATTTTCGAATCGTCGCAAGAAGCTTCTGTATTGGTCGCTCGAGAAATCGCTAATTTAATTCAGAGAAAAAATGAGCTGAACGAACCTTGTGTTTTAGGTTTGGCTACAGGATCTTCTCCTATCAAAGTTTACGAAGAACTAGTTAGAATGCACAAAGAGGAAGGACTTAGTTTTGCTAATGTTGTTACCTTTAATTTGGACGAATATTATCCTATGGATAAAAATGATATTCAGAGTTATTACCATTTTATGCATGAGCATCTGTTTCATCATGTAAATATTCATCCTGAAAATATTAATATTCCTGACGGGCAGGTGAGTCCCGAGGAATTACAACAGTATTGTATCGATTACGAAATGAAAATTATCTCTTATGGAGGGTTGGATTTTCAGCTTTTAGGAATCGGAAGAACGGGGCATATTGGTTTTAATGAACCTGGTTCGCATGTAAATTCGGGAACTAGAAATATTACTTTGGATCATATTACCAGAGTTGACGCGGCTTCTTCTTTTTTAGGAATAGATAATGTTCCGAGAAAAGCCATTACGATGGGAATTGGTACTGTTAGAAATGCAAAAAGAATTGTTTTACTAGGATGGGGAATCAGTAAAGCAGGGATTATAAAAAAGACAATCGAAGGGAAAGTTTCTTCGCAAGTGCCAGCGACGTATCTACAAGAGCATGACAACACAACATTTGTTCTAGATACCGAAGCTTCGTCTGAATTGACAAGAGTGAAAACCCCTTGGCTGGTTAAGTCTTGCGTTTGGACAGATGAATTAAAATTAAAAGCGGTGGCTTGGTTGAGTGAGCTGACTAAAAAACCGTTTTTAAAGTTGACGGATAAAGATTATAACGACAACGGAATGTCGAGTCTTTTGACAGAAGAAGGAACTGCATACGATTTGAACATTAAGATGTTTAATAAAATGCAGCAAACTATCACAGGTTGGCCAGGAGGAAAACCAAATGCTGATGATACATACAGACCAGAACGTTCTACGCCGGAAAAGAAAAGAGTAATCATTTTTAGTCCGCACCCAGATGATGATGTGATTTCGATGGGAGGAACTTTTGATCGTTTGATAGAGCAGGGGCATGAAGTTCATGTAGCGTATCAGACCTCTGGAAATATAGCGGTTTCTAATGAAGAAGCTCTGAAGTTTGCAGAAATTTCAAAAGCATTAAATCCTGATTCTAAAATATCTGACGGAATTATTGAATTTCTTCAAAATAGAACAGGAAATGAGATTGATTCGTTAGAAGTTAGAAAATTAAAAGGATTAATTAGAAGAAGCGAATCTTTTGGAGCAACACGTTATTTAGGTTTGCCAGATTCTAATGTACACTTTTTAGATCTTCCGTTTTACGAAACAGGAACAGTCAAAAAGAATAATCTTTCGGATGCAGATGTTGACATTATGTGCGACATTATTGAAAGAATAAAACCGCATCAAATTTATGCTGCTGGAGATTTAGCAGATCCGCATGGAACTCATAAAGTGTGTTTGGACAGTTTGTTTGAAGCTTTAAAAAGACTTAAACAGAAAAGCTTTATGAAGGATTGTTGGGTTTGGCTTTACAGAGGCGCTTGGCATGAATGGGAATCGTACCAAATTGACATGGCAGTACCAATGAGTCCTGATCAGGTTTTAAAGAAACGACATGCTATTTTTTATCACCAGTCTCAAAAAGATGGCGTTATGTTCCAAGGGGATGACAGTAGAGAGTTTTGGGTGCGAGTTGAAGACAGAAACAGATTGACTGCAGAAAAATATCACAACTTAGGATTAGCAGATTATTCGGCTATTGAGGCGTTTAAGCGTTATCATTTCTAAGTGCTTTTTGCAGCAATAAAGATAATAGACTATTTCATGGTTTATTTTGGTTAGTTACCTATAATTGAGAGAAAATGCGGTCGTGGTTGGCCGCATTTTCGTTTTTTTATATGGTTTAGAAGTAAAAAAGTTATGGGTTATGAGTTATAAGTTGAAGAAACTTTAATCTCAAACGTACAACGTACAACGTATAACCTATAACGTATAACGTATAACCTTTAACTTAAATCGAAGAGTTCAGGATTTTTTGTTTCACTTCGTCTATGTAAGATCTTCCTATAACATATCTTAACCCTTCAATTTCGATGCTGTTTCCCTCTACAGCGTCAATTTTATCAATGGCAATGGTGTAGGATCTGTGTATTCTAATGAAATCTCTTTCAGGCAGTAAACTTGTAAAATCAGATAAAGTGCTGTGAATGATGAATTTTCCAGAAGTAGTGCTTATTTTTAAATAATCTTTTAAACTTTCGATAACCAGAATTTCGTTTAAGAAAATCTTCTTCATTTTTTTCTTGTCGATTTTAACGAAGATAAAAGGGTTTTCTTTACTGTTTTCCTGTGGTAATTTACTTGTTGTATTATTAAGGCGTTTATTGATTTTGTTTACAGCTTTCATTAAACGCGGAAACTCAATTGGTTTCACTAAGTAATCCAAAACATCCAATTCGTAAGTCTCAATTGCAAACTGATCGTAAGCGCTTGTAATAATAAGCAACGGCGGATTTTCTAAACTTTTAATAAAATTAATACCGTCTAAAACAGGCATGTTGATGTCTAGAAAAATTACATCAATAGTATTGTTTTTTAAGAAATTTAATCCCTCAATAGAATTACTAAAGGTGTTTACTAATTCCAGCTCCTCAATCTGTTCAATATAATTTTTAATAACGTTTATTGCCAATGGCTCATCATCGATAATTAAACACTTTATTTTCATTTGTAAATAGTATTTTAGGCCGATATTTGGTTTTTTGTAGGTATAGTTTTAGAAACTGCTAAAAGCGAGGCTATGTGACCTTTATAGCTAGCTTAACGACAAAAATATTCTTTTTATTTTTAAATGAAAGCTTATAGTCACTTTTATTATATGCCAGCTCTAGTCTTTTTTTTACGTTTTCGATACCTATGCCACTTGACTTGTTAAAATTATCTTTATGTACGGTAAATTCGGGCATTGGGTTTGAAATTACGAAATATAAAAAATCGCCTTTGACTTTAAAGCTGATGTCAATTACTACATTTCCTGTGTTTTTGTTGACACCGTGCTTAAATGCATTTTCTACAAAAGTCAATAATAATACAGGAGAAATTTCTTTATCATGAATATCTCCAGAAATATACATGTTTACTTCCAAACGTTCTCCATTTCGAATTCTCTCCAAATCAAGATAATTCTGGATACACATGATTTCGTTTTCTAAAGTCTGTTTTTTTTCTTTTGTTTCATAAAGCATGTAACGCATTAATTCAGAAAGCTTCAGAACTATTTTAGGAGTCTTATTCGATTTTTCTACAGAAAGTGAATAGATATTATTCAAAGTGTTAAAGAAAAAGTGCGGTGAAATCTGTGATTTTAAAAACAGTAGTTCTGTTTCCAATTGCGATTTCTCCAAATCGGTTACACGTCTTTGTTCTTGTAATAAATCGAGAGTTATTTTGATGGCGGTTACAAAAGTCATAACGTACAATTCACCCATCATCATATCTATTGTATAATTTAAAGTAAGTTTGTTGATGGTCTCTGGTCCTTCGGGCCAAACATCATGTGTAATTAATAAATAGGTAAGATTAAATTTCAGCACAACCATTACAAAAATGGCTGACAAAACGGTTACGATATACAGGAAGTATTTTTTGCGGTAAACCAAATAAGGCATTAAAATTAAAATGTTAAGATAACATAATGCCATGTGAATTGGAAAACCTAATAATGTTGTTTTTAAGGAATACACATAATCGTTAAAATAACTTCCCCAGCGAAGTGTATTGAGCATAAAATAGGATAACCAAAAGTAGGCATGAT
This sequence comes from Flavobacterium phragmitis, assembly GCF_900112575.1. GTDB lineage: Bacteria > Bacteroidota > Bacteroidia > Flavobacteriales > Flavobacteriaceae > Flavobacterium > Flavobacterium phragmitis. Next base: position 237,029 of record NZ_FOMH01000009.1, read on the forward strand.
AGCGTACAGGCAGTTTATAAGATTTGCTTGAGTTGAAAATCATATTGGTAGTATAAAATGTCGTTTATTACTTTTTTTTGATGTTTAGAGCTGTTTAAATGTCGTCCGTCTAAATTTATTTTGGTAAAAGTTGAATTTATCTAAATTTAAAGTTAAATTAATATTGTTTTGATATGAGGAAAATTACTCTGCTCTCTTTAACGGTAATTTTTATTGCAAGTTGCAAAATAAAAGTAGATAATAACAAAGATCACAAAAAATTTGCAACAAATTATGTAGATCCTTTTATAGGTACTGGAGGCCACGGACATACGTATCCAGGCGCAACAGTTCCGTTTGGGATGTTACAAGTGAGTCCGGATAATGGAATTTCTAGCTGGGACTGGTGCTCAGGCTATCATTATTCTGATTCGATAGTTTCTGGATTTAGTCACTTACACTTAAGCGGAACAGGAATCGGTGATTTGGCAGATATTTTATTTATGCCGACAAACAAAAAATTAGACTTAACCGCCAAAGCCGCATCACGCGATTTCCTTCCGTATAAATCAAAATATAGTCATGTTAACGAAAAAGCAGTACCGGGTTATTACCAAGTTTTTCTTGAAGATCCTAAAATCAATGTAGAATTAACTTCTACGCAAAGAACCGCATACCATAAATATACCTATAATACTAACGACACGCAGTCGGTTGTAGTAGATCTTGGTTTTGCTATTAATTGGGATAAGGCGTTAAAAACGGCTATCAAAATTGAAGATGCCAATACTATAAGCGGTTATCGCTACAGTACAGGCTGGGCAAAAAATCAGAAAGTTTATTTTGTTGCCAAATTTTCTAAACCAATAACAGAATCTATTATCACAGCTGATAAAAAAGTGGTTTCTGGTTCAAACGCTGAAGGGGAAAACACCGCTTTACAATTGTTTTTTGATTCTAAAAACTCAAAGGAATTAGGCGTAAAAGTGGCACTTTCTTCTGTAAGTGTTGAAAATGCAAAAGGTAATTTAGATGCTGAAAGTCAGAATTTTGAAAAAGCGAAATCTGATGCGACTTTGGATTGGAACAAAGCTTTAAGCAAAATTACAGTTGAAACTCCGATTGATTCTTTAAAAACCATTTTCTATACCGCTTTATATCATGCACAAGTGGCGCCTGTAATGTACAGCGATAAAAACGGCCAGTTTAGAAGAGAGGATGATAAAATTATTACGGCTAAAGATTATACCGCATATTCTACTTTGTCACTTTGGGATGCTTTTAGAGCAGAGAACCCATTACTGACCATATTAGAACCAACAAAAGTTTCCGATTTAGTGAACTCAATGTTGGCGTATTATGAAACTAAAAAAATACTTCCAGTTTGGACATTATATGCTAATGAAACCAATACTATGACGGGTTATCATTCAATTCCCGTTATTGTTGATGCTTACATGAAAGGTATTAAAGGTTTTGATGCTGAAAAAGCTTTCGAAGCAATGAAAGCAACGATGATGCAGGACGAACGCGGATTAAATTTCTACAAAAAATACGGTTATATTCCGTACAACTTATTAGATGAATCGGTTACGATTACGTTAGAATATGCTTACGACGATTGGTGCGTAGCTCAAATGGCAAAAGCATTAGGAAAACAAGCAGATTACGAGTTTTTCTCAAAACGTTCCAAAGCATACGAATATTTATTTGATGCGAAATCAGGTTTCATGAGAGGAAAATCGGAAGATGGAAAATCATGGAACGAACCTTTCGACCCTAAACACTCTAATCACAGAGAACATACCGATTATACAGAAGGTAATGCGTGGCAGCACAGCTGGTTTGTACCTCATAGTGTGGATGATTTTATCAAACTTCACGGAGGAAACGACATTTTCACAAAACGTTTAGAGCAATTGTTTACAGAAAGTTCAGAGATTACAGGAAACAACGTTTCAGCAGATATTTCTGGTTTGATCGGACAATATGCGCACGGAAACGAGCCAAGCCATCATATTGCTTATATGTTCAACCATGCAAAACAGCCTTGGAGAACACAATATTGGGTGCGTCATATTTTAGACACGCAATATAATACAACAGCTAATGGTCTAAGCGGAAACGAAGACTGCGGCCAAATGTCGGCTTGGTATGTATTTAGTTCAATGGGATTATATCCAATGAATCCGGCTTCTGGAGAATATGAAATTGGAAGTCCGATTTTCGAAAAATCAACTTTAAATCTTCCAAACGGAAAAACTTTTGTAATCGAAGCAGAAAATGTTTCAGACAAAAATTTCTATATCCAATCGGCTACTTTAAACGGAAAAGCATTTACTAAAACAGCCATTTCTCACCAAGAAATATTAAAAGGCGGCGTACTTCATTTTGTAATGGGAGCACAGCCAAACCAAAACTGGGGACTAAACTAACTAATTCAAAATAAATAATTTAATGAACATTATAGACGTATCAATCATTTTAATCTATATCGTAATGTCGGTCGGTATAGGAATCTGGATTTCAAGAAAAGCATCAAAAGGTTTAGATGACTATTTTTTGGGAGGAAAATCAATCAAATGGTATTTTTTAGGATTGAGTAACGGCTCTGGAATGTTTGATGTTTCAGGAACTTCCTGGATGATTGGCGTTTTATTTCTATATGGTGTAAAAAGTTTCATGTTTATGTGGCTTTGGCCAATCTGGAATCAGATTTTCGTCATGATGTTCCTCGCAGTCTGGATTAGAAGGTCAAAAGTAATGACAGGTTCTGAGTGGATTTTAACTCGTTTTGGAAGCGATCAGGCTGGAAAAGCATCACATATTATTGTAGCGATTTTTGCAATCATTTCTACAATTGGTTTTATTGCTTATTTCTTCGTCGGAATCGGAAAATTTGTAACGATTATTCTTCCTTGGGATTTAACAGTTCATTTAAATGGTTCTGTTTTCTTAACCTCCGAACAGGCTTATGCATTGTTAATCATTTTCTTAACTACAATTTATACCGTTAAAGGTGGAATGTTTTCTGTTGTGGCAACAGAAGTAGTACAATATATTATTATGATTGTTGCTGGAGTTTTAATCGCAGGTTATGCATTCATTAATTATACAGATGTTCAGATTAATTCGATTATTACGCCAGAATGGAAAAATGTTTTCTTCGGATGGGAATTTGAAACACAATGGAGCGATAAATTTGAAACATTCAACAGATTAATTGATACAGAAGGTTACAAAATGTTCGGTGCTTTCATCGGAATGACCTTATTCAAAGGATTCTTTGCGAGCGTTGCAGGACCAACTCCTAGTTACGATTTACAACGTGTTCTTTCTACAAAATCGGTAAAAGAAGCGGCTTATATGAGTGGTTTTACCAACTTGATTTTATTCATTCCTAGATATTTACTAATCACAGGAATTGTGGTTATCGCTTTAGTAAATTTAGCACCAGAATTAAATGCAAACGTAAATCTAACAGGAGCAGATTTAGAATTATTGATGCCAAAAGTAGTTAATCTTTATATCCCGGTTGGAATTAAAGGAATCCTTTTAGCAGGTTTATTAGCAGCATTTATGTCTGGATTCTCGGCTTTCGTAAATGCAGGACCAGCTTATATTGTAAATGATATTTATAAAAAATATTTTAAACCAGTTGCTTCAAACAAACACTATATCAAAGTAAGTCAGATTTCTTCTTTCTTAGTGGTTGGTTTAGGCGTTTTCATGGGATTCTTCGCAGATTCTATCAACTCATTAACACTTTGGATTACAAGTGCTTTATACGGAGGATATGTTGCAGCAAACTTCTTAAAATGGATTTGGTGGCGTTTCAACGGATGGGGATATTTCTGGGGAATGGTTGGCGGATTAGTAGCGGCTTCTCTTCAGTTTGTTTTAGATCAAAATAAAGGAAACTTAACATCAGGAACATTTTTACACCAGCTTTCAGAAGTGCCTTCAATTTACTTATTCCCATTAATTTTTGGATTCTCCATTTTAGGTTGTCTTTTAGGAACTTATTTAAGCAAACCAACCGACATGGAAGTTCTAAAATCGTTCTATAGTAATGTAAGACCTTGGGGATTTTGGAATCCTGTTTACAAAAAATTGAAAGCGGAAGATCAGTCTTTCCAAAAAAATAATGATTTCTATTTAGATATGATGAACTGTATTATTGGTATTATTTGGCAGTCAAGCATGATTTTGCTTCCGATTTACTTTATCATCAGGGATTATCCAAAAGCAGGAGTAGCTTTAGCAGTGTTCTTGGTGACCACTACAGTATTGAAGTTTACTTGGTTAGACCGAGTTCGTAAGATAGAAGAATAAAGAAAATAGAATTAAGATTATAGAATCAGGATTTTAGAGGAAATTATTCTGATTCTATAAAATTTAAACACATAGAAACATAGATTTTTTTGACTTTGAAAAAGGTAAGAGAAAGAAACTAGTTTCTAAAATATAGCTTTACGGCAACGTTTGTCATCCTGACGAAGGAAGGATCACACACGAAACTCTATAAAGATTGGCGACATAGATTGCGGAGCTTCTAATGTAATCCTTCCTTCATCAGGATGACTAAAAAGGGCATAAATAGGATAACGTACAGCTATGTTATTTATTCAAAATGAAATGCCTTTTTTAAGCGCTCCTAAATAACTATGTCTCTATGTGTTTAAAAAAGAATAAAAAACAAAAAACTAATAAATAAAAAAAAACAAAAAATGAGTACTATTCCTTGGCAAGACAGACCCGAAAACAGTAAAGATGTAATGTGGAGATATTCGGAGAATCCTATTATCGACAGATATTCGATTCCTTCATCAAACAGTATATTCAATAGTGCAGTTGTACCTTTTGGAGATGGTTATGCTGGGGTTTTCAGATGTGATAATAAAGCAGTTCAGATGAATATTTTTGCTGGTTTCAGTAAAGATGGTATCAATTGGGACATCAACCACGAACCAATTGTGATGCAGTCTGGAAATACAGAAATGATCGAATCTGCTTACAAATACGATCCACGTGTAGTTTGGATCGAAGACCGTTACTGGATTACTTGGTGTAACGGTTACAATGGACCAACAATTGGTATTGGTTATACTTTCGATTTTAAAGAATTTTTCCAATGTGAAAATGCCTTTTTACCATTCAACAGAAACGGAGTTTTATTCCCACAGAAAATCAACGGTAAATATGCGATGTTAAGCCGTCCAAGTGATAACGGACATACGCCTTTTGGAGATATCTGGATCAGCTACAGCCCGGATATGAAATATTGGGGAGAACACAGATTGGTGATGAAACCAAGTCCATTTGAGCAAAGTGCTTGGCAATGTACAAAAGTAGGTGCGGGACCAATTCCAATCTTGACAGACGAAGGATGGTTAATGATTTACCACGGAGTTATCAATACTTGCAACGGTTTCCGTTATGCAATGGGTTCAGCACTTTTAGATGTTGATTCTCCAGATCAAGTAAAATATAGAACACAACCATATTTATTAGGACCAGCAGAAACGTATGAAATGGTTGGAGATGTACCAAACGTAGTTTTCCCATGTGCTGCTTTACACAGTATTGAAGAAGATAAATTAGCAGTTTATTATGGTGCAGCAGATACTCATGTGGCGATTGCTTTCGGAAAACTGAGTGAAGTAATTCAATTTACAAAAGAAAACAGTTTATAATATAATGATGCATAGTAGAGGTAAATTATTGTCCCTAGCCGTAACTTTTTTTTCGCTGCTGGGTTATGCTCAATCTGAAAAACCGGTTACACCGAAAAGTTATATTGCGTATAAAACTTCTCAAGAGATTGTTATCGACGGCGATGGAGCAGACAAAGCTTGGGAAAAAGCATCTTGGACAACTCCTTTTGTCGACATAGAAGGCGTTGAAAAGCCAAAATACAATACTCAGGTTAAAATGCTTTGGGACGATAATTACTACTATATCCTAGCCAAAATGGAGGAGCCTCATGTTTGGGCAAATCTAAGACAGCGTGACACTATTATTTTTTACAATAATGATTTTGAGGTTTTTATCGATCCGGATAATGATACTCACAATTATTACGAATTGGAAATAAATGCGTTGAATACGGCCTGGGATTTATTCATTAATAAACCATACCGAGAAAAAAACACCGTTTTAAACGACTGGAATATAACAGGTTTGAAATCGGCTGTAAAGGTGGATGGAACTTTAAATAATGCTTCAGATACAGATAAAGGTTGGACATTAGAAATTGCCATTCCATGGTCGGTTTATAAAGCATCCTATTTCGATGATATTGTTCCAAAAGATAAGTTTTGGAGAGTCAATTTCTCTCGAGTAAACTGGCAACATTCTGTTATCGATGGAAAATATGAACGTAAAAAAGATTCAGAAGGAAAGTTTCTCCCGGAATACAATTGGGTTTGGTCGCCTATGGGAGTCATCAATATGCATGAGCCCGAAAAATGGGCTTATGTATATTTTTCCTCGAAAGAAATAGGTGAGCAGGACACTTTTACTATTCCTCAGGACGAAAAGGTAAAATGGGAACTGTATACATTGTTTAGAGCTCAGAAAAGGTATTTCGATAAGAATAAATCCTGGGCAAAATCAATACAAAGTATTAGTCCAAAAAATATAATTGTTGATGGTAAGACTTTAAAACCGATACTAGAGAATCATTTAACAGGATTTAATATTTCAGTAAAAAGTCCTTTTTCAAACAAAATCTTAATAATAAAAGAAGATGGTAAAATTATTACGAACGAGTAAGTTACAAAAACTATCAAAAGTTATAGTTTTGACGCTTTCGCTGAGTTTATTCTCTTGCGGACAAAAAGAAACTAAAGCAGCAGAAAACGGAAAATTCACTTTTGGAGTTTGGACAACTGCTGACGCGAAAAAATCGGATACGGATTATTCGAAAGAATTCAAAAAATATAAAGATGGCGGTATTGACGAAGTTTTAATTAATACTAATACCGACCCAAAACTATTAGCAAGATTAGTACCGCTTGCCACAAAAGAAGGTCTAAAAGTTCACGCTTGGATTATGGCAATGAATCGTCCAAATGATTCAATCGCCTTACAGCATCCAGATTGGTATCAAGTAAGCAAAGAAGGAAAATCTTGTTTTGATAACCGTCCATACGTAGATTATTACCAATGGCTTTGCCCAACGAAAGAAGAATCTAGAAACCATGTTTTAGGTTTAGTTGAAGGTTTGGCAAAAGTAGAAGGAATCGAAAGTGTACATTTAGATTACATTCGTTTCCCTGATATTTTCCTGCCAATCAGTTTATTGCCAAAATACAACTTGGTTCAGGATACAGAATTACCACAATTTGATTTCTGTTATTGTGATGCTTGTGTAAGCAAATTCGAAAAAGAGCACCATAAAAATCCAAAACAAAGCCACAATACTTCAATTGATATGGAGTGGAAAAACTTCCGATTGAATGCGGTAAAAGCAGTGGTGGATGATGCATATAAAATTGCTCATAAACACAATAAAAAATTAACTGCAGCGGTATTTCCTTATCCAGAAATGGCAGACCATATGGTGCGTCAGCGTTGGGATAAATGGAATATTGACGAAGTATATCCAATGATTTATCATAGTTTTTATGATGAAGAAATTGACTGGGTAGGTTACGCAACCAAACAAGGTGTAGCTGATTTAGAAGGAAAGCCGACGAAAGTAAATACTGGTATTTATATTCCGGGATTAAAATCGGATGCAGAATTGAAAGAAGCAATTCTTCAAGCAAAGAAAAATGGTGCGACAGGAGTTTCTTTTTTTGACGGAAATGCCTTATCAGATAGTAATTTAAAAACGATTAGAGAGGTAAAATCGACCTTGTAGTCGATTTTACTGGGATTAAAAATTATTACTGATTAATTTAGCAACATTAAGAACATTTTGTTTCTGAAAGTTGAATTAAAACCAAAAGACATGTCAAATAGAAGAGATTTTATTAAGAAAACAACTTTAGGCACCTTAGCCATAAGTTCTGTTTTGGGCGTAAGCGGATTTGCTGCGAATCATGAAAATGAAGTTGAAGAGCCAAAAGAAAAAAAGCAGACAAAACCAATTATTATTTCGACATGGAATCATGGTTTGCCTGCGAATAAAGAATCTTGGAAAAATCTAAAAGAAGGAAAATCGGCTTTGGATGCCATCGAAGCCGGAATGAAAATACCTGAAGCCGATCCGAATGTACGCAGTGTTGGTTATGGAGGATATCCGGATCGCGAAGGGAAAGTTACTCTTGATGCCTGTATTATGGATCACAACAGTAATTGCGGTTCAGTTTGTTTTCTACAAGGAATCAAACACCCAATTTCTGTTGCAAAAAGAGTTTTGCAAAACACACCTCACGTAATGTTAGCAGGGCAAGGTGCATTGCAGTTTGCTTTGTCTGAAGGTTTTAAAGAAGAAAACTTACTAACGCCAGAATCGGAAAGAGACTGGAAAAAATGGCTGGAAGATTCCAAATATAAGCCAGTCATTAACATCGAAAACCACGACACTATAAGTATGCTAATGTTAGACCAAGAGGGCAATCTTTCTGGCGGCTGTACCACAAGTGGAGCAGCTTGGAAAATGCACGGACGCGTCGGTGACTCCCCAATAATCGGCGCGGGTCTTTTTTTGGACAACGAAGTGGGTGCAGCAGCAGCAACAGGTTTAGGAGAAGCCGTTATTAGAACTGCTGGAAGCGCAATGGTGGTTGAATTAATGCGTCAGGGAAAATCGCCTTATGATGCTTGTAAAGAAATCACAGAGCGTATTTACAACAAACATAAAAACCACAAAGACATGGAATATCTGCAGGTTGGTTTTATTGCTTTAAATAAAAATGGTGAATATGCAGGCTACAGTCTAAGATCAGGATTTAATTACGCTGTTTCTGATGATGCAAAAGGTCACAGAATGGAAGACGCGAAATTTAAAATGTCTTGGGATAAATAATTATTACGTTTAGAACTTTGCCAAAGTTTTACGCAACAGTTTGTCATTTCGACTGAAAGGAGAAATCGCACTCGGGATTCGACAAAGATTGGCGACATTCAGTGAGGAGTCTCTAGTGCGATTTCTCCTTTCAGTCGAAATGACAAACAAAAACTAAAAAAACACCTCTCTTAGGTTTTAACAACAAACCACACAGAGAAACCAAAAAACAAAAAATGAAAAAGTTACTATTCCTATTAACCCTAATCTCGTCAATTTTCTCGTCTAACGCGCAGAAAGTGTATACGGAAAGTGATATTCGTATCATTCCGAAACCAACTCAGACTCTTATTAAAACTGGTGTTTTTGAATTTACAAAAGATACAAAGTTTGTCGTTAACGGTGATTTTCAGAAAAGTGCTGCAGATGCTTTAGCTTCTAAATTTGGAACTGCAGCAGGATGGAAACCAGAAGTGACTACAAAAGCTTCTGCGAGTAATTATGTTTTACTAAAAACAGATCCGAATTTAAAAAATGAAGCTTATGTTTTAGATGTAAATCCGACCAATATTACTATTTCTGCGAAAGGAAATAATGGTTTTCTATACGCTCTAGAAAGCATCAGACAATTACTTCCTGAAGCAATCGAAAGTCAGTTCGCGATTACTTCTGCAAAATGGCAGATTCCAAGTTTAACAATAAATGACGAACCTCGTTTTAAATGGAGAGGTTTAATGTTGGATTTATCGCGTCATTTCTTTGATAAAAATTATGTTTTAGCCACAATCGATCGTTTGGCAGCACATAAAATGAATGTTTTACACATGCACTTAGTTGACGATCAAGGCTGGAGAATTGAAATAAAAAAATATCCAAAACTGACAGAAGTTGGTGCCTGGAGAGTAGATCAAGAGAATTTATCTTGGAATGCTAGACTTGCTGTTACAGCTGATCAAAAAGGAACTTACGGTGGATTTTTCACGCAAGAGGAATTAAAAGAAATCGTAAAATATGCCGCTGCAAAAGGAATTGAGGTAATTCCGGAAATCGAAATGCCAGCGCACGTGAGCAGTGCAATTGCATCTTATCCTGAATTAGCTTGTTTCGATCAGAAAATTGGAGTTCCGTCAGGCGGAGTTTGGCCTTTGACTGATATTTACTGTGCGGGAAAAGAAACAACATTTGAATTTTTGCAAAATGTAATTGACGAAGTGATTACCATTTTCCCTTCAAAATATATTCATATTGGAGGTGATGAAGCAACTAAAACCAATTGGGCTAAATGTCCACATTGCCAAAAAAGAATTAAAGACGAGCGTTTAAAAAGCGTTGAAGAATTACAAAGTTATTTTGTAAAACGCATGGAAAAATATATCAACTCAAAAGGTAAAAGAGTCATCGGTTGGGATGAAATTTTAGAAGGCGGTTTGGCTCCAGATGCAACAGTAATGAGCTGGAGAGGAATGAAAGGTGGCATCGAAGCGGCAGATCAAGGCCACGATGTGATCATGACACCAGAAACACCTTGTTATTTCAACTTTTACCAAGGGCCACAAAACGAAGAACCTTTAGCTTTTGATGCTTACAATCCGTTAAGCGAAGTCTACAAATTTGATCCTGTAGTTGCTACAATGACGCCACAGGAAGCTGGACATGTTCTAGGCGGACAAGCTAATTTATGGGCAGAATATATTACGGGACCAAAAGATTCTGAGTATATGATTTTCCCAAGATTAGCGGCTTTATCAGAAACATTATGGAGTCCGAAAGAAAAGCGCAATTGGAATGATTTTACAGCAAGATTATTTTCAATGTTCAAGCGTTACGATTATCAGGGATTAAATTATGCGAAAAGTGCTTATTTGGTAACCGCTTCTTCAACAGCTGATTTAGGAAATAAACAAATCAAAGTAGAGTTGAAAAATGAGTTCCCAAATCCTGACATCCGTTATGTTTTAGGAAACCAAAGCATTGATCATCATGCTATAAAATATACAAGTCCAATTGAAATTAGAGAAACAACAGTTTTAAAAGCTTCTTTATTTCAAGATGAAAAACCTGTTGGAAAGACATTTACAGATACTATTGTTTTCCATAAAGGATTTGCGAAAAAAGTGAAATACTTAACGCCTTACAACGATAATTATAAAGGAGATGCCAGTACGATGGTAAATACCATTCGCGGAAGCAAAAATTTCCATGATGGACAATGGCAGGCTTGGCTGGTTAATGATATGGAATTGGTAATTGATCTTGAAAAAGTTGAAAACATCGAGCAGGTAATTGTTGGAGCTTTAGAAAGTCAGGGAGCAGGCGTTAATTTTCCAATTCAGGTGAAAGTATTGATTTCTACTGATGGGATAAAATACACTCAGGTTGGAAAAATAGTTCGTCCGTATGCTGTAAATCCAGTTCCGGAATTGAAAGATTTCAAAATTAATTTCCAAAAACAAAATGCACGTTTTGTGAAAGTAATCGGTGGCAACTTAAAGAAAAGTCCAAAAGGAGAAAGCTCTTGGTTGTTTGTGGATGAGATTTTGGTGAATTAATTTTTTTAAACACATAGAAGCATAGTTTTTTTCTTTTGAAACTTGTTAAAAGAATTTAGAAAGAAACTAGTTTCCGACACATAGCTTAACGTGAAATACTTGTGAGGGCTTTGTCAAAGTTTCAAACTTTGACAAAGCTTTAAAGCCAAGTTTGTCATTTTAAGTTTATAAATGTATAATCTGAAAAAAAATGAATAAGACATTATTTAAGCTCGGAGTATTATTGATTTGTTTGATGCCGTTTTTTGCAAAGGCGCAAACAAAAGGATTTTCTATATCTAATGGAGAATTTAAAAAAGATGGGAAAATTATAAAAATACATTCGGGCGAAATGCACTATGAGCGTATTCCTAAAGAATATTGGAGACATCGATTGCAGATGCTTAAAGCTATGGGATTGAATACCGTGGCAACTTACGTGTTTTGGAATTATCACGAAATAGAGCCAGGTGTATGGGATTTTAAAACAGGAAATAAAGATTTAGCAGAGTTTTTACGTATTGCTAAAAGTGAAGGATTATTTGTAATTCTAAGACCAGGCCCTTATGCTTGTGGTGAATGGGAATTTGGAGGATATCCTTGGTGGTTGCAAAATAATCCAGATTTAGTAATCCGTACCAATAACAAAGCATTTTTGGAAGCTTGCAAAACGTATCTGGAACAATTGTATGCAGTGGTAAAAGGAAATTTTGCTAATCAGGGAGGTCCAATTATTATGGTTCAGGCGGAAAACGAATTTGGTTCTTATGTTTCTCAAAGAACTGATATTAGTGCTGAAGATCATAAAGCATACAAAACAGCCATTTACAATATGCTTAAAGAAACGGGGTTCCCAGAGCCATTTTTTACTTCTGATGGTACTTGGCTTTTTGAAGGCGGAAGCGTTGAAGGAGTATTACCAACTGCAAATGGAGAATCAAATATAGAAAATTTAAAAAAGCAGGTTGATAAATTCCATAAAGGACAAGGACCTTATATGGTGGCAGAGTTTTATTCTGGCTGGTTGGATCATTGGGCAGAACCATTTATTAAAATTGGATCTGAGGAGATTGCAAGCCAAACCAAAAAGTACCTTGATGCAGGTGTTTCTTTTAATTATTACATGGTACACGGCGGTACTAATTTTGGATTTACCTCTGGTGCAAATTATAATGAAGAAATGGATATTCAGCCGGATATTACAAGCTATGATTACGATGCGCCTATTAGTGAAGCAGGTTGGGCAACACCAAAATTCATGGCTATTCGTGAAGTAATGCAAAAATATTCTAAAACAAAATTAGCGCCGATTCCAGAGAAAATACCAGTTATAAAATATTTTAATCAGCCTATCAAATCCAGTATGGATGTTTTAAGCTGGATTAAAAAAGAAAAACCTGTTGTAAATGACCATCCATTAACTTTTGAAAAGTTAGGTCAGGGAAATGGATATGTTTTGTATCGAAAAAGATTTACGCAGCCAATTTCTTCTGGCAAATTGAAAATTGAGGGATTAAGAGACTTTGCTACCGTTTATGTAAATGGAGTTAAGGTGGGAGAATTGAATAGAGTTTTCAAAAATTATGAGTTAACTGTTTCTATTCCTTTTAACGGTATTTTAGAAATTCTGGTTGAAAATATGGGACGTATTAATTACGGAGCCGAAATAGTACATAATACTAAAGGTATTATTTCTCCAGTATTCATTAATGAATATGAAATTAGTGGTGGATGGGAAATGTATAAAATGCCGATGAGTGAAGTGCCAGCTGTTAAAAATGAAACCGTAAAACCTGGACGTCCAGTTTTATATGAAGCTACAGTAAACATTGACAAACCAGCCGATACTTTTCTTGATATGACCAATTGGGGAAAAGGAATTGTATTTGTTAACGGACACAATCTTGGACGCTACTGGAAAGTAGGACCACAACAAACACTTTATGTACCCGGCTGTTGGTTGAAAGCGGGCGAGAATAAGTTTGTTGTATTCGAGCAGCTTAACGAAAATACCCCAAAAGAATTAACTTTTACAGATCAACCAATACTTGACAAACTAAACTAAAAAACAAAGAATAAATAAATTATAAATTAGAGTAAAGATGAAAAAAGGAATATTCATGATCGCCCTTTTATTTTCAGCACAAATGTTCTCTCAGGCCATTTATGAAGATGAAAGATACGTACCAGAAACAGATCCGGCAGTATTAAAAAACTTAGACGAATGGCAAGGCAAAAAATTTGGTCTGCTAATGCACTGGGGAACTTACAGCCAATGGGGAATTGTAGAATCCTGGTCTATCTGCCCTGAAGATTACGGATGGTGTGAACGTAAAAAAGGAAGTAATCCGTCTAATTATAATGATTATATCAAAGACTACGAAGGATTAAGAAAAACATTTAATCCTGTGAAATTTGATCCTGCAAAATGGGCTAAAGCGGCTAAATACGCGGGAATGAAATACATGGTTTTTACCACCAAACATCATGACGGTTTCAATATGTATGATACGAAATACTCTGATTACAAGATTACGAGTAAAGATGTTCCTTTTCATACTAATCCTAAAGCAGACGTTTTAAAAGAAATTTTCAACTCTTTTAGAGGTGAGGGTATTTCAACCGGAGCGTATTTCTCAAAACCAGACTGGCATAACGAAAACTACTGGGATCCTTATTTTCCGCCATTCGACAGAAACGTAAATTACGATCCGTCATTATACCCAGAAAAATGGCAGAAATATGTTGATTTCACACACAATCAAATCTTAGAAATCTTAACGAACTATGGTAAAGTTGATATTTTGTGGTTAGATGGTGGATGGGTTAGAAAAAGAGATCAAGTGAATATCAAAGAAAACTACGACGAGAAATTTACGGAGAACGAATCTAAAAACGGTTTCATCAAACACAGAGTGGTAGATCAAGATCCAAAAATGGATGAATTAGTGATAAAAGCGCGTCAGAAACAACCAGGTTTAATTGTTGTGGATAGAGCGGTTCACGGTAAAAACCAAAACTACTTAACTCCAGAAGGACGTGTTCCTGCTAAAACGTTGCCTTATCCTTGGGAATCTTGTATTCCTGCTGGCGGAGGATGGTCTTATTCTCCAGGTGCTCAATACATTACAGGAAGACAAGGAATTCATTTATTGATTGATATTGTGGCAAAAGGCGGAAACTTATTATTAAACGTTGCGCCAAGTCCAGAAGGAGAATGGGATAAGGGAGCTTACGATTTATTGCAAGCTTACGGTGATTGGATGAAAGTAAACAGCACAGCGATTTACAACACAAAACCAATCGAGCCTTACAAAGAAGAAAACATCTGTTTTACACAAAATAAAGCAGGAAATGTATTTGCATTTTATTTAGCTAAAGACGGAGAAGATAAAATTCCTGCTGAAATTACAGTAAAATCAATCAGTCCTAAAAAAGGAACAAAAATTACGATGTTAGGTTCTAAAACTTCTTTAAAATGGACCAAAGAAGGAAACGGATTTAAAGTAATTATTCCAGAAAGCTTAAGAAATAATCTTCCTGCGAAAGAAGCTTGGACTTTAAAAATCGAAGCTATCAACAGATAAAAATGAAACCTATGGTTTTAAATACAAATAAATTTCAAACAGCATGTATTTTTTGCATGCTGTTTTTTAGCATTACTATTTTTGCGCAGGAACCTGCCGATTTTGTAAATCCGTTTATTGGAACTTCTAATTACGGTGCGGCTTTTCCCGGGCCAATTGCGCCGCGCGGAATGGCAAGTATTAGTCCGTTTAATGTAGCTGGAGTAAAAAATACACCGATGGAAAAAGACAGTCAATGGCTTTCGAATCCGTATGTGAATGAGAATACTTTTTTGACCGGATTTAGTCAAGTGAATTTAAGCGGAGTTGGCTGTCCAGATTTGGGTGTTATTTTATTGATGCCAACAACAGGAAATGTAGAAATCGATCATTTAAAATATGGCTCGACTTATTCTAATGAAGTTGCCAAAGCGGCGTATTACAGCGTAAACATAGACAAGTACAAAGTAAAAGGCGAATTTACCACTTCAAAACGAGTGGGAGTGAGCAGATTCACTTTCCCGAAAGGGCAATCTAATATTTTACTAAATCTTGGATTGGGATTAACAAATGAAGAAGGCGCCATGATAAAAGTGGTTTCTTCCACAGAAATTGAAGGAATGCGTTCGGTTGGTTCGTTTTGTTACAATAGTCCAGAAGATGCTTATCCGGTTTATTTTGTGGCTCAATTTTCTAAACCTGCCCATAAATTTGGAGTTTGGAAAAAAGCGGCAAAATACAACGGCGTTGAAGCACAATGGATGGGTTACAATGGGAAAGCGAGAATAATGGAAAATACCATTAAAACTGTAGTAGGTGACAGTATTGGAAGTTATTTTACGTATAAATTCGACAAACAAGAAATGGTTGAAGTGAAGATCGGAATTTCGTACGTAAGTATTGAAAATGCTCGTGAAAACTTAGCAAAAGAAGTGGGCAACAGATCTTTTGATGCAATTTACAAAGAAACCTACAACGAATGGAACGAAGAGTTGTCTAAAATTTTGGTTGAAGGCGGTACAAAAGATGACAATACGATTTTCTACACAGCTTTGTATCACACTTTAATTCATCCAAATACTTTAAATGATATTAACGGACAATATCCTGTAATCAAAAGAACTAAAATTGCTAAAACCGATGACACCCGTTATACCGTATTTTCTTTATGGGATACGTACCGAAATGTACACCCATTGATGTCTTTGGTTTATCCAAAACAGCAATCTGATATGGTAAAAAGTATGTTGAATATGTTTGATGAAAACGGCTGGTTACCCAAATGGGAACTGAATTCGACTGAGACTTTTACTATGGTTGGAGACCCTGCAAGTATTGTAATTACAGATACTTATATGAGAGGAATTCGTGATTATGATGTTAATAAAGCCTATTATGCGATGTTGAAAGGCGCAGATAATGTTGAAAATAATCCACTTCGTCCGGGATTGAGAGATTATATTAAAAAAGGATATTTGACAACCGACAACAAAGGGCCGGTTTCTACAACTCAGGAATATAATATTTCAGATTATTCTATTTCGCTTATGGCCAACGAATTTGGAGACAAAGACAATGTAAAACGTTTTAAAGAACGTTCATTATCTTATAGAAAATTATTTGATAAAAACTTAAATCTGCTTCGTCCAAGAACGCCCGACGGAAAATGGTACGAACCTTTTGACCCAAATTCAGGAGCTAATTTTGAAGAAAATGTTGGTTTTATTGAAGGAAATGCGTGGCAATATAATTTTATGGTTCCTCATGATATTATTGGTTTGAAAAAACTAATGGGTGGAGATCAGGCATTTTCAGCACAATTGCAGAAAATTTTCGACACCAAACAATTTGATATGGCCAATGAGCCTGATATTGCCAATCCGTATTTATTTAATTATGTGAAAGGCGAAGAATATAAAGCTCAGGAAATGGTAAAAAAATTGGTTCACGAATATTTCAAAAATGAGCCAAAAGGATTGCCAGGGAATGATGATACGGGAACCATGTCGGCTTGGTTAGTGTATTCGATGATGGGAATTTATCCAATATCGCCGGGAGATCCAATTTACACTATTACAGCACCAATGTTTCATAGAGTGACGATAAAATTAGATCCAAGATATTATAAAAAAGAAAGCATTGTAATTGAAAGACAAATCAATAATGATGGAAAAATCAATTCGATTGAGTTAAACGGAAAATCACTTAACAGCTTTTTTATTTCGCACGATGATTTTGTAAATGGAAATAAGCTTAAAGTGATTCAAAACTAAACACAACACAACTATGTTACAATTAAGAATGAGAAAAACGGCCATTATTTTTGTAATGGCTGTTGGTTTTTTAAACCAAACCCATGCCCAGAAAAAGTATCTGTATCAAGATGCGAAAGCGCCTGTTGAAGACAGAGTAAAAGACTTGTTAAGCCGTATGACGCTTGAAGAAAAAGTACGTCAGATGGATATGTACAGAGGAGATTTTTTTAAAGATAAAGAAGATTTTGCTAAATCTAAATCGGCAGAAAAAATTGGAAAATTAGGAATTGGAGCGATTCATGACCTTTATCCACGTTCTGCGAAAATGATTAATGATTTGCAGACTAATGTAATCAAAGGAAACCGTTGGGGAATTCCAGCCTTGATTATGTGTGAAATGCTTCACGGATATTTAGACGAAGGAAGTACTGCTTTTCCAATGAATATTGGTCTTGGTGCAACTTGGGATGTTGCAACGATGGACAAAGTAGGTAAAGTTATTGGTATGGAAGCCAGAGCACATGGTGTTCATTTTGGTTTTGGACCAAATTTAGATTTAGGACGCGAACCAAGATGGGGACGTGTTGCGGAAACTTTTGGTGAAGATGCTTTCTTGAACAGCGAAATTGGTTTGGCTTTTATTAAAGGATTGCAAGGAGACGATTTAAAATCAGATCGTTCTATTATTGCAGAACCGAAACACTTTGCGGTTCACGGTATTCCACAAGCGGGAGGAAACTCTTCGCCAATTTTGGTTGGAGAACGTTCTGCAAGAGAAGATCATTTACCATCTTTTGAAAAAGCATTCAGAAAAGGCGGAGCTTTAGGAACTATGTGTGCTTATTCAGAGTTAGACGGAATTCCTTGTGCAGCCAATCATTGGTTATTGACAGATGTTTTGAGAAACGAATGGGGTTTTAAAGGATTGGTAGTTTCAGATTTAGGAGCTATCAAATACATTCAAACGACTCACAAAGTGGCTGATTCTCCAAAAGAGGCTATTAGAGAAGCAGTTTCAGCTGGTGTAGATATGCAGTTTTATGATTTTTCAAATGAATTCTGGCAGAGTACTGTTATCGAATTGGTAAATGAAAAGAAATTGACAATGGAAAACATCGACCGTGCAGCGGGAGCAGTTTTGCGTTTGAAATTCTTATTGGGATTATTTGAAAATCCTTACACAGATAAAAATCTGATTAAAGAGCGTTTTCATACTCCAGAAAATCAAGCTGTTGCTTTAGAAGCGGCTCAGAAATCTATGGTTTTATTGAAAAATGAAAACAACACTTTGCCTTTAAGTAAAAACTTGAAAAATATTGCGGTTATCGGACCAAATGCAAATGCTTCAAGATTGGGAGGTTATGCTCCTAAAAATAGTGTTGGAATGACGGTTTATGAAGGCGTTAAGGAATTGGTTGGAAAAACTGCTAATATAGTTTATGAAGAAGGTGTTCCATTGATTGTAAAAGGACAGATTATTCCATCTAAGTATTTATTTACTCCAGACGAATCTCAAAACGGATTAAAAGGAGAATATTTCAATAACAGAAACTTAGAAGGAACTCCGGCATTGACTCGTATCGACAGCCAGTTAGAATTTGATTGGCCTTGGGCACCTGGAGATGGTGTGAATGTGGATGATTTTTCTATAAGATGGACGGGATTCTTAAAATCAGATCAAGCATTGGACGGCTGGTTGGGTTTAAGTTCTGATGACGGAATTAGAATGTATATTGATGATCAATTGGTAATCGACAACTGGACAAAAGGAGCAACAAGCATGGTGACGACTCCAAAAATTATTGAAAAAGGTAAAAAGTATAAAGTCCGCATTGAAATGTGGGAAGGAGGCTGGGGAGCCAGAGCTCATTTCCGTTGGAATTTAGAAAAAGTAAACTTACAGCCAGCAATTGAAGCAGCTAAAAAAGCAGATGTTGCGATTGTGGTTTTAGGTGAATCTAATGAATTGGTTGAAGAAAACAGAGACGTAGCTTCTTTAGACTTATTCGGAATTCAACAGCAATTAATTGAAGAGATTCACAAAACAGGAACTCCGGTAGTTTGTGTGTTATTAAACGGTCGTCCGCTTTCTACAAACTGGATTACTGAAAACATTCCCGCACTTTTAGAAGGATGGTTTCCAGGTGAGTTAGGCGGTAGGGCAGTGGCTGATGTATTATTTGGAGATTACAACCCAGGAGGTAGATTGCCAATCACAGTACCAAAATCAGTAGGACAGTTACCTATATATTATAACCAAAAACCATCTGCAATCCATAAATATGTAGCAGAAAGCGAGCATCCATTATATTCATTTGGTTACGGATTAAGTTATACGAAGTTTGAATATTCTAATTTAAAACTGAATACTACCGAAATTAAGCCAAACGGAGAAGTAAAAGTTTCTGTGGATGTTAAAAACGTTGGAGACAGAGACGGAGATGAAGTGGTTCAATTATATATTAATGATGTTTACAGCAGTACCACTACACCTGAAAAAACGTTAAAAGGATTCAAAAGATTGAATATCAAAAAAGGAGAAATTAAAAATGTTGAATTTACACTTACACCAGAAGAGCTATCTCTTTGGAACAGAGAAATGAAGCGCGTTGTAGAGCCTGGAGATTTCGAAGTTATGGTCGGCGGAAATTCGACGGATTTACTTAAAACTAAATTCAAGGTTTTGAACTAAAAACCTGAAAACGCCGAAGATTTTTCGGCGTTTTTGCTTAAAAAAAAAGAATACAATTATAAAAGGTTAAAATCGATTAGATAAATAGAGTTTTGCCCTTTAAAATAAGGAAGAGATGGATTACAAATGAAAACGTTTTCTTTCAATTTTCAGGCAAACTTTCACCAACACCTTTGCAAAATGGTCATTTGTCGAAATTATGTATTGTTAACAAAACGTATTCCTAAATTTAACATGTTATTAACTCTAAAAAAACAACTAATATGATTAAAAACGTACTAAAATTACTGTTCGTCATATGTATCTTCGGGTTCCAAACCCTAGAAGCACAGACTACAGTAAAAGGAACGATAACAGATGCTGTTAGCGGAATTCCGATTCCTGGAGCAAATATTATTGTTAAAGGAACAAGAACAAGTGCTTCATCAGATTTTGATGGAAAATACAGCATTAGTGTTCCAAATCAATCATCGGTTTTAGTATTTACTTATGTAGGTTCTGCTACAAAAGAAGTAGCGGTAGGATCACAAACTACTATTAATGTGTCTCTAGGTGCAGACACACAGCAGTTAGGAGAAGTAGTGGTAACGGCTCTTGGTATTAAGAGAGAGAAAAAAGCCATTACGTATTCAGCACAAAACATTGCAGTAGATGAAATTTCTGAAGCAAGATCATTAAACGTTGCCAACTCACTTTCTGGTAAAGTTGCAGGTCTTAACTTCTCTACTACTTCAAATGGTGTTGGTTCTTCTTCCAGAATTACTTTAAGAGGTAACAGATCTCTTACGGGTAACAACCAACCATTGTATGTAGTGGATGGTGTACCAATTAGTAATGGTACTGGTGCAGGTAATGATAATAGTGATACAGGAGGGACAACTCAACCAGACGGTATTTCGAACATTAACCCAGAAGATATTGCTTCGATGACGGTTTTGAAAGGACCATCTGCAGCGGCACTTTATGGTACTAGAGCAAGTAATGGTGTTATCGTTATTACTACTAAATCTGGTAAAGCAGGAAAAACTTCGGTAACCTTGTCATCAAACTTTATGGCTTCGTCTGCTTACAACTTGACAAATTTCCAAAATGAATATGGACAAGGAGATTTAGGAAATTACAGTTCTTCTTCGCCTTCAAGCTGGGGACCAAGATTTGACGGAAGACAAGTTCCGGCATGGCAGCTTGTTCGTAATCCTAATTATGCAGGACCTGCTACTACATCTTACACGGCTCAACCAAACAACGTGCAGGATTTCTACAAAACAGGTTACAACTTAGCCAATACATTATCGGTTACATCTGGAAACGAAAAAGCTCAGGGTTATTTCTCTTATACTAACACACGTGCTGAAGGTATTGTTGGAGGAAACCAAATGGACAGACACAATCTTAATTTAAGATTTACAAGTAAGCTTACAGATAAATTATCATTGGATGCGAAAACAAACTACATCGTTCAAGAAATTGATAATTTGTTAAAAACAGGAGAAGAGTCTATCGGTACTTCTGCTTATTTATTACCTCGTAGTATGAAATACAATGACTACAAAGATTTCGAATACGTTGATGCTGCTGGTGAATTACAAAAAAATTACTTTGTAGATCGTTCAGGAACTCCTGGAGGAAACCCATTCTGGACTGCATTACGTGATAATGATCGTACTGATAAAAGAAACAGATTTATAGGTCTTGCCTCTCTTAAATATGATTTTACAAGTACTTTAAGTTTACAAGTTAGAGCTGGCTTAGATCAGACTACAAATAAAATCGTTACGAAAAGATTCGCTACTGAAGAGTTTAATCAAAACGTAGGTAATTATAATGAATTTTATGAAACAGCAACAGAATTCAATACAGATGCTTTGCTTTCATACAATGAGAAGTTTGGAGATTTTTCTGTAGGAATCAATGCTGGAGCTAACATTTTGAAACAAAATAGTTCTTCATTAAGTGCAGGTGGTCGTTTAGGTAAAAGAAATTATTTCACAATGAGAAATGTACCTGATCCAACGGCAACTACATCGAATTTAGATAAACAAATTAATTCTGTTTATGGGTTTTCTCAAATTGGATTTAGAAATTATTTATTCTTAGATTTAACAGCTAGAAACGACTGGTCTTCTGCTTTACCAGCAAATAATAGATCATTCTTTTATCCTTCTGTAGGTTTATCTGGAGTTATTTCTGATATGGTTGATTTGCCAGAAACAATTAGTTTTGCTAAATTAAGAGCATCTTATGCAAAAGTGGGTAACGATACAGATCCTTACCAAACTAGTTCAAGATTAACATATATTGGTGCAAACGGTGGTATTTTATTCCCACAGTCAACAGCTGGAAATCCAAATTTAAGACCAGAGATGTCAAGTTCAGTTGAATTTGGTGCTGATGTTAGATTTTTCAACAATCGTTTAGGATTAGATGTAACTTACTTCGAAACGAATACAAAAGATCAGATATTCTATATCAATACACCAGAATCTTCTTCAAAATCAAGAGCGATTGTTAATGGTGGAGAAATCCAAAATAAAGGTTTTGAAGCGGTGCTTACAGCAACTCCAATTCAAACAAACAATTTTACATGGGATATTACAACAAACTTTTCAACTTACAAATCTAAAGTAGTTTCTATCTATGAAGGAAGAGATGAATTGATTTTAGGTGAAGGAAGATTGGTTAGAAGCAAAGTAGTATTAGGAGGTGAATACGGTGATTTATATGTTAAAGGTTTCAAAAGAGATCCAAACGGAAATGTTATCGTAAATGATGCAGGTTTACCAGTAGCAACAAACTCATTTGATGTTAGAGCAGGTAACTTTAATCCAGACTGGACAGCAGGTTTTAGAAATAGTTTCAAATACAAAGATTTCTCTTTAAGTTTCCTTGTTGATTTTAGAATTGGTGGTGAAGTTGTTTCTTATACTCAAGCTAGAATGGCAGGTTTAGGGGTAAGTGATGTTACTCTTGCTGGAAGAGATGGATTTGTTGTTCCTGGTGTAGTAGATAATGGTAACGGAACTTACACTCCAAATACAAGAAGTGTTACAGCTGAGGAATACTGGGTATCAATTGGACAAAGAGATCCTTTAGCAGAGCCTTTTATTTATGACGCTACAAACATCAGATTAAGAGAAGCTGTTTTTGGATATTCATTACCAAAACGTCTTTTAGGAGATTCAGGTTTTAAAAGCATCGATTTCTCATTAGTAGGAAGAAATTTATTCTTCTTCTTGAATGAAGCTAAACATTTTGATCCAGAAGCAGGTGCCGGTACAGGAAACTTGCAAGGTGTTGAGTCTTTCAATATTCCAACAACGAGAGAATATGGACTAAATGTTAAATTTGGATTTTAATTAAAAAAAGATATATCATGAAATATAGTTTTAAAATAAAAACATTAGGAGTTGCTTTATTGGCAGGTTCTATTTTATCAAGCTGTACGGGCGATTTTGATGAAATAAATAAAGATCCTAATTCGCTAACAGAAGATCAGTTAGATGCTTCAATGGCTGGACCTGCATTTGCATATGCTTTGTATGGTGGTATTCACAACGGAGCTGCTGATGCTACTGGATGGGCAGATGATCAAGGAACATGGGGTATTGCAACAGGTATTTTATCTTCTACTTTTATCCACTATCTGTCATCAAGTTATGGTACAGAAAGAAATAATTTTAGTGGATATGAAGCGAGAGGATGGACAAGATTTTATACTATTGCTGCTCCAAGTTTAAATTATGCTTTTAAAGCCGCCGAAGGAAATGCTGAAGCTACAGCAGTTCTAAAAATCTGGAAAGTATTTATGTATAATCAGATGGTAGATTTATACGGACCAATTCCTTATTCTCAAGCAGGGAATAATCAAGGAAGTGTTCCTTACGATAGCGTTGAATCTATCTATGAAGACTTTTTTAAATTGTTGGATGAAGCAAATGCTACTTTAGGTGCTTCTTCTACAAGTACAGTTGCTGCTTTTCAAACAACCGACCGAGTTTACCAAGGAAGTGTTGACAAGTGGAGAATTTTTGGTAACAGTTTAAGATTACGTTTAGCATTAAGAATTTCTGATGTACAGCCAGCTAAAGCAAAAACTCAAGCAGAAGCAGCTGTTGCGGCAGGAGTGATGCAGACTAATGACCAAAGCGCTTATTTCCAAGTAAGTTCTGCAACACCAAACAACTTAAACATGGTTGCAAACGGATGGGGTTACAAAATGACAGCTTCTATGGAAAGTCTTTTAGTAGGATACTCTGATCCAAGGTTACAGAAATGGTTTTCACCTGGAATTGGGGGTAACTATATTGGAAGACCTTCTGGATATTTAAGAGGATTTTTTACAGATCAAGACAATGAGTATTTCTCTTCTTTTAATGATGATGTTTTAGGATTAGGACCAGAACCAGGGTCAAATCCTTTGAGTAATAGTAAAAACATCGAAATCTTCATGGCTTCTGAAAATTATTTCTCAAGAGCTGAAGGTGCTTTAAATGGATGGAATATGGGTGGAAGCGCTCAATCTTTGTATGAACAAGGTATTAGATTATCTATGGCACAGTGGGGAATTTCAGATGCTACTGCTATTAATAATTATATTGCAGGAACTGCATTACCTAGTGCTCCAAATGTTAATACGCGTTTCCCTGGTTTAGTAACAGAAAGTATTCCTGTGAAATTACCAGTTGCTTGGTCATCTTCTACTGCTGATCAGCGTACACAAATTGCTGTTCAAAAATATTTAGCTATTTTCCCTGAATCTTGGGAAGCTTTTGCTGACTTAAGAAGAAGTGATGCTAAAATTATTTATCAGCCACTTAACACGGAGAACAATGATGCAGGAGTTGGAAAAAGTTTGATCAAAAGAGTTATCTATGTTACAAACGAATATTCTGCAAACAGAGCCGCTGTTGAAGATGGAATTGTAAAATTAGGAGGCCCAGACACAGGTGGAACTAAACTTTGGTGGGACACAAAATAATTAATTTGGTGAGTAAAGATCGACACAGTCCTTACTTAAAACGCAAAAGGAGAGGTAACTCTCCTTTTGTTTTATACTTATGTCGCTAATTGGCATAAAAATTCTATTAACTAAAAACGATGATGAACTCCAATTCAATACATCATCAAACCAAAAAAAACACAAAATAAAAATGGTTAACGCAAATACCACTAACTCCTCACAAACCAAACCAACCTTAGTACCAATATTAATTATTGCAAGTCTGTTTTTTATTTTCGGGTTTGTAACCTGGATCAATGGCGCATTGATTCCGTTTATGAAGACGATTAATGAATTAACGTCAGCGCAATCTTTACTGGTCGCTTCTGCTTCCTATATTTCATTTGTCGTAATGGCGCTTCCAGCTTCTTTTATTTTAACTAAAATTGGTTATAAAAAAGGAATGTCACTAGGATTGTTCATCAT
Source organism: Flavobacterium phragmitis (assembly GCF_900112575.1). Classification (GTDB taxonomy): domain Bacteria; phylum Bacteroidota; class Bacteroidia; order Flavobacteriales; family Flavobacteriaceae; genus Flavobacterium; species Flavobacterium phragmitis. The sequence goes on from NZ_FOMH01000009.1 coordinate 262,433, forward strand.
GGGATTTGGAGCTTTAATCTTTATTCCAGCAGCTGAAGCCAGAACATATTGGATGTTTTTAACTGGAATTTTTATTCAGGGAGCGGGAATGACTTTGCTGCAGACTGCTTCAAATCCATATATCACGATTTTAGGACCTATTGAAAGTGCCGCAAAACGAATTTCGATTATGGGAATTTGCAATAAGATTGCCGGAGCATTGGGGTCACTTATTTTTGGTTCTCTTTTATTATCAGGAATCGATGAAATTCAGGAAAAATTAAATCTTGTAAGTACTTCAGAAAAAAATGTATTATTAGACAATATGGCCGACAGTGTTGTGGTTCCTTATATTTCGATGGCGATTGTTTTATTTGTTTTAGGATTATTAATTCTGAAAGCACCGCTGCCAAATGTAGAAGCGGCATCAAATGAAGAAGCTGAAGAAGGAAAAACTGCAAAAACAAGTATTTTCCAGTTTCCGCATCTTTGGTTAGGGGTACTGACATTGTTTATGTACGTGGGAGTAGAAGTAATTGCCGGTGATACCATCATTGCTTACGGAATCGCTTTAGGATTTCCTGCTGCAGATGCTAAATTCTTCACCACATTTACTTTATTAGCAATGGTAGCGACGTATGCTTTAGGAGCATTTTTGATTCCGAAATACATTACGCAGGCTTTAGCTTTAAAGATAAGTGCTGTTTTAGGAATTATATTGTCTTTCTGTATTGTGTTTTCTACTGGATTTACTTCTGTTTTATTTGTAGCAGGATTGGGAATTGCAAATGCCTTGGTTTGGCCAGCGGTTTGGCCTTTAACATTAAATGGTCTAGGGAAATTTACTAAAACTGGAGCTGCTTTATTGGTAATGGCAATTTCTGGAGGAGCAGTGATTCCGCCTTTGTACGGAAAATTCGTTGACGGTACAAAAGCAGATCTTATTGCTCAAGGAATAAATGAAGTAACTGCGACAGCAACAGCTTCAACAAAAGGATATTGGATTTTACTTCCATGTTATATCATTATCCTTTATTACGCTATTTCAGGACATAAAGTGGGTTTGGGAAGCGTTAAAAGTTAAGAGTTAAAAGTGGATTGTTGTATTGGGAGCTTTACTTCATTTATCACATTTCCAAAAAAAAAGAATAAAATGATATCAAAAACAAAATATACTGTTACGACTTTGTTGGCAATCTTTCTTGTTTCTATTGGATCGAAAGCGCAAACAAAAGCAATTAATATAGAGAGCAGTTATATCGCAGATCCTCCTGTAACTACAAATAGTCATGCATCAACTTTAGTGGAACACAAACCAAATGAGATTTTAGCCGCTTGGTTTGGAGGAAAATATGAAGGAGCAAAAGATGTTGGAATTTATATTTCGGATTATAAAGATAAAAAATGGTCAACGCCAAAAGAATTGATTCAGCCGTTAGTTAAAAACGGAGATACACTTCCTTGCTGGAATCCAGTTCTTTTTAAAGCTAAAAGCCAAAATTTGTATCTGTTTTATAAAGTGGGAAAAAATCCAAGAGAATGGTTTGGTGCTATGATTGTTTCAAAAGATAACGGAACAACTTGGGGAGAACCAAAATACCTTCCAGACGGGATTTACGGCCCGATTCGGAATAAACCTATTGAAACTTCTCCAGGTGTAATTTTATGTGGGAGCAGCACAGAAAGTGTAAACACTGATGAATGGAGAATTCACGTAGAAGAATATACAGAAGCAACTGATTCTTGGAAGAAAATTGCAGTAGAAAACAATCAAAATTTTAATGTCATTCAGCCAACATTTTTAATTCATGGCATGACTGATATTCAAATGTTATCTCGAAGCAAACACAACAAAATAGTTTCAAGCTGGTCGGGAGATAACGGAAAAAGCTGGATTAGAACCAATACAATAAATGTGATCAATTCCAATTCAGGAATTGATGCTTTAACGATAAATAAAAACCTTTTCTTATTGGTTAATAATCCTTTACCGCAAGGAAAGGACTGGTTTAACGGACGTAATATTCTTGATGTAGAATATTCAAAAGATGGTCTAAACTGGAGAAAACTATTTGATCTTGAAAAACAGGAAAAAGGCGAATTCAGTTACCCAGCAATTATTCAAACCAGTGATAAAAGAATTCATGTTTTATATACTTATGATCGAAAGTATATTAAACATACCTCTTTTGATTTATAAAATTTGAATAATAGCACGCTGATAAAACGGATTCGCTTTGCAAAAACGCTGATTTTACGGATTTTTTATTCTGTTTTTTATAATATCTGTGTTTATCCGCGTCTTTGCGAAGCAAATCCGTTTCATCCGTGTCTGATCTATAGATAATTAAATATGAAATTAAGACTTCTTTTTACGAGCGCTTTTTTTTGCTGCACTTTCGTGAATGCACAAAAGGCGGAGACCTTTTATAAACACGATAAATATTTGTCTTCTGATAAATTAGAAGGACGTTTTCCTGGAACTAAAGGAAATAATGAAGCTGCCGCTTATATTAAAAAGTACTTTAAAAAGTATGGTTTAAAAGAATTCAATAAATCTTATTATCAATCTTTCAAAGTTTTTGTGAAAGAAGGTATCAATAAGATGAAATCGGATAGTGTTTCGACGCAGAATGTTTTAGGTTATATTGAAGGATCTGACCCAAAACTAAAAAATGAATACATCGTTATTGGAGCACATTACGATCATTGGGGCTGGGGCGGACAAGGTTCTGGAAGTAAAAAGAAAGAAGCATTTGCCATTCACAACGGTGCAGATGATAATGCTTCGGGAGTTTCGGCTTTGTTGTGCATTTTAGAAGAAATTTCAAAGCAAAAAGTTAAACCTAAAAGAAGTATCATTTTTATCTCTTTCAGCGGAGAAGAAGAAGGATTATTAGGTTCTAAATATTTTGTAAATCATCTGCCAGTTCCAAAAGATGCTGTAAAAGTAATGTTGAATATGGATATGGTTGGAAGGCTGAATGATAAAAAAGAGCTCTATATGGGAGGTGCCGGAACTTTTCCAAATGGAGTAGAGCTAATGAAAAAACTGCAGGAAAACTCAGGATTAAATCCAGTTATTCATGCAGGTGATGTAGGGGGATCTGATCACGTCACTTTTTATAAAGAATCGATTTCGGCAGTTGGTTTCCACACTGGAGGACATCCACAATATCATACACCTGAAGATGATATTGATTTGATTAATTCAGATGGCGGTGCTTTAGTGGCAAAATATATTTATAATGCCTTAACGGAAATAGCCAATTATCAAGAAGATTTACTATTTATTAAGCAGAATTAAAATAAAATGAGTTTCATTTTGAATTAGTTAAGTTAGTTTTTGTTGTTTGAAAAGGCGGTGTCTATTAAACGCTATAGACGCCGTCTTTTACTTTAAAGGCCCAAGCAGCCATTGCGTCGATTACAGGCAAAAGCCCTTTTCCTGCTTCACTAAGACTATAAGTAACAAAAGGCGGTACCACAGGTTTAGCTTCGCGAATAACCAAACCATCTGTTTCTAATTGTTTCAAATGCTGAATCAGCATCTTTTCGGTTACAGCTGGAATAGCTCTTTTTAATTCGCTGTACCGTTTGTCTCCAGTCGATAAATGATATAAAATAATAGGTTTCCAATAACCCCCGATTTTCTCCATAACAAAAGTTACGGGACATTTTTCCAAGGCATAATGCTTGTTTTCCTGAATTGTAGAGGATTCTTTAATTGCTGTCATGATACATACTTTAGGGTAAGTACTTGTATAAAAGTAAGTACAAATATACCTTTGTCTTGTTAAATAAAAAAACATTTAAAGATGAAAATTATAATTTCAGGTTCATTAGGAAATATCGGAAAGCCATTAACGGCCCAATTAGTACAATCAGGTCATGATGTAACGGTTATCAGCAGTAATGCAGATCGAAAAGCAGCAATTGAAGCATTGGGTTCAAAAGCAGCAATTGGATCTGTTAGCGATGCTGATTTCCTTGCAGAAACTTTTGCCGGAGCTGATGCCCTTTTTGCCATGACACCACCAAATATGGGCGGAGCAAATATTATCAAAAATACTACTGAAGCAGGTGACGCTTTCGCGAAAGCAATCCAGAAGGCCAACATCAAAAGAGTGGTAATGTTAAGCAGTATTGGAGCCGATTTACCAACAGGAAACGGACCCATTGCAGGTTTGTACAATATTGAGAAAATTTACGAAAAATTAGATACTTCTATTACTTTTTTAAGAGCGGGCTATTTCTATATCAATTTCTTCAATGATATTCCGATGATAAAAGGAGCGGGGATAATGGGAGCTAATTTTCCAGTATCAAATCAAATTCCGTTAGTGCATCCAGAAGATATTGCTTGGGCAGTAGCCGAAGAATTACAGAAAACACAAGAAGGTAAAAATATTCGTTATATTGTTAGTGATGTTAAAACACCTTCAGACATTGTAAACGCTTTTGGAAATGCTATTGGAAAACCAGAATTGCCTTGGGTTGAATTTACAGACGAACAATATTTTGGCGGTATGACACAAGCGGGAGTTCCAGAAGAAATGGCGGGTTTATATACCGAAATGGGAAGTGGACTAAGAAATGAAACCATTGCATCCGATTTTCTTAAAAATGATGGAAAAGCTGAGGGTAAAATCAAACTAGAAGATTTTGCTAAAGAATTTGCTTCAAAATTCTAATCATAAGCTGTTGGTTAGAATTTTAAACACATAGAAACATAGTTTTATAAACTTGAAAAAGGCGTTTCACTTGTTTAAAAACATAAAGCTTGCTTTTTCTATAATTTTAAACGGAAGCAGTGAAAATCTATGTATCTATGTGTTTAAACAAGATACACTCCAACTGCTCATAGTCTATTAAAAAAAACATTCCGCTTACTATAAATAGAAGCGGAATGTCTAATTAAAAAAAAACTCAAGTGATGAATTACATACAGTTTGTAATCATAACTGTATATTTTTTAGAATACCCCAATGTAGTGGTTTCCTGGTTTGTTTACTAATTTAGCACCTTTAGTAACTCTTCCAGAAGGAATATCAATTACGTAAATGTTACCGTCTTTTCCAACTGGAGTAACAGCGATATAGAAGTTGTTTCCATCCACAACAAAACCTTGGTATTGACCGAAGTTTAAGTCAGCATCATAAGCAATATCTTCTACTTTTGTAGCTGTTCTGGCGTTTAAGTCTAATCTTGCCAAGAAACCTTGTTCTGTTCCTTCATATGTGTAAACAGCATAGGCAATTCCGTTACCAACATATCTCCAAGCATCGATATAAGAACCTTTAATTCCGAGAGCAGTATCTAAACTAAACACATAAGAATTATCATATTCATTGCTTTGATTGATTTTTAAAATATAAGAACCTTTTTGAGTATCTCTTTGTGTAGCTTGGTAAATGTTTCCGTCTGTAGCCACAAAACTGTTGAAACTTCTGTATCCACTTGTGTCACCAAATCCAACTGTAGAAGTAATTACTTTTGGATTTTCTAAAGAAGGATAATCAACTACAACAGATTTAGATCCTAAACGTGTAAAGCTTGAAGCATTTTGTCCTGTTGCAGGATCAGTTTTACGCATCCAAGTACCAATGATTAATTTGTTTCCTGCTTTGTTTAATGTTGGAGCATCTAAACGGAAAAGGTGGTGTCCTTGTGCTTCTTCTTCAGCAGTTAGTGGAATTTCATATTGTTTGTAACCTGAAATTAAAGTTTGCTGCAAATCTAAAGCCAATACAGTAGCAATTCCTCTTGTATATTTATATGATTTGTCTTCATTTGTATTTACAACTGGAGTAGTAATATTTACAGCAACTCCTGTTTTATCACCATCAAAAAGTTTTACCCATCTTGGAGATGTACCTGCATATTGAGAAATATTAACTTTTGCCTGAGATTCTGCAAAGGCATTTCCTCCATTAACTTTATAGGTCATGAATTCACCTCCATTAGCTCCTGTATAAGTGATGTTAAAAAGGGTACTTCCATCTACAGAAGATTGCAAACGAGCAGTTCTGTTTGATTGTACAGCTACACCCTGATCGTAAACATTTACAGAAAAATTAGGATCAATTGCATTCTCTTTGCTGATTGCGTAAATTCTTGTTCCGCCATTTCCATCACCTGGATCTGTCTGCATTAAAGCTCCTGCTACAGTAATCCAACGGCCATCAGTTATTGGATTTACAGGTTCTGAGTTTTTATTATCGTCACTGCTGCAAGAAGTAGTTAACGCTAATGCACCTAGTATTAAACCAGATGTAAATAGTTTAAAAGTGTTCTTTTTCATATTATTCGATTTAAAAAATTAGTTATTTATACTGTGATTAGAATTTATTAATAGCATAATTCAGTTTGATAAAAAATGCTCTTCCCGGTTTTTGGGCTGCGAAATTGTCGTAAACCTGCTCGTCAAAAATATTTTTAGCATCAAGGCTTACTACAAATTGTTTATTAGGAAAAGCATAGCTTAGACCTAAATCCTGCGGAAACTGAGCTGTAGTTCTGTCAATTTCCAGCCAAGAAGTATAAAATGGAGCGACATAACCGCAATAGTAATACAGATTCAATTCTGATTTGCTTTGAATTACATTTTTAAAATTGTATTGCAGATTACCGTTTACAGTGAAATAAGGCTCATTTGGTAATTGTTTATTGTATAAAGGAAGAATATTTCCGTTTTTGTCGTATTTATCTTTGTACAGTGAATTGAATTTAGAAAGGTTGATGCCAGCAAATAATTTTTCTTTAAACGAATATTGAAGCGAAGCCTCAAAGCCTACTGATTGTGCTTTTCCTAAATTGACAAATGGAGAAGCTTGAACCGCTTCGTTAAGGCGATCACTGATCTGACGGACAATCTTATCCTCAGTATTTCTCCAAAAAGCATTTCCGTATAGGTTGAATTTATGTTTGTTAATTAAGTAAGGGCCAAGTCTAAGACCAGCATTTATATTATTGCTTTGTTCTGGACCTAAATTAGCATTACTCAGAATATTTTCGCCAGGAAGTCCAAAGATTTCATTTTCAGAAGGCAGTCGAATTGCTTTTTCAGCAGAAAACATTAATAATACTTTTGGCACAATCGCATAAGAACCTGCAAAACCATAACCCGTAAAATTGGTTTTTTTAGATGTTGTTTCAACGACCAATGTGTTTTGACCATTTTGATTAGCTAATCTTGGCGTAATTTGTTCGGTTTTTAAATTATAATTTTTAAGGAATAAGTTACCTTTTAAACGAGAATTAAAAGCCTGCATTTCATAAGCAAGTGAAGATACGGTTTTACTTAAATCACGCGTTGCCATAAAATTACGAACTAGTTCCGGTTGCATTTCATCAAATTCATTTCGATCTACAGTATAAAACATTCCGTTTGCCATGATTTTATGGTTTTCGGTAACATTGTAAGTAAATCCGGCTCTTGTATTAAAAATATCCGATTTTTGATGGTTTATCGTTGGAGCTCCCTGCTGAGCACCAGTTACCGATAAAATTGGCTGACCGTACAAGCCTATTGCTCTTTCTCCGTTCCAATTATAATTCCATTTAACCGTATCGTTTACAACATCGTTTCTATGGCTGTAAACAGAAATTATAGAGAAATCAAGTTTTTTTATTAAGAAATCTTTTTTGTTATAATTTAAGCTAAACACATTGGCAGCAGATTCGCTAAAACGTCCTTTATATGGTTTTGTCATATACTGACCGTGCTGAATCTGATTGAAGTCTTGAGAACCATTATAGCTGATCGAGAAATTATCGGCCCATTCTACATCAGTAAAACCAGCTTCAAGTCTGCCTCCATAAGAGCGATACATGCTTTCAAATCGTTTTGCTCTGATGTAATCGTAACGTCCGTTTGGTAAAATATTATAGACAAATCTGCCCCAGACTTCGTAATCGTTGTCAGAATAATTTTGGAATCCGTTTGCTTTAACCGTAAAACCAGATTTATCTCGGTAGGTAGTACTAAAATTGGATTGAATAGTATTAAAAGAACCATAAGAAACTGAAGCTGCAATCATATTTTTAGATCCCTTTTTTAGAATCACATTAATTGCTCCTCCCAATGAATCGTCTGCTAAATAAGCAGGAACTACACCTTTATAAACCTCAATTCTTTCGATTAATGCTGGCGGAATACTATTCAAACTGAATGAAGCTCCATAAGTTTGAATCGGAATTCCATCAATAAAAATTCGTATGGCATTTCCAGACATTCCGTTAATGTTGTATGTAACGGCAGAACCCAAGCCTCCGTTTTGTCTGATTCTAACGCCACCAGAACGATCTAATAAATCATTAGTCTGAAGATTTCTTTTTGCGGCTTCCTGTGTTTCAATGACATTTACGGCAAAACCTTTCTCCATTATTTCTTTTCTAAAAGAAGATTTTTTGATTACAACCTCCTCCAAATCTTTAGGGCCATTTCGATCCAAGGAAATATTAAGTTCTGTATTCGGTTTGTTGATGTTTACTTTGGTAGTTCTTGTTTGTCCTTCCATAGAAGAAGTCTCCAAGATATACTCCCCATACTTTAAGTCTTTAAATTCATAACGACCAAAATCATTTACGATGGCATATTTTTGAGTTCCTTTTATAATAACTGTAGAACCATAGGCTAATTCATTAGTTCCAAATGTCACTTTCCCTGTAAGATTTCCAGTTTGTGACCAGCTTGTAATTGTAATAAAAAATAAAAGTAAAATTGTTCTCATATTGAGTATTGCGTATAAAGTGCTGCAAACTTATATGATAATTTAAATTTAATCTAAATAAAGTAATTAGAAGATTATTAGATTTACATTAAAGATTTTAATGTTGAAGAAATATTGCTTATGTGTTTGATTATTAGTGTTTTGAAATAAATGTCTGATAAAATGAAAAACCATATAAATTATATAAAAACAATCAAGAAAAACTTAAAATACTTATATGACTTATATGGTTTAATACTTTATACTTTTGACGGCAAAAATATTGTTTAGCTTACAATTTATAAGCAAAGTTCTTAGACTTTATCACTTTTCCTTTATCTGTAATCATGACACAGCTGTATTGTGGGAATTTTTGAAGTAATAATAATCCTTCGGTCTGCCCTAAAACCATCATCGAAGTACTTAATCCGTTGGCAGTTTCGGCGTTTGGACCTACAACAGTTACACTGCATAAACCTGCTGTAGGATATCCAGTAGCTGGATTTATAATATGGGAATAACGTTTGCCATTAAAAACAACAAACTTTTCATAACTGCCAGAAGTAGTAATAGCGCCATCTTTTAACGGAATTGCAGCTAAAATTTTCTCAGGTTTAAACGGATTTGTAATTCCGATTTTCCAATCCTTTCCATTAGGTTGTTTTCCCCAAGTGCTCATATCGCCAGAACCATTAATAATTCCGGCTTCAATTCCTTTTTGAATCATCATGGCACGGCATTTATCAGTCGCATAACCTTCGCCTAAAGCGCCGAAACCGATTTTCATTCCTTTTAGTTTTAAGAAAATAGTCGATTCTACGCTATCCAAAATGATATTTTTATAACCCACTTTTTCTACCGATTTTTTTATGGTTTCCGCCGATGGCATTTCGGTCATTGAACCGTCAAACTTCCAGATTCTGTCCATTGCGGCAAAGCTAACATCAAATCCGCCATTAGTAATTTCTGATAATTTGATGGCTCTTTGTGCTAATTCAAAAACTTCGCGATCTACTTTTACTGGTTTTACTCCCGCATTTTGATTCACTTCAGAAACCTGAGAATCGGGTTTCCAATCTGAAATTAGATTTTCTATTCGGGTAATTTCTGCAATAACTTCATTGATATTTTGCTCAGCAGATAACGAGTCTTTTGCTACAATGCTAATATCGAAGCGACCGCCCATTAAAAGAGTGGTTCTTTTTCGTAAAACTTGTGAATAGCCTGATAAGCTTTGAAGCATTACAAAAAGAATTAGAAGTTTATGTATAATTGATTTTTGCATAAAACCATTTTTAATTGAATAACGCTCTGATGAAACATAATATTTAAATTCCAAATTCCAAATTCCAAATTCCAAATTTCAATCTACAATCTATATTCTATATTCTATATTCTATATTCTATATTCTGCAAATCTCTTAATAGCAATCCGTTAATAATTGGCCATTCTCTTTGTATTCCAAAAGCGTTTTTGTTCCATTAGACAAACATATTTCATCCAAAACAATTTCAACATCTTTCTGCATGGCGAGCGAACCACAAATCATAATTACACCGTCACTTTTCAATAAATTCATAAAAAAGACTGCATCATTTTTAATCAAATCCATTACATAAATATGTTCGGCCTCACGCGATAGAGCTACATGAAAATGCTCTAAGTGTTCTTTCTGAATCATTATACCAGCAAACTTTTTATAAGCCATCAGCGTAGGCGTAATCATTCTGAAACCGCTGTACAAATGAATTTCTTTCTTTGCTTTATTTTGTTCTATCATTCCTAAAAATGGAGCAATTCCAGTTCCGTTTGAAATGAAAGCTACCTTTGAAGCTTTCTTTGGAAGATGAAAAGCTGGATTTTTGATGATTCTCGCTTTTATTGTATTTCCAGGTTCTAAATTATTTAAATAGCCAGACCCCAATCCGTTTGGATGAAGTTTTACAACCAATTGAATATTGCCAGAATGATTTCCGATAGAGTAGAGGCGTTCTCTAGAATCATTGGCAGGATAAATGGCTAATAAATCACCAGAAGCAAATTTGGTTCTTGAATTGGCACGTAATGTCAATATAAAAGTATGTTCCGTATCTGAAATTGGTGTTTTATCCAAAACCATTAATTTGTCTAATCCTTTTGGAACATGATTGTATAAAGATGGTGTTGTGGCTAATTGAATTCCTGTTTTAGCGCTCCATAATTTTACCCATTCTACAAACTCCACAGCCGATTTGTCGTTTACAGTCTGCAATTCTAAATAACGTTCTGCCCAGTTTTGTTTGGCTAAAAGATTATCAATTTCAATGGCAAATCCGCAGAAATCAGGATAGGATTTAGAACCAAAACCAACAACAGAATACTTAATTTTCTGTTCTTGATTTTGTTTTTCTAATAAGGCTTTGAATTTATTTCCGTTAGAAGGCGCATCTCCCAAACCATGAGTCGAAGAAAAAACAATAATATGTTCTGCCTTTGGATAAACCGAAAAACGATTTAATTCGGTAATAAAAACTTTATGCCCATGACCAATTAATTGTTTCGAAATGGCATTGGCAAACCTAAAAGAACTTCCGTTTTCAGATCCAACTAAAAGAATAAAAGTGCTTTCGTGTGCTTTAAATTTATTTTTAATTCGGCTTGACCTTCTTTTCAAAGTAATAGCAAAACCAGAATAAATAAAGAACAAAATATTGATACAGGCGATAGCCAAAATTACAGCCCAGATTCCGTTAATTCTTCCGGTATGAAGATCAAGACTCAATGCCGCATATTGAGCAGTCATTGGCGAAAGCTTTTCACTAATTAAAGCACCTGTAACCTGATTTACTTCGACTTCGCGGTCTTTTAATTCGATGATATAATATTCTTCAGGATCATCTGTAAAAGGAAATTCGATTTTCTTTACATCAGCTAATAAAGTCGTTTTAAAGATTGAAGTCGTTTTGGCTTTCGCCGAAAGTTCAGTCTTAACGGGTTTTGCTTTTTCTTCACCCATAAAAAAGTTGAATCTTTCCAATGACAAATAAGTTCCTGTTAAAGCAATAATCAAAATCGGGATTAGAGCCAAACGTCCTAAAACAACATGATAATATTGAGCGAAATATTCTTTAATTACTTTGGAAAAGAAGTTGCGAATACCACGCTGTCTTTTTAGTACCAATACAAATCCTGAAAGGGAAATTAGTAACAAACAAAACGAAATCACGCCAACAAAAAATCTTCCCGCTTCATGAAGAAACAACGAACGGTGAAAACTGTTAATCCATTTAATGAATTCACTTTTCTTTACTGGAGTTCCTAAAGCTTTACCTGTTTTTGGATCGATATAAGCGTTAACGTCATTCCCGTCTTCGTCAATTGCCTGAAGCGTTACAAATTGATTATAATCAACACTTAATTCGGTAATTTCTGGATAGGCTTTTTTTAGAATTGGAAGCGTTTCTCCCAAAGTTATTTTATTGAAATTTTCTGCTTTGTACGGAAGTGTTTTTTCCTGTACTGCATCAACAGCGAGAATGATACCCGTTACCGAAGCTAAAAGCAAAAAAATAGAAGAAAACAAGGCCAAAGCCAAATGTGCGTAACGCCAGAAAGAAAGAGTCATTGCGTGTATTCTAGAAATGGAATTAAATGTTTAAAGCTTTGTCAAAATTAGAAAATTTGACAAAGCTTGGTTTTTATTTAAAGTATAAAAATAGAATTTATACTTTAACAAGAGGTTAAAAGTAAAATACTAAAGTTTTATATTTTGTTTAATCTTACGTATTTGATGTATCCTTTACCGTCTGTTTTTTCAGCGATACCTTCTGTAGTAAGTGGAATTTCAAGATCACTCACATAATATTTCTGATCTTCAACAGCCGTTTCAAAACGTAGTTTGTATCCTTTATTGATTTTAGAATTTTCGATTTCGATAGTCGTTACGCTGCGGTCTCCACCTGTAACAGAAGCTCCTGTTTTAGCGCTGATATCATCATTTTTTTGAGTATGGAATTTGTTCCATTCTTTTAATGATTTGTACCATTTTTTATCATCGCCCATTACATAAAGTGTTTTTTCGTATTCTCCGTTTGCATTAATTAAAGAAACTACGATATAAGCACCTTCTCCCATATAATTGTTCATCTGAAGCATACATTTGTATTTGCTAGACTGCGCATTAGATTGGAAAGAAGCTAAAAAGATAAAAGCACTTGTTAGGGCAATTTTGAATATAGATTTCATGAATTTAAGTTATGTGTTATAAGTTATATGTTATGAGTTCAAAATTTAAGTTAAGAGTTATGCGTTCGGTATGAAATTGAACGTATAACTCATAACCTTAAACTCTTAACTTTACAGTGATTATTTTAAAAATTCTACAGAGATATTATTTTTTGTAAGTAAATCATTTTCTTTTGCTAAAGCATAAGCCGTTTCGTCAAACTCAGTGCTGATGTCTTTTTTAGCTCCTACAGAAACTAGATATTTTAGAATTACATCATCTTTAGAAGTCATGGCTGCTCTATGAAGCGCCGTTAAACCATCTTTGTTTTTAGCATTAATGTCTACTTTTAAATCAGTGATTTTTTTCAAAAGCGAAACATCATTTTTAGTGATAGCTAAATGATATAAAGTGTTTCCGTCTTTTTGAGCAGTTGCTAAATTCAATCCTTTAGCCTGAATCAATTTTGCTTTTGTATCAAACGGATCTTCTTTTGGAGTTTCTCTTTCTCTTCCTGCTGGACGATAAGATTGTACTAAATAAACGCCTAAATTATTTCCATCTTTATCTTTTACATTTGCGTCAGCACCTTTAGCCAAAAGTAAACTTACAGCTTCTGGCGAACCATTTCTTACGGCATAAGTTAAAGCAGATTCTCCTTTTAAGTTTTGTGCATTTATGTTTTTAGCTTTTGGAAGAAAAAGTTCTAAAACAGCAGTTTCTCTTGCCGAAGCAGCAGCCATTAACGGAGTATTTCCTTCTTTATCAGCCTTGTTTACATCGACACCTTTATCTAAGAAATATTTAATGATTTCGGTTTGATTTGGTTTTCCAGCTAAAATATGCAAAACATTTTGTCCTGCTTTATTTTGAGCAGTTGCTTTGATTTTTACTTCCTCAACCAAATATTTGTAAGTTTCAATTGGATTAGTTTCTCTACGGCTTCCTTGAGCAGCGATCAAAAGAGCAGATTCAGTTGGTTTAATTCCTTTTTCTAAAAGTTTTTTCAAAAGCGGAATATTTCCAGATCTCGCAGCATAAGTAAATGCAGTGTTTCCGTCGCTGTCAACATCTTTCAAAGACATTCCTTTAGTAGCAAAATATTCTGCAGCTTTTAAATCTTTATCAGAGGCAATGGCTAAAAGCAAAAGATTAGCGCCATTTGCATATTTTTTTGTTGGATTTACACCGGCTTTAAAAAATGCATCATACATCGCAGGATCTGATTGGCCGTTTGAAGCAGCAAAATCTGCTGGAGCTGTACCATGACTGTCTTCAAAATTAACATCAGAACCTTTAGCAATTAAATATTGAACTAATTCTGTGTTTCCTCTGTAAGCGGCCCAGTGTAAATAAATACGATTATCGTGAGTTGGTTTAGTAATTGAATTTCCTGGCTGTTCTACTAAGAATTTGATAGTTTCAATAGGAGCATCATTATTGATGGCTAAAGTTGTAACATCAAAAGCATTTATATTGGCTTCAGCAGGGTTATTTCCTTTTGCTATTTCTGCCTTAACTGTTTCTACGCTTGGAGAAGTTTTCCAGAAAGATTGTTCTAACAGAGTATTTTTTTGCTGTGCACTTGCAAAAAGTGTTGCAGCAAGGGCAAAACAAACGAAAAAGTTCTTTTTCATGATATGCTATTTATGGTTATTGAATTGTACAAGAGTTAATTTACTTTTGGAAATTTAATCATCTATTTAGAATAATTAAAAATAAAGCAAATGTAGAAATTAATATTCTTAAACCAAGAATAATTTGTTTTAAAAGAGTTTTTCGACGCACTTTTGCTAAAAATTAAGAATCACTTAAGCAGATTTTAATTTTTATTTAATGTTGAATTTTTTTAAAACAATTTACATTCAGAAAAACTCGAATTAAATAGGATTAAAAAGTGAATCATATTTATCTCCAAGTTTTTTCTTTAGTCGCTGTTTTGATTTTTTTACTGCATCATTTGTAATTCCCAACAGTTCTGCAATTTCGTTATTGCTGAAGTCGAGTTTCTGAAGCAGTAAAATTCGTTTATTAGAATCGGTTATCTCTGGAAATTTTTTTTGCAGAAGAGCATAAAATTCAGGGTATTCTTTCTGGAATTCTCTTCTAAACGCGTTCCAATTATTATCGGTCATTAAATGTGATTCCAGTAAGGCACTGAGTTTTCTTTCTCTTTTTTCTATATAAGATGAAGAAGAGTTTTTGACATTTTCAATAGCCAGTTTAAGGTTTTTTATCTGAATGTTTTTCTCTTTCAGATAGCTAATCTGAGATTTCAGGTTTTCGTGAACTTTAGATAGATTTTCTTCTATTTTTAGTTTTTCTAATTCTAAAGATTTCACTTTCTCTTCATATCTTAAATGTCTGCTTTTGTATTGTTTACTAAAATACATGAATACCAGCAGAACCGCAGAAAACAGCATCATAAAAATGATGATATAGAAGTATCTCAAAGTTGTTTCGTATTTAACAGCTTTTTCTGCAGTATCAATATTTTGTTGGAATTTTGCCTTTTGAATAAGCCAGTTGGCTTTCTTGATAGCAATGTCACCATCTTCATTTTGCAGTGAATCTTCAATAATTATCATTCTTCTTCTCAAATTCAATTCGTTTTCTGTTGAATCTTGCAATTTTAGAATTTGCAGTTTCAATTTGATGATCTGTAGTTCCGATTTTTTAAAATACGATTTCGAAATAGCGATACTTTCAGCCTTATTTAAAAATACAAAAGCTTCTTCCAGCTGTTTGTCTTTTACCAAAACTTCGGCCAATAAAATTGAAGCATACATAGTATTCTGATCACTTTTATTCTGTTCCGAAATTTGAATATCTTCTTTTAATAATGCAATGGCTTTTTTATAATCGCCTTTTTTCTGACTGATTAAAGCTAAATCGCCAAGTGCTTTGGCGTATCTTACATCGTCGTGAATTTTTTTGGAAAGCTTTGCCGTTTCGTTCAAATAAAAAGAGGCCATTTTATGATTTCCAATATTGAAATAGTTCATTCCAATGGAGTTCATAATAGAAGCATGGTCGGAGGTGTTTTTTGCAGCTGTTTTTTCAGCAAGTCTTAAATAGTGTAATGATTTATTATAATCACCAAAAGTGTATAATATCCATCCAATTCTTTTATAAGTTTCTGCGGCAGTTATAATTTGGTTCGCAGCTACTGGCTCTATTTTCTCCATTAATTGCAACAAAAAAGGAGTAAGCTTGATATAATCTCTGTAATAGTATAAGTAATTAATGTAATTAAGTTTTGACCAGATTTCTAAAGAAACATTTTTCGATGACTTGGCTTTCTGAATAGCATTGATGTAATAAGAATCTGAAGTTTTGTTAAGCGAATTATGAGCATTACTAAATCCGTTTGCCAATAAACCTAGATAAATAACCTCGTATTTTGGATGGTGATTTAAAGGCTGTAGATAATTTCTTAAAGAAGTTGTATCTCTACCGAAATTCTTTTCTTGTTTAAGTATAGATTCAATATCGCGGAGATAATTTTTAGAGGAATTAATTTGTAGTTCTTGGGCATTTATAAGGAATGCATGAAGGAATAAAACAACAAAATATATTTTTTTGGCAGACATTAAATTTGTTTTGGCAGATGATTTTATAACAGTAAAATTAGTGAAAAAATAATGTCTTCTTGGGAGTAAGACTCTTGGCGATATTTGTAAAGTGTTGTTCTATTATGTTTTAGCCTGTAAAATGTCCCCAATTTGTCCCCCGGTTAAAGCGCATATTTTAATCGTTAAATTGTAATTTTGATTTGATTTTTTTTGCTGGCAAGTTAAATTATTCATCAGGGAATTTTTCAGGTATTAATACCCTATTTCTATTAAAGTTTTTGATAAAAGTAATCGGAAGCTTTTTTTCTCAAATAAATATAGTCTATGATTAAAAGCTACTCATTTAAAATATAAAAACGCCTTTTTTTGTTAATCTGTTCACTGCAAAACGGTCAGTAATAGGCTGTGGCAGTTGGAGGAAATTATTCCGGAGCGTCTGGATTTTTAAGTTTTAGGGTTAGAGAGGTATCCTGCATTACAGCACAAAACAACAGAGGCAGTTTGTATAGAGGCATACAGCAGTCTTTTGTTATTGATATAGATTTAGGGATTGATAGTCCAGAAATAGACTTATCATTTGTAGTTTATCCAATCCAGCCACAAATTTTCTGATCCTAAAGCTCCGGAAAATCTTAATAGAGATTTTCGTTATTCGTTATTTTGAATATCTGATACTGTTATAGCAAATAATAAAATGGTAATCATCTTTGTGATTTTCCAGATGTGTTTTATTTTCTTAAAAATTTTAAGGAAAATAAAACAGTTAAAAAAATTAGTTTCCCAAAACTAACTAACTACCCCCAATGTTAAAAGTCTGCTTTCAAAGCAGACTATTTTGGTTTTGTATTTTGCCTTTTCTACTTACAACTTCCACAGCGAATTTTTCTTTTCTCAGACGTTTTCAGACGAAAAATTACTTTTGATGTTTCTTGTAGTTAAAAAGATTCTTGTAAAGTTATTAATTATAATTCTGAGGCCTATTTAGAAAAGGTTTATTATGTAATAAGCTGTAATAAAAAATGTTATAAAAAAATCCAGCACCTTGCTATTTAGAATTATTATTAATAGGAGATGTTTTTTTATTTCAAGATAGAGGATTGATTTTCTGTTTTTATAATTGACCTGTTGATAACTGTTTTTGATTTTGCACCCCTAAAAATGACTTTTTAATGTTGATAACTTAACATTGATTTTAGGGAAACAGCTAGTTCATTGACAATTACACGAGATTGTTTTACTGTTGATAAAATTTACAAAACCACGATTTTTGGCTGTTTCAAAACTGTTGATAATTGATAGGATTTTTAACATCAAAAACTGGACAAGAGAAGAACTGTGGACTAAATTTGTAAATATAGAAAGTACGCTAATACCACCTACAAATCGAGCGGATGATTTTCTATGTTTCATTTTTGTCACTTAAAACTCTATATATTATGTCAATTTTCGATAAAAGAATCAATTATAAACCTTTTGAATATCCTGAGGTTCTGCAATTTACCGAGGCTATTAATAAAGCGTACTGGGTACACACCGAAGTAGACTTTACAGCCGATACACAAGATTTTCATGCGCATTTAAATGGAGCCGAAAAAACCGCAATCAAAAACAGTTTATTAGCAATCGCACAGATTGAGGTAGCCGTAAAAAGTTTTTGGGGTAATATATATGAGCATTTTCCAAAACCAGAATTCAACGGATTAGGAACAACTTTCGCGGAATGTGAATTTAGACATTCTGAAGCTTATTCTCGTTTGCTGGAAGTTTTAGGGTATAATGATGAATTTGAAAAGTTATTAGATGTTCCTGTAGTTCGCAGACGTGTAGATTATCTTTCGAATGTTCTAAAAGACACTAAATCTCAGGACAACAGAAAATATATGGTTTCGCTGATTTTGTTCAGTATTCTAATTGAAAATGTTTCATTGTTCAGCCAGTTTGCTATTTTATTGTCTTTTACAAGATTCAAAGGATATATGAAAAATGTAAGCAACATTATTGCATGGACTTCAATCGACGAGCAGATTCATGCTAATGGCGGAATTTACATCATTAACAAAATCCGTGAAGAGTTCCCGGAATATTTTGATGCAGAAACTTTAGAATTAATCCGTAAAACGGTGAGAGAATCAATTGATGTTGAAGCGGCTATTCTGGATTGGATTTTTGAAGATGGAGCAATCGAAACTATCAACAAAGAAGAGTTGGTAAACTTTATGAAATTTAGAGTTGACGAAAGTCTAAGACAAATCAATATAGAAACAATTTTTAATGTATCGCCGCAAGATTACGCTGCGATGGCTTGGTTTGAAGAAGAGGTTTTTGCAAACAGTTTAGATGATTTCTTTGCAAAACGTCCAGTAGAATATACGAAACACGATAAAAGCATTACAGCAAACGATCTTTTCTAATACAAGCCCATAATACTTATGAATACAATAGACACAAACCCAGTAAATAATTTTGAACCACAGAACGGTAGTAAGATGTGGTGGAAAAATTCAGAAAGCGAACAAATTTTAAATCGTGGTTATCTTCTAAAAGGTGAAACAGTCGAAGGTGCAATTGACAGAATCTGTACTGCCGCTGCTAGAAGATTATACAAACCAGAATTAAAAGAATCTTTTGTTGAAATGATCGAAAGAGGGTGGATGAGTATAAGTTCTCCAGTTTGGGCAAATATGGGAACAGAAAGAGGTCTGCCAATTTCTTGTTTTAATGTTCACGTTCCAGATAAAATTGAAGGAATCACACATAAACTGGGTGAGGTAATCATGCAGACTAAAATTGGTGGCGGAACTTCTGGTTATTTTGGTGAATTGCGTGAACGCGGAAGTGCTGTAACAGATAACGGAAAGAGTAGTGGAGCAGTAAGTTTTATGAAACTTTTTGATACGGCTATGGATACAATCTCTCAAGGAGGTGTTCGTCGTGGTGCATTTGCAGCTTATTTGGATGTAGATCATCCGGATATTGAAGAGTTTTTAAAGATTAAAAGTATTGGAAACCCAATTCAGAACTTGTTTACAGGAATTTGCGTGCCAGATTATTGGATGCAGGAAATGATTGATGGTGATGCAGAAAAAAGACAAGTTTGGGCAAAGGTTTTAGAGAGTCGTCAGCAAAAAGGATTGCCTTATATCTTTTTTAGTGACAACGTAAATAAAAATAAACCACAAGTTTATAAAGACCAGAATTTAAGAATCAACGCTAGTAATTTATGCAGTGAGATTATGCTTCCGTCAACTCATGACGAATCATTTATCTGCTGTCTTTCTTCTATGAATTTAGAGTTATACGAAGAATGGAAAGATACTGAAGCCGTAAAATTGGCTATCTTTTTCTTAGATGCTGTGCTACAGGAATTCATCGAAAAAACAGAAGGAAACTATTATCTTTCTGCAGCCAATAAATTTGCCAAAAGACATCGTGCATTAGGTTTAGGTGTTTTAGGATGGCACTCTTACTTGCAAAAAAATATGATTCCGTTTGAAGGAATGGAAGCTAAAATGAAAACGACTGAAATTTTCAAACATATCAGTGATAAAGCGGATAAAGCAAGTCAGGAATTGGCTAGAATTTACGGTGAACCAGAATTGTTAAAAGGGTATGGAAGACGTAATACAACCACAATGGCAATTGCACCAACAACTTCATCATCTGCAATTTTAGGACAAACTTCGCCAGGAATTGAACCTTTCAGCAGTAATTATTACAAAGCCGGATTGAGTAAAGGGAACTTTATGCGTAAAAATAAATACCTAAAAAAACTGCTTGAAGAAAAAGGCTTAGATAATGAAGAAGTCTGGAGAGGAATTATGCTAAATGGAGGAAGCGTACAGCATATGTCGGAGCTAACAAAAGAAGAAAAAGATGTCTTTAAAACATTTAAAGAAATCAGTCAGTTGGAAATTGTACAGCAAGCAGGGATCCGTCAGAAATTTGTTGATCAGGGGCAAAGTTTGAACCTTAATATTCCAGCAGAATTGGCTATTAAAGATGTAAACCGTTTAATGATCGAAGCTTGGCAGCAAGGTGTTAAAAGTTTGTATTACCAAAGAAGCCAAAGTGTTTCTAAAGAATTGGTTACAAGCCTTGTTTCTTGCAGCAGTTGTGAATCATGAAAAAACAGAAGCCGAATCTTATTTTAGATTCGGCTTTTTTATTGTTTTAGAGTTTCACGCAGATTTAAACAGATTTGAGCAGATTTTTTGTAATCAGACAGTTTTGTCATTTCGACGAAGGAGGTTCTAGCTATAGAGAATTGGCGAAGCACATCTTCTACATTCAAAATAAAAAAACTAAGTCTTAGACTTCAATCGACTCAAAGTTTCCTGAGAAATATTAATATAAGAAGCTACAATTTTATTAGGAAGCCGTTTCACAATTGTCGGATTAATTTTCAAAAGTTGATTGTATCTCTCCAAAGCATCCATAGTTGTAAATGACATTAATCGATTAGCATTGTTTACATAAGCTTTCTCCAGATAATTGCTGTAAAATTCACGCCATTGTGGAATGATTTTCATTAAATAATTAAAATCTTCATGTGTAATTGCCAGTAATTCTGATTTCTCAATTACCTGAATATTTTCTTGAGCGGGATTTTTGGTTATAAAACTCACCAAAGCCGTTGCAAACTGATTTTCAAAAGCGATGTATCGGGTAACATCTTTTCCTTCTTCATTAATAAAAAAGATTCTTACACAGCCTTTTCCAACAAAAAATGTCTGCTGGCTAATTTGTCCTTGAGCAAGCAACAGTTCTTTTTTGGTTTTCTTTAAAGGTTTAAAATAAGAAAGAATCGTATTTAAATCATCCTCAGAAACGTCAATGTTTTTTTTGATGTAATTACTAAGCTGTTCGTATATCATTTTAGTTGTAATCTCGCACGAATTTACGGTAATAGACAATATCTTCAATCGACAGAACTATTAAATCGTAACGCTGAGCAAAACTAATTATTTCATCCAGTTTTGCCATTGTTCCATCTTCATTCATTAATTCGCATAGAACTGCTTCCGGTTTTAAATTAGCGAGTTTCATTAAATCTACACTTCCTTCGGTATGGCCGTTTCGTTCTAAAACGCCATTATTTTGGGCTCTTAAAGGAAAAATATGTCCCGGTCTTGCTAAATCTTCAGGTTTAGCATTCGAAGCAATTGCAGTTTTAATCGTGGTAATTCGATCTGTGGCAGAAACTCCCGTTGTAACTCCGTTTTTAGCTTCAATGCTAATCGTAAAAGGAGTTTGAAAACTGCTGGTGTTTTCTTTTACCATATACGGAAGTTTCAATTGATCGGCTTTTTCATTGGTTAGACACAAACAGACAATACCACTGCATTCCCGTATCATAAGAGCCATGTCGGCAACATTCATATATTCTGCTGAAAAAATCAAATCGCCTTCATTTTCACGGTTTTCATCGTCAATTAAAAGAATTCCTTTCCCGTTTCTAAGTTGTTCCAAAGCGTTTTCAACACGTTTTTGGCATGTGATTCCAAATTGTACCAATGGATTTATTTCTGTACTTATCATTTTGTATATTATGTAATGGATTTGAAAAATAGAATTTCAAATGTACAGCTGTCCAGAATGCAAAAGTTTGATGTAAGTCAATAAATTGAAGTTTCTTTTTTTAATGATATTTTAATTTGGTTCACAAAAATCTTAATTTAGCCATCACAAATTATCATCCCAAACAAATAAATACCCGCAGTAAAAATGGAGAATATCACAGTAATTATAATGTTGCTTTTTGGTGTAGCATTTTTAAGTCTAGTTAGTAAAAGATATAATTTTCCAATACCAATTGTTTTAGTGCTTTGTGGTGTAATTATCAGCGCTGTTCCCGGACTTCCAGTTATTGCATTAAATCCCGAAATTGTTTTTATTATTTTCCTGCCGCCACTTTTATATCATGCCGCATGGCATACCAGCTGGTCGGATTTTAAACAATCAATTCGCCCAATCACTTTAGCGGCTGTTGGACTGGTATTTTTTACTACAGGATTAGTTGCTGTTGTGGCGCATTGGCTTATAGATGATATTTCTTGGCCGTTAGCCTTCTTACTTGGCGCTATTGTTTCGCCTCCAGATGCGGTTTCGGCAACAGCGATTACAAAAGGACTTGGATTAAACCCAAGGTTGATTGCCATTTTAGAAGGCGAAAGTTTGGTAAATGATGCCAGTGGTCTTGTGGCTTATAAATACGCTCTGACAGCTATTACGGCTGGAAATTTTGTTTTATGGGAAGCAGGATTAAACTTTGTTTTAATGTCGATTTTAGGTATTGCAATAGGATTGGCTATTGGTTTTATAATGTACTACATTCATAAAAGATTTGTTTGCGATGACATCATCGAAGTGACACTTACTTTGTTGACACCATTTTCTGCTTATCTGCTTGCAGAGCATTTTCATGGATCTGGAGTTTTGGCAGTTGTTACTACGGGACTTTTCCTAGCAGCAAGATCTGGAACTATTTTTTCTCATGAGAGCCGAATCATGACCAATACAATCTGGGACGTTTTAAATAATATTCTGAACGGTTTAATCTTCATTTTAATCGGATTGCAGTTAAGACAGATTATGGAAGGAATAGGCAGTTATTCTGGCAGTTCTTTGATTATATGGGGAGCGGTAATTAGTGTGGTTGTAATTGTTGTTCGCTTTTTATGGGTAGTTCCAGCTACAATTTTACCAAGAATGTTCAGCAAACGAATACGAGCCAAAGAAGAATTTGATTACCGAAACATGATTGTTTTTGGTTGGTCGGGAATGCGTGGTGTGGTTTCTATGGCCGCTGCTTTGGCGCTTCCGTTAATGTTGAATAAAACAGAAGAATTTCCGCTTCGTAATCTAATTATTTATCTGGTCTTTTGTGTGATATTGTCCACTTTAGTTATTCAGGGTCTTACACTTCCTTGGCTGATTAAAAAGCTTAAAATCGAACGTTATTCAATTCTGGCTGAAGAATATGATATTCGTAACAAAATAGTTTCAGAAACGATTGCGCATATCGAAGATAATTTTTCTTTGTTGGATGATGAATTGCTTCATAACATTAAAAGTAAATACGAAGTAAAGTTTAACCGACTGCAAAAGACGGAACTTCCTGCAAACTTTTTTGGAAACGGAAAAGTACTAGGTGGACAAATTTTCAACGAATTTACCAGAGTACAAATTGATCTTTTGAATGTGGAACGTAACAATTTGGAAAGTATGCATAAAAAAGGTTCTGTAAACGAAGAAATTTTCAGAAAAATTGAGAAAGAACTGGATTTAGAAGAAACCCGCTTGTGGATGGAAATGTACGAAGAATAAATATTTAAAATTCCAATAAATTAAATTCCAAATTCCAAGTTAAACTATATAGAAGTACGTGCAGTTTGTCATTCTGAGGAACGAAGAATCTTCGCAAGTAACTCCACAAAGTGAAAAAAGCTCATTCAAAGTTTCAAACTTTGAATGAGCTTTTTTAAATTAAACAGGAATCTTAACATCACTTAACGCTAAGTTTGCACTTGCCTGAGCCATAATTTTAGAAGTATTTTTATTGGTTACTTCTGCTTTTATATTGATAATTGTTTTTCCCAATTTCGCCAAAGTAGTTTTTAAGATAACAGTTTGTGATTCAAATGCCGGATTGAAATAATCGATGTAAAGATTGATTGTTGGGTAGAACTTTTCAAGACCTAAAACCATAAAATTAACGCCAATACAATCGTCTATAATTGCAGCTGTAACGCCACCATGGAGCATTCCGACCGGATTTGTCATTTCTTTTCTGACTTCAAATTCGAATTCAACATTTTCTTTTTCAACAGCAATCACTTTTCCGTTAAGCCAATGCGCAAAAGGAGAGGGACTTCCTGTAAAATGTTTTCCAATATAACTTTGGAGAAATTCTAGTCTTTTATTGTCCATTTTTATTGATTTTTAAGTATTAAAACTATATAATTTGGTTCTCTTGATAGTATTGAATAAATTTGCTTGCATTTTGCAAGTGCAAAGATATTGATTGCTTGCGAATTGCAAGTTGTTTTTAAAAATATTTTTATGGCGAGTTCAAAAAAGAGATCAGAATGTCCGATAAGTACTTCTTTAGAAATATGGGGAGATAAATGGTCGTTGCTGATTATTAGGGATTTGATGTTCAAAAAACAATGTACTTATGGTGATTTCTTAAAATCACAAGAAAAGATTGCTACCAATATTCTGGCCAGCAGGCTTTTGGTTTTAGAAGAAAATAATATAATCGTAAAACTGGAACATCCGGAAAGTAAAGCGAAAGTATTATATCAATTGACTGAAAAAGGAATTGAATTATTTCCTGTTTTAGTCGAAATCAGTTTATGGGCAGAGAAATACTATGATATTCCGAAAGAAAGAGAAAGTCTTATTGCTAAAGCCAAAAATAATAAGGCAGAGTTTATAGCAAAAGGTATAAAAAAAATGAAGGAAGGATTATGAGCTTGTAAGTATATGTAATTTAATCTCGCAAAGTCGCTAAGACGCAAAGTTTTATCATTCCCAAAAGTTATGCTCAATCTTGTCATTTCGACTGAAAGGAGAAATCACACTAGGAATTCCGCATAGTATTTCGCCAATCTTTGTCGAGTTACGAGTGTGATTTCTCCTTTCAGTCAAAATGACAAACTATATGGTTGCTTCATTAAAAAACTCTGTTTCTTAGCGACTTTGCTAGATTAAATCATTTTCTAAATAAACTAGAAACTTAAGCATAACTCATAACTCATAACTCATAACTTCTTCACTTAAATAACCCCCATTTTCTGCATCAAAAATGTAGCACTTTTGTTTTTGCAAATGCCATTTCTGAGTTTGTAATCAAAGTGTAATTCGTTGTTTTGAATCTCTACTTCAAAACACTGATTCGTTAAAATTTCAGGATATTCGTTTGTTGTCAAGCAGACTTCGATGTCGTGTGTTGCGATGGCTCCGATAGCTTTTTTGGAAATTATTTTCTTTACGACTTCAATTGTTCCGTTTCTTTTATCGTCAGAATTTGTTCCTCTTAAAATTTCATCTAATAAAACAAAAGCAGGTTGATTTTCAAGCTCATCCATAATCTGTTTTAAACGTTTAATTTCAGCAAAAAAGTAAGACTCACTATCCGATAAAGAATCTGATAATCTCATTGAAACTAATACTGGAAGTGGATGTATTTTAGCCTCTGAAGCACAAATAACTGAACCGATTCCGCCAAGTACCATATTGATTCCTAAGCTTCTTAAAAAGGTACTCTTGCCAGACATGTTAGAACCCGTCAGAATTACGAAAGAAAGCGGATAAAAATTAGTGTCATTTCCAATTCTTGTGGTGGGATTTAATAATGGATGACTTAAGTTTTTAAATTCAATTTTATATTCAGAATTGATTTCTGGGAAAACAAAATCAGCATTATTGTAAGCTAAATTGGCTAGACTGTTTAAAGCTTCAATTTCGCCAATAATAGAAATCCATTGATCAATTTCTGAAGAATAGTTTTCTTTCCATTTCAAAAGCGCTTTTAAAACGTGCAGATTAAATAAAAACGTTCCGTTGAATAAAAGTGCAGTAACAAAATTATTTATAGTATCCATTCTTGAAAACAACTCAGAAAGCTGTTTCAAATGCTGGCTTGCCTTTGTGTTTTTATAAACAAGCTTTTTTTGCAAACGAATTAGCTTTTTAGACCGGAAAGATTCGTTCTCAATTTTCTCAATCAATAAACCGTATTGTTTTATGATTTTATCAATATTATCTGCTTTTGCTATCTCGGATTTAATTCTTTTGGTCGCCATTCCTAAGACAATTAAATTCCCAATAAAAATATAAGTTAGATACGAAAGAATGATGACTTTTGAAGTAATAAAATAAGCCGTCAAAAATCCAAAAAATAAGGTTGGAAATATAATTGAAAGTGCGATTAGAACTTTAGGTAAAGAATTATTATTAAAAGAAGACCAATGTTTTATTGCTTCATAAGATTGTTTAGAATCTTGACTAATAATACCTAAAGCCTGAAATTCCTGGCGCCATTCTAATTTGCTTTTTAATTCATTTATGGCTTCTTGATTTTCTAAAATTTCAGTTTCAGGAAGTGTATGTAATAAAAGATTGGCAAGAGTTTTTTTTCCGATGAAGGTTGCGGTTCTATTTAGATTTTGAAATAGGGAATGTTCTCCAAAAATATCTAAATCGTACGCGTATGGATGATGAAAATCGATAAACTCTGTTGCGTTTTCAAAAGGTGTTTTTTCTCTTTTTAAGAAAGTAATTTCGTTTCGATTAATTTTTAAAAGCGTATCAGCAAGCAGTTTCTGAAAAGATAGTCGTGAATGTATTTTCATTAAAAAAATAAAACCAGCAAAAGATAAAACAGCCAGAATAACATAAAGTATTTCATCTGTTTTAATGTAATTGTATATAAAAAACAATAAGAGAAAAATACTTAACAGCCTCAAAAGGCTTATGCTGTTGTATTTTTTGTTGGTTTTATAATATAGTTCTGAATAAATTTCGATTTTGTCTTGGTATGCTTTCATTGTATTATTTTACTGAAATACAAATATAACTTTTAAGAGAGAAAATCGACGGTTATTCTATTTTAATCTTCATGCATAATCAATACAGGAATGGAAACTTCTTTGGATATTTTTTTACTGAAACTGGAATCGAAAAGACTTTCAAAGAAAGATCTTTTGTGTGTAATAGTGGTCAGGATATCAATGTCTTTGTAAAGAATAAAATCGGTAATGGTATCTTTTACATCATCACTTGGCAGAACCAAAAATTCGACGTTTTCACCTGCAAATTCTTTTTCCCACTCTTTAATAGTTGTATCAGTAACATCAGAATTGG
This sequence comes from Flavobacterium phragmitis, assembly GCF_900112575.1. GTDB lineage: Bacteria > Bacteroidota > Bacteroidia > Flavobacteriales > Flavobacteriaceae > Flavobacterium > Flavobacterium phragmitis. Next base: position 289,775 of record NZ_FOMH01000009.1, read on the forward strand.
AAGTTCTTACATATAAGCTTTTGACTTTAGCATCTGTTTTTTTAGCGATTTTGAGGATTTTTTTAAGTTCCTTTTTATCTTTTTCGCGGTAACGGGTAGTAAAGCCAATTGTTTTTACTTTTTTGTATTTAGCATCAACAGGAACGCATAGCACCGGAACTTCAACACCAGAAATTACAGAACTGGTATTAGAGCCTGTAAAGAATTTTGTCCAGTCCGAAACACCGCTTGTTCCCATGATTACAAAATCGACTTGATCTTCTTCGACTGCATTTTTAAGATTATAGATTAAATCACCGTCCATTAGGCGGTGTTTGATCACAATATCATCTAACTTTCGTTCAGAAGCGATGGCACGCAGTTTAGGTATTTCATCTTTGAACATTTCAAATTTTGCCAATTCGATGGAACTGTATATAGAAGCATAATTCTCTGGAAAGAACTGGCTGTCGTAAACAGGAATCTCAAATGTATGAAGCAAGATCAATTCGGCTTTTACAACTTTAGCAAATTCTAAAGCATGGACAAATGCATTTGTAGCAGCATCAGAGAAATCGGTAGGGAAAAGTATCTTTTTCATTTTATTGAGTATTAAGGTTTGTCTCTCAAATTTACTCAATATCGACTTAAAATAACCTGATAATTATCAGTATTTTAACACTTAATGATTTGTTAATATAGTTTGATTTAAAGGTTTTTGAGACTAATTTAAAGGAAAGTTCATTCTTAATAAATTGGGGCTTTTTTTGTAACTTTGCCACATGATAAATCAAGATTCTATAGTTGCTTTGGCTACACCTTCAGGAGCCGGAGCCATCGCCATAATTCGAATTTCTGGAACCGAAGCGATTACCATTGGAAATTCGGTTTTTAAATCTATTAAAAACAAAGATTTAACGAAACAAAAAACACATACACTTCATTTAGGACATATTATAGATGGAACAAAAACACTTGATGAAGTTTTGGTTTCAGTTTTTAAAAGTCCAAATTCATACACAGGAGAAGATACAATCGAAATTTCTTGTCACGGATCGACTTATATCCAACAGCAGATTATTCAGTTATTACTACGAAAAGGTTGTAGGATGGCAGATGCGGGTGAGTTTACACTTCGTGCTTTCTTAAACGGGAAGTTAGATTTGTCACAGGCAGAGGCTGTTGCCGATTTGATTTCGTCTGATAATGAGGCTTCGCACCAAATTGCCATGCAGCAAATGCGAGGCGGATTTAGTAATGAAATTGCAAAACTTCGTGAAGAGCTTTTAAACTTTGCTTCTTTAATCGAATTAGAATTGGATTTTGCAGAAGAAGATGTGGAATTTGCTGACCGAACTCAGTTTCATGAGTTATTAAACAGAATTGAATTTGTTCTAAAACGATTAATTGATTCGTTTGCAGTTGGAAATGTGATTAAAAATGGAATTCCAGTTGCCATTGTTGGAGAACCCAATGTTGGGAAATCAACTTTGTTAAACGCTTTATTGAATGAAGAACGAGCAATTGTTTCGGATATAGCAGGAACAACTCGTGATACAATTGAAGATGAACTGGTCATTGGCGGTATTGGTTTTAGATTTATTGATACAGCAGGAATTCGCGACACAAAAGATGTTGTAGAAAGTATCGGAATCAAAAAAACCTTTGAAAAAATCGATCAGGCACAAGTTGTGATTTATTTGTTCGACGGATTAAAATTCCAGACTTCGAGCTCTGATTTTGTCTCTGAAATAGAGCAAATCAAGAATAAATATCCGTTGAAACCATTACTTATTGTAGTGAATAAAAAAGATATTCTTTCAGCTGATGAAGTACAAAATATTACCAGCAAACTAGAGAATTTAAATGCAAAACTATTATTGATTTCTGCAAAAGAAAAAATAGGAGTGGAGGATTTAAAAAATGAATTGTTGTCATTTGTTAATACAGGAGCACTTCGTAATAATGAAACAATTGTAACGAATACAAGGCATTATGATTCGTTATTGAAAGCTTTAGATGAAATTCAGAAAGTAAAATTTGGTTTGGAATCTGGTCTTTCTAGTGATCTTATGGCATTGGATATACGTGAAGCTTTATATCAATTCGGTTTGATTACTGGCCAGGTGTCAAATGACGAATTGTTGGGGAATATTTTTGCAAATTTCTGCATCGGCAAATAGAAGGGGCAAAGAAACGCAAAACAAAAAATAACAAAGAGAGTTAAGGTGTTGGTAATTAACATTTTGTATGTTTTTTTATTCAATTGTTTTTTGGAATATTTAGGTGTTGTTTTGCTAAAATTTGTACCTCATTTGTACCTCGGGTTTCGAGGTACAAACTTTGTGACAAAAAGGGATAAATGATGGCACAAATGTACATTTTGCTGAGGTTTTCAAAAATCGGATTTTTGGAACTGAAATTTACTTTGATTTTAGTGGGTGAGGCTAAAAAAAGATGTTGCAGGTTAGAATCTGAAACCAATTTTTTTAATAATGAATGATATATTCTATTGTAGATGTGGCCTAAGGATTATAAGTTTAGAATCAATAATTTATAAAGGGAATATTTTTATACTTTTTATAAAATATCAGCGTAATGATAAAAAAGTAACCGAAATAGTCATAAAAACAAAAGGCAGTGTAAATTTACGCTGCCTTTTGTTTTATGCTTTTAAATTGAATAATTTGATGCACAAGGGAATTAATGCACAGGAAATGACAAGAAATATGGAGACCCTGATATAGTTGAGGGTCTGCCAAAGGGAAGTTCGTTTTGCAAGATCCTTTGCAAGTGAAGGATTTTCTGCTATTTTTTGAAAATCAATGATGTTTGGCGCAAAATAGGAGAGCGTCCATGCCCTAACTGCAAAATGCGCAGCAAATAAAACTAAAAGCCAGTTTCGTACGGGGTCAATTCTCCAGCAGAAAATAATGGCAAGGATAAAGGTGATTTCATGCAGAGAATGAAATATAATCCAGAAAACTTTCAGGCCAGCGCCTTTTCCATCCAGTAAAAGCTTAAAATTTTCAGGTGCCGATTCTGTCCATTTAGGCACAAAAACCAGAGTTTCGAAAATCTGTGCGCCATTCATTAAAAAGTAGATAAGCGTGGTGAGGCAGAGCCATATTTCAGCTCTAGTCAGGTAATTTGCAGTAAGACCTTCCATATTATTTTTTGTTTAAATTATCTTTTGTTTCTTCCATTATGGCTGTGGCTTTAATAAAATAACTTTCTATAGTTTTGATCTGCTCTTCTGAAAAAGCAGCAAGCAATGCCATGGTTTTCTGCTGCAGTTCATCAAAGAAGGGCTTGAGAAGCTTCATGCTGTTTTCGACATTTGGAACAATGATGACCTTTCTTCGGTCTTCTTTGGTGAAATGCCTTTCCAGGAGCTTCATTTTTTCCAATCGGTCTATTAATCCCGTTACGGCACCTGTGCTTAAACCCGTAAGTTTTGAAATTTCTCCCGCAGTTATAGATTCGTAGGGAAGAATAAGTCCTAAATATTTGTGGTCAGTACCCGATAACCCAGCTTTTTGCGCAATTGCGGCATGCATGAATGAAGATGCATCAGAATACTTTCTGCTCGCATTTTGGAATCTTGACAGTATATCTTGGTTATTAATTTTGCTCATGTACTAAGTATCTTAGTGACAAAGATAAATAATTTGTATAAAAAATCCTTTTTTATGTATGAAATGTTATTTGACTGTCTACATATTAATGGCGTAAGAATGATGGAAAACTAATGCTGTACTGTTTCCTCGGTTCGCGTAAAGAATATTAATGATGTTGACAATATCCTAAAAAATTAGGATATAAAATATTTTAATGAAATAAATAGTCGGTTTTTTTTATCATAAGTCCTGTAATAATTACAATTTGACCCTTTTTCTGATACAAATGGAACCATATTTTGGCTGGCCTTTATTGTTAATTTGTTCCCTGTCTCTAGGAATTTTTCCAAAGAGGCAAACCAGCTTATTAACTAACACCTAACCAACCAATTATGAATGAAAAAAAAATGCGATGCATTAAAAAGCGCAGCCGCAGTCTTTTTAATGCAGGCATCATAATAGCGATGCTATTGTATGCCGGATTGATGTCAGCTCAAAATTCTGACCAGAAAAAAATCAAGGGTACTGTCACATCAGAAACAGATGGGCAGCCTCTTTTTGGGGTGAATGTCCAGCTTAAGGGAACAAATCAGAAAACAGCGACAGATGCCGATGGAGGTTTTGCCATTACGGCAAGAATCGGTGAAACTGTTGTATTTAGCTATCTGGGTTTTGTCAAGGAGGAAGTAAAAATTACCGATGCCGAGCTTGCAATCAAATTGAAAGAGGATTTAAAAGCACTGAACGAAGTAGTGGTGATCGGATATGGAAAAGCCAAAAGGAAAGACCTTACGGGAGCCATATCCTCCATCAGCGGTGACGAGCTCCGCAGGACACAGCCTGTCACTTTTGATCAGGCTCTTCAAGGGAAGGTTGCCGGAGTGGTAGTACAGCAGACTTCAGGACAGCCTGGAGGAGGTGTAAACATACAGATACGTGGTATGTCTTCGTTTGGGAGCAGCTCACCTCTGTACGTGATTGACGGTGTGATAATCGGACAGAATTTTGATGCAGGCAACGGAACAAATCCATTAGCGACGATCAGTCCATCAGATATTGAATCAGTGGATGTTTTAAAGGATGCGTCAGCTACAGCAATTTATGGATCCCAGGCGACAAATGGAGTAATTGTCATAACTACCAAAAGAGGAAAAGAAGGGGCTCCAAAAATAACTTATGAGTTTTCAACGGGATATCAGGAACTTATAAAACAATATCCGACAATGGATCTAAGGGAGTATGCCACATTTATTAATCAGAGGGCAGCTGTATGGGGGTTCGATGACAGGCCTGAGTTTGCCAATCCAAATTATTTAGGGGAGGGTACCAACTGGCAGAAGGAATTGTTCCGCAAAGCTCCTGTAAGAAATCATGTGCTTACTTTAAGCGGCGGTAATGAAAAGACGCAGTATCTGCTTTCAGGCTCGTATTTTAACCAGGAAGGAATTGCCTTGGGATCTGAATTTACGAGAACATCAGTAAGACTGAATCTGGATAATAAAACAACAAAGTGGCTTAAGATAGGAACCAGTTTGCAGCTGGCCCATATAGATGAGAATGTAAATTCTACCGGATCAAATGTCATTCAGGAGGCATTAAGCCAGACACCGGATATCCCTGTGAGAAATGCTGATGGCAGTTTTGCCGGGGAGGAAAGCAGTGAGGGCTGGATTGCAAAGCGTGTAAATCCTTATGCCCTGGCATTGATCAACAAGAACAATCCCAAGAGAAACCAGCTCTTTGCCAATTTTTATGCAGATATCGCCTTTACAAAAGATCTTTCATTCCGTAATGAGCTCTCGGGTAATTTTGCTTTTAAGACTGAAGACAAATTTAGTCCGACGTATAAATTTGGACTAGCAGAAAAAGTGACTAATGAAGCTTCTTACTCCTACAGTCAGGATTATTTTACCACTTTTAGAAGTTTCCTTACCTATTCGAAGGTCATTACAAAATATAATTTTAATGTTCTTGCAGGACATGAGGCACAGCTAACACAGTTTGAAAATGTATCGGCAGGAAGAAGAAATTTTATTTCCAATAATGTAACCAATATCGGAAGTGGTGACCTGACTACTGCTACCAATGGAGGAACCAGAGGAGACAGTGCCCAGGAATCATATTTTGGGCGTTTAAATTTCATCTATGATGACAGATACCTCTTTACAGTCAATGTCCGAGCGGACGGCTCCTCAAAATTTGCCCCTGATAACCGCTGGGTAACCACATATTCTGGAGCATTTGCATGGAAATTAAACAATGAGAAATTCTTAAAAGGCTCTAAAATAGTCAATGAATTGAAATTGAGGACAGGATATGGCCTTACCAACAATCAAAATGTTAGAAACAATGCCTATCTGTCGACATTGGAATCCGTGTCCACAGGCCTTTCAGGCAATGCGCAAATGACTACCAATATCGCAAATCCCGCAGTAGAATGGGAAAAAACCAAATACGGCAATATTGGTCTTGATGCAGCGCTGTTTGGATGGAAGCTTAATCTATCTGTCGATGTTTACAACCGTATGACTGATGGACTGCTTATGCAGATTCCTCTTCCATTGTATTCGGGAACTATTGTGGGGTATTCTCCTGGGGCCATCAATGCTCCTTATGTAAATATAGGGCAGGTCCGCAACAGAGGTATAGATCTTCATTTGAGTTCAAGAAATATGGAGCGCGGGGATTTTACATGGACTACGGATTTTACTTTATCGCACAATAAAAACAAGGTAATGAAATTAAATACAGACGGAGCTTTCCTTCCAGGATACTATGGGGGAGATGTTGTGTCCAGAACTGTAGTGGGCGGTTCAATAGGAGCATTCTACGGTTACAAAGTAGATGGCGTATTTGCTACAGCAGATGATTTTAAAAACCATGCGCTTCCAACCAATACCGACGGAACAGTGCTGCCGATTACTCCCAATTCGGGCGGAGTATGGTATGGGGACCTTAAATTTAAGGATCTTAACGGAGATGGCGTGATCACTGAAAAAGATCAGACATTTTTAGGATCGCCTGTTCCACAATTTCAGTTTGGACTTGGCAATACGTTTACTTACAAAGGTTTTGATCTTAATATTTTCTTTACTGCCAACCAAGGCAGCGAGGTGGTGAATGGAATGAGAATCAATGGAGACAATCCGCTTACCAATAACGGCTATTTGAAGTCCTTAAAAGATCACGCTGTACTGGCCTTAATTGATCCTAACGGTTCAGCCTCAGATGTCAATAACGTATATGTGACCAATCCGGAGACTTCTATTGTAGGGCTGAAAAACAATGACAGCAACAGAAACAACCGTTTTTCTGACCGATATGTAGAAAACGGTTCCTTCATAAGATGCCGGAACATGACTTTGGGATATTCTTTTCCAAATGAGATGATGAAAAAAATACATATAAGCTCGCTTAGGCTGTATGTTAATGTCACCAATCCTTTTTTAATTACCAGCTATACGGGGATGGACCCGGAGGTGGGTTCGTGGAATCCTCTGCAGGCAGGAATTGACAATGGTTTCTATCCGCAATCCCGCAGCTTTACATTTGGACTTAATCTGGGATTAACTAACTAAAAAATGAAACAGAACAATATGAGGGCTATTTATAAAAATATCATTCTAAGCCTGCTGGCCACAGCAGTGCTTACCGGGTGCCAAGACGATTTTCTGGATCGTCCATCCCAATCAGAAATAAGTACAGAGAATTTTTACCAGACAAAAGAAGAACTTCGTTTGGCTACCGCAGCATTGTACGGCGGCAGAATATGGGCACAATGGAATAATACTGCTTATCTGCCTTTAGGAGATATATTGAGCGGCAATCTTATTCTGCAATATCAGGGTTCCGATCTGGTGCAGCTCAATACTTTTACCCTTTCAGGATCCAATGGCCGACTGACAACCGGGTGGGCGGCACTTTACATTATAGTGGCACATTGCAATACGACTATTAATGCCATTAATGAGCAAACACCTTCAACGGTTTCGGCCGCAGATAAAAATGCAGCGACAGCCGAAGCAAGATTCATACGTGCCATGGCTTACTATCATTTGGCAATGCTCTGGGGAGAAGTGCCTATTATAGAAGATAACACCAAACTGATAAAATCGCCTCTAATCAATAAAAACAGAATAGAGGATGTTTACAGGTTTGTAATAGAGGATTTAACTTTTGCGGCAGAAAACCTGCCTAAAACCGATCAGCCAGGCCGAGTTACATCATGGTCGGCTAAAGGAATGCTAAGCAAGGTCTGCCTGACTAGAGCGGGAGTGGGCCAGACAGGAGGAAACCGCAATCAGGAATATTTAAATCTGGCCAAGACTTATGCCAAAGATGTTATTATGAACAGTGGATTAACGCTGCTGCCTAGTTATGCAGATCTTTTTAAAACCAAGTTTAATGATAATCAGGAATCACTTTTTGCGCTGCAATGGTCTGCCACTACCGAATGGATGCAGGGCAATCATCTGCTGACCTACTCGCCGAGCAATGACATTAATCCTCAAAAAGGGGGCGCCTGGGGTTCTCCAGGGGTGAGTTATGATCTGTATTTAGCGTATACAGAGCAGGATTCCATCCGACGCAAAGCAAGCTTTATGCTGCCAGGAGATCATTATCCAGAGCTTAATGCCGCGGGAGGCGGTTATACGGCCGCTTCTCCTGGAATGAAAAAGCACATCATTGGTAATGAAGCCGACAACAATTCCCCTGCTATGTCTTACCTGGGATCTATTGAGCACAATGCCCTTTTGAGACTTGCAGATGTATATCTGGTGTATGCAGAAGCGGTGCTTGGAAACGCTGTTTCGACAAGTGATGCCGATGCGCTGCTGTATTTTAATAAAGTAAGAACACGTGCGGGAGTGGATCCTCTTACCTCGATTAATGAAGATATCATTCTGAACGAAAGGAGAGTGGAATTTGCCTGCGAGGGACAATATTGGTATGATTTGGTTAGGCTGTCATATTATAATCCCCAAAAGGCAGTCCAGCTTTTAAATGATCAGCAGAGAGTATTGTTTGATTATGACAAGGATTCAAAAACAGCAACGCCAAACGATCCTATTGGAACGATATCGCCTGCAACCTCTGCCACTTTTACCCTGCAGCTTCCGACGACAGAAGTTGTGGTGAACCCTAAGTTGAATGAACCGTCAGTTCCATACTATAAATAATGACAGTTATGAAAAAAATAATAGACAATAGTTTTACCCGCCTGCTTTTTGCAGGCATGATGCTTGTGGCGGCAATGTTTGTGTCCTGCAACAATGATGAAGATTCAGGCTCTGGACCGGTGATCACAGAGGTGCGCAATTATGCGGCGGCTCCTAATGACACATTGGTTAACAAACTGGTTCCGAGACAGTGGGTTGTCTTAAAGGGATCTCATTTAAAGGATGCCGTAAAGATTGCCTTCAATGGTATAGCGGTCGATTTTAACGGAGGCCTGTTTGCTGACAACTATGCAGTTGTGCAGGTGCCGGCAGTGATTCCATTTCCTTCTGTTGCGGAAAATGATTTAAATACCATTGAGCTTGTCACTCCAAAGGGAAAAGTGACCTTTGGTATTGATATAGTGGCTGGGCCTCCTGTGTTAGGTCACATTTCAAACGAAAATCCGCTGCCGGGGGAAGAGGTGGATGTGTACGGAACAAATTTGTTTCAGATCAGCGAACTCATTTTTGCAGGCGTGTCCGTGCAGGAATTTACAGCTTCAGATGACGGAACTTCAATTACTTTTAAGATGCCTGATTCAGCACTCAGTGGTCCTTTGAAAATCAGAACCGCGTCGGGTGAAATTCTTACTTCATTTAATGTAAATGACCTGACCACGGGAATGATTTGCAATTTCGATACTATTGGCAGCATGGCCTGGGGAACTTCAACAAGTGACAATGATCCTGATTTTCCAAACAGCAGAGGTATTTACCCTATTTTAAATCCAGGTGCTTTGAGTGCAGGAAACGGTTCTTGGTGGGAGAACGGACGATGCATTAATATTGAGCAGGCCCAGCATTGGATTCAGCCTAATGATTTGACATTAGACCTTAGCCAGTTTGCCTTAAAATTCGAAATTAATATTGCGGGAACTTGGAAAGGCAGTTCTATTTTTATCGTAAAGGATTATAACTGGACCTATTTGGCAAGATATGAACCTTGGAAAACTACTGGAGGCAAAGGTGTTACTACAGAAGGGAAATGGACTACGGTAACGATTCCTTTAACAGAGTTCCGTACCAAAAAGGACAATAAAGACGGAACGGGCGATTCAGCAGCAAGCTTAACCGAATTGGTTGGCGGTTCTGGCACAGGCGGCATCAACTTTTTTATTATTAACGACGCCTCGACTCCGGCGTCAGGAGGTTTCCGAGCGGCAGTTGATAATATCAGGGTAGTAAAGATTCTTGATAAAGCAGGTGCTAATTAGAAAAATAAAGATTCTGAAGTTCGGAAATTCTGCCGCTGGATAGTTTCCGCAGTTCAAATCATAATCTTAAAACAATTTAGATGAAACATAAATTTTTATATCAGATGCTGCTGCTTTTTATGACCAGTGCATCATTGTTCAGCTGTTCTAAAAGTTCAGATGAAGAGCCGTATTTGACAGTCTCGTCGCAATCGGTTTCCTTCATGCCTGAAGGAGGCACATCTGAACCAATTACTATAGAAGCAAACAGTAAATGGACCATAACAAATCTGGCCTCATCCTGGCTGCAATTGAGTAAATTAAGCGGGACTCAAGGTATGGACAAGACCTCATTCACTGCCTCTGCCAATAACAGCGGGGTGAGCCGTTCGGCTGTGCTGACTGTAGAGGCAGATAACGGACAGGCTAGACGAATCACGGTAACACAGACTGCCAATTTATATCCAAGCTACAATGTTTCTCCCAAAGCCCCGGATGCTACAGGAATGAGCAGCACTGCTTCAGAACTGGCCGCCAAGATGACTTTGGGAATTAATATCGGTAATACTATGGAGGCACTCGGTGGTGAAACCGCTTGGGGCAATGAAAAGATTACTGAAGAGTATATAAAATTTTTAAAAAACAGCGGTTTTACTGCGGTTAGGATTCCCTGTTCGTGGGTTAACGGCTATCTGAGTGATACCTCCAAAATGAAAATCGACCAAGCCTGGCTTAACAGGGTCAAAGAGGTAATCCAGTACTGCGTGAACAATGACATGTATGTGATGCTGAACATTCACTGGGACGGAGGATGGCTTGATGAAAACATCAGTCTGGCTAAAAAAGAAGTGACCAATGCAAAGCAGAAAGCTCTTTGGGAACAGATTGCCACCACAATGCGGGACTTTGACGAACATTTGATTTTTGCCGGTTCTAATGAACCGCCAGCAGATGATGCTCAGGAAATGGAAATCCTAAACAGTTATCATGAAACTTTTATAAAAGCAGTTCGCGAAACAGGAGGAAAGAACAGTTATAGAACATTAGTGGTTCAGGGGCCATCTACAAATGCGGGACTTTCCTATGAGTTGATGAACAAAATTCCCTATGATGCTGTTCCCAACCGTCTTATGGTTGAGGTTCACGAATACACGCCGTCGCAGTTTTGTTTTCTGGACGAAGATGTCAGCTGGGGAAAAATGGTTTTCTATTGGGGGGCTGGAAATCATTCCACTATTGAGCCAGACCGAAATCCTACTTATGGTGAAGAAGACGCCATTTTAGAATCGTTCCGAAAACTTAAAGAAAAGTTTGTCAGTAAAGGAATTCCTGTTGTATTGGGAGAATATGCGGCAATGAGACGCACGGTAAATGGGAAACACCAGCCTAAAGATATAGCGCTGCATAATAAATCGGTGGATTATTGGACAACTTTTGTAACCAGACAATGTAAGATCAATGGTGTGGTGCCTTTTTATTGGGAAGTAGGAAATGTAATAGACAGAAAAAATAATGCAATAAGAGATCAAGCTATGGTCACGGCATTGAAAGAAGGGATTAAATAATAATCAAAAAGAATTTATAGGGATACTGCCGCATTTCTGATGCGGCAGCTCTTATCAATGCCAAAATGCTGAGAATTAAAAGTATTGGCCAGATAGGAATAGATTGTAAGGATGATAATATTTTAAACTTTTAAAAACGAATCAAGATGAAAAAAGCTTACTTATTATGCGTATTGATTTTATCAGTTTTTGTTTCCCAAGCCCAGAGTGTTTGGAAAAATGTTCAGATTGGAGGCGCAGGTTTTGTTACCGGCATTATTCCAAGTAAAACAGATGCCAATTTAAAATACGCCCGTACAGATGTGGGGGGAGCCTATCGATGGGATTCATCCAGCAGCAGATGGATACCCTTGTTGGACTGGACCAGTGTAGACCAGCTGGGTTATCAGGGAGTAGAATCGCTGGCTATTGACCCTCAGAATAATAATGTGGTTTATATGCTGGTGGGAACCGATTATTTTAATGGTCAGAAAACAGCCATTTTAAAATCAACCGACAGAGGGGCCAATTTTACTGAAACTATAGTGACCTCGCAATTTAAGGCGCATGGAAACGGTATGGGAAGATCTAACGGCGAGCGATTGGCTGTAGATCCCAACAACTCCAATGTGCTTTTCTGCGGAAGCAGACGCGATGGATTGTTTAAAAGCACTAATGGCGGTTCGACTTGGTCTAAGGTATCGTCATTTCCGGTTACGGCAACAGCAAATGATAACGGAATCTGTTTTGTGATTTTTGATTCTGCATCGGTTTCTGGAGGCATCACCCAGACTATTTATGCTGGCGTTTCCAGAACCGGAGCTTCCAATCTTTATAAAAGTACGGATGCTGGAAATACTTGGAATGCCATTTCGGGAGCCACAATAAATTATATGCCACAGCGTGCAGTGCTGGATTCCAACAGGGCTTTGCTAATTACGTATGCTGATAAGGAAGGGCCTTGGAACCCTTCTTCAGGACAGATTTGGAAGCTTTCTGCTACGGGTGCTTTAACTAATATTACGCCATCAGGTTTTTCGGGGCCTTTTGGCGGAATTGATGTCGACCCTTCCAATTCGCAGCGTCTGATTGCGTCATCTATGAATACCTATATGGCGCAGTATACCAATGCACAGGGCAGTATAATTTATGCGGACCGCTTCTTTTTGAGCACAGATGGCGGCGCATCATGGAGAGATCTGGTTGGAAATTCAGGAATCAACGTATTGGACAATGGCTGCACTTGGATTTCAGGATCTTCAGCATCCATTCACTGGACTGGAGATATCAAATTTAATCCGTTTAATACCAATAAGGCAAGCGTAATATCTGGAAACGGCATTTTTACCTGTGATGATCTTAATGCATCAAAAACCTCTTGGAAGTTTGATGCTATCGGCCTTGAAGAGAGTGTTCCACTTGGTTTGATCAGCATTCCGGGCGGACCTTTAATGAGTGTCATTGGAGATTATGATGGATTTAAGCATACTGATGTTTCGGTATATGCGCCGCAATATAAGCCTGCAATGGGAACCACATCTGGTCTCGCCTATGCATCAGGGAATACCAATAAAATTGTAAGACTTGGAGAATATATGTACTATTCCAACAATCAAGGAACTGATTGGATAAAGACAACCGCAACCTTGGCAGGACCACGCGGAACGGTGGCACTTTCGTATGACGGCGCAACTATTCTACATGTTCCAGAATCTTCCAGTGCTATGTACCGTTCCACCAATAATGGAGCTAGCTGGACGACTGTAACAGGAATTAATTTCAATACAATTCCGGTATCTGATGCTGTTACGAACAATAAATTTTATGCCTACAACGGAAGTAACGGAGATTTAAAAGCAAGTACAGACGGAGGTGCCTCTTTCAATACGGTTTCTAATGTTGGAGCTTGGGGATCTAGCCTGATTAGAACAGTTCCCGGGTATGCTGGGCACTTGTGGATTGCTAAGAATTCTGGCGGACTGATAAGGTCAGTTGATGGCGGAACTAGTTTTAGCACACCTTCAACAGCTGTAAGCAATGCTTCGGCAGTCGGAATCGGTAAAGCGAAGGCTGGCGCTTCTTATCCAACTATTTATATCTGGGGTACTGTAAGCGGCGTTACGGGAGTTTTCCGTTCTGTAGACCAAGGCAGCAATTGGACTCGCGTTAATGATGATGCGCATGAGTATGGAGGTACAGGAAACGGAAACTTCGTAATGGGAGACATGAATATCTACGGACGCGTTTATATGAGTACTGTTGGAAGAGGCCTTGTTTATGGTGACGATCTTGCTGAAACTGCAGCTTATTACACCATTTCAAATAGAAGCACCGGACTGCTGATGGACGGAATGAGCAGAACCACAAATGGAAGCAACGCAGGACAATGGAACTACAGCGGAAGCAGTGCCCAGCAATGGGCTCTAGAGTATAACGGCAGCGAGGTTATGATTAAAAACAGAGCTACTGGATTGTATATAGACGGAATGAGCAGAACAGCTAATCCATCAATCGCTGGACAATGGGCCTATAGTGGAAGTGAAGCGCAGAAATGGATACAGGAGGACGCTGGTTCAGGCTATGTCAAGTTTAAAAATAAGGCGACCGGATTGTACTTGGATGGTTTAGGAAATGCAACTAACGGAGCCGATTTAAGCCAGTGGAGTCTCAGCTCAAGCAATAACCAGCAATGGTCTCTAAGTGCGGTATCTAGCGCAACTTTGAGGTTAAGTGCTAATGCAGAAAACCTACAAGATCAAAAATTTACTGTTATCTGTTCTCCAAATCCGTTTACAAACAGCTTTAAAATTGAAATAAATGATTATACGGAACCGATAAGCGTGCGGATTTTTGATATTAACGGAAAAAATGTTGAGTCTGCGCAAGTCAAAGACCAAAGCCAGCTGTCGATGGGAAATACGCTTCAGTCGGGATTCTATATCGTAAAAGTGGAAGGAACCGGAGGCAATCTTCTCCAATCATTTAAAATGATTAAAAAAACTAGGTAAATTAAATTGACAGAAGTCCTAACAGTAGAATAATCTCTGTTAGGACTTTCATATAGAGATTATGTACCTGTATCAGCAGAATCTGCTGTAAATTAGAAAGCCAATAATCTTTTGCAATAAAAGCCGAAAAGAAAAATTTAAAAATACGTTGGCTCAGGGCTAACAAAAAATAAAGATCAAAATGTATAAAAAGAATAAAAGAAACCAATTATTTACAGCTTTATGTATCCTCTGCGCCAGTTTTCTTCAGGCACAGCAAAAATACCAGTCGCCGGTTGCAGAAAACACTGAAAAGGTCGCTTCGGGAAAATTCAAACCAACTTGGGAATCTCTCCAGCAGTATAAAACTCCTGAATGGTTTCGTAATGCCAAGTTTGGAATCTGGGCGCATTGGGGACCACAATGCCAGCCGGAGCAGGGAGATTGGTATGGCCGGTTTATGTATGATGAAGGCGGAGCGCAGTACAAATGGCATGTAGAACATTACGGACACCCGTCTAAAGCAGGGTTTAAGGAGGTTATCAAGGATTGGAAGGCTGAAAACTGGAATCCCGAAAAAATTGTAGCGCTTTATAAACGTGTGGGAGCACAGTATTTTTTTGCCATGGCCAACCATCATGATAATTTGGATTTATGGAAAAGCAAATACCAAGCGTGGAATTCTGTAAATGTCGGCCCTAAAAAAGATATTATTTCAGGCTGGGCCGCGGCGGCTAAAAAACAAGGTCTGCCATTTGGATTAAGCGTTCATGCGGCTCACGCTTGGACTTGGTTTGAAACTTCGCAGCGTTCAGACAAAAAAGGGCCTTATGCTGGAATTCCTTACGATGGGAAACTTACCAAGAAAGATGGCGTTGGCACTTGGTGGGAAGGGCTGGATCCGCAGGAGCTATATGCGCAGAATCATCCGCTAAGCGCTGGAAGCGAGCAAAGCATTACCTCTTTGTGGGGACAGTGGAACTGGGATAACGGAGCCTCTATTCCTTCTGTGGAATATTGTGAGAATTTTTATAACCGCACGATGGATTTAATCAATACCTACAAACCAGACCTTCTTTATTTTGATGATACGGGACTTCCGCTTTATCCTGTAAGCGATGCAGGCCTGAAAATAGCGGCCCATTACTACAATACCAACATGGCGGCCCATGATAACAAACTCGAAGCAGTTTTATTTGGAAAAGTGCTGACTCCAGAACAGAAAAAATGTATGGTCTGGGATGTGGAAAGAGGAGTGCCTGACCAGATTCAAAACGAAGCCTGGCAGACCTGCACCTGTATTGGCGACTGGCATTACAGCAGGGCAATTTATGACAACAACGGATATAAATCAGCCAAAACGGTTATTCAGATGCTTATTGATATTGTCAGCAAAAATGGAAACTTGCTGTTGAATATTCCAGTGCGAGGTGATGGTTCTATTGATGATAAAGAAATTGCAATTCTTGAAGATATAGCCAAATGGATGGATGTAAACAAAGAAAGTATTTTTGACACCCGCCCTTGGAAAATTTTTGGAGAAGGACCGATTGCTGAGACAAGCAATCCAATAAAAGATGCAGGCTTTAATGAAGGTAAGGCCAGCTTGACTGAGAAAGACATTCGTTTCAACCAGAAAGGCAATCTGCTTTATGTTTCGGTTATGGGAGCGCCTTCAGAAGATATAATCGTAAAATCTCTTGGCAAAGCAAAAGAAAGCAGAAAAATAAAAAGCATTAAAGTACTGGGAAGCAATGAAAAAATATTATGGAAACAGAATAATGATTCACTGGCAATTGCCAAACCAAAAGTTATACCGAATGCCATAGCGGTAGTTTTTAAGATACAGTATTAAGGCGCTGCCAAAAGTTATTAATAATTAGGAACATACAAAATTGTTCAAACTCATAGATATGATAAAAAAAATCTTTCTCATTACCGTATTTCTTGCGGTTAATCTTGCAGATGCTCAGAAGATAAATGACTGGGAGAATCCAGCGGTTAATGGCATCAATAAGGAAAAACCCCACGCTTACGGTTTTCTTGCCGATGAGAAAAAAAACAATCCAATGCTTAAGTCCCTAAATGGGATGTGGAGATTCAACTGGTCTGCTGACCCTCAGTCTAGACCGGTTGGATTTTATGCCGAAGATTTTTCTACAGATAAATGGAATGCTATTCTGGTGCCAGGGAGTTGGGAATTGCAGGGATTTGGAACGCCAATTTATACCAATGTCTCCTATCCCTTCAAAAGAGATATTCCACGAGTAAGCGCTGAGCCCGATAAGGATTATACAACCTATAAAGAAAGGAATCCGGTAGGGAGTTATACAACAAGTTTTGTTGTTCCCGATAATTGGTTTGATAAACAGGTGTTTATTAATTTTGGTGGAGTCCAGTCGGCAATGTACCTGTGGGTAAACGGACATAAGGTTGGTTATAGCGAAAACTCTATGTCGCCTGCCGAGTTCGATATTACTCCCTATATAGAGAAAGGCGAAAATAAACTTGCCGTAGAGGTTTACAAATACTGCGACGGCAGTTATATGGAAGATCAGGATATCTGGCGATTGGCAGGGATATTTCGAGATGTGGATCTGATTGCAAGACCTAAAATTTTTATTGGAGATTATTTTGTAAAAGCAGTTCCGGATAAAAGCTTTTCAAAGACAGAAGTTGCCATCGATGTCCGTTTGGATAATAGGCATAAGAAGCATGTTTCAGGTTTGAAAGTTGAAGCAGCCATAATTGGGTATTCAAAATCAGGAGATTATATAGAAAAACAGTTTCAGGCAAAAGCGCCTGTTTCATCATCAGATGAAAGCACCTTTGCGATTAGCGCCATACTGGAGAATCCGAAACTATGGTCGGCAGAAACTCCCGATTTGTACAAGCTTGTGCTGGAGCTTAAGAATAAGAAGAATGAGATTGTAGACAGAGCCGAATGCTATTTTGGCGTTCGCAGCATTGAAGTGCGCGGGGACGTATTTTACATCAATGGAAAGGCAGTGAAATTGAAAGGCATTAATAGGCATGAAATGCATCCGCGTACCGGAAAGTATATCAGCCGCCAGCTCATGATACGCGATATGGAGCTAATGAAACAGGCTAATATCAATATGATACGCACCAGCCATTATCCCGATGATCCGTTGTTTTATGAGCTTTGCGACAAATATGGTTTTTATGTAATGGACGAAGCAAATCAGGAATCTCATGCTTACGGTCTTGGCAATAAAGAGTTGGGCGAAGATCCTCTCTGGAAAAATACTCATATAGAACGTGCCACTTCGCTTGTTGGAAGAGACAAAAATCATGCGTGTGTGATCATTTGGTCTCTTGGCAATGAAGGCGGAAAAGGAGAAAATATGAAGGCAATGGCAGATACCATTCGCAAACTTGATAAGACGCGTCTGGTTTTCTCGGATACCCACAGAGAAATATCAGATCTTTATGATGACAGCTATCTGCATCCTGAGGATTTTAAGAAATTGGGCGAGAGGATCAAAGACAAACCCGTAATTATGCGCGAGTATGCGCATGTTATGGGAAATTCTGGAGGCAATCTGCAGGAATACTGGGATGTAATTTATGCAGATCCAAGCCTATGCGGAGCTGCAATCTGGGAATGGGACGAGCACGGACTGCCAAAAGCTAAAGATGGTTCTCCGTTTAAGCTTACCCAGCATCCTGACGATTATACTTTAAGAGATAGCGAATTTTGGGCGTATGGCGGAGATTTTGGCGACAAGCCCAATGATGGCAATTTTGTCATGAGAGGACTGGTTTCTTCTGATCGAAAACCATATCCCCATTATTATGAGGTGCAGAAAGTCTATCAGCCTGTCGTTTTTCAAATGCAGGATGAAAAGAAAACAAGCATTAAAGTCACGAATCGTTTTGATTTTCTGCCGCTTCAAAATTTCGATATTGAATATGAATATGTTTGCGAAGGAAAATCTTTGCAGAAAGGCCTTCTGAACTTTGGTTCTGTTTTGCCAGGCGCTTCTTCTGTTATTGATCTTCCACATCTTCAGAACGAACAGAAAAACTGTTCTGAAATCTGCCTCAATATTTATGTAAGGCTTAAAGATGCTGCGATTTGGGCAGAAACAGGCTATTGCATCGCCCGCGAGCAGTTTGTCATTAAACCTTACCAGTGGAAAAACAATATTTCTGGAGCAAAGACTGTTAAAGTAAAGGAAACACCTGCTGCTATTGAGCTTAAAACGGATGCTATGAATTTTGTTTTCGATAAAACCAATGGTGATTTGACAAGCTGGAAGATTAAAGATCAGGAGCTGTTAGTGGGGCCTTTGGAACCTTATTTCTGGAAAACGCCAAACGATAACCAGAAGCAGAGCGGTTATGCAAAAGAGTTCTCAAAATGGAAAAACGCGACAGCAGATAGAGTTGTTAAAAAGGTTTCTGTAACCAGGCAAGATACCTTAGCGACAGTAAAGTTTGATATCAATTTTCCCCGTATTGGAGCCAATTATACGCTGGAATATCAGCTCAACGGAGAAGGGAAATTAGTCACAAAAGCTTTTTATAGGCCATTAAACGATACTATCGGACAAATTCCTAAATTTGGAATGAGAGTGCGCATTCCCAAAAATTATAATGCTGTAGATTGGTATGGCCGAGGCCCTTATGAGAATTATCCAGACCGAAAAACAGCTTCTCTGTTAGGAGCATATCACAAAGAGCTGGAACATTTTATTGTTCCGTATCCAGCTCCGCAAGATAATGCAAACCGCAGTGATGTGCGCTGGTTTTCTCTTGAATCTCCAAACGGAAACAGTATTAAAGTAACGGGATTTCAGCCGCTGAATTTCCGCGCTTGGCCTTATGCGGAAGAAGATTTGGAAAATGCCGGACATGACTATCAGCTGGCCAGACGCGATTTTATAAACCTAAATATTGATCTAAATATACATGGTGTTGGAGGCGATGATTCCTGGGGGGCAAAAACTATGGAAAAATATACAAATTCCGGCAGCAAACCGTATGAGTTTGGATTTACTTTAGAATATCTCCAAAAGCAGTAGCGTCTTAGCTGCATTATTTCAGAAAAGCATAAATCAAATAACGAAAATGAATAATCTAATTCTGCATCACATACATTATCTAAAGAAGAGCATGCTGCTTTTATGCATGCTGCTTCTAAATTTTTTATCTCTGCATGCACAAGAAAACTTAAAGAGAAAACAGCTTTTTGACGATGATTGGAGATTTTTTTTAGGAGAGGAAACTAAAGCGTCATCCGAAAATTTCAATGATAAAGACTGGCGAGAGCTTGATCTGCCCCATGACTGGAGCATTGAAGGCAAAGTTCATCCAAAGAACGCTACTGGCGCAGGAGGAGGATATTTTCCGGCGGGAGTCGCCTGGTACAGAAAGACTTTTACGGTGCCTGATAACTGGAAGACCAAAAAAACAGCGGTTTATTTTGAAGGCGTTTATATGAATTCCGAAGTGTTTATTAACGGCAAATCGCTTGGGGTTTATCCGTACGGATATTCCTCTTTCAGTTATGATCTTTCTCCGCATCTCAAATATGGGGAACAGAATGTGATTGCGGTGCGTGTAGATAATTCGCAGCAGATGAACAGCCGCTGGTACAGCGGATCTGGAATCTATAGACACGTCTGGCTGATTCATACCGATCCTGTCCATATAGCACAATGGGGAACAGGAATCAGCACTGACAAGATTTCTCCCAAGAAAGCCATAGTCCGTGTGGAAACCAAAGTGATCAATGAAACCGAATCATTACAGGAAATTACCGTTACAGCATTAATCCAGAATCCAACATCTAAGACTTCAGGGCGCCAGGAAACAAAAGTGGCGCTTTCCCCAAAGAGTGAGAAAGTCGTAACACAGCTTATTCAAGTAAGCCATCCGGCACTTTGGAGCCCGCAGCAGCCTTTTTTGTATAAAGCCTTGATGCAGGTTTCAAAACAGAAGAAAATTATTGATGAGAGTATTGTCGATTTTGGAATCCGCTCTCTTAAATTTACAGCTGAGAATGGATTTCAGCTCAACGGGAAAACAATCAAGCTTAATGGAGGATGCGTACATCACGATAACGGCTCTTTGGGCGCTGCTGCTTTTGACCGAGCAGAACAGCGTAAAGTGGAGCTTTTAAAAGCCAGCGGATTCAACGCTGTAAGAACATCGCATAATCCTCCCTCAGAAGCCTTTCTGGATGCCTGCGACCAATTAGGCCTACTGGTTATGGATGAATCTTTTGACTGCTGGAAAGTTGGTAAGAATAAATATGACTATTCAAATTATTTCAATGCCTGGTGGAAACGCGATTTGCAGGCCATGGTGCTGCGTGACCGCAATCATCCCAGTATTTTTATGTGGAGCATTGGAAATGAAATACCTGAAAGAGAGGATCCTGATGCAGTGAATACAGCCGGAATGCTTTCTGAAGAAATAAAGAAAATCGATACAAGCCGTCCTATAACATCGGCTATTGTTAATGGCGGTAAAAATTGGGACATATTCGATCCTTTGATGGCTCAGCATGATGTTGCGGGATACAACTACAACTTAGACAAAGCGCCGCAAGACCATACAAGAGTGCCTTCTCGAATTATAGTCCAAACGGAATCGTATCCTAAAGATGCTTTTAAAAATTGGCAATTAGTGCAGAAAAACAATTACGTCATTGGAGATTTTGTATGGACAGCCATGGATTATCTGGGAGAATCGGGAATAGGACGCAACTATTATTCAGGAGAAGTGCCTGGGGAACATTGGGAAAATGATTTTTTTCCATGGCACGGCGCTTATTGCGGAGATATAGATTTGATTGGATGGAGAAAACCTATAGCACACTACAGAAGTATGCTCTATAACGAAAAGGAAAAACTCTATATGGCAGTTCGAGAGCCGGCACCTGAACCTCTTGAAATCAAACAGACCTGGTGGTCGGTATATCCGACTTGGGAAAGCTGGACATGGCCGGAATATACCGGTAAAAATGTTGAGGTCGAAGTGTATTCAAAATACCCAAAGGTTAGGCTGTATCTTAATGGCCAGTTTTTAGGAGAGAAGGAAACAGGAGAGAAGCAGGAATTTAAAACTGTTTTTGTCGTACCTTATGCATCGGGAATCTTGAAAGCGGTTGGTTTAGCAAATGAAGAAGAACAGGAATCCGTTACGCTGAAGACTGCAGGTGAGGCGGTGCAGATTAAATTGGCAGCCGACCGAAAGGAGATCAAAGCCGACGGACAAGATCTGATTTATATTGCAGTTGAACTAAGGGATCGGGAAGGGGTTTTGAATCCTAATGCAGAGGGACGCCTTAATTTTAAAATTGAAGGACCCGGAATTATTCAAGGAGTCGATAACGCCAATCTAAAAGATTTTGAAACCTATCAATCTCCTACTCGAAAAGCTTGGCACGGAAGGGCTCTGGCAATTGTTAGAAGTACACACGAGAAAGGAGAGGTCAAAGTAACGGTTTCCGGAGATGGATTACAACCGCAGACTCTTACTATTACATCAAATTAATTTAAAGAATATGACATTAACAGCAAGGCAAAGCCTTTTTTTAATACTCTTTTTATGTTCATTCTGTATAGACGCCCAGAAGGTCAGTTCTCCTGACGGACGTATGCAGGTTATTTTAAACCTGCCGGATAAAAACAAGCCGGATGGTGTTTCTTATAAAGTTTTATACCAAAGCGGCAAGACACTTTCAGAAGTGGTGCGCGAATCAAAATTAGGTATAACACGAGAGGATCAGCAGTTTGTGGGGAATCTTTTGTTTGTTGGACAATCCGAGCCTGTTTTGGTGAAGGACGCGTACGATATGATTTGTGGCAAACGCAGGCATTGCGAAAATACAGCGGTCGAAAAAAAATTTCATTTTAAAAACACGAACAGCCAGACTTTAGATATCATTTTCAGGGTTTATAACAATGGAGTAGCCTTTCGTTATGTATTTCCTGATGCTTCCGATTCTAAACTTAGCATTACTGGAGAAGCTACGACCTATGTCCTGCCGAAAAAAGCAGACCGATGGATGCAGCCATACGATCCTTCTTACGAAAGATTTTTCCCTTATAGCACAGGCGAATCAGCAACAGATAAGACACAGCAATATGGATTTCCAGTATTGTATAAACTTCAAGACCAACCGGTTTGGGCACTGATTTCTGAAGCTGATATCAGCGAGGGGAACTGCGCTGCCAGATTAACGAGCACTTCAAATGCTGATGAATATCAAATCACATATCCTTCTGCTGCGCAATCAGAACAGCCGTGGCATTCCCAATGGCATACCGTAGTAATTGGCAAACTTTCTGATATCGTGGCCTCTACTCTTATTACGGATGTAAGTGCGCCTAGCCGCGTGAAAGATACCCAATGGATCAAGCCTGGTGCCGTTTCGTGGATTTACTGGGCCAACAACCGAGGGTCTAAGGATTATCAGATTGTGAAGGATTATATCGATTTGGCTGTTGAGATGAACTGGCCTTATGTGCTCATTGACTGGGAATGGGATGTAATGGTAAATGGAGGTGATATTATCGATGCGGTAAATTATGCCAAAAGCAAATCTATAAAACCTATGATATGGTACAATTCTGGCACAAGCTGGATGGAGCCTACACCAAACGATCGTTTGCAAACAGCTGAAAAAAGGGCTAAGGAATTTTCTTGGCTAAATAAGATTGGAGTGTATGGCATTAAAGTCGACTTTTTTGCAGGCGATCAGCAGGAAATGATGCAGTATTACATCGCTATTTTAGAAGATGCGGCTAAATACCATCTGATGGTAAATTTTCATGGAGCCACTGTTCCTCGAGGTTGGGCAAGAACCTATCCGAATCTGATGTCCACCGAGGCTGTTTATGGAGCAGAATGGTACAACAATACGGCTGAACTTACAGATAAAGCGGCTGTACACAATACCACCCTCCCTTTTACTCGAAATGTAGTAGGCTCGATGGATTACACTCCTGTTACTTTTTCCGATTCTCAGCATCCGCATATTACTTCTTATGGTCATGAACTGGCTTTGGCAGTCGTTTTTGAGTCTGGCCTACAGCATTTTGCCGATAGGCCATCGGCTTACAGATCGTTGCCTGAACCAGCCAAAGAGTTTCTGAAAAAAGTGCCGGTAAGTTGGGACGATACGCAATTAATTGACGGCTATCCCGGAGAAAAAGTTATTATCGCCCGTAAAAAGGCAGATAAATGGTACATTGGAGGTTTGAACGGTAAAGATCAGGCTCAGACTTTAACTGTAATATTTGATTTCCTTGGCAAAGGAACTTATAGTTTTGAACTTATAAAAGACGGTAAAGACGATAAATCTTTTTCTTCTGAAATAATAAAGGTAAAAAAAGGCACCGTATTAAAAATTGAGTGCCTGCCAAGAGGAGGATTTACAGGCGCAATAAGATAGTTAGAATATTGACAATTAAAATGAAAGGCATTTTGAAAACAAAAGGAATTAGAACCGCATTGCTTATTTTTCTGGTGGTTGCAGGAAAGACATGTGGACAAAGCAAAACCATTAACATTTGGGATAAGAAAGTGCCAGGCGCTATAGCCAATGCCGATTATAAAGAGACCAATTCAGATGACAGCTGGATGCGGCGTGTCACAAATCCGAGATTGGATGTGTATCCTGCTCCTGCAGAAAAAGCAACAGGTGCAGCGGTCATTATCTGTCCTGGAGGAGGTTACTCTGGAATGGCTATCGGGCATGAGGGGAAACAGGTTGCGCAATGGCTCAATAGCCTTGGCATTACGGCTTTTGTATTAAAATACAGATTGCCCGACAATACGATCATGGCTGATAAATCTATTGGTCCTATGCAAGACGGACAGCGTGCCATCCGTTTGGTTAGAAGCAGGGCCAAGGAGTGGGGGATCGATCCTAAAAAGATCGGCATTATGGGGTTTTCTGCCGGTGGGCATTTGGCATCTACTCTTTCTACGCATTTTAATGCAAAAGTATATGATGATGCAGATGCGACTAGTGCGCGTCCAGATTTTTCACTGCTGATATATCCTGTAATATCAATGCGTGAAGATATCACACATATGGGATCGAGAATTAATCTTTTGGGAGAAAAGCCGTCTTCAGAACAGGTTAGCTATTTTTCAGGTGAGCTGCAGGTCAATAGCGAAACCCCGACAGCATTTTTAGTGCATTCGATGGATGATGGTGCTGTACCCGTAGAAAACAGTATAGAATATGCTTTAGCGCTAAAGAAAAATAAAATTCCTTGCGAACTCCATATCTACGAAAAAGGAGGTCACGGCTACGGACTAGGCAAATCTGGCGGCACAGAGTCTGATTGGAGTCTGGCATGCGGCAGATGGCTTAAAGCAAAAGGCCTGATCAATTAAAAGAAGAAATTTTTAATTTCTCAGCCACTAACTGTTTTTTGGAAGCAGATCTTTTTCGAAAACCATATCAATTCATCTTTATATGGTCTGAAATATTGATGATTACAACAATTACTGCCCTTTTTTAATACAAAGCGTACCGTAATCAGCTATTTTTTCTTGTCAAATTTGCCCGTTGAAAAAACTTCAAAGCTATAATTCAAAGCACCAATATGAATTGGTGCAGCGAGATGTCAAAACAGTTTTCCAAAAGAGATAATGCTTACGCAAACTTTTTCAAGTTTTTTCAAAGCGCATTAAAAGACATGTATTTACTAACTAGAATAACCACACATCAAATGAACAGGACTTTATTACAGGCAATTATTTTTATATTTTTATCAGCAAGCGGATCGGCGCAAGTGCTTCACCTCAAGTCTCCCGACGGAAAGATTGAGATGGAATTAGAAAACGGAACCAAAATCCGATGGTCTGTAAAACATAAAGATACAGAAGTCGTTGCTCCTTCTGCTATTTCACTAACCTTGGGCAGCGGAGAGATATTGGGAGACAATGCTAAAATTGCAAGCACTAAAAAATCGGCTTCCAACACCACTTTCGAAACGCCTGTTTATAAGAAGAAAACGGTTGTGGACCAATACAATCAGCTGATTGTGGATTTTAAAGGGAATTTTGGTTTGATATTAAGAGCTTATAATGATGGTGTAGCGTATCGTTTTTTTACAAATAAGAATAAAAAAATTGC
Organism: Flavobacterium phragmitis; assembly: GCF_900112575.1. Taxonomy (GTDB): domain Bacteria; phylum Bacteroidota; class Bacteroidia; order Flavobacteriales; family Flavobacteriaceae; genus Flavobacterium; species Flavobacterium phragmitis. Next base: position 315,448 of record NZ_FOMH01000009.1, read on the forward strand.
CATTGCATCTGAAGAAGCCAGTTTTAACTTCAGCCAAGACCATAAAGCTTTTGTGCCCTATGTCCGCGATTTAAGAGAAAAAGACATGTACACTTCTGCTTTTGAAGCGCTTTATGATGAAATTCCGCTTTCTAAATTTGTGAAAGACACACTGGCTATTTCTCCGCTTCTTGTCGATTTGGGAAATGGAAGAAAAGCGGCTATTATCGAGGCTGAACTAAAGGATTATCCGGGCATGTTTTTAACCCGTAATAATGAAATGCAGTATGGACTGAAGGGAATATTTGCCCATTACCCAAAAAAGGAGCGATTAGGAGGCTATAATAAAATGAACTACATGGTTTCTGAGAGGGAAAACTACATTGCAGAAACAGACGGCAGCAGAAGTTTTCCCTGGAGGGCAGTCATAATAAGTGAGAACGACAGCGAGCTTTTGAATAATGATATGGTTCAAAAACTTTCTTCGCCTTCACAAATTTCCGATATGAGCTGGATAAAGCCCGGTAAAGTTGCTTGGGACTGGTGGAATGATTGGAATATTTCGAAAGTCGATTTTAAGGCAGGAATCAATACGCAGACTTATAAATATTATATTGATTTTGCTTCTAAAAACAATATTGAATATGTGGTGATAGACGAGGGATGGAGCGAAGAAACCGATATCTTGAAGATCTCGCCTGCTATGGACATTAGGGAACTTATCGAATACGGTAAGCAAAAAAATGTCGGAATCATCCTTTGGGCTTCATGGTATGCCATAAATCAGGTTTTGGATGATGCTTTTATCAAGTATTCTAAAATGGGAGTGAAAGGCTTTAAAATAGATTTCATAGACCGCGACGATCAAAAAATGGTTAACTCGCTTTATAATATTGCCAATAAAGCGGCTTCTTACAAACTTCTTATTGACTATCATGGAATGTATAAGCCAACGGGCATTCAAAGAACCTATCCTAATATCGTGAACTTTGAAGGCGTTAAAGGATTGGAAAATGCCAAATGGACGCCAAATGATGATATGCCGCATTATGAAGCGAGCATTCCTTTCATAAGAATGCTGGCCGGCCCTATGGATTATACACCGGGAGCTATGCGTAATGCAACAAAAGCAGATTTTCGTCCAAGCAATTCCATGCCTATGAGCCAAGGCACAAGATGCCATCAGTTGGGAATGTATGTCCTTTATGAAGCGCCACTGCAGATGATGGCAGATAGTCCAACAGCTTATATGAAAGAGCAGGAAAGCACTACATTTATATCTCAGATTCCGACCACTTTTGATGAAACTGTTGCGCTGGATGGAAAAGTGAGCCAATATGCTGTCATTGCTAGAAAAAAAGGCAATACATGGTTTATAGGCGGTTTAACCAATTGGTCGGCTATAGAAATAGAACTCGATTTATCTTTTCTTGAAAAAGGAAGCTTTACAGCAGAAGTTTTTAAAGACGGTTTGAATGCCGAAAAAGATCCTACAGATTATAAGCAGGAAATAATTAAAGTGACCAATGCCACTAAGCTAAAAATCCAGATGGCTCCTGGAGGCGGTCTTGCGATTATCATTAACCCAGAAAAGTAATTGAAATATCATGGAATGATGCTCTGCTTATTTCAATTAAGGTAAGGATTGTTCGTGGTTTCATAAATAATTAGAAAGTATACTATAATGAAAAAAAGACATATCACCGTTTTACTCTTACTATATTTTTTCCTCTCATCATTTTTTGGATGGGCGCAATCTGCTCTTTATTTAGATGAAAGCCAGCCAGTAGAAGTTCGTGTAAAGGATGCCTTATCGCGAATGACGATAGAAGAAAAAGTGGCGCTCTGCCATGCGCAGTCAAAATTCAGCTCGAAAGGAGTTCCTCGTCTGGGCATACCAGATGTATGGTCATCAGACGGATCGCACGGAGTGAGCGATGAAAAACTATGGGATGAATGGAACTCGGCACAATGGACCAATGATTCCTGCACTGCTTTTCCGGCTTTAACCTGCCTGGCGGCAACATTCAACCCAAAGATTGCGAGGCTTTACGGCACATCCATAGGAGAAGAGGCCCGCTACCGAAACAAAACCATGCTATTGGGGCCTGGCGTCAATATTTACCGTACGCCGCTTAATGGACGAAATTTCGAATACATGGGCGAAGATCCTTTTTTGGCTTCGCGAATGGTGGTTCCATACGTGCAGGGCGTGCAGTCTAATGGAGTGGCGGCGTGTGTAAAACATTTCGCCCTGAACAATCAGGAAATTGCCCGTGGCGAAATTAATGTCAATGTAAGCGATCGCGCCTTGCATGAGATTTATCTTCCAGCCTTCAAAGCGGCAGTTCAGGAAGGGAATGTATGGTCTATCATGGGAGCATACAACAAAATATGGGGATTGCACTGCTGCCATAACGACATCTTGCTCAACCAAATCCTAAAAAATGACTGGAAATTTGATGGAGTAGTAGTAAGTGATTGGGGAGGTGTCCACAATACGGATGAAGCGGTCAATGGCGGACTTGATATTGAAATGGGCACTTATACAAACGGATTGACCACGCAAGGCCATTTTCCTTTTTCGAGCTATTATTTAGCCGATCCTTTTTTAAAGGGAATTAAATCAGGCAGATACGAAATGTCAAAACTTGACGATAAAGCAGGCCGAATTCTCCGAATGATTTTCCGCACCACTATGGGCGCCAATCGTCCTTATGGCCGTTTTGTTTCGCCTGAGCATAGCGATGCAGCCCGAAAAACAGCACAGGAAGGAATCGTACTGCTTAAAAATGAGAAACAATTTTTGCCTATTCCCGAAGGCAGATATAAAAAAATTGCTGTGATAGGTGAAAATGCCGTGAAAAGCCTGATCGTCGGCGGAGGTTCTACGTCATTGAAAGCGGCTTACGAAATTTCTCCTTTACAGGGATTAAAGAATAAATACGGCGAAAGCAATATTCTCTACAGTATGGGATATGCTTCGGGACGACCGCTTTACGGCGCCGAAGAACCCTCTAGATTAAATCTTGATTCTCTGCAAAACGCAGCGATTGAAACTGCCCGCCAGGCTGATATAGTGCTCTTTGTTGGAGGGTTGAATAAAAATTATTTTCAGGACTGCGAAAGCGGAGACCGTAGATCATTGAGCCTTCCGTTCGGTCAAGATAAGCTTATTGAAGAAATTCAGAAAGTGAATCATAACGTTGCGGTTGTTTTATTAAGCGGAAATGCAGTTTTGATGCCTTGGCTTAACAAAACAAAAGCCGTTGTGCAAGGATGGTATCTTGGCTCGGAAGCGGGAAATGCTTTGGCCGATATTATTTCGGGCGAAGCAAATCCGTCAGGAAAACTTCCTATTTCATTTCCTAGAAAACTGGAAGACGCAGGAGCACATGCTTTTGACCAGCTTTGTTATCCGGGTGATGGAAACAATGTCTATTATAAAGAAGATATTTTGGTAGGGTACCGTTGGTACGATACTAAAAAAATCCCTGTGCTTTTCCCATTCGGATATGGATTGAGCTATACCACATTCCAGTACGGGAAGCCGGCCGTTTCATCAAAAACGATTACAGCTGCCGACTCTTTAGAGGTGACAGTTTCCATAAAAAACACAGGGAAAGTGGCTGGAAAAGAAGTTGTGCAGCTTTATGTTAGTGACGAAACATCTAGCCTGCCTCGTCCTGTCAAGGAATTAAAAGGATTTGAAAAAATTTCCCTTGAACCGGGAGAAGAAAAAACGGTGCGTTTTACTTTAACAAAAGAAGATCTTTCTTATTACGACGACATTAAAAAAGAATGGATTGCAGAACCGGGGAAATTCAAAATCATGATTGGAGCTTCTGCTTCTGATATTAGAGGAACAGTAGATTTTAATTTAAAATAAAGCATCGCGATAACTTGAAATATGAAAAAAATAATTATACTTTTAATCAGTATGTTTGGATTCTGCCATTTTTTGAATGCGCAGGGATACAAAAATCCAGTCATTTCTGGATTTCATCCCGATCCTAGCGTATGCAGGGTAGGAGACGATTACTATTTGGTCACTTCCAGTTTTGAATACTTTCCGGGAGTTCCTGTTTTTCACAGTAAAGATTTAATCAATTGGACCAAAATCGGGCATTGCCTTACACGTGCTTCTCAGCTCAAATTAGACAAATGCGCTCCTTCAGCCGGTATCTATGCCCCTACAATCCGCTATCATGAAGGCCGTTTTTATATGGTCACAACCAACGTATCTGGCGGAGGAAATTTTTATGTGCATACCGATAATCCTGCAGGAGAATGGTCAGAACCCGTTTTTGTAGATCAGGGCGGTATAGACCCTTCGTTATATTTCGAAGGGGACAAATCTTATTTTGTATCGAATCAGAATGGCATTACTATTTGCGAAATTGATATTAAAACAGGAAAAAAACTCACCAAAGGACAAACGGTATGGAATGGGACAGGAGGACGTTATCCTGAAGCGCCGCACATCTATAAAAAAGACGGCTGGTATTATCTGCTTATTTCTGAGGGAGGCACAGAATACGGACATAAAATAACCATATCACGAAGCAGGAACATTTACGGACCCTATGAATCCAATCCTGCCAACCCGATTTTGACCCATATCAATGAAATTGCTCAAAGCAATCCGATTCAAGGTACAGGGCATGGCGATTTTATTCAGGCGCATGATGGTTCCTGGTGGATTGTTTTTTTAGGATTTCGTCCGCAAAGTCTTTTGCATCATGTGTTAGGCCGAGAAACCTTTTTGGCCCCTGTAAGATGGGATGCGGATGCTTGGCCGGTAATAAATGGCAATGGCACGGTTAATATAGATATGAATACGCCTACTTTACCATTACAGACTGTAAAACCTCATGATTTTTCTACGGGTTTTGATGAAACGAAGCTCGGTGTCGATTGGAATTATCTCAGAAATCCTTTCATGCGGCAATACTCGCTTGCCGAAAAGAAAGGTTCATTGCGATTGAAAGCCACTTCGGTATCTTTAGACGATAATGATTCGCCAACTTTTGTAGGACGCAGACAGGAACACATTGATTTTTCCGCTGCTGCTGTGATGTCATTGAATAATGCAAAAGCAGAAGATGAAGCTGGAATGACAATATTCTATTCGAGTCAGGCGCATTACGACCTTTCTTTGAAAAAAACAGAAAAAGGCAAAAACAGACTAGTATTGCGTTATAAAATAGGGGTACTGAACCATATCGCATCTGAATTGGAAATTCCTGCCGATAAAATTTATTTGAAAGTGGAAGGCAATAAGGATTTTTACAGCTTCTATTATTCTTTGGATGGAAAGGAATTTAAGTTTTTGGATAAAATCAATGTTTGGTATCTAAGCTCTGAGACCAATGGAGGTTTTACAGGCGTGTATGTTGGACTGTATGCGTCATCCCAAAATAAGGATACCAAAGCCTTTGCGGATTTTGACAGTTTCACATATAAACCGGGTAAAATGGAATAGAAAATGGATCGACTGCAAAAAATCTGCAAAGCACAGATAATAGCCGTTTTATTGGCAGTTTTTTTAGCCGGCAGGACAAATGCCCAAACAGCAATGGCCAATGACGCATCTAGAAACTCAACAAGTTTGAATGGGAAATGGAAAGTGCTGTCTGATCCGGGAGCTGCTGGCGACTGGAAGAAAGTTTGGATAGAGCCAAAACCGCAGAAGAAAACAGATTTTTTTGAATATTCATTTGACGGTGCGCCAGAATTGAATGTTCCGGGCGATTTCAATTCGCAATTGTGCGAGCTTGCTTTTTATGAAGGTGCTGTCTGGTACAAAAAAACGGTTACTCTTAAAAAGAAAAATTCAAGACAGTTTCTGTACTTTGGAGCAGTAAATTATAGCGCTGACGTGTATTTTAATGAAGAAAAACTGGGAAGCCACGAGGGAGGTTTCACTCCGTTCCAATTTGAAATTACAGACAAAATAAAGGATGGAGATAATACCATTATTGTAAAAGCAGACAATAGGCGTTTAGAGAACGGAATTCCCGGTTTAGGATATGACTGGCTGAATTATGGAGGAATTACTCGAGAGGTCAAAATTATTGAAACCCCAAAAACATACATTGAGGATTATTCCATCCAGCTAGAAAAAGGCAGTCTGGGCAATGTGCTGGGATGGATTCGATTAAACGGAGAGAATTTGACCCAGGAAATTATAGTTAAAATACCTGAATTAAATATCATTTACCGAACAAAGACCAATAGCAACGGTTATGCAAAGCTTGAATTTTCGTCCAAGTTCAAGCTATGGTCGCCTCAAAATCCTAAACGATACCATGTAATTGTGGAATGCGACACCGATTCCATTTCAGATGAAATTGGCTTTAGGAGCATTGAAAGTCAAGGAAGTGAAATTCTGCTTAATAAAAAAACTATTTTCATTAAGGCCATAAACATTCATGAAGAAAATCCGATGAAAAAATCTAGAGCATTTTCATTGGATGATGACAGGCTGTTGCTGAATTCTGCCAAAGAGCTAGGATGTAATTTAGTGAGATTGGCACACTATCCGCACAATGAAGACATGGTTGAAGAAGCTGAAAAAATGGGTCTGATGGTGTGGAGCGAACTTCCGATCTATCAGAATATTAAGTTTTCCGACAGTTTGGTTCCCCACAAGATGCGGCATATGCTGCAGGAAATGATTGCTAGAGACAAAAACCGATGTGCAGTTGTGGTCTGGAGCCTTTCGAACGAAACATATCCCGGCACTCCAAATAGAGATAAAGCGCTTATTGATTTAACAAAAGAATGTAAAGCGATCGATTCTACACGATTGGTTACCCATGTTATCAATACGCAAGGTTATGCCAATAATGCATTTCATGTTTGGGATCCGCTTTACAACTATTCTGATTTAGTTGCTCTTAATGAGTATATAGGCTGGTATATTCCTTGGCAAGGAAAACCTTCAGAAGTGAAGTGGAAAATAGATTTTTCTAATAAACCCGTGTTTATTTCTGAATTTGGAGCAGAGGCATTATATGGAGCCAGAAATGTTCCTGCAGATCAAGCCGCCTACTGGTCTGAAGGATATCAGGAGCAGGTTTATAAAAATCAGATTGAAATGTTTAACACTGTTCCAAATTTAAGAGGCGTCTGCCCATGGCTGTTGTATGATTACAGATCATTGGGAAGGATGCACCCCGTGTATCAGAAGGGATATAATAGGAAAGGATTGATCTCTGAAAATGGAGAAAAGAAAAAAGCTTGGCACATTATAAACAACTACTACAAAGAAGATAAAAAATGAAAAACAAACCATTTTTAATTGCTATGCTGGCCCTGGCCTGTTGGTCTATAGGACACTCCCAAACAGAGAATGCCGCAGATAAGGAATTAAACCTGCAGCCCATAGTATTCAATGCCGACGACAAACCGGCATTTCCGAATCCGCCTGCAGGGTTCAGGGACAGGCATGCGGAACTGGCTTCGGGAAAACTTACTGTGGTCCAGTACAATTCCAAAACATTGGGCACGCGCCGCGAAATGGCAGTCTACACCCCTGCAGGTTATGCAGCTGATAAAAAATACCCGGTGCTTTATCTGCTCCACGGCCTTAATTCAGATAAAGGGCAATGGACGGATTGGATTCGTGCCCAGGATGTTATAGATAATTTAATCCGTGACGGAAAAATCAAGCCAATGCTGGTGATTTTTCCCAACTGCAACTCAAGCATCACTGTTGAAAATCCAGCCCCTGACCAAGGGAAGGAGAAAGAAATTGGTTATAAGAGTTATGGAGTATCTTTTGAGAAAGATCTGCTGGAGGATATCATTCCGTATATTGAATCAAATTATGCCGTATACCGCAATCGAGAGCAGCGAGCTTTAGCAGGTTTGTCTATGGGAGGCGGGCAATCTTTGAATATTGGCCTTTCCCATATCGATACTTTTGCTTTTATTGGAGGCTTTTCTTCAGCTCCCAATACAAATGAAGTAGGAGGGCTTTCGACTCTTAAGCTTGTGCCTGACTTAAAAGGGGCAAGAAAAGATCTTAAAGTGTTATGGGTTTCTTGTGGAAGTAAAGACTGGCTTTTCAATGTGAGCCAGCGCATTCATGGCTGCCTAAAAGCAAATCAAGTGCCTCATGTGTGGCATGTAGATGGCAATGCGCACGATGATATAGAATGGGCGAACAATCTGTATCTTTTCTCGCAGCATATTTTTAAATAAATATTCTTTTAAGCAGTTTGCAGCCGTTTTTGAAACGCTTTTAGATAAAACGTATATAGAAAATAAAAAAAGGCAGCCTTAATAGGATTAAAGGCTGCTTTTTTATTGGGTTGTTTTTATAGTTTCTTATGAAGTTTTAGATACTCGGAAGGAGACAAGCCAAATTCTTCGCGGAAGTATTTTGAGAATCTTTTCGGGGAATTAAATCCGACTTCATAGGCTATCTGCGAAACCTGCAGCTGGCTTTTATCCAGAAGCTGTCGTCCTCTTTTCAATCGGATTGTACGGATGAATTCGGCAGGGCCTTTGCCTGTTATGAACATCAGTTTTTTGTACAGATGCCCTCGGCTCAAGCCTAAAATGTCTCCTAGATTCTCTACAGAGAATTCCGTGCTGCTGATATGCTGCTCTACCGCTTTTATGGCTTTTTCGATAAAAATCTCATCTAGAGAGGTAATGGTAATCTCCTGCGGATTAACGTCTATTTTTTGTTTGAATGCGGCATGGCTCTTTTTGGTCCATTCGATAAATTTATTAATTCGAAGTTTGAGAATATGAATATTAAAAGGTTTGGTGATATAATCATCTGCTCCATATTTCAGTCCGTCTATCTGATATTCCTCAGCAGTGCGCGCAGTTAGCAGAATTACAGGAATATGTGACCAGTAGATATTGGTTTTTACCAATTTGCAAAACTCAATGCCATCCATAACAGGCATCATTACATCACTTACAATAACCGTAATATTGTGTTTCTGCAGCAGTTCAATGGCCTCTTGACCATTATGGGCCGTCAGCACCGTAAAGTCATCTTTAAGGTTGTCTTCTATAAATTCGCACAGGTCTTTATTGTCATCCACAAAAAGAACGAGCTGCTGGGCAGGACTTTCTGTTTTTTCCTCTTCAATGCTTGGAATATCGATCGCAGCAGGACCAAGCATCAAATTCTTTTCAGAGCTTTCTCTAATTGGGATCTTAAAGGTAAATGCACAACCATGCGGAATATTATCTTCAATGGTTATGATGCCTCCATGAAGACGTATGTATTCATTTGCAATATGGAGTCCAAGACCGCTGCCGGTTTCATTCTGGCTCTGTTCGCCTTGATAAAATCTCTCAAATACAAGGGGTTTATCCTTATCGTTGATCCCCGGGCCAGTGTCTCGAACTTTGACGCAGACTTGAGTATCGTCCCGGCTAATTTCTACCTGAATTTTTCCTCCATCGGGAGTATATTTAAAAGCATTAGAAAGCAGATTGGCAAGTGTTTTTTGTATCTTATCCTTGTCAAATTCCATAAGCAGGCTGTCTATTTCGCTTTCTAAAGATAATTGGATATTGCGTTCAGCGGCATACACATTAAACGAACTGCAGATATCCTCGGCGAAACTTACAAATTCGGATGCCTTTAAGTTTAGACTGACGATTCCTGCATCTAATTTGCGGAAATCCAGCAGCGAATTGATCAAGGAAAGAAGCTGCTGCGCATTTTTATGTATGACATTTATTTTCTTTCTCATAATCTCATCCATAGCATCATTCAAGAGCACCTGCAGAGGTGTTATGATAAGGGTTAGGGGAGTTCTCAGATCATGGCTTATGTTGGTGAAAAAGTTCAGTTTCATTTCGTTAATCTGCCATTCCTTCTCGCGGTTCATTCTTTCTCGCTGTTCTTCTAATTTTAAATGATGGCGGATTTTTGATCTGCGCACGGTATACCATATTAGGGCCGCGATCGTTAGTCCATAAAAAAGATAAGCCCATATAGTTAGGTAAAAAGGAGGCAGTACGTTCAACGCTAGGACTTTGATATTATCGTTCCAACCCGAAGCATTATCATACGCTTTTACCAAAAGCTTGTAATTGCCGGCTGGCAGGGCAGAAATTGCAATTTTATTGTCCTGGATAGGAATCCATTCCGAATTAAACCCTTCAATCCTGTAAAAATACTTGACCTTATCGGCATTTAATAAATCCGTGCTCGTAAACTTAAGGGTAATGAGCCTGTCATCGTGCATTAAGGTAAGCTTGGAAAGCAGTTCCGTAGAATGCTGCAGCAACTTATGTCCATTATAGATAGAATCGACCTCTATAATCTGATTCCCAAGAGTTAGCCCTGTAAAAATAATTTTTGAAACCGGCCTGTTTTCTTTTAGCAGCTTGTTTGGATTGATTATGGTATATCCGTCCAGATTGCCAAGCAAAATATCACCGTTTCTTAATTGCAGTATAGAATGTTTGTTAAAATAATTATCCATCAGTCCATCCTTAACCGAATAGTTTTTACTGCTTATGGATAAATTATCGTTCACATCATAACTGACAGTTAAAATGGAAAGTCCATTAGGGGTTGTAACCCAGATGTTATTTCGGTTATCTTCCAATATGCCGCTGACAGAATTGTCGCAAAGGCCATTTGATTTGTTGAAGTAATAAATGGTATCTTTTTTCGGATCCCAGATATTGAGTCCATCATTATGGGCAATCCACAAAATATTGTGTTTGTCTTTGTAGACCGTAGAAATCTGAAAGTGTTTGAATTTTTGCGTTCCTTTTTTATTGCCATACGATACGACGTTCTTATTGTTGGTGATATCAATATTGAAAAGCCCGTAACCTGTGCCCAGCAGAAGCTCATCGCCTGAATCGTAAAACATATCGAGTGCAAAGACTTGATCTTCAAATACAGAAACCACAGAATCAAAACTAGTGGCATCGGACAGAAGCTGCTGTATTTTTCCTCCCATAGACCCTATCCAGATATTTCCGTAACGGTCCTGTTTTAAGTTCCAGACATTGTTGTTGCTTAGTTTGCTGTTTTTTGTGGTATATTGGCTTATTACGCCATTTTGCCAGCAAAACAGCCCATTTTGATAAGTGCCGATCCAAATGCGGTTTTTGCGATCCTCCAATAAACAGGTGATCGCTGCTTTGGGAAATGGAATTCGAGAAGTATTTCCTGATTTTTTATCTTTTTTAAAAAGTCCTTTTCCGTCTGTTGCAATCCAGAGATCTTCGTTGTGATCCTCCATTATGGTGCTGATGTCAGAGCATTCGGGGTGTTTGAAATTGATGAAGTTTTTAAAGCTTTCATTAAAAAAAGAAAGCCCTTTTTTGCTGTGTCCAATCCAGATGGTCCTATCGTTGTCGTGATACATGCAGGTTATATTGTTGGATGGCAGAGAATTGTCTTTGTTTGGGTTTTGAACACAGTTTGTTATGCTGTTTTTTGACTTGTCAAAAATAAAAAGCCCTTTATGGTCTGTTCCAATCCATATTTCGCCCGGTTTATTTTCGATAATGCTGCTAACGAAATTAATGTCGCTGTCTACACTGGATTTTAATGTTATAGAGCTCCATTTTTTCGTCTGATAATCGCGATAGAAAACTTCATTGGGACTATTGTTGAGATAGGTCCATAATGCGTTGCTGCTGTCCAGGAAAGCGATATGCCATTCATCAGTTCCATTTCTTCTGCTGGAAACCGGGAGTTCAATAGTTTTAATATGACCTGTAGTACTGTTTAACTGCCAGCATTTTTGAGAATTTTCAACGCAATATACAGACTCGCCATTATCTGTTAAGCTAATGAAAAAAGGGGCTTCGATTCTTACGCCGGTAAAGATGGAAGTATGCCTTTTTTTTATGTCGTAGAAAGAAATATTTTTTTTATTGAAAACCCATAAATTCTTTTTTTTGTCCACATAAATTTTACAGTTGCTGTCTGCGCGAATGTGCAGCTGGTTTAGCACAGAAGCGATGTCCGTGATAAAGCAGTCCTTGTCTCTGTTGTATATTGCATTATCATGTCCAAAATTGACCCATATATTGCCCATGCCGTCTTCTTGAAGGCCTAAAATATCGTTTGAAATTAGGCTGTTGGGCTTTTTAGAGTTGGTAGTGTAAACCTTGAATTCGTAGCCATCATATCTATTAAGCCCGGTTTCAGTGCCAATCCATAAAAAACCATAGCTGTCCCTTAGAAATGTCTTGACATTGGTGCTCGAAAATCCTTCGCTGGTTTTTAATTGGTGAAAAATATAATTGGACTGCGCTAGAATGCTCTGGAACGAAATTATTCCAAAAACAGCAAGAAATAATAAGAGGGCTTTATGCTTTTTCATTCGGTCTAAATTAATCATTTATCTGCAGCTGCAGTATCAAAAGGGCTGTTTTTATGTAAAATCACAATCATTATTTCAATCACTATCGATTTTGCTTTCTTTTAGAATCGATAGTGAAATTTGAAATGTGCAATACGCTTGGCTTATTAATGATATTTATTTTTCAAAGCTGTATTTAATGCCTCTTGAGATGGTATTCCAGTCATCTGTTCGGAAAGGAACAGCAGGAAAATTTTCTGCATTGTACAAATTACAGTCGCTAGCATCGTCAGCCCAGCCGTAGCGTACAGCTTGCGGATTTTGTACCTGATCGCTCCAGACCAAAAGCTGACTGCCTTTTATTTGGGCTTTGGCATAATGAAAAATGTGATCGGATCCTGCAATTTCGAATCCTTTTACATACTGGTATTTATCATGAACCGTTAATCCGCTTTCGGCATTGTCAAATGTTAAGAGTGCCTGATCGGCTTTTGTTTCCATAGATTTGTATGCTGGTCCGCTGAAAACATTTCCTTTGCCATACACTTTATTCAAAGCAATGGCGGCCAGTCTATATCCAACGTCCTGTTTGTTTTTTGGATGAATATCTTTTGGATCTCCAATATCTGCAGTAACGCACATGCCGGTATTGGCAACATTGTTAAGGGTGAAAACCTGGGCTTCTCTTAATTCTGCCCAATAACTGCCAACACCGCTGTTTCCTCCAAACTCATTAAAAGAAGACAGCTGGACAAAAAAGAAAGGAAAATCACCTTGATTCCATTTGGTCCTCCAGTCATTGATCAATAACGGAAAAGCTTTTTTATATTGTTCGGCACGTGTAGCATTGGCCTCGCCTTGATACCAAAGTACACCCTGAAAAGAATAGGGAACCAAAGGATTGATCATGGCGTTGTAAAGAAGGGAGGGATAGCTGTTTGGAGAAAGGTCTGTTTTGATCTCTGTAACCTGAAATTTCCATTTTCCTGCAAGCGGCACGATTGTACTGCCTACAGTTAGTTTTAAATCAGCCTCATCGCCAAAAATGCCACCCCCTCCGCTGTAATCCGTCACTCGCACTGCAACCGTGTTAATGCCTTCTTCAAGCGTTCCAGCAGGTATTTTGTATATTCTTTTTTTGTCCCATTGGGTATTTTTCCCCACTTCAATTCCATTTACATAGGAAAGATCTTCATCGTCTATTTTGCCTAGCTCCAGTAAAGCTTCTTTACTGGCATCTTCTTTTGAAATCATAAAAGACTTGCGCATCCAGACCGTGCCGTCTAAACTGCCTAATTGCTGGTTCCACAATTGCGGGGCATGTATTTCTGGCCACGCGCTGTCATCAAAGCTTGCTGTTTTGTACTGGCTTTCCGAGTTTGAAGTTATTTTAGATTTTTGAAGAGCTTCAATTTTTGCTGTAAGTGCATCCAGTTTATTTTTTAGAAATGAATCCATTGTGCCTTTTGGAAGATCGGCAGTCATGCTGCTGAACTCAGGGCTTTTTTCAAAAGCTTCCCTGCTGGTCCAGGTTTCTGAGCACGTGCCTCCCCAAGAAGCATTTATTATTCCGACCGGGATTTTTGATTCATTGTACACTTTTTTTGCAAAAAAATAGCCAACTGCTGTAAAGGCGCCCGTATTTTTTTTGCTGCTTTCTTTCCAGCTTCCAGCTTTGAGCTCCTCTTTAGGGGTCGAATTTAAATCTTTGTCCACTAAAAATTGTCGTATCAACGGATTATCAGCCTGACTGATTTCATAATCAGCATTCTGAGCTTGGCCAACGGTCCATTCCATATTAGACTGTCCGCTGCAGATCCAGACTTCTCCGACCAGAACATTCTCAATGGTAATGCTGTTCTTTCCTTTAATCGTCATTTTGAAAGGCCCGCCTGCCTTTTCAGGCTTTAGGTATAAAAGCCATTTTCCGTTTTTGCCTGCTTTGGTTCTTTGGATCTGTTTATTAAAAGCGACCTCAATTTTTTCTCCTGAATCGGCCCAGCCCCAAACAGAAATGGGTTTATTGCGCTGTAAGACCATTCCGTCGCTAAAAAGCAGCGGCATTTTTACATTAGCATTTGCGCATAAACTCAGCGCAAAAAGCAAAGTGATTAATTTTTTTTTCATTTTGGTTGGTTTAAATTTATAGTTAGCATTAAATCTGCAGCAAGAGTTGCAGGGATGCTCAAAGGCTGTAATTGTTTAAAAAAAATTATTGCTGCCAAACTGTTACACCGCCTGGAGGCAAAGTTTTGCCGCCAATCATTATATTTGCCGTACCGGATATTTTTTCTATCTGATAATCTTCTGAAGAATAATTTACCGCGATCCAAAAACCGTCACGCCAATTGATGTAGACACCTTTAGGATATTGTTCAACAGCAATTCCAGCCTGCTTGTATACATGCTGCAGAACGTCCTTTTCAAGTTGGGCATCGTCTGTGTCAGTGCCAATATAAGTAACGGTTCCTTTTCCTATTTTGTTGGTTACGACAGATGCTGTACCTGCGTAAAATTGATTGGTATATTTGGCAAGCACATTTTCAGGTTTATTGGCTTTTACTAGATCTGCCCAGTTATTCCAGTAATAGTCCTTTCCGAAACCTTGGATTGTGCCTTTTGCATAGGGCAGAAGATGGTCGAAATCTTCAATTTTGGCATCTATTAGGCCGTATATCGGATTTCCCCACTCCTTAAACAAATGTCCGTTTTGGTCCTTAACGGCGGTGCGCACCGTTAAGATTAGATGCCCGCCTTGTTTTACATACTCTGTCCATTTAATGATAAGTTTCTCGTCTGCCAGCTCATAAGCAGGGGCAATCACCAGCTTATAAGAATCTAATGGCTCGTTTTCGTAGATTATTTCTGCCGGCGCGCCGCATGATTTCACGATTTCCAAATATTTCTGGAAAAAAGCCAGGGTATTCCATTGGCTTGTCTGCCCTTGGCGTCCCATGCTCCACAAATTGTCATAATTCCATAATAAGGCAGTTTTTCGAGCCTGTATTTCTTTAGGCATTACCGCCTTGGGATTATAAGCCTTTCTCAATGATTTCATTTCCTGCATGGTCTGCTGGTAATCTTTTCCTCCCTGCGATAGGGTGGTTCCATCAAGTTTGGTAATCCCGCTGTGGTATTGTTCAGCGCCGTAATTTATCTGACGGTAACGATAGGAGCACGCAAAGGACATTCCTTCAGCCATACAATGATAAAGCCACATGCGCACCGCTCCAGGCTGAAGCAAAGGATTAACATTTCCCCAGTTGACAAAACCAGGCTGGAGTTCCATTATGCCAGAAATGTTGTCTTTAGTTTTGAAAAAACTCAGTGCAAAGGAAAGTTCCCCGGGATCGCCAAGACGAAAACCCTTTTCTCCTATATTAGGAACCCCCTTATTCGGATAACTGGTAAAAGCATTAAAATCGAGTTTTTTTGTTCTTCTTGGATCTGCTGATGGAGTAGTAGCGGTATAATTTGTTGTTACAAATTGATTTTTAGCAATTAAAGGCCTGATAATGTCGGCCTGAAAATCTAAAAAGTCGGCCTGCGTATCGGCAGTATATCGTTTAAAGTCCAGCAAGGCATGCGGATTGATTCCCCACCATCCAACAAGATTTGCATTTGGAATTTTAATCTGGCCAAAACTGCTGTAGATCTGGCTCCAAAAGGCAGTTCCCCATGCATTATTCAAAGCGCTTATGGTGCGGTATTTACTTTCCAACCAATTGCGGAAAGCATCTTGTGAGGAAGGGCTGTAATCTTCTTTGGCTTCCGGTTCGTTGTCGAGCTGCCATCCCATTACATTTGGATTATGGCCGTAGCGTGCCGCCAATTTGGCGATTAAGTTTTTAGAAAAATTTCTCCATACGGGATTGCTCAAGGACTGCTGTGCTCTTGTTCCGTGCTCAGCCCTTTGGTAATGGCTGTCCATCAGATAGATTTCAGGATATTTAATGCCCATCCAGACAGGCGAGATTGCTGTAGGAGTGCCTAGAATAACCTTTAACTTGTATTTTCCGGCAAGATTTATCACTTCATCAAGCCATTCAAATTGGTAGTTTCCTTCTTCGGGTTCCATCTCTATCCAAGCGAATTCCGCTATATGGATAAACTCAAAACCAATCTTGGAAATGTTGCTGATATCTCTTTCCCAGTCTTTTTTATTCCAATGTTCCGGATAGTAATAGATCCCCATTGCCATCAGGTTTTCTTTAGGAAAGAAGACTGGGGACTTTTGTGCCATTATGCCTGTTGAGAACAGCAGCAATAAATAAATGATATATTTTTTTAATTTCATGGATCTATATTTTTCTCACTTGCATCGAGATCTTCATTAAGTTGTCTTAATGCGGATGCTCGATGTGGTTGTTTTAGGATAATTAAATTTTAATGGCTTGAAGCGTTCCGTTATAATTGATTTCTTTTCCAGAAGCATCTGAAAGGAATGTTTTCGGATTAGATGGATCGACAGCGATGATTTTAAATTTTCGGTCTTTTAGCATGCCTTTAAAATCTCCTTTGCGCTCGCCAATGGTTAAAGTTTCATTTTTTTGATCATAATTGAAGCTTATCGTGGCATAATTGCCTTTTTCGTAATTGTAGTTAACGCCTTCATCTTCATACAAGGTAAAGCTTCCGTCGCGGCCTTTATAAACATACAACACCACATTATCAGCAGGTTTCTGATCGGTGTATTGGATTTCAGGGCCAACGGGAACTATGGCGCCTTCAGGAATAAAGAGGGGAATGCGTCCATAAGGAGCGTCAGCCTGTAGAGTCTGTCCTCCTGACTGATGCTTGCCCGTATAAAAATCATACCAGTTTGTGCCGGAAGGAAGATACACTTCTCTTTTTCTGGCTCCATATTGGTAAACGGGGCACACCATAAAAGAAGAACCAAACATGAATTGGCTGCTGATGTTGACGACATTTTTATCGTTTTGAAAATCCATCACCAAAGGGCGCATAATGGTATAATCGTTAAAATGCGTCATACCGGCCATAGTATAGATGTATGGCATTAGTCTGTAGCGCAGACGGTCATAAAATACAATTGATTCGTAGGCAGGATGGCCTTCTGGAGCGATGTTCCAAGGTTCGCGATACGGAAATTGCCCATGGGAACGGTATAAAGGAGCAAATGCCCCAAACTGATGCCAGCGCGTGTTTAATTCGCGCCATTCTTTACTGTCGGAATTTTCATTTCCATTTTTGTCATATTGCTGCTGTGCGCTCAAATAGCGGTCTTCAACGCAAAATCCTCCTATATCCATCGTCCAGTACGGAATACCGCTTGCGGCAAAATTAAGGCCTGCCGAAATCTGCGCTTTCAAATCTTCCCATCTCGTTGCAATATCTCCGCTCCAGGTTGCTGTTGAGTAACGCTGCAGTCCAGCGAAACCTGATCTAGTTAAAAGAAATACACGTTTATTAGGATCTACAGCCCTTTGTCCGTCATATATTGCTTCGGCGTTCATTAGGGCGTAAGTGTTGAAATACTCTGTTGCAGACCCTAAAGCGGTTGGTCCCTGCAATTTTTTACGGTACTCCATATCTGTGCAGTCCAATACGTTAGGTTCACTTGCATCCATCCACCATGCATCAACTCCTATAGGATATAAATTTTCATAAATCTGCTTCCAAAACAGTTTGCGTGCACCGCTTGCATAAGCGTCATAAAAAGAGCCTACATAACCCGGGCCAACCCAGTCGCGTACATTGTCTTTAATGGCCTGCTGATACATCCATCCTTTTTGGTCGAATTCTTTAAAGTGGTCTGTGGTTTTATAAAATTTAGGCCAGACGGAGATCATCATTTTGGCATTCATCGAATGGATGGAGTCTGTCATGGCTTTTGGATCAGGAAAACGCTTAGGATCAAACTTGTGGCTTCCCCATGCATCATCTTCCCAATAATTCCAGTCTAAAACTATATTATCAATTGGAATCTGGCGCGTTCTGAATTCTTTTAAATTGCTTAAGATTTCATCCTGGGTTTTGTATCGCTCGCGGCTCTGCCAATAACCCATTGCCCATTTAGGCATGATTTGGGATTTTCCCGTCAAGGTTCTATAGCCCTTGATTATGCTGTCCATGGAATTGCCATGAATAAAGTAGTAATCGATTTTTTTGTTCATTTCGCTCCACCAGACCTGGCTGTTTTTTTCCTCAGCCAATTGAGGTGTTCTTACCCTTAATCCGCAATACGATGTTGAACCGTCTGGTTTCCATTCTATTCTTAAAGCAGTGCGCTTGTCTGCTTTCAGATTCATAGAGAATTTGTAGCTGTTAGGATTCCAAGCTGTTCTCCATCGCTCAGGAACCACCAATTGATTGTCTAGATAGACTTTTACATATCCGGAATAATATAAAGTAAATTTATATTCTCCGTCTTGCGGCGCTTCGATTTCTCCTTCATAAGCAACACTGGCATTCTTTAAAGGCAGATCTGTTGGCAGATTTTTAATGCTTTTAACGTCTTCAAAAAAAATAGACTGCTCTTGACGGATGAGCGGTTCATTTTTCTTCTCTTGTGTACTGTAGGTTCCCGTTAAGAAGCCCGGTTCTCCATTTTTCCCATATAATTTGAAAACCTTGTTTAACTGCTCATAAGGACGGCTGTCTCCAAATCGGCTTAGGGAATAGCTGTCCCATAAAAGCCCATAGTTTTTATTTGATACAATAAAAGGGACCGATACCTTGGTATTGTATTGGAAAAGCTCTTCGCTTTTGTCTTTGTAATTGAATTCATCCGACTGATGCTGTCCCAATCCATAGAATGCTTCATCTTTAGGCGATTCAAATATCTGTCGCACCGTATAGCCTTTTGTCTGGTCAGCCTCTATAGGAAGAAAAGTCCTGCCGCCGCCTGCTTTTTCAGCCAACAGCATTTTGCCGTTTTTATCTTTAAACTTGATTCCTCCATCTTTTGCAGAAACCATTACATTTAAGGTCTTCGTTGCGAGTTTAATGGAGTCTTTTAATTGACTGATCTGGAAGGGAACAGTTTGCTGGCCGGGAACAATAATCAGACTGGAATCTTTCACAGATTCTTTGGCTGAAGCAGCAACATGTATCAGATCATTGCCTAAAACCTGCAGATGCAGCCTGCTTAATTGGTTTTCTGCGTTTGGTTTCAAGTCTATAAACACACTGTCATTTGTTTTGGTGTAATTTTTGACAGCGCACGATGCCAAGAGCAATCCGGCGGAAAGACCTAAAGCGATTGTGTTTTTTTTCATGTTTTTTGGTTAAGGATAGTTTATATGATAATTAGCAGTTTTTGTGATTTATGTTTTTCCCGATCTGGAATTTAGTATATCCAGCGTCGAGCTAAATTTCAAATGGGTTTCAAAAGATTGCAAGCTGTAAAAGTCAAGTGGCAATCTGCATTTTTTAGTGACTGCATGAGGCTTATTCAGGTTGTATTGCCAGCTGATTATGCTGGGATGTAAAAGTATCTTTTAATGTAAAAGGACAAGGGGCGTAAATGTGTTGTTTGAGAGGCTCTTATGTATCATCGTGTTTTTGGTTGCTGTAAAGGGGGGGCGGAATGTATTTTATGGCTGGTGGAAATGTATTATTGTTTTTGAGCATTCAAAGTAAAGAGTACATTAGCATCTGTGAAGTTTCAAAGCTGGAGTACTGAACAGCCCTAATCAAGGATTACGAGAAGAGGCAGCTGTTCAGAATCATCTTGAAATCAAAAGTAAACTGACTAACCAACCTCTATAATTATGAATATAAAATTTAGCATATGTTTATTGCTTGTAAGTTTCTTTAAACTAAATGCGCAATCTGTGGTAAAAAGTCCGGACGGAAAGCTTGCGGTGTGGGTTTCTGCAAACAACGGAATGCCCCAGTATAGTGTAGCATACAATGAAAAAAACTTTATAGAAAAATCGCCATTAGGCTTAAAAACCAATGCGGGGGATTTCAGTACAGGATTGTCTTTGGAAAAAAACGTCAACCAGGAAATCGACGAATCCTATCAATTACCCAATATTAAGAAAAGCAATGTTCACTATACGGCCAATGAAGCTGTTTTTTCATTCACAAAAGACGGCAGGCCTGCTTTGGATGTAATTTTTAGGGTGAGCAACAATAATCTGGCATTCAGATATAAAGTATATCCGCAGAAGGAAACGCTCTCCTGCGTGGTTCAGGAAGAGGCTTCGGGATTTCTGATGCCTAAGGGAACCACCACATTTCTTTGTCCGCAAAGCAATCCAATGACTGGATTTGCCAGAACAGGCCCTAGCTATGAAACTTCCTATACGTTGGATGATGCTGTAGGCAAAAACGGCTGGGGAAATGGATACACCTTTCCATGCCTGTTTAGGGTAAATGACAGCGGATGGGTCTTGATTTCTGAAACAGGAGTGGACAGCGGCTATTGCGCAAGCAGACTGATTGGTCGTGAAAACGGATTATATACCATTGGATTTCCGATGCCGGGGGAAAACAACGGAAACGGGACAGCAGTGCCGGGAATCCCGCTTCCGGGAGAAACGCCGTGGCGTACTGTTACTATTGGAGAAACATTGGCGCCTATTGTCGAAACCACGATTCCGTTTGACC
>NZ_FOMH01000015.1:0-92551 GCF_900112575.1 Flavobacterium phragmitis
GGTCAAACGGAATCGTGGTTTCGACAATAGGCGCCAATGTTTCTCCAATAGTAACAGTACGCCACGGCGTTTCTCCCGGAAGCGGGATTCCCGGCGCTGCTGTCCCATTTCCGTTGTTTTCCCTCGGCATCGGAAATCCAATGGTATATAATCCGTTTTCACGACCAATCAGTCTGCTTGCGCAATAGCCGCTGTCTACTCCTGTTTCAGAAATCAAGACCCATCCGCTGTCATTTACCCTAAACAGGCATGGAAAGGTGTATCCATTTCCCCATCCATTTTTTCCCATGGAATCGTCTAGTGTATAGGAAGTTTCATAGCTAGGGGCTGTTCTTGCAAATCCAGTCATTGGATTACTTTGTGGACAAAGAAATGTAGTAGTTCCTTTTGGCAGTAAAAAACCCGAAGCTTCTGCCTGAATCACGCAAGAAAGGGTTTCTTTTTGCGGATACAATTTATACCTAAATGCAACATTATTATTGCTTACTCTAAATATCACATCTAACGCTGATTTCCCTTCTTTGGTAAACGAAAAAACTGCTTCATTCGCCACATAGCGAATGTCGCTTTTTTTTATGTTGCGCAACTGATAGGATTCGTCAATTTTATTTTGTCTGATATTTGTCTCTAAAATCAATCCAGAGCTGAAATCCCCAACATTTGTTTTTAGACCTAGAGGCGATTTTTCGATAAATATTTTTCCATTATAGGTAACACTATACTGAGGCATTCCATTATTTAAAGCAATTGAGACTGCCAGTTTTCCGTCTGGACTTTTAATTATGGATTGGGCGTTTAGTTTAAAAAAGCTTACTAAACATAAGAATATGATACTTTTAAGATTCATAAGTTTGAAAATTTATTTTTGGCTAATAATTGTTTTTTAGTGTCATTAAAATTATTGTTTAGAAAACATCCAATAATCAAAGTACATTATTTTTTCCGCGGCATTTCCTTTAAATATAAAAAAAAGATCATGAACTCCTGTAACTTTTTTAATATCTGTTGTAACTAAAGCCCATCTGTCATTTCCTCCAGTCATAGGAACTTTTACTGTTCCCACCAATTCTCCATCAATAGAGTCAAGTCTTATTTCCATTGAGACATTACCATTATGAGTAGTGCCAACACGTGCCGTAAATTTTGAAGCGCCAGAATCACGAAAATCAACCCCTTTTACCTTTGTATAGGCATCATTTTTCATGGCCGTTATAAAAACTCCGACCTCTTTATTCTGCATTGACTTTACATCTTTTGACCAAGCCATAGTTTCTGCTTCTGACTTCGCATAAGGATTCAAAGTGCCAATCCCTTTTATAATACCCTCAGTCATATTCAATTCTTTGATTTTTCCATTAGAATTAAACGAAAGCTCTTCGACAGCTACAGATCTTGTAAAACCACCTCCACCTGGCAAAGCGCCATTATGATAAAAGAAATAAGTCTTCCCTTTAAAATCCACCACACCAGGATGGTTGGTAAAACTTCCGCCTTGTGTAGGCATTACAATACCTTCATATTTCCATGGGCCGACAGGACTTTTACTCGTAGAATAACCAATATGTTCCGATATAGGTCCTGCGGCAAAAAACAGATAATACAATTTGTTTCTCTTGTAAAGCCATGGACCTTCTTCATAAGTTGTCGGTCTTCGTGGATCTTCTTTTCCTATACGTTTTCCAAATGATTCAATTGTATTGGGAAATATTTTTATTTCATCACTATATGATATCATGTCTTCATTTAATTTCACATAATGGCAAACTGGATTGCCCCACGCCAAATAAGCCTGCCCGTCATCGTCTATAAAAACTGTGGGATCAATATCGGCATTGCTATTTTGTATCAGAGGTTTTCCCAACGGATCTATAAATGGCCCATAAGGACTGTCTGATACCGCTACTCCAATGCCATTTCTGCCTTGATTGTCTGTAATTGGGGCATACAAATAAAATTTACCTTTTCTTTCTATACATTGAATTGCCCATGCATTCATTTTGGCCCAGCTAAAGTCTTTATAAGATAATACAGCGCCATGGTCTGTCCAATTCACCATATCTTCTGTAGTATACAGCTTCCAGTCATTCATAGTAAACCACGTAGAACCATCTTCATCATGCGAAGTATATAAATACAGTTTATTGTTGTAAACCATTGGAGCTGGATCTGCGGTATAACTTGTCTGTACAATAGGGTTTTGAGAAAATCCAATTATAGGAATAATAAAAGTGGCTAAAAATTTTATTTTTTTGAAATACATTTTTAAAATGATTTATTAACTATTTATATTTTTTGAATTTGAGGTAAAAATTATTTAAAAGTCCACCAATCTAAATTAAACATTGATTTTCCCTCTCCTTTAAATACAAAAAAGATATTTTGAAGACCTTTTACCTTTTTGACCTTACAGGTGAAGTCTTTCCAATTATCCTGGCCACCAGTATTTTTTATATCGCATACTCCTAAAAGTGTCCCGTCTTTGCCATCTAAACGTATTTCTATTTTGCCTCCCGAAACAGAAGATGCATTTACTAAGAAGGCCTTTGGCGACTTCTTAAAATTAACCGCTTTAACTTCAATGTAATCATTATTGTCTATTTGAGTTATAAAAACTCCTCTTTTCTCATCTTTATTCGATTTTACTCCTTCGCTCCAGGCAATCGTTTCAGCTTCAACACGCTTAAAAGGATTAATGTCACCTACTGCAGCAGGTCCATCAACCGAGAAGTAAGACAACGTTTTTATTGTTCCATCCGGATTATAAACAATTTCATCCAAGTCAACTGAACGTCTTTCATAAAAGGTGGAAGTTTCTCTCTTTAAAACATCATAACTATGTCCAAAAACATATGATTTCCCTTTGTAATCAATAATTCCTGGATGATTTCCTCTTGTTTTATCGCTTGCTTCTATTACCATTCCCTTATATTCCCATGGTCCCGTTGGGGAATTACTCATAGCATATCCAATTCCTTCCGGACAACAGGTTGAAGCATATGACAGGTAATATTTTCCTTTTCTTTTGTAAATCCATGGTCCTTCCTGATAATTCTTCGGTTTAGTTGGTTCTTTTATCACATCGCCAGAATAAGAGATCATATCCTCATTTAATTTTACGTAATAAACATCCGGATTACCCCAGTACAAATAAGCTTGTCCATCATCGTCTATAAAAGGGGATGGATCAATATCATTCCATTTATGGTCAGTTTCTATTAATCGTTTCCCCAATGGATCTTTAAAAGGGCCATAAGGGCTATCTGAAACTAAAACGCCTATTCCATTTCCATGCATTGGTGCATATAGATAAAATTTTCCATTACGCTCAATAGTCTGAATTGCCCAAGCTCCGTTGTCTTGTCTTGCCCAGCTAAAATCTTTTAAAGAGGCTACAGCTCCTCTATCTGTCCAGTTTACCATATCTGTTGAAGTATACAAAAGCCAGTCAAGCATTTTGAATCCTGTAGCATCATCTTCATCATGAGAAGTATATAAAAAAACAGTATCCTTATAAACCATTGGGGCTGGATCAGCGGTATATTTCGTCTGGATTATAGGTTTTTGCTTAATATCACTTTGAGCAATTCCTTGAAAAGAAATCATTATAAGAGAGCAGAAAACTATAATTTTATGAGTGCTTTTATTCATAATATTTAATTTAAAAATTTTTGAATTATATGATTTGATACCTTATTATTCCTTACAACTTTACCGAAATTTTATTTCCGTTGTAACTAATTATTTTTTCCAATTTCTTTGCAGATACATCTGATTCTAAGTGATCTGAAGATATTTTTATAATTTTAAATCTGCGTTGCTTTATCATTTCAGGAAACGATCCCTGTTGCTTATTGATGGTTAGGATTTTTTTTAAATCGTTCCATTTAAACGTTATTGTTGCATACTTTCCGTTTTCATAATTATAATTATCTCCTTCATCCTCGTAAAGCGTAAATTCACCATCTGCTCCTTCGTAGATTCTAATTTCAAGATCATCCCATTTCTTTTCTTCCACAAATTGAACTTTTGGCCCAAATGGAATAATACTTCCTGCTTTGACATATAAAGGAATTTGGTCTATTGCAGTTTCCTGAACAATCTCCTGTCCACCGCTGAATTTTTGGTTTGTCCAGAAGTTATACCAGAAACATCCAGCCGGCAGGTATACTTTTTTTGTTTTTTTCTGATTAAAATCTACTATCTCATTTTTGACAGATTCAGCTGTTTCCTTTTTATTCCACCCTGTGTCTTCATTTGTTTTTACAATTGTTTCGGAAGTATATTGCGCATTAACGACAGGAGCCACCAAAATGGACTGGCCAAAAAGATATTCATTGTTCATATCTTTTACCTTTTCATCTGCAAAGTCCATAACTAAGGCGCGCATCAAGCTCGAGCTTTCATTGGTAACTTTCCAAGCATGAGAATAGATATAGGGAAGCAGTTTATAACGCAAATGGATTGTTTTTTCGATAGCATCATAAATGGGTTCTCCCTTTTTTCCAAATTGATAGATTTCTCTTGGAATATCTGTACCATGAGAGCGCATCATTGGCGTGAAGGCTCCAAATTGCAACCATCGTACGTAAAGTTCTTGATAAGACAGATTTTTTGCACCAAAGCCATTATTTGAATTCTTATTATAGCTCCCTGCAAAAAAACCGCCAATATCAGAATTCCAGTACGGAATGCCACAAAGAGAGAAATTTAGCCCTGCAGGAATTTGATTGCGCAATGTTTCCCAAGAAGAATTAACATCTCCTGACCAAGTATTGGCTCCATAGCGCTGCTGGCCGGCAAATGCCGAACGAGTTAAAATAAAAACCCTTTTTGATGATGAAAACTTACGCTGATGATCGTAAACCCCGCCAACAGTCATTAACGGATAAGCATTTCGCACTTTTCTGAAAGATCCCAAGAATGTTTTATTATCAAAATCTTCTGGTTTAAAATCTAAGTGATCCGGCTCTGTAGAATCCATCCACCATCCATCTATTCCTAAAGAAAATAATCCTTTGTTTAAATAATTCCAGTAAATGTCTCTTGCTTCTGGATTGTAGGCATCATACACTTTTACACCAGAAGGATAGTTCATATCAGGAGGCCAGACGTCTTTTCCAGACTGCGGCCATGTCTGAAAATCAAACAGCATATTTTTTCCCTTCATTTCTTTAAATTGAGGCGTTTCAGGACCAAAAGATGACCATATGGATATAAGAAGATGTGCATTCAGCTTATGGATGTCATTTACCATTTCTTCAGGTTTAGAAAATTCAGGGTTTAGAAAACTCATTGCGTTCCAGTGATAATTATCTCCCCAATATTGCCAATCCTGGATAATACCATCTAATGGAACACCGAGATCGCGGTATTTCTTAACGACCTCTACTGTTTCATTCTGACTTTTATAACGTTCTTTACTCTGCCAAAAACCAAAAGTCCATTTTGGAAACATTGGAACACGACCAGTTAATTCCCTCATTTGGGCAATAACACCGTCAGCGTTGTTCCCAAGCATGAAATAATAATCGATGCCATCACCCACTTCTGACTTAAAAGAGGTTTCTTCAGCATTATCATTGAAATCTGTTGGGGAATAATTATCCCAAAACAATCCGTAGCCTTTGTCAGATTGGAAAAAAGTAACAAAATCCCATGTATTATTCTGAACCATGTGCAGTTTTTGATTTCGTTGCGACATTTTTCCATTTTGAAGTATTCCCAAACCGTAAATAGACTCTTTTGGATCTAATACAAATGACTGACTTACGGTGAACGTTTTATTGCCTGTGTCATTAAACTCAGTAAACACTGCTCCGGATTCTTTTTCATTTAATAAAACTTTACCAGCTAAAGATTCGAATAAAACTCTTCCTGAATCCAAATTCAGGTTTACCTGCATTGCTTTACTTTTAACTTGAACTGCTCTACCGTTTTTACTTATAACCAGTTTTGTTTTTTCAGCCTCTTTAATTACCGATAAACTCTTTTTCTCAAAGGTATTTTTCTCAGGATACTTTACTACTCTGACAATTTGCGGGCTGTAAAACTGAATCTCAATTACGGTTGAATTGATAACTGTCTTCAATCCTAATTCTGTTTTTTGATAAGACTGCGCATTAACATACAAACCAATTATAAAAACAGCCAGCAATAATGAATATTTCTTTTTCATAATTTAAAAATTTCTTTTTTACCTGAATATTCAACCTCAATTGGTTTTACCTCTGATTTTGAACCTATTAAAACAATATTAAATTTTCGAGCCTTCAGCATGCCTTTAAATGATCCTTTAACTGCATTTATTATCAATCTTTTTTCAGCATTTTTCCACTCGAATTTAATTAACGAATAAGATCCTTTTTCATAATTATAATTATCTCCTTCGTCTTCGTAAAGCGTAAATTCACCATCTGCTCCTTCGTAGATTCTTATTTCAAGATCATCCCATTTTTTCTCAGCTGTGTACTGCATTTCAGGGCCAAAAGGCAAAATTGCCCCAGCTTTTATAAATAGTGGAATTTTACTTATTTCAGTATTTGTTTCTATTTTTTGACCTCCTTTAAAGCTTTTGCCAGTCCAAAAGTCTATCCAATTTGTATCTTTAGGCAAGTAAACCTGCCATTGTTTCATTCCTGTTTCTGTAATAGGAGTCACTAATATGGAACTTCCAAACATGTATTCATAAGGCTGATTTACTGCATTCTCATCATTTTGAAAATCCATTACAAGAGCCCTCATAAAAGTCGATCCCTCTTTTATTTTTGAAGTTTCAGAGTAGATATAAGGAATTAGCGTATAGCGAAGATTTAGCATTTTTCTCATGTTCTCTTCCACTTTAGATCCATATTTCCAAGGCTCTGTTTCGGTCTGATAACCATGAATTCTGAAAATCGTGCTGAATGCTCCCCATTGAAACCATCTGGTTAATAATTCATGGAAATTTTCATCTGTGTATTGTCCAGCGCCAGGTCTAAAAAAACCGCCAATATCGGTTGTCCAATAAGGCATTCCGGTTAAAGTAAAATTCATTCCCGAAACAATCTGTCTTTTAAAACTATCCCAGTTTCCACCTATATCGCCTGACCAATTTATGGTTCCATATCGATGCTGTCCTGCAAATGCTGAACGGGTCAAAATGGCTACACGCTTTTGAAGATTTGTTTTTCGCTGGCCTTCATAAACCGACTGACTAACAAAAAGCGGATAAGTAAGACGATAAAAATCTCCCGGCCCCTGATGTGTTACCGTGCCAGTGAGCGCATCGTTTTCAGGTTCAGTTGCATCCATCCACCAGCTGTCTACTCCTTTAGAAAACAAATTATCATTTAAGGTATTCCAATATCTTTCTTGTGTTTCAGTATTAAAATAATCCAACCATTTTGTATTAGGAATATACAGTCCTTTTGTATCAAATTGTTTTCCTATAACAGAATTTTTATCAGGGTTTGACCAGATCGACACAGTAAAACGGGCGTTTAAATCATGTAATTCTTTTATAAAACCTGCCGGATTTGGATAGTTTTTTTCATCAAACTGAGGAACACCCCAGCCATTATTTCCCCAATACTGCCAGTCCTGAACTATAACATCCACAGGTAGTTTTCTTGCTCGAAATTCTTTAATTGTATTAATTAAATGATCGCTTGAAGTATATCGTTCACGGCACTGCCAAAAACCGTATGCCCATAAAGGCAACAATGGTGATTTACCCGAAACAGTTCTGTAGGTACCAATTACCTCATCTGCATTTTTGCCTTTAAAAACAACATAATCCAGACATTGAGCAACAGTTGATCGAAAAGTAGTGGAATTATCCGTTTTTCTAAAAGAAAGCTTTGGCGTATTAGCCGAATTGCAAATTATCTTAACCTCATGTTCTCCTGCTGTTAGATCTAAAATCTTACTAACAGTAGGTGGCAACCATAAATTGGACTGATCTATTATTTTTTTATCGTCAATTATAACAAGATGCCTATTGTCCATATCGCCCAAATCCAGCATAATAGAATATTGTCCTTCTCTTTCTAAATTAAATTTCCCTTTGTAAACTACTTCTTTCTGCAATACTTTCTGAGTGCCAGAAGTTGTTGTCACCTCTTCTTCTTTCCCTTTTTCAGAAGATTTAATCTCTTTAGAAAGCGCAATAAAATTGTCATTCGGATTAAATTCTGTTAAGCCATACTGATGCCATAAAATTCCGTATCCTTTATTGGAGTACAAAAAAGGAATAGCAATCTGAGTATTTACTTGTGTCAATTTTCGACTGACGTTTCTTAGATTATAGTGCCCGTCTTGAAATTGGCCTAAACCAAAAAGAAATTCGTTTTCTGGCGAATCAAAACGTTGTTCCACTGTAAAAGATGCATATTCGTTTGCATCGTTTAACGTCATTTTTCTACCCGCGCTTTTTTCACTTAAGAATATTTTTCCCTCTTTATCTTTAAACTTTAAACTTTTTTCCTCTTTATCAAATACAACTGTTAAGCTTTTAGTCTTTAACTGAATTTCCTTATTGTTTTCTGCAACTTTAAAAACAGGTACACCAAACTTCTCTACCAAAATCAGCTCTTGCAGTTCCTTTGTATTTTCGGCACGTAACTGAATTCTAACCGAATTCTCCGTTATAGGAATGATATGCAACATTCCCTCTTTTAAAGGAATCAAAAGACGGTCTTTTTCTAGGATATAACTTTTGTCTATACTTTTAAAACCAAATAAAAATATCAGAAAAAAAGGAGCTATAAGTTTAAGTTTAAAAAACATGTTGAATTTTATTTGTTTAATACTGAAATACCGCAAAACCTTCTTGGTTTAAACTTTTTTATATCTAGAGCGTAATTGTTTCTTACTGTACAAATACTTTAAGTGTTTTAAGATCTTTTGTTGCTGAACTAGTGCCATAATACACTTCATATTCGCCAGGAGTTACTTTAACAGCCATAGATGATGCATCAAAAAATTCAAATGAAGAAGCTGGCAAATCTATTAGCACGTTTTCTTTGTTTCCCGCTTTTACAGCAACACGTTTAAACGCTTTTAATGTTTTTAATGGACCGTCAATATCATTTACTTTTTTAACATATACCTGAATAATTTCGGTTCCATCGCGTTTACTTGTATTCTTCACAGGAACATTCAATTGAATGTTTTCATCTGACTTCATTTTGCTCTTGCTCAATTTGCCTGTTCCAATACTAAATTTAGAATAGCTCAAACCGAAACCAAAAGGAAACAATACATCTGTAGTATATCTGTAAGTGCGTCCTTTCATGGAATAATCTTCAAAATCGCCTAATATTTCTGAATTTCTGTAGAATGATATAGGCAATTTTCCTGCAGGATTATAATCTCCAAAAAGTACATCGGCAACAGCCTGTCCACCTGATTCTCCTGGATACCATGCCTGCAAAATGGCATCACAGCTAGACGTTTCAGGAGTTAAAGCAATAGCAGAACCAGAACAGTTTACAAAAACAACTTTCTTTCCTGCCTCTTTCAATTCTTTTAGACATTTCCTTTGTACGGCTGGTAATTCAATATTAGTTCTGTCGCCTCCCTTGAAGCCAGGATAAGAAACAGGCATTTCTTCTCCTTCCAGTAAAGTAGAAAGACCCCCTACAAAAACCACGGTATCAATCCCTTTTAACTTTTGGATTAAAGAGTTAAAATTGATATCAAATTCTTTTCCAAAATCAAACTCAAGATTCGCCTGCCAGCTGTTTGACTGTGCAAAATGAATTTCAATTTTATACGTTTTACCTGCTTCTACAGGAAACGGAATATTTCCTGGCACCGTTCTCCAGTTTGTGTATTTTGCAATAGATTTTCCATCAACCAATAGTTCAAAAAATCCTGTGGCTCCCGTTTTAAATACAAGCGTATCAGTTGCTTTTGATGTGAAATCTGCTTCATATTTTGCAGAAAATCCTTCTAGTTTAACTCCGGATGCAAACTCATGCTGTCCTGCTGTTGTCATTTTTATGGGGTTGGTAATCTGCGTTGAAATAACACTATTTCCTTCTCGGTTTGGGTTATTCCAGTAAGTCGCTTTCATTCCTTTTTTTCCCTCAAAAGAAATCTGATCAAAATAGGTTTGATTTACTTTATCTTCTACCAGATCACAGGCTTTATCATAAAAGATTTTATCTGATCCTGTTTTGGATTCTATTCCCTCTTTAATTGTAATGGTCTTGACTGGTGTTCCGTTATAATTTCCCCATAACATAGGCTCATTTGCTGCATTAGGTCCTATAACTGCGATTTTTTTTGATGTTTTATCTAATGGCAGAATATTGTTTTTGTTCTGCAGTAATGTCATTGATTTCTGAGCCATTTCTAATGCCAGCTGCTGATGTTCTTTACTGTTAAGAACAGACGGCGGAATCTGTGCCCATGGGACTATCACATCATCATCCATTTCTCCCAATTCAAAACGGCCTTCCAAGACACGCTGTAAACTTTTATTAATGTCAACTTCTTTGATTAAATCTTTCTCAACCGCCTCGGGCAGATTTTTAAAAGGATAATTTTCCCAGACGCATTCTACATCTGTCCCAGCAAGAACTGCTTTAGAAGCTGCGTGGACTGCATCTGACGAAACCTTGTGTGTCGTGTAAAAATCGGTTACGGCACCACAGTCTGAGACTACCATATATTTGTATCCCCATTCATCTCGAAGAATACGTTGTAGCAATTTGGTATTACTGCAGCAAGGTTCATCATCCAAACGCTGATAGGCACACATTACTTGACGAACATCGGATTCCTGTACCAGCGCTTTGAAAGCAGGAAGATAGGTTTCGTAAAGTTCACGTGGATTTACGTTATTTAAATTCAATTCGTGCCTGCTCCATTCAGGTCCTGAATGTACTGCAAAGTGTTTGGCACAAGCCAAAAGTTTACGGTATTTGGCGTCTGCCGGACCTTGTAATCCTTTCACGACCGAAACTCCCATTCTGGAGGTCAGATAAGGATCTTCACCGTACGTTTCCTGTCCACGTCCCCATCTCGGATCTCTGAAAATATTGACATTTGGTGTCCATACTGATAAACTTAAAAAACGTTTATTTTCATTTCCACCTTTAATCCATTGGTTGTATTTGGCTCTTGCTTCATCTGAAACAGCATCAAAAACGCGATATAGTAATTGGTCATCAAATGAAGCAGCCATTCCTATAGGTTCAGGAAAAACAGTCACATTGTCGTTGTTTGCATAACCGTGTAAAGCTTCACTCCACCAGTTAAATTTTTTAATTCCAAGTCTCGGAATAGCATCGGATTGATCACACATTAAAGCCGCTTTTTCTTCCAGCGTTAATCTTGAAATCAAATCTTTTGCCCTATCGGTGGAACTTAAAGAAGGATTTTTATAAGGCAAGAGCTGTGCATTAGCTCCAATTACCGAAAACAAACTTATGATAAACCAATACTTTAATTTCATTGTTTATATTTTTAAATGCTTTTAAAACTTTTGTCTGCAGACTATTTCATTTCTGAAATCTTATCGTCAATGCGGAAATAATCAAAATCCGCGAAACCTCCAGCAGTTTTAGTAGCGTAATTAAACAACCCAAATCTATAGCCCATGAAATGTGGAATTGTATATGGCATCTTGATTGGTTTTCCTATGCTGATCCATTTTTTGCCATCTAAGCTATAATAAAATCGTCCCTGATCTGTCTGATTCCTAAAATCACATTCGGCTTTAAAATATATTTTGTTCTGATTTAATGGAATACTTTCTATTTCTTTTGGATTTCCTTTTTCAGCATCCATCATCATAATTCTTTTTTCCCCATTGCCTATTTTTACTCCAACCAAGCCAAAATCTTTTTGCAACAATGAAATACCGGCAAAATCTCCTTCTTTCATCTTTGAAATTTCAAGCATTGTGGCTGCTGAACATACGGGACCAAAAGTTCTCTGCGTCAAAATATTTTTTACCTGGGTAAAACTGTTGTCTATTCTGGATGTTTTTAATCTTAAATACCCCTTTCTTTCTTTTACCGACCAATTTGCATTATCTGGGTTATGATTCCATTGCCAAACCAAAGGCAGATCACTTTCTCCGTTTTTACGATTAAATTCGTCTGAGTTTACAATTCCAGGTATAAGGCTTTTATTGGCAGGAAGTTCTAAATTTTGAGGCACTTTACCATTTTCTCCCAATATTGGCCAGCCATTTTCCCATTTTACAGGAACCAGATACGGAATACGTCCTACACCGCCTGCGTCTCTAAATAAATACGAAAACCATCTGCCGTCTGGAGTATCAATAAGTCCGCCTTGAGCAACGCCCAAATCCTGCAATCCAATCTTTCCTTCCCATGGTCCTGCAATATTATCTGCTCGATGTATGATGACCGTGCGCATGCCATTTTTGGGCCAGCAGATATTAAATAAATAATACTTTCCGTTAATTTTAAAAAGCTGTGATCCTTCTGCCGGCAGCATAATATCACTCTGCGCTGGAGCATTGGCATTTTCTATTAAAACTTTCTTAGTCTCTTCTTTAACTTCCGACAAGTCTTCTTTTAATTCTATTATCTGAAGCTTTCCACCACCCCAAACCAAGTAGACTTTACCATTATCATCAAAGAAAAGAGAATGGTCGTGATAGGAATTGTTTAAAACAGTTTTCTTCCATGGACCTTTTTCAATATTTTTTGTAGAAAAAATATAGGTTTTACCCGTTGTTCCCGAAAAAGTGCTTACATAATACACCCCATTGTGATAACGCAGACTACTAGCCCATGAACCTCTGCCATAGTCATTTTTACCATGATCTAAATTCAGCCGGTCATCATTATCTTCCAAGGTTTGATAGGCATAATTAACAAGATCCCAATTCACTAAATCCTTAGATTTCATAATAGGAACCCCAGGATTCATATGCATTGTGGTACTGCTCATATAATAAGCATCATTAACCCTGATTATAGATAAATCAGGGACATCTGCAAAAATAATGGGATTTTGGGCTTTTACTTTTTGAGAATGACTTGTTACAATAGTAAATGTAATCGCCAAAAAACCATAAATAAAATCTTTTGTTTTCATTGTTGTTGTTTATTTTCGGGATCTCTGAAAAATGTCTAACAGAGATATTATTCGTTAATTCGTAACAATTCTAAGCTGAGAAAATTTTGGGCTGACTTTTCCTTCTTTTGCCAGAATTTTAATGTTCAGCACTTCCTTGTTATCTATTTTTATGTTGATTGTCTTTTTATCTGCTGAAGTTACTAGCGCTGGCTTTTCATTGATTAAAATAGTAATGTTATCGCTATTGAATTCATCTAAAACACTTATATTCAAAAACTGACCTTTGCTGTTTTTGTTCAGCATTTGATAAGAGATATAAGAACGTGTATTTCGCCAGAACTTTCCATCCTCATAACCAGAATTACTTTTTTCTCCTTTATACAAGTGATCAACTTCTGGTTGCTGTTCACCGCAATTTATTTTATCTATTGTTTTGGCTTCAAGTGCCATTGCTTCAATTTCCTGCTTCTTCAGCAACTCCTGCTTTTCTTTATATTCTTCTTTGGAATACGTCTGAAAATACATTTGATAACGGGCATCGTGCACTTCAAAAAAAGGCTCCAATTCTAATGAATCTAAACTATATCTTAAATTCCCTGTTTCTTTAAGTTTCGATATATAATCTGCTTTATCCCCAACCAATGCATAGGCTTTATCAAGCGGAATAAATTTTCCTCTTGCGGCGTGTCCCATTCGGCTGTCATCTGCAAACAATCCGTTTAATCCTTCAGTAGAAGTTCTCGCAGCCAGCACAATAGGCCCTTTGACAAATGCACTCCAATTGGAACCGTCTGGCAGATTTTCTAAATGTATTGACGTTTTAAATCTGACACTTATTTTATCTCCTGATTTCCATTTTCTTGAAATCGCAACATATTCAGATGGTGTAGATGCTATTTTTTGTTCTTTTCCGTTAATGAGTATTTCAAAACTTTCAGCCCATTTTGGGTAACGGATGTTCAAAGCAAAGTGTTTTGATTTTTTAAGTTTTAAAACTAATTCTGTCTCATTTTCATAAGGAAATTTTGTGGTTTGTTCCAACTCTATACCTTTTTCTTCCCATTTTAAAATTGAAGGAATAAAAAGATTTACAAAAAGATCATTTTGTGTATGGCTGTAAATTAATTCTCCATATTTGGTGTGATTTTCAAGTCCCGTTCCCACACAGCACCACATGCTTGTCTGAGGCTGAGAATACACGCGGTAGTGATTTGGACGAATAGGCGTAAAATACACAAAACCTCCTTTTTCTGGATGTTGGCTCGAAAGAATATGATTGTAAAGTGTTCTTTCGTAAAAATCTAGATAATGCACATCATTTTTATCGAGAAACAAAGCTTTAGCAAGACGTTCCATATTGTACGAATTGCAGGTTTCTGGCCCTTCATTCGATTTTACCATACCGCTGAAATCGTTAACTGGATTAAAATGTTCTGCAACACTGTTTCCTCCAAATGCAACTGTTCTTTTTTGCGTTACATTATCCCAAAAAAACTGCACACCATCTGACCATTCTTTATTACCAGAAAGAGCAGCAACCTTCTCAAAACCAACAACTTTTGGTATTTGAGTATTAGCGTGAAGTCCTGTGAGTTTGTCTTCTTTTTGCAGTAATGGATTTAATAAAGCTTTATGCGATAATTTTTCGGCGGTTTCAAGGTATTTTTTATCTTTTGTAATGATATACAAATCGGCAAAAGATTCATTTATGCCTCCATGCTCTGTTGCCAAAACTTTCTGGATCTGTTCATCAGAAAGCGGACGGATTAATTCTATAAACCAGTCTCCAAGTTTTATTACTATATTTTTTGCTTGATCACTTCCTGTGTATTGATAAGCATCAATTAAACCAGCAAAAAGTTTGTGAATGTTATAGATAGGAACCCAAGTATTGTTGAGTCCAAAGCTACTTCCGTCAATATCTCCTTTATGGATTCGATCCCAAAAAATTTTACCTTGTGGAATACCTCCTACATAGCCGTCGCCATTTTTAGCCTGACAGCGCGCCAATTCTGAAAGCATATAGTCTAATCTATCTTTAAGCTCTTTGTTTCCAGTAGACTCATACATCATAGCTAAAGCCGAAAGATAATGTCCCCCAATATGTCCATCCAATCCTATACTTTCCCAATTGCCATAACGATCTGCCTTTGGCGGAAGCCCAGATTCTAGTAAATAAGGCGCTAGAAGTTTGTCAGGATCTAAAGCTAAAATATACTTTAGATCTACATCTTGAGCATTTTTAAACGGTCCTTCTTTTAGTTTTACTTCGCTTAAATCAAATAACTTCATTTGAGCCGATGTATTGGCTCCTATCATTAAGGCGAATAGGTAAAATAAAATGTTGTTTTTCATTATAGATTGAATTTGAATTTATTGAAAGTAAAAAGTATAGGTTTTCCCTTTTTCTGTCATGATATCATACAAGTAAGATGCTTTAATATTTAGCAAT
Source organism: Flavobacterium phragmitis (assembly GCF_900112575.1). Taxonomy (GTDB): domain Bacteria; phylum Bacteroidota; class Bacteroidia; order Flavobacteriales; family Flavobacteriaceae; genus Flavobacterium; species Flavobacterium phragmitis. Next base: position 15,497 of record NZ_FOMH01000015.1, read on the forward strand.
TGAATGTTTGAATCTTTAGAAATAATTGGTTTTTCGGTTTCCTCCACCGCATAAAATAGATTTGGGTTTACACCTGATGCTACTTTTAAATTTTTGTTCTTTTTTAGCATAAGCTCATTAGGAGTTCTTAATCTTAGATTTCCGCCAAGATTAGAATAAATGGTTAAAGCGATTACTTTTCCATTTTTCCACTTTAAATCTTTTATTTCAAAACCTCCTCTCGTTTTTAAACCGCTTATCGATCCGTATTCCTTTAAAGCATCAGGTAAAGCAGGAAGCAGATGAATTGCTCCATCTGAACTTTGCATAAGCATCTCGGTAATACCAGAAGTACAGCCAAAATTACCATCGATCTGAAATGGCGGATGCGCATCAAAAAGGTTATTATAGGTTCCGCCTCCTTCGCGATTTACGCCAAGCGGTGTCAATTGATTTTGAATTAAGCTGTAGGCATGATTGCCGTCCTGCATTTTTGCCCACCAGTTTACTTTCCAGCCCATGCTCCATCCTGTAGATACATCACCTCTTTGTAGCAATGTGTTTTTTGCAGCGGCAAAAAGCTCTGGAGTTCTATAGGCTGAAATCTGATTGGACGGATACAAACCATATAAATGTGAAATATGACGGTGATTATCTTTTGGATCATCTACGTCATCAAGCCATTCCTGAAGCTGATTGTATTTTCCTATTTGCATAGGAGGCAGTTTCTTTCTCAGTACTCTAAGACTGTCTGCAAATGCTGCGTCTTTCTGTAAAACTTCTGAAGCTTTTATAAGCGTGCTAAAAACATCAAACACAATTTGATTGTCCATAGTCGAACCTGCTGTCATTGCCGAATTTTGATGTGCCTTTGGCGTATTTTCAGGCGAATTTCCAGGAGCTACCACCAGCCATCCATTTCTGGGATCTTCAACAAGAAAATCAGCATAAAAAGCCGCTGCTCCTTTTAATATCTCGTAAGCAGACTTTAAATATACTATATCTCCTGTATACAAATAATGCTCCCAAACATGTTGGCTTAACCATCCTCCGCCGGCATTCCAAACTCCCCACGTTGCGCCGTCGACTGCTCCATTCACTCTCCAAATATCTGTATTATGATGCGCCATCCATCCTCTAGCACCGTACATTACTTTGGCCGTTTCCTGTCCTGTTTCCGAAAGTTCCTGAATCATTTTTAATAAAGGTTCATGCATTTCAGAAAGGTTTGTTTTTTCGGCTGGCCAGTAATTCATTTCTGTATTAATGTTGATGGTGTATTTGCTATCCCATGCCGGTGTCATACTGCGATTCCAGATTCCCTGCAGATTTGCAGCCTGTCCGCCTGGCTGTGAAGAAGAAATTAGCAGATACCTACCGTACTGATAATATAAGGTTACAAAAGACGGATCTGACACATTTCTAAAATTAGATAATCTCTCATCTGTAGGCAATTTAGCTTGTTCTGTAGTTCCTAAATCAAGTTTTACTCTTTTGAAATACTTTTGATAAGCAGCAATATGAGCGGTTTTCATCTTATCATAATTCTTAACAAATGCATTATCTAGATAAGATTTAGCCAATTTTTTTTCATCGCCGCTTAAATCATTATAATTTACAAAGTTTGAAGCTATAGAAACCATAATCACTACAGAATCAGCTTTATCGACTTTCAACGCATTATCAACAGCACCGATATTTCCGCCTTCGACTTTTAATTTTGCCAATGCATTAAACTGAACTTTTCCTTCTACTCCTTCATGATCGCTGGTGTTTCCCCAAAGTGAAATTTCATTATTATTATTAACTGTAATTTTTTGCTTCTTATGTTCTGATGTAAAACCAGCTGTAAATGATAGCTGTCCAGGTTTATCTGCAGAAAGTTTAATAACCAAAACTCTGTCTGCAAAAGAGGTAAAAGCTTCTCTTGTAAAAGTCACTCCGTTTACTTTATACATTGTTTTTGCAACTGCATTTTCAATATCCAGTTCACGATAATAATCGGAATACTTTTGATCTGGGAAATTCAGTTCCAAATTCCCGACAGGCTGAAACATCTGCCCATGAGATTTTTTGGTAATGATAGTCTCATTGATCAGTTTTTCGGCTTTTTGATATTCTCCCTGAAAAAGAAATTGTCTAATCTGAGCCAGAGCTTCTTTTGCCAGCGGATTATCATTTCGGTTAGGACTTCCGCTCCAAATAGTGCTTTCATTCAGCTGAAAAATTTCTTTTCCGACATTTCCATACACCATGGCGCCCTGAAAACCATTTCCTATTGGCAATGCGTTTTCCCAAACATCACCAGATGGAGCTTTATACCAAAGCTTTAGATCTGATTTCTCTTGACCTAACATGGAAATTCCGAAGAAAAACAGGAGATTAAACAAATGCTTTTTCATATATTTTTAGTCATTTTTTAATATTCTTTTCTAACAAAAAAGAAATTGTAAAACTTATTCAGCTACTCGATCACTTTCTGGAGCTCCCAAATAAGACGGTTTCAAACCGCCTGTATCAATCAGTATTTTTTGAAGCACAATTCCTGGATCTAAAACCCTGAAACGAAGCTTGTGTGTTCCCGATTTCAAGATGTTATGTTTAGTTAAAGAATGAATCATGTGCTCTGCCTGCCATTTACCTAATTCTCCTTTATAATGTCCATTGAAATTTACAAGTTGCGGTTTTTCTCCATCAAAAGAAATTTCATATCGAAGTCCTTTATTGCTGTTAAAATTCAGTGTTGGCGCCAATAAAAGTTCTACCTTAAATTCTCCCGTTGAAGCAAAATTGATTTCATATTCTACAAAAACATTATCTTCTACTGTTGGGTAAATATTTTGCGGAAATGTCGTGATTCCACTCAATGTTTTTCCAAAATCTGGAATCACTTCCCAATGTATTTTTTTTGAATTATTGGCTTTAGAAAAGTGTTCTGCATGAATCGAAACATAACCCTCTTTTTCTACAAAAACTTTCGGAACTATAATTTCGCTACTAGAAAGATATTTTACGTCAGGAAGAATATTTTTCGGGCCATCGTGCCAAGCTTTATACCCTATTCGCATCTGATCCATCATGTGAGGCCATTTGCCTCCTGCAATTTCATTATTGTATTTGTTTTGAAGAATAGAATCGCGTTCAAATTTTACTTTAACCTCATCTGCATAATAATTGGCAAGATTATTTTTTTCCGATGCCAGTTTCTTGTTTTTTGCCTGCGCAAAATACATTTCATAAAGGTTACAGCAGGCGTCTATAGGATACAAAACCAGCTCGAAATAAGCATCTTTATATTCGTTTGGAAGTTCGTTGTAAACTCTGTAAGCATCTAGTGCTAATTTTTTGTAATCGTTAACGACCGTTTCAAATTCATTATAATTTTCTAATGAATAGGTTTTACTGTCCAGCATTTCTGGAGTAACCCGACGATTGAATTTTGGATAGGTATTTAATAATCTGGCAATTTCTGTGGAATATTTGGTTCCAAATTGTTCTCCTGCCCAACTCTCTGTGTATTGGAATAAATTCTGAGAGTTGAAGTTTTTAGGATTCCAAGCCATGTCTAAAAAGAAGCTGATCGGGAATTCCATTGGTTTTAAATCCCCAACATTCACAATCCAGACTTTATCGACTCCGTTTTCATAACTAAGATTCATTTGTTCCCAAACTCTTTGTATCGGACTGATGTTTATCCATTTTGAATTTCTTGGACCTCCAACATAGTCAAAATGATAATACATTCCGTAACCTCCTTTATGCAAGGGTTTAGAAAGATCTGGAAGTTTGCGGACATTTCCCCAATTATCATCACAAAACAGAAGAATTACATCATCAGGAACACGCATTCCCTGATCGTAATAATCCTGAACTTCTTTATATAAAGCCCAAACCTGAGGTGTTTTATTGGCGCTTTTACCAGTTTCACTTTCGATAATTCTGCGCTGGTCTTTTACAATATTTTCCAGTAAACTTATATTGGTGCCTTCGCTCATCGCTTCGTCTCCATCACCACGCATCCCAATGGTTACCAGTTTTTCCCAATTTTTGCTTCGCTGAATCCCCGTTTTCCAGAATTCGTCCAAAACTGTCTTGTTTTTCGAGTAATCCCAAATATTAGGCAAATTATTTTTTTTAATGTATCGATGCCAGTCTGTTTGTGCCAAAGCCATCGGTTCATGGTGGGAAGTTCCCATTACAATTCCCATTTCATTTGCTAAAGGACCACTGGCTGCATCATCATCATAAAATGCATTTCCCCACATTGCCGGCCAGATGTAATTGCCTTTCAGTCTAAGGATTAATTCAAAAACTTTTTCGTAAAACTTGCTGTTAAAACCACCAAAAGTAGCTTTTGCCCAACCACTTAAAGCTGGAGCTTCATCATTAAGAAAAATGCCTCTGTACTTTACAGCTGGTTCTCCATCGGTATACATTCCTTTAATGAAATAGATGTTTTCTTTTTGTTTTACAGGCACGTCAGCCCAGTAATACCAAGGAGAAACGCCAATTTGTCTCGATAATTCATAAATTCCGTAAATCGTGCCGCGTTTGTCGCTTCCTGCAATTACGAGCGCTTCATTTACACCTTTGAAAGGATTTTTAACGTGTAGTATAATGAATTTTTCATTTTTACCTGTAAGTTCTTTTCCCTCGATTTTTTTCTGTTTAATTAATTCATCGATAACCGAATTAGATCCGATCGTTCCGATGATAATGAGAGGTGACGATGCATTGGGATTTTGATTTAAAATAATAGGACGCTGGCCTGTAACTTTCTCAAAATCTGATTGAAGATTATTTACAGCACGCAAAATACCTGCATCTAAACTTGAATTTATCAAAAAAGAAAGTGATAACGTTTTTTCTTTCAGCACCATAACATCCTGACTTTTATTTTCCGTTATAAAAGGCTGAGAAGCCTTTGACATAGTGCTTAACAAAACAATAATTAAAGTGCTTATAAATTTAAAATAGTTTTTCATCAGGTATTTTTTGTCAATCGATTACAGACCTAATTTATTCAAAATCAAGATCTTCACATTCCGTTTTTTGTTTTATTATTTGAATAATAACTGCGAATATAGGAACAAATCATGTCTCCACACCGGCCATGTGTGTCCACCAGAATATTCACTATAGTTATATTTTATTCCAAATTGATCGAATTTCTGCATCATAATTTTACAGTTTTCATAGGCGATATCTTCTTTTCCGCCCATCGAAATCCAAAAATCTTTTAGATTAGCATTAATAGACTGTGCATTATTTTTTATAAACTCATATTGAGGATCTGATAATTTCGGATTGTTTGCCCACCATCCTGAACTGAAAACGCCCAAACTTGAAAACATATTTGAGTTTTTAATTCCAGCGTAAAGTGTCTGTAATCCTCCCATTGACAAACCGGCTAAAGCTCTGTTTTTACTGTCTGTTGCCACCTTAAAATTACTTTCTACAAAAGGTATTGCTCCGTTTTTCAGTTCGTTTTCAAATGCTTTTAGTGTTTCTTCTCCAAAACCTGCAATACCGCCTGTATTGCCCATATTGCCATCAAGCATTACAATAAGCATTTTCTTTGCTTTATTTTCTGCAATTAAATTATCCAAAATCAAATTTGCTTTTCCTTGAGTGCTCCATCCTCTTTGGTCTTCACCACCTCCGTGTAAAAGATACAGCACAGGAAATTTTTCTGAAGAGGTTTCGTATCCTGGCGGCGTATACACATACATTTCACGCCAAGAATTAGTTCCTTTTGAAAAGTATTTCATTATTCTTACCTCACCATGCGGAACCGTTTTCAATTCGTAGAAATCACCATCCCTTTTCGGGATTTCTATTCCACTGGCCATACGTCCCATTCCGTAAAAAGTTTCACTTGACGGATCTGCAACTGCCACACCATCAATCAAAAGCGAGTAATAATTAAATCCGCCGTTTATTACATCGGTTGTAAGATTCCAAGCTCCCTGACCGTCTTTCTGCATATCGTATTTTCTCCCTAGATCGATCTGCACCTTTGATGCTTCAGGTGCATTAACTTTAAAAATCACTCTGTTATCAGGCAAAATCTGAGGATATTTGGCATTTCGTATGTTGGTTTGAGCTGTGGTTCCTAGAACCGTATATTTTGCAAAATTGGATTCATCAACAGGCTTGAACAATAGCTGCGAAAACATATATAAGCTGTTTTTCCATACTTTAAAATCATGAACTCCCGGTTCTAGATAATAAATATGTGGCACATTATTTTTAAATAAATAATCGTGAGTGCGTTTGCTGTTTTCAAGCAGCCAATCGTTATCTCCACAAGAAATCCAAAGCAGTTTTAGTTTCTTTTTTGTTTCCTCTGGATTTGGCACCAATTCTTCTGTTTTCTTTGTATTGGGAGCTGATGAAAATCCGCCAATCCAAGCAAATTTGTCTAAGTTGGTTAATCCGAAATTCAGAGACTGTCCGCCTCCCATAGATAATCCTGCAATGGCACGATGCTCTCTATCTTTATAAACATTGTATTTTTTTTCAATAAAAGGAATCAAATCCTTCAATAAATCTTTTTCAAAATCTGCAAATGCCTGCACTTTGTCTGGCGCCATTATATTTCCAGTAGCGCTGTCATCTTTCATGGCTCTTCCGTTTGGCATTACCACGATCATTGGTTCTAATTTTCCTTCTGCATAAAGATTGTCCAATATAATCTGCGGACTTCCTCCGTTAAGCCATTCTTTTTCATCTCCGCCAATTCCGTGTAAAAGGTATAAAACTGGATATTTTTTGTTTTTGCTAAATCCAGGTGGCGTATATATAGTTGCTTTTCTTACTGTCCCGACTGTCTTTGAATCGTAGCTTACCGTTTCTACTTTTCCTGCTGGAACTGCTGGATTTAACTGGTCAAAACCGACTGGCGCTTGAACTATAAAAGGATCATTTGTGTTATTTGTTTTATACCCTAATAATAAAAGCATTTTTTCTGCGTAACGCTTTCCTAAATCTCTATATCCTGCTGCACTAAAGTGAAGGAAATCTGGAGCTACTGCGCAGCCTTTTGATGAAATTATATAAGAGGTTGGAATGGTCTGAGGCAGCGTTGCGATGATTTTATTCATGCTCGCGCATTTTCCTTTTTGTTCTTCATGAACGGTTTCACCGGAAAGCAATGGCACTTTTTTAGGATCAAGGTTTAGATCTTTCATCAAATTATCATATACTATTTTAACCTTTTTTGGCCATAGTGTATCGCCTGTATTAGATTCTCCCTGATGCAGTAAAATACCTTTTATCACTCCTTTCTTTTGCGCAATTTTTGCCATTTCAACCAATCTTGCATACGGACTTCCATTATATTCTTTGATCATACCCAGCATCCAGTCTGGTGCTGTTTTCATATAATTATCAAAATTATCTTTATCAAAAAGTTCTATTTTACATCCGCCAACAGCTACATTTACTACTCCTACTTTTATGTTTTTAGGAAGATTTGCCACCATGGTTCTTCCAAAATTGTCCGTTAATGTCAATCCTGTTTTACATCTGCATAATGGCGGTATTGCGGTATACCACTTTCCCATTTCTCGATTCAAATCTGGACAGTTTACTGCTTCCAGAACCTGAAATCGAGGGTCGACATTTATTTTGTCTTCAGCTTCTATTGGAGCTGCGCCTTCCATATTGGACTGTCCAAAGCTTAAATAAACATGAAAATTTGGATCCTGGGAATATCCATTCTGTCCAGTTAAAAAAATAACCGCTATTGCGAAAAATCTGATTATTGATTTCATGATATCTTGTTAAAATTGTTTTTGTACTAAATGGAATTTCACTTAAATAAATTCAAGTCTATTACTTCTCCCATTCTTTGATATCCTAATTCATTAGGATGCAAAAAATCGCCATCATGCATATTTGATAAAATAGTTTTTGAATCGGTTTCCGAGGACATTTCTTTATCAAAATCTATTACTGCATCAAAATGGTCATTTCGAATCCATGCATTTACAATATCTCTTGCTTCCTGTTTGAAAGGTGCATCATAAAATGATTTTTGAAAAGGCAGAATCGTACAGCCATACACTTTTATGCCTTTGGCGTGTGCTTTTTCTATCATAATTTTGTAAGCGTCTATAATTTCTTGTGCTTTTATTGGAGCGTCTTCTGGGCGCTTAATTCCTCCTATATCATTTATTCCTTCTAAAATTACGAGCCATTTTGTACCAGCTTGAGAAAGCACATCACGATCAAAACGGTCTAATGCAGTTGGGCCTAATCCGCCTTTTACAACACAATTTCCTCCTATTCCTAAATTTAAAACTCCAATATTTTGAGTTGCTTTATTGGCTGCCAGTCTAGTTGCCAGAATATCTGTCCAGCGATTTTGTTTGTTTGTTCCAGACCCGCGACCATCTGTTATAGAGTTTCCTAGGCAAACAATATTAGACGCATTTTTTGGTGCTATCACATCGAGTCCCATTATAGAATACCAATGATCCGTTTTTACCGCATCAGAAAAAACATCATTATTGATATTATCTCCCGACAAAATATAAGATGTTGTTCTCGATCCAGGATGTCCTGTTGTTTTTGCCGAAGCCGTTTCATAATAAATGGTTATGGCAAGCCGTTGACCTGATTTCAATGGAAAATTGAGCTCGTCTGAAAATACTTCCTGCCCTGGATTTAATGTTACCTTTTGATTTCCATTAAAACTGAGATTTTTTTGTGTGCTTTTATCAATTGCGGGAGCCTCAAGGACATTGGCTACACTAACCTTTTTTAAAACTGTAATCTGATCGCTAAATACATTTGAAAAACGCAGTCTAATGCGTTCCCCTCCTATCGAAACTTTTATAATTTGGCGAAGCGTGTTTTCTGCCAAACCCGGAGCCGGTGGCATATTGTTTGGCTCTACAAGCATTGGCGCACAAGCCCATGATCCTATCCAGTTTGATGAACCTGCCTTTCCAGAAGAATTTACTAATGGCTGATTGGCTTTGCATCCTGTTATTAAAATAAAAAGGTGCAAAAACAATACATATTTTAAATGTCTTTTTTTCATATTTCTCAAAATTTAAAATATCTTATTTAATCCAAAAAGCACATTAATAAAGTACTTCTCTTTCTTTTAAACTATTCTTCATTAGAATAATAAGTGTACGAAAGTCTATTTCGGATGTGCATTATTAGATGCTGTTGCATATAAACCGATCAAAGCTCCTGTAAATCCACCAGCTACATTTGTTGAAAGAATATCTCCTGAAACTGGGCTTCCCAGATTTTCAAAATTACCACCATTCAAAGCATAACTAAACTGATAATTGTCTCCTGTGGCTTTAACTTGCAGACGTAATGCTCCTTTAGTTTCTATTTTTGCACTGGATATAATTTCTGATTCTCCATTTTTTGTTCTTTCCAAGAGTATATAGGTGTCTTTTCCTTTCTTTGTTACGCCAAAAACATAATTAAAACGTTCATTCTGCAGACATGTTATTCCAGCCAAATCGCTTTCAGTCTGCGGTTTATAATCTAATGTAGTTGAAAAAGAAAAAGTATTATGCTGCTGTCTGCAAAATAATGTAGAAGTTGGTTTTAATTCTTTAATATTTACTGGAAATGGATTAATCTGCAAACCATTTTTAACAACAGAAATAAAATGCTCTCTTGGTCCTCGCAACCCGATCCATCTGTAATCTAATTTATCTGAAGTAAAATTCTCTGTAAATGTAAAATTGCCATTTGGGAAAAAACCATCTTTACCTGTTTTGTTTACTACTCCTTTTGGCATTTTTAACTTTGGTCCCATTGGCACTAGACCATTTTCAAAAACAGGAAAAGTACCCGACCAGTCTACCGGCAACATAAACGTTTCACGTCCTGCATTTACTCTGTCTTTTTCGTTTGGACGAATTCCTAAAAATACGCCATAATACTTATTATCCGGGCCAAGCACTAAATCTGCATGTCCAGCCCAATCTACTTTATTGGGTCTGTTTTGGGGGAAATATCTCTGTGTTAGAATCGGATTATTAGATGCTGGTTTAAAAGGCCCTTTTGGACTATCGCTAATAAAAACAACTTCGCTGTGATTTCCTCCTGTACCTCCTTCAGCACACATTAAATAATAATGATTGTCTTTTTTATACAAATGAGGAGCTTCAATCCAAATTGGTTTCTTAGAAAGGTCAACTCCGCCATCTACAATGATTTTATCTGTTCCCGGAATTACCTGATCTTTTTCCAAATCATATTCCCAAACTTTGATTACACGATGTCCGTTGTACAGTTCTTTTCCTTTGTCAGGAGCATCATTGTGTACTACATAACCTTTTCCGTTATCATCAAAGAAAATAGAAGGATCAATTCCGTCAAAAGCTAATTTAATTGGACTTCCCCAACCTTTCTTAGGGTCTTTAGTTTTTACAATGATATTTCCTAAACCACCTGTAAAAGCAGTAACAATCATGTAGAAAGTATCATTATGTGGATTATAAGTAATGCCAGGTGCATAAACTCCAGCGCTAATTCCTGTATCATGAGGATTAAACTCCGAAACTTTATTTAACACCCCACCCAAATCAGTCCAGTTTACCAAATCTTTAGAATGAAAAATTGGCACACCGGGAAACATCGCAAACGAAGAACAGACCATGTAATAATCGTCACCTTTTCTTGTAATGGCTGGATCGGGATAACATCCCTGTAGAACTGGAGAATAAAATTCATCTTCTTTTAACGGATTTTTTTTATAAATCTCATCATCACCTTGATAGACAACATTGGAAAATACAGGAGCTTGTTTGCCCACTTTTTTCTTTGAATTTTTCTCCTGAGCAGTCAGGGAGAAAAAACATAAAATTCCTATTGTACATAAAAAAAGTACTTTTCTTGTAATCATTGTTTTTTATTATTTATTTGAAATTTATTGAAAAATTATTAAAAAGCCGAGAGATTACTCTCGGCCTTCAACTAACTCAAACTTAAAAATCAGATATAAGATCAAACTATACAATCAAACCTTATAAAAAATAATCAAGTTTGAAAACTTAACTTAACTAAACTTAATATCCAGGATTTTGATACGCAGCTTTTTCAGCGACAGACATTTCCATACCATCAATTTGTCCTTGAGGTATAGGTCTGAGATAATGATGCGCATCAATGGTTCTGGTAACAACTTCAGGCGTATGTTGTCCGTAATTAGAACCTCCTATAGAATATTTGCCAGCTATTTCATTCCATTTCTGTGTTCTCACTAAGTCATACCAACGATAGCCTTCGCCAAAAAATTCACGAGAACGTTCTGCCAATATATAGTTAATATCAATTACTGCTGGAGTTGCGCTCGTCATTGCTACACTGTTATCCTGTATTTTAGCGGTATTTCCATTATTATCCCATTTCCATTTTCCTGCTCTGGCTCTTAATACATTTACAAGTGATCTGGCAGTTAAAGATCCCGTGGCACCTTTTACCGCTGCTTCGGCTGCAACAAGGTACAATTCTGAGAATTTTGCTACCGGGAAAGGTCTCGTACTTCCAGCATTTGGTTGTCCTAGTCCTCCAGCATTATCTGTTCTGTAAGGCCCTAATTTCCAGAAACCCGGATAAACAATTCTACTGATACCTTTTGGAGAAATCACATAATCTGCTCTTCCTGGTAGAACTCCTGCTCCAACCCCACTGTCTCCTTGCCCTGAAGGATAAGTAATTGCCGTTAGCGGTTCATCATTTAAGAATGTTAAAACAGCATCTCCCGGTTTAATCGTTAAACCATTCGCATTGGTAAGCGTTGCTACTCCGGTAAGGCCTGTTCCCTGAAGATTCCAATTCCCTCTAAAAACTGCGGCGAATGTTCCGTCGTATCTGGAATCATTTGTTTTATCAGCAAAAGTGTTGGTAAAAACTTCAATAGGAGGAGCCATTCTTGTCCATGGACGCCCTAAAAACTGATTTGCTTCTCTTTGTACCGAGGAAACAGCTGCTGTTCCGTTTTTGCTTCTGATAGCAGTATAATTCCAAGTTACCATCCATCCTGCAAAATTATCCGGGGCACCACCGCTTCCATAAGTGAGACTGGCACCATTATAATATTCACTCTCCTGTGTATGATCAGCAAAAAGCATTACTTCTTTATTTCTGTCATTTGCTCCCGCATTAACATCGTAATAAGAATCAAGCAATTCGTAAGGTCCCGGATTATTTATTCCTTCTACAGCCAGATCATAAGCCTTTTGAAAATACCACTGTGCATTATGTCCATCAGGATCTGTTCTTGGAGCATCTGGATAAGTTGGGATGTTATTTGGGTTTTCTAACCACCAAGCATAAGTAAGATATGCCTTTGCTAGAAATAGTCGCGCTACAGTTTTAGTTACTGTACCTGTCAATCTAGGTGTATCTGGAAGATCATTAACTGCTGTAACCAAATCTGGAAAAATGGCTTTTGTATATACTTCAGGAACCGTATTACGTTTAGAATATCTTGAAGGTTTGCTGTTAAACTTTAATTCTCCAGCTCCTAAATCCAATGGTACACCTCCAAAAGTTTGCACCAATAGGAAATAATCAAACCCTCTAAAAAATTTAGATTCTGCGATTAAACTACTGGCAACTCCAACGGCAGCACCATTTTCGATAATACCACTTGCGGTATTGATATCATAATAAGAGTTATTCCATAAAACATCTGAACGACTTGAATTTGGATTAATAATACCAACTCCTGATAAATCATGATCTTTAAAATTTCCATCAGCACTTTGTGCATAAGTCGCTTCATCTGTTCCAGTCTGGCACGCATTATAAAAATAAGCCTGACCATAAATCCAACGTAAGTGTGCATAATGAGAGGTTAATCCCTGTTTAACTCCCTGCTCTGTTTTGAAATACCCTGGTTCATAAAAATCATGAGGTTTTTCTTCTAATATATCAGAACAACTGCTTGCTAAAAGTAAAATAGCAGATCCTATAATTACATTTTTAAAAATATATCGTTTCATAACTATGTGATTAGAATGTTAAATTAAGCCCAAATAAATAATTTCTGGTGGTAGGTGTGTTGGTACCAATAACAGAGAATCTTCTCTGATAAGAGGCTACTGCCTGATTTTCATCACCTAATGAATTGGTCTCAGGATCCATTCCAGATTTGTCATGATAAGGAGAAAATAAAACAAATGGATTCTGGGCTGTAAAATACAGTCTTAGTTTATCAATCCCCAATCCTCTTGTAAAGTTTTGATCTATAGTGTAACCAAGAGTTAGTGCTCTAATTTTTACATAAGAGGCGTCAAAATATCCCATTGTTGACATATATTTAGGATTATCTCCACTTCTAATTCCTCGCGGATTAGGAAACTCTGCATCTCTGTTGTCTGGAGTCCAATAATCAACATCCACATTGCTGCGACGGCCATTTAATAAATTCAAGTAACTCGCTCCACCGTACAAAGTACTAATCAGCACTCCACCGCTTTTAAAAGCACCTACTGCATTAAAATCAAATCCTTTGTATGTAAGATTCGTATTGAAGCCTCCCTGAAAGTCAGGATCAGTTTCTATAATCTGGCGATCGCTTGCATTAATGGCACGAGCTGGTGATCCATCAGCATTGTACTCTCCCGTGTATTTAACCTTGATTGATCCTACCACCGTTCCCTGTTGGTTAATTCCAGTTGGTCCAGGCTCTAAAATTGACATATAAGGATCACCTTCCTGCCAGATTCCAATCTTTTCATAATCATAGATTGAATTTATATTATATCCAACAAACCAATTGTTTGCTTCGTCACGACTGGCACCTGATGCTAAAGCAACCAGTTTGTTCTCATTTCTATAAAAATTAACTCCCACAGACCATGTTACCCCATTAGGATTATCAAGAATAACTCCGGTTAATGATATTTCATACCCTTTGTTCTGTGTTTCTCCTACGTTAGCAACATAACCGCTTACTCCAGAAGTTGCTGGCAATCCCACGCGTTGCAGCAGGTTTTTTGTATTTGTTTTATAATATTCAACTGTACCGGATAAACGGTTATTAAAGAATCCAAAATCCAAACCATAGTTCCATGTAGTTGAAAACTCCCATCCTAAATTAGGATTAGGCAATTCTGTTACGTAAACTCCTGTTGAATTAGTACTTCCAAAATTGTAAGGTCTTGTACTTAATGCCCCAAGGGTTGCATAAGGAGCAACTGCCTGATTTGACGTTTCTCCATATCCTGCTCTTAATTTCAATAAACTAATATTTTTAACATCTTTAAGGAATGATTCATTCGAAATTGTCCATCCTGCAGATACTGCTGGGTAAGTTACCCATTTGTTTCCCGGAGATAATCTTGATGAACCGTCTGAACGAATTGTACCAGAAATAAAATAGCGGTTGTCGTAAGAATACATTAACCTAGCCATATAAGATGTCAATCCCCACTGTGTATAATCTTGATCCGCTGGATTAATTACAGCTTCCTCCTCACTCTGTCCTAAATTGTAAAACTGAAAAGCATCAGAGGTAATTCCGTTTCGAGTCACTCGGGAACTTTGGCCTGTATATTGCTCATTTGAATACAAGCCGACAAAATTTACAGTGTGTTTCTGTGCAAAAGTTTTATCATACGTTATTAAATTTTCCAAAAGCCACTGGGTAGACCATCCGTTAGTGATTGCCGCGTTTGACAGCGTTGCAGGATTAACGTCAAAAACCCCTTGTCCTTCATAATACCCTGCATTAGAGGTACGGAAATTTAACCCCGTATTAAGTCTGTATTTCAATCCATCGATTCCTGGAATTTTAACCTCAGCAAAAATGTTGTTATAAGAACTGAAAGCCCTATTCAAATTAACATAGGAATCTCCAAGGTTTCTGATCGTTTGTCTAGTATAAACCCATTGGTCGTCTGCAGCCATACTAACTGTTCTTTTTAAGGAACCATCTGCATTGTATGGATTCGCCAGAGGAGAAGTACCTAAAACTGTTCCTGTTCCAATATTATCTCCATTAGTTATACTGTAATTACTGTTGGTATTAAATCCAAGACGTATAGACCTGTTCACCTGCTGGTCTAATCCCGCTCTTAAGCTAAAACGTTCAAATTTTTGTCCGGGCAATACTGCTTCTTCTTTATAATAACCTAAACCAGCATTATAAGCTCCGCCTTCACTTCCTCCTGAAACACTTACATCATGACTGATCATTTCACCTGAACCGTACAATAAATCCTGCCAATCAGTATTTACATTTCTGGACTCTCCAACACCGTCTACATATAAACCTGTGTAGTCGCGAAGAGCAGCAAATTTAGAAGCATCCATCATTGGGTATTTTGAAAAAACCTGTTTAATTCCGCTAAAACCATTATAAGAAAATGTTGCTTTTTGATTTTTCTTCCCCTTTAAAGTGGTAACTAAAATTACACCATTTGCTCCACGAGAACCATAGATCGCAGTCGCCGACGCATCTTTCAAAATATCAACCGATTTAATATCTGCAGGATTAATATCCCCAATAGAACCTGCAAACGGAACTCCATCCAGTACTACCAAAGGATCATTACTACCTGTAAGGGATCTGGTTCCACGTATTCTTATCTGCATGGCTGCACCCGGTTTAGAAGATGTCTGGGTCATCTCAACTCCCGGAAGCCTTCCTTGTAAAGCCTGTGTTATATTAGCCGCGGGTACTTCATTTAATTCCTTACCTCCCAAAGAAGCAACCGAACCCGTAACAGCCTCCTTGATCTGCGTACCGTAACCGATTACAACCACCTCTTTTAAATTATTGGAGTCTTCCTCTAAAAGTACATTGATTTTCGTTTGTCCGTTGACATTAATTTCTTTGGTTTTGAAACCAATAAAGCTAAAAACAAGAACGCCATTTGAAGGAGTGCTTATAAGATAATTACCATCGAAGCCTGTACTCACTCCATTTTTCGTTCCTTTTAGATTAACATTCACTCCAGGAATTGGACCGTTCGCATCAGAAACTGTTCCTGTAACTGTTGTTTGTGCTTTCATCTGAAAGGAGATCAAAAACAACAGAATCAAAAAACCGAAACTCTTTAGATGCTCCGATTTACTAGTAATAAAAAAATTATTCATAAAAAATGGATTTAATTATTAAAATTGGTTTTTGTTAGTTAGTTATTCCCAATACACTTTTATGTTATGTATTATGGTATTTTCATAAGTGTATTTATTACAAATATAAAAAAACATGTTTCAAAAACAATCGGTTGTGTAAATTATTTTTTATAAAGTACGAAAAAAATAGGCTTAAAAAAAATACTTATATCATATATATTTGAAAAATATTGAATATTTATCAAATCTAACTACAACGTTTTAGTTAAATTTGAGAAAAAAATATCATTTAATAAAAATTGTTAAAGAAAATATAAAAAGAATCTGCTGTTTCTTTTATTACTTCAAAAGACTTAAAAAGTAGCTGTCAAAACCTAGAAATACTATTAATTACTAAGAAAAATATTAATACTTACAAATAAGTCATTAATCCTATCATTATTCATCTTTCATAAAAAATAAAAACAATCGATTGCTTTGCATAAAAAAACCTTCCAACATTGTGATGGAAGGTTTAATAAATTAAAAACAGATTTTTGTTTAACGGATTAACTACTTAAAAGGTACCTTTGTATTATATAGTTTCAAATCCTATCCAAAAGATTCATTTATATTATACGGGACATACCTAATAACTTTTTACAGCTATCATATTCATAGCTTAAAGCAATTAAAAGTTCAGGCAAATACTATTTAAAAATTGAAGTTGAATTTTGTACTCCACAGCATATCGCTTTCCAATATATTTAGACAATAGAATTTTGCGGCTCGATAGGAGACTCCCTCTTCTTTTTCATCTAAGGCATTAACTAGTTCTCTCTGTAAAATCTTCCTTCTAAAATTGACTTTATTTATTTCGATTCCTAATATCTCCTCATACAAATGAACCACCTGAAGCAAGGTAAACTTTTCAGGTAAAAGTTTAAAACCTACTGCACTGCAATGCATATTCTTTTTTAGTTCTCTTAAACTAAAGTCTAAAATCGGCAGATATTTCGCTTCCAGACAAGCCACATCATTTACATCAATCCAATTCATGTCCGAACTCAGGTTTTCATTATTGGCATCCGTTTTCCCTCCTCTTACCAAGGCATAAAATCCAATCGCAACATTCTCTCCAAACAAAGAAGAATCGTATTCGAATGCTTTTAACTGTTCTAAAAAGAAATCATCTGAAAATATAGATTCTCTTACTATTTTTTGTGCTGTATTGAACATTGTCTCTCCTAAAGGCAATGAAGCACCTGGCAATTTCCATTTGTCTTCCGTAAAATCAATTTCATTTTTAATTACGAGCACTTTTAGCTTTCTCTCTTCAAAACAGAATATTGTGCAATTTATTTCTATATTATTTTTAAGACTCATTTCATTGCATGTTCTTTTTCCCAATTCCTCCTTTTTCATAGAAACAAAATTAAATCACCATCAATCAAACGACCTTCTTATTCCATACGGATCAATTGTAACAATTGACCCGTCTTCTAAATAATCTATTTTAGTTACTTTTATGCTTCGTAAATGGGTTACTCCTTTAGACAGACTCGAATCGTGGTAAAACAAATACCACTCCCCTTCCACTTCACAAATCGAATGATGTGATGTCCATCCTACAACAGGATTTAAAATTCTTCCCTGATATGTAAACGGCCCATAAGGATTATCTCCAATAGCATAACAGATAAAATGTGTATCTCCTGTTGAATAAGAGAAATAATATTTTCCGTTGTATTTGTGAACCCATGAAGCCTCAAAAAAACGACGATTGTTATCTCCTGCCAAAATCACTTTCCCTTTTTCATCCAAAATTTGAATTTCTTTTGGCTCTTCAGCAAATTCCAGCATATCATCACGAAGCAAAGCTACGATTGGAGCTAAAGCAGGTTCATTGCCAAACGGTTCTTCGTTATTGGAATCGTATATATTATTTCGATATTTCTGAAGCTGTCCGCCCCAGATACCCCCAAAATAAATATAGTGTTTGCCATCTTCGTCTTCAAAAACTGCCGGATCAATACTGTAACTTCCTTTTATAGCATCTGGTTGCGGTACAAAAGGACCTTCTGGCGAATCGCCTATCGCCACTCCAATCTGGAAAATTCCGTTGGCACGTTTGGCTGGAAAATACAAATAGTACTTTCCATTTTTATGCGCCGCATCGGGTGCCCACATCTGTTTTTCGGCCCAAGCCACATCATCAACATGAAGTGCTACTCCGTTATCCACAACTTCAGAGGATATCGTATCCATCGAAAAAACGTGATAATCCTCCATCCCGAAATGGTCGCCGTTATCGTTAAACGGAATTCCGGCATCTATATCATGCGACGGATAAATGTAAATCTTCCCATTGAATACATGCGCCGAAGGATCGGCCGTATAAATATGAGATACTAAAGGCTTCGAAATCGCCAAATCATTAATTTCCTCAAAATTAATGTGTTCAATGCTATCTTCAGGCATAGTATGGTGTTCTATTAAATAATTTAAACTCTTTTCTCTTAAAACCCTCTTTTTATCTTACCTCAAAGAATAGATCTTATTTTATTCTTTATAATTCAATCTCACATTATTTGAGAAAGGACTTACTTAAGATGAGAACAAGGATTAATGAATGCAGCACATACACCTACTGCTATTCCTTTTAATGAAGTAATTATTCATTTAAAACAAACAAACAATCGGTTGTGTAAAATTATACAAAAAAACATATCCTGCAAGTACAGCAAGTTTAATTTAGGTTATTTCAGCTAAACAATCGATTGTTAGATAATTTATCAAAGTGTAGGCTATATTTAGTATTGCCACTTAATAATAATTTAATATTTTTAACTCATTATATAAGGAGTAATGCTATATAAGATCTAATTTTATACAAAAAAACTGCTATTACATAAAATGCAACAGCAGTTTCTTTCTTTGTCTCAAAAAATTCAGGCTCTTTTAGATGATTCCCGAATTAGCACTTCTGTATTTAAAAAAGTTATTTCTTTAGCTTCCTCTTCTTTACGAGATCCAATAGTATCTATCACAATATTTGCCGCAGCCTTACCCATTTTGTCTGCAGGATGCGTTATAGTCGAAATATTAGGTTCAATTATTTCTGATATAGGGTCGTTATTAAAACCAATTACGGCAAAATCCTGAGGGACCTTGATTCCTCTTTTTTTTGCGGTTTGTACAGCACTGACAGCTAGAATATCTCCCGGGGCAAATAGTCCGTCCGGTGGTACTTTTAAACCAAACAGCTTCTGACAGGCTTTGACTCCGGCATCATAAGTCATTGCCTTAAGATTTATAATCCATTCTTCTTTCACTGGTAAACCATGATCTGTCAAGGCATCAAGATATCCCCTTTTCCTTTCTTTATAAAGATTTCCAAATTCTGCTCCAGCAGTCAGATGTGCAATTCTTTTGCAGCCTTGATCGATAAGATGTTTTGTTGCTTTATAACCAGCAGTATAATTATCAATGACCACTCTAAAAGTATTATAACCTTTAGGAACACGATCAACAAACACAAGGGGAATATTGTTATTGGAAAATTGTTGGAAATGGGAAGTATCTTTTGTCTCCATTGCCAACGAACAAATTACACCACTCACTCTGCTACTGTAAAGCGATTTAGTCATATTAACTTCATCTTCATACGAATCGTGCGACTGCATAATAATCACTGAATAATCAGATTTTCTGGCAGTAACCTCAATTCCGCTAATTAATGACGATAAAAACGGCTGTGTAATGGTAGGGATCAAAACACCAATCGTTTTGGTTTTATTGCCTCTTAATCCTGCTGCCAGAGTATTGGGAACAAACCCCATCTCCTCAGCAGTTTTCTTAACTTTTTTAATTGTCTTATCACTTATGCTATGATGATCCTTCAAAGCTCTTGAAATGGTCGAAGTAGCCAGATTAAGTCGCTCTGCAATATCATAAATAGTTACAGGTCTATGTTCTTCCATTACTATATAATTAGTCGTAAATATAACTATAATTTCAAAAAAAATGAATTTGAGTCTTGTATTATTTTTTCATTATTCGATACAAATCCATATTTAAATAATAAAAACTTATAATTTACCATAAAAACTTATGGACTAAATAAAAAAACACACTTTTTCCTAAAAAAATATTTCATGTTTGATTTATTTTGCTTTCCTTTACGCAATCGGTTGTTTTTAATTTTATTAATTAAAAAACTTATCTAAATCACGAGCCATTTCCATAAAAATCAATTCGTATGAAGACAAAAAATATAAAATATCAAATCTTTATTTTAATCTCGTTTTGGTGTACTGCCCAAAATACAAAACCAAATTATCCGTTTCAAAATACTGCTCTCACTTTTGATGAACGAGTAGAAAATTTAGTCAGTCAATTAACATTGGAAGAAAAAGTTGCTCAAATGTTAAATGCCGCCCCTGCAATACCACGACTTGGAATTCCTGCTTACGACTGGTGGAACGAAACACTTCACGGAGTTGCAAGAACGCCTTTCAAAACAACGGTTTTTCCTCAAGCCATTGCGATGGCTGCCACTTTCGATAAAAATTCGCTTTTTAAAATGGCTGATTATGCTGCTTTGGAGGGTAGAGCTGTATATAATAAAGCAGTTGAGCTTAAAAGAACAAACGAACGTTATCTGGGACTAACCTACTGGACTCCTAATATTAACATTTTCAGGGATCCAAGATGGGGACGCGGTCAGGAAACTTATGGAGAAGATCCATATCTTACAGCTATTTTAGGTGATGCTTTTGTCAAAGGGCTCCAGGGAGACGATCCCAAATACTTGAAAGCGGCAGCTTGCGCAAAACATTATGCTGTACATAGCGGTCCTGAATCATTGAGACATACTTTTGATGTCGATGTGACTCCTTACGAACTTTGGGATACTTATCTGCCTGCCTTCAGGAAATTAATTACCGAATCTAAAGTAGCCGGTGTTATGTGTGCCTACAATGCATTTAGAACCCAACCTTGCTGCGCCAGCGACATTTTGATGAATGATATCCTGAGAAAGGAATGGAAATTTAATGGTTATGTAACATCCGACTGTTGGGCAATAGATGATTTCTTCAAAAACCACAAAACACATCCTGACGCAGCTTCCGCTTCGGCCGATGCAGTGCTTCATGGAACTGATATTGACTGCGGAACTGACGCCTACAAATCACTTGTTCAAGCTGTAAAAAATGGACAAATCAGTGAAGAGCAAATTGATGTTTCGGTAAAACGTCTTTTTATGATCCGCTTTAGACTAGGCATGTTTGATCCTGTATCTATGGTTAAATACGCACAGACTCCTAATTCTGTTTTAGAATCCGAAGAACATAGCAACCATGCCCTAAAAATGGCCAGACAATCTATAGTACTGCTAAAAAATGAGAAAAATACACTTCCGTTGAGCAAAAAACTTAAAAAGATTGTAGTTCTAGGTCCAAATGCTGACAATTCGATTTCTATACTTGGAAACTATAATGGAACTCCGTCTAAGTTAACTACAGTTTTACAGGGCATCAAAGAAAAAGTAAATCCTGAAACTGAGATAGTTTTCGAAAAAGCAGTCAACTTTACAAATGATACATTACTGGTTTACAAGGATCTCAAAAACAGCTATTTTTATGAAGGAAAACAAGGTTTTAAAGCAGAATATTTTGACAATACAAAATTATCTGGCAAAGCTGAAACTGTGAAAATTGAACCTGAAATAAACAATTTTTGGCAGGAAGGAGAAATGGTCACAAAAAGCATTAAAGCAAATCATTTTTCAGCACGCTACACTACTAATTTTAAAGCTGATGAAGATGGAAGTATCTCTTTTGAAATCACTGCAGATGACGGTTACAGATTTAGTATTGACGACAAAGAAGTTATAAACGCTTGGGATAAAAATAGATGGGGAGCGAAAACCTATAAGCTGCAAACCAAAAAAGATGAAGTTTATAAATTAGTACTTGAATACTGGCAAGGCGAAGGAAAAGCTGAAGTATCTCTTCAAGCAGGAAATTTTATAAAAACCGATTTCAATAAGCTTGTTGAACGTCATAAAAATGCAGATGCTTTTATTTTTGCAGGAGGCATTTCTCCGCAGCTTGAAGGAGAAGAAATGCCTGTTGATGCACCCGGTTTTAAAGGTGGAGACCGTACCTCTATCCTGCTACCTGAAGTACAGACCAAACTTCTGCAAGCCCTTGAATCTTCAGGAAAGCCCGTTATTTTTTTAATGATGACAGGAAGTGCTATAGCTGTGCCATGGGAATCAGAAAACATTCCGGCAATACTTAACATTTGGTATGGCGGACAAGCAGCAGGAAAGGCTGCCGCTGATGTTATTTTTGGAGACTACAATCCTGCGGGAAGACTTCCTGTAACCTTTTACAAAGATGACTCTGATTTACCTTCTTTCATAGACTATAAAATGGATAATAAAACCTATCGTTACTTTAAAGGCAAACCATTATACGGATTTGGTTACGGTCTGAGTTATACTCAATTTAAGTACAGCGAATTAAAAGCTCCAGCCAAAATAAAAAAGGGACAACCAATCACTATTGCTGTAAAAGTAACAAACTCAGGAAAGAAAGAAGGAGAAGAAGTCTCTCAACTCTATCTAATGAACCAAAATTCATCGATTAAAGCACCTTTAAAAAGTCTTAAAGGATTTGAAAGGTTTAATTTAAAACCGGGCGAAAGTACCGTTATAAAATTTAATCTTTCATCAGAAGATCTTTCGTATGTAACAGAAGACGGAAGCTTAAAACAGTATAATGGCAAAATTCAAATTGCAGTTGGAGGCAGTCAGCCTGATGAAAAAAATCACACCACAAGCAACATATTAACACAAACTCTGGAAATAGAAAAATAATTAATTCATGTGGATTTTATTTCCACAAATATATCATTAGCACTTATTAAAAAACATAAAAATGAGCAAGACAATAGACCAATTATCAGCAGATAACATTAGAGCTTTAGCAATATCAATGGTGGAGAAAGCCAATTCTGGACATCCTGGAGGATCAATGGGCGGAGCAGATTTTATGCATATTCTATATTCTGAATACTTAAAATATGACCCTACAGATATGAACTGGATTTACAGAGACCGCTTTTTTATGGATGCGGGACATCTCTCAGCATTAATGTATTCACAATATTATTTACTTGGCAACTATCAAAAAACAGATCTTGAAAATTTCAGACAATGGAATTCCGTTACGCCAGGTCATCCTGAAGTGGACGTCAACAGAGGAATTGAAAACACTTCTGGTCCGCTTGGACAGGGTCACGTTATGGGAATTGGAGCTGCAATTGCTGCAAAATTTCTATCGGCAAAATTTGATCATTTATTTGACCATAAAATATATGGTTTTATAACAGACGGTGGGATTCAGGAAGAAATTTCGCAGGGAGCAGGAAGAATTGCAGGACATTTGGGATTAAACAATTTTATCATGTTTTATGATTCCAATGACGTACAATTATCTTCTATGACCGACGAAGTAACCAGCGAAAACACAGCCACTAAATATGAATCCTGGGGATGGAAAGTGATTACTATTGATGCTCATAATCATACTCAAATACGTTCTGCATTAAATGCTGCTAATGCCGAATTAAAAAGGCCTACACTCATCATCGGAAGAACCATAATGGGAAAAGGTTGCGTAACATCTGAAGGAGCAATGTATGAAGGTCAATGCGAGCTTCATGGAAAGCCAATTGGCGCAACAAAAGCAGATTTTGTAAAAACACTGGAAAACTTAGGCGCCAATCCAAAAGATCCATTTGCGGTTTATGAAAATGTAGGGGAACATTATAAAATAGTCTTAAAACAAAAAACTGAAGATGCTGCAGAGAGAAAATCAAAAATTCTTACTTGGGAAAAACAAAATCCTGAAGCAGCCAAAAAGATTGAGCAGTTCTTCAGAGGAGAACTTCCCGAAATGGACTTCAGTTCTATCAGTCAAAAAGCCAACGCGGCAACTCGTGATGCCTCTGCTGAAGTATTAGGATATTTGGCAGAAAAAATAGAAAATATGATTGTTTCATCGGCAGATTTGTCTAACAGCGACAAAACGGATGGTTTCCTGAAAAAAACTTCGGTAATGCAGAAAGACAATTTTAATGGTGCATTTCTTCAGGCTGGTGTTGCTGAACTTACAATGGCCGCAATTGCAAATGGAATGGCATTACATGGAGGAGTAGTTCCTGTTGTCGCTACTTTTTTTGTTTTTTCTGATTACATGAAACCTGCCATACGTCTGGCGGCAATTCAGGAACTTCCTGTAAAATATGTTTTCACACATGATTCATTTCGAGTTGGAGAGGACGGACCAACGCATCAGCCAATCGAACAGGAAGCCCAGATAAGGCTTTTGGAAAAGATAAAAAACCATAAAGGCAATCAAAGTTTCCTGGCACTTCGTCCTGCTGATGCTACTGAAACTTCTGTTGCATGGCAAATGGCCGTTGAAAACAAAACAACTCCAACTGCATTAATTCTTTCCAGACAAAACATTAAAGATCTTCCTTATAAAGATTCAAAATTTGAAACTGCATTACAGGCTAAAAAAGGTGGTTATTTGATTAAAGAAACTAAAAATCCGGATATTACTTTAATTGCAAATGGATCCGAAGTTTCTACTCTTTTAGAAGCGGCATCTGAGTTGGAAAAAACAAAACAATTGAAGATAAACGTTGCTTCTATAATTTCCGAAGGGATTTTCAAATCTCAGCCACTAGAATATCAAGAGAGTATTATTCCGAAAGACGGTTTGGTTTTCGGTTTAACCGCCGGACTTCCTGTTAATTTTGAAAGTCTTGCAGGGACTAAAGGTTTTGTTTATGGATTAGATCATTTTGGATACTCTGCACCAGCCTCTGTTTTGGATGAGAAATTTGGCTTTACAGCTCAAAACATAAGTAATGAAATCTTACAGTATATAGAAACAACCCAAAAAGCCGAATATTCGGTTTAAAAATAAAATCAAATATACCAAGTCCGTTACCTATTCTTTTCAATACGAAATTATTAGTAATTAAATCTTGTAAAGTAGAGAAATTTGGCAGGTTTCAAAATGAACCAGAAACCTGCTACTCTTCTCCATTATCACTAAAACTACCAATAAATATTGCCTAAATTTTCTCCATATGCAATTGGTTAGAATTGAACTCATTTAGATACAAAGCCATTTTGATGTTTCTTGTAAAAATTATACTCTAGCCAGCCTTTTTTCTTTCGAAACAAACTATCGGCACATTAAACAATTTTGGCTTTATAAAATACAAAAAGACATAAAACTCTCCTATTAACAAATTTGAGCAGATAAAATCATAATATCCCTCGTGTTATATTTATATCAAATGCAATCCCTGCGCTGTCCTTACTGCTTCAAAAGAATTAGCAACATTGAGCTTTTCCAAAATATTCTGCCGGTGTCTGTTTACAGTATTGATACTGATATTAAGTTTCTCTGCAATCTCTTTGCTAATAAAGCCATGGGAAATAAGCAACAGAATTTCTTTTTCACGAGTAGTAAGTAAATTGAAACAGCTAACGTAGGAATCAGCATAAAACCATTCTCCAGTTTTGGTATTTACTATACGGCCTTCAATACCCTGCTGTTCCACTGTTTTTTCAAAAGAATAATTGTACAAACACACAGCAAGCCATAAACCTCCGGTGGAACTGTTTTTGAGATAAAAACTTCGATGCAAAATATACTGATATTCATTTTTAGAATCCACCGCCCTTATACTGCATCGGGTACCATAATCCAATCTTTCCTCTGGAGGCAGTGTTTTTAAAAAATTGAAAAACTCTAATTCCAAAAGATGCCTCTTAAAAAGATCATCAGGATGAATACGCTTGTAAATATCATATTCCCAAATGGAATCAATTGTGGTATATCCCGAATTCATATTAAAAAAACGACCAAAATCTCCACTGAAAATATAACTTTTATTATCTGCCAGATCCGACAACACCGCAACAGAATGTTCTAGCTTTACATAATTCTGCATCATTGAAATAGCTTCTTGCAGGAGCTCTTTTCGTTTTTGGGGGCTGTCAGCAGATTCTAAAAAAAATTGTTCTTCTAAATTTGATATTGGATTCATGGAGTTATGTTGGAGTGGCTTCATTATTTTATAAAAATATGGAATATATCCTTTTAAAATATGGTTATATATAACTATTGTCCAAAAAAAATCTAAGTGCCTACTTTGTAAAACAATATTAACATAAATAAAAAAAAATGAAAAAATGCCACTTAGTTTTAATCTCAGCATTGATCATTGCCACTAAAGCCAATGCACAAAAACTAAATGCCATGAACTGGCTAAATGAGCCGGCACAATGGGAAATTAAAGACAATAAACTTACGATGTATACCACACCTCAGTCAGACTACTGGAATAAAAGCCATTATGGTTTTACGGTCTACGACGGTCCATTTTTATATACAGAAAGAAGCGGAGAATTTGAAGTGTCTGTAAAGATGAGTGCAACCTATAAATCCAGATTCGATCAGGTATGTCTGATGCTTAGAATTGATGAAAATAATTATGTTAAAACTGGTGTGGAATATGTTGATGGAATATTTAATATCAGCACAGTACATACCATAGAAAAAAGTTCATGGAGTGTTTTAGGTTTAAAAGATAAACCCAAAAATGTCTGGATGAAAGCAGTACGCAGACTTGATGCTTTAGAAATCTTTTATTCTACTGATGGCACAAACTACATCATGACCAATACAGTATATTTTCCAGAATTTAAGACAGTACAAGTAGGCATGATGGCGGCTAGTCCGGACGGAAACGGTTTTAATGCTGTTTTTGAAGATTTTAAAATTACCCATTTGCCTGATAAAAGACGTTTAGAATGGCTCAAAAACAATCCAGGATAGTGAAAATCTATTTAAATAAATCTTGATTAAATCTAAAAATAAAGTATTGATTAGATTTTCTTGTCTTTTTCTAATCAAAAAAAAAAGCATACTGGCGGTCAATTCAAAAGACCGCCACAGCTTCTTAATAAAGTGTCATTCAAAACAATGCAACTACAAAGACAAAACCAAAAACAGTATCTATCCCTGCTGACCACGAAAACCCAATATAAAAAATGACAAAAATTATTTTACTGATTATCTTGGTCATTTTATCATGGCTCTAACATCTAAAATTCTAAATTGTGTAGCGAGAAGATTGAAAAAGTGATATACAAATAAATTAGGGATAACAATTATTTGGGTTTTATGTGTTCTATTCATTAGTTTTGTTAAAAAAGTAATAATATGAGCCTTAAAACGAAATTAATTCTATTTATTTCTATCTGCATTCAACTGCCTACAGTTCTATCTGCACAATCAAAAAAACAGTCTGTTACCATCACTTCTCCAGATAAAAAACTTGTTGTTCAAATTCAACAGACCAGCACAAATTCCATTGAATACAGTTTTGTAGCCGACAATCATTTATTGATAAAACAAAGCAAACTTGGATTACAATCTACAAACAATATCCATTGGAATAAAGTAAGCAATTCATCTGTAAAAAGTGTTTGGAAACCTATTTGGGGAAAAAGAAAAAATGTACCTGACTATTACAATCAAACCATAATAGATCTCACTTCCTATAAAATAATAGTAAGAGTCTACAATGATGGAATGGCTTTCAGGTATGAAGGATTAACTGCAGAGAAAGAATTGACAGAATTCAACTTTGCAGATAACTACCCTGCTTGGTATTACAATGGTGAACATCATAATATAGGTCCTGAAAAACTGCATGAAGCAAATGATGTCAGAGAGCCGGTTATGGTTGTTAAAGCAGCTGAGAACAGTTATATAGCTGTACACGAAGCTAATCTTGAAAGTGGCGAACCTTTACTTTTACAACCTCACAAAGGAACCTCTTTGTTTTCAGTACCTTCTAAAAATGCAAAAGCATGGAGAGTTGTGATGTATGGAAGAGCTCCAGGAGAATTAACTGATTCACACTTGATTGAATTGCTTAATCCTGATCCTGCTAAAGGAACAGATTTCTCATGGGTAAAACCAGGTATAGCGGTTTGGGACTGGCGTATTGACGGTGCTGTAGTCGATGGATTTAAATATGAAATGTCACTGAAATCCTGGAAACGTATGGTTGACTTGGCTTCTGCCAATAAAATGAAATCCTTGGTATTAGATGCCAACTGGTACGGTGAAGAGTTTAACAAAGAATCGGATCCTTTAAAAGGAGGCAAAGTTCAACAGGTACATGAGATTATTGCTTATGGGAAACAAAAAAATGTGGGTGTTTGGCTGTATCTGAATGATGTCGGAGGAAAAAATTATCCTTTAGAAAAAACATTAAAACAATATGGGGACTGGGGAGCTGCAGGTGTAAAATATGGTTTTATGCAAGGCACGCCGGAAGAAAAAAACCTACATACTCAACTAATTACTAAAATCTGTGCGGAAAACCATTTAATGGTTGATTTTCATGATGGTCCTGTTCATCCCTACGGACAAATGAGAACTTGGCCAAACGCAGTTACCCGTGAGTTTTGTCAGGCGCAACTCGATGCACGAAGAGTATTTGAACCCAAAACATTTGTAACATCTGTGTTTATAAACATGGTAGCCGGACCTATCGATATGAATAACGGCACTTTTGATATGGAGCAGAAAGGAAGAGTCGACAATCCAATGCCAGTACCAGCTACAATTACGGCAGAAGCAGCACGTACACTCATCACTTTTTCTGGTGCCACTATCATTCCTGATATACCTGAAAACTACAATAAATATCCTGAATTGCTAAAATTTATTAGTGCACAGCAACAACCATGGCAGGAAAGCAAAACGATTAGCGGAGAAATTGGCGAGTACATTGTCATGGCTCGTCAGGCAGCAGATGGAAACTGGCTCATCGCTGCTGCGACAAATGAAGATGGTCGTTCACTGCGTATTCCCCTAACGGTACTAGGAAAGGACAAATATAAAGCTACAATCATGCAGGACGGAAAAGATGCTGATTTCAGAATTAATAAAGTGAGTCATGAAACGATTTCTAAAGAAGTTACAGGTAATGATTTTATAGATGTTAAACTAGCGCCTGGTGGTGGAGCCTGTATTTTGTTACAAAAGAAAAAGTAGTTATTTGACAGTAAAATGTTTCTCTTGAAAAGTTTTATTTAAATATCTTCATGGTTCTTTTATCTAATAACATTTAAAATCGAAGAATTTCTTGATGTCAAGTTCATATCAAGAGATTCTTCTTAAAATTTATAATTCATAACTTCTTAAGCATAAAGAATCCAAATATTATAAACTAAAGTTTAAAAAAACATAAAAAAGAAAAACCCCGCAGATATATCTGCAGGGTTTTTCTTTTTCTGTCTTTCAATATCATTCTCATAGATACTTATTTAAAACATTTAAAGTTGTAAAGAGTTCAGAATTCTTAACCGTAAAATATTTATTACAAACAATAAATCTAACTTTGAAAAAAACTTTTATTTTTGTTTACAAACCAATGTAAATCATCACATTATCCAAAACAGAACCCAAGTAATAAAGCTGAATCTTAAATTTAAACCAATTTGACAAATGAAAAAAATACATTTTGCAATACTTCTTATTGTTTTCGTTGCTAATAAATCATTTACACAGACTCAAACTCATTATGATACTTTGTCGGTGGGCAAAATAAAACAAGTCATCTCTTATAAAGGAAAACAGACTTCTCCTCTGATTTTGTTTTTGCATGGCGGACCCGGCAGTTCTCGAATGAATCAAGCGGAAAAATTTACGAATAAACTTGAAGATCATTTTTTAGTGGTTCAGTGGGACCAAAGAGACGCTGGCAGAACTTTAGCTCTTAATAAATCTTCGGAGCCAATCACGTTGGAACTAATGGAAAATGATACTTATGAATTGGTAAAGCTTCTTTTGAAAAAATTTAATAAACAAAAAATATATCTCGCAGGCGAATCTTGGGGAACTGTATTGGGTTTTTATATGACTCAAAAACATCCAGATTTATTAAATGCTTATTTGGCATTCAGTCCTGTAATCGATCAATCGAAAAGCGAACAAATGCTGTTGGACAAACTTAAAGCTGATGCAAAAGAAAAACATAATACCGCAGCGGAAAAAGAACTAAAAACGGTAAAAATTCCTTTTGAAAACTATGAGCAAATATTTTATTCCAGAAAATGGATGTTTCATTATGATGGGCAGCCTTTTGCCGATAAAGATACAACCGTAGTAAAAGAATATCTTAAATCCTGGTCAGACACTTGGATGCCAACATGGAATAAAGCCATTAAACAAAACCTTTTTAAAGATCTCCCTTCTGTTAAATGTCCAGTATATTTCTTTATTGGCGAAAAGGATCTTCAAACCAACTTTACTATTGCTGAACAATATTTCGAAAAACTAAAAGCTCCTAAGAAAAAAATATTTTTGTTTAAAGATGCAGGTCATTCCGTTTTAACTGAAAAATCAGAAGAAGTTCAAAAAATTATTATTGACGAAATTTTAAAAGGCAGTTAAAACATCGCAGGTTTTCCACTCAACAAAAAGAAAGAAAATTCTTTAATTATTTATTATATTTGAAACTCAAATGGTTACAACTGACAAATAATTAATGAAGTTTTAAATCTATGAAACTGAGCCATAAAGTAATTGAACAGAAAGATTATTACTATGTAAGCAACGCAAGAGCATTTTCGGGTCTGCCAATTTCCAAATTTGAAATACAGAAGGTTATAGATTTTTCATTTGAAATGAATTTTGGCAAAGGACATCATCGTAATTGTCGAACGGGTGGACAATATACAAGAAGAAAAAGCGAAAAATTCTGTAATACTTTTCAAGGAAAACTAGCAGAGGTTGTTCTTTACCATTATTTTAAAGTCCAAAATCTTGAATCCAGAGAACCTGATTTCGAAATTTATGGTGAAGGTGTTTGGGATGATTCCGATTTGGAAATTAAAGACAGGAAAATCAATGTTAAATCTGCTGCCGCTCAGTCCAACTTATTGCTTCTTGAAACAAAAGATTGGAATCATCAAGGACAATACATTCCTAATCTTTCATTAAATAACGGTTCTACAATCCAATACGATTATTTCATTTTGGTCAGAATTCAACCGGATATTAAAAAAATATTTACTGCTAAGAAATGTTTGTATTGCGATGAAATGACAAAAAATGAAATTGAAGAATTAATTTTCAATTCAGTCTGGGAGTTTGATATTGCTGGATATTGCAACCATCAGGAATTGATAAACACAATCAATAATAATGATGTTCTGCCTCAAAATGCAATGTTAAATCAATACACTAAAATGGATGCCAGCAATTACTATATCCAAAGCGGCGATCTGCATCCGATTGATAGTTTAGTAAAAATATTAAGTTCTTAAATCACAAATAATGACTTCAGCAATAAATTTAAAATCAAAAAATTATTGCACTGTACTAGTCAATACTGGGACATTTTCTAGAACTTCCAATATTTTTTTAGATAATGCTTCAATTACTGGAACACTTACAGAGTTTCCTGCCTGTTTATACAAACTGGAATTAGCCAATTTAGCTGGAATTTTAAATGAATCAGGAAAACCTTGGAATCTTAAACATTCTCTCGGTGTCAGCTTCCTAAATCCAAAATCTGTTTTTATTAAAGGAACATTATGGCCGCCAGTTCCCATGTTTGCAGTTAAGGTAGGACAAACATTAGATTTATTTTCTCTTACATATTGCCTTCTGAATTGATACACTGTGTCTTTTGACTTCATTGTCTCTTGCAGCATATTAAACATGTATTTATCTTCCTTATAATAGAAATTTTCTTCTACTTTTTCTTTTGTAATTACATCTTCAATTGTTCGAGTCAATTCTTCTTTCTTTGGAAATTTAAAAGTTTTCTCGGCATCAGGATATTCTAATGTATCAAATGCCACCATAAATATCCTTTCTCTATTGTGAGGTATGTTTCCGTAATCTTTAGTATTTAAAACTTGTGATTGAAAGGAGTAGTTTCTTTCTCTTAACGAAGATTCAATCACTTTCATTGTTTTTCCGTTATCATGATTCACAAGATTTTTTACATTTTCTAAAAATATTACTTTAGGTCGCATAGTATCTACGAAATCTAAAATTCTAAAAAAATGATTCCCCCTATTATCATCAAAACCTTTTCTATAACCAGCAACTGAAAAAGGCTGGCACGGAAATCCACCAGTTAAAATATCAACTTTTGGAATAGTATCTAAATCCAATTGCAAAACATCTCCTTCTATAAGCATATGTTTGAAGTTTTCTCGGTAAGTTACACAAGCATTTTTATCAAACTCATTGGCCCAAAGTAAGTCAAATCCAGAATTTTTAAATCCCATACAAATGCCGCCAATACCTGCGTATAAACTCCCTACCTTAAACTTTTCACTCATTGCTCTTACTCTTTTTTATGCCAATTTGTACTTAAAGTACAAATATACATGTTATCCTGTTTATTATATTAGACAAATATCAGCATCATTCAAATTTTAAGCAATAGTATAATCTCGGATATTTGGCAAAAGTTCTATTGTCTGAATAAGAAGAAATCTTTTGCCTTAAATAAAACAAAAAACTTCCCTTTACAGCCAGCAAAGAGAAGTTCTCATCCAAATTTAAACGGCAGAACATTTTGTATTCTAACCGTTACGAACAATATAAAAAAGTATTTCTTCCTCTAATTCTTTAGATAAAATTTCACACTCCTGCTCCTTTAGGAAATTTTTTTCCTTTTTCTTTCTGTAGTTTTCTCCATTTACAATGTTGTCACAGTAATTATCACAAATCCCCCTAAATTTTTCATCAATTAAATACATCTTGCGTATTGATTCAAAATACTCAGCAAACTTCATATTATATAATTGATCAGGTAAAGACATCTTCTTGAAATTTTAAATATTATTAAAATCAATAATCTACACTGTTGTAAAAATGCTACATTGCTCTAAATCTTTATTTCCGTTATTGTAGTTTTTGAAAATTATATTTTTAAGGTTTTCAGGAGTAAAACTGATTGCACTTTCGATAATATCAAAGTTATGACCACAATCAATTTAAAATTGTACCAAGTTTCTAAATTCGGTTTCAAATTATAATTTGAAACGAAGTTTTGATTTTATGAAACATTAAGTATTGCATTTCGGTAATTGCGAACAAAAATCCACCTATCTTTTTAACTAATTTGATTTACAAAAAACACAAATTATTTAAAAATATTTCTAATCGCTTTTCCTATTTCAGCAAAATCATCATGACTGCTCACTGATCTTTTTTCTGTATTGTTTTTAAGAGTTTTAGAAAAAGGATAGATCAACATATAGTTGTTGTTATTGAATTTCTCATTCAAAAGATCCGGCACATCTCTCATTTGCGAAAAATACGAATGCATTCCTTTATCTCCCATCATAATAATCAACCCTTCATTTTCTTCAATACTGATTGCGGTCTGTATGGCATTTTTCCAATCTAAAAGAACATCAAATGTGGCTTCTATAGAGGCTTTTTTAGCGATTCTTTTTAGAATGTTTAAAGTTTTTTCTTTTCCATAAAAACTCATTTTTGCGCCAGAATTACGACCTATATTCCAGATTCTTAACATCGAATGAAAAAATCCTGCATCCATTTCGGCATCAGCTGGTATGAAAACCAGATATCTTTTTACGGTAGCTGCAGGCTGTACAGCATGATACACCATCAAATTTATGTTCTTATTTCGCAGATAGCCGTTATATAAATTATAGACAAACGAAGCCGAAAAACCTTTTCCTCCCTCCAGTCCTACTATAAGATCACTAATTTCTTTTTCTTTTATCACATTACTTATTCCTCCTGCCGTATCATTATCATGACGGGTTATGGGATACAATTCAACATCGGCAGCAGCAGCTGCTTTAACCGCAGTATCCATTATTTTTTCAGCATTTTTAACAGAGGATTCATTGGCATCTTCATTAATTACATTAACAGCATACAGCGCTTTGTTGGAAGCTGTTTTGACCATTAGTCCGAGATTCACCATTTTATCAACAGTTGCTTCATGATTAACTGCCAGCAATATATTTTCCTTCTCTTCACTTTTTCCCGAAACTGTATTGTCTTTATCTGCCTGTGCTATACGTTGCGCGCTTGCCATCGAAACAAACGAAGATATGGTACAGGATACTAGAATCAGAAGAATACTGCCGTTAAGAACATGCTCATTTAAAAGCCTGATGGGTTCACCTGCATCATTTTCTCCAATAATTATGTTATATCCTACCATAACAGATGCTAGTGTAGCCGCTGCTGATGCCGCACTCATTCCAAAAATAAGCTGTCCTTCATCATTGGTAAGTTTAAATGTTTTTTTGGTCAGCATAGCTGCACAGTATTTTCCGCCTATCGAAGCTATAAGCATAATTGTGGCTACCCATAATGTTTCCCAACTTTGTATAAAAGCATTAAAATCAATCAGCATTCCGACGCTTATTAAAAAGAAAGGAATGAAAATCGCATTTCCCACAAATTCTACTCTGTTCATTAATGATGACGTATGTGGAATTAGTTTGTTTAAAGCCAATCCAGCAAAAAAAGCACCAATAATAGATTCAATTCCTGCTAATTCAGCCAGAAGTGCGGCAAGATAAATCATAACAATTACAAAAAGATATTGAGATATTTTATCTTCAACAGTTTTAAAAAACCAACGTGCGATAATAGGGAAAACCAATAGTACAATTAAAGTAAAAACAACCATTGAAACAGAGAGCTTAACCCAGAAAGCTGTACCCGCTTCTCCCTGTGACATTCCTACAATAGCGGCAAGAACCAAAAGCGAAAGTACATCTGTAATCATGGTACCACCCACTGTTATATTTACCGAAAGATTTTTGGCAATCCCTAAACCACTAACCATTGGATAGACAATTAAGGTATGTGACGAAAAAAGGCTGGCAAATAGAATCGAAGTAAGGAGTGAAAATCCTAAAACATAATAACCTCCCACTAGCCCTAAAATAAACGGAACAGCAAAAGTGAAAATCGAAAAAATAATGCTTTTCCATTTATTCTTTTTAAAATCGGCCATATCAATTTCCAGACCGGCTAAAAACATAATATACAAAAGACCTGTAGTTCCTGTAACCACTACGCTACTATCTCTTGACAATACGCCAAAACCGTTTGGACCAATAATAGCTCCAGCAATAATAAGACCTAGCAAATGCGGTACTTTTATTTTATTAAGCAAAAGCGGAATACATAAAATGATGATAATTTCGATAAGAAACTTCAATAACGGATCTTCAATAGGAAGGCTTATATGGTGAATACTCAGCAGCATAAATTACTTTTTATTAGATGGAGTAAGTTCAACTGAGAATTTTGCTGTACAGTTATCCTGGCCAGTGATAGTCTGCGTGCCTTTTATGATGTTTTTTTTAATATCGTCGAGCACTACGCTTACTTTAATTTTGTTTTTAGCAGAAGTTTCTTTAGCCGAATCGAGGACTATTTTGTTTTCTAAAAACTGTCCCGTAAAAACACGTTTAATTTCATTATTACTTAAAACATTGGTATACATACCAACAGAATCAGATATAAATTCCCAAATTTCATTGCGCTGGTCGCCAATAACATAATTGCTGCAGTTCGATTCTCTGCAGATCATTTTACTATTCCATTTGATTTTAAGGCTGTCCGGCCATTCTTTTGCCTGAGGAAAGGTATCTTTAACTTTAGAAACAGACAGCAGACTGTCTCTAAATTTTAAGAGCTTATCATATTCTGCTTCTTTATCTTGAAATTGTTTTTCGCGTTCTAAAAGTGCATTTTCACGAAGAATGAGTTCCTGTTCTTTTTTATTACCACAGGAAGACAAAATGGATATAAAAAATAGAAGAAAAAGCTTTCTTGAAGTCATAAGATTTGATTTTGGACTATACAAGGTAAGCAGAAAAATTCTTTTTTGAAGACTAAAAGCAAAAAAAAAAGAGATTTTAGTCTAATAGCAACCTATGTTTTAGCAAAAACATATTGGACCAAAAAAAACAAGAGCCCAAAAGACTCTTGTTTTTATGATGAGAATATATCTCTTTTATATTTTTCTATTTCTAGTAATAAACCGAAAGCATGATTTTAGAATCTGAACTCTCTATAAATTTGTCAAGTCTTTTAAAGAATGCTTCACTTACCATTGGACAGCCGTGGCTGTTGATGATGTAGTATTCTTTTTCATCATCTGGAACTTCTTTATAACAGTGTAGAACGATAGCTCTTTTTTGAGCATTATTATTTGTTTCATCCATTCCGCTAAGTCTATAAGCTTTCCCAAAGACACCTTTATAAGGCTTCTCTACACCATAACGACCTAATGAAGTGCAATTGGAATTAGGCATATTGCTAAACTGCAGAATATCTCCCTTTATTCCAGTTTCAGATCCAGAACCATGTGCAACAAGTCCTTGATCGATAATTTTTTCATTCTCAAGATCGTAAACAAAAAAACGGTTTTTTCCAGATTTGATCTTCATGTCAACAAGAAAAGCAATCTTCTTGCTATAACCGCGATTTGCAGAAACATAAGTCTTAACCTCACTTACATGTTCGTTAAGTCTTGCTAATTCAATTTCATTTAATATTTCTTTTCTGTCCGTTAGGTTGTAGGTTGTAAACGAACTAAGAGAAAAAAGCAGTGCCACAAAAAATATTCTCATAAGCAGGCTATAATTAAAGTTAAAAAACAGATTTGGGTACTTTGTCAAAAAACAAAATTGTGGTTCTCCTCTTTGACTTTGCAAAATTATGTACAAATTTTACACAATTCCCACATTTCAGATGTTAAATATATTATAAATATTTGATTAGTTGAACTTTACAAAGACTTTTTTTTATCGCCGAGATGTTTTTTAACATAAAACAAATTAAAAAAGCCACTATAGCATACATTATAATGGTTTTCTTTTCGTTTTTTAATAAAAACTTACATCATTGTATTAATTCTAATACTTGCTTTTATAAGTGCCAATGCAGATATCTTAGAAATATGAATATCTTTTGGCTGGTGATGTGAATTTTGACTTACCAACTTCACATATTCCACACCTTGATCTGATTTTTGAACATACTTTACTGTAATATATTCTTCCCAATCATTTAGCTTGACACTCAAAAGATACATTTCTCCAAAAAAGATATTTTCAAATTCGGTTTCTTTATACAAAACGATATCTCCCGATTTCAATAACGGATACATACTATCTCCTGTTACAGAAATGGCACCATCGCATTTAGGTAAATTCGGAATTTTTATAGTATCTAAAACCCTTTGTGGTTCGCCACTATTGAACAACTCCCGTAATCCTGCAACAGCTTCCAAATCATACAACGGGATTTCCTGATTGATATGAATAGAATCGACTGTTTTTCTATCATTATTCATAATCATCACACTTGTATTATCCTCCTTTATCATAGGTCCGTTACCTGTTAAAAGCCATTCCGAATTTATATCAGGATAATAGTGTAAAATTTTACACGCCTTATCTGTCCCCATATTGCTGCTATTATCTAAAAACTTATTAGAAAATCCCAGGTCATTACAAAACTTATACTTACTAATTCCTTTATAATCAAGGTATTCTCTCATCCTCTCCGTTGACCCCATAACAAAGCGTATTTTTTTACGTTAAAAATTTGTTTTGATGTAATATTTTACATTATATTTGCAAAGTAAAGAAAAATAAAAATCAAAAACAATAGAAATATTAACATTTTTATAAAACACAAATACAAAGCACAAATGACAAAACAAAAATAAATAATTCATAATCAATAAATTAAACACCAAAAAAGTCTTAAAAAATCAAAAAACCACAAACTACGCTGAATAGGAATAAAACTACGAATAAGATGTATTATTAATCATTAATTAAAAAAAACATTCATCATTGCTTAAATAATTAAAATGGAAACAAATCAAATCAAGGAAAAAATTCAGGAACTGGAAAATTGGCTGATTGAAAATCCAAACAGTCCTGAAAGAAGTTTAATTGAATCTGACATTAAAAAATTACGAACCTTATTAGAAAAAAATCATGAGTAGAAATCAAATCGAAGCACGTATTGCACAATTGTATCTGGCTCTTCAGTATTGTTCTGAAAAAAGTAAAACTTTTACAGCTGGAGAAAGAATCTGTATTAATCAGGAGCGTTTTCAATGGATGCATATTCTAGAAAATGAAACTGCTGCTCCCCGTCCCGTTTCTCAAAACATTGAGAATAAACTGAAAGAAGTTTCAAGATTGGCCTTACTGCACAATTTTAAACCTTACTACGGAAATCCTCTTAAAGAAGAGATTTTATTACATAACTAATATAATAAACTAAAAGCCAAATATTATGAACACGCCGTTAACAAACACAATGACATCAGCTATGGATTTATCTCAATTTTCTGCACAAGAATTAAAAGAGGCTTTAAACCGAATTGAAAACAAAAAAAATGAAGAAAGAGAAGCTTATAAAAAACTAGTTGCTGAAACTATTCCAAGAGCACTTTCAAGATTACACGAAACTTCTGAAATGATGCGAAATGCCAAAACAGAAACTTTTAGATTGTTTGAAACTATTTTGGATCTAAAAAATCAGGTGTATGGTTTTAAAGAAAAACAAATGTCTCATACTTTCTCTAATGATAAGGAAGAAATCACGATTGGTTATCGCATTAATGAAGGGTGGGACGATACGGTAACTATTGGCATTGAAAAAGTACAAAATTATATCTCTTCTCTTTCTACCACCAAAGAAACTGCCGCTCTGGTAAAAATCGTTTTCAACCTGCTCAAAAAAGATGCAAAAGGAAACCTAAAAGGCTCCAGAGTTTTAGAACTTCAAAAACTGACAAAAGAATTTAACAACGAAGAATTTACAGATGGTGTCGAAATTATCGCTTCTTCTTTTAAACCTGTACGTTCCAGCTGGTTTATTGAGGCCAGTCGAATTGATGAGAATGGCGTAAGAACCAATATTCCGTTATCCATGTCTTCTGTAGATTTTCTTCAAGGATACGCCTTTGATTTCTTTAATCAACAAAGCGAACAGCATCATGCAGCCTAA
The DNA here is from genome assembly GCF_900112575.1 of Flavobacterium phragmitis. Taxonomy (GTDB): domain Bacteria; phylum Bacteroidota; class Bacteroidia; order Flavobacteriales; family Flavobacteriaceae; genus Flavobacterium; species Flavobacterium phragmitis. The sequence continues at coordinate 54,706 of NZ_FOMH01000015.1, forward strand.
TAATGATATCTACGCATCAGTTCTATTGTCAATATTGCTGATTGCAACCAATTTAAAGCCAATTCTGATCTTTCGTGAATGGTTTTTCTTCAGAATAAAAACAATTTTTAAACACTATTTTAATGAGCATAAAAATAAAGCCAATTACAGATCACGAAAGCTACAAAGTAAATAACAATATCGTTTTTAAGGATGGACTGGGAAACTGGAACTGCAAAAACGATTTATCGCACAAAGAACGACAGGCTTTTAATCAATACGAAAGTATTGTAATTAAGAATCCTCGGTTTAAAAAACATACCAAAGCCACTTACAAAGGCTGATACTACCCAATATCTGACATCTTATTTTTTTAACAGATTATAAAAAAGGTTCCTGCTTCTTCTTTCTTTAAAGAGAACCAGGAACCGGCAAACGGGCGATTTCTGCCCTAATATTTAAGCAGCCAAAAACATTCTTTCTAACGGAATCCAAACCTTTAAAGGGTAGTGGAAACAGGATTGTCATGCGGAGTCTGCAGACCTTGATTGTTAAGGAAACTTAACAAATACTACCTCAGAACGAGGTTTAAAAATGGCATTAGAAGTAAAAAAACCATCACTGAGAAAAAGATCAAATGGTTTGGCTGCATTAAAATTTTATGTCATGTCTTATAATTCAAATTATTGTAATTAAAACTTCTTTCTTCTTTCTAAAATCTTTCTTCATTCTTTCATTATAAATACCTCATCCTTATGCCTATATCTTCAAACAGAAGCCTCGGAATTCAAAAAAATAAATTAATGCGTTACAAACTCATCAAAGAATTGTATCAAAAACATAAAACAGAAGACATTCCTACGACCGTTGTATGGCGTAAATATGTTTATCCTGTTTATCCAATTTCACGCACTACTTTGTATGAAATTCTTTGTACGCCTATAACTTCAGAATTAAAAAAAATCGAAGAACTTATGAACAATAAGGAAAATCTTCGCAATCCATCTTAAAAAGAAAACCGCTTCTTTTTAATCTTCAAAAACATCCTTTTGTGATGCAAAGATGAGGCATTTCCTCCATCAAAATCGAGCTTTGTTCGCTTTCCTTACAACCTTGTAAAGCCCTAGAATACAAATGTTCAAGCACCTTGCATTTGTTTTTTTTAGGGCTTTTTTCTCCCAATATTTGCAGTCTCAAAAGGAAACAACTGTGCCCCGAAACCAGAAAAAATCTGGATCCCGCTTCCTTCAAAAAACAACCCTCAAAGTTGTCTTCCAAAAGCATTTTTAAAATCTAACATTAAACATTAAACACATTCAATGGAGCAGTTTTTATACCCCACTCTAACCGCCTTTTTCGCCGCTTTTATTACTTGGTTTTTCTCCATGCGGAAATCATTGGCAGAAGATCGCGCAGCGGAATTAGACAATGCCGTAAGCGCCGTAAAATATTACCGTGATCTTCTAGACGACCTTACCGCCCGACTTACAGCGGCAACAGACACCATAAAAAAAATGGAAATACAGCACAAAGAACTTATGCTCATTAATCAGCAATTGGTAGATGAGCTGCAAAAATTCAAACAGTTAAACGGAAAACACGCATGACACTTACCCAAAAAACATTAGAAATCGCCACGGCACAAATTGGCGTAGAAGAAATTCCCAGAAACAGCAACTCTGGACCTGAAGTCGAAATTTATTTAAGAAGCGTCGGACTTGGAAAAGGATACGCTTGGTGCATGGCTTTTATTTACTGGTGCACTCAAAAAGCCGCACTTCAAATCAACGCCAAAAATCCATTGAAGAAAACGGGAGGCGTTTTGGATCAATACAATTCAAGACCGCTTTTGGTCAAAAAACTGCCACAGCCCGGAGATGTTTTTATTATGGATTTTAAAAACGGTACAGGCCATGCCGGATTTGTCGAAAAAGTTGCAGGAAACACCATTTACACCATCGAAGGAAATACGAATGACAGCGGAGGCCGTGAAGGCTACAAAGTCGCCAGAAGAAAACGAGATATCAAAAGCATAAAAGGCTTTCTACGCCTGTAAAATTAACTTATAAACCAATTCTAAATTATGACTAAACAGCTCAAATACCCTGTTATTTCTCTTTTTATTCTGCTAATCGTGATTTCATGCCGAAGTCCGAAACCTGTACAGAACGAGAATAAAATCCAGACCATTACGATTACCGAAACTTTACATGACACTGTTTTTAAAATCGCCAAAGACAGCAGTTCTTATAACGCATTACTAGACTGTATAAACGGAAAAGTAGTCCTTAAAAATGTTATTCAGGCCGAACCAGGGCGTACATTAAAAAGCCCAAAGGTTCGACTGGATAACAATACACTTCAAGTAGACTGCAACCTGAAAGAACAGGAACTCTACGCACACTGGAAATCCAAGCAAGTAAAAGATGTTCTGGAAAAAAACATTACCATTACCAAGTTTGTCAACCATTTAACCTTTTGGCAAAAAGTACAGATTTGGTTAGGAAGATTACTTCTTATTCTACTGCTTTTTCTAATTGGCAGATTCCTTTACAAAACCTATAAACCGCTTTGGTTTTAAATACATCAAAATTTTAACTAATACCTTAATATGGCAGCACAGTCTCATTTTTTTATAGAGCCTGGAGGATTTACGCAAAGTGAGGCACAAGCTTTTGGTCCCGTTTCGAGCACCAAGTTTAACCTCACTTCCAGATTCTCTTTAAACTCTCCCCAAAAAGCCTATTCGATCTGTAAAGGCGTTGTTTTAGTACAACCTCAGGAAGATCTGAATAATGGCAAAGTAAATTTAATTTTACGTCCTTACAAGCAACCCTTTCCGGGTTTAAACATCAAGTATTTTATTTATAGAGGATTGCGAAAAAGCGATTTTTTTATAAAAGACGGCGAATACAAGGTAATAGCCGAAAGTGGTCAAACTTCTGATTTTATAACTAAGATCAATCGAGATTTTGATGCTTTTTACCAAGGAACTACAGCTTTATCCAAACCAACTTTTAAAGCCAGTTTTATTGGCTACAATGAAGATCCTGTTCAGCAAAATGCAGCAAATGCTATTTCTAGTTTATTCTTTAAAGAATCTGAACTAAAAACAGTAGATAATACTACAACGGAAAATGATTCTTTTGAGCTTCCGCTTATTGATAGCGGTGAAACGTTAGGTTATTTTGAAGGAAACGAATGCGGTATTGATGTTGTCCTTAATTACGGCGACTACAAACATGAGTTTGACAACACTGAGTTTATTTTCGATTTAGAATATGCCCGTAAACCGTTTGCAGAAATTACAGTAAATGGCGAAACAGATTTCATTAAAAAATTACAGCGTGAGCAAAGCACGCAGTTTATTGATATTGCAGCATATTATGGCTCACATGTTGAAAATGGAGTTGTTAAAGCAACTGCTTCCGGAGTTCAAACCGACAAAAAAGGAACTGCAATTTTTAGTGATCTGCTCCATAATTTTTGGACCAAAAACAATTGGTACGTTTACATTCAGAGTGATAGAACCCGTAGCTACGATTTCTATGGAAACTACAAAATTGACGAAGGTCCTGAAAACCTAAAAACAGGTTTATTAGAAAATCCGACTACCAAAGTAGTCCCGATGACAGCGGAAATTTATGGCACTAAAGGATGGCCGGTTTTAATTAACAACCAATCACAGGCCAATACGGTTACAACAAATAACCTCTACCTGCAATTTCCAACCGACAACAATAACAACACCGCTTTTTACGGACAGCTTGCTAAAGTGGCCAATGCGCAAAAAGACAATTTCATTAACGCAGATGGTTTACAACTGCCTCCAGATGAAGAAGGCAATTATGCCGACTTAACCTCAACAATACAATTAACAACTCCCGCAGTAGCTGGTAAAAATATTGCTTCTCTTAATCTTTTGATTTATCAGGGAAAAGTGAATATGTATACTGCTGGAACTACACTTGATGAAAACGGAGATTTGGTCATTTTATACAGACAAGCCAACTATTTTGACAATGTTTTCAATTTAATCAAGGCAAAACCTTTACTAAAATTAGGCAGTGACGAAAGTTATTCCAGAATGACTTCTGAAAAACCAAATCTCGTTAATGAGTTTTACGATAAAAAACAGCAGGGAATTTCGATTGTACAAACGCTTACAGTAAATGATAGTATTGAAACTGGAGTTGAAGAAACGCCAACAGTTGCACGTGTTACCTATATCACAGAAGCTGTAGATGTTATGAACAATGCCGTTTCGGCAACTGGAAGCACAACGTCAACAACTAATACATCTGCTTCAGCAAGTGGCGCAGTTGGCAATAGCAAAACCTACCAGCTTCCTGAACCTTACTATTACAATTTAAAACTGTTTACAGACAGCACACAAACTATTACTGGTTTGGAACTAAAAACTTTTGACGGCTCTACTCCCAATAAAATTATCCTGGGATTAACCAAAGCCGAAAATGACGCCATAAAAGCATTGATTACAGATGACACAAAAAATCCTCGTTTGTTTTTGATTGATCTTTTTGAGGATGAAAACGAACTGGTTTCTCCTGAAGATGTTAAATATCAAAAATACAGGGTTGGTATTGTAGCTGAAGATTCGGATGGTAATAATAAACTGGAAGAACCTAGTAATCCTGTTTTTGTGTATTCGCTGGACAGTAAGTATCATTTTAGTAAAGGATATAGTGATTATGTAAAAGAGGATTTGAAAAAAGAATTAATGTTAGATTTAGATTTATCGATATAATGGAACAAGCTGCAATATTAAAATCAGGGGAAGTTGTCAAACTAACTGGATTAATTAACCCTAAATACACTATATATGGCTTTTTAAATTCATTTGAAACTGTCATTAATGGAGTAACTAAAAAATTTAAAGAAACAGTAAAAGAGGATTTCAGAGATGTAGATCTTGTTGGTCAGATAGATAAAGATGTGATTGGCGGATTTTATGAGGAAGATTTTTTTCTAGAATATCTTGTAGACAAAAATAAACTTTATGAATTAAAAAATCATAAATACACTTTTAAATCAGCCTCAGCTGATGACGAAATAATTGTAAAAAAATTAAAAGTTTCAAGTCCATATACAGATTTTTGTAAAATTGAAACTTACAAATGGGCTTATCAACCAAGTATCCCAATTGTAGATTACGGAACTTGGCAAATTAAAATTCCAAATGGAGTTTTTCCAAATCCTCTAGAAGGAACAAATATTCAATTGAACCCAACAGCCATGCAATTTTATAATCATAAAATTGGGTTATTTGTCACTCCACTTACAGATCAAAATGACAAACAAGCAAAAGCTTTTTTAATTGCAAAAATTGCGATTCTTATTAATTCCATTCAGCAAAATCTATTTTCGCAAATTTTAACAGAACCAGAATTTCAAACATATTTAAACCATCAAACTTTTGAATGGACCAACAGCCCAATATTTGACAATCCTAGTGTGGAAATATTGGAAGACTATTTGAGAAACTTGCATTCTTATTACAAAAGCTTTTATGCAAATCAAATTTTAGTTAAAAATTCTTCAACAAAAGATAAATTTTACTGGCTAGCAACAGTTTTATCTGCTGAAGCACTAGCAACGGTGCCTGCTATTGATAAATTTGAGTTACTTTACAATTTGAGTAAACAGAATGTAACATTAAACGAACGTAATCATGGTGAATCATTAGTGCTAAAAATTATTGAGTCATTTACTTTTCAATCAGTTTCTTCAGCTGATAGAAATGATTTATTAAAGGATTTAGTTAATTTTCATAACTACATTACGTTACAAGGAGGTAAAGGCCCACGATCTGTAGAGTCTAAAACTACACTTTTTGAAATATTATATAAAGATATTGACGACGACAGGTATTCTAGATATACATTTGGAGTATGGAACTCGTATAACAATAGAATGAAGTTTATCATACTATTATACAAAATATGGTTTTCTTCAACGTACAATCCTATATATCCTGATTCTTCTTATACTAAACAATTGAATGCATGTGGAGTGTATGAAGAATCTGAATATATGAAATTAAAAAATAATCCAGACCCAACTAACAGTATTAAGGTTCCTAAATATTATAATGATACCACTTCCCCGCCTTTTATTATTTATGAAACTGTTACAGGCAATCGCAATGGAGCAAAAATTGAAACTTCAACTAATTATAGCTATAAAATGGCTGGCAAATCAATTGAAGTATATGAATATAAAATTGAATCAAGGAAAGGATATCAAGACCATTATTCAGATCCGGTACTTTATGGTACTTACGAATTTTTTCAACCCATAACATTTATTGGCCTCAAACCTGATTTAGATTTAGTTGAAACGTTAGCAGATTTTAAAGATGGTGAAAACTTAGGTGACCAAAAAATTCACACAATACCTGCTTTCCTATTATTTTACATGGAAGATTACAGCAACTTAAAAAAAATAGATTTTGGAGTAATGTTTGCTGCTGAAATTGCATTAAATTTAACAGGTGTAGGTGCCTTAGCTGATTTACGATATTTAGGATATCTTTCTAAAATTAGACCTTTTTGGAGCGTCGAATCTGTAGTTGCCTCAGACATTGTTTTAAAATGGAAAGCAATAAGCGGAGTTGTAAATGCTATTGAATTTACTTCTATTAATGCACTAGCCTTAAATAATTATGTAATCCACACAACTAATGATTTAGCAACAAAACAAATTGCTGAGAAAGCTAATTCATTTCTTATTTGGGCTACAATGTTTTCTCTATATGCAAAACCACACATACAATCAAAAGTTATTGATTCTGCTTTTGAATTAAATAGTACTGTGAAACAATTTAATGATGATGGTATTTCAATTTATAGACCAGAGATGACACCTTCTCAAATTTATGAACTTGATCAAGCTCTCATTGTTGTTAGTGACATAGCAGGCAATAGAGAATTAGTTGTAAACACATTGATTCAAAAACTAGAATCATATGGTAATGATGCATCAGAAATTCTACAAAAATATAGACAAATCGATAAAGGTGCCGAGAAATATGCTTTTTACGTTGATCTAGGATTCTTTGAAGATCCAGCAATTAGAAAAGTGTTTAATACTAATGGAGCTAAAGCAATCGAAAACTGGAGGTTGTGTTATGCTAATGATATTATTGAGGAAAGAAAAAATCTTAACTTCTTAAAAAACGACCAACATGTAACTAAATTAATAAAGTACTACGAAGATATTAATATTCGTAAAGTTTTAGAGCCTATTGGAATTACTAAAAAGCAACAATTTTTAGATATATTTGATGAAGCAGATTTGGTAAATTTTAAATCTAATCCTAATTTTATAAATGAATGGGAAAAATATTCTTTTGTAAGCAAAGGCAATGATTTATCAATTTTATCAAAGGAGCAAAAATTCAAATTTTTTAAAAGTTATGAAAACAGTCCTCAAACAGTAGTCGATAGAATAAAAAATGGAGGATTGATTAAATATTATAAAATTGTTGATGAAAATCCTTTAAATCCTAACGTTCATAATTCCCTTATAAAGAGTGTAGATTTTCTTGAGGATCTACGTAATACTTTTACACTAAAAAAACAATACCCTGTTAATCATGTACATCATCCAGGTTTACAGGAAACAATAGCAAATCATTTAAAAGGATCTCCTGTAACGCTTAAACATAACGGCCGTGATTACATTATTGGTTTTACAGGTATGCATGCTGATTACGCAGTTACAGAACCTAATCCTATTACTTTAATAGAAGCTACATTACCTGGGGGTAAAAAATACTATCCGGGTCCTTTGCCTACTGTAAATGCAAATATACAAACAGCCATAATAGATGGAACAGAATTTCCGGGTTTAGGAGCAAAAGACTGTGAAGTATGGATGTGGGGTTATGTTACAAAAAAAGTAGATGGTGTAGAAAGCCTTTATCTAGATATTAATGGAAACCCTATAAAAACGTGGGTTAAAAAATCTAATTCGAACAAAACAACTATTTTTACAGGGATGAATGAAGACAAGGCTCTTATTGAAATAACTTATGCCCGACATAATTTAACTTTAGATGACTGGATACAAATTAGACCAAACAGAAGTTCTAACACATGGTTAGGAAAAACAAGCGAAGGAGGAAAGATACATTTATGTATTGGCACTGAAGTAATGATTATACCAACAGCATTGCCTAGTCGTACATTGCCTTATGGAACTGTGATACCAAAAAGATAAAAAATAGTAAACAATAAAAAGATCAAATATGTCATATGAATATCAATTAACAGTAACAAGATATTATACCCAAAGATATGTAATGATTGGTGTTGGTTCTTCAGATTTAGATCAAGCATCATCTTTATCTGAAATGTCAATAGATGAGATTACAAAGACGCTAGCAGAATTAAATGCGGTTATTTCTGGTGGCCTTGAGTATTTAGATTGGGGTACAGACTTGTTTCATGTATTTTCTGAAGCAACAGTATCTCGATATGGAGATTTTGACAAAGTAGAAAGATATGAAGTATCTACGATAGGCTTGAGAGATTTTTTAATAGAACTTAAGAGATTCAAAGAACAATGTCTTGCAGGTGATTATTATAAAGTCCTAATTGGTGAAGCCTTCGCTGCAATAAAAGTCAATCCATCAAAATATAAAAGATGGCCAACATCAGATACTCATTTTTTAATTACTTTGAATAATACAATTTTTAGTTTAATATTAGAATCTAATGATTTCAATCTAACACAAAATCAGTATGTTGCTCAATTAGAAAGAGAATTTTAATAACGATTCCCCCGCTAGCGCGAGCGTCTCGCTCGTGAACGCAAAGTATTTCTTACATTAGCTCAAAATAATAAATGAGCAGAAAATACAAATTTGGAGATAGAACTGGAGCTTACTTTATAAGTTTTGCTACGGTATTTTGAATAGATGTTTTTACAAGAGAAGAGTATTTTGGGAGCATTGTAGAATCATTAGACTACTGCAGAAAGAACAAAGGAATGGAGATTTATGGTTATTGTATCATACCTAGTCATATTCATTTAATTTTCAGATCTGAAAATGGAGATCCTTCTGGTCTTATTAGAGATTTTAAAGGTTTTACCTCAAGGAAAATGCTCAAAGCAATTGAAGAAAATCCACAAGAAAGCAGAAAAGAATGGATGCTTTGGATGTTTGAAAGAGCTGGAAAGAAAAACAGCAATGTAAAATTCAGGCAGTTTTGGCAACAAAACAACAAACCTATTGAAATTTGGTCTTTAAAAGTTTTTGAGCAAAAATTAAATTATATTCATAACAACCCCCTAGAGACTGGTTTTGTTACTAATCCTGTAGATTGGAAATACAGCTCGGCTAGAAATTATGGCGATAACGATCAGACTGTCCTAGAAATTGATATTAATTAATATGCTGTACGTGCACGAGCGGGACGCTCGCGTCAGCAGGGGAACAGGTGGACCTAGATGATATATTTCAAGGAGAAGAACTTGCTATTTTAAAAGAACGTTTTATACAACCATCAAACATGGAAAAATATAAAGCATTTGCAATGAATGCTCTAGATGATGTAGGAAATCCAAGAATAAATGATACTGAAATTAAATTTTTGTTCAATTTTTTTGAAAATCATTACAACAAAGGTAATAAATTTGTTATTGAAATTGAATCGACGTTATATACCTGCACTTCATGTCAAAAATATTTACAGATTGCGCAAGAACTTGCGAAATCAGACGGTAAAATTTTAGAAATTAAATTTATTGCTCATAGAGACGCGAAAACAATGGAAGCACTTAAAGATATAACAAAACAATAAACATGGAAATCAACTTTTTAAAATATTTAAGAGATAATCCTTCTGCATATCCGAACAATGATGGTTATAAAGGAACTATTAAACCAATTTCTTTACAAGAAATTGAAAATTTAGAACAACTGTATAATAACAATAGCTCTTTCCCTAAAGCATTAAAAGAATTGCTTTATTTAGCTGGAAATGGCTGCTATGTTTTAGAAACTGGATTATTCGACAGTCAAGAAGAAATGCAAACAGAAGCAAGAGAATTACTAGAAAAATATAACAAAAATATTAGTAGGCCTTTTTTTGCTATAGATATGTATAATTCTGGTGATCAATTCATATATGTATATTTAGATGAAGAGGAAAATCCATTAGTGCATCAAGCATATTTACCAACAAATGATAATATTCCTACCTATAAAAATTTGAATAAAAGCTTATCCGAATTTATTAAACATAGAATTGAAACATTTAAAAAAGGATATAATCCTTTCTAACCCGATCGCGCAGATTTAGCTCCACAACGATAGCGCGGATTTGCAATCCCCTGCTGGCGCGAGCGTCTCGCTCGTGAACGCAAAGTTGTCTTGCACTAAAAACCCAATCGCACAGATCTATCTCCTTAACGATAACACGGAGTTGCAAACCCGATCGCGCAGATCTATCTAGGCAACGATAGCCACGCTGGCGCGAGCGTCTCGCTCGTGAACACAAAGTATTTCTTACATTAGCTCAAAATAATAAATGAGCAGAAAATACAAATTTGGAGAAAAAACTGGAGCCTACTTTATAAGTTTTGCTACGGTATTTTGAATAGATGTTTTTACAAGAGAAGAGTATTTTGGCAATATTGTAGAGTCATTAGATTACTGCAGAAAGAACAAGGGAATGGAGATTTATGGCTACTGCATAATGCCGAGTCATGTTCATTTAATTTTCAGATCTGAAAATGGAGACCCTTCTGGCCTTATTAGAGATTTTAAAGGTTTTACTTCTCGAAAAATGCTCAAAGTAATTGAAGAAAATCCACAAGAAAGCAGAAAAGAATGGATGCTTTGGATGTTTGAAAGAGCCGGAAAGAAAAACAGCAATGTAAAATTCAGGCAGTTTTGGCAGCAAAACAACAAACCTATTGAAATCTAGTCTTTTAAAGTTTTTGAGCAAAAATTAAATTATATTCATAACAACCCGCTCGAGAGTGGTTTTGTTACCAATCCTGTAGATTGGAAATACAGCTCTGCCAGAAATTATGGTGATAACGATCAGACTGTCTTAGAAATTGACATTAATTAATATGCTGTACGTGCACGAGCGGGACGCTCGCGCCAGCAGGGGGGAGATTCGAATGAATGGAGCGGATTAAGTAGCGATGGAATTAGAATTAATATGTTTTTAGGAACTCAAACAAATATTCAGCCAATATCTATACCAATTTCAAATTTAAACTACGGATCAGCCTTTCCTAAACTTTAATAGCAACAAAAATAAAAAAATATGAGTTATAAGAAAACAATAATAGTTCAATCTCGTAGAGATGTTGATATGGGAATTATCGATGATCAGTTACAAAATTCTGGATATTTAAGTAATTTCAACCTAAAATCTATAAATAAAATCATTTCGGACATAAATGATGTCATTAACGGATTGAAAGAAGAAATATATTGGGGTCAGAATGAAATAATGATAATTACAGATAAAGATTTTTCAACATGCACATACGAAAATGGAGAACAATCGCCTGATTTACCTACATCTACGATACTAAATCTTATGAGTGAAATCAAAATTTTTAAAGAACATTTTCAAAATCCCGTAAATCTAAAAAACATTATCGATCAAGCTTTCACAATTATAAAATCTAATCCAAATGCTCATAAAAGATGGGCTACTTCAGATACAGTTTTTTCTATTGTTATAAGTGAAGTATCTATAACTTTAGTATTATCTCCCACAGATTTGGAATTACCTAATAACGAATATCTTAATCAATTAAATACTAACTTTTAATTTTTATCGATCCCTGTCTCCCCCGCTAGCGCGAGCGTCTCGCTCGTGAACGCAAAGTATTTCTTACATTAGCTCAAAAATAATAAATGAGCAGAAAATACAAATTTGGAGATACAACTGGAGCTTACTTTATAAGTTTTGCTACAGTTTACTGGATAGATGTTTTTACAAGAGAAGAGTATTTTGGCAATATTGTAGAGTCATTAGATTACTGCAGAAAGAACAAAGGAATGGAGATTTATGGCTACTGCATAATGCCGAGTCATGTTCATTTAATTTTCAGATCTGAAAATGGAGACCCTTCTGGCCTAATAAGAGATTTTAAAGGTTTTACCTCTAGGAAAATGCTCAAAGCAATTGAAGAAAATCCGCAAGAAAGCAGAAAAGAATGGATGCTTTGGATGTTTGAAAGAGCCGGAAAGAAAAACAGCAATGTAAAATTCAGGCAGTTTTGGCAGCAGAACAATAAACCTATTGAAATTTGGTCTTTAAAAGTTTTTGAGCAAAAATTAAATTATATTCATAACAACCCGCTCGAGAGTGGTTTTGTTACCAATCCTGTGGATTGGAAATACAGCTCTGCTAGAAATTATGGTGATAACAATCAGACTGTCCTAGAAATTAATATTAATTGATATGCTGTACGTGCACGAATGAGACGCTCGCGCCAGCAGGGGCACGGATTGCAAATCCGCGCTAACGAGCGAGCGAGTGTTTTTGTCCTAAAATAGATTTACAAAAAACATAAAAACAACTCAAAGAAAAAAAACCTTTGAGTTGTTTTAAATCAAAAGAGAAAGTTCTCTCTTAATTATCAAAAAATGCATTTTTAAAAACTCTGGAAACTTAAAATAATAAGTTTCCCTACTCTACTATTGGCGCTACCAAGCCAATAGCGAAACCTTGTTTCTTTGTTTTACAGCTATGTAAAACAAAAACCTATTGTGACGCCACTAACACAATTTTTTAAATTTCTCAGATTAACTTACAATCAATCAAAATCAAAAATTACCTGTAGGTATCAGTCTCATTAAACAAATTACAGTAACTCCATAAGTCAAATAAAAACTTATAAATTATTTTAAACCCCATAAAAATTAATTAAAAATGAGTACAAATTATAACAGAATCAAAGTGGAAGATTTAGAAATAAATCAGCCAAACAAAATTTTAAAAACAAATCAAACTGGTGAATTAGAATTTAGCGATGCAAATGAACTTCAAATCGAAAGTTACAATGCACTTGATTACACCGTCGAAGGAAAAGCACTCGATGCCAGACAAGGAAAAGTGTTAAAAGATATGATTGATAATATTGATGCTGGTTCTAATGTTGATATTGCTTCCGACGAAGAAACACAAATCAGTACTGCAGTCCCAGAAGATAAAAAAGTCGTCAGTCGTTCTAAACTTTTTAACTGGTGGGAAAATATTAAATCCAAATCACAGACAATTTCTGGAAATTGGATATTTAAAAACATAACATTAACAGAAGTACAGCAAAACGATTCTTTAAATAGAGTCGCCATGATTGACGAAAGTACGGGAGAAATAAAATGGAGTTCAAAATCTAATGTATCTGCTCCTGATGCTACAACCGCTTTAAAAGGCAAATTAAGACTTTCGGGCGATCTAGGAGGTACTGCAGATTTTCCTACTGTACCAAATCTAAATGCGAGGGGTTTATTAAAATTCAACATTACTGATAGCTCAATTTGGTGTAATGGTAAAGGAAATGTAGGAAGCAATTTAAGTTATGGAGATCAGTCACTAAAATCAATTACTACAGGTTCAAATAATATAGCTGTAGGCTATTCTGCTCTTTCTAGTTTAAATACAGGTGCTGTAAATATAGGCTTTGGGCATTTTGTTTTAGGTAGCTTAACTTCTGGAAGCAGTAATATGGGAATCGGGACATCTGCATTACAAGGAATCGTAGACGGAAATAATAATTTAGGATTGGGTTTTGGTGCTGGAAGATTCTATGGTGCAACTGGTTCTAATGCAAATACATCAACCACCAATTGCTTGTTTATAGGAACTGGTACTAGACCTCTCACAAATACATCTACCAATGAAATAATTATTGGAACAAATACTTTAGGTAATGGATCAAATACTGTAACAATAGGTAATTCAACAACAACAAGCAATTATTTCACCGGTACGGTTACTGCGGCAAACCCAACTCTTCCAAATCATTTGACAACCAAAAGTTATGTAGATGCCAATGCAAGACCATATAAAGTTTATACAGCACTAGTAACACAATCAGGAACAGCTGCTCCGGTGGCTACAGTGTTAGAAAATACATTAGGCGGAACAGTTGTTTGGAGCAGATCAGGAACAGGCATATACACAGCAACCTATTCAGGAATGGTTTTGGATAAAACCGTTTCATTTGCTCAAACAACTATCACCGGATTTATAAACATTCAGTCTGGATCAGGATTTGTCACTTTGTATACGAATGATCCCACTAATACACCTGGAGACGGTAGGTTAATAAAAACTTCCGTTGAAATAAGAGTATATTCATAATTTAAAGCATAGTCTTAAAAATAGAATCTGACTGCATTTAAGATTATTCTTTTATTACAAAGAGTCGCTTCTATAATATTAAAACAACTCAAAGACAAAAAATTTTGATTTGTTCTAAACCGATAATCATCCTTAAACCAAAAATCACATTTTTAAAAACCATTCTGGAAACTTAAAATAATAAGTTTCCCAACCTTACCATTGGTTTTATTTGAAGCCAATACCCAACCTTATTTCTTTGTTTTACAGCTATGTAAAACAAAACCCTATTGTGACGCCACTAACACAATTTTTAAACATTCAGATAACTTACAATCATCCAAAATCAAAAACTGTTTGTAAGTATCCATATATCTGAATACATTACGGTAATCCCCTATAAGCCAATTAAAAGCCTATAAATTTATAAACCCGTAATAATTAATTAAAAATGAGTACAAATCACAACAGAATCAAAGTGGCAGATTTAGAAACAAATCAGCCAAACAAAATTTTAAAAACAAACCAGAATGGCGAATTAGAGTTCAGTGATGTTGAAAATCAACAAGGTAATACTAAGTATAAAATATTCACTGCAATATTAAATCAAACTGGTACAAATCCTCCTGTTGCAAGAGTTCTAGAAAATACATTAGGAGATATAAGTTTTAGTTATTTAGCCAGAGGCACTTACATTGCTACATTAAACAACGGCTTCCCAGAAGGAAAAACATTTACAATGGCCTCAGCTGCAAATACCAACATAAATATCAACAACATGTATGTTGGAAGAATTGACGATCATACTATAAGAATGATTTGTTATAGCAATTCCTATACTTCTGACGGAATTAATACTATGCTGCAAATTAAAGTTTATTCCTAAAAAACTTTAATTCTCATACTAAATTATCACTATTTCTTTGTTTTACAATTCTCTATCTCTGTAAAATAAATCCCTATTGTGACACCACTAACACAATTTTTAAACATTCAGATTACTTGCAGTCATCCAAAATCAAAAACTGTTTGCAAGTATCCATATATCTGAATGTATTACGGTAATCCCCTATAAACCAATTAAAAGCCTTTAAAATTTATAAACCCGTAATAATTAATTAAAAATGAGTACAAATCACAACAGAATCAAAGTGGCAGATTTAGAAACAAATCAGCCAAACAAAATTTTAAAAACAAACCAAAATGGTGAATTAGAGTTTAGTGATACAAACAATCTTCAGACTGAAAACTACAATGGTTTAGATTACACTGAAGAAGGAAAAGCCTTAGATGCCAGACAAGGAAAGGTGTTAAAGGATATGATGGATAATGAGTACATGAAATTGTCTGGAAATCAAACTTTTTCTGGAGTCAAAACAGCAACAAATACTTCTTATCCTCAAAATGCAGGAATTGTTATTAATAATACTTCTGAGAATAGCAGTGTCAAGAGTATTGTTTTATTTTCAAACTCTGGAACAGGTTTACTGAGTGATAATGCTAAAGGTACTGGTGTTTTTGCTCAAACCACATCAGGAAGCGCAGGACACTTTTATTGTAATGGCAATGGAAAAGCACTATATGTGCATTCGGTAAACTCTTCAGATAGAACTGCAACTATTATTGGTAACACAAATAATGACAATCTTTATATCACAAACAATGGAGCCGGTGCCAATGTAAAATCAATCTCTACTGGAACAGGTTTGGTGTTTGCTGGAAACAATGGATATGGCAATACTTCTACTATTAGCAAAGACGGGGATATAAAAGCAAAATCAATGGAATTAGGCGCTGTAACAGATCAAAAACCATCTCTAATACTTCCTAATGGCACTTTAACTTCCACTAAACAAAATGGAGCAATTGAACGTGATGAAAATGGTCAATTATGGGAAACCCATTCTGGAGTAAGATCTAGATTGATTACAACAGCAGATAACCTAATTCTTATTCCTTATAAGTTCCCAGGAGGTATTGAAGTCTATCATGAGAGTAACATCTCTGAATCAAAACAATTTGTGACAACTAGTATCATGACAGGTAAAATTGATAATAACTCTGTTCAAAGGCTTAATGTCACAACATTAACTAATTGTACCTTATATGACTCAGATAAAAAGAAACCAAATATTGCTAAAATTGAAGTTTTTTTACGAATTAATAATGGATTATTTGCAAATAGTTCGGCTGGTTCAGGTGCTGTCAATCAGGTGAAACTTATGGAATATTCGGGTTTAAATAATTATGGATATAAAAACTATCAAGAACTTATAATGTTCAATACTCAGAATTATGAAGTATCAACATCACAATGGGCCTCAATTGTATTTCCTCAAAAAACTATAATTGATGGTGTAACCACCACCGCAGACAAATCTTACTACTTAAGAGATGCTTCCAATACAAGAACATTTGGAGCTTCTGAAGCATCATTCAGTTTTGTTTTTGTCAATACTTTAGGTTTTGAAGATGCAACAAATGGCAATGGCCTTAATTCAAAAACTCTATTAAGAACTAATAACTATGCCCTTTTTATAGAGACAATCAGATAATTAGTTAAAAAAATATAACATTAAGGACTTATTACAACAACAAGTTCTTAATGTTATTTACTCAACACAATATAAGAACATTCAATTAAAAAACTTTAAAAATTGTTTTTAAATCTTATCCCAAAATGTAATCTATCTAGTTTATAACTTATCCTTATCTTTTTTCTACAAATTAATCCAAACTCTACTTCCATCCACTTTCTTTACAACCTTGTAAAGCCTTAGAACATCCATGTTAAACCGCTAAGCAGCTGTTTTTTAAACCCCTTTTTTAAGTTGACCTTTACATTATAAAAGGAAAAATACTTCAAAAAACAGCAAATTCAACTCCTTATTTAAGGCATTTTTTAAACTCAAAAACAAGATAGACGCAGCCCAAATTAATCCATTTGAAAGCCTAGTCTGTTTTATAACCATTCCGGATTTAATCATGCAAAAAACACGAACAAAAACTAAAGTCAAAAACAAATTAGAATATGCCAACTAATCCAATTCCTGCGGTTCCAATTCCTACAGCAAGATATTATCCGCGCTTATCGGAGATTATTACTGTAGACGATTTACCAGAATTTTTATCGTTTGTCGAAGATGGCTTGAATTCCATTTTTGAAAAAATACATTACAAAAATTTACAATACTCAAAAGGATACCGAGGTGATTCTGCCTTTTACAGCCTTGATATTGTATCAAGCGAGAGATTAGCCTTGCCTCTGCCTTTTGGTTTAGGTCTGGTACTTAATCCCGATTTCGATGGAAATTCGTCTATCTCTTCTTTTCCTATTACGTTAGAATACCAATGGGAAATTTTAGCTTTCTTAAAAACATTCCGCTCCAGCAGTTTTTCTTTTTCTATGGAAGATTTTTATTCTGTAGGATTACAGGTTTTCCGTATTAGCGAAGAACAGGTTATAGCTCACATGATGAACATTTTTGTGGAAGCCGAAGAAGAAAGAACAAAATACGAACAGCTTTTATTTGATATTAATAGACTTCAAAATACTAGTCTGGAATTTCCAACAGGTGTAGAACAATCTATCAGTGCTGTTATTAATCTCATCAATAACAGCACCGTAATTACCAAATCGATTCCTGCGCTTTTATTTGCTACTTATATCGTCCAAAATGATTTAGCAGCTACTAAAAGTAAACTTCAGGAATTTTACAACATTGTAGTTCCTGACGGAATCGAAGCTCATATTAAGAGAATCATTACACCAAAAGCTAAAGCGACATTAGCTTTAAGCGCTGGTATCGAATTTCCAAGAAACATTTTAAAACCAGTCCAGCCTAATGGTTCTGATTATGGTAATGGAACTGAAAAATCAATGTTCACATTCGCTCAGGCACAATTATATGCCGACACCGAAGAAGGAATTGGTTATCAATTAGAGTTAGGCGGAACGTTAAAACCAGATTATGCCATGATTGGCAATACAGGTTTACTGCTTCAGTTAGATACTTTAAAAGTAGATTTAAGCAAAAAAACCAATATTCCAGAAGCCGATGCAGACGGACGTCCAAATGATTTCGTTGGCGTTTATGCGCGTGCCGTTTCGGTAACGCTTCCATCAAAATGGTTTAATGAAATTCCTGAAACTCCAGGAAGCACTACTCCAACATTAAAACTGGGTGCTTCGGATTTATTAGTGGGTTCGGGCGGTCTTTCCGGAAATATTTATTTAGAAACAGTTCCAAGTAAGAATGGTGCTTTTAGTTATTTCAGCGATAAATTCAATTTTAATTATCCAATTACCATGTTCGAGAAAGACGAAAATGGTGTGGCCAATAAAAAAGAAATTACAGATTACGACTCTTTACTTGTCTTTTTACAGGAATTAAACAGTAAAAATTTACCTTATGCTTTTGATTATCCGTTATCATTAACTACACTTTCTGGAATAGTTTCAACAACTGTTGATCCTTCTACAACTTATATTTTTACGGAAGCTAAAGATTATCAAGCCTTTTTAGCAGAGCTGTATGATAATACACTTTGGAGAACGATTGGTGAAAAAGATAAAGGCTTTAAGGTTGGTTTCAACAAATTTGATATTTCCTTTAAACAGAACAAAGTAATTGGTTCTAACATCAAAGGAAAATTAGAAATTGACAAATTCAAAATTAAAAAAGAAGATGGAACTAAAGTACCATTTACTGCTTCTGTCGAAGGTCACTTGCAAGACAACGGTGATTTTAATCTTACTGCTTCATTTTCTAAAGAAAATGAGCCGCAAGCCAACTTATTTGATCTTGTAAAATTCGATTTCCATAGTGTTGAATTAGGAAAACAAGATGACGACTATTATTTAGGAACTTCCTGTAAAGTTTCGTTTGATGATGAAAGCTTAATTGGAAAACTTTTTAAAGGTCAGAACTTTGAGATTGAAAAACTTCGTGTTTACAGCGACGGAAATATCGAGATTGAAGGAGGCTCTATTCCAATTCCTATCAGTCTTTCTATAAATCTTGGTCCAGTTCAAATGGGTGTAACCAACATTAACTTTGGTTCTACGCAGATTAACGGCCGTAAATATAACTTCTGGGGATTTGATGGAGCTATCAGCGTTAATCCACTGGGAGTTGATGCTCGTGGAGAAGGAATAAAATTTTATTACTCTACTGATCAGAACGCAGAAAACGGACTTGAAAAAGATACTTTCCTAAGAATCCAGACTATTGAAGTCGATTTAATTATTCCTGGAACTGCTACCGAGGCTTCGGCTATGGCAATTATCCATGGTATGATTTCGCTTCCTGAGCCTGGAAAATCTCAAGAATTTATAGGCGAAGTTGGTTTAAAACTTCCTAAAGCCAAAATTTCAGGAAGTGTTGGTATGCGATTTATGCCTAAGTATCCAGCCTTTTTACTAGATGCCAGTATCGAACTTCCTGTACCTATTCCGTTAGGATTTCTTGCTATTAATGCTTTTAGAGGTTTACTAGGATTTAGATATGTAGCTACTAAAGAAGCCGCAGGACTAAAAAAAGACAATAGCTGGTATGAATTTTACAAATATCCAAAACCTGGAATTAATATTAGAAAATTCAGCGGTCCTCCGGATTCGATGAAATACAATGCGCCATTTTCTATTGGAGCTGGTGCTACTTTTGGTACAGTTGCAGACGGCGGACATGTTTTGTCTTTGAGAGCGATGTTACTGCTTTCACTTCCTACCCTATTTTACATTGAAGCAGGATTGAATATTATTGCTGGAAGATTAGGTCTTATTGAAGATGACCCAAGCAATCCGCCATTCTTTGCTATGGTTGCTTTTGGCGACGATTCGCTAGAATTGGCCGCTGGCGCAGATTTCAGTATTCCAAAAGACAGTGGACAAATTTTCAAACTTCATGCATTATTAGAAGCTGGATTCTTCTTTAAAAACCAGAAACCTTGGTATGTCAACCTTGGTTCTAAAAAAGATCCTATCGAAGCTCGAATTTTAACCTTGTTTACTGCCAAAGCTTTTATCATGCTTTCAGCTCAGGGAATTGAAGCTGGAGCACGACTAGATTTTAAACTACAGCAAAGTTTTGGCCCAGCCAAAGTCAAATTATGGGCGTATTTAGAATTAGGCGGAAAAATTTCGTTCAAGCGCCCTCAGATGGGAGGTTATATTACTGCTGGAGGAGGTATTCAAATTAAGCTTTGGATTATTAATGTCGAAATTGTGTTAGATACTATTTTCTCTGTAGAATCCTTTAAACCATTCCTTATTTATGCAAAATTAGAGCTAAGTGTACGTGTAAAAATTGGTTTTGTAAGAGTTCGTAAAAACTTTAAAGTGGAGCTTCAGTGGGATATCAACAGAATTGTCGATCGTACGCCTTACAGTCCGCTTCCTAAAGGTACTTTTGGAGATGGTGAAGATGACAGAACATTAGAAAATGTTAAAGGGGTTCATATGCTTACCAACGAAGCTTTTGCCCTTAATTATTTCAAATCTGAAGGAGAGAAAGACTACGATAGGAACGTATTCGATAGTAATGGTATGCCAAGAGCAACCTTGATTACAGAGATAATTCCACTGGATACATATATCGATATTAAAACTGCGAAAGGTTTACTGCCAGATAATTCGTTGTCTAAAATAATTGGAGGTTATACTGGAGATGCTAAAAATTACACCGATATGATGCCTCCAGTTGAAAAAATTGCTGGAAGATCTTTACGTCAGGTAAAACATAAATACGGAATTAAAGATATTAAATTAAAATCTTGGAATGGTTTTAATTGGGAAGATTATCATCCATTTGAAGCTGTTGTTAAAGATACAGAAAGAACTCCTGCTTTACAGAATCTACCTTGGGCGCAATGGCAGAAAGCAATTGACCAATATGATAGTATTCGCGTTTTAGCGACAGATCCTTTTTCATTTTTAAGCAAGGGAGAACCAGGATGGCAGGTACCGGAACAATTTGGAATTACACCTTCTAAGTTATTCTGTAAATCTCTTGAAATCAAAAAAGAACATACTGATTTCCTAAATAAAAAAATCGGAAGACGTTATTACGTTCCTACACAATACGAGGCAGATAAAATTAGTGGATTGTTTTTTAAACTTATTGGCGAAGCACCAGAAATTGTAGAAAATAATAAAACAGAAGGCGGCGATTTTATGAGTATTACAGGAGAAGTAAATCCGCATAAGTACAGTAAATCATTAGCATTTAAAAATTACAATGAATTAGAGGTTATTTTCCCGCAATCGGCTATTGAACCTGAGTTTCAATTGACCACTCAGGCTAAAGAAGTGAAAATTAAAGCATTTACATCGGTTCTCAAAAATGATACGGACAAGTTTACTGTTTACGAAGCTGTTGCTATAGGAAAAACAGCAACTGGAACTTTTTCTACAGAATTGGTCTATACTAAAGCCGAACTATTACAAAGCATAACCTTATATAGTGAAGAAACAGAACCAAGTTTAAAAACTAAAATCGATAAAATTGTAATTACTCCTGTTGCCGCAAATGCTGCACGTATTAAAGAAACTAGAGATAAAATCGCAGCATTATTTGATGATACCTACACAAGTGCAAATGGAGATTTTATAATGTCAGGGCCTCGTGATATTGATGAGTATGATTTGCTAATGGCAGAATTAAATGAGCTAAAGGCTAATGCTGGAAATGACAATATACAAACGGAAACGCCAGATCAATTAACTTTTACGCATTATTACGGATATAAAGGAAAAAATCTATATGATTTTGACCAAGTAATAAAATACAACGATACGTATCTTATTTCTTTCCATCCGCAGGCTGAAACAACAGTATTGCTTCAAGTTGATTTAAATGGAAATATTTTAAGAGAGCGTTTGTTAAATGGAGTTGTTACTTCTATGCAGGTTGTAAATGGCAATTTGCTGTTAACTCAAGCTTTAAAAGCAAACCAATGTAAAGGAATTGGAAAAGCAATTGTCGATCTTGATTTGATTGTGGGTTGCGAATCTCCAATTGACGCCATGGCAATTATTGAGCTTGATGACGAATTAAATCTAAACTCTGGTAATCAGTATCTGAACAGTTATTCTTTAGGGTTTAATAAAGTATTTTCTGTAGCAGGAAACGAATTACTTTGGATCAATGCTTTAGAAAATGAAACTCAAATAAATTGGGTTGATGGAACCGATCGTTCTCTTGTAAAGCGAATTAAAGTTAATGGAAGTGCTGTTAAAGTTCTTAAGCATAACAATACTGAATTCAGTTTAATTACAAAAGACAAAAAAGTGATTCGCTTTAACCTTAACCTGAGCACGAAAGCAATTGCTGTAATGGACACAAAAGTACTTTCTGATGTTGCTATAACTGAAATTATTGATGCTGTAATTGCGAATGGAAAAATTCTAATCACTGTCAAATTTTCTGATGGAAAATTCGGTTTAGCTCAAATTGATGGAAACACATTAAATATTGTAAAACTAGATACGGTTCTAGATTCGGCAATTTATTTATCTAATAGCACTTTAGCCGACAACTCAACTATTGCATACAATAAAGATTATTTGTTTGTTTTTAGTGAGACATTAGGACTTAGCAGATTAATTAAGAGAGGAAATTCAATAGAAAATGCATCGATAATTCATATTCAGAATGAACCTTCTCAAAATGAAATTGCGATGCTTTCATCTAAACCAAATGAAAAAGGAGTCTATTTCTCTTTATTCAACAATCAGTTTGATAACTGTTCTTTATATGCTGCTGAAAATGTTACGCTGACTTCTTCTGTTTCAGCCTTAACTTCTGAAACAACAACCGTTACAACACTTTCTTTAAATGCTAAAGTGAATTACAACAGAACAACTAAAAATTCTAAATTAATTACGGTTAATGATACCATTTGTTCAAATGGCTATTCTGAAGAAGATCCAGAATTAGATTACACAACCAGTATTCAAAGTGTAGAATGGTTAAGTAAAGAAAGTTATTTCCACAATACAACTATTCCTAGTGAAACTGCTGTAAACGAAAACCGTGAAGCGATGACAGCTGCAATACAAAATACAGTACAGCCTATTTGGAGACCAAATACAACCTATTGTTTGAACTTTAGTTTAACAGATACAGTAGATGATAAAAATGTAAATACATTTAATTATTTCTATGGATTTAAAACCTTAGGACCTGTTGGACATTTCCCTGTTCCAGATCCTGTAACACCAGAAGGACAGCAGCCACCAATGAAAAATGAACTTACAGAGTTATCCAAATCGCCTCTTACTTCGTTAAGACAGTATTTAGATTACAACCGTTCTTATCCAAATGCCGATGGAAGTTTACTGCAGTCTAAACCCGTTTTCTACGGACATGAAGATTGCAAGATCTCTATGTTTTTTACTAGTCCTTATGTCTATCACATGTTTAAAGGTTGGCCAAAGTATGGAGATAATAGACTTGAAATAAACGGTTCTTTAAATCTGATTATTAAAGACCCTCTTAATGACATGCTTATTCCTTATCCCCTTCCAGAAGAGACAGAAGAAATCGAAATAAATTATCCTAGAGCCAAAGAAGTAGATACAAAATGGGAAAGCGATAACGATCCAAGAATTCCACTTGGTATTCAGGTGGTAAATAACTTTATCAATTCTCATCCTGAAATGGGATGTGGTATCCTTTTAGGAGATCCTTTAAAACCGAAATCATATAAATATGAAGTAAATCTGACCGATTTAAAACCTTCTAAATTATATACCATTTTAGCTAACAATTATTATGACGTCAACCAAAATAAGAAAGTAGATCCAGGCGAAAATGTCTTAGTTCACCAATACGGTTTCCAGACTTCCCGTTACAAAAATTTTGAAGAACAAATTCAAAGTTATACAACGGATCAAGATGCAAATACTAAAGCATTGTTTGATGTGAAAGTAAATGCAACTCCAGAACAGATTGATGCTTTGCATGATGTGATTATCGGGAATTCAAATATTTTAAGTGATTCGATGACTTTAAAATATCAGCATGCTTTTGACCGTGCCATTGAAGGAATCTTAAAACTGTCTCCTCTTGACCCTGCTCAAAGTACGGAGGTAAATAAAATTATTGACAGCAATACGAACAAAGTCATAGCGCTTTTAGTTCGTAATCCGGAGCCATTCAATATTCCGAAAATACCAATTAAAGAAATTCAGGATACTATTTCTGTAGTGACTGTCACTTTAGATGAAAATCAAAAGAAAGTTTACACTAAAAAAGAGGGATATAAAGTATTACACTCTAAAGATTACGCGCAAGCTTTGATAATGCATGATGACCTATTTATTTCAGAACCAAGCCTGGAAATCTTATTTGATTACAGAATGTGGAATAACGAAGTAATAGCTGTGAACGAAACTAGAACACTGACTTCGTCTCTTAACAAACAAGATATAACAGTACAACTACAACCAGAATTAGAAAATACAAATCTTTAAAAAACAATAAAAAATGAGTTCTATAAATCTTCAGGAAAATCAACTCTCAGGCTGTGAAACTTATATCGCAATTGTAGTAGATGAATCGGGTTCTATTGATGCAAATGAAGCACAGCAAATTAAAAGCGGGCTGACATCCTTTATCAATTCGCAAACTCAAAGCAACATTACGCTATCTTTGATTGGAATGTCTCATAATGATGCGAATTCAAGACTGGATCATATTATTGAAAAAAGAATTTCAAGCAACAGTTCGGAATTTTTAACCTGGATTACTAATTTCAAACGAACTACTGCACCTGTTCCAAATCCACAATCTGATTATTGGGCTTCTGGTTTAGAAGCAGTAAATAATCTCTCTGTAACTCCAGATATCATAATCGTAATAACTGATGGTTCACAAGTCAATGACTTAAATAAACTGAAAAATCTATTTAATGTATTAAATAGTAAGTCTCACGTTTTTACTTATGGAGTAACATCTAATGATTATCAGACAACTGGATTTACTAATTTGAATTCTGCTCTTACAAATTATCTAGGAAAAATACCTTTATTAAAATCTGCCAACAACACTATTTTAAATTCAGATTATATTGAATTACCAAATTTCACGACATTAAATAGTGAATTAAATCAGCTTACCTCAGATCTAGCAGCTGCAAATATTGGCTGTATGGCAAATGTTGATATTCTTGAAAACAAAATCATATATCCAGTACTTAAAGCTGGTACTTATATCAATAGTGATTCTGGAAGTTTAGTCTTGAAAAATAAAAGTCGTGTTCCTCTTACCCTAGATGCTGATACAAAAATTCATAGCGAAATCGCTGTGGAAGGCTTAAGTTTTATGATTAAAAATGCGGTTACTGTTGCCCCAGGCACAGAACTTGAAGTTTCTCTTTATGCAAAAGGCACACCAGCAAATTCTGGAAGTTTTTCGAGGTTAATTGCTATTAGTAATGTTAACAATACCAGTCAGTTTAAACTTAACTTAAATATAGAAAGTCGATCTGCAACCTGCGAAACTTACATCGCAATTGTAGTAGATGAATCAGGCTCTATAAGCACTGATGAAGCACAGCAGATTAGAGAGGGACTTACTTCCTTTATTGATGCTCAGGTACAAAGCAAAATTACACTTTCATTAATCGGAATGTCTAACAGCGATACTGCTGTTAGACCCGATGATGTGATCCAGAAAAAAATCTCAACCAATTCACAAGATTTCAAAGATTGGATCAATTTATTTGGCAACGGAAGAGCCTACATACAATCTGATTATTGGGCTTCAGGTTTAAATGTGGCTAAAAATCTAACCGTTACTCCAGATATTGTATTTGTTATAACTGATGGTCTTCAGGTAAATAACTCCGAATTATTAAAAGGGCTGTTTACTGATTTAAATGAACGTTCCAAAGTTTTTGTATACGGTGTAACCAGTTCTACAGAGACAGCAGAGGAATTAACCGTTCCATTAAATACTTTTTTAGGCAGAACACCAATAGTAAAAGAGAATACAAGTACAGCACTTAATTCAGATTATATTAGAGTTACCGATTTTAATACTTTAGGAAATGAATTAAACCAGTTAGCTACTAATTTATCTGATGCTCAGATTGGATGTATTTCGAATGTAAGTATTGTTCAAGACAAAATTTCTCATTCTGTTTTAAAGAAAGGCATAACAGTAAATCAGCCGGCTGGAACTTTAGTCTTAAAAAACAAAAGCCGAGTGCCCCTTTCTTTAAGTTCAGGCATAAAAATTCATAGCATTGGCAATTTAAACGGTTTAGTTTTTAAACTAAAAAATGCCGTTACAATTCCAGGTTCAGGTCAAATTGAAGCTGCCATTCAAATTGAAGGAAAACCATTGGATTTAGGTAGTTTTTCTACTCCTATTTTTCTAGATAACGTTTATAATCCTTCGGGATTTAGTATCAATTTTAATGTGGTGAGAGAATCTCCAACAATTGATATTACTTCAGGAATAACGAATCTACAGTCTACTTATTTACAAATTGCGGCAGCAGGTTCAAAGGGAATTGACAGTACAAGAGGAATTCATCTTCGCTGGATGCTGGCTGGGAAATTGGGAGAAAAACATCTTCCAAAAGGAAATTTATATCAAGGTTCTGCAATCAATTTTAATAAACCAGACGATTTTGTAAAAGTATACAGAGCTCCTTACGTAAAAACAGATTACAACTTAGATTTAAGTGCACAACCACAATTGGTTGACAACGATAATGCACTTTGGATTTATAAAACAGCTGACGCAAAACGAGCTATTTATGTTCATTTTAAGAATAAAGTGAAATATGCAGCAATAAAACTTTCTATTAATCCGAGAACAAATCCAGCTGCATTCATTCAGGCATACGGAAACAATCTGATTGAAATTGAAAACAAAAATGAATTGTTTTTTGCAGCAGAATTGAATTTTACTTCTGTTACAAATTACAGCACATTGAAATTAGAAACATTGTCTGTTGCTGAAAATAACATTACGGCTGCTAAAAGAGTTACAAATCGTAAAACTTATTCTGCCACACAATTAAGCAATGTTCGTTTAGTTGCAGAAAACGGAAGGAGTATTCGATTAAAAGCCAACAATTGTCTTTTAAACTCTATAAATTTTGAGTTCTATTCAGACTTCATTACAAAAGCAAATACAGATGGAAATTGGAATTTAAAAGGCAAATATGGTTTAGAAACCAATGATCTAAAAGTTTTTGAACAACTGGAGCCAAGATTAAATGCTGTACATGGAAAATGGCTACGATACAATGATGGCGAATATGTAAACATTGCCAACTATAAAGACAAATGGAACAGAACAACTAACATAGAAGACAAGAGTGATAAAAATATCAAGCAAATTGTCGAAAAGTATCTTGAATTAAGTGAAAAACCGTTTAATCCAACAGCTTTAGAACCAATCAATTTTGGAGATCTTGACGCTGATAAAACTCCTGAAGAAATTGAAGAACAACAATTGGATGATGAAAATCTAAATACAATATCTAATCTGGATTTACTGAACATTGCTGCCAACGATTATCATATTGCACGTATGTTAGGTTTAGGCTGCATTGATATTGATGACGAAGTGTTTTCTGGAGATTATGTTTACCTTACAGAATATACTACGCTTGGAGATTTGGGTGATGGTTTGGGAGCTCGCGAAGTACAGCATCTTTCTATGAGTATTCCAACCTCTTTAAATACAGAACGTTATTCGCTTCCCGTTCAATTAAACGACATTGTACCAGGATTAAATGTGAGTTCTGATGAAAATCAAACTGCTCCAATTACAGATCCTAATGGCTATAGTTTTGATGGAAAGAAAAGATATGTAAGTCTGTTTATGGACGATGTCATGGATTATGATATTAATACTGAGTTCTTTAAATCGTCAGCCGAATATGATGGAAGTTCCTTTACATTCCCAGTTTATCTAGGTGTTAATTTTAAACTAAACGATGAAGAAGGCTGGCGAAAACCATCTTTGTCTCATGATTTAGATTATCGTAATGTCAACAAAAAACTTGAACCTGGATCTTATGAAGCGGTTCCAATTATAATTCCCGAATCTGGAAAATCTATTTTAAATGTCCGTCAGGAAGCAACGGGTAAAAACACCTATAGCTATCAAGGATATGGAATCAACATTTTCTCAAGAGCTTCAGCAGGAAGGCAAATAAGCATTGAATCTGAAATAAAACCGGCAAACAATTTAATGCCTCCAAGTAATATTAATGCACTTTTAATTACAGAAGAAAATCCATTAATGTTTACTTCAGAGTCAGAGCAAATACGTTTATCAAACATTACTGGAGATGATCAAACCTTAGTCCGACTTTTGTTTGATTATTACTCTGCTCAGGAATTAATGAGTTATACTGTTCCTGAAGGAATGTCAATTGATGAAGCAACAAATGTAGATAGTATTTATCCTGATAGTGAAGAAATATTGGCTGATCATTTTAAACTGTATTACAAAGATGGACTTCCTGAAGTAGAATACGGAGAAATTGCCGGCGAAATCGATAATAAATCTGACATTCTTACGGCAACTGTTACCATAAAAGAATATAAAATTCTTAGCAGTGGCGAAGAAGTAAAAATTTCTTTAACAGAAGAGAATAAAAAACGTTTTACTGGAGGAATTTTAACCATTGGAGATGAAAATTATCTCATTCAAGACATCGAAGTTTTTACTAAATCTGGGGATTCGGATAAATTTGATTATGCGAAAATAAAAATATTAAAAAAAGAAGTGAGTGACAGTGCTCATGCTGATGGAGAAGCCACAATCGATTCTGATCAAATTAAGTCTATAGAAATACCTGAAAGCAGATTGTGCACATTGGTGCAAAACATGCAGACAGCTGACAATTGGCATAAACCAAGCATCGATTTTAAGGTTGAATATCCAGCTGAATTCAATAAGATCTATCGTGAAATTATTCAGCCAGAAAGTGAAAACTCAAATGACTTACAGGTAGAAAAAACTAGAGGAATCTGGGAAAATGCATTAATCGAAAGAGTTTTGGAAGAGACTTTTGAAATGAATGCTGATGGTTCTTACAAAGTAGACACAGAGGGTGCTCCTGTAAAATGGGAAAATCAGAAAAGACATTTGGGTCTTTACAAAATTACTTTTCCTGGTTATAATTTGCCACAGCATCCACAATTTAAATCTGGAAATGAAAATTCTGTTGAATGGTTTAATGGTATTGTCCGCTTGTTTACTAAGAGTTCTTTTAAGGACGGAAGTACTATTCCGGTAAAATCAAGAAAAGAATTTAAAGTAGTCCGTACAGAAAAAGAAGATGTAACTGGCAATCTAATTTTAATTGTCAATGATTCTGACTTCAAATTAGGAGATTATGTTAATCAAGTAATGGATGAAGATTATGATGAGATTATTATTGGATCTCGAATGGTAAACTATTATCCAAGTTATAGAGTGTATTTGTATGCCGATCAAGTTTCTGGAATTACTAAAGAGAATATTCAGCCAAGAGCAAACGAAAGCACCCACTACTCTATTTTCGGAATCAGTTCACTTGCTGTTCGACCAACATTCGAATACAAATCAAAGATTAGTATTCCGTGCCCGATGTATGCCGTTAAAATTGAAAAGCCTAAAAGACCAGAGAAAATAGAAAACGATAGTTTGTATGCTACAAGACCCGATTTTTACAATCGTTCGACTTTCACTTTTACAACTACATACAATAGGGATCGAAAACCTTATGGTGCTTTGCATTACAGAGCCAGCGAACAAGACTTTTTAAATCTTTTGTATGAACCAGCAACGGTAAGAACAATTCGTGAAGAATTGAAAAAACTGGGAGGAAATGATGAAATCCAATTTAAGGAGAGATGGGACGATTTTTTAAATTTTAATGAGCTGGCAGAAAATGGTAATTATAAAGCTTTTCCAGAAAATCAACCTGAAGCGAGCTATCAATTTCCAATGCCAGATAACAAGGAATTTAAAAACTTAATTAATGATTTCATTAAATGGCATAATGCGGCACAAACGCTGCTAGAGATGAAAGAAGTCGAAATTGATTCGATAACATCACTAAATCAAGTAATAATTTCAAAAGGAGTTGAAAACCCTGTTTTAGCAATACATTTTATCGAAGAAGCAATACTGTCTGCTTTTGTTCCTTTAACTGAAGTTCCTGTCGTTTATGAGTATATAAAAGGAAATGATTATGTTCCAACAAATAAAAAACAAACCATTAAAGACAAAAATGGTCATACCCTAAAACCAACAGATTCTGATTTTGACATTGCGCCAATGATGAAAATTGTTAATGAAGTTGAAAATGTAACTCAGTTTACCGATTTTAATCTGGATGGAAATTCACAGAATGTTTATTTCTACGCAGTACGTGAAATGGATATTAAAATGAATTTCAGTCCGTTTAGTGATTTCTTAGGGCCAGTAAAACTAGTAGCGTCAAGTCCGCCTCAAACTCCGGAAATTAAAAGAATTATGCCAATTCTCGAAAATCAGGTTTTAGAAATTAAGCCTTCTATTCAGTTTGAAATCAATGCTTATCAGCCAGAATACAAAATTGGAAAAATCAATATCTACCGTGCCGATTCTATGCTGAATGCACAATCGATACGAACGATGACATTAGCAAAAGAAATTTTAATAGATGAGGATACTTTATCAAATGAATTTGACAATGTTTGGACAGTTTATGATGATTTTGAAGATCTAGAATCTGTTCCTTTTAGCGACGGACTTTTTTATCGAATTACCGTTTCAAGAAAAATAGAATATGCAGATCCTGATTCAACAAAAGATAGTCCTGTTATTGATTATGCACCATCGCAGCCATCAAAAATTACAGCGACTGTAATAACTGACAATGTTTCCCCACAATCTCCGGTATTAGAAGCGTCTGCCAATGTTACTGGGGCAAATGAAGAAATCTTAGAACCAGTTGTTTTCAATTGGGAAAAAACGACTCATAATGGTAAGTATCATCTTTACAAAATGAATAATCAAGGAAATTGGGAGAAAATTCATGAAAAAGTTTCAAACGAGCAGAACATTATACTGCCTTTACTAGAAACTAGACTACAAGTAGATGAATTGGTTACTAAAAATGAAGATGGAGAAAGAATCTACCATCATTTCAAAGTGCTTTCTGAAAATTCTTCAGGAATGTTCAGCATTGAAGAAAAAATCTTAACACTTTAAAACTATTAAATACCAATGCTTAAAAACATTGGTATTTATCTCTCAGCTTTTTCAAATAAAATTTTACAGCAAGAAAAAAATTAAACAACATGGCAATAACAAGAAGTGACTTTCACAACAAATTCAACAATGGTGATATTCCATCACACTCAGACTTCGTAGAAATTTTTGACAATTTCGTAAACAGAGAAAGTGATAAAGCCGATTTTCAAATGATTGAAATTGGCACCGACAATGAACATTATGTAACCCCAGCTCTTTTAAGAAGTATTTTCCAAAATTCAGGAATTCTATCGGGAAACTGCTATTTTCCTTACAAAGAATATAGAGACGCTTTTACAGGTGAATTAATAAATTTAGAATATGAGCCTATTGAAAATAGTGTCAAAGTATTCAAAAATGGACAGTTACTAAAACAAGTCGAAGATTATATATTAAACGAGAAACAAGGAACCATTTTTTTTCCTGATGGAGGAATTGCTGATAGAAATGTTGAAATTAATTATTGGCACCAAAATAAAGATTCAGTATCAGGAAGTTTTGAGTCCATGTTTGGAAAAGCATCGATTCCGTTTAAAGAAAATTTTAGCGGTGACACCTTTAATAGTGACACCATTACTCTACAAAAAAAACCACTAAAATACAGTGCTAGAATCTACAAAAATGGGCAGTTATTAAGAGAAGACAAAGATTATACTATTGTTGACGGAAGTAATGTAATCACATTTGCTGCCCCAATCAGTAATCGTAATATCGAAGTAGATTATTGGTACGAAGGCCCTATTTCTTTAACCGATGCACAATTGAATACAAAATATGTTGATTTAACTACAGCACAAACCATTGGTGGTAAAAAGACTTTTACAGAAAACACAGAAAGTAAAGGCTTTATTAAGACAGGCGGTACTGCCAACCAATACCTAATGGCCGATGGCTCAGTATCTACTTCTGCCGGTTCTGAATATGATGCAGGACATGCAGGTTTTGGTCTTCTTTCTTTTGGAAATGGAGGTTATCAAAAATTTAGTAATGGATTAATTCTTCAGTGGGCTTATTTAATAAATGGCACAAATACATACAGTTTTCCTCTAACCTGGCCAAACAGAGCTTTAAGTGTTACATTATCAACTGTAAGAACATCTTCTGGAAGCAGAGGATTCAACCATGTTGCTAATCTTACAAGAACAAATTACTACGCAGTTATTGATGGCAGTACGGGCTACATGTTTGCTATTGGATATTAATATTAAAAAAAACAAAAATTATGTATAAAGGAACATATAACGAAAACGGAGAATACACTGGTTTTTATGTAGAAGGAATTCACGAAAACATTCCAGAACCAAATATTGACTTAACCGAAGAAGAATGGCAGCAAGCATTGTCAAAAGACTATAAAGTCATTGAAGGAAAACATATTCACTTTCCTTTTGTTCAAAGTCCAGAAGAGCTTCTTGAAAACATTAGAGCCACCCGCAACACATTATTGATTGAGAGTGATTGGACACAAATGGAAGACTCACCTCTTACTGAAACAAAAAAACTAGAATGGAAAATTTATAGACAAGAATTAAGGGACTTAACAGAAACTGATAATCCAGAATTTGTTGTCTGGCCTTCAAAGCCATTGTAGTAAAAAAATAATTACACAATATTTTTTTAAACAAATCATCTCACTATTATAAAATAAATACATGGAAGAAAACACAACCTATAAGCCTTTTGCCTATCAAGAAAACTACATTCCAGCAGAAGGAGAAACAGTTTTTTATAATACGGAACAAACATTAACTAAAACTAAAAATGATTGTACAACAGGAATCCCTAGTTCAGTAAATCTTACTGCCGAAGCAAATAAATTTGTATCAAATGAAAGTGTTGACGAGGCGAATGAACAGGCAGAGGCTTGGTTAAAAACGAATTCTCAAGCCTATGCCAATAATACAGGAACCTGCTTTATTGATAGTACTCCTCCTAGCACTATTGTTTTAAGTACATCGAATATCACTCCGAATACAGTAGTATTATCATGGACAGAAGCAACTGATAATATTGGAGTTTCAGGTTATGATATTTATATTGGTGATACTTTTTTAGATACTACTTCAAATGATGTTTTGTCGTATACAGTTAACGAGCTTTCGCCTTCTACGGCTTACAGTTTTTATATAAAAGCAAAAGATTTTGCTGGGAATTCAAGCAATAGTAATGTATTAGAAGTTAATACATTACCTCTAACATTGACTCTCAAAGCGGTCAAATCAGTAATATTCGAGAAAAAATCGACTTCATGGAGCGGATGTAAAGATGCTACTTCTGCAGATTTACAACATACGGATAATAATGTCATTGGCGGTGGTAAAGATGCATCTTATTTTTATCTGAATAGATATAGAGGAGTTATTGATACTTCATCTATTAGTGCAAGACCAAAATCTGCTAAAATTAAATTTAAGTTCTCCCAAAATACTGTTGGCAATGCACTAACTTTTAATTTATATGGTGCTAATATTCAAATTCCTGTCGGACAAAATTTCCAGCTTGTCGATTGGAACGATTGGGATTCAAGCACTTTTATAAATAGTGTTTCAGTCCCTGTTAATTCAACGTCTGAAAATGAAATTCCTTTAACTTCTTCTCAATTAGATTTATTGTTATCTCAACAAGCATTTAACTTTTTCCTTATTTCTAATGGGGATAGAAATAATTCAGATCCAAGCACAAACAACAGACCGACACTTTCTATAACTCCGACAACCGGCGAGGTCTATTTAGAATGTGAGTTTTAATATCACCAACCCGTAAAAACTGAATAATAAAAACAAATTAAATACCACAAAATGAGTACAGATTACAACAGAATAAAAGTGGCTGATTTAGAAACAAATGAACCTGATAAAATTTTAATGACAAACTCCAGTGGTGAACTGGAGTTTAATGAAATCAGTAATCTTAAAGTAGATAGTTACAATGGTTTAGATTACACTCAGGAAGGTAAGGTTTTAGATGCCAGACAGGGGAAAGTTTTAAAGGATTCTCAAGATAATTTAAATAATAGTTTAAATCAAAAAGAAGATAGTTCTAATAAAGTCCAAGATATTGAAACAAATAAAAATTCAACATCGGCTTTTCCCAGTATCAAATCAATTTATGAATGGAGCAAAGGCATTTTTAAAACTTGGTTATTAGGCATTGAGAATTTTTCTTCTACTGCTTATACATTAAATATTGAAAATATTAATAAAAGAACTGTGTTCTCTTCTAATAATCCCGTCTTACTTACTGTTCCTCTTGATTCTGAAGTTTCATTATCTATTGGAACTAAAAAAGAATTAACTCAGAAAGGAAATGGTGTAGTTACCATCAGTGGTGCAGGAATTAATTTTATTACTGACATACCTCTGACCATGGTATATGGAGAGACTCGTATATTAACAAAAATTGATACTAATGTATGGACAGTTCAAGGTAGTGTTTCAAAGGATCTAACAACTGTAAAAGACACTTATTACATATCTTCTATGTATGGCAATGACCTGACTGCTGTAGTGGGTAGTCAAGAAAAAATGTTTAGCACATTAAATGGTGCAATAACACATTACAAAAACAATTCTCCATTATTAAGTCAAAACGTAATGACTGATTATACTTTCAAAATAATGGATGGTAAAACGTATAATCTAACACAAAGTGTAATGCAATCCTATACTGGGAATGTTAACTTTGCGCAATTTGCAAGAGTAAAAATTGTTTCGGATTATGCATGTGTTATCAATATTAGCAATCCAAGTATCTCAAATTTAATAATAATGTCAGATAATCTTGGAATCATACAGAATTTTTCAAGATTATATTTTGTTATGCCTATTGGTTCTATTACCGTTTCAGGAAACAACCCTGTCCAGATAAGTCAGGTTTCAGGAAATTCGACTAGACAATCTTATCAGGTTTTAGGGATAAAAGTTGCTAATTTCAACATGAATCAACTGGTAAACACCACTTACTTTTCATTAGATTGCAGTGCGTCAGATCCAAATTATAAACAAGGAACTGGATTCTCTTTTTGTGAAATAGATAATTTAAACATTACCTCTCCTGGAACTCTAATTGGAGCTGTTCATCCTGAGATTCATGTCAAAATCAAAAATATAAATTCTACTGCTCCACATAATGTTATATACATACTGGGAAATGGTACTTTCAGTTTTAAAAAAATTACTGCTACAACAAATTTTGATTTAGTGTCTGACATTCGTGGCATTATAAATCATGGAGATATTGATTGCAGTTATACAAATCAGTTCAAATATTTAGGCAGTGCATACACTTATGGAGGAGGAAAATCATTTGTTAATTATAAAAACAAGTGCCTTGTTAAGGGAAATATGTCCATTGCTGGATTTAACAGTACAAATTGTATGATATACTTAACAGGAAATGATGTTACATATGAAAACAATACAGCTTTAGTAAGCGCTATTAATATTGGAGAAGCATTGCCTGTACAAATTGAAATCAATATTAGAAAACTGAATTTGAGTGGATCTTTAATCACTCCTGGTGCAAGAAATAGATCTGGAGTTAGATTAATAAATACTTATCTGGAACTTAATGGAGTAATTACAAATGGTTTTACATTCCAAATTGATACAAATAATTTTACTACTAACCCTATTCTATTAGAAAGTTATGGGAAATGCTATATAAATTATTTAGGTAATAATGGTACACAGATAGTTACATGTGATTATATTCCTCCTTCACTACCTGCATTCGTAAATGTATATGGAGATTTAACAATTTACAATGGAATTATTTCAACTTCATCTAACATTGTTATAAATAAAAAAACAATCAATGCTACTAATTATTAACTGCAAACCAAATGAACACAACCCACAACAGAATAAAAGTCTCCGATCTAGAAACCAATGATCCAGATAAAATTCTAATAACCAATGAAGATGGGGAATTAGAATTTAATGATTTAACCTCTTCCTTAGATTTCAAAACAATCAATGGAGAATCCATCATTGGAGATGGAAATATTGATTTATCAAATAAACAAGATATTTCAAATCAAATCACTGTAGCGTTACCCGCTACAGTTCAAGACATATGGCATGGAAAAACTGTAAAATTCACAGGTACAGGAATATTAACTATTCCTGGTTCCTTCTCCAATCCAGGAATGTGCTTTGAAGGAATTACAAAAACAGCAACTAATTTAAGCTGGTCTATTACAGCTCCAAAAACATTTGAATTTGGAACGCCTCCAACGGTTGGAGAAAAACAGATATTTACTTTCATGCAAAATGAAGGCCAGCATTCGATAATGATTTTAGGACTATAGTTATGGGGTTACGAAAAACAATATTTGGACGTCAAAAACTTAAAGCGAATACTTTTATTGGCGGGGTTGCAGGTATTATTAATACTCCTGATTTATTAGCTACAAAATTAGGTATAACAGTTGGCAGAATTAGAAGTTTTAAAATAACTGGTGCTGACATATCAGCAGAAATAACAGGAGGGACTTATTCAATTCCTGCTAATGCCTTTTTAAGTTTAACATCAATTACTTATTTTCATGATTTATCTGGTTTAGTAACATCTATAGGAGCTAATTCATTTTATGGCTGTACTTCGCTTTATGGATCTGTAAGTTTTTCAAAAGTTACAAATATAAATCAATCCGCTTTTACAGGATGTACTTCTGTAACAAGTTATACTTTTCCTGAACTTTTAACAATTTCTGGAGGGCCCTTTATTGCAAATGGGGCGTTTACTGGAAATAAAAATCTAACATCTTTCAATGCTCCAAAATTAACTTCCCTGAATGGAGGAAATGCTTTTAACGGTTTAGCAAACCTCGCAACCTTCAATGCGCCTTTATTAGTTTTGACTTCCTCAAACGGAAATGCTTTTCTTAATTGTTCTGGACTGTCTAGCTTAACTATTGCTTCTCCTTCAGCTGTACCCGAAAATGCATTTAGTGGATGTTCAAAAATGACTTCGGTTAATTTATCCAATACAACTTCAATTGGAAACAATGCTTTTGATAGCTGTGGCTTATTAAATAATGTTGTAAATATGGATAACGTGACTACTGTTGGAACCAGAGCATTTTTTAACTGTTTGAATCTTTCAAATTTTTCAGCAAATTCAGTTAAAAGCGTAGGGCAATCAGCTTTTACAGGATGTACCTCAATAACAAGCTACACTTTTCCAGAACTTTTAACAGTATCCGGAGGACCTTTTATTACAAATGGGGCGTTTACTGGAAATACAAATCTAACATCTTTC
>NZ_FOMH01000015.1:94091-136971 GCF_900112575.1 Flavobacterium phragmitis
GTTGGAGAAAAACAGATATTTACTTTCATGCAAAATGAAGGCCAGCATTCGATAATGATTTTAGGACTATAAGTATGGGGTTACGAAAAACAATATTTGGACGTAATAAAAGCAGTTATTATCTCTATTTTAAGACTAAAGCAGATTCAAGTGTTTTTAATATACAATTGACAGCAACTTATTCTGGCGCTGTACAAGTAAAACTTGTAGGACTTACATCAAACTATGTTTATTATAAAGGTTTAAAGACCAATAATCAAAACTTTGATTTATCCTATAATACAATTGACGAAGAAATAGGTTATTTTCTTTCAACAAAAGAATTTATCTGCTTTTATATCAACATGCCTTCCAAAAGTCTTACAATGATAGATTTTTCCAGATTTAGATGCACTTGGCTTTCCGTAAATCAGTTACAAAACAACAATATTACAACATGTATTTGGGGAGGTGCTCACCTTGAAACAGCTTCTACTGGTTACGACTTTACAGGTAATTTGAATTTTACTGAATCCATGTTACCAACTGATACAGTTTCTACTAGCAAGTTCATTACTTTAATCGTCCCGGAAACTAAAGTTACTGATGTTTATTTTTTGTTGAACAATTTTAAAAATTTAACAAATTTAACTATTGGAAATTCCTTTGATAATTTTGTGTTTCCGTCGCCAATTACAAGCTTAAAACTTTCAAGTTTTACTATAAAAGCGGTACAGAATACTATACCTAACCTAATATTTGAGAACTGTCCAATGTTGAAGTTTTTTGACTTTCTTCTTATTAAAATTGTAAACATTACTATAGATAACTGTCCATTATTCGAAACTTTTAATGCATGGAACAATAAACCAATATTTGATATTAACCGAAAAGGATCTTCTAAAATTAAATCCGTCAATATAGGTTTAAACAGTTTTACCCCTGCCATTAAAGATAAAATAATCGATTATTGTGTAAATGATGGTGAGCTAAATGGTTGGTTGCAAATTTCAAAAACACCAAATCCGCCAACAAATATGACTGGACTTGCTATTTTAAAAGCGAGGGGCTGGACAGGAAATTCATTATAATTCAAAATAAGATTAATCAAAAAACAATACCAGACACAACGAATTTAGTGATTATAGTTTAAATAGTTATGAGTTTGTTTTTTTAAAACGGTTCACAATAATCTGATTGAATATCAATTCTTCCTTAATCAACAAATAATACTGATAGTTCTTGAAAGTTATTATCTACAACTCTTATTTTATTTGACAAAGCT
Organism: Flavobacterium phragmitis; assembly: GCF_900112575.1. Lineage (GTDB taxonomy): Bacteria > Bacteroidota > Bacteroidia > Flavobacteriales > Flavobacteriaceae > Flavobacterium > Flavobacterium phragmitis. The sequence goes on from NZ_FOMH01000015.1 coordinate 95,356, forward strand.
ATTTCTTTTCCTGATTTTAACTAGAGGATTCAACTCAATTTATTACAAACAAATACGATAATCTCTTTACAAGGTAAAGACAAAAAAATAACAATCAAATGAACACAACCCACAACAGAATAAAAGTCTCCGATCTAGAAACCAATGATCCAGATAAAATTCTAATAACCAATGAAGATGGGGAATTAGAATTTAATGATTTAACCTCTTCCTTAGATTTCAAAACAATCAATGGAGAATCCATCATTGGAGATGGAAATATTGATTTATCAAATAAGCAGGATATTTCAAATCAGATTGAAGTAAGTACAAACCAAACCGTTTCTTCCAATTGGCATGGCAAAACCATTCTTTTCACTGCAAGTTGCACTATTACAGTTCCCGCTGTATTAGTAGAAAGCTTTATCTTTAACGGAATCACTTTAGCTGGCGTTACCATTACGTGGGTAATTACAGCCCCACACACTTGGCTGTTTGGAACACCTTCTCCCACAACTGAAAAACAAATTTTCACGTTTACAAAACGTGGCAATACAAATAGCGTTTTATTATTAGGAGTATAATATGGGAGCTCTATTACAAAATACAGTTTTCGGAAGAGCAAAAAATGCTTTCGTTTCGACTTGGAGAACTTCAAACATCTCTTCTGGTTCAAGTGCTGACAACCAAATAAAACTTCCTTTGGTTGCATCTGGAACCTATAATTTTTTAGTTGATTGGGGAGATGGAACTTCAAACAACATTACAACATGGAATCAAGCTCAGGTCACGCATACTTATGCATCAGCAGGAAATTACACTATAAAAATAAACGGAATTTGTAAGGGATGGCAGTTTGGTAACGTAGGAGACAGATTGAAAATATTATCAATACAATCTTGGGGAAAACTTAAACTAGGAACATCATCATTTAATCATTTTCAAGGATGTTCCAATTTAAATCTTTCGAATGTATCAGATATTTTGGATCTGACTGACACAACTTCAATTAGTGGTTTATTCGCAGGATGTTCTTCATTGACAACAATAGCTAGAATTAACGAATGGAATGTTTCTTCTGTGTCTATTATGAGTGGCGTGTTTTCTGGTGCAACAGCATTTAATCAAAATTTAGGTTCTTGGAATGTTTCTGCTGTGACCAATTTTTCATTTATGTTTTCTGGTACAAATTCATTTAACAATGGCGGAAGTAACAGTATTAATAACTGGACAATTAATACCACATCCTCTGTCTTAATGAATAGTATGTTTGCTGGTGCATTAATATTTAATCAACCCATCGGAGCTTGGAACACTTCTAAAGTTTCGAGTATGAATCAAATGTTTTTTAACGCAACTACTTTTAATCAGCCAATAGGATCATGGAATACATCTGCAGTTACAGACATGAGCCAAATGTTTCAAGCGGCACTTAGTTTTGATCAAAATATTGGCTCTTGGAATATTTCAAATGTAATTAGTTTTTCAAGCATGTTTCGAGGTGCAAAGGTATTCAACAATGGTGGAAGCTCAGATATAAATAATTGGACAATCAATACCATTAGTAATGTATCGTTTAATTCTATGTTTGTTAGTGCTTCTAAATTCAATCAGCCTATTGGAAACTGGAATACTTTGAGAGTGACGAATATGAGTTATATGTTTGATTCAGCTTCTGTATTCGACCAAGCTCTCGGAGATTGGAATATAGAAAATGTTACTATTACTGATTACATGTTTCAAAGTGCAATAGCTTTTAACAACGGAGGTATACCTAACATAAACAATTGGAATACTTCTAATGTTATTACAATGAACAATATGTTTTATAATGCAAAATCATTTAATCAAAACATCGGATCTTGGAATACGGCCAGTGTTACCACCATGTCCAATATGTTCAATAATGCAACATCATTTAATAATGGAGGAGATTCCAGTATTAGCAACTGGGTAACAGCTTCTGCAACATCAATGTTTAATATGTTTAAATCTACTCCTTTTAATCAAAATATTGGAAATTGGGATGTTTCAAATGTTACTTCAATGGCTGGAATGTTTGAGTCGGCAAAAGAATTCAATCAAAATTTAGGAAGCTGGAATGTTTCAAAAGTAACAGTATTTAATTTAATGTTTTCTATGGCTACAGCATTCAATAATGGAGGAAGTCCCGATATCAATAATTGGGCAATAAATACTACAGCAGATGTAACAATGAATGCTATGTTTTACCAATGCGCAAACTTCAATCAGCCTATAGGAAATTGGGACGTATCTAAAGTAACTAGTTTTCAGCAATTTTTAAATACTTGTTATACATTTAACCAATCGTTAAGCTTTTGGAATACCGCATCTTTAAAAAATGCAAATCAGATGTTTTCTGGTTGTGCAATCTTCGATGGTGATATAAGCAATTTTAATATGTCAAATGTTACTAATGCCTCAAACATGTTTCTTAATTGTTATGCTTTTAATAATGGAGGCAGTCCATTAATTAATTCTTGGGACGTAGGTTTGTTATCCAATGCTTCAGGAATGTTTAGTGGAGCTCGTGCATTTAATCAGCCACTAAATAACTGGAATACGGTTTCCTTTACAAACACGTCGGGAATGTTCGGCAATGCAATGTCTTTTAATCAAAATATTGGAAATTGGAACGTATCTAATGTAACCGATTTTTCTAATATGTTTACTTCAACTTCAACTCATAAATTTAATAATGGTGGAAGTCCGGATATTAATAACTGGACAATAAAAACTAATGGTACTGTTGTCATGAATAGTATGTTTGCAACAAGTACGTCATTTAATCAGCCCCTAAATAATTGGAATACTTCTGCTGTAACAAACATGTCGTTTATGTTTTCTACTGCAGTTAGTTTTAACCAAGATATAGGAAACTGGAATGTTTCAAATGTTACAAATATGCAAGGCATGCTAAACAATACCACATCATTTAACCAAGATATAGGCAGATGGAATGTATTAAATGTCACAAACTTTGTAAATTTTATGAGTGCAAAAACACCTGCCACATTTACAAGTGCAAATCTAGACGCAATATATAACGGCTGGAGCACAAGACCCGTTAAAACACCAATAAATATAACTTTTGGCACTGCAAAAAGGACTTCTGCGAGTAATGCTGGGAAATCTATTTTAACCTCCGCACCAAATAATTGGGTTATTACAGATGGCGGAATATAGTTTCCTAGAAGTTATAGATACTGACTTCTAATTTTTCCATATTTATAAAAAACATTCAACTTGTGTTGAATGTTTTTTATAAATATAATGTTCGAAAAAAATAAATATCAAATTAAACATAGTTGACAAAAGCAACTAATTTTATATATTTGTATCTAAACAATACATTTAAATCCCATGAATACCTCAACTTCAAAAATCAGAAGTTTCAACCGCTTTTATACCGCACATCTCGATATTTTAAACCAGCATTATCTGGATAGTAATTATTCTTTGACTGAAGTCCGAATCTTATATGAAATCAGCGAAAGCGAAAGTATAACGGCTCAAAGATTAACCGAAATCTTAAATCTGGATAAAGGCTATTTAAGCAGAATCCTGAAACGTTTTTTGAAAGAAAATCTCATAATCAGAGTTTCTTCTGAAGCAGATAAAAGAACTTTTAATATCAAATTGAGTGATTATGGGAATGAATTATTAAACGCTTTAAACACCAAATCTGAAAAACAGATTGAGAATAAAATTGAAAAACTGAATTTCACCGAAAAAGAAATATTAGTCAGTTCTATGCAAAAGGTTAGAAATCTTTTGACTGAAAATAAAATAGAACGTCATGAAATTTCGTATCGCCATAACATTAATCCAGGTGATATTGGATACATTATTTATCTTCACGGTTATATTTACGGAAATGAATCTCATTTTTCTACTGATTTTGAAAAATATGTAATCAAGACTTTTTATCATTTTCTGGAGAATTATGATTCTGAAAATGACCGTATTTGGATGGCAGAATATAACAACAAAATTGTAGGCTGTATTGCAATTCAGCATCAACCGGAAAATGAAGCGCAACTGAGATGGTTTTTACTGGATCCTGCTTTTAGAGGACTTGGAATTGGTAAAAAACTCTTAAATGATGCTGTTGATTTTTGCCGAGAAAAGAAATTTAAAAATGTATTCCTGCTTACAACCAATCTTCAAAATAAAGCACTCGAAATGTATAAACTGGCCGGTTTTGAGCTTACCTCATCTGAAGAAGTACAGGAATGGGGAAAAACATTTAATGAAGAACGTTATGATTTAAAACTGCAATAAAAAAACAACCTCCAAAATCAACTGACTTTGGAGGTTTATTTTTTTTGTTTTTAATCTAACGAAAACCACTCTTTCACATCTTCCTCAATAGTTTCTTTTATCACAAGATGATCAAACTCATTGGTTACAGGATTATATTGATAATCTTTCTGCCATTCTTCAATATTTATAACAATTTCCTTAACAGCATTACAAATAAATGAAAGCTCTTCATTTTTCATTGTTGGATGAAGTGAAAGCCTTACCCAGCCCGGTTTTTCGGTTAAGTTTTTCTGAAGGATTCCGTTGGTTATCGTAGCTGATTTTTCTTCATCAATATCCAATAGAAAATGAGCATAAGTACTCGCACAAGACCAGCCTCCGCGAACCTGAATTCCGAATCTATCATTTAAAAGCCTTACTATTAAATTGTAATGAATATTTTCAACAGTAAACGAAACACAGCCGATTCTTTCGGTTTCTAAATCTCCCAAAATGGTTAAACCTTTTATTTTCTGTAATTCAGAAAAACAAAGATCAAGCAGTTCTGTTTCTCTGTCTTTCATTTTTTGAACACTCATTTTGTCTTTCAGTTCCAGACATAAAGCCGTTCGCATTACCTGCAAAAATCCGGGAGTTCCGCCATCTTCCTTTACTTCGATGGCATCACTGTAATGATATTCTCCCCAAGGATTGGTGCATTTTACATTTCCACCGCCTGGATTATCAGGAAAATTGGATTTGTAGAGTTTTTCGTTGAAAACCAAAATACCGCAGGTTCCGGGTCCGCCCAAAAATTTATGAGGCGAAAAGAAAATGGCATCCAATTGCTCTTCTGGATCTTTTGGATGCATATCAATTTGTACATAAGGCGCCGAAGCTGCAAAATCGACAAAACAATATCCTCCGTTTTGATGCATTATTTTAGCCAATTCATGATAAGGCGTAATAATTCCCGTTACATTCGAACAGGCCGTAAAAGAACCAATTTTTAATCGTCTATTAGAATATTTTTTAAGCTCTTCGGAAAGCATTTCCGGGTCGACTAAATTATTTTCGCCGCAAGGCAAAACCACAACATCAGCAATGGTTTCATACCACGGAACCTGATTGGAATGATGCTCCATATGGGTAATAAAAACCACAGGTCTTTCCTCATCAAAATTCAGTTTTACATTGTAAATATTATCCTCAGAACGCAGTCCCATAATACGCTGCAGCTTGTTTAAAGCTGCTGTCATTCCGGTTCCGGTTGTGACTAAACAATCTGATTCTGATGCATTAACATGTTTTTTAATTAACTGTCTCGCATATTGATAGGCATAAGTAGAAGCTTTTCCGGTCTGACTGGAAAAAGAATGTGTATTGGCAATCATTGGTCCTATTTTTCGTAGCATAATGTCTTCAATAGGAAAATACAATCTGCCACTGGCAATCCAGTCAGCGTATAGTAAATGCTGTTCTCCGTAAATCGATTCGAACCTGTGAGTTATTCCTATTGTGTTCTCTCTAAACTCAGAGAAATAATTCTCCAATTCGCTTGGTTTTGTTTTCAAAATAGTGTCCATTTCGTTTATCATTTCTTAAAATGGTTTATTTTTTAAAGTTTTTAATCCCACTTTGCAGCCAGTTGTAATATTCCGTTATATCTGGATTATAAGCTGAAGTTTCCGTTAAAGAATTACTGCTGTGATCCACAATTACATAAAATGGCTGTGCGTTTGCCTTGTAAGTTTTAATCTGTAAATCGCTCCATTTGTTACCAATAGTTTTGATTTTTTTTCCAGTAGTTTCAGAAACATATTGCTCGTTTTCTGGCAGTTCTTTTTTGTCGTCAACATAAAGTGAAATCAACACCACATCGTTATTTAAAACTCCTAAAACTTTGGGATCCGACCAGACCAATTCTTCCATTTTTCGGCAGTTTACGCAGGCATATCCTGTGAAATCCAATAAAACTGGTTTTCCTTGTTTTTTGGCATATTCCATTCCTTTATCGTAATCATGAAAAGTGATAATATTCTGCGGGCCGTGTTCTGCTCCTTCCGGCAGCGAACCTGTTATTTTTAATTCAGAATTTCCAGAAACACCCAATCCGTTTGGAGATTCACTGTACTGCATTGGAGGAGGAAATCCGCTGATTAATTTTAACGGTGCACCCCAAAGTCCTGGAATTAAATAAATCGTAAAACTCAAAACGATGAGTCCGAAACCTAATCTTCCGACAGAAATATGATTTAATGGAGAATCATGCGGCAAGGTGATTTTCCCAAATAAATAAAAAGCCAGCATTCCAAAAACAGCAATCCAGATGGCTAAAAAAGTTTCTCTTTCCAGCCAATGCAATTGCAGCACTAAATCGGCATTGGATAAAAATTTGAAAGCTAAAGCCAGTTCCAAAAATCCTAAAACCACTTTTACCGTATTCAGCCATCCGCCTGATTTTGGCAATGCATTTAGCCAGCCTGGAAAAGCGGCAAATAATGAAAACGGTAATGCAATAGCAATTGAAAATCCTAACATTCCCACAATTGGAGCGATTCCGCCTTTTGAAGCCGCTTCAACCAATAAAGTTCCTACAATGGGTCCTGTACAAGAAAAAGATACAATGGCTAAAGCCAAAGCCATAAAGAAAATCCCGATCAGTCCTCCTCTATCGGCCTGTGAATCGACTTTGTTGGCTAATGCATTTGGAAGCATAATTTCGAAAGCGCCCAAAAAGGAACAGGCAAAAACAACCAATAAAATAAAGAAAATCAGGTTGAACCAGACATTTGTTGAAAGCGCATTTAAGGAATCAGCACCAAAAATAGCCGTTACAATAGAACCTAATAAAACGTAAATGATTACAATTGAAAAACCGTAAATCATCGCATTTCTAATTCCTGCTGCTTTGGTTTTACTTTGTTTGGTAAAATAACTTACCGTCATTGGAATCATTGGGAAAACACATGGCGTTAGCAAAGCTGCAAAACCAGATAAAAAAGCTAAAATAAATATAGTCAGCAATCCTCTTTGTTCATTTTTCTTTGGCGATTCGGCTGTTACTGCTTTTTCAGTTTTATCAACCGCTTTTACCAAAGTTACTTCCTCAGTAATGACTGAATCTTTTTCCGTCGCTGGAGTTTCTTCAACAGCGACGGTTTTCTTTTCTGCGGGAATTTTAAAAATTAATTCTTCTGTTGTCGGCGGTAAACAGTTGCTGTCATCGCAGACCATAAATTCTACTTCTCCGTCAATGCTCGAAAGACCTTCTGAGGTTAGTTTTATTTTCTGTGTAAAAAGTGCTTTATCTTCAAAATATTTAATTTTCATATCGAAGATTTTGTCGACAACTTCATGCCCTTTTTCTTCGGTTGTTTTCCCAACAAGTTCGAATTTTTTATTGGTGTTTTTGAAGGTAAAAGCAGTTCTCGAAGGACCACCTTCTTCAATATATTGTCCGTATAAATGCCAGCCAGATTGGATTACAGCTTTGGCTTTTAAAATATATTCTTTATCTGATACTTTCTCTACAGATGTCGACCATTTTACGGGATTGTACATTTGGGCAGACATACTCACAGAAAGAATTAACAGTATTATAATGATACTATTTTTCATGTTTTTTTGAGTTTGATTAAAAAAAGAGCTGCTTGCCGACAGCTCTTGAAAGTCTTTCCTATAAAATTTGGCTTACTAATTCAGATTTTAAAATGAAGTGATGGAAGACTTTTTTTTAGTTTTCAGTCTCAGTCACAGTTTTCAGATCGAAACTTAAAACTGTGACCGAAAACCGAGACTGAAAACTTACTTCAACGGATTCCCTTCTTTATCCAAAGAACCCGATTTAATGATGATCATTTTATCCAGTTTAACATACTTTTTAATCGCATCATTAACCTGCTGCAACGTTGCTTTTTCGATGTCTTTTGGATATAGGTCGATATAATTTGGTTCCAATCCTCTTTCCATGAAACTTAAAATTGTTCTTGCCATACCGTTTGTGGTTGACATTCCTACTTTAAAACTCCCGATTAAATTGGTTTTCTTGTTTTCCAGTTCTGCCGCTGTGATTCCTTCTTTAACCCATTTATCTACCTGGACCATAGTCGCATCAAATCCTTTCTGGAATAAATTCGGATTGAAAGAAGCATTTACAAACCAATAACCACCCGTTTCTATATTTCCACCGATTCCTGATGAAATGTTATAAGTTAGACCGTCATTGTCACGTACCGTCTGCATTAAACGTCCTGCAAATCCGGCTCCCAAAGTATAATTTCCAATGAAAAACGGAATATAATCGGCATCGGCTCTTTTTAAACCTGTAAACTGCCCGATAAATAATTCTGCACTTGGTTTTTCAGGAATGGTTACCACTTCTGTTTTTGAGTTTGATTTTGAAGCCTCTTCAAATTTTAATTTTTCTGTAACACCGCCATTCCAGTTTTTGAATGATTTTTTTAAGGAATTATTTAAGTTCGCTCCTTCTGTATCACCTACAATTACTAATCGCATTGAAGCCGGTCCGAAATATTTTTTATGAAAAGCTTTTATTTCTTCTAGAGTTGCTCTCTTAATATTTTCAATATTTTCCTCAACACTTAAACTGTAGTTTGGATTATTTTTTGGATAAATAGACTGCGATAAAGCGATGCTTCCTCTTTCCCCTGGATCGTTTAAATCCTGCTGCGTATTCCCGATAAACTGCTGTTTCAAATTTTCAAATTCTTTGGCGTCAAACAACGGATTTCTTAACTCTTCAGCCAGTAAAGCAATTACCTGATCCAGATCTTTCTTCAGACATTTAAATCCGATATTGATTTTGAAAGTTGAAGCATTTACATTTAAAGTCACTCCTAATTTCTGCAGTTTTTCCGAGAATTTGAATTTATCATTTAGCGTTGTTCCTTTTGATAACATAGAAGCCGTTAAAGCCGGAATACTATTATTTTTAGTTTCACTGGCATAATTTCCTAATGAAATGCTCGCTGCAACGGTAACAAAATCTTTAGCTGAGGTTTTCACGGAAACTACATCAATTCCTACAACCTTTTCTCTTTTGTAAGCTGAAGCAGATTTTTCAATTGTATCATCAAAAGTAATTGCAGCATTATTTTTTTGCTCTATTGAAACAGCTGTTGTTTCACTTTCTTCATGCACATGTCCATCTTCTGAATGTCTGTAATAAAACGGTCCATTATCTGGCATAAAATTACCCGTCTGTACTGTTTCCTTTTTCTGTGAACCAGTCTGTTTCGGAATAAAATAACCTGTTGTGCTCTGGTCTTCCACCAGATATTTATTGGCTACGCGCAATACATCTGCCGGAGTCACTTTTTTCAATCGGTCAACTCCTGTAACATAATCTGTCCAGTCTCCTGCTGCAATGGCTTCATTTAAAGCCGAAGCAATAACTCCCGAACCGTCGCGGGCTAAAACAGTCTGAGCGCTGATTTTTGCCACGACACGATTTACCTCATCCTGAGTTACGCCTTCTTTTTGGATTTTTGCCACCACTTCACTGATTTTAGCATCGATATCTTCGTGTTTGGAAGTAGTTGGAAATCCTACTCCAATAGTAAACAATCCTACTTCTTTGAAATTGGTTGCGCTGGCATAAGAATAAATTCCCAAACGGGTATCTACAAAAGTTTTATTCAAAATAGCTGATGGCCCATTTCCAATAATCTGAGCCAGAATATTCATAGCTGGAAGATCTTCATTTAAGGCACCTGGAATTTTATACGCTTTATTTACGACACCCAGTTCACCCGGTTTTCTAACCACAATTTTACGAGGGCCATATTGTTGCGGTTCTTCTGTGTAAGGCTGAGGCATTACATGAGGGGCTTTTGTAATTTTTCCGAAATACTTTTCAATCAACTCAAAAACATTCTCTTTTCTGAAATCACCGATAATGGTTAAAGTAGCATTATCCGGCCAATAATAGGTATTGTAGAAATTCTTTAAAACCTCAATCGGTGCTTTTTCAATATCCGATTTCCATCCAATTGTCGAATGATGATATGGATGTGCAATATAAGCCGAAGCCCAGATTTCTTTATCCAATAAACTGTTAGGGTTGTTTTCGCCTCGTTCGAATTCGTTGCGTACTACGGTCATTTCGGCTTCTTTATCTTCTTTGGTTAATAAAGAATTACGCATTCTATCGGCTTCAATTTGAAGCGCTAGCTCAATTTTATCGCTTGGTAGTGTTTCAAAATAGTTCGTTCTGTCGTACCAGGTTGTAGCATTTAATTGTGCTCCTGTATTTTGCAAAACATCCGTAATAGTATTTCCATTCTTTTTGTTGAAAGTCGGCGTTCCTTTAAACATTAAATGCTCTAAAAGATGCGTTGATCCTGTATTTCCTAAAACTTCATGTTTAGAACCTACGCGATATACAATTTGTACCGTTGCAACCGGCGAGGCATTGTCCTGTAAAAGTAACACACTCATGCCGTTTGGCTGGTATAAATATTCCTCTATACCGCCTAATTCTTTGATTTTCTTAAAATTAACTGATTTGTTCTGCGCTGAAATAAGGGTACAGAAAGCTAATGAGCAATAGCCCAGAAAGATGTATTTTTTCATTTTTTTGTGATTGAGAATATTTATTAGAGTGTTCCGTTTTTCAGTATTTAGTGTTCGGTCTCACTCCAGAATTGAAAACTTTGACCGAAATGAACTGAACACTAAATACTGAAGACTGTGAACTAATTTAAGATTTACTGAAAATTTCCTTCAATTTAGACTGAAGTTCAGCTTCTCTAAGGTTTTTTGCAAGGATTTTGCCGTCAGGGCCAATTAAGTAGTTGGTTGGCACCATTTTTACACCGTATAAAAGAGCAGCTTCATTCTGCCATCCTTTTAAGTCTGAAACATGAGTCCAGGTTAATCCGTCTTTTTCGATGGCTTTTTCCCAAAGATTCTTTTTATCATCCAAAGAAACTCCTAAAACATCAAATCCTTTGTCATGGTATGTTTTGTAGGCCACAACTACGTTTGGGTTTTCTTTACGGCATGGTCCGCACCACGAAGCCCAGAAATCTACCAAAACATATTTTCCTTTGTAATCTGAAAGTTTTACTACTTTTCCGTTTACATCTGTCTGAGAAAACTCTGGGGCTGTGGCTCCTATTGCTGTTTTATCATTCAGATCAATTGCTTCTTTTAATTGTTTTCCGTAAAACGATTTTTGAACTTCTGGCGTCAAAATGCCATAATACATTTTTACCTGTTCTGGCGTTCCATATGACACAATTCTGTCATTAATTACTAAAGCGCCAGCAATTTTATCTTTATTTTTTCTGATAAATTTATCGGTTAAATCATCAGCAAAAGTCTGAAGATCTTTCCATTTTTTGTCCATTGCAGTTTGCTGTTCTGCTGTCAATTTTAATTTTCCGTTCTGCGTTAACGAATCTGATAATTTATAAACAGGACCTGCAAGATCATGTATTTTTTTAAACTCGTTATCATAATAGGATCGATAAATATCATTCTGAACTGCTCCACTTACTTTTGCTTTATAAATTGAATCTTTTTTAGCTTCAACTTTAATATTTTCATTGTCTAAAAGAAAAAATGCACCGTAATCTTCTCCTTTTAATTTAATGGTATGCAGTAAAGGTTCTGAAACCTTTCCGGTAAGAATAAAAGTTCCATCCTTTTGAATTTCTGCGGAATCAGCGATTTTTTTGTTTCCTTTTTCATCTGTATTTTCCAGATAAACTGTTCCTTTTTCTAAACCAGCAATTGTACCGTTGATTGTAAATCCTTCTTCTTTTTTCGAACAAGAATTCAGCACGGTCAGCAATGCTAATCCAGCTAAACCTGATTTTAAGATTGTACTTTTCATGTTGTTATTTTTTGTTTATTACTTTTTTATTTTTTTTCAGTTTAGGTTTCCAGTCTTAAATTTTCGACTGCGACTGAAAACCACGACTGAAAACTGAACTACGATTTTAAAAGCTCTTTCAATTTCGCTTCCAATTCTGCACCTCTTAAATTGTCGCCGATAATTACACCTTTACTGTCCACTAAATAAGTTGCAGGAATTGTTTTTACATTGAACGTTTTACTTACTTTATCATCATCTAAAAGATTATGCCATTGCATGTTTTCCTGTCCTAATGCTTTTTGCCAAGCTTTTTCGTCTTTATCAATTGAAATACTCAAGATTTCAAAACCTTTGCCTGCATATTCTGCATAAGCCGTTTTTAAGTTTGGAATTTCTTTACGGCATGGTCCACACCACGAAGCCCAGAAATCAACTAAAATGTATTTTTTTCCTGCTACAATGTCTTTTGCATTATATGCTTTTCCGTCTTTATCTTTCAAATTGAAATTAGCGATACTGGTTCCGATTAATGATTTTGGATTCAAATCCTTATCCACTAATTGTCCATAATAGCTTTTCTTTGCTGCATCAGAAAATTGATCATATAAAGGTTTTTGCTCTGGTGTGAAATAACTGTAATTTGTTAACATGAAAAATGGTCCCCACCAAGTCGCCTTATGTTTTGCAATAACTTCTAAAGTTGTTTTTTCAACTTTGGAAAAAAAAGCTTTTTCTTTTGCTTCAAAAGTTTTCCATTCTTCTGTACTATAAAGAGAATCCAGAACTTTTTTGTTACCTTCTCTTCTAGCTTTACCCACTTTATTACTCAATTCATCTATTCCAACATGGTATGCGGCATAATCTTTATCTAGTTCCTCTTTAAAAGCAGTTTCTTTTTTGTAAAAATCATGTGCTTTTGAACCTATAACAACTACGTCTTTAAATTTAATATATTGTCCTTCATCATTTGAAACATTCCCTGCTGCTGTCACTTTAATTTTAGCATTTTCTGCCATAAGCGGAAAACTTCCTTTATTTTTTCCAAAAACAACATAGAAGAAACGAGGCTCATTTAACTTTCCCATAAAAGTGAATTTGCCTTCTTTGAGTGTAGTTTCAGCAACTGGTAATTCAGAAGAATGTGTTGCTCCCGGAATTAATTTTACAGCTGTTCCGTCTTCAAGACCTGTAATATTTCCATCAATTGTATAAGATGTTGCTGCAGGAGCTGTTGCTTTTTTCTTTTGTGCAATACTGCTGTTTGAAATCGCAAACAAGCAGATGCACAATCCTAATATTTTATATTTAATTGTGTTCATTTTTGATTGATATTAAAAATGCTTCCCTTTCGGAGTTCCTAATCAGGAAGCTTTTAAGCTATTATTTAGCTACGTTTTGTGTTATTGTTCCGTTTCCTGGATTTTGCACTGCTCCTTGTGGAAAAGGCATTGTCCATAAATGAGAATCAGATTTTAATGTATACGTATTTCCATTTGCTGTTTTGGTATAACTCACTTTGTAAATACCTTCTGCATTTAAACGACGTGCGTCTGCAAATGGAATCAATGTGTTCGTAAGTTCGTTATTCTTAGTTCTGAAAATAGCATTAAGAGCGGTTGTTTTATCTGCAGTTGCAATATCCTGATAAGAAGCAGGAAGAATACGTGTTTTACGAACTGTATTTAAAACGCCTAATGCCTCGCTGATTTTATTATCTCGTGCCAGACACTCTGCTTTGATTAAATAAACTTCAACAGTCGTGATTCCTCCAAAATTAAAAGCTCCTGATAATGTTCTTCTGTAATACGTTTCTGCCCCTACAGTATAAATTTTCCAACGCGAAATAAATTTAGCATCACCTGTTTCAAAACGTTGTGCTCGCTCTACCGGAATACTGTTTTCTGTTGTTAAACTATTATAAGTACCATGACGATACGTGTAGTTTTCTACATAATTATATCCCATTGGAGAGACAGTAGTCGTATAGGAATTTGGAAGATCAATAATGGCTTTGTTTGTATTGTAATACCCAATCCAATCGTATAATTTATTGTTTTCTGCCAATGCTAAATCTGCATATTTTAAAGCTTCTGCATAGTTATTCATTTGCAGATAAACTCTTGCATAAAATGCGTAACCTGCACCCAAATTTGGATGTAAAGGTGTTTGCGAAACTTTTAGCAGATAGGGTAAAGCCTCTTTAACATCATTCAAAATAAAATCATACATTTCCTGAATAGTCACCTGTTTACTTGGTGCATTGATATTGGCACTCGTAATTAAAGGAACTGATAATTTTGTAGAGGCTGTAGAAGCTACATAAGTGTCTGCATAGAAATTAACCAGATTAAAGTAATTCATGGCACGCAGTACTTTTGCTTCTGCCCAAACTACTCTCTGCTCTGCTTCTGTTGCTTTGGTTGTGTTTAATGCATTTTCTATAATTAAATTAAAAGTTGAAATTCCGGCATAACTGGAATAATATGTCGTCTCATCTGAGACTTTCAATGCAATGCGATCTGCATTTTCGTCCCACATATACAGGGCATTATACAATCTGTTGCTTGCTAAACTGGCAACTGTTACATATTGATCATTTAATAATTGTGAAGCTCCTGTAATATCAACTCTATGGTTAGTATATTCATCACGCAAAAAAGCTTCATAATCTGCTAAAGTTGTTGGCGATTTTGATCCTTTTGGCACATCATTCAAATAATCGTCACAAGATGCTAAAGTCAATCCTAAAGCCAATAAGCACGCTACTTTTTTATATATATTTTTCATCGTCTAGTCTTTATAAATTAGAAATTAACATTTACTCCGAAAACAAAACTTGGAGATATGAAACCGCCCAACATATACTTAGCATCTCTGCTTTTAGCAAAAGTATATACGTTTTCTGCGTTTAAATTAAAACGTACACCGTCTAACTTCACTCTTTTAACAATGTCGCTTGGCATTTGATACGCCAATGAAACATTGCTTAATCTCACATTTGAAGCATCCAGAATATTAATATCTGCGTATGAATAAATAGTACGGGAATCTGAATTAAATTCCGGATCATATTCATATACTACTCTTGGAACATTTGTAAATGCCTCGTCACCCGGTTGCTGCCAACGATCTGCAATATGATTGTTTACTACTGAAATATCAGTTACATAACCTCCTGCTGCTCCATTGTAAACATTATTTAGCATTGGCAGGAATGTATTTCTTACTTTATGTCCTAACTCATAAATGAAAAGAGCCGAAAGCGAGAAGTTTTTATAATTTGCAGAAGTATGGAAAGAACCACTATGAGTAGGAACTGTGGAACCAAAATCCTGAATTGCATCAAGTTGTCCCGGATTATATTTTACTGCTGTTCCTGAAGCATCATATACCTGAGGGATTCCTGTACTGCTTAATCCAGCCCATTTGTAGCCATAAATTGAATTATAATTTGTTCCTACTCTTGGAAAAAACTTCGCTTGATCCAATTGTAAATAATAAACTGGTGCTTTCACATTTACATAATCTACTCTGTTTTTGTTGTAAGCATATAAAACAGAAGCATCCCAGGAGAATGAAGGTGTTTTAACGATAGTTCCGCTCAAACTAACTTCAATCCCTTTGTTTGTCATTTCACCATTGTTAATGTAATATGTAGAATAACCCCATCCTTCGGTTGGAATTCCTTGGCTACTTGCTAACAAATCCTGCCCTTTTTTATTGTATAAATCCAAGGTTCCGCTTAATCTGCTTTTAAATAATGAAAAATCTAAACCAATATTGGTTGTAGTCGTTTTTTCCCATGACAATTCAGGATTTGGTCTTTTATTAACTGTTCCCTGATTTCCTCCAACATTTGAATTTGAATTGTAATATGCTGTCAAATACGGAGCAGAGTCTTTGGCAATATTCCCTCCAATACCGTAAGAAGCACGAAGCTTAAGACCATCTACCCAGTCAGCATCAAAAAACGATTCGTTGTTAATATTCCAACCAGCACCAGCTGACCAGATTGGTTTGTTTTGGTATTTACTGTCTGTTCCCCAAAGGTTTGAACGATCCCAACGAATACTTCCTGAAAGTGTATATCTTTTGTCATAAGTATAACCTCCTGTAGAGTAAACTGAAACATAACGGTTCTGTAATTCTTTTTCTAATGAAAATTCGTTTTGTGACATATAACCACTAAAAACAGTTCCGTAAACTTTTAATAAATCAGCCTGATTTATTGGTGCAAAACCTAAAGTTTGTGCGTCATAACCATATCTTGTGTTATCGTTATATTCTTGTTTAGAGTGACGAATTTCCATACCGGCAATCGCAGAGAAATCATGCTTTTCTGCAAAAGTTTGATTAAAGTTTAATTGCTGACGGAAATTATATGCATTAGAATATTGATTCGTTTCTTTAATAATATCACCGTAAGGTAAATTGTAAACGGCCTTATTATTTGCAATTGTTACCATTCCGTTTACCTTGCTTCTTACATAATAAGAGTCTTTACTATATAACTGACTTGCACGATCTGATCCAAATTCGTATTGGAACATCGCATTGTATGTAAATGCTTTGCTAAATTTTACATTGAATTTTGCAAAAGTTCTGTTTAAGAAAGTTTTATTTTCAATCAGATTTCTTCCAAACTCGTCCATTGGAGTAATATCCATGTTGTAAAGACCATAAGTCTGCATTGACTGAAGTGTAAAATTATTGTAACGAGAAGCTGCCGTAGAAACAAAATTAGTTCCATCGTTATTAACTAACTGATTGTATGGCTGATATTTAAAACCAGGTCCTGAACCAAAATAACTCTGCGTATCTCCTTTTCCAAAATTGGTGTAAGATCCTAAATCCAGAGACAACCAGCTGTTAATCTGAGTCGAGTTCTTTAAGTTAAGACCAACTGTTTCATTATCAGAATACCTGTCTTCAAGCTGATTGCTTTTGTATGTTAAAGAAGCATTGAAAGTATTGTTTTCTGTCGCCTTTCCTAAACTAAGATTATGCTGTAAAAAATACTGATCGCGTTTAGCATATTTAGCTATATCATCATAGTATTTATAGCCCTGAGAACCAAGCTGATCTAAACGACTGTTCATTTCTGCCATAGATGTTTTTCCTGCATAACCATTTAAAATAGTCTGCATTCCTAAACTTGTAAATACAGCATTATTTAATAATGACTGCGCGTAAGTGCCAGCATTAGCAGTTTTTAAATTAGGATTTCCATCTGCCCATCCTCTTTCCAGACCAATAATATCTCCGGAATCAGTCAGGTTTCCTGTATAATTTCTATAAGGCGTAACTGTTAAGTTACTTGAAAACGAAATATTGGTTTTTCCTGCTTTTGCTTTTTTAGTAGTAATTACTATAACGCCATTAGCAGCACGAGCACCATAAATAGAAGAAGCCGCCGCATCTTTTAAAACTGTAATTGTTTCAATGTCTTCTAAGTTAAGACTCGGAAGATTATCTTCTATTGTATTATAGGGGGTTAATCTTGTATTTTCTACAGGAAAGCCGTCAATAACATATAAAGGAGTTGTTAGCCCTGTCATAGAAGTCGTTCCACGGATTCTTCCATTCTGATATCCAACAACACGTCCTTCTAAAATTTTATTTAAACCGCTTAAACGCTGTTCCTGAAAATCTTTAGCTTTTAAGTTAGAAAAAGATCCAGTTGCTTTTTCTGCACTAATTTCCTGATATCCTGTCTTTAAAACAATTCCTTCTAATTCCTGTACATCTTCTTTTAATACAACATTGATAACGCTTCTGCCTTCAACTTTAATTTCTTGTCTAACATATCCAAGGTAAGAAAAGGCTAAAGTAGTTTCACTGCTTACGGCAATAATCTGGTATTCACCATTAAAATCTGTATTTACACCTCTTCCTGAACCATTGTCTGCAACCGCTGCACCAACTAGAGGCATTCCTTTTTCGTCGGTCACGCGGCCTTTTACAATAAAATCTTTCTCAGCTATAACTGTTTTGGTTTCTGGGGCTTTTCTTGCCATAAGAACGATATGGTTTCCGGAAACTTTATAGTCTGTACCTGTATTTCCAAAAATGGTATTTAAGATTGTTTCGATAGAAACATTATTCTCATTAACATTAATTGTTCTGTTTAAATCAACAGATCTTACATTGTAAACAAATCTATAATTCGTAGTATATTCAAGCTTTTCGATAACTTTTGCAACGGTCATATTATTTGCATTAAAAGACATTTTTGCCTTTTGTGAGTAGCTTACTCCCGCCTGCATAACCGTAAAAGTGGTTAAAATAAATAATGTGGTCAATTTCATTTTCAAATCGAATTTCAAAAAAGGCTCGTCGAACCTGATTCTGTTCAATAGTTTTTTCATACTTTTAAAATGTTTTTTTTAATGTTGGTTGGTTAATTAACTGATCGCATTTACTCTACCGGGAAATGTTGGCGCATTTTCCGGTTTTTTTATAACGATCCTTTTCATTTTTGGATTTTGTTACATAGGCGTTTAATTTATTTTAGATTTTAACTATAATCTTAATTCTTAATTCTTAATTCTTAATTCTTAATTCTTAATTCTTAATTCTTAATTCTTAATTCTTAATTCTATTTAATAGTAATCTTATCCCGATCTATATCGTAATCAATAGCATAACTATCGCTGAAATATTTCAGCACCACTTCAATTGGTTCATTATCAAAACGAGCATTGAAAATTTCCTTTCCAAGCGTTTTATTTCTATTGATGAAAGTGACATTGTAACGGCGTTCCAGTTTTTTAATAATATCCTCAAACGAAGCATTTTTAAATACCAGACTTCCTTTTACCCAAGCTGTATAATATTCTGTATTAACCTGCTCTGTCATAATTTTTGACTGTCCTCTTTCATTTGAACCTTTTTCTCCCGGTTTCAGATACACTTGATTTTCTTTTGTTTTCTGGTCTTTGCATAAAGACACTTTTCCTTCGACCAGAACAACATCTGTGCTTGTATTTTCACTATACGTATCAACATTGAACTTCGTTCCCAAAACCTCAACATTTATGTTTTGTGTATTTACGTTAAACGGATGTTCTTTATCTTTTTCCACTTCAAAATAAGCTTCTCCCAAAAGATACACTTGACGGTTTTGATTTTTAACAAACTGAACTGGGTAACGCAATGATGTTCCAGCATTTAAATGCACCAGCGTTCCATCAGACAATTGTACTTCAAACTTTTTCCCGTACGGAATTCGGATGATATTGTAAATCAATGTTCCTTCAGAATAAGCTTTATTATAAACCAATCTGTCTTTTTCCTGTCTTCCAATTACATTTCCGTCTTTATCGGTTATGTTTCTTGCTTCATTTAGCTTAAGATTCTGTGATTCATTTCCAAGTTGCAACACAATTTCATCTTCTCTTGGAATTACTACATTTTCTTTTGGCTTTGATACTATCTCTGAATTTTTATAAAAATAAAATCCGCCCAAAGCCACAATCAAAATCGCAGCATATTTATAGTAAGAAGAAAATCTTCTTTTATAAAAAACGTTATTTTCTTTTTTGATTCTCTCTGAAAGCTGTTTTCTAACTTCAGTAGAGTCAAAATTATTCATAGCGGTATCTATTGCGTAATTGGTTTTTACAAAATCCTCAAACACAATTTTATTTTCATCTTCCTTCAGCCATTCAGTCAGTTGTTCAATTTCTTCCTGACTCGCCTGATTTGTGATAAATTTCACGATTAATCGTTCTGATTTTTTCACGGTCATTTCAGTTGTTTTTAATATTATTACGAAGCAAAAAAACAAAACCCTAACAATTTGATAAAGTTTTTTTCATTTTGATGCTTTTTTTATTTTTCACAAGTTTTTTCTTTCATTAAATACTACTAATTTGATAGAAATAAAGAATAAATGTTTTTATCTTTGCCTTTTTTTTGAATTTTTATTTGTAATAAATTTCAAATAGAAATTGCCAAAAAGGAAGATTTTTAGCAAATAAAGGCCTTATTTAGGCAGCGAAAATTATAAATTTATATATTTGTTTTTATGAAAACGGGTGATTACAGCAATAATACTATACTTATTGAATCTCTAAAAAATGGAGATGAAATGGCGTACACTTATTTAATCGATACCTATCATCATAAACTTTGCGTTTACGCTAACAGTCTGGTTAAGAATGTTTACAGCGCCGAAGATATTGTGCAGAATGTTTTTATTAAGGTTTGGGAACAGCGTACGAGATTAAAACCGGAACATTCCTTAAAAAGTTTTCTTTATAAATTAACTTATAATGAGTTCATCGATTTATACCGAAAAAACCAGTCTTTGTTTTCATTGGAAAAATCCTATTATGATGCTTTGAACGGAATTGTTCAGGAAGAAGATTCCGAAGCTTTTCAGAGAGTTTTAAATGCTGTCAATAAGGAAATTCAAAATCTGCCTCCAAAATGCAAAGAGGTTTTTATTCTGAGTAAAAAAGAAGGTTTGACGAATATTGAAATCGCCGAGCATTTGGATGTTTCTATAAAGACCGTTGAAGCGCAGATTACAAAAGCGTTTTCTATTCTAAGAACTTCATTGGAAGAAAAAGTGAAAAGTGTTTTGTTTCTTTTGTTTTCTTCTAAAAAAAAATTCAGACTAAATAAATTAATCTGAATTTTCCTTTTATTGTTTTAGAGTTGAAATTCTTTGTAAATCTTTCATTTACGATACGTATTTCATTTTCTCTTCAAAAAACCTTGCAACAGGCGTTTTCATATCGTGATAAAAAAGCACTTTCCAGTTCTCCTCTTTAGCTTGTTGTTCCCATTTTTTACGGGATTCCATTGCACGTTTTCCATCAAAGTCTGTTTTATAAGCAACATGCATTGACCAGTATATTTTTTGAGGTAAATCATCTGCTCCATAAAAAACAATTTCATCATCGGCTTTAATCCAAAAAACCTGGTGATATTGGGTATGTCCAGCCGAAACTTCGTAGAAAATCTCATCTGTTATAGTGCCTTTATCATATTGCATTAACTCAACATTCGGCAGTTTTTTCAATTCATTTAAGATTTCAAAAACATAAGATAGATTATTAATTTGTTCTAAAGCAAAATCGATTTCTCGTTCCTGAATGTAAATCGTAGCATTTGGGAAATTACAGATAAAACTACCTTCATTAAAATAACCAATTCCCTCAATATGGTCTTTGTGCAGATGTGAAACTAAAACTTTTGTAATTTGTTCTGGCTCTATATTATGTTTTCTTAGCATTTCATGAATAAACGGAACACCATCATTCATAAATCCTAAACCAAAATCTAATAATATGACATCATTATCTGTAATAACCACAAAAGGCTGAATTGCCATTTTAAGCCCTTTTTCGGTTGTATTTTCTGTAATTAATTGAAACTCTTTTTGAGAATTCGCGATATAATTTCCTTCTTGTAAAGCTATAATTTCCATTTTGTTTTGCTTTAATTTTGCAACACGACAAAGTTCTTAAGAATTTCTATATTTGTAAAACCTTATTTTTCGATAAAATCAATCGATAAAACCGATTTAGAAATGGAACTTCGACAGCTAAAATATTTCCTAAAAGCAAAGGAATTGCTGAATTTTACTGAAGCTGCTTCGGCACTTTATATTAGTCAAAGTACGTTATCGCAGCAGATCAAACAGCTTGAAGATGAACTTCAGGTTCCGCTTTTTAATAGAATCGGAAAAAGAATTACAGTAACTGAAGCTGGAGATTTATTTGCCGTTTATGCCCAACAATCTGTCAACAAAGCTTCTGACGGTCTGGAGTTATTAAAAGATCTAAATAATCTGGAAACAGGAAAAGTAGCAATTGGCGTGACTTACGCACTTCGCCATGTGGTGACAAAAGCATTGATTTTATTTAGCTCTGAATATCCCAAAATTCAATTTGAAATTGTCTTCGGAACTTCACAGGAACTCATTCAAAAACTAAATCGTTTTGAATTGGATGTGATTTTGACTTTTGAAGAAATTGCTTCTGAAGCTCATTTTAAATATTTGGAATTATTTACTTCTCCAATGGCTTTGGTTACGGCATCTGAAACTCCTTTAACGCATAAAAAAAGTATTTCTCTTGATGAGGTTAGTTCTCTGCCTCTTGCGCTTCCATCTAGCGGTTTCAGTACAACGCAGTTCATCAATAAAGCCTTTGAAAAAGATAATCTTCACCCAAAAGTTACTATTGAAATTAACGACATTCCAACTTTGCTCGAACTGATTAAAACAGGAAAATGGCATACCATATTAACAAAAACAACAATTGAAAATGAGAAAGACTTACACGCAATTCCTATAAAAGGTGAGAATATGACCAGAACCGCAATGCTGATTTCCTTGAAAGAAGTTTATGAAAAAAAAGCGGTTGTGGCGTTTTTGAAAATGCTGATGGAAAATTTAAACACATAAAATTTACTTGAAATTTTCAATAAAAAAACCCTTTTCAAGATGAAAAGGGTTCATAGATTGTGTTGTTTATTCTTAGTTTAGAGATTCATCTTTTTCGCATCTTCAACAAACTGTTTCAATCCAATATCTGTCAAAGGATGTTTCAACAATCCTTTGATTGCAGAAAGTGGTCCTGTCATAACATCTGAACCAATTTTGGCGCAATTGATAATATGCATGGTATGTCTCACAGAGGCTGAAAGGATTTGTGTTTGATAATTGTAATTATCGTAGATTTCTCTGATTTCTGCAATTAGGTTCATTCCATCTGTAGAAACGTCATCTAATCTTCCTAAAAACGGAGAAACATAAGTCGCTCCAGCTTTTGCAGCCAGTAATGCCTGACCAGCAGAAAATACCAAAGTTACATTGGTGCGAATTCCTTTTGAAGAAAAATATTTACAGGCTTTTACACCGTCGCCAATCATAGGTAATTTTACCACGATTTGCGGATGCAAAGCTGCAAGCTCCTCTCCTTCTCTTACCATTCCGTCAAAGTCTGTTGAGATTACCTCAGCCGAAACATCGCCGTCAACGATATTGCAAATAGCCAAATAATGGTTTAAAATATTTTCTTTTCCTGTAATGCCTTCTTTTGCCATTAAAGACGGATTGGTGGTTACACCGTCTAAAACACCTAAAGCCTGCGCTTCTTCAATGTCCTGAAGATTGGCAGTGTCAATAAAAAATTTCATGTTTTTTTAGTTTAAGTTAAAAGTTTTTTGCGTAAAAAAACTTTGTCAAGGTTTAAAACTTTGACAAAGTTCTCAGCATGTTGCAGTGAGTTAAAAATGTGCATTTCGATTGATTCTATTCTTCAAAAAACCTTCAATAAAAAATATCCTCTTATTATTTTATCAAACTGACCTTTGATTTGTTTTGAATTTCAAAAAATAGCAACTAAACCTTAAATCTATTTTTTTTAAACCTCAATGACAAAAAAAGCCATAATCTTAATACACATTTTCAAAGTTTTAGATTTTCTTCCTCACTAAATAGGTTTGATATTAAAATCTAAACCAATTAAATATATTGGTTGATGATATTTTCAAACAATTCTTGTTTACCGCTTTGAAGGTTTAATTCTCCATTTTCGTGAGCGATAGTGTAAAGATCTTTCAAGCTTAATTTTCCATCAGCAAAATCTTTTCCTTTTCCAGAATCAAATGAGCTATATCTTTCTTTTCTCAATTTCTCGTAAGGAGAAGAAGTGATGATTTTATCTGCTGTCAATAATGCTCTTGCGAAAGTATCAGCACCGCCAATGTGCGCTAAGAAAACATCTTCTAAATCTGTTGAGTTTCTTCTAATTTTCGCATCAAAATTAACTCCACCGCCTTGTAATCCGCCAGCTTTTAAGAAAACCAACATAGCTTCAGTAGTTTCTTGGATGTTATTTGGGAATTGGTCTGTATCCCAACCGTTTTGGTAATCTCCTCTGTTAGCATCGATACTTCCTAACATTCCAGCTTTTGCAGCCACTTCTAATTCGTGTTGGAAAGTATGCTGTGCCAAAGTAGCGTGATTTACCTCGATATTGATTTTGAAATCTTTGTCTAAACCATATTCTTTCAAGAATCCGATTGCAGTTGCCGAGTCAAAATCGTATTGGTGCTTAGATGGTTCCATTGGTTTTGGCTCGATGAAGAAAGTTCCTTGGAAACCTTGAGCCCTTGCGTAGTCTCTAGACATTGCCAAAAATTGCGCCATGTGGTCAAGTTCTCTTCCCATATCTGTGTTTAGCAAAGACATATAACCTTCTCTACCTCCCCAGAATACATAGTTTTCTCCGCCTAAAGCGATTGTTGCATCAAGCGCTAATTTTACTTGTCCTCCAGCTCTTGCCACTACATTAAAATCAGGATTTGTAGCCGCGCCGTTCATGAATCTTGGATTTGAGAAACAGTTTGAAGTTCCCCAAAGCAATTTAATTCCAGATTCTGCTTTTTTCTGTTTTAAGTAATCTGTAATAAAAGCCAAACGTTTTTCTGATTCTGCGAAAGTTGCTCCTTCAGCAATCAAATCGTAATCGTGAAAACAGAAATAATCGAATCCCATTTTGCTGATGAATTCAAAAGCAGCATCTGCTTTATCTTTTGCAGCTTGATAGGGATCTGATGAAGCATCCCAAGCAAAATTTTGAGTTCCTGGTCCGAATGGATCACTTCCTTGTCCGCAGAAAGTATGCCAGTAAGCGATAGCAAACTTAAAGTGCTCACGCATTGTTTTTCCAGCTACAACTTGGTCTGGATTGTAATATTTAAATGCCAAAGGATTATCTGATTCTTTGCCTTCAAATTTAATTTGGCCGATACCTTTGTAGTATTCTTTGTCTCCTAAAGTTATCATTTTGTCTTTTATTTATTTGTTAATATTAATTCTAATTCTTGTTTCCATTTTTTATAAGCCGTTTCATATTCCTCTTTGTTTTTTAGAGGCAAAAAGGTCATTACGTGATCGTTTGTTGTAATTCCTGAACCAAATTTCTCAAAGTCACCATCTGTCAAGCCTACGGCTCTTGCCGCTCCTACTGCTCCGGTCGTATTATAAATTTCTATTTCATGCCCAATTAATGTTGCCACAGTATTAGAGAAAATTTCAGAACGGAATAAATTATCATTTCCAGCCCTGATTACATTAATTGTTGCATTATCGTCTTTCAAGCATTCCATTCCGTACACAAAAGAAAATGCAATTGCTTCTAAAGATGCTCTGAATAAATGAGCGTTGGTATGAATATTAAAATTCAAGTTTAAAATATGAGATCCAATGTTTTTGTTATTGAACATCCTTTCGGCGCCATTTCCGAACGGAATTACAACCAATCCTTGTGAACCTACATTTATCTGGGATGCTTTTTCATTCATTTCTTCATACGACTCATTTCCGATATTGTTTCGCATCCATCGGTATTGGATTCCAGCTCCGTTTATATTCAGCAATTTCCCAACTCTCGGATTAGATTCCGTATAATTCACATGGACGAAGTTGTTTACACGAGTACTTTTTCCTGAATTTGTTTCTGTAACAGCATAGAAAACGCCAGACGTACCACCTGTTGCAGCAACTTCTCCCGGACGAAGTACATTTAATGATAAAGCATTATTTGGCTGATCTCCCGCTCTATACACAATAGGAATTCCTGCTGGCAATCCAGATTCTTTTGAGGCTTTTTCAGTAACAACTCCCTGATTCGTAAAGTTTTCTACAATTTTTGGAGTCATTTTTGTATCGATTCCGTAATACTCTAAAAGCCAGTCGGCTACCTTATTTTCTTTGTAATCCCAAAGCATCCCTTCAGATAAACCGTTTTTCGTAGTCGTTACTTCGCCTGTCAATTTCAAAGCGATGTAATCTCCGGGAAGCATGTATTTAAAGATTTTATTGTAAACGGCTAGTTCGTTTTCTTTAACCCATTTCAGTTTCGAAGCGGTAAAATTCCCTGGCGAATTCAATAAATGTGACATGCATTTCTCTTCTCCAATTTCGGCAAAAGCCTTATTCCCAATTTCAACCGCGCGACTGTCGCACCAGATAATTGAATTTCTAAGTGCATTTCCAGCTTCATCCACAATCACCAATCCGTGCATTTGGTACGAAATACCAATTCCCTGAATTTTTGATGCATCTATATTTGCTTCTTTAATCGCCCTTTTTGTTGCCGTACAAATGTACTGCCACCACATTTCGGGATCTTGCTCTGCCCAATCCGGGTGAATCGAAAGGATTTCCATTTCGTTCTGAGGTTCATTCAAAACGATCACTTTTTTACCCGTTTCTGCTTCAACAATTGCTGTTTTCACAGAAGAACTTCCAATATCATATCCGATATAATACATACTTACAATGATTCTCTTATTATTAATTTTGTCGGCACATAACACTTCGTTACTTCGTCATGTGTAATAAATGCCGCCGCTTTGGTTCCTATTTCTTTAAAATCGGTTGAGATAACCGAAATTCCTTTGTATATAAATTTCTTCATTGGGGTTTCGTTGTACGATAAAAAACCAACATCTTTTCCCGGTTCGTAATCTTTCTCTTTGCATTGTTCTAAAAAGTGCCCCAAAATCCTGTCGCTTACGCTGATATAGGCAATTCCTTTTTCGATATTGAACTTCTTTGGATCTGTAATCAGATCATATTCAAAACCAAAATCAGCGCAGAATTTCTTAAAAAACTCCACTGTTTCCCACGGATGATTCGTAAAATCAGGATATACAAATTGTATTTTTTTATATTTTTTAAACAAACCCACCGCTTCTGTCAAAGACTCATAAAATGCTTTTCCAAAATCTTGAAACACATAATTGTTGGCTTTATCTGCCTGAATATTCCAGTCAATCAAAAGCAGTTTATCTTTTGAAATCGCCGATAATGTCGGAGCAATATCTGGGTGATCAAAATTCATTACCACATATTTATAATACTTCCCAATTCCGTTATTGATGATCGTTTTAAAAACATCAATATTATAATGATGAAACTGCACATCAATAATCACATTTTCTGCCAAATTATTCACAACCGAATGATACAAAACCTCTTTATAAGCCTTAAACGTATCTAGAACCAAAAGCACTTTTCTCGTTTCACCCGCTACATAATAGCCTTTATTCGGCACAGAATCAATCACTTTTTGATCTTTCAGAATCGAATAAGCCTTAAAAACTGTATCTCTCGAAAGCTGATACGTTTTGCAAATCACATTCACCGACGGAAGCAAATCTCCCTTCTGTAAAATATTCTCTGCAATCGAATTTGTGATTCCATCCACCAACTGCTGGTACTTCGGAATATCACTTTCGTGATTGATTATAAACTCAAATTTTTCTTCTTCTTTTAGCATACCGTTCTGTTCCGTTCTGTTATGCTAAAGTAGGCAAAATTATTTTATAAAAAATTGTTTTTTATATTAATTATGTTAAGTTTTTAAAATTATATATTTCAATAATTTGGGCGTGCCCCTCCGGGTCGGGCTATCCGTTACAAGTCCTCGCCTGTTCGTTCCTCACGGCTGTGGGCTTTCCACTGCTATCCCTCACGCAAACGGTTCAGAAGATGTAAAAGAACATTATTTTTCATAAGTTGTTCTACATAATTTAACCGCAAAATACGCAAATGTTTACGGCAAGGTTCGCAAAGGTTTGATCATCAATATTTGTCATTTCGACTGAAAGGAGAAATCACAATAGAAACTCCGCACTGCAAGTAACCATTCTTTATCGATTCCCTAATGTGATTTCTCGTTCCTCGAAATGACAAACTATACGAATACCCAACACAACCGATTGTAATTTCTTTCAAATTTTTTTACCAAAAAAATCTAATCAAACAATCTTCTTATTCCGTACGGATCAATTGTTACTATCGAACCGTCTTCGAGATAATCGATTTTGGTCACTTTCATGCTTCTTAAATGCGTTACGCCTTTCGATAAACTTGAATCGTGGTAGAACAAATACCATTCCCCCTCAACTTCACAAATAGAATGATGAGAAGTCCATCCTACAACAGGATTTAAAATTCTTCCCTGATATGCAAACGGCCCATACGGATTGTCTCCAATAGCATAACAGATAAAATGTGTATCTCCTGTTGAATAAGAGAAATAATATTTTCCGTTGTATTTGTGAACCCATGAAGCCTCAAAAAAACGACGATTGTTATCTCCTGCCAAAATCACTTTCCCTTTTTCATCCAAAATTTGAATTTCTTTTGGCTCTTCAGCAAATTCCAGCATATCATCACGAAGCAAAGCTACGATTGGACCTAAAGCAGGTTCATTGCCAAACGGTTCTTCGTTATTGGAATCGTATATATTATTTCGATATTTCTGAAGCTGTCCGCCCCAGATACCCCCAAAATAAATATAGTGTTTTCCGTCTTCGTCTTCAAAAACTGCCGGATCAATACTGTAACTTCCTTTTATAGCATCTGGTTGCGGTACAAAAGGACCTTCTGGCGAATCGCCTATCGCCACTCCAATCTGGAAAATTCCGTTGGCACGTTTGGCTGGAAAATACAAATAGTACTTTCCATTTTTATGCGCCGCATCGGGTGCCCACATTTGTTTTTCGGCCCAAGCCACATCATCAACATGAAGTGCTACTCCGTTATCCACAACTTCAGAGGATATCGTATCCATCGAAAAAACGTGATAATCCTCCATCCCGAAATGGTCGCCGTTATCGTTAAACGGAATTCCGGCATCTATATCATGCGACGGATAAATGTAAATCTTCCCATTGAATACATGCGCCGAAGGATCGGCCGTATAAATATGAGATACTAAAGGCTTCGAAATCGCCAAATCATTAATTTCCTCAAAATTAATGTGTTCAATGCTATCTTCAGGCATAGTGGTATTTTATTTAAATAATTAAGTTCTTCTTTCTTTTAGTTCAGTTTCAATCTGCACTTCCATTTCTTTGTTGATTTTATAGAAAAACAGCAATCCAACTCCAATTAAAAAAGGTATTGCCGGGAAAATACTAACTAATAATTTTATTCCATTTATAGCTGTCTCCGATTGCTCAGGTGCATTTGGAACATAATGAAAATAACCCAGGAATAATGTCGTTAAAGCGCCTCCAATGCTTAATCCGCTTTTCAAACCTACCATCATAGCTGAAAAAATAATTGCTGTCGCTCTTCGATTATTAAGCCATTCTGAATAATCGGCTACGTCGGCAATCATTGCCCAAAGAATTGGGATCGTGATTCCATAGAAAAATCCGTGTAGGATTTGAGAGAAAAACATCAGACTAATTGACGTCGACGGGTAGAAATAAAAAGCGATGATAAACAGTGTCGAAATGAATAAAAACAATCCGAATATGTTTCTTTTTCCGTATTTATCAGCCAGATTTTTAGACAAAGTAATTCCGACAATCATGAAGATGATTCCGCCTGCATTAAACAATCCAAAACCTGCAGAAACAGGATCATTCCCAAAATGATTCAATCCAATATTCGTCAGAAAATCCAAAATAGGCTGAATAAAAACAGCTAATTGTTCTTTATCTACATAATTCTCAAAATAGTACACATACGAACCGCCTTTGATAGCCAAAGTCACAAAAACCAAAGTCGTCAGCGAAAGCATAATAACCCAAGGTCTGTTTTTGATTAAATCGCTCAAATCTTGTTTAACGCTTGACTTTTGTTCCGGTTTTGGAATAATTCTTTCTTTCGTCGTTAAAAAAGTAATTAAAAGCATGATCGTTCCTATAATCGCCAAAGCGGTCATTACTTTTTCAATCCCGATTGCTTTATCTCCATTTCCGGCACTTTTGATAATCCCAAGCATAAAAACCTGAACAAAAAACTGTGCAAACATGACCGCAACAAAACGGTAGGATGACATACTATTTCGTTCTTTCATATCGCCCGTAATCACTCCGCTTAAAGCAGAATAGGGCAGATTGTTTCCGGCATAAAAAAGAAGCAGTAAAGTATACGTTACAACAGCATAAATCACTTTTCCTTTATAGGAAAAATCAGGAGTTGAAAAGGCTAATAATGCGACTACTCCAAGCGGAATTGCAGTCATTAAAATCCAAGGTCTGAATTTTCCCCATTTGGTACTCGTTCTGTCTGCCAAAACCCCAATAATTGGATTAAAAATAAAAGCAGCAATTAATCCAACAATCAACATGATGATGGAAGAATCTGTTGGTGATAATCCGTAAATATCGGTGTAGAAATACGCCAGATAGGTCATCAAAGTCTGAAAAACCAAATTGGCAGCTAAATCTCCTAAGCTGTATCCAATTTTTTCTTTAATAGATAGTTTCTGTGGAAGGTTTGTCATTCGTGGGTTTGTGGTCATTTTGGATTGTTAGTTAGGTTCTTTTTTTGTCATTTCGCCGTAAGGAGAAATCACACGCGGGATTCGACAAAGATTGGCGACATTCTGTGCGGAGTTTCTAGTGTGATTTCTCCTTCGTCGAAATGACAAGATTGAGTTGAATTACATTCAAAACAATCGGTTGTGTAAAATTAGACAAAAAAACATATTATGCAAATTAAGTTTACTTTATTTAAATTATTTTTTATATCACAACCCATTGTTAGACAATTCATCAAAATTTAGTCTATTTTGGTATCATTTTTTAGTTTCTTTCAGCTTTTTTATACTATCATAAGCTTTTTTATGTCTTAAATCTCTATCGAATGGCAACGGATAATTGGTTCTTCCTTTTATCGGCCAGTCGTTTAGCCAAGATTGACCATCATGAACACCCCAAAACGTAACTCTGCTAATTTTGTCTTTATGCTTTAAAAATAATTTAAAAATAGATGCATAACGTTCTGCAAGTTTATTTTGAATAGAATCAGGTAATGCTTGTGGATACGGATTCATTTTAGCACTTCCCTCAAAATTCTGATTTACATCTGCTCCTTTTAAATCCCACGGATTTGGTAAAACCGTAATATCCAATTCCGTAAAAGCCACTTTAAGTCCTAAAGCAGAATATTCTAATATGCTTTTTTCAATCTCTTCCAATGATGGACTTTCCAGTCTCCAATGTCCTTGAATTCCCACTCCATCAACTTTTCCCCCCTCGGCTTTTATTTTTTTTATTAAAGCAATTGCTCCAGCTCTTTTTGCCGGCTCTTCGATATTATAATCGTTATAATATAAATCCACTTTTGAATCGGCTTTTTCCGCCAGTTTGAAAGCATCAACCAGATACTTTTCTCCAAGTGTTTTCAGGAAAATTGATTTTCGTAAAGTTCCGTCTTCGTTTAAAGCTTCGTTTACCACATCCCACGAATTGATTCTGCCTTTGTATTTAGAAACTATTGTTGTGATATGGTCTTTCATGAAGGCTTTCATTTCTGTACTGTCAGCGATTTTTTGCATCCAAGGCGCTAATTGGCTGTGCCAAATTAAAGTATGCCCATGAATAAACATTTTATTTTTCTCCCCATACGCCACGAATTTATCTGATAGAGTAAAATCGTATTTATCTTTCTGCGGATGCGTAAACATCGATTTCATAATATTTTCTGCTGTAATCGCGTTAAATTCTTTACGAATCAGAGAATCTTCTTTTTTATTTTTTTCGTTAATCTGATTTAAATCTAATGCCGTTCCTATATAAAAATCATTTTTATATACATCTTTTAAACTAGATTTCTCTTTTTGAGATGTACAGCTTATAGACAACAGAACCGTAAAGGCAAATAAACAAGGTTTAATAAATTTCATATCTTTTGGTTTAAATAGTTAATAATTTTTATTTGAGATTTAAGACATTTCGAAACTTGCTAGAATCCGTAACTTTATTTACAAATTCAATTTATACCCAATTCCCATTTCCAAACCTCGTAACTCCGCCAAACCTTTTAATCTTCCTGTCAAAGAATAACCTGGATAAGTTTCAGTTTCTTCATCAACTCGATGCAGAAAACCGTGATCTGGACGCATTGGCAGACTTGTTTTGGTTTTATTCATTAGCACCAACAATTTCTCAACAATCACTTTCATTTTAACATCGCCGTTTAAATGCTCTGATTCCCTAAAAATAGTTTCGCTTTCGCGGATGGTGTTTCGAAGGTGTAAAAAATGAATTCGGTCTCCGAAATCATCGATTATTTTTTCCAAATTGTTTTTGGGATCGGCACTTAACGAACCAGTGCAATAGCACAATCCATTTGCTGTTGATGTAACGGCACCAAAAATTGCTTTCAAATCTTCTTCTGTTGAAACAATTCTTGGCAGACCTAAAACCGAAAATGGCGGATCATCGGGATGAATCGCTAATTTTTGCCCGTTTTGCTCTGCAATCGGTGTTACTTCTGATAAAAAATAAATCAGGTTTTCTCTTAGTTTTTGATTGTCTATTTCAGCATAATTTTCTAAAAGAGACAAAATCTGTTCTGCCGTAAAATTGATTTTACTTCCTGGCAATCCCAATAAAACATTTTTAAACAACAACGCTTTTTCTTCTTCTGATAATTGACTTCCAAATTGCAGTGCTTTTTCTTTTTGAGCATCAGAATAATCATTTTCTGAGTTTGGCCTTTTTAAAAGAAAAACATCAAAATACGTAAAGGCATCCTGATTATACAATAAAGCTCTACTTCCGTCTTCGTTTATAAAATCATGATTCGTTCGCACCCAATCCAGAATCGGCATGAAATTGTAGGTTATGGTTTTGATTCCACACTCTGCCAGATTTTGCAAACTTATTTTATAATTTTCAATGTATTGCAGATAGTTTCCAGAAGCCCGTTTGATTTCTTCATGAACAGGAAGACTTTCCACCACAGTCCATTCCAATCCATAATTGCGAATAATTTCCTTTCTTTCTTTTATCGCTTCAACAGTCCAGATCTCGCCAACAGGAATTTGATGCAATGCGGTTACAATTCCCGTTGCACCCGATTGTCGAATGTCAATTAATTTGACGTTGTCATTCGGCCCGAACCATCGCATGGTTTGTTGCATTTTAATCATACTTCTTTTTTTTTATGCCACTAAGGCGCTAAGGCACAAAGTTTTTTTTCTACCATTAAGGTATTAAGTTCATAAAGCTAAGCCTTTAATTATCCTTTTTTCTTTAGGTTTAAGTCCATAAAGTCACGCCTTAATTTCCCTTTTATCATAACGATTGAGTTCAAAGTTTTGCTTAATTTTCTTAATACCTTAATGGTAGAAAAACTCTAAAGAAAACCTTTGGGCCTTAGCGCCTTTGTGGCATTTTCACAATTAAAAACCAATACTATTTCCGCCATCAACTGGTAAAACTGTACCCGTAGTATATTTTGATTCACTCAAAGCGAAATAATAAACCGCATCTGCAATATCTGAAGGTTCTCCTAAATACCCCATTGGCGTTCTTCCTAATACTTTATTTTTTCTTTCCGGATCGTTGTCAAGTGCTGTTGACGACATTTTAGTTTTAATGAATCCCGGAGCAATGCAATTGGCACGAATACCAAACTGAGCCAATTCAACTGCCATAGCACGCGTCATCGCTTCGATAGCCCCTTTGCTTGACGAATATGCAATAACTTTTGGGATTCCGTATTGCGATGCCATCGAACTAATATTGATAATACTTCCACCTCCGTTTTCTTTCATGTTTTTAATGACTTCTCTGCTTACGGCGAAAACGCTCAATAAATTGGTATGAATTATCGAAAGGAAATCTTCATCGGTTACATCAGGAATTTCTTTTTTCATATTGATTCCGGCATTGTTAACCAAAATATCTACTGGCCCATTCTTCGTAATACTTGCGATCATTTCGGGAATTCCGGCTAGATTATTTAGATCAAAGATTACAGGAACAGCATTTTCACCAATTTCTTTACAGGCTTCTTCTGTTTTTTCTTTTGATCTTCCAATTATATACGTTGTGATTCCGTTGTCACAAAGTTTTTTTGCCGTTGCAAAACCTAATCCCGAATTTCCTCCGGTTACAATTGCCGTTTTCTTGCTCATAATTTTTATACTATATTTTTTAGGACGCGGATGACGCGGATTCGCTATCGCGAAGACACGGAAAAAAACGGATTTTTGAATAAAAATCATAAATAAAAAATCCGTGTAAATCAGCGTTTTCGCGATAGCGAATCTGCGTCATCTGTGTTACAATTATCCAATTTATTTATCCATTTCCCGGTGCAAAAGGAAATTTTAATGATTTAAAATACTCTAATGTCTGTGTTGGCTTTTCTACTCTTTCAGGAAGTTCTTTTCCTGAAAATTGCTGAAAATATAACAAACAGGCATCACGCCACCATTTTGCTTCTTTATGCTGAATTTCTAATAACATTTTCACTTCATTAAAACGTTCGCTGTCCACATATTTTTCAGCTTTGTTCCAAACGTTTTGCATTTCTCTAACCTGATTTACACCTTCCTGATATTTTAGTGCCAGACCATTCCAAAGCGTTTGTCCATTTTTCAGTTTATAATCCCATGAAACGTGATGAAACCATAAAAGATCTTTTTCCGGACAAGTTTCTAAATTATCAAAAAGATTTGCGACTTCTGGTGCGTATTGCGAAACGGCATTTGTACCTGATTTTGATCTATCGAAACCAATTCCGTTTTTGTCTGCTTTATGATAATAGGTCGGATTCCATTCTGGTCTTGATAAATTGGAAACCCACGGTCCTGGACCGTAATGATGCCCCGTATCCATAATATGATGCAAACCCAGTGGCGTCATATAATTGACAACGGCTTCACGCGATTCTATCATCATATCCTTAACTGGTTTAATGAAATTTTCATCGTTAGAAAAAGTGCTTCTTAACCATTCCTCTGCAATAACTTCAGAATCTAAATATGGATTCCAAGCCAGTCTTCCAAAACCATACCAATTGGCTTGTGCAAACGGATGTCCTGTCCAATTTAAATCGTTCCCAATATTGGCAACGCCGGCAATTCCCGTTAGTTTATTTTGGTATAAAGTGCCGTCAACGACTTTGGCAACTGTCGAACCTTTTCCTTTTTGATACGTATCTGATTCCAGAACTTCCTGAAACAATTTAGGCAGAAAAACCAAATGTGTACTAAAACCCAAATATTCCTGCGTAATTTGAAATTCCATCATTAAAGGTGTTTTTGGCATCGCTCCAAATAATGGGTGAAATGGTTCTCTTGGCTGAAAATCAATCGCCCCGTTTTTTACCTGAACAATTACATTTTCTTTGAATTTTCCATCATATGGCTGAAATTCGGTATAAGCTTGTTTCGCGCGATCATTGGCATCATGTTCAGAATACACAAAAGCCCTCCACATAACTACTCCGCCAAAAGGTGCAACGGCATCAGCCAGCATATTGGCTCCATCAACGTGATTTCTGCCATAATTTTGTGGTCCTGGCTGACCTTCTGAATTGGCTTTTACCAAAAATCCTCCAAAATCTGGAATTCGTTTATAAATTTCTGCCGACTTATTTTTCCACCAATTCATCACTTCAGGATCTTTTGGATCGGCTGTTTTTAGGCTTCCAATTTCAATTGGTGCCGAAAACCTTGCCGTTAAGTAGACTTTTATTCCGTAAGGTCTGAAAACATTGGCTAAGGCTTCAACTTTTTCTAAATATTGTGGAGTCAGAATTAAGGCGTTTGCATTTACATTTGTTAAAACCGTTCCGTTAATTCCAATTGAGGCATTCGTTCTGGCGTAATCAATATATCGTTGATCAATAAAATCAGGCAATTTCTGCCAGTTCCAAAGAGAAAATCCTGCGTAACCACGTTCTACCGTTCTGTCAAGATTGTCCCAATGGTTTAAGATTCTGATATTGGTTTTAGGAGAATCAGCAATATTTAAATTTTTAACTGATTTATTGGTTTGCAATATTCTCAGGAAATGAAAAACTCCATATAAAACAGCAACATCATTCTTTCCGGTAATAACAATTTGTTTTTTATTTTTAATGGAAATAGATTTTATGATAAAACCTTCATTATTTATTTTATCAAAATCAGACTGCAGTTCATTTTTAATTTCTGCATTTAAATTTGACTGTGAACCTACAATAATATTGTACTCTCCTTTTACTTCTGATTTAATTTCTGGAATATTTCCCAACATATCCGAGAATCCTGTTTTGAGTTCTTTTTCAGCAATTCTAATGGTTTCTGAATTTCCCAAAACGACAATGCCTTTAAGATTGCTTTTGTATTGCGAAGCTACTGTTGGATTAGTAACCGTATTATATTGAAGCCACAATTTATAATCCTTTTGCGCCGAAGCCGAAAAGGAAATCAGAAGAAACAGGAAAACAAATCTTAATGAGGTCATTAGTTTACATTTATTTTATAAAAAATCTTTCGAAAAGAATCAGCATTTTATTTCCAATTAAAAGTATTTGATAAAATTTTAATTCAAAAAATACATTATATTAAATAAAACAACAATTGCAATCGGTTGCGTAAAAATATAGGATTGTTGTTTAAGAAAAAAATTTTGACTGTCTTTTTTTCGAAAAAATTATTTCTATAACAAATTAAAGCAGGATAATTATAAAAACTATCCTGCTTTAACGGGGTTGGGTTTAAGGCTTGAACCCTAAAATTATTATCGTTTGTAATAAGCTATAATACTGGCTTTTGCTAAAGTCTGATTCCAAAGATTAAAGCCAACTACAGCAGGATTTGTATTTTCATCAGTTCCCAGTTTATCAGTTTTTAAAGCATAAACTGTAATAATGTATTGATGGTATCCGTGACCAACTGGCGGACAAGGGCCTCCAAATCCTTTGATTCCATAATCGGTTACACTTTGGATTGCACCTTTTGGAACCAGATTTTTTGTTCCTGCATTGGTAACCAACTCGCTTACATTTGCCGGAATATCCACTACAACCCAATGCCAGAATCCGCTTCCTGTAGGCGCATCAGGATCGTACATCGTTACGGCAAAACTCTTAGTTCCTTCCGGAGCGTTTTTCCATAATAATTGTGGAGACTGGTTTTCCCCCGAACATCCAAATCCGTTGAATTCCTGAATTTTAGTCGTTTCTCCTCCTAAATCTTTACTGGTTAAGGTAAATGTTTTCTGCGCAAAAATCGATGTTGAAAAAATGGCTGATATCGCCAAAATCATACTTAGCTTTTTCATTTTATCTGTTTTAAAATTTTAAGCAAAGTTAGATTTGGAACAGCTGAATCATTTTAGGTAAAAGATCAAAAACTGTTGCTAAAAGCTCAAACTTTTTTGTGTTCTCTTGGCGTAACGCCATATTTGAGTTTATAGGCTTGGCTAAAACTCGAAAGGTTTTCGTAACCGGCTTCAAAATATACTTCAGAAGGGCTTTTCTCCTGACTTAACAAGTAATGCGCATGTTCCAATCGTTTGTTCTGAAACCATTTCATTGGTGATGCCGAATAGTATTTTTCGAATTCCCTCTTAAAAGTCGACACGCTCATATTGCACAAAAATGCGAGTTCTTTTACAGTCAACTTATCGAGATGACTGTTTTCTATAGTACGAATGAATTTCTGAGCCGTTTGATTGTTGTTAGTAATTAATGAATATAAAAAATCGGTTCCATATTGAGAAGTCAGATAAAGCATTACTTCTTCAAACTTAACTTCCAATAATTTTATCTGAACCGTTTTTGAAAGTTTAGCAATATCGGCTAAACTCTCTACAAAACGTTTTAAAAAATCATCATAACCAAAATCATAAACCGATTTAGGTTCAATCAATTCTGATTTTTCTGATTCCATTTTTCTAATGAAATTATGAACTATTTCATTAGAGAAAAACAAAAGAATGCTTTTATAATTCGACGTTTCTGAAATTCTTTTTTCGGTCATCAGACAATTTCCGGAACGCATTATGATGAATTTAGAACGATCAATCGATAACGCTACATTATTAAAAATAACTTCTTTGGTACCTTCAATTAAAAAACTAATGATATTTTGATTGAGAATAATCTGCTGTTTAGAAACATCTTTAGAACTGCTGTACTCCACAACATGCACTGGCTGTGATATTTCTAAATTCATTTCGTCTGGAAGTGTAATGGTTTTCATTCCAAAAAATA
The DNA here is from genome assembly GCF_900112575.1 of Flavobacterium phragmitis. Classification (GTDB taxonomy): domain Bacteria; phylum Bacteroidota; class Bacteroidia; order Flavobacteriales; family Flavobacteriaceae; genus Flavobacterium; species Flavobacterium phragmitis. The sequence goes on from NZ_FOMH01000015.1 coordinate 133,440, forward strand.
ATATAAACGGTGATGGCTTATTCAGCTATAAATAAACTAATAAGCCCTAAATTCAAAATTGAGTCTGATTTATTTTCCCGAAGATTCTCTTGCCAATACTTCTGTATTTAAGAAGGTAATTTCTTTGGCATCATCACTCTTAGAAGACTTTAGATTTTTGATAATAATTTCTGCAGAAGCTTTTCCCATTTTTTCAGCAGGATGCGTTATAGTCGATAAATTAGGATCTATAATCTGCGAAATCGGGTCGTTGTTAAAACCAATTACTTTAAATTCTTCAGGAACTTTGATCCCTCTCTTTTTAGCAGTCTGAATAGCACTTACGGCTAAAATATCTCCTGGAGCAAACAATCCGTCAGGAATTGGATTTAAGTCAAATAAGGCATTGCTGGCTTTCACACCGTCTTCGTAAGTAACAGAATTTAGATTGATAATCAATTCTTCTTCCACTTCGATATTATGATCTTTTAAGGCTTCAATATAACCTCTTTTTCTTTCGTTATATAAATTTCCTAATTCTGAGCCGGCTGTTAAATGCGCAATACGAATACAACCCTGTTCAATAAGGTGCTTGGTTGCTTTGTAACCTGCAGAATAATTATCAATAACCACTCTAAAAGTATTGTAATCTTTCGGAACCCTGTCGACAAAAACTAACGGAATATTATTGTTGGAAAACTGATGGAAATGCGCCGTATTTCTGGTTTCCATTGCCAAAGAGCAAATAACACCACTCACGCGATTGCTGTACAAAGATTTCGCCATATTGACTTCTTCTTCATACGAGTCATGCGACTGCATAATGATTACCGTATAATCCGATTTTTGGGCAGTAATTTCAATTCCACTGATTAATGAAGATAAGAAAGGCTGCGTAACAGTGGGGATTAAAACACCAATTGTTCGGGTTTTGTTCCCACGTAAACCTGCTGCTAAAGTGTTGGGAACAAATCCCATTTCTTCAGCGGTTTTTTTCACTTTCTTAATCGTTTTGTCACTTATGGTATGATGATCTTTTAAAGCTCGTGAAATGGTAGATGTCGCCAGATTCAGTCTTTCGGCGATATCATATATCGTTACATGTTTATTTTCTTCCATGAAATAAAAAATAAAGATGTAAATATAAACTATTTTCTCTCAAGATGTTCTCTTGTAAGATCTCGTCAAAAACAAAATATACTATCTAATTCTTGACATTATACTTTTTATCTTTTAGAATTTTACCATCTTTGGTAAATTCCAGATCAATTTTATTAGTCAAATCAACATCCAAATCTTTGTGTCCATAGTCAATGTGCGTTATTTTTTCGTTCGGATGATTTTTGGCAACATAAGCTTTGATATTATCAGGTATAAAATCAGTTGGAATTGGATTATCACCGCCGTCCACTTCGCGGTATGAACCATCTTTCCAGAACTCTACTTCTGTTCCGTCTTTTAGTTTCACTTCATAGCCCTTTTCTCCGTGTTCAGGATCTTTCTGAGCTTTCTCTACTGAAGTATGACTAAAATGTTTCTTTAAAAATTCCTGTGCCGGTTTTGGCAATTCTGTTACTTCAATTTTCTTCTGTGCGCTGGCCGAAATTGTCAGGATTAACAAGGCAACGGCTAAAAATATCTTCATTTTCATAATTCATTTCTTTAAGGTATAGTATTACTAATTTACCATTTCAAAAAATGCATTCAAATTAATTTAAGAAACATTTAGTGTTTCAAAAACATCACAAATAATCAATCCACAAACAATTAAATTAATATTTCATATGTAACTATAATTCGTAAATTAGTAGAAAACCTTAAACCTAAACCTATGCGTACAATTATTGCACTCTCAGCTTTTCTTCTTTTAACCTCTTGTAAAAATGAAAGCAATACCAATATTTTATCAGATTATTTTACTTATGGAAAAGATAAAGTAGAAACAGCCGGAGTAAAAATGATTCCAATAAAAACACCTGTTGGCGAATTTAAAGTCTGGACAAAACGTTTTGGAAATAATCCGAAAATCAAAGTTTTACTCTTACATGGAGGCCCTGCAATGACGCATGAATACATGGAATGCTTTGAAACCTTTTTTCAACGTGAAGGATTCGAATTTTACGAATATGACCAATTAGGTTCTTATTATAGTGATCAACCGAAAGACAGCAGCCTATGGACAATTGACCGTTTCGTTGATGAGGTTGAGCAAGTCAGAAAAGCCATTAATGCTGATAAAGACAATTTCTATGTTTTAGGTAATTCATGGGGCGGAATTCTGGCAATGGAATATGCTCTAAAATATCAGCAAAATATGAAAGGATTATTGGTAGCAAATATGATGGCAAGTGCACCAGAATATGGAAAATATGCTGATGAGGTATTAGCCAAGCAAATGAAACCGGAAGTTCTTAAAGAAATACGAGATTTAGAAACGAAAAAAGACTTCAGCAATCCAAGATATATGGAATTACTAATTCCAAATTTCTATAAAGAGCATTTATGCCGTTTAGAAGAATGGCCAGACGGTTTAAATAGAGCCAGCAAACATGCAAACGGAGAAGTTTACACTCTAATGCAAGGTCCAAGCGAATTCGGAATCAGTGGAAGATTAGCCAAATGGGACATCAAAAACAGACTGCATGAAATCACAATTCCAACGCTAATGATTGGTGCCAAATACGATACAATGGATCCAAAAGCAATGGAAGAACAAAGCAAATTAGTCAAAAAAGGAAGGTATTTATACTGCCCAAATGGAAGTCATTTAGCCATGTGGGACGACCAAAAAGTATTTATGAATGGAGTAATTAAATTCATTAATGATGTTGATGACAAAAAAATCTAAAACGAATAAAAACACAAATACCTGACTTACAACACATAAGTATTTAACAAATAAGAATATTTATGGCGTTTCCCTCCGGGCCGGCTGTGCGCTGTATTCCCGATTAACAAAAACTAGGACTAAAAAAGCCTTGTTTTTCTAAATCGGGAGATGCCGCTTCCACCCCTAAAGCACCCGGACCTGAAAGAACTTTCTGATTTTACGCATACAAAAATCTACATTTCAACATAGGAAGCCAACACAGACAGCCTCTGGGTTCTTTTTCAGCGTCAGGTATAAAAAAATCCCTTCGCTCTCTGCGTAAAAACCCAAAAGTCTATAAAACAAAAAACCCTGCTTCGTTAGAAACAGGGTTTTCAAAAGAAAGGCGACGACATACTCTCCCACAAAACTGCAGTACCATCTGCGCAGGCGGGCTTAACTTCTCTGTTCGGGATGGGAAGAGGTGAGCCCCGCCGCAATAACCACCTTAAGGTTTTCAGTTAATGGTTTGCAGTTTACAGTTTGTAGTTTTTCAACTCATAACTCATAACAAACAACCTTTAACTTTCCGCGTGCGGACAATATCTTAACATACTGGGATAAAGAAATGCAATAGTTTTATTTAGAAAGTTTCCTCCCTCCCTGGTCTGGGACCAGGGAGGGAAAAGTTCGTACATAAGCTTACGGATTATTAGTACTACTCGACTGTGACATTACTGCCTT
>NZ_FOMH01000010.1:0-89993 GCF_900112575.1 Flavobacterium phragmitis
TGCTAAGAAGCTAAGACACTGAGATTCTGAGTTTTTTTCCACAAAAAAAGCCGAACAAAAGTTCGGCTTAAATTTATGTTCAAAGAGAAAAACTTAGTCCCTTAGAATCTTAGTATCTTAGCATCTAAGAAGTTTACGTTAGTAAACTTCCGAAGCTTCCTTCAATTTCTCCATATTGTTAACCAACTGAAGCTCAGAAACGATTTTCTGAATATCACCATTCATGATATTTCCTAAATCGTAAAGCGTTAAACCAACACGGTGATCCGTTACACGACCTTGTGCGTAGTTGTACGTACGAATCTTAGCCGAACGGTCTCCAGAACTTACCTGAGAGCTACGTTTTTTAGCATCTTCTTCCTGCTTTTTGGCCAATTCCATTTCGTACAAACGAGAACGTAATACCATCAAAGCTTTATCTTTATTCTTGTGCTGTGATTTCTCATCCTGACATTGCGCTACCAATCCTGTTGGAATGTGCGTTAAACGTACAGCCGATTTCGTAGTATTTACCGACTGTCCACCAGGTCCAGACGAACAGAAGAAATCCACACGAACATCGTTCATATCTACTTGTACATCAAACTCCTCAGCTTCTGGTAATACCATAACTGTTGCAGCCGATGTATGTACACGTCCCTGAGTTTCGGTTTGTGGCACACGCTGTACACGGTGAACACCAGCTTCAAACTTCAAAGTTCCGTAAACATCTTCTCCTGTAACTTCAAAAATGATCTCTTTGAAACCTCCTGAAGTTCCTTCGTTCATATCTACAACAGAAGTTCTCCATCCTTGTGTTTCACAGTATTTCGTGTACATTCTGAATAAATCTCCTGCAAAAATACTCGCTTCGTCCCCACCCGTTCCGGCACGGATCTCCACCATAACGTTTTTCGCATCTTCAGGATCTTTAGGAATCAGCATGAATTTGATTTCTTCCTCCAATTCTGGCAGGCGTTCTTTTGCTTCATCCAACTGCATTTTGGCCATTTCCACCATTTCAGCATCACTTCCGTCAGCAATAATTTCGTTTGCTTCGTCGATGTTGGCCAAAACTATGATGTACTCTTCTCTCTTTTCAACCAGCGCTTTTATCCCTTTGTATTCCTGGTTAAGCTGTTTGTAACGTTTTTGATCAGAAATAACATCCGGCTGAATAATCAAATCCGAAATCTCATCAAAACGCTGCTTTACATATTGAAGTCTATCTAACATTTTCTAATTCCTTTTATTGGACGGCAAAATTACAAAATTTTTGTGGAAAATTCTAGTGGTTATTTTTTGAGGGATTTATGTTGACTATTTAGTGGAATTTGGATTGTTTTTAGGAGCAAGTTCCTGCTATCCGCTATATCTTTTTAGGCAGAAGGTTGACGGTTTTAATAAAATTATTTTCGTTTGCCTAAAAAGGATGCCGCTGCTATCAGGGCTAGGGCAATCGGTTTTCACAATGCGTTTACGGTTTTCCGTAATGTATTTAGATTTTATGTTCTTAGTTTTGAAAACCATACTAAACTAATAACCATAAATTTTAAAATGAAAAAACTATTCACCACATTTTTGTTTCTTTTTATAATCACCCAAAATTATTCACAAAATAAGAATTCTGAAACACGCCAGTTTATCGAAAATGCCGAAATAATGAAAATAAATAAGGATTGGAATGTAAAAGCTGAATTTACTACTGGATTGAAAGAGGTATTAGTTTTCTTTCCTGTTGAAGCAATTAACTTAAAATCAAACAATAAGATAAAAGCTTTGCAGGTAGAAATGGCATTAACCGACAATTATTTTAAATCATCTTGGATTGATTTAAATGAAGTTGACGAATTTATTTTATTTATTGAACAATATGTTATTCCAAATCTAAAAGACAAAACCGAAAAGAATCAATCAACAACATATACATTTAATTCTAAAGAAATAACATTTAGTTTTTATATTCAAAATACCTCTAGAAGAATATCAATATATCTTAAAGACAATGGCATTACAGATTATAGACACTATTTCTGGACAGAATCGCAGGTAAGTAAGATTCCAGAATTACTTACTATGTTGAAAGCAATTAAATAAATCAAATTTATAATAGCACAATTTTACCTTCGATAATTATAAAATCAGGTGTTTTTACTCAGAAGTTTGTTTAAATAAAATACGATGTTTGTTTCTTTTTATCTTCGCAATAAACATTATTATAACAACCATTACAAAGCATACACAAGAAATTTATGGAGAAAAAAACTTTATCAAATATTCTGGAAGGAAAGATTTTTCAAATACCTGATTACCAAAGAGGATATGCTTGGGAGATAAAACAATGGAAAGATTTTGTTCAGGATATTGATGCTTTGATAGATGATAAAATAATTAATCACTACACAGGAACTATTGTTATTTACCAGCCGATTTATAAACCAACAGAAAATTATGGTACAAAAAAACTTGAAATAGTAGATATAGTTGACGGACAACAACGGTTAACAACTTGTAGCATATATTTATCAATTATTCTAAAAGAACTTATTAAAATATCTGATGATTTTAATTCTGAAGTTCCAATTTATCTTTTTTCTGGAAGCAAAAGTAAACTACGCTTAAATAATGATACAGCCGATTTCTACTATGATTTAATATCAAAAGGAGTGAGCAATTTGGAACCAAATTCTATTCATCAACAAAGAGTTTACGATGCATATTCTTTTTTGAAAAGACATATTGAAGAACAGCTGGAAATAAGAGCAGAAAAAGGAGAAAATTATTTAAGAGATTTATTTGATGCTATTATTCGAAAATTAAACTTTTCATTTTATCCTATTGAAGTAGAAAGCGAAATAGGAATGACCTTTGAGCTTATGAATTCTAGAGGAAAAGATTTATCCTCAATGGAACTACTCAAAAATTATCTTATGTATTGGGTATATAGAAACATTCCAGATGCATCAGAAAAAGAAGACTATACTAAATTAATAAATAAAACCTGGAAAGAAGTTTATGTAAATATAGCAAAATGTAGTGGTAGTGAAAGCCAGTGTTTACGCATCGCATGGGCATTATTTGTAAGCTATACTCCAAAAAACTGGGAAGGTTACAGCGGTTTTAAAGCTGATGACGTAATTCCTTTACGAAATTTTTCAATTAAGAGTAAAAATGAAGTAAAAGACTTTCTTTTAAAATTTTTAAATGGTCTTGCATTAATCTCAAAACATTATTCAGCAATTATTAAACCTATCAATATTCCTCTTAAAGAAAGTGAATTCAATCTGCTTACCAAAATTAAGAATGCAGGAAATATTGCAAACTATCTTCCTTTGTTGGTGGCTGCCAGAATCAAATCTGAAAATGGTGAAGTACAAAATATCGATTATGTTGATTTCTTAAAATCAATAGAAATCTTTTCTTACAGAGTTTTTCTTTGGGAAGGAAAACGAAGCAATGCCGCTTTATCAAAATTCTACCGATGGTCTGATGACGTATTTCATTCTAAGCATTCTCTAAAATCAGTTACAGACTGGATTTATGGAACAATTAACTGGTACTCTCCCGAAAATGATTTCAGAAAATCTTTAACAGATCATTTTTTTACATGGTATCATCACAGAAGATTATTGAAATACACTCTTTTTGAGTATGAGCTCTATTTACTACAAGGCAAAAATCCATCAAAATTAAATTGGGAAGATTTGACAGACTCAACAATCGAACATATTTTACCACAAAATCCTGATCCAAACTCAAACTGGCTTATCAGATGGACCAAAGAAGAACGAGAAAGGTTTACACATGATATATCTAATCTTGTACTTACTAAAGACAACTCACGATATAGTAACTTTGAATTTGAAAGAAAAAAAGGAATAGCAGGCACTGGCTTTTCTTACTCAAATTCAGACATAAGACAAGAAAGAAAAATTGCAGAATATAATGATTGGGTCGCTGAAAGCTGCAACAAAAGACGTGACGAATTAACAAACTGGATAATTCAAAATTGGGGAATTGAAAGACATTATCAACAACCTGTAATTGAAATTATCGAGGAAGAGGAAGAGGAAGAGGATTCAGTATCTTCTCTTATTTTTTAAATCTCATTAGCTTATTTAAATAAAGTATACATGGAATACAAATATAATGAATATATAAAACTAAAATATGCACATAGTAAACAGTTATGAAGAATTAAAAAGAGTAATTGGATATTCTTTTAAATATGATAAAAATAAATCAAAAATTGTTGGACTACTATTTGCCCAACCAGATAGCTTTACAGAAGATGAAATATTAAAAAAAGTTGATTATTATAATAATAGATCAAGAGAAACAATTGATTTTTTTTGCATCGGTTATCAACCTCAATCTTTTAGACCTAATCTTACTGTTATAGCTAAGGTAGGAGATGAAAAGTGGACTTTTTGTCCTGACAACTTTAATGAATTAAGAATTGAAATTGAAAAAAGAACGAAATGGAAATACTCTGGTAGTGTGGAGTTAGTTTTATTTAATGCATATTTAGATGATTATGAAGATGATGTAAAATTTGATTTTTCGGATTCACTTTCAATTGATTTAATAAAGGCAAAAAATGAACAATTAATATATAGTGTTGGAGAAATATTTGAAAAAATTTTTAATATATCAGAAACAATAACCAGTGATAATCCAACAAAAGAAATGAGTCTAAAATTGATTGGAAATACAGGTAAAAAATCTTTTGTAAATATCCTTTTCAATCTTTTACCAGAAGCAATTAGAAAAGATACGAAAAGTATATATTTATATGGGACAAGTAATTATGATAAATAATCTTCGCATCGCTCGTGAAGACTAACTATCCAAACCAATTTTAAAAACTTTGCAGGCACGAGCGGGACGCTCGCACTAGCAGAGGGGATATATGGATAAAAGTTGATTAAAAAAAAAAGACATAATGACTTTCAAGCTCGTACCTTAAGCCCACTCTTAGCATCATTCTATCTAAGAAAGACAATCTGTTATGCTAAGTCTCCTTACTTGGCCAGAAAAAGGAATATAAAACTACAAATCCATACAACCTATAAACTTATGAATGAACAAAATTTTTATGATGAGTTAAATGAAGATGAGAAAATCGTTTTTAACAAATACAAATCAAATACTGACAGATTTTGCTATAATTTAAATGATAATTTACGCAATAAAACACCAAATAGAGAACAAATAATAGATATAGAAATTCTTGACGGAATTATAAATAAATATCAAAATGAAGAACGTATTATTTTACATCGAGCGACAGTTGAAAACTTAGTTTTACCTTTCATTGAGGATAATATTTATCGTAATCAAGAATATCTATCAACATCAACAGATCTAGAAAGTATAGAAACGCATTTTACAAATAATGTAAGACCAACATATATAGAATTTGATTGCGCTGCAGGAACTTTCATGGCTCCAATGCAATCTAATCCTATGTTTGGTGATTTAGAAGAGGAAGCCTTATTAGGTAGAAATTTGCAATTTGAAATTATAGAAAATAGGTTGACTGATAATAATGATGAAATAACATCAATTATGGGCAGGTTTTATGGACAAAATGTAGAATCTTTAAGAATCATTAAGGCTAAAACTATTGAATAATTTTATTACTCGATTGCGTGACAATCCGTCCCTATAACAGTTTAACACAATAAAAATCATTAAAACAAAAGCTACAAAGAAACATATAGCTTTTGTTTTATATTTACAAAAAGAACAAACCAATCTTTGTGGGCACGGTATTACAAATCCGAGCTATATCGGTAGGCACGAGCAGGACACTCGCGCTAGCAGGAGAAATTTTCTTTGATCAAGCAACAATATACAATTTTTAAAATGCTGAAATTATCTGTAGAAAAGATTATTACGAATGATTCACTAAGAGGATTAGGTCAAAATTTTAATGGCAAAAATCCTCAAGAAACAGCAATCGCTGGAAACGATATTTTTGAAATTAAGCAAGCAATGAATCTTACTGCATATAAGATTGGAAAAATAAACATTAACAATGCATTTTTACTCTCTGATAAAAAAGATATTTTTTATTTATATGTAAATGCTAAATATCGGAACTACAGAAAACTATTCTTAAGATTCATAAATGAGATTCCTACGAATTATCATGTTGACCATATTTTAGCGAGAACACAAGCGAGTCACTATAATTATAAATATGTATTAATTTGCATGTTGCCTAAAATTATAAACATAAAGCATGGAAGAATCGAAAAAATTAAAATGTCTTTAGAAAATTTAAACAACTTACCTTCCATCTGTTTCATGGACGACAGGATATACAATAAGATTCTGTTAAGAAGTCCTACAGCTAGGCAAAATTTTGAACAAATTAAATCTGGTTTTTTTCCAACTTCATCTCCTAAATATGGATTAACCTTGAAACAAAAAGGTATATGGAACAGCTCTTTTGGATTCTATAAATCTAAAATTAACGCATTATTTGAGTCTGGAATATTGAAAAAAATAGAACTAAACGTAATAACGAATCTTCATAATGATTGTGACTAGCGTAAGTAATAAATATAATAGATTAAAAAACACGAAAAAACTTTCTCCATCCCTAACACAAACAAAACGCAATTAAAAATTTATACCTTAAAATGGCCAAATCCAAGCTAAAACTGATTATACTTATCGCGATAGTACTTTTCATTTCGTATAAATTAATTTCGTTTTTTTCTACATTTCATATTTATGCTGCAGGAAAATATCCTTATGCAGAAACTTATTACATCAAAAGTCCTGAAAAGAAAATTCTGGAGGCATTGGAAAAAATGCATCTAACAAATCTTGATTTAAAAGATGAAAATACAGCTGACTATTGGCATAACATTTATTTTGATTTAGAAGGAAAAAGAATAGAAGCATGGACAAGACCTAGTATTGATGACGGAACAGACTTCGCCCTAGTGGCTGTACACAAAAACAGAAAAACGGGTTGGCAGTTAGTTAATCAGGAATTGGGTTTGTTTCAAAATATAATGCTGAAAAGAGAATTTGAAAAGGAAATAGTTGAAAAACTAAAAGCTGAATTAGAAAAATAGAATATTTTTCTCGAATCTTGTCCCCGCTCTAGCCAGTTGAATACACTCATTAATAATGTACTAATGAAAATAGAAATTAATAAAAAATACCAGTCAAGTTTAATCGCCAATACTGATCTTCATGCTGGTGGTTTGTTTTTTTGTATAATCTACCAAAATCAACTAGAGTTTTTTGAGAATGGTAAAGTTGAGCTAACAAAAAAGGTCGTTGATGCCTTTCGCCCTATGGATGAGCATGAAGTTAAGCATTTACAAAATTATAAGATTGTTGGAGACTACTCCTTTAATGATAGAGGATATTTGGTTTGTACGTTTGAGGATTTGTTTTGGACATTTACCGGATTGTCTACCGAAAAAGATAGTTCAATTATTCCTTTTAACATTTATGATAGTCGCACGCTAAATAGATGGGGAGAAGTTTACAAACTTGAAGAAATTATTTAGTGACAGCGGTTTTTTAAATATTATTTCCCGCTGGCACAAACGAGACGCTCGCACTAGCTGGAGATTTTTTATTGATAAAAGACACAATTGGCAAATTATTTGAGATCAAAAAAGCTAGACGAAATATCTTATTTTATAAAACTAAATCTATCTAAAATGAATAAACTACTCAAGCTAAACCTTATTGGTGTGATTTTATTTTTGACTTCTTGTACTTCGATGTCTCCACTTCAAGTGCATAATTCTCTTCCAACTTTAACAAAATCAAAATACATTACACAATCAGAAATCGAAACAAGCAATTGTAAATTTTTAACAAAAGGCAGGAGTTTCGTTGCTCCTATTGGAATGACACCAAAAAACGATTTAATGAATGCTGCCAAAGGAATAGATGAATGGGTTAAAATTGATGGAGGAAATGCCTATGTTTTAAAAAACTTTAATTGGGTTAATGTTGACAAAGAAACTACTCAGCTTCATGTAGATTTTGATACTTTAATTTGTGAATAATTTACAATAAAAAGAAAAAAAATGGAAGAAAGATTCTGCTGGCGTTGTGATACAAGAGTCAAAATGCTAAATGACGAAGAATTTAAATTATGCATGGAAGCATTTATGCATGGAAAAAAAGTAGTTGAAAAAGAATTAGAAAGAAGAAATATCAAAGATTTTGTTTGGCTAGAGAAAATTGAAACTTTTGAAAAATACCGCTATCTTCTCGAAATGTATCGCATAATAACAGGAGAATACGAATCAAATCCCTTAGCTATTTTACACCATCGAAGCAGTCATTTTGGAAAAGATTGTCCTAATTGCAGCAAACCTTTTAGAACTTCACGAGCGATATATTGTCCTAGTTGTGGTTATGGGGCAGAAAATTTGACTAAAATTTAAGTACTAAACTAAAAAACATTTTTACAGCTCCAAAGCATCCGGACGCAAAGTATACTTGCCAATCTTTGTAGATAAACGAGTGTGATTTGCTTTGCCTATTCGCTATCGCTCGGGTCTCGTTCCGAAATGACATACTGGGCGAACTGACGGCGTTTTGTCATTTCGACTGAAAGGAGAAATCGCACTAGAAACTCCGCAAAGCATGTCGCCAATCTTTGCGGAGCTACTTGCGGAGATTTCTCCTTACGTCGAAATGACAATACTGCGTGGATAAACTGATTTTATAGCAAAGTTATTATAACCTATATCAAGAATTTGCAAAAAAAATACGCTTTTTTTGTATTTTTTTTGTGATTATATTTGCTATGACAAAGTAATTTCACTCCTTGCTGGCACAAAAACAAAAAAATACGCAAAAGCCTTCCAAAAAACCTTTGCGCATTTCCATTTATATCATAAAAAAGGAACTACTTTCCTCCCAATAACTTCTCCAAATATTCATTCTTCTCCTTCTCTGCCTGAATCAAACGCTCGTAAAGCTCTACGACTTTATCTAAAGGATTGAAAGTACAATTCTCATAATGCTTGTTAAAAGCACCGTTATCATATATGTTATTAAAGTAGTTAATCACGTTTTCTTCCGAAAAATTTTTAATGGCTTCAATACTCACTTCAAGCGCTTTAGCAATTTCAAGCAGTTTTTCTTCGTCAATGTTTTCACTTGCTTCCAAGTTAGAAATCGTTTGCTGACTTACACCAATGGCGAGTGCCAAGGCTTCCTGTTTCATGCCTTTTAGTTCTCTAATACGGTTAATATTTCTTCCGATATGTTTTGTTTTTGCTGTTGTATTCATTGATCAAAGGTATTTAAAATTCTTAATGCGGAAAGCGCTCTGGTAAAAAACAAAATCTCTTGGTAAGATACAAGTTGGTTTAGTTCGACACTTTGTAATCTTTTACTTGCTTTGCAATCGTTTTGTAAAATTAAACTTTCCAAAACAAATCTATTTAAAATTAACACAGCAATACCACAATAGTTGTGCAAAATAGATTTTTAAAATTACAAATTTTCATTTGCAATTCCCTGCATCCTGCCCTTTAAAGTTTATCCGCCTTACCAGCTTTTCGGAATTAATAAAAAAATTAAAACAAACTTAAACAAAGAGAGAAAAATGAAAATGTCTTTTAAATTAGCCCTTCTCTGCTTAGGGCTGTCCTTAACTTATGCCAATGCACAAGTAGGAATGCCAACCAACAACCCAAATAAAGATGCTGTTTTAGATTTAAACAGAACCGATGGCACTAGCAACAAAGGTCTTTTATTAACAAAAGTAGCATTAACAGGAACCAATAATTTCACTCCTATGACTGCACATGTGGCAGGAATGCATGTTTGGAACACTGCAACCACAACTGGAACAAATGCAGTTATACCGGGTGAATATTATAATGATGGTGCAAAATGGGTTCGTGTATCTTCTTCTACAGATGTAGCAAATGAGTGGTTACTAGATGGAAATACTAATGGAGCATTAAAAACAATAGGGACAAAAGACAATTTTGATCTTCCTTTTATTACCAATAATACAGAGAAAATGCGATTGACATCTTCTGGTTTTCTGGGAATTGGTACAGATACGCCTTTAGCTGGAATTCATTTAAAATCTGATGATCGATTTGGTAATAATGTTATATTTGAAAGTGGTGCAAGTGATGGTTCAACTTTAACATTTGTGCGTCCAACTTCAGTTGTTGGTACTCCAATGGGGGTTATGTCTTTTAATACTGAGGTTCCTGTTTTAGGTGCAACGGAACTTAGCCGTATTGTATCTGCTTATCGAGGGACCGATTTATCTGCGTTTTATTTTTTTTTAAATAGATCAAGTAAAGCGCAAATGACATTAAATGAAAATGGATATTTAGCGCTTGGAACAACAAGTCCTGCATATGGATTTCATATGGTAAGTGATATAAGTGATGGTAGGGGGATAAATGGGGCTAGTATAGTTTCTGATCAATATACGGCAAGTGCTAGTGCGGGGCCTCAATTTTATGCAGATAAATCCAGAGGCACGGTGGCCGTTCCTGAAAATATTGTTGCAGGGGACAAACTTGGGACATTTGGTTTTAGAGGTATGGTAGGCGGAAGTTTTACTTCTTTATCTGCTATAACATCTTATTATCAAAGTGGTTCCCTATCAGATTTGCGTTTTATGACTTCTAATGCTACGAGAATGACGATTGATGAAAATGGGAATGTAGGTATTGGCACAATTAATCCAGCTCAAAAGCTGGATGTAAATGGATCAATTAAATCAACAACTGCATTAATTGTATCAGATGCTCGTTATAAAACTAATATCGAAACACTACAAAAACCATTAGAAATAGTAAATCGTCTTCGTGGGACATCATACTTTATGAATACAAAGCAATTTCCTGATAAAGGTTTTTCAGAAGGAAAACAATATGGTGTTATTGCACAGGAGGTAGAAAAAATATTACCGGATTTAGTAACAACTGGAATCGATGGTTATAAAGCGGTAAATTATCAAGGTTTTATTCCAGTTTTAATTGAAGCCGTAAAAACACAACAAACAGAAATCGAAAATCAGAAAAAAGAATTAGCGGGCAAAGAATCTGAAATAAAAGACTTGAAAGACCGCATGACCAAATTGGAAAAAACTGTAAATGGCTTATTGAAATAGTTAAATGCAATTGTTGTAATAGGTGTTGTATTTTCCAGATTTGCAATTCGTGTTATTGTTGAATGATAAGATTGACTTAATAAAAAAACCGAAGCAACGTAAAGCCTATCTCGTCCTGAAATAAGGTTACCCGATTGCACCCGATAGCGCGGATTTGTAATCCGTGCCTGCAACAGTTTAACACAATACAAATCATTAAAACAAAAGCTACATAAAAACATGTAGCTTTTGTTTTTTATTTACTTTACTCCACAAAGAGCTCTTATAAAATCCCTCTAACTCAAACAATCCAACTGAAGGCAAAAAAACTAGAAGATTCCAGAAAAATTTGTAAGAATACGTTTTGTTTCTATCTTTAGTCTTTAGAAAATCAAAAGACATGAATAACCCCAACAGAATCTATTTTTTAGAAAATCCGTATCCAAACGGTCACGCTTTAGAAGAATTTGAATGGAGCGGCAGAATTGAAGAAGACGAAACGATTTGGTTTGATTTTCATTTAAAAACCGAAAATTATTACGCTGAAGACGACACAGACCTTGATGACGAAGAAGAGGAAGAAGACGTTGATAGCGACTGGGATTCTAAAGTAGTCTGGGGAAATTTCCATCGCTGCACCATGTCTTCGACTTTTTGGGGCGATAACGGAATTAAAATCAGCACACCATCTGAAAAAGTCGTTTTTAATGATCTTATAAAAGACGTTTTACTGGCAGACCCTTTTCCGCTTGATGACGATTATGATTATGACGATGTCGCTTTCGGAATCTATTTATTAGGACACGACAGCTGTGCCAATCATTGTATTCAAATTACTCCAACAGCTTTCAACCAATTTGATATTGACTGGTCTGGAAAAATCGCTTTGACTTATGTCGGCGACGACGAATTTAGATATGATTTTAAACTGCATCTTCAAAACGTCGAATTCGATGGTTTTCATTATCCAAAAACTTGGTCGGTAGAAAAAGCCAGCGATTTCTTTAAAACCCGTTTCGCAGATTTTGAAGACTACGAGTTTGTAGATCTTAATCCGAAAAGTAATAAACGGGAATATAAGTTTAAGAAGAAGTAGTTTATGAAAAAGAATATTACATCTGCCCTAATTGTCCTTTTTATTGGAATTTCTATTTGTTTTACTTCGTGCAAAGAAAAAAACAAGGATGAAGTCAAAATCACAGAAAAACAGGCACTCCAAATTGCCAAGAGATACGGCATTACAGGAGATAGTATTGAGATATCTTTTCAAACTTACATTTATGCAAAAAGCACTTTAGGATATCAAAAAGGAAAACGAAAATTGTATTACTGGGACATCTCAAAAAAATGTAATCAGTGTCCGTTTATACAAATTGATGCGGTTACAGGAAATGTCTTTTCTGAAGGCAAATACACCTACGTATATTAAAGATGAAAAATAGTATTGAAAAAGACATCCAAAATCTAACAACCCAATTACTCGAATTGGCAAGGTTAAAATGTTGGAATTTTATTTCGAACAATGTCGTGTTTCTTTTATCTAATATTTCGGAAATAGAAGGTGAAAACTTTTTTACTCAGCGAATCAACAGAAATAAACTCAACAAGAGTAAAACACCAAAAAGCTTTAGTGAAGCTATTACAGATTTTAAAGAAATTTACGATTTGATTTATGACATCAATTTACATATTTACAAAGCTGAAAAAAATCAAACTATAATAGATATTCGATATTTTCTGAAAAATAATCTTGATCCTGATTATTTAAAAACTGTAATTAATAATCCGTCGATGCTTCATTGCAAAATTGCACTACCACCGTATCGCAAAAATGATGATGACAAATTTGATGTAAATTGGGAATTAGGGGGCATTAGCTATCAATGGAATATGTTTTGGTACAAAAGAAAATTAAAAAAATGGTCGCAGACGAGAAGGTAATCCCAATAGCTCTAGTCTGTAAACTTTTAAAACCAATTTAGAAATCTTAAATATTCTTCAATTGAAAAAAATAATCTTCCTTCTTTTCATGGCTTTATTTTCATCCTGTAAAGAAAACAGTGAAAGTCAAAAACTTATGTATAAACAACTCCTAAACTATAGGGATGAATTAAAAACGAATTCAACAGCCTTAGATCAATATATCGATATTCGTTTAGAAAATGATAAAGCGTACAAAAACATGATTGGAGACAGAAAAAGAATTTTTCTCGAATATGAAAAATCTTTTGAAAAACTTAAATTTAAGGAAAGAGATAAGATTGTTAAGCTTCGTGATTCATTTAATGAGAAACATGAATTGTATCTACGTTTTGATGCTTCCAATTACGATGGCAATATATCTGATACGCTCTTTAACAGATTAATGGAAATTGACTTTTATCGTATAAAGACTAGATTTCAAAATAAATATTTACTCATACATGGATGTATTTAAAACTACACTCTGATAAGCATCTCTTTTAAAACGTTACATTCTTCAATGATAATCTGATGAAACAAAAACCATTTTATATTATTAGCATTTTCTTAATCATTTTTATTGTTTCCTGTTTTTTATGGATGATTAGAAACAACACATTTACTGAAAAAGCAACCTATATTGGTTATCGAGATAAAGACATAGAAAAGAAACTAGGATATAATCTGGAAGATTATTTAAAAACAAAATCTATAATTTCATTAGAACTTAATGGAAACGAAAAGTATGATGATAGCATTTTAAACCTTTTTCAGCTAGAAATTCAAGAAATAAAAAAAAACAAAATCCAAATCAAGGAATTCATTTAAAGTTTAGTAAAAAGACCACTTACGAAAATGTGATTCGTTCCTTTACTATCTGTAAAACAGAATATTGCGACACCTATGTCCCTGATGGATATGACTTTTGGGTTTTTCCTTATTATAAAAAGACCAATTCAAAACCTAAATAAAACCAGAATACAAATGGAATTTAATAAAAAATATGGAATACCAATTGTTATCTTTTTTGTTTTCTTTATGTTTTATAAACCTGTTATTTGTTGCTTAATGATGGGTATGCTTGCATTAATATATGCGGTTAACAGCATTTTTTTCTTAAATAATATCAGTAAAAACGGAATAGGAATTACGGGTAAAATCGTGTCTTACGAATCAGACAACGAAGGCTATAAAACGCCTGTTATTGAGTTTAAAACTGCTGAAGAAACATTAATTACAGGAAAGCCTTCTTTTCACACCTCTTCCGATTTAGATAAATTTAGATCTTATCGAGGAAATATAGATAAACCTATAAAAATAGTTTATGATCCAAAGAACCCTGAAAAATTTATTTTAAAAGATAATTCCAACGGCTGTGGTCTTATTTTTTTAATCATCATTGGTTTGATTTTTACGTATATTTCGATTGGAAATCTGATGGGATATAATAACATATTCTAAAAATGGTATTTCATTAAAATTTAGTTCTGAACAATTAAAAAATTAAAAATGGAAAACTTCGACTGGACTTCTTTCAGCAAAAAAATAGCCGTTAAAGCTAAAATCAGCGAAATCTATAACGCCTGGACAATCGCGAATGAACTGGAAAAATGGTTTCTGGAAAAGGTTTCTTTTTTTGATGCCAATCAGGAACCAATTGACAAAAACCAAAACGTTACAGAAAACGGTTCTTACGAATGGCTTTGGTATTTGTATGATGATTCGATGAAAGGAAAAATTACTTCTACAAATGGAAAAGACTTTTTACAGTTTACGTTTGAAGGAAATTGTTTGGTTGATATAAAATTGAGTGAAACAAATGGTTATACGATAGTTGAACTTCGTCATCATAATATTCCAACAGATGATTCGTCTAAACAATACATTAGACTCGGCTGTTCCAACGGCTGGCATTTTTATTTGACCAATTTAAAATCGGTTTACGAAGGTGGGTTGGATTTACGTAATAAGGATGAGAATTTGAATCCTATGATTAATAATTAAATATTTTTTAAAATATAAAATCTTAAAATGCGTGAAAGCCTAAAAACTTTCACGCATTTTTTTTCTATTCTACTCAAAAGGAAATCCGTACTTATTTCCCTCATTTACGGATTTCCGTAAAACCACTAGTTGTAAAGCTTTTAGTTTTGAATAAGAAATTCTCAATACTCTTAAGTAAGAACAAATCAAATTCACCAAAACAAATATCACATAATCATGAACGATCTTATAACAAACGGAACAGAAATTAAACAAAGGATTATCTCTGAAATAAACAATGCTAAACAACTTATCTACATTGCAATGGCTTGGTTTACTGATAGAGATATTGCAATGGCTATCATCGAAGCAAAAAATAGAGATTTAACTATTGATATTATTCTTTCTTCAAATGTTCAAAATGAGACTGTTAAATTAATGCTTAAAGGAGCTGGTATAAATGTCCATGCTTTCGAAACAGGAGATACAAGAGGAATAATGCATCATAAATTCTGCCTTATTGATAACAGACTTACAATTAATGGTTCATACAATTACTCAATAAATGCAAGTTTTAATAATGTTGAAAATGTTCAGGTTTCGGATGACTTTAGAATTTATTCTCAATTTTTATCAGAATTCGAACGTCTAAGATATAATATTGATCACAACATTGGAGTAAATACAACTGTATCTTCCAGTATTACATCTCAAGAAGTTAAAATAGAACAGCCTCAACCTATAAACATTATTGAAACTTTTTCGCAACAATTACACAATCTTGTTTATTCTGCAGCTCAAATTAATACTGAAGAATATAAAAAGAAAGGCTACGAAAAATCAAAAGATAATCACGGTAGTATTGAAATTTTCAGAACAGAATATGATCATATAAAAGAAGAAATTAAAACCTATGCAACCGACGAAGGTTTAGGTAGTAAAAAGAACATTTTAATTTCTAATATTTCAAAAGCTTTTGAAAGCATGAAAACAAATTTAGAAAATGAAAAACAGGAAAAAATAACAATTGAAAAAAAGAATAATGAATTAGAAACAAAACAGATTAAAGATAAAATAATTGAATTAAAACAAGAGAAATCTATTTTTGAATCCGGTAATCAAAACACAGGGGAAAAAGGATTACTTCAAATCAATAAAGAAATTGAAAAAAATAAATTAGAAAGAAGATCTTTAGAACAATCTTTTGTAGTAAAAAAGTTTTGGACAATTGGAACTGTTCTAATTTTAATAGCTTTAGGGATTTTTGTCTTTTATCTATCTATATTTTTTGCATCAGCAATTTATAAAGTCTTTTTTGAAGGGAATGCCATACTGATGTCATTACAAGCAGGAATTAACCCTGGAATTCCTCAGCTTGTTGATGCAAATGCAATAATAAAAATTTTTAAACAACAGGGAACTTTATTTGGTATTATAGCAGCGCTTTTCTTTTTAATACCTGTTTTATTATCAAATCTCAAAATTCTTGGCAGTGAAAATAAACACTTAAATAATGTTATGTTTTGGGTAGGATTATTAATATTTGACATTGTGGTTTCAAGTATGGTTGCAATCAATACCGATGAAATAAAATCTTTATTAGCTGGAAAAAAATCTACTATGCAGATTTGGGAAGTTGTAAAACATGGTGAATTCTATTTAATTTTTACGTTTGGAATGTTTCCTTTAATTCTAACTCATTTTTTAATTGATTATGTGGTAAATGCTTATAAAAAATCTAAACCTGAAATGGTTGATGCTGAAAAAAACAAAAATATTCAATTCTTGGATGAGGAAATTCTTGAGTTAAATATACTAAAAGAAGCATTAAGCAATAGAATTAAAGAAAATGAAGCTTTGATTAATGAAAACAATTCTAAGATTTTAAATCTGGAAACAGAAATTAATAATTACGAGAATCAAATCAATAGTAAATATTCTGATTTGCAAAAACAAACAAAAATCATATTTGATGAGTTTATTGCTAAAATAACAAGTGGTAAAATTTTTACTGATGTAATCTTTGATAGTATTATTACTGCTTATAAATCAGGTTTTATAGAACATCTTCCAAAGTACTACGCCACAAATGAAGTAGCCGTTCGAGTTAGAGAAATAGAACAAGTATTAATTTAATTTAGCGTCTAAAATGAAATTTATTTTAATCTTTTGCTGTATATCATCTTTATTGATTGGATGTGCACCCGAGCCTCAAAACAGATCTTTGACATACCAAAACATTGTAATTATATCAGATATGTCTAGCAGGATAGATAATAAAAAATTGAAGGACTTAGATAAAATTCATGAACTAGTTAATTTTTTCAAAATTGATTGTGTTAAACCAGGCGAGAAAATCGGTGATAAATCATCTATTTCATTTTCGCCATTTTCAGAAAAAACAATTGCTTCTATTGATTTGGAAAAATATAAAAGCTTGGAGGAAAAACAATCTTTTATAAATTCAACTGGGAAATTTAAAAATAATGGATTAAAAGAGCAATTAGATATTTTTGAAAACAAAATCAAAAATAAATATCAAAATACCAGAAATAATGGTTTGGATCTAATTAGTCTTTTGATTGAAAAAATCGAAAATGAATCTATTATAAAAAAAGATACAATGCTAATTAATGGGGTAGATACAATTTCCATAAAATATGAGAATCATATATATGTTTTTACAGATGGTTATTTGGAATATTACAATAAACAAGGAAATAGTCAATTTTATTTTAGTAATTCTGAGATTGAAAAAGTAAGGCAGTTCTCTGCAAAAAATCAAATAGATGTATCAAAAGCACTCGCCACTAACAATTTATTGGGACTTCCTTTTCAGAAAAGCAATAAAAACAAATATATTAACTTACATATATTAGAAACTCATGAACGTGATAAAGATGACAAATTAGCAATGTATAAATATCCTAAAGGACAAAGAGACAATGAAATTCTTCAAGCCGTTTGGAAAAAATGGTCAACTGAAAGTGGTTTCAAAAGTTTTGAATGGAAAAAATATTAATAAGCTCTCTAGCATTTTAAATCGACATTTAAATATTTTCAATAAAACATCCCAAAAAACATTTTTTGGGATGTTACTAAACTAAAAAAGAAACCAATATTTAAGCCTCTACTTCTACCCTCAAAATTTCGAGTTTCAAATTTCCTTTTTTTGCCGGCCATTCAACAACATCGCCTACTTTGTAACCAATCATTGCAATACCTTCATCTGAGAGTACAGAAATTTTGTTTTTGCTCACTTTAACTTTTTCGGGACCAACCAAAAGAATTGTTTTTTCTTCATTTTTGATATGGTCTTTATAAGTTACTTTTCGGTTTACTGAAACTATATCTTCAGGTAGATTTCTTCTTAACACCTGAGTAGCGTGTTTTAGCTGATTCAATAAAAGTTCTTCTTCGTGCGGGGTTACTTTTTTTCTTCTTACGTGATCTTTAATTAAATCGTATGTTCCTGTAGTTAAAATAATATTTTGTGACATGACTTTCTTGTTTGCTTCACTTTTCACCGAATTATGATATAAAACTCTTCACTGAATATCTCGCAGTCCTATCTAATTCAATGATACCTGATCCTGAATGAAAATTGAAGATTAAAAATAAAAACGAACTGTAAATGGAAGAATCCCTGTCTAGAGTTTTGACAGGGCAAAAGGAATAAAGTCCTTTGAGCTTTTTAAGAAAGCATCGTCATGCAGATACAATAAGGTGTACATTAAGCACATCAAACAGCTGTTTACTAAAAATAAATTGGCAGTTTCCATTATTGTAATATCTGTAATCTTTGGGCAAGATACAGCTATTTTTTTAGTAAAAATTAAATTTAGCTAAAAATTAAGATTATTCTCACCAAGATAAATGGCTTTAGTTTTGCAGAAATTCAAGACAGACTTTTTTTAATCTAAAACTTTTAATTAAAAATTTAATAAATACGGTTTCACGTAAGGATATTGATTCTAAAGAAGTTACTTTTGAAAAAAGTTTTCAAAAAAGACCAAAAACCAAAACCAATGAAACTTATATTAACCGTTTTACTTCTAATTTTCAATCTTATAACATCGTTTGCTCAATCCAATTCGTTTGCAGGCGATTACACACGTTCACTTTCAGATACTGAAAAAAAACATATAATTGAATACAAACTAACTTTAAATCAAGATGGCACATTTGAATTTCATTCGTATTCCAAAATGCAAGGTGGAATCCCGCCAGAAAATAATAAATATGGAAAAGGAAAATGGAGCTCAAAAGACAATCTAATTACTTTTTCATCGGACAAAAAAGAAGATCTGAATGAAAAATATACGTTGGATTTTAATAATTCTACTGCACGATTTGTAACAAAAAACCCAAGAGACAAAAGCGATAAAGTAGTTCAAACCAAACTACAATTTTTAGAATCAGGAATTTTTTGGATGAAGAGAATTGATGTTTTTAAAATATAAAAAAATAATACTGTATAAATAATTACCCAAATCTGTTTTTAAATCTTCTAATTAAACTGAAAAAGAGAATTTAAACTCATGAAAAAAATCATTTTTATAGTCTTAGTATCCATTTTAGTATCATCTTGTTTTGGTTTATATGATTACGGCAGTGATGCCATTGTAGACGATTATGAAACACTGTGGGTCGATATTTATGAATCTCGATCTTTAAAAAAAGGAGAAATTTTAGTTCCCGCCTATGTTTTTGCTGTTGGCTATGATTCGAAGTATATTTACTCGAAACAGCATCCACTTGTAAAAAACGCAACTGATAAAATAAATCGAGATGTAATCAATTATTACATTATCGAAAGAACGGAAAGCGGTTTTCAGGATAAACCTATTTTTGGTCCTTTCAATAAAACCGGATTTGAAAAGAAATGTATTGAATTAGCGATCAAAAATCCAGAATTTGATTTAACTTTCCCAACAAAATGGCATTTTGACTGATTCTGTTTTTCTAAACCGTAACACACTTCATATTATTTTCTTCCATAATTCGCAAATCGATTATTTTTTGAGCAACAGTTCCTTTTTCAAATAACCGAATGAATTTAAAAATTGCACTAACATAATATCCAGGATTTGAAACCAAACGTGCAATTTCTGTAATTCTTTTATCTCTTTCTTGTATACAAGCTTGAGTTTGATTTTCAGGAAGTGCCACAAATTCATTTGCAAATTGCCAAGCACCATTTCTAGCGGTTTCCATACTAAAATCAATAAAGAAATTATCGGCTTTGCCTGCTAATTTTAGTAAAACAGTAAGAGTGGGCCAGATTTTGATTAAGCATTTTTCTACGCCTTTTACCAAACTGCTGAGTATTGAATTTATTTTGTCAAAATCGGCTTTTAAGTCTCCAATATTTTCTGCTGTACTCACCTCAGCAGCCGCGATTCCCAAATCCAGATTGATATGTGCATTCATTCCAAGCAGTAAATGCTGTATTACAATTGGCCAGAATTTTTCTGCCTGTTCAAAAGAAAATGCCCAGCATTCCGAAGGTTTTTCTTTGGCTTTATACAGATAATAAGCTTCAATGTAACGATTGGCAAAAATAACATCCAGTTTTTCCATTCGTTCTCCGTTTTGAAAAGAACCATCCGCAATTCCCTGTTTTATTCTTACCGTGACTTCACGATATAACATGGCAAATAAACCAACTGGACTTTGCTCCAATTTTGAGGTTTCAATGATTTCATCCAATATCTGAATAACCTCATTTATCGTAGATGCTTGTCTTACACTCATTTTAATCGTTTTTGGTTAAACGAATATACTTATTTTAATCCTTTAAAAATCAACATTTTAAAGCAATATCTTATATTTTTTCGCTTCTTGACAAATTAAACTCAACAACTCCGTAGAAACCTAATTTTACTAAGAGATAAAAAAACTTAGCATCTTAGCGTCTCAGAACCTTAGCAACTTTCTCATAAAAATCCTAACTTCGCTCCTCAATAAGAAAAGGAAAAAATGAAGGTCTGTATTGCTGAGAAACCAAGTGTAGCACGCGAAATAGCATCCGTTTTGGGCGCCAATACCAAACATGACGGCTATTATGAAGGCAACGGTTATGCCGTGACCTACACTTTTGGGCATTTATGCACCTTAAAAGAACCCAACGATTATAAACCGCACTGGAAAAGCTGGGATTTGAATAACCTGCCCATGCTTCCTGAAAAATTCGAAACCAAAGTGGTTCAGAATTCCGGAATCCAAAAACAGTTTAAAATCATAAAAACCCTTTTCGAAAAAGCCGAAATGGTCATTAACTGCGGGGATGCCGGGCAGGAAGGAGAATTGATCCAGCGCTGGGTAATGAACGAAGCACATTATAAAGGCGAAATCAAACGTTTATGGATTTCGTCTCTAACTACCGAAGCTATTAAAGAAGGTTTTGACAATCTGAAACCTTCTGAAAACTATGATAATTTATTCTACGCTGGATTTTCTAGAGCAATTGGCGACTGGCTTTTAGGAATGAACGCTACCCGTTTGTACACTGTAAAACATGGTGGTTACAAACAGGTTTTGTCTATTGGACGCGTGCAGACACCAACACTCGCAATGGTTGTGGACCGATTTAAAGAAATTGAAAACTTTAAACCTCAACCCTATTGGGAATTGCAGACTTTGTACAGAGAAACACTTTTTAGCTACGAAGAAGGTCGTTTTCTAAAAAAAGAAGATGGTGAAATTCTGGCTGAAAAAGTTAAAGAAAGTGATTTTGAAATTGTTTCTGTTGATAAAAAGAACGGAAACGAATACGCTCCAAAGCTATTTGATTTAACAGGTTTACAGGTTTATTGCAATCAAAAGTTTGGGTTCTCGGCAGAAGAAACGCTTAAAATTGCACAAACATTATACGAACAAAAAGCGATTACATATCCAAGAGTTGATACGACTTTCTTACCTGGAGATATTTATCCAAAAGTACCTGGAATTCTGCAAAAACTGACGAATTATTCTCATTTAACAGAACCGCTTTTAGGAAAGAAAATCAAAAAATCACCCAAGGTTTTCAACGATAAAAAAGTAACCGATCACCACGCGATTATTCCAACAGGAATTGAAATCAATCTACCTCATAATCAGCAGCAGGTTTATGATATAATTGTAAAACGCTTTATTGCCGTATTTTATGATGATTGCCTTGTTGCCAATACAACAGTAATAGGAAAAGCAGCCGATGTAACTTTTAAAGCCACAGGAAAAGAAATCCTTAAAAAAGGTTTTAGAGTCGTTTTTGAAGATCCAAATGCAAAGGAAAAAGAACCCGATTTATTACCGAGTTTTGTTGTTGGCGAAAAAGGGCCGCATGAACCTTCATTTCTTCAAAAAGAAACCAAACCACCGAATTATTATACCGAAGCAACTTTGCTTAGAGCAATGGAAACGGCAGGAAAACAAGTCGATGACGAGGATTTACGTGAATTGATGAAAGAAAACGGAATTGGTCGTCCGTCAACTCGTGCTAATATTATCGAAACGCTTTTTAAGCGTCAATATATTGTTCGTAATAAAAAACAGATTTTACCAACCATTGCAGGAATTCAGCTAATTGATACGATTCAAAATGAATTGATTAAGTCGGCTGAACTCACGGGTTCTTGGGAAAAACAGTTAAAAGACATTGAAAAAGGTACTTTTACTGCTGCTGCTTTTATTCGAAACATGAAAAAAATGGTGGAAGCTTTGGTTTATGAAGTTCGAAGCGAGACTACTCGCGCTAATATTTCTTACGCAGCATCGGTTCAGAAACCTGTTGTTAAAGCAGAAAAAAAGAAAGCTTCTGGAATTTTGGCTGAAACTTGTCCAAAATGCCAAAAAGGGAATTTTATAAAAGGAAAATCGGCTTTTGGTTGCAGCGAATATAAATCGGGTTGTGACTTTGTACTTCCGTATGTTTTTCATGATAAAAAAATTACAGAACCTCAATATTTACGATTACTTCAAAAAGGCTCAACCGTAAACATTAAAGGCTTTAAAACAGATGCAGGAACAGTTGAAGGTTTGATTCGTTTTGAAGAAAACTACAGACTTAAATTAGAACCCAAGAAAACTGCACCAAAAACAGCCACAAAAGAAGAAACTTCAGATTCTTTAGTATGTCCAAAATGTAATAAAGGAACGATTTTAAAAGGCAAAACAGCTTACGGCTGTGCTGAATACAAATCGGGCTGTGATTTTAAAGTGACTTTTGACGAAGTCAGAGCCAAACTTCAGGATCAAAAACCTACAAAGGAATTGGTGTATTCTATTTTACAGGAAAGTGTTTAAGTTATTTAGCCACAAATTTATTTCACGCAGATTTTGCAGATGTAAGCAGATATTCGCAGATTTATATAATTTAAATCCAAATTTAATCTGCTAGAATCTCCAAAATCTGCGTGAAATAAAATCATTATAATCTTTATAATCCCGATCGCTATCGAGAGTGGCATAAATATCGTTCCAATTTTCAAAGAAAAATT
Source organism: Flavobacterium phragmitis (assembly GCF_900112575.1). GTDB lineage: Bacteria > Bacteroidota > Bacteroidia > Flavobacteriales > Flavobacteriaceae > Flavobacterium > Flavobacterium phragmitis. Next base: position 23,530 of record NZ_FOMH01000010.1, read on the forward strand.
CGTGGAAATTCGTGTAATTTGTGGCAAACATTTTTTTCATACATTAGTACAATCAAAACCTTACAAAATATGTTTCAGAAAATTACTCTTATTGCACTTATCATAGCTTTCGTTTCCTGCCAGAAAAAAGAATCTGTAGAAAAAGATAAAATAAAACTAGCCGACTGGTTAATCGGAAACTGGGAAAATACTTCTCCAGAAGGCGTTTTAAGTGAAAACTGGCAAAAACTAAATGATAGTACTTTTAGTGCTTCTTCTTATTTTATAAAAGGTAAAGACACACTTCATTTTGAAACTATAATCCTAGCACAGCTTGGCGAAAAATTAACTTACAAAGCAACCGTAAAAGGACAAAACGACGATAAACCTGTTTTCTTCCCTGCAACTTCTGAATCAGATAAACAATTGGTTTTCGAAAATGCTAAACACGATTATCCGCAAAAAATTACGTACACAAAAGGCGCTAATAATACTTTGACAGCTGAGATTTCAGGAAATTTGAATGGGAAACCGAGTTCGGAGAAATTTGTGATGACGAAGAAGTAGTTATATAAATGTGCCGTTCCTACGGAACTTTTGCTTCCCCGTACGTCTATTCTTCAACGGATTGAAATCCGTTGCTACAAAATAATTCATTCCTACGGAATTTTAAATCTTGAAAAAAGAACCATAGGTTCGACCAATTTTGTAGGGCTGGACTTTAGTCCAGTTAATTTGCGAAGTTGTTTTCAAAAGAGCCGTAGGTTCGATAAATATATGGCATAGATCAAGATTTCAAATATTTTGTTTGATTTATTATAAAACAATTCAAAAAACTAAAAACCAAATATTTATCATAAATTTGATATCATTTTGATTTTTTCTAATAAACAAATCATGAAAACAAAAGGTATTCTATTTTCCTCGATTTTAACTTTAGTAGTTTTATCTTCTTGTAAAAAAGAAATCAAAACCGAAGCTTCTGTAAAAACATATCCAAATCTTGCCAAAGCAGAATGGTTTATTGGGGAATGGGGAAATAAATCGGCCGAAGGCGAACTTACCGAACGCTGGAAAAAAGAAAATGATTCCGTTTATCTTGGCGAATCCTATTTTGTCGTTGGTCAAAATGATACTGTTTTTGCAGAACAGGTTCGTTTGGAAGAAACTAACGGAAAATTATCTTACACTGTAACAGTTCCTGGACAGAATCAAGAATTGCCTGTAAGTTTTGAAATGACCTCTGCAACCGAAAATCAAATTGTTTTTGAAAATCCACAACACGATTATCCAAACAAAATCATTTACAATCTTGTAGCGAAAGATTCATTAATTGCTGAAATTTCAGGTTTAAAAAAAGGCAAACCCAATACAGAACGATTTGTCATGAAAAAGCGATGATCCTAATGGCGAAAAAAATTTTAATATGAATCGTTCCTACGGAACTATTAGCTTTTCACAAATCGATTTCAACGGATTGAAATCCGTTGCTACAAAATAATTCATTCCTAATGGTACTTAACCTTAAAAAACTTTGTGTCTTAGCGACTTAGCGGCAAAAAAACTTAGTATCTCAGCATTTCAGCACCTTAGTACCTTAAAAACTACTCATTCTCCCCAATCTTATTCACCATAAAAATCATAAGTGTACCCAAAAGAGCCATAATTAAAAATGCCCATTTCATACTCAGATATTCGGAGATAAAACCAACCATTGGTGGTACTAATAAAAATCCGAGATAACCAATAGTCGAAATAGAAGTTAAAGCAGAACCGCTGCTTAACTTGGAAGATCTTCCGGCAATACTAAACACTAACGGAACCACACAAGAAACCCCAAATCCGATTAGTACATAGCCGAAAATAGTGGGATAAGCATAAGGCAGAATAAAACAGATTCCGAAACCTATAGTAATTAAAATTCCGCTATAAAGAAGGATTTTTTTAGTTCCAAACTTCATCACACCATAATCTCCAAAAATGCGCCCCAATGTAACTGCAGAAGCAAAAAATACAAAAGCAGCACTGGTTAATTTGGGTGAAGCTTTTAAAATATTTTCAAAATAAATACCGCTCCAATCGTACATTGTATTTTCGCAAGCCATAGAAACAAAACAAATCAAGGCAAACTTAACCAAGTTTTTTTCCGGCATCGAAAAGAATTTCTTTTTGACTGGTACTGGTTCATTGTGAATACTCATTGGATAAAAACATGCTGTCAATGCCAGCATAAAAACACTCACTCCTAATAAGTGATGAGAGGGTGCAATTTTCTGTGTTACCATTACATAACCTAAACCAGCTCCTGAAAAAACCGCAATACTCCAAACGGCATGAAAACGAGTAATAATCGATTTTGGATATAATTTCTGTACTTCCAAAGATTGCGCATTAATCGATAAATTGAAAATATTACGAGAAGCGCCAAAAATTAAAAGTACAATCACCAACTGCCAGACAAAAGCCACCAATCCAGGCAACGATAATACAATATTAAACATTATTGCTCCCAACAGCATAATATAACGACTGCTGTATTTATTTAAAAGCTTTCCTGTAAACGGCATTGTCAGCATTAATCCGATTGGAAAGGCAAATAAAACAGCTCCAAATTGAGCTTCTGATAAATGCAATTGGGCTTGAATATGTGGAATTCTCGATACCCACGAAGAATATCCAAAACCTGAAAGAAAGAAAAAGACTGTATTGGCAATACGATATCCTCTAGGTGTATTTTGAATTTTTTTAAAGAAAGATAAAATCATGAAATTGTGTTTCTGATTGCAAAATTAAGGCTTTTTTAGGGGGAAGCATTCTACTTTCTTCTTTTTTCACAAAAACTTGAATCTCTCTTCCAATTAAGACCTGAAGAATATTCTTTCTTTTCTTAAAATAATCTTAGCAAATGCTTAGCAAATCCTTAAAATAATATTTGCCAAAGAAAATATTATCTATACATTTGCACTGTTTTTATTTATTCTAAATAAAATATAATTTATAAACCAATACACAACCAATGAAATATTTTAATCCGAAAACGTTACGTTTTCTATTGACAATTAGTTTTGTCTTTTCGTTCTTAATCGTATCTGCCCAACAAAATGGAAAAATTAAAGGAACCATCACCACTTCAGACGGCGAATTAGCAGCTGGAGTTAATGTGATTTTAAAAAACTCAAAATACTGGACTGTTTCCGATGAAAATGGAAACTTCGAATTCAACAGAGTAAAACCAAACACTTATACGTTACAAGTTTCTTTAACTGGTTATGAGACTTCAGAAAGCGAAGTAATTGTAGCAGAAAGTGAAACATCAACTATTAATCTACAGCTAAAAGTTTCTGACAAAGAATTAAAAGAAGTTGTCGTAAACAGCAAAAAAAGCATTTTATCTAAAAAAACAGATTATGTTGCCAGAATGCCTTTAACCAATATTGAAAACCCACAGGTTTATAGTGTAATTCAAAAAGAACTTTTACTGCAACAGATTTCTGTAGATATCAAAGGCGCTGTTATGAACGCACCTGGAGTTGTATCAATTAGTTATCCATCTGGTGGAGTTGGAATGATTTTTAGAGGATTTTCTATTGGGGTGAATGCTCGTAACGGAATGGAAACTGTTTCTGGACGTTCTTCTGTTGATCTTGGTAACGTAGAACGTATTGAAATCCTAAAAGGTCCTTCTGGAACTTTATTCGGTTCTTCCGTATCTTCTTTTGGAGGTGTTGTGAATCTTGTTACAAAAAAACCTTTTGAAACCCCTGCTGCCGAAGTATCTTATACAACCGGAAGCTACAATTTAAACCGATTAACTGTAGATGTTAATACTCCTTTAAATCAGGAAAAAACAGTTCTATTCAGAATCAATATGGGAGTTCACAGAGAAAAAAGCTTCCTTGATTATGGTTTCAACAATACGCTTCTTTTTGCTCCAAGTTTAACTTACAAAGCATCGGAAAAACTTACTTTTAACTTCGATGCGGAACTTTATAATGTAAACAACACCAGACGTACTTATAATACTTATGACGCAAATTCTGGAATAACAAATCCTAGTCAGTTAAGAATTGATTACAAAAAGTCTATGTTCCATGATGATAACGATGCCAAATCAACGGCTACTAAATTCTTTGGACAAGCAGAATATCAAATCTCTGAAAACTGGAAATCTACAACTGTATTCTCTTTTGTTGGTGAAGATGTAGAGCGCAGTTACCAAAGTTATGCTGTATGGAGTTCTCCAACACAAGTAGCCAGAAGAGTTGGACTTTGGGGACCTATCTTTAATAACTATACCAATATTCAGGAAAACATTAACGGACAGTTTTCAACTGGAAGCATCAAACACAAATTCCTTGCTGGTGTAAACTACAGACTTTATACTTCAAACTTCTCAGGTGGATCGACATTTACACTTGATAATATCGATATTACAACTCCTTTTGCTCCTATTAGAAGAAAAGCAGTTGATGCTGGTCTTAACCTCACAACTTCTGCTGTTGCTGACCAAAAAACAATTAGTGCTTATGCCTGCGACGTAGTGAATTTTACAGACAAATTCTCTGCCATGTTAAGTTTACGTCTGGATAATTTTGAAAGAGCAAAAGTGGGAACTGTCGAAGGTTACAGCCAAACAGCACTTTCTCCAAAATTTGGATTAGTATATGAAATTGTAAAAAGTCAAGTTTCTGTATTTGCAAATTACATGAACGGTTTCCAGAATATGGCACCTGTAACACAGCCCGATCAAACTTTATTAGTTTTAGATCCAATTTATGCGGTACAATATGAAGGTGGTTTAAAAGCCGAAACGTCTAATAAAAAATTAAGCGGTTCTATTAGCTACTACAACATTACTATTGATAATGCTACGAGAGTTGATGCGGGATATACTATTCAAGATGGAAAACAAGTAAGTAAAGGGGTTGATTTTGAATTAATGGCAACTCCATTTAACGGACTTAGCATTGTAAGTGGATATGCTTATAATGACAACCGAATCGTAAGAGCGTCTGATCCTACTATTGAAGGAAAAAAAGCAACAAGTTCTCCTGAAAATGTCGTAAACTTCTGGACTACTTATACTTTCCAAAATAAATTGAAAGGACTAGGTATTGGTGCAGGTGCAAACTATATCGACAAAAACTACTTTACAGCAAATAATTTAGTTTACATGCCTTCTTATACTGTGTATAATGCAACCGTGTATTACGAAAAACCAACATGGAGATTAGGTTTAAAATTCAATAATATTACAAACGAAAAATACTGGGATTTCTGGGGTTCATCAATGGCACCAGCCAATTTGTTAGCTAACCTGACAATCAAATTTTAAGACCTAAAAACAATTAAACTGACGCCTCAATTTATAAAATTGAGGCGCTTTTAATTATAACAATCAGAATTACTTTTATGACTTTTAAAAAACTCATTCTTAAAATTCACTTATGGCTGGGATTAGCGTCCGGCATAATTGTAGTTATATTGGGTATTACGGGATGTTTGTATTCTTTTGAGGAGGAATTACGTCCTATTGTTCATGATTACTATTACGTCGATCAGGTAAAAGAAAAAAAACTGCCTCTGAGCCAGATTATAGAAATTGCAAAAAAAGCCAATAAAAATCCGAAAGAATCTATTTCAGGATGTCGAATACTGAATGAAGATAATCGAACTGTAATTGTATGGTTTTATGAAGAATTAAATCCAGATGCCTTTTGGTATTGGAACCAATATCAAAGCACTTATCTCTATGTAAATCCTTACAGCGGAGTGGTTAAAAAACAGGAAAATGTTAATTTTGAGTTTTTTGTTTTTGTCCGAATGCTGCATCAGACATTATGCCTTAACAGCAAAATTGGAGATCCTATTACAGGAACGGCTACCATTATCTTTATCATTTCCTTAATTACTGGGCTTATTCTTTGGTGGCCCAAAAACAAACAGGCTGCTAAACAGCGTTTTTGGTTTCAATGGAAAGACAGCACGAAGTGGAAACGCAAAAACTACGATTTACATAATATTCTTGGGTTTTATTCCATGTTTTTTGCCTTGCTAATTGCACTTACAGGATTGGTTTGGGCATTTCAATCTTATGATAAAGGCGTTCAATGGTTATTTAATGGAGGAAAAACATTCAAAAGAGAAAAAGTAGTTTCAGATACTACTCAATACATCAAAAACAGACCGCTTGACAAAATTTACGCATCTGTTAAACAATCACATCCTGACGCCAAAAGTTATTATATGTTTCTTCCAAAAGAAACTGATTCACTTGCAACTTACAATACCTTTATCAGATACAAAAGCCGATTTGATGATACCGCTACAGATTATGATCAATATACTGCAAAACCTCTTAGAACAATAAAATATAAAGACAAAAGCAACGGAGAGAAATTCAGATTCCTAAATTACGATCTGCATGTTGGCAGCATATTAGGTTTTCCTGGTAAAGTACTTGCCTTTTTCGCCAGTTTGATTTGCGCTAGTTTACCCATTACAGGCTTTCTAATTTGGTGGGGAAGAAATAACAAGAAGAAAACATTGGCAACTAATAATAAATAGCAATTATTAACCAAGAAACTATCATTTTAAATCTATATTATCATAAGATAAACTGTAGCTTTATTTTTTATTTCCTACAAAAGCCTCGAAATTCATAAGTACTAAGCGATTTCGAGGTTTTTTCTTGTCTTTTTATTTTTAATTATTCTAAATAAGACTTATGTTTGTAAAAAATATCATTCTACTAATTTTAAACTTGATCGTATGAAATCAAATACACTAAAAACATTAACTTTTTTATTTTTAATGCTTTTTGCTGCACCTCAAATCTTTGCTCACGCACTTTGGATCGAAACTAAAGCGACTGGAACAAAAGGAAAAGCTCAGGAAATTTCTATTTACTTTGGAGAATTCTCTGATAACGACATTACAAAAGCCGATAAATGGTTTTCAGATTTAAAAGATTTCACTTTAGTAGTTATTTCTCCTTCAAAAAAAGAAACTAAACTTACTTCTAAAGCTTTAGACAATAAATATCAAGCTTTCTTTACTCCAACAGAAGATGGAGTTTACACTATTGTAATGCAGCATACTGTAAAAGATGTTTATGGCACAATGAAATTAGATTATAACTCAAGTGCCACTGTAGTGGTTGGAAACAAAGCTTCTGGAAACAATATTACCGCTAATACAAACAAAATTGCGGTTTTCTCAGAAAATGCCGATATAGCTAAAAAAGACACAAAAGTTACCGGAGTAGCTTCTTACGAAGGTGCTATTGCCAAAGAAGCAAAAATTAAAGTAATCGCTCCAAACGGATGGGAAAAAGAATTATGGACAAACGATAAAGGAGAATTCTCTTTTACACCAATCTGGTCTGGAAACTACATGGTAGAATATGCTCACACTGATAAAACTTCTGGAGAACATAATGGTAAAAAGTACGATGAAATCTGGAAAATGGCTACTTACCAAATCGTTGTAAAATAATTCCATTAAAATATATTCTTAGATTTAATTTCAATTGAAAAAACCTTGCCGTGAAGCAAGGTTTTTTTTTTGAAAATTAATACAAAATTAAAATATCATTAGAAAATACTTAAGCAAATTTTAAGAAAAAACTAAGCAAGATTTAAGTAAGAAAAGCATCTCATAATTTCCTGTTAAAGATGATGTGTATTTATATTTGCACTCAATAATTTTTATTGAATCTAAATAAATACCATGAAATATAATTTACTATTAGCACTAGGATTATTGAGCTTTGCCTCTTACGGTCAGGATTATTCAGGTAGGGAAACTACATCATCAGTCACTGATACTGTAAAAAATAAAAAAGGAGAAACTCTTAATGAAGTCTTAATCACAGCAAATAAACCTAAAAAACCCATTGAAGCAGCCCGTTCAGGAATTAAAGTAATGGACTTGCCACAAAGTGTTCAAATTGTTGGCAGCGAAATTATAGAACAACAACAAGCCATCAGATTAAGTGAAGTCGTAAAAAACCTTAATGGTGTTTATGTTGGATCTGCTCGTGGTGGCGCTCAGGAATCTTTCTTTTCAAGAGGTTATGATATGAGTGCTAATAATATGTTCAAAAACGGGTTTCGTTACAATGCGGGTTCCATTCCTGAGGTTTCTTCCTTAGAAAAAGTGGAATTCTTAAAAGGTGGTTCTGCTTTATTGTATGGAAATGTTGCTCCAGGCGGCATCATGAATTTAGTTACCAAAACACCAAAGTTTACACAAGGTGGCGAAGTTTCCATGCAATTAGGAAGCTATTCTTATTACAAACCTTCTATTGACTTTTATGGTCCTTTAAACAAATCTATTGCATACCGTTTTACAGGATCTTATGAAAACTCTGAAAGCTTTAGGGATTATGTAAAAAATGAACGTATTTATGTTAATCCATCCTTTTTATTTCATTTATCAGATAAAACCCAAATTACTTTACAAGGAGATTATCTAAGTGCCGACTGGACTCCGGATTTTGGTACAGGAATTTATGGAAAGACTATTTTAGACCTGCCTCGTAATGAATTTTTCGGCGCACTTTGGTCAACTGCAAATACCAAATCTTCCAGTGCATCTATGTTGTTTAATCATGAGTTTAATAAAAACTGGAAATTAAATTTTAATTCTTCTTATCAATATTATAGAAGAACACAAACTTCTACTGCACAATTAAGTACAATTGACGCTAATGGAAACTGGAAACGCGGTTTAACAAAATCTGATGGTGCCGAAAATATTTTTGGAGATCAGTTAAGTTTACAAGGAACTTTTAATACCGGTTCTATCAAACACCAGATATTTACTGGAGTTGATTATGAAAATTCTATTGCTCCTACTTATACTTTCGGCTTCTACGCTCCTGGAAAACCTGCAGACCTTTTGACAACGGAAGCAACCGCTATAAACTTATATACTTACGATTATAGTACTCAAAGTACCGTTATTCCTTATCCAACAAGAACTACTCAATTAACAAGTACAGAAACGCAACGTTTTGGAGCTTATTTTCAAGATTTAGTTTCAATAAATAAATACATAAAAGTTCTGGCTGGATTACGTTGGTCATGGCAAGAAAGCGAAGCTACCACTACAAAGGAAGTTATAGAGAAAAAGAATAATGTAAATGTCATTACAACTACTTACGAAAATGCAATACCTGTTACAGGAGCAAAAGCAATAAATAAAGCTTTTTCACCAAAAGCTGGATTGGTTGTACAGCCAACTAAAGATTTATCATTGTTTGCAAGTTATTCTAACTCTTTTACTCCAAACACCGGCACAACTGTAGATTCAAAACCTTTAGATCCATCTATTATAGATCAATATGAAGCGGGTGTGAAAAAAGATTTCTGGAGAGGTCTTTTGAGTACGAACGTTACCGTTTATCAAATTACAAATAACAATTTAGCACAAACTGCCCCTTATTTAGCAGATGGTGTGACACAAAATGCGAACACTTCTATCAAAGAATTAGTAGGAGCCACAAAAGGAAAAGGTGTTGAGATTGATATTACAGCTAATCCGGTTGAAGGATTAAACATTATGGCAGGTTACAGCTTTAATGAAACTAAAGTTTCCAAATCATCTGGAACAAATGGAAGTCTTGTTGTGGGAGATGTCTTAGCAAGAACACCAAGAAATACTGCCAATTTGAGCTTTTTCTATAAATTACCTAGCGGTTTATTTAAAGGATTATCTTTTGGAGCCATTGGCAACTACATTGGTAATCGTACTGGAGGATGGAATGATGATTATTTGTGGACTGCTGTTACGCCAACTCCAACTAATCCAAAACCAGACCCTGCTTACACTATAACTATCAGAGATCGTGATATTCCATTAGAAGGATACGTTACTGTAGATGCTTCTCTTGGTTATGAATGGAGAAAGTTCTCGATCTTATGTCGTTTATCCAACATCACAAACGAATTAAATTATACAGTTCATGAAAATTACAGTGTGAACCCAATAGCGCCTCGTCAGGTTATGACAAGTTTGCGTTATAAGTTCTAAAATATTGAATTAGATTTTTGATTGATCCCAAGATTTTCTAAAAACAGGAAAATCTTGGGATTTCTTTTTTAAACAAAATAATACTTCAATTAATACTACTTTTACTGAAATTAATATTCAGTTCATATGTCAGATTCCACACAAAACCAATTAAAGAAAACATTAGGCCTAAGTTTTAATATTGCCGTATTAATTGGCGGAACCATTGGAGTTGGAATTCTAAGAACACCAGGAACTATTGCAGAAATGCTAAATAATTACTGGCTTATACTTGCATCATGGCTTTTTGGAGGTTTATATGTTTTATTGGGAGCCAATTCATATTCAGAATTAGCGACAATGCTGCCAAAAGCAGGCGGATCATATAATTATATAAAAAGAGCTTTGGGCGATTATGCTGGTTTTCTTTCGGGTTGGTACGATTATATTGTCAATGCTATTCCGCCAGCTTTTTATTGTATTGTAATTAGTGAATATACTATTATTTTATTTCCAGAATTGGCTAATTATTCTACAGTAATGTCAATTTCATTGCTCGTTGCCTTTGTCTTATTGCACTTAAGCGGCGTAAAAAACGGAAGTGTGATTCAGCAGATTACTAGTCTATTAAAAGTCATTTGTTTTGTTGCTTTAGTTATTGCCTGTTTTATGTATACTGGAGTTGAAGTTCCAAAAATCGAAACGAATAATTCTATTTTTCAAATCGGGCTTTTATTTGGCTTTTTTAAATCATTGCAACTCATCATTGGAACTTATAACGGTTGGAATGCTGTTTGCTTTTTTGCTGAAGAAAATGATAATCCAAGCAAAAACATTCCGAAATCTTTATACAGTGGCGTTTTACTTGTTGTAGCGATTTATATTTTGGTAAATGCAGCCTTTTTTCATGTTTTACCAATTGAAACTTTAGCCAAATCAAATTTGGCTGCAGCCGATGTTGCCAAAATTATTTTTGGAGACAGCGGAGCAAAAATTGTAACAGTAATTTCGATTTTTTCTTTAATCAGTATTTTGAATGCTTTTATGATGATTCCGCCAAGAATTCTTTACGGATTAAGCCGTGATGGATTTTTTATAAAACAGGGAACACAAGTCAACAACGGCGGCACTCCAATTGTAGCGCTTTTGGTTTCATCCTTTTTCAGTTTATTTTTAATCTGTATAGGTTCTTTTGAAGTATTGTTTTCTTTCGCCGCTTTTATCTCCATAATCGTTTGGGGACTGGCCTATTATTCGCTTTTAAAACTGAGAACTACTGAACCACATTTACCAAGACCTTATCGTTCTTTTTGGTATCCTTGGTCAACTATAATAGCAATTATCTTTTCTATCGCAATACTGGCAGGATTCATTTACAGCGATCCAAAAAGCTTTGCAATCATTGTTGCAATTACGATTGTTTCTTATCCTTTGTTTTGGGTTTTGAAGAAGAAATAATAGCCACGAATTCACGAATTTTATTTTTATAATCGTTAAGTAGAAGAATAATTAGAAATTATTTCACAAATAGATTTTAAAATAAAATTCGTGAATTCTTGGCTAACAAACTGTTACCGTCTCGCTTTAAAATATTCTTCAAAAGAACTACAGTCCGACATTAAATCTACATAATCATCTGCATATTTTGATTTTAAATCCTGATAGTATTTATTTTTACTTAAAAGAAAATCATCATAATTTTCAATTCGATTATTATAATCATTTGGATATTTATGTACCAATTTATTTGCCTCGCACCTACCCATCATACTTAGACACAGAGCTTTAAACTTAGGTGTTTTTGCATTTTTATAGGCCAAAGCATAATATTTTTTTGCTAGATTACATTCATAATACTCATTGTTATCTTCAATAGGAAAATCTCTAATATTACTTGTTTCTCCTTGTCCATAACGTCTCATTTGCCAAAGGCTTCCATAAACACTCATATTATAGTAGCAATTGGCAATCAAAAAATTATAGTAATCTTTGTTTGGCTCTACAGGATTTGAAGCTATTTTTATGTAAGAAATTAATTTTTGGGTTATTGCATATTTATTAAACCTAAATATTTTTTTTTGTACAGCAAATTCTGGCGTGTATTTTAAAACTAAAAAAGGATCTTTTAATCTACCATCACAATTTTCCTTTTCCCATAAACAATCAGAATAATTAATTTCTTTATATGATTTGTTGTCCTTTTCAAAATAAAACAAAGCCTGTTCTAATTTATTCTGACGAATATATTTTGTGCCTATTAAATCATAAAGTCTGGCAATTTCATTTTTCATAAAGCTATGTTTCCAAACTGAAAATTTGTCTGAATCTTTCTCACTTTCTACAGTTTCATCAATTATAACTTGAACTTGTTCCGGAGTATAAAAAACATTGATGTAAGTAAAATAATCCGAGTAATAATCAGTGTAGTAGCCTATTTTTGCCTTAGGACTTTTCCAATAGGCAAAATTATAATAATCAGAACCTGAATGTTCTTCTAATTTAGAATATAAAAAAGAGGCATCAATTCTATTTCCTTTAAATTCTAATTCTCTTCCAATGGCAAACAGAAATTTCTTGTCGTTTTTATTTTTAAGCAAAACAGGTTTTACCTCATTCAAAATAATAGCTTTTCCAACTGGTTGGTTTGCAGTTAATGCAAGTGCTTTAATAATCTCAATCTGATTATAAAGTGAATCTTTTTTAGATATTTTTTTTTTTAATTTCGAAATTTGATTTAAACATCCCTGATTATCCTTTGTTACAAATGACAAATAAGCTTTGCTTGTTTTCCAAAAAATAGGATTTTGCACTTTTTTCAAATTAACATTTTTAATAAAGTCTAAAACTTCGCCAGCATAAATTCGGTCTTTTTCGACACGTTTCATAATTTTTTCGACCGAATTCTTTTCATTCTCATCATAAGATGATACAGATGGATTAAAAAGAGAATAATAGGGTGTAAAAATCCAGTCCTCAATTTTATTGATTTCTCTTAGTAATAAAAATGAAAGTCCGTCAAACTCTGGATTGTATTTATAAACTTGTTTCAAGTAATCAAGTGAACGGTCTGCCTTTTTTATTCCACCCAATAAATAAACATTTGCTTTTTCTTTATTTGTTTTGGCGTATTTTAAAACGTCATCTAATGGAATTTTAGAATCAAAAGACTGAGAAATCATAAAACGCTTATCCGGCGCATTTGCAAAAACCTGCGAAGCATAAAAATTAGCTACAATCTTGTCTGGCTCTGCAAATGTTCTGAAATATAAACTCCAGTATTTTAATATATTGTCTTGTTTTTGACTTTCAAAAACTTTTGTATATAATGTCCTGATCTTTTCAAAGTCGCCATTGTAATAGGCTAATCGTATGGCTAAAAAAGTATATCTCTGTTTAAGATTTTTGTTTTTAACTGAATTTGACAGCAAAATAGCTTCATCAATGAGTTTTGTTCTGTTTTCAACCTTTAGTGATGTTATATTTTGCTCCCAAGGATCATCATAAAACACATTAAAAACTTCACATTTTTTGGCAAATTTCAAATAGTTGACAGCATCAAGGTCTTTGGCTTTATAGAGATAACGAAGCATTTCATTGGTATTTTTATCTGTAATATCTTCTAATCTCAAATCAAACAAAACTACTTTTACATCTTCTTCAGAAACTTTATTTTTACAATATTGCATCCAAAGTTTTTCATTAGCATCCATTTTGATTATTCCATCTGCGAGTTTTTGATTTGACCAGAATAAGTCTGAAGAATAATCAAAACCAGAATACCAGTAATAGTTGAAGTTTTCTGGATTGAAAAACGAAAAACGAACATCTTCGCCATAAGGATAAAATCCGCAGGCAAAAATAGCATTACTTGCTAAAATTACTATAAAAACCAGAAAGTGCTTCATCGTTATATTTGCTTAATTGTTCTTCGTCTAAATGAAATAATGTTATCGTTGTTTCAGAATCAAAAACAACATTTTTCTTGATAATTTCAATGGCCTGGTTTATTTGTTCTGGAGTCAATACTTCATATTTAATTTTATCTCCTACTCTCAAATAAAAATCACCTGCAATTTGGTCTTTTGTGACTTCATACCACAATGGTTTTATTTTTTTTAATGACTTTAAAATTTCCTTTTGATTATCATAAATTACTTTTGAGAACTTATTATTCTGATACACCTGCATCCAGGAATAAGTGGGCAACGCAATATCAAGATGCAACGGATATTTTCTTTCTTTGTTAAGGTAAAGATTTAATTCTTTAAGATCTAAAATGGAATTTTTAGAATGATTTTCCAGTGGATTTACAAGATTATAACACATCAATGTTGCTTTATCTACTGGAGGAATTCCCATTTTTTCGGGGTATTTGTAAGGATACAATCGTAATGTACAACTAATTTGTTTTTTAGAAACCTGCTTTAATTTTTTTAAGAAATAAAAATAATTATCCTTTGTGCTTAGTGTCCAATCACAATCCATTTGAAATTCTGAAACAGGATTAACCTGGTAAAATTTGTCTTTAGCATATTTATTAATTAAGAAATTAATATTGTCTGCCAAACTATCCATTTTTTTTGCATTCGTATTTTTAAAAACCTCATTTTTTATATATACTGTGGGAACAATTGTCAAATTATCCTGCCCATAAATATGTAATGATGTTTTTGAAATAGGATAATCTCCATAATTTTCATCATAATCTACTTCAAAAAATTTGACATATAGCTTATTAACCTGTAAATCGTGCATTGTTGCCCTTTCTTGCTCAGACAATTCCCAAGAATTGCTTTTCCAATAATAAAAAGATTTTTCGACATTTTCTACTTTATTGGAACACCCCAAAAAGATTAAAGAAACAAACAGAAACAACAGACATTTCCTCATCACAGAGTTTTTTTATTTTAACGTAAAATCGTACTAAAATTATATCTTTTTGGAATACAAAAATCAAATAATAAGACTTTTTTTTTTGAAAAAATCACATTCGTAAAAACAACAAACCCGACAGGTTTTTGAAACCTGTCGGGTTTAATTATATAATTAAAACAGAGATTTGACTCTTATTTCAATCCAGCCAAACTCTGCTCAATTGTAGCAATTTTAGCTAAAGCATCAGCTTGTTTTTGTTTTTCTAAATTAAGAACTTTCTCTGGAGCTCCGTTTACGAACTTCTCGTTAGAAAGTTTTGCTTCAACAGATTTCAGGAATCCTTTTGTGTAATTCAATTCCTCTGTCAATTTTGCGATTTCAGCTTCAACATCGATATTTCCAGTAATTGGAATGAAATATTCATTTGATTTTACACGGAAAGATAAAGCGCCGTCTACTTTTTCAGAAACATATTCGAAAGCCGAAACGTTTCCTAATTTTGTAATAATTGAATCAAAATAAGTAGAAACATTTTCACTGTTGATTCCTTTTAATTCGATAGCATCTTTAAACGGAATATTTTTGTCTTTTCTAATTGTTCTGATTCCTGAAATTACTTCGATAGAATTTTCAAAATCAGCGATTAATTTAGCGTCAAATGGCTTTAATTCTGGCCAAGTTGAAACAATTAAAGCTTCCTCTGGTGTTCTTTCAGCAATTAACTGCCAGATTTCCTCCGTTAAGAAAGGCATAAATGGATGAAGCAATTTCAAGTTGCTTTCTAACATTTCGATCGCTTTCGCGAAAGTTACACTGTCAATTGGCTGTTGGTATGCCGGCTTGATCATTTCTAAGAACCAAGAACAGAAATCATCCCAAACCAATTTATAAATCGCCATTAATGAATCTGAAATTCTGTATTTCTCAAAATTATCTTCAATGTCAACTAAAGTTTGTTGCAACTTCGCTTCGTACCATTCGATTGCCACTTTTGATGATTCAGGTTGCGCGATAGTTTCTGAAACTTCCCATCCTTTAATCAATTTGAAGGCATTCCAAATTTTATTTGAAAACGCTTTTCCTTGACTGCATAATTCCTCATCAAACATAATATCGTTTCCTGCAGAAGCACTCAAAAGCAATCCTACACGAACACCGTCTGCACTGAATTTCTCGATCAAATCTAAAGGATCAGGAGAATTTCCTAATGATTTAGACATTTTACGACGTTGTTTATCACGAACCAAACCAGTTAAATATACGTTTGTAAATGGTTTTTCACCTGCATATTCGTAACCTGCGATAATCATTCTCGCAACCCAGAAAAATAAAATATCCGGACCTGTTACCAAGTCATTTGTTGGATAATAATATTTAAAATCTGGACTTTCTGGATCCATTATTCCACCAAAAACTGACATTGGCCATAACCAAGATGAGAACCAAGTATCTAATGCATCAACATCCTGTTTAAGGTCGTTTGTTGTTAATTGTTTATTGTTTGTTGCTTCTTGTGCTAATTTTAGCGCCTCTTCAATATTTTCAGCAACTACAAAATCTTCTTTTCCGTCTCCGTAATAATATGCTGGAATTTGTTGTCCCCACCATAACTGACGAGAAATATTCCAATCGCGAATATTGTTTAACCAATGTGCATAAGTGTTTTCGAAACGTTTTGGATGCAATTTAATATCTCCAGTTTCTAAAACCGATTTAATAGCTGGTTTTACTAAATCATCCATTTTCAGAAACCATTGATCCGATAATCTTGGCTCGATTACGGCTTTTGTTCTTTCAGAAGTTCCAACTTTATTTAAGTGAGTTTCTGTTTTATCTAAAGCACCAATTTCTTGAAGTTCTTTTTCAATTTCCTTACGAACTACAAAACGATCTTTTCCTTGATAGTGCAATCCGAAGCTGTTTAAAGTCGCATCTTCGTTAAAAATATCAACGATTTCTAAGTTGTGTTTTTCACCCAACGTTTTATCGTTCATATCATGTGCAGGCGTTACTTTCAAACATCCTGTTCCGAATTCAACATCTACATATTCGTCTTCGATAATTGGAATTACTCTACCGCAAATTGGAACAATCGCTTTTTTACCTTTTAAATGTGTAAAACGCTCATCATTCGGATTGATACAGATAGCAGTATCTCCAAAAATAGTTTCTGGACGCGTTGTGGCAATGGTCAAAAATTCCTCAGTTCCCTCAATTTTATATTTTAAGAAAAATAATTTTCCTTGCTGTTCTTCGTAAATTACTTCTTCGTCAGAAAGCGTAGTTTTTGCTTCCGGATCCCAGTTTACCATACGGTATCCTCTGTAAATTAATCCTTTGTTGTACAAATCAACAAACGATTTAATTACTGATGCTGACATATCCGGATCCATAGTAAATTTAGTACGTTCCCAATCGCATGAAGCTCCTAATTTCTTAAGCTGTTCCAGGATTGTTCCACCGTATTTATCTGTCCATTCCCAAGCATGTTTTAGGAATTCTTCGCGGGTCAAATCATTTTTATTGATTCCTTCTGCTTTTAACTTCGCTACCACTTTTGCTTCTGTGGCAATCGATGCGTGGTCTGTTCCTGGAACCCAACAAGCGTTGAATCCTTTAAGACGAGCACGACGAATTAAAACATCCTGAATCGTATTATTCAACATATGTCCCATGTGAAGGACTCCAGTGACGTTTGGCGGCGGGATTACAATTGTATAAGGTGTTCTATGATCAGGTTCTGAATGAAAATAGTTATTTTTCATCCAGTAATCATACCATTTGTTCTCGATCGCTTTAGCGTCAAATTGTGCTGGAATTGTCATTTATATATGTTTAATCGTTTATTTGTTTTAACCTTTTAATTGGTTTTGATGATTAGAATGTAAAATTGAATTATTTAATTGTTTTTCTATTTTAAAACATCATTTACAATTTCAATCTCAACGATTAAACAAATAAACGATCAAACAGTTAAACAAAAATTTGGTTCAATTTTTGTAATTATAATTGACAGCAAAAGTAAATAATTAAGTAGACTATAAAAAGAGAAATAATAATTTGTGTGTTAATTAAAAGAATGTATATTTACTTACAATTAAAAAACGATTTCATATGAAAAATGCAGCCTCTTTTATTGCAGTCTTATTGTTTAGCGCAATAAGTTATGCACAAAATGGCCCAAAAATTGAATTTGCAGCCCCAGACAATACAATTGATTATGGAAAAATTTCTAAAACTGATAACGGACTGCGTTCCTTTGAATTTACTAACACTGGAGACGCTCCTTTATTAATTACAGGCGCAGAATCAACTGTAAGTTCTATTGTGGTTACAAAACCATCGGCAGCAATTCAGCCGGGCAAAAAAGGAAAAATCGATGTTAAATACAATATGGCTTCAGGACCAATTCGTAAAACCATTACTGTTGAAACCAATGCAGTTAACTATCCTGATGGGCGTGTAGCTCTTAAAATTAAAGGTGAAGTTTTATAAAAAACTTAAATTTATAAATTACAAAAGCCGTTTCTTTAATTAGAAACGGCTTTTTATTTTAATATCAAGTTTATTTAGTTCCTGTTCCACATTGTGCTAAGTCAAACTTATATTTCACACGATCAAAATCGATTGGTTTGTCTTTTACCAAATAGGTAACTCCCATTGTAGTCTGCATGGTTCCGTTTCCTAAAATAAGTTGCTTATCACGTTTTAACAGTGCCATTGGATTTTTAAAAGTTTTGTCTTTACTGGCAGAATCTGTAAAAGTATAATCGACAAATAAGGTATCTCCACGAAACTCGCCTGCTACCTCACCAGTTCTAACAGTTACAGGAGCTACTTTCATCACCATTTGTCCTGACACTTTACCATTCTTTAAAGTATTCAGTTTTAAATCGATTGTATCTTGTTCGTATATCGCTTTGTAGCATTCCGTGCTTACAACCGTTTCTTCTTCCGCTTTTGCAGCAGCGGCTTCTTTTTGTTTTTCTTCATTTTTACAACTTTGAAATCCGATGCAGATTACAAGAAGACAAGGCAAAACTAGATTTTTCATATTTTCGTTATTTATGTTTCAAGGTTATTCTATAAAATTAAAGAAAAAAGAAATCAACGAAAAGATTTTAGCAAAATTTTCCTAAAAAAAAATGAAACCCGACAGTTTTTTAAAACCTATCGGGTGTTCTTGAAAAATTATAAATTCTTAATTACAAATTCGGATCTTCTGTTTAACTCATGATCTTCTTCAGAACAAGCCTCATCCGTTTTGCATTTTATAATTGGAACCGATTCTCCGTATCCTTTTGCAGTAACTCTTTTAGCCTCTATTCCGGATTGAATAATAAACTCTCGAGTTGAATTGGCTCTTTTTTGAGATAAATCTTCATTGAATTTAGCGTTTCCTCTCGAATCAGTGTGCGACCCAATTTCGATTACCATTCCCGGATATTTCTTCATCAACTCCACTACTCTTCCCAGAACCACTTTTGATTCTTTACGGATGTACCACATATTATAATCAAAATAAATTGGATCTGTTTTGATAATTAATCTGTCTTTATCTTTTATCACATCTTTTTCCTGTGCTAAAATCTCTTTTACTTTTTCCTGTTTTTTAACCTCTGCAGCAGCAATTTCTTGCTCTTTAGCTTTTTTCTCTTTCTGCTTCAATTCGATTGCAACAAGCTCGGCTTTTTTCTTATTTTCTTCTTCTATAATAATTTCCTGCTGTCTTCTCTTTTCCGCTTTTTCCTTCTCTTCCAGTTTGATAGCTTCTAAAGATTTTAAAGCCAATGAAGCATCATTTATTTTATCTCTTGTTTTATCTAAAGTTAGCGCTTTTGACTCATTTGTATATTTTTCTTTAAAAGCCGAAACTTTATAAGAAGCTTCGCAGGCAACAGTAAAACTGAATTTTCCATCGGCAGCAGTTGTAATGGTATGCAGTGTTTTATTTTCTGAATCTTGCAGAATTACAGTTGCATTTTCTAGTGCCAGTTTGGTATCAACATCGGTAATCGTTCCTGCAATAAATTGTTTACAATCTTCTACAATTAAGTCTTTGATTTCTTTGAATTGATAAATATCATCGCTTCCTTTCCCTCCTTCTCTGTTGGATGCAAAAAAACCTTCTTTCGTATTCAAATCAATATTAAAAGCAAAATCGTCTGAATTAGAGTTTAAAGGCAATCCAATATTTACTGGTTTTGAATACTCATTTCCGTTTATTTCAGAAACAAAAACATCCAAAGATCCATAGCCTAAATGTCCGTCCGAAGAAAAATAAAGTTTATTATCTGCAGAAACAAAAGGAAACTGCTCTCTTTTAGTTGTATTAATTTCTGGACCTAGATTCTTTGGCGTATCAAACGCTCCCCTATTGATATTGACTGAATAAATATCAAAAGATCCTAAAGAACCCGGCATATCTGAAGCAAAATACAAGATTCTTTCGTCAGCGCTCAAAGCTGGATGTTCCGTTGAATAATTCGGACTATTGAATGGCAATGATGTGACATTTGTCCATTTACCATTTACCAATTCTGCTTTAAAAATTTGAAGGTTTGAGATTTTCTTATCGTCTCTCTTTTTTCTTCCGTTTTTAGAATTGTTGCGGGTAAAATACATCGTTTTGCCATCTTTTGTAAAAACAGCATTCGATTCATGCATTCCAGTTTTTAATTCATTAGCAAAATAATGTACAATCGAATCTGAAGAATTACTATTTTTCAGTGGAATTGTAACTAAATTTAAATAAGTAGCATTATCCCATTTGTACTTTTTATCAAACAAATTTGGTTTCAATTTAACTCCCGCAAAAACCAAATTATCATTGTATTTTACTGCACCAAATTCAGAATTTGGTGTATTTATCGCAAGGTTTTTAATCTCAAAACGCTTTCCGATTGCCGAAACATTTTCCAGTGTTTTTAAATCTTTTTCAAAATTGATAAGATCTTCTGAATTAGATGATTTTGAGTAATATTCCTTTAAAGCAGTGTTGGCATCATCATAGCTGTTGGTTGCTTTTAAAGTTTGTGCATATCTAAAATAATATTCTCGCTCTAAATTATTGCTGTAACTATTAACCAAAAGTCGATAGTAGCGCTGTGCTTTAACCAAATTATTGGTATAGAAGTAAGAATCTGCTAAGTTTTTTATTACTTCCTGCGAAGGTTTTTCTTCTGCAAGTCTTTCGTATAAAACAATTGCTTCTGTATAATAAGTTCTATCAAAGAATTTCTTTGCTCTAGCTAAATCTTGATTCTGAGCATTTATAAACTGTATTGAAAATACGAATATAATAACGAGTAGTTTTTTCATATTTTTCATTTTAGAAGAATCTTGGTGATTTATCAAAGCCTTTTCCTAATAGATCCAAATCAAACAACAACATAATTTCATGTGTTCCTGAATTAAACTGACCAAAATTTGTCAGCGTGTAATCATAAGCATAACCCACTCTCAAAGTAGGCGTTACATTGATATTGAACATAGCACTTACAGAATCGTCAATTCTATATCCTGCACCAAATTCAAACTTTTCGTTGTATAAAACATTGGTTGTAACATCTAAAGTTATGGGAGCTCCTTTGACAAATTTTGACATAAAGGCAGGCTTCAATTTCAACATATCATTCAGTTGAAAAACATAACCTGCAGTTAAAAAAGTATGTATTTCTTCTGAGCCAAAAGCATTAACACCTGATTTTTCTTGAATGTATTTCGATTTCAGTAAATTCGGAACTGATAATCCAACATACAGATTATCTCTAAAATAATAAGCTCCGACTCCAATATTAGGTTTGGTCGCATTTATATTTTCTGAAAAAGCAAAATCAGTCTGTGGATCTGTAAAACGAAAGCCATTAAAATTACTCGTCATAGAGGAGAATCCTGCTTTTAACCCTAATGAAAGCTTATTTTGTCCTCCTAATTTTAAAACATAAGCAAAATCGGCGTAGACATTGTTTTCTTTTTTAGCTCCATCACCGATATCGTCTGAGATAAAAGAGATTCCGGCTTCTATTTTTTCTGTAATGGCACTATGTCCAAAAAAGGTAAAGGTTTTTGGAGCTCCATAAGCTCCTACCCATTGTGTTCTGTATAGTCCTCCAAAATTCATCATGGCAGGTACTCCTGTTGCATATGCTGGATTGACTATGCTCATGTTATACATATAATGCGTGTACTCCGGATCTTGCTGTGCAGCAACTGATAAGTAGAAAAGGAAATTTATAAAGAGTAGTATTTTTTTCATTTAAAATTATATTAAAATATAATAAAGAGATTTAGCGGCTCAAATAAAGACGGCCTTGTTTTGGCGGTTTGTTGTCTTTATTAAAATGCAATACATAAAAATAAACTCCATTGGGTGCAATTCCGCCGGCGATACCGCTCCTTTCGTAATTCATACCATCCCAGGCTGGTTTATTTTTATCTCCTTTATACATTCCGTTTCCGTATCTGTTATAAATTTCAAGAGTATAATTTGGGTATAAAAATTCAATATCTTTTATCACAAACGAATCATTTACACCATCTCCATTTGGCGAAAATCCATCGGGAACAAAAAAGTCATTTGGTGTATTATCGCAGGATGTTAGGGTTACTATGACTTCGACATATTCTGACGAAAAGCAATCTGTACTTGGGAAATTAAATCCGTAATATTTTCCTTGTTCAATTAATTGAGTTGTTGCTGATAAGAGGTTTCCATTAGGAGCATCATACCAGACTACAGTTGAAGGTATATTGGTATTATTGGACAAATCGGCAATAGTTGGATTATTTAGTCCACAGAAATTTTGTCCATCTGAATTTAATATAGGAACTGGCGAATCGTGTATGGTAACGACAGCCAATGCGGGTTCTGAAGTACAGCCTGCAGCAGAAGTTTCTCTCACATAATAATTGCCTGATTGTAACAATACTGTACTTGCAATTGGAGTTGTTGCTGTTTCAGAATTATACCATTTATACTGATTTCCATTTGGAACTAAATTGCCAACTGTTGCTTCGCCTACTTTACAGAATGATTGTGGATTTACAGTTGGCGATGCTGGAATTGGATTTATAATAAAACTATCCAATACATTAGTCAAACTGACATCGCACCCAGTACTATTATTTTTTAAATTGGCTAAGGAAATAATCGTTGATCCCGTATTTAAAAGCAGATTTGCTGGAATTTGAAATTCAGCTTTTCCTCCAGCTGCCGTAAGATTTATTATTTCGGAAGCTAAATTATCCCCTAAAAGCATATATGCAATTGTTATATCCGTAAGATTACCCAATCCAGAAATTACTGCTGTAACAGGATCATTAAGACATCTATCATTTACCACAACACTAACAGTTGCTGCATTTGGAAGAGGATTTATAATTAAATTTCCTCTTACATTGGCTGAATTTGTACATCCTGTTACCGTATTTGTAATACTCGTAATTACAATAGTTGATGCACCGCTATTTCTATTTAAATTTCCTGCAATTACAAAATCTGATTTTCCTCCCGAAACTGTAATATTCTGACTTTGTCCTAATGCAAAATTATCTCCTGTAACATTATAAGTAATAGTATAATTACCATCTGGCAATAAAGTGGCATTTGTCAAATGTGCTTGGGCATCTTTGTTCTGGCAGGTCGGATCTAAGTTTAAAGCGGCACCATCAAGTCTTGGAATTGCATGTATTTCCAGTACATCAAATAAATTATTTATAATATTTGCACAGGCTCCTTTGCTTGAAGTTGCTTTGATTTTTATAATCGTCAACGTAAATTTTCCAACTTGTCTAAAATAAGAGGAAGAAACTGGAAAATTAAAAACTCCATTTACAAAACTAGATGTCACACTTTCTGTTCCTCCATTTGGTCCAGATACATTAAAGGTTACTTCGTATTCGCCGTTTGGTATCGCTTGTGTTCCCTGAGTTAATGTGGCAGCATAGGTTGCAGTTGCTATCTCTGGTTCGCAGATATCTTTAATTACATCAACTTTTGCGCCAGTAAAATCAAGTTGTTTTTCTATGGTAACCTTTACAACTGCTGTTTTATCAGGACATACTCTATCATTTGGAACAGAAACAGTATAACTGTATTTATACTCCCCTGGCCCACGCTGTTTATATAATTCTTCTAAATTTACAATAGAATCAGATGCAGTTGCCAAGCCTGGACCAGACCATTCGCCTCCTTTATCTTGTCCGGAAAGTCTCGTATTTAAATCTAAAGCTGTGTATTGTGAAATTTGAGTTTCGGCACAAATTAATAAATCGCTGGGAGTTCCTTCCTTTGGTGCTTTAACTACTGTAATAATGACCTTTACTGATTGAGAAGGCACAGCACAACCTGATACAGGCGGTACAGTATAAGTATATTCATAAATTCCATCTTTATCACTTACAGGAATTGAGGACATAGTTAAAGGCAATCCATCAACATCATACCATGTTCCATTTGTATGTGGTGCCATGACTGTACCATTAAAAGCTGTAAAAAGATTAAAATAACCTTCGTCACTACATACCGTTGCATAAGGAGCAGGAACACCTGCATACGGACCAATAGTTATGGTTACTCTTGCCGTATTGTTTGTACAGCCAGCTGTAGTGGGAGCGGTATAAGTATATACATAAGTTCCACCGCTGTTTATGAGCTGGGCATTCAACTTTCCGTTTACGGCATCCAAACCTCGAGAAGTAGTTCCTGTCCAAGTTCCTCCTGGTACGGGAGATCCGCCCAACAAAGAAAACAAAGAAATAGACTGATTTGCCGGATTTGTAATAGTGGTACACAAATCCAATTGTCCATTAGTTCCTGCGCATTGAGCAGTCACTTTTGTGGGTAAAATCAATAAAAAAATAAAAACAAATAAAATTTGTAAGAAATTAATGTAGTTTTTTACCATAGATTAAATTTTTATTAAACATAGTAAAATATCTAAGTACAAAACCAGTTTTAACAAACATTTTTTCACAAAAAAATATCTAAAAGTAATAAATTATAACCCAAAAGAATATTTCTAATTATTTAAGATTTTGAAGCTCATCCACCAATTTTACTCTGTATTTCAAAACTAAACTGTTGCGTTCCACTTCTAAATCTATCCAAATATCTTCTTCAGATTTTAAAAGATTATTAATTTGTTCCAGTGTATATACGTAAGGACGTTTTTTATTTATGCTGACAATAATGTCTCCTTTGAGTAAACCTGCTTTTTCCGCTGCAGAATTTTTACGCACATTGACAATTTCATAAACAGGCTTAAGAGCAAACTTATATCTAAAATTGTTATCGTTTTCCCTGCTGCTAAGTTCTCCCATTGACGAGGCAACCTGTACCGTTTCTAAATGAACCGTTTCCTGAACCCACTGTAATCCGTTGTGCTGAATTGTAATACCACTTTTATTATACGTAAAAGGTTCAGAAAATCTTCCATTTTTCCTTAAATACAGCTCTTTATCTTGATAGTTGATAACCAAAGTAAATCTTTTAAGAACCTCACCTCCTACAGAACCTATACGTCCTGGAACCATCCTTACATTTCGAATCGAAAGCGAATCTGGAAATGAGACTATGGGTCTCTTAAAATCAAATTCATCTATGGAAAATTTGTCAATTTTAGCACGGTGTCCTTCGATATCTCCGCTGAATCCTTTTCCTAAAAAATCTGGAAAATTCCTTTCTGGAAGTTGAATTTTGTCATTTTTAAAAATCCAAAAAGCATCACTGTTTCCAATGTCGATAAGAAGTTTCGCCGGAATTTCTACATTATCTACCGTGGCAGTAGTTACCAAATAAGGTTTCGATCTTTCAATAGTTATTGGAATTTTCTTAAACTTCCTATCCAGCTTTTCTTGAAACTTTTTATTCGGAACATGCACTATTATTTTCTTTTTCTGATAATTAATTTCCACCAAATTATTCTTAAAGAATTTATGTCCAATAATTCCGTTTACAGGAATTCCAATATGAGAAGACAGATTAAAGTTTTGGTCTAAAATAATATAAACAAGATGGTCATTAGATTTCAGACCATGCGTTTCTAAAATATTTTTTGTCGACTTTAATCCTTCTATTTCTTCTTCACTGCCCAATCCCCGAAGTTTAATTTTTTGCACATTGTTAAAACTTACTTCCTGTTTTTCTTCCATGCTGAATAAAATGGTTTCTTCGACACCCGAATCCAACAGAAAATTAAGTTCAATTCCGTTTACTTTTATAGGAATAAAAATGAGATTATTAATCAGTTTAAAAGGCACTACAGCCTTTGTTGCATTGTTCTCTAATAAAAAATCGCCTTGTCCAAAAAGCAAAAAAGGTAAGAATAACCCAAAAAACAACACTAGATATTTTTTCATTGACAATATTTTATTATAAAATTAGTAAATATTTCGATAATTGTTACATTTCTCTAAGTGCCCGTATTGTTTACATTAAATTCGAAAAAAAAATGCAAATTTGCACTTCAATAATTTATACTCATGCCGACAATTTCACACAAGGGAAGAAACATGCCCGAATCTCCGATACGCAAGCTGGCTCCTTTTGCTGATTTAGCAAAACAAAAAGGACACAAGGTGTATCACTTAAACATTGGTCAACCGGATATCAAGACACCGGAAGTGGCCATCGAGGCGGTAAAAAGTATTGATTTAACTCTTATAGAATACAGTCCGTCTGCCGGATATGAAAGCTATAGAAAAAAATTAGCTCATTTTTACCAGCGTCAAAACGTAAACGTTAACACAGAAGACATCATTGTAACTACTGGTGGTTCTGAAGCCTTACTATTTGCGCTGGCCACAATTACAGACCCTGGAGATGAAATCATTATCCCTGAACCTTTTTATGCTAATTATCATGCGTTTGCATCTTCTACAAGTGCGACAGTAGTTCCTTTAGTTTCGTCTATTGAAACTGCATTTGCACTGCCAAGCATTGAAGAAGTTGAAAAACTAATTACACCAAAAACAAAAGCCATTCTGATTTGCAATCCTGGAAATCCGACTGGATATTTATATTCTGAAGCCGAAATTAAACAATTAGCGAGTTTAATTAAAAAACACGATTTATATTTAATCGCTGACGAAGTATATCGTGAATTTTTATACGACGGAGATGAAGTGCATTTTTCTGTTATGAATCTGGAAGATGTACAGCAAAACGTAATCATGGTCGATTCTGTTTCTAAACGTTACAGTATGTGCGGAGCTAGAATTGGCTGTTTGGTAACTAAAAACAAAGAAGTTCTAGCAACTGTAATGAAATTTGCTCAGGCACGTTTGAGCCCGCCGACAATTGAACAAATTGCCTGCGAAGCTGCAATCGATACGCCTCAAAGTTATTTTGACGAAGTGATTTCTGAATATAAAGAGCGACGCGACACTCTAATTGCTGAACTTAATAAAATTGACGGAGTTATTGTAACAAAACCAAAAGGAGCTTTTTACTGTATTGCACAGCTTCCGATAGAAGATTCTGATGATTTTGCACAATGGCTTTTAGAAAGTTATAATCTAAACGGCGAAACGGTAATGATTGCTCCTGCAAAAGGTTTTTACTCAACACCTGGAATGGGATTAAATCAGGTTCGTATTGCTTATGTACTGAATAAAAAAGATCTGGTTACTGCTGTAAATATTTTAAAAGAAGCTTTACAAGTTTACAACAACAGATAAAAAACAATAAAACTTAAACACTCAAAAGACAATAATCATTTTCGTTATTGTCTTTTGTATTTTGAAACAATTTTAAATTATATCCAAAAAGGAACAATTAAATCGTAAAAACCATAGAAAAGGTTTCCCATTTATTAATTATCTTTACCGCCTTAAAAAGATATACCCATTATAATAGCAGTTTTTAATGATAAATAACGAAGATTTTTTAGACGAAATTGGTGACAGTCACTTCAGCAGTAATGCGAAAAACCCTTTAAGAGCAGATGCTTTTGATATCACTGACGAAGAAAAAATAGAAAAAATAAAAAAAGATGTCGAAAACATTCTTCAAACTCTTGGAATGGATTTGACTGATGATAGTATTAAAGGAACTCCAAACAGAGTTGCTAAAATGTTTGTAAAAGAGATTTTTGGAGGATTAAATCCTGCAAAACAGCCAAAAGCTTCTACTTTTGACAACAACTACAAATATGGCGAAATGCTGGTAGAGAAAAACATTACCGTTTATTCTACTTGCGAACACCACTTATTGCCAATTATTGGTCGCGCTCATGTTGCTTATATTTCAAGCGGAAGAGTTATTGGTTTATCAAAAATGAACCGTATTGTTGAATATTATGCAAAAAGACCTCAAGTACAAGAGCGTTTAACAATGCAAATTGTTCAGGAACTTCAAAAAGCTTTAGGAACAGAAGATGTTGCCTGCGTTATCGATGCAAAACACCTTTGCGTAAATTCACGCGGAATTAAAGATATTGAAAGCAGTACGGTAACTTCTGAATTCGGCGGAAAATTCAAAGATCCACAAACAAAAAGAGAATTTCTTGATTACATTAAACTAGATACTCAATTTTAAAAAGTTTATTGTTTTTTGTTAATAGTTTATTGTTCTGATGGCGAAAATAGAAAGATTTGAAGATTTGGAAATTTGGAGACTGGCACGAGAAATCTGTCAGCAAATCGAATTTTTAATTCAAAATACGAACTTAAAAACAAACTATTCTCTAAAAGATCAAATCGACAGAAGTTCAGGTTCAGTTATGGATAATATTGCTGAGGGTTTTGAACGAAATGGAAATAGAGAATTCATCAATTTTTTAAGTATGGCAAAAGGTTCCGCTGGCGAGGTTAAATCGCAATCTTACAGAGCTTTTGACAAAAAACTGATCTCTGAAGAACAACATTTAAAACTAAATGAAAGTGTTGAACTAGTAAAAAACAAAATTGGAGCAATGATGAACTACCTTAATAATTGCGAAATCAAAGGATTAAAGTTTAAATAACATTTTCAACCAAAAACAATAAACAACAAACCATAAACAACAAACATTTAAGTTAAAAATATGCCACTATATAGCAGTCAACCCTTAAAAATATACAATTCACTATCTGGTGAAAAAGAAGATTTCAAACCCATCCATGATGGAAATGTTGGAATGTATGTTTGTGGACCTACAGTATATAGTAATGTTCACTTAGGAAATGTGAGAACTTTTATGTCTTTTGACGTAATCTTCAGGTATTTTCTTCATTTGGATTATAAAGTTCGTTACGTTCGTAATATTACCGACGTAGGACATATCGTGGATGATGTGGATGAAGGTGAAGATAAAATTGCTAAAAAAGCACGTTTAGAGCAATTGGAACCTATGGAAGTAGTACAGCGTTATACTGTAGATTTTCATAATATTCTAAAAGCTTTCAACTTTTTACCGCCAAGTATAGAACCGACTGCGACCGGACATATAATTGAACAAATCGAAATCATCAAAAAAATAATTGATAAAGGTATCGGATATGTTGCCAACGGATCCGTTTATTTTGATGTTGTAAAATATAACGAAACCAATAATTACGGTATTTTAAGCGGTCGAAACATTGACGATATGCTGGCGAATACTCGTGATCTTGATGGACAATCTGACAAAAGAAATCCGCAGGATTTTGCTCTTTGGAAAAAAGCAGAACCAGAACATATTATGAGATGGCCTTCACCTTGGAGCGACGGTTTTCCAGGCTGGCACTTAGAATGTACTGCTATGAGCACCAAATATCTTGGCAATCATTTTGACATTCATGGAGGCGGAATGGATCTAAAATTCCCTCACCACGAATGTGAAATCGCTCAAAATGAAGCTTGCACGGGTCAGGCTCCTGTAAATTACTGGATGCATGCCAATATGCTGACTTTAAACGGAAAGAAAATGGCTAAATCGACTGGAAACAATATTCTTCCAGGCGAAATTCTTAGTGGCGACAACAACATCTTAAGTAAACCATTTTCTGCTTCTGTAACTCGTTTCTTTATGCTTCAAGCACATTACAGAAGTATTTTGGATTTTTCTGATGATGCTATTGTTGCTGCCGAAAAAGGATACAAAAGATTAATGGAAGCTGTTGATGCTTTACCAAACATTACAGCTGGAAATACAAGTTCTATTGACTTTGCCGCATGGAAACAACTTTGCTACGATGCAATGAATGATGATTTCAATACGCCGATTTTAATTGCACAATTATTTGAAGCCGTTCGTTACATCAATTTATTAAAAGATGGCAAAGAAACTATTTCACCGGCTGATCTAGCAGATTTTACAAAATCTGTAAACGCTTTTGTATTTGATGTTTTAGGTCTTAGCGATGAAAAAAGCGCTGATGGCGACAATGATAAATTAGAAGGTGTAGTCAATATGCTAATTGGAATGAGAAATCAAGCCAGAGCAGATAAAAACTTTGCTCTTTCTGATCAAATTAGAGATCAATTAATTGCTTTAGGAATTCAGCTTAAAGACGGAAAAGAAGGGACTTCGTTTAGCATCCAATAAGAAAATAAAATTTTGGATGTAACAGAATTCATTTCTATACAACAAATAAAGAGTTTGAAAAATCAAACAACTATTTAATGAAGCTATCCAAGATTCTAATATACCCTTTTGTACTCTTAGTGCGTTTTTATCAAACCGCAATTTCTCCGTTTACACCGGCGTCTTGCAGGTTTGAACCTACCTGCTCTAGTTACATGATTCAGGCTTTACAAACGCATGGATTGTTTTATGGCGGATTTTTGGGAATTAAACGTATTTTGAGTTGTCATCCTTGGGGAAGAAGCGGTTATGATCCTGTGCCGGAAAAGAAATGCAATCATAAACATTAACCTTTTATAAAACGGTACTTTACATTAAATATTTATTTTTACAATATATAAAACATTTTACATGACACACGCCTTAAATTTTGTTTGGAATCCTTCAGAAGGAATCAATTTAGGATTTTTTATGATTCGTTTTTACAGCTTAATGTTTGTAATTGCTTTTCTTTTAGGATGGTTTTTGATGAAAAAGATTTTCCAGAGAGAAAATGAATCACTTGAAAAACTCGATTCTTTATTTGTATGGACAGTTCTTGCCACTTTAATTGGCGCACGTTTAGGTCATGTTTTCTTTTACGATTGGGAATATTTCAGAAATCATTTATTAGAAATCTTCCTTCCATTTCGATTTGAACCAAAATTTGAGTTTACTGGATTCCAAGGATTAGCAAGCCACGGAGCGGCAATTTCTATCATTGTTGCAATGTATTACTACAGTAAAAAGATCTTAAAGCGTCCTCTTTTATGGATTCTAGACCGTATTGTTATTCCGGTTGCCAGCGGTGCTATTTTTGTGCGTTTAGGGAATTTCTTTAATTCAGAAATTATTGGAAACGAAACAACATCATCATTTGGAATTCGTTTTTTACATGATGCATTCAGCAAAAACGAAGCGGTACAAAAAACTGGAATTGCAGATCCAAAAGAAGCTTATAATGCCATTGCTACTAATCCAAAATTTGCAAATTTATTAGCAGAAGTTCCAGCGAGACATCCTGCACAATTGTATGAGGCATTCTCTTATATTTTTGTATTTGCTATTTTATACTTTTTATACTGGAAAACAAACACCAGACTTAAATCAGGCTATTTATTTGGATTATTCTTAGTTCTTTTATTCGTAGTACGCTTTATTGTCGAATTTGTAAAACAAAGTCAAGGCGGTATCGAAGAGAATTTAGGTTATTTCTCTACAGGACAATGGTTGAGCATACCATTTATCATCATCGGATTATTCTTCATCATTAGAGCACAAAGAAATCCTTTAGCAGAATCATAAAAATTCTTTACAACATATAAAAACGCCCACTATCTTTAATATTGGGCGTTTTCTTTTTATAACCGACACGAGATACCAAATTCAATATTTCTTGTATTGTAACCTGCGTTTGAACTTCCCAAGCCTGCATTAGAAACATGCCTTACATTCGGACGGACATCAAAACGAAACTTATTATAATCTATTGTAAACCCAAGCGCAAAAACATCTGCAAAAGAAAACCCTTTTGACATTCTTTCGGTTTCAGTGTCCGTAATCATCGGACCAATACTTCCTAAGACATAACAAGAACAAATCTTTCCAATTGGCTTTCTAACTATAAAACCAAAATTAAGAACATATTCATGTATATTTTTTAACCGCATATACTCTATACGTTTCTGTTCAAAATTAGGCGTTTCGGGTTTTACAAAATACAAATTCAAAAGCTGATGTTTACCAAAATTAATCTCGGGCTCAATTAAAATTTCATAATGGAAATTTTTGGTTTCTTTAATTTTCCAATAGAATTGCGCTTTATAAAAATGGTTTGTAAAAGTATAATCTGTATTATTAAATTCACTTCCAAAACCATAACTGATACCTAATCTGTAGTTATCATTTTTCTCTTGTGCTTGAAGCTGAAAGACTGTAGACAAAAGAAGAATAAAGAATATTCGTTTTGGAATCATAAATCGCTTTTGAGGTAATACAAACATAAAAAAAAGATCCAGTTTTCACTGGATCTTTTTAGTATTAAAAACAAGGTTTATAATTATGCCTTATTGTGTTTGTCTTCAATTGTGTGTTTCTCATCATTTGAAATCGTATCTACCAATACTGGCGTAGCGATAAATAATGAAGAGTAAGTACCTACAATAATACCGATTAACATCGCGAAGATAAATCCTCTAATTGACTCTCCACCGAAGATAAACATTGTTAACAATACAATAATCATCATTAATGAAGTATTCAATGTTCTAGATAATGTAGTATTAATAGAAGCGTTTACGATATCTTCGAAACTTCCTTTACGGTTTCCGATGATAAATTCTCTCACCCTGTCAAATACAATTACCGTATCGTTCATAGAATAACCAATTACAGTTAAGATAGCAGCGATAAAGTGCTGATCCATTTCCATGTGGAAAGGCATGAATTTATAACATAATGAATAAACTCCTAATACGAATACTACGTCGTGCGCAACAGCTGCAATCGCACCTAATGAATACTGCCATTTACGGAAAGATACCATTAAGTATAAGAAAATAACTGCCATTGCTCCAAGAACTGCCCAGTATGAGTTAGTTTTGATATCTTCAGAGATAGAAGCTCCAACTTTAGAAGCTTGTAATACCCCAACCGTTTTACCGTTGTAAGAGTTAATGAATTTATCATAAGAAGTATTTGGGAAATATTTCTGCAAAGCAGTATATAATTTCTGATTCACTTCTTCGTCAATAGCTACACCATCTTCTTTAATTTTATATTTAGTTGTGATTTTCAATTGATCATCATCACCTAAAATTTTAGCTTCAACTGGAGTACCGAAAGCAGCAGATAATTCATCTGAAACTGCAGTAGCATCAACAGCTTTTTCAAATTTAACCTGGAAAGTTCTACCTCCAACAAAATCCACACCTTCATCTAATCCGTTAACGAAGAAGATAGAAACTAAACTTACTACTGTTACAATAGAAGAGAAGATATAAGTGAATTTTTTAACTTTAATAAAGTCAAAGTGGAAATTAGTAAACCAGTTTTTAGTAATGTTTGTAGAGAAAGTCAAATCTGCTTTTCCTAAAATATTTCTGTCGATGAAAATTCTAGCAATAAAGATAGAAGTAAACAACGAAGTTACGATACCAATTAATAATGTTAATGCGAAACCTTTGATTGGACCTGTACCAAAAATAAACAAGATAGCTCCAGTCAAAACGTGAGTAACGTTAGCATCAATAATAGAACGCATTGCACCATGCCATCCGTAAGAAGCTTGAACTGCCTCAGAAAGTGATTTTCCTTCACGCAATTCCTCTTTTGCTCTTTCGTAGATAATAATGTTCGCATCTACGGCAGTACCTAATGTTAATACGATACCTGCAATACCTGGCAATGTTAATACGAAACCAAAACTTGCCATAATTCCGAATAAGAATAGTAAGTTCAATAATAATGCAAGGTTTGCATACCAACCCGCTTTACCATAATAGAATACCATCCAAACACAAACTAATAAGAATCCTAATACAGAAGAAATTGTACCTGCATCAATAGCAGCTTGTCCTAAAGATGGACCAACAACTGTTGATTGAATAATATCAGCAGAAGCTGGTAATTTACCTGCATTCAATACGTTTGCTAAATCTTTCGTTTCAGCTACATCAAAAGAACCTGTAATTTCAGATCTTCCTCCAGCGATTGGACCACTTGTAACACCAGGCGCAGAATATACGATGTCATCAAGAACAATAGCAATATAACTTTTTTGAGCAAATGCTCTTCCTGTTAATTCTTCCCAAACTTTAGCACCTTGGCTGTTCATCTGCATAGAAACTGCAGGTTTACCCATTTGGTCAAAAGTATCTTTTGCATCAGTTACAACACCACCGCTCATTGCTGGGTTATTATCTCTGTTTCCTTTTAAAGCATATAATTCAACAACTTCAATATCTTTTGCACTTGCTAAATCTTTTGCTTTTTGATCTTTTATTGTAGTTGGCTTACTCCAAACAAATTTTGCATAATGCTGGTCAGCTGCCAATAAAACTCTAATGTCTGGTCTTTTAAAGTAAGCATTGATAGCTGCTGTATCTTTTGGTGCAAAATAACCTAAAACTGGTCCACCACCTTGACCGATAATTTTGTCGAACAAAGGATTGTTTCCTTTTTTAGCTGCAGTAGAATCTTTAGTTTCATCTGTCAATAAAGCGTTCAATGAATCTTTAGCAACAGCTTTAGTTTCAACTTTTTTAACTTCCGTTTTCTTTAAAGCTTCATTAGCCGCAACTAAGAAGTTTCCAATTTCTTCAATTTTATAAGTTTCCCAGAACTCTAATTGAGCTTTTCCACCTAATAACTTTTTAATTCTATCCACATCCTTAGCACCTGGAAGCTCTACTAAGATTCTTCCTGTTTCTCCTAATTTTTGGATGTTTGGCTGTGTAACACCAAATTTGTCGATACGCTCTCTTAATACTTTAAAAGCACTTTCTACAGACTCATCAACTTTTCTTTTTATTACTTTTTGAACTTGAGCATCAGACATTTGAAAATCTACTCCACCATCTCCTTGAAGACTTCTGTTAGCAAAAATATCTGGCGATGCCAATTTCACAGTTCCTTTTGAATTTGCTTCAAAAGCTTCAAAGAACTTATTTAAATATGTTTTGTTTCCTTCTAAATTTGCAGAAGCATCAGCTAAAGATTTATTAAATACTGGGTTTTTAGAATTATTAGCTAAACCTTTTAATACATCTTTAATAGAAATTTGAAGAATTACGTTGATTCCTCCTTCTAAGTCAAGACCTTTATTAAGCTGTTTGTTTTTCACTTCATTATAAGTGAAATCAGTAAAACCAAGATTTAATACTTTTTCTTTACCAATAGAATCTAAATATTTCAGCTCTTTATCAGGATTATCTCCTGCAAAAGCTTTAGCCTCACTTTTGACACCATTTGCCACAAAAGTGAATGATAGTTGGTAAATACTTACCAATGCAAATAGAATTGCGAAAAATTTAATAAGTCCTTTATTCTGCATTATTACTAAAAATTAATTATGTTTTATTTTTGTTTTTGTTTTAAAGTCCCATAAAATAAGCCCTGACATGATTTTTTAAAACAAAAATACGAGATCACGAATTACCAATTTTTTTTTAAACCGAGCAAATATATAATTAACGAAAATATTAACCAATTTATTTATTAATTAATCTCAAAAAAAAAGCTGCAAAAGTGCAGCCTTTTCTCTTTTTTTGCGGTTTTTATTATACTAAAATCGTTTTTAGGGCATCATTCATGCTGCGAACTGCATCTGCACTTTTCGCAAATAACGCTTTTTCCTGATCGTTTAAGTTAATATCCAAAATTTCTTCAACTCCATTTTTTCCTATTATACATGGCACCCCTATACAGATATCATCTTGACCATACTCCCCTTCTACAAAAACAGAGCACGCAATCATTTTCTTTTGATCGTTCAAAATACTATCCACCAAATAAGCCACAGAAGCTCCTGGAGCGTACCAAGCAGAAGTTCCTAACAACCCTGTAAGCGTTGCTCCTCCTACCATTGTATCTGCAGCAACTTTCTGCAATACTTCTTCAGAAAGGAACTGAGAAACAGGAATCCCATTGTAAGATGCCAAACGTGTTAACGGAATCATAGTGGTATCACCATGACCTCCAATCACCATTGCCGAAATATCATTTGCAGGTTTATCTAAAGCCAACGAAAGATAGGTTCTAAAACGCGAACTGTCTAAAGCACCTCCCATTCCTATAATTCTGTTTTTTGGAAGACCTGTTGCTTTTAAAGCCAAATACGTCATCGTATCCATTGGATTTGATACTACAACAATAATTGTATCTGGAGAATATTTAAGTACATTTTCAGCCACTGCTTTTACAATTCCTGCGTTTATACCAATTAATTCTTCTCTTGTCATTCCGGGCTTTCTTGGAATACCTGATGTAATTACAACTACATCGCTTCCTGCAGTTTTAGAATAATCGTTGGTCACTCCTGATACTTTGGTATTAAAACCAGTATTTGTAGCACACTGTGTAATATCCAGTGCTTTTCCTTCTGCAAAACCTTCTTTAATATCCAACAATACTACTTCGCTTGCAATTCCTCTATAAGAAATAACATCTGCACATGTAGCTCCAACATTTCCTGCTCCTACAATGGTAACTTTCATATTTTAATACTTTATCGGTTATTAATACTGCCTATCCTTTAAAAAGGCAATTCGTTTAATTGTCTAGTAAATTTAAACAATTAAACGAATTGAAATTATTAATTTTTCATTTTATGCATCAATATTTGCATAAACTGCATTTTTCTCGATAAACTCTCTACGAGGCGGTACTTCATCACCCATCAACATAGAGAAAACTTGATCCGCTTCTGCAAGGCTTTCAATATTAACCTGACGTAATGTTCTGAAATTCGGATCCATTGTAGTTTCCCATAATTGCTCCGCGTTCATCTCTCCAAGACCTTTATAACGTTGAATGTTTGCACTTCCTCCCATTCTTTCGTTTGCCTGATCACGCTGTACATCATTCCAAGCATATTCTTTTTTGTTTCCTTTTTTAACCAAGTATAAAGGCGGTGCCGCAATGTATACGTGACCTTCTTCTATAAGCTCTTTCATAAAACGGAAGAAGAACGTTAATATTAAGGTAGAAATGTGACTACCATCGACATCGGCATCACACATGATGATTACCTTATGATATCTTAGTTTTTCAAGATTCAAGGCTTTACTATCTTCAGCAGTTCCAACTGTTACCCCTAAAGCCGTAAAGATATTTCTAATCTCTTCGTTTTCGAATACTTTATGATGCATCGCTTTCTCAACGTTCAAGATTTTACCACGTAATGGCAGAATCGCTTGAAAGTTACGATCACGACCTTGTTTGGCTGTTCCACCAGCCGAATCTCCCTCGACAAGGTAAACTTCACATCTTGCTGGATCTTGCTCTGAACAATCAGATAATTTTCCTGGTAATCCTCCACCGCCCATAACGGTTTTACGCTGTACCATTTCACGCGCTTTTTTCGCTGCGTGACGTGCCTGAGCCGCTAAGATTACTTTTTGGATGATTAATTTTGCATCATTTGGGTTTTCTTCCAAATAATTTTCCAACATTTCTCCAACAGCTTGAGAAACTGGAGAAACAACTTCTCTATTTCCAAGTTTTGTCTTCGTCTGTCCTTCGAACTGAGGTTCTGATACTTTTACAGAAATAATTGCTGTTAATCCTTCACGGAAGTCATCTCCAGCAATTTCGAATTTCAATTTATCCAACAAACCTGAAGCATCGGCATATTTTTTAAGCGTTCTTGTCAAACCACTTCTAAAACCTTGTAAATGCGTTCCTCCTTCGTGCGTGTTGATATTATTTACATAAGAAAAAATATTCTCAGTATAACTTGTATTATAAATCAAGGCAACTTCAACTGGGATTTCCCCTTTGTCATTATCCATACTTATAACATGAGAAACGATTGGCTCACGGTTACCATCTAAATAACGAATGTATTCTTTTAATCCTTCATCAGAATGAAATACTTCACTTCTAAATTCACCTTTATCATCAACTTCTCTCTTATCTGTAAATGTAATCGTAATTCCTTTGTTCAAGAAAGAAAGCTCACGCATACGAGCTGATAAAGTATCGTAAGAGAATTCTGTTGTCTGCTGAAAGATAGTATCGTCTGGAAAGAAAGTCTGGCGTGTACCTCTTTTTTCTGTTTCTCCAATTTGTTTTACTGGATATAAAGCTTTTCCTCTTTCGTATTCCTGCTCATAAATCTTACCTTCTCTAAATACAGTAGATTTCATATGAACAGAAAGTGCATTTACCACAGAAACCCCCACACCGTGAAGACCTCCAGACACTTTATAAGAATCTTTATCAAATTTACCTCCGGCACCAATTTTAGTCATTACAACTTCAAGTGCAGAAACTCCTTCTTTTTTATGTAAATCTACTGGAATACCACGTCCGTTATCTTCAACTGTAACAGAACCATCTTCGTTTATTGTAACACCAATAGTATCACAATGCCCTCCCATGGCCTCATCAATAGAGTTATCAACAACCTCATAAACTAAATGATGCAGTCCTCGAACCCCTACATCTCCAATATACATCGATGGACGCATTCTTACGTGCTCCATCCCTTCTAATGCCTGAATACTATCTGCTGAATAATTGTTCTTCTTGATTTCTTCGCTCATATAATTTATTCTAATAAATGTAATTATTGTCTAACAGGCAAATATATGAAAACGCAGGCTATATACCCAGTAAAATACCACTTAAAGCAGTTAAGTTATTAACACAATTGTCTGAAAAACCTAAAAATAAAACTAAAACCTTAGTTTAAATTCCAAAACTGGAAATAATGCGAAAGTTTTAAAAGTCCAATCTTTGAAATCCCAAATTCCAGAACTGGAAATAATGCGAAAGTTTAAAAATTCTAATCTTTGAAATTGCTTCACTTGTTCGATAGCAATCGAGTCCAAATTCCAAAACTAATCGTTCCACATAAAAAAACCGAAACTATATTATAATGTAGTTTCGGTTTTTTTAGGTTCAATCCAAAAATTGGAATTTGGAATTTATTTTTTGGAATTTAACTTTAAACTGCAATCCCAGATTTTACGTTTTCGAAATTCCCTTTCAAGTGTGCAGCATTTGCTCTTCCACTTGGATCCAGGTTTTCCTGCCATTTCGGTATCCATTTACGCACTGTTTGAGCTGCACTGACCTGCGGATAGTATTTATGAAAAATCGAACGATATAAGTACGCTTCTTTTGTTGTTGGTGAATTATACGGGAACTCTACATTTGCGCCCGCCAACTGTTCATCTGTTACCTGAGAAGCACAATATTCAATTAATTCATCAACCCAATTGTAACCTACTCCATCTGAAAATTGTTCTTTTTGACGCCATAAAACTTCTGACGGCAGATAAGGATCTTCCGGTGTATCGAAAGCCTTTCTTAAAATGTATTTTTCAATTCCATCATATGTTTTAGGCTGTTTTTCCTCTGTTTTGATTCGGATATTCGTATCCAAAAATGTAGTATCCAAAAACGGGAATCTCACTTCTAGCCCGTGCGCCATTGTTGTTTTATCTGCACGAAGTAAATCTGCAGTAAACAACTTCTGAACTCTTTCTATGGTTTCATCTTGAAATTCTTCTGCCGAAGGCGCATTTCTAAAATACAAATGTCCTCCAAAAACCTCATCGGCTCCTTCTCCAGATAAAATTACTTTAACACCTTGTTCCGCAATTGCTTTAGATAATAAATACATTGGAACACCCGATCTTACCGAAATAATATCATACGTTTCAATATGATAAATTACTTTTTCTAAAATCTGAACTCCTTCTTCTACAGAAAAATGAATTTCATGATGCTCTGTTCCTAAAAATGCAGCCGCTTTTCGCGCGACAATATTATCAGGCGAATCTGCATCTAAACCAATTGAGAAAGAATGTAATTTCTGTCCGTTTTCTTTTAAAACCCTAGAAGTTATGGCAGATGTTAAAGACGAATCCAATCCCCCTGAAAGTATTACTCCAACAGGAACATTAGCCAATAAACGCTTACTTGTAGCATCAATTAAACTCTGGCGAACTACATTCAGATCTAAAGGCTGATCTGCATTTTTATGATCTTCGTACTCTGGACGGTAATATTTTACAAAACCCGTTTTTGCCGTATAATAATGTCCTGGAGGAAAAGTTGAAAATGATTTGCATTGATCTGCAATTGACTTCATTTCTGAAGAAAAATAAATACGTCCTCTTTCATCCAAACCATAATACAATGGTTTTACACCTATTGGATCACGACCAGCAATATATCTATCTCCATCGATTACAACGAAAGCAAAATCACCATCTAGTTTGTTACAGAAATCATAACCAAACTCTTCATAAAGATGCACAATTACTTCTGAATCCGATTCTGTTCTAAAAGTATGATGCTGTAAAACCGTTTCTTTAAGTTCTTTGTAATTGTAAATCTCTCCATCATGAACCATCCAAGCCTTATTTGTTCCTTGAATTGGCTGTTTACCTGAATTAAGATCAATGATTGATAGACTTTCATGGCACAATATACTGCCATTTTCCATAATATGAACATCACTTTCATCAGGGCCTCGATATGACATTCTTTCTGAAAGTTCTTTTACCAGTTTGGGGTCTTTTCCTTTACCAATTACGGCTAACAATCCAGACATACTATTCTATTTATTATTATATTGTATTGTACAAAACTCTAAAGCAAGCTGCACATTAAAAAATCATTAAAAATTTTCACTGAAAGCAAAACTAAAGATTATTTTTTGCTTTCCTAATACTTTCCACATTAAAATCTTTGGGGATTCAATTTTATTTCGGAGAATGCCAAATATAAAAAAAGTAAGCTTACTAATTACCAAAAACTTTTTATAAAGAACTGAAATCTAGAATTTAACAATTTTAGACAAGAAAGACGTTCTTTTGCAAGAACGTCTTTCGGCAATATATATACTAATTCTAAAAATTAAACTCTTCTTTAGGCTTTTGCATAAGCATCATCATGAACGCTTGCAACAGCTCTTCCAGACGGATCGTTCATGTTTTTGAAAGCTTCATCCCATTCCAAAGCAATTTTTGTACTACAAGCCACACTTGCTTCCTGAGGCACACATAATGCCGCCGCATCACTTGGGAAATGTTCTGCAAAAATAGAACGATAGTAATATTCTTCTTTTGAAGTTGGCGTCTGTAATGGGAACTTAAATCTTGCATTTGCCAATTGCTCATCCGAAACTTCTCTGGCTACCACTTCTTTTAAAGTATCAATCCAGCTATATCCTACTCCATCCGAGAATTGCTCTTTTTGTCTCCATGCCACACTTTCCGGAAGCATATCTTCAAAAGCTTTACGAACAACCCATTTTTCCATCGGATGTTCTTTGTTGATCATTTTATCTTGCGGGTTGATACGCATTGCCACATCCATAAATTCTTTATCTAAGAATGGTACACGCCCTTCGATTCCCCACGCTGCTAAACTTTTGTTAGCACGTAAACAGTCGTACATATGAAGTTTGCCTAATTTACGAACGTTTTCTTCGTGGAATTCTTTAGCGTTTGGCGCTTTATGGAAATATAAATATCCTCCAAACAACTCATCTGCTCCTTCTCCTGAAAGAACCATTTTGATTCCCATTGATTTGATTACTCTCGCCATTAGCCACATTGGGGTTGAAGCTCTTACTGTAGTTACGTCATATGTTTCTAAGTTGTAAATTACATCACGAACTGCATCCAAACCTTCTTGAATTGTAAATTTGATTTCGTGGTGAATTGTTCCAATATGATCTGCTACTTTTCTTGCTGCAGCTAAATCTGGAGAACCTTCTAGACCAACTGAGAAAGAGTGTAATTGCGGATACCAAGCATCTGTAGTATCATCTGACTCAATTCTTTTTTGTGCAAATTTTTTGGCTACAGCCGAAGTAATAGAAGAATCCAAACCTCCTGAAAGTAGAACTCCATAAGGAACATCACTCATTAATTGTCTGTGAACCGCTGCTTCCAATGCTTTTCTGATTTCTGGAATGCTAGTTTCGTTATCTTTAACGGCATCATATTCTGTCCAGTCTCTTTTGTACCATTGTACAAATTCACCATCTTTACTTGATAAATAATGTCCTGGAGGGAATAATTCAATTTTTGTACAGTATCCTTCTAAAGCTTTTAATTCAGACGCTACGTAAAAAGTTCCATGTTGATCCCAACCAATGTACAATGGAATAATTCCCATGTGGTCACGAGCTACAAAATACTCGTCTTTATCAACATCATAAATGGCAAAACCGAAGATTCCGTTTAATTCATCAACAAAATCAACTCCTTTTTCTCTGTAAAGCGCTAAAATCACTTCACAGTCACTTTCTGTTTGAAAGTTATATTTTCCTTCAAATTGTTTACGTAAATCTCTGTGATTGTAAATTTCACCATTAGCAGCCAAAACCAATTTTTTATCTTCTGTAAATAAAGGTTGTTTTCCTGAAGCTGGATCAACAATTGCCAAACGCTCATGAGAAAGAATCGCTTTATCATTACTGTAAATGCCACTCCAGTCTGGTCCACGGTGACGAATGATTTTTGACATTTCTAATACTTGAGGTCTTAACGCTTCGGCTTTTTGTTTAAGATCAAAGGCACATACAATTCCGCACATAATATTCTATATTTTAATTTTAAGTTTTTAATTTGATAAGGCAAAGATGGAGTA
Source organism: Flavobacterium phragmitis (assembly GCF_900112575.1). Classification (GTDB taxonomy): domain Bacteria; phylum Bacteroidota; class Bacteroidia; order Flavobacteriales; family Flavobacteriaceae; genus Flavobacterium; species Flavobacterium phragmitis. The sequence goes on from NZ_FOMH01000010.1 coordinate 66,264, forward strand.
TTAGTTACAATTGAAAAACACATTTAACAATATCAATTACAAATATCAATCAAAACAATCAATTTACATACAAAATGTAAAATTTAGAAGTAAAAATAAGCTCGAAACTTGAAAATTTTAATTTGGGATCCAAAACTGGTTTGAAATTGAAAGTTTAGAGTGATTTTTTGGATTAAATTTTGAGTTATTTCGGCATCAATGAAGAATTCGTAAAGAGACAACATCAAACTGTTCTAAAATTATAAATTCCACAATCGTTTATCAAATATAGCCCGTGGTTTCAACCACGGGACACGTTTTATACATTGCGTCCCGTGGTTGAAACCACGGGCTATATTTAACAAAAAACAAAGATTGGCAATATACTATGCGGAGTTACTTTCGAAGATTTGCTTCGCCTATTCGCTATCACTCGGGTCTCGTTCCTAGAAATGAAAAGATTATGAAGAATACTTTGAGGTTAATTCAACTTTGACAAAGTTCTAGACTTAGTTAATAAGATTACTCAACACTTTGAATCGTATAATGCGTCTTATTAATTTCAAACTGAAATCCAGCCTTATTTCCCATTAAATGATTTCCTAAAGGAGATTGCGGAGAAAGTGCAATCACATTGATTCCATCAATTGCTATTTTAGGAAGAGCGACACTAACATATAAATAGATGCCGTTTGCTTTTACCAAACTTCCCAAAACAATATTTTCAGTAGATTTCAACGAATCGATTTTATCTAAAATGCTTTTTTGCTCAATCGCTTCTTTCAGTTTAGTAGTCAATTTTTCCTGCTCGATATGCATCATCGACAAGGCTGTTTCGTGTTTGTCACCAGCAGAACCTTTGGCATCATTTTTTGAATCTTCGGTCAAACCGGAAATCATGTCTTTGAAAACATCAATTCTGTCCTGAACCATTTGTGTGTAGTGAGTGTATATTTTTTCTTTGAAAGTCATTTTTTTAAAGATGCTAAGATTCTAAGTGGCTAAGGTGCTAAGTTTTTTTTTGCCACGAACGTACTAAGGCGCTAAGATAAGTGATTTTTTTTCTAATCTTATTCGAAAAATTCTTTTGGATATACTACTTCTCCGCTTATTCCTTTTAAACCATTTTCTGTCAGCGCTATTGCCAAACAATTTTCAGCCGGCACATCAAACGGCATTTTGATATTGTATTTTTCACAAAGCTCATATCCGAATCTTGGATAATAATCCTGATGTCCTAGCAAAATAATGGATTTATATCCTAATTCTTTTGCAACTTCATGCCCATAAAGAATAAGCTTTGCCCCAATTCCTTTTCCCTGAAACTCTGGCAAAACTGAAACTGGCGCCAATGCTAATGACTCAAATGAATCAGCATCATTTACTATTTTTAATTTAGTAAATAAAATATGTCCGACGATTTCACCTTCAAGTTCTGCTACAATAGATAATTCAGGAATAAAAACATTCGATTTCCTAAGCCTTTCTACTAGAAACTGTTCTTTATGATCACTGTATTCTTCTTTTTCAAAAGCTTTTTCTATCAATTGAAAAACACTTTCAAAATCGTTTACATTCTCTTGACGTAATTTAATTTCCATAACTATAAAAATAAAAAAAACAGCCACGAATTCACGAATCTACTCCAAAAAATTCATGAGTTCATGGCTGAAAAAAAAAGGCACTTTCATTTAAAATGTTTTTGTGCCCTGGTATTTTTGTGGCAAAAAAACTTTGCGTCTTTGTGCCTTCGCGGCTATTAACCTTTAAAAATCAAATTTATAATTTGCACCTCCTAAAACTTGGAAACCTTGTACTGGATAATTCAGCCATTTTTCGTAAGCCTGATTTCCTATATTATTTAATTTCAAGAAAAACGTCAAACGTTCGTTGAATTTATATCCTAGATGAGCATTAGCATCAAAATAACTTTTTAAAGTTACAACTTGCGGATCTGTTGTAAGTGCCGTGTTTGACTGCATGTCTTTTCTTTCTCCCACATAAAACACATTCAATCCCGCATACCACTGCTTCGTAATATTAACGTCTAAAGTTGAACTTAATTTCATTGTTGGCAAATTCCATGCTTCAACAACATTATCCGTATTGTAACTATTAAATGTTCCGTTGATTCCAAAAGTTACATTTTGAGAGAAATCAGCTTTTAATTCTGCATAAAAACGTAATGTTCTAATATCTTCATACACTACACCAAATGAGTTTCCAAAAGCATAATCTTCGTTCGTAATTACTTCTGTATAATCATTCGCTTTAAACAATGCTTTGTCTTTTTCATTCAAATACGAACCAGTCAAATTATAATTCACATTGTTTGCCAGTTTTCCTTTCAAACCTGCAAAAACATTATACTGCGTACTTGAAGGTCGCATATTCAAAGTCGGTGACAAAAACGGATTTTCGGTTACAAAATCAGCATAAGAGTTTTGTTTTAAACCTCCATCAACTCCTGTATAGAAAATCATTAAATCGCCAACCAATTTATAAGAAGCATTTACTTTTGGATACAGATAAAATTTATTACCGCTATTTTCTGTATCTCCGCTGTAAAAAACTCCTGCTCCTAATTCTAAAGTCCAATCGTTTTCATGAATTACAAAACTTGGCTCAATTCCAACATTGGTAAAACCATATTTTACAGCCTCTGTATTATCCTGTAAATAGTTATTTTTGAAAGAACCGCTTACATGATCTACAATTACATTGGTTTTAATTGCCTGATCCATTACATTAACAGTAAAAGTCGGTTTTACGAAAAATCTATTTTCTGATGAAGAATAACTATCTGAAAAGTGAGTAAATTTTGCTGCAAGATTACTAAAAATGCTTTCTGTAAATTCAGCATTTCCGCCTAACCAAATTGTATTATAAGAATGATCAGGATTAATACTGTTTATTAAATCATAACGCTGTGCTGGAATTGTCGACCCAAAATCAGCTGGCAGTCCATACCAATTGTAAATTTGATTTTGATATCCTAAATCAACATTCCAATTGTTATCTCTATTATTTTGACCGTAGCCTACATTAATTGCCGTATCATAAAATTCATCATTTAATTCTACATCTTTAATGCCACCCTGAGAGGAATGATGACGAAACATTCCCGCCACATAATCGTTATTTCCTAAATCCTGATTCACAAATAATTCTCCATTCAAAGTTCCATAATTTCCAACTCCTACTGTGGCGTAATTATTAAACAACCTTTCTTTTTTAGCTTTTTCAACACCTGCCGCTTTTCCTTTAGAAGGCGTAAACGTTGAAGCCACAGGAACAGACAAAATACTGTATTTAATTACTTCTTTCGGCTGATTACCGCTGTCGTCAAGCGAAGGGTTTTCTTTTACTTTAAAAGCATCTGAAATAGTAGGCGAATATGGTTTTACAACATTTACAGTTTCCGTTCCGATACTTTCGTTTTTCTTAACTTGCGAAAACGAAAGCTGGACAGCAAATAATACTAGTAAAACGATAATTTTATACTGGCAATTTAATTTCATATTTCTTCTTTTTAAGAGGATAGAGAAAAGAATATAAAGAATAGACTTATTGCTATATCTCAATTCTTTTACTCAAACTCTTTGTTCTATTCTCTATATTCTATTTTCTTTTTTCTTAAATCTAAAATCTACATTCTAAAATCAATTAGGCTTCCCACTCCCCTTTGGCTACAAATTGAGCTTTTCCTCCAATTTTAATATCAAACTGATCATTTTCCAGTTTTCCTTTAAAATAGATTTCAGACGGACGACCAATGTAATCTCCCTGATGGTTTGTCACTTCAATTTGTGGAGAATGATATTTTAAAAGATATGCCTGTAAACAGGTACTGGCGCTTCCTGTTGCAGCATCTTCCACTAATTGATTATTTTCTACACATAACATTCTGGTTGCCAGCTTCAAATCTTCGAAACTATAAAAATACAGTCCTCTATGATCTGTTTTACAATGCTGTTTCAGCCATTTATCGGTTTTATCTTTATCTAAAACTAAATTCTCTAAGGCTCTTTTGCTGTTTAACGGAACAATTACAAAGGCACTTCCGGTAGTCACTTCTTGTATTAAATATTGATTATCAAAATCATCAATTGTCAAGTTGCTGAAAGACGGGAAATCTTCTTTTGCAAAAACATCCCAAAACTTTGGCTGCGCCGCTTTCAACCAAATCAAATCATCCGCTTTATGAATTGCAATCGGACCAATCGGAACTTCTAATTTTATTTCTGATGGAGCATTTTCAAATACCTTATTCATCAAAACCCATGAAGTTCCAATTATTGGATGTCCTGCAAACTGGATTTCATGCGCCGGAGTAAATATTCTGATTTCCGCCTTATTCTTTTCCTTGTCTAATTTTGTAATGAAAGTGCTTTCGGCAAAATTAATTTCACGAGCAATCTGTTGCATTTCCTGTGAACTTAAATTTTCTGCATCTAAAAAAACCGCCAACTGATTTCCGGCATATTTTTTATCGGCAAAAACATCAACTATATAAAAAGGTAAACTCATTTTTTTTCTTTTTTTTTAGAAAATGGAACATAGAATATAGAGAATAGACTTTCTAATCTTTAATCAATCAATTTTCTTTTTTCTATATTCTATTTTCTTTTTTCTATCTATTAATCGACGAATTCGTTTTTGACTCTTCCGCTTTAATAGCACTCAATTCTTTTTTCGCTTCTTCAACCACATCCGGATAATCTGTAAAATTGTTGATTACATTATCCAAAATATAAGTCGCTTGATAACTGTCTTTTAATCCGTAGAAGTTTTTCGCCATTAGTACCAAACCTTTCGCTCCGTAATATTTATAAGCCGAATAGCTTTTTGCTAATTTCTGAACCGCTGTATTCGATGCATCATATTTCCCTTCTTTAGTTTTAAAATAAGCATCATAATACAAGGCTTCTGCTGCTAATTCTCCTTTAGAAGTAGTCAATAATTTAGCATAAGCTGTTTTTGCCTTATCTTCATTTCCAGTTTGAATTGCGGCACGAGCTACAATAATTTGCGCATCGGCTTTTACTCCTGCATCCGATTTTGGATTTTCCAGCACTTTTTCAGCAGCAACAACCGAATTATCATAATCTTTTTTGTCATAATAACATTTCATCAAGTTTGCCTGAGCAAAAGTTTTATTCTGCGGATAATCTGCTTCGCTTTCCAAGCGTTTTAAAACTGGAATCGATTTATCGCAATCTTTCGCTTTTAGATATATCTGAGCCAATCTGTTTAAAGCTTGTTCAGTAAATTCATTTCTTGGCTGATCTGCAACATATTGATAATTTGCTGTTGATTTCGTTTCAGAACCTTCCGCATAATAAAGCTGTCCTAAATAAAAATTCGCTTCTAAAGCATGTAATCCAGAAGGGAATTTACTAACATAACCCGCAAATCCTGTAATCGCAGTTTTGCTATTGTTTTGGCTGTATTGTTTAAAGGCTGCATCGTAAGTATCGTTATCCAATTCAGCATCTGAAACTTCAACAAAATCTAAAGTTCTAACCCAAGTTGCGTATTCATCCACTTTTCCAGAATCCACATAGATTAATCTTGCTGTTGCAACTGCTTCTAAGGCTTCCGGAGTTTTTGGAAACTCAGCTGCTACTTTTTTGAATTTCGTTAAAGCCTGCTGATCACGATCTGAGTTGTAGTAAATCAAACCTTGTTTCAAAATTGCTTTTGAAGTAAAAGATCCGTTTTGATATTCTGAAATTAACTGATCATACGTTTTGATTGCCTGATCGTTTTTCTTGTCTGCCACATAAGTGTTTCCTAATTCAAACAAAGCATCGTCACGATAAGATGATTTTTTATACATCTGAAGGAAGTTGTTCAATTCGTCTACTTTCTTAGTATTGTTAGACATAAATCCATAAGAAAGTGCTTTTTGAAACTGAGCATAATCGGCATCAACACCTTTTGCTGCGATTGCTTTTCCGTACGCTTCGTTTGCAGCGCTGTATTTTGAAGTCACGAAACGACAATCTCCCAAACGTAAATAAGAATCGTTTAAACGTACTTTATCTGAAGGAGAATTATCAATCTGAGCCTGAAAAGAATTCGCAGCTTGGTCATATTCTTTCAACTTAAAGTAAGTATAACCAATATTGTAATTGATGTTTTTATATTCGTCTGTAGATTTTGCAGCAGACATTCCGGCAAATTGCTTATACGTTAATAAAGCATTCTGCATATCATCATTTAGATATTCTGTTTCTGCTTTCCAGAAAGTCGCACGAGCAGTAAATTCAGGTGTTTTTTGTTCGCTGATGGCACTTCTGAACATTTTACCCGCATCCTGATAATTGGATTCATTGTACAATTCTACGCCACGGTAAAACAATACTTTTTGGTAAGCTGCTTTATTTTCAGCAGTTCTGTTTTTTTCTAATAAAGCCAGAGCTTCTTTGTAGTTTTTAGAAGAAATATAAGAATCTACCAATAGTTTTTCTACTTCAGAACGACTTGAATTGTTTGGGTATTTTTTTAAGAAATCCAATAAAATCCCAGGAACTGCCTGATAAGCATTTCCAATATCGTAACTTAATTTAGCATAATTTAAAGCGGCATCTTCCTGAATTTGTGCATTGAAATCCATTTCAGAAGCATTTTTAAAAGCATTTAAAGCTTCTTGTTTTTTACCGATATTCAAATAACTTAAACCTAAATGATAGTAAGCATTCTGTGCTACGAAATCTTTCCCTTCGATAATTTTGTTGAATTGAGAAATGGCTTTTTCGTAGTTTTTCTGCTCGTAATAAGCATATCCTAACTGATAAAAATCGGTATTGTTCCATTTTCCTTTTTTACCTGCATATTTTTCTAAATAAGGAATCGCTTTTTCGTATTGTTTTAAGTTGAAATAACTTTCTCCAATAATTTTATTCAATTCTGATTTTTCCATTTCATTGGATTTAGACATGGCTGTCTGACCTAAATCAATTGCTTTTTGGAAATTACCAAGCTTGAAATTCATGTCGGCTTGGTAGTATGAAAGTTTCTCTTTGTACTTTTCTTCGCCAGAAACCTCATCAAAATATTTGGTTGCTTCTTTGTAATCGTCGCCTTCATAAGCCATGAATCCTAAATAATATTTGGCTTGAGAACCATATTCTTTAGAATTTACCACTTTATTAAAATAGTTAGTCGCTTCTTTTTTCTTTTTTGCATTAAAATAGCTGTAGCCTTTCATAAAGTTGAATTTATCAGACTCCGCTCTACTCATGTAACTTTCGTCTACTTTATCAAACCATTGCAATGCTTTTGGATAATTTCCTTGTTCAAAGAAAAACTGTGCAGCTTCGATATAAGCTTGATTTTGTTTGGTGCTGGTTGGATAATCGTTAACGAATTTTTCCACCAATGCATCCGCGTTTGCTTTGTTGGTTCTTATCGCACAATTGGCAATGTAAAAGGCACAGTCTGACTTTACTTCTTCAGTAACTTCAGTATTTTTAACATGCTCAAAAATAAGCTGTGCCGAAGCATATTGTTTATCATTATATAAAGCCAGTGCTTTGTCAAAATCCTTTAAATCGTAAGTATATATAGCTGATTTTTGTGCCGAAACTGTCGTCGATAAAAGGATGATTTGGAATAAAAAGAACCAGGAAAGTTTACGCATTTTAGTTATATTTAGTATTCAAATGTATCATTTTATACGGTTTATAACGAAACGTTTTGCCGTTTTATTATGAACAAAAATTTAAACTGCTGTGATTTTTGTTGCTCCAAAACGCCAAAAGATTGGTTCTCAAACTTTCTAAAATGATTTTTTTTCCTGCACAACTATTATTCCATTTTTTCTTGCTGCTTGAAAGTATTTTCATTTTTTGAAATTTCTCACAGAAATGATTGAAATTTATTTTGAATAGAACCGTTAACTTATTACTTTTACCATTCAAATCAATTTTATTATGTCAGAAACCGTACTATCTCTCAAAGAAGTCACTATATATCAAGAAGGAAGAAAAATTATCTCTCACATTAATTTGGATGTTAAACACGGTGAATTTATCTATATCATCGGGAAAACAGGTTCTGGAAAAAGTAGTTTCCTAAAAACTTTATATGCTGATTTACCGTTAGTTGAAGGAGAGGGACATATTGTAGAATTTGATTTGGCTACTTTAAAAGAAAAAGATATCCCGTACTTGAGACGTAAAATCGGAATTGTATTTCAGGATTTTAAACTGCTTCCAGACCGTTCTATTAAAGACAACATGCTTTTTGTTCTAAAAGCAACTGGATGGACAGAAAAAGAAGCAATGGAACATAAAATCGATGAAGTTTTGAATAAAGTTGGAATGATCAACTTCTTGAACAAAATGCCTCACCAGCTTTCCGGTGGTGAACAACAACGTGTTGCTATTGCAAGAGCACTGCTTAATGATCCGGAATTTATTTTGGCAGACGAACCAACCGGAAATCTTGATCCACAAACGAGTTCTGAAGTTTTAGAAGTATTAAAAACCATCAATGCCAACGGAAAAACTGTTATCATGGCAACGCACGATTACGCTTTATTGATGAAATTCCCTTCTAAAACATTGAAATGTGAAGATGAAAGAATCTTCGAAGTGGTGCAAAGAAGCGTGTAATGCTTTCCGTTTTAATTCCGGTTTACAATTACAACATTTTTAAGCTTGTAGAAATCCTGCATAATCAAATTTCGGATTGTGACATTCCTTTTGAAATTATTTGTTTGGACGATGCTTCGCAAGAATTTACAATTGAAAACCAAAGAATTAATCAATTTCAAAACTGTTCTTTTTCTATTTTAGAAAAAAATATCGGGCGAAGTGCAATTCGAAATGTATTGGCACAAAAAGCAATTTATGAAAATCTGCTTTTTCTGGATGCTGATACAATTCCTGTACATCATAATTTTATTTTGAATTATATTTCAGAATTAAAAAACAATCCAAAAGTTGTTTTTGGCGGTATTGTCTACGAAAACAAAAAACCAGCTGAAGAGTTTCTTTTACGCTGGAGTTATGGTAAAGAAAGAGAAGCCTTAAACATTTCTCAAAGAAACCAAAACCCGTCTCAATCCGCTTTGGTTTCTAACTTATTAATCAAAAAGGAGATTGCAGTTCGCTATCCTTTTGATGAAACCATAACACAATACGGTTATGAAGATTTACTTTTTTTTGCTGTTTTAAAATCAAATCATATTGAAATTAAACACATTGAAAACCCTGTTTTTCATTTAAATCTGGAAACTTCAATTGTATTCTTAAACAAAACGAAAACGGCTTTAGAAAATCTGGTTTTTCTAAATAAACAAAACAAGATTTCAATAAATGAAAGCAGGATTATTGCCTCATTTGAACTGCTAAAAATGACTAAATTGTTTTCTGTATTTTATTTTATTTTTCGAAAATTAAAATCAAAAATCGAACGAAATTTAGTTTCGAAAAATCCGTCGCTATTTCTCTTTGACATTTATAAACTGGGATATTTCAGTTCTTTAAAATCAAAGTAAACCAGTATAAAGCAAAACCTTAATCTAACCACAAATTCGCACAAATTAATTTGCGAAAATTTGTGTAATTCTATCTAACTCTCTTTTAAATCTATGAAATCAGTAGGAAAAAGTTAGCAACTCTTTGTCAAAGTTCCCAAACGGACTTTCTTGAAGTCTGTGCCTAAAGTTTTTTTTCGCCACGAATTTCACAAATTACACTAATCCAAACTTTGTCTATTGTACTGCAATCTCACTAATTTTTAATTTGTGAAATTGATAAAGAAAAATAATTAGTGCCAATTTGTGAAATTCGTGGCAAAAAAAACTATTCATAACTATATTTGCGGTTAAAACTTTTTTTGAGACAACTAAATGGCTTTTTTCTCTATCATAATTCCACTTTACAATAAGGAAAATTTTATCGAAAATACGATACAAAGTGTTTTAGATCAAACTTTTCAGGATTTTGAAATCATTATTGTAAACGATGGTTCTACTGATAAAAGCGAAGAAAAAATACTGCAGTTTAAAGATTTTAGGATTCACTATTTCACTAAAAAAAATGAAGGCGCTTCGACAGCCCGAAATTACGGAATAGAAAAAGCGAATGCCGATTTTATAACTTTTTTGGATGCAGACGATTATTGGTATCCGATGTTTTTAGAAACTATGTTTGCTAATATAAAGGCTTTTCCAGAACAAAACGTCTTTTCGGCTGCAATTGAATTTGATACTTCAAAGAAAACAATTCCTGCCCAATATTCTATTGTTAAATCTGAAAGTGAAATTGAAATTGTAAATTACTTTAAAGCCAGTTTAAAAGAAACTGTCCTATGCACTTCATGTGCTGTTTTTCATAAAACCGTTTTTGAGAAAGCAGGCAACTTTGACACCAAAATTAAAAGCGGTCAGGACACTGATTTGTGGATAAGAATAGGACTTCTCTACCCTGTTGTCTTTTCTTGGAAAATATTAGCTCGTTATGTTTACGATGATAAAAGTCTTTCTAAAAACAATCAATGGATAGATAAGAAGCCCGATTTTTCAAAATTTGAAGAAGCAGAAAAAACAAATCCAGATTTGAAAATCTTTCTCGATTTAAATCGTTTTTCACTCGCCATAAAAAGTAAAATTGCAGGAAAAAAAGAGCTCTTCAAAAAATATTATCAGCCCATTAATCTAAAAAATATAAGTCTTAAAAAACGTATTTTGCTACGTCTTCCTCCGTTTGTTTTAAAAAGTTTAATTCCAATTAAAACACAACTTGCTAATTTAGGATTGCAATCATCTGTCTTTAAATAATTTATATTTTTTGTATTCACGGATATAATCTTCTTCTTCAAATTCATGAGAAGATAAAACCAAACATACACTTCCAGAAGAAAAATTCTGAATTTCTCTCCAAATCCCTGGAACAATAAGCAGTCCTATATTGGGTTTATTTAAAGTTATGACTTGTTTGTTTTTTCCGTCTTTCAAAATCACATCAAAACTGCCACTTAGCGCAATTAAAAATTGCTGTTGTCCTTTATGTGCATGTCCTCCTCTCTTGCTTCCGCTTGGGACATCGTACAGATAATATACTCTCCTTGAAACAAACGGAATGGTATCTCCTTCAATAACCGAAAGGTTGCCTCTTCTATCTTGAATCTTCGGAATTTCGATCAAACGAATATCTGAAACCGTAGTTATTTTGGATTGATTAGAAGATTTTTCCATTGTTCAGAAATATTTTTTAGAGATAAATGCGAAACACTTTGAGCTGCATTGTTTTTACAAAAATCATATAATTCGTCGTCATCCACAAATCTATTTATTGCCAATGCCAATGCTTCTTTATTATAATTTTCGACAAGCAGACCATTAAATTCATTTTGAATGATTTCTCTTGGCCCAGAATTACAATCGACCGCTAAAACAGGTGTGCCTAAGGCTAAAGATTCTACAATAGACATAGGAAAACCTTCGTAATGACTCGTCAAAATTGTAAATTTTGCCTCGCGAACTTCATGGTAAGGATTTTGTTTGAAAGAAAGAATTTCAACAAAATCGCTCAAATCCAGATCTTTTATTTTCTGTTGAATAAAATCCAAATCATTTCCGGATCCCATTAAATGAAGTTGATAACCTTTTAAAAAAACTTTTGAAAATGAGAAAGCTTCCAGCATCAAAGAGAAATTTTTGACATTTTCGTCCAATCGTCCAAAAAACAAAATGACTTTTTTGGGTTCAAAAGCCTCTTTTTTCAATTCTTCTTTCGAAATGAAAAAAGGATTATAAATTGTAATTGTGTTTTTTAATTCATAAAGCTGCATTACTTTCTGTTCAATTGCTTTTGAAACACAAATTAACGCTTCGGCATTTTTATAAATGATTTTTGACCAGAACTTTGAAACAGGAAAATAATTCAGAAAATTATAACTGTGAACAATATAAAAGATTTTACTGTCTCTATAAATAAATCGTGTAATCAATTCTCTAAGCAAGACATTTCTGGTTCTGCTGTCAATTACAAATTCGATATTATTCTGGACTAAATAACGACGAAGTAAAATGCCTTTTTTTAGTTTTCTAAAAAAAGATACATAATGAGAACTTTCTTTTTCTAAATTAAACAAGTTTCCTGTAAAAGAATAATCTACAACATCATTTACGATAACAGAATGTACTTCAAAACCTGATTTTTCGAGCATAAAAGTCAATAAAGCCGCGAAACGTTCTGCTCCTCCTTTTCCTAAAGAATTTGAAACAACGGCAACTTTCTTTTTATTCATGTTTTGACCAAAAAAGTAAATATATTTGTCAAATATACATATAAATGAAAGTTTTACTGGTAGGAGAATACAGTCATCTGCACAATTCTTTAAAAGATGGTTTGCTTGCATTGGGCCACGATGTTTTTATTATTGGCCAAAATGATGGTTTTAAAAATTTTCCTGTCGATTATCCTATTCAAAAAAAATGGGATAATAGTTTGCTGAAAAAGATAAAAGTTGCCGTTTATAAACTTACTGGATTCGATATCAGCTCTTATTTTACTTATCGTCAATACTTGAAATTCGAAAAAGAATGTTCCGGTTTTGATGTGGTACAATTAATAAACGAAAACAGTTTTCATTGTCTTCCTTATTTTGAAAAGAAAATTATTTCTAGTCTTTTAAAAAACAATCAAAAGCTGTTTTTATTAAGTTGCGGATTTGATTATTTGAACGTGAAATATTGTTTCGAAAATCCTTCTTTTAAATCTGTAATTCAGTTATATCTGAACAAAAAAATTGATGGAAAATCTTTCTCAAATGCTTTAAAATTTCGTCGTAAATCATTTTTAAAACTTCATCAGTTTATTTATAAAAACTGTAACGGAATTATAGCTTCTGATTTGGATTATCATTTTCCGTTAAAAGGAAATGATAACTATTTAGGTTTAATTCCAAACCCAATAAACATTGATAAACTTCAATTTGAACCAATCAATATTGAGGACAAAATCATTATTTTTCATGGTATCAACAATGATAATTATTTTAAAAAAGGAAATGATTATTTTGAAAAAGCTTTAGAAATTATTCAGAAAAAATATCCTTCTAAAATAGAAATAATTACTGTTCGCAGTGTTCCATATTCAGAATATATTAATCTTTATAATCGTTCTCATATTCTATTAGATCAAATTTACGGATACGATCAGGGATACAATGCACTAGAGGCAATGGCAAAAGGGAAAGTTGTTTTTACCAATGCTGAAACTGAATTTATGGAATATTATAATCTTTCGGAAAAAGTCTGTATTAATGCTATTCCAAATGTGGATTATTTAGTCCATGAATTGTCTTCTTTAATTGAAAATCCCGAAGAGATTATAGCCATCGGTAAACGTGCCAGAGTTTTTATCGAAAGGGAACATCATTATATAAAAATTGCTCAGAAATATATTCAGAAATGGAACGATAACTAAAAAAGACTTTTTCTGAAATATATAGAAAGTACAATAAAATAGATTAAATTTTGAAAGGCATAAGCTATCACAACTCCTTCTATTTGAAACACTTTAATACAAAACAAACTCAAAAAATACAAAAGCAACAGAGAAAACAATTCGGTAATTATAAAAGCTGTTGTTAATTTTTTAGCAAAAAACTGATATCCTAAAATTAAGGAACAGACTTTAAAAACATCTCCTAAAAGCTGCCAGAAAAATAAATTGGTAACGGGTAAAAATTCTTTGGTAAAAATAACCTCTACAACAAAATATCTACTAAAATAAAGTACTGTTAATGCCAAAACAAAAAGAGGCAGGATAACTTTATAATACTGCCAAAAAACCGTTTTGGTTTCTGACAAAGTGGATGCTTTTGCCAATTTCGGTAAAAAATATACCGTCAAGATAGTGCTCACAAAAAGCATATAATAAGTTGAAACTCGTGTTATGGTTTCCCAATATCCAGCCTGTTCAATTCCTAAATCCTGAATAATATGATTTCGAATTGCTAAAAATACAATTGGTCCAAAAACTGATGACACCAAAGCCATTAAGGAATATGAAGAAAGATTTTTTAAGACTTGAAAATCAAAAAAAGGGAGTTTTATGATTTGAAAAATCTTAATCTCTTTTTGAATCAAATAAAAGGTTACAAAAAACAATAACGCTGGAGCGACTATAGTAGCTAACAACGCGCCAACTGTTTTAAATTGCAAAATCAAAAAAATTGAAACTAACAACCCAATTGTATTTCCAATGATATTGATTCCAATTACCTTTTGAAACTTGCCCAAACCGTTAATTACAGCAATAAAAAAAATAGACATTACATAAAATGGTAAAACCAGCGACAGAGCTTTAAAAACAAGTAAATACTCCGTATTGCTTCCAAAAATTCTAGTGTTCCAATAACCGGCGTTAAAGAACAAAATACCACTTAAAAAAAGTGCTGTAACTAGGAGAGTTATAAAAACAGTCGTTATTATTTTTTGAAATTCTTGTTTACTTTTTTCATTTTCGGCTACATATTTTACAATGCCATTTTGGAAACCTAAAGTCGAAATGTTTTCTAACGAAGTTAAAAAATTCCGAAGATTACCAACTAAAGCCATTCCGCTTGGGCCAACAAAAACAGCTAAAATTTTAGAAGTAATTAAACCAATTCCAATTTTTAGAGCCACACTCAAACTGTTCAAAGAAGTAATCTTAAACAAACTGGTTTGGATTATTTTTCTGTAGAAATTCAATTTAGTATTGGTTTAAAACTTCTATAATAAATTCTACTTCAGATGCTGTTAAAACCGGACTCATCGGTAAACTTAAAACTTCATTGTGAATCTTTTCGGTGATAGGAAAAGACAAATTATTCCATTTCACAAAAGCTTTTTGTTTGTGTGGAGGAATCGGATAATGAATTAAGGTTTGGATATTATGCTGGGTTAAATATTCCTGAAGATTTCCTCTGTTTTTCGTTCGAATCACAAACAAATGAAAAACATGATTATTCGAAAAATCCCAAAACGGCAATTCTATTTTTTCATTTTTAATTTCAGCCAAATAGCGTTTTGCAATATTTCTTCTTTTCTGATTATCCGTATCTAAATTCGGCAATTTCAAGTTTAAAAAACCAGCCTGCAATTCGTCTAATCTTGAATTTACGCCAATATATTTGTTCTCATATTTTTTTTCGGAGCCATAATTTCTAAGTGAAAAAAGCACTTTTGCTAATTCAGCATCGTTTGTTGTAATGGCACCACCGTCTCCTAAACACCCAAGGTTTTTTCCTGGATAAAAACTAAATGCGGCAGCACTTTTTAAATTGTTTATTGTTAATTGTTTATTGTTAATTGTTCCGTGAGATTGTGCGCAATCTTCTACTAAAATTAAATCATGTTTTAATGCAATTTCATTTACTTTCTCCATTTCGGCCAATTGTCCATATAGATGAACGGCTAAAATTGCTTTTGTTTTTGAAGTAATTTTTTCTTCAACTAAATCCGGATTTATATTATAAGTTTCTAATCTTGGCTCGACTAAAACCGGAACCAAATCTGCCTGTAAGATAGCTAAAATACTGGCAATATAAGTATTAGCAGGAACTATAACCTCATCTCCTTTCTGCAGTTTTCCTAGCGCGATATATCCTTTAAAAATAAGAGTTAAAGCATCCAATCCGTTTGCCACTCCAATGCAATATTTTGAATTGCAATATTCGGCAAAAGCTTTTTCAAAAGTTTCCACTTCTTTTCCTAAAATATACCAGCCACTATCTAAAACCGCTTTTAGTTTTTCCTGAAAAGCAGTTTCATACGGTTCGTTTATTTTTTTTAGGTCTAAAAAAGATATCACTTTATTTCAATTTTATAAAAATCCTGACTGTAAACAGTACAGCCTAATTCTTCTTTTTGTTTCAAAAGTCCATTATTATATCCTGACTCATTATTTTCATCAACAATTCCCATATCCAAAAAAAACTTTCCCTTGTCTTTGTATTTCCGAATTAAATTAATGAATAAAAAGTCTAAAGCTCTCAATTTTTCACCTATCTTAGAGGTTGCTCCATATTGCGATTTTACGACATTTTTTGTTTCGAATATGGTTATTCCAGCTATGATTTCATTATTTGTATATGCTGAATACTGTTTTATATTTTGAGGAAATTTCGATTTTAAAAATTTTATTTCTTTTATAGAATGAACTGGTTTCACATTGTGTTTTTCCCATAATCTAGGTTCTAAAACTTTTACCCAAAAGGGATCAAAATTCTGTTCTTCGATTATATCCAAATCAAGGTTTTCAATTCTTCGAAAGTGTTTTAATTTGCTTTTCGAAATTTTTAATGGAATCGATAAATTAACTGCCAGATTCATTTCTTTTCGCTCTAAGACCGCTCCTCTTTTCAATAAAAAAAACTCGATTGCTGTATTTCCTTCTGAAAAATAAAAATTTGGAATTGGTTTATAATACAAAGTTTCTACCTTGTTTTCTTTCAAAAAAACTAAAACTTCATCTAAAATCAATTCTACTTTTTCAGCATTTAATTTAGCAGAAAAAACCAACCCTCCATAAGTTAAACCTTGATGAGAATAAACCACATTTCCTTTCCTATTAGCAGGAAGAACGGCTTTTAGTTTTTCTTCCTCAAACACTAAAAGTGAAAAATCTTCAAACCGATCTTTATGATATTCCATAAAATCACGGTAAAATAAAAACGTAGCATTTTTAGCCTGATCGATAAAATCGTTCCAGATAGAAAAGTCGTTTTTACTGTATTTTTTTATGGTATATTTTGTCATTTTAAACTACATATGATCAAATGCTTTTAAGTGCCATTTGTATTTAACGGCCAAAAGTCTGATGACGATAATCACAAGTGATGTAACCAGATATAAAATATCTTCGTTTAGGTTGAGTTTTCTTAAACCAAAAAAAACGATTCCGCCAAAAATACAGATTGTCGCATAGATCTCTTTTCTGAAAACGTTCGGAATTTCGTTGCACAAAATATCTCTAGTTACTCCTCCAAAACAAGCGGTCATCGTTCCAAGAGCAATACAAATTGCCGGATGAAGTCCTGTCAAAAGTCCTCTTTCAAGACCAATCAAAGTAAAAACCCCAAGTCCAATCGTATCAAATAAAAACAAAGAAGTTCTTAGTTTATCAAACCTTTTTCTAAAAAGAATTGCCAGAAAAAAACCTAAAATGATGACATAAACGTACTGCATATCACGCATCCAACCCACTGGAGTTCTTCCAATCAGAACATCTCGGAGCGTTCCTCCTCCTACTGCTGTCACAAATGCAATAATAAAAACCCCAAACGGATCCAGTTTTTTATGCATTGCCGTTAAAGCGCCAGACATAGCAAACGCCATTGTCCCAATAATATCTAGTAAGTGAAACATTTTTTATTAAGTTACAAAGATGCAAAGGTGCAGAGATTTTAGTATTGTTCCTATTTTTTTAATACTATTTCTACTTCAGAATTTATTCTTTTTATTGCTTCTGTAAATCTTATTTTGTCTTTCGGAGAAACTAAAATCGAGTCATATTTTCCATACATAATTTCTAATCTATCCAGTGAAAGCGCAGGTGAACTTAAAACATTGAAAGTTTGGGAAATACTTTTTATATTTTTAATATCAATCGAAAAATCAATAAGAAAGCCACATTTTATTCGCAGTTTGTCTCTCTCGATCGTATAAAAAGTAGTAGCAAACATATGTGTAATGAAAGCGCTGATACAAAACATAAAGGAAAAACCTATCCAATTTTTATCATAAGCAAACTGTATCAATGCTAATCCAAAAATTATAATTAATAGCAATGCCAGCCATAGGTCAATTTTAGATTTGAATTTTTCCATTTCGTTTTCTTGAATTATTTTTTAACATAAATTGGACTTCTTTTTAATAGATAACTAACAGAATCCATCCAGCTGTCTTTTACTGCCAAAAAGGGTTTACGGGTTTGAGAGTAGATTTTGTCTTTATTTTTATACATATCAAAATAAACAGTATAGTAATAATAACTCTGATTATTTGATGTTGTAGTTGAAACATCGTTTGTTTTTACTTTTTTATTATTGTCGCTCACTTTTGCATTGCCGCTGTTATAAGTGGTCGAAGTTGCTGTTGTACCAATCGTATACGAAACTTTTGCTGCGACAATATTATCTACGCCAAGTATTTTTTCGAGATCTTCGATTGGTGTTTCGTCAATATTTTTATAGTCTATTCCTGCATTGTGCAATAAACTATTTGTGGTTCTTAAATCCTGAACTGTCAGCGGAAGGATATTTGAAGATTTATCGAGAAGTTTGTTATAAAGATCATTTTGAGCAAATTTTGCCATTTCTTCTGAACTTTCCTGTGTATCTGAATTTAAATACGGAACTGGAAGAACTGCTATTGTATTGACCTTCATACTGGCTACCACCATTGAGGAATTTGATGCTGTAGTATTTCCAGGACTTATATCAAAAGTTTGAGAGCGACCACTAGCAAAATCAATTTTAGCAATTTGAGAAATATCTAAAGCAATAATTAATGTTTCGCCTGGAAGGGAATATTCTACTGTTTTATCAGACATTTTTGAAATGGTACATTCAATAATCTGATAATCTCGTTTTATAATTTTATCTAATTTTTTTCCGCCTTGAGCGAAACTAAAAATGAATGTAAGCAACATTAAAACAATAAGGAAAGGCTTTCTATTTTTCATATTTTCGAAGTTTAATTTCACTCTTAAAAACTAACAATCAGTTAAATATAAAAAAATATAACTTCAAAAGAAAAAACATTTTTCAATTCTTAGTCCAAACTATTACATGTGCTGTGTATAGAAATTGTAATCTTTTAAAATCACTCGAATAAAATCATTATTATTTCCAGACTGATTTTTAATTCCTGTTACGCTTTCAATCTTTGCTACCAGTTTGTAAATAATTTCATGGTCATTTTTAGCAGCTGCCTTTTGGTAGGTTTCTTTGATGATTCGCATATCATTATCTGAAAGCTTTATTACCAAAGGATAAGTTGGTACATATGCATCTCCAATTTCTTCCAAAATAGTATGACTGATATTAATTTTGTTTTTCAAAGTAATAACCGCAGTTCCTGCTGCCATATCGCCCAAACGTTGTGATTTCTGACTTGTAATGACCGTAATTAAACCCGGAAGCCCAAAAAAGCTGAAAAAGTCGATAACCCTAAAAAACCAGCGAACCAGATAATCACCAAATCCAGCCTGGTAACCATCGATTTTTACTACTTTAATTTTGACCAGTTTCTTTCCAAACGATTGTCCTTCAAAAATACTTTCTAAAACTAATGAATAGACAATTATGGGTGAATAGATAATTAAATAAATAGCTCCTTTGGACCAGCCATCCAAATTAAACATTAATCGGTCAACCCGTAATAGGTCAAAAACAACCAATGAAACCGTATAAATATAAGAGACAA
Organism: Flavobacterium phragmitis; assembly: GCF_900112575.1. Taxonomy (GTDB): domain Bacteria; phylum Bacteroidota; class Bacteroidia; order Flavobacteriales; family Flavobacteriaceae; genus Flavobacterium; species Flavobacterium phragmitis. The sequence continues at coordinate 85,681 of NZ_FOMH01000010.1, forward strand.
TGATAGCAATATCAATGAAAAAAGCCCCTAATCGTTCGCCTACAGTTGCAGCAATAAAATTTATTTTGACATTTTGCGTCGTGTTAATAGATAATTCTGACATATTTTATATTTTAGCCTACAATGAGAGAAATCGCTTTTATAAAACAAAACAAAGAAAAATGGCTCGAATTCGAGCTGGCAATTTTCGGTAAAGCTAAAAAAAATCCTGATGAATTAGCTAATTTGTACATTCAAATGATGAATGACTTAGCGTATGCCCAAACGTATTACCCTAAAAGTAAAACGGTTGTGTATCTCAACCATCTTGCTTCTCAAATTTATCAAAAGATTTACAAAACCAAACGCACCGACAGTAATCAGTTTATTGATTTCTTTAAGATTGATGTTCCGCTGTTGGTTTATGAATACAGAAGATATTTATTGTATGCCTTTGCTTTATTTTTTGTGACGGTTTCTATTGGTGTACTATCTGCCCGTTACGATCAAGACTTTGTCCGTTTGATTTTAGGGGACGAGTACGTAAATATGACTTTAGAAAACATCAAAAAAGGAAATCCAATGGCCGTTTACGGATCCGGTAGTAATTGGGGAAGTTTTATAGGCATTACTGTAAACAATCTGTATGTTGGAGCCAAATGTTATTTCTATGGTATTTTTGCTGGCATAGGTACTTTTTTTGTTTTCCTTCAAAACTGTATTATGCTGGGTTCTTTTCAATATTTCTTCTACGAGCAAAATGTTTTCTGGAAAAGTGTACGAGGTATCTGGATTCACGGCTCTATGGAAATTTTTGCTATTGTTATTGAAGCCATGACAGGATTTATTTTGGGCGCTTCTATTCTTTTTCCTAAAACTTTTTCCAGAGTAAATTCTTTTAAGATTGGTTTTAAAAACAGTTTTAAAATTTTCCTGAGTACTTTTCCTTTTACGATAAGTGCCGGTTTTCTGGAAGGTTTTATTACTAGATATTCTATTGATATGCCTAATTGGCTAAGCAGTTTTATCATTTTATTTACGCTTGCCCTTATTTCATTTTATTATCTGGTTTATCCTTTTATAGTGCACAAAAAATTAAATTCCTTAACCGCCGCAAAACTTTAAGACCAAACAATGACAAGATTATTTTTTATTTTATCTTTTCTTTTCTGTTGCTGTGTTTCTAAAGCTCAGGATTCTGTCATTGTACCTGTAGATCCTCCAAAAATTAGTACTATAAAATATACCGAAAAGGATATTCAAATTGATTCTAGACCAGTAACAGCAAAACATTTCGATAAAAATTTCAAGAAAAAATATACGGATCCTGAATTTGTATACGAATACAAAGCTCCTGAAAAAAACTGGTGGGATCATTTTAAACATTGGCTGGCAAACCTATTTGCTAAATTATTCAATTTTAAAAGCGTTAAAACCTCACTTGACTTTGTGGTTATTTTATTCAGAGTTATTATGGTTTTGGTAGTTGTTGCTTTAATTTATTTTATTGCAAAAGCGCTGACCAAACAAGAAGGAAGATGGATTTTTGGAAAAAACGCCAATAAAAAAACCATTTTTTATTCTGATGCCGAGAAAAACATTCATCTTTTAGATTTCGAAAAACTAATCAAAGAAAGCATTGAAGCTGGCGAAAAAAGAATCGCTGTCCGCTATTATTATCTATGGCTTTTAAAAGTAATGGCACAAAGCAATTATATTGAATGGGATATCGAAAAAACCAATTCTGATTATTTATACGAATTGCAACAACCTGTTCACAAAGAAGAATTCATGTATCTCTCTTATTTGTACAACTACATTTGGTATGGCGAATTTGAAATTGATGATATTGTGTTTAGAAAGACCCAAAATAGATTTAAAAATGCTTTAAAAATGTTTGGCAATGGATAAAAACGTAAAAATATACATTGCTATTCTCGTTTTTATATTCGGTTTAGTACTGCTCACAGACAAAGGGAAACCAAAACCTATTGACTGGACTCCCACTTATTCTGTAAACGATAAAATTCCGTTTGGATTATACATTTTCGACCACGAAATCAAAGATTTTTTCAAGAATCAAAAAGTAGAAAAAATTTCAACTCAAACGCCGTACGAGTTTTTAGATGCTCAATATGACGATGCCGAAAATGTCGAAACCTATAAAATCAGAGGTACTTTTATCAATATTTCTGAAGCGAACAATATTGACGAACAGTCTATGAAAGAGATTTTATATTTTGTTTCGCATGGAAATAAAGCCTTTTTAAGCATGAGGGCATTTCCAAAAGTATTACTTGATTCTTTACAGATTGAACTAAAAACCGATTTTTTACCTTCGGAAAATGTTTCTGTCTGGATGGCCAATAAAATTGTCAGCACCAAAAAATATACTTTTAATACAGGCCTAAGCGATTATTTTTCTAAAATAGATACTTTAAACACAAAAGTGTTAGGTTATCAAAACAGTAATAAAAACAAACGGCAGATTAATTTTATTGAAGTTCCATACAAAAACGGCTTTTTGTATTTACACACACAGCCAGTGGCATTTACCAATTATAATCTGCTGAAAAATGACCATTACCAATATGCAGAAAATGTCCTTTCGTATTTTACAAAAGGAAATGTATTCTGGTACAATAAAAGCTTCAACGATAAAAGAATTTCAAGTTCTCCGTTGCGTTATATTTTCAGCCAACCCGCTTTGAAATCGGCTTGGTTGTTAGGTCTTTTAGGGATTCTGATTTTTATGATTTTTAATGCCAAAAGAAAACAGCGCATTGTACCGATTATAAAACCATTGCAGAATCTGACTGTAGATTTTACCAAAACGATTGGAAATTTATATTATCAAGAAGGTGATCATACGAACATTATTGATAAAAAGATTATTTATTTCTTAGAAAAAATCAGAACCGATTATTTGATTGACACTTCGAAATTAGATGAGGAATTTATAAAGAAATTGCATTACAAAACCGGAAAAGATGAAAAAGATATTGAAAATCTCGTGAGACTAATCAATGATCATCGAAATAGTTATCACGGAAGTCTTGAAGAAGATTTGATCAAAATAAATACAGCAATAGAAAAGATTATACATTAATTAAAATATTTGCCACAGATTAAAGGATTAACACAGAATTATTACATTTCAATAAAAATCCTTTTTAATCCCTTAAATCTGTGGCTAAAAAAACAAAACATACCAATTATGGACGATATCAATACAACATCAGGCGAGATCACAAATGAAAATGTGAATTTTGAAACCCGAATCAATTTAGGACCTCTTTTAGAACATGTTAATACGATTAAAAAAGAGATTGAAACTGTAATTGTGGGACAGCATAAAATGGTCGATCAGCTTTTGGTGGCTATTTTATCAAACGGACACGTTCTTTTAGAAGGTGTTCCAGGTGTTGCCAAAACGATTACAGCCAAATTATTGTCCAAAACTTTAAATATTGGTTTCAGCAGAATCCAATTTACTCCGGATTTAATGCCTTCTGATATATTAGGAACCTCAATCTTTAATTTGAAAAACTCTGAATTTGAATTCAAAAAAGGACCGATTTTCTCCAATTTAATTTTAATTGACGAAATCAACCGTGCTCCTGCTAAAACACAAGCTGCTCTTTTTGAAGTTATGGAAGAACGTCAAATCACAATTGACGGATCTGGATACCAATTAGATGCACCGTTTTTGGTTATTGCAACTCAGAATCCAATTGAACAGGAAGGAACTTATCGTCTTCCAGAAGCGCAGTTGGATCGTTTTCTTTTCAAAATCACTATCGATTATCCAAAATTGAATGAAGAAATTTTAATTATTCAAAGAGAACATTCTCTACAAGATCACGGAAAGTTAGATGCAATAAAAACCATTCTTTCTTCTGACGAAATTAAAGCATACCAAGGTTTGGTAAAACAAATTAGAGTCGAACAAAATTTATTGGAATACATTGCTAGAATTGTAGTAAACACAAGAGAAAATGCCTTTTTGTATTTAGGAGCTTCTCCTCGTGCTTCGATTGCAATTTTAAACGCGTCTAAAGGTTTCGCAGCAATCCGCGGACGTGATTTTGTAACTCCGGAAGATATTAAAGAAGCCGCAATTCCAGTTTTACAACACCGTGTTATTGTAACACCAGAACGTGAAATGGAAGGCATTACAAGCTCAGAAATCATTAAACAGATTATTGAAACGGTGGAAATCCCTAGATAGGTTTAGTTTTCAGTCTCAGTCGCAGTTTACAGTCTCAGGAAAGCTGAAAACTGAGACTGAAAACTGAGACTGAAAACCGAGACTGAAAACCGAGACTGAAAAC
>NZ_FOMH01000010.1:90163-315987 GCF_900112575.1 Flavobacterium phragmitis
ACTTGAAACAACAAAAAATGAAATTCATAAAAAGTCTATATCTGAATAATTTCTTCTTCTATGTGCTGATTGGCATAATAGGATTATTTGTTTGTGCTTTTATTTTCCCAAACATGTACAATGCTGTTTGGCTTGTTGTTTTGGCTTTGGGAACTTTTTTAGCACTTGATCTTTTAATTCTGTTCACCGCGAGAACGGGAATGGAAGCAGAACGAATTACACCTGAAAAATTATCTAATGGGGATTTAAATCCATTTAAAATCCATTTAAAAAATCATTATAATTTTCCAGTTTCAGTTAAAATAATTGATGAAATTCCGTTTCAGTTTCAAGTTCGTGATTTTAAAATTATCAAAACCATAAAAGCAGCAACACAAAAAGAAATTGGTTATGACCTTCGTCCAACAGAACGTGGAGAATATCATTTTGGAGCTTTAAATGTCTATGTTTCTTCTCCGTTAAGATTAATTTCCAGAAGATTTACTTTTGATAAAGATCAGATGGTTCCGACTTATCCGTCTTATATTCAATTGAGAAAATACGATTTAATTGCTTTTTCAAACAATTTGTTTCAATATGGAATTAAAAAAATCCGTCGAATTGGTCACACAATGGAATTTGAACAAATCAAAGAATATGTTCAGGGCGATGATTTAAGAACTTTAAACTGGAAAGCTACTGCAAAAAGAAATTCTTTGATGGTGAATCAGTTTCAGGATGAGAAATCGCAGTCGGTTTATATGGCTATTGATAAAGGTCGTGTCATGCAAATGCCTTTTGATGGTTTGAGTTTATTGGATTATGCTATCAATTCTTCTTTAGTTTTATCGAATGTTATTCTCAAAAAACAAGACAAAGCCGGACTTTTTGCCTTTTCTAAAAAAGTAGAAAATAGAGTTTTTGCCGAAAGAAGAGGTTCGCAGATGCAGAAAATCCTCGAAACTTTATACAACATAAAAACCGATTTCTTTGAAAGTGATTACAGTCGATTATATGTTGATATCAAGAAAAATATCAATCAAAGAAGTTTGATTATTCTGTATACCAATTTTGAAACTATGGATGGATTAAATCGTCAGTTGCCTTATTTAAAAGGAATTGCGAAAAGTCATTTATTGGTTGTGGTTTTCTTTCAAAATACAGAACTGAACTCTATCATCAATAAAAAAACAACTACGATTCAGGAAGTTTACGATAAAGTAATTGCCGAAAAATTCATGTTCGAAAAACGTTTAATCGTCAATGAATTAAAGAAATACGGAATTCATTCGGTTTTAACACAGCCCGAAAATCTTACGCTTGACGCAATTAATAAATATTTGGAAATTAAGTCGAGAGGGATTTTGTAAAAGTTGCGAAATTTTAAAGAACTAATTATCGCCTTATTTAAATCATTTCATTTTTTCCCTTGCATTAATTTATAGTTACATTACGTTATCACGTAAAAATTGCTTTATTAAATTACTTAGTTTTGAATTCTATTTCAAATTAATAAGTAATGAAAAAAGCTTTTTTTATTCTGTCCATTTTATTGAGCCTTAAATCTCTAGCTCAAAAAACAGAAAACATCATTATTATCACTACAGATGGTTTTAGATGGCAGGAAGTTTTTAAAGGAATTGATGCTGCAATTGCCAATGACAAAAAATTCAATCAAGGAGACAGCGCTTACATTTATAAAAAATATGCTGATACAGATATTAAAGAAGCACGTAAAAAACTCATGCCTTTTTTCTGGTCAGAAATCGCTTCGAAAGGACAGATTTATGGCAATAGAGATTTAGGAAACAAAGTTGATGTTGCTAATCCGTATTGGTTTAGTTATCCCGGTTACAGCGAAATCATGACAGGAAATGTGGATTTGAAAGTCAATTCAAATAGTTACAAACCTAATCCGAATGTAAACGTTCTCGAATTTTTAAATCAGCAGTCTAAGCTGAAAGGAAAAGTTGCTGCATTTGGCGCTTGGGATGCTTTTGACAGAATTCTAAACGAAGAAAGAAGCGGATTTTCAGTAATTTCTGCTTTTGATAAAGTCGGCGGAAACAAACCAACTGCCTCTCAAAAGTTATTAAATGAAATGCGTGACAATTCGTTTAAACCTTTTCATATGGATGAATGTCTGGATGTTTTTACGCATTATCAGGCTTTAGACGAACTAAAAACGAAAAAACCAAAAGTACTTTATATCGCATATGGCGAAACTGACGAATGGGCGCATCATGCACAATATCGTTCATATTTGGATGCGGCGAATCAGGTTGACAAATGGATTCAGGAAATTTGGACTTTTGTTCAAAATAATCCACAGTACAAAAACAAAACTACTCTTTTTATAACTGTAGATCATGGACGTGGCGACAAAGTAAAAGCACAATGGACAGATCACGGTGCCGACGTTCCAGGCGCATCTGAAATTTGGTTTGCTGCAATAGGACCAGAAATTGCACCAAAAGGCGAGATTAAAACCGAATCTCAATTCTACCAAAAACAATTTGCACAAACTTTAGCCAAAATAATGGGATATGATTTTAAAACCGATCATCCTGTCGAAAAAGAGATTTCAGAATTATTCTAATACAACCAAAACCATAAATAATTTTTTTAACCAATTCAACCCAAATGAAAAAAACGTTATTATTTCTATTATTATCGATTCTTTCGATTTCAAAAATCAACGCGCAAGAGCCTGATACCTTAAAAGCATTTTATGACAAAATTGACAAATCGTTCAAGTATGAAACAGGAAAAATTACGCTTCCTGAAGGAGACGGATCACTAAATGTACCAAAAGGATTCAAATTTTTAAATGCCGAACAAACCCAAAATGTACTAACTAATTTATGGGGAAATCCCGAAGACAAATCGATCCTAGGTTCTCTTGTTCCAGACGGAAAAGGTGTTACACATGCTGACAGTTGGATGTTTGTAATCAGTTATCAAGGTGACGGTTACGTAAAAGACGATGATGCAGATGATATTGATTATGATGATCTTCTAAAAACCATGAAAGAAGATGTTGCCACTGCAAATGCGGAAAGAAAAACGGCAGGTTATCCTGAAGTGCAATTAATTGGCTGGGCATCTAAACCATTTTACGACAACAATTTAAAAGTATTACACTGGGCAAAAGAATTACAGTTTGGAGCAGACAAAAATCATACTTTGAATTACGATTTAAGAGTTTTAGGACGAAAAGGAATGTACAATATTTCTGCTGTTGCCGGTGTAGATCAGTTGGCAGAAGTAAAAGCGAGTATTCCAGGTATTATCAAAAGTGTTGAGTTCAACGACGGACATAAATATCTTGATTTCGATGCCGACACTGATACTGTTGCAGCTTGGACAATTGGCGGTTTAGTGGCTGGAAAAGTATTAGCTAAAGTTGGATTCTTCGCTATTTTAGCAAAATTCGGAAAGTTCATCGTAATTGGAATTATCGCTGCTTTTGCTGCCATAAAGAAATTCCTTTTTGGAAGCAAAGATCAAGTTGTTACAAGACCTGAAGAAGAAACTGCTTTATTAGAAGAAAACAATTCTACAGAAGAGTAATTTTTTTGTTAGCCACGAATTTCACGAATTCTCACGAATTTTTTCCACAATGTGAAAGAAAAATAATTCGTGCGAATTCGTGAAATTCGTGGCTAACCTTTTTTAACAAACCTACAAGGTTTTAAAAACCTTGCAGGAAGAAAAAAACTCTGTACCTTTGGCCCTCTCCAACTTTGAGCCTTAAAAAAATGAAACAAATTACTTCAGTTCAAAATCCGTTTATAAAATCTTTGGTTTTACTACAAGAAAAAGCCAAAGCCAGAAAACAAACCGGAACATTTTTAATTGAAGGACAACGCGAAATTTCATTGGCCATAAAAGGCGGTTATGAGATTGAAACTGTTTTATTTCTACCTGAATTAGTTACTGAAACAGAAATCAATAAACTAATTCAAAATCCATTTCAACTGATAGAAATCAATAAAGAAGTTTATCAGAAACTGGCTTATCGCGATACTACAGAAGGTATTTTGGCTGTAGCCAAAACCAAATCTTTAAAACTATCAGACTTAAAATTATCGGATAATCCATTAATTCTTGTCGTTGAATCTTTAGAAAAACCAGGAAACATCGGTGCCGTTTTGCGTACTGCCGATGCGGCTAACTTGGATGCTGTTCTAATTGCTAATCCAAAAAGCGATTTATACAACCCGAACATTGTTCGTTCAAGCGTTGGTTGTCTTTTCACCAACCAGATTGCAACGGGAACAACAGAAGAAATTATTGCTTTTTTAAAAGAAAAAAAGATCAATTTCTATAGTGCTACTTTACAAAATTCAACTTCCTATCATACCCAAAATTTTACCACTCCAACCGCTTTGGTAGTAGGTACAGAAGCCACAGGATTAACACAACAATGGCGTGACGAGGCAACACAGAACATCATTATCCCAATGCAGGGCGAAATTGACAGTATGAACGTTTCTGTCGCTGCCGCTATTTTGATTTTTGAAGCCAAAAGACAAAGAGGATTTTAGATTTTAGATTTTAGATTTTAGATTTTCTAAAAGTCGCTGAGCTCCTTTTTTGAAATTTGCTTCTCTTTATACTTATTTGGGACTTCTAAACTATTTCAAATTGATTTTGATTTTTGACATTGACATTGGAATTTGGGATTTAAAAAATTGGAATTTATTTCTGAAAAAATCGAAAATCTAGCCTCTAAAATCTACAATGGTAAAGCCTTGTGTATATTCAAACTAATTCTTATTTTTAGTACTTGAACTATGCCGTTATGACAGAAATAGATATTGAAAAAGAAAATAAAGCTATTGCACACGAATACAAGGAATTACTTCGAATAAGCTACCAAACTTTAAGCCCAACTGACAAAAAATTAATTCGGAAAGCATTTGATGTCGCCGTTGATGCTCACAAAGAACAGAGACGAAAATCGGGAGAAGCCTATATATTTCATCCTATTGCAGTTGCAAAAATTGTTGCCTCGGAAATTGGTCTGGGTGCGACCTCTATCGCTGCGGCCTTACTTCATGATGTTGTAGAAGATACTCCAATAACGGTTGAAGATATCGAACGCTTATTTAATCCGAAAGTAGCGCAATTGGTTGAAGGTCTTACTAAAATCTCATTGGTTCAAAAAGACTTAAATGCTTCAATGCAGGCAGAGAATTTCAGAAAAATGATTCTTACGCTGAATGATGATGTTCGTGTAATTTTAATCAAACTAGCCGATCGTCTTCATAATATGCAAACTATGGACTCGATGGCGGAATATAAACAGACCAAAATTGCTTCTGAAACGTTATACATTTATGCGCCTCTTGCCCACCGTTTGGGACTTTACAACATTAAAACAAAACTGGAAGATTTGGGTTTAAAATATACAGAACCTGCCATTTATAATGATATTGTAAGCAAAATTCGCGAAACAAAAGAAGAGCAAGATGCTTATATAAAAGATATTTCTGATGTATTAAAGAAATCTCTAGACAATGAAGGCGTAGATTACATCATCAAAGGTCGACCAAAATCTATTTATTCGATTCGTAGAAAAATGCGTGCTCAAAACGTAACCTTCGATGAAGTGTACGACAAATTTGCACTTCGAATTGTTTATAAAGCGGATCCACATGACGAAAAATTTATTGCCTGGAAAATATACTCCATCGTAACAGATCATTACAGACCTAGCCCAAGCCGCCTTCGTGACTGGATTTCGTCACCAAAATCAACTGGTTACGAAGCGCTTCATATTACGGTTATGGGACCAAAAGGACGCTGGGTCGAGGTTCAGGTTCGAAGCGAGCGTATGGACGAAATTGCCGAAAAAGGTTACGCTGCACATTACAAATACAAAAATGGAGCAACAGAAGAAAGCGGTTTAGATACTTGGTTGAATCTTCTTCGTGAAGCTTTGGAAAATCCTGAAACCAATGCAGTAGATTTTGTTGAAGATTTTAAAATGAATTTATATTCTAAAGAAATCTTCGTCTTTACTCCTAAAGGTGAAATCAAATCACTGCCTAAAGGGGCTACTTCTTTGGATTTTGCCTTTAGTATTCACTCAGAAATTGGAATTAAAACCCGCGGAACCCGCGTAAACGGAAGATTAGTACCTCTAAACCACGAATTAAAAAGTGGTGATCAGGTTGAAGTTATAACCTCTCCAAACCAAAAACCAACCGTAAACTGGCTGGAATATGTAACGACTTCGAGAGCAAAAAATAAAATTAAAAACGTTCTTAACGAGAACACTAAAAAAATTGCCGAGGAAGGAAAAGAATTACTTGTTAGAAAATTAAAACATCTAAAAGTTACTTTTAACGAACAAGTAACCAACGAATTAGTCAACTTTTTTAAATTAAAAACAAGTTTAGATTTATTTTACAGAGTTGGAATTGGTGCGATTGAAAACCAACAGTTGAAAGACTACGCAGCGCAGAAAAGCAATTCGTTTATCAATTTCTTTAAAAATAAAATTAAACGAAATAAAGACACAACTGCTTCAGAAGATATTCATAAACCAGTTATCAGCAGTAATTACGACATGCTGGTTTTTGGAACGGAACATGATAAGCTGGATTATAAGTTATCGCAATGTTGCAACCCAATTCCAGGCGATGATGTATTTGGTTTTGTGACTATCAACGAAGGTATTAAAGTACACAAAAAAGATTGTCCAAACGCGATTGGAATGCAGTCTAATTATGCTTACCGAATCATGAGCGCCAAATGGATTGATTCGTCTCAAGAAGAATTCAAAGCGATTATCAATATTACGGGAATGGATGTGTTAGGACTTACCAACCAATTAACTCGTGTAATTTCGAACAATATGAGCGTGAATATTCAAAGTATTTCTTTGAGTACAGATGCTGGAATTTTCCACGGTCAGATCGCTGTAATTGTAAAAAACAACACTATTTTGAAGAAAATGATCAATGCAATTAAGAAAATTGATGGTGTTGACAAGGTCACAAGAGAATACAGAACCTAACTTTTTAACCTATCTATAAGGGATTTATAACTAAACTTTAAACCCGAAACTTTTATTGATTGAAAATAAAAATTTATCTTTGCCGGATATGACACTCATTTCAACTGACAACACTAGAAATCAAGAAATTGTAAAAAACGTTTTTACAATGTATCTTGAGCAAAAAGGGCATCGCAAAACTCCTGAGCGTTATGCTATACTTCAGGAAATTTACGACAGCGAGGAACATTTTGACATCGAAAATCTGTATATCAAAATGAAAAACAAAAACTATCGTGTGAGTAGAGCTACTTTATACAACACGATTGAGTTATTGTTAGACTGCGCTTTGGTTAGAAAGCATCAATTTGGGCAAAATCAGGCTTACTACGAAAAGTCTTATTTCGACAAACAGCATGATCACATTATCATGACTGATTCTGGAGAAGTAATTGAATTTTGTGACCCAAGAATTCAAACGATCAAAAAAACGATCGAAGAAATATTTGATATCGAAATCACAAATCATTCGCTTTATTTCTACGGAAACAAAAAGCAGAATTCGAATTCATAGTCTGAAAAATCAGACTTTTTCAAAAAAGACAAAAAAAAAGAAAATTAACTACATAATCAGTAGGACGACTTAGATTGTCCCAACGCAAATTAAAAAAAGAATGACCGTAGATTTATTACTAGGATTACAATGGGGAGATGAAGGTAAAGGAAAAATTGTAGACGTACTTACCTCAAATTATGATATTATTGCACGTTTTCAAGGAGGACCAAATGCAGGACATACATTAGAATTTGACGGAATTAAACACGTACTTAGAACTATCCCTTCTGGAATTTTTCATAAAAATTCAGTAAATATCATCGGAAATGGTGTTGTAATTGACCCTGTAGTTTTTCAAAAAGAAATCGAAGGTTTGGAGAAATTCAACCTTGATATCAAAAGCAAATTAATCATTTCTAGAAAAGCACACTTAATTTTACCAACTCACCGTTTACTTGACGCTGCTTCTGAAGCATCTAAAGGAAAAGCTAAAATTGGCTCTACTCTTAAAGGAATTGGACCAACTTATATGGACAAAACTGGCAGAAACGGTTTACGTGTTGGAGATATCGAGTTAGAAGATTTTAAAGAGCGTTACAGAGCTTTGGCTGATAAACATGAAGCAATGATTGCTTTTTATGATGTAAACATTCAGTACAATTTAGCAGAACTAGAAAAAGAATTCTTTGAAGCTATTGAAGAATTAAAAAAATTAGATTTCATTGACAGTGAAGAATATATGCATCAAGCTCAAAAAGCAGGTAAATCTATTCTTTGCGAAGGAGCTCAAGGATCTTTATTGGATGTTGATTTCGGAACTTACCCGTTCGTAACATCATCAAATACAACTGCAGCAGGAGCTTGTACTGGCTTAGGAATTGCTCCTAACAAAATCAAAGAAGTTTACGGAATTTTTAAAGCTTACGTTACTCGTGTTGGTAGCGGACCTTTCCCAACTGAACTTTTTGACGAAGTGGGTGCTACAATGGCAAGAGTAGGAAACGAATTTGGTTCTGTAACAGGAAGACAAAGACGTTGCGGATGGCTAGACTTAGTAGCTTTAAAATATGCTGTTCAGGTTAACGGAGTTACGCAGTTAATGATGATGAAAGGTGACGTTCTTTCTGGATTTGAAACTCTAAAAGTTTGTACAGAGTACAACTACAAAGGACAAAACATTTCTCACTTCCCTTATAACATTGAACCAGAAAATGTTACTCCGGTTTACAAAGAATTTAAAGGATGGAAGCAAGATTTAACTGGATTGACAACTTACGATCAATTGCCAATTGAGCTAAAAGAATATATTGAGTTTATTGAAAAAGAAATCGAAGTGCCAATCAAAATTGTATCGGTTGGACCAGACAGAAAACAAACAATAACAAAATAATACATTTAAACGCTCTGTAATCAGAGCGTTTTTTTATACAAATTATTTCATTTATGAAAAATCCAAAAGTTGAAATTAAAGAAACGAAGTTATTATCAGACAATTGGTATATCCTTAACCGAGTTACTTTTGATTACCAAAAAGAAAACGGCGTATCTGAAATTCATACTCGTGAAGTTTATGACCGTGGTAATGGTGCCGGAATTTTATTATACAATTCAACTAAAAAAACAGTGATTTTAACACGCCAATTTCGTTTACCAACTTTCCTTAATGGAAACAAAGACGGAATGATGATTGAAGTCTGTGCAGGACTTTTAGACAAAGACAATCCAGAAACTGCAATCATTCGTGAAACCGAAGAAGAAACAGGGTATCGTATCTCTAAAGTGGAGAAAGTATTTGAAACCTACATGTCTCCAGGCGCTGTAACCGAAATTTTGTATCTTTTTGTTGGCGAATACGATGAAAGCATGAAGGTTAGCGAAGGTGGTGGATTGGATGCTGAACAGGAAAATATTGAAGTTTTAGAATATACTTTTGATGAAGCTTATGCTATGATTGAATCGGGAGAAATTACAGATGCAAAAACTATTTTGCTGTTACAGCACGCAAAAATTAAAGGTTTGCTATAAGTAAGTTTTTTTGAGTATTTTAGATTCACTAAAAAATATAAAATGCTCAAATTAAAAATAGCTATTCTTTTCTGCTTTCCGATCTTATTATTCTCTCAGAATGAAAAATTATCGGCTGAAAAGCTAAAACAGGATCTTACTATTTTTAAAGAAATAAGAGAAAAAGCCAATTCTGGTCTTTACAAATACAGAACAAAACAGCAGGTTGACAGCATTTATTCGTGGGCGTTTACACAATTAAATAAACCTAAAGAATTAATCGAATTCTATAAAATAATCCTGCGAATAACCGACTTTGAAGGAAGTCTTCATAATGACACTACACTTCCTGATGATTTCGAAAAACAATATGCATCAGGAAATGTTTTCTTCCCTTATCCTGTTAAACTAATTGAAGACAAACTGATTGTTAATTTTCAAAACAACGAAATTCCTTTGGGTTCTCAAATCCTGAGTATAAATGGAATTAAAACTCAAAAACTACTGTCCTCTTTCTATAAATATTACACAACTGACGGTTATAACATAACAGGAAAATCAATTGGAATTGGGAGTTCTTTCGCTAAATATTTTGAAATAGAATATGGACCTCAAAAGAAATTTTCAGTAGAATATTCACTTCCAAATCAGACCAAAAAACTCAAAAAAACTATTTCTGCAGTTTCAAATGAAACACGAAAAGAGAATTTTAAAAAACGTCATTCTCTTCCAATTGACAGCTTACAATACAATCGTGCAAAAGACAAATATTCTTTTAAAGTAATTTCCAGCAATACCGCTTTACTTTCTGTCCATAGCTTTGTCATTGGCAGAAATGCAAAACATAAAGAACATCTGGCATACAAAAAATACCTGGACAGCTGTTTCCAATATCTTTCCCAAAACAACCAGATACAAAATTTTATTGTGGATGTTCGAAATAATGGTGGCGGTACCGATCCCAATGATATTGTAACTTTCTCCTATCTTACACAAAAACCGTTTAGAGAAAATGCTTCTGCTTTTATCAATTTTCAGGAAATTCCTTTTTCGGAATATTTAGTTTATGAAGAAACGGAACCCCAGAAAAAACAGGAAGAGAAAAAAGATTTTGAAGACGAACTAAAAGAAGAATTTCCGAAATTGGAAAATGGGAAATATTATCAGAATGAAAAATTCAATCCGTTATTACAACCAGATCCCAACAATTTCAAAGGACAGATTTATTTATTAATAAGCCCAAGAATTGCTTCTGCAGGATCATTATTTGCTTCTTTGGTTGCCGGAAACACAAAAGCAATTGTGATTGGCGAAGAAACTATGGGCGGTTATTTCGGACATAATGGCCACACTCCTATTGAATATGAATTGCCAAACACTAAAATCAAAACACAATTTTCTATTGTAAATCTGGATCAAGATGTGCCTGAAAAGTCAAATCAGATTTTTGGCAGAGGAATTATTCCTCATCATGCAGTGAAACAGACTTTTGAAGATTTTATGCAAAATAGAGACTCACAATTGAAATATACTTTGAAATTAATTGAGCAAAAATGAAATTATTAAAGAACAAATACTTTAAAATAATCTTATTTCTTTTTATATGTTTAAATGTAATAGCATTTATCCATGCTTATAAATTAACTCATTTTACAGCATCAAATTCCCAAAAGACGAAAAGTCCGGAAAAACTCTCTTCGTTTGAAAAAGCAAAGACATTACTTTTTGGAGTAAATAATCCAAAACCGCAGAATAAAAAATTTCCAACTCAGAAATATCAAACTATAAAATTAAAAAGCAATAAAGAAATAGAATGCTGGCTCATTAAAAATCAAAATTCTAGAGGAACAGTTATTCTATTTCATGGTTATGGCGGTGAAAAATCTTCCATTATTGACAAATCAAATGAATTTCTAAAATTAGGATTTAACACCATGCTGATTGATTTTATGGGTAGCGGTAACTCCGAAGGGAATCAGACAACAATTGGTTTTAAAGAATCTGAAGAAGTAAAAACCTGTTTTGATTATATCACATCTACAGGAGAAAAAAATATTTATTTATTTGGAACTTCAATGGGAGCCGTTGCCATAATGAAATGTATTGATGACAGCCAAATAAATCCAAAAGGAATAATTATAGAATGTCCATTTGGCTCTATGTACAAAACTGTTTGCGCAAGATTCAAAAAAATGCATGCTCCAACTTTTCCAATGGCCCGAATTTTACTTTTTTGGGGAGGCATACAAAATGGCTTTTGGGGATTCAATCATAATCCATCAGAATATGCAGAAAAAATAAACTGTCCAACATTATTACTTTATGGTGAAAAAGATAAAAGTGTCAGCAGATCAGAAATAGATGAAATTTATAAAAATCTAAAAGGCTTTAAAGAACTTCATGTTTACAAAAATACTGGACATGAAAATTATCTAATAAAAAACGAGCTTCAATGGAGTCAAGATGTTAATTCCTTTTTATCATCAATTTGAAAATGAAAATCCCGAAAACAATTCAAAAAATTATGTAACCCTTTTTGGCTATCAGATTTATAACTTTATTTTCATAAAATTAACGACCTATGAAAAAGTTATATTACACCGCAAATGCCCTTCTTATATTGATACTAGCCTTAATGGTTTCCTGTAAAAAAACAGATACTATTGAAATAACAGAAAATAAAACCACTAAAAAAGTAGTAGAATACAAAGAGCCAGAATCTGCAGTTTCTTATCAGTTTCAAAAGACCAAAGATTGGCTTAAAGCAAATGAAGCCGACAGCACTAAAATGAATATTGTTTATGCCGTAAACAGAACGGATAAAGCCAATTTAAAAAAACTGGATTCGGTTGTTATTCCAGCCGATTTTAGTGGGGATTTGGTTTATTATCTTCCGTTTCCAGTGCATGTTGCAGCTTTACAGGAAGTTTCCAAAATCATCTTATTCTCCTATCCAACGCAAACTTTTGCTGTGTACGAAAATGGCGAATTGGTTCGTACTGGTCCAACTAATATGGGAAGAAAAAAAGATCCTACTCCAACAGGGTTATTTTTCACTAATTGGAAAGCCGAAAAAACAACCAGTACATTTAATGATGAGTGGGAATTAAAATGGAATTTCAACATTGAAAACAAATTAGGTGTTGGTTTTCATCAATATGAACTGCCTGGTTATCCAGCTTCTCATTCCTGTTTAAGATTATTAGAAAAGGATGCAAAATTCCTTTATAAATTTGCCGATGAATGGATTTTGAAGGACAAAGAAAATGTAAAAGTAAAAGGAACTCCAGTTGTTGTCTTTGGAAGCTACGATTTTGACGGTCCAAAACCTTGGTTGCAACTTGCATCTGATCCAAAAGCGTTGAACATTTCTGAATCTGAAATTGAAACGCAAACTAAACCATTCCTGAAAGAGATTTTAGAAAATCAAAATCTTAGAGAATCTAATCAGAGTTCTGAGATTTAAGATTTCAAAACGAAGTATTTTTTTTTAGCTCGTAAACCGTAAGTGTTTGCGGGCTTTTTTTATTCTAAAAAAAAATCAACTAGAAAAAAACGCTTCTTAAATAAGCGATCGTTCATTTATTATTCATATCTTTGTACCATAATTATTTAAAATTATGAGAACACGAGACATCAATAAAGAAGAAATTGTAAAACAGAAAGCAATTGAAATGATTGTCAATCAAGGTGTAGAAGGTTTCGGCATGAATCGTCTTGCCAAAGAATGTGGAATATCTGTAGCTACTCTTTACATCTATTATTCTGATAAAGAAGATCTGATTCGAAAAATAGGAATCGAAATTGGTCGAAAACTCTTTGACAAAATGCTGGATGGTTTTTCTCCTGAAATGTCATTTAAGGACGGGCTTAAAAATCAATGGGAAAATCGTATTTACTTCACTCTTAATTTTACACGAGAAGCTACTTGTTTTGAAATCCTAAAACAATCTACTTATGGTGATGCTATTATACAAGAAATTACAGGCAATTTTAAGCAAACCATGTCTCAGTTTATAGTTTCTTCTATTGAAAGAAAAGAACTAATTCCTGTCACTTTTGAAGTCTTTTGGAGTATTGCTTATGGCTCGCTCTACTCTCTTTTAGAACTTCACAGAGAAGGAAAATCAATGTCCGGAAAACCATTTGTTTTTAATGACGATTTAAAAAATGAAGCTTTTAATTTGGTTCTAAAAGCGCTTACTCCTTAATTTTTCAGTGGCAATGGCAAAAATCAATGCCAGTTGCAATTCTAAAAAATCAATTTTAATACAATATCAAAATACAATGAAAACTTCAATTATAGAAAATAAAAAAATTGCCATTATTGGCGGTGGTCCTGTTGGATTGACAACTGCACGAATTTTACAAATAAATGGCGCAGACGTTACGGTTTACGAAAGAGATATCAATGCTCAAGCCAGAACATCGGGTGGAACACTTGATATTCACTCAGATTCTGGTCAATATGCGATTCAAAAAGCGGGTTTAATGGATGAATTTTATAAATACGCAAGACCAACTGGTGAAAAAATGGCTGATATGGATGGTAATATTACTTCTGATGAAATGCCAGATGAAACCAATGCTTTCTCTCGTCCTGAAATTGACCGCAATGATCTTAGAAAAATTATGCTGGAAAATCTCAGCGAAGGTACTGTTGTTTGGGACAGTCAATTGATTAATCTCGAAAAAACGGAAAACCAATATATTTTAGAATTCAAAAACGGTAAAACAGCTACAGCTGATTTTGTTATCGTGGCAAACGGAGGAAGATCCAATGCCAGAAAATTTGTGAGCAATCAGGAACCGCAACTTTCTGGAACCTATATTATCCAAGGTGAAATCGTAAATCCAGATCGAGACTACCCTGAGTTTAAACCTAAATACGGAAACGGAAATGTGATGGCAATGGGTGAACATAAAATGTTTTATACTCATACAATGCGTGACGGTTCTGTACATTTTGGTGTTTCTTTTAAAGCCAGTGAAGATTGGATTTCAAACCACGGAATCAATTTTGAGGATAATCAAGCTGTGATTGCTTTTTTAAATGAAACTTTTAAAAATTGGGGAGATGATTATAAAAAATTCTTTGCTACATCAACTGAATTTTCTGGTTTGCCATTGCGATTATTTTCCTTAGAAGAACCTTGGAAAGAACATTCGAACATTACTCTTGTAGGCGATGCAGCGCATTTAATGCCTCCATTTGCCGGCGAAGGAGTCAATATGGGATTATTTGATGCCTTTCATTTAACCCAAAATTTAACCAACGGGAAATTCGATACAATTGATGAAGCAATCGCAGATTATGAACAAAAAATGTTTGGCTATGCTTTAGAGGCACAGCGTATGACAAAAAAAATGGAAGATTTACTACATTCTGATATTGTTGCGGAAGATATTTTGAATAGCCGTTACGAATAAAAGTAAATTCTATAGCTTTATATTTATGACAAATCTTTCAAAAAATAAAAGAACCTGCAAAAATGGACATCACTATTTTAAAACTAGCGATTGTCCAACTTGCCCTATTTGTGAAGTAGAACGAAAACCAGATTCTTGACTTTTAGCTGTTTTATCAGCGCCTGCAAGAAGAGCTTTGGAAACTAAGAATATAAAAACTGTGGAAGATTTATCCCAATATACTCAAAAAGAAATCATGTCTTTACATGGAATTGGACCAAGCAGTCTGCCTAAACTTTTACAAGAATTAAAAAAGAACGGACTGACATTTAAAGAATAAACACAAATAAAAAGGCGCAAGATTAAAATTCTTACGCCTTTTCTATATATTAAGAGATCAATATCTCTATCTCATCTAACTGTATTTGTTTCCTTTTTATTCCATAAAGTCTTTTCAATAAATTAAAAATACTAAAAGGATTACCTCCTAACATGGAATTAAATACAGTCATATCTTCATAATTATGAACTGAAATTTTATATTTCGCCTTTTCATTTATCTGAAAACTAAAATATTTGACCGCTCTTTTTCCATTTTTATAATCTCTTATTTTAAGACTTTTCTCTCTCAATAATATCGATTCATTTGTTTTCAAATCAAGTATTTCAACAAAAAAATCGTCATTAACCTGAACATCAAAACCACCTAAAACATAGATATCATAAAATCCATAATACAAATCAACTTCAAGAACTTCTTTTAGCCTGAACTGCAGATTCATTATGCTTATCTAGAATAATTTGGAGCTTCTTTTGTAATCGTTACATTATGCGGATGGCTTTCAGTGATTCCGCTTGAAGTGATTCTCACGAAACGTCCTGTTTCTTGTAAAGTAGGAATATCTTTTGATCCACAGTATCCCATACCTGCACGAAGACCACCAATAAATTGAAGCATACTTTCGTTTAATTCTCCTTTGTAAGGAACACGTCCAACGATTCCCTCTGGAACTAACTTTTTAACATCGTCTTCAACATCTTGGAAATAACGATCTTTAGAACCTGTCTGCATTGCTTCAACAGATCCCATTCCGCGGTATGATTTGAATTTTCTTCCTTCAAAAATGATAGTTTCTCCTGGAGATTCTTTTGTTCCTGCTAATAATGAACCTAACATTACACAATCAGCACCTGCAGCGATTGCTTTAGGAATATCTCCTGTATAACGAATTCCACCATCTGCAATTACAGGAACTCCAGTTCCTTTAATCGCTGCAGCAACTTCTAAAACTGCTGAGAACTGAGGAAAACCAACACCCGCAACGATACGTGTTGTACAGATAGAACCAGGTCCGATTCCTACTTTTACACCGTCTGCACCATTTTCTACTAAATATTTAGCAGCTTCTGGTGTTGCAATGTTCCCAACGATAACATCTATTTGAGGAAATTTTGATTTTACTTCTTTTAAAGTGTTTACCACACCCTCTGTATGTCCGTGAGCTGTATCGATAATGATGGCGTCTACACCAGCATTTACTAAAGCTTCAGCTCTTTGAACTGCATCTCCGGTAACTCCAATTGCAGCTGCAACTCTTAAACGACCAAAAGAATCTTTGTTTGCGATTGGTTTTTGAGTCAGTTTTGTAATGTCTCTAAACGTAATCAGACCAACTAATTCGTTTTTATCATTTACAACTGGTAATTTTTCGATTTTATGACCTTGTAAAACCACTTCAGCCTGCTCTAAAGAAGTTCCTTCAGAAACCGTTACTAAGTTTTGGCTTGTCATAACTTCAGCAATTGGTCTTGCTCCATTTTTTTCGAAACGTAAGTCACGATTAGTAACAATACCTTTAAGGATTTTATTTTCGTCAACAATTGGAATACCACCGATTCCGAATTCTTTCATGGCATTTTTTGCATCAGCAATAGTAGAATTCATTGGTAAAGTTACCGGATCGATAATCATACCAGCTTCTGCACGTTTTACTTTTCGAACCTTTCCTGCTTGTTGTTCGATAGTCATATTTTTATGTAAAACACCGATTCCTCCTTCTTGTGCCATAGCAATTGCCATTGCACTTTCAGTAACTGTATCCATAGCAGCAGATACAATTGGAACGTTTAATGTAATGTTTCTTGAGAATTTTGATTTGATACTCACTTCGCGGGGAAGCACATTCGAGTAGTTAGGTACTAATAATACATCGTCGTAAGTTAAACCTTCGCCGATAATCTTGGAGTTGTGTGCTATCATGGTGCAATTTCTAGTTGAATTGCGTGCAAATATAGTGAATAAATTGCTAACTTGAATACTAACTTATTCATAAATTTACCCTTACAGGAATCATCTTACAAATAGAACTACCTAGCCCAGATGGAAATGGAAAGCCACGAAAAGCCAAAAAACATTTTTTTTCTGATTTAAAAAAGCGACCAACGGAAGCTCTTTTTAAATCTTGAAAAAAAGTTTTTTGGGTCGAGCGCTTGAAATGTACAGCTGGAAAGAGCTCCTAATTAATCTTCTTTATCTTGAAAAACAAAATTGATTCCGATTTGAAATGCTGCACTGCTGGCTTTGGACAAATCTTTGTATTCTAGAATATTATTCGCCAGAGCATAAATATTAACCGAGCCAATTGTTCCAGCAATTCCTAATCCGATATTCTTGTTTGAGAATGAATCAAAAGTATAAGTTGCTTTTACATCTAATTTTTTAAATATATTTCTTCTGTAAAAAGCAGTCAAAGCTGCAATAGGTTCGCGCGGTGTGGTCATAGCAAAAAGCTGTGCTCCTACCGCATTTTTATAGTATTTATTAATCTGGCCTCGACAGTTACATTCGTCATCAGGACGTGCTTCTCCAAATGAATATTGAATGGATGAATAGAATTTAGTCGGACGCCAAGTGGTGTATTTATTATACAATGTATCTCTCGGAATGGCTTTTTCAAATTCATCAAAAACATCTTCCGGATTATCGTTCCCCATAAAATCTGGGTTTACACCATTGTATTGATAAGTCCCTTTGTACGTAAGCGTCTCAATATCTTTAGATTGTCTTATAAAGCCCAAATCAATTATACTGGCTGTAAGCTGTAAATTATCTTTAATATAATAGGTAATTCCTGCATCTACTCCGAGCCCCAAACTTCCACCAAAAAAAGTATTACTTACTAAATCTCGAGCTACGTTTCCTTCGTATTCATCTTTGGTAAACTTAGAGATTCCAGAAGTTTTTAATTCTAAATTGGAAGAAATAATTTGGTTGTAAACATTTGGATTTCCAGCATTCTGTCCTGTATAAATATAGCCTGAGTTTTTAGTTGATGTTGCATTGGCGCCACTTGAATAAATTTTTGCACGTCCTCCATAAACAAACTTATCATTTACTTTTTTATGATATCCGACATGAAGCACAGAAAGCACCTCAGCCTTTGCTGTTAAATCTCCAAGATTAAAAGATTTTCCAATGTAATCTCTATTTCCATTCAAAGCCAATAGAGCAGGATCTTTAGGAACATACATGAAAAAATCAAATTCCTGATACAGCCCAAATGAAACATACGATTTACTTTCTCTTCCTCCTACTCTAAAACCACCAGAAAATATATCTAATTGCTGATTGGTCATTACTTTATCATTTCGGGAGGATTTATTGATTACGTTTCTGACTTTTTGATTAAAGTCTACACCATTATCAGCAAATAAGTCATAGGCCGTAAAACCTTTCGACCCTACATTAGCAGAAATTCCAGATAAAATAGGAAAGCCAAAATAATATTTATACGAAACATCAGCTCCTGGATTTACTAGTAATGACTGCGGAATTGAAGTAAAATTATACAATAACTCCTTATTTTGAGCGAAACAAGACAGCTGCAAAACGACACAGAAAATCAGATATACTTTTCTCATTCTATCACTAAATAAGCCGTTGCACTTGATCTCAATTTTAGGCTTCCTGAACTTTGGTTATTCAAGGGATCGCCCGAAGCAATTAAAACTACGAATCCTATTTTAGTGGTTTGTTTTAGAAGAGCTAAGCGTTCATTTTCAAAAACTTCTGTTGGATATTTTATAACATTGGAACCTCCTTGATAAGAAGGGACAGGAAAAGATATCGTCTGCAGTACTTCATTTTGATCGTTCATCAAAAGCATGTTTAGAGAAAAGGCACGATCGATTGTATTTTCGATTTCGAAATCGAACTCTGCTTTCTTTAATCGTTCATTAAAAAACTTATCTTTAAAAACAGTAAAATTTCTAACATCATAAGCTATATTGATTGTACCGTCATCTATTAGCTGATTGGCAGGAATATCAAAGTAAGCAAGATTTGCCACAAAGACCGGCTCTAATTTTAAATCTTTTATCTGATCGAAGTCTAATTCGCTGGAACAGGAAAAAAACAGGAAAGTCAAAAAAAACAGACTTGGAATTTTATAGAAAGGAATTAATTTCATGGCTCATACTATTTCAACATTAAATATAACGCTTAATGTTTACAATCATTATCGAAGATAGATAAATATAACTATTAATTAATGAAACTTTCCAAACAATTTTGAGGCTTCATTGTAGGCACTCTCAAAACTTAGAGAATTAAGCCCCGTTGTTTTTTTATTCGCAGTAAAATAAGAAACCAGTTTTTCTGTGGGCATGTTTCCTGTCAATTTATCGGTTGCCATTGGACAGCCTCCAAAACCTTGAATAGCACCGTCAAAACGAGTACAGCCAGCTTTTGCAGCTGCATCTATTTTTTCAAACCAACTTTCAGGGGTTGTGTGCAAATGTGCTCCAAATTCAATCTCTGAATATTTAGGAATTAAATGTGAAAACAAATAAGTAATTACTTCTGGCGTAGAAGTTCCAACAGTATCTGAAAGGGATAGGATTTTTACCCCCATGCCTGCAAGCTTTTCTGTCCATTCTGAAACAATTTCCACATTCCACGGATCTCCGTATGGATTCCCAAAACCCATTGAAAGATAGGTTACGACTTCCTTCTTTTTCTTATCGGCAACTTCCAGAATTTCTTCTAATGTAATCAAAGATTCTGCAATGGTTTTATGCGTGTTACGCATTTGAAAATTCTCTGAAATAGAAAATGGAAATCCTAAATATTGAATTTGCTCGTATTCGGAGGCCGTTACTGCTCCTTGCGTATTAGCAATAATGGATAGTAGTTTACTAGTCGTCTGAGACAAATCCAGCTGTTCTAAAACTGCTGCAGTATCCTGCATCTGCGGAATCGCTTTTGGCGAAACAAAACTCCCGAAATCAATAGTATCAAAACCTACTCTAAGCAAAGCCTGTATATAGGAAACTTTATTTTGGGTCGGAATAAAATCTCTTATGCCTTGCATGGCATCTCTAGGACATTCAATGATTTTGATTTCTTTATTCAAAGCTTATTCTTTTGTAAAAGCTAAGGTAGTTTCTTTTTTAAAGAAATAAAAGAGAATTTAAGAGAATGCTATTATTACTCAATATCGTAATACTTCAACTTATTACACAAAAACGTAATAATTTAAAATATTACCAAAAAACGTAATAATTAATTTTATTACTTATATTTGTAATAGAAAGTTTATTATTTTTTAATTATATTTGATTATGACTAGTGTAATTACGGGAGACATAATTGGTTCAAGACAGCAGAAATCAGAACATTGGGTGGAAGATTTAAAAAAGATTCTAACTCCGTTTGGTGTTACGCCAAGTCAATGGGAAATATACCGCGGTGATGAATTCCAGATTGAAGTTTCTAATCCTGAAGAGGCCTTGTTGACCACTATTCTAATTAAGGCTCGTTTACGCGCTATAAAATCGGATGCGAGGATGAGTATTGGTTTTGGAGATAAAACGCATAATGCGTCAAAAATATCCGAAAGCAATGGTTCGGCTTTTATTCATTCTGGAGAACTTTTTGAAACCTTAAAAAAACAGAAAGTTACTTTGGCACTGCGAACAGGTGATACCAATTTTGATGAGAAACTCAATTTAATGCTGCAATTGGCGTTAACTTTTATGAACAGCTGGCTGGTGCAATCTTCAGAATTTATTGCCTTAGCAATAGAAAACCCAACACTTTCGCAAGAAGAACTGGGACAGAAATTAGGCATCAATCAAGCTGCCGTGAGCCGAAGACAAAAACGTGCTCAATTTGATTTGGTTATGAATTTAGATCGATATTTTAGAACTCAAATAAAACAACTCACAGCCTTATGATTTTATTCGTAAAACTACTTTTAGCACATTTATTAGGTGATTTTATCTGGCAACCGGGAACTTGGGTCGCGGATAAAGAAGCCAAAAAACACAAAAGTATTTACTTATATATTCACATTCTGCTTCATGGAATTTTAGTAGCAATTCTAGCCGGCGAAATCCGTTTTATTCCCTACGCCATTTTAATTGCCATAACGCATGGCATCATTGATTTGATCAAACTAAATTTTCAGAAAAAGAAAAACAAACGCACTTGGTTTGTAGTGGATCAAATTGCTCATATTTTAGTTTTAATTTGCGTTGTGCTTTTATATGAAAACAAAAGTCTCCCTTATTTTTGGGAGGATAATGTGTTTTGGATTTTTGCAACTGGTATTTTACTTCTTACTAAACCAACGTCCATTTTTATTAAAACCATAATTTCCATCTGGGCACCTGAGAGCAAAATCAATAATCAGGACAACTCATTAGTCGCTGCAGGAAATTATATTGGAATCCTAGAACGCTTATTCGTTTTCGGATTTATACTGACGGATCATTTTGAAGCAATCGGTTTTTTATTGGCCGCTAAATCTATTTTTAGGTTTGGTGACTTAAAAGAAGCCAAAGACAGAAAATTGACCGAATATGTTCTAATCGGTACATTAATCAGTTTTGGAATTGCAATTCTCGCTGGATTATTGGTTCAGCTGCTTTTAAAACTGTCCTAAAACTTTCTTATTAATTGCTTTTATCAAGGCTGGCCCTTCATAAATAAAACCAGTGTACAATTGCACCAAACTTGCTCCAGCATTTAGTTTTTCGATGGCATCATCTGCTGAATGAATTCCTCCCACTCCAATAATTGGGAATGCTTTATTGCTTTTTTCCGAAAGAAAACGAATTACTTCTGTAGAACGTTTTGTTAATGGTTTTCCTGATAAACCTCCCGTTTCAGATTGGTTAGCAGATTGCAAACCTTCTCTTGAAATGGTTGTGTTGGTTGCAATTACACCTGCAATTTGAGTCGTTTTTACAATGTCAATAATATCTAACAATTGCTCGTCTGTAAGATCTGGAGCAATTTTCAGAAGAATTGGTTTTACTTTCTGCGTGCTTGTTTTTTGTTTTTCAACATTTCTGTTTTGCAAAGTCTGCAATAAAGCTGTCAGAGGTTCTTTATCTTGTAAAGCTCTTAAATTTGGCGTGTTTGGCGAACTTACATTTACAACAAAATAATCAACATGATCGAACAAAGCATCGAAACAAATGATGTAATCTTTAACGGCATCTTCGTTATCAGTAACTTTGTTTTTTCCGATGTTTCCTCCAATTAAAACTCCAGAATTTTTCTTCAAACGTTCAACAGCTTCCAGAACACCTCCGTTATTAAATCCCATTCGGTTAATAATCGCTTGGTCTTCTTTTAAACGGAACAAACGTTTTTTCGGATTTCCTTCTTGTCCAACCGGAGTTACAGTTCCAATTTCGATAAAACCAAAACCAAAATCACTTAATTCCTTATAAAGTTTGGCATCTTTATCAAATCCCGCAGCAAGTCCAACCGGATTTTTGAATTTAATTCCGAAAACTTCTCTTTCTAATCGAGAATCTTTTACCTCGTAGATGGCTCTTATAATTGATGAAACTCCTGGGATTTTTGAAATGAATTTAACGAATGAAAAAGTAAAGTAATGCACTTCTTCAGGATCAAACCAAAAAAGTATCGGACGAATTATCAATTTATACATAAGAGTTGTGTTGTTGTTATTTTGGCTGCAAATTTAAATATTATAGTTTAAAAAGGTGCTTTTTTCGAAAAACAAATAATTTGGATTTTGTTCAATTCTTCCAAATTCATTGAAAAGCTCATAAAGCCAAAGCAATCGTATTTTCCATTTATTTTTAAGAAAAGCTCTTTTTTGATGTTGCAAATTATAAAATGAAACCACTTCAAGGCTTTCAATAAGCTTCTTTGGATTTTTTATTATTTAATTTTGAGACATTTAAGAAAACATCTTGTGACTATTTTTCATTTCAAAATTGGAAGTTATGCTAAATAAAACAACAGGAAGAATTTATAATTGGTTTAGAAAAATATTTCTTTTGGTCACTTTTTTCCTTTTATCTGGTTATTCAAACATTACAGCTCAAGAAAATAAAGAAAAGAGTTTTAGCCCACATCATCAAATCGGACTTTCCATCAATCATGTTCATGTGTTTGAAGGTCGTGATGACGAGGGAAACCGTGAAGTTTTAAGTCTCCCTGCTTGGGGATTGGATTATACTTTTCAGTTTCGCGAAAAATGGGCAATTGGACTCCATACCGACTTTATTATCGAAAAATTCAAAGTGGAAAAAAATCTTGCCAGTGGAGAAGACAAAGAAACTGTTGAAAGAAGTTATCCCATTGCTCCTGCCTTGATGGGAATCTACAAACCAAATGAACACTGGAGTTTTCTTTTAGGTTTTGGAGGAGAATTTGCCAAAGAAGAAAATTTTTTCTTAACCCGCGCTGGAACAGAATATGGTTATGAGCTGCCAAAAGGCTGGGAAATTTTCGGCACAGTAAGTTATGACTTTAAATGGAATGCTTATGACAGCTGGGGAATTGGTTTAGGAATTGCAAAAAACTTTGGAAAAAAATAGATTTATAAAACAAGTTACAAATACAATCGTATAAACTTATGTCCAACGCACAAAAAACAATTCATACTAAAGCGTTTCTTTTACTTGTACTACTTCTTATCAGTTGCAGAGGAATATCTCAACAAGAAAAAGACACTACAAAACTGATGAATGTTCGATATGGAAGTAAAGGAATTGAATTACAAACTAGAGACAATAAATTTTTATTTCAACTCCAAAGCCGTTTACAATTTCGCTTTTCTACTCCCTACGACACAGATCCCCTCACTTACGATGATTACAGTCAGGATGCGAAAACTACTTTTAAGATAAATCGCGCTCGATTAAAAATAGGAGGTCATGCTTTTGAACCTTGGCTTAAATATTATTGGGAATATGAATTGAGTCAGTCCAATTTGCTTGATTTTAGAATTATGATTGAAAAATGGGACTTTTTGAGTTTTAAAGTTGGACAATGGAAAACCGAGTTTACTCGTGAACGCTTTATTAGTAGCGGTGAGCAGCAAATGGTGGAACGATCTCTTATTAATAGACCATTTACAGTTGACAGACAATTAGGCGCTGAAGTTTACGGTCATTTGAAAGGAAATGGTATTGCCGACTTCAATTATTGGTTTGCCGCTTTAACTGGAACTGGACGTGGAAGCACTTCTAATGATGATAATCATCTTATGTATTTTGGAAGAGCACAATGGAATTTCCTAGGAAGATTTCTTGATTTTGAAGGCTGTGATCTTGAATTTCACGAAAAACCAACTCCAATTATTGCCTTTTCTGCCATAACCAACCGAAGCCCTTACACTCGTTTCTCTCAAGCTGGAGGAGGTTCTCTAGACGGATTTGAAAATGGTCTTCCTGGGCAATACAGAGTCAATCAGTGGAATTTAGAAACGGCTTTTATGTACAAAGGTTTTTCTTGGCAAAGCGAATGGCATACCAAAGAGATAATTGACAAATACAACAACAATGATATGACTGTAATGAAAGGTTATTATGTTCAGGCCGGATTCTTTTTTCATAATGTGTTTCATTGGTGGCCCAAACATTTGGAAATGGCTGGAAGACATGCCTCTTACCGGCCAGATTATTCCATAAGACAAAATAGACAAGACGAATCGACAGTGGCATTTAACTGGTTTTTTAATGGTCACAAAAACAAACTTACTTCCGAAGTTAGTTACTTCAGTTTCCAAGACAAAACATTACCACTGGAACAAGGCTGGCGTTTTAGAATACAATGGGATATTTCACTTTAAAATAAAAAAAGCGAGATAAAACTTTTGACCTATTTCAAAAAACGAGACATTTTTTTTCATAACTTTAATTCACTTAAATCATTGAAAATGAAAAACATATCTAAAACAATAAAAAAAACAGCGCTTATGTGTCTGATTGGGGCATTTTTCCTTATTTCGATAGATAGTTTTGCACAGCGTCGCGGAGGAGGTGGAGGTGCTGCTCATCGTGGAGGCGGAGGTGGCATCAATAGAGGTGGAAATATTGGCGGTGCAACGCATACTAGACCTGCTCAAACAACACGTCCTGCTCAGACAACAAGACCCGCGCAAACTACAAGACCAGGTTCTAATAGTGGTAGCATACAGCGTCCTGCCAATTCCAACAATAAAGTTACAAGACCTGCTAATTCTAATAACAAAACAGCAAGACCTGCAACATCTGCCAATAGAAACAACAATAATAGAACAGGTAACAGAAATACCAACATAAGCGGTAATACTAGAAATGTAGACCGAAGCAGAGATATCACAATCAACAATAATCGCAATACAGTCGTAAGAAGAAATAC
Organism: Flavobacterium phragmitis; assembly: GCF_900112575.1. Classification (GTDB taxonomy): domain Bacteria; phylum Bacteroidota; class Bacteroidia; order Flavobacteriales; family Flavobacteriaceae; genus Flavobacterium; species Flavobacterium phragmitis. The sequence goes on from NZ_FOMH01000010.1 coordinate 115,793, forward strand.
AGTTGTTTATACTCGTCCCCCATACGTATATGGCGGTTATAGGTATTATGGCTATCATCCTTATTATTATCATCCGTACAGACCTTATTACTGGGGGCCTGTATGGCATCCTTGGGGTTTTTTCGTTGCTACATTAGCCGTAACAGCAATTGTAGTTAGTGTAGAAAGCACTCAATATCATTATGATCAAGGAGTCTGGTATGCTCCATCAAACGGAGGCTATACGGCAGTACCTGCACCTGTCGGAGGAACTGTAAACAACATTCCCAGCGGAGCGCAAACTGTAAATACTGGAACAGTAAATAATTATTACTACGGTGGTACTTACTATGAAAAAGATGGTGAAAAGTATACTGTAGTTGCTCCAACTGCGGGTACAATTGTAGAAAGCTTACCAGAAGGCGGTGAAGAAGTTACCATAGGAGATGTTAAATATATCAAATTTGGAGAAACATATTATCAGCCTGTTCAAATAGATGGAAAAAACAAATACGAAGTTGTTCTTGTTGAGAAAGACAAGTAATATTTATTAATTCTATAAAATTACTATACTATTAAAAGTTATTTTTATAATTTTACCTCATCTATTTGACAACCATTATATCAGATCAAAATTATCAACCATGAAAAATAAAACTTTTTGGATTTTTGCTATACTGACGATTTCTATTATTTCGTTAGCTTACGGTTACACTAAACTAATTGTACCTAAAAAAGAAATTGCAGAAACGGCAGAATGTCACGAAACTCCAAATACTTCAGAACCATCTGTATTTAAGCCCACAATCGAAAACAAAAACAAACCATCTGGAAAAACACCAGAAGGAATGGTTTGGATTCCAGGTGGCGAATTCTCTATGGGAAGCAATGTTGAAGACGAAAGTTTATGCAGTATTAAAGGCGTGACAAAAGATGCGGCTCCAATTCATCGTGTTTATGTTGATGGTTATTATATGGATAAAACCGAAGTTACGAACGAAGAATTCGAAAAATTTGTAAAAGCTACTGGTTATATAACCGTTGCAGAACAAAAACCAACTAAAGAGGAATTCCCAACGGCAAGTGAGGAAGATTTAGTTACAGGCTCGGTTGTCTTTACTCCCACTCCAGCTGCTGTTAATTTGAATAATTTCCTGCAATGGTGGCGTTATGAGCCGGGTGCAGACTGGAGACATCCTGAAGGTCCGCAGAGCACTATTAAAGGAAAAGAAAAATATCCTGTGGTACATGTGGTATATGAAGATGCAGCTGCTTACGCAAAATGGGCAGGAAAGAGACTTCCAACTGAAGCAGAATGGGAATTTGCAGCTCGTGGAGGTAAAACCGGAAATCTTTACGCTTGGGGAAATTCGTTAAAACCTAATGGAAAATTTCAGGCTAACATTTATCAAGGCCACTTTCCTATAAAAGACGGCGATACTGGCGAGGATGGCTTTAAAGGAATTGCTCCTACCGCACAATTTGCTCCAAATGCCTACGGTTTGTATGATATGGCTGGAAATGTATGGGAATGGGTCAACGACTGGTACAGCGTAGATTATTATAAATCATTAGCTGAAACTGGCAAAACAGTTAAAAATCCAAAAGGCCCTGATGCTTATTATGATCCAAGTGATCCAACAGAAATAAAACGTGTGCACAGAGGCGGTTCTTTTTTATGTACTGATCAATATTGCACTCGTTATATGGTGGGAACCAGAGGAAAAGGAGAAATCAGATCTGCAGCAAATCATGTTGGCTTTAGATGTGTAAAAAGTATATAACAACAAAACAATAATTGAAAGCGGCCAACAGCTCCTTTTTTGCAAGCTTCGGAGAAGCGGCACATTTATAGAAAACGGTAAACGTTTCCAATATAAAGCTCCAGAGGAGCGACATATAGTATAGATTGCAAAAAATATGTCGCTCCTCTGGAGCTTTTTTTCATTTTCTTATTGAAATTCTAGAAATATTGCATCCCTCTGGGGTTTATGGTAGTGTTTTTTAGCGTACCTTCCACCTTTGAGACTGCCTCTTTTTTATTTAATCAGATCATTAATGCTAAATTTCACAGCAGAATATTTTTTCTATATTTGCTAAAAATTCAAAAAAATGCAACATATCATAGATCGTTTTATCAGTTATGTAACAATTGATACTGAATCAGATCCAAATTCTCAAACAATACCAAGTACTCAGAAACAATGGAATCTTGCCAATAAATTAGTTGAAGAATTAAAGGCAATCGGACTGGAAGAAGTAACTATAGATGATAAAGCCTATATCATGGCGACGCTTCCAAGCAATGTAGATCATGAAGTTCCAACAATTGGTTTTGTTTCTCATTTTGATACTTCACCAGATTTCAGTGGAGCAAATGTAAAACCACAAATCGTTGAAAATTACGACGGAAAAGATATAGTTCTAAACGCCGAGAAAAATATAGTTTTATCTCCAAATTACTTCAAAGATTTATTGCAATATAAAGGACAAACCATCATCACAACTGACGGAACAACACTATTGGGTGCCGATGATAAAGCTGGAATTACAGAGATTGTCTCAGCAATGGAATATCTAATACAGCATCCAGAAATTAAACATGGAAAAATCAGAATCGGATTTACTCCAGATGAAGAAATCGGACGCGGGGCACATCATTTTGATGTAGAAAAGTTTGGAGCGCAATGGGCTTATACCATGGATGGAAGTCAGATTGGCGAATTAGAATATGAAAACTTTAATGCTGCAGGAGCCAAAATCACTTTCAAAGGAAAAAGTGTTCATCCAGGTTATGCCAAAGGAAAAATGATCAATTCGATGCTTTTGGCAAACGAGTTTATCAATGAACTTCCGAAAGGAGAAACTCCGCAGGAAACTAAAGGCTACGAAGGTTTTTTCCACATACATCATATTAAAGGAAATATCGAAGAAACCGTTTTGGAATTGATTATTCGTGATCATAACAAAAAGAAATTCGAAAAACGAAAAGAGCTGATTCATAAAATCACAAAACAATTCAATAAAAAATTCGCAAAGAAATTTGGCGAAGATATTGTAACTGCTGTTGTAAAAGATCAGTACTATAATATGAAAGAAAAGGTTCTTCCTGTAAAACATATTGTGGATATTGCCGAAAAAGCAATGAGAGAACTAAACATCAAACCAATCATCAAACCTATACGCGGCGGAACTGATGGCTCTCAATTATCTTTTATGGGATTGCCTTGTCCGAACATTTTTGCGGGCGGACATAATTTCCATGGAAAATACGAATATGTACCGGCAGAAAGCATTCAGAAAGCAACTGAAGTAATTGTAAAGATTGCTGAACTAACTGCTATTCCCGGGATTTTCGACGCACCTGAAAAAACCAAAAGAAAAAGATAAAGTGGAAACAGATTCTGATAAAAAACACGTTTGGGACAAAGTCAATCAATGGGAAGAAGAACTTCTTTTCCTCAAATCTATTATTGATAAAACCGAACTGGTCGAAACCATAAAATGGGGAGGTCCAATTTATGTTTACAACAAGAAAAATGTTATCGGAATTGGAGGTTTCAAAAATTATTTTGCGATTTGGTTTTTAAATGGTGTCTTTCTGAAAGATGAAAAAAAAAGACTCATTAATGCTCAGGAAGATAAAACAAAATCAATGCGTCAATGGCGTTTTACTTCAAAAGAAGAAGTAAACGAAAAAGAAGTTCTTGAATATATTCTAGAAGCCATTGAAATCGAAAAGCAGGGAAAAATCATCAAACCTTCCAAAAAAGAAGCCATCATTTCAGAATTACTAAATATAGAAATGGAACAAAATCCAGCTCTAAAAGAAGCTTTTGAGAATTTCAAACCTTACAAACAATATGAGTTTTTAGAATATATTGAATCGGCTAAACAGGAAAAAACAAAACTCGCAAGAATTGAGAAAGTTATTCCGATGATTTTGGCTAATGTTGGATTGAATGATAAATACAGGTAGTAAAAATCCCAATATTTTAAATTCCAAATTCCAATCTATACTAGACGAAACCTTAGTCAAAGTTGAAAAACTTTCACAAAGGTTTTTCTTTTTTCATCTCAGACAAAACCCACTGCAAAGCACTAATTCACACAGTTTGTCAAGAATGACAAACTATACGCTAAAATAGAATCTAAGAAAAAAAGCAAAGCTTTCTCAACAGTGAGCTTTGAGAACTTTGCATTCTTAAAAATATCTTGGCGTGCTTTGCGTACATCTTTGCGCTCTTTGCGATAAAAAAAAATTGAAGCTATATCTTATAGTTGAAACGGTTAGCTATGTTTTAATAAATAGAAAATCTTTGCAGAGCTACTTGTGGAAATTCTAGTGTGATTTCTCTCTTCGTTCGAAATGACAAAAAAGAGTACAAAAAAAATCCCAAACTCCTTTTTTGGAATTTGGGATTTAAAATATTGTAATTTTTAAAATTTATGCTTTCTTATTCAAAGCAGCACTCAATTCTAAAGAAATAGCAGAACGCTCTAATTTTAATTTTCCTGACATTGTTTCAATTACAACTGTAGTTTCTGCTAATTCAGCAATTTTACCGTGGAAACCGCTTTTTGTAACTATCTTATCACCTACTTTAAGGTTGCTTTCAAATTCTTTTTCGTTTTTTGCTCTCTTTTGTTGTGGTCTGATCATAAAGAAGTAAAGAACCACGAACATTAAAAGAAATGGCGCAAATTGAGATAATTGTCCCATAATTTAAATTTGTTTTTGATTTATAATTAATATTTTTTGGAATTTGTCTTTTCTAAAATTGGAATTTCTTCACTTTTACATTAATCCTCTTCCAGTTTTCAGCATCTTTTTATTAGCTGTAAGCTCTTTTACCAGATTATCTAAAATTCCGTTGATAAAAATACTGCTTTTTGGAGTAGAATACTCTTTTGCAATTTCTAAATATTCGTTAAGAGTTACTTTTACTGGAATCGATGGGAATTTCATAAACTCACAAATCGCCATTTTCAGGATAATAGTATCGATTTCTGCAATACGATCGCTGTCCCAGTTTGGTGTTTTATCTTCGTATTCTTTTGCAAAAGCCGTTTCATTCAAAACAGTTCTTCTAAACAGATCTTTAGCAAAATCTTTATCCTCAACATCTTTATACAATTTTGGAACTCTAAAATCGTCTGGGTCTTCCGTTTTAATCGCTTTCAACTGTTTAACGATATGAGTATTTACAACAGGAATATCATCAACCCATGTTAATTTATCATCTTCTAAATATTCATATAGTTTTTCATTCGGAACAATAACATTTTCAAACAAATCAATGATAAATTGTCTGTCTTCTTCAAACGTATTGACATTATTCGTCATGTATTTTTTGTAGATATCGCTTGCTTTTACATCATTTAAAAGTAAAATAATATAATCGTCGTTTAATGACCAATTGTTGATTTTACGATTTTCTAAAGCGATACTAAGAGAATTGCTTTCGGCAAGAAGTTGAAAAATTTTATTCTTTACAAATTTTTCATTTGGATTACGTTCTGCAGCTGTAGCAAGATGTTTTTTACTTGACAGATGTAAATAAACGGCTTCTTTTTTACAAATTTCTATCAATGAAGAAAGCATTATAAGATATAAGTCCTGAATATTATCAATACTGTAAAAAAGAAATTTCTCTTCTTTTTCCATATTATCAGAACCGCTTTGATGCATTGCATAAATGGATTGCATTACTTTAACGCGTATGTGTCTTCTATTTACCACCTCGTAAGAACATTTAAAAATTAGTCTGCAAAAGTATAACTTTAGATGCGTATTTTAAAATTAATTTGTAAAAAAGTATTCAGTATTCAGTCTCAGTCTCGGTATTCAGTTAACAAAAAAATGAAAACTGAGACTGCGACTGAAAACTAAAAAAATCCCAGTTTCCAGAAAAGACTGAAAACTGGGACTGAGACTGTAAACTATAAAAAATTACTTAGCCGCGTTCTCAATTCTTCTTTGATCGATACGATTTTGAGCAATCGTAAGCGCCGCTTTATGAGTTGTCATATTATTTTTAGCAGCAAAATCTATAATTTCTAAAGTTGTGTTATAGATATTTTCCGTTTTGCTCATGATTTCAGCTTTACCGTAGTTTGCCAATTCAGCATAAACATTGATAATTCCACCTGCGTTGATTAAGAAATCAGGAGCATATAAAATTCCTCTTTCCTGTAAAATCGCACCGTGAACATTTTCATCTGCTAACTGATTGTTTGCAGCACCAGCAATAACTTTAGCTTTAATTTTGTTTACTGTATTATCGTTGATTGTTGCTCCCATTGCGCAAGGAGCATAGATATCAACATCTGCAGTATACAAATCTTCTCCAGTGTAGATTGTTGCATTGTATTTTGAAGCAACCTGATACAATTTTTCTTCATTGATATCAGTAATGGTTACCTGCGCTCCTTCTTTAGTTAAATAATCAACCAAAGTTTCTCCTACGTGTCCAATTCCTTGTACCAAAACTTTTTTACCCTCTAAAACATCCGTTCCAAACTGACTTTTAGCAGCCGCTTTCATACCTAAATAAACTCCGTAAGCCGTAACTGGCGAAGGATTTCCAGAACCACCTCTTTCTTCAGAAATTCCAGTAACATAAGGCGTAACATCTCTTACAGTATCCATGTCTTTCGTTTCCATTCCGACATCTTCTGCTGTGATATATCTGCCGCTTAGTGAATGAACGAATTCACCAAACTTACGCATTAATTGAGGTGTTTTTTGTGTTTTAGCATCACCAATAATTACGGCTTTACCTCCGCCAATATTAAGTCCAGTAATGGCAGATTTAAACGTCATACCTCTAGAAAGACGTAAAACATCGTTTAAAGCTTCCCATTCTGTGTTATAATTCCACATTCTGGTTCCTCCCAAAGCTGGCCCCATAACCGAATTATGAATACCAATAATTGCTTTTAAACCTGTATCTTTGTCATTGCAAAATACAATTTGTTCGTGATCGTCAAAAGATAATTGACCAAAAACAGGATCCATTTTTTGAAGTTCCTTTCCAGTTGCGAAAGTTGCATCCATAGCGCTAGTATTAATTAGGTTAAAATTATGAATTCGTTAAAAATACAAGCCAAACATAATTAAAAAATACATATGTGCTAATTTTTTATCTTTAAAATAACAATATTACAATATAATTGTTTTGATTAAATCGCAAATTATTATAATTTTATTTAACAATAATTCTTAAATTCAAATCAATTCAATATCAGATTTCTTAAAAAAATGAAAGAATTAAGCTATTTAAACAAATATTTCATCAAGTATAAATACAGTTTTTCGCTTGGAATTTTAACCACTATAATCGCACAAATATTTTCATTATACACTCCAAAACTTATCAGTAAGTCTTTAAACGCTATTGAGAATTTTGACAAACTTCCAATTGCAGATCAAAAATCAGAAATTGTCATTGCAGCTTATCGTCAGGATTTAATTCACAATGTATTATTAATCATCGGCACCACAATTGTAGCGGGGTTTCTAACCTTTCTGATGCGTCAGACCTTAATTGTAATGTCTCGTCACATTGAATTTGATTTGAAAAATGAAGTTTTCAGACAATACGAAAATCTTTCTCAGACTTTTTACAAACAGAATCGGACGGGAGATTTAATGAACCGAATCAGCGAAGACGTTTCAAAAGTCCGCATGTATGTTGGACCAGCAGTTATGTACACTATTAATACCGCTATCCGTTTTGCGATTGTTATATTATATATGTATAATGTATCGCCTCTTCTTACCTTATATACCATATTACCGTTGCCGATTCTTTCTTACTGCATTTTCAAACTAAGTTCAGAAATCAATAAACGAAGCACTACTTTTCAGCAGTACCTTTCTAAAGTTTCGAGTTTTACTCAGGAAATATTCTCAGGAATTCGTGTGATCAAAGCGTATTCTTTAGAAAATCAGCATCAGAATAATATGGTTGATCTTGCCGAAGAAAGCAAACGCAAGAGCTTAAGCCTAGCAAGAGTTCAATCTTTATTTGGCCCTTTAATGATTGCCCTTATCGGGATCAGTAATCTGGTGGTGATTTATTTTGGAGGTGTTATGTACATCAACGGAAGTATTCCAAATATCGGAACTATTGCTGAGTTTATTTTATATGTAAATATGCTGACCTGGCCGGTTGCTTCTTTAGGATGGGTTTCTTCTATGGTTCAGGAAGCAGAAGCTTCTCAAAAACGCTTAAATGAATTTTTGAAAATCGAGCCGGAAATCAAAAACAACAACGAAAATACATCAGACATTCAAGGTACAATCAATTTCAATAATGTTTCTTTTACTTATAAAGACACTAATATTGAAGCTTTAAAAAATGTTTCTTTTACCGTTAAAAAAGGGGAAACTCTCGCCATTTTAGGAAAAACTGGTTCTGGAAAATCGACAATACTTTCTTTGATTTCCAGATTGTACGACGTTACTGAAGGAGAAGTGAAAATTGACGAAAACGAAATCAGCGCTTTAAACCTAAACGATCTTCGAAACAATATCGGAATTGTACCTCAGGACGCTTTCTTATTTTCGGATACTATTAAAAATAATATTAAATTCGGAAACCAGAATGCAACTGACGAAGAAGTATTTGAAGCAGCTAAAAATGCAGTGGTTCACGATAACATTATTGCCTTTAACAAACAGTATGACACCATTTTAGGAGAAAGAGGAATTACACTTTCAGGCGGTCAGAAACAGCGTGTTTCGATTGCAAGAGCAATTATTAAGAATCCTGCAATACTGCTTTTTGACGATTGCTTGTCTGCTGTTGATACCGAAACCGAAGAAATGATTTTGAACAATTTGTTTGAGATTTCGAAAGACAAAACAACCATAATTGTGAGTCATAGAGTATCATCTGCTAAAAATGCAGACAAAATTATTATACTTGAAGATGGTAAGATTATTCAACAAGGTTCTCATAATCAATTAATAAATCAGGAGGGATATTATGCATCGTTATATTTAAAACAACTTTCGGAAAAAGAATTACTTTAATTGTTGCGTAATAGATAATTTTTTATGATTTTTGAGTACTATTAATTCCAAAAATGATAGAACGTATTATGAGAGAAAATGACATGTTAGAAAAAGAAGAGATTTTTTCTAAAGTATTACGAGCAGGAAGAAGAACTTATTTCTTTGATGTGAGAGCTACCAAAGCCGATGATTACTATATTACTATTACCGAAAGCAAAAAGTTTACTGAGGAAGATGGTTCATTTCACTTCAAAAAACACAAAATTTACTTATACAAAGAAGATTTTAGTGCTTTCGCGGAAATATTAGAGGAAATGACTTCTTATGTTTTGAACCACAAAGGCGAAGAAGTAATTTCTGAAAGACATCAAAAAGATTTCAAAAAAGAATACAGTTCAGATAAATCTGAATCTCCAAGATCTAGTTTTACAGATATTGATTTTGATGATATTTAATTCAAAATAAAACTTTACATAAAGTAAGAGTCCAAATTGTTCAGCATTTTGGACTTTTTTTATATATTTAGTTTTCTTAAAAGTTAGATGTTATAGGTTAAAAGTTAAACGTTATATCGTTGTTCTTTTGCCAACCCATAACTCTTAACAAATAACTCTCAACTTCAATTAAATGAAAAAATTAATCATTCTTTTAAGTTTCTTCTTCTTTGCAATTTCTCTTTCTGCACAGAATATAGAATATGAAACGAAAAACAACATTCAATATTATAGTGCGTCTGTAAATAAATCAGATATGTACATCAACGAAAGATGTGTACTCGATATTTATTACCCTAAAAACAAAAAGGATTTCGCAACCATTATTTGGTTTCACGGCGGTGGATTGACTGGTGGCAACAAAGAAATTCCTGAAGCTTTAAAAAATAAAGGTTTTGCTATTATTGGTGTAAACTACAGATTATCTCCAAAAGCAAAAGCCGCAAAAGCAATTGAAGACGCAGCCGCAGCAGTTGCCTGGGCTTTTAACAATATTGCAAGCTATGGCGGCGACAAATCTTCTATTTTTGTTTCTGGACATTCTGCAGGAGGATATTTAGCCATGATGATAGGTTTGGATAAAAAATGGCTTCAAAAAGAAAATATCGATGCCAATCAAATTGCGGGACTTATTCCGTTTAGCGGACAATGCATTACGCATTTTGAAATTCGAAGAGAAAACGGAATTCCAGAAAAACAGCCTACAATTGATGCTTTTGCTCCTTTATTCCATGTTCGCGGCGATGCTCCACCTTTGTTATTAATCACTGGAGATCGTGAATTAGAAATGCTGGGACGTTATGAAGAAAACGCTTACATGGCAAGAATGATGAAACTGAACGGACATAAAGAAACCAAACTTTACGAATTGGATGGTTACGGACATGGTATGACAGAACCTGCTTTTCCGCTATTAGTAAATGAAGTAAACCGAATTCTGAAAGAACTTAAAAAATAATCACTAAATAAAATTCCACGGCAATGGAGACACAACTTTTAATTATACCAGGACTTGGCGATTCTGGAGAAAAACACTGGCAGACCTTTTGGCATCAGAAATTCGAAAACTCAATTCGCGTTGTACAAGACAATTGGGACGAGCCTATTCTAGAAGAATGGCTTGCACGCTTAAACGAGAACATTTTAAAACTAGACCAACCAACCATTCTAGTAGCGCATAGTCTGGCTGTTTCATTGGTTTTACATTGGGCAGAAAAATATAATAATCCGAATATTATTGGCGCTTTTTTGGTTGCTCCCGCAGATGTAGACTCACCTCAACACACACCGGAATGTACAAGAAACTTCGCTCCGATTCCACTTTATAAATTACCTTTTCCGTCTGTAGTTGTGGCAAGTGAAAATGATCCTTATGCTTCTTTCGAAAGAAAAAAATACTTTGCAGAACAATGGGGAAGTGATTTCGTTAATATCGGTCAGCAAGGACACATCAACTCTGATTCTGATTTAAAATATTGGGAAGAAGGACAGGAGATTTTACAGAAATTAATTGAGAAGATTTCTTAGTATTCAGTCGCAGTCTCAGTGTTCAGTCTCAGTGTTCAGTCTCAGTTGAAAACTGTAAACCGAGACTGCGACTGAACACTAACCTATGCGCAATCCATTTGGTATTTTAAAATCCGGAGCTAATAAAATTACATCTCCTTCCTCTCCTACTGCGCCTAAAACAAGACATTCACTCATAAATTTTCCGATTTGTTTTCTAGGAAAATTGACAACCGCCACAATTTGTCTATTGATTAAATCTTCTTTTTGATATCGTTTTGTAATTTGTGCCGATGACTTTCGAATTCCGATTTCTGAACCAAAATCTATTGTTAATTGATAGGCTGGCTTTCTAGCCTCAGGAAAATCATTGACTTCTAAAATAGTTCCCACGCGCATGTCTGTGCGCTCAAATTCGTTCCAGGTTAAATCCATTTTTATAATTCTGTTAGATTTACAAACCTATTAATTTTGTAATGATCTGGATTAATTCTATAATCTTTTTTTTGCATTCAACTCTAATTTTACAGAATATGGAGAAAAACTAACATTAAAAAGATAGAAAATGGAAAATAGCTTGATGAATGCCAATCCTTCTTTTAGAGATTACGAATTTGATGTAAAACAACACAATACAGATAAATATATAGAAACTGCCCAAAATGTTCGTCTTTATGTTAGAGATTATGGCAAAGGAAAACCCGTGATTTTAATTCACGGCTGGCCTTTATCTAATGAAATGTGGGAATATCAAATTGAGTTTTTAGTCCAGAATAACTATAGAGTTATTGCTTACGACAGAAGAGGTTTTGGAAAATCGTCTCAACCTTGGGATGGATATGACTTTGACACTCTTACAGACGATTTAAGTGAAATTATTGAACAGCTTCAATTAGAAGAAGCCACTTTGGTTGGTTTTTCAATGGGTGGCGGCGAAGTGGTTCGTTACTTCAGCAGACATCATGGAAAAGGTATCGCAAAAGCTGCTTTAATTTCATCAATTATTCCATTTCTATTAAAAACAGAAGACAATCCAGATGGAAGACCAGCAGAAAAAAGCGAAAATACAGCTACATCCATAAAAGAAGACAGAATTGGATTTTTGGACAATTTTGGCAAAATATTTTTTGGTGTAAACATCATCAATAAGCCTGTAAGCAACCCTCTATTAGAATATTATAGAAATTTATGCTCTGCAGCTTCACCTAGAGCAACATTACAATGCGCAGCCTCTCTAAACACAACTGATTTTAGAGACGAGTTGAGTTCTATAAATGTTCCAACTTTAATCATTCACGGAGATGACGACAAAGTAGTTTCAATGGATTTAACTTCAAAAAAAGCAGCTGAGGGGATCAGAAACAACAATTTCATTGTTTATGAAGGTGCTCCGCATGGTTTATTTTATACGGATAGAGAAAAATTAAACGAGGATTTATTACAATTTTTAAATTCTTAGAAAATAAAGAAAAGTATCCAAAGAGCAAGCTCGAAAAGCTAACTGCTTCTTTGGGTATTTTTTTATTCTTGTGCGCTTTTATTTACAGATTTTTAAAGCTATTTTTGAAAATCAAATTCAAAATAAAATGGCACGTACAGAATCGACAATGCTTCCTTTAGGCACAATTGCTCCCGATTTTTATTTAAAAGATACCAATTCCAACGATACTTTCTCATTTGAAGATTTGAAAGGATCTAAAGGAACTTTGGTACTATTTATCTGCAATCATTGTCCGTTTGTACATCATGTTATTCAGGAAGTTGTTATGATTGCCAATGATTATCGGGTTATGGGAATTGGAGTAATTGCTATTTCGAGCAACGATGTTGTAAAATATCCACAGGATTCTCCAGAATTAATGACCGAATTTGCGTTGGAGAACAGAATCGATTTCCCGTATCTGTACGACGAAAGTCAGGAAACGGCAAAAGCTTATCAGGCAGCGTGCACTCCGGACTTTTATTTGTTTGATAATCAAAACCGTCTATTTTATCGCGGACAGTTGGACGACTCGAGACCTGGGAACGGAATTCCTCTTAGCGGAAGCGATTTAAGAGGCGCTATAGATGCCTTAATTTACAACAGAAGTTTAAAAGAACCGCAAAAACCAAGTTTAGGCTGTGGCATAAAATGGAAGTAAATACGCACTAAATCCAAAAAGATTCTCTATCTTTGCAAATCAATTTAATCATCCTTATGGGAAATAAAATACCATTTACAGCCTCTAGAAAGTCGTTTTGTTTTGCAAAACCGCTTGATGCTGTAATTATTTCACATAATAAGGCCTTTATTAATTAGGCCTCCGTCTACTTCAATTTTCTTCTTTTTTGACGGAGGATTTACATCAAGCTTAAACATTTCTTTATTTGACAAAATCAATTTTGGTCAGATATTTTTTTGTTTTTTTCCAATTTAAGCATTTTTTATTATTGTCTTTTTTAAAGACAATAATGTATTTGTTTATAAATCCTAATAAGAAGAAAAAATTATTTAAATAGTATAACAATAAATTCAATATAGATATGAAACCAACACCCACATTCTGTAAATCAGATTATCAATTTTTAAGAGAATTGATTTTAAAAAGCAAAAATTCAACAAATACTAAAGAAGCTAATCAGCTTTCGCAGGAATTAGACCGCGCTATAATCAGTAAAGAAAGCGAATTGGACAGTTCTGTAATCCGAATCAATTCTATAGTAACAATTGAAGATGTAAAAGCGAACAAACAAATGAAAATTCAAATTGTTTTGCCTTCTTCTGCTGACATCAAACAATCTAAAATTTCAATTCTAGCACCTCTTAGCGTGGCTATTATTGGTTTTAAGGAAAACGACGAAGTAGATTGGGAACTGCCGGCTGGAATAAAGACTTTAAAAGTAATAGCTGTAGACAATTCGGCTGTTTCGCATTCCTAACTTTTTAAACACCTCATTTTTTGACGGTGTTTTTTTTATATCTATTTGAAAATAAAAAACTGTTCAATCGAACAGTTTTTTTATGCTTTTTTCTAATTACAAACTATAATTGTGAATGAATGTAATCTGTAACAGACGCAAGCTGAGTTTCGTCTAATTTCGCTTTTTTTCCCATTCTTACCAAAATCGGAGCCCATTCTTCTTTTGTAAATTTCTTCGGATCGTACAATTTGTGGCATTTTGCACAATTGTTCTCGTACATGTTTTTACCCGCTTCTAATTCAGGAGTCAATGCAACTGTTTTTGCAGATTCAGCAGTTGTCGAAGCAACGGCAACCGTTTTTTGAGATCCGCAAGCAACCATAAATAATGCAAGTCCTGCAAGGATTAAAATATTTTTCATCAGCTTTCTTTTTATAGTAAATATAAAAAAATCCCATACACCGTGGCATATGGGATTGCTATTTAAAACAATACTAAATTGCTTTTAAATTCTTATTTTACGTCCATTAATTCAACGTCAAAAATTAAAGTTGCGTTTGGTGGAATTACCCCTCCTGCACCAGATGGTCCGTAAGCTAAATCAGATGGAATTACAAAACGAGCTTTGTCTCCAACTTGTAATAAAGCAATACCTTCATCCCATCCTTCGATAACCTGTCCAATTCCTAATTTAAATTCAATTGGTTTTTTACGAGGATAAGAGGAATCAAAAACTTTTCCGTTTTCTAAAGATCCTTCATAGTGAACAGAAACAGTTTTTCCAGCTTCTGCTTTTTTCCCATCTCCTTTTTGGATCATTTTATAACGTAACCCACTTTCTGTTTTATCAAAACCAGCAGCTAATTGTTCCATTTTTGCTTCAGATTCTGCTTTTAAAGCCGCTTCTCTTTTTAGACGAGCACCTTTTAAACCAATAAAAGCTTCAATAGCGTTCCATTTTTGAGCTTCTTCACCAACTCTAATAATTTCCAAAGTCTCTAATGCATCACCTTGAGCAACAGCATCAACAACTTCTTGTCCTTCAATAACATGTCCAAAAACGGTGTGTTTTCCATCTAACCAAGGAGTTGGTACGTGAGTGATGAAGAATTGTGAACCATTACTTCCTGGCCCTGAATTTGCCATAGACAAAACTCCTGGACGATCGTGTTTTAAACTTGGTACAAACTCGTCATCGAATTTATATCCTGGATCTCCAGTTCCAGTTCCTTTAGGACATCCACCTTGAATCATGAAATCAGCAATAACTCTGTGGAAATTTAAACCATCATAGAATTTTTGTCCTTGAGGTTTTACTTTATTTTCCATATTCCCTTCTGCAAGAGCCACAAAGTTTCCTACAGTTCCAGGCGTTAAATCGTGTGTTAATTTTACTAAAATCGAACCTTTGCTAGTATTGAATTTAGCGTATATTCCGTTTTCCATTGTTGTTATTTTTTAATTGAACGCAAATTTACAATTAATTTCTTAATCCATTTGCGCTTTCTCTCTTTTAGATTTTGATTTATAAGTTAGTCCGTAAACCGTTAATGATAATAAAGATAAGACCATACAGCCCACCGTTACAGCGTGCCATCCGCCTAATTTCCACAACAATAATCCATAAGCAGATCCCGCAGCAGTCCCTAAAAAAGTAAGTGACATAAATACCGTATTTAGCCTGTTCCTAGCTTCAGGCAATAAGGAATAAACACGTGTCTGATTGGAAATATGAACGCCTTGAATACCAATATCAATAAATACAATTCCGATTGCCACTCCAATTACACTTTCAATTGAAAAGTAAAAAATCAAGAAGCTTATCAGAATCAATAAAATACCATAACCCACTGCAATTCTTGAATTTCCTTTGTCTCCAAGTTTTCCAACCAAAGGTGCGGCCAAAGCTCCTGAAGCGCCTACAATTCCGAACAAACCAATTGTAGCACTATTGAAATTAAACGGTTCTCCAGAAAGCAACAAAACCATTGTAGTCCAGAATGCTCCAAACTGAGCAAAACTGAAAACATTGATTGCCGTTGCTTCTCGTAAAACCGGCTGTGTTTTTATAAGAGTAAATAATGATCTGATTAACTGTCCGTAAGTCCCTTGAAACTGAGGTTTGTTAACCGGAAATTTGCTTTGAATCACAAAAAAGATCAAAAGACAGATTCCTGCAGCAATAAAGAACATCGATCTCCAGCCTAAAACCTGACCGATGAATCCGCTTAAAGTTCGTGAAAGCAGAATTCCAACTAAAAGACCACTCATAATGGTTCCAACTACTTTTCCTCGTTGCTCAGGAGCGCTCAGAGAAGCTGCCAATGGCAAAATTAACTGTGGCACAATGGAAGTAATTCCGATTAACAATGAAGCAATCTGCAATACCAGAAAACTCTTAGCAGTTGCTGCAACCAATAGCGCTAATACTGTTGCAAAAGTAGTCATGAGGATTTGCCTTTTTCGTTCTATTTTATCACCAAGCGGTACCATAAAAAACAAACCAATCGCATAACCTGCCTGAGTAAGATAAGTTATGGTTCCGGCATTGGCTTCAGGAATTTTAAATTCGTTGGCAATTAAAACAATCAAAGGCTGGCAGTAATAAAGATTTGCAACTATAAGTCCAGTGCAAACTGCCATAAAAAGTACATTTGTTTTGGATAAATTCATGTTGCAAAAATACCATCTATATTTAACCTAAACCTATAATTTTAAGTTTTTTTTAAATTAAATCCGCGTAAATCCGCGTCTTCGCGATAGCGAATCTGCGTTATCAGTGTTGTAAATGTGAACGCAGATTTTACGGATTCGCTATCGCGAAGACGCGGATTTTACGGACTTTTTAATACTGTAAAAAATCTTCTCGTGCAGGGCTGAAAACATCTGTCAGCATACCTTCTTCAAGACAAACAACTCCATGCACAGCGTGTGGTGGAATATAAAAACTATCACCTTCTTTTAAAGTTTGTTTCACATCGCTGATGGTAACATCAAATTTTCCGCTTGCTATATACGTAACCTGTGTGTGATAATGTTCGTGTAAAACCCCTATTGCTCCTTTTTCAAAATGAACATTCACCAGCATTACTCTTTCATCAAAAGCTAAAATTTTACGTTTGATTCCCTCTCCGACTACTTCCCACTCTATTTCGTCTCCTTTTAAAAACTCTTTACTTGTTTTCATTTCTATTTATTTTTAATTTTTTCGAGATCTTTTTCCATTAGAGCTAATCCATCGGTCAAATTATTCTCTTTAAAGTATTTTTCTAATTCTTTTAGCCTTTTGAGATTATCGTATTTAATTCCTGAATTTAATTTTCTTTGACATAACGAACATAATCTAAGAGTATGTTTATCTGTTTCAACCATGCTGTTAGTTCCATTCATAACACAATTCGCTTCAATACAATGACTAAGACCAAACATGTGACCAATTTCATGAGAGCAAATCTTTAGCAACCTCTCTAAACCTAATTTAAAATCGGCTTCTTTTTGCATTCTATACATCGAACTCACTGCTACTTTATCACTATAAGATGCCAGTCCAAAAACATAATTCCATTCCGGTTTTGGATACAAATCCTTTTCAGTTATGGCCATTAATGCAATTCTTTTTGCTGGTTTTTCTTCCTTTAAAATATCGGTCAAAATATATCCTGCCAAAAGCTGTTCTTGCCCAACATCGCCAATTCTTTTTGCTTTATTTGGAATAATATCATTGGAAACAGTTTCTAAAACTTTAGCCTCAAGCTGAAAAAAAATCTGCAAATACTGACGAACCAATTCAATCTGTTTGAGTTGTGAAGAATCAAATCTTCCAATTGGTTTCAAATAGATAATACTCTCTTCTTTAGTAGGAACAACATGTTTTGTACGAACAAATTGTTCAAAACTCTGTCCCTTTTCTTTACGAGAAAACAACCAATCGCCATAAGCTGGTTTTCCAAGCTTGACATCATTAACTTTAATATCTACAAAGTAAGGTTCAGGCGGTAATATTAGCTTTGAAATTGATTGTGCATTTGAATTTGGCTTTTCTTTTTTCTCAGATTGACAAGACAAGAAAATCACTACTAGTAGCAAAAGAACTTTCTTCATAAATAAAAATTTTATGAGAGTATATTTTTAGAGATAAAATCGCAACTCTGTTGAATCGATTGAAAAGAATCTTTCGCAAAATTATTTTCCTGTTCTACAAAAAAATGAATCATTCCAGATTGTCTTGCTTCTTCAAATAAAGGCTTAAAATCGATTGACCCTGAACCTATTTCTGTATTTAAATCGTTGTTATTTTTGTCCTTGTCCTTGACGTGCCACATTTTAAAACGTCCCGGGTTTTCCTTGAATAATTTCAAAGGATCATTTCCTGAATGAATTACCCAATACAAATCCAATTCGAAATAAACCAAATTTTTATCGGTTTCTTTTAACAAGATCTCATAACCCGTAATTCCATCGTGTTTTTGAAATTCAAAATCATGATTATGATAAGTGAGTTTCAAACCTGCTTTTTTGCACATTACCGCAGCTTCATTGACACGGGCAGCAATCTTTTTATAATCTTCAATATTTCTCCTAAAAGGTTCATCAATCCAAGGAATAGTTAAAAATTCGCTTTCTAGAGTTTTTGCGGCTTCTATTGATGCAATTAATTCTGATGTGTTTCCATCATACAAAAAGCTTCCTAAATTATAATGCCCGCTAACTGCTTTCAATCTATTATCATCTAAAATCTTTTTTAATTCTTTTGGAGTCAATCCCCAAAATTGGTCTTTAGTTGAAAAGCCATATGTTTCAACTGTGGTGTATCCTACCTTTGCTACTTTTTCTAAAGTTGTTTTTACATCTTTTGGAAGTTCTTTACGAAGGGTATACAATTGAATTCCTATTTCTTTTTTTTTCATAGAAAATACTAATGTTGGCCGAGCCCAAACAGCAGTTGCGGCAAGTCCTGTGGTTACTATAAATTTTCTTCTTGTAATCATGTGGTTAGATATATTTCAAAAAGTAAATTTATTATAAAAATTGATTCTCAAAATTTTTTATAAAGTTTTGAAGTGCTGCCATCGTTTCTTCTCCTATAATTTCTCCGTCGGCATTGATTTTACCTCTAACTCCCTAAATTAAAAACTGGGTCCTATCATCAAATCTAGCTTCCAAAGTTTTCATAATTAACAAAAGCTGTTCATGTCCCATTTCGCCAGAAGCTGAAGCTGTTATCAAACCAGTCTTTTTATCTGAAAAAATTGTTGTGGAAACACACCATTCTAAAGCATTTTTAAGACTACCAGGAAGACTGAACACATATTCTGGAGTGCAAATCAAAACACCATCTGATTGTTCTATTTTATTTCTGAATGAAATTATTTCCTGTGGAGGATTCTCGGTATCCAAATCGGGATTAAAATGAGGAAGCGAAGCAATATTCTCAAATATTTCAACTTCAAATTCTGCTTTTAAATGATTGGAAATGTATTGCAGAATTTTAAAATTACTGGAGTTACTTCTAGTACTTCCCGTTATGGCTAGTATTTTTGTTGAAGGCATTGTTATAAAATATAAATAGTATTTCTAAAGCGATACTTTAAAAATACTATTTATTTGTCAATGTAAATCTGAAACGAAATATAAAATAGTTTTATCTGCCCGTTCCAGAGTTTACACCTGCTAAATTTTTTGAATCAACTGACTGTGGAGGAAATTTTTGTTTTTCATTATGCCATAAATAGATTTTTCCTTCTTTATTGACATACATATAATCATACTTCCAATACGATGGCCCTGCAAGCCCCGAATCATCATTATGCTCTTTTGTAAAAACCTGATCTGCATAAAGAAGTATTTCATTATCCTGATCATCATGAAGTATTCTTACAGGAGGCCCCCAGTTCTTGATTAATTTCTGCTTGGTCTCTCCAAGCCATTTTTCATTGGTTTTATTGGTATTGGAACAGGAAATCTGCAAAACTGCAATAACGAGTAATAGTAAAGTTTTTTTCATAAGCAAGTCTGGTAGTTTTTGGTTTTAGTGGTAAATTCTTATAAATTTAACACTATTCTATCAAATAAACCCACTTAAACTTTAATTAAACATTAAATCCGATAAAGTGCGCGATTTATTCGATGAAATGCACAGATTAATATAAAAATCTTATAACATACTGACAAAAAGCGACTTATAAATCTTTAAAATTGACAAAAATTAACTTTGTATCTTTGCCGACAAGAAAACTATTGAATCGAAAATGCGAATTGACATTATTACTCTTTTACCTGAATTATTAAGAAGCCCATTTGAAGCTTCGATTATGAAACGTGCCATTGATAAAGGCTTGGTCGAAGTTCATTTTCATAACCTACGCGATTATAGCACTAATCGCCAGAAAAGTGTTGACGATTATCCTTTTGGTGGTGGAGCTGGAATGGTTATGACAATTCAGCCTATTGACGACTGTATTACACATTTGAAAAGCCAGCGTGAATACGACGAAATTATCTATATGTCGCCTGATGGAGAAACTCTAAATCAGAAAATCGCCAATAAAATGTCGATGTATGAAAACATTATTATTTTGTGCGGGCATTACAAAGGTGTTGACCAAAGAGTTAGAGATCATTTTATTACCAAAGAGATTTCGATTGGCGATTATGTTTTATCTGGAGGAGAGTTGGGAGCAATTGTATTATCAGATGCTTTAATTCGCTTAATTCCTGGCGTTTTAAGTGATGAAACTTCCGCTTTAACCGATAGTTTTCAAGACAATTTATTATCAGGGCCAATCTACACAAGACCTGCAGATTACAAAGGCTGGAAAGTCCCAGAAGTTTTGACAAGCGGACATGCTGCAAAAATTGATAAATGGCGCGAAGATATGGCGTATGAACATACTAAAAATAGACGCCCAGATTTGCTGGAAGGTCATTAATAAAGTATTCAGTCTCAGTTATCAGTTTGCAGCTGAGACTGAATACTGTGACCGAGACTGAATACTAAACTAACTCTCATTTTATCAGCATTTTAAAAAATTGGAATTTGGACTCGAGCGATAGCGAACAGACGAAGTAATTTTAAAAATTTGGAATTTTATTTTTTTTACTTACATTTGCACCCGAATTTGACCAACCTCTGGCGAGATCCGTGAATGTTGATCTAATATAAAACCATAATTTAAATTATCATGGCAGATTTATTAAAATTCGTTCAAGACGAATTCGTTGCTAAAAAAGATTTCCCAGATTTCGGAGCTGGAGACACAATCACTGTTTTCTACGAAATTAAAGAGGGTGAAAAAACTAGAACTCAGTTTTTCAAAGGAGTTGTAATTCAAAGAAGAGGTTCTGGTGTTACAGAAACTTTTACTATCCGTAAAATGTCTGGATCTGTTGGTGTTGAGCGTATCTTCCCAGTAAACTTACCAGCTTTACAAAAAATCGAAGTGAACAAGAAAGGTGCTGTACGTAGAGCTAGAATTTTCTACTTCAGAGAACTTACTGGTAAAAAAGCTAAGATTAAAGATAAAAGAAGATAATCATTTATCAAAATGTTATAAAAAACTCGTTTCACACTATTTGAAACGAGTTTTTTTTATGCCCTATTTCCAGTGAATATCAAAACCGTAATTTTTTAATACCAAAATCATCGATTTAGCAATATATCGGATATGAAATAACAATCTGTTAATTTCGCCTTTTCTCTCGAAAACTCAACCGATTTCGTTGTGATTTTATTATATTTGCTCCGCTCATTTTGAGCCGAATATATCTTTGCCATCGTTAACTCCTGACGATACGATTATAAAAAAAAAAGAAAATGACAAAATCAAAAATTTTTTACACCTTAACTGATGAGGCGCCGTTATTGGCAACTTACTCTTTGTTACCAATTGTTCAAGCATTTACAGCTACAGCTGGAATTGAAATCGAAACCAGAGATATTTCGCTGGCAGGAAGAATTCTATCAAATTTCCCAGAATCTTTGACTGATGCTCAAAAAACTGGAGATGCATTGGCAGAATTAGGTCAATTAGCAACTCAGCCAGAAGCGAACATTATTAAATTACCAAACATTTCAGCATCTGTACCTCAATTAAAAGCAGCAATTGCTGAATTACAATCGCACGGATACAACGTACCAAATTTCCCAGAAGATCCACAAAATGATGCTGAAAAGGAAATTAAAGCTAAATATGCAAAAGTTTTAGGTTCTGCTGTAAACCCAGTTTTACGTGAAGGAAACTCTGACCGTAGAGCTCCAAGAGCAGTTAAAAACTTTGCAAAAGCAAATCCACACTCAATGGGTGCTTGGTCTGCTGACTCAAAAACTAAAGTAGCTTCTATGTCAGGCGGTGATTTTTACGGAAGTGAAAAATCATTAACTGTTGCTGAAGCAAATGATGTAAAAATTGAATTTGTTGCTAAAGACGGAACTACAACTGTTCTTAAAGCAAGTACTCCGCTAAAAGCTGGAGAAATCATTGACAGCTCTGTTTTAAGCGTAAGCAAATTAAAAGCTTTTGCTGCCGATGTAATTGCTGAAGCTAAAGCTGCAGGAGTTTTACTTTCTGTACACTTAAAAGCTACAATGATGAAAGTTTCTGACCCAATTATCTTTGGCGCTATCGTTGAAGTATATTTTGCAGATGTTTTCAAAAAATACGCTTCTTTATTCGCTGAATTAAACGTTGACACAAGAAACGGTTTAGGTGATATCTACGCTAAAATTGCTGGAAGACCTGAGCAGGCAGAAGTTGAAGCTGCTATCGATCAAGCAATCGCAAACGGGCCAGCTTTGGCAATGGTGAATTCTGATAAAGGAATCACAAACTTACACGTTCCTTCAGATGTAATTGTTGATGCTTCTATGCCAGCAATGATTCGTACTTCTGGACAAATGTGGAATAAAGAAGGAAAAGCACAAGATACATTTGCTGTTATTCCAGATCGCTCATATGCTGGAGTTTATACTGCAACTATCGATTTCTGTAAAAAACACGGTGCTTTTGATCCTAAAACCATGGGAAGTGTTCCAAACGTTGGATTAATGGCTCAAAAAGCAGAAGAATACGGATCTCACGACAAAACTTTCCAAATGAAAGCAGACGGAGTTGTTCGTGTTGTGGATGCAAACGGAACTGTTTTAATGGAACAAAACGTTGAAGCAAACGATATTTTCAGAATGTGCCAGGCGAAAGACGCTCCTATTCAGGACTGGGTTAAATTGGCTGTAAACAGAGCTCGTTTATCTGATACTCCTGCTGTTTTCTGGTTAGATGAAAACAGAGCACACGATAGAGAATTAATTGTAAAAGTTCAAAAATACCTTAAAGATTACGATACTACAAACCTAGATATCCGTATTTTAAACCCAGTTGCTGCAACTGAATTTACTTTAGACAGAATCATCAAAGGTTTAGATACTATTTCTGTAACTGGAAACGTTTTACGTGACTACCTAACAGATTTATTCCCAATCTTAGAATTAGGAACTTCTGCAAAAATGTTATCTATCGTCCCTTTAATGAATGGTGGTGGATTGTTTGAAACTGGTGCTGGAGGTTCTGCTCCAAAACACGTTGAGCAATTTACAGAAGAAGGATATTTACGTTGGGATTCATTAGGAGAGTTTTTAGCTCTTGGTGCATCTTTAGAGCATTTAGGACAAACTTTAGACAATGCTAAAGCAATTGTTTTATCTGAAACTTTAGACCAAGCCAACGATAAATTCTTGGCTAACGATAAATCTCCAGCTCGTAAAGTGGGACAGATTGACAACCGTGGTTCTCACTTCTATTTAGCATTCTACTGGGCTCAAGCTTTAGCAGCTCAAACTAAAGATGCTGAATTGAAAGCAATCTTCACTCCAATTGCTGCAGAATTTGAAGCTAACGAAGCTAAAATCGATGCTGAATTAATTGGCGCTCAAGGAAAAGCTCAAAACATTGGCGGTTACTACCAGCCAACTCCGGAGTTAGTGAGCAAAGCAATGCGTCCTAGCGAAACATTCAACGCTATTATTGCAAAAATTAAATAATTCAAACGCACTGACGTTTTTAAGAATAAACAGGAAAAGGGCAACTCTAAAGGTTGTCCTTTTTTTATCTTAACTTATGTTTAACAGTAGTTTCGAAAAAATATTTAGCGAGAATTGATTATCTATGTAAATCAAAATCAATGCAATGATTACAAAAATTACCTGCACATTTTTTCTTTTTATTTTAACGATTTTCAGTTCTTTCTCTCAGGAAAAATTTACTTTAAGCGGTACAATCATTGACAGCAAAAACAACGAAACACTAATTGGAGTGAACCTCTACATACCAAGCCTAAAAATAGGAACTACCACAAACGAATATGGCTTTTATTCTCTTTCTGCACCAAAAGGAGAATATGAAATTGAAATCAGCTACATAGGATACCAGACCATTCAGAAAACTATTATTTTAAATCAGAATACAAAGAGTAACTTTTCTATTAGCTCAGGCGAAGAACTTCAAGAAGTTGTCATTACCGACAATAAAGGGAAAATAAATGTGAAGTCGCCCGAGATGAGCGTGAATAAACTTTCTATTTCGACCATAAAAAAAATGCCGGTTGTATTTGGCGAAGTCGATGTTATTAAATCAATTCTATTACTTCCCGGCGTAACCAATGCAGGCGAAGGGGCTTCTGGATTCAATGTGCGCGGAGGTGGTGCTGACCAAAACCTAATTCTTCTAGATGAAGCTACGATATTCAATTCATCTCACGTGTTTGGATTTTTTTCCGTTTTTAATCCAGATGCCATTAAAGATTTAAAATTGTACAAAGGTGGCATTCCTGCCCGATACGGAGGAAGAGCTTCTTCTGTTTTGGATATTTATCAAAAAGACGGAAACAGTAAAGAATTCCACATGAACGGTGGTATCGGATTAATTTCCAGCCGTCTGCTTGCCGAAGGTCCAATTGTAAAAGATAAAGGCTCGTTCTTAATTGGAGGAAGAGCTTCTTACGCTCATTTATTTCTAAAATTTTCGGAAGAAGACAAAGACAACTCCGCCTACTTTTATGATTTAAATACTAAATTGAGTTATAAACTTAATGACAATAATAGTTTATACTTATCCGGTTATTTTGGCCGCGATGTTTTCAGTTTAAATAAAAGTTTTACCAATACTTATGGAAATTCAATCTTGAATTTGAGATGGAATCATTTGTATTCTGATAAACTATTTACCAACTTATCTTTAATTTACAGCGATTATTATTACGGCTTAGATCTTGATTTTGTTGGTTTCAATTGGGATTCTGGCATTAAAAACTACAATATCAAATACGATTTCAAACATTATCTGTCTGATAAATTGAAATTAAGTTATGGCGTAAACGGAACTTACTACGAATTTAATCCCGGTACTATAAAACCAACTGGAGAAGATTCTGGAATCAATCCAGAGCAGTTGGATAAAAAATATGCTTTTGAGCCTTCCGTTTATTTAGATGCCGAAAGTCAGCTTTCGAATAAAATCAATGTTTCTTACGGATTACGTTACAGCCTTTTCTACAGATTAGGAGCTTCGACAATTAATTATTATGAAAACAATGAGGCCGTAACATTCAATACCGATATGCAGATTTATGAAAAAGGAATTCCAGTTTCCACAAAATATTTCAGTAAAAACAAAACCATTAAAAGTTATAATAATTTCGAACCACGTTTTTCTATTTCTTACCAACTAAATGAAGATCAGTCACTCAAAGCGAGTTATAACCGAATGGCACAATATCTTCAGCTAATTTCAAATACTTCTTCTCCTACTCCGCTAGATGTATGGATGCCAAGCGACCAATATATCAAACCACAGCTTGCAGATCAAGTAGCACTCGGTTATTTTAGGAATATTTATAATGGCGATTATTCATTAGAAGTAGAAACTTATTATAAAGAAATCCAAAACCGACTCGATTATATTGACGGAGCCGACTTAATTGCCAATAATGCGATTGAACAGGTTATTTTGAATGGACAAATGAGGTCTTATGGTCTAGAAATTATGATCAAAAAAAACAAAGGAAAATTTAATGGCTGGATAGCTTATACCATATCAAAATCAGAACAACAGACTCCCGGAAGAACTCCGGAAGAAACAGGAATTAATAATGGTCAATGGTATGCTTCTGCCTACGACAAAACGCATAATTTAGCGATTACATCAGCCTATAATTTAAATGAAAAATGGTCATTTGGAGCTAATTTTGCCTTACAGTCAGGACAACCCGTTTCTTATCCGAATGGGCAGTATGAATATCTCGGAATTACTGTTCCAAGCTACGGATTACGAAACGAAAACAGACTTCCTGCTTACCATCATTTAGATGTTTCTGCAACTTTGACACCGAGAAAGAATAAAGACCGAAATTGGAAAGGCGAATGGGTGTTCAGTATTTACAATCTTTACAACCGTATGAATGCCGCTTCGATTAATTTTAGACAAAATGTAGACACAGGTGCCAACGAAGCAGTACAATTGTCTATTTTTGGAATTGTTCCAGCGGTAAGTTATAATTTCAAATTTTAGAAAATCAATTTAGAAATTGAAAATACAGACATGAAAAAATTAGTTTTTTTAATTGCTTTTTTTACTTCTCTCCTCTTTTCGAGCTGTGAAGATGTTGTTGATGTTGATTTAGATACCGCTCCTCCAAAATTAGTTATTGAAGCCGTAATAAACTGGCAAAAAGGATCTTCCGGACGACAGCAGGTTATCAAACTAACTACTACAACAGGTTATTTTGATACTCAAATTCCTATTGTTACAGGAGCTATGGTTTATGTCAAAAACAGTAAAAATCAAAGATTTAATTTTCCTGAATTAAACAAATCTGGACGTTATGTGTGTAACGATTTCAAACCTGTAATTAACGAAGAATACACTCTCACAGTTATAAGTCAAGGAAACACATACACTGCAACAGAAACCCTAAAATCTGTCGCTCCAATCACCAGAATAGAACAAAAAAACGATGGAGGTTTTACAGGACAGGACATCGAAATAAGATCTTACTTTACCGATCCAGGAGACGAAGATAATTACTATCTCTTTAAATATGTCTACCCCAACAAAGTCACTTCTAATTTCTATGTCTCTGAAGATAAATTTTATCAAGGAAATGAGATTTTCAGTACTACAGATGATGAGGATTTGAAAGCTGGCAATGAGATTGAAGTAACGCATTATGGAATTTCTAAGCAATATTACAATTACATGAATATTCTCGTTGGCATTGCAGGAAGCAATGTTGGAGGACCATTTCAGTCGCCACCAGCAACTGTAAGAGGGAATATTATCAATACAACAGACAAAAATAATTATGCTTTGGGTTATTTTTCCCTTAGCGAAAGTGATTCACAAAAATATACTATAAAATAATGATGCTGCCTCTTATTAAAACCTTAGCCGAAAAAAAGCTTATAGGCCATTCTATTAAAATGTCTTTTATAGAAAATAAAACTTTTCAATTGTGGAGTGGATTTATGCCAAAAAGAAAACAAATCAAAAACGGAATAAACGCTAATCTTTATTCTTTAGAAGTTTATAACGAAAATCATTTTGACAATTTTGATCCCAATGAAATTTTCGAAAAATGGGCCGCTGTAGAAGTTTCAGATTTTGAAAATGTTCCAGAAGAAATGAAAACTTTGGTTGTCCCTAATGGTCTCTATGCCGTTTTCCTTCACATTGGTCCTGCAACTGATGCTCATAAAACCTATCATCATATTTTTGCAGAATGGCTTCCGAATTCAGAATATTTGGTAGATGAAAGACCTCATTTTTCCGTAATGAATGAAAAATACAAAAAAGATGACCCTAATTCTGAAGAAGAAGTGTGGATTCCAATAAAAAGTAGAAATTAATAGAGCTAAAATTTATTTTTAAAATGAATTACAAAAAATACTCTGATAAAGATCTTGAAGACGCCTATTTGACAATGATGGAATATTCAGGAAAAGCTAGTGACGAATTACTTTTAGAAATAGAAAACAGAGGGGGAATTAATCTTTTTTTATCATCTTTAGAATTTAACTCGATTAATAAAAAAGAAATAAAAAGAATAACCGATGAAGTATATTCAATGAGTAATGATTATTCTGATTTAGATTTCATAAGACAATTTGTAAAATCTGACATACTAACTTCTGAAGAATTAGAGAAATTAATAGAGCTAAAATTTAATGAGCATCAAAAAATTGTAAAAGACAGAATAATTAATCAGAAAACAATTTTTGGAAGTTTAATTGGAATGACCATAGGAATTATAATTAGCTTCTTTTTCTACCTTTTAGTAATTTATCTATTAGGAAGATTTATTTACTACCCTATCATTGCTGTTTATTTTATTTGTTATCAATCCATTAAACTTATTACCAAACAAAGTCGAGATAATACTTTTGTTTTCATCAGTTCATTAATTGGTACAATCATTACGATGATTTTTTTATATCTATTATATCATTAATTCAATTAAAAAAATGCTAATTCCAACACTAAAAACACTTTTTACTAGAGATTTAAATCAATTGAAAATCGAGATTGAATCTTATAAAAACGAAAGCTCTATTTGGATTATCGATAAAAATATATCCAATTCAGCGGGAAATCTCTGTCTTCATTTAATGGGAAATCTAAATACATATATAGGAGCAGAAATTGGAAAAACGGGATATATTAGAAATCGTCCTTTAGAATTTTCTTTAAAAGATATCCCAAGATCAGAATTAATTGAAAAAATTGAAGATGCAATCATTATAGTAAATAATGCTTTGGACTCTTTAACAGAAGTAGATTTAGAATCAATTTATCCACAGATTGTTTTTGAAAAAGAAATGACAACTGGATTTTTTCTTGTTCACCTTTCTACGCATCTAGCGTATCATTTAGGGCAAATAAACTACCATAGAAGATTGCTTGATTAACAAAATAATTTTAAAAAACTGCAAAAAAAATAAAACCTCAACATATGTAAATGTTTTAAAAATTAGAATTACGAAACCTTTGTGCTCTTAATTTTAATTTTTAAAACATGAAACATTTAATTGTACTTGCATTATGCCTTTGTACATTTCAAACCAAAGCACAAACTTTCAAAAATCCTGATTCTTTATTCGACCCTACTCCTTATGGTTTCAGTCACGCCTCTTCTGTAAAAACACCTGGAGAATTAGTTTATATTTCGGGTCAGAGTGGCGGTTTGGGCAAAGAACATCTCTTAAGTTCAGACTTTAGAGAGCAAGTTCAGACAGCTTTAAAAAACCTTACAACGGTTTTAGACGGTTACCAGCTAAAACCAGAAAATGTGATGAAAATTACAGTTCTAATTGTAGATCATTCAGCAGAAAAACTAAAAATATGGGAAGAAGAAATTAGTAAAACATGGAAAAAGAAACCTTTTCCTGCCAGTACTCTAATTCCTGTTCCGAGATTAGCACTCGACAATATGCAGATAGAAGTTGATGCAGTTGCTTTTAAAGTCAATTAAATAAACTGATCTCCAGTCAAAGCCTATAACTTTCGTACATTTGCGCCATATTTAAAATCAATTCTAAATGTCTTCACACCATATTGTCCGCGATGATCAAGAACCTGCCTTAATAATTGCCAACGGAGCGGCCTGCGATCCTGAATTATTAGGTCAATTGCTAGAATGGTCTCCGCTTGTTATTGTGTTAGATTCTGCCATTGAAAGAGTCATTGAATTGGGCATTAAAGTTGATGTACTGTTAGGAGATTTTGATCGTGGTTTCGATCCAGAAGTTTATAAAACCTCACAATATCCTATTGAGATTGTTCATACACCGGATCAAGACAAAACCGATTTAGAGAAAGCTTTTGATTATTTAATTGAAAGGAAAATTCCTGCCGTAAATGTAGTTTGGGCAACTGGAAAACGCGCAGATCATACGATTACAAATCTGACACAGATAGTTCGTTATAGAAATTTATTGAAAATTGTAATTCTGGACGATCATTCGAAAATCTTCCTTTTACCAACAAAATTTGAGAAATGGTATACTGCTAAAACTCCAATTTCCTTAATTCCAATTGGTATTGTAAACGGAATTTATTCTACCAATTTAAAATACGAATTAAACAATGACACGCTTACAATGGGCTATAGAACTGGAAGCAGTAATTCTGTCGAAAAAGATGGAATTGTAACTATTTCACATACAAATGGAGATTTACTATTAATGGAGTGTTTTGATTAGAAATACTTAAAGAATCGCTAAGTTTAAATATATTCTTAAAGAAATGAACCGTTTCTACGGAACTCTTTTGAAGATCTTCAATTTATTTCAACGGATTAAAATCCATTGCTACAATATATGCCATTCCTACAAAATTTTCTTGAAAACAGAAAACCATTAGGCTATGATAATTTTGTAGGCCCGTATTTTAATCCGGTTTAAACAATAACCACCCAGAATAAAGAGCCGTAGGTTCGACACATATTTCGCAATAAGATGAGCCGTTCCTAAGGAACTTTTTTCTATCTGCGATCCTAATTCAACGGATTAAAATCCGTTGCTACAAAATTGATTGCTCCTACGGAGCATTCTTTTAATTCTCAAAAAAGGAATACCTATCTTTGCACCGAAATCAATAAAAATGAAAGCAGAAAACAATTCACAAAAAGACAATTTACACCCAAGAAATCTTCATCGTTGGCGTTATGATTTCGAATTACTTATTTCTAATTGTCCTGAATTAAAAGCTTTTGTTGCTGTCAATAAACACGGAATTGAAACGGTTGATTTCAGTAATCCTCTTGCAGTAAAAACTTTGAATAAAGCTTTGCTTCAAACTTACTATGGAATTGAAAATTGGGATATCCCTAAGAATTATCTTTGCCCGCCAATTCCTGGACGAGCAGATTACATTCATTATATAGCCGATTTATTGGCAGAAAGCAACCATAATCAAATTCCTGAAACTTCATATGTTTTAGGCTTAGATATCGGAACGGGTTCAAATTTAATCTATCCGATATTAGGGAATTCGATTTATAATTGGAGTTTTGTTGGAACAGATATTGACCAAAAAGCGATTGAAAATTGCAGTAAAATTATCGAAGCCAATCCAAATTTAATTGATTCAATTAGCTTACAGCAGCAGACAGAATCTCGATTTATTTTTAAAAATATTATCACACCCGAAGACCGTTTTGCTTTCACGATGTGTAATCCTCCTTTTCATGCTTCAGCTGAAGAAGCAAACAAAAGTACTTCTAGAAAAGTTTCCAATTTAAATCCGAAAGAGAAAAGAAACACTAATCCTGTTTTAAATTTTGGCGGTCAAAATGCAGAATTATGGTGCAATGGCGGTGAAATCGGGTTTATAACTCAGATGATTTACGAAAGTGCCAAATATCCATCGCAAGTTTTATGGTTTACTACTTTAGTTTCTAAAAAAGAAAACCTTTCTTCGATTTATAAAATCCTGAAAAAAGTAAACGCCGCTTCGGTAAAAACAATCGAAATGTCGCAAGGACAGAAAAACAGCAGAATTGTGGCTTGGAGTTTTTTTAATAGTTCTGAGCAAAGCTCTTGGAAATTTTAAGACTTTCAAAACCAATAGTATTGGTTATCTTTGTAACTTCGGTAAAATTATGCAATCATGAACACTCTTGAACTTAAAACTATTTTAATTTCTGAAATTGAAAATTAGACATACAAGTCGTAATCCTAAAAAACTGTAATCATTTACCAAAACATCATAATAATCTGATTTCCAAAACAAAACCTTGATTTTATAATTAGCTTTTGCTACATTTATTCTAAACTATTTAAAATCAAGATTATGGCAGAATATATTGGTTATCTTGCATCTGTTTTTATTGTTGGAGGTTTTCTATTAAAAAACCTTAGAACAATCCGATTTATTAATATGTTTGGCTGTATCTGTTTTGTTATTTATGGCATCTTTTTGAATGATTACCGAGATTTCAATCAGTGGCTTTGGCCGGTAATTATTCCGAATGCTATTTTAGCTTTCGTACAGATTTATTATTTGACTTCTAAAAAGGAACAATCTTAAAATTATGATATTTTAAAATAAAATTCTGATACGCTTTCCGCTTACGATAATCGTAACTTTAAGTTTGAAATTGAATTTTATTACCATGTTAAAACTATATTCTCGTTTAGCAATCGTGCTATTTTTAATCACAAGTTGTGCTTCTAAAAAAGTAAAATTTGAAGATTATGTCTTTAAGAGCAAAACTGAAGAACAAAAATATCAATCCGCCTACGATAAGGCTTTAAAACTTTGGAACATTCCGTATACAGAAGAAGATGTAACAACTAGTTTTGGAACAGCTCATGTAGTTATTGCCGGACCAAAAAACGGAAAAGATTTGGTTTTACTCCACGGAATGGATGCCAGTTCTACGATGTGGTACCCAAATATTAAAGCTTTCACCAAAAAACATCGCGTTTATGCCATCGATTTTATAATGGAACCCAATAAATCCAATTTAACGGCCAAACCTCTTTCGTCAAAAGATATTCTCGCATTTTACAATGAAGTTTTTGATCATTATAAATTAAAGAAATTTGATATTATCGGCGCTTCTCGAGGCGGTTGGATTGCTACATTATTGGCTACTCAAAAACCAAACTCTATTGACAAAATAGTTTTATTAAGTCCCGCACAAACCTTTAAATTTATTGATAAAGTCGGAAAAACAACTTCGGCTTTAATGCTGAAATTATTTCCAAGCGAAAAGAAATTCGGTAAAACTTTAACGACTTTTTCTACTCATCCGGAAAACATCAGTGTCATCTACAAAAGACAGTTTTATTTGGCTAATAAATATGCCAAATCGAATTCCAGCATGCTTAAAATGATGCCTTTTTCTGAAAAAGAACTGGAATCGATTCAAAATCCGGTTTTGGTTTTAATCGGTGATAAAGACGTCATAAATTCTGAAGAAAGTTTAGAAAGAGCCAATAAATATTTATCCAACTGTAAAACAAAAACCGTAAAAGACGCAGGCCATTTTCTAACTATTGATCAGCCAAAAATGGTAAATGATGCGGTTATTAATTTTCTAGAATAAGAGTTTTTTTGCCACCAATTTAACGAATTAACACCAATTTCATTCTCCAGTTGGATTTGTATTTATTTTAGAAAACAAAAATTAGCGTTAATTCGTGCAATTCGTGGCGAACCATTTTAAAACAGTTTTTAAACTTCGTATCTTTACAAATCTAATTTTCATCAGTAACAAATGAATTTCCACGTAGCTTCAGAATACAGTCCAAAAGGAGATCAGCCACAAGCCATACAAAAATTGGCGCAAGGTGTAGTCGACGGAGAAAAATATCAAACTTTGCTAGGAGTTACAGGTTCCGGAAAAACATTTACCGTTGCCAATGTAATACAAGAAGTACAGCGACCAACTTTGGTTTTAGCACATAATAAAACTTTAGCAGCACAATTATATTCTGAATTCAAGCAATTCTTCCCCAATAATGCGGTGGAATATTTCGTTTCTTACTACGATTACTATCAGCCGGAAGCTTTTATGCCTGTTACAGGAGTTTTTATTGAAAAAGATTTATCTATCAACGAAGAACTGGAGAAAATGCGATTGAGCACCACTTCATCCCTGCTTTCGGGACGTCGTGATGTTTTGGTTGTAGCGTCAGTTTCCTGTTTGTACGGTATTGGAAACCCCGTTGAATTTCAGAAAAACGTAATCGAAATTAAACGAGATCAGGTTATTTCGAGAACGAAATTACTGCATAGTCTGGTACAAAGTTTATATGCCAGAACAGAAGCCGATTTTAATCCTGGAACTTTTAGAATAAAAGGCGATACGGTTGAAGTATATCCGAGTTATGCTGACGATGCTTACAGAATACATTTTTTTGGCGATGAAATTGAAGAAATAGAATCTTTTGATGTTAAAACTTCTCAGGTCATAGAGAAATTCCAAAGACTGACCATTTATCCCGCCAATATGTTTGTGACTTCACCAGAGGTTTTACAAGGTGCTATTTGGCAGATTCAGCAGGATTTGGTGAAACAGGTAGATTATTTTAAAGAAATAGGAAAACATCTCGAGGCCAAACGTCTGGAAGAAAGAACCAATTTTGACTTAGAAATGATTCGCGAATTGGGTTATTGTTCTGGAATTGAAAATTATTCCCGCTACCTTGATGGACGTGAAGCCGGAACAAGACCTTTCTGTCTGCTGGATTATTTTCCAAGTGATTATTTAATGATTATTGACGAAAGTCACGTAACCGTCTCGCAGGTTCATGCCATGTATGGAGGTGATCGAAGCCGTAAAGAAAACTTAGTTGAATACGGATTTAGATTACCCGCTGCAATGGACAACAGACCTTTAAAATTTGAAGAGTTTGAAGCTTTGCAGAATCAGGTTATTTATGTTTCTGCAACTCCAGCTGATTATGAATTACAAAAAACCGATGGTGTTTATGTGGAACAGATTATTCGTCCAACTGGTTTATTGGATCCTATAATTGAAGTTCGCCCAAGTTTGAATCAGATTGATGACTTGATTGAAGAAATTCAGGTTCGATGCGAATTGGACGAAAGAGTTTTAGTAACCACTTTGACCAAAAGAATGGCGGAAGAATTAGCCAAATATTTGACAAAAGTAAGCATTCGATGCCGTTATATCCACTCTGAAGTCGATACTTTAGAACGTATTGAAATTATGCAGGATTTACGAAAAGGTCTTTTTGATGTTTTAATTGGGGTTAACTTACTTCGTGAAGGTCTGGATTTACCGGAAGTTTCTCTTGTTGCTATTTTAGATGCGGATAAAGAAGGTTTCTTGAGAAATCATCGTTCGTTAACACAAACTATCGGACGTGCCGCTAGAAACTTAAATGGTAAAGCAATCATGTATGCCGATAAAATTACGGCCAGTATGCAAAGAACTATTGACGAAACGGAATACAGAAGAACCAAACAGATCAACTTCAACGTTCAAAATAATATTACGCCACAGGCTTTAAATAAAAAAATTGACAGCGCATTTACGAAAAATCCATTAGTAGAATACGAGTTAGGGCATCCAATTCCTGTTGCTGCCGAACCGGAAACAGCTTATTTATCTAAAGCCGAATTGGAGAAAATGATTCGTGAAAAACGTAAAACAATGGAAAAAGCAGCTAAAGAATTAGATTTCTTACAAGCAGCCAAACTTCGTGACGAAATCAAAAAACTACAGGAACAGCTGGCTTAATTGTGTTGTTCCTGAAAAATTTCCATTAATACAATTGGATTAATTACTGTGTTCGGAGCTTTTTTCATCATTTCTAAAACACGTTTAACCGCAGAAAGATTCAATCCCATCTGTAAAGCAATTTGCTGAATGGCCTGAAATTCCCTTTCATGTAAAACACCATCACAATGCATCAATAAAGCCAGTCTGTAAAACTGATTGATTCTTTGCATTTCAGAAGGTATTGGAAGCGGTTTTGCTTCCTGATGAAATAAATCCTGAAATTCTTCTTCGCTAATATTCAATTCTACAGCTACAAGTCTTAAAAATTCAAGCTCACGTTTATGCAAATGTCCGTCTACAGTGGCAAGTGTAATCATTTCTAAAAGTAAACTTCTTTTTTCTGCTTCTGTATTCATCAATTTATTATTTTTAGCTAAAATATTGCTTTTAAATAAAAACACAAAACACGGATAATGAAGAGGATTTTCTTGGCAGTTTTACTTCTGTTTACTCTTATTGGCAAAGCACAAAGCACCGCTTCTAAAAACGTCTCTACTTTTACAATTGAGGCTCCTCAACTCAATACTTCAAAAAAAATCTGGATTTATCTTCCTGAAAATTATTCTAAAGATATTCAGAAAAAATACAGCGTTATTTACATGCATGATGCTCAAAATTTGTTTGATGCCAAAACTTCTTTTTCTGGCGAATGGAATGTTGACGAAAAATTAGACAGCTTGAAAGTCCCAGTAATTGTTGTCGGAATCGAACATGGAAATGAAAAACGTATTGATGAACTGACTCCTTTTAAAAACGAAAAATACGGTGGTGGAAATGCCGATAAGTATTTAGAATTTATCGTAAAAACATTAAAGCCCTATATTGATAAAAACTACAGAACCAAAACAAAAGCAAAAAACACTATTCTTTTTGGAAGTTCTCTTGGTGGCTTGGTTTCCTATTACGGTGCTTTAAAATATCCCGAGACTTTTGGAAAAGCAGGCGTTTTTTCGCCATCTTTTTGGTTTTCTCCTGATATTTATACTTTTACAGAAAAACAGCCTAAAATCAAAACGAAAATTTATTTTCTGTGTGGCGATAAAGAAAGTGACGACATGGTAAACGATTTGACTAAAATGAAACGTTTATTAGATACAAAACGCTGTTATTGCCTTCATCTTGACAAGACTAAAATTGTAAAAGGCGGAGAACATAATGAAAAACTTTGGCGTGATCATTTCGCTGAAGCAATACTTTGGCTGGGCTATTAATTGAAAAAAAACATCGCATACCAATGAAACTAATTTTAAGAGAATACAATCTCAAGCTAAAACACACTTTTACTATTTCAAGAGAGTCTATTGATTTTCAGCCTTCGCTAATTGTAGAATTGCAAAGCGATGGTTTTTCTGGTTTTGGAGAAGCCACTTCAAATCCGTA
Source organism: Flavobacterium phragmitis (assembly GCF_900112575.1). Lineage (GTDB taxonomy): Bacteria > Bacteroidota > Bacteroidia > Flavobacteriales > Flavobacteriaceae > Flavobacterium > Flavobacterium phragmitis. The sequence goes on from NZ_FOMH01000010.1 coordinate 152,381, forward strand.
TTACAATATCACGGTTCCAATGATGATGCAGGATTTGGAAAAAATAAGAAACATTATTGAAAATACTGAGAATGAAACTCCAGAAGTATTTTGGGCAAAAATTCATCCGTATTTACAAGACGATATGTTTGCTTTGTGCGCTTTGGATTTGGCTTATAATGATTTGTATGCTCGCAAAAAAGGCAAAAAACTTTATGAATTGTGGAATTACACCACCGAAAGAAATCCGATGACGGATTATACAATCGGAATTGCTTCTATTGATAAAATGGTTTCCAAAATGCAGGAACTTCCGTGGCCTATTTACAAAATTAAGTTAGGAACCAAAGAGGATATCGAAATTGTAAAAGCACTTCGTAAACACACCAATGCCATTTTCAGAATTGATGCCAACTGCGGATGGACGGTTGAAGAAACAATCAACAATGCTGTAGAATTAAAAAAATTGGGCGTAGAATTTCTAGAACAGCCAATGAAAGCGGATAATTGGGAAGGACATAAAGAAGTTTTCAAACATTCTGTTCTTCCTGTAATTGCTGATGAAAGCTGTATTATTGAAGAAGATGTAGCAAAATGCCACAATCATTTTCATGGTGTGAATGTGAAATTGGTAAAATGTGGTGGCCTAACTCCTGGAAAACGCATGATTGAAGAAGCCAAAAAATTAGGTTTAAGAACAATGGTGGGTTGTATGACGGAATCTACTGTCGGAATTTCTGCTATTGCGCATTTATTGCCACAATTGGATTATGTAGATATGGACGGCGCGCTTCTTTTAGCAGAAGATATTGCAACGGGAGTAACCATAAAAGATGGCGTTGTGAGTTATTCAGATCTTAACGGAACTGGCGTTACACTTTTATAAAAATGATAGTCGATAAATTTCCAGATCGAGTTATAGAAATTAACCAAGAGCAGTATTTGTATTTTGGCGGAACTGCGTATTTGGGACTTCCAACAAACAAAGAGTTTCAAGAATTAGTAATTCAAAACATTTTGAATTGGGGAACCACATACGGAAGCTCCAGAACCGCAAATATTCAGTTATCGGCTTATGATGCAGGCGAAGTCTTTTTGGCTTCTCATATTGGTTCAGAAAAGACTGTTACGGTTTCTTCAGGAATGCTGGCTGGAAAACTGGTCATTGATTTAATGAAAAAGCAGACTGATTGTTTTTTTCATTTGAATGATACACATAATGCTATCCAAACTGAAAATAGTGTCCCAATATTCTTAAACGGAAATTTAAATGACCGTTTATTAGATTCAAAACCTGAGAAAATAACGATTCTAACTGACGGTGTTCGTTCTTTTGAAACAAAACCTGCCGATTTATCATTTTTAGAAAAAATTTCAAAAAGCAAAGAAATCACTTTAGTAATTGATGAATCGCATTCGCTAGGAATTACAGGAAAAAATGGCAGTGGAATTTATTCTTCAATTGAATTTCCCGTTAAAAGAAAAATTATGGTTTCTTCATTAGGAAAAGCTTTTGGATTAACTGGTGGCGTAATTGCTTCGGATTCTGAATTTATTGGTAAAATCAAAGAATTGGAAACTTTTACAAGCGCAGCAGGAATGAACCCTGCTTTTGTACAAACACTTTCTGATGCCAAAGAAATTTATAAAATACAGCATCAAAAACTGAAAGACAATTTAAGCTATATTGATTCGATTTTAATCAAAAACAACAATATCTTATTTGATAAAAACTATCCTTTAATTTATCTTTTATCGAATGAATTAGTTGAAAAACTAAAGGCGGAAAAAATCATCATTGCCAGTTTCAGATACACCAAAGAAGCTGAACCTTTAAATCGAATTGTAATTACAGCAAATCATCTTAAAGAAGATTTAGACAAACTTGTAAACGTTTTTAATCATTTTAATTCTCGTTTTTAATCATTTTAAAAAACTACCTTTGCAAAAAGTAAATAATGAGTTTTAGGATCAAGTAAAAATTTGAAAAACTTGAAACTTTAAACATGAAACAATAATTATGACAAATAACGATATACTTAAAAAACTTCGCGTGGCTTTGATGCTCCGTGATGACCAAATAGTTGAAATTTTAGAATTAGTAGATTTTAGAATTTCGAAATCAGAATTAGGCGCTTTTTTTAGAGCAGAAGATCATCCGAATTATATGGAATGTGGGGATCAGGTTTTACGCAATTTCCTAAACGGATTGGTGATTCATTTAAGAGGAACGAAAGAAAATCCTAAAAACCCTAATGATGTTTTAGCAAAGCATAAAGCTGAAATTCCAAAAAGAGAAACCTCTAAAGAAAGACCAGAATTCAAAGCTGCACCAAAAGATTCTGAAAAATACAGAGGCGATCAAAGTCCGTCAAAATCAGGTTCATCAGCTGGAAAGCCTAAAAAGAAATCATTCCCAAAAGGAAATGGAAAACCGGTTGTCGTAGAAAAAGTGGTTTTCAAAAACGGCAATAAGAAAAAATCATAATTGAGGATTTAACCGCAAAGAACGCAAGTTTTTTTACTTAAAAGACTAAATACAAACGCAAAGTTCGCAAAGCTATATAGAATAAAGCTTTGCGAACTTTGCCTTTTAAAAAGATTCTAATTACGGTCTAATTTTCAAATATAGCCCGCGGTTTCAACCGCGGGGATGCCCAGAGACGCATTACGTGACATACATTGCGTCCCCGTGGTTGAAACCACGGGCTATATCGAAAAAAAATCAAAAAATTTATTGTTTTAGCTTTGCGAACTTTGCATTTACAACGATCAAAAATCCTGGCGCCCTTTGCGGTAAAAAAAATCTATATCTTATTCTCCTCTATTTTATCAAAAAAAGCATCTTTAAAAGTAGCTCCAATTGGCAGTTCTTTTCTATTGATAAATACCGAAAAATTATCTGTCGATTCAACGTGCTTTAAAGAAACAACATACGATTTATGAATCTGTATAAACTCATTTTCCGGTAACGATTCAATTACATTTTTTAAAGAAGAATGTGTTACAATCTGTTGTTTTTCTGTGTGAATGCAAACATAATTCTGGAGACTTTCTACATACAAAATATCGCTTAAAAACACTTTCTGAAATTTATTCTTCCCATCTGTTTTAACAAAAAGAAAATCTGGCAGATTGCTCTGATTTGAAATTTCTATTTTAGGATCTGAATTCAATTTTGAAACCGCTTGATAAAAACGTTCAAACGAAATCGGCTTCAATAAATAATCGACTGCATTCAATTCAAAACCTTCCAAAGCAAAGTCTGGATAAGCGGTTGTAAAAATGACTTTTATATTTTTCGAAATAATTCTAGAAAGCTGCAAACCTGTCAATTGAGGCATTTGAATATCGAGAAAAATCACATCAACAGATTGTGTGTTTAAAAATTCTAATGCTTTTAATGAATCATTAAAAACTCCAGCCTTTTCAAGAAAATTTACTTTTCCGATATAGTTTTCCAATATTCTGGTTGCAGGCGGTTCATCATCTACAATAATACATTTAAAAGCCATAAATTATTTCTTTAGCGGTATTTTTAAGTAAGTTTTAAAGGTATCATTTTCTTCTGTTTTTTCAAGAATAAATTGATCTTTGTACATATAATCAAGTCTTTTAGTAAGGTTTTCAAAACCAATTCCAGTAGAGGAATAATTTTCTCCGCTTGCATTATAATTGAAAGTTGAAATCTCTAAAAAACCGTTTGATATTTTGATAGAAATAAGAGCTTTTTCCTTTTCCTCATTCAGTTTCCCGTGTTTAAAAACATTCTCCACAAAATGTACCAAAGCCGAAGAAATGAGTTTTTCGTTTGAATAATTACCTTCAATTATAAAATCTAAAAACAGCTGATCTTCAAAACGTTTTTTCTGCAAATGAATATAGTTTTGAATAAATTGAATTTCTTTTGAAAGTATGGCTTCATCTTTATCCGTTTCGGTGATAACGTATCGAAGCAAATCAGAAAGAACCAAAATATCATCAGCCATTTCATCTTCTTTTAAAACCAACTGACTATAAAAAGAATTCAGCGTATTAAACAAAAAATGTGGGCTAACCTGCGCTTTCAGCATTTGAAATTCGGCTTTTTTATTCTCCAAAAGTAATTCCTGGTTTTGATGTTGTGCGGTTTGAAACTGCCAAAACAAAAAAGTTAATGCGCTTAAAATTACAGCTGGCAATCCGAAGAAAAAATTGTCTTTTATGTAATAGGTAATTTCCCTTGCTTCTTCATAATAGTTGTGCATTCCTGTGATACTATACAAAACAACTTCTTCCAAAAAATAACGAACAGCAGAAAAAAGCAATAACGAAACTGGAATTGTGAGAATATAAAAGAGTAATTTTTTTTTGTTTAAAAACCAACTACAAAAAAGATAAAAATTAAGAATGTAGATAATAAAGACACTCAATAAATAAGCTGGAGTAATTCCTAAATAAATAGATTGCAATACGAATTTTACTTCTCTATTATTTAGTCCAATATCCCAGAAAATATAAGTAAGAAGCAACAAAAAGAAGAGAACAATATGATAGTAAAAAGGAATCTTTGATTTCATAGTTTTTGATAATTAACTCAAAAATACGATTATGACTTTAAAAGAAAATGGTATTTATATGAAACCTCTCTTTTTGATGATAAACAGCTAAAAACTTTACACGAACATTTTGAAAGTGAAATCTGGATAGTTGGTCAAATGGAATCTGCGTTTCATCAAAAATGAAAACAAAGCTCTAAATCTGCTGATACATTTGCCATGAATTTAAAAACAAACCTCATGCAAAAAATCATTTTATTACTCGCTATTATCACATTAAATTTAACTTCTGCTCAGACAAAGAAAAAACAGATATTATTGGTTGGAACTTTTCATTACGCCAATCCTGGTCTTGATGTTGCTAAACTGAATAATTTCAATATCATATCTGAAAAGAGCCAAAAGGAACTCGAAATAATGAGTGACAAAATCAAAAAATTTGGCCCGGATAAAATATTTGTTGAATGGGAGTTTAGCAAACAAGCCGATTTAGATAAGTTGTACAACAAAAATACAGACAGTCTTTTTAAAACCAACAAAAACGAAATAACACAACTGGCAATTCGCACGGCTAAAAAACTGAATCATAAAAAATTATACGGAATGAATCTTTATACTCCTTTTCGATATGATAGCTTAATGATAGCTATGGAAAAAGCAAATCAAAAAGACTTAATAGAGAAAAATAAAGTGACAACAGGAAATTTCGAAAAAAATCATAATGAAAAAATAGCAAAAAGCTCATTACAAGAAATGATGCTATATTACAATACAAAACAAGCCGAAAATGAAAATCTTCAATGGTATTTAGAAATAGCAAACAGAGCTGGAAATCCAGATGATTTTTCAGGACCTTCTTTAGTTGCAAATTGGTACAAAAGAAACTTATACATGTATTCTTTAATTCAGAAATTAACCGAAAGCACAGATAACAAAATAATGGTTTTAGTTGGAGCTGGTCATGCTGCGATTATTAGAGGCTTTATCGAACATGATCCTACATTTGAAATTGTGGATTTGGCAACTGTTTTGAAATAATATTTTTTAACCGCAAAACACGCAAAGGATTACGCAAAGTTTTTTTTAGCCACAGATTATTAGATTAAAATGATTTTAAAAAAATCTGTGTTAATCTAATAATCTGTGGCTATATTTTTTATAAACTGCTGAGATTTTTGTTTCCCGCAGATTTTGCAAATTGAGCAGATTTATCTTTTTCTTTATCACTAAAAATCTGCTCTATCTGCGAGAGAAAATTTTAAGCATATTTTTTTTTATTGGAGAGAATCACTGCAGTTCGCCTTTACGATACGCAAACTTTACAAAAACAAAAAACCATTCCTTTCGGAATGGTTTTTCTATATAAATTGATTTCTTATTTAATTAAGAAAGAGCAGCTTTAACTTGGTCAGCAGCTTCTTGGAATTGAACTGCAGATAAGATTGGCATACCAGAGTTGTCAATTAATTCTTTTGCAATTTCAGCATTTGTTCCTTGCAAACGAACGATAATTGGCACTTTAATAGCGTCACCCATATTTTTGTAAGCATCAACAACACCTTGAGCAACACGGTCACAACGAACAATTCCTCCGAAGATGTTAATCAAAATAGCTTTTACGTTTGGATCTTTCAAGATAATTCTGAAAGCTGTTTCAACACGTTTTGCATCTGCAGTTCCTCCTACGTCAAGGAAGTTAGCAGGCTCAAAACCAGCGTATTTGATTAAATCCATAGTTGCCATTGCAAGACCAGCTCCGTTTACCATACATCCTACAGTACCGTCAAGGTCAACATAGTTAAGACCAACTTCTTTAGCTTCAACTTCGATTGGATTCTCCTCACGGATATCTCTCATTTCAGCATATTTAGGTTGTCTGTATAAAGCGTTATCGTCAATGTTAACTTTAGCGTCAACAGCTAAGATTTTGTTATCAGAAGTTTTTAAAACTGGGTTGATTTCAAACATAGAAGCATCAGAACCAATGTAAGCATTGTAAAGTGCATCGATGAATTTAACCATTTCTTTGAAAGCGTTTCCAGAAAGACCTAAATTGAAAGCAATTCTTCTTGCTTGGAAACCTTGCAATCCTACAGAAGGATCGATTTCTTCAGTAAAGATTAAGTGTGGAGTATGTTCAGCAACTTCTTCGATATCCATACCACCTTCAGTAGAATACATAATCATGTTGCGTCCTGTACCTCTATTCAATAAAACAGAAACATAAAATTCAGAAGTTTCGCTTTCTCCAGGATAGTAAACATCTTCAGCTACTAATACTTTGTTTACTTTTTTACCTTCTGGCGGAGTTTGAGGCGTAATCAATTGCATTCCGATGATTTGTTCTGCTAACTCTTCAACTTGTTGTAAGTTTTTTGCCAGCTTCACTCCACCACCTTTTCCACGACCACCTGCGTGAATTTGTGCTTTTATTACATGCCATCCTGTACCAGTTTCGGCAGTTAATTGTTTTGCAGCAGCTACAGCTTCAACCGCATTGTTAGCCACAATTCCGCGTTGTACGCGTACTCCGTAACTCGCTAAAATTTCTTTTCCTTGATATTCGTGTATGTTCATAATATAGAATTTGTCTGGTTCTGAATTTATTTCAGAATAAAAGTGCGACAAAAGTAACAAATAACAACTTAATAGGAAAATCTTTTTCAATTAAATAAATGTTATATATAGGTATTAAGCGTTGAGAATTTATCAATGCAAACAAATTGTTAACCGAACAATTTGTTAATGTTAACACAAACCACGCAAAACGTTTGATATTTAACAAAAAATTCACTGAATTTATTGGCCTGCCGACGATTTTTCCTAATATATTTTAAGAGTAATTATATTTTTAGCAATTCGGGATGCTTTCTATAATATTATTAATAATTAAGAACCCATTTTCTAATATTACAACAAAAATGAAAGCAAAAGCATAATTTCACTACATTATGTTTAACGAAATCTTTATTTTTGTAGAAAAAATATCAAGAATGAGAGTTAAAGAACAAGGGCTTTATCTGCCTGAATTTGAACACGACAATTGTGGTGCAGGATTTATTTGTAATTTGAATGGTATTAAGTCAAATGATATTATTCACAAAGCATTAGACATCTTAATTAAATTGGAACATCGTGGTGCCGTTAGTTCTGATGGAAGAACTGGTGACGGAGCCGGAATTTTATTCGACATTCCTCATGATTTTTTTAAGAAAGTATGTGACTTTGAAATCCCAGAAGCGCGTGAGTATGCAGTAGGAATGGTTTTTTTACCAAAAAGCAAAAACCAGGTTTCTTTTTGTATTAATGCATTTGAGGCAACTATTAAAGACCAAAACTTAAAAGTTTTAGGTTGGAGAGATGTGCCAGTTGACGTTGAAAATTTAGGTGAAATCGCCGCAGAAAAAGAACCAACAATTAAACAAGTTTTCGTTTCTAAAAACGGACAGGATTTAACTGAACAAGAATTTAATGCAAAACTTTTTGCAGCTAGAAAAATTGCTGAACATGCCGTAAGAGGATCTAAAACCTCAGAAAGCCACATGTTTTATTTTACTAGTTTATCGACCACTACTATAATATATAAAGGTCTATTGATGCCGGAAGACATCAGCCGTTATTATATAGATTTGAAAGATCCAGACTTGGTGACGCGTCTTGCGCTTGTGCACCAACGTTTCTCTACCAATACATTCCCATCTTGGGATCTAGCTCAACCGTTTAGATACATGTGTCATAATGGTGAGATCAACACACTTCGTGGAAACGTAAGCCGTATGCGTGCTCGTGAAGAGCTTATGCAAAGCGCTGTTTTTGGCGATGATATCAAGAAATTATTCCCAATCATCTTAGAAGGAAAATCAGATTCTGCTTCTATGGATATGGTAATTGAACTTTTATTGATGACTGGACGTTCTCTTCCAGAGGCAATGATGATGGTAGTTCCTGAAGCTTGGGAAAAACACCAAACAATGTCTTCTGAGAAAAGAGCTTTCTATGAGTACAATGCGTGTATCATGGAGCCTTGGGATGGTCCTGCTTCTATTCCGTTTACAGATGGTAACGTAATTGGTGCTTTACTAGACAGAAACGGATTGCGTCCTTCTCGTTATACATTAACAAAAAGTGGCTTCGTAATTATGTCATCTGAAATTGGTGTATTAGACATCGATCCAGAAGATGTAGTTCAACACGGTCGTCTTGAGCCAGGAAAAATGTTCTTGGTTGATATGAATGAAGGTCGTATCATCGAAGACGAGGAAGTTAAGAAAGCAATAGTTACAAAACGTCCTTACCAGCAATGGGTTGACGAAAACTTATTGCCATTGGCTAGTGTTCCTTACACCAACAACCCTACTCCTGTTGAAAAATTAGATTTCTTGACAAGACAGCGTTTGTTTGGTTATACAATTGAAGATTTAAAAACAATCATCAATCCAATGGGTAGCGACGGAGCTGAAGCAATCAGTTCTATGGGTAACGATACTCCATTAGCAGTATTGTCTGATCAGCCACAATTGTTATACAACTACTTCAAACAATTGTTTGCTCAGGTTACTAACCCGCCGTTGGATGGTATTCGTGAAGAAATCATTACAGATATCAGTTTAGCGATTGGCGGCGATTTTAATATTTTCGAAATCGAATCAAAACAATGTAAAAAATTAAAAATCCAAAATCCAGTTATCTCTAACGAGGATTTGGATAAAATCAGAAATATCGATCACGCAGATTTCAAATCGGCTACTATTTCTACTTTATATAAAATAGAAAAAGGAGTTAACGGTTTAGAGCGTGCGCTTGAAAAATGTGTTCAAGCAACTTTTAAAGCGGTTAATGAAGGATGCAACATCATTATCTTATCAGATAGAGGTGTAAGCGAAGAATTAGCTCCAATCCCAATGTTATTGGCTTGTTCTTACATTCACCACTCTTTAAACATTTTACAGGTTCGTTCTAAATTCGGAATCATCATCGAATCTGCAGAACCACGCGAACCTCATCATTTTGCTTTATTGTTCGGATACGGTGCAAGTGCAATCAACCCTTACATGGTAAACGAAATCATTCACGATCAGGTTGAAAAAGGTTTCATTACAAAAGTAAAAGCAGATTATGCAGTTGTAAACTACAACAAAGCGATTGCAAAAGGAATCGTGAAAATCATGAACAAAATTGGTATCTCTACTTTACATTCGTACAGAGCTGCTCAGATTTTCGAGATTTTAGGTTTAAACAAAACATTTACATCTAAATACTTCCCTTACACTCCATCTAGAATTGAAGGAATTGGTCTAATGGAAGTAGAAAAAGAGGTTAAAAAACGTTTCCAAAAAGCTTTTCCAAATTCAAAAATTGCAAACTTGCTTTCTCTTGAAATTGGAGGTATTTACAGATGGAGACGTGGTGGTGAAAAACATATGTTTAACCCAACTACGATTTCTAAATTACAACAAGCAGTTCGTTTAAACAGCCCAGAAAGCTATAAAGAATATGCTAATGCTGTAAACGAGCAAAGCTCAAACTTAATGACTATTAGAGGTTTATTTGAATTCAACAATTTAGATCCAATTTCTATTGACGAAGTAGAGCCTTGGACAGAAATCGTTAAGAAATTCAAAACCGGAGCAATGTCTTATGGTTCTATCAGTCAGGAAGCGCACGAGAACTTAGCGATTGCAATGAACAGAATTGGAGGAAAAAGTAACTCTGGAGAAGGTGGAGAAGATCCAAGACGTTTCCAGAAAGAAATTAACGGAGATTCTAGAAACTCTGCAATCAAACAAGTTGCGTCTGGACGTTTTGGAGTTTCGATCAACTATTTGACAAACGCCAGAGAAATCCAAATCAAAATGGCTCAGGGAGCAAAACCTGGAGAAGGTGGACAGTTGCCTGGAGAAAAAGTTGTGCCTTGGATTGCTGAAACAAGAAACTCTACACCTTATGTAGGTTTGATTTCGCCTCCGCCTCACCACGATATCTACTCTATTGAGGATTTATCGCAATTGATTTACGATTTGAAAAACGCAAACCGTGAAGCTCGTATCAACGTGAAATTGGTTTCTGAAGTTGGAGTTGGAACCATCGCTGCCGGTGTTGCCAAAGCAAAAGCTGACGTTATCTTGATTTCAGGTTATGACGGAGGAACGGGAGCAGCTCCATTAACATCTTTACAACACACAGGTATTCCATGGGAACTTGGTTTAGCTGAAGCTCAGCAAACTTTGATCTTAAACGATTTAAGAAGCCGTGTAGTTTTAGAATGTGACGGACAGTTGAAAACTGGTCGTGACGTTGCTATTGCAGCTTTATTAGGTGCAGAAGAATTCGGATTTGCTACGGCTCCGCTTGTAGCTTCTGGATGTATCATGATGAGAGCTTGTCACTTAAATACTTGTCCAGTTGGTATTGCAACTCAGGATCCAGAATTGAGAAAGAATTTCAAAGGAACTCCAGAGCACGTAATCAACTTCATGTATTTCATTGCTGAAGAGTTAAGAGAAATCATGGCGCAGTTAGGTTTCAGAACTTTAAAAGAAATGGTAGGTCAGTCTCAAAAATTAAACGTAGACAAAGCGATCAAACATTATAAAGCAAACGGATTAGACTTATCAACTATTCTATACAAACCGGAAAAAGCAAAAACGGTTCCAAATCACAACACAACAACTCAGGATCACGCTCTTGAAAATGTATTGGATTTCGACATCATCAAAGAAGCTATTCCGTCTATCTATAGAAAAGAGAAAACGAGAGTTACGTTCAAAATCAAAAATACAGACCGTTCTGTAGGTGCGATTTTGAGTAACGAAATCTCAAAAATTTATGGCGCACAAGGATTACCAGATGACACTATTTTAGTTGATTTTGAAGGTTCTGCCGGACAAAGTTTTGGTGCATTCGCAACAAACGGATTGTCATTTAAAATTCACGGAAACTGTAATGATTACTTAGGAAAAGGTCTTTCTGGAGGAAAACTAATTGTAAAAGTACCTCCTACTGCAACTTTTAAACCTGAAGACAACATCATTATTGGAAACGTTGCCCTTTACGGAGCTATTACCGGAGAGGCTTATATTAATGGTATCGCAGGAGAGCGTTTCTGTGTGAGAAACTCTGGAGCAACAGCAGTTGTAGAAGGAATTGGAGATCACGGTTGCGAGTACATGACTGGTGGTACAGTAGTAGTTTTAGGAAAAACAGGAAGAAACTTCGCGGCTGGTATGAGCGGTGGTGTGGCTTATGTTTACGATCCAAACAAGAAATTCGATTCTACAGTTTGCAACATGGAAATGGTTGCATTCGATCCAATGGAAGAAGAAGATCTTACGAAACTAAGAAAACTGATCAAAAACCATTCGTTGTACACCAGCAGTCCATTAGCAAAAAGAATTTTAGCAGACTGGGAAAATCAACAACAGCACTTCGTAAAAGTAATGCCAACTGATTACAAAAAAGCATTAAAACGAATTGCAGAAGAAAAACAAATAGAAGAATTAATAGCGGGATAAAAATCAATTTCAAAAAATAAAATTCCAAATTCCAATGGCAATATCAATGGTAATGTCTTCCTGAGCGGAGTCGAAGGATTGGAATTTGGAACTTAAAGAAATTGGAATTTAATTTAAAAAGTCATGGGTAAAATAGGCGGATTTAAAGAATATAACAGAGCCGATGAAAGTAATTTAGCAGTAGCAGAACGTGTTTCGAACTACAACGAATTTACTATTCCGGTACCAAAAGATAAATTAAAAGAACAAGGATCAAGATGTATGGACTGTGGAATTCCTTTTTGCCACAGTGGTTGTCCGTTAGGAAATTTAATTCCTGACTTCAACGACATGGTGCATCAGGAAGAATGGCAGAGCGCGTTGGAGATTTTACAATCTACTAACAACTTCCCTGAATTTACAGGACGCTTATGCCCTGCCCCATGTGAGAAATCATGTGTATTAGGAATCATCAAAGATCCAGTTTCTATCGAAAACATCGAGAAAAGCATCGTAGAAAGAGGTTTCGCAGAAGGATGGATCAAACCTCAGCCACCAAAAACAAGAACTGGTAAAACAGTTGCTGTTATTGGTTCAGGACCAGCTGGTCTTGCTGCGGCTCAACAATTAAACAGAGCGGGTCATACTGTAACTGTTTTTGAAAGAGACAACGCAATTGGAGGTTTATTACGTTACGGAATTCCAAATTTCAAATTAGAAAAAGGAATCATCGATCGTCGTGTTGCGATTCTAGAAGCAGAAGGAATCACTTTCAAAACTAACGTAAATGTTGGCGTTAACTTCAGCGTTGAAGAATTAAATGCATTCGATTCTATCGTTTTATGCGGAGGAGCAACTGAAAGAAGAAGCTTGCCAACTAAAGGAATCGAAAGCAAAGGCGTTGTTCAGGCAATGGATTTCTTAACACAGCAAACTAAAGTTTTATACGGAGAATCTATTCCAGATCAAGTAAAAGCAACTGGAAAAGATGTAATCGTTATTGGTGGTGGAGATACAGGTTCTGACTGTATCGGAACTTCTAACAGGCACGGAGCAAAATCAGTAACTAACTTTGAGATTTTACCAAAACCTCCAGTTGGAAGAAGCGAGTCAACTCCTTGGCCTTTCTGGCCGTTGCAGTTAAAAACATCTTCTTCTCACGAAGAAGGCTGCGACAGAAACTGGTTGATCAACACTAAAGAATTCATTTCTAACGAAAAAGGCGAATTAACTGGATTAAAAACAGTTGAAGTGCAATGGAAAATGACTCCAGGTCAGCGTCCAGAATTAATCGAAAAAGAAGGTTCTGAAAAAATCTGGCCTTGCGATTTAGCTTTATTGGCTCTTGGATTTACAGGTCCTGAGAAAACGTTAAGCGAACAGTTAGGAATCGAAATTGACGCGAGAAACAACTATAAAGCGCATAACTATCAGACAAACGTTCCTCATATCTTCACCGCAGGTGATATGAGAAGAGGACAATCATTAATCGTGTGGGCTATTTCAGAAGGTCGCGAAGCAGCAAGAGAGGTAGATTTATTCCTTATGGGATCTACAAACTTGCCTACTAAAGGAAAAGGAGATTTACCGAGTCTATAATTTTTTTAAAGATTCTAAGATGCTAAGGTTCTAAGATACTAAGTTTTTTTCCTTGCATTTTATTTAATCTTTTCCGATAAACAACATAACTACTAACAAACCCTTGAATTTATATTCAGGGGTTTTGTTTTTTTGTTTGCCACAACCCGAGCGATAGCGAACAGGCGAAGCAATTACACGAATTTTCACGAATTTTTATTTTCTAAACGTTTTCCATTTCAAACATAACCCGTGGTTTCAACCACGGGGGCGCAATATATGATTGAGCTCACCCGTAACGTTTCCCGTGGTTGAAACCACGGGCTATATTTTGAGCATTTATGCGAAAATCTAAAATTAAAATTTGTGAAAATTCGTGTAATTCGTGGCTAAAAATATTTTGAAGCATCACAATTGGCATTTTAACAAACAAAGTTCCCGCTCTCGGCTATATCTCTCCGTTCCACTACGAGGATACCGCCTCCATCGGGGCTAAATTCAAACATTTGGCTTCTTTTAAAAAATTAGGATAAAATAATCTGTGGCAATCAGTATAATCTGTGGCAAGAAAAAAATCAAATCCATGCAATCTGTGGTGAAAAAACTTACTATATTAGCAACTTTCAAAAAGCAGTTATAAAAATCCAAAACAAGCAACTTTTTGTTTTAAATAAAACAATTTGTTATAATTTGTTATTTTTCTACATTTTATTTGCTGATACACAAAAGTGTAATAACTTTGCACAAAATGATTTAAAAATGCAAGCAAAAGATTTACTGCAGTTAGCAGACCAATTTGGAAGTCCATTGTATGTTTACGATGCTGAAAAAATCCAATCTCAGTACAACCGATTAACTAAAGCTTTCTCTAAGGTGGAGAACTTAAGAGTTAATTACGCCATGAAGGCATTGTCAAACGTTGCGATTTTACAGTTATTAAAGAACATGGGGTCTGGTTTAGATACTGTATCAATTCAGGAAGTTTTGTTAGGACTTCATGCTGGCTATGAACCCGAAAGAATTTTCTTTACACCAAACGGCGTTTCTTTAGAAGAAATCGAAGAAGTTGCCGCAATGGGTGTACAAATCAATATCGACAATTTATCTATTTTAGAGCAATTCGGAACGAGACATCCAAATATTCCGGTATGTATCCGTATTAACCCACACGTAATGGCGGGCGGAAACGCTAACATTTCTGTTGGACATATCGATAGTAAATTCGGAATTTCTGTGCATCAGATTCCGCATATTTTGCGAATTGTAGAGAACACAAAAATGAGCATTATCGGAATTCACATGCACACAGGATCTGATATTTTAGATATCGAAGTATTCTTGTATGCTGCTGAAATCTTGTTTGATACCGCAAAACATTTCAAAGATTTACAATTCTTAGATTTCGGAAGCGGATTCAAAGTGCCTTACAAAAAAGACGATATCGAAACAGACATCGAAGAATTAGGTAAAAAATTATCTAAAAGATTCAACGCTTTCTGTGCTGAATATGGCAGAGATTTGACACTTATTTTCGAACCAGGGAAATTCCTTGTATCTGAAGCAGGTCATTTCTTAGTAAAAGTAAATGTAGTAAAACAAACAACCTCAACAGTTTTCGCCGGAATCGATAGTGGCTTCAACCACTTAATTCGTCCAATGTTTTACGGATCTTCGCATCATATCGAAAACATTTCTAACCCGAAAGGAAAAGAGCGTTTTTACTCTGTTGTAGGATACATTTGCGAGACTGATACTTTTGCAAACAACCGTAGAATTGCAGAAATCACAGAAGGTGACATTTTAGAATTCAGAAATGCAGGAGCATATTGTTTCTCAATGTCATCCAACTACAATTCAAGATACAAACCAGCTGAAGTTTTATGGATGAACGGTAAAGGAATCTTAATCCGCCAAGCCGAAACATTCGAAGATTTACTTAAAAATCAAATCCCGTTACCAGAAGAAGTTGCTGCTACGGTTTAACAATAGAAAAAAAAGGAATATCACCAAAGTCCCGTTTCTTAATTGAGGCGGGATTTTTTTATTGCAGATTTTTGAATTTAGATTATTTGTAAACGCTTTATCCTGCTAAACGAAACCTACATTCAAAAATTTCACCTTTCATTAAATTTTTCAAAAAAGTAAGTTTATTTTTATATTTTTACGTACTAAATTACAAAAGATGAAATTATTAATAAGCACGATTTTATTTATTGGTATTTTTTCCGTCAATGGTCAAAATATTAAAATTGAAAATGGCTGTCATGTCATACAATTTGCAAATAAGGACTCTTTAAACTCAATATCCAAACTAAATCCAATATATAATAAAAGGGGATTTTATTTACTTAAAAATGGAGTTTATGATTTTATAATTGATGGCAAAAAATATTTTCAGTCATTACTTTTAAAAATAGAAAAAGATAAATTTTTTATAAGCAAAAATTGGCAGTCAGAAGAAAGTAATGATTTTATAGCTGATTCAATTGAAGTTCGGATTAATCAAAAAATCCAAATTCGAATGATATCCATTGATAATGGTGTTGGAAATTTACCATCAAGAACAAATCTCAAAGATTATAATGTAACAATTGTCCCAACTCAAGAGTATTGTAGTCTAAAAAGTATACCAATAACAAATAATGGCAAAACATATAATGGTCATTACTATTTTACAGAAATAGGATTAAAGAAAATTAAAATCTTAAACAAAACTCCTTATTTATGCGAAGATAAAGGCGAATTTATACTACGCCGAAATTAATATATCTCTGCAATTGTTTCTTTATTCCAAAAATTACTTAAAAATCAAATCGCGTTACCACAAGAAATTGCTGCTACGGTTTAACAATAGAAAAAAAAGGAATATCACCTTAATCCCGTTTCTTAATTGAGGCGGGATTTTTTTTGGTTTCACGCAGATTTTACAGATTTGAGCAGATTTAATTCTTTATCCTTTTGTCAGGATGAGCGGAGTCGAAGCCCACGCAAAGCAACCACAATACTTGTTTGCAAAAGCTTTGGCGACGCAGTTTGTCATTTTCTATCCCGAGACTTGGGGAGAGAAATCTTCGCAAGTAACTCCGTAAAGTATATCAAACATAAAAAGAAAGAAAAATCGTAAATAATATTTTATCTTTCGTCAAAAAAATGCAACACCAAGATGCCTATCACACATACTAGATATACATTCTCACAGACAAATACAAAACCGTTTTCTACACAGGAGTTACAAATAACTTAAAAATCCGCTTAAGCCAGCACAAAGAAAACAATACAACTGGAAACAAAATCTTTACATCAAAATACAATGCGACATTCTTACTATATTTCGAAAAGTTTACTTGGATTCAAGAAGCAATTGCTCGCTAAAAAGAAGTAAAATACTGGCGTAGAGAAAAGAAAATCGAACTAGTAAAAACTATTAACCCAGATTTAGATTTTTTGAATTATTTATTTGAATAATGTTGCCAATCTTTGTAGAGCTATCGAAATGACAATATTGTTTATAAACTTTACGTAATCAAAACAAAAAAAAATATTTAATACCTAAACAAATGAACTTTGAAGTACTTAACATTCGTAGAATAGACCCTGCAACAGGTTATTTCAAATTACATCAAGATTATATTCTTTCTTATGATCATTATGATGGCTGGACTCAACGATTGTTAAGAGCTGGAATTTATATAGATATCATTTATGAATGTAAAGTTGAGATACGCTTTTACACAAAAAATCAGGATAAATTTGAAAAACAATTTGAATGCGAAATACCTTCTGAAATTAAAAATATAATTTCTGAAATAATGGACCTTGATGATCTCGTATTAAAACATAATTATGCAGATGGGGTTATGGAAGACTTCGGTGATCAACATTTTGTTATTAATAATAATGGTATATCTCATAATATTGGAGTAGGCTTTACGGAGAAAAAGCGTCAGCCAGAAAATTCGTCAGAAAAGTTGTTTTTTGTTTTAATTGATCTTTTTGAAAAATGGCTTGAAAAACTTTATCAGGAATGTTTACAAGAATCTGTAATATCCAGTCAAACCATTTCAAACGATAAACCTAACGTTCGGATCAAACGAAAACATAAAAAGTAAATCTTCACTTCTTCAAAAATTCTAGATCTTTTCATCAAAGTAAATATTAAAAATTAATCTTTTAATTCACTGTCATTACAATCCTATTAGTTAAATATGAAAACAATACTAAGAATATCATCTTTTATTGGGCTTTTTCTTTTTATGGGTAGCTATTTCATCAGTCCTTATATTGTCAATGATGGCCAGTACATCGTAGTGGATGCTGACAGAGTCGGGTTTTTAAAAATGTTATATATCATCACTAGCACTATTTTCGGATATCTATCTTTTGCATTCCTTAAAGTTTTTAAAAACAAAATCTATTTGACTTTTTGCTTTATTTTCCTTGCCCTGAGTTACTGTTTTTGTCCAAAATGTTTTTTTTATTTTGATCCTTTTTTAGACTCATAATCTGCTTTTCAAAATAAAAAGAAAACTCAAATAAAAATCCTATTTTTAACATCCCAAATCAAATCAAATCAAATCCAAAAAATAAATGAAACCTACAATTCTTCTATTCACATTGTTTTTTCTATCTGCAACAAACTCATTCAGCCAAACTTTAGCTGATTTAAAACTAAAACCAAAAGAAATCCCAAAAGGTTATATAGCAAACGACGGTAATATTTGTGTGACGCCTCAGGCTTGTAATTTTTATACTGATATTGAAACCTACAGTAATATTGTTGGAACTGTAAAAAGTAAAGCGATTCAAAGTTTTAAAAATAAAGGAGACAAAGGCTCAATTATGTATTTTGAATTTGATCATGTATTTAAAGGTGATCGATTTTTGCAAGGTTTACTTTGGGGAAAAGCTGGCGAACCAACCGCTGAACATCCAGAAGAATATATTGCGAAAGGTAAATTTTTAGTGATTTGGAGTTTGAAGGCAGATAGTCCGTTAAAGGAAAAATCTGAAACTAAAGTGGAAGCTATTTTAGAGTAATTCCTAATCTTTGCTTCATTTTAAATGCTTAATTTTGCTTGATAAAAACATTACAAAATGAAACCACAAATACGAATTCTACTTTACTCCATATTATTCTTTTTGTATCTTACCGCAACTTCATTTTTTCTTTCTATAGGGCAAAAATTAAAAACAGATCCATATATCACTTTAGGTTGTGGTTTTGCAATTTTTAATCTTATTTATGCTTTTTTAGCTTTAAAATGGAAACCGCTTTTGAATATTATTTTTGCTGTTGGAATTTCCGCTCTATCGTTATTTTTGGCTTTGCAGTTTACCAATCTGCATTTATTGATAGATTACGATCCATATCAAGTAAAGACTGCCATATTTGCTAATGCAATTTTCTCAATTATTTTTTGGGAAATTGTGTATCAAGTGAAGATTAGGAAATCCTAAAAATCAATATCAATTAACTCCATATTTAGCCGTAAAAAAAAGTCTTTCAAATAGGGCTTAAGCCAAAAAAATGTAAGTTTTGCTAAAGCCCTGTTCTTTTTCTACATATTACTCCAGCTAAAGCTGGAGGCAATTCATTTTAAAACTATTTTTGAAAACTTAATGTATTTCATGAGCATAAAAACATTAAAAAAAATACTAGATTTACTCATAAGTAGTTTAAAATCAAATTCATGAAGCAACAACCACCCACAGACATTGTTCGCTGCATTGTAATGGTTATTATGGCTCTCGATCATGTTCAAGATTTGATGCATGTTGATTATAAAGTATCGAAAGCGGTTTGTCTCTATTGGCAATTTGCTGAAATACATTTAGAATAATATTGATATTACTAGACATACTGCAACGTATTTCTGGACAAGAAATAAAAAAGCCTTTAGTTTCTGTACGTATTTTTTTATATTAGCTTCGTTAAAATTTTTCGAAGCCAAAATAATTAAATAATGAAAATCAGAATTTTATTCCTTTTATCCTTAATTGCTGTTTCTTGTAAAAACGAAACAAAAACCGAAACTCCTCAAGTTTCTCAAAAAGACACCACACAAATTGCTCCCAAAACGGAGAACGAAATTGAAGAAACTGACACCATTATAATTTCCAAAAAACATAAAATCAATCAGATTGTATGTGATTTGGACGGAGACGGAAAAAATGAAACTGTAGAGATCGTTAGAAGTACAAAAAGCGATAAAAGCGGTTTGAAAATAACGTTCGGAAACGGAAAAAGAACGGATTATCTTGGTTTAGGTCAGAATGTTTTAAATCAAGGTTTTGATGAAATTGATTGGGCTGGAATATTCGAGAAAGCGCCAAAAGGAGAAATTGTCTGGAACAATGTCAACGATGACGGCGAAATTATGGGTGATGAAGAAATAAAAGAAGAAGACAAAATAAAACTCCCAAATGACGGAATCTTTATTCATGCCGAAGAAAGCTGCGGAGGTGGTATTATTTACCTGAAAAATGGGAAATACGATTGGGTACAGCAGGAATAAGTTTTTCCAATTCTATAAAATTCTAAAATATTGAAAAATGGAAAATGCACTAGAAATTGCCAATCGTTTTAGAGAAACTATTTTAAACGGAACTTGGATTGCCAATACCAATTACAAAGACCAACTCGAAAATCTGGATTGGAAAATTGCTGTTACTCCGATTCAGAATTTAAATACGATTGCGCTTCTGGCACAGCATATTCATTATTATATTGATGGAATAAACAATGTCTTTAAAGGCGGAACTCTCGATATAAAGGACAAATTTAGTTTCGACTTTCCTCCTATTTCTTCGCAGGAAGACTGGGATATATTTTTGACTCGGTTTTGGAATGCAACGGAAGAGTTTGCTTCTTTTGTAGAACAAATGTCTGACGAAAAACTAAATCAGTTTTTTGTGGATGAAAAGTACGGAAGTTACCGAAGAAATATTGAAGCTATGATTGAACACGGCTATTATCATTTAGGCCAAATTGTATTAATAAAAAAATTGCTGACTCATCCATAATAGGTTTTCAATACACAAACAAACTATCAAATTTTATAAACCCAGCCAGTTAAAAAAAATGAAGAAACTAATTTTAATTTTATTCTTATTGCTTGTGTTTATAAGCTGCAAGAAAGACAAACAATCTCAGAAAAAAGAAAATAATACTGTTGAAGACACAACTAATATTGTAGGTTCTAAAAATGACAGTATAGCTTTATTAGCATTAACCAAGGAACTTTACGAATGGGAAGAGAATAAAAGTACTGGTAGTGATTTTAGTCCTATTGAAGATAAAAATATCGACAGCATTTACAGCGGAATTGACATGAAGCTTCATAAAGCTAGACTTAAAGAGCTTCAAAACACTCATTTATTTTCAAAAGATTTTATTGATAATTATAATAAAATCGCATTAAAAATTGACAGTGAATTTAAAAGTGGTACTTTAAAATGGAATGTTGGCGAACTTCCTCCGTTTGGTTCTGGAGCGAGTCCGTGGTGTAATTGTCAAGACACACCTGATCGTTTTCTAGATAAAATCTGGATTATGCATATTTCCATAGAGAACAACAAAGCATTTTACAATTGGAGCTGGGGCGATGGTATTGTATATAATGTTAAAGCTGTAAAAGAAAACAATGAATGGAAAATATCCTATCTGGAAGGTTTTGATTATGAAAGCTTTGTTGAAAGTTTTCAGAAAACAAATGATTTTACAGGAAGATGGAAAAATGATATGGTTTCACTAAATATTGGAAACAAGTCATTGGCATTTGAATATCACGGACAGTGCGTTTACTTTTATCCGGTTCGTAAAATAAGCGATACAGAGTTTGAAATGATTTGGGCAAGAGAGATGGACTGTAAATTTGATAATGGCACTGATGAAACTTTTGGATTAAAAGATATTCCGCAAGTTGGAAAGCCTTTTTCAAAATTTACACTTAAAAACAATGCTTTACATGTTCAGTATTACTATAAAAAATGGGTAGAAAAATACAGCGAACAAGTAAGCGGTGTCTTTACTTCAGAATATGAAAAAGAACGTGAGGAATATTAATTTTAAAATCTAATGGAAAAATACTTTTATATTTTACTATTTGCTGTACAGTTTTCATTTTCGCAAAATACAGATCATCTTCCTACAGTTCTGAAACAGCTAAAACTAAAAGAAAGCCAAATAAGAATTGAGCTTTTTACTGAAAAAGTATTACCTTATGATAAAAGTAAAAGCGTTTTGGTAATTCCCAAATATGCTTCTGATATAGAAGAAGGTTCTTTCGTATTAGATGCTTATATATTGATAATCGATAATGCGACAGGGAAAATTATCTCCAAATTTATTGAACCCAATGCTTGGACATCTGATGCTCTAATTTTAACCGACATTACTATTGATACCGGTTTGTATCATCTAAACAAAACCACAAGAGCATTTGGAATCAGGACAGATTATCGTACCCAAAGCCAGCCTAATCCGTACAGCGAAACCAACTTATCGCTGTATATTGTCGAAAAAAATACTTTAAAACCTGTACTTCAAAATTTTAGAATTTATAAATATGGTGGCGAGTGGGATATGAAATGTGATGGCAAATTTGAAGACATTGATTCAACTATTGATATTGATAAATTACAAAACAAAAATTTTAATAATCTTATTATAAAAACAAAAATTACTAAAACAGAAAACATCTTAAAAGATGAGGATTGTATCTCTAAAGAAACTATTAAAAAAGAAACAGTCAAATTGATTTTTAATGGTAAAGAATACAAATAAAGAAAAACCATTATCCTTAAAGCCTAACGAAATACCACTAAACACATGAAAACAAAAATTGTAATCTTAATAAGTCTAATTTGTCTAATAAGCTGCAAAGAATCGAATAAAATTGAAAGAGACAACGAACCGCCAATTTATGGTGTAGAAAGTCAGGACGAAGAAATGAATGCAGCAATATTAAAAGCAAATGAAACCTTAGAGCATTTTAATGAAGGATTGAAAAATCCTAGAGCTGAAAGTCAGGCTTTAAAAGTTCAGTTTTCAAATTCAAGTGGAATCGAGCATATGTGGGTTGGAGATGTTGTTTTTAAAAACGGAAAATACTCTGGAATTTTAAATAACGATCCTGAATACGTTAAAGAATATAGATCTGGTGACCAAATAGAAGTTGATCCATCAAAAATTAGTGATTGGATGTATATTGAAAATGGAAAATTATATGGTGGTTATACTATAAAAGTACTTCGAAACAGAATGAGCGAAGAAGAACGAAAACAATTTGACGAAGAAAGCGGTATGCAGATCGATTAATTTATTGGCTTTTGAAAACTATTTCATGAAAAATATTCCATTTTTGTTTCTATTTATTCTTTTCTTTTCAAACTGTAAATCAGACAAAAAAGAAGAAAACACAGTCATCTTAAAAGAAGTGACAACAGAAGAAACTCCTTTTATTCTAAAGGTTGAAAAAATTGATTCTACACAATTTCCAGCTTCTATTAAATATGAAGGATTTATCAAAAATGCCGTTCGATGGAAAGACAAACTAGGTGATAATATTGTAATTACTACTGAAACGGGTTATCATATTAATCCCAAATTTGAGCATGACTCTGACGGTTCTGATGCCGAATTATTTGCATATCATTACATTGTTTCGGAAAACAAAGCCAAACAAACCTGGAGAGTTTATGATTTTATTTCGGATTGTCCTGTAGATATTGTGGCTTCGTTTGTCAAAAATACTTTTCAGGTTACTGACTTGAACCACAACGGGATTGCCGAAACTTGGTTAATGTACAAAACGGTCTGTCACGGTGATGTGAGTCCGTCCAACATGAAAGTCATCATGTACGAAGGAAACCAGAAATATGCAATGCGAGGCACTAATAAAGTTATGGATGGTATTGAGGATAATGGAAAACAGCATTTTAGCGGAGGAGAATACAAACTGGATGAAAATTTTAAAAAAGGCCCAAATGTCTTTAAAGAATTTGCCCAAAAATTATGGAAGGATAATTTGATTGAAACTTGGGATAATTAAAAGCATAAAATACAAATGAAAAATATAAAAATCCTTTTTTTACTTCTGATGATATCTTTTGGAAGTAAATCGGTTTCGCAGACCAAAACAAAAGCGACGGTACCTTCAAGAGAAACGGTTGAAGAATTTTATGATGCCATTTTTGCAAATGATACGCAGAAAGCTATCAAAATGATTGGCACAAAATTTCCAGCCAATTATGAACCGCAAAATAAAGTAACACCTCTTCAAGCTGCAATCTGGCAAAACAATTTAGTGCTTATAAAAGCATTAGTCGAAAAAGGAGCAAACATCAACAGTTCAAATGCTCAGGCTGTTGAAGTCGCTGCCGAAAAAGGAACTGTTGAAATTTTATCTTACCTAATTCAAAAAGGCGGTTCTATTTCTAACAAAGCTTTTAATACTGCTGGATTTGGTCATTTTTATGATAGTGCCAAATTATTGCTTCTAAAAGGCGCCAGTCAGGAAAAAGGAGATATTAGAGGAAAACTTTGGGTATTTGAACAAGCGGTTCGAAAATCGGATTATGAGGTTTTGAATGCGCTGAAATTAGATAAAGAAGAAATCAACTCTCATAATTATGACGGCGAAACTGCTTTAATAATTGCCGTTAAAAACAAAAATACCGAAATGGTAAAATACCTTCTGAAAAAAGGAGCTGACAAAAATAAACCCGAAACTTTTGATGCTGGAGACGATATTTCGTATGGTAAAAAACCTATTCAGATTGCTACTAAAATGAAATTAACAGAGATTGTCAAACTGCTCAAATAAAGAAAGATTTCAAATTAATTTTAAAGATTCAGCCAGTATATTTATTATAAAAACTAAATGTTCTAATCTAGCCCCGATAGAGCCGATATCCTCGTATCCCGATGACTATCGGGAGGAGAGATAAAGGCGAAAGCGGGACTAAAGGTTCTTTTGAAAATGATACTTTCTGCTCCTTAAAAAAATCTAGAAAAAGGCATAGTTGTTGAAAGTTAAAAGAAATATATTTACACCTTCAAAAGAAACACTATGCAAAAAACTACTTTACTCTTTTCTATATTCTTTTTGATTCTTTCTTCTTGTGGCGTAAAAACGACTCAGGCGCTAATTAGTGATGGAAATTATGACGGTGCAATTGATCGCGCGGTCGAAGCCTTAAGATCCAACAAAGATTCTAAGGGAAAACAAGATTATGTTTATTTATTGGAAGAAGCTTTTGCCAAAGCGAAAGAAAGAGATTTACGTGATTTGGAAATGCTTTCTAAAGATGCTAATCCAGCTAATGCTGAACGTATTTACAATACTTATTTACAACTGAACAACCGTCAGGAAAAAATCAGACCCATTTTACCTTTGAAGTTAATCAAGCAGGGCAAAAATGCCTATTTCCCTTTTGACAACTATTCTGACCAGATTGTAAACAGTAAAAATGTACTGTCGAAATATTTGTATGAAAACGCTTCGGCTCTTTTGAAATCGAACAATAAAATGGATTTTAGAAAAGCTTATGATGATTTTGCTTATTTGGAAAGCATCAATCCTGGCTATAAAAACACCAAGAAATTAATGGATGATGCTCTTTTTAAAGGGACAGATTTTGTAGATGTTTATGCGAAAAACGAAACCAATATGGTGATTCCAAAAATGCTTCAAGAGGATCTTTTAGATTTTAAAACTTATGGTTTAAATGATAAATGGACAGTTTATCATAGTGTAAGGCAGAAAAACACAACTTATGATTATAGTCTGATTATTAATTTCAGAGATATTCTGATTTCGCCAGAGCAGATTAAAGAGAAAGAATTCATTAAAGAAAGACAGGTTAAAGATGGTGTAAAAACACTTTTGGACAGTCGTGGAAGACCTGTGAAAGATAGTCTGGGTAAGGAAATTAAAGTGGATAATATTAAAACTCTTCGTGCTACGGTTTATGAATTCAGACAATTTAAATCTTGTCAAGTTACGGCAAAAATTGATTATGTAGATTTGAAAACGAATCAGCTGGTTCAGACTTTTCCAATTAGTAGTGAATTTGTTTTCGAGAATATTTATTCGAATTATAAAGGAGACCGTAATGCCTGCGAAGATAATTATCAAAACTATTTTTCTAAACGTGCTGTTCCGTTTCCGAATAATGAACAAATGGTTTTTGATACAGGGGAAGATTTGAAAGCTAAACTTAAAGATATTATTGTCAAGAATAAATTTAGACGATAATTATGTAACATATAATTCTAGAAAAAGGCGCAACTTTAATGCGCCTTTTTTTGTTTATGCTCTTTTCTTCAAAAAAAACTCTTTTTTTAATTGCGCAACCAAAAAGTTGCGTATATTTGCAACTGATTAGTTGCGAAATAATTTTACAACAATGAAACGAGATGTTTTTCAGGCTATTGCCGATCCAACGCGAAGAGCGATTTTAGTTTTGATTTCTTCGACTGCATTAACACCAAATGCAATTGCCGAACAATTTCAAACCACAAGACAAGCTGTTTCTAAACACATTAAAATATTAAATGAATGTGATTTATTGGAAGAAAAAAAATTGGGCAGAGAAATTTATTATCAGCTCAAAATTGATAAAATGAAAGAAATAGATCATTGGCTGGAACAATTCAAGAAAATTTGGGAACAGCGTTTTGATCAGCTGGATCAAGTACTACTTAACTTAAAATCTAAAGAAAATGAAATCTAATCTTTTAATGCATTTTTCTGTAGACAAGGAAAATAAAAGGGTGAACATCAAACGCGAATTTAACGCATCATTGCCAAACGTTTGGTCTGCTTGGACAGAAGCTGAGATTTTGGATAAGTGGTGGGCACCTGCTCCATTTGAATCCAAAACAAAATTTATGGATTTTAGGGAAGGAGGTAAAAGATTGTATGCCATGGTAAGTCCGCAAGGAGAAGAACGCTGGGCGATTTTTGAATATACTTCGATTTCTCCGAAAACCAATTTTAAACATTCTTCTACTTTTTGTGATGCAGAAGGAAACCCGAATTCTGAGATTGGAAGTTCGTATTGGGATTTAACGTTTTCAGAAAATGGGGATTTAACGACTGTGGACATTACCATAAAACGAGACAGTTTAGCCGAGTTGGAAAAAATAATTGAAATGGGATTCAAAGAAGGCTTTACCATGACCTTGCAAACTCTCGACAAAATTCTGGAAGCAAAATAAAATGATTCAATACGCTAATTTTTAATGAATTTAAAATCTAAAGAAAATGAAATCAAATCTGTTAATGAATTTTACTGTAGATAAAGAAAAAAATACCGTAAATGTAAAACGTGAATTCAGTGCATCCTTATCAAATGTTTGGTCTGCCTGGACAGAAGCTGCAATTTTAGATCAATGGTGGGCGCCTGCTCCATGGAAATCCAGAACAAAAAGCATGGAATTTAAAGAAGGCGGACGAAGATTATACGCTATGGTTGGACCAGAAGGTGAAGAACATTGGGCTCTTGCCGATTATACTTCTATCCATCCGAAAACAAATGTAAAATGGCTGGATGCTTTTTGTAACAGCGAAGGAAATTTGAATGAAGAGTTTCCGCGTTCTGACTGGGATGTAACTTTTTCTGAAGAAGGAAATTCAACTTTTGTTGATGTTGTAATCAAACATGAAAAACTTTCTGATCTAGAAATGATTATTCAAATGGGCTTTAAAGAAGGCTTTACTATTGCTCTTGAAGGTTTAGATGCTATTTTTGCTGGAAAAGCATAGTAAAACTGTTAATAAATTATACAAATCCTGTCTCAACTGAGCAGGATTTTTTTATTTTTACAAAATATTGAAAGCGAACCCCCTACGCCAATTTCAACAAAAGTAATCGAAGTATGTATTCCAACTAGATTCTCTTTATTTCTAACCTACTAAAAAACATTATATCTGGATAAATAATAGTCAATAAATTTTCTTTCATCATTGTTATGAAAAAAGTATTTTTAATTTCTTTCATTTTAATATCTTTTTTGAGCTTTGGTCAAGAAAATTGCAACAATGGCGTTGATGATGATGGCGATGGAAAAATTGACTTAAATGATGAAGACTGCACATGCTCAGCCTCTCCTAAAACAAGTTTGGTTGATAATCATGATTTTGAACTTAAAAATGACTGTCCTAGCACTTTTGCCCAATTTTCAAAAGTAGAAAACTGGTTTTTACCCAGCACTGCAACTTCAGATTATATCAATTCCTGCGGTTTTATACCCGTTTCTGCGACTGATGCTGGAGTTTATCCTTTTCCTTCCCGAAATGGGAATGGTGTTGCTGGAATATTAATTTCTCAAGATTATAAAGAGTTTATAGCCGCCTGCACAAACACTACTTTAAAAGGCGGAACAAAATATCAGGTAAACTTTGATATAGCCGCTTCTACTTCGGGCAGAGATGCTTTTAACAATCTTCCTTTAGGACAAGTCTGCAATTCGGGAAAATTAAATGGCGGAATAGTAGACATAACCATTTACGGCAGAGCGGCTTGCAACAAAACAATTCCTCTTAACAGCAATAAATTTCCTCCAGATTGGGTTGTACTGGGTAAAGCAACTTATTTACCATCTAAAAAATGGGGGCAGTTAACAATAGAATTCACTCCTCCTTTCGACATGAATTCGATCATGCTGGGAGCACCAAAAGAACTGTCTGACAGTTATGTTAATGAATATGATTATCAGTTGTGCTTTCCTTATTTTTATATCGATAATGTCATTTTGAACCAATCTTCTGATTTAGGGCTCAGCATAACTTCTACAGGCAGTTTCTGCGAAAATAATCTAGTTTTAAATGCTCAAATCGACTCTAGTATAGGTTCAGGTTATACTTATCAGTGGTATAAAGATGGTATTGCAATTGCGGGAGAAACCAACTGTACATTACCTATCTCTTTGGCTGTGACAAATACGGGTAACTATCAAGTAAAAATTACTAATCCAAGTTTGTGTAAAATCAGTCCTCTTTACAATGTCAGTGAAATTATTGATGTTCCTGAATATTCAATTGACCAAAGTCCTTGTTTTCCGGGAATTACAACATTAACCATTACAACACCAGCTGACGAATATAGTTTTGATGGAGGAATTACCTACTCAACAAATCCGTCTAAAAGTGGTTTAACTGCCTCATTTAATCCTATCTATATATCAATCAAGAAAAATGGCTGTTATTCGAATCTTCGAAATGTTATTTTAACTTTTCCTCCTTTAGAAACTATTTCAACACTTCCTAAAGTAAACATAAAACAGCCTACCTGTGGGCAGAACAATGGTTCTTTGACCGTGACCACTCCAGCCTTAGAATATAGTTTTGATGATGGAATTACTTGGAGTACAAATCCTGTATTGGACAATTTACCACCAGATCCGCATCATGATTATAAAATCAGGATAAAAACGAAACTGGGCTGTATTTCCAATGCTCGTTATGCCGTAATCTACCCTTTTTTACTGCCAATGCCAACCGTTACGCAAACCAATGCCAGCTGCGGAATCGGCGGTACAATATCGATAACACCTTCTCCATCTTATCAATACAGCATTGATAATGGAGGAACCTGGTCTACAATTCCCTTCTTCAAAAATTTAAAGGCGGATTCCTATGCCGTTATAACTAAAAATGAGATAGGCTGTATATCACAGCAGAGAATGGTTTATATAGGAACCGATTATACAAAAAAACCTGAGATTACTTCAAAACAACCTACCTGTGGCACATTGGGAAGCATTACCGTTACAACCAGCGCCTCACAATACAGTTTTGATGACGGAATTTCGTGGACAAACAACAATACTATTAACGATTTAAAAGCAGGCTGGTATATTGTTAAAGTCAAAGATGATGCGGGCTGTATTTCATTGGGAGAATCAGTCTATATTCAAAGTTATATTTTTGAAACTGAAATTAACTATACTTTTGAAAATGCAAACTGTTACCAAAACGGAAGCATTAAAATCACAACTATTGCTAAAGAATTTAGTATTGATAATGGAAATACTTGGTGCTCCAATCCTTTGTTTTCGAATCTTCCTGCCGGAGATTATTTCATAAAAATACGAAACATGGTGAATTGTGAGTCTATCGCAAAATATGTCCCTTTACGAGATCTTTCTACTACTACACCTAGTTATACCATAAAAAACGCAGGCTGTAATTCTTTTGGAAGCATTACTATAACAACACCAGCTGATTATTATAGTTTTGATAATGGTTCAACATGGTCAGAAAACAATACCATTTCGAATTTAAATGGTATTTTAAACTTTACTTTATTGGTAAAAAATGGTACAAGTTGCTTTTCACAACCAGCAGGTATTACTTTTAATTCTACGGTTTTAACAAATCCTACTGTCAATCATCATCATGTTTCCATTTGTGATGAATTAAATGACAATGCCGAAAAAGTAAATTTAACATCTTACGCAAGTCACTTAATTAATAATTATTCGAATTATACTTTTCATTATTTTTCATCGCAAACGGATGCTGCAAATTTAGTTTTAGCAAATGAAATTAAAAATCCTATCAACTGCGAAGTTTCAAATAATACAATAATTTTTGTTGCTGTTGTATCTCCTGAAAGCTGTCATAGTGTAGCCGAAATTAATTTCTCATTACAAGAACCTCCAACATTTAATTTGATTCCAGATACTGTTGTATTATGCGAAAATGAAACCGTTTTGGTTGATGCCGGAAATGGATTTAACAGTTATCTATGGTCTAATGGAGCAACTACAAGCTCCATTGTAATTAATCAACCTGGCAATTATTCCATAACTGCAACATCCAAATATGATGACCAGATTTGTAGTTCTACTAAAAATTTTAACGTCATTTTATCCAATCGTGCCACTATCTTAAAAATTACCACACAAGATTTCAATGAAAACGATAATGTCATAGAAATAAATGTTTCTGGAAAAGGTGTTTATGAATATTCTCTGGATGGCGTTTCTTATCAGGATAATTCTATTTTTAGAAATTTATCAAGCGGTATTTACGCTGTTTATGTACGCGACAAAAACAATTGTGGCATTACAACCGACGAAGTTTTTTTATTAATGTATCCAAAGTTTTTCACTCCTAACGGAGATGGCTTTAATGATACATGGAACATAGAATTTGCTGTTGCAGAACCGGGACTTGATGTAAGCATATTTGATCGTTACGGACAGCTTATCAAAAAATTGAACAACACCAATTCTTGGGATGGAACTTTTAATGGTCAAAATCTTCCTGCCGATGATTACTGGTTTATAGTGAAAAGACAAAATGGAAAAGAATTTAAAAGCCATTTTAGTTTAAAAAGATAAAATAAATCGTTCAAAAAATATAGGATTTTTTTGTATTTTCGGCATCAAAATAGAATAACTTCAGCTCAAATTAATGAACAAATTTATTACCCTCATTTTTTTCCTTTTCTCTTTTACTTTAACGTTTAGTCAAAAAAGCAAAATCAAAACCACAGAAACTACTAAACCATTTGTTTTAGGTGTTATTGACGAAATTCAATCAAAGGAATTAAATGAAAAAAGAGTCCTAAACATTTATCTTCCTGAAGGGTACAATCCTTCTGAAGACACAAAATATCCCGTTATATATTTGTTGGACGGCTCTGCAGATGAAGATTTTATTCATATCTCTGGTTTGGTTCAATTTAATAGTTTTGAATGGATCAATCAGGTTCCAAAATCAATTGTGGTCGGAATTGCTACAGTAGATCGAAGAAGAGATTTTACATTTCCGACAACAATTGAAAATGATAAAACCCGTTTTCCAACTACAGGTCATTCGGATAAGTTCATTGCTTTTATTGAAAAAGAATTACAACCTTTTATAGATAAAAAGTACAAAACCAGCGAATCTAAAACCATCATTGGACAATCATTAGGCGGATTATTGGAAACCGAAATCTTGCTTAAAAAACCTTTTCTCTTTAATAAGTTTGTTATCGTAAGTCCTAGTTTGTGGTGGAACAATGGTTCTTTACTGGATTTAGATTCTGAAATCTTGAAAGAAAATTTCAAGCAACAGACTGATATTTATATTGCCGTTGGTAAAGAAGGATTAACACCAACAGAAATTCCAAGAGTGATGGAAGTTGATGCTAATGTATTGGCTGAAAAAATAAAAGCATCTAAAAGTAAAAACATAAAAGTCTATTTTGATTATTTTCCTGAAGAAAACCACGGAACAATTCTGCATCCAGCGGTTGCTAATTCATTTAAATTCTTTTACCCTCAGACAAAAGAATAATTTTTAGACTAAAAAAAATATTAATTGATACTATATTGCTAATTGACACCAACCTCAATTAGCAATATAGTATCTATAGTATCTAAGGTACAAAGGTAATTTAAAACTAGCCTAGCCATCCTTCCCTATCCAGACTTCGATACTGAATTGCTTCTGAAATATGTGATGAAATAATATTTTCTGAGTGATCTAAATCGGCTATAGTTCTGGAAACTTTCAAAATCCTATCGTATGCTCGCGCTGAAAGATTTAACCTTTCCATTGCAGTTTTGAGTAATTCTTTTGAAGCTTCATCCAAAACGCAGTATTCTCTAATAAGTTTACTGCTCATTTGAGCATTATAGTGTACATTTTCTATTGTTTCAAATCGTTTGGTTTGAATCTCTCGCGCTGCAGTCACACGTTTACGGATTTCGACACTGCTTTCTGCTTTTCTATCATCAGCCAATTTTTCAAATGGGACAGGTGTGACTTCAATATGAATATCTATTCGATCCAAAAGCGGACCCGAGATTTTACTCATGTAACGCTGCATATCATGAGGAGAAGTTGTATTGGGTGAACTCGGATCATTAAAAAAACCACTCGGACTCGGATTCATGCTTGCCACCAGCATAAAAGAAGATGGATAAGTAATACTAAATTTAGCACGTGAAATTGTTACTTCACGATCTTCTAACGGCTGGCGCATTACTTCCAAAACATCCCGTTTAAATTCTGGCAGTTCATCTAAAAACAAAACACCATTATGGGCCATTGAAATTTCTCCCGGTTGCGGGTAACTTCCGCCTCCAACTAATGCCACATTAGAAATAGTATGATGCGGACTTCTAAACGGCCGTTGATTCATTAATCCCACTTCTTTTAATTTTCCCGCAACGCTATGAATTTTAGTAGTTTCTAATGCTTCACGCAAAGTCATAGGAGGTAGAATACTTGAGACACGTTTCGCCAACATTGTCTTTCCTGCGCCAGGCGGACCAATTAAAATGATGTTATGACCTCCAGCCGCCGCAATTTCCATACAACGTTTAATGCTTTCCTGTCCACGAACATCCGAAAAGTCATGTTCAGGAAAATCGAGCGATTTGTAGAATTCTGCCCTCGTGTCAATAACTGTCGGCTCGAGCGTTCCTTTTCCAGAAAAGAAATCGATTATTTCTTTAAGATTGGTAACACCATAAACATCAAGTCCTGCCACAATTGCTGCTTCTTTTACATTTTGAATAGGAAGAAAAAATCCTTTATATCCTTCTTCCTTGGCTTTTATGGCAATTGGCAAAGCGCCTCGAATAGGCTGTAAACTGCCGTCAAGAGAAAGTTCGCCCATTATTATATAGCGTTCAATTTCAGGTGCTTTAATTTGATCTGAACCAACGAGAATTCCCATTGCTAAAGTCAAATCATACGAAGAGCCTTCTTTCCTCAAATCGGCAGGAGCCATGTTTATTGTGATTCTTTTCCCTGGCAGACTATAACCGTTATTCTTAAGCGCTGCTGCAATCCTGAAACTACTTTCTTTTATCGCATTATCTGGCAATCCTACTAAATGATAACCAATCCCTTTATCCATATGAACCTCAATGGTAATGGTTGTAGCTTCTACTCCAAAGACGGCACTTCCGTAAACTTTTACTAACATAAATAAATTCTTATAAAAAGTAAAAGTATTTAATTAAATGAGAGTAAAAAATATTTTTTGTAAATATTTTACTACTTTAAAATTATTGTTCCAATTTGAATAACATAAAAGACATTAGTAGATAACTAAAGTCCAATTTGTGTTTTAATTTCTTCAACTATTTTGCTCAAATCCAAACTATTTTGATGTGACCAAAGTTCGCTTTCTATTTTATTGTCTCTAATACAATTGTGGCATTCAATCGCTTCATGAGCATATCCTTTTCCTAAAGCTGGCAGGCTGAAAACTGCTTCTTCTTTCTCATTTTCATACAAAGAATATCCATCTGCTATATACCAAGGCGCATTCAATTCTATTCTTCCTTCGGTTCCGCTTATAGAGGCTTTCATATCTGAATTTGAAACTATAGAAGCATGTAAAACCGATTGTGCTTTTTCATATTGCAAAATAATAGAAGTCTGTAAATCAACTTTATTTTTATGCATAACAGCTTTTGCCAAAACCTTCTTCGGATTCCCTAATACTAAATAGGAAAGAAACAAAGGATAAACTCCAATATCAAACAAAGCCCCCCCTCCGAGTTCTTTATCAAAAAGTCTCTTGTTTTCGGTTTCACTTCCGTAAAAAGCAAAATCGGCGTTTATGTAATTAACATTGCCAATTATTCCGTTATTCACCTTTTGCAAAACATCTTGAATAGACGGAATAAAACGTGTCCAAAAAGCTTCCATAAAAAACCTATTGCGTTTTTTAGAAGCTTCAATCATTCTCATGGCATCATGATAAGACAAGGCCATTGGTTTTTCGCATAAAACATGTTTTCCATTTTCTAGGGCTTTAATAGATAATTCGGCATGTGAGTTATGCGGTGTCGCAATATAAATAATCTCAACTTCCTGATCTTCAAAAATTAAATCGTAGGAATCGTATACTTTCAAAGCATTAAATTTTTCGGCAAACAGTTTTCCTTTTGCAAAATCTCTTGAAGCCACAGCTGTTAGTTCGGCATCTTCTAGCAATAAC
Source organism: Flavobacterium phragmitis (assembly GCF_900112575.1). GTDB lineage: Bacteria > Bacteroidota > Bacteroidia > Flavobacteriales > Flavobacteriaceae > Flavobacterium > Flavobacterium phragmitis. Next base: position 186,930 of record NZ_FOMH01000010.1, read on the forward strand.
AAATCTGCAGCAAACTGACTTGCAATATTGCCAAGACCTATAATTCCCCATTTAATTTTGTTCTTTTCCATCCTTATATTTTAATCATCAAAATTGTTAAAAAGATTAAAAAAACTTCAAAGTGCAAAAACATCTGACGTTTTTAATCAACAAATATCCAATATATCGTAAAAAGTAACAATCAATTAACCTAAAAATTATCAAAAGTCCTATTAAGGAGAAAAAAAACGTTGCCGAATTATAAATTTTAAGTCTGTTTTAACAAATTCATGCAAAATTTATAGGGGTCAAATTTTAAATTTAACAAAAATTAAACATTGAACCCTATTTTTTTAGGGGGTATTAAATCATTTTATACTTTTATCAAAAATTTTAAAACTAAATAACTATGCGAAAAATTATTTTAAGTGTGATTCTTATCACTATTTTGGTACTAACCTTTATATCAAATTTTATCATCGCTGATAACCCAATTCCAGCAGAAGCTGTAAAGTTTGATACAGGAGATACTGCCTGGATGATCGTTGCAACTGCTTTTGTATTGTTAATGACTCCTGGTTTAGGATTTTTCTATGGAGGAATGGTAGGTAAGAAAAACGTAATTAGTACTATGCTTCAAAGTTTTATGGCAATGGTAATTGTTACTATTTTATGGACTGTTGTTGCTTTTGGATTAGCTTTTGGACCAACAATTGGAGGAATTATCGGAAATCCATCTTATAATTTATTCTTTCAGGGAGTTGGAACTAATACAGCTTGGAGCTTAGCACCAACTATTCCTTTTATATTATTCGCATTATTTCAGGCTAAATTTGCTATCATTACTCCTGCATTAATTACAGGTGCTTTTGCAGAACGTGTACGTTTCTGGGCTTATTTACTATTCATGGTTTTATTTATCTTATTCATATACACGCCGCTTGCTCACATGACATGGCATCCTGATGGAATTTTCTTCAAAATGGGAGTTCTTGACTTCGCTGGTGGAACTGTAGTACACATGAGTGCTGGATGGGCTGCATTGGCTGGAGCAATCTTCTTAGGAAAAAGAAAAGTTCAAAAAGTTAACCCTGCTAGAATTACTTATGTATTATTAGGGACTGGTTTACTTTGGTTCGGATGGTTTGGTTTCAACGCTGGTTCTGCATTAGGAGCTAATGGTCTTGCTGCTCAAGCTTTAGGAACAACTACTGTTGCTGCAGCTGCTGCTGCAATGGCTTGGGTATTCCTTGACAAAATTTTAGGACACAAATTATCTGCTCTTGGAGCTTGTATTGGAGCTGTTGTAGGTCTTGTTGCTATTACTCCTGCTGCTGGTTTCGTAAGTATCTCTCACGCTATCTTCATCGGTTTATTCTCTGCAATTGTGAGTAACCTTGTAGTAAGCAAATTCCCTAAAGGAAAAATTGATGATGCTTTAGATGTATTCGCTTGTCACGGTGTTGGTGGTATGGTAGGTATGTTATTAACTGGTGTTTTTGCTTCAAAAGCTATCAACCCAGCTGTTGGAGACAACCAAGGTTTAATCTTCGGAACTCCAACTTTGTTCCTTAACCAATTAACTGCTCTTGTTGTAGTATCTATCTTTGCTTTTGTTGCTTCTTATGTTTTATTCTTTATTGTAAACAAAATTACTCCTTTAAGAGTTACTGAAGAAAAAGAAGACTTAGGATTAGATATCTCTCAACACGGAGAATTCTTGTAAGATATTAATTTTCAATTTCATATTGATAAAAAAGCGCTCTAAGCAATTAGAGCGCTTTTTTTGATGCAATCTAATGAAATTCCACCTATAAAAAATTTCACAAACAAAACATTTTATAAATAAAACATCCCACTAATGAAACATTTCTACCGATGAAACATTCCTACGGAAGTAAATCGGTGTAAATAGTTTTACCTAAAAGCGAACAAATAATTATGCAAAAAAGGCTGTCTCAAAAATCGAGACAGTCTTTTTTACTTGAACTTTTTACCGATGAAACATTCCTCTGAATTGACTCACACTGCAAATAGTTCGCAATAAAAACAGAAAAAACAATTATATCAAAAAAGGGCCATCTCAAATGAGACAGCCCTTTTATTTGAATTAATTTTAACCCCCAAAGAAAAATTAATTTGTTAGAATAAAGTTTTTAAAGCCAAAAATTCTTAATTCTTAATTCTTAATTCTTAATTCTTAATTCTTAATTCTTAATTCTTAATTCTTAATTCTTAATTCTTAATTCTTAATTCTTAATTCTAAAACATTATTTAAAATTAGAAATTCCTTCTTTCAGCCATTGCAGATATTCTTCTGTACTAACGTAACTGATTGTTGGTTTAGTATTATTTAAATTATTTCCTTCTAAATCTGTAATCACATACAAAGGTTGTGTATTCGTTTTATATTTAGAAATCATGAAATCTGTCCATTTATCTCCTGCTGTAATGATTTTATCTCCTGCAGCTGTAGTAAATTGTTCTTCTTTTGGAAGCTCACGCTTATCGTCAACATAAAGCGAAATCAACACCACATCATTTTTAAGAATTGGCAAAACTTCTGGTTCTGACCAAACGTTATTTTCCATTTTTCTGCAATTCACACAAGCATAACCTGTAAAATCGAGCATGATTGGTTTATTGATTTCTTTTGCATAAGCTAAACCATCTTCGTAATCATGGAAGACCATAATTCCATGTGGTCCCAATTCCGCTCCTGCAGGCAAACCTTTTGCATCAGTGTTTACAGCTGCATGACCTGACCCTCCAACTCCAAAAGGACTTTCGCTATATTGCGGTGGTGGTGGAAAAGCACTAATTAATTTTAATGGTGCTCCCCAAAGTCCAGGAATTAAATACATCGTAAACACAAACGTTAACAATCCTAAATACAATCTTCCAACAGAAATATGCTGTATCGGACTATCGTGTGGCAATGTAATTTTCCCAAATAAATATAAGGTCATTGCTCCAAAAATAGCAATCCAGATTGCGATGAAAACTTCTCTTTCTAAGAAATGCAATTGTAAAACCAAATCGGCATTGGATAAAAATTTGAATGCTAAAGCTAATTCTAAAAATCCTAAAACCACTTTTACTGTATTTAACCAGCCTCCTGATTTTGGCAACGAATTCAACCAGCCTGGGAACATTGCAAATAACATAAATGGAAGTGCTAATGCAGATGAAAATCCTAACATTCCAACAACTGGCGCAATTCCACCATTTGAAGCCGCTTCAACCAATAAAGTTCCAACAATTGGTCCTGTACAAGAAAACGATACAATTGCCAAAGCCAAAGCCATAAATAATATTCCGATTATCCCGCCTTTATCTGCTTGCTGATCTGCTTTATTTGCCCATGAATTTGGAAGCATAATTTCGAAAGCTCCTAAGAATGAAGTCGCAAAAATGATTAAAATCACAAAGAAAATCAAGTTAAACCAAACATCTGTTGACAAAGCATTTAAAGCATCGGCTCCAAATATTTTGGTTACAATTAAACCTAAAATTACATAGATAGCAATTATTGAAAGTCCATAAAAAATAGCATTTCTAATTCCTTTTGCTCTGCTTTTACTTTGTTTGGTAAAGAAACTTACTGTCATCGGAATCATCGGGAAAACACAAGGCGTTAACAATGCTGCAAATCCTGATAAAAATGCAATAAAAAATATAGACCATAAACTTCTTGCTGGTGCCTGTACAGGAACTTCTTCTTTAGAAACCACTTCACTATCTGCTTTTTTAACATCAGATTTTGCTGTTTCTGCCACAACTGGTTTTACTGTATCTACTGCAATTCCAACTGTTTTGGTTTCGTCTAGTTTATCCTCTTTTACAACAGGAACATCCTCTACTTTAAAAGTTGACGGAATTGCGATTGAGAATTTCTTGCTCGAATTGATACAAACTTCTTTACAAACCTGAAAATCAAAATCTACATCAACTGTTTTTAAGTTTGGATTAATGATTTTTATTTCCTGCTCTACATGAGCTTTTCCTTCAAAATAAGTTTCATCTACACCAAACACATCGTTGAAAGAAGTTTTTGTTTTGCCTTCTTTTGCTTTTCCAACTAATTCGTAATTTCCTTTCTGATTTTTAAAAGTAATTTCCAAAGCAAGAGGTCCGCCTTCTGGAGTAAATTGTGAATACATATGCCAGTCTTTTTCGATAACTGCATCGAAAATTAATACGGCATTATTTCCTTTCTTTTCAATTTTAGAAGTCCATTTTACTGGCTCTAATATTTGAGCGTTACTTTTTGCAAAAGCAAAGAAAAACAAGAAAAGTAAAATAGTTTTAGTCCAAACGTTTTTAAACTGATTGTCCTTTAGAGTTTGAGTAAAGTTCATTATTGCAATTCTAATTTTAGTATATTATTTGTGGTTCGGTTAATTTTAAATCTTTCGTCCTGTCTCATTCCAACAATCCAGATTATTTGATCATCAGAACATAAAATCCAAGTTTTTTCCTTTTCTATCAATGATAATTTTTCATCTTTAAAAAGCTTGCTTACTTTTTTTGATTTCCCATTCATTCCAAAAGGCTGAAAAACATCGCCTTCTTTCCATTTACGCAATAACAAGGGAAAGCGGATTTTATCGGCATCGACAAATATAACCTTATTTGAACCTAATGTTATGTGACTAACGTTACAAAGAGACATTTTTAAGGGAAAATTAACTTCTGTATCGTTTTCATTAATTTCATATTCATCTTTTTCTGACGTTTCAGAAAACGGACTCAATATCAGCGTTTCCCGATTTTTAAGCAATCTAAATGCTGCAGAAAAAATCTGTTTTCCCGACTGTCCTTCTACTAAATCATAAATGTCTTTCCACGCAGAGAAACCAAATTCATTTAACCATTGATACAAGTAAGATTTATAATTAGGCAGCTTTTTTAATTGATTTAAATCGAAATGAATATCCTCTTCTGCTTCTTTTGCCACCTGCTGATAAATCATAATCGAAGCATCTTCTACCATCTCTTGTGACTCTTGAAGAAACGATTGTGTTTTTTGAAAAGCATCCAAAAAATTAGGATTGATTTCTTTTAAAACCGGAACTAAATCGTGGCGGATTTTATTTCTCAAATATTTGTTTGAAGCATTACTGCTGTCTTCACGCCATTCTATTTTATTTTCCTCGGCATATTTCAAGATTTCATCTCTTGAAAATGGCAGAAGTGGACGAATGATTTTATCGTTTTGCTCGGGAATTCCAGTTAAGCCTTCCAGACCAGTTCCGCGTGTTAGATTGATTATAAAAGTTTCCAGATTGTCATCGGCGTGATGAGCAGTTAAAATATAATCGAAGTTTTTTTCTTTCAGCAATTCATAAAACCAGCTGTAACGTAGTTCTCTTGCCGCAACCTGTGTTGATAGTTTATAATCTTTAGCAAAAGCTTCAGTATCAAAATGAGTCGCAAAAATTGGAATGTTATTTTGTTCACAATAGTTTTGAATGAATTCCTGATCGCCAAAACTTTCCAATCCGCGAAGCTGAAAATTACAATGCAAAACCGCAATTTCATAAGGCAGTTGATGCAACAAATGCAGTAAAACCATACTATCCAATCCACCGCTGACCGCCAGAAAAAGCTTTTTTTCTGCTAGAAAAGGAAATTTTGAAACGATATGATTCTGAAATTTTGAAAACATCCGATAAAAGTAAAAAATTAAATTCGATCTATTTTTAAATGAAATGTTAAGTGATGTTTTTAGCCACGAATTACACCAATTTACACTAATTTTTTTCTTTAATACGAGATGAAAATATAGCCACAGATTAAAAGGATTCAAATGATTAAAAAATCTGTGTAAATCTTTTTAATCCTTTTAATCTGTGGCAAAAAAAAATAATTCGTGCAAATTCGTGCAATTGCTTCGCCAGTTCACTATCGCTCGGGTCGTGGCAACATTTTTCACTGCAGAACTTCAAGCATTGCCTTTGCCTTCAACAAACATTCTTCATATTCTTTTTCAGGAACTGATTGTGCTGTTATGGCGCTTCCAACCGAAAATGAAACATACTTATTTTCCTGATTATACAAAATACTTCTAATTACAACATTGAAATCAAAATTCCCTTCTGGTGTAAAATATCCAACTGCACCGCTATACAAACCTCTTTTAGTTTCTTCTAAATTTTCTACAATCTGCATTACCGAGATTTTAGGCGCTCCAGTCATACTTCCCATAGGAAAAGTTGTTCTTAAAACGTCTACTACCGAATATTGCGGATCTAATTTTGAAGTCACAGTAGAAATCATTTGATGCACTTGTAGAAACGAATAAATACCACAAAGCTCTTCTACTTCTACTGAACCTTTTTGAGCTGTATGAGACAAATCATTTCGAACTAAATCAGTTATCATGATATTTTCTGCGCGTTCTTTTGCATCTGAAACTAAAATTGATTTTGATTTTTCATCTTCCTCTAAATCCGAAAAACGCTTTGAAGTTCCCTTTATAGGCTGAGAAATAATTTTATCTCCAACTTTCTTCAAATAGCGTTCTGGAGAAGCGGAAAGCAAATATTGTTTGTAATTTTTAAAGAAAACCGAAAAAGGAGCTTTAGAAATTTCATTTAGTTTTTGGAATTTCTCGAGCGGATTTATAACGGCATTTTCAGCATAAAATTCCATGCAGAAATTAGCTTCATACATATCTCCAATATGAATGTGCTCGAGCATTTTATTTACTTTTTGGATATATAAATCTTTAGAAATACGTTGCTTCACTTCTAAAGATTCCAAACTTTGGAATTTGGAATTTGGATTTTGAACTATTTCTTCAAAATCTTCCTCTACCTCATCATCACAAAGCATTAAATACTGTATTTCAAGCTGATTTCCCTTTAAAATAAAAATCTTTTTAGGCTGAAAGAAAAACAAATCAGGAAAATCTAATCCGTCAAAATTATTGGATTGAAGATTTTCGGTATCGTTTTTAAGATCATAAGAAAGATAACCAAACAGCCAGTCTTTTGTGTTTTGCTGATATTGTTTTAAATCTTCAAAAGCATTATAATAGTCTGTTTTTAATGACGTAAAAGCATCAACTGCCAATAAACAATCAAAACTGGAATATTGCTGCGGATAGGAATTGCTGTCTAAAAAAACGACTTCTCGAAACTGTTGCGCCCAATTTAAAAGCTGCTCTTTAAACACTTCCGGATGGGTAATATTTTTATGAATGGATACTCTCAAAAACGAATAAATTTTAAACTTCAAAATTACGACAAAAAATATCCTTCAATAAAGTAATCCGAAAAAAATATTGGCACACTTTTTAGTATATCGAATTAGTATTAATTATTAAAACTTTTCTTGCCTTTTGGTTAGAAAATTATTCTTGAAAAGAATGCTACAAATTTTTTTTAAAGTCTTAGATAAAATCATTTTAATCTGTGTTTAAAAAAATCAACATAAACAATAAGTTCAATAATCATTTATTAATCAAATTTAAAAAACCATTATGAAAACAATTGCAAAATTAGGATGGACTTCCTTGATTATTACCGCAGTATTATTTTCTTGCAAAAAAGCAGACTATAATCCAGCCGAAACAACTTCGGATGCTAAAATTTTAGCAGACAGCACAGCCATATCATCATCGGCAGCGGTTGAAAGAAAAGACAGCAAACAGAAATTCATTCGAACAGCTGATATCAAATTCAAGGTCAAAAATGTCGTCAAATCTACTTACGCAATTGAAAATGCAGTTCAAAAATTTGGAGGTTTTGTTACTTACACTAATCTTCAAAGCAATATTCTCGATCAGATTAAAACTAAAATCAGTCAGGACAGTACCTTAGAAACTACTAAATATGCTGTCGAGAACAACATAACCATTCGCGTTCCAAACACGCAGCTTGATACTATTATTAAAAGTATTGCCAAGCAAATTGACTTTTTAGATTTCAGAGTCATTAAAGCCGATGATGTTTCACTGAAATATCTCGCTAATGAGCTTTCTCAAAAAAGAAATGCAGCTTCTGCACAAAGAGTCGAAAACGCAATTGCTACTAAAGGCAAAAAAATAAATGACATTATAGATGCCGAAAATACTTTAGACAATCAAAAAGAAGCTAGTGACAACCGCACAATAGAAAATTTATCGCTACAAGATCAGATTAATTTCAGCACCGTAACATTACAGATTTACCAAAACGAAACTATAAAGCAGGAAATTATTGCAGGTGAAAAAGATAGTACGTTTTACAAACCCAATTTAGGAATTCAAATTATCGATGCCCTAAAAAGTGGGTGGAATATTTTGCAGGCAATTTTAATTTTCTTTATAAATATATGGCCTATTATTCTTATTGGTTTGGGTGGATTTTTTCTTTACAAAAAATACTTTAAGAAATAAGAAAACTGTTAAAAACGCAGCTGTTTAATAAGAAAAAATTCGTTATATTTGATATACAATTAGATTAATACCAAAATTAAACTGATTTGATTGTAAATTTCTTAAAAACAGATCGCAAAAAGTATAATTTGTGATTCTAATTTGAGACTTTAACTTGCATCTTTTCCAATAACTTAATTATATTTTTTAACCTTAAAAAATCCTAAGTAATATGAAAATTGCCACCATTATTGTCCGTGTTTTAATTGGTCTTTTGTTGCTTTTTGCATCGATCAGTTATTTTTTCCACCTGATGCCCGAACCGGAAACCACCGGAAATTTCAAAGCCTTTAATGTTGGTTTAATGGCTGCGACGTATTTAATGCCTCTAGCAAAATCAGTAGAGTTACTTTGTGGACTTGCCTTCGTAAGCGGTCGTTTTGTAACTCTTGCCAATATCCTGATTTTACCAATTACAATCAATATCCTTTTTATCAATTATTTTTTAGCTCCGGAAGGTCTTCCTATTGCGATTCTGCTCTTCGTTGGTAATATATTCCTGATATACAGATACTGGGATAATTACAGAAGTGTATTTACTCCTTGATTTAAAAACGGTTTCACAAAATAAAAACCCGACAGTTATTAACTGCCGGGTTTATTATTTAATGTGCTTTATCGTGTTTTACCCAGACCAAATTAGATACATTGTATCCTATTTCCTGAGCTTTAATTAAAAAATCAGCTTTTATGCTTTCTGGCATTGTAGTTTCTCTGGAAAGAATCCACATATAATCTAAACTTTTTCCAGCAACAAGGGCATATTTATAATTCTCATCTACTGCGATTACATTGTATCCAGAATAAAAAGGACCAAAAAATGAGACCTTAAGCATACCAATATTGTCTTTTTTGACAAATCTAGCTTTCCCGATGCTCTGTTCCCATTTGTCTTTTTTGACATTATAGCCCTTATTATCGACTTTTATGGTTCCATTCTCGTTAAGAGAATATTCAGCAGTAACATTATCTAAATCTTTTTCCCATTTGTAATCTAGCCTTGCTATTTCGTACCATCTGCCTAAATATTTAGCTTTGTCAAAATCAGTAACTGCTGTTGCATTTTTAGGAATAGTAGAACTACTGCAGGAATACAATAGGAAAGCGATTGTTGCTCCAAGTAACACAGGAGCTATATATTTATTTTTCATGATGTAATCTTTTTATTATCATAAAGATAACATCAGAACCTTACATCTAATTTACAAAATTTTTCTTCAAGTTTATATTTTTCAGGCATTAAATTTAGTCCAAAATAAAACCCCGTTAGAACTTAGTTCCAACGGGGTCTAAATAAAATTATTAAACGTAAATTATACGTGTAAAGCTCTGTTTTCAGTTGCTGCTAATGCGGCCTCTTTTACCGCTTCCGCGAAAGTTGGGTGCGCATGGCTCATTCTTGAAATATCTTCAGCAGAAGCTTTGAATTCCATAGCCGTAACCGCTTCAGCAATTAAATCTGCTGTACGAGCACCAATCATATGAACTCCAAGGACCTCATCTGTTTTCTCATCAGCCAAGATTTTTACGAATCCGTCTAAGTCAGCACTTGCTCTTGCACGTCCTAACGCTTTGAAAGGGAAACTTCCTGATTTGTACGCAACTCCTGCAGCTTTTAATTGCTCTTCAGTTTGTCCAACTGCTGCAACTTCTGGCCAAGTATAAACTACACCCGGAATTAAGTTATAATCGATATGCGGTTTTTGACCTGCTAAAATTTCAGCAACCATTACTCCTTCTTCCTCTGCTTTGTGCGCTAACATTGCTCCACGAACAACGTCTCCAATTGCATAGATATTTGGAGTACTAGTTTGTAAATGATCGTTTACTTCAACTTGTCCTCTTTCTGAAATTTTAACTCCAGCTTTGTCAGCATTTAATCCGTCTGTGTAAGGACGACGACCAACAGAAACTAATGAATAATCTCCTTCAAGAGTGATAGTTTCTCCTTTGGCATTTTCAGCTTGAACGACAACAGCATCACCGTTTCTTTCAACTGATTTTACTTTGTGAGAAACGTAGAATTTCATTCCTTGTTTTTTCAACACTTTAGTCAATTCTTTAGAAAGCGCTCCGTCCATTCCTGGAATGATTCTGTCCATGAATTCCACTACAGAAACCTGAGCTCCTAAACGCAAGTAAACTTGTCCAAGCTCGATTCCGATAACTCCACCACCAATGATTACTAAGTGTTTTGGAACTTCTTTCAAAGCCAAAGCTTCAGTTGAAGTGATGATTCTTTCTTTATCAATTTTAATGAATGGTAAAGAAGATGGTTTTGATCCTGTAGCAATTACAGTATATTTTGCTTCAATAGTTTCTGAAGTTCCGTCAGCTTTTGCAACAGCAATGTGAGTTGCATCTACGAAAGAACCTAAACCATTGAAAACAGTGATTTTATTTTTATCCATTAAATAATTGATTCCGCCTACAGTTTGATCTACAACAGCTTGTTTGCGGGCAATCATTTTCTCTAAATTGATTTTCACATCGCCAGAAACTTCGATTCCGTGATCTGCGAAATGAGCGATTTCTGCATAATGGTGCGAAGATGATAATAATGCTTTTGAAGGAATACAACCTACGTTAAGGCAAGTTCCGCCTAATGAATTATATTTTTCTACAATTGCAGTTTTAAAACCTAATTGCGCGCAACGAATTGCTGATACATATCCTCCAGGACCTGAACCTATAATGACTACGTCAAATGAACTCATAGTATTTTGTTTTTATTTTAGCGGTTACAAAATTAAGCAATAAAGTTCTGTTTAAAGTTTAATTTTCAATGTTTTTTGCGTGAAATTTTGAGTTGGGGTTTTCTGCTACGAAGGCTCTAAGACGCAAAGTTTTTTTGTTTTTTTAATCTCGCAAAGACGCAGAGTCGCAAAGTTTTTTTTGTAAAAGTGTTGAATCAATAGTGTCCAGCTTTAGCTGGATGGTAAATATTATTACAAAGTTGAAAAAGGCTTTAGCCAAACTAGCGCAGATTGGAATAAAACCCATTTCCATGTTAAATCTTATTCTTCCAACTAAAATTGGGATGAAGCCTAAAAAAAATTACATAATATTTTAAACACTTGAAACAAGTCATTTAAAATTGAACTCATAAAACTGAACATCTTAATGTAATTATAAACAACTACAATTCCATCAAGATACACAGTCAGGTGCATTCTTATTTTTTATGCTGATATAAAACTTATTATTTTGATTTGGCAATTGAAATTCTCCAATACATTCCGATTTGTAATAATGACTGTTTTTCTGATGAATTATAAGCATTTGGATATTGTATTTCTCCTGCACAAGGATAATTGGGAGCATATCGTATTAACATTCCAAACCATGCATAATTCATGCTTAATTCATACGAAAATACATTTTGAGGCATCTCGTTAAGAAAAGATAGATTTTCTTTAAAGGCGGAGAGTTCCACAAATTTGTATTTAATTCCTACGCCATATTTTAGTGTATTATAATCATACTTAGAATAAGTTGTTCCGTCTATAAGTATTTCAGCGGCATCATATTTATCCTCACCAGTTCTTACTTCATAAGCTCCTTTAAGAATTAACTGCAAAGCATGCCCAATTTTAACATTAAAGTTCCCTCCATAATTCATCATATCTCCAGTATTTGAACTAAATGCCAAAAGACCATAATTAAAAAACGGATTAACATTAAAACCAATGAATCTATCATGAAAGAACTTTGCATCAAGTCCGATACTAAAATTTGTTGGATTTGTTGTTGAATTCTCACTTCCAGGATTGAAGCCTTTCCCATTATAATTTGTAACCACTGGTATGCTCTGATAATTTGCTCCTAAAAGTCCCCTAAGAACAAAAGGATATTCTTCATCATCATAATCGCCATCTGTTGCACCAACAAGAGCTGCACCTATACCTACAACTCCTCCTAAACCAGCAACTGTAATTTCATCTTCCTGTCGATTTATGTCACTTTGGGCTTTTGCTCGCTCACGCAATTGTCTTGACTCTTCACTCTCTACATATGTAGATGAACTATTGGAGTTTGAATTACTTTTTGTTGTATCCGATTTTTTGTTATCTTTTGAACTTATTTTTTCTTTTGTGCCAAGATTCTTTAATTCTATCTCTATTTCATCAACAGCATTTTCCATCTTATTAAGATTGTACTCTACTTCTTTTCTATTGCTTTCTTCAAATGTATAGGTATAAGCGACACTATTCATTGCGGTATTAAAACTTGAGCTGTATTTTCTGTATTCATCTTTCAAAGCTTCCAACCTTGATTTATCAATATTTTCTCCTGTAATGTTTGAAGAAGCACTTATTAATGAATTGTACTTTTGACTTATACTCTGTGCCTCCTCACGATATCCTTTTAGTTGAACACTTATATCATTGTTATTCTCTTTTTTCTCATTTTTTTTGCTATTGTAATCTACATATTGAATATTATATATTCTTGTCATTTCATAGCCGTTATACCACTGACTAGCGTTCCATTCTTTAACTCCTGATTTATCTAAATCAATAGTTACATCTTCTGTATTTATCGTTCCATCATTTCCTTTGTAATCAAATTTAAACTTTACAGAGCAGTTTTCTTTTGCTGTAGGATTATAAAATCGATAGTACGATTGCCCGCAAGAACCACCTTTTCTATCGTGTATTTGATATTTGAATGATATTTGAACATCATTATTATATCCTAAACTATAAACACTGTACCATTTACCCCATGCATAGGTACAAGGATTATCTTGAGAATGTAGCTTTTGGTTTAACACACATAACACTACGGTTATTAGTAAGAGTTTTAGTTTCATAAGAGTTTGATTGCTAGTTACTGCTAAAAAAATCGGTTTTTAAATTTGTATGACAAATTTCTTTTTGGTTTTTATTTTGGATGTTTTATAAATTTTATATTAATCATTTGTTGCATTGTAAGACTCAATTACATTACTCAAGATTAAATGACAATACAACAAATTTGGAAACAGCAATGTTTAATTGTATTAACATTACCTGTTTCATAAAAAAGCAGTTTTTATTAGTTAAAAGAAATTTTGATTAAAGAAATAGAGGCATTTGAACAACGATTGCAATTTCGACATGAATTAAACATCAGTCAATCCCCCATAAGAGGGATATTTTACAAAAACAGTTTATAAGGCAAAAGTTCAACGAATTTCTTCACTTTCAATTTTTGAAAGATTCTTTTGCGGTGTGTTTTTATGGTTTCAACAGTAACAAAAAGAAGATCTGCTATCTGTCTGCTTTCGTGACCATCAATTATTTTTTCAAGTATTATCTTTTCCTGACTGGTAAGCAGTGAGAAAAGATGATAATGGTTGAGAAGAAAATTTCGGTTATTGAGCAATTGTTTGATCTGTTTTAAATAAAAATCAATTTCGTCATCATTAAATTGAAGCTGTATAGAAGTGCTACCGCTTTTAGCATCCTTCAAAAGTGTAAAAATTGGTGGTCTATTTAATGAAATTGTCGTACTACTTTTGGTTTCTTTTTGCAAAAGCCAGTTTACTGCTTGTTGTTCATAAGCAAAATAACCGCAATTGACAGGTGCGTTGCCATTTTCAAACACTTCTGCTATAGAATGCATTGCGGCAAGATCTACACTGATCAATTTAGCTACTTTTCGCTTTTCTTTTCCGCCTTTAGTAGCGGGCATATTCATAAATCTATCTATCCATAGTTGCTCATTGGGCGAAATAATGTGATTAAAATTAGAACAATCCCACAAAGTATATTCCGGGCTCACTTGCTCATAAATACGCTGAAAATTTTTAAGAGCATTAGAAAAATCATCAGAAGAATTGCACACATGAAAATCGCCTTTGAGAATACCTAAACTAGCGATATATTCAACAGAAAATTTTGAGGATTTATGCAGATTTTGAGACATACTTTAGAATTATGTGTTTTGTAAAAAATATGAAAAACCGTGGTCTTCCTTACAAAAACAATTTATAAGGCAAAAGTTCTGTGAATCTTCTCACTTTCAGTTTCTGAAAAATATTTTTGCGGTGGGTTTTTATGGTATCTACAGTAACAAAAAGAAGATCTGCTATCTGTCTGCTTTCGTGACCATCAATTATTTTTTCAAGTATTATCTTTTCCTGGCTAGTAAGCAGTGAGAAAAGATGATAATGATTAAGCAGAAAATTACGGTTATTCAACAGTTGCTTAATCTGTTTTAAATAAAAATATAACTCCTCATTTTTAAATTGAAGATGCAAGGTTGTATTTTCATTTTCTGTGTCATTTGAATACTTAATGATAGGCGCTGAGGGTGGTGTGATACTTTTTTCCTTTTTCTGCAACATCCAGTCTATAGCTTGCTTTTCATGTGCAAAAAAACCTGGCTGAAAACCAGTTCTATTATCTTCAAAAAGATCAGCAATAGAAAGCATAGCCAACACATCTGGACTGGTTATAATACTAACTTTTTTTGTTGTACCTTTTTCCCAACTTGGTACATTAAGAAAATCATTTGTCCATTCTTGCTCATCTGAATTAATAATATGTTTAAAATTAGTATTGTCCCATAAGGTATACTTTGGCAATACTCTATCATATACTTCCTTAAATTTTTTTATGGCATTGATATACGCTTCAGATGTTTCGCAATGCAAGAATGAACCTTTAAGAATACCTGCATCGTGATTATAATCAATAGCAAAGTTTTTTGTAGAGTAAAGGTTTTCTCCCATAATGATTTCATTAATAAACTAAAAACTACATGAAAAGTATTATATGAAGCTAATATTATGAAACTCATATTAGTTAAAACATCTTAAAACGCTATAATTATATTAAAATAAGACATAATTGCGTAGTTATAATATGAACTTTGCTTTTGTTGTTTTCTAACGTTTTCTTGAAGTTTTTTAAAGAGAAAAGAATTGAAAAATTCTGTTTAAATTTTAATTTTCAATGTTTTTGCGTGAAATTTTGGGTGGAGGTTTCTGCCACGAAGGCTCTAAGGCACAAAGTTTTTTTGATTTTTTATCTCGCAAAGACGCAGAGCCGCAAAGTTTATACACAAACTTTTCGAAATTAAAAAACCTTTGAACCTTGTCTCTCTATACCTTTGTACCTTCACTAAGGTTTCTTTTGAGGGTTTCTAGAAGTATGAAATACGGAATAAATAATTATTTCATTTCCGATAATCTCATAAATGATAACAAATGGAAATTTAACCAAAGTCATTTCTCTATAACCTGGCTGTTTTTTAATTTCGAATAACTCTGGATTTGTCTTCAGAACCTTAAGATAAGATCTTAAATAAGTTAGAAATTGTTTTCCTAAACCTTTACTTCTGCTTTCGTAAAATTCAATGGATTCTTCAATTTCTTTTTCTGCTAATGGTAAAATTTTAATTTTAAAAACCATACTTAGCATTCAGTCGTTGCTCTGCTTCTTCCCAAGTATTTGCTTCTATTTCTCCAGACAAATATTTTTCTCTTTCTTCAGCAACTTTATTGTAATGCGAATCTGGAACAATTGACTCTTTCTCATCGTGCTTAATGGCATCAAAAACACTTTCCAAAATTTCTAGTTTTGAATCGTCATCAATGAATTTGCCAAAATCTTTTATGAGCTTAAGTCTTAATTCCTTCGTTTCCATTTTGCTATTGTTTAAACTCAAATTTAAGATTTATAATGATTCAATTATGTTAAAACTTTTTTGCCACAAAGACACCAAGTCTCAAAATAAAAACTTAGAATCTTAGTAACTCAGAACCTTAGTATCTTAGAACGAAATCACTGTAGAATTCTTCACTTCACTAATCATAAACATGCTTTGCGTACTGCCTATATGCTGTAACGAAGTTAATTTAGTTACTAAAAATTCCCTGTAAGCTTCCATATCCTTTACTAGGACTTTTAGAATATAATCGTAATCGCCGCTTACGTGATGACATTCTAAAACCTCGTGTAGTTTAATGACTTCGCTTTCAAATTTGGTTAGAAATTCTTTGGTATGCTGAATGAGTTTTAAATGGCAGAAAACGACAAATCCTTTTTCAATCTTGGATTTATCAACTAAGGCTACGTAGTTTTTTATTATGCCTTCGCGCTCTAACTTTTTGATTCGTTCGTATACTGCTGTAACCGAAAGATCAAGTTTTAATGATAATTCTTTGGTTGTTTTTTTACTGTCGGTTTGTAGTAAAACCAAGAGTTTTTTATCGATTTGGTCTAAAGTCATTTTCAGTTGATGTTTTTTGGTTGATAGTTATTGAAATGAAAGAAAATCTATTGAATCAAGTTTTTCATATCAAATTTAGACTAAAAATCAATAAAAATATACTTTCATAGTTTTAAAATCTAATTATTTATTTTACAGTTGATTATTTTTCTAAATAGATCTTATTTTGAACAGAATTTCTTTTGAAAATGAGTGCCCTAGCCCAGATTGCAGTGGAAAGACCGGAGTAAAAAAGGCATAAGTTTCTTGTTCTAAAAAAGCGACCAACGGAAGCTCTTTTTAGAACATTAGAAACTTTGACTTTTTTATGAGGACTTGAAACGGAAAACTGGAAATAGCTCCTTATCAAGGACAATTTCAAAAATCAATTTCAATAACAAAAAACTAACTATAAATGAAAAACTTCAACCCAGCAGATAAAATTCAGGATTTGCAATACTTTGGAGAATTTGGCGGCGTGAACCCGTCGATTTCTGACTCTTCGACTTATACTTTTCTTTCGGCAAAAACCATGTTTGATACTTTTGAGGGCAATATGGAAGGCTGTTATTTATATTCGCGTCATTCATCTCCAAGTAATTTATATTTAGATCAGGCCTTGGCGGCGATGGAAGGAACGGAAACAGCAAATGTTTCGGCTTCGGGAATGGGAGCGATTACGCCTACTCTATTACAATTGTGCGGTGCGGGTGACCATATCGTTTCGAGCCGAACGATTTATGGTGGCACTTATGCTTTCTTGAAAAACTTTACGCCGAGATTCGGAATTGAAACGAGCTTTGTGGACATTACTAAACTTGACGTTGTAGAAGCTGCAATTACATCTAAAACAAAAGTTTTGTATTGCGAAACAGTTAGTAATCCGTTATTAGAAGTTGCGGATATTGCTGGTTTAGCCAAAATTGCTAAAAAACATAATTTAAAACTGGTTGTCGATAATACGTTTTCGCCTTTATCGGTTTCTCCAGCAAAATTGGGCGCTGATATTGTAATTCACAGTTTGACGAAATACATTAACGGTAGCAGTGATACAGTTGGTGGCGTAACTTGTGCTTCGAAAGAATTTATCAACTCACTGAAAAATGTAAATTCGGGAGCAAGTATGCTTTTGGGGCCAACGATGGATAGTTTGCGTTCTGCAAGCGTGATGAAAAACCTTAGAACACTTCATATCCGAATTAAACAACACAGCCACAATGCGCATTTTCTGGCTGATATGTTTGAAAAAGATGGTTTAAAAACGGTCTATCCTGGATTGAAAAGTCACCCGAGTCATGAATTGTACAAAACGATGATTAATCCTGAATATGGTTTTGGCGGAATGCTTACTATTGATGTTGGAAGTTTGGAAAAAGCGAACGAACTAATGGAATTAATGCAGGAAAGAAATCTTGGTTATTTGGCCGTAAGTTTAGGTTTTTATAAAACGTTATTTAGCGCGCCGGGAACCTCAACTTCTAGTGAAATTCCGCTTGAAGAACAGAAAGAAATGGGATTAACCGATGGTTTGATTCGTTTTTCTATTGGTTTGGATAATGATATTCAGCGTACTTATGAAATGATGAAGGCTTGTATGATTGAACTTGGAGTTTTGAATTCTGCCGGGATTCGCAAAGAACTTTTTAAAGAGATTCACTAAAGTTTTTTTTCACGCAGATTTAAAAAGATTTAGGCAGATTTATTTTAAAAACTAAATCTGCTAAAATCTGCGGAATCTGCGCGAGAAAATTATTCAAAATAAAAACAAACATTCCTCTATAAATAAATTTGCACATTTTTATTAGATTGTTTGAATCCGCTTTAGACTTTCACTAAGCGGATTTTTTTTGTAAAAGGCCGTTTTGAAGGTTTTCAAAACGGCTTTCTGTACTTCATCTCGGCTCGTAATGTCTAAAGGTTTGCCAGTATTTGTCTTTGTAGATTTCGTAACTAATCTCAAATGAACCAGCATATTTTTTGATTAATTCATCTGCAGTTTTTGATGGTTTTCTAAAGTCTTTACAGGCGAAAAATATTTCTCTTTTGTTATTAGCAGTTTCTCTACCTAAATTCAAAAACCCCTCAAAATCAGGCAAAAACCTCATTATTTCCTCTTCTATTTCATCTAAGATTTTATACATTTTTTTATCCGGCAATTCTCCATTATTACAATCTTCAAATGGAATTGCAACAATAAAAACCCAAGGATGTGATGCTTTTTTATCCCAACTCAAAAGTGTAGTATTCATTAAAGATAAAACTACTGCTCCCTCTTTAGTCTTTCCTTCATAATTTGAATAACCATCATTTTCTGTATTATGTCTTGTCCCTTCATATTTCTCAACAAATTCTTTTTCTCTCCAGATTAAATAATCTTTTAATTTTTCGATTGGAATCAATTCCTCAGAAATATCATTTGATCCCATTACTTTCATATTATCTATTAGAGTAACTGAATGCAGTTCGCCTAAATAATTATCCAGAAAAATATAAACTCCATTAGTGACCGGCTGTTTTTTATCTTCTGTAAAGTGATCATAAACAATCGTCAAATCAATTTCGTCAGGATAATTTTTATGTATGTTGGGGTAAAACTTTAAATTGTCTTTACTAAAATTGAAACTTTCATAAGTAATACTAACATCTTTAACATCTGATGCTGGTTTAAGTGCTGTAAATTTCCAACCTTTAATTTGAGGCGCTTCATTTACTAATTCTTCTATCGCATAAATATTTCTAATCGCTCCATCTGGCGTTAGAATTAATTCAGCAGTTTGATCATCAAACATTCCTGTTAGGAAATAAATTCCTTCATGAAGTTCTTCTAGTTTTGGAGCTAGTTTATCAAAAAAATCTTTATGTATATTATCTCCTAGTTGAACTATTTTAAAAAAATCTTTTTCATGTTTTAAAAACCAGTTCCAAAAATCATTATTGGATTGTATTGGAGCTTCTTTTTTGCCCAATATTTTATCAAGAAAACCCATGTATTCTATATTAAATTTAACTTTTAATTGAAAACAAACTTAAGGAAAACTGCATTTAAAACATAAGAATATTTCTATAAAAAAACATAAAAAACAAAAAGCCGTTCAGATGTACTCAGAACGGCTTTTACTATATTTCTTTTGGTTTTAACCTATGTTTTCAACATTCAGTTTACTATTTTTTCGGCTGTAGCCAAAATAAATCAGTAATCCAATTATTAACCAAACGGTGAAGTAAATCCAGTTCCACACACTTAATTCGGCCATCATATACAAACAGCAGATTAAGCCTAAAAGCGGAATTAAAGAAAGATTTTTTCTGAATGCCCAAACCGCTAATCCAACTAAAACGAATAAGAAAATCCACATTGGAATTTTGTGTTTGAACAAACTGAAACCTGATTCGTATTTTGCAACATCAGCAATTGGTAATCCTTTTACCACTTCAGCATACTTTGCTTCATCGTCCTGATATTGCCCTAATAAATGTTCTAAATCTGAAGTTTCAGCTGTTTTATTGTTTGCTTCAATACTTTCTAGGTATTTGAAAACTTTCTCCGATTCAGATTTATCTAAAGAAGTTACAATCGAAGTTGCGTCATAAATCTGTGGTTCGTTATTGATAAATGCCATTGTTGCTTTGTTGTTGAAAGCAAAAGCATAATACAATCCTGCAATCATTAATACCGGCAAAATGAATTTTGAATTTACATAAGGCGTTTTGAATTTTCCTCTCGGAATTTCAGGTTTGTTCTGTAATACCAAAACTCCTGCACAAACCAATACAAAGGCAAATAAAGTTCCGATACTGCATAAATCAGTTACCATTGTTAAGTTTAAGAATAATGCTGGAACTGCCACCACAAATCCTGTAACAATAGTTGCAAAAGAGGGTGTTTTGAATTTTGGGTGAACAGTAGAAAATTTCTTTGGCAATAAACCATCACGGCTCATACTCATCCAGATACGAGGCTGTCCCATTTGGAAAACCAATAAAACACTCGCCATTGCTACTACTGCACTAACTGCAATAATTCCTGACATCCATTTTAAGTCTAATTTATCAAAAACGAATGCCAAAGGATCTCCAACATTTAATTCGTGATATTTTACCATTCCAGTTAAAACTAAAGCAATAGCAATATATAAAATAGTACAGATAATAATTGCCCACATCATACCGCGTGGTAAATCTCTCTGCGGATTTTTACATTCTTCTGCTGTTGTTGAAATCGCATCAAAACCAATATAAGCAAAGAAAACGGCAGAAACTCCTTTTAAAACTCCTCCTACTCCATTTGGCGCAAAAGGATTCCAGTTTGCTGTATCTACATAAAATATTCCCACCGCAATCACTAGAAGAACTACACAAAGTTTAACCACAACCATTAAGTTACTGGCGTTACGAGATTCTTTCATTCCTCTGTAAACCAAAGCAGTAATTAAAATAATGATAAACAACGCAGGCAAATCGGTCACAAAATGGAAAGATCCAATTGTTGGAGCGGTCGTCCAGGCTGTGTGTGCCTGTTGTAAAGCTGTACTTAAATTTTCGAAAGATTTTCCGCCTCGCATTAAAGCTTCGGCATCTTTAAATCCGTTTGAAGCGGTTAGATAATCCATTTGAATCCATTGCGGTAAATGGATTCCGCCACTCTGGAGCAGTCCAGTAAAATAATCACTCCACGATATGGCGACGGTTATATTTCCGACGGCGTATTCCATAATTAAGGCCCAACCAATAATCCAGGCAATTAATTCTCCAAAAGCTACATAAGAATAGGTGTAAGCACTTCCTGAAACGGGTACCATCGATGCAAATTCAGCATAAGCGAAAGCGGCAAAACTACATGCTAAAGCCGTAAATAAGAATAAGAAAATTACTGCTGGCCCACCATCTGCACTGGCTTTTCCAATTGTACTAAAAATTCCTGCTCCAACAATAGCCGCTATCCCAAAAGCTGTTAAATCCCTTGTAGTCAAATGTTTTCCTAATGCATTATGACCGTCTGTTTCGTTCTGTGCAACCTGCTTCAGAATATCCTGTACTGTTTTCTTTCGGAATAAACTTGAAAATGCCATATATGTTTTGCTGTTATAAATTAATTTAATTCAGTCGTTTTTGTTTTATTTTGCAAATAATGCAAATTTTATCGGTAAATCAAATTTATGAAACGTGATTTTTTTCTGCCACGAATTCAAGAATTATTTTTTCTGCCGCAATCTCGATAGCTATCGGCACTAAGACGAAAAGTTTTTCGCCACGAATTCACGAATTTCCTTTAATTTATTACTCTCTGTGATTTCACAAATTAATACCGATTTTTTTAACCTATTTAACCATAAATTCTGTGGCTAAAAAATTCTTTGCGAACTTTGCGTGATTCTTAGCGCCTTTGCGGTTAAATTAATCACAAATGTAACATTTCTCAAAATGAGCTTACTAATCAAGTAGTATTTAATTTTAAAGAATCATTTTATGGGAAAAATTTCAAGACGTTCTTTTGTAAATAAATTAGGAATGGGTGTTGGAGCTTCGGTTGTCATGACGACGCTTCCTTCTTTTTTGACTGAAACAGAAAAAACTCATGTGCCTTACACTGGAAAAAAATTAAATATTGCTTTATGCGGTTTAGGAAACTATGCTTCTTTACTGGCTGAAGGACTTCAGGTTTCTGAATATTGTCAGCTTGCCGGAATTGTTACTGGAACTCCCGCTAAAGCTGAAACATGGAAGAAGAAATACAATATTCCCGAAAAAAACATTTACAATTACGAAAACTTCGACTCAATTGTCAAAAACAAAGACATTGACTTAGTCTATGTTGTAACTCCTAATGCATTGCATAAAGAATTTACCGTTCGTGCGGCAAAAGCTGGAAAACACGTTATTGTCGAAAAACCTATGGCAATTACAACCGAAGATTGTGAAGAAATGATTAAAGTCTGCAATGATAATAATGTGCAATTAGCAATGGGATATCGTTTGCATTATGAACCAAATCATTTAGAAGTAAAACGTCTAGGACAAGAAAAAGTTTTAGGGCAGGTTCGTTATATTGAAACCGGTCTAGGTTATAGCACCTATGATATTCGTGACATTAATAAACCAGTCGATTTAAATGCCCGTAACGAATGGAGACTGACTAAAAAATGGGCAGGCGGCGGTGCTTTAATCAATTTGGGCGTTTATTGCATACAGGTTTCCCGTTATGTTTTAGGCGAAGAACCAATTGCCATTACAGCACAATTTGGACATATAAATAACAAAAACAGATTTGCACAAGTTGAGGAAAACATAACATGGCAAATGGAATTTCCAAGCGGTGCCGTAGCGAATTGCAGTAGTTCTTACGGTTTTGGCATCGATAGATTTTATGCCGCTGCCGATGAAGGTTTCTTCGAGATGAGTCCTGCTGTGAGCTATGGCCCTTTTATAGGGAAAAGATCGGATGGAAAACCTTTTAATTTTCCGATTATCAATCAGCAGCAAACCCAAATGGATGAAATTTGCAAAGTGATTTTAGCCAACCAAAAACTTCCAAATCATATTACAGGCGAAGAAGGAATTAAAGATGTAAGAATCATTAACGCCATTTATAAAGCTGCTGAAACTGGTAAAAAAATAAGTTTGTAATAGTTTTTTTTTACCACAGATTCACGAATTATTTTTTTTCTAATCTTTGTCTATAAATTTTCTCTCGCAGATTTAACAGATAATGCAGATTTTGATTGTGCTTAAAAGATTTGCACGGATTATAATTAAACTTAAAAAAAAATCTGCTCAATCTGCCAAATCTGCGAGAGAAAAAAACTTTGCGTTCCTTGCGTAATTCTTCGCTCCCGACAGCTATCGGGATTGCGGTTAAACCTTATTTCAAGCAACTTCTCAAAATACTAACCGGATGCTGTGCTTCACGTTTTGTTCCGTCATAAATTTGATGGCGACAACTTGTTCCTGCAGCAGCTATTTTTACATTTTCTGCCGTGTTACGGACTTTTGGGAATAAAGTATCTTCTCCCATCTGCATACTTACCTGATAATGTTCTTTTTCATAACCAAAAGAACCTGCCATTCCGCAGCAACCTGAATTGTATATTGTAACCGTATTGTTTTTAGGAAGATTCAGCATGGCAAAAGTCGCTTCAACAGAACTCAATGATTTCTGATGACAATGTCCGTGAATTTTAATTTCTTTAGTTTCTTCAGAAAATGAATCGGGTGTTATTTTCCCGTCTATGATTTCTTTTTTAAAAAACTCTTCGATTGTGAAAGCATTTCGAGATAGTTTTTCGGCAGCTTCTTTATCATCAGCTAAGCGAAGATATTCATCTCTAAAAGTCAAAATTGCCGAAGGTTCGATTCCGACCAAAGGTGCATTGGCTAAAACCAAATCTTTAAAAACATTTACATTATGATTGGCAATTTTCTTAGCTTCTTCTAAAAAACCTTTTGACAGATACGTTCTACCACTTTCTTCATGATCGACAACCAAAACTTGATAACCTAATTTGGTTAATAGTTCGAAAGCATCGATTCCAATGTTTACATCATAATAGTTGGTAAATTCATCTACAAACAAATACAGTTTCCCATTTAGAAAATCTGTCGTTGTAGATTTATGATTTTTATACCAATTTCTAAAAGTCTTTTTTGCTAAAAGTGGCACTTGTCTTTCAGGTGCAATTCCCATTGTCTTTTTAACCAAAGACTGATTCGAAATAAAATTTGTGATTGATGGAAACAAACTTCCCATTTTATTCAGTTTCGCATTGTTAGCAAAAATTTTGCTTCTGGTCGAAAATCCGTTTGCTTTTTGGTATTGATATAAGAATTCTGCTTTTAGAGTGGCAACGTCAACATTACTTGGACATTCGCTCGCGCAGGCTTTACAGCTTACGCATAACTCAAAAACTTCGTATAATTCTTTCTGGTCAAATTTATTTTCTTTTTCAGAATACGTCAAATATTCTCTTAAAGCGTTTGCTCTTGCACGAGTCGTTTCTTTTTCATTTCTGGTCGCACGATAACTCGGACACATCGCTCCTCCTGCCGATGGCATTTTTCGGCAATCGCCGGAACCGTTGCATTTTTCGGCCGCACGTAAAATTCCTAAGCTGTCTGAGAAATCCTGAAACGTTTTGATATCAGGTTCTACCCTTCCTGAAATTACACGATGGTTTTCATCCATTTTCAAGGCATTGACAATCTTCCCGATATTTAAAACCGAATTTGGGTCGAATGCCAGTTTTAATCTTTTCAGCAATTCGTAGTTTTTATCCCCAATCATAAACGGAATAAACTCGCCACGCACGATTCCGTCTCCATGTTCACCACTTAACGAACCTCTGTATTTTTTAACCAAATGTGCCACTTCCGTCGCAATGGTTCTGAATAATTTTAAATCTGATGTTTTCTTTAAATTCAAAACCGGACGCAAGTGCAATTCACCCGCACCGGCGTGTGCATAATAAATCGCTTCCTGTCCATGGCTCAACATCATGGCCGAAAACTCGGCAATATAAGCTGGTAAATCGCTTAATTCTACAGCCGTATCTTCAATAGAATCGGCTGCTTTGTCATCGCCCACAATACTTCCTAAAAGACCTAATCCGGCTTTTCTAAGTTCGTTGGCTTTATCAATATCTGGCCCGTAAATTTTAACGCTGGCATAACCAAAATTATGTTTCTCTAAATCTGCAATTAAAGCGTCGGCTTGTTTTTCTGCATCTTCTAAATTGTCTGAAGCGACTTCAAAAAGCATAATTGCTTTTGGTTCTCCAACTAAAAAGAAACGGTTTTTAATGTGTTCACGGTTCGTTTTAGTACAATCCAAAATCGTATCGTCAATCATTTCGCAAGTGTACAAATGATGTTTCATTGCCACCACAACAGATTCCAATGATTCCTGAATGGTATGATAATGTGCCACCACCATAATATTGTGTGCCGGTGGTAAATCGTCCACTTTTAAAGTGATTTCGGTTGTAAAGGCTAAAGTTCCTTCGCTTCCGCAAAGCAGTTTCCCTAGGTTGATTGTGGGTTCAGTTCCGCCAAATAATTCTGATTTTAAAAGAATATCAACAGCATAACCAGTATTTCTTCTGTGGATTTCTGGTTTCGGAAACTCCTTTATAATTTCTTCCTGATTTTCTTTTACTGAAAGTTCGTCGTAAACACTTTTGTAGATTTTATTTTCTAATGTATCTCCTTTCGTTTTCTCAATAAATTCAGCCGAAGTCAGTTCTCCAAAAGCCACTTCTGTTCCGTCACTTAAAATCGTTTTTACCTCAACAATTTTGTCACGTGTTACACCATAACGAATCGAAGTGGTTCCTGATGAATTATTTCCAACCATTCCTCCAACCATCGCTCTATTTGATGTTGAAGTAATTGGAGCGAAGAATACATTATAAGGTTTTAGATATAAATTCAGTTCATCACGAATTACACCCGGCTGAACAGTAACCGTTCTTTTTTCAGCATTATACCCTAGTATTTTGGTAAAATGTTTTGAAACATCTATCACAAGTCCGTCTCCAACTGCTTGTCCGGCTAAGGAAGTTCCTGCCGTTCTTGGTGTAACCGAAATATTATGTTTCGCTGCAAAACGAATTAACCTACTGATATCTGCTGTAGTTTTGGGCAGTGCCACAGCATTTGGCCTAATTCTGTACACCGAAGCATCGGTAGAATAAAGTGTTTTATGAAGATCATCATATAAAAGTGTGCCTTCTAATGATTCGGATAACTGCTGTAACTCTTGGTTTGACATTATATTCTAATTTGTTGTCTAAAACTGATTTTATTTTTTGTTGATGAGATTACAAAATTACTGTAATTTCAATAGTTATGTTTCTTTTTTTGCCACGATTTAAAATGATTATTTTTTATTTCACGCAGATTTAAAAAAGATTAAAGCAGATATTGCAGATTCTTTTTTATCCAAAATAAATCTGCCGAAATCTGCTGAATCTGCGTGAAAAAATCATTTTAATTCTTTAAATCTGTGGCAAAATTTTTCTCTTACTGAATTAATTTGTGAAATTTGTGGCTAAAAAATTTTACTTATTAATTTGCCTCCAGATTTTTGCCATAAAATCATCTTTATACATTAATCTGTTGGTTCTTGTTGGATTTACGCGATTGGTCAAGACAATGAGAAATCTATTGTTGTCTGGGTTCATAAAGAAAAAAGTTCCTGTGAAACCAGTATGTCCAAAATCAGCTGCTTTAAAAAATTCGTCTGGTTTTCTTTTGTCAAAACCAAGTCCGCGGTAGATCCCTTCTTTTACTAAAGGCGATTGCGTAAACTCCTTTACTACTTTTGCTTTCAGAATCTGTTTTCCTTGAAATTTTCCCTCATTTAATAACATTTGGCAGATAACCGAAATAGATTGAGCATTCGCAAATAAACCTGCATTTCCCGATACACCTCCAAAAATAGCAGCGGCTTCATCGTGAACATATCCTCTAATAGTATCTTTTCTAAAGAAATTATCCAATTCTGTAGGCACTACATTTTCAATAGAAGTCCATTTTAACGGATTGTAACCAATTTTAGAAATTCCTAATTCTGTATAAATTTCCTTGGTCAATTGATCGAGTTTCTTACCTGTTTTGGCTTCAATCATTTCTTTTACCAAAAGTAAATTCAAATCGCTGTAAACGTATTTGCCACGCTGATTCACATTGGCATTCGCAATCTGTCCATACACTTTTTTATAAAAATCGGGATTCATCCACATATTTTTATAAACCTGAATCCAATTTTCTTTGGGAATAAATGAAAGATAATTAGCATCATAAACAATATTCTTGTTCACATACATGGTATCAAACAATTCTGGATACTCTGCTGATTTTTTATCACTCAAAAGTGGCGAACCATCAGGTGTTGAAAGCATATCTTGATAAAAAGTAATACTTGCTTTTAATCCCGAAGTATGCGTCAATAATTCAAAAAGCGTTAAGTCAGCAATGGGTGTGTTTTTAAAAAAAGGCACTGCGTCGCCTACTCTGTCAGTAAGTTTCATTTTATCCTCACCAACCAAACGCATAGTTACCAATGTTGCTCCCAAAACTTTAGACATAGAAGCCAGATCGTAAACATCATCATTTTTTACGGGCTGTTTTTTAGAGTAATCCTGAAAGCCATAATTTTTAGATATAAAAACAGCATCTTTACTTCCAACCATAACCTGAGCTCCAGGAAAAAATCCTTTTTCGAGTGCGTTTGTCATCATCGAATCGATATAAACTTCATTTCGTTTTACATCAAAAGACTTTTTCTGAGCATAACTACTGATTCCGAAAAGAATCAAAAATGCGAATACAATTTTAGACGTTCTATTTTTCATAATTGTATTTTTATTTTGTTACAAATTCTACTGGAATACTTTCCGTTTGGGTCTGACTCAAAGCTGAAATAGCATAAATATGATTTTCCAGATCAGCGTCTGGAACTTCTAACTTTGTTGCTGTCGTCACATAATAAATATTTGCCGGATTAGAGAAATCTGTAATCTTTCCTTTTGGAAATCTGTAAATCACATATTTCTTATCATATAATTCAGGCTTCCAACTTAAAATCGCTTTATCGCCTTTTTTAATAATCAAAGCATTAGTTGGCGCTTGCGGTTTTATTCTTGTAATTCTGTTTGCTTCTGGAGTTAGGGCGATATATTTATATGGTTTTTGAATAAGAACATTTCGAAGCGTATCTCCTTTTTTAAAGAATGAATTTGCTGTAAAATGCATTGAACCGTCGATTTGAGGTATTTTTCGAATCATTTCAATTTGTTTCACAATTTGATCTGGACTTCTCCACTCTGGTTCTTTGGCAGTATTTGAAATCTTATAATCGCCATGACCTACATAAACATTTGCGCCGTATTTGTGCTCTGCCCACCATTTTGCTAAAACTTCAAAATTGGCTCTGTCAAAACCAATGTGCCAATACAATTGCGGTGTTACATAATCGATCCAGTTTTCTTTTTGCCATTTTAAGATATTAGCATACAAATCGTCATAATTGGTTGCTCCTGCTTTCGTATTGGAACCTTGAGAATCTTTCGCAATGTTTCGCCATACACCGAAAGGCGAAATTCCGAATTCGACTTCTGGTTTATTGGCAATTATAGTGTCTCTGATTTGCTTGATGATCAAATCGACATTGTCTCTTCGCCAATCGTCTTTGTCTTTAAACTGGCGCGGTTCTTTTGCGAAAGCTTTTTCATCTGGAAACTCCTGCCCTTCAATTTTATAAGGATAAAAATAATCGTCCATATGAACGGCCTGAATATCATAATTTCGAACTATTTCGCCTACTACTGAAGCAACAAAATCTCTGGTTTCTTTGTAACCCGGATTAAAATATCTTGATTTTCCGTAAGTCAGAAACAACTCTGGTTTCTTATAAAATAAATGCGTTTTGGTCAAAACATCCTTCAAAGTGTCTTTTTGTACGCGATACGGATTCAGCCAAACGTGAACGTTCATTCCTCTTTTTCCGGCTTCATCAATCATCATCTGCAACGGATCAAAACCCGGAGCAACACCTTGCGTTCCTGTTATCCAATGTGATGCAGGTTCTTTTGTTGATTTATAATATGCATCAGCCGTTGGTCGGATTTGAAAAATTACGGTGTTTAAATTATTAGATCGCAAATTATCTAAAATAGAAATCATTTCCGCTTTCATCTGTTTGTCTGACAATCCTGGTTTTGATGGCCAGTCGATGTTATCAACGGTAGAAATCCACGCTGCACGCATTTCTCTTTTCGGTGATTCTTGACTGAAAAGTTTTGTTTGAAAGAGCAGTATTAGGATTATAATTTTTAGACTTTTCATGTGGTTGTATTTTTGATTTGCTAATTGTTGTTGAATAATTTAACCGCAAAGTTCGCTAAGATTTACGCAAGGTTCGCAAAGTTTTATTTTTCTCTCGCAGATTTTGCAGATTCAGCAGATTTAATTCGTTGAAATTTGTGAAATTGCTCCGCAAGTTCACTGTCGCTCGTGTAGTGGCAAAAAAAAATCATTTAAATCATTTAAATCTGTGGCAAAAAACTATTCCAACAAAAAGATTCCTCCTTCTATTAATGAAGCCCAAACTTGTCCTTTATCATCAATTGTAAATCCGTTTACACTTGAACTTCCGAGATTAATTTGTTTAATGATTTCAAATTTAGCAGCATCCACTACGATTACTTCACCTTTTCGGCTTCCAACATATATTTTATTCTTGTTTTCCAATATTCCAGCGGGATTGTGTTCGTATCCTAGTTTTAAGTCCAAAACTTTACTTTGGGCAATCATGTTTTCTTCTGTTAATTCCATTTCATCATTAATTGGCACTCTCAATAACAGACCGTCCATTGTTTTGCCATACATCCATTTTCCGTCCTGACTTTTGCCCATTGATTCTCTAATTTTCCATTTAGAAGTTCTTAAAAGCGTTTTCCCCGTTTCAATATCTAAAACAGTTAAGAAACGCTGTGGCGTAACAAAATAAAGTCTGTTTTTTGAGGAAACCATATTGACATTTCCAGCAGAATATAAAATTTGTTGGTCATTTCCATTATTCCATTTCCATATCAAATTTCCTGTGTTTTTGTCCAAACAATAAATATACGAATCCCAAACTCCAAAAATTATTTTATTTCCTTGTATTACAGGAACTCCCTGAGAATAAGACGCTGGTAAATTATTCTGCCAAATTACTTTTCCAGTGACTGCATCGGCACAAATAAAAGCCTTAGAACTTGCTGTATAAATTTTATTATTTTCTGCAATTGGTGAACCTACCAAAACTCCTCCAACTGGAATTGTCCATTTTTGTTTTCCCGATTGGGTATCGTATCCTACCATATTTCCCTCTATTGTACCTACAACTAAATTGGATTTTATAATAATAGGCGAAAAATAAATTGAATTTCCTGTTTCTGTTTTCCAATTCACATTTTTATTTTTCAGATTAACCGATTTTATTTCGCCAATTGAATTGGTAAAATAAAGATTCTTTTTATCGAATGCTGGAAGACTGTAAATAGAAGCAATATCTTTTATAAAAGGAGACTGCATTGTGACACTATCTTTTGGAATTGTAATTTTAGAAGGTTTTGACGGAACTGAAAATTTAAAAACTCCTGGTTTATCAATTTCTTTTTGATAAATGCTGATACTGTCTTTACTGATAATTACTTGATTATAACTTTTTGTTTTTCCGTCAAGCGAAGTTATAGAAGTTCCCATAATACCGCTCAAACCAGAGAAATCATACTTTCTTAAAGTATGTCCGTGACCGCAAAAAGTAGCTACAGTTGGATATTTTTCTAAAACCGAAAGCACTTCTTTATAATTGCTGACGCTGTTATCTAATGGATAATGAGCAAAATTCAATACTTTTTTATTGCTGTTTTTAAGACTTTCTTTTAAAGTTTTATCCAGCCAAAGTACATCTTCATGTTTTACAAATCCGTCTCCCATTTTCATGTAAGGCCCACAAGGAAAGCCAATAAAAAGATAATCCCCTTTTGAAAACACAAAGCGATCTTCTCCAAATATTTTTTTATAAGTCAAACCGGCACTTTCGCTCCAGTTGGTTTCGTGATTTCCAGAAATTACATAATACGGAATTTTCAGTTGAGAAAGTATCGAATGTACTTGTTTTAGTTCATCATCAGCACCACGATTGGTTAAATCTCCGGTAACAACTGCAAACTCGAAATCAGAATTATTGATTTCTTTTACAATATTCTGCAATAAAAAATCATTGTCATTTCCTACTGAGACATGAAGGTCGGTTAGTTGCACAAATTTGATATTTCCAGAGTTTTCTGCATTTTGAGAAAATCCCGATACCATTATAAAAAGTAATAGTATTCTAGTTACTACATGTTTCATGATCATTTATTTAATTCGTTAAGTAAAATATACAAAAAAACTAACAGGCTTTATAAAGCCTGTTAGGGCAACCAACCAAAATTTTAAACGATGCTTATTGCTTTACAAAACACATCGCACTTATTCCAATTTCACCATGAAAAGGATGAAAGCAAATATAAAAAAACTTATGAATGCAATCGCATTTATTTGCATTATTTTACTTTTTATAAAAAAATAATGCACAATAACGCATTTTAATATTCAGATTTGCACATTTTGCAAATTTTAACACATATAATTTAGTTCTGGATTTTTTTAATGCGTTTTTTTGCGTTATGTGATATTTAAGACAAAAAAGTTGCATAAAATCGCATTTTATCAAAATAATCTATATATTTGCTCACTAACCATAAATAACTAAGCAAATTATGAAAAAATTTTTCCTCTTTTCTTTGTTGTTTTTAATCGTTCAAATCACATTTGCACAAACAAAAACAATTACTGGAATTATTAAAAACAAAGCCGACGGTATTCCGATACCGGGAGTTACGATCCTTATAAAAGGAACTAATATTTCCACAACTACCGATTTTGATGGTAAGTACAGTATTCAAGCCACATCTGGTCAAACACTTGTTTACAGCTACATTGGGTATCAGCCACAAAATGTTACTGTAAGCTCGTCAAATGTTGTGAATGTAGAACTTGCAGAAGCAACAACAAAACTAGATGAAGTTGTTGTGGTAGGTTTTGCTTCTCAGAAAAAAGCGAATCTTACTGGAGCAGTTGCAAAGGTCGATGTTAAAAAAGCTTTAGGAAGTATTCCCGTTACAGACATTACAAAAGGTTTACAAGGAACTACTCCTGGACTTAATATTACTAATAATTCAGGTAATATAAGCAAAGGATCAAATGTTAATATTCGTGGAGCTGGAACTATTGTAAATGGAGTAGCTACAGGGTCGCCACTTATTTTAGTTGACGGTGTTCCAGGCGATTTATCAATGTTAAATGCAGAAGATGTCGAATCGATGTCTGTTCTTAAGGACGCCGCTTCTGCTTCTATTTATGGTGCACGTGCTGCATTTGGAGTTGTATTAATTACTACTAAAAGTGGTAAAAATGCTAAAGGCAAAGTAAGATTTGCTTATAGTAACAATACAGGATGGAGTAATCCAATTTCGCTAGTTCAATTTAACGACCCTACTGTAGAACTTCCTGCAATGATTGAAGCGCAAGCAAGAGCTGGTAATGCAAATCCTGAATCTTTTGGTATGAACTACAAAACTTTATTGCCTGGGATTATTAAATGGAAAGAAAAATACGCTTCGACAAGAAATCCTAATGACAAAAACATGATCCTAGGAGAAGATTTTGACATTATTGGTGGAAAAGAATACTTCTACAGGATTTGGAATCCGCATGATGAAATGTTAAAAAAGAATGCGGTACAAACGCTTCACAATTTGTCTGCTCAAGGATCTATGGGTGAAAAAAGCTCATTTATTGTTTCGTTAGGTCTTGCTAATCAAGAAGGTGTAATGAAAATCAATAACGAAACCAATCAAAGATTCAATCTTAATTTAGGTTTAACAACAGAGTTAGCAAGCTGGCTTACAGGAGATTTTAAAGTTTTAGGAACTTTCCAAGAATATGATTCTCCTTTTAACTACTACAACAGTGGTCTTGATACTGCAGGTAACGGTTATTTTGGTTATTACATGCGTTGGGGATCTTATTTCCCATATGGTACTTACAATGGTACTTACTTTAGACATGCGCCAGGTTATATGGCCAATGCATCTCAAAATGAAAGCAAGTCAAATGATATGAGGATAAGCGGAAAACTTACTGCTCAAATCACAAAAGACTTTAATATTATTGGAGAATATAGTTTTAATACTAATTTTTCAAGTCTAAAAATGAATGGTGGACAAGTACCTCTTTGGGACTTTTGGACAAGTGGTGCTGACTTAGTTGCAGGAAAACCTACTTCAATGGAAACTGCTAATGATTTTGTTGCACAAGCCAAATCGTCTTTTACAAGAAATGTAGCCAATTTTTATGCAAATTACACTAAAACATTAGGAGAAAACCATAATTTTAAAGTGTTAGGAGGTTTGAACTCTGAGTGGTATGATTTTGAAAGAACTTATGCTCGTAGAAATACACTTTTGGACAAAAACAAACCAGAGTTTAATTTAGCTATTGGTGATCAGTTTACTTCACCTCTTACTGCTAATGACATTTTAAATCCAGGTTTATCAAGATATGCAATTGCAGGATTTTTTGCACGTGTAAATTACGATTACAAAGGGAAATACTTATTGGAATTAAACGGACGTTATGATGGTTCTTCAAAATTCCCAAGTAATGAGCAATGGGGATTCTTCCCTTCTGCTTCTGTTGGATATAGAATTTCTGAAGAAAGTTTCATGGAAGGTACAAGAAGCTGGTTGAATGATTTGAAAATCCGTGGATCTATTGGTTCAATTGGAAATCAAAATATCGCTAACAATGCCTTTTTACCAGTTATGACCAACGTTACTACTAACCCTAGTCCTTATTGGATTGGTAGCGGTACAACCATTCCTCCTACTGTTAATCAGCCTTCAAATGTTGACCCGAATTTAACTTGGGAAAAAGTAAATACGCAAGATATTGGTATTGATATTCGTATCTTTAATATGTTAGGTTTAACATTTGATTATTATCAACGTGATACTAAAGGAATGTTAGCTCCAGGTAAAACACTTCCAGGTTCATTTGGTCAAACTGCTGCCAATACAAACTCAGGAAACTTAAGAACAACTGGTTGGGAATTGGCACTTAACTTTAATAAACAAATAAACAAAGACATAAGCGTTTATGCAGATCTTACACTTTCTGACAATACTACAGAAGTAACAGAATGGAACAACTCATCCAAACTTTTAGGATCTTTTTATGCAGGTCAAAAATTAGGTGAAATCTGGGGATTAGAAACAGATCGATTAATTCAATCAACCGATCAAATCGACGCAACAGGGTTAATAGTAAACGGTGTTGATTATAAAAATATAAGAACAGGTGCTTTTAGATACGGCCCTGGAGATGTAATGTACAAGGATTTAAACGGAGACGGAGTTATCTCAAGAGGAGATGGAACGGCTACTAATCCTGGAGACTTAAAAGTTATAGGCAATACCACTCCTCGTTACCAATACGGAGTTCGTTTAGGTGGTGCTTTATATGGATTTGATATTGACGCCTTCTTTCAAGGAGTTGGCAAACGTGAATTTTGGACAACTTCAGACTTAGTATTACCATTCTACAACAGAACAGATGCTATGTATGAAAG
This sequence comes from Flavobacterium phragmitis, assembly GCF_900112575.1. Classification (GTDB taxonomy): domain Bacteria; phylum Bacteroidota; class Bacteroidia; order Flavobacteriales; family Flavobacteriaceae; genus Flavobacterium; species Flavobacterium phragmitis. The sequence continues at coordinate 221,753 of NZ_FOMH01000010.1, forward strand.
CATGAATGATTACTGGACACCAGAAAATACAGACGCTTATTTCCCTAATCCATACCCTGGACATTCTGGAAATGCTTTTGGAACTTATGCGCCTGGATCAAACAACTTTGTTGCACAGTCACGTTATTTATTAGACATGTCTTATTTACGTTTAAAATCGATGACTCTTGGATATACTTTTCCTAAAAGCATTACTCAAAAGGCTGGATTTGACAAAATCAGACCGTATGTTTCAGGTTTTAACTTAGCTACTTGGAAAAGCAGCAAATTACCTGTAGATCCTGAAATTAATGAAACTGAAGCGGTATGGGGAAGAACTTTCCCTTACTCTAAAACATGGTCAGTTGGTATACAGCTTGCGTTTTAATAAATGTATTTAAAAATCAAAAATTAACTAAAATGAGAAAATTAATCATAAACTCTAAGATAAAACTATCAGTTGCCTTGCTTGCTATTGCAAGTTTAACTGCTAGCTGTTCAGATTTTTTGGATACACCTCCTGAAGATGTATTTACAGACGACAATTTTTGGACTTCAGAAAATAACGTAAAAACGTTCTCCTGGTTAAATTATAACACCTTTAACGGGTATGGAAATAATGCTGGTACTACGGCCGATTTTTACTTTCACGCTTCATCTACAGGATTAATAGATGACAATTTGGCTATGAACGTTTTCACTAACTTTCTAACAGCTCCAAATGCTACCAACGCAAATTGGAACGAATATTACACTTTGGTTCGCCGCTGTAATCTTATGTTAGAAAGAGTACCAAATGTGCCAATGGATCAAACGAAAAAAAATCATTATATAGGTGTTGCTAAGTTTTTTAGAGCTCATACTTATTTTCGTTTAGCACAACAATTTGGTAATGTGCCTTATACAGATAAGTATTTAGCGCAAAGCGATCCTAATGTATATAAACCGGCTTTATCTAGAGCTGAAGTAATAGACAATGTTATCAAGGATTTGGAAGAAGCAATTCCAATGTTATTAAACATTGATGACAGCAATGTAACTGTAAACAAATACACAGCTTATGCATTGTTAAGCCGAGTATGCTTGAGTGAAGGTACTTATAGAAAATACAATTTAGGACAAAATGGGAATACTTATCTTCAAAAAGCAAAAGAAGCTTCTTTAGCGGTAATGAACAATAATTCTTTCAAACTAAATGCAGATTGGAAAGCACTTTACAACTCTGTTGAGTTAATGAATAATACTGAGGTAATTTTAACCAAAAGATATATTAAAGGTGTTTTAGGAAATTCAGTACAAGCCTATACTAATACCTCAACCGTTCAAAACGGATTGACAAAATTTGCAGCAGAAAGTTATGTAACTACAAATGGATTACCAATAAAACAAGCCGGTAATACTCAATATTTAGGAGACAATACTATTGCTAATACTTTTGCCAACAGAGATCCAAGGTTCGCTAAAGCTTTCAGCACAGCAGATTATGCTTACTCTGACAAACCATATAATGGTTTAACCTCTATCACAGGTTATGTATTTCAACTGTATAACAACCCTGCCACTACAGGTACAGACGTTTCAACAATTGGACAAAATCAAATTGACGCTCCTGTTTTTACACTAAGCGAGGTTTATTTGAATTATGCTGAAGCATGTGCAGAATTAGGAACAATTACTAATGTTGATCTTGATTTATCGCTTAACAAAGTTCGTACACGCGCAGGAATTGCTGTTTTGACTACAGATGGTACAAACGCTTCTGCTGGTGGAGTACAAATAAACGATCCGCAAAGAACAACCGCATTAGAACAAATGTCAGGAATTGTTAATCCAATTATATGGGAGATCCGCCGTGAGCGCAGAATTGAGTTTATGGCTTGGACTACTATGAGAAAAGAAGATCTTATGCGCTGGAAAAAAGGAGATTACTTGGATACTAATTCCAATCCTGATGTTGTTTTAGGAGCTAGAATACCTGCTTTGATAGGAACTAACTCCAAGACAAAAGTAAATTCAGATGGATATGTAATTCCTTATGCTGCTGGCGTGTCTAGATCATTTGTATCTCCAAAAAATTACTTAAGTGCAATCCCTACAAACGACATTAATTTATACGCTGCAGAAGGTGTAGAATTAAAACAAAACCCAGGCTGGTAATCTCTTAAGAAAATAATATAGTGTTTATTTAGTTTATTACCTCTGGATACTTCGGTATTCGGAGGTAATTTTTATACATAAGACTTCATTAAAGATTTCTATTTTTCTAATTTCGTTTTAACGTTTAGCTTCCGATTATTAACCAACTAAACTTTTTTATCATGTTACGAATTCTAAAAAAAATCACTCTCCTATTTTTATTATTTCCAATATTATGCTTTTCAACTGTACCAAGGTCAATTGAAAACAATAGTATTTACATAGCTGAAATAAAAACCGGCGCTGATAATTTTGAAAAATATTTACCATTATTAAAAAATAAAAAAGTTGGAATCGTTACCAATCAAACTGGACTATTATCTAACAAAGTGCATTTGGTCGATTTTTTGTTAGAAAAAAAAGTAGCCATTCAGACTATTTTTGCTCCAGAACATGGTTTCAGAGGTGTTGCTGATGCCGGCGAACATGTTGTTGATGGTAAAGATGAAAAAACAGGATTACCTATTATTTCTCTTTACGGCGATAACAAAAAACCTAAAGCAGAACAGCTGAAAAAGATAGATGTTGTCATTTTTGACATCCAAGATGTTGGAGCTCGATTTTACACTTATATTTCTTCTTTACATTATGTAATGGAGGCTTGCGCCGAAAATAACATTCCTCTTATTATTCTAGACAGACCCAATCCAAACGGAAACATTGTTGACGGACCAATTTTGGAAAAAGAATTTAAAAGTTTTGTTGGAATGCATCCAATTCCTGTTTTACATGGAATGACTATTGGAGAATATGGCCAGATGATTAATGGTGAAAAATGGCTGACAAACGGAGTAAATTGCAAACTTACCGTAATCCCCTGTTCAAATTATAAACGCGAAATGAGTTATAGTGTTTTAGCAAAACCATCTCCAAATTTACCTAACGATCAATCGATAAACCTTTACGCCAGTTTATGTTTTTTTGAAGGGACCAATGTAAGTTTAGGCCGTGGAACTGAACAGCAGTTTCAGATTTATGGTTCTCCATTTTTACCGAAAAAAGGTTTTAGTTTTACTCCAAAACCAAATTTTGGTTCAAAAAACCCTCCATTTAATGGAGAAACCTGTTATGGAGAAGATTTATCAAAAGAGAAAAAACTAACCCGATTAGAACTTAAATGGCTGATTAGTGCTTATACAAATACAACTGATAAATCGAAATTCTTTACACCCTTTTTTACGAAATTAGCAGGAACAAAAAAATTACAGGAACAGATTGAAAAAGGAGTTTCTGAAAATGATATTCGCGCAAGCTGGAAAAGTGGTTTGGAGCAATTCAAGAAAACCAGAGCTCCCTATTTACTTTATAAATAAACATTCTGAAGTGAAATAAAAAAATCGACATGAACCTTTTAAAAATAGTGCATGTCGATTTTTATTTATGTTAGAAAACATTTAACCCTGCGTCTACAAAACTTTTGATTTTAGGGCTATTAGGATTTAAGTCTGTAATTACTGCATGCAATTGCTCCAATCCACAAACTTTATGCATCATCTTTCCGTTGATTTTATCAGAAGTTGTCAATGCAACTACTTTTCCTGAAGCTTTTATCATTTCTTTTTTTACTACAGAAACTTCATATCCCATCTCTGTCAAACCTTGATTTAGGTCGAGGCTACTCACTCCCAAGAAGCAAATATCAGCTTTAATTTTGGACAAAACCTGAATTACATCTATACCAATGGTTACCATTGCTTTTTTTTGCAGTTTTCCGCCAATAAAAATCAGCTCAATATTGGGGTGCTGCGATAATTGCATGGCAATTGGCAAACTGTACGTATATATTGTGGCCGAAAAATCAATTGGGATTAATTTACAAAAAGACAAATTTGTTGTCCCTCCGCTCATAATAATCACCTGGCCTTCACTTAAAAAAGAAAGTGCTTTTTGACCAACAATAATTTTCCTGTCTTCATTAATAATCTTAATGTCAAAAACATTATTTGGTTTATCTTTAACCAAAAAAGCCGCGCCGTACACCTTGTTTATCAAGCCTTTATTATTTAACTCATTAAAATCTCTTCGAATAGTATCTTCAGAAATTTTAAGTTCTTGAGCAAGATCAATAGTGTTGATTTTTTCAACTTCTTGAAATTTATTCATAATGTATTGATGTCTCTCCCTTTTCAGCATTTAGTATAGATTTTTGTCAAATATAAAAATTAATGCGTTATTCTGCACTTTTTAAATACGTTATTTAACACGATTTTAGGCTAAATAAAAACAAGAAAAAGAACGATATAACATGCGTTATTTTGCGTTATTTTATCAATTTTTAAAAACTTACGCATAAATTTGCAATGTATCAAAAAAATGTTCTATATTTCGCTTCGCAAACCAACCAAAAAAATTTAATTTCTCAAAAAAAAGAGGAATTGGAAACCAAATATTTCAGTTTATCCATTAAATAACAATTCGCTTATCTATGAAAAACAAGCAGCCTGAAACAGAACAAGAATCTTTATACAAAGATTTAGATCAAATGAGCGTAAAAGAACTATTGACAAACATTAATACAGAAGATCAAAAAGTTCCTCAGATTATCGAAAAACAGATTCCTAAAATCGAAAAACTAGTTAAAGCAATCGTAAAAAAAATGCAATTGGGTGGTCGATTATTTTATATTGGAGCTGGAACTTCTGGACGTATCGGAATTTTAGATGCTTCTGAATGTCCGCCAACATTTGGCGTTCCTCATGATATGATTATCGGAATTATTGCAGGAGGAGACACTGCAATTCGTAAGGCGGTTGAAAATGCGGAAGATGATACGGAACAAGCATGGAAAGATTTAGCTAAATTTGAAATTTCAAGTCTGGATTTTATTATTGGAATTGCTGCTTCTGGAAATACGCCTTATGTTTTAGGTGCTTTAAAAAAAGCTAAAGAACACAATATAAAAACAGGAAGTATTTCTTGTATCAGCAACGGACTAATAGCTCAAGAAGCTGATTATCCGATTGAGGTAATTGTAGGTCCAGAATTTTTAACAGGAAGCACAAGAATGAAAGCAGGAACAGCTCAAAAGCTGACGCTGAACATGATTTCGACTTCGGTAATGATCAAACTTGGAAAAGTTAAAGGCAACAAAATGGTCGACATGCAGTTGTCTAACGAAAAACTGGTAAAACGAGGCATCAAAATGATTATGGAAGAATTGGGAATTGAGTACGAATTGGCCGAAGAATTACTGCATCAACATAAGAGTGTACGTGCTGTTTTGCTAGATCATAGCAGCAAAAAATAACCTAAAAACTAAACCAAAACCAAAACCAAAATGTCTTCTACTACAATTCTCATTTTCATCTTTGTTTATTTTGGTCTTTTACTGTTTGTCTCAAACGTAATCAGTAAAAAAGGGCAAGACAACGATTCTTTTTTTAAAGCAAATAAAAATTCCAAATGGTATCTTGTTGCCTTTGGTATGATTGGAACGGCGCTCTCTGGCGTAACTTTTATTTCTGTTCCTGGAGAAGTAGGTTCACCAAACGGAGAACAATTCAAATACTTCCAGTTTGTTCTAGGAAATGCAATCGGATTTATTATAATCGCAAAAGTCCTGCTTCCACTCTATTACAGAATGAATCTGACTTCGATTTACAGCTATATCGAACACAGAATGGGAATTAGGAGTTACAAAACTGCAGCTTCAATATTTTTAGTAAGCAGGACCATTAGTTCAGCTTTTAGATTGTATTTGGTTGTCATTGTTTTACAGCGATATGTTTTCAATGATTTTCATATACCATTTCCGGTAACGGTACTTTTGGCTTTGGCGCTTATCTTTTTGTACACCTTCAGAAGTGGCTTAAAAACCATTATTATTACTGATACCCTACAGACGTTTTTTTTAGTTAGTTCAGTGTTTATAACCATTTATTTTGTTTGTGACAGTCTAAATTTGACTGTTCTTGAGTCGGTTTCAACCATTCAGAAAAGTAATTATTCTAAAATATTTTTCTTTGATGATTTCTTTACGAGCAAGTACCACTTTGTAAAGCAAATTTTAGGAGGAATGTTTGTTACTATAGCAATGGTTGGGCTGGATCAAGATTTAATGCAGAAAAATTTAAGCTGCAAAAACATTGGCGAAGCACAAAAAAACATGTTCACGTTTACGGGAATTTTTGTTTTAATCAATATTATTTTCTTGAGTTTGGGTGCTTTATTGTACATCTATGCAGCAAAAAATAATGTTCAAATTCCGCTGGATTTAGCAACAGGGAAACCAAGAACCGATTTACTTTTCCCTGAAATTGCTTTAAATCATTTGTCAATCGTTCCGGCTTTCGTTTTCCTTTTAGGAATTATTGCTGCCACTTTTGCTACAACTGATTCGGCTTTAACAGCTTTGACAACTTCATTTTGTGTCGATTTCCTTGGAATGGACAAAGCAGAAAATCTGGACAATTCAAAAAATGTGAATATTAGACATTGGGTGCATTTTGCATTTTCAATCTTACTTTTTCTTGTAATTATTGTTTTGAATTCATTCAATGATGCTTCAGTTGTAGCCTTAATTTTTAGAGCCGCATCTTACACTTACGGGCCGTTATTAGGTTTATATGCTTTTGGATTATTGCAAAAATCAAGATTAGTAAACGATAAACTAATTCCGATTATCTGTATTATTTCGCCAATATTTACCTATTTCTTAAGCGAAAATTCAGCACAATTATTCGGTTACACTTTTGATAACGAATTGATTATAATCAACGGATTATTTACTTACATCGGAATATATTTAACCAGCAAACGCACTGAAGAAAAAATCTCTTTCTAAAAGCCAAAATAAAGCCATCCGGAATTTTATCTGAATAGCTCAAAAAATGATTTCATGAAAAATACTATTATAAAAATAGTTTTGTTGACAGCCGTTCTTTTTTTAATCATCAATTGTGGTGTTTCTAAAAAAAGTAAAACTGCTGTTGAAACAAACGAACCTATTTCGACAGAAAATAAAGAAGTTTACATACCCAAAAGCAAATCAGAAAAAAAACCTTTTGTTGCCGATTGTGATGCTGAAAATCGTTGGGCAGACAGTATTTACAGCCAAATGACGCTAGACGAAAAACTGGGGCAATTATTTTTTGCTAACGCCTATTCTAACAGAGATTCTGTTCATGTTAACAAAGTAAAAGAACTGGTTTCAAAATATAACATTGGCGGTGTTATTTTTTTTCAGGGCGGACCAGTTCGTCAAGCGAAATTAACCAACATCTATCAGTCCAAAGCCAAAGTACCACTGTTTATTGGACTTGATGCCGAATGGGGATTAAGCATGCGTTTAGACTCGACTTATGCTTATCCCTGGAACATGACTTTAGGTGCAATCCAAGATTTAGAACTTATCGAAAAAGTCGGAAGACAAATGGGAAGCGAATGCAAAAGAATGGGCATTCATTTCAACTTCGCTCCTGTTTTAGATATCAATACCAATCCGCTGAATCCGATTATTGGCAATCGTTCTTTTGGCGAAAGCAAAACCAATGTTGCTGAACGCGCTTCTGCTATAATGAAAGGTATTCAGAGCCAAGGAGTTTTATGTACAGGAAAACATTTTCCAGGGCATGGAGATACCGCTGTTGATTCGCATAAAGCACTTCCAACTGTTGCTTACACTAAAGAACATATGGATGAAGTCGAATTATATCCATACAAAAAACTCTTTGACGAAGGTCTGGCTTCTGTAATGGTAGCGCATCTTAACATTCCGAGTTTAGAACCAAAAGAAAATGTTCCGTCTTCTGCTTCTTATAATGTAGTAACTGAATTACTGCAGAAACAATTAGGTTTCAACGGACTTATTTTTACAGATGGTTTAGGCATGAAAGGCGCCAGTAACTTTAAACCTGTCGGCGATTTGGAATTGGCAGTTTTACAAGCAGGAAATGATATTTTTCTTTGCCCGGATGATGTTCCAGCAGCTTTAGAAAAATTAAAAACATTTTATGCAAATGGTCAGATTACCGAAGAACGTTTAGCGCATTCGGTTAAAAAAATACTGCATTATAAATTCAAAGCAGGTTTAAACAAATACAAACCTGTTGATTTAAAAAATCTACAAAAAGACTTAACAAGCCCTGATAAAGATGCACTTCAGTACAATTTGTTTGAAAATGCGGCTACAGTCTTAAAAAACAGAAAAGACATTCTTCCAATTAAAAATCTCAATCAGAAAATTGCTTACGTAAAACTGGGAGAAGATGTAAACAGCGCTTTTGTTTCGACCTTAAAAAAATATACTGAAATAACAGAAGTTTCAAATAGCAACATTGATTCTTTAAACAAACAACTAAAGAAATACGATCTAGTTATTGTAAGTTATCATAAAGTAAATAAAGCTTGGGAAAAGCACGATTTCTCTTCAAATGAATTGTTTTTCCTGAATAAAATTGCCGAAAACAACAAAGTGATTTTAGATGTTTTTGCAAAACCTTATTCGCTTCTTTCCATCAAAAATTTTGATGCCATTGAAGGATTGATGGTTTCGTACCAAAATTCAACGATTTCACAGATTGTTTCTGCTGAGATTTTATTTGGAGCAAAAAGTGCCAAAGGAAAATTACCCGTTTCAATCAACGATAATTTTAAAGTAAATGACGGAATCGATACTGAAAAAATCGATCGTCTAGGTTTTGAAACACCTGAAAATGTTGGAATGAATTCGGCAATTCTTGACAAAATAGACGCGATTGCCAAAAAAGCAATTGACGGAAAAATGGCTCCCGGAATGCAGGTTTTAGTTGCACGAAAAGGCAGTGTTGTTTTTCAGAAATCATACGGATATCAAACTTACGATAACAAGATAAAAGTTTCGAATACCGACTTATACGACGTTGCTTCGATTTCCAAAATGATTTCTACGCTTCCAAACGTGATGCAGTTATACGATAAAAACAAGGTAGAATTAGATACGAAATTAGGAACCATGCTTCCAATGTTTGCTAAATCAAACAAAAAAGATATTTCGTTTAAAGACTTATTAAACCATTATGCCGGATTAATTGCCTGGAGTCCGTTTTACAAATCAACCTTAGATGCCAAAGGTTTTCCATCAGATCACTATTATAGAAAAATACCAGAGAAAAATTTCACAACTAAAGTAGCAGACAACCTTTTTATTAGAAATGATTATCATGACACGATTATGAAATTTATTGCCGACTCTCCTATTTCATTAAAAAAAGAATACAAATACAGTGATTTCACTTTTATCATTCTAAAAGAATATTTGGAAAGGGCCACACACAAAAAACTGGAAGATTTAAGTCAGGAAAACTTCTTCAATTCATTGGGAATGAATTACACCACTTACAATCCGCTATTGAAATTTGACAAAAATGCAATTGCTCCAACAGAAATTGATAACTATTTCAGACATCAGTTGATACAAGGTTATGTACACGATATGGCAGCCGCGATGGAAGGTGGTGTTGCAGGTCATGCTGGAATTTTCTCCAATGCGATGGATGTCGCCAAAATGATGCAGTTGTTTCTTCAAAAAGGAAGTTATGGAGGTGAACGTTATTTTTCTGAAGCTACTTTTGACACTTTTAACACTTGTTTTTATTGCGATCAGGGCGTTGAAAGAGGTTTAGGTTTCGATAAAAGATTAGGAAAAGACGGCCCGACTTGTCAATGTGCTTCGAAATCAAGTTTTGGTCATACTGGTTTTACAGGAAATATGGCTTGGGTCGATCCTGAAAACGAAACCGTTTACGTGTTTTTATCCAACAGAACGTATCCGGAAGTTGGCGAAGAAGGCAATAAATTAGCGAAAGAAAAGATTCGTGAAGATATTCAGAAGATAATTTATGAATCTATAATGAAATAACTTTGTAGATTGTTTTTTAAACACATAGAAACATAGATTTTATTAGCTTATAAAAAGTCGTTTCACTCAGAATAAAGCACATAGTTCTATGTGTTAGAAACTAGTTTCTTTTTATTTACTTTTATTTATATAAAAACCTATGTTTCTATGTGTTTAATAAAATTAATCGCTCCCAACTAATTAACTTTAGCTGCATTTTAAACAAACATTCATGAACAAAAATATTGAAGCACTTTATCAAATTGCCCAAAAAGAAACGAAACGTATTATTGGACTGATGTCGGGGACTTCTCTCGACGGATTAGATATTGCTTTATGCGAAATTTCAGGATCTGGCGTAAACACCAATGTAAAGCTGGCCCAGTTTGAAACGATTAGTTATTCAGAAGAAATCAAAACAGAAATTCGTAAAGTCTTTGCGCAGAAAAATATCGATTTTCAGCATTTGGTTTTACTGAACGAATGGATTGGCTTACTTCATGCGGAAATGGTAAATGAAACTTTAGAAAAATGGAATATTCCTTCTTCAGAAATTGATCTAATTGCTTCTCACGGACAGACCGTTTTGCATGCGCCGAAGTTTTTACATCAGCAGGAAAAATTTCCAAATGCTACTTTGCAGATTGGAGACGGCGACCATATTGCGGTAAAAACAGGAATCATCACTTTATCAGATTTTAGGCAAAAACATGTTGCTGCGGGAGGCGAAGGTGCTCCGTTAGCCGTTTATGGTGATTATTTTTTATTCGGAAAAGAAGGCGAAAACAGAATTATGCTCAACATTGGAGGCATTGCCAATTTTACTTATCTGCCTTCAGACATAAAAAATGAAGATACTTTTGTAACCGATACTGGAACAGGAAATACTTTAATTGATCTTTTTGTAAAAAATTATTTCTTTGATAAAAGCTACGATAAAGATGCTGAAATAGCGAAACAAGGAACTGTAAATCAAGATTTATTGGTTAATTTGAAAGATAATGCTTTTTTCAAAAAAGGTTTTCCAAAAACTATCGGACAAGAATTATTTAATGCAGAATATGTAGAATTAGCACTTTCCAAAAGCAATCTTACGAATATTACAGCTCCCGATTTATTGGCAACTTTAACACGTTTTACAGCTGAAACTATTGCCGAGGCGATTCTATTTGCTGTTGAAAATTCTTCTTACAAAATTGAAGATTTTAAAATTTATCTTTCCGGCGGAGGAGCTAATAATCCATTAATTGTAAAATGGTTAAAAGAATTACTGCCTTGTTCTTTCTTCAAAAGCAATGATTTAGGAATTAACAGCGATGCCAAAGAAGCGATTCTTTTTGCTGTTTTAGCTAATGAAACTGTTGCCGGAGGAGATTTCAAATTTAATTCTGTGAAAATCCCATCTGTAACTATGGGAAAAATTTCTTTTCCTGATTAATTTACAACTACCAACCACAAACAATAAACCACAAACAATAAACTATTAATAACCAAAACCATGACAAAAGAACGTTTAACCTCACTGGATGTATTTAGAGGATTTACTATTTTTCTAATGACGATAGTTAACAATCCCGGAAGCTGGTCTTCTATCTATCCGCCGTTAGAACATGCCGAATGGCACGGCTGTACCCCAACCGATTTAGTTTTCCCTTTTTTCGTTTTTATCATGGGAGTAGCAATCCCTTTTGCCATGCCGGTTAAACATCTTGATGGTGCGGTTTTTAATAAAATTCTAGTTCGATCACTGCGCATTTTCTGTTTAGGATTTTCCTTAGCTTTTTTCGGGAGAATACATTTATTTGGTCTGGAAGGATTTCCGCTTTTAGTAATAAGACTCTTTATTTTCTTCGGAATCGCTTATGCACTTTTGGGAAATTTTAGTTTGAAAGTCAAAACCTATCTTGTTTTCGGAATCTTAGCAGTATTACTATTTTTAGCCTACAGTGGTTTAGAACATTTTGAAGACACTAGAATTCCAGGAGTTTTACAGCGAATTGGAATCGTTTATTTTTTTACATCTCTTTTGTATTTAAAAACAAATTTAAAAACACAAATCATAACTGCATTTTCAATTCTGGTTGGATATTATTTGTTGATGGCTTTTGTTCCTGTTCCGGGAATTGGGGAAGCTAATTTTGAAAAAGGTACTAATCTGGCGGCATGGTTAGATAATTTACTTTTAAATGGACACCTTTGGAGCGTTTCTAAAACCTGGGATCCAGAAGGAATTTTAAGTACTTTACCAGCTATAGCAACCGGAATTACCGGAATGTTTATCGGGCAAATTTTAAATTTATCTGTTTCCAAAATCGAAATTGTAAAAAAACTGGCAATCGCTGGAATCGTGCTATTAATCTTAGGATTACTTTGGAATATTATTTTCCCAATCAACAAATCACTTTGGACCAGTTCTTATGTTTTATATACAGGCGGCATTGCTACTTTATGTTTGACGTTTCTGTACTACGTTATTGATGTTGCGAATTATAAAAAATGGGCCAAATTGTTTTTAATCTGGGGTGTAAACCCTATGATTGTCTTCTATTTTTCTGGAATAATTCCGAGGGTAATGAGTTCTATCAAAATGCAGAATCCAGAAATTGGAGGTGAAGAAATTGGTTTTCAAGCTTACCTATACCAATACGGAATTGTTCCTCATTTTGAAAATCCATTAAACGCATCATTGGCTTATGCACTGGCTTATGCCCTTTTCTGGTCAATTATCTTATGGATTTTGTATAAAAGAAAACTAATATTCAAAGTTTAGTATTTCAAAAAGAATGGTATTATTATTGCGAAATTTAAATTTCCTTTAATCATCTAAAAAAACTATTTTTGGTTTTTGTTAAAAAACATTGAAATGCATAAAAATCAGTATCTAATATTCTCTTTTCTACTTCTATTTTTCGTTTCGACGATTGCCGCACAGGAAAATACAATGCATCCTAAAAACGAATTCAGAGGTGTTTGGATTGCCACCGTCGTTAATATAGACTGGCCCAAAACAAGTCTAGATAATGTAGAAAAAGAAAAAGCGGATTATCTTGAGATTTTAGAAGCATATAAAAAATTAAATTACAATGCCGTAATCGTTCAGGTTCGAAGTGTGGGCGATGCCATTTATCCTTCTGAATTTGCGCCTTGGTCTCGTTTTTTAACTGGAAAAGAAGGTTTGGCTCCAAATCCATATTATGATGCATTAGCATGGATGATTGAACAGGCACATAATCGCGGATTTGAATTTCATGCTTGGCTGAATCCATATCGTGCGACTTTTGATTTAAATAAAAATCTTTTAAGCCCTGGACACGATCTTTTTAAACATCCGGAATGGATGATCGAATACGGCGGAAAATATTATTATGATCCTGCTTTACCAGAAGTTCAGGCACATTTAACGAAAGTAGTCAAAGAAGTTGTGGACAAATATGACATTGATGCCATTCATTTTGATGATTATTTTTATCCGTATGCTGTTCCTGGAAAAGTATTTAACGACAACGCTTCCTACCAAAAATATGGTGCAGGTTTAAGCCGTTCCGATTGGCGTCGTGCGAATGTGAGCAACTTTGTACACACCATTTCAACAACCATAAAAGCCAGTAAACCTTGGGTGCAGTTCGGAATTAGTCCGTTTGGAGTTTGGCGAAATAAATCTCAAGATCCACGAGGTTCTGAAACACAGTCAACTTCAAATTACGACGATTTATATGCTGATCCAATGCTTTGGATGGATCAAAAATGGATTGATTATATTCTGCCTCAATTGTATTGGAGTATGAATAACACAAGAGCTTCTTATTCCAAATTGGTAAAATGGTGGTCTGAGAATGCAAATAATACAGCCATTTATATTGGTCATGCTTCTTATAAAATTAGAGGCGACTCAGATAAAAGCTGGAATTTTATGACTGAAATACCAACGCAGATTGATTTTCTAAGAACCTTTAAAAATGTTTCCGGAAGTGCTTATTTCAGCTCAAAATGGTTCATGGGGAAAAACTTTGATGTAGTTCGTCATTTAGAAGAAAACCAATACAAATACCCTGCTCTTCCTGCAGCTGTTCCAAATTTAAGACATGTTATAATTGATACGCCGAGAGTAATTGAATACAACAAGGATAGCATTCGTTATAACTTCACTTTCAAAAGTCCGCTAAATACCAAAGTACGTTATATGGTAGTTTATGGAGGTGAACATACTTCGAAAATCGATATTAATGATGCCACTAAAATTGTAGAAAAAGTAACCGTAAAAGAAGTTGATGGAAAAATTACTTTTTCAATTGCTGGAGGAAAACTAAACCTATATAAAGCCTGCGCTGTAACTTTTATTGATTATTATGCCAACGAAAGTACGCCAACTGCCATAGATCTAAAAAAACCATTTAAAAACTATACACCTGCTCAACCAAATGAAAATAGATAATAAACCTTGGTTCTGGATTCCGCTTCTAAACTTTGCATCTGGATTGCCTTATGCCATAATTATTTCCGTTTCGGTAATTATGTACAAAAATCTAGGAATTTCAAATGAAGACATTGGAGTCTACACCAGTTTATTATATCTTCCTTGGGTAGTAAAACCGCTTTGGAGTCCGCTTATTGAATTGATCGGAACCAAAAGAAAATGGTTTTTATTGATGCAGTTAATAATTTCTATTTCCTTTTTGCTGGTCGGATTTGTAATTCCAACAAATGGATTTTTCATCATGTCTTTAGCCATATTTTGGGTTGCCGCTTTCGCTTCGGCATCTAACGATATTGCTACTGACGGCTTTTATTTATTGGTTTTGCCAGAAGACAAACAATCTTTTTTTATCGGGATTAGAAGTACATTCTACAGACTTTCCATGCTTGCCGGAAACGGATTAGTAGTCCTTTTTGCCGGATTTTTGGAACATAAATACGGCGACAATACAAAAGCTTGGTCATACACTATGATTTGTGTTGGTTTATTAATGACGTTTATTACTGCTTACAATTTCATTTTTACACCAAAAAATGAAATCAATGTTGTAGAAAATAACAAAGAAACAGCTCATCAAAACTTCGGAACCATATTCATCAGTTTCTTCAAGAAAAAACAAATTGGATTAATTCTGGCTTTTGTTCTGGTTTTCAGATTAGGAGAATCACAATTGCTTAAAATGTTAAGTCCTTTTTTATTGGATGGAAAAGAACTTGGTGGAATGGGATTAGATACAGAAGCTGTTGGAATTATTTATGGAACTTTTGGAGTTGCTGCATTAACTTTAGGCGGCATTTTGGGAGGAATTGCTATTTCCAGACATGGTCTTACCAAATGGATGTTTCCAATGTTTTTAGCCATGCATTTACCCATTATTGGTTTTATTTTATTAGCATTTTTTCACCCAACATCAATTTATTACATTTATGCCGTCGTGATTTTAGAACAATTTGGTTACGGTTTTGGTTTTACAGCGTTTATGATGTATTTGATTCATGTTGCCGAGGGAGAATCCAAAACAGCACATTATGCATTGGCAACTGGTTTTATGGCATTAGGAATGATGCTTCCAGGAATGTTGAGCGGTTATATTCAGAAATTTTTAGGTTATCAAAACTTCTTCATTTGGGTTTTGATTGCTACAATTCCAGGTCTTATTTTATCACGTTTTTTAGTTTTCCCGAAAGATTTTGGGAAAAAGTCATAAGAAGTTTAAATCCCAAATCAAACTCTTACATATGGAAATCAATGAAAATTTGCAGGCCGAACGAAATCTGAAAGGAACGGAGTTCGAGAAAAATGGAAATCTAGAAAAAGCAATTGAGTTGTATGAAGAAAATGTCGCAGAAAGCTTTAAAGGAAATCATCCGTACGACCGACTGGCAACAATCTACAAAAACCAAAACGATCTTGACAACGAAATTAGGGTTTTAGAAAAAGCCATCTTGGTTTACGAAGAAATCACAATTGAAGACCGTTTAGAAGGATTGCCAAAACTTTTCAGATTCAAAAACCGATTGGAAAAAGCCATTGAAACCCAAAAACAATTGGCCAAACAAAAGAAAGCAAAATTGAAATAGTTTTTAAACACATAGAAACATAGATTTATTTTATTTAAAAGAGGAGAAAAAGAGAAACTAGTTTCTCCAAACATAGCTATGTCTTTAATTGCTCTAAAACTATTTCTATTTTTCAAAAATTAAAACAAAAACAGAAAAGCTATAGAATCATGATTCACATAAAACGAACCAACTCAGACGATATTGATTTTATAAATCTGGTGCGTTTATTAGATAAAGATCTAGCCATTAGAGATGGTGACGATCACGCTTTTTACAATCAGTTCAATAAAACAGATAAAATAAAACATACCATTGTTTATTACGAAAATGATGTTCCTGTTGGATGTGGCGCTTTTCGCGAAAAAGAAAGCGACAAAACTGAAATCAAAAGAATGTTTGTTCATCCCGATTATCGAAAAAAAGGAATCGCTTCTGCCGTTCTAAAAGAGTTAGAAATCTGGGCAAAAGAAGTGGGTTATACTTATACTGTTTTGGAAACTGGCAAAAATCAGCCAGAAGCCATCAACTTATATCAAAAATTAAATTACACCATCATTCCAAATTATCCGCCTTATGAAGAAATGGATAATAGTGTATGTATGAAAAAGACTTTATAATAATGAAAATCACAGCACAAGCATTAAGACAGAGAATTGGGCAATTCTTTTTCCCAGCCGTATTTATCAACGATACCGAAGAAAATATTCAGGAAACCGAACGACTAATTAAAGAGTACAATATTGGCGGATTAACCTTTTTCCACAGTCGGGCGAGTGCTGCAACGAACTACGAAAGCAAGAAAAAAGTTGTTTTCAACGATGACAGCTACGAAAAAATAAAAGCTTTAATTGTTCGTTATCAAAAAGCCGCTTCCATTCCACTTTTAATCAGCATTGATGCAGAATGGGGATTGGCCATGCGTATCGAAAAAACACCGCAATATCCATATGCAATCACGCTTGGCGCTTTGCCGGAAAACAAATCAAAATTAGTTTACGAAGTCGGAAAACAAATTGCTCTAGATTTAAAAGCAGCGGGAATTCAGTATAATTTATCGCCTTTGGCAGACATTAATAACAATCCGAATAATCCGGTTATTGGTTATCGTTCTTTTGGTGAAAACAAAGAAAAAGTAGCCAATTTTGCTATCGAATATTTAAAAGGAATGTCGGAAGTTGGTGTTTTAGGATGTTTGAAACACTTTCCGGGACATGGAAATACAAATGTTGATTCGCATTTGGGATTGCCTGTTTTAAAGGAAACTCTGGAAGAATTAATGGAAAACGAATTATATCCATTCATAAAAGGAATTGAAAACAATGTCGATTCCATTATGATTGGACATTTATCAGTTCCAAGTTTGAATGATGGAAAAGATACTTCGGCAACCTTATCAAAAGCAATCATTCAGGATCTTTTGCGTGATAAATTAGGTTATGATGGTTTAGTAATTTCTGATGCTTTGAATATGCACAGCGTTTCTAAATTGTACGAAACCAAAGGACAATTAGAATGGGAAGCTTTTAATGCAGGAAACGATGTTTTATGTTTTGCCGAAAATGTTCCAGAAGGAATTGAAGCCATCTATAAAAATGCTTCGCCAGACCGTATTTTCGAAAGCTATGACCGAATCATGAAAGCCAAAGAAAAAGCTGGAGTTCTTTCTGGAAATATTGTTACTTTGGGAGAATTAGATTTCGAAAAAACATCAAAGTTAAATCTGGAAATTGCTCAAAATGCTATTACAACCATTATCGATAATTCAAGTTCAGAGTTGGCTTTTGAAGCTCAGAAAAACAACAAATTAGCCAAACTTAGCTTATATAAAAATACAGAAAATACATTCTTCAAAACTATAAATACCAAACTAAATTCTCCAGAATTTGCTTTTGAAAATCTAGAAGTTTCGGATATTTCATCCATCAAAAAAGAATTAGAAAATTTCGAAACTATTTTGATTTCATTGTTTGTTCCAAAAGCAAAACCGCTTAATAATTTTGAAATTGACAATGAAGTTTTAGACTTACTATCAGATTTACTTCAAAACAAAAAATGCATTGTTTTTGTTTTCGGAAATCCGTACGCATTGCCTTTAATTCCTAACCTGAAAAAAGCTTTAGGATTAATTGAAGCATATCAAGATTTTGAAGAATTTCAAAAAACTGCAGGAATTCAATTTTTAGCAAAAAATAGTTCAAACGGCATTTTACCCGTAAATATTGAAATTCAATAAGTTAAAACGTTAAATAGTCAAAATTTATCAACTTATAAATATTAATAATCACATCTTATTGTAAAAATCTGCACTTGTACCCTACTTTTGCACCAGAAATAAATATTTAACGTAAAACGAAAATTATGTCTTTAGTAGGAAAAAAATTCCCAAGTATTGCAGTAGATGCTATCTCAGAAATGGGTGACAATTTAAAAATCAACATTTTTGAAGAAGCAGTAAACAACAATAAAAAAGTACTTTTATTTTGGTACCCAAAAGATTTTACTTTTGTATGTCCAACAGAATTACACGCCTTTCAAGCTGCATTACCAGAATTTGAGAAAAGAAATACTATCGTAATTGGTGCTTCTTGTGATACAAACGAAGTTCACTTTGCTTGGTTAAATACTCCAAAAAACAATGGTGGAATCGAAGGTGTTACTTACCCAATTTTGGCTGATACAAACCGTAACTTAGCTAACATTTTAGGTATTCTTGATATCGAATCTACAAGCTACAGTGAAGATACTGATTCAGTTATCATCGAAGGTTCAAACGTAACTTACAGAGCTACTTACTTAATCGACGAAACTGGAAAAATCTTCCACGAAAGCGTAAACGATATGCCATTAGGACGTAACGTAAACGAATACTTAAGAATGGTTGACGCTTACACTCACATTCAAACTAAAGGTGAAGTTTGTCCTGCAAACTGGGAAGCTGGTAAAGAAGCTATGTCTGCTGACAGAATCAGTACTGCTGAATACTTAAGCGCTAATTAAGCTGCTAAGATACTAAGGTTCTAAGTTGCTAAGTTTTTAAACTTAACTTTTGAATCTTAAATACAATTCTACAATAAAAGTCAAGAGATTCTAAGGTCAAACTTAGATCTTAGAATCTCAATGACTTTAAAAAAATCAAAATAAATCCACACAAAGTTATTCGGTTCGAGAGCAAACTTAGCGTCTTAGAACCTTAGCAACTTAGTGTCTAAAAAATAAACTTATGTTAATCGACTTAAACGAAGATACGTTAGCAGATTTAGTTGCTAAAAACGAAAAAGTAGTAGTGCAATATTCAGCTTCATGGTGTGGAAATTGCCGTATTATGAAACCAAAATTCAAAAAACTAGCAACAGAAAATGAAGCTATCACTTTTGTTTTGGTTGATGCAGAAAATTCTCCGGAATCAAGAAAACTAGCTAATGTGAGCAATTTACCAACATTTGCTACTTTCGTAAACGGACAATTAGTTGGTGAAACGCAAACCAACAAACAAGAAGTTTTAATTGACTTAGTAAACGCAATTGCTTAATTCATCTTTTAAAACTCCACAATATGAAATTACCAGTAATTAAGCATTTAACACAATTCATCGAAGAAAACGATCAGGATTATATCATTGAAACGATCGAAGTTCTAGAAGCGATGACCGAAATTCCTTCTCTTAAAGACGAAGAGTTAGACGTAATCGGTGAATTGATCTCCAATATGTACGGCGCCCTTGAAGTACAGAAATTAGTTGCTCAGGGAACCGACAAAAAAGAAGCTTTAAACACATTCATGAAACGTGTATTAGGCTCAATCGATAAATAAGTCGACCTCCTTCCCAAGAATAAAAACAAAAAACAAGGCTGAGAAAGCGTTTCTATTTTAGAGACGCTTTTTTTTTAGTTTACGGTGGTCAGTTTTTAGTATTCAGTGGCAGTCGCAGTTTTCAGTTTCTTTTTAAATAATCTTTGTCAGGTTGAGCGGAGTCGAAGCCCACGCAAAGTAATTCTACAAAGATTAACTATTTACATTGTGTAGCTACGTACTCGGGCTTCGACTCCGCTCAGCCTGACAACAGCAATAAATCTAAAATTATTAGATAAATTCATGAATTCGAGGCTACCCAAAAACCATCCTTAATCTCTCCTTAAACCCTTAACAAATACTTTTAGATTCAAATATTAATCCTTACTTTTGAACCTCATTAATTTTAAACAAAAATCATGGCATCTATCACATTAGGAGGAAATCCAGTTCATACATCAGGTGAATTACCAGCAGTTGGAACACAATTAGCTGACTTTGCTTTAGTTCAAAACGATTTATCAGTTGCTTCTTTAAGTACTTTCGCTGGTAAAAAATTAGTTTTAAATATCTTCCCAAGTGTTGATACAGGAACCTGCGCAACATCTGTTAGAACTTTCAATGCAAGTGCAAGCGGATTAGAAAATACTGTTGTTTTATGTATTTCAAGAGATTTACCATTCGCTCAAAAACGTTTCTGTGGTGCTGAAGGTTTGGAAAATGTAGTAAACTTATCCGATTTTCAAGAAGGCGCTTTTGGTAAAGCAAACGGATTAGAAATCGTTGACGGACCATTAAAAGGTTTACACTCAAGAGCAATCATTGTTGTTGATGCCGATGGAAAAATCGTTCACACAGAACAAGTTGCTGAAATTGCAAACGAACCAAATTACGAAGCGGCTTTAGCAGCACTATAATATTTTCCCTTAAATGGAGTTTCAAAAAGACAATACTTTTGTTACAGGTCGTTTAAAAAGCATGACTTATGCTTTTAAAGGGGCTGTAAAATTGATTAAAACAGAACACAGCATCATGGTGCAATTCTCTTTAGGGATTATCGTGACCATCGCTGGTTTCTATTTTCACATTTCACAAACCGAATGGCTATGTCAAACCTTAGCCATTGGTTTAGTTTTAGCTGTAGAAGGATTAAACACAGCAGTTGAAAAAATTGCCGATTTTATCCATCCTGATTACAGCAAACGAATCGGTTTTATTAAAGATATTGCTGCCGGAGCGGTATTTTTTGCCGCAATGACTGCAATTGCAATAGGCTTGATTATTTATATTCCAAAATTTATTTAGGCAAAGGAAAACGCAAGAATGGCAAAAAATAAAAAAGAAACTGTAGATAAAAAAAACGACAAACAACAAGGCACTAAAAGATCCTGGAAGATGACCAAACCACAGAAATTTGTTTTGGGCTGTCTTTTGGTTCTTTTCTCTATTGCGCTATTAGTTGCATTTATTTCTTTTTATGTAAACGGACAATGGCAAAATGACCAAAGTGTCGTAAATCAGCTTGGTGACCGTACAGAAGTCGCAGAAAACTGGCTTGGGAAATTCGGAGCCTATTTGGCCGATTTAATTATCTATCGAGGTTTCGGACTTGCTTCATTCATTTTTGTGCGTTTATTTTTTCTTACAGGAATGTTTTTAGCTTTAGAGCTTTCGACTCAAAAGCTAAAAAACACTTGGTTCTGGGATATTTTTGCCATCATTATCGTTTCTATTCTGTTCGGCTTTTTCGCCACTTCAGCACCAGAATTAGGAGGTACAATTGGTTATGAATTAAATTTATTCCTTCAAGATTATATTGGAAAAACAGGTACTTTACTTACACTACTTTTTGGATTAATTGTATATCTAATTTTCAAAATCAAATTATCTCCAGAAAAAATCCAATCGTATTTTGATTCTACAAAAAAAGAGTTCAAATCAGAATTAGACACTTTAAAACCAGCTGTAAATCAACCTGAAAGTGCTTATAATTTAGAAGAGTTTTCGATTAAAGAGGAAGAAGAAAATGATCCTGAAATTGATAATATTCACATCAAAACAGTAGATTCTCAATTCGAGCTTAACAAAGAAGCTTTAAAGCCGACTATTTCTCACGCTTCAGAAATAGAGCTAAATCCTGTTTTAAAGCCAATTACCCCAAAACAAGAACTGCCATTAGTTTCTCCAGATGAAGCTTTTGTGATTGAAAAATCAGAAGAAGAAGATATTATCGAAGAAAACTTAGCTTCACGCCTTGTTGCAGATTTTGGGTTATTTGACCCCACTTTAGATTTATCTAATTATAAATTCCCAACCATCGATTTATTAAAAGAATATTCGACTGGCGGTATCACCATTAATCAAGAGGAATTAGAAGAAAACAAAAACAGGATTGTAGATACACTTCGAAACTACAAAATCGAAATTGCACAGATTAAAGCAACCGTTGGACCATCGGTTACTTTGTATGAAATTGTTCCAGAAGCTGGAATCAGAATTTCAAAAATCAAGAGTTTAGAAGACGACATTGCTTTATCATTATCAGCACTAGGAATTCGTATTATTGCGCCAATTCCAGGAAAAGGCACTATCGGTATCGAGGTTCCGAACAAAAACCCAACTATGGTTTCTATGAAAAGTGTTATTGGAGCCGCTAAATTCCAAGAAGCCGAAATGGAACTTCCAATTGCTTTAGGAAAAACCATTTCAAACGAAACTTTTGTAGTCGATTTGGCCAAAATGCCTCACTTATTGATGGCTGGAGCAACTGGACAAGGAAAATCGGTTGGATTGAATGCTGTTTTAACTTCATTGTTATACAAAAAACATCCTGCAGAAGTAAAATTCGTTTTAGTCGATCCGAAAAAAGTAGAACTTACACTTTTTAATAAAATCGAAAGACATTATCTGGCCAAACTTCCTGATACGGAAGATGCCATTATCACAGATAATGCAAAAGTGGTTAATACATTAAATTCGCTTTGTACTGAAATGGACAATCGTTACTCTTTATTAAAAGACGCGATGGTTCGTAACATCAAAGAATACAACGAAAAATTCAAATCAAGAAAACTAAATCCGGAAGCAGGACACCGATTTTTACCTTACATCGTTCTGGTTGTCGATGAGTTCGCCGATTTAATTATGACAGCTGGAAAAGAAGTCGAAGTTCCAATTGCTCGTCTGGCTCAATTGGCACGTGCCATTGGTATCCACTTGATCATTGCTACCCAAAGACCTTCGGTTAATGTTATTACAGGATTGATTAAAGCCAATTTCCCTGCGAGAATCGCCTTTAGAGTAACTTCTAAAATTGACTCTAGAACCATTTTGGACACACAAGGAGCTGATCAGTTAATTGGGCGCGGAGATTTACTTTATACAAACGGAAATGACGTAATACGTGTTCAGTGTGCCTTTATTGACACACCAGAAGTAGAAAAAATCACAGATTTTATTGGTTCACAAAAAGCATACTCTACAGCTTATTTACTTCCAGAGTTTGTTGGGGAAGAAAGTGGCATTAATCTTGATATAGATATTTCCGAAAGAGATACCTTATTTAGAGAAGCCGCGGAGATTATTGTCAATGCACAACAAGGTTCTGCTTCACTACTGCAAAGAAAATTAAAACTAGGTTATAACAGAGCTGGCCGTTTAATTGATCAACTGGAAGCGGCTGGAATTGTTGGCCCTTTTGAAGGCAGTAAAGCAAGAACTGTAAACATTTTAGACTTAAGTGCTCTTGATCAATTTTTTAATAATGAACAAAATTAATCCAATCATGAAAGTAAAAATTCAAGAAATCAACAACAATTCTATCACAAACATGACTAAAAAGTGTTTTCAATTTGCAGTTGTGCTGCTTTTGAGCTTCACTTCTATTCAAGCCCAAGATAAAAAAGCCAAAGATTTATTGAACGAAGTAACTTCAAAAATCAAAAGTTATGACAATATTGTTATTGACTTTAAATATTCTTTGAACAATGCTAAAGAAAACATTAATCAAGACAGTAAAGGAAATGTTACCATGAAAGGCAATCAATACGTTTTGAATTTCATGGGGGTTACTAAAATTTTTGACGGTCAAAAAACTTACACTATTGTTCCTGAAGACGAAGAAGTTACTATTTCTAAAGTAAACGAAAAAGACGATAATGCTATTACGCCTTCTAAGATGCTTACTTTCTTTAATTCTGGTTACAAATACACGATGGATATTGTACAAAACGTAAAGGGAAGAAAAATTCAATACATCAAATTAGTTCCTACAAGTGGAAAAGACCAAAGAAAAGAAATTCTTTTAGGTGTTGACGTTCAGACTAAACACATTTATAATTTGATTGAAACCGGAAAAAACGGAACAAAAACAACTTTAACCGTTAATTCTTTTAAAACCAATCAGCCATTATCAAAAAATCAATTTACATTTGTAGCAAGTAAATACCCAAAATACTACATTAATAAATTAGATTAATCAGAAGGTTGAAAATTCTAGACAAATACTTATTAAAAACATTCTTACTTACATTTACTACGGTATTTGTAATCTTATTTTTCATATTCATACTTCAGACAGTATGGCTATTTATATCAGAACTAGCAGGTAAAGATCTCGACTTAATATTGGTCGTGAAATTCCTGCTTTTTTCTATGCCACGAATTATACCGCTGGTACTTCCTTTATCGGTTTTATTAGCTTCTATTATGACTTTCGGAAACTTAGCCGAGAATTATGAATTTGCCGCCATGAAATCGTCTGGAATCTCACTTCAGAGAGCCATGCGGGTGCTAATCATTTTTATTTTCGTTTTAAGCATTGTTGCATTCTGGTTTGCAAACAATGTTATTCCGTATGCAGAATTTAAGTTTGTAAACTTTAGAAAAAATATCGCTCAAGCCAAACCAGCAATGGCCATAGTTGAAGGACAATTTAATGATGTTGGATTTTACAATATTAAAGTTGTAAAAAAATCTGGAGAAAACGGAAACAAACTGACAGAAGTAACCATTCACGAAAAGCCTAATAATATGGGCGAAAACAAAACTGTTATTAAATCTAAAACAGGAGAATTAATAAGCAGTGAAAAATCGAGTATTTTAAAACTCGTTTTAAATGATGGTTATTACTATCAGGATGTTACGCCTAAAAAATATGAAGATCGCGCCAAATTGCCTTTTGTTAAGGGAAAATTTAAAAAGCAGATTATCAATATTGATTTATCCGAACTAAACAAAGTAGATGACAGTAAAGAAAGTATTGCTGGTACAAATGCAATGTTGAATGTTAACGAACTGCGTTATACATTAGATTCATTAAACAAAAACATTGATAATGAAATTGTTTCTTTTTCAGAAAACATCAATCAGCGTGTTGGAATTAGAAAATATCCTTCGCCTCCTGGAGCAAAACCAAAGAAAAAACAACTGCCTAATAATCTGATGTCAATGTATTCCAACAAAGACAAAGTAGATATTTTAAAAATGGCAGGAAGTAATGTCACTAGTAACATTTACTCAATTGAAACTACTCAAAGAGATTTAAAAGACAAACAACGTGAAATCAATAAACACTTAAGTGCTTTATATGAAAAGTTTGTTATTGCATTTGCCTGCTTTTTAATGTTCTTTATTGGAGCACCTCTTGGCGCAATTATTAGAAAAGGGGGACTTGGACTTCCAATTGTATTTGCCGTATTAATTTTTATTACTTTTCACTTTATTAATACATTCGGAAAAAGACTATCTCAAGAAGGCGGTATGACTCCATTTATGGGATCATGGATGTCATCATTCATCTTACTGCCACTGGCAGTTCTTTTAACTTATCGTGCAACAAACGACAACGGATTAATCAATTTTGATGCGATTACAACTCCGATTTCACAACTATTTCAAAAAATTTCCGAGCGGTTTTTACCAGCTCAAAAGCAACAATAATTATGTCAACAACAAAAATACAACTGAATACCATTGAGGAAGCTATAGAAGATATCCGTCAAGGTAAAGTAATCATTGTAGTCGATGATGAGGATCGCGAAAACGAAGGTGACTTTTTAGCTGCAGCTGAAAAAATCACTCCAGAAATGATCAACTTTATGGCTACGCACGGACGCGGTTTAATTTGCACGCCACTTACCGAAAGTCGTTGTAAAGAACTAGACCTTCGTGCAATGGTTACCAATAATACAGATCATATGGAAACTGCTTTTACAGTTTCTGTTGATTTAAAAGGAAACGGAGTAACAACTGGAATCTCTGCTGCAGATCGTTCTAAAACAGTTGAAGCTTTAGTTGACCCAAACACAAAACCACATGATTTAGCACGTCCAGGACATATTTTCCCTCTAATTGCAAAACAAGGCGGTGTTTTAAGAAGAACAGGCCACACTGAAGCCGCTATAGACTTTGCACGTTTGGCAGGTTTTAAACCAGCAGGTGTTATCTGCGAAATCCTTAACGAAGACGGAACAATGTCTCGCTTACCTGAATTGATAAAAGTGGCTAAAAAATTCGATTTGAAATTAGTTTCGATCGAAGATTTAGTTGCCTACAGAATGCAGCACGACAGTTTAATTGTTAAAAAAGAAGATTTTGATATCGAAACTCGTTTTGGGACTTTCAGATTAAGAGCTTACGAACAAACAACAAACAAACAAATTCATATTGCTTTAACCAAAGGAACCTGGAATCTTGGTGAACCAATTTTGACCAGAATCCACTCTTCTCAAGTTAATAACGACCTATTAGGAACTTTAACTAATAATGCAGAACAGCAGTTAGACGATATGTTTAAAGTAATCAATGAAAATGGAAAAGGCGCTGTTATCTTCATTAATCAGGATATGACAACAGTTAACCTTTTAAATCGAATTTCAGAGCTTAAAACACTTCAATCGCAAGGAACTTTAAAAGCTCCTAAAGTAATTATCGACAGCAAAGATTACGGAATTGGAGCTCAAATTCTTCACGACATTGATATTTCTAAAATTAGATTGGTTTCGAATACAGAACAAACAAAACGTGTTGGTATGATTGGTTATGGACTTGAAATTACAGAATACGTTAATTATTAATATGGGAACCGTAGAAGAAAGAATTTTAAAATCGGAAACCAGAATTTTTAAAGCTGTTTTCCCAAGTACGACCAATCATTATGATACTTTATTTGGAGGAACTGCACTTCATTTAATGGATGAAGTAGCGTTTATCTGCGCTACACGATTCAGCCGAAAAAAAGTAGTTACAATTTCAACAGGGCAAATTGACTTTAAAAAAGCAATCCCAGCTGGAACTTTAATCGAATTGGTAGCAAAAGTTGACAGCGTTGGAAGAACAAGCTGTAAAATTCATGTCGATATTTTTATGGAGCAAATGTATTCGGAGCTTCGCGAAACGGTAGTTTCAGGAACTTTTTCGTTTGTTGCAGTTGATGAAAACAAAAAACCAACTCCTATTTTGGATGATTTGGAATAATTTTAAAAAAAAGGTCCATTTCGGAAATACTGATAATTAGACACTTGAAAATTATTTTAAAAAATCTTCAAAAAAAGTCTGAAAAAAGTTTTGAGAACCGAAAAACCGTCTTATATTTGCACCCGCAATCAGGCAATGAGAGCGACATACTGGAGAAATGGCAGAGCGGTCGAATGCGGCAGTCTTGAAAACTGTTGACTGTAACAGGTCCGGGGGTTCGAATCCCTCTTTCTCCGCTGAAGGCTTTAAAACGAAAGGATAGCAGACTTTTCAAAGTTTACAAAAAAGGCTAAAATTCACGGAAAACCCTGCAGATCTTGAGATCAGCAGGGTTTTGTCTTTTAAGTGCATTTTCAATATTTTCAAAACCGCACAGAAGTTTCGTGTCAGAATCGTGGCACGGGTTTCCAAAGTGGCGGTTGTGCCACAAAATATCTCGCCATCCCTTATAGACAAAGTGGAAACACAGTGTTGTTCGTTTCATTCCATGCAATTCCATTACTATAACCTCTGATATAGCTATACCTATGGGCCGCACTTTTTATGGTGTACAGATAAAGATACTGGCTGCCGGAACCATTATTCCACAATTCAAAATTTTCCACTGAAGCCAGATCAAAGAGATCTAAAGCATTGTAAAGCATAGTCCACTCATACACCGCCCTTGTTGGGTCAGATTGCCAGTCTGTTAACTGTAAAAAAGCTCGATAGTCAGCACTGGCTGTCTGCATTGGAATCAACTGCCAATACTGATCCATTGTATATTCGGCTGTTTTTGCGGTATTTTTAGAAATCTCACTATGGATCTGCCTTTCCTTTGAAGCATTCCCCACTGCAAGATATCTGGAATTCTCAGGCTTCTCATCGAGATGTTTCACGATTTTTTTAATCTGTGCAGAACTTAAAGTGCTTTTGTCCTGCACTTTCATAAGACTAATAGCTTCTGCTTCAGCCGAAGGCTGAGGGTTTTCAGAATCATCTCCACATGAAAAGAGCATTCCCAAAGCGAAAACAAAAATAATTTTCTTCATAATTTTTTAATAACTAAAAGGTTACTTTTAAATTACACCATGTAATTTAAAAATAGGAGTGAAAAATATAGGAAATGGGTGGAAAGATTTTTGTTAAAAAACAAGTTATTTGTAAGTTTTATATGTAGTCTTTTAATTACGAGACAATTAACAACTTAATTATTTTTTAGATTCTTAACTTAAAAAAGAGAATCAGCCGGCCAAAAAGATATTTTGATACAGGCTTTCGTTTTATAGACTTGTTAATTTAGCACTGAATAGCACACAAATATCTATATATCTCAGATATTAACTGGCAGTGGATAGCTTATTGCGAATGGATATTTTATATTTTTATTGGCAGAACAAAGGGCTGTTTCCATAATCTTCTTATTTTTAATAATTACATTATTAAATTATTCAAAGAATAGGAGGATTGCTGTTCTTATTAAAAACAATTTGTTAATTTGCTATTTTACTGAAGCAAAAAACTGATTTAGTTCTAACTACTTTGGGCTAACGTTTATTTCAAAATTAAACCTAATTTTAAGGACATTTGTTCTTAGTTTTGCTGCATAGTGATGACTCTGTAATTAAAAATAATGATAATGAATTATAAAAATAGAATAAAATACTATAGCTTCTCCCCTTCCTTCTGTATGAGCTAAATCGGAATATTTTGGCAATATGTAAAAATAGACAGTATTAAAACTGCCTATTTCTCCAAAAAAGTATTCTAAAATTAATTAAAAATAATTGCATGATCTTTTTCTACTCTTAACATAGAATTAGATTTTTTTGCGGTAAAATTCTTTGCTTCAAAACGGCTCACATTTCCTTTATACTGCAGTATAAAACTCACATCGTTTTGAGTAGAACTTAATACTCCGTCTTTGTAATAACTCGCAGTACCTTTTCCCGTAAAACTGACTTTATAATTGTCTCCGTTGTCACTAACTTTAAAAGTACCACTGGTTGGTTTTATGCTGACACCATTCGCTACCGACATGCCACCTTTTTCTGCATTGATGTTTTTTCCTAATAATGATTGCCCCCATTTTGTAAAAGTATAAGCCGTTGCTTCAGAATATCCTCCAAAACTGTAATCGCCTTTGGCTAAATTATTCTTTAATGAAGAAAACAATTCGAAGTACACTACTGCTCCATCTTCCTTATCCGAAATGGATTTTGATCGTAAAGAAAAATCTATGTTATAAGCATTTCCCCTTACACCGTAATTTTCAAGATAACCCTGCGATAATTCTACCGTTTGGCTTCCAATTTTCAGATAACCTTTGTTTGCATTCAGATCCTGATCACTTTCATTATCATGAGAACAAGATGACAATAAAGTAATGAAAACCAGCATTATTAATTTGATACTACTATTCATATCTATGATGATTTATTTTTTATACTGATGAATTTGTGTTCTAAATCAGGGATGAAAATCGAAAACTTCCATCCCATGATCCTATAAACTTATTTAACTATAATTCTAGCCGTTTCCCCTGTTTTCAAACTTTTGATAAAGTAACTTCCAGAAGCTAAATCAGAGATTGAGATGTCAGTCTCTGAACCAATCACATCTATTTGTTTAACCAAAAGTCCATTCATACTGAAAATAGCCAAACGATCCAATTCTGTACTTGATCTTAAAGTAATCTTTCCACTGGCAATGGTTGGAAAAACTAAAAACTCTCCCAGCTTTTTCCAGCGTCCGTAAACTGTTGCATTTTCCTTTTGAGTGGTACCGAAACCTGTTACTTCTTTACCGTATAGAGCATCAGCATACCATCCTAAAAATCGGTATCCTGTAGCTTGTGCTTCTTCTAAAACAAAAGCTGTTCCGGTCTGTACACTTGTTTTATTTGGATTAACGGCTCCAGATGGCAGATTCAAATAAGAAATACTATAGAATGTCGGCGGAATTACCTCATCTTTTTTGTTATTACCATCAACTCCCCAAAAAGCATAAAAGGTTTGATTACCTGTTGCTGTAATTGCAATTTCTTTAATCGAATTCGGTGTTGTTGCAGAAGCCGACCATCCGTAGAAAGTATAATCCTTTAAAGTTGGAATAGGCAAAGTCAATGCAGTTCCTTCTGTATATTCAACAGGAGTTAATCCAGATAGAGCCTTACCATCGATTGAATTCATATACGTAACCCCCGATTTCACAGCAGGTTTTGGATCTGGTTTATTATTACCTCCTTCTCCCCAAAAAGCATAAAACGTTTGATTTCCCGTTGCAGTTGCCGGAATGGTTTTGAGTAATCCTGGTGTAGTTGTAGAAACCGACCAGCCAAAGAAAGTATACCCTTCCAATTTTGGTGTTGGTAAATTGGTTACCGCTCCTTCCATAAATTCAGATGGAGATAATGTAATGGCTTTTCCGTCTATCGAATTCATATAATTAATTAGTGAAAACTTAGCATCTGCTTTTAACCATCTTGGATCTCCAATTACTCCGCCTTCCAATGAAGCTTTCGCCAAAGTAGAATTTTTAGAGAAGCTAAAATCTCCCGTAACAGGATTTGGAAATGAGAGTGATAACAATCCTAAATTATTAATTGTTTTAATATTAGTTTCAGTAACCGTAACTGTTCCTTTAACAACTTGTGAAGTTACTCCAACCAAAAGATTATTGTCTAAAACTGCTTTTCCTGCACCACTAGCATGATTGGAATTGAACATAAAAATCGGTTTTGGATTTTCACGTTCGTCCTGCATGATATTGTTTTTGAAGGTATAAGTCGAAGTATTGCTGTACTGATTATTGATAAACACAAAACCATCCTGACTTCCCGAATTATGAATGGTATTATTTTCAATCGTAACATTTAAGCTTTCATTAACCGCATCTTTTTTCTGAAGCATTATAAAACTATTTCCTTTTTTGTAATTAAAAACTGTTGAATTTTTAATTGAAATCGTATTTACAATATGAGAATCAGGCTGAATAAAACTCGCGCTTTCTGAAGCTGTTCCATCAACAATACAATTCTCCAAAATAATTTTGGAAATTGGATGATCGCTCGCGCCTTCCGTTGCGAATAAACTCTGTTTAATCCCTTTAATGGAAGCATTTTTTATTTCAAAAGCCGATACTCCAGAACCATTTTTAAACTGAAATACATTCGAATAAGTATTCGTTAAATCAAAATCAACTCCTGAAAAACTGAAACTTCCTGAAAAGATTTCTGCTTGATCAGATGAAAATGAACCTGCAAACACTGGTTTTGCATTTTCGTCAGGAACGAAAGTGTATTTATGATTTTTAACTGCAAGTGCTGCACTTGTGGTATAAGTACCGCTTGCCATGATAAACTTAGAACCATCTTCTGCGGCGTTGTATTTCTCCACAAAATTCTGCGGATTTACATAGACATCTAAACTTCCGTTTTGAACCGCTGTAATGTGATTGACCAAACTATTGATATAAACTTCAATATTCGTATAAATGCCATCAACTGTTTTTAAATTTCCGTCGGCCGCACTGGCAGGATTTAATCCTTTTTCGGTTTCCCATGTATCAGGCATACCGTCTCCATCTGTATCTACAGGAGCTGTACCAGTAGGCAGAACTGGCCATCCTCCAGTTGCCGATGGTGTATCAATATAACCGTTTGTACTTCCGTTACCTCCATTCATAATACTTGCAGTACCAGAACGGGTATCATCTACGGCTCTTTTGTCAACAGCATCTCTAAAAAGATTGGCTCCAGCATTATCAAGAACTAATTCGTAAGCTTTTGCTGCACTATGAGTGGTTATTTCCCCTGGCGCATGAGGAGCGTTCAATTTGATTGCTGCTTTATCGGCATCACTTACCGGAAGCTGACTTCCATGAAACTGACTGTAAACCCCGTACGTCCAGTTATCTTGTGTAGCTCTTTCAGAACCTACCACATAATTTCCATCTACAAAATATTTCCCCCAAACTCCATACAATGGTGAAGTCGTATCTAAACTTCTTCCTGTAGATAAAATACGTTCTTTGGTAGAATTCGAAGTTCCAGGACCTGGTTTCCAATAATTGTTAACCAAGTTTACATTCATTGCATCTCCTCCATAACAGCTGTTTCCGCCCCAATTATAGATTACGTTATTACGAATATCAACTAAATCGGTTTTTGCAAAAATATCATTGGCATATTCTCCTAGTCTTGGATTTCTACTATCATGATGTGCTAACAAATTATGGTGGAATGAAGCATTTTTACCTCCCCATACACCGCCGTAACCATGAGCTCCTTTGGCATGAACAGAGTTTCGAAGGCTTTCAGAAATAATGCACCATTGAAGCGTAAAGTTTTCATTTTGATAGAAAGAAACACATTCATCTGTTGACCAGCTCATCGAACAGTGGTCTACAATGATATTTTTCTGAAAACGACCGCCTAAAGCATCATTTTCTACATCATGTGTATCGCCCATTCTAAAACGTAAATAACGCAGGATAACATTATTTCCTCTTACTTTAACATTGTAGTCTTTTAAAGTAATTCCACCTCCCGGTGCGGTTTGTCCGGCAATGGTAATATTATCCGTAATATTCAATTCGCTTTTAAGTGCTATATTTCCAGATACTTTAAAAACAACAATTCTTGGCCCAGCCTGATTAATGGCTTCACGAAGAGAACCTGCTCCAGAATCATTTAAGTTGGTTACATAAATCACTTTTCCGCCACGACCTCCAGTTACATATTTTCCATAACCTTCTGCTCCCGGAAATGCTGGAATTGTTTCAGTACCTCCGCCAGTCGCTTCTTTCTTAACTTCGATTTTTCCTTCTCCTATAAAGAATTCCGGATTCGTTGTTTTGTCGTAAGTTCCTTCTTTAAATTCTACTCCGTTAATAGTTAATTTTTGAACATTTAAAATAGTGTTTAAAGATGCTTTACCGTTTTCTGTCATAATCAAATTTAAACTAGAACCAGCCGCTCTTTCATGGCTGAAAATAATATAATTGTCCTGACCAACTTTAATAGTTCCTGAACCAAAAGCATTCGCCGAAGCCCCTTCAATTACAGTTGGATAATTTAAGGCAGGAAATTTGGTGCTTTTTTGCGTCACATCCCAAGTTCCGATAAACTCGCTGTTATCTCCTTTCAACAATAAAGTACCTGTATTCGCA
This sequence comes from Flavobacterium phragmitis, assembly GCF_900112575.1. Lineage (GTDB taxonomy): Bacteria > Bacteroidota > Bacteroidia > Flavobacteriales > Flavobacteriaceae > Flavobacterium > Flavobacterium phragmitis. The sequence continues at coordinate 255,195 of NZ_FOMH01000010.1, forward strand.
TTCACTCCCTGACCTGTATTTAGCGGAGAAACAATTCCATTTCCTGAAATCGGCCCGCTTAAAGTCATTATCGTTTGATTGGCAATACCTGATATCATTTCGAATTTTACATTACCCGAAATAATCATTGGCGCTTCTAAAGTCATTCCTGCTCCACTGGTATTATAATACACACGCGTTCCTTCTTTAAAAGTTAGATTTCCAGTTGATTTATGAGCGCCTCTTAATCGAAGTGTTCCTGCTCCGGAGAAAGTCATATCGGCTGGAAAGACAGTTGCTGTTGTTTCTATTTCTTTCGTACACGAAACGGTCTTACCTGCAGCAGGCATTTCTGCAGGATTAAAATTTCCGGCGTTATCCCAGCTTTTATTTACAGCGGCTGTAAAATCATAATCAAAATTAGTTGGAGGTTTTACCTCGTCCGGTTTATTATTTCCGGCTGTTCCCCAGAAAGCATATAAAGTCTGATTTCCTGTTGTTGTAGCTGTAATTTCTTTAAGAGAATTTGGAGTTGTCGCTGCTACAGACCATCCGTAAAAGGTATAACCGTTTAAAGTTGGTACTGGCAATGTTAAAGCTGTTCCTTCTGTATATTCAACAGGAGTTAAACCTGCTATTGTTGTTCCATCAATTGAATTAAAATACGCAATAGAAGATTTTATTGCACCACCAATCGTCATACTTATACTGCTTACATCGCTCAATCCGCCGTATTCATTGGCCGATTGGATTGTATAGTTATAAGTTCCTGCTTTTGTATCGGTATCTGCGTAAAGTGCATCTGTAGTAATAGCTATGATTTTACCTTCTTTGCTGATAACATAACACATGGCATATTTGTTTTCATCCCATTTTAAAGTATTCTTTTCTGATACCACAAGATTAGAAGGTTTTGTAACTTGTTCTACTATGGTACGCGGATCCCATTTATCTGTACCACTCAATACATTTTCTATCGTAAATTCATCAGCCTGAGCTTTTGTCAAAACTGGATTGTAATTTCCTGTTTTTGAAACGCCGTCAACAGTAAAGGTATTGGTTCTGTTATCGGTATTAACAGCAATTCCGTTTCCGTTTACACTGTTGTATTCTGCGAAAAGTGCTGGATACGTTCCCATATTTGCCCACCCTAATACATTTGGTTCGTTGATCATTTTGGTATTCAGATAAACCGCTCTAGGCGAATTCTGCCACGGACGGCCTAAATAATAACTTGTAGCTGCAGTGATTGTATTGTTATTAAAAATATAACCATATTGAGTTGCGGCATCATGATTAGGTGCTACGATATAACCCGAAGCAACCGAAACCAATTTACATTCTTCAAACCAATGTGTTCCGCCTCCGCAGATAAAATCCACATCGCCTTCAATAGTAGATTTGTAATAGAAACTTCTTTTTCCACCTGTAACTTGAGTATCTTGTTTACTTCTCAAACGAACTCCGTTATACACATTTCGGTCTCCTGCCGGATTCAATGCTGGTCTTTGTCCCGATGTTGTGATTCCGTCTTTGTGCTCAATGGTTACATTTTCCATATATAAATCATTGGCTTCAATAGAAAGAACAGCATTTTTGATTCCCCAACCTGGATTTCCCTGTAGAATTACCTTATCCTTAGATTGCGCAATTAAAGAAACATTGTTTTTGCCTGATGGAAGTTTCAATACAATGTCCTGCGGATTTGTTCCGTCTCCACCCAGATTATAAGTTCCGTTTGTAATCAGTACTAGAAACCTCGAAGCCGAATTATTTGGTGCCAAATTAAATGCCTCTGCTATAGTTTTGACATATTTTTTTGATGCAACCTGTTCGTCTGTGGCATTGGCATCAACAATCAAATCGAAATTACGTTTAACAGGAACCGGTTTTTCCATTGTTTTGAAGGAAAGACTCAAAGCAGGCCCATCATTTCCTGAAAGATCTTTTATAAATCCTGCCGGTATCGTAAAAGTATATTGTTTGTTATACTCTAATCCGAAATAACTGAATTTTACTGTTTTATTGATAAATTCTGCGGTTAGATTTTTTCCGTTTAAAACAGCTTGTCCCGCACCAAACTTAACTTGTTCGTTATAATTCAGAATGATGTTTCCATTCGCTCCAACTGAACTAGCTAATTCAGCAGGAAAAGAAGATTCTAAAACTGGAGCATTCGTATCCACTACCAAAACCTCATCGGCTTTAATCATTAAATTGGAGATAATAGTTGCAGTAACATCAACAGCAGAGCCATGTTTTGGTCCATTAATGTTAGGAAACCATCTTAAATAAATTTTTTCTTTTCCTTCTGCTTCAGCAGGAAGAATTCCGCCGATAGAAGTGATCGTATTCGTGTTTATAGTTGTTAATGCCGAAACATTCACAAAATTTACTCCGTCTAATGAATATTGGAAAGTCCATTCGTCAGCACCATAATAATAACCTAGTAATCCCGATGCAACGTTTATGTTTTTATATCCTACTGTAGAAAGTGTCGTCATAAAATAATAGAAATTCCCTCTTTCGGTATTCCAGACACAAAAACCGTTTTTTCCTCCTCTGTTCTGCAGTCTTACGTTTGGAGCTAGAACATTATCGGCAACATTATATGCCATTAATTGAGGACGGTTTTCTATTTTAGAATATAGTTCCGCTACACGAGGATTCGCATACTGATCGGTTTTGAAAGTCCATCCCGCAATAAAAGTCTGATTCGCAAAAGTTCCGATAACCGTTTGGTTTTGATTCATCACTACAGAAGTATTTAACGACGTAGAACCATCCGACCAATTACTGAACTTCACGATATCATTTTCAACTGCCGTTATGGTAACATTTGTACCGTTTTCATATACCGAAAAAGCCCCGTCTTTACCTGCTGGAGCAATAGTATAATCTCCAAGACCAAAAGCTCCGTTTGTATTTACGGTTAAAGTATAAGTGGAAACAGCATCGTATTCTGCAATTAAAGTCGCATCGGCATTTATGGTATAAGTTAACGGATTGGCAGTTGAAACTACTGCGCCTTTATCATCTACCCAATGTTTGAAGTTATAACCGAAGTTTTTATTTGCTGTCAGCTTAACTTCAGTTCCTTTTATAAAAGTAGTTCCTGCAGGATTCAACGTAATTGTTCCTGCTGATGACGGACTAACACTAGTAGTCAGTTTATGTGTTACAGCATTTGGATTATCTGTTACTTTTTCGAAATAATCAAGATTGAATAAATATCCGGTATTGGTAGGATGTTTAAAAAGGAACACCAAATCATAAGTTCCTGTCGTGGGCTGAATTGCCACAGAAAACTTCTTATAATCTGTAAAACTTGTACTTCCTGAAACGGTAGCCGTTCCAATTAAAGTTCCTGTATCTGACCCTAACCTCATTTCGATTGTTCCGCCCGTTGCTCCCGCGGCGGCAATATCAAAACGCGTTACGAATTCAGTAAAATTGACCGCATTAAATTTAATCCAGGTATTGTTTTTAATGTAGCCTACATTTCCTCCTCCCGAAAGAGAAGCATTGGTTTCGGCCCGTGCTCCGGAAGCCTGATTAAATTTTTCGGCTTCAATTCTCTCAATAGTCTGAGAAAACCCCATTACTGTAAACAGTATGAGGAAAAGATGAATAAATTGTTTTTTCATTTGGTTTAAAGTTGGTTTTAGTTAGTAAATAGTTGTCCAAAGGACATTTTATCTTCTCTTCCTTTTGACGGTTTTATAAAATTTTAAATTGTTAGTTGTAACTATATTTTTTTTCTACCATTAAGATATTAAGAGAATTAATCTTTGCTTTGTGCTAAACCTTAATTCTCTTAATATCTTAATGGTAAGAAGAAAATTAAGCTTTATGCAGAACCTTAATTACCTTAATCCTTTAATGGTAAAACCTCAATTCGGCTTCCAATCTTTGAAAATTGCTTTCATTGAATACTCCTTTTTAATTTGTTCCGATGAAAGCTGATGCGACCAACTTACTCTTTTCTCGATATCTGCTCCTTTTCCTGTTGATTGATATTCGGCATAAAAAGCGGTCTTTTCTGCTTCTGGTTTTCCCCAATTATGCCAGCCCAAAGGTTTTATATGGGAATCCATTTCGCATTTTATAAAAACAGTTCGGGCATAATTTCTCCAAGGTCTTCCTAAGAAATAAGAACTATCTCCTGAACTGGTTGTTAGTTTGCAGTCTATAAATACAAACCCGTATGGATTAGATTCCGGTGTGTTTGCGGCAGTGATATAAGAACCTCCTTTTTTGGCGAAGATTTCACATTGGTCAAAAATGACAATTGAGCCTCCGAAAATGAAATCTGTCGTTCCTTCGATATAACAATTCTTATAGTATTGTCTGCTGTTACTTTCTCTTGGGTATAAAGTATCCTGAAAACCCAGAAACTTACAATTATCAAAAATGATTCGGTCTCCGTCTATTCTTACTGCAACAGCTTGTCCGACTGGACCTGAAGAATTTTCAAAAGTGATGTTCTGCGCTTTAAAATCGTTTCCTGTAACAATAAAACTAGCCGATCCTGAAGTTCCGATTGTTCCTTCAGTACCATTTGACTTTGAAGCATAATCATCATAAGTCAGAATCACTTTTTCATTGCTTTCCCCAATCAAGGTAATGTGATTTTTATTTAAAGGCAATTCCAGTTTTTCTTTGTAAATGCCATTTTTGATAAAAATTCTGGTTTCAGTCGTTTTCAAAGAAGCAACCGAGTTAAATGCCTCCTGAACCGTTTTAAAATCTCCCGTTCCCTTGGCATCCACTACAATATCATATTTAGATTTTACTTCGTCTGTCTTAATTCTATTAGAATCACCATCTAAAGAAAAATGGAAAAAGAAAACTACCGTTGTTAGAAGGTTTATCATAGAAATCTTTTTTAATTAATTTTTACTTCATTTTTAACCGCTTCTAAGACTTTTACATCTTTATCCCAAATCATTTTTCTGCCTTCGCTATTTAATGTAATATCCTTTGTAGCTGCTCCGCCAACCCAAAACATTTGATTTTCCCCAGTCGATTTAAAACCTTCAATATTTACATTCTGACTATTCGAAAAACTAACCGCAATTCCCGGTTTATCCAATCTTAAATCCAAACCTTTGAATTCGATTTTACTGGTATAATTCATCTGAATGCCAACATCTGCACGGATAACCATATTCTCAAACAAAATACCTTCAACAGGCATTTCCGGAATTCCCATAATTTTCACAGCCTGAGAAGCACCGTTTACCGAAATGTTTTTGAAGTACATATTTTTGAATGCAGGTGTTTCTTCTGAAACCGGTTCTTTTGCCACTGCTACTTCGCCTGTATTTTTATCTTCTTTCAACGATTTTCCGAAATAATATAAATTGAAATTGATGGCATCTGTCGGAATATTATTCATTCGAATGTCTTCCATCCAGATATTCTCCACCACTCCGCCACGCCCGCGAACCGATTTAAAACGAAGTCCGCAGTCTGTTCCGTTAAACGTCAGGTTTTTGGCATAAATATTTTTAACTCCGCCCGACATTTCGCTTCCAATGGTAAAACCTCCGTGTGCGTGATAAACGACGCAATCTGTAATTACGAACAGTTCTGTTGGTTTTCCTCGTTCTCTGCCTTCTTTGTCTTTTCCTGATTTAATACAAATCGCATCATCTCCAACATCAAAACGGCAATTGGTTACCGATCCGATTCGGCAGGATTCTAAATCCAGTCCATCGCCGTTTTGAGAATACCACGGATTACGAATCGTCAAATTCCGTAAAGTAAGATGTTCACACATTAACGGATTGACATTCCAAGCCGGAGAATTCTGAAACGTAACACCATCTAAGAGCAGTTTTTTACAATTCACAAAATTGACCATAACCGGACGAAGTGCTTCTTTATAAGGCTCCATATTTTCTACCGTTTGTTTTTTAGGCAGTTTGTCTCTTTCTTCATTTCCCAAATATGCTCCTTTTGAAGGATACCAGATTTTACCGTCTTTAGATAAAACACCACTCGATTTTACCAATTCGTCCCATTGTCCGGCAGTCATTTTTCCAATTTTGACTGGACGCCATTTAGCACCATTTCCATCAAAAATGCCTTCTCCGGTAATGGCGATATTTTCCAGATTAATTCCCATAATAGGCGATTCGCAACGAATGACTTTACTGCCTTCAAAATAAGATTCAATCAGTTTGTATTGTTTTAAATCACTTGTAAAAGAAATAAATGCACCATTTTGTGTATGGAGATTTACATTGCTTTTCATTTTTATCGGACCCGTTGTCCATAAACCTGCCGGAATTAGAACAACGCCTCCGCCAGATTCCGAACATTTGCTGATTGCGTCGTTAATGGCTTTGGTGCACAATGCTTCAGTATTAGGAACTGCACCAAAATTGACAATATTTAAAGTGTCTTTTTTAAACGTCGGAATCTGTATTTCAGGCATTTTGAACGGAATCTTCAAAACGGAACTTTTTCCAGTAACATTTGAAACTACTTTCTTTTGACTTACACAAGACAAGGCAGTAAAAAGAAATACTGTTATGAAAAGTTTATTTTTAATTTTTATCATAATCAATTGTTGTTTTGGGAAACATTATTTTTTATCTAAAACTTTTTGCAATTCTATACCCGCCATAATGAAAGGGCCAACTGCTTTTGCATCGTCATCTCTGATGGGTTCCGAAATGTAATATTCAAATGAGCCGTCGCGGTCTTTGGGATTCTTTCCTCCTAATCCGGCTACGGCACAGCATTTCGTTATAGAAATAGTTCCATCCGGATTTTCTTTGATGAACTCTTTCTGAATTCCGTTAAAACCAATTCTAGCTGACTTCAGAAATTTTTCCCCTACGTACCCTTTGTTATACGCCTTCGCGAAAGCATACACAAACATGGCAGAACAGGTCGACTCCAAATAATTCCCAGTTCTTCCAGGCTGATCCATAACCTGCCACCAAACTCCTGTTTTCTTATCCTGAGCTTTTAGAACAGCTCCATAAATCTTTTGAAGAATTTTTATTAGATCTTTTCGTTTTGGGTGATTCTCAGGAACAAAATCTAAAATATCGACCAATGCCATACAGTACCAGCCTTGCGCCCGTCCCCAAACATGTGAAGAAGTTCCAGTAGTTTTATTTGCCCAAAACTGAACTTTCTTTTCGTCATAACCATGAAAGTTCAAACCGGTTTTAGGTTCGTAAGTGTGTTTCTGGATTAATTCTGCCTGTAAAACGGCATCATCAATCGCTTTTGGATCGTTGAATACTAATCCGTATTGTGCTGAAAAAGGATCTGCCATATAAACACCGTCTAGCCACATCTGCCAAGGATAACTTTTCTTGTGCCAATAACCTCCGTCTGAATTTCTTGGATGACCTTCCAACTGTTTATGAAGCATATCCATCGCAACTTTATAGCGTTGGTCTTTGGTTTTAGCATAAATCTCAAAAAGTATTTTTCCTGAGTTGATTAAATCCAGACTGTATCTCTCGAGTTCGTAACCTCCCCCTATTTTTCCGTCTTTATCAATAAGCTGTTCGGCATACGAAAGTCCGTAATCCCAATATTTTTGTTCTTTGGTATAATCATACAATTGCTGATTGGCAAGTGTAACCAATCCATTGGTATAATTCCATTTCGGAAATTTCACACCATCCAGGTAAACCGGATTTGGAACACGCTTTTGATCGGAATCGGCCATTTTCTTAACCCATTCAATTGGCGTTCTTTGGGATTGTCCAAATGAAACCAAATGAACCAACAAAGCGAGAAAACAATATTTAATTTTATGTATCATAACTGCTTAATTTTCTTCTACTCTAAACCAATCATAATCGGCATAACTGCTGTCGTTAACCGCTTTTGTTCCTGAGGCAAAAAGACCAATTTTAGCACCAACCCATCTTCCTGCACTTGGTTTAAAGGATTCTCCCAGTTTTTTAAAACTTTTACCATCAACACTGTAATAAAAAGTAACTCTGGCATCAAAAGGTTCTTTGTTCTGAATCATTTCTACTTTAGCACGCAGATAAACTTCTTTTTTGGTAATTGGAATTATTGCTATTTCTTTTTCGGCTTCTTTAGAAGTCCGTGCATTTTTCAGTGAACGTTGTACCAGATTTAGATTTCCTGTTTTGTCTTGTTCGATAGCGATGTAACTATAATCTTCGCCAAAAACAATCAAACCGGAATTGCTTACTCCTGCTTCGGGGTTATTTTCGAAAGTCAGTTTTGTGGTTGCCGTAAAATTAGCTCCCGGAAATTTTTGCAATAAAAGATTCGGCATCATCCACATCGTTTTGACATTCTCTTCACGCGGAATACAATTCAAACGCATAAATCCTAAATTGGCAGAAGACCAGCCCCAATGTTTCGCCGGATCCTGATTAGCCTGCCATTGCCATTGTAATCCCAATTGATGACCGTTAAACTCATCCAAAGAAATCAACGGAGTTGCAGGATAACTTTTACCTATATTCGGTTTTGTCCATTCCATAACAGGTTCACCGACTCCGTCTTTATTTGAATCAACTCCCATAATCGGCCAGTTGTCTTTCCATGTTACAGGTTGTAAATTCACAACACGTCCATAAGCCCAGCGATCCTGAAAATGGATGAACCAGCCGTCTCCATTTGGCGTTTCGACATAACCTCCTTGGTGCGGGCCATTCATTTCTGTATTTCCCTGATGCAGGACGACTTTAAACTCATAAGGTCCCCAAACATTTTTAGAACGCATTGCCAACTGCCATCCGGGTTTTACGCCTCCGGCGGGAGCCATTAACCAATAATAGCCGTCACGTTTGTACAATTTAGAACCTTCAACAGTGGTATGGCCTTTATGTCCGTCAAAAACCAAAGAAGGATTTCCAATTAATTTTGTACCGTCAACAGTCATTTCTGAAAGCATTAAAACGGTTTTTACATTGGCACGGCTTCCTGCAAAAGCATAAGACAAATAGGCTTTTCCGTCTTCATCCCAAAACGGACAAGTATCGATTATTCCCTTTGCTTCTTTAACCAAAACTGGTTTTTCCCAAGTCCCCGCAGGATCTTTGGTTTTAACCATATAAATACCAAAATCAGGATCTCCCCAATAGATATAATATTCTCCGTCATGATAACGAATGGAAGGTGCCCAAACGCCATCGCCATGACGGACGGTGCGATAATGTTCCACCGGAATTTGCTCCTGCAAAGCATAACCAACCAATTCCCAGTTAACCAGATCATTCGAATGAAGAATCGGAAGCCCCGGAATGCTGTTAAAACTAGAAGCGGTCATATAATATCCATCTTTACCAGCACATACATCCGGATCGGAGTAATCTACATGTAAAATAGGATTCTTATATTTTCCATTTCCTAAATCGGCATTCCAGCCTTGCGCTCCTGTTCCCAAACACCATAACAATGCTGAAGACAGCAGTAATTTTTTGATTCTCATTCGTATTCTTTTTTATAAATAATTCATTGATCTAAAAACATTTTGGTTTGTGGTATTTAGACCATCACAATTCTTTTTCATTAATTAAATCAGTACATAGAAGTATCCCCAACCACAAGGATACTTCCTGAGTACTGAAACCACTTAACTTAATTAACAAAATTTATGGCAACCATCTTGTATCTCCTACTCTGTTGGTCACAATTGGAGAATTAGAATCTTTGATCATCAGATTTCCGTTTGCCGGATCGACAAATAAATTCTGTGCACTCACTCCTAATTCGGTTCCCTGTATAGCAGAAGCTCCTAAAAGATAATTTGTTGTTGTATAATTATTACCATATGTGCTTGTTGTATTGGCTCCAATGGCCTGAATCACTTTACCGCAGGCAGAAGCTAACAATACATTTTTAAAGATCAGCGTAGATCCTACAGCAGACGGAATATTGATTAACGCTCTGTTATAAGCATAATCGTAAATCGTAATATTCTGATATTCCAAATGAATTGGATAAGCAGATGTGCCGTAATCCCAAAGGTTTTTAAAGTTTCGGTTCTGATCTGTTGTCTGATAGTAATCTCTCATGAAAGTACAGTTGGAGAAAACTGCTTTTTTCACATTGTCAGCTCCGGCAGAACCAAAGGCAAATGTTCCATAAGGCCCAGTGTGGCCTCCAACCTGATCAAACGTACAGTAGCTCATATCAAAATTTCCTATTTCTTTGTATTTACCATTCCCCTGATGTCTCCAGAAACCGCGTTTGAAATAATTGAAAACACAGTTATAAAATGTAATCTGATCAATCTTCCAGGCAGTTCCACTATTGAAGAAATAACTCGCATCGATAGTTTGATAGAAACGGATATTCTCAAAAGCCAGAGAAGACAAATAAGAACCTTCAGCAATATTCCAGTTTCCGTTCATTTCAATCTGAGGACGTTCTCCCTGAGTTCCTCCAGTCAATTTAAATCCTTTGGAGATGGTAAACGGAGTAATTTTAAACAAAGAACCTGCTTCAAGGAAATATTCTGTTCCTTCTGGAATAGTCGGGTCGTCGTTGTTTGTTCTCAAAATAGCATCTAAGTCAGCACCTTTTGCCACAATAATTGTAGAAGCTGAAGGCCCTGCAGAACGGAAAGAAACCTGATTGTATGGTTTATCGTAACGTCTTGGTTTAATATTGTCAAAAATGTTTAAGTTGTATAACGTATTTTTCTCCAAACCGGTTACTTTAGCTTCTCCTTTAGACATTTCATCGGCTGTTAATTTACGTCCGATTGCTGGAAGTTCTAATGACTGAGCCGGCTGTACGGAAATACTATCCACAGGATTTTTGGAAGAAACTGCCCATGTTACTGTAACATCTGTTTCGGTAATATTTACTCTTTCTACAGGATTTAAAATAGGATCAAATGGCGGGCGATCTTCTGTCAAAGCATTCGTATAAGCCCATTGCGAATTGTGTGCTCCGTTAATATGATTCGATCTTACTCTGATATAAAACTGTGTTTTATAAGGAATATCATCCATTAAAATCTGTGTATCTGTCGTAGTATAAGATTTATAAAGACTTTTATAATAATTGTCCAAATGCAATTCTACTGTATAAGAGGCCGCATCGTTTACTTTGTACCAAACCACAGCAATCGAATTGCTTTTTACCAAAGGTGCTGTAAGAACAAATTTTGGCTGAAATAAATCCTCTACGGGTTTATAGCGGAATTCGTCATTGTCACAGGATTTTAGTATTTCTCCAAAAACAATTAATCCGATAAGGGATAAAATGTAAATTAGTTTTCTTGAATTTTTCATGATTGATTCAATTAAAAATTAAAACCATAATAATTTTGAATGGCTCCACGATGATCTGTAATCACCTTTGATGGATAAGGACATAAATAACGCAACGGATTATTTGGTGAAACCGATGAAGCATTATTGTAGTTAATGAATCCTCTAAAACTCCATTTTATCTCATTTATCGGTTCGTAACTCGCCGTATCATTATTTAAGGAATACCAGCTTATCGCGAACGGATGTACGGTATAACCAGCAGGATTTGCCGTCAGAATTTGATTAATTCCCTGTATATCCAGAATTTTTCTGCTTGAGTTAGCAGGATCCGTAACTAATTTATAATAGACATTCCCTGGAACCTGATCGATTCCCGGAACATACGCTCCGTTAGCGACACGTCCCCAGTTGAATAATTTGTAATACTGGTTGTAGACCACTTCACTGTATTTATTCCAGCGCGCTAAATCGAATTTACGTTTGCTTTCTCCTCCAAACTCCCATTTACGTTCATCCATAATGGCTTTAAAGAATAATTCTGGCGAAGATTGAGCGTTTACATAATTATCTACTTTAGCTCCCCAATCCGCTTGTGCGAAGGCTCTTCTTCTCACACGTCTTAGACATTCTTTAGCGTCTTCGCGTGGACCAAAACGTTCGTTTACAGCTTCGGCATACATTAATAAAACATCAGCAAAACGCATCCAGGAATAATTGACTCCAGTTCCTTTTTCACTAGTGCCTCCCAAAGGGCTTGTCATGTATAATTTAGACCATTTTCCAACGGCTAAACGAGCTATGCCCAAACGCATTTCCTGATTTAAATTTAAATCGTAACCATAGGGAGCACAAGTAACATCTCTCCTTAAATCTTTATTATCAAATGAAAAAAGATATTCGCCACATAAACTTAGATTTCCAGAAGCTGATCCATAAGGATGATTTCCGGACGCAATAGGAATTCCGGCTAAATAACCGTATTCACCAGAAGAGTTTTTCAACATGGCGATAGAGAACATCACATCATCATTAACTGGAGTTTCCCAGTTGTTTTGTTTGATCCAAAACTCTCTAAAACCTAGTTTTAAATCGTGCTGTTTTCCCTGAATCACTTTATCTAAATACTGAATTGCGATATCATAATACTGCTCATAGTTTTTTCCTCTTTCCATGTGGCCAATATTCGCCGGATTGTTTTCGTCTGGGCGAAGTGTCCATCCACCACGAGTAAGAGCCAGTAAACCAATCAATCCCTGATTAAAACTTCTTGAAGCACGTTCTACACCATAGTCTAATTCGCTTGCATTTTTCATCAAAGGTTCAACTGATTTCAAATCGTCAATAAGAAACTCTAAAATGGTATTTCTATCTGTAACTCCCACAGCGAAGTTTTCATCTCCTGTTGAAGATTTAGTTCTAAAAACAACATCACCCCAAATACGAATCATATCCAAATAAACCATCGCACGGATTGTTTTTACTTCACCGTACATCTGCATTACATTAGAAGGCTGCGTTTTTGGATCTGTTTTGTATAAATCTGAGCTTTCGATTCCTTCAATAACATCATTTGCCATATTAATAATTTTGTACATTGCACTCCAGGTTGAATTTAACGTTGTCCAATAAGGTTTTGGATCGTAACAAGCAATGTCAGAACCGTTTCCGTTTACTGTATTGGTTCCAACACCAGCCATTTCCACATCGGTATTGGTATTAAAAACAAAAGCAATACGGTTCGAATAGGCATCTTCAGCAAGCATCAGTGTATAAACTCCTGCAACAGCAGACTGAATGTCTTTTTCTGATTTAAAAACTTCTGCCTGAGTAAAACCTGATCCAGGCTGTACATCTAAGTACTCTTCGCAACCTGTAAAAGTCAGCGCAAAAATCAACAGAAAACTTAATACTATATTTTTCATCATTTTGTGATTTAATTCGTTTAATTAAAATGACAGCTGTACTCCAAAAGCGTAATTACGCGTTCTTGGATAAGCGTTGTAGTCTATATTTGGCGTAAGACCGGTTTCTAAATTGATATCCGGATCGTATCCTGAATAATTTGTCCAAACAAACAAGTTGCTTCCTGTAGCGTACAATCTCACTCTGCTTAGGCCAATTGCTTTACTTTGCTGTTTTGGAATGGTATAACCAATACTCAATGTGTTTAATCTTAAAAAAGAACCATCTTCCACCGCATAAGACATCGCAATAGGACGACCAATACTTACCGGATTCCACATCGTAGCGTTTTCGTTTTGTTTTGCCAATAATTCAGGAGAATAACGAAGATCGTTGCCCATGTCGTCATAATTTCTCCAACGTTTATCCAATCCTACTTCCATTCCAAAATTGTTTTGGTTATTTTGGAAGAATGAAGTCATCATAATTTTATTGGCATTGTAAACATCAAAACCATACATGAAATTGAAGAAAGCAGTTAAATCGAAATTTTTCCAAACGGCATTTACACCAAATCCACCAGAAAAATCAGGATTTGTATCTCCAATAACTTTTCTGTCTTTGTCACCAATTACATAGCTGTTTGGATCTGAAGGATCAACAGGAGTCAGTTTTTTAAACTTGGCATTTCCCGGAACCGGATCTCCTGAAAGATTTTTAGAATTAGCTACTCCCTCTTTTAATTTCCAAGTTCTGGTTACGGCATCAAAAGATTCGAAATCGTCCATAGTATAGAATCCGTCATTTACGAAACCGTAAATCAAACCTTTTGTTCCGCCTACATAAGCGCGGTAATCATCGTCGTTTAATAATTGAGTACTCGCCCAGCCCGAACTTAAAATCCATTCCTGTTCTCCGCTTGCCAATTTGTCAATTTTATTTTTGTTGTAACCAATGTTGAAAGTCAGATCAACCTGAAAGTCTTTTTTTGTGATTACACTTCCGTTAAGCGCCAATTCAACTCCTTTATTAGAAGTCTGTCCAACGTTGGTCATCATTTTGGTAAATCCTGAAACTGATGCGATATCAGACGGTACCAATAAATCTTTTACTTTATTGTAATAGAAATCCAATGTTCCAGTTAGTCTTTCTTTGAAGAAACCAAAATCAAGACCTGCGTTTGCTGTATATGTCGTTTCCCATTTTACATTTGGATTGTTCAGATACTGGCTGTTGTAAAAATTATAATAGTATTGATTTTCTTCACCCCAACCTATAGAACGATCTCTAGAAACACCATAATATTTTGCGTATAAATCGGCTTTAATTCTATCATTTCCTGAAGCTCCATAACTCAAACGAAGTTTAAGATTAGAAACCGTCTGACTCTCTTTTAAGAAACTTTCGTTTGAAATTCTCCATGCAAAAGCTCCCGCAGGGAAAACGCCCCATCTATTGTCAGGGCCAAACTTTGTAGAACCGTCCGTACGAACCGTGAATGTAAATAAGTAACGATCATCATAACCATAATTTGCTCTTCCAAAAAAGGAAGCAATTCTGTTCGGCGATTCAGCCAATGAACCGTTATCAAAAGGAGTTCCTAAAGCCAGATTATCTAATGCTTTTGGTCCTGAAATATCATCAGGAAAATAACGGGAACGGTAAAATTTGGCTTTAGATTCCTGATCTTTTATCTCCTGTCCAATCATCAACTGAAAATCATGTTTTTCTTTTAATTTGAATCCGTAGTTTAATACGTTATTCAACTGCCAACGTGGCGATTGTGTCATGGACCAATATACTACAGGAAGATTATTATTATCTGTTGCGATACGCGTATCTGTACCATAGAAACGTCCGTCTTCCTGATATTTATATTCGTAACCAAAAGAAGAACGAAACGTCAATCCTTTTTGGATTGTCCATGTCAAGGCTCCTTGTGTATTAAAAATTCTCGTAATACGTTTACGATAATTTTTGTCTGCTTCTTCAAGCGGATTAAAACGAGGCTTTGTTTGATAATCTTCGGGATCAAAATAAGTATTATCATCCGGTAAAGTCATGTAATCTTCCAAACCTCGAGTTGGTGCTTCGCGTAAAGCTCGAAGCAAACTCACACCATCTGTTCCAGAACCATCAATAGTCTGATTGGTTAAACGGGTTTGATATTCAAACAAAAGGTTATCCGTCAGCTTTGTATTCATGATCAGATAAACATAATTCTGACGCATTCCTGTTCCTACCAAAGCTCCCGGCTGATCCTGATTTACAAACGTGAATTTGAATTTTGTTTTTTCGCTTCCGCCATTCACATTGATATCGGTATATCTTGAAATTGGGTTGCTCCCGAAAATTTCGTCCTGCCAGTCCGTGCCTTTGTTTCCTTTATAAATGTATAATTCGTTCGCCTTACCATACTGATTGTAAAATCCGGTTGGATTAGAACTTCCTTTACGTGCATTCTCGTACTGCAACATCACAAACTCATACGGATCCATTACATCCAAATGATTGGCAAGTGTTTTAATCTGCGTATAGTTGTGAACGTTTACCTGAACTTTTCCAGCTTTAGGAACTTTAGTCGTGACTATAATTACTCCATTTGCACCTCTGGCACCATAGACAGCTGTTGACGCCGCGTCTTTTAAAACTTCTACAGACTCGATATCTGTTGGCGGAATATCATTTAAATTGGCAACTTCAAATCCATCAACCAAAATCAAAGGCGAATTATCTTCTGTAATAGATCCTCCTCCACGAATTCTAATTTTCACCTCTGCTCCCGGCGAACCATCTACAGTGGTAACCTGAACTCCCGGAAGTCTTCCTGTCAAGGCTTCGGCTACGTTTGCTGTTGGCACTTTTGCCAGTTCCGTTCCTTTTATACTGGCAACGGCACCTGTTAAGTTTTTACGTTTTTGAGTTCCGTAACCAATAACAACCACTTCATTCAATTCGCTGTTCGATTCTTTCATTTGAACCGTAATTCCAGATGTGCGTCCTTTTACGGCAACGGTCTCATCAGTCAGTCCAATAAATTTGACAATCAAAACTGCTGTTGCGGGGTCATTTACAGCTATGCTGAATTTCCCGTCGAAATCGGTAACCGTGTTGGTATTTTCATTTTTTACAATAATAGTTGCGCCCGGAATAAGTCCCATATTATCCCTTACTGTACCGCTCACAGTAACACGCTTCTGAGCATAAGCACCAAATGTCAAACATAAGACCGCTAAAATGCCCCAGATATGTTTTTTCATCTTCATAACTAGAATATTTCTTTAATTATTTTAAAAGCCAATTATGGATTCACAAGAAACAGCAGGAAGTTACTATGCCAATACATCGTACTGCATGTTCCTGCCTTTAAGAAATCCGTCAAAGAGGCTAATTATATTTTGTAAGTATTTTAGAAAGCAGTATTTTAAAGTGCGTTCAAATAGAAATCGGCATTTGTGACTTTGTTGGCTTCAATCGCAAAGGTTCCTTCGATCTCTTTTGTTTTAACGACCTGCTGATTTTGATCTAAACATTCGATTTTAATTCGGACATTGTTTGCAGGATCGCCTGTTTGAAATAAAATAAAATCTTCTGCATAATTAATTCCACCGCTCGTTGTGGCTTTGCTTCTCGTTACGAACATATCTTCGTTGATATAAGTTCCGTCCAAAACTTTGTAACCGCTTCTTTTTACTGAAATTGTTGTTTTAATGGTGGTGTAACTTCTATCCGCATTTACATCTAAAGATTTTAAACGAAGTATTCCCGTTCTGGTCTTAATATTCAATGTAAGCGGTTGATCAAAAGGCGAAGCGTAAGGCATCGCGTCCGAAAGATTCACATGCTGATTGGCTAATGCCGGCTGTGGCACAATAAGGTCATTCAGATTTGTTGGAGACGGAATCATTTGTTCCGGATAATCTGAAGCTACAAATTTGTATTTTCCATCATCTAGCGAAAAAGGATAAAGCGAACTGTAGTTGGCAAAATACTCTCCGTTGTCTTTGTACACAAAAAGCGGTCTTGTAGAAATTCCGACATTCAGGTTCCAAGGCACATCATTTAATTGAAAATCTAATAGTTTTACTGTAGAACTTTCGTATTTAAAATCGTCACTTGAACAGGAACTTAATATTGAAAGCAATATTCCTGCTCCAAATATTAATTGTTTCATGATTTTCATAACAGCAAAATTTAAAGATGACTACTATTTTGCTTTTCGAACTTTCTACAGCTACAGTTTGCAGATTTTGGTTTTGAGAGTTGAGTTAAAAATTTGGTTTGGTTCATAATTTTGGTTTTAAGGTTAGTTAGTAAAATCATTTCCGATTATGAAGCAAAACTAGATATAGCGTATTGTATTGAGGGGTAAATTTTGCTTTTCGAAAAGGGTTAAATCGCTATTTCACCTTAAAAACATAGGTTTTTACTAATTATCAATACCATTTTTTATTTTATGTAAAAAAATATTCACAAATAAAAATACATATCACAACAAAGAAATTCTTAAAAACAAAAAACTCGTTACTACAAGTAACGAGTTCAAAAATCAGTTTTTAAATACTATTTTCAGCGAAATTGCCTGCGATATTCCGCAGGAGTATAATTGTATTTTGATTTAAAACATTTTCCGAAATATTTCAAATCACTGAAACCGACTTCAAAGCAGATTTCTTTAATTAATAAATCTTCATTTTTCAGCAGATTCGCCGCTTCATTTAATTTCATGTCTCTTATAAAAACAACTGGAGAAACTCCAGTAACATCTTTCAGTTTATTAAAAAAACTGGCGCGTGACATGCACATCAATTTTCCTAATTCATCTACGGAAAAATCGGTTTTAGAAATATTTTCTTTTACAAGTTCTATGACTCTCAGCATAAATTTATTGTCTTTCTCCGAAATCTGTAAAGGCTCTTCTTTTGCAATTTGTGCAATACTTCCTGTTGAGTACAGCTGCTGTAGACGAATACGCTGTTCCAGAACATTTTTTACTCTTGCTTTTAAGAAACTCACATTAAAAGGCTTTGTAATATAATCATCGGCTCCATATTCCATTCCGGCTAATTTGCTTTCGATAGCCGTTTTTGCACTCAATAAAATAACTGGAACGTGACTGATTGCAAAGTTGTTTCGAATAATTTTGAGCATTTCTATCCCATCCATTTCCGGCATCATGATATCACTAATTACAAAATCCGGTGATAATTCCTCCGCTTTCATATGACCCTCTTCTCCATTTTCGGCGGTATAAATAGTATAATCCTCTTTTAAAATAGAAAGAATAAAATTTCTCAATTCGGGATCATCTTCTACTATTAAACCAACTGGTTTTTCTCTTATTTCTTCTGTGATTGGTTCCTCATTTACTATTTCATTCTGTTGAATATCTTCTGTAAAATGTTCCTCTGTATCTTCAAAATGAATTTCAACATCATCAGAAAAATGATCGTATCCTTTTTGGAAATTTATTTCAAAGCTGCTTCCCTTTCCTAATTTGGTTTCAACTGAAATTTCCGCTCCGTGTTTTTCAACCGAATCTTTTACAATCGAAAGACCGATTCCAGTGCTTGGATTAAAAGGATTTTCATTGTAATTAGAAAAACGTACAAATAGTTTCTTCTGAACCACCGCACTAATTCCAGGGCCATTATCAATTACTTTTAAACAAACCTTTTTCTCGGTTTCCTCAACTTTTACTTCAATAACATTTCCTTTTTTACAATATTTAAAAGCATTGGAAAGCAAATTTACCAAAATTTTATCCAGACTATCAGGATCTGCCCAAATATGGGGTTTGGTTTGACTGATACTCACTTTCAATTGTATATTTCGGCGCAGACTTACTTCTGTAAAACCCTCGCAAACTTCTTTTACAAATTCGCCTAAATCAATTTCGCGAACTTCCAGCTTTCTGTCCTGCATTCTTCTAAAATCGAGAATCTGATTGACTAAATTCAATAATTTATTGCTGTATTTTTCAATAATTCGAAGCTGCGATTTTGCCGATTCATCCAGCTTATTATCTGAAAGCATCACTTCTAAAGGAGCGGTAATCATCGTAAGTGGTGTACGGATTTCATGCGAAATATCAGTAAAGAAGTTTAGTTTCAAGGCGCTAACCTCTTTCTCTACCCGTACATCATTTCGCAGTTTTAGTATTGTAGAAATCGCACGTCTCACCAATAAAAACAAACCAACAGCAAATACCAAATAGCAG
This sequence comes from Flavobacterium phragmitis, assembly GCF_900112575.1. Lineage (GTDB taxonomy): Bacteria > Bacteroidota > Bacteroidia > Flavobacteriales > Flavobacteriaceae > Flavobacterium > Flavobacterium phragmitis. The sequence goes on from NZ_FOMH01000010.1 coordinate 274,539, forward strand.
AAATAAGCAAAATAAGTTCCCCAAATAGAAGGCTTAATCGTTATCTTGATTTGTCTTTCGTTATCCAGCCACAAATTATGTCCATTTGTCGAAGATACTATTAAGTTATACGTTCCTCTTCCCAAATTAGTATAGTTAATCGACTGACCTCCTTTTAGATAATTCCAGTCTTTATCGATTCCTTCCAATTTATATCGATAAACAATATTCTCATTTTTAATATAATCCAAAGCCGAAAACTGAACTCTAAAAAAATTCTGATCGTGTTTTAAAGTAACATCAGTTAAAAGATCAGGATTCTTTGGTGTCTCTGGATTTACTTCAAATAATTCTTTATTGTTAACCAAAAATCCAGAGATCGCTAAATAAGGTTTAAATTTCGAAGATTTAATGGCTTCCGGCTTAAAATAAATTATTCCATCTGAATAACCAGCCACTATTTCACCATTGGATAATCTGCATTTTGTTGCTTCTGAGAATATTTCGGTTCCTATAATCGATTTTAATTCTGGAAAAGTTTCGCTGCTATTGTCTTTTGGATCAAAACGAACAATCTGGTTATCGCCCATGAGCCATATTTTTCCAAATTTATCTTCCTGCATTCCTACAACACCTTCTAAAGGAAATCCGAAGTTTTCACTCCAAAATGTTTCCTCTTTTATCTGATCATATTTATTGATATCAACCAGAATCAATCCTTTTCCATTTGTAGATAATGCCAGTTTTCCTTCTGAAGTCACTATAATATCCAAAATATCATTTCCTGAAGCCTGAAAATGATCTTTAAACTGCATTTTATCTGCCGATAGTTTTTCACCAGATAAAGAAAATAATCGATAAGAGGAAACAAAGAAAACTCTATGATCCTTGGTTTCTACAACCGAACGAACTTTATCTGCTCTACCGATTGGATAATTTTTAAGTTCATTACGATAACTGATAAAACTCGTTTTCCCAGCCGATTCTTTAATCAAATTAAGTCCGCCTCCCCAAGTTGCCAAATATATCTGGCCATTTGAAGATTGAAAAATTTTATAGATATCATCAGAACTTATGCTGTATATATTGTCTTTATCATATTTGTACTGTTTCACAGAAAAGCTCAAAGCAAGCGGTTTTGGGGTCAGACAGAAAACGCCATTTCCTCTTGTTCCAATCCATATTCTTCCTTGTGCATCCTGCATCATACTGTAAATATCGGCTCCCCAGCCCGGACTATTTGAAGACAAAGTACCGTCTGAGCCTAAGTTTCCAATTCTTTTTTTCTGTGCATCAAAAATTTCAATTTTCTCATCACGACTGGCGACCCAGAGATTTTTCTCTCGGTCTTCCATCAAACTTCTTACATTGTGTTTTTTATGATTTCCTGACGCGCTTAAATTTAATTTTAGAAAATTACTGTTATTAAATACAATCAAGTCTAAACCTTGTTTATGAGAACAAAACCAAAGATTTCCCAATTTATCAAACGCTGCCGTATGCATTACATCCGAAAATGTTTCTTTGGATTCTTTGATGCATCTGATAACAGAAAACAATCTGTTCTGTTTTTCATCCCAATACGAAAAAGCACCTTTACCAGACTGAAGCCAGACTGTTCCATTAGGGGATGCCAGCAGAAAACTTTTTTGTCTGCCAGCTGCCGTAGAAGGCTCGCTGGGATCTACTTCCAGTTTCTTCAAGTTTTCGGTCATCAGATCAAACATAAATATTCCTGAATTTGGGGTATCAAACCAAAATCGGCGTAAAGCTGTAAGTCCTAAAAAATTAATGCTTTCCTGCGGAAGACCTGCTAGTGAAGTACTATTGTAATTATTGAATTTCCCTGTTTTTATATCATAAGTACAGAAACCTTCCTTCTTTTTTACAATTAATATTTTGCTATCACCTATTTCTTTTAAAAGCAGAATATCATCTTGAATTCCTAAATCTAGATCAAAAAATGTAGTTGATTTTTTATTGTATCTGATAAATTTCCCATGATTACCTCCAAACCAAAGATCGTCTTTTGTCTCAACAGCAATATTAAACGAATTTCCTTTTCCTGTATGTTCTGACGCATTATTAAAGAAATATTCGGGCTGTTTAGCTCCTTTATTTAATCTTGAAAGTCCTTTACTGGACAAAAACCAGGTTACACCTCTCTTATCTTCCAATACATCTGTAATTTTTCCAAAATGTCTGGTGTTGTCGAAACTAACTTTTCTAATTTGTCCGTTACTTTCAAAAGCTATCATTTCGTTTTTATCTTTTGGAAAAAGCCATGTTCTGCCCGAACGCATGATTTTGAATTGCTCAAAAACCACATTATCAGGTTTCTCTTCAATCGGATTATGAAACTTTAATTGATTGCTATCAAAATAGTAAACATCATTCTTTTCCGACTGAATCCAGATTCTTCCATTAGCATCAAAAAGAAATTTTGAAACACGATTGGATTGTATATTCAACGAAACATCTTCCTGCCCGACTTTAAATTTTCTAAATGTATTTCCATCATAACGAATCAGACCATTAAAAGTAGCCAGCCAGATAAATCCTTTTTTATCCTGCTGAATTCCCAAAACTCTTGACTGGCTTAACTTACCGTCATTGGAAAAATGAGTCAAAACGCCCTGAGGCTGAGATGTACCTTTAGTACAGATAAAAGAAAATAAAAAGACGAGTAAAGTATGTTTCAACATGGTAAGTTTTTCATTTTGGCAGGAATAACAAAAATATCAAAATTCTTTACCTAACCTAGAACTGAAGGCTTAAATAGCAGAATGTCCTCCTTTAATTAGCAATTTATCCCCCTTTGCTTCTCAGTATCAAAATGATAAAAATAAGCTTCAAGCTTTACAGCACCCTTTAAATAGCAATTAATACTCAGCTGAAAAATATTAAGATTTAATTTTGTATTTTCTAATGTTCTAAACACTTACGAAAAAACCATATTAAAAAAAGAATAACTATCAAACCAAAAAACATCCAAATAATTTGATGAAAAAAGTATACAAATTGGTGTTAATGCTAAACTTTGCTACATTAACCACTTTCGCACAGGAAAACCTTGCCTTTAAAAATCCTAACTTACCTATTGAACAGCGTGTAAATGATTTAGTTTCCAGAATGACTGTAGAGGAAAAAATCAGTCAGCTGATGGATTCTGCCCCAGCAATTGAGCGTCTCGGAATTCCAGCATACAATTGGTGGAATGAATCACTTCATGGAGTTGCAAGAGCAGGATTTGCCACTGTTTTCCCGCAGTCTATTTCGATTGCCTCTTCGTGGGACAAACAATTAGTTTTGGATGTTGCCAATGCGATTTCAGACGAAGCACGTGCCAAACATCACGAGTATCTTCGACTAGGACAGCACGGCATGTATCAGGGATTGACGTTTTGGTCTCCAAATGTCAATATTTTTCGCGATCCACGCTGGGGACGCGGACATGAAACTTATGGAGAAGATCCTTATTTAACTGGTCAATTGGGGCTTAATTATGTAAAAGGGCTTCAGGGAAACGATCCAAAATATTTAAAAGTAGTAGCGACTGCCAAACATTATGCGGTACATTCCGGCCCGGAACCTTCCCGTCACGAGTTCAATGCGAATGTCAGCGATATTGATTTGTATGAAACCTATTTACCCGCATTCCGAACTCTTGTAAAAGATGGAAGCGTTTATTCTGTCATGGGAGCTTATAATCGTTTTAGAGGAGAATCTTGCAGTGCTAGTCCGTTTTTGTTTAATATTCTTAGAAATGATTGGGGTTTTCAGGGTTATATTGTTTCAGATTGCGGTGCTGTTACAGATATTTGGAAATATCATAAAATTACAAATGACGCGGCATCTGCTTCTGCTCTTGCCGTAAAAGAGGGCTTAGATTTGGAATGTGGCAGCAGTTACAAAGCTTTAAAAGAAGCTCTGGATCGTAAACTGCTTTCGGAAGCCGATATCGATTTAACTATAAAACGCCTTTTTACAGCCCGCTTTAAATTAGGAATGTTCGATCCGGACGAAATTGTTCCTTATGCACAGATTCCGTTTTCAGTCAACAATAACGCTGCTAATGACTGGCTGGCTCGAATAGCTTCACAAAAAAGTATCGTTCTTCTAAAAAATCAAAATAATGCTTTACCGCTTTCTAAAAACTTAAAAACAGTTGCAGTAATTGGACCAAATGCAGATGATGTACAATCTTTATGGGGCAATTACAGCGGCGTACCAAGTAATCCTGTAACAGTTTTAAAAGGCATTCAAAATAAAATAGAACCTAATACTAAAGTATTGTACGCAAAAGGAACTGATCTTGCCAAAGGTGTTCCGGAAATGACGGTTATTCCATCTGTTTATTTTCAAAATGAAAACGGAAAACAAGGTTTAACTGGCGAATATTATGATAACAGCAAATGGGAAGGAAAACCTCTTTTTGTCCGTAATGATGATAATATAGATTTTCACTGGGACATTAATACTCCCGATCCAAGAATGAAAATGGGGAATTACAGTGTAAAATGGTCCGGTTATCTTACTGTACCGAAATCCGGAGTTTACGAAATATCAGACTGGGCAAAACCTTTTATGACTGTTGAGATTGAAACTGGAAAATCAACGGGAGGAAAAAACAATCATCATCCAAGAATTCGTCCGCAGAAAATTGAACTAGAAGCTGGAAGGAAATATAAAATAGAGGTAAAATATCAAAACTTCTATGGCGATGCCATAGCGCAACTTTTATGGGCAGAGCCCCAAGAAAATGTTTTGAAAGAAGCTGTTGAAACCGCCAATAAAGCAGATGCAGTAGTTTTGGTTTTAGGATTAAACGAACGTCTGGAAGGCGAAGAAATGAAAGTCGAAGCTGATGGTTTTGAAGGTGGTGATCGTACAAGCCTTAATTTACCAGCCAATCAGGAAGAATTAATGAAAGCCTTGGTTGCAACCGGAAAACCTCTTGTTTTGGTTTTAATCAACGGAAGCGCACTTTCCATTAACTGGGCAAATGATAATGTTCCCGCGATCCTAACAGCAGGATATCCAGGGCAACAGGGAGGAAATGCCATTGCTGATGTTCTTTTTGGCGATTACAATCCGGCAGGACGATTACCTGTCACGTATTATAAATCGGTAGATCAGCTTCCTGCTTTTGAAAACTATGATATGAAAGGCCGTACTTACCGCTATTTTGACAAGACACCTTTGTATCCGTTTGGCTTTGGTTTGAGTTATACCAAATTCAAATACAGTAATTTACAGCTTCCATCAACTGCAACAGCAGATAAAGATTTGAAAGTGTCTGTTGACGTAACCAATATTGGAGACCGTGACGGCGAAGAAGTAGTGGAATTGTATATTAAAGATGAAAAAGCTTCAACACCTCGTCCAATCATCCAATTGGAAGGTTTCGAACGCATTAGTCTAAAGAAAGGTGAAACTAAAACTGTTGATTTTATTTTGACTCCAAGACAATTATCATTAATCAATAAGAAAAAACAAAGAGTTGTAGAACCAGGATGGTTTACAATTTCAGTTGGAGGAAAGCAACCCGATGGTTCTTCCGATGTTCAGACTGGACGCCTAAACATAATTGGAAGAATGCTAACATTTGACAAATAATTTTCTTCACTATATACACAATTAACTATTAAAGCCTTTTAATTACAAAATACTACTAACAATGAACCAAAACCTCGCTTTCGCAGATTATGCGGTTTTTATTATTTATTTTATCGTAGTCTCTATCTATGGCTACACAGTTTAATTGTTCGTCTTAAATCTATTTTCTGTCTTCGCAATACTTCTAAATTGAACGGACTCTAGCAAGAAGTTTTTTGATATGTGGCGGATAATCCTGCTTAAAATATTCAAATACCAATAGATTTAAAAGCCATTTATCCTAAAATTGCTCATAATTTCTTTATTCTCTGACGATGCATATTTTTATTCATAAATAGTATCAAAAAATTTTCTGCATTCGAAAAAACATTTTATCTTTGCACCCGCAATGAGAAAATGATTGCGTCTTACTGGAGGAATGGCAGAGCGGTCGAATGCGGCAGTCTTGAAAACTGTTGACTGTAACAGGTCCGGGGGTTCGAATCCCTCTTCCTCCGCTGGAAGCTAAAAAATAGACTTTTCAAAGTTTACAAAAAAGGCTAAAATTTACAGAAAACCCTGCAAATCGTTTGATTTGCAGGGTTTTGTCTTTTATGCTCGTTTTCCAATATTTATAAAAAACGAACAAAATCTTTGTGGCACACTCGTCGCGCAGAGGAAATGGAGCTACTTCCAAAAGTGCCACAAAAAGCTAAGGCGATTTTAATAGATTTGCCTCTTCCTTTTTGTGGCAGAAGCATGGCACAAGATATTTTAAACAAGCAAAAATCCAGTAAAATCAAAACCTTTGCAACTTTAGGTTCAATTATTATTAAAAAAAAAGATCTCCAGAAAGGATTAATCAAGTAAATGAAAATTCATTCTTGAGCTCGACAGAGAATTTGTTTAAAGTTTTATGCCACTGCTCGGCATAAAAAAAAGACGGACACTCTCTGCCCATCTTTCTCCTTCAAATCCTGCCTGCATTGCGCCGATAGCGCGTTGCTTTTTAAATATTAATTGAAGCTTCGCCTGATGAAATCCTATATGCCTCCTTCATCACTTCAGAATAGGTCGGATGTGCATAGCAGATTGAAGCCATATCCTTGGCCGTAACCTCATACTCCAAACCTGTAACTGCCTGCGCAATTAGATCTGCCGCTCTTGCACCTATAACATGTACGCCCAACAGTTCGCCATATTTAGGATCGGAAAGCACTTTGGCAAAGCCTTCCTCGTCCATTCCTGCCCTAGCTCTGGCATTTGCCGAAAATGGAAATCTGCCCACCTGGTATGCAATTCCCTTTTTCTGTAACTCTTCTTCCGTAGCTCCCACAGAAGCCGCTTCCGGCCATGTGTAAACCACAGACGGAATGCGGTTATAGTCAATATGTGGCTTTTGTCCATCTATTCGCTCTATAACAAATATAGCTTCCTCTTCGGCTTTATGAGCTAGCATGGCACCGCCGATTACATCTCCAATGGCATAAATGCCCTCTTGGTCTGTCTCTAGCAGCTCATTTACCCTGATCGTGCCACCGGTATTTAATGCCACATCGGTATTTTCAAGTCCCAAATCAGCTGTAAAGGCTTTTCTGCCGACAGCAACCAACACATAATCTGCTATCAGCTCTTCTTGTCCGCCCTGCTTGCTTCTAAAATATACCTTGGCCATATCTCCCAGATTTTCAGCTTTAAAAACCGCCTGCTCCAATCTGATTTCCACTCCCTGTTTCGCTAGAATTTTAGCCATGGCGCTTCCAAGCTCTCGGTCCATATTAGCAATCAGATTATCGGCATACTCCAAAATTGTTACTTTGGTCCCTATTCTATTGAAGATCGAAGCCATTTCAACGCCTATCACACCTCCTCCAATAATGGCTATGCTCTGGGGCTTCTTTTTCATATCCAATGCTTCGGTAGAAGTGATAATCCTTTCTTTGTCAATGGCAACTCCGGCAATGGTGGCAGGCTTCGATCCTGTTGCAATAATGTATTTCTTTGATCTGATAAGAGTCTCCTCGCTATCGGCATGCACAATCCTGACCTGCTTGCTGCTTATAAAAGAAGCCGTTCCTCGCAACACGGTAATCTTGTTTTTTTTCATGAGAAATTCCAACCCCTGCGTATTCTTGCGAACCACTTCGCCCTTGCGTTTGTAGAGCTGCTCAAAGTTTAGCTTGACATCCGAAAATTCAATTCCATGCCTGCTAAAGTTCTTCATTGCATCTGAGTAATGATGTGTGCTGTCCAACAGCGCTTTGGCAGGAATACACCCCACATTGGTGCAGGTGCCACCCAAGGTGCCATACTTTTCGATTAAAGCTGTTTTATAACCCAGTTGTGCACTTCTGATTGCTGCAACATATCCTCCGGGGCCTGAGCCTATAATGGCGATATCAAATTCTTCCATATTCATCTATTTTTTAACATTTTTAAAAATCAAAACAAACCAATCGGTCTTTTTTATAGCGAAAAAAATTAAGCCTTCAGTTGCATAATCACCCTTTCCAAAAACGACATTGCTATCTTCAATTCGGTCATGCTATTATTTACTTTTGACTGCATAAAAGCTCCTTCTATTATAGAAATCATTACCACTGCAATTTCAACAGGATCAGTATCTTCTTTGATTTCTTTTCTGAGGATACCACGTTTTATTTGATTTTCAATCGATGTTTTCCAAAGATCAAGTGCTTTTTGTGCGCTTTTTTTAAGCTTTGGATGCGTATCGTCTGCTTCTGTAGCGGTATTCAAAATTGGACAGCCCGCCTGTAAATAGGGATATCTGTAATAATTTTTATATGTACTAGGATAAACCAATAACCTTTCGATAGCATTTTCTTTGGCTAGGATACGATCTTTCATGTGTTTGGTAATCTTGCCAAAATTATAATCAAAAGCGTTTAAAGCAATTTCGTCTTTGTTTTCAAAATTGCCATAAATACACCCTTTTGAAAATCCTGTTGCATCCATTAAATCATTAATAGAAGTGCCGGCATAACCTTTTGTATTGAATATAGAGGCCGTTTTTTCTATGATAAGCTGTTTGGTATTTTCAGACTTTGACATTTTCATTTACTAATAGACTTTATTGTAAAACAAATTTAAAATGAGAAAAGATAAAATATTGATTTAATTTCTTTTTAAAAATTATCCTTTCTTTTGGGTTGATTAAAATTTCTCAGACCTCTTTTAGTTTCATTTTCAGGATGGGATAGTTTTTTCCCATATCATCGAGTTCATTTCGGTCATATACCTCAAATCCCATTTTCTCATAAAACAGTTTCGCATTATTATTCTGTTCATTAACATCTACCAAATTAACCTGATAATTGGAGCGGATAAAGTTTACCAGCTGTTCTCCATAACCTTTTCCGATAATTTGGGGATCTAAAAATAGCATTTCAATTTTTTGATTTTGTATCCCAATAAAACCAGTAATAATTTTGTCCATCATGAGACAAAAAACATCCAGTTTTGTAAAATCGAATTCCTGAAGCATTGCTTTGATCTGCAGAAAATCTTCTTTTGCTAAAAAATGATGAGTTGACAAAACTGATTGTTGCCAAACTCTTAGAATACTCTCTTTATATTCGGTTTTATATTTTAAAATTTCAAAATTCATTTTCTTAAAGTTCAGATGACAAAAATATAAAAAAAATAAACCAATCGGTCTTTTTTGTACTGAAAAATTGCTTTGGCGTTTTTCATTGAAAACATATCAATTTCTCAAGGAATCTCATTTAGTTCAAGTTATACTTGAACAATTAAAATTAATGATGATGGAAAAACATTTGATTAGAGCGAAAAAAAAATTTGATGGAGTAGCTATAAGAAAATGGCGGTCAATAGCATTTTCTAGCAGTAGTTGCCTTATGAAATCATTAACTAGAAAAGGAATATTCCTTTTTCACTACAACAATCCGACTTTTGGCTACATCTACTTTTTGATTTCTATTGAACTTTGCTTCAAGAAAATATCAGAAATATGGATTTAAAAAATAGTACTATTCTAATCACTGGAGGTACCAGCGGAATAGGTTTAGAGTTTGTGAAACAACTAACTGAAATTGGTGCAACCATAATCGTTACTGGACGAAAACAAGATGCGTTAGACGAAACTAAAAAACAGTTTCCCAATGTGCATACTTTTCAAAGCGATGTGAGCTGCCCTAAAGATATTAATGATTTATTTGATGCCGTGACTACGCTGTTTCCTGATTTAAACCTCATCATTAACAACGCAGGAATGATGCGATTGATCGACTTGAAAGATAAGTCAATTGATTTAGAAAACATCAACCGAGAAATCGCCACCAACTTAACCGGAACCGTACAAATGGTGCATCAGTTTCTACCACATTTGCTCAAACAAAAATCAGCAGGTATTGTGAATGTTTCCTCCGGAATTGCATTTATGAGTTATTCTCCTGCGCCAATCTACAGTGCCACAAAAGCCGGCGTTCGAGCTTACACCCAAGCTTTACGATTGCAATTACAAGATACTAATGTGAGCGTTTTTGAAATGATTCCTCCTGGAGTGATCACCAATTTACAAAATGAATGGATAAAACAACCGAATCCGGCAATGATGATGACTGCCGACAAAATGGTAAAAATATCGATTGATGGACTTTTAAAAGACAAAAAAGAACTGAAACCGTTTACCATCAAAATAATACAATTTTTCGCAAGATTATTACCAAACGTAATGTTGAAAGTTGGACACAGTGAGTTTAAAGCAATTAAAAAACTTAAAGACAACAAATAATTATGAAAAAAATATTTTTTGCAATCATAATGTCGCTAGTTGCAATTGCAAGTTTTGCCCAGCAGCCAGCCGATAAAATCATTGGGCAATGGGAAAGTGTAGATGGAGATGTAAAACTTAAGTTCGATATTTTTAAGCAAGACGGAAAATATTTTGGAAAACTTTTATGGGAATCCAATATGTATGAAGCCGATGGAAAAACACCAAAGAAGGATTTTAACAATCCAAACAGATCTATGCAAAATCGCTCCAGACAAGGAATTATCAATGTGACAAATCTAAAATACGCTGATGGTCAATACAGCAGTGGAAAATTGTACAACCCTAGCAATGGTAACACATATAGTTTAAATGCTAAATTGAAATCGGCAAACGAACTGCATTTTCGCGGTTATTTGGGAATATCTCTCTTAGGAAAAACAATGGAATTTAAAAGAATTAATGAATAAAAATCATAAAATGGAAAATAACAGCACCAAAGACCGTTTGTCAAACTTTTTGTTTATGATTTCTCAGATGTTGCCGCCAATTGGATTTTTCTTATATTTAAAATATAAAAGCCAATTTCCAAATAAAGCAAAAAAAGCCTTGAGAGGCGCTTTAATTGGTATTCCAGTTGGGATAGTAATGGGATATTTATTGAACAATTTTATAATCAACTAAAACGACAGCAATGATAAAAAATATTATTTCTCTCATTTTGCTATTGGTTTCTGTAGGGCTCTCATTCAAACACGGCTGGGATTCCTTTAATGTAAAAAACCATCAGGAATCTCTCAAAATGATGGCTGAGTTGGGCATCAAACCAACATTTGTTCCAGCAATGGGCATTGCAATGTTGCTCATAGGTACATTGCTTTTATTTCCCAAAACATTTTTATTAGGCAATATCCTTAATGCAATTTCCATCGTAATCATTATGGCACTGGCTATTAATGCTGGCAATTTTAAAATCGCATTTATGGAAATTCCGTTTTTACTCTTGCCTTTGGTGTTGATTTGGCTAAAATATCCCTTTCTAAAAAATTAGTATAAATGAAAACTCCCTTTAGAATAAAATCTATCACAGAGGGCCATCGAATTGTAGGACTAGAAAAACCGAAACATCCCTTAATTAGTATTGTTGATGTTTCAAAATTTACCAACGATTCGGATATAAAGACCGTTATTTTCGATTTTTATACCGTATCGCTGAAACGTGGTTGCAATAATTTATTGTATGGACAACAAAAATATGATTTTGATGAAGGTCTGATGGCTTTTATGGCTCCCGGACAGATTTTGCGTGGTGAGGAAGGTGGTATTCCGGCCAATTTAGAAGGTTGGATGCTCTTCATTCATCCCGACTTTTTGTGGAATACACCGCTAGCAAAAAAGATAAAACAATATGAATATTTTGGTTATGCAACAAACGAAGCATTGTTCCTTTCTGACAAAGAAGAGACAATGATAAACGGTATCATTGAAAATATTCGCAACGAGTACAATGCTAATATTGATAAATTCAGTCAGGATGTAATTATTGCCCAATTGGAATTGCTTTTTACCTATGTGCAACGTTTTTATGAGCGCCAATTTATTACAAGAAAAATAACCAATCATCAGATATTAGGCAAGTTGGAAGACATTTTAGAAAACTATTTCAACAACCAAGAAACAGCTTCTAAAGGTTTGCCTACTGTTCAATTTGTAGCCGATTCGCTATACATTTCCGCCAAATATTTAGGCAGTTTATTGAAACAATTGACCGGACTTTCGACTCAACAGCATATTCACGAAAAGCTGATTGAAAAGGCAAAGGAAAAACTGTCAACAACTGATTTAACAGTAAGCGAAATTGCTTATGAATTAGGTTTTGAGCATATGCAATCGTTTAGCAAATTGTTTAAAACGAAGACCAAACAAAGCCCGATTGAATTTAGAAATTCGTTCAATTGATTTTGCCAAATGGCAAATCCCTTATAAACTACAATTTTTAACTTTGTGAAATGGATAAGTTTATTGAATACATCTTGCAGTTTGGTAATTTGAATAAACAGCAAATTGATCTTATTAGAAGTAAAGGGACAGAAATAGATCTTAGCAGAGACGAATATTACTGGGAAGCAGGAAAAACTGTAAAACAAATTGGATTTCTTACGGACGGTGTTATACGTGTGTATTATTACAATAATAAAGGAGAGGAAATTACAAGATATTTTATTGATGAAAATCATCTGATTTTATCGGGCAATACGATTGATGAAGTTTACACGCCTTCTGAGTATCTTTCGGCGATTACGGATTGTAATCTGGTCGTTTTCACAAGAAAAGATTGGAGGGAGATTTTAGATACAATTATTGGCTGGGATAGTATTGTTCAAAAAATAATCACCAAACACCACAATGAAAAAATTGCACGAAGAAGTGAGTTGGTTTCGCAAGATGGAGCAGAACGCTATCTTGATTTTATACAAAAATTCCCCACATTGGTTAATCGTGTACCGTTATCTTACATTGCTTCTTATTTGGGAATTACGCAATCATCTTTAAGCAGAATTAGAAAAAATGTCAGGTAAATCGCTTTTTGCCATTTGGCAAATGATTTCATTTTTTATTGAGTCAACTTTGTTTTTATCAAATTTTAAAATCGAGAAAAAATGAAATTAAGAAAATTAGGCAATAGTGGATTAGAAGTTTCTGCATTAGGTTTCGGAGCAATGGGTTTGAGTTTTCCAACTGCTCCATCAAAAGAAGAAAGCATCAGATTAATTCGTACAGCGGTTGAACAAGGCATTACTTTTTTCGATACTGCTCAAGGCTACGGCGAAAACGAATTGTTGCTGGGAGAAGCATTGGAACCGGTGCGCAAGCAAGTTGTGATGGCTACGAAATTTGGTTTAAAAAATGGGGATGTAAGGCAAGGTTTAGATAGTCGTCCAGAAAATATCAGAGCCGTTGCCGAAGCTTCTTTGAAAAGACTAAGAACCGATGTGATTGACCTGTTTTACCAGCACAGACCTGACCCGAATGTTCCGATTGAAGATGTTGCAGGGGTCGTAAAAAATTTAATTCAGGAAGGAAAAGTAAAGTACTTTGGACTTTCTGAAGTTAATGCCGAAACCATCAGAAAGGCACACTCCGTTTTATCTGTTTCGGCTTTGCAAAGCGAATATTCGATGTTTTATCGTGAACCCGAAAATGAAATCATTCCACTTCTAGAAGAGTTAGGAATAGGCTTTGTTCCTTTTAGTCCCTTAGGCAAAGGTTTTTTGACGGGAACGATAAATTCAGATGTAGAATTAGACAAAGCCGATACCAGAAACATTTTACCCCGTTTCAGTAAAGAAAACCGAGCTGCAAATCAGGCACTAGTAGATTTGGTGGTGTCTATCGCTGCTGACAAAAACGCCACACCTGCTCAAATTGCATTGGGCTGGTTATTGGCTCAAAAACCGTTTATTGTTCCTATTCCAGGCACATCAAAATTGCACCGTCTGCAAGAAAACATTGGAGCAATAAATATTTCTCTTTCGAATGAAGATTTAACTAAAATAAATACTGCATTAGCGGCAATTAAAATAGTAGGCGAACGCTATCCTGTACAAATACGGGACATCACAGAAAGAAAATAACGAACATTCTCCTCGTAGAATGATTATTTTTCAATTTATCATTTCTGACATTTTTAGACTTCATCTTGGTGGCAAAGTCCTGTTCTTCAATCAAACCGACTTCGTGTCGGTCTTTTTTTGGTAAAATTGATCGATTTTTTCATTGGAATTCAAAAAAAGTATGGTGAGCAAAATTTTCAATATACTCAAAATATCCTTACACAATCAAGAGAGGATATTATACCCTATTTCATTTCTAAATAATCAATCCGGCTCCAGCGTTAAGAAAATAATTGCGTTTTACTACAGTACCGGCAGATTTGAATCTCTCTTCTTTTTCAGTATTAATGTCTGCCTGTTAATTATTAATTTCTTATTTCTATTTTTCTTGTACAAAATTGTAAATAGTATAGCTGTTAGAATAGTCGAACCTCTAAAAATATTCGCTGTAATATCGCCTAATGCAGAATTGTCAATCTGAAATAAGTTCCAAGATAAGTTCATCAAAGTATGTGTCAAAATAGGAATCCACAAATTATAATTCCACTCTACGAAAAGCCAAGCAAAAAAGATTGCTCCTGAAAAGGTAATCATAAAAATCCCGAGTAGTTCACTTATATTCTGACTTTGATACAAATGTCCTAAAGCGAAAATGAAAGCTCCCACAATTATGGATGGTATAAAACCTAAGTTAGTCTTTCGAAATATTTGTCCAAATAAAAAACCTCTAAAGTAAAGTTCTTCCATAAAGCCAGCAACAATAGTCCCTGCAATTAAATTTTGAATATCAATCTGTGGGTTAAATTTAAAAAATAACAAACCGCCAACAAACATTGGCAAAACAAACAATAAACTTGTCCATATCGCAGTAAAAATACTTGAGGAAAGTCCGAGATTTTTAAAAATACTTGTTGATTTGTCAATTAAAAATGTTCCAGCAAAAATCGGAATTCCAATCATCAAATATGTTAGTATATAACTAATCAATCCTTCATGAGTAATTTTGTCGAGTTCAACTTTTATAAGCTTGAAGCTTAAAAAGAGCATATAGTAAGCAGCAAAGCTTAGAAAAATGACAAGAATTATTTTTAGCGTTTGATTTGATTTCATTTTTTGTTTCTGTCGATGTTAGTCGTATCAGTTAAATGGGCAAGTAGCGGTTCGATGCTTTGTGGTAATGGTTGAAATGGAACCAAAACCTAATATAAAATTGATGAAGGCAAATCTATTATGATTATCATCTATGTCGATTTCAAATTATCACCGTCTCTGAAGTTTAGTCTTCGGAAAACCAGACCGGACAGAATCGTGAGAAAGCCCACAACGAGAAATGTATATCGGAAAGCATTATGAATTTCGTTACGAATGAGCTTTGTATCGCCTTCGAAAATTTTTAGAATAATCAGTCCAAATGCAATCCCGAATCCTATTGCAAACTGCTGATTGACAGAAACCAACGAATTACCACTGCTGGTCTGATAAATTCTGAGATCGGCAATGGTAATCGTGTTCATTGATGTGAACTGTATCGAGTTGAAAAATCCAAGCAACAACAGCATAGGCACATACCAATAAATGGAACTGTGAATACCAGGTATTGCCAGACAGCAAATCAGGAAACCAATGATAAAAGTATTAACCATCAATGTTAATCTATAGCCAAATTTATCCAAGATTTTAATAACAACTGATTTCCCAAAAATCGATGTAAGTGCCATTGGCGCCACAATCCAACCTGAAGTAAATGCCGACTGGCCATAAGCAATCTGAATCATCAGAGGAATCAGAAGCGGAATGGAACTGATTCCTAACCTTGTCGCTAAATTCCCTAAAATGCCAACCCGAAATGTGCGTACCTGAAAAAGATTAAGCGGAAAAATAGGATTATTGTCTTTTCTAGCATGTCTGTAATAGAAAAACAACATCAGAAATCCAAGTAAAAATCCAAATAAAACAGGCGTAATATAATTTGCATTCCCGAATAGTTCTAATGAAATGGAAAGCAACAAAGATGCCGTGGCAAAAATGAGAAACCCTTTCAAATCAAAATCGATGACTGGCGATTTATAATTGGGCATGTATCTTAGACCTAAAATAATTCCTAAAACACCAATAGGAATATTAATCAAAAAAATCCAATGCCAAGATAGATAATCCACAAGATATCCGCCGACCAAAGGCCCCAAAACAGGTCCGATCAAGGCAGGAATAATAGCATAATTAATTGCTTTGAGAAGTTCTTTTTTGTTAAATGTTTTAATGAGCGCCAATTTTCCCACTGGCGTCATCAAGCTCCCGCCAACACCCTGAAATACCCTGGAAATAACCAATTGAGTAAGATTTTGTGACAACGAACAGAATAACGAACCAAGAGAAAATAAAAACAACGAGGCAATAAAAACATTTTTTGTCCCGAATTTATCTGCCAAAAATCCACTTACAGGCATAAACAAGGCCAATGTCAAAACATAGCTTATAATAGCGTTCTGCATATTGAGCGGAGATTCATTCAAATCTCTGGCAATGGCAGGTAGAGATGTATTGAGAATTGTGGAATCCAGCATCTGCATGAAAATTGCAGTTGCTAATATCAAGGGAATAAATCTTTTTACGGAATCTGTGCTAATGTTTTTGCTCATAATTAATAAAAAAAGCTGCTATTCCGCACGCTAAATTTATACCAAATTCTTGACGGTTCCAACAATGGAAACTCCCAAATCCCGCAATTATGCCGGTTGAATCTACCTAGCTACTACTGTATAAGGAAAACATTTTTGGATATTTTGCAAAGTTAATGAATGTTCGTATCAATGAGGACACATCGCAATAACAATTTTAAAAAAAGATGAGTACTAAAATTACAATAACCGACTGAAATCCCGGCCATCTGTAAGTTTCATTCATTTTATTACCCATAAAACGTGCTTTACATTGATTCTTTTTGAAACAATCTGCTTAGTTCCATGTGTCTATGTGAATTATATACGTTGGCTACTAGGGAGAAACCTTTGTACTGGTATAACAATACCAAAAAGTGTCATATTAACATTTAATTAAAATAATATCATTTACTTACTTTTTTCAATTAGTTTGAAAATAATGGTTGCCAGAAGTATTTGTAAATTTTTCCCATAAAAAAGCCTTTTAGGAAATAGCATCTTTTTCATGTAAGTTATTTTGCCTTAACAAATCCAAATCGTATAGTGATACTTTGTTTTCAGTCTCAGAAAGTTGCTTTATTGATTTATCTTGTCTTTGGCAATAAGTACTGCAATTAAAAATGAATAGAAGTAAAATTATAAATAGTTTTTTTTCATAGTTGTTTATTGCATTAATGAAATTTAGTAGTTGATTGGCTTTGAAAAAGCATAATGATTTTTTCAAAGCCAATCCATAACTATATCGACATTATCTATTTAAATAATTGAGATGCAAACTGATTTAAACATCTGCGCCAGGTAAGCCATTCATGAGCCGTTTCAGGCGATTCGTAATATACATACTTAATTCCCTGTTGTTCAAGCATATTTCGAAATGCACCAATTGATTTAGGAAAAGGAGCTGGTTCTTTTGTTCCTAATCCGAGCCAGAAAAGTTTGATCTGCTTGTTCAATGTATTTCCATCTTTATATTTTCCGTCTAAAAATGTAGCAACATCAATAACATCAGAATTCGGATAATTTGCCGTACCACTAAATCCTCCATAATAAGAAAAAGTATCCAAATGATTCATCATGATCCTCATGGTTTGATTGGCTCCCATGGAAAGACCAGCGATAGCCCTGCTCTCTCGTTTGGCAATGGTACGGAACTTAGCATCAATCATTGGAACGACTTCTTGAATAAGAACATCTTCAAATATAGATTCCCGTTGTTTGCTACGCTCTTTTATTTCGTTGTTTTCAGACTTATAGGCATAACCATTATCCATTACAATAATCATTGGTATTGCCTTCTTAGAAGCGATTAAATTATCCAAAATTAAATTTACCTTTCCTTGCGAAGACCAGCCAGTTTCGTCTTCGAAACTTCCGTGCTGTAGATAAAGAACAGGGTAACGTGCTTTTATATTTTCGTTGTAACCATCTGGAGTATAAACAAAACAGCGTCTAAAAGAATTGGTGAGTTTTGAAAAGTAAATATTTTCGCTTACCAAACCGTGAGGTACATTTTTTAGAGCAAAAAAATCTTGATCTGCCGACGGAATTTCGATCCCACTTCCCCATCTTCCTGCCCCATAAAAATACAAACTCCCAGGATCCGGAACCGAAGCGCCATCTATGTTTAACTGATAATAATGAAACCCTTCGTCCTGTGGATTAGATTCTCCTGTCCAGACTCCATTACTATCTTTTTTCATATCATATTTCACGCCACCAAGATCAAGCTGTACTTTGTTTGCATTTGGTGCCGAAATACTGGCACGAACACGCCTTTGCGAATTCACCTGAGGAAACATTTTTTCGGGCTGATTGAGTGATGAAGGTTTAAAATCTTCTGCCATTGACTGAGCACAAACTGACTGGAAATAAATACCAAAATTTAAAACAACTGTATAGAGGAATAATTTCATGTTTTGTTTTTTAGAAAATTAAAATACTACCTAAACAAAAGCGGTGCTAATTCTTTAAAGCTTCTGCGCCAAGTCAAAAATTCGTGTCCTGTATTTTCAGAGACATATGAAACAGCATTGAAACCTGCATCTTTCAGCATTTTTACTGCAGTCTGTACTCCTTCTGGTCTTTCACGGCTGCCACAGCTTATAAAAACCAACTTAAGTTTTGATTTATCTTTAATTTCTTCTGGTTTATAAATGCCACCACTTAACAGTGCATAGTGAGAGAAAACGTCAGGTTTATTTAATGTAATAGAATGTGTTTCCATCCCGCCCATCGACAAACCAGCCATGGCGCGGTTGGCCTGATTGGAAATCGTACGGAAGTTTGAATCAACATAAGGGATCAGCTCCTCTATCAAAACAGTCTGAAATGGCTCTATTTTAAAACTTGCCAAACCGCCATATTTGACTTCATTGGTCATTCCGTAAGTCATCACAATAATGAATGGTTTTATTTTGCCTTCTGCAATCAAATTGTCCATAATTAAGTTTACGCGCCCTTGATTGCTCCATGCAGTTTCATCTTCTCCCCAGCCGTGCTGTAAATACAATACTGGATATTTTTTGTCTTTATCTTTATGATAAGAAGGCGGGGTATAAACAAAAGCTCTTCGTGATGTATTGGTGCTTTTTGAAGGAAAAAGAATCTGTTGTACATTTCCGTGCGGAACCTCTTTTAAAGCATAAAAATCCTGATCATGTGCTGGAATTTCGATACCGCTTTCCCAGCGTGTTGAGCCAAAAAAATTCAGCGCTCCCGGATCATTAAAGATGCCTCCGTCAATAGTTACATGGTAATAGTGAAAACCTTCATCCATTGCCCCTGCTGTAGTACCTTTCCAGTAACCATCCTGATCTTTTGAGAGAACCGTTCCTCCTTTTGCTCCTCCTAAACCGAGACTTACTACAACAGATTTAGCCTCGGGAGCTGTTATTTGAAATCGGGCATAACCCTGTGAATTAACTTTCGGATATTCCTGCCCCGGCTGATTAAGCGTTGAAGATTTAAAATCTTCGATAATTTCAGTAGTTTTTGTCTGTGCAAAACCTATAAATCCTCCTAAAACGAATAAGATAACAATTGTATACTGTTTCATGTTTTTTTGTTTAATGTTATTTTACTTCTGGAACTATAATTTGATATTTACCGCTAAGATGCATTAGGCTAAAAAGATACATCAGTCCATCATAATAAGGATCAAAGTAGCCATCTTCATAAGGCTCAAGCTTGGCATTCCATAGTGCGTGGACAAAATCTATACTTGTTTTGTCTTTATTTACTAGTGATGCTGTAGCTGCTGTTCCTACTAACCCAATAGAGTGCCTCAGTTTTTTAACAGGCCCAGCCTGAAGGATGAACTCTGGAGTAGATCCATCCAGATTAAATTGATCTTCAAAGGTATCCAGTCCTTTAGATCTTAAGAAGTTTTGAAATCTCCTGGCATAGTCTTCCTGCCATTCTTTATCTTTCCCATACCAAGTATAATCCATTGCCACATTCATTGGAACACGCCAGGAATCATAACGAAATCCAGGAGGCATCCATGGCGTTGGATGCGGTTCGCCGGAAAACTCGGTATAATCGGAATTCAGACCTGTTACGGGATGACATGCTTTATGCAAAAAGTTACGAGAAACTTCTGCACATTCTTTATAGAACTGCTCATGACCGTCTTTTGCATATAATGCCCATATTTCATAAAATGCGGGAACATGATAAGAAGGATCTGTCCAATTATAGCCTCCGCCTTCCGGCACAAAGGAAATCTGTTTGTGTTCCGTATTTATGATATTATAAATCTTGCCTGTACCGTCTTTTTTCCACATGGCATCCAGTATTCTTCTGGCTTCTTTGTAATAGTCAATTCCTGTATTGTTGCCCCACTTATTAGAAGCAAAAAGCAGACTCGTTATATAATATAATTCTCCATCTGATGCCGATCCTGGCGAATTTTGTTTTTTTGTCTTCGGATCTACGCTCCACGCGAAATAACCTTCCCTTGGGCCTTCCTGATGTTGCATATATTTTACTGACCAGCGCCATAAACGATCAAAAACTTCTTTTTTGTCGAGCTGAACAGCAACCATCATTCCGTATGACATTCCTTCTGTACGTGCGTCTTTGTTTTTAACATCAGAAACATATCCCAGAGAATCTCCCTCTTCAAAATATACCTTATTGGGGCCTTCAAATACATCATAATAAGCTTTGGCAACTTTCTTGTCTATTGCTGTATGATTGTAACCTGCTTCCTTAAAAAGATTTCGATATTGAGGTCTTTCGGATTCTGTTTTTGCTGTCTTCTTTTTATTTTGCCCTATTACCAAGATTGGTGTGGTAAGGATGAAGATTATTGCAAATACCGAAAATTTAATCCAATACCTGCTTTCGTTTTTTTTACACATAATTATATTTTAAACATTAATTATTCATAAGAAAAAATAAAATGAGATTTTATTTCACAGAACTTACACCTTCAGTAGTTTGTATTATTTTTTGAATGGTGCCGTCTTTGTTATAATGCATATAATCTACACAAATTGAACGTCTGTAACTGCCTCCAGTTGGCAAGCTTCCGTTATGATAAAAGAAGTATGATTTTCCTTTGTAATCAATAATTCCTGGATGTGTCGTAAAACTATTCTGTACATTATCCTGAATGATTCCTTGATAAGTCCATGGTCCTGTTATGCTTTTTGCAGTACAATACTCTATCATTTCAGGTTTTGTTCCAGCGCTTGCATAAACTAAGTAATAAACTCCTTTTCGCTTGTAAACCCAAGGTCCTTCGATATAATTTTTAGGTTTGAAAGTGGTAATGTTTCCATCTAACTCTATCATGTTCTTTTTGAGTTTTACCCATTTACAGCTTCCATTTCCCCAAAACATGTAAGCCTGCCCATCATCGTCAATAAAAACAGTTGGATCAATATCGTCCCAAGCAAATTTCATATCTGTTGTCATTTCATTAATGATAAGTGCTTTTCCAATTGCATCTTTGAAAGGTCCAATCGGACTGTCTGAAACCGCTACGCCTATAGCAGCACCTCCTTGGCTTATCTCATCTTTTTTATGAAATGTCGAAACAAACCAATAGAATTTTCCGTCTCTTTCTATACACTGAGCTGCGTAAGCATCACCTGTGGCCCACGAAAATGTAGAAGGAGAAAGCAGTGCGCCATGATCTTTCCAGTCTTTCATATTGGTTGTCGAAAAAACATGCCAGTCGGCCATCTTATAGTTCGTATCTTCCTGGGTTGCCACATCATGTCCTGTGTATAAATATAAAATTCCTTTATGTACCAAAGGAGCTGGATCAGCAGTAAAAATATCTTTGATAATTGGGTTTTGTGCTTCTGTATGTATTGCAAAAAAGCTACAGAAAAGTATCGGCAACATTTTGATGGTATTTTTCATTGTTCTTGATTTAATTAAAATAATTAGAAAATTGCAATTGCTTTTTCTTCAATCGCATTTCCGTAAACAATAAACAGCGCAAAAAATGCGCTGTTTATAAAAAACTAACTTAACTTAAACTAACCAAAATTTAAATTTTACTAATAACCTGGATTATTATCACTTGGTTTTATCTTAGGATTAGAAGATGTTTCTCTGTTTGGTATTGGCCATAACTCGCTTTTACCAGCAGTAAAACCTGTTCCCTGTAATACAGTCGCCGCTATCCCCCATCTTATAATATCATCAAAACGAGATTGTTCTCCAGCAAATTCTACTTGACGTTCATGAATAATTGCTGCAAAAACAGCGTCTTTTGTTGGCGCAATAGTAGTTGTTAAGTTTGCTCTGTCACGAACTTCTTTAATATAGGCTATCGCTGCTGTCTGCGAACCGCCATCCCTTTGATTTTCGCATTCGGCTTTCATAAGTAATACATCTGCATAACGCATTACTTTAAAGTTGATACTTGATCGTGTCGCTTCATCCTCTCTATTGTAGTAGTTTTGGTATTTTTTCCAGCCTGCTCTTCTAATACCAGCAGAAGTAGTAAAATTACTTGCAACCATTACCTTAGCTCCTTTTAAATAAGATGAACCTGGCACATAAAAAGTGTCTCCAAAACGGTTATCCCCTGCTTCATACGCATCCAAAAGTTGATCTGATGGATAAACATTATACCAGCTAAGATTTCCATATTCCTGACCTCTAAGGGTTGACTCATCAAAACCAGTTCCTCCACTGTCACCGACAGCTCCCCACTGATCTCCGGTTCCATTTTTTTCGTCAAACTCAATTTCAAAAATCGATTCCTTGCCATGTTCAGTCTCTTCCATAAAGTTGTTGTAGAAATTTCCTTTGTCTTCAAGGCTGTAGCTTGTCACATTATTAAGGGCAGCTAAAGCTTCATTATACTTTTTTTGATATAACAATACCTT
Source organism: Flavobacterium phragmitis (assembly GCF_900112575.1). Taxonomy (GTDB): domain Bacteria; phylum Bacteroidota; class Bacteroidia; order Flavobacteriales; family Flavobacteriaceae; genus Flavobacterium; species Flavobacterium phragmitis. Next base: position 297,496 of record NZ_FOMH01000010.1, read on the forward strand.
TCCCAATTGTGCGTAAGCTGCTTCTTTATTAGCTCTTCCGGCGGCTTCAGATGCTTTTGGCAAAAGATTCTGTGATGCAAATACAAGGTCCTCTTCAATCAAGGCATATACCTCAGCTTTAGGACTTCTTGCGTTTCCAACAATAGTTCCTGTTTTATAAATTGGTACATCACCAAAACGTCTTACTAATAAAAAATAATAGTATGCTCTTAAGAAATGAGCTTCTCCTAAATATTTGTTCTTGTTTTCCTGAGATAAAACAGAGTTTGGAAGAGCATTGATTTTCGGCTCGTTGTCTAATACAAAATTAGCTCTGGAGATTCCTATAAAACAAGATTCCCAGTAATATTGAATAATATCATTTCCTCCGTTAAAAGAGAAATCCTGAAAAGGTTTCTTATTCCCTTCTAACTGTGGATTTCCTAAAGCATCATGCCCCATAAGATCCATTGCGAAGAAAAGATTTCTGCCGTAAAGTCCTCTTGTTTGAAGATTTGCATAGGAAGCATTTACAGCTGACTGCACCTGCGCTTCGGTTTTAAAAAAAGTTTCAGGCGATAAAGTATTGGGATTAGTCAATTCCAATTCGCTACTGTCACATGAAGTTAGGGTTAAAACTCCAGACAGTACTATAAGTATATATTTAATTTTTTTCATCGTCTTTAAATATTAAAATGTAACATCAATTCCAAAAATTACCGATTTTGGCTGTGGATATCTTCCTAAATCGATACCCGCTGAATTTGCATTACCATCTGCACGTGCAATTTCAGGATCTAAACCAGAGTAATTTGTAATTGTTATAAGGTTCTGTCCGCTTATGTAGAATCTTGCTTTTGAGAAATAACTCTTAAATGCATCTCCTGTTAATGTATATCCTAAAGCGATGTTTTTTAATCTTGTGAAAGAACCATCTTCAATGTAACGCTGGTTTGCAGAAGACCAGTTGATATCTGCCCCCTGAGCTCTTGGCAATGTAGCTGAAGGATTTGTTACAACACCATTTACAACATTTGCTCTGTCTAAAACATCAGTGCTGGCATTAAACAAACGATTCATCCCTTTTAGATCGAAAGTGTTTGCATTATAAATATCGTTGCCCGCAACTCCAGTAATAAAACAGTTAAAATCAAAGTTTTTATACGCTGCACTTAAGTTTAATCCGTAAGTAAAATCAGGATATGGATTTCCAATGTTTGTCTTATCATCCGAATTGATCACTTTGTTGCCATCTCGGTCTACAATTTTAATATCACCCGGTTTTACAGCAGTCTGACCTGGTCCAAAAACAGCATCTACTTCTGCCTGATTTTGATAAATACCATTGGTCTGATATCCATAAAAATAGAATAATGGCTGTCCTACTTCTAATCTAGAGAAATTTTCCAAACCTGCTCTTGCCGATGGACCTCCTAATACGCTGGTTACTCCTGGCGCTAAACTTACTACTTCATTTTTACTTGTCCCTAAATTGGCTACCGCAGACCACGTAAAGTCTCCTTTTCTGTCATTGAAACCAATCGAAACCTCAAAACCGCTTACCTTTACATCTGCAATATTTTGAATCTGGGTTCCACCACCAGCAGATCCAACAGAAGCAGCAAGAGGAACAGCAAAAAGAATGTCGCTGCTTTTATTGTTGAAATATTCAAATGAACCCGTTAATTTTTCATCAAAAAAACCAAAATCCAAACCGATATTTCTATCTAATTTTGATTCCCATTTTAAATTTGGATTAGCTGCAACACCTAAAGAAACTCCTGGCGCATTTGCTCCTCCAATTGGATAATTATAATTTGCCAATAAAGTAGCGCTGTATTGATAATTATCTATTCTATCGTTTCCTGTTGTCCCGGTACTAGCTCTAAGTTTTAATGTACTGAAAATAGAATTCTGCATAAAATTTTCCTTAGCAATATTCCAACCTGCAGCAACAGAATAGAAATTCCCCCAGCGATTATTTGCTCCAAAACGAGAAGATGCATCTCTACGTCCTGAGACTGCCAGCATATATTTGTCATCATAATCGTAGTTGATACGAACGATATATCCTAAGTTTTTTTCTTCATAATTGGCAGAACCTAAACTTCCTTCATTGTATCTCAATTGATCAATTTCGTTTGAGATGTAATAACGGCTTCCGGCAGCTACACTTTGTGATTTTCCATCAATTTTTGTAATAACTCCCAATACTTCAAGATTGTGTTTTTGTGCAATCGTTGTTTTATAAGTTAAACTATTATCAAAAACGATTGTCTGTCCTTGCGAGTTTGTTTCATTGGTTGAAGAAAATGCCTGCTTGTGATAAGAACCATCCTGAAAGCTAGGAACAAACGTATGATCTTTACCTGTATAATAATCTAAAGATACTTGTGATCTGAATTTCAAACCTTTGTAAATTTCTAATTCTGCATAAATGTTTCCAATAATAGATAGGTTGTTAATTTTTTGGTACCCTAAATTAGCTACACGTACTGGATTTTCAGCATCATTTCCATCAATTGCGCTAGGACCTTGATATCCACCCAAACTGTTTTCATTATAGATTGGTAAATAAGGAGCCATCTTGATAGCATGTTCTAACAATGTTCTTCCTCCTGCACTACGTTCTGGATTAATAGTACTGAAAGAAATCCCCATGTTGCTTCCTATTTTTAGTTTGCCAATATCTTGAGTATTATTAGCTCTAAAAGAATAACGTTCGAAACCAGTATTAATAACAGCTCCTTCCTGCTTTAAATATTCTGCTGAATAACGGCCTGTAGAAGTCTCTGTACCATTTGAAAAGCTTAGGTTATAATCCTGCATAACTCCTGTCTGAAAAATCTGATCCTGCCAGTTGGTATTTATATTTCCAAACTCAGCTGCTCTTGCTGTTAAATCACTTCCTAAATCTTTAGCGTACTGAAGATACTGCTGTGTATTTAAGACACTATATCTTTTTGTCACTTCTTGTCCTCCAACGTAAGTGCTAAAGGTTAACTGCCCAGGACCTTTTTTCCCTTTTTTGGTAGTTACCATAATAACACCGTTAAAAGCTTTGGATCCGTACAAGGCAGTTGTAGAAGCATCCTTCAAAACAGAAATACTTTCTATATCATTAGGACTTAAACCCGATAAGTTGCCGGCCAGAACTCCATCAATAACATACAAAGGAGCACTGTTTCCCATAGTGGCTAGACCACGAATAGTAACAGTAGGATTAGAGCCAGGCGCCCCATTTACAACGGTAACCCCTGCTGCACGTCCTTGCAGTGCAGACTCAGCATTTGTAATTGGCACTGCGGTAATATCTTTTGAGCTTACTGTCGAAACTGCTCCTGTAACCTTGGTTCTTTTTTGAGTACCATAGGCTACAACAACTTCATTTAAATTTTGTGTTGATTGAACTAAAGTAACATTAATTGAATTTCTTTCACCTACAGTAATAGTCTGTGAGATTAAGCCAACATAAGAATATGTTATTTTATCAGTAGGATTAACTCCTTTTAAAGAGTATTTACCGTCAAAATCTGTAGAGGCACTATTTTGTGTACCTACAACATTAATACTGGCACCAGGTAATGGAAAGCCTGAAGGATCTGTAATCACGCCATGAATGGTCTTTGATTGAGCCATTATACTATGACTGCTAACTATAAACAGTCCGATTAGTGCAATTTTGAGCTTTAACTTCATAGTGGTTTTTGTTTGGTTTAAATAGTTAATGGATTTTTATTGTTTAATTAAGTAAAGTTTACTGTGGTATTATAGTTATTCAGTTCTGTATTTAAGACTGCGAATAAATAGATTCACATCATAAAATCATAACAAATATAAAAAAACAATAAATAAAACAATCGGTTGTTTTACGTATTAAATACAAAATACTTAAAAAAAAATCAATATAAAAACATTAAAAATAATTTTAAACTAAAAAAAATAAATATAATTCATTTTTAAAATAAATTTAAAATTGAATTATAACAATTATGTAACTAATAAATCAATTCTTTAAATAAAACATAAAACTTAAAAAACAGTATAAAATTCTTAAAAAACATTACTTTTTGTAAATAAAAACTTATTTTTAATTTCAAATATAGACAGAATTGTATCTATTTTGCAGGAAACAAAATCAAAAAAAAGATAATTAACAATCGGTTGTTAAAATAATAATCGACTATAACAAAAAAAAGCCCGCTACATTATTACTTAATGTAACGGGCTTTATCTTAATAATTATTTTATTATTTCATTCCGTTTAATCCATCGGCAAAGCCTGTATATGCAGACTTACGAGTAAACTGTAAATCCCATAGTGCCTGTTTTTCGCCAGGAAGCCAAGAAGAGTCCTTTTTACTATCCGTAACCCCCCACACTGTTATTCCATATCGTTGTTTCGCAGGAATATGCTTTGTATACATGTCTACAACATATTTGTACATTTCTGCCTGTTTTTGAAGCATGTTTGCAGTAACATTACTTGTCCCTACTGCTATATCTAATTCAGAGACTTTTATAAGCTTGCCTGTTGCCGCCAGTAATTGAAACATTGATGCGATATTTTCTTTATTGGAATTAATGCTAATATGCATCTGCGTTGCAATACCGTCAACTTTTTGTCCTTTGCTTTCAATATACTCGACATATTTAATAAGTCCTTTACATTTATCAAGATTGTACTCTAGATTATAATCATTAATGAATAATTTATCGGCTGGATTACCATACTTTCTTGCCAATCTAAATGCTTCGACAGCATAATCTTTCCCTAAATAATCCTGCCAGAAAAATTCATCTGAAGCCAACGTTTTTCCAACACCTGTTTTTAGTTCGTAAGGCTTACCATCATCCATTGGTTCATTGACTACATCCCATGCTTTTACCGCTGGACTGCATTTTTTCATCATCTCTGAAATCCATTTCTCTAAACTTTGATCGATAATATTTTTCTTTTCCTCTGCAGTTTTCTCAATTATTGTGCTTCCACCTGTCGGATTGTACTTTTTTAATGTAATGTTATCAAAATAATAGTTAGTTGCAGCTTTTCCAAGATTAAACGCGATTGCACCACAAGTTGCCTGCTCTGCAGAAACCGTAATTTCTTTCGTATAGGTTGTCCAGGTTGGCGTTGAGGAAATAGTTCCAAAAAAATCCCAATGCTTATATGCTCCTGGAGTAACATGTGCCTGTGTAGAATAAGAAGCATTTACATCTGAACGCACATCCATTGAAAGCTGATATTTTTCACCTGCCTGAACTGCTGGTGAGAATTTTACAAAAAGCTGTGCCTCCCAGTCGTTTGCCCTAACGGCGGTGTTGGTTAATTTTAAGGCTCTTCCTACTCCATTTGCTCCTTGTCCAGCTGCAGTATATGATGCTGTTATATTGGAATTTACTTCATAATTAGAAGTATTATCTGCCTCAAAATCATTTTCTGTAACAAGATCCCAGCTTGGACCTCCTGTTGATGGAATTATAATTGGAGCAATAAGACTTTTTAAATATGTAGCATTTTGATTTGCATGCCAGCATAAAGTATGTCCAAATACTGTAACTCCAGATTGATTGCTGGCCGTCAGTAGCTTGTCTATTCCGGAAAAGTCAAATGTTCCGTCATTTTTAACGACTGCCCCGTGCTTCATTTCATAACCCATTGTAATCTCATCAAAGTTTCGATCTACAAGTCTTTTGACTACTCCCCCAGAAACATATTCAGATAATGAAATTCCGGCACCTAATTTAAAATCTGGATTGCTAGACCTGTCAACGTAGGTTTTTAAATCTTTGTAAGCATCTATTTTCTCCTGATTGGCAATGGACTCAGGTTTATCATATTCAAAATTTAAAACACTATCATTTGCACAGGACCAGACTGTAGCAACAGTACAGGACAGCAGTGCCATTTTATACAATTTATTCATATCGTTTAAATTTATACTTTTAATAATATTGAATTATTTGACAACAGGAGTAAACAATTCGGCAGTTACGCCTCTGTCGCGAAGTACTAATGTATCTTTAGTTGCTACACTAAAATCCTGAAAATTAACTTTATAATCTAAATAAAGTGCATCACGATCCTTATTTCCCCAACTGTTTTTTTCTCCTTTTCTTACAAATTTTCCTGTACCAGATGCTGTAAACTGTGAATTATTATTTCCAGTAATGGTACAATTGTCTTTATCATCAAATGTTAGCACCAGATTAAAATTAATATTGGCTCCAGCCTTATCTTTAATCGTAACAGGAAAATCAATAGTTTTCATTGACAAAGTATTTATTCGGTTAACCTGATCTTTCTCAACATAAGTATTATGTCTGGTTTCTACTCTATTAAGCGCAGTATTTCCATTGTTTCCAACAAACGTATCTTTTCCTCTTCTTAAATAAAATCCATCCCATGGATTTACATATTTAATTGCATAAAAAACATAGTCTTTTGGAGCTATACTCCAGTCTGAAGACAAAGGTCTTAATGGATTTGCAACAAGCGCTTTTCCTGACAAAATAGAATCTGCATTCACCACCTTTGTCATTTGAAGCGGAATGACATATGTCTTTTTTATGGCAAGAGGATCTGCAAAAAAAGCATCTGTAAGCTGTACTTCTACACCTCCTGTAATTTGTCCTTTTGGAATAACTATTTTATTGCTTAAAAGCGTATAGTAATTAGCAGGCATGGCAACAATCTGATCTCCTCCGTTACTAAACAAAAGATTCGACGTTAGAGAATTGGCAACCGAAACATCAATTGTTACCTCCTTATCATTTTTATAAACACCGCCCAACGTTCCCATTATTTTGCATTTATGTTCATTATCCAATGAAGTATCGAATATATCTTCTCCTAAAGTTATGGTTCTCACAGGAAACTGGTATGCAAAATAAACTGCTGAATACTCGTAATCATCAAAGTTCTGGTCATCATTTGTACATGCTGTCAATAAAGCAAAAAGAACAGCAACCACTAAAAATATCTTGTTTTTCATTTTTCTATAATTATTTAATAATAAATACATTAGACAGAATACAACCCTACCATCCTTTGTTCTGAATCAAGGCATTAAACTTCAAAACCTCAGAATATGGAATAGGTCCATACTTCATATACTCCTGAAAAAGCCTGTCCTCTACTGTAATTTTCTGATAAGTATTTGCTTGGATTTTTATTCCTTCTGCAGCGTTATTCAAACTCAAATTCCATCTGCGCAGATCCCAAAATCTAAAGCCTTCGAAACATAATTCCAATCGACGCTCATTTCTAATTAAGTTACGCATAGCTGACTGATCGGATTTAATAGATTCTAAGTACAAGTCTGGTTGACTTATTCCTGCTCTTTTCCTTAAAGCCTGAATTACATCATATGCTGAAAATCCAGCAGAGCCAGTCGCCAAAGGTCCCCATGCTTCGTTTGCTGCCTCAGCATAAATTAAATACAGCTCTGTGTATCTCATACGTGGCCTGTAATGTCTTTGATTATTTACTGCATTTGGATTCAAGTTAACATCCTGACGAAGCAGTTTTTTCATATAATACCCTGTTCTGGTCGAAGTACCTACTTTGTTCAATGCATCATTTGTACTTCCATCACTTGCTGTAGTAATTACTGTGTTGTTTACACCAGCAGTAGCTTGATTCACTAAAATAAATTTCTGCAGACGCGGGTCACGATTTGCATATGGATTAGCCGCATTGTAATTTCCAGCTGGATTAGAAATAGGATATCCATTTGCCATAGGAAAAGCATCTACTAAATTCTGAGTAGGATTAACACGTCCTTTTCCAAAAAGTGTTGGCGGAAAATTATCACTTTCCAGATTATTGCTTTCAGCAATATCTGTTCTCCAGATTACCTCTTTCGGATTTACTCCTCCCCCTAAACTGCTCAGTTCGGCAGCATTACTATACCAATTGAGACCGTTTGGATCGATTCCTGCAATTCCGCCATTAAGATTTAATAATTCTCCTGCATACTTAGCGGCAGTATCCCAAGTAGTGGTGCTTCCCGAACTAAATGCGGGACTTGCAGCCAATAAAGATGCTTGAGCTCTTACAACCTGAGCAATTCTCGAAGACATTCTCTGTCTCGCATATTGTCCAAATACACGATTATAATCTGCTAAATTATCGTATCCCGGTGGCAGAGCCGTGGCATCTTCAAAATCTAACGGTAACAATTCTACTGCTTTTGCTACATCTGCAAATAATTGTTTCATGCAATCCTCAAATGAACTGCGGGCCACATTAAAGTTTGAAGTGGAAGTCTGAGGCTCCAATAATACGGGAACACCCAACAATTCTCCATTTGCGGCAACTCCTGCATGAGCCTGCAACAAATAATACATATAAAGTGCACGCAAGCCGTAAGCTTCTCCTTTTAAACGGTTTCTAAACAAAACACTGACATTATCATCTTTTGCCCACTTTACTTTATCTGCTTCAGCAAGAAATATATTCAAATATTGAATAGCGCTTTTGGAGTTAGTCCATTGGTCCAGAGGGTTAAAATTGGCAGTCCATTGACCTGTTGCCGCTTTAAGATAATTACTGCTGATGTCATTGGTAACAGCATCATCTGTAGCAACATCATTGAAAGACCAGGAATTACCCGGCAGTCTTGTATAAGCATTTAAAAGAATTCCCTGCGCATATTCTGCTTCAGCATACATATCTTTCAATCCCCTGTTGTTCTCTATAGCAGGTTCAATCAAGTCATCACAGCTGCAAAAAACAAACACAACTGATATAAAAGTTAATAATTTTATTTTCATACTAATTAAATTAAGTGTTTCTAAAATTTAAAATAATGCTTTAAGACCTAGATTGAAATATCTGTTTTGAGGAGCACTACCAATATTCAATTCCATATATTCTCTCTCTTTAGCAAGTGTCAGAAGATCTGCCCCTAATGCATAAACACTAAGACCATTAAAGAAAGTCTGATTTAGCGCTTTTTTTGGAAAATCATAGGTAATCTGCACTTTAGAAAGATCTATTCGATTAGTGCTGTAAATCCAGAAATCTGATGAACGGTAATTATTATCACTATTCAATGAAGTCAATCGAGGGAAGGTTGCAGTATCTTTAGTTTCTTCTGTCCAACTGTTGCGAACATTTATAGAATACTTATCTTCACCATCTATCCAGTAGTAAGAGTTATTTTTCATTCCATAGGCACCTGTTTGCCCTGTAACTATTGCAAAAAATGTAAAATTATTCCACTTAGCAGTAAAATTGATTCCAAAAGTTAGCGGAGCTCCGTTCCAACCCGCTTTACCTAAATAAACCTCATCTTTCATGTCAATTATACCATCACCGTTCTGATCTTTGTATTTAATATCACCAGGTTTAACTTGTCCAAAAGTCTGTGAAGGTGAGTTTTGAATATCAGCTGCATCTCTAAAGAACCCGTCACTCTTAAGTCCCCAAAGCGCATCCAAAGGTTTTCCTTGTCTGTTTTGATAAGAATCTTCATAAAGCTCTGCTCGTTTAGAAGCTTCTGTATTTAGATAAGTTCCTGTAAATCCAAGTGTCAGATCAACAGCACCCGCCTTTTTATTAAATCTTAAATCAAAATCCAAACCTGTGCGTTTATCATCATTGTAATTGATGTAAGGAATAAACGAAGTGTTAGGCCAGCCAGTAGTGTAATAATTAGGATATAAACTTGCTGCCTGAATAATATTCCCTTCCAATTTATTAATGAAAAAATTAGTGTTCAATGTTATTAATCTATTGAAGAATGAACCTTCCAGACCAAAAGTTATCTCTTTTCTTTTTGCAAAAGTTAGATTTAGGTTTTCACCTCTTCTTGAATCCGTGCTTCTGTTAAGCGCACCGTCTCTCCAGCTGAACCAAGCCCCGTCTGTCTGGGTATAAATACTCTGATATAAATAATAATTATTTACATCCAGATCTGTATTTAAAATACCTGCAGATGCCGTTACTTTAAGATTATCTATCGACTTTATGTTTTTTATGAAATCCTCATTAGATAATTTCCACCCCAAAGACATTGTCGGCGAAAAGGCTTCACGGTTTCCTTCAGCAAATTTGGCAGAGTGAACAAATGCGCCATTAAATTCTGCAAAATATTTTTGATCAAAATTATAGGCCAAATTCAGTCCTAAATTAGCGTTACTTGTTTTATGATAAACAGCCGACTGTGACTGCTGAAATCCTGAAGCGATAAGCATAGCTGAAAAATTATGCTGTTCATTTATTTTTTTCACATAATCAAATTGACCTGAAAAAGCTACCGTTTGAGCAAAAGCACTATTACTGATGTTCTGCACTCCTGATTTTGCGTCTTTTCCATATTTAGTCAAAGAACCAATTTGATCGAATCCGGCATAAGTGTTCCAATTTGCTTCGTAAGTAGCATAAACATTATTGTATGACTGATTATAGGATGTCGCATAATCTACTGCAAAATTGGTATGAAATGACAGACCATCCAGTAAATCTCCCAACTTGACATCGACACCGGTATTAAACTGGAATTGACGGCTTGTGAATGTATTATATCCACCCGCATAAATTGTGGCAAATGGATTTGTCGGATTCAGCTGTGTTCCTCCTAAAAGGTATTGATTGTCTATTATATAATTACTACTGTTAGCAAGAGCCAACGTTGCAGCATCTCCTGGTTCTATCATACTAATAGGCAATAACGGACTAAACAAATGAGGTCTAAGTGTAGCGGCATTTTGCCAGTAATTTGTATTAACCCCTCTGGTATTAGAATAAATTGCGTTAGCCCCAATTGTAGCCGAAATTCTATCATTTATGCTCAGATCAACATTTCCTCGAATGTTAAATCTATTCATGTTATTATTAGCCGCTTCCCCAAATTCCTGTAAAGGATCCTGCTGCGACATAAAATTGACATTGGTAAAATACCTTGCCACTTTATTACCTCCTGTAATTTCAACATTTGCATCGTAATTAAAATAAAACTTCTTTACATATTCAGGTGCATAATAATTAACATTTGGATATCTGTATGGATTTTTTCCTGAAGCAAAATTATAAATGGTTTCATCTGTATATAATGGATCTAAACCGTCATTTGCCCGAGCCTGATTGTAATACTGCATGTATTCTGCTGAGCCTAGATATTTAGGAAGGCTTTTAGGTATAAACACGCCATTATCCAATCTTGATGTAATTTGTTGTTTTTGAATCTTTCCTTTTTTGGTAGTAATATAAACGACACCCTTAGCTGCACGGCTTCCATAAAGCGTTGCCGCAGATGCTCCTTTTAAGAAAGTAATCTGCTCTATTTCAGTAGAAAGTACCGAACTGGCTTCACGAGGAACTCCATCAACTAATACCAGATATCCACCCATGCCCCATAAACTTCCATTAAATCCTCCAACAAGAGCCTGAGCCCCATCCAGGCTGTAAGTTGTATAATTTTTACTTATAATTTCTGGCACATTTATATAAGAGATACCTCCCATTAAATTCTGGGCATCTTCTTTTTTGAAAGCAATCTGCACTTGGTCTACAGTAATACTTTTAAGACTTATATCTTCTATTCCGACAGAAGCCTTAATGGAAAGTGATTGATATCCTTCTGCCTGTACTTGTAAATCAGCATCTGGTGTTACCGTAATATAATAACTTCCAGCAGCATCTGTGGTTATTGATACATTATCCTGAGTACTTGACAAGGTTGCATTTTCAATAGGTTTACCTTCTACCCCGGTTATAATCCCTGTTAAAACTATCTTTTGATTATTCTGAGCAAGGATTTTAGCAGGTAACAAAGTAAATACTGCAAAACATAACATTATTTTAAGCTGTATAAATCTCATTATTCTATATTTTTTTAGTTTATTAAAACAGTCTATGAATTACCATCCTGGGTTCTGCGGGAACTCCACATACATATTCACGTCTGCATTTTTTAATGGCAGCCAATAATGTTTTTCAGAAAATTTTCTCTCCAATATCACGACTTCACGAATATTAAGCACTTTATTCTGGCTTGGGTTATTTACATCTAATGTACCAGCACGGTCAAATTCAATTGATTTTTTCAAGGTGTATGGACTGTCAATTAAAAGCAGCCAACGACGTAAGTCATTAAAACGATGTCCCTCAAAACTTAATTCGACAGCACGTTCACGTCTAACCTCACCCATAAATGCATCTAAACCTGATGTAAACACACCAGCAACATGACCAACACCAGCTCTGTCGCGAATAACATTTATTGCATCAAGAGCCGTTTTGGAGAAACCTGGATCTTTACCCGAAGCACCACCATAACCTACTGCTGCCGCTTCTGCATACATGATATAAATATCCGACAAACGCATCCAAGGAAGATGGATATTAAGATTGTTTCCATAACCAAAGCCATCATCAAATTTATTGGCTGTTCTAGGAATAAATTTATACAACAGATATCCCGTTCTACTTCCAGAGCTTATATTCCTATAACTTCCGTTAGTATAAAGATTAGCATATCTATTCTGCTCTTCGTTGGAAGGCATAGACCCTGTAACGCATTTTACACCATCATAGACAATATCATTATAAAAACGTGGATCTCTGCCTTTCCAAGGATATTGTGGATCGTAACCAGAATCCGGGTCTGCTTTTGTAATATCCTTAATTGGCATTCCATTTGCCATTCCGTAATTATCCACATAATTTGCAGTTGGCAGAAACTTCACATCACCATCACAAATTTGTGGTGCTGGCTGATATTGTTTTGAAGTTCCCCAGTTCGATCCGTTTGCTCCATAATAAGGGCCTCTAAAAATAGCTTCTGTAGAACCAGGCATTCTCCAGTTACCACCAGTTGTGTAAAAATTATCGCTGTATTTGTTAAATGGAACAAGTTTGTATTGAGATGAACCGCTTTCTGTTATAGTAAGCAGTTCGGCAAATGCCTTTGCCGCTTTTTTACAGTATTCGGCATCATAACCTGAATTACCCTTAGACACTTTATTCATTAAAGGGCTTCCGGCCCACAGATAATTTTTACCTAAATAACCGAGAGCCATTATTTTATTAATACGCAGCTCATTTTTCCCTAAGGTTCTTTTTCCAATGGTAGTATCATCCCAATTAACTGGCAACAAATCTGCTGCTTCTCTAAAATCACTTGCCGCTTTATCTGCACATTCCTGGTAAGTAAGTCTAGGCAGTTTTAGTGGCTGATCACTTGGAAGAACCGTATCGATATAAGGAAGACCTCCAAAGTACTGCATAAATTGAAAGTGAAACCAGCCTCTAAAAAATAAAAGCTGCCCTTTGATCATTTTCTTTTCTTCCTCAGTGTACTCCGTCATTTTATCGATATTGGCTAATCCGATGTTGGCTTTACGTATGCCAGCCCATCCTAGTGTCCACATATCTTTGGCAAAACGGTCATTATTGGTACTTACATTTCTTCTGTTCATCCAGCCTGCCTGCCATCCGTCAAATTCAGACTGCCATCCCCAAAAGTCTCCTTTATCAATTTTACATACAAAATGAAAATCACGAGCCGTAGACTGAATTTCGTCTTCTCCCCAATTCCATGAATTCGTCCAATAAGCATTTGTAAAATCAGGAATACATTGGTATAATTCTTCGGTGAAGCCTTGAAAGTTTTCAAAATTTTTGAATGCCTCTTCAGAAGAAATATCAGAATCAGATGATTTTTCAAGATAATCCTCACAAGATCCCGAAATTAAAAGCACACTTAAAACAATGCTGTACTTTACTATATTATTTATATATTTTTTCATAGTTCTCAGTTTAAAATATGATATTGGCTCCAAGATTAAATCGTTTTACAGTTGGATAAGCTCCTTGTGATGCCCATCCGGTTCCGGCAAAATTTGATTCCCTGTCATCAGGCATTTTTGTCCATAAATACAGGTTGTTTCCGTTTACATACACTCGAAGGCTTTGAAGTCCTACAGATTTTACCCATTTTGATGTCCCGTCAAATGTATAGGCAATCTCTGCATTCTTTAAACGAAGGTAAGAACCATCATACATGTATCTGCTTCCATTGTTAAAACCGCTTGCAGTTGATAGCCAGCGAGGCATAGGAGAATCTGCGTTTGTATTATCTGATGACCAGAAAGATCCCTGATCGTAAACCACGTGATTCTGTTCAGATAAACTGGTTAAAACGACTTGTCTGGTAACATTGCTTACGCCGTAAAACTGTACAAATGCGCTAAAACCTTTCCAGTTTATTCCGAAAGTCGTATTGTAAGTATTTTGAGGAGTTCCCGAGTATCCAAACGGAATATTATCTTTAGCATCGATAACACCATCGGCATTAAAATCCAATATGTTATAATTCCCTGGAAGTTTTTGTCCATCATTTGTGCTATGTATGGTGCTTGCGTATAATTCATCCCACGTATTGTAGTATCCATTGCTTACATACGAATAACTCTGTCCTATTGCTTTTCCTTCCCCTTTTTGGTAATCAGGCAGTAATTCGGGATTATCTGCACTTATGATTTTGTTTTTTGCATGTGTCATACTGGTATTTAACCAAAGATTAAGACCATTCCCAAAAGTATAATTGAACTTAAGTTCTAGTTCATAACCTCTATTCTGAACCTGTCCTAGATTCGCAACCGGGGCAACCGCACCGTAATAAGAAGGGATTGCTCTTCTAAGCCCGTCCAATAAAATATCTCTTCGATCTTCACGATACAAATCGAAAGTTCCGGAAACCAATCCTTTAAAAAATCCAAAGTCAACTCCGATATCACTTTTTTTCGCTACTTCCCAATGCACATCAGGATTACCTACTGAAGCTTCTTTATACCATGTATACGGGCTTGATTCTGCTGTTTCTCCTGTTGTCCCAAGTAATGCATTACCTCCATATGCCCACTGCGACATATACAACCATCTTCCGTTAACGTTATCATCACCAATTTCTCCATAGGTAGCACGGATTTTTAATAAATCCATAAATGATGCAGTGCTTTTCATGAAGTTTTCTTTGGTCACAATCCAGCTTACCCCTCCGGAAGAGAAAAATGCAAAACGATTGTCTTTATCAAATTTCTCAGATCCATTGTAGGCTCCATTATATTCAATAAAATATTTATCAGCGTAGTTATAAGTTGTACGGAAAACCCAATCTTCTCTGAAATGCGGAATCTCACTTCCTGTAGCAGTCTGGTATCTATTAAAAAGTCCTAGAACACCAATATCATGCTTCTGCGCAATTTTTGTGTGATAATTTAATTGTAGCTGATAGAAAAGGTTTCGGGCTGAAGCATTATTATTTACGCTCCCTGCACTCGGAGACCATTTAATGCCTTCCTGAAAATCGAATCTGTTGTTAAAGTCAAAACTATTCTTGTACAATACCAATCCAGTATTTGGATCTATCCATTTCTGCTGCACATCATTATACAAATCGTTTACCCCTCTGTTGTTTTCCACAAAAGTGTTGTCAAGGGCAATCATTCCTTTAAAACTAAGTCCTTTTAGCACGCTATCCAAATTCTGCTCAAGTGTAAAATCTGTATTTAACCTGGTTGTAGTTACATACTGAACCCCGCTTATCGCTAAATTCAGCACAGAGTTAGATGCTTTACCCTGATTAGGAGCATAGTATCCCCAAGAACCATCAGAATAATATGGAAGAAACACATCCGGAGCAGTAGAATAAGCAGCATCCCACATTGGATATTCGCTTCCAGAAGCACCCCACGGACTTTTTTTAACTCCATGAGAACCTGCAAGTCCAACTTTAAAAACAGTGCTTGGCGTGATTTGAAAATCCAGATTACTTCTCACATTTAAACGATTGTAACCATATCCTGCATCATAGCCTCTGTTATTATTGTATTTTCTAAATAAATCTCCCTCACTGACAAAATCTGCACTGGCAAAATACTTAACATATTTGGTTCCACCGCTTACATTTAGACTGGCATTATAAGACATTGCATAATCTTTAAACAGCGTTTTTTGCCAATCCACATTCGGATAACGTTCCGCTTCAGCAGTGTTGGCTGGAAATCTGTATTTATCAATTATTGCCTGCGGGAGATAATCATTCCAGCTAGAAGGACTCAGAGCTAATTCATATTCAATTGCCCTATTTTTAACGATAAGAGCATCATAAGCATCTAATTTCGCTGGTAGCTCGGACGGAACTTTTACTGTAGTATTAAAAGTAGTTCTGATTAAAGCTGCTCCAGAGCGTCCGCGTTTGGTAGTAATAAGGATAACACCATTTGCTCCTCTTACCCCATAAACCGCAGTAGCCGAGGCATCCTTTAATACCGAAACAGATTCTACTGATGTAATCTCCACACTATTCATTGGTCTTTCTACCCCATCCACCAAAATAAGCGGCTGTGCATTATTCCAAGTACTTGCTCCACGAATAAAAAGCTGCGGATCCTCCTCACCCGGCATACCAGTACTGGCAGAAGTAATTAACCCGGGAACATTACCCGTTAAGGCGGCACCTATGCTGTTTACCCCTCCCGCTCTTTCCAAAGTTTTTCCAGAAACCTGTGCAATTGAGGCAACCAAACTGGCTTTTTTCTGTTTTCCATATCCTACAATAATTACCTCACCTAAATCTGTTTGATCTTGGTTCATTACTGCATTAATTTCAGATTTACCTTCTACGGCTATCTCCAAGGGTTTATACCCTACACTTGTAAAGACCAAAATGGCTTTTGATGATGGAACTTTTATTAAATACTTTCCGTCTATGTCAGTAACGGCAACCGCATTAGGCACATTTTTTACAGCAACATTTACTCCTGGAATTCCTAAATGATCATTTCCTGAAGTTACACGTCCTGTGATTATTATTTCTTGATTAGTCTGGAATACTACTTTTCGCAAAGGCTCCGCTTTCTCGGCTGCCTGCAAGGTACCTGCAAACAAAAACTGAAACAAAACTCCCAAAGGCAGATATTTCAAGCCATTAAAAATTTTACATAATTTTATTCTCATATTAATTAAGATGTTTGAACTAATTATTTATTTATCTCTTTTTTAATTGATAAGCAGCATAAATACGAGGAAAGCTATCCTGTGGAACAATAAGAAGCTGCCTATAATTAGTACTGTGTTCATGTTGAGTTGTGATTCATCATTTGTTGTTTTAAAAAAGTGGTTAGTAAGTTTTTTTTTGGATATAATATGACTCCACTATTTTATTAGCGAAATCTTTTGTTTGTTTTTGTGAAATGAATGTGAATTCTATGTTAACAAAAATATGTAAAAATTCGACATACACAACCGATTGCTTAAAATTTTATTGACAATATCAAAAAAAAACAGGTGTATAAAAACATATTAAATATATTTTATCTTAAATAATTAAGTATAATTCAATTTTAAAAGTGTTTTGACGAATATCAGTATAGTTTTTTCAGTTTAATCTTTAAATCACTAACAATTGTATATTTAACACTTAATAAAAAATATAATAGAAATCATAATCGTATTATGAGAAAAGAACCATAAAATCAACGTTTTAGTAATTTCAAGTACTATATAACTTGTAAGTAAAACATGTTTCACTAGAACAAAAAAACAACCGATTGTATTTTTATATCCAAACAGTATGATTGCAATAGATTTGAATTGATATTCCTTTTTTAAAATGTTAAAAAATTTAACTTATAAAAAATATACAAGCATAAATTAATAAGCTAGGGTTCTCTTTAATCTCTAAAATCTATGGCATAAAAAAACCGGTTCTAATTTTAGAACCGGCGTGGATTACATGGATTATATTAAATCTTCCTTTAATTTGTAATTACCATTCCGCCATTATGAGGAATTTTTATTTCAACTTCTTTGTTTTTATTTATTTTAAACGAAGTAACTTTTCCATTTAATTGCTCATCATCGCTGTAGTAATTAATTTTTGTATCAAAATTCAACATATCCAATTTTACTTTTGTTTTCAATGTTTTATTCTCAGCATTAATTCCGGCTATAAACCACTTTGTTCCTTTTCTTCTGGCCAATAAAACATATTTGCCTGGATATCCCTCTAGAAAATGAACCTCATCCCATACTGTAGGCACCTCTTTCATAAATTTTAAAGCCCAATCTGGAGCATCATTCAAATTATTGGGTGCTAATGCAAAATGCTGTACGCCGCTTTGAAAAAGAACAGAAGTAGCAAGGGCAAATACATCAGAGGTCATTCTCTTTGAGCCTTTGTTTGGAATATTATCACTGTTATAGAATTTATTTAAGGCACTTCCTCCAAAATCCATACTTCCCACCGTATTCCTTATAAACGTATGGGTTGCCGCACTTACTGCTTCGTTGTCACAGCTTTGCTGACCGAAGTGTAAATTCTCGCTTGCCAAAACAGCTTCACTCGAAGCAAAGTTAGGATACATGCGCTCCCAACCACGTGGTAAAGTACATCCATGAAAAATGACCATAATTCCAAAATCATTGGCATCCGTCAAAATATCTTCATACAGTTTCATGGTCACCTGTTTGTCCCCTCCGAAAAAATCCACTTTAATGCC
>NZ_FOMH01000020.1 GCF_900112575.1 Flavobacterium phragmitis
GCCTTGGTAGGCCGTTACCCTGCCAACTAGCTAATGGGACGCATGCTCATCTTCCACCGTTGTGACTTTAATAATGTGTTGATGCCAACTCATTATACTATGAGGTATTAATCCAAATTTCTCTGGGCTATCCCTCTGTGGAAGGCAGATTGCATACGCGTTACGCACCCGTGCGCCGGTCTCAAAAACCGAAGACCTATACCCCTCGACTTGCATGTGTTAAGCCTGCCGCTAGCGTTCATCCTGAGCCAGGATCAAACTCTTCATCGTATATTTTAATAATGTATATCCGACGCTTCTCTAGTGGTCATATTCGGATCTTCCGATTCCGTTACTCTTATTCTGTTTGTTCCGATTCTCATCGGAACGGCTGTCAATTCAATATGTCTACGAACGTAATCTCTTTTTCTTTCGCTTGTTTCTCAAAGCGGGTGCAAAAGTAGCACCTTTATTTAGATTTACAAGTATTTTGAAAAGAAAATTTTCAAACTTTTTAAAAACTTTTTCTTAACTTTCTGATAATACAAAACTTAAGAATTAAAAAACAAAAAACCTATTAAAGATTTTACCTACAATTATAGATTTCAGATAAAAAATACATCGAAATACTTGTTGATTTTATTAAGTTCATAATCTTAAACCATAAATCGTACCTAATCGTTAAAATGTGAAGTTTACATTTTAGACAAAACAGTATGGCAGATATTTAGGAAATAATTTCAGCAATCTTTCAATTGAACTTGTTACTGTTTCTATTTCAAAAAACTCAGGCAAATTTTACCGATATTGACAGTTAAAGTCTTGTCGTAGAATACTGATGCATTCTATTTTTGAAAAGTTAAAAAAGGCAAATAATAAAACACCGAAAAAGAACGACTTGAAAGTTTAGTTCGAAACATTACTATTCTATTTTACTTTGTCTTCTAAACTTTTGTCCAGAAACTGAATACTCGAAACAATTAAAAGATAAAAATCTTGAAAATGTCATATGATTTAGATTTCATTAATTAATGAGCTATTTTACTTCGACCTAATTGCTTTGATAAGTTTGGCATTACGTTTGTCTGCTTTTAAATTCTGAAGTGACAAAACAGCCCATATTGCAGCAGGAATCCATCCTATAAGAGTAATCTGCAGAATAAGACATAATAAGGCTGTTAAGATTTTTCCTCTCAACAGAAAAGACAACGAAGGAAAAAATATAGCAATTAAAGTCAACATAGGTTTTGGTTTTTAAAATAATAGCAATTAAAAGCACGAGAAAATAAAACTATCTTAAAGCATTAGTCTCCAACAAACCTTTTTTGTTTCAAAAACAACATTAAATAATTATTCAAAGTTCAGTACCCCACTCCACAAAGTGTTCATTCGAAAATCTAAACACGTTAAGGCAAATGTCTACGACTTTTTTAGACATAAATGGAAAAAAAATCAGAGATTTTTCTGAGGTATCAAATTCTAATAACTACAAAAAAAATTGCGCAAAGTCAGAGTAGACTGCGCAACTTTTCATGAGGAACTTCTTAGGAGAGCGGGGCAAAACAGTTAATACTTTTAAAATTAACCACAAATTTGGTAGTGATTTTATACAAATTACCTTCTTACAGCATTTCCTTTTTTTAACCCATCTGTTACTAAATTCTTGAAAGACATTTTAAAATTAGGCCGTTACTTAAAATGTACCATTTTTTCTAAACCAATTCATCTATTTAATTATTTAAAGTTGGCCATTTTCAAGTTAACATTTTGATTATTAAGTATCAAAAATTAACGTCATTCATTTAATAAATAGAAATTCACTTCGGGATAAAATGTCTAATTTATCCCTCATATCATTCTTGTGAAACTGAAAGAGCCACTATTCTCAATGAAAAATTAAACTTTGTTACTTTATTAAAGAAGATTCAACAAAATTAAAAATTACATCAGCAGGCACTGCCAGAGAGCAAGTACGGCTGAACCGGGCTATATTAACTCCCATAAAAGTTCCATCGTCTTTAAAAACAGGACCTCCGCACTGGTAAGGCAGCAACTTTGCATCATGAGCAAAAACAGACTCAAAATTATCAAACCGTTCACTCCTTCCTCCCTTAAATTTATTCGAAGGATGATCGCTTAAGGGAAATTTCTCCAGCACCGCGGTGCAAATAAACTCTTCTTCGTTTCTTAATCCTTTTATCGAAATAGTATCGCCGACCATATACTGCATTAATTCTTTGCCATAATCTTCGGGCTTTACAACAGCAATACCATTAATATATTTCACCTGATCCTTTACCTGCAAACCTGCTTTTACAGCTGGACTATCGGGACCTAAACTGGTAATCGTTATATTGCCGTTAATAAAATTGGCACCTGCACCCAGATAGCCTTTAGCTGGTTTAACGGTAAATTTAAAAACATTCGATCCTAAAGAACTTAATTCACTTTTATTATCACTTAAAAAACTGATAAGGAGCGTTCCAAGATTTTCAAATGATTCAGTATCTTTAGTTTTAGAGATTCCTTCCTTATCCGTTTTACTGATTTTTAAAAGTGCTAAATCATCTGGCAAGCTAGTGGCAAAAACTTTTGCATTGTATAGTTTGCCATCAATTTTAACTAAAACAGCGTTTGTCAGCAGACTGCTTTTGGTAACAATCCATGAAGAATTTCTTGATTTATTTTCAGGTATAATAAGTGTGCCAAAAGCTATTACTTTTGTCTTATCAGCCTTGCTTACTATTTCTACTATACCTTTTGTTGCTAAATTATGCGGTGCTGTATTTAGATTATTTATAAGTTTATCCTTTAAGGTATCAGATGTAAACTGTAATTTATCTGAAGGTAGTTCTGCATAATTTATCGGTAGCTGCAAATATTCCCAATATTCCCTGAAAAGGTTGATCGGTGACTCGTAATTAATATCTTCATCTATAGCTATACGGCTGTGAATTGCAATAACCCTTCCCAAATTATCAAAAAGCGGACCTCCAGAATCTCCTGGTTCCATTTTGCAAGTTGAAACCATAAATCCCCACGGATCCAGCACGGTTGCAATTTTACCTACGCGTATTGTTGGAACATCTTGATCTAGTGTTGTCGGATAAGCTATACTGACACACAAATTATCAATGCTCATGCTGTCAGACCAGCCCATTTCTGCAAAAGGATAAGTTCCTGAATCAATAATCTTAAGCATTCCTATATCTGGTCTTCCCTGCATAGATTTAATTCCCATTCTTCCCATAGCTTTAGCTCTCACTGTTTTTCCATCAGGAAAACGTACCCTGTAAAAATTACCCGGATGAATTGCATGAGCCGCAGTTAAAATAATTCCCTCTGGTTTCACGACAACACCAGAAAACTGCGGACTATTTTGTTTTGCGCTTAGACTATCGATACCCCACAGCTTTACAGCTGCAGGGTACGATTTTTCTAAAACTTTCTTGACCGTTTTGTCCTGAATTTCTGTATTCTGTGCCATTAAAACGCTGTTGGTTAACAGTACGAATACAAATATTTTTTTCAATAGAAAAAATGCTATTTTTTTACTTTTCACTTTCAATTGCTTTAGCTAGCTGGTCTTTTAAGGATTCGCCAAAACCAGTATATTTCTGAATTATTTTACCTTCTCTGTCAATTAAAAATAAAGTTGGTATACCCACAATCATAAATTCTTTTAATGTTTTTTCTTTGTCGGGGCTTAACACCTGTGGCCAAGGCATATTTTCCTGTGCCATAGCTTTGCGCCATGCTTCTTCATTAGAATCTACGGAAACACTCAGCACGTCGAATCCTTTGTCTTTATATTTAGCGTAAAGTTCTTTTACTGCAGGAATGGCTTTTCTGCAGGGACCACACCAGCTTGCCCAAAAATCAATCAGAACATATTTACCTTTAAAAGACTCTATGTTGATTACTTCTCCATTAGGAGAAGGATAGGCAAATGCTGGTATCTGACTTTTATTTTTTAACGAATTTCTAATATTCTTTTTGGTTTGATACTCTTTATCCAGATATTTCAGATTTTCGGACTGCGGATATTTTTTAAGTGCCTGCTGCATGTTTGATTCAAAAAATGCACTGTCATTATCAGTAGGATACAAACTCAGTAAATAAGCGATGGCCGGGCTGTCGGAGTTAACTTCAATAAATTTCTCCAAACGAAGCTTATTAAATTCTCCTGATTTTTTGATAAACCCGTCACTCTTTATGTATTTTCTCCAAGTTGAATCCTGCTGAGCAGTACGGTTTGCCACAAGCCATTCATCATTCAATATTTTCATTTCTTCAGAAGCTAGATATTGATTATAATCTGCCGCATTAATAATTTTAGTTGGTTTAGAATTACTTTGAAGCTCAACAAAACCTGAATTTTTCATTTTAAATTTAGACGTATCATAACCACGAGCCAAAACTTTTACGTCTGCATCGGCCCAAAAAGATGCGGTCTGCCATTTTAAAATATCTAAGGAATATAAAGTTTGTTTTTTATTCGTTTTTAGTTTGAAATCTCCCTGCTCATTTACTATTGCTGAATCGATAAGTTTTCTTTGATTTCCAATGCCTTCATATAACCAGATTTTATTGTATTTTTTAAAAATCTCTGGGTTTAGATTCTGAACATGTCCGTAAACAGCAATTGATTTCTCTGATTGTGCCTGTAAGACAAATGATGCGAAAAGGAAAAGAATAAAACATAGATAAAAGGAATATATTTTTTTTAATGGTATCATATCAATTTATTGTTTAAATATTTCTTTTAATGTTTGATCTAGTTCTTCGTGCCCAGAGCCTTTCCAACGTTTAACCAATCGCCCTTCTTTATCTAATAAAATTTGTGTAGGATATGCCTCTATACTATACATTTCAACAACATCCTGTTTTAGATTAATTTCGTTGTTAATAACATTTGTCCAAGTTAAACCATCTTTTTCAATAGCTCCTTTCCAATTTTTTTCAGCTAACTCCTGACTTTGAACCTTTTCACTTGCGACTCCTAAAATTTCAAAACCCAATGCTTTATATTTAGTATATAATTCTTTTAAATGAGGATTAGCTGCACGACACGGACCACACCAGCTACCCCAAAAATCTAACAGTACATATTTTCCTTTAAAATCTGAAAGTTTAACCAGCTTACCATTTACATCAGGTTTAGTAAAATCAGGCATCGCACCACCATCACTTATTATTTTATTGGCCTCAATTTTAGATTTTATACCCTGACCATATCTGGTATTTTTGTATGTTGGAGACAAGGCATTGAATGCCTGTTCCAACTCGCTTTCAGAATAACTTTTGGATGTTTGATTTAAGTAATAAATGCTGGCAAGTAAATCGGGATTTTCTTTAATAAAAGCATTTTTACCATCTTCAATAGCCTTTCGGTTGGCCATCATCTTTTTTACATGCTTCTCGGTCTCTTCTTTAATACCCATCATACGTATTTCTGTGAATTGCTGTTGAAGCGCCATCATTTCTTTTATGTTTTTGGCTTGTAGTTTTCTTAGTTTTGTAAAACCGTCATTATGGATATCGCCTGTTACTTCAGCCAGATGCAGTTCCTCTACATTACCATTGACAGTAATATTCGCTCCTTTACTAAGTACAATTTCTAAACCTGGAGCTGGCATATACATACCTGTTTTACCTCCTCCTAAATAGATGTTGCGATCGTAACTTGTTCGTAATTGTGTAACAATAGGCTCATCTGCAGCTTTACCACTTAATTCAAATACGTCATTTTTTGCCTGCACTGTAATATTTCCTTCAGGCCCGGGAACAATTATCTGTTCGTTGCCTTGTCCTTTAATTTTTCCTTTAATGGTAAAGTCTTGTGCACTAACTGCAACTGCCGCTGAACACATTATCATTGAAATTATAAACTTTTTCATTTATTTCGTTTTATTGTTTTTTGCTATTAATTACTTATTATTTTATCCCGATACATTTGTAGCGTATCGGGATAAAATCGATTACCTGACAATAAATGGTTTCCAAGCCATGGCTTTAATTTTACCAAAACCTGTGTATTTTTTTTCTGTACCAGCTATTATTGCCCCATTGGTTTCATTTACCCCCATTTGGTAAACCGATCCTATTTTTGTACTTTCATTATATGTTGCGATATATAAAATTTTACAAAAATTCTTAGGATCGTATATAACTCCTGTAGCTCTATTTTGATTGTAATATTTTTGCAGAGAAATTGTAGTTATGGTTTCGCCAGCCGGTGGAGTCCAAAGTTTATCTGTAGTGCCAGGCGTGTATTTAAATTGATATAAACTATTAGGAGAACTATAGTAAAACACTTCGCCGTATGCCCCTGCGGTAATAGCATTAACGCTGGCTATTTCGGGACACGAACTCATATTATATTTACCTCGTCCAATTGTAGTGGTCTCTCCGCCTATAAAATTTGCGGTCAATAAAAAATAACTGCCACCACCATCTTTCATAAGAATATGTTCAAAATTGCTGAATCCTAAATCAGAATCGATTAATTCTAAACCAACGTTCTTAACATCAAACGCTGCCGTTGCTGCCTGTGCCGTTGCAATAGGAATAATCTCTGCACCTCTGGAAACCACTTTTACAAACCTCTTATTGGTCTGGTCGTATAAAATGGCATCAAAAGCAACGCTCGTTGCAGTCGCCATCCAAGGCGCTAATTTTCCATAACTGCCGGCTAAGGCATCATTAAATGCTCTGTCTCCAGGTGCAATAATGGTATAATCAACTAAATGCAGCTGATTGTTGTTTATTAGAAATTCCTTTCTGGCTATGGTTGCAGTAACAAATTCGGGAGTTTTTACCGCTGGAGGCGTCCAAAATAATTTATCATTAAAAACAGCCATACTCCTAAATGTTGCTGGGTCAACGCGAACCGCATCATTAGAACTTTGAATATATAAGGCATGAGCTCCCGTAAGGTTAGCAAGTGAATAAATCAGTGAACCTGGTTTACCGGATATCGGAGCTCCATTAGCATTTGCATATAAGTCATAATACACCCGTTCATTAGTGGCAGTTTTAGAAATTTCATTATTAGTTATCAAACCAACATCTGTATTACCCTCTTTTTCATAGAGCACCATCCAACCTTCGGCTAAAGAAGGAGTAACAGCCACAGGAAATTTTGCAAATGTTTTTACCCCTGTATTTGTATTGGTTACCGTAAAAAGAACCTCCCAAACTAATTCATTGGCAGTAATCTCTTTATGAAGATGTAAAGTAGTTGCTAAATCATGTCTTTCCTGAATATCTCTGTTAATCTGGGCAGGGTACATTTCCCAGCTGAAACTTAACTCCTTGAATTGAGGGTTTTCAGGATTTACTTGTGTACCCTTATAGATTACTTTGGGTTGCAACGTTAAGGTATCATAACGTAAAATAGAATAAGAGGTTTCCATTTCAGAAACATCAATAGTTACTTCATCTAACTTTTGATATTCATAATTTCCTTTATCATCATAACAGGAAACCATGGTAATCATTAGAAACAAGAAGCTGTACAACTTAAATATATTTGCTTTTCTCATTTTTTAATTTTTAAAATTAGTTCCATCCAAAAATTATGGGAAAACAACTAATACATTATTTTCATCTCTCAAAGGCTGACTGTGCTCTTGATTGTACTTTATCAATTCGCTTTTACAGCGATTTTGATAATACTGGGCACGCGTATAACTAATTTCATTAGGAGGAACCGGTGTGCCTGTGTAACGAACTTTGAATACTGGCGCTTCACCGATTATCGTTGTTATAAATTGAAATTTCACGTCAGAGTAGACACCGAAAAAGGTAGACAACCTGTAATAAGGAAGCGGGTCTACATCCCAATGAGCTGGTTTACTAAATTTGTCCCTGAAAACAATTTTTAAATCAGAACGTTCTGTAATTCCTTTTTTAAAGTTTTCATTTTCTTTAAGACCAAAAACAATCTTAGCAGACTTATTTTTAAAATCGGAAGAACGATAAATATAAACAGGAAAAACATCTTGATAGGTATTTGCTTTCAGTACATAGTCCT
Source organism: Flavobacterium phragmitis (assembly GCF_900112575.1). GTDB lineage: Bacteria > Bacteroidota > Bacteroidia > Flavobacteriales > Flavobacteriaceae > Flavobacterium > Flavobacterium phragmitis. Next base: position 8,018 of record NZ_FOMH01000020.1, read on the forward strand.
TTAACTTATAATGAACTCCTTCTAAAATTGCAGTGGTATCTCCACCTATTGGCTTTAACCTGAAAGTTCTGTCTTGAGCACTAGCGAACCCAGTTAGTCTAACAGAAAACATTATACTGTCGACGCTGTTAAGTGATTTAAAAGCATAGTTGTACTCCAAACTATCTGGTTTCATAGTATTAGTGCCTAACCATAAGTTCAATCCACTGAAATCTTCAGGAAATACCGATTTGGGTTCCTCTTCACATGCTATAAATAGCAAGGAGCAGATTAGTATTGCAAATGTTATATTTTTCATAGTGATGAAATGTGTTTTTTAATTATTGATTATCTACTCTGCCAGGTGCGTTATTAAGCTCACTTATTGGAATTGGCAGTTTGTAACCTTTAATAGCTATTATATCATTAATCGGCGAACGAGGAATACGGCTTGAGTTTAATCTTTTATGAAAAAAGAACAGCTGTCCTTCACCTATAACATCCTTTCTAAACTCTTGTAATAAAACAGTATCAAATACAGCACGATCAATATTCATTGTGGTTAACCCTCTATGTATTCGTACTTCATTAATCATTGCTGAAGCCCTTGTAATATCTGTGTCTTTGAGAGCTTCTGCAGCAATAAAGTACATTTCAGATAATTTAAGAATTGGCATTTTATTTCTATAAGCAGTCGGCCAACTTGTACTTTCTAACTGTTCGTACTTTCTTAAAAAATAATTCCCTTCATTGTTTGCTCTGTACCAGTAGAGATATCTGTAATCGTCTGAGTTACTATCGTAATATTCGGTTCTGGTTGCAGGAAACATATAAAAAACATTACTGCCACCTGTTGTGGTAAACGAGTTTTGATAAATAGTATTCATTCGCACTATATTTAAAGCAAACAAATGTTCCGTAGAAAATGTAAGGTCTGCATTATTTGCATCTACCAAGCTATTTTGAGTAATCCAAGGGAATTTTGCAGAATTTATTACCTCCATAGCATTCGAGACTGCTTGAGTATGATCATGTTTGTAGAGATAAACTCTTGCCAAGAGTCCTTTGACCGCATAATAATTTAAATGCACCTGACGATTCATTAAATATCCATTATCATCTGCAATAGTAATTTGCCGGCCTGTTACTATAGGATCGTTTTTCAATAACTCTGCTGCTTGGTTCAAATCATTAATAACATTAGTAATTACGGCATCTACTGAAAGCTGCGGCGCAATTTCCTTACTCGCTTTTGTGAAATAGGGAATCGATAATTTGTTTGGGTTTTCCTCGTAGCTTGCCCCAAATACACGAAGAAGGTCAAAATGAATCCATGCTCTTAGCGCTAAAGCCTCTCCTTTTATAATGTCAAAATTATTATCTCTAAAGACTCCTTTTTTAGCATCAATTTCTTCTAATAATTTATTATCATTAGCTATTGCATTATACATCTGATTCCAAATAGCATCAATTCTGTTTAAGGAAGTCGTGCTGTTTTTATAATCATAGGTTTTATCAAAGTCATAAGAAATACTTTGAAAATCCCATTCAGCCCCTAAAACTCCCATTAATCCGAAAGTCATTTCTCTTCCGTATAAGGGTTCGTAGGCCAAAGTCGTGTAAACGCCTGCCAATGCCTCTTTGAAGCCACTTTCGGATGAAAATAAATTACTATCGCGAACTTGGGATTTGGGTTCAACATCGAGCCAATCTGTACAAGAACTCAAAACTAACGATAGAGTTAAGACTATTATTTGGGGAAATATTTTATATACTTTCATGATTTAAAACTTTATACGTTAATATTGCATCAGTTAAAATGATGCTTGGACAGAAAAAGAAAACGTTCTTGCAAAAGGAAAATCTAATCCTCGTTCGGCTCTAATGGTTGACATTCTTGCTAAATCGTTGCCAAATAGTGTAACTCTTAGTCTGCTTAACCTCGCTTTTTCTAAAAAGTTCTTATTTCTAAAATCATAAGAAATATTAACAGAATTCAACAGTAATTCATCAAGATCTTGGACAAAACGGGAGCTTGGGTTAGTTCGGGTTGGAGTACGTCCAATTGCTTTAAAGAAGACATTGTCTCCTGGATTTTTCCATGTATCAGTAAATACACGTTCATCCACATTATATTGAATATCCACATTCTCTACCCTATCCACTAACGTTTGATTATAATATTGAGCCCCTAGACGATATGAAAATGCGCAATTGATGCCAAAACCTTTGTATTGTGCATTAAACCCAAAACTTCCTCGAACTTTAGGGGTAGATTCTCCTACAGCCACCTGATCATTTGGATCCCAGACATAAGTTAGCTCTCCATTCTTTTTTACAAAAATTTCGCTGCCTGTAGCAGGATCAATTCCCATGGAGCGAACCGCCCAAATAGCAGTAGTAGATTTTCCTTCCTGATATCTTACAAAGGGTTTTGTAGATGTGCCTCTATCAGCTTCTAATTCATCATTAACCGAATTTAGCGCATCTGAAATTTTGACTAATTTGTTTTTATTAGATCCAACGTTTAAAAACAAATTAACAAAACTATTGCTGGAAGGATTACTCCATACTTTATAGTTTAAGGTGGCATCGACACCATTATTTCTTATTTCGCCTAAATTTTCTGAAATAGTGCTAAACCCAACTGATCCCGGCATGGACACCGGTGTAAGCAGATTATTAGTCAGACTTATGTAATAATCAAATCGTAAAGATAATTTACTCCATAACCCTAAATCCAGACCAAAGTTATAATCTTGTGTCTGTTGCCACTTCAACTGATCGTTTGCCAGACCTATTAATTTTGCTCCCACTACATTATCATAATAACTATCTGTAAAATAGTTATAAGTAGCCATGGCCTGATAGGGGTTAAAATTCTGGCTTCCTGTATATCCTGTCGATGTGCGCAATTTTAACTGCGTTATCCAATCTTGTTTGAAGAATTTTTCTTTGTGGATATTCCATCCTAAACCAACCGACCAGAAGCTTCCCCATCGGTTATCGGCGCCAAATATGCTGGATCCCTGCAAACGATAAGTAAGATCTGCTAAATAGCGGTCATCATATGAATAATTTAATGCAGAAAGCAATCCCGTTTCCCGAGTAAGAGCGTCAGAACCTGATGGTCGGCCATCTTGAGCATATTGTCTCGCAAAATTTATATAATCCACTCTGTCATTTAAAAAGCCTTGAGCATGTACTCCATGGCTTTCGCTTCCCACTTCATATAAATTCCATCCGGCATTTAGGTAAAAAAGATGCTTATTGATTGTTTTAGAATAGTTTAAAGTAAGATCTGTTTTGATAGAATGGCTTTTGCCATCGGTTATCGTATAATCACCTCTTCTATAGAAATCTGCTTCTGAATATTCAGCATAACGGGTATGATTGGCAGGATAAAAATCTTCTCTGGTTTCATGAATCTGCGTATAGCCAAAACGACCAACAATTTTAAGTGCCTTGGAAATAGACCACTCTGCCTGAAAATTATTGGTAATATCAATATAATCACTAAAATTTTTAGTTCCTAACGTGGCATTAAATAATGGATTATAATAGTTTACAGGAGTTCCTGATCCGGAATCAAACTGTCCTAATAATTTTTTAATATTGCCATTATCATCATATGGTGTCCAATACGGATTTAATCTTGTGTATTCTGAAAATGAACCATAAGGAGAATCGTAGGCATGATTGCCAGTAACCGTCAGAATATTTCTAAAAATAAAATCACTGACACGATACGATAAAAATATATTGCCCGAAGTGGTTCTTCTCCCTGATTCCTTCATAACTCCTGGTATCGAGTTATACGTTAAATCTGCTCCGTAACTAAAATTATCATCACCTCCTTCTAAAGACAATGTGCTTTTATGACCTACAGCTGTTGTTAAGGGTTGAGAAAGCCAATAGGTATTGACTCCTCTTGCCACCTCAGCATAAGTTCGGTTATACTGCTCTTTGAGTAATTGTTCACTGTAATAAAAATTAGAACTATACCTCCCAGCATTTAATTCTACCTGGAGTTTTTGTTCTGAATTGGTTAGATGATAACTGCTCAAATCTGGGGCGGTTACATTTAGATCTCCCGTGTAGCTTACTCTCAGTTTCCCTTTTTGAGGTCTTTTAGTTTCCACTACAACAACTCCGTTTGCCGCTCTAGAACCATAAATAGCTTTTGCAGCGGCATCTTTAAGAATCGTTACAGCAGCTACCCTGTTCATATCCAAATCGTAGATTTTCTGCAGAGTAGTCTCAAACCCATCCAAGATAAACAAAGGGGAATTGGGGTTATTTGCATATTCGCCACTTAAACCTGGCAAGCTGTTAGCTCCCCTGATTTGTACGTCTGGTAAAATATTAGGATTCGAGCCCGCAGCTATATTATCAATCTGAACAAATGAGGGATCTAGCACTTTTAAACTTTGAATTAAATTCTGATTTCCTATAGTTCTCAATTCAGCCGCAGTAAATGTAGATGCCGCGCCGGTAAAACTTTCTTTATTTCTGGTATAAATCCCTGTAGACACAATTTTTACAGCTTGAAGCTCCGTAACATCTTCTTCTAAAACTACTTTAATCTGCCTACTATTACTAATTGGAACTTCTTTAGTTTTATAACCTATATATGAAAATTGGAGAACATCATTTTCAGCAACTTGTATAGTAAATTGGCCATTCAAATCTGTAACTTCAGTAGACTTTGTCTTTTTTGAAGTTACACTTACTCCCGGTATAGCCAAACCCTTAGCATCTGTTACAACACCAGATATTTGAATTTCAATTTGCTGATTAGAATTACGGGGAATTGTTGCAACAATAGGTTTGATTACAATAGTGTTATTTCCAGCTAATAAAAACTCAAGCTTATTAGCAGTAACACACTTTTCAAGTAAATCTGAAATTTTAACTGTTCCCTTTTTTAAATTTACCTTGGGTGCGTTTGAAAACAAATCTTGAGAATAGATAAAATTGTAATTGGTCTGCTGGATAATTAAGTCAAAAATTTCATTAACACTAATTGTCACGTCTTTCTTTATCACAATTTTTTCATTCTGAGAAAAAGCTATTGTTGGCGACATACTAAAAGCAGTGAGGCAGCTAAATAACAATATGGTTCGAATCATAAAAATAAAATATCGATCCCGATAAGAGGGACGAAAAATGGTTTGGTTAATTTTCATAAATTTGTGTTGGTGATTGGTTATTAAAAATAATTGGTCATTGGGAATCAAAAAGGGGGATTGTTATACACCGGCCAAAGTTTATATGCTTTCCCTCTTTTTATCTTTATTTAAAAATTACAGTCTTTTCTTTTATTTCATAGGATTTAATTTGGTTAGTAGTTTTAATTAATTCTAGTATTACTTCAAGGTTTTGATTTTTGCTGAATTGTCCTTTAAATTTTTCATTTTTAATTGTTTCCTCTTTTATAATGAATTCCACATCATACCATCGGGATAAAACTTTTACAATATCCTTTAATGTCAAATTATCAAAAACAAATTGACCATTCAACCAAGCTAATTCCCTGTCTAGATTGGCAGGAGTTATTCTTAAGGAAGAAGTGGCAGAATGTATAACAGATTGCTCTCCGGGACTTAATTCTTCTTTTTTAGTACCATAATCAATAACAACCTTCCCTTCTTTTAAGGTGGTTATTAAATTTTCTTCATCTTTATAGGCTTTGATATTGAATTGGGTACCAAGTACTTCAACATTTTGTCCTTTGGTTTTTACGTTGAAACGCGACCCTTTATGAACTGTACTTGGAGATACTTCAAAATAAGCCTCACCATATACCAGTTCTACAAAACGAGGCTTGCCGTCGATAAAATGATTTGGAAATTTCAGCTGGGTTTCAGAGTTAAGCCTGACCCTTGTTCCATCAGCCAACAATAAAGAGAACTGTCCTGCACGCGGAATGGTTAGATAATTATACTCTATAGATGCATTATTATCTGAGTAGGTTACTGATTTATCATTTGCAGCTACTCCATTACCCTTATAAGTATTTCCGTTTCCTAAAACTATAGTCTGTCCATTTCCTAAAACTAAGGTCGCTTTATCTGTACCTGGTGCAATAGATGGTTTACCAGTTGCAACAGTAGTTTCAATCTTGCCTGCAGAATTGTACTGGGCAAAATAGAATACAGTCCCCAAGACAATCACTGCGACTGCGGCATACCTCCATATAGGCGGTTTAGCTACGCCAATGGCTTTTTGTACATTTTTCCAAGCCCTTTTTTTATTTATTTGTTGCGCTAATAACTGTCGCTGTCTTCTTTTTTCAGGACTGTTTATGTTTTCAAAAATGTAATCTTTATACTTTTGCTCAAAAAGATCTGTCTCTTTTAATTCTTTTGGATCTTCTTCTTTGACCAGCGATAGAGCAATCTGTCTTGAAAGTTTATAAAGTTTGTTTAGAGTCGTCATTTTAGTTTTGATTTTATACTAAGACGACTAAAAAGATAAAGTGGGTATAGAAAAAAAAAAATATTTTTTTTAATGTTTTTCAAAAAACACCTAAAAATATACAACAAAACAAAGAATTTACTGTATAATATTTAGCTATTGTTTTAATTCGGCTATAAAAGCAAATAAAAGAAAATAATCTTTTAATAAAGGACGTAAACGTTTATAAGCTATCTTTTTTTGAAGTTTAATGGTATTTATGGAAATTTTGAGTTCCTCAGCAATTTCTGGATTACTCATCCCTTTCATGCTCAATCTTATAATTTCAGCACATTTTTCAGGTAGCGCTGTTATGGCTTTTTCTAATAGATGATTTGTATCGGAGATAAGCACTTCACTATAAAAAAACTGATCTGTCTCCCATTTAGAGATGTCTTCTCCATCTAAAGAATAGGTTGTCCTCACATAAGCACTTTTTAAATAATCTAGAGACTGATTTTTAACTGCTGTATACAGATACGATTTAATAGCCTTGTCATTCTTAAAGGCAGTTTTTTCTTCCCATATCTTGATAAAAACATCTTGGACTAAATCCTGCGAGGTTTCAAGATTTTCAACATACTTATTGGCAAAGAGGCATAAACTGGTATACAAACTGTCAAATGTATACTTATATTCTTTCAATGTTAATGTTTTCATTTCTGCAGCTGGAAAATATTAGAAATTCAAAATAGTTAAAATGCAAAATGTAAGATTATACTTCCTGTTCGCGAATGAAGATAAACATTTAAAAAATTAATTAAAAATTTAAAACTTAAAATACAAAAATATACAAATTACATAAAGTTAGTAGAGTTAAATACATTACTTTTTAATATTTTTTTTTATCTAAGTAAAGCAAACATTATATAAAAACGCAAAAACCTGAAAATAAATTAAATAAAAATCACCATTACATCTTACCTCCAATCTTTATGTTTCAGAAATTTCTGAATCTGAAAATGAAACAGCCTCAGTTTTTACCACAGAAAGTTAAATTGCCTTTGCGCAACAGAAGGGAACCTGTTTGTTTAAGGACTATTTGTCATAAAGACTTAATAAGATCTTATAAAATATTGACAAACGATTTGAATTAATAATTTACTAGAGTCATTTTATTTAACACTGTTTCTATCGCCCCTTTATAATCCATTGTTATCCCTCACATATTTATAAAAAGCAGGTGTTCATTTCTTGAACACCTATTCTCTAATTCACTTTCTTTATTTAACGATCCAAAGATGAAAAATGCATAGAACATTTTGCTTGTATTATTGCTTTAGATTAAATCTTTCAGTAATTGTTTTATGCGAAAAAGCATCAATTCCAGTGACTTCTGCATACTTCACATTTGGCAACCAGAAAGAGCCTCCCTCAATACGTACAAATATTTTTTCTAACTGTATTTTTTTTTTCATTGACATTTACAAAAACATGATATTTTTGATCTGAGCCTAGTTTTTTCAACGTTAAGGACAGCTTTTTATACGATACAAATTGAAGTTCAAATTCCTCATCGTTCAAGGCTTTACTTTCTAATCCGTATGCAAATTTGCGCTGCATGTAATTAAACTCTTTTCTTTCTCCTTTTTCGGCATATCGAATCCAATACCCTTTTATAGGATTGTTTTTATCTATTTTTCCATTTTCCTGATAGTTCACAGCATAAATAGCGGTGTTTATATTTGGGTCACGCTGAATGTAAAACAGCATATTATCTATATTCTTAGGAGTTGGAAAATGCAATGACGATGGATTTTGTGATTGTGCCGATACATTTTCTGAAATTATATTTACTAAAATTACTATAACAATTAGTGATTTTTTAAAATTTTTAAATGATAATTTATTCATATGGATTTTTTTTATGTAGCCCTTGGGCTATAATTATTTTAACACAGTTCGACACCACTCAATTCAGGCTAGAAACACAGATTTAGGAATCGCAAGAAAGAGGGGGCACTTGTTTAAACAAACATAGTTACTATGCGTCAGAAGCTAATTTCATTTTGTTTCTTCTTTAGCATAAAAAAATTACACACAACGAACTTATTTATTTCTAATTTGATTCGACTACATTTTGTTTTTCTTTCACCCTGAAAACCCAATATTTGATCAGCGGATAATTAAATCCATAAGAAACAAAACTATCCGTGATTAATCTTCCGATTCTGTAATCGATTTGAAATACTTTCTGAAAAACGAGTGTACCAAATGATTTTAAGGAAATGCTTCCCAGTACAACCAGCCCAAATTTAAAAAGCTGACTATTGATACGGTTATTATAACCAGATTGATTTTTGAATACCCAAAACCTATTGATGCTAAAATTGATTATGGCGCCAACGGTTCCAGATATTAGAATAGAAAAAGTAAAATGCAGTTTAAATACTTCTGTTAATAAAATCATTAAGACATAATCCGTAATGCCGCCTAAAAATGCCGCAACTTGCGCTTGCAGAAAAGTTAAAATGGACTTTTTCCTGAACATTTCAGTCTTGATTTTTATCTTTTAAATCGCCTAGTTTTAAAAGTTTAAAACTATCTATGGTATTAATTAAAAATAACACAATCGTGATTAAGCCAGCCAAATAGGTTATTGAACCCTGAAATAAAACTTCTAGAACTAATATTAAAGCAATAATAATTCGAAGCTCTGTTGGACCAACAAAGCCAGAATCTATACTGTATTCATCTGCAATTTTATAGCGTAGCTGACTGATTATGATAGACCAGCCATACAATGAAACAAAAACAAAGGCTATTATTTCTGTGCCATTTTCAGCATAAACGTAATAGCCAAAGCCTATAAGTACAATACCAATCCAATCGGCAATAATATCGAGGGCAAAACCATACCAACGGCGAGGTATATTTCTATAATAAGCCAGTCTTCCATCAAGAGAATCACCCAGCCAATTTATAACCAAACCGATAATACCCAGAAGCAAATACCAATTTGAGAAATAAGAACCTAAAACAAAAGCTAGAAAAACCAATCCAGAACCCAGTGTACCAATTAAAGTGAGTGAGTTTGGCGAAATAAATTTAGGAACTTTGGGTAGCAAAAATACAATCGTTAACTGTTCTGCACTTTTCAAAATATTAGTTCGCTTACGGTCAGAAAATGTTCTTTGTGCAATTGTACTATAATCCTCAGCCTGTTTTTCTTTTCCCATTAGTACCTCAATATTTGCAAGCCAGATAAAATAGTCAACTCTAGTTTCGCAGTTTTTAATTTTATTTTTCTTTGCGTATTTTTAAAAAAATCTATGGTACTTTTTAGTTTACCTGATCTAACCAGATAACTAAATGCGATAACAATCAGCATAATTATTTAACAATACTTGCAAAACGTTGATAGAAAACTGTTGGACTGTTCTCATTTTTGGGAGCGTATTTTCCAGCAATAATTGGAATATAAATAACTCTTCTTCTGCTTTCCTCGCCTCGGACAGATGATTGTGCCACTCTGTGCCACAAACGGCCATCGTGAATGGTTAAATCACCAGCTTCTGGATTGATAGAAACCTCCTCTGGATCAGCTTGATGATCTAAAAAATACTTTTTACGGAAAAGCATTTTATAAATGCCCTGCTTGTGAGTTCCAGGAATGATTTTAAGTCCGCCATTTTTAGGTTTTAAAGTGCTTAAGTGAATTCCAACATTAAGCATTGGATTTAATTTTCCACCATAAAAAATATCTCGAAGACCATCTGTATGCCAGCCCATTTTAGTAAACTTACTTTCCGGACCGTTGATATAATGATTGAAAACCATTCCGTCTTTTTCTTCAGTGCCTAATCTTGCGCCATCGCCTGCCAATTTTAATAGACCGTTAAATCTCGGATCAAGTAAAAGACCACTTAAAGTTTGATGATGTTGATTGATAAAAGCAAAACGCTGTACGATAGGAGATCCATCCAAATCTTTTCCATATTTAATGGGAACACCGTTTATTTTTTGAAGATCATTTTCAATCCAATTTTGCTCTACTTGTTTGGATGCGTCAATGATTGATGAAACCGTTTCTGGGTTTATAAATTTTTTGAAATGAATGAAGCCATGTTCGTTAAAAAAAGCAATTTGCTCATTAGTTAATTGCTCTGTAAGGGTAAATGTTTTATAAGAAGATACCATGATAAATATATTTAATAAATGAAATATTAGTGTTTATAATTTTTTCTAAAAGTTTAGCAACAGCAACAACACATTCGCATGTTGGCGTGCATTCGGCTTTTAGAAGAATTAAACATATTTCTATTATTAGACATATTCTATAGAATTAGTAGACATTTATGCAAATGTAATATAATTTCTTATTTACAAAAATTATTTTCGATTTTTTTTGAAAAAAAATTAAATTTTATAAATCCCGGCGGCCGTTTTTTCGATAAATGCCTTTGGCAGTAAACGGTTGGCATAAACCGAAATGATATTTGTAAACCCCGGAATAACTTCAGATTTTTTGTTGAACATGGCATTTACAGCCATTTTTGCCACTTCATCAGGCTGCATGTTAAACTTTTCAGCCATTTTGTTTAAAGCGCTTAAACCGGCTCTTGCAGCAAAACCGGTATCAACAGGGCCTGGGCTGAAACAAGTTACAGAAATTGAAGTTTGTGAAAGTTCGAAACGAAGTGCACGGGTGAACGATAAAACAAAAGCCTTTGTAGCCGAATAAACGGCCAACGTAGGTACAGCCTGATAGGCTGCCGTACTGGATATATTCAAAATGTAGGCTTGTTTTTCATGTAAAAGTATAGGAACTAATAAATGTGAAAGTTCTACCACTACATTCATGTTTACTTGCATCATACCAAGCTGATCACCTAGAGCAGACTGACTAAAATTGCCCCACACTCCATAACCTGCATTGTTAACTAGAATGCCAACGGAATAATTATTCATTTTTATCCAATCGATTACTTTTAGCGATGCATTATTTATTGAAAGATCAATTGATAAAATATCAGAAATGATTCCGTATTTAACTTGAAGCTCATCAGATAGCGCTTTTAATTCTTCTTCACTTCTTGCAACAAGCAAAAGCGGATAACCCTTTTCTGCCAATTCATAAGCAATAGATTTTCCAATTCCTTTGCTAGCGCCAGTTATTAAAGCATACGGTTTCGTTTTTTCGCTCATTTTATCGATTTTTATCTTCAAATATAAAGATTAATTATAAACCTGCCGGGTGCAATTAAATTGTTTGCTTTTACTATGGATTATTTGCTTTTAAAAAACTTAATTTATTGATTACCTGAAACCGAAGCTATAGCTGAGACTTATTTCGTGCTTCATAAAATTGAGATCAATGTAAATTGAGATCTTTAAACTCTTGGTTATTACATAAGCAGGCACCACCAGCCGATTCAAGACAATCATAGCTGTTCCTTTTCATATTTATCTATAGTTTCAATTACCGGCATCTCTGCCGGCAATTGAATTTCTATATCTATTAAAACCGTTAGTTTTATTATGCTAACAGCTTTTAGATTATTGATATTGATTCAAGCCAATCCAAATAAGGATTGCACCAAAACAATCATAAACTTCCCCCAAAAAGCTTATCAACATCTTAAATAGAAGCGTTTTTTATAACGATTGCAAATTTGATTGATTTACTTTTATGATGAGAGACTCTAAAGGAGTAAAATATTCCTGATAGTTATAATATTTAACTTCAATGTCTTTCTTAACGATTCAATCCGAAATATACGACAGAGGTCTTTTTAATATGTCAACACAGCCGAGGGAAGGTAAGCAGTTCAGCCCGGATTAAAAACCGGCTTATCTCTCTTTTACTTTTTTGTTCTCTTTTAATCTCCTGCTTTTCTATTTCTTGCAATAAAATGTCCTTCGATATAGGTATTGTATATGTGGTCTTTAAAACTTCTGGAGACAGGAATTTTATGGTTGCCAATCTCTATTATATTTCCTTCCATCGCCTGAATATGATCAGCATTGACAATAAAAGATCGATGGCTCTGGAAAAAGTTGCGGGTCGGAAGATTCTCAGCTATCATTTTCAACGTACAGTAAACTGTTTCTTTTGAATTGGCGGTATGAATCAGAATATAATTTTCCATACTTTCTATGAATAGAATATCCCTGATCATTATCTTTTTAGCCTTCTTATCTGTTTTTATAAAAATGTAATCTGTTTGAACAGAATTAAATTCTTTCTGCTTCTGATCAAACAATTTATTGACTGACTTCAGAAAACGTTCATACGAAACCGGTTTTAAAAGATAATCGAATACATCCATTTCGAATCCCTTCAGAGCATAATGCTCATAAGCTGAAACGATGATTATTTTGGGAAGATTGGATGCTGAGCAGAGAAATTCCATGCCCGTAAGACCAGGCATTTCAACATCGAGAAAAATGACATCTGCAGATTCTTTTTTCAAAAGGCTATTAAGCTCAATTGCTGTTTCACATTCTGCTGTCAATGAAAGAAAATCCGTTTTTTCAATATATCCCCTAATTCCCCTGCGGGCCATTGGCTCGTCGTCTGTAATAATACATTTTAACTTCATATTATTTATTCTGCTTAATCATAATTAGATTTCTATTCTTTAACAGGAAGTGTAAGGATGACTTTAAAAAAATTGTCACCGTTGTTTACTGTCATCTGATGTTTTTCAGGATACAATAGTTCAAGTCTGCGTTTTAAATTACTAAGTCCTATACCGCTGTCTTGTACATTTGAAGAAACCAGTACATCAGAAACTGAGTTTGTTAATTCAAAATATACCTGGTCTTCTTTTAGTTTTAGTACGAGGGTTATTTCATATCCTCCTGAAACATATTTAAAAGCATTCTCTAAAAGCGGCTGAAGCAACAAGGGGGCTATTCGCTGTTCTTTTAGTCTATTGTCTATATCAATATTTACCTTCAGTTTATCTGTTTTCCTGAGCTGCTGAAAAGCAATGTAAGAACGTAAATAGTTTATTTCCTGATAGAATGCGACCTCTTGATTTACATCATAGAGCTGGTAACGGAGTAATTCTGATAAATATTCAATACTTTTTTTTGCTTCAGCATTATTTTCATCTACCTGGAAATAAATAGTATTCAAAGCATTGAAAAGAAAATGCGGATGATACTGCGATTTTAGAAATTCAAGTTCCGCTTCTTTTTTGTCTGTTTTCAATTTCTCCAGTGCTAGATGCTTTTCATTTGCCTTCTGCTCTGCAAGATAACCTCGAATCAAAGTGTAGAAAATAAGCAGTAGCGGTACATAGATGACATTAATCAGCATATAGTCTATCCAGCCGGAACCCATAAACAATACTCCCAGCTCCTGCCCAGCTTTCAGCAAAAGGTTCAACCAGACAATTAATTCCAAAACAACAAAAGCATAATCTTTTCCTATTCGAGTACCTTCGCCGGCTTTGAGAAGTCTCTGCTTCCATCCATAATTGAATAAATAGCAAACTAATACCGAAAGCAGCAAAGCTGTTATATGCAGTTTTATTTCGCCTTCCCAAAAAATACCATGATGTGTAAGATCTGTAACTGCCCGCAGTACATTATACATCATTATACCCCAGACAGCGGGATAAATCCATTCCGTTGCTATTTTTTTGCTTTTACTCATTTTACAGGTTCTAATTTACTAATTGATACGCTTACTTTCTTCCATATTTTCGATTTTTCGCAAGGCTTTTGAAGAATTTCCAGAATCAAATCGCCATGAAAGAGTGATTCCTGCCATACGGCTGTCCCTGCGTTCTTTGTAAAACCCTTCAATTACGCTGTTATACAAACTAATATTTGGGCGATTGGTTAAAAAAACATCATTAAAATACACATAGCAACTCAGCTTCTTCTCAAAAAAACTTTTTCGTACTCCTAATGATACAGAACCAATTGAACCAATTTTGGCCTGGCCTTCAGCCATCTCACCATTATAATATCCTGTTGCTTCAACGGCCCATTCATTAGAGAGAGAAAATTGGTTATTAAACTGAAATGCCGGAGTCCAAAGATTATTATCATACAAAGTCCCCATTTCTCTCCAGTGAAATTCCTTATAAGCCAATGAGCCATTTAAATGTAATGTCCACCATTGTTTCGGCTTTATATTATTAAGACCTGCTCTTGCTCCTAATGCGTAACTCTGCATTAAGTTTAAAGGCATGACAATAGTCACATCGCTTTCCGGTTCGGTTAAATAACTTTTGGTGACAGGATTTTTACGGGCAGTATAAAACACACTAAATACATACTGCGATTTTACTATCCATGAAGCTTCCATATTATTTACCAGTTCTGGTCTTAAAGCCGTGTTTCCTCTTTCCTGAAGGTAACGGTCATTTACTTCTGTAAAAGGATTTAGATCTCTATAATTTGGACGAACGATACGTCTTCCATACTGAAATGAAAGCACATGATTATCAGATGCCACATAATTTGCTGAAAAAGTTGGAAAAAGCTGCTCATAATTCCTAACAAGTGTCGAATCACGATTTCCTGTGGCGTAACGTGCTTTGGTCTCTGTTAATTCCAAACGAAGTCCAATCTCCGTCGAAAATCGCTCTGACCATTTCTGATTTGACTGCACGTAACTCGCCAGTACATTTTCTTTGTAAAAAAAACAGCTGCTTAGTTTTTCAACCTCAAACCATTGACCAGAATGCATCGAATTATATAATGCATTATTGTCAATATTAATTGATGAATATTTGATTCCTGAATTAAATGTAAATTTATCTGACATATCGTAACCCATACCAGACTGCAGATTTGTAATTTTAATATCTCCTTCCATATTTCCATGAAGGCGATTTTCAGTATCAGGCTCTGGTGATTGAATCATTTTACTTTTCTGATCCAGTTCTTCGTTCTGTTCAAAGACGAGAAAATTAAATGTATTTTCCCATTTTATTTTAGTGCTGAACTTATACAAGACACTCATTCCGCCTCCCAAATTGTTATGATGAGACTGCTGGTTGTTATTGGTATAAAGTGAAGAATCTTTGAAATCCGGGCCTTGAAATAATCCAGATACTGCGTTTTCATTTTTAGTTCTTCCAAACCAGTTTCCAAATACATCAGTGTTTAATATCAGATTGTCAGAAAACTGGTATTGAATGCCTGTTTTAAAATAGTTTGAATGGGACTTAAACTTTCTGTATGCATCCATATTCAAAATTGCTGCATCAGTTTTGGCTTTTAGATATTCACGTGATGAATTGATTAAGATGAAATCCTGTCCGTTGTTAAATGAATAATTGGCGTAAAATGTATATTTTTTTTCATGAAACTGCAGGGAAATATTTTGATTCTGCCTGCTGTACTTTCCCGCTTCCATATTAGACGAAAAATCAAGGTTTAAGCCTCTGTCTGTTCTTTGTCTGCTCTTAATATTAATAAATCCGCTGGTCCCTCCTGCATCATACTGGGCAGAAGGATTAGAAACCATTTCTATTTTATCGACAGCACTGCCTGGCATTGAACGAAGCATATTCAATAAATTCTCCCCGGTCAGATATGTCTGTTTTCCATCAATCATTATATTTGCTCCCGCCTTTCCATTCAGGAGAACCGTTCCGTCATTCAAGATCAATATTCCCGGAATTTTTCCAAGTGCATTTAAAAGTGACCCGTCTGATCCAATGGAGGCGGCTGAAAGTGTTACAGTGGTTTTTTCAGGCTCTGATTTAAAAGCAGGGCGTTTTGCTTTGACAGTAACTTCATTCATCGTGAAAGGCTCCATTTCCAAGACGGTTACAGGCATCTTTAAATCTTCCGAAATTATATTGATACCAATCGTTTTCTTCTCATAACCGATGAGTGAAAACAACAGTTTATAACTTCCGGGTTTCATATTTTCTATTTCATAAAACCCATCCCTATCTGTTTCGACTGCAGTTACATAACTTGAATTTTCTTTAAGAATTACAACATTGACTCCGGAAAGAGGCTCTTGATTGTAAATTGTCTGTCCGGAAATTTTTTTCTGTGCCTGCAGTCCTGTAGATATCATCAATAATACTGCATAGGCAATGCCTATTTTTGCTTTCATTTTTACTTTATTTTCATTATTGAAGGCAAAACTATCAGGACAATACTCCTTTAAGAAACTTTCTTGACCAATGGATGAAATTGCTTGACCGATAAACAGGAAATAAAAAAAGCATCTATAACATAATAAAAACTTACCAACATGCGATCAAATCCTAAAAGTGGTTATTTTTAGTTATTGTCACTTCCTTCATAACCAATTACTTTTACAAACAGGATGTCATTGTATCAACAAGGCCGTTTCGTTTTTCTTTCTCGATAAATAGTCTATTTCTCCGCAGGAATATCGAAACTCAGTATGATAAATAATGTCCTGGAACCAAAATTTAACAAGCGTCTTGAATATTGAATAATGAAAAAAACAATTCTCATTTTGTCCTTGGCATTAATTTCTGCCGTCACTTTCAGCCAGAACATTACCAAGGTATGGGAGTCAGACTCTCTTTTCTTAAAACCTGAATCGGCACTTTACGACTCTGAAAAAAACATTGTCTACATCTCCAATATAAATGGCGAATATCTTGCAAAAGACGGCAATGGATTTATTTCCAAACTTAAGACAAACGGCGAAATAGAAGTTTTGAAATGGGTTGATGGATTGGACAACCCTCAGGGCATGGGACTATATAGGCAAAAATTATATGTTGCCGATATTAACAGAGTAGTCCGGATCGATACCCGGACGGCTAAAATTGACAAAGTGTATCATGCGGATAATGCTGTATTCCTTAATGATATAACAGTAGATGCCAATGGAGACATTTACGTTTCTGACTGTTTTGGGAACAAGATTTATAAAATATCAGACGAAAAGATGAATGTTTGGATAGAATCTGATTTTCTATCCAAACCAAATGGACTGCTATGCACCAAAAATGATGTTTTGGTGTTAAATATGGAAAGCAAAAGGGCTTTTGCCATAAACAAACTGACCAAAAAATCTCATCAGCTTTTCAGCGGAATTGACAATCTGGATGGCATTGTTGCTGATGGCAGAAATGGATACATAGTTTCCGGAGCCTGGCAGGGACAGCTCTTCATTATTGATGCAGATGGAGGTAAAAAGCTGCTGGCCGATCTAGGAAAAGAAAAGATCATTGTTGCAGATATTGAATACATTGCAGATGAGAATTTACTTATCGTACCTACCCTAAATAAAACCGTTATAGGATTTCGACTGTCAGATTAGGCTTTTAATCCTGCTTAATGCTGGGAATAATGAAATTAAAGCAGTGTTTGATAAAAATGACATAAACATAATCCAAAACAAACTGCTTTCTTAACTTAAAACAAATACCACTAAAAAATAGTATGGCTGAAGTTGAAAAATTAATTCGGCACAGGACTCCTTTTTTATTTGTAGATCAAATAATATCATTTTCAAATGAAACAATCATCGGCATTAAAACCTTTGATGACAGAGATCTTTGGCTGAAAGGAAGCGTTCCTGAATCCGAATATATTCCCGGAACAAGTTTGATCGAATCAATGGCACAATGCGGAGGTGCAGGTGTTAAGCTTCTGGGAATAACAAATGGAATTTTTGGTCTTGCCACTATAGAGGATGCAGAATTTTATGCCGCTGCAGAATTTAGAGCTCAGATAAAATTTGTCGTAAAAAATATCCGTTTAAGCGAGAAGATAATCAAACAGTCCGGAATTGCATATGTGGCCGATAAAAAAATCATAAAAGCAAGTTGGATGTGCGTCAAAATTTAATATTATTCTTGAACTTGAAAGCCTTTTGCCATAGAAAGTTAAGGCGTAGTTTTAAATAACTTTCATACGGCTCGGTTTTACAATGAAAAAGTTAGGGTTTTTCGGTTCTGGAATCCCAAAAACCCAATAATTTTCCATTCTTCCTTACACCCAAAAACCTGATTTATCGAGTTATAGTCTTTTTTTATGGTTCGTTTACTATTTTTAGATAATTATTACTGGATTTCAAAAACTGCCGATGTGGCAAAAGGTATGCTTTTAGGACAGCGAATTACTAGGCCGTCAGTTCCTTGCTTCCATTCCAGTTTACCCTTATACCCTAAAAGTCTAACGGTCTCAATTTTTTTTGCATAGTACTTTGCATCTTTGCCAAGCGACTTGATTTTTATTTGCGAATCAGGGGCAGGCACATTCATGCAAAAGGCATACAGCTTTTTGTTTTTGCCGACCGTGAATCGAATATCCTGGGCATCAAATTTGAATTCAGCCTGATTTCTGCCTAATTTTCCTCCTGAAAGCATTTTTAGTCTTCCATTAACCGATCCGCCTTCGCCTGGAATTATCCAGGCATGGCTCCCATAGACACCCTCTCCATTGATCCGCATCCAATTCCCGACTTCCTTAAGCATATTTTGGCTCTCTTCATTGATTGAACCATCCGGCAACAGGGAAACGCAAATTGCCGCGTTGCCATCACGGGCAACAGCTTCAATTATATAACGGATCACCATTCCTGAATCGTAGGTGAAATCCGGAGCATAAAACCAGTCCCCCACAGGAGCTTCGGCAATCCAAGACTGGTCTTTCTTAATCTCTGCAGGAATGCCAAATTCCTCTGTATTTACCGTCCCATTGGTTTTATTGCGGAATTTAACAATGCTGAAAGTGTTTACCTGACCGCGGCGCTGCAGGGCAGTATTGTAAAAATCGGCAATAACAGACTGCATAGCATCAGCTTTAAAACCTGTTCCTGTTCCATTTCCTGTAAACGGCCCCTGGACGGTGCCATCGGTATAAATAAAATCTGGATCGTAATTTTTTACAACATCCATCATTCTTAAAGCCCAGTTTTTGGCATACCATCTGGCATACTCCAAATGATGTCCGAATATTCCCGGTGGCGGTGGCGACCAATCCGTATTAGCGTTTTCCTCTACTCCCTTGTACTCTCTTAAATCGATGCCATACAGCATTTTGGGATCGTATCCTTCCCACCATTTTCCTTTACCATCAGCAAGTGTGAGATTCCCATCATAAGGAATTCCTTTTTTACTGCCCTGTTTATCAGTTCCAAATGCACTCTGCCACCACCACCAGGTATACTCATGGTGAAAAGTCACTCCATATTTCATTCCGGATGTCTTGCAGGCTTTTGCCCATTCGCCGATCAAATCTCTTTTGGGACCAATATTTACTGAATTCCAGGGCTGGTATTTGGAATTCCATAAATCGTAATTATCATGGTGCACTCCCTGAACCATTAAAAAACGGGCGCCGGCATCCTTGTATATCTTGGTAAGTTTATCCGGATCCAGATTTTTAGGATTCCAATCACGCAGAACTTCCTTATATCCATATTCCGAAGGATGTCCATATCTTTTAATATGATTCTGGTAAGCCTTGTTATCTGATTTATAAAGATTTCGCGCATACCAATCACCGCTTTCTCCGGCAGCCTGCGGTCCAAAATGAACCCATATGCCAAACTTTGCTTCACGCAGCCAGTCAGGTTCTCCGGGATAATTTTTCTCTATAGACTCCCAAGTGGGTTCAAAAGGACCTTTAGTGATAGACAGTCCTAGCTTTTCTTCAGTAAAGGTTTCTGAATCCCGCATTTCTTGACTATTAACAGGCAAGGGAACCGTCGGGAAAGGCATCGAATTTTTCTCTTGGGCGTAAACACCAAGAGATAATGTCCACAAGACCGTTAAAATTTTAGTTCTCATATTTTTCATTTGTATTGCACTTATCACATAAGATGTAAATGGTGTTGCTGGCAGTAAAGCCCTATTATACATTTCCGTTTTCCTTTTTTTCAAAAAATTAAAAAAAACATAAAAAGAAAGAAGTCCCTCCAATCTAAAGAAACAACAAAAAATTATAATATCGGCTGATAAATTAAAATACACCTACATTTTCAAACATATACTTTTACTATCTATATTATTTTATTATTTATGTTCATCACAGCAGAACAAACTTATAATTTACATAAATTAGTCGCATTATTCAAAAACGCTTTTTTTTTATCCAAAAACGTTTTTTTTATGATTAGAGAATATTTTACAACCAATTATGATCAAAACCACTTTCAAATATTCACTTTCACTGATGCATATCGACTATGTGAAACTTAATCAGGAATGGAATTACAGCAATGTAATCAGCCCCTATCACAGACTATACTATATTGATGAAGGCATGGGATCTATTTCGGATAATTCGGAGCTGATAATTTTAGAACAGGGATATCTTTATCTGATTCCAAGCTTTACTGTCTGCAACCTAAATTGTGATGAGCATCTGAGCCAGTATTTTATTCAATTTTTTGAAGAATCATCCGATGGTGTTTCCTTATTCGCCAACCATCGATCTGTTATTAAATTAGAGGCTCTTGAGACCGACATCATCCTTATAAAAAGATTGTTGAAATCCAATCCGGGAAGAGGAATCAACCGTTCAAGTAATCCTAAAGCGTACGAAAAGGAAGCATACTACCAAGAATATCAATCCCTTAACAATGGACTTAAGGCATATCTAAAATTTGAAAATCAAGGAATTCTGTTACTATTACTGTCTAGATTTTTAAAGTCAGTAACTTTCCCGTCTGAAAACTCCCAAACGACATCTCCCAAAATAATAGATACCATTAGCTACATACAGCTTAATTTAAATAAAAATCTTAATGTAGGAGAATTGGCCGCCAGAATCAATCATAGTCAGGACTATTTCTCAAAACTGTTTCTATATCATACAGGAAAGAGACCGTTGAACTATATCCATGAAAAAAAAATTGAAAGGGCCCAATATCTAATTGCTACAACAAATAAAAGTTTTTTGGAAATCGCTTTAGACACGGGATTTTCCAATTTGCCTCACTTTTCTAAGATTTTCAAGCGTATACTGAACCTAACCCCTGGACAGTATCGTTTTCAAAACAAACAATTAAAATGACTTACCATACATTTAAATCTTATAGGATGAAATCAACTAAACCAGCTAAAACCATTTTCAGCCCCGATAACATTTAAATTCTTTTGAGCCAGGGATAAGCACAAAGGATTGGAACGTATAAGTGGAAAGAGCTGCCAAAAATAATATAAAGCACGCCACACTGATATGATTGCATTTTAATGACCGGGAATTTTGCAAGGTCAGATCTTCCATTATTATTTTGTTGCTGTGATAAGCCAAAAAACTGATTAATCCCCAAAACTATCACGGACAAAAATTCACTTGTTGCTTCAAATTAGAGCTTCTACTAGTATGAATCTATTGGCATAAGAGTTACATTTATTCGTAAATCCTGATTATGTTTCTGTTATTAAAAGCAAGCACTATTGAACGCGTTTTTTGGGCCTAAAGCAAACGAAAAAGGTTGTTCCCTCTCCTATTTGGCTTTCCGCCCAGATTCTTCCCCCTATTTTCTCCAGCATTTCGTGACTTATTTTTAGCGCTATTCCTGCACCTCCTTTAACAGAATCCTGATAAGAAGCCGAATCAGCCTTAAAAAGCGAATCCAGCGCCTCTGCCCCCATTCCTTTCCCTTTATCTTGAACAGCGAACACATCCATCTGGTTTTCAGTATAAACACGTATTTTTATGGTGCCGCCTTTGGCAGAATATTTTGTTGCATTATGTATCAGATTCCTTAAAATGAATAGGGCTATCTGGCGGGGCGCATAGAACATGAAATTTTCGGGAACGTCAAATGCGGTATGCACAGCATTTTCTTTCTGTGTGCTTTCAAAAAACTGATTGGCCTCGCGTAAAATTTCCAAAGCCATCAGCTCCTCTGCAGGAAGGCTGTAATTTTCCTTGCGTGATCTGATCCACAGTAGCAGGCCGTCCATAAAACTGATGCCCTGAACGGTGATTTTATACAGCTCGCTCATCACTGTTTTCATCTCCTGTTCGGTGCTGATCATCCCCTCATTGTAAAACTTGGTGATCATGCTGATGTTAGAAAAGGGCTCCCTTATATCATGCGCCAATATGGAAATCAGCATCATATTGAACCGGTCTGACATCTCCAGCTCCCTGTTCCTTTCAAGAGAAGCATTATGGAGCTTCTGCTGCGATTCCAGATATTTTTTTCTGCTTGTCAAGGCTAGCCAAAGGGCAAAGCAAAGCAACAGCATAGCCAGCACGGCAAGAGCCAGAAACAAAGCAAGTCTTTTCTGCTCCCTATATTTTATTTTCGTTTTCTCCAGCAGGCTTTCCTTTGACACGTAGGACAAGTAGTTATAGCCAGATTCTTTTACCGATTCCGCATACTGGCTCTGTTTGGACAAAAGCATGGAGGCATATTCAAATGCTTTGTCAGTATCTTTTCTTTCCTTGTAAAAATTATAGAGGCGTTCGGCAAATGCAAGATAGCGTTCGGTGTATCCAAATTTTTCGGAGTCCATCATCCCAAGCTCATAATAGTTGATACCCTGTTTATAGCGCTTTAGATCCAGCATCATTTCCCCCAATGTCATATAGGCGGAAACCTTTACATATTCACTTCCCTCACGTTGCGCAAGCTTTACGGACTGGGTCAGTATCCTTACCCCTTGCAGTTTTTCTCCTTTATTGTAGAGTTCGGTTCCCAAATTATTCTGATAGGAAATGATCATGGGATAGTCTTTGTATTTTTGAGCCACGGCTAGCCCCTTTTTAAATATCCGGTCCCGTGCTTCATTTGTAAGAGAACCATCCATGGTCAGTATGTCGCTCAGGATAATCGATTGGATGGAGTCCCTGCCTGAAATTTTACTCTGCTCATAAGCCCTGTAGATATATTTTTTTGCTTCTGTCCGATTGTTGTCCACAAACATCAGCACGCTCATATTCATTAGAAGCTGAGCCTGGTTTTCCTGATCTCCAATCATCCTATAGATGGCTAGGGCATCATTAAAGTATTTGGCAGACAGATAATTGTTTGTGGACAGATAGTAAATGCCCTGACAGTTCAGCGCATCGGCGGTTCCTTTAAGGTAATTGATATCGTTGGCTATCTTGAGGGCCTTTAAAGAATAATAATGGCAGGAATCCCGGAAACGCATCTGCGAGAGCATGGCCAGTCTGTTGTATTTGTCCACCAGCACTTTCCTATCTGATACCTTTTTCAGACTGAGCTGCAAGGCATTTATTTCCTTTGTCTGGGATACAGATGTGCCGGCAATTAAAAAAAATATAATCGCTAAAGCGATTCCTTGAAGATTTCGGTATGGACTGGTCATAAAAAAACAAACGCTTTTTAGATAAAAATACATGAAAAGAGATGCGCCAAAACGGCATTATGAAAGATCTATCCCTGTATTTTTAAAAGTTTTTCTTGCGGATTAATAAATGGTAATTATTTTGAATAAACGGATTTATTTTTTGAAATTTAGATTTAATATGATTAATTCATCATCAATTCTGTTGAAATCATCTTGCCACCATCGGGCGGCATTGCAACAGGCACATATTCCTTGACGGTGTGTCATTGCAGAAATAAAATCCTGAAGCAATCCTCCACAACCTGCCCGCAATGTTGGCCAGCACTATCCTGCAGTCTCTGGCGCATTGCTGGGCTATTTAAAATCACAGCCCATCATTGCTTTGGATCTTCTGATCCAATCCGCCTGAATTTCCTTTTGAGAATCAATAGGCTTAATCTCAGATGGTCATACAGCAGACCCGATACTAGGACTGCAGCTCCTGCCAGCATCGCGCCCAATCCAATATGGGAATAAAAAACCCCGCCAGCAATGCCGCCAGCAAAGAAAAAGCCAATAATAGCAATGTGAAGTTTCACCGAACGCAAAAGCTTTCTTCTAAGGGCAGGCTGCCGGTAGAAAAAAAGTTGGGACAGCTCTATTCCAAGATCGGTAAAAAGCCCCGTAAGATGGGTAGTTCTGACAACAGCGCCAGAAATACCTGTTACAAGCGCATTCTGTAGCCCCATCGCAAAAAGCAGGAAGCAGGCAATAAATTCTTGATTTTCAAACACAAAACCCACATCCAGCATCCCTATTGACAGCAGAATCACGCTCTCAAGTGCCGCCGGGGTGCTGTAGGCATGCTTTTCATTTTTGCGCATAAGAAATTCCACCAGCAAACTGGAAACAAAAGATCCCAGAAAAAAGAAAAAGATATATAAAAAATAAACCAGTGCTTTATCAAAGTGCATCTTAAAGATTTCATCGGTGAAAAAAGCAAAATGCCCCGTCACATTTGTAGTTAATCTACGGACTGCTAAAAAACCGGCCACATTTACCAGTCCCGCTACAAAGGACAGCAGAGAAGCTATTTTAAGATTGTGTTTTAAATTCCTATTTTGGCCCTGATGTCTGAACATTGCAATGATTCAAGTTTGGTTAACAGCACTTCCAGATCAGACACTTGCCTCCATGGCGTACTGGAAGCAACCACCGACAAGAAAAGTGCACACCCATCCAACAGCATGCGTTTTTTACTTGGCGTTTTTAGCTGAAATCTGAAGCTGGGTTATCTTTTTATTTGAGCTTTCCTCCCTCATGCAGCTCCTGTCAGTATCAGGATTTAGCTCAAGGAGCCCCTGATCATCTAAAATAAGCAGCTGATCCAAGACTTCAGCCTGGTTCAACCTATGGACATCGGGATTACCATTATCCGCTGAAGGCCGCACCAGAGAGGTCAATTCTTCCAACGTGAAATGCTTGTCAAAATTTTCAGAAAGGATCGCCAGAATTAGATCAGATAAATTTTCGTCCATAAAATTATTTTTAGCCGAAGATACTACATCGGAGCATAAAAATTATCCTTAATCCGTCCCAAGCGATAAAAAGATCTGCCGTGCGAAACAGATACCGGAAAAGGCAACACGGTTTGTTTAACCAGGATTATCATATCCTTAGATTAAGCTGCATTATTTTTGCGCAAATCCCTTGCGGATGCTAAAACTCTCATGACGAAGGCTAGGGCGGTATCGCAAATTATGTAACCTTGCGCTGTAATTCTATAATTAGAAAGAAGCAGACAGAGCATATTTTTGAATCCGGTAAAATACTTTTATACATAAAGCAATAAAAAAAGAAAATATGAAATCCTCTATACAGAAGACCAGCCCTATTCCGTATGCCGGCATACAGTCCGAAATTCATTCCGTAAAAGATTGTGATGCCGCATTCCCTGGCAAAAATAGCCAAAAGGTCCAGCTGCTGGCTTTATACGGTAAAGACAATGATGAGCCAGATTTTGACTGTGAATTTTTAAATGCAATCCATTCAGGGCGCGTTGAAAACACAATTGATTTGGATTCGGAAGATGAGCAGTCTGACCACTTCAATGACAATCAATGGGACGCAGAGATCTATGACCCTTACCAGGAATCAGCCTGTTATTAAGCACCGATAATCCTATAGCATAAAAAAGTTTGCTTATATAGCTGTTGGCCTATTTACAGCATCAGTTTTTCAGCGATAGGATTTTAAGTGCTGTATTACTTTCCGCAAGGGAACTCCCGAAAATGATTGCGTTTGGCGGTAGATTTTCAAAATTGTATCCTTGAGGGCACTCCAATTTTACAGAATAATCATATGATTCAAAAATTATTTAAGCACGTCCTTCTGGCAGATGATGATTTGGACGACTGCGAATTTTTTTCCGATGTTTTTAAGACAAGCTTCCCTGAAGTGAAGTTGACGGTTTCCAATGACGGCAATATACTGATCAATTTGCTTGAAGCTCCGCCGATTCCGCAAGCAGATCTCATTTTTTTAGATCTCAACATGCCCGTTCTATCTGGTCCGGAGTGTTTGGAAAAGATAAGGGGTTCACTGGAACTCAACAAACACATCGTTGTTGTCTTCAGCACCAGCAGCAATCCTTATGACATAAAGAAAATGTATTCGCTGGGCGCCAATTACTTCATCACAAAACCTTCTGACTATAATCATCTGTCAAAGCTGATAGGCAAAGCAATGTCCCTAGTATCTCTGAACGGCGGCGAACAGCCTGCGTTTGAAAACTTTTATATTAAAATTTAATCATTATTTTCTAAAAGCATGAAGGATCTTCCATACTCACTAAAAGAAACCATCTTACGTAATGTTATCGATACGGCCCCTTTCCCAATTGGAGTGTATACGGGGCATAAGATGAAAATTGTTCTGGCCAACCAATGCATGATCAAAACCTATGGAAAAGGCCCTGATGTGATTGGAACCAATTATACTGAAATTCTTCCTGAACTTGAAAACCAGCAGATATTTGACCAGTTGCGTGAAGTGTTGCACACCGGAAAGCCGTATGAAGCAAAAAACGCAAGAGTGGACATCGTTGTGGAAGGCGTGCTCAAACCGCATTACTTCAATTACAACTTTACCCCTATTTTTGATTCGGAAGGAGAAATTTTCGGGGTAATGAATACGGCTGCCGATGTTACAGAGCTTAATGTAGCCAGACAGCAGACATTAGAGATTGAAAAAAAATTAAGGCTGGCGGTTGAATCCTCCCAGCTCGGAACATTCGAAATTGACATCAATAAAGGTATTGTAGCTGGCTCTAGGCGTTTTGCAAGCTTTTTTGAATCAAAAAATAGGGAACTGGATCTCAATGTCATGGTCGCGATGATCCATACCGATGACCAGCCAATCTGGCATCAGGCAATTAGGGAGCTTTGGGAAACAGGAGACTTGCACTGCGAAGTGAGAGTGGCCAGCAATGGCATAATGCATTGGATGAGATTCTCCGGAACACTTTCTGACAGCGATGATAAAGAAAATGTTATCGTGGGCATCGCTCAGGATATTACCGAGCAGAAAAAAAACGCCCAAGAGCTTTTGGAGCTGGTTGAACAGAGAACTGTAGAACTGAGACGCTCTAATGATGATCTCAAACAGTTTGGCCATGTCGTGAGCCATGATTTAAAAGAACCTGTGCGCAAAATGCTGATGTACTCGAATATTTTAAAACAAAACACTGTGGAGGGAAAGGATCCACGAATAAGCCAATATGCCCATAAAATAAACAAGAGCGCCCTACGGCTTACAGAGATGATCGATTCCATCTTGAACTATTCCTCCTCTGGAAGTCCGGATCTTGAAGAAACCGTGGACTTAAATGACATAATAGAAAGCATAAAGGAAGATCTTGAAATAAAGATTGCGGAAAAAAGTGCCGTAATCGAATATTCAAAAATGCCGGTTGTGAGAGGATCAAAAATTTTAATGCACCAGCTGTTTTATAATCTTATTGCCAACTCGCTGAAGTTCTCCCGCGACAATTTCAATCCACACATCAAAATAAACCACACTGCGGATGCGGAAAGTTTAAAAATCACAGTTGCGGACAATGGCATAGGTATTGCCACTGGAGATTCGCAGAGAATCTTTAATGCTTTTGAGAGGCTGCATTCCAAAGACCAATATGAAGGGACAGGTCTGGGGCTCGCGCTGTGCAAGAAGATTGTAGAACGCCATGGAGGGAAAATGAGGAATATTGATTCTGAAAGCCAGGGTGCGGTTTTTGAAATCACCCTACCAGCCACACTGTATCGCATTGACAGAAAACCGCATCAATACAATAGCGCAATTACCTAAACAGCGCCAAGCGCCTTTTCGATCCACTGACTTTAAAAACGGGAATCTAAATCAAAGAATCTGAAAAAAAGCGCGGAGCCAATGTTGGATAGATTAGTATCTTCTTTTGAACTGCCTTAAAATTTTTAGGCAGATCGCGCCAGCTTATCAAATCAAGCGAAATTGCTGTATGGACTTTACATTCCAGTCCATTTTCATGATCTGATCAACAAATGATCTCATAAGGTGCTGCAGGCTGTCCTCGATACTTTTTCCGGTTCCCTCCGCCAAATGGTCGTAACATTAGGAGAAATTCAACTTTCCTCTCCAAAGCCGTTTTCAGCTCCGAAAATTCATTTTCCAGAATTTGCAAGGAATAAATTAACAAGAGGTACAAATAAAAAAAACTGCAAAAAATATGCAGTTCCTAATTTTAATATCTTTTATCCAGCCTGTTGTTTGCCTCTTTTTGGATTTCTGCTATAGTCTTAATTCGTCCGGATTTAATCCAGTCAAGTATGTCAGTCTTTTGAAAATATAGCCATTTACCATTTTTACTTACAATTGAATAAAAAATAGCTAAATAATAATCTTTTGGAAAATTCTTGCATATTATACAAGAACATAATTACGTAAGTAGTTATGTCAAAAGTAAAAAAATATTCTTTAATCATTTTACATTTAGCACTGAAGTTGATTTATAATTAATACTTTTCTAAATGTAATTTTCAACAAAAACTATTTTCTTCCCATATTTCATCACTCAGTTAAAGGAATCCTGATTTGACAAAATGCTTGCTAAAAACCGCTGAGTTGAAAAAATAATGGTTAGCCCTAATCATCTAGATTCTAGACGTTTTAAAATCAGGTTTCGCAAACGTACCTCATGTTCATCTCCCCAATTGCCGATAACTGAAATTACCGGAATTAATGTTTTTCCAAAATCCGTCAGGCTGTATTCTACCTTAGGAGGTACAACAGGATAAACAACCTTTGAAACCAGTTCATGCTCCTCTAATTCCTTCATCTGAATATTTAAAACCCTGCGAGAAGCATCAGGTATTTTACGCTGAAGTTCGCTTGGTCTTTTATATCCTTCATTGATAAACCAAAGCAAACGTATTTTCCATTTTCCGTACAGAACTTCCCCTATCAGGTCAAGTCCACAATTTAGGTTCGGGATTATTTTTCTTTCATACATATAACAAAAGTAAACCTATGTTCCGATTTATGCAATAGGGGAAAAATTTATCCCTATCTGAATCGTAACTCCATACTTGTGAGAAAGTTGCATACTTCTGAAATTTGTACAAAAGAAATTTAAAACACGATATAAGATGGATTATCAAAATGAATTATCAGACAAAATTGCCCTAGTAACAGGTGGTACAAAAGGTACCGGAAGAGCAATTGCAGAAAGACTGGTTCAAGCTGGCGCAAAAGTCATCATTACCGCAAGAAACACACCTGAAAAAGAAAACAACAATCTACATTTCATTGCGTCAGATTTAAGCAAGGCAGAAGGCACTCAAAAAGTTATCAGTGAAGTGCTGGCAACTTACGGGAGACTCGATATTCTTGTGAACAATCTCGGCTCATCAACCACACCTGCAGGCGGCTTCAGCGCATTGAATGATACGGACTGGATATCAACTCTGCAGGCAAATCTGCTTGCTCCAGTCCGACTGGACAGAGGTTTTTTACCTCAAATGATAGATCAGAAGAATGGCGTCATCATTCATATAGCTTCAATTCAGGGCAAATTGCCGTTATACGATTCTACTCTGCCTTATGCGGCCGCAAAAGCAGGGCTCATAAATTACAGCAAAGGCTTATCTAAAGAAGTATCTTCAAAAGGCATACGTGTGCTCACCGTTTCGCCAGGATGGATCAATACAACAGCATCCAAAGCCTTTCTGGGCGAGATCGCTAGAAATGCAAACAGTACAATAGAAGAAGCGCAGCAAAGTGTCATGGATGCATTGGGTGGGATTCCTTACGGCAGGCCAGCCGAACCGGAAGAAGTGGCTGAACTGGTTGGCTTTCTTGTCTCACCAAGAGCCAGTTATTTAACCGGAACTGAATTTGTAATCGATGGCGGAACTGTACCAACCATTTAATAATCTTTAAGAATAAAAATATGAATTTGCCTCAAGTTTTAACAGTTTTGATTAATGCATAAAACAACTTTGATTGCATTGTCTATGCCGAATGTTTTTCTGAAAATGCCATTGTATCTGATGAAGGCAGAACACACGACGGAAAATTTGAAATCCAGCAATGAATAGACGAATCAAACAAAAAAATATAAATCAGTGATTGATATTGTTGAAGGACAAATTCAGGATAAAAAGTGACAGGATGAAAAAATAAAAGAGAGTCTCTATTTTAGACTGCACCCAAAAGTTTAGACAAATTAATAATTAAGTTTTATAATAATGAGCTCGATATTGTATCGGGCTCATTCCTTTTAAATTAAGTTTGATTCTTTCACTATTATAATATCTTATATAGTCGATAATCTCTTGTTTCAATTGATTAATAGAAGTGTATTTTTTAAGATAAAACAACTCTGATTTTAATATCCCAAAGAAGTTTTCAATTTTCGCATTATCAAGACAATTCCCTTTTCTGGACATACTTTGTTTAATTCCTTTTTTCTTTAATATCCACCACCCGACGACAATCGCCGGCCAAAATCAAAACAATCTACAATCTAAAAGAAATGTAGGAAAGCCAACTAACTTTTGTATCATTTCCATCTTTTCTTAAAATAAAAGTTAAAACGCTTTTTTAGGTTTTGAATAATTAAAAATGTCATCAAAATCGAAAGCATGACAGCTTTATTTTTAGTTCCAACTAAATTTCTTTACAAGACTCAAACATTTCTATCGGCTGTTCCGAATTTTGAATCACAAATTATTTTAAACTGAAATTCAAACAGTTGAAACTTCAATAAGAGATTCAATCCAATTATTCCCGCTTATTTCAAATGCTATGAATATT
This sequence comes from Flavobacterium phragmitis, assembly GCF_900112575.1. GTDB lineage: Bacteria > Bacteroidota > Bacteroidia > Flavobacteriales > Flavobacteriaceae > Flavobacterium > Flavobacterium phragmitis. The sequence continues at coordinate 38,971 of NZ_FOMH01000020.1, forward strand.
AAAAAAACGCTTTTGCAAATGTGGTGGTACAAATCTATTTTTGAAAACTATTTGTATTTAGTCTAAATAATTATAGATTTGCACCCAAAAATAAATAACCGCCATGAAGTCAACTTTCTCCTTACTGCTGCTTGCCTTTTTAAATATCGGTCTTGCACAAAATGCCAGAATTACAGGAAAAATCGTTTCCGAAAACAACGAAGCCGTCTCTTATGCCTCTGTATCCATAAAAAGCCTTAAAAAGAATACCGTTTCCGATGACAAGGGAAATTTTGAATTCACAACTATTGCCGCTGGAAACTATATCGTATATTTCTCTGCAATGGGATTTGCAACTCAAGAAAAAAAAGTTGAACTGCATGAAAATGAAAACCTTGATATAACGATTACTTTACAAGAAAACGTCAATACGCTGCAGACAGTGGAAATTACAGGACGAAAAGAGAAATCCTACCGAAATACCAAATCCTTTATTGGGGCCAAAACAGAAATCGCCCTAAAAGATTTACCTCAGGCCGTTTCCTATGCTACAAAGGAATTAATAGCCGATCAGGGAGCTATTCGCGTAGGCGAAGTGGTGAAAAATTTCAGCGGTGTAAGCCAGTTTACTTTTTATGATGATATTTCGATTCGAGGTTTTAGAATAAACGGGGGAAGTAATACCCAATTGTTGAATGGTATGCGAACATCTACAGGATTCTGGAAACAGCCTCTGGCCAATTATCTGGAACGTGTTGAAGTCTTAAAAGGACCATCATCTGCTTTATTTGGAAATGCTTCTCCTGGAGGAGTTCTAAATCGTGTGACGAAAAAGCCATTAGATCAGGCTGCCAACAGTGTGAGTTTTTCTACTGGAAGCTTTAATACCTTAAGAGCTTTAGCGGATTTTACCGGACCTTTGACCGAAGATAAATCGCTTTTGTACCGTTTGAATCTGGGTTACGAAAATGCCAATTCATTCAGGGATCTGCAATATGACAAGAATATTGTTGTAGCCCCTTCCCTTTCATTTCTTCCGAATGATAAAACAAGCGTAAATTTTGATTTAATTTACAGTAGTTCGAATGGAAATCTGGACCGTGGACAATCTACTTATGAAAATAGTCTTTATTCTACAAAAATTTCAAATTCGTTAAACTCAACAAACGATTATTTAAAAGAGGAAACCTATATCGTTACAACTTCTTTAAATCACCAGTTTTCAGATCGCTTATCCTTTTCAGGATCTTATATCAGAACGGGGTATAATGAAGATCTTTTAGAGCATCGCGGTGCCAATAAATATGCTTCTGCCGGAGACGGGTCTACAATTCCAACTGCAATTGAAATGCAGGTTTTTCAACGTAAACGCAAGCGTTATATCGATAATCTTTCTACTTTCTTTAAATATCAGGCTAAAACAGGTGTTTTAGGCCATAATTTAATTGCAGGTTTTGATTATGCTCAGGAAGAGGTTCCTTCTGGCGGCTCGCAATTAACTGCAAGCGGTTACCGAAATGCTGCCAACAATGGCTTTATTGCCACTTATAACCCTGCAAATAAATCCAATTATTTGCTGGATTCCAAAGGAAATCCTGTGCCAAACGTAGCTCATTTTGATTTGAGCAATCCGTTTGCATCGCAGCAGTTAAAAGACATGAGCAAATATTTTTATGTGGCCCGTCAGGTTGACCCAACCTATTATTCATTATATGGAATTTATATTCAAGACCATATTAAATTTGGCGCTTTTCAGGCTTTAATTGGTATTCGTTACGATGAATATTCAGATAAAGTAAATTACAAAAAAGCCACAGAAACAAAAGTAAAACAGCATTCGTTTTTACCACGTTTTGGTCTTACTTATACCCTTAATCCAAATATTAACTTATACGGAACTTATGTTCAGGGTTATAATCCTCAAACAGCATCTACGCTCGCAAATCCAAATGCAGGAGGGCCATTTAATCCGTTAGAAAGTAATATGGTTGAATTTGGAGGAAAATCGTCTTGGTTTAACGAAAAACTTTTTGTGACAGTTGCTTTATTCAAAATACAGCAGAAAAACACATTGTATCCTGCAAACGATCCGTCGAATCCAGATTTAATGAGATCTATTGGTGAGGAGGAATCCAAAGGGATCGAAATTGATCTGAATGGAAATATCACCCGCAATTGGAGTATTTCTGCCGCTTACAGTTATAATGAAGCTTTTATTACTGAAAGTCCAATTGAAGTTGAAATTGGAAGACAAAAACCAAATACGCCGCGACAACAGGGTAATATCTGGACTCGCTACAATTTTACAAATGGCGCTTTAAAAGATTTTGGAATCGCAATGGGGTCTAATTTTGCAACAACACGCACCATGAGCCAAACCACTACAGAAACTCTTCCCGGATATACGTTATTCAATGCTGCCTTTTACTACAATATCAACAAATTCAAAATCCAGCTGAATGCCAATAATATCCTAAACAAAACCTACTGGGTTGGAGGATACGATTATATCCGTCTGTTCCCCGGTGCACCTTCGAACTGGCTTTTGACTTTAGGCTACTCTTTTTAAAAGCGTCGATCACATTTGAAGATACTTTTTACAGCCCATTTATATCAATAAAAAATGGGCTTTTACATTTATGGCTTGGACTTATGTCCGAGCTTATTGTATTTATGATAATCCCAATTATAACTATTTTAGTTTTTAAAGACGGAATCGATGTTTCATCAATCCTGATTTTTTTTAAATTCTCAAACATCGGAATAAAAAAAACACCTATTGATTTGTTTCAATGCTATTGAAAAAATACCGATCTATAGAATTGTAACCTAATTCAGACTTATGATGATTAAGAATTAGAAAAAGTCGTTAATACCTTTTCTGAAAGTAAAGATAATTAGTTGTTGTGCCCGCATCTCGCAATCGTATCTGAGAATTATTAAATTCAAACAGCTTCCAGTTGAAATTTAATTTAGAAAGCAGGCCAGTAGCAAAACTTATATTTACTGTTGTAATCCCATTTTGGACTGAACTTTCCCACTGTCCAGTTTCTGAAATTCCTGCTTTGCTGGCAACTACAGATTTATCCGCTTTAAATACAAATGAATAATCGCTGTAATTTGAAGTCTTAACAGTGCCATCATAAAAATAGGGTATTTCCCAAGAACCTTTTGTGATGGCTGTTGCAAAATCTAATGGCACGAGGTTATTTTCAGGACAATAGTCTATAGCAAATTTTATGGCATTTTCAAACTCCAGATTATTTGAAATCGATTTTATCTGATTATTATAATCCGTAATTGCAATAGGATATTTTAAAGAAATATATTGGCTTTCATTCAAATTTTTAATGAAATTAAAAAAAGCCTGATCACTTATTATAGATTGAGAACTTGCTGTCTGGCTTATGCTGTTATAGATATTAATTGTTATGGGATAGCTGATGTTTAATCCGTTGATTTTGGATAAAAGATCCGGATAGAGATTCCAATAATCAATTAAAGAATCGAAATCTGCCTGATTTGGAATCAATTTTTCGATGTAATTATAATACACCATCGTTACAGGAAAATCTATTTTTACAATATCATTATCATAATTGCTGGCGTTGATATTATCCAAAACTTTTTGATAATCGGCAGTAGTATTTACTGCAATCTTCTCATTGTTTACCGTAACCGTATATGGGAGTTTTATGGTGCAATAACTTGATCCGTCAATCATATTATCTTGTACGGTTTTAACCATCGCAACCCTTTGCAGATAAGTCGTAAGCGGAGAAACACTAGTAATTGTTCCCTGCGAATTATTGTTTTCCTCCTCTGTTTCACTTTGACAGGAAAACAGCAAGAATAAGAAAACTGCAATTGATAAATATTTTTTCAAAAGGAACATATTTATGTTTTTACAAAGGTAATAAATTTTAAAAGAAACTGTTTTTTAATAAACTAAGACAAAGTTTGATAATCTTATTCTATACTAAATTATCAAAAACCAATAGCATTTTATTCTTCTATAAAACAATCATCTTTACTTTTACCCTACTTAAATTAAAAACAAATACTTTTACGCTGAAAAAATTGAAACTCTAAATGCCAGATCAAAACCAATCTAATACTTGTGATGAAATCATTTTTTCGTCTTTCTTCAAGAGTCATGTAAAAGCTCTTCGAAATTTTCTATTTTACAAATTTGGAAATGCAGAACAAGCAGAAGATATAACTCAGGAAGCATTTGTTAAGCTTTGGCAAAATTGTGCTTCTGTCCCTTTAGAAAAAGCAAAATCATACATTTACACCATTGCTAACAACAGCAGTCTCAACCAGATTGCACACCAAAAAGTGGTTTTGAACTTTGAAAAAAACTTTACTGGTTTGGACAAGACAAATGAAAGTCCGGAATATCTCTTGGAAGAAAAGCAATTTCAGGCAAAACTATTAAAAGCAATCGAAAACTTAAACGAAAAACAGCGCACTGCTTTTTTGATGCATAGAGTTGACGGAAAAAAATACAGCGAAATTGCCGTTGAGCTAAAAATAAGCGTAAAAGCAGTTGAAAAACGCATTCATTTGGCATTGGTAAGCTTGCGCAAAGAAATTGATTTATAAAAAGTAGGGTAAATTTAGTTCTAATTGTTTTAATTAAATAATACGATAAAATGAAAAAAAATCGCTTATTAGCAAAATGGCTCAACGACGATTTATCTCCAGATGAATTAGCTGCTTTTGAGGCAAGTCCCGATTTTGAAAAATATCAAAAAATTAAAAAATATACCGCTCACCTGGATGCTGGTGATTTCGATGAAAATAGTATGCTGTCTAACATTTTAAGCCAGAAAAAAGCAGCACCAAAAGTAGTTCCGCTTTACAAAAAATGGGTACCTAGAGCTGTAGCTATATTTGTTCTTGCTCTTGGAATTACGTTTGCCATGAAAGTTTTCATCCCTCAAACAGAAACTGCTGATTTTGGAAAAAAGACCGCTTTCTCATTACCCGATAATTCTGAAGTGGTTTTAAACTCAGGTTCTGAAATAAACTATAAAAAATGGAATTGGGACAGCAACAGGCATTTGGAACTTAAAGGAGAAGCTTATTTTAAAGTTGCAAAAGGAAGAAAATTTGAAGTGCAGACACGTCTTGGAAAAGTAACGGTTATAGGAACGCAATTTAACGTTAAAGCCAGAAAAAACAGGTTTGACGTGGTGTGTTACGAAGGCCGTGTAAAAGTAAATTATGGTAAAACTGAAATTCTATTAACCCACGGACAAAGCGTTCGTTTTGAAAATGGAAAACAGATAAAAATGACTGTAAGTTCATTACAGCCAGAATGGATGAATGACCAGATATGTTTTTATAAAGAAAACATAAGAACCCTTTTAGATGAAGTTGAAAGGCAATATAATATTAAGATCGATTTAAATACCAAAGACACTATTTCACTGTTTACAGGAAAATTACCCGCAAAAGATCTAAATACAGCTTTGCAGATTATCAGTACAACGTATCATTTAGAAGCGAGAAAAGTTTCGAACAACAAAATAATTTTTGACGAAAAATAAATGTTCCGCCCCAAACAATTTCATTTTTTGTTTTTTCTCTTCTTTATTGTCCTGAATCTTTTTGCTCAGGATAAAGGAAAAGTCATGCCTTTTAAAAAAATAATAATTGATATTGAAGCACAGCATGCCGTTAGTTTTAATTATACCGAAGATAATATTGAAGGACTAGAATTCAATCCTCCCAAGAAATCGCTTTCATTAGAACAAAAACTGGAATATCTAAGAAAAAAAACCAATTTATCTTTTGAAAATATAGGAAATAAATTCATCAATATCTATAAAATAGATACTGTATCAAAAATGGTTTGCGGTTATGTTTTATCTTCGATAGATAAAAAACCTATTGAGAATGCCAATATCATTTTAAATAATAAAAACCACTTTACTACTGATTCAGAAGGTTATTTTGAGTTTAATGAAGAAAACAGAAATACTTTTGTAATCAGCCATGTCGGTTTTGCATCAAAGAGAATTACGGCAGGAAATACAAATACCAAAGATTGCATTCAAATCCTACTGGAGCCTGAAATTACAGAATTGCATGAAATTAAAACTAATGCTATTCTGGCTTCTGGCATTTCAAAGAAAACTGACGGATCTCTTGAAATTAAACCTAAAAAATTTGGTATTCTTCCCGGACTTATTGAAGCCGACGCCTTGCAGACCATGCAGCAGATTCCTGGTGTAAACAGTCTCGATGAAAGTGTCTCAAGCATCAATGTTCGTGGCGGTACGCATGATCAGAATTTATTTTTGTGGAATGGAATACGAATGTTTCAAACGGGACATTTTTTTGGTTTAATATCGGTTTTCAATCCAAATCTTGCACATACAATTTCGATCTACAAAAACGGAAGTTCTGCTTTTTATGGAGAAAGCGTTTCAAGTGTAGTTGACATTTCTTCTACTCCCGAAAAAGCAGAAAAAAATTCATTCAGCGCCGGAATCAACATGATTAATGCTGATGTTTACGCCAAGTATAATCTTTCAAAAAAAAGTTATATCGAAATTTCGGCGCGTAAATCGATCACTGATTTTGTAGAAACTCCTACTTATAGAGAATATTTCAACAAAGTATTTCAAAATACTACAATAACAGATTTTTCGCAGAGCCAAAATCTCAATTATAAAAGCGATAAAAAATTTGGCTTTTATGACGCTACAATAAAATATGCGCAGAAAATAGGAATCAAAGATCAATTAGTACTTGATTTAATAACCATAAAAGACAATCTGGAAGTCAACAAAAGTGCCACTTCATATAATATAAACAAATCACAAAACAATATTTTACGCCAGCAGAATTATGGTGCAAATTTGTCATGGAAAAGAAACTGGAATAACTTCAATACCACAAAAATCAATGTTTACAACTCTTCGTACGAACTTTTAGCCAATCAATATACAACTTACGAAAACCAAAGAGTAGTTCAGGAAAATACAGTAAACAACAATGGAGCTAATTTGGAAAACAATCATATTCTAAACTCTAAATTTAGCTTTAGTGACGGGTATCAATTTAATGAAATTGGCATCACTAATTTAGAGCAGGTAACCAATCCCGATTTCTATCGCAAAGTAAAAGATGTTTTAAGAACTCATGCTTTAATTTTTGAAGGAAAATATAACGATACCGTCTCCCGAGTTTATTTAAAAGGCGGAATGCGTCTTAATTATATTGAAAAATTTAAAAAATATATTGCAGAGCCAAGAATTCAATTGGGTTACGGAATTAGCAAAAGTGTGACTTTAGAATTACTTGGCGAGCTAAAAAGCCAAAACTCCCAACAGATTATTGATCTGCAGAAAGATTATTTTGGCATCGAAAAAAGACGCTGGATTGTTTCGAATAATGGCACAATTCCGATACAAAGAAGCAAACAGCTTTCATTAAACCTATTCTACCTAAAAAACAACTGGCTTCTGGATATCGAAAACTTTTACAAAAAAGTAACAGGAATAACAACCTCTAGTCAAGGTTTTCAAAATCAGCTGGAATTTGTCAGAACTACTGGCGATTATGAAATATGGGGAACAGAAATGCTGATCCAAAAAAAAATAAATCACTTTCTTACGTGGTTAAGTTATACATACAATGAAAACAATTATGATTTTCCTGATTATGAATATCAACGTTTTCCCAATAACTTTGAACTGACCCATACTTTATCATGGGCAGGAATTTATGAGAAAAACAATTTCAAAATTGCTTTAGGAACAAAATGGTCTTCTGGAAGACCCAAAACATCTCCAGACTTATCCCAAATTGATCTTTCTGATCCTGTACTGGTTTATAATAGGCCAAATAACAGTAATCTGCACATATTTTCGCAGGTTAATCTTTCCTCAACTTACAAATGGGAAACCGCACACGGAATTCAATACAAAATAGGAATCTCTATCCTAAATATCCTAAACAGAAGAAATGAAACTAGCGAATATTACAGAATTAATTCTTTGACCAATTCTATTGAAGAAGTGGACACTTTTTCGTTGCAAAGAACACCAAATCTGAGCTTTAGGGTTTCATTTTAACATCTTTTCTGCAAGAGTTTTTAAAACTCGCATTCTTCATTTTTATTTTTTTTCAAAAAATCGCAATTTTTTGGTAGGGTAATCTGCACCAAAGCTGTTTCACTATAGAATCATCATTTGATTTGATACAGTTTTAAAGCATGAATACACCAAAAAACGCCACATCTTATATACAGCAGGTCAGATTTGCATCAAAATGCAAATCTGAAATTGCATCCATTATGGACGCCATTTACATGATCAGCGGAAAATGGAGAATTCCAATATTGCTGGCACTTATGGAAGGCAACAAACGATTTTCTGAAATTCAAAAAGAAGTGCACAAAATTGCTTCCAAAGTTTTGGCCCATGAGCTGAAAGAAATGGAACTAAACGGATTTGTTAAAAAGAAAACAGATGATCAAAGCCACGCCAAAACCGAATATCAATTAACAGATTACAGTTCATCACTAAAACCTATCATTAAATCATTACGAGATTTTAGCATTCAGCATCGAAAAAAAATGCGGGAAGAAAGCTATGAAACAAAAAACTCGCTGGCCGATTATTAAGCATCAAAAAACAAAACAGAATATGAATAGAAGAAAAACAATAATTGCAACTTCAATAGTGCTGGTAATAATTTCAGCCGGCATCTACTTTTATTACGGAGTCATTTTTAAAGAAGCTCGCAATATAGCATCAGAAACACCATATTTTAGGATAACGGCCAAAAAACTTATCGAAGATTATACCGCAGATCCTAAAAAAGCAGATTCGTTATACCTCAACAAAACTATAGAAATAACGGGCAAAGCAACCAAAGAAACCGACTCTGCAATTGTAATGGAAAATACGGTTTTCTGTCTCTTCAAAGAAAAATTACACACAAAAATGATGGATAAAAAAACTACGATTAAAGGCAAATGCATTGGATATGACGAACTATTTCTTGAAGTCAAAATAGATCAGTGCAGTGTTAAATAAACCAAACAAATAATAATTAATTTATGAAGAAAATTCTAGTTCCGTTCTGCCTGTTTTTAGCAACACTGGCCTATTCTCAGGATGATTTACTAAAGAGCATTGATTCTACTCAGGTAGATGAAAGCTATTCTACAGCAACCTTTAAAGCTTTACAGCTGGTAACGTTGCAGACCACAAAAATGCCGGCCAAAAAAGAATTTTATTTTGTGGTTTCACATCGTTTTGGCACTGTAAAAGATGGCTTTGACAGTTTTTTCGGCCTTGATAATGCTACCACAAAACTAGGAGGAATTTATGGCATTACAGATTGGTTGTCAGCGAGCCTTTCCAGACATACTTTAAACAAAATGTATGAAATCGGATTAAAGTATCGAATGGCAAGACAAAACGATAATTTTCCTCTTGACATTGTTGGATATAGTGTCGCAGACATCAATACTTTTTTAGAAAAAGACCAATATCCGGGCTTGGAATTTAAACATCGAATGACGTATGTGCAGCAGCTTCTAATATCCAGAAAAATAAGTGAAAAATTCTCATTAGAATTAGTGCCATCTTTTATACACAAAAACCTTTACAATCCTGATATAGAAAGAGATAATCAGTTCTCTTTCGGAGGTGGCGGACGCTATAAAATCACGAAGAGATTGTCTGTAAATTTAGAATACATGCACAATTTTGACAAACCGGACTTTTATAAAAATCCATTGTCTGTGGGACTTGATATAGAAACTGGCGGACACGTATTTCAATTAATTTTTACCAATTCACAATCTATGAGTGAGAGCGGGTACCTTACCAATGCTTCTGGCGATTGGGGTAAAGGAGATTTCTTCTTTGGTTTTAACTTATACAGAGTATTCTAACAATTAAAAACGATAAATCATGAAAAAAACAATCGTACTTACAATTTTGCTGGCTGTATTGGCAAGCTGCAGTGATTCTGATACCATTCAGGATATCGAAACACCGACAAGTCCAACGAACCCTACAAATCCGACGGATCCCACAAATCCAACAACTGCTGTTACCTACAATAAAGATGTGAAATCTATTATTGATGCCAACTGCATAAGCTGCCACTCAAGCGGAAGATCTGCCGCTTTCAGACCTCTGACAACTTTTGCACAGGTAAAAGCTGCAGTAGAAAACGCTGGCCTATTAGGTCGAATCCAGCTTCAAAACGGTCAGCAAGGTCTTATGCCACAAGGTGGCAGAATGGCTCAAGGTAATATTGACCTAATTGTAAAATGGAATACTGATGGCCTAAAAGAAAACTAATTTTTATGAAAAAATCATATATTATTTTTTTAGCGCTATTGCTTATTATAGCAGCAAATACTCAGGGAACTGCGCAAAAACTAATTACAAAAACAGGCAATATAAAATTTCAGGCATCTATGCCATCTTACGAAGAAGTTGCCGCAGAAAACAAATCAGTGTCGGCTGTTCTGGATCAGACAACGGGAGATTTTGCCAGTTTGGTTCTTATAAAAGGTTTTCGATTCAAAGTGGCGCTGATGGAAGAGCACTTTAATGAAAATTATATGGAATCTGAAAAATTTCCAAAAGCCACTTTCAAAGGTAAAATTGAAGATTTTGATAGTTCAAAAATTACAAGTTCGCCTAAAAATTTCACTTTAAAAGGAGATCTTACTATTCACGGAAAAACAAAACCAGTCTCAGTGATTGTAAAAATTTCAAAGGCTCAAAATGGTCTTAATGCCATTGGTACATTTGAGGCAAAACCTGAAGATTTTGATATTGAAATACCAAGTCTTGTCAGAAAGAAAATTGCTGACAAAATAAAGATCAATTACAATTTTTTATTAATTAAATAATCTTCTTAAAGAATCCGATTTATTCAGATTTGAAAGAGTATTAAACGTGACTAATGTTCTGGAGGCCGGTAAACTGATTGCGCCGGTCTCTTTTTTAAACTTAAATCACATTAAAATGATATGTAAAAATTATGTTGTTACCGGCGAAGATGTAAATGATTATATGGTAATGGAAGATACCGCATACATTTCATACACTATGCGATTGTTATATCATTTTTTGTTTGATAACGGTTTTTCCAAAGAGAAGCTTAATTATATGCATTTAGGCTTACAGGAAGGAAATCACGAACTAATCTTTCATAGGAAACTAATGTTCACAGAGCATTTTTTTGTTAGAATAAAATACTGTAATATCGAGGATAAAATAAATATTAAAAGCTATTTTTTTAATTCAAAAAATCAGTGCTGTGCAGAAGTGATAAAAGAACTAGAATGGTTTGATTCTTTAAACAAAAAAATTATTCCCGCACCAAGAAAAATAAAAAAACACTTTAACTCCAATTCACTAAAATTGAATGCCTGAAATAATATTTGAATTTTCTAATCATATCAGTCTTAAAAATTTTACTTATTGGGTTGATTTTATCGCTAGGACTTCACACGATCCTGTCGCATCTTCCATATAAATTACAGATAAATCAGTTACCCTAAAAATTGAACCAAACATCATCAAATATTCCAAAAAACAATTGAACAAAAAAAACATTCAAAATGTTAATTACCAGTATTTTAACTATTTCATTTATTTTTTCTTTGCGTTTCTTTGCTCCTTCTATTTGCCGATGCAGAAATTAGCAATCCTTATTTAATAAGGAGTTAGCAATGGCGAGGTACAAATAAGGTACAAATTTTTACATAGAAAAATACTCCAAAATAGATACGGGAAAATGTCCTCTAATGGAAAATTATTGCAGAGTGTAAAAAGAACTTATAAACTAAGTAGTTGCGCCAAATTTAAAAAAATATTCTTCAATTCTTCTAAAATACACTAAAAATTAAGCAGTTAATGAGAGTAATGATTGTTATTTGAAGAACATATTCGGTTAATTTTAATAAATGACTATTTCCTTTCTAACATCTTTGCTATCTACCATCCAAAATTTCGTCACAATTTAAAGATTGAAAAATCACCTCATGGCTATTTTGTTCTTAAGTAAGATTTTTTAAAAATTTTTCTAAGTATTTTATTTTCGAAAAACTAAGATAGCATAGCTTAGTGGCTTTAATTTACAAGCAGCCACAAAAATGGAGTCGTGTCCAAAAATGCTATATAAATATTGAAATAATTTATTTTAATCTGGGTGCAGAATCGGTGCAATTATATTGAAACTTAACTTAAATTACTAATATAAAACTATTTGAATACATAGGTTCGAATCATTGCTAAAAACCTATAAAATTAAATGATTTATGAGGTTAGCGTACTTATACGATGATAATTACTAAATTCAGATCCTATTCTATCTAAAAAAAGAGCACTTTACTAAGTATAAAGCTCTTATTTTTATCTTCTGCTTTTCAATCGTTTTTTTCAAAAAATATACTGCATGTAGGTATTATTGCCTGTTGGTCGAATTAGGTCAGTAATTGGTTTATTTCTTGCAGAACCAGCCCTTAAAAATGTCTGCTTTTATTTGTTTAAATCCTTCCCTGTTCATTTCGCCCCCAAAAATGTTCAACTCACCCCATTGCACAAAAGGACGCAACCAAAGCAAATGCATCTTTGCATTGAATTTAAAACTCAATATCAATGCAAAAGATTATTTTAATGGCAGCCGGGCTGCTTTTCAGCCTTAACATTTCAGCCCAGACAACCAATGATAAAATTTTGGGTAAATGGACAAACGAAGACAAAACCCGTATCATCGAATTTGTAAAGAGCGGTAATGCTTATGATGCCATCATTCGAAAAGCCGAAGACAATAGCTTAGTTGGTAAAAAGCAGATAACGGCTCTGCAAGCAGCTGGTACGACTTCATTTTCGGATGGCACGCTGCACATTATCAAAAAGGGAAAAACGGCAAAATGCACGGCTTCACTTTCTGGGGATACTACGCTCTACATTAAAGGTAGCTACGGTATGATGTCCAAATCCATAACCTGGACTAAGCTCTAAATTATTCCAGGCAATGAAAACTATTATTTTAGCACTATTGGGTTTCACCAGCTTCAATGCAATGGGTCAGGTACTGTTTGGCTCATTGCAGGAAGTGCTGGCTTACGCAGATAAAAATGCCATCTCTATCCAAAGTGCGCTGCATCAGGAACAAATAGCCACCGCAAAAAACAAAGCATCAAAAACAGCCTTATTACCTGCTATAAATGCATCTGCCGGATTTAATGATAACATTACTCTACAGCCAACCTTGGTTCCGTCTAATTTATTCAATCCTGCTGCACCGGAAGGCACCTTCAACGAATATACTTTTGGAAAGAGATATGTTTACAACTCCGGCCTGCAAGCCAATTGGGATGTTATTAACTTTCAGAAGTGGTTTGACATAAAGATTTCCCAAGCTGCTTCACAGTTAAACCAAGCCAATACCATCAATACAAAGTATCAGGTTTACAACCAGCTGGCTCAGACTTATTTTTCCATTTTGCTAACGGAAAAATATTTGAAAATAAGCAAAGAAAATATTGCAACGGCAGATAACATTTACCAAATAGCAAAAGATAAATATGACATCGGAATTTTCACGGAAGAAAACCTGAACCGCAGCAAGATTCAACTGGTACAGGCAAATCAGCAGGTAAGCAGTCTGGAGTCTTCTTTGGAACAACTCTACAACCAATTGCAGTCACAACTTAACATCGATGAACCACTCATTTTAAAAGATGAACTTCTTGATAAAGAAATGGATACTGGTAATGAACTTGTAATAACAACATCTCATCCGGAGGTATTGGTGCAGGAAGCACAGGTACAACTAAGCGAAAAGCTGCTGGCCCAAACCAAATCATTGCATTATCCAACCCTTACATTGGGTTATCAATATAATTATAATTGGGCAACAGATAAGATGACGGATTTTTCGCAAGCCAATAACCTGCCACAACAATTTTGGGGACTAAAATTGAGTGCACCCATCTTCAACGGCTTCAGTACCAAATCAAAAATCAAACAGTCAAAAATCCAATTGGAACAAGAGCAAATGGTGCTGGACAGTAAGAAGCTGGCAGCAAAAAAAGATGATGACAATCTGCAAATTCAGTACAGGCAAGGAGCTGACGATTTTAGAAAGCAGGAAGAGGTTTTGCAATTACAGAATAAAAATGATACACATTCCAAGAATCGCTACGATAGCGGCATCATTGGTTTAGATGAGAGATTGGATAAATTCAAGGATCTACTGGAAGTGCAAAATCAATATATGCAAAGCCTCAGCAACCAATATATCAGCTATTACAAGCTTTATATCCGCAGGCAGTTTTAAGCATAATCATAAATGTTATTATAAAATATCAATGAAAACAAATAAAATAATTGTTGGGTTATTCCTTCTTCCAATATCTGGCCTATTGTCTTGCAGCCGTCAGCAGGAAATAACACCACAACACAAGACTATACAGCAGGCTGTTTTTGCAAGCGGGAACCTGGAGCAGGAAGATGAATATTTAATTTCAGCGGCTGCCGATGGCATTATCCGGGAACTGGGCATTCGTGAAGGTGATTATATTTCTAAAGGAGAATTACTGGTAAGGATTGACAGTGACGTTTCCGATACGCAGCTGCAGGAAGCGCGGGTAGTTTATAACGATGCGAAACAAAATTCGTCGGCTAGTGCACCGCAATTACAGCAGATAAAATCACAGATAAACCAGTCTAGGAATCAGCTCAATCTGGACAAAATCAACTATCAGCGTTATGCCGATCTGCGCGGGAAAAATTCTGTATCGCAGTTGGAATATGAAAAAGCAGAACTACAATACAAAGCCTCACAAAGTAGTCTGCAGGTATTGGAGAAGAGTTACAAACAAGCACAGGATGCATTACAATTAAATGCTGACCGTAGTCTGCAACAGGTAAAAACACAGCAGGCCATTTTAAACGATTACAGCATACTGGCAGATAAGGACGGTATTGTGCTTGATGTTTTAAAAAAGAAAGGCGAATTGGTACGGAAAGGCGAGGTGATTGCCAAAATCGGCAGTGGTAAAAACATCCTTAAGCTATTTATTGCAGAAGATGATATTACAAAACTTTCCATAGGCCAGCGAGCGATTGTGCAGATGAACAATTATCCCGACACAACATTTACCGCATCTATCACAAAGATACTTCCAGCGTTTGACGAGACAGAACAATCATTCACAGCAGAGGCAGCCTTTGTAAATCCGCCACAGCTTTTACTTTCAGGCACACAGCTTCAGGCAAATATTAAGCAGCCAGGCACAAAGAAAGTTTTAGTTATTCCATCAACAGCGGTCATCCGTGGCAAATATGTAGAGTTAAAAAATGGTGAAGAAAAAGAAATAAAGACAGGACAAAAATCAGGCAATTGGGTGGAAGTAAAACAAGGCTTGACCGAAAAAGATATTATTCTTTTACCAAAGGGAAAGGATAATCAACAAGATGTTACAAAGCCAGTTACGGAGTAAAGAATATACAGGTATGGGCTTGCACTTTGGCGCACGACATCTTCATATTTCTAATGGCAATACAAAAACACCTGAAAGAAACCCTTCACACGACAGCAACGGATTATTTGCTGGATTAAGCTGGGATTTAAAAAAAGAAAGAAATGGCAAATATAAATAACAAAATTTCCTGGACACATCTTACTTCCAAAGTAAAACAGTTGATTGTAGCAGTATTAAGCGTAACATTTGGAATATCGATGTACGTTTTTATGAACAGCTTTATGAATGGTGTAAATAATGCCCAAACCGATATCACATTTACCTCAATGTCACACATAAGAGTATATAATGATCCTGCAGGAGAACCTGCAATACTGCTGTCGCAAAAGAGTACTTCGGATACATTGACTATGGTGAGCAATGCCAAACACATCAATTATACAGAAGGTATGATTAATGCCGATGAAGTAAAAGAAGTACTGCAAAAAAACAAAGACATTGTCGCTATTACCGAGCAGGTCAATCAAAATGTATTTTTCAGAAATGGCGTAACCAAAGTAAGCGGTTCACTTTCTGGTGTTGATACAGCGAACGAAATTCAGATGTTTAACACCACAGAATATATAACCGAAGGCAGTTTAAATGATTTAGACAAGCGTTCGGATGCTGTGGTACTGGGCACTGGATTGGCGGATAAGTTAAGTGCGTCAATGGGGGACAATATATCGCTTACTACAGCCGATGGCGTAAATAAAGTTTTTAAGGTCGTGGGACTAATAGAAACAGGGAGCGGAAGTGTCGATAAGAGCCGTGCGATTATTTCCATTAATACAGCGAGACAGTTATTATCCAAGAATAAAAGTTATGCCACAGATGTGATGGCAAATGTAAAGGACTACAACGATGCGAAAACTATTGCTGATGAAGTGCGTTCAGATATTAAATACAAAACAGAAGCCTGGCAGGAAGGCAATGCCCAATTAGAATCTGCAAATACCCTGCGGGACATCATAGCGATTGCTGTTTCCCTTACCATACTTATTGTGGCGGGTTTTGGAATTTATAACATTATGAATATGACCGTGAGTGAAAAGATACGGGAGATTGCCATCCTGAAGGCGATGGGTTTTGATGGCAGAGACATCGTGTACATTTTCCTTGTTCAATCTGTTATCATCGGGTTAATAGGTGGTTTTATAGGCTTGTTATTAGGTTTTGCTGTTGCTTCTATTGTAGACAGAATTCCATTTAAGATTGCATCATTTGATACATTGCCCATTACCTATCTGCCTGCAGATTATATTTTGGCAATGATTTTTGGCCTGGCCATTACGTTTATTGCCGGCTATTTACCTGCGAGAAAGGCATCCAAAATAGACCCTGTACAAATTTTAAGAGGATGATGAAGAAATATTTTAAACAGATATTTCCACGTGAAGAAGTAGAATTTATTATGTCGATCCTTCTTTTAGGAGTATCAGCTTTAATTCTCGGCTATTATAACTATTACTGCTGTAACTGTTACAACTATTACTGCTATTATTACCCAAATAGCTATGAATGTGAGTATTATTGGTATTACGATTATTACTATGGGTGTTATTAAAAATAATAAAATGAAAGCATTAACTGCAAATAAAATTACAAAATACTTTCACGACCCTGAAACGTTTCAGGTATTGAAAGACGTGAGTTTTGACGTAAACAAAGGAGAATTTGTCTCCATTGTTGGTAAATCAGGTTCGGGTAAATCTACCCTTCTGTATCTTCTCTCTACAATGGATACATCTTACGAAGGAAACATCACTATCAATGACACAACGGTTACCGGGCTAACACAAAACCAATTAGCAAAATTCAGAAATGAGCATATCGGATTTGTATTTCAGTTTCATTATCTGCTCCCGGAATTTTCCGTTTTGGACAATGTAATGCTGCCGGCATTGAAGCTTAAAAAGAAATCTAAAGAGGAAATAGAAGCAAGGGCAATGGAATTATTGACATTACTTGATATTAAAGGACACGAAACTAAAAAAGCATCTAAAATATCGGGAGGCCAGCAGCAAAGAGTTGCTATCGCAAGAGCTTTGATCAACGAACCAGCCATCATTATGGGAGATGAGCCTACTGGAAATCTGGATAGTAAAAATACCAAAATTGTGTTTGACATTTTTCGCCAGTTAGCCAAGGAAAAAGGGCAAACCATTATTGCCGTTACCCACGATGACGAATTTGCCGCCAATTGTGACAGGATTATTGAAATGGTGGATGGAAAAATCATTCAATAAGAGGGTTTTATTATAAACCCGGTACTAAAAAACTTAATGTCCGTTAATCCATGGATTAAAAAAAAACTTAAATATTAAATAAATACTATTATGAAAACCATTCAAGAATTCTTTACCAAATTCACTTTCACGATAGCCCTTCTCACTGGTCTATCATCCAACCTGCAAGCGCAGCGTATTGTAAGGGTTGTGCCGCGGAACAATACTGTGGTAGTTTACAGCGGTGTTTCTTATCGCTATGCGAACGGGTGCTATTATAAACCGCATCCCAGCGGCTTTGTCGTGGTTACGCCTCCAGTTGGGCTGCGTGTGCGCGTATTGCCAGTGGGATATACCAACGTGGTAATAGGTGGAAGAGCTTATTTTTATTTCGGAGGGGTTTACTACGTACAGCTGCAACCTAATAGTTACGAAATTGTCGAAATTCCGAAAGAAGCCTCTCTAACTGGTCTTCCTGATGGAGCCGAAACCATAACAATCAATGGTAAGAAATATTACAAAATTGGTAATACATATTACGAAAAACTTATCTCCGAAAACGGCACAGAACGATATGTAATGGTAGGGGAAAAAATACAATAGTACCACCTACAAAAAATCAAGATGAATAAACACAAGCTCCTTTTACTAGCGACACTCTTATTTGCCAATATCTTATTTGCCCAGGACAGGGATTTATTAAATGTCAGCTATGCCGTTTCGACATTAAAATATAACGACACTGCTGCTAATGCCAATTCATTTGATCTGAAACTCAAACTGCCGGTGTTACAAAAAAAAGAGAATACCATTGTCGGAATAGTGGGTTACAAAAATCTATCGCTGCAGAATTTCCCGGCGGAATATACCGGTAATTTACACGGCATCACTCTACAGGGAGCCTGGATTTATAAATTATCCGATAGAAAAGGCCTGACCTTTTTTGCCCAGGCAGGATTGTTTACAGATTTACGGGATGTCAGCGGCAAAGATTTCAGGTACACTGCCGGCTTGCGTTACAGAGTAAAACATTCCGAAAAGTTAATTACGGGTTGGGGTTTGGCTTATTCCAGACAGTTTTTTGGTAACCAGATTATTCCATTCATTGATGTAGATTACAGACCTAATGATAAATGGAGCCTTACCGGACAGTTCCCCATCAAACCAAAAGTACTTTATCATTTTAATGATAAATGGAGTGCAGGGATGGAATTATCTGCGGATGCATCCAGTTACAGGCTTTCAGCAGCGGAAAGCAACAATGAGTTTATCCAGGTCAATCAATGGACTGGTTTGGCAAAGCTGGAATATCAGTTTGCAAAAGGCTGGCAACTGAATATTGGGGCCGGCAGAAATTTTAGACAGAGCTACAAACTTTATGATGATGCAGCTACTACACCCTGGACCGTTATTACTATCCCTTTAGGTAAAAAGCCAGACCCCATCCATGAAATAGACAGCAGAGGATTGACTATCCAGGCAGGCATTTCATTTAGACCGTTCTAGAAAACCTTACTTTTTGTAACTTTATCAGAAAAATGAAACTGCCCATTGAAAAAATACTGCCCATTGCACTATGTATCGTATTTCCTGCATTAAATGCGATTACGACCAGAGGGATTATAAACATTTTTGATGTTGATTCCTTGATATGGTTTCGGTGGGCAGCTGTTTCAATGATGCTTTACCTGCTTTGGATCCTGCTGGATTATATTTCTAAAAAAGCGGAAACGTACAGATTTCTTAAATCAATCATTGCAGCAACTGCTTTGCTTATTGTAGTCTACAATATATTTCTGCTCACCCCGCTGTTTGAAAATAAGAATCTGAAATGGATGTTTGTGATGCGCTATTTTATTGCCATCATTCCATTTCTAATAATTCAGTATGCCTTTCGTGCCAACAAAAAAGTAGCACAATTGGAACTTGAAAAACAGCAGATACAAACGGAAAACTACAAGGTTCAATTAGAAGCATTACGCACGAAAGCCGACCCGCATTTTTTATTCAATTCTCTTAATACGCTTCGTACAATGGTGCGTCATCGAGACCCCAAATCCGAACAGTTCATCCTTAGTCTTTCCGACTTTTACCGGCAAACTTTACGGTATAACGAAAGCACATTGATTAAACTGATTGATGAGGTAAAGGTACTGGAATCCTATTTGTTTCTAATGAAAAACAGAAATGAGCAGGCTGTACAAGTCAGCATTCAGATTGCTGAAGAATTGTACGAACACCAAATTCCTACATTGGCATTGCAGACCGTGATAGAAAACTGTTTCAAGCATAATATGATGACATCGAAAATACCTTTGTATATTGAGATCAAAAGTGCCGATAATTATATTGAAATTAAAAATAATGTTCAACCCAGGATTACCAGCAGTTCATCTTCCGGTTACGGATTGGAAAATTTGAAAAAGAGGTACGAGCTGCTAAACATTGAAAACGGAGTGGATATTGAATCGACAGATGGCCACTTTCTTATAAGACTTAAACTTATTTTATGAAGGATGCCATCTAAATTCTCAACCGAAATAATATGAATATACTGATAGTAGAAGACGAATTACACACCTCCAAACTGCTGAAGGAAATAATTGAGCAGGATGAAGATTTTTTGGTAACCGAACGTCTGGAGTCTGTAGCGGAGGCCGTGCAATATCTAAGTAAACATCAGCAGAAATTAGACTTGATTTTTCTGGATATTCAGTTAGCCGACGGGCATAGCTTTGAGATTTTCAACCATATTGACGTTACAGTTCCCGTTGTGTTTTGTACTGCTTATGATCAATACACTTTAAAAGCCATTAAAAACAACGGCATTGATTATATTCTCAAGCCTTTCAAGGAGGAAGACATTCACACTGCACTAAACAAATACAAGAGGCTGGCCCAGACTTTTAGGGACAAATCTTTGACACCTTTACAATTTCCTGGTACAACTCAGTACCAGCAAAGCTTTCTGACACAATATCGAGATAAAACGCTGGTGAAATATGTAAAAGATATTGCTCTTTTTTACATTGAATTTGAAACTGTTTATATATATACATTAAACGGTGAAAAATTTTCCTTGTTCAAAAATATGGAATACATCGAATCGGTTTGTGACCCTAAACAGTTCTTTCGCATCAACAGGCAGGTATTGATCAGTAAAGAAGCTGTATTGTCCATTGAGCCCTATTTCAACAGAAAAGTCATTGTTCAAACGAAGTTCAACCTATCAGAAAAATTAGTTGTAAGCAGGTTGAAAGTTACTGCTTTTAAAGACTGGCTGGAATCGTAGTTTACACGGTTTATTTCTATTCGTAAGTGATATTTTGATAATTAATTTCTACTTCCCCTTAATTGAAAATTCATTGCAATTAAATTCAAAGTCTCAAATGTTCAATTGAAGTTTTTGTTTGTTCAATTCATCCAAATCTTGAGTTGTCTAAAGGTTAACACTCAATAGTTTTGCTTGTATAAACAATAAAACTTTTATGTTATGAAGAAACTATTTATTTTCAAATTAATGATCATTGCAATGTCGGTAACAACTTTAATATCTTGTAATGATGATGACGGTGATTGTTATTGTGCAGAACAACAGGATGCTGCCCGCGGAACTATTACCAATGCGAGCCCCAATTCAGGCAGTTTAGACTTTTTCTCAGATGAAAACAAGATAAATTCTTCTGCCCTGAATTATACCGATACTTTTGGCTATTACAATTTCTATACTGGTAAAAGAACTTTCAGCGTTAAAAACAATGCTGGAGATATACTGGCGCAAACGGATATTGACCTGAAAAATGGCGATTATTTCAGCGTTTTTGCCGTCAATACCTTCAGTAATATAGAACTCATATCCTATAACGACTTTGTCACTTATCCTAAAAGCAATAACGCAGTTGTACGTTTTATAAATCTTTCATCTGACTCGGAGGCTATAGATATAAAAAGCGCCGCCAAAGATTTTGCTGCTGGTCTGTCTTTTAAGGAAGACACCGAATTTGCCGAAGTATCAAGTGGTTTTTATGATTTTACTTTTTATAAAACCGGCACCGGCGAGGTATTATTTTCTCAAAAAGATTTTGAACTCAGACCTGGCAGAATTTATACTATTTACACCAAAGGTTTTGTTACCCCGCCCAGCGGCAGTAATGACACTTTTTCGACTAAAACAATCGTAAACTTTTAGTGCTTCATTTTTTAGCTGCGTTTGATAAAATTACCAAATGCAAGGATATCTGAAATATTCTTGTATTTGGTATGCTCTTCATTTGGTCTGTATAACGATCAAAAAAACTTAACCTCAACTATTTTGTCTTTAATGAAAAACACTACACCGTTATTTTTACTAATTTTTATCACACAAATGCTTCTTGGACAGACCAATAGGAACTTTAAATTTAAAGAACGCGACATTGTCTACACAGCCTACTCTAATTACAAAGGCCATCTCGATAATCTGCCAGGTATGAATGTGGCAATCATTATGGGAAAGCCTGAGGAAAACACGCAGGAGCTATTCAAAAACGATACTTTGAACAAAGTTGAAGGAAAAAGTATGATAGATTTTACATGGTTTTATTACCTGCCGTTTCAAAATTTAGATGAAAATAATGTATATGATTTCCTAAAAAAATTTATTGAACAAAATTTTGAAAATGACAGCTTTGATCGTAACAGGATATTTTTGTATTGGCCCAGTAAGAATCCATTATCATGCGAGAAAATAAAAGAACTTAAAACAATTATTTCCGGAATTTGTGTTGCTGAGCATAATACCATGCTCCAATGTAATGAAAATGTTTTTCCTGCTAAATCAATTACGAAAATTAAAAAAAGAAACACCCTGACTTCTATAAAATATGAAATTCCCAGCAGTGTGGAGATAGAAAAAATTAAGGAGAACAAAAATGCGCTGCAATTGTCCAGCAATTGGAAAAAATTGATGTTTATTGATATCACTTATGGACAGCAATATGTTGATCAAAATCACTTTGCTTCTTTTGACAAGCAGAGTGGTATCGACTTTTCTGAAATCAATACTTTTTGGAACATAACTACAGGTTATTATATAAGTAATCGATTTGGCCTGAGTGCAAATTTCGGATTGATCCGGCAAGCAGTAGAAAAAGGAATTGATGAGATTAGTGAAGGTGCGGACGGAAGCATAACCGTAGAGGGTTCCGGAAAAGGGGCAGGTCTTTACAGACTGGGCATAGGAGCAAGAATTATTGTATTTAGCAAAAACAGGTTTAGTACCTATTTCGAAGCTTTGACAGGCAGTCTAACAGCAAAGGCCGGAAGTAAAAGCCAGTCAGCAACAATTGGCGGAATAGGAAATTCATATGGTCAAAGCAATATCTCCAGCCAGCAGGCTTTTTTTCTTACCTGCATAACAACAATGAATTACAGACTCAATAAAATACTATTTTTGACTACAAATATTCAATATACTTTTTCTGAATTTGATCAGCCTATTGGTTCTATTTCCGGTTTTACAGGTTTTTCATTTAATTTGGGTGTTGGATTCTCTTTTTATGTAAAGAAACAATAAATATTGGTTGAAAATATAAGACAATCTTACTTGAGGACAAGTTTTTGACGATACATTTTCCCCAATTTCCTATCGCTTCGATAACTGGTTCTAAGCTTTTGCCTTCATCAGTCAATTCATACTCCACTGTGACAGGCATTGCATCCTTTACGGTTCGTTTTACCAGATGATCCATTTCAAGTATACTATGGGTATGACTCTGCTGCCACAAAATATAAGGTAGTGTTTTAAGATACTGACCTTTCTAAGTTTTTTGGCACAAGGTATTTGGATTTGATAGAATTGTATATTACTTTAATACCACAAACAAATTCGTTTTTATATTTTTTTGCATCAATCCTCAACAGCACATCTAAACCAAATCTATCAGGCCAATGAAAGACAGACATCATATGCAATACACCTATAAGGCTTTCTGGCTTTAGGTTCAAAACTATTAAAGATTATAGAAATCAAAAAAAACATGCTTAACTAATTTCCTTGTTTATTTGTTAAAACAAGAAAATTTTAAGTCTTTCCAACTCCTAATGCCTTAAAAAATCCATCAGATTTAAAGTTAGGTCCGTCACGTTTCACAAGAACCGGAACAGTTGCTTTTTGTAAATGCAAAAGAAGTTTTCCTTTCAGAAAACTTCTTTTGCACTGTTGTCAATAAACTGACATTTTAAGTTGCTTTTGGTATTAAATTGACTACGATCACACCGCCGTCTGCCGCTATCATAGCATATCTTAAAGAAGTATCGGTAAGTTCAATGAGCCTGACGTTTGAAAAAGAAAATCCTGATGAAAGAGAAGTATAATACGCATTGGTATGAAGCATTTTTAATCCTCCATTAAATACAATTCTGTCATTAACAGAATTAGCCGTAAGCAGGAAGCTAAAAGTTCCTACAGCCGTAGCCTGCTGCAGACTGCCGGTAATTTCAGAAGTCTGCACAACTCTAACATTATATCCTCCATTAAGATCAAAAGTAACCTCTCCAAAATTCTTATTCTCAATTCCCGACCAGGGAATATCATTAATACTGGCCGGAAACCACGACGAATCGCCGCCCAGAACAGTATTAATATAACCACTGCCGACAAAAGCAAGCGGACTTTCTGTGACTCTGTTGATTATCCAGGTTTTGCCTGCTTCTCCATTGGTAAGCATCGACCACCTCGGATCGCTAAATAAACTGGTGTCGTTTTCTGTAACTGTTACTGTTTTGGAAGCAGAAACTGATCCCGCCTTATCAAAAACAGTATACTTAAAGATATATGTACCTGCAAAAGGCAGACTAACTGAGGTTTCTCCCAGATTGGTATGTCCTAACTCCTGACCGTTACTGTCACTGTAACTCCAATAGGGTATAATTCCAGGTGTAAGACTTTTCAAATTAACGACATTTCCTCCTGGCTTTAGTCCAAGATCCTGTGTAATTTCAAAATTTAAAACAGACTTATCCGGCAGATTTCCCAAAGAATGGGTTTCGGGTTCACATGATGCGGACAGTATTGCAAATCCAAGCATCAAAAAGGAAATAACAGTGATTTTAATATTTTTCATCGTATTTTATTTTGGTTAAAAATTACCAGCCCGCATTCTGTTTTAAAACACCGCCTGATAAGGTAATCTGGGTACTGGGTATTTGCGAGAGCCCTTTAGTTGATTCAATTCTGGCTGCTGTGATTGTTTTACTTCCGGATACGCCTCCGCTTAACAGAGTGGTGCTTTCCGCTATCTCAGAAGCGGCCACACCTACTCCCTGACGCAGCAGATCCCAATATCTGATACCTTCCAAAGCAAATTCCAACCTTCTTTCTTTCATAATATTAATCTGATTTGCCGGAATAGAAATGAAGTTTGTCTTAAAAGCGCGTTGTCTGACCTGATCAAAATATACCTGTGAGTTGGCGCTTCCCAGCTCGGCTGCCATTAGAAGAACATCTGCATATCTGATGACAGTGTAATCCTGAAACTGGCCGAGCTGAAAGCCGTTTCCTCCTAAACCATCTACTACGGAAACCACATTTCCATTACTGTCAAACTCTGACATTGGAGAATATTTTTTATTATAGTATCCGGTATATTCACGTTGATTATTTATTTTATCAAAAGGTATTGCCTCCTCTGCTATACCAATCATAGTGGCGGCCTGCCTGGTATCACCGGCCGAATAGGCATTCCATAATTTTGAATTTACCGTTACACCCCACCCATTCCCATAAGGAACATAGGAGAATTCCCTCATTCCAAACATAACCATCCAGGGATTTCCGTCAGAATTACCGTTGTAATCACTGGTATAAGTATATTTAATTGCAAATACAATTTCTTTATTATCCTCTCCTGCATAGTTCTTAACCGAAGCTGCCGGCCAAAGTGCAGAAAAATCATTTACCAATCCATGCCCACTCAAAGTTATGACGTCTTCCAGATGCTGTAATGCCTGGTTTTTGGTCACCAAACCTACCAGATCTGACTTGCCGTAGTAACCTGTGTAATAAAGATAAACCCTGGCCAGTAAAGCTTTTGCCGCCCATCTGGTGACACGCCCATTAGCAACAGTGCTATAGGCTGCTGATGGCAGGTTTTCTGATGCATACAATAAATCCTTGGTAATTGCCGTATAAACCTCATCGGGATCGGTTTGAGGAAGATTCTCCGATGAAGGCGTAAGTAGCAAAGGGATATTCCCCCAGATACGGACCATTTCAAAATACAGGTAGGCTCTAATAAACCTTGCCTCAGATTCATATGTGTTTCGCAATACATTGTCATTCTGCCAGTTAATCTGATCGATCTTACTTAAAAAAACATTACACCGGTACAATGCTTTGTAATATGTTTTCCAGTTGTCATTGTAGAGATCAGTATCCGAAGGCGAACGGTCTTTATCGAATTCATCAATTGCCTGAAAACCATAACCGTCAGCGGCTCCCGTCCCTCCAAAACAGTTATCAGACATAATTTCGCTCATAAGCGGAAATCCTATCCCCCCTACCACTTGTAGACCGTCATAACAGCCAACCAGTGCGGTGTAAGCACGTTCCTTAGTGGTGTAAAAATTATCTGCATTTAACTGTGAGTAAGATTCTGTCTCCAAGCTGCATGAACTTAAAGAAACCACGCTTAAAAAGAGTATGTAAGAATATATATTTTTCATCGTCTTGCTATTAAAGTTTAATATTTAATCCCATCATAAAGGTTCTTGGTCTTGGATAATATCCAACATCGACGCCCGACGAGAAACTATCGGTACCAAAACCAATTTCCGGATCCATACCATCATACTTTGTAAATGTATAAAGGTTCTGAACTGAAAAATACATCCTGAATTCGCTTGCAAAAAATGGTTTTGACATCTTAAGTTTGGCCAGATCAAATCCCAGTGTAACCGTATTTATTCTCAGGAAATCCCCATTCTGAACATAAAGATCTGAAAACTGACTATAGTTTTTGCCATCATCAGTTAGTCGCGGAATGTTATTTGATGTTCCTTCCCCGTGCCAGCGTTCCAGTATGGCGGTGGTATAATTTGCAAAACCTCCAGGGCTTCTGTAAGACTGCACAATTTGGTTTCCAGCTACGCCATTGGCAGAAGCATAAAAGTCAAATGCCTTATAACTCGCGGAAAGGGAAAACCCAAAAGTGTAATTGGGATTAGGGTCCCCAATCATGGTTTTGTCTTCCATCCCCCCTATCTTGCCGTCTCCGTTTAAATCTTTAAAGATAACATCTCCAGGCACCGCTGTGGGCTGAATTCCATAATCATCAATCTGCTTCTGATTTTGAAATACGCCCATAGTCTTATATCCCCAAAAATAACCTAAAGGAAAACCGTTCTGAGCTCTGTAAAATTCGGGTGCATTTGCAAAAATCTGATTCGAGGGTCCATGAATAAGTCCATCTGCCGTCGGTATCTGACCAACTTTATTTTCATTATATGCTCCATTTGCACCTATACTGTAATTGAAATCTCCTATTTTATTATTGTACTGAAGCGCTAGTTCCACGCCTTTATTAGTCACATTACCTCCGTTTATAAAAGCCGGATCAGCACCTGCAGTAGCCAAAACAGGCGGCACAATAAGCCAGTTTTTATTATTCTTCCTGTACCAGTCAAAAGTGATACTGACCGCATTGTTCAGCAATCTGGAATCAAAACCTATATTTACCTGCTCGGAAGTCTCCCATTTTAAAGATGGATTAGACAATCGGTCAGGATATCCTCCTGGTGTTAATACTCCCTCCTGAATACCAAAAATATAATTTGTCGTGGTTGTCTTAATTGATGATAGATATTGAAATGCATCCGTATTCTGATTTCCTACCTGTCCCCAGCTGGCTCTTGCTTTAAAATAATTAACTATTTTCGAGTCTTTTAAAAATGCTTCATTTGTCGCAACCCAGCCTAAGGAAACCGAAGGAAAATACCCCCACTGGTTCTCTGGACTAAAATTTGAGGAACCATCAGCCCTGAATGTGGTATTGATTAAATACTTGTCTTTGTAGCTGTAATTCAATCTGCCAAAGTAAGACATTCTGAAGTTTTCAAACTTACCCCCGTTAGGGCCTCCTATTAAAGTACCGTCGCTGTTGGTTGCACTGTCTAACCAGGAATGTGTTAAATCATTAAAAATCAAATCAACATTACTGGCACTAATGGAGGTGCCGTCAAAGCGTATGGAAGATGTACCAAGCATAGCCTCTAATTGATGATGCTCCTTAACATTAAATTTATAGGTTAATAAATTATCCCAGGTAATCGTTTTTCCCTTATTCATGTTTTGAGCAACCGCATCATGAACCAGATTATTGGAGTAAATGGATAAATCATAGATAGGTCTATAAGAGTGGCCTTCCCCTGCATAGTAATCCAAACCTAATGTTGTTTTTAATGTCAACCCTTTTACAGGTTCTATCTGCAGGTAGACATTTCCCAGCAACTTTTGGTTATTGCTTTCATTTTGATTATTATACACCATTTCTGCATACGGATTGGATGTTCCCGCTAACCATGGCTCCGCACTATTTCTAGTATTAAAGAAATTTCCCTCAGCATCATACATGGGCAGTAAAGGACTCACAGAAAAAGCGCCTCTCAATGAGTTATTGTACTGATTTCCTACCCCTATACCATTTTTATTGATGTAGGCAAAACTTATATTCTCACCAATGGTTACCACATCTTTATATAGTTTATGCTCGGAATTAAATCTAAAATTATATCTTTCATAATTAGATAAACCTTTTCCTCCGACAATCCCTTCCTGTCCCAAGTACGATAAGGAAGTTGAATAAACCGAATTTTCAGACCCGCCTGATGCGCCAAAAGAATAATTTTTAGTGCTTGCGTTATTGACAAACATCTTATCCATCCAGTTGGTGCCTTTCCCTAAAGCGGCTATTTCTTCATTGGTAAAATAGGGTGTTTTTCCAGAATTGACAGCAGTCTCATTTAAGATAACAGCATATTGCTCCGCATTTAGTAAATCTACTTTTCTAGACACCGACTGTATTCCGTAATACTGCTCAAAAGTAATGCGGGAAGCAGTATTTTTTCTGCCTTTTTTGGTGGTGACCAAAACAACACCATTGGAAGCCTGAGAACCATAAATTGCAGCTGATGCCGCATCTTTTAAAACAGATATGCTCTCAATGTCTGCATTATTTAAATACGAAATATCATTGGTAACAATACCATCCACCACATACGCGGGACTATTGTTTTTTGTAGACCCAAGACCTCTGATAATTACTTTAAAACCTTCACCGGGTTGTCCTGAAGTTGAAGTAATATTTATTCCCGGAGCCTGTCCCTGTAAAGCCTGAAGTGCATTGACAGCATTTCTTTTTTCGAGATCTTTGCCGCTTACCTGAGTTATGGCACCAGTGACGAGCGCTTTTTTTTGAGTTCCGTAACCAATGACCACAACCTCATCTAAAGCGGCTTGCTTTTCCATTAAGGTTATATTAAAACTGGTTTGCCCGTTGACTTCGATTTCCTGAGTCAGAAATCCGACATAGGAAATTACCAGCACTGCATTTTTACTGGAAAGACTTAATGCAAATTTACCGTCAAAGTCTGTTTGAACAGCATTTTTAGTTCCCTTTTCCATAATGCTCGCACCCGGCAAAGGCTGGCCGTTGACATCTGATATTCTTCCCCTAACCTCCATTTGCAGCAGGATGTTATTAGGATCAGCGTATGGTACCTTTGATGCTGATGCATAAAGACAATTGGATGGCAAGAATAGTATGCCCCCCAAAAAAAACAATGCCTTAAGCTTCGTCTTTAAATCACATTTAGAAGTCTGATGAAAGGCACTTCTTTTATACTTAATTTCTTTCATATTTTATTGGTTAAATAGTTGGTTTTTAATAGCCATATCTTAAAATTGGGGTCAATTTTAATCCACTCCATTCTAAGACAGGATGGTTTAATTATTTTTTCATGTCATAGGCATTTTTATTGTAGTAAGCGGTTAATAAATCTATGTTTTCCCAATCTGCAATAGTGATGATACTGCTGATGCCCAGTAATGGGTCAGAAGACCAACCATAAGCAGCATTTCTTCCTATTGTATTGTTATGATAAAAAAGCAAATCATGATATTGCATTGGCTCAACGGTAAAAACAGGCACAAAACTAGAGAGGCTCTCACCTCTCCAGTTTAACAAATCGGGAGCCCATTGGATTTTAAAAGATAAGCCCCAATTTGTTTGGAACAGCCATTAGAGGTTGCAGGGAAATTAGCCCTTGCTATTTGACTATTAATTTTCGGGTCACTACAGCCTTATCAGATTGAATTTTCACTACGTAAAATCCATTTCTAAGCTTTGAATTTACGAGAACCTGTTCATTTCCATTTCCATGCTGCTCATAGACCAGATACCCGTTCATATCATAAATTAAAATGCCCTTTGCATCGTACGCCTCTGGAATAATGAGCTGAAAGATTCCATCATGCGAAGGATTGGGATAAATGATCACATCCTGATTGTCATAGTTTTGTGGAACTGTTGTATCGGTTCTGGCAACACTCATCTTGGCTGAAGAGTTACCTGATTCTGTATAACTGATGTAGCCATTACAATTTAGCCACTCACTGTTAGAACCGCCACAGGCACCAGTCCAAACCCCCGTATTGACCTGTTGATTCTCTGATTGATACACAACACCTCCAATCGTGACGTTATCAATCTGCACATCCCGTCCTGTATTATCATTAGTGAAGTGAACAGCTACTGTACCGCTTCCCGAAGCAGTATAGTCCGCAAAAGAAGTAGTCAGGGTCCACGTTGCCACCGTATTGCCACCTACCCTTAGATCTATGGTTTCATCTCCTTTCGTACCGCGGGCGCGAACAATGATTGAACCTGTAACGGCCACATTAAATATTTGTGTGCTCTTACAGCCACTTGAATTGGTGTAGGTAGCTGTATAACTGCCTGCCTGACTGCCTTGAATATTTGAAAGCGATACTTCCCTTGCAGAGGAGGAGAAATTATTGGGACCGCTCCATGACCACGATCCTCCGGTCACAGGCTGCGGACCAAATTTAAGGGAGCTCCCCTGAGCTAATGAAACTCCTGCAGTCTGCTGCCATGTCCCGCCGTTAATCTGAACATAGGGAGTAATTGCCGAGGGAGCACATGCCGAGGGTTCCCAGTAGATTACACCTCTTCCTCCTCCTGCACTCATCAATACCCTGCCTTCCACATTCATATCTCCAACAAGCAGAGGTGCACCCCCAAATTCAGCACTATCATTGTTGATCCTAGTCCATGTATTGCCTTGATTTGTCGATCTAAAAAGACCAGTTACACCGGAGACCGTGCCCCAGATAAAAACAGTAGGATAGTTTGCCCCTGACATAATCTTTCCAATTCCGATAGATTTGCAATATGTTACATTGGCAACAGTTACGTAGGATGATCCTGCATTGGTAGAATATTTTAATCCGTTTCGCCCCAGCGGAATCCATATATGTCCTTCCAAACCTGGCACTGTGCGCGCTAAGGCTGATTCCCATGGATGATCCGCAGTTGATGCACCCGCAGGAGATGCTTCTGAAAAGCTAGCCCCCTTGTTGGTACTCCTGAAGAATTGTCCCGTTCTTGGACTGTATATATAAAAATTGTTCGAATTTACCTGATCTGCCACCGGGGCGGCATCTGCAACAGATACACCTGAGCAACCCAGCCAGCTTGCCCCGTTATTGCTCGAATAGTACGTTGTGGAAGAACCCCAAGGACAGTGCAATATAGTGCTGCCATCAGCGCTGAGAGAAACCCTTCCTGCTGTTCCCGCATTTGCTGCCGCTGCTGTCCATGTAGCCCCTTTATCGCCGGAATAATACACGACATTTCCCTCGTTAGCGACCCTTACCACCTTGTTGGGATTGCTGCCCGCATACGCGATGCTGTTATTATTATAACCGCCAGATGGAGAAACTCTTGAGGAAGGCACTGAGGTTAGCGATTGGTGCACAAAGCCCGATACATCACCAAAAGCGGAGATGAAAGGTCCGCCGGGAATACTCACGCCGTCAAGTAAGGCAGTCTCTTCGATACCGACTACATCATACTTCCATGAAGTGTTTACAGCGGTAATATCAGGGCAGGTATATATACCGCCTCCACCGATCACACGCACTCTGTTTAGGCTGTTCTGGTCAAACTCTATACAGTCCATCCAGTTAATTGCTCCCCCGCGGGACCATTCCATTCCATTAGCATCATAAGTGGAATTTGACCCGTTCTTTAGAGTCCAAGTTGCCCCACCATCAGTACTGAGAAAAACAAAATCCCCCCAGCCCGTACCAAACTGGTTATTCCAATACATGCCACATGTGGACACTATTACACGGTTAGCATTTGTGGGATCTATACTCACACCGCCATAAGGATAATCCTTTGAATGAGAAGGCGTAACATTAGTCCAGACACCTGTTGAAGTATTAAGCCTGTATACCTTTCCGGATCCCTCCCCTAGATTTGGCCCTTCACCATTAGCATAAGTAACATACAGAGTGGATCCCTGAATGGCGGCACGGTGAGGCATAAAACCAATAGTTGGGGAAATATCCGTAAAACTTGCCCCTCCGTTTGTGCTTTTGTAAAGGTTCGCCCCCCCTGTACGGGAAATACCCACATAAATGGTTTGGCTCACCCCATTTACGACGTTGCTTGAGGGATCAAATAAAACAAAACATATACCGTTGCCATTCGCTGTGGTGGTTACACCATTCCAGGCAAGATTCCAGCTAACACCGGCATCTGTACTTTTCCAAAGTCCATTTGATCTGGTTCCGCAGTATAATATATTACTGTTAATGGGATCCACTGCTAATCGTTCCCCATTGCTTCGTCCCCCTCCATTACCATGCGCCTTAAATTTCCCCGTCACATCAGTATAGGTAAAAGTATTACCCTTATCTGTAGATTTCAGCACAGCTGTCCTCCCCTGACTAAGATAATCGGTTCCGCAAAGCATATAAATGGTATTTGCATTCTGCGGATCCACTGCCAATGCTTCAACGCCGACAAAACCGAGTTCCGACTCACTCAGCCAGTCCAAAAGCTGAACCCATTTGTTATTGGCAGCATCCCAACGGTAAGCTCCTCCCACATCAGTGCGGCAATACCGTTCCCCAGATGTTTTGTGAGTTACAATACCAGTTACAAACCCGCCGCCGCCAATCGGAGCATTCTTCCACTGGTAATCCGTAGTTTGGGCTTTTAATTTATGGCCCGTAAAGACACAATTCAGACAAAATAAAAAGATAAAGACATACATATTATGTCTTGTTTTTTTAGGATAGTACTCATTTTTCATTAGATTTTGGTTAATTTGGTTAGTAAATAAAAAAAGTCAAAAGCTCAAATGCAATCGCATTCTTCTTGCATTTAAAAAAATCTACATCTTCAATGGAAAATTATATGGCAGGATAGCATTAAATATTACAAATAATCAAAATCATGCATTCCATAAATTACAGCGGCACGACATTAAAATTGTGGTTAATTAATTCCAAAGCGCATCGATTTATATCTGCCCTTATTTAAACTTTATTCAGTGGCGGGAAAATCAATAACGCTAATGCCCTACCTTATAAAAAATGATTATCTTACAATTAATATCTGGCACCGTCAAAACTTTATAATACAAAATCTCATCACCAAGAGTCTGCATCTGTTCTTTACCATTTATACCCCTTTTTATTTATATATATAAAGTTGTATTGCATCTGGTTATCAATATAAATTTCAGTCTCAAATCAGTTGACAAACGATATGAAGCGATTTCCCACAGCCTCTTAAAATAAAACGTTCCAAAACAGCTTAAAAAACCGGAGAGACTATTAAATCTCCCCAGTTTTACTAACCACAGGCTTAAACTGCTTTATATTTCATTCTAATATCGATCTTGCAAAAGACCCAACTGTTTTTAACTATTATTAATATCTGCGGAAATATTATTAATCTTACTTTATAATAGCAGACTTTCCATTTAATTCAATAAATACTACTCGACAACAGCATTTAAGAAGTTGTAAAAAAACTGCCGATACATTAAAAAAGAAGCCGATTATTTTCAGTATCCTCTTTTTAATTAAACTTATTTTAAACAATTATCAATTAATAGTTAAAAGGCAGTACAAATATCAGTAATGCATTAAAAGTTTATGGTATCACTTTGTGTCAGAACAATGTCCAATATGTTGCAATTTTAATTTTCCCCTAGTTTTAAAATACTGGCTTGCAGGAGATAAAAATTGTTTGATTATTTGACCAGGTCATTGCTAGAGCGGGATTAAACATGAGCTTGACGCCATTTGCCACACAAAAAAGCTAAGGTTAATTTTACCGTCGTTCCACCTATTTAAGTTTTTGTGGCAGAATTATGGCACAATTCTTCTGCTTCCTGCTCATTTTTGGCATTTTATTTATTTTTATCATTGCAAAGTTCAGAAGCGGCCGACAAGCAGGTGCAGCCAAAAGTCGCAACATTGTGGTAGAAAGGCATTTTAGTCCCATGCTGCAAAACTCTTCAGGCAGCATTTGATATTAACAGGAAACGGACAGTTTTTACTTGCCATTGATAATTGTTACAGGAATTATCCTGTAATTAGTTACCTGCGATACCCGCCCAATTCAATGAATTTAGACATGAATGACTTGCAAATCTTAATTCCATTTTCTAATGAGGCGCTGAATGAGGCAAAGAAACGATTTAAGAACATACACGATTTTCAGAGCGATGGCAGCGCCCAGAAGCTATGATGCAGCTTTTAGAAAACTTTACCAAGCAATTCTCCAAGCTAAGTAAATTATCAGAAATGACCGTGAAATGCCCTTACTGATCGCATATGATTGATTGAATCGGTTTTGCCGCATCTGCCGGAATCAAAATATAAGGATTTAGGTAATTTAAAAGTCTGTCCGCCGATTTACAGAATGATTTAAATATTATCGACTCAAAAGTCTTATTTTATAGATACCAAATAAGACCCAAAAGTCTAATCTTAATGTTAAACTAAAAAATCAACATTTTTTTTTAAAACAATTGCCATTTATGAGAACTGTTACATAACCCTTTTCAGCAGTATTATGTATTATTTTGTAAATCAATAGATTAGCGGTTACATCAGTGAAAATTGGAGTAAAGTGAAGATAAAATTTTCTTTTTTGAATTAGGTGCAAAAAAAGGGGATTGCCTATATATTCTTCCACAATCTGGATCAATGCAAGCTGCCAATGCAATCCCTGTCGCATATTTGGGTTTAAATAATTACTTTTACAAACTTCTCTTGGATTTGTGCAGATGGTTCCCTGGCAGTATGAGGCGGTCAGACTCCACCGGATTTATATATCAGCATCTAAATAATACGAAAATACGTCTAGCAATGAAGACATTTAAATTCTTAAAAAATAAATATAATGTTGAGCTCCTAATTGATATAGGCACTTATAAAGACATTCCATATTATTTTTTTGAAAGTGAGCTTCATCATACCGATTTTTATGAACTTGTATTTTTCTCTAAAGGAAACGGCTGTTTAGAACTGGACCAGCAGAGAATTGAAATTTCAGATAATACAGTAATTTTTATTTCCCCATTTCAGAAAAGAAGATGGTTTTTGGAAAAGACTAAGATTGAATGTTATTTCCTGTTTTTCCAGGACAGCTTTCTCTCCAGTTTCTTCTCGGACAAGCTGTTCTCTTTCAGGCTGCAGTTTTTCTACAACAAAACCAAACCGCTCTATCTAAAGGTTGACGACGGCTTCTTTTCACAGCTGGCCAATATAATTCAGGAGCTGCTCAGTGAGATCAAAACATTTAGATCCGACAGCGAACATATTATAAGGGCACTGCTGTACTTTATCCTGATCAGACTCAATCGGGCCTATGCAGAGCATTACCTTCTGTCTTCAGAAACAGAAAATAACAGCGTTGCATTTATGTTTAAGGAGATTCTGCAAAATGAAGTCCGCACGACAAGAAATATAGACCATTACGCGCGGCAGTTAGGTGTCAGCAGAGTAACATTAAACAAATGCATCAAAAAGCAGTTCGGGGTTACCATTTCTGAAATGGTAAATGAATTTATTCTTTTTGAAATAAAGTCCATGCTGTCTTATACGAACCTTAATATAAATGAAATTTCATATTTATTGCAATTCTCCCACGCAAATCATTTAACACGTTTCTTCAAGGCGCAGGCAGGAATCTCACCAAAAGAATTCAGAAATGCTTATCAAAATGGTAGTTCTGTTATCTAACTGGTAATTATTCTGTTTACATGTATGATATATTTGTACATGAGAATATTTTTATCAAAAGACGGCTAGCAGCATTATCAAAATCACTAGTAGCATGGTCTATCTCAATAAGAATCATTTAAATTATTATATAATTAAAAATAGCCTTTCAATGAAAAAGCAAACCAAATTCACATATATATTTACTTTGATACTGCTCCCCTGCTTTCTATTCGGCCAACGAAAACAAGTTATTGAACTCGCTAATCTGTACAAAAGAGGAAAGCTGAAATCAGTAAATAGAGAGATCAAAATCGTTTCGAGTGATAGTGGAACTTATCTAAAAATATTGGAAAATAAAAAGGAAGGCATTGTATGGTTGCCTGTCCGGGACTTTAAAAACGGCACAATTGAAATTGAAATGCGGGGACAGGATGTTTTCCAACGCAGTTTTATTGGTATTGCCTTTCATGGTGTCAATGATAGTAATTATGATGCTGTTTATTTTCGTCCTTTTAATTTTTCTTCTAAAGACTCTGTTCGTAGAATTCATGCTGTGCAATACATCTCCCATCCCGATTTTACCTGGGAAAAATTAAGGAAGCAGAGAAATGCGGTTTTCGAGAAAGAAATCATCAATCCACCAAATCCTAATGACTGGTTTATAATGAAATTAATAATTGACAGCACAACTGTTAGAGCCTATGTAAACAACGCAGACCGCCCCGCGCTGACAGTCCAAAAACTCAGCAGTCGGGCATCGGGAAAAATAGGGCTATTTACAGCAGACAGCAGCGGAGGGGACTTTAAAATCGTTAAGATAAATTATAAAAATAAGTCATTAATCAATCTCTAGCCATAAAGTTTCGCTTTTATAAAAACTCTTTTTTAACTTTCTTAGTACCTATAATATTATGATAAAAAGATTGCTTTTAATTATCTTGCTGTCTATCCCCATTTTTGCCAGTACATCAATGAAGGGAGCTTTTACTATCTGGGGAAGGATTGTAGATCATGGATTTAGCCCTATTGAATCATTTTCGATTAAGGTTTTTGAACATAATACTTTAACAAATCAAAAAAAAATAATCCAAGATTTTAAAGTGAGAGATGATAATGGAGAATTTTTAATAAAAAACCTTAACTCAGGAACTTATCTTATTGAAGTTACAGTTGAAAATTACACTAGGTACAGCATCATAAAAACAGTTGCAAATAAAAACGAATCAGTAGGAGAAATCGTTTTACAAAATACTTGGTAAGGTTACGTCGAATCTATGGGAATCAAAATGAACACTTTAGCAATTTAACAATACTGGAGTGGGGATATTTCTGCCACAAAACTTTAAGACGTTTTTAACGATATTCGCCAGTCTAATGTTTATGATTTAAGCCACTTTGAAGAATTAAATTTTAAACAAATTTACAACTAAGCGGATTAGGTTCCTCCGCCATCTGACGTCCAAAAGCGACTTTAAAAATCAAAAACCTTTAAAAAATGATGTTTAAAGTTTTTTTTTTTGTTAAAAGCTCGCCTGGTTATATCCGCCGCGGTGGATACAGTTTCGAGTCCTGTTGCCACTATAATTAGCACTTCTAAGTACGTTTAAAAATCTT
Source organism: Flavobacterium phragmitis (assembly GCF_900112575.1). GTDB lineage: Bacteria > Bacteroidota > Bacteroidia > Flavobacteriales > Flavobacteriaceae > Flavobacterium > Flavobacterium phragmitis. The sequence continues at coordinate 76,628 of NZ_FOMH01000020.1, forward strand.
GTAATTTAATTTTTGTGGGAAAATCGTGGCACATGGTATTTTTGAATAACACAAATCCAGCAAAAAACAGTGCCTTAGAAGTTTAGCTTCGAAACTGTATACGAAACAAACAATATATAGCGTACGCCAAACGGCAAAAAATCTATGTCAGAAAAAAATAAACTTACATCTCGTGAATGTTTAGTCTTACAATGGTTTTCTATTTTAAAAGGAATTACCTTTATGGCAACAAACCTAAACCGCATACAGCAATTCACAGATCCAAGAAAGACAATTTTGCCTTAAGCAGAACAATCTTTTCAAATCCTCCATAAAATACTTGAAGAATTGTATTTTACTTTAATGCCATAAACCAATTGATTTTTTTTACTTTATTGCATCAATTCCCAACAGGACATCTAAACCAAACTTACAAAACTTACAAAGCCTATGAAGGACAGACGTTACATACAAGTAAGCCATTCGGTTCTCTGCCTTGAATTTCAAGGCAATTTTATCGAAATGGCATCGGCAAGATTCTCCTGTCTGATGAATCCCGAAATATACTCCTGTAACTCCCTGCGATGCTCGGGAAGGGTTTCAAAGCTGTTGATATGAAACACATCGTCCTGATCCATAATGTGGTTGATCTCCGATAGCCCTTTGATACAAGGCTGCCCCTTAATCTGATAACGGTGACCTGCCGTCGGGTTCCAAATCTTTTCTCACTCTTAATCGTATAGTTTTTTCCATAACAAAAGGTCTGTTGTCTGAAATTTTCTGTATTCTCATCCCAAATATAAAATTTAATCTTTTCCTTGATAATGAAGTATGTTAAAAATTATGGCCTTTCCAATAAAAACAGCTCTTGGCCATTCCATACATTGCCTGTTTCCTTTCTTTTCTGTTTTCCCCTTTGCCATCGGTCAGGGACCGTACTATTTCAAAAATGTTGACCCCAAACTTACCATCACTAACATTGGTACACTATGTCGCATTTTTATCCATTTTAGCTCATTTAAGGCAATATCAAAACAAAAAAGATGAGCATTACTGCTCATCTTAAAATTATTCATTTCTAAAATTTGTCCATTTCAGAAGGTTAGAATTTCAAAATCTCATATCACTGACTTTGAAATACTACCACTTTCCGATGCCCTTTCGATCTTAAATACGGTGAAATGACAGCTTGTAAACTTTTGAGTTATGGTAAATTTATGTTGCCTTATCTAGACATTAATCTGTTTTTAGTCAATCATGCATTCTTCGAGGAGTACACACATATAGTATAAAAACAAACTAATCTCACGAGTTAAGATATTTTTCACAAGGAAATTGTAGATAATTTTTGAAAAAGAATATTTAAAGATAAAACGGTAACAGCAATGGATAACGGTACTTTGCTCTATGTGCTGAGAAAAAACAAATGTGTACTCAATTGCATCCAATCCAAGGTAGCGTCGCGAGCTAAAATTATCTACTTTAACAGAAAAAGAAATTTGGTTAGAACATTCTATAAGGGTCTTTCTGGCTGTATGTAAATCTTTAAAATGCAGGGTGAAAATTTTATCTGTTCCAGTCTTTAAACTATTCGAATCAGTCTCAAAATAAGGAATGTACCAAAACGTCTTAAAAATATCAAGCATATCCCAATCATAAAAATGATTAAAAGCAACTTGTACAGGGGTATTAACCTTAACAATAATATCAATTTCCTTTTCCTTTTTCTTATCCTTTTTAGCTTTCCAATTATTGCTTACACTTTTCATAACAACCTAAGATAAATTTCTACTGATTTATATTGTGCTTGTATCATTAATTACCTGATTTCAAATAATGATTTCCCACCACAAGATCAATCCTGAACATTTGATTACTGTCTTTTACTGCATCTTCCAAACAGCACTTAATAGCTAATTCCATGGTATCATTTCAGCAGAAAGTATCTACCCATAGAAACTGGCAACTGATATCACCACTATCACATGTAAATAAATTAAGCACTTTTGACAATGCCTCTGTATTGATTTTTAAAATTGCAAGATTTTTAGTAGTAATAGCATTTACTGCTATGCTGTGCCTTTTTAAATATCATTCCTGGCATTTATTTCTATTGTTAACAATTATTTAACCAAATTGACTACATGGATTTTGCCGACATAATCCTAGAAAACTATCTTGTTTTTTCTTGAACGTTCAGCAACATAACACACCAGCCAGGCAATGTGGCCATTTGCTGAAAAATAGATCTGCTTTGATTTTAAACCATCGACAGCTTCCAAACAGTCAAGCAGTATATTATTTGCAGCAATCAGATGTTTCTGATCGTAGGTATTGAGAACTTTGGCGGCATTTGGATCAGTAACTGCCAAATTCTTATATCGGGAAAAGTTATTCCTTAAGACGGCATCATAATTAATAATATCCTCCAGCTGCAGCGGTAAAAAGCTTTCCCTGCTCTCAGTACCATAATACAGCGTTGTAAAGGCCCAGACAGCTCCTCCTGATAAAAATATTTTTGTTTTTTTGGCGGATAAACCATTTTCAGAAAACATTTTTTCTATGTTTTCCCTTAAAATAGGATCATACTCAAATAATTTATTCTCAAATTCTTCTATATCGTTACGGTTCCTTTCGCTTAAAAGCATATGATCAATAATTTCAGTAAGTTTTATTGTCCCATAATCTAATTTCAATGTTATAAACTTTGATTTATCGGCATCTGAGATATACAGGCACCCTCCCTTGGTATTTCCTCCTCCAATATCCAGCAAAATTGCATCCTTGTATTCTGCTGGAGGGATCAATCCCTTAAAAAGCATTTTGGCCTCATCTTCAGCAGTAATGACGTCGGGAGTAATAGTTGTGATACTTTTGATAGTATCGAGCAGATCCTTAACATTACGAGCCTTCGCAACACCGGAGGATACGACTATGAAAACATTTTCTTTTTTTAGGCGAAAACTGTTTTTAAGCATTGTAAGGTTTTCAGAAACCGTCGCTGCGGCGCGGTTAATCTCTTTTTTAGCAAGCGAGCCATCTTGGGAAGTATTATATGTTACGCCCACATTCTCAATCCAGTTTTTAAGAATAAGATAATCTCCTCTCTTGATACTTTTTACATCTATCAGTGCAATTTTGATTCCTTTGCTGCCGATCTCAATTCCAGCATACAAGCCTTTCTGTCCAAAAGACTGGAAAAGACATAAGACGCAAAACATCAAGGTAAATAAATTAGTATGACAAATACTGTTTTTCATAGATTTACAACTATATTAAACATAAGGAAATACACATAAAATTATTTGTTTGGAATTGAAAAAATTGATTTTATAATTTTGCATCGTATTTCCTCTTCTTCTTTTTTCACAAAAACATTCAAGCTGCAGCACAAAAAAGATCCTGAAATGCCGATACAGCTTAAAACCAGCCAGTTTGCCCTAAAACCGTAATTTGCAGTTATTTCCATCCCTATCTTAGTGCTTAACATTTGGGCAATACTGTAACTCATACTAAAAGCCGCCATAAATCTGCCTTCAATTTTTTTTAAGGCTCTTTTCTTAGCAAATGAATTTGCAAATGGGAATGTTAGCATGACCCCTACAGTCATCAAAACTATCATGGCAACAAGAGAGATAATGCAGTTTTCAATAAGCAGCAACAGATAACTGACAGCCATTAAAAAAATACCAGAAGCAATCAGGTGAAGTTTACTTATATTTTTTGACTCTGCATATTGTACAATAGGAAGCTCAAAAAGGAAAACCATAAGACCGCTTAATCCTAAAAACAAGCCGCTTTGGAAACTAGAAAAATTAAATATTTCCTTATAATAAAGAGGAAGTGTGGTGAATATTTGGAAAAACAAAAAACCCGTGAGCATGGTGACAACAAGATGGAATATAAAAGGTCTGTCTTGGAATATGGTAATTTTCTCTTTTAAGTTATTGAAATGACGAAGCCTGTAGGGCAGTTTTTTTTCTTTCACCAAAAATAAAAACAAAAGTGCGCTTATTATACATGTTGATCCGTCCACTACAAACAGATATTTATAATTCAGCAGACTAATTAAAAGACCTCCCAGCAGAGGACTGAATATATATCCTAAATTAATTGATGACCGTATGAGTGCTAAAGCTTGGGTTCTCTCCTCCCTTCTCGAATAACTACTTAGTGAAAGAAGCATTGCAGGCCTGTACATATCTGAAATAACGGTCAGCAGTAATACTCCTGTACAAAAACTGTAAAATGTACTCAGAAATTCTAAAATGATAAATACAATTCCGCTGCACAATAAACTAAAAACCATCACTTTGTAGTAACCTAATCTATCGGAGAGCTTCCCACTTATCCAAGTACCTATCAGCGAACCAAATCCCAAACATACCATTACCCATCCAATTTGACCATAACTGAAATGTAGCTCTTCAAACATATATTTTGAAAGAAAGGGCACTACCATGGCGCCCGCTCTGTTAATAAAGGTGCTGCAGGCCAAAATTTTTACCTCTCGGGAAAAACCATTAATTTTTTTGCAGTAATTTCGAATAATCATGAATCATTAGGCTTGTATAAAATTAACATCGGTAAATTTAAAAATAACCACTGCTGGAAATTTAACCACAATCTATTTTGGAAGCTGCAGTTTTTCTAATGCTGAACATCTAACCTGATACCGTGATTTTTAGCATATACTTTCTCCGTGGTACGCATTGTTTCTTTTAGCAGAACACTTTTACATTGTATGTTCCAATAGTGATCTATTTCAAGGAAAGATCCTTTTTTTTAAAGCGAAATCCATATTTTTTTTTGATACACATATCATTATCTAGATATGCAATAAAAAAGTTCCAGCTTTTCATTGTCGGTACTGACCATATAGTGACCGGAAGTATTTGCAACTACTCAGAGCCTTCGACTGAAATCTTTTTTATATTTGTTAAGTAATGATTTTGTCATTCCCAAATTAGCTTTATCAGAATCTACAGCTAAATACACAAAATATTCCCCGTCATCAGAAATATCTATAACATGAAACTGCGAAGTAAGGGTCACTAGGATATTATCGACATTCTGTTCTTTGAGCTCAAGTGCCTGAATAGCATTCACCTTGGCACGAACTAGCTCCAGATTAAATGCCGAGGCCAATTCAGGATCAAAATCCTTAGCGTCGGATATTGAATAATAGGAAATGCCACTTTTAATTTCAGCAACAGATAGTGCAATAAAGCCCGGGATATTATTTTTTAGGTCTTCCCCAAATTTTTTCAAATTATCAGTCATACTGTTTAGAATATTAATTTTTATAAATATTTATACTGTTTTACCAGGAATCTTAAAAAGCTTTTGCGAAAATAAGCTGCTACTAGTTGGTAATACTGGTATTCTGTTGTGTCGATTAGGGGATCAACTCTCCATAGATTAGCTTGGGAATCAAAAAGCTACCAATTCAGAAGAAACAGGTAAAATTATCCGTCATTAGAGTATTTGTAGTTTTCAGTTTTCATAGTTCTTTTTATTACAAAACTTAGGTAAAAAAAATAGGATTTTGATTATTTAAAACAATGAAAATCTGTGTAAATACATCCCTAATAAATTTGAATATTAGGAAAGGCAAAGTCAGCACCATGGAACAAAACGATTACGATTTACAGATTTACAGGAAAATTTTCAATAAGTCGTTCTCCCGGAATTTATTTAATTTACATTGGGGAGCATTTAAACCATCTCAAATAATAAAAAAAACTTACATGTAAAATAATATTTTGATTAAGATCCGAAGTGATTTTTCTATATAAACTCCCACATTACGCATTTAGAACAATTAAATAAGAAAGCTAGATTTTTTTTAACCTTACATTCAGAACCTTATCTGATACTTTTACGACCTTGCTTGCAAAACCACTTACAGAAAACTCCAAATTTTCCTTATTTAATGCTGTTATAACAAATTCTCCTTTAGAATCAGTCAAAACATATTTTGCTCTTTCCCGGAGTATTACGGTTGCACCCTCTAAGGATTTTCCTTCTTGATCCGTAACCTTCCCTCTCACAACCACGACTGGCAGCTGCTGTTTAGTATTTAGCAAAATAACATTTTGTACTCCCTTTAAATTGTTTCCCGCAATTGTGGTAAAATAAAAAAACAGAAAAATTAATGCTTGAAGCATTAAAACACTTTTTTTCTCATACTCTCTAAGTATGTTGCGTTTATATATACCCATTAAAAAACTGATTTAGATTTTAATTATATTTTAGATTCATCAATTAACCGTTTAATGCAAAAGTCACAATGAACAATGCCTGAATCTCCTAAAAAAGAACCTGATTTGGTTTCCTTTTAAAAATTGAGAAATGCAACAGCTAAAGTGTCCTTTGGCGGCATACCGCATTATTCTTGTTTTTAGCGCTGAAAAAGTTCTGCATTAGAGTTCAGATATGTTTTGAGATTCTTCAACTGAAAATTTTCTGATGCGAATGTAATCTATAATTCTAAAGCCCAAAAAAAATGACACATAATGATCTATAATTAAATACATCTGATACACCTGGTACAGCTCCCAAAAGCAAAATGACACGTATAAGTCAGAATAATAATAAATTTATAACCTATCTGCTCTCGGGTTATAGGATACTTTTACGTTTTTTTCTTGTTCCATCTTTTCAATCAGTACGATTTAGGTGAAATAGTACAGGGAGAATTCCCTATAATCCAAAATGTAAAACAAAGTATCGATGTAAGCGTATCCGGCCGCGGCTATAAAAAAGTTTCCCTGTACTACAGCTGCAGATATATTGATAAATATATACTGGAGTCGCCTATTTTCTTGACACAAAAGTTAATATTTACTTTTCTTCAATTCCTGGTCGTATCACGTAGAAGGTTTCAAAAATATTTTTGTTAATACGTCTTAAAAACACTTACCTTGTGTTTCAATTAATCATGAATTATTTTTAATGATTTAAATTGGATGCAAACCGATCTGCCACTTTCAATTTGCATCAAAACGCATAAAAAGTTCATGGTAGAATCGTGGCGCACTACCAAAAAAATAAAAAGAAATGGATTATACAGAAGGGATTGACCAACAGTTACCATCCCTCTTTCTCCTAGAATGGACTAAAAGGCAGCTTTCAAATTCTACAAAAAAAGCTAAAGTTCTCGGAAAATCTGCAATTTAAAAATTTATATTAAGTGACCGTTATGGGAACTAAACGACTCTGTACTGAAAATACAGAATGGTTTAGTTCTATAAGGACCTCCAAGTCCTCAATTTTAATTTTTATCTGCAAAATAAAACTTATGGCAGTTTATAAATCTGCTCCATCTTCAGCCACTTTTCGCCCTGTTTTGCTCCAGGAGGCGCCTGCTGAAATTTCCACATTAACTGCTCCCACTTCTGAACGTCAGGATTTGCAATATCCATCAGCTGTTTCCTCTCGGGAGTAAAAGTTTCATCCACATCCATAATCATAAATAATCTGTTGCCTAAGAGGTAAATTTCCATAGACACTATTCCAGCATCTTTAATGCTTTTAGTGATTTCAGGGCGTGCATTTTCTGCAAGATGATACTTTTTATATTCTGCAATAAGTTCTGGATCATCAATCAGATCACAGGCATAACACATCCTTTTTAGCTGCATATCTTCCTTCTTAAAGTTTACATTCTATTTTTTTTCCTTTATAAGCCAAAACTTTTTTAGTGCCATCTGGCAGCACAATGCTAAAAGTCCTTTCAGATAACATCCCTTTATACTGTCCTCTTCTATTGGAAAGCGTTAATTTTTTCAGCTTATCATTATATGTAAAATCAATTTCTGTGTATGCCCCTTTTTCATAATTGTAATTATCAAATTCATCTTCATAAAGGGTAAAGAAACCGTCCTTTCCCGGATATACTTTTATTTGAAGATTGTCCCATTTTTTTTCCTCGGCAAACTGCACTTGAGGTCCCATTGGAATAATAGCGCCTTCCTTAACAAACAGCGGTATCATATCCAGCTTTGTTTTTCTGGTAATTTCCTGGCCGCCCTGCAGTTTTTCATTTGTCCAGAAATCGTACCAGCCGCTTCCAGCAGGAAGATAAACGATTCTTGATTTTTCTGCTGTAAAATCTATGCTCTCCTTTTGATTCTGGCCTTCTTTTGTTTTTTCGGGTGTATATTGGGCCTGAACCACCGGTGCGACCAAAATAGATTTTCCGAACATAAACTCATCCTTAACATCCCAGCTCTTAGGATCGGCGGCAAAATCCATAAATAATGCCCTCATAAAACTGGAATCTTTATGGGTTACTTCCCATGATGTCGAGTAAATGTAAGGCAGCAAAGAATAACGCAGATTTATAAATTTCTCAATCGCATCATATACCGGTTCCCCTTTCTTTCCAAAGTTATAGATCTCGCGAGGTATGTCTGTGCCATGAGAACGCATCATCGGGTTAAAAGCGCCAAACTGCAGCCAACGAACATAAAGCTCGCTAAACAAAAGGCTATCCGCTCCAGAAACTTCTCCTTTTTGGTTGTAAACACCAGCAAAAAAACCGCCTATATCAGAATTCCAATGTGGCATGCCAGTGAGGGTAAAATTAAGTCCCGCCGGAATCTGTGCACGCAGGTTCTCCCAACTAGACTCTACGTCTCCTGTCCATGTATTGGCACCATAACGCTGCTGGCCAGCGAAAGCAGATCTTGTTAGAATGAAAACCCGCTTATCTGAAGTCTCTTTTCGCTGATGATCGTAAACCCCGCCCACAGCCATAAGGGGATAAGCATTTCGCACTTTTCTGAAAGTCCCCAAATATGTTTTGGTATCATAATCTTCCGGCTTTACCCAAAGATGATCCGGCTCTGTGGAATCCATCCACCAGCCGTCAATTCCTTTTGCTAAAAGGCCTTCACTTGCATATTTCCAATAAATGTCTCTTGCCTTTGGGTTGTAGGCGTCATAAACGCGAACTCCTGAAGGATAATCTTTTTTTGGCGGAAAAATTTCGCTGCCTGATTCTGGCCAGGTCAGGAAATCAAACAGCATTCCGTTGCTATTCAGCTCATTATAAGGCTTTGTTTTGGGTCCAAATGAAGACCAGATCGAAATAATCATATGGGCATTCAGGTCATGAACTTCATCCACCATCTTTTGGGGTTCAGGAAATTCAGGATTAAGAAACTCCATCGCATTCCACAGATAATTGTTCCCCCAATACTGCCAGTCTTGAATTATTCCGTCCAAAGGCACTCCCAGCTCGCGGTATTTTTTTACCACGCCGACTAATTCGTTCTGGCTCTTATAGCGTTCTTTGCTCTGCCAGAAGCCATAGGTCCAAAGCGGGAACATGGGCACTGTTCCAGTTAGCTTTCTCATTTGCGAGATCACTCCATCGGCATTTTTACCATACATAAAATAGTAATCTATCCCGTCGCCCACTATAGATTCAAAGGAAGTTCCCTCGCCGCCGTCCTTAAATTCTGTCGGAGCATAATTATCCCAAAAAAGGCCATACCCTTTTACCGACTGAAAAAAAGTCACGGCATCTTCCGTATTTCCCTGTTCCAAACGATAATTTTGATTTCTTTGGTTTAAATCTCCCCTCTGGTGCTGTCCTAGACCATATATAGGTTCTTCTTTCTCCAAATCAAATGCCTGATAAACGGTATAAGAATCGGTATCGGTATCTTTTGCAGGTTTAAATTTTGTTCCCTGTTTTTTCTCACGGAGCAAAATCCGGTCTGAACTTGCAAATGAGATTTCTCCACTTGGAAACTGCACCGTAACATCCAGACTTTCGGATTTTAAAACCAATTGGCTGTTTTGGCTTTTTACTGTAAAAGGAGTTGCCGACGGTATCATGTTTACCGAAAGGCTTTCTTTGGAATAGACTCCCGCAGCCGGATATTTTACAACTCTTACAATGGAAGGAGTGTAAAACTGAATTTCTATTGTATTTCCATCTGCCTGCGTCTTGATTCCCAGATTGTTTCTCTCGTATTTCTGGCCGTAGCCGGCCGCACAGAAAAACAGCGGGAAAATTAATAGATAAATAAATTTCATTTGGTTTAAGTTGTTTCAATTAGTAAGATTATGCAAAAATATATTCGCTCTTTATTGCTCAAATTCTGGATAAATCCATAGTGAATCCCAAAGATTTTAGTTGGTTAGCAGTACACCGCCATTACAAGGAATTTTAATGGACACTCCAATCTTTGATCTGTAGGTTGTGGTTGTAATTTTTCCATTTGGCAATTCACCATCCTTATAATATCTTAGAGTGGTGCCCTCAGCGATCATGGGCAGTTTTAATTTAAGTTCCAAAGGTTCTTTCTGTGCATTAATTCCGGCGATATACCACTTAGCTCCTTTTCTTCTGGCCAATAAAACATATTTGCCTGGATATCCGTCCAGAAAGCGCACCTCATCCCATATTGTCGGTACTTCCTTCATAAATTTTATCGCCCAGTCCGGAGCATCATATAAATTATTAGGCGCCAAAGCAAAATGCTGCACACCGCTCTGGAAAAGCACTGAAGCCGCTAGAGCAAATACATCTGAAGTCATTCTTTTAGAGCCTTTGTTGGGAATGTTATCGCTATTGTAGAATTTGTTCAAAGCACTTCCGCCAAAATCCATGCTTCCCACCACATTTCTTATAAAAGTATGCGTTGCCGCATTTATAGCTTCATTATCACAGCTCTGCTGTCCGAAATGCAGATTCTCGCTTGCCAGAACCGCTTCGCTGGAGGCGTAATTCGGATACATGCGCTCCCAGCCCCGAGGCAGGGTACAGCCGTGGAAAACAACCATAATTCCAAAATCATTGGCATCCGTCAAAATATCTTCATACAGTTTCATGGTCACCTGTTTGTCCCCTCCGAAAAAATCCACTTTAATGCCTTTGATCCCGATGTCTTTCATCCATGCCATTTCTTTTCGCCTGATGGACGTATTATCCATAAGTCCTTTCGGCCCCTGCGGAGCATCATTCCAGTATCCGTTTGAATTGTACCACAAATACAGCCCTACACGTTTTTTATTACCGTATTCGGCTAATTCTCTTATTTTATCACGGCCTATCTGCGTATCCCAAAGTGCGTCGACCAAAACAGTTTCATATCCCATCGCGGCGCTGAAGTCAATATATTCCTTCTGCACGGGAAAGGTGGTGTTATTATCCATTTTGATGATCCAGCTCCAAGTACCTTTTGTATA
>NZ_FOMH01000008.1 GCF_900112575.1 Flavobacterium phragmitis
GGCTAAACTTTTTAAACACATAGAAACATAGACTTTTTTAAATCTGTAAAAAGAGAAGAGAACAAATCTAGATTTGAACACATAGAGACTATATGTTTAATCTTTTGCCACAAATTGCACCAATTTTCCCGAATTATAATTTGTGGAAATTGGTGAAATTCGTGGCTTATTTATCTCTATACATTTAGCAGATTTTTATAAATCCTTTTAATCTTTATAATCTGTGGCTAAACTTTTTAAACACATAGCTATGTGTTTTATCGCAAGTGAAACGCCTTTTATCGACAAATAAAAACTATGTTTCTATGTGTTTAAAAATATACCCAAAGTATATAACTTATTATTTCTCATCTTCAGGCAAAATAACCTTATTCATTTCAGCATCTTTTTCTGCTCTTTTTTGCGCCGCTTTGCCTTTTCCAATCGGAATTCCCGCTGTTAGGTATAAAGACCTATTGTAAACATTTGGCCCGTCACCTTTCATAACAGGAACTAAACCGTAATAATATTGAATCGTGATGTTTAATCCGTTGCCGACATTCATGTGATAACCCGTTCCAAAAGCAATTCCGGCATCAATAACCCGAATTTCGTCTCTGATTTTTTTCTTGTACGTAACATCATTTTTATTGATTTCATTGGTAAATTCATCAAAAGCAGAAGCCAGAAGTCCGAATTGTGGGCCGACTTTGACATAAATTCTGTTTTTGAATTGGTATTTAAGTAAGATAGGAACATTAAAATATCGAATTTCCCGATTGACAGTACCGCCTTCAAAAGTATTATCAAGGTTTTCATCGTCTAAAGAATACACCGGAATATGTCGCGCACCCATTGGCGATTTCACAATAACCCCAGTATTAATCATCCATGCGGGATTTTTTTTGGAACGAATATCAAAATAAAAACCAAGATTGAACCCAGGATTTAATCCTGAACTTTCCAAATTAGAAATATCCGAAAGATTGATGCCACCTTCCAGACCAAATTCGAGAAAAGGAGAATTCAGTTTATCTCCAAAAATTAAGGATATCAAAACCTGGGATTTTGCCTGATTTATAAAGAATAAAGCGAGAATTATACATAAACCTTTTTTCATAAAATAGGTTTTAAAGTCCAAATCGATATTGAAGGCCACCTAGAAACTGTGTACGGCTTCCTAAGAAACCAGCTTCAAAACGAAACATGATATGTTTGTTATATTGAAATTGTGAACCAACGATAAAATTCCACATGTCTTTTGGCGCTTTTTGCAGTGAATATTGCACAGAGGAAGATCCTGCTGTACTTAAAGCGCCATCCAAATGCGTTAAAAACGTTCCTGCTCGGTCCAAGGCACGGTTGGCAGTTTCATGTTTTGCTTTATTTACCGGATTTGCCTGTTGCGCGGGAGTCAAGCCATTCCACCAATCATCAACTTTGGTTTGATTTTCGTTTACTTTTGTCAATCCATCATCCACTTTTTGCTGTGCGTTGGTAAGATCAAAAATATCAGACAGAGGAATATTTCCGTTAGTATCTCCAGAAATATGCACCCTGAATGCACCAACCCAAACCGCGATGTTTTGTTCTGGTTTATGAAACTTAAAAGTTTTACCTAATCTCGGCCCAAAAACATACGAAAAAGCAGGTTTGTCCAGCGAACTAATATCTGTCCATGCCATATTCATGTCTAGTGCCAGCCAGCCTCCGCCAATTCCGATGGTTGGTGTCATACCGAAACCAAAAGTAGTAGCGTTAAAATTAGCTTTTGTACTGAAGGAAGCTACCTGCGACCAATTATTATCGGCGTCCGGAACCCAGATTCCGGCGTTGATTTTGGTTGCGGTATTAGCTTTTCCAAAGATTCCGTAAATATTTAAGAAGGGAAGAAGCCAGATATCTGGTCGGATGGTCAAGGCACCCGCTTCTACAGAGGATTTATCAAAACGAACAATTTCGTCCAGATTAAATTGCGGTCCGTTATTAAAGCCAACGTTAAGATCACTGATGTTGATTTGAGAATCCTGCCAAAAATAGTTGATGGATAATCCGGCAGAATAAGGAAGTTTGTATCCCTTTTGAGCTACTTTTTCTCCCCAAATGGGTAGTGCGTATGGATATTCTTCTGTTTTTAAACTGTCTTTTAATTGCTGATTTTTTTCTCCTACGATTTTGTCAGTGTAAACCTGACCAAAAAATGGAATGCTGCATAATAAGAAAAAGGCTGATATTAGTTTTTTACATTTCATTGACTAGAGGTGTTTAAATTGATTAAATAAAACTGCTTGAAATAATAGTGCACTAATGTATTCTGAAGGAATTTCGGCTTATCTTTTGCTTTACTGGAGTGTAGAATATGTGGTAATTAGTGTTAAAGTTAACTAAAAATTCTTTTGTTAAGTATAAAATTTTAAGAAATGTATCTAGTTGTCAGTCGATTATGTTTTTTTTGAAAAGGAAAACAATAAATTATTATTTTTACACTCATGAAATGGATAGCAATTGTAATGTCAATTTATTTGATGGCACTTTCAAATATGCCCTGTGCAGATATGGAAGTGAATAGCGCTATGCATAAAACAGCACAATTTGCCTCAGAGGACAATCATTCTCACGATAAAGAAAATGATTTGTGTTCACCATTTTGCGCCTGCAACTGTTGTGGTGCTCAGGTTTTAAGTTATCAGACTCCTTTAAATTTTGAATTTCCTGTACCTTACAGCTTAATTACAGTTTCTTTACCCAATTACCATTCTGTTTTTATTTCCGATTTCTACGGAAGTATTTGGCAACCCCCTCAAATAGCATAATGATTGTGCCCATCCTGTAAAACGGGAAATGGGCGGGAGAGTTGTGGACATTCCGCACGTTTAAAGACAATTAGTTGTCTCATTTCTCATGTCATTATATATTTCAAATGCTAGATAAAATCATTCAGTTTAGTATACGAAATAAATTCGTTATACTATTATTTACCCTTGTCTTGATAGCTTGGGGAAGCTATTCGCTTAAAAAATTACCACTAGATGCCCTTCCCGATGTCACCAATAATCAGGTACAGATTATCACGACTGCACCGACATTGGCAAGTCAGGAAGTCGAGCAGTTAATTACCTATCCGCTGGAAAGAGCGGTAAAAACAGTTCCGGATATTATAGAACTCCGCAGTATTTCCCGTTTTGGATTATCGGTTGTGACCGTTGTTTTTGAAGATGATGTTGATATTTACTGGGCGCGCGAGCAGATTTTCCAGCGTCTCAAACAAGCCGAAGAAAACATTCCGGATTATGTCAATTCTCCCGAGTTGGCGCCAATTTCAACTGGTCTAGGTGAAATTTACCAATATGATGTTTATGCCAAAAAAGGCTACGAAAACAAATATAGCGCAATAGAATTAAGAACAATTCAGGATTGGATTATTATTCCGCAATTGCAGGGAATTCGAGGTGTTGCCGATGTAAGCGCCTGGGGTGGAAAATTAAAACAATATGAAATCGCCGTAAATCCAAATATGCTCAATAGTCTGGGCGTTACAATTACCGAGATTTTTGATGCTTTAGAAAAAAACAATCAAAATACGGGTGGTGCTTATATCGAAAAAGATCAATACACTTATTTTATCCGTGGCGTCGGAATGGCAAAAGGGATTAAAGACCTTGAAAATGTTGTGGTAAAAAACCGAAACGGTTCCCCTGTTTTAGTGCGCAATGTAGCGCAGGTTCGCGAAGGTGTTGCCTTGCGTTACGGAGCATCTACCAAAGACGGAAAAGGAGAAATTGTTTCCGGAATGGTCCTGATGTTAAAAGGAGAAAATTCCAGTGCCGTTGTAAAAAGAGTGCACGAAAAAATGGAACAAATCAACAAAAGCCTTCCCGAAGGAGTTGTTGCCGAAGCCTTTATTGACAGAGGAAAACTGGTTGATAATTCTATTAAAACAGTTACAAAGAACCTTTTAGAAGGAGCTCTAATTGTAATTTTTGTACTCATTTTATTTTTAGGAAATCTTCGTGCAGGATTAATCGTGGCTTCAGTTATTCCGCTGGCGATGCTGTTTGCAGTGATTCTGATGAATGCTTTTGGCGTAAGCGGAAACTTAATGAGTTTGGGTGCGATAGATTTTGGAATCATAGTCGATGGCGCCGTGATTATTGTGGAAGCCACGATGCATCATTTACAGAAATTCAAAAACAAAAAAGAGCTCACACAGGAAGAAATGGACGAAGAAGTCTATAATTCGGCTTCGAAAATTAGAAACAGCGCCGCCTTTGGAGAAATCATTATTCTGATTGTCTATCTGCCGATTTTGGCTTTAATTGGAACCGAAGGAAAAATGTTCAAACCAATGGCCATGACAGTTGGTTTTGCCATTATTGGAGCGTTTATTCTTTCGCTGACTTATATCCCGATGATGAGCGCTTTGTTTCTTTCGAAAAAAACCGAATACAAAGAAAACTTCAGCGACCGTATGATTGCTTGGTTAGAAAGCCGTTATATGCCATTATTAAAAAAAGCGCTAGAATTTAAAAAAGTAGTGCTTTCTGTTGCGGTTGGATTATTTGCTTTTGCTTTTGTCGTTTTCCAAAATATGGGAGGCGAATTTATCCCAACAATCGAAGAAGGCGATTTGGCCATCAATGCCACAATTATGACGGGAAGTTCGCTTACGCAGATGGTTGAAACGGCGACCAAATACGAACAGATTCTGAAAGCCAAATTCCCAGAAATCAAAACCATTGTAACCAAAATCGGAAGTGGTGAAATTCCGACAGATCCAATGCCAATTGAAAGCGGGGATTTGATTATTGTTTTAAAAGACAAAAAAGAATGGAAAGGCAAATACCATAACTGGGAAGAGTTGGCCAATGCCATGAAAGAAGAAATGGAAGTAATTCCGGGCGCTAATATTGAGATTTCTCAGCCAATCCAAATGCGTTTTAACGAATTAATGACTGGAAGCCGATCTGATATCGCTATTAAGATTTTTGGCGATGATTTGGAAATCCTAGACGCCAAAGCAACCGAATTGATTTCGAAAATAAAAGGCATTGACGGAATCGGCGATTTAAAAGCCGATAAAGTCACAGGTCTACCACAGATTACGGTAAAATACGATTACGACAAAATTGCTCTTTACGGATTGAATATTTCCGATATCAATCAAATTATCCGTTCGTCATTTGCTGGAGAAAGTGCTGGTAAAATCTACGACGAAAGCAAAAGATTTGATGTTGTAGTGCGAATGGATGAAAACAATCGTGCTGATATTACCGATGTGAGTAATTTGTTTATTCCGCTTCCAAACGGACAGCAGGTACCGCTTTCTCAAGTCGCTTCTGTTGATTATGAACAAGGTCCGGTGCAGGTCATCCGCGAAGACGGAAAACGAAGAATTACTGTCGGTTTAAATGTCCGCGGACGAGATATTAAAAGCGTGGTTGAAGAAATTCAGGCAAAACTGGATAAAAGTTTTAAACTTCCTGCGGGTTATTATGTGACGTATGGCGGACAGTTTGAAAATTTAATCGAAGCTTCCAAAAGACTTTCAGTTGCCTTGCCAATTGCGTTAGGACTGATTTTGGTCTTATTGTATTTTACTTTCAAAAGCATCAAACAAGCTTTACTGATTTTTACTGCGATTCCGTTATCGGCGATTGGGGGCGTTTTTGCGCTTTCGCTGAGAGGAATGCCGTTCAGTATTTCTGCCGGAATTGGTTTTATTGCTTTATTCGGAATTGCCGTTCTAAATGGAATCGTATTGATTTCCTATTTCAATCAATTAAAAGCAGAAGGTATTTCAGATCCGTTCCAAAGAATCATCATCGGAACCAAAACCAGATTGCGTCCCGTTTTAATGACGGCTGCAGTTGCTTCATTAGGTTTCTTGCCAATGGCATTATCGACAAGCGGTGGGGCAGAAGTTCAAAAACCTCTAGCAACCGTAGTAATTGGTGGTTTAGTCTCAGCAACTTTATTGACCTTAATCGTTCTGCCAATTTTGTATTTATTGTTGGAGAGATTTAACCGCAAAGATTTAATTAGAAAATGAGAACATTAGATAATTAGATAATATTTTACTGCGTGTAGAAAATAAATTTCTCTCGCAGATTATGCAGATTATGCAGATGATTTAAAAAGAATCAAAAAAATCTGCTCAATCTGCCAAATCTGAGAGAGACAAAAAAAGATTTTCACGCAGATTCTGCAGATTTTAGCAGATTCTGCAGATTTAAATTAAAAAAAATAATCTGCGCTAATCTGCTTAAATCTTTTTAGATCTACGTGAACTAAATTATCAATTTAAAAGAATCTCTCGCAGATTACGCAGATTTGGCAGATTAATAAAATGAGAAAAAAGAATCTGCTCAATCTGCGAGAGACAAAAAAAGATTTTCACGCAGATTCTGCAGATTTTAGCAGATTCTGCAGATTTAAATTAAAAAAAATAATCTGCGCTAATCTGCTTAGATTTTTTTAGATCTGCGTGAACTAAATTATCAATTTAAAAGAATCTCTCGCAGATTACGCAGATATGGCAGATTAGTAAAAGAGAAAAAAAATCTGCTCAATCTGCGAGAGACAAAAAAAGATTTTCACGCAGATTCTGCAGATTTTAGCAGATTCTGCAGATTTAAATTAAAAAAAATAATCTGCGCTAATCTGCTCAAATCTTTTTAGATCTGCGTGAACTAAATTATCAATTTAAAAGAATCTCTCGCAGATTACGCAGATATGGCGGATTAAAAAATAGAATCAAAAAATCTGCTCAATCTGCTCAATCTGCGAGAGACAAAAAGATTTTCACGCAGATTCTGCAGATTTAAGCAGATTCTGCAGATTTTAATTAAAAAAATAATCTGCGTTTATCTGCTAAAATCTTTTTAGATCTGCGTGAACTAAATTATCAATTTAAAAGAATCTCTCGCAGATTACGCAGATATGGCGGATTAAAAAATAGAATCAAAAAATCTGCTCAATCTGCGAGAGACAAAAAGATTTTTACGCAGATTCTGCAGATTTAAGCAGATTCTACAGATTTTAATTAAAAAAATAATCTGCGTTTATCTGCTAAAATCTTTTAAAATCTGCGTGAAATAAAAATAAAAAATGATGAAAACACAATATAAAGTCAACATAAAATTCTTTGCGTACTTCGCGCTTCCTTTGCGTACTTTGTGGTTAATTACGTTTCTATTGGCAAGTACAGCAACATTTGCACAACATTCTATCAGCCTAGAAAAAGCTATAGAACTCGCCAAATCCAACAACATCGACTTAAAAATAGCCGATAAAGAAATCGAGAAACAAACCGTTCTAAAAAAAGCAGCTTTCCAGCCAGATCCTTTGCAAGTACAGTATCAAGGCGGACAATTCAATAGTGTCGATTTTGATCATAATGTTTCTGTACAACAGTTTTTTCCTTTGGGAAATATCACAAAAGCCAACCGACAATTACAAGAAGAATTGGCAAAATTGGCCGAAAAACGAAAAGCGTTATCAGCTTATGAAATAGAAAAAGCGGTAACATTAGCCTATTACCAATATCTGTATGGCGTTTCAATTCAGAAGTTAAACTCAGAATTGAATGAAATTTATACCAAATTCCTAAAAAATGCCGAACTCCGATTCAAAACAGGAGAAAGCGGGAATATCGAAGTGATTTCTGCGAAAGCAAAAGTCAAAGAAATTGAAACCCAGAAAACGCAGCTAGAATACGATTTGGCGATTTATCAAAAACAGCTTCAGTTTTTTATTCAGACGAACGAAAATATTGTTCCCGATCCAAATACGGCTTTGCAATATGTTTTTGTTGAAAATGAACAAAATTCAAAAGCAGAAAACTTGATAACAGAATTATCTCAACAGCAAATTTCGGTTTATCAAAAAGAAGCTGGAACATTTAAAGCCTTGAGAACGCCAAAAGTTGGATTGGGATATTTTGCCCAAACTATTAATACAGAATCTTTGTTTCAGGGTTTTACGGCTGGATTACAGATTCCGTTGTTTGGAGGAGTGAATACAACGAAAGCCAAAGCAGCAGAAATTGGTATTTCGCAGTCGCAATTGGCTTTAGATAAAAACAAAATGATTTTGAATTTGCAAAAAGAAGAGTTGCAAAACAACTTCAAAAAACAGCAGAAGAATCTAAATTATTATCAAAACGAAGGATTGCAATATGCGAATCAAATCATTGAAACGGCACAGAAAAGTTATGCTAATGGCGATATGAGTTACTGGTCTTATATCAGTTTTTTGAATCAGGCAATTGATATTAAAAAACAATATGCAGAAGCAACACATAGCTACAATCAAAGTGCAATCGAACTCCAATTCCCAACCATCAAAAACAATTAATCATGAAAAGTATACTTAATTATTTAACCGCAAAGGGCGCAAAGGTTTCGCAAAGAGCGCAAAGTTTAATTTCCTTGCGTGCCTTGCGCTTTGTCTTTGCGTGCTTTGCGGTTACATTAATTGCATGCAATGAAAAGAAAACTGAAGAACCAAACGAAGAAGAAAAATCAAGTACAGAAGTTGCCTTAACAGAATCGCAATACAAAACAGTCGGTATTGAAACAGGATTTGTAGAAGACCGAAATCTGAATAAAATTATTAAAGCCAATGGTTACACCACAGTGCCACCTCAAAATTCTGCGGAAGTTTCGACTTTAATAGGAGGAACAGTAAAGGATATTTTTGTTCTAGAAGGAACTTATGTCAATAAAGGAAAAGTTTTGGCAACAATCCAAAATCTGGAAGTGATTGAAATGCAGGAAGAATACCAGTCGGCAACGGCAAATGTTGAATATCTGCAGTTAGAATACAATCGCCAGAAAACCTTGAGCGACGAAAATGTAAATCCGAGAAAGATATTTCAGGAAGTAAAAGCCAAATTGGCAGCCGAAAGAGCTCGTGCTCAGGCGGCAAAAAACAAATTAGATGCTTTGCATGTTGGAGCAAAAGGAAGTTCGTCTTTAGTTCCTATTGTTGCGCCGATAAATGGTTATGTTGGGAAAATCAATATTGCCAAAGGCGCTTTCGCCAATACAGGCGTTTCTTTGTTTGAAGTGGTAGACAACAGTCAGATGCATTTGGACTTAAATGTGTATGAAAAAGATTTGGGTTCAATTTCTATTGGTCAGGTAATTGATTTTGTATTGACGAATCAGTCCAATAAATCGATTAAAGGAAAAATCTTCGGAATCAATAAATCGTTTTCCAATGAAAGCAAAACCGTTGCTGTACACGCTAAAATTGATCCAGCCGATGCTAAAGGTTTAATTCCGGGAATGTATGTTTCGGCTAACATTAATATTACGAATGCTACAGTTCCGGCGCTTCCAAAAGACGCAGTGGTCAAAAATGCTGATAAATACTTTGTTTTTGTTCAAGAAGAAGCGCACGCAGAAGAAAAACACGAACACGCGGCAGGCGAAAAAGAAGAAGCTCACGAAAAAGAAATTCATTTTAAAGCCGTTGAAGTAATGCCCGGAACCACAGATTTAGGTTTTACCGAAATTAAGTTTGTGGATAATATTGGGCCGCAAGCAAAAATTGTTACCAAAGGCGCTTTTTATTTATTGTCGGCAATGAAGGGCGGGGGAGAACATTCGCACTAAAAAGTGGTTTTGCCACAAAGGCGCAAAGGCGCAAAGTTTTTTTTTAAGTTTTATTAGAGGAATCTCGCAATCCCGATAGATATGGGGAGCAACATTGGAAAGTTTTTTACATGGAATAAACGTACTATTTGTCATTTCGACGTAAGGAGAAATCACACTAGAATTTCCGTATGGTATTGGTGGTTGTATATTCACGTTGCGATCCTGCGGTTGAAACCGCAGGCTATGTTTTCAAATTTTGGGTTGAAATCGCGAGCTATATTCAAAACCCCGAAGATGCTATAACTCCGATTTTTAATCCAGACCCTAAATCAAAAAGCAAATATTTAAACATAAAAAAAGCTGTAAATTTTAAGTTTACAGCTTTTTTGCTTTGTGTCTTATCGTTGCGGGTAAGGTTGCAAATCCGCGCTATCGCTGTGTTTAATTTCCGCGCAATCTGGTTATACTTTTTATGTACTTTGTTATGGCATCGATCTCCAAGTGATCACATTTTCTGCCCAAGGTCCTCCAAAATTTGCTATTTGACCTGTCATATTTCTGCCAGTTGCTCTTGCCATATAATAGTAGGTTTTATTAGCAGCAGTTGAATTAGTAATAATAACAGAACCTTTCATGAAATTATAAATACAGCCGGGAAATAACATACCAGTAATAAGCATTTTGTTCGTTTGAATATCTGGGGAAATAGCTAAAGTGGTAGCACTATTGCTAAAACTTGAGCTTACACTCCAGAATTCATTAGCAGCTGTTACTGCTGTACTCGATCCTTTATTTAATAACATAGTGACAGATACTAGCCATTTGCCAGGCGGGAGTGTGATGTTTATATTGCTATAATACCAGGTATTTAATGGTGTAGCCAAGACATTAACCCCGCTTGGAGGTATGGTAGCATAGTTCAGTACTAATTCTTTTTCTCTCCAGGTTGCCACTCCATTCGCATCAGATGTTAATACATAACCTAGACCTTCTGTACCGTCTTTTAGTTGTAAAGCCCCGGAAGCACTACTGTTTATAATGACTTTTGCATTGGTTCCTCCAGTAGGTACTGTGGTTGTGTTTAATAACCATTGACCAGAACTGGTCATTCGATAGCGTTCAATTCCTGCTGTTTTGGTTACGAAATCAACGGCATCTGTAGTTCCTATAAAATTGGAAGTGGCATTGGTGGCTGCATTTCCTTTTGTTGACCAGCCATTATTAATAGAAAATAAAGAATACCATTCTGTACCAGTATTAAAATAAGGCCCTGGCTTCACCAGAGTAGTTGTGCTTCCTCTGTCAGCTGTATTGTAAATGTACATTCCGGCGCTATGCTCACTCATGGGAAGAGTACTATTTGTAGCATTTAGATCTATTTTTGGCAATAACAATCCTTTTATATTAGTACCATCTGTCTGGTTTAAGTCCAGTATCGCATTTTTGTTAGGATTATTACTAGGAATACCCACTTGAGATTGTCCTTGTAAAACAAAGAAAAAATAGAGTAATAATGTTATATAAGATTTTTTCATTTTTTATTATTTTTAAAAAAGCAGTCTTGTCTTCAGATTTTGAGAGATACAATTATTGTATCTTTTGCGATGTAATATAATTTTCTTCAAAAACGGAGGCGGCAAATTTTTCTATAGTTCCAACTCCATTTACAGTGTTTACCCAGCAAGCCATATAGTAATATTTTTTATTGGCTCCCGAAGTGTTATTAATAATAATGGAACCATTCAAAAATGAATAACCACATGATGGAGGTAAAACTCCACTAATTAATTTACCACCAACTATATCTGGGCTAAAATCTAAAGCAGTACTGCTGTCACTAAAGGAGGATCTGACCCACCAACTTTCAACTGAGTTAGTCATTACGCTGTATTTTGTCAATAATATATTAGCAGATACTAACCATTTACCAGGACCGAGTGTAATATAGCTTCCAGTGTAAATATAGGAACCACTAGTTAAGGTAGCAGGAATACTAATTCCAGAAATAGTTGAAAAAGGCTGCTTTGTTAAATTACTGGAGGTCTGTGATTGCCAAGTTCCTACACCATTTGCATCTGATGTCAACGCTTTTTTTGTGCCTTGCGTACCATCTTTAATTTGCAGTGCTCCTGTTGTGCTGCCAGCAATGATTAATTTTGAATTGGCACCGCCAGTGGGTACCGTTGTTGTGCCTACTAATGTTTTTCCTGCAGCAGTAACTCTCATACGTTCCGTATTATTGGTACGGGTTACAAAATCGACAGCGTCTGTAGTACCTATAAAATCTGTGGCTGGTGCTGTATCATAATTTCCTGACAATCCCCATAGGCTGTTTCCAGAGTCAACCCTAATCCATTGCGTACCATCGTTGCAATACACCCCGGGAGTAACCTGTTTGAGGCTTGTTCCGTCAGTTGCATTATTATAGACCATCATACCACTTACATGGGTAGAGAGCGGTGCAGGAAGATCTGTTGATTTTAATTTCACATTAGGCAGACGAAGTCCTTTTGTATTGGTTATCGAACCGCCTGGATTTAAATCAACCACTGCATTTTTATCGGGATTATTATTGATGATTCCTGTTTGTGCCATACAATGGGCAGAAAACAACACTAGCCCTGCTATTTTGAAGTAATTTTTCATTTCGTTTACTTTTTAGAAGTAGTTTTCTCTTTTAATTAAAAATTAACCCTCTCTGCTACAAGTCTATTTTCACCGGCTCCAGCTTTTGGGAATGTTACAGTTCCTGTGGTTCTAGATGTGTAAGGATTTCCAGCTATATAATAATAGGTTTTATCAGCTGTTGAAGTATTATTTATTGTAATTATTCCCGTTATCATGGAATAAAGGCAATTACCAGGTAACAAACCGGATAGTTGTCTTACATTTGTAACGTCTCCAGACATTGTAAGTGTGGTGGGACTATTGCTAAAAGTAGAACGAATCCACCACATTTCATTTGCTGCAGTCCATGATCCATCAGTTTTTCCTATAAGAGCAGAAATACTTACTGCCCATTTGCCTGGTGGAAGAGTTACACTACTGCCGGTATAATAGTAAACATTATCTGGTGAGGCTGGTATTACAGCGCCTGCTGTTGCGGTTGTTCCAAAAGTAGGCTCATCAAATATATCGGGTACAGGAGTCTGCCAGGTTGCCAGTCCATTTGCATCAGAGGTAAGGACTTTGCCGGCTGCCTGTGTACCATCGCGTAATTGCAAGGCTCCTGCTGTAGTCCCGTTGTTAACCATCATTTTTGTGCCAGAACCACCTGTGAGTACAGATGGAGTACCAATCATAAGCTGTCCCGAAGAATTAACCCTTGTTCGTTCAACGTTATTTGTTCTCGTTACAAAATCGACAGCATCAAGTGTTCCAACTCTGTTGGTAGTTGCATTTGTACCCGTATTTCCAGGAAGAACCCATGCTGAAGAGGATGATGCTTCACGTACCCACTTAGTGCCATCGTTATAATACACACCAGGTGTTACTGCTGCAGAAGGAGTAATCCATGAGAATGTATTGGTATTGTATACTTTCATGCCTGCTATATGAGTACTAAATGGAGAGGGATCGGTTGTTTCTATAAGTGCTACTTTTGGCAGCAATAAACCTTTCGTATTGGTACCATCAGAATTGTTTAAATCCAAAACAGCATCTTTGTTTGGGTTGTTAGTTGTCATTCCTACCTGAGAATACGTAACTGTTGCTGTGCACCATAAAAATAGTGTCAGCAGTACATGCGTTTTCATAAAATTTTAAATTAAAAGTTTGTTAGTAAATGTTTTTAAATTCTCCTAAAAGGAAAATTTCATTTGCAACTTGTTTTTAGCTTGGGAGGAAGTAAGGCTTTGAATTGGTTTCCGGAAGTGGTATTGGAAACTCTTGGAAAAAAGCAGAAAGCTTATAGTTTGGTAGCCTTGTCTTGTATGGCTTTTAAAGCTTCGTTGTTGAGTTTGTTGTATTCGGCTTTTAAGGTGTCGCTCATAGGACCAACCCGATCGCCACGAATGGCCTTTCGAATGTAGTCGTAAGAATATCCGTAACGGTCGTGGATAATCTTTAGAACATCTTGATTGTAACTCGACTTTGTTTTCATATTTTTGTCTATTGTTCATTTTGTATTAAGAACGGGACAAATATAATAAGATATATCTTAAAACAAATATATAAAAGTAAGATTTTTTCTAAAAAGTTGCTTTATGACAGAGAATACGCTACAGAGGATTAAGCAATACATAGATGCAAAAGGTATTAAAGTGAGTACTTTAGAGCGTGAAGTAGGCATGTCCAATGGTTCTTTTGCCAGCCAGCTTAAAAATAATAAGACGATCGGAGTAGATAAATTAGAAAATATCTTAAGAAAATATACAGATGTAGACCCAGAATGGCTCTTAACGGGAAATGGTACTATGTTTAAAGGACAGCGTTTAGCTGCTGTTAATCCTTTTATAGCAGTAGAGCAGGAGGTAGGCAGTCGAAATATTCCTCTTTATAATGTACACAGCATTAGTGGCATTGTAGATTTATTTGGCGAAAACCAAAATCAGGTACCGGTAAATTATATCAGCATTCCTGAGATTTCTGAATGCGATGGCGCTTTGTATGTAGCGGGTGATAGTATGTATCCGTTATTAAACAACGGTGATATTGTTATTTTTAAAAAGATTAATACTCCTGAAAACAATATAATTTGGGGCGAAATGTATCTGGTTTATGTAAATAACGATGGAAACGAGTTTTTTTTAACCCGTTTTTTAAATAAATCTAAGAAAGAGTCTTATATAGAATTTGTTTCCCAAAACCCAAATCATCAAACGGTAGAATTTCCAGTAAGCAGTATTAAAGCGCTGGCTTTAGTAAAAGCTTCTATAAGGGTTAATGCGCAGTTTTAGGAATGATTGGACACGAAGTCACTAAGCCACAAAGTTTTTATTAAAGGAATCTCGCAAAGTCGCTAAGACGCAAAGTTTTTCAAATTAAAGAATAAACGAACTAGAGAAATGACAAATAATTCATTTTATTCTATATGTAAAAAAACTTTGCGTCTTAGCGTCTTTGCGGCAGAAAAAATAGGGTCTTTGTGGCATAAAACTTTAAAACAAAAGGTGTAAATTTAGGGCATTATTAAAACCAAGTTTCAGAGAAACTCCAACCTGAAACCTGAAACCTGAAACTAAAAGAATGATACATCAAGATAAAGAAGTAAAAAATATAAAAAATAAACCGAAACCTTCCTGCTGCTGTTCGCATGACGAACCAGTACATTCTGAAAACGATGGACACAATCACGGACATGACCACGAACATAATGCTGAAGGCAGTTTGTTTCAGCTGTTTTTGCCATCTATCATTTCGTTTGTTTTACTGCTAATCGGAATTGGGTTTGATAATTATTTTCCGCAAAGTTGGTTTACCGGAATTGTTAGAATAGTTTGGTACGTGGTTGCTTATCTTCCGGTTGGTTTTCCAGTAATGAAAGAAGCTTACGAAAGTATTGTAAAAGGCGATGTTTTCTCTGAGTTTTTCTTAATGAGCATTGCCACAATCGGTGCATTTGCTATTGGCGAATATCCAGAAGGTGTAGCGGTTATGCTGTTTTATACGATTGGAGAAACTTTCCAAGGAATGGCAGTCAGCAGAGCAAAATCAAACATAAAAAGTCTTTTAGATTCACGCCCGGATGAGGTAAATGTTTTAGAGAATAATGCTACTGTAAAAGTAAAGGCAAAAGACGTTCAGATTGGAGCGATCGTCCAGCTTAAAGCAGGTGAAAAACTGGCTTTGGACGGCGAATTAGTATCCGATTCGGCTTCGTTTAATACGGCAGCTTTAACTGGCGAAAGCAAACCAGATACGAAAAAGAAAGGCGAAACGGTGCTGGCTGGAATGATTAACGGAAATACGATTGCAGTAGTAAAAGTAACAACCGCCTATAACGATAGTAAATTGTCTAAAATTCTTGAATTGGTTCAAAATGCCACAACCAAAAAAGCACCTGCGGAATTATTTATTAGAAAATTTGCAAAAATCTACACGCCAATTGTGGTGTATTTGGCCATTGCGATTTGTTTGGTTCCAATGCTTTTTGTAGATCATTATGTTTTTTCAGACTGGCTGTACAGAGCTTTGGTTTTTCTAGTAATTTCTTGTCCGTGTGCCTTGGTGATTAGTATTCCGTTAGGTTATTTTGGCGGAATTGGGGCTGCAAGTAAAAACGGAATTCTGTTTAAAGGCAGTAATTTTCTGGACAGCATTTCAACCATTCAGAATGTTGTGGTGGATAAAACGGGAACCATGACCGAAGGTGTTTTTAAAGTTCAGGAAGTCTTTATAAAACCAGAATTTGATAAAGAAGAAATCCTAAAACTGGTTAATGCTTTAGAAAGCCGAAGCACACATCCTGTTGCTACTGCGATTCATAATCACGTAGGGAAAATTGATCCTTCGGTTGAACTGAAAGAAATCGAAGAAATTTCAGGACACGGATTAAAAGCTATTTTTAACGGAAAAGAACTGTATGTAGGGAATTTTAAGCTTCTAGATAAATTTAATATTCCATATGATATTGATCCTTCGTCAATAGTTTACACCACGATTGCCATTGCGTATGATGGAAAGTTTGCAGGTTATTTAACCATTGCAGACGAAATTAAAGAAGACGCAAAAGAAACCGTTTCTAAACTGAAATCGTTGGGAGTAAAATTAACAATGTTGAGCGGTGATAAAACCAATGTGGTTCAGTTTGTAGCTGAGAAACTCGGAATCACAAAAGCGTTTGGAGATTTGCTTCCGGAAGATAAGGTCCATAAAGTAAACGAAATTAAGGCTCAGAACGAAACAATTGCTTTTGTAGGCGACGGAGTAAATGATGCGCCTGTAATTGCTTTAAGCACTGTCGGAATTGCAATGGGAGGTTTAGGAAGCGATGCGGCGATCGAAACCGCCGATGTGGTGATTCAGGACGATAAACCAAGCAAAATTGCAATGGCAATCAATATCGGAAAACAAACCAAAAAGATTGTCTGGCAGAATATTACTTTGGCTTTTGTGGTAAAAGCGTTTGTATTAATTCTAGGCGCTGGTGGACTCGCCACGATGTGGGAAGCTGTTTTTGCTGATGTTGGCGTGGCGTTGTTGGCGATTTTGAATGCGGTTCGAATTCAGAAGATGAGGTTTTAAAAAACCAATGTGAGGTAAAAATCCCCTAAATCTGCCGAATCTGTGGGAGACAAAAAAGGTTTTTCACGCAGATTTAGCAGATTAAAGCAGATTTAATATTGATTTTAATAATAATAATCTGCATGAAATAAAATTACAAAGCAAACAAGATAATTTTCTCGCAGATTTAGCAGATTTGGCAGATTTAATATTGATTTTAATAATAATAAACTTTTGAAATCTGCGTGAAATAAAATTACAAAGCAAACAAAATAATTTTCTCGCAGATTTAGCAGATTTGGCAGATTTAATATTGATTTTAATAAATAATAATCTGCGTGAATAAAATTATAAAGTTCGAAAAATATTTTATCGCTGATTCCACGGATTTTTGAATTCCGGTCGAATTCAGAAGATGAGGTTTTAAAAAAAACAATGTAAGGTAAAAATCACCTAAATCTGCTAAATCTGCGGGAGACAAAAAAGGTTTTTCACGCAGATTTAGCAGATTAAAGCAGATTAAAGCAGATTTAATATTGATTTTAATAATAATAAACTTTTGAAATCTGCGTGAAATAAAATTACAAAGCAAACAAAATAATTTTCTCGCAGATTTAGCAGATTAAAGCAGATTTTGGAATTAAAATTTCAAATCAATTGTATTTTCATCATTTTCCAAAGTAATTTTTACAGGATTACTTTCTGATGGAATCTGAGTTGGATACCAATTTCGATTTGGCCTTACCATAATCAGTAAAGCTTGATCGTCTCCAATTGCTGCAAAAGCTTCACTATTTGTGTTTTTAGAAAAGAAGTTTAAATCATATTTAGAGATTAATTCATTTCCTAATTCCAATGGATTTTCATTTACAATTCCGATTTCACTGATATTTAAAATAGATTGAGAACTGAATGCTTTGTTCTCTGAATTGTCAAGATCATGTCTGGCGATGAACTCTAATAAATTACCGCTGTTATCATAAAAATAGACAGCATGAGCATTCCAGTTCTCAAAATTGGTAATAACATCTTGATCTTCAATTACAATTAAATCTACTTTGTTTCGACACCATTCAATCGCTTCATTGAGTTTGTTTTCGGGAATATTAAAAGCAAAATGATAAATAGATTGAAAGCTAGGTTCTTCAATGAATTTTAAAATGGAATTTCCTAACTGAACCTATAGTTTTTTCTATGATGGGAAGTTCTAGAATATCTTGATAAAAAGCAGCTGTTTTTTGAATATTGCTGGTCTGAATTTGTATGTGTTCTAATTTCATAATGGTATTTTTTTAGAAGAATGAATACTTCTTTTTGTTTCAAACAAATTTAAAAAATGAAGTTTTTATTTAGATTACTAAAGTATTCTAAGCTTTAATAAAAGTATAATGAAAAAGTATGGAAGAGTTGTGTTTTATAAATAGAAAAGCCCTTTTCAAAAATGAAAAGGGCTTAAGAAATTTGCAAAATTGTTGGGGCAAAATAAAAATCAAATTTTGACTAAATTATTTCGGCATTTCAGGATAAATAATTCTTCTTGTCGGCGTACTTAAAGTTTCAATAAATGCCAATAAATCACTTATTTCTTCTTTACTCAAATCCAGTTTTTTTAGCATCGGATCTGATTTTGGAATTAAAGAATCTCTTGCTGTCCCCAGATATTTTTTCTGAACAGGAGAAGGATTTCCTAAGTTGTACAATTCCACAACATCCAATAAAGTTGGAAAATGTCCGTGATGCATCCAAGGTTTGGTGTTTACCACTTCGCGAAGTGTCGGCGTTCTGAATTTACCAATATCTTTTACATCTTTAGTAACATTATAACGACCGAAATCTTCGTTTTTGGTGCCAAATAAAGTCTGTCCGTCATTATGAAACTGATTATCGCTGAAATATGGCGTGTTATGGCAATTGATACACTGCGCTTTAGTTCGAAACAAATGAAGTCCTTTTACC
Source organism: Flavobacterium phragmitis (assembly GCF_900112575.1). GTDB lineage: Bacteria > Bacteroidota > Bacteroidia > Flavobacteriales > Flavobacteriaceae > Flavobacterium > Flavobacterium phragmitis. The sequence continues at coordinate 18,702 of NZ_FOMH01000008.1, forward strand.
TGCTGATCAGTATAAATCTCTGATTTTCCGCTTACAAACTGGTCAAATTTACTTTTCGGACTGTTGATTGATCTTTCGAAAGTCGCAATGGCATATTGAATTCGTTCTAATGTCACTTTTTTATCGCCGAAAGCCGCTGTAAATAAAGAATTATAACCTTTAATCTTAGCAATTTTATCTACAGCAATCGTCAATTTTTCGTTCATTTCTAAAGGATCAGCAACAGGAAATTGTGCTTGATCTTCGAGACTTGAAGCGCGTCCGTCCCAAAATAGGGAAGTAGCATAGGCCGAATTTAAAATGGTCATAGAATTGCGTTTTCCTGTCTGGCGATCGTGTCCAAATGAACGCGTTAAATTATCTGTCCATCCCAATTCTGGGTTATGACAGGAAGCGCAGGCAATTTGGCCGCTTCGCGATAACCTTGGATCAAAGAACAAGATTTTTCCCAAACTCTCTTTTTCTTTTGAATAGGGATTATAAGCAGGATAAGGCACCGCAGGAAGTACGCCAATATCCTGAAATTTAGATTTATCAATACTTTCATGCAGTTCAGCGGTTGGCCATTTTGAAGCATCTCCGCTGGAATACAGTTTTCGTAATTCCTGAATATCGGTATAATCAGGGCCTTCAGCCACATTATATGCCGATAATCCTAAAAGGAATAGGAGTGGAAGGATTAGTTTTTTCAATTCTTTTGTTTTTTTTGATTTGTTTGAAGTTTCAGGTTTCAGGTTTCAAGTTGCAACAGAACGTGAAACTTGAAACCTGAAACCTGAAACATTTTTTTTATGCTAAAAGCTTTGTCAAAGTCTAAAAACTTTAACAAAGTTTGAAAAGTTCCAGACTGTCAACTGCGACTGAATACTGATAACTGATCACTGATCACTGATCACTAAAGCGTAACTTCTTTAGGACACGAAATGCTTAAAGCAGCCGGTTTAGGATAAGTTCTATTGTTGTACATTCTGTATTGTGTCGATACTGTTCCTCCAAAAAGTTTTTCGTTGGTTAATTTTAGTTCAAATGAGATTTCATACAAACCAGTACTGATTTCTTTGTAGGTTCCTTCGCCAGAAATTGCAATGACATGAGTATTTGTAGCACTAGATCCAATTGTAATATCTTGTGGAATTACTAATACAGTTCCTTCAGTTTTGCTTGTTCCGTTTGCTGGGAAAAATTCTAAAGCCGAAGTGATATTAAAACCAGGCGAAATGGCTGCCGAGTTACTTTCGTTAGAAAACCATCTTTTTAAACCAAAAGAGTTTACAGTATTGGTGCCGCTCGCAACGTTAAAACCAATTTTAAAAGCATCATGATACACATCATCATTTGGATTTGCTGTTCCTTTGTCGCTGTACAAAATAGCATTTTCATTGTCTTTCGTCACTACAACTGGAAAAGTCAGAGCGTTAAAAGTCTGCCATGTACAATTTCCGTTATTATTAAACCAATGTTCTCCATAAGTCAAATAAAAAGCATTTGTTGGGTCTGTAAATTTAGAAGCCGGATTTGCTTGAATATCTCTTGGTGATTTTATTGGTTTTACAACAGTCAAGGTAAGATTACCTGTTGCATTGTAATTGGTTGTATTGACCAAAGTAATCTTTGATTCATAACGTGCATCGTCGTTTTGAATGTCTTCCAATAAAGTTAAATGGTACGTTATAGAACTTCTGTTATCTCCGTAATCATCATGAGTCAAAGAATACTCAAAACCATTTTGAAATTTGAAGATCGAGACTTTTTCAATTTCTTCAGGAAAGAATCCATTTGGAAAATTCACTTTAAAATCGATTGTTTCGCCAACTTCACCTTTTACAACATATTGGTTTACTGGAAAAGTATAATTGGTAGCAATCGTTCCTAGTTCAATTTTAAAAGTATCATTAAGATATTCTGTGTTTCGATTTCCAATATGAATTTCAGGATCTGATACTGTTTCTAATTTTAAGGTAATACTTTGTTTTGCCGACCATCTTTTATCAAAAGAAACTGCAATAGTATCTGTTAGTTTAGTCCCTTGAAATGTTAATTGATTAACAGGGTTTACAGTAAAACTTTCGTTATCACCAGTTGACGAAACAGCACTAAAATTGGCAGTCACGGCATTTTTTAATGACTGCGCTGTTAAGGCTACAGGGATTTTTAATGTTTTGACAGAGTTGTTTGTATAGGTGGATTGGGGCACCAAAGAACCATTTACAGCAGGATATTCTAAAGGTGTATTATCTGTTTTTACCAAAAAATTAAAACGGATAAACGGATCAATTTCAGAACCTAATTTATAATCGTCTTTTGAACAAGACGCTAATAAAGATGCGGTAATTACTATTGCGAATGTCTTAATAAGATTCATTTTGTTTTAAATTAGGGTTAAGGTTGGTATTATAAGTTGGTATTGGCAGTACATATTTTAATGACGGATAAGTCAAACTACATACATTAGCAATACAGCCGTCATTCCTAGAAATGTCTCTATGATTTCGGGCAATATCAAAAAACAAAAAGCCTTCAAAACATAATTCTTTTCTTCTTTCTAAAAAGATATTCTCTTTTAGATTGGTTGTATTGGTTAATAAACTTGCATTTGAACGAGCTCTGATGGTATTAATATCGGCCATTGCTAAATCTGCTCTGTTGGTTTCTAAAGCGGCTTCTGCACGGATTAAATACATTTCGCTTAATCTAAAGGCTACGTAACCAGCGTTGTTTTGATACTTTCTTGTGAAATTGTAATTAACACCTGTAAGCATACCATTTACCAGAGTTTGTAAGGATTGCGTAAGGAATAATTGTTTTCTTAAATCGTTTTTTTCGTATAAATTAATCAAATCATTTGAGGCAACATACTTTTGGTAACTTGTAGCAGAGGTATATCCAAAAACTTGTGACATTGAAGATGAGGCAGCGCCTTCTGTATCTTTTGGAGTAGAAAACTCCAGTAAAATTTCAGAAATAGGAAGATCAGCCTGCGCCCATTGCGCTACATAATCTGCGGAAGCAGATAAAGCAACACCAGAAGTTGTAATCACATCGTTTGCAACATTATAAGCATTATTCCAATCGCCTTTTTGAAGATAAACTCTAGCCAATAAAGCTTTTGTACTATTACGATTAAATAAGGAATAAGCCGCTCCTGGTAGAAGAGATGCTGATGAATAATCAGTAATTGCGGTTTCCAAATCTTTTATAATTAACGTGTATACTTCAGCAACAGTTTTTCTGGATGGATATTGGATTCCAGCTTTAATAGATTCTGTATTGTAAACGATTCCTAAATGAGAAGCATCTGGAGTATATTTATAATCCTGACTGTAAACTAGTGATAACAGAAAATGTGCATAAGCTCTAATCGTTAATGCTTCGGCCATAATTTGATTTTTCTCTTCATCTGTTGCATCGTTTAATCGAGGAGTGTATTCTAAAATCAAGTTCGCCTGATTGATAATATCATAACTTCCGTCGTAGAATGGCCTGAAATTACTAGTCAAAGCCAAGTCATCAAAAGAATAAACCTGCTCAAGATTTGCTGGCGGAGAAATCTGGCCTCTGTTGCCTCCAGATATTGTTGGGGTAAATTTTATATTTCCTCCTTGTAAGTCGGCATAAGCCGCATAACGTTCGCCACGTAAATTGGCTTCAAGTTCTGTATAAAGTCCTGTCAAAGCTTGTAAAACGCCTTTTTTGTTTTGTAAAAGTTCGTCTATAGAAGTTTGTGTTCCAGGTTCTTGTTCCAAAAAGTCACTACAGCTTTGTAATGAGAAGATCAGGAAAAATAGAGATAGATATTTTGAATATTTCATGGTCTTAAAATTTAGCATTAACTCCTAATGAGATTGTTCTTGCCTGCGGATAAGTAAAGCGGTATTCTCGAATTCCGTTCATTCCTTTCGGAGCTTTCTCTTTGTACCAATAGGCCACATTCGTAGCATCAGCAAAAACAGAAAGATTGTCTAGGAAAGTATTTTTTAGCGGTACATTATAGCTTAAATTAATATTGCTGATTTTGATATACGTAGCGTCATAAACATATTTGCTTAAATTAGGTAAAATAGGAGATGACGTTACAGCAGATTGTGATACAATATCTCCTGGATTTCTCCAATGATCATAAGCATTTACAGAAAGGTTTCTGTTTAATGTATTAGAATATTTATCGATCAAAACATCAGAAACTAAGAAATCACCACCAATTTGATAATCCCCTCTAATAGATAAACTTAAATTATTAAAAAATGTAAAGTTGTTGAAGAAACCTCCATACGCATCAGCTTGTTTGTCTCCAATTGGCACCCAGTCAGCAATCGTATACGTGTCATTGTATGTTTTAGCATCGTATATTTTGCCATTTTTTTCGATAAGGTCTCGACCAGTTGCAGGATCAACCCCAACCCATTTGATTCCCCAAATAGTACTGTTGCTGAAACCAATTTTTTGTGCTAAAGCTAAATTGGCTAGTGAATAGTCGCTTCCCAAACCTTTCAAATCTGTTACTTTACTGTCTACAGTAGAAATGTTGAACGCTGTTGTCCATTTAAAAGCATTGCTTTTTACCCATTTAATTCTTGTAGTCAATTCAAAACCTTTATTGTACATGCTTGCCGCGTTCAATTGTACAGAGCTGTATCCAGTTTCAGTAGGAATATCTCTTGTCGTAATTAAATCGCTTTTGTCGTCATAATAATATTCTACTGTTAGTTCAATTCTATTGAAAATATTAAAATCAAATCCAGCGTTGAATTTTGTGTTTTTTTCCCAGCTCAAATGACCATTTGGAGCTTCAGTAGGTGTGGCTCCAATTCCTCCATTGTATCTGTTTTGCACCACATTATACAATCCTTTAGATCTATAAGAACCAATTCTAGAGTTACCTGTAGTTCCGTAGCTGGCCTTTAGTTTTAAGAAATCAATCCATGAGTTAGATTTAAGAAAATTCTCGTTGCTGATAATCCATCCAGCACCAAGACCACCATTGTTGGCAACATCTGTATCGTCACCAAAAACAGAACTCTGATCACGACGATAGTTAGCTAGTAAATAATAACGTTTTTTATAATTATAATTTATCTGAGAAAACATTGAAACTCTAGAGTTATAACTAATTTCACTTCTATAGGATTGTCCAGCTTTAGATTCATCAACATTTGGCGTAGCAGGATTATCATCTCGAATAGCATCTGTAATTTTATTGATGGTCGCCGGATTTACGAATCCAACCCCAGACGAGTAATGAAAATTGGTTTTATCTTCACTTAATTCAAAACCAACAACACCGTCTACAGCATGATTTTCTGTAATATCTTTATTAAACAACGCTTGTCCCTGCCAGTTCCATTTTGTTGAATTTCTTTCGTTTAGAAGTCGGCGTCCCCAAGCAGGGTATAAAATTCCATTAAGCGTAAAAGAACCAGTAAACTGACCACTTTCATTTGCTCCAGAAAAGTAACGATCTTGATCCTTATCGCTGTAATCTATACCAAAAAGAGTAGAAAATCTAATATTGTTATTCAGTTTATAAGATAAATTTAAACTACCTAAAAGACCAAAAGTCTGAGTTTCATTTTTATTCTGCTCGATCGCCGCCAGCGGATTTCCTCCAGTTGAAGCAATTAATCCCATATTTGAGTAGGAGCCATCTGCATTATAAGGTGAAATGGTTGGCAGATAAGCAAAGCTGTAAAAAATATTTGGCGCATCTTTTTGTACAAAGCTTGGATTCAGCATTAAATTAATATCCCATTTTCCAGAGCTGTATCCTAAATTAATTCCAGCATTTAACTGTTTGGTCTCGTTACCAAGCTGTGGCTCATCAATTTTGGTATAGCTGACATTTGTTCGGTATGAAAATTTTGATGTAGAACCTGAAACGTTAAAATTGTATTTGTTGTAAATACCTGATTTATTCAATAAGTTAAACCAATCTGTATTAACACCATTGTAAGTTATTGGAGCATAATTTGTAGTGGTGTTTTTTAAGTATTCGTTTCTTATTTCAGTATATTGTTCACCATTTAAGTATTTAATTTGGTTAACAGCAGAAGAAACCCCTAACTGATTTGAGAAACCAAATTGTGTTTTCCCTTTTCTCCCTTTTTTGGTTGTAATTAAAATTACACCATTTGCACCATCAGCACCATAAATACCTACGGCAGCGGCATCTTTTAAAATAGAAATAGTTTCAATGTTTTCTGGTGCAATTTTCATTAAAGGATTGGCTAGATTTTCAGAATACATACCGCTTCCGTCAAAATCACCGCTGTCAATAGCGTATTCTTCACTCATTACAACACCATCAACAATAATTAAGGGCTGAGAGGAAGTACCTGTAATAGCACCATTAAGAGAGGATAAAGTACCTTGTCCACGAATATTAATTTTAACAGGACCACCAACTCCAGAAGTATTTTCAACTAATACACCCGCAATTTGACCAGTAATCATTTTGTCAAAACTTTCAGAAGCTTGTTCTACAGCAATGTCTTTGGCTTGCAGCGTAGAAATACTTCCCACAATTTCTTCTTTTAGTTTTGTGGTACCATAAGAAGAAGTAACTATAACAGGATTCAATTCATCGGTTACTTCCTGAAGGTAGAAAACAAAATCTTTTTTATATTCTGCCTTTATAGACTGCGTTTCCATTCCTAAAAAACCAACTTCAAGAACCTGATCTTTAATGTTGTTTCCTTTTAATTCATAAGCAAATTTTCCGTTATAATCAGTTATAGCGCCCATTCCGGTTCCTTTGATACGGATTGTGGCTCCCGGAAGCGGCTGTCTGTCTTTTGCGCTGTAAACGGTTCCTTTTATAATTCGATCGGTTTCCTGAACATCCGCATTCGATCGGTCAACAGGCGTAGCATCGGTTAATAAAACTTGCTTTTTCTGAATGTAATAGGAGATATTTGTGCCTTTTAATAACTTTTTTAAAGTCGTTTCCAACGAAGCATTATCCACATCAATATCGGCTAATTGCTCTGCATCTATTTTTTTAGCATTATAAATGATTCTAAAATCAGTTTGCGCTTCAATCGATTTGATAATTTGGCTTATAGGTTTGTTTTTGACATGTAAAGTAATCGTTTTGTTTTGCGCAAAACCTTTAAAACTGGATATAAGGAGGGCTAAGAAAAACAGAATTTTTCTTAAGTTATTAGGTATCATTAAAGTCATGTTTTATTTAGTTATGGAAAATAGGTGTAATGGTTATTGTTTTTTGTTCAATAGAATAATTAAAAGGCGTGTCACGTTTTAGAAGATCTAAAATGTTCTCGACACTAGACTCACTGATTTTAATTGAGCCGGTAAAATTCTGTTTGGCCAAAACAGCATTTTCGTTGATGATTTCAACGTCGTAGGTACGCTCAATTATTTTTGTAATCGTAGAAAATGGGGTGTTGTTGAAGGCAAGTTCACCTTGTGTCCAAGCTTCGTAAAAAGAAGTTTCAACGTTCTTCGTTGTAATTTTCTTAGACTGATTCTGCCATATAGCCATTTGGGAAGGCTTTAGCAAAACAGTATTTAAAGGATTTTCTTTTTCAGACATTTTAATGCTTCCTTCAACCAAAACACTGCTTACGGTTTTGTCTTCAGGATAAGCACTTACATTAAAACGCGTTCCAAGAACTTCAATTTCTGTCTGATCAGAATGTACAATAAATGGATGTTGCTTGTCTTTAGCAACTTCAAAAAATGCTTCACCGGTTAAATAAACATTTCTTTTTCCATTTATTCCAAATTGTTCAGGGTAACGTAAAGTAGTGCCGGAATTTAAACTTACCAGAGTGCCATCTGAAAGTTTAAGTTTAAAAGTTTTTCCGTACGGAATTTTTAAGGTATTGTATAAAACGTCTTTGTCCTGAACTTTTCCGAAATAAACAATCTGATCGGGAAATTTTCTGGCAACCAGTTCGCCTTTATCATTTACCAATGTATTCAGATTTTTTTCGGTAAAAAATTCTAAACGGCCATCGCCTAATTCCAGAACAATTTCTTTAGAAACAGTTGTTCTTTCATTAAAATAAAAAGCTAGTTTTCCTAAACCAAATAAAACAACAAGAATGGCCGCGTATTTAAAATACGTTCTTATTTTATTTTTTGGTTGTAATGCAACAACAGGAACTTCACGTGAAATCGTTCCAGAAAGTGCTGTTAAGGCCCAAGTCTTTTTTAAAATTATAAATTGCTTTTTGTTTTCTTCTGAGGCTTCAATCCATTCAAAAAGTTGTTCAACTTCTTGTTCTGAAGCTTCATTAGATAAGTATTTATAAATGAGTTCCGATGTCATAAATGCGTTTTTAAATTTCTCGCTATTATTAGTACACTTCAGAATTAAAATACCCTACCTTTTATTCTTAATTATTGTAAATAAGGATAAAAATCAGGAATAAATAATCGGATAATTTGGTCTTTAAAATCTTCAAAGCCTTTGTCATATGGGCTTCTACGGCTTTTAAAGTCACTTCCATTTCTTCGGCGATTTCTGCATTTTTTTTATTCTCGAAGCGTTTTTTAATAAAAACTTCGCGGGTTTTTGGAGGCAGTTCGCTGATAGATTCCAGAATAATACGTTCTAATTCTGTTAATTCTAGAGTGTCAAATTGAAGAGAATTTAAAACTTCGATATCCAATTCTCTTTCTTTGTGGTTAAGGAGGTCATTCTTGAATTTGTTTTTCACTTTATTGTGACGAATTAAATTCAAGCATTTCGATTTGGCGTAGGTAAACAAGAAAGCCTGAATTCCGTTAAGCGATTCAACGTTTTCTTTGTTTTGCCATAAGTGTAACAGGGCTTCCTGAGCGAGATTTTCAGCTTCGTCTTGGTCATAAATAAACTGAACGCTGAACGATTGGATTCTTCTAAAATATTTATCGTAAAAAAAAGTATAAGCAGTCTCGTCGCCTTCTTTAAAGGACTTGAAAAGATTTAATTCGAAACTGTTATTTTGGTTCATTAAACGAAATTTACTTAGAAAAAGCAATATTAAGTAAATTTTAAAAACTACTTGTATCTGCTAAGAAAGTGGCAAATATAAAAGTTTATTTATATTAATTCTAAATAAAATAAAATTAATGAATGTTTGAAGAAATTTTATTCAGAATAGGTTTAGAAAGTATCAATTAAGATAAAGTTTTGTCATTTCGACGAAGGAGAAATCGCACACGTATATCTATAAAGATTGGCGACAATAGCAACGGAATTTCTAGTGTGATTTCTCCCTATGGTCGAAATGACAAATCTGTGACTAAAATTGTGTTACGTTGATTTTTATCGCAATCCCGATAGCTATCGGGAGCAAGTTTTTTTTGATATGTTGGGTTTTATAAAAACGTAATCCCGATAGCTATCGGGATGCAAAGCTTTGTGTAGAAAACTTTGCGAATTTTTTTAGCCACAGATTAAAGGATTAAAATGATTTAAATCTGTGTTAATCTGTGAAATCTGTGGCTAAAATAATAGGAAAAGAAAAAAATATTTGCGTTCCAATGGTTGAAACCATTGGCTATGTTTTACCATCTTTGCGAACTCTCAAAACAAAGTTTATTAACAAAGCCTAAAAGAAAAACTTAGCGACCTTTGCGTTAACCTTTGCGCTCTTTGCGGTTAAAAAAAAACTTTGCGGTAAAAAAATTAAGCAGCTAGACGATTAAAATTCCTCCATCCGAAACCAATCAATACAAAAATGAAAAGCAATAAAGGCATAAACGCTTTTAAAAAGCTGATTTCTGTTGCATCTTTAAATGTTTCAACTTTATAATTCTCCCATTTTTGCTGATCAACCGCTTCATTTTTAAAAATTTTTGGATAAAAATGCAAACGAAGTTTTTCATGGAATTGAGTCGTTTTTTTCAAAAACAAAAGCTGGTTATGTAAATCCGATTTGGCAATTTCGTTTAACTGAATCTGCGTATGAAGCGTTGGAATAAACTGCGCAATCAATTCACTGGTGCGGTTTCGTTGTTCCAACTTAGTTTCCAATTCCTTAGACTGCACTGCCGATTCGTCGTCGCCCATTTGCTGCATGGCGTAATACCAAAGCCAGGTAAATTCTGCTTTTTCATCCAATTTGTAGGTTCTAAACTGCGGATAATGTTTATAAAACTTCTCCATAGTTTCATTTTTATCTGTATCCCATTTTTCGTGGTAAGCATTTCGCTGTGTTATAGTTAGTTCTAAAGCTTCTGGAATTTTGTATTTATTTACGATAAAAGCATTAATTCCTGCTGGAACAATAATGATTAAAAACAGCCAGATGGTAAGCAATGAAACAGCATTAACATTAGAATGCATTTGCAGCGAAACAATGAAAAAACAAACCACAAACCAAAATAATATATAAAGAATTCCGATTCCGAAGAAAACAAAAAAAGATTGATCTAACGGAATGTTTAAGAACAAAACAGCAGTAAATAGCAAAACCGTAAACAAAGCAATCAAGCTCAAAATCCTAACATAAAACAATTGCAGAATATATTTGAAAGTATTCTGACTCTGCGTTGCCACAATTTTCCAAGTACCGCTTTCTTTTTCTTCGGAAATAACATTATAAGAAAAAGCAATAATCAGCAACGGAAATAAATAGACCAATACAAAACTAAAATCGATATTTCCAGACAAAAGATTGTTCGGATTATTAAGTTCTGTATCGTATTTCTGACCTTCTAAACCACGAATGGTAACATTTTGAATGGAAGGATTAACATCGCGCTGGCCAATGGCTAAACTGTTTATGGGGAATGTGTTATTGACTAAAGAGAACTTAATATAATATAACAAAAGTCCTATTTCGTCCTTATGAAACGCTGCATTTCTGGCAATATGTTCTTTCTGATAAATCGTTGCTTCCTGAATACTTTTTTCTTGCTTATCCTGAAACTGTTTTCCAATTAAAAGACTTATAAAACCTATGCATAACAGAAAAAGCAATCCAATTTTAGTCCCTTTTGACCGAATGAAATTTTTGAATAATAATGACAACATAATTAAATAGCTTTAAGTTTATGGGACGCGATTCTAATCAAAATAAAAAGTGCAGCAATCCACAGCAGAGTTGAAATGATAGAGACAATTTCGTTTTTGAGAACCGTTCCAATTTTTTCTGGTTCATAATGAAATTCATCGACTTCTGCCCAATGTTCTTTTCCTATAATTTTTGGTTTATCCGATTTTGTATTGCTGATGTATTTGATCTGCAAAGCATTCATTTTCTGAGCCATTGCATAACGATAATCTTCGGCTTGTTTTTGGAAATCGATATACGATTCGTAATCGGTATTCGATAATCCCATCGATAGATTTTTGATGGCGATGTACGGATTCAAAAAAGAAACGGTTTTAGAAAAGCTATTTTGCTTTTTATAAATCTTTAGAAGTGCCGCTAAATGTTCGTTATAAATTCTCGAGCTTATTTTTTCGCCTTCGGTCATAATAAATCCCGAATAATTGAACGGAAGTTGCTGTACCGAATCGACTTTATAAACCAAAAGCAAGGAATCTTTAATCGCTTTATAATGCGGATCATTCGGGTTATGACTGTCGCCTTCTTTTAAAATATCTTTTTCGATATCACTGTTGAACTGGATTTTAGAAGGAGCTTCATAAATATAAGCGCCGATTGCCTGTGTAGTTCTTGGCAGAATAACGGTAAATAACAGCCAAATTCCAATAAGCGTAATCAATGCTTTTTTAGAAGTTTTGCTTATCGCCGAAACTAAAACCGCAATCACACAGAAGAATAGGAGATAAGCCAAATGAAAAAGGATGAACAAAAGCATTTTTACTGTTTCGTCTGCTGTAATAGAAAAGTTTTGTAAAAACAGCCAGACCAAAACTAAAACGATAATGGTTGGAACAAAGAGCAGCATGATTACGCTGGCAATTCCTAAAGTTTTTCCAATTAAAAGCTGTTTCCAGTTGATTCCCTGCGTTAAAAGAATTTTTAAAGTTCCGTTTTCACGTTCGTAAGCAATGGCATTAAAACCTAAAAAGAAAATTAGCAACGGTAATAAAACCTGTAAAACCATCGCAATACTGATTTCTCCGAAACGAAGCATGCTGTTTGAAAAACCGGCTTCAGAGAAATTGGCAGTATTTTGTTTGTGCGCTTCAAGGAAAATAGCATTTCCGAAAAAAGGTTCCATTCCGAATTCGAAAACACTCAAAGGCGTGCTTTTTCTAAAGGCAAAATTGCCGTAATGCGCCATTCGATGCGGATTCTTATCTGGATTTTTTAACCAGTCTTCACGAGATTCGTGTTGGTATTTTTCGCTCGTTTCATTTTGGCTTTTGTAATTGTCCCAGCCTGTAAAAGCCGCATATAAAAGCAAAATGCCAATGAAAGCAGTTATGATATAGATAGCAGGATTTTTAAAAATAGATTTTCTAAAATGTCTGGCTATCAGGATTTCTGATTGTACTATTTTCATATCAATTAAAATCTATAAGTTACGGTAAGATTTACGTTTCGCGGACTTCCCGGAAACAATCTCAAATAATTTTGTGCGCCCAGCCAATAGGTTTTGTTTAGAAGATTTCCGGCGTTTAAGGCAATCTGCATATTGCTTCCGTTTGGTTTATAATAAATAGCGGCATCAAAAATGGTAAAATCGGGAAGCGTAAAATCTCTTGTAAACCAAGGCACTTTACTGCTTTGATACTGCATTCCAAAACCAATTCCGAAATCATCCAAAATCGAATCAGAATTAAAGTTGTAGCGTGTCCAGAGATTAGCACTGTTTTTTGGCGTATTTTGTTTTCTCTGTCCAATTAATGCAACATTGGCATCATTGGTAATTTCAGCATCAATATAGCTGTAAGAGGCATTTATCTGCCAGTCTGGAGTAATATATCCTGCTAGATCGCATTCAAAACCACGGCTTCTTTCGGAACCTCTTGTAACCAGTAAGTCAGGGTTTACAGGATCATTGGCATTCATTAAAATATTTCGCTGATTAATCTCGTAAACGGCTGCGTTAAAACTTACTTTTTTATTGAAGAAAACGGCTTTCATACCAAACTCTTTTAAATCACTTTTCAATGGTTTAAATAAACTTCCTCCAGGCAGACTTCCTGTTTGAGGCATTAAAGTGACTGTATTAGACTGTGGTTGATAACCTTCAAGATAGGTCGTGTAAAAGTTAATTGCCTCGTTTATTGCATAAGTAATCCCAATTCTTGGAAGTAATGCCGTTTTTTTAACAGTTAATTCATTATTAGTTTCATAATTCGTAATGTCTTCGAACCATTCGTTTCTTAATCCCAATAAAAAAATGAATTTATTCCACTGAATCTGATCCTGAATGTACACAGCATTTGTTGTAGTTAATGCTGATGGAAGTGCTGTACGAACATTTAAAATATAATCCTGCGTATTTCGTAAAGCATAAGACGGATTGTTTAAATCAAAGAAATTGACATTTGGTTTTGGCAGTACAACACCATTAACAGTTACGGTTTGATAATTAGAGGCATTTGCAGGAACAAAAGAATTAGCTACAGTACCATCGTTTAACAAATAACCTCTTGCTGCATTTTGTCCGCCTCCTTTGTTTTTATTCCAGCTGCTGAGATCATATCCTGTCAATAGTTTATGATTGAGCTTTCCGGTCTTAAAATCAAAATTTAAATAAGCACTTAAATTGTCAATATCCCAATATTGATGGCGCTGTACATATTGCATCATCGCAAGACTTGTCACAGGCTGATTGTTTATATCAACGGCAAAAGCATTTGTGGTGCGGTGTTCTTGAAGATCTTCTGTCCAAGTCTGTTTCATATAAGAAGCATTGAAACCCACTTTCGAAGAAAATTTATGCGCAAAATTGGTCATCAAAATCATTTCTTTTGATTTGAAAAAATCTCCTGAAGCTCCCAAATTTAAACTGATTGGCGTTTTGTTTAAATCTGTTTTTCCGGCTACAGCGCCGAAAATAGGTTGTCCGCGATCTAAAACTCCAGTCATGTTGCTCAAAATTAATTCGGTATTGATAGCCGTTTTTTCATTTGGAATATAACTGAAGGAAGGCGAAAACAGGAACGATTTATTGTTCACCAAATCACGATACGATTTTGCTTCCTGATACGCTCCGTTTACACGATACAAAAGTGTTTTGGACTCATTTATAGGTCCTGTAAAATCTAAAGTTCCGCGTAAAGTGCTAAAACTTCCAACAGAAAGACTGACTTCTTTTCGATCAGTTGCTAAAGGTTTTTTGGTCACCATATTGATACTTCCTCCAGGATCTACAGACGAAAATGTGGCGCTCGAAGGCCCTTTGATAACTTCAACACGTTCAATATTACTCGTTAAGGGCTGTAGGAAATAATATTGTCTTGTTCGCATTCCGTTAATAATCTGTCCTTCTTCATTCTGGCTGATGCCTCGAATGGTATATTGATTGTAATAACTCGCCGGAATTACACCGCTTGTCATTTTTACAACATCAGCGAGATAAATGGCATTTTTATCGGCAATTAATTCTTTGGTTATGGTCGAAATGGACTGCGGAATATCTTTGTTTAATGTTGCTGTTTTGGTTGCAGAAAAAGAATAATCGCTGTTGTACTTTCGCGTTGAGCGCCCAATAATTTCAACAGTCTGCAATTCATTTCTTTTGGATTCTAATACCAAAGAATCTTTAGAAATGCTGTCTCTTACTTTTCCGCCGTTTTGTGCTTTTACAACGGAAATGGTACTTACTATAAAAAGTAAAGAAAGTGTGTTTTTCATTTCTAAACGGTTTGTAAATACAAATCTTCCAGTTCGTTGGCCGAAATTTTATCCGCTTCGATAACCGTTACAAGATTTCCCTGTTTCATAATTCCGATATGTGAAGCCACTTCACGGGCTCTAAAAATATCGTGAGTGGCCATTAAAATAGCCGTTCCGTCTGCCGAAAGTTCTTTTAAAATCTGAGAGAATTCGTTGGAAGCTTTTGGATCTAAACCACTTGTAGGTTCGTCCAGCAAAAGTACTTTAGCTCTTTTAGCAATAGCAATCGCGATTCCCACTTTTTGACGCATTCCTTTAGAATAACCGCCCAAATTTTGATCATGAGCTTTAACTTGTAAACCTGCTTTGTTTAAGAAATAAGTCAGTTCTCCTTTTGAGTATTTAAAACCTGCCAGCGAAGAGAAAAATTTAAGGTTTTCTAAACCGGATAAGTTTGGATAAAGCATGACGGTTTCCGGAATGTAAGCCACAAATTCTTTGGTAGTTTTTGCGTTTAAGGTAACCGGAATATTATTGATGGTTAAAGTTCCTTCAGAAGGTTCTATAAAACCTAGAAATAAATTAATTGTAGTGGTTTTTCCAGCGCCATTTTGTCCTAAAAGAGCAAATATTTCGCCTTCTTTAATCGTTAAATTTAGGGCATTTAAAGCAGTATAATCACCATATTTTTTGGTGAGATTTTCAGCTGTAAGCATATTTTCGTATTTGGATTAATTTTTTTAAATAAAAGTATTTCATGACGCATGTCTAAAGTGCATCAAAAGAATTTGAGATTTGAATGGAGGTTTACATCGGTTTATTCGCTAAAGCGTAAATGCATTAATAACTCTTTTTCAAACAAACGGAATAAAAAGAGAGTTTTTACAAAATGTATAAATCAAAGTAAACCTAGAACAGCAGGAGGCGCTCTTAATGCAAATAAACTGCCTTTGAAGAATGCAGAGACAGCTTGAGTGAAAGCTAATACAGCTTTGGTTTCAATTTGTATTTTCTGAACAATTACAGCTTCAAATGTATTCGGAATATAAATGCTGAATGCAAAATGACAAACATGACATTTACTATCTACATCGTGGCTATGCGTAATTTCTTTTTGATTGGCATTGGTATGATGCTCACAAGGTTTTTCTGCAAACTGTTTAAAAACATGTTCATAGGAATGCATAGTCTGAAATAGCATTGCGGACAATACTACAATAGACATAAGGAAATTGATAATTAAAAATCGCTTCTTCACTCCAAATAAACAGCTGGTTTTTTAGTGGCATTAAAAACGCAACAGTGTTGCAAAGATAGATATCTGATTTTGAAATATTCTAAAACCAACTTTATTTTTTTGAAAAGTTTATTCGTAAACTCTTATTTCATGCCCATTTTACAGGTTATTGTATAATAATTGCAAAGTATGAAAGTCAGAAGATCCATCAAAATATTTGTGCAAAACTTCCTGAAAAAGCGGTTCACTGTTCTGGACACTGGCAAATAAAGTCATCGAAGATTTTAGTTTTTCAATATCATCAGTTACAAAAATTTCCTCGACTGTTTCTTCTTTTTTGATTAATTCGGAAGTGATTTCAACCAGATGTTTTCCTAAAATGGGATGTTCGAGAAAAGCAATTGCTTCGTCTGCATTTTTGATTTCGTAAAATTTAGAGGTGTCGCTGGAACCCATTCCTTTTATCTGAGGAAATACAAACCACATCCAAGGAGATTCTTTTTTACCATTTTTAATTTCGTCTAGAGCGGTCAGATATAATTTGTTCTGCGCATCTAAAAAACGAAGCAGTTCATTGTTGTTGTAGGCCATTACTTACTGATATTTTTGGGGGCTATCAGGTGATAAATCTACTGAAAATATATTTACTTGTATAGTATGAAATTCTTTTTTTTAACAGTGTTTTCAACCAAAAAGTTACAAAAGAATTATTGGAAATTTGAGACTAAATTCTAACAAAATAGATTATATATTATAAGAGAAGTTTTTCGATAATAATTATGCTTTAATAGAAAAAATCGTACTAAGAATTGATTTTTATGTTATAAAATATAGTTTTAATTCGTAATTCTGTTATGATTTTCCTATTTTTACTAGACAGGTAGTTTGAAAACTGCTGTCATGAATTAAAATTTCAAATGATATTTACCACTTAGATATCAATTTTCTAACGAGCAAAATACGCTCACTTAAAAAACAAATGCTTATGAAAATAGGATTAATCGGATTCGGAAAAACTGGAAAATCAGTAGCTTCAATATTATTGGAAAATAAAAAATTCTGCTTGGAATGGGTTTTAAGACAAAGTACCGTTTTAGAACATAGATCAGTTCCAGAATTTTTTGGAGTGCAGTCAGACGAACCCGGCTTAATCTATTCTAGTTCCAAAACTTCTATTGATGAGTTATTGGAAAAACACCCTGTCGATGTTATTATTGATTTTTCTTCTAGTGAAGGAATTTATACTTATGGAGAAGTTGCAGCAAAGAAAAATGTAAAAATCATTTCGGCTATTTCACATTATAAAGACAAAGAATTGGCGTTTTTAAAGAAACTGGCCAAGAAAACAACCGTATTTTGGTCGCCGAACATTACTTTAGGAGTTAATTTTTTATTGTTTGCATCTAAATTTTTAAAGAAAATAGCGCCTTGGGTAGATATCGAAGTAAATGAAGAACATTTTAAAACCAAGCAGGGAACCTCTGGAACAGCGGTAAAAATTGCTGAAGCTTTAGATATTGATAAAGAAAATATCAATTCGGTTAGAGCGGGTGGAATTGTTGGAAAACATGAGGTTATTTTTGGATTCCCTTTTCAGACCGTACGTTTAATTCACGAATCTATTTCGAGAGAAGCTTTTGGAAACGGAGTTATTTTTGTTGCCGAAAATATTAAAGAGAAGGAAAAAGGATTGTATAATTTTGAAGATATTTTGACACCTTATTTTACAGTGTAGTTTTTTTGCCACGAAGGCACGAAGACACAAATTTTTTTTTCTCATATTTTTGTCATTTCGACTGAAAGGAGAAATCACACTCGTATTTACACAAAGAGAATCGCCAATCTTTGTAGAGTTTCTGGTGTGATTTGCTTCGCCTATTCGCTATTGCTCGGGTCTCCTTTCAGTCGAAATGACAAATCATACATAGCTATTTCCTAAAAGTCAAAGCTTTCATATATTCCAAATTCATTCGGGCAATAGAGAGAACCGAAATTCCCTGTGGACATTCAATTTCACAGGCTCTTGTATCGGAGCAGTTTCCAAAACCTTGAAGATCCATTTGTTTGACCATGTTAAGAGCACGTTTGGGAGCTTCTACTTTTCCTTGTGGCAGCAAAGCCAAATGCGTTATTTTGGCTCCTACGAACAAAGCGGCGCTGGCATTTTTGCAGGAAGCTACACAGGCGCCACAACCAATACAGGCAGCGGCATCAAAAGCTTCTTCTGCGGTTTCATAAGAAATAGGAATACTGTTGGCTTCCGGTGCTTGTCCTGTCGAGGCTCCTATAAAACCTCCTGAAGCAATAATAGTATCAAATGCTTTTCGGTCAATCTTTAAATCGCGTAAAACGGGAAAAGCTTTGGCGCGAAAGGGTTCAATATAAATTGTATCACCATCTTTAAAACTTCGCATATGAAGCTGACAGGTTGTGGTATTTCTTAAAGGCCCATGTGCTCTTCCATTAATCATAACACCGCATTGTCCGCAAATTCCTTCCCGGCAATCGTGATCGAATTCGATAACTCGTTCGCCTTGCTGAATTAGGTTTTCGTTTAGGAGATCCAACATCTCAAGAAAAGACATATGTTCTGAAACTCCATCAATTTCATAATCTGTCATTTCTCCTTTTGATGAAGTATCAAACTGTCGCCAAATTTTTAGATAAAGTTTCATGGTACTTATGTTTGTTGTTTGTTGTTGCCCTTAGTTCTTTATAACTCTTAACCCTTAACTCCTAACTTATTTATAACTTCTAACCGCAAGTTCTACCGCTTCGAAGACTAAAGGTTCTTTATGAAGTTCTGGTTCTTTATTTTGTCCTTTCCATTCCCAAGCCGAAACGTAACAGAATTCTTCATCATTTCTTACGGCTTCTCCATCTGTAGTTTGGTATTCTTCTCTGAAATGTGCGCCACAGGATTCTTCACGTTGTAAGGCATCGTAGCACATTAATTCGGCTAATTCTATGTAATCGGCAATTCGGCCAGCTTTTTCCAGTTCACTGTTTAAAGTGTTATCGCCTGTAATTCTGAGGTCTTTTTCAAATGAAGCTTTCAATTCTTTAATTTCAATTATGGCTTCTTCGAGATTTTTTCTGTTTCTGGAAAGACCACATTTTTCGTAGAGAAGACGACCGATTTTTTTATGAAAATAATCTGCTGAAAGTGTTCCGTTGGTATGCAAAAAACGATCTAATTGTCTTCTGACAGTATTTTCAGCTTCTTCAAAAGCAGGATGTGAAATATCAAATTTTGTTGCGTTTAATTCGCCAGCTAAATAATTTGGAATCGTGTAAGGTGCAATAAAATAACCGTCGACACAAGCCTGAAGCAATGAATTTGCACCAAGACGATTGGCACCATGATCGGCAAAATTGGCTTCGCCTAAAGCAAATAAACCTGGAATTGTGGTCATTAATTCATAATCGACCCATAATCCGCCCATTGTAAAGTGTGCAGAAGGAGAGATTAACATTGGTTCTTTATAAGCGTTTATTCCAGTAATCTTTTCATACATGGTAAAAAGGTTACTGTACTTAGCTTCGATTTTATCTTTTCCCTGAGCTTTTATGGCATCAGAGAAATCGAGATAAATAGCATTTTTCATTGGACCCACGCCATGTCCAGCATCGATTCTTTCTTTGGCGGCACGGGAAGAAATATCTCTTGGCGCTAGATTTCCAAAAGAAGGATAACGGCGTTCTAAATAATAATCTCGTTCTTCTTCGGGAATGGAATTGGCAGTTCTTTCATCATTTGCTCTTTTAGGAACCCAAATGCGTCCGTCATTTCGAAGTGATTCTGACATTAAAGTCAGTTTGGACTGATTTTCACCATGCTGCGGGAGTGAAGTAGGATGAAACTGAATCCAGCTCACACCAGCCATATAAGCCCCTTTTTTGTGTGCTCTCCAAACAGCAGAACTATTACAGCCCATTGCCAGAGTAGACAAATAATAGACTTTTCCGTAACCACCAGAAGCCAGTACAACGGCATCAGCCACATGACGTTCTAGTTTTCCTGTTTCGAGATTTCGCGCTATTATGCCTTTGGCTTTGCCATCAATAACAACTAATTCAAGCATTTCGTGGCGAGTATACAGTGCCACTTTTCCTAAAGCAACCTGTCTTTCCAGAGCCTGATAAGCGCCCAATAAAAGCTGTTGTCCGGTTTGTCCTCTTGCATAAAAGGTTCGGGAAACCTGAACGCCTCCAAAGGATCGATTGTTTAAATAACCAGCATATTCTCTTGCAAAAGGAACGCCCTGCGCTACAGCATGATCAATAAGATGAGCAGAACATTCGGCTAAACGATAGACATTGGCTTCACGCGATCTGAAATCACCGCCTTTAATGGTATCGTAAAACATTCTGAAAGTGCTGTCTCCATCGTTTTTGTAGTTCTTAGCTGCATTTACACCACCTTGTGCAGCGACAGAATGGGCACGTCTGGGAGAGTCTTGAAAACAAAAAGACTTAATATTATAGCCTTGTTCTGCCAGAGATGCCGCACATGAAGCACCTGCAAGACCTGTACCAACGACTATAATAGTAAGCTTTTTTCGATTTGCCGGATTTACCAGTTTGGCTTTCGCTTTATAAGTACTCCATTTTTCAGAAAGAGGTCCTTCAGGTATTTTTGATTTCATCATTTTTATTGTTTTAAAATGAATGGATACAAAACTTTAAAAAGCAATTATACTTTAGAGACTCTAATATACTATAAAAATCTTATAAAATAAAATTATTGTTTGCTGATTATCATGGCTTTATTGCTTGCGTCTGATTTTATGAAATAGATTCCGGAAGGATGTTCAGAAATGGAAATAACATTTCCTGTGCCTTCTTTAATTTTACTCCCTGTGACAGAATAAATAGTCCATTCCAATTCCTTTGACAAATGAAATATTCCTTTTGACGGATTGGGATAAACTATAATTTCGTTAGATTCTTCATTCGGATTTTCAACGCCTAAATTGCAGTTTTCTACCATATAAGCAACCGTTTTCGTATTGTTACCATTTGAATTTGTTACAGTTAATGATACGTTTCTAGTTCCTTCAGTAGAAAAAATAACAGCATGAGGACCATTTCCCGTTGCAGTTTGTGGTTGTGCGCCTGCGCCAAAATTCCAGGAATAAGAATCAACAGTACCAACAGAAACCGATGTGAAATTTACAGCAGTATTTAAACAGCCCATTTGCGGACTGAATTCAAAATCGGCAATAGGAGCAGTGGTACTTCCAGAAAGTACGAACTCCATTTTATTTACATTGATGTCATTTTCTTCAAAGTATAACATAATTACATGAGTTCCTTGTGTCAATGGGATATTTGGAATTGCAACCGTCTGCCAGTTCTGAAAACCTCCTGTATTAGGTATATTGACAGTTCCGGTTGCATTTATGCCATCTACTTTTAAATGTAGTTTTCTTGTATTGTAGGGAGTAGCAATTCTCAGATTTATAGTATAATTTCCTGTCGTATTTACTTTCGCAGTATATTTCAACCATTCATCTTTTACAACATACGCCAGATTAAATCCACCTTCGTTGCAGGCTTCAGTTCCAACTCGGTCGCCCGGTCTGTAGGCAGTGTCACCGCCGGCATTTATATCGAAAATTGCCTCTGGACCAATATCATAGTTTTCAGCTTCGATAATACCTGGTATTTGAGCAATTATTCCTTGGTAAGGAGCATTTTGAAGTACAGTTGGAGTGTAAAATGCAGTGTAAGTTATTGTTCCTGTCGCTGGCGCTTTAAAAGTTTGATTAGCAGTTCCGCCTTGACTCCAATGATCGAAATCGTAGCGAATATTGCCTACATACTGAGGAGTTGGTGCATTTAACGTTTGTAAAGCAGCATTGGCTACAACTTGTTTTGTAGAAGGCGCGGTAACAGGTTTTTGATTGAATTCTAAATTCAGAGGAACTGGAGAACTTGTTGTCGTTACATCAACCAAATTAGGTTTAATATCCACAAAACTTGTTGCGGTTAATCCATTACTGTCAGTTACTTTTACGGTAAAACGATACCAGACATTTGGCGTTTTTTCGCCTTGATTGGAAGCAGTGAAATTTCCAGATTTCACACCTTGCGGACTTGCTCCTGGATGGGAATGTCCTGCTCCCGGAATGTCTTCGTGAAAAAGATCCATGCTCCATGAAAATGCGCTTGCGGGAAGTACTCCGTCTTCAATATCGTTTGCTGTGGCTTCAAAATAAACAATATCGTCAGCATTCCATTTTAATGTTGGTAATGGAGAAATTATGGATACTGTTGGAACATTGCTAAATGGGGTTACAGTTAAAATAGCCTGATTACTTGTTACATTTCCTGCTGAATTGGTCACCACAACTCTGTAATTTCCAGCATTTGAATTGGTCACGTTTGGAATGGTATAACTTGCCCCAGTTGCTCCGTTAATAGTAACATTGTTAAACTGCCATTGATAAGTTAAACCAGTTCCACTTGCCGAAACTGTAAAAGTTACAGGATTGGTTTCCATTATAGACTGAGAGAGTGGATGGTTTACTATTGTTGGGGCAGCAGTTTCAATATAGTCGAGTTTGATTAAGGAACCGTTGTTTCCATAAGCACAATAATAAATGTATCCATCGTTTCCTAACATCATTCCCAACGCCTGCTGTTGTGGAGCGGTAAAAAAGACGGTTGAAACTGGATCGGCAATATTTGGGTCAAATGATCTGATTTCTGTTCGGACAAAATCTTTAATGATAAATTTTCCCTGAAGATTTGGATAACGTGATATAGTTGGATTATAAAGTACGCCATTAGTCAAGGCATTTCCAATACTTCCAGTTGCGTATGTAAAGATTGGATTCGTAAATAAATTGGTTTCGGTTTGTTTTCCGTCGCCTCCCTGCGGATGTCCCCAGGCATAATTACGAATAGTGGGATTACTGATTTCATTTACTTCTTCCCATGAAGTTCCTACATCTAAAACAAAAAGTTTGTTGGCAGTTTCATTAGCAACTAATCTCCACGGATTTCTAAAGCCATATACCCAGATGCTTTGTCTTTGTATAGAACCGCTTCCATAGTAAGGATTTCCAGGAGCAGGTTCTCCGTCCTCTGTCAGACGAAGAATTTTTCCTTTATAAGTATCTAAGTTCTGAGAATTGGTATTCAGCTGACTGTCACCAACAGTGACATATAGGTAACCATTAAAGAATTTTAAGTCACCGCCATTATGAAATCCGCCACCAATTGGCTCCAAAAGCAAGATTTCTTGCCTGCTAACAACCTGATTGTTGGCATCAATCTTAATTCGTTCAATTCTATGACGAATTACATTGGCATCATTTATAGAATAAAAAACATAAATGTATCCGTTCGAAGTGAAATTCGGATGTAATGTAAGTCCGAGTAAACCTTGTTCGTTGTCAGTTACAGTTGTCACGGTAAACACAGTTGAAACCACACTATTCTGGAATACTTTTACGATACCGCCTCTTTCTGCTATAAAAATTCTTCCATCAGAAGATTGTTCCAAAGCGAGTCCTTCTCTTATTACTGCAGTAGGAGCAAGGTTTTGGGTAATATATTGTGAGTAGGATAGTGAGGAAATAAATAATATTACAATAAGTAATAATTGCCTAAGTAGTTTTTGGATTCTAAGTAGTAGATTTTTTTTCATATTTATTCAGGATTTTTTTGATTTGGGTACTCAAATTTAATTCTTTTGTGCGTAATTGTTTGTTATTCAGGTGTTATGTTTCAATAATGACAAAATGATGGCATTGCTGCATTCAAGAATACTTGATAGTTATAATTTTTCTGTAAAGTTTTTGTAGTGTTTTGATTGTACTTCAAATGCTCTAAAAAGTCTCAGTAAAAATGAAAAATCTTTGAAGTGCTTAATCTATTTTGTGCAATTGTTTATTTTATTTGTTTGATATATCAAATAAATAATTATATTTGATATATCAATTAATTGCATAAAAATGAAGAAGAAAACACCAACTGGTACCGTACTTTATACTATTGAACAGACTATAAAGGAGTACAGGAAAATTTGCCAGAAAAACATTCAAAAAATAGTGAGTGATATTACAGTTGATCAGTGTTTGGTATTAATTATCCTGAATGATAATTCAAATATTTCTCAAATCGAGATGGCAAGACTCATTTTTAAGGACAATGCTTCTGTTACTAGAATTATTGAATTAATGGTTAAAAAAGATTATCTGGTTAGAGAAGAAAATGAATTAGATAAAAGAAAATCAAAGCTTGTAATTACCGAAAAAGGTTTGCATACAATAGATTTGCTGACTCCTGTCTTTAATTTAAACCGGAAAACGGCACTCGATGGTTTGTCTGCGGAAGAAATTGAACAGCTTGATCGAATTCTTCATAAAATAATTTCAAATTGTAAAACTTCATAAAAATGAAAAAAAATATTACACTGTTGTTGTTTGTATTTTTGATTGGTTTATATTCAGAAAATGCAACAGCTCAAAAGAAAGAAATCAATTTATCAGATTTAGATAAAAAGCAGGTTATAGATTCATTATCTAAAAAACTGGAAGAATTTTACATAAGACCCAAAACAATTGGAGAAATCAGTAAAAAACTGAATGAAAATTTAAAAAAAGGAAACTATAAAAATATTTTGCTTCCAAATGAATTTGCTTCAAAGCTTAGTGCGGATTTAATAGAAGCGAGTAAAGATTTGCATTTTAGGGTTATGTATGAACCTGCTTGGGCAGAAAGCCAGCAAAAAATCAAAGAAAAAGAGACACAGGAAAAGATTAAAGCAACAGAATTAATCGAAGCTAAAAAGAAGAATTTTGGCTTTATGCAAGCTAGAATTTTGGAAGGGAATATTGGTTATTTGGAGTTTAATTATTTTGAAGATCCGGCAATTGCAAGTGAAACTGCTGCTTCATTAATGCAATTCCTTAATAATACAGATGCATTATTAATTGACTTACGTAAAAATAACGGCGGCGCTATGGAAATGGGACAATTCATCAGCAGTTATTTTTTCTCAAACAAAGAATTACCGCTTTATAAATACTATTATTTTGAAGAAAACAGAAAGAAAGTGGAAAGAGAAATGTGGTTATTGCCATCTGTTCCTGGAAAACGATTAGATGCAGTTCCAATTTATATTTTAACAAGTGGCGGTACTTTTTCTGCCGCCGAATGGATGAGTTATTCTCTTCAAAATTTAAAACGCGTTACTATTGTTGGCGAAAAAACGGCTGGAGGTGCCCATCCTATCACCAGAACGGTATTGGCTAACGGCTTTTCTGTAAATATTCCGTTTGGAGAGGTCAAAGACCCAATTACTAATAACGACTTTGAAGGAAAAGGAGTTATGCCCGATGTGTTATGTAAAAGTGAAGAAGCGATAAGCACTGCTCATTTATTAGCATTGAAAAATGTATCAGAACAAAATAAAGATAATGCAAATGATCTTAATTGGTTTGTTCCAGTTGTCAAAAATAGACAGAAACCTTTTGTTATTGATAGTACACTTTTAAAGTCTTATGAGGGTAAATTTGGAAAATCTGAATTGGTTTTTGAAAATAATAATCTCTATTTTAGGTGGAACAACATCATCACACTTTTGCTGACACCATTGGAATCTGATTTATTTATAGTAGATGGAACTGATGATTACCGTATAAAAATTGTTTTCGAAAATAACACAGTTACTGCAATTAAAAGAATCTATCGTGATGGACAGGAAAGAATCTATAAGAAAGATTAAGTACCAGAATTTTATAAAACAAAAAAACTCCAAGCATTATAAGCTTGGAGTTTTTTTATTTTCCGATAATTTCCTTACGATGTAAAGTGCCCCATTCGTTTAATGCACTAATGACTTTGTATAAGGTGTGACTGTGTTCTGTTCTGGCATATTCTACAGTGGGTGGGAATGTATCATAAACAGTTCTTATAACTAATTTGTTTATCTCCAAATCTTTAAGTTCTTTGGAGAGCATTTTGTCTGTAATTCCGTTTATATCTTTAGAAATTTCCTTAAATCGTTTCGGTCTGTTTGATAAAGCAATCAAAATTGGGAGTTTCCATCTGCCGCTTAAAACCTCCAAAGCATCTCTTACTGGTAGTAATGCAGCAAGACATTCTTCTGGCTGACAGTCCATTTCTTTTGTTAATTCGCTTTTTGTTTTCATATATATACTGTTACTATCCTCAAGGATAGCGCTATCCTTGAGGATAGTACTATAAAATAGATAGCAAATGTAGATAAGTTTGTATCGTAAAACAAACAATAGTAAATTATGAGCCAAAAAATTCTACAAATAATTACAAGTACCAACGGAGAGAACTCTTACAGCAATCAATTGTCCAATGCAATTATTGAAAAGTTAGCTGTAATTCATTCTGATACAGAAGTAAAGACACTTGATTTGACTAAAACACCATTACCATATTTAACCAATTCTCATATTAATGCCGTTTATACACCATTAGAAGCTCATACTCAAGAACAAACAGAAGTCTTAAAGCATTCAGATGATGCGATACAAACGCTATTAGAATCGGACATAATTGTAATTGGTGTGCCGTTGTACAATTTTGGAATTCCAGCGGTTTTAAAAGGATGGATTGATCAGGTAGCAAGAGCAGGAAAAACATTTAGTTATGCAGATGGAAGTCCGAAAGGTTTGGTCACCAATAAAAAAGTATATCTTTCTATTGCTTCGGGAGCTATATTTTCTGAGGGGCCTTACAAAAGCTATGATTTTTCAGAATCTTATTTAAGAGCTGTTTTAGGTTTTTTAGGAATGACAGATGTTACAACTTTCCGTGTAGAAGGAACAGCAATTCCAGATTTCGCAGCAAATGCATTACCAAAGGCCTTGTCTTCTGTTGAGGAATTTGCTTTTTAGGATTTAGATATTTTTACGTATTTAAACCCGACAGGTTTCAAAAACCTGTCGGGTTTCTTGTGAAAAAAAATCTGCTAATTTGCTAAATCTGCGAGAGTAATTTTTGCTCGCAGATTTAGCAGATTCAACAGATTTATAAAATTTAATCGACTTTATTTTATTTTTCAATTATCATGGTGACACCTTGACCACCGGCAGCACAAATAGAAACTAATCCTCTTCCTGAACCTTTTTCATTTAGTAGTTTGGCCATTACACCAATAATTCGACCTCCAGTTGCCGCAAACGGATGCGCAGCTGCTAAACTGCTTCCTTTTACGTTCAGTTTTTCTCTGTCGATAGTGCCTAACGTTTTCTTTAGACCGATAGATTCACTGAGTTCTGGGCTTTCCCAAATTTTTAAAGTCGCTAAAACCTGTGCGGCAAAAGCTTCATGAATTTCATAATAATCAAAATCCTGAAGCGCTAAACCTGCTTTTTCCAGCATTCTAGAAACAGCAAATACAGGAGCCAATAACAAATTCTGCTGATTTTTAACGTATTCTATAGCTGCGATTTCTGCAAAAGTAATATAAGCCAAAATAGGAAGTCCCTGTTCTTTTGCCCATTCTTCACTGGCTAGCAGAATACAAGAAGCCCCATCTGTAAGAGGAGTAGAGTTTCCTGCTGTCAAAGTACCATTTACCTTATCGAAAGCGGGTTTTAGTTTGGCTAATTTTTCAATCGTAGAATCTTTTCTTAAGTTATTGTCTTTTTCTAATCCGTTAAAAGGAGTAATCATATCATCAAAAAAGCCTTCATCATATGCTTTTGCCATATTCAAATGACTTTTTAATGCGAATTCATCTTGATCTTCTCTTGAAATTTTATAGTGTTTTGCTGTAATTTCAGTATGACCGCCCATTGAAAGTCCTGTCTGGGATTCTTCATTTTTTGGAACCAACGGACTTAAATCTTTTGGACGAAGTTTTAAAAAGGTTTTAATTTTTCCACCCAGCGATTTGGCTTGTCTGGCTTCCAACAAAATTTTTCTAAGTTTTTCACTCACGGCAATCGGCATATCACTGATGGAGTCTACACCACCAGCAATTCCAGATTCAATTTGTCCTAAAGCAATTTTATTGGCAATATAAACGGCGCTTTCAATTCCTGTATCGCATGCTTGCTGCAAATCGCACGCAGGAGTTGCAGGATCAAGGCTTGTTTTCATTACACATTCGCGAATTAAGTTATTGTCGTAGGTGTGTTTTATTACAGCACCTCCAGCGACTTCTCCTAATAATTTACCTTTTAGATTGTATTTGTCAATAAGTCCGTTAAGAGCGGCTGTCATCATTTCTTGATTTCCAACATTTGCGTAAGCGGTATTGGCGCGTGCAAACGGAATTCTATTGTAACCTACAATAGCTACTTTTCTTATTGTATCTTGTTTCATATCAGTAAATTATTAGTTAAATCTGTTTTTGATTTTGGAATATAAAGATAGAAAGAGAATTCGTTATACCGCTTAATGTAGATTAATATTATGATGAAATAACTTTAAAAAATGGTACGTAAAAGAGTTTTTCGTGTCAAATGCATATAAATTGTTATATTTATTTAGAATGATTAAAAATAATTTGAAAAAGATAAGATTTGAATATACTTTTGGACTTTAATTTAAAATAAACCAAAATGAAAATAGTTTTTAATAAAAAAGTGTATTTTTTTGCCTTGCTTTTGACTTCATTTAACATGATGGCACAAGAGTTTGGAAAAGTGGCAGGAAAAATTACTTTAAGTGGTAATAAGCCCGCAGAAAATATTGCTGTTGCATTAAAAGGAACAAAATATTCAGATGTTACAACAGTTTCTGGTCAATATGAAATTACAAGAGTGAAACCGGGTACTTATACAATTGTAATCAGTGGTGTTGGTATTCAGGCATTAGAAGATAAGGTTGTTGTTACTTCACAAAAAACTACGAGTAAAAACTTTTCGCTTTCTGAAAGCCAGGAAGATCTTAATGAGGTAGTTATTACAAAAAATAAATATAAACAAGACAAACCTTCAATGTCACTGCGTCTTCAGACTCCAGTATTGGAGATTCCTCAAAACGTACAGATTGTTAGTGGTCAAACCTTAAAGGATCAGCAGATTACAAGTATGAGTGATGGAGTTATTCGTAACGTGAGTGGTGCGGTTCGTTTAGAGCACTGGGGAGATTTGTATACTAATATTACGATGCGTGGTTCTCAAATTCAGGCGTTTAGAAATGGTTTTAACGTAGTTTCTTCTTATTGGGGACCATTAACTGAAGACATGAGCTTTGTAGATCATATAGAATTTGTAAAAGGACCAGCAGGTTTCATGCTTTCAAGCGGTGATCCAAGCGGACTTTATAATGTGGTTACTAAAAAACCAACGGGAATAACAAAAGGTGAGGTCAGTGCTATTGTAGGAAGTTATGATTTCTACAGAGTAAGTTTAGATCTTGATGGGAAATTAGATAAAAAAGGAAAATTATTATATCGTTTTAACGGAGCTGCGCAAAAGAAAGGTTCGTTCCGTCCTTACGAACATAATGACCGTTATGTAATTGCACCGGTAATTTCATACCAATTCGATGACAAAACAAAATTGACATTTGAATATAACTTTCAATATGCAAATATGACTGAGGTTGGTTCTTATTATGTATTTGGACCAAAAGCAGGTGGCTACGCTACTATGCCACGTAATTTTACAATGACAGCACCAGGTTTGCCTGATACCAATATTCAAGATCATAGTGGTTATTTACAATTTGAACATAAATTTGATGATAACTGGAAACTAACAGCACAAACTTCTTACTTCAAATATATTCAACAGGGATACAGTTCATGGCCATCAGCCGTAGGACCGGCAACGACTGCAAATGGAGATATTGCAAACGGAGAAATTATTAGGAATGTGGGTATCTGGGATGCGGATAGTAATATGTTTTTAGGACAGATTTTTGTAAATGGTAAATTTAGTACTGGAGCGGTAAGTCATAAAGTTTTAGGAGGAATAGATTTAGGAGATAAAGATTATGCTGCAGATTGGGGACAATCTCATGATCTTGATACGGCTGCTAATCCTTTTAATATTTATAACCCAAATTACGGAACTCCATCAAACGGTTTCCCACAATTTGATCATGATACGCCACTTAGCCAAAGAGTTGTAGGACTTTATGGTACAAAATATGCAGCCGGTTACATTCAGGATGAACTTGGTTTTTTTGATAATAAATTAAGATTAACTCTTGCAGCAAGGTATACATGGATTAGCCAGACTAGCAGCTATGAGACAGAACCAAACGAGGACAGCCATATAACACCTCGTGCAGGTTTAAGTTATTCTATTACTAATGATTTTGCGGTTTACGGATTATATGATCAAGCTTTTACACCTCAATCAGGAGTTGTAAGAGATGGAGAATTAAAACCATTGACAGGTAACAACATCGAATTTGGTATCAAAAAAGATTGGTTTGATGGTTCATGGAATACTACCTTATCCGTTTATAATATTATAAAGAAAAATGAATTAACATCAGATCCACAGAGTACTCCACAATTTCCAACTAAAATTGTTTTAGGAGAAAAAAGAGCTCAAGGTTTTGAATTTGATTTAAGAGGAAAAATATTTGGTGGTCTTAACTTGATCGCAAATTATGCCTTTACAGAATCTACTGTCACGAAATCTAATGTAAGTGGAATTAATGTAGGTGATGTTGTTCCCGGATATTCGAAACATACAGCAAATGCATGGTTGAATTACACTGTTCAATCTGGTAAAATAAAAGGATTAGGAGCTTCAATTGGAGGAACTTTCCTTGATGGGCGTGAGACAGATACTTGGAGCGAAGGCCTTGAAAGATTACCTTCTTACTTTAAGTTAGATGGAGGCCTATCTTACGAAATCGGAAAAGTAAAAGTTACGGCAAATGTATTTAATATTTTGGATAAATATCTATACAGCGGTTCTTATTATGAGTGGTTGCAAGCTTACTACTGGCAGGCTGAACCGGGAAGAAACTTTAGAGTAGGTGTAACTTATAAACTCTAAGTAAATTTAGTTTAGCTGAAAAAATACAAAATACAAAAAAGCATCTGTCAATATATATGGCAGATGCTTTTTTTTAGGTACAAAGGTTCAAAGAGGCAAAGCTTCAGAGTTTTTTACCATAAGCAGATAAGATAATTTAACATTAGTCTAAAATGAACTTATATGACTTATATGGTTTAATTTTCTCTGCGTTTCTACGACTTTGCGAGATTTTTTTATCCTCTTTTAATCAACGGAATCAGTTTTGTTCCAATTAATTCTATGGCGCTCATCAATTGTTTATGTGTCAATCCTGCGTTGTCCATTTGGAAGGTAAAACGGTCAACGCCTCCAAGTGCTTCACTGTGGCGAAGGATTTTTTCAGCAGCTCTTTCCGGACTTCCAACAATCAAAACGCCTAAATCGTCGATTAATCCGTCAAATTTACCTTTTGTTACAGGTGGCCAGCCTCTTTCATATCCTAATTTCGTCCACAATTCAGCATAACCGGGATAATATTCTTCAATTGCACTTTCTGTTGTTGTTCCAACATAACCAGGCGAGTGTAATCCTACTTTTAATTCATTAGGTTTATAACCTGCCGCTTTTCCTGCTTCTCTGTATAAATCTATTAATGGTTTAAAACGATGGGTTTGCCCGCCAATAACAGCAACCATTAAAGGAAGACCAAGCGAACCCGCTCTTATAAAAGATTCTGGCGTTCCGCCCACACCAAGCCAGATTGGCATTTTTTCCTGTAAAGCTCTTGGATAAACTGGCAGATCATTTAGAGCAGGACGAAATTTTCCTTCCCAAGTTACAAACTCATTATCTCTAATTTGTAAAAGCAATTCCAGTTTTTCTTTAAAAAGAGCATCATAATCTCTCAAATCATATCCGAAAAGGGGATAAGCTTCAATAGCAGATCCACGACCAACAACAATTTCCGTTCTTCCTTTCGAAATCAAATCTAGCGTGGCAAAACTTTGATAAACCCGAACAGGATCGGCTGCGCTTAAAACGGTTACAGCACTTGCTAAACGAATGTTTTTTGTTCTTGCCGCTGCAGCGCTCAAAATAACCGCAGTTGCAGAATCTAGAAACTCCTTTTTATGATGTTCTCCAATTCCAAAAACATCAAGACCAGCCTGATCTGCAAATTCGATTCTCTGCAATAACTGCTCCATGGCATCAACACTGCTTAGCGTGTTGTTATCGCCATACATTGCCGAAGCAAAACTGTCTATTCCTATTTCCATAAATGCTATAAAATTTCAATGTCAATATCAATGTAAAATCCACAATTCTCTAATGAGAAAAACCGAATGAGATACTGATGATGATAATGACAATCACGATTAAAGTAATGCCTACATATAAATAATCTTTCTCCAATAAAAATGAAAAAAGTGATAGTAAAACACGTAATACCGGAGTTAAAAACAGAAAAATAATCCCTGTAAAGATTAAAGATGCGCCGTCTCCGCTAATGGCTCCGTTGTAAACTGCAGCGATGACTTCAAATATATTTCGGTCATTTTCTTTAAAAACAGAATAATCTTCAATCTGGCTTCCGTGGTTCATTAAATAAACAATTCCTCCAATAAAAGCTACCGATAATGAAATCCAAACGCCATAACGAAGTAAGTTCCCGATGATAGTTTGAAAGTCCTTTTCTCCAAATTTTTCTTCTTGTACCATATTAGATTTTTCCATTTAGTCCGTTATAAATCATATTTACTGCCAAAACAAAAATCAAGCAGGCAAAAAAGATTCTCAATTTTTTCGGGTTTGTTCGTACTAATATTTTGGCACCAGCCATAGCTCCAAACAAAACGCCAATTACAACCGGCATACAAATTCCAGGTTCGATATATCCTTTCTGAATATAAATTACAGAGCTTGCCATTGCGGTAACTCCCATCATAAAATTACTGGTTGTTGTAGATACTTTAAATGGAACACGCATAATATTGTCCATTGCAATTACTTTAAAGGCACCAGAACCAATTCCGAGTAAACCAGACATCATTCCGGCAACGCCCATCATGCTGAAACCG
Source organism: Flavobacterium phragmitis (assembly GCF_900112575.1). Classification (GTDB taxonomy): domain Bacteria; phylum Bacteroidota; class Bacteroidia; order Flavobacteriales; family Flavobacteriaceae; genus Flavobacterium; species Flavobacterium phragmitis. The sequence goes on from NZ_FOMH01000008.1 coordinate 51,658, forward strand.
CCAATCACATTTTTGGTTCCGTATTTAATGATTTCCCCATTATGAGCAGGATAAGTTCCATCTAATTTTAGTTTTTTTGCCAATGGACTAGATTCTAAAACGATATGTTCTTCTTTTTTACGAAGCGAATTGATTGCCGAGAAAATCAATGTTAGTCCAAATAAAACGGCAATAAACGAAGTAGGGGCAACGGTAGAAAGTAATGCACCACAAACTGCACCAATTGTAGTGGCAATTTCAAGAAAAATTCCCATTCTCATATTCGTAATACCTTCTTTTACATAAGCAGCGGCAGAGCCGGAAGAAGTTGCAATTACCGAAACCAAAGCGGCTCCAATGGCATAATGAATATCGACTCCGAGTAGAATAGTAAGAAGGGGAATGATTATAATTCCACCTCCTAAGCCTGATAATGAACCGATAAAGCCTGCTAAAAAAGCACCTAGAATCATAATCAGGGTAAAGGTAAGTATTGTCATTTAAAGTGTGTTTTTGTATTTGCTAATTTACGAATACAAATTTGTTCGAAACAGCTTTATGACCTTAAATATACCTTAAAAATGTTTGTTGTTTTGGGTTTGTGTTTTTGGGTTGGCTGGAAGCTTTGTCAAAGTTTAAACTTTGACAAAGTTGAATAGAGCAAAAATTATATGCGATTGTCAACCGCAAAAGCAGTTTTCCCAATATTAGCAAGTAAAAGTGCGGCTGCAACGCTCGTCCAAACTGAATAATCAAAAGGCGCTTTTACAGAAATGGAAACGGCCATAGCAAATCCAAAAAAGAACAATAAAAAAGCAGTTCCCAAAGCGGCAAGTCTGGTTTTGAATCCAAATAAAAGAAGAAGGCTAAGTAAAACCTCAAAGAAAGTGGCAATTCCTCCTAAAATTTCAGCAGTGGCTTGGTTTGCATAAGGGTTGAGTGTTTGCGTATAGGAAACAAAATTATCCCAATTTCCCCAAGCGACTTGGTGAGAACCTGGTGCGCCCCAAACTCCAAATCGGTCTGCTACGGCCGAAAGCATTGTGATGGCTAAAACTATTCTTAAAATTAAACCTGCTTCTAATATGGTGATGTTTTTCATTCTGATCATTAATTTTTATTGCAATTTTCTTAAGCAAATTTTATCTTAATAAGGATAAAAATCGTCAAGTTGTTTTTTTAATAACGACAGAATCATCGCCAAATTGTTTGAAATAAACGACAAAATGCATAAAAAAGAGATAGATGGCCGTCTATCCCTTTTTTAATTTGTTTTGAAATTCTTATTTCAGTGTCGTTTTGATTACAATGGCTGCTTGTTGTACGGCTGTTTGAATTGCTGGTACATGGGCAATCGGATTTAAAAGTCCGTAATCGTGAATCAAACCGTTGTATCTGGTTAAGGTTACAGGAACCCCAGCTTCATTAAGCTTTCTGGCATAAGCTTCTCCTTCATCTCTTAAAACATCATTTTCAGCAGTTTGAACTAGAGCAGGAGGTAAGCCTTTTAATTCTGCTAAACTTGCTTGCAGAGGAGAAGCATATTTCTCTGTTCTTTTAGCAGTATCAGGAAGGTAATTGTCCCAAAACCATTTCATCATGTTTTTAGTCAAGAAACGTCCGTTGGCATATAAATTATAAGATTCAGTTTCAAAATTTGCATCTGTTACGGGCCATAATAAAACTTGTAATTTAATATTTGGGCCTTTTTTATCTTTAGCCATTAAAGTAATTGCAGCTGTCATATTTCCACCCACACTGTTTCCAACAACGGCTAGGTTTTTACCGTCTACGCCAATTTCTTTTCCATTTTCAGCTACCCATTGTGTTGTGGCATAAATTTCGTTAATCGCAACGGGATATTTAGCTTCTGGAGATGGCGTATAATCTGGGAAAACTGCAACAGCACCACTTTCTACAACCAAATCTCTCACTAATCTTCTATGAGTAGGATAATCTCCTAAAACCCATCCGCCGCCATGGATGAAGATGAATACTGGCGCATTTGCTTTTGCTCCTTTAGGTTTCGTGATATGAATTTTTACTTTTAAGCCGTTTTGTGAAATTACTTTTTCAGTTTCTTCGATACCAGAATAATTCACTTCAACTGATTTCTGAGCACCTACTAAAACATTTCTGGCATCTGCGACAGATAATTGTTCTAATGGTTTTCCGTCACCTGAGTTTAATGCATTTAAAAAGCTGCGGACCTCTGTAAATATTTTTGGGTCATTTTGTCCTTTATATGGTCTTTCTTGTGCCATAGCTATTGTATTTAGAGTTAATAATGTAACTATAAATATACCTCTTTGTATTGATTGTATTGTTTTCATAATGTATGTTATTTGTTATAAGATTTTGATGTTTAGTTGATTAAATTGGCCTGTAAAACAATTTCGAAAGAAAAAGCCTGACTTATTGGACACGTTTTTTCGGCGCCCTGAGCGATTTTTAAAAATTCTTCTTGAGAAATCCCAGGAACTTTAGCATTTAGTACTAAAAGAGATTGTGTGATTTTTCCGTCGTTTAATGTAATGGTAGATTGAGTGGATAATTCATCAACTGAGAATCCAGCTGTAGTTAAGTCTAAGCTCAATTTCATGGTAAAACAGCCAGCGTGGGCGGCTGCTAATAATTCTTCAGGATTAGTTCCGATACCATCTGAGAAACGGCTGTTGAAAGAATATTGAGTATTGTTTAATACGGTACTGTCTGTAGTAAGAGTTCCTTTTCCAGTTTTGATGTCACCGTTCCAAACGGCTTGTGCTTTACGTTTCATATCTTTATTGTTTTATCATTTATAATTTGATAGGACAAAGATATGGCGGTAATAAGCCTCTTAAAATGGATAAAAGTCTATTCTAATTGTACATTTTTCCCTTGAAGGTATTTTTTTTTGAAATTCGACGGAGTGTCGCCGACTTTGTTGGTAAAAAGTCGGTTAAAATAGGCCGGATCTTCATATCCGAGCTGGTAGGCAATCTCTTTTACACTTAAAGAAGAATACCCTAAAAGCCTTTTAGCTTCCAAAATAATGCGGTCTTTTATTATATCGTTTGGCTGTGTCAGTTTCAGACGATTGAATTTGTTTGAAAGTGTTTTGGGAGCAACCCCCAAAATATCTGCATAATCGGCAACGGTATGTTTGGTTCTGAAATGAATTTCGACCAATCGGCTGAAGTCCCTGAAAAAATCCATTTCTTTTGAAGGTTCTTCATTTAAAATACCCAATTGCTGAATTTTCCAGATTCGGGTTGCTTTAATAATCAGCTGTTTCAAATACGTTCGAATCATTTCTTCCTGCGAAGAATCGGGTGAAACAAACTCATCCTGAATCTGATTGAAAATGCCTTCAATAAACGAAACCTCTTTATCCGGTAAAGTGGTCATCGGCATTTCGAATATATTATTGAATAACAGTCCGTCGCAGGCTACTTCTGCATCATGAATCTGTACGCAATAGAAATCACGATTGTAGTACATAAAATAACCCTGCTTTTTTCCTTCCTTATTAATCTGCAGATATTGGTTGCTGTTGATGAAAAAAAGAGAAGGACTTTTGGTCTGGTATTGTTTAAAATCGATAGTAATCTGATACTCTTCCGGCAGATACAAGACCTTTATATACGCTTTGTATTCGTCGCTATTAATTTCTTCGACTGTTTCCTGGTTCAGAATCAGAAATCCCAGTTTTTTATAATTGGATTCAAATACAGTATTAAGGTTCATTGTGGTTTGTTTTGGATTAAAAATACAGATTTTCTTTGGCAGAGCCGAATACTAAATGGGACTTATTTGAAGATGTTCCAGTTTTTTGCCAACCAAAGTTTTTTCGCCCACAATTTTAAATCCGAGTTTCAAATAAAGGTTTTTTGCCAACGGATTATCTTCTTCTACCAATAATCCTAAAGTTTGTTGGTTTTGATGGACATATTCATTAATCAGAAAAACAAGTAGTTTAGAACCAATTCCTTTTCCCTGATGATTTGGATTTACGCCTAATGAATCGATATAAAATTCACCAGCACGTGTTTCAAACTCCGGATCAAATTCAGGATTATAATGCGATCTCACATATTCCACAATCGGATTTCGTAAGGTTTCTATATCAGAACCATTGTAAACATTCACTGCACCAATGATTTCGTCATTTTCCTCAGCCACAAAACAATTTTGATAAGAGTATTGATTGTTTTCTCTTTCGATGAAATATTCCAGAAAGTCTTTCGCGGAAGCGTAATCTTTCTTAGCCAAAAATTTATAGACAATATCTTCCATTGCTAATAATAATATAGGTGTAATATATTTGGAATCGGATTTTTTGGCTTTTCTGATATTCATTTTAGGAAATTTTGATAAAACAAATTTACTTTATTTAAATATTTTTCTCTCTCAGATTCTGCAGATTTAGCAGATTAATACTGAAAATATCTGCAGAATCCACTAAATCTGCGTGAGAACATTTTTTTTAATTGGGTTAATATATTTTTCACGCAGATTTTGCAGATTTAGCAGATTAATACTGAAAATATCTGCAGAATCCGCTAAATCTGCGGGAGAGCAAAATTTTTCTAATTGGGTTAATATATTTTTCACGCAGATTTTGCAGATTTGAGCAGATTAATACTTGAAATATCTGCATAATCCGCTAAATCTGAGGGAGAACATTTTTTTTTAATTGGGTTAATATATTTTTCACGCAGATTCTGCAGATTTGAGCAGATTACTACTGGAAATATCTGCATAATACGCTAAATCTGCGGGAGAATTTTTTTTTAAATTGGTTTAATATATTTTTCACGCAGATTCTGCAGATTTGAGCAGATTAATACTGAAAATATCTGCATAATTCGCTAAATCTGCGGGAGAGCAAAATTTTTCTAATTGGGTTAATATATTTTTCACGCAGATTTTGCAGATTTGAGCAGATTACTACTGGAAATATCTGCATAATCCGCTAAATCTGCGTGAGAACATTTTTTTTTAATTGGGTTAATATATTTTTCACGCAGATTTTACAGATTTGAGCAGATTACTACTGGGAATATCTGTATAATGTGCAGAATCTGTGGGAGAACATTTTTTTTTAATTGGTTTAATATATTTTTCACGCAGATTTTGCAGATTTGAGCAGATTACTACTGGAAATATCTGTATAATGTGCAGAATCTGTGGGAGAACAATTTTTTTTAATTGGTTTAATATATTTTTCACGCAGATTTTACAGATTTGAGTAGATTAAAAAAGGTCTGCACTTATCTGCTTAAATCTTTTTAAATCTGCGTGAAACAAAAAAAAACTTAGCTTCTTAGCAACTTAGCCTCATAGTATCTTTGAAAAAAATATACAGATTTAGTCCCAATTTATACCAACATTAAAATCCAAACAGCAACTATCTTTGTTACTATATTTTAAACTAAAAATTTAAAACAATGAAAGCAATAGGATTTAAAACCTCATTATCTATAGAAGAAAAAGACAGTTTCATTGAATTTGAAACTGCGAAACCAATACCCGGAGCACACGATTTATTAGTGAAAATCGATGCGATTTCCGTAAATCCGGTCGATTTTAAAGTTCGTCAGAGTTCGGCGAAAGATACCGTTTTGGAAACTCCGAAAATTATCGGCTGGGATGCTGTCGGAATTGTGCAGGCGGTAGGAGAGAAAGTCACTTTATTTGAAGTGGGTGACTTAGTATATTACGCCGGAGATATCACCAAACAAGGAAGCAATGCCGAATATCAGATTATTGATGAACGAATTGTAGGCAGAAAGCCAAAATCATTATCCATTGAAGAATCGGCTGTAATTCCGTTAACGGCTTTAACGGCTTGGGAAATTTTGTTTGACCGAATCAGAATTAATGCAGAGAAAGACAAAGGAAAATCCATCTTAATTATTGGAGGCGCCGGCGGAGTAGGTTCGATTGCGATTCAGCTGGCGAAGAAAATTGCAGGATTAACGGTTATCGCAACGGCATCACGCCCTGAAACTATTGATTGGTGTAAACAACAAGGAGCCGATTTTGTGGTAAATCATAAAGATTTAGTGGCATCAGTAAGAGAAGCAGGTTTCCAAAACGTTGATTTTATTCTGGATTTTGTAGATACCAATGCGTATTGGGATACAATGGTTGAACTGATTAAACCACAGGGACATATCGCTTCGATTACGGGAAGTAGTGAACCAGTTGTATTAAATAAGCTAAAAAGCAAAAGTGTTTCTTTTTCCTGGGAATTAATGTACACCCGTTCTATGTATCAAACGGAAGACATGATAGAGCAACATAATATTCTCAATATTGTTGCTGATTTGTTGGACGATGGTTTATTGAAAACGACCTTGAATTTAACGTTGGATGGACTTACGGCTGATAATCTAAAGAAAGCACATCAGCTTTTAGAATCAGGAAAAACGATTGGAAAAATTGCTATTAAATTCTAGAAGGTTTTCTGTCTTGAAAAATATCTTTGGATGTAATTTAAAATGCATAGAAACATAGATTTAACCTTTAAACTACTACTCTCAATCTTGTCATTCCGAGGAACGAGGACACGAGCGATAGCGAACTGGCGAAGCAATCGCACTCGGGAATCGACAAAGATTGGCGATATGCGTTGCAGAGTTTCTAGTGTGATTTCTCCTTTTAGTCGAAATGACAAATTGTGTGAACTATGTGTTAGAAACTAGTTTCTTTCTCTATTCTTTTCGAAATATAAAAATCTATGTTTCTATGTGTTTAAATATATTTTACATCAAATTAATTATTTAGAATAATTTTAAATAGTATTGTTTGAATCACAACAATTTTTGTATTTTAGCCGAATTACAAGCCAAATTTGTATTTCATTTTCTAAAACCCAAAACTAAATTGTTATGATTTCAAAAAACACAGACTTTGGATTATTACTAATCAGAATCAGCGTTGGAGGCTTAATGCTTTTCCATGGTATTGCAAAACTGCTTCACGGAATTTCCTTCCTTGTAGACAATATGGGCGCATTTGGATATGCTGTTTATATTGGCGAAGTTTTAGCTCCAATTGCTATTTTGCTAGGATTCCGTACCAGAATTGCAGCAGTTCTTCTTGCCGTAACTTGTATTGTAGCGATTGCTGTAGCACATGCTCAAGATATTTTCTCGATCAGCGAACACGGAGGATACGCTAATGAACTCTTGATGCTGTATCTTCTAGGTTCGATTGGATTATTCTTTACAGGGGCAGGAAAATATGCTGTTTCCAAAACAAATAAATGGGATTAATTTCTCGTAAATTATAAGGAAGCCATAAATCAACAGATTTAGGGCTTTTTTGTTTTATTATGTTATTTTTGTCCGCGAATTACTAAATTTTATTACGTGAGATTGTTAGTTGTACTCGGAATTTTTATTTTGTCTTTTTCGGCAAAAGCACAGTCTGTTAGCGGAGTTGTAAATAATGCAAATATAAAACCTCTTTCAGATGTCTTGATAAGGAATTTAGCCTCAAAATCACATGCACATACAGATATTAACGGAAAGTTTACTTTAGAAGAAACTAAAGCAGGTGATAGTCTACAGATTTCTAAGCAGGGATTTAGCACTCAAAAGTTAAAGCTTTCATCAAGTGATTTTCTTTCTATTCAAATGGAAGAAAAACCTTTTCTGCTGGAAGAAGTTACCATTACAAACAACTTAAAATATCTTAATACAATATCTAAAATAGATTTTGAAATTCAGCCCATTTCAAACTCACAGGATTTACTTCGCAAAGTTCCTGGGCTTTTTATCGGCCAGCATGCGGGTGGAGGAAAAGCAGAACAGATTTTTTTAAGAGGTTTTGACTGCGATCACGGGACAGATATTAATATTACTGTTGACGGAATGCCAGTCAATATGGTTTCTCACGCGCACGGTCAGGGTTATTCTGATCTGCATTTTGTAATTCCCGAAACAGTGGATAACATCGATTTTGATAAAGGTGCTTATTTTGTCGATAAAGGCGATTTTACCACAGCGGGATATGTGGGATTTAATACTAAAAATGGATTGCAGAATAGTTCAATTTCTTTTGAAGGCGGACAATTTGATACCTTTCGCACTGTTGCCCTGTTTAATTTATTGAATAAAGAAAACCAGTTTGCTTATTTTGCAGGTGAATATATGATGACCGATGGTTATTTTGATGCGCCACAGAATTTTAACCGAATTAATTTGTTTGGGAAATATTCAGCTAAAATGAATAATGGAGATAAACTGGCTCTTTCGGTTTCTCATTTTAAAAGCCAGTGGGATGCCAGCGGACAGATTCCGGACCGTGCTGTTAACGACGGGACAATTTCGCATTATGGAGCAATAGATTCTAATGAAGGAGGAAATACCAGCAGAACCAATTTCAATTTGCAGTATGACGCCAAGATTGATCAAAATACGCATATTAAAAGCAGTGCTTTTATAAGCAAATACGATTTTGAACTGTATTCTAATTTTACTTTTTTCCTCAATGACCCTGTAAACGGAGATCAAATTAAACAGAAGGAAAATAGAACGATAGTAGGTTTTCAGTCTGAATATGATCAAAAACTAACTGAAAAATGGCGTTTTAAATTGGGAGCAGGTCTGCGAAATGACAATAATACAGATGTTGAATTGTCACATACTTTAAACCGAGAAACAGTGCTGGATTATTTGAGTTTAGGAAATGTAAACCAAACCAATCTCTTTACATACTCTAGTCTTGATTTTGTTTCAGGAAAATGGCTTATAAATGGAGGCCTGCGCTTAGATTATTTTAAATTTGGTTACGAAGATCAGCTGGCTTCAACATATACTAATCAGACACAGACGAAGGCAATTGTGAGCCCGAAATTGAACTTTTTATATACACAAAATGAAAAACTAAATTATTTCCTGAAATTAGGAAAAGGGTTTCACAGCAATGATACTCGAGTTGTTATAGCTCAAATGGGAGAAAAAATCTTGCCCGAAACGTATGGAGCTGATTTAGGTTTGAACTGGAAACCATTTCCGAGAATGATTATTAATTCGGCAATCTGGTATTTGTATGTAGTTCAGGAATTTGTGTATGTTGGAGATGAAGCTGTAGTAGAACCAAGTGGTAAAACACAAAGAAAAGGGGTCGATTTTGGTTTTAGATACCAATTAACAAACTGGCTGTTCTGGAATACCGATTATACGTACACACATGCAAGAGCAATTGATGAACCAAAAGGAAATGATTATCTGCCTCTTGCTCCGGTAAATACTTTAACAAGCGGACTTTCATTAAAAGATTTAAAAGGTTTTTCAGGAAGCATAAGAACCCGTTTCTTAGGTGACCGACCAGCAAACGAAGACAATTCAGTACTAGCAAAAGGGTATTGTATTACCGATTTCTCTGTAAATTATCAGATCAAAAAAGTGACGATTGGTGTAAATATCGATAACATTTTTAATACAAAATGGAAAGAAACACAATTCTTAACCGAATCCCGCTTAGTCAATGAAACTAATCCTGTTGAAGAAATTCACTTCACTGCAGGAACACCTTTTAATGCCAGATTGATACTAAAATACATATGGTAGTAAATTAGTCAATGTGGCAATTAGATAATTAGATAATGAGTCAATTGTCAATGAAATATTTAGAAAATAATAGTAATTATGTAATTTAAACATTTTCCAACTAGCACATTTCCAAATTGGCACATTCTCTAAACCTCTAAAAGAACATTTTTACCGATCAGATTCTATGTTCTACCGATTACAATTTTAATTAATATACTCCCGATATACTTTTGGTTCCAATTAAAACCTTAAAAATCAAAAATATGTCACCATTATCACCACTTATCTGGATTTTAGTTGTTTCGCCACTTTTAGTATTGGCTCATTTTAAAACAGAGAAATCAAATCTTAAATACGTTGCTTTTTTTATTCTTTATTTTCTTGGAGATATATATTTACAGCAATACGGAAAGATATTATTACCGCTCGAATCTCTTGGTTTAAAGTTCAATTGGTCGGGGAAAATCCTGAGTTTGGTTTTAGGGCTTATGGTGATTTTTTCGGTTTCCAAAGAAGAAAGAATCAAAATCGGATTTACATCGAAAACCAATTCAAAAGCACAATTAAAATTTGGATTACTGTTTTTTCTGGGTTTCACCTTATTTGATGTTGTTTTTAAAATGATCTTATTTCCAAAAGGCGGCGCATTCGATTTAGAAACGTTTCTTTTTCAGGCTACAATGCCGGGATTAACAGAAGAAATTGCTTTTAGAGGGATTTCTTTATGGCTTTTAAACAAGGCTTTCGCACCAAAATGGAACTATCGAGGCATCAAATTCGGCTGGTCGTTTGTTATCATAACCATTTTATTTGGAGTTGGACACGGAATGGTTCTAGATCAGGATTTACATTTAAAGTTTGATGTTATAACAATCGTATATCTAACGCTGATTTCGTCTTTAAGCGTAGGTGTTTTAAGATGCTTTTCTGGAAATCTGATTTATTCTGTTTTGGGACATAATTCCATTAATTTGATTAATGCTATTATTAGAATTTTATAGTTTTTAGTGTAGAGTTAATTTTTAAACACATAGAAACATAGATTTTTTTATTTCTAAAAAGAAGAGAGAAAGAAACTAGTTTCTAACACATAGTTCGCACAGTTTGTCATACTGACGAAGGAAGGATCTCCGCAAGAAACTCTACAAAGATTGGAGATTCTCCGTGCGGAATTTCTAGTGTGATTACTTCGTCAGTTCACTATCGCTGGTGCCCTCGTTCCTCGAATGACAAAACTGTCTAGCTATGTGTGAGAAACTAGTTTCTTTCTACACCCTTTTAAAGTCAAAAAAAATCTATGTTTCTATGTGTTTAATATATTTTTTGAATTACACGCAGTAAAAAATAAATTATATTTGAAACTGCTTTACAATTGTACTACATGCCAAATACCACAACTGCTTCGGGCTATTTTCTAGATAAAGTAGCTTCTTTAAACTTTGATCAGTTTTTTACCAAAAGAAATCGGGTTTTACTGCATATTTTAATGTGGTTTGGATTCTCTGTTTTACTGTTTTTGAGTTATGTAATCGGCTATCATTTGGTGTATTCTGATGCTGTTTTGCTTACTGTCAGAATGGCTTTGGTCAACATGATTGTCTTTTATATGCTGTTTTATCTGTTGCTTCCAAAGATTTTCTCCGGAAGCAAAACCAGAATTATAGTGCTTTTAGTGTTGGTCTTTCCAGTTTCAATTTTTGTGTGGATGGCTTCTACGTACTTTATTTCCCTTTTATATTATGCTTTAGGTCTTGAAGTTAATTTTGGAGAATTAAAAGGCGTCATCAAAATGAGTGCAGAACAGACCTTTCTGGAAGCAGTTTCTTTAAAAAGAATGCTTTCGCAGACAATTATCATTATTTCATTGCTTTCTCCTTTTTGTTTTGCTAAAATTCTGGTTGAAATTGTAAAACTCTACCACAAGAAATTTCAAGTAGAGAAAGAAAAAATGGTATTGGAAATTCAGAACATTCAAATGGAAAAGGATTTCCTGAAAGCACAATTGAATCCGCATTTTTTATTTAATACACTAAATAATCTGTATGGTTTGACGGTTAGAAAAGACAATCTCGCGCCAGAAATTATCCTGAACCTTTCGGATATTATGAGTTATACTTTGTATGAATCGAATACTGAAATCGTTCGTTTGGAGAAAGAGCTGGATTTTATCCAAAATTATATTGCATTAGAAAAAATGCGTTATGCTGACGAAGCCAATATTCAGGTTAATATTGAAGGAGAAAGGCAAACTGCAGGTCTTTTTATTGCGCCGTTGCTGACTTTTACTTTTATTGAAAATGCTTTTAAGTACGGATTGAAAAGCACTCAAAACGCTTTTGTAAAACTGGATATTAAGATTGAAAACAGCACGTTTTGGTTCAGTTTAGAGAATGATTTTGATGAAAGTTTTACAACGGATAATTTAGGCGGGATAGGAGTAGAGAACGCCCGTAAACGTTTGGAATTATTATATCCAAACCAATACGAACTGGAAATTAAAAATCTAAAATCCTCTTTTAAAGTCGGTTTAAAAATAGTTTTAAGAAAATAATGGAAAAGTTGAAATGCATAATCGTTGATGACGAACCAATTGCAAGAGATATTATCGAATCTTTTATTACCGAAGTTCCGTATTTAGAATTAAAAGCTTCTTTTGGAGAATCTGCAAAGGCTTTAGTTTATTTGGAAGAGAATGCAATTGATATTGTGTTCAGCGATATCGAAATGCCGAAATTCACTGGTTTGGAACTGGCACAATCACTTACTAATCCTCCTGTCATTATTTTTATAACGGCACACCGTAATTTTGCTTTGGACGGATTTGAAACTGGAGCTTCGGATTATCTCGTAAAACCCGTTCGTTTTGATCGATTTTTGAAAGCGGTGAATCGTGCCAAAGACTATCTTTTGCTAAAGAAAACGGCTTCAGTGCATCAAATCAATTCAGACCGCATTTTTATTAAATCAGAAGGAAAACTGATTAAGATTTTGTTGAATGAAATCCTTTATGTAGAAGCTCAGGGCGACTATCTGAAATTCGTCATTAACGGTGGATCTTACACAACTTTAGGAACACTAAAAGCAATGGAAGAGGTTTTGAAACTTCCAATGTTCTTTCGCGTTCAGCGTTCTTTTATCCTAAATCTTGAAGCAGTCAGAAGCCTGAACGGAAATATGATTGAATTGATTGATGGGAAAAACATTTCCGTGGCTTTGAATAAAAAGGAGGAATTGTATCAACTACTTGGGATTAAATAGTTTTTTACCGCAAAGTTCGCAAAGAGTTTACGCAAAGAAACGCAAGGTTTAGTTATTGCATTTTATTTTAAGTTCACAAAGCTAAACTTAAAAAACCTAGCGGACTTTGCGTAAACTCTTTGCGAACTTTGCGGTTAAATAATCAACGATTTGTCTGAATATAATCCGAAGGTGACATATTAAAATGCTTTTGGAAATTTCGACCAAAACTCGTTTGTGATTTATAACCTACCATTTCTGCGATTTCGTACATTTTATAATTTTCATTTAAAAGCAGTTCAGCGGCGCGTTTTAGGCGTACGATATTGATGAGTTCGTTCGGACTTAAATTCGTGATGTCTTTGATTTTTCGGTATAAAGTCGAACGGCTCATGTTCATGATTTCGGCTAGCGATTCTACACTCAAATCCTGGTCGGTGATGTTTTTCAGGATTTCGTCGTCCAGTTTTTTTAGGAATTTTTCGTCGGTTTTATTGTGGGCGATACTTTTTATGTGCGAAAGCGGTGAACTCGCATAGTAATTCATAATCTGTCTTCGGTTTTCGATTAGATTATTGGCCTGTACTTTTAGATAATCCATAGAAAATGGTTTCGCGATATATGCATCGGCACCCACTTCAAGTCCGTCAATTTGTGATTTAAGCGAGTTTTTCGCAGTCAATAAAATAACCGGAATATGACTCGTTTCCAGATTGGTTTTGATGGTTTTACACATCGTAATTCCGTCCATAACTGGCATCGAAACATCAGAAATTACCAATTGAATGTTTTCATTATGGATGATTTTAAGTGCTTCTTCACCGTTTTCGGCTTTCAAAATAGCATAAGTTCCTGCCAATTCTGAGGTAATAAAACTCAAGAGATCTTCATTATCTTCTACGACCAAAATCTGCGCTTTTTCGTTTTTGATTTCAACGGTTTCTTTTGGCGTTTCAGTTTCTTCATCCTCTTTTTTAGCATCGGCGTACAGCATAAATTCCTGTTCCTGATGTAACGGAACGGTCAATTCGAAAATGTTATAATTTACATCTTCAACTAATTTCAAATTTCCGTTATGCAATTGTGCCAACGAATGCGCCAAAGAAAGCCCAATTCCAGTTCCCGAAGCCGTACTGCTGTCATCGACTCTAAAAAAAGGTTCAAAAATCTTGTCTTTTAAATGAATCGGAATCACATTTCCGTCATTTTTTACGATTAAAGTCAGTTTCTTTTCATCTCGAAACAAAGAAATGATGACTTTTTCGTTTGAGTATTTGATGGCATTATTGATTAAATTGCTCAGAATCTTTTTAAAAGCTTCTTTATCTACAAAAGCAAAAATATCTTTTTCTCCCAATTCTAATTCAAACTGAAGGCCACGTTCTTCAATTAACTGGCTGAATCTCAAATGAAAGTTTCGAACCATCGAAGAAATATTCGTTTCAACAAAAGTCAATTTCAATCCGCCGATTTCCGATTTTCTAAAATCAAGTAATTCGTTAACCAATTTCAATAAACGGGAAGTATTTTTCTTCATAATCGAAAGATGTTGAGGCACTTCTTTCGATTCGTATTCCATGCCTAAAAGTTTCTCCAAAGGCCCTTTTATCAAAGTCAAAGGCGTTCTGATTTCGTGCGCTACATTTGTAAAAAAGTCAATTTTAGCCTGATAGATTTCTTTTTCTTTTTCGTCATTCAGATGTTTGATTTTGCGGTTATTCTTAATCTGAGTCAGATTTTGGGAATAACGAATGATGTAGTAGAATCCGGCGCACATTAATACAAAATAAAGAATATAAGCTAAAGTACTCGCATAAAACGGTGGCAGAATCGTGATTTTCAGTTTTACTTCTTTGCTCCAAACACCAAAACTGTTTAAGGATTTCACTTTAAAAACATAATCTCCCGGAGCCAGTTCGGTAAAGAAAACTTTATTGTTTCTGCCCAAGTAAACCCAGTCATTATTGACATTTTCCAATTGATACCAATATTCGGTCAGTTCCGGCGCAGTATAATTTAAAGAAGCGAACTCAAGATTAAATGACGATTGGCTGTTATTTAGTTTCAGTTCTTCAATAAACGAAATAGACTGTTCGATAGGCGAGTCGGGGCTGTTTACTTCAATGTCCTTATTATTAATTTGAAGATTCGTGATATAGATAAAAGGAGTGTATTTGTTTTTGGTAAAATGCTTCGGATTAAAACTGATCATTCCGTTGAGGTTTCCAAAATACATATCGCCGTTTGTATCTTTAAAAGCAGAATTATAATTAAACTGATCGCTTAATAAGCCATTTGAAGTGGTAAAAATCTTGATAGTTTTATGATCCGGCCCAAATTTTACCAAACCTTTGGAAGTCGTCAACCATAAATTTTTAGAATCGTCTTCTAAGATTGAGTAGAAAACGTTGCTTGGCATTCCGTTTTTGGTCGTGAATTTGGTAAAAGTGTGATTTTTGCGATCCACGAGATTCAAACCATTTTCTGTAGCAATCCATAAATTTTTGGAACTGTCTTCAAAAATAGCATTCATGGTATTGTTGCTGATTCCGTTTGGATTTTTATAATCATACGTAAAAACCTCTTTCTTTTTGGTTTTCGGATTATAAAACAACAAACCGTCGCGATAACTTCCCGCCCAAAGATTGCCATCGCTGTCTTCTTTAAAATTGGTATAATGAAAAGTCTCCGGAAAGAATTTCAGAATTTCAAAATGGTCTGCCTGTTCATTATAACGGTAAAGACCAGACGTAGTCACAACAATCAGATCGTTATTTTTCATTTCATAAAAAGAAAAAATAAAGTTGCTGTGCAGACCGCTTCCATCATTAGCACTGTAATGTTTCAAAATCCTGCCGGAATTTCGATCCAAAACATCCAAGCCATGCTCAAAAGTTCCAACCCAGATTTTATCTTTTCTTGGCATTAAAGCATGAATATTATAGTAGGAAACAGGATAAGAAGTAAATTTCTGTGTTTTCGGATTAAAACGATTTACGCCCGCATCTTCAGTTCCAATCCACAAATCGCCGTAATCGTCTTTGTGAATTTCTCTGACAGCGCTTCCGCTAATGGAATTCTGGCCTTCCTGCGGAAAGTATTTTTTAAACTGCGTATATTGTTTTTGATGGTAATTGACACCGCCAAAATAAGTCCCAATCCAAACGCCGTTTTCCTTATCAATCAAAATAGAGTAGGCCGCATTGTCTGAAATTGCATACGGATCATTGTAATTTTTCTTAAGATTTACGGCTGTTTTTGTCTTTAGATTGTAAACATAGACGCCGGATTCGCTGGCAATCCAAAGTTCGTCGTTTCCTCTTTTCTTAAATTGGCGAACAAAAACAGGTTCTTTTATGCCAAATTTTAGTTCGTTTGTCGTTTTATCTTTTCGATTGTAAATCAGAACTCCGTCGTCTTGTGTTCCAATTACGATGTTTTCAGGATCAACGGCATAAATTACCGTAATTCTGAAATTCGCTTTATTCGCTGGCGGATTTAAGGTAATATTTTCAAAAGAATGATTTTCTTCTGAATAATGATAAATCTTATTTAAAGAAGAAGCCCAGATTTCGCCTTTGTAATCTCTCGTGATAGAAGTAGAAATAAAATATTTATTCGGATTGAAAGTAGTCATTTCTTTCTTATTTGGTGCATACTTATACAAAATGTTGCCAGAAATAAACCAAATGTTACCTTTTAAGTCATGATTGATGTCGTTGATACGATCATTGATTGCTTCGTTTAAAATAGAAAAACGATCCTGTTTTTTATCATAGTGATACAAACCTTTGTCTGTTCCAACCCAAATTGTACCATTATTTTCATGAAGCGACTGGATATAATTGCTTCCAAGACTGTGAATCGGATCTCCGTTGCTTCTGTACGTCTTAAAACGATAACCATCAAATCGGTTTAAACCATCTTTAGTTCCAAACCACATAAATCCGTCATTGTCTTGCAATGAGGTTAATACCGTATTATTAGAAAGTCCTTCTTCGACCTGGAAATGTTTAAAATAATATTCCTGAGCATTTGAAAAATGTATCGAAAAAATGCTAAAAAGTAAAAAAAGAAAGAATTTACGCATAAGACTATTTTTTAGGCTGAAATCAATGTTTCTGCAAATCGTCTCAATATTCTACAAAATGTTGCAAGGCTTGTTAATCTTGACCTTTTTTGTACAATTTGAATCATTTGCGAGAGATATTGACACAAATGAAGCATTTTATTTTGAATAAAAAGCGCCTAATTTGAATTTTCAAATAAATGATATTGATAAAATTTTAAGGTTAAAAATAGACTATCAATAAAATAAACTTTGAAAAATCTAACCATTAACAATTTTGAAACAAAATGAACAATTTATTACTAGAAAAGAATATTGATTCTTTACTTGTTCGATTTCCGGACGATTAAAAACGCAATATTTCCAACCAAACCACAAAAAGAAATGAAACTATCTAAAATGCAAAAATCAATGAAAACAAAGCTCACTCACTTTTTAACGAAGAGATATTACCTCTTAGTTTTCTTTAGTTTATTACTGCAGTCCGCTTTTGCCCAACAGACCACGGTTACGGGAAAAGTTACAGCCGCTTCGGGAGAAGCGATTCCTTTTGCGAATGTTTTAATAAAAGGAACACAAAATGGTGCCGCTACAGATTTTGACGGAAGCTTCAAAATTGCAGTCGGCGGAAATCAAACATTAGTTTTCAGCTCGCAAGGCTACAAAACAACAGAAGTTGCAGTTAACAATAGAACTTCAATCAATATTACTTTAGAAGAAGATGCCATGAAACTCAACGAGATTGTTGTGGTAGGTTATGGATCGCAGCAAAAGAAAGATCTTACGGGAGCTGTTTCTTTAGTGAAACCGGAAGAAATTCAAAAACGTCAGGTTACTACAGTGGCAGACGGATTACAAGGTTTAGTTACGGGAGTTAAAGTTCGTGGCGGTGGACGTCCTGGGCAGGAAGCGAATGTAGAGATTCGTGGTCTTAAAAATCTTCAAAATACAAATCCTTTGTATGTAATTGATGGTTTAGTAACAACCGGAAATAGAGATTTTAACCCAAATGATATCGAAAGTATTCAGGTTTTAAAGGATGCTTCGGCAGCAGCTATCTACGGTTCAAGAGCAGCAAATGGAGTAATCATCATTACAACTAAAAAAGGAAAAAAGGGTCCGTTGCAGGTTGAAGTTTCGGCAAAAAGCAGTTTTCAAATTATGCCTCGTTACGATTTAATGGGAACGGAAGAATTTGCCAAATGGAACAATATGGCTTATGATAACGCCGGATTGCCAAGACAGAACTTAAATATGACAGTAGATACTGACTGGCAAGATGCTACATTCAGAACTGGAATGATTCAGGACTATAATGCTAGTTTCTCTGGAGGAAACGAAAATTCTACGTTTTTTATGTCCGCGAATTATTTTGGAAATGAAGGAACGGTTATCGGAACTGATTTTGACAGAATTTCATTCCGCGTCAACTCAAGTGGTACAAAAGGAATTTTCAGTATTGGAGAAAACTTAGCCATCAGTAATTCTAAAACAGATGAAATGTCTGGGAATCCAATTATTGATGTTTATAGAATGACGCCTACAATTCCGCTTTATGATGCTTCAAATCCTGGCGGATACGGTTACGGAAAACAAGGAGTTGCGGATACTTTTGGTACAAATCCTCTTGCAATTGCTGATTTTGCGAATACTACAAATGAAAATTTCAGAATTAGAGGAAACATCTGGTCGGAGCTAAAATTTGCTCCTTGGCTGAAATACCGTTTCAATTTTGGGTACGAAACGAGTTTTGATTCTTATAAATTCATGAGAAAAGTAGGAAACTGGACTTTAAACCAGCCGATAGATCCATCCCAGACAGATCAAAACAAAGGAAGATCGCAGACTACGTTGTTCGAAAATACTTTGACGTTCAAAAAAGAATTTGGTAAACATGATCTAACCGTTTTGGTGGGGCAGACTTTTCAAAAAGACAAATACGATCAGATTTACGGAACGAAGAGAAATCTTCCAATGAATTCTGGAACCGGGCAATATTATGAAGTTTTAAATCAGGGAGATTCGCCGGTAGTTGGTGGTTTTATCAATGAAGCAGCACTTGCATCATATCTGGGAAGAATTGAATACAATTATGACAATCGTTATTTATTAAATGCTGTTTTAAGACGTGACGGATCATCAAGGTTCAGTGATGCAAACAAATGGGGTAATTTCCCTTCTGTTTCTGCAGGGTGGAGAGTAAGCAACGAATCTTTCTTTAAATCTGAATTTATTAAAGATTTAAAATTAAGAGCAAGTTATGGTGAATTAGGTTCAGGTAATATTGGTTATTATGAGTACAAAAGCTTCGTAAACAATTTTGGAGCGATTGTGTTAGGTAACGATCAAAACCTGTTTTCTTCTGCTGCTCAAGTAAAATTATCGAATTCACAGCTGCGTTGGGAAAAATTAAAACAAACCAATTTCGGATTAGATTTAGCTGTTTTAAATAATGATTTACGTTTTACGGCAGATTATTTTATTGCACGTACACAAGATGTATTGTTTGGTTTTCCAATTTTATTGACTACTGGAAATGATGGCGGAAATCCAATTTCAAATGCTGCAACTGTAGAAAACAAAGGTCTTGAATTGGAATTGGCTTACAGCAAAAAAATCAACGATTTTTCTTTTAATGCTTCCATCAACTTTACAAAAGTAAATAACAAGTTGGTTTCGTTAGGAAACGGTCAAAATGAAAACATTTCAGGAAATACCATCACAAGAGCAGGTAATCCAGTTGGAATGTGGTATGTACTGCAGACTGATGGATTGTTTCAAAACCAACAGGAAATTGATAACTACAAAAATGCAAATGGTCAGGTAATTATGCCAAATGCTGTTCCAGGAGACATTCGTTTTAAAGATGTAAATGGAGACGGACAAATTACAAGTACAGATAAAGCTATTGTAGGAAGTCCGTGGCCAGAATTTGAAATGGGTTTAAATGCAGGAGCAGAATACAAAGGTTTTGACTTTTCGATGAACTGGATTGCTTCGCATGGAGCAACGGTTTACAATGGATTTAGAAGTGTTGTCGATAGATTTGATGACAACAGTAACTACAGAGCAGGTATTCAGCCTTGGACACCAGAAAATCCTAATACCGATTTTCCTAGAGTAACAAAAGGGTCCACTTTAAATTCAAGAGGAGATAGTGACCGTTTCTTGGAAAATGGAGATTTTATCAGGTTGAAATATATCGGATTTGGATATAATCTGCCTCAAAGTGTTCTAAAGAATTCAGGTATTTCGAGAGCTAGATTGACATTGTCTGCACAAAACATTCTTACCATTACAAAATACAAAGGTCTAGATCCTGAATTTACAAATGGTAATATTTTCGAAAGAGGTGTAGATAATGGTGCTTTCCCAAATCTTAAAACGTATTCACTTGGTGTTGATTTTAGCTTTTAATTAAAAAAATAGCATAATGAAAAAAATAATTATACTAACCGCAGCTTTTCTAGGTCTTGTTTTTACTGCTTGTGAAAACGAACTAGACCTGAACAGCCCTAATGATATAACAGTGGACCAATATTGGAAAACTGAAAGTGATGCACAAGCTGGTGTAAACTCTATTTATGCCATGTTTTACAAAGACGGCCTTTGGGCAAGATGGATGTATTTTCGTTTAGACCTGACTTCTGATGAAGGTTACAGTGTAAGTCCATGGACGGAATTGGCAGACTGGACGAGATTCAATTACATCAATTATAATTTTTGGGAAGGAAACGCTGTAACGTGGAGAGACAGTTATAAAGCAATTTTTAGATGCAACCAAGTTTTAGCGAATGTTCCAAATATCACTTTCCAAAATGAAGATGATAAAAAGAAAATAATTGCTCAGGCTAAGTTTTTCAGAGCCTTACATTACTATTATTTAGCCGTGATTTGGGAAGATGTTCCATTGGTTTTAGATCCTTCTACGCCGGCAGATTTACCACAGCAAAAAAAGGTGGATGAAATCTGGGCTCAGGTTGAAAAAGATTTGAATGAATCTTTTGATGATTTACCAGCAAAATGGGGAACAGATCAGACGGGAAGACCTGATAAAGGAGCAGCAAAAGCATTTTTAGCAAAATTATACATGCAACAACGTAAATGGTCTGAAGCCAAAACAGCTTTAGAATATTTGATTACCGGCCCAGGTGCAAGATACAGTTTGGTGGCGAACTACAGAGACAATTTTACAGATGTAAATGAAAACAACAGCGAATCTATTTTTGAAATCCAGTTTGGAGACCAAAGAAAAGGAGGAACTGGAGAAGATCAAAATGCGGCAGTTTCCAGTAACCGTTGTCAGTTTTTTGCGCCAAGAGGAATTGGATGGTCTGATGGCCAAGCTCGTTTTTGGCTCGTAAATGCTTTTAAACAAGAAAAAAACAAAGACGGTAATTTGGATATTCGTTTGAGATGGACATTGTACTACCCGCAGTTATTAGCTGATTTTGGAGACAAAACCTATAACAGAAACTGGGAATGGAACAATGATGAAGCTTGGTTCAGAAAAGGAAGCCGTGATTATTACCGAGATAATGAAGATTATTACAGCCAGGTAAATTACAGACTGGTTCGTTATGGAGATATCTTATTGCGTTATGCAGAAGTTTTAAACGAATTAGGAAGTACTGCCGAAGCTTATCAATATGTTGATCAGGTAAGAGCCCGTGTAAACATGAATACGTTGGCTGTTGCACATCCTGAAATTGGTAATGATCATGACAAGTTCTTAGAACGTTTGAAAATGGAAAGAGTTTTGGAATTATGCGGAGAAAGTGTTCGTTGGGAAGACTTAAAACGTTGGGGTGATTTGAATACTCAGGCTGCTGTTGACAAAATCGCACTTCGTGATTCAGATTTTAAAAACTTCAAAGTGGGTAAAAATCATAGGATGCCAATTCCGCAAGTGGATGTAGATAATAATCCAAATCTGGAGCAAAACTCAGGATATTAAAATTATGTATGGAGTGAAATAGCTTAAAATGGTTTCATTCAACAAGTATAATCTAATTTAATCTGCTGAAATCTTTTAAAATCTGCGTGAAATACTTTTGTCGAATTCATTTTTTCACGCAGATTCATACAGATTAAAGCTGATTTAAATTAAGATAATGGATAGGACAAATAACAAATGTGTTAAAGTTGATTTTTTGGGAATCAGATTTATAACTCTGATTCCCTTATCATAAAAGAACGATTGTTCAAAAAAAGAAAATTGTAATGAAGAAAGTAAAATTGGGTCTGACAGTATTGTTGGCAGGATTAGTATTGCTAAGCTGTAACAACAAAAAGAATACTGCTGAAGAAAGTAAAAAGGAAACCGTGATGGTTGAAAAAAGAGAAATCTGGACAAAAGATCAGGCCGATAAATGGTATGCAGAACAGCCTTGGTTGGTTGGGGCAAATTATTCTCCTAGCACAGCTATAAATCAGTTAGAGATGTGGCAGTCCGCTACTTTTGATCCCAAAAGAATTGATCAGGAATTAGGCTGGGCAGAAAACTTAGGCATGAACGTTATGCGTGTCTATTTGCATGACTTATTGCACCAGCAAGATGCAGAAGGTTTGTACAAACGCATGGACCAGTTTCTTGAAATCGCAGACAAGCATCATATTAAAACGCTTTTTGTACTGTTTGATTCCTGCTGGGATCCGTTTCCTGCTTTAGGAAAACAAAGAGCTCCAAAACCGCATACTCACAATTCAGGCTGGGTGCAGTCTCCGGGACAAAAAACACTTCAGGATAAAACACAATATCCTCGTTTAGAAAAATATGTAAAAGAAACTGTAGCTCACTTTAAAGATGATAAACGAATTTTAGGATGGGATGTTTGGAACGAACCGGATAATATGACAGGGCCATCTTATGAAAAAGTAGAAATAAAAAATAAAGTTGATTTGATTCTGCCACTTTTAAAAGATGTTTTTGTCTGGGCAAGAGAAAGCAATCCGTCACAGCCTTTAACTTCAGGAGTTTGGGTTGGAGATTGGAGCGACGAAGCTAAAATGAAACCAATGCACCAAATGCAGATTGAACAATCTGATATTGTTTCTTTCCACAATTATGATAAACCAGCAGATTTCGAAAGAGTAGTGAAACAATTACAACGTTACGGAAAACCATTGATCTGTACAGAATATATGGCAAGACCAAACGGAAGCACTTTCGAAGGATTTTTACCTCTTGCCAGAAAATACAATGTTGGTATGATCAACTGGGGATTTGTTGATGGAAAAACGCAAACCAAATATGCTTGGGACAGCTGGACGAAAACTTACACTGCAGAACCAAAATTATGGTTTCACGATATTTTACATACAGACGGAACGCCATATATTCAAGCAGAAACAGATTTGATTAAAAAGATGACTGCTGAGGCGAATAAAAAATAGATTGTTAGACTTCCTAGATTTTTAGAAAGTTAGATCTTTTTTGCCACAGATTAAAATGATTAACATCTGTGGCGAAAAAATTAAACACATAGAAACATAGATTTTATTATTTCTTTTTTGAGAGTATAGAAAAAGCTCGCTTTCACACATAGAGCTATGTGTATTTTAATAAATGAAATGCCTTTTGTAGACAAAGTAAAGCTATGTCTCTATGTGTTTAAAAAATCATTTTAATCTGTGAAATCTGTGGCAAAAACATTTTAATTTTTAGCAACATGAAAAAAAACACAATAAAGCAACTCTTTTTTCTAGCGACAATTCTAGTTGGATTTTTTGCGAAAGCACAACAACCAGACCCACCCGGACAAGTTAAAGGAAATGAGAAACCAAAAAACGAAGCCTATTTGTTTGCGCACATGACGCATAACGATTATGGCAGATTGTATTATTCTGTTAGTTTGGATGGACTTCATTGGGAAAATCTGAATAACGGAAAACGCGTTTTTGAAGAATACAAAGGACATCCCGACATCTGTAAAGGCCCAGACGGGAAATATTATATTGCAGGGAATACAGGAGACGATGCAAAATCAATCAATATCTGGGTTTCGGATGATTTGATTACGTGGAAAAAACATTCAGATTATACGCCAGATTTAAAAAGCACGCCAGATTATTCAAACGCTTTACAGCGAATTGGCGCACCAAAATTGTATTATGACGAACCTTCTCAAAAGTTTATCATGACATGGCACACGCCACATTTGGAAGGAACAAAAGAAGACGGAGAGCGTTATTGGGCAAGTCAGCGCACTTTGTATGTTTTGTCTAAAGATTTGAAAACTTTCGAAGGAACTCCAAATCGTTTATTTGACTGGGATATGGGAACAATTGATGTTTTTATTCGTAAAGTCGGCGATTCCTACTACGCTGTGATTAAAGACGAAACATATCCAACTTTGTATTGGACAACCGGAAAAACAATCCGAATTGCCAAATCAAAAAATCTTTTAGGACCTTATTCTTTGCCCCAGCAATCTATCAGTCCAAACTTCAGAGAAGCGCCAATGCTGATTCCTTCTCCTGATGATAAAATATGGTATATGTATTACGAACAATATCCGGGAGTTTCGTATGGATTATCTATCGCAGATAACCTAAACGGACCTTGGTATCAAGCCTCAGGCTACACTTTTTTCTCGGACTGGGACAAATACAGTCTCCCAGAAAAAGTACGCCACGGCTGCATGATTACAATCTCTAAAAAAGAATACGACAGTTTGGTGAAGAAATTCGACCTTACGAAGAAGTTATGAGTTATGAGTTAGAAGTTAGAAGTTAGAAGTTATGAGTTAAGGGTTTTGAGTTAGAAGTTAGAAGTTATGAGTTAAGGGTTTTGAGTTAGAAGTTAGGTGAGATAAGTTAACGTTTTATCATTAAAAAACACAATAACAATTTTTAGTTGACGCATAACAAATAACTCATACCCCTTAACTCATAAATCAAAAATATGGTTAGTTAAGTTAGTTTAGTTCAGTAATTACCAGGCTTATGTGGAGATAAGTCTGGTAATTCAATTTTAGTTTAGATAAATATTTTCACCATATAAGATATATAAGTTCATATTAAGTTTAGTTTTAGTTTGAAAGTCAAAACTTATATTTTCTTGGCAATGCTTAACAACCGTTGCTTAAACTAAAATGAACTTACATGACTTATATGGTTTGAAAAAAATGGGAGTGTAAAATCTCAAATATTATAGGATATGAAAAGAAAAAGTATCGTTTTTATCGCTTTATTATCTGTTTTGATGGTAAATGCGCAATGGAAACCGCAGGGAGACAAAATCAAGACCAAATGGGCAGAACAGGTTGATCCGAATAAAACGTTACCTGAATATCCCCGTCCGATTATGGAGCGAAGCCAATGGAAGAATCTGAATGGTTTGTGGAATTACAGTATTCAGGAATTCGGAAAAACAGCGCCTTCAAAATATGATGGGAAAATTCTGGTTCCGTTTGCAGCTGAATCCAGTTTGTCCGGAGTGATGAAAGAAGTTGGTTCTAAAAATGAACTTTGGTACCAAACCAGTTTTTCTATTGAATCTGGATGGAGTGGCAAAAACATTCTGTTGCATTTTGGTGCTGTAGATTGGAAAACAGAGGTTTTTGTGAATGATGTAAAAGTCGGTTCTCATATGGGAGGTTATACGCCGTTTTCGTTTGATATTACGCCATTTGTTCAAAAAGGAAAAAATCAAAAGCTGGTTGTAAAAGTTTGGGATCCATCCAATGACGGACCACAGCCAAGAGGAAAGCAAGTTAAAAATCCAGAAGGAATCTGGTACACACCTGTTACCGGAATCTGGCAGACGGTTTGGATTGAACCAGTAAATGCTAAAAATATTATAGCTTTAAAAACGACTCCAAATATCGACCAAAATATTATCAGCATCAAAGCTGAGGTAAATGGATCAGAAAAGGGAGATGTGGTGGAAATAGCTGTTTTTGATAACGGAAAAGAAATTGCAAAAGAAAAAGCGGTAATTGGAGAAAGCAATGATATTGTACTAAGTAATCCAAAATTATGGTCGCCTGAAAGTCCGTTTTTGTATCAGACTAAAATTCGCTTGATTAGCAAAAACAAAGTGGTTGATGAGGTGAAAAGTTATTTTGCGATGCGTAAAATTTCTTCCAAAAGAGATGAAAACGGTATTTTGAGAATGCAGCTAAACAACAAAGATTATTTTCAATTTGGACCTTTAGACCAAGGCTGGTGGCCAGACGGATTGTACACCGCTCCAACTGACGAGGCTTTAAAATACGACATCATAAAAACAAAAGAATTAGGTTTTAATATGATTCGTAAACACGTAAAAGTAGAGCCGGAACGCTGGTATACGCATTGTGATCAGCTGGGAATTCTGGTTTGGCAGGATATGCCAAGCGGAGACGAGCAGCCAATCTGGCAAAACAGAAAATACTTTGATGCAACAGAGTTGCAACGTTCTGCAAAGTCTGAGGAAATCTATAGAAAAGAATGGAGAGAAATCATGGATCATTTGTATTCTTATCCAAGTATTGTGGTTTGGGTTCCGTTTAATGAAGCTTGGGGACAATTTAAAACCGTCGAAATTACAGAATGGACAAAGAACCACGATTCAACTCGTTTGATTAACTCTGCAAGTGGAGGAAATCATTTTCAAACGGGCGATATTTTGGATTTGCATAATTACCCAGGTCCAGAAATGTATTTGTATGATGCCAGAAGAGTTACAGTACTAGGAGAATATGGAGGAATCGGTTTGCCGCTTGAAGGACATCTTTGGAGAGCAAATGACAACTGGGGTTACATTAAATTTAAAAATGCGGGTGAAGTTACCACCGAATACATAAAGTACGCGGAAATGCTTCGAAAATACGTTAAAACGGGATTCTCTGCAGCAGTCTACACTCAAACAACCGATGTGGAAGGTGAAGTAAACGGTTTTATGACTTACGATCGTAAAGTTGACAAAATGGATTTCAAGGCTGTAAATAAAGTCAATACAGAAGTTATAAATGCTTTGAATCAAAAATGATTTTTTCCTCTCGCAGATTTGGCAGATTTAGCGGATAAAATAATCTGCATGATCTGTCAAATCTGCGGGAAAAATTCAAATAAAAAAACTAAAATGAAAAAATACCTATTTCTTTTCCTGTTCACGACAATAAGTTTTGCGCAGCAAAAAACATTTACAAACCCAATATTGCCGGCGGGAGCAGATCCTTACAGTACATATTACAAAGGTTATTATTACTATACCAATACGCTTGGAAATAAACTGGTTTTGTGGAAAGCAAAAGACTTGTCGGATATTAAAAATGCTGAAAGTAAAGTAATCTGGGCACCGCCTAAAAACACTAATTATTCGGCAGAAATCTGGGCTCCTGAGTTTCATATCATTAACGGAAAATGGTATTGTTATTTTGCTGCAGATAACGGTGATAACAACAATCACAGAATGTATGTTTTGGAGAACAAATCCTCAGATCCGTTTAAAGGAAATTTCAAATTTAAAGGCAAAATCGCAGCAAAAACCGATAAGTGGGCAATCGACGGAAATGTTTTCGAACATAAAAAACAATTGTACATGATTTGGGCAGGCTGGGAAGGAGATACCAACGGTCAGCAGAATATTTATATCGCTAAAATGAAGAATCCGTTAGAAATCGATGGTGACAGAGTGATGATTGCTGCACCAACGTATGACTGGGAAACACATGGCGCTTTACATGATGATGTAAATCCGCCTCAGGTGAATGTGAATGAAGGTCCTCAGTTTTTAGAAAGAAACGGTAAAATTTTCATTGTGTTTTCAGCAAGTGGCTGTTGGACTGACTTTTATGCTTTGGGATTGTTGGCTTTTAATGGCGGAGATAATCTGTTAGATCCATATGCTTGGAAAAAATCTCCTGAACCCATCTTCAAACAATCAGAAAAAAATAAAGTTTATGCGCCAGGACATAATTCATTTTTCAAATCTCCAGACGGAAAAGAAGATTGGATTTTGTATCACGCCAATTCCAATCCAGGAGAGGGTTGCGGAAACAAAAGATCTCCAAGAATGCAAAGAATTGATTGGGATATAAATGGATATCCAGTTTTAGGTGAGCCAGTGAGTGAAGAAACCAAACTGGCAATTCCGTCAAAATAATAGCAAAATTTTAAAATTCGATAAATGAAAAATATTCAGATTACTGCGGTTTTAATATTGGCACTTTTGCAATTCAATTGTAAAGACAGTAAAAAAGAAAATTCAGTTTCAAAAGATAATACCGCTGAAATTGCTATAGATTCGGTAAAAACAGTTTTGGAAACCAAAAATTTCGATACTATCATCGACGGTAAAAAAGTGGGTTTGTATTGGATCGAAAACAAAGGGATTAAAGCTGCGTTTACCAACTATGGTGGGCGATTGGTAGGTTTGTGGGTGAATGATAAAAACGGAAAACCGACTGATGTTGTGGTCGGAATGAACAGTGTAAAAGGCTTTAAAACTTCAACTGAGCCATATTTTGGCGCTACAATTGGAAGGGTAGGCAACAGAGTTGCATTAGGGAAATTTACATTGGAAGGAAAGCAGTATCAAATTCCTTTAAACAATGGAAAAAATGCATTGCATGGCGGTGTAAAAGGGTTTCAGGATGTGGTTTGGAATGCTGCAAAGACAAACGAAAATACTTTGGTTTTTACTTATCTTTCACCAGATGGCGAACAAGGTTTTCCCGGAAATTTAAATGTAAAAGTGACTTACACACTTACAGATGATAATGCCGTGAGGATGGAATACGAAGCGACAACAGATAAAACCACCATTGTCAACTTAACCAATCATGCCTTTTTTAACTTAAATGGGGAAGGAAGCGGTACGATTCTAAATCACCAATTACAGATTTATGGAGATAAATTTACGCCAGTGGACGAAGGTTTGATTCCGACTGGTGAATTAAAATCTGTAAAAAATACGCCTTTTGATTTTACTTCAAAACATACCATTGGTGAAAGAATAGAAACCAAAGATGATCAGCTGAAATTTGGGAAGGGGTACGATCATAATTATGTTCTCAATACCGTTAAAAAAGATGGTTTTATTCATGCAGCAACAATAAAAGGAGATGTTTCAGGTATTACTTTAGATGTTTATACAGAAGAAATTGGTTTACAGTTTTATAGCGGAAATTTTATGCAGAGTAAAAATACCTTTAAATCAGGAGCGAAAGATGATTTTAGGACAGCTTTTGCTCTTGAAACACAGCATTTTCCAGATGCTCCAAACCAGCCAAAATTTGCTCCAATAACGTTAAAAGCAGGAGAGAAGTATCATACAGTTTCTTTGTATCAATTTTCATCTCAAAAGTGATAAGTTATGAGTTAAAAAGTTAGGAGTAGAAGACCTTTTTTTACGAAGATTTTGGAACTTCTTTTTTACAAAATTGAAATAGATTTTTTTCGATAAAATGATGGTTTTTCGGCTGATTTTCTATTATAGATTTTTTCTATAGTTAATGTTTAACTATTTGATATTTAGTTTTTAAAATTAATTTAATTAAATAAAAAGTTTAATAATGATAATGAAAAAGTATTTTAGCTTATTTGCACTGCTTTGTGTCTTTGTTTGCTGTTCTCAAGAGAAAGAAACGGTTAAAAAAACAGTTCAAAACGAGTCTCCGATTCTGTTGGCAGATCCGACTATTTTTTTTGACAATGGAGTTTATTATTTGTACGGAACGACAACTGGAGAAACGCCACTAAACGGAGAAGGATTTATGGTGTACACTTCAACCGATTTAAAAAAATGGAAAGGTCCTGTTGGAGCACAAAACGGATTGGCGCTTAAAAAAGGAGACGCATTTGGAACAAAAGGTTTTTGGGCGCCGCAGGTTTTTAAATACAACAATAAATTCTACATGATTTATACTGCCGATGAGAATATTGCCATCGCAAGCAGTGAGAATCCACTTGGGCCATTTAAAAGCGATTTTAAGGCTCCAATGTTTAATTTGGGGAATCAGATTGATCCGTTTGTTTTTGTTGATCAGGACGGTCGAAAATACCTTTATCACGTACGTTTGACTAACGGAAACCGAATCTTTGTTGCAGAATTAAAAGATGATCTGTCGGGAATTAAAGATGAAACGCTGAAAGAATGCATTTCGGGAACTCTTCCTTGGGAAAATACTCAAAATGTATCTTGGCCGGTTACAGAAGGCCCAACAGTGCTAAAACATAACGATTTGTATTATATGATTTATTCTGCCAATGATTTTAGAAATCCAGATTATGCAGTAGGATATGCAACAGCAAAAAGTCCGTATGGTCCTTGGGAGAAAGCAGCAGATAGTCCAATCATTAGTAAAAAAGATGTTGGAATTAACGGAGCTGGTCATGGTGATGTTTTTTATGATAAGAAAGGAAAAATGAAATATGTGTTGCATACTCATTTTAGCAATAGCGGTGTTTCACCAAGAAAAGCAGGAATTATCGATATTGATTTTGAAGGAACTAAAATCAAAGCAAATGCTAAAAGTTTTGTTTTACTGAATGAATAAAAGCTTTGTGATTTTAGAGTTAATAACGTGAAAAGCTGTCTCAGAGAAGGGACAGCTTTTTTATTTCGAACTATGTTTGTTTAGAAAATTTACAATTTTGATTAGACTTTTAATTTAATATTTCGCTCTGCTGGAGCTTTATTCTAAGGTGGATTTTCAGGCTATAAATATCAAATTCCTCTGGAGATCCTTAATATTGCTGATAGTTTCAGAGGAACTTGATATTTATAGAAATCTATTTCACCGCTTGAGAAAAAGCCTCAGCGAGGCGACATAAATATTAATTCAAAAAAAAGAATTTGATGAGCATTTAGAGGAGATCGAATTTTAATATTGTCTATCTCGGCTCAGATTCGTACATTGTTCAAAAATAAAAATCATGAGTCAGAAGATAGAAGATTTAATTCCACACAGAGCCCCATTTTTGTTTGTGGATGAAATTATCTCGTATACAACCGAAACAATCGTTGGTTTAAAGACCTTTACAGAAAAAGATGTTTGGCTTCAGGGCAGTTTTCCAGAATTTAGTTTTGTTCCCGGAACTATTTTAATTGAGGCTATGGCACAAGTTGGTGGCGCAGGAGTGAAGCTTTTGGGAGTTGCCGATGGTGTTTTTGGTTTGGTGAGTTTAGATAATGTTGAGTTTTTTGCTGGCGTAGAATTCAAAAAGTTAGTAAAATTCGTTGTAAAGAATATTCGCTTAAGCGAAAAAATTATCAAACAGGCAGGAGAAGCTTTTGTTGATGACAAATTGGTTTTAAAAGGCGAGTGGCTGTGTGTTAAACTTCAATAAAATAGAAAATTGAGTACGATTGAATTCTTAATGCGTCTTGTAGTAGCAGCAATTGCAGGACTAATTATTGGTTTCGAAAGACAATGGCATCACAAAGAAACGGGATTGAAGACCAATACGCTTGTAGCCATTGGGGCTGCTACTTTTGTGCTGCTGTCGATTAAAGTAGCAGAAACTGAAGCGAATATTGACGTAACTCGTATTACTGCCCAAGTAGTAATGGGAGTTGGATTTTTAGGTGCAGGAGTTATATTTCGCGAAGGCGATAATGTACACGGACTAAATTCTGCTGCCACAATTTGGTGCAGCGCAGCTATTGGAAGTATTGCCGCTTCTGGTTATTTCTTAGAAGCTTTAATCTGTACACTTATCGTCATTCTTATTAATACCGCTATTGAACCGATTGATAAATGGCTGAAAAATAGAAAGGGGTAAATTCCAATATTTAAAAAGCCAAATTCCAAAACTTTGGAAATCAAATTCCATAATATAAATCTCAAATCCTAAACGCACTGCTTAGAATCTAAAATGTAAAACCTGAAGTCTAAAATTTAGCAGTCTACATTTTTGTGATAATGAATTCGCTTCTTCGGTTCATTTGATGCTGTGCGTCGGTACAAGGAACTCCGTTTGAGCAATTATTGATGAGTTGTGTTTCTCCGTAACCAATGGCACTTTCAATTCGCTCCGGCGCAACTCCCTGTGAAATTAGATAATCTCTGGTGGCTTTTGCTCTTCTGTCGGACAGTTCTAAGTTGTATTGATCATTGGCACGAGAATCGGTATGAGATTCGATTTTGATTACTACATTGTTGTATTGATGCATCAAAAGAACGACTTTGTTTAATTCTATTGCAGCATCATAACGAATGTTAGATTTATCTAAATCAAAGAAAATAATGCCGATTTTTATTTTTAAAACACCATTTTCACGTGCAATTAAAGCCGGATCTAAACCAATTAAAGCTTCGGTTTTTCCAGAACTGTTTGCTGTTGTAATGGCTTTAGTATTGTTATTATAGTTCTCTTTTGAGACTTCAACGGTATAAGCAGTATTACAATTTACATCGTTGTTAAAATCGTATTTTCCGTCGAGTTGAGAAACAGTTTCAGCAACTTTGATGCCGTTTGAATTTTTTAATATTACCATGGCTCCGGCTATTCTATTGTTTGAAATAGCATCAAAAATATAACCGTTTATGGCTTGGTTGCAGGATCTTTCGAAAGAATAAATATCATCATCTCCTTTTCCTGTTTTTCTGTTGGAACATACAAAACCTTTATTCGTGGTTTCGTTTACGATATAACCAAAATCGTCCCGATTACTGTTTAATGGCGCGCCTAAATTGGCAGGAACATCAAAAGTACCGTCATTTATTCGACTTTCAAAAACATCGAGACCTCCTAAACCCAAAAATCCATCAGAGGAAAAATAGAGCGCCTGATCTGTAATGTAAGGAAACATTTCGCGTCCGGTTGTATTTATTTTTTCTCCCAAATTTTTCGGCGTTGAAAATTGATTATTGCCTAAAATATCCACTACAAAAATATCTGTAGAACCAATTGTACCCGGCATATCGGAAACAAAATAGAGCTTTTTACCGTCTTTACTTACCGTAGGATGTCCAACGGAATAATTATCGCTGTTAAAAGGCAATTCTTTTATGTCTTTCCAAGAAACCGTTCCGTTATTGTTTTCAAATGCTGTTGCTGAGAAAATTTTCAGATTATTAATGCCTTTGCTGTCGCGTTTTAGTTTTCCGTTATAATTGTTTCGGGTAAAATAAATCGTTTTTTCGTCTGGAGAAAAAGCAATGCAGGCTTCATGATACTGTGTAGTGATTTCTTTTCCGAATTTTTCTTTAAAAGTAACATTTGACTGTGTTTCACTGATTTTACCCAATTGCATATTTAAATAAGGCTGATCATTCCATCCGTATTTATTTGTTTTCCAATAAGAAGAATCAATAGTAGTGGAGTAAACCAAATCGCCTTTGTAATACATTGGGCCAAAATCGGAATAAGCAGAATTAACATCAAGATTTTCCAGAAGAAAAGAAGGTTTGATATTTTCGATATCTTCGAGTGTTACGTTTTTTAGTGAAAAGTTCTTGGCTCTTGCATCAGTCGATTTTTGTTTTTCGGCGAAAGCCTTCATCCATTTTTTGGCGAGTTCATAATTCTGAATTCCCTGTAGAGATTGAGCATAACGAAATAGATATTCGGCAGAAACTTCGTTCGGATATTCGGCAATTAGTTTTCCGTACCATTTTGAAGCACTTGTCATTTTGGTATTGAAATAATAAGCATCTCCAAGTTTTTGAAGTATTTCTTTTGAAGCATCTCCATTGTTTATAGAAAGTTCATACGATTTGGCGGCCTCAACATAATACATCTTATCAAAAAGAGCATCGGCAGTTTTGTTCTTGGTCTGTGAATGAATTAGCTGTATGACCAATAATGCGAGTATAGTAATTGTTCTTTTCATAGACTATCCGTATTAGAAGAATCTTGGTGATTTAAGTCCTTTTTTGCGTGAAACCAGTTCAAAACGAAGCATGATCTCATGCGTACCGCTGTTGTAATTCTGCAATGCTGTTGTGGTATAATCATAAGCATATCCAGCCATAATCATTGGAGTGATTTGGATTCCGATAAGTCCGCTTACCGAATCTGAGGTACGGTAAGAAGCTCCCAGTGTTAGCGCATTGTTGAACATAAAATTGGCGGAGAAATCGGCAATAAGAGGAGCGCCGGCAACATATTTGACCAAAACGGCAGGTTTGAATTTTGTATGTGCCGAAAGATCAAAAACAATTCCTCCAATAAGATACAAGTGCATTCTTTCGTTAACCAGATCATCGGCAATATCGTCGTAAGTATACCGCTCTCGGGTCATAAAATTAGGAACAGAAAGTCCGATATAATCTCGTTCGCCGTGCCAGTATAACCCAGCTCCGACAACAGGCAGGAATTTATTGGTTATGTTTTCACGAAATTGTACATCGGGATCTTTGTGGCTTCCTTTGGACCAATCGATATTGATAACACGTCCGCCTCCTTTTATTCCAAAAGAGAGTTTATGAGATTCACCGGATTTGATGGTATAAGAGAAGTTGGCATCTAAGTATTGTTCTTCTGTTGGTCCGATTTCTTCGTTTACAATCGAAATTCCAAGACCGACATTTTTTCCGACCGGAGTATCGAGAGTAAAACTTTGTGTATCCGGAGCGCCTTCAATACCAACCCATTGTGTTCTATAAATTCCTGTTATAGCTAAATGGCCGAGCGAACCCGCATAAGCAGAATTCACTGTGAGCGTATTGTACATGTACTGCGTATATTGTGGGTCTTGCTGTGCAAAGGCTCCATATACCGAGAATAGAGTGAGTAGCGCGAAAACCTTTTTTATATTTTTAATCATAGCCAATTTATTTTGGTTAATCCTATTCTTAATTTTGTTTTTCGGGGTGATTTTATTTTAGATAAAGCCATCCAGAGGTTTTTTTAGATCCATCTCCTAAATCAAGAATATAGAAATAGGTTCCTTCAGGAAGTGTTTTGGCAGAACCGTCTGCTTTTCCGTCCCAAGTATTGTTGTAGCCTTTTTTATAATAAACCAGATTGCCCCAGCGGTTAAAGATTTCCAGTTGATTGTTTGGATATCTGTCAATACAATCAATGTAGAAGAAGTCGTTCTGACCGTCGTCATTTGGTGAAAACTCGTTGTAAATTTTCAGACAATTTGGAGAAACCGTAGCACTGTCCTGATTATTTGCCGAATTGGTGTCAATCTGATCCAGTTTTGTTAAATGAGCTGTATTCAGATAATCATTAAAATCAACCACTTTTACAGTTAAAGTCAACGTTTGTAAAGCTCCTGCATTAATTGTCGGAATGTTCCAGATACCAGTTTTAACATCATAAGTTCCTGAAGTAACAGTTGAACTTACGAACGAATATCCTTTTGGCAGTATATCCTGAACTTCTACGTTTGTGGCTGTTAGATTGCCGAGATTTTCAGCAGTGATTGTAAAAGTTACCTGAGTATCCATTGGAACATCTGTTTTATCTACTTCTTTATTGATGGCAATATCAGTAGAAGGAATGCTGATAGATTCAGAATCTTCGTCGTCTTCGCTTTGATCTCCGTTATCGTTGTTTGGCGTTGAATCAGGATCAAACTGATTGCTTGCTGTAACCTGGGTTGTATTGACATAATCAACACTTTCCAATCCGATCGGATTAGCGACAGTAGCCTGATAAGTTAACGTGATTCCACCTACAGGAACGGTTAAGTTTACCCATTTGATGGTATTCAGACTAAAAATACCGCCATTATTGATGTTCGAAATATTCTTGTAACCAAGCGGAATAATATCCTCAACAGCGACTCCTGTTGCGGTACTTGGCCCTTCATTGTTAAGCTGTAACGTAAAAGTTACGACATCGTTGACATTAGCGTTTTTATTGCTGACCGTTTTTTCCAGACTCAAATCGGCTACGGCAACATTGATGGTTAAGCTGTCGTAATCGTCTTCTGTTGTCACTCCGTTGTTTGGAGTGGAATCCGGATCGGGCAGGTTACTGGCAATAACTTCGGTTACGTTGGTGTATTCATTTGCGGTTCCCGATGGCGGATTTACACGAGTATAAATATCGAGTGACTGATCGGTTCCAGTAGCAATATTACCAACATTCCAAACTCCTGTAACATAATTATATAAACCGCTGGTAGGACTGCTGGTTAAATAAGTAAATCCGGCCGGAAGTAAATCTTTAACCATGACGCCGCTGGCATTGGCAGGACCATCGTTTTTGACAGTAACAGTGAAAATAACGGTCGCACCAACATCATAAACATTATTTTGGTTTAATGCCGTTTTACTGATTGATAAATCTGCCATTACAATTACTGGTGTAACCGAAATACTATCGTAATCATCTTCTGTAGTTACTCCATTTCCAGGAGTGCTATCAGGGTCAAATTGATCTGAAGTCATTACTTCGGCACTATTTAAGTATTCATCTGGTGTACCGGTTGGACTTTTTACGTTAACATTCAACAATAAAGTGTGACTGTTTCCTGGAAGAATAATTCCTGGATTCCATTCTCCGGTAAAGCGGTCGTATGCTCCGGAAGTCGAATTATAAAATACATATTCATATCCGGAAGACAGAACATCTTTGACAGTAACACCCGTAGCGATACTAGGACCTGAATTTGTTACTGTAATAGAGAATGTAATTAGTGAGCCAACATTTGGCGTTAGAATATCATTGATTACCCTTTTTTCAATAGAAAGATCAGCAACGGCAGGAACCGGATTCAATAATACAGAACTGATGTCATCTTCGCTGCTATCATTATTGTTTGGAGTTGAATCAGGATCCAGTTCGTTCGAAGCATAAACTTCGGCTACATTCTGATAAACTCCGGTAGTATTGACTTTTGCGCCTATCAATAAAGATTCAGAAGCCCCGTTTGGTATGGTTCCAATATCCCAAATTCCTGTAGTGTTATAATATTGCCCTGCAGTTGAACTGTAAACTACATATTCGTAACCGCTTGGTAAAAGATCTTTTACCTGTACACCAGTTGCGTTTTGCGGACCACTGTTGGTTACGGTTATTTCGAATGTAATGGTAGCTCCAAATATCGGACTCAAATTACCTCCAACCACAGCTTTTACCAGAGAGAGATCGGCTATAGGGACTATTGGTGAAGTTGAAACACTTGCATAATCGTCTTCGGTAATAACTCCGTTGTTTGGCGTTGAATTTGGATCCGGTAAACTGCTGGCAGTAACTTCGGCTGTATTTAAATAATTACCAGTTGCGTTTACAATAGCGGTTAATTGTAGTGTCTGAGAATCCCCATTCACCAAAGAACCAATATTCCATTTTCCGGTGATATTGTTATAAGTCCCTTTTGTTGCGGTAAAACCACTAAATGTATATCCAGAAGGCAATAGATCTGTAACTTCGACTCCTGTTGTATTTTGCGGACCATTATTAGAAATAACAATTTCAAAAGTTACAGAAGAACCGATTAACGGAGTAGCATTATTTACTGTTTTAGTTAAAGATAAATCTGCTGATTGTCCTAAAGGAGCTGTGGTAGCTGTTCCATAGTCATTCTCAGTCGGAACTCCGTTGTTTGGAGTTGAATTTGGATCCGGTAAACTGCTGGCAGTTACTTCTGAAATGTTTACATAATTACCTGCAGGATTGACAATGGCAGTTATCCTTAAAACTTGAGAATCCCCATAAAGGAATGAACCAATTGTCCATTTTCCGGTTGTCGCATTATAAGTTCCTTTTGTGGTACTGTAATTCACAAAAGTATATCCGGAAGGAAGTAAATCTGTTATTTCAACTCCGGTTGTATTTTGAGGACCATTATTGGTTGCTATTAATTCGAAAATAACAGGAGAACCAACAAGTGGTGTTGGATTATTGACTGTTTTCGTTAAAGCTAAATCAGCTGCCTGTGCATTTGGAGTGACTGTTGCTGTTGCGTAATCATCTTCAGTAGTAACACTGTTGTTCGGAGTAGAGTCAGGATCGGGTAGTGCGCTTGCAGTTACTTCTGCGACGTTTACATAATTGCCTGTTGGATTTACTACAGCTAAAATTTGTAATGTTTCTGATTTTCCGTTAATTAAATTACCAATCGTCCATAAACCTGTTACAGGGTTGTAAGTTCCTGTGGAAATGGTAAAATTAGAATACGTATAACCATTTGGAAGTAAATCAGTAACAGTTACATCTGAAGTATCCTGCGGACCATTATTCGTTACAACTACTTCAAAAGTAACTAAAGATCCAACCAACGGATCAGCATTGTTAACGGTTTTAGTTAACGATAAATCTGCGGATTGTGCTGTTGGCGTTATGGAGGCTGTTGCATAATCATTTTCTGTTGGAACACCATTGTTTGGAGTTGAGTTTGGATCAGGAAGATTCGCTGCGGTAACTTCGGCAATATTTAAATAATCTCCATAAGCATTTACAATAGCGGTAATCTGTAATGTTTCTGATTCGCCATTCGTTAAATTACCAATATTCCATATTCCATTTGTTGGATTATAAGTTCCTGTAGAAACTGTAAAACTGCTATAAGTATATCCAGAAGGCAGTAAATCTGTTATTTGAACACCAGTATTGTCTTGTGGGCCGTTGTTGGTTACGACAATTGCGAAAGTCACAGGAGATCCAGTTAATGGAGTACTATTGTTCACTGTTTTAGTCAATGACAGGTCAGAGGATTGTGCTGTTGGTGTTGTCGTAGCTTCAGCGTAATCATCTTCATTTGTAATTCCGTTATTCGGAGTCGAATCAGGATCGGGCTGACTGCTGGCCGTTATTTCGGCAGTATTCGTATAATTTCCTGCTGGATTGACTGTCGCTGTGATTTGTAAAGTATGATTGGACGCAACAGGCATGTTTCCTACATTCCAAAGTCCTGTTAGAGCATCATAACTTCCAGCTGTTGCAGTATAAGAAACATAAGTGTATCCAGAAGGCAGTAAATCAGTAACCGCAACATTATCTGTAGCCTGAGGCCCTGCATTGCTTATCTGAAGACTAAAAGTTACTGGTGAACCAACAAGCGGTGTGGCATTATTAACTGTTTTGGTTAACGATAAATCTGCTGATGTTGCAATTGGGACTATAGAGGCTTCGGCATAATCGTCTTCCGTTGTAATTCCGTTATTCGGAGTCGAATCCGGATCGGGCTGACTGCTGGCTGTGATTTCTGCACTATTAATATAATTTCCTGTTGCATTGACTAAAGCTGTTATTTGTAAAGTATAAGAATCTGATATTGGCATATTTCCAACATCCCAAAGTCCATTTGTAGGAGTATAGCTTCCTGTTGTTGCACTGTATGATACATAAGTATAACCCGAAGGCAGTAAATCGGTAACAGTAACACCATTTGCTTCCTGAGGTCCAGAGTTGGTTATTTGAATACTAAACGTTACTAAAGAACCCACAAGCGGGGTAGAATTACTGACGATTTTAGTCAACGACAAATCAGCCGATGTTGGAACAGGAACTGTAGTGGCTTGCGAATAATCATCTTCCGTTGTGATTCCGTTATTTGGAGTGGAATCTGGATCTGGAAGATTGGCAGCGGTTACTTCTGCAGTGTTGGTGTAATTCCCCGTTGGATTTACTCTTGCTACAATTTGTAGTGTTTCTGAATCGCCATTAACTAAATTACCTACATTCCAAATTCCGGTAGCAGTATCATAAGTTCCTGTTGAAACTGTAAAGCCTGTGAAGGTATATCCTGATGGAAGTACATCTGTTACCTGAACACCAAAATTATCCTGTGGACCGTTATTGGTTACTACGACTTCAAAAGTGACAAGCGAACCTACCAATGGAGTTGTCGTGTTTACTGTTTTCACTAAAGATAAATCAGATGATTGTGGAACAGGAGTAGTGATAGCAGTTCCATAGTCATCTTCGGTTGGAATTCCGTTATTAGGAGTAGAATCTGGATCTGGAGTATCACTATTGGTCACTTCAGCAATATTGACATAGTTTCCTGTTGGGTTGACGATTGCATTAATTTGTAATGTTTCGGATTCACTGCTTTCTAATATATCCAATGTCCATAAACCGGTAGTACTGTCATAAGTTCCACTTGTTGCATTAAAACTACTGAATGTATAACCAGAAGGCAATAGATCGGTCACCTGCACAAGAGTAGCGTCCTGTGGGCCACTGTTTGTGGTTATAATGCTAAAAGTAACAATAGAACCAACTAAAGGAGTTGGGTTGCTAACTGTTTTAGTTAATGATAAGTCTGCCGAAGGTAGAATCGGTATTACTACGGCATTATCTTCATCATCTTCGCTTTGGTCTCCATCATCATTATTAGGTGTACTATCCGGATCGGGCAGGTTGCTGGATGTAACTTGAGCTATATTGAAATAATTTCCTGTAGGCAGTACTCTTGCATCTAAAATAAGTGATTCTGAAACTCCGACGTCAACGGTGCCCACATTCCAAATCCCTGTTGTACTGTCATATAAACCAGCAGAAGAACTGTAATTCACGTATTGAAAGCCAGAAGGCAGTAAATCGGTTACCTGAACTCCTGTGGCATTATTTGGACCATCATTTGAAATCACAAGTTCAAAAGATACCTGACTTCCGACGACAGGACTTGTATTTCCTGCGACAACATTTTTAACTAAAGACAAGTCAGCAGATGGGCCAATAAAAGTAATTTCGGCATCATCCTGATCATCTTCGGAAGCAATATTATTGTTAGGAGTTGAATCTGGATCGGGTAAATCACTTGCAGTTATCTGTGCAATATTCAAATAATTTCCAAGCGGATTGACTAGCGCGCTGAAAGTTAAATTCATATTTGAGTTTGCTGGCAGATACAAATCTTTCCATTCTAATGTGGCAGTTGCGACCTGATAAGTACCGCCTGTTGAAACAGATCCCGGAATGAGCGTATATCCAACAGGAATTACATCTTGAACATCAACTCCTGTTGCATTTCCCGCTCCTCTGTTTAATACATTTATAGTGAAATCCACTTGCTGTCCTGCCGCTGCGGCAGTTGGTGTTACGCTTTTTGTTAGTTCTAAATCAGCTTGTTTTAGTGAAACAGTTGCGCTGGCCATATCGTCTTCTGGTAATCCGTTTCCGGGAGTACTATCAGGATCGAGCTGTTTTGCAGTTTCTATTTCTGCTACATTAATATAATCGTTTCCTGTTGTTACGACATTCACTTTAGCTGTAATTTGTAAAGCAAGTGAATTTCCGTTATTCAGATTTCCAACATTCCAGATTCCTGTAGTACTATTGTATTTTCCAGCTCCATTATCACTTACGTAAGTATAGCCTGGAGGTAATTGATCGGATACAGTAATTCCTGTAGCATTATTAGGACCGCTGTTGGTTACTCTAATGGTAAAAACAACATTGTCATTGATACTGACAGTTGCCGGAGAAACGGTTTTTTGTAAAGATAAGTCGGCTACATCCAATATTATTGCTGCATCATCCTGATCATCTTCAGTTGCGACATTATTGTTTGGCGTACTATCAGGGTCAAATTGGTCTGAAGCAATAATTTCAGCATTATTGACATAAGATCCTGTGGATTTAATTACGGCTTGAAACATTAAGTTTATTCTACCACCCACAGGAACAGTAAGATTATTCCAAGTTATTGTATTATCGCCAAGATTATAGATTCCGGCTAGATTAACAGAACCAGGAACTATAGTGTATCCAGATGGAATATAATCTCGTACAGAAACTCCGGTTGCATTTACTGTTCCGCCTAAGGAGTTATTATTGAAAATCTGAATATTAAAAGTAACTACATCTCCAGCGCTTCCGGTTACAGGACCAACAGATTTGGTTAGTTCAAGATCAGCAACAGATAAAATGGTCAGATTCATTGTATCGGATGAAACGGCGCAAGTACCATTGCTAACAGTCCATTCCAAAACATATAATCCAGCAACAGTACCTGTTACTGCTGTATTTGGAGAACTTGCGTCTGTAAAACCTACAATACTCGGTCCAGAAACCTGAGTCCAAATTCCGGTACCAACTGTAGGTATTGTTGCATTCATGTTGACAGGTGAGAACTGTGGAATAGTCTGATTTGGACCCGCGTCAGCAGTAGAAGGTAAATCATAAATAGTAATGATAACTCTATCTTCAGATGTACATCCTGCAGTTGCTATAGTCCAGCTAAACTCATAAGTTCCAGCGACTAATTGTAATATTAATGAATTAGGGTTGGTTGGTGACGCTATCGTAGCGGTATTAGGCCCAGAAATTTGAGTCCATGTTCCTGTGCCAATAATAGGTGTGTTCGCCGCCATCACTACCGAAGCCACATCACATAATTCCTGATCTGGTCCTGCATTTGCAACAGTTGGAGGATCGTCATTAAAGGTTATATCGACAGTATCTGAAGAAGGCTGACACAATGATGGACTGTTAAATGGTCCATTAGTAACAGTCCATGTTAAAGTATAAGTTCCTAAGACGGTAACATTTGAAAGAGTGGTAGTAGGGCTATTAGGACTGTCTATAACTGCGGTGGCTCCAACAGGCTGATTTGTAATTGTCCATGTTCCAATACCAACTGTAGGAGGTACAGCGTCCGTCTGATAAGTGGTTTGGCAGGCTACGGCATCATCTGGTCCTGCATCGGCAGTACTTGGAGGCTCATTCATTACAATTCGAACTACATCTGATAGGGTTCTGCAAGATTGATTTTCGAAAACCCATTCCAACACATAAAGTCCGGGAACCGTCAAATTTGTTACAGTGGTCAAAGGTGCTGATGGAGTAGTGATAACCGCAACGCTTCCGGTAGGCTGAAATGCAAAACGCCATTCAGCTGTAGAAACGTCAGGAGGCGGAATATTCCCCTGTAATGTAGCGACTCCTCCAACATCAGAAATACATAGAATTTGATCTGGTCCTGCATTAGGATCAATACTTGCTCCACTGAAAATCGTAATATTTACATTATCAGATGAGCCTGGACAAGTACTGCCATTAGGAAATGTTGTTGAACTGGTAGTGTAAGTAAAAACATAATCATTCCCAGGAACTACCGTTGCATTGGCAATATAGCTGTTGGAAGGCGATTGTGTTATAACAACAGAAGCGGGATTTCCTGTAGTACTGGTAAGTGTCCATGTTCCCGTTGAGTTTTCATTTCCTTTCAATTGAACGCTGGTTACATCACAATAGGTTTGATCTGTGCCTGCATTTGCAGTTGGTGTTACCACAACAACCATATCATCAAAAGTACCTTGGCATAAGAAAATGCTTTTAGCGGTTATCGTCCATCTAAAAGTATAAGTTCCTGCTACAAGTCCATTAATAACAGTATTAGGATTGGCTGGATCGACGATAGTCGGCTGATTTGGTGCACCCGTAAGTACAGACCATTGACCT
Source organism: Flavobacterium phragmitis (assembly GCF_900112575.1). GTDB lineage: Bacteria > Bacteroidota > Bacteroidia > Flavobacteriales > Flavobacteriaceae > Flavobacterium > Flavobacterium phragmitis. The sequence goes on from NZ_FOMH01000008.1 coordinate 94,738, forward strand.
GCCTCAAAGAAACTGTCATAGGTGCTTCCGGCCATAGTAACACTTGTACTATTGCAAACATTTTGATCCGGACCAGCAACAGCTTGATGAGGTGGAATACCGATTGTTAAATTGACATCATCAAATGCTTCACCACAGACTTCGGCATCTACTGTCCATCTAAAAATATAATAACCGCTGTATGTAAAGGTAAAAACGGCATTCGGATCATGTATATCGCTTATAGTGTAGCTTCCTACTCCAGAAATTCTCGTCCATGTTCCTACAGCACCACTACTAATAGTTGCAGCCATAGTTATGGTATTACCACAAATATCCTGATCTGGACCTGCATTTGCCGCTGGCGGAGTATCAGCAATAGTGACAGATACGTCACTTGTATTTGGTAAGCAAAGCCTGGTTATGGATTGAATGGTCCAGGTAAAAACATAGGTTCCATTACCTGGGACAGTCACTAAAGTATTAGGATCGCTGGAATCTGCGAAAACGACTCCAGCAGATGGAGTCACAGACCACAGACCAACTTCCAATACTGCAGGACTATTGCCGCTTAGGTTAAAAGATGTTGTACCTGCAGGATAACAAGCATCTGGCCCAGCATCGGACGTCGATGAGGCTGTGGAATTGTTGGTTGTAATGGTGACTGTATCTGATATTGCTACACTACACGAAGGACCAGGATGAAGATAAGAGACTGTCCATTGTAATTCGTATTGTGAAACATTAGAAGTAAAACCGGTTGCAACGGCATTAGGATCATTGACATTAGAAAATGTGATAGTATTTGGGCCAGAAAGCTGACTCCATGTACCAATTTCACCGCTTTGCACCGCCTCAGCTCCAAGAGTTACCTGAGAATTAGCACAAATAACTTGGTTCGGTCCTGCGTCAGTTGTGCCTAAAGTACTGTCAGAAACATAAATTGTTACTGTTGAAACAGAAAAACCGCAGGTAGCACCACCACCTTTTGTAATATACTGAAAAACATAAGTCCCAGGAATAAGTCCAGTTACCTGAGTGTCTATGGCAAAATTATCGGCAATTGTTGCTTGATTAGGACCGCTGAGCTGACTCCAAAAGTGCATTCCATCACCAGTTACTACACCTGATAACATGGTGCTGGTATCGCCACAGGGTAAACTAACATCAGATCCTGCATTTGAAGGGACAGGGTCTCCTGAAACGATGATATTTAAAGTGTCAAAACCGTAATCACAGCCAACAGGAAGTGTTCCATTTTGGCTTCGGATAAATTCAACTGTATATTCCCCCGATTCGGTAAGGGTTAGGGTAAGTGAACTTCCAATATTTTGCAATGCAGTAGGGAAAGGAGCTAGAGGAGAAGTACTCGGCCCGCTGACGATTCGGTACTGATTTACCCCAGTTCCTGTAACAGTAAGTGGAATTGTAAATACTGTGGCATTACAACTTCCAGCAATATCATTACCATTATTGGCCACAATTGTTCGTGTAGGTCCATTGTATTGAATGTTATAATCTTTAGTAAAAACACAACCCGTATTGCTGTTGGTAAGGGTATATCTAAAAGTATAAGGGTCACCAGAATCTGAAATACCTGTAACCAAAGTAGTTGGGTTGTTTGGCGAAACAATTACTGCTCCTGAACCTCCAGCTATTTGTGTCCATTGAACGGTTTCTCCTGCGTAAAGTGGCGTTTGCGCTACAAGAGTAACTTGTGTAATGGTATTGTCACAAAAGAAAATATCTTCATCACCGCCCGGCAGAGTAGTTACATCCTGCGTTGCGGCAGGAACTGTGATTGTAACTAAATCATTGCCTGAAGCACATGGACCTGTAACTGTCCATCTAAAAGTATAAGTTCCTTGAACCAGATTAGAAACCTGCGTGTTATTAGAACCCGGACTTCCAATAGTTGGGGTATTTGGACCGCTTACAAATGTCCATTGCCCGCTTTGTCCGTTGAGACCACAACCACCATACGTCCCACTGAGATTGGTAGATTGCGTTGTAGTATAGCAATTACTTAAAGTTTGATCTGGACCTGCGGAAACAGGCGTAACACCGCCATAATTAGTTACTGTTATTTGCGAAGTAGTTCTACAGCGTTGTCCGGGAGCGTATTCTGGTCCTTCAATAACCCATTGTAATGTAGTAGTGCCACAGCTTGTTGCAGGCAGATTTATAGTTGAGGTTGGTAAATTAGGAAAATTAATTACCACCCCTGCATTATTAGCACCAACTATCTCCCAATAACCAGTTTCACCTGTATTTTGAGGCGCATTTGCAGTAATAGATAAATTTCCAGTACTGTTTGGACAGCTTGCTATATTACCACCAGCGTTGGCAATTGTAATGGGCTGTACATTTACTACTTTATCTTGATAAGCTAAAATTCCGTCACCACAAGTTGCACTATATCTAAAAATATAAGTATTTCCTCCTGTATAACCCGTTACAATTGTACTCGGACTGTTCGGCGTATCAATAACAACAGTCGGGCCCGAAATCTGCGTCCATGTAACAGTACCTATAATAGGAGAAGGAGTATTTCCAGTTAGAACCAAAGCATCGGTTTCGCAAATGGTGACATTAAGTACTCCAGCATTTACTGTACAATTTTGAGCATTTATTTTGCTATTTAAAAACAATAAAAAAAATGCTAAAAAAAGCTTTTTGGAAAAATTACTAAAAGTCGAGGAAACGTAAAATTGAGCCATAAGCAATCAGAATAAAAAGGTACATGCTAAATTTTGAAAGCAACCTTATATTAATAAATTGGGTTATGTATTAATTCGGAATGAGGTTAAGAAAAACAATTGGGGTATTTCAAAATTAGCGAATGTAGGCTTCAGCCTCAATATTTTCGATGTTGCAGATTGTAAAATGAAACAAGAAAACCTAGAATGAAACAATATAAAAGTAAAAAATATCTCACATTAATACTCGTAATGTAGCATTTCGTCGCTTTTAGTTGAATGTTGATGCAGAACAGTCCTGTATAAAATAGTTAGAGCAATGGTATTATTTCGTAGTTTAGTATCATTACAAAACCTAATTAGTATATTAATCTTAAAACTAGAATGTTATGATTTCAAAAAACACAGACTTTGGATTGTTAGTATTGCGTATTAGTATTGGAGGCTTAATGCTTTTTCATGGTGTATCCAAAATTTTACACGGTATATCGTTTCTCGTCGAAAATATGGGAGCATTTGCCTATGCTGTTTATATTGGAGAAGTTTTAGCTCCATTAGCCATTTTATTGGGATGGAGAACTAGAATTGCATCGGTCATTTTAGCAATCAATTGTATTGTGGCCATTGCCGTAGCACATTCAAAAGATATTTTTTCAATTGGAGAACAAGGCGGTTATGCTAACGAATTAATAACACTCTACCTTTTGGGTGCCATCGCATTGTTTTTTACAGGTGCTGGAAAATATGCAATTTCAAATAGTAATAAATGGGATTGATTCTAATATAAAACCAAATAAAAAAGCTCTAAATCAACAGATTTAGAGCTTTTTTGAAATAATATATTTTAAGAGAAGATTTCTATGTGTTTTGTTACAAGTGAAACGTCTGTCTAGACAAAGCAAAACTATGTTTCTATGTGTTTAAAAAAAATCAAAAGTATTAAAACTAAAAAGCTTCACCAATTCTAAAATAAACTCCCCAGTCTCCTTTACCAACCGCACCATCCAATCCGACATTAAACTTTGACTTTTTAAAAGGATTATAGCGATATCCAACACCAGCACCTGGATACAGTTTCCAGTCAAAACTAGGAGTATCAGAACCGTAGATTGTGGCGAGACCCGCAAAACCAACCAATCCCATTTTGCCAAAGTTATAACGATATTCTCCCTGAATATCCATTAAACCTGCGCCTCTGTATTTTCCCTCAGAATAACCTCGAATATCGACACCGCCAATGGTACTCTGTTGTTCAAAAGCCACATTTCCAAGTCCGAATTTGCCATAAAATCGGGCAGCGATTACATCTTTATTGTTTCGGGTAGGGAAATAGGTATTGGCTTGAAAAGCAATTCGGTTAGAAGCGAGTTCATTATCTAAAAAGCTAGGATAAGTGGACCAATCCAATTTGATTTTATATCCTTTTGTTGGATAATAAACCGCATCTCTGCTGTCATACAATAGATTTACGACTAAAGCATTACTATGTGAGACAGAAGAAGGAGAAATATCATCTTCATACGTAGTATTATAATGTGCAAAGGTATAAGACAAACCGCCATAAAAGTTTCCTATAATTTTGCGTTGACCGCCAATACTTAAGATAGTGGTTTTAGTTCCATAATCATAAAAATCAGGCTGATCGATATCGTCAACAAAAAATTGTGAGTTCTGATTTCCAGTAAAAAAGAAAAGTTTCAAACGCCATTTGTCTTGTTCTAAATACCATTTATTGAAAAAAGCCAAAACAAAAGATTTGTTTGTAGTATAAATGGCCGACATTCCAGACAATGATTTAGGGGAAATACTATCACTTTGATTGACTTTGTACATCATCATAGGAATTGCGCCAAACATGAATTCGAGATTCCGATTGTAACTCAGATAAGGCATTACTCTTAATTCTATTTTCTTTTCTTTTTTCGGAATGGAATCGTTTGTTTTTTGTCCAAAAGTTAAAGACATAAAACCAGCTAAAAAGAATAGGAGTAGAGAATGCTTCATTTTGTATTTTTTTGAGTGAAACTTTTATTCAGGCTCTAAAATATTTGAAATCATCTTTTTCGATACTCGTAAATTTAATTAAATTAAGTGTAAGTTGTTGAAAATTAAAAAGTTTTAAACTTGTGCGTTTCTTTTAAAAATCGAAACCAATCTTTCGAGCGCTCCTTCAGCATGCAATTGCTCGCTGTTTTCCAAAGTCTCTTTTGTTGCTTTTGACGCTCTTTCTAGCATTCGTTTTTCAAAAGTCGCAATAGCTGTTTTGAGATTGCTGAATTGGTTATTGGTTAAAAAAGCTGCCAATTCAAGAGCATCTAACATGGCAAGATTAGCACCTTTTCCAGCAAAAGGAGGCATTCGATGTGCTGCATCGCCAATCATGGTCAAATTCTTTTGAGTTTCCCAAGTTTGATTCAACGGGAAATAATATTGTGGGCGCGGTATAAAATACAATGCATTAGCCATAAAAAGTTCGTTCCATTCAGGGCTCCAATTTTTGTACACTTTTTTAAACCATTCAAACACCGCTTCTTTATTTTTAAAATCTAAATTTCCCTCCAAAATCCAGTTTTCAGGAATTTTACTACTCAGAAGAAACATTAAAGAACCATCGCCTTTAGTGCCATACATTAAAGTTTGTTGATGGCCAAAAGCAAGAACTTTTCCGCCTTTAGAGAAATCAAACAGTTTTGGAACATTTTTTTTGGCATTATAAATTGTTCCTTCTATTAAGGTAATACCAGAATAAATAGGTTTTTCGTTACTTATATAAGGACGAATTTTTGAATTGCCTCCGTCGGCGGCAATGACTAAGTCGGCATAAGCGGTTGAGCCGTTTTTAAAATGCAGTTTCCAACCTTCGTTTTCTTTTTCCATAAAATCAAACTGACTGTTCCAAACTACTGTTTCAGGCAAAAGGGAGTTTAAGAGAATATTTCGAAGTTCAAAACGATCAATTTCGGGACGAGGTTTTGAAATGGCGTCAAGCGAATTTATGGTAGTAGTTGAAGCTTTCGGTATTTTCTTTTCTTGAACAGCATGCTCATCAAATAGTAATTCAAAATCTTTATTTACAATTCGTGCTTTGCTGGCATTCAGTCGAACATTCGCATAAAATTCATCCAATAAATCGGCTTGAATTATGGCTTTCAAACCTGAATCCTCATGCAGATCAAGCGGAGAACCTTGTACGCGAACTTCTTTATTGAAATCTCTTTCATAAACCTTTACATTGCTATTTTGCATTTGTAAAAGTCGGGCCAAAGTCAAACCGCCCATTCCGCCACCAATAACAGCGATTTTTTTATTTTGTAAAAGCATAGTTTTTAGTTTTAAATCTATGCCACAAAATTATTTTGATGAGAGAGCCGATAATAGTATAAATCGGTCATTTTTGTTTTGAAACAATTCTTTGGGGATCGAACCAGATATTTTCTTAATTTCTTTAATAAAATGCGTCTGGTCTGAAAAATTTTCTTCTGGAAACAATTTTCCTTTTGCTATATGTTCCAATGAAGCACGAAAACGAAGAATCGAACAAAACCCTTTTAAAGAAATCCCAAAATACTGATTAAAATAGCGGTTAATCTGACGGCTGCTCCAACCTGATTGTTCAGCTAAATCTTTTACGGTCATAGCTCCGTTACTTTCATAGATTAGGTTGAAGAGCTTTTGCTTTCGGCTGTCTATTTCCTTTACTATTGAAGACTCCATTTTATGAGAAGCTTTTTCGCAGAACAATTCAAAATCTCTCAAATCGGTTGGATTAAAGTCCCAAAAATCATTTTCTAGTTTTTTTCCTTCGTTTAGAAGTGCCGAGATAGAATCATGAAAAATATATTCTACAGCAAGAAGTTTGAAACTAATCACAAAAGTCAGACTGTTGGCTGGAATTTTTCCTTTTTCGTATTGATGCGTTCCTAAACCTAAAAGTCTAATGCTAAAAGGTTCTTTAGAAGATTGAAATAAAGACAGATCAATTCTTCCGTCGGGAAGACCTATTGTCTCAATAGTTTTATCCGATTTATTGTGCATACACCAAAAACTATCTACAAATGCAGAAAGTTTTTTGCTTGGCTGTTTTGATTTGTACGCTAAATCGCTGTGCATTCTCTAGTGTTTAAAAGCGAAATTATACAAATTAAGAGACATTTTTTAAAGTTTGATTTTGCTCAGAAAGCTTATAACAACATTTTTAAATGTAGTAAAAATCGTAATTAAAAACTTAACATTGGGTAATGTTTTGATTTTTAAGTATTTGCAAGTGGTTTTCGGTCTTCTCGAAAAACTTAACATTGGCGAATGTGTTTTTCAATCTATCTTTGTTTATTATTTTTTGATGTTAATTTAATGATTTAATAACATTGAAAATTAGTTTATTACATATTTAGTTTAATCAATTTCTTAAAATTAACAGAATAATGGCAAAAGAAGTGCTTACTAATGAAATCGAACAAAAGGTAGAGGCTGTTCCAGTTGTTTCTACTGATGAAAACGAGCAGATTGATGCTCCAGTTTCAGAAACAGAATCAGTTGGTCCAGAATCAAAACCAAAAACCAAAAGAGCTCCTAGAAAAACAGTTGAAAAAGAAGCTGTTGTTGTAGAGGAGCAAGAAAAAACAGAAGAGGTTGAAGAAAATGTTTCATCTGAAATCGAAGAAGAAACAGTGGAAGAGGATAAAGAGGAATCTAAAAAGAAAAGTAAAAAGATGAAAGAAAAAGAAAAAAAGCAATTAGCTGAGAAAAAAGAAAAGCTTAAAAAGAAAAAAGCGGTAGCTAAGAGAAAAGAAAAAGCAAAAGATAAAAAGAAAGAGAAAGCGAAGAAAGCGAAACTTAAAGCAAAAGCAAAGAAAAAGGACAAAGCTAAAAAAGCAAAAGATAAAGCAAAAGCGAAAAAAATTGCTAAGAAAAAAGCGAAAAGAACTAAAGCAAAAAAGAATAAGAAAAAATAGTTTTACCAATTAAATAGGATAGCAAAACTATTTATAACAAAAAGTGCCTCTAATTGGAGGCACTTTTTGTTTTTTTCTTTAACATCAGCATGTCTATTTTTTGAAGAAATTCAGGATCAAATTGAGAATAGGCTCTCAATCTGTATTTTTCATCTCGTATCTTCATAACCAAACGAATTTTCTGTACCATCAGCCAAATAGGTTCGTATCTTTTGTGACCTAATAAATACTGAATTTTAAGAATTGACATTTTTCTGTGTGATAAAGTCATTAATTCTATGCAAATCATCCAATAGCGAATGGGAAGATTGGAATTTTCCATAACTGTTCCAGATCGTAAACTAATACGATTACGGCATTTACGGCACTGAAATTTTAAATCATTTCGTCTAAAGGAATGTGTATCATGACCACATTTATTACAAATGATGCCATTTTGTAAGCGTTGGTTTTTCAGCTCTTCTATACAAGTAGCCTCGTCGTGATATTTTTCGAAATACGCGCGTAATTCCATTTATAAATTTGGGGTCATTTACTTGTCGAAAATATAAAATATTTTAAAGAAAAGAAAAGACACCTGCAGAAAAATAAAAAAGGAATACTCAAACTGAATATTCCTTTTCGTTAGGGTAATAAAAATACGGGTACTACAGTTTTGTTGCGATTTCTTTTTTGTATTTATTTAAAATCGATTTTGTCATACCTAGATTAGCTTTAGTAGAATCTACAGCTAAATAAATAAAGTATTGTTGATTGTCAGAAACGTCAATAATGTGAATCTGTGAAGTCAGCGTAATCATAATATTATCCACAACCTGACCTTGTAGATTAAGGGCCTTGATAGCATTCATTTTTGCTTTAACCACTTCAAGGTTATAAGCTGATGCTAATTCAGGGTCAAAATCTGCAACAACAGACTGAGAGTAATATGACATACCGCTTGCGATTTCAGCTACAGATACAGCGATAAAACCTGGGACGTTTTTTTTTAGGTCTTCACCAAATTGAGTTAAAAAATCAGACATAGTGCTAGAATTTTAATGTGTTGTAATTAGAATGAATTGTTTCGGATTGCACAAAATTAGTTATACAATATTATTTAATTATCCGCTTTTTGTACCTTTTTTCAGTTAAATAAAAAATTAACAAAGTCTGATTTGAAACCCATTTCATGATTTCTTAAATTTGGTTTTATTAGAAGTTCAGAATGAAATATTTATAGAAAAATGCTTCTGAAAAAGCAGATTCAGCAATTTCAGAAGCATTTTTAACAAAGTGAAGAAATATAATTTTTTATTTGATTTCTGTGATAAAATCTTCCTGCGGTGTTCTTACTTTTTTCAAGTTTACCAGCCAGTCGCCAGCTTCGTCTCTGTAACCAAGTGGAAGAATTAGAACACTTTTAAGTCCTTGCTCGTTTAATCCTAAAAGTTTATCTACTTCAGTCGGAATAAAACCTTCCATTGGAGTTGCGTCTACTTTTTGTTCAGCAGCAGCGGCAACAGCTGTTCCAAGCGAAATATAAGCTTGTCTCGCCGCATGATTAGCGTGCCATTCTTGACCAAGAGGCTCGTACATTCCCCAAAGTCTTTGTTTGTATTCGTCCATTGCGCTTGCCGGAATACCTCTTTCTGCGGTTGTTCTTTCAAATACAGCAGAAATTCTTTCTAAACTGTAACCATCCCAAGCAGCCCAAATCAAAACGTGAGAAGCATCAGTAATCTGACTTTGGTCAAAACTTACCGCTCTGATTTTCTCTTTTAAGTCCTGATTTGTAACGACAAAAATTTTATAAGGCTGTAATCCAGATGAAGACGGAGCTAGTTTTGCCGCTTCTAAAATATAATCTACTTTTTCTTGCGGAACTACTTGTCCGTTCATTTTTTTTGTAGCGTAACGCCAATTTAGTGCTTCTATTAAGGCCATTTTTTTCTATTGATTAAAATTATGATTCAAATGTAAAAACTTTAAGTGTATTTTTGTCATCCAATTACCAAAAGTAACTGTGACATCGAGGTAACTAACTAACACAGCATGATAAAAGAGGCTTTACACGATAAAAACACATGCAATCAAAGATTATTGGCAGTTCAAGATGCTATGGACGTTTTGAACGGAAGATGGAAAATTGCCATAATCGCATCATTGTGTTTCAATACTTTAAGATTTACGGATCTTTTGCGCGAAGTAGAAGGGATTTCGGGGAAAATGTTGAGCAGGGAATTGAAAAATCTGGAAGAAAATCAATTGGTTACCAGAACGGTTTTAAACACGCAACCCATTACAGTGGAATATGAACTTACACCATACGGACATACCTTAAAAGAAGTAATAGATTCTCTGGCTAAATGGGGAACAAACCACCGAAAAAAGATTACTGGAAGAGAGTAAATTGAAAAAAGGTTTTAATTTTAATAGACGCAGCTAGATTTTAAAATCTCATTTTATCTGCTGATCTGCTAAATCTGCGAGCTAAAAATTTTTCCCGCAGATTTGGCTGATTCGGCAGATATTTTAAAAGCTAAACTTAGCCTTTCAATTCTAAGGCCCTTTGAAAAAAGCCTTGACGCGTTAGGTTTTCTTCGGCTTCTTCAATTGCTTTTAGTAAGTTGTTCTGAGTATTCGTAATTTCATTAAGCGCTTTTGACATAACTTCCCAAACCGGTTGCATCTTGACAACGAGTTCTTTTCCTTTTGCTGTCAGGATAATCAGTCTTTTACGTTCATCCAGTTTGTCTTTTTTAGAACTGATGATTTTTTGTTTCTCCAATTCTTTTAATAAACTAATTGTAGATGGGTGGCTATAACCAATTTCATTGGCAATTTCGACCACGCTCAACATTTCTTTTACATGCAACGTGTAAATTACAGGAAACCATTTAGGTTCAAAATCAATATTATTATAAGCATAAATTTGAGCGCCGTCTTTGCGTAATTGTTCGCTCAAACGCTGTAAACGTGTAGAGATGGCAAGAATGCCTATTTCGTCAATTATATTCATTTCTTTGGGTTTAAAGTCAATTGGCAGAATACATTATCGGGTTTCATTAATGGAAAATCACTTGGAAGCGTTTCTTTTGTAATCGTAACAAAACCATTTTTTTCATAAAAGCGCAATGCCGCTTGTAATATAGTTACAGTTCCTAAATATAAGTTTTTAATACCATTTTCTTGGCTGTAAACAATTAATTGTTCCAATAATTGCTGGGCGATACCTAATTCTTTTCCTCTAAATTCTTTCTTTACAAACATCTTTCGGATTGCTCCGGCTTCTGGATTAAATTTAACCAAAGCAATAGTTCCGACTAATTTATCCTCTATGAATGCTCCAAGAAAAGTTCCGCCAGGTTTAAAGTAAAAGTTCTCGATATCCAATAAATCCGGCTGATCTTCCAGAGTTACAGGAACATTAAATTCTTTTTGCTGAATGTTTAAAATCAAATCTACGATCTCATTTTCGTACTCGTTTTGTATAGGCTGAATCTGCATTTTATTTGAATAATTAAATATGAGTACAAAACTACGTAGTTGGCTACATATATCCAAGCAAAAAACTGCTGAAGACAGCAGTTTTAAGTGTTTTTTATGATTTTTAGAATGATTGATTAAATTGAAAAGACACACAACTATGTGTTTTATTGAAAGTGAAACGCCTTTAAAAAGCTATGAAAATCTATGCTTCTATGTGTTTAAAAAAGATTATTCTTTAACCAAAACAATAACAGCCTTATAGCCAGTTCCAACATTCCATTCGCTTGACGAAATAACCTGACCTTTATCGTCGTAAACTTTGAATTCAGCTGTGTTTGGAGAAGCAAAACCTTCGTTCAAAGCCTCAATATCAATTTTGTTGATTCCTTTTTCGAGATTTATTTTTACGCTTTTGAAATCACCGGTTAGAAAAACTTCCGGTTCAATTACTTTATCATTTAAATATACTTTTACTTTATCGCCATCAACAAAAGCGGCATCGCGATACATAATGGTAGAAGTAACCGCAGTAGTGTTGAAGTTTCCTAAAAACTGATTTCTTCTGTAAAAAATGCCTTCAACATTTGCTTCTTGTTTGTAGCGGTTGGTATCTTTAAAAAGTTCGTCTGGATTTACCTGTAATGGTGCTGGTTTTTCTACCGGTGCCGGCGGATTTTCTTTTGGAGCTGTTTCTTTCGGCGGGACAACTTCTTTTTTTTCAGCATCTTTTGGCGGAATGGCTTTGAATTTATTGTTTAATTCCTGAGCGTAAATCTGCGCTGAGAAACAAGTAATGGCAGTTATCAAAAATATTTTTTTCATACGTGGTATTATTAATCTTGGGGTACTATTTATTAAAAAATCGACAATAGATGTCTTTCTATATAAACATTTTATAAAACTAATTATTGTATTCTTATGAATTATTTGTCTAAAAATTAACGTATTTGATTCTTTTTTTAAGATTGAATTCGTGTTTTTAAAATTCTGATTTTTAGTGTTTTATGTTTATATTTGAATGAATAAAATAAACTGTTATGAAATTGAGTTTTACCTTTTTTCTTTTAGCAATTAGTGTTTTTGCTCAGGAAAGCAGAATCAATGCAAATCTCCGTAAACAGATTGAAGATTATAATGTTTCGTTTGCCACTTCATTTAGCAAAGGAAAAACAGATGATCTGCTGAAAGCTTATACCGACGAATCGGTTTTGATGCCCGAACACAGCAGACAAAGAATCGGAAAAAAGAGTATTTCTGATTTTTATAAACAATGGAAAACACAGGCTTCGATTAATTCGTATCAAAGAACAATTCTGGAATTGCAGGATTTTGGGAATTACATTCTGGAGATTGGAACTTTCAAGGAAGATTTGAATCTTAAAGAACAAAAGCCTTTTGACTATTCCGGAAAATATATGATTTTATGGAAAAAATCGTCAATGAAAATTGCTTCCGAAATTTGGGGAGCGAACGCTTATTTTGATGACAGATTTGTTCCGGAAATAAATGATGCATCTGTGCCAGAAACAAAAGAGTATGTACCATCAGATAAACTGACAAAAGAAGTAATAGAACGAAACAGTTCCATTAAAATGTTAGTTCAGAATAGGCTGGGAGCTGAGCATGCCAAAATGTTTATGCCAGACGCTATGTATTTAACGTATTATACTCCAATTCTTTTGGGAGAAAAAGATATTACAACTTATTTTGTTGAACACGAAAAGCCTGGAACTTTAGTAATTGATCAGATTTCAATTAAAACTTCGGGGATTATTTTTACACAAAAGGCAATTGTAGAATTTGGTTTTTACAGCGTCGATTGGAGTGATGGTGATAAAAAAGGAAATGTGAAAGGGAAAAGTATAAATGTATGGAAACGAAATACAGATGGACAATTAATGCTTTTCAGACAAATGGTGAATCATGACTAATTGATTGTTTTATAGACAAAATCCCCAGCGGGGCAAAATATTTATAGAATTCCAATTAAGACACATGAATAAAGCTCCGGAGGAGTGACATATAGTTATAAATTGATAAAAAATGTCACTCCTCCGGAGCTTTATATTGTAAATGTTTTTTTTTCTTGATAAATATTATGTTTCTCCGAAGCATCCAAAAAAAAATAATTCGTTGCGCTTCTTTGTCTGTTTTCTTTTAATTTAAATTATTGCTTACAAAAGCTCTACAATATTCTTTTATAAGATTTCTAACGTTTCTAAATTGCTCTTCTATTTCGGACTCTGTTCCGGTTGCTTTGGCAGGATCGGGAAAATTATAGTGAAACTTTTGTGCCTGAGTTGGAAAAAACGGACATCTTTCTTTGGCATTATCACATACCGTAATGACGTAATCGAAATTGATATTGGCATATTCATCAATATTATTTGAAGTATGGTTTGAAATGTCAATTCCGTCTTCTTTCATGATAGCAATCGCTTTTGGATTTACGCCATGTGTTTCTACGCCGGCACTGTAAACTATTGCATTATTGCCTGCAAAATACCTCATATAACCTTCTGCAATCTGACTTCTGCAACTATTTCCTGTGCACAATATTAGTATTTTCTTTTCCATAATTTAAACGAACAGCCAAATGATATTGATGATGCAGAATTTTGGATCAAAGCCAAAAATAAGCTGTAACACAAGAACAGAGCCTGTAATAATAATAGTTTTTTTATATTGAATAATTTTGGCTTTCATTGCTTAGCAGCATCCTGAATTCGGCGTACAGCAAGAAGCATTATCTTCTGATCCTCTTAGAATTAGTTTCTGTTTTTCAGTTGGAATTCCACACGAATCTTGTGCCAGACAAGCAGTAGTTTTATTTTTTAGAACAAAGGTTTTTCCATTAAATTCCAAATCATATTTTCCGATTGTTTCGTTTTGATATTCCACTTCGATTTCAAAATCTTTAATATTTAGTTTTTCTTCTGAAAGTTGAATAATATGAAGCAATTTATTAGGTTTTAAGCGATGTTCATAGTCGTCTGCATTCCAAAGCTGAAAGTTTACCACTTCTTCATTTCTAATAACGCCACCACAATCAATGAAGTTTTTAGTAATCATTCCGACTTCTGTTACATGGAAATGTTCAGGAACAAAAGTTCCGTTTTCCAATTGAAATTCAACATTTTCTAATGTTGGTAAAATTTCTTTAATTTCTGATAGTTTCATATTTTTTTATTTGTTAATTGCAATATTACGATATCGTTTTTCAAAAAAAATGCCTTAACAGCATTCTGATTTTGAAAGAGTTTGAGTGATTTTTAAGAAATAAGTGTTTAAAATTGCTATAGTTTTTTCATCAATGCAGTAACAAATCGAGTTACCTGAAATGTTTCCTTTGATGATTCCGGCATTTTTAAGTTCTTTTAAATGCTGGGAAACGGTTGGCTGTGCAAGCGGAAGCTCATTTACAATATCTCCGCAGATGCATTCATTTACTTTCAATAAATGTTCTATTATGGCAATTCTTGCAGGATGTCCCAAAGCTTTTGCGATAGTAGCGATTTGATTCTGCGCATCTGTAAAGTGTTCTGTTTTAGTTGCCCCCATATTTTGTAATTTAATATTGCAATATTACAATATAAATATTAAATATCAAATAAAGTAACATTAATTAATTTAAAAATAGTCTTCATTTTTAGGTTTCATAATTATTATGAAAACAATATATTTTGTAAAAAAGTTCTTTCGAATTTGCAGACCCATTATATGCGCCCTATATTTGCGCCTGATTTTGGTCTGTTTTTTCATCAGAAAAAATAGTTAAAAGGGAATCAGGTGCAAATCCTGAACAGACCCGCTACTGTAAGTTCTACACAAAGTCTTTAAACATTACTAATGCCATTGTCCCGTCTTGCGGGGTGAGAAGGCCGTTTAAAGATAGAATAAGTCAGGAGACCTGCCACGATCACATAGTTTAAAACTTTCGTGGTATGAAGTTGATGACAAAGATAATGACCAGCTGTTTTACAGCGGGGTCAATTCTACGTTTGTATAAGCATCACAGAAAGTTGATTTAATTCAATTGTGATGTATAATTTGAAAAAAACTTTACTTGCCGTTTTTATTTTAGGTCTTCCTTTTTGGCTTCATGCACAAACGGAGAAAGATAGTTCGCGTGTTTTAAAAGAAGTTATTTTAAAAGGAAAACCGTATCAGGAAGTGATTCCGGTACAAAGTCTTTCAGGCGTTGTGCTTGACAAACTGGCAAGTCATAATGTAGCCGATGCGCTTCGTTATTTTGCCGGAACTCAAATCAAAGATTACGGAGGAGTCGGCGGACTTAAAACGGTTGACGTCCGTAACATGGGAACGCATCATGTCGGTGTTTTCTATGACGGAATCCAGCTGGGAAATGCCCAAAACGGAGTGACAGATCTCGGAAAATATTCGCTTGACGATATGGAATCACTTACGATGTACAATGGACAAAAAAGTGAAATTTTCCAATCGGCTAAAGATTTTGCTTCGGCTTCAGCCATTTATTTAAAAACAAAACGTCCTGTTTTTGTTGGCGATAAAAAGACAAATTTATTGGTTCGTTACAAAACGATGTCCATCAATTATCATGATCCGAGTTTTAGATGGGAACAGAAACTGAGCGAAAAGGTGAGTATGAGTGTCAGTTCAGAATACATTAAATCAAACGGACAGTATAAATTTCGATACAAAAGAAAAAATTTGGACGGTAGCACCGCTTACGATACCACAGCCACAAGATGGAACAGCGATATCGAAGCACTTCGGTTTGAATCTGGTATTTACGGAAAAATAAACAACGGTTCTTGGGATGCAAAAGTATATTATTACGATTCCGAAAGAGGTGCGCCCGGAGCCATTGTAGAAAACAAATTCAGAGACGGTTTCCGACAGTTTGATAAGAATTTTTTCGGTCAGGTTTTTTTAACGAAAGACGTTTCGGAAAAGTATAAATTTCAGTTAAAAGGAAAATTCGCTTACGATTATACCCATTATATTGCCCGTGATACAACGAACGTTTTAGGCGAAACGGTAACCGAAGGCGTTCAGTCTGATGACAGCTATTACCAGCAGGAAACTTATTTTTCGGCTGTAAATATGTACAGCATTTTACCTACTTGGGATGTTTCGCTTTCAACCGATTTTCAATACAACAAATTAAACGCGACGAGAAGAGGAATCCAGACGCAGTTTTCTTTTCCAACACGTTATACCGCATTGGTTTCTTTGGCAACGTCCTATCGATACGAAGGTTTTAAAGTTTTAGGAAATGTACTCGCAACAAGAGTTATTGAAGAAGTAAAATACAACGCCAAAGCACCCAATAAAACCGAATTTACGCCTGCATTATTTCTCGGTTATACTCCTTTCAAAAAGTACGATTTCAATTTAAGAGCATTCGCTAAACGTATTTTCAGAATGCCGACTTTCAACGATTTGTATTATACCATGGTCGGTTCAAGTACTTTACGGCCAGAATATATGAATCAGTATGATGTTGGTTTTACCTATAATTTTTCTGTAAAAGAAAGCTTTCTGGATAAATTTTCCATTCAGGCAGATGGTTATTATACCTATACAAAAGACAAAATTGTGGCTGCGCCGACAGGAAATCTATTCCGCTGGATGATGACGAATATTGGTCAGGTGAAAGGAAAAGGAATTGAAACTGTAGTGAATTTAGGAACTCATATTCACAAAGTAAATCTGGATGCAAATCTGACATATACGTATTCTCAAAGTCAGGATTTTACAAAGGTTTCAGGGTTGCAAATGTCTTCTTACGGCGATCAGATTCCGTACACGCCTTGGCACAGTGGTTCGGGAATTCTGAATGCAGGCTATGAATCGTGGAATTTCAATTATAGTTTTATATATGTTGGAAAACGCTACAACGGAAACGTCAACAATATCAAAGTGAATGAAGTGCAGCCTTGGTACACACACGATCTGGCGGTTCAAAAATCTTTCATTTTCAAGAAATACAAATTAAATGCAATGGTAGAAGTCAATAACGCTTTCAATCAGCAGTATGAAGTGATTTACAATTATCCAATGCCGGGCAGAACGTTCAAATTTATAATTGGTTTTGAGTTATGAAAAAGAGTTTTATAAAAATAATAATTAGCTTATTTACAGCTATCGTATTGGTTTCCTGCAGGGAAGATGAAACGATATTTCTTTCGTCAGATACGAATGTTGCCGTACCGAAAGAAGATGGAAACATCGAAGGTTTTTATCTCCTGAACGAAGGTAATATGGGAATGAACCGTGCCAGTATTGATGTTTTCAATTACAGAACAGGAAACTATACAACCGATGTGTATTCTGAAAGAAATCCTTCCGTAGTCAAAGAATTAGGTGATGTTGGAAACGACATTCAGATTTATGGTAATAAGGTTTATGCAGTCATCAATGTCTCCAATAAAGTGGAAGTTTTGGAAAAATGGACAGCGAAACGAATCAAAAAAATTGACATTCCAAACTGTCGTTATGTGACTTTTTACAAAGATAAGGCTTATGTGAGTTCGTATTCAGGCCCAGTTGCGATTAATCCGAATGCAGAAATTGGTTTTGTTGCCGAAATCGATACCACTTCTTTAGAAATAAAAAGAAAAGTAACCGTTGGCTATCAGCCGGAACAAATGGTGGTGCATAATGGGAAATTATATGTAGCCAACTCAGGCGGTTACAGAGTTCCAAATTACGACCGAACCGTTTCGGTAATTGATTTAGAAACTTTCACAGAAATCAAAAAAATAGATGTCGGTATTAATTTGTACAGTATGGAGATTGACAGCCGTGGAGATATTTATGTGAGTTCACGAGGGGATTATTATAATACACAACCCAATCTTTTTGTGATTGATACCAATACAGATGAGAAAAAAATGCAACTCGATATTCCAGCTTTGGGAATGTGTCTGGTTGATGATTTGCTTTACTATTATAGTGTTTCGTGGAGTTATCTCACAAACAGCAATAAGATTACGTACGGAATTTTGGATACCAAAACCAAAAAGATAATCAGCGATAAAATCATTACGGACGGAACAGATAAAAAAATCATGATTCCGTACGGACTTCAGGTCAATCCCGAAACTAAAGAAATCTATATAACCGATGCTCAAAATTACGTAGTAACGGGCTATATCTATTGTTTTACGCCGGATGGCCGATTAAAATGGAAAACTACAGCAGGAAATATTCCAGCGCATATTGCTTTTATAACCAAAAAATAAAAAAATGAATCAGAAACTTTTAAAGTATTACCGAGTATTAACGTTTGCTTTTTTAGCCTTTTCGCTGGTAAACTGTTCAGGTGGAGACAATGACAATCCAGATTCTGGAGGAGAAACTGCAACAAACGAATTTAAAACCACACGTTTTGCAATTATTAGTTTGGGTCCCAAAACAACTGCCAGCGCAAATGCCCTTTACAATTGGGCAGTTGAAAGTGTTTCTTCAGAAAACTATTCTTTGGTAAACACTACTTCAAAGGAAGCTCTGTTTGCTTCAACTGCTGAAGGCACTTACACTTTTAAAGTAGCAATTACGGATAAAGGAACGACTCAGACTCAAAAAGTAACTGTAATTGTAACACCTGAGACTAAAGAATTAAAAACGTTTATTTCTAAAGTATTCGAATTTAAACCTGCGCCAGGACAATTTGTAAATGATCTTCCTGTGGCCAATGACGGCGATTCCGAGGATCGAATTTTGACAAGAGCCAATTCGTATTTGGCAAAGAAAAACGGTGATCTTATTTCGCTTGGTGCTTTTGGTGGTTATGTTGTTTTTGGTTTTGATCATAGTATCGTCAACCTAAAAGGAAAGCGTGATTTTAGGGTTCTAGGAAATGCTTTTTGGGCAGATGCAAACCCAAATCAGAATGCTGAACTAAGAGGCGGAAGCAGTGAAGCTGGGGTTATAATGGTTTCGTATGATAAAAATAAAAACGGACTTCCGGATGACGAATGGTACGAAATTGAAGGCGCCGGCCACAAAATGGAAAAAACAATCCGTAACTACGAAATAACCTATTACAGGCCAGATCCAAATAAAATTCCAGTTCCGGGCGGTGGAACGGGAACGGTAACTTTTACCGATTTAGAATACATCTACTGGAAAGACAATCAGGGAAGAGACGGTTATCTAGCACAGAATAATGCTTACAATCATTCTTTAGAATATTGGCCAAAATGGCTGAAAGACCAAGCTTCTATTACTTTCAAAGGAACAAGATTGCCAGATAATGCTGTGGATGAAAGTGGCAATGGAAGTTATTATGTTCAGTATGCTTTCTTATACGGTTATGCCGATAATGCCCCAAATAATGATGACGACTCTGCAATCGATATTGATTGGGCAATAGACAGCACAGGGAAAAAAATACAGCTTCCGGCAATAGATTTTGTAAAAGTGTATAACGGACTCAATCAGCAGGCGGGCTGGCTCGGTGAAACTTCAACCGAAATCATGGGAGCAACAGATCTGCATCTTTCAGGAGAAAATATTCCAACGAGATAATTACAACTAGTATCAAATCAAATTATTATAATCAATTTATGAAAAAAAATGTTACCCGATTTTTATTGCTGGCATTTGCGTTCACTTTTATTGGATGCAGCAGTGATGACAAAGATGAGAACGCGAATGTAATTGACATTACGCTTCAGGAAAAATACGAGACGCCAACCTTTACGGTTTTAGATATTACAGCTTCTGATGCTGGTGCAACTGCAAAATACGAATGGATTATGACCAAAAATCCAGTAAATGCAGTAAAAGATTCAATTGTTGGAGATACAAAAGATTTAAGATTTACAGCTATTTATGCAGGTTCTTATGAATTTACCTTAAATGTTACTGATGCCAATAAAAAAGGAAGTAAAAGTACCATTGTAATGGTTGTAAATGAAGTTTCAAACTTCAATCCATATATCACTAAAATTTTTGATTTTGATCCAGCTCCGGGAATGTTTGCCAATGATCTTTACAAAGAGGGTAATTCTAAAGAAGACGTAATGAAAACGGCTTTAGGAAGAATCAATGAAACGAATGTGGGGTATCTATTAGACTTGGGTGGTTTTGGAGGTTCAATTGTGGTTGGTTTTGACCATACGGTTGTGAATGTTCCAGGAACAAATGATTTTAGAATTTATGGTGGTGATGTAACCAATCCGGCTGTAGCAAAGGCTAATCCGCCAGCACCGGGATTACTTTTTGTGGCTTATGATAAAAACAAAAACGGAAAACCAGATGCAGACGAATGGTACGAAATAGCAGGAAGTCAACATGCTAAATCGACTACAGTTAAAAACTTCAAAGTTACTTACAACAAAAAAGCCGCAGGAGAACCTTTGGTAACTTCAAGTGCGCTTTGGACAGATTATGAACATGTTTACTGCGAAAACAATAAGGAAGAAAAATATTATCTGGCAAGACCGAGAGGTAAAAAAGAGTTTTATCCAATATGGGCAGCGCAAACTTCAGTAAGTTATGAAGGATTAAAATTAGATGTAGATTTTAAAACAGCACGTGCGGGTCAGACAACACTTTGGTATTCAACACCTCCAGAATGGGGTTATGCAAATGCCATAAATCCAGATATCGATATTGATTGGGCTATCGACAAAAACGGAAACAAAGCCAACCTTCCAGGAATCGATTTCATAAAAGTAGTGAACTGTGTGAGCGAACCAATGGGACTTTGCCAGCAGCAATCTTCTATGGCAACTGTATTTGCGGGTGCCGGTGACCTTCATATCTTAAAAAAATACAATCTAAAACAAGATAATAAATAAGAAAAATGAAAAAGTATTTAAAGTATAGTTTATTGCTAATCACTCTTGTTGGCTTTTATTCTTGCAGTAACGACGATTCAAAACAAGAAGAAGTTGTAGAACCGGTCAAAGATCCTGTCATTACAATTAAGCTGGCTTCAGAATTTGCAGTGCAGCAATATAATGTGGTAGAAATTGCCCCAGAAGTAACCATTGAAAATGCTGAAGAAAAAACTCCGGTTTATCAATGGTCGATTAAAGTTATGGGTAAAGATGGTGTAGCAAAGGATTCTATCATTGGCGACAGCAAAAACTTATTGTTTATCACGCCAAAAACTGCAGATTATGTGGTGGATTTTAAAGTAACAGTAGATAAAATTGTGAAAGAAGCTTCTGCCAAAGTTGCGGTTTCAGGAACAGGAAAAACCTATACCGCAAAAGCCTTAAAACTTATAGATTATCTGCCTGCACCAAATTATGCTATGGGAAGTTACACTACCAAAGAAGAATCTTTACAAGCAGCCCAAATAAGTTTAAACGAAGGCGGTTCTGTTAATTTAGGAACTTTTGGAGGATATATTGTTACCGCTTTCGATCATACTGTTGTAAATACTTATGCAAAACGCGATTTTACGGTTTTAATGTCGGCTGGAACAGCTTCAGTTAAATATTCTCCAGTAAGTATTGCGGTAGCGTATGATGCCAATAAAAACGGAATTGCAGATGAAAATGAATGGTATGAAATTGCAGGAAGTGAATACTATAAATCTACAACAGTTAAAAATTATGAGTTAACGTACAAGAAACCCAATGCGACAGCAACTCCAGTGACAGGAGCTTTAAGCTGGCAGTACGATACGGCTTATCTTCCGTGGACTGATAACAAAAATGGTTCGGGAAATATTACCAGAACCAATACACGAAGAAGAAATAATTATTATCCAGCTTGGGTAGGGGATTCTTATACTTTAAAAGGAACAAAAATATACATTCCAACAAAAGATGTAAGCGATGGTGCAGGAACCAGTTATAACGTTGGCACTTTTGATTGGGGCTACGGCGGTATCAAAAATCCTTCAATTGATATTTCTTGGGCGGTGGATAAAGATGGCAAAAAAGTGCATTTGCCAGGAGTTGATTTTGTAAAAGTGTATGTGCCAACATTTACTGCTTTAGGATCAAGTGATTTATTGATGAGCATATTTGAAGAAGTTTCGGATTTGAATTTTCCGAATAATTAAGCATGAATATTAACCCTAAATTTTATAAATAATGAAAAAAGTAGTTTATTTTTTGACCTTGGGTCTTGCACTGGGATTTTCTTCCTGTAGCAATGATGATGCTGTTTTAAGCAGTGAAAGTGCTAATTCTGTGGTTAACAATTCCTCAAAAACAGCTAAAACCGCTGTAACAGATCCTTCTATTGGAACCACTACAACGCTTAATTTGACAAGTTCTTTATTAAGCAGCGGTATTACCACAACTGGTGGAAAGTATTGGGAAAACACTTATGTGGCAAACACGAATCTAAGTGTAGATATTTTTACGTTTTCGCATACTGGTACATCTGCTGGTTATAATTACTGGGACGGATTTATTGTTTCTAATGTAAATGATATTACAGATTACGGTTCTGGAGCAGGCCCGGGCGGATCAGACGGATGGGTGCCTCACCAATGGGGAACTATGGCAGGAAGTGGTTTTGGAACTTCGACCACAACTACACCTGGAACTCCGGGGACTTCTGGTGATCCTTATATTGTAGCGTATTGGTCAAGTTATTTGGATCCAGTTTCTCCTGAAGGAACAACTTTCAGTGAGTCTGGTTTTTCTAACTGGATTAAAATTGGAGATACTGGAATATATTCAGTTGAAGGTTTGAAAATCAATATGCATCCGTGGCCGTATTACGGTTGTTTAAATGGGGACGGATTTGCACAGCCTTTTGCTTCAGGGGATCATTTTGAATTATTGATTTATGGTGTTGACGAAAATGGAACCATTACAGATCCAGTAACACAAACTTTAGCAGATTATACAGGATCTTCTTTGGTTATGCCAACAGGCTGGGTAAGTGTTGCAGCAAATAAACTTCAGGCTTTAGGAAATGTTCAGTATTTGGTTTTCCAAATGGCATCAACAGATTCTGATCCTATGTACGGAATGAATACAGCAGCTTATTTCTGTTTAGACAAACTTTCGGTTAAGAGAGTTTACTAACTTCTAAAATTTTAATAAAAAAGAAAACCCTTTTGCTATTCTGCAGAGGGTTTTTTGCTTAAAAGTTCCTTATATTTACTTGTTAAACAATTGAATTATGAAAGCACTGGTAATTGGCGCAACAGGTTCTACAGGAAAAGAACTGGTTGATAAACTTTTAAAAGATCAAGATTATACTTCGGTTTCTGTTTTTGTGAGACGTCCTTTCGGAAAATCTCACCCAAAGCTTATAGAACACATTGTAGATTTTTCTGATCTAAATTCATTTCAAAATTTAATTATTGGAGATGTGCTTTTTTCCTGCATCGGAACAACCTTAAAAGATGCGGGTTCAAAGGAAAAACAATGGAAAATCGATTATGATATTCCTGCTGACTTTTCAGAAATTGCCATTAAAAATCAGGTCAAATCTCTTGTTTTGGTTTCTTCTTATGGTGCTTCGTCCAAAAGCAATGTTTTTTATTCTAAAATGAAAGGAGAGCTCGAAGAATACCTGGCTAAACTGAATTTTCCTCAATACATCATTTTCAGACCAGGACCTTTAATTCGTGAAAATACAGATCGTTTGGGAGAAAAAATCTCAATTAAAATTATTAAAGTCTTTAATGCTGTCGGGCTTTTTAAAAATTTAAAACCTATAACAACTGAATTTCTGGCAGAAAAATTGGCGAAAGCGCCGAAAGTAATTTCGTCGGGAACTACAACATTAGAACTTAAAAGTATTTTAAATCTTTAGAAAAAAATAATCATAAAAACAACTCTCTAAAAAGTTTAGATTGTTGTCTTTTTTCTTTATAATATCAAAAGTTGTAATTCAGGTTCTTCTTCTGAATAAACTTTGATTAATCCAAACTGTAATAATTAAGTCACATTCGGCATAATTATGCTATAAACTAAGGGTGTTTTAAGAGCTTTTATATCAAATTATTGTAAATTTGCGCACTTTCTCCAAATTGACAAAATGAATAGTAATTTCCCAGTTCCAGAAAACGAATTACAACGTTTAGCTGCCTTAAAACGTTACAATATTCTCGATACACTTCCTGATAACGCTTTTGACGATGCCACAAAACTAGTTTCATATATCTGCGGTGTTCCAATTGCTCATATTTCCTTTATTGACGAAAGCAGACAATGGTTTAAATCTGAAATTGGAATCGGCGTGAGCGAAGTGCCAAGAGAAATTAGTTTCTGTCAATATACGATTCTGGAATCGGAAATGGTCGAAATCAATGACACACATTTAAACGAAAGATTTAAAGATGACCCAAACGTTACAGGAGGGTTTAATGTGAGATTCTACGCAGGAGTTCCGCTTACAACACCAGATGGATTTAATATTGGAACGTTATGTGCAATAGACCATGTTTCTAAAGAGCTTAATGAAAGTCAAAGAAATGCGCTTTCTCTTGTTGCTAAGCACGTTATGGCACAATTAGAAATTGGAACAAAAAATATTCAGTTAGACGCCCAAAGAAAAATTGCAGAAAAAGCAGTACTGGCAAGAGATAGCTTTTTGGCCAATATGAGCCACGAAATCAGAACACCTCTAAATGCGATAATTGGTTTTACGGATCTTTTAGCACAAACCCAATTAGATGCTGAACAAAACGACTTTATTGAGAGTGTACAGATTGCCGGCGAAAACTTGCTTTTGATTGTAAATGATATTCTGGATCTTTCCAAATTAGAATCTGGAAGTTTAACAATCGAAGCAGCCCCTTTTAATCTGAAAAAGACCTTAAAACACGTTTATAATTTACTAAAAATAAAAGTGCAGAAAGAGGTTGAATTCAACTTGTTTCTAGATGCAGAACTGCCAGATATGGTTATTGGTGATCAAGGAAGGTTAAATCAGATTTTGGTGAATCTTATCGGAAACTCTCTCAAATTTACAAGTGAAGGTGAAGTAATTGTCGCGGTAAAAAAGATGGAAGAAACAGAAGACGATATCACTTTCAAATTTTTTGTAAGAGATACGGGAATCGGAATTGAAAAGAGCAAACATAAAACCGTTTTTGAGCGTTTTACACAAGGAGAAGAAAGTACTACCAGAACCTATGGAGGAACTGGTTTGGGATTGAATATTGTTAAAGAATTAGTAGAATTACAGAATGGTGAAATTCATTTGAAAAGTGAGTTAAACAAAGGTTCTGAGTTTTACTTTATTCTTAAATATAAAAAAGTGCAGGCTGTAGAATCTTCTGCAAAACCACTTCTACAAAATAACTTAGGAAATCTTAAGATTTTACTTTGCGAAGACAATGTATTAAATCAAAAATTAGCTAAAAGTGTAATTGGCAGTTTTGGTTTTGATTTGGATATAGCACAAAATGGAGAAGAAGGTATAGAGCTTTTATCTCAAAACGAATATGATTTGATTCTAATGGATTTGCAGATGCCTGTAAAAGACGGTTACCAAACAACAGAATATATTCGTAACGAAATGAATTCAAACATTCCAATTATTGCCATGACAGCGCATTCTTTGGTAGGAGAGCAGGAGCGTTGCTATAAAGTAGGAATGAATGGTTATGTGCCAAAACCGTTTAAGCAAAATGTTCTTTTAAAAGCAATAAAGACAGTATTGAATCAAGATAATGATACTCCAAAGAGATATATAGATATGTCATTTCTGGATGAAATGTCTTCAGGAGATCAGGAATTTAAGAAAGAAATGATCAGTCTTTTTATAGAAAAAATTCCAGCTCAGACAGAACAGTTGGAAAAAGCATTTCACGGTGGCAATCACGATGCTGTAAAAAAACTAGCGCACAATATGAAATCCAGTTTAGATATTTTTATGCTGGAAGATCTTAGCGAATATGCTGCTATTATTGAAGAACAAGCTTCGGCCGGAGAATTTACACCCGAAACAAGGGAGAACGTTAATCTACTGCTTTGCGGTGTGATTGAGGTCGTTAAAATTCTAAAAGAGCTATGATAAAAAAGAAATAAGCCCTAGCTTTACATAATATCACGTTATAATTAAAGTTTGCCCCCAAGTTAAAATTTTAAAAAAATGAGAATTATTTTAGCCGAAGATAATGATATCCTACGCAAATCGTTATCTTTTTTCTTAGAATCAAAAGGATTTACAGTTGACCAGTTTTCTGATGGAAAAGATGCCTTGGATGCAATCGAAACCAATAATTACGATTTAATCCTTACGGATATCAATATGCCGGGTAAAAGTGGCATGGAAATTACCCAATACGTAAGACAAACCATAAATTCCGAAACTCCTATTATTATACTGACTTCCTCGGGAGTAGAACAAACAGAACTGGACTCTTTTGACATTGGTGCAAATGAATTTATTGCCAAACCTGTAAGTCCAGCCGTGCTTTTAGTACGAATTAATAAACTGCTAAAAACACATTTCTAATGAAGTTTATCTATTATTCCATAGTGTTGCTGTTTATTTCTTCTGTTGCCTTTGGACAGGAAATAAATGTTGAGGAGACTTTAGCCAATGCTAAACGTGAGGTTGAAAAACAAAACTACGATAAGGCATTAACGCTCATTGAACCTTTACGAGCCAAATTTCCGCAGGACGAGGATATTCAGACTTATACGGGACGTATTTACAGCTGGAAAAAAGACTATAAAACGGCGATAAAGATTTTATCTCCAATGACAGACAGAGTAAATCCAAATCAGGAAGCTTTACAGGCGATAATCAATGTTTATTTTTGGACAGAACAATATGAAAAATGCGTTGTTTACTGCGATAAATATTTGGTGTTGGATCCAAAATCTCTTGAGGTTTTAAAAATAAAAGCAACTTGTCTTGAAAAATTAAACCGTGATCAGGAAGCTTTAGAATTAATCGAAAAATCTGCTTATATAGATAACAGCACACAAGCTTTTAAAGGAATCCGAACGCTTATTGGTCACAAATCTAAAAACGCGGTATCTGTTTCTTATTTAAATGTTTCCACTTCAGAACCTGGACAATCTCCGTTTCATTATGGCTATGTGGAGTATTCTCATAAATTCAATAAATCGGCTATTGTGGGTCGTGCCAATGTGGGAAATGTGAGTAACGATACACAAGCCTTGTTTGAAGCCGATTTTTACCAAACGTTTTCCAATAAAAGTTATTTGTATGCAAACGGAGGTATTTCTACAGGCGAAACGATATTTCCTGTAGCAAAAGCAGGTTTAGAGTACTATTTCAAACCGCATAAAAAGTTTGATTATTCGCTTGGTGCACGGTTTATGCATTTTGAATCAGATGATATTACACTGCTTACAGGACAGTTGGCTTATACAGCAGGAACTTATACTGTTGCTTACAGACCCTATTACGATACTTCGAACGAATTGTTTTCTCATGTTCTAAGTCTGCAGAAAGTAAACGAAGAAAAAGAGAGTTTGATACGTTTTGAACTTCAATACGGAAACGTTCCGTATTTGTATCTGTACAATAATTTCACTACGCCATTAAAAGCCTATAGAGCTGGAATTCAATATCAGCATCGTTTGGGTGAATCTTTTTTTGTACGCCCAATATTTCTTTATGAACGAGAAGAATATATTCCAGGAGAATATAGAAACAGATTCAATGTACAGCTTATTGTAACGAAACGTTTTTAGTATGGAAGAAATCTGGGAAATCTATAAAGGCGGTAAATGGGTAGTGTCCTTTCTCACTTTTTCGATTTACTTTTTCGTTGCAGCTTCTTTTACTTTATATCTGTATATTGTTGCAAGCCGAAACAAAAAAATCAATAGAGAAAGACTTCGAATTGAATACAATACTGAGATTGAAAAATTACTGGCATCGGTAATTTTTGAGAATGTTTCATTTGCAGCAATCAAAGAAAATAAAAACTTTCTGGTACTTTTTGATACTTCTTTTTTTAGAGAAGTGTTGACAGAATCTCTTATCAATCTGCATAAAAATTACGAAGGTATTTATGCTGAAAAATTAGAACAGTTTTATAAAGAATCGGGATTGATAAAAGATTCTTTTAAGAAATTGAAAAGTCTCAAATGGGAAGTAAAATGCAAAGGAATTACAGAGCTTGCCGAGTTTAATATTAAGGAAGCGTTTGATAAGATTATCCTTTACTCTAAAGGAAGAAACAAAACTTTAAAAATTACAGCCATAAATGCCTGTATTAAACTTGGAGGCACAAGAGGCATAGTTCATTTGGTAGAACATCCTGATCCTATTGACGATTGGACACAGCTTAATATTATTGGAGCTTTTAAAAAACATGATATTGGCGATACAAAAGGAATTGAACTTTTGCTGGAATCTCAGAATACAACGGTTGTTACACTTGGATTAAAACTCATTAAAGAGTTAAAACTGACACAAAAACTTCCTTACGTGGTACAATTGGCAACAAAAGCGACAAATACAACAATAAAATACGAAGCACAAAGCATTTTGCAGGCACTAACAGTTTAATTGATTGAGAAATGACTTTTTTAAGTGACGAATTGATATGGTTTCTAGACCTATACATACTCCTAATTTTGGGTTATGCCATACTTATTATGTCTTCATATTTAGTGTTGGCTTATCTTTCTACAAAAGAGCTGAGAGGTTATTTGAAGAAAAATAGCTTTGTAGATTACGAAGTTTTATTGACCAGCGAATTTGCGCCAAAACTTTCATTAATTGCTCCAGCATATAATGAAGGAATGACGATTGAAGAAAACGTAAAATCATTACTGTCTCTTAATTACAATAATTATCAAGCAATCGTGGTAAATGATGGAAGCAAGGACAATTCAATGGAAATCCTGATTAAAACGTATGATCTAGTTTTGTCAGAGCGTGAATTTCATCCACAGATTGAAACCAAAAAGATAAAAGGAATTTATGTTTCCCGAAATGCGGCTTATAAAAAACTGATTGTCGTAGACAAAGAAAACGGAGGTAAAGCAGATGCCTTAAACGTGGGACTTAATATTGCCGAAAATCCATTTGTAGTCTGCATTGATGTCGATTGTATTTTAGATAAAGATTCACTTTTAAAACTAGCAAAACCATTTTTAGAATCGCACGGAAAACGTATTATTGCTACAGGTGGTGTTGTGAGAATTGCGAATCAATGTATTATTAAAAACGGTCGTTTGGTCGAAGTGAATATTCCAGACCGAATGCTGCCAAGAATTCAGGTTTTAGAATATCTGAGAGCTTTTCTTTTGGGAAGAATGGCATGGGGACGATTGGACGGCTTATTACTAATTAGTGGCGCTTTTGGCGCATTTGATAAAGAAATAGCAATATTAGCAGGCGGTTACAGTACTAAAACGGTTGGCGAAGACATGGAACTTATCGTAAGAATGCGTCGTTATATGCTCGAAAATAAACTTCCATATGCCGTAAGTTATATTCCAGATCCACTTTGCTGGACAGAAGCACCAGAAGAATTTAAAATCTTCAAAAAACAACGAAGTCGCTGGATGAGAGGAACAATAGAAACGCTAAGTTTTCATAAAAAAATGTTTATGAATCCGAAATATAAGTTATTGGGAATGCTGAGCGTACCCTATTGGACATTGTTTGAATTTCTGGCACCGGGAATTGAATTTATCGGACTTGTGATAACGGCTTTATTTATCATTTTTGGTTTACTTCATTGGCATTTCTTTATTCTGCTTCTGTTGTTTGTGTATACTTTTGCCGTATTCTTTTCAGTTATTGCCTTGTTCAGCGAAGAAAACACCTATCACAAATACCCAAAACAAGCCGATTTCTTTAAACTTTTAATGGCCGCTTTTATAGAACCATTTTATTTTCACCCGCTGACAGTTTATGCCGCTTTAGTCGGTTACAAAGAAAAAATCATGGGAACCAAAGGCTGGGGCGAAATGACTAGAAAAGGGTTTACGAAAAAGTAGGGGAAAAGTTAAGAGTTATAGGTTATGAGTTATAGGTTATGGGTTATAGGTTATAGGTTATGAGTTATAGGTTATGAGTTATAGGTTATGAGTTATAGGTTATGAGTTATAGGTTATGAGTTATAGGTTATGAGTTAGAAGTTTGGCATTGACATTGATACTGAATCGAAATTATAAAAAAAGCGTTCGCCATGACAAACGCTTTTTTTAGTTGATTACTACTTTACTCGTATTTTAAATAACGTAAAACATCCACTTTTGTCACTTGATAAGCTTTCCCTAAAACGATGGTCAAGGTTAGAAATAACAAAGACACAAAAGCTAGAATAAAAGGCAGGATTGGAATATCTATTCTAAAGGCAAAATTTTCGAGCCATTTTTGCAGTAAAATATAAGCTGGGATAATCCCAATAAAAAATCCGATTATACAAAAGATAACATATTGTTTAGATAGTTCTTTCAGCAAAACACCTGTTTCGGCACCAAGGGTTTTTCTAATGGCAATTTCGCGAAGTCTTCTTTCCATAGAATAAGAAGCAAGAGCAAATAGTCCGAAAACAGCTATTAGAATTACGATTCCGTTTAATATCGAAAATAACTTGCTTTGATCTTGATACCTTTTGTAGGTTCTTGCAAAGTTTTTATCTACAAAATTATACTCAAATGGATATTCCTGATCTACTTTTGCTTTCCAAAATTTGTCGATTGCCGCTATTGTTGCCGTCATGTTTTCTGGAGCAATTTTAACCGTAATATTATTGACCTTATGCTGCATCCAGTCATTAGATTTGATATGCATAAAAATCATGGGATTAAATCTACTTTCTAAACCAAAATAATGGAAGTTTTTGACAATTCCGACCACTTTGAATTTTTGGTTATTGAAAGTGATCTCTTTGTTAACAGGATCTTTTTCAAGTAATGTTTTGGCGGCTACTTCGTTTAGCAAAACATTTGAAATACTGTCTGAAGCCAGTTTTTCAGACAAATTCCGACCCTTTATTATTTTAATTCCTAAAATGTCTAAAACGCCAAAATCTACACCCATTTGCTGTGTTATGACTTCTTTGTTTGATTTGTAATGAAGTCCTGACCAAGAATTTTCAAGACTTCCAATAGAAAATATTCCTGCTGAAACATCTTGAACACCCTGAATTTTCAGTAATTCCTGTTTAATTAATTTATATCTGTCGTACTGATTTTTTCCTTTTTGTGACTTAAATGAAATATCCATCACCTGCGAACCATTAAAACCTAAATCCTTAGAAGCCATATAATTTACCTGCTGATAAACAATAAAAGATCCAATAATAAAAAGTGTGGCAATAGAAAATTGAAGTACCAGCATTCCGTTTCGCAGCCAGACACCATTTTTGCTTCGCGAGAAATTTCCTTTGAGTACTTTCAAAACCTCAAAATTCGAAATATAAAGGGCAGGAAAAATTCCAGAAACGGCAATAACAATGAAAAAAATAAGGACTAATTGCAATGCAAATTGAGATCCTGAAAGAACTAGGTTTTTCTCCAAAAAGGCATTGTAAAAAGGCAGTGAAAGCTCTACAATAACCAGTGCCAGCAAAATAGAAAATAATGTAATAAGAGTGGTTTCGAATACAAATTGAACTACAATCTGCCATTTTGAAGCGCCAATAATCTTTCTCACTCCAACTTCTTTGGCTCGTCTTACAGCATTTGCCGTAGCCATATTAATATAATTTACAATTGACAATACTAGAATAAGTATCGATAATCCCATTAATATATTTAAAAATTGACCATTTGCGCTCTTTTCAGGAAAAGAATAACTGCCTCTGTAAAGTCTTGATTTTTCAAAAGGAAGTAATCTCGCTTTTACAGGTTCGCCGTATTGTTTTAGAAAATTTTCATAAGTCATGCCTTCATCTTTGGCCTGTTTTTTATAATTTTTCTCTACAAAAATTTCATCAAGTTTTTTAATGACGGCAGTAGTATCACTTGGTTTTTTCAATTTCAGCATTAAGCTGTAACTGAAACCCCAATCGTCTTTTCTTTCTTCTAGTTCTTCTTCAATAATAGAAGTAACCGCCGCAGGCATCACAGATGTCTCTTTAACTAAACGATATACACCACGAACTACAAAAATTCGTTCGGCATATCGAACTTGTTTTCCCATTGGATTCTCTTTTCCAAAGATTCGGGAAGCAGTTTCTTCAGAAAAAACAATGCTGTTATTATCCTGAATAGCTGTTTTGGCATCGCCACGTACAAATTCAAAAGGAAAAAACGTGAAGAAATTACGCTGTGCAGTAAAAATTTTATCAATTAATTCTATTTTGCCTTTATACTGAATAGTCTCCTTAGAATAATTAGGCAAAAAATAGCAATAACTTTCTAGATAGGGGGTCGATTCCATTAATGAAGGACCTGTTACTGGGGAGTTGGTTGTCCAGACATTTCCTCCTCCTAAATCATTTAAGGCAAGAAAAATATTTTCTTTTTTCGGAACCCATTTATCATAGGAATGTTCGTTATTCCAATACAAAATCGCAAAAATCAATCCTGCGATACCAATACTCAAACCCAAAACATTCAAAGCCGTAAAGAATTTGTTGTTTTTGATGTGGTATATAAATATGTTGATATAGTTTTTTAGCATGATTTTTAGTTTTTAGCGGTTACCAAAACATCAACATTTCTGTGATTTGCCTTTTCAGACAAAATCATTCCGTCTTTCATTAAAATGGTTTTCTGCGAAAAGGAAGCGTCGTATTCAGAATGTGTTACCATAAGGATTGTCGAACCGCTGGCATGAAGATCGGTTAGCAATTCCATCACCTCATTTCCATTTTTACTATCTAGATTTCCCGTTGGTTCATCAGCGAGAATAATTTTTGGATTATTGATTAAAGCTCTTGCTACAGCCACACGTTGCTGTTGCCCGCCTGAAAGTTGTTGCGGGAAATGTTTCAAGCGATGTGAAATGCCTAAAATAGAAGCAATGTCTTCTACTTTTTTCTTTCTTTCAAAAGAATGAATTTTGTTGTAAAGCAATGGAAGTTCAATATTATCGAAAACCGATAACTCATCAATTAAGTTGAAGTTTTGAAAAATGAATCCGATGTTTTGTTTTCTGGCTTTTGATTTTAAATTTTCTTTTAAACCTACCATTTCCTGATCAAGCAGTTTATAACTCCCGTCTGTAGCGCTGTCCAAAAGTCCGATGATGTTTAACAAAGTTGATTTTCCGCTTCCCGAAGGTCCCATAATCGAAATAAAATCGCCTTCATTAATCGTTAATGAAATGTCACTTAAAGCTCTTGTTTCTAATTCCTCAGTTCTAAATACTTTTGAAAGTTTTTTAATTGTAATCATAATTTGACTGTTTGTTTTTTTGATTGATTTTCTTTTAAAATTTTATGCCTTCGGAAATGAAAGAAACAAGTCTGAAAATTAAGATAATTTTGATGTAATTTATACTTATTTATTTTGTTATTTTTACTTCCGAAAGCCATTAATTATTAATGATTTACCAGTTCTAATGTGATTTTCGTGCCAATAATTTAAACATTGCAAATGCCTTGTTTTTTAAGGGTTTATTTATTGAAAAAATATAGAACTGTCCATTAATGGACAGCTTTCGTCCAAAACCGAACAACATGAAAAAAACAAACGCCTCTATTTTAATCATAGACGATCAGGAAGACATTCTTTTTGCGTCGAAAGTGTACCTGAAAAAGTATTTTGAAAACATTTTTACGCTCAATAATCCTAAAAATATTGTCGAATTATTGGCAAAAAATACCATCGATGTCGTTTTGTTGGATATGAATTACAGAATTGGTTTTGAAGATGGGCGAGAAGGTTTGTATTTACTAAAGGAAATTAAAACACTTTCACCCAAAACGGTTGTAATTCTAATGACGGCTTTTGGAAAAGTAGAAACCGCCGTTGAAGGTTTAAAAACGGGTGCTTTTGATTATATTTTAAAACCTTGGGAAAACAAAAAACTTTTAGAATCTGTAAAACAAGCTGTTGATAAAGCCCGAAAAGAACAGAAAAAAGCAAAAGAAGTTGAAATCAAAAATGACTTTTTTATTGGAAATTCCGAAACGATTAAAAAAGCTTATTCGCTTGCTGATAAAGTAGCTAAAACAGATGCTAACGTTTTGATTTTAGGAGAAAACGGAACAGGAAAATTCGTTTTAGCTCATCATATTTATTCGCAGTCCGAAAGAAAAGATAAACCTTTTATCGCAGTTGATTTGGGTTCGTTAAATTCAAATATTTTCGAAAGCGAATTATTCGGTTATGCCAAAGGTGCTTTTACCGATGCCAAAATAGACACGCCGGGACGTTTTGAAATGGCGCAGAACGGAACTATTTTTTTGGACGAAATAGGAAATGTACCGCTGCAGCTGCAATCGAAACTCCTTCAGGTTATTCAGACCAAAACTGTAACACGTTTGGGAGAAACCAAAGCAAGATCTCTAAATGTCCGAATTATCACTGCAACCAATCTAAATCTAAAAGAAGAAGTAGCCGGTAAAAACTTCCGTGAAGACTTGTATTATCGCATAAATACGATGGAAATTGTTTTGCCTCCTTTACGGGAAAGAAACGAAGATAAAATTCCACTGGCAGAATATCTTTTGGATAAAATGATTGAAAAATACGGAAGAGATGAAATTACGTTCGATTCAAAAGTATTGGAACAAATTGAAAAACACGCCTGGAATGGAAACATCCGTGAAATGGAAAATAAAATTGAACGCGCTGTGATTCTTTGTGAAAACCATAAAATCAAGGTTTCTGATCTGGATTTGGAAATCATCACGCCTTATGAAGACAGTTCTGATGATATTCAGCTTTCGGCTGTAGAAAAGGCAACGGTTGAAAAAGCACTTCTCAAAAACCATAATAATATTAGTAAAACGGCAGAAGAACTGGGACTTTCAAGAGGTGCTTTGTACCGCCGTTTAGAAAAATACAATATCAATATTAACTGATATGTTTAAGACATTACAAACTTATAAGCTGCTTTTTCTGCGATTAATGCTCATTGTTGCAGGAATTGAACTTTCCATTTACTTCTTTAAAATTGGATTATTATTTACAGGCATATTCGGACTTTGCATGGTATTCCTGATTGTCCGCGAAATGTATTTTTATGTTCGAAATTTTGTTCTGATTTACGATAAAACGATTACTTCAATTTTGCAAAATGATTTTTCTTCGGATTTCTCTAAACATAAATTCAATAGAAATTATAATGATTTATTTCAGTTGTATGAAACCTTGAAAAATAAGGAAAATGAGCAGATTTCTAAAGATATTATCTACCGTTCGATTTTAAATAATATAGAAACTGGAGTAATCATTTTACAGAAACAAGACAGCGACTGGAGCATTTTTTTAATGAATGATTATTTTTCAAATCATTTTAATGTGCCGAAGGTTTCGAAATGGAAATATCTTAAGAATCAATTGCCTGCTTTATGTGAAATTATAGAAGAAGATAATTTTCATGAAACCAAAACATCGATTGACATTAGCATAAATGAACAAAGCAAGCAGACTTTTGTTTTACAAGCTTCCCGTACCGAGATTTTTGAACAGGATTATTTTATTGTTTTATTAGACTCTATTCAGAATGTGGTGGAGAAGAAAGAAAAAGATGCCTGGATTAATTTGATGAAAGTAATCTCGCATGAGCTTTTAAACTCAATAACACCAATTCGTTCTATTTGTCAAAACCTACAGGATTTGGTAGAACAGGATTCACTGTCCACTGAAGATCTGGAAGACATCAAAAATAGTGTCGAAACCATGTTAAGACGAAGCGATCATTTGCAGAAATTTGTGGAAGGTTATCGAAAATTAGCCATGTTGCCTTCTCCCAAAAAGGAAAAAACTGAATTAGGAAATTTGGTAGAAAACGTTCTTCAGATTATGAATCCGTTATTGCGAAAGGAAAATATCGAAGTTCAAAATTCGATTACACATAA
The DNA here is from genome assembly GCF_900112575.1 of Flavobacterium phragmitis. Lineage (GTDB taxonomy): Bacteria > Bacteroidota > Bacteroidia > Flavobacteriales > Flavobacteriaceae > Flavobacterium > Flavobacterium phragmitis. Next base: position 130,686 of record NZ_FOMH01000008.1, read on the forward strand.
TTATCAGGTCAATATAGATCAACAGCAAATAGAACAAGTGCTAATTAATTTATTGACAAATTCTATTAATGCATTGAATCAAAACAATCAGAAACAAATTTTTATTTCGGCTGAAGCCAAAGAAAACCGCTTTTTTATAAAGATTACCGACAACGGAAAAGGAATCGAAAAAGAAATAGAAGACAAAATTTTTCTTCCTTTTTTTACCACTCGAACTGAAGGCGCAGGAATTGGTTTAACGCTTTCTAAAAACATTGTAGAAGCACACGGAGGTTATATTCTCAACAAAAATGAAAAAGGGAAAACGACTTTTGAAATTTGTTTGGTTGAGGATATGAATTAGGAAAACTTAATCTTTTTATTTCACTTCTCCTAAGCTATTGTTTACTTATATTGTCAAAATTTGAAATATTTAAAAACAGTCTTGGAGAGACGACATATTTATAGCAACTATTATTTGATTTTGTCAAAAGCTCCAGCGGAGTGATATGTTGGTGTATTTGGGCTAAAATTAAAAGCATTCAATCTTATTTTGCGATTTGGGATTCTGATAGTGAAAAGAACTTTTTTAAGGTAATTATTTTTGTTTAAATTTGTGAAAAGAGCTTTAGTAAATAAGGCTTATAAACCACACAACATTTTACAATGAGTACACATACAAATGCAGCAATAGCTTCAGATTTTCTTCATAATCTAAAAACGCAAACCGCTGATTCTCATCAAAAACTGGAAGACCTTTCTGTGTCGAAATCGATTATGTCACCAGAAATGAAGCTGGAAGAATATACCCGTTATTTAAGCTTAATGCACGATGTTCATAACGATACTGAAGGTATTATTTTTCCTTTTTTCTCGGATTTTTTGGAAGACATAGAACAAAGAAGAAAGAAACATCTTATAGAAGATGATCTTTTATCTTTAAATTATAAAAAAACAGATTCTGCTAAAGTTTTTCATAAAGATGAAATGTCAATTCCTTTTGCACTTGGTGTTTTATATGTTGTGGAAGGTTCGACTTTGGGCGGAAGATTTATTCTAAAAAACGTTTCAAAATATCCTGAACTTTCAGGCGAAAAAGGCGTTTCTTATTTTAATGGTTATGGAGAAAAAACAGGAAGTTTCTGGAAAGCTTTCTTGAATTTTCTATCAGAATACGAACAAAAGAACGAATGCGGAGAGGAGATTATTGAAGGAGCGCTGTTTGCTTTTGATAGTATTTACAAACATTTTGAGGGTAGGTAGAATAATGAAGATTAGGGACATAGTTAATCGTGATATTGTTACGCTAACCAACTGCGAGCATGAACCTATACATATACCAGGGCAAATTCAGCCTCATGGTTTTTTATTGGGTATAACACAGGATTGGAAAATAGATTTCTGTACAGAAAATATTGCCTCATATTTTGATGTTACTCATAATCAGGTTTTAGGCAAAGATTTTTCTGCAGTTTTTGGTTTAGTTGCTGAACAAGAAATAGTAGCTTATATTAAAGGTGATGAAGTTCAGGATGCTTTTCCTCTTGAAATAGAACTGCTTGGAAGGCTCTTTCAAATTAATGTCCATATCAGCGGTGGTATTTATGTTCTAGAAGCAGAATTGTTGTTTGCTGATCAGGAAAAACTGGCAGATGCCTACAAACAGACCATCCAGTTTGTGAGCCAGATGAACAAAACCAAATCACTTAAGGATTTGTGTGCTCTTGTTGCTCAGGGAACGCGCGAAATTACAGGCTACGATCGTGTGATGATCTATCGTTTTGACGAACAGTATAACGGAGAAGTGTTTGCCGAGGATTGTCGTGAAGATTTAGAACCTTTTTTAGGATTACATTATCCTCATACTGATATTCCTGCTCAAGCTCGTGAATTATATATCAAAAATCAGCTTAGATTGATTGTTGATATCAATTATGTTCCGGTTCCCATTTTTACTGTTGATGATAAAGAAGGAAAAAATCTTGATTTAAGTCTTTCGATTTTAAGAAGTACATCACCAATTCATGTTGAATATCTTAAAAATATTGGGGTTGGTGCAACATTGACTATTTCTCTTATTCATCACGGAAAATTATGGGGATTAATTGCCTGCCATCATTACTCAGAAAAAAACATTTCCCCCGAAATTAGATTGGCAGCAAAACTTCAGGGACAATTTATTACTTCTCAAATTGATATTAGACAATCAAATGATGAATATATCAATGCGCAGAAAACCATTGTAGCATTAGAACAATTAACGAGCATTGATCTTCCTGTCGTTAAAGAATCGTTGCAAAGGATTATTGAAACCCCGCAATTATTAGAGATTTCTAATGCTTCTGGTGTTGCAATATTGTCTAAAAATAAAATTTTTAAAACTGGCATAACACCAGCTGATGACGAGATTTTAAGTCTTATTGAAAAAATAATAAATAAGACTAAATCTGAAATTTTCTATACTAATAAAATCAGCGACCATTTTCCTGAGTTTGCTGAAAATGCTAATTTGGCTGGAATCATTTATCATTCAATCGGTATTAATGGTCATGTTTTGTGGTTTAGACCTGAAACTGTTTCAGAAATAAACTGGGGCGGAGATCCGGAAAAAAGTATTATCAAAGACCGTAACGGACTTCATCCGAGGAATTCGTTCAATATTTGGAAACAGATTGTCAAAAATCAGAGCAGTCCTTGGAAACAGTACGAAATAAATGCTGCTTCGCAGTATGCCCATACTTTACAAAATCAGCTCATTTTGATTATGCTGAGTGAAGAAGAAGAAAAATACCGTAATCAAAGTGAGATTTTAAAAGAAACCAACTCGGAACTTGAAAACATCAACTGGATTAGTACACATGATTTACAGGAACCGTTGCGCAAAATTCAGCTGATTACTTCTAAAATGCTGGGAGAGCTAGACGCAATTTCTACAGAATCCATTTCTAATTCTTTGCAGCGTGTCTCTAAATCTGCCAACCGAATGAGTGGTTTGTTGGAAGATATTTTGAAATATACTCGTATAAAAAATACAAGAGATACATTGCATGAAGTAGATTTAAATAAAATTTTGAAATCTACGATTAAAGAAATGCACGAAAGCATCAAAGAAAGTAATGCCACAATTGAGTATGAAAATCTTCCCGAAGTTCATGCTATTGGCTTTTTAATGCGACAGCTTTTTATAAATATCCTTCAAAATTCCCTAAAATACGCTTCTGCAGAAAGACAGCCTAAAATTAAAATTACGGCCTCTCAGGAACCTGTTTTAATACATGACAGATATAAAGTGTATTGTCATTGGGTTTGTTTTTCGGACAATGGAATTGGTTTTGAACCACAATATGCTGAATCTATTTTTAAAGTTTTTACTAGACTTCATCCGCAGGAAGAATACACAGGATCTGGTATTGGTTTGGCTTTATGCAAAAAAATTATGCAGGCAGTAGGTGGTGATATAAAAGCTGAAGGAAAACCAAATGAAGGAACCGATATTATTATCTATTTCCCTTGTGATCCTGAAGATACGCTTACAACTTTATAGATTTTTTCACGCAGATTTTGGCAGATTTTAGCAAATTTAGGTAAATCTAATAAAATTAAAAATCTGCACATATCTGCTTCAATCTGCCGAAATCTGCGTGAAATATTTTAACTCCTTTTAGTCAAAATCCTAACTTTAGGACTTTTAAAATTGACTTCAGAAATAATAGTTCCTGCAAAAATCAGGCTTCCGCCTAAAAGCAAACGCCACGAAAGATCTTCTCCAAGTATAAAGAAAGCACCGATTGCACCAAAAACAGGCTCAAACAAATAAATCACAGCCACACGTTCTGCCGATAAATAACGTTGTGAAATATTCGAAACGGTGTACATATAAGCCGTAGAAAACAAAGCGCAATAGACAACACCAAGCCAGAAAGTATCATTCTGCGGTAACCAAACCGCTTTAGCATCTGTAAGAGCAATACAAAAAGTGAATAAGGCACAAAAAGCAAACATAGGAACGATAGAATATAAAAGATTCCTTGTAGCCGAATGTTTCTCGACCGCAATCAAATAAACGGCAAAGCCAAACGATCCCGCAATAGTAAACAAATCACCAACGTTTACAATAAATTTATCTTGTATGGCAATAATAAACAATCCCGTTAAAGCGGTAAAAGCGGCAATCCAGACTTTTAGAGAAGCATTGGTCTTATAAATTCCCAATTTCATTAACGGAATAATAATAACGGTTAATCCCGCAATAAAAGAACATTGTGAAGCATCAGTATATTTAAGTCCGATTGTTTGTAAATGAATACCCAAAAACATCGGAACAGCCAAAATAAATCCTGTCTTAACAGCTTGCAGATTGGTATCTTTAACGTATTTCCAGAAAATAATAGAAAGCACAATAACAGCCAGTAAGAAACGGTAGAATAGGAAAGTGGCAGGAGAATAATTCCCAATGGCCAGTTTGGTAACCGAATAAGAAATACCCCAAAAAGCGGTTCCTATGATTAATAAGATTAGTAAAAGTTGTTTTTGTTTCATTTGGATTTTTTGTGGCTTTTTTTATTGTTATTTTGAAAATTCTCCCCAATCTTGTCATTCCGAGGAACGAGGAATCACACTCGGGATTCGACAAAGATTGGCAATTTTCTTTGCAGAGTTTCTAGTGTGATTCCTCGTTCCTCGGAATGACAAGATTGTGGGGACTGTGTGTAAAAAAAATGATTTTAATAGCTTTGTCAAAGTTTCAAACTTTGACAAAGTTCTGTTGATAGTTTGTCATTCCTGTAAACTACACGCTTAAACTTAGCTGCATAGTTTACAAAGTCTTTTTCATCAATAAATCAGTTTGTTCATCGTCGCCCAGACGAAAAATATGGGTATCAAATTGAACAAAGCCATTTTTTGTATAAAAACTTACTGCTCTAAAATTCTTTTCCCAAACCCCAAGCCAAATATAAGTTGCTTTCAGCTTTTCGGCAGTTTGCAAAGCTTGCGCATAAAGCGCTTGCGCCACTTTTTTGCCATGAAATTCTTTCGCAACATAAATGCGTTCGATTTCAAGTGCATCAGCAGCTTGTTTCTCAGTTTGTGCGTTGCTGGTATTTAGCTTTAAATAACCAATCACCTTATTTTCTAAAACAGCTAAATAGAAATACGAATTTGGATTATTCAATTCTGCTGTTAATTTTTCGGTAGCGAAACTTTCTTCCAGATATTTGATCATATTTTCTTCGCTGTTCACTTCTGCGAATGTTTCTGAAAAAGTTTGTCTTCCAATGAATTGAAGGACATTTAAATCTTTTACAGTCGCTTTTTTTATTTCTAATGAATTCATTTTTTATTATTTAATGAATGAGAACTTATTTTTGTGTGATTTGTTATGTGCAGTTAATTTTAAACACATAGAAACATAGATTTTACTAACATTAAAAGGCGTTTCATTTGTTTGAAATTCACATAGTTTAGCTATGTGTGGAAACTTGTTTCTTTTGATTTCTTTTTACACACAAGAAAACTATGTTTTCTGTGTGTTTCATTTTTTTGATGCGCCTAACAGGATATTATCTTCTAATAAATGCGTAAATTGCATCAATGGATTTACAGCAAATTAAATATTTTTTAGCCTTATCTCGTGAACTTCATTTCTGGAATACAGCCGGAAAAATGAATATCACGCAGTCAGCTTTGAGTCGTCAGATTCAGTCTTTAGAGAATCAGCTTGGTGTTCAATTGTTTGAACGAAATAAACGCAATGTCAAACTTACAGCTGCCGGCCAATTTCTAAAAGAAAAATGGGAGGTAGAACTGAGTAAACTTGAATACATTCATCAATCAGCTCGACAGATTCAGTTGGGTGAGAGCGGCACCATTACCATTGCGCATCCTGATTCTATTTCTGCTTCGCTGATGCCTGATATTTTATCTCGTATTTCCGATGCTTTTCCGAAACTAAAAATCAAACTGGTTCAGGTATTGTATGAAAATCAGCAGGAATACCTTCGTAATTATAAAATTGATTTAGCGATTACCAGAGATATTAATACTGCAAAAGATATTCATTCCGAAAAAATCCATACCGATCATCTCGCTATAGTTGTACCCGAGAATCATCCGTATCGAACACCTCAAGATCTGACAAAAGAGACACTTGCTTCTCAGAAATTCATATTACCAACAAACGATGAAGGCAGCAGTTACAGCGATTTGATTCAGCGATTATTCAATTCTTTTGAAAATGCTCCAGAGGTTTATCTTCATTCTGAATTTGGATCAGCAATTATTGCTTTGGTTCGAAAAGGCCTTGGAATTGCTATTCTGCCGGATTCTTATGTTTTTCATGAAATATCAGGAATCCGATTTATCACTTTGCCTCTGGAAACTGATCTGTATATCAATTGGAGAATAGAAGACCATAATCCTGTATTAGCCAATGTTTTAAAATTGATTATTCCGTAATCTCTAAGCTCTCAGCATGGAGATATGCGGAATTCCATCTTCGTCATAGACTTCTCCTTGTTCTGCAAATCCAAGTGACTGGTAGAATTTAGATAAATGATATTGTGCACTAATTCGTATCGCACCTTTTCCAAATTTTTCTTCACAACCTGTGATAGAAGCTTCCATTAGTTTTACGCCTAAACCTAATCCGCGATGCGTTTGAGCAATTACAACTCTTCCTATCGAAATTTCTTGATAAGATATTCCTTTAGGTAGCAAGCGGGTTACGCCTGCCAATTCATTATCAACACAATATAGTAAGTGAAAACCTTTTTGGTCTTTGTTGTCTAGATCCTGATAAGGACAGTTTTGTTCTACCACAAAAACTTCACTTCTTAAACGAAGCATAGCATACATTTCGTGATTGGTTAATTCATCAAATGATTTAATAGAATGGCTGAATGTCATGTTTTAATTAATCTTTATTTGATGACAAAGATAGAAGAGAGAATAATGTAGTAAAATGCTATTTTTTTATCATGTGATGCTGAAAATGCATTAATAAGTTTGAGGCAAAGAAAAGCAAAATGTTGTATTTCGCTTATTTATCTATTTTTGATTTGAAGAACTTTGTCAAAGTTTTACGTACAATTTGTCATTCTGAGGAACGAGGAATCACACTAGAAACTCCGCAAAGAAAATCGTCAATCTTTGTCGAATCCCGAGTGTGATTGCTTCGCCAGTTCGCTATCGCTCGTGTCCTCGTTCCTCGGAATGACAAACTGTGTGGCGCTTATAAGTTGAACATACAGAAACAGAAAAAACTATGTGTGAAAACTTGTTTTCTTAGTCTTCTTTTATAAGTTCCTACTATTAAAAAAAGTCTATGTTTCTATGTGTTTAAAAGAAAAAATCAATGAGAAACCGCCTTTAAACCTACAATAGAACCAACCAGAGTAGCTAAGAAGAACAATCTCCAGAAAGCAGCTGGTTCTTTAAATATAAAAATACCAACTAAAACAGTTCCAACAGCACCAATTCCTGTCCAGACGGCATAAGCTGTTCCTAGTGGTAATGTTTCAGTTGCTTTCATTAATAAAAGCATACTAATAGTTAGTGATATGAAGAAACCAATATACCAATAATACATTTCTGTTCCAGTTGTTGTTTTTGCTTTTCCAAGACATGATGCGAAGGCTACTTCAAAAAGCCCCGCAATGATTAGAATAATCCAGTTCATAGAGTTAAATTTTATGGTGCAAAGTTCCTTTTTGAAATGCAGAAAAAATTTAACAAATGATAAAAAATGAAATTATTTTAATCTGTTTTGTTCAACAGATAAATCTACTTTAATTTGCTTGGATCTGTGTAAATCTGCGTGAAAAAAAATTAATGTAATAAGTGTTTCAAGCAGATTTTAAAAGATTTAAGCAGATTTATTCAGATTTTATTACAGACTAAAAGAGGGAATTGAAAGAAGGTTCTCAAAAAAGTTATTTCAATTCTGCACGAATTCTACTGAGGCTGACTTGGGTAATACCAAGATAAGAGGCAATATGTCCTAACTGAACTCTTTGAAGCAATTCAGGATGATCTTTCATTAATTCGAGATATCGTTCAGAAGCATTTTTGAATTGTTTCGAAATCAATCGTTCTTCGGTTTTTATTAATTCTTTTTCGGCAAATTTTCTTCCCCAGTTGGCAATATGAACGTCTTGTTCGAATAGTTTCCGAAGATTTTCTGTTTTTAATTCATATAATTCACAGTCTTCCAAAAGTTCGATGCTTTCATATCCTGGTTGTTCCTCCACATAACTTTTCATCGAAAGGATTGTTTCTCCTTCTTTTCCAAACCAAAACGTAACTTCGTTATCACGATCGACAAATGCTCTAACTAATCCCTTTTTTATCAAATAAATATTCGATTCTACTTTATTGGCTTTTAATAATATATGTCCTTTCTGGAAAGCAATTTCTGTGATATTGTTTTGCAGCGTAAGTCGGGATTGTTCTGGCAGTTTGTAGATGTTGTCAAGAATTGTGGAAATATCCATTTTCGGTATTTTATAAATTTAGAATAAAGATAAGAGTTGCTATGGGGAACAGAAAATTTTGTCAAAAAAAAAATCCCATTTGCGAAAACAAATGGGATATAAAAATTGCATTCTTGATGAGCTGTGATAAGAGACAATTTTTTTTGACCAATAAATAAACCTAATTAATGCCACCGCCTAAAGCTTTGTAAAGCAACACCTGAGAGTTTGCATTTTTCAGCTGAATATCTACAAAATCAAGTTCTGCCTGCAGTTTGTTTTTCTGTGCATTAATGATTTCCAGATAATTGGCATAACCGCTTAAATATAAATCGTTCGAAACATTTACAGCAATTTCTAAATGATCAATTTCGTTGGTTTTATATTTCAAAACCTCTTCAAAAGCTTCATTTCTATGCAATAAAGCGCTCAATTCGTTATAAGCTGTCGTAACCGCATTTTGATACTGCAGAAACGAAATCTCTTGTTTTCTGTTCGAAACGTAATATTCTTGTTTGATTTGTCCTTTATTAAAAACGGGAGCTGTTAATCCACCAAGAATCTGCCACGCAAAAGATCCTGCATCAAAAATAGTGTTGAAAGAAAACGAGTTGAAACCTGCATAACCACCTAAATTTACAGTCGGGAAAAAGGCTGCTCTGGCTGATTTTGCATCGGCGTTGCTGGCCAATAATTCGAAATAAGCCTCTGAAACATCCGGTCTTTTGTGAATAATAGAATCGACACTTATCTGTTGATTTAAAACTTCTAAATGACCTGCCAAGAAATCACTGCTTCTCTCAACAGTTCCTCCGTATTGTCCCAAAAGTGTCAATAAAGCTTTTTCCGTTTGATCAATGCTTAATTTTAGTTCCGAAGCTTCGGCGTGAATATTATTATTTTGAGCATTAAATTGTTGTACTGCTAATTCTGTAGCCTTTCCAACCGATCTCTGTGCCGAAACAATTTCCAATGCTCTTTCTTGAGTTTTAAGGTTGTTGTCGTAAATTGCCGCTTGTTTGTCTAGTGCAATCAATTTAAAATACAAATCGGCAATATCGCTTAAAAGTCTGGTCTGCAAAAGTCTCATTCCTTGCTGTGATGCAAAAAAACGCTGTTGTGCCGCTTTTTTGCGGTTGCTTAGTTTTCCCCAGATATCAGCCTCCCAAGAGACTTTTCCACCTAAAAATAGGTTAGGAGTGACGTCTTCGTTTATTCTTTGTTTTTCGGTAATATTCTGCGAGAAGTTGGTATCGTAATTTCCAACACCGTCCATCGTATATTTTCCGTAATGCGTTCCTGAAACATCTGCCGCAAGATCTAAAGAAGGAAGCAGTGCCATTTTCGCGACTTTTAAATGCGAATTGGCAATCAAAATACGTTCCTGCATTATTAAATAATCAGGATTTTGAGCCACAGCTTTTTTTAATAACTGCTCCAGTTTTGGATCTTTAAAATAGGTTTCCGTTTTGAGCGGAATAAAAGGTTTAGAAGTATCAGAAGTTCGTTTGGCATCAAATTGTTCCGGAAGTTTTGCAACAGTCAGTTTATCACTGACTTTAGGTGCAGAACATGCTGTTAAAAGAAGCGTTCCGGTTAAAACAAAAGCACTAATCTTATTCTGATTCAAAATTTTATATGGATTTAATATCTCTTTCATTGTTTATATTTATTTATCAATCCTTTGCGTAAAATTTTCATTAAACACATAGAAACATAGATTTTTTCTTATGGATAAGGGTGTTGAAAGAAACTAGTTTCTAACACATAGCTATGTGTATTTATGCTAGTGAAACGCCTTTTCAGATTATCTAAATTCTATGATTCTATGTATTTAAAAATTACGCAATTAAGATTTGCTCATTCGTTTTTCAAGTTTGGCAAATACGATGTAAAGTCCTGGAATAATCACCAAACCAAACACAGTTCCAATCAACATTCCGCCCGCAGCAGCCGTACCAATAGAACGGTTACCTACAGCACCCGCACCTGTAGCGATACATAGTGGAATCAACCCAGAAATAAAAGCAAAAGAAGTCATCAAAATAGGTCTGAAACGAAGCCTTGCGCCTTCAATTGCGGCTTCGACAATATCACGTCCGATTTTATTCTGTGCCATAGCAAATTCCACAATCAGAATGGCATTTTTGGCGAGTAGACCAATCAGCATGACGAGCGCTACCTGTGCATAAATATTATTGTCTAAACCAACAGCAACCAATGCCAAATAGGAACCAAAAACACCAACTGGAAGACTTAATAATACTGGAAAAGGAAGTAATAAACTTTCGTATTGTGCGGCAAGTAATAAGTATACAAATAGTATACAAAGCGCAAAAATGTATATTGTTTGGTTACCAGACAGAATCTCTTCACGGGTCATACCAGACCATTCCACTTCAAAACGGCTTGGCAGTTTTTCTGCAGCAATTCTTTCTACAGCTGCAATTGCTTCTCCGGAACTGTAACCTTCGGCAGGTTCTCCGTTAATCATAGCCGACATGTACATGTTGTAACGTGTTAAAACTTCTGGCCCATATACTCTTTCCAGTTTGATAAAAGTAGAGAACGGAACCATTTCGCCCGCTTCATTTTTCAGATACATATCCAAAATACTTTCCGGATTTTTTCTAAACTGCGGACTTGCCTGAACCATTACTTTATACATTTGAGAAAAACGGATAAAGTTGGTCGCATAAAAAGATCCTAACATTGTCTGTAAAGTCGCCATGGCATTGTCTACAGAAATTCCTTTTTTGGCTGCCAAATCATAATCAATATGAATTAAATACTGCGGAAAAGTAGCATCAAAACTGGTAAAAGAGTTCTGAATTTCAGGCGAAGCATTTAATTCTTTAATGAAGTTTTTGGTCACTTCATCTGTATTCGTAATACTTCCTCCGGATTTATCTAATAATCGAAGCTCAAAACCGCTTGTATTACCAAAACCAGGAACCGTTGGCGGTGCAAAAATCTCGATTTGAGCATCCGTAATTCCTTTTGTTTTTTCGCCAAGCTGAGCAATAAAATCGGTTACAGAAATATCACGATCACTCCAGTCTTTTAAGTTGATCATTCCCATACCATATGATGCTCCGGCAATTTCAGTTACAATGCTGTATCCGGCAAGAGTCGTAACATTATCAACTCCTTTAATTCCTTTTGCAATTTTGGTTACTTCGTCTAATACTTTTTCGGTACGTTCAACGGTTGCTCCTTGTGGCGTTGTAACACTCACATAGACCATTCCCTGATCTTCAGACGGAATAAATCCTGAAGGCAAAAACTTGCTTGTTCCCCAAGTTAGGAAACAAAATAGCACTAATAATCCAATAGTTACAGCACCTCGATCAGCAAATTTTACCAAGACTTTAATGTATTTTGAAGTTACATTGTCAAACCAATGATTGAATCTGTGGAAAAAGCGATCGATTAATGATTTCTTTTCTTTGTTTGGATCATGTGCTTTCAGCATAATGGCACAAAGGGCAGGAGTAAGGGTAAGCGCGTTAACTCCCGAAATCACGATACTAATGGCCATTGTTAAAGAGAACTGCCTGTAGAAAACCCCAACTGGACCGCTCAAAAACGCTACTGGAATAAATACCGCAGCCATGACAATGGTAATCGCAATTACCGCTCCTGTGATTTCTTTCATGGCGCTGATAGTAGCGTCCATTGGCGACATATGTTCTTCAGATATTTTAACGTGAACGGCTTCGACGACGACAATGGCGTTATCCACAACAATTCCGATGGAAAGTACTAAGGCAAAAAGTGTCAATAAGTTGATGGAGAATCCCATCATCGACATAAAAGTAAACGAACCAATAAGCGCGACAGGAACTGCCAATACAGGAATCAAAGTAGATCTCCAATCTTGCAGGAAGATGAAAACCACAAAAGCTACCAGAATAAACGCTTCAATTAATGTTCGGATTACTTCATGAATCGAAGCATCAAGAAAACGGGAAACGTCATAAGCAATATTAAATTCCATTCCCGGAGGAAAAGAAGAATCTTTCAATTCAGCCATTTTTGCTTTTACGCTCGCAATTACTTCAGAAGCGTTAGAACCCGGACGTTGTTTCAACATAATCGAAGCAGAAGGTTTCCCGTCGGTTTTAGAAACCATTCCGTAACTCATGGCTCCAAATTCGATGTTGGATATGTCTTTTAATCTTAAGATTGTTCCGTCTGGATTGGCTCTTAAAGCGATTTCTTCGTATTGTTTTGGCTGGAAGAATTTCCCGCCGTATTTGATTACATATTGTAACTCATTATTCAATTGTCCTGAACCTTCGCCGACTTTACCCGGAGCGGCGGAAATGTTTTGTTTTTGAAGCGAATTAATGACTTCGTTTGCTGAAATATTATAAGAAAGCATCTTTTGCGGATCCAGCCAGACACGCATCGAATATTCTTTTTGTCCCATGATTTCGGCACGACCGACACCATCAATACGTTTTAATTCCTGTAGAATATTAATATCGGTAAAGTTGAAGATAAACTGCTCGTCCTGAGTTTTATCTGTACTCGTAATATTTAAGTACATCAACATACTGTTTACCTCTTTTTCGGTGGTGACTCCGGCACGAATTACTTCTTCGGGAAGTTCGTCCAGAATCGTGGTTACTCTGTTCTGAACGTTTACGGCGGCCAGATCGGGATCGGTTCCTACTTCAAAGAAAACCTGAATAAGTGTTAAACCATCGTTGGAAGTTACGGTTGACATATACGTCATTCCCGGCACACCATTGATGGCTCTTTCTAATGGAAGTGCAACGGCATCTGCTGAAACTTCTGCGTTAGCACCAGTATATTTTGCTGTTACCGTAACAGACGGCGGTACAATGTCGGGGAATTGTGTTATGGGAAGCTGGAACAACGCCAGTAATCCCAAAAGTACTATCATAACCGAGATGATTAATGACAATATTTTTCTTTTGATAAATAACTCTATCATTGGATTTTTTTTAGATAAATAATTAAATAACTGCTAATAAGCCTAAAACCTACATTTGTTTGATGTTGATTTTATCTCCGTCTCTTAATGACTGCGTGCCTTCCTGAACAATAAGGTCATCGCTTTTTAGTCCATCGTTTAAGATGTACACATCATCAAGAGTGCTTTCAATGCTTACATTAGTCATTTTAACTACTCCATCTTTTTGTACCAGAAATACATATTGTTTGTCCTGAATAGAAAAAACTGCTTTCTGGGGAATCAACACGACATTTTTCTTTGGTTCTGAAATAATCAGTTTACCCGAAGTTCCGTGTTTGATAAATCCTTGCGGATTGTGAAATTTTGCTTTGTATTGAATAGAACCGGTTTGTCTGTCGATTTCTCCATCGGCAGTTCTCAATTCTCCTTTTTGATCGTACACCATTCCGTTTGGTAATACGAGTTTAATATCACCTTGTGTATGAAGGGTTTTATCTTCCATCATTTGGAAATAAGTATTCTCAGGAATAGAGAAATAAGCATAAACGTCGTCCAGTTGTGAAACGGTTGTCAGCAACGAACCGTTTTCTACCAAACTTCCTTCTTTAAACGGAATTCGGTCAACCGTACCATCAAAAGGGGCACGGATCGTGGTAAAACTAATCTGCTGATCGATGGCTTTTTTTTCTGCGGCAGCATGAGCCAATTTTGCCGAAGCAGCTTCATGTTTTGCTTTAGATAATTCTAATTCTTTATCAGCAATTACTTTTTTATTGAAAAGCGTTTGAGCTTGTTCCAATTCTACCGTTGCAATTCTTAAATCGGCTTTTGCACTTTTAAAAACGGCTTCAGCTTTTAGGAGTTGTATTTGAAGTTCGACATCGCTTATTTTGAATAAGATTTGTCCCTTTTTTACTTTTTGTCCTTCGCTTACATACACTTTGTCTAGTAAACCAGGAATTCTTACGTGTATTTCTACATTATTTTTGGCATGTACATCGGCAACAAACTTGCTCGAAACTACAGTGTCTTTTAGGGTAACTTTGTAAACAGGAAGCGTTTTGATATTGTCGGAATTCTTTTTTGATTTATCGCCGCACGAGACTAAAACGAACAGGGACAAAGAAAACAATAGGAATGTATTTTTATAGATATTCATAATTAGATTTGTAAAATTTAGATAAAATAGGTGTTCTTCCTTGCTTATTTACAGGAAGTTTGAATGATTTTGGATAAAATAAACAGAAATGTTTTTGGTTGCTTTTCTGTTTCTTGAAGCACCGTTTTTAAGAAATGTTTTTATAACCGAATACCTCATTTAGGCAAACGAAAGATTCGTTCAGAATGATTTTCTGAAAACATAAAAACACTAAAAAATTACAATCTAGAATAATTGATATAAGTGAAGATGAGTGTGTCTTTGAATCTGGTATATTGAAGCTATACCATAGATTAAGCTATTTTTATAAAGCTTGAAGTTGATTAAATTACTAAAATAAGGAGCCCTGATGGTACTTTGCTCTAAAGTAGTCGCTCTGCCTTTAATCTTCTTTTTGGCTATACAATGAAGATCAATAGTTTTTGAGGTAGAAAAATCGGAAGAAAAGTGCAGTACATCGTCAGCTTCCACACTATCCAGCGTAATGCAAGGATTCAGTTCAATAGGTAGCGTATACTTTTCGGTACCTCTAAAAAAAGAAAGTAACGACAGTAAAACGATATATATGAACTTGCTAGGTTTCATTTATAGTAAAATAGTAATTAGTTTTTGTTGCTGAAAATTTCGAATTTAAGTCGCGTTTAGTGCGTCAAATATACTATTTTGAAAAGTAAGGAATCTTAAAATTTTCTAAAAACCGTTTAAAATTAAAGGTTTGATAATAATCGAAGTTGATTTTTAGGGTTTTAATTTTTTAAGAGCTTTATAATTGGACTTTGTAAATGGAGATTTGCTATTTTTTAAAAATTTACTACCAGTTTTATTCAGCATCATTTAATTTCTTCTTGTACTCGTTTGATATTCTGCTTAATTCATCCAGAATTTTTTCAGTTGAAATATCAATATTAAAGTTGTCCAGAATTTTTGCCGGATCCTGCTTCTCCTGAAAATAAACAAAATCTTTATTAAAAAAAGCACAGACTTTCCCCATCAGATGAAAATCGATTTTTTTGGCTTTTCCATTTTCAATCTTGGACAACTCACTTTGCGAAATGTCTAATTGTATGGCCAATTGTTCCTGCGTTAAATTTCTTGACTCTCTTAGTTTCTTGATTTTAAATCCAACACCCATGACAACATATTTTTAAAACGATTAGTTAAAAACGAATATATAATATTTTGTTTTAATTAACAATATTTAACTTATATAAATATGTTTGCGTTATATGAAAATGAAAGATTTTTATTAAAAACATAAACACTTACATGTGCAAAACCATTAATTACTGTTTATAAGTTGATTAAAAAAAAGACTAACCATCTAACCAAACTAATTATGAAATATATTTTACACTTATTATTACTGATGCCTTTTTATTTTCAGGCACAAAATAAAGTTTTGTTTACTTATGATACTGCTGGAAATCAATATCAAAGAGAGTTGTGTATTTCGGGATGCAGTTCATCTGCAAAGTCTGCGAAAGAAATTAAAGAAATCGAATCTTTAACCGAAGACGATCTGCTGAAATTCTCACCAGAGGATGTAATCTCTTATTATCCAAATCCTGTAAAAGAAGAACTGTACCTGCAGTGGCAGCTGGTGCAGGAAAACTATGTGATGGCTGTTCGTGTATATTCTATGACAGGACAGATGTTACGAGATTTTCAGATTGGCTCTAGTGTAAATAATTTGAGTATCCCTTTTCAGCAGTATCCAACAGGTGTTTATTTGATTTTGCTTTCTTATAAGGATGGCGGAGAAAAGACTATAAAAATTATTAAGCAATAAGAAAGGGATTATGAAGAAGTTTTATTTATTTATTCTAGTTTTAGTTACACCTTACATTTATTCTCAAAATTTTACAGATACCAAAGGAGAATTACAGATTTCGTCTTCAGGAACAGCAGTTTACACACTGCCAATTGCTGTTCCTCCAAGTATTAAAAGCGTTGCTCCAATTATAAATCTTGTTTACAACAGTGGAGTGAGAGGAGGTATAGCTGGACAGGGCTGGAGTATAAACAGTATTTCAGCTATCAGTCGCATTGCAACTCGTCGTGATATTGATGGTTTTGTAGATGGAGTCGATTTTGATGATAACGATAAACTGGCTTTAGATGGCCAGCGTTTATTAATTAAGACCGGAACCTACTGGGCAAGCGGTTCTACTTATGAAACAGAGTATAAAAGCAACACAAAAATAGAACTTAAGATTGAAGGTGCGATAATGTATTTTATAGTTACAGCTCCAGATGGATCAAGAAGCTGGTATGGCTCCAAAGGGGCTGGCAGTCTGCAGAATTCTGTTTCTCTGAATTCTTGGCACATTGTGCACTATGAAGATGTTAATGAAAATTTTATAGATTATAATTATAAAACGGTAGCTTACAATAATACAAACCAGCTGTATATCGATACGATAACCTTTAGCGGGAATAATTCGACAGGAATTGCTGCACAGAATAAAATTGCATTCAATTATAGAAATGCGAAACGTATTGAAAGAGATTATCTAAAAGGACAGGCAGTTTATGCAACACAAATATTAGACAATATAAAAGTATATGCAAGCAATAGTCTTTTCAGAACATATCAATTGAAGCATTATGAAGATGTAAAATTAGGGTATGAAAGAGTAAAAAGTATTCAGGAAATAAATGCTCAAATGGAGGAATCAAATCCTGTGACATTTACTTATGCTTCTAGTCCTGCAAATGAAGAAAGAATTGAAAAAACCTATGTAAACAATCTTGCTTTTGATAAAGTTGATATAGCTGGTGATTTTGACGGTGATGGTAGATTAGACTTTGTAGCGGACAAAAAAATTTTCACAAACTTGTTTACAGGAAATACAGGCAACTCAGGGATAAATTTCCCCACAATTAGACCAACTCTAATATTTCCAGCAACGATAAAGCAAAATTACAAAATAAATCAATTTCACTCCATTATCGAGCCGGTTGCAAGCAATTCACAAATTCAGTTTATAGCCTATAATATTGTTGATAGTAATTTAAATTATACAGGTTTAACTTCCTCCACTGTCCAAACAATTACTTTTGATAACACTATTTTTATTGATCCTTCGTATAAGGATGAAGATGAAAATTATGTTCCTCCTGTAGCTCCTCCACAAGACTCTAGAAACAACGAATATTTATCTGGAGATTTTGATGGGGATGGGATTTCCGAAGTATTGATATTATCTAAAGATGAACGTTTAGTTTGGGAAGTATACATTAATTCGAGTGGTTATTCTGAGGGTGGCTATTGGAGGCTTTATTCTAATACTAATAGTGATTATAGGAGAGAGGCTAGATTGGCTTATCTCTCTACAGGTGCTTCAACGGTGCTACAGGGAGATTCCTATTATATCTGCGCAACTGGAAAACGATATGTTGCGGATTTGAATGGCGATGGAAAATCGGATATCATAAATATAAATCAGCACGGACAGTATTCTATTGTTGAAATAAATAAGTCGCCATCCGGTGCAATAGAAGTTAATAGAATTGGTTATGGAACTCTTTCTAATTATTCCCATACAAAGCAAATACTTTTTGGAGACTTTAATGGTGATGGTAAAACAGATATTATGCTGCCGACTTCAGAAGGAGGTGAAGGTCAAACCGAATGGAATATTTATTATGCAAATCCAAAACCGGCTGGTGGAGATTTTTTCTTTAAAGAAACATTAAATATTGTAGAATACAGGCCAGATACAGGTTCCGATTATAATACTCAAAGACATTGGAGTAATTATTATGCAATTGATATTAACGGAGATGGTAAATCAGATTTGGTAAGGGTTTGGCGCAAATATTTTAAGGCAAGCTGGACTATCAATAATCACGATACCCAGTGGAGAGTTACGGGATTTACAAATAATATTGGCAAAACAGACGCATCTGGTTTTCCATTAACTTATGATTCTGGAACATATGAATCTGGTTCCCCAGATATTCCCATTCCAATCGTATCCAATTATAAATACGATGGAGCTAACAGCGAATTGGTTGTAGTTCGAGGCCATTACAATAAAATTGAATATTACCAGTTCAATAAAAATCTTGATACAGACAACAGATTAGTAACAGTTACAGAATCTAATGGAAATATAAAACAGACTATAGAGTATAAGCCAATGCAGGCAGAAGGTGCAAGTTTAGGCAATGCGTCAACTGATTTTTATTCTTCAGAAAATGCCGTAACTTATCCTAATATAGAAATTATAAGAAATTCAGACAGTTATCTGGTTTCAAAACTTACTGCTACAATAAACGGAGTTTCTAAATACCAGGATTTTAGGTATAGAGGTTTTGTTTCTAATTTTGTTTATGGTACAGTTGGTTTCACCCATACCACAAGAAGCAGTTGGTATTTATCATCTTCAGATTCCAAGATTTGGACTACTCAGTATAATGATGCAAATTATCGTGGGGCAAACACCATTATTTGGAGCAGTACTGATGCAAACACCGTATTTAGTGATACGCCAAGCAATTTACTAAGTACCAAAACAAATATTTTTGATAGCTATACAAACCCAATATCAAAGGTGTATAACATTTTATTGCGCTCTCAAACTGCCATTGACCACTTAACAAATGTCAAGACCGAAACTACTTTTACATACGATGGAACAGTACAGAGCTCTAATTATTATGGTTTAGAAGCTCAAAGTATTACCAAGAATTTTAGCGGAGCAGCATTGCAGGGCACTATAACAGTAGATACACAATATGAAAACAATCCTTCTGGAACAGGCAGTTCCTATTATGTAGGAAGACCTAAAAAAGTCAATTCATCATCGACTATTTATACAGGAGACACTCGCACCTCAGAGGAAGTATATAGTTATAGTGGGGCAAACTTGACAAAAACAGAGAAAAAAGGAACCGGCACTTATGCCATAATCGAAGACATGACCTATGATGCCTTGGGCAATTTATTGACTAAAACTGTAAGTGCTCCAGGTGCACCAACACCGCCTGCATCAAGAACTATCACAGATGAGTATGACGCAACTAAACGTTTTGTGATCAAAAAAACAGATCATCAGGGTTTTGTGACCAATTTTGTTTACAATACACTTGGCCAGGTAACCCAGTCAACAGATTATTTGGGAGTTGTAAATAGTTATACTTATGATAATTGGGGAAAACTAATTACTACTGCAACACAAAATACAGCCTCGACATCACTGACCTCTTCAATTGTTTATGCAAAGCTGTCTAATGGCGGTTACACAACTACTACGACTAATAATACTGATGGAAAAACTATAACACAATATGATGTTTTAGGAAGGGCAGTTATAACCAGCACCAAAGGTTTTGCGGCAAATTCTATGGTTTCTAAACAAATTGTATATGATGGTTTGGGACGAAAAACTAAAGAAAGCCAGCCGTATTTTACTTCACCAAGTCAATGGACAGCCTATGAATACGATTATTTAATGCGTCCAGTAAAAGTAACTGCACATACCGGAAAAATACAAACTTTGTCTTATTCAGGATTAACCACAACCAGCAATGACGATGGCAAAATAACCACCATTACTGTGGATGCTTTAGGGAATAAAACGCAGACTACTGATCCGGGCGGCGCAATCAATTTTGTTTATTATGCAAACGGACAACTAAAAGAATCAGATTATCAGGGGAATAAAGTTACTATTTCTATAGACGGCTGGGGCAATAAAATTGCCATGACAGACCCAAGTTCGGGAACTTATACCTACTCATACGATGCTTTTGGACAAATAAAAACAGAAACAACACCAAATGGTACCACTTCCTATGAATATGATGCAGCAGGAAAAACAACTCAAAAAACCATTATAGGCACAAATACCAACAGCAAAACAACGTATGCTTATAATGCATTCAATTTAGTAACTAGCAGTTCGTTTGTCAACAATCTTGAAGGGAATGCCATTACCAATACCTTTGAATACGACGGCTATAAACGAATTAGCAAAACAACCGAAAGTACTCCTTATGCCGTTTTTACAAAAGAACTTGCTTATGATACTTACGGACGTGCCTTAACCGAAACCTCGACAGCTACTATTAGTGGAAAGTCGAGTTCAAAAAAAGTAAAACATACCTATACTAATGGTTATGCCTGGCAAATTCTTGACGATGCTACACAACAGGTACTGTGGCAAACTAATTCTTTAAACGAAAGAGGCCAGCTTACAGGTGCCAGTGTGGGTAATGGAGTTGCCATAAGCAATACCTACGATCAATACGGTTATGCTTCGCAGTTTAAGTTTGACAGGACGGTTACCAACCCAGGGAACGTTATGACCTTGACTACTACGTTTGAACCCAAAAGAGGAAATTTGACCAATAGAACCAACAATTTATTTAGCTGGAATGAAAGTTTTACCTACGATGGGCTGGACCGTTTGTTAACTTATAAAAATGCGCTTGGACAGCAACAAACACAAAGTTATGATGACAAAGGAAGAATTACCCAAAACAATGTAGGAACTTATGATTATACTGTAACAGGAAAAACTTATCAGAATAATTCTATTACATTAAGTCCAGATGCATTAAATTATTATAAAAATAGAGGAGGTGTATCAAGTACTGAAGAGATTTTTAGTGATGGTATGGAAGAAAAAACTGGGTGGGGGACAGAAAAATATCCAAATACCAATTTTCATACTTATTCGATTGGTGGGGCTCATGGAGGGCAGGTTTCATTAAAATTAGACAATAAGACAACAAGTAAATATTATGTGTATTCTGATAAATGGATTGATATTAATAATACAGTTGATACTCAATATATTTTATCAGCATGGATATTTACATATAGCGGGCAAAGCGAGATAGGGGTATATGCAAAAAATGAATGTGGAACTAATGATTATATTCAGCTTGATAATGTGGGTGGCGAATCTGAAATGAAGTGGTCAAAAATTAGCAAAACAATTTTAATCCCAGCTTATACAAAAAAAATAAAGATTCGTTTAGATAGCAACTATGGAACTGTATGGTTTGATGATGTTCAAATAAATAAAGCAAATTTAGATAGTCCTACTACTGATGTTTCAGAAGTTTTTAATGATGGAACTGAAAGCCAGACAGGATGGGGAACAGAAAAACATCCAAATACCAATTTTCATAGTTATTCGATTGGCGGTGCTCATGGAGGGCAGGTTTCATTAAAAATAGACAATAAAACTACAAGTAAATGTTATGTGTATTCAGATAAGTGGATTAATATCAATAACACAACAGATACAAAATATACTCTATCAGCATGGATATTTACATATAATGGGCAAGGCTCGATAGGACTATATACGAAAAATGAATGTGGAACTGGTGATTATATTCAGGTTGATAATGTGGGTGGCGAATCTGAAATGAAGTGGTCAAAAATTAGCAAAACAATTTTGGTTCCAGCTTCTACAAAAAGGTTGAAAGTTCGCTTAGACAGCAACTATGGAACTGTATGGTTTGATGATATTAAGGTAGATAGAACTGATCCACTCCCACCTACTGGAAATACACAAATGATTACCTATAATACCTTTAAAAGTCCTGTACAAATTGAAGAAACAGGAGTAGATAAAATAAGTTTTACTTATAACGATGGAAATGACAGAAGTTCGATGTTTTATGGAAGTCTGGATAATGAAAAACTGTTAAGACCTTACCGTAAGCATTATTCAGCAGACGGCAGTATGGAAATCAAACAGAACATAATCACTGGTGAAACTGAATTTCTAACCTATATTGGTGGTGATGGCTATAGTGCTCCAGTCGTTTTAAAAAGTAATGGAACGGCTCAGAATTATTTATATTTGCATAGAGATTATCAGGGAACTATTGTTGCCATCAGTGATCAAAATGGTGCTGTGGTAGAAAAACGACTTTTTGATGCTTGGGGAAGTATCATAAAAGTCGAAGATGGTTCCGGTAATGCATTGTCAGGTTTAACGGTTCTAGACCGTGGTTATACAGGGCATGAGCATTTACAGAGCATAGGGATTATTAATATGAACGGCCGTTTGTATGACCCGAAACTCCATCGATTCCTGCAGCCGGATAATTATGTACAGGAACCTTACAATACGCAGAATTACAATAAATATGCTTATGTTCTAAATAATCCGTTGAAATATACAGATCCTAGCGGAGAGGTTATAATCGGATTTGCTGGTGCTGTGATAATTGGTGCGACTATTGCCGCATTAACTTATACTATAACAGCATTAGTTGCCGATGTTCCGTTCACAGTGGGCGGTTTGGTCAAAGCAACTTTTGTTGGAGCAGCAAGTTCTGCGGTAACTTACGGTATTGGAAGTGCGGCAGGAAGTTTGTTTACCAATTTCTATTCTCAGGCTGCATTTCAGGCTGTGGCACACGGTACTTTTCAAGGTGGTATGACTGCCATTTCTGGCGGTAAATTTTGGAGTGGCTTTGCTGCTGGAGCTTTGAGTAGCATTGCATCAAGTGCATGGGGAGGAGGAATGAGTACAGAGACAGTCGATGGCGTTACAACAGAAACAATACACCAAGGATTAAGTGGAGCTACAGGTATGGTAAATGGCTTTGGTACAATTGCTTTTGGTACAGTTTCAGGTGGTGTTGGTGCACAACTTACAGGTGGTAATTTCTGGCAGGGAGCGGCGACAGGTCTTGTTGTTAGTGGGCTGAATCATGCAATGCATAAAATTCAGGGGAATCAGCTAGATAAAGAAGTTAATGAAACTTTTAAAGAAAATGCTGATAATAAGGCTCCAGTAACAGCAGAAGCTTTGGAAGAAGTTTTAAATTTGCCAGTATTAAGAAAGTGGGCTTCTAGATCGGGTAATCCTAAGACTTATTATAGTAAAGAAATGTATGCAAAAGACGGCCAATCTGAGGCATTAACTGAATTGAGTTTAGTCGATCATAAGAGTTCGACAATAACATATTATGCGGCTTCGTTTTCAAGTTATAGAAATTTAGCACAGACTGTTTTACATGAGTTGGGTCATGCGAGATTTAATTATTTAGGGTTTAGATGGGCAGTTGCTCAAAAATATGGAGATAGAACGGGATGGGCTGTTTCAGAATTTTATGCATACAAATTTGCTTATATGATAGGCAGAGTTCCATATGCATCTTATGTAAATTACGCAATTGGAGCGGCATATGTTCACGGTATGCCATCCTACAGTGAATTAGGTTTAATTAAAAAATAAAGTGACTCATGAATAATCAAATTTTTATTTGTTTAGTGTTTATTTGCTTAATTTCTTGTGAAAAAAAAGAGTTGTCAATAGAAAAAGGTGTAAAAATAGAAATACTTAATGACGAGATAAAGTGTATTGGAGATTCTTGCCTTGTTTTAAGAGCTAAACCAATTTATAAAGCAATGGAAAGAAACATTGCAAAAAATATCATTACTTATAAAATATCTAATAATACGAAAGGCAGATATTTATTTGTTTTAGATGAGGATTTTATAGATCCAATAAATCAATACGACATAAGAAGTTGTTCTTATTGTAAAAAAAGCAAGCTTTTTTATAATATTGAATCAAACGATAATGTTAGAGCTCTGTATTCTTTAGAAAGAGGAGATAATTTTATGTCAAATAACAAGATGAATCCGGAAATTTTTCGAATTGAAGAAACTAAATTTAAATTAAATGAGTTAAATTATTCTCAAGTTAATAATGATTTTGATTTTTTAAATTCAATTCGAAAGAATTCTTTTGTGCTTTATCCACAAGAAACTAAATATTTTCAAACCGTTGTTTATTTGCCCATTAAAGAGGCAAATAATTTCGATAACGCCTTTTCATATTTTAGATTTAATAGCAAAAAAAAATATACTTTTAATTTCATTTATATTTCAGATAGCACATTACTTAAAAAAAATCTACCAAAGCATAAACTTGAAGAATTGAAAGAAAACAATATAAAAGTTTTTCAAGGACAATTAATTTCAAACAAAGTTCCTGTAAGATTTATTTATTAGTAAAACGCTGGAGCTTTGAGTAGTATTGCAGCTAGTGCATGGAGTGGTGGAGGAGAAAACAGTAATTATCATGGAGCTGGCAGATTTGCTAGTTCAGGAGTAGGTATGATTGCATTTGGTACAGTTTCAGGTGGTGTTGGAGCACAACTTACAGGAGGAAATTTTTGGCAGGGCGCGGTTACAGGTCTTGTAGTCTCCGGGTTGAATCATTACATGCATAAAATGCAAGCTGAAAACCCAAATAGAACAAGAGCAAGAAGCATTGTTGATAAATATAAACACGGAGATGTAAATGAAATTGAACAATGGTTAGATGATCATCCATTTGTTACTAAAGACGGAATTGTTTCATTTAAAGGAATTGATGGGTTAAGTGTAGATACAAATCCATCTAATGGAAATCCTGATTATATGAATAATGCATATGAAAAAGCTTCTCAGTGGGGAATAAAAAAAATGGCAGTAGGCGTATTAAAACTATTAATTAAAGGAGGAGGAAGTCTGTTAAGTGATGGAGGTTTAGCCAAGGTGCCTCAAAGAAATAATGGTATGATAACATTAGATGTTTCTAACGCGCAAAGTGCCTTGATAGATTATGTTTTTAGGCCACAAGGTCCGACGCAAAACCCTGCAATGATTAATGGCTTTAGCTCTTATTCTGGGCTTAGCAGATTTGATCTATATTATAAGGTTAAATAATTATTTAAGAACTCTTTGACTAAATATACTCGCAATGAAAAGTTTTCAGTTCATTTTGATAACAATTACATTTATGTTTATTTCATATTTAGATTTATGTAATAAATTAAATGGGTTTTTATTAATAATAAGTTATTTACTTTTTATTTATTATTGTTCAGTTAGGTATTTTGAAACAAACTATTTCGAAAGTTTTAGATTTAATTTGAAATTATTCTACTATTTATTATTTGTAATATGTTTTTACATTTTTTATTTTTTGTCTATATCTTTTGTATTGGAAAATTATGAAGTGTTACAGTATGATAGATTATATAAATTTGATATTGTTAAAGCTTTATTAGTATTTCCTGTTTTAGAAGAAATATTTTTTAGAAAATATTTATTAGTTAGTTTGCAAAAAATTAATTCTAATTTTAGTTCAATTCTTTTTTTGTCGTTTGGATTTACTATGACACACTGTTTTACAAATTCATCTCTTTTATATGTGTTTCTGATGAGTGTTTTTTTTTCTTGGATATATTTAAAAACAAGAAATATTTATCTCACTATTTTTCTACACTCTTTCAATAATTTTTTATCGATTACTACTTTAATTAACTTTTTAACTCAAATCAAATTGGAACTATTGTTTGTGGTAATATTTGTATTAATTGTATTGATATTTGTATCCATTGTTAACATAAAAAAGGATAAAATAAATGAGTTCTATGAAAGAAAATAAGAGGCAAAAAAACTGGATTAAAATATTTTTTGAAAATTTACTTGCTTTCTTTTTGGAGCAATAAAATTACTAATATATGTCTGTCAGGAGGAGCTGGTGCAGCGTTTACAGGTGGTAATTTCTGGCAGGGAGCTGTTACAGGCTTGGTAGTTTCTGGGTTGAATCACGCTATGCATATGATGGATGATAATGGATACGACCAGAATGGTAAACAAATTAATAATAAAGGAGGAGATACTACTGATTATCTTTATGATGAAAAAGGTAACATTATAGAATCCACAAATGTTAAATTTATTGGAGCAATCTCTCAAGGAAAATTTAGAGACCTTGGTGGTTTTAGAGGATATGGTTTTAAAGGATTTTCTATGGCAACAGGCTCGATAGTTGAAGATAATACCATTTTTGAATTGTATGCTGGGGGTAAAGTTCTTGAAGGAGTTTCTGCAAGTTTTAAGTTTCTGAGAGCAAGCGGAGGAAGAATTAATGGATTTTCAATTTCTAAGGGTTCTGGATATGGCTCAAAAGCAAGGTTTGATGTTCATAAATTAGTTAATCCTTCAAAAAGATCTAATTCTTTTTCAGAATGGGTTAAAGGTAAAGTTTTACCACATTACCATAGAGGAGCAGGGAATAATCTTCACAGACATCGACCTTGGGAGAAAGGGTGGAATGATAAAAGTTTTTGGGATAGATTTTGAATTTATTTTATAATGGAAAAAAAAGTTTTTTTTAGTAATTATATTCCAGCATTGGAACAAGCTTTGAATTATGAGCAAAAGTTTGATTTTGAGGTTGTTGGTCCCGATATGTTTATAAGTGATATTGTTGTTAGAAATAGTTTGGACGAATTTGAAAACGAAAATTATTTTGAATTTAAAAAACTTTTTAACTTAGTTTCAAATTATTTTGATGCAAGAACTCACAATTTTCAAAATGTGGATGGTAAAAATATTGCTATTATAAAAGAGGAAATTTTAGAAGAGATAGAAAAAATTAAAAAGATTTATTTTTAAGACAAAACAACAATTTTCCAAATATATAAAGAAGAATTCCAGTAATGTATCAAATGTGTTGGTGGTACTATTTTAAAAGAAATAGCTCTTAATTATCAGTATTTTAAACAATTGTTACAATAGGAATTAAGATAAACTAAAGATGTTTTGTAATTATATAATTTCTTAAATGAGATAAAATGGCTTTGAGTATTAGTTCGTGTTGCAGATGTGTTGGTGAAATTATGTGTATGATAAAATATTACAGGATGAAGCAGGAACTGCACTTGCCGGATTAACCGTGTTAGACCGTGGTTATACGGGGCACACCCCGCTCTCCGAAAAGTTCCTTAAGAAAAGCTGCGCAAATGTCTCTGACTTTGCGCAATTTTTTGGTAGTTATTAGAATTTGATACCTCACAAAAGTCTCCGACTTTTTCCGTTCATACCTTGTTAGAATTTTTGTATTAGGAATTTTTTGTTTGAAAGTCAGAGACTTTAAGAACGTGTATGTTTTTAAGTACATTTGTTTGAAAGGCGCAAAGTCGGATTGTTATAAATCTAATTTTTCAAGACTTTGTTATTTGACAAGAAATATTTCTACTTTAGTTAAATAGAAAAACGTAAAGAATAAAACCATGTTAAATCAGCATAAAGAAGTAATTAGGAAGGCATATAACGCTTTTAATGAGCGAAATATAGATCATTGTTTGTCTACCATGCAGGAAGATGTTCAATGGTCAAAAGCTTGGGAAGGTGGTTATATTAGCGGACACGAAGAAATCAGGCAATATTGGACCAGACAATGGGCGGAAATTAATCCGAAAGTAGAACCTGTTGGTTTTGTAGAAAGAGACAACGGAAGTCTGGAAGTTCTGGTGCAACAAAACGTAAAAGACCTTCAAGGCAATTTAATCTTTGATGGATTGGTAAAACATGTTTATACCTTTGAAGACGGTTTAATCAAAACTATGGATATTGAATTAGTGGAGAATTGATTGCGAGAAAAATTTTATATCTGAATAATTCTAATCCACAATACTAGATGAAGACATAATCTGTAAATCAGCAAATTTCCACGAATTATCAAAAGAGGTTTTAATTTTCAAAGCCTCTTTTTCTTTTTTCTGTAGTGTTAAAGCATTATAAAGCCCGATTAAGGCAAAGCCGTTTTTGGGTAAAGTTTTTAAATCTTGTCTGTATATTTTTTCAGCTTCGGCATATTTTCCAGCTTTTAATAAAACAGCTCCTAGATAATGTCTAACAGAGAAAAACCAATCAGGTGGCTCGTTGTAGTTTAAATGATCTTCAATCGCTACAGCTTTATATAAAAATGAAATAGATTGGTCTAAATTATTCTTTTTCGCTTCAATTGCTCCAGAAAGTACATTAGACGCAATCTCAACAAGGTCGTAAGTTGTATTGATATTCCAAATAGTAATCTCTTTTAAAGTTTTGTCTTTCGCTAAAGTGTGGAGCTCATTGAGTTGTTTTTCGGCATTAACAACATCATTTTTTCCCAGAAAAGCCATTCCTTTTGCATAATGCCAAATTGCTTTTGGATAAACAATGTCGTTTTTAGGTTCTGGAAGTCCCATAATCTTGTCCCACATGGAGAATTTTACTCCTATATAATATGGAATACTGTAATAATGCTGTAAAGTACCCCAGCCATCCTCACGCATGATTTTTGGCGAAATATGTTCCTGCAGCTTCAATGCCGATTCCCAAGCCAATTTTGAATTTCCTTCTAAAGCCGCAGTCGCTGTTAAAAAATGATAATTATGTGGATAATAGGCGAGAGGATAAGCGCCCTGCGCATGGCAGGCGGTTGTATAAAGACTGTCAATTCTAACGGCTTCAATATTAGAAAGCGTTCCCTCATGATAATCTCCTGTACGAATGTAAATATGAGAAGGCATATGTATCAAATGCCCAGATCCGGGAACCAATGTCTCCAATAATTTGGCACTTTGCATCGCTTTTTCAGGATGGGCAGAAGCTTCCAAAGCATGCACTAAAAAATGATGTGCTCCGGGATGTTTGGGATTCTTTTGGATTAGTTCGTTTAAAACGCGTAGGATTTCTGGAGTCCATTTTTTAGGGATTTCCGTATCTTTTTCATACAAATCCCAAGGATGTAGATTCATTAAAGATTCGGCATAGAGCGCTCCGATATCAGGATAAGAAGGAAATTTTGCATAAACTTTTTTCATGGCTTCCGCGTAAGCGATATCCAAAGGTTTTCTGTCCACTGGAGGTTTTGTAGCATATCGAGTAGCCAGTGCATTTATTAAGGCTATCTCTTGAGGCATACATTTTGCAGAAAGTTTTTTGGCTTTCTGCACAGCATCATAAGCTCTTTGAAAATTATCTTCTTCCATTCCGCCGTTATAATTTGGGCCTAAAACATACGCAAAACCCCAATAGGCCATAGCACAATTCGGATCGATTCGTGTGGCTTCATAAAAAGACCTTGCGGCCTCGGCATGATTAAATCCATACGCCAGCATTAATCCCTGATTGAAGTATTGCTGAGCTTCCGGATTATTGGTGGAAATTTTAAAAGTCACACCCTCTAAACCTTTAAATTTGGGTGCTTTTTTGTTCTGTGTATACCAATCTTTATCATTGGTTTGGGGCACAAAACAGCTTTTTACGGCATTTACTTTATCAACTGATTTGGGTTCAGTGTTTTTATCTTTACAACAAGTCAAAAGAAGAAAAACAGCCATTAGGGAGTAATTATATTTCATTGCAAAAAGGATTTGAAATTATATAATCAGTATAAAAGCCTTGAAGAACAAAATGGAGGTGTATAGCCTAAGATTTTGGATAGGAGTATATTAAAAACAAAATTAAGTAAAAAAAGAATATATTTTGTAAATAATTACTTTTCAGTATTATACGTTTTTTGTGAGATTTTAAGTTTCACGCAGATTTTGCAGATTTAAGCAGATTATATTAGAGAAAATCTGCTGAATCTGCCTAAATCTTTTTTAAATCTGCGTGAAAAAAAGAATAAAAAAAACAAGGTCTATACGGAAAAGTATAGACCTTATAAATATATTATAAAAACAAATTCTTAGTTTGTCCCAGCAGCCACTTTGTCTACCAAAAACAATAATTCACCCGAAACGGGTTTAATCAATTGCATTGGATACAAAGTCGGATTGTATTCGCCAGTTGTAACCTCTTTTAAAGCGTGGATTTTCTTTTCACCAAAAGCCACCACAACAATTTTTTCAGCTTTGTTGATTAACGGAGCAGTAAGCGTGATGCGATACATTTTTTGCGGAGCTAAATAATAAGCATCAACCCATTTGGTCTGTTCTTGCAAAACTGCTTCGCCTGGGAAAAGAGAAGCCGTGTGTCCGTCGTCTCCCATTCCTAAAAGGATCAAGTCAAATTTTCCTTCTTCGCCTAAAACAGTTCTGATAGACTTTTCATATTCAACAGCATAATCCTCAGGAGTTACGCCATCTTTGTACATTTCAAAAATGTTTTCTTGCGGAATAGGCACGTGACTCAATAAAGTGGAATAAGACATTTTAGCATTACTCAAATCATCATTTAGCGGTACCCATCTTTCGTCCCCCCAAAAGATAAAAACCTTGCTCCAGTCAATTTTATTTTTGTAAGCATCAGAAGCTAATAATTTATAGATTCCTGCTGGAGAAGAACCTCCTGTAAGAACAGCCGTGAAATTGCCTTTTGTAGCAATTGCTTTCTGAGCCGATTCTACAAAAAGGTCTGCAGCTGTAGTATTAATTTCTTCTGTGTTATTATAAATCTGTATCATTTAAACTTCTTCTTTTGTTTGTGTATTCGGAATCCATTTGTGGCCTTGACGCGCCAACAATTCGTCAGCTTCTTCTGGTCCCCAGCTTCCTGCTTTGTAATTAGGGAAATTTTTTGGAGCAGTTGTTTTCCAAACTTGCTGAATCGTATCAATTGCGTCCCAAGCTTCTTCCACCTGATCCCAACGCATAAATAGAGTAGGATCTCCTAATAATGCATCTGCAATCAACGTTTCGTATGCTTCTGGTGACATGGTTGAACAAGCAAAATAATCAAAGACCATTTCAGCAGGTCTTAAAGACATTGATAAACCTGGTTTTTTGGTCATAAATTGCAGTTTAATGTCCATTGAAGGCTGAATATTGATAATCAATCGGTTTGGGGTCATGCCTTCTTTTCCATAAGAAAATGAAGAATGCGGAACTGGTTTAAACTGTATAATAATTGAAGATTGTTTTTCTTCCATTCTTTTTCCAGAACGCAAGTAGAACGGAATTCCCTGCCATCTCCAGTTGTCCAGATAGATTTTCATCGCTACATAAGTTTCTGTATTAGAATCTGGTGCAATGCCTTTATCCTGACGATAACCTGGAACTGGAACTCCTTTTATTTCTCCAGCGTCATACTGACCTCTTACAATATAATGATCAACTTCTTCTGGTTTAATACGACGAATCGATTTTAAAACATCTGCTTTACGATTACGAATATCATCAGCATTTAAAGAAGCAGGCGCTTCCATTGCCGTCATACATAAAATCTGAAACAAATGGTTCTGAATCATATCTTTTAAAGCACCAACACCTTCGTAGAAGCCGCCACGTTCTTCAACGCCGACTTCTTCTGCTACAGTAATCTGGACAAAATCAATAAAATTACGGCTCCATAAAGGCTCAAACATGGAGTTTCCAAAACGGAAAGCCAAAATATTCTGAACCGTTTCTTTTCCTAAATAGTGATCGATTCTGTAAGTCTGCTCTTCTTTGAAAGTCTGCGAAAGCATTTCATTCAATTCAATTGCAGAAGCTTTATCGTAACCAAAAGGTTTTTCAATAATAATGCGATCTTGTTTTGGATTTGCCGCTAGACCAATTTTCTTGATATTGCTCGAAATTGTCGAAATAAAAGAAGGCGTAATCGAAAGATAGAAAAGACGATTAGCACGTTCGCCAAAAGCCAGATCAAAATTGTTGATTTTCTCGTTTAATCCGATGTATGATTCTTCCTTGTCAATGTCAAGACTGTGGTAGGTAATGTGTGAAAGAAATTTTTCGGTTTCTGGATCATCAATTCCTTTTTTTCTTGAAAAAAGACTTAGATTTTCTGCTACGTAAGCGCGAAAATCTTCATTGGTTTTTTCTGCTCTTCCAAGAGCAATAATCTGAAACTTTTCAGACATACGTCCGTCAAGATACAGATTTTGAAAAGCAGGAAAGAGCTTTCTCTTTGCCAAGTCTCCGGTTCCTCCAAAAATAACAATGATTGTTGGATTCTTTAGTTTATTTTTAGTCATTGTGCGGTTTAGTTGTGTTGCTTATGTTGTTATTCAGCCCATTGTGTATGGAAAACGCCTTCTTTGTCGATACGTTCGTAAGTATGCGCACCAAAGAAATCACGTTGAGCCTGAATTAAGTTTGTTGGTAAATTAGCAGATCGGTAAGCATCAAAATAAGAAAGTGAATTCATTAATCCTGAAACCGGTAATCCTTTTTGAACTGCAAACTGAATAACAGCACGCATTCCTGCTTGGTTTTGGGTTAATTTTGAAGCGATTCCGCCATCCAAAAGTAAGTTTGGCAAATCTGATTTTGCTACGTATGCTTTTCTGAAATCTTCTAAGATTGTTGCACGAATGATACAGCCACCTCGCCATATTTTAGCAACAGTTTCTAGATTTAATCCGTAGTTGTATTCTTTAGAAGCTGTGTGAAGCTGTGCCAATCCTTGTGCATAAGTAACCACAATAGAAAAGTATAAAGCTGATTTTAAAGCTATAATTGCTTCGCTTGTATTCACATCACTTGGATTAGAGTTCCAAACTAGTTTTTCAGCTGCTTCAATTCTTTCTGGTTTGGTTTTAGACATATCGCGCATGTTAACCGCCGCGTCGATAGTTGGAACTGGAACTTGTAAATCCATTGCGTTTTGAGAAGTCCATTTTCCTGTTCCTTTTGATCTTGCCCAATCCGAAATTTTATTAATTAGAAGGCTTCCGTCTTCGTCTTGTTGTTTCAGGATTTTTCCGGTGATTTCTATTAAATAAGATCTTAAATCATCCGTTTGGTTCCATTCTTCAAAAGTTTTTTGAATCGTTGCGTCATCTAGATTATAACCTCTTTTCATTAAGTCATAAATCTCAGAAATTAACTGCATGATTCCGTATTCGATTCCGTTGTGAACCATTTTTACATAGTTACCGGCAGAACCATTTCCAAGATATTCTACGCAAGGCTCGCCTTCAACTTTTGCAGCGATTGCTTCAAAAATTGGACGCAATCTTTCATATGCTTTTTGATCACCTCCCGGCATCATGGCAGGACCAAAACGAGCTCCTTTTTCACCGCCTGAAATTCCCATTCCAAAGAAATGGATTCCTTTTTCAGACAATTCCAAGAATCTTCTGTCTGTATCTGTAAAATAAGTGTTTCCACCGTCGATTATAATGTCTCCTTTGTCTAAGTGAGGCAATAAACTAGCAATAGCACTGTCAACTGGTTTACCTGCAGGAACCAATAACATAATTGCTCTTGGTTGTTGAATAAGCTCCACAAAATGTTTTACATCTGTAGTGGCTTCAATAGTGTGGTTGGCATCGGCTTCTTGTTGAAGAGAGTTGACTTTTTCTGTGTCTAAGTCTAAACCTGCAGCCGCAAAGTCATGGCTGGCGATATTTAAAAGTAAGTTACGGCCCATTACGCCGAGTCCTACAATTCCAAAATCAAATTTGCTCATAGTTTTCAATTAACTAAATTATTAGAAGAAATGTTTTAGCAGCAAAAAAGTAAGAGAAAGTATGGTAATTCTTTTTCATTCAATGTTTTGCAGCAAAACAAAGTTTATTTTAATCTTACATTTCAAAATGTAGAGTGCTAAGTTAGAGAAAAATGCTGAAAAATGAGGGGTAAAATCGTTCACTTTTGGTCTTTATTGTGATACTTTTATAGGTGTTAAAAACACACTTATAAGGCTGTTTTTTGAACTATATCGTTGTAATTAAAAAATGGTATACTAATTTTTTAAACACATAGAGACATAGTTTTTTGGAACGCTTAAAAAGGCATTTCATTTTTCAATAAATAACATAGCTATATGTGTTTATCCCAATTGCCTTAAACTTTGACAAAGTTTTATAACGCCATATATTTTTCTCGCAGATTCAGCTGATAAAGCAGATTTTTGATCTGTAGAATCTGCAAAATCTGTGGGAGATTAATTTTAAAAGTAGGATATGAATTTTTCTAAAGAATTAGAAGCTTGCTTAAAAAAAAATTTGAAGGCATTTTATTTGTTTAAATAAAGATAGGTTTATTATGTTAAACTTTGTCAAAGTTGGCCTCGTAAACACAAAGCTATGTGTTAGGAACTAGTTTCTTTCTGCATTCTGTTTTTATATAAACAGAAGATAAATTCTATGCTTCTATGTGTTTGAAATAATTTTTAAGGATAAATCATCAAAAACATAAAGGCAAATAAATTTACTAAAAGCACAACGCCATACACGATATTCGATTTTCCTTTGCTCAAAGAAAGCATTACAATAAAGACAGATAATGCCAAAAGTACAATCGATTTAATATCAAGTCCCAAAACAATAGGCATTCCCATAGTAATACAAACTATTGCAACACTCGGAATCGTTAAACCAATACTGGCTAATGCAGACCCCAGAGCTAAATTCAAACTTGTCTGTAACCTGTTTTTTCTTGCGGCAATGATAGCTGCAATGGCTTCGGGTAATAAAATGATGATGGCGATGATAACCCCAACTAAAGATTTAGGAAGACTGTAACCTATAATAATCTTTTCGATGGTAGGCGAGAGCGTTTTGGCTAATAGAACTACAATTCCTAAACTAACTAATAGAAAAACAAGACTAGTATAAAATGTTTTTTTATTGATTTCTATCGGATGTGTTTTAGACTCGTCTTCATTTGTTCCGTTAGTTAAAAAATACTGTCTGTAACCTTTTGTTTGTGCAAATAAAAAAGAGCCATAAATAACCAGACAGGCGATAGAAGCAAAAATCAATTGTGGAGTAGAATAGTAGGAACCGTGAACACTTTCAGTAAATGTGGGAAAAACTAATGTAAAGACAATAATCGAGATCAATGAAACCAAACCAATGTTTACAGAAGAAGTAGAAAAATTTTGTTCATAATGTTTGATGCTTCCAATAAGAAGACACAATCCGATAATACCATTTAAAATAAGCATGGTGGCGGCATAAACCGTATCTCTGGCTAAAGAAGTGGCTTCTGAACCTTCAGAAAGCATTAAAGAAACAATAATAGAAACCTCGATTACAGTAATCGAAATAGCCAAAATTATTGTTCCGTAAGGTTCTCCAACACGTTCAGCAATAATTTCTGAATGATGAACGGCTGACATTACGCTCAGAATAAGTAAAATACTGGCAGCGATTTGAAAAATACTGCTCTTTTCTATCAGTCCGCTAAATAGAAGAACCCACGATAGTATTGGGATAATGATGGTCCACTGTAATAATTGTTTCATTTTCTATAGTTTTAAAATTATGGTACAATGCCGATAGGGCCAACAGGACCAGCATTTGTCTATCTGTAAGATAAGGCTTTTATGGCTTAAAACGATAAGTAAACTACATTTTTAAGGACTTTTTAAGTTTTGTGAAGGATGTTTTATGAATCTTTATTAAAAAAAATGCTGTGTTTTACGAGTTCCGAATGATTTCCATTCGGTGCGATTTTCCCCATTTGATCATTTCTTCGATTACGGGAGCAAACGATTTACAGTAAGGAGTCGATTCATATTTGACCTGAATTTCAGCATCGCGGTCTTCTGTTCTTTTAATGAGCATGTTCAGTTCCATTTCTTTGAGTTCTCGCGAAAGCATTCTTGTTGTAATTCCTGGAATACTGCGTTCAATTTCTCTAAAGCGATGATTTCCGTTGCAGATTGAATTGATGATAGGCAAACGCCATTTTCCGCCCAAAACATGCAGTGTATCCTGAAGTGCCTGTACTTCTTCTTTTTGGTTTCTTTCCATAATTGTTTATTTTTTTCCGCCACGAATTCACGATTTTTTTTCCAAAGTTTCCCCACGAATTATATAGATTGAATATCAATCTATATAATTCGTGTAATTAATCACATTTTTCGACATAGATTATAAAAATAAATTCGTGAATTCGTGGCTATAAATTTACCTATTATAACAGATCGTATTAATTAGTTTGGTATACTCGATTATACTGGTTACAAAGTTATACCAATTTGAATTTAAATTTGCCAAATAAATTTTAAATAATCAAAAAGATGGAAAATCTAAAAAATAAAACAGCCGTTATAACAGGCGGAAACAGCGGAATAGGTTACGCAACAGCCAAACAATTAAAAGAGCAAGGCGCAAACGTCATTATTACAGGAAGAAGAAAAGAAGCCATAGAAAAAGCAGCTCTAGAACTAGGCGTTACAGCCATCACAGCAGATCAATCTAATATTTCGGATATCGAAAAACTGGCAGCTCAAGTAAAAGCCGATTTCGGTTCGGTTGATATTTTGTTTGTTAATGCTGGAATTGCAGGTTTAGGAACGATCGAACAAACCACAGAAGAATTGTACGACAATATTATGAATGTGAATCTAAAAGGCGCTTTCTTCACTTTAAGCAAATTTATCCCGATTTTGAAAGATGGCGCTTCGGTGGTATTTCTTTCTTCGAATACTGCGAGTATGCCGGGTCCGGGATCTTCGGTTTATTCGGCGAGTAAAACGGCTTTGAATTCGTTTATGAGATCGGCGGCTTTAGAATTAGCGCCAAGAAAGATTCGTGTCAATTCGGTTAGTCCAGGGCCAACTCAAACCGAAGTCATGAACAAAGTAGGCCTAGACGAAACCACAGTAAAAGGTATTATGGATGTCGTAGTAGAAAAAGTCCCGCTAAAACAAATGGGAAAAGCAGAAGATGTCGCAAAAATGGTTTCGCATTTAAGTAGTGAAGCTGCAGTTTTTATGACTGGGGCTGATGTTATTATGGATGGCGGAATGGTTTTAGCTTAAATCAAAATCAGCTCTTAATTAAGTAAAAAGAAAAAGCGATCGGTTAGGTGATCGCTTTTTTGTTTCAAATTAGTTTACTTTGAAAAAAACTTCATTCAGGAATGATAAACTCAATATGCTCCAAAAACTACTCCATTTGAATTTACAGCATTCCTTTATTCCATTTTGTTAATGTACGATAAATAAGATATTACGGATTCAATTTTCTATGAAAAAGATGATAATTATTTTGATTCTAAATAATTTATGCTTTTGAGAGGCCTTTTTCAAAGTTTCAAACTTTGAAAAAGTTTTCACTATAAAAACTCAACAACTTAGTACCTTAGCATCTCAGTACCTTAGAAACTAGAAAACATGACCATTCAGCAGTTAAAATATATAGTCGCTTTAGACGAAGAACGGCATTTTGCAAGAGCCGCCGAAGTTTGTATGGTAACACAGCCCGGACTTACCATTCAGTTAAAAAATCTGGAAGAAGAAATCGGAATTAAGATTTTTGATCGAAATAAAGTGCCGTTGACACCAACCGTTTTAGGAATTGAAATTATCAATAAAGCCAAAAAGATACTTCGTGAAGTTGATGAAATTCGGGATTTTGTGATCAACGAAAAGAATCTGCTGGAAGGAGAGTTGAAACTAGGCATTATTTCCACTTTATCGCCTTATCTGATTCCGCTTTTTATTCAAGCCATGAAAGAAGTGGCCCCAAACGTTCATTTCATCATTAAAGAAGGATATACGGGACATTTAATGCGCGATTTGGAAACTGGGGCAATTGATGTTGCGATTATGGCTACACCAACAGGAAACCCGAATTTAATAGAACATGTGGTTTTTAAAGAACCATTTGTTGCCTATTTAAATCAGACGCATCCAATGGCGAATGATGAATTTTACGAAATGCAGCCCGGCGACAAAACCGAGTTGTTATTATTGCATCAGGAATATTGCTACAACGCTCAATTATTAGACATCTGCGGACTAAAAACGTCGGACAAAATAAAGGAACAATTTACGTACGATATTAATTCGATCGAAACCTTAAAAAATCTAGTTCGCGCCCATTTAGGATTTGCAATTATTCCAAAGCTTTCGACTTTAAACGAATCAGGCGCACTTTTTAAACCTTTTAAAGAACCCGTTCCCGTAAGAGAAATTAGCCTCGTAGTTTCGGATTCTTTCTCTAAGAAATTATTGCTCGAAAAAATGAACGAAGCCATTTGGAACTGCCTTCCCGAGTCACTCAAAAAAGATTTCAATTATAAAAAAATCCGCTGGAACGATTCTCCTTATTTTATTAAAGCGATTAGCAAGCTTTAAAAATTTTCAATACTAAAATTCCAAATTCCAATTGATTTGGGAGAAATTCCAATACAAAAAATTCCAAATTCCAAGCTATACAGTAATTGGAATTTGGAATTTTTGCTCACAGTTTGTCATTTCGACTGAAAGGAGAAATCACACGCGGGATTCCGTAACGTTTGTCGTCAATCTTTGTAGAATTTCTAGTGTGATTTCTCCTTCGTCGAAATTGACAAGAGAACTTGGAATTTGGAATTTTTTATTTGAAATTTATTTTAGTAAAGATGCATTAATAATCACATTTGCTACTTTTTCTGGCTGAGAAATAAATACCACGTGGCTACCTTTAATTTCGGTGATTTTTGTGTTCGAACGTTTGTACATGGCGTGCTGAATACTCGGAACAATACTTTTGTCTTCAGTTGCTACGACTCCGTAAGAAGGTTTAGTTCTCCAAGCCGCTTTAGTAATTGGTGTTAAAAAACCTTTCGCATGAAAAGCACCTTGCGAAGCATACATAAAATCGGCTTGTTCTTTGCTCAAGTCTCCTGCAAAACCAGCGTGAAATTTAGCTTTGTCATAATAAGCAATTCCTTTTTCGTCTGGAGGCAATACACCATTTTCTGGAGCTGGAGGCGCAGTTTGCAACCATTGAACAGAATTTTCGCCATTATCTGGCTGTAAAGCCGCTACGTAAACCAAAGCCGCTACTTTTGGGTGATTTCCAGCTTCTGTAATTACTGTTCCTCCCCAAGAATGTCCAACCAAAATTGTTGGTCCGTCTTGTTTGTCTAAAGCTAAATTTGTAGCTTGAACATCATCTTCCAAAGAACTCAACGGATTCTGAACGATGGTTACATTATAGCCTTTTTTAGTCAAAACTTTGTATAAACCTTGCCATCCAGAACCATCTGCAAAGGCACCGTGAACTAATACGACATTTTTAATTTTAGGACTAGTTTGTGCGTTTACGTTTGTGAATGCTAAACTAAAAATTAGTATTACGAATGCTAAAAAGCTTTTAAATATTGTTTTCATTTTTATAAAATTTTAGATTGTAAATATTTTGTGGAATTTATGAAGTGTCCTTCGACTCCGCTCAGGAGGACAAAGCTTTGCGTAAAGCTTGGAATTTGGAATTTCAAATATTGGTATTTAATTAAGTGTTACTTGTAAAGTAATCTCGGTATTCAGCAATTTAGAAATTGGACAAATTTCTTTTGCTTTTTGAGCGGTTTGCTGAAACTCTTCTGCAGAAATTCCAGGTACTTTTCCAGTTAATTCTAACTGAATTAAAGTAATCGTTCCGTCTTCAAAAGTTACTTTAGCCGTTGTGTCTAAATCTTCTGGAACAAAACCAGCTTCAGATAATAAAAAGCTTAATTGCATGGTAAAACATCCAGAATGTGCCGCTGCGATTAATTCTTCGGGGTTGGTTCCAACACCTTGCTCAAAACGAGTTTTAAACGATAATTGTGCATTATCTAAAGTGGTGCTTTGTGTACTGATGGTTCCTTTTCCTTCCATTCCTGTACCTTTCCAGTTTGCGTTTGCTCTTCTTGTAAATTTCATGATTTCTATTTTTTAAGTTATTTTTTAAGATGTTCAAATCATTTCTTTGATTTTGATGAGACAAAGGTATAGGGAAGGTGTTTATTAATCAAATTAATAATTTTTAGTATTTATAAAAATAATTTATAATTATTGATTTAATTGAGGTTAGAACGCAAAAGACTTTAAATAATAATTTTTCGAAAACTTCCTTATGAAAATGTGTGCCCTAGCCCTGATAGGAGCGGCATCCTTTTTCTTGCTTCTTTAGCAAGGAAAAGATATAGCGGATAGCAGGAAATAGCTTCTAATAAATATTAATGCTTCATTTCTAGTTCACTTTATAGAGAAAGATTAAAATCTTAGTTAGAGAAAAGAACGAGTATTTAGGCACTTATTTGGTTTCAAATTAGAAAATGAAACAAAGTAAGTGACTGATTAATAGTTTTTTTTATTCTGTGAATTTAATTTTATACGAAACAATTTTATAAGACGATCGAGAAAATAAGTTTTCAATGAATAATCTAATTTTTAAATTTATGAGAAATACTTTTCTAATAATTGGAGTTTGTTTGAGTGCAGTTTTGTTCTCGTGCAAAAAAGATAAAGATGCTGAGCAGTCAAGTTCTGAAACTGGAAAGTCTGAAACTGCCGACTCTACATTAATTGCCGATCGTGGCTGGCCTCGAGAAGCTGAAAATAACGGTGCAAAATTGGTTTATTATCAACCTCAGGTAGACGACTGGAAAGATTTTAAAGAACTTACAGCGCGAGTAGCTTTTTCGCTGACTCCAAAAGACGGAAAACAGGTTTTGGGCGTGGCTTCTCTAAAAGCAGAAACATTGGTTGACAAAGACAACCGAAGCGCTTTTATTAAAAATCTTCAGGTAACCGATGTGCGATTTCCTGCTTTGGACGAAAAGAAAGTGCCTGAAATGGAAAAGCTGTTTAAGGAAACGCTTCCTAAGAGTGGAGATCCTATTTCGGTAGATCGTATTTTGGCCGATTTAAGTCATACCAAAAGTCCGCCAAAGGGAATTGCGGCTAAAAACGATCCTCCAACTATTTTTTACAGTACGAATCCGTCGATTTTGCTTATTGTGCAAGGTGAACCGGTTTTGGTGCCTGTCGAAAAAACAGATATTCAATATGTGGTAAATACCAATTGGGATTTGTTTTTTGATAAAACCACAAAAGATTATTATTTATTGGTGGAGAATATCTGGCTGACATCGAAAAATATCGCGGGCAAATGGACCAAAACAACCCAATTGCCTTCGGGTTTACGTCATTTGCCTTCGGGACAGAATTTTGATGATGTTAAGAAAATGATTCCGCCTCCGTCTTCTGGCGGGGCTCCTGAGGTTTTTTACAGCAATAAACCAGCTGAATTGATTGCTATAAACGGAAGTCCGAAGTTTGTTAAAATTCCAGAAACTAAACTGTTATACATTGACAATACCGAGAATGATGTTTTTGCTGACGAAAACAAAGGCCAGTACTATGTATTGTTGTCTGGAAGATGGTTTAAGTCCAAAGAACTAACTGGGCCGTGGAGTTATG
Source organism: Flavobacterium phragmitis (assembly GCF_900112575.1). Classification (GTDB taxonomy): domain Bacteria; phylum Bacteroidota; class Bacteroidia; order Flavobacteriales; family Flavobacteriaceae; genus Flavobacterium; species Flavobacterium phragmitis. Next base: position 172,133 of record NZ_FOMH01000008.1, read on the forward strand.
CTAGTAATAGTCTTCCTGCTGATTTTGCTAAAATTCCGAAAGATTCTCCGCGTGCCAATGTATTGTCGTCTGTGCCAGGAACGCAGGAAGCCAATGATGCGGTAATGTTATCGCAGGTTCCTACAACCGCTATTTTGAAGAAATCGGATGCTGAGGCAAAAGTAAAAGTATCGTATGATGGCGGAACTCCTCAGTTTAAACCTATTGATGGAACAAAAATGCAATATGCAAGCAATACGCAAGAGAAAATTATAAAAGTAGGCGATTTGTATTATTTGTGTTTTCAAGCGGTTTGGTTTATGTCTACAAGTCCGAATGGGCCTTGGAAAACATGCGATTCTGTTCCGAAAGAAATTTATACCATTCCGCCAAGTTCGCCAGTGTATAATGTTACGTATGTAACGCAAACCACAACCGATACAACGGTTGAAAGCAGTGCAACAGCAGGTTATTTGGGTGCATTTATTATTGGCGCAACATTTGGCGCTATCTTGACTTATGGCACAGGATGGTATTATCCGCCTTATATGTATTACGGCGGACTGTATCCAATTTATCGTCCGTGGCCTTATGCGTATGGAGGAGGAGCGGTTTACAATCCGTGGACGGGAGGTTATGCGGCAGGAAGACGTGTTTACGGACCTTATGGCGCTGCAGGAACTTCGGCTTGGTATAATCCTGCAACGGGAAGATATGGTCGTTCTGCAAGTGTGCAAGGATGGTATGGCGGAAGAACTGCTGCAAGCACTTACAATCCATGGACGGGAAATTATGCAAGAACGAATCAAGGACATAACGCGTATGCGCAATGGGGACATTCGGCTGCTACAAATGGAAATCAATGGGTACAAACGGGACATATTACAACGCGACGCGGAACGGCAATTGGTTATGAAACTTCGAGCGGAAATAAAGGTGTAATTACGCATAGAAGAGGCGGAGGAACAACAATTCACACTAATAATAATGTTTATGCTGGTCACGATGGACATGTTTATAAAAGAGATGCCAACGGAAATTGGAGTCATTATAATAACGGAAACGGTGGCTGGACGCAAGCGGGAACTTTGGGTTCGTCCAAAAAATCGGGCGAAGGAATTCAGAATAGAGCTAACCAAAGGCTTGGCGCAAATGGAACGGGAGAACGAATTCAGCGCGATAATTTGCCAAAATCTGGTCAAAACCTTGGAGGTGAAACTCGAATAGGAATGCAACGCGATAATTTCCCTAAAGCAGATCAAACACTTGGACAACCAAATAAACCGCTTGGCGAGGCAGGTCATCCTGATGTTACACGCGATCTTGACCGCTCCGCTTTTTCAAGAGATCGTGGCGAAATGCAAACTCGAAACTTTCAGAATATTCAAAGAAGCGGTGGCGGATTTAATGGAGGAGGCTTTGGCGGTGGAGGTTTTAGAGGAAGAAGATAAATAAGTGTAAAGGTTAATTAATTCAAAAAAAATCAGGATGGTGTAAAATACTAATCCTGATTTTTTTTTACTCCTTTTTTTTGCCACAAAGGCGCTAGGGCACTAAGTTTTCTTTTTAAAGTTTTGCGAATTTTTATTTTAATCGAAAAGGTTTATTTCACGCAGATTTTAAATAATTTAAGCAGATAAATGTAAATTATTTTCTAAAATATTAAAAATTAAATTTGCTAAAATTTGCTGGATCTGCGTGAAACAAAAATTCTTTTAATCCTTTTAATCTGTGGCAAAAAATAAAGGCAAACTTTGCGACTTTGCGAGATTAAAAAACTTAGCGAACCTTGCGTAAAACCTTTGCGAGCTTTGCGGTTAAACTCTCAAACATTTCACATCTCGCAAATCACAACTTACAGCCTGTCCATTTCACCTTGAAGTTTGTCCGTTTCACCTATTTTCTGATTTCGTAAGAAGGGTTATCGAAATACTTTTGACGAAGAAATTAACAAAAAACAACTATTTAAAACTAAAAGCTATGGAAACGAAAAAAGAAAAAACATGGATTATAATCGCAATTATCGTTTTGGGAATCATTGCCTTTTTGGTTCCAAATCAGATTGCGGCACAGACAGGCATTAAACGCATCGATTTGCAAAAACACGACTTAAGTGTTCCGGGGCGCGAAATGGTTCAGGCGAGAATCGATTTTGACGGGCATTCGGCTTTCGGAAAACACTATCATCACGGTGAAGAAATTATTTATGTCGTGGAAGGTTCGCTAGAATATCAAATTGAAGGCAAAGAACCGGTAACCTTAAAAGCGGGAGAAGTGCTTTTTATTCCGGCTGGCGTGGTGCACTCGGCTAAAAATAATACGAATGCTAAGGCTTCGGAACTGGCAACTTATATCGTAGAAAAGGGAAAACCAATACTTGTAATGAAAAACTAAATTTTATTTAACCGCAAAGCACGCAAGTTTTTTTTTCTTAGTTGCTGTTGAAAAACGCAAAGTTCGCAAAGCTTTGTGTTGATTAGGTTAGCCACAGATTAAAATGATTTCCACAGATTTTAATCTTTTTAATCCTTTAATCTGTGACTAAAAATAACTAAGCGCAAAACGTTGTGAAAAAAACTGGCGAACATTTCGTAAATCTTAGCGCCCCTTGCGGTTAAACAACATCTCACATCTTAAAAAAAACAATTATGAAAACACTATCCAATATTCTAATCACTATTCTTTTTATGAATGCAGCTTTCACTCAAGCACAGACTTCACAGAAAAAAACAATTGAAGTAAACAGTTCTTTAGGAACATTAAAACAAATCAATGCCGGATTGTTAAACGTGGGTTGTACCGAAGCAGGTCCGTCAAACGGAACGCCAGTAATCTTACTTCACGGCTGGCCGTACGATATTCATAGTTATAACGAAGTCGTTCCTGTTTTAGTGGCAAAAGGATACCACGTTTTTACTCCGTATTTAAGAGGATTTGGAACTACAACTTTCCTTTCCCAAGATACTTTCAGAAACGGTCAGCAGGCAGCTTTAGCAAGTGATATTATCGCTTTTATGGATGCATTGAAAATAGATAAAGCTGTAATTGGCGGTTTCGATTGGGGAGCAAGAACAGCAGTTGTAATGTCAGCACTTTGGCCAGAACGCGTAAAAGGATTAGTTTCTGTAAGTGGTTATTTGATAGTGAATTTAGAAGCAAATTTAAAACCGCTTCCTCCAACAGCCGAATTAGGATGGTGGTATCAATATTATTTCGCAACCGAAAGAGGAAAACAAGGTTACACACAAAACACGTATGATTTCAATAAACTGATCTGGAAAATCGCTTCTCCGTTATGGAACTTCGACAAAGCAACCTACGATCAGACAGCTCAGTCTTTTGATAATTCAGATCACGTAGCAATTGTGATTCATAATTACAGATGGAGACAATCTCTAGAAGCGGGAGAATCTAAATATGATGCTTTAGAAAAACGTTTGGCAGCAAAACCAGAAATTAAAGTTCCGACTATTACAATAGGAAGTGATTTTGATGGCGCTTTCGCGGATGGGAAAGCCTATGCGAGCAAATTCACGGGAAAATACGAACACAGAATTTTAAAAGGAATCGGACACAACGTTCCGCAAGAAGATCCAAAGGCGTTTGCACAAGCGATAATTGACGTTTCTAAATAAATTCCAAAATTCAATGGCAATTACAATTACAATGTCAATGTCAAAAATCAATAACAATATCAATAACAATATCAATATCAATAACAATATCAATAACAATATCAATAACAATATCAATAACAATAACAATAACAATAACAATATCAATAACAATATCAATATCAATATCAATATCAATATCAATATCAATATCAATTTAAAATAATTTAAAATCAACAATTTAAAATTTGAAAACATGAGCACAAAAGTTTTATACACAGGAAAAACACATACAACAGGCGGTAGAGAAGGAGTTTCTCATAGTTCGGATGAACAATTGAATATCAAATTAAGCACACCGGGATCTTCACGTCCGGGGACAAATCCGGAGCAGTTGTTTGCTTCGGGATGGTCGGCTTGTTTTATTGGAGCGTTGGGAATTGCAGCTTCGAAATTAGGAGTAAGACTTCCAGCTGAGACCGCCGTTGATGCCGAAGTAGATTTGTGTATCGAAGAGGACGAATATTTTCTTCAGGCGAGATTGAATATCAGTCTTCCGGGTTTGGATTTGGAAACAGCCGAAAAATTAGCGTCTCAGGCGCATCAGACTTGTCCGTATTCTAAAGCGACAAGAGGAAATATAAACGTTGAGATTAATATTCTTTAAGAAAGGTTAAGAGTAATAAGTTATAAGTTAGGAGTTGATGCCAAAATTAACTCTCAACAAACCCGACAGGTTTTTAAAACCTGTCGGTTTAACAAATAGAAATTATGAAAAAGATAAAGTTATTAACAGGCTTTTTAATGTTGTTTCTTTTGATTGGAAATGGTGTTTTCAGTCAGAACGTAGATAAAAAAGGCTTTGCGCTTTTGGAGTTGTATACTTCGGAAGGCTGTTCGAGTTGTCCGCCTGCAGACGAATTATTGGGCAAAATTCAGAATGAGTACCGTGATAAAAATGTTTTTGTTTTGGCTTATCATGTGGATTATTGGGATAAACAGGGCTGGAAAGATATTTTCAGCAATGCCGATTATACCAAAAGACAATACGATTACGCTCAATTTATGGGAAAAGAACCTATTTATACGCCTCAGGTGATTATTAACGGAAAAACAGATTTTATTGGTTCTCAGGAAACAAGTCTCAGAAATGGAATTAAATCGGCACTTTCGAAACCTGCTTTGGCTAATTTAAGCTTAGAAACTGCTAAAAACTCAAATATACTTTCAGTGCAGTATAATGTGGAAAGCACTTCAAAAAATAGCCGTTTATTACTTGCTGTTGTTCAGAAAGAAGCTAAAAGCAATGTAAAAAGAGGCGAAAATGCGAATCGGGTTTTATTGCATTATCAGATTGTACGTCAGTTGCAGACTGTAAATTTGAGTAAAGGTAAGAAAGGAACGGCGACAATTTCTCTTCCCAAAAATTATAATTCACAAGGTTTTGAAGTGATTGGCTTTGTTCAGGATGCTGATTCTGGTGTTGTTTTGGGAGTTAAACGAGTTTGATTTTTTTGTTTCACGCAGATTTTATAGGATTTTAGCTGATTTTGCAGATTTTTTTTAATCTCGCAATCCCGATAGCTATCGGGAGCAGAGACGCACAGTTTTTATTCTCATTTTTTGTCATTTCGACTGAAAGGAGAAATCACACTCGGGATTCGACAAAGATTGGCGACATGCTTTGCGGAGTTTCTAGTGAAGATTTGCTTCGCCAGTTCGCTATCGCTCGGGTCTCCTTCGTCGAAATGACAAACTGTGCGGGTACTTGAACAAAAAAATCTGCGCGCATCTGCTGAAATACTATAATCCAGATAACTATCGGGAGTGTGACATCTTTTTTTATAAAACTGTACTATATAAAAAGTATACTCCCGCAGATTTTGGAGATTTAGCAGATAAAAAAAATCTCCTAGATCTGCGAAATCTGCGAGAGAAATTTAAAAGGCTATGTTTATTAAATTAAGTGAAACGCCTTTAAGCGCAAATTGAAATCCTATGTTTCTATGTGTTTAAAAAAAATGAAAATAAACCTATCTTTGACTATTAAACTACAACTATGGAAAAACCAAAACGTTTTCAGGTTTCGCTCAAAGTGATTTGGGGAAGTTCGATTGCTCTGGCGATTCTGGCTTCGATTCCTAAATTATTTGATGCCGGATCAACACCTGGAGATATTGTGATAAACTCTTCAATTACACTGTTGTTTTCCCTTTTTATATGGTATTACAACATTTACAGTTTACCCAAATTTTCTTCAAACCGAACTACTAAAAGTCTTTTCAACTGGAAACTTTTACTGAGTGTTGTTTTAGGGATTTTGTTAATGGTAATTCTGGTAATCGCGCATCAGGAATTGTTTCAGGTTTCTAAAATGGATGCGCCGATTATGTTCGAACTCCGCGGGGTTTTGATTAATCTGATTGTGTATATGTTTCTGCATCTGCTTTTTCAAAACTATCAAACCCAACAAATGGGAGTCGAACTGGAACGCACAAAAGCCGTAAATCTTGGTGCTCAGTACGAATTACTGAAACAGCAAATCAATCCACATTTTCTTTTTAATAGTTTGAATACTTTGAAATCGATGGTGGATATGAACGACGAAAATAGTTCTGATTTTATTCTGAAATTATCTGATTTTTACCGTTTTACATTAGAAAGCCGAAAATTAGATCTGATTTCGCTTCGAGAAGAAATTCAGATTCTCGATTCGTATGTTTATTTGTTGAAAGCCCGTTTTGAGGATGGTTTTGTTTTGGAGAATGAAATCGACGAAAAACAGTACGAATCGGTTATTCCGCCTTTTGCTTTACAGTTGTTGATTGAAAACTGCATCAAACACAATGTCGTTTCCTTAGACAAACCTTTAAAAATTAGACTTTACAGCGAAGATGATTTTTTGGTAATCGAAAACCCGATTCAGTTGAAGAGAGGTGCTATAGTTTCTACTGGCGTTGGATTGGATAATATCAACCAGCGTTTTATGCATTTGGTGCACAAAGAAATCGAAATTGATAAAAATGAATCCACTTTTAAAGTAAAAATACCACTCATTTATGACCATCGTAATAATTGAAGATGAAGTAAAAACGGCCAAAGCCCTTGGCCAGCTTATTCTGAGCATCAGACCCGATGTTCAGATTTTGTCTTATATACAAAGTATTGACGGCGCTGTGAGTTATCTTTTAGAAAACGATCAGCCCGATTTGATTTTTATGGATATACAGCTCGCAGACGGCCAATGTTTTGAGATTTTTAAAAATGTTGAGGTTTTGTCGCCTGTTATTTTCTGCACTGCTTTTGACGATTATGCGATTGAAGCCTTTAAGTCAAACGGAATTGATTATGTTTTAAAACCGTTTTCCAGAGAAAGCATTTCGCAAGCCTTAAAGAAAGCCGGCGAACTGAAAAATTTCTTTCAAAGAAATAAAAAAGCAATGCCCGATTTTGATTATTTGCTGACGCGAAATGGCGAAAATAAAGGGAAAAGTAGTTTTTTGGTTTTCAAAAACAATAAATATCAAACGGTTTTAACGGAGAATATTGCGTTTTTTTATATCAAAAATGAAACGCCTACAATTATGACTTTAGATAAAAATGAATATCCCTTAACGCAGTCTTTGGATGATATTCATAAACTTTTATCACCAATTCAGTTTTTTAGGGTCAACAGACAATATTTGGTTAATTTTTCGGCTATTAGGGAAGCAGAACATTATTTCTCGAGAAAGATATTGGTAAAATTAAGTGTTCCAACAGAAGAAAAAATATTGGTTGGAAAAGAAAAAGCAACCGCTTTTTTGAGTTGGCTGGAAAATAGGTAGTAGAAAATAGAAAATAGAAAATAGAAAATAGAGAATAGAGAATAGAGAATAGAGAATAGAGAATAGAGAATAGAGAATAGAGAATAGAGAATAGAGAATAGAGAATGGAGAATGGAGAATGGAGAATAGAGAATGTATAGCCAATTAATTTATTTGCTGATTATAAATTAATTGGCTTTGATTTTATAATTCTGGAAACATAAAACAGCTGATAAAAAACAAAGCTGATAAAATGAAACAGATAATGAGAATGACTTTTTTCATTGGAGATAATTAAAGTGAAATAAATTTTTAAGAGAGCTTTCTCAAAAGGAAAGTTCTTTTTTTATAAGCTTAGGAGAAGCGAAATATTTATAGTAAAGAATAAACATTTACAATATAAAGCTCCGGAGGAGTGACATATTTTTCAAAATCTGTATGTCGCTTCACTGGAGCTTTTTGTATTTGTTTTTATTGCAGTTTTATAAATATTTTACTCAGCTGGAGTGTAAGTAGCCGTATATAATTTTCTATACATAGCATAAGTAACACTAACCATTACAAAAGCTACAATGGCATCGGTTGCTGCGCCAAATCCTAAAACGGCTATTTTAGAAAAGAAAGCAAAAATGATATCGAAAAATACGCCTGCGAAAACCCATTCTTTCAATCGTAATAATTTATTCGGAATTAATAGGGTAATAACTCCCGCTACTTTAAAAACGCCTAAGATGTAGATAAAATGTGCTGGATAACCTAATTGTTGCGTAATTCCCCAAACCAATGGGTTATTTGTTAGTTCAAAGAAACCGCTGGCACCAAACCATAAAGAAGTTAATACTGCGCCTGTCCAATAGATAATTTTTGTTGTTTTTAAGTTCATGATTTTGATATTTAAAGTTATTTAACGGTACAAATGTGCGTTGAAAGCCTTAAAAACGAAATCGAAAATATGTTGAAGCGGACAAACTTCGGGGTGAAATGGACGGGATGTTGGGTGGTGTTTTTTAACCGCAAAGAGCTCAAGGATCTTTTTTAAATAAATGTTTGGAGATTTTAAGCTCGCAAAGCTTTATGTGTAATTAATCTCGCAAAGTCGCAGAGTCGCAGAGTTTTATTTCACGCAGATTTAAAATGATTTAAGCAGATTTTGCAGATTTTTTTTAATAATAAAAATAAAATCTGCAAAATCTGCGTGAAACAAAATCCTTTTAATCCTAATAATCTGTGGCTTTTAAAAAAAAACTCTGTGACTCTACCAGATTAAAAAAGTCTGAGGACAAAGCTTTAAGTCTAGTGAGAACTTTGCGAACTTAAAATCTCCAACATTTACATAAAAAATAAACTTAGCGCATTTTGCGGTAAAAAAATCTAAGCAGACATTTCAGCAATTAAAGCCTGCATCAATTCCTGTGCTTTATGATATTTTAAGGTACTAGTATTTTGTCCGGACCAAAAACTTACCATATCGGTTCTTCCTTGTGCGAGTGCAGCCACTTTTAAAGGTGCAATTAATTTGGTTTGAAGGGGAAATGGCAATACTTCGGTTTCAAAAGGGACAGCGTCGGAAATGGTATTACTGATCATTCTGCCCATTCTTCCTGTCAATGATTTCGAAACTGTTGTAGGTACATTTGGATTAGCAAACAGCATTTCTTTATGAATGGGTGCGGCACCAGATTCGTCGGTAACCATAAAAGCGGTTCCTAGCTGAACGGCATCGGCTCCTAAGGTCATGGCGGCTTTTATCCCTTTTGCATCAATAATTCCGCCTGCCGCAATAATTGGCGTTTTGGTTTTGGCTTTTAATTGCTGCACAAGCGTAAATAATCCTGTAAAAGAATCCTGAGCGGGTTTTAAGAACGATGGTCTATGACCTCCGGCTTCAAATCCTGCGGCGATAATAGCATCAACTTGAGCATCTTCAAGAGCAAGTGCTTCTTCTAAAGTGGTTGCGGCTCCAATAGTTTTTATTCCAAGTTTTTGGCTTTCTTGAAGTATTTCTTTTGAAGGAATTCCAAAAATGAAACTAAAAACGGCTGGTTTAAGTTCGAATAAAACTTCAACTTGTTTTTCAAATTTAGAAGGAATATCAGAAGAAAGATCAGGAAGCGGAATTCCCAGTTCGTCAAAATAAGGTTTGAAAAGCAGTTTGATTTTTTCTAGTTTTTCAGGAGAATAATCAACGAGACTTTTATCTACATCATTTACCCATAAATTGATGTTATACGGTTTGGATGTGGCTTTTTTGATTTCTTTTCCAGCTTCGCGAATTTCGTCTGGAGTTAAGGTATAAGCACCGTAACTGCCCAATCCTCCCGAATTGCTTACAGAAGCCAAAAGAGCGGCAGTTGAAAAACCACCGCCCATTGGACCTTGTAAAATTGGATACTCAATGCCTAGTAACTGTGTTATTTTGGTTGAATTCCACATTGTATTTTAATTTACTTTAGTTGCTAATTTATTACTGATAACCCATTTGCCATCAACAACAATAAGGCTTAACAAATCATAGTAGTCAAATTCAAATATCGGAACCTGAACTTTTGCTACAGCCGTATTATTGATAATTTCTAAAGATAAAATTTTCATTTTAAATTCTTCTCCAAGTTCTTTTGGACTTTTACGATTTTTTACTCCTTCCAGATATTGGTTTACCGTTTTAAAATGGGTTTCGCCATTTAGATCGAAACCAATAATTGCCTGCGGATGAAAAACACTTTGCAGTAAAGGAACATCTCCGTTGTAAATTCCGTTAAAGTAATTCATGAGTACAGCTGTAATCAGTGCTGCATTTGTACCGAAACTTTCCATGATTTAATTTCTTTATGATTATTGAATGCTGTGTCCGGCAATGTGACCGCCGTCTAAATTAATGATTTCGCCAGTTACAAAATTACTTTCGGCCAAATAAAGAGCCAATTGAGCCACATCGCTAGTTTCTCCAATGCGTTTTAATAAATGCAATCCAGCCAAACTATCAGCATTGTCTACGCCAGTTTTAGCTTGAAGCGGACTTCTAATTATTCCCGGAGCAATGGCATTTACGCGAATATTGTTTTTCCCGAATTCAGCTGCAAGTTGTCTCGTAAAAGCATGAATACCGCCTTTGCTTGAAATTGGCGCGGTAGCAGGAAACCCATCAATAGCATGGTCAACCAAAACGGTTCCGATATTAATAATGGATCCTTCTCCTTGTCGCAACATCTGTTTTACTGCTGCCTGACTTGTAAAGTAAGTTCCCTTTAAATTAATGTTTAAAAAACGATCCAAGTCTTTTTCTTCTACATCTAAAAAAGCTTTTGGTTGAAAAATACCTGCATTATTGATTAATACATCAACGCTTCCAAAGCGTTCCAAAGCCGTTTGCACTAATTGTTTTCCCGTAGCAATAAGACTTACATCGCCATGTACCATTGCTAATTGGCTAGCGTGTCCTAATTCTTGATACGTATTTTCAAGGTTTTTTAAATTTGCGGAGTTGATGACTACATTATAGCCTTTTTCTAAAAATAATTGAGCGGTTGTTTTACCGATGCCTGTAGAGGCACCAGTGATTATGATTGTTTTCATTTTTTCTGATTCTTAAAAGTTATTTTTTTCTTTGAGCGGTAATGCCTTTTTCACGCAATACCGAAACTTGTTCGCCTGCAAATCCCCAATCGTCCAATTCTATTTCCTGAATGACTACATGGGTCAGGTTTGGATCTTTGTCTAAAACTTCAGTGATTAATTCTGTAATGCCAAAAATCAGCTGTTGTTTTTGCTCTCGGGTAACGCCTTCTCTCGTTAACTCTATTTTTATGTATGGCATGATTTCTAGGTATTAAGCAAGTTTTGCTGTTAGGTTAACATCCAATTCAAAATCATTGTAGATTAAAGTGTCGCCGAGATTGGTAAAGAAATTTCCAGAACGGAATTTCATGTCATATTTGGTACGGTCAATAATGATTTTACCAGATGCTTTCAATTCATCTTTATTGGCTTTTACTTCTAAATTGAAACCAATTGGATGTGTAATGGCTTTAATCGTAAGATTGCCTTCGATAAAATAATTTGAAGAAGATTGTTTTGAAACAGCTGTAATATCTAAAGTAGCAGTTTGGAATTTATCTGTAGAAAAGAAATCATCTGAGGCCAAATGCCCTGCAAACTGCTGATTTGTTGCAGGATCGGTGACGTCAAGAATTACAATAGAAGTGGTGTCGATAACGACATTTCCGCCAGTAAGTTCATCATTAGAAAAAGTAAAATTGCCTTCTTCAATATTAATCGTTCCGTTGTGTTGTCCAGTAACTTTTTTTCCGATCCAGTTTACTTGACTTTCAGTATTCGAAATTTTAAAATTTTGAGTTTCCATTATTCTGTATTTTAAATTGTTATTAATTTATGGTACAAAGTAATGGCGGTATTCAAAATTGATTACGTGATGTAGATCACATTCGTTAATGAGGTTTGGAAGCGTTGTATAATCGGCTTAGAGTTTCTCTCGAAACCCCGAGATAAGCCGCAATTAAATGTTTGGGAACAGTATTATACAATGCAGGATAAAGTACCAACAGTTCTTCATATCTCGTTTTGGTGTCATTATTCATAAAAGAAAGCAGTCTTTTTTGAGAAGCCACAAAACCGCGATTGGTACGCCATCTAAAAAAATGTTCTACTTCGTGTATTTCTTTACAGATTTTCTCTCGATCATTATTGGAGAGAGAAAGAATTTCAACATCCGAAATGCAATCTACATTAATTGTTGCTTTGGTTTTGTTGTAAAGTGCCGCGTAATCTGATGCCCACCAGGTTGACATGGCAAACTGCAGAATGTACATTTTTACTTCATCATTAACATAAAAAGATTTTAAACAGCCCGAAACCACAAAATATTCTTTATCGACCTGTTGTCCTTCACTAATAATGGTTTGTCCTTTTTTATACGTTTCTGTTTTAAAATGCGAAAAGAAATACTCAAACTGCTCATCAGTCAGGGTTACAATTTTAGAGACGTGTTCTTTTAAAAGGTTTTTGGCATCCATTTAGTAAAGATTTTATGGAAAGTAAAAATACTAAATATTGAAAAGATGTAAATGCTATAATTTGGAATGGTTTTAAAATACTAAACAAATAAGTAAAGCCTGTTTTTTCAGTAATGAAATTTTACGGTTGAGTGCTAAAAAATGATCTTTCAGTAATTTAAAAAATTAAACAAGCGTTTAATTAGTCAATTTTGCGAAAAAAAGTTTAATTACTATTATATGATTCCACAACTAACTATAATCGCCGCGACCAATTTTTCTGCAATTGCCAACAACGCTGTAAATTATGCTGCCGGACTTGCAAAAGCGACAGGAGCTAAATTGGTTTTATTTAATTCGTTTTCTTTGAGTGTACACAGTGCCAATTCGCATATTACAGCTGATGCGATGCAAAAGCAGATTGAAAAAGCGATTTCACGACTGGAAAATTTAGCAAAAGAAATAGCCGATTCTTTCAAAATTGAGACACAAGCGATTTGTACCTATTCTTTTTTAGAAGATGAACTGCCAAGAATTATTGACCAAACCAAAGCAGATGTTGTAGTAATGGGAATGGCGGAACGTTCTTTTGAGCAGGAATTATTAGGAAACTCGACTACTTCGGCAATAAAAAACCTTCATATTCCAGTATTGGCAGTTCCAGAAAAAGCACGTTTTCAGAATGTCAAAAAAGTACTGTATGCTTGCGATAGCTTAAGTTTTTCAGCCATTAAGAGATTCAGCTGGATCAAAAATGCATTAGGTGATTTGGGTGCTGAAATTGAGTTTTTCAGCGTAGATGAGAAATTGGACGATTTAAAAGAAGAGCAGCATCGAATTTTAATGAATTCAAATATCGAAAAAGAGTTTGAAGACGTGAAATACCTGTACAAGACAGTGAGATCAAATGCAGTTATTAACGAAATTAAGAAAGAAATTAAGAATTATGAAGCAGATATCTTAATTATGGTGCCTCAAAAGTATGGTTTTTGGGATTCTTTGGTACATAAAAGCAAAACTAGAATATTAGCTGCAGGATTAGACATACCATTGTTGTCGTTTCCGAATTATTAGTGTTATTTTTGTATCCGTTAAAAAAACTAAAAACATGAATGCAGTTATAACAGCTATAGGTGGCTTTGTGCCATCATCAATCCTAACGAATAAGATGATTTCGGAGACTGTTGATACATCTGACGAATGGATTGTAAAAAGAACTGGAATTAAAGAACGAAGAATCGCAGACGACGATACGGCAACTTCTGATCTTGCCGCTGCTGCTATTGAAAACCTAATTGAAAATTATAATGTAGATCGCGACGAAATTGAAGCTTTGCTTGTGGCAACTGCAACTCCCGATCACATTTTAGCACCGACAGCCAGTATCGTGTGTGAAAAAAGTGGACTAACAAATGCTTTTGGAATTGATATGAATGCAGCCTGCAGCGGCTTTTTATATGCGCTGGAAATGGGAGCAAACATGATTGAAAGTGGTCGTTACAGCAAGTTAATTATTGTTGGAGCAGACAAAATGAGTTCTATCGTAGATTATGAAGACCGTAATACTTGTATCCTTTTCGGAGATGGAGCAGGGGCGGTTTTACTTGAAAGAACGGAATCTGAAAACGGTTTGATGAAAACCATTTTAAAAACTGACGGAAGCGGTACGTCTTCATTAGCTGTTCCAGCTGGAGGTTCAAGAAATCCTACTTCTATGCAGAGTTTGTTGCACAGAACGCATTATTTAAAACAAGATGGTGCTTTTGTATTTAAAAGAGCAGTGGCTTCAATGGGACAGGTTTCTCAAGATGCTTTGGCTAAAAACGGATTACAATCTGAAGAAATTGACTGGGTAATTCCGCATCAGGCAAACTTAAGAATTATCAATGCAGTCGGAGAAAGTTTAAATATTGACGCTTCTAAAGTAAAAGTCAATATTGAGCGTTACGGAAATACTACTTCGGCAACAGTTCCGTTGTGCTTATGGGACTTTCAAGAAGATTTTAAAGAAGGTCAAAACTTATTGATTACGACTTTTGGTGCAGGATTTTCATGGGGAGCTACTTGTCTGAAATGGGGAGTGATGCGTGAAAAAAAAACAGTTCAAAAAACTGAAGATTCAAAAGTAGAAGAAGTTCTGGTGGCACACTAAATAGGGCCACGCAGATTTTCGATTCAAAATAGAGATGATTTAATGGGAAGACAGAAGCAAAATAAAAAATCAGGGAAAAACTTTTTCTATAAATATTACAGAGTAATAGTAATTCCTGCGGTTTTTTTAGTGTATTTGTCTTCTTATTACTTCTTAAATCCATACCGGAATTTTGAAGAAGAAACTTTGCTGGATCTGGATCAGACTTTTGATATTTTTATCATTTTACTGTACTGTGCCATATTGACTGAGCTGACACTTTTTGTTGGCAGAAAATTAAACAACTATATAAGCTGGGAACAAAATCCCTTTTTTAGAGCAATAGCACAGTTTATTTGTTTAATTGCCGGAAATATACTTTTAAATTACTTTTTCTCTTGTCTTTGGGATTATTTATATCCCTGCACAGCCTTGGAAGAAAATGATTTAGTTACCATTTGGCAGTCCAAAATTATGGCTGCTATTATTTCTCTTTTTATCAGCGCCATTCATACCGGTATATTTCTTTTAAACCGCTGGCGTTTAAATTCTATAGAAACCGCCGAATTGAAAATTAAAGCTTCTGAACTTCAGGAAGCCGTAACACGTTCAAAACTGGAATCCTTAAAAATGCAGTTAGACCCGCATTTTGTTTTCAATAATTTCAGTACGTTGACAGAATTGATTTATGAAGATCAAAAAGAAGCGGCTTCGTTTCTAGAGAATATCACAAGAGTGTATCGTTATATGATTTCAAATTCTAATAAAGATACCATTACTGTAAAAGAAGAAATTGAATTTCTGAACGCTTATTTTTATTTATTAAAAAAAAGACTGGGAGATAAAATCGATTTAAAAATTGATATTGAGCCTTCTTGTCAAGCATTGCATTTACCGCCTTTAACATTGCAGTTATTGGTTGAAAATGCTGTAAAACACAATATGGCTACTTTAGCCAATCCGCTTACGATTACTGTTTTTTGTGATTCGAAAGATATTATCGTCAGAAATAATCTCCAGCGAACAGCAGGAAAAAGCCTAGTTTCTACCGGAATTGGAAATAAAAACATTGAATTTCGTTATAAAATTTTATCTGAAAGAATGCCGGTTTTTAAAGAAGCAAACGGCTATTATGAAGTACGTCTACCGTTAATTGAAGTATTATGAAAATTTTAATTGTAGAAGATGAAAGTATCAATGCCAGCCGTCTAAAAAGACTGCTGGAGGAATTAGAACCTAATTGTGAAATTCTAGGGATTATCGATACTGTTGTTGATACAGTTGCCTGGCTGAAATCGAATCCTGCTCCCGATTTAATCACACTGGATATTCGTTTAGCAGACGGACTAAGCTTTTCTATTTTTGACGAAATCAATATTACCTGTCCGGTTATTTTTACTACGGCTTATGACGAATATGCTATTCGGGCTTTTAAGGTCAATAGCATTGATTATTTGATGAAACCAATTGATAAAGGCGAATTGGAATTTGCTTTAACGAAATTTAAATCTTTATCTAAAAAAGAAACAGAAACCAACGTTTCGAATATAACTGGAATTCTAAAAGAACTTATTCATAAACCAATCTACAGACTTCGTTTTTTGGTAACCTATCGTGACGGCTATAAAAGCGTAGATGTTGCTGATATTGATTTTATTTATTCGGAATTCAAAACGAGTAATTTGTTCCTGAAATCGGGTACTATTATTTCGATTCCACAAACTATGGAAGAATTGGAACAGGAATTAGATCCTAATATCTTTTTCAGAGCCAACAGACAATTCTTCATTCGCGCAGAAAGCATCAAATCTATTGCGAATTACTTCAATGCAAAACTTAAAATCCAACTTAAACTAGATTCCGAACGCGAAGTAATTATTAGCAGGGAAAAAACACCATTTTTTAAACAGTGGATGGACAGATAAGTTATTAAGATTCTAAGATGCTAAGTTTTTTGCTGCGAAGACACTAAGACGCAAAGTTTTTTTTATGCCACTGATTAAAAGGATTTGAAAGGATTTTTTTCATGAAGATCCTGCAAATTTAATCTCGCAAGGTCGCTAAGGCGCAGAGTTTTTCTACGCACAGTTTTGTCACGGATGACAAAAACAAGCATAAGAAATCTTTTCGCCAGAAAAGAAAAAACCTCTGTCCCTTTGCTACTTTGTTACTTTGTCCCTTTATCTAAAAAACTTTGCGTCTTAGTGCCTTTGTGGCAAAAAAAATAAAGTCTTCGAAATAAAAAATCCGTGAGATTCTATTTCAGTCTTTTCAAATCAAAATTTTAATTAGAGAAAATTCGTGAATTCGTGGCTAAAAAAACTTCGCGTTTTAGCGCCTTCTCGGCCGAAACACCCCATACGTTTCAGTATCAAAAAATGTCGTTTGGGTAAAATTCTCCCAAAAAAAAGCGGTGTTGAGCTGTTATTTTGCGGCCAAATATGAGGTAATTCATTTAAAATGAAAAGTAAAATGACAAAACAGTTTTTTCAAAATAACAAGGCAATTGGCAGGATTGCGATTTTATTGATTATAATTTCTTTTTCTTCCTGCGGGAAAAGTGCCGATGCGCAAATGGCGCCTCCAAAACCGGATGTTGATTTTCTACAAACAAGTTCAGCTGATGGAGCAGTAGAGAAAAAATATCCAGGAACAGTCGAAGGTACTGTAAACGTTGATATAAAAGCTCAGGTATCAGGATATCTTGAAGCTATTTATGTAAAAGAAGGAGATTACGTAAACAAAGGACAATCTCTTTTTAAAATAAAAGGCGATGTGTATGCTGAACAGGTAAACAACAGCCGTGCAGCTTACAAAAGTGCTTTGGCAAACTTAGCCAATGCCAAATTGGAAGTAGAAAAAATCAAACCGCTTGTGGAAGGAAAAGTTTTTTCAGACATGCAGTTAAAAACAGCGCAGGCCAATTACGAAGCTGCAACCGCACAAGTAGCACAGGCTAAGGCCGCTTTAGGATCATCTCAGTTAAATGCCGATTTCTCTTTGATTAAAGCTCCTGTAAGCGGCTATATTAGCCGTATTCCTAATCGTGTCGGAAACTTGGTTACTCCAAACGATGCCGTTCCGTTAACTACGCTTTCTGAAATCAACAATGTATTTGTTTATTTTTCTTTGACAGAAGCCGATTACTTAGCTTTTTCTAAAGATGCAAAAGCGAATCAAACCGTAAGTTTAATTATGGCAGATGACAGCGAATACGATCAAAAAGGAAAACTGGAAGTGGCGAGTGGAAACATTGATCGTTCTACAGGAACAATCGCTTTAAAAGCCATTTTTCCAAATCCGAAAAAAATATTGCGTTCCGGAGGTTCTGCCCGAATTGTATTGAACAAAAGTTTGTCTTCTGTAGTTACAGTTCCAATGGCGAGTGTAAAAGATATTCAGGATAAATTCTTTGTTTTTGTTTTGAAAGACGGCAATAAAGTCGCTATGGTTCCAATTGAAATTGCAGGAAGCGCAGGATCAGATTACTTTGTAAAATCAGGTTTAAAATCGGGTGATAAAGTGGCTTTGAATTCTATCGATGTACTTTATGATAGTATGGAAGTTGTTCCAAAAACCGCTGCTAAAGCCGTGAGCAGCAAATAATTTTTTGATTATAATATAAAATAACATTTTCCATGTTAAAAAAAATAATAGACAGGCCAGTTTTGGCCACAGTTATCTCTATTGTATTGGTAATATTGGGGATCATTGGTCTTACAAGATTATCGGTAACAAGATTTCCGGATATTTCGCCTCCTACCGTTATGGTAAGCGGTTCGTATCCAGGAGGAAACAGTGAAACCGTTATTCGTTCGGTGGTTACGCCATTGGAAGAACAGATTAACGGAGTTGAAAATATGCAGTACATTAAATCGACTGCCAGTAACGACGGATCTTTTTCAATCAGCGTTATTTTCAAACAGGGGATAGACCCAGATCAAGCTGCGGTAAACGTGCAGAACAGAGTTCAGCAGGCAACACCAAAGCTTCCTCAGGAAGTGGTGCGTATGGGACTTACGACTTCAAAACAGCAAAACAGTATGATTGTTATTTTCAACTTGTATACAGAGGATAATAGCAAATACGACGAGTTGTTTTTACAGAATTATGCGAATATCAATCTTGTACCACAGATGAAACGTGTTCCGGGTGTTGGACAAGTTCAAATTTTTGGTCAGAAAGATTATTCGATGCGTATCTGGCTGGATCCAAGAAAAATGGCCAATGCCGGTTTAGTTCCTTCAGATGTTACACAAGCTATTGCAGAACAGAGTTTAGAATCGGCTCCGGGAAAACTGGGAGAAGAATCTACAGCAGCTTTAGAATATGTAATTCGTTACAAAGGAAAAAAGAACAAACCAGAACAGTATGAAAATATTGTGGTTAAAAATAACGGAAGTAATGTTCTGAGATTAAAAGATGTTGCCAGAGTTGAATTTGGTTCTATTTCGTATAGCGGAGACAACAAATCGAATAGTAAAAATGCTGTGACGATGGCAATTTTACAAACTTCGGGATCCAATGCAAACGACATTGAAATCGGAATTAATAAAGAAGTAGAAAGATTATCTAAATCTTTTCCTCCAGGTATTAAATACGTCAACGTAATGAGTACCAAAGAACGTTTGGACGAAGCAACAGGACAAGTAAAATCGACTTTGTTTGAAGCTTTTATTTTGGTATTTATCGTAGTATTTATATTCCTTCAGGACATTCGCTCGACGATAATTCCAGCAATTGCAGTGCCGGTAGCCATTGTAGGAACGTTTTTCTTTTTATTGGTTTTTGGATTTACCATTAATATTTTAACGCTTTTCGCTTTGGTACTGGCCATTGGAATTGTGGTCGATGATGCGATTGTCGTCGTCGAAGCCGTTCACAGTAAAATGGAAGAAGACGAAGGAATTTCAGCCAAAGAAGCGACTCATGGTGCGATGGCAGAAATTACGGGAGCAGTAATTTCGATTACTTTGGTAATGTCGGCAGTATTTATTCCGATTGGATTCATGACAGGATCTTCTGGAATTTTCTATAAACAGTTTGCTTATACATTAGCTATTGCGATTATTATTTCGGCTGTAAATGCCTTAACATTAACTCCTGCATTATGTGCGCTTTTGCTAAAGAATCATGGAGATAAACATGGCAATCACGAACATAAAACGAGTTTCAAGGACCGATTTTTCGTTGGATTCAATACGAGTTTCAACAACTTAACAGGTAGATACATTAAAGGTGTTCGTTTCCTTATTGGAAGAAAATGGCTTGCGGCAGGTTTGGTTACAGGAATATCTGCTTTGGCAGTTTATATGATGATGTCGACTCCAAAAAGTTTTGTTCCGTTAGAAGATGACGGATTTATGGTGTACAGTTTATCAATGCCGCCAGGAACCGCTTTAGACAGAACAACTGCTGTAATTCAAAGAATGGAAAAAGAATTATCCGGAATTGAAGCTATTGATGTGAATACCAGTATTACCGGTTTCAACATCTTAAGCAACAGTGCGAGTACCGCTTACGGATTAGGATTTATCAAATTAAAACCTAAAAAAGAAAGAGGTGCTGTAAAAGATATTGATGAAATCATGAATATCGTAAATGGCAAATTGGCTAAAATCAAAGAAGGTTCGATTATGGTTTTCAGAATGCCACCTGTTGAAGGATTTGGTGTAACGAGTGGTGCCGAAATTGTGTTGCAAGACAGAATGGCGAGAAGTCCGGAAGCTTTAAAAGCAATGTCGGATAAAGTAATCGGACAGATTATGCAGCAACCGGGAGTGCAATATGCCTACACCACTTTTAGAGCCGATTATCCGCAGTTGGAATTGGAAGTCGATGAAGATAAAGCCCGTCAGATGGGAGTGAATATCAAAGAACTTTTAGGCAATATCCAGACCTATTTTGCCGGTGATCAATCGTCAGATTTTACCCGATTTGGTAAGTTTTACAGAGTTAACGTAAAAGCAGACGGAATTTTTAGAATGGATCAGGATGCGTTTAACGAAATTTTTGTTCGAAATAATGAAATGCAGATGGTTCCTGTAAAATCGATTGTAAAATTCCATAAAGTGTACGGACCGGAATCGGTAAACCGATATAACCTTTATAATTCTGTAAACATTACTGCAATGGCATTGCCGGGTTATAGTAACGGTCAAATCATGGGGAATTTGGAAACGATGTTAGACAAACTTCCTGCAGATTATAGTTACGAATGGACAGGTTTAAGTTTGGAAGAAAAAGCCGGAGGAAACCAAACGGTTGCTATTTTCGGATTATGTCTCTTGTTTGTATTCTTTTTATTGGCTGCGCAATATGAAAGTTATTTGTTGCCATTGGCTGTATTGCTTTCAATTCCGACAGGAATTTTAGGAGCTTTCGCTGGAGTAAAAGCAGTTGGTTTAGACAACAATATTTACGTTCAGGTTGGTTTAATCATGCTCGTCGGATTGCTTGCAAAAAATGCCATTTTGATTGTGGAATTTGCGCTTCAAAGACGTTTAGCCGGATTAAGCATTGTCGAAGCCGCGATTGAGGGGGCAAGGTCAAGGCTTCGACCAATTATCATGACTTCGCTTGCCTTTATTGTCGGAATGATTCCGTTGATGTTTGCTTCTGGAGGAACTGCAGTTGGTAATCGATCTATTAGCGTCAGTGCAGCCGTAGGAATGTTAAGCGGTGTTGTTTTGGGAATTTTTGTAATTCCGTTGCTGTTCATTGTGTTCCAGTATTTACAAGAAAAAGTATCTGGGAAGAAGATTGCAGCACAAGTTCAAACTATAAACGAATAATAATGAAAATACTATATAAGATTGGAATTGTTTTACTTACCGGAACGATCATGACATCGTGTGTGGTAGGAAAAAAATATTCCCGTGAAGATTTAAAAGCTCCGGAAAAATACCGTGAAGAAATTGCGGTTACTGGAGATACAATTCTGCTTCCGTGGAAAAGCTATTATAAAGATCCTTTGTTGGTTAATTTAATTGAAAAAGCACTCGTTAAAAACAACGAGGTGCTTATTGCAATGAAAAGTATGGAACAACTTGACCTTAGTTACAAACAAGCCAAGTTGTCCTTACTTCCAACACTTGATTTTGATGCAGGAGCAAGTCGTGCCTACCAGTCCAAAAACTCTTTAAACGGTTCGTTAAGTGCTCAGTTTATCGGAAAAGATTATATGGACGATTACAGTGCTAACCTACGTATGTCCTGGGAAGTCGATATTTGGGGAAAAGCAGCCATGCAAAAAAGAGATGCCAAGGCGGCTTATTTTGCTCAGAAAGAAAATCTTTCAGCATTAAAAACCCGAATTATTGTTCAGGTAGCACAAGCTTATTATAATCTTTTAGGTTTGGATGAACAGCTGAAAATTGCAGAGAAAAATATTGAATTGAGCACCAGTACTTTAGATATGATGAAGCTGCAGTACAATTCGGGTTCCATTAGTTCTTTAGCAGTAAACCAAACAGAAGCACAAAAGAAAACGGCTGAATTATTAGTCCCATTAGCAAAAGCGAATATTGCAGTTCAAGAAAATGCTTTACAGATTTTGTGCAGTGAATATCCAAATAGTATTGAACGTGCGGGAAATATTGATGCAGCTGAGATAAATGTTGTTTTTCCAACAGGAATTCCAGTTTCGCTTTTAAGCCGAAGACCAGATGTAAAAGCCAGCGAATATGCAGTTATGTCAGCTGTTGCTAAAACAGGACTGGCAAAAGCTGCCATGTATCCCACTTTAAGCTTAAATCCGTCAATAGGAGTGAATTCATTTGAATTTGATAAATGGTTTGATTTTCCAGGATCGGTTACCAAAAACATCGCTGCAAATCTTGCTCAGCCAATTTTTAGAAAAAAAGCATTGAGTACAGCTTACAAAGTTGCTGTTTTAGAACAGGAAAAAGCGGCAGTTCAGTTTAAACAGTCTTTTATAACAGCTGTCGGCGAAGTAAACGATGCAATGTCAAGACTGAAATATGCTGATGAAAGAATTGTTTTAGCCAAAGAAAAAGCACAATCTCTGGATAAAGCCACTTCTGATGCATCTTTACTTTACAAAAGTGGTATGGCCAATTATTTAGAAGTCATAACGGCTCAAAACAGTTCACTTCAGAATGATCTGGATGTTGTGACTATAAAATTGGAAAAACTAAATGCGGCCATTAATCTTTATCGTGCCTTAGGTGGTGGAGTAGAGTAAAAGCCTAATAATTATTACAATTCGCCATCGCTGGAAGGAAACTTCAGAGGTGGTGAATTTGTGTTTTAATTGATTTTGAATTACTGAGATGGACAAAATTACTTTTACGCGTTCAGAACTTTATGGTTTAGTTTGGAAATTTCCACTCGTACAAGTTGCAAAACATTATGAAATTTCTACGATGGGAATAAAAAATGCCTGTGCTAAACTGGAAATTCCGCTGCCCAAAAACAAACATTGGACAAGACCGGAATATAAGCGTATGGACATTCCAAAATTGGCTTTCAATTATAAAGGACATAATGAAATCAGTATTTTTAAGAAAAGGTACGACATGCAGTTTAGAACTGCTTCCAAACCAACACCTTTACAAGAATTAGCAGGAAAAATAAAAAGTGATGCGAACGCACCTTTACAAGTTCCTAAAAAGCTGAAAAAGCCTATCGCTATTGTAACAGCAACACAAAAATATTGGATCAACAAAGCCTTAAACGATAGGATTTATGAACCTAAATCTAAAGTTTTAGACTTAAATGTTTCAATTGACAATATAAATCGAGCTTTACTTTTTATGGATGCTTTCATAAAACTGATAGAATACCGTGGTCATAAATTTGGAAAAAGTAACGACGGTTTAGATACTGTTTTTTTCAGCAACGGAATCGAAATTAAAGTCGATTTAAGAGAAGCTTTAAAACGAATTACCGCAAACGGTCTAAGAGAAACTACAGAATATGTTTTTACAGACGATTTTATCTTTAGAGTTTCAAGAGAATCGGATAAAAAAGAATGGCGCGATGGACGTGTTTCATTAGAAGATAATTTGGCAATCATTACAGCCAAATTAGAATTAATGGCAATGGAAGAATAAGATAACCTGCTGGAATTGATCACATTCAGCAGGTTTTTTATTTAATGGATTTCCTTTTTTAAAAATAGTTGTTTTGCAGGAAGATTTTCGGTTATAGTTCCAAAATAATTAAATGCTGAGTATCCCATTTCAATTAAAGTTTCTTTTAACATCAGATCAGTTTCAAAGAGTTTTACCCAAATAAAATCGTGTTTTCTTTGTCTGGCGATTTCTTCAGCACGAGTAAAAAGCAGCTGAATTTCTTCAACACTAAAATGTACGATATGCTCGATGCAGACGGGTTTTGAAGCTTCTATTTTTTCATTAAATATCCGGTTGGAATTCAATTGAAGAAAAGAAAAAGGAATTTCATTTTCATGAATCCTTAAAACTTCGATGTTAAAATCATTTTGGACTTTAAAAAGTTCTGGAACAGAAAGATATTCAGAAACATACTGTTCTCCGACTTCTTCAGATAAAAATAAATCAGAGTAGAATTTTTTGGCTTTAGCTTCCATATTGGTAGCTGTGTCCTGTATTATAACTACAAATTGTGCTTTTTTAGACATGTTTTCAGGTATTGAATTTCAATACAAAACTGCACTTATTTGTTTGGCAAGAAAAGGGAAGGAAGTCTGAAATGTTGGTCAGAAAGTCGGTTTTCTAAATACTGTTTCGATATTCTAAAGGAGAAAGCTTTGTGTAGTTTTTAAAGAATTTGCCAAAAACAGACTGGTTCGAAAAATGCAAGATATCACTGATTTGATTAATCGTTAATGATTTATTCTGAAGTAGTACTTTGGCTTCCAAAATAATCATTTCATCAATCCATTCACGAGTCGTTTTACCGCTGTTATTTTTAATCACTTCTGAAAGATATTTTCGCGTCACATTTAGACTTTCCGCATAATAAGACGGAGAACGATGTTGAATAAAATCTTTTACCAAAAGTGCTTTAAATCTTTCAAACAACGGATTCTGACCTTCCCTTTGCGGCAGATTTTGTTTCATCGAATCCAGTTCAAATATCAAAACATACAAATAACTTCGAAGAATAGAAGCCTGATGAAAATGATCTGTTTGAAGATTTTCCTCGATTAAATTAAAAAGCTGTTCGAATTTGGTTTTGTTTTTTTTCTCCAAAGGAAATACGTGCATTGCACTGTTTTCGAAAAAATCATATTGAGAAAGAAAAAATACATTGGTTTGCGTTTCGAGAAAAAACTTAGGTTTAAAAAAAATAATATCCATTAAAATTTCCTCGCTGTTTTTGCTGAAACTTCGAATGACATTTGGCCCAAGCGCAAGCATAGCTGGAGCTTCAATCACGATTTTATCTAATCGTGTCTGCAATACAATGCTTCCCTTTTTCAGAAATTCAATCGCATAACTTTCAGCCCGATACGGAATATCAATGTACGGATGCTCTTCAATCTGTACATAAAAATAGTCTTTGTTGTGGTTTTCGTCTGTAAACAGGCTTTTATGATGCTCGAGTGAATAGGTATCGATTTTGCTCATTTTCTATGGAGCTTTTTTTGGAAGTTTTATTTCTCAAATATAAGGAAAATTGCGTATTTCATGTAGATATGAGCCGTTCCTATGGAACTCATTTGATTGCGGTCAATTTATTCAACGGATTAAAATCCGTTGCTACAATATTTTTTCATTCCTACGTAATTTCTTTGATGGTTATCAATTTGTTTTGATAGATTAATTTAATAACGATGGCTTGTTACATTATTTGTCATTGCTAAAGAATCTGATTAAACAGTTCAATTAGATTTTAAGTCAAGTATATAAAAGAGCCGCTAGGCTCGAACTATTTTGTAGAGCCGGATTTTAATCCGGTTAAAAAAATCACGTCCAAATTTAAAGAGCCGTAAGCTCGATTCCTATTTTGTGGAGAAATGAGCCGTTCCTATGGAACTCATTTGATTGCGGTCAATTTATTCAACGGATTAAAATCCGTTGCTACAATATTTTTCCATTTCTACGGAATTTCTTTGATTGTTATCAATTTGTTTTGATAGATTAATTTAATAACGATGGCTTGTTACATTATTTGTCATTGCTAAAGAATCTGATTAAACAGTTCAATTAGATTTTAAGTCAAGTATATAAAAGAGCCGCTAGGCTCGAACCATTTTGTAGGGCTGGATTTTAATCCGGTTTGAAAAAATGGCCACCAAACTGGAGAGCCATAGGCTCGATTCATATTTTACAAAGCGTTTCGTATTAAAACAATAAAGGCTGTCTTGTGGACAGCCTTTAAAAACTAATTAAAATAAAAAAAATAAAAAAATCGATAAGAATATTTTAAACCCTGAAACTAAAAATGGGGTTAAAATTGATTCTTACTTTGCTTTCATGAGCACTTGTACGCTGTTAGATTTTTTCAAAGCATTTACTGTAAATTCTTTTAAATCTTTTGCAGTGATCGTGCTTAGTGTATTTTTAAGAAGTTCCATATCAAGAGGTGTTTCGTCATTACGGACATAAGAAGTCAACGCACCCAGCCAATAACTGTTCTCTTTGATCTGTTCCTGATAATTTTTGATTATAGATTGTTTAATGTCTTCCAGCATATTCGCAGGAATGTTTTCTGTTTGTACTCTTGTTAGTTCTGCGTGAACGATTTTTATCAACGCATCTGCTTTGTCCGGATTACAGTCAAAATTG
This sequence comes from Flavobacterium phragmitis, assembly GCF_900112575.1. Classification (GTDB taxonomy): domain Bacteria; phylum Bacteroidota; class Bacteroidia; order Flavobacteriales; family Flavobacteriaceae; genus Flavobacterium; species Flavobacterium phragmitis. The sequence goes on from NZ_FOMH01000008.1 coordinate 198,410, forward strand.
ATTTCTAAAGAGTATAATGGAGAAGGGGATTGCGATAAATTGGCTCCAACTTGAACTCCGTAACTACCGCCTTCTTCTTCACGAATGGTTTCTAAATAACGTTTTTTCAGCCACTCCGAAACCATGAAACTCAGAATTTTGTTCTTTTTAGAATAGGTTACATCTTTATTTTCTAAATGAAGATAAACAGTCGTTTTGGGCGTATCCATCGTTCTGAAAATTGTTTTTTCAGTATTTCCGTCTTTCATATAAATTTTATGGTCGACGTATGTTTCTGTTTTTTCGCTTGATGGAATATTGCCTAAATAGGTATTGATTACTTCAATATCTTTCTCAGAGATGTTTCCTACGAAAAGGAAAGTAAAATCTCCTGCATTAGAAAAACGTTCGGTGTAGAATTTCTTTGCTTTATTCAAATCAAAAGCATTGATGAAGTCTTGATTCAATAACCAATTGCGTTTATTATAATTGCTGTTTAAAACCGAAATCGTATCACTTAATGCTTTTTCGTTGCTATTGTGAGCATTGTTGAGTTTGTTTTGGTACTGCTCTTTAATTTTGTCAAAAGTATTGGCGTCAAATCTTGGATGCTGAAAATATAAATAAGTGAGCTGTAACAAAGTTGTCAAAGATTCTTTATTGCTGCTTCCGTTAAAACCTTCATACAAGCCTCCAATATATGGATTCACGGTAGCTGTTTTACCAGTTAGTTTCTTTTTTAAATCGGTAAACTTATAATCTCCTAAACCAGAATATGAAGCCACACCAGTAGCAATCTGAGCTGACGGAAGATCCTGCCAGTCTGCAAGCGAATTTCCTCCTGCGCTGTAAGCCGAAAACAAAATCTGGTCTTTGCTTAATGTGGTTGGATAAATAATCACTTTTGCACCGTTGGCCAAAGTATATTGTTTCGTATTCGCAAAAGCTTTAATGTCGCTGGTTTTTACAATCGCTTTTTCTGTCAATTGCTCTTTTACCAATGAAGCTGTAAGTTCTTCTTCTTTGTATGGTTCCAATTTGCTGTTTGAAATGGTTTTCATCGCATTCCAATAATCATTTGCTTCAGGAAATTTCGTTGCAGCATCTTCTGGAGCAGAAACCGATAATATTAAGTTTTGTTTTGGCTCTAAAGCTCTAAAGGCGGCATTTACCTGCTCGAGTGTAACTTTATCTAAGAAGCTGTTCATCCATTTGTACTCTTGATCCATTGTCATAACTGGATTGGCTTCTAGGAAATACATCTGAAATTGTTCTGCCCAAGATCCGTTGCTGATTTTATCTTTATTTGCCAGACGATTGTCATAACTGCTACGCATTTTGGTTTTCAAGCGGTCTAATTCCTGCTGTGTAAAGCCGTTTTGAATGGCTCTTTCATATTCTCTATACGCTTCTGAAAAAGCTTCTAAAAACATGACTTTTTTAGGGGCAATATTCAATGAAAATTTGCTGTCTAATCTGGAAAGATTGCTATTAGATATTCCAAAAGATAAAGCAGCCGTTTCATTATTCAAGATATATTCTCCAAAACGAATATTCATTAACTGCATGGCAAGGCTTTCCTGCATGTTTTTGGTCATTTCAGTTTCGTTTTGCACTAAAGGTTTTGGTCTGGTATAGGACAGTGAAATCCCTGAGCGCTGTAATTCCTTATCGGTAGCCAGAACATAGCGATTTTCTTTTTGCACCGGAATTTTTTCGTATTCTCTTTTGTTGATTTTCTTTGGAGTAGGTATCGAACCGAAAATCTCTTTAACGCGTTTCTCGATTAACGCCACATCGATATCTCCAACAATAATGACAGCTTGGTTTTGAGGCTGATACCACTTTTTGTAATAATCTCTTAAAACCTGATATTTGAAATTATTGATGACATTCAAATCTCCGATTACATTTCGTTTGGCATATTTAGAACCTTGAAAAACGACTTTGTCTATTTTTTCTCCGGCTCTGTAATCTGCATTTCTTCTGGTGCGCCATTCCTCACGAATAACGCCTCTTTCGGCATCAATTTCGTTGTCGGCCAAAAGTAAATAACCTGACCAATCGTGCAATACATACATGCAAGAATCCAACAAAGTTTTATTTTCTGCAGGAACATTACTGATATTGTAAACGGTTTCGTCATAAGCCGTGTAAGCATTGATGTCTTTTCCAAAAGAAACACCTTGTTTTTCCAGCATATTGATAATTCCTTTTCCTTTAAAGTGTTCTGTACCATTAAAGGCCATGTGTTCCAGAAAATGAGCTAATCCGTCCTGATCGTCGTTTTCTAGAATCGCTCCAACATTTTGCACGAAATAGAAATCGGCTCTGTCTTTTGGCCATTCGTTGTGCATGATGAAATATTGCATTCCATTTTTAAGCGTTCCATGAGCCACTTCTTTGGGCAGTGGAAAAGTAGTTTTAAACTGAGCAGAAACCTGAGTTAAACCCAGAAATAGGAAATGCGCTAAAATTAATTTTGCTTTCATTGTTGATCCTTATTGTTCTTTTTTTGATTGAATTTTAGTTGGAATAGGATATAAGAAGTCCCTGCTGTTTCATTTGTCTTCAAAAACAGCTGTAATGGAACACGGATGAAACGGATTCGCCCTGCGAAAACGCGGATTTACACAGATAACATATTCAAAAATAAAATCTGTTTAATCCGCGTCTTCGTGATAGCGAATCAGCAAAATCAGTGTCTAATTTAAAGGCATTGTAATTACATCCAGTCTGGTTTTGTAGCACCTTTTAAGTAGTAATCAAAATACTGTTGCATTTTGAGTGTCCAGTCTTTTCTATTGCTGGCATCGTCTAAGGTATGTCCTTCTTTTTTATAGTTTACCAATAAAGCAGGTTTTCCTAAACGACGAAGTGCAAAGAATAAAGATTGTCCTTCTTGATAAGGAACTGCGCGATCATTATCATTATGGAAAATCAAAATAGGTGTTTTAATGTTTTTTGCAGCAAATAAAGGCGAATTTTTGATGTATCCGTCAAGGTTATCGTGCATTGAACTTCCCATACGATATTGATCGGCTTCGTATTTAAACATAGTCGAAATTCCATTGGATCTCATAACAGGATAATTGGCAGTAAAGTTGCTTACGCCAGAACCTACAATTGCACAAGTAAAAAGATCTGTTTTAGTGGTTAAGAAGGAAGTTTCGTAACCTCCAAAACTGTGTCCCTGAATTCCGATCTTACCTTTTTCAGTAATACCATTTGCAATTAAATATTCGACACCGCTCATGACATCATTGTAAACGCTGTTTCCAACATCACCATAAACATAATGAACGTCTGGCTGAAAAACGATATATCCTCTGCTTAAATATGAAGGAATATTAATGTTTGAAGAACTAACTTCTGGCAGCTGATATGCATTAAAATCGGTGGTATGTTTTTCGTAAAAATGAACAATTACGGGATATTTTTTTTTATTGTCGTAATTGTCTGGAAGATAAAGGTTTCCTTGGTTTTCTTTTCCGTTAAAGCTTTTCCATGTCAATATTTTTGCAGTTCCCCAAGCATAATCTTTTTGTTGCGGATTTATATCTGTCATTTTAGATTGTGAACCAAAATTAGCAGTGCACCACCATAAGTCTGGGAAAATAGTATAGCTTTCTTTGCTGAATAATACACTTGAATTATCTCCAGAAACAGCTTCAATTCGAACATTATAATCGGCATTAGCAAATACTTTTGTAATCGTACTATTATTAGCTAATTTATATACTCCTTTTGATTTGCTTTTGATATTAAAACCTATGAAAGTAATTGATTTTTTAGTGTCCAAATCTCCTATAAAGCCAGTTTCATTATAACGAAGCTCTACATTGTTTTTTCTTCCGTAACCTTGCGTGAGCGAATAAGCCTTTTTCTGATTCGTAAGATCGATTGCCCACAAATCAAACTGATCGTAAAGAACTACTGTATTTCCGTTGTTTAGCCAGCCTGCAATTCCGTATGCGCTATAAGCCGATTTCATGTCCACATTTTCATCAGAAACTGAGTAAGGAATTTGCGAACTAATGTTTTTAAACTGCATAGAGTCGGTAGCGAAAACGGTCCAGATCTTTTGCTTTTCATCATACATAACAGCAAAAGTTCCCTGCGGATTCCAAGTGGGACTTCCGAAAATTCCACTAAGTAATTTGGTAGTTTTTCCTGTCGAAGCATCAATCCAATATACATCGTTACGTTCATTAAAAGTCCAATCTACTTCTACAGCATATGGTTTTTTATCAATGGCAAAAACACCTTTGAAGTTTCCAGATTCTGGAATTAAAACTTGATCAAATTCACCTGTTGAAGCAATTTTGATTACTTTTTTATTTTGAATGTCATAAATAAATTTCTGTTCACTTGGAAGCGTTTTCGTATTTCTTAGTAATTCCTGTCTGCGCTCCATAGTTCCCTGATTTGATCTCCAGATTTCAATATTCGATTTTGCAATCTGTGTATTTTCAGGACGTTTATTAGAATTTACTAATAGCGTTATAAAACGAGTGTTTTCGTTTAATCCGTATGCTGTTTTTGAAATCGAATAACCAGATTCGCCTAACTTAATATCATCATAGTTGAATGAAATTTTTGTAGAATTATTATTCAGATTAAAAGAATAAACCACATTAAAATCGGAGCTGCTATTGCCTTTCAAAGTAAAACTGCCGCCATTTTCTTTATCGTTTATTTGAAAATCGCCAAAATCAGAAGCTTTTCCGCTGTAAATAGTTTCTTGTTTTCCGCCAATTGTTCCATGTTTTAGAAAGACTTGATCTTTTTCTATCTGCACATAAACAATTGATTTGTTTTTTAAAAAACGTGACGACTTAATGTTGCTTACAAAAGTACTGTCATTGCTCTCTAAATTGTAACAAACCAAACGCTGCAAGAAGAATTTTCCTTTTGGAGTTTCAGGGCGAGTGTAGTACAGGAAATCGGTTCCGTCAAGTGCATTTGTGTAATGCTTGCTTTTCCAAAGTTTTTTAACTCCTGTTTTTAAATTCTGCAAAAGCGTGCTGTCATTTTTGCTGTACTGAATCCAGTCTTTTTTTCCAATGAACTTTAAATCACTGATATTCTCCAGCACCAATCGTTTACCTTTTGGAGCTTCCTGAATAATGATTTGCTTTTTGTTTTCTTTTTCTTCATCTTGAAAAACAGTATTATACAACATCCATTTTCCATTGTAGGATAAAGCTTTGCTGTTAATTCGCTGCCACGATTGGTATGCCGATTCGTCTACTGCTTTTTTCTGTGCAGATAAACTATGTGCACCCAAAGCGAGTGCACATAGTAAAACTATTTTTTTCATATTTTTTTGATTTTCAAAAAGCAATTATTCGTTTTTCAAAGTATTGATGACATTTGTAAGTTCATCTACTAATTGTCCTGGATTTCCAGAATATCCTTCAGATGTAAAACGGATTTTTCCGTCTTTAATCACCACTTTTCTAGGAATACCGCTTGAATTAAAAATTTTGGCATATTGGCCAAAAGAAGCGTTGTTTGTGCCGCCGCCTTTTTTAACCAAATCAAAGTATGTATTGATTTTTAAGCCTTTTTCTTTTAGATAAGCCAAAGCTTCTTTTTTATAGCCTTCTTTAGTTTCCTGCGTGCTGATAAAATACACTTCAACTTGTTTGTCATCTTTAAAGTTGTTTACCAATTGTTGCATTGCTGGGAAAGCTTTTTTACAAGGTCCGCACCAAGTTGCCCAAAAGTCGATTACGATAATTTTACCGCTGTTTAAAGCCAATTCTTTTGTTTTTCCATCAGATGACTGCACTTTGATTGCAGGAGCTGCAATATCAATCAGGGCGATTTTTTCTTCCGCTTTGTTTTCTTTTTTCAACTGCTCTAAATAAGCAGGGAAATCAGCTTCTTTTTTACCTTCTTTTAAATAGATTTCTTTCAGCTTAGCTGTTGCGCCTTCTGATAAAGTATTGGCTCTTGCCGCATTTTTCAAAACTTCAATAATTGGTTTATTAAATGCTTCTAAAGCTTTGATGTGGATATCGTTGATACTTGCTTTTTCGTAACGTTTTTCGAAAGGAAGTAAATCAAAAGTTTCTAAAACTTCTTTGTATTTTTTCAAAATATCGTACATACGAATCTGAATCACTAATTCGTTGTTAAGCTGATTTTTTGCATTTTCAGTGGCCTGATTTGGAGACCAATAAAGTCCTGATATATAAGACATATCGTTTACTTTTTGCTGCATCTGCTGAATCATTGGCACTGCCATAGTTTCGATAACCGCTGGATCTACAACTTTTAAGTATAATGCTTTAGAAATATTCTGGTGGTAAGCATCATTTAAATTAGCAAAATTCATTGTTGGAATCATAGCCAAAATGGTTTTGTAATCTTTCGTTTCGAAATAATAACCAAACTGCATTTTTGTGATATTATCATAAAAGTACTGTTGAGATGGCGGAACTTCAGAGCTGTATGGAAAATCAGCCAAAAACTGTGTCATTACTTTGTTTCTTTCTCCAGCATCTGCAATGGGCATAATCTTTTGATATGCTTTTTGTCTTACAAAAGCTCCTTTAGGAAATTGTTTTGTGATTACAGTTTCAAGAGAATCGGCCTTAGTTTTATTTTTTAAATCGAATAAATAAATATGATGCACTTTTGTGTACACTTCTTCTGGAAGACTTTTCATGTTTTTTGTAAAGTCGGCTAAAAACTTGCTTCCTAATTCCTGAAATTTTTCTGGTTTTTGTACTTTCAAAACTTGGAAATAAGTATCAAAAAACTCAGGAAATCTATTTCCGTTGGCTGAAACTTCCTTTTTTAACCAATATTCTGTAGCATCGCCATCAATAGAAAAATCTTTGAAGTAACCGCCAAACTGACCATTAAAGTCTTTGTTTCTAAAAGTCGCCCAAGCCAAATCTGCTCCCGGCATTTTTACTTTTGGTTCTTTAAAAGCCACCAGCATATATCCTGCATCCTGATTTGTATCGGTAACTAATCCGTTTTCGGTATTGCCATAGAATTTGAAAGCCATAAAAGCACAGTTTTTTGGAACTGTAAAATCGGCGCTGTAAACAGCGCCATTTTTTTTCATTTTTAGATCTTCAATTTCCCATCTGTAATCATTAAAAACATAAGCATAACCGCTGATATTCTTAACGTTTTCTAGTGGCCCACCTTTTGGATTATAAGTCATGCTGAAAGTTGCTCCAGGAATCGGAATGTCTACCATTCCTTGCAATCTTGATTTAACTTCTTGACTCGTAACCTGTAAGGTAAAGGCGCAGAACGCCAATACCAATAATTTGATATTTTTAATTTTTGTAAACATTGTACGTTTTTTTATTTCCCTAACTCAGGGTTTAGATCGATATAATTTTGATTGATTGGGAAAACATATCCGTCGCTGTTTGGAGCTAGGGTATAGGTTTGGCCTTTGAAAACTCGGCTATAAGTTTTCTGATAAGTCGGATCTAAATTTAAGCGGCGCTGATCAAACCATCTGAATCCGCGTCCGATAAATTCTTTTTGCCTTTCAGTTAAAACCAAATCCAAAGCTTCCTTGTTTGTTGCTGCAGTAACACTGTAAGCTGTTCCTGTCTTAAAACGTTTAGCTCTTAAGATATTTAAATAATCAACTGCTTTTTGTGGCTGTCCGCCTCGCGCGTAACATTCTGCAGCGATAAGATACATTTCTGGCACTGAAACTCCAACGTTTATACCGTTTGTATTGCTGTAAGTCGCAATTCCAAATCCTCTTCCTGTGTAAGTAGGAGAGATGGCAATATTACCGGCAATTGTATAATAATCGTAGCGCAAGTCATTTGTTCCAAAACTGCTTAATAAATCAGGAGACAAAGGAGCTCTATTGTAGGTATTGAGTAAAGTTTTAGAAAATATTACTTCAGGATTCTGAATCAGAACAGGATAACTGTAGCCAGAAGCAAATGTTTTTAAGTCAATCAGGCCATTTTGCATCTGTAAAGCTTTTTCTGCATTTTCAAGACTCAATTGATATTGTCCCATCAATAAATAAGTTCTAGCAAGTAATGCATAAACCGCTCTTTTTGAAGGAAGCACATTGAATTGAGGGTCATTCTGAATGCCATTTGCTAAAGCAGTATTTAAGTCGGATATAATTTGATCGTAAACTTGAGCAACAGTGCTTCTGTCCAATGAAGAAAATAGTTCAGGTTTCAATAAAATAGGCACAGCTTTTTCTGAATTCGCAGAAGCTGGATCAAATTGAGGTCCGTAAGTGTTTACTAGCTGCAAGTAAGCAAACGCTCTATGCACAAAAGCTTCAGCATAGATTTCTTTTTTTTCAGCATCTGTTCCTTTTTGGCTGCTCATTACGCCATCTAGGATTACGTTACTGTAATAAATTGCTTTGTATAATCCGATCCAGTCTGAATCGCCCTGAGAAGGATCGTAAATTCTGTCCTGCCAAGTATAACTGTTGGCCCAAATTGTACTTACTCCGTTTTGATAAGTTGTCGGAAATTCAACATCAGCATTAGCAATAAGATAGATTCCTCCAGAAGAAGTCATATCGTTATAGCTGTTAGCCAATGCCCTGTAATCAGAAGTATATTTTAAAATTCTGTTATTTCCAACCTGTTCAACTTCAACATAATCTCGGCATGAGTTTAGTAAAAGCAAAGGAAGGATTATATATAATGCGGTTTTTAGAAATTTCATGATAATCTGTTTTTTAAATTAAAAAGTGCAATTAAATTGTAACGAGTAATTACGCTGTGGGGCAAGTGTATTGTAATTAGCGTTTGACAAGTATTGCGGATCGATTCCTAAATCATTTTTAACCCAAAGCAATCCAAGATTTCTAGCGGCAAAATTGAAACTTAGTGACTTAATAAATGTTCTTTCTAACCATTGTGACGGCACATTATATCCTAACGAAATCTGCTGCAATCTAATATTGTCTGCAGGAAGCACATTAATATCTGCCATTTGGTAACGGTTCAAGCTGTTAAAGTTAATATTGGTAAGGCCAGGAACATTTGTAATAGCTTCGTCTCCTGCTTTTCTCCATCTGTCAGCTACTAGCTCGTCTTTAGCGACAGCTCCAGACTGTACGCCAGAATATGAAGGATAATTTTGCAATACGGTATTTCTAAATACGTGTCCTGCATAATAAGTTATTTGAACTCCTAATTTGAAATTTTTAAAAGAGAAATCATTCATAAATCCTCCAAAATAAGGAGCAAAAGTAGTTCCCATTTTTTTCAGGTCGTCTTTATCTATTGAAGCAATACCTTGGGTCGATGTAACAATTGTCCCATCTTTTTTGTATACCTGAGATTGTCCAGTTGCATCTAGTCCGGCCCAATTGTAGGCATATACAGTTCCTATGCTGTTTCCAACCATCGGTGACGAACCAAAATACTGATTGGTGCTGTTTAACACATAACGTGAGTCGGTAACCTCATTGGTATTATAAGAAAAATTAAAAGTACTGTTCCATTTAAAAGCGGTGTTTACAATAGTTCCTGATAGAGATAGATCTACACCATGTCCTTTGAGCGAAGCGGTATTATAATTTACAAAAGACCAGCCGTAAGTTGGGTTAAATGGAAGATTTGCTAAAATATCTTTGGTTTTTTTATAATATAAATCAATAGATCCTCTTAAACGATTATTGAAAAAGCCATAATCTAAACCGTAATTTAAGGTTGATGTTGTTTCCCATTTAATTTCAGGATTTTGAGGTATAGAGATACTAGCTGTTGGTAATTGTGTGTTGAAATCAACAGATCCAATACTAATTACTGGACTTTGGCTTCCAAATCCTCCTGGAGGCGAACTTCCCGCTTTACCATAAGTTATCCTAAAGGCTAAACTGCTTAACCAGTTTACGTCCCTCAAGAAAAATTCTTTATTAATGTCCCATTTTGCTCCCGTAGACCATAAAGGCAGAGCTCTATTTTTTCTAGAAGCTCCTAACAAGTTAAAATCATCAAAACGAACACTTCCCGAAACATGATAACGGTTCATGAAATCGTAAGAACCTAATCCGTAGTAAGATAAATAACGGCTTCTTGATTTACTAATGCTATTGTCAGAAGATCCGATAATGCTCTGCCATCCATAAACGGTAGTGTAATAAACAGTTGGATTTACAGATTGTCCTGAGTTAGTGTCAATATTGTAACCATAATATCTTTGACTTGAACCTTCTCGACGCTCTTCTCTAATTTCTGAGCCTGCTAAAAAGTGTAAGCTGTTATTTTCGTTGAAATTCTTATTAATATTCATTTGAAAACGCATACTCTGATTGTCATTGTTCGTGCTCGTATTGTATAAATAAGAACCTAGCGGTATACCGTAAACTAATTTTCCGGCTGTATTAATAGATGTAGCCTGATTGATCATGTTTCGAGTATAATAACTGTCCAGTTCATTTAAAGATTTGATTTTGCTCGTAATAGAAGTATACATTCCGGCGGCCTCAAAATTCAACCAATCTGTGATTGTAGCAGTTAAACTAGCATTTAATCGTATATTGGCTCCTTTTGTTATTACATTCGAATAATTAAGCTCATCTAAGTAATTGTAAGACCAAGGCAAATATCCTTTTGCTTCAAATCCTTGTGAAACTTCTGGCCTGAAAAGAAAATAACGATCAATACCGTTTCCATTTTCGTCTGCAATCATATCATAAGGGCGCAAAGCGGTAGCCGATACATTTGATAAAGCTTCGTTTGCAACGTTATTGCTTTGATAAGTTGTTGGAACGTAATTGATTCCTGTATTTAACTTTAAGAATTTTTTAAGCTGAAAAGAGTTATTCAAGGTAATATTATACGATTTAGAATCATTTCCAACCATGGCTGCCTGATCCTTATTGTATCCTAAAGACAAATAGTAAGAACTTTTGTCGTTTCCGCCACTGATTGATAAATCGTATTGAGTGGTAAGCGAATTTCTTAATAAATATCTATTGATCTGCCCCAAATTATCATTTTGTGCCAGCTGACTTAACAACGCATCCCTTTCAGAAACAGAAATTTGGCCTCTTTTTTGTCTAAACATTATCTCTTGTGCTGCACTTGGGTTCAGCGCCTGCCAGTTCGAGATATTATCAGCAACAAATCCGCCATTTACAAGGTCTTTTTCATAATCAATATATTGGGCTGTGTTCATAACACGAAGTTTGCCCAAATCTATTTTTTCTCCAATGCTTGTCGTGGTATTAAAATTAATGGTTGGTTCACCTTTTTTGCCTTTTTTGGTTGTAATTACGATTACACCATTTGCAGCCTGCGATCCCCAGATGGAACTTGCAGCAGCGTCTTTCAAAATCGTAATGCTTTCGACATCATCTGGATTAAGGAAACTTAAAATAGAAGATCCAGGAACACCTCTTTTAGAGAAAGCAAAATCTTCTCTTGATTGTGGAAAACCATCAATAACGATTAGTGGCTGTCCTGTTCCGCTGAAATTATTAGTTCCCCGAACACTGATAGAACCCGTTCTAGGATCGACATTTACACCTGCCATTTTTCCTTCTAATCTAGATTGAATATCTACTGTTGGAACTTCTGCCAATTCTTTTGCAGTCATTACACCAATAGCTCCAGTAACTCTTTCTTTTGGAAGGTCGGTATAACCGTTAGAAGCTACAATTTCTACAGAATGCAATTCCATAACATCCGGTACAAGTGTTGCATCGATAATTCTTCTATTATTAACAGCAACGGTTACAGTTTTATATCCTAAAGAGCTGAAAACAATAGTATCATAAGGAGAAACTCTCACTCGATATTCACCTTCTTTTCTGGTAATATCCCAACTTTGTTTTCCCTTTAGAATTACGTTTACGCCAACAAGTGGAGCACCTTTTTTATCGGTTACTTTTCCGGTTAAGTCATATTCCAGCTGTTCGGCTTTCTTTTTGTTTCTTTTTACAACAACTTGTTTGTCAATAATGTCAAAGGTTAAATTGTTGCTTCTTAAAGCATTATTTAAGATTTCTTCCAATGTTGCGTCTTTGTCCAATGTAATAGTATTGGCCGATTTTAGCACATCATCATTATAGAAGAAGACATAGTTAGTCTGTTTTTCTAAAGTAGAAAATACCTCGGTTAGTGGCGTGTTCTTGAAACGAACATGTATTTTATTTTGTCCTAAAGAAGGGTTCGCATATAAACTACACATACTTATCCAAATAAATGCAGTAACAGATCTCATAAGCAGCAGATATAGGTAATAGTGGTATCGTCCAGAAAAATACTTTTCTGAATTATGTTTTTTATTCATAATTTTGTTTTGAATTTAAGAGATAGTCAATTAGCGTTGACTACAGTTCTACAATGCCAAAAGATGGTTCCAACATCTTTTGGTTTTTTTTTGGTTAGTTTTTACAAATAAGGTTGATATGTTTATTTTTGGTCTTATATCATAGGCTTTGGTGGTTTTAGAATTGATTTTTTTATTTATTTAATTGTAATAGTTCTTTGGTTTGCGTTAACAGTACAGTTGTTGTTGGTAATACTCGCTAAAGTACTAGCCAGATTATTTAAATTTTCATTTAGAGCAAAAGATCCGGAATAATTAGCGTCGAGGTTTAAATCGGATCCTTTGATAAATTCAATTTTATAATATTTTGAAAGTTTGCCTAAAATGGTATTCAAAGACTGACTTTTGAAAGTAAAATAACCTTCTCTCCAAGATAATATCGAAGCAACATCTTTTCGTTCTACTTTAAGCTGTTTTTGATCTTTATTGATTGTAGCAATCATTCCAGGCGTTAAATCTTCCTGAATTTCCTTGTTGCTTAACAATCCTTTTTTGTTGTATGTAATTCGGACTTTTCCTTGCAATAAAGCAGTTTGAACCGTTTCATCTTCAGGATAGGAACTCACATTGAAAACTGTTCCAAGTACACGGACATTACATTCTTTTGTCTTTACGAAAAAAGGCTTGGCTTTGTTATGTGCGACATCAAAAGCCGCTTCACCAGTTAAATACACTTCACGAATCGATCCGTCAAATTGAGTTGGATAAATTAGGGACGAACCTGAATTTAGCCAAACAGTTGTTCCGTCGGTTAAAACGATTTGTGTTCTTTTTCCGTAAGGAACTCTAACCGTATTAAAAGAAGCGCTGTTGGAGTTGGTATTGATTGCTTGTTCTCCAACCGTAACTTTTTTGCCATTTTTTCCATAGCTAATGATTGAGCTGTCTTGTACAGCAATAGTCTTCTGATCTTGCAGAATAAGAGAGATATCCTCTAAGTCTTCATTAGATTCAGTTGTGGCTCCTTTTTCAGCAAAAAGCTCTAAATCTGTTTTAGGTTTGCTTACTGGAGTTCGGTTTAGAAACAATCCAGCTAAAAGTGCCACGCTCGCAGCTGCAGAAAAGGCGATTAATCTTTTCTTTCTTCTGCGTCTGGTTTCTTTTTGTTCCAGCTCGATTAGTCCGTGACGAATTTGATTCTTTAAAGAATCTTTTTCATCGTTTGATATTTTATTAAAATTAATTTGCAAGGCGATGTTTTTTATGGGGTATATAATACTAAGAGAACGACTCTTGTAAAACATAGACATAAAAAATAACCTTTTTTTAAAGTTTTTTTCTTAAATCTTTCAAACACCTGTATATCAGTGTCCTGCAAGACTCGATAGAAATGCCTAAAATAGAGGCAATTTCTTCATAAGGTTTGTCTTCGTTAAATCTGTAGAATAAAGCTTTGCGCTGTTTATCGGTAAGTTCTTCCATTGCAAAAGCCAGTCTGGAGTTCAGCGCTTGATGGTTTTCTTCTTCAATTAAAGTGTCTTCAAAAGAAAGTTCTTTTAGTATAACCGAATCATAGTCAGTACTTAATGAAAATGTTTTTTGAGTGGCTTTATGTTTTTTTAAAACATTTCGCTGTGTGATTTTAAACAAATACGATTTTACATTGACACTTTCGGCAAGACCGCTTCGGTATTTGTAAATGTCTAGAAAAACATCGTGAATCGCATCTTTAGCGATAGAAGTTTCGTTAGTATATTGTAAAGCAAAAGTAAGTAAAACGTCAGCGTAGTTATCATACAGCTTCTCAAAGGCGGTAATATCACCTTTTTTAATCTGTTGCCATAATAAAATATCTGATGTGGTATTCTCCATTTAAGGAATAAAATTGCTATTGTTTTTAAAGCAAATCTAAAACTTTTATCAGTTGATTGAATAATATTTCGAATATTTCGCATCATTTTGAAGATTTTGGTCAAAATAATGGCGATAATTTTGTTAAAATGAGTTTGAAGGAATTGTGTTGATATTAGCATGAAAGGAAAGAGATCTTTTGTAGAAATAATCTTTTTCTTAACATTGTTGCAAAGTAAAAATAAACTCAAAAAGAGTTTAACTCATTCAATCTCTTTAAACTAATCATCAATAAAATTCAAAATTGTAAACATTTATGCCACATCGTTATTATTTTGAAGATACGTAATAAAAGCCAAAGGAGAAACGCCCGTAATTTTTTTGAATGTAATAGTAAATCGAGTGTGCGAAGCAAAACCAGCTTGATCGGCCAGATAACTTATTTTATATTTTAAATAACTCGGATCGTTTTTTAAGCAATCGACGATATAATTGATTTTTAACTCATTAATATATCCCGCAAAATCTTTTGATTTATGTTTGTTGATAACATAAGACAAATAACGGTGGTTGATATTTAATTCTGAAGCCACAGAATTGAGCGACAAGGTTTTGTTGAGATAAAAAAGAGAATTTTCAAATTCGTTTAGTTTTTCCAGAATTGCATTTTCAGTCGCCTCAGACATATATTCTTTGGAAGCATCTTTCTTTATTTCGGGTTCTGTTTCTTCCGTAAAAGCAACTTTGTTATTTTCGATAAAAGCTTTTATTTTTTTATGATCCTGTTTTCTCTTATAGATATATAGTGCGATGGTAGTCAAAATGGAAGAAGCGCAAATACCTATAATAATAAGTTTATGTTTTTGATATTTAGACTGACTGTCCAAATGGTTTTTTCGGATGGAACGAATTAAATCGTCTGCAATTACTTTTTTATTGTCATTGTCAGCTTTGGCTAGTTTTAAATTCTTTTCGTTGTAGGTGATATATTTTTTGGAATCGGTCTTTTTATAGAATTCCATTAACGAATTGTAAACCTCTTGTTTTAAGGCAGAGTAATCCGATTTTTCGGCAATTTCTTCCGCTTTTTTATAATGCAATAATGCCTTTTTATAATCTTTTGTGAGAACATAAACTTTTGCCAATCCATTATAAATAAAACCTTTTAACGGATTGTCATAAGACAAAGATCCTTGCAGTTCTTTTGCTGCTTTTTCGTAATGATATAAAGCAGAATCCGCTTTATGCAGTTCCAGATAGTTTCGGGCAATCAGTTCGTCGTTAATGGCAATCTGATAGTTTTTATCGCTTACAGAAGCCGCTTTTTCAAACAATTGAATTCCTTTTTTAAGATGTAAAATGGCTTTGGAATAATTCGATTCCAGTAATTCATAACAAGCAAGTTCCTGCGATAAATTTCCCTGAAAACGATACATTTCACTTTCGTCCTTGATTTTTTTGCTAATCGTAACGGCTTTGTTCAGATACGTTTTCCCAATATCATAAATTTCGCTTTCACGGTAAAGAGAAGCCATAAATCCATAAATTTTAGCTTGAAGAGCATAATCTTTGTCCAGCAATGCCAAACTATCGGCTTGTTTTAATGCATTAATTGCTTCATTATTAATTCCGTACTGGTACAAAAGGTGCGCCTTCAACATACGCGTTTTTATTCTGTCAGTATTGTTTTTTGCAAGTGTATAGAGATAATCAGTATTGCTCAAAGCTTTTTTCGGATTTGAACTTAGCAAAACCTGATAGGTTTCGGTATAAATACTTTCGAATGACTGCTGCGAATAACAGAGACTATACGAAAGAATACAAGCAAATAGGAGGAGAGTGTTTTTTAATTGCATGTGGTATTTAGTTATAAATTAAATCAAACAGTTTTATATTATGAATATAGATTCTGTTTTAATAATATAATTTTAGTATAGTAAACGGGGAATGTAGGTATAATTTTTCAAAATATTGTGGCCTATTTATTTTATTAACAACATTAAATTTTTATGTGTAATTAGTCTTTAACGTTTTGCATCAAATAGATGAACTTTGAACTGATTAATTGAAGTTTTGAACTTCAAAATGAGTCGATTTTTAAAACATTTTAATTCAGTTATTTACGTTTTATCTTTAGAGAAAATATTTTACTTATTACGTAATTGGTAAAGAGACGCTCGATTTTCACCTCTCACAAATGACTAGTTTCGCAGCTAAGTTTTTGAATGGAAAGGATTAGTTTTTTGTTTTAAAGCTTTTTTTTGTTGGGCTGCTGGTTTCGTACAAAAGCTGCACCATTTCCTCCAATATTTATTCCCTAATTACATTAAACCAATCCTGTTCATGGCAGGCTCTAGAGGGGTCCGGAGTATATTTGCTTTTGATGTATTTGATAGATTTTTGGATGAAGCACTTGAAACCAGCAGTTTTTTTTAAAATTTTTAAAAAACGAATATCCCATAATGAAAAGAAAATATACCAAATCGGCATTATTGTTACTAGACATACAAAACGATTACTTCTACAAAGGAAAAATGGAGTTTCGCGGTAGTTATGAAGTGGCGGCTAAAGCCAAAAAAACGTTGGATATTTTTAGAAAAAAAAGAAGAACAATTATACATATTCAGCATATAGCAATCCAAAAGAATGCTGCTTGCTTTATTTCGGGTACTTATGGAGCAGAAATTTATGAAGAAGTTATGCCGTTGGAAAATGAAACGGTTATTGTTAAAAATAATCCCAACAGTTTTATAGATACCAATTTGTATGACTATTTGAAAAACAATCAAATAGAAAATTTAACTATCGTTGGAATGATGGCTGATATGGCCAATGATCCAACTGTACGAACAGCCAAAGATTTAGGATTTAATGTACAATTGGTAGAAAATAAAACAGCTGAAATTGTTTAAGATAGCAAATTTAAAGGCTTCTATTCTAAAATTAAATCAAACAAAAAAACAGATTTAGTTAAAACAAATATAAAAATGATGTACTTTTGCCGTCAAAATAACTAACAAGCAGTTGAAAAGGTTAACCATCATAGTACTTTCCATTTTAATTTTGTCGCCATCATTTGGCAGCTTGTTCGTTTATGCTTCCTTCAAAATCAATCAAGAAGAAATTGCAAAAACGATTTGTGTACAGCGTAAACAAGTCTTCAACAACTGTAACGGTCGATGCGAACTTCAAAAAAGCATCAAAAAATATTCAGATAACGAAAAGAAAATGCAGGACAGCCTAAAAGAGAAATCAGAGCTTGTTTATGTACAAAATACTGCTGAAGTTGTTATCAATGCAGTTCCAGTTATCGAATCAAAAGAAAATACTTCTATTTTGTTCGAAAAGAAACCAATCAAGGCTTCTAATCTTACTTTTCATCCTCCGCTCGTTTAATTCGAGATCATTTTCTGTTTTTGAATCTAATGGCATTGTTCTTTTTGGAATGATGTAAAAAGAGGCAATATTCCGGATTTCCTATATATTTTGAATATTGTAGAAATTCAGTTTAATACTTGAATCTGCGTTACTTTTTCATACAGAAAAAAATGATCTTATTCCTTCAATTGAAAATGCTCTAGATCCATTTTCAATTCAAAACAGCATTAAAATTTCACGGCATTTGCACTTTCCTAGAAGGATGGTTTTATGCTGCATTTTAAAACGTTTTTCAAACATTCATTACCAATGAAATCTTTTAAAATTTTAGTAATGGCACTATTAGGTGTGATTACTTCCTGTACAATCGATAAAACAGATTATGAAGCTGAAATCGGTTCACAAGTTCCAGAATATTATGAGTTTAAAGAAGCCGTTTCGTTAACCAGTGGCAACTATAAAATTTGCATTGAAGCCTTGAACGGAACCTTTTATAAAGGCTACAACGAACTTCATTTAAAAGTTATCAATGCACAAACCAATCAAAGTGTAAATGCTTCTGACTTGACTTTTCTACCAATTCTAAGTACTAATGAAACTTCAAGTTCTTGTCCGCACGAATACAATGTATCGTATGATGCGACAAATAAATATTTCTCTGGATATGCTGTTTTTACGAGCGAAACAGCAGTTTCAAATAGCTGGAAATTATATGTAAGTTTTAAAGTTGACAATCAGAAATACGAAGTCAATAAAGAAATTTCGGTTGAAAAGCAGAGCAATAAAAACCTCAATATGACCACTTTTACGGGAAAGGATAACGAACAATATGTAATTGCGTTAATTTCTCCGCAGAAACCAAAAGTGGCCGAAAATCCATTGATTGCAGGTATTTACAAATACAATAAACCGACAAGTCAAGCCGGAACTTTTCCAGATCCAACACAATTTTCGTATTCAGAAGTAAACGGTTATACTTTGAAATTGGATCCAAGAATGCCAGAACCTTCTATGGGAAATCATTCTTCGCCAAACAATCAGGATTTGACACAGCAAAATGACGGTTTGTACCATGGTGTTGTCAATTATACCATGACAGGAAATTGGACTTTGAATTTAATCCTAATGAACCAAAACGGATTAATTGTAAAAGGAACCGTAGTTCCAACCGATTTTACGCCTGGAGTAGAAGGAGTAAAGAGTGAATTATTTATTGATACTTTATTCTAACAGTATGAAATATAGTATATTATTTCTTTTTTTAGGAATGTCGGCAATGGCTCAAAATCATCACGTACATCACGACAGCATTAAAAATTTAGAAGAAGTTCAGGTAAAAAATGCGACCAAAAAGAAAATAGAAACCCAAATGAAAATGGCGGTTTCAGTTGATGAATTTTTGTCTTCTGCAGATAATATCAGTTTTATCAAGCGCGGTGCTTATGCCTGGGAACCGCTGTTGAACAATATGAGTACAGAACGTTCTACAGTAACTATTGACGGAATGCACATTTTTGGCGCTTGTACCGATAAAATGGATCCGATTACGTCTTATGTAGAAAGCAATAACCTTTCGACAATCGATATAAAATCAGGACAGGAAGGAAGTTTGCACGGTTCTACTATTGCCGGAAGCATCGATTTAAAAAGAAAAAGTACACCCTTTGGTCTTGCCAAAAAATGGAACGGTGCTTACCAAAGCGGATTTGAATTCAATAACAAACAATTTTTCAATCTTGGAAACATAGCCTATTCAGGCGAAAAATTTGTTGCCGAAGGAAGTATTTCGTACCGAAAAGCAGATGATTATGATGATGGAAATAACGATGAAGTTAAACATTCGCAATATAAAAAGTTCAATACGTCATTAGGGTTTGCTTATAAAACAAGTGATTTATCTGCTGTGAGAGTAGACGCGATTTTTGATATGGCAAAAGACGTAGGTTATCCAGCTCTTCCAATGGATTTATCGCTTTCTCGTGCCTTAATTACTTCAGCTTCGTACAAACAATTATTCGAAGACGGATTTGTAAAAGTGATTGATTCTAAGATTTATTTCAATGCAATCGAACATTATATGGACGATACGACGCGACCTGAAAATCTGGTTCACATGGATATGCCGGGCTGGAGCACGACTTATGGTCTGGTTTCGAAAGCCAATTTGAAAAAGAATAGTTATTCGTCTGAAATACAATTGAATGCTTACGATAATTTGTCTATTGCCGAAATGAGAATGTATCCGCAAGATAGAAGCGAAAGAACCATGTTTGCTTACAGCTGGCCTTGGGTTACAACTCGTTTTGCTGGACTGTCGATGAATAATTCCTGGGATCTTTCAGAGAAAAGTCAGGTGAATTTGGGTGGCTCTTTGGGAGTAAATTACAATTATTCTAAATATGTAGAATTCAACTGGATTTTTCATCCCGGAGCTTCTCAGGAAAAAACGAGATTTTTACCGAGTTTGCATGCAGGTTATAATCTGAACATCGATCAGTTTAATTTTTCTGTAGGAACGGGTTACGGACACAGAGCGCCTTCTGTTTCTGAAGGTTACGGTTATTATATCTACAATAGTTTTGACCGTTACGATTACATTGGAAATCCTGATTTGAAAAATGAAATTTCGTATGAAGGAAATGCATCTGCTGGTTTTAAAAATGAAAGATTAAGCATTCAGGGCAAACTGAATTATTTCTATATCGAAAACTATATTATTGGTAGAATCCTCAGTATGGGAAGTCCGATGAATTATCAGTCGGTTGGAGTAAAAGGTTACACTTCATTGGATTATGCGACGCTTTTAAATATGTCGATGAATGTGAGTTACGATATTTTAGAACATTTACATTGGAACGGAACGGTAACATATGCGCGCGGAGTGGATAGTAACGGAGGAAATCTGCCTTTTATTCGTCCGTTAAGTTATCTGACTTCGCTTCATTTCATGCATAAAAATTTTGGAATCCAGACTTCTGTAAATGGCGATTTTGAGCAAATCAATTACAGTCCGGAATACGGAGAAGATCAAACACCGGCGTACGTAATTTGGAATCTTTCAGCCAATTATACTTTTAAAATCAATAATCTAAAAGCCGTTGTTCAAGCTGGAGCAGAGAATTTATTAAATGAATATTACAGCACTTATGCCGACTGGGGAAATATTCCAAGAATGGGGCGTAATATTTTTACTTCTTTAAAATTAAATTTCTAAGAAAATGAAAAAGGTTTTTAGTTTCACAATGATAATGCTTTTACTGCTGGTTTCTTTCCAGCAGGCATTGATTATTGTACACTTTAAACTGAATCAGAAGAGTATAGAAAAGGAATTCTGTGTCAATAAAACAAAACCAGAATTACAATGTCATGGTAAATGTCATTTGAAGAAAGAACTCGAAAAATCGGATAATAACAGTGATTTAGAACTAACGAGCATTAGTAAAAAGATTGACATTGTTCTGAATTCAGATATTGGATTTTTCTGCAGCCTTATAAAAGAAATAAATTCCAGAAAAGTATTGATATATAAAGAGACCGGGCAAACAGAACCTTGTCTCGAAATTTTTGTACCACCGCCTATTTGCTGATTAATTCCCCTCAATTGAAATTAATTTAAACACATAGAAACCTAGTTTTTCGGAGTCTAGAAAAAGCCATTTCACTTGCATCAATACATATAGCTATGTGTTAAATGATGTGTCATTTTTATTTAATCTTTATCAATTCAAATAAAATCTATGTTTCTATGTGTTTAAGATTATTTACAGTTAGAATGGAAAAAGATGTACCAAAAGCATCTTTTAGGCATAATTAATTACAAAAATTTAAATATCACAAAATGCAAAATTTTAAAAAATACCTTTTATTATCTCTTGCCGCTTTGGCTTTCGTATCATGTTCAGACAATGATGACAATCCTGCTGCGAACAATGTAACGTTGGAATTCAATAATACTTTCAAAAGTACTACCATTGTTTTAGGAAACGCGGCTTCGACTTCGGCTACAGCCAATACTTCTGCAGCAGGACAAGTACACCATTTTTCGGAATTGAAATACGTAATCAGCAATATTCGTCTGGTAAAAGACAATGGAGATGAAGTGCCGTACAATGTAAACGATTTGGATAAAGGAGCAACAGTAATCGATCAGGCAAAAACAGCTTCTTTGAGTTATGTTTTAAGCAATGTGCCTTCTGCAACTTACAAGCAGATTAAATTTGGTTTAGGAATCAAGGCGGAGCAAAATACTTTAGATCAGGTTAGGTTTCCTAATTTCTATGCTTTAGCGGGTGCAAATGATACTGCCATGATGTGGGAATGGGGAAGCGGTTACCGTTTTACTAAAATTGAAGGTTTTTATGGTACTGATAATAAAACCATGTCAATCCATACAGGAAGTACGGTTGAAGGGACTAAAGATGTTCCGTCAAGTTATACGCAGGGAGTAAACGCTTATAGAGATATTACTTTAAACCTAACAACAAATGCAGTGGTTGGAAGCAAAGCGCCAAAAATTAAGATTCAGGCTGATTTCGATAAATTATTAAGCGGTAAAACCAATACCATTACTTTATCAACTGGTACTGGAATGAATGATAACGCTACTCCAAATATTCATACTGCTGCTCAAATGGCAAAATTTGTAGATAATTTAGGCGGAAACGGATCAAGCGATATTACTGGAATGTTTTCTGTTACTGCTGTAGAAAACTAAAAAAAGAGTACGCGGATGAAACGGATTTACTTCGTAAAGCCCCAGATAAAAATAGATAAAAAAATCCGTTCGAATCCGCGTCTTCGCGATAGCGAATCCGTTTAATCCGTGTCCTATTTCCAGAGCTGTTTAAACAGTTCAATTTTTAAAATTCATTTAAAATGAAAAAAATACTAGGTTTCGTAATAGCAATATTGTTTCTGACTTCCTGTAATAGCGAAGATTCGGAAATGCTGGCTATTGATAATCCTGAAATTGATTTAAAAATTCCGGCCGATTTTCCGGAACTGAATGCTTTTGTAAGTCAGAACAAACCGACTCAATATGGTGTAGAATTGGGAGAAAAATTGTTTTCGGATAAACGATTCAGTGCCGATAATACAATTTCGTGTTCCAGCTGTCATATTCAGGAAAATGCTTTTACAGATCAGAAAACACAAGCAGTCGGAATTGAAGGCAGAATCGGACTTCGAAATACACCGTCGATTCAGAATTTGGCTTTTATGAAGTTTTACAATTGGGATGGAAGCAAATTACAGCTTGAAAATCAGCCTTTAGTACCCATTATCACACATGAAGAAATGGATTCCTCGATTTTGGAAGTAATGGGTAAAATTAAGAACGATGCTGTTTACAAAGACTTGTTCAGAAAAGCTTTTGGAGATGAAAATATTACACCTGAAAGAATCTATAAAAGTATTGCACAGTTTGAATATACCTTGATTTCTGCCAACAGTAAATACGATAAAGTAAAACGCAAAGAAGTTTCTTTTACAGAAAGTGAATTAAAAGGCTATCAAACTTTTCAGCAGAAATGTGCAAGCTGTCATGAAGGAGAATTGTTCACGGACCAAAGTTTCAGAAATATTGGTTTTCCTCTAAATACAGATACCAATGAAGCCGGACGCGCCAGAGTTACGGGAATTGCAGCAGATTTTATGAGTTTCCGAGTTCCAACTTTACGAAATATAGAATACACCGCTCCATACGGAAGTTTTGGACAGTTTCCAACATTGAAATCGGTTTTAGATTATTTTGATAATGGTGTTTTAGACGCTGATAATTTGGATCCGATTTTTAAAGAGAATGGAAAAAGAATTCCGTTGACAGAAGAAGAAAAAGTAAATCTGATTGCTTTTATGAAGACCTTTAGCGATGCAACGTTTACGAAGAGATAAAAATATTTGTAGATTAAAATAAAAAGTTTAGTAGAGGCCAATATTCATAGCCAATAAGAGAATTTACAATTTAAACGGGATTTAGATATATATATAAAAAGCCTCGGAGAGGCGAAATATTTATAGCTGTTAATATGATTTACAACATAAAGCTTCAGCGGAGCGACATATAATATGTCGTTCCACTGGAGCTTTTTTCATTTTTATGATTGGAATTTCTAATAAATATTTAAGCCCTTTCAGAGCATTAAACCTGAAATCAAAAACGATTTTTAAATAAATCAAAGAAAAATTAACGTATTTAGGCATTTTCAGGTCAAAAGATGTTGCAGATTATAACTTGCAACACATTAAAAAAGAATCAAAAACGGATAATATATAAATTAGTGTTAGGAAATGAAAAAACACAAATTTCCTGATAATGATTTCTAATAAATATCTGCCCGTAAAATTCAGTATATAGTAGATTTTCGCATTCAACAATTTCAAAATTGAATTAATAATACTCAACTACAAAAACTATATACCATGAAAAATAAAATTTTTATAGTACTTACGGCGATACTATTTTTAGTTTCCTGTAAAAAACATGAAGTAGCTGTAAATCCGAGCTCAGAAAATGCAACGGTTGTAGATTCAAGTACAGCAGAAAAATTACCTTCTGGTCCGATTCCAAATACCATTATGACCGAAGCTGTTGTGAAAAATCTTACCACTTCTATTTATGGTTGGGCGTGGCCAATGGTGAATATTCATAATAGAGTTGAAACCTTTAGAAATCTTCCGGGTCCTATTTATGGAGAAGGAATTCTGCCACTTGCACCACCAAATCATCTTTGTATGCTTACAGATTATGTGGCGCCACAGGAACGCGCCGTTGCTTGTCCAAATCAGGATGTAGTTTATGGTTTGGCTCCATTAGATTTGGCAATAGAACCAGTAGTAGTGCAAGTTCCTGATTTTGGTGACCGATTCTGGGTTTATCAGGTATGTGATCAGCGTACAGACGGATTTGCAAGTCTTGGTAAAATGTATGATACAAAACCTGGTTTTTATCTTTTAGCTTCGAAAGACTGGAACGGTACTGTTCCAGACGGTATTATCAGCGTTTTTAAATCTCCGACAAGTCGTGGAATTGTAATTCCGCGTGTGTTTCAAAGCGATGATCCTGCTGATAAAAAAGCGGTACAGCCATTAGTTCAACAAATTGGTTTATATCCTTTAAGCAAATACGATGGAAAAGTAAAAACAACGGACTGGACTAAAATAAAATCAACGCCACCTCCTGCAAAAGGAGAAAAAAGCGAAAATAAATGGGTAAAACCAGAAATCTTTTTTGACCAGTTAAGCGATATTTTAAAAGAGGTTCCACCAATGAAAGGAGAAGAAGCGCTTTATGCACAAATAAATGCATTATTAGAAGCCGTGAAAAGAGATCCAAAATTAAAAGCGATTGCTGTAAATGCCGCAATTGATGCCGAGAAAAATTACGTTACGCCATTGTTTCAGTTTCAAAATGTGGGTTATCCTATCAAATACAATTGGACAACACAGCGTAACGGAGCGCAATTTGGTTACGATTATCTGACAAGACTTTCTTGTGCCAAAGCTAATATTTTTGTGAACAAACCTAACGAAACCAGATATTTTTATCAGGATTTGGATGAGAATGGCGCAAGATTAAATGGAAGTAAAAAATATACCGTAACATTTCCAAGCGGTCAGATTCCACCAGTAAAAGGATTTTGGTCACTTACTCTTTATAATGAAGATCACTTTTTTGCACCAAATAGTCTTAACAGATATTCTTTAGGGACAAAAAATAAAAACTTAAAGAAAAACCCAGATGGTTCTTTAACGCTTTATGTTCAAAGTACACCTCCATCAGAAGATAAAATGAGCAATTGGCTTCCGGCACCAAAAGAAGTTTTTTCTCTATATATAAGATGTTATTGGCCAGAAGAATCAGTTTTGAATGATAGCTGGAATCCGCCTGCGGTTAAAAAAAGTTAATTAATTCGATAATAGAAAACCTAAATTTTATCAATTATGAAAAAAATAATTATTTCTGGAATATTGTTAGTTACATTATTTACAGGTTGCAAAGAATCTTCAAAAACAAATCCTGCAGATACCGCTACGGCCTCTGAAAAAATAGCAAATCAGGATATTGTAGGCGGTTATCCAACAGCTGAGTCTTCTGAAAAACTAAATGATGATTTATATTTTCAAAGAGCTACACAGGTTTATTTATGGGCATTACCAGCAGTAAATATGTACGCTATGAAAGAAGGTTTGGGCAAAATATCTGGAGAAGGTTATAATGTGATTTCTGTTTTTGAGAAAAGACTAAAGCCTAAAACTGTAATTACAACTCCTAATTCAGACGTTATTTATGCTTTAGGATTTGCTGATCTTAGTAAGACAGGGCCTTTAGTTTTAGAAGTGCCGCCAAATTTACAGGGAATATTAGATGATTTTTGGCACAGACCATTAGTCGGTCCTGCAAAACCTGATGGAACAACTTATTTAGGGGATATTGGTCTTCCTGGTCCAGATAAAGGAAAAGGTGGAAAGTATTTGGTAGTTCCATCCGATTATAAAGGTGTTGTCGATGCAAAAAACTATTTTGTCTTCAAATGTAAAACAAACGGACTTTTTATTTTTCAGCGCGGTTTCTTTAAATCTGTAGATGATTTGTCGCCTGGAGTAAAATCTGTTGAAGGAATTAAGGTTTATCCACTTAACGGAGAAAAAATGCCAATGAATTTTAAACATGTTTCCGATGTTCCTTCAAATTCATTGTTTGCACATGATTTCAGCTACTTTGAAATGTTGAATCGATTTATACAAAGTGATAAAGTAGATGATATTGATCCTTATATGCATGGAATGCTGGAAGCGATTGGAATCAAAAAAGGAGAGACATTCAGTCCTACAGACAAGCAAAAAGAATTATTAGGCAAAGCGGCAGCAACCGCATGGAAAATGGCTAAAAATGTTGCCGGAAATTATGATAAAGAAAAAGATGCACTTTGGTGGGCAGACCGCAAATGGATTGCTCATGCGAAAACAAAACAAGACGATTTCATGCATACATTGCTAGACGAAGAATATCGCAACAGAATTACAAAACATACCGATGTAAATGCTAAAATACAAATGTACATCAACCATTATTCAATAAGTTCTGGTATGATGTCTTCTATTCCAGGTTTAGGAGCAAAATATGGAAACGCTTATAAAGATAAAGACGGAAATTATTTAATGGGAGAGAACACTTATAAAATTACATTTCCTGCAAATCCACCTGCTGGATTATTCTGGTCATTGACCTTATATGATGCAGAAACTGCTTCAGGTGTTGATGCGAAAGATCAGGTCTATCCTTCTTTAAATTCTATGAATAAGCTTATTTATAATGCAGATAAATCGGTAACTTTTATTGTGGGGCCAGATAAACCTTCTGGCGAGGCAAATTGGTTAAAAACAGTTCCAGGAAAAGGATGGTTTGCTTTGTTCCGTTTTTATGGACCAAAACAAGAATTTTTTGACCGAAAATATAAACCAGGCGATTTCGAGAAAGTAAAATAAAGATCAAGTTTTATTCCTTAAAATAAGATTTATGAATCTAAGATTGTATTGCTGCTGTTTTTGGTTATGCTTTTCTTTCATTCCCGCTTTTAGCCAGTCTGATGAACAGCATACGACTTCTGTCGAAGAAATGAGTAAGAAAAGACAAGACCCAGTAAGTGGTTTGCGTAGTGTTTTTCTGCAGGAAGTACTGCTTCCTGTAGGAGACGGTACTGCAAGTTCATTTTCTGTTCAGCCTGTTTATCCTTTTAAACTGGGAACAAATCTCAAGCTTATTACGTATACCATTATTCCCTTTCAATCCATACCTCCAATTACAGAAGGGGCAACATGCGAGGCAGGAATGGGGAATGTTTTGTTTAACGGATATTTTTCGAGTATTACCAAGAAAGGTAAATTCAGTTGGGGAATTGGCCCGGCAATGCAGATTCCCACACGAACCAATTCAGCTTTAGGAAGCAGTGCTTTAAGTTTAGGGCCAACTGCGTTGTTGTATTATGCCGGAGATAAATTTTCTTTAGGAACCGTACTTCAAAATTATTGGTCGCTGGGTGGTAATGGAGATAACAAAGTGAATTCAGGAAGTCTTCAATACATTGCTTATTACAATTTTTCACAAGGCTGGTTTGTAGAAAGTAATGCTACTATTGTTGCCAATTGGCTTGCTGACAGTAATAATCGCTGGCTGGTTCCCATTGGCGGAGGCCCGGGAAAAACGTTTAAAATAGGAGAAAAGAGTAAATTGTTTTATTCTGCAGCCGCACAAGCTTTTTATAACATTGAAAAACCAGAATATGTTGGAAATTGGCAGGCAATTTTTCAGTTTCAGGTGATTTTTTAAATCTAAGTAAGAGAGTTAATTACAATTAAATATTTTGAGTTAGTAAGTTGAAAACCTCTGAAACCATTGATCTCAGAGGTTTTCTAATTTTAGTTTCCTTTTAGTAAATTGATGCTAACTGTTGCGGTATCAGAATCTGGAAATCGTTTAAAAACGGCTTTATCAGGAAATAAACCAGCCTCTGCAGCAACTTTGTTAAAAACATCAATTTCGACGATGTATTGATCCGAAAAACCGTGTGTAGCATCGTAAGCCGTTGCAGGAGTTTTTCCGATATTCTGAGCTGTTAGTTTCGGGTTTATGGTGTGCAGTTCAATCAGAAGTAAACCAAATTTATAAACGTACGGCGACCATCGTTGTAAATGTTCCAACAAATTATCTTCAACCAGATTATTGCTGATTCTTTTTCCTCTATGCGCAAAAGCTCCTGTTGAGGTACTGATTCTATTTTTATCTTCGTGTTGAGGTTCCGTCCAAATTCGATTGTGATCCAGAAAAGTTCTCACATTCAGCAAATCTTTTAAATCGATATTATAATTCTCTTTTAAATCATTCGAAAGCAAATCTGGGCGTCCAATATCACCCCAAATGACTTTTGCCCAAATATCTGCTTTTATCAAATTGGCTCTTGTAACTTTCAAAGCTGTCTGATTATAATCGGCACCGACCAAAAATAACGGATATTCGTCAAGCATTTTACCTCGTAAAGTCTGTCGGTCGATTACTTCAAAAACATGCTGTAAAAAAGCACCGTTTCCACAACCCATATCCAGAATTCCTTTGGGCTGTTCTTCGATTGGGAGATTAAAAAGTTTGATCAGAATTTCATCTACAACCTTAAAATAGGTGTCATGTGCGCCACCGCTTCCCCAAACGTTCATTTCGCGATCTACGTGAATTTCATTTTCACCTTCATTAGTTCTTAAAACATCGGGATTTCCAAAAAGCAAATCGTCCATTTTAGCAAATGTTGGTAAATAAGAAACCGTAACACCATAAGCACTGGCTCTTTTGGCAAAAAACAAACCCGCTTCGGTAAACTGATAATTGCCGTTTTTTTCTAAAAACCATCCCAAATGCACAAAAAAGTCCAGAATCTTTTTAAAATTTTCAGGCGATTTATGAAACTCTTCCGGACGGAAAGAAGTCTCCATAAAGTATTTATGAAACATTCCGTTCATTGCCAGACGAACAATCGTTGGGCCGATCAAATAGCCTTCAATATGTTTTAAAATCTGATTCTGAATTTCATTGGTTAAAGGATCGTCTGAAAGTTCGATTCCGTATCCCTTTTTATATTTTTCAAAAATGAGATTGAGTTTTTCAAAAGGAGTATCTTCAAACTGACGCGGATGAAACTGTGTAGATAATTGAAGCAAATCGACAACATCTTCGTATAAATAAAATAACGAAAAAGCCGTTTTGGTTTTCTCGTTTACCCCAATTATAATTTCCTGTTTTTGATTATTGACTTTATATTCCAGAAAACCCTGTGAAGCCAAAAGTCGCAAACCAATATTCAGATAACCTTCATTGGCTTTGAAAACATTTGTAAGTTCTGATAATGAAAGCTGTTTTTTCTCTAAAAGATACTCTAAAACTGATTTTTTCTTAAGCGCTATGGCAACGGGAGCAGTAACTAAACCGTCGAGATGCCTGAAAATGGAACTTAGAAGTTGTGATTTTTCGGTCATAGTGTAAGAGTGAAGGTTTAGTTTAAAAATAGTGAAAATTTTTTAAACGAAGCGCATCCAAATTTGCTCCAGAGGAGCAAAATATTTATAGCAAATAAAATCACAAATAAAAAAAGCTCCAGCGGAGCGATATATTTTGAAAGTCTCATTTTTTTTATGTCGTTATTTTCAAATATAGCCTGTGGTTTCAACCACGGGGACACAATGGAAAAACGATACGTTTCCCGTGGTTGAAACCACGGGCTATGTTTATACAGGGTTTGCGAAAGTGATATTTTACACATAATGTATTAGAATAAAAACTTTGTTTCAAATTATAACTTGAAACACACTTTTAAAATGTTCAGTTTTAACTTTGTTTAATTTTGAGATGAATTCTAATGTAAAAATCAAAAACTAATAATCATTGTATTAGGCTTCAATCTAGTATAATTTTAAATCTGTCACAATGAAAAAACAACTATGCATTTACCTGTTTTTTATTATTCTAACAGGTTGTAAAAAAGAAACTTCTGACAGTGCTGAAAAAAACACAGCAGATTCTTCTATTGATACGGTAAAAACTGATTCTATAAAGCTTCCGGGATCAGATGTTATTCTACATCCGGAATATGCCAGAGGTATTGCACGAATGGCTTATATTTGGGGTTATCCGCTTGCTAATATTTTTAATAGAAGAAATGCTTTTCGTCCACTAAAAGAACCTGGAAGGCTAAACGGCGTACTTCCTGCGGCTCCACTGGGGCAAATATGTATGCTTTCAGATTACATTGCGCCACAGCAGAATAGTGTTGCTTGTCCCAATCAGGATGTTGCTTATGGGTATGGATATTTCGAATTAGATAAGAATCCTGTAGTAATTCAGGTTCCGGATTTTGGTGACAGGTTCTGGGTTTATGCGCTCTATAATGCACGAACAGAACAAACAGGAAATATGGGTAAAATGTACAATACGAAGCCTGGGTTTTATCTGCTTCATGGTCCAAACTGGAAAGGTAAAGTTCCATCTGGAATTGCGGGTACAATTAAATTTGAGACCGAATTAGGAAATGCAATTCCGAGAGTTTTTTTAGATGATACCCCTGAGGATAGAATTGCTCTACAGCCGATTATTAATCAAATTGTTGCTTATCCGCTTTCTGAGTTCGATGGTAAAATGAAAACAAAAGAATGGAATAAAGCACCCGATATTCCTACTGGAAATACAGGAGGAGGAGAAATTAAATGGGTAGTTCCTGAAAAATTCTTTGATTTATTGCCAGAAATTTTGGAAAAAGTACCACCGGTAAAAGGAGAAGAAGCTTTATATGCACAATTTAGAGCGCTATTAGCGACTGCAGCCAAAGACCCTGAAATAAAAAAAATTATTGTTCAGGAAGCTGTTGATTTAGATAATACTCTAATTAAAGATTATTTGAAATGGAAATACAACGGAAAACCTGCAGGAAATGGATGGAACAGGTCTTTTCATAATGCCGTTTGGGGATTTGATTATACAAACCGAACTAGTTCTGGAAGAAGTAATATTTTTGATAACAGACCAACTGAAACACAATATTTCTACACGGACAACACTAGTAAAAGGGAAAAACTTAACGGGAATAATAATTACAAAGTAAACTTTAAAGTATTGCCTCCTGTAAAAGGTTTTTGGTCTATGACCTTATATAATGCTGAACACTTCTTTTTCCCAAATGACTTAAAACGTTATTCATTAGGAACTAAAAATAAGGGACTTAAAAAAGAATCTGATGGATCACTTACATTATATGTAGGAAACAAAAATCCCGGAGCAGATAAAGAAAGTAATTGGATACCTGCACCTAAAGGAGATTTTTCTTTATACATAAGAGCATATTGGGGTGAAAAAGCAATTATTGACGAAAGCTGGATTCCACCATTAGTTGAAAAATATTAAGGTAGTTAATTCATTTTTTAGTATTTAAAGACAGACAATTTTTTTATGTTGTCTGTCTTTTTTATTATCATAATGCTCTCAACAATTCCGACATCTCAACATTCAAAGCTTTACCAATTCGTATAAGTTTATCAATTCCAATAATTTGTTTACCAAGCGTATATCTTTTTGAAGTTTTCATTTACAGTCAAATATGACTGGATATATACGTTCCTCATTTTTCAATTCCTTGCCGATAAATTTGTTGAAAAACAAAGCTATGGACATGATTGAAAAACTAGAAAATCTTAAAAAATTAACTGCTCTATATTTAAATACTTTGAAACCTGTGTCTGAAGAAAAGAACATATATGAAGCAAAAATCAAATTGTCAAGTTATACCGAATTAAGTTCTATCATTACACAAATGCTAAAGTCCTGTATTTTAGTATTGGAATTAAATGCAAATAAAGATTCAGATATTGCTTTAATGCTGGAAATGGTATTACAGTTGCTTCCTGTAGATGAATTTGAATTGCTGGACAGAATAAGTGAAATTGCAAAAGTTGAGAGTTTGGATGAATAAGAGGAAAATCAAAATATTCTAAAAAGCTATTCCAAATTGAAATCCTGCGGTAAATGAAGCGGGATGATCATTACCAAAACGAACAGGTAAAGGCACTGCGGCATAATAACTAACGCTACTTGTTTTGATTAATGTTTTATTGAATACAGGTGTAAAACCGTATCTTCCATTACTATCAAAGGCAAGTCGTCCTGCAAAACTATATCCTTTTCCCAAAGCAACTAGAATTCCAGGATGAAATAATAAACTTGTTGTTTTACTAGATCCGTTATCGTCTTTAATATTGGGAACAATTTCAAAAGAAAAGCCTATTTTACTGCTTTTCCAAATGTTGATTCCAGTAGGAAATGATACAGCATAATAATCTCTAAAATTTACGGCAGTTTCGTCTCTGCTCACAGTAACAATTGGATGCATAATGCCAAAATACCCCGTGATTTTTGGATAAGTAGTTTGAGAAAAAGAAAAGGAACTAAAAAGTAATACTAAAAAAAGGAATGTGTATCGAAACATGGAGTTTTGTTTTATTGGTTATAAAAACAAAGTTAGTTCCCTGTGTTTTCCTTTAATAGAACGCTTTTTACGTTTTTGTATAAAGATTACTTTTTACGGATTTTTCTGCGATAGACGGAAGGATTATTTCCAGTATGTGCCTTAAAAATCCTAGTGAAATGGCTTTGATCAGAAAAACCAGTCATATAGGCAATTTCAGTTAGGGTGTATGAAGAGTTTTCAATTAGATTTATAGCTTTCTCAATGCGTTGTTTTCGAACGTATTCTCCAAAATTTAGATCTTCAAAATGTTTAGAAAATTCCCTTGATAAATAGGAAGGATTTAGGTCAAGTTCGCTTGATATTTTTTTTAAGTCAAGAGTAAATTGTGCATCAATCTGATCTTGAATGATTTCTTTGAGATCTTTAACCCATGAAGGCGTTTTGGCATTGCTTTTTTTATCTTTTAAAAACTTATTGTAAACTTCATGAAGAAGATTTTCAAAGGGACTGTTTTGTAAATGTTTTTGTTGGTACAAATGAGTTGCCCAGCTGTAAAGAGCATCATAAAGCAGTATTCCTGTTTCTAAAAGTTTGTAATCATTAGTAATATTATAAGAAAGGCCAGCTGATATTGCCCAAAGTCCAGCCGATTCTTTGGCGATTTCATGACGGTCTGTATCCGCTCCGCGTACGATGTCGGCAATAATGAATAGGGCGGGATCTTTTATTTCATGTTTTTTTACGAAATAATCAAAAGTGCATTGTTCTTCATAATGCGTGTATTCTACATCCGGAATATCAAACGGAACAGCATTTAATTTTTTTGCTTTTTCTAAAACCTGATCATAGGGTACATATATAAATTCTGCTTCAGAATCTATAAATTTCCTTATTAGCCATGGGCAGGCGATTCGATCTATTTTAGGTCTTTCTCTGGTGATCCATTTCATTATGGAAAATTTTAATCACTGCTAATGTACATTTTATCTTTATTTTTTTTCAAGAATATTTTTAGAATTTGACTCAAATAGAAATGGTCATAATTAAATATTTTGGTTTTCTGAAGCACTTAATTGTGCGTTTCCTTAAATTTATACTTCAATAACCAAAACAAAATCAAAGAAGTATGGAACCAACAATAGAAGTATTTCTAAATTCCGTCAAAAAAATATGTCCTAAAATGACTGATTACGAATTGGCTCTATATGCTACAAAACTTACTATTGAATCGTTTTCTAAAAAAGAGTACTTTCTTCAGTTTGGTCACGTACAAAAGAATATTGGTTTTATTGCAAACGGTTTAGTCCGCTCTTATTTTATAGATAAAGATGGAGACGAAATTACAGTAGGTTTTTATGCCGAAGGCGATTACGCTACACATTATTCTGCCTTTATAGAACAACAGCCCAGTAAATATTACATTCAATGCTTAGAGCCAACTGTTATGGTTTGTCTTTCTCACGAAAACATGCAGTGGGTTTACGATCATATTCCAAATCTGGAAAGATACGGAAGATTGATTGCAGGCGAAATTCTAAAACGGCAGCAGGAACGTATTGAAAGCTTTATATTTCAAACCGCCGAAGAACGTTACATTGATTTTGTAAAACATCATTCCGGTTTATTTAACAGAATCTCGATCTCTCATTTATGCAGTTTTTTAGGTATTGAAAGGCAGACATTGACCCGAATTCGTCAAAAAATAGCGCATCAGTAGTATTTTACTTAAAAAAAATAGACTAAATTCAATCCTTGAAAGAATACCATTTCTTCAATTATCCTCATGTGCGAAAACGTAAAAGAAATTAAACTATGTACTTGTATTATTAATGACAACGATACTGTCATTAGTCATAAAAGATTTACGAAGTATAAAAGTAAAAAGCGTAATGATTATATCTGGGTTCTCGAAAGATATGTAGGGTATGCCAATACCACGATGGACGGAATGATTATTTTTCCTCTGGATACTTTAAATGAAAGTCTGTCGACTAAAAAAATGTTGGAAGAACTCAACAGCAGAAATTGTTTTGATTTTGAGTACAATCCGAGCGAAGGGGATAATCTGGAAATTTTCGCTCCTGGCAGTTACGATAGAAAGTTATCGTTTATTTACAGAAACGAAGAATGGACAGCCGATCACTACAATGGTTTTCTTCATGAAACCGAAAAAATAAATTTCGGCAGAGTTACTTTTGACTAAAGGTGATCTTTATTTATTTCTGAATTTACCGAATCAACAAAAATACTCTAAAAGAAACATTGCTTTATCTTTTAGTCCTTTTTATAATTTCTTCCAGAGTGAGCCATTGTGGTTTTTGTATATCATGATCTCCGCTTTCCTGTGTATGGTGTCCAGTAAAAAATAGTACAGGCATCTGCTTTTGGTGTTTAGGATCATATTCTTCGTTTCCGTCTCTTATTATTGTATGGTTTAAAGAACAAAACAGTTCAGTAACAGTTCCATTGGTTCTAGCTATAATACTTTTGATGTCCCACGCATAACCCCAGTATTTTTTGTTATTTTCAATAATAATCGGATTTATATACTGCAAAGTTGTATTTTTTCCTGTTATCAGATTTTGATCTGTAATAATATAATCAGCTCCGTCTTCATCACCAATGACTTCAAACATTTCCGGTTCAGGGTCATTATCTAAATTGATAAACCAGCGGTAGTAAAAACCATCCGAGTAGTATTTCGTTTTTTTAATGGTTTTATAATCAGAGGAAATCCAGTATTCATTTCCAATACCAAGACTGTCTGATTTGGTTTGGCAAATATAATCGAGAATACCATCACCATTAAAATCAACGGTTTCTGTCTTCTCAATTTTTTCTCCAAGATAATTTAAAAGCTCTTTTGTAGCCGGAATTTTTTTGGGGCTAATAAGATCCACGATTTTATAACCTTTTAGGGAATCTGCAGTTTCTGTTTCATTAATTATTTCTTTTGGTTTCAGTTTTACTGCATCGGGTTTAACTGATTTTTTTTCTTGTTTTAAAGCGTCTTTACAGGAAATTAAAAGTCCAATCGTAATAATGGAGAGAAGCAGTTTTAGTTTCATTGGGCAGGCTGATAAAATTTTTATAAATCAAATTTAAAGTAATTGTCTATTCTTTTCTCTTTTTTGGTGTTTTTTTCTGAAAAAGAGATTTGTTCAAAAAAGGAGAAATAATTTTGACACATTTGTGTCAGGAACGCCTTTGTGATATTTAAAATCTTTGCAGTGTCAAATTAAATGATACTGCAATGAAAACGAATATCTTACTTATACTTGGGCATCCTTCTCAAAATTCTTTTTGTAATGCATTGCTTAATGCTTATAAAAAAGGAGTAGAGCGTACAGGTGCAAACTGCAAAACAATTTACATATCAGAATTAGATTTTGATGTCAATCTTGCTGACGGATACAAAACGGGAGAAAAACTACAACTCGAAGCCGATTTAGTTGAAGCTCAAAAACTTATTTTATGGGCTGACCATGTTGTTTTAGCTTATCCAAACTGGTGGGGATTTATGCCCGCCATTACCAAAGGATTTATAGACAGAATCCTGCTTCCTGATTTTGCATTCAAACACCATTCAGGAAAAATATTCCCAGAAAAACTTCTCAAAGGAAAAAGCTTAAGGCTTTTAGTTACGATGGATACGCCAAAATGGTGGTTTTATCTCATCTATCGTGCATCTCAATATCAGATACTTAAAAACATTGTGTTTGGTTACGTTGGTTTCGATCCAATCAAATTTTCCACTTTCGGATTTATGAGAAAATCGACTGACAAACAACGCAGTAAATGGCTTAAAAAAGTCGAACAATTAGGAACACAACTTAAATAATTACAATTAAAAATCACACATCATGAAAAATTTAGCAAAAGAGCATAAAACAGCTCACATCGATTCTAAAAAAGGATTCAAAACTCACTTATTGGTATTTGTATTAACCGTTCAAGTACTTTGGTTAACCTGGTTACTAACAGATCAAACAGTTTTATGGCCGCTTTGGCAGAATGCTGCTTGGGCAGTGGGAGTACTATTTCACTATTTAGGAGTTTATGTTTTTAAAAATAAAACAGCAATTCCGAGACTTTTGGCTTCTGTATTTGCCTTTACTTCATTCTCTGCAGTTGCTTCTTGCAATAGCAATAATGACGACAACAGCGGAAAACCACAAACGTATGTTTTGGTACATGGCGCATGGCAGGCTCCTTATGTTTGGGATGAAGTAAAAGCGAATTTAATGAAAAACGGTAATAGCGTAATTGTAGTAGAACTTCCAGGTCATGGAAAAGACAATACGCCAAATCAAAATTTATCATTAAATTTATATCGTGACAAGGTTATTGAAGCACTTTCTAAAGTAAACGGAAAAGTGGTTTTAGTAGGGCATAGCATGGGGGGAATGGTCGTTACGGCCGTTGCCGAAAGTATTCCAACTAAAATTAGCAGACTGGTTTACATTGGTGCTTTTTTGCCAACATCTGGGCAGGCTATTGCCGATATTGCCAAAACCGATCCAGATTCGCAGTTAGGACCTACCCTGATTGAAGCTGCGGATCATTTGACTCTCGATGTCAAATCTGATGAATTAACTCGTTTGTTTATTAATGATGGCACAGCTGCGGCCAAACAAAAAGTAATCGATAATTATCGCGCTGAACCTGCAATTCCGTTTTCTAACGCTGTTACACTAACTTCTCAGAATTTTGGAAGTGTAGAGAAAGTTTATATCAAAACACTTCAAGATATTGTCATTTCGCCAAGACTGCAAGATCAAATGATTTCTAAAGCTGGAATCAAAACGATTTACGAAATCAACAGCAGTCATTCTCCTTTTTTATCCCAGCCAAAAGCAGTTTCAGATGTATTGATTCAAATAGGAAAACAACTTTAAAAATCAATTATCATGAGAATGAAAACCAAAAAGACAATTTCTAAAGGAATGCTAGGCATTTTTAGTCTTTTAGTTATGAACGGCTCTTCAGCTACAGCACAAATTGCTGATGAGAATCAGGAAATAGTTGCAAAAATGACACGTTACGAAGTCAAAAAAGAAAATCAGGAGAAATTCCAAAAGACGGTTGCTAATTATGTGAAGAAATCCATATCAAATGGAAATAATATCATGTCAGAAGCTTATTTCGAACAGGAAGATCATGGCGTTATCTGGCTTTTTGAAAGGTGGAAAAACCAAGACGAATTAGAAAAATTCTGGAAGAATGCTAAAGAATTGAATGGCTTGGTTAAAACAGCTTTAGTAAAACCGGAGAGAATAATCTATGTGAAAGATTTAGAACCTTTAACCAAAAAAGAATGGCGCAAAACCAGTAAAAAAGGAGAGGAGCAGTTAACCATCATGCTTTTTGTAGATGCTAAAAAAGGGACAGAAAACAATTTTATGGAAGTCTATCACAAAGCAATGCCTGAATTTAGAAGTGAACAAGGTGTTGTAACGTATCAATTATCACAGTTAAAAGAAGATGCTTCTCAGTTTGCGACTTTCGAAAAGTTTAGAAACAAAGAAGCGTTTCAATACCATTTGAATTTTCCACCCATTCAACCCGTAATAGACTATCTGAATACAAGTATTAAAAAACAGCCTTTTCAGGACGGAATTCATAACCTGATTGAATTTGCGCCTCTGATTCGAGAATGATAAAAACAATTAAAAATTAAAAATTAAAAATTAAAAATTAAAAATTAAAAGATAACTCTTAAACCTAAAATGAAATGAAAACAATACCTAAAATGATCGCTGCAGGTATAACCACAGTATTTGCAGTATTAAGTGTAGAAGGACAAGTAACAGTAAAAACAAAAGAAATGAAAACAGCAACAACTAGCGAATTCGAAATTGTAAATCAATTGTCAACCCAAGTAGCGGTTGTCAATATGCCCGTAACCAAATTATTAAACGCACCGGGGAATGAAGCGTTAAGAGATTTTTTCTTTACACCTGTAAAAGATAAATCAGTATTGAAAGGAAAAAAAATTGCCGTTATCGTAGCCGACGGATTTGAAGAAATTGAATTAACAGGTCCAGTTTGGTATTTTAAAGAATTAGGTGCTCAGGTCGATATAGTAGCGCCAAAATACAATCCAGCGCCGGAAAGATATGGTTTGGTATATCCGGAAATGTCCAAAACGCATGTCATGGCTATTCAATACTTACAACCTGTTGGATGGATTAAATTTGACCGTACAGCGGATCAGATTAAAGTAAATGATTATGATGCGGTGTTTATTCCGGGTGGAGCGTGGAATCCGGATAATCTGCGTTATGATAAGGATGTTATTAAGTTCATCCAAGATTTTAACCAAGCAGGAAAACTAATTGCAGCTATCTGTCACGCTCCGGTTGTATTGGCTTCTGCCGATATTTTGAAAGGAAGAAAACTAACAGGTTATTGGAACATTCAGGTAGATTTGAAAAATGCAGGAGGAAATGTGGTAGAACAAAGCGTGGTAACCGATGCCAATATCATTACAAGTCGTCACCCAATCGATGTAGCCGATTTTTCAAGGGCAGTTGAAAGTTGGTTAGTTAAGAAATAATTATACTGATTGAAAAAATATAAAGGCTGTAATATTATTCCTTGAATACATAATTGTGTTCAGGGAATACTTGTTTGATAGATAGTGGTTTATGTTCTAAAATTGGCTATTTTTATATGGAAAATTAATCCAATCATGGAATTGCCAAAACTGTCTTTTTACAAAAAGTACAACCTAATTCTTAAAGCCATTATTGCTGGCGGTATATTAGGATTATTATATACTGCAATCACAGATTCTGATTCTGAAAATATAGGTTTGAAATTAGTTTTAGGATTGATTATTGGGATTTCTTTTGGTTTTGTTATTGTTACTTTCGAAAAGCATTTTACCTATTTAAATCAATATTCTTTTGTCAAGGCAATGTTGTTGAAAGCTGTAATTTACAGTATTAGCATTTTGATTTTCTTATTGTTTTTTGTGGTTTTATTTACCAGTATTTTGGAACATATTGCTTTAGAAGAAGCTTTTAAGCAATATATTTCTAAGCGTTTAGTTGGCGATTTTATTTTTTCGCTTGGTGCTTCGGTGTTTTTAATTCTTTTTTTAGAAATAAGCAGTTTATTGAGTGCAGGATTTTTCTATAATTATTTTACTGGAAAATATCATAGATCAATTCAAGAAGAACGTATTTTTATGTTTGTCGATGTCAAATCTTCCACGACATTGGCTGAACAATTGGGAGATATTTTGTACAGCAGTTTATTACAGGATTTATTCAGTCATTTTACCGATGGAATTCTGGCTTCTCGTGCCGAAATCTATCAATATGCTGGAGACGAAATCATTTTGACTTGGAAATCAGCTACAGGAATAAAAGAAAATCGTTGTTTATGTTGTTTTTATATGCTGAAAAAAAGTATAAAAAAACGAGAAGATTATTATCTCAAAACCTATCAAATTGTACCAAAATTTAAAGCCGGAATGCACATTGGAAATGCAGTAACAACTTGGGTTGGAAAAGTAAAAAAAGAAATTGTGTATCACGGTGATCTTTTAAACACAACTTCCAGAATCCAATGCAAATGCAACGAATTAAATCATGATTTTGTGATTTCAGAATCGATGAAAAATGCTCTTGTCGAAGATCAATCAATCCAATATGTCCGGCAGGGAGAAATTGAATTGAGAGGAAAAGCCAAGCCTTTACAGCTTTTTACAGTCGATTTTAAAATTTAAACAGAACTATTCTTTAATTAATGAAAATATATAATCAATTCATTATTAGGTTTTAGAGGTAATTTTAAAAAGACAATTTCAAGAAAAAAATCAAATTTTGTTATTTTATAAAAGTTAAAAGCAAAGAAGTAAAAAAACTATGAATTGATTTTTATAGATTTGTAGACTCTCTTATGTTTACCACTAAAGGATATTGGAGAAAAATTAAAAAAGCAAATTCAATGAAGTCTGTTAGGTTATTAGTTATCTGTTTACTATTTGTTTGTTCTTATTCTTATTCCCAATTAAGTTCGGATAAAATATTTGAAAGTTTTAAGCAGGGAGAACGGACTAATTGTTCGTCTATTGCTTTCATTAAAGCTTCTTTAAACGTGTACGGATTAGACAATCTATTTGTAACAGATACTGTAAATGATAAACTCTTCAAAATAACCTTAAAAAATAACGCTTCATTCGATCTTAAAGAAGAAGAATTGAACAGAGCCAGAATTTCTGCTGGTTTTGTGTACATCAAAGACAATTGCGATACAGAAAAAATAACCGATTATGCTGTTCTTACGTATGCTGTAATGGCAAAATACAAACAGATTATCGATAGGGAATCTACTTTTGATAAAGCGCTAGAGGATTTGGAAGATGGGACAGTGTATACGCCAACAATATATAAATACTTAGGTTTTACAGTGGGTAAGCAAGTCCAGAAGTTAAAAAGAGAGTCTGGAAGTGAGTATTGTGGTGTTGTTGCCTGGTCAAAAGCACACGCTGTTTTTGTATGTGAAGAATTCATGGATTATTATGGCAATAAAAAAAGCATTTGGATAAAATATCCAGGACGTTTTAGAATTATAAAAACATAAAAAAAGAGTTTGTTTATTTTAAAGTAGGAAAATAAATATGTTAAAATAAGTAAATTCTGATAATAGTGATAAATGTTAAAGTTTTATCAAAAAAAGAAAACAATAAACTTGTAAATTAAGTTAAAATACATATTTTTGTCGTCGAACAACACCCAAATCAAATTCATAACATGAAAAAGATAATTTTACTAAGTTTCCTTTTCTTATTGGCAACTGAGGCTGTTTCAGCACAAGCGAAAAATGCTCCTAAAAGTATTATTAGTACAACAGCGTTAATCCGTAAATACCATGATCAAAAAGAATTAAGTGGTATGCAAAAAGGAGAGCTTTTGGAATTGTACATTGAGCGTATTAAAGTATTAGTAAAAACTCTTCCTTACATCGCTTTGGTTACTAAACCAGGTGTTACTATGGCTGATTTAGGTATTCCAGACGATGGAGATCACAAGAAAATCTTAGATAACCAAGCAGCTGGTACAACAACTTTCCTAGATACTACAGTAGAGTTCCAAAGAAAGATGATGCCTTACTCCGATAAAGGAAATTTAATCGCTGCGATTTTATTCTACGAAAACACATTAAAATCTCTACACGAATTCAATGATTTGAACGAAATGTAAGATTTACATACAATATTTTAAAACTCCAAAGTCCTAAGATTTTGGAGTTTTTTTATTTTAAAACAATTTGATAGGCGTTGAGCGTTAATTGTAAATTATAGATTGGTTTTCGTTGCGACTGCCCATTGAAATTGGTGAATAGGGTACAGAATCTTGTTATTGTAAAATGAAAAATTCGCAAGTAACTCTAAAAAAAATAAAAATATAGCCGTGGTTTCAACCACGGGAACACAATGTAAATTATATGTCTCCTGTGTTTGAAACGACGGGCTATGTTGAGCAAAAAAGAATGAATATTGAAATTTGTCATTGAGATTTATCATTGCCATTGTCATTGATTTCTCTCTTAAGACATTTTCCTCTTGGTTCATTACCCTCATAAAGGGCAATGTCAGAATGCAGAAATTCAGCGGCAGCAGCAGAATCTTTCACTTTAGAAGCACTTCGTTCTATCATTTCTGATTCAAATTGTTCCAAAGCACTTTCTCTTACACCTTTTTCCTTCCAATACATTGGAGATTTGCAACCTTTTGCAATTTCACGAGCGAGCGCAAGTGCATCTAATAAAGCTTGATTGGCTCCCTGACCTTTAAACGGACTCATAGGATGTGCTGCATCTCCAATAAGTGTTACAGGGCCTGCATTTTCCAGTAATTCTTTATTAATTAATTCACGGTCATAAACAGGATAACCCGAAATCTGTGCTTCTTGTGTTGCGGCTAGTATCTGCGGAATAGGATTGTGCCATTGTGTTCTTCGGCAGGCTTCTTCTTTTAGGGCTTTGGTTCCTTGTGCACTTAAGGCTTTAGCTTCTTCTTCGGACATTGGAAAACTAAGTTGCCACATAATTGAATCTGAAGTATAAGGCATTATATATATTCGTTCGTTTCCATTCGCAGTCTGAAAAACAGTAGCCGAATCTAATAACGGACTATCAAGATTTTCCAATGCTTTTAATGGACATATTCCTAAAATCACAATGCAGTCTAGATAACGCAAAGGAGTTGTTTCTTCACTAATCAGATTTTTGCGAACCGAACTGCGAATACCATCTGCACCTACGAGAATGTCTGCTTTCGCATTTTTTATTTCTCCATTAACTTGAAAACGTAAATCAATCCCTTTTTCAGCCGATGATTTAAAATCTATTAATTGATGTCCCCACTGTACAGTATCGTTGCTTTCCAGCTGTTGTAGTAAAGCCAGACGCAGAGATTGCCGTGCAATATGAATATTGGTGCGTTTTGGTGATGCATTGATGTCATTTTCGAGCCATTTTCTAAAACCCCACTCAGCAATTATTTTTCCTTCAGTATTATGTACAATATGTTTTGTAGAGACTACGCCTTCTTCTAAAGCTGTAATTCCAAATCCTTCCATTGCTTTACTGGCTTGCTGTAAAGTAAGTCCATAACCTTGAGAACGTGCCTCGAAATTAAGGTCACGTTCATAAATTGTAAAAGGAATTCTTCGATGTAAACAAGCAACAGCCAGAGCCATACCGCCAATTCCGGCACCAATAATGGCAACATGTGGAAAATTTTCAAGATCAGGTTTTGGATAAGTTCTAGAAACAGTTAAACCAGATCCGTTGCAGTTGGTGCAAGTATATAAAGCCGCTTTAGCACGAACTGGAGCTGTCCCTGTTTTATCTGATTTTTCAAACTGATCAAGGGCAGTTTGGTAATCAAGCCGTACTTTTTTGCTGATTCTTCGGCTTTTTCTACCGCGTCCTTGGCATTCCTCACAAATAGTCCACATATTCTACTGTTTTACCTTTTCAATTCATTTGTAAAGGCGGGCAAAATTAGAGAAATATTTTCAAAAGTATTATGATATAATTCTGTCTGGAACTTTTGATAGACTTGATGCTTTTGTATTCTTTTAATTTTCAGGATTCCATATTCCAGTTTTGGCTGTTTCTTCTGCATAAGCGCTGAAATCTTTAGCTTTTCTTCCTAAAATTTTTTCAATATCTGAAGTTACATTTGAATTTCTTCCGTCTAAAACCTGTTCAAATAGATAGTTCACCAGCCAGATATGATCTTCAGGAACTTGGTATTCTCGAAGCATTTTCGTGTATTCTTCCAGACTTAATCCTTTAAAGCTGATATTTCTGCCACTTGCATTAGCGATTTCATTTACGGCATCCTTAAAAGTTAATAATCTCGGCCCAGTCAATTCATAGGTTTTTCCGTTGTGATTTTCATCCAAAAGCGCTTGGGTTACTACATCTGCAATATCATCAGCATCAGTAAAAGGTTCTAGTGCTTCGGCTCTTGGCAATGCTACGATTCCGTAAAGAATTGGATCTAGGAAAA
The DNA here is from genome assembly GCF_900112575.1 of Flavobacterium phragmitis. GTDB lineage: Bacteria > Bacteroidota > Bacteroidia > Flavobacteriales > Flavobacteriaceae > Flavobacterium > Flavobacterium phragmitis. The sequence continues at coordinate 242,405 of NZ_FOMH01000008.1, forward strand.
AGCTTTCGCTAAAGTTCTGATTGAACCAGCTGGCACGAATGATTGTCCAGTTTTTAGCATTTTTTTTGACGATTTCCTCGCAAACCTGGGCTTCTTTTTCACCTCTTCCAGAAAGTAAAACGATTTTCTCTACGCCTGCTGCTGTGGCAATTTTGGTGAAATTTTCTATAGCTTCTGCTGCAAAAGGAACAGCCAGATCTGGCTGAAATGTGATATAAACTATATTAACATCTTTTACAGCATTTTGCCAGGTTTCGGGATTTTCCCAATCAAAAGGAATAATTTCGTTTCTTGAACCTAAACGAATTTCAACTTCAGGATTATTTTCTAATCTTTTAACAACTCTGCGTCCTGTTTTTCCATTGGATCCTAGAACTAAAATTTTCTTTTTCATATCAGTAGTTTTTTAATGATGATTACTGATGCAAAGTTGTGGAGATTAAAATGCAATCATTTGTCGCAAAAGAATTATGATTTGTTTGAAAAGAACTGTTGTTTGACCTCATTCGGGCGCATGCCGAATTTTTTATGAAACGCATTCGAAAAAGAACTCAGACTTTCATAACCTACTTCCCAAGCCGATTCCTGAACTGTTTTTTCGCTTTCGCGGAGTAATTCGTAGGCTTTGTTTAATCTTTCTTCTTGCACAAATTTAAAAACCGGGATTCCAAATAGTTCTTTGAAATTCTTTTTTAGTTTATTGCTATTAAGACCAACCATTTGTGATAATTGTGTAATGGATGGCGGAGCAGAGTAGTTGATGGTAACAATTTCTTTTGCCTGAAATAGTTTGTTTTTGTCGGTTTCAGACAAATCAGTTTTTTTCTCAGAAGCCAGAAGTGCATAAAAATGAGCAAGAAGTTCGTTGACCTGACTTTTTAAAAAAAGCAAACGTGCATTTCCTGTGTAAGAAGTATTAAAGATTTTCTGAACAGCCAATTGCATTTCAAGTGTCATGTAAAATGAAGGGCCTTTTACAAAATGCTCTTTCGGATGTAATAACTGTGGTAGATAACTTTCGAAAATCTCTTTCTCGGCCTGCGGGAGTGAATTTAGGTTTTTTAGTTTCGTAAAAATACTAATAGATTGTAAAGGTTTGTCGGGTTCAATTTTATGGGAGAATTCGACTTTTTGATTTCCGAAAAAGCAAATTGCCAAACCTGTTGTGTTCATTAGATATTTTGTCTGTTTGTTGTGTTTGATTTCCAGTTCAACATTTCCTGATCCATAAAAGGCAAAGCCAAGCGCGTCGCCGTCTATTTCGCATTTTTGGACTATTGTTTTTGTTGTGTTCGAATGTTCGATTAAAACAATGCAATCGTTAAGTTCAAGAATATCGGTTGTCATGGAATAATGCTGTTTCGGGTAAAATGTGTGAAAAGTTAAGGTTTATTTTTCAGAGTCTAAATAGATTATAATTCAGTATAAATTCATTTAGATTTATTTTAAACTAAAATTTGTACTGCATCATCTTTTAGCTTTTAACATAAAAAATGTTTAATATTGCCTTTTTGATTAGCAACCCTTCAATTTAATGTCTGTTTATAACGAATATACTGATGATTTCTTATTAAATCTTCTAAAAGAAGATAATCAGTTGGCGTATACAGAAATTTTTGAGCGTTATTCTAAACTTTTAATTAATCATGCTTATAAAATTCTTGAAAATCAAGATGAAGCAAATGATGTAGCGCAAGAAGTCTTCCTTTCTATCTGGAATAAGCGCTACGAATTAAATATTACAGGTTCGCTTTCTTCTTATTTATACAAAGCGGTAAAAAATAGAGTACTCAATCATATCGCACATGAAAAGGTGGTTTCAAGATATGCCGATTCAATCTCCAACTTTATAGAAGCCGATTATGTTTTTGCCGATTCTGATCTTCGAGAAAAAGAATTAGAGACGATTATTGCGAAAGAAATTGCATTGCTTCCCGAAAAAATGCGTGAAGTTTTTCTGCTGAGAAAGGTAGAAGAGCTTTCGTATGATGAAATTGCACTTCAATTGAATATTACGGATAAAACAGCCAAGCAACAAGTGTATAATTCGCTTAAAATTCTCCGAGAAAAGCTGAAATCCATGATAAATCTTTTTGTCTGGTGAATTATTTTTATGCTTTTTGTTAATTTTTTTGAATGATTTTCAATTTTGTAACTCGTTCAGTAGTAAATAGAAAGCTAACGTTTTTCTCAATTTGTTAAAGATATAATAATGTTTTTTTAATTTTTTTTGTTTTTGTCTATGACAAAAGCACTTTCTAACTGTCTTACTATTAAACAAGACAAAATTTCGTGTCGTAATTATGAACAAAACCCAAATCTCAGAATTGCTTAAAAAATATCAGGACGGTACTTTATCTAATGAGGATAAAGATAAACTGGATGCTTGGTATCTGCATAAAGCTTCTAACAGCAATTTACAGCTTAATGAATATGAGCTGGAAGATAGTTACCAGCTTTTGAAATCGAAATTACCACTGCAGGAAGAAACAAAAGTAGTCCGTCTTTGGCCTCGTATAGCGGTTGCTGCTTCAATTGCTGTAATATTAGGTACAGGAATTTTTTATTTTGCACAACCAAAAGAACAAAAAGTTCAGGTTGCTGCAAAACCACAGGAAATTGCTCCTGGAGGTACCAGAGGAGTATTGACCCTTTCGAACGGAAAACAAATCGTACTTTCTGAAATTACAGCAAAAGATATTATTGCCCAAGAAGGAGAAGAAGATGAGGTAACAATCAAGATGAATGCCAATGGAGAAATTACTTATATCATAAATCCAAATGCAGCTGGTGCTAAAGATGATAATTCTTTCAACACACTTTCAACTCCAACAGGAGGTCAGTACAATATTATTTTGGCTGACGGAACCAAAGTGTATTTAAATGCAGTTTCATCAATCAAATACCCAACGCAATTTAACGGAGATAAAAGAGTGGTTGAGTTAGAAGGAGAAGCTTATTTTGAAGTGGCGAAAAACAAAAACAAACCTTTTATTGTAAAATCGGATAACCAATCTATTGAAGTATTGGGAACGCATTTCAATGTTCATTCTTATAATAATGAATCGGTTGTGAAAACTACTTTGCTGGAAGGAAGTGTAGCCGTTACGTACAAAAATCAAAAAACAATCTTGAAACCGGGACAGCAGTCTGACGTATCGGAGAGTTTCAGTAAAATCAAAGTGAGAGAAGTAGATACGGAAGAAGCGGTTGCGTGGAAAAATGGCCGTTTCAAATTTGACAATGCTGATTTAAAGACTGTAATGAAACAGTTGGAACGTTGGTACGGAATTAAAGTTGAATATCACGGTGACGTCTCTGATGTTCGTTTTAGTGGCGGTACGTTTAGAAATAAAAATTTATCTGAAGTATTAAAAGTACTTGAGTTTAGTAATATCAAATTTAAGGTTGAAGGAAAAACAGTTATTGTGTATCCCTAAATTTTAAGTTTACCCGAATATACTGAGACTATAAACTAAAAAACCAGAAGCAGTTGCGATGCTTCTGGTTGTTATAAAAGGGTATAGCCAGTATAAGTTGTCCACCTATTGTTTAACTATAACCAATGTAAATGTATGAAATTAAATTTACAACCAAAAAAACCTTACAAAAATCTTGGAGAAAAGATTCCCAGATTTAATTTTTCCAATTATTTAAATGTTTTTGCTGTGCTTTTTATGCTGTTTTGCAGTTTTTCGGGGCAGGCACAAAATGTTACCATCAATTTTAAAGACGCATCACTTGAAACGGTGCTGAAAGAAGTGGCAAAACAAGCGAATTACGAAGTTTTGTACACGCAGAAAATGCTAAAAGATGCTAAGCCGGTTACAATTAATGTTAAGAATGCTACATTAAAAGAAGCTTTAAATAAAATTTTTAGCGGTCAGAATTTAAAATACAATTTGGCTAATCAGACTATTGTTGTAGCCGCTTCCTCTAAAGAGAAAGCAGAAAGCTTGGGAAACGAGCAAATCCGCGTAAGCGGAAAAGTTACAAACAATAAAAATGAGCCATTTCCTGGTGTTACTGTAACTTTATCTGGGACAAATAGAACAAGCATTACCGATTTTGATGGTGGTTTTATTTTTGACAATGTGCCTTCTAACGGAATTTTGGAGTGTTCGGGATTAACAATTGAAACAAAGTCTATTGCTATTGGTGGTCGAAATACTCTTACGATTATTGTTGAAGACAAAATTGCGGCAATGAAAGAAGTAGTAGTGACTGGTTATCAGACTATTGCTAGAAGCAATTTTACTGGTGCCATTTCTAAAATTGATGAAAAAACGTTAAACGAAAACATCAACTCGAATTTATCAAGCGCTATAGAAGGACGTGTTGCGGGTTTGATGTTTCAAAAGAATCCAAACGGCATTGGTTCAGATCAGCCTATATTAAGAGGTATTGGTACTTTTTCATCTGATCAAGTTGGCTACAGTCCGCTTGTAGTAATAGATGGTTTGCCAACAGAGTTGACTTTAGATGAAATTAATCCGTATGATATTGAAAGTGTGGATGTTCTTAAAGATGCCGCAGCGGCTTCTATTTATGGTTCAAGAGCGGCAAATGGTATTATCGTTTTAACAACTAAAAAAGGAAATGGTAAATTAAAAGTAACAATCAACTCTGATTTCTTTATTTCAGATAAACCAAATCTTAGAGACATGAATTACGCTTCAACCAGCGATATGATTGACTTTGAGCAAGCGGTTTACAATAGAGAAAGAGCCAGATTTGCTGATACAGCTACCATGTTTAGCAGTTATGGAGATATTGGAAACAGCAATCCTAAATATTATAGTCCGCTTTATCAGTTGAATAGAAATCTGGAAGAGGGTAAAATAGACAATACAACTTACAATAGTACTCTAGCACAATGGAGAAAGAACGATTATAATAAAGATTATCGTGATAATGTTTGGCAGAAAGAATTCAGACAACGTTACAATGTTGCATTTTCAGGCAGTACCACGAAGCAGAATACTTATGTGTCACTTAATTATGATAAATCATTAGGTCGTATTAAATACAATGAGGGTCGTAATTTTAATCTTTATGCTAAAAGTAGTTTTCAGGTAAACAATTGGTTAAATGCTACATTCGGAGTAAATGGAACTTATAGTAATGATGATGTTACGGAATTTGATCTTGGCAATTATGATATTCAAAAAAGATACGAGCGTATTACAGATGATAACGGAAATTTGGTACAATCGTCATTTGCATCAATTAGAGATGGTTTTACCTCAGGCGCCGTTCTTAACCCGGCTATGGTTGAAAAAATATCGGCTTTAAGTGGTTTTAAATCAACGAGTTTTAATGTTTTAGATGCACTTAGAGAAGGTATTGAAGAACAGAATTCATTGAGTTTAAGAACCTTCGCTAATATAAAAGCGAAATTATGGAAAGGTTTAAGTTATAGTACACAATTTCAGTATGAAGTAAGAAAAAATGATAGAGAACAGTATCTTGATGTTAATTCTTACAGAATGCGTTCTGCAATCAATGCGCTAACGGGTTATAATCCAACTACAAATGCATACACTTATGTTGACGGTTTCTCAACCGGAGGAAGATATATGCAGACAAGTTCTCAAGCAAGTAATTATTCTTTTAGAAATCAATTAGATTTTAATCAAGAATTTGCAGAAGGCAAACACTCTGTTAATGCTTTGGTTGGTACTGAAATGCGGGAAACTTTCGTTCCAAGATCTATCGAACAATTGCGATATGGTTATGATCCTGTTACACTTAGTTCTGCAGTATTAAATAATCTTGCACTAAGCCAAACAGGAGTTTCTAGCTATATATTTGGCAGCAACAGAACGTTGGCGGCTTTGGGACGAACGCAGAAGGAAATATTACACCGTTACTTTTCAATTTTTAGTACTGCTAGTTATACGTATTTATCTAAATATAACATTACAGGAAGTTACCGTGTTGATAAAGCCGATTTGTTTGGAGTGGATCCAAAATACAAAAACCGCCCATTATGGTCTGCAGGTTTAGGATGGAACATCAGCAATGAAGATTTTATGAAAGAAGTAAAATGGGTAACTATGCTGAAATTGAGATCTACTTACGGTATTAACGGAAACGTAGATCAAAGCACAACACCTTATATAACTGCTACAAGAAGAAATGACAACTTATATCAGTCTTTACAATATACCAATATCACTGCTCAGCCTAATCCAATGTTGAGATGGGAAAAAACGCAAAGTACCAATATTGGTGTAGATTATAGTTTGTTCCGTGCTAAATTAAATGGTACTATTGATGTGTATCGCAAATATAGCAGCGATTTATTAGCAACTACAGATCTTGATCCTACTGTTGGAGCATTGTCAAGAAGAATTAATGCTGGAGCACTATTGAATAAAGGTATAGAATTTAGCGCTGGTTCTGAATGGTATAATAATGGCAATTTCCGTATTAATTCAAATTTAGTTTTTGCCTTTAACGAAACAACGGTTAGAAAAGTAACAAGAGCTCAATCTACAGCTTCGTCATATGTTTCGGCACCAACTAATTTCTTTGTAGAAAATGATTTCTTCAATAGTATGTATGCTTACCAATATGGAGGAACAGTAAATGGATATCCTTATGTTTTGGATGAAAATGGAAATCCATCTATCACTTTTGATGCGAATGGAAATCCAATTTCGACAAGTATAAAAACAATTACTAATCCAGATGCCTTAGTAAATGTGGGAACTTTAATGCCAACTTACACAGGTTCATTGTCACAGCGTTTTTCTTACAAGCAATTCGATTTAAACTTCTTGTTTGTTTTCTCTGGTGGCAATGTAATGCGTAAAGAAACCATCGATATGAGTTCTGATGCTGTAAACCTTTCTGGTATCACAGATCGTTATACTGACACAAATAGAAATGGAAATACTCGTTTATTTGTAGATTTTGACGAAAGTGTTAGAAATTATGCAGGAACGATAAGCAGTCAATGGAGAAATTCAACTGCAAATGTTGTAGATGGAGATTATATTAAACTAAGAAACATTTCATTAGGATATAATATTCCAAAAGCTTTCGCTACTCGAATGAATATCACATCGGCAAAATTTACTTTTCAAATGAATAATATTTGGTATTGGAGTGCTGCTGGAAATCGTATTGATCCTGAAGTTTATACAGTTAATTCTGGTACACGTAATTTGCCATTGCCAAAAACATACCTATTTGGTTTTAATCTTACTCTTTAAAAAAATGAAAAAGATATATATAACACTGCTTTCTTTAATGATGCTAACAATGTCATCATGTGACGATTATACAGACATAACACCTAAAGGAGCTTTAGTAATTGAAACACCACAGCAATTTCTTGAATTGGTTTCGCTTCCTGGACGTGGTTACCCAATCAACAACTTTCAATACTTGTCAGATGATCAATGGATGAAAGAAGCCAATGTAATTGGTAGAACTCCAAACATCGATATTCTTAATTTTACTTTTGATGAAAGTGTAGACCGCGTTTCATTAATGACCGGGTCGAGTTTTTACAATCAAGCTTATAGTTATATCAACAGATGGAATACCATTATTTCGTTAGTGGATAATAGTAAAGGAGATGAAAACATCAAACGATTAGCAAAAGCTGAAGCTAGAATTTACCGAGCGTATGATCACTTTTTATTAGTAAATACTTATGCAAAAGGGTATGACCCCAATACAGCAGCTACAGATGGCGGAATTTGTATTATGGACAAATTTGATTTAGAAGCACAGCCTTCAAAATCTACTGTGGCGCAAGTTTATGACTTTATTCAAAAAGATATCGATGAAGCATTACCGTATCTTTTAGAGAAACCGGCTGATGTTTATCATCCTTCATTGGCATTTGCTTATGCTTTTAAAGCAAAAGTGCATTTGTTTAAAAGAGAAATTGCAAAAGCACAGGAAGCTGCTGAAAAATCATTAAGCTATAACAATCAGATATTTGATATGGTAGCTTATAGCGCACAAGGCGGACCAACTGCTTTGGCTGTTCCTGCGGCAAATAACACTGAAGTATTAAGTTATATGTATATGACGGGTTACAACGAAATGAATTTTGGCCAGTTATACATCATCAGTCCAGAATTGAGAACGTTATTCGGAACAAATGATGCTCGTTTTAATTTATTCTTCAATTCTACCAGCACAACCAATTTAGATCAAGGTTCTGGTACTGCTTATTGGGGCACTCAGTACACAAGATTTTTTTACCCAACAGTGGGGATGAAAACAACCGAAGTGTATTTGATGAAGGCTGAATGTTTAGCGAGACAAGATAAATTGAACGAAGCAGTTGCCGTTTTAAATACATTAAGAGCAAAACGTATTCTCTCTGGTACGGTAAACTTAACAGTTCCGGCTACTCGAAAAGAAACAATGCAATTGGTGATTAATGAAAGAAGAAAAGAATTGCTTTTAGGTTTTAACCGCTTTTTCGATTTGAAACGATTAAATACGGAAACTGAATATGCAAAAACAATTACCAGAGTATTCCCAATTGTAAACAAAACGGTTCCTCAAAAAACATATACTTTACAGCCAAACTCTCGATTGTATATTATTCCGTTTCCTTTGTCTGCTTTACAAAAGAATCCAAAATTGACTTTAAATACAGACGAAAAACTTCCATTTTAATTGAGATGAAGAAATTATTTATAATGCTGATCATGCTGTCTTTTGGACAGCATGGTTTTGCTCAAACTCCAGAAAAAAAAGCCGACAGCACCAGCACGCAGCTAAAAGGCATGCTGGCGTATAACAAAGTAATTACCGATAAAGCGAAAAATAAAGCAGGTCTTTTTACGGTGAGTCAGGTAGATACCAAATACTATTTTCAAATTCCAGACAGCTTGTTCAATAGATACATGCTGGTGGTTACCCGATTTCTTTCTACACCACAAGGAATGGGGGTTTTTGGTGGAGAAAAAGCCAACGAACAGACTATTTATTTTGAAAAAGGAGCCAACAACACCGTTTATTTAAGATCACTGCAATACAGACAAGATGTTCGTTCAGCCGATTCAATGTTGGCAAAAGCATTGGCGGGAAGCAACGAAAATCCGATTGTTGCTGCATTTCCAATTAAAACAACTAATCCAGATACAAAAGAAGTAGTTATCGATGTAACGGATGTTTTTAAGAAAGACAATCCAATGTTTGCTATCGAGAGTAAAGAGAAAACAGAGAAAAAATTAACTTCTCTTGCAGACGACAAATCTTTTATTGAAAGTATAGATGCTTATCCAATCAATATTGAGGTAAAAACGACAAAAACTTATACAAGTGCAACAGCCAGCAGCGGGAGTATTACATTACGTTTAAATACTTCGATTGTACTGCTTCCAAAAACGCCAATGCGTAAACGTTTCTTTGATGAAAGAGTAGGGTATTTTGCCAACAAATATGTTTTGTTTGATGATGATGAACAACGTGCTCAAACAAAATATATTATTCAGCGCTATCGTCTGGAACCTAAAGATAAGGACATCAAAAAATATCTAAACGGCGAATTGGTGGAGCCTAAAAAACAAATCGTTTATTATATCGATCCGGCAACACCAAAAAAGTGGAGACCTTATTTAATTGCAGGAATCAACGACTGGCAGAAAGCTTTTGAAGCCGCAGGTTTTAAAAATGCTATTGTAGGTAAAGAATGGCCGGAAAATGACCCAACAATGAGTCTGGAAGATGCACGATATTCGGTAGTAAGATATTATGCTTCAGAAACACCAAATGCTTACGGACCAAGAATTAGTGATCCAAGAAGTGGTGAAATCATTGAGAGTCACGTAGGCTGGTATCATAATGTGATGAAATTAGTACAGAGATGGTATATGATTCAGGCTGGACCATTAGATGCGAGAGCAAGAAAAATGCATTTGGATGATGAATTAATGGGACAATTGATTCGTTTTGTTTCTTCTCATGAAATTGGTCATACCATTGGTCTTCGTCATAATATGGGAGCGAGCAGTGCGACTCCAGTTGAAAAATTAAGAGACAAAAAATGGGTTGAAGCCAACGGACATACGGTTTCGATTATGGATTATGCCCGATTCAATTATGTAGCACAGCCAGAAGATAATATCAGTCCAAAAGGAATTTACCCAAGAATTGGAGTCTATGATAAGTGGGCTGTGAAATGGGGTTATGGTTATTATCCAAAAGCAAAAGATGAGTTTGAGGAAGAAAAAATTCTAGCCAAATTAACCACAGATAGTTTAACAGCTAATCCAAAATTATGGTTTGGCGGAGAAGGAAAAGATGAAGATCCAAGAAGCCAAAAAGAAGACATCGGTGATGATTCTGTTTTAGCAAGTGATTACGGAATTAAAAACCTAAAACGCGTAGTTCCAAATCTTATTGAATGGACGTATCAGCCAAATGATGCTTATGAGAATTTAGAAGATATGCATAAAGCAGTTGTGTTGCAATACGGACGCTATTTGTACCATGTTCTGAAAAATATTGGAAGCAATTATATCACTAAACGTACTGTTGATGAAAAAGGAGCAGTTTTTCAGCCGGTTCCTAAAGCAAAAGTAAAAGCAGCGGTAGATTATGTTGGAAGACAATTATTTGTAGCACCGCTTTGGATGTACCCGCAGGAATTAGATAAATTGATTCCATTAAAAACATCAGAGCAGATTTCAGATCAACAAAATCAAGTATTGAATATGTTGCTGAGTTCAGGAATGCTTTATAACATCAGTCAAAAAGCAATTCAGTTTGAAGGCGCTTATACGGTGCCCGAATTCTTAAACGATTTACAGCAGACCGTTTGGGTACAATTTAGTGGTGACGAGAAACAAGATTTCTACAGAAGAAGTTTACAGCGTGGTTATATCGAAAAAATGGGAATGCTGTTATTGCCTAAAGAAACAGAACCTGGAAAAGCATTAAATACAGCACAGCGAAGCGATGTTAGATTATATGCTAAACAGCATTTAGTAAAATTACGAGCAGAGGTTGTTAAATTAATGAACAGTGCAACAGGAATAAATAAAGATCATTTTGAAGCAATCTTGATCGAAATAGACAAAATAAGTACAAAATTAAATTCAACTACAACGATATGAAAAAAGTATTAATTATCGCCCTAATCTTCTTAAGCGGTTTTGCTCAGGCACAAGTAACTTCAAAAGAAGAAGTAGTGCCAGAATTGGTTCAAAAAAGAGAAGAACAAAAAAAGGAAATTACTAAAAATTATCTGGCATTAAAAAACAGTTTAATCACTTCAGATAGTCTTGCCGTTGTAAAGAATGCTGAAGCTTTAAAAAATTCTTTAAAGAACTTCAAATTTAAAAAGCTGACTTTGGAACAAATGAATGCGGCGACAGCAACAAGAAAAGCAATCTCAGATTTAGCAGCTGAAATGGCAACGACTAAAAATATTAATAAACAGCGCAAAATTTTTGAAACACTTTCTGTGAAATACTGGGATGTGGCTTCAAAATTCAAAGCAGCTGATGCTACATTATATTTACAGGTTTGTCCCATGACAGGCGCTGTTTGGACAAGTGATAGTAAGGAAATTAAGAATCCTTATTATCCAAAAAATATGCTGACTTGTGGAGAAGTAAAAGCAAGTTTGTAGTTTTTTTTAATTTGAATTAGTTTGATAAATACGGTGTTCTAACTGAAGCCGTATTTGTCGTTTCTATTATACTCTTTATTTCTTTCGAAAAAATAGGACAATGAAAGAATTAGCAAAGGGCTGTTTCAATTTTGAGACAGTCCTTTTTTTTTTTATAAAAAATAAATTTTTAACGTTATAGTTAACGATCATTTTTCAGCAATGTTTCATGGGTAAACAAATAGCGACTACAACTATTTATGTTTCATAGAAATACTGGTTGAATAATTCAGTCAGATTTTAATAAACAATGTAAAAAGAGCCTTAGGCTCGAACTATTTTGTAGGGCCGGATTTTAATCCGGTTTATAAAACGTTCGAAAAATAAAGAGCTGTAGGTTCGATTCATATTTGGAAGGAAAATGATCCGTTCCTACGGAACTCATTTGATTACTGTCAATTTCTTTCAACGGATTAAAATCCGTTGCTACAATATTTTCTCATTCCTACGGAATTCATTTGAATGTTATCAATTTCTTTCAACGGATTAATCTTAATAGTGTAGCCATCGGGATTATTTAGAATTAGATTAACGAAAATTTAAGAGAGAAATTTTTAACTTAAAGGCATTGCCCTTTTAGATTTTAAAAAATAAGAAAAAGAGACTGTTCAACTATTTTGAGCAGTTTTTTTGCTTGCAAACTTAAAATTGTTTGTAAAACATTTTTAAATACACTGTTTTTTCAATTTAAATTCCTTCTTTTTAGTAAAATTCTTATTAAGGTTTAAAAATTATTGTGTTTTTTAATTTATTGTTTATCAGTTATTTGTATTTTCTTTATCGTTTTCGTTAACATTTTTTTTGCAAAAAAATTGCAATAATACTTTTATATTAAAATTTTTAATATACTTTTGTTCTATCGAATTAGTAGAGTTTAAAATTTTCCCAATAATGAAGACTAGTAAAAACATTTCACTTTCAAACAAACAGAAATCTCTTAGCTGTTTCAATCTCATGTGCAGCTTCTGTTAAAAGTCTTCAATTCCCAATTTCAACAAATTTAAATTAGAGTGAACCTTAGCAATAGGGCAGCTCTTGTATAGGCCAATCCAAATAATAGTAATCAAAAAAAGAAGAAAAAATGAAAAAACGAATGTGTAGCCGGTAAAACAATATGCCATTCCTGTAGTCGCAGAAATGGTCGAGCTTAAAAAAAAAAATATACATCTCTAGAAAGGGAAGCATCAACGGATTTTTTTCTGTTTTTACGCAATCCTTGATTTATTAAATTAAAAAGAACTAATGAAAAAAATATTAAATAGATATATTGGATTATGTATTTTCTTGATTTCCATCGGTGCGACGGCTCAGGAAAAGCAACCACTGATTCAATCAAAAGTTGGCGGAACAGTGATAGATGCCGTTACTAAAGAACCTATTATTGGAGCATCAATTGTGATCAAAGGCACTACGCATGGCGTTCAAACTGATTTTGATGGTAAATTCTATTTCCAAACTGGACAAAAACTGCCTTACACCGTAATAGTAAGTTACTTGGGATACAAAAAGAGAGAATTTGTAATCAATGAAAATTCAGTCGTAATTGATCTTACAGAAGAACAAAATCAATTATCTGAAGTAGTGGTTACGGCACTTGGTATTTCAAAAGAAAAAAAATCTTTAGGATATACAACTCAAGCACTTAAAAACAAAGATATTGCTGAGACAAAAGAAACGAACTTCTTAAACAGTCTTAGCGGAAAATTAGCGGGTGTACGTATTACAAACTCTCAAGGAGATATGGGATCTTCTCGTATTATCATTCGTGGAGAAACTTCTATTGCAGGAAACAACCAACCTTTGTTTGTAGTGGATGGAGTTCCTGTAGATAACTCACAATTAGGAAGTGTAGGAGGAGCAACTCGTGACTTTAAAAATGCAATTGCCGATTTAAATCCAAACGATATTGAAACCTTAACGGTATTAAAAGGACCAAACGCGGCGGCACTTTACGGATCACGTGCGGCGCATGGTGTGGTTTTGATTACGACGAAATCTGGAAAAAGCCAGAAAGGACTGGGAATTACTGTAAATTCAGGAATCACAATTTCTCAAGTAGCGACTTTGCCTAGTTTCCAAAACTCATACGGACAAGGTTCAAACGGAAGATTCAGCTTTGTTGATGGAAAAGGAGGCGGAATAAATGATGGTGTTGACGAAAGCTGGGGACCAAGACTAGACGGACGTTTAATTCCTCAATTTTTCTCAAATGGTGAAGCAGTGCCTTTTGTAGCACATCCAAACAATGTGAAAGACTTCTTTAATACAGGACTTACTTATGACAATAGTGTTTCTGTAGCAAGATCAGATGATAAATCAGATTTCCGTTTAGGTGTAAACAATCAAAAACAATTGGGAACCGTACCTAATAGTGAAGTGAACAAAACAAACTTTACGATTAACACAAATTATCAAATTTCAAAAAACATAAAAGTAGGAGTTACAGGGAATTATATTACAACTAATGCTCCCGCATTGCCAGGTGGACCATCAGGAAACCGTGCTGCGGGTGTAATGCTTCAGTTTTTATGGTTCGGTCGTCAGGTTGATATTAATGAGCTTCAAAACAACAGAAATGTGAACTGGAACAACAGTTATTACAGCAACCCTTATTGGAATGCTTATTACAATACCACAAGCCAGCAGCGTAATCGTTTTATTGGTGATGTGCATTTGGATGCTACATTGGCTGATGGACTTAATTTCAGATTCCGTACAGGAGTTGATTATTACAATGACCGTAGAAAGTATACAATCAAATATGGTACAAACGGAACCCCTTTCGGATCATATGCTGAAGATGCTTACACGGTAAACGAACAAAATACAGAAGGTATTTTTACTTATACTAAAAAACTGAATGATGATTTTAGTTTAGATGCTCTTGCTGGATTCAATATCCGTAATCACAGTGATGCTAACAACTATCAAAAAGCGCCACGTTTAGCAGTACCAGATTTATATACTTTGACGAATTCAAGAGATCCGTTGACATCATCAAATACATTATCAAGATTGAGAGTATATAGTGCTTATGCTTCTGCACAATTGGGATATAAAAATTATGCGTATTTGAACGTAACAGCTCGTAACGATTGGTCATCTACATTACCAAGCAGCAACCGTTCTTATTTTTATCCTTCAATCAACGGAAGTTTAGTTTTATCCGAAGCCTTAAATTTGAAAAGCAGTACATTGGATTTCCTAAAAATACGCGGTGGATGGTCTGAAGTAGGTAATGATGCTGATCCGTATCAATTATCAACAATCTATAATTTCCAGACTGCATTTGATGGTAATCCAATTCAAACTTCTTCACAAAGAAAATTGAATGAGAATTTAAAGCCAGAAACGACACGTTCAACAGAAGTTGGTTTAGAAGCTACTTTCTGGAAAAACAGATTGCATTTTGATGTGGCTTATTATAACACAAACAGTTTCGACCAGATTTTAGAAATCAAAACGACAGCTTCAAGCGGATACACTTCACAGTTAATCAACGCTGGAAAAATAAACAACAGAGGTTTAGAGATTCAATTAGACGGAAGTCCAATTCAAACTGAAAACTTCAAATGGAATATTGGAGCCAATTATTCTAGAAACAGAAGTAAAGTAGAGATTTTGGATTATGCAAAACAGATTCAAAATTATACAATTGGTTCTTCTGGAGGTGTAGAGGTGTTGGCATCTGTAGGACAGGCTTATGGAGCACTTTACGGAACGGCTTATTTACGTGATGCAAACGGCAACATTGTAGTAGGAGAAAACGGATTACCAAAAGCTGATCCGACAAAGAGAGTTTTAGGACATTACACTCCAGACTATTTAGCGGGTGTAACGAATACTTTGACATACAAAAATCTTGAATTATCCGTTTTGGTTGATGCTAGTGTAGGTGGAGAAATTTTCTCAGGAACGAATAGAACGGGAACTTATACAGGAGTATTGGCTTCAACGCTTCCGGGACGTGGTGCTGAAAATGGCGGTTTAAGCTATTATTATCCAAATAATAATACTGCCAATGGAAGAACTTTAGTGAACGGAACTGCACCAAGCGGTGTAACGGTTTATGATGACGGTATGATTTTTAACGGAGTATACGAAAATGGAAGTCCAAACACAAAAGTAATTAGTGCTCAGGAATATTATAAAGCATCATACAACATCAGCGAAGCTTACATTTACAGCTCAACTTTTGTAAAAATGAGAGAAATTAAATTGGCTTACAATTTTAATAAGTCATTCGCAAGAAAACTGGGATTAGAAGGAGCAAGTATTACTGCCGTTGGTCGTAACTTATTCTTTATCTATAAAGATGCGCCAAATATTGATCCTGAAACGGCTTTCAATACTGGAAATGCTCAAGGTTTGGAAAGTTTGTCTTTGCCAACAACCAGAAATTTCAGTCTTAATGTTAATCTTAAATTCTAAAAACACGAAATCATGCTAAAAAAGCTATCATATATAATCTTATTTGGATTGACACTGACCTCGTGCAGTGATACTTTGGATGATATCAATAAAAATCCAAATGCAACCGAAACACCATTAGCACCTTATTTGTTAACTGGAAGTTTAAAACAAGGAGCTGACTTATACTGGGGCTCAGAGAACAATTTTAACTCCTCTTTACTATTTGTGCAACATTGGGCTAAAATCCAATATACGGAACCAGATCGATACGATGTTTCCAATACTTCATTCACTTCTTTATGGAATACAGGTTATGCAACCTTGATAACAGATTTGAATACGATTATTAATTTTCCAGATGCTCAGGCCAATTCAAACTACAAGGGAATTGCTTTAACACTTCGTTCTTGGACATTTTTACTGTTGACAGATGCTTACGGAAGTATTCCTTATAAAGAAGCAGGACAAAAAGTAACGCCAGCTTATAATACACAGAAAGAAGTATATACGGGCTTGTTAGAAGATTTGGCAAAAGCTCAGTCTTTATTGGGGACAACAAATGGTACTGTAACAGGAGATTTAGTTTACAAAGGAGATATTGTAAAATGGAAAAGATATGTAAATTCTCTTCGTCTGAGAATTGCATTAAGAATTGCTGATAAAGAACCTGCATTAGCAAAACAAGTTGCTATTGATGCAACAACTGATCCAGCAGGAGTTTTAAGTAGTAATAATGATACTTTTAAGTTTACGTATATTGCTTCTCCTCAACAGAATCCGGCTTCGGCTTGGTTTGAAACACGTGATGATTTCCGTATTTCAAAAACGATGGTAGATAAATTAAAAGAATTCTCAGATCCACGTTTACCAGTTTATGCACAATTACCATCAGATGCAAGTGTGGGTACTTATGTTGGAGGTGGTAACGGATTAACAAACAGTGATGCGAACAATCAAGGTTTTGCTAAAACATCTAAACCAGGAACTTATTTCTTAACGTCAACATCACCAGCTGTAATTTATTCTTATTCAGAAGTATTATTTAATCTTGCTGAAGCTGTTGCTCGCGGCTACATTGCTGGAGATGCCGAGACACTTTATAAAAATGCCATTACAGCATCATTCAATCAATTTGGAATTACAGATGCTACAGTAATCTCTAATTATTTAGATCAGGCAACTGTAAAATATGATGCATCGAATTATGCTAAATCTATTGGTACACAAAAATGGATTGCATTCTTCGGACAAGGTTTAGATGCTTTTACAGAATGGAGAAGATTAGATTTCCCCGTTTTGACAGCTGGACCAAATACTGTTTTGGACGGAAAAATTCCTTCCCGTTTCTTTTATCCTGGAACGGAGCAGTCATTAAACGGAATTAATTATCAAAATGCGGTTTCGGATCAAGGAAAAGATCTGTTGACGACTAAATTATGGTTTGATGCTAAATAAATAGTATTTTTTGTTTTTTCGCCAAAACAAAATTCTTTTTAAGAAAGAAAAATCTTAAGAAAACCCCGTGTCGCCCAGCGATGCGGGGTTTTATTATTTCTAATTTGTATATTTGCGACTAGTTATAATATTCTAAGTATATAAATGCTCAAATTGTTACCCTTAGATCCTAAAACCATCTTTCTTCTTTATTTCTGGGGAAATTTATTTGTCTGCATACTTATTTTCAGTTACTCCCTTTCGTATGCTTCAGCAGAAAACAGAAAAAAATTGAATACGTTTGGTTTTGGAAAAGTATTATTAACGATTGGATGGATTTGTATTTTTCTAAGAGGAATGGTGCCAGATCTTGTTTCTATCAATTTGGGAAATACAATAATTCTTTCAGGATGCTGGTATGAAACTATAGCGATAATATCTATGAATAAATCCAAATTCATTAGACGTTATAAGATTCAGACAGTTTTAACCTTTATTGCTATTCTGGTTTTTAACGCAGTAGCATTACTTGGAGGATCAATGAATATTCGTATTATAATCATGTCTCTCGGAATATTTTCTATTTATCTGCTTCCGACAATTGGTTATTTTAGAGAGAAAGCAACAAATTTGTTCCGTATATTTTACCTGCTTTGTTATGTTTCTTTTGAAATTTTGATCTTTCTTAAAGCAATATACACTTATGTTAGTCCGCAGAAACATTTCTTTAGACAAAGCACATTTGATAGTTTATACAGTATCGGATTATTTTTACTAACTCTCATTGGAACAATCGGTTTTTTATTATTGGTGAAAGAAAAGCAGGATCTTAAAATACAGAAACTATTAAAGGACAAAAATTTATTTTTTTCAATAATCGCACATGATTTAAAAGGTCCGTTAGGTTCTTCACTGGCTTTGTCGGAAATTTTGTCTCAGGAAATCGATACTTACAGCCGTGAAGAAATCAAGGAAATTACAGAAATGCTTCATGATTCGAACAAGAATATTTATAAACTGCTCGAAAACCTTTTAAATTGGTCCAGAATGCAGACAGGAATGATCGAATACAATCCGAAAAAATGTGAATTAAACAGTTTAATTGAAGAAAACATAAAACTGCACAAAAGTGTGGCATTACATAAAAACATAGATTTAAGATTCGAATCAATAGAAACTGTGAGCACAATGATGGACAAAGATATGATTGATACTGTTTTAAGAAACCTTTTAACCAATGCTATTAAGTTTACAGAACAGCATGGAGAAATTGTTGTAAGTCTTCAGAAAACCAATAAAAAAGTCGAGGTATCTATTCGTGATAACGGAATTGGAATTCCGCTCCATATACAAGAAAAGCTTTTTAAAATTAATGAAAAAGTAATCCAAAAAGGCACCGAAAATGAAATCGGAAACGGCTTAGGATTACTGCTTTGTCATGAATTTATAAAAAAACACAGAGGCGAAATTTGGGCCGAAAGTAAACTTGGAAAAGGCAGTACTTTTAAATTTATACTGCCTTTGGAAAATAGAGAATAGAGAATAGAAACTAGCTTATATAACAGGTTTTTTATACAGATTTTACAGATTTGGACAGATTTATGATAGATCTGCGTTTATCTGCTGAAATCTTTTTAAATCTGCGTGAAACATTTTTTACAATAATCTAATTAAAGATGAATCTGTTGGATAAACTCATCTGTAGAAGAAAGTACATGTCCATAATTAGGAAAATTGGTTTCAACCGTTGCTTTAATTTCTTCCCAATTAAAAGCACCAATTCCATCTTTGATTAAAGTTACATGATAGCCAAGTTCCACGCCAAATCTTGCTGTTGAATCAATACAAGTATTGGCTCGCATTCCAACAATAACAATTTGATCAATGTTATGCTGTCTCAAAAGAAAATCCAGATCCGTATTGGCAAATCCGCTGGCTGTCCAATGATTTTGAGCAAGAAGATCGCCTTCCTGCATTATCAAATCAGGATAAAATTCGGCTCCCCAAGAACCTTTTTCAAACAAGGTAATATTCTTGCTTCCTGCGTGCGATGGAGCCATAAATTTCCAGTTTAAATAATCATTTTTTTCTGTGTGCCGGTGAGGAGCGTATACAATGAGTATTTTCTTTTCTCTTGCTGCTGTCAACAGCTTTTTAATGTTTTGAACGACTCCGTTTCCTTCAACGGTTTCTTTTGTTATAGGATATAATTTTCCTCCTTCAGAAAGAAAATCATTAAAGGGATCGATTAGTACAATTGCCGTTTTTTGAAGTTGATATAAGCTCATAATTCTAAAGATTTAATGTGTTGAAAAAAGGATTCTAATAATGTGCCAATTCCTTTTTTCTTTGTTAACTTATATTTTTAGTGAGCTTCAAAAAAAAAAATTCTACGATATATAATGAATTTGCGAAATATAACTAATAGTAAAACTAATTTTAGGTGTATTTAGCTGATATTTAGTAAATTAGTTGTTTAGCACGCTTCTTGCATTTTCTTTTTCGCTATCAGATCGGCTAAAAAAGCATGTTTTATTTCTTGTAATAAACCACGTCTTCCAAATTTGATTTTTGAGACAGTTTGAAAAAACTGGATTTTACTGTAATTATAAAAAGCTATTTACTAATTAAATATCAATTATATGACAAAATCAAAATCCATTATTCTTGTTCATGGAAACTTTGTAAACGACATCAGTTGGATAAAGTGGAAAGAACGTTATGAACAGAAAGGTTATACGGTTTACACTCCTGCTAATCCCGGTCATGGAGGAAATCCTTCAGATTTAAGAAAAACAGTTCATCCTGATCTTATCAAAACCGGTTTTATTGATGTAGTAAATAATATCGCAAAACTGGCAGACAGCCTGTCTGAAAAACCGCTTATAATTGGTCATTCGATGGCAGGAATGGCAGCAATGAAATTATTAGAATTAGACAAAGCAACTGCGGTGGTAAGCATAGATGGTGCGCCACCAAAAAATGTATTTCCACCTTTTGCAACTTTAAAATCGGTGCTTCCAGCTTTTGGATTTTTCTCTTCCAGCAAATATTTTATGGGAAGCCGTGATTGGTATGACAGATGTTTTTTTAACACTTTACAGCATAGGGACAGGGCAAAAGCATTTGATACTATTGCAGTTCCAGAAAGTTATAAAGTAAGCAGAGAATTGGTTTTAAACTCTTTTTCGAATATTGATTTTAAAAAACCTCATAAACCAATTCTGTTTATAGGAGGCGCTAACGATGCTATTTTTCCAGCTTCACTTACAACAACGCTGGCTCGGAAATATAAAGACAAAAACAGTCAGGTAGATTTAAAAATTTTTCCCGGAAAAAGTCACTTCATCTGCGGAGAACCAGGCTGGGAAGCAGTAGCAGATTATATTTTAGAATGGTATGAAAATCTATAATAACAATTAAAACGAAATTAAAATGGCTAAAATTAAAGTAAAAGACGGAACAGAGATTTATTACAAAGACTGGGGTACAGGAACGCCTATTTTTTTTCATCACGGCTGGCCTTTGTCGGCAGATGATTGGGACGCACAGATGTTGTTTTTCTTGGATAAAGGATTTAGAGTTATTGCCCATGATAGAAGAGGTCACGGAAGATCTACTCAGACGTATATAGGCAATGAAATGGATACTTATGCAGCAGATGTAGCAGAACTGACAGCATTTTTAGATCTAAAAGATGCTATTCATATTGGTCACTCAACAGGAGGAGGAGAAGCAATTCATTATGCTGCTAAATATGGCAAAGGCCGAGTTTCTAAAGTCATTTTGATCAGCGCTGTAACTCCGTACATGATTAAAGATGCCAATAATCCAGATGGAGTGCCTATTGAAGTTTTTGATGACATTCGTTTTAATACAGCAAATAATCGACAGCAGTTTTATCAGGATATTACTTTTCCCTTTTACGGCTACAATAGAGAAGGGGCTAATATCAAAAAAGGGATTCAGGACAATTGGTGGCGTCAGGGAATGAATGGAGGAATCAAAGCACATTACGACTGCATAAAAGCATTTTCTGAAACTGATTTTACTGAAGATCTAAAAAGTGTTGATTTTCCAGTTTTGATTCTTCACGGAGAAGACGATCAGATTGTTCCTTATAAAGTGACAGCATTGAGAGCAGAAAAGTTATTGAAAAACGGAAAATTAATTACCTATCCCGGTCTTTGCCACGGCATGCCCACAACAGATGCAGATAGAATTAATGCCGATATTATGGATTTTATTAAGTAATTTGAAATAGTAAGATTGCTTTTAGATTAAAAAAAAAACAAGCTGTCTAAAAAAGGCAGCTTTTTTATTAGCTTCGGAGAAGTGCAATATTTATAGAAATCATGTTAGTATCGACAGCAAAGCACCAGCGGAGCGACGTATTTTTTCAATTTTTTGTATGTCGCTCCGCTGGTGCTTTATATTGTAAAATTCTATTTTTTGCTATAAATATTGCGCTTCTCGAAGCGTATTTTTTTATCTAATACTTTTGATGAAAGCTCTTTGTTTTACAAGTTTTTATCTTTTAAAACTTGAGGATATTTTAGACTGGTATGTACAATCATTTCGCCAAACAAAGTGTTTGCCCAGGCAAACCATTTGCGTGTAAATTTAGCTACATCATCTTTATGAAAGGATTCGTGCATAAAACCAGTACCGGCATTCGTTTTTATCAAATTACTGATACATTTTTTTATTTCCTGTTCATCAATGCTCGTAATGGCTCTCAAAACAATACTCATCGGCCAGATGGTGTCTACGCCGGTATGCGGACCTCCAATACCTTCTCCTGCTTTTCCTTTATAAAAAAACGGATTATTTTCAGATAAGACCAATTTTCTGGTATTCAAATATAAAGGATCATCAGGAGCGATGGCACCCAAATAGGGAAGCGATAGTAAAGAAGGCACATTGGCATCATCCATCATATGGAAACTTCCGTATCCATTGACTTCAAAAGCAATAATTTTTCCGTATTTAGGATGATCAATAATTCCATGTTCTTTTAATCCTTTTTGAACTTGTTCTTTAAGTTCTTTCGCTTGATTTACCAAATCCTCGTCTTTTAAAGCAGGAAGAGAGAAAATCTCCATTAGATACCCTAATATTTCAATCGCAAACATATTGCTTGGAATCAAATAACCAAATAATGTTGAATCATCACTTGGTCTGAAAGTCGAAACGATCAAACCACAAGGTTTTACAGGATAACCATAACCTGCTAATGGAACGCCGTCTGTAGCCCAAGCCGTCTGACGCTGAAAACTGTACGGACCACCTTTGCCGTCCATTCTTTGCTGTTCTTTAAAGGTTTTTACAACTAGTTTCATGGCTTCTTTCCAATGACTGTCAAACATAGAAATATCACCAGTTTCTTTCCAATACCCATGAGCCAGACGAACAGGATAACATAAACTGTCGATTTCCCATTTTCGTTCATGGACTCCTGGTTTCATGTCTGTTAAATCATTTTTCCATTCACTTTCCTTATTGAAATCTTTGTAAAAGGCATTAGCGTAAGGATCTAAAAGGATACATTTCGCCTGACGGTTTATAACTCCTTTTACCAATTCAGCCAGTTTTGGATCTTGTTTCACAAACGGTATATAAGGCCAGATCTGCGCTGTACTGTCGCGAAGCCACATCGCATCAATATCACCCGTAATTACATAGGTATCAGGTTTACCGTCTATCACTTCAAATTCAACCGTAGTATCAAGTGTATTAGGAAAGCAGTTTTCAAAAATCCAAGCCAACTCAGGATTGGCAATTTGTTTTTTAACTTTTACGATAGCAGCCTCAATTGCTTTACTGGTAAATTTACGTTCTGCCAAAGGTGGTCTCTGGGATACAAAATCTTTTAACGGAAATTCGTAAAGATTAGAATTAAATCCAAATGCTTCGGATTGAATAGCCAATAATCCAGCAGAAAAAATGCCGGCATTTTTGATAAATTTTCTTCGAGACTGCATAAAATTTTATTTTAGAAATAGGTAAGGTTAGTTTAAAGATAATGGAAACTTTATTGTACTAAATAAATAATATTTTTCATTATTTCATTTAAAATTAGACAAATGACATCTTGAACACTTTAAACAACATTTCGAATTGTAAAAAGACGAGTTCCATTAAAAACCTTCCAATTCATCTGTAAAACCTTTTCCAGATTTAATTAAAGCAACTCTAGGACTTTTGACAAATTCTATAATGCTGTGTTTTGTTAATTCTTTCGTCAAAAAATCAATTTGTGTTTCCTGCTGTGTGACTTCAAAAATAATATAATCTCTTTCCAAAATTTTGTAGTGGGCATTATGCTGTTTCAACAAATCTTGTACTTTTTCTTCGATAATTACATGAGTAGGAAGTTTAAATAAAGCGGTTTGTGTGTAAACGATTTCAGAATTTGTACTCCAATAACATTTATAAACATCAATAATTTTTTCAATTTGCAACGCTAGATTTCGTACTGTCTCAAAGGTTTCCGTAACAACAATGGTAAATCGGTACATGCTATTAATTTCACAAGATGAAATATTAAAACTTTCAAAACTGATTTTTCTTCTCGAAAAAATAACAGCGGTTTTGCTGACTAATCCCATTTGATCTTCGGTGTAAAATGTTAGCGTGTATTGCTCTTTCATTGGATGTTTAATGCTTATTTGTTAGTAAAATATTTTTAAGTTATGGTGGATTCAGTTCAGTTTGGATCAAAAAAAAACCTTTCTCGGTAGGATGAGAAAGGTTTTTATTATACAATACAATCCTGACTCATCACGGGGAATGAATAATGATAATTGAGATAATAATGATTGACGTTAAATTTTTCATTTTAGTCCTAAACTAAAAAAACCTCCCATTACGGGAGGTTTTTAAAATTGTACTGTAATACTTTTATATAAAAATTTCCCTTATTAATATCGATTGATAATAATATCGTTGCTAATAATAAGGGTAATAATTTGATTGCTCATTTTTTTCTATTGTGGAGGCAAATATATTATATTTTCTCAAATTATAGCTTTTATTTCTGTTTTTTGAAGAATATTTTAGGTAATTAGAAGTAGCGTTTTGAGAATTTTCTTAGTATAAAACAGTTTTTTTTATTTTTGAATAATGAGGTCTATGAAATTTAAATGTCAGAATGTTAGTTGATTAAGCGCGATTAAGAAAAGTTAGGTCGATATTTAACAATTTAGTCTAAAATTATTATCTATTAATTCTATAGAATTTATATAAATTTGTGTTTAAGAGTATATGCAATAATTAAAGATTAAGAGGCACTGAATTAAGTCATCTTATTTTCTTCAGAAATATCGTATGTTATTTTTTTGTTCTTGTTTTTGAATATATCTCGGTATGTGTGAATATTAAATGTTAAATATGTAGTATAATCTTACTTTGACTATTAAAAGTGTAATTTTTGTTTAATTTAGCTTTTTTCTAGATCAGGTAATTTTTGATTTATTTAAATATCAAAATCGTAAAAAAGGCACTATTTAATGAGATGGTAGGATAGTAATTCTAATTTTTTAGCTAAGATGAAGAAGCAAGGAAATTTTTCAGATTCCTTGTAATTTACGCATCAATTAACAATTTATTTATATTAGCATTTAAAATAACGATTTAATTTTTACTTGAATGAGCAATTTCTTAATAAAAAGAAATGCAAATAAAGAGTTATAAATTAAGTTTTTAAAGCCTTCGAAAAGGAAATATGGGAGTGCAGTGTTTAACATTAAAGGAATACAAAAGCGTTTTTAATACGCTCTATCCTTCGTTGTGCTTATTTTCCAACAAGTATATTGAGAATATAGAAGTTTCAAAAGATATTGTACAAGAAGTTTTTATTAAGATTTGGGAAGAAAAAATTGAATTTCATAACGATGCCGCAATCAAATCTTATTTGTACACGTCTGTCAAAAATCGATCTCTTGATTATTTAAAAAGCAGGCATTACAAAGTGACAGAGTCACTTGGTAAAACTGATTTTGCTCAAATGGAAACAGATCCATTCTTTTTGAGAGAAGTGGTTATTTCCGAAACTTCATTATTGATAGAAAAAGCAGTAAATACGCTACCCGCAAAATGTGCACAGATTATAAAATTGAGCATTAAAGGACTTAGCAACACCGAAATTTCAGAAGAATTAGGTGTTTCTTTAAATACCATTAAAACACAGAAAAAGATTGCCTACAAACGCTTAAAACCCCTGCTGAAAGATTGTTTCTTCATTATTGCATTTGTATTTGAGATTAGAAATTGATGTTTTTTAGGTATTGATTTCTGTTTACTACTGTCAAAAATTCATGGTATTTTAGAATTGCTTAAAAAAAATATAATTTTTTTTTACTTTTTTTCACCCTCGTTTTTCGTTTTGTCGTCTTAGCATTATAAACACATTTTAAGATGTCTATTTTTGATAAAATAATTGACCTTTCCAGTCGAACTGCTTCCTCCATTTTAAAACGAGAGAAACCAGAATCACTTGCCGATTCTGATTTATTTACAGATTCGGATAAAGAATATATACTGAAACATCTTACCGATGAAAAACTTTTAAAAAAACGTGCTGTTCTATTACAACAGTTTAATAAAAAAGAAGATTGGAAAGCTATTCAAAGTAAAATTGATGTACCAGTTAAGAAATTGCAGATCTGGAAATATGCCGCCGCCGTTGCAGTTCTTATATTGGGATCTACTCTCTATTTCTCTAAAAATCATTTAATCGAAAACGAGCCAAACAAAGTGGTTGTAACCAAATCAGTTATTACTCCAGGAACAGACAAAGCGATTTTGGTTTTGGCAAGTGGAGAGCAGGTTGCTTTAGGCAAAGGTTCAGTATATAATTCAACTGGGGTGCATAGTAATGGAACAGAGATTATTTATAAAAATGATAATACCGCTAAAAATACAATTGCATACAATTATTTAACGATACCAAGAGGCGGACAGTTTTTTATAAAATTAGCAGACGGCACAAAAGTTTGGTTAAACTCCGAATCAAAACTGAAATTTCCTGTAAGTTTTGTAGATGGACAGCCACGTCAGGTGGAATTGGTTTATGGCGAAGCTTATTTTGATGTTTCTCCAAGTACAGCGCACAAAGGTTCACATTTTAATGTATTGACGCAAAACCAGAATGTTGAAGTATTAGGAACCGAATTCAATATCAAAGCGTATCAGGACAATCAAACTATTTATACAACACTCGTTGAAGGTAAAGTACACTTAACAGGTTCTTTCAATTCGACTATTCTAAAACCTGGAGATCAGTCGGTATTAGAAAACCACAATATTCGCGTTGCAGCTGTCGATGTGTTTAATGAAGTTTCGTGGAAAGAAGGAATTTTCAGTTTTCAGGAAATGCCTTTAAAAGATATTATGAGAGTACTGGAAAGATGGTACGACATCAAAACCGTATTTAAAAATAAAGCTATAGAAAACAGCACATTTAATGGAATACTAGATAAAGATCAGAAAATAGAGGAAATTTTAAATATAATTAGTAACACAAACAAGATACCGTATGAAATAAACCAAAAGACTGTAATTTTTAAGTAAGAAAAGAAATTATAAGCTGATAAAAAAGGGAAAAGTGGTTAGTGGGTCGAAGTACAAACCATCTTTTCCCGTGATAGGACTTATAATTAATTCAAGATTAACTGATAAACCAAAACCAAAATTATGAAAATTAAAATTATTAAAGATGTTTTCTCCACAAGAAAAAACATTTCTACTTTAATTATGCGAACCATTATTCTTTTTCTTTCTCTGGCGCTTTTCAGCTTTACTCCGTTAGAACTTTTATCCCAAAATGTAAAAATTGTAATTAAGAATAACCAAAAAGCTACTGTTGATCAAGTTTTTGAGATCATTAAAAAGCAGACAAAATACAGATTTGTCTATCGCTCAGATATGTTTGATAATCTTCCAAAAATTGAACTTGAAAAGGGGGAGATAAGTGTTAATACTCTTTTAGAGAAAAGCCTTTCAAGAGGAAATTTCAAATATGAAGTTGCGGGCAATAATACTATTATTATCAAAGAGATTGCGGTATCGAAGACACCAAAAACAGATACTGCCGAGGCCATCGAAATAAAAGGAAAAGTTACGGATGTAAACGGGCAACCAATTCCCGGTATTACGGTTTACGTTTCCAGCTACAAACCAACTGGTGCTGTAAACAACAAAAACTTCGTTATCAGAGGAACTACAACTGACTTTGATGGAACTTTCAGCATTACAGCCGAAGTTGGTTATTATATTGTAGCAAGTGGTATAGGTTTTCAATTGTACACTGAAGAAATCACAAAAAGCAAAACCAATTATTCAATTGTATTGAAAGAAGAAGTAAGTGCTCTTGAGGAAGTAATGGTGGTGGGTTATGGAACAACGAAAAAGAAAGACCTTACAGGTTCTGTAGGTTCGATAACATCAGAAGATATTCAACAGATTAAAACACAAACGATTGATAATGCATTGATTGGGAAAATTCCGGGGGTAAATGTATCGAGCAGAGGCGGGTCACCTGGATCAGGTTCTTCTGTTAACATTCGTGGTTTAACACAAATTAGAGGAGATAACCAGCCTTTATATGTGATTGACGGAACACCAATCTCAATTACGCCAAACTCTGAAAGTTTGGGATTGATTAATTACGGTTCAAGAGAAAATCCACTTTTAGCAATTAATCCAGATGATGTAGAACGTATTGATGTTTTAAAAGATGCTTCTGCGGCTGCAATTTACGGTTCTAGAGCGGCAAGCGGGGTTATTATTGTAACTACAAAAAGAGGAAAGAGAAATCAGGCACCTAAATTCTCATTTAATGCTGCAAGTACATTTCAAAATCCGGTAAAAACCTACGATTATTTAGCTGCAGATGAATACATCAAATTTTCTACTGAGAAAGCGCAGCAGACTTTAAATGAGTATCCACCAATGTATTGGCCGTATTTCCCGCAGGAGTATGCTATTGTAAATAGTCCGGATACCTATTTTGGAAAAGCCAATACCAACTGGCAAGACTTAATTACCAACAAAAATGCTTTATGGACACAGTACAGTTTTAATGTGAATGGAGGAAGCGAAAGAGTCAATTATATGATGTCTGCCGGAATCTCTGACCAAGAAGGTGTTATGATTGAGAATGATTTTAAGCGTTACACTTTCAGTACTAATTTAGATGTCAATGTAACTAATTCTTTTAAAGTAGGAGGATCGGTTAATTACAATTATTCAATTAATAAAAATAAAGGATTTTCTTCTCTTGCCCTTGGAAGTTTTAGACCTGATCTTCCAGCATACAACGAAGACGGCTCTTATTCAACTTTCGTAGGAAACTATGGAGAGCAATACACTGCTCTGGGAGACGGAATGCAGACTAGAAAAAAAGCGCTTTCAAAAAATTTGATAGGTTCTATCTACGGTGAAATCCAAATTATTAGCGGATTAAAATTTAAATCTCAGTTGAACGCCAGTGTAAATTCGGATGAATCGAATACATTCAGCACTTCAAAAAGTACTACGGCTTTATTTAATGCATTGTACTATGATCGACCAGGAGCAAGACTAGACGTACAGCATAATGAAGGATGGACAACGGCTTTTGAAAACACTTTAAGTTACAATAAAACTATTAGCGAAAATCACAGAATTGATGCTGTTGCAGGTGTTTCTTGGAATCACACTAGATATGATGCAGATGCACAACACTACAGAGGCTTTCCTGATGATGACACTTTAATCAATATTGGTTCTTCTAATTTTACGGACAGTGTTGAAAGCGAAAGTGTGGAACAGGGGCTTAATTCGATTTTTGGAAGGATAAATTACAGTTATAAATCAAAATATTTGGCCACAGTTACAGCCAGACGAGACGGATCGACCAAATTTGGACCAGATAACCGTTACGGATTTTTCCCTTCAGGAGCTTTAGCATGGAATATACACAATGAAGATTTCATGAAAGAAGTCTCTTTTATCAATCAGTTAAAGTTAAGAGCTTCAATTGGTAGAACAGGTTCTGATAATCTTCCGTCATTTACTTATTTGGCTTATTATCAATCTTTAGAAAATGGTGATTCTTTTTATGATGGAAAAAATGGTATAGCTGTTACAGGAGTTCCTAACTCTAAAATTAAATGGGAAGAAACAGATCAATTGGATTTAGGACTTGATTTTAGCTTATTTAACAACCGTGTAACTGGAGAGTTGGTTTATTTTGAAAAAAATACCTCAGGAATTATTTTGTTTACACCACTTCCTTACGAAACAGGATCAATCAGTTGGAATACAAACGTGGCAGATGTGTCTAATAAAGGTTGGGAATTTTTAATTGGTGTAGATATTTTTAGAACCAAAAATTTCAGATGGAATTCTTCATTTAATATTTCAACTGTAAAAAATAATGTAGACAATTTATATGGAGGAAACGCAGGATCTCAAACCGTTATTCAAGGAAAACCACTTGGTGTTATTACAGGTTATGATGTAGTGAAAATTGCACAGACTCAAGCAGAAATCGATGCGCTTAATGCTGCTGCAGGAGGTGTTTATCAAAGTACGCTGACACAGCCTGGAGATTATATTTTTAAAGATATTAACGGCGACGGAAAAATCACAACCTTAGACCGTGGTCCAATTGGAGACATTAATCCAGATTATTTTGGAGGTTGGAACAATACAGTCTCCTATAAAAATTGGGATTTTACCATGAACTGGAATTTTTCGCAAGGAGCACAAAGAGAGTACGAGAAAATTTCGAATCTTTATTACACTAATGCTATTACGAATCCTACTCGTGAAGTTTTTCAGACTTGGACTCCAGAAAATCCAGATGCGCCTTATGCTAGATACGCTTCTCCAACACACGGCTACATAGCCACTTCAAGATCTGTTGTAGATGCGTCTTATATTAAATTACGTTCGGCTTCTATAGGATACAATCTGCCTTCAAGTTTATTTAAAAATACAGGTCTGAGCAAAGTAAGATTATCGCTGAGTGGTAATAATTTAATTACTATTACAGATTATCCAGGGTTGGATCCAGAAGATGTTGTTGGGAGCTCTTTTGCGAACAGATCAACTGGTTTTACAAGTGACGGCGGAAACTCTTATCCAAACATCAGGACTTTTACATTTGCTCTAAATGTTACTTTCTAATTCATAGTAAATAATTGTAAAAAAGACAGAAATGAAAAATTTAAAATATATATACATAGGTTTAGTAAGTGCTGCCATGTTTACCGTAGCTTCATGCCAGTTAACAGAAGATCTAGACGATTATAAACCGCCCTATGCTTTAGAAGCAGATACTGCAATTAATAGTGAGTCGGCTGCGGAATTAGCACTGACTGGAGCTTATGCTACTTTTAGACAAAAAAGTTCTGGTGGCGCTTTTCCGATCTTTTATTTAGTTTCCGATATTATGAGCGGTTACAGCAATAATGGATCATCTTATGCCTCAGTACCAGAAAAAGTAGGTTGGTCATCCAATAATCCAATTGCGGCAGGTGCTTCGGATACACAATACATCTATGGCGGATTGTATGATTTGATCAATCGCACAAACTGGCTTATTGAAAAAGTAACCGAATTAGATAGTAAAGTTTTTACCAATCCGGAAAGAAAAGCGGAAATCTTGGCTGAAGCTAAAATTCTAAGAGCATTGGGACATTTTTACCTGCTTCGCACTTTTGGTCAGTTTTATGATGTGAATTCAGAATATGGTATTTTAATTAGAACAACCCCAGTAAAGAATTCTGAAATTAGTCCACGAAATACAGTGGCAGAAACTTATGCCGCTATAATCGCTGACTTAGATGAAGGAATTGCAAATGCTCCAGTTCTTAGAAGTAAAAAGTATGCCAATAAAACCTTTGCCAAAGGTTTAAAAGCAAGAGTGTTATTGTATAAAGGCGATTATGCGAACGCTGCTGTTTTGTGTAAGAGCATTATTGATGCAACAAATTCAAATTTTAAATTAGAACCAACTTACGGAGCTATTTTTGACGATCACGATTCGGCTGCCATTTTTACAAGTTCTGAAATTCTGTTTGGTAGTGCAGGAGAATCGAATGCAGGATTGGGAATTGGAAATTACTACAGCGGATTTTCAGCCAGTGTTTCTCAGGTTTATAAAAATGCTATTGCAGGAAGTATTACAGTCGGATCGCAAAATATCACTTACGATGCCACGAGAACCTCTATTTTTATAAATAATCTGCAATATGGAGGCTATTACAGCACAAAATATACTTCTTATTTTACCACAGGGACAAATGAATTGTTTTACCACATGCGTATGGCAGAAGTGTATTTAATTTTGGCAGAAGCCAGTGCAAGAGCGAACAATGCTGTAACTCCAGAAGCGCTTTCTGCTATAAATACTATTAGAACGAGAGCTGGAGCCACAACAACCGGCGGAAATGGTTTTGAAACTTATCCAAGTACCATTTCTTTAGCACAATTTTTAACAGCAGTTCGTTATGAAAAATTAGCCGAATTGTATGCCGAAGGTGGCGAATCATGGTTTGATTTAATCAGATATGATTACGTTGACGGATTTGGTACAGGATTTAAAGTATCGGATGTAAAAGCATCGGCTACGAATTCGGATAAATTTATTTTGCCAATTCCAACAGAATCTATAGATGCTGGGAATCACATTATCAAACAAAACCCATCGTATTAAACTTTAAATTACAGGTTAGAGAAGTGCTTTTTCCTCTATAATACTTCTCTAACCTTGTATTTCATTTTGAAATTCAGAATATAAGAATTCGCTTATTTTTTATAAGTGAGCTGCCTGACTTATGTCTTTTAATTAAGATATTTTAAAAGAAAAAAATTATAACAACAACAAATCTTAATCAACAAAAAATGAAAAAAATCGCAATTGTAGTAGTAATGTTATTGGCGCTTCCAAAGCTGAGTGCACAAGGAATTTCCTTTGAACACAGCACATTTAAAGAAGTTTTGGCAAAGGCCAAAGCAGAAAAGAAACTGGTTTTTATGGATTGTTTTACCACTTGGTGCGGTCCTTGCAAAATGATGGCTAGAGATATATTTCCACAACAGCATGTTGGAGATTATATGAACGCCAATTTTGTAAGCATCAAGATGGATATGGAAAAAGGCGAAGGAATTGAATTAACGAAAACTTACAGTGTAAGTGCTTATCCAACACTGCTTTTTATGGATGCTGATGGGAAAGTGGTACACAGAGCTACAGGTGCAGAAAAAGCAGAAGATTTTATTGAGCAGGCAAAAATAGCTTTCGATCCTTCCAAACAATTAGACAACCTTGAGAAACAATATCAGTCGGGAAATCGTGATTTTGCTTTTTTGGCTCAATATGTAAAAGCTTTATATACAGCGTATAAATTGGATGCTATTGAAAAAGTAGGCAAGGATGTTATTCCAACAATGAAACCAGAGCACTATGTAACAGAAAATGGTTTTACGGTTATCGCACACGCTGGAGTTGACTACAAAAGCAAGGTTTACAATTACTTAATTAAAAATAAAAAAGCCTTTATCGATAAACCTTACATCGGAAAAGAAAGCTATGATTATGTAGTTGGAACTGCAATTTCAAAATATTTAGTAGAAGTAGCGACAAAAAAAACATTACCGGAACTGGATAAAGCGATTGCAGAAACAGAAAAAGATTATGTGTCTCCACAGCAAAGTCAGTATAAAACATATTACTACGGACAGCATTATTTAGCCCAAAAACAATACGATAAATGGTTTGATTTTAATAAAAAACAAGCAGACGAAACATTTGCAAAAAATCAGAAAGAAGCATTGGGTTCATATATCAATACAGCTTACAGCGTAGCGGTTAACCCTGATTTGGATAAAGCAGGATTAGAACAAAAAGCAATTGCAATGGTTGAAAGCGTGAAAAATACGGATCCAGAATCATTGGCTGTAAATTTTTGTCTGGCAAGTCTTTATTTGAAAACTGCCAATAAAGAAAAAGGTTTGGAAAATATCAATGCTTATATCAAAAAATCTACTGACAAAGGAGATGAACCAAACGCAAGGGTATTGACATTAAAAACCAAAATTGAAAGTTTATAAAACCTGAAAAACTTAAAAATAAACAACCATGAAATATTTAGGTGTAATCAAAATAACCATTTTAAGTCTGCTTTTGTCCGTTTTTAATTTTAAAGCGACAGCACAGCAAAAATTCCACATAAATGGTACAATTACAGGATTGACTAACGGTAAAATCTATACGTATAAGAACAATGCAGTTGTGCCTATAGAAGTAAAAAACGGCAAGTTTCAAATTGAGGGAGAAATGGACGAACCGGTCTATAATCTTAGTGTGGCAAAAGATGCTGAAATTAATTACAGGGACGAAAAAACCTTTACATCTGTTTTGACAGAGCCGGGAACGCAGACTTTAAAACTAGACTATTCAAATTTTAGAAAAGCTATTTTGACAGGATCAAAAACTCAGGATGACAGCTATAGGTATGATGCTATTCGAGATAAAATCATGAAAAAATATCAAAAAGAGTTTGATAAAGTTGAAGCACTTCATAAAAAGTTTGATGATGCCGTGGCAGCAAAAAAAGACGAGAAAACGACAGAGGCAATCAAATACGAAATCAATGATGCAAAAGAACTGTTGGAGCCTGCCTATAAAGAGATTACAGCAGCGACATTGAAATTTCTAAAGGATAATCCGAAATCTTATTTTAGTATTAGTACTCTTTTATACTATTTAAACGGAATGACTTATGACGAAGCGAAAGGCTATTATGACAGTTTTAATCCGCTTTACAAAGAGACTAAAACGGCCAAATATTTAGCAACTGAAATCGAAAAAATGAAGAAAGGTATTCCAGGTGTGCCGGCAGGACCTTTTAATACCAAAGATATCAACGGCAATCCATTAAAACTGGAAGATTTTAAAGGGAAATATGTTTTAGTAGACTTTTGGGCTTCGTGGTGTGTGCCATGCCGAAAAGGGAATCCGCATTTATTGAAATTGTATGCAGAATATAAACCAAAAGGTTTAGAGATTTTAGGTGTTTCTGATGATGACAGAAACGAAGATAAATGGAAAAAAGCAGTTGAAAAAGATGGAATCGGGGTATGGAAGCATGTTTTGAGAGGACTTCAGTATAAAGAAGGAACTTACGAAAGAATTAATGTAGATCAGGATATTAGCGAAGGCTACAATATTCATTCGTTACCAACTAAAATTTTAGTAGATCCAAACGGAATTATCGTGGCAAGATACGATGGAGGCGAAGCTGATGATAAAAAAATGGACGAAGATCTAGCAAAGATTTTTAAGACCAAATAATGCCTAGTTAAAACTAAAAAGAAAGCAAATGAAAAGTTTAAATATAATAAAAACAGCACTTGTATGCTTGCTGCTTCAAGGTTTCGCAAATGAATGTGAAGCTCAGGGGAAATTTAAAATAGACGGAACTGTTACAGGTTTAACAGATGGTAAAATTTATTTTTTACATGGAAAAAAAACCGACACTGTTCAGGTAACTAAAGGAAAGTTTCAGATCAGTGGAGAATTGGAAGATCCTGTAGAATACATTGCAATTGCCAATACTTCAGATCAAAGAAAAATGACTGACAAAGCCTATGTCTCTCTTTTCGCAGAAGCGACGCCAATGACTTTACAGTTGAACTACGCAGATTTTAAAAAGACCAAACTAAAAGGTTCTAAAGCACAAGACGATGCTTATAAGTTTGATGCCAGTATCGACAAGATTAAATTAAAATATAAAAAAGAATTGGATCAGTTTGATGCCATCAGAAAAAAGTATGATGATGCTAGAGCGGCTAAAAAAAGCGAAGAAGTTCTGGAAGCAATAAAATATGAAGACAATGATGCCAGAGGACGCTTAGAGCCAATGTATAAAGAGTATGAAGATGCAGCTTTCAAATTCATGAAAGAGAACCCGAAATCTTATTACAGCTTACAGTTATTACGAATGAATTCAAGAAATCTAAAGTATGACGAAGCTAAAGCTTATTATGACAGCTTCAATCCATTATACAAAAAAGGAACAATGGCTAAAAGTTTAGAAGCCGATATAGAGAACATGAAAAAAGGAGTTCCAGGCGCACCGGCAGGGCCTTTCAATACTACAGACATCAACGGAAATCCAATTAAACTGGATGATTTTAAAGGAAAATATCTTTTGGTTGATTTTTGGGCTTCATGGTGTGTGCCTTGTAGAAAAGGAAATCCGCATTTATTGAAACTGTATGGAGAATACAAATCAAAAGGATTGGAAATTTTAGGTGTTTCAGACGATGACAGAGCGCATGACAAATGGAGAAAAGCAGTCGAAAAAGACGGAATCGGAGTATGGAAGCATGTTTTGAGAGGACTTCAGTATAAAGAAGGAACTTATGAAAAAATAAACCCTGAAAAAGACATCAGCGACGGTTATAACATTCATGTTCTTCCAACCAAAATTCTAGTAGATCCAAACGGAATTATAGTTGCCAGATATGATGGAGGCGAAGAAGATGATGCGAAAATGGATAAAGATCTAAGCGAAATTTTCAAAAATAAATAGTCAAAACTTACCTTCCCAATAGTTGTTTAGCTGGTAAATAAGACTTAAAAAAATACCACAAAATGAAAAAAATAATTGCAATACTGATGATTTTGTTTTCAGCAGTTGTCAGTGCACAAGTATACAATCCGGTAAAATGGACGACAAGCGTCGTGAAAATATCAGGATCAGAATATGAACTTATTGCCAAAGCGGCTATTGAAAAAGGCTGGCATTTGTATTCACAAACTGTACCTGAAGATGGACCTCTGCCAACTAAATTCTCTTTTGACGGCAAAGGAGAATATCTTAAAAAAGGAAATACCAAAGAAGAAGAAGGTCGTATAGTTAATGATCCGATTTATGGAATAAAAATTAAATATTTCGAAAATAAAACGATTTTTAAACAGCGCATTAAAATTAAGGACAAAGCACCAAAACAAATTAATGCAAATGTCGAGTTTATGGCTTGTGATGATGCCAAATGTCTTCCGCCTAAACAAGTGGAATTGCTTTTTAAGATTAAATAAAGAGAAATTCTATTTACACTTCGTCATAATTCTAGGCTGAACTATAATTTCAGTAGGAAGAATAGAATTTAGACTTTTGTTTGTTATGCTTATTCTTTATTTAATTTCTGAGTTTCTGGAAGCATTTTAAGACCCTTTTTCAACACATCATGATGAATCTCCTGAGAGAAACGGAATTCGAAAAAGTCAAATTCTTTCAAGAGAATCAGACTTCAAATTTTCATACAGGTTTTTGATGTTTCATTTTTTATTTTGAATTAGTAAGCAAAAACAATTAAACAGAAAAACCGAATAAAAGAGCTGTGAAAAACGGCTCTTTTAAATCTGATTAAAAATCTAGAAAGACTTATAAATTTCTGAGACATTATGAAACCATTGAAACTATTTAAGAAATACTGGTATGAGCAATTATCCTTTAAAAAGTTCGACAGTAAAGAATTGTCAATAATGATGACAAAAGAAACGTCACTGATTGTAAAAACCTATTTTAAGAAAACTTAGTTTCAGTATTCAGTCTCAGTTTACAGTCCCATTAAAAACTGAAAACTGGGACTGAGACTGCAAACTAAAAAAATACAAAAAAATGAAAAAATACATCTTTTTGGGCTACTGCTCATTAGCTTTCT
Organism: Flavobacterium phragmitis; assembly: GCF_900112575.1. Classification (GTDB taxonomy): domain Bacteria; phylum Bacteroidota; class Bacteroidia; order Flavobacteriales; family Flavobacteriaceae; genus Flavobacterium; species Flavobacterium phragmitis. Next base: position 279,630 of record NZ_FOMH01000008.1, read on the forward strand.
GTACCCTAATTTCAGCGCAGAACAAATCAGTTAATTTTAAGAAAATAAAAGAATTAGGTGGTATAGAGGAATATTTATACCAGCCAAACGGCATGAGTGTTTTGCTTTTGCAGGACAATGCCTCGCCGGTTGCAACGGTACAAATTGTATATCGCGTAGGTTCTAAACATGAAGTTTTGGGAAATACAGGATCAACGCATCTTTTAGAGCATTTAATGTTTAAAGGAACGCCGACTTTCAACAAAAAGAATGGAAACACCATTACCGATGTTTTGCAAAATACTGGAGCGCAATTGAACGCCACAACCTGGTACGATCGAACCAACTATTACGAAACATTGCCTAGTGATAAAATAGAACTGGCGCTTCAGATTGAAGCGGACAGGATGCGTAATTCTTTACTACTAAAAGAAGATAAAGAAGCAGAAATGACGGTTGTACGAAACGAATTCGAAAGAGGTGAAAACAACCCAAACAGTTTATTGGACAAAGAAATCTGGGCTTCGGCATATATCGCGCATCCGTATCATCATTCGACAATCGGGTGGAAATCGGATATTGAAAAAGCGCCGATTGAGGTTTTGAAGAATTTTTATAATACCTATTATTGGCCGGATAATGCGACTTTAACGATTATCGGTGATTTCAGAAAAGAGAATGTTTTTGAGCTGATTGAAAAGTATTTCGGAAAAATCACAAAGGCACCGCATGTAATGCCCCAGCCCTACACAGAAGAACCGGAGCAGTACGGGGCACGTAAAATTGTGGTTAGTAAACCTGGGGAGTTGGGCGTTGTAAACAAAGCCTACAAAATTCCTGGCGCGCTCCATGAAGATTTGCCTGCCTTAAATATTTTAGCAGAAATTATAAGTTCAGGGGCTTCCTCCATTTTAAACAAAACTTTTGTAGATACCCGTTTAGGAATTTATTCTTATGCAAGCGCAACCAACTTTAAAGAAGTGGGATTGTTTACAATTGGTGTAGGATTTCCGACAAGTTCCAGACATGAAGATATTGATGCTAAAATCAGCGAAGTGGTAGCTAAAATTCAGAAAGAGGGAGTAACTCAGGATGAGGTAAATCGTGTGATAGCCAATATCAGTGCACAGACTGTTTTAGCACGTGATGGATCTGGCGTAATTGCATCAGAATTAAATGAAGCCATCGCATCAGGAGACTGGACGGATTATGTAACGGGTGTTGAGAGACTGAAAAAAGTAACTCCGACTGATGTGCTTCGCGTGGCCAATAAATATTTGGTGGAAGACCAAAGTACAACGGGTTATTTTATTCCGAAACAATCTGGTTCTCAAAATCAAAATACAACTCAGGCAGGCAATTTTATGCCGGAAAATGGACCATTTTATTACAGACATGTACAAGACGGACATTTACATCGAGAAAGTCCAGCTGATGTTTCCTCATCAATAAAAAATAGTTTAGAAGAAAAGGTTTCAAGTGAAAATATTGAAAAATCGTCGTCGGCTTATAAAAGAGAAAAAGTAGTAGGAATCGATGTGGTTTCAGTAAAAACTTCGGCTAAAGATTTTGTAACTGTTGCAGCGAGTATTTCATTGGGAAATTATGCGAGCGAAACGAAAAATAATAGTATTCCGTCTTTAACGGCTTCGATGCTGTCAAAAGGAACAACGCTGAATGACAAATTCAAATTCTCGGAAAAACTGCAGAAATTAGGAGTGACTTTAAACGTAAATGCTTCGACTTTTAAAATCAATATTGGATTTAAATGTTTGAAGAAAGATCTGGATCAGGTTGTTGCTTTACTGGCTGAAGAATTAAGAAATCCATTGTTTGATGCCAAAGAATTCGAGAATTTAAAACAACAATTTATCGGAAATGCGCAGCAGAGTTTAAATGATCCGGGAGAAAGAGGAGATATCGCTTTATCTCAGTCTATTTATCCAAAAAACAATCCGAATTACAGTTTAAGCGTTGAAGAAAATATCGAAAATATTAAAAAAGCGACTTTAGATGAAGTAAAGGCCTTTCATAAAAAATATTTTGGTACTGCATCAATGCGCCTTGTTATTGTGGGAGATACAGAAGGAGCGAATTTAAATGCTTCATTAAAAAAATCATTCAAAAACTGGAACGGGGGAGTTTCGGAAAAACTAAAATTTGAAGAAGCTTCAAAAGCAGCTTCAAAAACTGAAGTAGTGACAATTCCGGAGAAACCAAGTGCTGAATTATTCATAGGACAGTTTACGGGTTTAAAAAGAGCCGATGCTGATTATATTCCGTTTTTCATTGGAAATTATACTTTGGGAGCTGGATTTGCAGGTCGTTTAATGCAGACTGTTCGTGATAATGACGGTCTAACTTATAACATTTCATCCGGAATTGGAGGAAATATAGAAACGGGAGGTTATTGGTATGTAAACGCTTCTTTCAACCCGAATTTATTCCAGAAAGGACTTGATGCGACAATGGTTCAGGTTGATAAATGGGTAAAAGACGGAATCACTGCAACAGAACTGGAAAACAAGAAAACCAATCTAATCGGAAGTTTTAAAGTCGGGATGTCTACCACAAACGGTATGGCAAGAACAATTTTAAGTTTCATGGAAAGAGGATTGGAACCAAACTATATTGACCAATATCCAAAAGACATCGAAAAAGCGACTTTGCAGCAGGTAAACGATGCGATTAAAAAGTATGTTAAACTGGATAAAATGATCATCATTAAATCGGGTTCTTTGGATAAAGAAGGGAATCCTTTGAAATAAGTTTTTAGTCTCAGTTTTCAGTCTCAGTTTTCAGTCTCAGTTTTCAGTCACAGTTTTCAGTCACAGTTTTCAGTTTCGACCTGTAAACTGTGACTGCGACTGAAAACTTAATAATATACTCCTTAGTTTTTTTTAAACGCCTCGGCCATAAAATCCTCCAGTCCTGATTCTTCCAATATTTCGATTGAAAATTCTCCAAAACGTTTAGGCAGCCAAATGATTCTTACACCGCTTGGTGAATTGAGTTTTTCTTTGGATAAAGGATTTCCATTTTCATCTTCGGGCTGTAAACCAACATCCATCAATTCATCATAAACCACTTCGATGTCTGGAGTTGAATAGCAGTGACGGTAAATAGTTCCTTCGCCTTTGCTGTCCAAAAGATTTTTGAGGTTTCCAGTAAAAGGCTGTACAAGCATGAATTTTTCCTGTCCTATTTTTACAACGGCATAAGTCACATGAAGATTGTCTCTCTGCCAAGTGAACTTTTTTGAAATTTCTGCCTTTAGAATTTTTGAATAATAATCGCAGGCCGTTTGAAGGTCTTTTACTAAAATATCGATATGACTAAATTTTAAGTCCATTTGTAATTTAAATATTTTGATGCTAAATTATAAGTATCAGATAGGGGTGTTGGTAAACTTGATTTTATCCAAATCAATAGTGTCGGTTTTTTGTGTATTCATCTCGTATACAATTTCTATTTCATTTTCAGAAACAAATTTTATTTCCTTATTACATCCATGGGCACAGGATCCTACAATAACAGGAAAGTACAACTTTTTATTTTTGTCATATGCAATAATGTTATGACGAAAATAGGAGACAATTTTAAAATCGGCATTTTCAATTACTTGGTCGTCATCGTAAAAACCATTAAATTTAAATAGATTTTCAGTGTAATAAGTGCTCGTAATGATAGAGGAAGCTGAGGTTTCTTCATCTTCATGATTATTATCTTTATACCATTTTTGTTCAAAATTTTTATAATAATTAATGTCCTTTTCTTTTTCTGTTGGCTTGTATATCCATTTGCTTTTAGACGCAAACTGATATAATTCATTATAGACTGTCGTATTAGATTCCAAGGTTTTATCTTTTGTGAAATCACCATCAATTGAATCACCGGATCTTAAAGTATATTCTCCAATATATCCTAATTTGTAAAATTGTAAATTATTGGTATTAATCATAATATAGCTTAGATATGATGAGGGATCTCCGTTACCCATAGGAGATTCTTTTAATGCAAATAAGAAATAATCTATACCCTGAATCTTTTTTCGTAAAAAATGAGAATCGATGTTGATGTAATTAAATTCACTAACGAGTAATGTAACCTGCTGAGTAATTTTAAGGCTTTCTTTATTCTTTCTATATTTTGAAACAATTATTGTGATTTTATCTGCACCCAAACTAAATTTATCATCATCACCAGCACCGTTCGCAGCTATTTTAATTAATTCAGTATTGTTTTCATTATTAAAAGAAAATAATGTGACAATAGGATCATCATCTGTTGTTTTTGTGCTATCTATTTTGATGCTTTGCTGTTTTTTTTCTTTATTATTTGCCTCTTCATTTCTTTTGCAAGAATAAATCGCAATCAGATATAAGACAAGTACGGTTAGTTTTTTGTTAAAAGTTTTCAATTAATTTTCAAGTTTTGTTTTATAAACGAAGATAAAATTTATTTTAATTCTACAACACCAGTAAGAAAAGTCTTTTTAAAAAAAGTAATGTCGAAATTAAGATTTCCTTCTTCATATTTTTGGATTTAATATTTAATGTGTTTGAATTCAGTATACTAAATAGATAAAAGACACCAATCGTTTTCTGTTAAATCGATTAGGAATAACGAAAATGGGCTTGTTTGAAAACAATTTTCTTCTTTTTTTCGGAGTTATAAAATGAAAGCAGTTTTTTTAATAACTGTATTAAAAGCTTTTAAAGTTTCCATTTATTCAGCTTCGGTAATAATTTAATTTTGTCTAAGAATTAAATTTAAAAGTTAAACAGATTATGTACACGCCAAAAATTAGAAATATGAAGAGAAAACAATTTGAAAGTTTAAAAAACAACGGAATAGAGAACATATATAAACTCATTTCGAATTATGTTGAAATCGACGAATTGGAATGGGAATACTGTTGTAACAGTTTTAAAAGCACATTTTTTCCCAAAAAAAGCATTCTTTTAAATCAGAATGAAATTTGTAGTAAGATATTTTTTGTTGCAGGAGGTTTACTTCGGATTTATTATACTGATGAAAAAGGAGAAGAGAAGACGTTTCATTTTTGTCTGGAAGGGACTTTTGGTGTTGATTATGAAAGTTTTTTAAAAAACATTCCTTCAAGTTTTTCGATACAAGCAGTAGAAGATACTTTAGTTATAGAAGTAACTTTTGAAATGCTTCAAACCTTATACAGTACGGTCAGAAATGGCGAAAAACTAGGAAGACTTATTACAGAAGATTATTTCTTTATTCTGAATGATAAAATTAAAGCATTCTATATGCATTCTCCGCTAGAGCGTTATGAAACGATGAATGCGAAGTTTCCCACTTTATTGCAGCGGGTTCCACAATATCATATCGCATCTTATCTTAATATCAGCTCAGTGCATTTAAGCCGTTTAAAATATGCCAGTAAAATAAAAAACACGCCAAACGATTAACATTTGTTATTGCGAAGGTTCGTTTTTGATTATTTATTTGCAATTATCATTTGTAAATAGATATGAATTTAATTAATGAGGTATAATTTATAAAATTTAAACAGATGGCAGTAAATATAAATAATAACATAAAAAACATCAGAGAACTAAAAAACTATACTCAAGAATATGTGGCTGACAGATTAGGAATGACGCAGGCGGGATATAGTAAAATCGAAAAAGGAATAAGTAAAGTAAGTCTGAAGAAATTAGAGGAAATCGCAGCTGTGTTGGAAGTCAGCATACAAAATATAATACAGTTTGAAAGTGAACAGTATTTTGAAAAGAGAACTAAAGAAAATGTTAGCACTAAAAGTATTGACTATTCTATATGTCAGCTGTTAAAAGATAAAATAATGCTCTTAGAGAAATTGCAACATAAAATGGATTTAGAACTTAAAACCTACAGAGATAGATTCGGAATGCTTTAGTTTATATAAAAACAGAAAAGAGGTACTAGGACAGCCTCTTTTTTGTAAGCTTCGGAGAAGTGGCATATTTATAGAAAAGGGTAAATGTTGCCAATATAAAGCTCCAGAGGAGCGACATATTTTTTGTAGTCTATAATTTAATGTCACTCCTCCGGAGCTTTTCTACATCTTCTTATTGTAATTCTATAAATATTGTACTCCTCTGGGGTATAAGGTAATTTTTTCAGCAAATTTTATCTTTTACCCAAAGAAGCTATTGCCTCTTTTTTATAAAAGTCACTTATACTTAAACTATCTTATTTCAATGCATAATTTATATAACCGCCATCTACCAATAACTCTGTTCCAGTTATAAAACTTGCATTATCGGAAGCAAGAAACAATACCGTTTTGGCAATTTCTGATGGATTACCTAATCTCTGCATTGCAGTAGCACTGGCAAGGTAATCTTTAGCTTCTTCAGGAACGGCTTTATGTAATCCAGGTGTTTCAACTGGTCCAGGACTAACAATATTGACACGAATTTTTCTGCCGATTAATTCGTTTGCAGCGATTTGTGCAATTTTGTTTAAAGCGCCTTTAGTTGCTGAATAAATGCTGGTTCCTAAGTTTTTTGCCGTTGCTACAGTAGAAGAAGTGAAAATTACAGAGGAACCTTCTGCTAAATGAGGCAGCAATTTTTGAAGCGTGAAGAAATGACCTTTAACGTTGGTATTAAACTGAGCGTCAAAATCAGCTTCAGTTACTTCTTCAATTGGACTAAATGTTGCTATTCCTGCATTCAGAAAAAGAACATCTAGTTGAGTACCGCTTGATGCAAATGCTTTTTCAAGAACAGGAAGATCTGCTAAATTTGATGTGTCTGAAACTATAGTTTTTAATTGAGAACTTTTAATTTCCGCCGATGCTTTTTCCAGATTTTCAATATTTCTTCCTGTAATCCATACGTTTGCTCCAGCTTTTATGAATTCTTTTGCAGTTGCTAGTCCAATTCCTGTTGTTCCACCTGTGATAAGAACATTTTTGTTTGTGAAGTTCATTTTAATGTGTTTTATAAATTAGGAGAACAAAATTAGCTCAACTAAGTTTATTATTGTTACTTTGTAACTAAAAGTAACAGTAACGTTTGAGAAACCTAGTAACTTATGAGTAACGAATGTCAAATTGAACACAGAAAAGAAATCATGGCTGTCCATGATACGATGGATATATTAAATGGGAAATGGAAAATTTCAATTATTTCTTCTATTTGCTATCATAATAAGAGAAGATTTTCGGATATATTAAATGATGTAAGCGGTATTTCTAATAAAATGCTCAGTAAAGAATTAAAGGATTTAGAGATCAATAAACTTATAAAACGTACTGTTCTGGATACGCAGCCAGTAAGCATTCATTATCAGCTGACGGATTATGGTCTTACACTAAAAACGATTATAAATGATTTAGCAGAGTGGGGAATAAAACATCGAAAAGTGATTATTGAAAGTGAATAAATTCTTATTCTTATCCGATTTAGCAATTATTGTTGATTACTATTTACTTATGAAATCTCTATTATTAATCATAAAATTGCTGAATCACTCAAGAATGATGCGTATATTTGAGTTTATAAATTAGAATAATGCTATATGAAAAAAATAGGATTTTTATCGTTTGGACATTGGGCCAATCACCCTTCCTATAAAGCTCGTACAGCAAGCGATACACTGCTTCAATCCATAGATTTAGCTGTTGCCGCAGAAGAAATTGGTATAGATGGCGCTTATTTTCGTGTTCATCATTTTGCACGACAGCTGGCATCGCCTTTTCCTTTACTATCGGCTATTGGTGCTAAAACAGAGAAAATTGAAATTGGAACAGGGGTAATCGATATGCGATACGAAAATCCTTTGTATATGGTGGAAGATGCTGGTGCAGCAGACATCATTTCGGAAGGACGATTGCAATTAGGAATCAGCAGAGGTTCACCGGAACAAGTAATTAATGGCTGGCGCTCTTTTGGATACGAACCAGAGACCGGAGAAACCGATGCCGATATGGGACGCAAAAAAGCGTTAGAGTTTTTGGATAAGCTGAGCGGAGAAGGATTTGCAGAACCAAATCCGTATCCAATGTTTCCAAATCCACCAGGTTTATTGCGACTTGAACCCCATTCTGAGGGATTGCGAGAGCGTATTTGGTGGGGCGCAGCCTCTAATGCAACTGCGATTTGGGCTGCTGAAAACGGAATGCACTTGCAAAGTTCTACCTTGAAGTATGATGAGAATGGAAAACCATTCCACATCCAGCAGGCAGAGCAAATCAGGTTGTATAAAGAAGCTTGGAAAAAAGCAGGACATGAACGCGAAGCTAGAGTTTCAGTAAGTCGTTCGATATTTGCTATAGTCAATGAACAGGATAAATTCTATTTTGGAGATCAAGGCAAGGCGGCTGATAGTTTTGGTTACATCGAAAGTGATAAACGTGCCATTTTTGGAAGAGGCTACGCAGCAGAACCAGAAAAACTGATAAAGCAATTGGCAGAAGATGAAGCAATTCAAGAAGCCGACACCTTATTGCTGACAATTCCTAACACTTTAGGAGTAGAGTATAATGTTCATATATTGTCTTCTATATTACAATATATTGCCCCAGAATTAGGTTGGCGTTAATTAGTCAAATAAAAACTCGAAAAGCCTCTAATTCTTGTGATTAGAGGCTTTTTTTGATTTTTTCTCCATCTCATTTTGAAATGATAACCATCTCATTTTGATAAGTATTCATACAATATAAATAGATGTTTTTGTTTTAAGGTATTGATAACTAGTGATTTGTTTTCTTTTTGTTTTTTTGGCACGTAGCTTGTTTTTTAGTGTATGGAAATAAAAACACTAAATCAATATGAAAACTCATAAAATAAGAAGTAAGGAAATTACAAAAGAATATCTATCCAATAAATCTAAAAAGAATAAAGACAAGGCTATAAACGTAATGGTGTTTGGTATTGTCTTTTTTGTTGCTGTTTTACTGCTATCTAAAATTATTTATTAATTAAAATATTAGATAGTTATGAAAATTATAAATCCTATAATCGACCCCGATATCAACTTAAGTAAGAAAAGTTTTTTTTCAATTCCACTTCGCAATAATTCTGTTCTTTCAACTATTGAACAGCCTGAAAGTGACATTGATTTTACAATTGAAAAAACCCGATCTGTTCATACCTATTGGATCAAACAAATTTGTGAAGTAACCTTATCGTCTGCAATAGCCCGCGGAACAGGCATTGGAATTCGTTCTGCTGAATTACTTGAAAATAAAATAAATAAAGGGGAAGCTGTCATTGCATTTGCCTCGGACGGAAGATGGGCTGGTTTTTCTTTTATCTCTTCGTGGGAAGACGGTGCCTATGTTTCTAATTCGGGACTTATTGTAGCACCTGAATTTCGTCATACCGGACTTGCAAAAAAGATCAAAAACAAGATATTTGAATTGAGTCGAGAGAAATATCCTAATGCCAAAATTTTCAGTTTAACCTCTGGTCTTGCCGTAATGAAAATGAACCACGAGTTAGGATTTGAACCTGTTACGTTCTCTGAATTGACTTCAGAAAATTTGTTTTGGGAGAGTTGTAAATCATGTGTAAATTATTCCATACTAATGAGTAAAGAAAGAAAAAACTGTTTGTGTACGGCCATGCTCTACAATCCCGAATAAAAATGTGAAAAGCCTCTAATTTTTGAGATTAGAGGCTTTTTTAATTATAATAATGCTTTAAAAGATTTTATTATTCTGATTTTCTATTTGGCTTATATTTTGTTATTATGGCATTTACAATTTTCTAAGTAAAAATATTGAATGAGACTTTTTACGATAAAATTAAGTCAGTTAATCAACGACTTTATAAACATCATCTGTGTTTAACGCACAATTCTGAATATGATCAGGTGTTTCGTCCCAATCTCCCCAATCCCCTTGATAGATTTTCAAACATACTAATTCATCATTATCAACAGAATAAATTTTAGTATGGGAAATACTGCAGTATTTTTTGTCACGGTCTGTTTTTAAATTTTCCATTGTTAGATTTTTAGAAGTTAATTAAAACGATTCTGATTATAATTTAATGGTTTTGAAAATGTAATCAAATTAAGATTGTAAATCATTCCAAAGTTACAAAGTGGAGTTAATAAAATTTTATAGTTTAAAATTTCTATTTTACAGTATTATCAGTTGCATTTTGTTACAACTTTTTTATTTACAGTTTATTAGGTTTGCTGACGTATTTATTTCCTTTAATGAAAAAACGCCATGGTAAAAGAGCATCTTCCTGTGCGTACGCAACGCCAACACGCGGAACAGCAGCAATTTCTTTTTCAGAATATCGAATACCATGATCTTCAATCCAAATCTCATCGCCATTTAAATCTTTTTTATTAAAAGCAGCATCAATTCCTAATGCTTTTGCCATCGAGCCTGGACCTGCTGAAATCGCGGCTTTGGAAGCAGTCATATTTCTTCTTTCTTCCATAAATTCTTTTCCTTCAAAAGGTTCAATTGCCCGAATTAATACTGCATGTGGTTCGCCTTCAATAGAACTTACTATATTGAAAAGATGATGAATACCATAACACAAATAAACATAGGAAACTCCACCATTGCCATACATGATTTCGGTGCGGTTGGTTCGTCTGCCTCCGTATGCATGCGAGGCTTTGTCCTGAACACCAAAATAGGCTTCAGTTTCTACAATAATGCCACTTGTAATTTTTCCATCGATTTGAGTGTACAACAATTTACCTAAAAGATCTTTAGCCAGAAAAATTACATCACGATTTAAATAATAGGAATACGGCAGTTTAGATGAATGTTTTGGAAAAGCCTTAGTCATTGTAAATGGATAAATTAGAAATAAAATTAAGTAATAAAGTTATTATTTTCATAAGTTCTCACAACGGCATCTTATGCACTTTTTACAATTATGCTAGTTTTATAACTTTTAGAAGTGATTGTATAAGCAAGTATTTTGGGATTTCAAGTAATTTTATTAAAATTTAAATTTTATAGATTATGAAAACAAACAATCAAAATCCAGATACTGCTCATAAAAGTGGTTCTGATAATCGAAGCGATACAAGGAAACATCAATATAGAAATCATGATGAAGTTTTAACTAATGATGAAAATTATGATTCTGATACTCATGAATTTAAGGGAGAAGAACCTGACTTCGATGATAAGTTAAATAATGAAGAAAAGAATTAAGAATTAAGAATTAAGAATTAAGAATTAAGAATTAAGAATTAAGAATTAAGAATGTCTTTTATAATACTATTGAAGACATTCTTTTTTTGCAGCAATCTTAGAACTGTTTTTCTTGAAGTTTGGTTAAAACAATTCCAATTGATTGTTGGGATTTATAGGCTTGTTTTTTGGAGGTTTGGCATCTCCGAAAACAGTTTTTCCGCCGTATTTATATGATTCCGCTCTTTCTTTTTGGATTAAGGCATCAAGATTTGTGTTGGGTGTAAAGCTTTGTTCTGCTTTTCTTGAGATTTCAGACAGTTTTTTGATGGCATCAATTTTATCTGTATTGCCAATTTTGGCACGGTTGATAGCGCGTTGTAACGTATCGATAGTCTCGTCGTAGATTTTTACAGGAACCGGAAATGGATGTCCGTCTTTTCCTCCATGAGCAAAAGAAAAACGTGCAGGATCTTCAAATCGGGTAGGAGTGCCATAAATAATTTCACTTACTAAAGCCAGAGATTGCAGTGCTCTTGGTCCCATTCCTTTTAAAAGCAGTAATTCTTCAAAATCTTCTGGTTTATTTTCGTGGGTGGTCCAAAGCATTGCGCCAAGTCTCTTCATATTAACATCTTCCAGTCTCACATCATGATGAGCAGGCATTGAGAGATGCTGCATTTCTTTTATGATTTTTGAAGGAGATTCTTGTATTAATTCTAAAATACCTTCTCTTGATTTTTCGGCAGCTTGAGCGGTAAGATTTAAGATTGTACCTTGATTTTCACCATAAATAAAAGTATGAGGTTCATTTATGAATGATTTTAAATCCTGTGAATGCCAATGATATCTTCTGGCTGTTTTGGAGTAAGGATTCATTCCCTGTTGTATCACTGCCCATTGTCCTTTATTATCCACAATAAAATTATGCTGATACAATTGGAATCCATCCTGAATGGCGGTATTATCTACTTTAGCGGTTAATCGGCTGCAGTTTGCAAGATTATTTCCGTCAAGGCCTGTTTTTTCTCCCACAAATAAAAGTTCCTGAGGTGTCAAAAGAGAGTTTTTGCCTTTACCGCCACAGATGTAAATTCCAAGTTCTTTTGAATGTGGATTAACAGATCTTTTTAATGCTCCAAGGACAGATGTGGTAATTCCGGACGAATGCCAGTCCATTCCCATAACGGCACCAAAACTTTGAAACCAGAAAGGATTACTTAATTTGCTTATTACTTCGGATGTCGAAAATTCCAAAGCAATTGTTTCGACAATTGACAGTCCCAATTTTGACATACGCTCAGAAAGCCATAGCGGTACTTGTCCGTAATGTAAAGGAAGATCTGCTGTACCGGAACGTTGCATTTGAGCTGATTGTGTTTTGCAAAAGTAAATAAAAAAAATCCCATTTCGTTAGAAATAGGATTTTTAAGAGCCTTTACGGAGCTATTTATAAATAACTAATTCCTATTAGTATCTTTAGCCTGTCTGATTGCTTTTGGGTCAGTCAGGTTAAAGCGATAAACAAAACTCAGGCGATATCGTGCGGCATTGGGGATAATGTTGTTGCTAATAAAATAATCGCTTCCTGTTGTAGTGTTTTTAATCTGGCGGAGATTAAAGGCATTCGTGACATCAAAAACAATAGTCGCTTTGTCTTTGAGCAGTAGTTTGCTAAGTCCAAAATCAATCGATTGTAATGCTTTGTTGGTAGTTTGAGCATCACGTTTTGCTCCGCGAAAATTGTAACGTCCCTGAAAACTGAATTTTGAAGGTAGTTTAATTTGTGTGCTTAATCTTCCAGTCAGGTTATTACTGCTGTAATCAAGATTTCTCTCCATATAATTTCCTTTTTGCTTAAAATGATAAAAATTCATTTCAGCATTGATCTGAAGCCCTTTTAACGGATTGTACAATGTAGACAATTCGATTCCGCTCCGTATTTCGTAATCGATATTAATAGGCATTGTAAGGAAAATATCATCCTGACGAAAGGTAAAATCCTGAATATAATTTTTTTCGTATTGATAATAAACAGAAGGGTTTAAAGTAAATGTTTTCCAAGTTTTAAGAAAAGCCATTTCAAAAGCATCTGTATAAGACGGATTCAAATCGGGATTTCCAATATACTGCGCATTTAAATCTGTGACTTCATTGAAAGGGTATAAAGCATATAACGAAGGACGTCTGATACGTTTGCTGTAATTTAACTGTAAAGTCGACGCATTCAATTTATAACTCAAGTTAGCAGTTGGAAAGAGTTTATTGTAATTTTTTTGGTCATTGTAAGTATTATTTAAGTCTTTAATTGTAATGTCTGTAAACTCCGCTCTAAGTCCCAGCATATAACTAAATGCCTTCATTTTGTCGCTAAATTGCGTGTAAGCACCTGTTATGGTTTCATTGTAATTTAAGTCATTATCAATATTTTGATAAATAACCCAACTATCATCTTGCTGTTCTTCTGCCAAATAATTGCTAGAAACTTTTCTTATTTCCGTTTTTATTCCAAATTCTAAAATCGAAACGCTGTCAATGGGCTGTATAAAATCACTCTTAGCCAGAAAATCCCTGCTGTTTCCTATTGATTTGGTTCGTATACTAGGATAAATCAATGGATCAGGAAGTGAACGTTGTGTAGAAAGATCCCATTTTTTATCGCTGTTCCACCAGTCGTATTGAACATCAATAGTCCATTTTTTTGCTTTTTGTTTGAAGTTTCTGGTATAATTAAATTCAAACTGACTGTAATCACGTTTTTCTAATGATTTTCCGTGTCTTGTTAAAAGGCTGTCAGGAGTTGAACTATTCGGATTACTTCTATAATTATAAAATAAATCAGTTTTGTCATTGTCGTGTGTGCCATTCTTTAAAAACGCTGCAGTTATGGTTTGATGTTCGTTAATATAATAGTCAGCACCCAGATAAAGCAGTTTGCCATCGTCATGGCGGTCTTCATTCTGAACGCGGTCCATAAAATTAGCAGTACCATTAGTATTAGTAGATTGGTTGGTGGTATATAAGCCTTCATAATCACTTGAACGTATACTAAAATTTGAAAAAATATTGATTTTGTCTGATTTGTAATTAATACTTGGATTCAAACGGCTGTCATTCGGTGAACCCGCCATTAATCGGACTTGACCGCTGAACCCGCTTTTTTTGTTCTTTTTCAAAATGATATTAATAATACCAGCAGAGCCTGCAGCATCATATCTTGAAGACGGATTGGTGATAACCTCAATTCGTTCAATTTGATCGGCAGCAATTTGATCAAGTGCATTGTTTTGTGTAAGACCGGATTGTCGTCCATTAATTAATACTAAAACATTGCTGTTGCCACGAAGGCTTATTGCTCCAGCTGGACTGACAGCAACAGATGGAACCCCATTTAAAACATCGTGAGCAGAACCATTTTGCGAGAGTACATCTTTGCCAACTTCAAAAACTTTTTTATCCAGTTTTAGGCTGATGTTGGATTTTTCGCTGGTAATTTCTACTGCTTTTAATTGTACAGCATCGGCAATTAAATCAATTGTACCGAGTTCAATTTTTGATTTGTTTGATGCGATTTCCAATGTTCTAGTATAATTTTGATAGCCAGTATAGCTTAATAAAATTGTTACGTTGCCTTTTAGATTTGCTTCCAGATTAAAGAAACCATTATGATCAGTGATACCAGTAATGATTGTTTTTGATGCGTTATCTTGGATTGTCACCGTTACATAGGGCAATGCTTCTTTTGTGGCATTGTCCCTTACTTTACCAGAAATAATGGTTTGCTGTGCAACGCCAAAAAGCGGCATACATAAAATTAAAATACGGATTATTGACTGTTTCATTTTTTGATTGATTTTTGATTGATTTTGCAGTACAAGATTAGCCGATAAAATAAAGTACCGTTCCTGAAAACATGCGAACGGCTCTATAGACTTCTCAAATGCATTTCCCAATTCTATATTTATTTTATCTTTATCTTATGTATAAATCACTGTTTTTTACCGTTTTATTTTTGTTGCTGTTCTCCTCGTGTAAACATTATAAAGAGTACATTAAATCTGATGTAACTTATGATGTCGATTACGATCATCAGCTGTATGAAAAGAATAAAACAGATAGTTCTTCTTTTAAATTTGAAGTAGAAATTGAGATCCTAAAACGCGAAAATGGATCTGAATCATTGGGACTTCAGATAAATGCTTTTGGTGCTTTTGATGTGTATTGGGATGGTATTTTAGTGGGAAGAAATGGTCAAATGACAAAACCAGACCGTGCTGAAGTACCTGGAACAGAAACCACCTATTATCAAATTCCTGAGAAATTATCTAACATTGGAAAACACGTTATTACTATAATTGGTACAAGACATTATTGCCGCGATGCCGAGCGCGATATCCATGTAAAACTTAAAAGTTATTTATTGCTTCATCGTTCACCGCTTATTGTGGTTTCTTTTATGAATCTTATGGCTGGTGCTTTCCTGATTGCCGCAGTGTATTATTTCTTTCTCTACGTAAATAGCTCAAGAAAAGAATTATCGGTATTGCTTTTCGGAATAATCTGCCTTCTTTTTTTCTTTTTATTGATTTTAGAATATGTTAAGTATTATGTAATTATTCCCTATAACCAGTTTTATACCCGTTTAAAAATTATTGGTTACCTTACCTTTGCTGTTTCAATGCTGATACCGTGGTATTTTATGCTTCAGTTTGAATTTAAAAGAAAGAGATTGTTTTTGCTTCTTTTATTCATCACACTCGTAACAATCTATATCGTTTATTATGGTCAGTTTGATCATTCGGCGGCTTATTTTACCATTGTGGCTCGTTTTTTCTCTATTATTATTGCTATCGATGCTGTGTTTAGAAAGACTAAAGGCGGATTTATAGTTGCAACAGGTTTATTGGCAGGCGTTGCAGTCAACTATTTTATGTTTTATGATTTCGGATTGTTTATTGCTTTTACCATTTTGGTCTTATGTATGCTTTATCTGCACACCATACGCACCAAAGCTATAGAAGAAGCTCATAATGCATCATTACTGCTCTCGTCAAGATTGCAATTGGAATTGATTAAGAAAAATATTCAGCCTCATTTTCTTCGAAATACTTTGACTTCACTGATAGACTGGATAGAAGAATCGCCCAAAGACGGTGTCGTTTTTATTCGTGCTTTGGCAGAAGAATTTGATATTATGAATGATATTGCCGAAGACACACTGATACCAATAAGGCAGGAAATTGATTTGTGCCGAAGACATTTAGATGTAATGTCTTTTCGTAAAGAAATCTGCTATGAATGGAAAGAAGAAGGAATTGAGGAAAATGAAACCATTCCGCCAGCAGTTTTTCATACCATTATTGAAAACGGGATTACACATAGTTTTCCTCCAAAACAAGGCTGTATTGTTTTCTGTTTAAGTTTTTCCAAAGAAAAACACTTCAAACAGTATACATTGCTGACTTTGGCGGAAAACAGATTAACTAAAAATAACAAAACAAAAGGAACGGGTTTTAAATATATCAAAGCGAGATTAACAGAAAGTTATGGGGAAAATTGGTCTTTCGATTCTCATTCTGCAGAAAAAGGGTGGAAGACAACCATTAAAATTTTTGATAAAAAATGAAAATACTAATAATTGAAGACGAAGCCCGTATCGCCAAAAGAATCGAAAGAATGACTCGTGATTTCTTTGATAAAGACGTACACATTCTTCTTTCTGATTCACTGGAAACCGGATTAGATACGATTGAAAAACATTCGATTGATCTGCTTTTGTTGGACTTAAATCTAAATGGGGAAGATGGATTTGAGATTTTGCAGACATTTGTGGCTGGGCCATTTCAGACCATTATTATTTCGGCTTATACGGATAAAGCTATTACAGCGTTCAATTATGGCGTACTCGATTTTGTACCCAAACCTTTTGATGAACATAGATTGGTTCAAGCTTTTACTCGTTATACTTCATCTGGAAAACAATCTGGTGGCGATGTTCATTTTTTGGCCGTTAGAAAAGCAAAAACATTCCGTCTTATTCCTATTAATGAAATCCGATACATTAAAGGAGCTGGAATTTATACTGAATTACATTTATCAAATAATAAAATAGAATTACACGATAAATCGCTGGAAGCATTAGAAAAACTGCTTCCCGAAGCCTTTGAAAGAATTCATAAATCCTACATTCTCTGCTGGGAACAGATTGAAAAAATTGTTGTAGAAACAGGAGGAAAGTATAGTATGCAATTAAAAAACGGAGAGTTATTGCCTATTGGACGGTCCAAGTATAAAGAAATAAAAAATAGGCTATTATAGCAGTATTAAAATCAAAGTTTGTATTAAAACCAGACAAAATCCTGTTATGGTCATGAAAAAAGAAAATTAATTAACGGGCAAAAAAATAATAATTAATTAACGCAACAAAGTTTCATTAATTAATAAAAAGTATATTAATTTACAAGATATTCAAAATAGTCAATTCATGAACAGACGTAAATTTTTAAGAGGCACCACAGTACTAACAGGACTTTTTACAATTAGTCCTTCAGTTATTTTTTCCAATGATTTAGAAGCAGTTGCTAAAAAAGGCAAAAAAGCAAAAAACATAATCTTTCTGATAAGTGACGGAATGAGTTCAGGAACGCTTCAGATGGCGAATCTATATTCTAAGAACATTTTAGGAAAAAATGGAAACTGGATGAATCTGTATGCCGAAAATAAAGTTTCCAGAGCTTTGATGGATACTGCATCGGCAAGTTCAGCTGTAACCGATTCAGCGGCTGCGAGTTCTTCTTTTGGTGGCGGACACAGAGTTAAAAACGGTGTGTTGAATATTGGACCAAATGGTGAAAAATACCTTCCGATATGGCAGAAATTCAAAAATGCAGGTAAAAAAGCGGGCTGTGTTACTACCGTGACGATAACACATGCTACTCCGGCTGGTTTCTGTGTTAATTCAGACAGCAGAAATGCCGAAAATGAAATTGCAGAAATGTACGCCGATCTGGGATTGGATGTTATGATGGGAGGCGGTGATGAATTTTTTAATGCTTCAAAAAGAGAAGACAAAAAAGACATTTATAAAATGTATGAGCAGAAAGGCTATCAGGTTTTAAAGGAAAAATCAGATTTGGAAAACATTAAAAAAGGGCAGAGAACGCTAGGCGTTTTTAATTCAGGCGCACTTCCATACACTATAGATCGAAACAATATCGCTGAATTACAAAATACACCAACTCTGGCAGAAATGAGTGCTGTGGCAATCAATCAGATGAAAGATAACGAAAATGGTTTTGTTTTATTGATTGAAGGAGGAAAGGTTGACTGGGCAGCACATGCCAATGATATTGCGGCTTTAATTCACGATCAGTTGGCTTTTGATGAAGCGGTAAAAACAGCTATTGATTTTGCAGAAAAAGATAAGGAGACTTTAGTGATCATCACAACCGATCACGGTAATGCAAATCCGGGACTTATATACGGAAAAGAAGCAGTAGAAAATTTCAACAGCATTGCCAATTACAAATACACAAACGAATATATATTAAACGCGATTCATGCCGATTTTAATCTGCAGCAAATTAAGGACTTGATCTACCAAACCAATAAAATCAGTCTTACCGATGAAGAAGCCAAACATTTATTAAGCTTTTATTCTGGGCTTGAAAAACAGGAAACAGGGCTTTACAATTATAAAAAACTGCCTTTTAAAGCCTATTCTGAAATTCAGAAAAAGCACAATAATGTGGGGTGGATCAGTATGGATCATTCAGGAGATTATGTAGAACTGGCAATGTATGGACCAGGAAGTGAAATGCTGAAGCCGTTTGTGCAAAACATAGAACTACATAATTTAATGCTTAAAGCCGCCGCAGTTATAGCTTAATAACGATGTATTTGAGGGAGAAATATTCTGTAAAAAAATTGAAAAGTTTAATTTGGAACAGGCTAACGAAGTATATGATAGAATGCGTAATGGACAAATTAAAGGAAGAGCTGTTCTGGTTCCATAAAGGATAAATCAAATTATTATAAATAGTATAGAAGGCGTCATTAAAAATGACGTCTTTTTTCTTCCTGATTTTTAAGGTTTATAATGCTGCTGTTTTTCAAAGGACCAATTAAAATTTAATTCAAAAATGTTGTACATTTATATAAGTTCTATTGTGTTTTTTTTCATAAATAAATTATTCTATCTATAGCATAAGTATGAAAATAGTAGCCGTTTCCAAAAGGTTTTGGAGTTCTTTTAAAGAAAGAAAAGGAATTTCTTTTTTACGTGAAAATGATAAAATTATCAGACAGTTTATACTCACCATTTTTTTTATAGGAATTGGAATCTGGTTTATCAAACATGAAAATTCAGAATTAAAAGAAGTAAATAATGTATTGGCAGACGCCAAAAGTTTCTGGGTTGCATGCGGTATTGCACTTGCAGCTTTTTATATTGTGCTTCAGGCATTAATGTATTTTGCTTCTTTTAAAGCAGTTCAAAGCGAAATTTCCTTTAAACAGGCCGTTATTCTGTTTCTTAAACGAAATTTCGTTAGTGTTTTTCTGCCTGCAGGAGGCATTTCTTCTCTAGCATTTTTTACCAAACCTATTGAAAAGAGTGGTGTTAAACCTATTCAAATTCATTTTGCTTCTCTGATATATGGTTTTGTAGGGATTCTTTCTGTGATTATTGTAGCCATTCCAGCTTTGATTTATTCTTTATTTCAGGGAACTGTTGGGTCTGGAGAATGGTGCGCTTTTGCAGCAATTGTAGGATTAAGCATTCTTGTTTTCTTTATTTACAATTCGATTATCAAGAAAGGAGCAATTTATCGTTTGATATTAAAATTTTCTCCTTCGGCAGAAATATTTATTGATGATTTCAGAAACAACAAAATAATTAAAAGGAAGTTCCTGCAGGTTGTTTTTTATTCTGTGCTTATTGAGTTTGTTGGAATTGCGCATTTGTACGTGGCCATGATTGCCTTGGGATTTGCTCCTTCATTGGCGGCGGCCGCAATGGGATATATTATTTCAGTTATATTTTTGATTGTTTCTCCTTTTCTTCGAGGACTTGGAGCCATCGAAATTTCAATGAGCTTTATACTTATTCAATATGGATTTGAAAATGTTAATGCTATAGCGATTACTTTTTTGTATCGTTTTTTTGAGTTTTGGATTCCATTATTGGCAGGAGCATCACTTTTTCTTTTTAGTGCAAACAAACTATTGATGCGAGTTGTGCCTTCTTTTCTGCTTTTCATTTTAGGATTAATCAATATAGTGTCGGTGTTGACTCCAGCAATTTCAGAACGTTTGCATGTTTTAGAAAATGTTATTCCGATTTCGGCTATTAAAGTTTCAAATTATTTTGTGATAACTGCTGGTTTATTTATGCTTGTAAATGCCGCTTTTATGCTCAAAGGATTGCGTACTGCATGGTGGTTTGCAGTTTTCTTGACTGGAATTTCTATTATTGGAAATCTTACTAAAGCAATTGATTATGAAGAAGCTTCAATTGCCTTGTTGGTCCTTCTTACTTTGATTTTTACACGAAAAGAATATTATATAAAGAGCAATTCACATTTGCAGAGTATAGGCTTAAAAACGGTTTTAATCAGCATTGTAGCGGTGTTGGTATACAGTATTTTAGGGTTTTATTTTCTGGATAAAAAACATTTTAATATCGATTTTAACTGGCTTGAATCGATTCGATACGGACTGCAGAATTATTTTTTAATCGGAAGTTCTGATTTAGTGCCTTTAGATCGTTTTGCGAAACGCTTTTTACTTTCTATAAACATATGCGGATTTCTGTCATTAGGATTTTTGATTTTTGCTTTAATACGACCTTATACAGTCAAAAAACAAATGATAGAAGATGATTTTGTGACGGCTGATGAACTTGTAAAAAAGTACGGCAATTCTGCTTTGGATTATTTTAAAACCTATGATGATAAAGTCATTTTTATTACTGCAGATAAGAAATCTTTTTTGGCCTATCGCGTAACCGATAATTTTGCTGTTGTTTTAGAGAATCCTGTTGCCGCGTCTGATACTGAGATGAAACAATGTATTATAGAATTTGATGCTTATTGTTACGAAAACGGATTAAGAAGCCTTTATTATCGAGTTCCGCAAGAAAGTCTGCCTTTGTTTCATTCACTGCATAAAAAGAGTTTGTTTATAGGTCAGGAAGGAGTAGTTGATCTTAATACATTTAGTTTAGAAGGCGGCGCTAAGAAATCACTTCGTAACGCCATAAGCAAAGTAAAAGAAAAAGGATTTACGGCCACAATTCATAATGCGCCAGTTAAGGATGGATTGTTGCAGAAAATAAAAGCAGTAAGCGATGAATGGCTTGTTAATACGGGAAGAAGCGAAATCATTTTTTCGCAAGGAAGATTTGATTGGGAAGAACTCAAACAACAGACCATTATCACAGTCGAAAGTGCCGAAGAAAAGATTGTCGCTTTTATAAATGTAATTCCGGATTATGCCAATGGTGAAGGCACTTACGATTTGATCAGAAAAACAAATGATGCGCCCAATGGTATTATGGATTTTATTCTTTTGGAACTTTTTACATATTTGAAATCTCAGGCCTGTACCTCAGTAAATTTAGGACTGGCAGCGATGAGCGGAATACAAGAGGCAGAAACTTTTCCAGAAAAATCGATGAAGTTTGCTTACGAACGAATTAAATTCTTTTCGCATTATAAAGGCCTTAGAGATTTTAAGGAAAAATTTTCTCCAATATGGTACAATAAATATTTAGTGTATTCTCATGATTATGATCTGCTTCAGGCTCCATTAGTTTTAAATAAAGTAGTTAAATCATAATTACAAACTACAGATATATGAATACAAAGCAGTCAAATTGGATTAAAATAGCGGCTTTATTTTGTATTATAGTTTGCATTGCTGATTTTATTGTATTGTTTGTATTAGGAAACTACTATCCGGGATACAGTCATTTAAGAAATACAATGAGTTCTTTGGGAGCTTCGGTAAGTCCTGTATCAGCGATACTTTCTACATGGTGGATAGGTATTGGAATTGTATTTGTTTTTTTCGGATTTCAGTTTAGAAAAGCTTTTGACAGTAATGCTAAAAATGTAAAAATTGCTTCAGGGTTAATTATGTTGTATGGATTGGGAGAAGGAATAGGTTCTGGTATTTTTAAAGCCGATAGAATAGCAGGAAAAATGACCAGTTCCTTTGTAATGCATGATCTTGCAGGTGGAATTGGTCTTATAGCAGCATTGCTTTTACCGTTGTTTATGAACAAAGTAATCTCAAAAAAAGAGAATCCGTTTTTTTATAGATTGTCATGGATTGTTTTTGTTTTTGGAATCATAACCATGCTGTTGTTCACTATTCGTTTTTCTTCAGATGAAACCAATCTTATTATACATTTTAAAGGATTGTGGCAGCGATTGTTTCTGTTGAATCTCTATGTTTATTTTACTGCAATTTCCATCATAATGTATCATAAGAAAAGTATAGTTTAATTTCATAATGCTAAAAAGTTATTAAGATGAATAAAATTGTAATTCTTACGCTTTCTATTTTTATTTCTTGTTTCGAGACATTTGCATCAGCAGCCGATACTATCACAGTTGGAGCATTTGGTAAAGTCACTATCTATAAACCTAAGACAGCTCCTAATGCTGTTGTTTTATTTGTTTCGGGTGACGGAGGTTGGAACAGCGGTGTTGTAGATATGGCGAAAAATATAGTCGATCAGGGTGCATTAGTAGCAGGAATTGATATTCAGCATTATTTTAAAGCCATCAAAAAACAAAAAGTCAAATGTTATTATCCAGCTGGAGATTTTGAAGAGCTGAGTATGATTTTGCAGAAAAAGCTAAAAATAAACCAATATCTAAAACCCATATTAGTCGGTTATTCTTCAGGCGCAACTCTTGTATACGGAATGCTGGCTCAGGCTCCAGCAAACACTTTCAGCGGAGCTATTGCATTAGGATTTTGTCCAGACATAGAAACCGACAAAACATTGTGTGATGGAACTGGATTAACTTCTCATGTTTTAAAAGAAGGGAAGGCCTATTATTTGGAGAAAACAGAAAAATTAACCGCTCCTTTTATTGTATTACAGGGAACTACAGACCAAGTTTGTAATTATGCCGATACAAAAATATATATGGATGGACTAAAACAAGGAAAATTAATATCCTTATCCAAAGTGGGACATGGATTCTCAGTCACCAGAAACTGGCTACCTCAGTTCATTGAAGCTTATAAGGAAGTCTTAAGTACGCCTAATTATGCTAAACAACAATCACAACAAAATTCTTTATTAAAAGAACAGCATCTTACACCGCTTTCATTTGAAATGCCTTTAACTTTAATTCCAACTAAAAACAAGAATGAAGATTTGCCTGTAGCGTTTTTGATTTCGGGTGACGGAGGATGGACAAGCTTTGATCAGTCTTTTGGTGAAGCTCTGGCGGAAAAAGGAATTCCTGTAATAGCGCTCGATGCACAAAAATATTTTTGGAACGCCAAAACGCCATTAGAAACAGCCAATGCAATAGCAAAAGCGACAGAACATTATATGCAACAATGGAATAAAAAGACCTTTGTACTTGTTGGTTATTCGTTTGGTGCTTCGGTTGTTCCTTTTGCAGCTGCTAATTTTCCGGAATCCTTAAAAGAAAAATTAAAAGGTGTTTACGCTTTTTCTCCAGATGTAAAAGCTGATTTTGAAATTCATATTGCTGATATGCTGAGCTTAGAAAGTTCCAGTGATAATTATGATGTAATTTCAGAAATGAAAAAAATCAAAGCGTACAATCCGGTTTGTTTTTTTGGAACCGAAGAAGATTCAGAAACGCGCAATCGTTTCTCAGAGTCTGGTATTAAGACTATTGAAATACCTGGTTCACATCATTTTAATAATGACTATAACAAAATGGCAGAGAACATTCTTAAAGAAATTAAATGAAACATTGAAAAAAAAGCTCTAAATCACTGATTTAGAGCTTTTGTATGAACAATTTGCTTAAATGTCTTTTAAACCAGCAAATATTTAAAATTATAGAGCATCCCAAGACGCACTTGGATAATAAATAGAACTTGTAACAGGAGCTTTCCAATATTCTTGGCTACCTCCGCGGAAAGTATGAAGGCTTACAGCATTAATGTTACGTTTAGAGTCATTTGTTACCCAGCGAATCTTTTGATTTAATATTTCTGTACCATTTACATAATATTTAACGTATCCATCAGTATTTGAACCTGTATTCATTTTAACCGATATTTGACAATTATACGTTACGTTCTCTTGTATGTAGTATTTTTTTCCGAAATCATTACCATATTGTCCAGGCTGATCTCTGTAATAAACATAAGGTTGCAGATAAGCGCCACTACCTTTAGCACTATTAGATCCATTTGGACAATACCACATAAATCTTGCACTGCCACCGTTTCCGTCCCATCCCGGATCACCGCCGGTATTTTGGTCGCCAATTAAGATACCGTAACCGCATTTACCGCCTCTGCTCCAGTAAAAACCAGAGTTAAATCTCATTTGGAACCAAACAGTGTAAACTCCCGTTGACCAAACGCCATAAGATGTACACAAACCGCCGGGACATGATAGTGTGTTTGTCTGTAAAGTAATAGTTCTAGCTCCAGTACTGCCTTTTGCAGTGATGCCAGTTGATACAGCATCCTTGTCCGCAGTTTGCGACACGTCCTTGTCTGTATTTTCCAAAGCTTCTTTGTTAATGCTTTGCGTTTCATTTAAATCCTGCTCCTTTTCACAGGAACTAAGCGCCAAAAGCGCGATAAATACTAAACTGGTAACTTTTAAGATTTTTTTCATTTTTTGAAATTTTAAGGTTAATGAATTGATAGTTAGTGAATAATAGATTAGTGGTTACATCATTCACAGTGTAAAATTGATTAATTAAAATTTACAGAAGGAGTAATTAAGTCCGTTTTTACGTACATAAAAATTCAGCTTGTATATTTTAAGTATATTTTTTACCTTTTGAAAATAAGACCGTTATAGGAAATTTATCAAAAGAGAATGCCCGATAATTAAAGGACTAATCGAGAACACTTAATTAAAAATATTGATTGTATTAGGTAGAAAGCACTTTGAGTTCATTACAGAGAATCAAATTTCATAGAAGAAGGGGAGAAAATATTTATAGAACAAATATCTATTAACCAATTTTATAATATAGAAATTCTTTTTTACTAAATTTATATGATGTAATGCCGTATTATAAAATTGATTCTTTCCAAAAGCAAAGTATTTTTTTAGAGCCACGAGTAAGCTTATAAGCAATTACAACCGTAAAGGGGATTGTAAATAGATTTTGTCTATTGTATAAGTATTATTTATGATTCATTCACCTAATTTTCTTTTTCATTAGTTCTTAATTTAGTAAAAAATAAAAAATTCAAATATGGACAATCAATCTAATGACATCAGCAAATGCCCTTTTCACAATGGGAGCATGGACAAGCAGGCAGCTTCAGGCACAAAGAATCGTGACTGGTGGCCAAAACAGTTAAAGGTAAATATCCTGAGACAGAATTCATTATTATCAAATCCGTTGGATAAGGATTTTGATTATGCAGAAGCTTTTAAAAGCCTCGATCTTGAAGCAGTGAAGAAAGACCTACATGCTCTTATGACTGATTCACAAGATTGGTGGCCTGCAGATTTTGGACACTATGGAGGTCTTTTTATCCGAATGGCTTGGCATAGTGCAGGAACTTACAGAGTACACGACGGACGAGGTGGCGCAGGAGCAGGACAGCAGCGTTTTGCACCTCTTAACAGCTGGCCTGATAATGTGAGCCTTGATAAAGCAAGAAGATTGCTTTGGCCGATAAAACAAAAATACGGACAAAAAATTTCTTGGGCCGACTTAATGATCTTGACGGGAAATGTTGCCTTAGAATCAATGGGATTTAAAACATTTGGTTTTGCAGGAGGACGTGCCGATGTATGGGAAGCAGACGAGTCTGTTTACTGGGGATCTGAAACGACATGGCTTGGAGGTGATGAACGTTATAAAGATGGCTCCGAAGGTGTGCCTAAAGATCATGGTGTGGTATCATCAGATGATGATCCAGACGGTAAGATTCATAGCCGAAATCTTGAAAAACCGCTTGCAGCAGTTCAGATGGGACTTATATACGTAAATCCTGAAGGACCTGACGGGAATCCTGACCCTATTGCCGCTGCGAAAGATATAAGAGATACTTTCGGTCGTATGGCTATGGACGACGAAGAAACTGTAGCATTAATTGCCGGTGGTCATACTTTTGGAAAAACACACGGTGCAGCTTCTTCAGATCATGTACAGGAAGAACCAGAAGCAGCAGGTTTAGAATTACAAGGATTTGGATGGAAAAATAGTTACGGTTCTGGAAAAGGAGCTGATGCTATTACAAGCGGACTTGAAGTAACTTGGACAAAAACACCAACTCAGTGGAGTAATAACTTTTTTGAAAACTTATTTGCTTTTGAGTGGGAGCTTTCTAAAAGTCCTGCCGGTGCACATCAATGGGTAGCAAAAAATGCGGAACCAATTATTCCAGATGCTTTTGACGCAAATAAAAAACATCTGCCAACAATGCTTACTACAGATTTATCTTTAAGATTAGATCCTGCGTATGAGAAAATATCTCGTCGCTTTTTAGAAAATCCGGACCAATTTGCAGATGCCTTTGCTAGAGCATGGTTTAAATTGACACATCGTGATATGGGGCCACGTGCACGTTACCTAGGCCCTGATGTGCCACAAGAAGTATTATTGTGGCAGGATCCTATTCCAGCAGTAAATCATACCTTGATAAACGAGCAGGATGCAGCACAGCTAAAAGATAAAATAGTCAATTCAGGATTAAGTGTGTCACAGTTAGTTGCTACAGCATGGGCTTCGGCTTCTACTTTTAGAGGATCAGATAAACGTGGTGGAGCAAATGGTGCCCGTATTAGACTTGCTCCTCAGAAAGACTGGGAAGTAAATAATCCTGCAGCATTAAAAACAGTTTTGGACAAATTGGAAAATATTCAGAACGAATTTAATGCAGGACAAAGTGATGGTAAAAAAGTTTCATTGGCAGATTTAATTGTTTTGGCAGGAAGTGCTGGTATTGAAAAAGCAGCAAAAAATGCCGGAATTGTTGCTACGGTACCTTTTACACCCGGAAGAATGGATGCTTCAGCCGAGCAGACCGATGTAGAATCATTTGGATATCTAGAACCAAAAACAGATGGTTTTAGAAATTATAGAAAAACAAAATCAGTTATAACTACAGAAGAACTTCTGATAGATAAAGCAAATCTATTGACTCTTACTGCGCCAGAATTGACAGTGCTTTTAGGAGGACTTCGTGTACTTGACATTAATACAGATGGTACTAAAAACGGTGTATTAACAAATCGACCAGGTCATTTGACGAATGATTTCTTTATAAACTTGTTGGATATGAACACGCAGTGGCAATCAGTTTCTAATGATAAAGAATTGTATGCAGGAAATGACAGAAGTACAGGACAGCCTAAATGGATTGGAACACGTGCTGATCTTGTTTTTGGTTCAAATTCAGAGTTGAGAGCAATAGCAGAAGTTTATGCTTCTAGTGATGCCCATGAAAAATTTGTACATGATTTTATTGCAGTTTGGACTAAAGTAATGAATCTAGATAGATTCGATTTAAAAGCATAATCCAACTGAGAAGCATGAATTTTAAAAGACGCCCATAAAGGCGTCTTTTTTTGTAGGAAAAATTAAATATTGGTTTTTATTCTTTGCAGTTCGGTTGGAGAATAGCCAAACTGTTTCTTAAATGCAAATGAAAAATGCGATAAATTTTCAAATCCAATTTCATAATAAACGTCAACTGGTTTTTTATTTTTTTCTATCAGCTGATAATAAGCCAATTCTAATCTTTTTTTGCTCAGCCAGCGTTGAGGGGTTTCATTAAAAGCTTTATAAAAATCTCTTTTGAATGTGGTGAGACTTCGTCCCGTTAAATAACCAAATTTTTCTAACGACATATTAAACATAAAGTTCTTTTCCATAAAACTGATTAAATCAATTTTATGAGGTTCATCAAAGTTTGCTAAAATAGAATCAATGTCTTTATTAATTGTGGTAAGAATTGAAATGGCTTCAGTGATTTTTAATGATGCAATGTTTTCAGGAAAGTTTTCCTGCATTTCAAAATACGGAATGAGAGAAGCCAGACAGCTTTCGAGCAAGGGATGTTTGTGAAAACTGAAAATTTTTGATACAGTATTTTTGTGTTTTATATTTTCCTGACCGTAAAATTCCCTAAGTCTTTTTGAAGATAAATGCATAGCAACAGCTTTGTGTGGCAGTCCGTCTTTAGGAATATTGATAATGGTTGCCAGCTGATTTCTAGGAATCAAAAAAGTACTTCCAGAACCAAATACAAAACTTTCATCTGCCTGAATGATTTTAGTTTCCCCAGAAATTAACCACACGAGCAAATGGTCATTAAATGCCGCTTCCGTTTTAAAGAGCTTTCCAGTATAATTGGAAAGTTTAATTTCAGGATTTATGTAATTTACTTGATAGTCCATAATGCTAGTGTGGTATAAAGATACAAATATTAATTAAGATCAAATTTGATTCCAGTCATCTCTTCACTTAATTTCCATAATTGTTTGGCATTTTTTTCGTCAAGCGAATAAGGTTTAATACCGCCTATAACAGCTGTATTGGAGTTTAAAGAGGCTATATCAACATTCTCGCAATAAACACCTCCAATAGTAGCAAGCAAGTTGCTTGTGGCGGCCCAAACCGTTGTCGCAGCGCCTTGTGGAATAGTTTTTAATGAAGCAGCAACTTCTGGCAGTATATTGCCTTCCGCATCGCAATAACCTAATTTTTGAAGTAAGTCGATTGGTGCTTCTCTTGCCAATTCTGTTTCTCCAACTGCTCCTGGACACAAAGCATAACTACGTACATTATGAGTTTTTGCTCTATTATCAAATTCCATAGAGAAGAGATTAACAGCGGTTTTTGATTGTCCATATCCCAGTAGAGTTTCATATTCTCGGTAAAAGAAATTGGGATCTTCAAAATTGAAATCAGAAAATTGATGACCACCAGAAGATACATTAACCACTCTTGCACCGTCTGCTTTTTTTAAAGCTGGCCATAATCTAGCCGTAAGCTGAAACAAAGCGAGATAGTTGGTTGCCAATTGTGATTCAAATCCTCGATAATCTCTTCGCAATGGCACCCACATAATACCAGCGTTGTTAATGAGTAAATGAAGTGGTTGGTTTGATTTCAGAAATCTTTCTGCGAAAGCATCAATAGAATCAGGTTGCATTAAATCCATTTTTTCTATAATTATATTTGCAATTCCGTTGAGGTTTCTTTTGGCTTTTTCTATGTCTCTTGCGGGTACAATTACAACTGCACCTGCGCCGGCAAGTGTTTTAACCGTTTCTAAACCTATCCCAGTATTACCGCCAGTTACAATAGCAGTTTTTCCTGTAAGATCAATTCCTTTTATCACTTCATTTGTTGTTGATTTGGCATTAAATCCAGAACCTGTTGGTTGCTGCAATGCTCCGTAATAATTATTCTGTTCCATTTTTTTAATTTTTAATTGTTATGATGAAGCAAAATTAGAGGGAATAAGAAAGGACAACTTTGTTCAAACGTCCTAAAAAGGTTTGTTTAAACGTCCATAATCTTAAAATGTTAAATTAATTTTTAAAAAAAATATAGCTTGGCGTAAATATTTATTTTATCGTAATATTTATATTGTAATTTTTTATAAAACGTATTTTTTTGTGTTTTTTAATTAAGATTATATAATTTGAAAAAGTTTGCTATATTTGAAGTGTTGTTGATACACTTATTGACTCAAAAATAAAGTGGAAGCAAAATAATGCAATACTTATGGCTTTAATGGAATCTAATCCGTTGAATTAACTTTTTTTTTTTAAATGAAAATCGATTTATATACTCAATCAAACAAAAAATCATTTCGTACGACAAGTTTATTTTTAGCATTACTCTTTTTTTCATTTCATCTAAATGCCCAGTTAAAAACTACAGAAAGCGAAGTAGGTTTAGGTTGGAGTAACAATTCTGTTAATACGGTTATTTTTAGAAATAGCGCACTGACATCGTTTAAAGGAAATCAATATACAGCTTACTATGATCCGGAAGGCAGAATGGTTTTGGCAAAACGAAAACTAAATTCAAACAACTGGGATAAAGTAATTACGCCTTACAGCGGAAATGTAAAAGACGCCCACAACGATATCAGTATTGCAATTGATAGTGATGGTTATCTTCACGTGAGCTGGGACCATCATGATACACGTTTACGTTATGCGCGAAGTAAGAAACCGTTTTCTTTAGAATTAGGCGAAGAAATAGCTATGACTGGTGTAGACGAGAATAAAGTAACGTATCCTGAATTTCATAATCTTCCTAATGGAAATTTATTGTTTTGTTACCGTTCCGGAGCTTCTGGAAGAGGAAATTTAGTTATTAAATCTTATGATGTTAAAAAACAGCAATGGACATCCTTACAAAATAACTTGCTTGATGGTGAAAATCAGCGCAGTGCTTATTGGCAAATGTGTATAGGTAAAAAAGGAATTTACATTTCGTGGGTTTGGAGAGAAAGCTGGGATGTATCAACGAATCATGATCTCTGTTACGCTTTTTCAGCCGATGGAGGAAAAACATGGCAAAAATCTACAGGAGAAAAATACACTTTACCCATTACAAAGGAAACAGCCGAACATGCTTGGAACGTACCACAAAACAGCAGTTTAATTAACCAAACCGCAATGACTGTCGACGAAAAAGGAAATCCATACATTACTACTTATTGGGACAATACTGGTATTCCGCAATATAAAGTCGTATATATATCTGATGGAAAATGGAATTTAATCAATACCGATTTTCATAGTAAACCTTTTAGTTTAGGAGGAGGCGGAACCAAAAGAATTCCGATTTCACGTCCAGAGATTTTGGTTGATAAATCGATGCTCTATTTGCTTTTTAGAGATGAAGAACGTGACAATAAAATCACATTAGCTTATGCTGATTTAGGAAATAAAAAATGGCAGTTAACAGATTTAAGTCGTTTTACAGTTGGACAATGGGAACCTAATTTGGATAAAGAACTTTGGAAAGAGAAAAAACAATTGCACATTTTTTCTCAAAATGTAAGTCAGGCAGATGGAGAAGGATTAGTAAAAGTAAATCCGGAACCTGTACAGGTTTTAGAAGTTAAAAAGCTGCCTGTTTTGAAAAATTAATAATGGATTAAAAGAGTTGTTTTTTAGCATAAATATAATTTTCTCGTTTAACATTTTTTGAATTAATAATTATGAATAATGTAAGCTGTCGTCTTATTAGCTCGCTTTTTGGCTGTTTATGCTAATATACCCCTTCTAATTTACTGTAACGTCCCTCTTATCTTATAGGTCGTTATTTAAATTTGTGAAGTTGATTTTTATTTTGATGTCAAGCATCGACAGTTTTGGTCGAAATAAATTTTGGAATAGTAAATTTTAAAAACCTTCGTGTAGTTAAATGAAAAAAATTGTATTAGCACTTGCTTTGTTTTGGAGTCTGCAAAATAATTATGCCCAGAATAATGAATGGGAAAATCCTCAGATTCTGGACAGAGGAAAAGAAAAAGGCAGAAGTTCTTTCTTGTTATTCAGTAACGAAAAGGAACTGAAAGCAAATGATCCTCAAAAATCAGAATTGTATCAGAGTTTGAATGGAAATTGGAAATTCAATATTGTTAAAAATCCTTCTCAAAGACCTATGGATTTTTATGCATCCAATTTGAATGACTCCAATTGGAAAAACATTCAGGTGCCTTCTAACTGGGAACTACAAGGTTATGATATTCCAATTTATACCAATATTACGTATCCTTTTCCAAAAAATCCGCCTTTTATAAATGGTGATTATAATCCGGTTGGAAGTTACAGACGCACTTTTCAAGTAGCTGATTCATGGAAAGATAAAGAAATTATTCTTCATTTTGCTTCAATTTCAGGATATGCGAGAGTATTCCTGAATGGAAAAGAAGTAGGAATGACGAAAGCATCGAAAACTCCGGCTGAATTTAATATTACTTCATATTTAAAAAAAGGAGAAAATCTATTGGCAGTTCAAGTAATCCGCTGGCATGATGGAAGTTATTTAGAAGACCAGGATTTTTGGAGATTAAGCGGTATCGAAAGAGACGTTTATCTGCAGGCAATGCCTAAAACAACCGTTTGGGATTATTTTGTAAAAAGTGATTTAGACAATCAATACAAAAACGGACTTTTTAATGTGGATGTCACTTTAAAATATTTTGAAAAGAATAAAATAAAAAATCCATCTGTAAAAGTTGAATTGTTTGACAATCAGGATAAAGTGATGTATTCTGAAAGCAAAAAAGTCAATGATAAAGCAAAAAATGTAAGCTTTGAAAAAACAATTGAAAATGTAAAATTATGGAGCAATGAAACACCAAATCTGTACCGATATACCATTACATTATTAGATAATAAAGGCAAAACATTAGAAATTATTTCTAAAAAAACAGGTTTTAGAAAAGTAGAAATTAAGAATGCTCGTTTGCTGGTAAATGGTAAAGTCATTATGGTAAAAGGAGTTAATATTCATGAACATGACGATGTAAACGGTCACGTTCCAAATGAAAAATTGACGCTGAAGGATCTTCAGTTGATGAAAGAATACAACATTAACTCCATCAGAATGAGTCATTATCCGCACGATCCTCATATTTATGAGTTGTGCGATCAATATGGTTTTTATGTGGTAGATGAAGCCAATATCGAAAGTCATGCAATGGGAGCAGAATGGCAGAATTGGTTTGACCAGAAAAAACATCCGGCTTATCTTCCGGAATGGGCACCGGCACATTTAGACCGTATTGAAAGAATGTTTGCGGTAGACAAAAACCATCCTTCGATTATTGTTTGGTCTTTAGGAAATGAATGTGGTAACGGACCGGTTTTTTATGATGCTTACGATTGGCTGAAAAAAGTCGATACTACACGTCCGGTTCAGTTTGAGCAGGCAGGAGAAAATAGAAATACGGATATCGTAGCTCCAATGTATCCAAGTATCAAAAGCATGAAAAATTATGCAAACTCTGACAAAACTCGTCCGTATATTATGTGTGAATATGCACACGCAATGGGACAAAGCAGTGGTAATTTTCAGGAATATTGGGATATTATCAATAATAGCAAACGCATGCAAGGTGGTTTTATATGGGACTGGGTAGATCAGGGAATCAAAACTCAAAACGATAAAGGACAGGTTTTCTGGGCTTACGGAGGCGATTTAGGAGGTGCTGCCCTACAAAATGACGAAAACGGTTGTGCAGACGGACTTGTATTTTCAAACAGAACGCCAAAACCAGCTTTGGAGGAAGTTAAAAAAGTATATCAAAACATTGAAATTCTTTTGAACAGCAGAACGGAACTACTAATCAGAAATCATTTTAATTATACCAATCTGTCCAATTACAACTTTAAGTATGAAGTAATTAAAAACGGTTCAAAAGTAAAATCAGGTGAATTTAGTTTTGATTTAGAA
This sequence comes from Flavobacterium phragmitis, assembly GCF_900112575.1. GTDB lineage: Bacteria > Bacteroidota > Bacteroidia > Flavobacteriales > Flavobacteriaceae > Flavobacterium > Flavobacterium phragmitis. The sequence continues at coordinate 313,383 of NZ_FOMH01000008.1, forward strand.
CCGGAACAAAGTAAAAAAGTAGCAATCTATTTAGGTGATATCGATGAAAATTCAGAATATTTTTTAAATGTTTATGCCGTTTCAAAATACGATGAACCGTTGGTCGCAAAAGGATTTGAATTTGCAAGAGCACAATTTGAAATAGCAAAAGGAAATTATTTTGCATCGAACACCAAACCAAATAATGCCTCTAAATTAAAATATTCAAAAGCAAACAACATTCTTTCTTTTGAAACAGAAAGTATTAAAGGAGAGTTTGATCTTAAAAATGGAGAAATTCTGAAATATGCATCAAAAAATGGAGAGAATGTAATTAAAAATTTCCCTACACCTTATTTCTGGCGTGCTCCAACAGATAATGATTTTGGAAGCGGCATGCCAAATAAATTAGGAATTTGGAAAGAAGCATCAAAAAATCCGACAGTTGTAAGTGTTGTTTTAGATGAAAAAAATACAGCAGGATTAGGAATAAAAGTAGCTTATAAATTAGCGCAAGCCGATGTTCCATATACAGTAGATTATTTAATTCAGAATAATGGAGAAATTAAAATCACATCTTCAATCGATATGACAGGAAAAGATTTACCGGAACTGCCTCGTTTTGGAATGCGTATGAAATTAAACGGATCATTTGATAATTTAAGTTATTACGGAAGAGGACCTTGGGAAAACTATTCAGATAGAAATTCGGCCGCATTTATCGGAGAATATTCAGATAAGGTGAGCAATCAATATGCAAGAAATTTTATTCGTCCGCAGGAATCGGGATATAAAACAGATGTCCGTTGGCTGACTTTAAAAAACAATGCGGGACAAGGTTTAAGAATTGATGGCGCACAGCCAATTGGTTTTAGTGCACTGAATATTTCGACAGAAGATTTGGATCCGGGAAAAAATAAGGAGCAACGTCATCCGACTGATTTAAACTTAGATTCTAAAGAAGCAGTTTACCTGCATGTAGATTACAAGCAAAGAGGTCTTGGCGGCGATGACAGCTGGGGAAGTCTGCCACATGAGCAATATCGTTTGTTGGGCAAAAAATACAGCTATTCCTATACCGTATCATTGATTAATTAGTTAGTAGTTCGTCTTTTTGGAAAGAAAAACCTATGAGTAAACATCATAGGTTTTTCTGATTTTTAAATATTTAAGAATAATGGCCTTTTTAAGGAATAAAATTTTACAACAAATGCTTTTTTAAAATAACAAACATCTATTTATAGATTCATCAAAAACTTAACCTAACCTAACCACTGCACATTTTGAAAAATAGAATGCTATTATTTTTAATGCTTTTAGTTTGCTTTCCGGCTCAACCACAGTCGGCTGAGGGATTATCTGCTTCTAAATTTGGACAGGAAAAATATACTATTGGCTATATCGGTATCAAAAACGGACTTGCCAATAACGCTGTTACTTCGGTTTATAAAGACAAAAGAGGCCTAATGTGGTTTGGTACTTATGATGGAATAAGCCGATATGATGGTTATAATTTTTTAAATTTTAGAAATGAACCAAACGATTATAGTTCATTAAATAATAATAGGGTTGTAAGCATTTGCGGAACCAAAGATGAAATCTGGATTGGTACAAAAGGCGGTATCAGCGTTTACAATTATCTAAACAATCATTTTAGTAGAAAATATTACTTAAATGCTAAAACTTCAAAGATTGAGCCGATAGATTTTGTAGTCAACAAAATTATAGATCATAAATCAGTTATGTATATCGGCACTGCTGGTCAGGGACTGCTTTATTACGAAGACAAGCAGGAAAAAATCATTCAGATTCCGCTGTATGTAAATGGAAAACTGCAATGGGATTATCATGTTCAGGGAATGGATTTCGACAAATCGGGTAAATTTTGGTGTTTTGTTCAGGGAATTGGATTGGTAACTATGGATGCAACGGCGAAAAAACTGATTGTCGTTTTCTCTGATTTTACTGTTGGAAGCTGTATTTTATGCGATAAATTTTTAAACATTTGGATTGGTACAGACGAAGGTTTATTGAGATATAATTCCGTAAATAAAACACATCAAATGTATAGAAATCAGGAAGTTCAGTATCCTATTTCCGATTTGATGTGCAAACCAGACAAAAAAGAACTTTGGATTGCCACCAATGGGAATGGAATAGTAAAATACAGTTATGCATTGGATAGTTTTTCTTTGTTTAATGCCAATTCTGATGAGGAAAAATTGAATAGTAACGCCATTTCTTCACTTTTTTCGGATAATGAAAATAGAGTTTGGGTTGGAACTTTAAGAGGAGGCGTTAATAAAATTGAGGAAAGAAAAAGTCCTTTTACGACCATTTCTAAAAATGAAAAGATAAAAAATACGATTCCAAGTGATTTTATTCTTTCCTTGTCAGAACAAGATAGTGAACATTTATGGATAGGAACAGATGGAGCGGGTGCAAGTTTATGGAATAGAAAGACTAATACGTTTACAAATTATTCTCATAGCTCCAATAATACCAATTCGATATCTAATAATTTTGTTTCCTCAATCGTAACCGACAGCAGAGGAACTTGGTTTGCGACCTATGGTGGCGGTGTTTGTTTGTTTAATTCGCAGACTCATAATTTCAAAAAGTACACCTTTTTTAATCCTAAAGTTGGTGCCAATCAAAAGAATTTCTGGGTGCTTTTTCGCGCTAAGAATAATGTTTTGTGGGCGGCTTCTCCAGATGATGAAGGGTTATATCGCTATAATGAAATACAGGATAAATTTGATTTTGTTGATGCAAAAATTAGAGGAATTATTTCTATTGCAGAGGATCATAATGCCAATCTTTGGATAGGGAATTTTACGGATTTAGTCGAATTCAATCCAAAAACAATGCAACGTAAAGTCATTGATCTTAAATATCCTGTACGATCTGTTATTGCTGTTTCGCCTGAAAAAATGCTTGTGGGAACAGAAGGAGGAGGACTTTTGATTTTTAATCCGCAGACGCTGCAAAAGAAATTCCTGACCCAAAAAGATGGAATTCCAAATAATTCGGTATTAAATATTGTAAAGGACAATAAAGGAGATTATTGGTGCAGTACTTATAATGGAATATTTGTTTACAATGCTCAAACGGGACATATTACAAGTTATCATGATGCTGATGGTCTTCAGAGTAATCAGTTTAATTATAATGCGGCGCTTAAACTTTCAACAGGTGAAATCCTTTTTGGAGGAATTAAAGGTTTTAACATCATAAACACCAAAATCAATACCCAGATTCATGATTTTCCAAAGCTGGTTATCACTACAATAAAAGTAAATAATAAGGTTTATGATCAATCCAATTTAACTTCTTTTGGAATCGATAAACTGAAATTGCCTTATGATGAATCAATGCTCAATATTGATTTTGCTGCTTTAGAATACAGTCTTCCTGAAAAAATTTCTTATGCATATTTTTTAGAAGGATGGGATTCGCAATGGCATTATGTAGATAATATTCGGAGTGCCAATTATTCCAAAATCACAGAAGGCGATTATGTCTTGAAAATCAAATCTACTAATGCTGAAGGAATCTGGAATAAAAGCGCTATTTCACTTCCAATTACCATATTACCTCCGTGGTACAGAAGCGGTTTTGCTTATTTTATATATTTCCTGCTTATTTGTCTTGGGATTTATGTAGTTGACAAATATCAGCGTCAGCAGGCCAAACTTAAATATGAAGTAAAACTTTCGCAGGATTTGGCCAAACAGGAAAAAGAACTGAATGAGAAAAAAATAACCTTTTTTACCAATATTTCTCATGAATTCAGATCGCCTTTAACCATGATTATTAATCCTTTAAAGGATATCATTTACGGAACCGAGCAACAGATTGATCCCGGTGCTATTGAAATGGTTTACAGCAATTCCAGAAGATTGTTGAGTTTGGTGGATCAATTGCTTCTTTTTAGAAAAACGGAAACCGAAACGGGAAAACTTAAAATTGGTCAAATTGATATTGTTGAATTGGCCAAAGAGGTTTTCAGCTGTTTTGTGCATCACGCCAAAGTCAAAAAAATAGATTATAGTTTTAGTATTTCTGAAGAAAGAGTATTGGTGTATGTAGACCGAGAAAAAATAGAAATGGCTCTGTTTAATTTGATTTCGAATGCATTAAAATTTACAGAAAAGGAGAACGGAAGTGTTGCGGTTAATTTGCGCTGTACAGACAATGAAGTTATTATAAAAGTGATTGATAATGGCGAAGGAGTTTCAGATGTTGATAAAGAGAAAATATTTAATTTATTTTATCAGTCCAATAATAACATAAAAAACAACCGCAAGGGATTTGGTATTGGACTTTATTTGGTGAAACAATTTGTGAATCAGCATCATGGGTCAGTTGGTTGTTATGATAATGAAAATGGCGGATCCATTTTTGAAATTAAACTGCCTTTAGGAAAAGAACATTTTGGAGATATTGAAATCAGGGAAGATTTAAGTGACAGAACCTTATTTTTAGAAGAAGCTTTGGAAGACACCGTGATACAGGAAAATGTATTGCAGACTATTAAAGAATCTGAAACAGTCAGTGATTTGATTAAAGATGCCAAAAGTATTTTGGTTGTAGATGATAATGCCCAAATAAGAAATTATTTAAAACGAATATTATCTGCAAAATATCATATTACACTAGCCGAAAATGCTGAAATGGCTTTAACTCTAATTAGAAAAGTACAACCCGATTTGATTATTTCTGATGTTGTAATGGGAGAAATGAATGGCGTTGCCTTTTGCAAGCACATCAAATCAGACGAAGAGCTAAAACATATTCCGGTGATATTGCTTACTGGAGGAACTTCCGAAGAGGTAAAACTCAAAGGAGCCGAAGTTGGTGCTGATGATTACATTACAAAACCTTTTGATAATGATTATTTATTGGCCAGAATCAGTGGTATATTAGCGAGACGCGACAGCGAACAGCATTATTTACTTAATTCAGTTACCAAAAAAGAAGCAAATCTAAAATTATCCGATGAAGATAAAAAACTCATCGAAAGGATTGTGGACATAATTGATGCCAATTTAGATGTGGAGAATTTCAATGTACATGATTTGGCGTTTCATTTAGGAATGAGTTATTCTTTGGTGTATAAAAAAATTAAAAAGATTACAGGTAAATCGGTTTCAGAATTTACCAGAAATGTGCGTTTGCGAAAAGTAGCGACCTTATTAATTACAACCGATCTACAGATTAGTCAGGCCGCTTCGATAGCTGGTTTTGGAGATATTAAGTATTTCAGGAAACACTTTCAACAGTTTTATAATATAAATCCTTCCGAGTTTAAGAAGAAGTATCAAAATGTAAAGGATAATAAATATATACTGAATGAAAGTTTTTGGAAATCAGCTTGATAGTTAAAATAGATTTGGAAAAAAAACAATTAATGAGACATTAAAAGGACACAATTTAAAATAAAACAAGAATTGCACGAATTAACACGAAATTAAATCAGTGAAATTAATTGCAACAACAATTTACTTGTATGGATTGGTGAAAATTTGTGGAATTCGTGGCGAAAAAAAAAAATGGTTTCGCAAGATTTTTAAAATCAAGGAGCACAAAAAGAGCGCTACGATTTATTTCACGCAGATTTCTGCAGATTTGAGCAAATTTTGGCAGAACTACTATTTAACATTAAAAAAAAATATAATAATGAAGTTTAGAAAGACAATTTTTATGGCAATAGCTTCTCTTTCACTTGGAGCAATTGGCTGTAAAACAGGAAGTGTAAAACAAAAAAACGGCATAAAAGAATCTAAAAAAGAAGTTGTTGCGATTATCGATAAAGTAAACAGCAATTGGCAAAGTACTCATCCTGAATTTGGAAATGCTTTTTGGCATGTTTCGGCTTATCATACAGGAAATATGGAGGCTTATAAAGTAACCCAAAACAAAAAGTATTTGGATTATTCATTGGCTTGGGCCGAGAAAAATAAATGGATGGGAGCAAAATCCAATGATAAATCCGAATGGAAATACAGTTATGGTGAAACAGATCAATATGTATTGTTTGGAGATTGGCAGATTTGTTTCCAGACTTATATCGATTTGTACAATTTCACAGGAAAAAAGGATCCTCAAAAAATTGCAAGAGCAAAAGAAGTGATGGAATACGAAATGAGTACGCCACAAAACGATTATTGGTGGTGGGTTGACGGATTGTATATGGTAATGCCGGTGATGACAAAGCTGTACAACGTTACAGGAAATGAAATGTACTTAGAGAAATTACACTCTTATTTGTATTATGCAGACAGTATTATGTATGATGAAGAAGCCAAACTATATTTCCGCGATTCCAAATATGTGTATCCAAAGCATAAAAGTGCAAATGGAAAAAAAGATTTTTGGGCAAGGGGAGACGGCTGGATTTTTGCCGGTTATGCTAAAATTATTCAAGATTTACCAAAGTCTGCTAAACATAGAAATGAATATATCAATCGTTTTAAAGAGATGGCTAAAGCTTTGGCAGATGCACAGCAGAAAGGCGGCTATTGGACAAGAAGTATTCTAGACCCCGAACACGCACCAGGACCTGAAACCAGCGGAACGGCTTTCTTTACTTATGGTTTTATGTGGGGAATAAACAATGGCTTTTTGGATAAGAAAACGTATTTGCCAGTTGTAGAAAAATCATGGCATTATTTAACCACTTTCGCTTTGCAACCAGATGGAAAAGTAGGTTATGTACAGCCTATCGGCGAAAAAGCGATTCCCGGACAAGTTGTCGATAAAAATTCCACAGCTGATTTTGGGGTTGGCGCTTTTTTATTAGCAGTATCAGAGGTTTATCGTTATGTGAAATAATTAAATATTTTTTTGTTTTTGAAGAGGAAGCTGTCATAAAAGACAGCTTTCTTGTTTTAAGCTTCGGAGAAGTAATTTAAACGGATTTTTTATTAATCTGTTAAAAAATTTAAACAACAAATCCGTTTAAATCCGCGTCTTTACGAAGTAAATCCGTTTTATCTGCGTTCGTCCAATGTACCTTATTGAATTAGCAGTGTGTTTTACAATCAATACTATATTTTGCGCTTCCTCTTTTCATTTTTCTAAAGTTATTTAAGATAAATACTAAGAGATTGTACCACAAGTTTATTTATATCTGGCTTTTAAATAATTATGTATCATACATTTTGAAGATGCTTTTTTTGTCATTCGTATAAAGAAATCCCGTTTTGCCTCAAAAATACGGATTTGCCCCTTTTTTAATATTGTAATTACCCCCTTTTGCTTTCGTGTCTTGCTATAGATTTGTAAAGCAAACTATTGATAATTACATGATAATGTGTGCTTAAAAAATTTTGAAAAAGAAAATTGTAAAAAACACACTTACAGATGTTCGTTTCTATATTTTGCAGACTAATTAACTTATCAATAACCAAAACTTACAACCAAAAATGACAAACTTTATTAGGAAGATTAAGGCTCCTGATTATGGATCTGGATTTGATTTGAAAAAAAAACTTACACTACTTTGTGTATTGGTTTCATTATCTCAAGTACACGCATTTTCTACTGAACCAAGTAGCAGGATAGGAGCAGAAAAAGTACAGCCACAGAATAGTATCAGTGGACAGGTAAAAGATAGCAAAGGTGCGCCACTTCCAGGGGCATCAGTTTTAATCAAAGGAACAAAAAATGGTACTATCACAGATTTTGACGGAAAATTTACGCTGGCAGGAGATGGGAATTCTGTATTAGTAGTTTCGTTTGTTGGTTTTGTAACTAAAGAAGTAGCAGTAAACAGCAGAACGAATATTAATATAGTACTAGAAGACAGTGCTGCTTCATTAGATGAAGTAGTGGTAGTAGGATATGGAAAAATGAAGAAAAAGGACTTAACTGGATCCATTGTTCAGGTAAAAGCCGAAGCTTTAGCCAATCAAAACCCACAAACCGTTCAGGATTTATTAAGAGGTGTTCCAGGTCTAAAAGTGGGCTATGACCCTTCTGCAAAAGGAGGTGGATCTTTACAGATTCGTGGGCAGACTTCTGTTTACAATCCTGATGGAGCCAATCATAATTCACCGCTTATTATTTTGGATGGGATGCAGTTCTACGGAGAGCTTTCAGAAATTAACCCTGACGATGTTGGTCAAATTGATATCTTGAAAGATGCATCTGCTACAGCGGTATACGGTTCAAAAGCGGCGGCAGGGGTTATCGTTATTTCAACAAAAAAAGGAAAAACGGGCAAGCCTATTATCAACGTCACTACCAACATGACAATTGTTAATGAAAGTGCTTATCGTGATGTATATTCTGCTGATGGATATATAAAATACCGCCAAGATTGGGAAACGGCTAAAACGTATGGTACCAATACTGCAACTGGAAATTACGAAGCATGGGTTACAGGTACAGCTGCGGGTAAACCGGGCTACTATGCAAGCCCTAGCCAATTAAGCCAGTTCGGAATTACAGAAGCACAGTGGTTGGCTTATCAGCCGGCTTCACAAATACAAGGAAAAAGTTTGAATGAAGTTTGGGGATTGCGTTTGGGAATTACGGATGCAACACTTTTAAAGAATTTTACAGAAGGAAAAACGCACGATTGGTATAACAGTACTTTTAGAACAGGAATAAATCGCGACAATAATTTAAGTGTTTCCGGAGCAAGTGATAAAGTAAATTATTATATGTCTTTAGGATACTTAACCTCAGAAGGAGCTATTCAGGGTAATGATTATACTGCTGTTCGTGCGAATATGAAAGTAGATGCTAAGATTACAGATTGGCTTGAATTTGGTGCAAATGTTAATTTTCAAGATCGTTCAGATGGAGATATATCTGTTGGTACAGGAACTAATTACTGGGATGCCAATATGTTAAGAAACAGCCCGTTTGCTAACTTCAAAGAAGCAAATGGTGATTACGCAAGACAGCCAATGGGACCAACAATTGGAGGATATAACTACTATTATGACCGCCAATATATGGATCTTGATAGAGGATATACGATCTTGAATACTATTTTTAATACAAAGGTAACTTTGCCATTTGGTATTACGTATTCATTTAATGCCGCACCACGTTATGAATTTTTCTACAATCGTTATTTCCAGTCAGCCGGTAATAAAAACTGGAATGCTGCTAATATTGGAGTGGATAGAGAGAACGGAAAAAAATTCACTTGGAACTTAAACAATACCATAACATGGGATCATACATTTAATGAGAAGCACCATATTATCGCAACATTTGTTCAGGAAGCAGAAGATTTAAAAACTTGGTCAGATCGTATTGATGCAAATAACATACAACCATCAGATGCTTTAGGTTATCATAATATTGCCAATGCAACACTTGCCAATAGTACTTTTACGGCAACAGATACACATCAGACCGGTGATGCATTAATGGCAAGACTTTTCTATTCCTTTGATGATCGTTATATGATTACAGGAACGGTTCGCCGTGATGGATACTCTGCTTTTGGAGCTTCATATCCTTACGCCACTTTCCCTTCTGTAGCATTGGGATGGAACTTTAATAAAGAAAAATGGTTTCATTGGGAACCTTTGAGCACTGGTAAATTACGTTTATCATGGGGTAAAAATGGAAACAGATCGCTTGCTGATCCCTATTTAGCTTTAGCCAATTTAAGTTCAGGTACAGGAGCAACTATGGGATATATTGATGCTTCAGGAAACATTGTGGATATGAAATATCTGGGAATAGACCGTATGGCAAATCCTAATTTGCAATGGGAAAAAACAACAGCTTCCAATATTGGTATTGATCTTGGTTTCTTCAATGACAGAATTACAACTACAATTGACGTTTACAAATCGGTTACTCACGATATGATTATGAGTCAGCGTCTGCCTGAGTTTACTGGATTCTCATCTATTGCAACCAATCTTGGAGAAGTTGAAAATAAAGGTATTGAGATCAGTCTTACTTCTTTGAATATGAAAAAGCCAAATTTTGAATGGACTACTATGGTTGCTTTTTCATACAACAAGAATACCATTAACAAATTGTATGGCAATATGGAAGATATTAAAGATGCCAATGGAAATGTTATTGGAAGAAAAGAAGCAGATGATAAAACCAATGGATGGTTTATTGGAAAACCTATTTCTCAAATCTGGGATTATAAAGTAATTGGAATCTGGCAGAAAGACGAAGCTGTAGAAGCTGCTAAATATGGACAACGTCCAGGAGATCCAAAAGTGGAGAACAGCTATACTGCTGATGATGTAAACGGAAAACCAACTTATAATGAAAAAGACAAACAGTTTTTAGGACAGACAACACCGCCAATTAACTGGTCGCTTCGTAATGAATTTACATTTTACAAAAATTGGAATTTGGCAATCAATATGTATTCATACATGGGACACAAATCAATGGACGGACGTTATATGAATACGTACAATGATGGTAGTTTGTATACCAATAACTACAATCCGTTTGTAAATCCGTATTGGACAATTGACAATCCAACAAATGATTGGGCGCGTCTTGATGCAAGAGGACCTGCAGGAGCTGGAACAGCAAAATTATACGATCGCAGTTTTATTCGTTTAGACAATATTTCGTTGGCGTACTCACTCCCTAAAGATCTTATAAACCGTCTGCATGTGAGAAATTTCAAAATCTATACTTCTGTTCAGAATGTGGCAACTTGGTCTGCTTCTAAACAATGGAAATATTATGGTGATCCGGAGACTGGAGGGCTTGCTACCCGAATGTTCAATTTAGGATTTAATGTTTCACTTTAAAAATTAGTCAATAATGAAAAGATATATACAAAATAAAATTTCAAGAATAGTGCCTCTAGTTGCGGTTGCTGCTCTTTTTGTTTCCTGTTCAGAAGATTTTCTGGAACCTGATCCGCTTTCGTTTTACGAACCAGAAGCTACATTTACTACAGAAACTGGATTACAGGCGGTTTTGGCAAGTGCAGATAAACAGCTTCGTAATAACTATATTCATTACAATAATGCTGGTAATAGTGTACCTATTGGTACTGAATATGTTTTCTCTGATATGTCAAAATATGGAAAAACAGATAATACCAGCACCATTTCTGATTTTGCTAATACTATGGTGCCTACCATGAGTTACAAGACGTCAACAAATGATGATTTTTATTTCGGATTTTACTGGACAGAAGCTTATACTGGAATTAAACATGCCAATACTGTTTTAACTTATATTGATAAGGTAACAAGTTTAACAGAAGAAGTGAAACGTAAATATATTGGTCAGGCTTATTTTCATAGAGCATACCGTTATCTTAATTTGGTGTATCAATTTGGAGATATTCCGTTGATTACAAAGATTTTGGAAGTGCCAAAGCAAAGTTATTATTCAACTAAAAAAGAAGCGATTATTGAAATGATTACAGCAGATATGGAAAAGGCTGTAGAATGGGTTCCAGAACAATCAAAACTCCCTTATTTAGGCGTAGTAAACAAAGGAGCATGTCGTCAATTATTGATTAAATGTTACTTGGCTTCTGGTAGATTTAAAGATGCCGAAAATCAGGCCGATTTATTGATTAATTCTTCTGGTTATTCTTTAATGCAGGGCTCATTTGGAACTTTTGATACAGGAGGAAATCCAGCGACATGGACTATTACCAGAAATGTAATCTGGGATTTACACCGCCCTGAAAATAAAGTTATTGCAGCGAACAGAGAAGCTATTTTGGTAATGCCAAATGGTGGCGTACAATCTTTTTTACCATTTGCATCGATGAGAATTTTTGGTCCAAACTGGAATTCAGGTACAGTTACTACTCCTGACGGAAAACAAGCCGCAAATCGTTTTGCCTCAAACAATGCCAATTATCAGGCTAACTATGATTATGCTAGAGCTTTAGGACGTGGTATTGCTACGATTAGTGCTTCGTATTATTCACAGCATCCAATGTGGGTGGTTAATGGCGTGGAAGACAAACAGGACCTTAGACATAACAGTACCGTTGGAAACTGGGTAAATATGGAGAATCTTAAATACAGCGACAAGACTTCTGCGTATTATGGACAAAATTTCAGATTAAAAAATGGTACTACACTGTTGTCAAAAGATACATTGCGTGAATGGTTTGATTTTCCGTTGTATAAAATCTATCTGCATGATGTTGTAAATGAAACGAATCCAAATGCAAATGATTTTCAGGGGGCCAGTACAGGAAGTAAAGCACATTGGTATTTATATCGTTTGGCTGAAACTTATTTGTTGAGAGCAGAAGCCCGTTTTTATCAAGGAAATGTTGGAGGCGCAGCTCAAGACGTAAATGTTATTAGAGCAAGAGCAGGTGCTTCGCAAATGTATGGTACAGTAACTATCGGTGATATTTGTGCTGAAAGAGGAAGAGAGCTTTATCTGGAAGAATGGAGGAATGTCGAGTTAAAGCGTATTTCACACTGTCTCGCACTCAGCGGGCAGGCAGATGAATGGGGACAAACTTACAGCAAGACCAACTGGGACAAACAGTCCGGAACAGACAACGCAGGAGGAAGTTATTGGTATCAACGTATTGTGCATTATACCCTTTACAACAAATATCCAAGCGGTATCGTGGTTCCAAACGGAACTAAATTTTATACCATGGACAAACGTAATAACTACTGGCCAATTCCAAATAGTGCTATAACGGCTAATATCAAAGGTAAATTAAGTCAGAATTACGGTTATGATGGTTATGATCCCAACGTTAAGGTTTGGGACAAATGGCAGGATGCTGTCGCAGATGAAAGTCAGCTTTAATTAGATTTATAATAAAAAGTATCTAAACTGCAGTAATTTAATTGGAATGGTTATTATTTCGCTGCAGTTTAAGATACATTCTTCAAGGGTTTAAATATCCCAATTTCTTAAATCCTAAATTTTTATAATTACCGACTGTTTAAGTATTATCCTCCATTACAAAAGGGGGATAATACAAGCAGTCATTATAAGCCGCATGAATACTTAGTTATACTTTGTAAATCAAAATATTATAGGTTTAACGATATAAAATACCACAATACATTTCAATACAATTTTGCCCGTTAATAAACACGGAAGGAATTTTTTTGCCCAGTTTTTAATTTTAAAATCGGTGGTTTAAGAGTTTCTTACGCCAATAATTTTGTTGGTTACCAATGAAAGCATTCAACAAAAATTTTAAAACAATTTTTAAAACAAATATTTCATTATGAAAAAACTATACATATTTATATTATTCTGGTTATCGGTTTTTGTATTCAATATACAGGCACAAGCCCCTAATTTACCTGTAAAGACAACTTTAGCTACGACATTAAATGGTCCTAAGACTTTTACAAATGCTTCGACTTCAGATATTCTAACATTTCCCTTATCCAATCAAAGCGAGTTTACTTTAGAAGTAAAAGCCAAAGTCAATTCAGCTGTTGGAAGAGGATTTGATGTTGAAGTTAAAAATACAATCGGCCTCGGATTTAGAACTTCTTTGGATAAAACCACTTTTAATAGTACTACAATCTTATCAACGCCTGAAAATTTAAGTACTTCTGTAGACAATGCTCAGGAGCAAACATATCGATATGCTGTAAAAGATGGTGTTGCCAATATTTATCAGGACGGACATTACTTAGCTTCTAAAACACTCGATTTTCTAAATGATACTTCAGGCGCTCCAGTAGCATACGGTGCTGACAATTTATTAGGAAGATGGGCAGGAGTAACTGGAAACAACTCTGGAAAACCAAACGATTATGGCTGGGCAAATACGTCAACAAGCCTTCCTTGGAATACTGCTAATTCTACCTCTGGTGTTCGCTATTTGGATGTGACTTCTGGGCATACTTTTGAATCAGATAATTCGGTTTACAGTGGTAGAATCATGTATATTCGTTGGGACAATGCCAGTTATTCGGCAGCAACTTATAGTTATCCTGTTAAACTAGAGCAAGGTTTGAGATATGAATTTTCATGGCTTTATGAATATATTTCTAATGCAGCAGCAGGAGTCAAATTAAATGTGTCCATATCCTCAGGTGCTGACGGATCTGGAGTTATTGCTTCTAAAACATTTACAACCGGAAGTGCCAATAAATTACGAAGAGGAGATTTGTCTTTTGTTTCGAATGTGGATGGCAATTATTACTTAACCATCACAGGCGATTATGCACTCATGGCTATTGCCGACTTAAAATTGAAATCTTCCAATTTAATCAATACTTGGGACGGTTATTACAATGATAATGCAGGAACTCCTGCTGCTTATGGATGGACGAATGTTGCTTCTCCATCTATCTTTAATACAGCCAACAGCACCAGCGGAGCACGTTTTATGGATGTAACTTCGGGACATACTTTTGAATCCGACAATTCAGTTTACAATGGCAGATTAATGTACATTAGATGGGACAGCACTGCGCTTGAAAACTCCGTTTATTCATTTCCAGTACAATTAGAAGCCTCAAAAGGCTATCAGTTTTCATGGATATACGAATACATTTCGAATTTAAGTCCAGGTTCTCAAATGACGGTTTCAGTTTCTACAGCTGCAAATGGCGGCGGAACCGTTTTGGCAACTAAAAACTTTACGACAGGAGCTGTCAATAAACTAAGAAAAGGAGATTTGGCATTTCAATCACAAAGTGCAGGAACGTATTATATCAATGTTACAGGAGCCAAAGCACTTTTTGGAATAGCAGATTTAAAAGTGCAAGGACAGGAAACAGCCAACATTGTAATTGGTAAAAATTATGCAAGCGGTGCTGTAGATATGGCGATCACTTCGGTTACATTTGAAAATTTGGCTTATGCTCCTGATAAAGTAATTAGCCCGTCATTGCAAACGATAAATATTTCAAGCAATACGACTGCAGGAGCTTTTGCGAAATCAAAAGTAGTTTTAAGCGGAACAGCTTCTTTGTATCTTAAAAATGGAAACAATCCGTTAATCAATTCGACAGTCAACTTAACATCAACAGACAACAGTTTATATTTTGAAAATGTCAAACCAAGTGAGGTAATCAGTTCACAGTTGCAATATGTTTCGGTAAACGGTACTTTGGCGGTCAATGGTACAAATGTAAACGTTACTAATTATGGCGGAGGAACAGTGGTTTCGCCTTATGTTGCAGACTATCAACCATTACAAGTTTTTACTGAAGAAAATTTTGGAGGATCATCACAGCAGTATGTTACCGTAACTCCATTTGATAATTTAGGGGCTTTTGACAATGCCATTAAATCATTCAAACTAAAAAAAGGATATATGGCGACTTTCGCTACCAGTGCAGATGGATCAGGCTACAGCCGAGTTTATATTGCAGAAAATGAAGATTTGGAAGTACCTGTTTTACCCATTAATTTAAAAGGAACCATTTCGTTTGTTCGAACCATGAGATGGCATCAGGTTACTAAAAAAGGACTTGCTGGAGGAAGTACAGAAGCGATTAATTCAACCAATATTACTTGGTATTACAATTGGAACACAGGAATGGATACTACACCAAATGTAGAATATGTTCCAATTCGTCAAACTCAATGGTGGCCTTCCTTTACACCAGCTTATACTAAAGAGGGATACACTCATTTATTAGGATTTAATGAACCAGATCGTCCAGATCAAGCCAATATGACCGTTGAGGCAGCCATAAGCAATTGGCCAGCTTTATTGAAATCAGGATTACGAGTAGGTTCTCCGGCGACTTCAGATCCGTATAATCCCTGGATGGCTAATTTTATGACTCAGGCTGAGGCTAATAATTACCGCGTAGATTACGTAGCATTACACTGTTATTGGTTTAAAACCGCTGCACAATGGAAAAGCGATCTGCAATACATCTATGACAAATACAAAAGACCAATCTGGATTACAGAATGGAATATTGGGGCAAACTGGACAGCTAATAATTTCCCTGATGATGTGAATACGCTTACAGATGCCAATGCAACCAAACACAAAAATGATTTAGCATCGATTTTGGCTGTTTTGGAAAGTGCCGATTATGTAGAACGTTATTCCATCTACAATTGGGTTCAGGATGCCAGAGCAATGTATGTGACGATTAATGACGCTTTTAAAACTAGAAATCCAAACTGGCAAAATTACGTTTGGCTGCAGAATGCACCAGTAATTTCTAGTACAGCGACCGATTATACAGTTTTAACTCCTGCGGGTCAATATTATGCTAAAAATGCATCGGCGAAAGCCTATAATTCGGCTAAAGAATATGTTCCGTTATGGAAAACAAAAGTAGAAATGTTGAGTTACACACTTTCTTCTGATTATAAAAATATTACCATAAAATGGACAGGAACCAATCAAGAGTTGGTAAACAAATATGTTTTGGAGAGAAAACTAACAGGTGAAAATGCGTTTTCTGTTTTCTATGAATCAACAGATTATACTATTATTTCAAAAATAGATCAGGTTCGCACTCATGCCGAATACAGAATTAAAGTTATAGGTAAAGACAATGTAGAGTCAGCTTATTCTGCGGTAATGGTTTACGATCAGCCTGCGGTTCCGGCAATTCCAGAAGATTTTATAGGTGAAGCAGTATCATCATCAACGATTAATTTAAAATGGTCTCTTGCAACAGGAGCGGAATCGTATAAAATCAAAAGAGCCACAACACTTAATGGAACTTATGATGTTATAAACGCTTATGTAAAAGACAGCATTTTTAACGACACTAATTTAGAAGCAAATACAGACTATTTCTACAAGATTGCATCAGAGAATGCAGGAGGAGAAAGTCAATATTCTGCGACTATACAAGTGAAAACATTGACAGCTTCTGGTACTTTGAGTGCTAAAAACGCAAATATAGGAGACATAAATGCGCTAGGAGAAGGCGTTAAAATAATCAGCGCGTATCCAAATCCAACAACGGGTCAGTTTGATATTTTCTTGCCAACAAATGAGGATAATGCCACAATTGGAATTTATACACTGGATGGCAAGCTGATTTCAACAGCAAACCATGCAAACGTAAATGGCAGCATTCATTTGAATATTGAAAATCAGCCTTCGGGAATTTATTTGGTAAAAATACAAGCACATCCTGATGCTACAGTCCGAGTTATTAAAAAATAAAATATTAAAAAATAAGTAAAGCGTACTGAAATTATTTTTAAACACATAGGAACGTGGTTTTTAAAACTGCGTAAAGGCATTTCATTAGCATCAACACACATAGGAAACTATGTGTTAGAAACTAGTTTCTTTCTGTTTTCTTTTTTTAGATAAAGAACAACTATGTTTCTATGTGTTTAATTTAAAAGTTAAGTGAAGTTTGGTTTTAATTAGTGCAGAGTTGACGAGGGATCTTTCGGGATCCCTTGTTAAAATAGAAAGATCTCAGAATTAACAGAGATTATTTAGGATTAAAAAATAGATATAAAATGAGATTTATCGGTAAGTTTTTAGTGGTGGGAATTGCTCTGATGTTGCTTTTTAGTTTCGTCAGGTACAAAGAAAAAGTTTTAATTTCTGAAGATTATAAGTTGGTCTGGGCAGATGAGTTTAATACAGATGGTCGTCCAGATAAAAAGAATTGGAATTACGAAATAGGTTTTGTGAGAAATCAAGAAAACCAGTGGTATCAGAAAGAAAATGCATTTTGCAAAGATGGTTATTTGATTATCGAAGCCAGAAATGAAAATAAACCCAACCCAAATTTTGTATCTAAAACGCATAAAGATTTTGCTAAAAATAGAGATTCCATAAAAGTGACTTCTTCCTGTTTGATTACCCGCGGAAAGCATTCCTGGCAATATGGCCGGTTCGAAATGCGTGCTAAAATTCCAGTTGGAAAAGGAATGTGGCCAGCCTTTTGGAGTTTGGGAGTAAAAGGAAACTGGCCAGCAAACGGCGAAATTGACATCATGGAATATTACACCGGAAAAATATTGGCGAATGCAGCATGGAAATCAAAAGAAGCGAATACAGCTTGGGATAGTGAAACATTTAAACTGAGTGATTTTAAGGACAAAGCATGGGCAGATCAGTTTCATGTTTGGAAAATGGATTGGGATGCACATTCGATTAAATTATATGTTGACAATCAATTATTAAATGAAATTAGTGTTGATAAAACCATATACTCAAAAGATCAAGAAATAATTCCATTTCAGCAGCCGCATTATTTATTAGTCAATCTGGCTGTTGGAGGGATAAATGGCGGAAATTTCACTAAAGCAGATCTTCCGTCAAGATACAGTATAGATTATATCAGGGTTTATCAAAAAAAATAAATAAAAAATGAAATTAAAATTTTCAATCATTATCAGTTTTGTGTGTTCTTTTGTTTTTTCGCAAAACAATTATTTTGTTCCGGGAAAACAGTGGAAAGATACAGAGGGAGTACATATTAACGCTCACGGTGGCGGAATTCTTTTTGATGCAGGAACGTATTACTGGTACGGCGAATATAAAACTTCGGGGCGTTCAGGAAACACCTCATTAGAAGGAATCAGCTGTTATTCCTCAAAAGATTTGTACAATTGGCATAACGAAGGCATTGTACTGCGAGTCGAACAAAATCCTAAATCAGAAATTACAAAAGGATGCGTTATGGAGCGTCCAAAAGTTATTTTCAATAAAAAAACAGGTCAATATGTGATGTGGTTTCATTTGGAACTAAAAGGGCAGGGTTATGATGCCGCAAAAGTCGCTGTTGCCATTAGTGATACTCCAAAAGGACCATTTAAATTTGTAAAATCCTATCGTCCAAATAAAAGTGTTTGGCCTTTGGATTATAAAGAGGAATTTAAAACAGCTTCTGCAAATGAAAAACAATTAAAGTCTTGGAGTCCAGAATGGCTCACAGCTATTCATAACGGAATGCTCGTTCGCAGGGATTTTGACAAAGGGCAAATGTCTAGAGATATGACCGTTTATGTTGATGATAATGAAAAGGCGTATTTAATTCATTCTTCGGAAGAGAATTTGACGCTTCATATTTCAGAACTTACAGCTGATTATTTAGATTTTACGGATAAATGGACAAGAGTAGCACCAGCAGGACATAATGAAGCGCCAGCTATTCTAAAGAAAGATGGGTTTTATTACATGATAACATCAGGCTGTACGGGCTGGGATCCAAATGCAGCAAGATCTTTTAAATCAAAATCCATTTGGGGACCTTGGGAAACGTTAGGAAATCCGTGTGTGGGTAAAGATGCTGAATTGACTTTTCATTCACAAAGCACTTATATTCTTCCTGTACAAGGCAAAAAGGATCAGTTTATTTTTATGGCTGATCGATGGAATCCTAAAAATCCAATTGATGGTACTTACATTTGGCTGCCAATAGAATTTGAAAACAATAAGCCTGTTTTAAAATGGTCTGACAAATGGAATTTAGAAGTTTTTACAGCAAACAAATAGTTGTATTATGCATTAGAAATCTGAAAAAAAATAAGAATGAATAATTTAAAAATGTGGTTTTTAACCACAATGTTTAGTCTGTCTTTATTTTCACAACAAAGAGAAAATACGAATAACGTTTTTAGAATTGTTAATCCAGATTATAAGCTGAGTCCTTATACCGGAATGACAAAACAACATTGGAAAGACGCTGGACTTTATTTATTAGAAGGCGCTTTTAGTTACATTCATAATCTGGATGATCCAATGAAGTTTCCAAAACAGCCTGGAAAAAGTTATCCGCAGGATGAAGGCAGAGTACCGACAGAGAAACTGGAAGGATTGAGCAGAACGTTGTTTATCGCTTCTCCGCTTCTTAAAGAAAATCCGAATTTGGTCATCAATAATATTAAAGTTGCTGACTATTATAGACATCAGTTTAGCAAATTAATCGATCCAAAAAGTCCTTCTTATATTACGCCGAGAGCTAAAAATGGAGGCCCGAGCCAGAATTTGGTGGAGTATGGAGCAATTGCCATGTCTTTGCTTACCAATCCAGAAGTGCTTTGGAAACCCTTACTGCAAGAGCAGAAAGATGCCTTGGCAAAATCGATGCTTAGTTACGGCGATGGTCCTACGGTATCTTCCAATTGGAAGTTTTTCAACATTTTTGTTTTAAGCTTTTTCAAAGAACAAGGTTATGCTGTGAATGAAAAACTGCTGGATGAATATCTGCAAAAATGTTTAAATGATTATAGAGGCGATGGCTGGTACAACGACAGTCCGGCTTACGATTACTACAGTATGTGGGGATTTCAATTGTATGGAGCGCTTTGGTCTGAATATTTTGGAAACAAATATTATCCTGAATATGCGGCGAAGTTCAAAAGTAATTTTAGAGATCTTAATTCTAATTATCCTTCAATGTTCAGCCAAAATGGTGAAATGATTATGTTTGGGCGAAGCATTAGTTATCGAATTGCGTCTATTGCCGCTTTTCCGTTTATGGGACTAGAAAATGATCCTTCGGTTAATAATGGCTGGTTACGCAGAATTTCTTCAGGAGTTTTAAAACAGTTTTTAGAAAATCCTGATTTTATGAAAGACAATGTGCCAACACTTGGTTTTTATGGAGCATTTGAGCCCGCCGTTCAAGTGTACAGCTGTAGAGGAAGCGTGTATTGGATGGGAAAAGCCTTTATGGGACTTTTATTGCCAGATGATAATCCGTTTTGGACAGCAAAAGAGAATGATGGAGATTGGGAAACCAAATTTAAAAAAGAGAATGTTTATAATAATTTTCTAAACGGTTCGAAGATTTTAATTACAGATTATCCAAATATTGGGGCATCAGAAATCAGAGCTTGGTGTCATGAAAAAAAGAAAGATGACTGGCAGGGATTCAGATCTACAGAAAATTATAACCGACTTTCTTATAATAGCGCTTTCCTTTGGCAGGCTGACAGTTCTAATGGAGAAGTGGCCATGAATTATGTTTTTAAAAATGCTAAACAAGAATGGGAACCGCTAAGATTATTTACTTTTAAAAAGTTTGAAGACGGCATTTATTACCGTAATGCGGTTTTGGAAAGCAATGATCATATCCAAATGAATCTGGCTGATATTCCGTTGCCAAACGGTATTTTAAGAATTGATAAAAATAGCAGTTCAGATGCTGTTGCGATGCGATTAGGACATTATGCTTTACCGCAATTGGACAAAGAGATTAAAACGACAACAAAGAATATTGATGGTAAAACTGTAACCATTATTGATAACGGAAAATACCAATTGGCGATGATGCCGCTTTTGGGCTGGGAAAAAACGGAAGTTGTTACTTGTAAAGATTTACATCCCGAAAGTGAAATCAGCAAAGTGATTGATGTTACGGCTAGTTTTAATCCGAATAATAAGAAAGCTAATATTTACGCAACTTTGATGCTTTGGAAAAAATCAGGTGAAAAATGGAAGAATAAAGAATTGATGCCACTAAAAATTAAAGAACAGAAAAATGGGACTGTCAGCATAGAATTTAATAATGGAATAAAGAAGCTGGTTGATTTTAAAAACGAATAATGGTGTAATTCATTTTTATATTTGTATTATTAACTAAAGAAAAAATTAAAAGCCTAAAATGAAATTTATTAGATTATCTATTTTAACCCTATTAGCTGTGGTGTATTCATCCCAAAGCTATTCACAGTCCATTGAATTCAATAACCCAATAGCAGAAAAACGTGCCGATCCGTGGGTGTATAAGACCAATTCGGGTGAGTATTATTTAATTGCGACAGTTCCCGAATATGATCGTATAGTACTGCGAAAAGCAAATAGTATTAACGGACTAAAAGAAGCCAAAGAAAAAGAAATCTGGCATAAACATACAACAGGAGTGATGGCAAATCATATTTGGGCTCCTGAATTGCACAGGATTGATGGCAAGTGGTATATTTATTTTGCCGCTGGTGAAGCTGAAAATAAATGGAATATCAGAATTTGGGTATTGTCCAATCCATCAGCAGATCCAATGCAGGGTAAATGGACAGAAGAAGGTCAGATAAAAACTAAAATAGATTCATTTTCTTTAGACGCTACAACTTTTGTGCATAACGGTAAAAGATATTTAATTTGGGCGCAGAATGTAAGAGGAGGAAAACATGGTACAGCTTTGGTTTTATCAGAAATGAAAAATCCGACTACACTTACAGGTCCAGAAATCGTTATTACAGAACCTGAATTTGGCTGGGAAAGAGAAAAGTATAATGTAAATGAAGGTCCAGCTGTCATTCAAAAAAACGGAAAAATATTTGTTAGTTATTCTGCTAGTGCAACGAATCATAATTATTGTATGGGATTGCTTTGGATTAATGAAAATGCCGATTTGCTAAATGTAGCTAATTGGAATAAATCTCCAGCTCCTGTTTTTTATACGAATCCAGATTTAAAGCGATATGGTCCAGGCCACAATTCATTTACAACTTCTGAAGATGGAAAAACAACGATAATGATTTACCATGCGAGAGATTACAAGGAAATTCAAGGAGATGAGTTATCAGATGTAAATCGTGCAACCCGAGCTCGTGTTGTGGAGTGGACAGAAAGCGGTTTTCCTGATTTTATGCAAAACAAAAAAGATTAATACTTTACATCTGTTCGATATAGAATTTGTAAAGTGCTGTACTATAAAAGCTGTCTCATTTTTTTGAGACAGCTTTTTTATTTAGTCATTTTGATTCATATATATGTAAAGTACCATGAAATCAGGTATTTTTTTTTGTCTTTGATGTCAGTAAATTTGTAGCTAATCAAAGAAAGCCATCATGAGAAATAAAGGTATAGACCAATTTTTAGTTATGAAATCAAGTTTCGCGAAGCAGCTTTTTCAGATATTCTTTTTAGCTTTAGTATTAGTTTCTTGTTCAAGTGATGATAATGGATCAGATAATTCAGGATCCGATTATTATTTTAGAGCAACTTTGGACGGACGAAAAATAGAT
This sequence comes from Flavobacterium phragmitis, assembly GCF_900112575.1. GTDB lineage: Bacteria > Bacteroidota > Bacteroidia > Flavobacteriales > Flavobacteriaceae > Flavobacterium > Flavobacterium phragmitis. The sequence goes on from NZ_FOMH01000008.1 coordinate 336,204, forward strand.
TTTTACGATGTAAATTTTCAAGGAAGCGGTAACGATAATCGATTTGAACATATCACAGTTGGAGGATTCGAGGCGCCTTATCCAACAAAAGTTGGCGAGCAAATACCACCTTCTTTAGATTTTGAAATTTGGAGAATAGGAGGAGACATCAAAGCAGGTATATATTCCACACCTGCTGAATCAGAAATGATAGCACGTTATGCTATTCAAACTGCAAACGGAACGATTGTTTACAACACCAGCACAGCAGATGATATTTTTACATTAAAAATAGAATCTATTAGTAAAAATGGCATCAAAGGAACATTTTCTGGAAAGGTTAGGAATTTAGATTCAGGTAAAGCAATAGAAATTACAGAAGGAACTTTTAATCTTCCTTATGAAGATATTATTAGTCCAAAATGAGAGTATTCGAAATGATAAAAGCCAATTTGTTAAACGATAATTACAATAGTAAAAGAATGAAATTATATCCCTTTATTTTTGCACTGATGCTGTTTCCATTTATTGCAATCAGTCAGAAGGCAATTGCACCTGGTAATAAAGATATCAATACCAAGTATATCAAACCAGAAAAGTCACTTTATACCGTATATTACGTTAAAGGTAAAGAATGGAAAAATATGGGAGCGTTGACTTATGATATTACATTGGCAAATAATCAATTAACTTTAAATAATACTTTTACTCCAAAAGATAATGGACAGCCAACCCCGCGAATTAGTACAGCAGATGCTTTAACACTTAAAGCGATTAGCTACTCTGATGAAACCAAGAATGCAAAGCTAAATCTTAATTTTGGTGGAACAATTACAGGTAATTATTATTCAAAGAAAACCAAGAAGGATAAAAAACTTAAACTCAATCCTAAAGAGGAATTCTTTGACTTTAACTGGACAGATCACTTAATCGGAACACTTCCATTGGATGTAGGGTATAAGGCCCGTTTTCCTCAATTTTATTATAATGATGGATCCGATGTATTGGTTGAATATTATACCATTAAAGAAGTAAAAAGTTTCATCTATAACTCTCCTAAAACTGGCAAGCATGAAACATGGCTGGTTACGGTTTTGGAAGAAAGCACCAATGCCACTTATAATTATATTATAGACAAAAAAGACCGCCGTTTGTGGCAACGCGAAATGTCTATGGCAAACGGAATGTGGGAAATCACAGTCAACGAAGAGCTAGATTATCAGCCTATTAAAAATAAATTTGATAAAGAAGCTGTCGCTAGACAAATCTCTGGCGGTAACAGTGTTATAATTGGTACAGCTTATGCAAGATCTGATTCTGGCAAGAGACTAGGCGGTTTAGTCAATACAGCTAAGAAACAATATGCTCCAATAGGAACAGAGATTACGCTTTTTCCGAGTTCAGCTTATTATGAAGAATGGGTGGAAGTCAACAAGAAAATCCGTAAACAGAAAAAAATGCCTGAAGTTCCTTTGGATAGCAATTTCGGATATTCTATTAAAAAAGCCAAAGTGTATGACGATCAAGGACATTTCGAGTTTTCTGATCTAATGCCTGGAACTTATATTGTCATGGTTAGTTTTGATTTTTCAAATTCTTATAACTATTCGTACGTATCAGGATATACCAATTATTATAATTATTTCGGCTATCAAGGTTCTACAACAAATTATGGAACAGCGAGACAATATTACACAGACAAAGCCAATATTGAAAAGCGTGTAAGCATTGATAAAGATGGTGAGAAAAAGGAGATTAACTTAAAAGAAATATAAAAATAAGAAAGCCGAACAATCGAAGTATTTTGTTCGGTTTTCAGATTTTTAAACCAAATTATTATTTTTTGTTGACTAATAATAAACCAAGAGTAATTCCTAATCCTGCAAACAATGCTAGTTTAAAGTTGCTATTTGCTGTTTTTGAAGGGGGAATGCCATAAACTCTCAAAGGTTCTTTAGAATTTGTCAAAACATTTCCAGAATTATTTTCCTTGGTCTGATTGAGTTTCATTTTTGTTCTTACAACAGCAGATGCTGTATTCATAATCGTTTTAGGAAATAATTTATAGGTTTTTGTAATTGCAGATGCTTTTAAGTCGGGAAACGAATCTTTTTTAGGATTTTTTGCCAATTCAACTATTTTAGCGGCCGTATCACGAGGATCGGATGCGATAAAAGGTATTGTCATATCAAATCCGGAATATTTGGCCGAATGCAGATTACCAGTTGAGTTTTGCAATTGTGGATAAAGATTACAGATATGAATATGTTTTCTGTTGGAAATCTCCCCTTGAAGACATTCCATCATCCCTCTGATTCCGTATTTTGATGCGGAATAGACAGCACTATAAGGTGCAGGCATAAATCCTCCAATGGATATATTATTAATCAAAATTCCTTCATTTTGCTCCTTAAAAATTTTGATGGCATTGTAAGCTCCATGCATATAGCCAAACAAATTGGTTTTAATAACCTGCTGATGGACTTCTAGAGGAATTTCCTCAAATTTTCCGCTGGCCATAACGCCCGCATTGTTAACCCAAATATCGATTCTTCCGCCAATTGCCAGAGCTCCAGCGGCAACTTTTTCCACATCTTCTGCAATTGACATGTCTGCGGGAATACCAACAGCCTTAACATTTAGAGCGCGACAGTAATCTACTACTTCATCAATACCTTTTTTTCCTCTTGCTGTAATCACTAAATTACAGCCCTCACGAGCAAATGCTTCTGCGGCCGCACGACCAACACCACTGCTGGCACCAGTTATAACAACAATTTTTCCTTTAAGGTTGCTGTTATGTTTATGTATATCTTCCATGATTCTATTTCTTTAATTGTTAGAATTTTATTTGTTTTTTGGAAGTATAAAATTAGAGTAAGAGATTCTGTTTCAGTTATATAATTATTTTCAATAATTGTTTAATTATGATAAAAGGGATTTATTCAATTTATTGATTCAATAAAAAAATCAATGGTTTTGTGCTTTGCAGACCAAAACCGAATTAACCGAGCAATAAATCCATGTTTTTATTAATGAACTACATCTGTACCAGCAGCAACAAGACGGAATAAAGGTTCGTATTTTCTTAACCTATGATCTAAATTATGATGCAAAGGTGCTGGTCCAACACTTCCTTGGAGACAATATAATTTCTGTTTATGAATGAACATAAACTGCAGCATTCGTATTTTCTTTTTATCTGTATTAAAAGCTATTATTTCTTCCATTTCTACCATTAGTGCAGGCATTCCGTCAATCTTAACTTTTTCTGTTCTAATAATTTTGCTTTCTGGGGCTATCATTTCAGAAACAGTCTTTTCATTTAGGAGAAGATTTTGGTCGTCCTCTAATTCATACATTACGATTAAAATTCTCTCGTCGCCAGTTCCATCATGACTGGTGAATTGCTGGATGGTTGCGGGCATCTGTGCTTCTTCAGCATTCCAGCTTCTTGGAATGGCTATTTTGACAATAGATTCTTCTGCCTTGGGATGATCTTTTGTTGAAAAGTACATAGTATGTCCATCAGCAAATTCCTGATGTGGCGCGTCAAGGTAAGCAAATGACATGATGCCCTTTTCACCAATAGTATCATAACTAAAACGGATTTTGTCTTTGACTTTTTTTATAAAATCCTTTGCGTGTTTTTCTTGCTCAATCGGATATTTTAATTGCTGATTTACCAAAGAATCAATATGTTTTTGCAATATTTTAAATTGATTCTCTTTCAGTTCCTCTTTTAAAAACTGCTCTATATTTCGCTGAGCTCTTCCGTGTAATACAGCACTCTTTTGTACCGATTCTACATCATCTTCAAGAGATGGAAACTGCATTGCGACTTTCTCCAGCGCAGATCCTTGTCCTTTTAGAAAAGCATATGTTTCGATTGCCAGCATCACTTTTGGAGAATAGTTTTGCGGTTGCGCTTGGCAATAAATAGCCAATAAACAGGTAATAAAAAGTAGAAAAGTTTTCATTTTAAATCAGTCAGATTTTTGCTGTTATGGTCTAGATAATGTAACATGATATGTAATAATGCTAATGTAAAATCTTCTGTAAAATTGTATTTATATTATTTGCTAAATATGTTGCAGAATTTTCAGCTAATGTAGATAAATTAAGTGTTTAAAATTCTGATTTACTGGGAATTGTGTAATATCATTCTGAAATTAAATACATCTTTCTCTTTTTCTCGGTTGTACCTTTAGTACTCGTTAAAACTATTATACAATCAAAAAAAATAAATGAGTTATGGCAGAAATTAAAATTGAGAAAAAGAAGCCTGTATGGCCTTGGGTTGTAGCCTTGTTATTAATTGGCGCAATTATATATTATATGTTTTTAAGAAATGATGAGGCGCAGCCTGTAAGAGAGGTCGAAGTTGAAAATACAACTATAACCGACACGATAAATTAAATCAAGAAATACAATATTAAAAAATAACCTCATGGGAAATAAAGATAAAAACTTATATAGATTAGACGAACTTTCCGACTATAAAATTGCTTCAAACTATTCTGATGTAAGAGGATGGAAGATCGTAGATTCGGACAACCGTACTATTGGCAAAATAGATAATCTTTGGGTCAATAAAGATATGATGCGTGTTGTTTATCTAGATGTAAGTGTAGATAAAGCATTGATTGAAGACAGCAAAAAAGAAGTGCATGATGCCATTGCATACGATAACGGAAAAGAATTTGTATACAAAGATGGAGACAGTCATATTATTATTCCGATTGGATCTGTAAATATTAATAAAGATACTAAGACTGTGATGGCAAATAGTATCGGATATGATACTTTTAGACGCACTAGCAGATATAACAGCCTGAATAATTTCGACAGGGATTATGAACGTAGTGTACTAAGATCCTATTATCCAGCAGATGAGTCAGGTTTTAATGCTGATGATGATACTTTTTACAACCGAAGGGAATTTGAGGGAAGATAAAAAGTCTCCTGTCAAGATTGAAAAACGTATTAAAATGAAATTAAAAGATCAAACGTTTCAGAATGTTTGATCTTTTTTATTGCAGAATTACATTTTGTAAAATTCTGAAAATATGGGAATTGTGTAAATTTAGACTGAAATTATGTAAAATATTGGGTTTCGGTGTAATTTAATTTAGAGGTATGAAATACAGAAATATTTTACTAGTAGACGATGATACTGATGATGCAGAAATCTTCGTAACCGCCTTACAGACAATTAATAACAAGATAAAATATTCAGTAGAAAACAATGCTTTGGAAGCTCTTAAAAAGTTACAGCATTCAAAGTTATCTCCTGATATGATTTTTCTTGATTATCATATGCCGTATCTGGATGGAACGGAGTTTCTTAAATTGCTTCGCAGTGTAAAAGAACTAAAAAAGATTCCTGTTGTACTTTATTCGGGACATTCAGGAACTTTGCTGAAAGAGGCTGTAGATAAATTCAAAAAAGTGCAGTTTTTGAAAAAGCATGAGAATTTTAGAAAACTTACAGAACTTTTAAATGACATAATTACATTAGAAACAGCGACGAAAAAATAGTAGCTAGAAGATTTGGAGAGGAAATTGTTATTTTTGAGTTAATATTACCTCCAGTAACTATCAATAGTTATTAAATCTCTATTTTTAAAATCTTAAAGAATAAGCCCCCCAATAATGATCAAGAAGATTTTAAAAAAAGTTGCAATATGTATTGTAACCCTATTTTTACTTTTGGTAATTGTACTGACAATTGTTCCCTATTTTTTTAAAGATGAAATAACAGCTAAAATTGAAAGTTTAGCCAATCAAAAGCTGGATGCCGAAGTTCGCTTTGATGAAATTGGTCTTTCTGCTTTCAAACATTTTCCCGCAATTATTCTGTATGCTAAAAATGTCAGCATCGTAAACAAAAAAGTTCAGTTTACGTCATCAAATGTGGTTAAGGCTGAAACAGCTGCTGTTGGAGTCAATTTTTATAGTTTACTAAAAGGCAAAATAATTTTAGACGCCGTTTATTTGGATGATGCTAATTTAAACCTCGAGATAGATCCAAAAGGACATGCGAACTTTAATATCGTAAAACCTTCTAAAGCTCCTGTAGATACCACTCAAACAGAATTTAAGATAAGGAAAGTCGTTATCAGCAAAACCAATATCCATTACAATGATAAAAGTACCCTTTTAAAGTTTAAAGTTCAAGATCTTAACTATAAAGGGACAGGAGACTTAAGTGCCGATTTTTTTGATCTTAATTCTAATGTAAAAATAAAGACGTTTGATTTCAGTGTAGCTGGAGTCGATTATGTACGCAGTAAACCCATAAATGCTGAAATTGTTACTTACATAGATACAAAAGCCCTTAAATTTAAGTTTGAACGAAATGCTATTCGAATTAAAAATTTTCCTTTTTCGTTTAATGGTTATTTTGCTTTCATAAAAGGAGGTTACGATTTTGATCTGCGAATGATTTCTAAAAATTCTACTTTAGAAGAAATGCTGTCGCTTGTACCACCGGCTTATGACCAATGGCGCGAACAAATGACGATTACGGGTAATATTAATTTTGGAATTTTCGCACGCGGTAAATACATGCAGGACCAATCGGAGAAACCAGTTGTTTCAGCAGATTTACAAATTAACAGCGGTACGATTGCCTACAAAAAAATTAAAGAACCTGTAAAAGATATTACTATTTCGGCCAAAGCTTTGGTTAGAGATTTAGATATTAATAAGTTGAAATTTGATTTGGATAATCTTTCGTTTAATCTGGATAAAAAGAAAACAACGGTTAATTTCCATTCAGAAGGTTTTAAGAAGTTAAAGATTAAAACGGCAATAAAAGCTGATTTAGATGTAGCGAAATTCAAAGATGCACTGAATCTGAACGATAATGATATTCGTGGCAATATTGCACTTGACTTAAAAGCCGATGGTATTTTTCTAAGAGATTTAGGATTTAGTCCGCGTTTGAATAAAATAGACACTATAATTAAAAGTATTCCAAAGTTTCAGCTGAATCTAAGTTTAAAAAATGGCTATTTAAAAAATACCAAAACACCAGATGCGATAAAAAATGTTAATCTGAATCTGAGTTTAACGGCTAAAGACAGTATTTTAAGAAATGTTTCAGGAAAAATAACCAATTTGAATGCAGAAGCGCTGGGCAATTTTATTCATGGACAATTTGAACTTCATAAATTATATCCTTTTACGGTAGATACCGAATTGGAATCTAAAATTAACTTAGCCACCATACATCAATTTTATCCTTTGGACAGCTTGGAAGTCAAAGGTGATTTGAATTTAAAAGTTAGCATGCACGGGGTTTTAAACCGTAAGCAGAAAAAATATCCCTCATCGAAAACCATCGTAAATATTAAGAATGGCTATTTAAAATCACTTAAATTCCCTAACATTCCTATTGGGAATATAAATGTGAGCGCTGCTGTAAGCAGTAATAGAGGTACAGGAGAAGATTTAAATGTAAAATTGCAGCCAGCTGAATTTGTTTTGGCTGGATCGCCTTTTAAAGTAGAAGGGGAGGTTACTAATCTTTATGATTTAGTGTATAATATCAAAACTCAGGGAACGCTGGATGTTGGTAAATTAACGCAATTATTTCCAGTGAAAGATGTTACGGTTTCAGGAATAATTCAGACCAATCTTATTGCTAAAGGTTCTAAGAAAGATTTAGATGCCAAAAACTACGACAATATTAAAAATGGCGGCAAACTTGAAGCTCGAAATTTAGTAATCAAGAGTGCCATGTTTCCAGAGCCGTTTCAGGTTTCTAAAGGGACATTTAAGTTTTTTAAGGATAAAATGCGTTTTGAGCAAATTAGCGCTACTTATGGTAAATCTGATATTGTTTTAAATGGTTATATTCATAATGTTTTGCGTTATCTTTTTAATAGAAAGTATTTACAACAATCTAATGAAAAGCTTAAAGCAGATATTGAACTTTCGAGTAATCATATTAATGCCAATGAATTTTTTGATATGATTGCAAAATATACCGATCAGAAAGCGGAAGAAGAAGCCACGCAAAAAACAGATACTACAGCTGTAAGTACTATTGCTAAAAATGCCGGTGATAAAAACAAAAACTTCGTTATTAGAATTCCACGAACAGCCGATTTAAAGATTACAGCAAAGGTTAACGATTTAGAATTTGATACATATAAGATTAATGATTTTGTTGGAAACCTTGTTGTGAACGAGCGCAAAGTTCAGGTGACCCAAGCGGCTTTTAATATGGCGGGCACCAAAATAGAAATGACGGGAGATTACAAAGCCCAGCATCGTTTATTGGCGAAATATAATGCAAATTTTAAAGCAAGTAATTTTGATATTCAGCGTGCTTATAAAGAGATTCCGATTTTTGCTGAACTGGTTTCTATGGCTAAAGATGCGTACGGTTTAGTTTCAGTTGATTATCAGCTTGGAGGAAGTATTGACCGAAATATGGATATTGATTTTAAATCTATTGATGGAGAAGGAACATTAACTCTGGAAGACATTAAATTTAAAAACTTTAAACTTTTAAATCACGTAGCCAAAAAAGCAGATGCAGCCGATTTAGAAAAAGCTTCCTTTAATAAAGTTGCCATTCATTCGACCATTAAAAATAATGTAATGACGATTACGCCTACCACTATGAAAATGGCTGGTTTTAGGGGAAAACTGGAAGGTCAGGTAACAATGGACGGAAAAATAAATGTAGGTTTCCGATTAGGGCTTCCGCCAATGGGACTTATCAATATTCCAATGAAAATTACAGGTACTGCAGATGATTTTGAAATTTCTACTGGAAAATTCAAAGAAGACACCAGTTTTGCAGAAGAAAGCGAACTCAAAAATTTAAAACCAGAAGAACGTCGCCGACCTAGAGAAAGAGATACATTAAATACAACACGTACGAATTCAAGAAGAAGAGACAGCTTAAAATGAGATTGTTCTTTAGCATAGCACATACTTTGTGTGATTCCTTTTTTAACTTATCTTCGCTGTTTATACATTTATGAGTACATTCCACTCATTTAAAAATTTAATCTGTGAAAAAAGAACATGAAAATGTAGAAGACAGCCAGCTGAAACGCGGACTGACTAATCGCCACATTCAGTTAATTGCTTTAGGAGGATCAATAGGAACAGGTCTTTTCCTTGGTATTGGTCCAGCAGCAGTATTAGCAGGACCATCTGTAATTCTGGGATACGCTATTGCTGGAATTATCGCCTTTTTTATTATGAGACAGCTTGGTGAAATGGTTGTCGAAGAACCTGTTTCAGGAAGTTTCAGCTATTTTGCTTATAAATATTGCGGTTCTTTTGCAGGTTTTGCATCGGGCTGGAATTACTGGATTTTATACATTTTAGTCAGTATGGCTGAACTTACAGCCATTGGGGTCTACGTCCAGTTCTGGTGGCCCGAAATTCCGCTGTGGGCATCCAGTTTGTTTTTCTTTTTGGTGATTAATGCTTTGAATTTTGCTTCCGTAAAAGTCTATGGAGAAACAGAATTTTGGTTCTCCATCATAAAAGTGGTAGCTATTATTGCTATGATTCTTTTTGGTACTTACTTATTGGTAAGTGGAACAGGAGGAGAGCAGGCAACTATTCATAATTTATATAATGATGGAGGTTTTTTTCCAAAAGGCATCTTTGAAAAAACGGCAACCGGAGATTTTCAGGGCTTATTGTCGGCAATGGCACTGATTATGTTTTCTTTTGGAGGATTAGAACTCATTGGCATTACGGCAGCCGAAGCAGAAAATCCGGAAAAAAACATTCCAAAAGCAACCAATCAGGTTATTTATAGAATTCTGATATTTTATGTTGGAGCTTTAGTTATTTTATTTGCCTTGTCGCCATGGAGACAGATTACGACAGACAGCAGTCCTTTTGTAATGGTTTTTCAAAATTTAAACGGAATGGAGTTTGAGCTGTTTGGCAATAAAATATATTTTACGCGTCTTATTGCCAATGTGCTTAATCTAATTGTTTTAACTGCTGCTTTATCGGTTTATAACAGTAGCGTTTACAGCAACTCCCGTATGTTATTTGGTTTAGCCGATCAAGGTAGTGCGCCTCAATTTTTAAAGAAGCTAAACAAACAATCAGTGCCAGTAAATGCTATTTTGATTTCGTCCTGTTTTGCAGCCATCTGTATTTTAATCAATAAAGTAATTCCGGAAGAGGCTTTTAGTATTTTAATGTCTTTAGTAGTGTCTTGTTTAGTGATTAACTGGGTTATGATTTCGTATACACACCTGCAATTTAGACGGACAAAAGATCAGGAAAACATAAAAACCAAGTTCGCATCCCTATTTTATCCGGTAAGCAATTATATTTGTTTTGTGTTTTTATTGGGTATTTTATCCATTATGTGGATGACGAATATGAAAATATCGGTAGAATTGATTCCTATTTGGCTGGGTATTTTGTTTGTATTTTATAAAGTTTTTAAAGTAAAAAAATAAGTAGCTTTTACGGTATTATTTTTTGATACATTGAAGAAAAGTTTTTAAACACAGAGAGACATAGTTAATTCCTTATCTATAAAAGGAAACAAAAAAGAAACTAGTTTCTTAACACATAGCTTTGTGTTTTATTAAAAGTGAAACGACTTTTACCATGAAGAAAATCTATGTTTCTATGTGTTTAAAAAATAATTACACTCAACGATTTATTGCATAT
>NZ_FOMH01000007.1:0-248852 GCF_900112575.1 Flavobacterium phragmitis
GGAGGAACAAGCAGGACCGCAACAGGAGTTGTGAGCGGAACGGCTTTTACGCCTTTTACTACTCCCGTTACCGCATCGACTACATACACATTGGTTTCTGTTACCGATGCGAACTGTACCAGAAGTTCCGGTTTTACGGGCGGTTCGGCAGTTATAACGGTTAATCCATTGCCCGCTACACCTGTAATTGGAACAGTTATACAGCCATCTTGTGTAACTCCAACAGGAAGTATAGTTTTAAATAGTCTGCTTTCAACTCCCAGTTGGGTAATTACTGAATATGGAACGGTTTCTCAAACTTATACATCATCAGGAACAACTTATACGATTTCAAATTTGAGCCCAGGAAATTATAATTTTACAATTCAGGAACCTTCCGGTTGCCCTTCATTGCCTACAGCAAATATAGAAATTTTAGCTCCAGTTACTAATACATGGAACGGGACAGCTTGGTCAAAAGGAAGTGAACCAGTATCAACAGATGCTATCCGATTTTCAGGGAATTATTCAACAACAGGTAATCTTAGTGGTTGCTCCTGTATGGTAGATTCAGGTGTAAATGTTACTGTGAATTCTAACCATACCTTGACAATTACTAACGCAGTTACAAATAATGGAGGAACATTAACTTTCGAAAATAATTCAAGCTTACTGCAGACTACTAACGCGGTAAATACAGGAAACATTATTTATAAAAGAGATTCTAAACCTGTAAGACGTTATGATTTTACACATTGGTCATCTCCAATTAAGCGTACACCTATATTTACGCTGCATGATTTGAGTCCATCTACATTGTTCGATAAGTTTTTTAAGTTTGATCCTGTTAATGGTTGGATTATAATCTATAATGGAACTGAAGAAATGACGCCGGGAAGAGGATATTGTATTCGAGCACCACAATATAATGATTTAAATTCCGCTAGTATTTTCAATAGCCAACTTACAGGGGTACCTAATAATGGAGATATTTTAGGACCGCCAGCTGTGGCTGGAAAATACAATCTTGTAGGAAATCCATATCCGTCTGCAATTTATGCAGATCAGTTTATCTATGATAATAGAGATAACATTTATGGGACAATTTATTTCTGGACGCATTCTACACTTCCTGCTCAGACTGTTCCAGGAGATCATCGTTTTTTTTATAATAATGATGATTATGCCATTTATAATTTATTAGGCACTATTGTTATTGGTGATATGGAAGGAACTCCTTCACCAACTGCAGGTAGTCAAAGTAAGCCAGACGGGTATATTGCAGCTGGTCAAGGATTTCTGGTTAGGTCAAAAACAAATCAAAGTGTGATTTTTACAAATTCGATGCGCGTGCCTGGAAATAATAGTCAATTTTTTAAATCGGCTTCAGCAACTGCAATAGAAAGACATAGGGTATGGCTGAATTTAACAAATACAGGAGGAGCCTTTAAACAACTATTAATTGGATATGCAACAGGAGCAACTAATTCCTGGGACAGCAGTTTTGATGCAGTGACTCTAGATGCTCATCCATATCTTGATTTTTATAGTATAAATGAAAATAGAAAACTTGTAATTCAAGGAAGAGCGCTCCCTTTTACAGTTTCAGATACAATTCCGTTGGGATATAGATCTGCTTTAGAGGGCGAATTTACAATAGCCATTGATCATGCTGATGGAAGCTTAAATACTCAAGCAATTTATCTTCAGGATAATGTAACTAAGAAAGTACATAATCTTACGACTGGAAACTACACTTTTACAACGGCAATTGGAGTTTTTAATAACCGTTTTGTACTCCGATATATGGATCCAAATGTTACTTTAGGGAAGGAAGATTTTACTAGTCTTGATAATATTATTTCTGTTTCAGTAAAAGACAAAAACATCAAATTGCAATCTTTTTCAGAAATTGTAAATTTAGAGGAAACTTCGGTTTATGATGTTGGAGGTAAATTATTATATAATAAAAAAGGAATTGATAATAAAGAATGGCTTATTAACAATCTACGCTCTGGACCACAGGTTTTGCTGGTTAAGATAACATTAGAGAATGGTCAAACTATAACTAAAAAAGTAATCTACCAATAGCTAAAAAAGTCGGTTGAGAAATTTAAAACTCAACCGACTTTTTTAGTGTTATGCTGAACGTCTTAAATTTTCATGTGTATTGGTGATTGCTTTTTCATTTTTGTAATCAATCCATTTTTGGCCTTTTAATTTTCGCATCATAATATCAAAATGGCGCATGATAAAAACATTGTAAGCGGCTTTTGATAAATTGGCAATATTCCTTGGAAATGCACGCAGGCTCATTGAAAATCCTGGAGTTAAATATTTCATATAGTGCCAATATCCTTCGGGCATGTACAACATTTCGCCATGTTTTAAATTGGTGATAAAACCTTCTGCATTTTTGAGTGCTGGAAATTTTTCGTAATCGGGATTGTCAAAATCAATGTCTTCTCTCGAAATTAAAGCGTGAGGGACTTTATACATATATTTGGATTGGTCTGGAGCAAAAATCATACATTGTTTTTCTCCATGAAAATGAAAATGCAGTATATTAGAATAGTCAATGTCATAATGCATAAATACTCTTGCATTTTCGCCTCCAAAAAAGAGCATTGGTAATTGTTTGACCAATTTCAAACCAATATCCGGCCATAAGAAGTCATCTTTTAAGGTTGGAACATCTTTCATTAGATTATAAAGAAAAATGCGGTAATTGGTAGGTTTCGATTCTAAAAGATTAATATAATCACTCATTTTCATTTTCAAATGAGCTTGATTGAATCCTTCTTCGTGGTTTACTGGACGATCATCATACAAAGGAACAGTAATGTCGCCTGCAATGGTATTAATATAGGATAATTTCCATTTTTGATACGCTGGCCAGTCTTCGGTCAGTTCTTCAACTACAACGGGAATTTGTTTTTTTACATATTGGGAAATAAAATCTTCTTTGGAGATTTTTTTAACCCTTTCTATTTGTTTTAATTTCATTTTCTAATAAAAAAAATTGCTTATAATTCTCAGCTACAAGCAATTTAGTAATATTTAATGAGATTTGTGAACTCTTTTGACTAAATTTTTGATTTAATCGATGCCTCAATATTTCTTTCAATTGTATGTTTTGGTCTTGACCATTTCGGTTTTTCACCTAAATCATTAAATTGAGAATCTGCAGCTTCAACCGTTTTGGGTTGCATTATTTTTATAAAAGGTTTTTGAGCAACCATTCCTAGAGTCTCGAACATTTTCATGTCTTCATTTACATCTGGATTTGGTGTAGTAAGTAATTTATCTCCAGCAAATATTGAATTTGCTCCAGCGAAAAAACACATAGCTTGGCCTTCGCGTGACATATTGGTTCTTCCTGCTGATAATCGAACTTGTGTTTCGGGCATTACAATTCTTGTGGTAGCCACCATTCGAATCATCTCCCAAATTTCAACCGGTTGTTCTTCTTCCATTGGCGTTCCTTCAACAGCAACTAAAGCGTTTATGGGAACAGATTCCGGTTGCGGATTTAAAGTAGAAAGTGCTACAAGCATTCCAGCTCGGTCTTCAATACTTTCTCCCATTCCAATAATACCACCGCTGCAAACGGTAACATTGGTTTTACGAACATTTTCGATAGTCTGTAGACGATCTTCAAAACCACGTGTTGAAATGATATCTTTATAATATTCTTCAGAAGTATCTAGGTTATGATTATAAGCATAAAGACCAGCTTCTGCAAGACGTTTTGCCTGATTTTCGGTTAACATTCCTAAAGTACAGCAAACTTCCATATCGAGTTTATTGATGGTGCGGACCATTTCTAAAACCTGATCAAATTCGTCACCATCTTTTACATTTCTCCAGGCAGCTCCCATGCAAACACGTGAAGATCCGTTTGATTTTGCTCTTAATGCCTGTGCTTTCACTTGGCTGACAGTCATTAAATCGTTTCCTTCAACTCCTGTATTGTATCTAGCAGCTTGTGGACAATAACCACAGTCTTCTGGACAACCGCCCGTTTTTATAGAAAGTAAAGTAGATACCTGAACAACATTGGGGTCGTGCTGTTCTCTGTGAATTGTTGCCGCTTCATAAAGCAAATCCATCAAAGGTTTGTTGTAGATGGATATGATTTCATCTTTTGTCCAGTTGTGTTTTTTAATACTCATGAATAATTTGTTTTTTGTTGGAGTATTAAAAGTAAGTAAATTATGATACCACACACCGTGAGCTTTCAGAAATCGATATTTGTATGTTTTTTTCAAAAAAGAAACACTCAATAATCATAAAATTTCTTAATTCTATGATTATTGAGTGTTTAAAAAGTCGTTTTTATTCTGATTATTTAATCAGCTGCATATTTGTTATTCCAATACAACATCATCATTAAAGTCACGATTACAGATGAAGCGATTCCTTCAAACAATAAACAAATGCAATAAGTTGGTACAGATGGATCTCCTCCGAACATAAATGTTTCAGATAAAGTTCTTACATAAGCGTCTCCACCTCGAGCATAGCTGTAGACTAGTAATCCAAATACGCTTAGCGATACTCCGACAACAGAAGTAGCCATTGCAGAAACAGCATTTGATACAAAATTGGTTTCTCCCTCATGAAGGTTCATCTGCATTGTCCTGTTAACACCGTAAAATATAAAGAATACATTAAGTGTTCTTAGATAAAACAAATCTGCTAAACCCAAAACATTCATTAGTAAAAAGTAAATGCCTATTCCGAGAAAAATCAAAAAACCGTTGGTAATTTCTTTAGGTAGTTTCATAGTGGTTACTTTTAAAGAAGTTAATAGTAAATATTTGAAAAACAGTGTTCTATCAAATTTACTAAAAAAATAACTACGATGATTTAAAAACCGTAAAAACTATGCGGTCTATTTTTTTAAAGAAGATTTATAAAGGCCAAAGCTTCGTTTTGATCTTGCTGAAGCTGTGCCTTTAAGGCATCAACAGAACCAAATTTCTGCTCTTCACGAATATAACGAAGTAAAGAAACTCTGATGTTTTGACCATAAATATCCTTGTCAAAGTCAAAAAGATGTACTTCAATGGTTTGTCTATCTCCATTAACGGTTGGATTAAAACCAATATTCATCATACCATAAACCACTTCGTTATTCACAATAGCTTTTACGACATACACACCAATTTTCGGAATTAGTTTATAATCTTCTTCGATATGGATGTTTGCTGTTGGAAAACCTATTGTTCTTCCTAATTGTTTTCCTTTTACAACCGCTCCGTTCAGGAAATAATCGTATCCTAAATATTCATTGGCCAAAGCCATATTGCCTTCGTTTAAAGCTTTTCTGATTTTGGTTGAACTTACTGAAACGTCTTGGATTTCTTCGGCAGAAATTTGTTCTACTTCAAATCCGTATGCTGTGCCGAAAGCAATTAAGTCATCAATATTCGCAGTTCGGTTGCGTCCAAAACGATGATCATGTCCAATGATTATTTTCTGAATCTGGAATTTGTCGACCAAAATGGTATGAACAAATTCTTCTGCAGTTAATCGTGAAAAACTTTCGTTAAAAGGATGAACGATTAAATTTTCAATGCCAGTTGCTTCAAGCAGTTCTATTTTTTCGCTAATGGTATTGAGCAGTCTAATCTCTGATTTCTCTTGAAGAACCATTCTTGGATGCGGAAAAAAGGTAAGAACCAAACTTTCGTATTTCCCGTTTTCAGTATTCTGTGTAATTCTTTCTAGAATTTTTTTATGACCAATATGCACGCCGTCAAAGGTACCAAGAGTTAAAATTGTTTTCTTGGTTGACTGAAAATCGTTTATAGAATGAAAGAGCTTCAAAACAAATTATTTAAGATGCTGCAAATTTATACTATTCTGTTTTAAATTTAATACTGAGAAATTGAATTATTAGCTAAGTTTATTTCTTTTTGTGAAAATATGCCGACTCGTCGATTAAAAAACATTAATTATCTTATATATTGCACAATCTAAATTAATTGAAGTAATTTTGATGTAATAATTTTAGGGTATGAAAAAACAATTACTTTGTATATTTCTTATTTTCTGTGGTGTGGCAGTAAATGCTCAAAATGATATTTTATGGCAGAAAATAACTTCATCATCATCACTTTCACAAAAAGCAAATAGTTCAGATTCTGGCAAATTGTACTTTAAGTTAAATGCAGATTTGCTTAGCGCTAAATTGACGTCTACAACTAGTAAATTCGCTTCTGCCACTGAAACGGAGATTACAATTCCTAATATTAATGGAACTTTTGAGCGTTTTGCAGTTTGGGAATTTTCGAATTTTGATCCAGAACTACAGGCTAAATATCCCGAAATTAGAGCTTATAAAGGAAGAGGGTTGGATGACAAAAGCGCTGTAATTTATTTTAGTGTTGCACCTATTGGAATTCAGACAATGGTTTTTCGCGGAGATAAACCGACAGAATACATTGAGCAAAATCCAGATAATAAATCAGAATATGTTTTGTTTAGATCAACAGACAACGCAGATTCGCAGATTCGGTTAGAATGTAAAACAATCGGTTCAATTTCTCAGAATAAATTTTCAACGACTGGAAAGACAGCTTCAAATGCTAAGCAGTTTAAAACGTTTCGTTTAGCTTTGTCATGCACAGGAGAATATGCAGCCTATTTTGGAGGAACAAAAGCAGGAGCTTTGACGGGAATGAATGCTACTTTAACGAGAGTAAACGGAATTTTTGATAGAGACCTTTCAGTACAGCTAGTTTTAATCGCCAATAATGATGCTGTAGTTTATACAAATGCCTCTACAGACCCTTATTCTATTGCAGCCGATGGAGCAAAAGATGGAGGAACTTGGGGACAGGAAGTTCAAACTACTTTGACCAATGTGATTGGGAATGCAAACTACGATATTGGACATTTGTTTGGTGCTTCGGGTGGAGGCGGTAATGCGCATTGTATTGGATGCGTATGCGTAGATCCAACATCTAGTGAACCTTATGGAAAAGGAAGTGCATTTACTTCTCCAAAAGATAGAAGACCTGAAGGAGATACTTTTGATATTGACTTTGTCGCTCACGAAATGGGACATCAATTAGGAGCCTCTCATACTTTCTCGTATGCTCTTGAAGGATTGGGAACAAGTTATGAACCTGGTAGCGGTTCCACCATTATGGGATATGCAGGTATCACAAATTTTGATGTTCAAAATAACTCCGATGATTATTTTTCGTATGCGAGCATTAATCAGATTCAGAATAATTTGGCAACAAAATCTTGTCCTGTTTCTACACCAATAACTAATAATCCGCCAATAATAGACGCAGGACCGGATTATACAATTCCAATTAGTACACCATTTGTTTTAAAAGGAACAGGCTCTGATCCAGAAGGAAGTACTATAACATATACATGGGAGCAATATGATAATGCAACTAATACCTCTGGAGAAAATAGTAAAACATACCCAACAAAACCAAATGGACCTATGTTTAGATCTTTGCCTCCTACAACTTCGCCTGTTCGTTATATGCCCGCTTTTAGTTCGGTTTTGAATAATGCTTTGACGACAACTTGGGAATCGGTTTCTTCTATAGCAAAAACAATGAATTTTACTTTGACAGGAAGAGATAATGCCACTCAGCCAGGAACGGCTCAAACCAGCACAGATGCTATGGTCGTTACGGTTAGTGCATCAGCAGGGCCTTTTGCAGTTACTTCTCAAAATACAGGAAACGTAGCTTGGGCAAAGGGATCGGCACAAACCATAACTTGGAGTGTTAACAATACAAATACGCTTCAAGGCTCATCCAATGTTAATATAAAATTATCTACAGATGGTGGTGCGACATTTCCAATTACTTTAGCTTCTAATACGCCAAATGATGGTTCTGAAACAATATTGGTTCCTTCCGAAATTACAGAATCTACTAATTGCAGACTTCTAATTGAACCCGTTGGCAACATCTATTATGCAGTTAATACTTCAGCATTTGCAGTTGGATATTCTGTTTCGACAACTTGTGCGACTTATAATTTTGATGGAAATTATTCAACGGGTAACAGCCAGACTTTTATTAATAAAACAGTCAGTGTGCCAGCTTCAGCAGGAACAATTTCTGATGTGAATGTTTCGGTAAATGTTACACACGATAGGTTTTCAGACCTTGAAATGCAGATTGTTAGCCCAAACGGAACAGTTGTAACTTTATTTAATAAGAGCTGTGGTACTACAGCTTCAACTTTAGCGCTTCAATTTGATGACAGTGGCACTAATTTAAATTGTGGCACAACGTCAAGCCAAATTGTAATTCCAGCAAGTGCTTTAACTGCTTTTAATAACGAAAATTCTCAGGGAACTTGGACTTTTGGTGTTCGAGATACACAAACAGGAGCTTTTGGAACTATAAATTCAGTATCGGTTAATATTTGTAATAAAGTTTATACGCTGGGAGATTCTGATTTTGAGAATATTGATTTTGCCTTATATCCAAACCCTAATCGAGGACGTTTTACGGTTCAGTTTAGTAGAGATTCAGTACGAGAAGTAAAAGTTTATGTTCACGATATTTTAGGGAAATATGTGTATGACAATACTTTTCAAGGTTCAGGATATTTTATTCAGGATATCCAGTTGCCAAATGTGCCCGCTGGACTTTATTTTGTAACTGTTACCGACGGAGACAGAAGAACAATAAAGAAAATTATAGTGTATTAAGATTCTTAAATTCCAAAAAGAAAATTCCAAATTCCAATGCTCATAACTATTGGAATTTGGAATTTTCTTTTTAGGATTTCTTTTTTATTGGAATTTAAAATTTAAAATATTTGGAACTTCCCATCAAGAGTGCGCCATCGCCATACAAACAATACTAATTTTTGCTCCAGGAATTTTTAAAAGTGCTCTGGAACAGGCTTCGAGTGTTGCTCCTGTGGTAAGTACATCATCTACAATTAGAAAATGTTTGTTTTGATTTTCTTCTGTCAAAACTGCATCAAAGATATTTTCGATATTTTCAGAACGTCCTAAAAGGTTTTTCTTGGATTGTGTTTTAGAATATACTTTTCTGAACAGAATATTTTCGTTAAAAGGGATTTGAAAACCCGAAGCAATTGCTTTTCCAAAAGTATCCACCTGATTATAACCTCGTTCTTTAAACTTTTTTTTATGAAGCGGAACAGGAATTACAGCATCAAAAGGAATTTCGAAAGAGACTTCTTTTAAATCTTCAACATACCAGTTTCCCAAAACAGTTCCAATTTCCTGATGGCCTTTGTATTTTAGGTTATGAATGAGTTCTTGAACCATTCCTTTTTTATTGAAATATAAAAATGCTGCTGCAAATTGAATATCAACTTTGCCGTAAAACTTTTTGATTGCCTCATTTTTGGGATTCAAATGATATTGAGTGAGAGGCATTTCATGGCGGCAATGTGTACAGAAAACCGTTTCATTCTGCAGTAAAAGAGCACGGCATCCGTCGCAGACTTTTGGAAAAAACAAGTTTATTAGGTAATTAATCACAAAAAGAAAGATTTTATTTACGAAAATAACAAAATCAATGGTTCAATCTTTATTATTTTTCTTTTTTTTAAAGGTACTTTTTATATTTTTGCATCACTATGGCAAAACAAGAAGATATATTTAAGAATGTGGTTTCGCACGCAAAAGAGTACGGATTTATTTTTCCGTCAAGCGAAGTTTACGACGGTTTAAGTGCAGTATATGATTATGCACAAAACGGTGTCGAATTAAAAAAGAATATCCGTGAATATTGGTGGAAATCAATGGTTCAGATGAATGAAAATATTGTCGGCCTTGATGCTGCGATATTGATGCATCCAACAACTTGGAAAGCTTCTGGACACGTTGATGCTTTCAACGATCCATTAATTGATAATAAAGATTCTAAAAAGAGATATAGAGCGGACGTTTTGGTGGAAGATTATGCTGAAAAAATTCACCAAAAAGCACAAAAAGAAATTGACAAAGCAAAAGCTCGTTTTGGAGATGCATTCAACGAACAAGAGTTTATTACAACCAACGCTCGAGTTATTGAATATTTGGCTAAAGAAAAAGAAATTAGAGAACGCTTAGGACGTTCTTTAGGAGCTGGAGATCTAGACGATGTAAAAGCTTTGATTGAAGAATTAGAAATTGCTGATCCTGAAACGGGTTCTAAAAACTGGACAGATGTTAAGCAGTTCAACTTAATGTTTGGAACTAAATTGGGTGCTTCTGCAGAAAACGCAATGGATTTATATTTACGTCCAGAAACGGCTCAAGGTATTTTTGTAAACTTTTTAAATGTTCAGAAATCGGGTCGTATGAAAGTTCCTTTTGGAATTGCTCAAACGGGTAAAGCCTTCAGAAATGAAATCGTTGCAAGACAATTCATTTTCCGTATGCGTGAATTCGAACAAATGGAAATGCAATTTTTTGTTCGTCCAGGAGAAGAAATGAAATGGTACGAGCACTGGAAAGAAACGCGTTTAAAATGGCATTTGTCTTTAGGTTTAGGTAAAGAAAATTACCGTTACCACGATCACGAAAAATTAGCGCACTACGCAAACGCGGCAGCAGATATCGAATTCAATTTCCCATTCGGATTCAAAGAATTGGAAGGAATTCACTCTCGTACTGATTTTGACTTAAAAGCACACGAAGAATATTCAGGAAGAAAATTACAATACTTTGACCCTGAATTAAATGAAAACTATGTTCCTTACGTAGTAGAAACTTCAGTAGGTTTAGATCGTATGTTCTTGGCAGTTTTTGCTACTTCATTAAAAGAAGAAACATTAGAAGACGGTTCTACAAGAACAGTTTTACAGTTGCCGGCAGTTTTAGCTCCAACTAAAGCAGCAGTTTTACCATTAGTTAAAAAAGACGGCTTACCAGAAGTGTCAAGAAAAATCATTGAAGATTTGAAATGGGATTTCAATGTGGCGTATGATGAAAAAGATGCTGTAGGACGTCGTTACAGAAGACAAGATGCTTTAGGAACGCCTTTCTGTATTACAGTTGATCATCAGACTTTAGAAGATGAAACGGTAACCATTCGTCATAGAGATACAATGAAACAAGACCGTGTAAAAATTGCTGAATTAAGAGGGATTATCGAAAACGAAGTTTCGATGAAAAACTGGTTGATGAAAATGTAATCTTTACATACTATAGTATAGATCCCAAATTCCGTAAAGGAGTTTGGGATTTTTGATTTTTAAAAAGACGTATTTTATCGATGTTTTTTGCATTTCATCTTTATGTATCAACATTTTAATGTAATGTGTTAACAATGAAATGTTTAAAAATCTAAAATCCGTATTTTTAAATGCGGAAAAATGCCGAGAAACTATTTTTTTTCGCATAGAATCAAATTAGATTATTTTGATTGTGAAGTGAGAAAAGCAACAAAACCAAAAATTGAAAAAGTATTCGTATATTATAGTTGATGATGATGCTGAAAGTATTTTGAAGACCAAAACAACCGCGGCAGGTTTTTCAGAATTATCTTTTACGGCTTCGGCATCAAATTTTCAAGAGGGTTTAAATTTGGTTTTAGAGCATAAACCATCCTTGGTTTTTCTAGAAATCGATCCTAAAAATAAAGCTAGTGAATTGTCTCTCGCTTTTATCAGTGAATTGCACCGTTTCTTTCAGGAAATTCCGAAAATTATTATTACGACCAATAAAAAAGACAAAGCCTTTGATGCCATTCAATACGGTGTCTTTGATTATATATTAAAACCTGTTGCCCATGTTGATTTTCTAAAATCGGTTTTAAGACTTAAAAAAGCCAATTTAGACAGCAAAACACCACAATTTATAGAGGAACCAACTTCTATCGTAATCGATAATGTAAACAACGTTACAATTCCTCAAAATGTCGAAAAACCTTTAACAATCTGCATCAAATCATATGGTGATTATCGATATTTAAACGCAGCCGACATTTGTTACTTTCAAGCCGATAATAATTCGACAGATATTTATTTGAATACTGGTGAAATGATTACGGCATTTAAAACGTTAAAGCATTTTGAGAGTGTTTTGACGTATCCTTTTATCCGAATTCACAACAGTTATGTAATCAATCGTAATTACATTGCACGAATTCATAGCGGAAACTCAATCTGTTACATAAAAAATTCCTCAAAAAAGATTCCTTTTTCTAAAACCTACAAAACAAATGTGGATCAAATAATTTCTGATTTTGCTGCAGGAAATTACTTAGAAATCTAAAAACCAGACGTTTACACGAATTTGCTATCCATTGGCTATCAATTGGGTATGATCTACCATAAACTCAATTTTTTGTATAAATTTTTTTCGAACTCGGTATTAGTTTTACACCATGATTCGCAACAAACAGCAAGTCATTCTCCAAAAAAATAGACAAACATTTAAAAACCTCAGGTCATGAAAAAAGCAACATTGACAATCGGATTATTTTCTTTAGTAATGGTAGCAACTTCTTTTGCAACACCAGAAATCCCAACAAACTTCGCACTTAGAGATACTGTTCCTCCAATTGATGGTGGTGCTGCAGGTGGAGTTCTTAAGAAGCCAGACCGTTTTGCAATGAATACTGAATTGTCTAAAACTAGAAATGTAAACTTTGCTAGCGTTAATCAATCTGTTGGAAATGATAAAAAAGTAGACTAATCTACAATTGAAATAAAATAATAAAGCTGTCAGATTTGACAGCTTTTTTTTGTGTCTAAAGTTTTTTACTACTTTTGGTAAAATTCAAAAAGAACAATTGAAAGAAATAAGCAAAATAGTATTACTTATCCTCTTAGTTTTGATGGGCTGTACCCAGAAAACAGGACCAAATGACGATACAGTTTCTTCTATAGACAGTCTTCCTGTCTATCTTTCTCTTGCAAATGAGAATAACATTTCGCTTCAATCCAAACAGAATTATAATCTTAAAGCGCTTAATATAATTTTAAGTCAAAAAGATGATTCTTTAAATAAGGTAAATCTTTTCAAGGTAGCCAATCGTTATTATAATATGAGCGATTGGAAAGCTTATTTCAACACCACAAAGTTGATTTTGGAAAGAGCAGAAAAATCTAAGGATTCAACAAACATGGCAAAAGCCTACACTTATTTAGGCGATTACTATTTATCTCAATCTATTTCGGATAGTGCTTTCATGAATTATTATAAAGCTGAAAAGACCTATTTGAAGATAAATGACCAATTAAACTTAGCAAAAACATTTTTAAACAAAGCTAATTTACAATACAATGAAGGTGATTTTTTTGAAAGCGAAATAGCAGTTTTTAAAACTTTAAGTATTTTAAAAAAAGAAAAAAATGTAAATGAACTTTTATATGAAAGTTATAATTTATTAGGCGTATTATACAATGAAAGAGAAGAATATAAGAAAGCATTAGAATTTCAAAATAATGCATTGGATATTCTGCAGGATAAATCTATACCAGCCGAACTTCAGTATAAAGCGGCTTCATTAAATAATATTGGTTTCATATACATGAATATGGGCAATTATAGACAGGCGAAAATCTTTTTTGAAAGAGCTTTGAAACAAAAAAATCTTTTTGGAGATAGAGCCAGTTTGTATGCAATTTTGCTGGATAACTTAGGATATACTAAATTTAAATTAAATGATTCTGTACAATTACCAGATTTGTTCTACGAATCTTTAAGAATTAGAGATAGTCTCGATTTAGTTTCGGGTGTAGTTTCATGTAAAATTCATTTATCAGAATATTTTGCTTTTAATAAAGATACAGCTAAGGCATTAGAGTTATCAAAACAAGCATTAACCCTTTCGCGAAGTACTACAAAATTTGTAAATACTCTAGAAGCACTTAAACAAACGGCCGTTGTCGATCCAAAAAATGCATCTGTTTATTCTAGAGAATATATCAAACTCAATGATAAAATGTTGAAAGCAGAACGAAAAATGGGAGAAAAATTCTCTCGAATCGAATATGAAACCAATGAAATAAAAGATCAAAATTCCAGTCTTCAGGAAAAAAATAAAACCTTGGTTTATGTCTTTAGTATTTGTACATTGCTTGGGTTGTTTTTTTATGTCTATAAAACCCAACAAGCCAAAAACCGTGAGTTGCTTTTTAAACAGCAACAACAGATTGCAAATGAAGATATTTACAATTTGATGATTTCACAACAAAATGAAATTGAGCTTACTAGAATAAAAGAAAAAAAAATGGTCGCGCAGGAATTACACGATGGAGTGTTGGGGCGCATGTTTGGTATTAGAATTAGTTTGGATAGTCTGGATAAGGTTGATGAAGCTGAAGCTGCTTCTAAAAGAAAGAAGTATCTCGCAGAATTAAAGAATATAGAACAAGATATTCGTGAAATTTCTCATGATTTAAATAGGGAAAAATCGGAATTAATTAATAATTTTGTTTTGATTCTGAATAAACTATTTGATAATCAAAGAAATACGTTTAGTTCAAAACTAATTACCTCTTTTGATCCTGATGTGAAATGGGAATTAATTAGTAATATTGTTAAGATTAATTTATATCGAATTCTTCAGGAAGGACTGCAAAATTGTAATAAGTATGCCAAGGCCGATATTATTAAAGTAGAGTTTAAGAATGAAAATGGTAATTTGGTCTTAAGTATCGAAGATGATGGAATAGGGTTTAATACCAATAAAACCAAAAACGGAATTGGTCTGCATAATATCGAATATAGAGCAACAGAATGTAATGGTACAGTTACTATAAAATCTGCCAAAGGAGAAGGAACGGTCCTAATTGTAAAAATCCCTATAGACCCAAATAATAACCTGCATAATAATGACATTTGATTTAACAGATTCAGTTTCGCAACTAGTTAAAAAGAATATTTTAATAGTAGATGATCATCCATTTATTATTGAAGGATATAAAAACGCAATAACTCGTTATAATCCAAAGCAATATGAATTTTTTATTGCGCAAGCACACGATTGTAAATCAGGATATGATATAATAGAAAACAACAACACGCCACAGTTTGATATTGCTTTTTTGGATATCAGTATGCCTCCTTATGAGGAAAAAGAGATTTTTTCGGGGGAAGATTTGGCAAAACTACTTCTCGTAAAAATGCCTTCCTGCAAGATTATTTTATTGACAATGTATACAGAACTTCTAAAAATTAAAACTATAATTAGAAGTATCCAACCTAATGGATTAATCATTAAAAATGATCTTACTTTTGACGAACTGCTTTCGGCTTTTGATAAAGTAATGAAAAATGAAAAATACTACAGTCAGTCAGTTGTAAAAATGCTGAACCAAACGACTCACAATGCTATTGAAATTGATCAATATGATAAACAGATATTAATTAATCTGGCGAAAGGATCATCTATTACCGATATGCTTATAAATATTCCTATCTCTTTGAATGCAATCGATAAAAGAAAAAAACACCTCAAAGAATTATTGAAAATAAGAAGTGGCTCTGATGATGATTTAGTGAGAGAAGCTAAAAGTAAGGGGCTTTTTTAAAAAGAAATTCCAATTAGAAAATTCCAAATTCCAATAAAAAAAGAAATCCCAAAAAAGAAATTCCAAATTCCAGTAGCTATAAGCATTGGAATTTGGAATTTTTTTATTGGAATTTTTAAAAATCTATTCTGTCAAGGCATCCCATCCTCGTGCTTTTAGAGCAATTTTGGTGTTGGCACGAGTTACAAGATGGATTCCTTCATTTTCTTCTGTCATGTGACCGATAACAGAGAAATTTGGATTTCCTTTTATTTTGTCAAAATCGTTGATGTCAATTGTAAATAGAAGTTCATAATCTTCTCCGCCGTTAATGGCAACAGTTGTGCTGTCGATATTAAACTCTTCACAAGTAGAAATGAACTGCGGGTCTAAAGGGAGTTTGTCTTCATATAAATTACAACCCACTTTTGATTGTTTGCAGATATGAATAATTTCAGAAGATAATCCGTCTGAGATATCAATCATTGCTGTTGGTTTTATGTCCAAAGCATGAAGTAAAGTTCTAACATCTTTTCTTGCTTCTGGTTTCAGCTGACGTTCTACTAAATAAGTATAAGGATCTAAATCTGGCTGATTGTTTGGATTAACCTGAAAAACTTGTTTCTCACGTTCTAAAACCTGTAATCCCATATAAGCCGCACCCAAATCTCCGGTTACAACCAAAAGATCTGTTTTTTGAGCTCCATTTCTGTAAACCAATTCCTTCTCATCAGCTTCTCCAATAGCAGTAATGCTGATAATTAAACCTTTTTGAGATGATGTAGTGTCGCCACCAATTACATCGACTTTATACTCTTTTGCAGCATGTGCGATGCCATCAAACAATTCTTCTAATGCTTCAAGAGGAAAACGATTTGAAACTGCTACAGAAACCGTTATTTGGGTTGGTTTCGCATTCATAGCACAGATGTCAGAAACATTTACGACAACAGCTTTGTATCCTAAATGTTTTAACGGCATATAAGCCAAATCGAAATGAACTCCTTCTATCAATAAATCAGTAGAAACAACTACTTTTTTGTCTTTAAAATCAAGAACAGCAGCATCATCGCCTATACTTTTTAAAGTAGATTCCTGAGTAACATCAAAGTTTTTGGTTAAATGGTCTATTAAACCGAATTCGCCCAATTGCGCTATACTGGTTCGCTGCGGATTTTTATCTTCTATCATTTTTTCTGAGTTCCAAAGTTTGTAAGCTGCAAAGGTACAAAGTTGAGGATTGAATAACTATAAACAGAGTTCGATTATTAGTTTGAAGCAGAAAGATTTGATTTTTTTATTGAGATTGTCTTGATTTTACTCCAAATGAACTTTACGAAACTTTGACTAAAATATGAAAAAGAGTAAAATAATTAAGACTGAACAATGAATTAATAGTGAACCTAAATGTTCTCTATTTGAGAATGTTTTTATCAAATTAGCAATTGTGAGGATTCCGATAATAAAAGGTGCGAACAAAATTAATATTGCATTTGGACCTGGTGCACAGATTCCATGAGGGAGAACGAAAAAAAATAGAAATGAAATTAAAATATAGGCTGCATAAAAGACCAAAGTTTTTAAAATATTTTTGTGACTAGCAGTTTGTTTTGTAAAAATATTTTTCAAATTCAGTTGATTTAAAGACAAATTTGTGATTATACCCAAAGCTTTTTCTTTATTCCAAATATAGAAAAAATAATATCGTATTTACAAAATGTTCCTGTGGTCGAGTGAAGGATTGTAGTGCGCGCAAATCATTATCGCTTCATACTAAAATGATCTTTGAATTCTTGAACCGCGCCATTTTGAGTATAAGTAACCTGAAACCAATAATCAGAAGAAGGAAGCGGACTGCCATTGAAATTTCCGTCCCAGCCTACGCCAGAAGGTTTAATCATTTTGATGAATTTACCATAACGATCGTAAATAGTGATGACGGCATCAGGCTGATCAGCAAGATCTGGGATGTTCCAGGTATCGTGGTAACCATCATTACTAGGAGTAAAAAATTTAGGATATTTGAGCACTTTGGCAAATAAAATAAGATTGTCACAATTGGCTTTGATATCTCTTATTGTAATAACATGTTCTCCTGAATCTACATCCTTAAATATATTGCTGGTTTGAAAATCGCCATCATCCAGCTGGTATTCGTAGATTCCAAAACCATTTGTTAGGTTTACGATAATGTCTATATCATCCTCAAATTCATCCGAAATCGTTACGGTTGCAATAGCTGGACTTGATTTTTCGACGGTTACAGTGGCTGGGTTATAACCGCAGTCATTACCAACATCAGGTATGTTTTTAATAGGGATAACGGTATAAATACCTTCTTGAGTTGCAGTATATGTTGGTCCCGTACCCATTTTATTGTTATTAAAATACCATTCAACAGTATAATCTGGTGAATTAATTCCGGAATTCAATACCACAGAATTTAATAATGCTCCAGTTTGATAATCGACACAAATGATTCCGTTTTGTACAGAGAAATTTTTTAAAGGATAGATAGTAATGTAAAAATCATCCTGAGCAAAACAGTTAGAATTTGTAGGCGATGCAGCATAGATATATAATGTTTGGCTGGTATTTATTTTTTGGCCTGCTGTAAATAAAGTTCCAGTTGCATTGGGACCGCTGTAATAACTTCCAACTGCTAAAGGAGGTAAAGTGTAGCTTTCGCAAATGGCAACATCTGGAGTATTAGTCAACACGGGAGTCTGAGAAATAGTGACCGAAAAACTTTTTTCGCTAACACAAGTCAGACGTGTACCTGAAACAGCATAAACATAAACGGTCTGGGAGGTTTTTAATATAGTTCCTGCTGGAATAATTGGACCTTTTCCGCTTGGTTGACTATAATAATTTCCCAACGTCAGCGGAGGCAAAGTATAACTGTCGCAAACATTTATGTTACTGAAATTACCGACATCTATTCCTAGATAATTCACTTTAAAAAAGGTTTCATTACTGCAAGAAGTAAAATCGGGCCATTCGTTGTAAATATAAATAGTCTGCGTGGTGTTTATGGCAGTTCCTTCTGTTAACTGTGTTCCTAAACCATGCGGACCTCCCGTAGCGGTATAATATTTTCCGTTTCTCAGTTTGGGAAGTTTAAAATCGTTGCAGGTTACTACGTCTGTGAAACTGTCAACAGGAGGAAGAGGTTTTATTTGAACAGTAAAACTATGTTCGTTTGAACATTCGGGACCAACTGAATAAACATAAATAGTTTGTGTTGCCGTTATAATGTCACCTGCTTTTAATCGTGTTCCTCCACCGTTGGTTTTTGTAAAATAGTTACCGTTTACCAATGGTGGTAAAACATAACGTGCACATTCCAATCTATTGACGGGAGTATCTACAGGAGGAAGCGGTTTTATGGTAATTACATATTTAAGATTTTCGGTGCAATTGGGGGAAGTAGTTGTTGCCGCATAATAATACACAGTTTGTGAGCTGGTAATCACGGTTCCGGCTGGAATACTTTTGCCTTGCCCTCCGGGGCTTTCATAATAACCGCCAATGGGAATTGCAGGCAAAGTAAAACTGCCACATCTTGAGATTGGAACAAAAATGGGAGAATTTACAATATCAATTTTAAAAGAATGCTCATTGGTACATCTTCCGTCATTTGCAAAAACAAATATCGTCTGACTGGAAGTTATTTTATCTCCCGCTTTCAAAGCTTTGCCCAAACCGCCTGATGCTGTAAAATAATTTCCGTTTGTTAAAGGAGGCAAAGTATAGGAATCACAAGTAACAACATTCGCAGGTTTGTCTATTTCGGGCAGTGGATAAACGGTAAAAGGAACTGGAATATCTCGACATACAGCCCCATTAATTACAGCATAATAATAAATAGTCTGACTTGCTGTAAAAACCGTTCCTTCGGGAATAACATCGCCGCGTCCTCCAGACTGCGTGAAAAAACCGCCCGCAGGTACTCGTGGCACAACATATTGGCCACAGGCTTCTTTTTTAAAACCAATTTCGTAAATCAGCGTTACATTAAAACTGCTTTCATTGGTACAGTTGTTTGTAGTTGGGCCTTTGTAAATGTAGTAAGTCCCGCTTTTGGTAATAACATCTCCGGGATTTAGTTTAGTTCCCGTTCCATTTATTGAAGTGTTGTATTCGCCATTTGTAATTGGTGGCAGGGTATAACTGTCGCAGGCAATTACGTTTGGAATTTTATCTACAATTGGCAACGGATTAATAATTACATTGAAATTAACGGTCGTATAACAAACCGAATTTGAAATATTTTCAATACGAACCCAGATCGTTTTTGGTGATTGTGATAATGACGTAGTGAAAACTTTAGGGTCTGCAATATTGTTTCGGGCTTGATTTGCATCCGTTTCGCTCTGATAATATCTGATTTTGTATTGGGAAGAATTTAATCCGTTTAAGATGATTGGTTCCTGAACAGTTAAATCAATGGCTACATTTTTGGAAACAGTATCACAAGCATTTAAGTCTGACGGTTTTATCACATTGATTGGGTCTGTTACCAATAAATTAAATGAAATTAAATTATCACAAAAGAAGGTTTTATCATAAATAGGCACCACTTTTATATATATGGTTTGATTCCCTGAACTTACATAAGATTTTAATTGACTTTCGGGAATAATAGGTTGGTTGGCATTAGCTGCGGCTAAAGAATCAAAATAATAAATAGAATATTTAGCTGGATCGATGCCTAATTCAGTTAAATTGTTCTGAGTCAAATCATATTGATAAGTGCCGGTTGTACTATAACAAGCAGTTAAGTTTTTAGGAGTTTTAATAATTAAATCAGTAATTACAACTTCATCCTTAACCACACAACCAGAAAGTGTTGCAGTAACTCCATAAGTTCCAGCTTTATCAACTGTCAAAGAATTGCTGGTTTCATTCGGAATTACTGTTCCGTTTAATGTCCATACATAACTGAAATTCCCCACTAAATCAGATTTTAGTGTGATTTTTTCGCCTTGGCAAAGGATTCTGTCAGGACCTAAATCCATAGTAGTCATAAAACTGCCTCCTTTTATAAAAACTGCCGAATCGTAATTGCTGTCGTTATAATCGCCAATAGCCAGTTTTATGCGATAAGTTCTGTTTGAAATTACGGTTGAAGAAGCGGTTAAAACTTTGGTTTCTCCTCTCATATTAATAGCTGACTGTGCTGGATTGGCAACATTATAACGGTCAAATAAATTAGCATTGGCAGATAAACAGGACGAATTATACTGCTGGTCTCTAATATTTTTGACCGAAACTGGGGTTGTTGTTCCAGGAACTATGGCGAGATTTGTAGAAATTCCTGTTGTTAAATCCGTTAAAATAAAAGCAAAAACGTCGCTAAAACCGCACTGAAATTCACCGTATTCATTCGAGGCAAAAAGGAAATCAAAACTAAAATTACTAGATAAAGGCGTAAAATCAAACTGAAGAAAACTGACATCTGTTACCGGTACAACTTGTCCGTTGTTGTCACTGATTAGCTGTAAATCAGGATCAGTAGCATTATTTAATTTACTGCTTTCATTGATACCAGTATAGGATCCTTCAGTATATTTGGCCATTCCGTTTCGTATAATGATTCCGCTGGAAATGGGGAAGTTTGGATTAGTACTGGTAAATTTCCCGATTCCCTGATGTGAGGAGAATTTAAAATTGCTTTCGTTTGAACAGCCATTCTGCATTAATTCTGCTCGTATCAGTTCAGGAATACCCAAGCTTGTAGTATCGACTATGATTCCTTGTGATGAAGATATAGCCGAACAAAATAATAAAAGTAGAAGTAGAGTCGCTCTCATAATTCATATTTTTATTAGTTGGGTTATTTAAAATTACGAAATTATTTATTTTTAAAATTATGATTATCAGTATTTTATGATTTTTTAACCTTGTTTAAACAAAAATGAAAGAGAATTTTAATTGTGTTAAATTATTAGAGAACCGCTTGTAAATAAAGAGCCTAAGTTGTTTAAATAGAAAAGAGAAGCGTTAGTTTTTGTTATGATTAAAGAATGAATTCTAAAATATTTTAAAAATTATTTTTTCCTACTGACAAACTGTTGTCACCGACCCATTCTACTTTTGAAGTATTAAAAATATTTAAACTTTAAAACCATGAAAACATTAGCTGCACAAGTAATTACACAAGAAGATTTATTGAAACACTGGCAAGGTCATCGTGCTCTTACACGTCGATTAATTGAGATTTTTCCAGAGAAAGATTTCTTCGAATTTTCAATAGGAGGAATGCGTCCTTTTGCAAAACTGGTTGATGAACTTTTAGCTATTGCAGTTCCAGGACTTAGAGGAATTGTAACAAAACAAACTGAAGCATTTTCAGAAGGAGGAGAAAAATTGATTTTTAAAGCACAGTATCTTGAAAAATGGGACGAAGCTACAGAAGAAATCAATAAGTATTGGGAACAATTGTCTATTGAAGATTTCAGCGAAACGTTTAATCTTTTCGGACAATACGAATTCCCAATTATTCAGAATATCTTATATTTTATTGATAACGAAGTACATCACAGAGGACAGGCTTATGTGTATTTAAGAGCTTTAAATATCGAACCGCCATTTTTCTGGGAGAGATAATTGATGATTTTTTCCTAACTTAATAGTATAAATCTAAAATTAAGACAATGAGTTTAAAGAAAATAATGTCCAATTATGCCGATTATAATTTATGGGTAAATCAGCAATTTGTGAACTGGCTTTCGCCAAAGTCAGATGAATTGTTGTATGCCGAAGTTCCTTCGAGTTTTTCAACTATAATGAAAACACTAGACCATATTTGGTCTACAGAAGAATATTGGTTTTCTGTAATTTCTCAAAAAGATGTTTCTCAAAAGAAGGCAGAAAACGAATTATCTAAAGAAGAGATTTTTGAAGGATTGCTCAATTCATCTGCAAAATTGAAACACTTCATCAACTCATTGTCTGAAGAAGATTTAAGCACAGAAATTAAAATAACAAATCCGTGGTTTGAATGTGAACTGCCAATTGCAGATTATCTGATTCAGGTAATTAATCACGGAACATATCACCGCGGACAGATTGTAACCATAGGAAGAAATATCGGAATCACTGATGCTTCAAATA
Organism: Flavobacterium phragmitis; assembly: GCF_900112575.1. Taxonomy (GTDB): domain Bacteria; phylum Bacteroidota; class Bacteroidia; order Flavobacteriales; family Flavobacteriaceae; genus Flavobacterium; species Flavobacterium phragmitis. Next base: position 22,576 of record NZ_FOMH01000007.1, read on the forward strand.
CAGACTACAATTTTTACAATGTGATAAAACAGAAATAAACGAAAAAACTCCTGAAGATAATGTTCTCAGGAGTTTTTTTTATGATAACCTTTCCCTATTGATGTCCAGTAATTTTAGAACGTTTGTTTTTAATACTTCAGGTTCCAGAATTTCAGCATAATCTCCAAACATCAAAAACCATCTCGGAAAAGCATTATTGATATCTCGGGACATAAAGGTCATTTCGATTTTATCATCAACTTCTTTTTGTGAAATAAAACCATGATATTTTCTCTCGCTAGCTAAATATCTTGCTATTTTACGGTCAATTAAAAGGCGGACTTTTGTTGTTGGACAGGTTTCTGTTTTAGTCAAATAAGTTTCTAAATCATCGTGTTCAATTGTAAAATTAACGTCGGTTTTTTTAATTCCCTGAATTCGGTCGGTTCTAAACTGACGGTAATCTTTTCGAAGATGACAATATCCTAAAAAATACCAGTTATTATTATCGTGAAAAACTCCAATAGGTTCCAGATTACGTTGTGTGGTTTCGTCTTTCTCAAAAGTTTTATACGTCAAAAGAATCTGTTTTTTCTCAGCAATACCTTCAAAAAGAACCGATAGTGTGTTTGGCGAATTATCATTAAACATCGGTTCTGCAGTTTGCATGACAATTCTGGATTCGATATTGGACAGATAATCTTTATCGGTACTTCTTAAAACCGATTTTAATTTAAACATGGCAGATGCATAGTGTGTGCCCAAAGAAGGATCGGTGAATTTTTGCATTAGTTTTTCGGCTGCAATAAAACTACTTACTTCTTCACGTGTGAACATAACAGGAGGCAGTCTATAACCGTCCATCAAAGCGTAACCCACACCAGCTTCACTGTAAATAGGAACTCCAGATGCTTCTAACGTTCTTATATCTCTATAAATAGTTCGCAAACTACAATCAAAACGATCGGCCAATTCCTGTGCTCTTACAATCTTTTTAGATTGCAATTGGATTAAAATTGCGATAATCCGGTCAAATCGTTTTGGAGTTTCGTCGAGCATTTTTTTAAGATTCTAAGGTTCTGAGTTGCTGAGATTCTAAGTTTTTTTGCTGATGCAAAGATTCAAAGATACAAATGAAAGTATTAAAGAAAATAAAAAAAGCTGTCCCAAATTGAGACAGCTTTACTGTATGATTTGCGAAAAAGACCTAGAATCTATACAAAACTCCAAATTGGGGCTGATCAAAAATATTCTCAAATAAGTTGATGTTTAATTGAAAAGTATCCGAAGATGGGCCATTTTCTGGAGAAACGCTGTTGTAAGCCAAAACATTTGCCAGCACAAAAGTTACTGCAATATTTTTGGTTACAAAGTAGTTTAATCCAACATTGATGTCAGCAGTTAAGCTGTTGTCGGTATCGCTACCAACAAGAGGTGTTTCGGTTTTGTTTCTTCCGTAGCCTAAACCAAGTTCAGCATAAGTTTTAAAACGTTTTTTGTCCAATTCCAAGAAATAGTAACGGGCAAAAGCGCCAACTCCAAATACATTTGTTTTTACCTGAGTGGTTTCTACTTTATTGCTGGCATAGTTTAGTTTGGCACCAACTGCAAATTTATCGTTTAGTAGATAGCCAAACTTTGGACTAAAGCCATAATAGTCGGCCTCACCGCCAGTACTAATTTTAATAGAACCTTCAAGAAACATATCTCCTTGTTGAAAAGTCACACCTTTTGCAGAATTCATTTCCTCTTCCGCTTGGTATTCCTGAGCGTTTGCGAAACAAAATGTGAAAAGAGCTAAAATAATTGAAAATTTGGTTTTCATAGTTTTACATGTTTTAAAAATTGTAAGATTAAAAATACTTTTTCTCAATTTAAATAGCTCTTTGTTTATTCGAACGGGTTAAAAAACAATTTATTAGGTTAATTTTTGTATAATTTTGTAAGTTTTGTCTTTTTAATTTTTAGGCTTAATCCAATAAAAAAACCGACAACTTTCGCCATCGGTTTCTCTATATTCTATGTTCTTTTCTCTATTTTGTAAAAGAAAATCTTAGTCATTCAATTTCAAAACAGCCATAAATGCTTCTTGAGGAATCTCAACATTTCCTACCTGACGCATACGTTTTTTACCTTTTTTCTGTTTTTTAAGAAGTCTTTGTTTGTTGTAATTTTTCTATTAGAGTCTCAATCCAATTTTTAAATCTAGGACATTTCTTTAATATTTTTTCAATACCTGTTAATTCTGCAATATCAATTCCATCAATTATTTTTTCATAGTTTTTTCCATCTGCTTTGTAAATGGCATCTAGACGTTTTGATGGAGCTCCATGTTCTGATCCATTAATATCTTCAATGTTCTCATATTGTTTGCAGATTTCCAAAACTGAATTTTTTATCTTTTCACTTTCAAGATAAAATCCTTCTTCAGGATCGGAAAAAAGTAGAGTTTCCATTTCGTGTTTTTGAATATATGGTATGAAAAATCTATATGGTGTTATATTCTGAACAATGTCGTTAAGTTTCGATTCTAAAAAAATTATTCGATCATCTGTTAGAGTATATTTCAAAGAATCACTATATCCAGGTAATTTTCGTTCACTATTTAATTGAAAGTAATCAACCAGCGTTGTTATTATAGGCTCGTTATTATAATTTAATACAGGTGTAATTGTATTAATGAAATGTTGAATGTTGTTAAATCCATGGCCACCGCCACTCATGGTTATTGGATATCCTTGTATATGGCATGAAATCCCTTGAGAGTAGAAATATGGGATTAGAATTTTATTGACAAATTCTAATTCAGTTTCACCTTCTACAATAAAATATAAATCTTTCATGGTCTTCCTCCAATTACATTCTTAGACCATAAATCACCTAAAGTATATTTGTTCAGCCATTCAGTTAAATTTTCATTGCTTTGCAATCTTTTCAATACAGATTGATTATTTTCTCTGTCAACAGTTATAATGTTTTCAAGGTCAAAATTATCGACTAGATTTACAGATTGAGTTGAAATTATGATCTGGCTAGATGCTGAAGCCTTTTTTACTAGTCCTGCTAATTTATTAATAGCAAATGGATGTAGACCTAGTTCAGGCTCATCAATTATTATAGTATTTGGCAGATTAGGTTGAAGTAAAAGAGTACATAACGCAATGAATCTAATTGTTCCATCCGAAAAGTTTTTTGCATCAAAATAAATATCTGGTTGGTTTTTCTCGATCCACTCTAAAGAAATATAATTAGGATTTAATCTATTTGGTTTAAGATCAAATCTATCAAAGAAGGGAGCAATTGAGCGGATTGCTCGTTCAATTTTTTGAAAACTTTTAGGTTCTTTTTCTTTAAGATAATATAAATACGATGCTATATTGCTTCCGTTCTCTTTTAAATAAGCATTATCATTGACATCGCTTGAGCTTCGTAATGGAGAATTGTTGCTTGTGTCGTGAAAATGATATATTTTAAAAGTTTTTAAATAATGACTTACCCAGCCACTAATTCCTGATTTATTGCCATTTTTTAAAGAACTTTCTCTAGAGTTGTAGCTAATTCTATTCCATGCCCAGCCAGAGCCATATAAATTAGATAAATCACCTTTAGATTTATTAAAACCAGTTTCTTCTTCAGCTATAAATAATTTATTATCATTTGTAGCCTGTAATTTAAAGCGATATCCATTTTTTTCATTAAATTCAATATAAGACTTTATCTCTGTTGTAAATTTTCTGCTAAAATGTAATAAACTGTCGGCTCCTTCTACAATAGAAAAATTTTCTAACCTTTCTTCGTAAATAGTATTGATTAATTTAAAAAATGAAATAAAGTTAGATTTACCCACACCATTAGAACCAATAAGAACATTTATAGGATTAAGCTCTATTTCAAGGTTCTTAATTGACTTATAGCCTTCTATTTTAATTTTATTTATCATTAATTCAAATATAAGTATTTCATGCTTATAAAAAAACCTTAATAAATATTTTTTATTAAGGTTTTTCTCATATAAAAAGATTGGTTTATAATCTAATCATTCAATTTCAAAACAGCCATAAATGCTTCTTGAGGAATTTCAACGTTTCCTACCTGACGCATACGTTTTTTACCTTTTTTCTGTTTTTCAAGAAGTTTACGCTTACGCGAAATATCTCCACCGTAACATTTTGCGGTAACGTCTTTACGAAGCGCTTTAATCGTTTCACGAGCAATAATTTTAGCTCCAATTGCCGCTTGAATCGGAATGTCGAATTGCTGTCTTGGAATCAATTCACGCAATTTTTCGGTCATTTTTTTACCGATGTTGTAAGCGTTGTCCTCATGAATCAATGCAGAAAGCGCATCAACAGTTTGAGCATTCAAAAGAACGTCCAATTTCACTAATTTTGAAGTACGCATTCCAATTGGAGAGTAATCGAATGATGCATAACCTTTAGAAACGGTTTTTAAACGATCATAGAAATCGAATACAATTTCCGCCAAAGGCATATCAAAATTCAATTCAACACGCTCAGTAGTTAAGTAGGTTTGGTTGGTAATTAAACCACGTTTTTCGATACATAAACTCATTACGTTTCCAACGAAATCGGCTTTTGTAATAATTGTTGCTTTAATAAAAGGCTCTTCAACTCGATCCAATTTTGAAGGCTCCGGTAAATCTGAAGGATTGTTTACAACAATTGGTGTTTCTGGGTGTTTCTTTGTGTAAGCTAAGTACGAAACGTTAGGAACTGTTGTAATTACAGTCATATCGAACTCACGCTCCAAACGTTCCTGGATAATTTCCATGTGAAGCATTCCTAAGAATCCGCAACGGAAACCAAATCCTAGTGCCGCAGAACTTTCAGGAGTAAATACTAATGAAGCGTCATTTAATTGTAATTTTTCCATCGAAGAACGTAAATCTTCGTAATCTTCTGTATCAACAGGATAAATACCTGCGAATACCATTGGTTTTACATCCTCAAAACCTGCAACCATATTCGTTGTCGGAACTTTTGCATCTGTAATCGTATCACCAACTTTTACTTCACGAGCTTCTTTAATTCCAGAAATCAAATAACCAACATCTCCAGCCGAAACTACATTTTTAGGAACCTGATTTAGTTTTAAAGTTCCAATTTCGTCAGCAAAATATTCGTTATCAGTAGCCATGAATTTAATCTTCTGTCCTTTTTTGATTTCACCGTTTACAACTCTAAAGATTACCTCAATTCCACGGAACGGATTGTAAACCGAGTCAAAAATCAAAGCTTGTAACGGCTCTTCTGGATTTCCTTTAGGAGCAGGAATTTTTTCGATAATGGCTGCTAAGATATTCTCAACACCAAAACCAGTTTTTCCAGATGCATGAATAATATCTTCCAATTTACAACCTAATAAATCGATGATATCATCACTAACTTCTTCTGGGTTTGCACTTGGTAAATCGACTTTATTCAAAACCGGAATGATTTCTAAGTCGTTTTCAAGTGCTAAATATAAGTTTGAAATCGTTTGTGCCTGAATACTCTGTGCCGCATCAACAATCAATAATGCTCCTTCACAGGCAGCAATAGATCTCGAAACTTCATACGAAAAATCTACGTGGCCAGGGGTATCAATTAGGTTTAAGATATATTCTTCGCCTTTGTATTTGTATTCCATCTGAATGGCATGACTCTTAATGGTAATTCCACGCTCGCGTTCCAGATCCATGTTGTCAAGCAACTGTGCTTTTTCTTCACGGGCTGTAACGGTTTGTGTAGCACTTAGTAATCGGTCTGCTAATGTACTTTTACCGTGGTCAATGTGTGCAATAATGCAAAAATTACGTATCTTCTTCATTTTTAATATCGGTTCTCTAATCGATTTTAAGTGTTTTTTTGGGAATAATACACACTAAAAACAATTGCTCTAAAGCGTGTTATTAAGGCGCAAAGATAGCGCAAAGTTTTGGATTCTGGAATGCTGATCTCAGATAGTTGAAAGATGTGAATTAAAATTGGTGTTAATATTCAAAATTAAACCCTTTTTCAGTTAATTTTTTGTACATCTCGTCATCAAATTTATAAAGTTTAGCGGCTCTGTGCGAAACGTCTTTTTGCTTTTCATCCAATGCTGTAAGCAATTTCATGTGTAAAATTTTTCGTCTGAAATTGGATTTGTCCAATTCGATGCCCAGAATTTCTTCATACAAATGCATCAATTGTAATAAGGTAAATTTTTCTGGCAGTAAATTAAAGCCAATTGGTGCCTGACGCACACGATTACGAAGCTGTAATAAACTGAATTCCAGAATTTCATTATGATCAAAAATCAAATCTGGAATTTCGTTTATTTTATACCATTTGGCTTCAATTACTCTTAAACTCGCTTTGATATTATAATCTTCCCGATTGACCAAAGTGTAATAACCAATGGTAACGACGCGTCTTTCTAGAACACGTTTCGGATTTGTAAATGCTTTTAATTGTTCAAGATAAATATCTTCAAGTCCGGTAAGTTCCTGCAAAATACGCTGGGCGGCATCATCGGCACTTTCGTCGCGTTGTAACCATCCGCCGAGAAGTCCCCATTTACCTTTACTTTCGCCTTGCGCGTGCTGCACTAAGAGAACTTCGAGACTCTCTTTATTAAAACCAAAGAAAACACAGTCAATTGTGATTCCTTCAACAGCGGGTTTGTGGTCGTTAGTAGTTATTTCTGTCAATTTAGTGTTGTGTTTCGAAGTTTAAAAAGATTTTAATGAATTAAAAATCAGAATTCAAAATTAAATCCTTTTTGAGTTAATTTCTCATAGATTTCAGGATCAAATTTGTAAAGTTGTGCCGCTCGATGCGAAACATCTTTTTGTTTTTCATCTAAAGCAACTAATAGTTTCATATGAAGAATTTTTCTTCTAAAGTTAGGTTTGTCCATCTCGATTCCTAAAATTTCTTCGTACAATCTCATGAGTTGTAATAAAGTAAATTTTTCAGGAAGCAGATTAAATCCAATAGGGGTTTGACGGACTTTGTTTCTAAGATGTTGTAAACTATAAGCTAGAATTTCGTTATGGTCATAAATCAAATTAGGAATGCTGTTTATTTTATACCATTTGGCATCTGAAGCCGTAAAACCTGCCTTAATATTGTAATCTTCTCTTTTTACAAGAGCATAATAGCCAATCGTAATGACACGTCTAAGCGGAAAACGATCTGGATCTCCAAAGGCTTTCAGTTGTTCCAGATAAATATTGTCAAGACCAGTCAGCTCATTCAATAATCGATGCGCTGCATTGTCTGTGCTTTCTTTTTTATAAATCCATCCTCCTGGCAGACCCCATTTTCCTTTACTGATACCTTCTCCGTGCTGCACCAGTAGTACTTCAAGACTGCCTTTGTCAAACCCAAAAATAACACAGTCAATTGTAATCGCATTCATAGCGCTGTGCTCATTTTTTGAAGCAGTTCTGTCATCTACATTTTCAACCATATTCAAGATAAATTTTGACAAATTAAATAAATAAAATGATTATTAGCCTTCTTCAAAGCTTTATATTTTTTTTAACGAAACAAAAAATTGATAATCAGTTAATTAAAAATGCATTAAAAACTGCGTTAAAATATATTATTTCTTAAACGGCTGATTGTCAATTTTATAAAACGTTGATTTTTCTATATTTTTTATTTCGATTTCATTTTTCTTTTTACAGCATTGATAAAAATGAAACAGTATTTCTCAGAATTGAAAAAAAATAACCCTAATATTTTGTTAATATAGAAAATTTGTTTTACACTTGTAGTCAAATTTACCATAAGATAAATTCAAATTGACTATAAGTAAAAAGGCAAACCTACAACTTAACTTAAACTTACCACAAATGTTTTTTTAGAAATTGATTTTCGAATCGATTTTGATACTTATAGTCTGCAAGTACTAAATGTTGGAAATGAGATTCAGGCCCTCATTTTTGATATGACCTGCTTGGGAAGCTTTTCCAGATTTCTCTTAAGGTAGAAATTACTAACTATAACTTAAACTTAATCAATTCTTATTATGAAAAGCAAAAATTGTATTAAAACAACAAAGCTGTCCTATTTTATGGCGGTGCTGCTTAGCGTATTTATGATGCAGTTTGGATTTGCACAAGAATCCAAAACTGTAAGTGGAACAATCACTTCTGCCGAAGACGGATTTGGTGTTCCGGGAGCAACTGTACAAGTACAGGGAACAAAATCGAGTACGATTACCGATTTTGATGGAAAATATAAAATTGAAGCCAAAACAGGCGATGTTTTAGTAATTACTTTCGTAGGATTTAAAACACAGAATATTACAGTCGGCGCTCAAAAAGTAGTCGATGCGGTTTTACAGCCAGAAACAGCGGAGCTTAAAGAAATTGTAGTAATTGGTTATGGTACTCAAAAGAAGAAAGTTAATACAGCTGCAACTTCTTTGGTATCAGGAAAAGACATTCAGCAGGTTGCGAGTCTTGATGTTACAAATGCCCTACAAGGCCAGGCTTCAGGGGTTTCTATAACTTCTTCTTCTGGTCAGCCTGGTGCGAATATGGTGGTAAATATTCGTGGTGCTGGTACAGCGGGAAATAGTGATCCGCTTTATGTTGTAGATGGTGTTGTTGTGGATAACGGAATCGGATATTTGGATCCTTCTGTTATTGAAAGGGTTGACGTTTTAAAAGATGCTTCTGCAGCTTCAATCTATGGAGCAAGAGCAGCAAACGGGGTAATTTTGGTTACAACTAAAAAAGGAAAAGATGGTAAGATGAATGTGTCTTTCAATTCATATACAGGTTTTCAGCAGATTGCCAAAAAACTGGATTTGATGAATACACAGGAATACACAACAATCATTAATGAAGCGCTTGTAAATTCTGGATATTCTCCTTTATACACTAAAGCTCAAATTGCGGGATTTCCTAATACTGACTGGCAAGATTATTTATTTAATGAAGGTGCTATTAAACAAAATCACTCTTTATTAATTACAGGTGGTGACCAAAAGTCTACAATTGCAACTGGTTTGTCTTACTATGGACAAGAAGGTATGATTGGTGGTTCAACAAGTCAGTCTCAATACGATCGTGTTACTTTTACTGTAAACTCTACTTCGGAGGTTATTAAAGATTATTTGAAAATTGGAGAAAACTTTACATTTTCAAATGTAAAATCAAGCGGTATTGCTGATGATGGTATTTACAACAATGCTATAAGATCCTTCTTAAATGCTGCTCCAATTGATCAGGTCTATGATGAAAATGGAGGTTTTGCTCGTTCAATTATCTCAAATGACGTGACGAACCCTGTTGGATCTTTATATTATAACAATTTTAACCAAACCAAAACGAATCGTTATGTAGGTAATATTTTTGCTGAATTAAAAATTATAAAAGATTTGACTTTTAGAACTAGTTTTGGTGTTGACATGACAGACAGTAACTATCGTTCTTTCAGACCTGTTTATTCTCTTTCTTCAAATGATAATAACACAGTTTCAAGTGTTACTCAGAGTTCGACAAAATCAATGGGATGGATTTTTGAGAATACACTTCAATACAAATTCAATTTAGCTTCTTCTCATAATTTTGATGTTTTAGTAGGTACTTCTGCTAAAAAGAATACTTCTGATTATATGGAAGGACAGGGAAGAAATTTAATTTTTGATGATTTTGCACATGCTTATTTAGATAATGCAAAAGACCCTACATCAAATGTAGTGAAAGGTAATCGTAGGGATTATGCAATTCAGTCTTACTTCGGACGTTTATTGTACGACTACAACAATAAATACTTATTGTCGGCAACGGTTCGTCGAGATGGATCATCAGAATTTGGTCCAGATAACAAGTACGCAATTTTTCCTTCATTTTCTGCTGGTTGGAATTTAGATAAAGAAGCTTTCTTTAAAGAAAATAAAGTTTTGAATGCGTTTAAATTGAGAGCAAGCTGGGGACAAAATGGGAATGACCAATTTTCAAGAAGATTCGCTTATATGTCTGTGGTAAATTCAACAGATAAAACATACCACTTTGGAACAGGAGACGAAACATTATTAGTAGGTTCAAGCCCTGATCAGTTGGCAAACCGTAACTTAAAATGGGAAACTTCTGAACAGTTAGACTTAGGTTTTGATGCTACTTTGTTTGATAAATTGACCTTAACTTTTGACTATTATGATAAAAAGACAAAAGACTGGTTGGTTCTTGCTTCTATTCCTGCTTATGCTGGAGCAACAGCACCTTACATAAACGGTGGAGACGTAAGCAATAAAGGTTTTGAAATTGGTTTAGGATATAGAACTCGTATTGGAAAAGATTGGAATTTTGGCATCAATGCAAACCTTTCTAAAAACAAAAATGAGGTATTGAGAATTGCTAACAACGAAGGAATTATTCATGGAGAATCTAACATTTTATTCCAAGGTTTAGATGAGATGAACCGTGTTCAGGTTGGAAAACCAATGGGGTATTTCTACGGATTAAAAACAGCGGGAATTTTCCAAAATGCAGCTGAGGTTGCAGCGGGAGTTCAGCCAAATGCAGTTCCTGGAGATGTTCGTTTTGTAGATTTAAATGGTGATGGACAAATCGATGCTAATGATAAAACTCAAATTGGAGATCCAAATCCGGATATTAACTACGGTATCAATTTAGATATATCATACAAAGCTTTTGATTTAACAATTAATACTTACGGTACGGCGGGAGGGCAAAATGTTTTTGGAATTCACGATTACACTCGTGCTTACACGAATAATACAACAGATGTATTAAACAGATGGACAAGTGAAGGAACTTCAAATACAGTTCCAAGAGTAACTTACGGAACAGATGATAATGGTAACTACACTAAATTCTCAGATTTGTATATTCAGGATTCAGATTTTTTCAGAATTAAAAATGCTACAATCGGATGTGATTTGACGAAGTTAACAGACAGATTAAAATTCTTCTCTAAATTCAGAGTATACGTTGCAGGAAATAACATTTACACATTCACTAAATACAAAGGAATGGATCCGGAAATTGGTTTCGGAAACGTAAATCAGTCTTGGGCAAAAGGAATTGATGTTGGATATTATCCACAGCCAAGAACTTATATGATGGGGCTAAATGTTAACTTTTAATTTTTGAAAACGATGAAAACATATATAAAATTATTTGCTCTTTCAAGCTTACTTACTTTAGGAGCTTGTTCGGAAGATTTTTTGGAAAACGAACCATATACAGATAAGGTAACAGAGAATTTTTATAAAACACCATCTGATGCTTTTGAAGGTTTGGTAGCCGTTTATGACGTATTGCAGAGAGAAGCTTACGGTACACAATTAATTGTGAGTGAGCAGGCTTCTGATAACTGTTTTGGAGGATTTGGAATTGCAGATCCAACTGTAGATTTACAATGGGATCGATTTCAATACACTACAGATAAAGATATGAATGCTCTAACATGGACAAATTCTTATCTTGGAATTTATAGAGCTAACGTTTTATTGGAAAACTTAGACAAAGTAAACTGGGGATCTCAAACAGCTTTAAAAACTAGATATGAAGCTGAAGCACGTTTCTTAAGAGCGCACTTTCATTTTCAGGCGGCAAAAATGTTTGGAGATATTATTCCGCTTGATCATACTGTTACAACAAGTGAATTTGAACTACCAAGACAGACTCCAGAAGTTACTTATGCTTTAATTGCAAATGACTTAAAATTTGCAGCAGATAACTTAGGTCCTGAAAACTATTCACAAGCAGGAAATGCAAACTATGGTCGCATTACCAAATGGGCTGCTGAAGCTTATTTAGCGAGAACATTTTTATTTTACACCGGGACTTACAACAAAACAGATTTAGCTGGTGTAGTTACAAAAGCACAAGCGACTACTTACATAAACGATGTTGTAAGCAACAGTGGTCACGGATTGGTAGCTGATTTTGCTAATTTATGGTTGGCGGCTTCTTTTGCAAATTTTGCTGGAGAAGATAATACAGAAATGGTTTGGGCTGTTCGTTTTAACGGTTCAGGAAAAGGTAACTGGGATCTTCACGAAGGAAACCGTTTTCAGGTTAACATTGCGCCACGTGGAGGTTCAATTGGAAGATATGCAACAGGATGGGGAGGAGCAACCGTAAATCCAAAATTAGTGGCAGCCTATGATAATGCAGATACTAGAAAAGCGGCTTCATTTATTGATTATGTAGGCGAAGGACTGAATTTTGATGCTCAAGCTAGGGAACAACGCCAGTATACTGGTTATTCTTGGAAAAAATATTGTCCAATTACAAATGAAGCTGGAACAGCAGTTGTAGAAGCAAACGGAGGAAATTTCCAAATTGACAACTATCAGGATTATGCTATTATTCGTTTTGCAGATGTTTTATTAATGGCTGCTGAATTGAATTTAGATACTAATGCAGCTTTGGCTCAAACAGATTTAGATAGAGTTCGTGATCGCGCATTCAAAAATACAGCACACAGAATTCCCGTGACAAAAGCTGTTATCATGGAGGAACGTCGTTTAGAGTTGGCATTAGAAGGATTACGTTACTTTGATTTAATCAGACAAGGAATGGGTGTGATGAAATCTGCTATTGATAACAATACTGGAGATTCTCAGTTTAATGTGACCTTTAGACCAGAAACTTTAGGATGGTTTGCTTTACCGCAATCGCAAATCGTACTTTCAAATGGTACTATTCAGCAAAATCCAGGTTGGAATTAACTTAAAACAAATTGATTATGAAACGTATATTATATATAGTATTAGCGGCTGTAACAATCAGTTCGTTTTTATTCTCTTGCGAGCCTGTTGAAGATCGTGAAAGCTTACCTTCAGTGACACTTACTCCAGAAACACTTCAGTTTTCTATAACTCAAAATACAGCTAAAAAGAATGAAGTAGTATTAAAAAATGAAGACCCAACAGTTATTCCGTATTGGAGATATGTTGATGGTAACGGAAATGAACTTGGACATTCTAATAAAAGTGATGATAAAGTAAATTTTCCTTTTGCTGGAAAATACACTATTTACTATACAGCATTTGTTAGAGGAGGTTCAGTTGAAGCTGCTCCAGTGACAATTGATGTTCCAGAAAACGATGATACTTTTTTCAGCGATCCTAGATGGGAAAAACTGACTAACGGACAAGCAGGGAAAACTTGGGTTTTATATATGACTGCACCTTTAGAGTTTATTGGAAATACGCCAAGCTATGTTAATAGAGCAGTGAGTGGGCCGGGATGGTGGCCAAATCTTTCTGATATCTCTTGGGCTGGTTTGGAAAACAAAGATTGGGGAGAAATCACTTTTGATCTTGATGGAGGATACAATGTTTCGGTAACGCAGACAAACCCAACATTAGGAAGCACACAAAAAATAACCAAAGTAGGAACATTCAATTTTAGTCTTACAACAGGTGAAACAAACGACAGAATTTCTTTTAATGGTGGAACAGAAATGCTTCACCCAAATGAAGCTAGTTATTTCAGTCCGTCATTCAGTTTTACCAATGTAAAAATTGTAGAACTTACCGATACAAGTTTATGTTTTATTGCTATTAGAGCTGATAATGATTATTTGATTTATCACTTAGTACCAAAATCATAAGTTAGTTAGTTTTGAAGTCTCAGTTTTAAACATATTTCTAATGTGCTTTAAGACTGAGACTTAAATTGTTAAAGTAGAAATATTCGAAATCGTTTTTTTATTTCTATCTTCAATTCTTTAAAAAATAAAAAAGTACCAATGCATATTAAAAAAAGCATAAAAAGTATAAGTTTATTAGCAGTCGTAGCTGGAGTTTTTTTCTTGAATTCCTGTGCTAAAAAACAAGATGCATTTGTAAACAGAAAAGTTTCTTTTAATGCAGACTGGAGTTTTCATCTTAATGATAGCATAATCGATAAAGACACCATTGGGGCTTCAACCAAATGGAGAACTCTTGATGTTCCTCATGATTGGAGCATTGAAGGAAAATTTGATGAAAAAAGCCCTGCAGGTTATGGCGGAGGCTCTCTTAGCGGAGGTTTAGGCTGGTACAAAAAAACATTCAAAGTTGCTACAGAAGACAGTACAAAAATTACTTCAATCACTTTTGACGGCGTTTACAGAAACAGTGAAGTTTGGATAAACGGACATTATTTAGGAAAACGTCCAAATGGATACATTGGTTTTCAATATGAAATCTCTCCTTATTTAAATTATGGAGACAAAAGCAACGAAATAATTGTTAAGGTTGACAATTCAAAACAGCCCAATTCACGTTGGTATTCAGGTTCAGGAATTTTTAGAAATGTCTGGATTGAAACTACAGATAAACTTCATGTAGGACAATGGGGAACTTACATTACAACTCCAAAAGTAACAGCAGAAAAATCTTCTGTAAGTATTGAAACAACAATCAAAAATCAATATGCTGAACAAAAAAAGGCTGTTATAACTACTACTATTTTTAAAGAAGATACTAAAGTAACATCGGTTACTCAAAATATAACAATTGGTGCCAATGCCAATCAAATCGTAAAACAATCGGCAGAAGTTGAAACGCCGATTTTATGGTCGGTTGAAAAACCAGAATTGTATACAGCAGTTACCGAAATTTCGCTTGACGATAAAATCATCGATCAATACAAAACCAATTTTGGAATCAGAGATTTTAAATTTGATTTGAACAAAGGTTTTATTTTGAATGGAAAACAAGTCAAAATAAAAGGAGTTTGTATGCATCACGATTTAGGTCCGTTAGGTTCTGCAATCAACACGCGTGCAATCAAACGTCAGTTAGAGATTATGAAAGAAATGGGCGTAAACGGAATCAGAACCTCTCATAATCCACCTGCTCCAGAACTTTTAGAACTTTGCGATAAAATGGGTTTCATTGTTATGGATGAAGCTTTCGATATGTGGAAGCAAGCCAAAACGAAATACGATTACGGAAACGATTGGGACAAATGGCACAAACAAGATCTAATCGATCAATTGCTTCGCGACCGAAATCATCCAAGTATTTTTGTTTGGAGCATCGGAAATGAAATTCCAGAACAATGGAATGAAAAAGGGGTTGAAATTGCCAAAGAATTAGCAGCGATTACACGCGAGTACGACAAAACGCGTCCGTTAACTGCAGCAATGAATCCGCCAGTAAATATGAATATTGATGCCGTGACTTTACAGTTTGAGAAAAAAGATGTATCGATTAACCCGCTTGCTGGATCAGGAGTTTTAGATTTAATAGGATACAATTATGCGCATCAAACGTATGAACATCATCTAAAAAACTTCCCAAATACACCATTCATTGCAACTGAAACTACTTCGGGTTTACAGACAAGAGGATATTATGATGCTGTTTCAGACACTATCAAAAAATGGCCGGTTAGCTGGGATAAAAAATTTGAAGGAGGAAATCCTGGAAATACGGTTTCAGCCTACGATCAGGTGCAGACACCTTGGGGATCTACGCACGAAGCCACTTGGAAAGTCATAAAAAAACATGATTTCCTTTCAGGAATGTACATCTGGACAGGTTTTGATTATATCGGAGAACCAACGCCATACGAATGGCCATCGGTAAGTTCGTATTTCGGCATTGTCGATTTAGCCGGTTTCCCGAAAGACGTGTATTATATGTATCAAAGCGAGTGGACAGATAAAACGGTTCTTCATATTTTCCCACATTGGAATTGGAAAGTCGGACAAACCGTTGATGTTTGGGCCTATTACAATAAAGCCGATGAGGTGGAACTTTTCGTAAACGGAAAATCAGTTGGAAAAAGAAGTAAAAAAGGAGATGATTTACATGTAATGTGGAGGATTCCTTTTGAAGATGGAACTCTAAAAGCGATTTCTCGTAAAGATGGCAAAGTGGTTTTAGAAAAAGAAATCAAAACAGCTGGAAATCCTTCGCAATTAAAATTAACTGCAGATAGAAGCACCATCAAAGCGGATAAAAATGATTTGTCATTTATCACAGTTGATATTTTGGATGACAAAGGAACTTTAGCACCAAATGCCAATAACGAAATTAATTTCTCTCTAAAAGGAAATGGAAAAATTGTAGGCGTTTGCAGTGGAGATCCAGTTAGCCACGAATCGTACAAAGGAAATAAACATACAGCTTTGGCTGGAAAATGTTTGGTCGTGATACAATCTGGAGATAAATCTGGAAGATTAGAATTAACTGCTAAAGCGAATGGACTAAAACAATCGACAATTGTAATTACAGTAGAATAAAATACCACGTTCCTGCAAGGTTTCCAAAACCTTGTAGGTATAGAATAAGTTTTCGATAAAAAATAATAGTAAGACCTACAAGGTTTTGGAAACCTTGTAGGATGGAAAATATAAAAATTAACTAATGAAAAACTCACAACTAACCGCATTGTTTTCAGCTTTTATGCTTGGATTTGTTTTGACGCCAAAAGCATCAGCTCAAATCCAAAACGCAGATGTACTAAACGCACCAATCGATATCAGCAAAGATTTTCAGAACTATCTGAATACGTTTTATTTCGCAGACGAATTGGCTTCTTTTGATCCAGCAACTGCAAAGGGAACGATAAAATATTTGAGATACAATTACAAAACGCGTCAGGCTTTCAACAACATGATGATGAAACCAGATGTGGAAAAAGCAAACGAATTTCCAACAACGGAATATGCAGAATCTCCTGTTTTGCCATTCGAAATTCAGTTCGTTTCTGATAGAACTCTTCGAATCAAAACGACTTCAGGGCCACAGTTTCATCCACAAAAAGAATCCTTGATGTTGGTTGACGGCGTTGCACCAAATCACCCAGAATTATGGAAATATGCTAAAATCGAAGGTGGTCACAGCTATACAAGCAAACACGGTAGAGTTGAAATTTTGACAAAACCTTGGCACGTAAAAATCTATGATGAAAAAGGAAAATTACTCACAAGTACACTTCACGATACTGACTTTAAAAACACCTATACACCGACACTTCCGTTTTCTTATGTTCGCAGAAACAGCGATTATTCAAGAAGTATGGGCGCGGCTTTCAGTTTAGAACCAGACGAAAAAATATTTGGATGTGGTGAATCATTTACGCAATTCAACAAACGCGGTTCAAAAGTAGTTTTATGGACAGATGATGCGAACGGAATCCAAAATGAAACCATGTACAAACCAATTCCGTTTTACATGAGTAGCCGTGGTTATGGCGTTTTCATGCACCATTCAACACCAATTACAGTGGACTTCGGAAAATATTTTTCAAGTGCCAACGAAATGTATATTGGAGACGACGAAGCCGATTTGTTTTTCTTCATTGGAGAACCAAAAGACATCTTAGATCAATACACCAATTTGACTGGAAAGGCAGCAATGCCACCACTTTGGTCTTTCGGTTTCTGGATGAGCCGTATTACGTATTTCTCTGAAAAAGAAGGAAGAGACGTAGCAAGAGATTTACGTAAATACAAAATCCCAACCGATGTTATTCATTTTGATACAGGTTGGTTTGATGTAGATTGGAGAAACAACTATGAGTTTGCAAAATCTCGTTTCCCAGATGCAACCAAAATGATGGCTGATTTGAAGAAAGACGGTTTCCAGGTTTGTCTTTGGCAGTTGCCTTATTTCACGCCAAAGAACACTTTGTTCCCAGAAATCATGGAGAAAAATTTAGCCGTAAGAGACCGAAAAGGAAATCTTCCTTATGAAGATGCGGTTCTGGATTTCTCAAACCCAGAAACCATTTCCTGGTACCAAGGAAAATTGAAAAAACTATTTGACGAAGGTGTAGCCGTTTTCAAAGTAGATTTTGGAGAAGCAGCACCGCCAGACGGAATTTACCATTCTGGAAGAACAGGTTTCTACGAACATAATTTATATCCATTACGATACAATAAAGCGGTTGCAGAAATCACTCAAAAAGAAAAAGGATACACTTTAATCTGGGCTAGAAGTACTTGGGCCGGATCACAGCGTTATCCTTTACATTGGGGCGGAGATGCTGAAACTTCAAACGGCGCAATGTCGGCAGAATTACGTGGCGGACTTTCATTAGGTCTTAGCGGATTCAGTTTCTGGAGTCATGATGTTGGAGGTTTTGCAACCAAATCGCCTGAGAATATTTACAGAAGATGGACGCCATTTGGAATGTTCACATCGCACGTAAGAAGCCACGGTGAACCTCCGCGTGAGCCTTGGTTATATAGCAAAGAATTCTTGGAAGGATTTAGAAAAGCAGATAATATGCGTTACGAATTAATGCCATATATCTACGCACAGGCAAAAGAAAGTTCTCAAAAAGGATTGCCAATGATGCGAGCTCTTTTTGTAGAATATCCAAATGATCCGGGAGCTTGGTTAATTGATAATGAGTATTTATTTGGTTCAAGTATGTTGGTTGCACCGCTTTTTGAAGAAGTTGAAGAAAGAGATGTTTACCTTCCAGAAGGAACTTGGATTGATTACCAAACTAAAAAAGTGTACCAATCAGGATGGCATAAAATCAAAGCGGGCGAAGTGCCAATCGTAGTTTTGGTAAAAGACGGAACTGCAATTCCACACATTGGTTTAGCGCAATCTACAAAAGATATGGATTGGAGCAAACTGACATTAAAAGTATTTGCAAGCGACAAAACCACTTCGGCAACAGCCAAAGTATTTTTACCAGAAGGCGATGCTGTACAAGAAATAAAAGTGAACAAAACGGGAAACAATTTTGATGTAACAGCAAATCCATTAAACGGAAAAACTACTATCAAAACAGAGTGGATTAAATAAAAAAGTTAGCCACGAATTGCACGAATTTTCACAAATTTAATTCGTGTAAATTAGTGTAATTCGTGGCAAAAAATAAAAATATTTAAACACATAGAAACATAGGTTTTTATTTGTGAATAAAAGAAGTTAGAAAGAAACTAGTTTCTCACGCATAGACTATGTGAATTTATGCAAGTGAAACGCCTTTTTTAAAGACTTTAATAAGCTATGATTCTATGTGTTTAAAAAATATAGCCACAGATTAAAAAGATTAAAAAGATTAAATCTGCACAATCTGCCAAATCTGCGAGAGAAAAGAAAAAAATCCTTTTAATCTGTGCAAAAAAAACATAATACCAAAAAACATGAAAAACTATCTAATTCTCCCAGCCGTACTGTTTTCAATAGCAGTTGGCTACAGTCAAAAAACTAAGAATGCTTACGAATTGGCATCGCCAAACGGAAAGAATACAATCAAATTTGAGCTGGTAAAAAATGCTCCAAAATATGCAGTTTCTCACGGAAAGACAGAAGTAATTTCTCCGTCGGATATGGGATTTGTATTGAAAGGAAATGAAGATTTAAGTTCAAACTTTGAAATAAAAGGGGCAAAAACTTCTACGTTTGACGAGACTTGGGAACAAGTTTGGGGAGAAAAGAAAAACATCAGAAATCACTACAATCAATTGGTAGTCGATTTACAGCAAAAAACAGGAAACAAAAGAAAACTACAAATTCAGTTTCGTGCTTTTGATGACGGAGTTGCTTTTAGATATGTGTATCCAAAACAAAATGTAAAAGACAGTATTTTCATCATGGATGAAAAAACAACTTTCAATTTAAAAGAAGACGGAAAAGCATGGTGGATTCCGGCAAACCGACCAGATCGTGATGAATATTTATTTAAAGACGCTCCGGTTAGTACACTTGATACCGTTTTGACTCCATTAACAATCGAAAGTAAAAGCGGATTGGCGTTAAGTTTCCACGAAGCCAACTTGTATGACTTCGCGAGTATGACTTTGGTAAACACTAAAGGAACTGAATTAAAATCGGATTTGGTGCCTTGGGCCGATGGAGTAAAAGTTCGTGTAAAAGATTCGTTTACTTCTTCTTGGAGAACGATTCAAATTGGAGAAAATCCAGGTGAATTGATTACTTCTTATTTGGTTTTAAATCTTAATGAACCAAATAAATTAAAAAATACAAACAGCTATTTCAAACCGTACAAATATTTAGGAATCTGGTGGGGAATGCACATTGGGAAATATACTTTCTGGGAAAGCGACAAACAAGGTGCGACAACCAAACATGCTGAAGAATATATTGATTTTACAGCAAAAGAAGGCTTTCATCATTTATTAATCGAAGGATGGAACAAAGGCTGGACGCCAGCTTGGTATGAAAACCGCATGCACATGTTCAGTTTCACGAAAAGTGCTGACAATTTCGACTTAGAAAAAGTAGTAGAATACGGAAAGAAAAAGAATATCGAATTAATCGGATATCACGAAACAGGTTCAAACTTAATTAACTATTTAAAAGAAGTTGATGAAGGTTTTGCCTTGTACAAAAAACTTGGAATTCATACTGTAAAAATCGGCCACGTTGGTTCTAGATTGAACATGAAACAAATGCACTTCGGACAGTTTGGAGTAAATTATTTCAGATACATTTTAGAAAAAGCAGCGCAATACGATTTAGCGGTTCTTTACCACGAATCAATTAAAGATACAGGAGAAAGAAGAACGTATCCAAACATGGTTTCAAGAGAAGCAGCACGCGGACAAGAATATAACGCTTGGAGCGAAGGAAATCCGCCAAACCATTTAAGTATTATTCCGTTTACAAGATTGCTTTCTGGTCCAATGGATTTTACGCCTGGAATTTTTGATGTTGAGGTAAAACAAGGCTATCCAGGAAAAAGAATTCAAGGAACAGTTGGACAGCAATTGGCATTGTATGTAACGATTTATTCTCCAATTCAAATGTTGGCTGATCTTCCAGAAAACTACGAAGGAAAACCAGCGTTGCAATTCCTAAAAGATGTTCCGACGGATTGGGAAGACACTAAAATCTTAGAAGGAAAAATTGGCGAATACATCACAACAGTAAGAAAAGACAGAAACAGCGCCGATTGGTATTTAGGCACTTTGACCAATGAAAAACCAAGAAATGTTGAGGTTTCATTATCATTCTTAGATCCAAATGCCACTTACGAAGCACAGATTTATGTGGATGCAGAAGGAACAGATCAAAAACACAATCCGGAAGCAGTAGCAATTTCTAAGAAAACGGTAAAAGCTTCAGATAAATTACAATTGAAATTAGGCGGTGCTGGTGGTGGAGCTGTTAGATTCAAAAAAATGTAATTTGGGTTAGAAGTTAAGAGTTAGAGGTTAAGTGTTAGATGTTAAACCCGACAGGTTTTTAAAACCTGTCGGGTTTGATTAACGCAAAGATTACGCATAATTTGTAGAGACGCATTGCAGTGCTTCTAACATATATTAGAAATAAAATATTTAGCCACAGATTAAAAGGATTGAAAAGGATTTTTTCTTTTTCTCTCGCAGATCTGGCAGATTGTACAGATTTAATCTTTTTAATTCTTTTAATCTGTGGCATATTTTTTTGCAGATTGAAAAAATAAAAAATCTGCTTGATCTGCCAGATCTGCGAGAGAAGAAAAAGAAAAGAGTCCTATTATCCCGATAGCTATCGGGAGTGGCAAAAAATAAACAAAACCATTTTCAGATGAAAAGAATTTTAATAATACTCGTTTTAATTCATTCAATCCAAATAATTGGACAAAATAATAATGCTGAAAACAGAACCATAAAAGTTGATTATAAAAAAGAAGCAGGAAAATTAAACACCATGTTTAAAGAATGCATTGGTGCCGGAAGAGCGAATGAAGGTCTTCGTGCAGATTGGCAGCAGCAATTGGCATTGGTTAAAAAAGAATGCGATTTTAAGTACATCCGTTTTCATGGTTTATTGTCTGATGATATGGCGGTTTATCGTGAAGACGAAAAAGGAAAACCAGAATACAATTACCAATATGTAGATGTTTTATTTGATTATATTGTGAGCCTGAAAATGAAACCGTTTGTTGAATTAGGTTTTATGCCGAATGCTTTGGCAAGCGGAAAAGAAACCATTTTTTGGTGGCGCGGCAATGTAACGCCTCCAAAAGATTATAAAAAATGGGAAGATTTAGTTCGAAATTTAATTCAGCATTTCAAAGAACGTTATGGAGATGAGGAAGTAAAAACATGGTATTTTGAAGTTTGGAACGAACCGAATTTATCTCCAGGATTTTGGACTGGAACTCAGGAAGAATATTTCAAATTATATAATTACGCAGCTCGTGGTGTAAAAGCAGTAAATCCAGCTTACAGAGTCGGCGGACCAGCAACAGCAGGTTCAGCATGGGTTGCTGAAACAATTGATTTTTGTGCAAAGAATAATGTTCCGATGGATTTTGTTTCAACACATACTTATGGAGTGAAACATGGTTATTTGGACGAATTCGGAACTTCGGGAACAATTTTGAATCAGGATGAATGGAGTGTAAGCGGTGAAATTATCAATTCAAGAAAATTGATTACAGAATCTGTTAAACCAAATCTGGAATTGCATTACACAGAATGGAGCTCTTCTTATACGCCAGCAGATCCAATTCACGATAGTTATCATTCGGCAGCTTATATTCTGCAGAAATTAAAACAAGTCGGCAATGCAGCAAATTCCATGTCGTATTGGGTTTTTACCGATATTTTTGAAGAAGCAGGGCCAAGATTTACGCCTTTTCATGGAGGTTTCGGATTATTGAATACGCAGGGAATTAAAAAACCAGCCTATTTCTCTTATTATTTATTGAATAAATTGGGAGAAACAGAACTTCAAAATTCAGATAAAGCTTCTTGGACTTCTAAAAATGCAAAAGGCGATGTGCAGGTTTTGCTTTGGGATTTTACGAATACGCATCCTGGTGATAAAGAATTGAATCAAACCTATTACATTAAAGATCTTCCATCAAAAGAAAAAGGAAAAGTGAAAGTTGAAATTGACGGAATGCAAAAAGGAAAATATCTTTTAGAAATTTACAAAGTCGGTTATAAAGTGAATGACGCTTACGCGGATTATCTGGCGATGAATAAACCAAGTCAATTAACACGTGAGCAAGTTAATTCAATAAAAGAGAAAAATAACGGCGCGCCGATTTCTACAGAAAAAGTTACAATTGACGGAAAAGGAACTTTTAGCAAGGAATTTAAAATCAATGAGAATGATGTTTTTTTTCTTAATTTAATCAAACAATAAAACCACAAACAATATAATTATTAACTGGATTTGAAGTCTATGCGTGAGGAATCAAAAAACTTTAAATCCAAAAACACCTAACTATCTATGAAAAACAAAATGATGTTCCTTTCAGCAACTTTGGTTTTTGCATTCTTTACTTCTTGTAAAAATGATGCACAGACCTTAGCTTCAAATTCGACGCAGACCGAAGAATACGTTGGAAAAGAAATAAGCGCAGACCACGATGCAGAAATCGATAAACTGATTTCACAGATGACATTGGAAGAAAAAGTAGGAATGCTTCACGGAAACAGCATGTTTGCAAACGCAGGCGTAAAACGTTTAGGAATTCCGGAATTAAAGATGGCCGATGGTCCATTGGGAGTTCGCGAGGAAATTTCAAGAGACAATTGGGCTCCAGCAGGATGGACAAACGATTTTGCCACATATTACCCGGCAGGTGGAGCTTTAGCAGCAACTTGGAACGCAGAAATGGCGCATACTTTCGGAACCAGTTTAGGAGAAGAATTGCGTGCCAGAGATAAAGATATGTTGCTTTCGCCAGCCATCAATATGGTAAGAACTCCGCTTGGAGGAAGAACTTACGAATACATGTCTGAAGATCCATTTTTGAATAAAAAAATTGCCGTGCCTTTGATTGTTGGTTTACAAGAAAAAGATGTAATGGCGTGCGTAAAACATTACACAGCAAACAATCAGGAGACAAATCGTGATTTTGTCGATGTACAAATTGACGAACGCACACTTCGTGAAATTTATCTTCCTGCTTTTGAAGCTTCGGTAAAAGAAGCAAAAGCATACAGCATTATGGGAGCTTACAATAAATTTAGAGGTGAATATTTATGTGAGAATGATTATATGTTGAATAAAATCCTTCGTGACGAATGGGGATTCAAAGGTGTAGTAGTTTCAGATTGGGCTGCGGTACATTCAACAGCAAAATCTTTGAAAAATGGTTTGGATATTGAAATGGGAACGCCAAAACCTTTCAATGAATTTTTCTTAGCCGATAAATTAATTGCAGCCGTAAAATCTGGAGAAGTTTCAGAAAAAGAAATTGATCTGCATGTAAAACGTATTTTAAGAGTTTTATTCCAAGTGAAAGCAATGGGCGGAGGCGAGCGTGTAAAAGGAAGCATCGCAACCGAAGCACATTACCAAGACGCATACAAAATTGCAGCAGAAGCAATTGTATTGTTGAAAAATGAAAATAATGCATTACCATTAAAATTAGACGGAGTAAAATCTATTGCGGTGATCGGAAACAATGCAACAAAGAAAAACGCTCTTGGCGGATTTGGAGCTGGTGTTAAAACAAAAAGAGAAGTTACGCCTCTTGAAGGTCTTAAAAACAGACTTCCTTCATCAGTTAAAATCAATTACGCAGAAGGATATTTGGAGCGTTACGATAAAAAGAACAGAGGAAACTTAGGAAATATTACGGCTAACGGACCAGTTACAATTGACGAAATAGATCCAGCAAAAGTTCAAGAAGCGGTTGATGTAGCTAAAAACTCAGATGTTGCGATCATTTTTGCGGGTTCAAACCGTGATTACGAAACTGAAGCTTCAGACCGTAGAGATTTGCACTTGCCTTTTGGACAGGAAGAATTAATCAAAAAAGTATTGGCAGTTAATCCAAAAACTATTGTAGTAATGGTTGCCGGAGCGCCTTTCGATATTAATGAAGTAAGCAAAAAATCTTCTGCTTTAGTTTGGAGCTGGTTCAATGGTTCTGAAGGTGGGAATGCTTTGGCTGATGTTATTTTAGGAAAAGTAAATCCGTCAGGAAAATTACCTTGGACAATGCCAGTAGCTTTAAAAGATTCTCCTGCGCATGCTACAAACAGTTTTCCTGGAGACAAAACAGTAAATTATGCTGAAGGACTTTTGATTGGATACCGTTGGTTTGATACTAAAAATGTGACGCCGTTATATCCTTTCGGTTACGGATTATCATACACGACTTTTGCGCTTGATAATGCAAAAGCAAATAAAGATTCGTACGCTCAAAACGATGTAATTGAAGTTACAGTTGACGTTAAAAACACAGGAAAAGTAGACGGAAAAGAAGTTGTTCAATTATATACTTCAAAATCTGATTCTAAAATTACTCGTGCAGCACAAGAGCTAAAAGGATTCAAAAAAGCGGATGTAAAAGCTGGAAGTTTAGAAAAAGTAACCATCAAAGTACCAGTTAAAGAACTGGCTTATTATGATGTTGCGTCTAAAAAATGGACAGTTGAGCCTGGAAAATATACTATCAAATTGGGAACATCTTCAAGAGATATTAAAAAAGAAATTCAAGTAACAATTAAATAAAACTTGTTATTGCTATAAAATAAACAAACCATCGACGCCAGCCCATAAAAAGCTGGCGTTGATTTTAAAAACTTACACTTAACTTAAACCAAACCAAATGAAAAAAACAATCAAAGATTATCTCCTGTCTTTTGTTTTATGTTTTGCTTTTTTAGGAGTTTCAGCTTGCAGTTCAGATAAGGAAAATACATCAGTTAGTATAAAAACATTGACAGCAAGCTCAAATAAAATTGATTTTGAAAGCAAAGAAAATACAATTGAAATAACGATTAATTCTAACGGCATTACTTGGACTTTGAGTAATCCTGCGAGTTGGATAAAATTGAGTCAGACTACTGGAACATCAGGACAAACAGTGGTAAAAATTACCGCTTCAGAAAATACGACTACGGCTCTTCGAAATGCAGTGATTACATTAACAGGCAATGAAGTACCGTCTGCGACAATTTCAGTTTCTCAGGTCGCAGGAAGTTTATATCCGAGTTATAATACAAATCCAATTGTAGCGGATGCAAGTGGAATGGGAAGTTCTGCAGTTGAGTTGGCAGCAAAAATCAAATTAGGCTGGAATATCGGAAATACGTTGGAAGCAACCGGAGGAGAAACAGCATGGGGAAATCCAAAAGTAACGAAAGCTTTGATTGATGCTGTAAAAGCAAACGGTTTTAATGCGATCAGAATTCCGTGTTCTTGGAACCAAAATTTAGAAAATGCCGCAACAGCAAAAATCAAAACAGATTGGTTGAACCGAGTTAAAGAAGTGGTTCAATATTGCGTTGACAATGACATGTATGTTGTAGTAAACATTCACTGGGACGGCGGCTGGCTGGAAAACAATATTACCGAAGCTAAAAAAGTAGAAAACAATGCCAAACAAAAGGCTTTTTGGGAACAAATTGCAACGCATTTAAGAGGTTTTGACGAACATTTACTTTTTGCAAGTGCCAACGAACCAGCAGTTGAAGATGCTACCCAAATGGCAGTTTTAAATTCGTATCATCAGACTTTTATTGATGCGGTTCGTTCTACAGGAGGAAAAAATGCAATGCGTGTTTTAGTCGTTCAAGGTCCAACAACAGATATTGAAAAAACAAACAAATTAATGACTACATTGCCAGTAGATAAAGTTGCAGGCAGAATGATGGTCGAAGTTCATTATTATTCTCCGTGGAATTTTGCAGGTTTGACCAAAGATGAAACTTGGGGAAAAATGTTCTATTACTGGGGAGCAGGATTTCATTCTACGACCGATACAGAACGAAATGCAACTTGGGGAGAAGAAGCCGATTTAGAAAAGAATTTCAAATTGATGAAAACGCAATTTGTAGATAAAGGAATTCCAGTTTTATTGGGAGAATTTGGAGCAATTCGCAGAACAACTTTAACTGGAGATGCGCTGACTTTACATTTAAATTCAAGAGCCTATTATTTAAAAACGGTGGTAAAAACAGCAAAAGCAAACGGACTATTGCCCTTTTATTGGGACGAAGGAAGTTTAGGAAATAACGGTTTCGGAATCATTAATAGAACCAACAATACTGTTTTTGACACACAAGCTTTAAATGCATTATTAGACGGATTAAAGTAAAAAATTTAGCTTAAACCACATAAGTGATATAAGTAAATTTAAGTACATTGCTAAATAAAAACTTAAAATATCTTATATCACTTATATGGTTTAAAAAATATTAAAATCAAAAAAATGAAAAAGAGTATAATATTTATTTTTCTGTTAATTAGCATTTTAACTAATGCTAATGTGAGAATGCCTTTAATATTCTCTGACGGAATGGTGCTCCAAAGAGACAAACAAATTCCGATTTGGGGTTTTGCCGATGCGAATGAAAGTGTAGAAGTCCATTTCAACAAACAAATTAAGAAAACAACAGTTGATAAAAACGGAAAATGGACGGTAAATTTAAGTCCAGAAAAAGCGGGTGGACCATTTGAATTAATTATTATCGGAAAAAATAAAATCACCATCAAAAATGTTTTGGTTGGAGAAGTTTGGATTTGCAGCGGACAATCGAATATGGAATTTCAGGTTTTCAAAACCATGAACGCCGAAAAAGAAATTGCAGATGCTAATTATCCAATGATTCGTCATTTTAGCGTGGCACAAGATTTAAGCGGAACTCCAAAAGACGATTTAAAACAAGGAAAATGGGAAGAAGCCAACAAAGAAAATGTAGGCAACTTTACAGCAGTTGGATATTATTTCGCTAGAAAACTGTATTCAGAATTAAAAATCCCAATCGGAATCATCAATACTTCTTGGGGTGGAACGAATGTAGAAACCTGGACAAGCCGCGAAGCTTTCGAAAAAAGCAATGAATTCAAAAACATGATTGCCGATGTTCCGAGTTTGAATGTTGACTCTATTTCAAAACTATATGCCAGAAAAATGAAAGAAAGAGTCGAAAAAATTCAGGGAACTCCCGTTAGCAATGACAATGAGAAATCATTTAAAGAACTTTCTTTTAATGATAATTCTTGGGGCGAATTAAACACGCCAGGTTTATGGGAAAATCAGCCGCTGGGCGATTTAGATGGTGTGGTTTGGATGCGAAAAACCATTACACTTTCGGCAGAAGACATTAAAAATAAAGCTACATTAAGTTTAGCAAAAATCGACGACGAAGATATTACATATGTAAACGGAATCGAAGTGGGCCGAAATACACAATGGGATGCGAGACGTATCTATCAGATACCCGAAAATGTATTAAAAGAAGGGAAAAATGTAATTGCTGTTAGAATTGTCGATAACAGCGGAGGTGGCGGTATCTATGGAGAATCTCAAGATTTGAAATTAACAATAGGAAGTAAAGTTATTCCGCTTGACGGAAATTGGAAGTTTAGAGTTATTATGGTCAAAGCGGCATTATCGCCAAACAGTTATCCCTCGCTATTGTACAATGCCATGGTAAATCCATTGGTTCCTTATGGAATTCAGGGTGTTTTATGGTATCAGGGAGAAGCCAATGTATGGAGAGCAGCAGAATACAAAAAATCATTTCCGTTAATGATCAACGATTGGAGAACCAAATTCAAACAAGGAAATTTCCCTTTTTACTTCGTTCAATTATCCACTTTTGATGAATTTGGAGGAAACAGCCAAAAAGGAAGCCGTTGGGCAGAACTTCGCGAAGCACAATCTGAAACGTTAAAACTGCCAAACACTGGAATGGCCGTGACGACTGATATTGGAAATGCAAAAGACATTCACCCAACCAACAAACAGGACATCGGATTACGTTTGGCAGCAACAGCGCTAAACAATATTTACGGGAAAAAACAAGTTTACAGCGGACCAACTTATAAATCTCAGGAAATAAAAGGAAATCAAATTATCCTGACTTTCGATAACATCGGCAGCGGATTATCAACGCCAAATAACGATGAATTAAAAGGTTTTGAAATTGCAGGTAAAGACAAAGTTTTTCATCCCGCTAAAGCGATAATAAAAGACAATAAAATAATCGTTTCAAGTGATAAAGTTCAAAATCCCGTAGCAGTGCATTACGGTTGGGCAGATGATGATACAACAATTAATCTTTTCAACAAAGAGAAATTTCCAGCGTCGCCATTTAGAACTGATAATTGGGAAATGATTACGGCAAATGAGAAATATAAAGTGAGTAAATAGTTATTTGAAGGTACAAGAATTAATACGATAGTTTTTGTAGAAATACCAGATGCAAAAAACATAATCCAAAACAATAATCCTATGAATCCAAAAATCATTAAAAAAATATTTCTCCTCTTACTTCTCACATCTTGCTATACAACCATTTCAGCACAGTCCAAAAATGTTTTATGGTACAAACAACCTGCAGAATTTTTTGAAGAAAGTTTAGTTTTAGGAAACGGAAAAATGGGAGCGACTGTTTTTGGAGGCGCCAATTCAGATAAAATTTATTTGAATGATATTACGCTTTGGTCGGGTGAACCCGTAAATGCCAATATGAGCCCAGAAGCTTACAAAAATATTCCAGCAATTCGTGAAGCTTTACAAAAGGAAAACTACAAACTTGCGGAAGAATTAAATAAAAAAGTTCAAGGAAAAAACTCCGAATCGTATGCACCTTTAGGAACATTAGAAATTAATAATTCCGAAAAAGGAAAAGCGGTCAATTATCATCGCGAATTGGATCTTTCGAATGCCATTTCAAAAGTAAGTTACGAAATGGCGGGCATAAAATATACTCGCGAATATTTTGTATCTGCTTCAGATAAAGTGATGATCATCAAATTGACAGCCGATCAAAAAGGAGCTTTGAATTTCGATATTAATCTAAAAAGCCTTTTGCAGTCAAATGTTGAAGTTCGAAATAATATTTTGGTGCTGAGAGGTTCTGCTCCAATTCATGAAAATGCTGGATATAATGTTCCCCAAAAATATCTGAATTTAAAAGATAGAGGTACAAGATTTACAGGTTTAGTTCAAATCAAAAAAACAGATGGGACGATTACAAGTTCCAGGGAAACCTTAACGTTAAAAGATGCGACTGAAGCGATTATTTTTGTTTCTGTCGCAACAAGCTTTAATGGTTTCGACAAAAATCCGGCTTCAGAAGGTTTAGACGATGTGTCAATTGCGTTAGAAAATCTGAATAAAGCTTACGCAAAAGCATTCGACAAATTAAAAGAATCTCATATTGCCGATTACCAAAAATTCTTCAGTCGTGTCAACTTAGATTTAGGAAAAACAACCGCTCCGGATTTACCAACAGATGAACGTTTATTGCGTTATACTGACGGAAAAGAAGATAAAAATCTTGAGATTTTATATTTCAATTTCGGACGTTATTTGTTAATCAGTTCTTCGAGAACTTTGGGCGTTCCGGCAAACTTACAAGGACTTTGGAATCCATATGTAAATCCGCCCTGGAGCAGTAATTATACAATGAATATCAATCTGGAAGAAAATTACTGGTTGGCAGAAAACACCAATCTTTCTGAAATGCATACGTCACTTTTGAGTTTCATTAAAAACCTTTCGGTAACAGGAAAAATCACTGCTAAAACTTTTTACGGTGTAGATAAAGGTTGGGCGGCAGCGCACAATTCAGATATATGGGCAATGACCAATCCGGTTGGACAATTCGGAAAAGAAGACCCCATGTGGGCATGCTGGCCAATGGCAGGAGCTTGGTTGAGTACCCATATTTGGGAACATTATGCTTTTAGTCAAGATGTAGCTTATTTGAAAAAAGAAGGTTATCCGTTAATGAAAGGTGCTGCAGAATTTTGTTTGGGCTGGTTGGTTCCAGATAAAAACGGAAACTTAATTACTTCGCCATCAACTTCGCCAGAAAATCAATATAAACTGGCTGACGGCTTTGTGGGTGCTACATTATATGGAGGAACTGCCGATTTAGCCATGATTCGTGAATGTTTTGATAAAACGATAAAAGCGTCAAAAGTCTTAAATACAGATGCCGATTTCAGAAAAAAACTGGAAACAGCACTTTCAAAACTGTATCCGTATCAAATTGGTAAAAAAGGAAATCTTCAAGAATGGTATTTTGATTGGGAAGATAATGACCCAAAACACCGTCATCAATCACATTTATTCGGACTTTTCCCTGGTGATCATATTACACCTTTGAAAACTCCTGATTTAGCAGAAGCCTCAAAGAAAACATTAGAAATAAAAGGAGACGAAACCACAGGTTGGTCAAAAGGATGGAGAATCAATCTTTGGGCAAGACTTTGGGACGGAAATCGCGCTTATAAAATGTATCGTGAATTATTGCGCTACGTTGATCCAGACGGAAAGAAAACGGACAAACCAAGAAGAGGAGGAGGAACTTATCCGAATTTATTTGATGCTCATCCGCCATTTCAAATTGATGGAAATTTTGGAGGCGCAGCTGCCGTTGCCGAAATGCTGGTTCAATCAGACGAAAACGAAATCCGATTATTGCCTGCTTTACCAGACGCTTGGTCAGAAGGTTCTGTAAAAGGAATCTGTGCTAGAGGAGGATTTGAAATTGAAATGAATTGGACCGATAAAAAACCGCAAAGAGTAACTGTTTCTTCTAAAAATGGTGGGAAAACAACTTTGATTTTTGGCGATAAAAAACAAGAGTTTGTTTTGAATAAAGGAGAAAAGAAGGAAATCAATTTTTAAATAAGCTTCGGAGAAGCGCAATATTTATAGAACAGAATAGACATCTACAAAATAAAGCTCCAGCGGAGCGAAATATAATTTTCGCAATCAAATATTTCGCTACGCTTGAGCTTTTTTACATTCGTGTGATTTAATTTCTATAAATATATCGCCTCGCTGAGGCTTTTGAATAACAAACCCGACAGGTTTGAAAACCTGTCGGGTTTAATTCTTGACAATGTAAGTATTATTTATCTGTCTGTTCTTTTTCTTCTTCTGGTTTTTCAGAATGTTCCTTTTTGAACGTTTCGTACCATTTTTCAATCGATGGATAAACAAAAGCAGCCACTTTTTTCACTGGATTATAAAAAATAGAATGATCTAAAGTTTCTTTTTTAGCGAATGTATTATTGAAATTGATTTTCTCAAACAAAGCAATAAAAATACTCAGAATCAGAATGGTCTTTAAAACCCTGAAAAAACCGCCTCCGAGTTTATTCATCCAACCTAACATGGCAAAATCGGCAATTCCGGTTAAAATTTTTGCTAAGAAATAAACGCCAATAACGACTAAAATAAAAGTCAGGATAAAAGCTGTAATTTGAATGTTGGTTGGATTCCAAGAAACGTGTTTTGAAATCATTCCTGTCATTAAAGAGGAAAATTTAATGGCAAGATAAATTCCCAACAACAGGGAAATAAAAGAAGCAACTTCTACAAAAAGTCCGTTTTTAATGCCTTTATACAAACTGTATCCTAAAAGCGCGGCTACAATAATATCAAAAAAACTCATGTTTGGGTTTTGTGTTAAATGAGGAGCAAAGATAGGTTTTTTGAGGTTCAAAGTGACAGAGTTGCAAAGGTTCAGAGGTTGTAAATAATGATAAACATAAACACTTAGAAAACACATAATAAGACGTTTCAATTGTAATAACAAATTGTTATAACTGTTTGGGCTATGTGTTAGAAACTAGTTTCTTTTAGTTTAGTTTTTGACTTAATCCTGATAGCTATCTGGACTATGTTGCTATGTGTTTAAAATTTTTAGGCACATTGTATATGAACTATGTATCTTTGCTAAATCAAAGTTTAGAAATCAGACTGCGATTCTGCCCCCCTTCAGAATCAGTTTTTCAACAATCTAATATCTAAAATCAACAATCTAAAATCACATAATGTCTAGAGATATACAGTTAAAAGAACGATGGGAAAAGCTCGTCGATATGCTTTCAAATCAGTTTTCGCAAGGCGAAGACTTAGATTTGGATGCCATAATTTACCTAATTGGAGTTCAGGAACTCGGAAAAGTGCATCGTCAATTTAAGAAAGACGAAAAATTAAATCTAATGCATATTGCCATTTGCAGATTGTTAGAACCTTATGGTTATTACGAATTTGATTTTTTTGATAGCGAAGGCTGGCCACACTACAAAATAAAAGAACAATTACCGCCGTTAAAAGCAGGTGAACAGTCGGTTTTAATGAAAGAAGCAATTGTAAATTATTTTTTGGAAAGAAAACTTATTGAGTAGAGTCCAGTTTACAGTCTCAGTCTCAGTTTGCAATTTGGACAGAGACTGAGACTGAATACTGAAAACTAAATAAAATGTGCAGATACGCAATGACATCCTATAAACCTCATTATGCTTGTTTTAATTGTCGAAAGACTTTTAAAAGAAGATTGATGGTGGATATAAAAAAAGGAGAAGTATCGGTTTTTGAAGCCAAATGTCCGCAATGTGGAGAATTAATGGCCAATATGGGACTGGATTTTGAATCACCTAAAAAAGACGATGTCAAAAAGTGGGAACATATTAAAAGTTTATTTTCTGTTGGTATTACATTTCATTCTTGCGGTTGCAGCGGGCCAGGGTATATTCCGAATTCAAAAGAAAAATTAATTGAATATTTTGAAGGCATAAAAAAGACCTATTTTAAAAATATGGATTTTTGGCGCACCAGAATTGAACCTGCTACAAAACAGGAAAAAGAAAGGGATTCGAATAAAAACTGGCATGAATTAAATCGCATTTCTTCGAATTTTAGAAAGGAAACAGTAACCAATCAGGAAGGTTTAGATTATTGGCATCTAAAGATTAAACAAGTTGAAGAAAAGTTAAATCTGATAAAATAATTTACGGAAAACCTAAAACTGCGTCTGAGACCGCACACTTTCAACTAAAAACACTAAATTTGTACTCTCAATTATCGAAGGAAAATGATAGATAAGATAAAACAGCACATAGAGGAAGCTAAAGCCTTTAATGAGAAAAATAAAGAATCGTTAGAACAATTCCGTATTAAATATTTAGGAAGTAAAGGTTTGCTTAAAGAACTTTTTACTGAATTTAAAAATATTCCAAACGACCAGAAAAAAGATTTTGGACAAGTAATCAATACTTTAAAAGCGGTTGCTGAAGAAAAAGTAAAGCAAATTCAGGAAGAGCTTGAAAGCAAAGAAGAGTCTAAAGGAGTTTTTGGAGATTTAACGCGTGCTGCAGAACCAGTAATTATTGGTTCGCGCCACCCAATTTCTATCGTTAAAAATCAGATTATAGATATTTTTGCTAATATCGGATTCAACGTTTCTGAAGGTCCAGAAATCGAAGACGACTGGCATAACTTTACCGCATTGAACTTGCCAGAATATCATCCAGCGCGTGACATGCAAGATACGTTTTTCATTCAGACCAATCCTGATGTGTTGTTGCGTACGCATACATCATCTGTTCAGGTGCGTTATATGGAAAATCATAAACCGCCAATCCGTACGATTTCTCCAGGACGTGTTTTCCGTAATGAAGCTATTTCATCTCGTTCGCACTGTATTTTCCATCAAGTGGAAGGATTGTACATTGACAAAGATGTGTCTTTTGCCGATTTGAAACAGACATTACTTTATTTCACAAAAGAAATGTTCGGAAAATCTAAGATTCGTCTTCGTCCGTCCTATTTCCCATTTACAGAGCCAAGTGCCGAAATTGATATTTATTGGGGACTAAAAACAGAAACCGATTACCGTATCACAAAAGGAACAGGCTGGTTGGAAATTGGAGGTTGCGGAATGGTTGATCCAAACGTTTTGAAAAACTGTGATATTAATCCAGATGAATACAACGGTTTTGCTTTCGGAATGGGAGTAGAGCGTATTGCGATGCTTTTATACCAAATTGGAGATATCCGTATGTTCTATGAAAATGATGTTCGTTTCTTAGAGCAGTTTAAAGCTAATATTTAGGAGCTGTTTCCTGCTGTCCGCTGTATCTTTTGTCTCGTTGAAAAAACGAGACAAAAGGATGCCGCTTCCATCAGGGCTAGGGCTTTACGTTATAAATTACCTTTACAATAAACAAACCTTTGTGGAAGCTTTAGGCTTTGACAAAGGTTTTTAAAATTTAATAGATGAAAAAAGATATAATAATTCCAGAAGTCGAAAACGTATTTCTTGCCGCTGTTCAAGAATGGAGTGACGATTTTATGGAAAAAGTGTGGTACGCTTACTTGGTTAATGATAGTGATTTTAACTTAGACAGCGTTATGGTGGTTTCAAAAGCGTTTGGAACGATTGATGGCGAAATGAAGAAAACATCAATTCTGCGTCATGCATTTGTTGAGGTGCCTTCGGTTTCTGTTGTAAAGATAGAATTGATTGAAAAAAGCCTTTTAGCGCTTAATAATGAGTTCATGGTAACTTTCTTCATCGGAAATACTTTGTACGATAAGAAGTTTATTTTTAAAGCCAATTCGCTTGACGAAAACAATACGGAAGAAGTGCCGATTTTGTTTGTTGAAGGGGTTATGGTGAAGTAAAGAAAAAAGAGTATAGAATAAATAAAATAGATTTTAAGATAATAAAAGAGTCAATACAAAATTAAATAAGTATTGACTCTTTTTTATTCTCAAAGTTGAGGTCTATTCTCTATGTTCTTTATTCTATTTTCTTTAGAATTTAATCCAAAGACTCTGTTAATTTTCTGAAAACCGTTTTAGCATCTTTTCCTTCATATAAAACCGAATAAACGGCATCAATAATTGGCGTTTTGGCTCCATAACCTTGATTTAGTTTATAAGCACTTTTTGTTGCGTAATATCCTTCTGCAACCATGCTCATTTCCATCATGGCGCTTTTTACAGTGTAACCTTTTCCAATCATATTTCCGAACATTCTATTTCTTGAGAAAACCGAATATCCTGTAACCAATAAATCGCCCAAATAAGCCGAATCGTTAATGTTACGTTTCATTTTATGCACTTTTCTAATGAATTTTTTCATTTCACGAATAGCGTTACTCATTAAAACCGACTGGAAGTTATCGCCATAACCTAAACCGTGGGCAATTCCGGCAGCGATTGAATAAATGTTTTTCAGCATTGCGGCATATTCAGTTCCGATAATATCATCTGAAATTTTAGCTTTAATATAATTTCCGGAAAGTGATTTGGCAACTGTTTTTGCTTTATCCGGATCACCGCAGGCAATCGTTAAGTAAGAAAGTCTTTCCAATGCGACTTCTTCCGCATGACAAGGACCTGTAATTACTCCGATGTTGTAGTAGGGTATATCATATTGAATGTGAAAATGTTCGCCAACGATTAAACTCGTTTCTGGAACGATACCTTTAATAGCAGAAAAAATGATTTTATCTGATAAAGAAACCGTCATGTTTTTTAATTCGGCATCCAGGAAAGCAGAAGGAATAGCAAAAATGATGTAATCTGCATATTCTATCGCTTCGTTTATATTGCTTGTCAGTTTAAGTTTGTTGGTGTCAAATTCAACAGAACTTAAATAGTTGGGATTGTGTTTGTATTTCTGAAGATGTTCAATTGCAGATTCATTACGCATATACCACGCAATTTCTGAAAGATTCACACATAACATTTTGGCAATTGCCGTTGCCCAGCTTCCTCCTCCAATTACTGCAAATTTTAACTTTTCGCTCATTATTTTATTAATTTGAAACAAAAGTACTTAATAATGTGCTAATAAAGCAAAATCTGATTTAAGAAATTTGAGAAAGCACTCCTGAAGAGTTTTCTTTTAATTCAAAAGAGAGTCGAATTTTACAAGATCTCAGTTTTTAGAATCCAAATTTGCTTTAAAAACAGTATTTTTGAGAAAATTCGTTCAGTTATGATTAATAAATTTTCAACTCTTATTATTTTATTTACAACTGTATTTTCTTACTCCCAAAACATGGAACCACTTTATTTCGACGCCGATTGGAAAAATACCACTAAAGAAAACGCTTCTTTTTATAGAATGCAGCCTTTAAAAAAATCAGGAAACCTGGTTTTAGTAGAAGATTTCTACATCAATAATACGCCACAATTTCAGGGATATGCTTTTCAGGATAATGAAGACAACTATGTTGGAGACGTTGTTTGGTTTGATGAAAATGGCTTTGATGCTTCTTTTTATCAATTTTATAATTTTTCTGGAGTTTCTAATTTAACGTATTATTATCCAAATGGTAAAAAATTAAAAACCATTCAGTACAAAAATGGACGAAAAGATGGCGAAACCATCCTTTATCATGAAGATGGTTCTGTGTTAATGAAAGGAAAATATGAAGGAGGAAAACCGGTAAATGGTGATTTTGAAGACGTTTTAAATTGGGATGATTACCGCTTGAATAAAGCCGACAATGAGGCACAAAGAGAAGAACCAATCCGAATGACCGAAGCAATGATCATTCGTGATGAAACAGGAAAAACCAAAAACAGACAAATCATCAGAAAAAAGATATTCTGGGCAAATTCAAAACAGTTGGCTCAGGAAATTTGGTATGATATTGCAAACGGAAATACAGAACCTTTTAAGCAGATTAACTACGATAAATCGGGCAAAGTTTTACAGACTATTAATGAAAAAGATTTTGAGCAATATGGACGTGAAATTGCGAATGGAACGGTTTACGATTATTATTTCCAAAACAAATTTGCTGTTGCGCTAAAGTCCAAAACCAGTTATAAAAACGGACAAAAAAATGGTGAGGAAATTCAATATTTTCCAAACGGAAAAGTTTTAAAAACAGTAAAATATTCTGAAGGAGAAGCACAAGGAGATCAAATAGAATACAATTCGGACGGAAGTATAAAAGCAAAACGAATTTATAAAAACGGACAGCCTTTTGAAGGCAATTTTGATGAACGATTTGCTAGTGATTTATTCGTTAATCAAAACTATAAAAATGGTCAAAAAGACGGAGAAACAATTGTAAAAGAGGAGTCTGGAACTGTTGTGGCAAAAGGGATTTATAAAGATGGAAAACCTTTTAACGGGACATTTGTTATTAAAAATGAAGAGGAACAAAACGAATTAATCAACGTTACTGATTACAAGAAAAATGGCGTACAGAAAATATTTAATTATTATCTCGACGATCCAATTAAAACGTACACTGTTGTAAACGATGTTAAAAATGGAGAAACTGTTTTTTATGATAACCGGGAAATAACAGGAAAACTGGAATATAAAAATGATCTGCCTTTCGAAGGAACTTTAGTAGAATCGAAAAAAAGCACTATTTATAGAAAAGGATCTGTAGCAGAAGAGATTTATTACAGAAGCGAATACGATAAAAAAGACGAAAATAATATTCAGAAAACCATCTATTTTGAAAATGGGAAAAGAACTAAAATCGTTAATAAATCTTTTTTAATTACTTCGGACAGACAGGATTCTTATATTGGAACTTATAAAAATGACAAACCTTTTTCGGGTTATTTTGCCACAGATTCAAGTGAATTTACTCACGTAGATTATTATGAAAACGGTATTATAAAATATCAGTATTCAAATAATTATTTAGAGAATTTGGAGAAATACGAATATCCAAATTATAATATAAAATCAACTTACAAAGACGGTAAAATAGTTGATGGGCCAGAATACATACAATTGGAACGTCAGTTTATTACAAAGCATTGGAAAAATGGTATTCTGCAAAGTTTTGACTTTGATATTTTTGCGATGCATTATTTTAACCGTTATCATTTCGAATTAAAAAATAAAGCAATTGAACTCGAAGAATTGCAACATAAGCTGAAAGGAAAAATTGTTTTGGAAAAATCGAATGGAAAAACAATTGGTAAATTCAGTATAAATAATAAACTTTTGGTTACCAGTTCATCAGTAGAAGTTAATAATGTAACACCAACTGAACCAGGAAGCGTTTTGTATTATGAAGTAAACAATGCAATCGAAGCAAAGCTATTTACAACAATCGAAGATAATAATGATGAGGAAAGAAGAGATGCCGAAATTTTCAGTACAGTATTTAGTTCTTACTTAAATCACGATAAAACAATCGAAGAAAATTTTAATCTGATTGCCGACAAAATCTCATCAGAAAAAGATGTTGAACTATTATTCGGAAATGAACTAAAAGGCGGTTTAATTGCCGGTTTAAGAATTGATAAAGCCAAGAAACCCGAAGTAGGAACTTTGATACTAAAAAATGCCAATAATTCATATGATTTAAAAGCGTTTTTCAAGGAAAAAACAATAGGCGAAAAGAATAACGTTGAGTTTGAAAATGTCAAAGCAGAAATCGAAAATCTTATTAAGATATTGGAACAGAAAATGAATGAAGATTTTAAATAAAAATATTTTCATACTTATACAATAAAACAATTAGCACTACGTTGTAAGTCTTTATAAATTAGAATTTTAATGAATTTAAAAAGATTTGAGTTAGTTAGTTTTGTTTTAGTATTTTAAAAAGGCGTTCTTGAGCAAGTTAGAACGCCTTTTTTTATAGTTTTCAGTTGCAGTCAAAGTTTTCAGTGATTGTTAAAACTGTAAACTGTCACAGAATACTGTGACTAATAAGAAAGTTCCACAATAGATTTCACTTTATCTAAAGTCACTAATTGCTTTTCACCAAGACCTTTCCAGCCTCTTTCGTCGAAACGATTTACGATAAAATCTGCTGTTTTGCTGTAGTCTTCTGTGTATTGCGAAAGTTTGGTGTCCATTCCCATTGTATGGAAAAACTCAACAGTTTTGTTGATGGCTTCTTTTGCCACTTCTTCATCAGAACCGGAAAGATTAAAGATTCTTCTTCCGTATTGCGCCAGTTTTTCTTTCTTAGAATCAAACATTACAGTATACAAACTTGGACCAATAATTGCCAAAGTTCTGGCGTGATCAATTTCATATAATGCTGTTAATTCATGACCAATCATGTGAGTCGCCCAATCGCTCGGAACTCCTTTTTGGATTAATCCGTTTAAAGCCATTGTACAGCTCCACATAAAGTTGGATGCCAAAGTATAATCGGTTGGGTTTTTAACAACACCTGGACCAACTTCAATTAAAGTCTGTAGAATTCCTTCGGCAATTCTATCTTGCAAAAAGGCATCAGTTGGATACGTTAAATATTGTTCCATTACGTGTGTGTAAGCATCAACAACACCATTTTCAAGTTGTCTTTTTGGTAAAGAAGCAATTACGGTTGGATCACAAATAGAGAATTGAGGAAACAAAGCGCTTCCGCCAGAAGATAATTTTTCCTGCGTTGCTTCAATGGTTACTACATAGCCAGAATTCATTTCACTTCCCGTTGCTGGTAAAGTTAAAACAGTTCCAAACGGCATTGCATTTTCTTTAATCAAAATTCTTTTTTGGAGAATATCAATTGGATTTCCTTCAAAATTAACTGCGCCTGAAATAAATTTCACACCATCAATCACAGATCCGCCTCCAACAGCCAAAATAAAATCGATTTTTTCTGCTTTAATAACATCAACCGCTTTCATTAAAGTTTCAAATCTTGGATTTGGTTCAATACCGCCAAATTCTACAATTTCAAAACCTTTTAAGTTAGCCATTACCTTATCGTAAATTCCGTTTTTAAAGATACTTCCACCTCCGTAAACCAAAAGAATTTTGGCATTTTTTGGAACTAGGGTCGAAAGTTTTTCAATTTGTCCTTTCCCGAAAACTAAGTTTGTCGGATTGTATAATTCAAAGTTAAGCATGATTTTTTTTGAGTTTCTAAGATGCTGAGAAACTAAGATTCTAAGTTTTTTAGCATCGGGTTGATTTTATTATTTTAATTTTTTAACCTGTTGGGTCTAATTATTTTCAACACATCGAAACATAGTTTTTGAAAATTTAAAAAAGTCGTTTCACTAATTTAAAAACACATAGTTTAGCTATGTGTGGAAACTAGTTTCTTTTGTTCTCTTTTGCTTTTACACAAAAATCTATGTTTCTATGTGTTAAATTGTTTTTTTAGATTATACTCAACGCGGTATTTTAATAAAGTCTAAGTTGCTAAAATCTTAGAATCTTAGCAACTTAGTATCTCAGCATCTTTAGTTTAATTTCTGTAACAATTTTCCAGCTACCAATTTAGAAGATGCTGGGTTTTGCCCTGTAATTAAAAGTCCGTCTTCTACAGCATAAGGTTGCCAGTTTGGTCCTTTGGAAAAAATACCGCCGTTTGAAGCTAAAGCATCTTCCAATAAAAACGGAACCACTTTAGTTAAACCAACTGCTTCTTCTTCTTCGTTAGTAAATCCGGTTATTTTTTTACCTTTTACTAGATATTCCCCTTTTACTTTTACATTTTTCAAAACAGCAGGAGCGTGACAAACAAAAGCTACTGGTTTATTGTGTGTATAAAAAGATTCGATTAAAGCAATAGAGTTTTGATCCTGCACC
Organism: Flavobacterium phragmitis; assembly: GCF_900112575.1. Classification (GTDB taxonomy): domain Bacteria; phylum Bacteroidota; class Bacteroidia; order Flavobacteriales; family Flavobacteriaceae; genus Flavobacterium; species Flavobacterium phragmitis. The sequence goes on from NZ_FOMH01000007.1 coordinate 63,720, forward strand.
AAATCCCAAAGCGGACCGTGACCTCCTGGATAAAAAACAGCGTCATAATCTTTTTGGTTAACCGTTGACAGCTTTATAGTGTTTTTTAATTTTTCCTGTAAAACCTTATCAGCGTCAAAACGTTTGGTGTCTTCTGTTGCCGAAGCAGGATCGGCACTTTTTGGATCAATTGGCGGTTGTCCTCCAAGTGGAGACGCAATTGAAATTTCAACACCCTGATCTAATAATTCATAATAAGGAGCAGCAAATTCTTCAGACCAGAATCCTGTTTTTTCTCCGGTATTGCCCAGCTTATCGTTGCTGGTTACAACAAATAATACTTTTTTCATTTCTTTTTTATTTGATTTTTGAGCCAAAGCAGAGGTACTTACAGCTGTAAATGCAATTATTGCGAGTAATGCTATTTTCTTCATAAGATTAAATTTTGAACAAATTTACGGCTTATGTGATATCAGTAAAAATAAAATAAACTATGTTTGTTATAAATAAAATTATATCATGGTAAATCTAGAATGGTACAGAACATTTAAGGCGGTTTATAAAAATGGTAATTTTTCGGTTGCCGCCAAGGAGTTGTTTATGAGTCAGCCTGCGGTTAGTCAGCAAATTTCTATGTTAGAAGCGCATGTTGGCAATAAATTATTCAACCGAAAATCAAAAGGCGTTGAACCAACAGAATACGCTAAGTTACTGAATAATTTGATTATAGACGCACTAGATCGTCTCGAAAGTGTCGAAACCAGTTTTAGAGCTAAAGCAGAAGATGCCAATCGTTTGATTTCTGTCGGGATTTCGAAACATCTATTTGAATGTGTTGGAAATCTCTTGATTTCAAAATTTGATTTAATTGATTTTACTTTCGCAGAAAACGACGAACTCTTCGCATTGGTTGATGCTAAAAAATTAGATTTTGCTATTACCACAAAACGATTTGACACGTTTGATACGACTTACGAAGTTGTTGGAAAAATCAAATTGATATTAGTTGCTCCAACTTCTTTGGATATTACTGAATTCCGCCAGAAATTAAAATCGGATAATTTTACTGAAATCGAACAGTGGCTCAATGCACAAAAGTGGTACAGCCATGATGCGAGAATTCCGCATATAAAATTGTTCTGGCTTCATGCTTTCAATAAAAAAAGACCTTCAATGGTTCCGAATTATATTATTCCTTCAGAATCAGAAATGCTTCGTCTTTTAGGCAAAAATGAAGGAGTTGCAGCTACATGGAATTGTAATGCGAGAGAATTTATTAAAAAGAATAAACTGCAGTTATTGTGGAACAGTTTTCATGTGCCGGAAGAATTTGTGTACTTATTGGCTCCGAAGAATAACAACTTAAAATCGTTTTTTGATATTATTGAAAAAGAACTGAAGTTGTTTTTTGGAAATCGTTTATGATGCACTATCAATCGTTTATTCTTATTTTACGGGTGAAAATTCTTTCTTTTTCTTTTGACTATGTCTTTTAAAAAGAATAAATTTGAGAATATAAACCACTAAAATTTCCAATTATGAAAAAGATTGCAACAGTTTTAATGTTTACCATGGTATTTTTTATGATCAATTCTTGCAGTAAGAGCGATGATGAGGCAATTGTAGACTGTTTTGGTGATTCTATTTTAACTGAATTAAAACATTCGGCAGATGGAACAAATTCGAAAATAATTAATTACTCTATACAATATAGTGGCAGCAATACCGTAACTTCAGTAAAATGGACTTTTGGAGATGGAAAAACAGAGACAGTAAATACTGCAACAGGAGCTGTATCTCATACTTATAGTGCTTCTGGTACATTTGAAGTTAAAGCAGATGTGACACTTACTAAATCGGGAGGCAGCTGTACGGTTAGTCCTAAGAAGAATGTCACGGTAAACTAGGGGTAAAAAGTTTTTTAACCGCAAATTGCACAAATTTTCACAAATGAATTCGTGAAAATTTGTGCAATTTGTGTTTAAAATCATGCTTTCCAAACTTGGAGGCTTTAAGTCGATAATAGATTAACTCTCATTCGTTATATTTGTTTGATACGATTTTTGACTATGGAAAATTTACAAAATATTAGAATTGCGGTTGATGCGATTGTTTTTGGCTACAAAAACAATGATTTGTATGTGTTATTGATCGAACAGCAATTCGGAACTTCAGAAAAATATTGGGCTTTGCCAGGTGGTTTAGTTCAGAATTCAGAATCTTTGAGTGATGCCGTTATTCGGGAATTGCATGAAGAAACGAATGTACAGCTTACTTTTATGGAACAATTATACACTTTTGGCGATGATATTCACCGTGATTCAAGAAACCGTGTAATTTCAGTTGCTTATTATGCCTTAGTAGATGCTTCCAATTTAGAAATTAAAGCAGATACAGATGCAGAAAGAGTACAATGGTTTAAGATTGATGAGATTCCGTCTTTAGCATTCGATCATAATAGTATACTTCAAAAAGCAATTTCGAGACTTAAATCAAAGCTCACTTATGAACCAATTGGCTTCGATTTGCTGCCGGAGGAATTCCTTTTCTCCGATTTGGAAAATCTCTATTGCACGATTTTGGAAAAAGAAATCGACCGCAGAAACTTCAGAAAAAAAATACTCAGTTACGGAATTTTAGAGGAGACCGAAAAATTTTCACCTATAAAAACAGGTCGTCCAGCAAAACTTTTTAAGTTTAATAAGTTGAAATACAATGAATTGATTGAAAAAGGTTTTCACTTCGAAATAAAGTTTGCGTAATTTTTACACAAAATAAATTGTTTATTCAAAATTAAATTCTACATTTGCGTATAATTAACGCAAACTACAACACTATGATACTAAATCTCGACCCAAAATTCGCTCCGATTCAAAATCAGGAAGAAATCAAATTTCAAAGTTTTACATTTTCTGGTGGAGAGCCACACATTAAAATCAATCCGGATTTTGATGTTAATCAAAAAGTAACGATTACACACAGATTGAATTCATTCAACGATTTAGGTTTATTGTGTATCACAGTTGATGCGTTACGCAGAATGGACGTTAAGATCATCGATCTTTTTATTCCGTACTTCCCAGCTGCGAGACAAGACCGTGTTATGATTCCGGGAGAACCGTTATCTGTAAAAGTGTATGCAGACATTATCAATGCCATGCAATTGAATAAAGTGTTTGCTTTTGATGCACACTCTGAAGTGACTCCAGCTTTGTTGAATAATAGTACTGTAATTCCGAACTATACTTTTATCAAAGAAGTGCTAAACAAAATAGGTCAAAACGTAAAATTGATTTCTCCAGACGGAGGCGCTTTGAAGAAAATCTATAAAGTTTCTGAATTTCTAGGAGGAGTTGAGGTAGTAGAATGTAGTAAAAGCCGAGATGTAAAGACAGGAAAATTATCTGGTTTTAAAGTGTATGAAGAGGATTTACAAGGAATGGATTGCTTAATTGTAGATGATATCTGCGACGGAGGCGGAACCTTTGTTGGTTTAGCCGAAGAATTGAAAAAGAAAAATGCAGGAAAACTGTACTTGGCCGTAAGCCACGGAATTTTCAATAAAGGTTTCGAAGTTTTAAATTGCTTTGATGGCATTTTTACAACGAACTCTTTTAAAGACTTTGACGGTGAAAGTGTTCAAGTGATTGGATTGGATCAATTAGTTTAAAAAAAGTTTCAGGTTTCAAGTTGTTGTTTAGAACGTGAAACTTAAAATCAGAAAAAAGGAAATCTATTAATCGTTTCAGTTTTAAAACCCAAATTTTAAGTTCAGTGCACAACTTGAAACAAGAAAAACCTGAAACAAAAACAACCAAAAGTATTATGAGTGATGATTTAAAACCAAGATTCATTGAGTCTTTAAGAAGAAACAATGATCAGATTAGAGAAGACAGAGCCAAAGTAATTGGTGAGGATTCAGAATTAATATACAGACGTCGAGTTGAAGACATTGAATTAAAAATCAAAAGACTCGAAAGAGAACAAGAAGGACTGATTGATATTAGTCCGTTGGATAAAAACAGTTTAACCTTTGCCGATTTTCAGCCAGAAGCTTTTGTACAAAAAGATATGGAGCTTTCGCTGACCATCAGAAATTTGAATATCCAGTTTGAAGTAACAAAAAAAAGATTTGAGTATTTATTTGGTAAAAAATATTAGTCATGGGAGGTACAAGATACGATATAAGCGCTCGTTTGAGCAGAGCAGAAGCAGCAGGTTATGGAAAAAAATCTGCTAGCGAGATATTTACACAAAATGCATTGCATAAGGCTCACGAATCTATGAATCCAAATGGAGTGATTTTTAGAGAAGCGAGAGATTCAGACGTTCATCCCAATACAGTTCCAATTATTTTAGGACTGGACGTAACAGGGAGTATGGGACATATTCCGCACGAACTGATTAAAGAAGGTCTTCCAAAATTAATGGGAGGAATTATTCAGGGAGGCGTTCCAGATCCGGCACTTTTATTCTTAGGAATTGGTGATCATGAGTGCGACAGATATCCTTTGCAAGTAGGACAATTTGAATCTGGCGATGAAGAACTGGATATGTGGTTAACGAGAACTTATATCGAAGGTGGAGGAGGAGGAAACGCTGGAGAAAGTTATCTCTTAGCGTGGTATTTTGCAGCCTTTCATACCAAAACCGATGCCTTCGAAAAAAGAGGACAAAAAGGATTATTGTTTACAGTGGGTGATGAACCTGGTTTGAAAACACTTCCAGCATCAGCCATCAAAGAAATTATGGGGCAAGGACAACAGACTTATACGCATCTTGAATTATTGGCAGAAGCCCAAAAAAGATACGATGTTTATCACATTAGTGTACTGCATTCAGGACAAGCAATTAATGCCGATGTGGAATGGAAAGAATTGTTAGGACAAAATTGTTTATCAATAGAAGATCATAGAGAAATTCCAAATGTAATCAAGAAAATAATCTGTGATAAACATAAAAGTTCAGGTTCAGGTTTAGGAACAATACCAGTTTCTGATACAAATGATTCAGGTTTAGATAGTATACAAATGCTTTAAATTTTTCAAACATATAGAAACATAGATTTTTTTGAATACGAAAGATTAAAGAAAGAAACTAGTTTCTAACACATAGTTGCTATGTGAATTGATGCAAGTGAAACGCCTTTTTTAAGTTTCTAAAAATCTATGGTTCTATGTGTTAAAATGATAATTACATTAATCTTTAAAACTTTGCGATTTAGCGACTTTGCGAGATTAAAACATAAAGCATTTTTTCAGCTGCGAGATATTTGCTCGCAAAGACGCAGAGACGCAAAGTTTTTTTTACGCAGATTTAAAACGATTTAAGCAGATAAACGCAGATTGTTCATTTCTAAAATCTTAGAAGAAATCTTTTTGCATCTGCATTAAAAAAATCTTTTTAATCTTAGTAATCTGTGGCTTCAAAACAAAACCCTTTACGACTCTGTGGCTTTGCGAGATTAAAATAAATAAAAACAAAATGAAAACAGCGAAAATAGTTATAGGATTAGGATTTGGTGATGAAGGAAAAGGAATAACAACAGATTTTCTGGCGAAACAAAATCCTGAATCTATAGTTATTCGGTTTTCGGGAGGACAGCAGGCGGCTCATACGGTTATGATTGGCGATAAAAAACACGTTCATTCTAGTTTTGCCAGTGGTGCACTTCGAGGTCTGCCATCTTATTACAGTGAACACTGCACGATTCATCCGCTCTTTTTATACAACGAAAGAGAGGAATTAAAAGAGAAAGGAGCTAATCTGGATTTATATATTCATCCGTTGGCAAAAGTAACTACTCCGTTTGATGTTTGGCACAACAGAGGAAACGCTAGAAACCTAGATCATGGAACCTGCGGAAAGGGCATTGGTTCAACCATGAAAAGAAACGAAGGCCCGTATAAATTGTTTGCCATAGATTTGATTGCGCCTCGCGAAATGCTTTTGGAAAAGCTAAATCAGATTGCTTATTATTATGGTTTTTTGAATGAAAGCGAAATTGACGAAGAAGCTCGGGCGTATCTTGATGCAATTGATAAACTAAAATGGAATATTGTCGATTATACTTTCCTTTCAAAATACAATAATCTAATTTTTGAAGGCAGTCAAGGGATTCTTTTAGATATGGATCATGGAGTTTTTCCGAATGTTACTTATGCGAATACCACTTCAAAAAATGCAATTGAAATCTGTAATAAACTGAAGATTGAAGAGTTGGAGATTTATTATGTAACCAGAAGTTACGCCACAAGGCATGGCCATGGCTGGATGCCGAATGAAAGAGAAATACAATTAAAAAACAACGAAGAGGAAACCTGTGTTTTCAACGAATATCAAAAACAGCTCAGATTTGGGGATTTGGATTACGATTTGTTGAATTACGCATTACAATTAGATGCAACTTACAGTCCAAACGCGAAAAGAAATTTGGTGGTAACCTGTATGGATCAGTTAGAAAAAGAATATGAATTTGAAAAGTTAACGACAGATTTCAATACAATTTACGGATCATTTTCACCCGATTCTAAAGATTTTAAAAACATAATACCGATTGTATATTCAATATAGACCAATTGCATTGTTCTATTTTCATATTACATCGGCATTATACTAGAAGATTTTAATAAAAACAAATTAGGTTAGCATAACTTCTTTGTTTCAATAAATAGAAAAAATGAAATATAATATAGAAAATATAGCTCCAGAAAGTAAATTTTTATTTTTCTGGGGACATCAGCCAAGTCAAGATGGAACGATTACTAAAACTTGTTTCAGCCAATGGTGGTTAAGTTCGTTTAAAGTCAATGATGTAACTTATAAAACTGCTGAACACTGGATGATGGCAAAAAAAGCCGAATTATTCAAAGACCAAGAAATTTTAGATAAAATCATAAAATGCAATTCTCCTGCCGAAGCTAAAAAGTTAGGCCGTAAAGTGAGAAATTACGATGACAAAATCTGGTTGGAAAACCGATTTGAAATTGTAAAAGAAGGAAATTTCCACAAATTCAGTCAAAACCCTGATTTGAAAACATTTCTCTTAAACACTAACGACCGAGTGATTGTAGAAGCAAGTCCGGTTGATCCAATCTGGGGAATCGGAATGGCGGGCGATCACAAAGACGCTTTAAATCCAGAAAAATGGAAAGGTTTGAATTTGTTGGGTTTTGCTTTGATGGAGGTTAGGGATGAATTGAGATAATTACAAATTATAAAATAATAAACATGTTCCATAGGAACATTTCATAGGTAATGAATGAAAATATAGCAAAGAGCGTCAGCAAGTTTTTGAGTTTGGTGCTCAGACATTCGCCAGAAAAAATCGGATTAAAATTAGACGAAAACGGCTGGGCAGATGTTGAGGAATTAATAGCAAAATGTAATAAAAAAGGGAATCGTATGGATGCTGCACTTTTGGAGTATGTTGTAGAAAATAACGATAAAAAACGTTTTGCTTACAACGAAGATAAAACCAAAATCCGTGCAAGTCAGGGACATTCTATTTCGGTTGAATTAAATTTAGCAGAAACAGAACCTTTAGAATATTTGTATCACGGAACAGTCGGAAAGTTTATGGAAAACATAAGAAATGAAGGTTTGAAAAAAATGAGCCGTCAGCATGTACATCTTTCCAAAGACAAAGAAACCGCAGTAAAAGTAGGAAGTAGAAGAGGAATTCCGCAAATTCTGACAGTAAGAAGTGGCGCCATGTTTAGAGACGGATTCAAATTTTATTTGTCCGAAAACAATGTTTGGCTGACGGATGAAGTTCCGGCAAAATATATTGAGTTTTAAAAATGAAAAGAACCTTAGTTTTTGGAGATATTCACGGTGGATTAAAAGCCTTAATTCAGTTATTAGAAAGAATTGATTATTCAGTAAATGACCGTTTTGTTTTTCTGGGAGATTATGTAGACGGTTGGAGTGAATCCAAACAATTAATTGATTTTCTTATTGAATTGTCTCAAAAACAGGAATGTATTTTTATAAAAGGAAATCACGATGCTTGGTGTCAGGAATGGTTGGAAGAAAATGTCATAAATGATATTTGGTTTCTGCACGGAGGAAAGTCAACAATAGAAAGTTATACTGGAATTGATTCTTCTCAAAAACAAAAACATCGAGATTTTTTCAATTCAATGATAGATTACTTTGTAGATGAAAATAACAATTTATTCATTCACGCTGGATTTTCATCGATGCACGGCCCGGAAAAAGAACATTACAAAACCAATTATTCCTGGGATAGAACTTTATGGGAAATGGCTTTGACAATGGACAAAAGAATCGATAAAAATTCACTTTTATACCCAAAACGATTACTGCTTTTTAATGAAATTTATATCGGTCATACGCCAACATTACATTATGATTTCGAAATTCCAATGCAAGGATGCAATGTTTGGAACATAGATACTGGAGCAGGTTTTTATGGAAAGTTGAGCTGTATAGATGTTGAAACGAAGCAGTTTTGGCAAAGTGATGCCGTGCAAGTGTTTTATCCAAATGAAAAAGGAAGAAATAAATAATCATGAAAAGAATTTTTAGATCACCCGAAGAAATACCAGTACAGGCTGATGTCAAAACCATTTTTTTAGCTGGTTCTATAGAAATGGATAAAGCCGTTAACTGGCAGTTATATTGCGAAGAGCAGTTAAAAGAAAAATACATTCTTTTCAATCCAAGAAGAACGGAATGGGACAGTAGCTGGTCACAAACTATAGAAAATCCTAATTTTAAAGAGCAGGTTAGTTGGGAACTTAATGCATTAGAGAAAGCAGATATTATTATCATGTATTTTGCAGAAAATACAATGTCACCAATTTCTTTATTGGAGTTTGGACTTTACGCGCAATCCAAAAAAATGAAAGTGGTTGTTGAAGAAGATTTTTGGCGTAAAGGGAATATTGATATTGTTTGTGAAAGATACAGAGTAGAGCAGTTTAAAACTTTAAACGAGTTAATACAAAATCTATTGGACTAATAGAAAGGGAAGAATCCATGAAAAATAAAATAGAATCAGGTTTGTTTGGAGTTGCAGTTGGAGATGCTTTAGGAGTTCCCTATGAGTTTCTTTCAAGACATCAGATGAAAGAATCACCTGCTGTCGATATGATTGGGTATGGAACTCACAATCAACCCAAAGGTACTTGGTCAGATGACAGCTCCTTGACCTTTTGTCTTGCAGAAACATTAGCAGAAGGATATGACCTTCAAAAATTAGCGAATCGTTTTGTGAATTGGAAAGAACAGAATTATTGGACACCACATGGCGAAGTGTTTGATATTGGAATTGCAACCTCTATTGCCATTCATGAACTGCATTGCGGAAAAGATCCTGTTTTGGCAGGAGGCGATACAGAAGACAGTAATGGAAATGGATCTCTAATGCGCATTCTGCCATTACTTTTTTATATTAAAGATATGCCGATTAAGGAACGATTTCAGCGCGTAAAAGAAGTTTCGTCACTTACACATCGTCACATTCGTTCTGTGATGGCTTGTTTTATTTATCTTGAATATGCTTTGCAATTATATAATGGGAAAAATAAAGATGAGGCCCTAAAGCAAATGCAAGAAATTGTGAAATCGTTTTTTGAAAATGCAGAGATACCTCAATCAGAAATCGATCGTTTTCACCGAATACTTTCCATTAAGGTTGGTGAATATGATGTTCAGGACTTACAATTTCTTTCAGAAGCTGAAATATTTTCTTCAGGTTATGTATTGAATACTTTAGAAGCTGCTATTTGGTGTATTCTTTTGGAAGACAATTATAAAGATACGGTGTTGAAAGCCGTTAATCTTGGAAGTGACACTGACACTACTGCGGCAGTGGCTGGCGGTTTGGCAGGAATTTATTACGGAATCGATAATATACCCGAAAAATGGATTGATAATTTGGTAAGATCTAATGATATAAAAGACCTTGCAGATCGGTTGTCTAAGAAATTAATGGGAAATGAGTAGGGATAACATGGATAATCTATGGAATGAAGTAATAAAAGTATTGCAAGTAGTTAAATCAAAAATTACTTCAGAGATAGATTTGCTTTGGACACATTATAATTCGGTAGAAGAATTAAGGTCAGAAATAAATAGAATTGATTATTTACTGAAAGATAAAAATGAAAAAGGCCTCGAATTGTTAGGATATTTATTCGCACCAACAGGAACTTTTCAGGAAATTTCTATGCAGAACGAATGGATTGAAGAATATATAAATTTGTCCTCGGAATTTGATACATTGTACAAAATTTTAAAAACATAATAAAAATATATGAACCCACTATTATTAACCGATGGTTACAAAGTTGACCACAGAAGACAATACCCAGATGGAACAAGTTTAGTATATTCTAACTGGACACCAAGAAAATCAAGAATTGAAGAAGTTGATGAAGTAATCTTTTTTGGATTGCAGTATTTCATCAAAAAATATATCATTCACGACTTTGAAGAGTATTTCTTTAAGAAATCAAAAGAAGAAGTGGTGAAAAAATATGCCCGAAGAATCAATAATTATTTAGGCGAAAATCAGGTTGGTACTAAACATATCGAAGATTTACATGACTTAGGTTATATTCCGATGGTTTTTAAAGCATTGCCAGAAGGAGCAAGCGTTCCATTAAGAGTACCAATGTTTACGATGTACAATACCATTCCGGAGTTTTTCTGGCTGACGAATTATTTCGAAACTTTGCTTTCTGCTGTAATCTGGTTGCCTTGCAACTCAGCAACTATTGCAAAAGAATACAGAAAAGTATTGGATAAATATGCTGCAGAAACTTCTTCTGTTCCAGAATTTGTAGATTGGCAGGCACATGATTTCTCTATGAGAGGAATGGGCGGAATAGAAGCTTCTTTAACTTCAGCTGCCGGACACTTATTGAGTTTTACAGGATCAGATACAATTCCGGCTATCGATTTCTTGGAAGAATATTACAAAGCCAATTCAGATCAGGAATTAGTAGCAGGTTCAGTTGCCGCTACAGAACATTCTGTTATGTGTATGGGAACAACAGAAGGAGAATATGAAACTTTCAAAAGGTTAATCACTGAAGTTTATCCAAAAGGAATTGTTTCTATCGTTTCGGACACTTGGGATTTATGGAAAGTTTTGACGGATTATCTTCCAAGATTAAAAGAAGCTATTGTTTCAAGAGAAGGTAAGGTCGTGATTCGTCCTGATAGTGGTGATCCAATTCTAATTATCTGCGGAAATCCTGATGGAAAAACGGAACAAGAAAGAAAAGGAGTTATCGAATTGCTTTGGGATGTTTTTGGCGGAACAACAAATGCTAAAGGATTCAAAGAACTAGTGCCGCAAATTGGTGCTATTTATGGAGATAGTATTACAGTAGCAAGAGCGACTCAAATCTGCGAAAGATTAAAAGAAAAAGGATTTGCTTCTACCAATGTGGTTTTAGGAATCGGATCTTTTACGTATCAATACAATACTAGAGATACTTTCGGATTTGCAATGAAAGCAACTTACGGAGAAGTAAACGGAGAGGGAAGAGCGATCTTCAAAGATCCAATTACAGACGACGGAACTAAAAAATCGGCTAAAGGATTAATGAAAATCGACTTGATTGATGGAAAGTACCACTTAAGTGATAATGTTTCCTGGGAAGAAGAAAAACAAGGCGAATTGAAAGAAGTTTTCCGAGATGGAAAACTTTTAATTGATCAGTCACTTAGTGAAATCAGAACAAGAATAAAAAGTGAAGTAAGTATCGAAGCTTAATTATAAAAACGAAAGCCTGAATGTAAGTTCAGGCTTTTTTGTATAGTATTGTCATTTCGACCGAAGGGAGAAATCACACTAGAAACTCCGTACAGCATATCGCCAATCTTTGTCGAATAGCGAGTGTGATTTCTCCCTTCGGTCGAAATGACAAGTTTACTTATTTCTTATAAAAATTATTATGATCAATATATTCCCAAACCTTTGGAGGAAGCAAAGGCTGAATATTTTTCCCCTCTTTAATACTGTTTCGAATAAAAGTTGAAGAAATCTCTACAATCGGTGCATCGATAACATGAATTTTTGGATGCGATTTTAATTCGACATTTTCGGGTTCGTCCGAAATTCTCGGATACACATAAATATCATGATTCTCGAGAATTACTTCATAGTTTCTCCATTTGTGAAGCGTTTTTAAATTGTCTTCTCCCATAATTAAAGAAAACTCATGATTTGGGTATTTCTCTTTTAAATGTTCGAGGGTAATCACGGTGTAACTCGGCTGAGGTAATTTAAACTCAATATCCGACGGTTTTATCTTTGGGTAATCTTCTGTTGCCAGAAAAACCATTTGAAGGCGCTGTTGGTCGTCTAATAAAGTTGCCTTTTTCTTCAACGGATTATGAGGTGTAACTACCATCCAAATCTGATCTAAATCGGCAAACTCAGCCATATGATTGGCAATGATCAAATGCCCAACATGAATGGGATTATATGTTCCGAAATAAAGGCCTATTTTCATTTTTTGTAGTGGGTAAGTCCTTAGTTTTTAGTTCTTAGTCTCGCTTTTAGTTATTAGTCTTTTAGATTTTTGGCGAAAGCGCTTATCATTTTGCTTTCTTCTTCAATTAACAACATAATTTCATTAAACAAATTATCATCAGAAATAAATTCTAATTCTTTTGCAATAATTAATTGTGTCTCTATCTCATTCAAAGAACCTCTGGAAATATTCAGAAAATGATTAAATGACTTGTCCGTTTGACGTCCAAAACCTTCAGCAATATTTGACGGAACGGATACGCTGGCTCTTTTTAACTGACTAGTCAAGGCATATATTTCTTCTTTAGGAAAGCTTTTAGTAAGTTTATAAACAAGAACAACCAGTTTTATTCCTTTTTGCCAAATGAATAACTCTTTATAGGATTTAATACCGCTCATTTAGATTTTACAGTTTGATGTTTTATAGACTATTTAACTAGAGACTAAGGACTAACAACTAAGGACTAACAACTAAGGACTAACAACTAAGGACTAATAACTATTTAGAAACAAATTCCTTAACCAATTGATGTGCTTCTTCCAAAGCTACTGGCAAATCATAGTTTTTGATAATTACATCAAATTGTGGAGCAGTTGCCAATTCTACAGATGCTTTTGCAATACGCATATTGATTTTATCTTCACTTTCTGTAGAACGTTCTTTTAGTCTTCTTTTTAGTTCGTCGACACTTGGTGGTTTTACAAAAACAGCCAAAGTCTGCTCAGGAAATTTATGTTTAATTCGTAATCCGCCGGCAACATCAATGTCAAAAATCACGTTTTTTCCTAAAGCCCAAATACGTTCGATTTCAGATTTTAAAGTACCGTAAAAGTTATCACGATAGACTTCTTCCCATTCCAGGAAATCTTCTGCTTTAATGTGTTTTTTGAATTCTTCTAACGAAATAAAATAATAATCTTTTCCATGAACTTCCTCTCCACGTGGTGCACGCGACGCTGCCGAGATCGAAAATTCTAAGTTTAAATCTTCTTGTCCTAATAAATGTTTTACGATAGTTGTTTTTCCTGATCCTGATGGTGCTGAAAAAACAATTAATTTTCCTTTGTTCATTTTTGTTTATATGTAATCTGTCAGGCTAAAAGTCAAAGTCTTTTTTTATGACTGATAATAATTCATTGTATGAAATTAATTCGTCGACTGTAGGATAATATTTTAAATAGAAAGATGGATTATCAAAAGAAAACTCATTTTTAATAGTTTCATTTTTAATGAATACTCTGTATGACTCACCATCTATTGCATGTTTTTTATTTTTGGATATTCCAAATTCTCCATCTTCAAAAACAATCTTTGCATCCTTGAGTTTATAATCAATATTTGTTTGACTTGTTAAATATTCTACATTACAGAGAAGTAAATTTAACCAAATCAAATGTGCATTTTTAGGTTTTAACTTTCCAATAGCTTCCTTTGGAAAGCGAAACTCATCAATTTTTGTTACACTTTTGAAATCTTTTTGATACCAAAATTTCTGAACAATCCACTCATTGGCCTCATCATTGAACATTCTAAAGAGAATTATTCTATTACCAATAGAATAATCTTTGTAAATGCGAATTTCTTTTTGATTTTCTATGGAGTCTGATATTTCTAAAACTTTATTCATTTCAGAAAAATCTTGTCCGAAACATTTAGATATTACCAGAAAGAAGAAAACGCAATAAAATTTCATTTTACAAAACATTCAAAACCTGCTCCTTAATCTTCTCCAATTCATCTTTCATCATCACCACCAGTTTCTGCATTTGAGCATGATTGGATTTGGAACCCATAGTATTGATTTCACGACCCATTTCCTGAGTGATAAAACCTAGTTTACGTCCATTTGCTTCATTTCCACCCAAAGTTTCAATGAAATAATCCAAATGATTGGTTAAACGAACTTTTTCTTCCGTAATATCTAATTTCTCTAAATAATAAATCAATTCCTGTTCAAAACGGTTTTCGTCCACATTTACTTGTAATTCTGAAATGGCAGTTTGCAGACGATCTTTGATTGCCTGAACACGTTCTGGATCAAGAGCCAAAGCATCATTCATATATTGGCGAATATTTCCAATTCGTAAATTGAACTCTTTTTCAAGAGATTCTCCTTCGTCTTTACGGAAACTTAAGATGTTTTGAAGCGCTTCATCAATAATTACCTGAATTTGCTCCCAGTCATTTTCATCGATTTCTTCGCGTTCTGTTTTCAGGGTATCTGGCATGCGAACAGCCATTTTCATCAGTTCCGTTTCATCGGCATCCTGATAAACCTCTCTCAATTGTGCTATATAATTTTTTACAACAGGAACGTTTACTTTAGTTGAAGTTTGTTCTGCCGTACTTTCTACATAAATAGCAAAATCGATTTTTCCTCTTTCCAGTTTAGTTGAAATCTGCGTTCGTAAGCCCAATTCCATTTCACGATAAAGAGATGGCATTCTTACATTTAAATCTAAACCTTTACTGTTTAAGGATTTTACTTCAACCGTGATTTTTTTTGTTGGCAATTGCAAAGAAGCTTTGCCAAACCCTGTCATAGATTGTATCATATAATTGACTATAAAGGCGCAAAGATAACTAAAAGTTTGCTCTGTTTATGACGTAAAATACTATTCTCTGCAAGAGAAAAGCCGTTTAATGTCTTTTTTCTAAAATTTTACCAATTGTCAATGGTAATTTGGGCGTGATCCCGATAAGATAAGTGGGCTAATCTTCTTTGCGTATATGTGCCCACTTATCTTATCGGGACCGGGCTATCCGGGCTACTTCGGTAGCTTCCTCCTATCCCTCACGCAGACAATCGAACTTAAAATGGAGTTCTTTAACTTAAAGCCTTTAGTACTTCGGCAACATTTTTCTGACTGTTGCCAATGTAAATTTTTCCATCAATTATAAAAACAGGGCGGCTTAAAAAGGTGTAATGTTCTAAAATGTATTTTTTAAAATCAGCTTCGGTCAAAGATTTGTCTTTTAATCCCATTGATTTGTATAATTGCGCTTTTTTGCTAAATAAAGCTTCATAACTTCCTGATAGTTTATACATTTCTTCCAATTGTTCTTCAGTAATTGGATCTTGTTTGATATCCTGAAAAACCAAATTGTTTTCAGGTAAACTTTTGATGATTTTTCGGCAAGTGTCGCAAGAGGCTAAATAATATATCTTGTTCATGATTTTTTGAGTTTTATTAGACTGCAAAGAAAATTCATTTGAAACTTAAAAATGCCTAATTTTAAAAAAAAAAATAATTGTATGAGTTCAGTTTTTGAGACACAAAAAACAATAAGAGAAATTCTTTTGAAAATTTTAGAAAGTCATTCTTTGGAACAGTTGAATAAGATTCCACAAGGGTTTAATAATAATATTATCTGGAACGTGGCACATTGTGTTGCAGCGCAACAAACCTTAGTTTATAAATTATCGGGTTTGCCAACGATGGTTTCAGAAGAGTTTGTCAATAAATATCGAAAAGGGACAAAACCAGAAGGCGATGTTTCACAAGCCGAAGTTGATGAGGTAAAAGCTTTTCTTTTATCAACATTAGAAAAAACAAAAAATGATTTCACCAGTGGTCTTTTTGTAGATTATCATGAATATACTACGAGCATGGGATTTACATTGAGTAATGTCCAAGATGCGTTGGATTTCAATAATTACCACGAAGGAATTCATACCGGAATGGCGATGACCTTAAGAAAATTAGTTTAAATAGAAAATCCCGCCTTTTGAGCGGGATTTTTTTATTCTACTATAGTCTCAATTGTGACTTTCATTGCACCGGCACCTTTATGTTTGGTGATGTCCATAAAAGCTCTTTTAGATAAATCTATTTCGCGAGTTTTTACAAAAGGACCGCGGTCTGTAATTTTTACAATAACGAATTTTCCATTGGCTTCGTTTGTCACTTTTACTCTTGTTCCAAAAGGAAGTTTTTTATGAGCAGCAGTGTATTGGTTGTTGTTGAATCGGCTTCCGTTAGCAGTTCTTTTTCCATTAAAACGATCAGCATAGTAGGAGGCGTGAGCGTTTTTTTTGTATGGTCTAAGTTTTAAACCTTTGTCTGTAAAAACAGAGTCTACAGGTAATGCAATAAGGTTTGGTCTTGCATTTTTAACCGTGTCTTGAATGATTTTAGGTTCTGTTGTAGGTTTGGTTTGGCTTATTACATAAGTGAAGCCGCTAATTAGAGTCAGAGCGATTGTGGCGAATAAAATATTTTTTTTATTTCTCATGGGTTATTTTTTTTCAGACTTGGGGGGAGTTTGTACAAATAATATGCCGAGATAAAAAAAGCCCTGATAAAAGGGCTTTTAAATTGGTATTTTCTAGAACCAAAGGTTCCAAGGAATTCTACTTAAGATAAGTAACAATCCTAATCCGTAAAAAATAGCAAAGGTTTTAAATTTAGCTTCGCTGTTGATTAATTTTTTATGTTTAGACCATCCAATTGTAATTAGGACGATAGCAATAAGATTAATTAGTGGGTGTTCTAATGATGTTAATCTAAGTTCTGCATTAGACATTTGTCCAAAAGCCGCTTTTCCCAGAGGAGAAACAAAATATAGTATTAGACCAATCAATAATTGTGTATGAGTACCGATTAAAGCAAATAAAGCGATTTTACGATCTTTAGCGGTAAACTCTTTTTTTGAAGTAAATCCGAGAATGGCGTTAACAACTGCAACCAGCAAAATAAGCAATGCTAAGTATGCCCAGCCAGAGTGAAATTTTTGTAGAAAATTATACATAAATCTTGTTTTTTGTTTGAAACAAATATAACAAAAATGGCTATAAAAAAACGGCATTAAACTTAAAAGTCAATGCCGTTTTTATTATTTAGGATGGTTCTTTATTAGTTGAAAGAATATCTAGCTCCAACTTGCATTTGCCATCTTGATGATTGTAAACCTACGTCATCAATTTGATTTTTAACATTACTTGTAGTACTTGGATTAAAAGTGAATGTTGGAGTTGTTCCATCTGCTAAGAATCCACTGTGTTTAAGAAGTAAGATCTGATCGTTTGACATAAAGTATCTTCTTCCCCAGTTTTTGTTTAACAAGTTTGTAAAGTTAAAGATGTCAGCTGTAAATTCTAATTTATGGCTTTTCTTATTTACATTGATTGAGAATTCCTGAGCAATTTTCACATCTACAACATGACTCCAGTCTAAACGATCTCCGTTACGTTCTGCATATTTACCTCTTCTGCTGTTTAAATATTTATCATGAGAGATAAAATTATTAAAAGCATCCCATTGTTGATCTGCTGTCATTGTCGCAGTAGGAGTGAAAATTATTTCACCTTTGTTAGCAGGAACATAAATTAAAGCTGAAGGCTGAAAAGTATCACGTAATAAGTTACCAGTGTCATCATAAACATAGCTAAAAGGAGTTCCTTGAGTACCTTCGTAGTAAAGACCAATTGTAGTTTTAATTGATTTATTCCATTTGAATTTTACAGAAGAATTAGCAAGTACTCTTGATCCCTGATCAAAATCAGATCTAGATACTCCAGAAATTGCATTTGAACCGTTAACTGTTTCTATGTATTGCCATTGTGAACTGTTTTGAGAACTTGTTGCATCCATCCAAACATATGACTCTCCATAAGCATAAGTTGCTGAAATATTTGCATCAATAAAATCTGATGTGAAGTTCTTAGCTACAGTAAAGTTTGTGTTCCATGAACTTCCTGCTTTTTTATTAGATGCCAAGTAAATACCTTGGTAAGTATTGTCGATACGAACATTTCCGTTGTATCGTGGTCTGTTGTCTGCTCCTGTTAAATGAGTTACAGGCGCATCAATGTTTAAGTTTTGGTATTGGATTGAGTTAAGGTTTTCATTCCAAATTGCCTCAGCAGTTATTATCCAACCAGCACCTAATTTACGATCAAAAGCTAAACTAGTTTTTAAAACTTGTGGAAGCTTAAAATCTTTAGCAAATAAGTCAATATTTCCACCTACTTTCCCGCTTCCAGGTAATGGAGGTGAAGGAACAATACCACTTAATTGGCTGTCAATATTAGTGTTAGGATTGAAATTTGGTGTAGGAGTAGCAGTAGCATTGTTTATTTGGATACTGTTTTGAGAAATACCGTTGTTATTGTATGCTCCACCTGGCCATACTAATGGAACTCTTGATGTAAATACACCAATACCTCCTCTAACTTGAGTTATTTTATCACCGTCAACATCGTAGTTAAAACCGATTCTTGGTGAGAAATGTACTGTGCTTTTAATAGGTTGACCAACTTTTGCTCCTTTTAAATCTTTTCCTTTAGCTTCTAAAAGGCCAATTGTTCTTGTATTAAAATCTTCATTCACAAGTCCATCGTACCATACAGGCATATCAGCTCTTACACCAACATTTAAGCGGAAGTTATCTGATATTCTAATATTGTCCTGCACATATAAGCCAAATTGATTCATGTTGAAATCAGCAGCTCCTTTAGAGTCATCTCCTGAACCACCAAATAATGAGTATCCTAAACGATAACGGTATGCCTTAACTCCCGTCATAAAATCGCTTACGCTATTGTAATCATACGCTCCGTAGTTTCTATTGATAAATACGTTTTTAGCGTGAGATAATTCATTGTGAGTACCAATTAAAATATTGTGTTTCCCCACATTAATTTCAAAGTTATCTGTGATAGTTAACACTCTTTGATTTAATAAGTTCGCTGTTGAACTTGCTTCAGATCCAAAATAAATCGTTGCACCAACACCATCTCTAATAGTTACTGTTGGGAATGGATCTCCAGATGCATCTCTATCATCATTTACAGTGGTGTATCCAACAACTAAGTTATTCGAAAATTTATTATTGAATCTAGTGTTTAATTCTAACGATGCTGAATTTGTAATAGATTCAAAAGATTGAGCACCGTTCAAGAAATTAATTGCAGTGTTTGAAGAACGAAATGGAGAAAAGTTTGTAGCTTTTACATAACTGTTTTTAACAGATAATTTATTGTTATCATTAATATTCCAATCCACTTTAGCAATTAATTTATCACTTGTCAATGATAATTTATTATTTTGATATGATCCAGGGTTGTAACCATATGTATTTATTAAAAAATTACTTAAACTCTCTAGCCCTGCAGCTTTCGTAGTTCCTGTGTAATTTGCAATATCAAAAGGTTGTGGTGTTTCATTTTCCTGTCTTTCATAGTTAATGAAATAGAACAATTTATCTTTTAAAATTGCTCCTCCAGCTCTAACACCATATGTTTGTGCTGTAAAATCACCCAGTCTTTTTCTCTCGACACCGCTTCCGCTACGTGTTGGAGTCTTTCCTGCCAAAGATTGATCTCTGTATAAGAAATAAGCAGAACCATCAAAGTTATTTGTTCCAGAACGTGTAATTGCACTAATAGCACCTCCAGCGAATCCTGATAATTTAACATCGTATGGAGAAACACTCACCTGGAATTGCTCAATAGCATCTAGTGAAATTGGAGAAACTCCTGTTTGTCCACCGTTTGTTCCGTTTGCAGCTAATCCGAAAACGTCATTGTTTACAGCTCCGTCAATGTAAATTGCGTTGAATCTGTTATTTTGTCCACCGATTGAGATTACATCATCATTACGCATTTGCGCTTGTGGTGTAAGTCTGGCAAAATCAGCAATATTTCTAGATAAAGAAGGTAATTCTGTTATCTTTTCGTGATCGATAATGGTTTGAGCTCCAGTTTTTTTAGAGTTGAAAGTTGGGTCTTTTTTACCCATAACTACAACTTCACTAAGTTGGTTTGTCTCGTCTTTTAAAACAACTTTTAAACTTTTAGAGTCACCAAGTTGTAAATAAGCGCCTTCCTCTGTGTAGGTTGTGAAACCTATGAAAGTTACTTCAATTTTGTAAGGACCACCAACACGCATGTTAGAGATTCTAAAGTGACCATCAAAATCCGTTGTGGTCGAATAACGGCTACCTGAAGCCTCGTGAACTGCAAGAATCGTTGCTCCTGGAAGCGACTTGTTTTGCGAATCGTAAACAACCCCATTGATAGAAGAAGTTGTGTTACCTTGTGCATAAATATCTCCTGCATAAATAAACGCTAAAAGCAGTAAGAGAAACTTTGACAATTTTTTCATCTGTTTTGTTATTTGTTTTTGGCAAAATTATAACAATTAACTCAGATAATGTTATCGAAATGTTAAGAAAAATAACTTTTGTCTTTTGTGTTGCGCATTAAAATGAATTTTTCTCTTTTCAATAAAAAAAATATTGTTTTGTTGAATTTTTGGATCGGTTTTTTGTTAAATGTGTAATTATTTGAATTGTGTTGTAAGCTAAAACTTGCAGATGGGCGTATTTTTTATGTTTTTTGTCGGTATTTTATGCGAAAAAACGCCTTAATTTAGGTTAAATTAAGGCGTTTCAAAATGTTATGAAATTTTTAAATTTCTGGTTTTATTTGTTTTTTAAGAAATGATTCAACAAAAATGAAGTTGAACTATCATGACTTTTAACAGTCTTGGAATTGATTTCATCCAAGATAGAATTGGCTAATTGTTTTCCTAATTCAACTCCCCATTGATCAAAACTAAAAATGTTCCAAATAACTCCCTGAACAAAAATTTTATGTTCGTACAATGCGATTAAAGAACCTAAACTTTTTGGCGTAAGTTTCTGAATTAAAATGGTGTTAGTTGGTTTGTTACCTGTGAAAACTTTAAAAGGTAATAAATAAGAAGCTTTGTCTGCTGAAAGTCCTTGTTTGTCAAATTCTGCCTGAACTTGAGCTTCTGTTTTTCCATTCATTAAAGCTTCTGTCTGAGCGAAGAAGTTTGACATTAATTTATCATGGTGATCTTCGTTTCCATAAAGTGGTTTTACAAATCCAACGAAATCTGTTGGGATTCTTTTTGTTCCTTGGTGAATTAACTGGAAGAAAGCATGCTGAGAATTTGTTCCTGGTTCTCCCCAGATAATAGTTCCTGTTTGGTAGTTAACAGGTTTTCCATCACGGCCAACACTTTTTCCGTTACTTTCCATAAAGGCTTGCTGTAAATACGGAGCTAATTTTGATAAATATTGTGTGTACGGAATCAAAGCTTCGCTTTCTGCTCCGAAGAAATTATTGTACCAAATACTTAACAAAGCCAATATTGTTGGGATGTTTTCGTCAAATTCTGCTGATTTGAAATGCTCATCCATTTCGTTGGCACCTTTCAGTAAATCATTGTAATTGTCAAAACCAACTGCCAATGCAATACTTAATCCAACGGCACTCCATAAAGAAAATCTTCCTCCAACCCAGTCCCACATTGGGAAAACATTGTCTGGATTAATTCCGAATTCTGTTACTTTCTGAATGTTGGTCGAAACAGCTACGAAATGTTTAGCGATATCTTCCTGAGAAGCCGATTTTAAAAACCATTCTTTAATAGTTACTGAATTCGAAAGTGTTTCCTGAGTCGTAAAAGTCTTAGACACAATTACAAAAAGAGTAGTTTCAGGATTTAATTTTTTGATGATTTCGTTTACGTGATCGCCATCAACATTGGAAACGAAATGAGTATTTAAATGGTTTTTGTAAAACTGTAAAGCTTCTACAGCCATAACAGGACCAAGGTCAGAACCACCGATTCCGATATTTACAATGTCAGTAAAAGCTTTTCCTGTGTATCCTTTTCTTTGACCGGAAATAACTTCTTCTGTAAATTGTTTGATTTTATTTTTTACTTCGAAAACTTCTGGAATTACATTTTCTCCATCAACAGTAATAACTGCTGATTCTGGAGCGCGTAAAGCAGTGTGTAATACAGCGCGATTTTCAGTTTGGTTGATTAATTCTCCTCCAAAATATTGAGAAATTGCATCTTTTAATCCAATTGAATTTGCTAATTCTAATAAAAGAGAAACAGTTTCCTGACTGATATTATTTTTAGAATAATCTACTAAAAAGTCATTCCATTGTAAATGAAATTTTTCGGCACGTGCACTATCTCGTTGAAACAATTCCTGTATTGTGGTTTCGTGAATTGCGTTATAGTGATTTTGGAGATTTTTCCACGCTTCAGTCCCGGTTGGGTTTGTTGTGTTTAAAGCCATTTTTATCTATAATTGAGTTTGTTTTCTGAAACACAAAAATACTGAAATAACTTTTAAAAGGGGAACGGTTCGCGATTATATAACAATTAGTTACGAAAACGTTTTATGATAAATTATCGAATTGGAAAACGATAAGGATTACAAATACAAAATATTTCTTTTGTTGATTTTTTTCTTGCAACATCAAATCCATCTGCTAAAACAATTTCAAAATCATTTAGATTTATTTCTTCAGAATTGGGAAACCATTTTGGTTTGAGATTTTCGTTTTCTTTTATTTTTTGTTGAAATGAAGCGACTGTAACTTTTGGATTTTTTAAGAAAATAGAATCATAACTCTGGTTTTCAGAATAACTGAATTTGACAAAATCACAAATATTAAGATGTGAATCGCTTCTCAAATCATAAGAATCAGAATTGATAATATTGGGAAACCATCCTTTAATTCTTGGATTTGTTGTTTCTTTTAAATCTTCATACTTGTCAAATCGCAATTCATATGGTTGATTTCCACAGGAAAATAAAATTAGAAATGTAAAATATAAAATCCCGTTTTTCATATAATCACCAAAACTTCCACCATGGCTTTTTATTAATTTCTATAACTTTCTTAGTAATATCAACATCAATTCTTTTTGGAGATTCTGTTTTAATTTTAGAATCATCAAAAAATAATAATCCATTTTCATCCATTCCAAGTGGCAATTTGGTTCTTTCTTTCCATTCTTCGGTTTGTAATTCCGGAATTAAAGGCAAATCGATTTTTTCGCGAAAGCGTTTTTGAGCTTTTTCTATAATTTCTTCTTCTAAATTGGAAGAGGAATTTTTAAAAAGTGAAATAGAAATATCAGGAATATTCAAAAGAAAAACCTGTGTTTTGTTGTCGATTTTCTGAATATCCAATACTTTAAAATAAGCAATTGAATCTAAAAGAAAATGACCAATTTTTGCAGAACCAGGATTAAATTTTGATAAATCTTTTGGTTGGGAACTCGCAATTAAATATCTCAAATTTCCCGAAAGTCCTCCGCCAATCGAACTCATGTCGGTAAAACCTTTTTCTTGAATAATCTGTCCGATTTTATAATTTGAAATTAAATTTTCGGAGAGATTAGTGTCTCTGTAAAATAGTTTTAAACCCGAAAAAGTTTCATGATAAATAGTTCTAAGGCGTGTACTTTTCATACTTAAACTTATAAAGAAGGTTTGTTTACAGGTTCCCAATGCTGTCTAATTCTCTTTTCAAAGGTTCAATTTGTTGCATGAAACGAGTTCTGTCACTTCCTGTCAACGATTCTCCTGTTGGAAGATTCAATCGAAGCGCATCTACCTGAACGCCATTTTTCCAGAAACGGTAACAAACGTGAGGGCCAGAAGCTAAACCTGTGCTTCCGACTAAACCAATAGTTTGTCCTTGTGTTACACGCTGTCCGCGGCGAACCAGGATTTTTGACATGTGTAAATATTGAGTAGAGTAGGTTCCGTTGTGTTTTACTTTTACAAAGTTTCCGTTTCCTGCTGTATATCCTGTTGTTTCAACAACTCCAGATGCTGTGGTGGAAATTGGTGTTCCAGTTGGAGCCGCATAATCGGTTCCTTTGTGTGCTTTCCAAGTATGCTGTACAGGGTGAAATCTGTTCATAGTGAATCTTGAAGTGATTCGGCTGAATTTTATTGGTGTTTTTAAGAAGAAGTTTTTAAGCGTTTTTCCTTCATCATCATAATATTCAATTTTTCCAGAAGTAGTATCTTTTTCAAAAGGAAAGGCGTAAACAATTTTACCCTTATATTCAAAAAATGCAGCTTCAAGATTTTCTACACCGTCATATGTTTTTCCGTTGATAAAACGTTCTGTAAAAATTAATCCGTAACGATCTCCTTTTTTTAGTTTGAAGAAGTCAATAGACCAAGAAAATACTTTTGTAATTCTGCTGGCCAAAGCGGTTTCTACACTTTCGTTTCCTAAAGTTTCAGATAAAGAACTTTTTAAAACACCACCAATCATTTTTCTTTTTAAAGTAACAGGCTTTATTTTTTTATAAGCTTTGGCAATGCTGTCACGTAAATCAATTACATAATAACTTAAAGCGTCGGGCTGATAAATAAAAACCTGAAGATTGTTGGTTTTGTTTTTTGAACGAAGTAAAGTAAAAGGTTTGTTGTAACGAATAGATCTTACATTAAAAGAATCTTTAACCTGTTCTACAATGTCATGTACTTTTTTATTTCCAATATTCTGACTTTGTAAAATCGATCCGAAAGAATCTCCTTTTGAGATTGTGTCATTAACAACATTAAAATCTGCGTAATTAAAACCGAATTCTATTTTTTTGGTTGCTGGTTTAGTAATTTTGGTTTCTACTTTTTCTTCTGCTTTTTTACATGAAAAAATAGAAAACAAGACAATTAAAATTACGACTGCTTTTTTCAAACTTTTGGGATTTTTGCGGCGAAATTAAACCTCGGTTTCATTTCCCCAATTGGACAATTCTTCTTCGGTCCACAATTTAGGAAAAAAGATGCGTCTTTGGTATTTTGGATGCATATATTTTTGCCAATCGCTTCCTCCTGTAGCTTCTCCATTCCCTTTTCCGCTTTCCAAAATATATTTTCTAGCGGTATTAAGATGCTGCATAACCCAAGTGATATTCACCGTTTTATCGTAA
Organism: Flavobacterium phragmitis; assembly: GCF_900112575.1. GTDB lineage: Bacteria > Bacteroidota > Bacteroidia > Flavobacteriales > Flavobacteriaceae > Flavobacterium > Flavobacterium phragmitis. The sequence goes on from NZ_FOMH01000007.1 coordinate 88,954, forward strand.
TGGCGCATGGCCGAAATTAATTCGGGATTTTGCTGATCAGTTTCTGGAAGCTGAGAAAATTTTTGCCAGATATTTTTTGTTTTAAAAGTAGACATTTGTCTGAGAAACTGAACTTTATATTTATTTTCAAATTCCTGTAGCAAATACGATTTTTCGCCAGTATGATAATCTTTTCCAGCTGCCTGCCAATATAGATGTTCAAAACTAGTTTCAAGATCGGTGTTTTCGTCAAAATTGGCTTTGTATCTGCGATCTGTTAAATTGATAACATTAGTAGAAGCAAATTCGATCATTCTGTATTGTGCGCTCTGAAAACCACTTGCCGGTGTAAGTGTGTTTCTGAACTTCATATATTGATCAACTTCCATTCCGTTCTCCATAATACTGAACGAATTGGTAAGCATGTCGAAATATCTTGTAATTCTAGATAATCTTTCACTGAAAAAATCAACCTGTATGTTTTCTTTTTCAGCAATTTGATCAATTTCCCACAAAATCATTTTGAAGATTAATTCGTTTACCTGATGGTACATGATAAATACCATTTCATCAGGAAGTGTGGTGCGTTGTATTTGTAAATTTAAAAGAGCATCGGTTTGAATGTAATCCCAATAGGTGATTGGTTTAGCCCAAAGCAATCCTTCCAATTGTACATCGGTTTTTTGGTTTATGGCTTGAAATTTAAGATCAATTTCTTTTAAAATTGCTTCTGAATTATCAGTTAAATTCATTTCTTTTTTACTTTAAGTGGACTTTTCAATCCTTTATATTCATCAAGATCTGCTTTTAGCGAGCCAACCGCCAGATCTGCTTTAATTCTAATTGGAATTTTGTTGTCGTCATCTGTGATCCAGAGCGTTAAGCTTTCTTTTTCTTTGAAGACTCTTCCAGTCTGTACCAAAGGTTTAAATACCATCGTGGAAACTGTGCCAAATTTAGTTGTAATATCTTGACGGCCTACAAATTTTAACTTAAATTTTGTGATTTCGTCATCAAAAAACATATCAATTGTAATGGCTTCTCCAGATTTCAATTTGTCGATGCTAGGATGGTTTCTTAAAAAATAAAAAGACGAAACAATATCCTGCACATTATCAGTAATTACAATTGTTTTTTCCGATTTTCTTTTGTAATCTTTTACTAAGACCTTATTTTCATTTTGGTTGAAAAATCCTTCCTGATTTTTAGTATAACCACCTTCGTCAATTTTACGAACATATCGATAAGGGTTTCCAGATTCTTTGTCAAAATAACTTTCGTATAAGTCTTCTACCTTAAAAAAGAATTTCGACATTCCAGTTGTATAGCCTTTACCTACAGCATGATATACTTTTTTGTTGCTGATGGTCGCATCTTTTAATTCTAAAGTGGCATATCCGGCATTTACAATTCCGTAGTGAATTCTAAATTTGAAAAATTCTCCTGTATCAAATGAATCCTCTTTTTGTGAATCGAAGGCTAAGCAAGTAAGTGCTAATATAGTGAATATGAGTTTTTTCATAGTGCATTTTTTACATTCAATAATAAAGATAAATAAATGCAAATTCTATTCCAAATGTACCAAAACAAAAAAACTCAGTCAAGGATGACTGAGTTTTTATGCTATTAACTAACCAAAAAACTATAAATTATGAAATTTATATCAATTCGGAAGGAAACCACCCCTTCCTGATTTGCGAGTGCAAAGATAGATAGAAAGTTCAGATTTCAAATAGCCAAAGTCAAGTTTAACATAACATTTGCAAAAAAAGCATCGTTTTTTGGTGAAATCCTCGTTTAAATGCAAAAAAAATGCATTTTTACAAAGTTCCTCTTAATTCTTGTTCTCTCTCAATTGACTCAAACAGCGCTTTAAAGTTACCTGCACCAAACCCTTTTGCACCCATTCTTTGAATAATTTCGAAGAAAAGCGTTGGTCTGTCCTGAACAGGTTTTGTAAATATTTGTAAAAGATAACCATCTTCGTCTGCGTCGACCATGATAGCCAGCTTTTCGATTTCGTTCAAATCTTCTTTCATCATATCCATATGAACACCTAATCTTTCAGGAATTGCTTCATAATAAGTATGAGGAGGAGCTGATAAAAATTCAACACCGCGTGCTCTTAACTGAGATACTGTTTTAATAATATCATCTGTAGCAATAGCAATATGCTGAATTCCAGGTCCGCCGTAGAAATCTAAATATTCTTCGATTTGTGATTTTTTCTTTCCTTCAGCTGGTTCGTTGATTGGGAATTTAATTCTTCCGTTTCCGTTTGACATTACTTTACTCATCAAAGCAGAATATTCTGTAGTAATTTGTTTGTCATCAAAAGACAGGAAGTTTACGAATCCCATAACGTCTTCGTAGAACTTTACCCAAGTGTTCATTTCGTTCCAACCTACGTTTCCAACCATGTGATCGATGTATTTTAACCCTGTTGGTTCTGGATTAAAGTCAGATTTCCATTCTCTGTAACCTGGCAAGAAAACACCGTTGTAGTTTTTTCTTTCTACAAAAATGTGAACGGTTTCTCCATAAGTGTAAATTCCGGAACGAACTACTTGTCCAAATTCATCTTCCTCAACTGTTGGTTCCATGAAAGAGCGTGCGCCACGTTTCATGGTTTCTTCGTAAGATTTTGTAGCGTCTTCAACCCAAAGTGCTGCCACTTTTACTCCGTCTCCGTGTTTTTTCAAATGTTCGTTGATTGGAGAATCTGCTGTTAATGGAGTTGTTAAAACAATTCGTATTTTATCTTGTTTGATAACATAAGAGGCTCTGTCTTTTACTCCAGTTTCTAATCCAGCATAAGCCAATGACTGGTATCCAAATGCAGATTTGTAATAATGTGCCGCTTGTTTTGCATTCCCTACGTAAAATTCTACATAGTCTGTTCCTAATAATGGAAGGAAATCCTGTGCTCCTTCAAATATTTTCTCTAATCCGTATTCTACTGATTTTACTTCTTTTGACATGATGTTTATTTGTTTAATCGGTTAATCGTTTAATTGATTTTTCCGAAATGTTGTGTTTAAGATTTTTTCTAACCGCAAAGTTCGCAAAGATTTTACGCAAGGTTCGCAAAGTAATCATCGCGCTCTTTGCGTAAAATCTTTGCGAACTTTGCAGTTAAGAAGGTTAACTATTCCGTCCAGGATTTATAATATTGTCCATCGTCAAGCCCCATAGCTTCCTCTGTAACCATTAAAGGACGGAAAGTATCTACCATAACGGCTAATTCTAAAGTTTCTTTGTGACCAATACTGCGTTCCATTGCGCCAGGCGCAGGGCCATGCGGAATTCCTTTTGGGTGTAAAGTGATATGACCTTGCTCAATATTATTACGGCTCATAAAATCGCCATCTACATAATACAGTACTTCGTCAGAATCTATATTGCTGTGGTTGTATGGAGCCGGAATAGCTTTTGGGTGATAATCGTAAAGTCTTGGGCAGAATGAACAAACAACAAAAGTGGCTGTTTCAAAGGTTTGATGTACTGGAGGCGGTTGGTGCACGCGTCCCGTTATAGGTTCAAAATTGTGAATGGAGAATCCGTACGGAAAGTTGTATCCGTCCCAACCCACAACATCAAAAGGATGAGTAGCATAAACCACTTCATGCATCATGCCTTCTTTTTTGATTTTAATTAAAAAATCGCCTTTTTCGTCATGCGTTTCCAGTTCGTTTGGCAAAATAAAATCACGCTCACAAAATGGAGAATGTTCTAAATGCTGACCAGATTGGTTTTTGTATCGTTTTGGAGTATAAAATGGAGAATATGATTCTACATAAAATAGTCGATTGTCTTCTGTTTCGAAATCAATTTGGTAAATAATGCCACGCGGAATAATCAAATAATCTCCATATTCAAACGGAATATTCCCTAACATGGTTCTTAATTTTCCTTTTCCTCTGTGAATGAAAAGCATTTCATCTGCATCGGCATTTTTGTAGAAATAATTTCGAAGCGATTCTTTCGGCGCAGCCAAACCAATAATACAGTCTTTATTGACTAACATGGCTTTTCGGCTGTCCAGGAAATCATTTTCGGGCTTCAGTTCAAAACCTTTAAAAAGTAATGATTTTATATTTTTTCCGATTGCAATTTTTGGTTCAACCGAATACGAGTTTAAAATTTCTTTAACCTGAGTTGGTCTGTGAACATGATAAGACAATGACGAATGTCCATGGAAACCTTCTGTTCCAAATAACTGTTCGTAATAAAATCCGCCGTTTGGTTTTTCGAATTGGATGTGTCTTTTTTGAGGGAAGTCCCCAAGTTTGTGATATAGTGGCATGGCTTTTTCAATTAGATAATTTGTAAATTAGATAAATCGAAAATTTGAATTGTAGAGTCAATAGCCAATTTTAATTGACTAATTTATCTCAATTCGATAGAGCCATTATTCAGGATTTCTCTTGATTAGGAATTGAAGATACTCTAATAAACCTGTCCATTTAGTTTTCATCACAGCAAATATCGTAATTTTTATTAATTAAAATTACAAATTGTATTTTTTTAGCATTAAATTAATTCGAGATGCTTTTTTATTCAGCCAAATATATAGGAAAAATGTTTATTACTAAAATAAAAATCCGATACTAAACCAAGTAAAACTTCGTGACATTTCTGGCGACCAAGATTGTTTAACTTCAATTGGGCCAATAATGGTTTCCAATCCGTAACCTACGGCATAACCTGTATATTTTGGCATCGAAATCCAATCCACACCGCTGAAAATATCATTTCCTAAATTGGCAAAATTAGCAGAAAGGTTGATGTGGTTCTTTTTCAGAATCTCATAATCCAAAGTAATTCCCGTTTTGATGAAACTGTTTCCAGCAATACTCAAGAAATCGTAACCATAAAAATAATTAAAGTTATTGATTTTGCTATAACCGTAACCTCCCAAAATATAATCAAAGAATGGAACACTGCTGTTGCCAAAAGTAAAACCGGCATCGGCATCAATTCTAAAAGTGGCTTTTGGGAAAAGGGTATTCACAAAAGAAACTTCCGCTTTTGCCATCGAAAACGGTTTAAAAGTGTTCGTGTAATCTGAAGATGCGAGATAAGTCTGTAAATCTGTGGAAAAATATAATCCGGAACTTGGATAGTATTTTTCGTCCAATGAATCGTATTTCAAATAAGCAAATGCACTAAAATAACTGCTTTTGTCAATGATGTTTTCTTCGTTGGCAAGTGTAGGTGAATTGATTTTTAAATATTTGTATTCTAAACCGCCTCCCATCAGGAACTTTTGTACAAAAATAGTCTGGAAGTATGCCTGATTATTCAAGTCCATGAAATCTACATTAATTAAATTGACACCTGGATTATCATAAACCAAATTACTTAAACTGGTTGTTACATTTCGATTGAATTGATTCAATCTGGAGCGGAAACCAAAGCTGATGTTAAATCCGTTTTCAACATAATAATTCAAATCATATCTGAAATTATCTCCCAAAATAACGTCCAGTGAGGTAACATCGTTTTTTAAGAAAGTTTTCTTATGGGTTAAATTTAATAAGATACCGCTTTTATAAAGTCCGTCGTAATGAAGCCCTAATTTCAAATAGGTCTGCGTTGGATTTTCTCTTAAAACTAAATCCAAATCATCTTTGTCGCCGTTTGGCTGTAAACAATAGGAGATGGCGCTAAAGTTTTGTGTAGCATTTAAATTGTTAATTCCAGCTTTTAGATTGTTGTAAGTAATGGTACTTCCTGGTTTAAAACGAAGTTTACCGCGAATGTATTCTTTAGTGTAATTATCTAATTGATCAGTATTAATTTTTTCGATATGAATTGTATCTGTAGCAACTTTTAATTTTGGTTTTTTGTAAAAAGTGGTTTCGTTAGATAATGTTTTAATTTTTTCATAAACCGCAAAAGCCGCTTCTTCTCCTTTTCGGATGATTTCTTCTCCTTTGTCAAATGAAATTACACCGTAGTCACGAATGTCTGGTTTAATATAAACATCAGTGTCTTTTATTTTGCCTTTCATTTTTTCGATAGATTGCAGATTGGTAATCTGAACCAGAATTCGGGTGGCATTTTTCAGGTTTTTTCTTTTCATCAAGTCGTCTTGAACATCAACACCAATAATAATATCGGCGCCCATTTTTCGAACTTCATTAATTGGATAATTGTTTACAACACCTCCGTCAACCAATAAATTGCCATCAATTTCTACCGGAGTAAATAGGGATGGGAAAGCGGCGCTCGCCATCATGGCCTGAACCAGATTTCCTTTGTTCAACAAAACTTCTTCGCCCGTTTCTATATTAGTTCCAATGCATAAAAAAGGAGTTGGCAGCTGATTGAAGTCTCGAACATGACGAACATTTCGAGTTAAACTGCTCAATAAATTATAATTATACATTCCTTTAGAAAGTGCTTCCGGAATGCCAACTCTAAAATTACTAAATGGTAAAACGATGGCATACAATTCGTCATTCTTTTTGCCGTAAAAGTTTTTGGAGGATCGCGGAATATAATCACTTATTAATTCGTCGAAATTGGTTTTTTTGAAAATAGAATCAATTTGTGAGGCATTGTAACCAGAAGCATACAATCCGCCAATTACAGACCCCATACTGGTGCCGCCAATATAATCGATTTTGATTCCGGCTTCTTCCAAAACTTTAAGCACTCCGATATGAGCGAAACCTTTGGCACCACCACCGCTTAATACCAATCCGATTTTAGGTCTTTTTATACTGTCTTTTTTTATTTCCTGTGAGAATGATTTTTGTGAAAAAAGAACCAACAAGACAAATATCATAGAGACTGCTTTCCAAATTGTATTGGAAAGAAGTTCTTTTGATGAGATATTTAAAATAGAAAACTGATTCGGGCGCATAAAAATTTGCAAGTTAGTTTTGTAAAAGTCGGCAATTTTTTTGGGTTTATTCTTAATCCGATAGTGTTTGTGCTAGTATTAACTTTTTGTTCTTGTCATATTTCCAGAAATCGGTATGAAATTTTGCGCCACCTCTGCAACTCGATGTCAGGGTTTTTTTGGTTTTGTCCACTTTTATATCGCAAAACATATCGCATTGTGGATTAAAGTTGGATGGGAATTTTAAACTCTCAAATTGTTTGTTCTTTGGATTAAAGATAAAAATTTGATAAATGGTATAAACTCCCATTCCATCATCGGTATGATAAACGGCAAAATCTGTAAAACCATCAAAATTGTAATCGTTTATTTCCAGATGAGAAGGTTTGTCGGTTATCGAAGCTTCTAGATTATCGATAAGTTGTGTTTGTTTGGTTTTGGAATTTTTGATTTTTAAAGATTCAAAACCATCTGCAAAATTTACTTTGAATTCACTTTTATCTTTTTGCATAATCGACACTTCATTTTGACTGTATGAAACAGCAAAAAAGAAAAGTAAACCAATATGTAAAAAGTGCTTTTTCAAAATAAATTAATTCTCTTTAGGATGATAAAATTCGACAATTTTTTTGGCTTTAGAAACACCTATAACGCCTGCAATTTCTTTTTCCGTGGCCAATTTTAATCTTTTAACACTTTTGAAATGCTGAATTAAGGTTGTCATGGTTTTTTCGCCAATTCCGGGTATGCTTTCTACTGAAGAATTCAAAGCCGCTTTACTTCGTTTATCTCTATGGAACGTAATTCCGAATCGGTGCGCTTCGTTTCGTAACTGCTGAATTACTTTTAAAGTTTCTGATTTTTTATCCAGATATAACGGAATGGAATCGCCCGGATAAAAAAGTTCTTCCAAACGTTTTGCGATACCGATGATCGCAATTTTACCTCGTAATCCTAATTCATCAATACTTTTTAAAGCAGATGAAAGCTGTCCTTTTCCACCGTCGATAATAATTAATTGCGGAAGTGGTTCGTTCTCATCTAATAATCTTTTATAACGGCGGTACACGATTTCGGTCATCGAAGCAAAATCGTCTGGACCTTCAACGGTTTTTACATTGAAATGACGATAATCTTTTTTGCTTGGTTTTCCGTCTTTAAAAACCACACAAGCCGCAACTGGATTTGTTCCCTGAATATTCGAGTTATCAAAACATTCTATATGTCTTGGCTCAACAGGAAGACGTAAATCTTTCTGCATTTGTGCCATAATTCGGTTTACGTGACGATCCGGATCTACAATCTGTAATTGTTTTAATTGTTCGATTCGGTAGAATTTTGCATTTCGAATTGATAAATCCAGAATCTGTTTTTTGTCTCCAAGTTGTGGAACGGTTACTTTTATGTTTTCGCCTAAATCCAATTCGAAAGGAACAATGATTTCTTTAGACAATAACTGAAAGCGTTCACGCAATTCTACAATCGCTAATTCTAATAATTCTTCATCGCTTTCATCCAATTTTTTCTTGATGTCTAAAGTATGTGAACGAATAATTGAACCATGCGAAATCTGAAGGAAATTGACATAAGCGGCACTTTCATCAGAGACAATCGAGAAAACATCAATATTGGTAATCTTCGGATTGATTATCGTTGATCTGGATTGATAATTCTCTAAAACTTCAATCTTTTCTTTGATTTTCTGTGCTTCTTCAAACTGAAGATTCTGCGCATAAGTATTCATCAATTTTTTGAAATCCTTCAAACTTTCTTTGAAGTTTCCTTTCAGGATTTCTCGAATAGCATTGACTTGTCTTTGGTATTCTTCTAAAGGTTCCAAACCTTCGCATGGACCTTTGCAATTGCCAATATGATATTCCAGACAAACTTTGAATTTACCAGAATTAATATTCGATTCACTCAGATCATAATTACAAGTTCGAAGCGGATACAATTCTTTAATCAAATCTAGAATCGTATAAACCATTTTGAAATTGGTATACGGACCAAAATATTCCGAGCCGTCTTTGACCATTCTTCTCGTTAGAAATATTCTCGAAAAAGGTTCTTTTTTAATGCAGATCCACGGATAACTTTTGTCATCACGAAGCAGTACATTATATCTTGGCTGAAGTGTTTTTATTAAATTGTTTTCCAGTAAAAGTGCATCGGTTTCGGTTGGAACTACGATGTGTTTTATAGTCACGATTTTTTTGACCAAAACATTGGTTTTGGCTGTATCGTGAATTTTATTGAAATAGGAAGAAACCCTTTTTTTTAAATTTTTGGCTTTACCAACATACAAGATTTTCCCGTCTTTATCATAATATTGATAAACGCCGGGATTGTCTGGCAAAGTTAAAATTTGAAGATCTAAGGCTGGTTTTTGCATTCTTTTTTGTTTCTGAAGATATCCGAAAAGCTTTTTTCAAAAACCATTCCGATTTCCAAATGAAGCTTAACATTGAATTAGTTTCAAATTTACGAAATCAAAAGAATAATTTCTATATTTAGATTTTATAATTCTACATGAAAAATAGTGCTCCATTAGTTATTTTTGGCGAATCGATTTTGCCGGGAGAACATAGAACCATAAACGTCGAAATCGCTAGACTGCATACCACAACTAAGTTGAATATTCCTGTTATTGTGCGTCGTTCCAAGCATGAAGGCCCTGTTGTTTTATTTTCTGCAGGAATTCACGGAGACGAAATCAATGGTGTTGAAATTGTTCGTCAGATCATCAGTAAAAAAATTAACAGACCTTCTCGCGGTACCATTATTTGTATTCCGGTGATTAATATGTACGGTTTTGTCAATAAATCAAGAGAGTTTCCGGATGGTCGGGATTTAAACCGAGTTTTCCCAGGAAGTAAAAAAGGTTCTTTGGCGAGCCGATTTGCCTATCATATAGTCGAAGAAATTTTGCCGATTTTAGATTATGCAGTCGATTTTCATGCCGGAGGAGCAAGCCGTTTCAATGCGCCTCAGATTAGAATTACCGAAAACAATCCTGATCTGAAAGTTTTGGCCGATGTTTTTAATGCACCATTTACTTTGTATTCTAAAAATATAAATGGCTCTTTTAGAAAAACGTCTGAAAATGCCAATGTAAAAATGCTTCTTTTTGAAGGTGGGAAATCTTTGGATATCAATAACGAAATTGCCAATCAGGGTGTTTTAGGAACCAAACGTTTGCTTCATTATTTGGAAATGTTGGATGCCAAACAAATCGCAGAACCAGCATTGACACCTTCCATTTATATCAAACAATCGGTTTGGCTTCGTGCGAAATGTTCGGGTTTACTGCATGATTTTAATTTGATTGGAAAATTTGTAACCAAAGGAACTATCTTAGCCATTATTACAGATCCCTTTGGGAAATTTGAACAGAAGATCAAAGCACCGCATGATGGTTATGTAATTAATGCCAACCATTCGCCGATAGTTTACGAAGGCGATGCTATTTATCATTTATCTAAAACCCCAGACAATGCCGACGAGTAAAAAAGAACTCCGAACAGAATACAAAAATCTACGTAAAGCACTTTCTTTTGATGAAATAGAAGAAAAAAGTCTGGCGATTGCCAATCAATTAATCCAAATGCCAATTTGGGATAAAAGTTATTATCATGTTTTTCTTCCGATTGAAGAACATAAAGAAGTAAATACCGAATTTGTCCTGCACTTACTTTCTGGAAAAGACAAAGAAATCCTGATTTCTAAAAGTGATTTTGAATCTAGAAAAATGACTCATTTTCTTTTAACAGACAATACCAAAATAAAGAAAAATGAATACAATATTCCAGAACCTGTTGATGGAATTGAAGTGCCATCGTCTAAAGTGGAAGTTGTTTTTGTACCACTTTTGGCGTATGATGTTTTGGGAAACCGAATTGGTTATGGAAAAGGGTTTTATGATAAATTCCTTTCAGAGTGCAAACCAGAAACCATCAAAATCGGACTTTCATTTTTCGAACCTGTGAACGAGATTGATGATGTTTTTGAATCGGATATCAAACTGGATTTTTGTGTGACGCCTGAGAAAGTTTATCAGTTTTAGTTTCACGATTTTTTTTGCCACAGATTAAAATGATTAAATGGATTAATCTTTTGAAATCCTTTAATCTGTGGCAAAAAAAATCATTCCAGTGCTTAACACAATCGTTGCCGATATGCTGAACGTAGACGCACTGCGGTGCGTCTCTACAATTCTGTGTGGAATGACAGAACTAAAAAATATTTTCTAAAGAATTCCCTTAAAAATCAAGGTTTCCAAAATTATTTTCTCGTAAGAAAAATAATTTTAAATTTTTTGGCACGATTTTGCATACTCGAAAATTGCAAATAATCGCCTCTAGTACATCCGGAATGCTAGTCCTTATTTGAAACCAAAATTTATTTACTAATCTTTAAAAAATTACTTTATGAGAAATTTTAATTTCTTTATGATGGCATTCCTTGTACTTACTATTTTCAGCTGTAAGAAAGCTGATTATGCTACAGAAGAGAGTGCAGATGCAAGTGAAATTGCAGTAGCCACAACGGATTCCGTTTTAGACGAAGAATATATGCCAGAACCCAACACAGAGAGCTATGCAGGACTAGAAGAAAATCCGTTTGAATCGCCGATTAAATCTCCACTTTCTACTTTTTCTATAGATGTTGATAATGCATCTTATACCAATATTCGCCGATTTATTAACGAAGGACAAAAAGTGCCAAAAGACGCTGTTCGCGTAGAAGAAATGATTAATTTTTTCAAATACAAATATCCGCAGCCAGATGGCCAGCATCCTTTTGCAATTCATACGGAATACAGCGATTGTCCTTGGAATAAAAACAGCCGATTGCTAAAGATTGGTTTGCAGGGAAAGGACGTTCCAATGGCACATTTGCCGGCTACTAATTTGGTTTTTTTAGTGGATGTTTCGGGTTCTATGGATGAACCCAATAAATTACCATTGTTAAAAGAATCCATGAAAATCTTAGTGAAAGAACTTCGCAGTACCGACAGAGTCTCGATTGTAGTTTACGCAGGTTCAGCTGGTGTAGTTTTGGAGCCAACATCTGGCGAAAACAAAGATGAAATTATGGATGCCTTTGATGAGTTGCACGCAGGCGGAAGCACAGCGGGAGGAGAAGGAATCGAATTAGCTTACAAACTGGCACAGGAAAATTTTATTAAAGGAGGAAATAACAGAGTAGTTATAGCCACTGATGGTGATTTTAATGTTGGAGCTTCTACCGATGATGATATGCTGAAATTGATTGAACAAAAAAGAGAATCGGGTGTTTACTTGACTGTTTTAGGATTTGGAATGGGAAATTATAAAGATTCTAAAATGGAAATTCTAGCCGATAAAGGAAACGGAAATTACGCTTATATCGATAACATTCAGGAAGCCAATCGTTTTCTTGGAAAAGAATTTAAAGGTTCTATGTTTGCCATAGCGAAAGATGTAAAAATCCAAATTGAGTTTAATCCGAATTATGTTCTGGCATATCGATTGATTGGTTATGAAAACCGAAAACTAAATGCTGAAGATTTTAAAAATGATAAAATTGATGCTGGTGAATTAGGAAGCGGACACTCCGTTACAGCTTTATATGAAATAATTCCTGTTGGGGTTGAAAGTGATTACATTCCGTCAGACTTAAAATATACCAAAACACAGAAAGTGTCTGAAAATCATAGTGATGAATTAGCTACAGTGAAATTTAGATATAAAAAACCTGATGGCGATAAAAGCATTGAAATAGTAAATGTAATAGCAGATAAGAAAACGAGTCTAGAAAACAGTTCTCCAGATTTCAAATTTGCAACTGCAGTTTCCTGGTTCGGATTAAAATTGCGTGACTCAAAATATATTGCCAATACTTCTAGTTCAGATATAAAAAGACTGGCAAAATCCGGTTTGCAAAATGATGATGAAGGTTACAGAGCAGAGTTTGTACGACTGGTTGATGCAGTAAATTAAAAATAAATTCCCAAAAAAAGAGAAATTCCAAATCCCAATTTTAAAATTGGAATTTGGAATTTTTTATTTGAATATTTTTAAAATTTATTTTACTTCTTTGATGGTTGAAGATTCAATCCAGCCTTGGGTTCCATCTGTTAATTCGACTTTTTTCCAGTCAGCTGTGGTTTCTAAAACATAAACTTTTGCTCCTTCATGTAACAGAATAATACCGTTGGCAGATTTTTGAGGTTTTGCGCGAACCTGGCTCATTTCAGAAAAAACAATAGCAACACGATCGTTGTCAAAATGACGTTTTTCAGCTACAGCAGCCGATATGCTTAAAGCAAAAGCAATCAGGAAAATGAACATTCCAACAAAATAGATTCTTTTTGAAATGGTTGCTTTTGAAAAGTAATAACCAATAAAGCTCAGTAAAAAGACAAATCCAATTGCAACAGCAATTTTTGCCCACATATTATAATCAAAAATAGAAGTAAAGTTCTGAATCAATTTGGCAAAACCAACTTTTGGAACTTCTTTAATCTCATCGATTGTCAGCTTTTTAGCAAACTTTAAGTTGTTTAAGGTTTCTGGATCATTTGGTTTTAAAACCAATGCTTTTTCATAATTGTAAATCGAAGGCGCAACCTGATTTAGTTTGTAATAACAGTTTCCGAGATTAAAATACAATTCAGCAGATTGTAATTTATCTTCTTTTACTATGTTTTCATAAACCTGTACAGCTTCTTTGTATTGTCCTTTTTGGTATAACGCATTTCCTGCTTCAAAGCGTCCTTGCGCAAAGAAAACCTGTGAGATGAATAAAAAGAGATATAGTATATTTTTCATTTTCTAAAATATTGTAATAAGATCTTCAACTTTGCGAACTTAAATTCAACGCAATCTAAATCAATTTTCTTAGCGTACTTTGCGGTAAAAAAAAACTAAACAATCTGTTTTTCTAGTTCAGAAATAATCAATACCGCTTTGTTATAATCCTGTTGAATCGAAGCGCTTGATGCTGGTGCATAACGCGCAAATTCACAGTTTTCAGTCAAATCAATAAAATTCTGAACAGTTTCTGCATTGGCGTTTCTGGACAATAACAATTCTCTGATATTATCCTTACTCATTTCTGAAGTTTCTATATGCAATTTCGCTTTTAGGAAATTGTGCATTGCTTTTTCTAATGCGATATAGAAAGGTTCTTTATTGTTAAGATGTTTTTTAGCCTGAGACAGATATTTTTTGGCCAGTTTATTGTTCATTCTAATTCTGTTTCCGGTAACATCACTGTCCATAGCCTCTTTTTTCTTCTTAGCTAAAATAATAAGCGGAATGATGATGAAAGGGGCAAACAATAAACCTAAATACAAATCTGAACCGTAAAACTCTTTTTTAGCAATAGGAATTAAAACTGTTTTAGATTTGATGTTTTTAAAATGATCCGTTTGAGCAATTGCATTTTTAGAAGCCGTTCCTGTATTTGCTTCTGCTGGTGTCGGTCCGTCCAGAACATCAACCATAATTTCTTTTGAGGTTATGGTTTTATAAGTACCAGAACTCAAATCGAAATACGAAAACTGCATTGGTTTAATCGCATATTTTCCTCTGTATTGAGGAACGATAGTATATTTGTCCGAAATTCTTCCAGACATTCCTGCTAACGAAGTGGTTACGCTTTCATCATGAACAGGGTCATACATTTCCAATGCATTAGGTACAACAGGTTTTGGAAGTGTAAATAACTTCATATTTCCAGTTCCCTGCGCACTAACAATTAAATCAAGACCTTCGCCATTTTTAAGTGTTGTTTTGGATGGCGTAACAGTAAAGTTCAGCTTACCAACAGCACCTGTAAAACCTTCTGGTTTACCTGCTTCAGGTAATGGTTTTACATTGATTGTTTTGGCTCCGGCAGAAACTACTCTGTTGTCATCTACTGGAATTACCTGACCAAACATATTTATTTTACCAGAAGCTACTTGTATCCCAATGTCTAACGAAAGGGGTTCTATAGTTAGTTTTCCTGATTTTTGAGGATATAAAATAGTTTTCTTTAAAATCACATAATAACATCTCTGACCCTGAAAAGAACCTTCTTCAATTGCCAGTTGCTTAATATCAATATTTTGATTCCAGAAATCATTGTATTTTGGTTTAGCCAATTCTTTAAAACCAGTAACTCCAATGTTGTTGAAATAGAGTTTGTAAACTACTGTAATTGGTTCGTTCAGATACGGATTTGTTTTAGAAATCTCTGCAACCAAAGTCAATAATTCATTTGGTGATCCGGGAGGTCTGTCGTTTGGATCTCTTTCTTGTGCAACAGCGTTGGTAACGGTAACTTTGATTGGAGAAGTTTTATAAACTTGTCCATTATATTCTATTGAAGCCTGTTTAATTAGAAGTGCTCCTTTTCTTTCGGGCTGTAAAATATAAGAGTAAATTTTTTGAAAAGAACTTCTTCCGTTTATCCAAGACTGGCTGATTTGCTGACTTGGTCCTGCAACAAGTCTGAATCCTTCAAAAGCAGGTTGTTCGAAGTTGTCTCCGTCAACATTCATGATGAAGTCTATACGAAGTCTTTCGTTCAATCCAAGTGTATTTTTGCTGACTTTGGCTTCAAATTGTACTTGAGCCATTAGTCCTTGAAAAGTGAGTAGGAATAGAATTAAATATCTTTTCATTACTTGTTTTAATCGTTGTTTGTTTAACTGTTTAATCGTTTAACCGTTTTGTAATAACAAATAAAACGATTAAACGATTCAACTTATTTTACCAGTCTTTTTCTGTTTTCTTTGGGTTTCCTTTTACTTTTTGAGCGTTAACTTTATCCTGAATTTTCTTTTCTTCGTTGTTAACGGCATCTAATAAATTCTGAACACGTTCTTTAGATATGCCGCCTGGCTGTGGTTTTGGCTGTCCCTGATTGTCTGACTTGTCGTCTTTCTTAGGATCATTTTTGCCATCTTTTTTGTCTTTATCCTGATCGCCTTTGTCGTCTTTTTTATCCTTGTCTTTGTTCTGATCTTTATTTTTGTCCTTGTCTTTATCTTTATTTTTATCCTTGTTTTTGTCCTTATCCTTATTCTTGTCTTTGTTCTGATCGTTTTTAGGAGGATTCTCTTTTAATTTTTGTTTTGCGTAGGCATAATTGTAACGCGTTTCCTCATCCGTTGGATCATTTCGTAAAGCTTGTTTGTAAGCTTCTACTGCCTGAGTATAATCTTTCTCTTTCATGAAAGTATTTCCAAGATTATGATAAGCCTTGTGTTTTTCAGGTCGCGTTTTGGCATTTTTTATGGCTTTCGCGTAAGCGTATTTAGCCTCAGAAATCTGATTTTGTCTATAAATAGTGTTTCCTAAATTATATGGCGCTGTTGATTTTTTAGGAAATTTTGATTCCGAAATTCTATAGTTTGCTTCAGCATCAACAAATTTATTCTGTTTATATTCTTCATTCCCAACAGGCAATGATTTGTCTTTCTCTTGTGCAGAAACTGCAAAAGAAACGGTTAGTAAAATATAAAGAAGTAAATTTTTCATTCTTAGTTTTTATTTTTTTTTGACACGAATGTCACTAATTGTCACTAATTTTTTTATTTCTTTTTGAATTTCACAAATTAAACAATTTGTTATTCGTGTAAATTCGAGCAATTAGTGGCTAACTTTTTTGTTTCTTTTCGTTAAATAAATCCAACTCTTTGATCCAGTTTGTTTTTCTTTCTAATAAGAAAATATCAAGTAAAAGCAGTAAAAATGCAAATCCGATAAACCACTGGAATTGCGATTGGAATTCGGCCATTTGCGTAGCTTCAAATTCTGTTTTCTGAATATTGTTTAAAGCGTTTTTTACATATTCTAAAACTTCTTTTGTGCTTCCGCCATAAACATAACCGCCTTTGGTTGCTTTTGCAATTGTTTTTAAACCTTCCTGGTTTAGTTTTGTGATTACTGTTTCTCCGTTTTGATCTTTTTGATATCCTCTTACAACACCATTTTCTTTTAACGGAATTGTTCCTCCTTTTTCTGTTCCAACACCAATGGTTATGATTTTCATTCCTATTTTGTTGGCTTCTTCCGCCGCGGCGGTTGCTCCTTCAGAATGATCTTCTCCGTCAGAAATTAGAATTAATAATTTACTCGTCTTGCTTTTTTCGTCAAAATAAGTGGCAGATAATCTAATAGCTTCATCCAAAGATGTTCCTTGTGAAGAAACCATTCCTGGACTCATGCTCTGCAAGAACATTTTGGCAACACTATAATCTGATGTTATCGGTAAAACAGGAAAGGCACTTCCAGCATAAGCTACAATTCCGATTCTGTCGCTTCCTAAATTGTTGATGATTTGCGAAACCAATTGTTTACTCTTTTCTAAACGGCTTGGAACAACGTCTTCTGCAAGCATACTTTTTGAAACGTCGACAGCAAAAACAATATCAATACCTTCTCGTTTTACGGTTTCCATTTTAGTTCCGATTTTCGGATTTACTAAACCAATAATCAAGCAGGTAAGTGCCAGAAGAATTACAACAATTTTTAAAACAGGTTTAAAAACTGATTTCTCAGGGCTTAATCTTTTTACCATTTCCAAATCACCAAATTCCAGCTGTTTTCTTCTTTTCCAATACATATTGAAAAGGAAAACACATACCACAATTGGGATGAGTATTAAAAGGTATAAATATTTTTTTTCGTCTAATTCCATTTTTTAATTCTAGTTCTCAGTCGCAGTTTACAGTCACAGTTTTTAGTTGTAAACTGTAAACTGTGACTGCGACTAAAATATTAAATAAAGCTTCTATAAACTGTATTTCTTAATCCAACTTCAAGCAATAATAAAAAGGCTGCAAATAAAACAAACCCTCTGTATTTTTCATCGTAATCATAGAATTTTAATTCCTGAATTTCTGTGGTTTCCAATTTGTTGATGGAGTTGTATATTTCTGCTAATTTATCGTTGCTTGTTGCTCTAAAATAAGTTCCATCGGTTTTTCTTGCGATGTTTCTCATTAGCTTCTCGTCGATTTCAACTTTCTGCATTTTGAATAAGAAACCTCCGTTTGGTGCATAAGCGTATGGAGATTCTGCCATTCCGTTGGTTCCTAGACCAATCGTATATACTTTTATTCCATATTGTTTTGCAATGTCAGCAGCGGTTTCCGGTTCGATAAATCCGGCATTGTTAACACCATCGGTAAGAAGGATGATAACACGACTTTTTGCTTTACTGTCTTTTAAACGGTTAACTGCAGTTGCCAATCCCATTCCAATTCCAGTTCCGTCTTGAAGAGTGGTGTCGTATTTAATGCCTTTTATAGCTTCCAAAATAATTGCTTTATCACTAGTTACAGGAGTTTTTGTGTAAGCTTCAGAAGCATATAAAACCAACCCAATTCTGTCATTTGGTCGTTCTTCAACGAAATTACCAGCCACTCTTTTTAAAGCTTCCATACGGTTTGGCTTTAAATCTTTAGCCAGCATAGATCCAGAAACGTCAATTGCCATTACAATATCAATTCCTTTTGTTGTTTTCGTTTGATTGCTGATATCTACTGTTCTTGGTCTTGCTAACGCAATAATTAAAGAGCTTAAAGCTAAAATTCTAAAAACATATAGAGCAGGTTTGAACTTTGTCCAAAACGATTCGCTGTTTTGAAACCCTGCCATCGAGCTCATTTTTAAGGTAGCCGATTGCTGGTTGCGTTTCCAGAAAAACCAGATTATCGCAATCGGAATTAATATAAACAACCAAAGAAACTCTGGATTTAAAAAACTGAAATTGCCCATTAGTTGTTTGCTCTTTGAAGTTCAACAGAATTTAAGATTCGAGTTGTAATCTCGTTCGCATATGTATCGCCTTCTTCGTGTAGAACCAAAATTTGCTGTAAACCTTGATCTTGTTTGAAAAGCAACAATTCATAATATGCTTTTGTACTTGTTTTGGTTGCTGGATTCAAGATTGACATTGTTCCATAACCTTTAACTCCCTGAATACCTTCGTTTGTTTGAAAATCTTCTTGTTTT
This sequence comes from Flavobacterium phragmitis, assembly GCF_900112575.1. Classification (GTDB taxonomy): domain Bacteria; phylum Bacteroidota; class Bacteroidia; order Flavobacteriales; family Flavobacteriaceae; genus Flavobacterium; species Flavobacterium phragmitis. The sequence goes on from NZ_FOMH01000007.1 coordinate 107,779, forward strand.
ACAATAATATTTTGTGCTCCTTGAGCTTCCATTACTTTTAAAGATCCTTCAAGGGCTTTTGCCAAATCGATATCGGTTGGCTGTTTGAATTTGGCAGTAGAAACGGTTACATAGAAATTGTCAATCATGCTTCCATAAACAAATAGTTGCATTTCTTTGATTAACGCCATCGTTTCTTTTGGAAGTACTTTTTCAGTATCCATTCTTTTTAAAACTTTTGGGGTTTCAATTAAGACAGCAGGACTTCCGTATGCACTTTTTACCCATTCTCCTTCCAATAATTCTTTAGAAGGATGACCAATTATATTATCTTTTACATAATTGAAGCCTTTAGTAACTATAAAATAAGTTGTAGTTACAAACAACAATAAGATTACAGCTGCAACAGAATAACCAATTCGAGCATTACGCTTTTTGCGAAGTTGTGCCTGAATTTGTTTTTGTCTTTGTGCTTCGTTCAATAATTGATCTTCTATGTCCTCAGGAGCTTCTGTCGGAATAGCATTATCAAGCGTTAAAATTACTTTTTGAATTTTGTTTCTATCATCAGTAATTTCAAAATCAAGCGGTTTGGATTTCGCAAATTTTACTAAATCGGCCTGACGTAAAACGCGTTCCAGATTTTCTACCGTTTCCGGAGTCAGCGTCATTTTCTTTTGAGTCGATGCTGTTCTGATGGCTTGAATTAGCTCAGAAGTTGTACTTTCCATTGCTGGAATATGAATGGCTTCTTCGATATAATTTCTAGCAATATCGGTTAATTCACTATAGTATTCTTTGATTTCACCTTTTTGAACCAGTTCTTTTTTCTCTAAGTTGTTTAATAAACTTGTCGCTTTTTCGATAGGCGTTTTATAAACTTCTTCTTCAATCTTTTTCAGCTGGCGTTTTTTAACATACCAGTAAACAAATGCTCCAATTCCGATAATAACTAAAACAATTAAAACGTAAATCCACCAAGTTCCCATTCCTTCCTCAGCTGAAGCAATGTCTTTGATGTCGTACATTTTTTGCTGCAAAGTGTCCACTTTTACATTGGCAACTTCAACTTTAAGAGAATCAGAATAAAAAGGTTTTTTATCAATTAAAATTTTGATACTTGGAATTGTATAACGACCAGAATCAAACTGGGTTAAACCATATTTTTTAATCAATTCATAAGTTTCATCTTTCTTAACCGTATCAACAGGATAAGACTGAATTACTTCTAAAGCACCAATATTTTTAAGTTTTGGAAATTCAACTTTTGATTTTGAGCTTACGACAGTTTTAAGTGTCAGTTTAAACTCTGCACCAATTTTGTTTTTTGTGGTATCAATGCTTGTTTCTACTGATTTCTGCTGTGCAAAAATCATGGTAGAAAAGAGAAATAAAAATATATAAAGTTTAAATTTCATTTGAGTAACGATTGTTGATTTTAGATTAACGATTTTTGATTTGTTAATCAAAATTGCCAGATTTTTATCGTGATTTGAAATAGCCTAATAGTTTCGTAACGTAATTTTCGTCTACTCTGGTATTTACAATTCCTGCTCCTGATTTACGGAAACTATCTTTAAAATAATTCAATTTTTCCTGATAATGTTTCTCGTAATTCATTCGAACTGTTTTAGAACTTGTATCAACCAATTGTAATTTACCTGTTTCGGCATCCAGCATCGTTACCATTCCTAAATTCGGAATTTTTTCTTCGCGGATATCATACACACGAACACCCGTAATGTCATGTTTTTTAGAAGCAATTTTTAAAGTATGCTCGTAAGAATCAGACATAAAATCGGAAATCATAAAAATGATTGCTTTCTTTTTCTGGGTTCCGGATAAGAACTTTAAAGCCTGAGCAATATCTGTTTTATGACTTTTTGGTTCAAATTCTATCAATTCACGAATGATACGCAGTACGTGTGAACGTCCTTTTTTAGGCGGAATATATAATTCTACAGTATCAGAAAATAAGATTAAACCAATTTTGTCATTGTTTTGTGTAGCCGAAAAAGCCATCGTTGCCGCAATTTCGGTTACGATGTCTTTCTTAAATTGATTTTTAGAACCAAAAGATTCCGAGCCCGAAATATCAACCATTAAAACCATGGTCAATTCGCGTTCTTCTTCAAATACTTTAACGTGAGCTTCGTTATAGCGTGCGGTTACATTCCAATCGATGTTACGAATATCATCTCCGTATTGGTATTGACGCACCTCGCTAAACGTCATTCCTCGTCCTTTAAATGAAGAGTGGTATTCTCCCGAAAAGATATGATTACTCAGCCTTTTCGTTTTGATTTCTATTTTCCGTACTTTTTTTAAAAGCTCTTTTGTATCCATTTCTTTAGTTTTCAGTCGCAGTTTTCAGTCGCAGTTAATCTTAATGTGTTTACTGTGACTGAAAACTGAAAACTATTTTTAAGGTACTTCAATCTCGTTAACGATTTTGTTGATAATGTCTACAGAAGTAATGTTTTCTGCTTCTGCTTCGTAAGTGATTCCAACTCTGTGACGTAATACATCGTGAACAACTGCACGAACGTCTTCCGGAATTACATAACCACGACGTTTGATGAAAGCATAACATTTAGCAGCATTAGCCAAGTTGATACTTCCACGAGGAGAAGCTCCAAAACTGATAAGCGGTTTTAAATCGGCTAATTTGTATTTTTCTGGGTAACGCGTAGCGAAAATAATATCAAGAATATATTTTTCAATTTTTTCATCCATATAAACTTCACGAACCGCTTCTTGCGCACGTAAAATCTGATCTACAGAAACTACAGGATTTACTTTTTCGTAAGTTCCTTTTAAGTTCTGACGGATTACAAAACGCTCTTCGTCAATTTTTGGATAATCAATAACAGTTTTTAGCATGAAACGGTCAACCTGTGCTTCAGGAAGTGCATAAGTACCTTCTTGCTCAACAGGGTTTTGTGTTGCTAATACTAAAAACGGACGATCTAGTTTGAATGTAGAATCACCAATTGTAACTTGTTTCTCCTGCATCGCCTCCAAAAGTGCTGACTGAACCTTTGCAGGAGCACGGTTAATCTCATCGGCAAGTACGAAATTGGCGAAAATTGGTCCTTTTTTAATTGAGAACTCGTTTGCTTTAATGTTGTAAATCATGGTTCCGATAACATCGGCAGGTAATAAATCGGGCGTAAACTGGATACGGCTGAAAGAACCTTGAACCGCTTGAGAAAGCGTATTGATAGCCAAAGTTTTTGCCAGACCCGGAACTCCTTCCAATAAAATATGTCCCTGTCCAAGCAATCCGATTAATAGACGCTCGACCATATGTTTCTGACCCACAATAACTTTGTTCATTTCCATTGTAAGAAGGTCTATAAAAGCACTTTCTCTTTCAATTTTTTCATTTATCGCTCTAATGTCTAAAGTCGTTGTATTTTCTTCCATATAAATATTTTTAAAACCTTGATTTTAACGCCTAATTTTTGAGAGTGCAAATTGACTATTTTTTAAGAAGTAAGATGTTAAAGAATGGTTAAAACTTCGACCAATGCCTTAATTTTAAGGACTAATTGTGAATCTATTTTTATATTTTTAAGAACTTTGATGATTATGTTTTATTAAAGCATAATTATTACCAAAAATAACGCATAATTATTATGAGCAAAACAGTCTTATCGCCTATAATTTCAGGCACTATGAATTGGGGAGTTTGGGATAAAAACCTTACAACCAAAGAAATGGAAAACATGATACAGGTAAGTATCGAAAACAAAATTACGACTTTTGATCACGCGGATATTTACGGTTCGTATACGACCGAAGCCGATTTTGGAAAAGCCTTTCACGCTAGTAAAATAGATCGTGAAAAATTACAATTAATTACAAAGTGCGGTATTCAGATGATTGCGGATAAACGCCCTGAAAACAAAATCAAACATTATGATTATTCTAAGGATTATATCATTAAATCTGTAGAAGGATCTTTGAAAAATTTAAAGACTGATTATGTTGACGTTTTCTTGCTTCACAGACCAAGCCCGTTAATGCAGGCTGATGAAATTGCTGAAGCAGTGGAGAAATTAAAAGGAGAAGGAAAGATTATTGATTTTGGTCTTTCAAATTTTACAAGTTCACAAACTGAATTAATTCGCCAAAAAACAGAAGTAAGCTATAATCAAGTACAGTTTTCAGCAACACATTACGAAGCAATGACTGATGGAAGTTTAGATTATATGCAGACTAATGGAATTCGTCCGTTATCATGGAATCCGCTTGGAACTGTTTTTAGAGAAGATACAAAACAAACGCGTCGTTTGAAAAAACTATTTTCAGCTTTATTAGAGAAATATCATTTAGGCGCTGATACACTTTTATTATCATGGATTTTGAAACATCCAGCAAAAGTAATTCCAATCGCAGGAACTGTGAATATTGCAAGAATTCAATCTTTGTCAAAAGCAATTGAATTGGATATGGATACAGAAGACTGGTTTGCAATCTGGACAGAAAGTATGGGCGACGATGTGCCTTAAATTTTAGTGTTCAGTTTACCGTTTTTAGTATTCAGTTAGAGTGCAAAAAAATAAACACATAGAAACATAGATTTTTTATGTTTTTAAAAAGATGGATTTAGCGTTTCACTTACACAAAGCTATGTGAATTTATGCAAATGAAATGCCTTTTTTAAGCAAAGTATATCTATGTTTCTATGTGTTAAAAACAAAATATTTAAAATGAAAAAAACAGTTTTAATTACTGGTGCCACAAGCGGAATTGGAAAAGCAACTGCGCAGATTTTGGCAAAAAACAATTATAAAGTGATTCTTTGCGGAAGACGTAAAGATCGTTTAGAAGAACTTGAAAAAGAACTTTCGGTTTTTACAGAAGTTTATTCCCTTGCTTTTGATGTTCGTGATAAAGAAGATGTTTTGAAGAAGATAGGTTCTTTGGCAAATGATTTTTCAACAATCGACGTTTTAATTAATAATGCAGGAAATGCTCATGGTTTAGATCCAATTCAAAATGGAGATTTAGACGATTGGGATGCTATGATGGATATTAATGTCAAAGGACTTTTATATGTTTCAAAAGCTATAATTCCACAGATGGTTGAAAGACAATCAGGACATATTATTAATATCGGTTCAACTGCAGCTAAAGAAGTTTATCCAAACGGAAATGTGTATTGTGGTTCTAAACATGCAGTTGATGCCATTACAGCTGGAATGCGAATCGATTTAAATCCTTTCGGAATTAGGGTTGGCGGTATTCATCCAGGAATGGTTGCGACCGAGTTTAGTGAAGTTCGTTTTAAAGGCGATGCCGAAAGAGCAGCAAATGTTTACAAAGGATTTGATCCGCTTCAGGCGGAAGATATTGCCGATATTATTCACTTTGTGATTTCAAGACCTTATCATGTAAATATTGCCGATTTGGTTGTGATGAGTACGGCGCAGGCATCTTCGACGATCGTCAAGAAAAATATTTCATAATATTTACTGTAGAGACGCACAGTAGTGCGTCTTTTTTTTAATTTTAAGTTTTAATAAATTAAATTAGTGCGAATTAGTGCAATTCGTGGCAAAATAAAATCGACATGATTAATAAACGCCTTTTAATTAAAAATCTTCTAGCTCATAATGACGAAAGCAGTTTTTATGATAAAAAAAGGCAGTTGAATCTACATTCCAGAGAAGGAAAAGGAAAGTTCTTGAAACACATTTGTGCACTTTCCAATTCCAATCCAAACAATAATTCTTATATAGTAGTTGGAGTAGAAGATCAGGATAATGAAATTGTAGGCGATGATTTCTTCGATGATAGCCGAATTCAGAATCTGGTCAATGCGTTTTTAGAAAATCCCCCAAAAATTCAATATGAAAACGTCCCTTTCCCAAACCTTCCAAAAGACAAAGTAATCGGTCTGGTTACAATCAAGCCTAAAAGTAAAATCTCTTATTTTAAAAAAGGAATTCATACGATTTTAGCCAATAGCGTTTTCATACGACGTGGCAGTAACTCGATTCCGCTGGAAGAACATGAGGAAATCGAAAAAAACAATCAGAATACAGAAACTGTTATTGGAATCGAAAATAGTTCTCGAAATAGTATTCAGTATACTTTAGACGGCGTTATCGATTTTATGAATTTCAGACATAAAGATATGTCGCCCAAATATCATGTTTTTAAAGAGTTATTTATAATCTGCTGGGCTGGAGTTCCTAAAAAACTCCGAGATAAAACGTATTTATCGCGTGTTGATATTGAATTAATAAATGAACAGATTAAGCTTTTCTATTCTGCGCAGGATGTTGTGACTATTTTTTATAATGATGATAGTTTTACGATTACAGAATATGTACCATTGGGCTTAAATGATAAAACAAGTTATTATCCGCTCGAAGAACAAACTATCCATTTCTTTGATAATGGTTATTATAAAATAGACCGTCAGATGCTTTTTCAACCGCCAGAATTCAATAGGAAAATGCTCTATCATATTTATAATTCGAATATGGCTCTTTTGGGTAAACTTCAGAAAGAAATCACATTGTCTGATCGCGAAATGAAAGATTTAGAAAATCTGCCTTCCACTTTTATGATTTGTCATTTGAACGGCTTTGAAGATGCCAGACAAAAATTAATCGATGCAAAATTATTACTGAAACCTTATAAACAGGTTTATTCTTCTTTTAAGGAAGCTTTGAGGGTTTTACGAAAGATGAAATATGATGTTCAGTAAAAAGGTTCAAAGGTTCAGAGAGACAAAGTGACAAAGGTTTTTTTGTAGAGACGCACCGCAGTGCGTCTAAATCCAACATGTAAAAAGGATTTTGTTCTGTCTTTGTACTTATAAAATTATTTCAACAGATTTTCGTGTTAATTATAATTTTCGATAAAAACATTTTCAATTTTTTTTAAGTTATCATTATCATCAAACTTTAGATGATTCATTTCGTTAGTATAAAATTTTTCAATAAAAAGTTTTATGATATACATGACTTCAGATCTATTATCGCTATTGCTTAAAAGTTCTTTAACCAAGTAGTTACTTAGTTTTAATTTTTGATTTTTGTATTGGTCTGACATTAGATTTGAAGATGAATCTTCATGCAAAAAAATCATTTTATCAACCTTAGCGATTTCTTCGATTAAATCAAGAATGTGATATAGTTTGTTGTCTTTCATTGTGATATGAATTATGATTTTATCTCTAGAAAACCTTTTGATAATTTATTTCCTCTAATTCTTCTCGTTTTTGTAAATCGATCCAGCCAATATGCCACGTCTCCTCTATATCTAAAATTATTTGGATGATTTTCTGGATAAACCTCAATTATATAAGCATCAACACCATAAAGAAGTTCAGATTTAGGATATACAAAATCATCTAATTTAGAACCTAATTGCGAAACAATAGAATTGTCGACGAATGTTAATAAATCGATGTCTCCTGGATTTATTTTCTTTGTAACATATGAACCATCTATCCATTGATGGAGTTTGTCTAAATTACATACTTTTTTGAAATCTTCATTATATTTAACATAAGCTTCGAAAATTTCTCTTCTTTTTATTGAAGCGATTTTAGATACAAATTCATTTTCTAACTCTTGGATTGTTGAAGCAATTTTATTGTCAGGAACCAGAAGTCCTGAATGATTAAATGTTAACATATTTGAGAACCTTGAATGATATTAAAAAACTTATTTTGTAGTAAAAATAGTATTTTTAAAATAAATCACGATACTTAATTAAAATTCAAATATTGCCTCACTTCATCATAAGAAAACAAAAGCTCTTTTGGGCCGTCTGCATAAGATGCTGCTTCGTATGAGTTGTAATATAAAAGTAAACCTTGAGAAGTATAAAATATATTTTGAGGCAATTGAAAAGTATCATTTTCAAACATTAAACCCGTGGCATTGATATTGGCTTTTTCAGGAATTTTATATTTGGAACGGAATGCCTTTTCGGCGAAAGCCTTAAACTCTTTTTCGTTTTTGAATAATTGGTTGTTAAAAACAGCTTTCCCAGTTTTCGGATTGAATAATAAAGAACGATAACCTTGATAGCCGTGGGCGCCTCCTGTAAAAGTATAATGATCAATTTTTAGGTTTAAAATCTGTTCCGATTGAAACTCTACATTTCCGATTATTTTAGCTTCCCAGCCAAAAGTATCTTCCGGGAATTTCTGATGCATTTCTTCATAAGAAGTAATAAAAGATTTGGCCAATGATTTATAGCCATCAACTTTTACGGAATCTTCTTCAAAAAATACAATCTCTTTAATGACAGCAAAAACCTTTTTATTGATGCTGTCTGATATTACTTTGATATTTTTGGCAACTGGAACTTCTATTGTGATACTCGGGCAATCGTTTTTGCACGGTTTAGTAGATTTTTCTTCAAAGGTTTCATTCTCAAATGAAAGCTCTTTTTTGCAACTTGTAAAAATCAAACACAAAAAGATTATAAATATGTAATTTTTCATATCAAAAAGTGTTAATTATCTACAAAGGTAAGAACTTGTGGCTCGATAAAATAAATTAAGCGGTAAATTTGTAAAACAATTAAGGAAATAAAATTTATAACTATATGAAATGAGCATAATCATAAATTGGTCGCAAACACCAATGAAGATATGCGAATTAAGTATGAACAACAAAAAAACAATAAATATCTACATATGAAATTCAATACAAAAGTAATACATGGTGGTCAGCATCATGATCCAAGTACAGGTGCTGTTATGCCTCCGGTATATCAAACTTCAACATTTGTGCAATCTAGTCCGGGGAAACCTTTAGCAGATTACGAATATAGCCGAGCTTCAAATCCTACTCGTACAGCTTTAGAAGAGGCGCTTGCAAGTATTGAAAATGGAACTCGCGGATTAGCTTTTTCATCTGGTCTTGCGGCGACGGATTGTATTTTAAGATCTTTTAAAGCAGGTGATGAAATCATTGCGATGGATGATTTATATGGAGGAACTTATAGAATGTTTTCAAGAATTTATAAAGATTCCGGAATTAAGTTTCATTTTGTTGATATGACAGATATTGAAAAATTCAAAAGTTTAATCAACGAAAACACTAAATTAATCTGGGTTGAAACACCAACAAACCCATTGATGAAATTGGCAGATATTCAGGAAATAGCAAAAATTACAAAAGAGAACAAAATTCTTCTTGCGGTAGATAATACTTTTGCTACTCCTTATTTACAAAGACCTCTTGATTTAGGTGCAGATATTGTAATGCACTCTGCAACAAAATATTTAGGTGGACATTCGGATGTTATCGCTGGAGCTTTAATTGTAAAAGACGCAGCATTAGGAGATCAATTGCATTTTCAACAATTTGCTACTGGTGCAACACTCGGACCAATGGATAGTTTTTTGGTTTTAAGAGGAATCAAAACTTTAGCTTTACGAGTACAGAGACATTGTGAAAATGGAGAAAAAGTGGTGGAATATTTAAGTAATCATCCAAAGATTAAAACGGTTTATTATCCAGGTTTAAAAAATCATCCATTTCACGAAATTGCTAAAAAACAAATGAAAGCTTTTGGCGGAATGGTTTCGTTTGATTTTAAATCGGGGAAAAAAGAAGATTCTATTGCATTTTTAGAAAAACTGAAAGTATTTACTTTAGCTGAATCTTTAGGAGGGGTTGAATCATTGGCAAATCATCCAGCTTTAATGACTCACGCATCAATTCCTGCAGATAAAAGAGCAGAAGTTGGTATTACCGATGATTTAGTTCGATTAAGTGTTGGTATTGAAGATGCGGAAGATCTGATTGCAGATTTAGAACAAGCTTTGGTTTAAAAATAAATTCCAATAAAAAAATCCCAAGTTCCAAAAAGTAAAATTGGAATTTGGGATTTTTTATATTTTGAAATTTAGAATGTTTTTAGAATTCTAAATAGTAAATGTATCCGAAATTAAACCAAACTTGCCAGTCGTTAGATTTGTTTTCTTTGTAAATATCTTTATTTGGATTTAAACCGTCAACCCAGTCAGAGTTATACATCTGAAAACGAGTTTCAAACATTAAATCACTCATGTCTGTTAATTTGTAATGTACTCCAAGTGCTGCTGTTGCAGATAAAACAATGCCACTTTCTGTAGAAAATCCGTGAGCACGGCCATCAGAAGGAGTCAAATATTTCCCTGGCGTATTGGCTGGAAGTGTAATGTCTCCTAAACGAGATCCTACTTTTGCAGAATAATAGCTTACTTGAAAACCTACACTACCGTACGGACTAAGACTACCAACTGAGTTTTCAAAGTCGTGAATTTTCATAAATGGAGAAAATTCCAACTGTGTACCCAATCCTAATATAGAAGAAGACGCATGCATATTTCTAAGCTGCTGGGCAAATAGTCCATTAGGTTTTCTTTCAACCCACTGGCCAAAGTGTTTTAAATTAGTTCTGCTGAAATTTAAGTCAGATCGAACTTTAAAGTGTTCAGTGAAGTAATTTTCTCTGTTGTTATTGGCAGAGAAGTTAATGAAATGCATAATTCCAATTCCAAAGCCAGAGTTTCCAGCATTGGTGTCAAAGTTGTGTCTTTCACCAAAATCTGACTGTAAAGTAACTGGTCCGGCATAAATTCCGATCTCTTGAGCTAGTCCTTGTGCTGTTACAGCACTTGATATGCCCAGTAGGGCAAATAATGTGATAAATAGGTGTTTAGACATTTTCGAGGGCTTACAAATCTCGGCAAATATATAAAAAACATATTCGATTCAAAATATTAAATCATTCTATTGAATAATAACTATCAAAATACTTAATTTACTAACTTTTAATTAGTGATTTGCATGTAAAGACCTACATGAAAAATGTGTTTTTTTTGCAATGTTTGAAAAAAACACAAATCGTTTCAAAAAAGTGAAAAATATAACATCGAATCATTATTTGATATATCTTTGTGTGTTAAAACGAAAACGTTTTCTTAAACTCCCTTTTGGGGTCAGAAAATAAAAATTAAATCAAAAATTATCTGAAAATTTATTTCAAATATGGAACAAAAAATAAATGAATTTATGGCTCTTATTGAGTCAAAAAATCCAAACGAGCCAGAATTTCTTCAAGCAGTAAGAGAATTTGCAGAAACAGTTATTCCTTTTATATCTGAACGTAAAAAATATGATGGAAAGAATATACTCTTGAGAATTGCTGAACCAGAACGTTCAATCATTTTTAGAGTTCCGTGGGTAGACGATAAAGGAGAAATTATTGTAAACAGAGGTTTTAGAATTCAAATGAATTCTGCAATTGGACCTTATAAAGGAGGAATCAGATTTCATCATTCTGTGAATCTGTCTGTTTTGAAGTTTTTAGCTTTTGAACAAGTTTTCAAAAACAGTTTGACTACACTTCCAATGGGTGGTGGTAAAGGAGGTTCTGACTTTGATCCTGAAGGAAAATCGGATGGTGAAATTATGCGTTTCTGCCAATCGTTTATGACTGAATTATGCCGTCATATTGGACCTGATTTAGATGTTCCTGCTGGAGATATCGGTGTTGGAGCAAGAGAAATTGGATACTTATTTGGGCAATACAAGAGAATCAGAAATGAATTTACAGGAGTTTTAACTGGAAAAGGTTTGGCTTATGGAGGTTCATTAATCAGACCAGAAGCTACAGGATACGGAGTCGTTTATTTTACCGATCAAATGTTACGTACAATTGGTCATGAAATTAAAGGTAAAAAAGTAGCTATTTCTGGATTCGGAAACGTGGCTTGGGGAGTAGCGCTTAAAGTAAATGAACTTGGTGGAAAAGTTGTTACAATCTCTGGACCTGATGGATATATTTATGATGAAGAAGGTATTTCGGGAGAAAAAATTGATCATATGCTTGAAATGAGAGCAACTGGTGATAACAGAGCTGAAAGATATCTGGAGAAATATCCAAATGCTGTTTTCCATAAAGGGAAAAGTCCTTGGGAAGTAAAAGTGGATATTGCTATTCCATGTGCTACTCAAAACGAATTGAATGGAGAAGACGCTCAAAAGTTAATTGATAATGGCGTTTTATGTGTAACTGAAGCAGCAAATATGCCTTCTACATTAGACGCTATCAAACTTTTCTTAGACAATAAAGTATTATTTGCTCCAGGAAAAGCGGCTAACGCGGGTGGTGTTGCAGCTTCTGGGTTAGAGATGACTCAAAACTCTATTCGTTTAAACTGGACAAGCGAAGAAGTGGACTTGAGGTTAAAAGAAATTATGGTTGGAATTCATAACCAATGTAAAAAATATGGTGCTGAAGAAGACGGATATGTAAACTATGTAAAAGGAGCAAACATTGCCGGATTTGTTAAAGTAGCCGATGCTATGCTTGCACAAGGTGTAGTTTAAAAATCTATCTGTAATAATAAGGATGCCTTCGATTAATAAAGTCGAAGGCATTTTTTATTGGTGCCAAAAATTAAATACTCTTGTTTGTAGTATATTTGTCTAATCGAATATATGAAGTGATGAAAAAAATACTTTTCTGCGTTTTCTTTTTAACAATAATTCAGTTTTGCCAAGCCCAAAATAAACTGTCTTGGCAAGGGTATTTTTCATTTAATGAAATCAAGGATGTTTCAGAATCTTCTACAACTGTTTTAGCAGCTTCAGAAAATGCTTTGTTTTCTAAAAATACTTCAACAAATGTTCTAAAAACAATAACTACAGTCGACGGATTATCAGGTCTGACGATCTCTGCGATTTATTATAGTGAAGCCTTCAAAAAAACTTTAGTTGGTTACGAAAATGGAATGATGATTTTAATCAACGAAAGCGACGGGAGCATGTTGAAGATTGTCGATATAATCAACAAACAGCTCCCGGCAAACACTAAGAAAATCAATCATTTTATGGAGTACAATGGGTTGGTTTATGTTTCCTGCGATTTTGGAATTGTTCAGTTTAATTTGACTACTTCGCAATTTGGCGATACTTATTTTATTGGCGATAATGGTGCAGAAATTAGTGTCAAACAAACGACCTTATTTAATGGATTTATTTTTGCAGCAACATCAAGCGGTATAAGAAGAGCGGATATTGCAAACGCAAATCTAATAGACTATAATCAGTGGTTGGTAGTGAATACAGGAAATTGGTTTAGTGTAGAAGCTTTGGATACTGAACTTATTGCGATAAGTGATTCTGGAAATATTCATCGATACAATTCTAATACCTTTAATAGTTTTTTTCAATTGCCTCAAGCTTCTGTTGATATGAGAGCAAAAAATCATAATTTGTTTATCACTACGCCAAGTACAGTTTATGTGTATAACAATCAAATGGTTTTAACCCGTCAGATTACGAATTCTCAGGTTTTAGAAAATACTTTAAATTTTAGTTGTACCACTGCAGTTGGAGATCGAATTTTTATTGGAACTAAAGAAAAAGGAATGTTTTTTTCTACTCTTAGCAATGTGTCGGCTTTTGAAAATAATACCCCAACAGGACCTGTAAAGAATAATATTTTTTCGATAGATGTAAGTCCAAATACTGTATGGGCAGTTTATGGAGATTACGACACGTCATATGATCCATATCCATTGGATAGCTATGGCATAAGCCGGTTCAATGTATCAGGCTGGTTGAATATTCCGTATTCTGAAGTTTATGATGCAAAATCGATTACTAGAATTTTAGTAAATCCAAATAATGAAAAGCAGGTTTACGCAAGTTCTTTTTTCTCGGGATTATTAAGGATAGAAAATGATGTGCCAAATTTTCTTTATAATGAAAAAAACAGCGGTTTAGAATCAATCACAAACGCAGGTGCAGATTATATAGATGTACGTATAAATGCCAATGCTTATGATAAAGCAGGAAATCTTTGGATTACCAATAGCCGTATCAATAATGGTTTGAAAGTTTTAAAAACAAATGGACAATGGGGAAGTTATTCAATGGTTCCGATTTTTGATATTGCTGAAAATATAAGTTACTCAAGTATTGCTGTTGATAGGAATAATGTAAAATGGCTTGGAACCAATCGCGATGGAGTTGTTGGTTTTAATGAAACTACCAATACATTTAAAAAAATGACTTTTGGTACCGATACTGGAAATCTTCCTATTGCAGACGTTAGAGCTATTGCTTTAGATACCAAAAATCAGCTTTGGATTGGTACTACAAAAGGATTAAGAGTGCTGTCGAATATTGGTAATTTTCAATCGGAAAGCCAGCTCAAAGCAAATCCGATTATTATTACGGAAGATGGTCTGGCGCAGGAGTTACTTTACGAGCAATTTATTACTTCTATAGCCGTTGATGGAGCCAATAATAAATGGATTGGAACTGCAGATTCAGGTATTTTTATGGTTTCTTCAAACGGTCAGGAAACAAAATATCATTTTACAATAAACAATTCGCCACTGCCAAGTAACTATATAAACGATGTTAAAATAAACAATAAAACAGGCGAAGTTTTTATTGTTACTAATAAAGGAATGGTTTCGTTTAATGGAATTGCAACTGGAGCAAATGATAATCTTAATAATGTATATGTTTATCCAAATCCAGTGCGTCCTACTTACACAGGAACGGTAAAAGTGGCCGGTTTAATTGATAAAGCCAATATTAAAATTACGGATATAGAAGGAAATTTGGTTTTTGAAACAACCTCTTCCGGCGGAACAATCGAATGGGATACAACAGCTTTTGGTAAATACAAAGTAGCTTCTGGTGTTTATATGGTTTTTATATCTGCACAAGATGGCGGGGAAACCAAAGTTAAGAAAGTGATGATTATTCGATAGTTTTCAGTCGCAGTTATAGTTTTCAGTTAGATTTTAGAATTCATCAATCTAGAATCTAAAATCATCAATCTAAAATCATTTCGTGCAAGTCAAAACCAAAGCCATAGTAATCTCTTCTTTGAAATTTCAGGAAAAAAGCCTGATTGTAAAGTGCTTTACACTTTCGAGCGGGCTGAAATCATACTTTGTGCGTGATGCTTTTTCGAGTCGGAAAGCAAGTCAGAAGATTGCCTATTTTCAGCCGTTTTCTATTTTGGAAATTGAAGCCGTTCATAAAAATAAAGGAACACTTGAAAATTTTAAAGAAATAAAAACTGCTATTCCGTTTCAAAGTATTCATACCGATATTGTCAAAAGCACAATGGTAATGTTCTTGTCTGAAATGCTGCATTATTCCATTCAGGAAGAAGAAAAAAACGAACAGCTTTTTTTGTTTTTAGAAACCGCTCTAACTTGGCTGGATCATCATGATGAAATTTATAATTTTCATCTAATTCTACTTTTAGAAATCACAAAATATTTGGGTTTTTATCCAGATCTTTCGGAAGTAGAATTACCATTTTTTGATATTAATGAAGGAGTTTTTACGGTTTTCCACAATTCTACGGCACTTTCTGAGCATGAAACTAATTTGTTTAAAAGACTTATTGAGCTAAAATTTGATAATGATCAAAAAATCTTTCATGTTATTGAAAGACAAATGCTCTTAAAAATCCTAATTGACTTTTATTCTTCTCATTTAGAGGGTTTTAAGAAGCCTAAATCGCTCGATATTTTGAAAGAAATTTTTTCATAATAACATTTCTATTTTTATATATTTGTTCAGTAAATTTTTACTAAAAAAGCTTCCCAATTTTTTAGTAAGAAGGCAATTCTCATAAATATCTAATACCAATTATTAAAAAAATCTACCATGAAGAAAATTACGTTTTCGATTATTTTGCTTCTGTCGGTAACGGTTTCATCAATTGCCCAAAGAAAATATGATGAAATAGTTACAACAGAAAACACTGTCCAAGATTTGGTTCAGAATGAAATCACTGGAGTTGTAGTCTTTAAAGAAGGCGGTACTATTAAAGGTCTTGATCCTGAAACAAAAAAAGTAATCTGGACTCTAACAAAAGAAGATTTTGGAACTACATCCGCAGGTGACATTTTAAGTGATCCTGATTTTGGAAAAGTTTTCAAAGAAAAAAGTGCTTTAACAACTGTTCCTGGAAGTCCTTATGTTGAGGCTTACATCAACAGTAAGTACATTATCATTAATACCGATTCTGGTAAAGTGGTTTACAATTCATCAAAAGAGTCTTTTTGGGTTACGCAATCAGACTTTATTCCTGAAACAGACGAATATCTGCTTACTTTAAAGAAAGATGGAGATATGGCGATTGCTTTATTGGATATGAAAACGGGTGAATTAAAATGGAATACTACTGTAGATAAAGCAAAATCTTTATTCAGTTTTTCTTTCAAAGAATCTGCAAATACCAATACTGCAACAGTTCACGGATCAGTAATCTATTATTTGCTGTACGGAAAACTATATTCTTTTGACAGAAGCAGTGGAAAATTAAACTGGAAAGGTGAAGAAGATTATTCAAAATTCTATCTGACTCAAAACAACAAAAATATTGTAGTTGTAAATAATGCGGGAACTTTTTCTTCTAAACAATATTTAAATGTATTAAACACAGAGACTGGAAAAAGTATTTGGAAAGAGTCTATCAAAACAAAAAGAGTCGTTTATCTTGAAGACTGGGGAACAAAATTATTAGTGGCGCATTTCAGCGGATTTAATTTTTATGACTTAAACTCAGGTGAAAAAATCTGGAAAAAAGACGCTCGTGGAGACGGATTGAAAAGAGTTATTCCAATCGATCAAGATTTCTTATATGTTGCAGAAAATGAAATGATGTTAATCAACAAAGATGGAGAAAAGCTTTGGAAAAAGTTCATCGAAATTTCTGATGATAAAGAAGATCCAATTTACTACTTAGGAAAAGTTGGTGAAAAGGTTATGTATCTTACAGGAACTTACGGAAATATGGTAGATTATAAAACTGGAGTTAAACTTTGGAAACGTAATATTAAGTTTGAAAAAAGCCGTCCAGTTTTACCAACTTATGACGAAGCTACAAATTCTTACTTAGTTTATAATGATGAGAAATTATATAAATTTGATCCAAGCATCAACGATAAACCAGAGCCTTTTGCTAAAGTAAATATCAAAAGAGAAAAAGAATTAAACAGTATCGAACAGTTTCCTTGGGGGGTTGTGCTTTCAGGACCTCTTGAAGTAATGGGGGTTAATATGGATGGAACTGTAAAATACCATTTCACTTACAATCAACCAGGTGAAACAGGAAGACGTTTACTTAAAAGTGCCGCAATTGCAGGAAGCATTGGTTTAGGTGTTGGTTCTGTAGCGAGTGATATCAAAGGTGCTGATTTGACTATGACCTATCGTGATGCTGACGGTAACATGAGAACCTCAGTTGCAAAAGGAGATCAGACAAATAAAGATCAGGCAAAAGCTTATGCGGCTGGTTCTGCAGCTCTTGGCGTAGTAGCGGCTAAATTTAACTCTCGTTTTAATGCAATGAAGCAAAACAGAGATTACTCATATATTTTTGCAAAAGCAGATACGGGAGAAAAAGTTTTAGTTAAAGTTAGTAAAGCAGAAGGAAAAGAGATTGATAAAATCATCTTCACGAACAATAAACCTCTTTATGAGATTGACCCAGCAACTCAGAATATTTTTTATGTTTCTGATAAGTCAATTCAGATCTTTAACAAGAAAGAAAAATAAAAAAAATCCATGGCCATCAGGATCTGATTCTGATGGCTTTTTTTTTGCCTATGAAAAAAACATTACTCCTAATAGCTTTGCTTGTGATTGGTTCAATTCAGGCACAAGAAAAAATAAGTTCCAAAAAAAAGAAGTTTTACATCCCAGTAATAAACTATTCAGAATTTCCTGTTCTAGATAATGTTTTAACGCAGACCACTTTTTATCAAATGGACAAACAGTTAATACAGGAAGAACCTATACTAAAGAAAAACTATTTTAATATAGAGGGTTTTATAAAAGATCCTGCAAACGGAAAACTGAAAATTTATTTAACCATTGAACTACCGCAATATAAAGCCACTAAAATTGATAGTATCTTTGATAAAAAGAAAAATGGATGGAAATTTCAGGCATTTTCGAATTATAGCGTAAAAATAAAAATGGAAGCGAAATGTGCAGATAAGCTTTTATTAACCAAAGATTTTAATACAGTAGAATCCTATTTAATCGCTGTAGGTAGCCAAAAAGACAATTTAAAGGCTGCAGTTGAGATGAATAATAAAAAAATTGCAGAAGCAGAAAAAGATGGTAATTATACCGTTGCAGAATTGGGATTAGATACGGTAATTTACAGTTCTGTTCAGGCAATACAAAACTACCTTAATTATAAATTAAGGTACACTATAGGCGAAGAAAAAATAAAGTTTGAGTTTGTAACTTCAAAAACACATCCTGAGTACAATCAGATGCTGGCATTTGAGAACGAAATTACAGCTCAGATGCAAAAAGTAACACTTGAAAAAGGTTTAGACGAAAAAACTTTAGTGCCTCATTTGCAATATTTGGAAAGTCTATTGGTGAAATATCCGCCTTCGCCTGCAAACGAAAATATTCGTTTCATAGTTACAAACAATTTAGCAGAGACTTATTATTTACTTGAGAATAAAGAAAAAGCGTTGCTTTATGCTAGTCTGCTTATTGAGAATGATAAACAGGATTCCAGAGGATCTTCGATAGTTAAAAAAGTAAATAACGGCTTTTTTGTCGATAAAAAAATAAGAAGCCATACCACACGCTTTGCAGATCTTCAAAAATTGGGGCTAAAGATAGCTGAAGAAAAAGAAGAAAAGAGATTAGCATTTTTTGAAAAGATTCAGCAGCAAGATGCAGAATGGGAAATCGAAAAAGCTAATCGTGAAGCTTATCTGGAAAAGATTAAAACCCAAAGACATAATTTGCTTGACTCTATACCGTATCAATTAAATGCAAATCTTTTGGCAAAAGTAGTTGATAATCTGGGAGGAAGCCAAGCGCTTAAGAAAGTAGAAAAAGCACATTTGTATTCTAAAATTTCGATAGAAGGAACGAATATTCCTCAAACAGAAGAAAAATGGGCCACAACATCTCATTATCTTCTTAAGAAAAAAATGCCTGAAGCTTATTATGAAATTGTAAACGGGGCAGAGGCTTGGAGTCATGACGATCGTGAAACGGGTATAAATGCCAAATGGGCAAAATTAACAGCCTATGATTATGGAAATTTATCTAAGAATGTTGATTTGGTAAACTTTCTTACCGATTTAAGACTCGATTTATGGAATAATTTTGAGATTTTAAACGATGAGATGTATGAAGGCAGATTGTGTTATCATTTGAATTATTTTGAAAAAACATTAAGTTCAGGAAACAGAACAATTCCGAAGACTGATTATCACGTTTTTATTGATAAAGAAAATTTTAATATTGTTTCTACGGAAAAAACAGAATTTGATAACGGCAACAAAAGCTTTTTTGAAAGAAAACTATTTGGTGATTATCGTCCAGTTGCGACATTAAATTCAGGAAAAATTCCGCATAAAATTAACTATGAAATTGAAGATTTTAATGGGGAAACTTTGTATCAGGAAATCCGTGAAAAAGTGGATGTGAATCCCGTTTTTGGAAATCGAATTTTTATGAAGGAAGTGTATTTCGGCGGATTTAAATAAGAGATAAAGTTTAGCAATAAGCTATTTTTAGAATTGGTTATTTTTAGGTTCATTAGCTCAAAAAAATGAGAATAATGTCAGAAAGTAACCAATTCTTCTGTTTTTGTATCTATTATCTCAACAAAAGTTTGTGAAATTTAAAGAAATTGGTGGTCAATAGTTCAAAATTTCTTACTTTCGCACCTCGTTTAAGAAAAGGATAAAATGAGTACAAAATTTACTGAATACAAAGGACTTGACTTACCAACTGTAGCGTCTGAAGTTCTTGATTTTTGGAAGAAAGAAAATATATTTGAAAAGAGTGTAACTACTCGCGAAGGTGCTGAGCCTTTCGTATTTTTTGAAGGTCCGCCTTCAGCAAACGGATTACCTGGAATTCACCACGTAATGGCACGTGCGATTAAAGATATTTTTTGCAGATATAAAACTCAAAAAGGTTTTCAGGTAAAAAGAAAAGCCGGATGGGATACTCACGGTTTACCTGTAGAATTGGGTACCGAAAAAGAATTAGGAATTACAAAAGAAGATATTGGCAAAACGATTTCGATCGAAGAATATAACGAAGCGTGTAAAAAAACCGTTATGCGTTATACTGACGTATGGAATGATTTGACCGAAAAAATGGGGTATTGGGTTGATATGGAAGATCCATATGTGACTTATAAACCAAAATACATGGAGTCTGTTTGGTGGCTTTTGAAACAAATCTACGATAAAGGTTTGTTGTACAAAGGTTATACTATTCAGCCTTATTCTCCAAAAGCAGGAACAGGATTGTCTTCTCACGAGGTAAATCAGCCTGGTGCTTACCGTGACGTTACCGATACTACAATCGTAGCGCAATTCAAAACTTTACCAGAAACGCTTCCGAGCTTTTTACAAGGTTTTGGAGATATTCACATTTTAGCCTGGACGACAACTCCTTGGACTCTTCCATCAAATACAGCTTTGACAGTTGGACCAAAAATCGATTATGTTTTAGTTAAAACATTCAATCAATATACTTTTGAGCCAATCAATGTGATTTTGGCTAAAAACTTAGTTGGAAAACAATTCGGAAAAGGATATTTTGTAAGTGAAGATGACGCTGATTTTGACAATGTGAAAAACGGCGACAAAAAACTTCCGTACAAAATTTTAACTGAGGCAAAAGGAGCGGATTTAGTAGAAATCCGTTACGAGCAATTATTGCCTTACGTGTTGCCATACCAAAATGCTGAAAATGCATTTAGAGTAATTTCTGGTGATTTCGTTACAACAGAAGATGGAACAGGAATCGTGCATACGGCTCCGACTTTTGGTGCTGATGATGCTAAAGTAGCAAAAGAAGCTAAACCAGAAGTGCCGCCAATGTTGGTTTTGGACGAAAACGGAACTGCAGTTCCTTTGGTGGACTTACAAGGTAAATTCACTTCTCATGTAGGTGATTTAGCTGGTAAATATGTTAAAAACGAATATTACGATGCAGGACAAGCTCCAGAGAAATCTGTGGATGTTGAAATCGCTATTCGTCTTAAAGAAGAAAACAAAGCTTTTAAAGTTGAAAAATACGTGCACAGTTATCCACACAGCTGGAGAACAGATGAGCCGTTATTATATTATCCTCTAGATTCTTGGTTCATCAAAGTAACCGATGTAAAAGATAGAATGTTCGACCTGAACGAAACTATCAATTGGAAACCTAAATCTACTGGTGAAGGACGTTTTGGAAATTGGCTTAAAAATGCTAATGATTGGAACTTATCTCGTTCTAGATATTGGGGTATTCCGTTGCCAATTTGGAGAACAGAAGATAAAACAGAAGAAGTTATTATCGGTTCTGTTGAAGAATTGTACAATGCAATCGAAAAATCGATCGAAGCAGGTTTCCAAAAAGAAAATCCGTTTAAAGGATTTGAAATCGGAAACATGTCTGAATCAAATTATGATTTAATCGATTTGCATAAAAATGTGGTTGATGCTATCACTTTGGTTTCTGCTTCTGGAAAACCAATGAAGCGCGAAAGTGATCTAATCGACGTTTGGTTCGATTCTGGAGCAATGCCGTATGCGCAATGGCATTATCCTTTTGAGAACAAAGATAAAATTGACGGAAACAAAGATTTTCCAGCGAACTTCATTGCCGAAGGAGTAGACCAGACACGTGGATGGTTTTATACCTTGCACGCTATCGGAACTTTGGTTTTTGATAAAATTGCATACAAAAACGTAGTTTCAAACGGTCTTGTTTTGGATAAAAATGGAATTAAAATGTCTAAGAGTAAAGGAAATACTATAGATCCATTTAAAACCATTGCAGAAAACGGTCCAGATGCTACACGTTGGTATATGATTATGAATGCAAATCCGTGGGATAACTTGAAGTTTGACCTTGAAGGAATTGCTGAGGTTAAACGTAAATTCTTCGGAACGCTTTACAATACCTATTCATTCTTCTCGTTATATGCTAACATCGATGGATTTAAATATGCTGAAGCTGAAATTCCGTTAAACGAAAGACCAGAAATCGATCAATGGATTATTTCTGAATTGCATTCTTTAATCAAATTTGTTGACGAATGCTACGAAGATTATGAGCCAACAAAAGCGACAAGAGCAATTTCTGATTTCGTTCAGGAAAACTTAAGTAACTGGTACGTTCGTTTATGCCGTCGTCGTTTCTGGAAAGGGGAATATGCAAAAGATAAAATCGCAGCTTACCAAACGCTTTATACTTGTTTGCTTACAATCAGTAAACTAAGCGCTCCAGTAGCTCCATTTTTTATGGATAAATTGTACAGAGATTTAACAACATCTACGGGAACCGAGGATTTTGCTAGTGTTCACTTGGCTGAATTCCCGAAATTTGTCGAAAACTTTGTTAATAAAACGTTGGAAAGCAAAATGCAGAAGGCGCAAACGATCTCTTCTTTAGTTTTATCACTACGTAAAAAAGAGATGATTAAAGTTCGTCAACCTCTGCAAAAGGTAATGATTCCAGTACTTGACGACAATCAGCGTGCTGAAATCGAAGCTATTTCTGACTTGGTAAAAGCCGAAGTAAACGTGAAAGAAATTGAACTTTTAGACGATGCTTCTGGTATTTTAGTAAAGCAGATTAAGCCTAATTTTAAAGCCCTTGGTCCTCGTTTCGGTAAGGATATGGGCTTGATTTCTAAGGAGATACAAGGTTTTTCGGCTGAGCAGATCAATCAGTTGGACAAGCAGGGGACGCTAGATATTGTTATTTCTGGAAATAATGTAACTTTATCACTAGAAGACGTCGAGATAACATCACAGGATATCGAAGGATGGCTGGTTGCAAATTCAAACGGAATAACAGTTGCACTTGACATCACAATATCTGAAGAATTGAAAAATGAAGGTATCGCAAGAGAGTTAGTAAACAGAATTCAGAATATCCGTAAAGATTCAGGATTTGAGGTTACTGATAAAATTAAGGTACAAATAAAAAGAGATGGTATTTTAGAAGATGCCATTTTGAAAAACGAAGAGTATATTAAGTCTGAAACATTAACAGACGACTTAGTTTTTGTTGACACTTTAGAAAACGGCACAGAAATTGAGTTTGATGATATTAAAACAATGATATTAATTTCAAAATAGATAAACATGATAGATGAAATTACAAGATACTCTGATGCAGATTTAGCAGAGTTCAAAGAGATAATCCAAGCAAAAATTAAAAAAGCACAAGAAGATCTTGATTTGATCAAAAGTGCCTATATGAACGATTTGAATAACGGAACTGACGATACTTCTCCAACTTTCAAAGCTTTTGAAGAAGGAAGTGAGACCATGTCTAAAGAAGCAAACTCTCAGTTGGCTATCAGACAAGAGAAATTCATTCGTGACTTAAAAAACGCACTTTTCCGTGTTGAAAACAAAACATACGGTATTTGCAAAGTAACAGGTAAATTAATAAGCAAAGAAAGGCTTAAAATCGTTCCTCATGCAACAATGAGTATCGAAGCTAAAAACTTGCAGAGATAATAAAAATAAACTCCAATTAAACGCTCCTTTTAGGGGCGTTTTTTTGTTTAATGTTTTAGTGATTTGTGGTAGTTTGCGGTGTTTTTTGTTTGAAAGAAAATGTTTATGTTTCTAAAATTTGTTTTCAAAAAAGCGTGTGATTTTTTGTAAGAATGAAAAAGGTATTAGTCTGAGACTGTGCAAAAAAAAAGAACTGTCTTGGTTAGAGACAGTTCAACAGTAAAGAAAAGTAAAGTTATTAAGCTAGATTTTTTTCAACATCAGCTTTGTGTTTTCTTAAAATAGCTCTCGTCATACCTAAATTAGCTTTTGAGGCATCAGCGGCTAAATAGATCATAAATTTTTTGTTTGGAGAAATATCGATAATGTGAATTTGATTCGAAAGTGTAATCAAAATATCTTCAATATCTTGATTTAAGCCTAAGGCTTTTACGGCATTTAGTTTTGCTTTTACAACTTCAAGGTTGTAAGCTGCGGCAAGTTCTGGGTCAAAACCTGGATCAACTGTTAAATTTCCAAAGCTTAGTCCAGATTCAATTTCCGTTACAGCGACAGCAATAAAGCCGTTTACGTTGGTTTTCATTTCATTTAAAAACACGTTTAAAAAGTCATTACTCATAGTGATGTGGGTTTGTTTGTTAATAGATTATGTTATTTCAGTAGGGAATTTTTACTTAATTCAGCAGAAACTTCTTCTGTTGAACGCATTAATAAAGCCAAATTGCTTCCTTCTTTTGAGAAGGCAACGATAAAATTGGAACCGCTGATTTTGTTTCCAACAATAACGCCTTCGGCACTTTTTAGATACAATTGTTTTAAAGAACCTTTTTCTAAATCAATTAAGAATTTTTCACTCATTGATAAGATTGCGGCGCTCATAGCGGCGATACTGTCTCCGTAGTCAAGGTTTAAGGAAGTGATTAATTTTCCTTTTCCGTTTAAGATTAATGCTGCTGTGGATTTTGTGCTGACAAGAAAGTCATTCAGTGTAGTTGTGATTTCATTCATGATTTTGTAGGATTTAGGGAGGAATGTTAAATTTAGTTTGTTTTGGTATTTGATTTTAAAATTAATCTTGAATCATCCTAAACAAGTGTTAATTTTGTTTAACAAATATAAATTAAATTATGTATCATTGTAGTACCAAATCGTTAATAATTTAAATTATTTACTGTAAAAAACTTACATTATGGCTAAAGTATTGAAATTCAAAGAAGTAAACTCTGACGTAGAGCGCAGAATGAAAGATTTTGAAAAACTGCGCGTCAAGTTTAAGGCGGATGTAAAAAAAGGGGAAGCGAAGAAGCTTGCTGCCGGAAAAGAAAGCAAAGGAATATTTAAATCTATTTCAGATTTTTTCTCCGACAGTCCAGCAAAAACGGCTGCAAAAGCTCCCGTGAACAAGTAAGCTTTCTTGGGTTTAGATTAGCAGATAAACTTAGTTTACTTATCAGGAAAGAATTAACGCTCCATTGGGAGCGTTTTTTTTGATTTAATTGCTATTTTTGCCCATCAAAAAATAATAAAATGTCATTACGAAAAGCGTATTTAATTATATTCCTAGTTTTAATTATAGATCAACTTTCTAAAATTTATGTCAAGACAAATTTCGTTCTTGGAGAAGAAGTCATAATTTTTGATTGGTTTAGAATTCATTTTATCGAAAATGAAGGTATGGCTTGGGGCACAAAAATCCCAGGAGAATATGGAAAACTGATTTTAACTGTTTTTAGAATTTTTGCGGTTTTCGGAATCGGTTGGTGGCTTTCTGATGTGGTGAAGAAACGTCAATCAACTTATTTAATAGTTGCTATCGCTTTGATTTTTGCAGGTGCGGCAGGAAATATTATTGATTCTGTTTTTTATGGAGTAATTTTCGACGACAGTACGCATAACTTGGCAACACTATTTTCTCCAGCTCCATATGGAACATGGTTTCATGGTTTGGTCGTAGATATGTTTTATTTCCCTATTTGGGAAGGTAATCTTCCAACTTGGCTTCCTTTTTTTGGAGGCAAACACTTTGCTTTTTTCAATGCAATTTTCAATGTTGCAGATATGGCAATTTCTACTGGTGTGGGAATTCTTTTGGTTTTCAATAAAAAAGCATTTCCAAAACACGCATAAATTTAAAAATCCCAAAATTTTCAAAATTCCAAATCCCAATATTTGTAGCATTCGCAGCAAAAAGATATTGGGATTTGGAATTTTTCATTATTGAGGGTTGAATATTTTGTATTATTTTTACAATACAAAAAAACAAACTATGCAAAGTCCGTCTTTTTCTATTTATGATGCTTCTGCGGGATCAGGAAAGACGTATACATTGGTAAAGGAATATTTAAAGATTATTCTTTCTTCACCAAAAAATGATGCATACCGAAATATCCTTGCTATAACATTTACCAATAAGGCTGTTCATGAAATGAAAAGCCGTATTGTGGGCAATCTATCTGAATTTGCCAAAGACGATCCATCTCCAAAGGCGGTTGATTTAATGGAGGATTTATCTCGGGAAACTGGGCTTTCAATCATTAAGCTTAAAACAAAATCACAACAAATCATAAAGCACTTAATTCATAATTATGCTGCTTTTGATATTTCTACCATTGATAAGTTTACCCATAAAGTAATTCGTGCTTTTGCGCACGACTTAAATCTTCCGATGACTTTTGAAGTTACTTTGGATACCGAGAATTTATTGGTCGAAGCGGTTGATGCCATTATTGCGCAGGCAGGAGAAGATGAGACGCTGACAAAACTGCTCATCGATTTTACAATGGAAAAAACCGATGATGATAAAAGCTGGGATGTTTCGCGTGAAATTCTCGATACTGGAAGATTGGTTTTGAATGAAAACAATCGGAATGAAATTCTGCATTTTCAAGATAAAACGATTGGAGAGTTTGTTGAGATTAAAAAGAAAATGCAGGCGCTTTGCAAAGAGTTGGAGGATACAAATACAGGGCTGGCTCTTAAAGCAATTGAATTGATTGATAAAAACGGAATCGATCCGAAATCATTTTCAAGAGGAACTTTTCCAAATCATTTAGAAAGCATTCGTGACGGCAGATTCAATCCCAAGAATAAAACTTTTCATGAGTTTGAAGATATTGCGATTAACAAAACAGCAAAAGATAGAGCTTTAATAGAAAATATTATTCCTGAGCTGCTTCAGGTTTTGAAAGAGGTTTATCAAAACTTTGAAAAAAGAGATTTTTATAAAGCCTTCTTAAAAAATATCACACCGCTTTCTTTGCTGAATACAGTTAGTAATGAATTGTCGAAAATTCAGTCGGAACAAAATATTTTGTCTATTTCTGAATTTAATGCCATTATTCACCGCGAAATTCAAAATCAGCCAGCGCCTTTTATTTATGAACGTTTGGGGGAGCGTTACCGTCATTTTTTTATTGATGAATTTCAGGATACTTCTGAAATGCAATGGCAGAATTTAATTCCATTAATAGATAACTCGCTTTCAGGTTTAGATGATTTCGGAAATAAAGGAACTTTGATGATTGTTGGTGATCCTAAACAATCAATTTATCGCTGGCGTGGAGGTAAGGCAGAACAGTTTATTGAATTGAGCAAAGATATAAACCCGTTCAATAATCCGGATAAACAGATTAAGCATTTAAATACAAATTACCGCAGTTACAGCGAAGTAATTGAATTTAATAATGCTTTTTTTAAACTGATTTCAGCTGAGTTTTCGAATGAAGATTATAAAGATTTGTATAAAAATCACAGTTTTCAAAATACAAACTCGAAAAAAGGAGGGTATGTCAATATTTCTTTTCTTCCTGTTGCGGAAAAAAATGAATTTGCGGATGAAGAAGAAGCGGTTGAAAAATCAGATTTATATGTTTTGGCAACTTTAAATACAATTCAGGAAGTTGTAAAACAAGGATTTGAGTATAAGGATATTGTGATTTTAACTCGCAAAAGAGGTCAGGGAATTGCAATTGCAAATTATTTGACGGAGCAGGGAATTCCACTTTTGTCTTCCGAGACTTTGATGGTTCAAAATGCTTCAGAAGTTCGTTTGATTATTCATTTGTTGCGTTATTTGAGCAATAGTGCAGATTTAGAATCCAAAGCAAATTTTCTTCATTTTTTGGCTTCAACCAAAGATTTATCAATGCCAATTCATGATTTCATTGCAATGGGAATGAATCATAAAATAGAAAAAGAATTTGAAGATTGGCTTTTGACTTTTGATGTTTCTTTTTCTTTTAAAGATGTTCGGAAGAAATCATTGTATGAAGCAGTTGAGATTATAATTTCTAAATTTATTCTTCCATCAGAAGGGAATGCTTATGTCCAGTTTTTTCTAGATATTGTGTTGGAACGCGATATTAGAAATCAGTCAGGTGTAGCAGATTTTTTAGTTTTCTGGGATAAAAATGGAGAAAAATATAGTATTCCATCTCCTGAGGGAAATAATGCGGTTCGTATTATGACCATTCATAAATCAAAAGGGTTAGAATTTCCTGTTGTAATTATGCCTTTTGCGGACGAAGATTACAATCGTAAACCAAAAGATAAATTATGGTTGGATACAGACGAAGTTGATTTGGGAGTTCCGAAAGCACTTGTAGATAACAGCAGTGTTGTGGAAAGTTTTGGAGAAAGTGCATCGGCGGTTTTTAATTTGAAAAAACAAGAAGAGTTACTGGATAATATCAATGTACTGTATGTTGCATTAACTCGTGCTGAAGAACAATTGTACGTGATTTCTCAATCTCTTGAAGCAAGGAAAGATGGAGAATATCCAAATAATATGGCTTCTTTTTTTATTAAATTTTTAATTCATGAAGGAGTTTATGATGAAGCAAAATTAAATTATGAATTCGGTGATAAAACAAGGCTTTCGAAAGTCTCGAAAACTGTCGATTTGGTAAAATCAATTCCGATAGTAAAAGAAGTTTTAAATCCGAAAAGTATAAAAATTGCACAGCGCGAAGCTTTGATGTGGGGAACGCATCAGCAGGAAGCGATTTCTTATGGGAATGTTGTACATGAAATCCTGGCCTTCGTAAGAGATAAATCGGATATTGATTTAGCAGTAACGAAAGCGTTGGAGAATGGTTTGGTTACTTACGATCAGGTCGATCAGGTTTTGAATACGTTAAGTGAAATTGTAAATCATCCTGAATTGACAGTTTGCTTTGATGGAAGTCATACGGTTTTAAACGAACAGGCCATCGTTCAGAAAGAAGGAAGAATTTTAAAACCGGATAGGGTTGTTTTTTTAGAAAGTAAAGAAGCGTTTCTGCTGGATTATAAAACTGGAGCTGTTAATGCAAAATATCAGCAGCAAATTCAAGAATATCAAGACGCAATTGAAGATTTAGGATACAAAGTGTTAAAAAAAGCATTGGTGTATATTGGGTCGGAAATTG
Source organism: Flavobacterium phragmitis (assembly GCF_900112575.1). Classification (GTDB taxonomy): domain Bacteria; phylum Bacteroidota; class Bacteroidia; order Flavobacteriales; family Flavobacteriaceae; genus Flavobacterium; species Flavobacterium phragmitis. Next base: position 136,702 of record NZ_FOMH01000007.1, read on the forward strand.
AAGTGGTAAATTTGTGAAAAAATTAATCAGATGTTAAAGAAATAACGAAGCTTTATTTTTGTTAAGTTGTTAATTTTTAACGTTTTAAATAAATAAAAAATGTACGGTAAAATTAAAGAGCATCTGCAAAGCGAGCTGCAGACAATCGAAGAAAATGGAATTTTTAAAAAGGAACGAATTATCACATCTCCTCAAGGTGCTGAAATTAAAATTTCGACAGGAGAAACAGTTTTAAATTTTTGTGCCAATAATTATTTGGGACTTTCGTCACATCCAGAAGTCGTGCAGGCGGCTAAAGATGCATTGGATACTCATGGTTTCGGAATGTCATCTGTTCGTTTCATCTGTGGAACCCAGGATATTCATAAAACATTAGAAAAAAAGATAGCTGATTTTTACGGCACAGAAGATACTATTTTGTATGCTGCCGCTTTTGATGCAAATGGAGGTGTTTTTGAACCTTTGTTAGGGGAAAATGATGCGATTATTTCGGATAGTTTAAATCATGCTTCTATTATTGATGGAGTTCGTTTATGTAAAGCGGCGCGTTATCGTTATGAAAATAACAATATGGAAGATTTGGAACAGCAGTTGATTAAAGCAAATGAAGCAGGTGCACGTTTTAAATTAATCGTAACAGATGGTGTGTTTTCTATGGACGGTCTAGTTGCTCCACTTGATAAAATCTGTGATCTTGCTGATAAATATGATGCGATGGTTATGGTAGACGAATGTCATGCGGCAGGTTTTATTGGTGCTACAGGAAAAGGTACTCTTGAGGCAAAAGGTGTTATGGGGCGTGTTGACATTATTACGGGGACTCTTGGAAAAGCGCTTGGAGGTGCAATGGGTGGTTATACAACTGCCAAAAAAGAAATAATTGAAATTCTTCGTCAGCGTTCAAGGCCGTATTTGTTTTCAAATTCTTTAGCACCTTCTATTGTTGGTGCGTCAATCAAAGTTTTCGAATTGTTAGAAAAAGATACAACTCTTCGTGATAAATTAGAGTGGAATACCAACTATTTTAAAGAAGGTATGAAAAAAGCCGGTTTTGATATTATTGATGGAGATTCTGCTATTGTTCCTGTAATGTTATACGATGCTAAATTGTCGCAAACGATGGCAAACGAGCTTTTGAAACAAGGAATTTATGTGATTGGATTCTTCTTTCCCGTGGTGCCGAAAGATAAGGCTAGAATACGCGTTCAGCTGTCTGCGGCGCACGAAAAGGAGCACTTGGATAAAGCGATAGAAGCCTTTACAGTTGTCGGTAAAATGTTAAAAGTTATATAATTACCACTTTGGTCAAATTTTTGTAGGTTTTTTTTAACATTTCATTTTGTATTTAAAAAATTTGGTGTTACTTTTGCTTGTAATTAACTAAATTGTAATTAAAAAAATTAAGTATGAAACATCTTAACAAACTTTTAGTTGCTGTATTGATGGCGATGGGTTTAAATGCTCACGCGCAAGACAGTAACAATCCATGGGCGATCTCTTTTGGGGTTAATGCTGTGGATACAAGGACTAGTTCAGGTTCAGGAAGTGGATTTTTTGATCAGCACTTCTCACAGCCATTCGCAGTAAAAGACAACTGGAATATTCTTCCTTCTTTATCTTACATTGGTGTAAACAGATATGTTGGTAGCGGTTTCTCTGTTGGTTTACAAGGGTCTGTAAACAAAATTGATAAATTGGTTACTTTCAATCCAACTGCTCCTGGTCATGATTCAAGAGGAAACGTTGTAACAAATCCTGGAGACTTAATGTACTACGGAATTGATGCTACTATCAAATACAGCTTCCAAGAGTTAATCAAATCTAAAGTGATTGATCCTTCGTTATCTGTTGGTGGAGGTTATACTTTCTTCGGAGATAACAGTTTTGGAACTGTTAACCCAGGAGCTGGTATCACATTCTGGTTTACTGACGCTATTGGTTTAGAGTTAGCTACAAAGTACAAATGGGCTGTTGCTGCTAACGAGGACAAACCTCTTGACAGATCAGTTTTCCAACACACTGCAGGTTTAGTTTTCAAATTCGGAGGTAAAGATACTGACGGAGACGGAATCTATGACAAAGACGATGCTTGTCCAGATGTTGCTGGTTTAAAACAATTCAACGGATGTCCTGATACTGACGGTGACGGAATCGTTGACGCTTCTGACGCTTGTCCAGATGTATTTGGTTTAGCTGCATTAAACGGATGTCCTGATACTGACGGTGACGGAATTGCTGATAAAGATGACGCTTGTCCAGATGTTGCTGGTTTAGCTGCTTTAAAAGGTTGTCCTGATACTGACGGTGACGGAATCGCTGATAAAGATGACAAATGTCCTACAGTTGCTGGTCCTAAAGAAAATGGTGGTTGTCCATTCTTAGATGCTGATAAAGATGGTGTTATCGACAAAGATGATGACTGTCCTACAGTTCCAGGTCCTGCTAGTAACAGAGGATGTCCAGAAGTAACTTCTGCTGCATTAGAAGATCTTAAAGTTCAAGCTAGAGCAATCTACTTCAACTCAGGAAAAGCTACTTTCAAAACTGGTGACAAAGAAACTCCAGCTAGATTAGACGCTATTAAAGAAATCCTTAAAAACTATCCAAACGCGAAATTCTCTATCGAAGGACACACAGATAGTACAGGTTCTGCAAAAGTTAACCAAAAACTTTCTGAAGATAGAGCTAACGCTGTATTGAATGCTTTAGTTGAAAGAGGAGTTAATCCAGAAAACTTAGAAGCTAAAGGATTTGGATCTTCTCAACCAGTTGCAAGTAACAAAACTGCTGCAGGTAAAGCTCAAAACAGAAGAACTGAAATTAGACACATTGGTTCTAAATACCAAGGAAAACTATAATTTAGTTCCTAAATAAATATGAAAAGCCATTCTTAATTGAATGGCTTTTTTTATTTTTATACTATGATAAATGATACTTTTCTTCAAAAGCTGGCTAGTGTTGTAATTCAGGATTATGCTGAAAAACTTTCTCAAATAACAATAATTCTTCCTAATAAAAGAGCAAAAGTTTTTTTAATTGAAGCGCTTAAAAAAGCAACGGATAAAACAATTATAGCTCCAGAAATTACAAGTATTGAAGATTTTGTGCAAGATGTTGCGTCAATTCGATCTATTGACTCAATTGAGCTTCTGTTTGAGTTTTATGAAGTGTATTTGTCGGTTACGGAAAAAAAGCATCAACAGTCGTTTGAATTGTTTGCAAATTGGGCCAGAACGCTATTGCAGGATTTTAATGAAATTGATCGTTATCTTTTAGATCCCTCTCATGTTTTGTCTTATTTGAAAGATATTGAAGATATAAAAAAATGGGGATTAGAAGTCGATCAGAAAACGAAACTTCTTGAAAATTATATTGATTTTTGGAAACTGCTTCCTTTGTATTATGAGTCGCTTTATAATCATCTTTTGTTTAAATCTATAGGTTATCAAGGTTTGGTTTATCGGGAAGCGGTAAATAACCTGAATCATTTTTCTAATACCATTGGAAATCGAATTTTTATTTTTGCGGGATTCAATGCTTTAAATGCGGCTGAAGAAAAAATAGTGCAACATCTCCTTGCTCTGGATCAGGCTAAAATATTTTGGGATGCAGATCAAACTTTTTTGAATGACCCTTATCATGATGCCGGACTTTTTTTAAGACGTTTCAAGGAAAGCTGGAAACACTATAAAGGTCATCCTTTTGAATGGATTGCAGATGATTTTTCGATGTCAAAAAACATTCAGGTTATTGGAACTCCTAAAACAATTGGACAGGCAAAATTGGCCGGAAGTATCATTGAAAATTTAATCAATGACAATCCGAATGCGTCTTTGGATAAAGTGGCAGTTGTGTTGGGAGAAGAGAATTTGCTGGTTCCAGTTTTGTATTCACTTCCTTCTTCCGTAGGAGCTTTAAATATTACAATGGGTTATTCGGGTAAGAATAATCCGTCTCAGATTTTGATTGCCAAATTGTTTAAAATGCATACTAATGCACTTTCGAGAAAAGGAAGCAGTTATGTTTTTTATTATAAAGACGTGTTGGATGTTTTAACGCATCCTTTGGTGGAACCTTATGCCAATGCTCAGGGATTGGTTAGAATTATTAAAGAGAATAATTATACATTTATTACGCATCAAAAAATTCTGGAACTTCATTCAAATCAATCTAGATTTTTTACTCTTTTGTTTGAAAAATGGGAAAGTGGTTCAGTTGCGGTTTTAAATAATATTTCGGCATTATTAATTGCTGTCAAAGAACATTTCAGTAATGATAATGAAGAAGAAAAAATAGCAAAAGCTTTTGTGTATGGTGTTTTTAAAGTGATTAATAAACTTATAAATTATTATACCAAACACAATCATATTGATAATATCGATACGCTTCATGCGATTTATAAGCAAATTATCGATTTGGCAGAAGTGTCTTTTGAAGGGGAACCGTTGCGTGGATTACAGATTATGGGCGTTTTGGAAAGTCGTGTTCTAGATTTTGAAACGGTTATTATAACTTCAATGAATGAAGGTAAATTCCCAGCTGGAAAATCGCAGAATTCATTTATTCCTTATGATGTAAAAAGAGAGTTGGGACTTCCGACTTTTAAAGAAAAAGATGCGATTTATACCTATCATTTTTATCATTTGCTGCAAAGAGCAAAAAATATCTATTTGATTTATAATACTGAAAACGACGGATTGGATGCTGGAGAAAGAAGTCGCTTTATTACACAGTTAGAAGTTGAAAAACAGCGTAGACATAATATAACTTTTGATATTTATAATCCTGTTTTGCCTAATGTAGCGCATGAACCTATTTCGGTTCCGAAATCAGAATTAGTTATGGAACGCTTAAAGGAAATTGCTAACACAGGTTTTTCTCCTTCAGCATTAACGAGTTATATTCGAAATCCGATTGAATTTTATTTTCAGAAGATACTAAGAATTCGTGAAGTGGAAGAAGTGGAGGAGAATATTGCACTGAATACTTTAGGAACAATTATACATGAGACTTTAAAAGCTTTATATGAGCCTTTTATTGGTAAATTTATTTCGGAGAACGATCTTTTAAATTGTTTTAAGCTGTTGGATGATGAAGTTTTAAAACAGTTTAAATTGGTTTATAAAGAAGGAGAAATTAAAAAGGGACGAAATCTTCTGGCTTTTGAAGTAGCGAAACGAAATGTGGCTAACTTTTTAAGAATGGAACAGGATGCTGTAAAAAATGGAGAAGCAATTCAGATTATTGCTTTAGAGAAAACATTTGAACGTGAATTTGTTCATCCGAAACTTCCTTTTCCTGTTTTGATCAAAGGAAATGTGGATAGGATTGAACGACGCGATGGAAAAATCAGAATTATCGATTATAAGACCGGAAAAGTAGAGAAGTCGAATGTAGTGTTGAAAACATGGAATGGATTGACGCAAGAGCTTAAAAATGATAAAATTATCCAAGTTTTGGCGTATGCGTTCATGTTTGAAAAAGAAGCTGGTAATCTGCCAATTGAAGTAGGGATTATTTCGTTTAAAAATTTAAAATCTGGTTTTTTACCTTTCGGATATAAAGAAGAGAGAGAATTGAATGCGGTAGTAACATCAGAAATTTTAAAATCTTATCTTGATGAAATTGCTAATCTGCTTGGTGAAATATTTGATGTAAATATTCCTTTTGAGGAAAAAATATAAATCATTTGTAATAAAGTAGAACTGATATGAGTTTTTCGTCCATGAACAGGATAATTTTATTATTGATCGCTAAACAAAACAGAGAAAGTTTTTATTATTAAATCAACAAAAAAAGCCGAACTTCTTAAAAAGTTCGGCTTTTTTTTTAAGCGCTTTTAGCTGAATATTTTTTTGAAGAAACCTTTTTTAGATTTGTCTTCAGAAGCAGTATTATTGATGTGTCCGTTTTCAATACGAAATCTTCTAAACTTCTCCAATTTTACATTTAGGTCAAAGCGTAATTCGTCAACAGTTTTCATAAAATAAATTTTTTGCAAATCTATGTAAAAACATTTTGTAAATGCAACATTCTGCAAATGTTAATTTTAGAATTGAGTTTTATGAAACGAAATGTTACGATTTTAATATAATGTGTTTTTTCTGTTAATTTTTATTGCATTTTTTTTGTAAAAAAATAAGTTTAATTATGTGATAAATAAAAGTGAGTCAGTCTGTTATGTCAATGTTTTTTTTAACAAGTGTTTATCGAGCAATTATCAATATTGAAATATCTTTGACCCTTCCAAAAACATGACAAATAAAAGAATATGATTGATTTACAAACACTAGTACAAGAGACTGGAGCAGAATCTGGATTGAGTTTTAATATTGATGGAATCTTAAACGAGTCTGTTAATTTAGAATATGACGGAAATGTTGCAGCTATGATCGGAATGATCTTAAAGATGTGCCTTGAAATGTCGGAAGACGTAAACAACGGTGATCTTAAGCAAGTTATGATTAAAAATAATGACGGAATTGTCGTTGCTACCAAAAACGAAGATGATAACTGCATCGCGTTACTTTCTAAGGATTTGAGTAAAATGGGACTGTTACTTCGAAAAATGGACACCATTTTTAGCAACTAATTTTAAACTTAAAACTTGAATAAAATATGTCAGATTTTTTACAAAACTTTCAAAACGATTTAAAAGAAAATATTAACGGATTTATTGCTGTTTCCGTAACTGAAGTTGAAACAGGAATGTCTTATTGTTCACTTACTGCAAGACCTGATTTTGATCCTGAATTAGCTTCTGCTTATAACTTAGAAGTGGTTAAAGCAAAATTAAATGCTATCAGAGCTTTAGGATTAGATCAAAAAATTAATGATATTTTAATTACACTTTCAGATCAAATTCATATTATTGATCTTTCTGACGATGGAAGATATTTTATCTATTTGGCTGTAGATTCTAATAAAGCGAATCTTGGCTTGACAAGAGCAGTTTTGTCTAGATATAAAAAAGATATTATCACCAAATTATAACGATTTTTTTGCCCCCAACAAAGAAAAAAAGGCTATTTCGACTTTCTGTCTGAAATGGCCTTTTTTGATTTTGCAAAGCTGGATTTTATTCGAAGAAATCTGCTAAAACAGTTTTTAAGGCTTCTTTATTCTCGATTTGGCTCATGTGGCCGTCTTCAAAAGAAACTAATTCTACTGTTGTGTCTTCAATTTGAGAAAGACTGTCTTCGTAATTTAGAACCGGATCTTTTTTTCCTAAGATTAATAAAACCGGAAAACGATTTTCGTGTAAAAGCCATTCGCGGTCTTTTCGTATTTTCATTCCTTCTAAAGAAGCAATAATTCCTTGCAAAGGAGTCTTTAAAGCTTCGGTTTTTACTTTTTCAATTTCGTTTGCTAATCGAGTTCTGTTGTTTTCGCTGAATAAATTGGCGATCGCCAAACTAACAAAACTTACATAATTCTGTTTTACAGCTTTGATAGCACGGGTTCTGTTGCTCTTTTTTTCGGCACTGTCTTCTTTGGAAGTTGAATTTAGCAAAACTAGTTTTTGGATTTTTTGCGGATATAATTCGGCGAAAGCCAAACCTACATAACCGCCCATCGAATGTCCCAAAATAGTAGCTTTTTCAATTTTTAAATGTTCTAAAACTTCGTTTACTGCATTCGCATTATCTTCCATTTCATGAACATAACCTAGGGAATCTGATTCTCCATGTCCTAATAAATCAATGGTGATAACACGGTATTTATTGGAGAAAAAATCAACATAGTCGTTCCACATTTTTTTATTTTCCAGAAAACCATGAAGGAAAACAATTGTGTTTCCTTTTCCAGTGTCGGAAAAGGATATTTTGGTGTTTTTGTATAAAGTGTGATTCAAAACGGATATTTTAAACAGCAAAAATACGCTATTTTATTAGCCATATAAAATACAGTACGAATTTTAACTGAGAGAGATTTTGAGATTCTCTTAAAGAAGCATAAGCTCTTTTCATTTGTGTTTTTACAGTGTTTATGGAAATATTGTGGTCTTCTGCAATTTCTGAATAACTTAATCCTTCAACAACATGCGAGATAAAAATTTCTCTTCTGGCTTGCGGAATTTTCTCGATTAAGGTTTGAATTTTAGGTTTTTGGTTTTCTTCTGTATTTTCAAAAACTGTTTGTTCTTCAGATTTTGGAAAAGCAATTTTTTTGTCTTGAATGCTAACTGTTTTAATTTTTTCTAAATGCTGAAGGCTTAAATTTTTTATAGCTTTTGTACCATAGGCTTTAAACGAAATGCTGAAATTTAGTGTTTCTTCTTTTTCCCAGAGGTAAGTAAAAAAATCCTGAACAATGTCTTTTGCTGCATCTTTATCCTTTACAATGTTGAACGAAACCAATGAAAAAAAGACAAAGTGTTCTTTGTATAAGGTTTCAAATGTTTTAAAATCTTTATAATTCAGCATCTCCAAATGTCATTTATTCGTTTGTAATGGATTACATAGTGCCAAATGTAAAATAAAAAGTTAGTTTTTTTTTGTAATGTGTAAAAAAAATCAAAAAATTTTGATTTGTTGTCACCCTAAAAAACTTTTTTTCTAACCTAGTAGAAAAACACTATATAAAAAAAACAAATGACTCCAAATTCAAAATTGATTAACGTCCTAAGGGAAATAAAGTCCAAAGGAAATGTTGATGCTACTACAATAGCATCTTTATCTCCCGAAGAACAGGATTTAATACAAAACCTTCAAAGTAATGGTTTACTGGAAGAAGCATTATCGTATGCAGAATCGATAGATACTGATAAAAACTGGGGAGAACTGGAAGAAAAATTAAATACAGATAAAAAGTCAGTCGTAATGAACTGGAGAAATATTTTTCAATACGCGGCAATTTTTGTCTGTCTTTTAGGGCTGGTTTTTCTTTTTCAATATAAAACTGGTAAACAATCTAAAGAAGAAATTCCTTCAGATGCTATCCAGTTGGTTTTGGAAAATGGAGATATTCAGGTTTTAAATCCTAATGGAGAACAGCAAATAATTAAGAAAAATGGAGAAGTAGTGGCTTCTCAGAAAGAGAATGAAATTAATTATCGTTCGGATAAAGCGATTAATAAATTGGTTTACAATGAGATTAAAATTCCTTATGGTAAAACTTTTAGAATAAAGTTGTCAGACGGAACTTCGGTAAGTATGAATGCAGGTTCTTCTTTAAAATATCCCGTTCAGTTTATCAAAGGACATAATAGAGAAGTTGTCTTAGAAGGAGAAGCTTTTTTTGATGTGGCAAAAGATAAGGCGCATCCGTTTATTGTAAAAACAAGAGGTGTTGATGTGATGGTTTTGGGAACAAAATTTAATGTGAGTTCTTATAAAGAAGATACAGATATTAATACGGTTCTGGTAGAAGGTTCGGTTAGTTTATCTGATAAAAACAATAAAAAAGCAATACTTGAACCAGGCGAAAAAGGATCTTGGAATAATGAAGAAACAGAAATCGCTGTCGAAAAAGTAGATACTCGTTTTTACACAGAATGGATTAATGGTGAAATTGTTTTTAGAAAAACAGCTTTTAGAGATATTGTTATCAAGCTCGAACGAACGTACAATGTAAAGATTGAAAATAACAGAGAGGATATTTTAGATAAAAAATTTAATGCCAGTTTCAATAAAAATATTGAAAGCATAGATAAGGTATTAGAAACGATGAGTAAAATAATGGGGTTCACTTATAAAAAAGAAAGAGAGCTAATAAAAATAAACTAACTATTTACTAACCAACCAAAAACCAAATTTATATGAAGAGGATGTAATTTTTTTTAAAGAAATACAAGAAGTAAAATCGGAAAATAGTACCAGTATTTTCCGATTTAGTAATGTATTTCAAACGATGTATCGAGATTAAATCATTTAAAATCAATCCAAAATTATGAAAAAAATAATTAAAAGGAATTGGCTCAGTCCTTATTTGCCTGTAATCAGCCTAAGAATGAAACTAACCACAATACTATTGATGCTTTCGTTGATGAGAATTCAAGCGAGCGTCTATTCACAAAATACAAAGCTGACATTAGATGTAAAAAATACTTCAGTCGAAAAATTGTTTAATAAAATCGAATCTGTTTCAGAATACAGGTTTCTTTTTGAAAGCAGTATAATTGACTTGAACAGAAAGATTACCCTTAATGTTAAGAAGCAGAAAATCGATGCCATATTAGAAGAAGTATTTAAAGATACTGACATTGCTTACAGCGTCGCCGATCGCCAGATTATATTAGTAAAGAAAAAAAAGAAGGTAAATCTTCCTGAAAAAAGCACAGTTCCGAATATTGTAGCTGAACAAGGAATTGAAATTACAGGAGTTGTAGTCGACTCCAGAAATATGCCAATACCGGGCGCAAATGTTAATGAAAAAGGAACTAAAAATGGAGTATCAACTGATTTGGACGGGAAGTTTACAATTCGTGTAAACGGAACCAATAGTGTTTTGGTTTTTTCTTTTATAGGATTTGAAAATAAAGAAGTTACTGTTGGTCAAAGTAAGTCTTTGAGTGTGATTTTGAGCGAACAAAATTCGGCGCTAAATGAAGTTGTAATTGTCGGTTATGGAGCAGTGAAGAAAAAAGATTTGACAGGAGCTGTAGCAACAGTGAAATCAACGGATATTGTTTTGAGTCCGGTTTTAAGTCCAATGGAAGCACTTCAGGGAAGAGTTTCAGGTTTGGATATTCAGCGTGGATCAGGAAAAGCAGGAACTTCTCCAAAAGTGTTATTGAGAGGAAACAGATCTTTAACGGCTAGTCAGGATCCGTTGTATATTGTGGATGGAATTCCTTCAAGTATTGATAATCTGAATCCGAATGATATTGAAAGTATCGATGTTTTAAAAGATGCTTCGTCAACAGCAATATATGGTTCTTCGGGAGCGAATGGAGTTATTATTGTTACCACTAAAAAAGCAAAAGCAGGAAAAACACAAATAGACGTTAACAGCTATTTTGGATTAAATGGTTTCTCTTCTTTCCCGGCGCCGCTTACTGGTGATAAATGGTTAAGTTACAAACGCGACCGATTTTATTTGGATAATGGTTATCAGGCTACAAGTTTAACCGATTTAGGCTTAAACGCATCTGCCATTGCAGCAATCGAAAACGGACAGTATGTAAACTGGATTGACGAAACTTTGCAGGTAGGAACACAGCAAAATCATAATCTTTTTATGAGAGGTGGGTCTGAAAAAGTACAGGGTTACTTTTCTTTGGGATATGTTGGTGAAGAAGGAATCTATCAAAACGACAAAGTAAACAGCTTTAATTCTAGAGGAGGAGTTGATATTAAATTCAGTGATAAATTTAAAACAGGTTTCCAACTGATTTTAAACTATCGTAAAAACAGCACAACAAACAGTAGAATTAACAAAGCTTACAGCGTTTATCCTTTAGGAGTGCCATTTGATGAAAACGGTGTTGTAAATCTTTATCCGATAGAGGGAGATCCTAACAACATTAGTATTTTGGCAAATAATTATCCAGGCGCTTTTGCTAATGAATCTTTAAGTTATAATGTACAGTTCAATCCTTATATGGAGTTTGAATTTTCTAAAAACCTGAAGTTAAGATCTAATTTAGGTACAAGATTTTCAGGAGGTAGAGCGGGAACTTTCCAGAATAAGAATTCATACAATTTATTGTCTGAAGGAAGAACAGCAAGTGAGGCAACTTATAATATGACTTTGGGGTACAGTTATATCTGGGAAAATATCCTGAATTATAATTTTAAACTTGGTAAAGATCATGATTTTGGTTTGACAGGAATTACTTCTTGGGCTGACAGTAGATCAGAAGGAACTTATATGGGCGGTAATGGTATCGATTATGACGATTTCCAGTTTTATAATATGGGAGCGGTTAAAAATCTTACTACGAGAATGAATACATATAGCCAGTTTAACAGAATGTCATTTGCCGGCCGTTTTAATTATAGTTTTAAAGGCAAATATTTGTTTCAGCTAACGAATAGATGGGACGGAGTTTCTCCGTTAGCCGAAGGTAATAAATGGGCCTCTTTTCCATCTGCTTCATTGGCTTGGCGTATCAGTGATGAAAGCTTTATGCAGGGAACGAGTTCATGGTTGAATAACTTGAAATTACGATTAGGTTACGGTATTTCAGGATCGGCAAATATTGATCCGTATTCTAGTTTAACCAGAACAGCAACCAAAACAAGCAGTCTTTCGCTTGGTGGCAGTACAGCTTTACCAATGTATGTGCCTACAGAGCATATCTCGAATCCGGATTTAACTTGGGAGCGTTCGACAAATACGAACTTAGGTTTGGATGTTTCGGTATTGCATAATAGAGTTGATCTTGTAGCAGAATATTATTGGACCAATACAGATGGTATTTTATGGGATCGTCGTCTGCCAACCAGTTCAGGTGGTTATGATGCTAAAACACCTTATAAAAAGACATCGAATATTGCGACTTCTCAGAATAGAGGTTTTGAGCTTTCGATAAATACTAAAAATATTGATACCGAAAACTTCAAATGGAATACATCGTTTACTTACACACACGCTACAGAAAAGTTGACGAACATTGATTTAGGAAATTTAACGGTTGCCGAATTAATTTCGGAAGGTCTTTTCATTGGACAGACTCCGGCAGCAGGAGGTGTGTTTTATGATTATAAAAAAATAGGAATCTGGCAGTTGGGTCAAGAAGCCGAAGCCGCTTTGTATGGTGCTAAACCCGGTGATATAAAATTGCAGACAGTTCCTCAGGTTGATGCCAACGGAGTGTCAGATAATGGAGTACACGTATATTCTACAAAAGACAGAATGATTGTAGGGAACAATGTTCCAGATTATTTCTTTGGTTTCCAAAATACCTTCAAATACAGGAATTTTGATTGTACGATATTTGTAAACGGAAGATACGGTGGCATGATGCGCGCTCAGGTTTTAGGATATTGGAACAAAGAAGCACAGCCGGAAACTTATAGTTACTGGACACAAGACAATCCAACAAACGATTTTCCAAGACCGGGAGGTAGTTTTAACACACAGTTCCAATCGTCATTAGAGCTAGTAGACGCTTCATATATCAAAATCAAAAATATCACTTTTGGATATTCGATGCCACAAGATTTCCTTAAAAGAACAGGAATAAGTTCGATGAGACTTTATGCAACGTCTTACAATCCTTTTGTTTTTAGTCGAAGCCATTTGTTGAAAAATGTAGATCCAGAAAGTGGAGGATCAGATTCGTTCCCATTGTTTAAACAAGTTGTTTTTGGTCTTAATTTATCATTATAGTATTATGAAAAAGTATATCAATATAAAATCAGTAATTGTCTTAATGTCTTTTATGGTTGGTTTGCAATCATGCAGTTTAGACGAAAAAAATCTTACCACTGTTTCTTTGGATAAATCCTATAGCGAAAGACCAGGATTTGAAGGCTTAATTAATAGTTGTTACGAAAATCTGTATTTCCTTCACGGAAAAGTAGATTATATAGCGCCGACAGAAGCAGGAACAGATTCTTGGGAAAATGTCAGCAACAGTGGCATTGGTTATACACAATACACCAGCCAGTTAAATCCGGACGATGGGAATATCAAAGTAATTTGGGGAACAGCTTACACTACTATAAATCTTTGCAACACGGCGATTTATTATTCAAAAGATGTTAATGGCTATTCTTCAACAGAGGAATTAAATGCCAAATTAGCGGAAGCTTATTTTCTAAGAGCTTTTAGTAATTTCATATTAGTAGAGCAATTTGGAGGTGTGGTTTTAAGAACAAAATCATCGATTATTGAAGGAGCAGATAATGCACCTGTTCGCAGCTCTGAGAAAGAGTTTTACGATTTGATCATTGAAGATTTAAAATTTGCCTGCGCACATCTTCCAGTTCAACAGACTTTACAGGGACGAGTAGCTAAGAAAGCAGCCTATGGTTTGCTGGCAAAAGTATATTTGCAACGAACAAGATTAGGAGATGTTTCAGAATATGCAAAATTAGCTTTGGATACTGCTGAAGAATTAATCAATAACGCCACAAAATACAATACTGCTTTGTATCTAAGTGATAATACGAAATCGGGATTCAGTAAACTTTGGGATGGGAACAATAATAAGAAAAACACAGAATTTCTGTTTACGCAGGGAATTGATCCAGGCGGACTTAATCCTGAAGGTTACAACAGAGGAAGGACAAGACAATATTATTTGCCTGATTTAGCAACAAGAGGAGCTGAGTGGGGAGCGGGAGCAACCAGTATCTTATACGGACGCGCCAATAGCCGTTTGTTAAAACCAAGTAAATATTTGTTGACAGAAGTATTTTCTCCTGTGCCATCACCAGCAGATACTCGTTTTGCAGAAACATTCACTTTTAAATTTTATGCCGCTGCCAATAAAACAATTACACAGACAATGGCAACTGCTTACAAAAAAGATGCTTCGGTAGTAGGTTATACGATTAAAAATACTTTAGCTCAGGCATTGCCAACAGTTAATTTTTATTCGCAGAGAATAGAAGAGCAAATCAATATGAATAACGATGAAGGTTTGTCTGTTTTTACGCCTAACTGGAATATTGATCCTGCTGTAAAGAGCAAAATGCCGGTTCTGGTTGCTGATCCAAGTGATATTTTTGAGCCTGGAACTAATAAATATAAAGATCCAGCAATGTATCCAAATGACCCAAATTTGATTAATATTTTTCCAGCAATGCGAAAATTTTCTGCAGCATTGTACTGTCAGAGTAATCAATATTGGTTGGGAGATATTCCGATAATCCGTTTGGGCGAAGTGTATTTGATTGCCGCAGAAGCCGCTATTCTAAATAGTGATCAAAGTAAAGCCTCGACTTATGTAAATACTCTAAGAAAAAGAGCCGCTTTGACATCAAGAGAAAATGAAATGTTGGTGTCAAGCGGGCAAATGAATATTGATTTTATTTTAAAAGAAAGAGCAAGAGAATTATCTGGCGAACACACCAGATGGATTGATTTGAAACGTACAGGAAAGTTAACCAAAACCTATTTAGATCAGACGAATCCAATTGCGGGGACAAATTTTGTTGACAGTAAACATATCGTTAGACCAATTCCGAGGTCATTTTTGGACGCAATTTCAAATGCCAAAGAATTTGGGAATAATGGATATTAAGTGCACTTTTGGTTAGGTGTTAGGAATGGGCAGTTCGAAAGAACTGCCCTTTTTTATAAAGATTTGCTCTAGTAGAAATAAGCTTAAAGAGATAAGAAATAGGCAATGAAAATTTATAAAGTAAATTAATTAGTGAAATTAAAAAGACAAAGAAATTAGTGATAATTTGTGCGATTCGTGGCTAAAAAAAAAACGGCTTACATTCTTCTGTAAGCCATTCTATAAATTAAAATCGGTTATCGCCGTCTAAAAGATTTCCCAAACCGCCAAGAAGACTTCCTTCATCACGACTGTTGCCACCAGATCTTGGTGCCGATGCAATAATTCTGTCAGCCAATCTTGAGAAAGGCAATGATTGTATGTAAACCGTTCCTGGGCCTTTTAAAGTAGCATAAAACAATCCTTCGCCACCAAAAATAGAATTCTTGATTCCACCAATAAATTCGATATCATAATCCACATCTTTAGTAAAACCAATAATACATCCTGTATCCACTTTTAGAACTTCGCCGTGACCTAATACCTTTTTGGCCATTGTTCCTCCAGAATGTACAAATGCCATTCCGTCTCCTTCGATTTTCTGCATGATAAAACCTTCACCGCCAAAAAGACCGCGTCCTAGTTTCTGAGAAAATTCTATTCCGACAGAAACACCTTTGGCAGCACATAAAAAAGAACTTTTCTGACAGATAAATTTGCCTTGAAATTCTGTTAAATCAATTGGAAGGATTTTTCCAGGATATGGCGATGCAAATGAAACTTTGCTCTTAGTATTGCCTTGGTTTAAAAATGCCGTCATAAACAAACTTTCACCGGTAAGTACTCTTTTTCCGGCGCTTAAAAGTTTGCCAAATAAGCCTGAACCTTGTTGTTGAGAACCATCTCCAAATATGGTTTCCATCTGGATGTTGTTTTCCATCATCATAAAACTGCCAGCCTCAGCAATTACAATTTCCTGTGGATCTAATTCTATCTCCACATACTGCATTTCTTCTCCAAAAATCTGATAATCTATTTCGTGCGCTTGCATAATTTCTTAGTTATTTGTTTTCAGAATTAGACTAAAGCTCCTGTAGAATGTTACAGTTTTTAGTACACTTCGGCCATTTTTAAATAGATTAACAATTTTTGTTATTTTAAATTAGTCTTAATTATGTGGTTAATTACTTTTAATTATATATTTTTGCACCGTTATCATATTTTATCAGAATGTTAGTTAGTGATTTGACCACCAAAGTATTATTTGAAACCGAAAAAGGATATAGTTATCAATGTGATTTGACTAATAGTATAATCATCAATTTTGTTGATACTGTGTCAAGTTATAAGATTCAAGATTTTTTGATTTTTCAAAGAAAGGTGAATAGCGTTGACATTTTGAATATGCTTTATGACTTATCAGATCAGTCAGATGCACAGCTGATTGAAACTACCAAAAGAAATTTTTCCAGAAATCTTACCATCTGTGAAATCGTGCAGTTAAGAGATTTACTAAACGGTACTAAATTTACCCTCAATTTGCATTCTATGCTTTGTAATATGGTAAATGTGGAGCTTATTTAGATTCTTACTTAGATTAAATCCAAATTTTCAGGGGGTTAGGGCTGTATCCTTTAATTTTAGTAATTTTACACTTATAAAAATTAAAGGTTATGAAAGATTTACTAAGAACACGTACTTCATTAGTTGAAGGTGTAGAAAATATATTGAACTTACAGGCAAAATTAGAAAGCGATGCTTCAAACAAATATTTAGCTATGGCTGCATGGTTGGATAGAAACGGTTATGCTAATTCAGCATCTTATTTATACAAACAAGCTGAAGAAGAAAGAGAGCACTTTCTAAAAGTTTTCAAATATATTACAGATATGGGAGGGATTGCGGTAACGCCATCTATTCCGGAAGTGCAGCAGGAATTTGCTTCTTTAAGAGAAGTATTTGAAATTGCTTTGCAAAACGAAATTGCGGTTACACAGGCTGTGAATAAAGTAATCGCAAAATGTAGAGCTGAAAATGACTATGCTACAGAAGATTTTATGATGTGGTATGTAGCTGAGCAAAGAGAAGAAGAGAAAAATGCAAGAAGAGCTTTAGAGCTTTTTGAGTTAATCGATGAAAACGAAGCAGCTGGTAAATTCCAATTGGATGTACAAATCTCAAAAATCGGATAATAACCGATTTATAAAATTAAAAAAGCCCTTAATATTTTTATTAAGGGCTTTTTTAATGTCTATTCATTCATCAGTTTTTAATCAGTTTAGGCTTCGGAGAAGCCAGATATTTATAGAAAATTTATTTATTAGAACCGATAAAGCTCCGGAGGAGCGACATGTAGTTTTATAGTATAATGGAATAAGTCGATTGGTAACGCGGATAAAGCAGATTTACTTCGTAAAAACGCGGATTAAAACGGATTATCTATATAAATCTTTAGTTAGATTATTAAAAAATCCGTTTTAATCCGTGTCTCCGCGTTAGCGAATCCGTACAATCTGCGTCTGATTAGGTGGCTTTTCAAGAAATATCAATATAAAAAAATGCTGCCCACTAATTTTTTGGACAGCATTTTGTTTTTTTATTCATTCATCAAGCTTTCAATCTCGTCAGCTTCAACAGGAATGTTTCTCATTAAGTTAAAAGGTTCTCCTTTTTCCTGAACCACAACGTTATCTTCTAAACGGATTCCGAATTTTTCTGCTGGAATGTAGATTCCCGGCTCAACCGTGAAAACCATATTGGCTTTCATTGGCTCATGAAGCAAACCGTAATCGTGCGTGTCCAATCCCATGTGGTGAGAAGTTCCATGCATGAAATATTTTTTGTAAGCGGGCCATTCTGGATTTTCGTTCTGAACATCAGCTTTGTCTAATAAACCTAAACCTAGCAATTCAGAAGTCATAATTTTACCTACTTCAACATGATATTGTTTCCAAAGCGTTCCTGGCGTAAGCATTTTTGTAGCCTCGTTTTTAACTCTCAAAACTGCATTGTAAACCGCTTTCTGACGATCTGTAAAACGTCCTGAAACCGGAATTGTTCTAGTCATATCACTAGAATAGTTGGCATATTCAGCAGCAACGTCTAATAATAACAAATCGCCTTCTTTACATTGCTGATTGTTTTCGATATAATGTAAAACATTCGCATTGTTTCCGGAAGCAATAATTGGTGTATAAGCAAAACCTTTAGAACGGTTACGGATGAATTCGTGCGCTAATTCGGCTTCAACTTCATACTCAGTAACATTTGGTTTTACGAATCCTAATAATCTTCGGAAACCTTTCTCGGTAATATCACAAGCATGCTGGATTAAATCGATTTCTTCGCTTTCTTTTACAGAACGCAATCTTTGTAAAATTGGGTTGCTTTTTGCCACATTGTGCGCTGGATAACGCTCTTTCCACCATTTTACAAAACGAGCTTCACGAGTTTCTGTTTCCACAGAAGCACGATAATGTTCGTTGGTGTTGATGTACATCGTATCAGCATACGTCATCATTTCGTTCAAAATTTTATGAAAATCCTGCAACCAATAAACCGTTCTAATTCCAGAAACCTGAAAAGCACGTTCTTTTGTCAATTTCTCACCTTCCCAAACGGCGATATGATCGTTGGTTTCTCTCAAGAAAAGAATTTCTCTTTGGTGCTCATAAGGCGCATCTGGAAACAAAAGCAAAACGCTTTCTTCCTGATCGACACCGCTCAGATAAAAAATGTCTCTGTGTTGTGCAAACGGCAAAGTACTGTCGGCACTAATTGGATAAATGTCGTTTGAATTGAATACGGCAACAGCATTAGGTTTCATTTCAGCCATGAACTTTCTGCGGTTTTTTACAAAAAGAGCGCTGTTTATTTGATGATATTTCATAATTATTTCGTTTTTGAACTTCGAATTTCAAAATTAATGATTTTGGAGGAATGGCGTATAATTGATTTATTAAAGTTTTCTTATTTATTTTTTTTGCTACGAAGGCGCTAAGGCACTAAGTTTTTTTTACCGCAAAGAGCGCTAAGATTTAGGCAAAGAACGCAATGATTATTTTTTTGTTGAAAAAGAAAGAAAAGAACACAAAGCTTAAGTTCTGTTTTTGTCTTCCTGAGCGAAGTCGAAGGATCAACGCAAAGTATTTGCCCAATCTTTGCATTTTGATGAACGAGACTCGAGTGATAGCGAATAGGCGAAGCAAATCTCCGCAGGTAACTCCACAAAGAGTGGTAAACACATTTTGTCATCTAGACGAAAGGAAAAATAACAAAGCTGTGAGCCAAAAAAACCGAAGCTTTCGAAATTTCAAAAGCTTCGGTTTTTTTTATGTATTATTTATTGGCAATCTTTTCTTCCAGATATAAAATCTGTTTTTTCATGCTTTCAATGGTTTCCTTTCGCGAATCAGCTAATTCTTTATAATTTATAGCTACATCTTCGATTTGTTGCTCGACTAAAGAATGAATATTTTCATTTTTAATCATTGGCCCTTCATTTTTTATCAACCATTCGCAATTGTATTTGGGATATATTTCAACAATTTTAGAAATCCATTTTGATTGAATGTCGCTGTTGTTGGCGATAGCTCTCGATAAAACACCTTTACTGGCGCCTATTAACAGCTCCAGCTTTGAAATGGTTATACCCTCGTTTTCAGCTATTAGTTTGAAATTTTTCAAAATACTATTCATTGTTGTAGGAAATTATCTTAAAAATAATTTGCTTTCGTTGAAAATTATCATACATTTGTTTCAAATTTTAAAACAAAAAAAGCAATGGACAAAAGTAAGACAAAAAATTACAAATCCTATGATTCCACTGTTTTAGAAGCCTTGTTTCTTAAATATAAGGTGTCAAAATATTACATCCGTCAATGTATAAATGGAACAGTGCAAGGGATAAAACCGGATAATATCAAAAAGGATTATTTAGCTATGGAAAAAGCGAACAAAGATGCCGTCTTTAATCTTATTAAAAAGACACTCTAAATAGTTGTTTAAAAGATGTAGCAAAGAAGATGAAGTGGAATTAATAATTTATAATATTTAAAATGAAGAAGAAGTTTTTTAGGTTTAGCCTCGTGCTAAGCTCTATGATGATGGGTAATATGTATTCGCAAGTAGGGATGCCGACCAATAATCCAAATAAAGATGCAGTATTAGATTTGAACAGAACAGATGGTACAAGTGCAAAAGGTCTGCTGTTGCCAAAAGTAGAATTGACAGCCCTAAACAGTGCATTACCTATGACGGCAAATGTAGCAGGGATGCATGTTTGGAACACTGCAACAACAACTGGAATAAACGCAGTAACTCCTGGAGAATATTATAATGATGGAGCAAAGTGGGTTCGTGTGGCTTCTCCTATTGATGCTTGGTTGCAGGATGGAAATACTAATGGAGCATTAAAGACAATAGGGACTAAAGATAATTTCGATCTTCCTTTTATTACCAATAATACAGAAAAAATGCGATTGACATCAGGTGGTAGGCTTGGTATTGGTACAGATACTCCTTTAGTGGGATTTCATTTAAAATCTAGTGACCCTAATAATAATGATTTGATGATAGAGGGAGTTGACGACGGGGCAACTTTTATAATAAAACGTTCAACTACTTCGAGCTTACCAACTGGACAAGCTTTAGGTGGTTTAATTTGGACAGATGTTGATCCAACTCCTGGTGTTGCAGCTTTAACTAGAATTAACTCTTATTTTAGAGGGCCGGATTTATCATCGCTAAGTTTTTTTGTAAGCAGATCAACATTAGCACAAATGACTTTAAATCAAAAAGGATATCTAGGTTTAGGTACTACTTCTCCAGGATCAAAATTTCATTTATATAATGAAAATATTTCTGATAGTGATGATGATTTTAGGATTGAAACTAGATCTGATACATACACACCAGGTGTTTTTATTGATAGAAATCGAACTGGCGGGGCAAATCTTATGAATAATGATCCTTTGGGACTTGTTGTTTTCAGATCTAATCTAGGAGGAGCTTCCTCAGCTAGTCAGTTAGTTTATCTTAAAGGTACATATAAAGGAGATGGAACTACTAATTTGTCAAGTTTAGCTCTAGGAACATCAAATACAGATCGTATGGTAATCAATGAAAACGGAAATGTAGGTATCGGTACAAGTGCGCCAGCCCAAAAGCTGGATGTAAATGGGTCAATTAAATCAACAACTGCATTAATTGTATCAGATGCTCGTTATAAAACGAATATCGAAACACTACAAAAACCATTAGAAATAGTAAATCGTCTTCGTGGTACATCGTACGAAATGAATACCAAGCAATTCCCAGATAAAGGTTTTGCAGAAGGAAAACAATATGGTGTTATCGCGCAGGAGGTAGAAAAAATATTACCGGATTTAGTAACAACCGGAAGCGACGGTTATAAAGCGGTAAATTATCAAGGTTTTATTCCGGTTTTAATTGAAGCTGTAAAAACTCAGCAAACAGAAATCGAAAATCAGAAAAAACAATTAACTGCCAAAGATTCGGAAATAAAAGAGCTTAAAGCCAGAATGGATAAATTAGAAAAAGCGGTAAATGGTCTGCTGAAATAACGAATTGTAGTTTTATAAATACTCTAAAATTCGAATTTGAAATTCTTTCGAAAAACAAAAACCAAAAACCCGAAGCATTTTAATTGCTTCGGGTTTTTGGTTTGTATCAAGTTGTTAAATACAATTTTTCTGACTGTTGAATTGGTTTTGAGTTTAGAATTGTGTAATCTTGAATAAGAAAAGTTTTTATAGAATGAAATTAAAAACAATAGTATTACTATTTATTTCTTTCCTCTTTACAAGCTGTAAAGAGGAAATTCCGGCATCGATAAAGTTGAAAATCGAATTTGAAAATAAATTAAATCGAGATCTTTCAAAAATTTATGGTATTCAAGTCTATAAGGATGGAAAAATATTCAAAGAATTTCGCGCATTTGAAAAACCGTATATAGAAGAAGAAATTATTTTAGACAGTTTGACAAACGGCTCCTATAAAATTGTGTATGCGAATTTGGTCAATCAAACTTTACAGAAAACGATCGACATAAAAGAAAACAAGTTTTATGAAGTTTCGATATTTCCGAATTATTCAGATTACAAAGTTTTAATTAGTAAATCATTTGTTCGAAACTTAAAGGAAAATCAAAAAGTAGAATTCTATTTTGAAAGCTTAGGTTGTTTTCATTCTGCAAAAGAAAATTTAATTGTTTCAAAAAAAGACAAAACACATTACGTCGAGTATAATGGAAAACGTCGAATTCTAAATAAAAACGAATTAGACGCCATAATTAAAATGGAATGCGAACTGGAACTTATAAAATATGGTGGCTGTACAACGTCAGATCATTACAGTATCAAATCTGGAAATCAAGAAAAGGAATTTTATGATGAAACCTGTAAATGGAATGGTTGGAATAATTTGATTAAACTTCTTAATTTGAAGAAAACTAAAGTTTGATTTTAGGATGAACACTGAAAGCATAAAAATATTAAGAAGCAAAATAGCAATTCCGTTAAGCGAAGCAATTCGGCTTTTAAAGAAGAATAATGACGATGTTATACTTTCTGAACAAGATTTTCATAATGAGAATATTATAGAAATTTGTAAAAAAGCAGATTGTCAAGAAGAAACAGCAAGAAAAGAATATCATATTTGTGATTGTGATGTAATAAAAACGATTGAAAGAATCAATCAAAAGCTAGTTGTTATAGCAACTGGGAATAATCCTGTTTCAAAAATAGGTTTTATTTTGTGGCCGGAAAATGCAGAAGGAGAATTTTATAAAACAGAGAAAAGGAATGATGTTTTCATTCAAACTGAAGATTTTGATCTTGTTTTAAAAGAATTTCAGAATGTTTTTCCAATGAAAAATCCTTGGAACAATGAGGCAGAAAATGAATTTGACGTTTTAGGACATAATTATTTCGACAATAAAACGTGTGAAAAGATTGTGGAAGAAATAAATAAGATTCAAACAAGAGACAAAAAAGAAGAAACTTTTCTGGCAGAACTAAAAAACTGGCTCAACGACAAGTTGAATTATGCTGATTTTATTGTGGTTTATGGTAATTTGTAATTAGAATATGAAATCAAATATCAAAATAAGAAAAGCAGAAAACCAAGACCTAAACTTCGTCTACAAAGCCATCTGTGAACTCGAAAATGAAGTTTTAGATTTTGAAGTTTTTGAAACGATATTCAATGAAAACATTTCAAACCCAAAAAATCTTTATTTAATTGCCGAAAACGAAAATGAAGACTTAGGGTTTATTAGTTTTCATACCCAAAATTTACTGCATCATTGTGGATTGGTTGGAGAGATTCAAGAGTTTTTTATCGATCAAAAATATCGAGGTCAAGGCGTTGGAAGAGTTTTGATAAATGAGATTTTAAATTTTTCAGAACAGCATAATTTAAAAAGTATCGAAGTGACGACAAATAAAAAGCGAATAGAAAATGTGGCGATTTATGAGAATTTGGGGTTTACTTTGAGTCATAATAAGTTTACGATTTATAAGTAATCATAGAATTTATCGGCCAGATTTGTCATTTCGACCGAAGGGAGAAATCACACACGAAACTCCGCATGGAAAATCGCCAATCTTTGTCGAGTCACTAGTGTGATTTGCTTCGCCTGTTCGCTATCGCTCGGGTCTTCCTTCGTCGAAATGACAAGATTGTGTTGAAAAATTTTGATAGATGTCCATTTCAAACCAATGAAAATAGAAAAAGCCAATATAACCGACAACGAAACTCTAACGGAAATAACCAAAAAATCAAAAGCTTATTGGGGATATTCTGAAGAACAAATTCGGAAGTGGGATAAAAATTTGACCATTTCGCAAGATTACATAAGATTACATAACGTTTTTAAATTGGTTGATAATGATTTAATTATTGGTTATTATTCTTTTATTTTTGAAAATGACAAAACTGTAGAACTTGATAATTTATTTGTCTTGCCTGGATATATCGGAAAAGGATTTGGAAAATATTTGCTTCTAGATTTTTTAAACCGAATGAAAGGAATTGGAATCGAAAAAATAACGCTAGATTCAGAACCCAACGCTGCGGAATTTTATTCTAAAATGGGATTTGTAAAAGTTGGAGAATTTGAATCGTCAATAAAAAACCGTTTCATGCCAATTATGGAAGTGAAACTTTAAAAATGAACGGAATTAAAATTATGAATACAAAACAACGCTGCCTGATTGGATTAGTATTTTTTCTAATCAGTTATTTATTCTTTTCTAAACTGTTACCAAATGTAAGCGAATCGGTAGATTTTGCGCATTGGTTTAATTTAATTGGCGCTTGTTTTTTATTGTCTTTTAATGATGCATTTCCAAAAACAAAGATTAATAAAGTGGGTTCAGTTTTAACAGCTTTAGGTGTTGTTGCTCATATCGGACTTTGTACAATCGATTTTATAATGTCGAGTTACGGAAATAACGAAATCGAAAAAGCGGAACTAAGCCAACATATCAGTAATTCGCCATTGCTTTTTTATCCATTTATAGCTGTTGGGCCTTCTTTGCTTTTTCTTGGTTTGGCGCTTCATGCCTTTACTTTTATAAAAACCGAAACTGTAAAATCTTTAATGGTAATAATTGGTGCGGTTGCTGTTGGAGTTGCCTTTTTTGCTTTGAAAAATGGTGTTTTGATGGTTTTAAGTTGTGCGTTTTTTGTTTTAGGGTTGGGATTGTTGCTGTATAAAAGAGGAATTTAGAAGCCATTAATTTACTAATAGCAACATTTAAATTAAATTTTTGAAAAAGATTTTTACTGCAATCTTGTCATCCTGAGGAACGAAGAATCACACTAGAGATTCCGCATGTAAAATCGCCAATCTTTGTCGAGTTTCGAGTGTGGTTCTTCGTTCCTCATAATGACAAACTATTAGTGTATAAAAAAAGAAGGGATTTTGCTTCAGCTTTTTGTTTGGAATTTAGTCCCGATAGCTATCGGGATCAAATATTGGAATTTAATCGCCCAATTAATTAATTTCCAGAAATATCTGTAGAAATACTAAATTTGGATATTTAGGTTTTTGAAATCTTAACTTAACAGAATCAATTGAATATGGGAACAAAAAAAGGGAAGCTGAATAGAATTTTGAAGACAGTATGGATCTTAGGAGGTTTGTTATTTACAATTTGGCTGTTTTATTCCTATGAATCGGATGGTGTCGATAAGTCTTTTTTAGAAAGTAACAATTCGGTGAAAGTAGAAAATGCTTCCGATTATTATTTATTTGAGCCTAAAAAAGAATTTAAAAACGTTGTAATCTTTTATCCTGGAGCAATGGTGGAAACAGAAGCTTATGTGCCGCTGTGTCGCAGATTGGCGGATCAAAATATAAAGGTTTATTTGATAAAAATGCCTTGGCGACTTGCGTCAAAAGGATATAACAAACCTAAAGATTTATACCTTTTTGAAGATGCTTCAAAAAACTACATTCTGACAGGACATTCTCAGGGAGGAAAAATGGCAGCGCAGTTTGTATATGAAAACCCTAAACTAATTGATAAGTTGATATTAATAGGAACTTCGCATCCCAGAGATATTTCTCTTGCAGCAATTGAGATTCCAGTTTTGAAAATTTACGGTTCAAAAGACGGTGTTGCAGGCGAAGGATCTATTATGCAAAACAAATCGAAATTACCTCAAGCAACAAAATTTGTAAGGATAGAAGGAGCAAACCATTGCCAGTTTGGTTATTATGGATTTCAGTTGGGAGACGATAAAGCCGATATCAGTAGGGAACAACAGCAGAAAGAAACTTTGGATGCAATGGTTTCTTTTATACAAGAATGATTTTTTCTGGTTAGAAAATTAGTCAATGAGATAATTAGTCAATTTGATAATTAGGAAATTCTTTTTACTCAATTTTGTCATTTCGACTGAAAGGAGAAATCACACTAGAAACTCTACAAAGATTGGCGATTTTGCATGTCGAATTACTAGTGTGATTTCTCCTTTCAGTCGAAATGACAAACTATGTAAAAAAAACCAAAGCGAAAGCTTTGGTTTTTTAATGGAATTTGGAATTTAAAAATTTTGGAATTTCTTAATCAACCCATTTATAATAACGAGCTCCAATTAAAACAGGAATTTCTTTTTCGATTCGGTCTAAAACCCATTCGTTTTTCGGTGTTCTTATGCTTTGTTTTTGTTCTTTTTTATGAAGACTTTCGTAAGTATTGAAATCAATCTCTATGCTTTCGGCTAGATTTTCGAAAAGTTTTACATTCTCTAAAGCCGATTTCCATTCTGGCTGAATCGTTCCTTCAAAAACTTTTGATTTCGATCCGCTTCCGTATGCTAAGAAACCGAATTTAGTTCCTGAAACTTCTTTTTTAGTGTCATAAAAATGAGCCAAAGTCGATAACAATCCCATGAAAATGGAACCAGTGTATAGGTTTCCGATTAAAGAAGAAGCCAATTCTGCAGGTTGTAATTTCTCGGTAACAAAACTTCTGTAATCATCCGATTTTGCCACTTCTTTAATTTTTGTCTGATAATCTGCAGGTGCAATAGCATCGGCAATAATTTTTTCGGCACTGTCTAAAGCGTAGATTTCAGACAACATTCTTCTTCCTTGGAAAGAATAGGGTAAATGCATTACGATGCTATGCCAGGTGTTGTATAAAGTTTCGGTTGTGTTTTTTAATTTTTTGAATGAAAAGTAGGCATTACGCGTACGATCCATATAACATTGGTTGGAATATTGTCCGTCAAAAACCGGCTGATCTTTGTGGATTTCGATTTCAGATTCTAAATTATCAAACCAAGAATCGTTGTTTGCGTTTTGAGTAATTTCTTCTTTAGAGATAGTTCTATACGGTTTAAAGAAATCAAAAACACCTTTTGTACTAGTTGCCCAATTGTCATCAAAAGCAATAATTTTTGGGTTTGCAGAAATTAACATGGCAACAGCTCCTGCGCCTTGAGTGTATTCTCCGCCAGAATTCAAATCGTATTTTGCAAAATCAGAAGTAACTACAATTGCTTTTTTAGTGGGATTTAATTTTACGAAATCCAAACAGTTTTGCATGGCATCAACTCCTCCAATACAAGCGAAAGTAAAGTCAACTACATCACATTCTGCTAATGAATCTTCGCCAAATTTTTGCTCCATTAAACTAATTAAATAAGAAGCAATTGGTTTCGAGCTGTCAATACCGCTTTCGGTACCAACATAGATTCGGCTGATTTCTTTTAAGTCAATTTTATTATCAATGATAAGCTTGGTTAAAGCATTTGCTCCAAAAACAACCGCGTCCTGATGAACATCTGGGAAAGTCATTTTCAATAAACCAAGACCTTTTTCTAGTTTTTCGGGTTCAATATTTCTGGCGATTGCCAAAGTTTTTATGGGTAAATGTATGTTTGCTACATCAAACGAAATAGCATCAATTCCTGTTTTCATTAGTAATTTTTTGAGCGGCTAAAGGTAAAACTATGTTGTGGAATGACAATTTTTTACTCAGATAAAATTTATTGGTGATCACACTTTTAAAGAAAACAAATCAAAACTTTGAATAAAATAACAATATGATAAATTTTTGGTAATCTACTTAGGGTTGAATTTCTTTTTAAAATTTTAAAAACAGTGATTTGAGGTTTTCTATAATGAATTATTTTTTATCAACTTCAACTCTGTACGTAAAAATACGTAGGGAAGGGCTATTTTAAAATCATTATAAATAACAACGAAATGGTTGTAGTTCTTTTGTAATTGAGTTATTTTTGTCTAATTTTTTAAAACAAACTACTTAACACTTATGGCACAATCTGCACAGTTGAATGCTTCCATCTTAAAGAAAGTAGCAATGGCTCTTTCGGGAATATTCTTAATCACGTTTTTAGCGCTGCATGTTACCTTAAATTTTATTTCCGTTCTTAGTGAAGACGCTTTCAATGAAGCTTCTCACTTTATGGGATACAATCCGCTGATTCAGTATGTAATGCAGCCAGTTTTGGCATTTGGAGTAATTTTCCACTTTGTAATGGGATTTGTACTTACAGCACAAAACAGCGCAGCAAGACCAATTGCATACGCTAAATACAACGGAGCTGCAAACGCTTCTTGGAGTTCTAGAAATATGATTATTTCTGGATTGGTTATTTTGGCTTTCTTAGGATTGCACTTTTATGATTTCTGGTTTCCTGAAGTTAGCTACAAATATATAGCGGGTACAGCACCAGATGCTACAAGGTATTATGGAGAGTTAGTTCACAAATTTCACAGCCCGGTTCGTACAGGATTATACTGCGTTTCTTTTATCCTTTTAGGATTTCACTTATGGCACGGGTTTGCATCTTCTCTTCAATCTGTAGGGATGCACAACAAATACTCTAGATTTTTGGCGAAAGTAGGTTACTGGTTTGCGGTTGTAGTTCCGGCAGCTTTCGTAATTATCGCTTTATTTCATCATTTCAAACAATAATTAATATCAATTATAATGGCATTAGATTCAAAAATTCCAAATGGTCCTATAGCGGACAAATGGACAAATTATAAAGATCATATTAATTTAGTAAACCCTGCTAATAAACGTAATCTTGATATTATCGTTGTTGGTACAGGTTTAGCTGGAGGTTCGGCTGCGGCTACTTTGGCTGAGTTAGGATATAACGTAAAAGCATTCTGCTTCCAAGATTCTCCACGTCGTGCGCACTCTATCGCTGCACAAGGAGGTATCAACGCGGCAAAAAACTATAAAGGTGACGGTGACTCTGTTTACAGATTGTTTTATGATACTGTAAAAGGAGGTGACTACCGTGCTCGTGAGGCAAACGTTTATCGTTTGGCTGAAGTTTCTGCTAACATTATTGACCAATGTGTGGCTCAAGGGGTGCCATTGGCTCGTGAATATGGTGGACTTTTAGATAACCGTTCTTTTGGAGGAACTTTGGTTTCTCGTACATTCTACGCACAAGGACAAACTGGACAACAATTATTGTTAGGAGCTTATTCTGCAATGAACCGTCAGATTGGTCGTGGAAAAATTAAAATGTACAACCGTCACGAAATGCTTGACATTGTAATCGTTGATGGAAAAGCGAGAGGAATTATCGCTCGTGACTTAATTACGGGAAAAATAGAAAGACATTCTGCTCATGCGGTAGTAGTTGGTTCTGGAGGATACGGAAACGTATTTTTCCTTTCTACAAATGCTATGGGAAGTAACGCAACAGCAGCTTGGAAAATTCATAAAAAAGGAGCGTTTTTCGCAAATCCTTGTTACACGCAAATTCACCCAACCTGTATTCCGGTTTCAGGAGATCACCAGTCAAAATTGACTTTGATGTCTGAATCTTTGCGTAATGACGGTCGTATTTGGGTACCTAAAAAATTAGAAGATGCTCAGGCAATCCGTGAAGGAAAGAAAAAAGCAATTGATTTATCTGAAGACGAAAGAGATTATTTCTTAGAAAGAAGATATCCTGCTTTTGGTAACTTAGTTCCTCGTGACGTTGCGTCTCGTGCAGCTAAAGAAAGATGTGATGCTGGTTTTGGAGTTAACAAAACTGGAGAAGCAGTTTATTTAGATTTCGCTGCTGCTATCGAACGTTACGGAAAAGAAGCTGCTCACGTAAAAGGTTTGAATGAAAACGACAAAGCTTTAGTTACTAAATTAGGAACTGATATCGTGAAAAGTAAATACGGAAACTTATTCCAAATGTACTTGAAAATTGTTGACGAAGATCCTTATGTAACACCAATGATGATTTACCCAGCGGTTCACTACACAATGGGTGGAACTTGGGTTGATTATAACTTAATGACTACAATTCCTGGATGTTTCTCAATTGGAGAATCTAACTTCTCTGACCACGGAGCAAACAGACTTGGAGCTTCTGCTTTGATGCAAGGTTTAGCTGATGGATATTTTGTACTTCCTTATACTATCGGAGATTATTTAGCTCCAGATATTAAAATGGGACCAATTTCTACAGACTTGCCAGAATTCGTTGAAGCTGAGAAAGCAGTTGTAGATCAAATCAATAAATTTATCAACAACAACGGTAAACATTCTGTAGATTATTTCCATAAAAAATTAGGAAAAATTATGTGGAATAAAGTTGGTATGGCTCGTAATGCTAAAGGTTTGACTGAGGCTATCGAAGAAATTGCTGCTTTACGTGAAGAGTTTTATAAAGATGTAAAAGTTCCAGGAAGCGCTTACGAATTTAATCAGGAATTGGAAAAAGCGACTCGTGTTGCCGATTTCTTAGAATTAGGAGAATTGTTCGCAAAAGATGCTTTACACCGTAATGAATCTTGTGGAGGTCACTTCCGTGAGGAATATCAAACAGAAGAAGGAGAAGCACTTCGTGACGACGAAAACTTTGCATACGTTGCAGCTTGGGAATACAAAGGAAAACCAAGTGATGCAGTATTACACAAAGAACCTCTTAATTACGAAAACATTAAATTAGTTCAAAGAAGTTATAAATAAGAATTTGGTCGAAAGCCCAAAGTCTTAAAGTCAAAAGGCAATATGTGCCAAGCGACTTTCGACTTTCGACTTTATGACTTTCAAACGAAAAAGGTATGAAACTTACATTAAAAATATGGCGTCAAAAAAACGCTCAAGATAAAGGAGGGATTGTAGAATATCCTATCGATGGAATCGAACCAGACATGTCTTTCCTTGAAATGTTAGATGTTCTTAACGAAGGTTTAATCAACAAAGGAGAAGAGCCTGTAGCATTTGATCACGATTGTCGTGAGGGAATCTGCGGAATGTGTTCTTTATTCATCAACGGTGAAGCGCACGGACCAGACAGAGGTGTTACAACTTGCCAGTTACACATGCGTATGTTCAAAGATGGTGACACGATTTTTATTGAGCCATTTAGAGCAAAAGCTTTCCCAGTAATTAAAGATTTAGTGGTTGACAGAAGTTCTTTTGACAGAATTCAGCACGCAGGAGGATTTATCTCTGTAAATACTTCAGGAAATACAATTGATGCGAATACTATTCCAATCAACAAAGACGACGCAGATAAATCATTTGATGCAGCTGCTTGTATTGGTTGTGGAGCTTGTGTTGCAACTTGTAAAAACTCTTCAGCAATGTTATTCGTTTCTGCAAAAGTTTCTCAATATGCATTATTGCCTCAAGGTAAAGTTGAAGCAGTTGACCGTGTATTAAACATGGTTCACCAAATGGATTTAGAAGGTTTCGGTAACTGTACCAATACAGGAGCTTGTGAAATCGAATGTCCAAAAGGAATTTCACTTGAGAATATTGCACGTATGAACCGTGAGTATTTAGCAGCAAGTTTAAAAGGTTAATTAAAACCGATTGATATATTTAAAAAACGCTTCCAATATCGGAAGCGTTTTTGTTTCTATTCATAATATAATTGTGATGCGTTGATTTCTTCTTTGTTCAGGCCTTCTTTCTGAATAAAACAGTTTAAAATTGTTCCGCCCGTCAAATCAAAATAACTGATGTTGAGTTTGTGAAATCCTTTTTCCAGTTTTACAGCGCCGTAAGCTTCGTTCATCCAATGAATGCCATCGTTGTCTACAATTAATTCATCATCTATAAAAAGCTTCGATCCGTCGTCTGAAAGCGTCGAAAAAGTATAATTTCCTGTTTCTGGAATAAAGATATATCCGTTGAATTTTAAACCGATATAACGCTCTAATTTCGTTTTCCATTTTTCAGCAGTGATTTTGCCTTCTAAAATGCCAGAAGAAACAGGTTTTGCAAGTTCTAAATCCTGAACTTGTTTAAATGTTCCTGTAAAATACTCGTATTTCAAACCATTTTTCTTTGGCTGAATAGCTAGAGCCGGTCTCAAATCTGGATTGCGAACAATTATTTTGTTTATGGAACTTCTTTTGCCACTTTCGCTTATTTGAATTGTTTTAATAATTCGATATTCTCCTTTCGGAATATTTATTGTTACAGGATTTTGATATAATGCTGCCGTTTCATCAGGATTGTAACCATCAATGGTATAGAAGATTTTCCCATTTTTTATGGTTGGTTTCAAATCCAAAATATATTTTGATGCAATTAATGCTTTTTCTTCAGAACCAAAAGACGTTGGAACTTTATATAATCTGTTTTCTAATTCCAGTTTTTCTAAATGATAAGGTAATTGATTTTGAATAAAATGATTGTAATTTTTATTCGGAGTTTGGGTCCACGCGATTTCGGCTAAAGCAAAAATTCTGGGATAAAGCATATAATTTAATTTTGCCGGACTCGTTAAATATTCCGACCATAAATTGGCCTGAACTCCTATAATATATTTTTGTTCTTCAACGCTTAAACTATCAACAGGAGTTGGATTGTAATGATACACTTTTTCTAAAGTACTCAATCTGCCAACCGTAAGCGGTTCGTTTGGTGAATATCCCTGATTATAATCAAAATAGACCGTGCTTTCTGGAGTCATTACGACTGGATGTTTCAGTTTTGCAGCATGAATACCGCCCGATTCTCCTCGCCAAGACATAACGGCAGCATTTGGTGCAAGTCCGCCTTCCAAGATCTCATCCCAGCCAAAAACCTGTCTTCCGTTTGCATTTAGGAATTTTTCAATTCTTTTAATGAAATAACTCTGCAGTTCATGTTCGTCTTTTAAACCCAGATCTTTGATTCGTTTTTGACAGTTTGGACAAACTTTCCATCTCGTTTTCGGACATTCGTCTCCTCCGATATGAATATTTTTGCTCGGAAATAAAACGATTACTTCTGTTAAAACATCTTCCAGAAAAGTAAAAGTTTCTTCTTTTCCTGCACAAAAAACATCTTCAAAAACACCCCAAGACTCTACCACTTTATAATTTCGATCTGGAAAACAAGCCAGATTTGGATATGCGGTTACAGCTGCAGAAGCATGACCCGGCATTTCGATTTCGGGAATAACATTCACATAATGTGCTTCGGCAAATTTTATGACGTCCTTAATTTCTTCGTGAGTATAAAATCCGCCGTATGGATTTCCGTCAAAAAAGAAGGGTGATCTTTCGAATTTATTGCCTACTAAAGTCTGTGCTCTTTTAGAACCCACTTCTGTCAGTTTTGGGTATTTTTTTATTTCAATTCTCCATCCCTGATCGTCTGTTAAGTGCCAGTGAAAGTTGTTTAATTTATAACTGGACATTTGTCTAATAAAATCTTTTATAACATCAATAGTGAAGAAGTGACGGCAGACGTCTAAATGCAAGCCTCGGTAAGAATATCGGGGTTGATCTTCAATAATTATGCATGGTAATTTAATTTCACCGGAAATTTTGTTGGGAAGAAGTTGTAATAATGTTTGAACAGCATAAAAAAGTCCTTCTTCTTTTCCCAAAATTGAAATTTTATTTGAAGTAATTTCAATTTTATATCCTTCTTTTGATTTGAAATTTACATCCGAATTAAACTCAATTTTCAGATTTGATTTTTTTGAAGATGATTGAGCGTTTAATGCCGATTCTAAAATTTTTGCCGATTTGGATTCCTTTTCGCTGAAATTTTTATTTATAAAATTCACCTGAACTTTTCCGTTAATGCGAATACTGTCTCCAGTCAGTTTATAAAAGTTTGGAGCTGGAATTATAGAAATGTTCTGTTGTGAATTTTGAGCATTTCCATTTAAGAAAGGAAGAAGGAAAAAGATAAAAAGGAATTTTTTCATAAGAGAAAAACTTTAAATTGTATTAAAAAGGTATTTTAAAGATAGGTAAAGGATTTTAAAACTGGTTTTTGAGTGATTTTATTGATAATACCGCTTTTGGTTTCGATGAAATATTTATTGAAATGTTTATTTTTGTAATTAGAAAAAAACAATCGGCATGAGCACTGAAAATGAAGTTTTAAATTACAGTAAAGAAGAACGTAAAAATCATATTCTAAAAGAAATCAACCTGCACACGCGTGTGAGTTTTGAAACTCTTTCGGCTAAACTTGGTGTTTCCGAAGATACTGTTCGCCGTGATATTAATGAATTGGATGCCGACTCGCTTTTGATTAAAGTGAAAGGTGGTGCCATGACCAAAGGATATCACTATTCTTCATCTAACCAGACTTATGCTGTAGAAGCCAAACAAGTTATTGCACAAAAAGCAGTCGCTCTTCTTCATGATGGAATGGTTTTAATTGTTGACGGAGGAACTACTATTCGTGAATTCATCCGCTTAATTCCAAATGATCTTAATCTGACTGTTTTTACAATTACGGCTTTAACGGCGGTTCAGCTTTTAGATAAACCTAATATCAAAACTATCATGATTGGTGGAAGCATTTCTTCATACAGTCAAATGTGTGTGAGCGGTGAAGCTTTTCATCAATTGGCCAATATAAAAGCAGATCTTTTGGTTTTGGGAACAAATGCTCTAGACATTGACGGCGGTTATTCTGATTCTGACTGGGAAACGGTTCAGGTTAAAAAAGCCATGATTCAGGCTTCAAAGAAAACTGCAGTTTTAACTATTACTGAAAAACTGAATACCGTTCTTAAAATGAAAATTGCCAGTGTATCTGAGGTAAATTATGTAATTACCGAAGAAGAACCAACGAGTACCAAACTAAAACCATATAAAGAAAACTTTCCAAGTTTGACGGTAATTTAATCCCAATTTTTTACCAGAAAATCAATCCAGTTTTGATGAAAGATTTTTTTCAGATCTTCATCAGTATAACCATGATTTTTAAATATCAAAACTAACTTTTGTAAATCGGCAATGGTGTCTAAATCATACGGACATTGTTCTGTTCCAAAAGCGCCGTCCAAATCGGAACCAATTCCGATATGATTTGCATTTCCTGCCAGTTGGCAAATATGATCCATGTGTTTGAAAGCGGTTTCTAAACTGCAATTCATTTTCTTCGGATCTGAAATTCCTCTTTCCCAATTCGGAACCATCATCCACGCATCTAAAGCACCGCCAATAACAGCTCCTCTGGAAATTAAAGCTTTAATCATCTCGTCGCTGTATTGGCGATTATGATCAACTAAAGCCCTGCAATTGTTGTGACTTGCCCAAACCGCTCCATTAAAATGATCTAATGCCTGCCAAAAAGCATCGTCGCATAAATGTGTCGCATCCAGAATAATATTCAAACGTTCCATTTCTTTCAATAAATCAATTCCGTTCTGGTTCATTTTTCCAGTTGCATCGGTTCCGTTGGCATATCTTCCCGGGCCGTAATGTGCGGGGCCAATGGCTCGCAATCCATAATTATAGGCTTTTTCCAAATAGGAAATATTTACAATTGAATCGGCACCTTCCAAACTTAAAATATATCCAATTGGTTTTTTATCGTTTGGAGTTCCGTCATTCCATAAATCATAATGTTTTAGGAGTGATTTTTTATTTGTAATCTGCGTCATTTCTCCGGCTTCTTCCATGGATTTGTACCAGGTCAGCTGTCCTTGAGTTTGTGCCCAGGCTTGTTCCGGAGAATTCCATCCCGGAATAATACTACCCGGTTTTACAAATCTTGCGATTTGAGTGGCAACCACAATTCCGATATTACCGCGTCGAAGATCGGGAAAAGAAACTGTTGCGCGTTCGCGATCGGGTTTGTCGGTCATTCCTTTTTCCAAATGACGTAAAGTTGGAACATCGTTTCTCAGATCCCGATTCCATTCCATTGCATTCATGCTGAGATCCAAATGAGCGTCTAGTATAAACATAAGTAAAATTTAAATAGTGTTTTTTCGGCCTCTTGCGCCAACTGGCCATTGCGCATAAATTTGATGTTTTTTGTTCACTGTCTGAAGATTGTCGTATAAAGCGACAGTCGGACAAACATGATACGGTTCGGCATAAATAATATCGCCAATTTCATATTCATTCTGACTTCGATTTTCTACAATCAAATGTTCTTCAGAATGAGCAGTCGGAATAAGGTTTTCATCATTCAAAACAACCAATCTTTTATCAATTGGATTTTCTGATGAAACCGCTTTATAACCAATATCAACACAAATAGTATTTTTTGTAGGTTTTGAAATGATAGTTCCCACAATCACCAATGCAGGCTTAAAATCTTGTTCCGGAAGATGAGCCTGATAATTAGAATCCCAAAAAACAAAAGTTCCTGGACTGCATTCTACATTTTCCTGTGATGCATAAAACGGAAATGTGTTTGAACCTCCTGCCACAATTTTTAAATCATAATTACTGGTTGCAATTTGATTGATAATTTGGTTGAATGCTTTCGAAGCTTCTAAATTTCGTTCTTCCAAACTTCCTTTTATATGTCCGTCATAAATATGAATTCCTTCAAAATGAAGATTTTTTAATTTTAGAATCTCCGCAATTAATGCTTTCCAATCTTCAGAAATAGAAAATCCTGTTCGGTTCATTCCGGTATTTAAATCCAAATAAACGGAAAGAATTAGATTATTTCTTTGCGCAATTTCATTTAAATCAGAAGCCGTTTTCAGATTGTCTACAATAGTGGAAAAATGAATTTCAGGAAATTTTTTAATCAATGAAATCCATCTTTCGACTTTTAATCCAACAGGTTGATAAGCTAAAAGAATATCTTCGATACTTTGATTGGCAGCCAATTCAGCTTCAGGAATTGTAGCGCACTTTATTTTCTTGATATTGTAAATTTTGAAAAGCTCCAGAATTTCGGCATTTTTATGTGTTTTAATGTGCGGACGCAATCGCTGCGTGTCGCCTTTGACATAAGAAATTAACTTTTCGATATTGTGTCTTATACGATCTTCGTAAACTGCTAAAAACGGAGTATCGATAAGCGTTTCGGAATTGATTTTCCACCAGTTCTTTTGCATGTTTTTTTTATTACGTTGAACATAATTTTTTATTTAAACACATAGAAACGTAGATTTTTATCATTTGAATTTTTAAAGATTAAAATAAATGACTAGTCATTTTCACATAGCCTATGTTTATTAATCTAAAGTGAAACGCCTTTTAAGCAGAATCAAAAACTATGTTTCTATGTGTTTAAAAAAAATTAATACAATTCAAAAAGCGCTTCGACTTCAACCGGAATATTATCAGGAAGAGATCCAAATCCGACAGCGCTTCTCACACCGATTCCGTTTTCTTGTCCCCAAACTTCTGCAAATAATTCACTGCAACCGTTTATTACGTAAGGATGTCTTAAGAAATCTGAAGTACAGTTTACCATTCCCAAAACTTTGATGACTCTTTTTACTTTGCTCAAACTCCCAAAATTGGTTACAATTGTCGAAAGCATAGTCAATCCAACTTGTCTTGCGGCTATTTTTCCAGCTTCGATGTCCATGTCTTCTCCAATGCGGCCAATAATTAAAGATTTATCATCCTGAACAGGACCATGTCCGGATAGATATAAATATTTCCCGTCTACTAAGTAAGGTTTATAAATTCCCAACGGCTGTGGAGCTGGAGGTAATGACAAACCCAGACTTTCGAATTTTTCTTGAGGATTTAAACTCATGATTTTAATGTATTAAAGCGTTTAAAATAAATATAAATACGATTCCCAAAACAGAAACCAATGATTCCATTACAGTCCAAGATTTAAAAGTGTCTTTTAGACTGATGTTAAAATACTCTTTGAACATCCAGAAACTCGGGTCGTTAACATGTGAACACATTAAACTTCCGGCTCCAACAGAAAGAACAAAGAGATTAGGGTCGAGATCGTTTGATTGTAATAAAGGTAATAAAACGCTGGCAGTCATTAATCCTGCAGCAGTTGCAGAGCCCACACAAATACGAATAATCGCCGCCATAATCCACGCTAATAAAAAGGGATGAATATTAACCTGATTTAAAGTCGCAACAATAGTTTCGTTTACGCCGCTTACAATCATTACTTCTTTTAAACAGCCTGCACCGCCGACAATTAAAACAATTAAAGCAACGTCTTTTATAGCCTGTGTATAATCGTCCATAACAGATGACATACTTCTGTTCATTTTAATTCCTAAAGTGTAAGTGCAGAGTAAAAGTGACAATAACATTATGATACTTGGATCTCCGATAATTTTACAGATAGCGATTAGTTTTTCATTATCTGAAATTAGTGGAAGCAAAGAAGTAATTGTTAATCCGAAAACGGGAAATAAAGCAGAGAATAAACTCAGTCCAAAACTCGGTAATTTACCTTCGTTAGTTATTTCTTCCACATTTAAAATCTCATGATCCGATTCGGTTTTG
The DNA here is from genome assembly GCF_900112575.1 of Flavobacterium phragmitis. Lineage (GTDB taxonomy): Bacteria > Bacteroidota > Bacteroidia > Flavobacteriales > Flavobacteriaceae > Flavobacterium > Flavobacterium phragmitis. The sequence continues at coordinate 174,996 of NZ_FOMH01000007.1, forward strand.
ATGTTTTTAAAGCGAGTTGAAAACCAAAGTCCGGCAATTAAAATGGTTGGAATTGCAATGATAATTCCGTAAATTAAAACCAATCCGATATCTGCTTTCAAAATGCTGCTCAAAGCCATTGGGGAAGGATGTGGTGGCAGAAATCCGTGTGCAACAGAAAGTGAAGCCAGCATGGGAATTCCCAAATAAACTTTAGATAATTTAAATTGATGTGCCACCGAAAAAATCAACGGAACTAAAAGTACAAAACCAACGCTGTAGAAAAGCGGAATTCCGATGATGAAGCCAGTTATCATTAAACCCAAACGAACATATTTTCTGCCAGTCCAATTCATGACCGTTTTGGCAATCACTTTTGCGGCGCCAGAAGAAACGGCAAGTTTACCAATACAGGTTCCGAAAACAATAATCAAAGTGATTGAGCCGAGCATTTCGCCTAGGCCTTTTTGCAAAACAGGAGAAATCGTTTCTATTGGCAATCCAAGAAAAAGAGCAGCCAAAAGCGACGTAACGATAAAAGCTATAAACGGATTGATTTTAAGCCAGGCAATCTGTAGAATTAAAAAAATAATGCACGCAGTGAGTATGAGAATGCTCATGGTTTGTGGTTGTATTTTAGTTAGTTATAATTGTGGTTGGAATTTCAAATATATAAAATATTTCTACACTTCGCATTTTTTTTGCAAAAACTGCGTTTTTTTTGCAATGATAATGTTAAAAATATTGGGTTGTAAATAAAGATTCCGTCGATGTTTTCTACCTTTATGGAAAAATACAACGAAATGAAAATTGCTTTAATCCAATCCGACCTTGTTTGGGAGAATGCTGTTGCAAACAGAGAAAATTTCGATTCAAAAATTAATGAAATCGATTCTGGAATTAATTTGATTGTGCTTCCGGAAATGTTTTCTACAGGATTTACAATGAATGCTTCGGATGTTGCAGAAACTATGCAGGGAGAAACTCTTGAATGGATGAAATGGAAGGCCAAACAAAAAAATGCAGCTATTACAGGAAGTGTCATTATAACTGAAAACGATGCATTTTACAATAGAATGTTTTTTGTTTTTCCGTCAGGAGATTTTCAATATTATGATAAACGACATCTGTTTTCATTGGCGGGCGAAGATCAGTTTTATACTTCTGGAACTCAAAAAGTAATTGTCGATTATCTGGGTTGGAAAATCGGTCTTCAGATTTGCTATGATCTGCGATTTCCTGTTTTTGCAAGAAATGTCGAAAATTACGATTTGCTTTTATATGTTGCCAACTGGCCAAAAGTCCGTATCAATGCTTGGGATACTTTGTTAAATGCTCGTGCAATTGAAAATTTGTGTTATGTTGCTGGAGTAAACAGAGTTGGTTTTGATGATAATGATTTTGAGCATAATGGTCATACCCAATTAATTGATTATTGGGGGAATTATATTATAAAGCCACAAGAAACTCAGGGAGTTTTTGTGGCTGAATTGGATAAAAATATAATGTTGGAGACTCGCAGAAAATTGAATTTTCTAGGCGATAGAGACCAATTTGAACTTAAGCTTTAAAAGGCTTTCCGTTTCTTTTCGGCTTGTTTTTGCTTTTTAACATCTTCTTTTTTCTCGACTTCTGGATTAAATGGTATACTCAAGTCAATAGGTTGGTCTACATCCCAGTTAGACCGGACATCTATGCCTTTTTGATAATAAAATACTTCTTCTGCATAGGTTTTCTTTAAGAAACTTCCAGTGTCGTAGACTTTATTTTTATTGTCATCGTAAATTACACGGACAGTAAACTCTTCGGGAACCAGTAAATTAAATGTGATTTTGGTTTCGCCCTCAGAATAGGCGCTGGCCAATACATTGTCTCCTTTTTTGTTGGTTATTTCTACAATAATCGGAAAACGTTTTACGTTTCGTAAATTCAAGATCAGATTTCCATAATCTTCATATTCTTTAGTCGATAATTTGTATGATAAGGTATCGTTTGTTTTTTCATAAAAATCGGTTAAAGCACCTGGAAGGAAAGTAAAATGGTATTTTTCCAGTGGCTTTTTTTCAAAATCAACATAGAGCTTTTGGTCAAACTCATCATATTCTGTTGTAAAATCGACGGCTGTTGAATCTTTGTTGACTAATGTGATTTTAGATTTATCAAATTTTACCAATGGAGTTTCAGTTTCCATAGTAAAACGTTCCCTAAAATTAATCTGGCCGTTCTGCACTGCCTTAATGTTTAAAGTGTCTTTCTTTAAAGCTTTAATCTTAAGAGAAAACTTTTTATTGTAGCTTTCTTTTGAAACTTCCATGGATAATGAATCCACTTTTAAAGGCTTAAACCAAATCTGAAGAGAATCTTTTTTAGGAAATTGTGTTACAATAGTTTCCAGAACTTCATTTCCGTTTTTAAGAACAATTTTTGGTTTGTCATTTTTGAAATTCTGTTTTCCTTCATACGGCAATAACAATCTGTTTCCAGAAGCTTGAATTGGTTTGAAAGTCTTTAAAGGCAATGTTTCTTTAAATAATTCCAATTCATAAACTGTATCTGTTGGAATCGTAATATAATGTTTTAAGAATCCGATTTTATCGTCTTTTGGATTAAATTTATTGTTGCTTCCTTTGTCTTTTAATGCAACCAAAAGATATTTTCCTTCTTTTAAATTTTCAAATTGGAAAGTTCTCATGCTGTCCAAAGTATTCGTTATATAACGTGGAAACTCTTTGTAGATAACAGAATCTTTAAATTTATCATTTACTTCATACAACATTACAGAAACAAAGTTGTCTACGTATTTTTCGTAGGAATCTTTAATTCTTCCGTTCAATTTAAGAGAATCGATATAAGGTCCTGTAGAAAAAACATACTTAAATTGATTCAGTGCATTTCCTTCATTATTATCTGTAATGGCTTGTCCAAAATTTAAACTATAAGTAGTATTTGGCTGTAAAGTATCACGGATTTCAATTTTTAGAAATTTACTAACCGAAGTAGGCGTAATTATAGGTTCGTTTTTAAACGGAGGAGAAATAATTAATTGTTTGTTCTTGTTTTTCAGTTTGATGTATTCGTCAAAATTTAAAATAATGGTGTTGCCTTTAAAATTTGTGCTATAGTTTTCAGGATAACTTGATACCAATACTGGGGCAAGTGTGTCTTTTAAACCGCCTGTAATACTGCCTCTTTTAGCGCAGCTTACTACTGAGATTAGAATTATAAATAGAATGTATTTTAGAGCGTTTTTCAACATAACGGTTTTTCAAATTTGATTGCACAAAATAACGATTATATTTGCTTTAATTGAAATTTTTTATCCATTTATTAGGATTTAAGACTTTTATATTTCTTCAATTTTTTTAGCGTTTCTAACATTTTAAAACGGCATAATTTCTTACTTTTGGGTTCAAATGTAATTTTTAGGTTTTGTTAAAACGAATTTTTCCAGTTCTATTTTTCTTTTTACTGCTGTCGTGCAGTAAAACCGAAAACCCAATTATTTCCTTTTATTACTGGAAAACAATTTTCAAGTTTTCTGAAATAGAGAAAGAAGTTCTGAAAGATAATCAGGTTAGAAAACTTTATGTACGCTATTTTGACATTGGACTTCAACCCGAAACGAAACAGCCCATTCCAATTAGTCCAATCCGATTTGATGAAAATTTAGAAGGATTTACGATTGTTCCTGTGGTTTTTATTCAGAATAAAGTAATGCTTGAGCCGAATTTGGATGTAAATGATCTGGCAGAAAAGACTTTTGGTTTTATAGAACAAATCAATCTAAAGAATAAAATTAATTGTCAAGAAATTCAAATTGACTGCGATTGGACATTAAAGAGCAAAGAGAATTATTTAAAGTTCATAGAAGTTTTCAAGAAACTTTCGAAGAAAAAACTTTCGGCAACAATTCGACTCCATCAGGTCAAGTATTTTAAAAAGACCAAAATCCCAAATGTAGATTCGGGAGTTTTAATGTATTACAATATGGGGTCCATTGCGCCAGATTCGTTAAATTCAATTTACGATCAAAAAGTCGCTTCAAAATATCTGAGCAGTTTAAAAAAATATCCGCTTCATCTAGATCTAGCTCTGCCAATTTATTCCTGGGGAGTTCATATTAGAAATAATAAAGTAATCGGACTTCGTTCTAAAATGAATACAAAAGAGTTGTCGAACGATCCAAATTTTGAAAAAACACATTCTATTTTTTTTAGAGTTAAAAAGTCTAATTATAAAAACGGAATTTTCTATGAAGAAAATGATCTGCTGAAAATAGAAGAAATTACAACAAAAGATTTAAAAGAAATGGCAGAAGATTTGGATGAAAATCTGCCTGAAAAACCAAACGAAATTATATTTTACGATTTAGACGAATTCAATTTAAACCATTATGAAAAGAATATTTTTGAACAAGTTGTTTCTAAGTTTTAGCCTTGCCTTACTTTCGATATACGGAATCATTTATGCCTGTGCCGGTGGAGACGACTGGGATTTCTTTGGCTACAATTCTAATTTTACGCCCGAAACTTTTGCTGACAAATCGTATTCGCCTCTTTTTCTTTCGGGAGGAATCTTTTACGGAATTGGTTTTGATACCCAGCACAATTCTCGCTTTAATAAAAACATAAAATCAGATTGGGCTGATTATCTTAAAGGAAAAGCCGATACAACGACAGTGAATTATTTTTTGATTGGAGATGAACGCCCAAGTTATTATTCCGATGATAAAAATACAATCAAAAACAAAGAAGAAATTGAAGATCTTCATGTGTTTTATAAAACCAAGAAAGAGAATAAGAGTTCACTGAAATGGGGAAAAAAGATTAGTCTAAAAGACGATAAAATTAAAAACTTTGTCGAGTTTTTGTATTTGGCTCAAAAAATAGAAACCGTTTCTATTGGTCAAGATTATTGGAGTTATGATCCAGTTGTGGAGAAAACATTTAATGATGCCAAAATGATTCAGTCAATCGAAAATGTATATAATACGCTGTCTGATCCTTTCTTAAAAAACAGATATTGGTTTTTAACCATGAAAGCCCGTTTTTACAGTAATGACAAACAAAAAGCGATTGACTTTTTTAATAAAACAGAAAGTTCTGTTGCTAAAAATACTTTGTATTATCGTGCTTTGGCTTATGTAGCGGGAATCAATTTTAAACAGAAAAAATATGCGGTTTCGAATTATTTGTATGCTCAGGTTTTTGATAAATGCCCAGAATTGCGTGTTGTAACAGCTTATAGTTTCCGTCCAAAAAACGAATCCGATTGGACAAAAGCTTTAGCAATGGCGAAAAATAATAATGAAAAAGCGGCGCTTTGGGCCATTCACGGTTATTATAAAGATGAAAAACAAGCTATTGAAAAGATTTATGAAATAGATCCAAAAAGCGAGCATTTGAATTATCTGGCAACTCGTTTGGTAAATTCATTGGAACAAAAAATTAATAATTCGTTTCAAAAGGATGGAAGTCAAGATCAGCCAAGAAAACCGCAGACTATTGCGGAAAACAAAACAGAGAACAAATCAAAAATCGATAATAGTGCTTTAGATTTAATCGCTAAAATTTCGGCAGCAGGAAATACACAGAGACCGTATTTGTGGGATATTGCCATTGGATATCTCCAGACTTTAAAAGGAGATTATGCGAATGCAGATAAAAATTACAATAAAGCAGAAAAAACGCTCCCAAAAACGGAACTAGCTCGTTATCAAATTAGATTGCTTCGTTTTGTAAATAATATGAGCAAGATTGACAAATTGGATGATACTAATATTAAAACCGTTTTGGCCGATTTGAATTGGCTTTATTTTGAATTGCCGAAAACATATAGAGGAAACGAGTTCCGTTATCAAAATGCTTCTCAGTGGAGTAAAAATTATTTGGCAGCTTTGTACAAATCAAAATCAAATTCTGTAATGACGGAACTGTTTAGTGAATCGCCTTACAGTTATTGGAACAGTGGAAACACATTTTATGATAATGAAAAAGATTTATTAGCAATGAAAAGCTTTATGGAGAAATCCAATAAAAGTGAAATAGAGAAAATTGGTGCTGGCATTTATAGTTTGAAATTAAAAGACATTAATAATTTCCAAGCGATTCAAGCGACTTTTAAAAATAAAATTCCAGAAGCAATCGAATTTATGAAACAAGCCGATTCAGTTCAGTATTATAAGTTTTTAGGAAATCCGTTTAACGGGAGCATTAAAGATTGCCACGATTGTGATCATGTCGCTTATCAAAAAAGAAAATATACTTATATGGATTTCTTGACAACCATAAAAGAAATGCAGGATAAGTTAGCAAAGAAAGAAGACGTTTATACCAACAGTCTTTTACTTGGAAATGCATTTTATAATATCTCTCATTTTGGAAACGGAAGAACGTTTTATGAGATTAGTATTGTAGGTTATGGATCGAGTCCGTATTCATTTAGAAATCCGATGAAAGATATGATTACGAATAATTCGGTTTCGAAAATGTATTATCAAAAAGCTTTTGAAGCTGCATCCAACAAAGAACAAAAAGCAAAATGTCTGTATCTGATTTCGAAATGTGAACGTAATGATTATTACAACAAAAAATACAGCGCAATAAATAGTTATTGGGAAATTCAAGACGATAAGGTTAATTTTATAGCTTGGAATTCATTCAAGGCTTTGAAAAAAGACTATTCAGATACTAAATATTATCAGGATGTAATTGCGGAATGCGGTTATTTTAATACTTATGTGAATCAATAAATTTGAAACGATGGTAAATAAAATTGAACATATCGGGATTGCAGTAAAAAACATGGACGATGCCAATATTTTGTTCGAAAAAATGCTTGGTGTTCCGTCTTATAAAATGGAAGCTGTAGAAAGCGAAGGTGTGCTGACTTCTTTTTTTCAAACGGGAAACAATAAGATAGAACTTTTGGTTGCCACCAATCCAGAAAGTCCGATTGCTAAATTTTTAGAAAAAAAAGGAGAAGGAATTCATCATATCGCTTTTGATGTTGATGATATCGAAGCAGAAATCTCCCGATTGAAAAATGAAGGTTTTGTGCTGATAAATGAAGTTCCGAAGAAAGGAGCCGACAATAAATTGGTTGTTTTTCTGCATCCAAAGAACACAAATGGAGTTTTGGTGGAACTTTGCCAAGAAATTAACTGAAAAAAATGTCATTTTAATTTTTAAATAAGGTGTTGAAAATCAATTTCGTTTTTCAGATTCTGCAAAAGATTTTAAATTAAATTCAAATGATGTCTTAAAATATTTGGAGTGAATGAAAAATAGTAGTAATATTGCAACCTCTAAACCGGTCCTATAGCTCAGCTGGTTAGAGCACCTGACTCATAATCAGGTGGTCCCTGGTTCGAGCCCAGGTGGGACCACCAGCTTATTCGTCCAGACTTTCAAAATGATTGTCTGGACGTTTTTTTTGCAGTAAACTCAAGGGTTGCAGAACTTCATGCCCTTTTCTCAAATCACTTCAATAGAGACAAGCCTAAAAAAAGGCATTCTTTTAGGTACCCCAAAAATTAAAATAGGTACCCCACTTTTAAATTATTACTATTATGAAAATCAATAAAATATCAATTTTGTTTTTATTGGATAAGGTAAAAACAAACAAACGGGGTAAATGTCCTGTAAAATGCAGAATCACATTTAGTGGTAAAAGAAAACCATTTTCAACTGGATTGTTTATAAAACCTGAATATTGGTTTAATGATGAGCAATTAGCTAAGCCACCCAATGAAGACAATAATTACATAAATACCCAAATGAGCCTGATTAAGAATAAAATTAATCAGGCTTTTTTATTTCTACAAGTTCAACAAGATGACTTTGATATAGAAGACATTTATTTACAGTATAAGGGAGAAAATGTAAAATCGAACAAAACTATTTTGGTACTGTTTCAAGAGCATAATGATAAAATGGAGAAATTAGTAGGTAAAGATTATGTGATAGGTACCTTATGGAAGTTTAGGCAAGCACGAGAGCTGTTGAAAGCCTTTTTGAAATATCAGTTTAAGAAGACAGACTATGAATTTGCAGATCTTAATCTAAAATTTCTTCTTGATTATGAGTTCTTTCTTAAAACTGAGAAAAATCTAAGTCAGGCTACTATAAACAAAACAATTCAAAGATTTAGAAGAATAGTGAGAATTGCTATTTCAGAAGATCATTTGGAGAAAGAACCATTTTTGATGTACAAAGTTAAGAGGGCAAAGAAAGAAGTTGTTTTCTTAACTCCTGAAGAATTAGACAAGCTTGAAAAACATCAATTTGCTCAACAAAGACTTCAGCAAGTTAAGGATATGTTTATTTTTTGCTGTTATACAGGCTTGGCATTTAATGAAATGTCAAAACTTGAACATAAACACATTGTAATAGGTTTTGATGGTCATAAATGGATTAAAATAAATAGAGAGAAAACAAAAAAGCTAGTCTCTGTCCCAATATTATCCAAGACCACTAGCACAATAGAGAGGTATTGTTCTGAAAACTCTTCTTTTATATTGCCTAGGATTAGTAATCAGAAGTTTAACTCTTATCTTAAAGAAATTGCTGAGGTTTTAGGTATTGAAAAGAAGCTTACACATCATACCGCAAGAAAAACTTTTGCCACTACAGTACTTTTATACAATGATGTGCCTATGGAAATTGTGAGTGAGCTTTTGGGGCATTCAAAAGTTACTGTTACGCAAGAATACTATGCAAAAGTTGTACAGAAAAAAGTGAGTGAGCATATGGAACTTTTATCCAGAAAGCTTGATATGTCAGAATAGTTGATTTGAAGGTTTTGCAAAGTTTGCAGATTTTGCAGACCTTGCAAATAAAATTTTATAAAAACGATTTCAGATGGCTTTATATAAATGGAAAAACTTTGCTGATGATAGTCAATATAGCACTAGTGCAATAGAGGAGTGTGAACTAAGTTTTCAAGATTTACTTCCGGAAATTAGTTCAGTAGTGAAGCCATTTTTTGCACACCATCAAAAGGCTGAAATCCCCACCAAGAATAAGAAGTTGCTTGTAGATTTATTAGCACTGAATATTCTAGATATATCATTACAACAATTTATTACCATTGGGTGTGCTTTACAGTCTCAATGGAATTCAGCTTTAACAATGTACGAAGATGATGATTTAGTAAGGGATTTTGATTTGGAAAAAGAAAATTATAAATCCCTTTTTGATGTGTTAGAAAAGTTTCTTTTTGCTGAAAATTATAGAGACTTACATTCCCTTTCTTTCAAATCCTCTTTTAGTGGCACTACAACAGTTAATAATTTTTTTGTTTTACGAGATCTATACGAGGCTATTTGTTTGGGTTATGATATAAAGAAAGAAAACTTTGAAGAAAGAAAAGCAGAAATCCTTTCAATGACTAATCAGGTAAGACTTCCTAAGCTAGGAGAAAAAATAAAAATTGATTATGCACGAACATTATATAATGCTATTGAATCAAAGTTTGATAAAGGTGCAGACACATTAAGATTTATAGGGGCATTTTTTCATATCTTCCAAGTTCCAACTAATAATAGCCAAACACTAGAGTTATTGTATGATAATATTTCTGATACTTTAGAGTCTATAGACATTAAAAACTTTAGGCATTATCTAACACATAGGCCAAGCATATTTCATGTTTAGTTTTTGAAACAAAAAAGTCTAGATTTTTGGTTTTTTCTGTTTCAAATTACCCTCTACATTCGATGTAATTTTGTGAACGAAACAATGGGAAAAGCTCATTGTGTAATTTAACATTTTTACAAATGGAAACAAATTTTAAAAAAGAGGATTTAAAAACAGCAGAATTTGAGAGCTCATCATCTTCTGCGCAATTAGTAAGTTTAAATAAAAAGATGCCAGATGAGGTGTTTGAAAACTTGCCAGAGCCATTAAAAACAATTACTGAAAAATTTGAAGGTAGAGAAAGGGATATTCTTCTTTTATCATCAATTGGAGTAATAAGTTCAGTTCTTCCTAATGTGTATGGATTTTATGATGGAAGAACTTTTAATCCTAATCTTTATGTCTTTATTATCGCTCCTCCCGCTTCTGGAAAAGGAACAATGAATTGGTCAAAAAAGTTAGTTGAGCCAATACATGAAAAACTACTTAAAGAAACTAATGCAAATAGGATTAGATGGAAACAGTCTGAAGAAAGAACTAGAGGAGAAAAACCAAAGTCACAATTAAAAATAGTTCCTGCAAATACTAGTTCATCAAAATTATACAGTCATTTGGAAGAAGCAAATGATAGTTTGCTGATTTTTGAAACTGAGGCAGATTCTCTTTCAAATATGTTAAAACAAGATTGGGGAAATTTCTCTGATTTACTAAGAAAGTCTTTTCAGCATGAGACTTTATCACTTAGTAGGCAAAGTGATGACAGATTTATAGAAATTAAAAAGCCCAAATTATCTATTGTTTTATCTGGGACACCAGACCAAGTAAAGCCATTAATTGAGTCTAAACAGAATGGGTTGTTAAGTAGGTTTGTTTTTTATGGCTTTGATGAGATAAGTGGTTGGAAAGATGTATCTCCTAAAGCGCATAGAGTCAATTATGATGATTTTTTTGAGGAACAATCAAAGCTAATTTTTGAGATTCATGAAAAGTTGAAGCAAAGTAAAGGTGTAGAAATAACTCTTACGGAAGACCAATGGGATAGATTTCAGGAGAAAATGAAGATGGCTTTAAATATCATTGCAGAAAATGATAAAACTGATTTTTTATCAGTAATTAAGAGATTTGGATTAATCTGTTTTAGGATATGCATGATCTTAACGATATTAAGAAACAAAGAAAGAATTACTATTCCTGAAAAAATATGTTTTGAAGCTATTGATGAAGATATGAAAATTAGTTTGTTGATGGTTAAGAATTTGATAGACCATTCACTTCTAGTTTTTGATAAATATGAAAAAAAGGTTGTTTCATTGACAATGGCTGAGAGGAATCTTTTAAATCAATTACCAAATGCATTTAGAAGAATTAAAGGTTTGGAGGTTGCAAAGGAATGTTCTGTTCCTGAGAGAACATTTGATGAAATATTAAAAAAATGGGAAAAGCAAAAGATTTTGAAAAAGACAGGCTTTGGTCAATATGAAAAAATAATAATAAAACAATAATAAATTGCAGTTCTGCAGACTTTGCAAAGTCTGCAAACTCTGAAGTAAATCAATTCAAGCAGATATCGTGAGGTATCTGCTTTTTTTATGAAAAAACATTCAACTTAATATTAACAATTTTAAAGATTAAAATTATGCAATTAAAACAATCCGAAAGAAAACAAGTAAAGCTACGCTTAGGGATTAGTGGGGCTTCAGGGTTTGGAAAAACCAAATCAGCACTTTTATTAGCCTACGGAATGACTAATGATTGGAGCAAAATAGCAGTTATTGATACAGAAAACTCTTCTGCATCTTTATACTCAGATTTAGGCAATTTCAATGTCATTGATTTGTCGGCACCATATTCTCCTGAAAGATACATAGAAGCCATTGAGCTATGTGAAAAAGCCAATATCTCTGTGGTTGTAGTGGATTCGATCTCTCATGAGTGGAATGGTGCGGGAGGTTGTTTGGAAATACATGAAAAGCTTGGAGGTAGATTTCAAGATTGGGCAATTATTACACCAAGGCATCAGGCTTTTATTGATAAGATCTTAAATTCTAGTTGCCATATCATTACAACAGTGAGAAGAAAAATTGATTACAGTATGGAATCAGAAAATGGGAAATCTAGAGTTGTAAAGCACGGAACTAAGGAAATTACACGTGAAGGATTTGAGTATGAATTAACGGTCAATTTCGAACTGATTAATGACAATCATTTAGTAAGAGCGAGTAAGGATAGAACTTCTTTATTTGCTAATAAGCCAGAGTTTGTTATTACTCCTGCAACAGGTAAACGAATTTTAGATTGGTGTAACGTAAAACCAACCTCTATTAAAGAAATGCTGGATAAAATAGAAAGCGCATTATCTGTTTCTGAGTTAACAAAGCTGTACAATGAAAATCCATCTTATCAGGAAACATTAAAAACACAATTCACTGATAAGAAAATACATTTAGAAGGATTAACTAACCAACAAAATTTTAGTTCAAATGGACACAAGTATCTTTGAAATTAGCCAAGAGAGGGAATTACAAATAAAATCTGTAATCCCTGAAAATAAAATTCTAAAAGGGAATGATAATACAATTAGTTCTAGTGCCTTGTATCTTCCGAAGCCTTTTATTGAAGCAAATACTATGGAAGTGAATTTAAGCCACTTAAAGAATAATTGCGTAATACCAGTATTCTCTAAGGACAATGAAAGAACAATTGCGCATCAAGAGTTTATAGAAATTGTTCAAGGATGTACAAGTAGAGCTTTTCCTAATCATGTTTTTGATAAACCTGAAATAAGAGTTTCCCATGAAATAAAAGGTAGAATTCCCGAAGCGATACAAAAGCAAGCAAAAGATTTGCTTGATCATGAGAGGACTCAGTATTTTGAAAGGATGGCTTTCATCATCAGAATCCCTAGTATCACAGAAACAATCAATGGTAATGAAATGTCTTTGGTAATAGGCGGAGTCCGAAGTTATAATTTGGAAAACCTTTATAACAAGAAATCTTTTGAGAAGTTCAAGTTCTTTGTTGGGTTTCAGGTAAAAGTTTGTTGCAATTTATGCGTAAGTACAGATGGTTTTGCTGAAGAGATGAGAGTTACTAGTTATGTGGAATTACAGTCAAAAATTATGGAGATACTTCAGAATTATAATGCTGAAAAACATTTGACAGAAATGAAGAACCTTTCTGAGTACTCTCTTTCAGAGCATCAATTTGCAACTCTATTGGGTAGAAGTAAGCTTTATCAGCATCTACCGAAGAAAGACAAGATAAATATTCCAGCATTGCATTTTAATGATGGACAACTCAATACTGTTGCTAGAGATTATTATGAAGATAAAAACTTTGGAAGAGATTTTAATGGAGAGCTTAATCTTTGGAATATGTATAATCTGTTCACTCAGGCTAATAAGAGTAGTTATATTGATACATTTTTAGATAGGAATATAAATGCTCTTGATTTTTCAAATGGTATTTCTAAGGCACTAAATGATAATAATAGTTATCATTGGTTTTTGAGTTGAGAAGAGCCCAACTCCATTAGGGGTTGGGTTCTTAAATATTTTAATTAGTATGCTTGTTAAAAAGAAATTATTTAACTTTATGTGTTAAAATTATGTCTACTTCTCCAGATTCTTTAGAAGAATTTCCATGAATTTCCGTCTGAGTCTTCTTCTTAAAAGGTTGTTTTTTTATGGCAACGGTATGAAATGGAAAATGTTTTTTTAATATTTCTAATGTCGTATTAAATGTATACTCCCTTACATCCGTTCTAATGTATATTGTACTACGTTCCTCATTCATAATTTTTGAACAATATCCAAAAACTTTATCTAAAAGATTATAATATTCCACCTTAGAACCAAATCTTCCTTTGTGCTTGTGTGCATTTGATTTAGGAATAGCAGATTCACCTAACATCCATAGTCTTAACCATTGATCTGCATAATAATCTGTTATTGACCAATATGGTGGAGAAGTGAACAATAATGAAAATTTTATTTCGTCTTCTTTTGCGCTTTGTGCAATTTTTTCTAACTCATCTGAACTATCACCAAACAGTATAGAGCTATCAGTAATTTTTGGTGTTCCATTTTTATATCTCCATTTAATTTTTTTAGTAATAAATTCTAAAGGATTTATTTCTGGAGGATGTAAGTAGCCTTTTTCTTTCCACCATTGTATGGAATAGTTCATTCCCATGGACTTAGTCATTCTCATCTGGTTAGATAAACCTTCGCCAAGTTTTCCATGTAAGTAGACTATAATAATTGACATTAGTGTAGCATCCACCTTATCAGTTTGCCAATTTAAATTTTTTCTAGCGGCCAATAAAAATTTAAGTACTTCATCACAGTAGCAAAATCGGTAGAATTCCGGTAGTTTCTCTATAGACTTTGTATAATGATTTCTTAATTTGTAAACAAAAGTTAATCTATCTAGAACTAATTGTTGCTCTGCAGGATTTAACTTTGTAGAGCCATAGAGCCATCCAACAGGATTAATTTCAATTCCTAAACTATGTCGTTCAAGTACTCCTCCAGCAAAAATACTAGAACCCCTTCCTGCAAACGGATCGATTATGTAGTCACCTTTTTTGGAATACTTTTTTACAACATTGAAGGCGAAATCTATTGGAAACATAGCATAGTATGGACCAAATTTTGACCAACGAGATTCAACAGCCTGTCGTCCTTTTACTATTTTACCAATGTTAATCATTTGTTATTGGAATTAGCTCTAATTTCTCTTGCTATTTTATCAAATATTGATTTTCCTAAATTCAAAGGAATAGCTGCTTCTGCATGAGCAGTTGCCAAAGGTGTTACTGAGTTTTCATAACGATTTGATACCAATTTATCTAGTAATTGAAGTATTTCTACTAATCTTGGGAATTGAGCAGGAAAAGCAGTTTCAAGATTTGATTGATAATTATTATAAGTAGCAATTGATGCCACAACTCTATGACCCACTTTCGTTTTGTAAAAGATTTTTCTGCCAAAAGAAGTATCCTCTAAGTATACATACTCAGGATGCTCATTAAAAACAATATGTTCCTTTATATATTTATTAGCTATAAGAAAAGCTGATTGATTAGGGAAGTTATTATTAGATCCATTTTGCATAACATCAATCTGTGAAAAATGATTAACAAAGCTTCCTGTTCTTTCAATTCCTAGGATTATAAGGTTTGAGCCGAATTCCTCGGTAACTTTTGTATTTAATCTTTCTAATTCTGTTCTTATTGGTTTTGCCAGCCAAGAAGCTGTGCTGAAAACAGCTAAAGTTCCTTCAATAAAAAAGGCTATGTCTCTTAATAATGAAAAATATTTTGGTTGTTGTTCGAACGATCTTAACAAGTGTATTAATTGTAATTTTTTGAATGTTTCTTTTATTTGACCATACATTTCACCACTTGTTCCAGAAGAGTTCAATAGCTCATGAAGCCTGAGAGCATCAGTTGAATATAATTTTCCATTACAAGTATTACATTTGTATTCTCCAATATTAAACTCATAATCTGCATTACAATTATCATGAGGACATTTAGAAGGTCTTCCGCTTGCCACTCTTTCCTTTAGTAAGTATTCATAAGTGTCTAACATTGTCTCAGTTTCTCCAAAGATTTGAACTTTTTTGAGTTCATCGTAGAGTATTTTTCGCATAGAAGATTTAGCACAATCTTCTCCCTGTAAAACAACATTGCACCCCACGAAAAGACTATCAATGGAAGTTGGCTGTTCAGTTTCGCGAAACTTTTTTGGATCTACAAATTGTTCTTTCTCAAGCTCTCTTACTTTCTCAAGCAAAATTACCACAGTTGACACAGTAATATATCCTATTTCTGCGCCAGGATATCCATTTTGTATAATAGATTTACTGTAGTCGCCATCAATAGCAATTAATAATTTTGGTTGCCATGATGATTGTTCTAGATCTTGTAATTTGATAGTTTGTTCATTCCAATTTGTTTCCTCGATATTACTATTTACCCTAATTTGCGTTTGTAATTCTTGGATTTTAGAATCCGAGAGAAGTCTTCTTAGAGGTTCATAAGATTGACCATTTACAAAATTGTTATCGCTCATTATTATTTTGTTTTTATCTCAAATTTGTCAACTTGTACTGGAATTACAAACATATTACTAAGAGTTTTTACTCTTAAAAAACCTTTGTCTTGTGCACGCCTAATTGAAGGTTCAAAATCAGCAAAATCATAATATTTCTTAAGTTCTTTAGTTTCATCAGTATTATTTAAATGACTAATAAACCAATTAGCTGTGTTTTTTAATATGTTTTTTTGAATACTACTTATTTCTTGGGTAGCATAGACCATACCTATTCGGTATTTTGAGCCTTCTTTAGCTGTTCTTACCCAAACATCAGAAAGATCCAAATCATTTCCAGCAGGTAAGATATTATGAGCTTCTTCTAAATAAACAAGAATTTCTTTAATATCTTCATCTCCATTTCTAAACGCACTTTGGTTACCTTTAAAAATGTGCCACATTATCCGAGTAGCTGAAGATTTATTCAGTTCTGGTTCTCCACTAGATTGGTCTACTATCACAAGTTTACCTTGAAGTAAATCTTTATAAATATCATTAGCATAGTCAGTCCCTACATCTATAGTATGCTGAATGTTAACGCCTCCTATTAAATTTATTGCTTTAGAATAATTGAACATTTCAAGCAAGCTTTCCAGTTCTGCTTCTGCCCATCCTTCACCAGTAGAATCATCATCATTTGCATTTGTCCTATTGAGTATGTAATTTTGGTTGAATGTGTTAAAAGTTGCAGTTGATAAAAAATGGAATAATCCTTCAAAGGCAGGAAATAAACTATCCCACGAGACATCTTTTAGACCTAATGTTGCGCCTGCTCCATTAATCAAGCCTTGTTTTTTTGGAGCCCTTGTGTCAACGTGGTTTATCATGGCTGTTCTTATTTCCTCACTAAAACTCCCGCTTATATTAACAGTTCTCTTTGGAGGTGTAAAACCAGCTTTATTTAATAACGCTCTATATACAAGACATCTTCTTTCATATCTTTTTAGTTGTCCTTGATATTCACCTTGATTATCATAATCACTTTCAATAGGTTTGCTAAAAGCAATCTGCCTAAAGTTTTTCAAATATTGAGCAGATTGATCTGCGATTTTGAAATCAATAATTTCTTTTCCTATTTGTAGATTATCGTCTTCAAAAAAATTGATTTTCATTAATCTTCTAAAAGGATCTTTGGGATGCTTCAAAATACCATAAGTTACAACTTCAGATTCTGCGATTGATTTAATTTCATCCCATATTTCTCTCTTTTTCTTAGGATCTTTTTCATTGTGAAACTTGATCTTTAAATCATCTGACTCTTTTTTAAGTTTGAAATTTTGTCTCCATATATTTTTTAGTGCATTGGGATTACCGCCTCCATCTTTATCCTGAACATTTTCATTTGCATATTCTCCGTTAGGGTCAAAAATGATTTGTCCGATTCGAATTGAATTATGTTCTTTACTTTTAGGAATCCGCAATTCAAATACGGACTTAGAAATAATTTTTGTTGTATTTGATTTACCTGTTCTTGTCATACCAAATAAAGCCGATTTCTGTGATAATAAATCTGCTGGATAGATAAAAACGGGTACATTATCTACTTGCTGATGTTTTCGGTTTGTAGATGCATATCTTACTGAGCCTAATTTAACACGTTCTGTTTCTCCATATTTTTCGATATGTGATTTAAGGTTTAATGGATCACAATAATTGACAATTTCTTCTAATGCTTCTGCATTTGGTTTGAAAATTTTGAAGCCTTTGTTTGAGTAATAATTTGAAATATCACTTCCAAATTTTAATTTAAGACCATCGTGAGGCTTATTTTCATCCTCTTCAAGGAAAAAAGTTCCAACAATTCTACAAGAAACCCCTGAGAAGCTGAGCACATGTCTTGTGTTTAAATCCATTGATTCTTCTCCATCCCAATTTTTATCAACTTCTCCACTAATTCGCTGACTTGTATTTATCCTTATACTTTCTGCCTCTTTATCTTGTGGGATTTGTGCAGCATCCATAACCCTTAGAAGAATTATTGAAGCATCTTCGTCTTTATAATCGATTTCATTTTCAGGATTAATTCGAGTAGCAATTAGAAAGCTAAGACTGGGAATTCCACCAACTTTCTGCCTATGAAAATCATGTACTAAAACTTTTCCCTCATCATAATTAATAGAATATAGGTCGCCTACCAACTGGTCTTTTTGAATTAGTTTGGAAAATATAGATTTGGCATCCCATTCTGGTTGCTTGTTTTGTAATTCATCAATTGACTTTTCAAATTGCTCCATATTTCTAGTTATTTATTTTGTTCTTCCGAAGAAATTCTTATGGCTTTCTCAAAAGGGGTTTCTTTATTGGCTATAAATAACCTTGCATTTTCTTTAAAATTTTCATCACCATTATCTTCAAAGAGCATTTCTAATTCTCTTATTTCTTTTTCAATGTCTCGTTCATCTGCCAAACGAATATCTCTAACTTCCTGAATAGCTTCTTTTGTAGTATGTTGAGATAGATTTTTATTAGCCATTTCAAGAAATTTATCAGCTTGATAAATATTAATTCTTTTTGTCGTTTCTTCTTTGAATTCTTTGATTAATTCAGGTCTTGGACTTATTGTTTTTCCTTTGAATTTGTACCACCAATCTTCTTTTAAGTCATCAGTAATAAGAATTATGGAACCATCAACAGCCTTAGCTTTTTCAATAACTTGTTTCCAAACAATAATATCTCCATATAAAGAGCGGTTACCTTCATTTTGCTTTTCTTTCATATCCATATATCCTGGAGGAACTTTTTCATCATATCGTTTTTTTCCATCTCGATATAATTTTTCAAGTTCATCCTTGGTAAAATCATCCCCAACTTTACCTTCTAATAAAGCACTTAATTTTTCCCAAACCGGATCTTTGTCTAAATAATCAGGATGTTTCTTTTCTAGTGTATCCAAGTCACGACCTATTGAATTAAAAGCAGATTCAATTTGCCTTTTTAATTCACTAGTTTGTAAGTATGGGTGTTTTTTGAAGCTATTTAGTTTAGCCTCTATTTCACCCTTCTTTTTTATTAAAGTTTCACGAATATCTTTGTAAGCCTCTTTTTGCGCATTTATTACAACTAATCTATTTTTTTGGTATTCGAAAGCGGCTTGATAAGTAATCCAAATACGGCCTTCTATTTTTTCTAATAAACTAAAGAAGGCTTCTCTTGTGCTAGGCGAGTATCTATACAAGTTTAATAAAACATTTGCATCAAAGCAAAAGATGTCTTTTTCCCAATGCTCCTTGAGTTGGGGTTCGTTTAATTTATAATATTCACTGAACTTATCTTTCATTAATTTAAGACTTTAAATATTAAGTTTATAGGACATTTTAAATAGCTTCTAATTCTCAAATATAATGTTTATTGTTAAAAAAAATAACATTCTCAAGTTACATAAATGTAAGTTGTTCCGAAAGCCGTAATCCTCTTGTCAAAGTATATTAGGAATTAAGATCTAATTTTTTAAAGCTCATAAAATGAGTTGCAAAAATTATTTTAAAAGCAATCAATGGCGGTAATTTTTATTAATCATATTTGTGGGTAATCACTGTTTTTTAATAGGTAAATTAAACAGAATTAAGATGGTGTGAGTTCCTTTTCTTCCTCATCTATTTTAAATTTTTCGTAATTATCAAGTTTATGTTTATTTAGAACACCGTTGATTTTTTTTGAAATACTTGAAATTGTTACATGTTCTTTATCCTTTTTGTCAATTGATAAATTAGAAATATTAAACTGGAATTCAGAAATGTTCATATTTTTCTTGTCTGGAAATTCAAACTCAATTATACAATTTCCGTCACAGCCCAGTTTGTCCAATTTATATTTAAATTTTATTGATTTTAATTGAATAAAATTGTGATTTTCATTTTGGGTAATAAAAATATGATCTTGTAACTTCTTTCCTTTTAAACTTAAATTATTTACGTTGTTTAAAAAATCTTTTAATGTTTCAGGTAATACACTAGTATCTTCGTAGTCGGGAAGAATATCTATATCTGTAATTTCTTCAAATATTAAAGTGCTTCTAAAATCTTTAGCGAATGAATAAAAGTAACTAAATCTATTTTCATTTGTAAAATCCCCAAATAAAATCCTGTGTATTTTTTTGCCTTTTTTAATGTAATTATTATTGGAAAGTGTCTGTTCGTAATTATCTAAAGCAAAATCTATTACTTTTTCGGAGTCTTTAGAAGTAAATGTTTTGGTAACAATAAGTTTATCAGCTTCCTTCTTGAAATTTAATGAAGCTGAATGGTGGGACTCTCTACTAGACCAACCCTTGATATTTGAAGTAGACTTTAGTTCTATATCAAAATTTATTTCATCATTATTAATAACTAGGTTTGGACTACCTAGAACTTCATAACTAGGTTTATAGGTCAATTTTTCATTTAAGATTTCATGAATATTTAAATCTACACAAAAATCTACTAGATCTATATTCTCATCAATAGGTATAACTACCGTTTTAACTTTATCTTTTTCTTCTTTTTCACTGTTTTTTTCATACAGATAAGTAAATTCCTCAGGGGAAAGTAATAAAGACATATAAATTGGAAAAGTTGCATTTTTATCTGAATTCTGGGTAATAATTCCCTTCTCTTTCAGAAGTTTATTTATATGATTTGTTGTTAAAAAAGATTGAGAAAGTAAATCTCTTAACTCTGTACCATTGGGAAGTATATTATTCATTATTTCTGAAATCTATTTTATGTTTAACAACTTTAATTTGATTTTTTAAATTTTCATCGATACTAGTTAATGCTAAGACCTTTTTTATCATTTGCTCATGATCACTTTTATTATAGTTTGGAAATGAAAAAACAGTGTGATCTGTAGTTTGTAAGCTATTAATGTTTTTGGCTAGATTTATTAAAGTGATAAAACTATCCTCTGTAAATTTATCTTTTATTAAAAGATATAGAATTTTTTTACCTTCATCCTCTATTCTTAAGGGGATTATATTAGAGCTTAAGTATAATAGAGGTAATTTGCTTCCGTATCCTAAATTATTACTTGAAATGTTAAAGCCTGTTTTAGGATATATAAAATCTACTTTCTCAAAAGTATTTTTTACAGACAGAATATTTTCAAATAAAAATTCAAAAATGTCATTATCTATTATTAATATTTTGTCGTAAACATCATTCTCAACAGTTGTAATTTTTGAAGTAATTTTTTTTCGTATATTCCATTCATCATCTTGAGATTTATCTTTATTAGATAGCCAAAATAGTATGCCAACGTAATCAGTACTGGTAACACCTTCTGCAATATTTGATTTATTCACTATGGAACTTAGTGGACTTTTCTTGTAACAGTTAATTGTATATACTAATTCTTTAAAGTATTCATGAAATTTTGCTTCAAATGTTGTAAGAGTTGGATATTTATCAATAGTATGTTTAATAGAAATAACCCCTATTTCTAAGTTATTATCTTTTAAATTATTTCTACTGTAAACTAAAGCATCTATGCCATGTGTTGTTCTTGTTTTTGCAGTAGCTATTACATGTTTTTTTTCATAAACACAATTGATAGATTCGTTGGTTTGGATATTAGAATAGCCTATGATTTCTTTTAAAAATTTTTCAACTATATCTTCACCATGTTCACCACTTCTTTTGGATGTTTCTCCCATTACAATATTATTTTAAATAATTAATCATTTTGAATTATTTCATTTTTTAAATTATTTTATTTTTTGAGCTCTAAAAATTAAAGTTGGAATATAATATTTAAAAAATTTAACTTCACCAATGTAAGAATTATTTGCTGATATGAAACAATCTTCTTAAATTAAAATGTGTGAATGGTATGTTCGTTTTTAAATCAATAATGTACTGAATAGATTTGTTTTGATAATCAGCATATTGATGAGTTTTTATTATTTGTTATAAAAAAAATCGAAATAATTTTTTTATAAAATTTTTTCGAGACATTAATATTACTTACGCATAGCCTACCTCAAAGTACCCCCGTATGGGTCTAAGCAGTTTACAGATACCCGTACCTAGTTGTGAGAAAATTAGAAAATTTGTGGTTCAGATAGTGTACTAAATATTTTTTCTTTACAGATTCTGCATTCTTGTAGTTAATATGTTTATAATTTCTGTGTCATAGTTTTGAGTTTAGATGTATTTCTTTTGTATGTCTATTATGCTTCTAAGTATGTTGTTTAAAGAGTAATGTCGGATTCTATTTAATTATCTCACTAAATACCCTCACTTATTTTGAGCAATGACAAATTTATTGCTCTTGATTTAAAGAATGTTTTGGATCAGGATATTATCAACTCAAAAAAAAACATAAACATGGTACGAATTGTAAACTATCAAAAAAGACAAACAGAGGAAGGTAAATTATTCTTTGTGTTAGAAATCCAAAGTGGGATTGAAATGGTATTAAGCACCAAAACAGGGCAATATTATGCGACAGCAAAAAAAGCAAATATCTCATCTACGTTTGATGAGGAAACCTGTAAGGCATTATTAGGAACAGATATACCCGGAGGCATTAGAAAAATGGATTCAGAACCTTATGAATACACTGTTAGGGAAACAGGAGAAATTATAATGTTAACCCATAGGTATGTTTATCAACCAGAAATAAATATTCCCAGCTCCGCTAGCTCCAATAAGGGAGTATTTGAAAATGATTTTGCCACAAGAGTAGAAACATTCTCTCGTAATGGTCATTTAACGGAAATGTCAATCCAATAATTCAAAAAGTGTTAGTTCTTATATGGTATATCTATATTGGTTCTAACACTTAATTCTTTATGGAAGTAGCAGAAATAAAAGTTTCCTATTCAAATAATAACGTTGAAAGGATAAAAGTAACTAATAGCCAAATTTTGTATAATCTGGTTGTTAAGCAGTGGGATTTAGATCTTATAGAATTCCAAGAAGAAGTTAAAATCGTACTTCTTAATAGAGCGAATATTGTATTAGGAATTTATGAAATGTCTAAAGGGGGAACTTCAGGAACTGTGGTGGATATTAAAATAATTCTGGGTATAGCATTAAAATGTAATGCGTCGAATATTGTAATTACTCATAATCATCCTAGTGGTGCTCTAGAGCCTAGTGAGCCTGACAAGTTAATTACAAAAAAGCTTAAAGAAGCCTGTAGAATATTGGATTTAAATCTTTTAGATCATTTAATAATTACAAGACAAGGTTATTATAGCTTTAGTGATAACTGTATTTTATAATTTAGTTTTGTAAAAAAACTTGCTTTTTTGGAAGAATTGTAGTACCTTTGTGTAAAATTAGCAGACCACTGGTCGCAGATGTTAGAAGAGGTCTTTGAATTACTGTTGTATGTAGCAATGACAATTTATTACATTATTCATGCTTGTCATGAACTTAATGTGATGTATGTAGGATTAGTAATTTTTTACTTAAGAGATGTTTATCGTCAAGTAAAAAAACTTATTAAAGGTTGCCAAATTGAAAATGTAGATAATAACAAGAGAAAAAAAGAAGAAAAGGAGGTCAATATGGAAATAGAAACAAGAATAACAGTGACAATAGAAGAAAATACAACAGTAAAAGAACCTAATATATCTGTTAGACATCAATTATAAAAGCCCAATAATTTATTGGGCTTTATTTTTTTATATATCTTGCAAATGTAAGTGAGCTCTAAACTATTAAAATGCCGCGTAAAAATGATCTATTCTCTATAATAGATATTATATAATATAGCTATTTTATTATGTCTACTTCTTTTAAATGATTTTTTTCATTTTCATTATAATAACCCCATCTTCCATTGTTTTTAGAAAAGCAATTGCTATTAATTTTAGTAAGATAAATTTGTTCAAAATGATTTATTAAGTCATCAATTCTGTTAAATTCATCCAAAGAATTGTCTAGTAAAAATAATCCTCCTAGCAGTTTATAATGTTTTAATTCTTCTTTAGATTCTAAAATAAGTATTCCAAAAACAAATTCATTAATCCTCGGGCATTTTTGAATAGATATACTGTTGATATTGCACATTTCAGTAATTAGATCCTCAATAGTAATTTCATTTTCTTCATAGAGCCCGGCTAGAAAAGGCAATGTTAGTCCGTTATTGATATATCCCTTTTTTAAGAAAAAGCTTAAAGTTTTATACCATTTACTACTTGTCATGTTCTTCAGTCTTCAATAGTTCTTCTAACGAAATTTCTAGTGCTTTGCTAATTCTATATAAAGTGTATATAGTAGGATTAGTTCTTCCTGATTCAATTCTTGAAATATTGGTAGTGTCAATATTTCCTTCGATTTTACCCACTAAGTCAACTTGAGACAAGCCTTTGCTCAATCTTAAGTTTTGGATTCTCTTACCAACATTTTTAAGTAAATCTGATTTTTCCACACTTGACATATTTGACAAGTCAAATCAAGTGGTTATATTTGTTTTAGTTAATGTCATATATGACAAGTGCAAATTATAGATGTTTTAATTTAAATTTAAAGAATGAAAAAGAAAATTGATTTTTTAAGCAAGTGCGTTTTTATTAGAAAGATCGACGTGGATATTGATACTGAATTTAAGACTTCAGGGTTTAATAATCTATTTAGAAAGGTAGTAGAAAATGCAAACCCTAATCATAAATATGAAGTTTTACGTTTTGCTTTTGATTCTGATAAAAATGTATTAAAATTTGGTAGAATAATTACAGAGGATCTTATAAGATCATCGTATCAATTTCATAGTGTTTTTGAGAAGGTTGATTTTTTAAATAATGAAATTTGTTTTCAAACTAATCTTTACAAATACAGAACTACTAATTTCAATTCAGAACATTTTTTAGATTTAACAATAGTAAAGGAGAATCTACAGACGAAAAAAATCAACAACATAAAATTTAATATGTTGATTCTATAATGAGTAAGTTGTGTCACTTAAAACAACTTTCTGAATTAGCTCCGATACTATCTATAGCGAAAATCCAATTGTGGCTTGAGATTCATAAGGAAGAATTCTATAATGCTATAGATGATAGTGAATGCAGAAAATGGAGTAAATGGCTTAATGCTAATGAAAAACCATTTCCATGTGTCTGTAGCGAGAGAGTGCAAAATTGCATATTTATTGAAGCTTATTACAAGTTGAGTAATGCTTTAGATCTTTATAGAAAGCAAGAATGCTTTACTGATCTAGTGGCTAAGTATCAATCAATAAAGAATAGTAAAGAGGAATTTAAAGCATTTGCTTCCGATCTTGATGTACTAGGATTTAATTTATCTTTTAATCCTAAAATAGTAATAAGTCCAAATTCTGAGCCTTATGAGAAGATAGTATTTCAACTCAATGTAATAGAGTTTAGAGTTGTTATTGAATTTCAAGAACTTTTATTAAACCACATTAACCTTTAATTAATTAAAACAGAATCTATGAAGAAAATAATTACTCTTTCAATCTTAAGCTTGTTGCTAGTTTCTTGTGCTACGACAAAACAATACAAAAAATTTACAGCGAAAGATGAAGTACCACAAGACAAAGCAAGAATATATCTAATTCGAACAGGCAATTTTGGAGGCTTTGTAAAGTTTGATGTTTATCAAAACTCTAAAGAAAATCAAATAGGTGCAGTAGGCCCAAAAAGCTATTTATGCTTTGATGCTCCAATTGGAGAAAATAAAATTATTGTAAGAGCTGAATCTGAAAAAATCTACACTATAAATGCTGTTGCTGGAAAAACTTATTATTTGAGATTAGTTCCTAAAATGGGCGTAAATAAAGCAAGAGTAAATTTTGAGTTGCTAAGCAACGAAGACGGTATAAAGGAAACTAGTAAATTAAAGTCTCCAAAAATGTATTACACGGAATAATTAAATTAGTTTTAAAGAGTTTATAAATAAGATTCTTTATAAAATTAAACATTAAGCTGAACCTTTTTTGAACTAATGTATACTAACCAAAAAATATAGTTTTTTTATTGTTTAGTTATACTAATCTTTAATCGCTAGTGTCATAGGTAAATTGAAGTAAGAAGGCAGTTTAACTAGTTAAAAAGGTATACAAATAGGCACACATAAATTTATAAACTTTGTGAGGTATTGATATTGTTGCCATGGGACTTAAAGACTCGAGCCCAGGTGGGACCACTTCTTTAGAAAATATAAAGCCTTTACAGAAATGTAGAGGCTTTTTTGTTTTACGTAAACCCTTGTACACTACAGGCAATAGATTGTGACTGTTCGATTCCAAAAATTGAACGGAATATACAAAGAAATTAAGAGGTTAATGCTTTTCTGGTTTCAGAAAATTGGACTGTTTTAAGATTTTGGAGTAAAGAAATTCAAAAAGAATTGAAAGTTTGTGTGGTTAGAATTGAAAGTGCGATAATGTTTAAGGTGTTTAAAGAGGATAGTCAAATCCAAATTTTGTATAATTTCGTAATTGTTGAATAGGGGATTTTACTCAAATTTGTATTCTAATTTTTTGAAAATCAGGAAATTCTTATAACGTTGTAAATTTTATCAAGAGTTGTGAAAATGAGGTTTTTATGCACTACAACGTTTTCTGAAAAGGGATTGCAGGATATTCAGGAAAAACTGTTAAAATTTCTTGGATGTTTTTTGTTTTAAAAGTTGGTTTTGTTTAAAAAACTTATACTTTTGTCCAAGATTTTGCAGGTATAATAGTATTTGTGCGAAATTTCTATTGAAATAAATTTGTTAAATAATTATAAGCCTGTTGTTTTTAACAGTTTGAATTTATGAAAAATCTAAAAGCCCCATTTTTAGCATTTGCATTAATACTATTCAATATATCAATTGTGTCTGCTGGAGCTGCCTCACCTCCTCCTCCTACCAAGGAAGGAATTACAGCTCGTACTGCGAATGCCGACGATGATGGAGAAGGTCCTCTTGATGATGATGGTGGTTTGCCAGGGCAGCCTATTTTGCCAATCGATCAAAATATAATGATATTGTTAATTGGCGGTTTAGCTTTAGGAGCTACCGTGATTTATAGAAACCAAACAAAAAAAGCTTCAAAGTAATTTGAAGCTTTTTTTTATGGAAATAAGAGGCTTATTTGTTGATTGAATATAGTCTTGAAATGTATTTTCCAACTACATCAAATTCAAGGTTGATTTTTGTTCCAACTTTAAAATTTTTAAAATTAGTGTGTTCAAAAGTGTAAGGAATAATTGAAACACTAAATTCATTTGTTTTGGAATTGACAACAGTTAAACTTACTCCATTTACAGTAATTGATCCTTTTTCAATAGTAATGTTGTTTAGGTTTTTGTCGTATTCAAAAGTGTAATTCCAGCTTCCGTTTGCTTCTTCGATTTTAATGCAGGTTCCGGTTTGGTCTACGTGACCTTGTACGATATGTCCGTCCAGACGATCACCAAGTTTCATTCCTCTTTCTAAATTAACGATGTCGCCAACATTCCAATCGCTAATGTTGGTTTTTAAAATTGTTTCGTCAATTGCGGTTACGGTATAAAGAGAATCTTTAATCGCTACAACTGTAAGGCAGATTCCGTTGTGCGAAACGCTTTGGTCTATTTTTAATTCGTGTGTTATGGATGAGTCAACTGTTATGTGAAGATTGTTTTGGTCTTTTTGAATTTCGTGAATCCTGCCAAGTGTTTCTATAATTCCTGTGAACATTGTGGTTTTATTTTACTAAATTTGCACATCAAAATTAGTAATAAATAAACTGAGCTCATGAATAAAAAAGCAGAAAATATAATTGTTGGGATTTCAGTAGGAGATTTAAACGGTATTGGAAGCGAAGTTATATTGAAAACATTCGAAGATTCTCGCATGTTGGAATTATGTACGCCGGTTATTTTTGCAAATGCTAAAATTCTTTCCTTTGTTAGAAAAAGTTTTACATCTACTGTTCAGTTTCATGGAGTGGATAAGCTGGAGCAGATTATTCCAGGAAAAGTAAATGTCCTGAATCTTTGGAGAGAAGGGGTTGATATTAATTTAGGAACCAATGACCCGAAGATTGGCGAATATGCTATCAAGTCATTTGTTGCGGCAACAAAAGCATTGAAAGATGGTGAGGTTGATGTTTTAGTAACAGCGCCAATTAATAAGTACAATATTCAATCTGAAGAATTTAAATTTCCAGGACATACGGATTATTTGGATCGGGAATTAGAAGGTAATGCTTTGATGATGATGGTTCAGGATAATTTAAGAGTGGGATTGATTACAGATCATGTGCCTATAAATGATGTAGCTTCGCATTTGACTGAAGAATTAATTACGAAGAAAATTGAAACTATTAGAAAATCTTTAGTTCAGGATTTTAGTATAGTGAAGCCGAAAATTGCAGTTTTAGGATTAAATCCGCATGCTGGTGATGGTGGTGTGATTGGAAAGGAAGATGATTTGATTTTGAAACCTGTTTTGAAGAAAATATTTGATTCCGGAACAATGGTTTTTGGTCCGTTTCCGGCGGATGGTTTTTTTGGAAGCGGTCAGTATGAAAAATACGATGCGATTGTTGCCATGTATCACGATCAAGGATTAATTCCGTTTAAAACATTGTCTTTTGGAAAGGGAGTAAATTATACAGCAGGATTAAGTAAGGTGAGAACTTCTCCGGATCACGGTACAGCTTATGATATCGCTGGAAAAGATATGGCAGATTACAATTCGTTTAAAGAGGCAGTCTATCTTGCAATCGATATTTTTCGCTCGCGTAATCAGTATGAGGAGATTAGCCAAAAACCTCTTAAAATAAAAGAAAAACAGTTATAAACAAAAAAAGGTGAATAAGATTATTAGATTTATAATAATTTTATATCTTTGCACCCCAATTCAGGTATCTAGGTTCAGAACTGAATTGTTCAAATTGATGTTGAAATGAGCAAAACAAAAGAATTTTTAATTCCTTTCGTAGGGTTAAAACTAGGAAAACACCATTTTGAGTATCAGATAAATAACGAGTTCTTTAAGAATTTTGAGTACGATGAGTTTCAAAGTTCGGATATTAAAGTCAATTTACTTTTCGAAAAGAAAAGTACTATGTTAGAATTAGAATTCAAACACAAAGGAACAGTAAATGTGCCTTGTGATCTAACAGGCGAGGATTTTGATTTACCTATAAAAGGGAAAATGAAGTTGATAGTTCGCTTTGGAGAGGAATTTAATGATGATAATGAAGAGTTGTTGATTTTGCCGCATGGTGAACATGAGATAGATGTTGCGCAGTATATTTATGAAATGATCGCGCTTTCAGTACCTCAAAAAAGAATTCATCCAGGTGTTAAAGATGGAAGTCTTCAGACGGAAGCTTTAACAAAATTGAATGAGTTAAGTGTGAAAGAACAAAAGGAAGAGAGTAACAAAGAAGAAGATATTGACCCGCGTTGGGAAAAATTAAAGAAACTATTAACGGATAAATAATATAGTAAAATGGCACATCCTAAGAGAAAAACCTCGAAAACAAGAAGAGATAAGAGAAGAACACATTACAAAGCTACTGTAGCTCAAATTGCTACATGTCCTATTACAGGTGAGGCGCATTTATACCACAGAGCTTACTGGCACGAAGGTAAAATGTACTACAGAGGGCAAGTTGTTATCGATAAATCTGAAGCGGTTGCTTAATACGTTTTTGTAAATTATACTAGAACTCTCACATAGTGAGAGTTTTTTTTGTTGGTTATAATTTTCGTTTTTTAGGAAAATATAGACAAATTCGTTACGTTTTTTTTTGTAATTTTCAAGCCTTTTAAAAATTTTTCAAATTAATGATAATTTGAAAGGAAAATAATAGAATATAATGAATACAATCACAGCCGCAATTACCGCTGTTGGAGCTTATGTTCCTGACTTTGTACTTACGAACAAAGTGTTAGAAACAATGGTTGATACCAATGACGAGTGGATTACTACTCGAACAGGAATTAAAGAAAGAAGAATTCTTAAAGATGCTGATAAAGGAACATCTTACCTTGCGATAAAAGCAGCGCAAGATTTAATTGCAAAAGCAAATATTGATCCTTTAGACATTGATATGATTATCATGGCAACGGCAACGCCAGATATGATGGTGGCTTCTACAGGAGTATTTGTTGCTACAGAAATTGGAGCTACAAATGCATTTGCGTACGATTTACAAGCGGCATGTTCCAGTTTCTTATATGGAATGTCAACTGCAGCGGCTTATGTACAGTCTGGACGTTATAAAAAAGTTCTTTTAATTGGTGCCGATAAAATGTCGTCAATTGTAGATTATACAGACAGAGCAACTTGTATTATTTTTGGAGATGGAGCAGGTGCTGTTCTTTTTGAACCAAATTATGAAGGCTTAGGTTTGCAGGACGAATATTTAAGAAGTGATGGTGTAGGACGCGATTTTCTTAAAATTCCTGCAGGAGGTTCTTTGATTCCGCCTAGCGAAGAAACTGTAAAAAATAGACAGCACAATATTATGCAGGACGGGAAAACCGTTTTCAAATATGCTGTTACAAATATGGCTGATGCGAGCGAATTGATTTTACAAAGAAACAATTTGACAAATCAAGACGTTGACTTTTTGGTACCGCATCAAGCAAACAAACGTATTATTGATGCTACTGCTGGCAGATTAGAATTGGACGATTCTAAAGTCTTAGTAAACATCGAAAGATATGGCAATACTACTTCTGGTACTTTGCCATTGGTGTTAGCTGATTTTGAGCATAAACTTAAAAAAGGAGATAATGTTATTTTTGCCGCTTTTGGTGGTGGATTCACTTGGGGATCTATCTATTTAAAATGGGCTTACGATAAGAATTAAATTAAAACTAAAAACGAATCATTATGGATTTAAAAGAAATTCAAAACCTAATCAAATTTGTTGCAAATTCGGGCGTTGCAGAAGTTAAGTTAGAAATGGATGATGTGAAAATCACGATCAGAACAACTTTAGAAACAAATGTAACTGAGGCAACTTATGTACAGCAATTACCTGCTCAGGCAGCTTTACCTCAAGCACAAGTGCCACAAGTTACAGCTCCAACAGTTGTAAATGTAACTCCAGAAGCACCAGCTGCTAACGATTCTAAATATATCACTATAAAATCTCCAATCATTGGAACATTTTATAGAAAACCATCTCCAGACAAACCAGTTTTCACAGAAGTGGGAAGCACTGTATCTAAAGGTGATGTTCTTTGCGTAATTGAAGCAATGAAATTATTCAACGAAATCGAATCTGAAGTTTCTGGTAAAATTGTGAAAATTTTGGTTGACGATATGTCTCCAGTTGAATTTGATCAACCTTTATTCTTAGTAGATCCATCATAAATAAATTTAGATTTTAGATTTTAGATTTTAGATTGATCTGGAAAAATTAATACCACGAGCATCTAAAATTATCTAATTCTCAAATTGTCTAATTATCTAATTAAAATAAGATGTTTAAAAAAATATTAATTGCGAATAGAGGAGAAATTGCACTACGTGTAATTCGTACATGTAAGGAAATGGGAATCAAAACTGTTGCAGTTTACTCTACAGCCGACGCAGAAAGTTTACATGTTAAATTTGCTGACGAAGCGGTTTGTATTGGTCCTCCTCCGAGTAACTTATCGTATTTGAAAATGTCAAATATTATTGCAGCTGCAGAAATTACAAATGCAGATGCAATTCATCCAGGTTATGGATTTCTTTCTGAGAATGCTAAATTCTCTAAAATTTGTCAAGAGCACGGAATCAAATTTATTGGTGCGGCTCCTGAAATGATCGACCGTATGGGAGATAAAGCTTCTGCTAAAGCGACAATGAAAGCGGCAGGAGTTCCTTGTGTACCAGGTTCAGACGGATTGTTGGAATCTTATGAACATGCACAAAAAGTAGCTAAAGAAATTGGATATCCAGTTATGATGAAAGCTACTGCTGGTGGCGGTGGAAAAGGTATGCGTGCCATTTGGAAAGAAGAAGAGCTTTTAAAAGCTTGGGAAAGTGCACGTCAAGAAGCTGCTGCCGCATTTGGAAATGACGGAATGTACATGGAGAAACTTATTGAAGAACCACGTCATATCGAAATTCAAGTTGTTGGTGATGCTTACGGTAAAGCTTGCCACCTTTCTGAAAGAGATTGTTCTGTTCAACGTCGTCACCAAAAATTAACGGAAGAAACTCCTTCTCCGTTTATGACAGACGAACTTCGTGCTAAAATGGGTGAGGCTGCTGTTAAAGCTGCTGAGTTCATTAAATATGAAGGAGCTGGAACTGTAGAGTTTTTGGTTGACAAACACAGAAACTTCTACTTTATGGAAATGAACACTCGTATCCAAGTAGAGCACCCAATCACTGAACAAGTGATTGATTATGATTTAATTCGTGAGCAAATTATGGTTGCTGCCGGAATTCCAATTTCTGGTAAAAACTATATGCCGGAATTACACGCTATAGAATGTCGTATTAATGCTGAAGATCCTTATAATGATTTTCGTCCTTCTCCAGGAAAAATTACTACGCTTCATATGCCAGGAGGACACGGAGTTCGTTTAGATACTCACGTTTACTCAGGATATAGCATTCCACCAAACTACGATTCTATGATTGCTAAGTTAATTACAACGGCACAATCTCGTGAAGAAGCAATTAGTAAAATGCGAAGAGCTTTGGATGAGTTCGTAATCGAAGGTGTGAAAACTACAATCCCTTTCCACAGACAATTAATGGATGATCCAAAATATATTGCAGGAGATTATACAACTGCATTTATGGATACATTTAAAATGAATAATCCGGAATAATTTTAAAAGGCTGTCAATTTTTTGATAGCCTTTTTTTCTTTATATAAGTTTTGAATACGTTCTTTTGATTCAACTTGAAACCTCAAACCTCAAACTTTAGACTAGAAATTTTTCTAAGGTTACACTTTAAGTGTTTACTTATTACACACCTTTTTTCTCTTTTACACACCTTTTTGCTTTTTGCCTTTTTTTGGTATATTACATAAACCCCTTTAAAAACAAGCTCTTGCAAGGTTTGGCACAGTTCTTTTTCATTACGGCATAATAATTTCATTATCTAAAGCGTAAACAACTATTAATTTAAATATATACGTTATGAAAAATTTATTTTTATCAGCCGCAATTGTTTTAGGAGGTTTAACTTCATTCGCTTCAACTACTCAAGTTACCAATACAATCGTAAAAACGATTTCTGTTGAAGACGAATATACTGAAATCAAATTAGAAGAATTACCAGCAGCAATTTCTGAAGCTTTGAAAAAAGCATATCCAGATGCAGTAATTACAAAAGCATATAAAAACGAAAAATCAGAGTATAAACTTGATGTTACTGTTGGTGACAAAGTTGGAAACCTTTTTGCTAATGCAGACGGAACTTGGATTAAAAAATAATCTAATTCGTAGATTTTGTGAAAATCCAGATCAAGAATACTAAGATCAAATTAACAATATTAAAATATAATTATCATGAAAAATTTATTTCTATCAGCCGCAATCGTTTTGGGAGGTTTAACATCATTTGCTTCAACTTCGCCAATTTCAAATACTATCGTAAAAGCAATCTCTATTCAAGATGATTATACAGAAATTAAAGTAGTGGAAGTTCCAACGGCAATTACAGATGCGCTTAAAAAAGCATACCCTGATGCTGTCTTAACAAAA
This sequence comes from Flavobacterium phragmitis, assembly GCF_900112575.1. Lineage (GTDB taxonomy): Bacteria > Bacteroidota > Bacteroidia > Flavobacteriales > Flavobacteriaceae > Flavobacterium > Flavobacterium phragmitis. Next base: position 208,310 of record NZ_FOMH01000007.1, read on the forward strand.
GCATTCAAAAACACAAAAAATGAATACAAGCTTGAAGTAACTGTTGGAGACAAAACAGGAAATCTTTTTGCCAACGCAGACGGAACTTGGATTAAACAATAATTAAATCTAACCCTAAAAAACTATTACTATGAAAAAGTTGATTCTATCGGCAGCAATTGTCTTAGGCAGTTTGTCGATGCACGCAGAAACCGCTGTAGTTGCCAATCCAATGGTGCAAACAGTTAATGATCAGGATGGATATAAAGAAGTAGACGGAGTTCCAGCAGCTGTTAAGAAAGGCTTAGACGACGCTTATCCTGGTGTAGTGCTTGAAAAAGCATGGGTGAATGATAAAAAGGAGTACAAGATTGAGATAACCGTTCGAGGCGAAAAATCAATCGTTTATACAGATGCTTCTGGTAACATTCTTAAAAAATAATTTAAACCAATATATTATGAAAAAGTTAGTTTTATCAGCAGCGATTGTGTTAGGAAGTTTATCGGTAAATGCCGCAGTTCTTCCAGCGATCTCGATTGCTCAATCAGTACTAATTCAAGATGAATATACTGAAGTAGCTGCAGACGCCGTTCCGGCAGCAGTGAAGTCAACAATTGAAAAATCTTTCCCGAATACTAAGCTTGAAAAAGCTTATAAAAACGCGAAAAACGAGTACAAACTTGAAATTTCAAGTGGAGACAAGAAGTACACTATTTTTACAGATGCTTCTGGTAACATCATCAAAAAATAATTAAAAATCAGCATCATGAAAAAATTAATCTTATCAGCAGTAATTCTTTTAGGAGCAATGTCAGTCCAAGCACATACATTGACTGTTTCTGAAGATTCTAAAACGACTGTAATTATTCAATCAGAATACACAGAAGTTGCTGTAGATGCTGTGCCTGCAGCTGTAAAAACAGCTTTGCAGACAGCTTATCCAGGAGCAAAACTGGTTAAAGCATTTGTAAACGAAAAAAAAGAGTACAAACTAGAAATATCAGTTGGAGACCAAAAGGCTACTGTTTACTCAGATGTCAATGGTAACTGGTTGAAGATATAATTAGGTGAATTTAGATTTATGTTTTTGGTGAAAAAGAGATTGCATCGTGCAATCTCTTTTTTTTTTGCATAATTTTGTGAAAATCCAATTTTAATAGTCTTATTTTAGCAAAAAACTCCCTAAAAGCAAATGCCCAAGATATTATTGATAGAAGATGACATTGCGTTTTGTAAATTATTAGAAAAATTTCTAATTAAAAAAACGTTTGATGTAACGATTGCTTTCTCTGCTGCGGAAGCACGTACTGCGGTTAAAAACGAATCTTTTGATTTGATTTTGACTGACCTTCGTCTGCCTGATTCTGACGGTATTGGGTTGATGTCTGAATTTAAAAACGAATACCCGCATATTCCAGTCATTTTAATGACAGGTTACTCTGATGTTAATACTGCAGTTAAAGCCATAAAAAATGGTGCAGCCGACTATATTTCGAAACCATTTAATCCAGATGAGGTTTTGCTTGTGATTACGAATGCATTGCAAACTCCAAAAGAAGAAGAGGAAGAAGAAACAGAAACTCCCGTAAAAAAGAAAAAAACGGTTAAAAAAACTACTTCTGCCGAAAATGAATTTGTAAGAGGAATTTCGGTTGCTTCCAAAAAACTTTGGGATCATATTCAATTGGTAAGTCCAACAGATATGTCGGTTTTAATCATTGGCGAAAGCGGAACAGGAAAAGAAATTATAGCGAAAAGCATCCATCAGCAGAGCCAGAGAAAAAACAACAATTTTATTGCAGTTGATTGTGGTGCTATTCCGAAGGAATTAGCGGCAAGTGAATTTTTTGGTCATTTAAAAGGATCTTTCACCGGAGCAATCAGCGATAAGATGGGATATTTTGAAGCGGCCAATGGCGGCACTTTATTTTTGGATGAAATTGGAAACCTTTCATACGAAAACCAAATTCAATTATTAAGAGCGCTTCAGGAAAGAAAAATAAAACCAGTTGGAAGTAATAAAGAAATAAACGTTGATATACGCATTATTACGGCAACGAATGAAGATTTACGTGAGGCAGTAAAAAACGGCGATTTTAGAGAAGATTTATACCATAGAATCAATGAATTTTCGATTCAGTCTCCATCTCTAAAAGACCGAGACGAAGATTTGATGGTTTTTGCCGATTATTTCCTTGAAAAAGCAAACGAACAATTGAATAAAGATATCATCGGATTTTCTCCAGAAGTGGTTTCAATTTTTCAGAATTATAGCTGGCCGGGAAATTTACGTGAATTACAAAACTGTGTGAAACGTTCGACTTTATTATCTAGAGGAGATTTTATAGAAAGCGATGTGCTTCCTGCAGAATTTTTTCAAATTCAAAAACAGTCAACAACAGGCGGTAGCTTTTCATTGTCTGAAAATGAAAAAGAAGCTATTATTCATGCTTTATCAAAAGCGCAGAATAATAAGTCTGAAGCGGCAAAATTGCTTAAAATTACCAGAAAAACACTTTATAATAAGTTGAAACAATATAATATAGAATTAGAATAAAGAGGCTGTCTCAAAAGTCGAGACAACCTCTTTTTTATTTGGGTACCTATCGGAGAAATTTTCCATTTACGCGATTCTCAACAGCTTGATTTTACTTTTGAGACAGCCTCCTTTCTTTTATATTTCTTGTCTCAATTTGTCAAACAGAATAGTAACTTTTTGCTCTAAATCAGAATAAATACTTTCAACATCAAGAGTATTCAAATCTTCATTTTCTAAAGTTTTTAAGATGGTACCAATTTCTTTTGCCTGAATCTGTCTGAACATAGGAGCAATTCGATGTGAAATTGATTTTATTTCATCGTGGTTGTTTTCTTCCACAGCTGTTTTCAAAAGATTTAGATTATCAGCAGTATTTTCTATAAAAGATTTTAAAACTTCTTTTAGAGCAGAATCGTCCTGACCAAGAAAGTCCTTCAGAGTTTCTAAAGAATACATTAACGAGGTATTATTCTCCTCATTTTCTATTGTTTCTGAAACAGGGATTTCTTCATGAGCTAAAATATGTTGAATCGTTTCCAATAAAATTTTTGGAGAATATGGTTTTTTTACAACCGTAGTAAAGCCAGCATCTTTATAAACCGAAAGATCTAAATCTGTTCGTCCTGTAAGTGCAATAACAGGTTGATTTTTAAAAATTGATTCCGGAAGTTCTTTCAGTTTTTCCAAAAACATAAAACCATCGATTTCCGGCATTTGAATATCTGAAATGACAAAATCGAATGGAGTATTCTGAATCGTTTCTAAAGCCTTAAGAGGATTAGTAAACGAATAAACCTGATGCTGTTCTTGTCTTAAAACACCACTTGTTAAATTCAAAAGATTGATATCGTCATCGACTACGATAAAAGTTTGTTTTTTGGTGTTTTTTATAGTTTTGCTTTTTACTTTGTTTAAACTATTTGGCTGACTTTCATCAAATAATAAAGGCAATTGAATAGTAAAAGTGCTTCCTTTGCCGAAAATACTATCCAAGCTTAAAGTACCGCCCAAAATAGAAATAATCTTCTGGCAGATGGATAATCCTAAACCTGTACCGCCGTATTTTTTTTCGATGTTTTCATTAGCCTGCGCGAACTCTTCAAAAACCAATTTCTGATTTTCTTTTTCAATTCCAATTCCTGTGTCTTGAATTGAAATAGTAAAAGTGTCTTCTTCATTCGCGTAAGCGGCTACCCTAATATGACCTTCTTCTGTAAATTTATAAGCATTTCCGATAATGTTGGACAAAATCTGTTTTAATCTAAATGGATCTCCAACAATACGTTTCTGAAATTTCTCGTCAACATTAATAATAAGGTCGATATTTTTTTGCTTATAAACGCTCTGAATATTTACAGCAACATCTTCGATAATTTCAGGAAGTAAAAACGGAACTTTTTCAATCGTAATTTTTCCCGCTTCAATCTTCGAAAAATCCAATAAATCCTGAACCAGCTGTGTAATATACTCAGATGAATTTTTGATGTTTTTGATAAAATAAGACTGCTTGGTATTCACATCTGAATTGCCTAAAAGTTCAGAATAACCAACAATAGTGCTCAAAGGCGTTTTCAAATCATGGCTTACAGTCGAAATTAACTGTTCACGACTTTTAAGCAGATTTTTGGTTTTAAAGTTGGCTATTTCCAACTGTTTTTTATAAACCTGAGATTTAGAATAATCGCTTACAATTAAAATAGAGAAAAATACAGTCAGCAATAAACCAATAACAGCAGAAGCGGTTACAATTTCATTGACTCTTTTTAATGATTTTTCTTTTAATGAATTGTTTTTAATGGAATTGATAATGATTTCACGTTCTATAATTCGAAGTACTTTTCGCAACTGATCAGAAATTGCCATTTCATTCTGAAGCAGTTTGTTTTCTTCAAAATTCAAAGATTCTTTTTTCTTTTCGGCTTTTAATTTTACAGTACTTAAAAGTTTTTTAGAATTCGCCAAAATAGAATCAGAAGCTTTTTTGCTCAGCGTATTGGTGCTGTCATCGGGAATATTCGAATTTAAATAATCAACATATCGCTGTAAAACACTTCGCTGGTAACTTCCCAGCTGATTTGGGTTTTTGGTAAAATCCTGAAGTTCGAGTTTTCTCAGGTTGAACTCCATTTTCGTGATTTCGTCAATAGCATTATTAACCGATGTTTCGTCATCGGCTTTATTCTTGATTTCTTTTAACTGCTTGATGTTTTTTGTCTTTTCAGATAAAAGATAAGTTACACTATCCAAAAGCGTTTTCTGGTATTCTGTAGTAACAATTTGTTTGAGAGTATCAAGACGAAGGCGAAGCGAATCGGTTTCGATTAAGTAATTTTTAAAATCTTTTTCGGAATTACTTTGAATGGTTTGTCTCGCTAAACTTTCGGTTTTGTAAACATTTGAGAAAAGTTTACTGACTTTTAGAATTTTGGTTTTTTCAAAAGCAATTTTATCTTCCAGTTTGTTATAAACGACATTTTCCGAATACAAAAACCATCCAACGGTTACCACCAAAGCCAATAATGCAACATAGCTGAACAAAACTTTAAGTGCGGTGTAACTTTTTTTGGTCTCCATATTTTACTGAAAGGTTTTTGGGGAAATTTGGTTCCGAAATCTCGGGATTATAATGTCCTGCAATTTATCTAAAAAAATCTGTTTTAAGAACAGTGAAACTACTGATAATGTTATATAATTGTAAGGTGTATAAAATAAAACAGCCGTAGATTATGTAAAACCTACGGCTGTTATTTATAATTTTTTAACGATTACAAAGTCTCGCTTAACCATTTGAAAAACTCACCTTGCCAAACCTGAGCATTTTGAGGTTTTAAAACCCAGTGATTTTCTTCTGGGAAATATACAAATCGGCTTTTGATTCCTCTTAACTGCGCAGCCTGAAAAGCTTCTTGTCCTTGTCCGATTGGCACACGGAAATCTTTTCCGCCTTGGAAAATCAAAATAGGACGGTTCCAGTTTTGAACTAAAGTTGCAGGGTTGAAAGTAGTGTAGGCTTTTTGAGCAACAGCATTATCTTTTTCCCAATATGCGCCTCCAAAATCCCAGTTGTTAAAGAAAACTTCTTCAGTTGTTCCTAACATCGAAACGGTATTGAACACTCCATCATGAGCAATAAAAGTTTTGAAACGGTTTTTATGAATTCCAGCTAAATAAAATACAGAATATCCACCGTAACTTGCACCAACACATCCTAAACGGCTTTTGTCAACGTAGCTTTCTTTGGCAACGTCATCAATTGCAGAAAGGTAATCATCCATCACTTGTCCACCCCAATCTTTACTGATTTGTTCATTCCATTCTACACCATGACCAGGCATTCCGCGGCGATTTGGAGCAACCACTACATAACCTTTAGCAGCCATTAAAGAGAAATTCCAACGGAAAGAATACGATTGTGTCAACGCACTTTGTGGCCCACCTTGACAGTATAATAAAGTTGGGTATTTTTTTGAAGCATCAAAATTTGGAGGTAAGATTACCCAAACCAACATTTTTTTACCGTCAGTTGTAGTAACATAACGTCTTTCAGTTTTGCTTAATGTTAGAGATTTGTATGTTTCAGTATTTACATTTGAAAGTTGTTTCCAGGTGTTTTTCTTTAAATTAAAAGAAAAGATTTCGCCAGCATGATTCATATCCGTTCTAGTCACGATGATATCATCTCCGGCAAATCCAACTAAATCATTAACGTCAAAATCTCCTTTTGTTAATTGCTGAACATTGATTGCGATTTTTGTCAAGCCAGGAAAATTAACCGAAAAAATTTGTTTTGTACCATCAATTGGAGCTACAAAAAATACTGTTTTTCCGTCTTTGCTCCAGATAAAATTATCTACAGTTCCGTCCCAGTTTGCTGTTAAGTTTTGTTTCATTCCTTTAAACTCAACAATAATATCATTTTTATCAGACTCATAACCGTCACGTTTCATTTGCAACCAAGTTAAATTTCCTGTTGGAGAAAATTGTGGCGCTGTATCGTAACCTAAATTACCATCTGTTTTATTAACCGTTTTTTGAGTTTCCAGATTGTACTCATAAATATCTGTGTTAGTAGAAATTGCGTAAGCCGTTCCTGCTTTTTTCTTGCAAACGTACAAAATGCTTTTGCTGTCTGGCGACCAGATATAATCTTCATCACCACCGAAAGGTTTTTGTGGAGAATCAAAAGTTTCACCTTTTAAGATGTCGATTCCTTTTGCGCCGTCTTTGTTTTCTTTATAAAAAACATGGTTGAATTTCCCTTCGTTCCAAGTATCCCAATGACGGTAATCTAATCCGTCATAGATTTGCGCATCTGATTTTGTTAGGTTTGGATAAAAATCTTTACCTAAAACTTTATCGATTTTTACTTCTTCGTTATAAACAACATATTTTCCGTCAGGAGAAATATTTTTATCTGATAAGATATCTTTGGTGTCTTTAATTTCAACTGCATTTCCTCCAGTTACAGGAATCGTATACAATTTTGATGACAATTTATTTTCTTCTACAGAAGGTGTAGAAACTTTAAAAACAACATTTTTTGCATCTTTAGAAATGCCAAGAGGTGTTACTCTTCCTAATTTCCATAACAATTCCGGCGACATCACATTCTGTCCGATAGCGTTTAAACTCATCATTATTAAGGTTGTTAATACTACTTTTTTCATAATCAAATTATTCTATTTTTTGTGGCGCTAAAAATACAACATTTAAAATCCAATTAGTTAAATTCTAAATCCCAATTAATGTTAAAAATTCCAAATGGTTTAGAAATTCCAAATTCCAAAGTTTATATAGTTTCCTTCTTGGAATTTGGAATTTTAGATTTAGAATTTAATTAAGTTTTGTAATTTAACCCAAGATTGGAATTTGGAATTTAATTTATTGGAATTTTAAAAAGATGGAACTAAGTTATTGGGAACTAAAAAACTGGTTTACGAATGTCGATTACACCATCGTGGGAAGTGGCATTGTTGGTCTGCATACTGCTTTGCGCTTACGCGAAAGATTTCCAGCAGCTAAAATTCTGGTTTTAGAAAGAGGCATGTTACCACAAGGTGCGAGTACCAAAAATGCCGGTTTTGCCTGTTTCGGGAGTCTTTCTGAAATTTTGGAAGATTTAAAAACCCATTCAGAAGATGATGTTGTAGCTCTGATTGAAAAACGATGGAAAGGTTTGCAATTGCTTCGAAAAAGATTGGGCGATTTGGCAATAGATTTTAAACCCCACGGTGGTTATGAATTGTTTTTGAAAGAAGATGAATTCGGATTTAATGAATGTATTTCGAGAATGTCTTTTATCAATGAAATCTTGAAGCCACTTTTTAAAGCAGATGTTTTTACCAAAGAAACCGACCGATTCGGATTTGGAAACGTACAGGATTATTTAATTTTTAATCCGTTTGAAGCACAGATTGATACGGGAAATATGATGCAGGAATTGCTAAGACAAGCAGTTTCAGAGAATATTTTAATTCTCAATCAGCAAACCGTAACTTCTTATGCAGATGCAGGAAATCATGTCGAAGTTGTTTTGAACGATTTTAGTTTTAAAACCCAAAAACTACTTTTTGCTACCAATGGTTTTGCCGGATCTTTGACCAATGGAGCAGTTAAGCCAGCCCGAGCACAGGTTTTAATTACAGAACCGATTCATAATTTAGACATAAAAGGAACATTTCATCTAGATAAAGGGTATTACTATTTTAGAAATATAAACGATCGAATTTTATTAGGCGGAGGAAGAAATCTGGATTTTGAAGGCGAAACCACAACCGAATTTGGTAACACGAAAATTATTCAAAATAAATTGGAAGATTTACTGAAAAATGTAATTTTACCAAATCAGGATTTTCAGATTGCGCACCGTTGGAGTGGTATTATGGGAATCGGAAATAGTAAAAATCCTGTTGTAACTCAACTGTCTGAAAACGTGTTTTGTGGAGTGCGTTTAGGCGGAATGGGAGTGGCAATAGGCAGTTTAATAGGAACAGAATTAGCAGATTTAATATAATGGGAGTAACCAAAAGACCAATTAAAAAAACAACAACCGCGAGTAAACCTAAACCTAAACCGGCTTCAAAGAAAGGAAATCGTTCTTGGGGCGAAAGAATAAAATGGTTTTTTATAAAAGCTGCTTTATGGTTTTTTGGAATATCCATTGGGTCGGTTATCTTTTTTAAATATGTTCCGGTTCCTTTTACACCATTAATGCTTATTCGTGCCATCGAAAACAAATGGGCAGGAAAAGAGGTTTACTTTGATCACGACTGGGAACCGATTGAAAAAATCTCCATGAATCTGCAAAAAGCGGTTATTGCCAGTGAAGATGCCACTTTTTTAACACACAATGGTTTCGATTTTAAAGCGCTTCAAAAAGCCTATAAAAGCAACGAACGCGGACGCAGAATACGAGGTGGAAGTACAATCTCACAGCAGACAGCCAAAAATGTCTTTTTGTGGCAGGGCAAAAGTTATTTCCGTAAAGGTCTTGAAGCGTATTTTACGGTTTTAATCGAGTTAATTTGGGGGAAAGAACGTATTATGGAAGTTTACCTGAATAGTATTGAAATGGGAGACGGCGTTTACGGAGCTTATGCGGCAACAGAACATTGGTACCGTCGAGATGCTTCAAGTTTAACACCAATGCAGGCGGCGGGAATTGCTGCGATTCTTCCAAATCCGAGAAAATTTAAAGCTACAGGTTCTTCAAGCTACATTAACAGAAGAAAAGAACGAATTGTCCGTGAAATGCGATACGTTGGAAAAATCAATTATAAAGGAGATGAGAAAAAGTAAAAAAGCTCTTTTTGCTTTTCTAATCTTAACCGCAACGTTGACTTTTGGACAAGGAAACACTTCAGAAATAGGTTTTATATCTGACAATGATTTGTACACGTCGTCTAAAAACGATATGTATTATACCAACGGACTGGAACTTTTTTATCGGTTTTTATCAAAAAATGATAATGAAAAGATCAATAAGAAAGTCACAGAATTTCGTGCTGGACAATACATTTATAATCCGAGATTTATAAACGAAGCTGCGGTTGATATAAACGATCGTCCTTTTACGGCTTATCTTTTTGCAGAAGCCGGAAGAAGCTTTTTTTATCAAAGAGAGTCTGTTTTAAAGACTAATTTCCAGTTAGGATTTATGGGGCCAAATGCTTTGGGAGAAGAAACTCAGGTTGGATTTCATAAAATTATTGGATATAAAAAAGTGTATGGCTGGGAAAATCAATTGCATAATGCTTTTGCTGTTCAGGCACATATAATGTATTCTAAAAAAATGTTTCCGTCAAAACACAATGATTTTGTCGATTTGCACTTTCATTCCGAAGCCAATTTAGGAACCATTTTTACAGGACTTTCAACAGGTTTTATGGCGAGATTTGGATTTAAAAAACTGCTTCCGATTTATGATTCTAATATGTATCATGCTTCTGTTAATTCGCAGATTCAAACAGATATTAGAGAGTTTTATTTTTATGCTATGCCAAGTGTCAATTATCAGTTTTATGATGCGACGATAGAAGGCAGTATGTTTAATGATACAAGTCCAATTACTTTCGACTTAGAACCACTTCGATTTAATATCGAAGCCGGTTTAAAATACCGATACAACAATTTTAATATTTCCTATTCTTTCCTTTACCGAGGAAGAGAATTGAACGACCCGGGAATTAATACTAATGCCGGATATTTTTATGGTTCGATTCGAATGGGGTTTTTACTTCGTTAAGTTTTTTGCCACAAAGACGCTAAGACGCAAAGATTTTATTTAATTATGCTTTAAAAGATCAAATTTAAAATAGATGTGTCGGGTTATTTTTTCCTGTTTGCTTTTTTGTGGTTTATGCTTTTATAAGATACAAGTGGGGATCGTTTTTAATTCCGGACTTATTTGACGTATTATAAAAAATATATAAAAAAGCAGGTTTAAAATGCTTTTGCAATAATTTTAGGATTTCTTTTATTGAGGTAATGTAAGAAAGATTAGTTTTTCACTTTTTTGTAGCGGGTTATAGAAATTGGTTTTTTAGTATTCAGAAAATTATCTGTAAAGTTGAATCCCTGATTGCATTTGTAGACAAGCAGATTTTTTTCTATATCAATTTCACAATAACAACCATGATGGTCGTCATTTTCTGCAGGTAATATTAATTTATTGCGTTTTATGTAAGCTTTGTAAACATCGATATTTTCAAGGTTGTTTATTTTGCCTTTCCAGATAGCAACAGTTGCATAATCATATTCCTTTTCGAACGTAAAAGTGAGATAGTATTTTTCTTTACTATTATACCATGTTCCGCCAAACTTTTTACTTAACTGTTTTATGTTTGAAGGCGATTGTGCATTACAATTGTTTAGAGATAGAATCAGTATCATGATTCCTAAAATCAGTTGTTGTGTTTTTCTTAAAGTCATCATTCGGTTTTAATAGAGATATAAATTAACAAAGCAATAGAGCCAAACATTAAAAGCATATAAATAAAGAAAAATGTGACTCCAAAAATAAGTTTCTTTTTAATGGGCCATGTCTTGATATTTGCGGGTAAATGCCAGCATATTAATAGGGTAGTGATGATGAAAAAAAGTTGAATTTCCCAGTCGGAATGATATCCTAGAGATAAATTATCGTTTCTCATTGCACTGATGACCAATATTCCCGATAATAAAAAAATAGCGATGGTAATTATTATTTTAAACGGAAGCGAAATTTTACTTTTAGGTGCAGGTGTTATATCTTTCACGGGTAATGTAGTTTTTAATTTTTGTATCGACTCTTTGAATTCCTCTGGCTTTGTATAGATAACGATAGACAAGAACAGGTTTGTGAAACTTAATTCTTTATTATCCTTAATTAATGATATAGGTTATTACAGCTTTGTTTTGTTGTGCTGTATCGAAATAAAAATCTTTTACTTTGTTGAAATATTCAAGTAAATAATCAAAGAATGAATCATCGAAAGGGTTGCAGTACACTTCTTTTAAGTTCATTACTTCTGGTTTAAAATTATCCCGAAGAGTTTGTTCGGTTATTTGGTTCAGCTCACTCAATGTTTTTTTAACCTGACTGGCGGTTAAATAATTCGTTTCAAGCATACCGTATTCTTCAAGCTCATCAATTGTTTGGCCGCTTAAAATAATTCTGGAAAGATTGGTCATGGAATGTTCGTCTTTATTATAATTGCCTTCTGATAATAAAAATTTAATTCCGTCCCATGCCTAGTCAATGTCCATCGATTTATGATTTTCATCGCTGGGTTCTATGTTGAATAAAAAAATTGGATTTTCGATAACTTCATCCAATTCTTCCTGACTTAGTTGTACTACTGTTGCTCTTAATCCCATTTTTCTAGATAAATATTATATAAGATGTCTTTATTATGATGTACTTAACTGCTTATTCTGTGCAGATTAGCAATCCGTGCTATGGGGTTTTAGATGTTACAGATTTAAAAAATATTCATTTTTTCAGAACCATGAAATTTAAAATTTTTACTTATTTTTTGATTCTTACTAGAAAAACAAACTACAATTATTCCGTTTCCCAATATTCCTTTTGTATTTTTTTAGGAAGTTTTTTGACAACCTCTTCTACAGAATGTTTGATCCAAAACTTTAGCGTTTCATCGTTCATATCCCAATTAAGCACAATACTATTCCAGAATTTTTTATTAAAATGCCAGGCGGGTTTTACACAATTGTAATTGTCGCGTAAATCAATGGCTTTTTCGGGGTCGCATTTTACGGAGATTTTAAGTTCAGGATCGTTTAAGGGATTTACTGCAAACCATTTGTCGAATATTCTAAAAATAAGATATTCATCCTTAAAAGGCATGTACTCTGTTGCATCTTTTATTGAAAGGCAATATTCGCGAAGTTCTTCGATATTCATTATTTTTCACTTTAAAATTCTACAATTTATTACTTGGTTCAATTTTAAGAAAAAGGACTAGATGCAATACAAATAAATTTTAATAGAAGTATTTAACTGTTTTGCAAATCTAGGCTATCAGGAAACGAGGTTTCTTTTTTAAAGAACATATCGGGAATTGAGACATTTATTCTTCCGTTGTATCTTCATTAATAAAATCATATTCATTATCAATTACCCTTTTGAGATATTCTTCAAAACTGTCTGCAATTACAGCAAACTCATCTGGGTCATGCAAAAACCTAACTATCTGGCCTTTCTTTCCTTTTTTTGAGGGACTAAAATCTATAAAGAGCTGGGAAGTTCCTCCATTATTCATGCAATCAGAAAAATGAAGCCATTTGACTGTAGCTGATTTATCGGTAATTTTTTCATCTATTTCTACTTCATCTGCATCATATTTTCTTTCGATATAATCTGAATAATATTTGGTTGCAATATCTTTGTTTTGAACCATTTCTTTAGAGGACAAAAGATAATACGGATATTCTTCAACATCTGAACCCAGAAAATAAAGTGTAATTTCTTCTCCTGCATATTCTCTCCAATAGGTTCCATCTGCATATTCAAGCAGGTTTATTAATGCTTCGGGAACATCCGGATATACTTCTTTGATTTTTGCGATATCCTCTTTATTGGCACCATGTTTAATTTTTTCAAAATGGTCCCAGATTTCTTTTCCGTTGTTATCAAGATATGCTTCTTTGAGCCCGATGATGTATTTTTCTGCTATATTCATGATTTTTTTAAAAGTTATAATAGGCTCTATAGCACAAATTTGCAATCTTTGCCTGTTTCAATTAGCAAATCTTATTTATTCTCACAGTGTTTGTTTTCTTTTTGTCGATATACTTTATGGGAAGAGATTATAAATCTGCACTATTTGGTATAAGTCTGTTTTTTATCATTAAGCTTATTGCTTTACAATTAATCAATACTTCACCAATTCACTTTTCCCTTCCGGAATGTAAAAGAGGGCATACATAAAAATTGGTCTAAACCCTTTGACACCCATTGCCTTTTCAATTTTGTCGGCATAATTTATTTTAGCCCAAAAGGCAGGTTTCCCTCTAAAATTATTAGCAATAGTATCTTTCATAAAACCAACAAGACGACCATCTGCAAAAAAGGTAAGTTTGGAATTTGTTAATGGTTGTATCTGAAATGTTTTACTGGTGATTATATCTTCATATTGTTCCCATGCTTCAGCAATATCTTTTTTCTGATTGTATTCAGAAGCCATTTGTATAGAAAAATTTTCAAACATTGTTCGGGCTACTTCATCCATATTCTTATCAGCATAAACTTTTTGTAGTTGCTGATAAGCCTGCAAGAGTTTGGCCTCTAAGGCTTTTTTGTCCATTTTGCGTAGATCCTGTGCCTGTTCAAAACCGGGATGCAGTGCATAAGGAACGTTTACCGTTATGTCAAAACTGTTTTCATAATATTTCTTTCCGGTGCCTTCAAATTTTATATCCTCATCGTAATCTGATTTGTAAAGGACTGTTCCGGGTGTGTGATAAGTCATGTATTCTATATTATCGGCTTCTTTGTTATTTTTGTTGTAGGAGGTTAATTTAAATTTGAGATAAGTATTATCTCTAAATGTGTTATATATCTCTTTGCTGTCTTCGACTTTGCCAATTGGATACATTTTATAGGTAATCTTTTGTTTACCACTATGAAAAATGGTGTGATTTATAAATACTGCGCTACTTGATAATGGGGAAGAATCTTCAAAACTTGTAAACACCAAGATGTCATTTACATACAATTCAAAATTGCAGTAACTTTTATTATAACGAAGTGCATACACTGGCTCATTAGTATAATTGGCTATCATTTTAGAAGCCTCTTCAACTATATTGCCGGCATTAATAGATTTATGATTAGTCTGAATGTTAGATGGAGTTTTTGGATTTGATTGCGCACAACAAAAGAATATTGTGCAAATACATATGAGCAGGAGAGATGGAATGATTGTTATTCGTTTCATAAAATGACCGTAGTTAATTTTTTAGATATTTCAATTTTTTAAGCGGATAGCGTGAATTTGCAATCTCTTTCCGTTCCAATTATATTCTCACAGTTTTTATTTTTCTCTCTCACTTTGTAGATATACTTTACGGACAGGGATTGCAAATCCGTGCTATCGGGCTATTTTAATTTCTTAATTTCGTTGCATTCTAGTAACGATTTCATTTGTGTTATAGCAACTTTGTTAAGTTGAATAAGTCGTTCGCTTTGTGTCAATCCTTGTCGAATAAGTAAAGCATTGATGCTTTCAGCATTACTTAATACAACTAATTGCTCTAATGTTGCATAATCTCTGATGTTTCTGCTGTTGCCCAAATTTTTGTCTCGCCATTCTTTTGCTGTAATCCCAAAAAGCGCAACATTCAGTAAATCGGCCTCGTTGGCATAAACAAAATTTTCTTGTTGTTTTGTAATTTCTTTTGGTATCAGGTTTTCTTTTATTGCGTCTGTATGTATATGGTAGTTTATTTTGGCTAATGTTCTTTGTAAATTCCACTCTAATTTTAGTCGGTTGTTTTCATCGTCTTTCAGTCGTTGAAATTCGTTGATTAGATAAATTTGAAATTCGGGACTAAGCCACATTGCAAAATGAAACGCCACATCTTTATGAGCATAAGTACCGCCATAACGTCCTGCTTTTACAATTAGCCCGATAGCCTTTGTTCTTTCAATCCATTGTCCTGCAGACATTATAAATCGGTTTGTACCGGCTTCTTGGTTAATTACCCCGAATTCGGGGTAATTAAAATTCGGGTTTTTGATGTTTTCCCAAACACCCAAATATTCTAATGTGTTTTTATTGGTTATCCATTTACCAATTAGTCCACTGCCTTCTTTAAAATGGGCTGTCATATCAGTTAGACTGATGTAATCAATTTCATTTTGTGTAATAACAGTTATTGTGGATTCCTTTACCTGTAAAATTCTACCTTTTGCCATAATTATGTATATATAATTTGATTCCCGATAGCGCAGATTTGCAGTCCGTGCTCGTTCCAATTAGTAAATCATATTTATTCTCATAGTTTTTATTTTTTTTCTCTCGCTTTGTCGATATGATTTGCAGGGACGAATAAGTTCTATTTTACTCATTATCTACTTTTTCAATCTGATAAATTCCTTTTTCTGAGTTGTATTTAAAATCAATCCTTTTTAACGTTTTATCTGTAGCATTATCATAATTTTTATACATATTCAGGCTGGTATTTTCATAATCATTTGTAAAATTAATATCCATAAAAATATCAGAAGGCATGGTATTATTTATAGTTATTTCTAACACCTCATTGCTATTTCCAAATTGCTTAAAACGAAGTGTTCCATCCTGGTAAGATGTCATTTTTGGATATATTTTATAGATTTCGTTGTATAGTTTTTTTACATTTTCAGCACCTTCAACTCTTAGCCAATAATCCTGAATTTTATCTTTTTTGGATATGATATACAATGAAGTTCCTCTAACACCCAGAAGAGATATTTTTTCTGGTTCTTCTACCTTGAAAACTTTAAGGCTTTTTTGTTTTAGCGTTTCTTTATCATCTCCGTAAGGCATGTAGGATATTTTACTTGTTGCTTTGAAATCAGCTAATTTTAGTTCTTTTTGATTGAATGTAAAATGGGTTAATTCAGTATTTTGTCCATTACAGTTGGTAAACAAAAGCGACAGGAATATTGGAAGGATTAAAGTATATGTTTTCATTATTTCAGGTAAATTAATGTGAAAAGTGTTTTTATGTAAACCATAGATTTTTTGCTTTCATTTTTTTCATAATTATGCTAAATGCATAAATAAACAATAGGGTAAAGGCAGACATAAATAAACCTCCTCTATTAGAAGTTCCATCATCATACTCATTAATTGGTTTGTCAATTTTTATTTCTTTGTTTTTGGAAAGTTTGTATACCATTACCTGATTACCATAAGTAGAAAAAAACTGCTGAACTTTTCCGGTAAACGATTTGTCTGTAGCGATTTGCAATTGTTTTGCCCTGAATTTGACTTCAATGGTATCGCCTTTTGTTATACCTAAATCATTGTGTGAATTAATACGCCAAACTGTTTTTGGATTGTTTGTATTGATTAAGGTAAATACATTGCTAATAGTAGTGTGGTTTTCTGTTTTCTGCTCTTCCATTTCTCCAATGGCACTTACAACAACTTTTTGCTCCGAAAAATCATTTTCAGTTAAATTATTGGTCTGGCTGATATTCCACTGAACAAATAGATAGACAACAGTTAAGTAGGGTACAAAAACTGCAAGACTTATTATTAATCCTATTTTTAATTCTCGTAAAAATTTCTTCATAATAGTGGGGTTATTATTTTAATATGTATTTTTTCTAAAATGTAAATAAGCAATCAGACTTACTATTAAATACGGTAAAGTGAGCATTGCTGAAATTTTCCAACCTGATTTCAGTGCATCAAAATCAACATTTATCGAAAAATCACTTACCATAAAGCAAAAAAAAGTCGCAAAAGGAATTAAACAATAAGTGGCTAATGAATAGAAACGGTTTTTTCTAACAGGCTCATAAAGGTTTAGAAAAATAGTAACGGATGAGATTGACAGAAGTAAAACAAATTTTAAGGCGAAGAAATAAGCCAAGTTGGTAAGTATAATCAGCCACCAACTTTTAGTTGTGTCTTGTATCTCGAATAATTGGTACAAGAAAATTCCCGAAATCAGAAGGCTGAATAGGAGTATAAGAAACCAAACTTTTAGAAAATATACAGTCATTGTTTGTTTTTTAAATTAATCTATCCCATCCAGTTTTTCTATTTCCTTTTTTACTTCGGCTATTAGCTGTTGTTCGGTTGGGAGATAGAGTTGATACTTACTTGCGATAATTGTTTTGTTATTTTCGGGAAGGGTTATTTTGGCCATTGCATCGTTTTTGTCGGCACATAACAAAATTCCGATGGTTGGATTTTCAAAATCTTGTTTTTCAAAACGATCAAAGTAATTTACATACATCTGCAATTGCCCAATGTCCTGATGCGTTAATTTATCTGTTTTAATTTCCACAATAACAAAAGCTTGTAATAATCGATTGTAGAAAACGAGGTCAGCAAAAAAATCATCACCATCCAGATGTATGCGCTTTTGTCTTGCAACAAAAGAGAATCCGTTGCCTATTTCGAGTAAAAAATCTTGTAAATGTGTAATGATTGCATTTTCCAAATCTTTTTCATAGTAAGAAGCTTCTCGTTTTAATCCTAAAAACTCCAATATCATTGGATCTGTGATAATGTCTTTCGGCTCTGTTGGAAGCTTTTCCTGTCTGGCAACATTCAATACCGATTTTACATCGTTGCTTAATAAAAGACGTTCAAAAAGCCGACTATTTACTTGTCTTTCCAATTCTCTTGCTGTCCAGTTGTTTTTCTCTGTTTCAGCAATATAGAATGTTCGTTTGTCTTCATTTGCAATACTTAATAATGTCTTATAGTGTGTCCAGCTAAATTGCGTCCGCAGTGCGGACGTATTTGGAAATATTCTGTAAAATTGTCTGTATCTCTCCAATTGTCTTACTGAAAAGCCACTGCCAAATTTGGGCTGGAGTTCGTTTGATAATGATTTTATGATAAATTCACCATATTTAGCTCTTTCTTTACCGTCTTGTTCTTCTTCCAAAATCACTTTGCCAATTTGCCAGTACATCAGCACTCGTTCCATATCGACAGAACGGATGGCTCTGTTTTTTGCATCGGCAATAATGTTGTGTACTTGTTGTATGAGTTCTTTTTTTAGTTGCATAAGTATTCCAAAACAGGTTGTGTTAAGGAAATAAAATTAAAAGTCCAGTTATTGAAAATGAGCCAGTAAAAATTATAATTGTATTGTAATAAGCTAGAACATTAAGTTTTATAAAAAAACAATTGAACAAATGATAATTAAAGTAATGATTATTGAAGAAACAATAAGAAGTAAAACTGTTCGGTTTTCTTTTTTGATGCCTTCATTGTCAATATCAAAAGAAGCAGGATTGAGTCTGTACATGCCATAAACTCCAGGATTAACGGTAATATCTGCTCTAAATAAACTAATACCAGAAAAAAAGGCTTTTAGTAAATCTGCATAGTTTGTAAATTTTTTAAACATTAAGGCAAATTTATTGGGAGACCATAAAGGAATTTTAGAGTCATTGCTCTCTTTGAGATTCCAAAAAAAATAATCTATAATACGGGGAGCACCGCCAATTTTAATTCTGGTATAAAAATCAATATCAAATTTTTCATTCTCTCGTGGTTGAATATTCTTCCATAATATTTTAGCAATTATAGTTTGATTATAAGTGTTGAGAAAAGTGATTCCATTATGATCAATTATTACCTTATCATATTCTTTTTTGCTTTTTTTGAGGTAGAATTTTTTGCCTTCGCAAATTAGAGTATTAATTAAAATTAGGAGTAAAATTGTAAATAATAATATTCTGTCTGCTGATAATGATATTAGTAAGTTCATATAAAAAATCATCAAAAGCGTATAAATCAATGCAACAAAGAATATACTAATAATGGTAGACATTATCCAAAGTTGCAGATATGGAACATTTTTAGATTCTACTTTACGAAAAACAGTTTTTGGACGCATTACAAGGTGGATTCAAAATTGTTTTATTTATGCTGACTTAATTTGCAAAATTCCTAAAAGTTTAGTTTTGAATTTTATTGTAAAAGTCATAATTGTATTACAATAAGTTAATAATGAGTAATTAAAACGAAAAAAGCCACTTCTGTTTAAGAAATGGCTTTTGTAGCTTATATAATAATTGAAAGATTATTTCTCTTTCAGTAATTTCTCCAAATACTCAACTTTATCTTTTTCAGCCTGAACCAAACGTTCATAAAGTTCTACTACTTTATCCAGTGGATTGAAAGAGCAATGGTTACTATTAAAGTTTCCTTGACTATCATGAAATGTATTAAAATAATTAAACACATTTTCTTCAGAAAAATTCTTTATTGCTTCAGCAGATACACCAAGCGCTTTTGCTATTTCGGCAAGTTTTGCATCATCAATATTTTCACTATTTTCTATAGCAGAAATAGCTTGTTGGTTTGTTCCTAAAGCTTGCGCCAAAGCTTCTTGCTTCATATCACGAAGTTCACGAATACGGCTTATTTTTCGCCCTATATGATTTGATTTTGCTGTTGTACTCATAATTCAAAGGTATTTAAAAAATATTTACAAAATCATTTTTAGTAAAAAACAGCTTTCTATTTGTGAAATACGTTTAGTCTTTTAAAAAGCTGAAAGTATATTTTCATATCATTATGATTAATCCAAATCCATATCTTTTGTTAAGTCATCCCACTTTTTGTTGAGGTATTCTTTTGTATAAGTGAGCATTTCAGGACTAATGTCGTAGGTTGTTTGTACCGTTGCACTTAAAATGGCTTTTCCTTCTTCAAAATGAATATAGACATGAACACCATTGTCTCCCCAAAAGAAAGGAAAAACAATTGCCCTATTTTCGGGACTTTCACTTACATATTTTTCCAGACTGATGATAAATGCAAACATTGGAAGCATTTCCAAATAATTTTCACTAAAAAACATAATTCCCCAATGCCATTCCTCTGTAGTTTCATCATAATCTGAAAACGCCATGGCTTCCTGATAACTAATCCAGCCGTTGAGAATTTCTTCATTACTATTATTATCGTCATAAAAACGAAGTAATTTGCTGGTCAGAGGCATTTTTGAGTACATTTTTCGACTGTCCCACCATTTTAGCCAGTTATCGTTTAGCTCTGGTTTTTCGGGAGGACTGTTTAAAAATTTGTCAAGCTGAGATTTGGTGATTTTTACTTTACAGAAAAGAGAACTTAATTCAGACATGGTTTTGTACTATTATTGATTTGTTTTAGATATAAAAAAGTTTCGGCTGAAAATTCAATTACCATTCCATAAAGAAAATAGAATGATTGTCAGGATCTTTTAAAAACAAAGCCATTCCTCCTGGATATTCCCAAGGACCGGAAAATGTCCCACTTTTCATTTTGTGAGGATTTGATTCTGAAGTTTCGGGAACATGATTTTTAATAAACCTTTCGTACGTTTCGGCTATATTAGCGTCATTTATCTCAATATTTCCAGTGTTTAGAGGCCTTTCTGCGGTACTTATTTTGAGTTCAAAATAGTTGCCAATTGGAATAGAGAAACCTTTTGAACTTTTAAAATCTTCTTCATCAAGTTCAAAAACTCTTTTGTAAAAATCGAAAGACCTTTGAAGATTTATACAATAAAACCAAGCTGAAATTCTCATAAAAATATTTTTTAGATGATTATTTTAATGGCGATTATCACATTGAAGGTAAATTTCTTCGTTTGATTTATCTATAATAGAAATCGCTGGACAACCAAAAGATTCATATAAAAAACCAAAGACAACTTCTGGTTTATTTCTGAAAAGTTTTCCTGTATATTGTTCAACAACATCGTCTCCGTTTTCATAATTTAATGGAGTAGGAGAAGTGCCTTCGCTTTGGCTATATAATTTTTCGATTATAATTTCTTTGGTTTTAGAATCGGTAACTAAAAGACGTCTGGCATAAATTATTTTATGACTATCCAGATAATCCTGTAAAAAATACTGATAACTGCTTGTCTTATAAGAATAAGTATTCCCAACAGTGGTGCCCTTTAACGTGTTTTGGTCTTCCTTTTTTAAAGATTTAGACGGATACTCTTTTTGAGCAATTTTTTTCCACGAAATTGGTTTTAGACCTTCTTTCGAAAATGGATTTTCTTTACCAACATAGACCAAAGCATCCCGATAATATTCGCTAAATCCATTCAGATTTTTTTTGTT
This sequence comes from Flavobacterium phragmitis, assembly GCF_900112575.1. GTDB lineage: Bacteria > Bacteroidota > Bacteroidia > Flavobacteriales > Flavobacteriaceae > Flavobacterium > Flavobacterium phragmitis. The sequence goes on from NZ_FOMH01000007.1 coordinate 229,631, forward strand.
GATTTCAAAACCAATCATAAAATCGTAATTATGATAGGGCCAGTCTTCTTCTGAAGAATAACCGTTTAACATTGCCACGGTTTTTAAATTTTTGACTAAAAAAGAAGCCAATTTGTTTTTGGCGTAATCGTAAATAAAAACAGAATCGGTTTCTGTAATGTTGGTTTTAGAAAGAAATCTTTTTCTATAGTTTTTAGAAAAAGCAAAATACTGGGCATCATGTTTCCCTAATTTTTCAATGTTGGGTAAAGCAAGTGTATCTTTTTCGTCACCAACAGGATAAATATCCGAAAGCGAAACAAAAGCAATATCACTACTGTCTTTTGGCATAACCGTAAACAAATTGATACTTTCCTTTCGGGGAGTTTCTTCTCCTTCCGATAAAGAATCGGTTTCTACAGTTGCATTTTTTGATAAGTCCTGCTTTTGTGATTTAGCTGACTCCTTTTTGTTGCAGGCTGATAATAAGATTAAAAAAAAGGCAGATAATAGGAGCGGTTTTATTGTCATTTTACAGTTGTGGATTTTAATTTACTATTCGTTATGTACGAAAGTACTTTAATTTGTTTAAACTTGAAAGTGAAAACTTAGTCAATTTTTCTGTTCTTCAGCATTTTTCTAAAAAATAAATAAGCAATGAGACTTATTATTAAATGAGGTACAACTAGCATTGCTAAAAAATTCCAGCCCGATAGGAGTATATCGGAATTAAATTCCTTTACTGATAAATCGCCTGCCATAAAGCAAATCAATGTCATAAACGGAATCAGACAAAAAGTGGCTAATGAATAGAATTTATTTCTTCTAATAAGTTCGTAATTGTTGAGAAAAATGGTAATGGATGAGATAGACAAGAACAAAACAAATCTTAAAGAGAAAAAAAAGGACAAATTAGAAAGTATAACCAGCCAGAAACTTTTAGTTTCATCTTGTATCTCAAAAAAGCGATACAATAAACCGCCTGAAATTAAAATGCTGAATAGGATAATCAGTAGCCAGGTTTTAATAAAGTAAAATGTCATTGTTTTGCTGTTTTCTCTGTAAATAAATTTAGGTTACTTTTGATTTTTTCCTTTATCCCGAATGATCAACATACAAATACCAAAGACCGTTTATTTTTCGCATAATTCCGGAAAACTGTCCTGAACTATTTTTCCCATTTGGTGCTTCGACACTAAATTTGGCATTAACAAAAGCATCTTTTTTGGAAAGCGGTTCAACAACAAAATCGGTCATGGTTAATTTTCCCATTCTTTCTTTTGGCCAATATTTCTTGAAGAAATCGGCAATATTGTTTTTTCCATAAACTACACCGCCACTGTAAATCATTCGAACAGAATCTACGGGAGCATAAAATTCGAGATAGCCTTCAAGGTCACCATTATTCCAGCAGGTTTGTTGCGCCTTTAAACGATTGAGAACCTGTTGCACAACTTTATCCTGACAATTGCCATTAAAAGAAAGCATAAGAAAGAGTCCAAGAAATAGAAATTTTAAGTAACGCATGATTTTATTTAATTAGTTAAGTTCAAATAGATAAAATTATAAAAGCAAATAAGAAAAAAGAACCGAAAAACGTTATCAATATATCGCCATAAGCTTATGTTCCGTAGGAAAATCTCATCGATAGAACTCTAATTCCGATTTTTCTATGCTCTTTCGCTCAGTTGTTTTTTATTTCAATAACGTTTCCAGTGTTTTTATCGAATGTAATTGTTTTGTTTGGGCCTCCATAAAATAGAGTAAGCGTAATGGTATGATTGGTTTCATTTTTAAAAATGATGTCTTTCGCAGTTCTTATTTTTATATCCAAATTATCATTCATAATCTGTGAATCGTCACACTTGATAATTCTTTTTTCGAACAAACCTTTTTTCTCAATTATTTCGAGCCACGGATAAACCATTGGGCCATATCCTACAATCTGAGCTCTGTAATTTTCATTAAGATCTTTATTGATATATAAACCTAACGGAGTGGTTGAATTTACTAGTGCATAAAAAGGAAGCATCATAGCAATAATGCTCAATGCGAATGTTAGTACTAAAGCGACTAAAAGAAGCTTAGCTAAAAGCTTTTTCCAAAAAACAATGATTACAACAAAACTGGAAAAAAGCCAAAGCCAGAACAAAATCGCATCACTGTAATAACCCCGAAGACTTATTGCTTTAAAATAATATAAGGCACAGTCCAATATGGAAATTACGCTTAGAATAAGATAAAATCGCAGTATTATTTTTTTATTTAAGCTCATACTTTTTCGAAATAAATTTTAAACCAAAAACGGCAACAATAGATAAAACTACAATTGGCAGAAAAGAAAGTGAAAGTGTATAATGTAGTTCTTCATTAAAAAGATAAGTGCTCCAGGAAGATTCTCTATCTACAAAAATGGTGTAGTTCCAGAAAAACCAAATTGAAATTAAACATAATAACTGAATTATGATTCTTATCGGTTTGTTTTTGATAAAATAGAATAATAAAAAAACAATCGTGAGGATAATGGTGGTAAACACAGACATTAAATAAGCATCATCAAAAAAACTACTGTCGGGATTTCCGCTGGACACTCTTTCAGACAGACTTCCCATTGCCCAGTAAATTTCGATGAAAGTGGTCAGAAAAATCAATAAAGGAATCGCAAGGGATCTTTTAAGAAATTGAATGGTTTTATTTAATAATGTTTGTTCCATTTATTTGCAATTGGTAATAATCTGTTCTTTTGATGGATTTGATTTATTGCCTTGAAGCTCTATCTCCACAATTTTATTTTCTTTAAGAAAACGACTGAACGGGCAGTAATTTTCGAAGCTTTTGTTCTGAAAAAAATACAGCAGTTTAATTAATTTTAAATTTGGAAGGATAATATTTCCATTGATAGTATTATTTTCATTTAAAGCGAAAAAGCCATTTATGGTTTCCAGTTTTTCTAAAGATATCGAGGTTAATGAATCAGAATATTCGACGCTGAAATTTTCATGTACAGTTTGCAGGTTTTTAAAACAATTTAATGTTTTGATATCGCTGTTCATAATCATAACCGTTTGAATTTCTTTAATCTGATTAAATCCATTCAGCGTTTGAAGCCCTGAATTTCCTATGATGAATATTTTTTTTGTTTTAACGAGATTATTAAAACCTGAGATTTCTATCAAAGGATTTTCGGTGTATTTGCCACTGTTGTTTCCAAAAGTAATATCGCCGTTCACTGTAGTTAATTTATCAAAACCGTTAATCTGTTTTAATTCACATCCTGAAATAGTAAAATGCCCGTTTACTTGTTCAAGGTTTGTTAATCCTTTTACTGACTCCAGATTTTTGAGTTTGAGTACCAATAGTTCTCCGTTGATTTTTTGGATACTTGAAAGTGCATTCAAATTTTGAATTTCCTTCGATAAATCTGAAGATAAAGTATCGCCAATGACTAGATTTCCATTGATATAAGTGTATTTGTTTTGTCCAAAGTCATCAATCTCTTTCTGAGTCTTTAAATTAATGTTTCCTTTGAAAACTTTATCGGTTTTTGCAATTTCTAAATTCATAGTCTGGATTTTCTCATTTGAAGCTCCTGATTTTTGACAGGAAATAGTAAATGAGTTTAGAATCGTGAGAAGTACTATTGGAATAAATTGTTTCATTTTATGTGTTTACTGCATTTTACAAACTATTTATCCGTTTTTTCATTCTCAATATAATTTTTGACTATTTCTAAAAACTCGTCTTTGGTTAAATAACGTTTAAGAAATTCTTCGAGAGTTCCTTCGTTTTCAATTTCACTGAAAAAGACTTCATGATCAGTCGAATACACTATAGGATTTTCAGGATTTGGATCTGTTAGGCAGATAAAAAACTGATCCGGATATCCATAGGAATAACAAATACAGATAAAATCTAAATCTTCACCTTTGACTACTTCTCTAACTTCAGCTTCCTCTATTAATCCGTCAAACTCTTCAAAATCTTTTGTGCCTTCTTTAAAAGGGGTGAAAAGAAAATTTCTGTAAAAATCCTGTCCGTATGGAAGTTCGTGATCAGAGAAAAAATGATCTAGTAAACGGTCGTAAAAATCTTTTTTATTGTCTTGGTACAATTCACGGTTATTGGCATAAAATTCATCAACTCCGTATAATTCATCTTCAAAGTAATCGGTATATAATGGGTGACTGAATTCGATTGACTGTAAATCTTCCTGTAATGAATTTCCTTTTACTTTGTCGATGTTTCCGCCCAGTTGTTGGATTCGATCTAATATTTCTTTTTTCATAAATAACGAATTTGTGATTTAAATTTCTCAAGTAATCGATAGCTTGTACAAAAGTAGCAAACCTTTATTAAAGAAATATCTTTCATTTATTAGAAAAAAAAAGAATAGACCGCATGTTGTTAAAAAACTTTATGAAAGTGCCAACCTAATTTTTTTAATATCATTTTGAAATACATTCAACTCTTTTAGCAATATCACTCTGTTTGTATTTATTTCTTTAATAATCAGGTCATGATATGTTTTTTTAAATAGAAAAAATATAGGGCGATCTTTTAGAGGTAGATATTTTTCTTGTATTGAAAAACTATAAATTGTCAATGGATATTCAGTTTTACCAATACTTATTTTATCAGATTCAATAATACATTTATTGTTTCTATAACTTGATATGATTAAAAGCGGTAAAAGTATAAAACCAAATAAACTAAAAGCTCCAAGAGAAATTGTAGAGTTTTCATTAAATAACACACCATAAACAAGATTGTGCAAAGAGCCAATTGTAATAGGGATTGCTAATATTGTATAAAAAATTATCACGGTTTTTGATAAGCAAATAGTTAGTTTCATATTGATTGTTGTTTAATGGCTTTTTTTAATTCTTCTGAAATGTAAAAAGGAGGAAGGTCATTTATATTACGCATAAATCCTCGATTTTTTTCAGTCAAACCCAGAATATCAATTCTTTTAAGTTTTTGGTTGCTTTCATATTTTACAGCAATTGTGTAGCACCATCCCCATTTTTTTCGATATTCTGGAATTAAATATTTTATAGTAGATAAATCAATAGATTTTTCACTGCCAAAAGTTTTTTTGTAAAAGAGTTTATCCCCTTTAATATAAGCTTTAATGGGGTATATAAGTACAAATGCAATAGAGGCAATCATAAAGAACCCAATAAAAACAAATCGGGCTTCTTGAGCATTAATAAAAAAGATGCCTATACTTAATAGTAAAAAAGGAAGGATTTTGTAAATGAAAAGGGCCTTTTGTCCTTTTCCCTGAAGTAAATCTATCATGTTATTTTGGTTTTATAGTTTATTTTGGAGACCAGAGCTTTTGCAAAGAATGACCAAAGCCAATATTGCTGTGTTTTCTATAAATCATAGATGCTAAATAATTTCTCACAATCCTTAATTATCCATTTGGACTTTTTTGAAACATATGATATAATCCGTTAAGAAAATAATTCAAAAATATTATTGTTTTAAATATGGAATGATACTGTAGAAGACATAATTATACCAAAATAAGTTTTTAAATTAACAATTGTCAATACTTAACTTTTTGATAATATGTTAGGTAATTTAAATTTTTACTTTTAATTAAAATTTAAATTATGGAAATTAATTGGGTTGTAATAGCAGTAGTGATTTTGTTGGTTGTTCTTGTAATTGTTTTAACCATTAGAAAAAATCTAAAAGAGAAAAAGAAATTGGAAAATTTGCTGAATAACGATTTCAAAAAAGCTGAAAAAGTCGATATTGATGCAGATGATGCTGCGAATGAGAAATAACGATAGATTTGTCATTTCGAGGAACGAGAAATCACACTAGAAATTCTACAAAGTATATCGCCAATCTTTGTCGAATCCCGAGTGTGATTTCTCGTTCCTCGAAATGACAAAATTGCGAAACCATAGTAAAAAAACAACCCTTGTAAAACAGAATTTACAAGGGTTTTAATTTTTGTGGAGAATACCGGATTCGAACCGGTCGCCTCTACGCTGCCAGCGTAGCGCTCTAGCCAAATGAGCTAATCCCCCAAAGCGGTAACAAATAAAGTCAAATAATTTTCAAAAAACAAATTTAGAAATCAATCAGACAAAATATTTTTCAAAAGCGTAACTTTACGTTTAAATCTATTTTTATGAGTGCAGAAAATCTAAATGGAGGTTTAGAAACTTCTTTTCAAAATACAATTGCAACAGTACAATTTGGTCATCCGGCCAGTAATTCTTTTCCGAGAGCTTTATTAAACCAACTTACAACTGAAATTAATTCGCTGAGCAGAGATGAAAATGTTTCAGTTATTATTTTAAAAAGTGAAGGAAACAGGGCATTTTGTTCTGGAGCTTCTTTTGATGAACTTTTGCAGGTTGAAAATGAGGAACAAGGAACAGAATTTTTCTCAGGTTTTGCTCATTTGTTAAATGCCATGCGTAATTGCAATAAATTAATCATTGGTCGTGTTCAGGGAAAAGCCGTTGGTGGCGGAGTCGGAATTATATCAGCCTGTGATTATGTTTTTGCAACTCCTGAAAGTGCTATAAAATTGTCTGAACTGGCAATCGGAATCGGACCTTTTGTTATTGAACCTGCTGTTTCCCGTAAAATTGGAAAAACGGCGATGACTCAAATGACTTTGGCACCGCACGAATGGAAATCTGCCGAATGGGCTTTTGAAAAAGGACTTTATTCCGCTTTAAGTGATTCGACGAATTTGGATCAAGAAGTTGAAATTTTCGCTCAAAAGCTAAGTTCTTATAATCCCGAAGCTTTATTTGAAATGAAAAAGATTATTTGGGAAGGAACAGAACAATGGGAATCGCTTCTTTTTGAACGTGCTACAATTACAGGCAAATTGGTTTTATCTGATTTTAGCAGAAATGCTTTACTGCAGTTTAAAAAATAGCTATGATATAAGTCATTTATTTTGGGGATATAACTATATAATTTTGACAAGGAGTTGCTAACTAAAAAAAATAAACACATAGAAACATAGATTTAGTTTGTGAATAAAAGAAATTAGAAAGAAACTAGTTTCTCACACATAGAATAGCTATGCGAATTTATGAAAGTGAAACGCCTTTTTTTAATTTCCAACTAGCTATGTTTCTATGTGTTTAAATATAGCGGTAAAGTTTCTATGAACTGGTTAGACTTCGAAGAAGAGTTAGATAGAATAATCCAATTAATTCTTTTAATCTGTGGCTATAAAAAATAAATATAATTTAAAATGAAACTTATTTCCTTATTCCAAAAAGTCGACATTGCAGAGAAAATTAAAGAGGCTCCGGACAGTGGTTATCAAATTGGCGTTGTCATTGGATCTTTCATTCCGTTTCTGGTTTTGGGTGGACTTGCTTTGTGGATGTATCTTAGGGCTAAAAAAAGAGCTAAAAACGGCAATTAATTTGTAAATTTGCAAGCTTAAAATTAAAAATCGATGAGTAATATCAGAATTACAAAACAATTTAGTTTCGAAACCGGTCACGCTTTGTACGGTTATGACGGAAAATGCAAGAACGTTCACGGACACAGTTATAAATTATCGGTAACGGTTATTGGTTCGCCAATTACGGATCGATCGAATGTAAAGTTCGGAATGGTGATTGATTTTTCGGATCTAAAGAAAATTGTAAAAGAAGAAATCGTCGATCAGTTTGACCATGCTACCGTTTTTAACCAAACGACTCCGCATATCGAATTGGCTAATGAATTAAAAAACCGTGGGCACCACGTAATTTTGGTTGATTACCAGCCAACAAGTGAAAATATGGTAGTTGATTTTGCAGAAAGAATTAAAAATCGCCTTCCTGCCGGAATTACTCTTTTCTCATTAAAACTTCAGGAAACAGAATCTTCGTTTGCAGAATGGTACGCAAGTGATAATTTGTAAAAAAAAGTTAGAGGTTAAATGTTAAAAGTTAGACGGCAAAGTTGAAATTGATATTATATAACCTCTAAACCTAACACATAACCCTTAACACATAACTCCCAACTTTCATCAATGAAAAAAATATATTTTGCTTCAGATCAGCATTTTGGTGCGCCAACTCCAGAATTGAGTTTACCGCGCGAAAAGAAATTTGTTGCCTGGTTAGATGAGGTTAAAGAAGATGCAGAAGCCATTTTTTTATTGGGAGATTTGTTTGATTTTTGGTTTGAATATAAAACAGTTGTTCCAAAAGGTTTTGTGCGTGTTTTGGGGAAACTGGCTGAAATTCGAGACAGCGGAATTCCGATTTATTTTTTCGTTGGGAATCATGATTTATGGATGAACGACTATTTTGAAAAAGAATTGAATATTCCGGTTTATCACGATAATAGAGAATTTACTTTTAACGGAAAAACCTTCCTGATTGGCCACGGCGACGGAAAAGGCCCTGGTGATAAAGGGTATAAAAGAATGAAAAAGGTATTTACAAATCCGTTTTCAAAATGGCTTTTTCGTTGGCTTCATCCTGATTTGGGTGTTGGCTTGGCACAATATTTATCGGTTAAAAACAAATTGATTTCAGGAGACGAAGACATTACATTTTTAGGAGAAGATAAAGAATGGCTGATTTTGTATGCCAAACGAAAACTAGAAACCAAACATTATAATTACTTTGTTTTTGGACATCGCCATTTGCCAATGATAATTCCAGTTGGCGAAGATTCAAATTATGTAAATCTAGGCGACTGGATTGGCTATTTTACTTACGGCGTTTTTGACGGCGAAAATTTTGAACTTAAAAAATTCGAGAAGTAGTTTAGTCAAAAGTCAAAATTTTAAAGCAAAACTTTTATTTCGCATTTGCTGGATAAATTCCGATTTTGTGCGTTCGCAAAATATATTCTGAAAGCTGTTTGCTATTTGAAAGCTGAAATTTAATTGCTCCAGAAGCTTTTTTCGGCATGTGGCATTCTACACAATTTGAAGCTAATAATTTCTCAGGCATTATTTTCAAGGTCGTTTCATCGTGCTTTAAACCTTGATGACAGCTCATGCAAATTTTAGAATACGAAGCCATGTTTTTAGAAGCATTTTCATGTGGATTATGACATGAAATGCAATCCATTTTTTCACTTTTAATGAAACATTTGCTTTGTGCCATCAAACGGAATTGATTTCCGTGTACATCAAATTTTGCGGTATCGGTAATGCTTCGAGTATCTCTGTAAAAGTCAGATAAATTATTTCCGGGCTTAAAATCAAAACGGGATTTCATTTTCATTCCGTCATTTCCGGCGTGACACAGAGCGCAGGCATCCAATCTTTGTTGTCTGTTTAGGTTTTTGAAACTTGTTATTGAGTTTGCAACTTTTATATTTGGATTTTTCAGATGAAATTCAACATGTTTTTTTGCTGGGCCGTGACAGCGCTCGCAGTCAATTCCGTAAACTATTGTCTCTTTTCTGATAATATCTTCAACGTCCATCGACATGAAGTTTTTTTCTGCAGAACTTTGGTTAACCATTCTTGAGCTGATGTTTGAACTATGACAGGCATAACAATCTTTTACTACCATTCGGTCAAAATAAGGTTTGTCAGCTGGGAATCCCGGACTTGTAGCCCAATTATTTATAGAATGGTAAAATGAAACCGGTAATTCGTAAGTATTATTATTTTTCCAGTAAACAGAGGTCTGGGCATGTTTGGTTCCAAAAACAATTTCGAATTTATATTTCGAAACTTCTTTTCCGTTTTTGTATACAACCTGATACAAACTGTCACCATGCTTTTCCATTACCAATTTGGTGTCTTTATCATAAATGAAAGTATGATTTTTAGAATCGAAATCACCTGAAACGTTTCCTAAAACGGCAGGAGCTGTAGCTTTAAAATGCGAACTGTGAAACGCCATTTCAGATTGTACTTTATGACATTGAACACAGCTTTCTGAACCCGCATAATCAGTACCACGGGGATCTATATATTCTTCTGATTTATTAGTACAGCTCACAAAAAATATTGCCGTGAGAATGGTAGTAAGTAGAAATACAGCTTTTTTCATTGCTGTAAATATACTTTTTTTTGATTTGAATCAAAATATATTTCAATAATGAAAAAATGTTGTTAAAATATTTAGAATGTTTCTTAATTCATTCCAACTCCATAGATATATTCATCCAACTCGATTTTGAATAAAGAGCCTTCAACTAAATCTTTAATCGACTTTAATTCGGTCATATTTACAGCCAAATCAATCGAATTGCAAGGAGTTTTCAATAAAAATTTATGACAAGAGTATTTCATTTCACAAGCTTCACAACAGGCGTTTTCGATCATACTGTCTTCGATTAAATCGCAGAAAAGATTTAGTTCAGCCACTGTAAAATAAAATCCAGTTTCTTTAAAAACCAATTGTACTCTGTCTGAAATAGTCGTGTTTCGCTCTTTCCAGTAAAAAGCTATTCCAAAGTTATTATGATATATTTGTTCAATTTCTCTCATCGTAAATCCTTTTATTTCAACAAATATAAATATTATTTAAACTAATTCTAAATAAAAAAATCATAAAAAATGAAAAATTATTTGAACCATATAAGAGATATAAGTTCATATTAAAGAGATTTTTGTTTTGAGTCGTATCACACAATGAAAAAGCCTTCCGTTTTAATTGAAGGCCAATCAGATGAGTTCGATATTAAATGAACTTATATCTCTTATATGGTTTAAAAAAAGTTATTTAATCCATTTCTTTATGTTAGCAAGAAATTCATTTTGCTGATCAACAAATAAATAGTGGGAACAATTGTCCAGAAAAGCAAAGTGATTTTCGCCAGCAATATCTTTTATAGATTTGATTTGTGATGATGAAAAAATGCCGTCCTCTTTTCCGTAAATTCCATAAATAGGAACGCCAGCGGTTTTAATTTTCTTTAATACAAGACGCGTATCAATATTATTTTGCTTTTCGTTTTGATAGAAGAGAAGTGGAGCATTTTTGTTTCGAATATTGGTTTTGAAAAATTCTCCTGCTTCGTAATCAGCGTATAACCTTTTGGATTCTGCTGTTGGTTTTGGCATTTTAAAAAAGCCATTTTCACCTGCAAGTTCGTAACATCCTTTTCTATATTCAGCTGAATTTTTATTTAGATTCTCTACAATACTAATTTTCCTTAGTTGTTCAGAATCATTATTGTATTTTCTTTTCAATGTATTTAAAATATGATCGTACGTTTCCTGTTGGGAGAATAATGCTCCAGCCAAAACCAAAGCACTCACATTCTGCGGATATTTATTAGTATAAAGTGTTGCTACTAAACCGCCAAAACTATGGCCTAGAATAATGGCTCTCTTTAAATGATAGGTTGCATAAATAGAATTTAAATCTTGAAAAGCTTCTTCATAAGTAAACGTGGCATTAGAATCTGTAGATCTTCCTTCGCCACGACGATCGTAAGCAATAACGTAAAAACCTTGATCAGCTAGTTTTTGAGCTGTTGTTCCTTCAAACAATGTTGCGTTGCCACTTGGTCCTCCGTGAATGAAAATTATGGTTTTATCCTTTTTGTTACCGTAGGTTTTGATGTAAAGATTTTGACCTTTAGCTAGAAAGGAAAACGCGAGAAAAAAAGAAAGGAGAAATGATTTCATCTATTCCAATTTATGATGTTCATCCATATCTCTTTTCAAATCTAAATTTCTAAAGGTTGGAGATTTCAATGCAGTGAAAATTACTGTTAACAGCGTAACACTTCCTCCGAAAACAACTGATGTTACAGCGCCCATCAATTTGGCAGTTGCACCACTTTCAAAAGCACCCAATTCATTCGAAGAACCAACAAAAATTGAGTTTACAGCGCCAACACGTCCACGCATATGATCGGGAGTTTTAAGCTGTAAAATCGTTTGGCGGATTACCACCGAAATTCCGTCAGCCAATCCGCTTAAAAATAAGGCGAAAACAGAAAGCCAGAAATAAGTAGAAAGTCCAAATAAGATGATTGATAATCCGAAGACAAAAATGGCAATTAAAAGTTTCTTTCCTGCATTTTCATATAAAGGAACATAAGCTGATACTAGCATTGTGATAAAGGCTCCCACGGCAGGCGCCGCTCTTAAAATTCCGAAGCCTTCAGAACCTACTTTCAAGATGTCTTGAGCAAAAACAGGTAACAATGCTACGGCTCCTCCAAAAAGTACTGCGATCATATCGAGTGATAAGGCTCCTAAAACTATTTTGTTTTTAAATACAAATGTCAAACCTTCCATAAGACTATCTTTTATAGATTCTCCCATTTTCGGATTGATAATTGGTTTCTGGCTGATTTGTGATAAGGCAATTAATGAAAGAATCGAGAATCCGAAAACCAAACACATTGACCAGTGAACGCCAATCCAGTTTATTGAGAATCCCGCCAGCGCAGGTCCCATAACAGCTCCAATCTGCCAAACCGAACTGCTCCAAGTTGCCGCATTTGGGTATACTTTTTTGGGAATTATTAAAGACAAAAGCGAGAAAATAGTTGGTCCCATAAAAGAACGTACAATTCCGCCAAAAAATACAAGTGCATAAATCGAGTATAAAATGTAATCTTTAGATAGACCGCCAACTACTTTTGGCCAAGTCAATAAGAAAAGCCCAAAACTAATTACTGAAAAACCTAGAATACATTTTACCAATAAACCTTTCTTTTCTCTCTGATCTACAATATGTCCCGCAAACAAAGACATTGAAACGGCAGGGATAATTTCCATTAAACCAATAATTCCTAACGAAAGCGGATTCTTGGTTAAACTGTAGACTTCCCATTCAATTACAATAAACTGCATCGACCAGGCAAAAACCATCGCAAAACGCAATAATAAAAACACATTGAATTCTCTATAACGCAATGCCTGATATGGATCAGGTTTGTTGGATTTAATTTCTTCCATTTGTTCGAATATCTTTCAGCATAAGCTGTGTTGAAACCGTTCCGTTCCATTCATTTTCGGCAATGGTGTATGCCAATTGAAACAGATTTTGATTTTGTGTTATGTTTAGTTTTTTTCCTAGCCCGAATCCGATAGCGGCGATTCCGTCTGAGTTATACTGTTTAGCGAAAAGCCTTAAATGTTCTTCTTCTGCACCTAGCGTTTTGGCATAACCAGTATCTTTTACATCCTTAGTCATAAACACTGGTGTCATATTTTGTGGGCCAAAAGGTTCAAATTGTTTTAAAATCCGAATCAGTTTTGGTGTTATATCAGAAAAATTTATTTCGGCATCAATTTCGATTTCTGGAGTTCGCATTTCAGGTTTAATGGTTTCTTGAACGCATTTCTCAAAAGCTTCTTTAAAAAGCTGATAATTTTCGGCTTTTAAAGTCATTCCAGCTGCATACATATGTCCTCCAAATTGTTCTAAATGTTCTGCACAGGCATCTAATGCATTGTAAACATCAAATCCTTTTACAGATCGGGCAGAGGCTGCATATTTGTCTCCGCTTTTTGTAAAAACCAAAGTCGGACGATAATACGTTTCAATTAATCTCGAAGCTACAATTCCGATTACGCCTTTGTGCCAGTCTTCCTGAAAAACGACAGTTGAAAAACGTTCTTCTTCCTTATTTTCTATAATTTGTTGGAAAGCCTCTTTGGTGATTTTTTTGTCCAAATCTTTTCGGTCAGCATTATATTGTTCTATTTCCGATGCAAATTGTTGCGCTTGTTCAAGATCAAATTCGGTTAAAAGTTCTACAGCATGATTTCCGTGTTTGATTCTTCCTGCGGCATTAATTCGCGGTGAAATAATAAAAACAACATCGGTAATGTCTAAAACCTTCTTTTTAACTTGATGTACCAAAGCTTTGATTCCTGGTCTTGGTTCGCTATTGATTACTTTCAATCCGAAGTAAGCCAAAACTCGATTCTCTCCAGTTATTGGAACAATATCGGCTGCAATTGCTGTAGCAACCAAATCCAAATAGGGAACTAAATCTTCGATTGTTTCATCTCGATTTTGGCCTAAAGCCTGAATCAGTTTAAAACCAACACCACAACCGCATAATTCATCATATGGATAAGAGCAATCTTCTCTTTTTGGATCTAGAACGGCAACGGCGTCCGGTAGAAAATCTCCTGGTCTGTGGTGATCGCAAACAATAAAATCGATGTTTTTCGCTTTTGCGTAAGCAATATGGTCAATTGATTTGATGCCACAGTCTAAAGCGATAATCAAGGAAATTCCGTTGTCGTCTGCGTAATCAATTCCTTTAAATGAGATTCCGTAACCTTCGTCGTAACGATCCGGAATGTAAGTAGCAATATTTGGATAATGTGATTTTAAATACGAAGAAACCAAAGAAACCGCTGTTGTTCCGTCCACATCATAATCGCCAAAAACCAGAATGTTTTCCTGATTTTCAATCGCTGATTCAATTCGGGAAACGGCTTTGTCCATATCTTTCATCAAATACGGATCGTGCAGATGTTCTAAAGAGGGGCGAAAGAAATTTTTAGCATCATCAAAAGTTTCAATACCACGCTGAATCAAAAGTGTTGCTACAAAATCTTCTACATTTAAAGCTTGCGCTAAATGTTTGATTTTATCTTCAGAAGGTTTTGGTTTTAATGTCCAACGCATTTTTTAATTGTAGATTTTAGATCTTAGATTTCAGATTTATGAAATCGTTTAATCTTGATAGGTAATTTTTTTTTAAACACATAGAAACATAGCTTATTGGAAACTTGAAAAAGGCGTTTCACTTGCATAAATTCACATAACTTTGACTATGTGTTAGAAACTAGTTTTCTTTCTAAATTCTTTTATTCATAAATAAAAATCTATGTTTCTATGTGTTTAATTTTTTCACGCAGATTTTGCAGATACGGCAGATTTTTTTAATCCTTTTAATCTGTGAAATCTGTGGCAAAAATATTTTGTTTTGTAAGGGCTTCGACTCCGCTCAGCCTGACATTTGTTACTTCGCTTCTAGCGCATTTCCTTCAAACTTAATTCCGTCCCAACCTAAGTTGATGAAATTTCTAATGTTTTGGTGATTTGTTCCATTTGGATCTCCTAAAACTTCTTCGTAATAGAAGGCTCCAAAACAAGCTAATGTTTCGTCTTTGCTTAAGTTTTGCAGTTTTGCGAAAGAAAATAATTTACAAGAACCTGAATTTTCTCCAGCAGCATTGTGCTGTGTTCCGTTTTGAAAAGCTGTTGGCGTAAAATTGTAATTTTCTTCGATTACTGCGATAGTTTCAGGAAATGTGATTTGAGTTGGAGTTTGTTTTACTTTTTCTAAAAAGGCTTGTATGCTCATGATTTGTTGTTATTAGTTTTTTTTGCCACGAATTACACAAATTAAATTCGTGCTAATTCGTGAAATTTGTGGCGAAAATTATTCTTCGTCCTTCGAAAACTTACTTTTCTTAGGTTCTTTTGTTATTGTTTTTCCGGCGACGACCACGACGATTTCGCCTCGTGGCGCTGTTTTTTCAAAATGCGCTAGAACTTCTTTTGCGGTTCCGCGTACATTTTCTTCGTGTAATTTTGATAATTCCCTTGAAACGCAAACTTGTCGGTCTTCTCCAAAATATTGCACAAATTCAGCTAAAGTCTTAACGAGTTTATGGGGAGAAACGTATAAAATCATCGTTCGGGTTTCTTCGGCTAAAGCCAAAAATCGAGTTTGACGTCCTTTTTTATCAGGCAGAAAACCTTCAAAAACAAATTTGTCGTTTGGTAGTCCGCTGTTTACAAGTGCAGGAACAAATGCCGTTGCACCTGGAAGACATTCTACTTCAATCTTATTTTCAACGCAGGCTCTTGTCAATAAAAAGCCAGGATCTGAAATTGCGGGAGTTCCAGCATCTGAAATCAAAGCGATAGTTTCACCGGCTTTTAAACGTGCAATTAAATTTTCGGTGGTTTTGTGCTCGTTGTGCATATGATGACTGTGCATGTGTGTGCCAATTTCAAAATGCTTCAATAGTTTACCACTTGTGCGGGTATCTTCGGCCAAAATCAAATCGACTTCTTTCAAAACCCGAATGGCTCTAAAAGTCATGTCTTCAAGATTGCCAATTGGCGTTGGAACGATATATAATTTTGACATAGTTTTTAATATTATAACACGAATTAGGACAGATTATAAATACTAATCAAAATTTCACAAAGAAAAAAATCCGTGTTAATTCGTGAAATTTGTGTTTTATTTAAGCGAATTTCTTCTCTATTATTCCCATAAAACGTTCAGCATAATCTTCTTTCCCTTCCCAATTATTATAATCCGGTTTTACCATGTTTTCAATAAATTCTTTTGCTTCACTGTAAGAATCAAAAGTCATTAGTTGGTTTAAAACGCGGCTGTAATCTTCTGTACTGTTTCCGAAAAGATTTTTGGTAAACGCAATTCTGTCATTTAAATCAATGTGAAATCCTCGAGATAGTTTTTCGTTTAGGCTAACTGCTTTTGGTTGTGATGGAGTTTCCAGAATAGCAGTTTCTACTTTTTTAGGCTCCTTGAAATCATTAATTGATGGCGTTGAAACAGGAGGCACAGCTTCAAAACTATCCACTTTTACAAACTGCGCATCAGCATAATTAATTCCAAAATCTTCAAACAAAATAGTTGGAGCACCAGAAGTGTTTGTTTTTGGTTCTTCCTTAGTTTCCTCTACGATTTCTTCTTGAATTTCTTGTGTATCTAATTCAAATGCAGGTTTGAAATCTGGAATGGGTTTTAAATCACTAACCGTTGTAAATGAAAGTTCTTCAATAGTATTTTTAGAATCTTCTGTTTTTTCAATTTCTTCTTCGGCTTTAACTTCTTCAACTTCAGGTTCAATAATTTCAGCTAAAATTGGTTCCGAAATTTCTTCAATAATTGGCTCAACAGCTTCTACAACTTCTAAAGGTCTTTCTTCTGAAATTTCTGTTTCATAAGATTCTTCCAATGAAATTACTTCTTGCGCAACTGGAGTTTCTTCTTTAACTTCAGATTCAAGCTCAATTACAGGTGTAGTTGTTTCATCTTCTTTATTGAAAAGAGTCTCCAATTCATTAGTAATATCAGCCTGTCCGATAGTTGGTTTTGCTGCGTCAAAATTTTCTTCTACAAATTTTAAAACCGCTAATTTTTCATATAATTTCTGAGTTTCAAGATACAATTGATTGATATCGGATTTATTTTTAAGCTTTAAAATTCGATGAGCAATGCTGATTAAATCGGCTTCCAATTTTTTTTTCATAACTGTTGAAATTATAGTGACTAAGGTATTTTAGTGTATTTAATGTCTGAATGTCTTTATTCTTAAATAAATTCGGGAGATCTTTTAAAGATATTTTTTATTTCTGTTAATAAGCGATCGCTGATCTCCGTTTTGATAAAAATTTTCTACTTTTGAAAAAATGTAAAACAGCACATTTTTACGTCAATTTATTACCAGTACAAAGTAATAAAAACTTATTCATTTTAAAAGGCTGAAAAATACAAAATGTTTCTCGAAAATACAGTAAATCACAAAGAACAATTTGGTTGGATTGAAGTTATTTGTGGATCAATGTTTTCGGGTAAGACCGAGGAGCTGATCCGCAGATTAAAGCGTGCGCAATTTGCCAAACAAAGAGTTGAAATCTTCAAACCCGCTATCGATACCCGTTATCATGATGAAATGGTAGTGTCTCACGATTCTAATGAGATTCGTTCTACACCAGTTCCAGCAGCTGCTAATATTTTAATTTTAGCACAAGGCTGTGATGTAATCGGAATTGATGAAGCACAGTTTTTTGATGATGAGATTATCACAGTCTGTAATGATTTAGCCAATCAAGGAATCCGCGTAATTGTGGCTGGGTTGGATATGGATTTTAAAGGAAATCCCTTTGGACCAATGCCGGGACTTATGGCAACTGCCGAATATGTAACCAAAGTGCATGCGGTTTGTACCAGAACCGGAAATTTAGCTAATTACAGTTTTAGAAAAACAGATAATGATAAACTGGTGATGCTGGGAGAAACTGAAGAATACGAACCACTTAGCCGTGCAGCGTATTTTAAAGCAATGAAAAAAAATCAGGAAAAATAAAATCAATATTATCTCAAGCTAATTAAAAATAAATATGAGGAAGTCTACTGTTTTATTATTGCTATTAATGGGGATTGCAGTTGCCTTTGTGGCTTACTTTCAATTCTATCTCGTCAAAAATGAAAATGAGGTGAATACTAAAGTAGTAGAATTAATCGCAAAATATAATAAAAATTGTCCTTTGAATATTCAGGAAGGTATTCGTTTAGACAGCGTAAGTCTGCATGAAGAAAAAACAGTTCAATACAATTTAACATTATTAAATGTGAATAAAGAAACTGCTGAGGCAGATGTAATTCAAGAAGAAATTAAGAAAAGTCTTTTAAGTACTGCTAAAGCAAATACAGGGCTTCAAGTTTTTCGAGATAACGACTATACTCTTGTTTATAGCTACAGTGATAAAAAGAAGGATTTTTTATTTAATATAAAAATATTACCTGATCAGTATAAATAATTTGACCTTTTTATTGTCAAGCCCGATAGGTTTTTATAACCTGTCGGGCTTTTTTGTTTTTATGATTATTTAGACAAGAATTGTTTCAATCTGATTTTTTATCAATTTCTGTTTTACGTTTTCTGAACAATCAATTGATTTATTATATCTTTTTTTAGGAAAAAAATAAATGAATATTTTCTGTTTTTACATTTCATATCATTCTAAATTCTATATAGGGCTTGTTTTTATGAAGCTTAAAATTTATCAAAACAGAAAAATATATAGGTAGATTCTATCTTAATTTTTTTTTGAATTCAGATTAATTTTGTGCTCAAAAGTAATAGTAAAAATATTAAGAATATTTACATGTTTAAATAAAGATAGAAATTGTTTATAAAAGAAAAGAAATTATGAAAAGGAATATCATGAAAGAACGAATTATGAAAGAGGAAATTATGAAAGGAAGAATTTTAATTATTGTGTTATGTCTTTTGTGCAATGGTCTTATGCAAGCGCAAGTTGGAATGATGACTAATAATCCAGATAAGTCTGCAATACTGGACATGAAAGATGCAAGTAATAAAGGACTATTGATACCAAATGTAAATCTTGCTACAACTACTTTTGTAAGTGGTATCAATGGTGGTGTACCCGCTCAGAGTCTTTTGGTGTACAACACAAACGATGGTATTACTGGTACTGGTGCTGCAGGTACAGGGTATTATTTTTGGGATGTTAATATATGGAAGAAATTAGCAACCAGTAGTGAAGCTTCAGGTGGAGTAAATACAGAA
>NZ_FOMH01000007.1:250042-372998 GCF_900112575.1 Flavobacterium phragmitis
TATTCGGGCTATTATATTGATGTACCTCCTGGAAGATCTACAGTTACGGCAGGGATAGTTTTTGTAGGTACAGGCAATGGATATGTAACCTGCAGGCTATCAACCTCTAGTGGTAGTATGGGGTCGTTTCCAAGTAATGTTACCCCTAATCTCTCTGGATTCACTGTGGTAAACGGAACAAGTACGGGTCAGGTTCTCTGGTATGTAAATAATACAAATAATTATTCTCAAAGATTTTATATGTGGCTTGGAGCTGCTGCAGGAGCGGCGACAGCTGCTAATGTGACAGTGGGAGGTTATAATAACTATTTGGAAGCATTTATTATGGCGGCTTATTAGTGTATTAATCATGCTAATTTTTAGAAGAGTTCAGATTACTCATCACACTAAAAATATATTCAATAGTAAGACTGATAAAGAAATAATTACTTCTAAATTTCTTTTTTGTCAGGTGTTATAGAAAGTGGAATATCTATTTTTAAAAGCGTTTGTTAGTTTCAGACGCTTTTTTTTGTAATTTTATTAGTTCATTTGCTTGATAATCATTGATTTATACGAGGTGATATTTTTTTTTATTTTTATTCTAGTGGTATTAATACAGTTATTTTAATTATTAAAACAAAATGTCCAGACATAGATGGGCGTATTTATAAAAGGTATTTATGCTAAAGGTAAAGTATAACTTAACAACATATGGCAGTTTTCTTGCTGATGTGGCAACTGGTTTTAACGCAGTGTCTGCAAAAAAAGTTGTGATAAAAAATAACGAGCTGGTTTTTCCCGAATCAATAGGAAAAGGAATTTTCTCTTGTTACGATGTAGATACAGGACTTGCAGTGGTTATAATGGATTGTACTTTTTTTGAAGATGTAAATTTTATTCGTTTACCTGCCAATGTCAATTATTTTCATGCTATGAGCTTTAATCTCACTAATTTTTCCTCTATAGTAAATATGGATGGAAAAAATGGACAGATTAATGGAGAAAGTTGGCAGAATAAAATTTTTTACAGTACTGCCAAAACTGGATTATCCTGGACTGCGCCTCAAAATATTCCCATTAAAATTGTGATTTTGTTATTGTCACAGGAATGGGTAATTAACAAATTTCGTCTTAAAGAATTAGAAAGTCGGGTACCCCATCAAAAGGAATTGCTGGAAGATGCGCCACTGCAGTTTTCACTTGACATGGATCTCGAAACAGTATTGTTGACGCAGGAGATCATAGCAAGCAAACCCCCGGAGTTTTTTGTAAAACTATTTTATAAAGGCTATGTCAAACGTTTGATAGCGCATGTACTAGATAGAGATAAGAGAGATTTGCATCCTGAAGAAGTATTAAAATATCAGGATGTACTCAATATTGTTGAGGCAAAAAAAAATATAGAAGATCATTTGGAACAGTCGTTGCCTGCACTGGATGATGTAGCAAAAAGCTGTGGAATGAGCTCGTCAAAATTTGCTAATATATTTAAGGCGATGTATACTAAAAGTTATCTGCAGTTTTTTCAGGAATTAAAAATAGAAAAGGCCGCCGACTTGTTGAAGAAAAACTGGGAAATTCTTGATGTAGCAAAGTCTGTGGGTTTTGTAAACCAGAGCCACTTTACACGAGTGTTTAAGGAATATTACAGAATACCTCCAAAAGAATATCGTAATGCTGCAACAAAACATTGAAGTTTTGTGATTTGAAGAAAGGATAAATAGTTTTAAGCTTACTAAATTATGATAGAAGTAGAATATTATTTTAGTACTTCAAATCAATGGATAATGGATTTTGCTAAAAGTTTTAGTGAAAGTACTGGTCTTGAAGTAGTATGTAAAGAAAACAAGATTATATTTCCAGAGTCTATGGCTAGTGGACGATATGAGTATTATAAATTAAGTGAAAGTTTAGGAATGTTATGTGTCGATGCAATATTTTTAGATGAAATATTGTTGCAAAAAACAAAATTGGTAGGGAATGATTATTATGGGGTAGTTTTTAATATTGGGGAAGATGATATTTCGGTAGTGCAAAAATTGAACAAAAGGGTTATTGATATTAATAGCCCAGTAAAACAGGTTGTTCTTAGTTCACATACATTTAATTCTTCCGTATTATTTCCCAAAAATAAGCCAATTCGTTATGTACAGATTTTTGTTCATAGAAGCTGGGCTGTAAAAAATCTTACAGAATCAAGACCAACAGAGTTTACTAATTTTGATGATTTCGCAAATGCAATGCCAATGGGTGCGATTGCAGGTTTTGATCTTAAAAGTTATAAATTAGCGAATGAAATCTTAGAGCTTGATTCTGACAAGCCTAATCTTATACAAATACTTGAAGGATATGCTTGTCAATTAATAGCATTGTTTTTTAATAACCTTGAAGTGGAGTATTTAGAGAAGAAAAAAGGAATTTCTCAAGATATAGTAAGAATTATTGACCTTAAAGAGAAGCAAGAACTGAATCTTGCAGAAATAGTATCACTTGCACAAGCGGCTGAGGCATGCTTTATGAGTAAAACCAAATTTGCATCTATGTTTAATACATTGTTTAAGAAAAATTATGGCGAATACTTTATCCAAAAAAAAATGGAGAAAGCAGAACAATTATTAAAACAAGGTTTGAGTATCAATAGTGTCAGGACCATGTTAGGATATAGTAATATGAGTTACTTTGCTAAAACATTTAAAAAATTTTATGGTGTTGCACCTAAAACTTTTATAAGAAATAAAAGTTAAATGTTAGGGTAACATGTTATAAGTTTTAAGTCGAATATTTTCTTTAACAATCTCCTTTGATTAAACAAATTATATTAAAATAAAGGAAGAAATCTAATAACTCATTTATGCACTCGCAAAAGGCATTTTTTTGGATAAATTATAAATAAAACTTTCATCCTATTTGTATAAGTACACAATTTTATATACGGTTAGCCCGACAGATTTTTAAAAGCTGTCGGGCTTATTTTTTTGTAGAAATTATATTTCTGTGAGAGTTTCCGATAAGAAGATTTTTAATTTCATTTGAAGGTATAAGTTTCGCAGGGAGTTTGGAGGGTAACGGATATATTTTAATTAAAGGTGTTTGGCAGGATACGATATGTATTATATTGATAATAAAAAAAACCTAACAGGTTTTAAAACCTGTTAGGTTTGCTAGTAGTGAAAACTTAATTTCCTAATCTCTTAATGGTAGAAATGACTAAATTTTCTTTCTCATTCTCGCAACTGGAATATCAAGCTGTTCTCGATATTTTGCAATAGTTCTTCTCGCAATTGGATACCCTTTTTCTTTTAAGATTTCGGCCAATTGATCATCCGGAAGCGGTTTTCTTTTGTCTTCTTCTTCAATGGTATTTTGAAGGATCTTTTTAATTTCCAAAGTTGAAACATCTTCTCCTTGATCGTTTTTCATTGCTTCAGAGAAAAATTCCTTAATCAGTTTGGTTCCGTATGGTGTTTCAACATATTTGCTGTTTGCCACACGTGAAATCGTCGAAATATCCAAACCAACCATATCAGCAATATCTTTTAAGATCATTGGTTTTAGTTTGGTTTCGTCGCCATCTAAGAAATATTCTTCCTGATAATGCATAATTGCATTCATCGTTACAAAAAGTGTTTCCTGACGCTGTCTGATGGCATCAATAAACCATTTGGCAGAATCTAATTTTTGTTTGATAAACTGAACGGCATCTTTCTGTGCTGTCGATTTGTCTTTAGATTCTTTATACGTCTGCATCATTTCCTGATAATCTTTAGAAACGTGCAGAGAAGGAGCATTTCTTCCGTTTAAAGTCAGTTCCAATTCACCGTCCACAATTCTGATAGCGAAATCCGGAACTACATTTTCTGTAACTTTATTATTACCAGCAAAAGAACCACCCGGTTTTGGATTCAGTCTTTCAATTTCGTGAATCGCTTTTTTAAGCTGTTCGTTCGAAACGCTGTATTTCTGTAAAAGTTTATCGTAATGTTTCTTTGTAAAAGCATCAAACTGATTCTCGATAATGTCAATTGCCAAATCAACATATTCAGTTGGCGTTTTATGTTTTAATTGAAGCAACAAACATTCCTGTAAATCACGTGCACCAACTCCCGAAGGTTCCAATTCGTGAATCACGGTCATCATTTTCTCTACCATTGCTTCATCAGTATAAATTCCCTGAGTGAAAGCCATGTCGTCAACAATATCGGGAATGCTTCTGCGGATATAACCCATATCATCAATACTTCCAACAAGGAATTCAGCGATTTCGCGCTCTTCATCATTCAAAATAAAAGTATTCAGCTGATTGATCAAATCCTGATGAAAACTTATAGGAGCCGCAAAAGGTGTTTCGCGTTCTTCATCGTCACTGTAATTGTTTACCTGAGTTTTGTAATCAGGTGTATCGTCGTCGCTTAGATATTCGTCAATGTTAATGTCGTCTGCTTCGATTCTGTCTGATTCGTTATCGTCATAATCGTCGTAGTCGTCGTTAGCATATTCATCCGCTTCGTATTCGTCTTCTTTACCCGCTTCCAAAGCCGGATTTTCGTTCATTTCTTCTAATAAACGCTGTTCAAAAGCTTGCGTAGGCAATTGAATTAACTTCATCAGCTGAATTTGCTGTGGAGATAATTTTTGGGATAATTTTAAATTTAAAAATTGCTTTAGCATAGTTAAGGCGCTATTTTTTGCCACTAAGACGCTTTTTCTGCCACTAAGGCGCAAAGGCGCAAAGTTTTTATTTGTTTTTTTGTTTCTTGTCGCAAAGGCGCTAAGACACAAATTTTTTGTTTAAATTTTTGAAATTAAGGCACAAATTTTTTGTTTGCCTATATTTTATTGAAAATTTTAAAATACTCTTTTTGTATTTATAAATCTTCTGATTCCACTCTTTATTAACGGAACGTTGAAATTAATCAAAAAGCCTAAATCTTTATTCAGTAATTTTAGCTGACCTATAATTTGTGCTTCCCAAACTGGATTTATTTGTTCAACTGCTTTTATTTCGATAATTATAGAATCTTCAACTAGTAAATCTAATCTTAATCCTTCGCTAAATTCAATTCCGTCATAAAAGATAGGAATGTCAACTTGACGTTTTACATCAAGACCAGCTTTAGCAATTTCATGAGCTAAACAAACTTCATAAACTCTTTCCAATAATCCGGGTCCAAGTTGTTTGTGAACCTTGAATGCCGAGTTTACAATTATTTTTCCAATTTCTTCCGTTCTTTCAGAGAGCATATTTTTTTAAGGGTTTTGCCACGAAGGCGCGAAGGCACAAAGTTTTTTTAAGTTTTTAAATCTTCACTAAAAAATAAAATAATACTTGTGAATTTGTGTCTTCGTGGTATTATTTTAATTTTTTTGAGTCTTTAATTCAGTTAGTTTAAAAATAAACTTAGTGTCTTTGTGCCTTCGTGGCAAATCTCTTTTTTCTTAGAACTCAGCGCTTCCCGGAGTTCTTGGGAAAGGAATTACGTCTCTAATGTTTGTCATTCCAGTTACAAACAATACTAAACGTTCAAAACCTAAACCAAAACCGGCGTGAGTTGCCGAACCAAATCTTCTGGTGTCTAAATACCAGTATAATTCTTCTTTATCAATTCCAAGTTTTTCCATTTTCTCAACCAAAACATCGTAACGCTCTTCTCTTTCAGAACCACCAACGATTTCTCCAATTCCAGGGAAAAGGATGTCCATAGCGCGAACTGTTTCTCTTCCTGGTTCTGTGTTGTCGTTCAAACGCATGTAAAACGCTTTAATGTTTGCTGGGTAATCGAATAAGATTACCGGACATTTAAAGTGTTTTTCTACTAAATAACGCTCGTGTTCTGACTGTAAATCAGCTCCCCATTCGTTAATGATATATTGGAATTTCTTCTTTTTATTTGGAGTTGAATCTCTTAAAATGTCGATTGCCTCAGTATAAGAAACACGTTTGAAGTTGTTTTCTAAAACGAAGTTCAATTTTTCCAACAAAGCCATTTCGCTTCTTTCTGCCTGCGGTTTTGATTTTTCTTCTTCCAAAAGTCTTCCTTCTAAGAATTTCAAATCATCGCCACAATGGTCTAAAGCATATTTAATTACATACTGAATAAAATCTTCAGCCAAATCCATGTTGTCATCAAGGTTGTTGAAAGCAACTTCTGGCTCAATCATCCAGAACTCCGCCAAGTGACGAGAAGTGTTTGAATTCTCTGCTCTAAAAGTTGGTCCAAAAGTATAAATCTGACCCAAAGCCATTGCAAAAGTTTCTCCTTCTAATTGTCCAGAAACGGTTAAGTTTGTATGTTTTCCAAAGAAATCTTTTTTGAAATCAATGTTTCCTTCTTCATTTTTTGGAAGATTATCCAATGGCAAAGAAGTAACTTGAAACATTTCTCCAGCACCTTCAGCATCAGCTCCAGTGATAATTGGCGTATTTACATAAACGAAACCTTTATCCTGAAAATATTTGTGAACCGCATAAGACAATACCGAACGCACACGCATAATGGCACCAAAAGCATTTGTACGCACGCGCAAGTGAGCGTTTTCACGTAAAAATTCTAAAGAATGTTTTTTAGGTTGCATTGGGAATTTCTCAGCATCAGAATCTCCAAGGATTTCTAATTTAGAAACCTGAATTTCATATTTCTGACCAGCACCTTTACTTTCAACCAAAGTTCCAATTACAGAAACTGCTGCTCCAGTAGTGATTCTTTTTAAAGTCTCTTCTGGTGTATTTTCAAAATCAACAACACATTGAATATTATTAATTGTAGAACCGTCATTTAAAGCGATGAACTGATTATTTCTAAAAGTTCTCACCCATCCTTTTGCATTCACTTCCTGTAACGTCGTCGTACTGTTTAATAAGTCTCTAACCTTTGTGTGTTTCATTTTTATATATAATTGATATTAAATAATATTCGTTTTGAACAACTGCAAATATAATCGATAATAATTAATTTTTGAAGCTGTTTCCTGCTATCCGCTATATCTTTTTCTTGCTAAAGGAGCAAGAAAAAGGATATCGCTTCTATCAGGGCTAGGGCAATCGGTTTCAAAAGAAGCAATTTCTCTTGTTTTTGTCATTCCGAGGAACGAGGAATCACACTAGTAATTCCGTTAAGAAAGTCGCCAATCTTTGTCGATTTCCGAGCGTGATTGCTTCGCCAGTTCGCTATCGCTCGTGCCCTCGTTCCTCGGAATGACAAACTGTGGGTTAATCTTTGTCAAAGTTTTAAACTTTGACAAAGATTTGTATTTTTTAAATTCGTGTCAATTCGTGAAATTGCTTCGCCCGTTCGCTATCGCTCGGGTCGTGGCAAACAAAACCTTATTTCTCCAAATTCTCCAATTCCTCTTTCTTAGTTTTCTTCTTCTCAAAAGTTAAAACCAGCGATGGTAAAACTACTAAGTTAGCAAACATAGCAAAAACCAAAGTACAGGAAATTAATCCTCCTAAGGCGATTGTTCCGCTGAAGCTTGATAATGTAAAAGTCGCAAAACCTAAAATCAGAACTACAGAAGTATAGAAAGTACTTACTCCCGTTTCTCTTAAAGCGCTGAAAACTGATTTTTTCACTTTTCCTTTGTTTTGCATCAGATCATGTTTGTATTTCGCCATAAACTGAATCGCGTTATCAACCGAAATTCCGAAAGCGATACTAAATACCAAAATCGTCGATGGTTTTAACGGAATTCCGAAATAACCCATTAATCCTGAAGTAATGCAAAGCGGTAAAATATTCGTAATCAAAGAAGCTGCTACCATTTTGAACGAACGGAATAAATACAGCATCAAAATTGCAATTGTCAAAATTGCAAACAATAATGATTCGATTAAGTTGTGTGCCAAATAGGTTGTTCCTTTTTGGAAAACCAATGCTTTTCCGGTTATCGTAACTTCGTAACGGTCTTTCGGGAAAATCTCATCAATTTTCTTGCGGAGTTTTCCTTCTACTTTTGCCATTTCATCCGTTCCGATATCTTTCATGAAAGTCGTAATTCTGGCATATTGTCCAGTCGAATCCACATACGCTTTCATTAAATTTTCTTTGCTGTTTTTGGTTGCATTTTTAGCATAACCCAAAATAAAAGTCTGTTCCTGAGAAGTTGGCAATTGGTAATATTCAGGGTTTCCGTTGTAGAAAGCCTGTTTGGCATATTTTACCAAGTTTACAACCGAAACCGGTTTTGCCAATTCTGGAATTTCTGAGATAGTATTCTGCAGTTCATCCATTTTACGAATTGTCGCCGGCTTCATAACACCTTTTTTCTTTTTGGTGTCAATCATGATTTCCAAAGGCATTACTCCGTTGAATTCCTTTTCGTAAAATAAAATATCTTTAAAGAAAGAAGCTGTTTTTGGCATTTCTCCAATCAAACTTCCAGACACTTTCATCTGTCTTACTCCATTTAAACTAACTACAAAAAGTACTGCGTAAATGATATATACGATTGTTTTTTTACCTTTTACTACAGTTGCAACAGTATTCAATAATGTTGAAATATACGTTTTGTCTAAATGGTATAAATGTTTCGCTTTTGGCAATGGCATAAAACTGTAGATAATTGGCACGATAAAAAGTGTCAAAGTATAAACAGAAAGTACGTTGATTGAAGTCACCAATCCGAACTCAAAAAGTAATTCGTTTCCTGTAATCATCAAAGTTGCAAAACCAATTGCAGCTGTTAAATTGGTCATCAAAGTCGAAGAACCAATTTTTGAAATAACACGTTGCAACGCTTTTGCCTGATTGTTGTGCAGTTTTATTTCCTGCTGATATTTATTGATTAAGAAAATACAGTTGGTAATTCCGATTACAATAATCAACGGCGGAATAATTGCAGTTAAAATCGTGATTTTATATCCAAATAATCCAAGTGTTCCAAACGACCAGGTTACGCCGACAATTAAGATGCAGATCGAAATAAACGTAGCTCTGAACGAACGGAAGAAGAAAAAGAAAATCAAAGAAACCGTCAATAAAGACGCTCCAATAAAAAGTCCAATTTCGCCTTTCATGTTATCCGCATTGATTGTACGGATGTAAGGCATTCCCGAAACTTTAAGATCGATTCCAGTTGTTTTTTCGAATTTATCGATTTTCGGAACTAAATCTTTTAAGATAAAAGTCTTTCTCTCAGCTGTATTTACAAGTGCTTTGTTCATGTAAATTGCAGAACGAACGCTTCCACTTTCTTTGTTAAACAACAAACCTTCATAAAAAGGCAGATTGTGAAACAAATCGTACTGTACCGTTTTTAAGTAAGCCGGATCAAGCGCTTTGCTTTGTTCAATAAAAGGTGCTAAAACAAATTTTTGGTTTACGGTATCTTTTTCCAGTTTCTTCAAGTCATTTAAAGAAATAACCAAATCCACTTCTTTGGCTTTTTTCAAACCGTTCATTAATTCTGTCCAAGCAGCATAATTTTTTGGTGTAAAAAAGTTTTTATCCTGAAATCCAATTACGATAAGATTTCCTTCTTCTCCAAATTTATCTAAGAATTTTTGATAATCCTTATTCGCAATATGATCTTTCGGAAGCAAGTTGGCTTCAGTATAGGTCATAGAAAGGTTTTTCCATTGATAACCAAAGAAAATAGTTAAAGCGGAAAGGATAACTAGAATTGTTATTCTGTTTTTAAGTATGATTCGGGCCAATTTTTCCCAAAATCCAACTTGAACTGTGTTTTTCATAAAATCTTTAAAAATGGATGCAAATGTAGTGAAAAGTGCTAGAAATCATAAATAAACCACTGTATTTTACTTAACGTTAACACAAATTTGAAAGTTTGTTCTTTGTGATAATCCGATTCGTTTGTACTATTTAATGAATAGCTTTTCTCATCTTTGCATGAATTAAAAATCATGAAAAATAATTTTTATAACTTCGATTGGTTAAAAACGCTTCGGGAATTTAATTTTAAAGGAATGAAGTAAGTCATTCAAAACAGAAAAAACAAAGACAATGCAAGATAACAATACTACTACTTTTATTTTTTTAGCGATTCTTTTTTTGCTGATTGTTATCATTTGTTTTATGATTTACCAATTGATGCAGGCCAAAAAAGCAAAAGAAGATGCCGAAAAGAGTTTTTATGCGCTGGAAGTAAAAGTAAATGATCTACAGTTAGAAAATTTGGAGTCCAAATTGAATCCGCATTTGTTTAAGAATATTTTAAATTCGATTCAGTCGCATGCTTATCAGACTTATTTCGCTTTAGACAAATTAGCCAATGTTCTGGATTATATTTTATACGAAAGCAAAAAGAAATTTGTGACGGCAAAAGAAGAGATCAATTTTGCACTGAATCTAATCGAAATCAATAAAATTAAAATCAGTCCGCTTTTCGAATTGAAGATTAAAACGAATATAAACGAAGACGATAAATTGTACGATCAGCCTTTGTTAGCGCCTTTGATTTCTATTGATTTAATAGAAAATGCTTTTAAACACGCCGATCTTCAAAGTGCCGATGCTTTTATTTCGGTTGTTTTTGAATTTAAAGACAATGCTTTTTTTATGACGGTTTCGAACAAAATCTCCGACAAAAAAGTGCTGAAAAAGGAGCGAAGCGGTTTTGGACATGCGACTTTAGAACATCGCCTTCGAATTATTTACAAGAATAATTTCAAACTCGATAAGTTTATAGAAAACGACATTTATATTGCTCATCTAAAAATAGATTTACTTGAATACAAAACTGAAATGCTTGCTACTGGACGATGAGCTTCCGGGATTGACTTATTTGAAAATGCTTTGCGAACAAATTCCGGAACTGGAAATTGTAAAAACATTTAATAATCCTGAGAAACTTTTGTCTGATATTCCAGATCTGGATTTCGATCTTTTAATTTCTGATATCGAAATGCCAGGAATGGACGGCTTGCATCTGGCCGAAATTCTCGAGAATAAATTGGTGATTTTTTGCACAGCTTACAAAGAGTATGCTGCCGATGCTTTTAATATCGATGCGGTAGATTATATCACAAAACCGGTAAAGTTAGAACGGCTTCAAAAAGCAATCACAAAAGCTTTTGAACGTTTTGATAAATCGGATAATTCTAAAAAGTTTATACAACTGAATACTGATAAAGGGAAAACACTTTTGTATTTTAATAAAATTCAATACATCACAACAGCTGCAAGTGACAGTCGCGATAAAACAGTTTTGTTGGCAGATGGAAGTTTTCTGAATCTGAAAAACGTAAAATTTGACACCCTTTTGCATGAATTGCCTGATGCCGATTTTTGTAGAATTAACAAAAAAGAGATTGTTGCTGTAAAAGCGATAAAGTTCTTTAACCACAACGAAATTGTATTGCACCATGTGGAAGAAAACAATAAAAATACAGCTCTAATTCTGAGCGAAACTTATCGTTCTGATTTTTTGAAAAAGGTAAAATTATAACTTATTACAAAGTTTTTCCGACTTGTTACATACATTGAAAATTAGCTGGAAATTTGCTTTTTCACTTAAAACTCAGTTCTGATATTTGCGGCAATAAATCTAAAGAACGAGTTATGAATAACATTAAAAACTCTGTATTTTACATTACAATTATCGGTGGTTTTACGGCGCTGATTTATTGGGTAATTTCAAAAGGTGCCGCATTAGAAGTGGGGCGCAACATCGTAAAAAAACAAATCGAAAGCAACCATTGGAATGACTTCCTGGATTCTATGGTTCATAATTTACAGCATCCATTAGCTATTTTATTGGCACAGATTGTAACTATTATTTTAGTCGCACGTTTGTTTGGATGGTTTTTTAGAAAAATTGGTCAGCCGTCTGTAATTGGCGAAATGATTGCAGGTATTGTTCTGGGGCCGTCTTTGGTCGGAATGTATTTTCCTGAATTTTCAGCCACTTTATTTCCAAAAGAATCATTAGGGAACCTACAGTTTTTAAGTCAGATTGGTTTGATTCTTTTCATGTTTGTTATCGGAATGGAACTGGATCTTAAGGTGTTAAAAAATAAAGCCCACGATGCGGTTGTAATCAGCCACGCCAGTATTGTAATCCCGTTTGCTTTAGGATTAACTTTAGCTTACTTTATCTATCACACTTTTGCCCCAATTGGTGTTGAATTTTCTTCTTTTGGATTATTTATGGGAATCGCCATGAGTATTACTGCGTTTCCGGTTTTGGCGAGGATAGTTCAGGAACGTGGCATGCAGAAAACAAAATTAGGAACCATTGCGATCACTTGTGCCGCAGCCGATGATATTACGGCTTGGTGTATTCTAGCGGTGGTAATTGCTATTGTAAAAGCAGGTTCGTTTACAAGTTCATTGTATGTTATCGGTTTAGCGATTTTATACGTAATTATTATGTTGAAAATCGTTCGTCCGTTCCTGAAACGTGTAGGCGATTTAAATGCAACTCGCGAAAGTTTAAATAAACCAGTTGTTGCGATTTTCTTTATCACGCTTTTAATATCTGCTTATGCATCTGAATTAATTGGAATTCACGCTTTATTTGGAGCTTTCTTGGCAGGAGCAATTATGCCGGAAAACAATAAATTCAGAAACATATTCATCGAGAAAGTAGAAGATGTTGCCATTATCGTTTTATTGCCATTGTTCTTTGTATTCACAGGTTTGCGTACACAAATTGGATTGTTAAACGATCCGGAATTATGGAAAATTACTGGATTAATTATCGCTGTTGCCGTAGCAGGTAAATTCTTTGGAAGTGCTTTGGCAGCAAAATTTGTGGGACAAAACTGGAAAGACAGCTTGTCTATTGGTGCCTTAATGAATACTCGTGGTTTGATGGAACTTGTTGTTCTAAATATCGGTTACGATCTTGGAGTTCTTTCTACAGAGATTTTTACGATGATGGTAATTATGGCTTTGGTTACGACTTTTATGACAGGCCCGGCTTTAGATTTTATCGGATTTATTTTTAAAGATAAAGAAACTGCTGTACCGGAAGAAATAGGAAGTAAGAGTAAATATAAAATCCTCCTTTCATTTGCAACACCAGAAAGAGGAAAGAAACTGCTTCAGATTGCCAACAGTTTGGTTAAAAAACAGCCGGACAATTCGATTGTAACTGCAATGCATTTGTCATTGAGTACAGAAATTCACTCTTTTGACGTGAAAGATCATGAGAAAAAAATGCTGATTCCAGTTGTCGAAGAATCCAATCGTTTAAATCAAAAAGTGGTGAGTCTTTTTAAAGTTTCAAATGATATTGATACCGATATTATCGATTCAGCAAATCATGGAGAATATGATTTATTGCTGATTGGTTTAGGACAATCTATTTTTGATGGAACTTTGCTTGGAAAAATCCTTGGTTTTACAACCCGAATCGTAAATCCGGATCGTTTGATTGATAAGTTTACCGGAAAAGAAGGTTTGTTCGAAAATAATCCATTTGACGAAAGGACCCGTCATATTTTGGCAAAAACTAAAATGCCCGTTGGTATTTTGATTGATAAAGATTTGGAAGAAATCAATCAGGTTTTCATTCCGGTTTTTAGTAAAGAAGATGCTTTTTTAATAGATTATGCTAAAAAATTAATCAATAATAATGGTTCACAGATCACAGTTCTCGATGCCAGCGGTGAAGTAAAAAGTACTCGCGAGATTCAAGAAACCATCCGATCTATAGAACAGATTGCCCCAAATCATATTATGATTATGAATGACAGAACTATTAAGAAAGAGTTTTTAGATGGTCAAAACTTAATGATTATAAGTTTGGACAGCTGGAAGAAATTAATAGAATCTCAAAGTACCTGGCTGAATAATACGCCTTCGGTTTTGATTTTGAAACCATAAATAGTTTTAAATCTCAATTTTTTGAAATTCCAAATTCCAATTTTTACTGATTGGAATTTGGGATTTTTTTTGGAGCAGAACTTTGTCAAAGTTTAAAACTTTGACAAAGTTTTTTTTTACGTGAATGTCATCCTGAGGAACTAAGGATCACAAAAGAAACTACGAATAGTATTCATACTTTGCAGAGCTACTTGTGGAGATGTCTCCTTCGTCGACATGACAAATATTAAGGGTATGTATTGAGAAAAAATCTGCTGAGATCTGTTTAAATCTGCATGAAAAATAATATTGTTTCATTCTTTTAATAGTTTAAATAATCTTTTATCCATTCAAAGAATAAAAACAGTAGAGAATTTGGAATTTTTAAGTATTGAGATTAAAAAACTACAATCCCAAATCAAGCACATAAGAAATCTTAACCGCAATATTATCCTCAAACTTCAATAACTGATTTGGTCCATAACGATAGAATCCAGCAAGACCAAAACCTTTGTAGATTTTGTTTAATTCTAAACCTGATTCATAAAATCCTCTTTCAAGTGTTTTGTAAGCTGGGCCAACATGCTGTTCAGGGTTTTCCATATTACCCCAAGCCATTCTGGAAACTATAACCAATGAAGGTCTGACCTTTTTGAGAATTGTAATACGGTCGAAACCATGTTTGATTTGGAACATTAAATATTGGCTTGAGAAAAACTCATTAAAAAACATCGTTTCAAAAGCGTTTCTTCCAGAAAAAGTAATACGCTGAACCACCGTTTCTTTGGTTAAATTGTTAGGAGAAGTATTGTACAAATGTGTAATTGGAACATCTCCCATGGCTAAACCTGCTTGGAAAAGTAAACTGGTTTTCTGGCGGTTTAAATATTTCTTTTCGTACTCTGCTTTAAAATCGATTTTGCTGAAAGTGAAATCATTGTCGAATACATTTGGAAGAGACTGTGTGTATTGAAAAGTAAATCTAGGAAATCTTTTCTCCGTCTCATTTCTTCCCGTTGGAGTCTGCATGAAATCACTGAAAGGTGCCCAAACGATAGAAAGCATTGCCGTTGTCATAACATAACTCGAATACAATTTCCCATTGTAATTAAATAAATAATCAAATTTTGGTTCGATGTAGTTTCTTGAGAATTCTAAAACAGCTTCCGTTTTCGGAATAATTTTGGTCTGAATATTACCGCGCCATCCAGTATATTCGTAGAAAGTACTGATGTTAATCGGACGAGGATCATAAATTTTAAAAACACGTTTGTCAACTGCAAAAACAGTACTTGCAATCTCGCGCACGTCATCTGTATAATAGCCGTTAAACCAAGTGTTGGTGTATTTATCCAATAAAACTCCTGCTCCTAAACTGTATTTAAAAGCTCCATCTTTTGTTCCGTAAGCCGTATAACCTTCAAGACGGAAATTTTTAGATAATCGGTCATTTGTAATGCCGCCAAGACCAAGACGAAAACCTTCGTAATTATTATAGCTGATAATCTTTTTTAAATCCAGATCAACCGGGCCGATTGGATAAAAACCATTAATGATTTTTCTTCCAATTCCCAGACGTTTTTCAATTCGGTTGCTGACAGAAATACTGTCTAGTAATTGATATGTTTTTTGGCTCTTTAAGTCGAGATTTTCTTTTCGGTAGGCTTCCCAAAAACTTTCCGGTTTTTTAGCAGCATCGTCATTAATTTCGATATAAAGTGATGGGTTTTTTACCGAATTGTTGGTGTTGAAACGAATATCAAAACTATTACTTTCAGAAAGCAGATAAGTAAAGTCTGAAGCCACTTTTTTTCTCGGTTCAAAATTCTCTTCAACATCTCCATCAAATTGAATCGTTCCGCCAAGAATCCTAATGTCATCATCATTCTTTCCTTTTACAATCTTGAAAGTGGTATTGCTTTGGAACCAGATTTTTTCTTTCGGAATATATTCAAATTCATGAATACCGCTGATATCCAAAACGCCTTTTATTCGCATTACCGCTTTAGCGACAGCAAAATTTTCTTTGTCAATATATAAAACTCCTTCTAAACCAGATGATCTTCGTTTAAGCTTATTTTTGAAATAAATCATGTAAGCGTCACGACCTTTAATACTTACAGTGTCTAATAATTTATAATTGTAGGTAGATGTTGCAGAGTTCGAAATTGGATTTTCATATTTGGTTTCAAATAATTCATATTTCGAATCATAAATCGAAATGGACTGAAGATTAAATGCTAAAACTTCATAAATAGGCTGTTTAAAACCTGCAATTTTAGTTCCGAGAACCGTTTCTTTCAGTTTATTGTTTGTAAATTGATATTGCGAAACTTTCTCTGTTTGAAATAAATGCTGTTTGCTTACAATTTCCTTGAATTTATAATCAGAAGAATCAATGTTGATTATTTTTTTGTCTAAATCTTTATAAGATGCCGAAGAATCGATTCTGCCGTCTATAGAATCCGGATTTGCTGTAACAATAAGCTTGTTGTAGGTTTTGTATTCGAAATTGCTGAGTTTTTTCTGCGGATCATTTTGCCATTTGCTGGCAATCACTTTTCGAATTATTGTTAAGGCCGGATTTTCATTAGAAACAACAACTTCTTTTAAATCATCTGTCTGTTGTACAAGAGAAACAGCATAAAAAGTTTTGTTTTTGATTAGTGCAATAGTCTTCTTTTGAAAGCCAACATAAGATACGCTTAGAGTGGTTGCCGACGTACTGATTTTGAAAATGAATTTCCCATCAACATCTGTAATAGTGTTGTTGTTTTCTGATGTTGTAATGGTGGCAAACGGAAGAGGTTTGTTGTTTGAATCGGTTACGATTCCGTTTATTTGAATTTGCGCCTGAAGTGTAAGCGTAAAAAACAAAGTCAAAAAACAAAATAGCTTCATACAGAATGATATAGTTTCAAAAACGAAAAGAATTTAATTTTCGTATGCAAAAATAGCAATAAAAAAATCCGCCTGATACAATAAACCAGACGGATTTTTTATTTTATTCCAAAACCTAATTACACTTTCATGATTTCAGCTTCTTTTAAAGCTAATAATTCATCGATTTTTTTGATGTAAGCGTTTGTTAAGTTCTGAACTTCTTCTTCTGCAGATTTGCAGATGTCTTCTGAAGTTCCTTCTTTTTCTAATTTTTTGATGTCAGTATTGGCATCTTTACGAGAATTACGAATACCAATTTTAGCATCCTCAGCCTCAGATTTTGCTTGTTTTGCTAAATCACGACGACGCTCTTCTGTTAATGGCGGTACGCTGATAATTACCATATCACCATTATTCATTGGGTTAAAACCAATGTTAGCGATCAAAATTGCTTTCTCAATTGCCTGCAGCATATTTTTTTCAAATGGCTGTAATGTAATTGTTCTCGCATCTGGAACACTGATTTTAGATACTTGCGAAAGCGGTGTTGCAGATCCGTAATAATCAACAAAAACACCTCCAAGCATAGCTGGAGAAGCTTTTCCTGCACGAATATTTAGAAATTCTTTTTCTAAGTGTGCAATCGTACCATTCATTGATTCTTCAGTACTTTCTAAAATAAAATCTATTTCTTCAGTCATTGTTTTTTAGTTTTCAGTTTTATTTTCAGTTTTCAGTTAAAGTCATGCGACTGTAAACTGTTACTGATGACTATATATTTACTACAGTTCCTATATTTTGGCCTTCGCAGATTTTCAATAGGTTTCCAATTTTGTTCATGTCAAAAACTACAATTGGCAATTTGTTTTCCTGGCTTAAAGTAAATGCTGTGGTATCCATTACATTCAATCCTTTTTTGATTACGTCATCAAAAGAAATAAAATCAAATTTTACAGCTGCTGCATTTTTCTCTGGATCAGAATCGTAAACTCCGTCAACACGTGTTCCTTTTAATATTACATCAGCATTGATTTCGATTCCTCTTAAAACAGCTGCTGTATCAGTTGTGAAGTATGGGTTTCCAGTTCCTGCACCAAAAATTACAATTCTGCCTTTTTCTAAGTGGCGGTCAGCTCTTCTTTTAATATATGGTTCTGCAATAGATTCCATTTTTAGAGCCGTTTGCAGACGCGTTTTCATTCCTTTGTCCTCAAGCGCACCTTGCAAAGCCATTCCGTTAATTACAGTAGCAAGCATTCCCATGTAATCGCCTTGAACTCTATCCATTCCAGAGCTTGCTCCGGCAACTCCTCTAAATATATTTCCTCCTCCAATAACAATTGCAATCTCTACTCCTTTACTGTGAATCTGCTTAATTTCGTCTGCATATTCGGCTAATCTTTTTGGGTCTATACCGTATTGTAAATCACCCATTAGGGCTTCGCCGCTAAGTTTTAGAAGAATTCTTTTATATTTCATGTGTGTGTCGCGTTAATTTGTGCAAATATAGACATATTCTGATTTTTAAAAATAATGTTTGCAAAAAATTAATTATAAGTGCGATTTTAGACTAAAAAAGCCTTTTAAAGGCAAAACTTAAATGGGGATTTTTTTGCCACAAAGAGCGCAAAGATTTTATAGATAGATGAAGCCTTAATGCGAAAAGTTTGCAAAGCGTTCTGAACACAAAGCTCTGCGAACTTTGCAATTTCCTATTTCATCATTTAAGATAAAACTCTTAGTGTCCTTTGCGTTAAATTCTCATTTCAAGAGAAGATTAAATGAAATTTAAATAGACTATTAAATGTGACAAATGTCATTTCTGCATCTTTCTAAATTTTGTATTTTTATTGTAACAAAAAATAAACAAATATGAAAAGTACTGTAGCCAAAGCATTATTCAATAGTCATTCTTATGCAGAATACCGAAAACTAGTAACCGATTTATTATCTGAAGGAAAATCAACCGGAAATGAGCAGTCAGAAAGTTTGACCAACTATTCTAAATTGAATGAAGCGAGAATGAACAGGCTGGAGAAAACCATAAAAATTTCTGAATCTGTTGCAGAGAAACTCCAAAATCTGGACAATCATTATATCTGGCTGGTTTTGTCTGAAGGCTGGTGCGGAGACGCTGCGCAGATTCTTCCTATTTTAGACAAGATGGCTCATGTTTCTAACAAAAGAATTGATCTTAGAATTGCACTTCGGGACGAAAATGACGATTTGATGAAGCAATATTTAACTAACGGTGGAAGAGCAATTCCAAAAGTCATTGTAATTTGTAAAGAAGCCGGAATTGTTCGTGCAGATTGGGGACCAAGACCTAAAGGAGCAGCAGAATTAATGGCAACTCATAAAAGAGAAGTTGGACCAATTGATGAAAAAATAAAAACTGATTTACAGTTATGGTATTTGGCTGATAAAGGGATTTCTGTACAGGAAGAATTGCTTGAAATTATGGAGAATATTAAGTATAATCGATTGTAGTTTTTCTTAATGTGTTGATAAACAAATAATTTCGTTGATAAAATTATCTTAAAGTCTTTTTATCTTAGTTTGAATTTCGTATCTTAGTATTGATAACCCACGTCTATTATAACTTTCTGATTTACTCTTTTTATTGGTGTTTATTTAATGTTTAACAATTAAAAGTACACTATTATGAAAAAGTTATTCGAAAGGTTTTATGATTTCTTCTCTCAATTTTTATTTGGAGGAAAAAATGTGCCTCACTATTAACTCGGGGAAATAAGTATGAAATAATTTTACTTATCAACTTTAGGAAACATGGCACATTACTCCATAAAAAAGTAATGTGCTTTTTTATTATTTAAAACTTTCTTCAAACAAAGTAATGTCAATAGCATTTTTTACATCGTAATCACCAATTTTAGTGCGACGTAAAACTGTTAAATGTGAACCTGAATTCATTGCTTTTCCAAAATCATAAGCAAGGGAACGAATATAAGTTCCTTTAGAACAAACGACTCTAAAATCTACTTCTGGCAACGCAATTCTAGTAATTTCAAATTCGTGAATAGTAGTTTTTCTGCTTTCAATTTCTACTGATTCTCCTGCACGTGCATGCTCGTACAAACGAACACCATCTTTTTTAATGGCAGAAAAAATAGGCGGTTTTTGGTCAATTTCGCCTAAAAATTGTTTGACAGTTTCATGAATCAAAGCTTCGTCAATATGATTTGTTGGGAAAGTCTGATCGATTTCGGTTTCCAAATCATAAGATGGAGTAGTGGCTCCAATGTAAAAAGTTCCGGTATATTCTTTTGCCTGGCCTTGAAGCTCTGAGATTTTTTTGGTAAATTTTCCAGTGCATATTAATAAAAGGCCGGTTGCCAAAGGATCTAAAGTTCCAGCATGACCAATTTTGAACTTTTTTGGAAGTCCAACTTTATTAATCAAAAGGTATTTTAATTTATTGACAGCTTGAAACGAACTCCATTTTAAAGGTTTGTCAATCAATAAAACTTGTCCGTTTAAATATTCTTCAGGTGTCATTATATAATCGTAAGCGGGTGAATGAAAAAGTGAATCAATAATAAAATGATTCCAGCAAGGATTCTGTAGTAACCAAAAACTTTAAATCCGTTTTTAGTCAAAAATCCGATGAAAGTTTTAATTGCTAATAATGCTACAATAAAAGCAACAATATTTCCAATTACCAACATGTTAACTTGGTCGTGAGATAATTCGAAACCCGCTTTGTAATAATCGTAGCATTTTTTTGCTGTTGCTCCCAACATAGTTGGAACCGCTAAGAAAAATGAAAATTCTGCTGCAGAAGTTCTAGTCAGTTTTTGAGCCATACCTCCAACAATACTTGCACCGCTTCGAGAAACTCCAGGAATCATGGCAAGACATTGAAATAAACCAATTTTTAAAGCTTTGGCATACGTAATTTCAGTTGAAACTTCTGGATCATTTGGTTTGTTAAACCATTCGTCAACTTTTAATAAAATTAGACCTCCAATTAGAAGTGAAACGGCAACTGTAACAGGGTTTTCTAGTAAGCCATCAATAAAATCGCTTAATAATAATCCTAAAACAACCGCAGGAATAAAAGCGACTAAAAGTTTAAAATAGAAATCAAAAGTTTGAAAAAAACGTTTGAAGTATAAGATTACAACCGAAAGTATCGCACCAAGCTGAATTACAATGGTAAAAAGTTTAGTGAAATCGTCATGAGCGATTCCGAAAAAAGAAGAAGCAATAATCATATGTCCTGTAGAAGAAACAGGCAAAAATTCTGTAATTCCTTCAATAATGGCAAGAACAATAGCTTGTAATGTGTTCATTTAGAATTTTAGATTTCAGATTTTAGATTTCAAATTGTCACCCTGAGCGGAGTCGAAGGGCATTCCAATTGGAAATCTATAAACCTATTTATTTAGATTTTTTGAAGATAGAATAAATCGTGATTCCAAAACCGATTAAAACAGTTGTTGGTGCCAAACGAATACGTCTAAAGCTGAAAATGTCTTCATTAAAAACATTTGGATCTTTACTTCCTCCGCCAGACATTAAAATAAATCCTAGCGCTATTACAGCAATTCCGATTAATAGGATTTTGTAATTAATGGCATCAAAAAGGAATTCCTGTTTTTGAACTTGTTGTTCTTCTTTATTATTGTTGTTTTTCATTTTTATGTGTTTGTAAGCCTGAGCGAAGTCGAAGGCATTTTTTTTAAATCTAAAATCTGCAATCTAAAATCTGCAATCTAAAATCTGCAATCTAAAATCTGCAATCAAAAATTAATAAAGATCGTCAGTTCTTAAATTCAAGAAACGTTGCGTTGCAAAATGCGTGCTTACCCAAGTAATTAGAACTCCTAATCCGAAAACAGCAACCAAAACCAAACCAGTTAAAATTTTGTCTTCTAGAATTCCTAAACCAGGGAAATTAGTATCTACATATAGTAAAAGTGCAATTAAAGCAATAATAGCTAAACCAGCACCAAGCATTCCTAGTTTTACGCTTCGCATTACAAAAGGTTTACGGATAAAAGCTTTTGTAGCGCCAACCATCTGCATGGTTTTGATAATAAAACGATTTGAATGTATAGATAAACGTAGTGAACTATTGATTAATAAAACTGCAATTACTGTCAAGAAACCGCTGATAATCAAAATCCACATACTTACTTTTCTGATATTGTCATTTACTAGATTTACCAATTGTTTGTCGTAAACAATATCTGAAACCATTGCATTTTTGCGAAAGTTGCTTTCAATCTTAACGATACTGTCTCTTTCTACATAATCTGCTTTTAAGTGAATGTCGTATGAATTCAATAAAGGGTTTTCTCCCAAGAATGTAAGGAAATCTTCTCCAATAATATCAGTATGTTCTTTTGCTGCTTTTTCTTTGCTTACGTAAACAAAAGATTTAGCAAAAGGTGCTCTTTTAAGTTCGGTATTAAATGCTTTGATAATACTGTCATTTGCTTCATTTTTGAAGAAAACCGTCATGGCAATTTTTTCTTTAAAATCGTCTGCCAATTGTTTAGAATTAATAATGAATAATCCCAGTACTCCTAAAAGGAATAAAACCAAGAATACACTTAATACTACCGAAAAATAAGAGGAAATTAACCTGCGCTTTTGAAATTTATCAAAGTTAGAACTCATAGTCTGCTTAAATTATGTGGTAAAAATAATAAAGTATTTCTTGTATTTAAAGTTAATAACAAACTTTTATACTTAAAAGTACGATTTAAATATAGAAAAGAAGTTTTATTTGATGCAAAGTGTTACATGAATAATTAAAACAAAGAACGCAAAGTCTTTCGTAAGGTCCGCAAAGTAAAAAGTTTGGCACAGATTAAAAAGATTAAAAATGATTTTTAAGTCTGCGTAAATTCTTTAATCTGTGGCAAAAAAAGAATCTAAGTACATATTTTTAATCGTAATAATGCGTGCTTTTACTTAACCCTAAACAAGTAATTCATTATTTTATTTGTTTGTCACTGAAATAGCTTTGCTACAATCCGCAATAAATGTAAATTTGCGGCTAAATTAATTTAGTGAAAAGCTTAGAACCTTAGTAACTTAGAATCTTAGTCACTTAGAAATGAAGTACAATCCAAACGAAATTGAAGCCAAATGGCAAAAATATTGGGCAGAAAATCAAACTTTTGCAGCAAAAAACAACTCCGAAAAACCGAAACATTATGTTCTCGACATGTTTCCTTATCCTTCTGGAGCAGGATTACACGTAGGACATCCGCTGGGTTATA
This sequence comes from Flavobacterium phragmitis, assembly GCF_900112575.1. Lineage (GTDB taxonomy): Bacteria > Bacteroidota > Bacteroidia > Flavobacteriales > Flavobacteriaceae > Flavobacterium > Flavobacterium phragmitis. Next base: position 272,931 of record NZ_FOMH01000007.1, read on the forward strand.
TTGCTTCAGATGTGTATTCTCGTTTCAAAAGACATCAGGGTTTCAATGTTTTGCATCCAATGGGTTACGATAGTTTCGGATTACCTGCAGAACAATATGCAATTCAGACTGGGCAACGTCCAGAAGATACAACGCGTGTGAATATTGACGGTGGAGTAGATAAAGAAGGAAAGCAAATTGCGGGTTACAGAAAACAATTAGATAAAATCGGATTTTCATTTGATTGGGCTCGTGAAGTGCGTACCTCAAATCCGGATTACTACAAACATACACAATGGATTTTTATTCAATTGTTCAATTCTTGGTACAATAAAACAACAGATAAAGCAGAAGATATTTCAACTTTAGTTGCTGTTTTTGAAAAAGAAGGAAATGCAAATGTAAATGCCGTTTCTGATGATAATATTGCAGTTTTTTCGTCAAGCGAATGGAATGCATTCTCAAAAGATGAGCAAGAAAAAATCCTTTTGCAATACAGATTAACCTATTTGGCAGAAACCGAAGTGAACTGGTGTCCAGGCTTAGGAACGGTTTTGGCAAATGACGAAATTGTAAACGGAGTTTCAGAGCGTGGAGGCTTTCCTGTTATAAGAAAAAAAATGACACAATGGAGTATGCGAATTTCTGCTTATGCCGAACGCTTGCTTGAAGGTCTAAACGATATCGATTGGAGTGAGTCTATCAAAGAATCTCAAAGAAACTGGATTGGGAAATCGGTTGGTGCTTTGGTAACTTTTAATGTGAAAAATCATGATGAAGTAATCGAGGTTTTCACTACTCGTCCTGACACTATTTTTGGAGTTACTTTTATGACTTTGGCACCAGAACATGATTTGGTTGCTAAAATTACAACTCCAGAACAAAAAGCAGAAGTTGAAGCGTACATCGAAAAAACAGCAAAACGTTCTGAGCGTGAGCGTATGGCCGATGTAAAAACCATTTCTGGTGCATTTACAGGAGCTTATGCTGAACACCCATTTACAAAAGAACCAATTCCGGTTTGGATTGGAGATTACGTTTTAGCAGGTTACGGAACAGGTGCTGTAATGGCGGTTCCTTGCGGAGACGAAAGAGATTATGCTTTTGCGAATTTCTTTAAAGGTCAGAACGGAATGCAGGAAATCAAAAATATCTTCGCAAATGTTGATATTTCTGAAGCGGCTTATGGATCAAAAGACAACGTTGAAATCGCAAATTCTGATTTCTTAAACGGACTTAACTATAAAGAAGGTACTAAAAAAGCAATTGCAAAATTAGAAGAAATCGGTCAAGGAAAAGGTAAAACCAATTACCGTTTGCGTGATGCTGTTTTCTCTCGTCAGCGTTATTGGGGTGAACCTTTTCCAGTTTATTACGTGAATGGATTACCTAAAATGATCGAATCACAGCATTTGCCAATTATTTTACCAGAAGTAGAGAAATATTTACCAACAGAAGACGGTTTGCCACCATTAGGAAATGCAGCAGTTTGGGCTTGGGATACAAAACAAAATAAAGTTGTTGCAACTGATTTAGTTGATAATGTTTCAATTTTTCCTTTAGAATTGAACACAATGCCAGGATGGGCGGGAAGTTCATGGTATTGGATGCGTTATATGGACGCTCATAATGAAACTGAATTTGCGAGTAAAGAGGCATTAGCTTACTGGGAAAATGTAGATTTATACATTGGAGGTAGTGAGCACGCAACAGGTCACTTATTGTATTCTCGTTTCTGGAATAAATTCTTAAAAGACAAAGGTTTTGCTCCAACCGAAGAACCATTCAAAAAACTGATCAATCAGGGAATGATTTTGGGGACAAGTGCTTTTGTTTATAGGTTAGAAGGGACAAATACTTTTGTTTCTAAAAATAAAATTGGAGATCAAAAAGTGCAGCCAATTCATGCGGATGTTTCAATGGTGAATTCTTCTGATGAATTAAATGTAGAAAAATTCAAAGCCTGGAGAGAAGATTATGCTGATGCAGAATTTATTTTAGATGATAATGGAAAATATATTGTAGGTCGCGAGGTTGAAAAAATGTCAAAATCAAAATACAATGTAGTAACTCCAGATGATATTTGTGACGAATATGGAGCAGATACATTACGTTTATACGAAATGTTCTTAGGGCCATTAGAGCAAGCAAAACCATGGAATACTGCCGGAATTTCTGGAGTATTTGGTTTCTTGAAAAAATTATGGAGATTGTATTTTGATGATAATGGTTTAATCGTAAACAACGACGAACCAACAAAAGACAACTTGAAATCATTGCATAAAACCATCAAAAAAGTAGCAGAAGATATAGAGAATTTCTCTTTCAACACTTCGGTTTCTCAGTTTATGATTTGTGTGAATGAATTGTCTTCTCAAAACTGTCATTCAAGAGCGATTTTAGAGCCGTTAGCGATTTTGGTTTCGCCTTATGCACCTCACATTGCTGAGGAATTATGGTCGCAATTAGGACATACAACTTCAATTTCAGAAGTTGCTTTCCCAATTTTTGAAGAAAAACATTTAGTTGAAACTAATAAAGAATATCCAGTTTCTTTCAACGGGAAAATGCGTTTCACAATCGAATTGCCTTTGGATTTAACCAAAGAACAAATCGAAGAAATCGTTATGAAAGACGAAAGAACTCAAAAACAATTAGACGGAAGAACGCCAAATAAAGTGATTATTGTTCCGGGAAAAATTATCAATTTGGTAGGATAAACAAATAAATTCCAACATAGAAAATTCCAAATTCCAATTTTACGATTGGAGTTTGGGATTTTTTTTATGCTTTTTTTTCCGCCACGAATTGCACTAATTTCCACAAATTTTATTCTGAAATACTTATAGTTTGTCAGTCTGAGCGAAGTCGAAGACCACACAAGTAACTCTACAAAGATTGGCGATTTTGATTGCGGAGCTTCTGGCTTGGTCTTCGACTTCGCTCAGACTGACAATGCGTACCGTTCCTCGGATGACAACTAAGCAAAAAACCTTGCGACCTAGCGCCTTTGTGGCAAAAAACCTTGCGTACCTTGCGTAAACCTCCGCGTGCCTTGCGGTTAAAAACCCCGCAAACATTGGAATTTGGAATTTAATTATTGGAAATTTTAAAAACTTTTGTAACATTTTAATAGTTGCCGTATCAAAAGCATGGATCCGATTTAATTAACAACTTAAAAACTATTAAAAATGAAAAAGTATATCATCTTAATTATCGCATTCCTATTCTCAGCATTATGCCTAAATGTTTTTGCACAAACAAAATCATATCCTTTTGAAGTTCTTAAAACCGGAAGTGGCAAACAATCAATCCTATTCATTCCTGGATTTGCTTCTTCGGGAGATGTCTGGAACGAAACCAAAGCAGCTTTTGAAAAAGATTTCACTTGTTACACATTAACAATGGCAGGATTTGCTGGAGTAAAACCACAACCGAATCCTTCATTTGAAAACTGGAAAAACAGAATCGCTTCTTATATCAAAGACAATAAAATCGAAAAGCCCATCTTAATTGGTCATAGTATGGGCGGAGGATTGGCTTTGGCAATTGCTTCTGATTATCCTGAATTAATCGGTAAAATTGTGGTAGTTGATGCATTACCTTGTTTGGCGGAGTTAAGCAATCCTTCTTTTAAATCAAAAGAAAATAATGATTGTTCGCCAATGGTTACCCAAATGGTAGCAATGAATGAAACGCAATTTCGTGATATGCAAAAACAAACTATGCCAAGACTTTTAGAAGATAAATCTAAATTGGATATGGTGGTGGATTGGAGTGTAAAATCAGATAGAACAACTTTTGCACAAATGTATTGTGACTTTTATAATACCGATTTGAGAGATAAGATTGTAACTATAAAATGTCCAGCATTAATTTTGTTAGAATCTTATTTTATAAATTTAAAACCAGCAATCGAAGGGCAGTATAAAAATCTGAAAACAGCTAATTTCCAATATGCCACAAAAGGAATGCATTTTATAATGTACGATGATACAGCTTGGTATTTGGCGCAATTAAATAATTTTTTAAAATCTTAACATGGAATTCGAAGAAATCTACAAAACATATTGGGATAGAATTTTCAGACTATGCATGGGATTTGTGAATGATTATGATGTGGCACAGGATTTAGCTCAGGAAACTTTTATAATTGTTTGGCAAAAACTGGAAACTTTTAGAAACGAATCGGCGATTGGAACCTGGATTTTCAGAATTGCTTCCAATAATTGTCTGAGGCAGATTGAAAAACAAAAACGTTTTCCAAAATCAGAACTTCCGGTTCACCTTTCAGAAGAAAAACAAACGTCATTGGAACCACAGATTCAGTTTTTATATCAATGCATTGCTGCATTACCTGAAACCGACCGTATCATTATTTCGTTGGAATTAGAAGATATTAAACAAGTAGAAATTGCTAAAATCATCGGACTTTCAGAAGCGAATGTTAGAGTAAAAATTCACAGAATCAAAGAAAAACTGACTCAAAAATTTAAAGAAAATGAACAACGATAACAATATAGATTTTAAAGATTTATGGAAAAAACAGACCGTAAGGCAACCCGATATGAAAGATTTACTGGAAAGGGTAGGGAAGTTTAAAAAAGCAGCTTTAAAAAGTTTATGGTTTGCCAATATTTTACTTTTTGCGACAAGCGTTTTTATAATTTTTATATGGATTTATTACCAGCCACAGTTTATTTCGACCAAAATAGGAATCGTAGTAACTCTATTAGCAATGGTAATTTACCTAGTAATTTATAATCGATTATTGAAAAATTACAATCATATTGATGCAAAACAAAGCAATCACGATTATCTACAGAAATTGATTGAAATAAAAAAGAAACAGCAGTTTATGCAGACTAAAATGATGAGTTTCTATTTTATAGCGCTTACAGTGGGGATTTGTTTGTACATGTATGAATACGCTAGCAGAATGACGCTTTTTGGAGCAAGTTTGACGTACGGAATAACCTTGTTGTGGATTTTGTTTAATTGGTTTTATATTCGGCCAAAACAAATCAAAAAACAGCAAAGTAAATTAAATAGTTTGATTGAAAAGTTTGAAGAAGTCAACAATCAGTTAGAATCATAAAAAAAAAGAAGCTTCGTAATTTCCCCTACGAAGCTTTCTTTTTACCAAAACTTAAATCTAAATTCTAAAACTAACCCTTAAAGAGGAAAAACATAAGGAGTAAGAGATAATACAATGATTCCGTCACTATTTGCTGTAGCGGTTAATTCATTTTCTAATTTTCCTCCTATATAAAGTTTTCCTGTCAAAGTTTGTCCAGCCTGACCACCATATCCGCTAGCGCTTAATGATGCTCCCATAGATTTTGCTTCTGCAGTAAATTCTTTAGTCCAAGGAAGTTTAGTAATATCTTCATTTAATGCATTTCCTCCTTTTTCAAAATATGTAACAGAAGCATTTCCTGTGTAATTTCCAGTAATTTCATATCTCACATCTCTTGAGTTATTTCCAGATCCATTATCGTCATTATCGCTGCTGCAAGAAACTGCTGTAAAAGCAAGAGTCAATACAATTGCTAAAGTTTTCAAAACTGATTTCATAATAAAATTCTTTAATTAATATACATAATAGAACAAAGTTAGACGCTTATCCTGCGGACGGCAATACCTGATAAAATGTATTTTTTATTACCTGATATCAGGTAAAAGCAGGGGATTTCTTTTTGAAAGTCATTAAGCTTTAATAACTTTGAGTAAATGCTACATTTATGAAGAAACTCTACGCCTTTTTGTTTTTTTTATTTTTTACTGCAATTTCCAATTCACAAGTTATTCTTTCATTAGATGATGATACTGTTTATATTGACAGTATTGTTAAAATCACTAAAAACACAAAATCCGACAGTATTAAAAGTTTGAATAGTTTTAGATTATCAAAACTGTTTTTGATGGCGCAGAATGCTGAAAAATCTAAGGAATATCTTGAACAGGCAAATAAGCTTAAAGTCAAATTTCCTTTTCTAAAAGATGCTTCTATCTTTTATAATGCCTACAGTTTTATAGAAAAAGGCGATTTGGAGGGGTTTGAAAAAGCTTTATTGGAAGCCAATACTAAACTTAAAAAATACCGCAATAAAGAAGCTTATAAACTTCGTGCCGTGATACTTCAGAATTATGGTATTATGCAGCAACGCAAGAATAATGAAAACGCTTATATGAAATTGCTGGTCAATGAGGCGATTCCTATAGCTAAAAAAAGTGGCGATTACGAATTAATCAGTGCATTAAATAAAGCAGTTGCCATTATTTTTATGAATAATAGTGAAAGGGAAAAAGCAGCTGAATATCTCGATCAAGCACAGAAGTACATTGAAAGTGCAACCAAAAAATCGGCGACTTTGGCGGAGTCCAAAATGGAAACTTATATTATTAATGCTGAGAATTTAGTAGAACTTAAACATTTTTATGATGCCAAAAGTATTCTGGATAAAGCATTCGAGATTTTGAAAGATTATCCAGAATCAAACTTGAACGACTCTTATTTTTATTCGGAAGGAATTTATTATGCCAAACAAAACAAACATAACGAAGCTTTGGTAAGTTTTGATAAAGGAATAAAATCATCTGCAAAACATAATAATCTGATTGCTTTAAACCGATTGAAATTTGCTGAATATGAAGTGCTTTTTAAACTTAAAAATTATGAAAAGGCAAAAAGTAATATAGAATATCTAATAGAAAAAACACCTTTTATAGTAGATAAGAAAAATTATTACAAAGAATTGTCAAAGGTTTACAATGCTACAAAAGAATATTCTAAAGCCTATTATTATTCTAATAAATATAATGTTGTAAACGATAGTCTTAACGGTGATAAATTAAAAAACGAAATTGTAGAGCTTGAAGCGAAATACAAAAAGGCTGAAAGTGAGAAAAAGATTTCTTTGTTGCAGTCCGAAAATGAAAAAGCAGTTTTGCAGGTTAATAATAATCGTTTGAATATGATGCTCTTTGCGGTGCTTTCGTTTTTATTGTTTCTGACGGTTTTGTTTTTATGGAGCTGGAATAACTATCAGAAAAAACTAAGCTATCAGAAAGAAGTCAATCATAAGCAGGAATTGGATGTGCTGGAAAATGAAAAGAAACTATCTATTTCAAATGCTTTGATACAAGGAGAAGAAATAGAACGAAAAAGAATCGCCAGAGATTTACATGACGGTTTGGGAAGTATGCTTTCGGGGTTGAAAATGCATTTGAATATTGCAGATCGTGAGAATAAAGAAAATAGTCCCAATATTAACGAAATGCTGAATGATTCTATTAAGGAACTTCGGAACATTTCTCAGAATTTAATGCCAGAAAGTTTAATGAAACTAGGACTCGAACATGCCTTGAAAGATTTATGTGCTTCGCATTCTACTTCAGAAACGGTAATCGAATTGCAATATTTAATAAAAAAGTCCAGCGTTCCAGAACATTTTAAAGTGATGATTTTTAGAATCATTCAAGAGCTTTTAAATAATGCTTTGAAGTATGCAAAAGCAACAGAGATATTGGTTTCCTGTTCTCAGAATAAAGATGTTTATTTTATTACTGTTGAAGATAACGGAATTGGTTTTAATATTCAGCATGCAGAAAAACGGGAAGGAATGGGATTGCGAAACATTAAAAACCGAGTTGCATTTTTAAATGGAAAACTAGAAATTGATTCAGAAATTGGTAAAGGGACGTCAACATATATTGAGTTGAAAATTTAATTAGAGTTTATAAAATCATGGTATATAAAACAGTTATTGTAGACGATCATCCTATTGTAATTTCGGGAATTGCAGGTTTGTTGTCTGATTTAGAAAATATAAAAATCGTAGAAAAATTTGAATCAGGAATTGTGCTTCTAGACTATATTGAAGACAATACAGTCGATTTGATTTTAATGGATATTTTTCTTCCTGTAATCAATGGAGTTGATCTTTGTAAAACCATCAAACAAAAACATCCTAAAATTGTGATTATTGGCATGAGCAGTCAGTCAGAAAGAAGTTTGGTTATGCAGTTTATTCAGAATGGAGGAAATGGCTATATTTTAAAAAATGCTTCTTTTGATGAATTTAAAAATTGTATTTATAAAGCCATTGATGGTGAAATTGTTTTTAGTGAAGAAGTAAAAACAATAATCAGCCAGCCCTTATCTGAAGAGTTAGAACGTATTCCTGCTTTGAGTCGAAGAGAACGTGATATTGCCTTATTACTTTCGCAGGGAAAATCGACTCAGGAAATTGCAGATGATTTATTTTTGAGTTTCCTAACCGTTCAAACGCACCGCCGAAATATTCTTCAAAAGTATAAAATGAAAAATGTGGCAGAATTAATCGCTTTTCTGCTGAAGAACAATATGCTGAATTGAGACAAAATCGGTCTAAAAATGTCAAAATGACATTTTGTTAAAATGGTTCGCAATTTGATGTTTGTTTTGTAAATTTAAAAATCAATCTAAAAACACAAAAAAATGGGATCAGGATACCTAATTATTGCTGGAGCTATCATGTTGTTCAGCTGGCTGGTAAGCTCTCAGCTAAAGAGTAAATTTGAATTATACTCGAAATTGCAGTTAAGAAACGGTATGAGCGGAAGAGAAATCGCTGAAAAAATGCTTGCTGATAACGGAATTACAGATGTTCGTGTAATTTCGACTCCAGGGCAGTTAACAGATCATTATAATCCTTCAGATAAAACCGTAAATTTAAGTGAAGCAGTTTATAATCATCGTAACGCAGCGGCAGCGGCAGTTGCGGCGCATGAATGCGGTCACGCAGTACAGCATGCAATTGGTTACGAATGGTTGACAATGCGTTCTAAATTAGTGCCTATTGTAAGTGTGGCTTCCAATTTTGTACAATGGATCTTGCTTGCGGGAATTTTAATGATCAAAGTTTTTCCAGGTTTATTGTTGGTTGGAATTGTCATTTTTGCAGCAACCACTTTGTTTACCATTATTACGCTTCCGGTAGAATATGACGCAAGTAACAGAGCTTTGGCTTGGTTGGAAAACAAACATATGCTGACGCAAGAAGAGCAAGCAGGAGCAAAAGATGCATTAAAATGGGCAGCCAGAACTTATGTAGTGGCTGCAATTGGTTCTATAGCAACGTTGTTATACTATATCTCGATTTATGCAGGGAATAGAAGGAACTAAATAAATTTAATTTTCAATATCATAAAATTCCAAATTCCAATTTTGTTGGGTTTGGAATTTTTCTTTTTTACGACCTTTCTTTTTCCGTAGTTGAAAGCACGGGCTATGTTTTTGGAATTTGGATTTTAGAAAATTTGGATTTTTTTTCTAAAGCTGAATCTGCCTATCAATCTGCTGGTCCAAAGAAATAAACGTTTCAGTTCTTGAAACACCTTCAATAGCTTGGATTTTATTGTTTAAAAGAGACATTAAATGCTCATTGTCGCGGCAAATGATTTTAATTAAAACCGACCAGTTTCCGGTAGTGTAATGACATTCCAAAACTTCAGGGATTTTTCTGAGTTCTTTTACGGCTTCTGAGTTTCTAGAAGCTTTATCCAAATAAACTCCAACAAAAGCCATAGTGTTATAACCTAGAACTTTTGGATTTACAGTGAATTTAGATCCAGAAATAACACCAGATTGCTCCAGTTTTTTTAATCGCTGATGAATTGCTGCGCCGGAGATTCCAATTTTGTTGGCGATCTGCAAGATTGGTTTTCGGGCATCGTCCATTAAGTAGCGGAGGATTTCTTTGTCGATGCCGTCGATTTCAATTAAAAGGGAGTTGATTTTCATAACTTACAATTTGAAACTATTTCTTGTGATTTGGGTTTGGAATAGAAATCAAATGTAGTTAAAATGCTCAAGAAATAGAAATTCCATTTTTTTTAAATTCCAATTTCCAAAAACATAGCTCGTGGTTTCAATCACGGGAAATGTATCGTTGAATATTTCAGATTCAATTGAAAGACAGGTAATAGTTGCGGATGTTCATTGCGTTCCTGCGGCTGAAACCGCAGGTTATGCTTTCTTTCACAGATGTTTTAAACATAGCCCGTGGTTTCAACCACGGGAAACAGAAGGTGGTAAAAAGAAAAATTCCAAATCCCAATTGATTAAGTTGGAATTTGGAATTTAAATATTTTTCTCTTAGTCAGGTTATTTTCCTTTGTTTGCTTCTGCAACGTATTTTTCAAGCGCCATTGTCATCGAAGGAGTTTCAGGTGTTGGAGCAAGAATATCGATTCTTAATCCGTGGTCTAAAGCTTCTTTCTGAGTTGTGCTTCCAAATACAGCAATTCGAGTATCATTTTGTTTAAAATCTGGGAAGTTTTTAAACAATGATTTGATTCCGGTTGGACTGAAGAAAGCTAAAACGTCGTAATACACGTCTGCTAAATCAGATAAATCACTCATTACAGTTCTGTAGAAAATTGCTTGTGCCCAATCTACTTTTAGACTGTTTAATGTTACAGGAGCATCTGCATTTAACTGGTCAGATGCTGGAAGCAAAAACTTTTCGTCTTTGTACTTCTTAATTAGCGGAGATAAATCTGCAAAATCTTTTGCTCCAACGTAAATTTTACGTTTTCTGTATACAACATACTTTTGAAGGTAAAATGCAACGGCTTCAGATTGACAGAAATATTTCAATCCTTCTGGAACTTTGTAACGCATTTCATCAGCAACTCTAAAAAAATGATCTACAGCATTTCGACTTGTTAAAATGATCGCAGTGTAATGATTAAGATCGATTTTTTGTAATCGAATCTCTTTTGCGCTAACCCCTTCCACATGAATAAATGGTCTGAAATCAATTTTTATTTTGTGTTTGTGTTGGAGCTCAAAGTAAGGAGAATTCTCCACTTTAGGTTCAGGCTGTGACACCAAAATTGTTTTCACTTTCATATTATAAACATTTTCTAAGCACTCCCTTTTGTTATCCAGTAATAAAGAAAATAATAAGGGGCTATTTCGAGAGCGCAAAGATATAAAATAAAATAAAATAACTTGCCGATTATTACGTTTTGATACGTTTTAATTGAAATAAAGTAGGAGTATACACTAATACACAGCGAAATACCAATGATTATAAGTGGTATTATTTGCGGAATATTATTGTAATAGAACAAAATAGCATTGATTGGAAGGATCAAAACGCCTATATAAGTCCTGTAAGTTACCTTTTGTAAGTTAAATAGTTCTACAAAATCATCAATGTTGAAGGAAGTCGCTACAATTTTTTCAATTAAATACTTCCCTAAAATGAAATAAAGTAGGAAAGTGGCAATCTGAATAAACAAAATCCAGTCGGTTTTGGAAGCATATCCAAAGATGTTCATTGTAAGCTGAATGAAAAATGCATACGAGATAATTTGTACAAAAAATAAACCAACTGTAAAACTGCTTTTCATGTGGCTGTTGTCGCGATAAATCTTAGCATATTTATCAGAAAATATAAGTTTACTAAATTCACTAAATCTAGTTTCGTAAGCCGATTTTGTCATGGCAACAACAGCAAAGGTCAGCACAAATAAAAGTGTTGCCCAGTCTTTGTTTTCCAGAATTCGAGGATGAAGTTGTTCAATCATAGCGTTACAAAATTAGTAATTTTTTGATGCAATACTTTTATTATATATTTATTATGAATCAAATGCTATAAAAAGTTTACTTTTGCCGTGAAATTACCCAGAAAAAATGAATGATAGTATTGTCATAATTCCCACATACAACGAAATCGAGAACATAGAAAGTATAGTAAGAGCTGTACTTTCACAGCATAAAGCTTTTCATTTACTGATTATCGATGATAATTCTCCTGATCACACAGCAAAGAAAGTGATTGCTTTGCAGGAAGAATTTCCAGACAAACTTTTTTTAGAACAAAGAACAAAGAAATCAGGTTTAGGAACAGCTTATGTTCATGGATTTAAATGGGCTTTGGAAAGAGAGTATCAATTCATTTTTGAAATGGATGCCGATTTTTCTCATAATCCAAATGATTTGGAAAAGTTATATGATGCCTGTCATTTTGGTGGAGCAGATTTAGCAATTGGTTCTCGTTATGTAAAAGGAGTAAATGTGGTTAACTGGCCTTTAAGCCGTGTTTTAATGTCTTACTTTGCATCGGTTTATGTTAAGTTCATTACTGGAATGAAGATTCACGATGCCACTGCCGGTTTTGTGTGTTACAAAAGAGAAGTTCTGGAGAAAATCAATTTAAACAAAATAAAATTTGTAGGGTATGCGTTTCAAATTGAAATGAAATACAGAACGTACTGCGCCAAATTTCAGATCACCGAAGTTCCTATTATTTTTACTGACAGAACAAAAGGAGTTTCTAAAATGAGTAATGCTATTATTAAAGAAGCAATACTTGGAGTAATTTCGCTGAGATTAAGAAAATTAGTCAATTCATTATAAACCAAGCACGATGAACAGGATTTTAATAAAAAATGCCAAAATTGTAAACGAAGGGACAATTTTTGAAGGTGATGTTTTAATTGAAAATGATCTGATTGTTGAAATTGCTGACAGCATTTCATTAAAAACATCAGATTGTATAGTAGTAGATGCCGAGGGTAATTATTTAATGCCGGGAGCTATAGACGATCAAGTGCATTTTAGAGAACCAGGGTTAACACATAAAGGAGATATCGAATCGGAATCTCGAGCTGCAGTTGCGGGGGGCATTACTTCTTTCATAGAACAGCCTAATACGGTTCCGAATGCGGTTACTCAGGAAATATTAGAAGATAAATATCAAATTGCTTCTCAAAAATCATTTGCGAATTATTCGTTTATGATGGGAGCAACAAATGATAATTTGGAAGAAGTTTTAAAAACCAATCCAAAAAATGTTGCTGGAATTAAAATTTTCTTAGGTTCATCAACTGGAAATATGTTGGTGGATAACGAAGCTGTTTTAGAAAAGATTTTTTCTAGTACGCCAATGTTAATTGCAGTTCACTGTGAAGATGAAACTACAATTAAAAATAACCTTGCCGCTTTTAAAGAGCAATACGGTGATGATGTGCCCGTAACGGCTCACAATTTGATCAGAAGTGCCGAAGCTTGTTATATTTCTTCTTCAAAAGCGGTGGCTTTAGCAAAAAGAACTGGAGCGAGATTGCATATTTTTCATCTTTCGACTGCAAAAGAAATGGAATTGTTTACCAATAAAATTCCGTTAGAAGAGAAAAAAATTACAGCTGAGGTTTGTGTACACCATCTTTGGTTTACAGATGAAGATTATAAAACAAAAGGAAATTTCATCAAATGGAATCCTGCTGTTAAAACGGCTGATGATCGAGCAGAACTTTGGAAAGCTTTAAATGATGGTAGAATCGATGTTATTGCAACCGATCATGCTCCTCATACAAAAGAAGAAAAACAACAGTCGTACTTAAATGCACCTTCTGGAGGCCCGTTAGTACAGCATGCAGTTGTGGCAATGTTTGAAGCACATCATCAAGGAAAAATTAGCGTAGAGAAAATAGTGGAAAAAATGTGCCACAATCCTGCTAAACTTTTCAAAATTGAAAAAAGAGGTTTTATTAAAGAAGGATATTATGCCGATTTAGTTATCGTAAATCCAAGTCTGCCTTGGAGCGTGAAATCAGATAATATTTTGTACAAATGCGGTTGGTCTCCTTTTGAAGGTTTTACATTTAAATCTAGAATTACGCATACTTTTGTGAACGGAGAATTGGTATATAATAATTTTAAAGTGAAAGATACCAGAGCCGGAAAAAGATTATTGTTTGACAGATAAAAAACAGCTATGAAGAATTTTATAGTAATAATGGTGGTTTTGTTTCTTTCTGTAAGCTGTAAAAAAGAGCTCGTAAAACAGCCGGAAAAGCTTATCGAGAAGAGTGAAATGATTGATATTATGTACGATTTATCACTTTTGGAAGCCATGCGCTATCAAAAGCCATTGTCTTTAGATTCTGTTGAAAACGATCCGACCAAGTTTATTTTGAAAAAATATAAAGTTGATAGTCTTCAGTTTGCCCAGAATAATGTTTATTACGCTTCCGACTATGAAACGTATAAAGATATGTTTGATGAAGTGAACAAAAGAATAGCGGTCAATCAAAGAGCGGCTGATTCTCTAGCTAAAATTGATGAGAAAAAAGCAGCGAAAGCGAATAAAGAGAAACTAAATAAGTTGAAGCAAGAGTCAAAAGATTCTGTGAAAAAAATAACTCCAAAAATCAATATTGATTCTATAAAAAGGATTCAAATGCAACAGAGAAGACAAAATGCAAAACAGATAAAATAATTATTGTCTTTTGATATAGTCATGCACATCAGTAAAAACCGTTCCTAGAGCGGTTTTTATTTTTTCATTAGTATACAAATTTTTAGAGTAAGAAGCTTTTGCTGTTGCTTTGGTAATACTTCTTTTTCTGAAGAATAAAGTTGAAAATATTCCGTCCAGAATCCAGAGCATATTCATAAAAAATGGTTTGGCATGAATATGTGGTCTTGTTACTTTCAAGGTGTCTGCAACAGTATTCAAAATATCTTTGAAAACAATATTGTCAGCAATCAAAGTAAAACGCTCGTTTACGATGTGACTTTTCATTAATTCGAAAGTGATTCTGGCAACATCATCAACAGTAATAAAACCAGTGCTTCCAAGAGTATAGAAAGAAAGTCCCTTGGAAACCTTTTGATAAATCTCACTGCTTCCTTGTTCAAAAACGCTCATCATTTTTGGCGGACCTAAAATAACTCCTGGGTTTACAATAATAACATTTAGTCCTTCTTGTTGTCCACGCCAAACTTCCATTTCTGCACCATATTTAGAAATAGCATAATCGCTGTGGGGTTTTTCAGGATTCCAGTCGGTTTCTTCTGTTATGTGGGTTTCGTGAGGAGCAATATCGCCTAGGGCGGCAATAGAACTGATAAAACAGAATTTTTCAATTTCTTTGGCAATCGAAAAATTGACCATGTTTGCTGTTCCTTCGATATTGGTTTTCCGAAGCTTTTCCTCGTCTTTTGGATCAAACGAAATCAAAGCAGCGCAATGATAAACCTCTGTAATATCGATAAAAGCAATTTCTAATGAAGGAACGTCTAAAATATCGGCTTCCAACCAATTAATCTTTTCAAACAAGTCTGTTTTTCCGTAAAAATCAAAAACCGCTTTGGTTTTTGCGATGTTGTTTTGACTTCTGTAAATAGCCCGAACATTTTCTCCATTTTCAATTAAATGAAGTAATAAATGCGCGCCGACTAAACCAGTTCCTCCAGTTGCTAATACCATTTTGTAAAGATAAGTTTTTGTTGGAAAGGTGCAAAGTTGCAGAGTGACAAAGTTGCAAAGTTTTTTTTGATTTTTCCACAAAGGCGCTAAGGCGCAAAGTTTTTTTATTTCAATAAATTTTGTACAATACCTTCGTAGTAAAAAACAAAAACTTTGTGCCTTAGTGTCTTCGTGGCAGACTTTTTTGTCATTGCGATTGACATTGATTACATTTGCGCAAATTATTTTAAAAAAATGAAGAATCTAGTTGAAGAATTAAAATGGCGCGGGTTATATCATGATAGTATGCCTGGAACGGAAGAACAATTACTAAAAGAAGCTACCTCTGCGTATATCGGTTTTGATCCAACGGCAGATTCACTGCATATCGGAAGTATGGTTCAGATTATTTTATTGGTTCACTTAAAGAATTTTGGTCATAGACCGATTGCTTTAGTAGGTGGAGCAACTGGAATGATTGGAGATCCTTCTGGTAAATCTGATGAAAGAAACTTGCTTGATGAAGAAGCTTTAGCTAAAAACGTTGCCGGAATCAAAAGTGTCTTGTCTCGTTTCTTAGATTTTAATTCAACCGAAGCAAATGCTCCAGTAATGGTAAATAACTACGATTGGATGAAAGAATTCTCTTTTATCGATTTTGCACGTGAAGTTGGAAAACGTATCACTGTAAATTATATGATGGCTAAGGATTCTGTAAAAAAGAGATTTAGCGGAGAAGGAGAGGGAATGTCTTTTACGGAGTTTACGTATCAGTTAATTCAAGGTTACGATTTTTATCATTTATATAAAAACAACAATTGCGTACTGCAAATGGGAGGTTCTGATCAATGGGGCAATATTACCACAGGAACAGAATTAGTGCGCAGAATGGGAGGAGAGAATGCTAAAGCTTACGCTTTGACAACTCCTTTAATTACAAAAGCAGATGGTTCTAAATTCGGAAAATCTGAAGGAGGAAATGTTTGGTTGGATGCAGATAAAACTTCGGTATACAAGTTCTACCAATTTTGGGTAAATACAACAGATGCAGATGCTGAAAAATATATCAAAATCTTTACTTTCTTAGATAGAGATACAATCGATGCATTAATTGAAGAACACAAAACAGCGCCACATTTAAGAGTTTTACAAAAGAAACTGGCTGAAGAAATTACGGTTTTTGTTCACAATAGAGAAGAATTGGAAAAAGCAATTCAGGCATCCAATATCTTATTCGGAAATTCAACTGCCGAAGATTTGAAAAAACTGGATGAAGCTACTTTCTTAGAAGTTTTTGACGGAGTTCCACAGGCTGAAATCACAAAAGCAGATTTGGAAAACGGATTGGATATTATTACGGTGTTAAACGAAAAAACAGGTTTCTTTAAATCTAACGGAGAAGCGAGAAGAGCTTTAACAGCAAACTCTATTTCTGTAAATAGAG
Source organism: Flavobacterium phragmitis (assembly GCF_900112575.1). Classification (GTDB taxonomy): domain Bacteria; phylum Bacteroidota; class Bacteroidia; order Flavobacteriales; family Flavobacteriaceae; genus Flavobacterium; species Flavobacterium phragmitis. Next base: position 289,605 of record NZ_FOMH01000007.1, read on the forward strand.
AAAAAATCAAAGAAGATTTTACTTTGACAACAAACGATTTAATCAATAATCAGTTTGTGCTATTACAGAGCGGAAAGAAAAATTACTTTGTGATTAGAGTGAAATAATTCTCTAACTTTACTAAAATACTTTAGTAATATGAAAACACAATTTATTACAGATGAAGAGGGAAATAGAACAGCTGTTTTACTACCAATCAAACAATACAATAAGCTTTTGGAAAAATTGGAAGATTTGGAAGATGTGAAATTGTATGATGAAGCAAAAAGAAATGATGATGGTTTCAGGATATCAATAGATGAAGCTTTTAAAATCATTGAAGAAAAGCGTAAGGCAAATAAATAATGACTTACAGAATTGAATTTCATAATAAGGTTTTGAAAGCTTTAATTAAGATTAACGAACCTTACTATTCAGCTATTAAAAAGCAGATTTATGATTTAGCTGATAATCCACGGCCAGTTGGTTATAAAAAATTAAAAGGCAGGCCAGGATACAGAATTCGAGTTGGAAATTATAGGGTAATCTATGAAATATTTGATGATGTACTTTTAATTGATGTAATTGATTTAGGTCATAGAAAAGATATTTATGAATAACTAAAAATCATCAAATTGCAATCGCAAATAGCATAATTATAAAACGTCCCAATAACTAGAAAAAGTTATTGGGATTTTTTATTTTAATTTATTGGTAATGAAAATATAAATCTTTTTTTATTAAGTTTATTCCCTATAAACTAACCTAATAACTATGATTGGAATTTTATTTGTTTACTGGATTTGGAAAGGATTTACCGGTTTAGCTCTTGAATATGATAAGAATAAATGGGGCTATTTTGGTATTGGAATAGCGTCGTATTATGGCGGTACACTCGTCTCGGGTTTTGCTGTTGGACTTTTGTCTGTTTTAATCGGCGGTGTCGATAATGTAAACGACGATAGTTTTATTAACCCGGGATGGAATATATTTTTTGTGCTTTGCGGAGGTTTGGCCTGTTATGGTGTTTACAAGCTTTTGGAAAATAAAGGAGAAAAAGAAAAAGCACTATCCAAAAAAGAAGGAATAGACAGCATTGGAGTAATTGACGAAAATTAACCTTTTTACAAAACCATCAAATTACAACCACGAATATCAGAATTATCAAAACGTCCCAATACCTCAAAAGAGTTGTTGGGATTTTTTTTGCCTAAATCCTGGGTTGCAATGAACGAACAGGAATTGATATTGGCTAAATCAATAACATTGATTCCGCCGGTTCTTCCATTATCCACATATGTAAGTGCATCTTCAGGATCACGAACCAAAATATTCATCCAGGATGGACATTCAAAAATTCCGTCACCTAAAGAATATGCTTGTGCTAAAAGTTCGGTCATGCCATATTCTGAGTGAATGGAAGAAACTCCAAAACCTTTACATAAAATTTCGTGTAATTCTTCGCGAATCATTTCTTTGCGTTTTCCTTTCATTCCTCCAGTTTCCATGATGATGGTATTTTGAAGACTGAATTGGTGTTTTTCAATTAAATCTAATAAAGCATAAGTAACACCAATTAAGATTACGTTTTGGCCTGCTTCATCCAATTCTGTTAACTTTTTAATTAAGTCATCGTGATTGTGCAGATAAAATCCGCTTTCAGGCTGATTCGAGAGTTTTATTAAATCTTCTACCATGTAAATTAACGAAGAGCCTTCACGCTCTAAATAAGACGGTAAAAGGGCTAAAACAACGTAATCTTCGATATTGCCATAAAACTGCGAAAATCCTTTGCGGTAACTTTCCTCATATAGGGAAACATCGGTCACTAAATGTCTGCTAGTAATCATTCCGGTTGTACCGCTGCTGGTAAAAGTTACTTGTGCAGGATCGTTATTCGAAACTACATCATGGCTTTTGAAAAATTGGATGGGTAGAAAAGGAATTTGTTGTAATGATTTTACCTGTTGCGGATTCACTTTTAGAAAATCGCAAAAATCACGATACACTTTGTTGTTTTCGTGCTGAAAACGAAACACCTTTAGTGCTATTTTTTCAAATTGTTTCTGACTCGAAATGGTAAATATATCGCTGGTTGTAATCAAAACTTTTTTTTGCAAAGATATTATATTTAGTGTTCAGTCACAGTTTTCGGTCGCAGTTTTCGACAAAGTATCTAAACTGAAAACCGTGACTGAGAGTGTAAACTAAAAAAAGCTCCAAAGGAGCTTTTATCGTATAATGAGTTTTCGTGTTGTTGATGCGTTTTGTTCGCTTATTTTTATAATGTAAACACCTGGAGGTAAATCTGAAACGTTTAACTCTTTTGTTACTAAATGAGCCTGAAGTACTTTTTTGCCCAAAATATCGAACACAATAACTTCCTTTTCTAAATCGTTCTTAGAAGATATGTACACTTTTCCGTTTGTAACGGGATTAGGATACAAGCTGAGACCCTCAATAGAAGTAGATTCCTGAGGTTTTGGTAATTGCTTGCCGTCTTGCGCTGAAACGCTTACAGTAAAGAAAAATGCCAATAAGAAAGTAATATAAAAGTAGTTTTTTGCCATCGCATGTATTTGGATATCGTAAATATACAAAAAAAATTACAAAAAGTACGCCAAAAAAAAACATCCTAAATATTTAGGATGTTTTTAACATTATGTTTTCGAAGTTATTAGAAACCTACTGTCCATCCAGCAGCCCAAGTTGGTTGAGCAACACCAGAACCAGCACCAGTTGCAGTAGCAGATTCTACTGATATAGCAGCTACGTCAGCAGCAGTTCCGTCTGTTTTCTTTCCTTTAGTTTTTGTAGGTACATCAGCAATATAAAGTACGTTTGTAACTTTTAAAGCTGTTGGAACAAAAGCGATAGTTTCATCGTTTTCAACATCGATACCAGTTTTCCATCCGCTTAATACAACGTTAGAAACTTGACCTTTAGTTCCTCTTCTGAATTTGATACCTTGGTTTTCAGTATATACAGTTGCATCTGCAGCGCTTCCAGGTCCAATAAGAGTCATATTAGTGATTGTTGGGTTAGCGATTGGAGTATTAGCGTATCCTAATTCGAAGTTATCAGCTTCAATTCCTCTGTTTCCTTTTCCGAAAGCTAATTTACCATACCAGTTAGTGTTAGTTCCAGACCATCCTTCAGTCCAGTCAAATTGATCATCTTCGTTACCGATAGCAACTAAGTTAGAAGTATTTACAGTTCCACCGAAAAATTCGAATCCGTCATCAGAACCGTGGAAAGCTTGTACGTTTTCAACAACTGTACCTGAACCAACTCCGAAGAAAGAAAGTGCGTTGAATTCTTTTTCAGTGTTGAAAGCAGCTCCAGCGTACTCGATTCTTAAGAATCTAATTACTCCAGAGTTATCATTAGCTACAGTTCCGCCGTAAGTTAAGTCAGCAACTTCTGATTGAGCAGTTCCTGTTCCTCCAGTTGTACGGTTAATTGGAGCTTTTCCACAGATTACTAATCCACCCCAGTCTCCAGGAGCTTTAGTAGCTAAACCAGATGTCATAATAACTGGTTTTGCAGCTGTACCATTTACGTTGATTTTACCTCCTTGTGCGATTGCAATATAAGCAGATGTTCCTCCAACTCCTTGAATTACTGTCCCAGCAGGAATAGTAAGAGTAGCGCCAGAGTTAACTTGAATTTTTCCTGTTAGTTTGTAAGTTGTTCCTGCATCAAGAACTACTTCTCCGTCAGTAATTGTTCCTTTAAAATCATTTGCGTTAACCACAAATGAAGACGATGGTTTGTTGTTGTCGTCACTAGAGCAGCTTGTCATTAAACCTGCAGATAAAGTAACAATTCCAATTAATTTTACAATTGAGTTTTTCATAATTGTGTTGTAATTTTTGTGTTTAATTTCTTGAGGCAAAGATGGAGCAGAAATCTTTTTTGGATGTTAAGAAACCATGATTGTTAGTTTAACAAAAGCTATATTTAATATTAAGTGAATGTTAGGTTTGTAAATTGAAAATAAACTGTTTTTGCAATCTCAGAGTACATGAGGTTTGACAGTATATAAAAAAAGAGACTGGTTGTTAAACCAGCCTCTTTTCTATTTTTTGTTTGTCTCGTCCTGATTAGAACGTATAGTTAAGTTTGAAGCTTAATCCTAATCCTTTTTTGTATGATAAAACATTTACATCACCAGAAGCATTTTCTTGAACTCTGTTGATTTTTGGATCAAGAATATTTTTTACAACAAAATCTAATCCTAAGTTTTTATTCAATTTAGATTTAGCGATAAAATCTAATGAACCAAAAGCTTTGTCTACTAAATCACCTCTTCCGTTTGTACCAATAGCATTAATACGATCTGAGAAATAAGTATAAGCAACGGTTGTGTTTAAACTTCTGTCGTTATCCCATTCCGCTAAGTAAGAAAGGTCAGCATTCAATAATAAATCAGATGCTCCTGTAAATTGACTTTTAGTATTTGTAAATACAACTTGGTAATCTGTTTCTTTGTCTACTTTATCAGCATTTAATTCCTGACTTGTGTGTAAGTAAGAAGCATTAATACCAGCAGATAATTTTTTAGTGTTTACATCGTCAAAATTGAAAAGTGTTTTACGATACTCTACCTCAGCTCCTGCTACATATCCATAATCTCCAGTATTAATATATGAAATATCATTAGAAGAAGATGCGATTGTAACTTCGTTCATTGGATTTAAAATGTATTTTCCAAACGCTGTAAACGAAATTAACTCGTCGCTGGTAGGGAACATTTCCCATTTAAGGTCTAAGTTGTAATCGTCTGATTCGTATAAGTATGGGTTACCAACTTTTACTTGTAATACTTCTTCGTAAACGAACAATGCTCTTTCTTTAAATTGAGGCAATGTATATGTTTTGCTGAAACCTAAACGTAAATTTTGTTTTTCGTTCAATTCGTATTTCATTGTTAAACTTGGTAGGAAAGCAAATTTATCTAATTTATCGCTTCCAACATCTCCTAACTGTGTATTCCAATCTACGTCTTGTCTAATAGATTCTGCGCGTAAACCAAGTACAGCAGTTAATTTTGGATTGAATTTATATTCGGTATTTAAATAACCTCCAAAGATTGTTTGTTTACCATCATAAGTTTGTGGATCTAAGGCATTTGGTACTTGAGAGTTTCCTCTGAAAGTAGAAATGTTGAAATATCCATTATTTAAATTTGTTTCGTTGTAAAACAAATCTAAATTATTTGGGTCAACAATTGTATTTGTATAGCCTGGTTGAGATAAGAAGTTAAATTGAGAAGCTTCAAAGTTTCTATTTTTAATTCTTCCGCTAGCTCCTAATGTGAATTTCCCTTTGTATTCATCATCAGAATTTTTATTGAATTTGTAATCAACAGAAAGATTACCTGCTAATTCGTCTTCTTTTAATTTTTGGAAATATCTATGGTTATCCGGTCTAGAGATAGAAGATAAAACATAGCCTGTTGGCTCATTTCTAAAAGTATTTTGAGCTCTGTCTGGCATCGAACCATCGATAATGTTGTAAGATGCTCCCCAGTTTAATTTAGAACGATCACTTAATTTATGGTCTCCAAGTAATTGATTAATCCAAAGACTGTTTTTCTCGTAGTTAAAACGACGAATTAAACCATTACCATTGTTAGCAAGATCGACAATGTATCCTGCATATTCTTCTTTAGATTGAGATGAAGTATTAATGTAAACAGTGTTAAAACTTACTTTATTGTCTGAGTTGATTTTGTATCCAACATTCAATAAACCTGTCGAGTTTGTTTGGTAACCCATGTCAGTGTAAGAATAAAAATCTTTGTTGGCAACTCCTGCTCCGTTTACTCCTCCTTTTGCTGTAGCATTACGAATTGAGTTGTATTCATTACTGAAATTTGCAGTAGCAAAGAAACTTAATTTCCCGTTATCCCCTACATTGAAAGATTTTCCACCAGATAAACCTATTGAACCTGCAATTGGATTTTTGCCATCCATTTGTAAAGTGTTGTAGTTGTATTGAGTCAGAGGACTATTTGGGATAGAAGGATTATCAAAACCAAAACTGCTGATTCCTCTTTGTAATTTAAAATCATTTTCAGCCAATGCATTTGTGTTTACATTTGAGCCTAGTTCAATTTTAAAATATCCATTTCCTTTGTAGTCTTTTGAGATGATGTCTACGTTTCCTCCAGCAAAATCACCATATAATTTACTGCTATAAACTTTATCGATAGAAACATATTCCAAAATATCTGTAGAGAAAATTTCTAAATTGATGTTTTTCTTTTCAGGATCGTTTGAAGGAATTGGTAATCCGTTCATGGTTGTTGAATTGTAACGGTCTCCTAAACCTCTCACAAAAATGTTTCCAGAACCTTCTTGTTTTGTAATACCAGTAGTTTTAGAAACTGCCGCGGCAACATCACTTACTCCTTTTCTAGAAAGTTCCTGCGCACCAATAGATTGTTTGATGTCTACGGCATTTTTTTGTTCTAGAAGTAAAGCAGTCTCTTTTTGTTTGCTTCCAGTTGAAGCTTGAACCACGACATCTTTTAGAGTATAACTTCCTGAAGAAAGAGCTTGATTTATCACTACAGTTTCGCTTCCTTTAACAGCAACTGGAGTTTCTACAGATTCGTATCCTAAAAAACTAAATACAAGAGTATAATTTCCTGGATTTACGCTCAAAGAATATTTTCCGTCAACGTCGGTATTTACGCTAATATTTGTACCTTTAATTAAAACATTAGCAAATGGTAACGGATCATTGTTCATGTCCTTGTCGGTTAGAACTCCAGAAATCGTACCTTTGTTTTGCGCAAATGAAATCGCGCAGATAAATAATGCAATAAATAGAAATCTTAAATTGAATTTCATTGTTCAGTGTTGTGTTAATTTATTTTGGTGCAAAGAAATAACCGCACCGTGAAGTCGATGTTACCAACTTGTTATGTTTTTGTGTGCTTAAGATTATCAAATTGTTACCAGATTAAATTACCGTTAACACCAATTTTTTAAGGTTCTTTTGTTACTATATTTACCCCGTGAAATAAAAAACATCGGATAAATAATTAAAAAAGATTTGATGTAAAAATCTCAATTTTTGCTATTTATGAAAAAAACACAAACTAAGATTTTATTAGTTGACGACGAACCAGATATCTTAGAAATCGTTGGCTATAACCTTGCTCAGGAAGGCTACCAAATTGTTACTGCTTCTAATGGAAAAGATGCTATAGCTAAAGCTCAGAAAGAATTGCCGGAATTAATTATTATGGACGTGATGATGGCAGAAATGGACGGCATGGAGGCATGCGAGCACATCAGAAAAATTCCTGAACTAAATAATGTTATCATAACATTCCTTACAGCAAGAAGTGAAGATTACTCGCAAGTAGCTGGTTTTGACGCTGGTGCTGATGACTATATTACAAAGCCAATTAAACCAAAATTATTGGTCTCTAAAGTAAAGGCTCTGTTAAGAAGGTTAAAAGAACAAGAAGTTACTACAGATACTTTAAATGTTGGCGGAATCGAAATTAACCGTGAAGAATACAAAATCATAAAAGGCAATGTAGAAATTGCTTTACCAAGAAAAGAATTCGAATTATTTTATTTGTTGGCTTCTAAACCAGGGAAAGTTTTCAAGAGAGACGAAATCCTTGATAAAGTTTGGGGTAACGAAGTTGTGGTTGGAGGAAGAACAATTGATGTTCACATTAGAAAACTACGCGAAAAAATAGGCGAAGACCTTTTTAAAACCATAAAAGGTGTTGGTTATAAATTTGAAGTTTAAGTTTTTAAGATGCTAAGATGCTAAGATTCTGAGGTGCTAAGTTGCTAAGACTCTTTGGGATTTTGGTGAAGATTTAAATCCATTCAAATTCTTTGAAAAATATTCAATACATTTAAACCATATAAGAATTGAAGTTCTATAATCTTCATTTTCTTATATGGTTTTTGATTTGCTCAAAAAAATAGCTAAAAACAAAACTTAATTTTCTTAATATCTTAATGGTTCAATTTTTCAATGAAAATTAATTTTAAAAAAACATACAAGTTTGCCATAAAATCGGCTTTGTATATAAGTCTCTTTACTACCGCATTTGTACTGATGTTAATGTCTTTATTTTATAAAAATCAATTACAGCATCAAGTTGCATTTGGAATAATTTTCATTATAGTCATTTATATTTTCTCTTTTTTGGTTTTACAATATCGGGTAGAGCGTTTCATTTATCGAAGGGTGAAGAAAATTTACGATGAGGTTTCGTTGTTAGAATCTACCACTTTGATCAATCAGCCCATTAATACGGATATGGAAACGCTGTCACGCGAAGTGAAAAAGTTTGCAACCGATAAAAAACTGGAAATCGAAATGTTAGAAATTCGTGAACAATACAGAAGAGAGTTTTTAGGAAACGTTTCGCACGAATTGAAAACGCCTTTATTTACCGTTCAAGGTTATGTTTCGACTTTGCTTGACGGTGCAATGGATGATAAAAATATCAGAAAAAAATATTTAAAACGTGCCGAAAAAGGAGTAGAGCGTTTGATTTATATAGTGGAAGATCTGGATATGATTACCAAATTGGAATCGGGTGATTTAAACTTAAATATGACCGATTTTGATATTGTCGAATTAATCCAAAATGTTTTTGATTTATTGGAAATGAAAGCCGATAAAAAGAAAATCAAACTGGCTTTTGAAAGTAAAAATGTGCAGTCTGTGATTATTCGCGGAGATCAAGATAGAATTCAACAAGTCTTAGAAAACCTGATTGTCAATTCTATTAAATACGGAAAAGAAGGCGGTTTAACAGAAGTTGGTGTGGTAAATTTAACGAAGAAAAAAGTCTTAATTCGTATTAGTGATAACGGAGAAGGAGTTGAAAAACAAAACATTCCAAGACTTTTTGAACGTTTCTATCGTGTTGACAAAAGCGGAACACGTTCTGAAGGAGGTTCTGGTTTAGGTTTGGCGATTGTAAAGCATATTATTGAGGCACATAAAGAGAAGGTTTATGTAGAAAGTGAGTTCGGAATTGGCTCAGAATTCTCTTTTACGCTTGAAAAAGCATTTAAAAACCAAAAAGCGGATGTTAAAAAATCGTAATGATGTTTTAGCTGAATGCCCTAAAACAAAGAGGTTTAACGATAAATAAACATTTGGTTTTAGGTCGTAACATTAAATTTTTATTATAGTAACATCTGGTTAATGATTTCTTAACATAGGTGCTCCATCTTTGCATCCTGAATTTAAGGGATTTAGAGAACTAATGATAAAAAGAAACTTATTAGCAGTTTTATTACTGTTAACCTTCGCTGCTAATGCGCAGGAACCAAATAAACAAGAATTAAATAAGCAGGATGTAAAAAACGAAGTAATGCGTATTTTAGATTCTATCAACAAAGCGAAACTTCCGGACACTAAATCCGGAGGAGGAATTGAAGAGCATTGGTATGATAGAATCTCGTTAAGGGGTTATGCACAAATTCGATACAACGGTCTTTTTTCTACAAATGATAAAGTTTCCTGCGAACAATGTGATAAATCTTGGGGAACAACTTCTACAGCTCCAGATGCCAAAGCAAACAACGGACTTTTTATTCGTCGTGCACGTTTAGTGTTTTCAGGACAAGTTCATCCCAATGTATTTTTCTATTTCCAGCCAGACTTTGCTAGTTCACCAAGTACAGGAATTCAGAACTTTGTTCAGATTCGTGATTTGTATTTTGATCTTTCTTTTGATAAGCTAAGAGAATATCGTGTTCGTGTTGGGCAAAGTAAAATTCCGTACGGATTCGAAAATATGCAGTCAAGCTCGCAACGTTTAACTATGGACCGTTCTGATGCGATTAACAGTTCTATATTAAACGAACGTGACTTGGGAATCTTTTTTTATTGGGCTCCAGCCGAAATAAGAAAACGCTTTGAAATGCTGGTAAAAGATGGTTACAAAGGTTCTGGAGATTTTGGAGTTTTTGCTTTTGGAGTTTACAACGGACAAATTGCGAATAAGTTAGATGGAAACCGAGATCTAAATGTAGTTACAAGAGTTACATATCCATTCGTAATTGGAAGCCAGATTATTGAACCTGGAATTCAGGCTTACACAGGAAAATGGGCTTTTACTGGAGAAATTTCTTCGGGTGTTACGGTAAATGATCCGCAATATATAAAAGATCAGAGAGTTGGAGCCACATTTGTTTTATATCCAAGGCCTTTTGGAATTCAGACAGAATACAATATTGGAAAAGGTCCTCGTTACAATACAGCAACTAAATCAGTTGATGAAACGGACTTGAACGGAGGTTACGTTTTATTGAACTATAAATGGGATATTAAAAAACAGCGTATTTATCCTTTCGCCAAATTTCAATATTATGACGGAGGTAAAAAATATGAGAAAGACGCCAGAAGTTATGTCGTAAGAGATTACGAATTTGGTATCGAATGGCAACCAATCAAAGCTTTTGAGTTGACAGCAGAATATGTAGTGGCAGACAGAACTTTCGAAGACAGCGCGCTTCCAATAAACAGACAACAAGGAAATGTGCTAAGATTACAAGCTCAGTTTAATTTCTAAAATCAGTACGCAGATAAAACAGATTCGCTTTTGCGAAGACGCGGATAAAAACTGATTTTTTATTTGAGAAAAAATTCAATTGCCTCCAGCTTTAGCTGGAGGTTTTTTTTATTGTAGTAATAAGGCTTTAGCCAAACTAGTTTGCGGCAATTATGCAGTTTTGTCTTCAAAAACCTTAAATAAAGAATCCCAATCAATGTTGTTTTCAAATTGAGATAGTCCTTTAAAAGCCTTTACTTTTGATAAATCTTCAATAGTAAAGTCATCTTGCATTGCATAAGGAACCAAATTTTCTTCCTGAAGTTTTACAGCAAGATATTCCTGTTCGTATTGTCCCGGAGTAGGAATAAAAAAAGCTTTTTTGCCCAATTTAGCCAAATCCATTACAGTGGTGTAACCCGAGCGACAAAGCACAAATTCACTTTCGTTAAAGGTTTGTTCCAGCTGTTTCGAATTCATAAAATTATAATAGGTAACATTTCCAGCCTGCCATTTTTCTTGAGATTTATCTACAATCCCTTGAACAAAAACCACTTTGCCTGGATATTTTGCCGCCTCTTTCTGTAGTTTTTCATCTAAGAAAGTACGTTGCGGTTCTGGGCCAGATAATATAATCATAAGGTCATATATTTTTGGAGTGTCTTTTTTTCGCATTCGGCTTAGCGGACCAATATATCTTAAATTTAGTTCGTCGGTTTTCAAATGACCTAACTCTCCAGTAAGATTTACTTCGTCATTGGTATCAGGAACCCAGCATTCCGTATATTTTTTGATGATTTTCTGATGGCATATACTTGTAAACCAAGTCGTATTTCCGGTCATCACGTTTAACTGATGCGTCATAAAAACGGATGGTACTTTTTTACTGAAAACCCCCAATCTATTATCAGAAATAATACCATCAATTCCATGTTTTTTAATCCAGGTATTGACCATTTTTTTCTCATCCAAAATGGCAGTAATCATTTTAGGAAGGTTTTTGATCAGCTTCCATTTAAAGTTTTTTCCATTCTTTGCATATTCAATATGATAAGAAGGAAGTTCTAAAGTCTGTATATAAGGAAATTCTTTTCGCAATAAAGCCAGAGCAACTCCGTCTGAGGCAATAATCGGAATATAATTATTCTCCTGAAGCGCCTTTATAATAGGAATACAACGAGTTGCATGGCCAAGACCCCAATTTAATGGAGCGACTAAAATAGTTTTATTCGCAGAATAATCAATGCTCATTTTTAATACTTTTTAAAAACGAAGATAAAGAAATATGTTTTGGATGTTATTTCGAGGGTATTACTAAATTATTAACTCTATATTCTCATAAACACTGGAAATTTATAGGGGTGTTTCAAAAATAATTTTGTTTTATCAAATAAGATTATCTCTATGTTAAGTAATTTTCGATTTTTTGAAATGACTTTAATAAGGAAATTTGTAGGTTTAGTTGCAAAATAAAAAAAACCGAACTAATGTTCGGTTTTAAATAGAGCGTTCCAAGAATGTCTCAGAGCCTTAGCATCTTAGTAACTCAGCATCTTAAAATTAATCCTGAATATACGTTTTATTACCATTTTTGTTAATGTAATATTTACCGCCTCTTGGTCCAGTGTATACTTTTTTACCGTTGTATTCCCCAGTAACTTTATCTGGAACAGACGGTGCTTTTTCGTTTGTTTCCTTTAAAGTTTTTGTGGCAGATTTTTTAGCTGCTGTAGCGTCTTTCTTTGCGTTATCAGCTTTAGCGGTTGTTTTTTTAGCATCGGCTTTAGCTTTGTCTGCTGTGCTTTTAGCTTTGTCAGATGCCGCTGTTGCTTTTTTAGCGTCAGCTTTTGCTTTTGTAGCTTCTTTGTCGGCCGTTTTTTTGGCTGCATCAGCAGATTCTTTCTTCGCTTTAGATGTTGTTGCTTTGGCATCATCTGCTGCTTTTTTAGATTTTGTGGCTTCTTTTTTGGCATCAGCCGAAGCTTTATCTGCACTTGCTTTTGCTTTTTTTGCCGAAGCTTCTGTTTTACTTTTCGCCACTTTTGCAGTTGTTTCCTGGGCGTAGAAATTAGCTGAGAAAATAGCTAATAAACAGGTTAATACTAATTTTTTCATAAGGTTATACGTTTAAATTTTCAATTAAAGTTAAACAATTTTTTGTCACCTTTTTCGCAGTGCGTTAAAAATATGCGCGAAGCTGAATATTACCCGTATGAATCGTATTTCCTGTTTCGCTTTTACGCCCCAGATAGTTTAAATTAACATCTAAAAAGGATGTAATGTTCTTTTGCAAAAGCAGTTTCCAGACCAAATTGGATCCTGCCTGAAGTCCTTCCAGCATTTGGAAACCAACAGATGAGAATTCATTTCCGTTAAATTTATTTTCATAAAAAGAAAATTCTCCGTTTACGGTTACTTTCTTTTCGCCGGCATAAGAAAATGATGTTCCGATGCGGTTTTGTTTTAAAGTTTCAAAATTGCCTATTTGATTTTTCTTGTTCTGAAGTTCATAAAAGAAATCCAGCTTGGTGTTTTTAGAAAACAAATAACTCACTTTTGGTGCCAGTTGCCATCCATTAATATCATAGTTTTTCTCCTCAAAATCTTCCGAAACTAAATCGGTTTTAATGGTTTTGGTAAAGAAATTGAACAGCCAGCTTTTCTGATACAAATGAGTGTATTGAATTTGATGTGAATAATTACTCACATTTTGTGAACCAATAGAAAGTAGACTTTTTCCTTTATTGACAAGATAAGAATAGGTAACCGAATGTTTCTGACGGCCGCGGTTGTAAAATAAGCTGTTTCTGAAACTCGAATTCAACCCTAAAATGTTTTCTTCCGAAGAATTAAACGGATTCAATTCTAGTTTTTCGCCTTCGCTTTTTACTTTTCGATCCATTATAAAAGAAGTCTGATTGTAGAAATAAGACAACAATTTCTTGAGACCTTTTTCATTTTGCCATTGCAACGGATTCAATGTCAAAGACTGTGAAAACTTATTCTGATTGGTTTTAATGTAAATCTGATTCGGAAGAAAGATTCTCACGTATTTGGCCTGATCCTGAAAAACGGCAATTTCAAATTCTTGTAATTCTTGAATTCCGTTGCCGTTATAATCATTCCAAGTGTAAACACCTTGTCCAGTTGGTACTTCTACATAAGTGAATTCTTGTTGTGCAATGGTTCCTGAACTGGTTTCGTAAGTAGTTCCAATCTGCAGTAACTGATTAAAAAAACGATCATTATATAAAACTCTTGAGTTTAATGATGGTTCATTTTTTCGGGTATTATCTGTAAAATCCAAATTTCGATAACTCGCATAAACTGCCAAATCGGTTGTTTTATTCTGGATTAGTTTGGATTTTAAATAATAGGTTTGCGAATTATTGACATGCTGTAATAATCCGTTTTGCAAACTATCATTTCGTCTTTGCAGATAACCAACTTCAACAAACACTTTTGTACTGTCGCCTCGTCCGGTAAAAACGCCATATTCTGAAAAGCGCTGGCTTAAAGTGGAAAATTGATTGGTGACTTTATCCTTTTCCTGATTGTCTTCAAGTTGGAAAGTTCCTCCAACCCAATTTTTTCCAAAATGATATTTTGTTCTGGTTTGGTTTCGGATAAATTTTGAAGTCGAAGCCGTTGCATCAGAATTCAAAAAACTTCCGTTGTTCTCGATTGTCCATTTTTTTATTTTGAATAAAGCCGAAGTTGTATGTCTGGAACCTGTATAACTTTCGCTGAAATCCAATTTCTCAAACTGGTACGTAACCAAACCGATGTTTGAAGTTTTCTTTTTAGAAAATAAATTAAAATTGAAACCCGTAACCAAAAGACTCTGATTGCCTAAAAGTGTTCCGGTTAAGTTCCAGTCGCGATTAAACTCGATATTATACAAACGTTCAATAGATTTGAAATCCTGCTGTACATATTGATAATTGGCAAAAGCATCTAAACTCCAGCTTCGGGAAAAAAGACGTTTTTTTAGATTGGTTTTAAAAGCCACACCTTCATTATTAGCATCATCAATCGTAGAAAATAAGTTTTGATCGTTATTGCTTACTGCTAATTCGAAATCAACCAAAGTTTTTTCATTCGGATTGTATTTTCCTAAAAAAGTAGCAACCTGAAGTTTCATTGGTGCCACAAGTTGTACAATGGGCTCGTAATTTCCCTGTAAAATACCATTTATTGGTTCAACATATTGATAAATACGCTCAACCGAATTGTTGTTTTGAATGATATAATTTCCCGCATTGGCTCCAACCTGACTAAATCTTACATTGTACAAAACATCTTGAGGATTATTCGAATATTCGTAAACTTCAACTGAATTAATAAGGATTTTTTTGTACAAGATTTTATTGTCTGCATATTTATCTTCGTAAGCAGAAGGCGCTTTCATTAAATTAGTGTCGTCGCCAGCTTCACTTAAAATCTGAACTTGTTCCGGAGAAAGATTCTGCTGTAAAGGCTGATTTTTCAAATCATTTTCAGAATACAAGTAACCACCAAAACTCCATTTTTTATTTTCATGAGTCGCGCCCGCATAAGTTACAAGACGATTGTAATTTCGTTCCGAATATTGATATTCAACATTAATCCTCATTTCTGAAGTAATGGTAAAAAGCGAAGTAAATACAATTTCTCCGGCATTATAATCAATGACATAATCATTGTTTTCGCCACGTTTCAATAAAACACCATTTACATAAACCCTTTCAGAACCTGAAATTACCAAAACGTACAATTCGCCATTTTGTCCTTTCAATTTATACGGACCCTGATTTCCTTCCTGACCTGTAAAAGTACTTTTGGCATATTGTCCTTTTACAAAAGCAACAGAAGCAAAGACATTGGTCTTACTTTTTTCAGTATCAAAATCAAAACTGGCTGTCAATCCTTGTACCTTTTTATTGAAATTCATGAATTGGGTTTTCCTGTTTTCTAAAAAGACGTCGCCTGCGCGAATGCTCCAATCGTCACTAAAAAGTTCCATGAAAATATTGTCAAACTGATCCAGTTTTTGAGAATAACCGCCATCCTGTAACGGAATATTATTGTCCTGAAGCGAAGCACGTAAGCTGACTTTATCTGAAATTTTTCCTGTAATCTGTAAATCCAAATTAGAATTTAAAACCGTACTCTGATTATTTCCGATAGTGATTCCTCGTGTGATGCTTCCAGAAGTATTTAATCCGTCAAAAGGAGTTACTTTTTTCGCGTTGGCATTATTATCGATTCGGTATAATTTTTCGGTTCCAACATCGCTGTTTACAATTTGTTCCGATTTATAAAGACTGTATTCTTTGGTTAAGAAATCTGGATATTTGAGGTAATTGACAATTAAAGTGTCGGAAGTCGAAGAGAAGTTTTCCTTTAAAAGTAAAAAGCCTTTTTGGAAATCAATTTTATAAAATGAAGAATCTATAGGTTCTTTTTTAGTATTTAAAAGCTGAAAGAAACCGGAATTGATACTGACATTTTCAATCCGAATCGTGTCTTTTGTACTTATTATTTTTTTGGTTTTGTATAACGATTCAGTTTCCTGAGCCTGAAGGGCCGAAAACCAAATGAAAACCGTCAAAAACAATAATTTTTTCAACATACTACCTTAACTCTCAAAAGTCAAAAGTAGTATTTATAATTGGGAAAACTGGAAACGTTATTTTGTGTTTTTGACATGAAGGAATAGTTTATTCAGTGAGGTTTCTATCTTTTTTGATTCCTGCTCTGTAACTCATAAAAACAGCAATACCGGATAAAAATGGTCCAATGGATAATCTAAAATCCGAAAATGAAATTTCTTTTAAACTTTCCTTTTGAAGCAAGGGAGCTAAATCAAAGCCAATGAATAATAGAACAAGAATTAAAAAAATAATTACGAATTTTTTTCGAGCTACCATATAATTGTAATTAGTAGTATAATTTATCTTTTTACGCTTTCACACAAAATCATTAAAATGAGAATCATAATGACACAAAGAAAAACCGAATTGGGATTGGCAAAATTTATAGTCCATCCCATTTCTTTTATCCTTTTTGGCGGAAACATTCTTTTGTCTTTTGGATTATAATAGAAAAGTCCCCAAATCCAATTGTCTGGATTGTGGCTCCAATTGTCTTTTTCTTCTTCTGTTGGCTTTTGGAAATGTTTCATTTTATTTATTATACAAAATTAGTGCAAGATTTTCCATCCTCGTTGATACCCTAGGAAAAACTTCAAATAAACATTCAATCATATCTTATTGTTATCAGATTATTTGCTTCTTCCAAAATAAATAATTGTAAATATGGGTACTGTTATTACATATATAATCAGATATATATAATTCTTTTCTAAACCAATAGCCTTAAATATCATATAAGAAAAAACCAATGTGGTAATAATTGCAATTACAACTAAAAATAACTGCATTTTTTTATATACATTTTCTCTATTCTCATCTGTAAGCTCCACGGGGTAATTGGCATATTTTGGGTTTTTTATTAGAAGTCCCAGAAAAACAAGTATAAACAGATTAACTATAGAAGAAATACATAATGAATTCTTATGGCTATAACCATCCACTTTTCCCGTTATATCTATATGAGATGCAACAGTTTCAGGAATCTCTGAATAATTACTGAAAAGTAAAAGAATATAGATTGAAAATATTGACAGAGCAATTAGATAAAGTATTATTATTTTTTTAGACACCATAATTTAAAATTTATAGATTGATAAGTTGGATAAAGAAGCAATATCAAAGCAGCACAGATTGAAAAGAAAAATGAAAATATACCGTGATAAATTATTATAAAAAGATGAAATATGATTCCAGCACAAAGGATTGCTTTGCGATATTTTACAGATGCTGTTAAACCTAAAAATAATAAAATTTCAAGGACAATAGTTCCATAGGTCAGCAATGAGACAATTACAGGGATACTTAATAGTTGGTTCATCCATGTTGAAATACCGGTTGGCATTCCGAAAACACTATGGTTGAACCAATAATAGATTGCTGTACCATTTACCCATTCTGCTACTGTTAGCTTACCAAACGAAGCATGATAGTATATGATTGCAACCTGAATCCGTATTATCCAGATTGAAAACAAACCTATTATGTTTTTGGCAGAATTGTTTGGTGCCACATGTTTCCAATGATTTTTTCTTGGGTCGGTCAAACAAAAAGGTATTAATAAGAAACTTAAAATAGATGCAATCTGATCCCCTCCATCTATTACAGATGAAAAATAAAGAAAACTTATGCTAATCCACCAATGAAGCACCGAAGTGATTTTTATGAAATAACCTGAAATTGTTATTAATAGGATAAAAATTGCCAATCCCTTCATATAAATAATGTTATCAAAACCGAGCAAGGTAAAAAAATTGTATTTGTTTACAGGCAATACTGGATTTAGTAAAGGGTTTATTATTGTGCCATCAATTTTTTTATGAAATAAGATGCTAATAGGATTTGCTATTAAAGTGAGTAAAGTTCCAAAGGCAACAATACTTCTTGCAAGACCCACAATATTTGTATATGGAAAAAGCTTTAAACATAAGGTTTTAATCCGCTCATTTATTTTCTCTATCATTACATTTTATATTTAAACGGATTATTTTTGCAGGCATTTTTATTCTATCTAATGATCTGCTCCAAGCCCAAGGCACAGCCTTTTGATAAACTACTATATATTCACCACATAGTATAGGGTCTTTTATCTGATTTTGAACTGTAATTGATTTTAAAGACACTTTAGAGTATAATTCTCTTTGATAGCTCCACATCGTATTCTGATATAGGCTGTCATTTATTTTCCTTTTTACAAACTGTAGTTCGGACATTACTTTTGATGCTGTTCTTTTAAGTCCAAATATGTTATGATAGGATGAATGCCTTTGTGAAATTTCTTCAAATCTATTATCGCTTTTTTTTTGATAAATTACAATTTGAGCCTCTCTTGGGTTTCTTGTAAAAAAAGCCCAACCCTGAGGAACAAAAGTGAAAAGTTTATTTTCTAAATTAATATTTAATTTTATTGGATTCTCGCGCACAGTATACAGAAACACCCCTGAAATAAATGCGAACGTAAAAATGGAGCAGAAGGCAAAGGTTAAAAAATAACTTTTGCCCTGAAATAATTTATTTGTCCACATAATACTCAGCAATTTCATTAACTAATGTTTCCGTCCTTAAATTAGCTTCCTCAGGATCTATGAAAATTGGTCCAGGTGTTATATCGTCTGGCCCTATATAATCCATCCCAGTATAATCTAAACCATAATCTATTGTGCCATCATATGAAACCTGACTGGCATTATCAATGTAAGGGCCATAAAATGCAGCCTTAAAATAAATCAAGGCTGTAATTGCGATCGTATTATGTGCTGCTAATGCAAAATAAATTACGCAAGCCACTGCCCATGTACAAGGAACGATATACTCATCACCATCATCCGTAATCATGTTTTTTCTGAGTAAACTGTTATATTCTCCCTTTTCAAGTTCATTCTGAAATGTTTCCATGTAGGTTTTGAAATCGTCTTTTTGGCTTATTTTAAGTTTACCAGTATGAATATCCGATTTGACCTTTTGAAATACCTGCTTTAGATCAGGAAATATTACCTCAAAATTTTCTTTAATCATTGTAGAGCCAGCTTCAATCGCAATTTGCACTTTTCTCTGATCTCCACTTGTAATTAGTTCTTTAAATTCTGGTAAGAAACTTGGGTTTTTTGTATTGATTTCCTTTATAAGAATGTCCAGCTTATTTAGCATTTCTGTTCTTTGATCATTTTTAAGATTATCTATTAATTGCACATTAGTTTTTAGCTGGTCAATTTTGGATGCAAACTCTCCAATCCCAAAGAAAATAGATTTAAAAAGTTCTACATCGCTATATTTAACAACATTTTCTTTGCCAGATTCATTTATTTCATATTGGCTACAGCTTACAAACAAAAAATTAAGGGACAAAACGAAAGCTATTTTAGATAAGTTTTTTTTTATTAATTTCATGGTTAATTATGTTAAGTTATGTTATTGATTTTATAGACTTCAAGCTCTAATTTTGTATAGCAGACATTCATGAGTATAAAATTTACTCAACACTAAATTTTGTGGATTTTTTTCTTATTTAATTTTAACTTAAAGTGAAAGTATAAACAGACCGTTACTAAAATCCAAAAATTTACCTTCCTTACATTTTGTGGAAAGATGTTAAAAAAGATATCACAAAGAAGACTCATAGTGCTTGCCAATAAAAAGAGCCTGAATATTTTTTTCATAATGATTTAAATTTTATTGATTAATATTTTGAATTAATTTTACTTACAAACTTACAAGGGATTAAAAAAAAGTCTCAACCGAAAATCGGTTATTTAAAAAATAATTTCAAATTATTGCAAAATATTTCTTACGTTTATTGCGGTTAAAATTGCATACATGAATAGAATTGTAGGAAATAAACTAAGAATATTACGTAAGGCTAAAAATTTATCTCAGGAAGAAGTAGCAGATTATTTAAATGTTTCTCCATCAGCATATGCCAGAATGGAACGAGGTGAAAGTACTTCTTGGGCCAATCATTTTAATAAAATTTGTGAAGTTTTTGAAATAGCTCCGGAAGAATTAGTGAGGAAAGAAATAGGGGACTCTGCTTACGAAAACATAATCAATACAGAACAGGCAACATATAGCGATTACAGAAAAATAATTAAACACTATAAACTTAAAATTAAAGACTTAAAAATTATAATGAAAAGTCTTGGAAAATAAGTGAGAAAACTAAATAAAAACAGCTTTATCAATTAACAGAATCTTTTTTGATCATTTTAGTTTTGATTGTCTTTTAAAATTCCATGCCAAAACGAATAATTAAAAAAAATAAGAATTGAAATTGATGATACTAAATGTAATCACAATCTTCAAACAAATCAATTTAAATCCATTACCCTATAAAAGGGTAATAAAAACCTAAAATCGAATAATTATAAGATATTTCCTGTGTTTATATTTGTAAAAACATATAAAATATGAATAAAATAGTAGGAAATAATTTAAAAATGTTGCGTAAGTCTAAAAACATGTCACAGGAACAGGTTGCTGATCATTTAAATATTTCACAATCTGCTTACGCCAGAATGGAGCGTGGTGACAGTGCTTCCTGGGCCAATCATTTTAGGAATATTTGTGAACTATTTGACAGAGCTCCGGAGGAATTGGTAAAAAAAGAATTAGGTCTTAATTCAAACGAGAGTTTGTTTGATACGGAACGCCAGACCGAGCGTGCACTGATCAATGTTTACAGAAAAATAATAAAACAATATGAGTCACAAATAAAAGACTTGAAGAAGATTATTAAGTATCTGAATAAAGATAAAAAACAAAACTAAAAAGGCCTCACAAATTAAGTGAAGCCCTTTTGATAAATATATTTGAATTGAAATAATTACCTTTTTATAAATATTAATTAAGTTCTTTAGTCACAATCTGCATTGTTTCACGGCTAACTTGTTTCAATAAAACCTCTTTGTTAGCTTCAACAGTTTGTGCGGCTTCTTCTGTAAAGTGACGAATCGTGTATAATGTTACATTCTCACTGTATTCCACTTTGAATTTTTTAGAAAGAATAGCATTCAGTTCCGAGAAATTTCCAAATTTATCTTCCACACAAACAGAGAAACTAATGGCAGAGTTCTGAATCAAGTTTACTTTGATTTTAAACTCGTGGAATAAACCAAAAATCTCACTGATGTTTTCTTCCATAATGAAAGAGAAATCAATTGATGAAAGCGAGATCAAAAGCTGTTCCCTTTTTACAATAAAACATGGATATTGTGGTTCCAAATCAACTCCTTTAGAAACGCAGGTTCCTTTTAATAAAGGATTCACAAACGATTTTACGTACAAAGGAATTTCTTTTTTCTGTAAAGGCTGTAATGTTTTTGGGTGAATTACCGTTGCTCCGTAAAATGCTAATTCGATAGCTTCACGATACGAAATCTGGTTTAACAAACTTGCATTTTCAAAATAACGCGGATCTGCATTCATAACACCAGGAACATCTTTCCAGATCGTTACACTTTCGGCATTTAGGCAGTAAGCAAAAATTCCAGCTGTATAATCAGAACCTTCACGACCTAGAGTTGTAGTGAAATTATTGTCATCGGCACCTAAAAAACCTTGTGTAATGTTTAATTGTTTTCTTGGCACATTTTTGCTGATATTTTGTTGCGTTGTTTCCCAATCTACTTCTGCGTCTCTGTAATTTGCATTGGTTTTGATAAAATTACGAACATCAAGCCATTGTGTCTGAATTCCTCTGAAATTCATATAATGACTTAAAATATTGGTTGAAATCAATTCACCAAAACTCACAACCTGATCGTAAACGAAATTGTAGTTTGGAGATTTATTATGAGCTAAAAAGTACTCCAGTTCATCAAACTGTGCATTTACAGCTGCAAAAACGTCATGATTTTCATCTTCGAATAAATCCAATAAGATCTGATTGTGGTATTTTTTAATTTCTTGTACAGAAGAATTTAGCTCTGTTGATTTTTCGAAGTAATTCTTAATTACAACTTCAAGAGCATTTGTTGTTTTTCCCATAGCAGAAACAACCAATATTACATCTTCATACCCCACTTTTTGTAAAACGTCGTATACGTTTTTAATTCCATCTGCATCTTTCACCGACGCACCACCAAATTTAAATACTCTCATTTTTAATTTTAGATTTTTTAGATTTTAGATTTTAGATTTGAGGAAATCTAGTATTTTGTTTGTTGCCACAGATTATAAGAATTAAAATGATTTTATAATCTGTGTCGATTTGCCACCAATTTCACGAATTAGCACGAATATTAATTAGTGGAAATTGGTGGAATTAGTGGCAAAATAAATTTTATAATTTTTCTAAGAACGCATTAACTCCCGCTTCATCCATTTGAACGACCTGCCAATCGTCAAGGATTTTGGCACCAGAATTTTTGTAAAAATTAACGGCTGGCGTATTCCAAGCAAGAACGTTCCATTCTACTCTTCGAACTCCGTCTTTTTTGCCTTGTTTCATGATTTCAGCATAAAGTGCCGATCCTAAACCAGTACCGCGCATTTTTTCTTTTACAATCAGATCTTCAAGATGGATTGTTTTTCCTTTCCAAGTAGAATAACGGTAGTAGTATAAAGCAATTCCAACAATCTCTTTTTGTTTTTCTTCGTTTTCAACCTCCGCCACAAAAACCTGAAAAAGCGGTTTTTCTCCAAATCCGTCACGAACTAAATCTTCTTCTGTAATCACTACAGCTTCAGGTTCTTTTTCGAATATTGCCAGCTCCTGAATTAATCCTAAAACCGATTTCATGTCCTCAGGATTTCCTTTTCTAATATTCATAATTGGTAAACTTTATTTTTTTGTCCTTTATAGTATTGCTTTTTCCTAATGTAGAATTTGTTTTCACAAACATTTGAAAGAAGCAATTTTATGTATTCGTATTTTTATTTAATTATTATCAAATAAAAATCATTTTAAAAGTTGCTTTTCGCAAAATATTAGCAAATATACAATAAGGGCAAACTAACAAAATAATTTTTAAATCATTCTCACAAAATAAGCGATATTTGTGACTTAAAAATAAAACTATAACGATTTAGCAATGGAAGAACGCAATAAAACACTGGGAGAGTTTATTATTGAGAACCAAAAAGCATTTCAGTATTCGTCGGGAGAGCTCTCGCGAATTATCAACTCTATTAGATTGGCGGCCAAGGTGGTCAATCATAAAGTAAACCAAGCGGGTTTGGTGGATATTATTGGCGCCGCGGGCGAACAGAATATTCAGGGAGAAGACCAGCAAAAATTAGATGTCTATGCCAACGAAGTATTTATCCAGACGTTAATAAACCGTGAGATTGTCTGTGGTATTGCTTCAGAAGAAAACGACGATTATATTACAGTTCAGGGGAGCGACAACTGTCATAATAATAAGTACGTGATCTTAATGGATCCGCTTGACGGATCTTCAAATATTGATGTTAATGTTTCGGTAGGAACTATCTTTTCTGTTTTTAGAAGAGTAACGCCAATTGGAACTCCGGTAACTAGCGAGGATTTTTTACAACCGGGAATCAATCAAGTGGCAGCAGGCTATGTAATTTATGGAACTTCGACTATGTTGGTTTATACCACAGGACATGGCGTAAACGGATTTACACTAAATCCAGCAATTGGCACATTTTATCTTTCACACCCAAATATGAGATTTCCTGAAAATGGAAATATCTACTCGGTAAACGAAGGAAATTATGTTCACTTTCCGCAGGGAGTAAAAAATTACATCAAGTATTGTCAGCGTGAAGAAGGGGATAGACCTTATACCTCAAGATATATAGGAAGTTTGGTTGCAGATTTTCATCGTAATATGATTAAGGGAGGTGTTTATATTTATCCAACAAGTTCAAAAGCGCCAAAAGGGAAATTACGTTTATTATACGAATGTAATCCAATGGCATTTCTTGCAGAACAAGCAGGAGGAAAAGCAACAGACGGATTTAAAAGAATCATGGAAATACAGCCTACAGAACTGCACCAAAGAGTTCCATTTTTCTGCGGAAGCTATAATATGGTAGAAAAAGCGGAAGAATTTATGGCGGCTGAATAAGTTTTCAGTCTCGGTCTCAGTTTTCAGTCTTAGATAACCTAACAGATTTTTAAAATCTGTTAGGTTTTTTTTGTTTCAGATTTCTAGTTACTCTGGATTAACAACAACAAACCCGACAGGTTCAAACCTGTCGGGTTTATAATTGAGTTTAGCTTCAATTTTAGAATCAGTAAAAAACTGAATACTAAAAACTGATTACTGAATACTATTTATTCATATTCTCCATTTCAAACAAGAAAGTATCTAAATCTACTTTTTTGTCCACTAGAGATAATGCTTTTGAAACAATATAGTTTACGTTTCCTGGCGTAAAACCTAAAGCTAGTCCCATACGAACTAACATTACTTCTTGTTTGTCTCCTAAGTGATGGTCTACGTGGACCATTCTTGCTAAATCATACAAACGCTCTAAACGCTGTGTATATAAATAAGGAGGATTTATAGGATGTTTCCAAGGATCGGCAAGGATTTCTTTGTACTCGTCTTCTGAAATTTCTAATCTTGAAGCAAGCTTGTCCAAAAACTCTTGCTCTTCGGGAGTTATTTTCCCGTCAGCAAAAGCGACACGCACAATTGCAGAGAAATGACCTCTGTTTCTTTGTTTGAATTCGTTATCAAATAATTCTGAAAATGCCATAATTAGTTAAGGTTTTTATCGAGCAAATATAAATCTTATTTTAATTTGACAAATTTAAATTTCTCATAAAATTTAACTTATTTTTCTTGAAGGATTTGATAGCCTAAATCTTTAATTCTGAAAATTAATCGTAAGTTTACAGCCCCTAATTATTTAAATTATAGATTACCTATGTCACAATTTTGGATTTACTTTCAAATAGGATTAAAACACGTTTTAGATATTCATGCTTACGATCATGTTCTTTTTTTAATCGCCCTAACAGTTCCGTATTTGTTTAAAGATTGGAAAAGAATTTTTCTGTTGGTTTCATTATTTACTATTGGACATACATTGGCTTTAATTCTTTCGGTTTATGGGATAATCACAATAAAAGTAGATCTTGTAGAATTCCTGATACCGATTACGATTTTAATAACAGCTTTATATCATTTATTTACAGCAGGAAAGACTTCAAAAAATGATAGTGTAAATCTGGTATTTTTCATAACTTTATTCTTTGGTATTATTCACGGTTTAGGATTCTCCAATTATTTCAAAACCATATTAGGAGGATCTGCAACGTCAAAATTATTACCTTTGGGAGAGTTTGCTTTAGGTATAGAAGCGGCACAGTTAATAGTAGTTTTTGTGGTCTTGGTAATATCATATATAGTGCAGACAGTTTTCCGTTTTTCAAAACGCGACTGGGCACTGGTAATGTCGGCTTTTGTTATTGGAGTTGTAATTCCAATGATTATTGAAAGTCCGATTTGGCACAGATAAAATAAATGGAAGTAAAAAAATTGAATAAATACGATAAAGCGTATCTGCGAATTGCAAAAGAGTGGAGTCAGCTTTCATATTGTAAAAGAAAACAAGTTGGCGCTATTATCGTAAAAGACCGAATGATAATTTCTGACGGCTACAATGGTACGCCATCCGGATTTGAAAATTGCTGTGAAGACGAAGAAGGTTTAACGCGTTGGGATGTTTTACATGCCGAAGCAAACGCAATCTTGAAAGTTGCAAGATCAACACAGTCTTGCGAAGGTGCAACGTTATATATTACGCTTTCGCCTTGTAAGGAATGCAGTAAATTAATACATCAGTCTGGAATAAAAAGAGTGGTGTATAAAGATGGATATCGTGATGATTCCGGAATTCAATTTTTAATAAAAGCAGGTGTTGAAGTACAACATATTCCTGACTTAGAAGAGTAATGAAATTTAATTCGAAATATTTACCCATAATAATCGGAGCGACTTTTGCTCTGGGAACGGTTGTCGGAAGCCTTATGAACGCTCCCGCCGATGATCAGTTTTTGGCTAAAAATTACTCTAAAACCAAACTCAACAAACTGATTGATTTTATCAATAATGAATATGTTGATAGCATCAATACAGATTCTATCGTTAATCTTACAGTAGACAATATACTTTCCAAATTAGATCCGCATTCGGTTTATATTCCGCCAAGCGAACAAGCTGAGGTTGCTGAAAGTATGAAAGGGGATTTCGTTGGAATCGGAATCAATTTTTATATGTATAAAGATTCGGTTGCGATTATAAAACCAATCGAAAACGGTCCTTCAGCGAAAGCGGGACTAAAATCGGGTGATCGAATTTTATATGCCGGAAAAACTAAATTATACGGTCGAAAATTGCCTTCAGATAGTTTGTTTTCGAAATTAAAAGGATTGCAGGGCTCTGAAATTGAATTGACTGTTTTTAGAAAATCAGAACAGAAAAAATTAAAATTTAAAGTAAAAAGAGATGTTATTCCAATTAAGAGTGTTGATGCTTCTTTACTGATTGGAAATAATATCGGTTACATCAAAATAAATCGTTTTGCCGAAACTACTTTCAACGAATTTAAAACAGGTTTAACCAGACTGAAACAGAAAGGAATTCAATCTTTAGTAATTGATCTTCGTGATAATGGCGGAGGTTACATGGAAGAAGCAATCGCCATTGCGGATGAATTTTTGAAAGACAAACAATTAATCGTTTTTACAAAAAGCAAAAATGGTTCGATTGATAAAACATTTGCGACAAAAGCCGGAAGTTTTGAAACTGGAAAAGTATATGTTTTAATTAATGAAAACAGTGCGTCTGCAAGCGAAATTTTAGCTGGAGCGATTCAGGATAATGACCGCGGAACAATTGTTGGACGTCGTTCTTTCGGGAAAGGTTTGGTACAACGCGAAATGGATTTTAATGACGGATCTGCAGTAAGACTGACAGTAGCCCGTTATTATACGCCAACCGGAAGATCAATTCAAAAACCTTATAAAAAAGGAAACGAAGAATATTTTAAAGAATCTGAGTCTAGAATTGCAACAGGAGAATTGTATGCAAAAGACAGTATTAAAGTAGCAGATTCTTTAAAATTCAAAACGCCAAAAGGAAAAATCGTTTATGGCGGAGGAGGAATCGTTCCTGATGTTTTTGTTCCGATGGAAGCTGAGCACGGAAATGAAAACGTGGGTTATTTATTGCAGACCGGAATTGTAGGTCATTTTGTTTTTGAAGAATTAGACAAAGACAGAAATGCTTTTGCAGGAGATAATTTCAATACGTTTTTAGCAAAAATGAAGAATTCCGATGTGTACTTCAAGAAGTTTAAAAATTATATTTTGTTGACTGGTTTAGATTTAAAACTGGACAAAACCAAAGCTCTTGTAAATCGATATATTACAGCTGAATTTGCGCGACAACTGTTTGGAGAATTATACTATTATGACGTAATCTTAAAAGATGATGCCATGATTAAAACAATTCTCAATCCAAAGAAATAACTTCAATTTTTATATAATGAAAATAGAAACCGTAATTGATGCAGAAATAGAACTTCTGACTGCAATTAAAAATTCGGATGTTTTGGTTTTGGAGAAAATGCTTCATGATGATTTATTATTCAATTTACCGGATGGGCAAACCATAACTAAAGCGTTCGATTTAGAAACGTATCGGTCAGGTAAAATGAAAATCGATTTTTTAGAGGCTTCAGATCAAATTATTAATGTGATTGACGATTCTGCTGTGGTTGCTGTTACCATTTCGTTAAAAGGACTTTACGAAACAACTCCAATAAACGGCGTCTTCAAATATATTAGAGTCTGGAAACAATTTGAAAATAATCTAAAGGTTATTGCGGGAAGCTGTATTCAGCTGGCATGAATCTTGGAAAAGAAAATAATATAAACTTAAAATAAAACTTTGCGAACCTAGCGTAAACCCTTGCGAACTTCGCGGTTAAACTAAAATATATGAAAAATCTAAAAAGAATAACTTTACTAGCAGTTATAATGGCTTTCGTAATCTCTTGCACTACTATGAAAAATGATTCCAATGCTACAATTTCAGGAAAAGTAGAATCTATAGAAGGAGGAAAAGACGGTTACACAGCAAAAATTACAACAGATGCTAAAGAAGTATATTTCGCCACAATCAGTATTGTAAATGTTGGCGGGCCTCAAAACTATAAACAATTAAAAATTGGAGATGTAGTTGCTGTAAAAGGAGAAAAATGGAAAACCGATGACGAAAACCATATTAAAGTAACAGAAATTGTTTCGGTAAAATAGTCAAAGATTAAAAAATAAACCATATAAGTGATATAAGTTCATATATGCTTCGTGCATAGATTAAATGAACTTATATCACTTATATGGTTTTTAAATATAATTTATCGAATACTATCGTGTGCGTGAGTTTGTACACCATTGTTCCATAAAGTAAGAATATCTGTTGCGACTGCAGCGCCACTTCCGGCGGCAATTGCCAATTGACTTCTCCAGCCTGCTAAAGTGCCGATAACGTAAATTCCGTCAGCCACTTTATGATCTTCATTTTTAAGCTGAATACGCTGTTTTTCAGGAAGTGCTTTTTTATGAGGTTCAATATATTGCATTAAACCTTCAATGTCAAAAGTGTTGGCAGAACCAATTCCGATTACAACATTTTTTGTTTGGTAAGAGTTTTTGTTGGTAGTAACAGTAAATTCAGGATATGTTCCTTCTACTTTAATTACCTTTTCATTTGGAATCTGTTGAATATGAGGATAAGTCGAGGCTAGATCCTGAGTGCTTTCTGTAAGTAATTCAGAACCCAATTTACCTGGTGAAATTCCGTAAGCATTATAAAAAATTGCTTCTTGCAGAGAAGAAGTTTTTTGATGCGTAAAAATTCCGATTTTTTTATCGGTAACAAAAGCTTTGTTTTTTGCCGATCCTAAGACAAGAGCGCAGGAGATTCCTGATACGCCACCTCCGATAATTAAAACATCAAACATATATTATCTGTTGTCATTCATTTTTTCTTCAATTCTTTTTGATATCCTAAAAATCAAAAGAATTAAAACGGCGCAAAATGAAGCGGCGATTCCAATAAAAGCTACCATGCTGTCTCCTTGAAAAGGATTTTTAAAATCTAATAGCGTAATATTAAAAACAATTAAAGCTAATGCTAAAAGCACTAAGATTGAAGTAAAAATTTTCATAAGATTGGTTTGTTTGCCTAAAATAATAAAGTAGAACTTTAAAGTGCGAAATATGCCTTAAAGTTGTATTTTAGAAATTTTATGGGGTAAAAGTATAAAAATAAATTTTAGACGAACAAACCTTTAACATTAGCGGCGAATAATTTAACAGCAATTGCTAAAAGTATCACTCCAAATGTCTTGCGAACCACTCCAAGTCCATTTTCTCCCAGTAGGTTTTCGATTTTCTTAGAAGACTTCAAAACAATGTAAACCAATATGATATTGAGTAAAATGGCAATGATAATATTAATAGTATGAAACTGCGAGCGAAGGGACAATAAGGTAGTCATAGTTCCCGCTCCTGCAATTAATGGGAAAGCCAATGGTACAATAGAAGCAGAGCCTGGTTCTTCGTCTCTATATATTCGAATTCCTAAAATCATTTCCAAAGCCAGAAAAAACAATACAAAAGACCCCGCAACGGCAAATGAATGAACATCAATACCGATGAGGTTCAGTAAGCCTTCCCCAACAAAAAGAAAAACAATCATAATAGCTCCAGCAACAATAGAAGCTTTTTCAGATTCTATATGTCCCACTTTTGCTCTTAAGTTGACAATAATTGGAATAGAACCTACAATATCAATTACGGCAAAAAGTACCATGCTGACGGTAATGATTTCTTTGAAGTCGATTTCTAGCATATCGTTTTGATTTTAAGCGTTTAAAACTGCTGCAAAAGTAAATAATAAAATTAGGTGTTTTTTTGATAGAATGTATTTTTGTTATAAAAACATGTTTTAAGTGTTAAAAAAGTGATATTTGTAACAATTATGATTTTTGCCGCAGAGTTTCGCAAAGATTTTCCGCAAAGATTCGCGAAGTTTAAATTATAAAAGAGTAGAAATAGAATTATTCTCTGTGAATCTTTACGAGAAACCTTTGCGAATCTTTGTGGTACATTTTTTATCTGCTTTCTTTGACTATCTTTGCACTTTATAAATTACAGTATTTTATATCATGTTTCAGTTAGGTAAAACTATTATTTCAGAGGATATTCTGGAAAAAGAATTTGTGTGCAATTTGTCTGCTTGTAAAGGAGCTTGTTGTGTTGATGGAGATGCGGGTGCGCCTTTGAACGAGGCTGAAACTAAAATCTTAGAAGAAATCTACCCAAAAGTAAAACCTTTTTTAAGAAAAGAAGGAATCGAAGCGATCGAAGCACAGGGAACGTGGGTTAAAGGAACCGATGGAGATCTTGAAACACCACTTATCGATAATAAAGATTGCGCCTATGTAATTTTTGATGGAAAAACGGCACTTTGCGGTATTGAGCAGGCTTATAACCAAGGAATCGTAAGTTGGAAAAAGCCAGTTTCTTGTCATTTATACCCAATTCGTGTAAAGGACTTCACAGAATTTGCAGCGGTTAATTATGACAAATGGGATATTTGTGATGATGCCTGTTCTTTAGGAAAAGAATTGGAAGTTCCTGTTTATAAATTTGTCAAAGAAGCATTAATAAGACGTTTTGGTGAGGATTGGTATATGGAACTGGAAAAAGTAGCCGAGGAGCTTAAAAATTCATAAAAATACCTATCCGTTATATAGTCTTTTTGACTATCTATTTTTAACTCAAAAAAATAAAGTTTTGACTCAAAAAATCTTTTTTGAAAACTATTAAAAATTACTTGCATTTTATATTTAAAAGTCTATATTTTACGGCTGTTTTCGAGTGTTTGTTGTGTTTAAATATCTCATTTACAAATAATTGATTATTGTCTGAAAAATATCTCAATTTTTGGTCGTTGTTAAAAACTACGCCCGATTGTGAATAAGTTTGACTTTTATTTTTGGCGTTAATTGACAATCTTTGTACTGCTTGTTTAAGCGCAAAATTCAATACAAAAATTAACAAGATCTGTCATGTCTCAAATCGAACCAATATTACAAGAAAATAAAAACCGCTTCGTTATTTTTCCGATTAAACATCATGATATTTGGGAATGGTATAAGAAGATGGAAGCAAGTTTTTGGACTGCTGAGGAAATTGACTTACACCAAGATTTGACAGACTGGAATAATAAGCTGAATGACGATGAAAGATATTTCATTAAACATATTTTAGCTTTTTTTGCTGCTTCTGACGGAATCGTAAATGAAAATCTGGCTGAGAACTTTGTAAATGAAGTTCAATATGCTGAAGCGAAGTTTTTCTATGGATTTCAAATCATGATGGAGAATATTCACAGTGAGACGTATTCTTTATTGATTGATACTTACGTTAAAGATGAAGCTGAAAAAACAGAATTGTTTAATGCTTTGGAAGTTTTTCCTGCGATTGCTAAAAAAGGAGAATGGGCTTTAAAATGGATTGAATCAGATTCATTTGCTGAAAGACTTATTGCTTTTGCTGCAGTTGAAGGAATCTTTTTCTCAGGAGCTTTCTGTTCAATTTATTGGTTAAAAAAACGTGGTTTAATGCCAGGTTTGACTTTCTCAAATGAATTGATTTCTCGTGACGAAGGCGTACACTGTGATTTTGCTGTTCACTTGCACAATCACCATTTGGTAAACAAAGTGCCAAAAGAAAGAATTAAAGAAATTATTGTTGATGCATTGGATATCGAAAGACAGTTTGTCACGGAATCTCTTCCAGTAAGTTTAATTGGTATGAACGCGACTTTAATGACGCAGTACTTAGAGTTTGTTGCCGATAGACTTTTAGTAGAGTTAGGTTGTGAGCGTGTTTACGGATCTGCGAACCCATTCGATTTCATGGACATGATTTCTCTTCAAGGAAAAACTAATTTCTTTGAAAAACGTGTTGCAGAGTATCAAAAGTCAGGTGTGATGAACAACGACAGCGATGCTCAAAAAATTTCATTCGATGCAGATTTTTAGACAACAAAAATACTTTTAGTGTCTATCTTCTAGAGATACTAAAAAAAGATTACAGATTATTTTTTTAAGGTTGAGCCTCTTTCCCCAAGTCGCAGGTTCAATAGCAATTTTTGACGTATTTAAATTCGATTTTCGAATTTGAAACAAGTAACTATTGAGAATTTGGTAATTCTCTAAAATTAATTTAAAAACACGCAATGTTTAAGTGCTGGAATTCGTTTTCTAGTTACTTTAATTTTTTCAATAACCATAAAAGGTAAGCTTATGTATGTAGTAAAAAGAGATGGCCACAGAGAGCCCGTAATGTTTGATAAGATTACAGAAAGAATCAAAAAATTGTGTTACGGCTTAAACGAGCTTGTAGATCCAGTTAAGGTAGCCATGAGAGTTATCGAGGGATTGTATGATGGGGTTTCGACTTCTGAATTGGATAATCTTGCAGCAGAAACGGCGGCTTCTATGACAATTGCGCATCCTGATTATGCTCAATTAGCAGCTCGTGTAGCAATTTCTAACCTGCATTCAAATACCAAAAAATCTTTCTCAGAAACGATGAAAGATATGTATCACTACGTTAATCCAAGAAATGGTCAAGATGCGCCATTAATTGCTGATGATGTTTACAAAGTGATTCAAGAAAACGCTGCTTTTTTAGATTCTCACATCATTTATACAAGAGATTTTAATTACGATTATTTTGGTTTTAAAACCTTAGAGCGTTCTTATCTTCTTAAAATAAACGGAAAAATCGTTGAGCGTCCGCAGCATATGTTAATGCGTGTTTCTGTTGGGATTCACTTAGACGATTTAAAATCAGTTATTGAAACTTACGATTTAATGTCTAAAAAGTTCTTTACGCACGCAACGCCAACGTTGTTCAATGCGGGAACTCCAAAACCGCAAATGTCATCTTGTTTCCTTTTGGCAATGCAGGAAGACAGTATCGACGGTATTTATGATACATTAAAACAAACAGCTAAAATTTCGCAATCAGCGGGAGGAATCGGGCTTTCTATTCATAACGTTCGTGCAACTGGATCTTACATTCGCGGTACAAACGGAACTTCAAACGGAATTGTTCCGATGTTGAGAGTGTTCAACGATACAGCTCGTTATGTAGATCAAGGTGGTGGAAAGCGTAAAGGAAGTTTTGCGATTTATATTGAAACTTGGCATGCTGATATTTTTGAATTCTTGGATTTAAAGAAAAATACAGGAAAAGAAGAAATGCGTGCAAGAGATTTATTCTTCGCAATGTGGACTTCAGATTTATTCATGAAACGTGTTCAAGAAGATTCAACTTGGACTTTAATGTGTCCAAACGAATGTCCAGGTTTATATGATGTTTACGGAGAAGAATTCGAAGCTTTGTATACGGATTATGAATTTAGAGGAAAAGGAAGAAAAACAATCCGTGCTCGTGAATTATGGGAGAAAATCCTTGAGTCACAAATTGAGACCGGAACGCCATATATGTTGTACAAAGATGCAGCAAACCGTAAATCGAACCACAAGAATTTAGGAACAATCCGTTCTTCTAACTTGTGTACAGAGATTATGGAGTTTACTTCTAAAGATGAAATCGCAGTTTGTAATTTGGCATCAATCTCATTGCCAATGTTTATTGAAAATGGAGAATTCAACCACGAATCACTTTACAATGTTACAAAACGTGTAACTCGTAACTTGAACAAAGTAATCGACAGAAATTACTATCCAGTACAAGAAGCTGAAAACTCAAACATGCGCCACCGTCCAGTTGGATTGGGAGTGCAAGGTTTGGCAGATGCTTTTATTATGTTACGTATGCCGTTTACAAGTGATGAGGCTAAAAAATTAAACCAAGAAATTTTCGAAACTTTATACTTCGCTGCTGTAACCGCTTCTATGGAAATGGCAAAAGAAGAAGGGCCGTATTCAACTTTCGAAGGATCGCCAATGTCTCAAGGAGAATTCCAATACAACATGTGGGGATTAAAAGATGAAGAATTATCTGGTCGTTGGGACTGGGCTTCATTAAGAAAAGAAGTTGTAAAATATGGAGTTCGTAACTCATTATTAGTTGCACCAATGCCAACTGCATCGACTTCTCAAATCTTAGGAAACAACGAAGCTTTCGAACCTTATACTTCAAACATTTATACACGTCGTGTATTGTCTGGAGAGTTTATCGTAGTAAACAAACATTTACTTGAAGATTTAGTAAAATTAGGTTTATGGAACGAAGATTTGAAACAAGAGATTATGCGTCATAACGGATCTGTTCAAAACATCGATAAGATTCCGCAAGACTTGAAAGATCTTTATAAAACAGTTTGGGAAATGTCGATGAAAGATATTATCGATATGTCTCGTCAAAGAGGATATTTCATTGACCAGTCTCAGTCGTTAAACTTGTTCATGCAGGATGCCAACTATTCTAAATTGACTTCAATGCACTTCTATGCTTGGCAGTCTGGTTTAAAAACAGGAATGTATTACCTAAGAACAAAAGCGGCTGTAGATGCAATTAAATTCACATTAAACAATGATAAAAAAGAAGAAACTCCATCTTTAGTTCAAGAAACGGAAGCAATCAGCGTTGAGGATTACAAAGCGATGCTTTTAAAAGCACAAGCGGCAGATCCTGAGGATTGTGAAATGTGTGGGTCTTAAATGATTTTAGAATTTAGATCTGAGATTTTAGATTTTTAATTTGATATATGAAAAGCAGTTGTCGTTTTGATAGCTGCTTTTTTTGTTTATTTGTTGTTAAACGTATTAGGTAATTGGTATGAATAAAATTTTTGTCTTAGTTTTCTTTTTGGTTAACTCTGTCTTTGCTCAAAAGAGAGATATTATTTATAGAATTGCTTACGATTCTTATCCTGCAAATGGGTATTTTTATGGAGTTAGTGTATTGTATCTGAAGGATGATTATAGTTATAGACTGTCAGACCAAAAGTATAATTCCAGAAAGATGGCTAGAAAAAATGCTATAAAAAGTGTAAAAGAGGAACATGGGAAATGGAAAATGCTTGGTGATACTTTATTGCTTTACGATAATAGACAACTAATGAGGTTTATCAAAGTCAATGATAAAAAAATAGCTTTTTTAATTGACGATATTGAAAAATTTGATCATTGCTGGAAAAAAGTGAAATATTAATATTCGAATGGATTTAAATATTGTTCAATATAAAAACGAATATTATGGGTTGGCTCAAGAATATTTGAAGAAAATTGATTTTGTAGAATCGGATATTGTCGAAATTATTCCAAAATCCATTTCGATTTTAATCGACCATGATTTTATTCCAACTCCATGTATTGAAATCAAATTAGAGCTTCATAAGAATCAGAAAAAGAAAGCTAATTATTTTCTATATCTAAATGAAAATAAAGAATTCGTTGATGAATTTTTATATTAAAAAGGTTGACTTTTTTTTGTAAAACATAGCCCGTGGTTTCAACCACGGGAACACAACGCGTTACCCCAATTCGTTTCCCGTGGTTGAAACCACGGGCTATGCCGATTATCATTGCGCAATGTTAAACAGACAATATCCCAAAAAATTCCCCGTTCTAATTAATACCAAAGACTTTTTCAAAACTTAGCACCTCAGAATCTTTTAAAATTAAACCTTTAAAAGAAAGTTGAGTCTTATTGTAATAATTTCTGAACCATGAAAAAAAGCAATCTTTGGTCCTTACGATTAGGTTTTTCAGGAAAACAAACTTCAAAAATTGAAAAACTCGGCTTAGAAAAATTTCTAAAGCAATCTTATAATTCGAAATTTGATACAACACTTCCAGACTTTCTGCAAGATCAACCTAAAACCACTTTAGAGTTGAAACAAGTTCGGGAAATAATCAAAACTTCAGATCCCGAAACCAAAAAGGAAATTCAGAAAAAAGAAAATCAAGTAACTGCCGAATTCAAAAAATGGTGGATTGCTAAAATGCGTAATGATGAATTTCCATTGCACGAAAACATGGTTTGTTTTTGGCACAATCATTTCGTTTCGACTTCTCAAAAAGTGAAAATCAATTACTGGATTTATCAGCACAATATGATTTTGCGTGAAAATGCTTTTGGCAATTTTAAAGAATTAACCAAACAGATTCTGAAATCAAATGCTATGGTTCGGTATCTGGATAATGGCGATAATAAAAAGGGGAAAGTCAACGAAAATTTAAGCCGTGAATTGCTTGAATTGTTCACAATCGGAATTGGGAATTATACCGAAGACGATATTAAAAACGGTGCAAAAGCTTTGGCCGGATTGAATATTGGCGATGAAGGTGCTGTTTACAGAAAAAATATTGAAGATAACAGCGATAAAATTTACTTCGGTAAAACAGGAAACTGGAAAGCCGACGATTTGGTCGATATTATTTTCGAACAGAAAAACATTCCGTATCTCATTACCCGAAAAATTCTGAAATGGTTTATTTATGATAATCCGTCTGAAGAGTTGGTAGTTTATTATGGAGATTATTTTAGAAAAGAAAAATTCGAAATTCAGCCTTTGTTGACCAAAATCTTTACGGAAGAATTTAAAAAAGAGAATTCGGGAAATAAAATCAAAAATCCCCTAGTTTATATTTTACAGCTTTGTGATGAATTGCAGATGGAGAATGTAAATGATGCCGCAATTATGGCATTTATAAAACAGCAGGGAATGGATTTGTACAATCAGGTGAATGTAAAAGGCTGGGATGGTGGAAATTCCTGGCTGACTTCGCAGATTTATCTTCAAAGAAACAATACAGCCGATTTATTATGCAGTGGAAAAAGTCTCAATCGAAGAGTTTTGAAAACGATGATGAACGGAGTTGAAAAAGAAAAATCAGAATATGAAAAAGTTGCCGTAAAAGTAGCTTTTGATTCGGATGGAAACAACAAAACCATCATTTCTGAATTATCAGACCGATTATTATTTAATGTCAGCGATTCGGCTCAAAAAGATATGGAAAATCTTCTGAAATACGATTTTGATCCTAAAGATCCGCACGCCGATTTTGCTGTGGTCAGACTTTTTAATTACATCGCAAAACTTCCTGAATATCAATTAATCTAAAAAGCAGTAATCATGAACAGAAGAAATTTTCTAACATTGACAGGAACTTTTACAGGCGGATTGCTTGTGCTTCCCGATTTTTTACACGCTTTTGGTTCTCAGAACAATTTGATTGTGGGAGAACAATGTGTCGTTTTTGTACAGCTGAATGGCGGAAATGACGGTTTAAATACCTTTATTCCATATGATGATCCGTTGTATTATGATTTACGAACGAAAATTGCTTTAAATAAAGATTTGGTGATCAGTAAAAATAAAGGAATGGCATTTCATCCTTCCTTAAAAGATTTTGCCCAAATGCAACAAAACGGAGATTTGACTGTAATTCATAATGTGGGTTATCCAGAACCAATTCGTTCCCATTTCAGAAGCCAGGAAATTTGGCAAACAGCAACCGATTCTAATAAATATATAAACGAAGGCTGGCTCGGAAGATTTCTCGATTTGCAATGCAACGGACATCAAGCGACAGCCGGAATAAATTTAGATTCGATCGATAATTTGGCTTTAAAAGGTGTTGAACCGAATTTTATAACTGTAAAAGATCCAGATCGATTTAAGGTAAAACCAAAAGAAGAAAATGTGACTTTGTCTAGAAATCCGCATTTAGATTTTGTTCGGAAAATTGCTAATTCCGTTACCGAAGGTTCTGATGAAATTCAGAAAGCTTTGGCAAAATCTAAAACTGAAATCAGTTATCCAAAAACCGAATTATCTAAAAACTTAGAATGGATTGCAAGACTTATAAAAGGAAATCTAAATTCAAAAGTATATTACACATCGCTTGGCGGATTTGATACACACGATAATCAACTCGCGATTCACGAAAAAAAATTAACGGATTTAAACGATTCATTATATAGTTTTTATTCCGATTTAAAACAGTCACAATTATTGCAGAATGTCACAATAGTAGTTTTCTCAGAATTTGGACGAAGAGTAAAAGACAACGGCAACGGAACGGATCATGGAACTGCAGCGCCCATGTTTATCATTGGAGGGAATAACAAAGGAACAATTTTAGGAAACAATCCAAATTTAGCGGATTTGGATAATGGCGATTTAAAATACCAGATTGATTTCAGAAGTGTATATGCTTCTTTATTAAAAGAAAAAATGAATTTTGATTATAATAAAATTGGGATTTCGAATAATCCTGTTTCTGGACTGTTTTGAATTAAATAATTAGTGACTAAATTTGCTTAAATTTGTATTCAACTTAATAATAAAAATATGCAAATCAAAAATTTATCTAAATATAGCAATGCTGAAAAAATTGTTTTAGCAGAGCAGTTATGGGACAGTGTTTCTAAAAATGATTTAGAAATTTCTGATGAAGTAAAAAAAGAATTAGATATTCGCATACAGAATTTGGAAGAAGGAAAAACTGAATTATATACGTGGGAAGAAGTTAAAGCTCATTTGAAATCTCTAAGATAAAGTGTATAAACTTCGTTTTGTAAAAGAAGCATTATTTGATATTGAAGATATTGTTCTGTGGTATGAAGAACAACGGATTGGTCTTTCATATGATTTTGAACTTTGTTTAGAGGCTGGAATAGATGCAATATCGCGAAATCCAAATGCTTTTCAAAAGAAATATAAGAATGTCAAAATTCTATTCATTTCAAGATTTCCTTATGGGATCCATTATAGATTTGAAAAAGAGGAAATAATAGTTCTTGGGATTTTTCACACTTCTCGTTCTCCTAAAAATTGGACTAAGAGATTAGGTTTATAATTAAGGTTTAAAGTAATTATGAATTTAGAGATAATCAATTCACAAATTGCTTGAGTGTATGATTTTTTGTGTAATTCGAATTAAATAACCATAAAGATTTACATTAATTCGTGAATTCTTAGCAAAAAAAACTTAGCATCTTAGGAGCTTAGTATCTCAGCATCTCTGAAAAAGCCATTGTAAATATCTCATTTTAAGCCGATATTTTTATATTATCATACAAAACGGGCTAAATTTGTTAAGAAATCCTTTTTTGTTTCATAAAATGCAATCTTTTTTTTGGTGCACTAAAAATAATTTATACATTCGCAGAGAATTTACAAAATAACACAAACAAAATGGCAACTAACCGTTTTTATTTTAGCAACAACTTTTATTTCTTCTTTAGTAGAAGTGAGGATTGTGCTATGGTTATTTGAAAAATATAAAAGACAAATAAAACTAATATACAATCCTGATGCAAATCAGGATTTTTTTTTGACTATATGACAACGAAAATTGCAATACAAGGTATTA
Source organism: Flavobacterium phragmitis (assembly GCF_900112575.1). Lineage (GTDB taxonomy): Bacteria > Bacteroidota > Bacteroidia > Flavobacteriales > Flavobacteriaceae > Flavobacterium > Flavobacterium phragmitis. The sequence continues at coordinate 329,130 of NZ_FOMH01000007.1, forward strand.
AAGGATCATTTCATCATCAGGTTGTGAAAGAGTATTTCTCTGAAAATGTGGATATTGATGAATGTTTGTCTTTTGAAGAATTGATCGACAGCCTTATTGCCGGAAAATCTGATCAGGCCGTTATGGCGATTGAAAACTCGATTGCAGGGCCGATTATTCCAAATTATGCTTTGATCGACAAGAATAATTTACACATAATTGGAGAGCATTATTTAAATATTCAGCAGAATTTAATGGCTTTAAAAGGTCAGAAAATTGATGACATAAAAGAAGTTCATTCGCACCCAATGGCACTTTTGCAGTGTATGGATTTCCTGAAACAATATCCAAACATCAAATTGATTGAGGATAAAGATACAGCCGAAACAGCAAGAAGAATTCAGGAAAAACAGTTAACCGGAATTGCAGCAATTGCTAGTGTAACAGCTTCTGAAATGTACGATCTGGATATTATTGCATCATCGATTCAAACGATCAAAAACAATATGACTCGTTTCGTAATCATCAAAAAGCAAAATTCATTTTTGCCGGAAAACGAAATTAACAGAGCGTCAATCAAATTTGAATTAGATCACAAAAGAGGAAGCTTGGCGGCAGTTTTAAATGTAATGAGCGACTGCAAACTGAATTTGACAAAAATCCAGTCGCTTCCAAAAATCGAAACACCTTGGAAATATTCATTTTTCGTAGATGTAACATTTGAGAAATACGAAGATTTTGCAAAAGCCAAAACGTTATTAAACATTATGGCTGAGTATTTTAAAGTGTTGGGAGAATATAAGAATACTAGACCTTAAGAAGGTTAAAAGTTATAGGTTAGAAGTTAAAAGTTTTGTCAGGCTGAGCGAAGTCGAAGCTCGCGTTCCAATTGGAAAGCCCTTCGACTTCGCTCAGGGTGACAAGTCAAGAAGAGAAAAAGCATATAGCTTACGGCATAAAGCCTAAAGCATTTTTTAATAAAAATAGAAATGATTACAACAGCAAAACGATTAGACACAGTTGAAGAATACTACTTCTCATCAAAACTAAGAGAAGTTCGTCAGTTGATGTCTGAAGGAAAACCGATCATCAACATGGGAATTGGAAGCCCTGATTTGAGTCCGTCAAAAGCAGTAATTGAAGCAGTCGCTGCAGCAATTCAAGATGAAAACGGACATGGCTATCAAAGCTATCAGGGATTACCAGAAATGAGGCAGGCGATGGCGGATTTCTATCGTGATCAGTTTGGTGTTGAAGTGAATCCGAATAATGAGATTTTGCCTCTTATGGGTTCAAAAGAAGGAATAATGCACATTTCGTTAGCATTTTTAAATGAAGGCGATCACGTTTTGATTCCGAATCCAGGTTATCCAACTTATACTTCAGTAACCAATTTAGTTCAGGCAGTTCCGGTTTATTATGATTTGAAAGAAGAAAATGGATGGGAACCGGATTTTGAAGCTTTAGATAAATTAGATCTTTCGAAAGTAAAAATTATGTGGTTGGGTTATCCGCACATGCCGACAGGAGCTAGAGGAAGTTTTGCGTTATTTGAAAAATTGGTTGCTTTTGCTAAAAAACATAACATATTATTGATCAACGACAATCCCTATAGTTTTGTTTTGAATGATAATCCGATGAGTTTATTGCAGGTTGAAGGCGCGAAGGATGTGGCTTTAGAATTGAATTCCCTAAGTAAAACATTCAACATGGCAGGCTGGAGAGTCGGAATGGTTTTAGGAAATCCTGAAATTATCGATGCGGTTCTAAAAGTAAAAAGCAACATGGACAGCGGAATGTATTACGGAATTCAAAAAGGAGCTATCGCAGCGTTAAAATGTGATAAATCTTGGTTCGAAGATCAAAACAAAATTTACAGACGCCGTAGAGAATTGACGGAAAAATTAGCTGAAAAGTTAAACTGTAAAGTATATAAAGAAGGAGTTGGGCTTTTTGTCTGGGCAAAACTTCCAGAAGGAATTCAGTCATCAGAAAAGTTCATTGACGAAATATTATACGAGAAACACATTTTCATTACACCGGGAACGATTTTCGGAAGCAACGGCGAAGGATATATTAGATTCTCTCTTTGTGTAAAAGAAGAAAAAGTACAAGAAGCGATAGATCGATTTTAGAGTATTAAGATTTTAGAAGCAAGAATCAAGACTTTTATCCAGATTGTCAGGCTGAGCGAAGTCGAAGCCATTTAATTGGAATTTGGAATTTTAAGACTTGGAATTTTTAAAAAGATATGAAAGTATACGTAATAGGAATAGGATTAATAGGCGGTTCGATGGTGCTGGACATCAAAGAAAAACATCCTGATTCGAAGATTTTTGGAATCGACAGCAACGAAAAACATTTGCAGGAAGCAATTGATCTTGGAGTTATTGATGAAGCTGGAAGTTTTGAGGATCTGCAAAAAGCCGATTTTGTAATTGTTTCGGTTCCGGTAGATGTGGCCCTGACGGTTTTGCCAAAAGTTCTGGATTCGGTTGGAGATAAAACGATTGTTTTTGAAGTAGGTTCGACTAAAAAACCAATATGTGATGCAGTAGCCAATCACCCAAAAAGAAGAAATTTTATCGCTACACATCCAATTGCAGGAACAGAGTTTTCGGGACCATCGGCAGCAATAAGAGGTTTGTTTCAAGGAAAAACAAATATTATCTGCGAAGTCGAAAAGACTGCTTTTAAATTACAAGAAAAAGCATTGAATCTTTTTACTTCAATCGGAATGAGAATTCGATATATGGATCCTGTTTCGCACGACAAACACATTGCTTACGTTTCGCATTTATCGCACATTAGTTCGTTTATGCTTGGGAAAACAGTAATGAATAAAGAAAAAGACGAACAGGATATTTTTGATATGGCGGGTAGTGGATTTGAAAGTACCGTTCGTTTAGCCAAAAGTTCACCAGCGATGTGGACACCGATTTTTAAGCAGAATAAAGAACATGTTCTGGAAACTTTAGAAGCTTATATTTCAAATCTCAGTCGGTTTAGGGATTTGCTGAAAGAAGAAGATTATAACGCCATTTTTGAAGAAATGGAAAGCACAAATAAAATAAAAGAGATATTAAACGGATTAACAATTAAAAAGTAAAAACTATAATAAAATGGAAAATAAGAAAGAAATGAGAAAGTGGTTAGAAGATTTCAATTTAAATCACCCACTTGTGATAGCTGGACCTTGTAGTGCAGAAACTGAAGATCAGGTTTTGAAAATCGCTCACGAATTAAAAGATTCTAAAGTAAGTGTTTTCAGAGCTGGAATCTGGAAACCAAGAACTCGTCCAGGAGGATTTGAGGGTATTGGAGAAATTGGATTAAAATGGTTACAAAAAGCAAAAGCTGAAACTGGTTTATTAATGGGAACTGAAGTTGCGACTGCAGCTCACTGTAAATTAGCTTTAGAATACGATATCGACGTTTTATGGGTTGGAGCACGTACAACTGCAAACCCTTTCGCAGTTCAAGAAATTGCAGATACTTTAAAAGGAACAGATAAAATTGTTTTGGTTAAAAACCCAGTAAACCCAGATTTAGCTTTATGGTTAGGTGGTGTTGAGCGTTTACACATGGCTGGAATCGAGAAATTAGGAGTTATCCACAGAGGTTTCTCTACTTACGAAAAAACAAAATACAGAAACATTCCAGAGTGGCAGATTGCTATCGAATTACAAAATAAATTCCCTGATTTGCCATTAATCATCGATCCATCTCACATTACTGGAGATCGCAAAATGATTTTCGAAGTAACTCAAGAGGCTTTAGACTTGAACTACGATGGTATGATCATCGAAACGCACATCGATCCAGACAACGCTTGGTCTGATGCGGCGCAGCAAGTAACTCCAGATGCTTTGAAACAAATCATAAAAGATTTGACGATCAGAAAAACGGATGATACTACAGATGAGTACAGCCAAAAAATGAAAAAATTAAGAGCTAACATCGACGTATTGGATGCTAACTTATTAGAATTGTTAGGGAAACGTATGAAAGTAGCTGATGAAATTGGTCAGGTGAAAAAAGATGCAAACGTTGCGATTCTTCAAAACAACCGTTGGAACGAAATCTTAGGAAAAATGATTTTAGAAGGGGAGAAAAAAGGTCTTACTGAAGAATTCGTTTTAAGAATGTTCAAAGCAATTCACCAAGAAAGTATTGGGCACCAAGAGAAAATTTTCAACGCATAATTTTCTTTAAACCAGATAAGTGATATAAGATAAATTAAGTTTCATTTGAAATTTGTTATTGAGTTTAATTATATCACACATTTGAAATTAGATTGTTTTTTAAAAAATCCCTATTACTTTGAAAGAAGTGATGGGGATTTTTGCTTATAAAAAGCAACTATTTATATTCGCTTATATAACTTATATGGTTTAAATTATTCATTTATCTTTGCAAAGAATTTAGGTTTAAGAGCAATCTAAAATCTAAAATCATAAATCTAAAGTACAAGAATGACAGGAACCGTTTATAAATCTACAGGAAGCTGGTATACCGTAAAATCTGAAAATGGGGATTTTGTGGAATGCCGTATGAAAGGGAAATTCAGAATAAAAGGAATTAAAAGTACCAATCCTATTGCTGTAGGCGATATTGTGGATTATGAATTGGAGGAAACATCTGATGCTGTTACCGGAATGATTCATACTATTCACGAAAGAAAAAATTATATTGTTCGTAAATCGGTTAACTTGTCTAAGCAGATTCATATTATTGCTTCTAATATTGATCAAGTTTTTTTATTGGTTACAATCGATAATCCGCCGACAACTACAAGTTTTATTGATCGTTTTTTGGTTACTGCAGAAGCATACGGAATTGAAGCTATTCTTATTTTTAATAAAATTGATACACTAAACGATCAAACTTTAGACGATCAGTTGTATTTACAGCATATTTATTCGGAAATCGGATATAAATGTCTTCGCATTTCATCCACAGAAAACAAAGGTGTCGACAAGCTGAAAGAAATGATGATTGGAAAAGTAAGCATGTTTTCTGGGCATTCGGGAGTTGGAAAATCGACTTTAGTAAATGCTATGGAACCAAGTCTTCATTTGAAAACTTCTGTCATTTCAGAACAAAGCAAGCAAGGACAACACACCACAACTTTTGCAGAAATGTATGATTTGTCTTTTGATGCCAGAATTATTGATACGCCAGGAATCAAAGGTTTTGGAATTGTGGATATGGAACCATCAGAAATCAGCGGTTATTTTCCAGAGTTTTTCAGATTAAAAGATCAATGCAAGTTTAACAATTGTTTGCATAAAGAAGAACCGCATTGTGCGATTAAGGCTGCTTTAGAAAAAGATGAAATCGCTTGGTCGCGCTATAATAGTTATCTTAAAATTCTCGAAGGTGATGAAGAGCATTATCGAACGGATACTTATGGTGAAGATCGTGCCGCGAGTGATGAAACAAGAAAGTAATCTTTTAAAATTCCAATTCAAAAAAAATCCAAATTCCAATTTAAAGAATTGACGACAATATTTTTTGTAGAGATGCACCGCAGTGCATCTAACGTAAAGAATTTAAATATGTTTAATATGCGGCTGATTAATTATGCTGCATTTAGATCAAAATAAAAATGAAAGTAGTTATCCAAAGAGTTTCAGAAGCATCAGTAACAGTTGAAGGCCAAAAAACAGCCGATATTAAAAAAGGTTTGTTGGTTTTAGTTGGAATAGAAGAAGCCGATACTCAAGAAGATATTGATTGGCTTAGTGGAAAAATCATTAAGATGAGAATCTTTGGAGACGAAAATGATGTCATGAACTGTTCGGTTCAGGATATTGACGGAGAAATTATTGTTGTTAGTCAATTTACACTTCATGCTTCAACAAAAAAAGGAAACCGGCCATCTTATATAAAAGCGGCAAAACCAGAATTCGCAATTCCAATGTATGAGAACTTTGTTAAAACATTGGAAAAAGAATTTGGTAAAAAAATTCAAACCGGAATTTTTGGTGCTGATATGAAAGTAAACCTCCTAAATGATGGTCCTGTCACGATTTTAATAGACAGTAAAAACAAGGAGTAAAATATTATTAAACATTTGTTAAGGATTTCTGAAAAAAATATATATTTGACGAAAATCCCTACTAATGAAAAACCTTTGTTGCGCATTATTTTTTTTAATTTTCACCTCTTATTCTTTTGCCCAAAAGAATGATTATTCTATTCTTAAAATTTCAGACAGTCTTAAAGACAATGCAAATGCTGTAGTAAGATTTGATTTAACTGATATCTCCATTTTATCACAAAGGAATATGGTTATTAAAACAGATCGTGCAGTAACAGTTCTAAACGAAAAAGGCGCACGTGCTGTAAATGCTGTCGAAAGTTATAATAAAAGAACTTCCGTTAAAAATATAGAAGCAATAATATATGATGCTTTTGGAAACGAAATCAAAAAAATCAAAAAAAAAGATTTTAAAGATGTAAGTGCTGCAGATGGTGCTACGCTTGCTTCTGACGGCAGATATATTTATCTAGAATATACTCCGATATCATATCCTTATACAATAGTTTATAGTAGCGAAATAGAGACCTCAAATACTGCATTTATTCCTCGTTGGCTTCCTTTGGATAATTATTTTGTAAGTGTGGAGAAAAGCATTATAAATGTCAAGTATCCTAATACACTTGGATTTAGAAAAAAAGAATCTCAGTTTTCGGTTTTTGATATAAAAAAGACTGATGAAACAGATACAAAGCTTTCTTATTCTGCTAAAAATATTTTAGCTCACAAACCTGAAGATTATAGTCCAGCTTTTTCAGAATTATATCCAAAACTAACAATGAGCTTGGAATATTTTAATCTCGAAGGAATTGATGGAAATGCAAAAAATTGGAAAGAATATGGGAAATGGTTTTCAGAAAAAATATTAACAGAAACTATAGTATTGCCCGAAGAAACTAAAAGTAAAATAAAAGCACTTGTAGGAAATGAATCCGATCCTCTAAAAAAGGCAAAAATTATCTATCATTATGTACAAGAAAAATCCAGATATGTAAGTATTCAATTAGGTATTGGCGGATTTAAACCTATGCTGGCTGCAGATGTTGATCGTTTAGGGTATGGTGATTGTAAAGCATTATCAAATTATACAAGAGCACTTCTAGATGTTGTAGGAGTTCCATCATATTATACAGAATTATATGGTGATAGTGATTTAAGAGATATTGATGAAGATTTCTTTACAATAGAAGGAAATCATGTAGTTTTATGTATACCAGATAAAGAAAATTATGTTTTTTTAGAATGTACGAGTCAAAATGATCCTTTTGGATATCAAGCTAATTTTACAGATAATAGAAAAGTCATCGTAATTAAACCTGAAGGAGGAGAAATAATTAGAACAAAAATATATGAGCCAAAGAGTAATGCTCAGATTAGTAAAGGAAATTATTCTTTAGACGAAAATGGAGTTTTTTCTGGTGTAATAAATATTACTTCTGAAGGATCTCAATATGGAAGAAAGGGGCAAATAGAAAGATTTCAGCCTCACGAAAAGGAAAAACATTACAAAGATTATTGGAGTAACATAAACAATTTAAAACTTGGTAGAATAGCTTTTACAAATGACAAGGAGAATATCCGTTTTACAGAAGATGTTCAATTAACAGCATCCAATTATGGAGTAATTTCTGGGAATAAAATGATTTTTACTGTTGATGCTTTTAACCAAAATTCAGAAAACGTAAAACGAATAAGAAACCGTAAAAATCCATTCCAAATTCAGCGTGGCTATTTAGATACGGATGAAATCGAAATCAATCTTCCTGCAGGTTTCAGCATTGAATTTCTACCACAAAATTATGAACTGAAAGGAAAATTTGGCGAGTATAAAACCGAAATCATCAAAAACGATTCTAACAAACTAACCTATAAAAGATCGATGTTTTTAAACAAAGGAAAATATTCAAATAAAGAATATGATGAATATCGATTGTTTATGGAGCAAGTTTCCCGAAATGATAACGCCAAAATAATATTAACCAAGAATTAACCCAAAAACATAAATTACCCAACCAATGAAATTACCCAAACTAATCAATGCAATATTTCTGCTGTTTGTCGTTTCGACTGTTACAGCGCAAGAGTTTAAATTAGGAAAAGTATCTGTTGCAGAGCTTCAACAAAAAGTGCATCCAAAAGATTCGGCTGCTGTTGCCGCTATTTTGTATAAAAAAGGAACTTCTAGATTTATTTATGATAAAGACCAAGGTTTTGTAATTGTTACTGATGTAGAAAATAGAATTAAAATTTATAAAAAAGAAGGTTACGATTGGGCTAACCAGGATGTTTTCTATTATATCTCGGGAGGAGTTGAGGAATCTGTAGTTTTTTCAGATGCAGTAACATACAATTTGGTCGATGGAAAAATAGAAAAAACTAAATTGAAAACAGAAGGTACTTTTAAGGAAAACCGAAGTAAATATAGCGGGCACAAAAAAATTACACTGCCTAATGTCAAAGAAGGTTCTGTTATCGAATACAGATATACAATCAAAAGCCGTCATTTAAGTTTTATGCGCGATTGGGATTTTCAAGAAGAAATTCCAGTTAACTATTCAGAGTATGTAACTTATATTCCAGAATACTTTGTTTATAATGTGAGACAAAAAGGATATATTTTGCCAAAAGTTAAATCTGAATTTATTCAAGGATCTTTTACTGTTTATGAAAAAGAAAGAGATTTAGTTTCCGGTAAACCATCCTATTCTACTTTTAAAAAAGAATACCAAGAAGCAAAAACTACTTATGTTGCAGAAAATTTTCCAGCCATGAAAGATGAAGTTTTTGTGAATAATGTAAATAATTATATGTCAAGCCTACAGTTTGAACTGGCAATGACTAAATTCCCGAATGAATCAATAAAACCATATTCAACAGATTGGAATTCAGTTGTAAAAACAATCTACGAATATGATGACTTTGGACCAGAGTTAAATAAAACGGGATATTTCGAAGAAGACCTAAAATCATTACTTGCAACTGCAAAAAGCAATGAAGAAAGAATCTTGCTGATTTTAAATTTTGTAAAATCAAATGTTGGCTGGAACGGTATCAATGGATATTCTTGTGACAACGGAGTGCGTAAAGCATACAAAGAAAAAACAGGAAATATTGCCGATATCAATTTAATGCTGACAGCTATGCTTCGTCATGCAGGATTAAAAGCAAATCCAGTATTGGTGAGTACACGTTCTAACGGAATTGCTTTTTTTGCAAATAGAACGGCCTTTAATTATGTAATTGCCGCTGTAGAAACCGATCAAGGAAATATATTATTAGATGCTTCTTCTAAATATTCATCACCAAATATTTTACCCTTAAGAGCATTGAACTGGCAGGGACGTTTAATTCGTAAAGATGGGACTTCTGAAGCGGTTGATTTAATGCCGAATACAATCTCTAATGACAATGTTTTTGTAAACTATACAATTGATCCAACTGGTAAAATTGATGGAAAAGTTAGAAGGCAATGTACAGAATACAATGCGATGGTTTTTAGAAATAATTTTGAAAGCGTAAAACAAGATGCTTATCTTGAAAAACTTGAAAATGAAAGTGGAAAGATTGAAATTAGTGATTACAGCAGAACAAATGAAAAAGAACTTTTACTTCCTACCATTGAATCTTTTTCATTTACAGGCTCCAATTTATGCGATCTAATTGGAGATAAGATTTACATTAATCCAATGTTGTTTTTTGCTAAAACAAGTAATCCTTTCAAACAAGAAGTACGAGAGTATCCAGTTGATTTCGGATACCCATTTATGGATAAATTTAATATAACGATTAAAATTCCAGATGGTTTTACGGTTGAGTCATTACCACAATCAGGAGCTTTAACTATGGAGGATAATTTAGGGGCATTTAAATATCACATTGTACAAAATGAGAGTGTATTGCAATTATCCATTTCTCATCAAATAAATGAAGCAATTGTATCTAATGAGCAATATGATATGTTGAAAGAGTACTACAAAGGAATGGTTGCTAAGGAAACAGAAAAAATAGTTTTAAAACGTATCTAAGATGCGAGCTCGTTTTCTTTTAATTTGTTTTGTGTTCTTTTGGAACAATGTTGAGGTCCAAGCCCAAAAATATGAGCTTGGAAAAGTTACTGTTGCAGAACTTCAGGAAAAAGTACATCCAATAGATTCTTCGGCACCAGCAGCAATTTTATTCAAAAAAGGAAAAACTATTTTTACATACAATTATAAAACTGGCTTTTCAGCAATCCATACATATGAATTTAAAATCAAAATATACAAAAAAGAAGGCTTAAAATGGGCCGACCAAAAAGTACAGTATTATGTTGGATACCAAAACTTAAATGAAGAATTGCTGTCTTTTTCGAATGCGGTGACGTACAATTTGGAAAATGGTAAAATTGAAAAAACTAAACTGGAAAATCAGGGAACATTTAAAAGAAAAATCAATGAATATTGGAACGAAAAAGGAATAACATTTCCAAATGTCAAAGTAGGATCTGTTTTGGAATATAAATATGTTTTAAAGTCAGAAAACATTGTTCAGTTTCCGGATTTTGATTTTCAATTTAGTATTCCGGTAAATTATTTTGAATACAAAACGGAGTTTCCAGAATTTTATATATACAAAGCTCTTTTAGTAGGTACCAGCACCATAGAAAACAGTTCTAAAATTGTATCAGGAAGTCAGAGTTATGAAAATGAGTATGGCCAGAGCAGGAATTTTTTATACCAGCAGATAGACTCTTTTTATTCAGGAAAAGATATTCCAGCCTTAAAAGAAGAACCGTATGTCAATAATATCGAAAATTACAGAGGCTCTATCAAACATGAGCTGGAACGGGTCCGAATGCCAGAACAACCTGTAAAGGATTATACGATTACATGGGAAGGTGTGGCTTCAACAATTTTTAAAGATGACCATTTTGGCAAAGAAATTAATAAAAATAGTTTTTTACTCGAAGATGTAAAAAAGATACTTGCGAATGTTCAATCTCCCAAAGAGAGGATGAATGTTATTTTTCAATTCGTCCAGAATAAAATGAACTGGAATGAAAAAAATAGTTATTATACTGATAAAGGTGTTGAAAAAGCCTATACAGATCAAACTGGAAATATAGCAGAAATCAATTTTATCTTGCTTAATATGTTGAAATGGGCAGGGATAGAAGCAAATCCAGTTTTAGTAAGTACGGTCGAAAATGGAGTTCCCGTCTATCCAACAAGAACAGGATTTAATTATGTGATTGTTGCAGCAGAAATAGATGAAAAGCAAGTTTTGTTAGATGCATCTCGAAAATTTACTTCGCCTGATATACTTCCTTTGAATGTTTTAAATTGGAAAGGAAGAATGATAAAGAGCGATGGGACTTCTAAGGAAATTGATTTAGTTCCAATAAAACCATCTAGAGAAAATGCCAGCATCACGATTAAATTAAATGAAGATGGAAAGATTAACGGTAAAGTAAGAATTCAGAGAACAGATTATGAAGCTTATAAATTTAGGGTTCAAAATGGAAACAGAAATCAAGACAGCTATTTAGAAAAACTAGAGCAACAATTAGGTGATTTGAAGATTTCAGATTATTCAATAACAAATAAAATTTCGAATATATCTGATCCAATTGTGGAGACTTTTAGTTTTGAAACCAATAATTTTGTGGAGAGTATTGGCGGTAAACTTTACATAAGTCCTATGTTGTTTTACACACCTTCAAAAAATCCGTTTGTGCAGGAAAATAGACAGATGGGAATTTATTTTGGATATCCTAAGCAAGAAAAGCTTTTTGTAAATGTAGATATTCCAGAAGGCTATGTAGTAGAAACACTTCCAGCACCTGCCAGATTTTCTTTGGAAGAAAATGCGATACATTTATCACTAAATGTTTCAAGTGAAGGAAACAAAATTCAATTTAACTTTTCAAAAGACATCAACAATAGTATTTTTGCAGCTGAACACTACAATGCATTAAAAACACTGTTTCAAAAAATGCTTGCTAGTCAAAATGAAAAAATCGTCCTTAAAAAAATATAGCAATGGATTTGAAAAATGCGCAACTAGATGTTGATACTTGGATAAAAGAACATGGAGTTCGTTACTTTAACGAATTAACCAATATGGCACAGCTTACAGAAGAAGTGGGAGAAGTGGCCAGAATTATTGCCCGTCGCTACGGAGAACAATCTGAAAAAGAAAGCGATAAAAATAAAGATTTAGGAGAAGAATTAGCCGATGTTGTTTTCGTCGTTTTGTGTTTGGCGAATCAAACAGGAATCGATTTACAAGCTGCTTTTGATAAAAAAATGGACTTAAAATCGGTTAGAGATAAAGATCGTCACAAAAACAATGATAAATTGAAATAATTGTGAAATTTCAGCGTGAATTTTGATTTACGGGCGAGGAGTGGTAAATTGCGCGCTTGGATTATGTTACTCATAATTCGCAACTCATAACTAATATCATGAATTTAAAATTAACGACGAATTCACCATTCACCATTGATGATTCGCAACTCAATATCACAGGTTCTAAAAGCGAAACAAACCGTTTGTTATTACTAAAAGCGTTATTTCCAAACATCACTTTAGCCAATACTTCAAACTCTGACGACAGTGAAGTAATGCAGAAAGCTTTGGCAGGAAATGATGAAATTGTAGATATTCACCACGCCGGAACAGCAATGCGTTTTCTTACAGCTTATTTTTCGGTTAACGAGGGAAGAGAAGTAGTTTTGACAGGATCAAGCAGAATGCAGGAACGCCCAATCAAAATTTTGGTCGATGCTTTAAGACAATTGGGAGTTGAAATCTCTTATGAAAAAGAAGAAGGTTATCCGCCAATCCGAATTAAAGGAAAAAAAGTAACGGCTTCAAAAGTAAACTTGGCAGCAAATGTAAGTAGTCAGTATATTTCAGCACTTTTATTAGTAGCTTCAAAATTGGATAACGGTTTAGAACTGACTTTAGAAGGAGAAATCACTTCAATTCCATATATCAAAATGACTTTGGCTTTGCTGAATGATTTAGATATCAAAACCAGTTTTGAAGGAAACGTAATCAAAGTTTTCCCTAAAGAATCGGTTGAATCAAAAGAAATGGTTGTAGAATCGGATTGGAGTTCGGCTTCTTATTTCTTTAGTTTGGTAGCTTTATCTGAATCTGCAAAAATTACTTTGAGCAGTTACAAAGAAAACAGCCTTCAAGGAGATTCAGAATTAGTTTCTCTTTATGAAAAAATGGGCGTAAAAACTACTTTCCAAGGAAATAAAATGACTTTGGAAAAAGTAGCTGGTTTCAATTATCAAGATGTAAATTTTGAATTGAATAATACTCCGGATATTGCTCAGACAATTGTAGTGACATGTTTAGGTTTAGGTATTGGATGTCACTTGACAGGCCTTCATACTTTAAAAATTAAAGAAACAGACAGACTCGAAGCTTTAAGAATCGAGTTGACAAAACTAGGAGCAAATATTTCGGTGACTAATGACAGTTTGACTTTAGTGAAGTCTGAAAATATAAATCAAGATGTAAAAATCGGAACCTATAATGATCACCGTATGGCAATGGCGTTTGCTCCATTAGCAATAAAAGTTCCAATTATTATTGATGATGCAGAAGTAGTTTCTAAATCATATCCAGATTTTTGGAATGATTTAAAAGCGTTAAACTTTCAAGTCTCAGAATTGTAAATTTTTTTGAACCATATAAGTTATAAAAGTTCATTTAAAATAAAGCTTAATCATATAACCTCTGGTTTCAACCGGAGGTTTTTTTATCCGTCATTTTGGATATTATCGCAAAGTATGTCATTTCGACGAAGGAGAAATCACACTAGAAGTTCGACAAAGATTGGCGATTTACTTTGCGGAATCCCGCGTGCGATTTCTCCTTCGTCGAAATGACAAAAAATGTTGAATTAGTTTTTTTGTAGAAAAAAACATTTTTAATGGTTCTCGAAACATCATTAAATCAAGGACTTTTGAAAATAAACGCCAAAACACTTGACAACGCCTATCTCACAATCGTATATTTGCATCCGATTTAAAATTTTGGATAAATAAGTCTAAAATAGATATTTAAAAAATCTACACTTCAAATATGAAATTATCACACTTCAATTTCAATTTACCGAAAGAACTTTTGGCTGAATTCCCAGCAGAAAACAGAGATGAATCTCGTTTAATGGTAATTGACCGTAAAAAAAACACTATCGAACATAAAATGTTTAAAGACGTGATCAACTATTTTGATGACGGAGACGTTTTAATTCTTAATAATACAAAAGTTTTTCCTGCACGTTTGTACGGAAACAAAGAAAAAACCGGAGCTAGAATTGAAGTTTTCTTATTAAGAGAATTAAATTCAGAGCAACGCCTTTGGGATGTTTTAGTAGATCCTGCTAGAAAAATCCGTATTGGTAACAAACTTTATTTTGGTGACGACGATTCGTTAGTTGCTGAGGTAATTGACAATACAACTTCTCGTGGTAGAACTTTACGTTTCTTATACGATGGTTCTTATGAAGAATTCAGAAATAAATTGACAGAACTTGGAGAAACTCCAATTCCTAAATATATCAACAGAGATGTTACTCCAGAAGATGCTGAAAGATACCAAACAATCTATGCAAAAGAAGAAGGAGCTGTAGCAGCGCCAACTGCTGGTTTACACTTCTCTAAACACCTTTTGAAAAAATTAGAAATCAAAGGTGTGAATTTTGCTGAGGTAACTTTGCACGTAGGTTTAGGAACTTTCAACCCAGTTGAGGTTGAAGATTTATCGAAACACAAAATGGATTCTGAGGAATTAATTATCACTCAAGCAGCTTGTGATATCGTAAACGAAGGAAAAGCAAAGAAAAAACGTATTTGTGCTGTAGGAACAACTTCTATGCGTGCAATTGAAAGTTCTGTTTCTTCTGCGAATACTTTGAATCCTTACGAAGGATGGACAAATAAATTCATTTTCCCTCCTCACGATTTTAGTATTGCAAACTGTATGATTACAAATTTCCACACACCAAAATCAACATTATTGATGATGATTTCTGCATTCTGTGGTCACGATTTAATGAAAAAAGCATACGAAGAAGCAATTAAAGAAGGATACAAATTCTATTCTTACGGAGACGCGATGTTAATATTATAATCTGAAATTTTTTCAGATCCAAACCCGACAGGTTTTTAAACCTGTCGGGTTTTCTGTTTTTAATGGTTTCAAGTTTTAGGTTTCAGGTTTGGCACTCGTGGAGAAATTTGACCGCAAAGTTCGCGAGTTTTTTGCTCAGTTTGTGTTTGGCTGATGCAAAAAAACGCAAAGCTTTGCGCACTTAGCGTTTTGTAAATGTTAAGCTTGATAAAAAAACTTTGCGAACTTTTCGGTTAAAAAACACAAAGCATTTAAACTTGAAACTTTAAACCTGAAACAAAACAAACAATTTTTGTTATTTTAGCAGGCAAAACAAAAAACACAATGACTTTTCAAAATACACGCGAATTCGCGAAACAACTTGATGCACAAGATGCACTGAATCATTATCAGGAACAATTTATATTTCCGAAAGTAAACGATAAACGAGTTATCTATTTTACAGGAAACTCATTAGGATTACAGCCAAAACGTACCAAAGCTTATATAGACGAAGTAATGAATGACTGGGCAGAATTGGCTGTCGAAGGTCATTTTTATGCCGAGAAACCTTGGTGGGATTATCAGGAAAGATTTTCTGAACCGTTGAGTAAAATTGTGGGAGCGCTTCCGTCAGAAGTTACAGTGATGAATACTTTAACAGTAAATCTTCACTTGCTGATGGTTTCTTTTTATCAGCCAAAAGGAAAACGTTATAAGATTATCTGCGAAGAAAAAGCCTTTCCGTCAGATCAATATATGTTCCAAAGCCAGGTTCATTTTCACGGTTACAAACCAGAGGATGCAATTGTGGAAATCAAACGTCGCGAAGGCGAGCACAATATTCGTCTGGAAGATGTTTTAGCCAAAATTGAAGAAGTTGGTGATGAGCTTGCTTTAGTTCTAATTGGCGGAGTAAACTATTATACCGGACAAGTTTTTGATATTAAAACCATAACCGCAGCAGGACAAAAAGCAGGAGCAAAAGTAGGCTGGGATTTAGCACACGCTGCAGGAAATATCAAATTAGAACTTCACGATTGGAATGTAGATTTTGCTGCTTGGTGCAGTTATAAATATATGAACTCAGGTCCAGGAAATGCTTCCGGATGTTTTGTTCACGAAAAACATCACAACAATCCAGATTTGCCTCGTTTTGCTGGCTGGTGGGGACATAATAAAGAACGTCGTTTTAAAATGGAACCTAATTTTGATCCTGTTCACGGAGCAGACGGATGGCAGATTAGTAATCTTCCAGTTCTTTCGTTAGCACCTTATTTGGCTTCTGTAGAAATGTTCGCTGAGGTTGGAATGGATGCTTTAATTAAAAAGCGTGATCATATTACGTCGTATTTAGAATTCATTCTTCACGAAATTGATAAGGAAGTAGAAAGCACTTTTGAAATTATTACACCAATAAACCCAGAAGAAAGAGCTTCGCAATTATCTGTTTTTCTTCACGGAGAAGGAAGAGCTTTATTTGACTATTTAATGAAAAATGGAGTTATCACAGATTGGCGTGAACCAAACGTAATTCGTCTGGCACCAGTTCCTTTGTATTGTTCTTATGAAGATATGTATGACTTTGGACAAATTCTGAAAAAAGGAATTTTAGGGAAGTAAATTATTTCACGCAGATTTTGCAGATTCTAGCAGATTTAAAATGATTTCTATAAATAATCTGCGAACATCTGCTTAAATCTTTTTAAATCTGCGTGAAAAAAACTTTAACCACAAAATTTGTGATTTCTCGTTTCTCGAAATGACAAAAATGAGGGAAAACTTTGCAACTCTTTGATTTTGCGAGATTAAAAGCTTTAACTACTTACTAAAAAATCTCTGCGACAACACCTTAAAACCTTCTAATCCTATAAATTTTCAAAAGAATTCTGTAATAACCATTATAACTGATATTCCGTATTTTGTAGTGTATAATTTTAAATCACTACAATCATGAAAGGCTTATATATATTATTAGTAGCAATAATTTTTACTTCTTGTCAAAATCAGGGGCAAAGTAAAGAGGATATAAACAAAGCCAAACAAGCCAGTATTGATTCCATGAAAGTTGAAATTAACAAACAACGTGTTATCGATTCAATGAAGACTGAAATGGCGAAGATAAAAGAAGAGCAGAAAGTTGAATCTGAAAAAGTGGTTGTTGTGCAGCAACCTGCAAATGGGCAAGCAACAACTACGACAACAACTACTAAAAAGAAAGGCTGGAGTGCAACTGCTAAAGGTGCTGTAATTGGTGCCGGGGTCGGAGCTGCAACCGGAGCAATTGTGAGTAAGAAAAAAGGCGAAGGTGCCATTATTGGTGGTTTAGCCGGTGCTGCTTTAGGAACGGGAACAGGTGCTGTTATTGACAGCAAAAACAAAAAGAAAGAATAGATTAAATTTCTATAAAAATAAAACCGCCGATTTAGATTTCTAAATCGGCGGTTTGGCTTATACTAATTCCAGAGTGGGAATTTGAATGGCATTTAATTCTGTTTTATAAAAATCGAATTGGTCTTTAATTTTCTTTTCTTCTGTTTTAAAATAAAAAGTAGAAGAGAAAAGATTGTGATAATATTCAATTCCCTCCAAAATATTTGCTTTAAATGAATTCCATTTTTTAATTTGAATGGCGGTTACTTCTCCAGAAATATTTTCGATTTCATTTCTAAAATAATCCACATACATTTTTAATTCCTTCACAAACAAATTAGGTCGGTCTCTTCTTAAAACCGATTTTCCTTGATAAATATGCTGTACCATTTCTTTTAAAGAAACTTCCTGATCAAAATAAGCTAAGTTTGGTCCTGGGCAAATTACAACACCTTGTGCCTGGCCTTTTATTTTGATATCATTTTCAAGATAAGAAGCATTGGCTAAACCGACACACAAACAAGATTTCTCTGTTATTTTGATTTTGCTTTTCTTAAAATCTTCTGCAGATAAAGTGTCTTTTTTGCTTTCAAGTTCTTCCAGTTTTATATCCTGATATTTTTTAGAAGCGGTGCAGATTCCGTGTGGATCGTATTCTTTGCTTAACGCTAAAAATTTCTTCGGGCACGAACTTCCGGCTTTATTTTCGTGAATTCTTTTTTGTTTTAAGAATTCATTTGTCGTTCCTTTCAAAGTATTAAACGGAACTCCCAAAGGTGAAATATTACTTAAGTAAAAGTCATCTTCTTTGGCATTCATCAATAAATTACGGGTTTCTTGATCTACAGAAGTGGCTTCAGGAACCAATAAAAATGGAGATCCCCAGCCAACAGCATCTACTTTATATTCGTCCAATAAAAACTCATGTTCTTCTGAAGTTCCAACACCGCCTTGAACCGTGATTTTTAATTCTAAAGGCTTTTCTGGAAAAGCTTGGTTTTTTGCCTGTAAAGCTTTAATCATTAAATCATGAGCAGATTGTACCAGTTGTTCTTTTTTCTGCCTGAATTCTTCTAAAATAGTACCTAAAAGAAGTCCGTCGGTAGCAAAGGCGTGACCACCGCAGTTCAATCCTGATTCAATTCGGTATTCTGAAACCCAAAGGCCTTTTTTAGCCAAGAAATTTCCCTGTATCATTGCCGATCTAAAATCGCTTACTTTTAGAATAATTTTCTTTTTGAGCTCATTCTTCTCATTCGGAAAAAAGTCTCTGAAATTTTCAAAGTAACCAAACAATCTCGGATTCATTCCGGCTGAAAGTACAACAGAAGATTCTAAGTTACTATTTGCAAAACCTCTCAATGCTGCATGTGCATCGTTGAACTCAACTGGAAGTTGTTCGTTTTTTACGAAGTTGTCTTTGTCCAGTTTCGTCATAATGTTCACATCAATTTCGCCAGGAAAAAGATGTGATTCAATATAATACTGCAGGTTTTCTTTAAAAGCGATTCCATCATCGAGTAAATTCTGAAAACCTTTTTTGATGTCAGAAGTGTTTGGCAACATCGACATGAAATTTTCAAGAGCAGTTTTGCTTTCTGCTAGTTCAGTTTTGAAATTTTCGAATTTTTCTTTGACGATTTTGTCAACCAAATTGAGATAAGAAGTAATTCTTTCGGCACGGTAATCGTGAAATTTTTGTGTAATTTCTTCGTACGGGATATTGAATTTAGTGCTATAAAAATTACGCATCTTTTCAATCAAGTCGTCATCAGCAAGTGCAATAACAGACGAAATCCCGTATTGCGCCACACGAATCGGACTGTCAATCGTGTACGCAAGCCCCATTACTGGAATATGAAAAGTGTGTAAAGGTGTTTTTGTCATTTGTCTTCCAATTAAAATAGAGACAAATATTGAAAAAAGCATTTTCCTAAAAGCTGATAATTGTCAGCTTTGTGGATTACATATCATTTATTCCCACAATCTTGTCATTCCGAGGAACGAGGAATCACACTAGAAACTCCGTACAGAATGCCCCAATCTTTGTCGATTCTCGAGTGTGATTCCTCGTTCCTCGGAATGACAAAACTCTTCGGAATACCACGAATTATAAATAAATATAGCCCGTGGTTTCAACCACGGGAAAGCGTTCCTGCGGTTGAAACCGCAGGCTATGTTTGATAATCATTCTAAAAAAATAATTCGTGGCAAAAAAAAAATTATATCAAAATCTTCTTCAAAGACTCTGCAATACTTCGCCATAAAAAGTTGTAGAACGATTTTTCCTGAATTCTTTCGATTTCGACATCGGCGGTTTTGGCTTTGTCTTTAGAATCATTTTTAACCAATAAATTAGCAATAGCCGATTTCAATTTAGCTTCTTTCTCCGGATCTTTCTTTTTGTATAATTTCACTTTTAAATCGTCATAATCTAGAGAAGCATTTCCTTTTGAGATATTATCATTTCCGTAGAAATTAAAACGGTATTTGTGGAAAGCTCCAGTAAAAGTGGCATTCATATAAGGTTTGCTGAATTGTCCCATCGCTCTGACATCAAAATTGGAGATCACGCCCTGAATGTGAAAACCATCGTTTTTGTCCAGAACATTAAAACTCCAATCGACATCAAGCGGAGAGTTTTTCATAAAAATGGTTTTTACTTTGATCTTTACATCAGCTGTTTTTTTCAGTCCAAAACCACTTCGTAGATTGGTCGCCTGTAAGTTGAATTTGTCAAAAGTTAAAACTCCCGGGCCTTTGGAAAAATCTATTTCTTCTTCATAAACCAATTTTGATTTTAGGACCTGAAGTGTATCAATTTGCAATGGAAATTTGATATTTCGAAGTAAATGATTGTACAGATATTTTTTACTCAAATCGTCTTTTGGCATTTTCCCTCGGTAAATATTTGCATCAAAATGATTCATGACAATAGAATTGGCTTTAAAGAAAAAACGATCATCTTTAAATCCCCAATCCATTTTATGAATGCTGGCTGAATCTACTTTTAGCGTATAAATATCTTTTTCTGTTTTTAGTCTTTTCACAAATTCCGGACGAGAAAACTGCGGAATATTAGCAAAATTAGTAATAGCTAAAAAGTTCTTTTCGGTATTGATTTTGCCAATTGTAATGTGATAAAATTCGCTCGGACGATAAAATAAACTATCGCAGACCAAAGCATAACTTTTATATTGAAGCGGAATTTTTTCTTTTAAAGTGGCATCGGTAATTAAAATGCCTTCCAGTTTTAGAAGAATTTTTTTAATGCTGAAAATTGGTTTTTGAGTATCCAAAGAAACCACATCGACAGTTCCGTCATTCAGATAAATATTTGAAACGCCAATGATTTTTCGGAATGGTTCGACGATTTCGTTTTTAATGCTTTTGCTGTTATTTAAAAGTTTTTCGCCTTTTTTATATAAAATTACTCGGGGTTTGTTAATGATAATACTTTCGGCCTGAATAATATCACGAAAAGCCAAATCCCAAATATTGAAATGTTTGATTGTGATGGATTCTATTTTTGTAAAAAGTCCATTTTTACTGTCTTTTGGTTCGTTTTTAGGATGGACCAATAAAGTTTGTGCGTAGATATTTCGGGAAAAAAGCGAGACTTCAATTTTCTCGTAATTGATATTGTAAGCCGTTTTGTTTTTCTCGTGAATAATAATCGGAAGCTGTTTCTTAATCCAGTAATTCAGTCCAAAATTGGCCAGAAGTACAATAATAAACAAAGAAATTATTCCGACCGCTATTTTTTTATAGATTGACATTTACAGTATTAATTTTAAATACATAAATTTAGAGTTTTAAAAAGAAGGATATTTACATTATTCTTCAATTTCTTTACATCATTTTTTAGAATTCATTTATTTATATTTTTTTGCGCGATATGAAAATACTTAAAAAGATTCTGTTGGTTTTATTGGTACTTATTGTACTTCTTGGGATTGGTTTGTGTGGTTATATTTTTCATTTAAAACCCAAATACGAAGGAGAATTGCAATTGAAAAATCTGGATAAACCCACAACAGTATATTTTGATGAATTTGGAGTACCACATATTTATGCCAATTCAGAAAAAGATGCTATGACCACTCTTGGTTATGTACATGCGCAGGAAAGATTATGGCAAATGGAATTGCTTCGAAGAATTGCTCCAGGAAGATTGGCTGAAATTTTTGGTGGAGTTGCACTTAAAAATGATCAGTTTTTTACCGGAATTGGTATCGAAGAAGCTTCCGCGAAAGCGATTGCCAAATTAGACAAAAACAGCGAAAGCTATAAATTGACGCAAGCTTATCTGGACGGAATTAATCAATATCTGGAAGAAGGTGTAACGCCAATTGAATTTACTTTAGTTGGTGTAAAAAAGCAAAAGTTTACCATAAAAGACGTTTACAATATTTTCGGTTATATGTCTTTCAGTTTTGCGATGGCTCAGAAAACAGATCCGTTATTAACAGATATTAAAAATAAATATGGTGCTTCTTACCTAAAAGATTTAGGAATCGAAGGTGAGTTTAATACAACGAGAATTAAAATCTCAAAAGAGAGAACAGAAGAATATAGCGAGATTTCAAAATCGATTACAGCAATGTTGGATCAGTCTCCAATTCCACCATTTATTGGTAGTAATAGCTGGGTTGTTGGTCCGAAGAAATCAAAAAGCGGAAAGGTGATTTTTGCTAATGATCCGCATATCGGTTTTTCACAGCCTGCCACTTGGTATGAAGCGCATTTGGTAACGCCACAGCATGAGTTGTACGGTTGTTATTTGGCTGGAACTCCATTTCCTTTATTGGCACACAATCGTGATTATGCCTACGGATTGACGATGTTTGAAAACGATGATATCGATTTTTATCAGGAAAAAAACAAAGACGGAGATGCTACGGAATATCAAACACCAACTGGTTTTGCAAAATATGAAATCAGAAAAAAAACAATTAAAGTAAAAGATTCTTCAGATGTGGTTCTGACCATTAAATCGAGCCGTCATGGACCAATCATGAATGATTTTATGGAACGTTTGGAAAAGAAAAATCCAATTGCAATGTTGTGGACTTATACGCATCAGCCAATTCAGATTCTGGATGCAGCATACGGACTTTCGCATGCTAAAAATAAAGAGGAATTTAAAAAAGCGGCCAGTTTGATTGCAGCGCCAGGATTGAACGTAATGTATGGAGATGCTAAAGGAAATGTTGGATGGTGGGCAACAGGAAAATTATACAGACATAATGAAGGTGTAAACACCCATTTAATTCTAGACGGCGCAAGTGGAAAAGATGATATTGTAAAATATTTAGATTTCGAACAAAATCCGTCGGCAGAAAATCCAGAATGGGGTTATGTTTATTCTGCCAATAACCAGCCGGAAGCTATTGATAATGGTTATTTGTATCCGGGTTACTATCTTCCGGAAGATCGTGCAAAAAGGATATCAGGAATTCTCGATGCAAAATCAGATTGGGATAAAGAAGCTATTAGTAAAATGATTTATGATAATACTTCGGATGTTGCCGTTGAGGTTGTGAAAAATTTAATTTCAAATACTGATTTGACTTCTGTTTCGGCAGAAGAAAAACAAGTTTTAGAAGTTTTAAAATCGTGGAAAGGAACAACCAATCTGGAAGATGTTGCGCCAACGATTTACAACAAATGGATTTATCTGTATCTGAAAAATACGTTTGAAGATGAAATGGGTAAAGAAAACTTCAATTTATTTCTCGGAATTTCGGTTGGAAAACAAGTTATCGCCAATCAGATTAAAAATGAAAATTCGGTTTGGTGGGACAATATTAAAACCAAAAATGTAAAAGAAACCAGAAAGCAAATTGTTTCAAAATCTTTTCATGAAACGGTTGCAACACTTCAAAAACAGTTAGGAAATACAATTTCAGATTGGAAATGGGGACAAGTTCATACAGTAGAACACGAACATCCGTTAGGAAAAGTAAAAGCACTTCGCGGACTATTTAATGTTGGACCATTTAATTCTCCAGGTTCAAACGAAGTCATCAATAATTTATTTTTCGGATTTAATGAGGAAGGAAAATATTATACGAAAGGAGGTCCTTCAACCAGAAGAATTGTAGATTTCTCTGATATCGAAAACAGCTGGAGTATTTTACCAACAGGTCAGTCTGGAAATCCATTCAGCAAGCATTATGACGATCAAGCAGAAATGTACAATGCAGGAAAATTTAGAAAAATGAAATTGAATAAAGAAGAGATAGTGAAAACGTCAACTAAATTGGTTCTGAGACCGAAGAATTAGTTTCAAGTTTCAAGTTTCAAGTTTCAAGTTTCAAGTTTCAAGTTTTTTGAATTAAAATCTAAAAATATAGGTTCAAAGGTTTTTGTTTTAAAACCTTTGAACCTTTGTCGCTTTGTCTCTTTGAACCTTATTTGGAGAGATACTTCCCCAAAACAATATCATTGGCAAAAATGTTCAGATTATTGATAAGGATTTTATTATTGGTCATTACATTTTTGGTCTGATAGGAGGTATCTTTTTCGTATGCTTTCAATAAAGTCTCCAGTTCCACTTCATCAAAAACAACAAAACTGTTGTAGATGGCATCTCTGAAATTTTTATAATTAATACTTTGGGTAATTTCCATAGCTTTTTGTTCGTTCCAGCCTTCTTTTGCAGAAGTTTCATTTATTTTGGACAGACAAAAATCGACTACATAATTTTTATAATGAGTAGCTTCTACAATTTTATCAATGATGATTTTGTTTTGCTGAGAAGGCATTCTGGCCGAAGTGTAATTGGTTTGAGAGATGCTTTTAAAAGAAATAAACAAGCAGAAACAAACAGTCAGAAAACTGTGCTTTTTGAAATTTTTCATAGGTTAATTTATTGTTTTAGGGTAGGGCTAAAATAGTATTTTCAACAATAAATCTCCAAGCAGAATTGTGAAGTTGTTACAAAAAATAACACTTACAAAATCAATTTTAAGAAGATTCCGTAAGTGTTATTGATAATGTGTTATTTGTTGTTTTGCTAAACGGACTAATAATTTACTAAAGCATATTAGTGACACGGATAAAACAGATTTACTTCGTAAAAACGCGGATAAAAACGGATTTTATAAAGATTTATAAAAAAATCCGTCCTAATCCGCGTCTTCGTGTTAGCGAATCAGTGTCATCCGTGTACAATTTTCAAAATTAGCACAAGTAATAGATGATAGTCAGATTTATTTTTTTAGAAGTTCCGCTAAAGCTTTTTTTCCGCCTTCATTAGAAGGATCCAATTCAACCGATTTGGTGTAGTTTGCAATAGCCAGTTTTTTATCGCCATCGGCTAAGTAAGCTTCGCCTAAACTATCATAAACATTTCCAGATTTAGGGAAAGTTGCAACATTAATTTTAAAGATTTCGATTGCTTCTTTCTTTTTTCCGTCTTGTAATAATTGATATCCAACACGATTCATGTCGTTTTCTTTAATATTATAAGTTGGATCATTTTTTAATTTGTTATAAGAGTCTACTCCAGCTTTTGTTCCTTTATTGGCGAATGTTTCAAATAATTCGAAAGCTAATGATCTCTTTGGCTGTTCAAACTTTTGGTTATAAAGAATTGCACGAATCGATTCGTTCATTTCGCCTAAAACCGTTCCGCCAGTATTATTCAATAAAACAATTAAATTTTTATCTGAAGGATAACGTGAGATAATAGTATTAAAACCATTAATTCCGCCTCCGTGACCAATAGTTTTTAATTTTCCTTTATCTCCATTGTCTACTTCGTCAATAAACCAGCCATAGCCATAAGCAGGTCTTCCCAAGCTGATGTAAGGCTTAAATAACGATTCCATTGATTTTGCTGAAAGAAGTTTAGTCGTATATAATGCCTGATCCCATAAATATAAATCTTCAACAGTAGAATACAAAGATCCGGCAGCATATGGAATACTCATGTCAACATAAGCGGCATTGGTAATTATTTTTCCTTTTCTTTCGTATCCGGCAGCTCTGTTTTTTAAAATTACATCGCTGTGATCGTAACCAGAATTAACCATTTTTAAAGGAGTAAAAATAACTTCCTGCAAATATTGCTCGTACGTTTTACCAGTTACTTTTTCGATGATATACCCTAACAAAAAGTATCCAGAATTACTATAACTGAATTTTTCGCCTGGTGTAAATTCTAGAGGAAGACTTGAAAATGTTTTTACAAAAGCTTCAGGAGTATAATAATTTCGAGCTTTGTCTTTAAAGAAATTTGGCGAATCGGTATAATTTGGAATTCCTGAAGTATGCGTTAATAAGTGATGAGTGGTAATTTTATCTCCGTTTTCTTTTGGGTAATCTGGAAGATAAGTAGTAATGGGAACATCCAGTTTTAGTTTTCCCTCTTCGGCTAGTTTTACAATTAAAAGAGCTGTAAATTGTTTACTTATAGAACCTAATCTAAATTTTGTATCAGGCTGGTTTGGAATATTCCATTCCATATTCGCTTGACCAAAACCTTGTTGAAATATAACTTTTCCATGCTCTGCTACGAGTGCAGAGCCATTAAATTGTCCGTATTCGTTGTATTTGCTAAGAAGTTCTTCTATTTGTTTTGCTTTACTTTGTGCAAGAATGGCAAAAGAAAAGAGTTGAAGACCAACACAAAGTACAATTAGTTTGATTGATTTTTTCATAATGATTGATAATTATGGATTTTGGATTAATAAATGATTCGTTTTTGATTGATGATTGAAACTTTGTAACAAAAAGATATTCAGTAGATTAAAACTAAAGTACGATTTTTTTTACTTGCAATAAATTAATGCTCTCAAAAGTTTAGACGATTATTTTTTGATTTGGTTTCATAAATCAATCAGTTTTTTCACTTTTATTTTAAAATTTAATCCAAATTATCCTGAAAGGCTTTGTGTTCATAACTGATAACCCTTTTTAGTTTCCAATTTTTACCTTTTCGTTCCCAAATATGAATGAATTTTCCAGTTAGATGCGGAATATCGTTAGACAAAAAGGTGTGTTCGCCAATTTGTAAAGCGCCAAAATCACCTAGTTTTTCAACCGTGCAGAAATTTAACTTTCTTGTCACTTTTTGAAAACGAGTTTGTCTTCCAATTAAATCTTTTACATTTTCACCTCTAGAGATGTTTAAGCCATATTGGTCATCGTAGAATTCGATATCATCGGCAATTATTTTTCTAAAAAGAGCAGCATCAC
Source organism: Flavobacterium phragmitis (assembly GCF_900112575.1). Lineage (GTDB taxonomy): Bacteria > Bacteroidota > Bacteroidia > Flavobacteriales > Flavobacteriaceae > Flavobacterium > Flavobacterium phragmitis. Next base: position 355,848 of record NZ_FOMH01000007.1, read on the forward strand.
ATTGGTTAAAAGCATAATCAAAAAGCTGATGATCCATTTCGATAATTTCGTTATGTAAAAGGTTTTTTCGGATATGTTCATTTTTCGTATAGGCAAGTGCCTGCCTGCTTAAAAACAGCATAAAAAGTACTAATGTATTGATCATCGGTATCATATTTTATGGTTTAACATTTACTTTGTTTCTATGGAAATTATTCGGTTTCCAATTTCTCCTAGATAATGTTGAATTGTCTTTTCATAAACTTTATAACCATCATCAACATTGGTAAAGATGATTAAACCTTGTTTGGTTTTTGGAAGCATAAAAACAATCGTTTGAACACCTTTGTCTGCACCGCCATGCGATAAAGCATAATTTTGATTCCCGAGATCGTAGATTTCAAAACCCAATCCAAAATATTTATCTTTTTTAGTTGCAATCTGATGCGAAATCATTTCCTCAAAAACTTTTGGACTTAAACCATCGCTGTTCATTACGCTGCAAAGGAAGTTACCGTAATCTTCAATGGTAGTCAATAAATCATCGGCAGCATTTGCAGTTTTATTTTTTGTGGGTTCGTAAGCATTTCCTTGATTATCATAATTTATGGCATATCTGGAAAGATCGATTTTATCATTCCAAATTAGCTGTGAATCATTCATTTTTAATGGAGTAAAAATTAATTCTGATGCCAATTGATCTAAAGTTTTATGAAATTTCTTTTCCAGAGCTTTTCTTAGATATTCAAAACCTTCTCCTGAATATTGATATTGGGTTCCTGGTTTAAATTTGAAATCCAATTTTTTAGATTCATTTAAATATCTCCAATTCGGAAAACCAGTTTGATGACTCAAGACAAATCTCGTTGTCAGCAGTTTTAAATAAGGATCTTTTGCAATATCTGGATCTGTCCAATACTTCGAAAGTGGTTCGTCTAAATCCCATTTTCCCTGACTGATTAATTTTAAGGTTACAATTGCTGTAACAGGTTTAGTTAGCGAAGCAACATTCCAGATTGTATTATAAGGAGCAGAAACATTTCTTTTAAGATTGCCAAAAACCTTTACCTGTTTTAGTTTTCCATCAGAAATAATTCCGATTCCTAAAGTCGGGATATTGTTTTCTTTCAGCCATTTTTCAGTTTCTTGTTCGTCATCAAAAAGATTTGTCTTTTCTTCCTCTGAATTTACTTCTTGGTGATTGTAGCTTAGAGAACGTTTCAATTTCCATGCGTTGTTTTCTAAAATCCAAAGATGTGTAAATTGAGCGTTACCCACTAATTTTTCATTTTCCTTCAAAAAAGGTTTTCCTTTTTTTGTTGTATTTTCATAAAATTGATGAGTTCCATTTTGAATGGCGCCGTATAAAATACCCTTTTTATACAATGGATAAATTTTTGTGCTTCCTGAAACTAATTCTCTTCTGGATCTATACGTTTCTGTTGAACCGCACAACCCGCTTTTGAAGACTTTTAAAAAATCAGCTTTGTTCGAAACTCCATCTTTATCATGATAAAACTCAAGTTCATTGCTGAATAGATTTTCAAATGGATTTATGTTGCAGGTATTAAAACCAATATCAAATAAAAGACTGTCTTTTGACATAATGGTTTTGTACAATTCAGAATTTTTAGCTTCTTGTGAGTGTCCAAATTGAATTTGAAAGAGTAGCATTCCAGCTAAAATAGTTTTTAACGGAAAAAAAACGTGATTGATTTTCATTGTGTGATGGATTGATGATTTTGCAAAAGTAATTCAATCAAAAATCACAAAATTGTACAAAAGCGAAATCTTATCTTTTTTGAGAAAGAAAATACGAATCGGGATCAAACATTTTCGGCGTTGTTTTGGTCACATCTTTGAATTTTTTAATAAAATGTGACTGATCAAAATACTTATTGTAAAGAGCGATTTCGGTTAGACTCATCTTTTCTAAATCGGCATTCACCATTTGGTCAACCGATTTTCTAAACTTTAAAATCTGAATGTATTTTTTAATGGTTAATCCTGTCGCAGCTTTAAATTTAATTTGCAATAAACGCTGTGAACTCTTCAACGTCAAACTAATTTCAGAAACCGAAATATCTTCATTTGATTTAATAAAATCGGCTATTTTTTCAATACTGTTTTTGTTCGGATTTGCATTGGATAATTCTTCAAAATAAAGATTAATGGTTTCTAATAAAGTTTCAATATCAATATTAATCTCAATTTTAAAAGGTAATTCTGAAGCGTCAATTTTTAGAATCGAATCTGTAAAATTACCTAAATCATATTTTGGAAACATCGAAAGTGTCCACGCATGAAGTTGCATAATGGTGACTTTAGTTTTGGGCTGTATATTAACCAGAACTTTATTGGTCATTTGAGAACAAAAGTAGATTCCTTCGTTCATTTCGTATTTGTTTTTACTGGTATGAACTTCGATTCCGTTTCCAGTTACAATGGCGAGATTAAAACAGCCATTTGGTAAAACGAGTTTGTTTTCAATCAGGCTTTCGCCGATGCTGTTATCCAGACACCAAATTTTATTGATGAACCTTTCTGTTTTTTGAGATACGTAATGTTCTGAGTATAACTGCATTTTTTAGTGGTCTACTATAAGATTCAATGAGTTGAAATTTATAGACCAAAATACAGTTTTTCTAAATCATTCTTCTAAATAAATTCCCCAAAATAATCTCGTTTAGTATTTTTCCATTCTTCCAAAATAATACTATAATAAACATCATCTCTGCTTTTTCCTTCAGAATCGATATAATTGTTTCGGAACAAACCTTCTTTTAATGCACCCAGATTTTCAATAGCTCTTTGTGATCTTTCGTTTTCAAGATCGGCACTGAATTGGATTCTTCTAAACTGAATTTGTTCAAAACCAAAATGCAGCAACTCATATTTGCAGGCTTTGTTTAATCCCGTTCCCTGAAAATCTTTACCGTACCAGGTCCAGCCAATTTCGCATTTTTCACTTCCATGATTGATATAACCGTAACGAGTACTTCCCGCAACTCTGTCAGTTGCTTTATCAATTGTCAGAAAAGGATAGCAAATTCCATCTGCTTTTTGTTTTAATGTAGTTTGAATATAGTTTTCGAAATCCTGATCATTTCGAACATACATTCCCATGTATTTCCAGATTTCATCATTAAAAATAATTTCTTTGAGTTCAATGTTTCTTTCATTCTCAAAAGGGATTAATAGTACTCTTTCGTTTTCCAGAATAATTTCAGATTGTAAAAGTTCGCTGTTCATCATTTTTAATTTAATTGTGAGATAGATCGTTGTGGTTGAAGCTAATTTAGTTCTTTTGAAAATCTAAATAAATTGAATAAATCAGGATTTTGTTATGAAAACGGATGCGCATGAGGGATAGAGGCGGTATCCTTTTATGAAGTGAAACGGAATAAAAGATATAGCCGAAAGCCCGACCCCGCTTTTTTTGCGGGGACATGCCCAGCTAAATATTAGACTTTATAGGCAAATATTTCCTTTATTTTAAAGCTCATGTGTAATTATTAGTTATTTTTACGACCCAATATTAGATTATCCCTGATGCAAACTTCACTAAAAATTGCAGTTGTAGGTTCTGGACTTGTAGGATCACTGCTGGCAATTTATCTTAAAAAAGCCGGTCACATCGTTCATGTATATGATCGTAGTCCCGACATTCGTCAGATTAACTTTTCTGGCCGTTCTATTAATCTAGCAATGTCTAATCGTGGCTGGAAAGCTCTCGATGCTGTAGGTGTTGGAGATTCAGTGCGTGAGATTGCGATTCCTATGGACAAACGGGCGATTCATTTAGTAGATAAACTGAATTTTCAAAACTATGGACAGGAAGGAGAATCTATTTATTCAATTTCAAGAGGGAAATTAAATCGCAAAATGATTGATCTTGCCGAAGCTGCCGGAGCCGAATTTCATTTTGAACAAAAAGTTTGGGACGTAACTTTAAATGATGCAACGCTTCATATTGGCGAAAGTGAAAGAGGCGAGTGGGAGGAAAGAAAATTTGATATGGTTTTTGGTGCCGATGGAGCATTTTCTAGAATCCGCCACAGAATGCAGCGTCAGAGCATGTTTAATTATTCTCAGGAATTTTTAAACATGGGATACAAAGAATTAAATATTCCAGCCAATCCAGACGGAACACATAAACTGGATAAAAACTCTTTTCATATTTGGCCAAGAGGAGAATATATGCTAATTGCACTGCCAAATCTGGACGGAAGTTTTACCTGTACTTTATTTATGCCTTTTGAAGGAGAAAACTCTTTTGAATCGCTTACAGATCGTAAAAAGGTAGAAGATTTCTTTGAGAAAAACTTCCCAGACTCGATAGAGGTAATTCCGGAATTGGCAAATGATTTCTTCAAAAATCCAACCAGTACTTTGGTAACCATGAAATGTTTTCCGTGGACATTTGAAGATAAAATTGCTCTAATTGGAGACGCTTGTCATGCTATTGTTCCGTTCTATGGACAAGGAATGAATGCCGGCTTTGAAGATATCACGGTTTTAAACGAAATGATTGAAAAGTATGGGGACGATTGGAAAAAAATCTTCACTGAATATCAAATTTCGCGTAAACCAAATGCTGATGCAATCGCAGAGCTTTCGTATCGAAATTTCTTAGAAATGAGTACTAAAACAGCAGACGAAAAATTCTTGCTACAAAAGAAAATAGAAAAAGTCTTTTCAGATAAACATCCAGACAAATGGATTCCGCTTTACAGTCGTGTAACTTTCAGTGATCGTCCGTATGCCGAAGCTTTGGCAATTGGCGATTATCAAAACGGAATTATGGAAGAAGTTTTAAGAATGGATAATATTGAAAACATTTGGAATACTCCAGAAGTTGAAAACAAAATTTTAGAATTACTTCAAAAGAAATAAAATTATTTGAACCATATAAGTTATATAAGTTCATTTAGTATACTTAGTGTAAGTTATAAACCCGACAGGTTTTTAAAACCTGTCGGGTTTAATTTTTTCAAGACATATTTAAAGTGCAACCAAATAATTAAATGAACTAATATGACTTATATGGTTGAAAGTTTATTTTTTAAATATTTTGTTCAATACGCCAAAAACACCTCGTATAAAAGTAGCGCTGGTTACGACTTTTAAAACCGATTTTCCAACAACTGTAGCCGTACTTGGTTCAGATTTTGAAGATCTAGTTGGGGCTTGTTCTTCCTGTTGTGCTGCAACTTCAGCGGCTTCGGTTAGTTTTTTGGTTAGGATTTCAAATGCACTTTCGCGATCAATCTCTTCGGCATATTTTTTTACGAGTTTTGATTTACCGTTTATTTCGTCAATTTCAGAAGCAGATAAAATATCCATTCGGCTTTGAGGAGCGCGCATCATGGTCGCAACAAGCGGAGTTGGAACCCCTTTTTCGTTAAGTGCTGTAACCAATGCTTCTCCAATTCCTAAACTCGTTAATAATTCATCCGTTTTATAGAATTCAGAAGTTGGATAATTGTCAGCGGTTTTTTTAATGGCCTGACGATCGTTAGCCGTAAAAGCTCTCAAAGCATGCTGAATCTTTAACCCCAATTGAGCCAAAACACCACTAGGAACGTCCATCGGATTCTGAGTTACAAAATACACGCCGACACCTTTAGAACGAATTAATTTTACAATAGTTTCAATTTGTTCTAACAATGCTTTGCTTGCCTCATTAAAGATTAAATGCGCTTCGTCTATAAAGATTACTAGTTCTGGCTGATCAGCATCTCCTTTTTCCGGCATCTTTTGATAAATTTCTGCTAAAAGGCTTAGCATAAAAGTAGAAAACAGTTTAGGTTTATCCTGAATATCCGTCAAGCGGATGATATTTACGTAACCTTTACCGTTTTCATCAATTCGCATTAAATCATCGGTTTCAAAAGACAATTCACCAAAGAATAAATCACCGCCTTGTTGTTCTAGTTCAATAATTTTTCGAAGAATGGTTCCAGTAGTTGCAGTTGAGATTTTACCGTAATTTGCTGTAATTTCATCTTTGCCTTCCTCAGTAATATAATTAATTACTTTTTTAATGTCCTTTAAATCCAATAAAGGCATTTGATTATCATCACAATATTTAAAGATAACCGCTACAACTCCTGCTTGAGTATCATTAAGATCTAAGATTCTGGAAAACAGAACAGGACCAAATTCAGAAACTGTAGCGCGAAGTCGGACTCCGTTTTGTTTTGACAAAGACATCAATTCAACAGGAAATGCAGATACACTATAAGGGAGGTTTATCTTAGCATGTCTTTCTGTAATAAAACCTTCTTCTTTTCCTTCTTTTGCAATACCACTAAAATCCCCTTTTATATCCATCATTAAAACAGGAATTCCGGCATTTGAAAGTTGTTCTGAAAAGACCTGAATTGTCTTGGTTTTTCCTGTTCCAGTTGCTCCTGCAATTAATCCGTGACGATTTAAAGTTTTTAATGGAATCTTAACATGAGCTTCCGCAAGTGGCTCACCGTCAAGGATTGCGCCCCCAAGAATAATGCTGTCCCCCTTAGAAGAATATCCTTTATTTATAGCTTCAATAAAATTATCTTTTTTATTCATGTTTTTATTTGTAATTTAGAGTGTTATATAAGTATAGCTCTGTTTTCGGGCGTTTTTTATGTGTTTTTTTTAGTAAGAAAAAGCTTTTTTTGATTGAAAAATTAATAAAAAAAAAATTCGCAGCTTTTTAAGAAGATATCAATGGAATCTTTGAATATTTACTAAAACGTTGTAATTTTTCTAATTATCGTCCCTTTTTTTGTTTTATCTAAAAAATGATGTCGGCAATTTAATGAGATATTTTTTAAATTGAAGTTAAATTTCGGTCAATAAAATTAAAAAAAGTTTTTTTATTTAAACTAAACGTATAAATTTGCTCCTCTACAAGTTAAATATAACTAAAAAATAAAAATTATTTAAAACTATTAAAATTAAAAAAAATGGCAAACGTTAAAGTTAAAAAAGAAAGCACTTCAAATGGCGGAGGAATGATCACAGGAATCATTATTGTAGCGTGTATCTTAGTGGGGGTGTTTATTTGGAAAGTAATCATGGGGGATTCTGCGAACTTCGAAGGAGGTAATCCAGAAACAGGACATCCAATCAATACATTAGGACAAGTATATAAAGGAGGTTTCATCGTACCAGTATTATTAGGTATGTTTTTAATGGTTGTTGTTTTTTCTATTGAAAGATTTATTGTTATCGGTAAAGCTGCTGGAAAAACTAACCTTGACAAATTCATGAAAAGTGTTCAAGGAAGTATTAAAGAAGGAAACATCGAAGCTGCTATCGCTTCATGTGACAAACAACAAGGTTCAGTTGCAAATGCAATTAAATCTGCTTTGGTAAAATACCAAGATGTTAAAAAAGAAGGATTCAACAGCGAAGAAGCTTCAGAAGTAATCCACAAAGAAATTGAAGAGGCAACTTCATTAGAAATGCCAATGTTAGAGAAAAACATGACTATTATCTCTACTTTAGTATCTTTAGGTACATTAGGAGGATTATTAGGAACTGTATCTGGTATGATTAAAGCGTTTGGTGCGTTAGCTTCTGCTGGTACTCCTGACCAAGCTGCTCTTGCAACAGGTATCTCTGAGGCACTTATCAACACTGCAACAGGTATCTCTACTTCTATCTTAGCAATTGTTTCTTACAACTTCTTTACTGCTAAAATTGACGATTTAACTTACTCTATCGATGAGGCTGGTACTACTATCGTTAATACTTACAGAAAATTCAGAGGAAGTTTAAGACAATAATTAATTTTTGATATTTACTATCAAAAAAAATAAAATAAAAGATAATGGCTAAAATAAAAATGAAAAAAAAGTCGACATCGACAGATATGACTGCGATGTGTGATGTTGCATTCCTTTTGCTAACGTTCTTTATTTTGACCGCTACTGCTAAAGTGCCAGAAGCACTTCCTGTAGATACACCTGCATCTACTGTACAAACTAAATTACCGGATACTGATTTGGCAATTATTACAGTAGGAAAAGGAAAAGTATTTTTTGACATCAAAGGAAGAGAGATTCGTAAAAGAACTCTTGAAGGAATTGGTGCAAAATATGGTATAGAGTTTTCAGAAGATGATAAAACCAAATTTGCATTAATGGACGACTTTGGTGTTCCTGTTACAGGTTTGAAGCAGATCATTGACATGAAAGCAGCGGACAGAACCAAAGCAAATCAACCTGGAATTCCTTTGGATTCATTAGACAATCAATTAAAAGAATGGCTTCTTATTTCTAGAAGAGCTACAATTGATTTAGATGATAAAGAATTGCAGATTGCTATTAAAGGAGACGCGAAGGAAGAATATCCAAAAATTAAAAAAATTATGGATATTTTACAAGATCAGAAAATCAATTCCTTTAACTTGGTTACAGGAACTAGAGGTAAAGACTTTTAATTAAAAAAATACACTAAATGGCTGAATTAAATACCGGCGACGGCGGTGGTGGTAAAGGTGGTAAAGTAAGAAGCAAAAAGCAGAATTCGAAAGTCGATTTAACGGCGATGGTGGATTTGGCATTCTTATTGATTACATTCTTTATGTTAACTACTTCGTTGTCAAAACCTCAATCGATGGATTTGTCATTGCCAGATAAAGATGATAAGAATCCGGAAGACACGAAAACCAAAGTGGATGAAAATCGTACTATGACGGTAATGTTAGGTGGAGACAATAAAATGGTTTACTATATGGGATTGTTGGCTACTCCAAAGGTGGCTCCTAAAGACATTACCTATGGTAAAGATGGGATTCGTAGAGAATTGTTAAAACAAAAGAAAAATGTTTTAGCATATTCTGCAGCTTTAGGAAAACCTAAAAATGGTATTATTGTGATTATTAAACCAACTAAAAAATCAAATTACCGTAATTTGGTTGATATTTTGGATGAGATGGCAATTACAGGAGTAGATACTTATGCGATTGTGCCTGAGTTTTCACCAGAGGAAACGAAATTAATAGATAAAAAAGCAGAATAAGCTGTTTTATCAAATTAAAAATCAAGAGATATGAAATTAGATATTATAAAAAATCAGTGGCTTGATATCGTATTCGAAGGACGTAATAAGATATATGGAGCATACGAGCTGAGAAAATCGAACGGAAAAACAACTGTGAAAGCACTTGTTATTGGTTCACTTATTTTCAGTTTTGCTGTTGCTGCACCTCTTATTGCTAGTTTTTTACCAGATTCTCAAGAAGAAGAAGTAAACAACGATATTAAGATTGCAACGGTAAAATTACCTCCAAAGAAAAAAGAGGAAATTAAACCAAATCAACCGCCACCACCGCCACCACCACCAAAAGTGGATCAGGTAAAATTCGTAAAACCTGTGGTTGCTAAGGCTGAAGAAGTAACTGAAGATCCACCAAAAATTGTGGATTTGAAAGACAAAAAAGTTGGTGCAGAAACTATCAAAGGAGATCCAGATGCAGTTTTAACTGTTGATGAGCCAGTTGGTAAAGGACCAGTTCAAGAGGTTATTCAAGAAGATAACACTGTATATAACACAGCTGGTATCGAAGTAAAACCAGATTTCCCAGGGGGAATTGAAAAATTCTACAAATTCGTAGGAAACAATTACAAAACTCCAGAAGAAGAAGGTTTAAAAGGTAAAGTTTACGTTACGTTTGTAGTTGAAAAAGACGGTTCATTAACCGACATTAAAGTTTTAAGGGATATCGGTTACGGTACAGGGGCAGAAGCGATTCGTGTTCTTAAAAAATGTCCAAAATGGACTCCTGGCGAGCAAAATGGTAAAAAAGTTAGGGTATTATACTCTCTACCTATTACTATTCAATCTGCAGAATAATGTTAAAAGATATACTTAATAATATTCAGAAGAAATCGCTCAAAGAGCGATTTCTTCTTGTTTTAGGAATACTGTTTTTTTTAATTTATCTTGTACTCGGTTTAATGATCATGTTGTGGGAAAAGCTCCCGCTTAACATGGAATGGAAGTACAGATATGCTTTCGGAACTTTACTGATTGTATATTCTGGAATACGATTTTTAAGATTAATTAATTCAAAAGAATAATAATTATGTTATTGAAATATAGTAAGGCTTTAGGTTTGGTGGTTTTTGTCTTTTTGTTTGCCATGTGCAACCAAAAAAGCAAAAATGAAGCTGCAAAAGAAACCATTTTAAAAGGATCGCTAGATATTGCAGTTGACGAAACTGTTAAACAAATTGTAGACGATCAGGTTGCTGTTTTTGAAGGGACTTACTATGATGCAAAAATTAATGTTAAATCTAAATCGGAGGCTGAAGTAATAAATGATTTGTTAAATCAAAAAACTAAAGTTGCGATAATTACAAGAGATTTAACAGATGAAGAGAAAGCGCGTTTTGAAAAAAACAAGATTAATCCTCGTGCAACACCTTTTGCTCATGATGCAATTGCATTTATTTCAAATAAAAACAATAATGATACGCTAATTGCGTTGAAAAGTGTAATTGATTTTATGCAAGGAAAATCAGATTCTAAAATTAAAGGTTTAGTTTTCGATAATCCTAATTCAAGTACTGTTCGTTATATGAAAAATCTAGCGAAGGTAACAGAGGTTCCTAAATCTGGAGTTTTTTCTTTTAAAACAAATAATGAAGTAATCAAGTTTGTTTCTGAAAATGACGGAATGATTGGTGTTATTGGAGTTAATTGGTTGTATCAGCCAACTCCAGATATGATTGAGACTATCAAGAAAATAAACGTTTTAAGTGTAAAAGGTTTAAATGATAATCAATATTATAATCCAACACAAGATGATTTGGCATTAGGAAAATATCCATTGGCACGCGATTTGTTTATTATTAATGGTCAAGGGTATGCGGGACTTGGAATGGGCTTTGCCTCATTTATAGCTGGAGATATCGGTCAGCGTATAGTTTTGAAATCAGGCTTATTGCCATATAAAACTCCAGGACGTAAGCTTAAAATTAGAAATGAAATTATAAAAGATAAAGAATAAATTAATTACGATAAAGATGAATAAATTAAAAATTTTTAGTCTTGCATTAGTTGCTTCGGCTACCGCGGCAAAAGCGCAGGACATTAACCAAGCAAAAAAAGCAATTGACGCAGAACAGTTTGATAAGGCGAAATCAATCCTTAAATCAATTATCAAATCTAAACCATCAGATGGTGAGGCGAATTTTGTTTTAGGTAATGTTTATTTAAATCAATCTGTAGTCGATTCTGCGAAAATCTCTTACAATAATGGATTGCAAGCTTCTGATAAGAAAAACTTAAACTATATTGGTTTAGGACAGTTAGATTTAGATGCTAAAAACACTGCGGCTGCTCAAGCTAACTTTGCTTTGGCTACTAAAGACATGAGAAAAAAAGATGTAAATGAATTTATTTATATCGCTAGAGCATACATGAACTCTGATAATCCAGATTACAAAAATGCTATTGAAGTTTTGAAACGTGCATTATTAGTTGATCCTCAAAATGCTCAAGCTCTTTTAGCTATTGGAGATGCATACTATGGTGATAAAAATCAAAATGATGCATACAAATCTTACCGTGATGCTTTTGCGGCAGACAATACTTTGTTGCGAGCTAAAATGCAGTTAGGAGTTTTATTAAAAGGAGCAAAATCTTATGATGAAGCTATCAAATCATTCAATGAAGTAATTGCTTTAGATGCTAATTACGGTCCAGTTTACAGAGAGCTTGCTGAAACTTATTACAAGTGGGCAAGAAATAAGCCTTCAACTTCAAAAGTGAACTTGCAAAACGCAATTACAAACTACGAGAAATACTTAAGTCTAACTGATTATTCTTTAGATTCTAAAATGCGCCACGCAGATTTCTTAATCTTGGTAAAAGATTATAAGCAATTAGAAACTGTAGCGAACAAAATGATTGCGCAAGATAAAGTAAACCCTAGAATTTTCAGATATTTAGGATATGCTGCTTATGAAAACGGAAACGTTGATGTAGCGATTAAGTCTATTGAAGATTTTATTAAAGCGCCAGGAAATAAAGCTATTGGTAGAGATTACTACTACTTAGGATTGTCAAAAATTAAAAAAGGAACTGCTGCTGACGGAACTATAGATCAAGCTGCTTTTGATGCAGGTTTAGCTGATATCAAAAAGGCAATAGAATTAGAGCCTTTAGTGGTTGAAGAATTTGCAGATTTTGGAAAAGAATTGTTTGGTAAAAAACAATATACGCAAGCTGCAGCAATCTTTGAGCTTGGTGCAAACAATAAAGAATCTAAAAATTATTTAGATGATGCTGTATATTATGGAATTTCTGTTTACTACGGTAATGCTGGTAAACCTATTGAAAACCGTGACAAAGCTGCTTTAGAAAATGCAAATGCTACTTTTGATAAAATTCTTGAAGTATCTCCATCATATGATGAAGCCTACTTATACAAAGGAAGAATCAACAGTGCATTAGATAAAGATGACATGATCATCAAAAACTATGAAGAGTATGTGGCTAAAATAACTGCTAAAGGGCCAGAGGAATTAGCAAAACCTGCAACAACTAAAAAAGTTATCGAGGCTTACAACGCAATTGGTGCTGCTTATGCAAATACTGACAAAGCTAAGGCTGTTGAATATTTCAATAAAACTTTAGTATTAGATCCAGCAAATACTTACGCTGCTCAATCTGTTAAAGCTCTAAAATAATTTAGAATTTTAAAATAAATAGAAAACCGATAGTTCAATAAACTATCGGTTTTTTTTGTTACGTATATTATTGACTATCTTTGCACTTTAAAATAGAATAATGTTATCAAAAGAAATACAATTAGAGGTAAATAAAGGAGCTATGCTTCCTTTGATGGAAGAATTCTATACCATTCAAGGAGAAGGTTCGCATACAGGAAGAGCTGCTTATTTTATTAGAATTGGAGGATGTGACGTTGGATGTCATTGGTGTGATGTGAAAGAAAGCTGGAATGCCGAAATTCACCCGCCAACAAGTATTGATTTAATTGTGGAAAATGCGGCAAAGTATGCTGATACGGTAGTGGTGACAGGAGGAGAGCCTCTTTCTTGGGATATGACACTATTGACGCAGAGATTAAAAGATAAAAATTTAAAAGTTCATATTGAAACTTCTGGAGCTTTTCCGCTTTCAGGAACTTGGGACTGGATTTGTCTTTCTCCTAAAAAAAATAAATTGCCAACCCAAACGGTGTATGATAATGCACATGAATTAAAAGTTATTATTTATAATAAGCATGATTTTATTTTTGCTGAAGAGCAGGCAGAATTAGTTAATGATAACGCTATTTTGTTTCTTCAGCCTGAATGGAGTAAAAAAGAAGAAATGACACCGCTTATTGTCGATTATGTTATGAATAATCCAAAATGGCGAGTTTCGTTACAGACACATAAGTATTTGAACATACCTTAAACAAAAAATCTCTTCAATTGAAGAGTTTTTTTGTTTAACAGATAGTTGTATTTTTAAACTATTCCCAGTTTTTATATTTTTTTAAAGTGGTAATATGTGCTAAATGATGATTTCCATGCCAAGCATACATTCCAATAATTTTTTTGAGTTTGTTTTCTGAATTGTCTGAAGGATGAATAAAAGTTTTTTCCAAGTCAGATTCAGATAAATTTCTCATAATGTAACCTAATCTAAAATGAAGACCTTTTAATAATTCAAGAGTTGGTTCAATTGGCATCGTTAAATTATCGTTTAATTCAGACCAAAGTACTTCGTCGTATGCTTTAATAACAGGGTTATTTTCGGTTAAAGCCCATTTAATTCGAATATAACAATTCATATGGCTTTCGGCACAATGATGAATCACTTGTCGGACAGTCCATCCATCGGGGCGATAAGGAGTGTCGAGTTGTTCGTTGGTTAAGTCAATTACTTCTTTTTCTAATCTTTTGGGAAATGTTTCAATTTCTTCGATTTTTTTCAAAAGATATTCTGGAGAGTAATGATCAGGAGTTGTAAATTTTCCAATTGGATATTTTAATTTTTCTATATCTAATTCTTTCATGGGGTAAATTTGTTTCGGTTAAATAGAAAGTTTTGCTAAATAATCGTAATGTTCTCCTTCAAGAATGAGTTCGCATTTTAATCCATTAGCAATTGCAGCATTTTGAAGGGTATTATAATCTAAATAAAGCCAGTCAAAAGGTTCTTCTTTTTCATTTTTGTAACTGATATTGAATACAAGTTCTCCATAATAATCATTATCCGAAGGAATCCATTTACCTCCGTCTTCGTCTTCGTCAAACATATAAATGATATCAGAGCTGTCTATTAGGATTTGCCCGCCTGGATTTAATAGTGATTTTAATTTCGTTAAGTATTCATTGCAATTTTTTAATTTGCCAAAAATACCGGTTCCGTTCATCAGAAGTAAAATGGTGTCAAATTTTTCTCCTTCAAAATCTAAAATGTTTTCAACTTTAGCATTTTTGATTCCTCTTAAAAGACAGGTTTCAATTGCTTTTTCTGAAATGTCAATAGCGGTCACTTCTAAGTTTCTCTCATTTTGCAGTGATAAAGCATGACTTCCTGCACCACATCCGACATCTAATATTTTTCCTTTTGCCAGTTGAAGCGCTTTTTGTTCGATTTTTGGCATTTCATTATAAGTACGAAAAAGATATTCCACGCTCATCTCGTCTTCTTCGGAAATAGAAGTTTCAGTTATGATGTCTTCAGGTGAATTGCTAGTGTGGAAATCAAATATGGCTTTTCCGAAAAGATCTTTCATTGTTTTAGTTCAAAGTTTAAGGTTTCAAGTTCAAAGTTGTTTAATTTTGCAGATCAACTTTAAATTTTAAACTTGAAACAGATTTTAAATAACTTGCATAAGTTAGCCAAAGATAAGCATAACGAAAACAAAAAGTATTTTGATAAGCTCAAAAAGAAACAGCCAAAGAATTTAGATTACATTATGCAGGATTTGCATGATGCTGAGTTTAAAAGGACAGACTGTTTGAAATGTGCTAATTGCTGTAAAACAACTGGTCCTTTATTTACGTTGGCAGATATCGAGAGAATTTCAAAACATTTTAGACAGAAACCGCAACAATTCATTGACCATTATCTTAGAATTGATGAAGATAAAGATTATGTTTTGCAAAGTGTTCCGTGTACCTTTTTGGATAATGAAAACTATTGCATGATATACGATGTACGCCCAAAAGCCTGCCGTGAATTTCCGCATACTGATCGAAATAAGTTTTATCAGATCTCTAACTTAACATTGAAAAATGTCGAAATTTGTCCCGCTGCTTATAATATAGTAGAAGAGATGAAGAAGAAACTTCCATTATAATAAATAGATTAATTGACTTAAAAAGCATCTTCTTTTCTTTTTAAGGTGTACTTTTGAAAAAAGAATGATTAAAGGATCTAAAGAAATACTATTAATTTGAATTTAGAATATTTTATAGCCAAGAGATTAATAACTGCAAAAGAGAATAAGAGCAGTATTTCGGCACCAATTGTTAAAATTGCAATCTCCGCAATTGCCATAGGAATTATTATGATGATTGTTTCTGTTGCTACAGGAATAGGTTTGCAGAAAAAAATACGAGATAAAGTTTCGGCGTTTAATGGGCAGATTATAATTTCTAATTTCGATAATAATAATTCTGAGGTAACTATAGTTCCAATTTCAAAGAAACAAGATTTTTATCCCAATTTTAAATCAGTGCCAGAAGTAAGCCATATTCAGGCAATCGCTACTAAAGCAGGAATTATTAGAACAGAGAATGCTTTTGAAGGAATCGTTTTTAAAGGAGTAGGGCCAGATTATGATTGGAATAATATTAGTGAATATATTGTAGAAGGCATACTTCCGGATTTTACGAAAACATTGAATGAGGATGTTGTTATTTCAAGGTTTCTTGCGGATCGTCTAAATTTAAAAGTGGGAGATCAGTTCAATACTTTTTTTGTGAAAGAGGAACAAGGAAAACTTCCTAATAGCCGTCGTTTTAAAATTGCAGCGATATTCAATTCAGGATTTCAAGATTTTGATTCCACCTATATTATTGGCGACATTCGTCATATTCAGAGAATCAATAAATGGAATCAGAATCAAATAGGGGCATTTGAAGTTTTTGTGAAAGATTTTGATAATATTAAAAATGTAGGAGATCAAGTCTATCAGGAAACAAATTCTAATTTAGATACAAAGACTATAATCGAGAAATATAGTTATATTTTTGACTGGCTTAAATTGTTTGATTTTAATATCGTTATTATTTTGGCTATTATGATTCTTGTGGCTACTATTAATATGATTGTTGCTCTATTGGTTCTTATTTTAGAAAGAACTCAAATGATTGGAATTTTAAAATCTATGGGGGCAAATAATTGGTCGGTTAGAAAGGTGTTTTTGTATAATGCTTTTTACTTAATTCTTCGTGGATTGTTTTGGGGGAATCTAATCGGTATTTCGATTTTGTTAGTGCAACAGCAATTCGGAATAGTTCAATTGAATCCTGAGAACTATTATGTAAATCAAGCGCCGGTGTATTTAAACTGGATTTATATTCTTTTATTAAATCTGCTTACGGTTGGGGTTTGTTTTGTAGTGCTATTAATACCATCCTATATAATAACTAAAATCTCTCCAGTAAAAGCTATTCGCTTCGATTAAATAGTAGAAGGGTTTAACATGTAATTTCAACCCGACAGGTTTCCAAAACCTGTCGGGTTTGTTTTTTATGCATATATTATATACAGTGCAATTCCGATTTTTAGTAGAGACGCACCGCATTGGGTGCGGCGCGTTTAGTATATATGTAATTTCGCTTTTTAAATTTTCAGGAGCTGATCCCGCTATCGGCCTCACACGAGCGATAGCGAACTGACGAAGTAATCTTTTTGCGGCGAACCCCGCCACAAAAAGGATTTCCGCTCCTATCGGGGCTATGGCCTCGGTTTTCAGAAGAAATTTCAAGGAAGAATTAGGTGTTGTTTCAGGAAATAAAATAAAAAAACCACCGCCTTTGCGCCTTTCGGATATCAAAAAGGGCAGAAAACAAGGCCTTGCGCCTTGGTGTCTTCGTGGCAGAACACCCCAAAAAGGAACAAAGTAAGGAAAAACCCCACAAGGAACGGAAAAAACTTCAGTTATAAAGGGCGAGTTATGAGCGTGTTAGGAAAAAGAGC
>NZ_FOMH01000006.1 GCF_900112575.1 Flavobacterium phragmitis
GCTGCAACAGTCGGTGCCGATGGTGTCGGGTTTACCGTAATTGTAGCAGTAACCGATAACGCACGGTTACAAGTCCCATTACTAACATTTGTTAAATTTAAAGTAGAATTGGCAGTTACATTTGATATTGTAACTGTAGCCTTTCCATCAGTTCCTATTGTAGCGGTTCCGGAAGCAGCTCCTGTATAAGTAACAACATTTCCTTGCGTACCTGATATTGTAAAAATAGCATTCGAGCCTGAACAAACAGGGCTATTTGTGCTAAGTGTAGCTGCAACTGGTAAAGCATTGGCTGTTACTGTTGCTGTAGCAGTATTATTACCTGTCGGATCATCCACATTAGATGATGTAATTGTTGCTGTGTTGGCATAAGTTCCAGAATCTTTAACCGTTCCAGTTATTGTAAGAACAGCACTTGCTCCACTATCTAAACCAGAAATTGTCCAAACTCCGGTACTACTGTCATAAGTAGTCCCAGTTGGAGCTACTGAAGAAACGTAAGTATATCCTGAAGGAAGTTTATCTGTTACCGAAACACCTTCTGCGTTGGATGGCCCTAAATTTTTAGCCGTTACAGTAAAAACAATATTTGATCCAACACACTGGCTGGAAACATTCACCTTATTTTCCACTGCAACATCACTACAAAGCGTAACTGTAATAGGAGTAGATTGCGAACTAACACCACAAGACAATGTTGATGTTACAGTATAAGTTCCTGTTTTAGTAACTGTTATAGAATTTAAAACTTGTCCTGAAATAACTGTACCATTATAACGCCACACATATGGCGCAAAACCAGGATCTGTAGTTAATGTCGCTGATTGTTTTAGACAACCAGCTACCCCAATATAAGTTTCTTTGGGAGCAGATGGCTGTTGTGCAAAGTTTGAAAAAAATGCAGCCATCGAATAACCATTACCTTGTTGCGCTATAGAAACTGTAAGCTTTGAATCACTATTAAGAGAAATTGTATTAGGATTTCCAATTTTATCTCTATTAAAGTCTATTATATACCAGCCCGTTGTCCCTAATTGACGTCGGTTAGTCCCCATAGTCTGTTCCAGATCAGTACCATTAAGGAAAACCTTATTCGAAGCACTTTTTAATAATACATAAGCAAAATAATCTAATGAGGCATTGGTATATCCTTTAAAAGCTGAAGTTTCAACAAAAATAGATCCTCCACATTCTGAAACTGGCGCAATTGTAGAAATATCTACTTCACAACCATCAGCTGTACCGGAATAAACCGCAACGTTATTGTTCGCTGAAATTCTTGATGAAGTAAATTGCGTGCCAGAAACACCGTTTTTAAAAGTATAATACTCCCCAGCATTTCGTGATACTGTTACAGGCGAACCTACTTCATTACCATTAGTAGCATTATAAGTATTTATTGTTATTGTTGTCCCATCTTTGGTTGCTACAACAGTTGTTTGCTCAGCAGTATCATTACCTTTCCCTCTTTCAAGGAAATATTCTTTCCCTAAAACAGATACTGGTGGTAATTGATCAAACGTTCCATCCCCGCACGCCACTGGAGTATCTATTCGTACACCAGTATTCATCACAACTGGCCCTGAAGTCTCAACCAAAGAACCAATCGTTGCATTAAACAAATAACTTTGTCCAGCTCCTAATGTGGTTACCACACTTCCATTTACTTTTACTTGTGTATTATTACCAATTGCCATTACACTGTAAAATGGTCGTTCTTGGTCAGATGTTCCCATATTACGATAATACCCAACTCGAAATTCCACACCTATACCTGCATCACCGAAACTAGTCAATGAGGCATTACCTTTAATATTAGAGTCGCCACCACTTCCTATTGCATCAGACGCAATATTTCTTAAATTTACAGAAATAGCTCCGCCATTAGTAGTACTTGTAACTATTATACCTCTATCATTATAAACAGTACCAGCACTATTATAAGTTAAAGCGGCAGTATTAGGATCTCCAACAAATCTATAAACTGCAGGAGCTCCTTTTACAGTAGTAAGAGAAGATGAACTAATTGTTGTACCATCTTTTGTCAAACTTACAGCACTACCGTCACTTTTGGTTATAGTAAAAGTAACAGGGCTTGTAGAATTAGTAGCAATAACAATTTCATTTGCCCTACTAAAATATTGCCATGGTGCTGGAGCAATATAATGTTTCGTAAAAAACTGAGCTGAAGCATTATAACTAATGAATAACAAAGAAAAAACAAGAAAAATTAGTCTAAAAAATTTAGACTGATTAAAAGTAAAGTTACGCATAGACAACTTGAGTTTGTGGAACAGAAATATAAGACGCTGAAAAACTGATGATCGTTTTTAGCATATAGGTGAAATACGAAAAATTGTAAAAATTGGATTTTGATTGGCTGAAAAAAGTTTTTTCAACACCGAAAAAGTAAAGTTTTACCATAAGCCTTTCATAGCACAAGACTAACATAAACAGTCGTCTCAGGATTAAATTAGTAGTTTTGGAGGTACGAAAGTATAGGAAAGACTAGGTTTCCGACGATATTAGTCGACAAAATGCAAAGAAAGTCGTCGAACAACATAATTTAACAAGTGTTCATAACTTTGTGATGTTAAAAACGTAAAGATTTGACAATGAAGAGTTCATAATTTCTTAAAGAATTATGAATAAATCAAATTCTTACAGAAAACATTGACAAAAAATCAAAAATTGTAAGATTTAAAAATAAGCTTTAACTTACAATAAAAGCGCAATGTGTTGAAATATAAATATTTAAAAAATTAATCTAAAAATTTAATATTACGTTTAAGTCCCTCAAATTTTGTTCTTTTGATTGGAGAGTTTTTAAAAACAAGTTTAAATGTTTCTTCTGTTATTTCAATCCAGTCTTTTTTTGTAAAAGAGAGTAAATCTGGATTAGGGTTAAATAAAGGTTCTGAATGAGATTTAGAAAATCGATTCCATGGGCAGACATCTTGGCAAGTATCGCAACCAAACATCCAATCATCAAATTTTCCCTTCATTTCGTGAGGAATATTTTCTTTTAATTCAATAGTATAGTAAGATATACATTTGCTTCCATCTACCACATAGGGTGCAACAATTGCTTGGGTTGGACATGCATCGATACAAGCTGTACAGCTTCCGCAATGATCTGTTACCGCATGATCATATTCTAAATCTAAATCAATGATAAGTTCGGCTATAAAGTAAAAAGAGCCTACTTTCTGAGTAATTAAATTGCTGTTTTTCCCTATCCATCCTAAACCGCTTTTTGCTGCCCAAGCCTTATCTAAAACCGGAGCCGAATCAACAAAAGCACGTCCTGAAACTTCGCCAATATTCTCTTGAATTGAGTGTAAAAATTCTTTTAATTTATCCTTAATCACAAAATGGTAATCTTGTCCGTAAGCATATTTTGAAATTTTAAAACTCTCTTCATTTTGAACTGAATCTGGATAATAATTAAGCAAAAGAGAAACCACACTTTTACCATCATCAACCAATAAAGTAGGATCCAAACGTTTGTCGAAATGATTCGCCATATAGGCCATCTGACCATTATAGTTGTTGTTTAGCCATTTTTCGAGCCTTGGTGCTTCTTGTTCGAGAAATCCAGCCTTGGATATTCCACAAGAAAGAAAACCAAGTCTTTTAGCTTCAGCTTTTATAAACTTTGTATATTTCTCTTTAGAATCAATCATTATCTCTCAGAAAAAACAACTTTTACACCAACAGGTTTTAAGGTAATTAGTGTATTAAAATTAACATCGGTTCCAACTGAAGTAATCTTATATTTTTTTATAATATAAGAAACAGCCAAACACATTTCGTAAATAGCAAAACCAGCACCGATACACATTCTTGGTCCAGCACCAAAAGGATAGAAATACTGCATCGAATGTTTTTTTTGTTCTCCTAAAAAACGTTCAGGAATGAACATATGAGGATTATTCCAATATTTAGGATTTCGATGTAATTCATAAAAAGAAACCCCGATTAAAGTCCCCTCTTTTATATTAAATCCAGCCAAAGTATCATCTTCAACATTCTGACGATCTGTAATCCAAGCTGGAGGATACAAGCGCATTGATTCGTTTAAAACGGCATTTGTATAGGTCATTTTTTGAAGTTGTTCAACAACGTTATCAGTTTCAGATTCAATCATTAAAATTTCTTCTAAAACCTGTTGCTGCACTTCGGGATTATTACCTAACAAGTACAAAGTAAAAGTTAGGGCATTAGCAGTTGTTTCATGTCCCGCAATAAATAGGATTTTTATTTCGTCTATTAATTGTTCTACAGACATTCCTTCACCAGTATCTTCATATCTGGTTTCCAATAGCATATTAAGCAAATCATTAAATTCCTCTTTTGAAGCATTTCTAACCTCAATAATTTCTCTGATAATGTTATTATTTTCTTCTGCTAATTGGAGATGTTTTTTTACTTGCCCGCTAATAGAAAACCACCAAGCTTTATGTGGAAGTCTAATTTCTTTAATCAAAAAGTTTTGAACTTCTTCAATAATGAATTTTATTCGATTTAGCTTTTCATCTGATATTGAAAACTCAAATAGAGATTTGGCTACAACATTAAATGCTAGCTCACTCATTACAGGAAAAAGATTCATTTCTTCATCAGTTTTAATCTGATCTAACTCTGAAATAATGGTTGCTTTCATATTTTCAACCAACTGATTCATTTTTTGTTTATGAAAAGCTGGCTGAATAAGTCTTCTCTGTTTCAACCAAAAATCGCCATCAACAGTTAAAAGTCCCTTTCCAAGATATTTCGAAAGATAAAAAGATTGAAATTTAGATTTATGATAGTTCTTTTGATTCTTTTGTAGAATATACTGAGCTACTTCATTGTCTCGCGACAAAATAATATGCCTTGAACTTCCAATTTTGATAGAAAAAGAATCCCCAAACTTTCTGAAATATTTCTCATGGTAAGGTATAGGATTTCTTCGGACTCCTTCTGCATCCAAAAAGAATCTAAGAATAGAAAGTTTTGGCGGGTAATTATATTTTGTTTTAAAAGGCATTTTACTTAAATTAAAACAACTCCCCCTGATTGTTCATATTTATCTTTCCGAGATGTTTATAAGCTTTATCCGTCACTTCTCTTCCGCGCGGTGTACGCATAATAAATCCCTCTTGAATCAAGAAAGGTTCATAAACTTCTTCAATCGTTTCACTACTTTCAGATACGGCAGTCGCCAAAGTAGAAAGACCAACTGGTCCACCCTTAAATTTATTAATGATAGTCAATAATATCTTATTATCCATTTCATCAAGACCGTGGGCATCTACATTCAATGCTCTTAGTGCATACTTAGAAATTTCAAGGTCTATAGTTCCATTACCCTTTATCTGTGCAAAGTCTCTAACTCTTCTCAATAAAGCATTAGCAATACGAGGAGTTCCACGACTACGACCAGCAATTTCAATAGCGGCTTCAAGATCAATAGGCATTTTTAATATACCTGCACTTCGTTCAACAATTGTTGTTAAAAGTTCAGTAGAATAATATTGTAAACGAGAAGAAATTCCAAAACGCGCTCTCATCGGAGCAGTCAATAATCCTGAACGAGTTGTAGCTCCAATAAGCGTGAATGGATTCAAATTGATTTGAACCGTTCTGGCATTTGGCCCCGATTCAATCATAATATCAATCTTGAAATCCTCCATAGCCGAATACAAATACTCCTCAACAACTGGACTTAACCGATGGATCTCATCAATGAATAAAACATCTCTTTCATCTAAGTTTGTCAGCAAACCAGCCAAATCGCCAGGTTTATCCAATACAGGACCAGAAGTAATTTTAATACCAACCTGCAACTCATTGGCTAAAATATTTGCCAGTGTAGTTTTTCCTAAACCTGGAGGACCATGAAAAAGGGCATGGTCAAGCGCTTCTCCACGTTGATTAGCTGCGGCAACAAAGACTTTCAAATTTTCCAAAACTTGATCTTGTCCGGCAAAATCATCAAATGACAGCGGACGCAATCTTTTTTCAAGATCTAATTCTTCTGAGTTGTATCCTTTTGTTGTAGGATCAAGATTTTCATTCATCCCACAAAGATATATAAACTAATCAGTTTCTAAAATAGTTAAACTGAACGATTAAAACTTTAACTAAACAAAAAAGGCCGTCATTTCTGACAGCCTTCGATTATTTTTAGTGGTGTAAAACTTCTTCACCTTCTTTCATTGGTACATTTTGAGGAACAAAATCTACATCGTGATTAGGGTTACTGTAGTCATACGGCCAACGATATACGTGAGGAATTTCTCCTGGCCAGTTTCCGTGAATATGCTCAACTGGTGTAGTCCACTCTAAAGTTGTAGATTTCCATGGGTTCTGAACTGCTTTCTTACCATAGAAAATACTGCTAAAGAAGTTGTATAAGAATACTAACTGGAACGCACCTCCTACAAGAGCAAATGTTGTAATTAAAACATTCACATTTTGTAAATCATCAAATAATGGGAAGTTTGTATTAGTATAGTAACGTCTTGGTAAACCAGCTAATCCGATAAAGTGCATTGGGAAGAAAACTCCATAAGCACAAACTGCAGTTACCCAGAAGTGGATGTAACCTAAGTTTTTGTTTAACATTCTTCCATACATTTTAGGGAACCAGTGGTAAATACCAGCAAACATTCCATAAAGTGCAGAGATACCCATTACTAAGTGAAAGTGAGCAATTACAAAGTACGTATCGTGAACGTTAATATCCAAGGTACTATCTCCTAAAATAATTCCTGTTAAACCTCCAGTGATGAAAGTAGAAACCATTCCGATAGAGAATAACATCGCTGGGTTGAATTGTAAGTTACCTTTCCATAAAGTTGTAATCCAGTTAAATGCTTTTACAGCAGAAGGGATTGCAATCAATAAAGTTGTGAAAGTAAATACAGATCCTAAGAAAGGATTCATCCCAGAAATAAACATGTGGTGACCCCAAACGATAGTTGATAAGAATGCAATTGCAAGAACTGACATAATCATCGCTCTGTAACCGAAAATTGGTTTACGAGCATTTGTTGCCATAATTTCTGAAACAAGACCCATCGCTGGTAAGATTACGATGTAAACCTCAGGGTGACCTAAGAACCAGAATAAGTGCTCAAACAATACAGGAGAACCTCCTTGGTAGTGTAAAACCTCTCCTGCAATATAAATGTCAGATAAGAAGAATGAAGTTCCAAAACTTCTATCAAAAATCAATAATAATGCAGCAGATAATAATACTGGGAATGAAATAACACCAATAATAGCTGTTACGAAAAATGTCCAGATTGTAAGAGGAAGTCTAGTCATAGACATTCCTTTAGTTCTTAAGTTAAGTACAGTAACAATGTAATTTAAAGATCCCATCAATGAAGATGCGATGAAAATAGCCATAGAAACTAACCATAATGTCATACCTGTTCCAGATCCAGGAATCGCTTGTGGTAAAGCACTTAATGGAGGGTAGATTGTCCATCCTGCAGAAGCTGGACCAGCTTCAACAAATAAAGAACATAACATTACAACAGCAGACAAGAAAAATAACCAATATGAAATCATATTCATGAATCCAGAAGCCATATCTCGTGCTCCAATCTGAAGTGGAATAAGTAAGTTACTAAAAGTCCCACTCAAACCAGCCGTCAGTACAAAGAATACCATGATGGTACCGTGAATTGTAACCAAAGCTAAATAAATATCATTTGCCATTACACCATCAGGTGCAAATTTATCTCCTAATAAAACATTAAATATCTTAAAAGACTCTTCTGGCCACGCCAATTGCATTCTAAAAAGCAAGGACATTGCAATACCAATTACTCCCATAACAATACCGGTAATCAAGTATTGTTTAGCAATCATTTTGTGATCAATACTAAAAATATATTTAGTAATGAACGTGTCTTTATGATGATGTTCGTGCTCGTGATCGTGTCCGTGATCGTGATCGTGCGCTTCTGCTGACATATATGTGTACTTTAAATTTTCTAAATAATATTTTATTTCATTGCCACTTTAGCTACAGCTGCTTTAACAGTATCAACAACAGCTTTAACTGTGTCGATTACTTTAGCAGTAGAGTCTGTAGTTGGTGCAGCTCCTTCAGCTGGTTTCTCAGCAGCTTTTGCAGCTGCGATATCCTGTGCTAAAGTAGTTTTTTCACTTAACCATTTTTTATAGTCTTCTGGAGTATCTACAACAACCTTCATTTGCATATTGTAGTGTGAAGCTCCACAAATTTTATTACATAATAATAAATAATCAAATGTGTAAGGATCTAAAGCTGTTCCTCCTTTTGCAACTAATTCAATACTTTTTTCAGCTCTAAGTTTGTTGATGTTTGCAACTTTCTCAACCATAAATGGCAACTCTCTGTATTCAGCAGTAGTATAAGTTGGAACAAAAGCAAATTCAGTAACCATACCCGGAACACAGTTCATTTGTGCTCTAAAGTGAGGAAAGTAAGCAGAGTGCAATACATCCTGAGAACGCATTTTAAAGTGAACTTTTTTACCTTTAGGGATGTGCAATTCTGAAACTACAATATCATCTTGAGCATTAGGATCAGACATGTCAACTCCTAATGTATTAACTCCTTCAATTAAACGAACGTTAGCTTTACCTAAAACATTGTCTTGTCCAGCATATCTAGCTGTCCATTTAAATTGTTGAGCGTATAATTCGATTTCGATTACATCTTCATCTTTATCAACAAACATAATGTTATTCCAAGCATACAATCCATAAAGGATCAAACAAGCCAAAACAACAGATGGGATAATACTCCAGATAGCTTCAAGTTTATTACTATCAGCAAAGAACAATGCTTTTCTATCTTTATTTCCTCTATTTTTAAAAGAAAACCAGTAAAGCAAACCTTGCGTAATAACCTGAACTGTAAAGATTAAAACCCAAGTAATATTCATTAAATTATCTACTAAACCGCCGTGCTCAGAAGCAGGAGTATGAAGTACCAAATTACCCCATTTTAGTAAACCATAAATCGTAAATATATAAATGAAAGCTAAAAAGCCAAACATAATATATCCCTGAACGTTATTGTCATTATCTGATGCAACCTGAGAATCATCAGAAGATGCTCCTACCTGAGTAAGATCAAATATCTTCGTCAATTGCCATAATGCAACCGCTAATAAAACTAAAACTATAATTACCAACAAACTTGTCATCTGTTTACTTCTTTAAATATTAATAATGAAAATGTTTACTTTCTTCGATGAAAGGATTTCTTTTTGCAAGCAAAGGAGATTTAGTTAATGCAGTAAATACAACAAATATAAATAAACCTAAGAAGAAAAGAATCGATGCAATTTCAGGAACTCCAATAAACCATTTGTCTCCTACTGTACCAGGCATAATCATATTAAAGAAATCAACATAATGTCCTAATAATATTACAATACCTGCCATTACAACAACCCAGTTAAGACGTTTGAAGTCAGTATTTATTAATATTAATAATGGGAAAACAAAGTTCATAACAACCGCTCCAAAGAAAGGAAGGTTATATAATTGAATTCTTGTTACAAAATAAGTTACCTCTTCTGGGATGTTTGCATACCAGATTAACATAAACTGAGAGAACCATAAATAAGTCCAGAATACACTGATACCAAACATGAATTTAGCTAAATCATGAATATGGCTGTTATTTACATACTCTAAATATCCTTTAGATTTTAAGTAGATTGTAACCAAAGCTATAGTTGTAATACCACTTACAAAGAAAGAAGCGAATACATACCAAGCAAACAAAGTACTGAACCAATGTGGATCAAAAGACATAATCCAATCCCAAGCCATGATAGACTCAGAAACGATAAAGAACACTAAGAACCCAGCAGAAGCTTTGAAATTCTTTTTGTAGTAAAGATCATCATTAGCCTCATCTTGAGCTAAGCAGTTCTTTCTAGAAAAATGACGGTAGATATTCCATCCTAATAAAAAGATAAAAGCTCTTACAATCCAGAATGGGAAATTTAAATATCCTGATTTTCCAGCAATGATAGCATCATAATTTGGGCTTTTAGGATCTGTTACACCTTCACCTAACCATACGAAGATATGATTAAAATGTAGTCCACATAAAACTAAAATAATAAAGAAAACTACAGAACCAGCTGGTAAATAAGCTGTTATACCTTGCATTACTCTAAATAAGACTGGAGACCAACCTGCTTGAGCAACTTGTTGAATAGCATAAAAAGCTAAAACCCCCATTGAAAGTAGTAAAAAGAAAATACAAGCTACATATACTGCAGACCAAGGCTTATTTTGCAATTGGTGCAATACATGCTCTAAATGTTTTTCGTGCTCATTTGCACCAGAAACTTCAGCATGTCCTGCTGCCTTGTGAGCATCATGCGATGCTTCAGCAGATTCATGATGACCTGCTTCTTTCTGAGATGCCTCCGCTTTTTCTTCATGCGCAGCACCATGAGAACCATGTTCATCTGCAGCTAGTATTTTTTCAACTTCTTGAATATCTTTTGGCGCACTTAAAAAACCATACCCAATTCCTAATAAACCAACGGCCATTAAGATAAAAGAAAAAGTTTTTAATTTACTTGAAAATGTATACATATCTATTACGATCAGTTTGTTCAACAATTATAATTGGCTTTTTAGTTTCAGAACATAGTCAGCAACTAACCAACGTTCGTGAGCACTTAATTGATTTGCATGTGAACCCATTGCATTTAAACCATAAGTCTCAACGTGAAAGATACTTCCTTCAGTGATCTCTCTGTCTTTATAGCTAGGTACTCCAAGAAATTTCTCTCTTTCAACCAATTTACCTTTACCGTTACCAGTTGCACCATGGCAGCTGATACAGTAAATTTCGAAAAGTTCTTTCCCTTTTCCAGAATTTTTTTCTTCTTCTGTTAAAGGCGATTTCAAATTAGCTTTCGCTGCTTCGTAACCAGCAGTTGAATTTTCATATTCATAAGGTTCAAAACCTCTATTGATAGTTCCTGCAACAGGAAGCTGTCCTTCTTTTCCTCCTTTAAATACTTTAGCTTCTGTATATGGCTCGTAAGCTACAGACTCATACATATTAGGGAAATACTGATAGTTTGGTGCCGAATTATTGTGGCAAGATGAAACTAAAATAGTTAAACCAACTAATAGTGTTATTTTATATATCTTTTTCATAGCTACAATTAATTCTTTTCAATTACTTTAACTTCAACAGCTCCAGTTCCTTCAAAGAAAGATACTAACTCTGCTTCGTTATCATTTACTGCAACTTCCATTAAGAAATGGTCATCAGTTGTTCTTACATCTGGATTTTCAGCTTCTTTGAAAGGCCATAATCTACTTCTCATATAAAAAGTAATTACCATTAAGTGAGCTGCAAAAAACACAGTCATCTCAAACATAATCGGCACAAAAGATGGCATATTTTGGATAAAACTAAAACTTGGTTTACCTCCAATATCCTGTGGCCAGTCATGAATCATGATGTATCCCATCATTGTTGTTGCAACAGAAATACCAACACATCCATATAAAAAAGCACATATTGCTAATCTTGTTGGTGCTAATCCCATGGCTTTATCCAATCCGTGAACTGGGAATGGAGTAAAAACCTCTTCAATATGATGATGAGCAGCTCTAGTTTTCTTTACTGCATTCATCAAAACGTCATCGTCATTATAAATGGCGTATATAACTTTATTACTCATGATGTGAATCTTTACTGTTTGCTCTTTCTCTAATATAATTATCTCCTGTTCCTTTCAAAATTGTTTTAACCTCTGCCTGAGCAATCACAGGGAATGTTCTAGAGTACAATAAAAACAATACGAAGAAGAAACCAATTGTTCCAATGAAAATTCCGATATCAACAAATGTTGGTGAGAACATTGTCCAAGAAGATGGAAGGTAATCTCTATGTAAAGAAGTAACAATAATTACGAATCTTTCGAACCACATTCCGATGTTTACTACAATCGAAATGATGAATGAGAACATGATACTAGTTCT
The DNA here is from genome assembly GCF_900112575.1 of Flavobacterium phragmitis. Classification (GTDB taxonomy): domain Bacteria; phylum Bacteroidota; class Bacteroidia; order Flavobacteriales; family Flavobacteriaceae; genus Flavobacterium; species Flavobacterium phragmitis. The sequence continues at coordinate 12,019 of NZ_FOMH01000006.1, forward strand.
TAATTTTTTAAACCACATGAACTGAGGAGAGAACACGTTACATGTCATCATCGACCAATATGCCCACCAGTAAGGTCCAGTAGCTCTGTTTAAGAATGCATATTGCTCATACTCTACTCCTGAATACCAAGCTACGAATAACTCAGTGATGTAAGCTACACCAACAATAGATCCAGTAATCATGATAATGATGTTCATTAACTCGATATGCTGTAATGTGATGTATGCTTCAAGGTTAGATACTTTTCTCATAACGATCAACAAGGTATTTACCATCGCGAATCCAGAGAAAACCGCTCCAGCAACGAAGTATGGAGGGAAAATTGTTGTATGCCATCCAGGAATTACAGAAGTAGCAAAGTCCATAGATACAATTGTGTGTACAGAAAGTACAAGTGGAGTAGCTAAACCAGCTAATACTAAAGATACTTCTTCAAAACGTTGCCAGTCTTTTGCTCTACCGCTCCATCCAAAACTTAAGATAGAATAAACTCTTTTGTTAAAAGGAGTAATAGCTCTATCACGAAGCATTGCAAAGTCAGGTAACAAACCAGTCCACCAGAAAACTAATGATACCGAAAGATACGTTGAAATCGCGAATACGTCCCAAAGTAAAGGTGAGTTAAAGTTTACCCATAAAGATCCAAATTGGTTTGGAATAGGTAATACCCAATATGCTAACCATGGACGTCCCATGTGAATGATTGGGAAAAGACCTGCTTGAACTACAGAGAAAATAGTCATAGCTTCTGCAGAACGGTTGATGGCCATTCTCCAACGTTGACGGAAAAGTAATAATACCGCAGAAATTAATGTTCCAGCGTGACCAATACCAACCCACCAAACGAAGTTAGTAATATCCCAAGCCCAGCCAACTGTTTTATTTAATCCCCATGTTCCGATACCGGTAGATACGGTGTAAATTATACAACCTAACCCCCAAAGGAAGGCTATTAATGCGATTGAAAATACAATCCACCATTGCTTGTTTGCAGGCCCCTCAACAGGTGCAGCTACATCTACAGTTACATCGTGATAAGATTTATCACCTATAACTAAAGGTTTTCTAATGGGTGCTTCGTAGTGAGACGACATAATCCTTTATATTGTTTCTTAATTAATAATTTTACTAAGTATTTCTAACTTTAACATGGTAAACCACATTAGGTTTTGTACCTACATGCTCTAATAAGTGGTATGATCTTTCGTCAGCCACTAATTTAGCGACTTTACTTTCTTTATCATTTACATCACCAAATATCATCGCTCCTGAAGAACAAGCACTAGAACAAGCTGTTTGGAATTCACCATCTCTTACTGGACGGCCTTCGTTTTTAGCTTTTAATTTAGTAGCTTGTGTCATTTGGATACACATAGAACATTTCTCCATAACACCACGAGAACGTACGTTAACGTCAGGATTAAGAACCATACGTCCTAAATCATCGTTCATATGATAATCGAACTCGCTGTTTTTGTTGTATAAGAACCAGTTAAAACGACGTACTTTATATGGACAGTTGTTTGCACAGTAACGAGTACCAACACATCTGTTGTAAGCCATATGATTTTGACCTTCACGACCATGAGAAGTTGCAGCAACAGGACAAACCGTTTCACAAGGTGCGTGGTTACAGTGCTGACACATTACAGGTTGGAAAGCAACTTGAGGATTATCTCCTGCTTTTTCCATTTCATTAAATGTAGATAATGAACTAGATAAACCAGCAATTCCTTCTTTTCTTTCATTATCACCTTCAAAAGTGCTTTCAGAAGAGTAGTATCTATCGATACGTAACCAGTGCATATCACGGCTTCTTCTTACCTCTGCTTTACCTACAACAGGAACGTTGTTCTCAGCGTGACAAGCGATAACGCAAGCTCCACATCCAGTACAAGCATTTAAGTCAATTGAAAGATTGAAGTGGTGACCAGTTGTACGATCAAATGATTCCCAAAGATCTACAGTAGTAGCCTCTACTTCTTGGTGATCTAAAGATACCATTGGTTTTTCATTCCAATGTTCAGCATCTTTAGTATTGAATATTTCTAAAGTAGTTTCTTTAATAATATCTCCTCTACCCATTAAAGTTTTCTGACCTTGAACACAAGCGAATTCGTGTACTCCACCAGCCTTAACGATAGACACAGATTGAACATTATTGAAACCTTTATATAAAGCGTAAGCGTTTAAACCTACTTGCATTTCTTCTTTAAGAGCAGCTTTACGTCCATAACCAAGAGCTAGACCTAAAGTACCAACTGCTTGACCTGGCTGAACAATAACTGGAACATTTTCTAATTTAGCTCCGTCTACTGTAATAGTAGCATAGCTACCATTTAAACCTCCGTTTGCAACAATTTCGTTAGTCAAACCAAGTTTTTTAGCATCTGCATTAGAAACTGTTACATAGTTATCCCAAGAAACTCTCGTGATTGGATCTGGAAACTCTTGCAACCATGGGTTGTTAGCATGTTGCCCATCTCCTAATCCTGTTTTAGTATATAATACTAATTCAAAATCACCTGCAGATTTAGATTTTGCAACAGCATTTGCAGCAGTAGCAGCATCAATAGCTCCTCCTGATAATGCTGAAGTTCCCAAAACAGCTACACCATCGTGTAATACTTTATTCCAAGAAGCACCTGCAGTATAAGCTCCAGAATTTGCTTTTAAGTAGTCATAATAAGTACCTGCAGTACCGTTTACTGACAATAAAACATCTTGAAATTGTTTTGTATTGAAGATAGGACGAATTGTAGGCTGAGTTAAGCTATATGTTCCGCTTGTAAGCTCAAGATCTCCCCAAGACTCTAAATAGTGAGGAGCTGGTGCAGCAATTGAAACAATCGATGCAGTCTCATCTTCTTTTAATGAAAATGCAACTGATGTTTTAACTTTTTTCAATCCAGATACAAAAGAAGCCGAATCAGCTAAAGTGTAAACTGGGTTAACTCCACTCATAATTAAAGTATGAACACTTCCTGCATTCAAATCTTTAACTAATTGCGCAACTGCAGCATTAGAACCTTTTCTAATTTGTCTTGCTCCAGCAGTACTAAAAGCTTCACTAGCCAATACTTGATTGATAGCTAAAACTAATAATTGAGCATTTTTATCTTCAATTCCAGATACTAAAACTCCTTTTGAACCAGCAGCTTTAAGCTGTTGCGCAGCTTTTACTACTTCAGTTTTAAAGTTTCCTTCTAAAGCTACAGGAACAGAAGCACCTACAACAATATTATAAATTTGAACTAAAGCTTGCTTTTGAGCAGCTACAGTCATTGGAACACGCTTATCAGCAGCAGCTCCAGATAATGTCATGTTTGATTCAAACTGAAAATGACGAGACATTTTTCCGTTTTGAGGAATGCGTCCTTGTGCATATCCAGCATCATATCCTCCACCTTGCCAGTCTCCTAAGAAATCAGCACCAACAGATACAATTAAAGAAGCTTTTGAAAAATCGTAATCAACTAAAGCTCTTTGACCATAAACAGCCTCAAAAGCATCTAAAGCTTCAGATGAAGAAACTGCATCATATACAACGTGCTTAGCGTTTGGATTTTTTGCAATAAATTCGCCAATTAATTTTTCTGTAGATGGACTAGCCAAAGTATTAGTTAATAACACTACTTGACCACCCTTAGCTTTAGCATCTGCTAAACTTGATTTGATTTTTAAATCAACAGCTGACCAAGAAGAATTTTGACCGTCTACTTTTGGCTCTTTCAAACGAGCGCTATCATACAGACCTAAGATAGATGCATGAATTCTAGCATTCGCAGAAAATTTAGCTCCAGCAATTGTATTGTTTTCAATTTTAATTGGACGACCCTCACGAGTTTTCACCAAAAGATTCGCAAAATCAAATCCATCAAAAACTGTTGTTGCATAGTAATCTGCAACACCAGGAATGATTTGCTCTGGTTGTAATACATAAGGGATAGACTTGTGAACCGGACCTTCGCAAGCAGCTAATGTTACAGCCGCCGTACTAAACCCTACGTACTTTAAAAAGTCACGACGTGAAGTTCCTGAAGTAGATAAAGCCTCAGCATTACCTAAAAACTCATCAGTAGGAATTTCTTCAACAAATTCGTTATTTCTAAGCGCCTCAACAATAGAGCTATTTTCTAGCTCCTCAACACTTTTCCAGTATTTTTTGTTTGATGACATTGTATATATATATTAAAATCTTAATAAATCGATTAATAGTGGCATTTACCACACTCTAAACCTCCCATTTGCGCTGCAGTTAATTTCTCTACACCGTATTTTTTAGAAAGTTCAGCATGAATTTTGTCATAGTAAGCATTACCTTCCATCTTAACATCAGTTTTTCTATGGCAATCAACACACCATCCCATTGTTAATTTAGAGTATTGCTTCATGATTTCAAATTCTTGTACTGGTCCGTGACAAGTTTGACATTCAATACCAGCAACAGAAACGTGTTGAGAGTGGTTGAAGTAAACGAAGTCAGGCAAGTTGTGAATACGAACCCATTTTACAGGCATTGTTTTTCCAGTATAAGCTTGTTTAGTCTTATCCCATCCAACAGCATCATATAATTTTTGGATTTGAGCATCATAGAACGCTTTGCTGTACTCAGGAGTAGCAGTAGTTTCAGCAACCTCAGAAATGTTTTTATGACAATTCATACAAACATTTAAAGAAGGAATACCAGCTGTTTTACTTACACGAGCAGCAGAGTGGCAATATTTACAATTGATCTCGTTATCTCCAGCGTGAATTTTGTGAGAGTAGTGAATTGGCTGAATTGGCTCATAATTTTGATCTACACCTACTTGCATTAAGTACCCGTAAACAAAATAACCACTAGCCAAAAGCAAGAAGATTGCAGTTACTAAAACCAAGAATTGATTTTTAGCGAAAGCTTTCCAAATTGGAAGCCTTGCTTCTTTTGGAGCAATCTCAATACCGTTTTTATTTGCAACTTTAGTTAAAACTTTGTTTACCATAAACAACATCACAACTAAAATAGCCATTACAAGAGCAAGAGCTCCTAAAATAATGTTATTTGAAATAGCACCATCCTGAACATTTGTTCCAGGAGGAGTTGCAGCACCTCCCGCAGCCACAGCAGGCTCAGCTTTAGGCTCAGAAGTATACGCTATAATGTTATCAATATCTCCTTCAGACAATTGAGGAAACGAAGTCATAACAGCTTTGTTATTTTCCTCAAAAAGTTTAACAGCAACAGGATCACCTGACTTAATCATGTCAGAACTGTTATGCACCCACTTGTAAATCCAAGCCATATCATGCTTAGAAGCAACTCCCCTTAAAGCAGGACCAGTTGATTTAGCATCTAATTTGTGACATGCAGCGCAATTTGCATTAAAAAGTTCCTTCCCTTTTACTGGATCACCGCCTCCTGCAGCCGGAGCAGCAGCAGCAGCCTCAGGCGCCGCCGGAGCAGCAGCATCTTGAGCAAATGAAGTTAGGGAGAAAATTAACGTTAGCGATAAGCCAAGCAGCAATTTTCTTGAGATCGAATTATGGTTACCCACCTTTTTCATATAGTATAAATAATTGTCTACTAATTTTTGGTATGATTTTTTCTGTACTAAATCCAGCAAAAACCTATACCCTCTTTTAAAACTTGCACAAAAATACGACTTATGAGCTATTCTCAAAACCTTAAAATAGTCTTAATTATCAATTTATATCAATTCTAAATAATATTAAAATTTTACACTCAAACTTTAAATAGTATTTTTGCATAAAAACCATCACATTATGAGAATTTTAAGTCCTTCTAAAAGCCTTTTATTAACAATTACAACGATTGCTTTTACACACAATATTAATGCTCAAGACCAAATTTTAACACTAAATCAAGATCCCAAATTTGAGCAATTATTAAACGAGAAGCGCAAAATTAACACGTCAATAAATACAAACGATACTTATAGAATCCAAATCTTCAGCGGCAAAAGCGATGAAGCCAAAAAGACACTTTCGGATTTTAAAAGAGAGAACCCAAGTATTGACGGAACCATCATTTTCAGCACTCCAAACTACAAAGTAATAGTTGGCAACTTCAAAACCAGAATTGAAGCTGAAAGGAATCTTGCCGAGATTAAAAACAGATACAAAAGTGTTTTCCTGCTTAAGCCTGGGAAATAATTTTTTTTCAAAAACCACAAAAAAAGCGAGATAATTATCTCGCTTTTTTTATACATCCTGAAGAAGGTTAAACCAAAATTGGATAAAATCCTAATTCACAACCTTTATTCCGTTTGCCATAAACCTTATTTCTTCTTTAGGCATTTTTATTGCATCTATTTCTGCTTTAGATTTTTTAGCATCTTTTGCATAATGCTTCAATTCTTCTACCGAAGTAACTTTCTTTTCTGCCACACCTTCTAAAACAACATTTTTTCCTTTTGCCGCCGTAGGAACAAAAAAAGCATAATCTTTCATTTTAACAAAAAAAGAAGAACCATCTTCCGTCTTAATACTAATCCAGCATCCTCTTTTAGGACAAACCCCTGTCACCTCTCCTTTCACAGCAACATTTTCAATCTTACTATCCTTCTTTAATTTATCCTCCAATTTATCAACAGAGATAGCATTTTTCAAAGATACATCTGAAATATCGGCACCATAATAATCCCCCACTAATGCATTTCCAGGCGGAGGCGAAGGCTTTTCAACATCTTCTTGCGCAAAACAAAAAGACGAAACACTTAACAGCAAAGCTGTCATATATAAACTTAATTTCATATTCTACCGATTTAGTTTAATCAAAAATAAGATTAAAAATTGACATTTATTACCACCGTAACAACAAAACCAATATCACATAAACAAAAAAAGCCCCAACTAACATTGGGACTTTTTAAATATATCTATTGAATATTATTTCAATTTCTTTTTGATTGCTACTTCATGGTAAGCCTCAATAACATCATTAATTTCGATATCATTAAATCCCTTAATCTGGATACCACAATCGTAACCTTTAGTTACTTCTTTCACATCGTCTTTGAAACGTTTCAAGGCAACTAATTCACCTGTATGAACTACAACTCCATCTCTAATAACTCTAATTTTAGAAGTTCTCAAGATTTTACCATCAGTCACCATACATCCAGCAATTGAACCCACTTTAGAAATTTTGAAAATCTCACGAATTTCAGCATTACCTAAAACTTCTTCTTTCATTTCTGGCGCTAACATTCCTTCCATCGCATCTTTCAAGTCATCGATTGCCGCATAAATAATAGAATAGTAACGGATATCAATTTCTTCTTTATCGGCAAGCTGTCTTGCATTTCCTGCAGGACGAACGTTAAATCCGATAATGATTGCATCTGATGCAGAAGCCAAATTAACATCGGTTTCTGTAATCGCACCAACTCCCTTATGAATGATATTAATTTGAACCTCTTCTGTAGACAATTTAGAGAACGAATCAGACAATGCCTCAACAGATCCATCAACGTCTCCTTTAAGAATTACATTCAACTCTTTAAATTGACCAAGAGCAATACGACGACCAATTTCATCCAGCGTAATATGTCTTTGAGTACGAACAGACTGCTCACGCATTAATTGAGAACGCTTAGATGCAATTTGCTTAGCCTCTTTTTCGTCTTCAAAAACGTTAAACTTATCACCTGCTGTCGGCGCTCCATCTAGACCTAGAACAGAAACTGGAGTTGAAGGTCCTGCTGATAAAACAGTATGCCCTCTCTCATCATGCATTGCTTTAACCTTACCATGATGCTTACCAGCAAGCATATAATCTCCAATTTTCAAAGTACCTTGTTGTACTAAAATTGTAGAAACATATCCTTTTCCTTTATCCAAGAAAGCTTCAACAACGGTTCCCTGCGCCGCTTTATTTGGATTTGCTTTCAAATCTAAGATTTCAGCCTCCAATAAAACTTTCTCTAACAATTCTTTAACTCCTGTTCCTACTTTTGCAGAAATATCATGTGACTGAATTTTTCCACCCCAATCTTCAACAAGTAAATTCATACCAGCCAAACGCTCTTTAATTTTATCAACATTGGCATTTGGTTTATCAATTTTATTGATTGCAAATATAATTGGTACTCCCGCAGCTTGTGCGTGAGAAATTGCCTCTTTTGTCTGTGGCATGATATCATCATCCGCCGCAACTACGATAATAGCAATATCCGTAACTTGAGCTCCACGTGCACGCATCGCGGTAAACGCCTCGTGACCCGGAGTATCCAAGAATGCAATTTTCTGCCCGTTATCTAAAGTAACTCCGTATGCTCCAATGTGCTGTGTAATACCTCCAGACTCACCAGCAATAACATTTTCTTTACGAATATAATCCAGTAAAGATGTTTTACCGTGGTCAACGTGACCCATTACTGTCACAATTGGCGCTCTAGTTACTAAATCTTCTTCTTTATCTTCTACAACTTCAATCGCTTCTTCGATATCAACTGTGATAAATTCAACATCATAACCAAACTCATCAGCAACAATCGTTAAAGTTTCAGCATCTAAACGCTGATTCATGGTTACCATGATACCAAGAGACATACAAGTTCCAATCACTTTAGTAATCGGCACATCCATCATGATAGCAATTTCACCTACTGTAACGAATTCTGTAACTTTAATAGTCTTACTTCCTTCATCAAGAGCTCTTTGCTCATCATCAGATTTCTGACGGTGCGTCTCTCTTTTATCTCTTCTATATTTAGCCGCCTTAGATTTACCTCCTTTACCTTGAAGTTTTTCAAGAGTTTCTCTAATTTGGTTTTTCACCTCTTCTTCTGTAGGCTCAACTTTAGCTACAATTGCAGGGCGGTTTCCTTTTACAAAACCTGGTCTCTGACTTCTGTTAGCATTAAAACCACCACCATTATTATTTTGATTTGGCTTATTAGGATTTTGATTCCCACCTTGAGGATTATTCCCTGTTACAGGTTTTGGCGCTCCAGGCGTACCTGGTTTAGGAGCAATTCTTTTACGCTTATTTTTATTTGCGTTATTATTGTTTCCAACTCCAGGAGTTCCAGGTTTATTCTGAGCCGCTTTTGGATCCTCTTTCTTTTTCTTTGGTTTATTAAATTGAGATAAATCAATTGTTTGACCAGTAAGAGTTGTTCCAGAAAGTTTTTGATATTGAGTCGTAATTGTTTCTTCTGAAGTTGTTGGATCAGTTGACACAATTGGTTCCTGCGCCACTCTAGAAGACTCTGCTTTAACTTCTTTTTTCTCAGTAATAATAGGATCGTTCTTTTTAACCTCAGAAACTGGCTGCGTTACAGCTTGTTCAGTTTTTGGAGCTTCATTTTGAACAGGTTTTTCTGTCTGCGCTGGCGCAACAACAGTTTTTGGCTCTTCAGCTTTAACTGTTTCCTCAGAAGGAGCAATTGCAGGTTTTTTCGGATTTAGGTCAATTTTACCAACTTGTACAGGTCCAGAAACAACCGCTCTCGCTTTGATTATTTCCTGCTGTTTTTGACGCTCTTCTTCTTGTCTGCGTTTGTCTTCAATTTCTTTCTCACGCTCTACGCGTAATGCTTCTTTTTCTTTTCTTTTCTCTTCTCCAACTTCTTTAGAAGCCTCCTTATTCCCCTTATCGCCCGCAAATTGGCTTTGAAGGATATTAAACTCGCTATCAGAAATTTTTGCGTTTGGATTTGCATCAATAGCAATTCCCTTATCTTTTAGATAATCTACAGCTCTTTCTAACGAAATATTTAATTCCCTTAAAACCTTGTTTATTCTTATTACTCTCTCTTCAGACATATAACCTTTTTATTATTACCTTTTTCGTTGTGTTGTTAGAGCAGACATTCAGCTTATTGCTTAACTATCAAACTCTTCTTTTAGTATTTTCATAACATCCAGAATCGTTTCCTCTTCTAAATCCGTTCTTCTTACTAAATCTTCTACATCGTGTTTCAAGATACTTTTTGCAGTATCCAAACCGATTTTTGCAAACTCTTCAATTACCCACTCTTCAATTTCATCTGAGAACTCTGTTAATTCAACATCGTCTTCATCTGCAACAGCACCAGCAACATCTCCTTCACGAATAACATCCAACTCATAACCGGTCAATTGACCTGCTAATTTGATATTGTGACCACCTCTACCAATTGCTTTAGAAACCTCTTCTAATTTCAAGAACACTTCAGCGCGTTTATTGTCTTCATCAATTTTGATAGAAGAAACTTTAGCAGGGCTTAAAGCTCTTGTAATAAATAATTGAATATTGTTTGTATAATTGATTACATCAATATTTTCATTTCCTAATTCGCGAACAATTCCGTGAATACGAGAACCCTTCATTCCCACACAAGCTCCAACTGGATCAATTCTATCATCATACGAATCAACAGCTACTTTTGCTTTTTCACCTGGAATACGAACTACATTTTTAACTGTAATTAATCCGTCGAAAACCTCTGGAATTTCTTGTTCAAATAATTTTTCTAAGAACTTTTCTGAAGTTCTAGACATAATAATTTGAGGTTTATTTCCTTTTAACTCAACGCTTTCAATGATTCCACGAACGTTATCTCCTTTACGGAAAAAGTCAGACGGAATTTGTTTTTCTTTTGGAAGTACAATTTCATTTCCTTCATCATCAACCAAGATTACAACTCTTGGACGCACGTGGTGCACTTCTGCTGTATAAATATCACCGATAATATCTTTAAATTGTTTGTACAAGTTTGTATTATCGTGTTCGTGAATTTTAGATATAAGATTCTGACGAAGCGCTAAGATAGCTCTTCTTCCTAAATCAATCAATTTTACTTCTTCAGAAACTTCTTCTCCAATTTCAAAATCCGCTTCAATCTTTCTCGCTTCAGTCAATGTAATTTCTTCATTTTCAAAATCAAGATCCTCATCAGCAACAATTACTCTTCTTCTCCAAATTTCCATATCACCTTTATCAGGGTTTATGATGATATCGAAATTTTCATCTGAACCGTATTTTTTCTTTAATGCATTTCTAAATACGTCCTCTAAAATTGCCATAAGCGTTACACGATCAATAAGTTTATTATCTTTAAACTCTGAGAATGAATCGATTAATGCTAAATTTTCCATGCGAATTTTTTAATTAAAATTAAAATGTTACCGTAACAACTGCCTCTTTAATTTCTGTATAAGGTATTTGTTGCTCTTTTTGAACTGTTTCTTTTCCTTTTCCTACTTTTTTCGGTTCTCTTGCTTTCCAAGACAAAATTATGAAAACATCATTAGCTTCTACCAATTCTGCTTCTATTTTTTCTGTATTTGTGGTAACAATCAACGTTCTACCAACATTTTTTTTGTATTGTCTTATCATTTTAAGAGGAGTTCCTACTCCGACTGACGCTACTTCAAGCGAAAAATCCTGCTCTTCACGATCCAGATTATTCTCGATTGCACGACTCACATCAATACAGTCTTGCAACGCCACTCCATTATCACCGTCTAAACCAACACTAATTTTAAAAGAATCCGAAACGGCCAAATCAACCAAAAAGACTGATGGCTTTTCCAGAAGAGCTTCTGTAATTAATCCGTTTACTTTTTCTTTAAATGTCATAATTTTATAAAAAGAGGGGACACTTAGTCCCCTCATTATTTAGATTTTAATAAATAACAGTGCAAATATAGTGTTTTTTTTATAAATCAAATAAATAGATTGCTCTAAAAATATTTCTTACCTTTATAATAGCATTTAAAAAATGAATTATTCATATTATCAACCCTCAAAATCATGAAACGAATTTTAGTACCTACTGACTTTTCAGAACACGCAGAAGATGCCCTAAAAGTCGCTACTCAAATCGCCAAAAAAAACAATTCAGAAATCATTATCCTGCACATGCTCGAATTACCGCATCAAACAAATGATGCTATTTTGGGCGGAATCAGCATTCCTGAAAGCATGCTTTTTATGAAAAAAGCCAACGAAATGCTGGATAAAATTTCTGAAAAACCTTATTTAGACGGAATAGAGGTGACTGAAATCGTTAAAATGGATAAACCTATTCACGGCATTACACAAATTAGCAAAGAACATGACATCGACTTAATTGTAATGGGTTCACACGGATCTTCTGGTGTTGAAGAATTATTAATTGGATCTAACACCGAAAAAGTAGTCCGCAATTCAGAAATTCCAGTTTTAGTAATCAAAAATGATATTCCGAATTTTACCGCAGCCAATGTTGTATTCGCGTCTGATTTTTCTGAAGAAGCAAAAAAACCATTTGAAAAACTTTTAAACTTTACCAAATTATTTGATTCAAAAATACACCTTGTAAATATCTGCACACCAAACAGCTTCAAACCAACACATGTTGCTGAAGAAGCCATCAATGAGTTTGTAGATCAATTTAACATCAGCAATTACACTACTCAAACCTACAATGACACTAATATCGAAAAAGGAATTATCAATTTTGCCAACAGAATTAACGCCGATATAATCGGAATGTGCACTCATGGCAGAACTGGGTTCGCGCATTTCTTCAACGGAAGCATTAGCGAAGGATTAGTAAATCATGCCGTTAGACCTGTAATTACTTTGAAAATATAAAGAACACAAAACATAAACAACAGAAAAGCTTCTCAATCGAGAAGCTTTTTTTACGCACTCCTTTTTCACTTAAATTTCATCAATCAAAAATGAGCTTTTCAACAAAGTCTTTTTGAGCTTTTCAACAAAACCAAGCATCTAATTAATAGAGAAATTTGTCAAATAAAAATTCATTAAAACTTACAATATGAAAACAATAGACAAAATTTACATTAATGGAGAATTTGTTACTCCAAAAGGAACTGAATATTTCGATCTTATCAGCCCAACAACAAATGAAAAACTCGGAAAAGTACTTTTAGGAAATACTGAAGACACACAAAACGCAATTAATGCTGCCAAAACCGCTTTCAAATCTTTTTCCAAAACAACAACAAGCGAAAGAATTCAATATCTCGAAAACATCAAAACAGCAATTGAAAAAAGAAAAGACGAATTTATAAATGTAGTCACAGAAGAATATGGAGGAACATTTCAGTTCGCAGCCAACAGTTTCACTTATATGCAAAAAAGCTTCGACTCAGCAATTCAATTGCTAAAAACTTACGATTTTACCAAAACAATGGGAGAATCTGAAGTTCAAATGACACCAATTGGCGTTGTCGGAATCATCATTCCCTGGAATTCCAGCAATGGTTTTATCTGCAGCAAACTTTCAACCGCAATTGTGGCAGGATGCACAGTAGTTGTAAAACCAAGTGAAATGAGCGCACAGCAAACACAGTTAATCACAGAATGCCTACACGAAGCCAAACTTCCAAAAGGTGTTTTCAACATCGTAAACGGCTTAGGAGAAGTAGTTGGAGCCGAAATAAGCCGCAATCCCGATGTTGCTAAAATCTCTTTCACAGGATCCACAACTGTTGGAAAAATCATAGCAAAAGAAGCGGTCAACACTATGAAACGTGTTACATTAGAACTTGGCGGAAAATCTCCAAACATCATTTTAGACGATGCTGATTTTTCCAAAGCCGTTCCATTGGCAGTAATCGCCGCATTTATGAACAGCGGACAAGCTTGTATAGCAGGAACCAGATTATTGATTCCAGAAAGCAAATTAGAAGAAACAAAAATCATTATTAAAGAAGTAATCTCAAATACAATTGTCGGCGACCCAAAAAAACCAAACACCGCAGTTGGACCAATGGTAAGCGAGAAACAATTTAATCGTGTCCAGGACTATATTCAAATCGGAATGAATGAAGGTGCAGAAATTTTAGCTGGTGGATTGGGAAAACCTGAAGGATTGGAAAAAGGAAATTTCGTAAAACCAACCGTTTTCATCCATGTAAACAACAAAATGAGAATTGCACAAGAAGAAATATTCGGCCCAGTATTATCTATTATCACTTATAAAACAGAAGAAGAAGCAATTGAGATCGCCAACGACACCAATTACGGACTACAAGCTTATGTAAGCTCAGCCGATTTAGATAGAGCACATCGTGTTGCCTCTCAAATTAATGCAGGAAGAATTCAAATAAATGGAATCAGTCATGATCCAATGGCCCCTTTTGGAGGTTTTAAACAATCCGGAATTGGTCGTGAATTTGGAGTATTGGGACTTGAAGCTTATTTAGAACCAAAAGCACTAATTCAGCAAAAATAATTTTACAGATCCGAAAATCTTTTCCCAAAAAGATTTTCGGATCTTTTAGTAACTTTACAATATGAGTCCAAAAAACAATACAAAACCGAAGATTCTTTACTCCTGTTATTATTCGCGCAGCCGCGAAGGAGAACATTTCATACCCGAGCATGTTTTCAGCTACCAGATTTCTGGAGAAATGACTGCGTCTGACAACAAAACCACTTTTCATTCTAAACCAGGAGATTTTCGATTCAGCAGAAGAAATCATTTAGCAAAATTCACCAAAATTCCGCCCGAAGGAGGAGAATTCAAGACTATTTCTCTTTTTCTAGATCAGGAAATTCTACGTGAAATCAGCAAAGAATACAATTATAAATCCGAAAAGAAAGTAGATTCAGAAGCTATGTTTTCATTAGCTCCAAACCCGCTCTACCAATCTTTCATGGAATCCTTATTAACGTATCTCGAAGTGGAACAGGAAAGCAATGAAACTTTGTTTAATTTAAAAATCAAAGAAGCCGTTCATCTTTTACTAAAAGCAAACCCAGAATTAAAAGATATTTTATTCGACTTTAACGAACCTGGCAAAATTGACTTGGAAGCCTTTATGAATAAAAATTTCCATTTCAATGTACAAATGCAACGATTTGCTTATTTAACCGGCAGAAGTTTAGCAACTTTTAAAAGAGATTTTCAGAAAGTATTCCAAGAAACACCTGGTAAATGGCTTTTAAACAAAAGACTTCAGGAAGCCTATTATCTCATCAGTCAAGGAAAACTGCCTTCTGAAGTTTATATCGGAGTTGGTTTTGAGGATTTATCTCATTTTTCATTTTCTTTTAAAAAGAAATTTGGAATCGTTCCTTCTTCCTTAAATCCAAAATATGTTTCCCGTGGTTGAAACCACAAGCTATGTTAAAAAAACTTGAAAAACATCGCAGACAAAGCTTTGCGAACTATGCGCCCTAAAAAAACGTAGCGAACTTTGCGTATACCTTAGCGTGCATTGCGGTAAAAAAAATATCTAAAAAAAGCCTGAGTTTACAACATAAAAAAAAGCCTCTCATTTCTGAGAAGCTTTTTATGTTGGTCTACTAGGACTCGAACCTAGAAAGACGGCACCAAAAACCGTAGTGTTACCATTACACCATAGACCAGCAGTGCGGTTAAGCGGGTGCAAAATTAAAACTTTATTTAGTTTATGCAAATTTTAAAACAACTTTTTTTGCATAAAAAAAAGTCTCTCATTTCTGAGAGACTTTTTATGTTGGTCTACTAGGACTCGAACCTAGAAAGACGGCACCAAAAACCGTAGTGTTACCATTACACCATAGACCAGCAGTGCTGTAAAGCGAGTGCAAATTTAAGGCTTTATTTAGTTTGTGCAAACTTTTTAGCCAAAAAAAATCATTTTTTAAGTTTTTTTTCACTTTGAAATTCTTAACGACTTCAGAAGCTATTCAGAAACAACAAATTAGTATCACTTGATAGTTTTATAGAATTTTTTGTTAATGGTCGATTCTTTACGTAAAAAAACATTTTCTTTGTAGGATAGAAAACTTTCAAATTTTTAACACCTAAATATGGCACAATTCAATTTCAATAAATGGAATACAATTATTGGTTGGTTTGCATTTGCAATCGCTTTAATTACCTACACATTAACAGTTGAACCTACAATGAGCTTTTGGGATTGCGGAGAATATATTGCTACCGCAGCCAAACTTGAAGTGGGTCACCCACCGGGAGCTCCTCTATTTCAAATGATGGGTGCATTTTTTGCAATGTTTGCAATAGATGCTCAGCATGTAGCTGTGATGGTTAACATGATGTCTGTTTTTTCTAGCGCATTTACCATATTATTTATGTTCTGGTCTTCTTCTATGATCTTAAAAAAGATTGTAGCTCGTTTTGCCGAAATTGATCAAAACAATTCTATTGTTATTTTAGGAAGCTCCTTTGTTGGTGCTTTAGCTTATACATTCTCTGACAGTTTCTGGTTTAATGCCGTAGAAGCCGAAGTTTATGCTATGGCATCTTTATTAATTGCATTGCTTTTCTGGCTTGGTTTACGCTGGGAACAAGACATGGACAAACCAAAAGGAAACAAATGGCTTTTGATTATTTCTTTGGTTGTCGGACTTTCTTTTGGAGTTCACTTCATGGCTCTTTTAACAATTCCTTCAATCGGATTTTTATATTATTTCAAACATTACGAAAAAGTTACCATCAAAAACTTTATCATTGCCAATGTAGTAGTTATCGGAATCTTATTGTTTATCTTTAAATTACTTCTTCCATTAACTATGGCTTTTTTCGGAAAAACCGAAATTTTCATGGTAAACAGCATGGGACTTCCATTTAACTCAGGAACTATATTTGTAGCTTTATTATTTGTAGCTTTCTTCTATTTTGGATTAAAATTCACCAAACAAAAAGGATTAATATTTTACAACACTATTATATTGTGTATTTTATTTATTTTGATTGGTTTCTCAACTTGGATAATGCTTCCAGTTCGTGCAAATGCTAATACTGTTATCAACGAAAACAAACCTTCGGATGCTACTGAGGTTTTAGCTTATTACAATCGTGAGCAATATGGTGTAAATCCATTATTTTACGGCCCACAGTATACTGAACTTTTTGCTGGTCTTGATGCTAAAACTCCATATTTAGACAAAAAACCAAACTACGAAAGAGATTATAAAACCGGTAAATACGTTATTACCAATAATTATAAAAATGCCGAACAAAATTCTGATGACAACCAGAAAGCAGTTCTGCCAAGAATGTGGAGCACAGAAACTGCTCATATTCAAAACTATATCAACTTTACCAATCCTCCTAAATTCAGAATTGATCCAAATCACAGTTATGATGAAGATTTAGCCGAATATGGGATTGACGCAAGCCAATTGAGCGAAGACGAATACAACAAAGCAACGGCTCAATTACGCAATGAAGTTGAAAAAACGGTTTCAGAATTCAGACATGCCTACGCTCAAAAACAAATTGACAATGAAGGATATGTGAAATTCCTAAGAAGCTACGGCAAATATCTCTTGGTTGAAAAACCAACTACAGCTGACAACTTCAGTTTTATGTTCGAGTATCAATTTGGATACATGTACTGGAGATATTTGATGTGGAACTTTGTTGGACGCCAAAATGATATTCAAGGAAAATATGACAATTTAGACGGCAATTGGATTAGCGGTATCAAACCTTTAGATTCTATTCACTTAGGATCTCAAGACAATCTTCCTTCTGATGTATTAAACAATAAAGGCCGTAATGCTTATTACTTCCTTCCGTTTATTCTTGGTTTAATTGGTTTAATGTACCATGCAAACAAAGACTTAAAAAGCTTTTATGTTCTTTTGGCTTTATTCTTATTTACAGGAATTGCATTAAAAATATATTTGAACGAAAGACCTTTTGAACCTCGTGAAAGAGATTATGCACTTGTAGGTTCCTTCTATGTTTTTGCCATCTGGATCGGATTTGGAGTTTACTCACTCTACGAAAGTTTCCAGAAATATCTAGCCCCAAAAATTGCAGGGCCTGTAATTATTGCTGGTAGTTTACTTGCAGCTCCCGTTTTAATGGCCGCTCAAAACTGGGATGATCATGACAGATCTGGAAGATATACTGCTGTTGCAATGGCGAAAGCTTATTTAAGTTCTTGTGATAAAGATGCCATTTTATTTACTATTGGAGATAATGATACTTTCCCTCTTTGGTATGCACAGGAAATTGAACACTTTAGAACCGATGTCAAGATTGTAAATACAAGCTTATTTATGACAGATTGGTACATTGATCAAATGAAAGCGAAAGCATACGAATCTGATCCGCTTCCAATTTCTTTTACACACGATCAGTATGTTGGGGATAGACTTGATTATACTGTTTATATTCAGAAAATTGACACGCGTTGGAACATTAAAGATTTTATTGATTTTATAAAAAACCCTAAGTCAACTGTTGGATTACAAAATGGACAAACAATTCACTTTTATCCAACTAACAAGATTAGAGTAAATGTAGATAAAGATGCCATCATTAAAAACAAAGTAGTAAACCCTAAATACAATGATTCAATTGTTCCATATTTAGACATTAACATCAAAGGAAGCGCGTTATACAAAAACCGTTTAATGATGCTTGATATCTTAGCGAATAACAATTGGAAAAGACCAATTTATTTCAGTGGTGGTGCTTTTGATGATGAAGATTACTTGTGGTTGAAAGACTATCTGCAATTGGATGGAATGGTTTATAAATTAGTTCCAATAAAAAACACCCCTTCTAAAGATGGAGGGCCATTAGATATGGGACAAATTGATGCAGATAAAATGTATGATATTGTTATGAAATGGGATTGGGGAAATAGTAATGGAAATATTTACCACGATCCTGAAACAAGAAGAAATAGTATTACATACCGCACTAATCTTTCTAGATTAATGTATCAGCTTATTAAAGAAGGTAAGATTGACAAAGCTAAAAACGTAATTAATTTAGCGATTACCCAAATGCCTTTGGATAAATATGGATATTATTCTCTAGTGGAAGCTTTTGGTGACGGATATTATAAAGTAGGAGAAAAAGCAAAAGCGCAAGATCTCCTAAACAAACTGGTTCAGAAGTATAAAGAAAACTTAAATTATTATGCTACGTTGACTCCTTCTGACCAAACTGATTTAGCAGTAGATATTATTACAGATATTGAGCGTTACAGAAGTTTATTACACGTAATGCAGGACAATAAAGACACTGTTTTCTACAATCAACACAAAACAACATTTAACACTTATGTAAATGTTTTTGAGCGTTTTGGACGTGAAAAAGAGTAATTAATATACGAAAATCTTAACAATTAAAAAAATGCAGCACTGTTTGATAAATAGCGCTGCATTTTTTATTTTTACATACATGTAAATTCAATTCAAGATGAGCTTTTATTGGGTAAAAACTAATTCATTTATTAAAACGGTGTTTTCTAAATATTGCTGGGACATTCCTAACAATGAAAAGAAAATATACCTAACATTTGATGATGGCCCTACTCCAGAAATTACTGACTGGGTTTTATCTGAATTGAAAAAGTTTGATGCAAAAGCTACTTTTTTCTGCATCGGAAAAAACATCAAAGCCAATTTAGCCTTATTTGAAAAGTTAATTACTGACGGACATTCTATTGGCAACCACACCATGAATCATGTCAACGGATGGAAAATTCACACTAACGAATACATCGAAAATGTAAAAAACTGTGCTGAAATTTTAGGCGAACAAGAAAAAGCTCCTCACCGTTTATTATTTCGCCCTCCTTACGGGAAAATTAAAAAAGCGCAATCTAAAATTCTAAGAAGTTTAGGTTACAAAATTGTAATGTGGGATGTTTTAAGCGCAGATTTCGACCAAAACATTACGCCTGAAAAATGTCTCGAAAACGTAACAAAGAATGTAAAATCTGGAAGCGTGATTGTTTTTCATGACAGTATAAAAGCTTCTCCTAATTTGAGATTTGCTTTACCTAGAACACTGCATTTTTTAAAAGAAAACGGATATAAGTTTGATATTATCCATTAGAGAATATCCGCAAAGGAAGTAATTTATACGTTAAATTGTTCTTGAACAATTCCTATTATAGTATTCGCATCAAGTTCTCCAGATTGTCTCCAGATCATTTGTCCTTCTTTATAAATCATTAAAGTTGGAAGTCCTTTTATACGAAGTGCTTCAGCTAATTCTTGATTTTTATCGACATCTATTTTAATTACTTTGGCCTTATCGCCAAGCGCAGCTGCAACATCCTTAATAACAGGATGCATAGAAACTGACGATTCATTCCAATCTGTGTAAAAATCAATTAACACTGGAACTTGAGCATTTATTAGTTCTCCAAATTTTGACATAAAACCAAAAAATTAAGTTTTTTAAATCTATTAAAAGAAATAAATATAATACAAATTTAGCATTTTTAACGAATTAAGCGACATTACGGCCTTTTTTTAGTTCAATGACTGTTATTTCCGGCATAATACCAACTCGCCCCGGATAGGCATGAAAACCAAAGCCACGGTTAACATAAACGTATCTTCCGACGTTTTCGTATAAACCTGCCCACTGTTTGTAAATATACTGTGCCAAGCTCCATTTGAAATATCCTGGAATTTCGATTCCGAATTGCATTCCGTGTGTATGGCCAGCAAAAGTCAAATGAAAGTTCTTTGGATGATCTTTAATTTCGGCATCCCAATGACTTGGATCATGACTCATTAAAACTTTAAAATCGTCCTTATGCACATTTTCAGAAGCTTTATTCAAATCTCCAGCTTTTTTAAAATTCACTCCCCAGTTTTCTACTCCGATAAGCGCAATTTTGTCATCGCCTTTTTGGATATAAGTGTGCTCATTTAACATAAGCTTAAAACCAATCTGACCGTACAGTTTTTTAATAGCCCGAAAGTTTTCATCTTTTTCCTTTTCCGAAGGCCAGGTAACATACTCTCCGTAATCATGATTACCTAAAACAGCAAACTTTCCGTATTTATAATCTTTAATACGATTGAACGTTTCCAGCCATGGATGCATTTCTTTTGCATGAGTATTTACAATATCACCCGTAAACAAGATTATATCCGATTCCTGTTGATTGATTAAATCGATAGCATAATTTATTTTCTCAGGGTTATCAAAACTACCGCTGTGAACATCTGAAATCTGAGTGATTTTAAAACCATCAAAAGCATCTGGAAGATCTGGGAAAAACACAGTCTGTTTAATTACTTTGAAATTGTATTTACCTTCAAATATTCCATAAATTATAGACAGGAAAGGAATTGCTGCTAATCCTAACGCAATCTGACTTACAAATTTTCGCCTATCTGGCATCATTTCTTTTCTTGGAGCGTTGTAAACAAAATAGTTCACAATACTAGCTCCAATTCTAAAAATATCTTCACCAAACATTATCAGTGTAAGTACAATTTTAGGAACATAAATTGTCAACATCAAACCAGTCGTAAACATAAATTGTCTGGTCTGACCAACTGAACGATCTATTTGAGAAAAAGAATATATGATAAAAATTAAAAGCAATGCACTTATAACCTGATAGCTTATTAAAGCCCATCTTATTTTGATTAAAGTTCGAAAAGCCTGATAAGAATAGAACTCAATAAATAAGAAAAGAGCGCATAGAATTACAAAACGAAGGATCATTTGTTATAGTTTTAAGCAAAGTAACAAAGAATGAAAATTTTATTTCTTTTTATTATAAAAAATTTAACGCTGTAAAATATAAAAAAAGCTGAAAGAGGACTCTTTCAGCTTTAACCTACCAACCTTTTAAAACTATTTAATTCTACAACTTAATGTTGTTTTATTTTGCTTTTGGAGCTTCTGTTTTCACAGCTGCTTCTGCTTTTTTATCGCCTTTGGCTTTTTTATTTCCTTTTTTATCGTGTTTAGCGACTTTTACTTCTTTTGATTGAGCTGGTGCTGCTGGAGTTGTTTGAGCGTTTACCATTGAAAATGTTCCTAGAACTGCTACTGCTAAAATTGCTAATTTTTTCATGACTTTAAATTTTATGATTATTATTGTTTCATTATTTATAAGTCAAAGATAGAATCGTAAAATGAAGACAAAATGAAGATAAAGCCTTACAAATAAATTTAACTTTTAATTAGCTTTTTCAAACAACAAAGTAAAAGTTGTTCCAACATTCAAAACAGATTCAACCTTAATTTGCACATGATGAAATGAGGCAATACTTTGAGCAATTGCAAGTCCCAATCCCTGCCCTTCCTGATCTGAACTGATTCGGGCAAATCGGCTGAATATTCTTTCGAGCTGTGATTCATCCATTCCTATTCCAGAATCTTTTACTGAAATAAAATATTGTTCTTCCGTAAAACCATCTTCGATAATAATATCCCCATTGGGTTTATTGTATTTTATGGCATTGGTTACCAAATTATAAATCAGAATATGAATTAAAGTTTTATTCCCTGTAAAAATAAAGTGCTCCTGCATTGTATTCACAAACCGAATTTCTCTATCCTCGATACGGTCCTCAAGATCTTCCTGTACATCTAAAACTACTTCGCGAAGATTTATTTCTTCATTTGCTTCATATTGATTATTGTCAATTCTAGAAATAAGCAATAAATTATTGATGATTTTTTTCAGCATATCCAATGTCTTTAATGATCCTGCAATTTTATCGACTGCGTTATCATCTAAAGATTCGTTCTGCAATAAATTTTCCAACTTGTTTTTAAGGAGTGCAATTGGCGTTAGCAATTCGTGTGAAACATTAGAAATAAACTGTTTTTCTTTTTTAAAAACTTCTACAATACGATCCATCATTTGATTTAAAACAAAATCGAGTTCTCTAAAATCTCTCGAAGCTGCTTTGATTGGCGTATGATCAAAAGTTTCTGGTTCGTTAACACGCCTAATTTTTGTATCGATAATTTTATAGAAAGGTTTAAGAAGATATTCTATATAAAAGGTGTCTGCCAAAAATGTAATGAGTAGAATGACAACAAAAACAATCAATATAAAAAATCGAATCACAAAAGTTAAGTCGTTGACTTCGCTCAAACTGCTTCCAATTTCCAGTTGATAATCTTCTCCTTCGTAAGTAAAATGATGCTGTAGAATTCGATATTCATTTTCCTCACCTTCAATTACACGATTTTCATTGCTAAAAGTTGTTTTCTTCTGCTGTAGATTTATTGGAACACGCGAAAGCACTAAAAATTCACTGTGAAGTGTAGAGAACTCAGAGAAAGCCTCTGTTGAGTCATCTGGATTTTCCAGAAACTCATTAATTTCTTCTGGATTTAAATGTTCAATAAATTTCTTCTTTTTCTCCAGAAGACTATTATTAATATGATGATAAACCACATTTTTCACCAAAATAGGAAGCATCAGCCATAAAATTAAAATCACCAACAATCTTGTCAGTGCATTAAAAATGGCTAATTGATGTTTTATTTTCACAGGAATACTTTATTCGTTTATACGATAACCTACATTTCGAACCGTTTCAAACCAATCGATCGGCGCATGTTTGTCCAGTTTTTTTCGGAGATTTCGAACATGAACGTCAATAAAATTAGAATCAGAATTGACTTCCAGAATATCTCCCCAAATATGTTCTGTAAGCTGTAAACGCGTTATGACTCGATTTTTATTCAAAACTAGATATTGAAAAATATCAAACTCTTTCTTCGTCAAGTTAATCGGATTATCATTAAAACTCACTTTATAATCCTGAAGTTGCAAAACAAAACCATTGATAGTAAGATTGTTTAAAGTAAAACCGTGAATTCTTCTAATCACAGCAAACAATCTTGCGCTGAGTTCTGTCAACGCAAAAGGTTTTGTCAAATAATCATCGGCACCTAAATGCAAACCATTAATCCTGTCATCTAGTTCGCCTCTTGCTGTTAAAACAATAACTGCCATTTTTGATTTTGTTTTTCTAACGGTCTGCAAGACCTCAAAACCATCTCCGTCCGGAAGCCCTAAGTCCAAAAGCATGGCATCATAATCATTGCTTCCAAATTCCTCTAAAGCATCGGCACACGTATGCGTAATCTTACAGATGTAACCTGCATTACACAAAAAATCATAAACTTCTACCGCAAGTTCCCGATTATCTTCAACAATCAAAATATTCATAAAAATATACTTAAGCGTAATTAAAATTAATCATTTAAAAAGTAGAAAAGTCTGCATTCTTAAAACATTAACGCAAAAAGCTGATAAATTTCTTCATCAGCTTTTCTCAATCGCATTAATAATCATTATTCCTGTTTTGTCTCCGTTACAATGCTTCGAAAACAAAACCTGAACAATTTTTATTTTTTTGCGCTTGCAGATTCTTCTTTTGGAGCATCAGCTTTTGCTTTTTTATTTCCTTTATGATGATGTTTTGTTCCTTTTACTTCTTTTGCCGGAGCATTCTGAGCCGGAGTTGTTTGAGCATTTACCATTACACTTGTACCTAAAATTGCTACAGCCAATAACATTAATTTTTTCATGATTTCTAAATTTTTAAATTAACAACCTTTTATTTCTAAAGTAGTTTACTGCTTATTTTTTTACTTTAGCAGTCTCTGTTTTTGGAGCTTCACTTTTTGTTTTTAAAACTTCCTTTTTTTCTGATTTTACTTTTTTGTCAGCTTTATTTTTTGAGCGTTTTGTTGCTTTTACTTCTTTAGCAGGAGTTTCTTTTCCTGTTTTTGCGGGAAAAGCATGAACCATAACACTTGTTCCTAAAACTGCTACTAATAACATCAATAAATTTCTCATGATTTCTAAGATTTAAATTAAATACCTTTTATTTTACATTTCAAAATTACCTCTGCAACATGAAGAAAAAATGAAGAAATATCCGAATAAAAAATTTTAACTTGATATTAACGCTTTTCGTTTTTTTCACCATATTAAATGATATAAGTTCATTTAATATTACATTATGAGATTAGACACAGTACTGTGCATCTCTGCTAAATGAGCTTGTATCACTTATATGGCAAAAATTTTCTTTTTTGATTATTTTTCAAACCTCAATTGTTTATTTTTACAGACTAATATTTTTAAATATGTCAACTCAAAAACGCCTTTTTCTTCTAGATGCTTATGCATTAATTTTTCGTGGTTATTATGCCTTTATTAAAAACCCGAGAATCAACTCAAAAGGGATGGATACATCAGCAATTATGGGTTTTATGAACTCACTTTTGGATGTTATTAAAAGAGAAAAACCAGATCATCTGGCTGTTGCTTTCGATAAAGAAGGCAGTCACGTTAGAACAGAAATGTACTCTGACTATAAAGCAAATCGAGACGAAACTCCTGAAGCAATTAAAATTGCCGTTCCGTATATTCAGGAATTATTAAGAGCCATGCATATTCCGATTATCGAACTTGCAGGCTGTGAAGCCGATGATTTAATTGGAACAATTGCCAAACAAGCCGAAAAACAGAACTATAAAGTCTATATGGTTACTCCCGATAAAGATTTTGCGCAATTGGTTTCTGAAAATATTTTTATGTATAAACCTGCCCGTATGGGTAACGGAATCGAAATATGGGGAATTCCTGAGGTTTTGGCAAAATTTGAAGTGGAACGACCTGAGCAGGTAATTGATTTTCTTGGAATGATGGGTGATGCTGTCGATAATATTCCAGGATTACCTGGTGTTGGTGAAGTTACTGCAAAAAAATTCCTTAAAGAATTTGGTTCAATGGAAAATCTTTTGGCTAATACAGATAAGCTGAAAGGTAAAATGAAAGAAAACATTGAGGCCAATAAAGAAAAAGGTATTTTATCTAAAAAACTGGCGGCGATAATGTGTGATTGTGATGTAACTTTTAACGAAGAAGATTACGAACTTTCTCGCCCAGACATTGAAAAAACAGATGCTATTTTTCAGGAATTAGAATTCAGAAGAATGGCAGAACAGTTTGACAATTTGTTTAAAACAGATGGAACTCAGACCGCAGCTCCAGCTTCTGACGCTAAATTATACAAAAAACCACAGCCTAAAAACGAAGACCAATTTGATCTTTTTGGAAGCACTTTAACAGAAGACAATGAAGATGCACCAAGAACTTCATTCTATAACACTTTAGAAGATACCCCACATTCTTACCAGACAGTTCAAGGTGATTTGGGTGTAAAACTGCTTTTACAGAATTTAGAAAAACAGACTTCAGTTTGTTTTGATACCGAAACCACAGGGATTGATGCTTTACATGCAGAATTGGTTGGAATGTCGTTTTCTTACGAAAAAGGAAAAGCTTTTTATGTGCCATTTCCGGAAAATCAAGAAGAAGCAAAAGCTTTGATTGAGAAATTTGTTCCGTTTTTTGAAAATGAAAACATTGAAAAAATCGGTCAGAATTTAAAATACGATTTAAAAATACTTTCTAATTATGGTGTAACTGTAAAAGGAAAACTTTTCGACACGATGATTGCACATTATCTGATCAACCCAGACATGCGTCATAATATGGATATTTTGGCAGAAACCTATTTAAAATATTCTCCAAAATCTATTGAAACCTTAATTGGCAAAAAAGGAAAAAATCAGATTTCGATGCGTGATGTTTCTTTAGAAGACATTAAAGAATATGCTGCTGAAGATGCTGATATTACTTTACAATTAAAAGAAATTTTCACAACAGAATTAGACAAAACTGAGACTAAAAAGTTATTTGACGAAATCGAAATTCCACTAGTAAGCGTTTTGGCTGCCATGGAAACCGAAGGAATTCGTTTGGATGTTGATTTCTTAAAAGAAATGTCTAAAGAGATGGATGTTGAAATCAAATCTCTTGAAGAACAAATCTATGAAACTGCTGGCGAAAAATTCAATCTGGCTTCTCCGAAACAATTAGGAGATATTTTATTTGACAAAATGAAAATTGGTGGTGCTAAACAAAAGAAAACCAAAACAGGACAATACGCAACAGGCGAAGAAGTTCTAACTTATTTAGCAAACGATAACCCAATCGTAAAACAAATTTTGGATTGGCGTCAGATGGTAAAACTACAAAGTACTTATATTTTAGCTTTACCGGAACAAGTTGATAAAAAGACGCAACGCGTTCATACAGATTATATGCAGACAGTTGCCGCAACAGGACGTTTGAGCTCGAATAATCCGAACTTGCAGAATATTCCGATTCGTACTGAAAGAGGTCGTCAGATTCGTAAAGCATTCGTGGCCCGTGATGAAAATTACACTTTAATCTCTGCCGATTACTCGCAGATTGAATTGCGAATTATTGCCGCTTTGAGTGGTGAAGAAAATATGATAAAAGCTTTTCAAGACGGTGAAGACATTCATAAAGCAACTGCCGCAAAGGTATTCAATGTTGCCTTGGACGAAGTATCACGTGAACAAAGAAGCAACGCTAAAACGGTAAACTTCGGAATCATCTACGGTGTTTCTGCTTTTGGATTAAGCAATCAGACTTCATTATCCAGAAGCGAAAGTGCCGCTTTGATTGATGCTTATTACAAAACTTATCCAAGATTGAAATCTTATATCTCTGAACAAGTTGAATTTGCCCGTGAAAAAGGTTATGTACAAACTATTTTAGGTCGTCGTCGTTATTTAAAAGACATTAATTCTGCGAATGCCGTAGTAAGAAGTGCCGCTGAACGAAATGCCGTTAATGCACCAATTCAGGGAAGCGCCGCCGATGTGATTAAAATCGCTATGATTAATATCCACAAAAAACTTCGTGACGAAAACTGGAAATCTAAAATGTTGCTTCAAGTACATGATGAGCTTGTGTTCGATGTTCACAACGATGAACTCGAAAAAATCCAGCCAATGATCAAACACGAAATGGAAAATGCTTTTAAAATGTCTGTTCCTTTAGAAGTTGAACTTGGAATGGGGAAAGACTGGTTAGAAGCGCATTAAAAACAAACTATTTTTTTATACCCTAATAAGCCATTCATCAAATTGAATGGCTTTTTTATTGAGAATAAATGTGATGATAATATTTTTTCAGCTCTCATCTTGAAAATATGCGGAAAAATAACAACCTTTACTTCCTATTTAACAAAAACAAATCGCTCATTCAAAAATCTATCTAAGAAATTAAAAAACGACAAGACTCTTAAATTCCTTATAAATCTAAATCAAAGCTATTTTTAACTAAAGAGCATGCTTTCTTATGAAAGAACCTAAATTTTCATTACACAGCATGCTACATTCCTGATTTATTTTTTCATCATCCCATTCCCACCATTTTATCTTTAATAGTTCATCTATTTGTTCTTTAGAAAATCTGTATTTGATAAATTTTGCAGGATTTCCCCCCACTATAGAATAAGGTTCGACATTTTTTACAACATGGCTATTTGCAGCGATAATAGCTCCATCCCCAATGGTAACACCACTCATAATTGTTACATTTGAGCTTATCCAGACGTCATTTCCAATTGTTATTCCACCATTAGTGGCAGGATGACCATTTCCCAAAAATTTATCAAAGACATCTTGATGAATATGTCCAAAAGGATAAGTTGTAATCCAGTCAGCTCGATGATTCCCACCAAGAAACAATTTCAACCCAATTGCTATTGAACAAAACGAACCAATGGTAACATCGTCCCAAGCACCCCAAAATAATGAGATGTTTTCAAGCCCATATGTATATTTACCTACCTTTAACATTTAAAAAAGAAAAAATTAGAACCGTAAAATTACAAAGAAAAAACCTATAAAAATTAAAACTAAAAAAAAATATTCATTATTACCTATAAAAAAACCATCAGAGTAAACTGATGGTTTTTCTTATTATCTAAACTTTTCTAGTAGATTCCCGTTCTTTCAATTTTGTTTTAATTACGATAGTTTCATATTCTGAAACCGTTCCTTCCGGCTCTTCTAATCTTTCGATTAATCTTTTAGCCGCTACTTCTCCAATTTCAACTCCGTGCTGACTTACAGTTGTCAAACTTGGTGATAAACGTCTTGAAGCTAAGATTCCATCGGCAAAACCAATAATCGAAATATCTTCTGGAACTCTGTATCCCTTTTTCAAACTTACTCTTAATGCCGCAACTGAATCATTTTCGTCCAAAGCAAAGATTCCGTCAATTTTATGATCGAAAATACCTTCGATTTTAGCTTTCATATCTTCTTCAGAATCAGTACGAAGAATGATTTTTTCGTTTATTGGAATATTATTGTCTTTCAAAGCTTTTAGATATCCTTCTGTTCTTAGTTTACCAACACTAATATTATCTACAGAAGAGATCAGAGCAATATTTTTACAACCTAAATTAATTAAATGCTGTGTTGAGTTGATAGCCGAATCATAATCGTCTACTACTACTTTATCACAATCTACTTCATCAGCAATACGGTCAAACATTACGATTGGCGTTCCGTCATTTATAATTTCAGAAAAGTGATTGTAGTCTTGAAGTTTTTGAGCTTCTTGCGAAACCGACAAAATAAATCCGTCTATGGTTCCATTGCTCAGCATTTCTAATGTGTGAACTTCTTTTTCCAGAGATTCATTAGAAATACAGGTAATAACATTATATCCCTTTTTATCGGCAACTTTTTCGATACCGCTAAAAACTTTCGCAAAGAAAGAGTTTAATATATTAGGTATAATTACTCCAATCGTTTTGGTTTTACGATTCTTTAAATTCAGACCAATAACATTTGGCTTATAATTTTTGAGTTTGGCATACTCTTTAATCTTCACCTTCGTTTGTTCGCTAATTTCCGGACTGTCATTCAACGCTTTAGATACAGTCGAAACAGAAACACCAAGTTCTTTCGCAATTTGTTTTAGAGTTGCTTTAGCTTTCATCCATAAAAGTTTAAGTAATTAATACAAATATAGTAGAATTACCGAAAATAAAACAAAAAACAACCAGCAGTATTTCAAATTACCTCCTCTATTCGAAATAATTTTAAAAAAGAATGATTTTTCTGAAACCGTATATCCTAAAATTTCGTTAATAACTAAATACCTATGAACTAAAAACCAATGTTGTTAACCTAATAAAAAAACTTGATTATGAAAAACGAAGTTAAAATTCATGAAGTTGACCCTTCACTGAATAGCAGAAGGAGCTTTCTTAAGCTTAGCGGCTTAACATTAGTAACCACCGGTTTGGTTCTAGCTGGATGCAGCGACAATGATGATGACAATAATATGGAAGACACTTCTCTGCCAGGAATACGAAATGGTGTCTTCGATTTAGGTTCTGGAGATTTTGGCGTTCTTACCTACGCATACGCCCTAGAACAATTAGAAGCCGATTTTTATACTAAAGTTGTCAATGCAAGTAGTTTCAATAGTGTATTCAGCACAGTTGAACGTCAGGTATTGACAGACTTGTACCATCATGAAGTGGTTCACAGAGACTTCTTTAAAGCAGCTTTAACTGGAGCACTTCCTGATCCTAGCTCGCAATTGCTTCCTTCCCTCGCATTTAACTATGGCTCTTTAAACTTCAATAGCCGCACAGAAGTTTTAGCTACAGCAAAAGCATTGGAAGATACAGGAGTTGCTGCTTATAACGGCGCAGGTAAACTAATTAAAACTGCAGACTATTTATTATTAGCAGGAAAAATTGTTTCTGTTGAAGCCAGACATGCTTCAGCAATAAGAAGTTTGATTAATCCAAATTCTAAAGATTTTGCCGGAGATGATATCGTAAATATGTCAACAGGTTTAGATGATGCCAAAGATCCCTCTAAAATCCTGCCAATTGCCGCGAATTTTATTACCACAAAATTTACAGCTAAATATCTGCCTTAATCCTAACCGCTAAAACTTAGAAATTATGAACATTTTAAAATTTATAGAATCTTTTACTGATGACAATTTAATGAACAGTACTGGTTCACGAAGAGACAGCTTTTCTCAGTTTGGGAACATTGGGAAAAATTTAGCCTTAGCATCAATTCCTTTTGGGTTATCGGCTCTAGCCAATAAAGCATTCGCAAAAGACATTACAGCAACACCTGCTACTCCAATTGGAGCTTTGCAATTTGCACTGACTTTAGAATATCTTGAAAATGAATTTTATGCGATGGCATTAGATTCTGGTGTCATTCCAGCCTCTGAAAACGGCGGACGTGATTTAAAAGTATTTCAACAAATTGCTGCACATGAATCTGATCACGTAAAATTCCTGATTGCAGGATTAGGCGGAACTGCAAGTGCTAATTTTGTTGCAAAACCTACTTTTGATTTTACGGTTGGAGGCGCTTTTGATCCTTTTCACGATTACCCAACATTTTTAGCTTTGGCTCAAGCTTTTGAAGACACAGGCGTAAGAGCCTATAAAGGACAAGCTGCAAATCTCATTACTACACCCGATTTATTAACTGCTGCATTACAAATTCATTCCGTTGAAGCTCGCCACGCTTCTGAAGTAAGAAGACTTCGAGGTTTAAAAGGATGGATTTCCAATGCTGAAAGAGGAGCGGGAATGCCAGCCGCAACCCAAGCAGTGTATGATGGTGAAGGTGTAACAATGCAAGCAGGATTCAACACAGCCACCGCTTTTGGCGCTGCAGCAGGTTCAGAAGCTTATGATGAACCACTTACAACGCAACAAGTAGTCGATATTGCCAATATATTTATTGTATAATAATTATTTTTCTAAATATTTAACCGTCTTTACTTTATTGTAGAGACGGTTTTTTTATTCCCTAATTAATCCAAAAACTGAAGGCCTGATTTTCAGCAGATAAAATATTCTTTCAGGTATTTGGTTTTAAAATAATTAATTGTACTTTTGCATCCCCTTTATTGGGGATGGAATGTTTAATTAAAATAATATTATGGACGCATTAAGCTACAAAACAGTTTCAGCAAGTAAAGCCACTGTAACTAAAGAGTGGATTGTTGTTGACGCTGAAGGTCATAACTTAGGACGTCTTGCTTCAAAGGTTGCAATGATCTTAAGAGGTAAGTACAAACCAAGTTACACACCGCACGTTGACTGTGGAGATAACGTAATTGTTATCAACTCAGAGAAAATTAACCTTACAGGTACAAAATTGAATGACAAAATTTACATGCGTCATACAGGTTACCCAGGAGGACAAAGAACTTTAACTGCTAAAGTATTGCAAGCTAAAAACCCTGCATTATTAGTAGAAAAAGCTGTAAAAGGTATGTTACCTAAAAACAAATTAGGAGCAGAACTTTTTAGAAATCTAAATGTTGTTGTAGGAGCTGAGCACAAACACGGAGCTCAAAAACCTAGAACTGTTAACCTAAATGATCTTAAGTAATGGGAGTTATTCACAAAATCGGTAGAAGAAAAACCGCTGTTGCACGTGTATACGTTTCTGAAGGAACTGGAAACATCACTGTAAACAAAAAAGAATTCGCAACTTACTTTCCAACTGCAACTTTACAGTACAAAGTTTTACAACCGCTTTCTATGACAGAAAACGCTGGTAACTTTGACGTAAAAGTAAACGTTTACGGAGGTGGTACAACTGGTCAAGCAGAAGCTGTAAGAATGGCATTAGCACGCGTAATGTGTGAAGTTAACGCTGAAAACAGAGCTATCCTTAAACCAGAAGGTTTATTAACAAGAGACCCTAGAATGGTTGAACGTAAGAAATTCGGTCAGAAGAAAGCTCGTAAGAGATTCCAATTCTCTAAACGTTAATATTACCTGTCTTGTTCAGATCGGACAAGACATTATCAATTATTTATTGAAATTAAAAAACACAGTTATTGTTGCTCTCCTATCGAGGTAGGATATAGTTTAGCATCTAAATGTATGAAGCCAGAGAAATCGCCATTCACACATTGCTAATCAACAGAACGTAAACTAGTACAAAAATGGCAAACAAAATAGAAGTAAAAGAATTACTAGAAGCAGGTGTTCACTTCGGACACATGACTAGAAAATGGGATCCAAACATGGCTCCTTACATTTATATGGAGCGTAATGGTATTCATATCATTAACCTATATAAAACTGCAGCTAAAATTGAAGAAGCTAATGAAGCTTTGAAAAAAATCGCTGCATCAGGTAGAAAAATCTTATTCGTAGCTACCAAAAAACAAGCAAAAGACATCGTTGCTGATAAAGCAAAAGCTGCAAACATGCCTTACATCACTGAAAGATGGCCAGGTGGTATGTTGACTAACTTCGTAACTATCAGAAAGGCAGTTAAAAAAATGTCTTCTATCGATAAAATGAAGAAAGATGGTACTTTCAACACTTTATCTAAAAAAGAGCGTTTACAAGTTGATCGTCTACGTGCTAAATTAGAGAAAAACTTAGGTTCAATTGCTGATATGTCTAGACTACCTGCAGCATTGTTCGTAGTAGATATCAAAGCTGAACACATCGCAATAAAAGAAGCTCAAAAATTAAACATTCCAGTTTTCGCAATGGTTGATACGAATTCTGACCCAAGAGAGGTTGATTACGTGATTCCTGCAAATGATGACGCTTCTAAATCAATTGACAAAATTTTATCTTTAGTGACTACTGCAGTAATCGAAGGTCTTTCTGACAGAGGTGCTGAAAAAGAAGTTGAAGCTGCTGAAGAAGCTCCTGCTGTTGAAGCTGAAGCTGAAGCTCCTGCAACTGAAGAATAAATCAAATTTTAAATTCCAAATTTTAAATTCCAAAATCCAACCAGAATTAAAAACGTTATGTTGATAATTTATTAAAATTGGAGTTTGGGATTTAAAAGCTGGAATTTTTTACTTTTAAACACATTAAAACTTAAAATATTATGGCAACAATTACTGCTGCAGACGTAAATAAATTAAGACAATCTACAGGTGCCGGAATGATGGACTGTAAAAAAGCTCTAGTTGAAGCTGAAGGAGATTTCGACAAAGCGATACAAATCCTTAGAGAAAAAGGACAAAAAGTTGCTGCTAACCGTTCTGACCGTGAGTCTGCTGAAGGAGCTGCTGTTTCTTTTATCAATGCTGACAACACTAAAGGAGCTATTATCACTTTAAACTGTGAAACTGACTTCGTAGGTAAAAACGAAGCTTTCGTTGCTTTAGCTAAAGATTTAGTAGAAAGAGCTATCAATTTCTCTACAAAAGAAGAATTATTAGCTTCTGATTTCAACGGAATTACAGTTGCTGAGAAATTAATCGAGCAAACTGGAGTTATCGGTGAGAAAATCGAAATCGGTGGTTTCGAAATTTTAGAAGGTGCTTACGTTGGATCTTATGTTCACGTTAATAAAATTGCTGCTTTAACTGCAATTTCTGCTCCAGTTGCTAACGCTGAAGCTTTAACAAAAGACATCTCTATGCAAGTTGCTTCTATGGGAGCTGACACATTATCTTACAAAGATTTTGATCCTGCTTTCGTTGAATCTGAACTTGCTGCTCGTATTGCTGTAATCGAAAAAGACAATGAAGAAGCAAAACGTTTAGGAAAAACTTTAAAAAATGTTCCTAAATATATCTCTTTCTCTCAATTAACTCCTGAAGTTATCAAACAAGCTGAAGAAGATGCTAAAGCTGAATTAAAAGCTGAAGGTAAACCAGAGCAAATCTGGGACAAAATCCTTCCAGGAAAAGTGCAACGTTTCATTTCTGACAACACTACTTTAGATCAAGAGAAAGCTCTTTTAGATCAAAACTTCATCAAAGATGACAGTAAAAAAGTTGGTGATTACGTTAAAGGATTCAACGTTGAAATTACAGGTTTCAAAAGAGTTACTTTAGGTTAATATATTATTTCAATATTTAAAAAGCCCGAATATTTAGTTATTTGGGCTTTTTTATATTGATTAATTTTCAACCGGAAAATTTCTCGCACGCATCAATGCATCCGATTTTGGCGCATGCCCTCTAAAATTTTCATACATAGTTTCATTATCAACCGTATTTCCTGCACTTAAAACAACATTGTAAAGGCGTTTGGAAACCTCTTTGTCAAAAGGTCCGTTTCCTTCTAAAAACGCCTCATATGCATCGGCATTGATAACATCTGCCCATAAATAACTGTAGTATCCTGCCGCATATCCGTCACTTGAAAAAATGTGGGCAAATTGTGGAATTCTGTGTCGCATCACAATTTCAGACGGCATATTAATTTCATCCAAAATCTGCTTTTCAAATTGATGCGGATTTACTTTTTCTGTAGTCAAATGCAACTTCATATCTACAAAAGAACTTGAAATCGTTTCGACCGTTGCAAAACCTTCATTAAAATTAGCGGCCTGACCAATTCTATCTACTAAAGACTGAGATAATGGCTCATTTGTTTTATAATGAAGTGCAAACTTGTTCAGTACTTCCGGAGTTGCCAGCCAATGTTCCAACAACTGTGAAGGAAACTCCACATAATCTCTCGCTACAGAAGTTCCCGACAAACTCGGATACGTCACATTCGAACATAAACCATGCAAAGCGTGGCCAAATTCATGAAATAATGTCGTAGCATCATCCCAGGAAATTAAAACAGGATCGCTGGCATTTCCTTTTATAAAATTACAATTGTTTGAAACTATCGGAAGTACATTTCCTTTAATCTTCTGCTGATCTCTATGCGAATTCATCCAAGCTCCCGAGCGTTTGCCTACGCGCGCATAAGGATCAAAATACCAAAGCCCAATTACTTCTCCAGTATTCTTATGATTGACCTCCCAAACCCGAACATCCGAATGATAAACCGGAACATCAAATAATTGTTTAAACCCGAGATCAAACAACTCTCCTGCTGCCCAAAACATTCCTTCACGCAAATTCTCTAATTGTAGATATTGCTTAATTTCGTTCTGATCTAAATCATATTTTGCTTTACGGACTTTCTCAGCATAATAGCGATAATCCCAAGGCTGAATCTTAAAATTTCCACCTTCTTTATCCACCAATTCCTGCATAGCCGAAACATCGTTTTTTACTTTTTCAACAGCCGGTTTCCATACCGAATGCATTAAATCCAATGTTTTTTGAGGATCTTTTGCCATTTTATTAGACAAACTCCACTCAGCAAAATTATTAAATCCAAGTATTTTTGCTTTTTTAGCTCTTAATTCTAATATTGAGACAAGCGTCGCATTTGTATTATTTGAATTATCATTATCGCCTCTTTTCACAAAAATGTCAAACGCTTTTTCTCTTAAATCTCTTTGGTTAGAAAAAGTCAAAAAAGGTTCAATGGAAGATCTAGTGTTTCCAATACACGCCAAAACATTCAATTTTCTTTCCTTTGCTTCGGCAATTGCTGCATTTTTAAATTCTTCAGGAAGTCCTTCCAAATCAATTTCTGAATGCAGTTCCAAATACTGATCATTTTCTTCTGCCAGTAATTTTTGGCTAAAAAGCGTAAAAAGTCCAGCTAGTTCCTGATTAATATTGGCAACCTTCTCTTTGTCTTCTTTATTCAACTCTGCTCCTTCCCTAACAAAATCAGTATAATACAACCAAAGCAAACGCTGTTGTTCAGCGGTCAGCTTTTTACTTTCTTCGGATTTATATAATTGTTCTATTCTTAAAAACAATTTCTCGTTTTGATAGAGTTTATCACTAATTTCAGCCAATTTTGGAGACATTTCTGTATCTACCACATTAAAATCAGGACTGCTTAAATTTGATCTGTAAATTCCGTAAACTGCATGAATTCTATCTAGTTTTTCGCCTGAAAGTTCTAAAGCTTTAATAGTATTATCAAAAGTCGGTTTTTCTAAATTGTTTGCAATGGAATCAATTTCTTCCAATTTTTCCTGAATAGCAAACTCAATGGCTGGTTTAAAATCAGCTATTTTATATTTTGTAAAATCCGGCACGCCTCCATAAGGCCCTGACCATTCCTGAAGTAACGGATTAGTTTCTATTTCCATAATCAAATCATTTTATAAAATTCTTCTAAACACTTTTCTCTAAATAACAAGTGTCAGAATCTCAAAAGTAACCAATCAAATTCAAACTTCAAATGGATGTTATTTTAAAAATTTACTAATATCTGTTTTTAAAAAATAGCTTAAATTTGAAACTTCATAACCAAAACAACATGTTTAAAACCAGAAAAGAGATTGTTTTTGTAATTCTTGCAGGAATATTTATCACGAATGCTGTTGTAGCAGAGCTTATTGGAGGAAAATTAATTCAGGTTGGTCCTTTTGTAATGAGTATAGGAATTCTCCCTTGGCCAATCGTTTTTCTGACAACTGATTTAATTAATGAATATTTTGGCGAAAAAGGAGTAAAAAAGCTTTCTTTTATCACAGCCTGTTTAATTGCCTATGCTTTTCTGATTTTATTTATGGCCATTATTATTCCGGCTGCCAAAGGAATCAGTCCTGTCAATGATGATCAGTTTCAAGCTGTTTTTGGACAGAGTATGTGGATTATTGTCGGAAGTTTAATTGCTTTTATGGCATCACAGCTGATTGATGTTTGGATATTCTGGTTCTTTAAAAACAGAACAGGAGAAAAGAAAATATGGCTAAGAGCCACTGGTTCTACGGTAATTTCACAATTATTTGACTCTTTTATCGTACTTGGAATTGCTTTTTGGTTGCCTGGAAAAATTGATTTTGACACTTTTATTTCTTCAGGATTAATTGGTTATACTTTCAAATTAGCCATTGCAATTTTATTAACTCCTGCCATTTATTTGGGACATCACTTAATTAAAAAGTATTTGGAAAACGATAAGCACCATAAAAATCAGGAACAATAGAATGAAGCATTGCAAAATACTACTATCAATCATGCTGTTAAGTTTTGTAAGTTGTTCCAAAGACGTTAAAAAACAACTACTAGAAGTTACTGATAAGATTACGAATAAAATAGAAACCATTTCAGAAAGCACTGTTGAGACCGTAAATGAATATAAACAATCCATTGTAGACAAAATCACAACAACGGAAGCAACTTCTGATGTAAAACCTTTAACTGATAGCATTGCAGTAAATACAGAAGCTGAAAATGAAAAGTTCTTAGGAATTACGGCTTTTAAAAAGTTTATAGCCGACTGTAAAACAGGAGAGACTATAACGCAAAAAGAACTCATTGAAAACCACAATATTCCAGCTGATGGAATTAAATTAATAAAAAGCATTACCAAAACTGCAGAAGATGAAATTGAGGTAAAATGGAAATCGACTTGGTTTATCGAAAAGATTTCAGATGCAAAATTTAACGATGCAAAAATTAAGTTCAAGTTTGAGGCCAATAAAATCTATACTTCAGGACAAGCAATCGGAATTAAGTACAAAAAGAAAGTCTATACCGATTTAATCATCGTTGGAACAAAAGCTTACATACCGAGCGTAAAAGGTTATCACTGGAAAATTGGGAAATAAAATAACTTCAAAAAAATCATATAAGCATCGAAGTATGCACATGTAACTTTTTTTTATCACTAAAGAAAAAAGCATTCTTTTGCATTCCAAAAATAGTGTGTTAAAAAATAATTTTTGCTAAATTTAAAGTAATATTATTCTTATAATTGTATTTAATTTAAAATTGAATACATATGAGAAAGTCACTTTATTATTTTGTAGCACTTCTTTTTATTGTCTTTTTAAATAGTGCCTGCAGCGCTGATGCGGGAGCAAAAGATGACGACCTCCCAATCTGTCCTATTGCAATTCCATTAGAAGGCAAATGGCAAGCTTCTCAGAGCGGTACAGTTATAAATGGTCAGGAAGTACTTAAACCTTATGAAAACAAGGGAAATTGTGGCATTCCAACTATCGAATTTTTACCTAATACGAATTTCATAAGCACTTATTTTGATTATGATGACCAAAATTGCAGTACCAACGTTAAAAAAGGTAAATGGATTGACAGTTCAGACGACAAAGGAGTAATATTGTCTCTGTTGGTTGATGATAAAGTAATTTTACAAGCAGAAGCGTCTATTATCAACACAACTTTAAAACTTAAAAGCCAAAAGGACGGCATAACTTATATTGATGTTTTTGAACGAAAATAATAAGCGTAATGGCAACCCTTTTAACACTATAATTCAGAACCTCAAGCCATTTGGTTTGAGGTTTTTTATATATTTGAAATAAAAAAATGGAGCCAATAAGATGCAGCTGGTGCACCTCCAGTGATTTATACAAAAAATACCATGATGAAGAATGGGGCGTTCCGGTTTATGATGACCCTACTCTATTTGAATTTTTAATTTTGGAAACCTTCCAAGCGGGTTTAAGCTGGATTACGATTTTAAACAAAAGAGAAAATTTCAGGGCCGCTTTTGATTATTTCGATTATAAAAAAATAGCCAATTATTCTGAAGACAAAATCGAAGAATTAATGCAGAATACGGGAATTATCCGAAATAAATTAAAAATTAAAGCTGCGGTTTCTAATGCTCAAGCTTTTATGAAAGTTCAGGAAGAATTTGGAACTTTCTCTGATTATATTTGGAAATATACAGACGGAAAACCAATCGTAAACAATCTGAAAAATTCAAAAGATGCTCCCGCTACTACTCCACTTTCAGATGAAATCAGTAAAGATTTAAAGAAACGCGGATTCAAATTTGTCGGTTCAACCGTTGTTTACGCACACATGCAAGCCACCGGAATGGTCAATGATCATACGGAAGATTGCTTTATCCGAAAAGGAAAATAGTCGAAGTTTTCAGTCTCAGTTTTCAGTTTTTTTGAAACTTGAAATCACAGATTAAAACTGTAAACTGTGACTGAGACTGAAAACTTAAAAAAAATTCATTACATTTGCTTCACACTTTAGGGGTGTCTGCATCGCGCAGGCTGAGATTTTACCCTCTGAACCTGATCTAGTTCATACTAGCGTAGGGAAAAGTAAGATGACTTCTTGAACGCATTTCTGTGCGTTATTGTAGCCATTCCTATTGTGTATCACTATACACTAAACTTTAAAGGAATGGAACTAAAAATCAATCAACAAACCAAAAAATTCGATGCTGAATCGCTAAGCGTTCAATCATTGCTCGATCTCGAAATTCCGCACAAACAAAACGGAATTGCTGTTGCTGTTAACAATACTGTTGTTCCAAAAACCAATTGGAACGAATTCCTCATACAAGAAACCGACGAAATCCTCATTATTTCTGCCACACAGGGAGGATAAAGGTCAAAATTCCAATTTAAAAAATCTAAATTCCAATTGTGTACTGGATGTAGACGCACTGCGGTGCGTCTCTACAACAACACATAACTTATAACTCATAACTTCTTTTCTTATGACAAACGAAGAACAAATATCCAGAACCCCATTTCCCAATTCTAAAAAGGTTTATATCGATGGAGAAATTCATCCAATAAAAGTTGCGATGCGCGAAATTGCTTTGAGCGACACCAAACTTTCAAATGGCGGAGTAGAAAAAAATCCCCCAGTAACTGTTTATGATACTTCCGGACCTTACACAGATCCAAATATCGAAATTGATATTAGAAAAGGATTGCCACGCTTACGCGAAAGCTGGATTCTTGATCGAAATGATGTTGAAATTTTAGATGAAATCACTTCAGATTATGGTCAAAGCCGATTGAAAGATGAAACGCTAAATCATTTACGATTTGAATATTTGCATCAGCCTAAACGTGCCAAAAAAGGCGCCAACGTAACACAGTTATATTACGCTAAACAGGGAATTATTACTCCAGAAATGGAATACATCGCGATTCGCGAAAACCAAAGAATTGAGCTTTTAAACGAACAAACCAAAGCAATGCAATGCCAACATAACGGACAAAGTTTTGGTGCGAATACTCCAAAAAACAAAATCACTCCTGAATTTGTTCGTTCTGAAGTAGCTTGCGGAAGAGCTATTATTCCAAACAACATCAACCATCCAGAAAGTGAACCGATGATTGTGGGTCGTAATTTCCTGGTAAAAATCAATGCCAATATTGGAAATAGCGCCGTGACATCAAGCATTGAAGAGGAAGTTGAAAAAGCAGTTTGGGCTTGCCGTTGGGGAGCAGATACAATAATGGATTTATCTACAGGAAAAAACATTCATGAAACCAGAGAATGGATTATTAGAAATTCTCCTGTTCCAATTGGGACTGTTCCGATTTATCAGGCTTTGGAAAAAGTAAAAGGAATTGCCGAGGATTTAACTTGGGAAATTTTCCGTGATACTTTGATTGAACAAGCTGAACAAGGGGTTTCGTATTTCACAATTCACGCTGGAGTTTTACTTCGTTACATTCATTTAACCGCAAATCGAGTTACCGGAATCGTTTCTCGTGGCGGATCGATTATGGCAAAATGGTGTTTGTTTCATCATAAAGAAAACTTCTTATACACCCATTTTGAGGAAATCTGCGAAATCATGAAACAATATGATGTCGCTTTTTCTCTTGGAGACGGTTTACGTCCGGGGTCAATTGCCGACGCGAATGATGCAGCACAATTTGCCGAATTAGAAACTTTAGGCGAACTAACAAAAATCGCTTGGAAACACGATGTTCAGGTTTTTATTGAAGGTCCAGGACACGTCCCGATGCACATGATTAAAGAAAATATGGACAAACAATTGGAACATTGTCATGAAGCTCCTTTTTATACTCTTGGTCCTTTAACAACCGATATCGCGCCGGGTTACGATCATATTACCTCGGCAATTGGAGCCGCAATGATTGGCTGGTATGGCTGTGCCATGTTGTGTTATGTAACACCAAAAGAGCATCTGGGTTTACCAAATAAAAAAGACGTAAAAGACGGTGTGATCACCTATAAAATTTCGGCTCATGCTGCCGACTTGGCTAAAGGTCATCCGGGAGCACAATATCGTGATAATGCTTTGAGTAAAGCTCGTTTTGAATTCCGTTGGGAAGATCAGTTTAATTTGGCTTTAGATCCAGATACTGCAAGAGAATTTCATGATGAAACCCTTCCTGCTGATGGTGCAAAAGTGGCCCATTTCTGCTCGATGTGCGGACCGAAATTCTGTTCGATGAAAATATCTCAGGAAATCAGAGATGTTGCGGCAGCAGAAAAAGGAATGCAGGAGAAATCAGAGGAATTTATTGAGCAAGGGAAAGAGATTTATATTTAGTAATGTATTAAGATGAAAGTATTAAGACTTAAAATCTGCAAACTCTTAATACTTTCATCTTAATGCTTAATACTTTTTTGAAATGATTGTGATTACGAACCCTTTTTTGGTTGAAGATGAAATAGATATCCTTCATTCTTTGTTTGAAGAAGGATTGTCTTTGCTTCATATTCGGAAACCTGATTTTTCTGAATTGGAAATGGCGCAATTTATTCATCAGATCAAAGTGGAATTTCGTACTAATGTGGTTTTGCATAGTCATCATCAATTAGCAGAAGATTTTGGCATCAACCGATTTCATTTTTCCGAAAAAGAAAGAAAACGCAATCATGATTTTCCTGCAAGGTTTCCAAAACCTTGTAGGTATAAAAACGAATCTAAATCCACATCAACACATTCTATAGAAGATTTTAATTCATTAAAAAATGATTTTGATTATGCCTTCTTAAGCCCTGTTTTTAAAAGCATTTCAAAAGACAATTATCATCCTGAAAAAGATCTTTTCGAAGAAATAAAATCGCGAAAAAATCATAAAACAAAATTGGTCGCTTTAGGCGGAATTGATTCAAAAAACATTCAAGAAGTTTTAGAAAATGGCTTTGATGATGTCGCACTTTTAGGAAGTATTTGGAACAATGAAAATCCATTAAAACAATTTAAATTATGTCAAAAAATCGCCCTTTCGCACTTACAATCGCAGGTTTAGATCCGTCTGGTGGTGCTGGAATTTTGGCTGATATCAAAACATTTGAACAGCATAAAGTCGTTGGTTTTGCCATTTCAACAGCAAATACCATTCAGACCGAAAATAAATTTTATGAAATTCAATGGACTAATTTAAGTTTTGTAATTCGCTCTATTGAAACATTATTTTTAAGTTATAAAATTAGTGTTGTAAAAATTGGGATTGTTCCAACTCTTCATTATTTAAACCGGATTCTTTCAACTATAAAACTTTTATCTCCTTCGACAAAAATTGTCTGGGATCCCGTCTTAAAATCAACTACTGAATTTGATTTTTTAAATATTGAAGATCGTTCGGATTTGACTAAAATTTTATCCAAAATCGATTTGATTACTCCTAATTATAAAGAAATTGAACAATTATTTCAGGGTTTTATAAAAGATAATCTTTGGATTGAAAACGAAATTTCAACAGCCATTTTGCTGAAAGGCGGTCATAATTCAAATGAAGTCGGAAAAGATCAATTGTTTTTAAAAAATATAATAATCGACTTGTTTGCTTCAGAAAAAAATTGCACTGAAAAACATGGCTCAGGCTGTGTGCTTTCTGCAGCAATTGCTTCCAATTTAGCATTAAATCAACCTTTAGTATTGGCTTGTAAAAATGCCAAAACTTACATCGAAAAATACCTGAGTTCAACAGCAACCTTAATCGGATATCATTATGTATAGCAAACTTCAATATATCTCGCAGGGCGAAACTATCGACGAACAATTACGCAACATCCATCAGGCTCTTGATGCCGGATGTAATTGGGTACAAATGCGATTTAAAAATCAAACTGCCAAAAACGCTTATACTTTAGCAGAAGCGGTAAAATCTTTATGCGAAAAATACACAGCCAATTTTATTGTAAACGACGATTTGCATCTTACTAAAGAAATAGATGCTGACGGCGTTCATTTGGGTTTAACTGATGCCAAAATTAATGACGCGAGAATGCTTTTGGGAACT
Source organism: Flavobacterium phragmitis (assembly GCF_900112575.1). Taxonomy (GTDB): domain Bacteria; phylum Bacteroidota; class Bacteroidia; order Flavobacteriales; family Flavobacteriaceae; genus Flavobacterium; species Flavobacterium phragmitis. Next base: position 55,426 of record NZ_FOMH01000006.1, read on the forward strand.
TCGAAAGTGATTGGAGGAACCGCTAATACTTTTGAAGACATTCAAAATCACGTTAAAAATGGATGTAATTATATTGGATTAGGTCCTTTTCGCTTTACTGCTACAAAAGAAAAATTAAGTCCGATTTTAGGTTTGTCGGGTTATTTTGACATTCTGCAAAAAGCAAAAAAAAATAAAATTGAAATTCCGATTTATGCTATTGGAGGCATCACATTACGCGATGTAAGTCCGTTAATGGAAACTGGAATTTTTGGAATTGCCGTTTCTGGAATCATCACAGAAAGTTTGGAAAAGAAAATACTAATTCAACAATTAAACGAAAAATTATATGCAAACGTCATTGTTTAATATTGGAGATAAAAGCTTCAAATCTCGTTTGTTTTTAGGAACGGGGAAATTTGGATCGAACAAAGAAATGGAAAGCGCGATTTTAGCTTCAGAAAGCGAATTGGTTACGGTAGCTCTTAAAAGAATAGATTTAGAAACCGATACCGATGCCATTTTATCACATTTAAAACATCCAAATATTAATTTATTGCCAAATACATCGGGAGCAAGAAATGCTAAAGAAGCCATTTTCGCTGCACAACTAGCTCGTGAAGCTCTGGAAACCAATTGGGTAAAACTGGAAATTCATCCTGATCCAAAATACTTAATGCCAGATCCTATTGAAACTTTAAAAGCAACAGAGGAATTAGCCAAATTAGGTTTCATCGTTCTTCCCTACATTCATGCCGATCCTGTTTTGTGCAAACATTTAGAAAGCGCAGGAACTTCGGCTGTAATGCCTTTGGGCTCGCCAATTGGAAGCAATAAAGGTTTGAAAACCATCGATTTCTTAGAAATTATAATTGAGCAAAGTACTGTTCCTGTTATTGTCGATGCTGGAATCGGAGCGCCTTCTGATGCTGCCAAAGCAATGGAAATTGGTGCCGATGCTGTTTTGGTAAACACTGCGATTGCCGTTGCCGGAAATCCTAAATTAATGGCTGAAGCTTTTAAGGAAGCTGTTATTGCCGGAAGAAAAGCTTTTGAAGCCCGAATTGCTAATCAGCAAAACTTTGCTTCAGCTTCTAGTCCTTTGACTTCTTTTCTTTATGAATAAATTAATTTTCTCTCGCAGATCTCGCAGATTTGGCAGATAATTTTATACTGAAACTATTAAATCTATTGATTATAACTTTTTAGCTAAACAAAAAAGACAGAATTTTCCTTATTTTTGAGTCAAAAAAAAACATGTTTGAAAATGAGATTTCGTATAAAGTTAGAGGAGCAATTTTTAAAGTATATAACACTCTTGGCCCAGGATTATTAGAATCGGTATATGAGAGTGCACTTTACTATCAATTGGAAAAAGATGGACTACGAGTAGTTAGACAAATTGATTTACCAGTTAAATATGATGATGTTTATTTAGACATAACTTTTAAGCTAGATATTTTAGTTGAGGATAAAGTAATTATAGAATTAAAATCAGTAGACGAAATAAAACCTATTCATTTTAAACAGCTAAATACTTATTTAAAATTAACTAATAAAAAACTTGGATTATTAGTCAATTTTAACTGTTCTAATATCCTTGAAAATATTCATCGTGTTGCTAATAAAATTTAATCTGCACGATCTGCCAAATCTGCGGGAAACAAAATAAAAAATGAAAACATTTAAATCTATTTTTGAGCAATATAACTGGGATGAAATTCAATCCAGAATATACCAAACCACAACAAAAGATGTCGAACGAACATTGGCCAAAACCAAATACAATCTTGATGATTTTTTGATTTTGATCTCTCCTATCGCTCAAAACTATTTAGAACAAATGGCACAAAAATGCCATGAAATCACCAAGAAACGTTTCGGAAAAACAATTCAAATGTATGCTCCGCTATATTTAAGCAATGAATGCCAAAATATTTGCACCTATTGTGGTTTTAGTTTAGACAATAAAATCAAAAGAAAAACACTTTCTGATGCTGAAATAAAACTCGAAGTTGACGCCTTAAAAAAAACTGGTTTTGATCATGTTTTACTAGTCACAGGCGAAGCGAATTATACCGTAAACATTAATTATTTCCTGAATGCAATTAATTTAATTAGAAAGGAATTTTCGATTATATCTGTTGAAGTTCAGCCTCTTTCTACTGAAGATTACGAACGTTTGCATGACGCTGGAGTTTACTCGGTTTTGGTTTATCAGGAAACATACCATCAGGAAGTTTACAAAAAGTATCATACAAAAGGAAAAAAATCAAATTTTGATTATCGACTAGAAACTCCTGACAGAATTGGAACTGCTGGAATTCACAAAATTGGTTTGGGTGTTTTACTAGGTTTGGAAGATTGGCGAACAGATAGTTTTTTCAACGCTTTGCATTTAGATTATTTGCAGAAGAAATATTGGCAGACGAAATATTCGGTTTCATTTCCGCGTCTGCGACCTGCTGAAGGCATTATCGAGCCTAATTTTATTATGGATGATAAAGATCTAACACAATTAATTTGTGCTTACCGATTGTGGAATGAAGATTTGGAAATCTCAATTTCAACTCGTGAAAACGAAAAATTCAGAAACAATATTATACCAATAGGTGTTACAAGTATGAGCGCTGGTTCCAAAACAAATCCGGGCGGTTATGTTGTTGATCCGCAATCATTGGAACAATTCGAAATCAGCGACGAGCGCTCAGCAGAAGAAATTTCAAAAATCATAAAAAACGCAGGCTACGAACCCGTTTGGAAAGATTGGGACAAGAGTTTTGTGTAATAAATTCCAATATTAAAATTCCAAATTCCAACCTCAATCTAAAATCTACAATCAACAATCTAAAATTTCAAGATGAACATTATACAAGAATTCCTTCGTTACAACAGGCAAACTATGCTTCCTGAAATTGGAGACGAAGGTCAGGAAAAATTAAAAAAAGCTAAAGTTTTAGTAATTGGAGCTGGTGGTTTGGGCTGTCCAATTTTACAATATATTGCTACTGCTGGAGTAGGTTTTATCGGAATTATGGATTTTGATACTATTGAAATTCACAATCTTCACCGACAGATTTTATATACCGAAAATGAAATTGGCGAACAAAAAGCAATTGTTGCACAAAAAGTAGTTTCAAAATTAAATCCGTTGATTGAAGCTGTTGCCATTAATGAAAAATTAACTGCTGAAAATGCATCGAAAATTATAGAGCAGTTTGATATTATTGTCGATGGTTCTGATAATTTTTCGACACGTTATTTAGTGAACGATACTTGTGTGAAACTAAAGAAAACTTTGGTTTACGGAAGCATTTTAAAGTTCGAAGGACAAATTGCAGTTTTCAATCATAATGGAAGTAAAAATCTCCGCGATTTGTTTCCAGAAATGCCAGATCCAAAAGATGTTCCAAATTGTAATTTGAACGGCGTTTTAGGAACTTTGCCTGGAATTATCGGGAACATGATGGCACACGAAACACTAAAATTGATTTTAGAATTACCTTCTTTAAAAAATGAAATTATAATTTTTAATACGCTGAATTGGAATTTTACAAAGCTGAATTTCTAAAAAACAACCTCATCACCAACAGCAATAATTCCTGAATTCAAACTCACAATATTAGTTCCAAATAAAACCGAATTATCGACATTTCTGTATTTGCTGAGAGTTTTTAAAGGTTCTTTTTTTAAACGCCCATTTTCCGGATCATTGTTCACCATAACACATCTTCCGCAAGGTTTTATGTTTTTAAATTGAACTTCTCCTATCGAAAAAGTCTTAAAATCATCTTCTTCATGAGGATTTTCAGTGCTTACTACTAGGTTTGGGCGAAATCTTTTTATGGTAATTTTTTCATCCAATTTATCATTCAAAAAATCAAGGCTTTCTGTTCCGATCAATAAATACGGATAACCATCTGCCAAACTCACATTGAAGGTTTCTTTTAATCTAGAGCTTTCATGTTTACGGGCTCCGTTATTAAGTATTTTGACCAATTTACATTCAAAACCCAAATGCAGGCTGAACCATTTTGAAGTTTCCTGATTTACCTCAACCACTTTGCTTTTATCATCCCAGACATTTACTTCAAGTGTATCGTCCAAAGATTCATCAATAGAAAATTCATGTTTTTGATTCTGAAAAGTAATGTTGATTTTTCCATCTAAAATCTGTGGATAAAACTGACTCATGATTCGATGTTCTCTCTGTGTCAGCATTTGATTTTCAGCATCAATCAACATCCATCTGCGGTCGTTTACAAATCCCATTTCTTCCGCCTTAGCAGATTGAAGACTAATTCCGGCAAGGCTTTTAATTGGATAAATATAAATTTCTGTTACAACATGAACTTTACTCATCTTATTTACTGCTTAAAATAGACATAAACTCTTCGCGATCAATTTCACGACAGCCCAAACTGTCTAAATGAGGGTTATAAACTTGACAATCCAGCAATTTATAGTTTTCTTTTCTTAGATGATTTACCAAAGATATAAAACCTACTTTTGAAGCATTGGACACTTTAGAAAACATACTTTCACCGCAAAAAATATGGCCCAGATCAATTCCGTACAGACCTCCTACCAAAACCTCATCCTGCCAAACCTCAACCGATTTTGCAATTCCTTGATTATGGAGTTCACAGTAGGATTCCACTATTTCATCTGAAATCCATGTTCCATCCTGGCCATCTCTTAATATCTGCTGGCAATTTAAAATTACTTCCCTAAAACGTGTATTAAAGGTAACAGTAAAAATATTGCGGTTCAAAATGTTACGCATACTTTTGGAAACATTCAGTTCATCTAGAAACAAAACCATACGCGGATCTGGAGCCCACCACAGAATAGATTCTCCTTCATTAAACCAAGGAAAAATACCTCTTTTATAAGCCAGTTTTAATCGTTCGGGACTTAAATCACCGCCCACTGCCAATATGCCTTCTTCATCAGCTTCTGTGACTGGAGGGAAATATAAATTATCAAATAAAAAATACATCTTTTAAAATATTCAATTTTAAAAATTCCAAATTCCAACTTTCACAATCTTCTCATTTCTACGGAGGATAAATCACACTCGAGACTCACCAAAGATTGTCGATTTAGTTTGTGGAATTACTTGTGTGATTTCTCCTTTCAGTCGAAATGACAAATAATCCGCAACTTCTTATTTCTGTAAAAAGCTCAAAAACAAAATTCCAAATTCCAAATTCAGTTATATGAATTGGAATTTGGAATTTATGATATTGGAATTTAAACCTTTTTAGAACGGTAAATCGTCTGGTTCGTCGTCACTTACATTTGTTGCTGGAGCAAAAGTTTCTGCTGTTGGCATTGGCGGTGCTTGTGTAGGCGCAGCGTCTGCTAATCTTTCGATTCTCCAACCTTGAATACTATTAAAATATCTAGTTTCTCCTTGTGGGTTAACCCATTCTCTTCCTCTTAAATTGATAGAAACTTTTACTGCCTCTCCCTGTTTATAGCTACTCAACAAATCGCATTTATCTTGCGTAAATTCGATTAAAATATGTTGTGGATATTGTTCCTCAGTTGTAACAACTAATTCTCTTTTTTTGAATGAGGCACTAACTTGCTGCTCTGGGTTAACCACTTTTACTTTTCCTGTAACTTCCATCTTCGTCTATATTAATTATTGTTTCTATTTCTTTTATTTTTTGGCTAAAAGCACTTTCCAAGCCGATTCTACGTCTCCTTTATCCAAATACTTTTTGGCCTCCAAGTGTACTTTTTTCTGGTCATCAGAGCTTAAAACTCCTTTGACTGCAAAATTTTCTTTCACAAATATACTAACTTCTTCTTTTGTAGGCAAGGCTTCGATGTTCCCAAGTTTTCCCAAATCATTCCCGTCAAAAACAGGACTTTCTTTTACAAAATCCGGTATCGCATCTACTCCTACTCCCAGTGTTGTCAAGGGTTTTGCCACTTCAAAAAGGCCTTGATTCGATCTTGAATACCAGTTATTTCCTAATCGCGAAACCAAATCAATTTTATGCTGATCGATTGCTCCGTTCTCATCCAGAATTGATTCGTGAATGTGAATTTTTACTACTTCACATAAAATCAAATTTCCAGCTCCGCCTTCTTCTCCTAACGGAATAATCTGCGTTACCTTGCATTCAAACTGAACCGGAGATTCTTTTACTCGATACGGTTTTACTAAATCTGAAGGAATCTGAGTTAATCCCGCTTTTATAAATTCATTTACTCCGTCTCCATATTCTGTACTCGCTAAAGAAGTTTGCTGTACTAAATCAAAATTAACCACATTAATTACCACTTCTCTAGTTGCTTCGGCGTTAATTAAAGTATGTTTTATGGTATTATCTCGAACGCGTCTTGATGGCGAAAAAACCAAAATCGGCGGATTGGCACTAAACACATTAAAGAAACTAAACGGAGAAAGATTCGGAATTCCTTTTTCGCTGATTGTACTGGCAAAAGCAATTGGTCTTGGACCTATCGAACTCTGCAGATAGCCCTGCAACTTGGCCGTTGGTATCTCTTTTGGGTTAATGCTGATCATACTTTTTGATTTAAACCAAATCTCATTTTGGTACCTGCAAAAGTATTGAAATCGTTTAATTATGAAAAATAGTTTTGAAGATAAAACAAAAAAACTTTCGGCTTCAGCAAAATATAGAATAGGTATATTTCGTTATATTTATACCACAAAAAAATGAATATGTCTTTTTCTGAAAGAACAAATACAACGCGCTGGATTATAATTTCTATTTGCTTTTTAATCATTTCTCTAATTCTTTGGAATACTTATACTTTCTTCCAAATTTTTAAGAATGAGGAACGTTTGAAGATGAAACTTTTCGTAAATGCGCAGATTACAATTTTGAATGCCAACGAAAATACCGACGTAGAATTACCGCTTCAAATTATCAATAACAACACTTCTATTCCGGCTGTAGTAATATTGTTTGATAAAGTAGTCAGTGCCACAAATGTGCCTGATGAAATTCTTAAAAACAAGAAAAAAAGAAACTCCTATTTGAATAGATTGAGAAATGAAAATGAACCAATCACTTTTGAATATGCTCCAGGAAAATACCAAACCTTATATTACGGAAATTCAGGATTACTGAATAAACTTAAATACTACCCAATTGCCTTATTTCTAATTATTGTTTTGTGTGTTGCTTTGATTTATAATTTTTACAAAAGCACCAAAATGGCTACTCAGAATAAACTTTGGGCGGGAATGGCAAAAGAAACAGCGCATCAAATCGGGACGCCTTTATCATCTTTAATTGGCTGGGTTGAAATATTAAAAACGGAAGATATTGATCCGTCCATTAGTCTTGAAATCGAAAAAGATATTGAACGTCTGCAAACTATTACCGATCGTTTTTCTAAAATTGGCTCAATCCCTGTTTTGGAACCCCGCAATATTATAGAAGAAACCAAAAATGCCTACGAATATCTTCAATCCCGTTTTTCTAAACAGGTTGAGTTTTCATTTAAAGCACCACAAGAACCTATTTATGTCATGATAAATCCAACATTGCATAGCTGGACTATCGAAAATCTGGTCAAAAATGCCATTGATGCCATGAAAGGAAGAGGAACTCTGGATCTTCAAATTGAACAGGATGCTTTCAATATTAAAATCAATATAAAAGATTCTGGAACAGGAATTTTGAAAAAGCAGTTTAAAACGATTTTTGAACCTGGTTTTACTACCAAAAAACGTGGTTGGGGACTTGGTCTTTCTTTAACTAAAAGAATTGTCGAAGAATATCATAATGGAAAAATCAAAGTTTTGAGTTCTGAAATTGGAAAAGGAACTACTTTTCAAATTTCATTAAATAAAAAAGTGCAGTAAAGATTACTGCACTTTTCGTTATTTTTTTGTCTGACTAATCGAAATCTCTTCAACTAAAACGAGGTTTCGACTTCGCTCAGCCTGACATTCATGAAGTCTTTACAAATTCGATTGGATATCTTTTGCCAAAGCTTCAAATTCTTCTTTTGTAAGCGAAACTTTATTGATAAAACGCATTTCATCCATTTCATTTAACGGAATCAAATGTACGTGTGCGTGAGGCACTTCAAGTCCAACAACGGCTATACCTACTCTTTTACATGGAACTGTTTTTTCTAAGGCTCCTGCAATTTTTTTAGAGAATTTCATTAACCCTAAATACAACTCTTCATCCATATCAAAAATCTTATCGATTTCTTGTTTTGGGATACAAAGTGTATGTCCTTTAGCATTTGGATTTACATCTAAAAAAGCCAAATAATTATCGTCTTCAGCAATTTTATAAGCTGGAATTTCTCCGTTTACTATTTTAGTGAATATTGAACTCATTGTCTTTTGTTTAATCATTTCAACTAAAGTTAGTCTCTTGTAATTTCAAGGATTTCAAATTTCAAAACTCCATTTGGAACTGTAATCTCAGCCACTTCTCCAACAGATTTTCCTAGTAAACCTTTACCAATAGGAGATGTTACAGAAATTTTACCTGTTTTCAAATCAGCTTCACTTTCTGCCACAAGTGTATATTTCATCTCCATTCCGTTACTTTGATTTTTGATTTTCACATTTGATAAAACCAAAACTTTAGAAACATCCAATTGAGACTCATCGATTAGTCTTGCATTTGCATATACTTCTTCCAGTTTAGAAATTCTCATTTCTAATAAACCTTGTGCTTCTTTTGCTGCATCATATTCCGCATTTTCAGACAAATCACCTTTATCTCTCGCGTCTGCAATATCTTGAGATGCTTTTGGACGCATTACACTTTTTAAGTGCTCCAATTCATCTTTTAACTTTTTTAGTCCTTCTGCTGTATAATAAGATACTTTACTCATAACTTCATCGTTTATATAAATACAAAAAATCCCATCGCGACGGGATTTTCTTACCACAAATATACTATAATTTTTAATAGTACATAATTATATGTTAATCATATAGATTTCAAATCTAAATAAATTATTTTTGTTTCACTAATTCTTATTCAAATAATGAAAAAAATCTGGTTCTTTATCGCACTTTCCACTGTTTTATTCTCTTGCAGTGACAATAACAGAAGCAATAACAATCCGTATATTCCGAATTATTCTATAAATGCCTATTTGGACACCAATCTGCCAACTTACAATAAACTGCTGTATCCAAGTAATCCTGTTTATGTTGCCAATTATGGTGCTAAAGGAATTATCGTAATGAAAACTGGCGAAGGAACGTATACCGCTTTTGATGCTGCCTGTCCAAATCAAGCTCTTACTTCTTGTACGGCCATGACAATCGACGGAATTTATGCTGTATGTTCTTGTGATAAAGCACAATATAACTTATTCACTGGACTTGGAGGAAAAGAATACCCGATGAAACAATATCGTGTGGAATCTTCTGGAAGTGTGGTTCATGTATATAATTAAAAACTACAATTTATAAGACACCGAAAACATAATAGCTCTTGGTAAAATATAAGTTGACTGCTCACTAATAATATAATCTGAGAACTTGTTGCTGTATTTCTTTTTCACATCAAGCAGGTTATTTACACTCAGCTGAAAACCAAAAGGGTTATTTTTTTTCTGATAAAATAAGGATGTATTTATCATGTCATAAGAGTTGGATTGTTTTTGATTATCCGTATTTTTGAGATAATCATAATCGATTTTGTATTTCCAGAATTTAAAAAATACAGCTTCAAATGCTCCTGTTAATGCATCTGACTGAAAATGAGATTTTGTTATTCCAGAAAAACTACTGAAACCTTTATTATAACCAATACTAATATCTGGCCATTTTTTATAGGCGGTTTTAAAAACCAGACCAATATCCTGACTGTCTCTTTTGTTAATTGTTGTAATATCATTTAATGTTTGTGAATACTCAAACAAGGACAATCTGGTGTTTAGTTTTAAATTAAATCGATAAATTCTTTTAGAAACTGAACCATTAAAACCAATATTTGTTTCGGGATTATCTGTCATCACAGGAGTATTAAATTGATTTATGCCGTCCAATTCTATTTCATTGCGAATTACTTTTGTTTTTTTTGAATAATTTAGCATTCCATTCCAAATAATTCCTCTGTAAGAATTCATTTTTGAGTAACGTAAATTGGCTGTGTGATATTTTTCATTTTCTAATAATGCATTACCTTTAAAAACAGTATTATAAAACTCTAGAGTATATTTGTCTGCTAACTGATTTACTTCTGGAAATCTATTTTCCAATTTATAAGTAAAACTCAGGCTTTCAGACTTATTAAACTCATAATCACTATTCCATTGTGGTTGAAAAAGCGCTTTTGCAACAATATGATCATTATCATTTTGAATGGCATTTAGATGATACCCATGCAAATATAATCCTGGTTTATTGACCCATTTTCCTATTCTGAATTTATACTCTAAACCAATATAGACGTCATTTAGTTTGTATTTAATAGTATTGCCAAAACCTTTATCTGAAAAGTCATTAATAGAACCGTCAGTTAGAATTTGTTTTTCAGTAGTCTGAAAAGCTGAATATTCATGATTATTTCCTGCAACAGTATATAAATGATTGGCATTATTAATAATCCAGTAATACTTAAAAAGCATATCAATGCTATTGGCTTCTGTTTTCTTTATTTGATTTAAAGTGTAGGTATAGTCTTTTTCCAAAGGTATTAATCCTTGTAAAAAAGGCTCATTTGTAAACCAATTATTTATTGGAGTAATTTTATTATAAGCCTGATTAATTACAAATGTTGTCGTATTACTGTTATTATAACTTTTATGCCATTCGACGTACTGTTTTACCGAGATATTATCTGCTTTGTTTATAGTTTCAAAAATCGAAGTCCCTAAATTTGTTGTTGAGTTTAAGATACTCTCCAAATCATTTGTGCTTGATTGATATTGTCCGTTATAATACCATTTTTCTTTATTAGATGGCGAATAATCCAGTTTTACGTTTCCAATTCCTAATACTGCTTTGTTTTTTGCATTTCTGTCTTTATCTTCAAATGCAATGGTGGAATTATTTAAATATTCTACATTATTTTCAACCCTAGAAGCCATTAAAGTTTTAGAAAATATTCCAAAGCCTGAAACTGTAAGCTTCGCTGAAACGTCATGACTAAAATTAAATGCACCAAATTGTGATTTATTTTTCAAAACATCAGTATTATCATTAGAAAAAGAATACAAGTTAGACAATGATTTTCTCCCCGAAAGAAAACTGCTTATCCCACCGCCAAAACGCATTAAATCATCAAATGTAAAAGTACTTTTACCAATAGAATTGGCATCGCCTATAAAACTCACGTTTGTTTTTGGACTGTAATAAAACAAAGCTGTATGTGCCCGATAAAAACCGTTATCGCCTGCTCCAACCTCTGCACCAGCTTCTACGTCTCCAAAAACAAATTTCTTTTTGTCTTCTTTAAGTTTAACATTCATAGCCAGATCATCACTATCCGAAACCTGCTTCATAAACCCCACTTCATTAAAATGATCTATAATCTCAATTTTATCCAAAGCATCTGCAGGAATATTCTCAACTGCCAGTTTAGAACCGCCTCCAAAAAAAGACTTCCCTTCTACGAGCATTTTAGTTACTTTTTTGCCTTGTACTGTAACTATTCCATTTTTATCCACCTCAACACCAGGCAGTTTTTCAAGAATTTCTTTCATTTTACGTTCGTTGCCATTCGCAAAACTATTAACATCAAAAACCAATGTGTCTTTTTTAACTACAATAGGTTTGAACTCGTGTTTGATAACAATTTCTTTAAGGTTTTCGCCCGTCGCTTTAAGATGAAAATCGTGTGCTACTATATCAGAGAATGGCTCCAAAATAAAAGTTTCTTCAACATACCCAATATACGAAACTGTAATTTCATATTTCACTTCTTTTTCAAGCTCCAATCTATAGCGCCCTTTATTATCTACAATAGCAAATTTTAAACTTGCTTTTTCCTGCAGCGGTTTTGCAATGACATTGGCAGATTCTAGAGGCAAATTGTAATTATCAGAAACTGTTCCTTCAATTTTTTTAGTTTGCGAAAAAACAGCAACGGTAATAAAGAAAAAAAGAAAAAGCTTTAACATTTTAAACTCAAATAAATTATTGATCTCTTTTAAAATTTTCAATCATTATATTTTCAAACTCTTTTTCTGTCAGATTTTTACCTCCTTTAGGCTTTTCAATCTCCTTTATTTTTTTATAATCAAACTCTATTTTTGTAGCGTAAATATATTTTTTTCCATTAATAGTCCCCTCTAACACTAATCCCGGTAAACCATCTAGTCCTTTAGGACCAAAAGAAGCTGGTATATCTGGTGTAAACCAAACTACAGGATTAAAAATAAGCTTTCTGTCTTTACGTGGATTATACAAATCCTCGTAAGTGGTTGTTGCTTTATAACATTTATACCCATTAATCTCTTTAGTTTCTGTTGTTATATTCCATTTATATTGTTCAAAAGGAACAATCACATTGTAAAGTACAGAACTTTCAGTTTGATACAATTTTATTTTATTTGTAAGGTTCTTATAATACTTAGCATTATTTGATGGAAAAGTAAAATTAGGCTTTTCTGAAATATCTAGTTTTTCTATTTTTTGATACAGACTCTCTTCTTTATTATACAAAAGTTCAAATTCCATATTAGCTTCATTTTTCATTACCTCGTCTAACAATTCAATTTGCTTAGCAGAAAGAACTTTCATTTTCTCTGGAGGTAACTTTGTTGTGTTAATATCTCCTCCATACAAACTATTTTTATAAATAACTCTAGTCACTTGACTTGACAATGAATTTATAAAAATAAAATTGATAATAACAATCCATATTATTCTTTTTATCTGTGCATTTAACTTTCTCATATTTTAATCTTTTATCCTTTATTCAATAGAACTAGGATAAATTATCCCAGCTCTATTAAATTTAGAATTAATTTAAAACTTATATTTCGCAAATTGCTTTAAAATAGTGATAACCTGCATTATAATCAGCACTATTTAAACATTCATTTAATTCTTCATATGCAGCCATCATGTAGGAAGCAAATGCTCCACAGTCAGCTATAACTAAAATTTCTTTTGCTGTTTGCTTGTTTTTTACATTTTTAGAAGTCTTTGCGAATGAAACACCACAAAAAGCCACTACTGTAAAAGCAGTAAAAATTACTTTTTTCATAATTAAAATGTTTAAAATTTATTAATAATGTTTTGGTTAACCATTTCAAACATCTAAAATTAAATTAACAAAAATAAGAAAAAACTTATTTTTAACATTTTATTAACAAGTTTTTATGTTAATAAAATGGCAATATTTATAATGTAGTTTACCTTATAAATCAAGACTTATTTGAAAATATATTTTAAAAAAAAGCCCGAAAGTGTATCTAAACACCTTCGGGCTTTTCTTAATTATTTAAAAAATTCTTAGAACTTCAACGTCAAACCAACTAAGAAATTAATTCCTGCCTGTGGATAATAATATGGATAAATATCCCACATGGCACCGTTTGAAACATATTTTTTATCTAATATATTATTCACCATTCCGGTAATCGTAATCGATTTGAAAACAGTATTTGGTTTAATCTCATAGGAAACATTCAAATCATTTACAAAGTAATCTGCCAGTTTAGCCGACGCTAATTCGATGTTATTCATGTATTGTTCTCCAACATATTTCTGTAACAATGAAATATATAACCTTTCGATAGGTTTATACACAATTACGTTTCCTGCAATTACTTCCGGAGAATAAGCGATTTTAGTTGTTCCATAATATTCGCCATCAACTGCTAAATCAACATTTTTGTTGCTGCTTAAAGTAAAATTTGGTCTTAATGTAAACTTTTCTGAAAGTGCAATTGTAGCATCAACTTCCAAACCTAAACGATAACTTTTATCTGTATTGGAACGAATCGGGTTTCCAACATCGTCTAATCTTCCTGTTAGAATTAACTGATCTTTGTATCCCATAAAATACACATTCGAATTCAATTGAAATTTCTCTGAATTGAATCTCCATCCTAACTCAAAATCATTTAGTTTTTCTGGTTTTACATTTCCGCCTTCGTAATCTGTTCTGTTTGGTTCACGATTGGCACGAGCATAAGAGAAATAAAGCGTGTTTTTTTCATTGAAAGCATAGTTTAAACCTGCTTTTGGATTAAAGAAATTAAAAGTATCATCAACCAAACCTGTTTCTGCACTATTAGCTTGGTAACGAACTCTTCTATATTGTAAATCTCCGTAGAAACTTAATTTTTTTGTGAATTGATAATTTGCTTTCGCGAAAATATTCCCGTCAGTTTTAGTTGAGAAATCATCATAATAGTGGTCTCCTAATTCTGATTGAGAAGCATATCTTGCCCAGATTACTTTTCCGTAATGATCACCTTCATATTTATTCCAGCCTCCACCAAGAATTACATCCAGTTTCTCATTTTTATATTTTGCCGAAAAAGTAGTTCCATAGAAATCATTATCTAACCATTTCTGACGCACTAAATCGGTTTCTGTAACTGCCCCTACCGGATTTAAACCATATTCAGACATAGCTGCATCTTCTTTATAATTTTCGTAATATCCTTTTCCTTTTGTATAATGAAGTGCTACGTTTGTGCTCCATTTATCAGAAATCGATTCATTCCAATGCAGTTGATAATGATCCTGGTTGTAATTATCAGTTTCGTTATCATAGTAACGAATATTTCCAAACTCGTCCGTGTATGCACCAGCCGAATTGTATCTTCTGTTTTCATTTAAAGTCTCAGCATCAATTCCGTTCCAGGATTGGTATGTTTTCTGAGTTCCACCAAAAACCAATGCTTTAATTAAAGTCGTTTTTCCAACATAAGTCCCTTGAAGAAAATACGATTTTAAATCAGAACTCGCGCGATCTACATAACCATCCGATTTAATTGTAGACAAACGTCCAGCAAGTTCAAAATGATCATTCATTAATCCTGTACTGAATTTTACAGTGTTTTTATTGGAATTGAAACTTCCGAAAGAACTTGAGATTTCTCCTGTAGCTTTAGTTGCATAACTATCTGTAAGCATATTTAAACTCGCACCAAAAGCTCCGGAACCATTTGTGGAAGTTCCTACTCCACGTTGTAACTGAAGGCTTTCTACAGAAGAAGCAAAATCAGGCATATTAACCCAAAAAGTTCCCTGACTTTCAGCATCATTGTATGGAATTCCGTTTATGGTAACGTTTACCCTTGTAGCATCACTACCACGAACTCTAATTCCGGTATAACCAATTCCGCCTCCAGCATCAGATGTTGTTACTACAGATGGCAAATAATTCATCAGAACAGGAATATCCTGACCCAAATTTCTGTATTTGATTTCTTTTTTATCCATATTACTAAACGTAACCGGAGTTTTTGAAGTAACACGAACCGCAGAAACCAAAACATCATCAAGTTGATTTACTTTAGTTGAATCTTGCTGTTGCGCAGAAGAAATAAGAGTAAAGAAAATAGAGAATAGAGTAAAAAAAATAGATTTGGTTCTACTACGGCTTTCAACCTTAGAACCTTTGTTTCTTAGTACCTTAGTACCTTTAAAATAAGTTTTCATTCGTAAAGAATTACGAATAAAAGGGGGAATTATTCTTTTGTTAAATTAATAAATGTGTTTCACGACAAAATAAAGTGTGCACGCTCGATAGTGTCGTTTTCCCTTAGCAACATTACTCGCTCAGGTTCTTTGGGTATGATCTCAGCTCGTTATTTAGAGCACCCCTTTGAGACAGTGCAAATGTAACGTGTTAAATTCCAAAAAACAAATTCCAAATTCCAAAAAATGGCTTTCGACTTATTCTCTGGAATTTGGAATTTTAAAACTTGGAGTTTAATCTATATTCGGTTTTCTTCGCGATTGCTTCAAATCAGAAATATTTTTTTTATCCTTAATTCTTTTCTTAATCACAGATTTTGGAACTTTTGTCGCTTTTCTAACTTTTGGTACATATAATCCTTTCTTAATTATCTCTAAAAATCTTTTAGTAACAATTTCTTTGTTTTTAAGCTGACTTCGGTCCTCATCACAGTTTAAAATTAAAATGTTTTCAGAAGTTAAACGAGGGGCTAAATTATTTTTCAAAAGCATTTTCTCCTCATCAGACAAAGCTTGAGAAGCATTCAAATCAAAACTCAAAACAATCTTTGACGAAACTTTGTTTACGTTTTGTCCTCCTGAGCCACTGCTTCGTACGGCTTTAAAATTTAATTCTGATGTGATTTTTTCTGTATCCATTTTATTGTGGCTGATGTGCCGCTTTCAATAAATCATTTACTGTTTTTACTGGGTTAAAAGTAATCAAAGGAACCGCAACGAAAACAGTCAGCCAATTTGCCATTGATCCATTCCATAAACCTGGTAGTTCATAACTTCTTACAGTTTTACCATCAACACTTTTTTCTACTATAAATCCCGCATTTTGATCTACAAAATCTAATAAATCAAATTTTTCGTTTTTATAATTTTTAGTACCGCAAACCAAATCAACTGGGTTAAAATGTGTTGCTGCTTCCAAAACTGCAAGCTGTTTTTTATTGCTTAAATCAACTTGAGAAGTTTCTACAATTTGAAGAGAAGAAGCTCCCTTATCATTAATTACCCAAAAAGGTCCTCCACCTGGTTCTCCTTCATTTTTAACCATTCCGCACACACGAATTGGCCTATCCAACAGTGATTTTATTTTAGTGATTTTATTTTCAAAAGTAAACTTATTAAAATCATCATTCATTTCAATACTCAGCTTTTCCTTTAGAAAAAGAAGAATCTCTTCCAATTGATTTTCGCTGATTTCATTATCGTCAATAGCATTCAGACATGCAAAAACTTTTTGTTGTATTTCAATTAAAATACCTGCTAAAGCTTTTTTATATAATGTAATTTCTTCAATATGATTTTGAATTACATTATCTATATTTTTAATAAAGATTACATCTGCATCGAGATCATTTAGATTTTCGATTAAAGCACCATGTCCGCCAGGTCTAAAAATTAAATTTCCATTTTTATCTTTTACCAATTTATTGTTTGCATCTATAGTAATAGAATCTGTGCTTTTATTTTGATAAGAATAGCCAATATTAATATCAATTCCCGCCGGTTTTTCAATCTTATCTTTGACCTCAAGAACCGCTTTTTCAAACAAGTCCTGATGTATTTCTGAAACTGTAAAATGCAAATGAGACACATCGTTTGAAGATGCATAGTGCACACATTCATTCAAATGTTCCTCTATCGGATTGGCAATATGGGTTTTATATAAATGGAAAGGCAAAACCGCTTTGGGTTTATTCGCTGAATTAAAATAATCTGGAGACAATAATAATTTTATAAAATAATAATTTTTATAATCTCTTTCTAAACTTTCAAAATCAGGATAAATTGCTCTAAGTTTTTTATCTACCGTTTCAAAAAAAGGAAACTTTTCCATTCCAACAATAAAAATGGCAAGTTCTTTATCATTTTTCCTGTTGATATAAGCATTTATGGTTTCTTTCGTGATATCAAAATCATTTAGAAAAGCAGTCAAAAACTTATACATTCTTGTAGCCGCGCCAGACGCCGGAACAAACTTCTTAATCTTAAATTGATCTTTTTGATTGTCAAAAAACACTGCTTTTTCTTGAAACTCATTTTGAGACAAACTCAAGATTCCATCATTAATCGTTGCCGGTCTAATTAGATTACTCTTTGCAATTCCTTTCTCGAAATTTTTTAATTGTTTTAGAATAGTATCAAAAGAAATTCCTCTATTATAAATCTGAACAAAATCTTCCGAAGAAAAACCATTTTCTTGCGCTAGAGCCAAATCATTTATAATCGAAACTGCTTTTTTCAAACGGCATTCTTTATCTCCTGAAAGTGTAATAAAAGGCTTTTTGGTATCTACTAATGTTTGTTTAAAAACGGAGAAAACGGTTTCTCTTCCTTCAGGAGTGTCTCGAATATCATCTTTTTCCCAAGGCACATCAATATCTGTCAGGAAAAACAAATCGTATTCATGCTTTAATGCAGCTTCATTTAAAAGCGGATCGCAAAAACCATAATACATTTCCGAAAAAACTTTGGTTACCATTAAATTGGTATCGCAAAACAAATATTTATTTGCTGTTTGAAGTTTTTCATTTTCCAGTGCAGTCTGTCCATAAGCAATAGGCATCATATCATCTGCAGTACAGATATGCTTATTTTCTTCCCATTTTTCTTGTAGATAGTCGCGTGCAAACTCAGGAACCCATTCGGTTTCATAATAGTCTGCAAGTTGTTTTGCTAGTGTGGTTTTTCCTGTACTTTCAGGGCCAAACAAAGCAATTTTTATGATAGTTGTTTTTTGCTGTCTAAGATCTTTCTCCATTCTAAATAAGCTGAAATAGCCAAAATTGTAAAAATTATATACTGAAGTGACAGCATCCCTAAACCACGATAAGCGTAGAGAGGCACAACAATAATATCACCAATAATCCAAAGTGTCCAGTTTTCTATTTTTTTTCTGGCCATGTACCACATTCCTGCGAAAAATATTCCCGACGAAATCATATCGACATAATTGTCTGGATGAATTTCGTAATCAAAATATTTATAAATCCCGAAAACTACAAAAACGGTTACAATAAACAGTAAGATTCCAATTATTTTTTCATTAAAAGTTGTACGAGTAATCGGCAGGTTGTCTTCAACAGTTCCTCCTTTTGCCCAAACATACCAACCGTAAATGCTCATAATCGAAAAATATCCATTAATGATCATATCCCCAATGTATCCGGCAATATAAAGCAGATAAACCGAAATTACTGTTGCAATCAAACCTGTTGGATACACCCAGATATTTTCTTTTTTAGCAAACCAAACGCTTAAAATTCCAAAAACAAATACTAAAAACTCCAAAGCGATATGCCATAGTGGAGCATTTTTATAACTATTCAAAAAAAAGTCGATCATTTTGTGGTATTTAAAGGCGTTTAATTTTATTTATGAATCAAAAAAATGACTGTTATTCTCAAAAGCGGTACCAATTACCACCAAATCTGCCCCTGCATTATGCGCTTTTTGAATCCCGTGTAAATCTGCAATTCCACCGCCAACAATAACGGGAATTTCGATATTTTGAGAAATTAATTCAATCATTTTTAATGGAACAGGCTGTTTTGCACCACTTCCCGCTTCCAAATAAATCAACTGGTTTCCTAGCATCTCCCCTGCCTGTGCTGTAGCCAGTACCAAATCAAAATTTTCACGGCTTAACGGTTTTGTTTTACTCACGCGCGCAACAGCTGTTTCATTGCCACTTTCAATCAAAATATAACCTGTAGAAATAACTTCAAGATTTGTCTTTTTTAAAATTGGAGCTGCTTGAACCTGATATTCGATTAAATAATCAGGATTACGCCCAGATAATAATGATAAAAACAAAATTGCATCTGCCTTTGGTGAAATCTGTGAAGGATCACCTGGAAAAAGGATAACTGGTAAATTTGTTTTTTGTTTTAATCCCGAAATTAATTCTTCTAAAATAGTATTCTGCACAATACTTCCTCCCACAAAAACATGCGTTGCAGGCGACTGATTAATCTCTTCAATTAAATGTCCTAAATTTTCCAGTAGAATCTTATCTGGATCCAGAAGTATAGCTAGTAGTTTTTGACCATTACTTTTGGCCTCTAAAATCTGCTGTCTAATTGTGAGTATCTGTTCTTGCATCGTGGGTGTAAAAGTAAAAGTTTTTTAGTGCAGAAGAACTATTATGAATGAATTATATTTGTAATCTCTCTGTTAACAATAAAAGAAAACCTTTATGATTGCAGTTGAATTATTGGAAAAATATGGTGCAATAAAAAAATCTTTCCAGAAAAATGATAGTATTTTCGAAGAAGGAAATCTGCCCACATATTATTACCAGATTATTTCGGGCGAAATTAAAATGTGTAATTACAATGATGACGGACGCGAATTCATACAGGGAATCTTTTATAAAGAACAATCTTTTGGTGAACCTCCTTTATTCTTAAACCAAAAATATCCAGCCAATTCAATAGCCGTTGAAGACAGTCAGATTCTTTTACTCCCAAAATCCAGTTTCACAAAACTGCTGGAAGAAAATCCAGTTATCAGCATCAAAATAATCGAAAATCTTGCGCAAAGATTGTATTACAAATCGGTTATGGCAGCAGAGATTTCTACACATGAACCAGAACATCGTGTTCTAAAATTAATCGATCATGGAATAGCTTATTTCAATTTTCAAAAAGAAACCAACGGTTATTTAATCAATTTTACCCGACAGCAAATTGGAGACTTAACAGGTTTACGCGTAGAAACTGTTATTCGAGCCATAAAAGCTCTCGAAAAAAAAGGCAAATTGAAGATCATTAATCGAAAAGTATACAGATAAAAAAGTTCTCGTTTTATGATTTTAATCATAAAATGCAGTTGTATTGCGGGCGTATCTTTGTCATATAAAAATCTGAATATCATGACACTATATCAAACCACATTTGACATTTTCAATAGAAATTATATGGGTTCTGCTGCAATGGCAGTAATTGGACAAAGCTGTTTAGGAGGCGCTGCTGCAATGTATGTTTTGGCTAACGGAACTTCAATTCCTCAAATGATTCAATTAGGCATTATTGTTTTAGCTTGTGTTTTCGCAAACACTTCAATTTTAGCGCAAATGAAACACAAAGTGGTCTTCAACCTTATTGCACTAAGCACATTCATAAGTATTTTGTTTATACTTTTAAATTGTTTTGTATTTTGAAAAAACAAATAGAAAACAGAGAAGATATTTCATTCTTAGTTAATCAGTTCTACTCTAAAATAAGAGCCGATAAAGAAATCGGCTTTTATTTCAATGAAATGATTACCGATTGGGATTTACATCTGGAAAAGTTAACCGATTTTTGGGAAACCAATTTATTTGCCGTTCGCAAATACAAAGGAAATCCCCATGAAGTTCACAATGAAGTCGATGCGCATTTTGACGAAAAAATTACAGCAAATGAGTTTGGAATCTGGCTCAATCATTGGGCGCAGACTTTAGACGAACATTTTGAAGGCGAAAATGTAGAAACCTTAAAAAGGCGCGCAAGAAAAATGAGTACATTCCTGTATATAAGCATGTTTAAACATCGACAAAAAGAAAGTGAAGTTTAAAACTGAAAACTGCTACTGAGGCTTTCAGCTAAAAACTACTTTTCAAAAGCATAAACTAAAGTAAAAATACCCTCAAAATTATCCGATTTGATTTCCTGATAATGCACATCAAAATCTTTAATCAAATCATCAAAATGAAGACTTGCCTGCGTTTGGGTTTCTCCTAAAGAAAAGTTGTTTATATTAATGTGATCTTTAAAACTAATCCCTTTTTCATTTCTGATTTTAAAGATTGCCTCTTTGGCTCCCCAGATAACGGTAAGTTTTTTTATATACTCTTCAGTAACTTTCGGTTCTAAATAATTGCAATCATAATCTGTGAATTTATCCGCAATTCTCTGAATCTTTTCACGCTGTAATTCCATATCAATTCCAACCTTTTCATGGCTAATAATAATAGCCGCGAAATGATACGAATGCGTAATCGATATATGATTATGGCAATCAAAATAAGGTTTTCCAAACTCATCATAATGCAAGTCTTTATCTGTAAAACCCATTTCCTGAATCAGCATACGAACACTCAAAAAGGCACGCTGATGCATTTGAGATTTCATTCCGTCTAGTCTACGTTGTGTCTTTTCTTTCAAGGTAACGCGACTATACAAATCATCAAAGGATTCTGTAATTTCCCAAATTAAAATTTTAGTCGTTTCGTTGAATTGTATGGTCTGAAATAGAGGCATTATAGTAAGTTGTATATTATTAAGTTATTGTCTTCTTAAACCATATAAGTCATATAAGAAAATATAACTATTGGCAAAAAAACACATTTAAGTTAATATAAGCAATTCATAACAAGGGTAATTTATGCAAGAAACTTTATCAAATGAACTTACATCACTTATATGGTTAAAAAAAGCGTTACGTAAATTTAAGCAATTCCCAAGAATTCTGCATAGTTAAGAATCTTTTTTAAATGAACTTATAACACTTATAAGGTTAAAAACAATTTTTAGAGTAACATTCTAGAGATTAAGAAATTAAAGATTTCACAAATCTTACGGAAATTAGTAAAAATAAAAAGCTATTCCTTAAATTTGCAAAAATTTCACACCCGAGCCTGAAAGGCGAACGGACGAAGTAATTATACAAATATAATATTTAAACTATAAATGAGTACAACGACTACGCCTTATGTGGCTTACAAAGTAAAAGACATTTCTCTGGCTGCTTGGGGAAGAAAAGAAATTGAACTAGCTGAAGCTGAAATGCCAGGTTTAATGGCGCTTCGTGCTGAGTACAAAGACGAACAACCATTAAAAGGTGCTCGTATTGCTGGATGTTTACACATGACTATTCAAACTGCAGTTTTGATCGAAACTTTAATCGCTCTTGGTGCAGAGGTTACTTGGTCTTCTTGTAACATTTTCTCTACTCAAGATCAGGCTGCGGCTGCTATTGCTGCTGCTGGAATTTCAGTTTACGCTTGGAAAGGTCTTGACGAAGAATCATTTGACTGGTGTATTGAACAAACTTTATTCTTTGGTGAAGACAGAAAACCATTGAACATGATTTTAGATGACGGTGGAGATTTAACTAACATGGTTATCGATCGTTACCCAGAATTAGTTCCCGGAATCAAAGGTCTTTCTGAAGAAACTACAACTGGTGTACACAGACTTTACGAAAGAGTAAAAGCTGGAACTTTACCAATGCCTGCAATCAACATTAACGACTCTGTTACTAAATCTAAATTTGACAACAAATACGGATGTAAAGAATCTGCTGTAGATGCTGTACGTCGTGCAACTGACTTAATGTTAGCTGGAAAAAGAGTAGTAGTTTGCGGATACGGTGACGTTGGAAAAGGAACTGCAGCTTCTTTCAGAGGTGCTGGTTCTATCGTAACTGTTACTGAAATCGATCCAATTTGTGCTTTACAAGCTGCAATGGACGGTTATGAAGTTAAAAAATTAAACACTGTAATTGCTAATGCTGACATCATCATTACCACTACAGGAAACAAAGATATCGTTCTTGGAGAGCACTTCGAGCAAATGAAAGACAAAACTGTTGTTTGTAACATCGGACACTTCGATAATGAAATCGACATGGCTTGGTTAAACAAAAACCACGGTGCTTCTAAAATCGAAATCAAACCGCAGGTTGACAAATACAACATCAACGGAAAAGATATCATCATCTTGGCTGAAGGTCGTTTAGTAAACCTTGGTTGCGCTACAGGTCACCCAAGTTTCGTAATGAGCAACTCATTTACAAACCAAACTTTAGCTCAAATCGAATTATGGAACAACAGCGCAGCTTACAAAAATGAAGTTTACATGTTACCAAAACATTTAGATGAAAAAGTGGCTGCTTTACACTTAGCTAAATTAGGTGTTGAACTTGAAGTTCTAAGAGAAGATCAGGCTGCTTATATTGGTGTTGAAGTTCAAGGACCATTCAAACCAGAATACTACAGATATTAATATAATTGTAGATTTAAGATTGTAGATCTTAGATTTTTAATACATATTCAAACCCGACAGTTTTTAAAACCTGTCGGGTTTTGTTTTTGTTTCAAGTCTCAGGTTTCAGGTTTCACGTTCCCGAATAACTTCAAACCTGAAACTTAAAACAAATAATAATTCGGGCGTGCCACCAACCCGATAAAAGGGCAAACTCACTATACGCTTATACGCCCTTTTATCGGGTTGCTGTCGGGCTATCCACGCTACTTCGGTAGCTTGCTCCTATCCCTCACGCTTACGTAGCCCAAGAACCAATTAAATTAACAAGATCTTTATAGTCTTTAAACTTTATAACTTTAAATTTGAAGTATAAACTTATGAAATGAAAGACGAAAAGAGTTCTCAAACCGCCTTCCACCTAAACTCCGAATTAGTAGAAAATATTAATTCTATGAACTTTGAAAACTTAAAAACCAATTTCGGAATCAATTCAGCTGTTTTTGAAGAAATAAAAGAAGAATTATTCGACTATTTTGAAACCGAAGATCTCCCAAAACTAAAAATCCTTGAAACAAATTTCACTATCTTTAAATATGATTCAATGGAAGGATTTGGAATCGAGACAAAGTTATTTACAGCCGACAACAAAGAAACCGAATTGACTTTACATACTGAATTCAACAATAATACAGTACGTTTTAAGTTAATTGAAGTAATGTAGAATTGCTTTTTGCCAAAAATAAACATAAAAAATGATTGAAAAAGTTTCATGCGAAGTACACGGTTTAAAAGAAATGTCTTTTTCCTGCATCCATATTGCAATGACAATAGATTCAAAAGAGAAAATCGGTTTTTTCTATTCAGAAGCTGAGGAAGATTTACCCCAAATTGCCTGGTGTAATTCATGCGAACAACATCTTCTGGAAAATGGCGAAGAATGGACGGAAGTTTTTCAAGCCAAAGCCGATTTTAAAATGTTGTGTTCCGATTGTTTTGAAGAAGCAAAAAACAAGGAATCAGAAGCCCATCTCCGATAAATAAATTTTCATGAAAAAGATTCTCGCCCTTTGGATATTTTTATTTCTTAATTTCCTAGTATCTGCCCAAAACAACGATATCTGGACTTCATTTCCAAATAAAGACACCACTCTGATTGGATTTAAAGACAAAAATGGAAATGTCAAAATAGAACCCAAATTTTCAGGTTTCACAACAGCCCGACAATTCGAAAATATTATTGCCGTTACAGAAGAAAAAAAAGGAAAATGGGAAAGTTATTATTTAACCAAATCCGGAAAAA
This sequence comes from Flavobacterium phragmitis, assembly GCF_900112575.1. Lineage (GTDB taxonomy): Bacteria > Bacteroidota > Bacteroidia > Flavobacteriales > Flavobacteriaceae > Flavobacterium > Flavobacterium phragmitis. The sequence goes on from NZ_FOMH01000006.1 coordinate 80,309, forward strand.
TAATTGGGCGTGACAGTTTATACGTTTTTGATAATGGCCCAGACTGCGAAAACGAAGGTTTTATCAGATTTACAGATCGTAAAACAGATAAAATGGGAATATTTAACAGTGACGGAAAAATAGTTATTCCAGCAGAATACAGCAATTTGACCAAAGTCAAAAACGGAATGTTTATTGGATTAAAAGACGCTAAAAAAGAGACCGATGGAGAACATTCTTTCTGGACGGGCGGAAAAGAATTCTTAGTTGATATTCATAATAAGATTTTAGTTGAGAGTTTTACCTATAATGATGATTTGAACTTTTATTCAGTAGAAAAATCCAAAGAGCCAAGTAAAGATCCAATTAGAGATAACTTTCTGGGAGTCGACGGGCAATATTATTCGTTTATCAATTTTGGTAAAGAGTTTAAAGAATGGCTCCAAAACACCTTTCTTAAAAATTTATCTAAAGCTAATTTAGAAAAACATTCTTTTGACAAAATAACGTATTGGAAAGAACCAAATGGTTGGATTAGTGAGCCTAAAACTAAATTTGTCGATCAGAATTATACCTACCTGAAATTAAAACTGGAAGAACTCAAAAATCCAAAAACAGATTACTTTGTTACTTCAGATGGATTAAATCAGTTTATTTTTGAAACAGAAGAATACGATATTTATTTCAATAATTGTAATGAATCTAAAGATTGGATTTATCCTGTAAAAAGTATAATCATAAACCCAAAAAACAAAGCCGATTTCAAGCAAGATCATTTTGAGTTTCTACGAACCGAAAACGGCTATAAATTAATTAGTATTTCATTGGCAAAAGATAATCTTAAATAATTCTTCTCCTTCAATAAAGATTAACTTTGTAGAAAAAGTCAATCATGAAGAATTTCCTATTTCTATTTATTGCCATTGTATTCGAGATTATCGCAACCTCAGCATTAAAGAAGTCCGAAGAATTCACCAAACTGCTTCCAAGCATTATTACAATTATTGGTTATTGCGGTGCCTTTTATTGCTTAAGTTTTGCTATTAAAACCATTCCTGTTGGATTTGCGTACGCCATTTGGTCTGGAGTCGGAATTGTTTTAATCACAATAATTGGTGCTATTTTCTTCAAAGAAATTCCTGATTTACCTGCTATTATCGGATTGTCATTAATCATTGCAGGCGTTGTTGTGATTAATGTTTTTTCTAAAACTACGGCGCATTAAATCAAAAAACATTATTTTTGATAGTATCAAATGATACTATCATGAAACCTCCGTATGACATTACTCCTGTTATTTTAAAACTGATAAGTTCTATATCTGAAAAGATTGGGGCAATAAATGCAATGTATCTAGACAAACATTCGCCTCAACTTAGAAAACAAAATAGAATCAAAACGATTCATTCTTCTCTGCAAATTGAAGGAAACACTTTAACAGAAGAGCAAATAACAGCTTTAATAGAGAACAAAAGAGTAATTGGCCCACAAAAAGATGTACTAGAAGTTATAAATGCAATTAGAGTTTATGAAGATTTAGGAAAATATAAATCTACCTCGTCAAAAAGCTTTTTAAATGCTCATCAGTCATTGATGAAAAATCTTATTTCAGATGCTGGAAATTACCGAAAACAAGGTGTTGGAATTATAAAAGGAACAAAAGTTGCGCACATAGCGCCTCCTCATGAGAATGTTCCGTTTTTAATGAACGATTTGTTTGATTATTTAAAAAACAAGGATGAACTAGCCCTAATAAAAAGTTGTGTTTTTCATTATGAAATGGAATTTATCCACCCTTTTTTAGACGGAAATGGCAGAATGGGCAGATTATGGCAAACTGTTATTTTAATGGAAGAATATCCCGTTTTTGAATTTCTTCCTTTTGAAACATTAATTAGCAAAACACAAGATAGTTATTACAAGTCTCTCGCGATGAGTGACAACAGCGGGAAATCGACTCATTTTATTGAATACATGCTCGATGTAATCAATAAATCTTTAGAGAACCTTCTTAATTACGAAAACCGAATAATAAAAGACATTGATCGTTTGGAGTATTTTTGCTCTCTAAAGATTAAAGAATTTACACGAAAAGATTATATGCATGTTTTCAAAGATATCTCTCCAGCCACAGCCAGCAGAGACTTAAAAAAAGGGTTAGCATTGAATTTCTTTAATATCACTGGGCATCAAAGCACTGCCAAATACACTTTAGTTGAATCTTAGTTTTCTTTCATAATTAATTTACAAATGGATTTTAGAAAAGCCACAATTTCAGATTTGACCGAGATGCAGGAATTGTATATCGATACCATTAAATCGGTTTGCAAAAACGATTACAATCCGGAACAAATTGAGGCTTGGATTTATGGTGTAAACAATAAAGAAAGATGGATTGAAGTTATCGAAACTCAATTTGTTTTACTGGCTATTATTGGAGATAAAATTGTGGGTTACGGTACGTTAGAAAACGGGAATTATATTGATTTCTTCTACATTCATAAAGATTTTCAACGAAAGGGAATTGCAGATAAAATTTTAGCAAAATTAGAACTGGAAGCCCAAAAACAATATTCCAAAATTATAACTTCGGATATTAGCATAACGGCAAGGCCTTACTTTGAAAAGAAAGGTTATATAGTGAAAGCAGAACAAAAAAATATACGTTTAGGAGTCGAATTGATTAATTATAAAATGGAAAAAGAATTATGATTTTTTGTTTCAAGTTTCACGTTCCAACAACCTGAAACCTGAAACTTGAAACAAAACAAAAAAACTCCGCAAGTTTCGGATTTTATTCCCGCCTAAACCAATCGATCTTTGTCTTATAAAATTGAATGAAGATGAACACACAGGAAACCATCAATTATAATCGTATTGCGGAAGCTATCGATTATATCAAAGCGAACTTTAAAGATCAGCCTAATCTTGACGAAGTGGCTGAAAAAGTACATTTGAGTCCGTTTCACTTTCAGAGACTATTTAGCGATTGGGCAGGAACAAGTCCGAAGAAATTTTTGCAGTATACGAGTTTAGAACATGCTAAAAAATTACTCAAAGACAATCGGGCAACGATTTCTGAAACAGCCTACGAAACGGGTCTTTCAGGTACAAGCCGACTGCACGATTTATTTGTAAATATCGAAGGCATGACGCCAGCAGAATATAAAAACGGTGGAAGAAATCTGGCAATAAATTACAGTTTTGCCGAAAGTCCGTTTGGAAATATCATTGTTGCTTCTACTCAAAAAGGCGTTTGTTTTATGGCTTTCGCCGAAGATGAAGCAAACGGATTTTCTGCTCTGAAAGATAAATTCCCGAATGCGGAATTCTCAAGGAAATTAGATTTAGTACAACAAAATGCGTTGTTTATTTTTCAAAATGACTGGAGCAAATTATCAGAAATTAAGCTTCATTTAAAAGGAACCGATTTTCAGTTAAAAGTTTGGGAAACCTTATTAAAAATCCCAATGGGACAACTTTCAACTTACGGAACAATTGCCCAACAAATTGAAAAACCAAATGCATCCAGAGCTGTAGGAACTGCAATTGGAAGCAATCCTGTTGCATTCCTTATTCCTTGTCATCGTGTAATCCAGTCTTCAGGTGTTTTTGGCGGTTATATGTGGGGAAATACCCGAAAAACAGCCATAATTGGCTGGGAAGGTGCGCAAACAAATCATCAATTATAATTTATACACAAGTCACATCTGTAGAGACGCACCGCAGTGCGTCTACGCAAAGATTGTCGACAAAGAAATCCGTTGTATAAATACAAGACGTTAGACGCACTGCAGTGCGTCTCTACAGATAAACGGTATGAATTATTTATCATTTTTTTTATTCCTCAAAAAAATATTATGCAAAATATACAATCCAAAATTGCTTCTCAAAACTGGGAAAGCATCACCGAATCTATGCACGAAAATGGATTCGCCATAATTCCAAATATTCTCAATGACGAACAATGCGAAGACTTAAAATTCGATTACGATAACCCAATGACATATCGAAAAACGGTTGTAATGGAACGTTATCGATTTGGTCTGGGCGAATACAAATATTTCAATTATCCGCTTCCTGATTTAATTCAGAATATACGGACTTCAATTTATCCAAAATTGGCACCAATTGCAAATGCCTGGATGAAAGCCTTAAAGATCAATACTTCTTTCCCAAATGAGCATTCAACATTATTAAAACAATGCCATGATAACAATCAGCTTAAAGCGACCGTTTTAATTCTAAAATATGGCAAAAGTGGCTTCAATACTTTACATCAGGATTTGTATGGCGATATTTATTTTCCGATTCAGATTGTGCTTTTTCTTTCGGAACCTGATGAAGATTTTACGGGTGGCGAATTTGTTTTGACACAACAAACGCCGAGAGCGCAATCAAAAGCGATTGTTTTAAAACCTAAAAAGGGAGATGTTTTGGTTTTTACAACTAATTTCAGACCCGTAAAAGGAACAAAAGGCTATTATCGCGTGAATATGAAACACGGCGTAAGCGAAGTGTATTCAGGCGAACGTTTTACATTAGGAATTATTTTTCATGATGCGTTAAATTAAGGTGCAAAGAGGCAAAGGTTCAAAGGCGCAAAGATTGGAAGCCTTTGTCTCTTTGTAACTTTGAACCTCTGCAACTAAAAAAGAAATGATTCAACATAACAAAATTTCAGATTCAGAGCTTCGAAATAAAATTAAAAAAGGCGAAATTTGTTTCGGTGGCAACCAAAAATTAAAAATCTACGGAAGATTGAAATGTTCTTCCGGAAAAAGAATGAAACGGGAAAATCGTGTTTTCTTTTCTTCAGAGAATGATGCAAAACAAAACGGTTTCAGACCTTGCGGACATTGCATGAAATCCAAATATCAAAAATGGAAAAATGGACTTATTTAATCCTCATACAGACGAAAATACCAACTTACTTCCTCAAGATGGAACCGTAAATTACTACGGAAAATTGTTCTCGAGAGAAGAAGCCGATTTCTATCGTGACACTTTATTGGAAACAATAGAATGGAAAAATGACGAAGCAATTATCTTTGGAAAATTAATTTTAACCAAACGAAAAGTGGCTTGGTATGGCGAAAAAGAATTTGAATATACGTATTCCAATACCACAAAAAAAGCGCTTCCGTGGACTCCGGAATTATTAAAATTAAAATCGATTATTGAAGAAAAAACAGGAGAAACATTCAATTCTTGTCTGCTCAATTTGTATCATTCCGGTGAAGAAGGAATGGCGTGGCACAGCGACGGTGAAAAAGATTTAAAGAAAAATGGCGCTATTGGTTCTTTAAGTTTTGGTGCCGAACGTAAATTTGCTTTTAAACATAAAGAATCTAAAGAAAAGGTATCTTTAGTTTTAGAACACGGCAGTTTATTAGTCATGAAAGATGAAACACAAACTTACTGGCTTCATCGTTTACCGCCAACAAAAACAACTCACAAACCCAGAGTGAATTTGACTTTTCGAACTATTGTGGAATAAAACATAAAGTTTTTTATTTGAACCATTAAGAGATTAAGAAAATTAAGTTAAACTTTATGAACCTTTATTTCTTAATGGTTAATTTATTTCTTTCTTGGAGTGACATTTTGGTAAGAAAGCTGTAATGCATCTTCAAACATTTTAGGTCTTACTCTCGCTAAATCTACAATTGTCCAACCCTGTTTTCCCCACTTATTCGGAATTGGATAAAAAATCTTTTCGCTCGAAGCACAGAAAACTGACTGATCTATTTCGTTTAATTTTAAAACAGCGTGGTTGTTCTTTTCATCAAAAGTGGCAAATATTTTCTTATTTACACGGAAAGAAGTTTTCTCAAAATGAGCTTCCTCTGTTGTATTTGGAAACGACAAAGCTAATTTTCTAAAATCTTCGATTGTAACCATAATTACAAACTTTAAAATTAAACCTTAATTTACCAACCTTGATTCAGTCCATTTTTTAAAACCTCATCGTATTTTTCTTTATCAAAAGAATATAAGTTTGGCGCTTTATGTGCTACGTTGCTTTTCTTTTCGTCCAGTTTTGTCAGAATTCCAATATTGGTTATTTTCCGCAAAAAATTTCGACGATCCAGTTTTTTATCTAAAATAGTCTCATATAATTTCTGAAGCTCCGGAATTGTAAATTTCTCTGACAATAAATTATATCCTATTGGCATTAAATTTAATTCGACTCTCAAAGTATCCAACGCTTTATCCAGAATTTCACGATGATCTAATATCAATTCAGGAACTTCCTTATGATCGATCCATTCTACAATTTCATGTTTATTCACCGGATTAGGCAGAATTTTAGAAAAATCTACCAAAGCATAATAACCAATTGTAACAAAACGGCGTGTAAGCCATTTTCCTTTTTCTTCTTCAATCTGAAGATATTCCAAAGTCTTTTTATCAAAATGCTGTTCATTTCTTTTTACTTTTCCAAAGGTTGCAAATTGCCTTAAAAAAACACCTTCTACTCCGGTTCTGCCATTTAGAACTGTAATTGCTGCAGTATCTATATCCTGATCAACAGGAATAAATCCGCCTGGTAAAGACCATTTATCCGCTCGATGGGCTTTAATTAATAAAACTTTCAGCTGATTATCATGAAAACCAAAAATTACGCAGTCAATAGAAAGTCCCGGCTGATAATTTTCATTATTATCTATAATGTCTTTTAACATTCAAAATTTGTATAAATTCTTTCTTTTAATACCCTGCAATTTACTTGATTTTTGGAAATTCATGAGCTTTCTTAAAAAATTAGGATTTTATTTCCATTAAAATTAGAAGTGTATAAATCACAATTTTAACGAAAATTTAAAGTCAAATTTAAAAAAAATAATTACATTGCGTCACAATAACACATTAAAGGTTCGGATTGTTAAAATTCAGATCAAAAACAAAGAAAAATAATACAAACTGTTCCATTTTTCTTCAAGTGAGCGTAGAAATTTAAATACAGAAGTTATGATTGCCAATCCATTAAAAAATATTAATCAAAAAATTAGAACAAAAATCTGGACATCATTCGGATTTGTTTCAAAAACTTATCTTCTGGAAGCTTCTTTAAAATACAGTGAGGAACAGGAAAGAATTTTTAATGAAATGATTGTTGATAAAGATGCCAAAAATAAAAAAGCAAAACAGGAAGCTTATGAAAAAGCCTTGTTTGCTTCATATAAAGGAATAGGCGCAATGGATTTTATAAATACCGTTTTAAAGTGACCATTTACACATTTCTATAATTTATAATGCCAACCTCGCTTCTTTCCAGCGAGGTTTTTTTATTGTCATAAATTTCACATTTTTAATCGAACGAAATCGAACATTATTACTTATTTTAGCTATTTCAAAAGTAAGAATATACCCCTGTAAAATCATAAATATGGAAAACATCCTCGAATCAGAAAGTTATAAAATTCAACAGCCTGAAAACTGGGCCTCTAAAATTGATGATAATCAATTAATCGAATACATCAAAGAATCTGATTTCTCCAATAAACAAGTAGAAGAAGGCCGTGATTTTTGCTACTTTTTAGATAAAATCTATTATACAAGCGATACTGAAAACAGCGAATATGCCTGCGTTGCCTACACTCTTAACGAGCCAGGAAATCTTGAAAGTGCTTCTGCCAGAGATGTAATTGTGGAAGAAAATGAGACTTATATCATACATAGAATTAGTGTACTTCGTGAAGGGGTTTTAATTGATAAAATTGCGGATACAAAAATTAAAGTTCTGGACAATGAAAACCAAAGTGAGGGCGGTATTCTGAGCAGTAGCAAAAAAGTAAACATTACCATCAAAGATTTACGTCTTTATGATGTTTTAATTACTGAAGATTCCAGAGTTAAAATTTTTACGGATCGTGATTTTCTTCGTAAAGAGTTTTTAAAATATGTTTACATTACTCCTAGCACCTATTGGGCTTACGGAAATTATAAATTTACTTTTATTAATGACCGAAAAGAAACTATTGCTTACAAAAAAACTTTCTTTAGAGATGAAAATGGAAATGTTCTAGAAGCAGAAACTAATTATCTGAAAAAAGGAGAACGTTTTGTAATCGAAAAAGAAGATTACATCAATTCTTTTGATCAAAATAGAGAAATTGCTCCTTACATCGATTTTGCCACAGACCGCAACTGGACTGATTTATCAAATTATATTTCACCTTTATATGAAGAAATATACAGCAAATCTTCACTAAAAGAATTTGCTCCAAAACTGGTTGAAAAATTGGATGCCATTACAGACAAAGATGAACAGTTACAGTTTGCCATAGATTATGTACAAAACCATATCTATTACGTATATAATGCTGACGAAATGAACGGCCACAAACCGCAGGAACCAGCCATAACTTACGAAAATAAACAGGGTGATTGTAAAGCAAAATCTGTTTTATTGAAAGTAGTTTTAGATTACATCAATGTTGATTCTTCTGTGGTTTTGGTCAATTTTAATTCAGATCATTACATCACACATTATTTGCCTTCGCTTCTCACGTTTAATCATGTGATTGTAAAAATTAATCACAAAGGCGAAACGTATTTTATAGACGCCACAACAAGAGACGAATTTGGATTGATTGAGAATCGTGGTTTTATTTACTTTTTACATTATCTGGAAGTAAAACCAAACAAACAATTGGAAGTTAGAAAACCATATAAATTCCCTTATTATGGAATTAATGAAAAGGTTGATTTAACAGCTCAGAATCAAAAAGGAGATTTAAAACTTGTAACAACTTACAAAGGAAATCGCGCCAATTATATGCGCAAGTATTTCAAAAACACTAATAAAAGAGAGATTGTAGACAGCTGGAATAATTTCTTATTTTATACTTTGAATTACTCCGGAGATCGTGAAGGAACAGATATCAGAACTATTTTTAATGATGCTTCTATTGAAATTGTAAATGATGATAAAAAACTAAACGAATTTACAATTCAGTATAAAACCAGTATTGAGAATCCTTATTTTACGGATCAGCAAAAGAACCGTTTCTTAATGTATTTTGATCGCAATGTAGTGAAGAATAATGCTAGAGATTTTATGCATAAGGACATTTTGTTCTGGCATAATTTCGATAATGAAAAATATGAAATCAACCTTCAGACGGATCAAAGAATAGATACTGAAGAGAAATTTACGATTCAGGAAAGCACCATTAATAATCCGTATTTTGATTTTACAAGCCGTAAAAAAGTGAATAAAAACGGAGCTTCTATAGTTGTTGATTTCAAACCTTTGGTCAATTTAGAAATTCCTTCAGCCGATTTTGAGAAATTCAGAAATGACCACCATACTATTGCTGACAGTAATTTCGGAATTGGAATTGATATTATTGAACAAGGTTTGCTGAATCTTTTGAAATTCAATTTCAAAAAACGTCTTAAATAATTTCAATAAAAAAATGGAGCTTTTAACAGCTCCATTTTTTTGTTTGATTAAGTATTTATTAAAACACATAGAAACATAGATTTTGCTGGTACAATAAAAGGCGTTTCACTTGCATAAATACACATAGTCTATGTGGAAATAGATTTACTTGTCAGACAGTCTGCAAGATTGGAAAGCTTAATATTTGCCACGAATTACACCAATTTTCACGAATTAATTTGCGGAAATTGGTGTAATTCGTGGCTAAAAACTTTTTTTATTAATTTGCCAGCAACTCAAAATCTGATCTTAGTTTAATATCTGCTGAAGAAGTTCCAATCATTACTTCGAAATCTCCAGGTTCAGTTCCCCATTCTAGTTTGTTATTATAGAATGAAAGTTTTTCTTTGTCAATGGTGAACTCGATTGTTTTAGATTCTCCTGCATTTAATTTCACTTTTTGGAAATCTTTCAATTCTAAAACCGGTCTTACCACCGATCCGAATTTATCTTTTAAATACAATTGAACTACTTCTTCTCCAGCCACTTTTCCAGTGTTTTTTAATTGGAAAGAAACTTTAATCGTTTCATTGTTTTTTATTTTTGTTGAGGATAATTTCAATCCTGAATAATCAAAAGTGGTGTAGCTCAAACCGTATCCGAATGGGAATTTAGGAGAATTTTTTAAATCGATATAAGCCGAAACATAGTTCGTTGAATTTTCATCTTTTGCTGGTCTTCCTGTGCTGAAATGATTGTAATAAATTGGCACCTGTCCTACTTCTCTTGGGAAAGTCATTGGCAATTTCCCAGACGGATTATAATCTCCAAACAGCACATTTGCAATCGCATTTCCAGCTTCTGATCCTAACCACCAAGTGTAAACTACAGCTGGAACATTGTCTGCAATCCAATTGAAAACAAGCGGTCTTCCTGCATTAATCAAAACTACAACCGGTTTTCCTGTTGCCTGAATTGCCTTTACTAAATCTTCCTGAACGCCTGGTAAATGAAGATCGCTTCGGCTTTTTGCTTCACCGCTCATATCGTGTCTTTCACCAACGCTCAAAATCACAACATCTGCTTGTTTTGCAGTTGCGACAGCTTCAGCAAAACCATCTTTATTGTCACCGGTTACATCACAGCCTTTTGCGTACAATAATTTGGTGTTTTTGCCTACTTTATTTTGTAAACCGTCCCATTGCGAAACCACCCATTTATCGTAATTAACTTCTGGTAATTCTACAGCCCAAAAACCCATATTGGCTTTGTACTCTTTTACCATTGGCCCGATAAAAGCAATTGTTTTCATACTTTTTGAAAGCGGTAAAATCTGTTTTTCATTCTTTAATAAAACAATACTTTTCTCCGCTATTTCCAGAGCAGCTTTTCTGTGCTCTGGATTTGCCAAAGCTTTTTCTTCTCTTTTTGGATCTGAATATTTGTATGGATCATCAAATAATCCTAATTCGAATTTCTTACGAAGAATGCGTCTTACCGCATCGTCAACCAAATCTATAGAAACTCTGCCTTCTTTTACTAATTCTGCTAAATTCTTGCGGTAGGCATTACTTTCCATATCCATATCGCTTCCTGCTGTAATGGCTGCATAAGCTGCTTCTTTAAGATCTTTAGAGTAACCATGAGCTACCATTTCTCCAATCGATCCCCAGTCAGAAACTACGAAACCTTGAAAGTTCCATTTTCCTTTTAGAATATCTCTTTGTAAATGGGCATTTCCTGTTGCCGGAATTCCGTTTATATCATTGAATGAGTTCATGAAAGTTGCTGCACCTGCATCTAAAGCCGCTTTAAATGGAGGTAAATAGGTTTCTAAAAGCATTCTTTCACTCATATCTACAGAGTTGTAGTCTCTTCCTCCAACACCTGCTCCATAAGCTGCGAAGTGTTTTACGCAGGCCATAACGGAGTTTAAATCACCTAATTTAGCCCCCTGAAAACCTTTTACTCTTGCATAAGCAATTTTAGACCCTAGATAAGTATCTTCTCCGGCACCTTCCATTACGCGTCCCCAACGTGGGTCACGTCCAATATCAACCATCGGTGCAAATGTCCAATGAATACCGCTTGCCGAAGCTTCTGTTGCGGCAACTCTTGCACCTAATTCAATTGCAGCTAAATCCCAGCTTGCCGCTTCTGCTAACGGAATCGGGAAAGTGGTTTTGTAACCGTGAATTACGTCCTGACCAAACAACAACGGAATTTTAAGTCTTGACTGCATCGCCAATTCCTGATATCCTCTGGTGTATTTTGTTCCAATTACATTCAACATCGAACCAATTAAACCTTGTTTAATTTCATTTTGTTTGTTCGGATTGATTGTAATTGGTCCTGTTGCCTGATTGTCACCAGTGTATTGATTTAACTGGCCGACCTTTTCTTCAATTGTCATTTTCTTCAACAGATCATTGACTTTCTGATCTATTGACTGCTGCTGTGCCGACGCAAAAAGCGAAAGCACTAACAGCGTGATTGTGGTTACTTTTTTCATCTATTTTAAGTTTTTACCAAACGTAAGTTGCTACTGCACCTGCGTTTAGTGAGGTTGAAGTTTGTTTTTGGTTGTATTTAATATTAAATGTTTCAGCCGAAGCTCCGTCATTTTCTACAATTAAAACGATTTGTCCTGATGGCGTTTTGAAAGCAACATTGTGCAATTTTCCTGCAATATTACTTCCAATTCTCACTGAACCTTCCGGAACAAATTTAGAAGCATGTCCGATAATATAATATCCTACTTCTCTTTTAATATTCTGATTTTGATCAATCATCAAAGCACCTTTGCAAGTCGAACATCCTCCTGGCGTGAACGGTTTATAAAACTCATCATTTGCCAATCCCCATGAAAGTGCATTTTTACTCCAGTTACGCATTGAACCAATTACTACATTCTTCACACTCCATTTCAAATCATTTTCAAAATTGCTTCCGGAACCTGTATATTGTTCGGTAAAATACAAATCTTTATTTGGAAATGCATTATGAACTGTTGTTAAAGCACTAATATCTCCTTCGTACAAATGAAAAGCAGAACCTGCCACATACGGATTTGCTTTTGGATCTTTCAAGATTGTTAAAGGATATTCTGGTTTGTTGCAGTTATGATCGTAAACGATAATCTTGGTTTTGATTCCTGCTTTCGCGAAAGCGGGACCTAAATGATTTCCAATAAAATCTGCCTGCTGTTCTGCCAGCATCAATAAACTTGGATTATTTCCCGGGTGCAATGGTTCATTTTGCGGTGTAATTGCATCGATAACAATTCCGTGAGATTTCATTGCCTGAATGTATTTCACAAAATACTGTGCATACACTCCATAATATTTTGGTTGTAAACTGCCACCTTTTGAGCTTCCGTTGTCTTTCATCCAAACTGGAGGCGACCATGGAGAGCCCATAATTTTAATCTTTGGATTTATGGCTAAAATATCTTTTAAAACAGGGATAACATCGTTTAAATCCGGACCAAGATTAAAGTGCTCCAGATTCATATCTGTTTGTCCTTCTGGCATATCATCATACGAAAAAACTTTTTCATTCAAATCAGATGCTCCAATACTTAATCTTAAATAACTTAAACCGATTGCGTCATTTTTTCTGGAAAACAATTCCTGAAGCAATGCTTCTCTTTTTGGTTTGTCCAGTTTGATAATCGCCTGAGCGCTTCCTCCTGTTAACGAAAATCCAAAACCTTCTATAGTTTGAAATTTCTCAGCTGGATTGATCTCAATAGTCTGATTTGAATTTGTTTCTGAACTGAAAACTAAATCAGCTTGTTTTTTAAGTTTTGAAGTTTCGTCTGTAGTGGTAATCCAAGATTCTACTTTTCCAGCATTAGCCGTTACATTTTTTGAAGACCCACAGTTTAACTGCATTGCAATTAAAGGCAGTAAAACCAGAATTTGAAGTTTTTTGTTGATGTTTTTCATTTAATCTATTTCTATTAAAACAGGCAAATGATCCGAAGGATATTTTAAATCTTTAGAATCACTCAGCACTGCGTGTTTTTGAATTGTAAGTCCGCTGTTTTTGGATACAAAAATGTAATCCAATAATAATGTTACGGGCTCATTATGCTTGAAATCGTTAAACGTTCCTGATGGTCCAAAAGGTTTTTCTTTAGAAACATCTTTGGTATCATTCATGACGTTTTTGATTGCTGCAATTTGTTTTGTGTCTGGTTCTGAGTTAAAATCTCCCATTAAAAAAACAGGATATTTTTTTGTATTTAATGCTTCAATTTTAGACAATACAAGCTCTACGCCTTTTACTCTGGCTACTTCTCCCATATGATCCAAATGAAGATTAAAAACCCAAAACGTTTTTTTTGTTTTTAAATCTTTAAAAAGTCCGTAAGTACAAACTCGGTTACAAGCGGCATCCCAGCCTCTGGAAACAACATCCGGTGTTTCGGATAACCAAAAAGTATTGGATTGTTCTACTTTAAAACGATCTTTTTTGTAATAAATCGTACATGCTTCTCCCAATCCTCCTTCTTCTCTTCCTACTCCAAATCGATTATATTTTGGTTGAGCCGACGCGATATCGGTAACCTGACCTGGCGTTGCTTCCTGGACACCAAAAATGTCTGGGCTATAAAATCCTATCTGCGCATTAAAATAATCCTTTCGTTTTGGCCAAGCATTTTCTCCGTCAGATTCGACATTCAGACGAATATTATAGGTCATAATTTTCAAGTTTTGACCATAGAATGAATTTCCTGCCACAAGGAGTAGTAATGCTAAAACAAGTTTGTTTATCTTTTTCATGTTTAAAAATTTTAATCCGTAAAGCTAGTTTTTCCAGAACTTTAGAGAAAAAAATCCGTTTAAAACTTATGTTAATTAATCAATTGGATAATTATTTTTAAACACATAGGAACATCGTTTTTGCAACCGCTAAAAGACATTTCATTTGCATTAATTCACATAGCAAGCTATGTGTTAGAAACTAGTTCCTTTCTGCTTTCTATTTTAGATAAGTAAATACCTATGTTTCTATGTGTTTACTTTTTAATCCCCATAACGAAATGTTAATTATACACCCTTACATAATCAATTTCGTAAGTCGAACTTTTGTAGTTTGGATCAACTGCTCCGCCAAAATTTCCTCCCATTGCAAAATTTAAAATCACGAAAAATTTAGCATTGAATGGTGTTGTCGCTGAGTTTTTGTAGGTATAAAATAAATTATCATCTACATAAAACTTAATACTTTCGGCACTCCATTCTGCCGCATAAATATGATAAGCTGTAGCCGAAGTCGGATTGGTAGTTGTTGCTGTATCTGGCGTATTTCCTGAACGTCCCGGAGAATGTAAGGATGAATGAATCACATTAGGATTATTCCCTACTGATTCTAAAATATCAATTTCGCCACAAGCTGGCCAGCCAACAGTATCAAGATTATCTCCCAAAAGCCAGAAAGCAGGCCATGTTCCTCCGCCAACTGGAAGTTTAGCTCTAATTTCAGCTCTTCCGTACTTGAATGAAAATTTTCCTCTTGTTAAAATTCTTGCCGAGGTAAATTGGCTTCCCATATAGTCCTCTCTAATAGCTTTGATTTTTAAGATTCCGTTCTCTACAATTACATTTTCTGGACGTTTGGTATAATATTGTAATTCATTATTCCCCCAGCCGTCTCCAGTTCCTGTATTGTAATCCCATTTGTCTGGATTTGGAGCACCATTAACATCAAATTCATCTGAAAAGATTAGTTTTCTTGCTACGAAAATATTTACTGATGTAGAGGCATTTGTATATTTTAAACCATCAAAAGCGGTAACTTCAATGGTGTAAGTTTTGGTTCCCGGCTCTGTAAATTCGTATGTAAAATCGCTGGTTGTAATCTCTTTCGTTTCATTATTGATTTTTACTTTATACGATTTTGCATTTGCTGCTGTAATCTTCAAGTTTATCTTTCCGCTTCCGTCTCCATTTGGCATTTCTGTCGTTTTTCCTACTATATCAACTTGAACAGACATTTTTTCAGGAGCAACTACTTCTGGAGTATCAGCCGAATCATTACTACTGCTGCAAGACTGAAATACAAATAACAGGATTAGCGTAAAAATTCCTGCTCTATTTACGAGATTGATCATTTTCATCTTTATTTATTTTTAGTGGTTTAGTTAATAAATTGATTATCAAGATAAATATTATTTCTTCTACTTTTTTGTTTTGCTCAAAACAAAGTCAAAATAGTTCAAATTGAAACCGCCTTTTTCAAAGACAAACTTTACTTTATTCGATCCTGATTTCAATGTTACATTAGATAAAATAACAGTCTGCCATTTTTCATTCCCACCTGTTGAAGGAAGTGTAATCAAAGTTGATTTTTTTCCTCCATTCGTTTCTAAATACAATTTCCCTCCAGCTTTTTCATTTGAGTAACGAATGGCAACATTGTAAGTTCCGGATTTTGCATCCAGCGTATATTGAATCCATTCTCCGTCTTCAATAAAAGATACCTGATAACCATTTGAACCTTTGTCTTTACACGGCAAAATATCTACCCCGTCGTTTCGCATTGAATTTCCGCGATTCCACTCGTCAAATTTTCCTGTTACAGATCTGTAGTTTATAAAATCGGTATCGGAATAAGCTTTGCCGTTTGTTCCTAAATCATAATGAGTCGCAGCAATTTTACCCGGAACTGCATTTTTCTTATATGGTTTTGTGTCATCTGTTTGTACTTGTCTGAACATAGCATCAACTACATCTGGTTTAACGGTTACGTTTTCCATTTTATAATTATCAGCCATTTTCATTAATGCTTTTTTAGCAAAATCTGCAGATGGTTTTTGTCCGCCATCTTTCCAGTATTTTAACAAAACATCGTATTCCGGAATTTTGGTTACTGAAGTGACACCGGCAATGTTTTCGATTTTTTTCATTGGCCAAAATGCCCAGCCAATGTTGTTGCTTTCCACCAATGTCAAGACATCTTTAAACCAGACATTTGAGTTTTCGCCACTTTCTCCCATCCAGATTGGAACATTATATTGGGTTCTGTATCCCATAATCTGTTCAATAGAAGCTTTATCATTATAATTCCAATATTTATGAAAACTTAAAGCCAGATTATCATCCCAAAGTGGAAAAATTCCGTTGTAGTTATTTCCCCAACAGTTTCCTTCAATAAAAATTAAATGATTGGTATCGACTTCGCGAATGGCTTTTGTAACCGCCACCATTAGATCTCTTAGAGGTCCGTTGGAGTTCTCGTCGCAACCATTTTTGTTAGATCCTGTAAAATTCCAGTTCGGTTCATTGATAATATCATAAGCTCCAATCCACTGATTATCTCTGTAACGGGAAGCTAGTTTTTTCCATAAGGCAATCATCTTTTTCTGATTGGCTTCGCTTTCCCAAAGTGATGGTTTAGTCGTATCATAATCAGAAATTGCAGCATCATTTCCTTGTCCGCCCGGCGCTGCGTGTAAATCGAGAATCAAATACATCTTATTTTCTGCACACCATTTCAAAAGATTATCTGTCATGGTAAAACCTTCTTCAATCCAAGTGATTTCTCCATTCTTTTCCTCCTGAATTGGCGGTGTATACAGATTGTAATGCATTGGAAGACGAATCGAATTGAAACCCCATTTTGCTAAAGAATCGATATCTCGTTTTGTAATTCCGTTTGCTTTATAGGTAGCATAAAACTCTTTGGTCCCCTGCTCTCCTATTAAATCTTGGATTTTCTGCTTAATTTGATACTGTGGACTGGCAAATGACTGTGTCTGCAACATATATCCTTCCTGCACCATCCATCCGCCAAGACCTAAACCTCTTAAAAGAACATTATTTCCATTTCCATCAACAATTTTTTGTCCGTCTCTATGGAGAAAACCTTGTCCGAAAGAAGCGATTGAAATTAAAAACTGTATAATTAAAAATATCTTTTTCATGGAGAATTTTTTAAGTTTCTATTTCCACGTATAAGTTCCAACGGATCCAGCTTCAAGAGAAGTTGCCACCCATTTTCCGTTAAATTTGATATTGAAAGTTTCTGTTGCGTTTCCATCATTTTCAACAATTAAAACTTTTGTTCCTGAAGGAGTTATAAAAGCTACATTTTGTAAATTCCCTCCAGAATTACTTTCAATTCGAACAGAACCCATTGGAACAAATTTTGACGCATGAGCTATAATATAATACGCTACATTTCGCTGATAAGCATCACCAGATGTTATGGTTATTGCACCTTTACACATTGTACAACCACCATCTGTATGAGGGCCAAAACTTGAATTATTAGCGACATTCCATTCTAATGCATTTTTACTGTAATTTCTCATCGAACCAATAATTACGTTTCGAAGATGCCATTTTAAATCTCCCGCAAACTGCCCTTCTGAAGAAGTCCATTGTTCTGTGAAATAAACATTTTTCGTTGGGTACGAATTATAAACATTAAGCAAAGCACTAATGTCTCCAGCGTACAAGTGAAATGCAGATCCGTCAACAAAAGGAAAAGCATCGGCATCGGCTAAAATTGCTTTTGGATAATTTGGATTGTCACAGTTATGATCGTAAGCAATAATTTTCACATTTAAGCTTGCTGCTTTAAATGCCGGACCTAAATTATTTTTAATAAAGTTTGTCTGGTCTGTAGCAGACATGTACATACTTGGATTATTTCCGTCGTGAAGCGGTTCGTTTTGAGGCGTTACGGCATCAATAGTAATTCCTTCTGCTTTCATTTGCTGAATGTATTTTACAAAATACTTCGCATAAACATCATAATATTCCGCTTTTAGTTTTCCGCCTTTAAAACTATTCACATCTTTCATCCAAACAGGAGCCGACCACGGTGTCGCTAAGATTAATATTTTAGGATTAATTGCCAGAATTTCTTTTAGCATAGCAATTAGATTTTTATCTTTTTCTAAACTAAATTTAGCCAAATTCAAATCTGTTTCTCCGGTTGTAAGATCATTATAAGTAAAAGGTTCCGCATTTAAATCTGATGCTCCGATACTTATTCTGATATAACTTACTCCAATTGCATTTTCGCCTGAACCAAATAATTCCTGCAAAAGCGCAGTTCTTCTTGTTGGGTTTAATTGATTGATTACATCAACACTTCCTCCCGTTAATGTATATCCAAAACCATCAACAGTTTGATATTTCTGAGATTCTTTTACTTCTATCGTATTGTATGCATTTACTGTTGTTCCAAATCCTAATATTCCGGATTGTTTTGCCAATAAAACACTTTGGTCTCCTTTTGTAAGCCAAAAATCAACATCATTAGTCGTTACAGGTGGATTCACGACAGGAGGGTTAACAACTGGCGGATTCTCTACTGCATCATTAGAAGAAGAGCATTTTACCTGAGCCAGTACGGCCGCCATAAAGAAAAATGCTTTTATGGTATTTTTAATATTCAATTTCATCTTTGTGGTTTTAAGGTTAGTAAAGCACATTTAGTACACTATAGTTTGTATGGCATGCGCTGGAATTGTAATAGTGTTTTTTGTATTTTGATTTTCCAAAGAATAAACAATCTCTTTATCAGATTGGTTCATCACGATAGTAATCAATTGTCCGTCAGAATTTTTAAAAGAAGTACTTAACAACGATTTATCACTTATGGTTTCCACCACTCTTTTGGCATTTGGCCTAATAAATTTGGAGAAATGTCCAATATAATAGTACATCGGAGTATAAATCAACTCATCTTTTGTAGTATCGGCATGAATAGGTGCAAAACAAAAATTGCCAACATGATTGGGTCCTCCGCTCTGATCTAAAAGAATATTCCAGTCTGTCCAGGCTACTGTTCCGTTATTAAAATCATTAATCATATTGATTCCGTAACGTTCTGCATTACCCCAGAATTGATATTTTGAGGCATCGAATTTTTCAATACATCCTTCTGTAAATATTAGATTTTTGTTTGGAAAAGCTTCGTGTACTTTTGCGACAGACTCAAATTGAGGCGGGCCACCGTTCCAGGTTTCATACCAATGGAATCCAATTCCCCAGGCATATTTTGAAACTTCAGGATCTGAAAAAACAAGATTGGCTCTTTTCTCCAGCATATCTCCTCTGTTATGATCCCAGATAATAATTTTTTTAGAACCTAATCCTTCTTTTTCTAAAGTTGGTCCTAAATGATTTTTAAGAAAATCTCTCTCTGCTTCAGGAGAGTAGATACAAGATTCCCATCGTTGTTTTGCCATTGGCTCATTCTGAATTGTTAATCCCCAAACCGGAATTCCTTCTTTCTCATAAGCTTTAATAAATTTAGCATAATATAAAGCCCATGAAGAGGCAAACTCAGGCAACAAAACGCCGCCGTGTAAAATATCATTATTATCTTTCATAAAAGCTGGGGGACTCCATGGACTGACAAATAAGGTTAGTTTTCCGCCGGCTGTTTCAATTGCTTTTTTAATCAATGGAATTCTATATTTTCGATCGTGATCAATATTAAAAGTCTTTAACTCTTTATCACCTTCTGAAATATAAGTATAGCTGTCACTGCTGAAATCACAGCTGTGAATATTTGTTCGTGCTAAAGTATAGCCAATTCCTTTGTTTTTATCGTAACAAGCATTTAAAAATTCCTGCTGTATTTTAGGAGATAATTTTGCGAAAACTTCTGCACTGGCATCTGTAATTGCTCCTCCAATTCCGATAAAGGTCTGGTCTGTTTTTTCAGTATTTACCATAATAGATACTGTTGGATTTTTTTGTTGTGTAGTGTTGTTTTTCAAAATTAAATCATTAGATAATGACAATTTCAAAGTGGAATTTTCGGCAGTAGTAAAAACCTTTATTTTATTATTTTTTTGTGATGAAGCACTGGTCTTTTGAGCTGTTATCTTTGAGATAAAACAGCTTGATTGTATTAAGATAAAGGCTGATAAAAATACTTTAGTTACTTTCATATTGCTTAAAATTAAAAGTAAGAGAAGACTAATTTGGATGATTCAAATTAGTCCTCTTCTCTACTTTACTACAAAATATTAATAAACAAGTGTTTGTATAGCTCTTGGCGGAATTTTAACGACCGCTTTTTCAGCTCCAATAATCAAATTATAGGTAAGTTCATTTGCTGACTGATTCATTACAATCGTTGCCATTGTTCCGTCAGTATTTAAAAATGATGTACTTAATAATGCGCTTCGGCTTGTTGCTGTACTTACTCTTACTGCATTCAAACGAATGAATTTTGAGAAATGTCCAATGTAATAATAAGATGGAGTGTAAATTAACTCGCCTGTTGTTGTATCTGCATGAATTGGTGCAAAACAAAAGTTTCCAACATGATTAGGTCCTCCGTTTTGGTCTAGTAAAATATTCCAGTCTGTCCAGGCCACAGTTCCGTTGTTAAAATCATTAATCATATTGATTCCGTAACGTTCTGCATTACCCCAGAATTGATATTTTGAGGCATCAAATTTTTCGATACATCCTTCTGTAAACATTAGTTTTTTGTTTGGATAAGCTTCATTTACTTTAGCAACATTATCAAACATCGGCGCTCCGCCAGACCATGTTTCGTACCAGTGAAATCCCATTCCCCAAACATATTTTGATGCTTCAGGATCGGAGTAAATTACATTAGCGCGGTAATTCATTAAATCACGGTTATGATCCCAAACGATGATTTTTTTATCTCCCAGATTTTCTTTTTTCAAAGTCGGCCCAAGATAATTTTTAATAAAATCTCTTTCTGCTTCAGCTGTGTAAATACAAGATTCCCATGTTTGCACTGCCATTGGTTCATTTTGTGTAGAAGTTCCCCAAATTGGAATTCCTTCTTTTTCGTATGCTTTGATAAACTTGACATAAAAGTTTGCCCAAGTTTGATAGTATTCTGGAAGTAACGTTCCACCTTTCAATACATTTTTATTGCTTTTCATAAAAGCATTTGGTGACCAAGGAGCAACATAAGTAGTTAATTTTCCTCCTGCTTTTTGAATAGCCTGCTTTATTAAAGGAATTCTATACTGTCTGTCATGATCAATAGAAAATGTTTTGAGATCCTTGTCACCTTCTTCAATATAAGAATAGCTTCCACTGCTAAAATCAGAACTTTGAATTGTTGTTCTTAGCAAAGAATAACCAATCCCTTTTTGCTGATCGTAGTAAGCATTTAAGAATTCTGCTTGTTTTTCTTTTGAAAGTTTTGCAAATATTTCGGCACTTGCATCAGTAATAGCGCCACCGATTCCCATAAAAGTCTGAAACTTTTTTGCTGGTTCGACAAATACAGAAGTTTCTGTTTCTAATGGCTGTTTTGCTGCAGAAAAAGTAACATTATCTGTTGATGTCAATCTTAACTTTGAGTTTTCTGCTGTGGTATAAACAGTTACTTTTTTACCGTTGGTTGTAAATTCTTTTTTTATTTTTGGCTGTTGCGCAAAAGTAGCAACAGCTGCAAACAAAAGGCATATTATTTTTAGACTATTTTTTTTCATTTGCTCCCAATTATTATAGTTTTAATTGAAGTTTTGGAGAAATCTAAAACTGATTTTAATCCTTTAAAGAATTTAAAAATAGCCCATACTCATAATGATTACGGGCTATTTTACAACCAAACTTAAACTTAAACTTAACTTAACTCTTTATTTTCCTCTGAATTCAACTTTTGAAATTGTGATCCCATCTTTGGTAAACGTATTACCTCCAGAACGGATTAGTAAGTAAATTTTTCCTGATTCAGAGAATTTTACTACGTTCGAAACTGTACCTGTTTTGTCGTTTTTTACACACCCAACTACAGAAAGCATCCCTGAGAAACCTGCTTTTGCACAGCCATCCCAAGTACTTAGTCCCATAACTTTATTGTCTTTGTATTCAACTCCAGATTGTGGAACCGATTTACCCGCATACACTTCAAGCCAAGTTTCATCAGAACCACTTGGACTGGAAACTTTCATATCAATTGTATATTCTTTATCTTTTACAACATCAATCGCCTGATAAATTCCTTCTTGTGCCCATCCGCCAGAAGAGTGAATTGTTGCACTATTATTAGCAAATGACCAAAAGGCGGCACCTGTAGCACTTAAGTTTAACACTGTCCACTTTGCCTGATCTGCAGCTGTTGTAAAAGAACTTCCTTGAACTAAATTTCCTTTTAAAGGATCAGAAGTTGCTACTACTAAATCTTTTGAAACTGTTGCTTTGCCCCCTCCTGCACCAATTGCAGTGTGCACAATAGTATAAATTCCGGCGTCTGGCAAAGAGATTTCTTGCTCCATTTTACCTACAAACTCTCCTGCACCAGTGTCCCATAAAGATTTCATAACTCCTTTAGGCTGTGCGACTAATTTATACGTGTTTACTTTTCCATCTACTGGAGTAATTGTAAAAGAAGCGTCAACATTATCATTTGTTAATCCATTATTAACAATAGAATCATCTGGCTGGCAACTAGTTAAACCTAATACTGCTGCCATAAAAAACAACGCCGAAAAACTTTGTCTTTTTGTTATATTTATTTTCATGTGATTTCGTATTAACTAATTAGTAATTAGGATTTTGAACAAGTTTAGTATTCTCTAAATCTTTCTGTGGAATTGGCCAAATTTCATTTTTACCAGATACAAATCCGCTGCTAGAAAGTACAGAAGCCGCTTTGCCTGTTCTAACTAGGTCAAACCAGCGGTGTCCTTCACCAGCTAATTCTAATCTTCTTTCGTTTGCAATCGCATCTAGTGATACTGGCACAGAAGCCAATCCAACTCTAGCTCTTACTGCATCTAATAAAGCTTGTGCTCTAGCACCAGTTCCTCCTAAAGCTTCGGCCTCCATTAAATAAGTATCTGCTAAACGAATCGCGTAAGTATCTTGTTTGTAATTTAAAGCTTGTGCTCCACCACCCTGAGAGGTATCAGAATTTAATGGCATAAATTTCTTTAAGAAATATCCTGTATCTTGATCCCCTGGTGCATACTTAGCTTTTCCAGAAGCTGTCAAAGCACGCAGATCAAAAATTGTAGCATTAAAACGAGGATCTCCTTTTAAAGCATCATATAAACTTTGAGTTACTGGATTAAAACTCCATCCTGAGATATAATCTGGTAGCGTTTGGTCTTCTCTGCCATATCCTCTTGGTCCCACCATGATATTTACAGAATTCCCTTCGTCGGCTCCACCGCCCCAGAATCCCCAGTCTGCATTACTTTTATCTGTATGCATAATTTCGATAATAGCTTCTGAGTTGAATTTATTACTGATCACCCATAAATCTGAAAAATTACTTAGTAATTTATAACCATAAATGCTGGTTCCTCCCGGCGTACCGTTTACCTCTGCAAATTCAGTAGCAGCTAGAGAATTTTTTCCTTCATATAAATAAACTTTACCTAATAGAGCTTGTACAGATCCTTTAGAAAAACGTCCTGCTTCTGTTGCTATGTCGATAGTATTTGGCAAAGCAGCTTTAGCTTCAAGTAAGTCTTTTTCAATTTGTGCATATACTTCTTCTGGCTTAGACTGTGTAATAGTATAAGTCTCTGCCGGTGAAATTGGCGCCGTAATTAATGGTAAGTTTCTAAAAGTTCTAACTAATTCAAAATAGTAATATCCTCTCATTGCTTTTGCTTCGGCTGCAAAACGAACTTTTTTAGCTTCGTCCATTTTTACGCCAGGTAATTTCTCTAATAGGATGTTTGCTCTAGCAATACCTTGAAAAAAGTCTCCCCAGAAACTTCTAGGCATATTAATTTTATCTATTGTATAATTATCAAAAGCATGAATACCGGCTCCATCTCCAGGACCTCCTCCTCCAGCATAAAAATCATCTGAACCCGCATTTAGCATACAGATCATATTTTCAAAACCTTTGGACTGTTTGCCCATTATATCATAAGCAGCAATCAATGCTGAATAGGCTTCTGTTTCATCTTTATAATAATTGTCTACTAATGGCAATCCTTTTGGATCTACTGTTAAAAAATCTTCACCACAAGAAGTGCTAAGAAGCAGCAATCCAACTGCGATAAATGAATATCTTATATTTCTAATTTTCATGATTTTAAATTTTAAAATTGTAAATTAACCCCTAACATCACAGTTCTAGCTTGTGGATAATATCCTTTATCAATACCTAAAACTCCTCCACCAATTTCTGGATCATAACCAGAGTATCTTGTAAATGTCAATAAATTTTCGCCTGTTAAATAAACCCTAGTTTTTGAAAGTCCTGCTTTTGACACAACATCACTTGGCAGATTATATCCAATTTGTACTGTTTTTATTCTCCAGTAATCCCCATCTTCTAAGTAAAAATCTGAAGGGCGTGAAAAGTTTTTGTTGTTATCAACAGAAGACAAAATGGGATAAGAATTAGTAGAACCTTCTCCTGTCCAGCGTCCTAATGCAGATGTTTGATAGTTAGCATCTGTAATATCTAGACGACGAAGTCCTTGGAAAATTTTGTTTCCTATTGCTCCTTGCGTAAAGATTAATAAGTCAAAGTTTTTATAATCTAAATTAAGTGTAAAACCGTACGTGTATTTTGGAAGTGGGCTTCCGATAAAAGTTTTATCATCATCATTAATTTGTCCATCTCCATTAAGATCCTGCCATCTAAAATCACCTGGTCTTGCATCTGGCTGGATTAAACCTCCACTAGCATTTGTGTAAGCATTAATTTCAGCTTGATTTTGAAAAATACCTTGTGTTTTAAATCCGTAAAAAGAGTTATATGACTGTCCAACTTGTGTTCTTGTAACTGCTCCCATATTTTGGAAAGAAGCATCTCCAGAGATAAACTGAATTCCTTGTCCTAAATTCGTAACTTCATTTTCTAAATAAGAAATGTTTCCACTTATGCCAATGTTAACTTGTCCAATTTTTTTGCGATAAGATAATTCTAAATCAACACCTTTATTTTGCATATCTGCAATATTTGCAGATGGTCTTCCAGGGCTGCCAACGTGTCCAGGTAAATCGATATCCTGTAAGATACCTTTTGATTTTTTAATATAAAAATCAGTAGTTAAAGAAAAATCATTAAACAATGTAAGATCAAATGCAACGTTAGCCTGGCTCGTTTCTTCCCATTTCAAATCTGGGTTAGCAGGTGCATTTGGGCTGTTTCCAATTACAACAGAACCTTGGTTTCCAATTGTATAATTTCTGCCTGATCCAATTGTAGGCAAGAATTTGAAATCTCCGATAGCGTCACTACCTGTTATACCGTAACCTCCTCTAAATTTCAATTGTGTAACTACTTTGTTTTCTGGCCAGAAATTTTCTTTTGTTGGAACCCATCCTAAAGAGAATGATGGAAAAGTTCCATATTTATTATTTTGACCAAAACGAGAAGAACCGTCACGACGAACAATACCAGTCACCAAGTATTTTTCTTTATAATCATAATTTAATCTTGCAAATAATGAAGTTACTTTATGCTCATACCCATCGTAAGCCGAAGCAGTAATATCGTCTGTAACCGCACCAGAATTAAAAGTAGCTTCATCAAAATTAGTTGCTGGCAAGTTTTTATAAGTAACCGTAGATCCAGAAGTAATATTATCTACATAAGCTCCTTGTCCAACTAATACAGAAAAATTGTGATCATCAATTTGTTTCGTGTATGAAATTGTGTTTTCAATATTCCAGCCAAAACCTCTGTTGTTGTTTCTAGTCAAACTATTATTTGGATTAATAGTAGAAGAGTTGAAATAAAATACCGGAGTGAAACTTTCTGCTCCCCAGTACGCTAATTTACCTCCTAAAGTACTTCTAATTTTTAGGCCTTTTATAGCCTCTAATTCTAAGTAAGCGTTTCCAACAAAATTATCAGCCCATCCATAATTTCCTAATCTTGTTTGAATATAAGCCAATGGATTACTCATTTCTTGAGTAACTACTTGAGAAATACCATATGGATTTCCGTTTGGATCTCTCAAAATATAATTTTGATTGTATGGATATCCGCTTGCAACAGCTGGATCAGTAACGATTGCAGGTGTAGTTGGATCTAAATTGATTGCAGAACTTAATGGTCCTCCATATTCATTATTGGTATTTCCAATTCCAACATTTTTTTCGTGAGAGTAACCTAAAGTTTGACCAAAAGTTAATCCTTTTACAATTTTATGTGTTGAGTTTAAACGAATATTTTTTCTGTTGTAGCTTGAAATTGGAGTAGCTACAATTCCTTCCTGATCTAACAATCCAAAAGAAACATAAAAAGTCGAAACATCATTTCCTCCAGATAAGCTTAATTCATGACCATATTTCTGAGCATTGTCATTAAAAATCGTTTTTTGCCAATCTGTACCTGCTCCATAAGAAGATGGATTTTCATAAGGAAGTTTATATGGCTTGTTAGGATCTGGAGTGTAACCATTTGCATATCTTTCATTCATCAAAGTAGCATACTCTGTAGCATTAAGCAAATCTAGTTTTCTCGCTGCTGCTGAAAAACCTGTATAACCATTATAATTAACTGTCATTTTTCCAGATTTCCCTTTTTTAGTAGTAATAAGGATAACTCCTGCAGCCGCTCTTGCTCCATAAATAGCTTGAGATGCCGCATCTTTAAGAACCTCCATAGAAGCAATATCTGATTGATTTAAATAACCAATACCGCCTGCGTCGACAATTACACCATCAACTACCCATAATGGTTCGTTGTTGCCAAAAGAAGTAATACCCCTTACACGTATTGTAGAAGAAGATCCTGGCTGCCCTGCATTTGCTGCAATAGTAACCCCCGAAACCCTTCCCTGAAGGGACTGCTCAACTCTTGTAATTGGCAAATCTTCCAGGTCGGAAGCTTTTACACTGGAAATTGCTCCAGTAACAACAGATTTCTTTTGAGTACCGTATCCAACCACTACAACCTCATTTAAAGATTGTGATTCTGGTTTTAATTGAATTGAGATTTTTGTTCTACCATTTACAGCTTCATTTACTGTAGTGTAACCAATAAAGGTAATTGTTAAAGTTCCGTTTGAAGGTACTTGTATCTGAAACTTCCCATCAAAATCGGAAGCTGTTGATTTAGTTGTACCTTTTAATAAAACTGTTGCACCTGGAACAGGCATTCCACTTTCATCGCTTATCATTCCATTTACTGTGACATCCTGAGCCACAGCTATAACCGAGAATAACAAAGATGAAATACAAAAAACAAGTAATTTTGTTAATTTCATTTTTCTAAAAATTTTGGTTAATTAATTAGTAATTCGATGCAATACTAAAACTAAATTTTTGTTTTTCGTATTTATAAATCCATACAAAAACACATCAAAATGAAAATTTTAATATTATAAAAACACATCAAAAAAAATATAATAAATTAATAATCAATCATTTACAAAAACAAAAAATAGTACTAAAGAAAAGTTAATTTTAAAAATAAACACTACATAGATTTTTAAATATAAATTAGACGTAAAATTTATAAAACTACAACGTGATAGTAGTACAAACAATTACGTAAACACTTATTTTACAAACATTTAAAACCAAAACAGCTATAAAAATTCCTAAAGAACCAAAACAGAGAATATGATATTTTTACCTTAGTTTTTTTTCATTATTAATAAAAATTTTAACGGAGGAAAATTCTTATTTTTATATTTTTATATAGGTTTTACTTACAAAAAAGTATTTTTACATATCGTTTTTTTAGGTTATTTTCATTGTGAAGAAGGGTAAAATTGATTTTTAAATACACTTTTGGAAGATGTAATCCCCAACGTCTCTGATTTACTCCCAAAAAACATCAGAAAGAAAGTTTTAGCTAGGTACGTTTTTATTTTTAATGATTGCTTTCAGCCTCTCACTCTCTTAAAAGGAAAAGATTTAGGATTTCAAACAAAAATGTAACTAAACAAAGCGTTTGTTATAGCAGAATGATATTAATTGTCTTTTGGATTTTAAGGCAAATTAATATTGCATAAGTGCTTTCTAATCAAATAATTTCTGTTGACAAACCAAACAAGATCA
This sequence comes from Flavobacterium phragmitis, assembly GCF_900112575.1. Lineage (GTDB taxonomy): Bacteria > Bacteroidota > Bacteroidia > Flavobacteriales > Flavobacteriaceae > Flavobacterium > Flavobacterium phragmitis. The sequence goes on from NZ_FOMH01000006.1 coordinate 108,638, forward strand.
AAAATGGGCAAGAAAAACGATGATATTAAGACTGAAAACTAAATAAAAGCCCTGGTTGGGACTTCAATAGAAAATACAAGCTTAAAACAGATCAAAAAACGAATTATTAGTGAATACAGAAGACAATTAAACAGAGAAATAATGCATCTTAAAGTTCATTAAGTTATAAACAAAAAAATAGCCCATAATCGAAATTATGGGCTACCCAGGCAATAAACTTAACTTAAACTAACCATAGTAGTTTAAACTTTCTATTATTTTACTCTATGTCGTTTGAGTAAAATAAATAATGTTTGAAAATTCGAAAAAGGAATGTTTTAATCTTCCTTTTTCGAAGATAACTAACACAAAATATTATTGAGGTTTATAAACAAATGTCCATCCTGTACCAGCATCTTTTAAACTTCTTGGCACATATAACACTAATTTATCTTCTGTAAGCGTAATAATATTATATTCATTAGCTGTATTACCAGCTTCATAACCTAAAATTTTTGAACCTGTAATAAACAGTTTTTTATTAGCAATATCTAAAACAAAACTTCCTTTTTCTGCAGCTGCAGAAGCGGTTTGATAGTGATTATAGTTTGCGGCACCATTTAAATCAAAATGCATGCTTCCAGCTACATCAAGAGGAGGACAGCAATCTCCGGCATTCCACCATGCACTCATCGCAGAATCTGGGTTATCTGGGGGCGACATAAACCAATACATAGCACCAGTACCTGCTGCTCCATCAAAAACCCATGTTTTTCCGGCAGAAGTATTCGTACTTACTAAGTCATACCAATCTTGATCTAAAGGCGTATCTAATTTATCAATTTGCGCATCTATGGTCTTGGTAAAAAATTCACCTCCTAAAGTCCCTACAAAAGTAAATGTAGATTTACCAGGAATTGGATATACAAGTGTTATTTCATTTGTCAGAGCTTTGCCTAGGTTATAATCCCAATAACCAGTAACACCTGGTGTATCCATAGTCAAAGTAATTTTATTACCTCCAGGAGTGCTGTGGGTTACTTTTAGATTAACCCCTGCAACATCTGTTGAATTTGTCAAATGCTGTTCATCTACAATTGGGTCACATGCCGAAAAGACCAGCATAAACGCAGCAATTAATAAATATTTTATATTATAAATTTTCATCTTTCTAATTATTAATAGTTACTAAATATTACCAACCCGGATTTTGAGTATAAACTCCATTTAACACCCTCATTTCTGTTTCTGGAATTGGAACCAATCCTTTAGTTTCTGGTCTGTATTTAACACTGTAATTAGCATCCACACCAGAATTTCTAACCTGGATTACATCATTAAATGCACTGTCAACATCACCCCAGCGTACCAAATCAAACCAGTGCAACCCTTCAAAAGCCAATTCATGTAAACGCTCATCTTTAATAGCTTCCATAGAGTAAGCAACTGGACCTAATTTTGCACGTGCTCTAACGGCATTCATACCATCTGCCGTTTTAGTAATTTCTGAATGCATTAATAATACATCTGCGAAACGCATGTAGATAAAATCCTGAGCATGCATCAACTGCATATCTGTATTTCCCCACGCATACATTTGAACAAACATACCCACATTTGAACCATTCCTATCATGCTGAATTGAACAGTATTTTTTATTGAAATATCCTGTTTCATGATCTCCTTTATCCTTAGCATAAGTAGCTGTTCCCTGATCTGCTCTTCCAACTTCTAGGATAGAACCACGTTTTCTTGGATCAAGATCTGACCATCCACTATATAATTTAGGATTGATAGTGCACCATCCCCATCCTTCACCAAAAGGAACTAAAGAGTTACCACGCATAGAGCTAAATAAAGCAAGCCTATTAGTATAGATATTACCATTTGTCCAGCCCCAGTCTCCAAATGAGAATCTTTGTACAAACATTGATTCATAGTTTCCAGTCCCAAAAGTTGGACTAATACCGTCTTGTCCAACCCATGACAAATTTTCTGTTGCTGCCCAAGGCAGTACATTATTGCCTGCATTTTTGTTTACATAGGAATATGGCCAAAGATTTCTAAAATCTGGAGTTAATTTATGACCACTATTATTGATGCAATCATCTAAGTAAGCAGCAACCTGCGTTCCTGTTATTGTTCCTCCACCTACAAGAGGAAGATCAGTAGTAGCCTGCTTTTCTATATTACTCATATATCCAGTATAGAATAAAAAGACACGTGCCATATAAGCCTCTGCAACCCACTTATTAGCATGTCCATATCTTGCTGTTGGAATACTTGTAAAAGGTGTCGCTGGCATTGTCTCTATGGCTGCTTTTAAATCTGAAGCAATTACTGCAAAAGTTTCTGAATAGGTTGATCTAGCAGCATATCGATCTGCATCATAAGTCATAATAAGAGGTACTCCTCCAAAAAACTTGGCCAATCTAAAGTAAAAGAAAGCTCTCATAAACAAAGCCTCTCCTAATGCTTGTTTCTTAAAACTATCTGCCTCTGCAACAGTGCTAAAATATTTAGAAAAATCTGCTGTTTGGAGCGACTCTATAATAGCATTAGATCTTGAAATACCATTATAAGATTGTTTCCACATATCATGATAGGTATCTTCAGCAGGGTCTTCAAAATTATCCACCCATTTTGCTGATTTATCATCTGGTCCACCACCACCTAACATCATATTATCCATCAAGTTTGCGGCCATTTGCTCTTCACTATGAATATTTACTGTATAAAGAGCATTGTAAACTCCTGCCATTGCTTCGTCGATATCTGTTGGTGTCTTATAAAAAGTATCAACACTTTTCTCTTTAAGATTATCCTGATCCAGGAAATCATCACAGCTTATCGCGATAAAAATTGCCGAAATTGCTATAATAAATTTTATATTTTTCATTTTAATTTGTGTTAATATTAAAAATCTGCACTTAATCCAAACATTACCGTTCTAGATTGCGGATATAAACCAAGATCAATTCCCGAAGCCCATTGGAAGTTTTCATTATGTCCTCCCCAGCGAACTTCTGGATCCATACCGTCATACTTAGTAAATGTGTATAAATTGTTCACTGCTACATAGAATTTAAGATTAGAAATAAACTTAACATCTTTTAACAGCTCATTGAAATTGTACCCCACCGTTAAATTATTAATTCTCAAATAATCCGCGTCTTGCATATAGATATCAGAAATGTAATTTGTATTTCTGTTTGATACAGAACTTAAACGAGGCATTTTGTTTGAAGTTCCTTCTCCATGCCAACGATCAAAAACATCTGAAGTATAATTCTGTTTAGGCATATCTGCAAAAGATCTGTAGGACTGCATTACCTGCATACCATATTTACCACTCATTGTTGTATTCAGATAAACATTTTTATACTCTAAATTCAATTGAATACCTAATTGGAAATCTGGATTTGGATCTCCCAACATTGTTTTATCTTTTTCATCAATAATACCATCATTATTTAAATCAACAAATCGAACATCACCAGGACGCTGATCATTAAAATACGGCTGTCCAGTTGGTCCTACATACGCATCAACTTCTTGCTGATTTTGTAAAATTCCAGCTGTTTTAAAGCCATAGAAATACCCAATTGGATAACCAATCTGTGCTCTTGAAATTTCAGAAGTTCCTTGTGATAATACATGGCTTGGTCCATGAATGATACCATCAGCATTTGCTACCTTTGTAACTTTATTCTTGTTTGCTGCCCCGCTTAGAGTTAGTCCATATTTAAAATCTCCAATCTTATCTTTCCAGCTCACAGAAATTTCAAATCCTTTATTTTCAATATCCCCACCATTGATGTAAGGAGGTTCTGCTCCAGATGTTCCTGGAGGCTTAGCTATAACCAGCCAGTCTCTTGTTGTTTTATTATACCAGTCGAACGTAACACCTAATCTAGAATCAAATAGACTTGCATCCAATCCAAAATCTAACTGTTCTGATGTTTCCCAACTAACACTTGGATTAGGTACTCTTGCAGGATAAGCAGTTGTTCCAGAAACGGGTTTTGTATCTCCAAAAAAGTATCCTGGAAAAGCATAAGCAATTGTAGATGAATAGTAAAAAGGATCAATAGCCTGATTTCCATTTTGTCCCCAACTACCTCTTATTTTCAAGAAATTAAGAACTTTTGAAGTACTAGACATAAAATCTTCTTTGGAAAGGACCCAACCTGCAGACACAGAAGGGAAATTACCGTATTTGTAGCCGTTACCAAAATTAGACGATCCGTCACGACGTATTACAGCAGAAAGAAGATATTTCTCTTTATAATCATATTGTGCTCTAGCAAAATATGACATAATACCTCCGCCACCAGCAGCTGAATCAAATCCACTTGCACTAATATCAGCTATTGAAGCTGGATTCTTGGTATTATTTAAATAGGCATATCTTGGATCTCCAGGAAATAGTAATCCATTTCGTGAACCACTCATTTCTGTATTTACTGCATTTTTTATTTCTTCAATTCCAATAACCGCATTAACATTATGATTCCCAAATTGTTTTTGATAGGAAAGCGTATTCGTCCAAGTAGAATTAGCTCCAAAATAAGAATACTGTGAAGCACCATCAACTGAGTCATTATATAAAACTCCTAAATGATACACCGGATTCATAGATCTGCCATTTCCAAACCAAGAATCAATACCAAAAACTGATTTAAATCTAAGTCCTGCAACAGGTTCGATTTCTACATAAGCATTTCCTGCAATTTTATAATCTTTAGGATAATTGTAGTTACTTCTGTAATACATTACCGCCAATGGATTTGTTTGGTTAGTAGATAATCCATCTAATGTTGGTGAAAAAGCAAATTCACTGATATTTCTATCAAAAGCAGTCTGCCAATAAGCTGGTTGCAAGGGATTTTGAGTAAGCGCATTATGCAAATCATTACCATAAATATCTCCAGATGATACCCCTCTATTTTGTGTACTTGTGAAAGTTATATTCTCTCCTACAGTAATAATACTATGGCTTTCATTTTTTTTCAAGACCATCTGGCTATTCATTCTTGTAGTTAACCTTTTGTAACCAGCATCTACAATATTTCCACCAATTATACCATCTTGATCGTAATAAGAAACCCCTAATGAATAAGTGATATCCTCACTTCCACCAGTAATATTAAGTGCGTGGCTAACTACTGGCGCATCCTTTTTAGACATCTCATTAATCCAGTTAGTTCCTTTCCATCCATTTTGAAGATTTTGCCAAATCTCTTCGCCATACTGTACTCCCGCACCTGGATAATTGCTTTCTAACCATGAATTATTGGTTAACATAGCATGCCAATCATTTGGTGCCAACCCATCATTTACACGTCCTTCATCCATAATATACATGTACTCTTGCGCATTTAGAGGATCAAGATTTTTGTATATATTCTGAATTCCGTAAAATGAATCGTAGCTAATTCTAGCTGGGCGTCCTTTACGTCCCTTAACTGTAGTAACTAGTACAACCCCATTTGCAGCTCTTGAACCATAAATTGCAGAAGATGCCGCATCTTTCAAAACGTCAATAGACTCAATATCCGACGGGCTCAAATAATCAATGTTTCCAACGGTTACACCATCAACAATATATAATGGATTTGAATTTCCAACTGTACCAAGTCCACGAATAGTAACTTTCGTACCGGCACCTGGCGCACCACTATTTCTTGTAATACTAATACCTGGCGCAATTCCTTGAAGCGCTTCCATTGCAGTTCCTGTATTTAACTCCTGAAGTGTTTCTCCTTTAAAGTTCGAAGAGGCACCAGTAATCAAAGCTTTCTTTTGGGTACCGTATCCAATAACCACTACTTCATTTAAACTTTGAGATACTGCTTTAAGTACAATATTAAGCTTTGTCCTTCCGTTTACTGCCTCATTAGCAGTTTCAAAACCAACGAAACTAACAACCAAAGTTCCATTTGATGGAACACTAATCTGAAACTTCCCATCAAAGTCAGACGCAGTTGCTTTATTAGTTCCTTTTACTAAAATTGTTGCCCCTGGGACGGGCAATCCGCTTTCGTCATTAATTGTCCCCGTTACCGTCACATCCTGAGCAAATGCGATAACTGAAAACAGTAAAGACGAAACACAAAAAATAAGTAATTTTGTCAATTTCATTTTTCTAAAAATTTTGGTTAATTAATTAGTAATTTGATGCAATTATAATGTTAAATTTTAATAATGTAGAATTAAAATTCTTTACAAAAACACTTCAAGCTAAATATGATTACACTACAAAAACACAACATTTATTTTTTAATTAACTAATTTACTGTAATTTAGATTTGAAAAAAAATTGTTATAAAAATGTTAATTATAAAAATCGTATATTACATAAGTTAACAGACAACTACAACGTTGTAAAATAAAAATAATTTAAAAAAACAGATTTAATAAGATTGAAAAATCAACAATCAAATAACATAATACAGCATTTATAATAAAAATACATTTAAAATTTTATGAAATTCATAGTTACCCCATTTATAACTATATTACTATTTTTCATACAAAATATAGGACTGTGTCAGGTAAAAAACATTGGAATTCCAGACATAAAAAACTACAAAAGATCAGAATACAAAGGAGGAACCCAAAACTGGAGTATCGATCAAGATAAAAACGGCAATATTTATTTTGCCAACAACAGCGGTTTAATACAGTTTGACGGCTCAAACTGGCATAAATATTCTCTACCTAATAAATCGGAGATAAGAAGCTTAAAAATCGATGCTTTGGGAAGGATTTTTGTTGGAGGAAATAATGAATTTGGATATTTTAAGATTGATGAGAAAGGAATTTTAAAATACCATTCTTTATACAACTTACTAAGTCCTATTGACAAAGAAAATATCAACTTAATCTGGAGAATCCACATTTTTAATGGAGAAGTTATTTTCCAATCTTTCTCTAAGGTATTTTTCTTAAAAGGAGAAAAAATCACCACATTAAATGCCCCACATAAATTCCAATTTTCTTTTTTGGTAAAAAATCGCCTTTATTTTCAAGATAAAACTCTAGGCGTATTAGAATATAAAAACAGACGACTTACAGCTGTAAAAGGCACAACTGTCTTTAATGACAAGGAAATCTGGTCTCTTTTTCCGCTTCCTGACAATCGCTTAATGTATGCCACTTTAGAGAAAGGACTTTTTGTATCTGAAAATGGCGTAATAAAACCTTGGGATACCGAGGCGAATGATTTTATAAAGAAAAACACGTCTCTTGGCGGTTCTATAATTAAAAATAAATTCATCGTACTTAATTCTGTACTAGACGGCGCTATTATCTGTGACTTAAGCGGAAAAATAATACAACACTTAAACAGACAAAAAGGAATACAAAACAACACCATTTTAGCGTCATTTGTTGATAATAAAAATAATATCTGGTTGGGACTTGACAACGGTATCACTTTTATAAACGAAAACTCTCCTTTTTCGTATTTTGATTATAGTTACAACATCGGAACAGTTTATGCTTCAACAACATTTCAAGGCAATTTGTACGTTGCTACAAATCAAGGTTTATTCTACCATCCGTGGGGAAACACTTTTAAAGACAGCCCATTTATAAGAGTCGAAGGAACAATTTCTCAGGTTTGGAACATCCAAGTTCTAAACGACGTATTAATCTGTGCCAGCAACAGCGGCGCTTTAATTATTGACAAAAATCGGGTTTCGAAAATACTAGATACTAAAGGATATTTTGGATTCAAAAAAATCCCAAATCATCCTGATTATATTATAGGAGAAAGTTACAACGGTTTTTCTGTTTTCAAAAAATCGAGCTCAGGATATGATTATTTGCATCAAGTAAAAGGTTTTGATGAGACAACCAATAACTTTTCTGTCGAAATAGATGAAAATTATTTATGGCTGAAGAAAAATCCATTCTTATATCAGGTAAAATTGTCAGATGACTTAAAGAGATTTGATTTCATAAAGAAACATGTTAATATATCAGATAAATACAAGGGAATTAACAGCCTTCAAAACATTAACAATAAAGTTTACTTTCAAGTGAACAATCATTTTTACAGATATTCAGTTGAACAAGAGGTATTTTTTGAAGATAAAAAAATCACCAATTTATTCAAAGGAATCCCTACCATTAACACATTAATTGAAGACCCTTCTGGCAACTTATGGTATGCATTTAATGAATCACTAGGGGTTTTAATTAAAAATAAAAACGGAAGTTATGTTAAAAAACAGGCTATATTCTCCAATTTGACAGGAAATTTAGTTAACAACTATGTTTCTGTAAATGCAATTGATCCTCAAAACATTTTTATAGGATTAACTGATCGATTGGCGCATTATAACTCGGACATCCCAAATACTTTTATGGCTAAACCAAAAGCATTCATTGAAAGCTTTTCCTTCCCAGGAGATACTATTCTAACAGGTAACCTTATCAGTAAAACAGAGTCCTACAACCTTCCATATAAACACAATCGCGTAAAATTTACTTTTGCATCGCCTACTTATGAAAATCAGGAAAATGTGATGTACTCCTATAAATTAGAACCATTTGAAGAAAACTGGCGAAACTGGTCTTCCACAGCCATAAAAGAGTACACTAATTTAAGAGAAGGCAATTATGTAATGAAATTAAAAGCCAGAAATAGCTACGGTATAGAATCTGATATCAGCGAAGTTGAATTTACGGTATCCCCACCTTGGTACAGGCATTTCCTAGCTTATTTATTCTATCTTATTCTTGTATTATTGGGAGCTTATCTTATCTCAGTTCGAATTAAACTTAAAATTAGAAAAAACAGATATTATGAAACCATTGAACAAAGAAGATTATATTTAGAAAAAGAATCCAAAATTAGACACGAACAGCATGATTTGGAGAAAGAAATTGAAAAACTAAAAAATGACAAACTCCAAATCAAAATCTTAGCAAAAGACAAAGAACTGGTAAACAATTCATTACAAGTTGTCAAAAAGAACAAAGTATTAAATGGGATTATTCACAAACTGAAAGATATTGACACCAATATTCTAGACGAAAACACCAAATCTGAATTCAGTAAACTGCATAAAAGTATCGTAAAAGAAGTCAATACCGACAAGAGCTGGAAAGACTTGGAAAAACATATTAAAAATGTGCATTTTGAATTTTTAAAGCGTTTAAAAGGGCAATACCCTACCATTTCTCCAAGAGAATTAGACTTATCCACTTATTTATTAATGAATATGTCGACCAAAGAAATAGCCGAAATCATGAATATATCAACAGGTGGCGTTGAACTAGCACGTTATCGTTTAAGAAAAAAACTAGGTTTAAATAAAAAGGAAAACTTAATTGGATTCTTAATGACTATTTAAAAAACGAAAGCCATTCAAATTTGAATGGCTTTTGTTTTAAGCAATATATTCTAAAGTTCGTTCAAGAGCCATTCCTCTCGAACCTTTTATCAAAATAGTATTAGAATCAAATTTGAAACTTTTCAGGAAGTCGGCAAATGCATCAAAAGTTTCAAAAAACTTTATATTGTCACTCAAAACCCGATTCGAATAAAAGGATTTTCCAATTAAAAAAGATAATGACTGATCTTGAGTTGCCAGAGAATCTACAATAACTTTATGCTCATATAAACTCTCTTTTCCCAGCTCAAACATATCTCCAAGAATCATAATCTTATTATTCTTATCCAATTGAAGAAAGTTTGTAATCGCCACAGCCATACTGCTAGGATTTGCATTATAAGCATCTAAAATAATCTCATTTGAACCTTTTTGCATCATTTGAGATCTATTGTTAGCTGGAACATAATCTTCAACAGCGTTCTTTATATCGGCTTCTGTTACTTCAAAATATTTCCCAATTGCCGTTGCGGCATTTATATTATTAGCATTATAAAGTCCAATTAAATGCGATTCGATTTTGAAATCATTATAACTAACAGCCACAAACGGATTTGCTGTAATTTCTTGAATATTCAAATCGGCACTTTCCTTTTTTACACCAAAAGTAAAGGATTTAATTCCTTTTGATTTCTCTATTTGAATAGGATCTTCGAGATTTACAAAAACAGTCTTTTGATTTGCATACAGATATTGATACATTTCGCTTTTTCCGGCGATCACACCTTCAACCCCTCCAAAACCCTCTAAATGCGCTTTTCCAAAGTTCGTAATATAACCAAAATCCGGCTGCGCTATCTGACACAGGAATTCAATTTCTTTCTGATGATTAGCTCCCATTTCTACAATCCCAATCTCTGTTTCTTTTGTAAACGAAAGTAAAGTAAGAGGCACACCAATATGATTGTTTAAATTTCCAATAGTAGCTTTTGTTTTAAACTTTTTTGATAATACAACATTTATTAATTCCTTAGTTGTTGTTTTTCCATTGCTGCCTGTTAGAGCAACAATTGGAAGCGCCAAATAAGAACGGTGAAATTTTGCTAATTCCTGAAGTGTCTGCAAGCTATCTTCAACCAAAATAGTCCTATCATCAATAAAGTATGATTCGTTATCAATAACAACATACAAAGCCCCCAAATCTAGTGCTTCCTTAGCAAATGTATTAGCATCAAAATTCTCTCCTTTGATTGCAAAAAACATTGAATTCCTTTCAATCTTTCTGGTATCAATAGAAAGTGAACTACATTGTAAAAACAAATTATGAATGTCCTGAATATTCATTTATAAAATTTTAAATAGACCATAAAAATAGAAAAAAACAATAAAAAAATTCCAAATTCCAGACTGAATATTCAGCTTTTGGAATTTGGAATTTTTATGCTAGAAATTCTAATTCTTAGTTTCTAGGAGATTTTCTTCTTTCAGATTTTGCACCCACTCTAGACATTGCACATCTGAAACCAATATAGTCAGTTGCCATATCTTGAGGGAAGTATCTTCTTTGAGCTGGATCTAACCAATAAGCTCTATCTCTCCAAGATCCTCCTTTGTAAACTCTTACTTTATCATCGATTAAAGTAGTACGTTTACTAGAATTATCATATTTTCTTATCATTTTTCCTAAACTGTCAGTAGTTACATTATGTTTAGGAGAATTGTACATAGCTTGGTCTGCTTTTGAACCTGATTCAGAATCACCAAAGTCGAAATATCTTGAAGATTGTTTATCACCATCTCTGTAGTTGATATTATCACTTGTGCTGAAGTTTTGTCTCAAATAAGTTTCTTGCTCATCAACCGGCACCTGTGCAATTTCTCCAGGAAGGTTTCTCGCAATAACTTTACCGTTACTTAAAGTATCATACTTAATTGTAGCAGTTGTAACAATTTCCACTTTACCATCTTTACCAATTTTGTTTTTAGCATATTGGTTTCCTCTGTAATAGTTGAAATCATTTGCTTCATTATCAATAATTGGTCTGTAAACGTCAGCTACCCATTCTGCAACGTTTCCGGCCATATCATATAATCCGAAATCGTTTGGAGCATAACTTTTCACAGCATTAGTAATATCTGCTCCATCATCTGACCAACCTGCAATTCCACCGTAATCACCGTTTCCTTGTTTAAAGTTAGCCAATTGATCCCCTTTATTTTTACGTTTGTTAGAACGTGTATAATCTCCAGACCAAGGATATTTCTTTTGCCCTTTGTAGATGTTATATTCTCTTTGTCCAACATCAGCAGCAGCTGCATATTCCCATTCTGCTTCAGTAGGAAGTCTGTACTCTGGTAAGATAATTCCAGAAGATCGTTGTGCGTACACATTTTTCTCTTCAGGAACTACACCATCTTTTCCTGCTTTTGGTCTTCTTCCAGTTGGGTTTTTCTTTAATACAATTTCTTCGCTTCCACCACGTGATGTACTTGGAGACATTAAGTATCCTTCAGTATTAAATGCGTTTTCAGCATTAACATCATTTGTTTTAGCACCTTTTTGAAGATATCCGTTTTTCTCTAAAACTGCTTCGTTCACACGGTCAGTTCTCCATTTACTAAATTCAACAGCTTGAATCCAGTTAACACCAACTACAGGATAGTTAGCATAAGAAGGATGTCTTAAGTAATTATTAGTCATCGTTTCGTTGTAACCTAAACGATTTCTCCAAACAAGTGTATCTGGCGATGCTCCTTCGTAAATATTTTTGTAATTTTCTTCTGTAGGCGGGAAAACTTTCTTTAACCACTCTAGGTATTCTAAGTACATACCGTTCGTAACTTCGGTTTCATCCATATAGAATGACTGAACGTGTTGTTGAGTTGGTGTGTTATTCCAATCGTGCATAACATCATCCTGTACCTTACCCATAGTAAACGTACCTCCTTCAACAAAAACCAAACCAGGACCAGCCTGTTGTTTTTTACCTGCATTTCTAGCAGCAGTTCCATTCTGACTATCTACATCCCAACCAGTTGCTCTAGAAGCGTGGCTCGAACTCGATTTTTTGCTACAACTAGCCGTGCCCAACATCAATACCATTGACATCATTAATTGCAAGACTACAATTTTGTTTACTTTCATACTCATTCTTAGGTGATAAATTTAGGTGCTGCAATATAATAATTAACATTTAATTGGCAACATCTGTTCTAATAATTTTATTTAGCTGTTTTTTATCAGGAAAATAACCTTTAGTTACGAACGCAAAAATATACTTTTTATTATTTACTGTAACATGAAATACTATATTTTTACTTACTAATTATTTTTTAATTAATTTTCACTTTTTAAACCAATGAAACAGCTATTTTTCATCTACTTTTTTTTAATTCCAATTCTTGCTTTTCCCCAGCTAAATGGCGAGGTAACGCTAAATTGGCAAGACAAAAAAGAAGCAAATTATGGTGAAAATAGAATTACAATTCCGTACTTCTCTGGAAGCGGTTTTCGCTTTGATATGACTAAAAAAAGCGTAACATTATTAGAAAACCTAAACCTCTCGAACCTATCAAATGGCGGCTCAATACAAATTAGCAACGTCATTTATGAGTCTATATCTAAAGCTGATTTAGGTGATTTAGCTCCTGAAAATATCCCTGCAAAACCAAATGAGACCCTAATAATTACGAATGCAAGAGACTTAAAGCGTACTTTTTTATCCTTAAACCCGATAATAAAAGATGGAAATGGCTTTAAACGCATCAAGTCTTTTTCTTACTCTATCAACAGTTCTACAGCAAGAAGCTCCAATAGTTCCATTTTTCAAAAAACCGCAGCAATTTCAAATTCTGTGTTAGCATCTGGAGACTGGTATCGTTTTTATGTTCAAAAATCTGGGGTTTACAAAGTCACAAGATCTTTTTTGCAAAGTTTAGGATTAGATCCATCAAAAGTTGATCCGCGAAGAATCAAAATTTACGGAAATGGAGGCCGAATGCTCCCTTTAGCCAACAGCACTTATTACCCCGATGATTTAACCGAAAATGCAATTCAAATAATTGGCGAAAATGACGGTGTATTTAACAATGAAGATTATATTCTTTTTTATGCAGAAGGAGTTGAAAACTGGAATACTGAAAGCGAAACTAATCTAAACCTATACGACTCGAAATCTTATTATTATGTTACCGCTTCTGGCGGAGACGGAAAAAGAATTCAAAACCTTAATCAGCCTACTGCTAGCACTACATTAGAGCTAAACACGTTTGATGACTATCAATTTCATGAAATTGATCAAACCAACATTGTTCACTTAGGCCGTCAATGGCTTGGAGAATCATTCGATATAAATCAAGAACAAGAATTTACTTTTAACTTCCCTAATCTTGACTCTTCAGTACCTGTAAAAATAGAAACAGCTGCAGCATCAGCTGCTTTTACCAATACTTCTTTTACAGTTTCTGCCAACGGACTAAGCGTAGGAACCATAAACTACCCTTCCTTAACACCAAGCTCAGAAATTAAATACATAAACAACAGCCTGCCTCCTAACACAACATTTACAGGAACTGATAATATTAAAATAAAACTTACCTATAATAATAATGGAGTCCCAGGATCTAAAGGCTATCTAGATTACATCAATCTAACCGCAAAACGAAAACTTCTGGGAACAGGAAAACAATTTCATTTTCAATATAATGATGCAGGTTCCACAGCAGGAGTCGTTAATTACACCTTTGGAAACGCCACAACAATTTCTCAAGTCTGGGATGTTACCGACCTATATAATGTCTTAACAATTCAAAATTCAAATCAGCCCAGCTTTAGCTTCAAAGCCAATTTAGGCGAAGTTAGAAAATATGTCGCAATAGACGCTTCTGACTATTATACTCCTTTAAAAGAAAATCAGTCCAAAATTGCGAATCAGAACTTAAAAGGAACTATTTTCAGAAACAGCCAAAACACTTTCCAAGACATAGATTATCTAATTGTCACAATCAAATCTTTAGTTTCTCAAGCCGAAAGACTGGCGAACTTCCATCGAACCAATTCCAATTTAAATGTAAAAGTGGTTTCTCTCGAAGACATCTATCAGGAATTCTCATCAGGAAAACAAGATATTGCCGGGATTCGAAATTTTGTAAAATACATTTATGAAAATGCTTCTTCTCCTGAAAAAAGAATAAAATACCTAAACTTATTTGGTGACGCTTCATACGATTATAAAGATCGAATCTCAAACAACAACAACATTGTTCCTATTTATCAATCTCTAATAAGTTATACTATAGGCGAAGCTGGATTTGCCACCGATGACTTTTATGGACTTATGGACGCAAACGAAGGAATCGTAGGTTATCCTTTTGACGGAATTGACATCGCAACAGGACGCATGCTGGTTTCAGATAACGCTCAGGCACAAGAAATGGTCAATAAAGTTTTAGAATACCATGATACTAAATCCTATGGGAACTGGAGAAATAATTTTGTTTTGATAAGTGACGATACAGATACAGCGGGAGACGAAACGCTACAAGCCAATCAAAACGCGCTAGCAGACTTAATTGCAACCGAAAAACCTTTTTTCAATATCGAGAAAATATTTTTAGACGCTTACACACAAGAAGCTTCCGCAGGAGGAGCAAGATACCCTAAAGCCAGAACCGATTTCTTTAATGCTTTTGAAAAAGGAGCTTTAGTTTTTAACTATTTAGGTCACGGAGGAGAAGATGGACTTGCGAGCGAAAGAATTTGGGAAAAATCAGATGGTCAAAATCTGAATAATCAATACAAATATCCTTTATTCATAACCATAACATGTGAGTTTTCAAGATTTGATGATCCGTCAAGACCAACTGCTGGAGAATATGTCTATTGGAATCCTAAAGGAGGAGCGATTTCTATGCTGACCACAATTCGTCAAATTGGCAAGATAAACGGAGAAAGCTTCAATAGTACTTTAAGCAGAAACCTTCTATCATACGGTTCAAATCAATATAACAGCATAGCCGAATCTCTTCGAATTTCTAAAAATGAAAACTCCAGTTCTGGCAGCAACGTTGTTACCTATTTAGGCGATCCCGCCTTGATGCTGGCAATTCCAAAGCCTAGAATCAACTTAACAAAAGTAAACGACATTGCAATTTCGCAACCAATTCCAGATTTCAAGTCATTATCTAAAATTAAAATATCGGGAGAAATCACAGACGAAAACAATACCTTATTAAGTAACTATAACGGAGAATTGGCAACCGCTATTTTCGACAAAATGCTTACGAACTCAACTTTAAACAATGACGGATTAAGCCCGCCTATGCAGTTTAAAACTTTAGGCGAAACTATTTTCAGAGGGAATGCATCTGTTACAAATGGACAATTTGAATTTAGCTTTGTAGTTCCTAGAGATATTAGAATTCCTGTTGATAATGGAAAAATTAGTTTTTATTCAAAGAAAAATACTACTTTAGAAAATCAAACTGGATATAATAATACTATCAAAATTGGAGGGATTAATGAAAATGCACCTCAGGACAATATTAGTCCAAAAGTGAAGTTATATATGAACGACGAAACTTTTGTATCTGGAGGCATCACAAACGAATCTCCATTCCTTTTAGCGTTTTTAGAAGACGAAAACGGAATCAATACAGCAAGTGGAATCGGACATGATATCGTTGCAATTTTAGATGGAGATGTTAGCAATCCTTATATTTTAAATGATTACTATCAGACAAAATTAGATGATTATACAAATGGAAACTTACGTTTTCCATTTAGAAATTTAGCTCCAGGACTGCATACTATAAGTTTTACTGCTTGGGATGTTTACAACAATCCCGTTACAAGCGAGATTCAATTTACAGTTGTAGGAGACGAATCGTTAACCTTATCACATGTTCTTAACTACCCAAATCCTTTTTCAACTTATACTCAATTTTGGTTTTCACACAACAGGCCTTACGAACCACTGGACGTGCAGGTACAAGTAATGACCATAACGGGTAAAGTAGTTTGGACAAAAAACCAAACCATAACAACAGAAGGATTTTTATCTAGAGAGATTACATGGGACGGAAAAGACGATTTTGGTGATAGAATCGGAAAAGGAGTGTATATTTACAAACTAACTGTAAAATCAAATTTAACAAATAAAAAAGCAGAAAAATACGAAAAGCTTGTCATCCTATAATATTATATATATTTGCACCACCAAAAAACATATGTCCCTTAAATGAAAAAACTATCATTTTTATTAATTTGCCTTTTGACCCTTTTTAATTCAAAGGCTCAGGAATCAAGACCAATAGTAACCGGGGTTCCTTTTCTATTAGTTGCTGCAGATGCTAGAGCAGCGGGTTTAGGTGACCAAGGAGTCGCTACTTCTGCTGACGTTTTCTCGCAACAATGGAATCCCGCGAAATATGCTTTCTCAGAAGATGCACAAGGTCTTTCTATCAGTTACACTCCTTACTTAACAGATCTTGCAAACGACATTTCTTTAGGTCAGGTAACCTATTATAACAAATTTAGCGAACGAAGCGCTTTTGCTGGAAGTTTTCGTTATTTTGGTTTCGGGGGAATTGAATTACGATACACAGGAGACCCTAACGAGGCTGTAAGAACCGTAAATCCAAACGAATTCGCCTTGGATGGATCTTACTCTCTAAAATTAAGCGAACAATTCTCTATGGCTGTTGGAGCGCGTTTTATAAACTCCAATTTAAAAGTGGCTTCAGAAGAAGTTGATGCATCGGCTGCAAGTTCATTTGCTGTTGATGTAGCTGCTTTTTATCAATCAGAAGAAATTGCTTATCAAGACTTCAATGGAAGATGGAGAGCCGGTATCAATCTTCAAAACTTAGGGCCAAAAATCAGCTATGACAGAGACGATTTAAGCTCAAACTTCTTACCTGCCAATTTAAGATTAGGAGGAGGATTTGATTTTATTTTTGACGACTACAACAAACTTGCTGTAAGTGCTGAACTTACTAAACTTTTAGTTCCAACACCTCCAGGAATTCAAGCCGCTGTTGACGGAAATGGCGATGGAGATTTTGACGACCCAGAAGATATTACACAACAGCAGGCTACAGATGCCGCTTACAATGACTATAGAAATATTGGATGGGTTTCTGGTATCTTCAAATCTTTTGGAGATGCCCCAGGCGGATTCAAAGAAGAGATGAAAGAGGTTACCTATAGCCTTGCAGCAGAATACATGTACCAAGATTCATTTGCAATGCGTTTAGGTTACTATCATGAAAGCCCTGAAAAAGGTGCTAAACAGTTTTTCTCTTTGGGAGCAGGATTCAAATACAATATCATGAAAATCGATGTTTCTTACCTATTCTCTGCTTCGAAAATAAAAAACCCTTTAGAAAATACACTTCGTTTCTCTTTAACGTTTAACTTTGGAGACAAATACGAGACGTATTAAAAGAACAGAATAAAATAAAAACAACATAATCCAAATTCCGGCATTTTAGGAATTTGGATTTTTTTTCCCTTAAAAACAGATGAAAGAAATCAATATAACAACTTCATTTACAATTTTTGAGAATTTAAACGAACTGCCTGAAGAAATTCAGGACTTAATGAACCAAGCAATTGAAATAAGAAAAAAGGCGTATGCTCCTTATTCGAAGTTTAGAGTTGGCGCTGCCTTACTTTTAGATAACGGAAAAATTATTCTAGGTTCCAATCAGGAAAATGCCGCTTATCCGTCTGGACTTTGCGCAGAAAGAACCGCTATTTTTTATGCAGGAAGCGCATATCCAGAAGCAAAAATTTTAAAAATGGCTATTACAGCAGCTTCAGATACTAATCAAACCACCGCTCCTATTCCACCTTGCGGCTCTTGCCGACAATCGATTGCAGAATACGAAATAAAACAAGAAACACCAATCGAAATTTATTTTATGGGTGAAATTGGAGAGGTTTACAAATCGTCATCATTAAAAAATTTGCTTCCATTGATGTTTGATAAAAAGTTCTTGTAAAAAAAAGCCAAAAAGTAGTCATTAAATTTTAGTTCTTAAATGTAATGTCTTATTTTTGCATCCCGAGCTTTCGGGCGCAAATTTGTGGGAGGAAACTATTTTGCGTTACAGGCAACAATAATCGATAACACAAACAACTTTAGCAAAAGAAAGAATTCAGATGAAAGAAGTTACAAAAGAGGTATATTTAAAGTGGTATGAGGACATGCTGCTTTGGAGAAAGTTTGAAGACAAACTTGCAGCATTATACATCCAACAAAAAGTTAGAGGTTTTCTACACCTATATAATGGTCAAGAAGCTGTATTAGCTGGCGCACTGCACGCTATGGACTTGACTAAAGACAAAATGATTACTGCTTACAGAAACCACGTTCAGCCAATTGGTATGGGCGTTGATCCAAGAAATGTAATGGCGGAGCTTTTAGGAAAAGCAACAGGAACTTCTAAAGGTATGGGAGGTTCTATGCACATTTTCTCTAAAGAACACGGTTTTTACGGTGGTCACGGAATTGTAGGAGCTCAAATTCCTGTGGGAGCTGGTATCGCTTTCGCAGACAAATATTTTAACACTGGTGGTGTTACCATGACTTACTTTGGTGATGGAGCTGCTAGACAAGGTTCTCTTCACGAAGCTTTCAACATGGCTATGTTATGGAAACTTCCAGTTGTATTTATCGTTGAAAACAACGGTTATGCAATGGGAACTTCTGTAGAAAGAACTGCAAACCATACTGACATCTGGAAATTAGGTTTAGGTTACGAAATGCCTTGTGGGCCTGTTGACGGAATGAACCCTGTAAAAGTTGCTGAAGCAATGCACGAAGCTATCGAAAGAGCACGTCGCGGAGATGGGCCAACTTTCCTTGAAATGAAAACGTACCGTTACAGAGGACACTCTATGTCTGACGCACAATTATACCGTTCTAAAGAAGAGGTTGAAGAGTACAAAAAAATCGACCCAATTACTCAAGTTCTTGACGTAATCTTGGATCAAAAATATGCTACTGCAGAAGAAATCGAAGTAATTGACCAAAGAGTTAAAGACTTGGTTGAAGAATGTGCGAAATTCGCTGAAGAATCTCCATATCCAGACTTACAACAATTATACGATGTAGTATACGCACAAGAAGACTATCCATTTACACCTCATAAATTATAAGAATTATGGCAATTAAAGTAACAATGCCTCGTTTGAGCGATACAATGACGGAAGGAACGGTAGCAACTTGGCTTAAAAAAGTAGGCGACAAAGTAAGCGAAGGTGATATCTTAGCAGAAATCGAAACAGACAAAGCAACAATGGAGTTCGAATCTTTTAACGAAGGAACTCTTTTACATATCGGAATTCAAGAAGGAGAAACTGCTCCTGTTGATTCATTATTAGCCATCATTGGTAAAGAAGGAGAAGATATATCTGCTCTTTTAGCTGGTGGCGATGCTCCTGCTGCCAGTTCTGAAGCTTCGGAACCAAAAGCGGACGCTCCTGCTGTTGAAGCAAAAACCGAAACTGCTGCTCCTGCAAAAGCAGCTGAATTACCAAAAGGTGTTATAGTAGTTACTATGCCACGTTTAAGTGATACAATGACGGAAGGTACAGTAGCGACTTGGTTGAAAAAAGTTGGCGATACTGTAGCTGAAGGAGATATTTTGGCAGAAATTGAAACAGACAAAGCTACTATGGAGTTTGAGTCTTTCAATGCTGGAACATTATTATACATCGGAATTCAAGAAGGAAGCACTGCTCCTGTTGATAGCTTATTAGCTATCATTGGACCTGCAGGAACTGACATTTCTGGAGTTGCCGAAAACTTTACTGCTGGTGGTGCTGCAACTGCAAGTGCTCCTGCTGCTGAAGAAACAAAAGCTGCCCCTGCTGCTGAAAAAGCGCCAGAAGCTGTTGCTGAAACTTCAAACGGAGGAAGAATTTTAGCTTCACCTTTAGCTAAAAAAATCGCTTCTGACAAAGGAATCCAATTATCTCAAGTAAAAGGATCTGGAGAAAACGGACGTATCGTAAAAAGCGATATCGAAAACTTTACTCCATCTGCTCAGGCTCAAACTGCTGCTTCTGCACCTGCCGCTAAACAAGAAGCATCTGCTCCTGCTGCTCCAAAAGTATTTGTTCCTGCTGGTGAAGTTTTCACAGAAGAGATCAAAAACTCTCAAATGCGTAAAATCATTGCAAAACGTCTTTCTGAATCTTTATTCACTGCTCCTCACTACAACTTAGTGATCGAAGTAAGCATGGACGAAGCAATGCAAGCTAGAGCTGCTATCAACAGCGTTCCAGATACAAAAGTGTCTTTCAACGATATGGTTATCAAAGCTTGTGCTTTAGCATTGAAAAAACATCCAAAAATCAACTCTACTTGGAAAGAAGATGCTATTATCATTAACCACCACGTAAACATTGGTGTTGCTGTAGCTGTTGAAGATGGATTAGTTGTTCCTGTATTGAGATTTACTGACGCTATGAGTTTATCTCAAATTGGTGGTTCAGTAAGAGATCTTGCCGGAAGAGCTAAAAACAAAAAATTAGGACCACAAGAAATGGAAGGAAGTACTTTTACAGTATCTAACCTTGGTATGTTTGGTATTACTGAATTCAATTCAATTATCAACCAACCAAACTCTGCTATCCTTTCTGTAGGTGCAATTGTTGAGAAACCAGTAGTTAAAAACGGTCAAATCGTAGTTGGAAACACAATGATGTTATCATTAGCTTGCGACCACAGAACAATTGACGGTGCAACTGGCGCTCAGTTCTTACAAACATTAAAACAATACATCGAAAGCCCAGTTACAATGTTGGCGTAATCTTTGTTAATTTTATAATTAAATCCCGTTCCGAAGTTTCAGAACGGGATTTTTTGTTTAATTTTCATCCTCAAATTCAAAATCTCATAAAATGAAAAAATTAATTCTTGTCGCTTTATTTCTTACGGCATTTGCTTGCCAGAAAAAAGAGCAATCAGAAAAAACGGCTATTGTTGTTGACGAACACAGTTATTCTAAACCAGAACTTGCTGTCGCAAAACATCTTGATCTTGATATCAAAGTTGATTTTGATACTCAAACCATTTCAGGAAAAGCATCATGGACAATTGATAATATTAGCAAAGGAAACGAAATTATTTTCGATGAAAACACTTTGAATATTACAAAAGTTACTTTAGGACAAGGAGAAGAAGAAAAAGAAACCAAATTTGAACTTGGAAAAGACGTTGAATTTCACGGAAAGCCAATTCATATTACTATTG
Source organism: Flavobacterium phragmitis (assembly GCF_900112575.1). Lineage (GTDB taxonomy): Bacteria > Bacteroidota > Bacteroidia > Flavobacteriales > Flavobacteriaceae > Flavobacterium > Flavobacterium phragmitis. Next base: position 130,230 of record NZ_FOMH01000006.1, read on the forward strand.
AGCCAAATACAACTAGAGTAAACATTTACTACAGCACAACTAAAGATGCTGTTGCATTACAATGGCTAAAACCAGAACAGACAGCAGACAAAAAGAAACCTTTCCTGTTCTCACAAGGAGAAAGCGTTTGGTCGCGCACTTGGATTCCGTGTCAGGATTCACCAGGAATTCGTTTTACTTATAATGCTAAAGTTACAGTTCCTAAAGATTTATTAGCGGTTATGAGCGCTGTAAATCCGCAGAAGAAAAATGATACTGGAGTTTACACTTTCAAACAAGATAAAGCGATTCCGTCATACTTAATGGCAATTGCCGTTGGAGATATCGAATTTCAAGCCATTGACAACAGAACCGGCGTTTATGCAGAACCATCTGTTTTAAAAAGCGCTGCTTACGAATTTGCTGAACTAGGAAAAATGGTAAACGCTGCAGAAAAATTATACGGCCCATACAGATGGGGACGCTATGATGTTTTGGTTTTACCTCCAAGTTTCCCTTATGGAGGAATGGAAAATCCAAACTTGACTTTCTTGACTCCAGGAGTAATCGCTGGAGATCGTTCGCTTACAAGTTTGCTAGCACACGAATTAGGACACAGCTGGAGCGGAAACTTAGTTACAAACGCAACTTGGGATGATATTTGGTTAAACGAAGGTTTCACTACTTATGTTGAGCACCGAATTGGCGAAGCGATCTTTGGAAAGAAAGAATTTGACATGCAAAACGTTATTACCAATAAAGAATTGACTGATAATGTTGCAGAATTTGGAGATACAAATCCAGACACAAGATTAAAAGTGAGTTTGACAGGAAGAAATCCTGATGACGGTATCAGCCAAATTCCGTATGTAAAAGGATATGCGTTTTTAAGAGTTATTGAAAATGCGGTTGGTCGCGATAAATTCGATCCGTTTATTAAGAATTATTTTGATTCGCATGCTTTTCAATCGATCACAACAGAAGATTTTGTAAAGTATTTAAACGAAAATCTTATAAAAGGAGATAAAGCTTTAGCCGATAAAATCCAATTAGAAGACTGGATTTACAAACCAGGAATTCCATCAAATATCCTTCCGGTAAGTTCTGCAGAATTTGATGCTATTGACGCCATTCAAAAAAACTGGAGAGAAACTGGCATAACCGGTTTAAGCAAAAAAATCACCACAACTGCGGAAAAACAGCATTTTATAGATCATCTTCCAGCTGATATTACAGCAAAAGAAATGGAAGCAATTGATAAAGAATTCAACTTTACAAAAGGCGGTAATTTCATTATCAAACGTCAATGGTTTGTTCAGGCAATTCGCCATAAATATAAAGCTGCTGATCCTGCAATTGAACAATTCTTAATTGGAATCAGCAGAACAGGTTCTGTTATGATGTTGTACAAAGAAATGGCTAAAACTCCAGAAGGAAAAGTTTGGGCTAAAAATGTTTTTGATAAAGCCAAATCTGGGTATCATGCAACAACTATTCAAGCTGTTGAAGGTGTTTTGAAATAGTATTCAGTCTCTGTCGCAGTTTTCAGTGCCAACTGAGACTGAATACTGTGACTGAAAACTTAAAAAAATCCTCGTTTACAAATTGTATTCGGGGATTTTTTATGCGTACCATTTGTCATTTCGACTGAAAGGAGAAATCACACTAGAAATTCCTTAACAATTATCGACAATCTTTGCAGAATCCCGAGTGTGATTTCTCCTTTCAGTCGAAATGACAAACTAAACAAAAAACACTCTTTTGAAACCCAGTGCCCTAGCCCCGATAGAAGTGGAAATCCTTTAGTGGCGGGGTTCGCCACTAAAGATTGGAACGGATAGCGGGATTAGCTCCTAAAAAAATTAATTACGAAAACCGAAACATCTAGATAATTCTCCTTTAAAAAAAACTCAGGGAAAATTATCCATCACATAGCGTCAATCCTCCATGTTTTAAAATCTGCAATCGTCGCAACTTTGTAATGTCAAAAGACAACAACAAATAACAACTTTAAAAAATTAAATAAAATGGCACGATTAACAGCATTAAACCCAGAAGAAGTAACAGGAAAAACTAAAGATTTATTCAACGCAGTTCAGGCAAAATTAGGCGTTGTACCAAACATGATGAGAACAATGGGAAATTCTCCAGCAGTTTTGGAAGGATATCTGAATTTAAGTGGCGCTTTGAGCCACGGAAAATTAAGCGCAAAAACAGGAGAATTAATCGCTCTAGCAGTTTCAGAAAGCAACTCTTGTGATTATTGTTTAGCAGCTCACACTTTTATTGGAGAAAAATTGGTAAAAGCTGATCCAGCAGTTTTAAAAGCAGCAAGATCTGGAAATTCTGCTGATACTAAAACAGAAGCGATTTTACAATTTGCGAAAACCTTAATCAGTAAAGGTGGTTTAGTAAATGATGAAGATGTAAATAAAGCGAAAAATGCAGGAATTTCTGATGCTGAAATCGCTGAAACTATTGGTCATGTAGCTTTAAACGTTTTAACAAACTACTTTAATAATGTAGCCAATACAGAAATTGATTTTCCAGCAGTTTAATCAAGATTTGCACATTCACTATAACAAAAAACAATTTATAAAGATAGCTACGGATTTATTTCATGGCTATCTTTATGCTTTCAAAAACAAAACACATGAGCTCTCAAAATGTTTTCACTTTAATCAATCCGCAAAATGGGAATTTGGCTTTTAAAATTCTTCCTTTTGATGACAACAGCCATTTCGACCATTTACAGCGCAATAATTATTACTCGCTAATTTGGGTCACCAAAGGAAAAGGCAAGGTAAAAGCCGATTTTGCGGAACATCATTTTGAAGAAAACTCACTTCTCGCCTTTTCGCCTTACCAGCCTTTTATGCTTTGTGTAAATGAGCCAATTGAAGGAATTGCAATTCATTTTCATCCTGATTTTTATTGCATTCACATGCACCAAAAAGAGGTTTCTTGCAATGGTGTTTTGTTCAATAATATTTATCAGCCACCGTATGTTCAAGTTACAGAACAAGCAGAGCAGACTTTTAAAATGGTGATTGAACAAATGAAAGCTGAAATCCAGAATGCAGAATTGGCACAATATGAGTTATTGATTTCATATTTAAAAATCTTTTTAATTACGGCTTCAAGATTAAAAACAGAACAGTTGGAAGAAATGAAATCGGTTCCAGATTCAAAAGAGCCTTTGATTCTCCAAAACCTGAAAGATGCAATTGAGCTCAATTTCAAAACCAAACATTCGGCCGGAAATTATGCTGATTTATTAAATATTTCTCCAAAAGCGTTAGCAAAATTGTCTAAGAATTATTTCAATAAAACCTTAACCGATTTGATTTCGGAAAGAATTATTATTGAAGCCAAAAGAGAACTTTATTTGACCAACAAAACGGTAAAAGAAATCGCCTACGAATTAGGCTATGATGACGAACATTATTTCAGCCGTTTCTTTAAAACGAATGCCGATGTTTCGCCACAGATTTATCGTGAAACTGTTGGTTTTGGAAAAATGGAAGCTTAGTTTAGAGTCGCAGTTTTCAGTCGCAGTCTGCTGATTACTGTAAACTGTTACTGATTACTTATTTTTCGCTTCAATCCATTTGGACATGTACATGGTACTTTTATAAGCATGATGCTGGAGCAGATTTCCCATAAAATTATGCAGACGATGACTTCCAGAATCGATTAAAAGTGAATTTACCAAAGAAATCAGTTGAGCGGAATAATTGCTTTTTTTATAACATTCATTAATAATTGCAATTCCGTTTTTCTGAGCTTGTTTCCAAAGATTTTCATCTTGATAAAGCTCAATTGCTTTTTTTGCAAAAACTTCGGGATTATCTTCAATGAAACCATTCCAAGGTAAATTGGCATGCATGGCTTCAGAACCAATTGAAGTTGTTGCACTTGGCGTTCCGCATTGCATAGCTTCTAATAATTTCCCTTTTAAACCTGCTCCAAAACGAATCGGCGCGAGAACAATTCTTGCTTTTTTTACAATTTCATTAGCATCTTTAGCCCTTCCCATTATAAAAAAACCATTTTTAGGCTGATGCAATTGCAAAACTTTTTGCGATGGATAGGCGCCGTAAACTTCCAAAACTGCTTCTGGGAATTCTTTTCTCAGCGAAGGCCAAATAGCTTCTTTCATATATTGAATCGTATTCCAATTTGGTTCATGAAGAAAATTTCCAATGAAAACAAAATTCTTGCGATCTTCAAAAGATGGTAATTTCAGTAGTTCATCTTCCTTCATTTCATCAACTAAAAAAGGAAGATAAGAAAGTAAAGTTTCATTGATTTTGAAAACCTCTTTCAGAATATTCATTTCAAATTCAGAAATAATCAAAGATAAATCACATCTTAAAATACTCGCAATTTCGCGTTTTGCGACTTCTTCAGACAATAAATCAGAAAGCTCAAAAGTTCGGTTTTCTTTAAAAGCTTTTTGTCTCGCTGTTCGCAGACAATGTAAATCTTCGGTATCTAAAATTCGGATTGCTTTTGGGCAGTTTTCAATTACTCTCCATCCAAATTGTTCTTCGACCATAAAGCGATCAAACAAAACAACATCTGGATTTAATTCTTTTATAAAATCATCAAAACTCGACGAATTGAGTTCGATGCTCCTTTTTATCACTCCAAATTCAGCTAAATCAACCATAAAATCGCTGTCCTGAGCCGCGCTTGCAAATGTGATTTCAAATCCATTTTCTTTGAAAATAGAAATCAACTGCATCATTCTTCCACCTGCTGCAGAAGACTTTGGCTCGGGCCAGACAAACCCAATAATTAAAAGTTTTTTTAGCTGATTCATCGTAATTGGTTTCATCTTACAAAATAATACTTTTTTCCGCGGATTTGCACCCAATTAACCAATATTCGGTCACAAAAAAACACTAATTTTGTACCATCTAAAAATGTTGGGAAATCATGTTGGGATTAAAATTAGCTACAGACCCTCGCTGGGTAAATATTGTTGAGTCAAATATCGAAGAAATTTTAACGGATCACGCTTGGTGTGAACAAAAGGCAGCTTCAAATGCCATCAGTATTGTCACTTATAACTCTGAAATCGAAGAATTGGTAACCGAAATGCTTGAAATTGCAAGAGAAGAACTAGAACATTTTCAAATGGTCCACAACATTATAAAACAACGCGGACTTACTTTAGGCCGCGAGCGTAAAGATCATTATGTAAATGAACTTTTTAAATTTATGAAAAAAGACGGAAGCCGACGAGACGCTCTTTGCGACCGATTATTGTTTTCGGCCATGATTGAAGCAAGAAGCTGTGAGCGTTTTAAAGTGCTTTCCGAAAATATTAAAGATGAAGAATTAGCAAAATTCTACAGAGATTTAATGATTTCTGAAGCCGGACATTACACAACATTTTTAGGATTCGCCAGAAAATATCAAGACAATATTGACATTGATAAAAGATGGAAAGAATGGATTGAATATGAAGGTTCTATTATTACCAATTATGGTAAAAGTGAAACCGTACACGGATAAATCATACTCGCTTTTTGACATCATTTTACACTTTAACACCCACAATTCGTTATGCAAAAAAGTAAATCCAGATCAATCGTATTTAAAATTGCGAAGTATACCGGAATCACTTTAGCTGTTCTTTTAGGATTACTATTTTTAACGCCTATCGTTTTTGAAGATCAGATTAAGGAACAAATTAAGAAAACAGCTAACGAAAGATTAAGCGCAGAGCTTAATTATTCTGATGTTTCAGTTTCTTTTTTCCGTCATTTCCCTTCTTTAACTTTAACATTAGACAATTTAAGTCTTAATGGTTCGGCTCCATACAAAAACGAAAAATTTATCACAGCGAAAGAGGTTTCTTTTGGAATTAACGTTGCTAGTTTGATTTTTAGTAAATCGGTAAAAATCGATCAGATTTATTTGTCCGATTCTTTTATCAATGTAAAGGTGAATTCAAACGGAGAAGCTAATTACAACATTTACAAATCACAGGAACAGGCTTCAAAATCGAAAGACAGCAGTGATACTGCATTAAAACTAGAGCGAATTGAAATCTTAAACAGTAAAATTGTTTACGATGACAAATCGACAAAAGTACATTTTGATGCTTTTGGATTTAATTATTTAGGAAAAGGAGATTTAAACAAAGCCGTTTTTGACTTGTATTCAAAAGCAAAAATCGAAAAATTAAATATCGTTTATGAAGATGAACCCTATTTAATGAACAAAAAGATTGATGCCGATTTGATTACGAAAGTAAACATTAACTCGCTTTCGTTCTTTTTCCAGCAGAACAACTTAAAAATCAATCAGCTTTTGGTGGATTTTAAAGGGAAATTTGATATCCTGAAAGATGGTTACAATATGGATTTTGTAATTAAATCGGACAACAGCAAGTTGTACGATGTTTTTACCGCTTTTCCTCCAAAATACATTACTTGGCTTGCCCAAACTGAATTAAAAGGAAACACAAACCTTCTTTTTACTTTAAAAGGAAAATACATTACATCACAAAATATAGCTCCAGACCTTAATTTAGACGTAAAAATCAATGATGGATTTGTGAATTATAATAAAAGTGCCTTTCCGGTTTCTAATTTAAATTTAGACATCAAAACAAAAGTTCCGTCTTTAAATCCGGACTTAGTTATTGTTGATGCTCAAAACTTATCTTTAAATATCAATCAGGATTATTTAAAATCTAAGTTTATTGTTAAAGGTGTAAATACACCGGATATTAATGGCGATTTTAAAGCTAAAATTGATCTTGAAAAACTAGTTAACGCACTTGGAATTCCTGATATAAAACTAAAAGGATCTTTAGTAAGCGATATCAAAACAAACGGAGTATTCGATCAAAAAAACAAACGTTTTCCGGTAACTAATGGTACAATTAATCTGGAAAATGGTTATTTGAAAACACCTTATTATCCAAATCCGATTACGAATATTACCATCAAATCTAAAATTGAGAATCAAAAAGGAACTTTTCAGGATTTGAAAGTAAACCTAAAACCAACTCAGTTTACTTTTGAAGGAAAACCTGTTTTTGTGGAAGCCGACCTTAGCAATTTTGATGATTTGACTTATGACGTAAAAGCAAAAGGCGAATTGGACGTTAATAAAATCTATAAAGTTTTCTCTCAAAAAGGACTTGACTTAGATGGTTTTGTAAAAGCCGATTTGGTTTTAAAAGGAAAACAAAGCGATGCTGAAAAAGGAAATTACAGCAAATTACACAACAAAGGAACTCTTGAATTGAGAAATATCGGAATTGCCTCAGAATTCCTTCCAAAGAAATTTGTTATCAAAGAAGGGATTTTCAAAATCAATCAAGATAAAATGTCGTTCAATAATTTCTTAGCCGCTTACGGACAGTCTGATTTTAAAATGAACGGTTATTTGCAAAATGTAATCAACTATGTAACAACAAAAACGGGTGTTTTACGTGGCTCTTTTAAAGTTTCGGCAAGATATATCAATGTAGATGAATTTATGTCTAATGCACCGGAAGACACACCTGTAACACAGACTCAAAACCCTGCTCAGAAAAAAGAAACAACGACAAACGAAACTGGCGTAATCGTTATTCCAACCAACTTAGATTTGCAATTATTAGCAAATGCACAAAAAGTAAATTTTGATAAACTGACCTTAAACAAAGCCACTGGAAATCTGAAAATGAACAAAGGAAAGCTGACAATGCAGAACACAGGCTTCGATCTAATTGGATGCAAGGTTGATATGAATGCCAATTACCAAGCTGTAACAACTAAAAAAGCCAATTTTGACTACGCTATAAAAGCTAATGATTTTGATATTAAAAGAGCTTACAATGAAATTGAAGTTTTTAGAAAAATGGCCAGTGCCGCAGAAAAAGCACAAGGAATTGTTTCTTTAGATTACAAATTAAAAGGACGTTTAAATTCAAAAATGGAACCAGTTTATCCTTCGCTTGTTGGAGGCGGAACACTTTCTGTAAAAGATGTAAAAGTCCGTGGACTGAAAATGTTTAATGCAGTCAGCAAACAAACCAGTTCTGAAAAAATGAAAAATCCAGATCTTTCAAAAGTAGATATAAAAACTACAGTTAAGAATAATATTATAACCGTTGATCGTTTTAAATTTAAATTTGCTGGCTTTAGACCAAGAATCGAAGGAACAACAAGCCTGGACGGAAAACTGAACTTAAAAATGCGCTTAGGACTTCCCCCATTAGGTATCTTTGGAATTCCGTTAACGGTTACAGGAACTCAGGATAATCCTAAAGTAAAAGTGGGACGTAAAACTGAGGATTTGGAGGAAACGAAAGATACTGAGGATTAAATCTCAATTTTGAAATTCCAAATTCCAATCTTTTTGCTAAAGCTCGAATCCAAATTCCCTTTTTTCAAATAAAGCATTCCAAAAGTTTTAATAAAAATGGTCTTCAAAAGAATAAAAATAGTTTTAATAATAATTGCGAATTTAGGATTCTTATGGGCTATTTACAACATGTTTTATTACAAAAAAGCTTCTTTTGACACTTCTGAAAAAGCCCAAATAAGCACAGATAAGATAATCAAAATAAGTAGCGAGGCAGGAAACTGGGAATGGAATAAAATAAATTATGATTTTTACAAAGAATTCTATTTTGACTTAAACAAAAATGAAATCATTGAATTTTGCAAGATTGCAAATTCGTCAAATGCAAAATATATTGAAAACATTCGAGCCGAAAAATGGATTGAAATAGAAATCAAAGAAAACACATCTAAAACAACAATATATTTGAAACAGAATATTGAAAATGAAGTGTACTTTGAAATCAATCACAAAACTTTCGAAGGAAAAGAATTAGAAAAATATATTCAAAAACATATAAGAGAGCAGCTTTAAAATCAAAATATTATAGAATAAAATTCCAAATATTTGAAGCATCAATTCCAAACCTTTGTCAAAGTTTAAAACTTTGACAAAGGTTTTTTCTTTTTACAGATAATTAAATTGCAAATAATAGTTTAGAAAAATATAAAATTCCCTGCCCTAAAGACCATAATAAAGCAGCAAGCCCCAACAATTTCCAAGCCCAAGAATTCCCTCTTTTCCAACTCGAAAAGAAAGAGAAAATCTCCAAGTATTTTAAAATTACAAACACACAGCTTCCTGTCAACGAAAACCAGATTATTTCATTTGAATTAATTTGATAGCCATACAGAAACATTAAAACAAGAAAAAGAACAACAACAAACTGCAAGTAATAATAGTTTCCTAAGTTATACTTATGATTCTCTTTTGAGGATAAAATGAGAAACGCAAAAATCTCCAAACTTATGAATGCTGCAATAACATTGTAAAAAACAGCATTCCATTGCAAAATCAAAACAACCGTCAAAATAACTGCTATAACTGTACACGCGCCAAGAGAATCAATACTTCTTGCACGATAGCCATCATTCTTAAAAGGAAATAAAATGGGATAAATATATTTTTCTAAAATACGCCAAAAAGGCAATGCATAAAAAGAAGCAATTCCTGAAATTACAATTTCATAATTATAAAAAACATCAGCAGGAACTTTATACAAAACATAAGAAAGAGCCAATGTCACCAAAACAGCTGGCAGACATATTGTTTTTATGGTTTCCCACGGATCTTTTCCCCAGAAATTATTTTCTATTTCTAAAACATATTTTTTTACCCAATATTCTTTGGTAAACAAAGCTGTAGACTGACTCCATAACAAGAACAATCCTAAATGAATAATTACGGTTCGCACTACAAAATCTTCAATAGAAACTGCATAAAACACACAAGCGATTCCAACTATCAACAATTCACAGGTCAATAATAAAGGAGAAAACAAATACCTTAAAACAGGCTCTAAACGCTTAAGAAGAAATCCAATTAATAAACTCCAATACTTTTTAAAAAGCGCAATAACAGCACAAATGGCTATAAAAGCCGACAAATAAAACATCCAATTGGTCAGCAATTGCGTCTGCATCCAGATTTGAACTGCGGAATTTTTTTGAGGCTTATAAACAATAGTGGAATTTTCAAAAATCTGCTTTGCTAGTTCATCTCTCGTTTCTGCATCGAATTCTGAAAACTGATTTTTATTTCCCTGCCAGAAATGATCTGTTTTACAGCCGTTTCTTTTTAGGACTTCAAATTCATATAAAATAGTTCTTTGTTTCTCATTTAAAGAACTTAAATGACTTCCAATGTTCTCTGAAGATGTTTTTGCATAAGCACTAAGACAACACAACAAGAGCAACAATAATATCTTTTTCAAACTTTCTTTGTTTAAGAGGCAAAACAAATGTAAGTTTTAAAGTCTTCCTAAAAAAGTTATAGAAATAAAAAAAACCCGATCATTTCTGAACGGGTTTTATAAAAAGTAATCTATGCTTATTATGCCTCGAATGGGATAATAGATACATAAGATTTGTTATCTCTTTTCTTTTGGAACTTAACAACTCCATCAACTTTAGCATGTAAAGTGTGATCTTTACTGATGTAAACGTTTTCACCTGGATTGTGTTTTGAACCTCTTTGTCTAACGATGATGTTCCCAGCAATGGCAGCTTGTCCACCATAAATCTTAACGCCTAGACGTTTTGATTCTGATTCTCTACCATTCTTCGAACTACCGACACCTTTCTTGTGAGCCATGACGTATGAGTTTAAATATTGTTATTATTCTTTAGTAGCTTCTTTTTTTGCTTTTGGAGCTGCTTTTTTTGCTTTTGGAGCTTCTACTTCTTCAGTAGCCGCTTCTTCTGCTACAACTGCTTTTTTAGCTGCTGCTTTTTTAGTTCCTCCTGCTGCAGAAATACCTTCAATTACAATTTGTGTAAGATATTGTCTGTGACCATTTCTTTTTTTGTATCCTTTTCTTCTTTTCTTTTTGAAAACGATAACTTTATCACCTTTTAAGTGTTGTAACACTTTAGCTTCTACTGAAGCACCTTCTATAGCTGGGGCGCCTAAAGTTACATTTCCGTTATCATCTAATAAAAGAACTTTGTCAAAAGTAACTTTTGAACCTTCTTCGTTAGCTAAACGGTGAACATAAACCTTTAAGTCTTTGCTTACTTTAAATTGTTGCCCTGCTATCTCTACGATTGCATACATATCAAATTGATTTATTGAATTTTAAGGTTGCAAATATACAACTAATAATTTACTATGCAACCTGTAAAAGCAAAAATATTTCATTCTCAAAAAACACTGTATATCAAGCACTTTTACGATAGAATTTTAATTTATTTAAAGTAAAAGACTGTTAAAATAATATCTAATTATAAACAAATCTGCAATTGATAATTAAAAAAAACTATTTTTGATGTAACTAAAATCAACTCTAGTCAACCTACTCTTGTTTGATATTTAAAATTATTAATCTTTATGAAAAAATCACTAATGATGTTAAGTGCTGCATTAATGCTTGGCGGAGTAGCTCATGCTCAAAAAGTAGCTTTTGAGGAATACAATTTAGATAATGGACTGCATGTTATTTTACACAACGATCCTTCTGCTCCTGTTGTCATTACATCAGTAATGTATCATGTGGGATCAAAAGACGAACGTCCTGACAGAACTGGATTCGCACATTTCTTTGAACACTTATTATTTGAAGGAACACAAAATATCAAACGGGGCGAGTGGATGAAAATCGTTACCGCAAATGGAGGTGTTAATAACGCTAACACATCTGATGACAGAACGTATTACTATGAAGTTTTTCCTTCTAACAGTTTAGAACTTGGTTTATGGATGGAATCTGAAAGATTAATGCATCCTATTATTAACAAAGTTGGTGTTGACACTCAAAATGAGGTTGTAAAAGAAGAAAAGAGAATGCGTTACGATAATCAGCCGTACGGAAATATCTTGGCAGAGGTTAAGAAAAACATGTTCAAAAACCATCCTTACAGATGGACAACTATTGGATCTATGAAAGATCTGGATGCTGCAACTTTGGAAGAATTTCAGGCTTTTAATAAAAAATTCTACACACCAAATAATGCCGTTTTAGTCGTAGCTGGAGATTTCGAAAAGGCAAAAACAAAAGAATGGATTCAGAAATACTTTGGACCAATTCCAAGAGGCGAAGAGGTTAAAAAACAAACTTTTACCGAAGAGCCAATTACACAAACCATCAAAGCTACTTATGAAGATCCGAACATTCAAATCCCAATGATCGTGGCTTCGTACAGAACACCCTCAATGAAAACGAGAGATGCACGTGTTTTAGATTTAATTTCTTCTTATTTAAGCGACGGAAAAAGCTCTAAACTTTATAAAAAAATAGTTGACGACAAAAAAATGGCGCTACAAATTGGCGCTGTTGGATTTAGTCAGGAAGATTACGGAACTTACATTTTATACGGTTTGCCAATGGCACCCAATACAACTGCAGATATTTTAAAAGAAATAGACGAAGAAATTGTAAAAATCCAAACCGATCTTATTTCTGAAAAAGATTATGAAAAACTACAAAACAAATTCGATAATAATTATGTGAATGCAAATTCAAGTGTTGAAGGAATTGCTGAAAATCTTGCTTCTTATTATCTGCTTTATGGTGATGTAAATCTAATCAATACAGAAATTGATATTTACCATTCTATCACCAGAGAAGAAATTAGAGAAGTTGCCAAGAAATATTTGAATCCAAATCAACGCTTAATTTTAGATTACATTCCGACGCCTAAATCTCAAAACTAAGAATATCGAATCATGAAAAAAATATATACTTTTTTAATCCTTTTATTCCTAACTGGAATTATGCAAGCACAAGATCGTCCACAACCCAAACCAGGAAACGCCCCAGTAGTCAACATCAAAAAACCGCAGACCTTTGTTTTGGCAAACGGAATGAAAGTTTTGATTGTTGAAAACCACAAATTACCTCGAGTAAGCTTTACCCTTACTTTAGATAATGCACCGTTTACTGAAGGCAACAAAAAAGGTGTTGACGAATTGACCAGCAGCTTAATAGGAAACGGAACTAAAAAAACAACAAAAGAAGCTTTTAACGAAGAAATTGACTTTTATGGAGCCAATATAAACTTCAATTCACAAGGTGCATACGCAAGTTCATTATCAAAATATTCTGGACGTGTTTTAGAGCTTTTGGCCGAAGGTGCTTTACAGCCCAATTTCACTCAAACTGAATTCGACAAAGAAAAGGCTAAATTGCTTGAAGGCCTTAAAGCAGACGAGAAAAGCGTTCCTGCAATTTCAAATAGAGTTGTTGATGTTTTAGCGTTTGGAAAAAGCCATCCAAACGGAGAATTTCTTTCAGAAGAAACCGTAAAAAATGTGACGTTAGAAGATGTTCAAAACAACTACAATACTCATTTCGTTCCAGAAAATGCATATTTAGTAATCATTGGAGATATTAAATTTAAAGAAACAAAAGCTGCTGTTGAAAAATTATTCAGCAAATGGAAAAAACAAAGTGCGCCAAAAAATACTTATCCTGATCCAGTCAACCCTTCGAAATTACAAATTGATTTTGTAGATGTTCCAAATGCAGTTCAATCTGAAATTTCATTGGTAAATACTGTCAATTTAAAAATGAGCGATCCTGATTTTTTTCCTGCGGTAATTGCAAACCAAATTTTAGGAGGTGATTTCAACAGTTATTTAAACATGAATTTACGTGAGCAGCATGCTTGGACTTACGGAGCAAGCTCAAGCATTGGAAGCGGAAAATATGTGACTAAATTCAAAGCCAATTCTGCAGTTAGAAATACAGTTACAGACAGCGCTGTTGTTCAGTTTATTAAAGAAATTAAAAGAATACGAACTGAAAGAGTAGATCCAGAAGTTTTAAGAAATGTAAAAGCTGGTTATATTGGAAGATTTGTAATGCAGGTTGAAAAACCACAGGCTGTTGCTCGTTATGCACTAAACATCGAAACAGAGAAACTTCCAGCCGATTTCTATGAAAAATACATTCAGACCATCAACAATGTTAGTGCTGATGATATTTACCGCGTTGCCAACAAATACTTTTTATTGGACAATATGCGAATTGTAATTGTTGGAAAAGGTTCTGATGTTCTTGCTGGCTTAGAAAAACTTCAAATTCCAATTTCCTATTTCGATAAATACGGAAATCCTACTGAAAAACCTTCAACTAAAAAGGAAGCTCCTAAAGATTTAACTGCCAAAACAGTTTTTGAAAATTACATTAAAGCAATTGGAGGAGAAAAAGCGGTTACAGCAGTAAAAACACTTTACATGAACGGTTCCACAACTATTCCACAAGCCCCTACTCCATTAACTTTTACATCTAAATTAGATTCTAAAGGCAAAATGATGGTTTCGCTTTCTATGGGAACTATGAATATAATGAAGCAGGTTGTTAACGAAAAAGGCGCTTATATTGAACAACAAGGTCAGAGAAAAGATCTTCAAGGAGAAGATTTAGCCGAAATGAAAGCAAACGCCACCCCTTTTGAAGAATTACAGCTTGTAAAAAGAACCGATCTTAAAGTAGAAGGAATCGAGCCAATTAACGGAAACGATGCTTATGTTATTAAAGACGGCAAAACAACTTATTACTATGATGTTAAATCAGGTCTAAAAACAGCCGAATCTAAACTTCGCGAACAAGGTGGAAAATCAGCAACACAAATCACAAACTTCAACGATTACAAAGAAGTAAAAGGTGTAAAAGTTCCTTTTAACTTAGTTCAAAATGTTGGTTTTGAATTGGATATTAAAATGTCTGACATCAAAATAAACGAAGGAGTTTCTGAGAAAGATTTTCTTTAAGGCATTAAGGTGCTAAGATTTTTGAAGGCTTTGTCAAAGTTTTAAACTTTGACAAAGCTTTTTTTTAGAGACTTTGTTTTGTCAGGCTGAGCGAAGTCGAAGCCCCCGTTCCAATTGACGTGCCCTTCTCCCGAAGCCTCGGGACCGCTCAAGGTGACATCCGTTGTCAATTTAAAAATGAAACTTTACAAAAATCATTTCGACTCAAAATCATTTCTTAGCCGACAAATAAACCCCTATCAAAATAATAAAAGCACCAACCGACTGAATCGGAGTCAGCATTTCGTTATCTAATAATCCCCAGAAAAAGGCAACGATTGGAATCAAATAGGTTACAGATGTTGCGAAAACCGGCGATGACATCTGAATTAGTTTAAAGAAAAGAATATTAGCTATTCCAGTTCCTAAAACTCCCAAAATCATCACAAAAAATATCGAATGTTGTGTTTCAGCAAAATGTATTTTCTGGCTGATATCTGTTGCACTTAAAATGATTAATGCAGGCAGAAAAAGCACTGCAAAATTCCCCGTTGTGATACTTATCGAATTTAAATCGTGCAGGTATTTTTTAATCAAATTGACATTAATGGCATAACTAAGCGTTGCAATAACCACCAGTAAAACATAGAGATAATTTTGCGTTCCGCTTGAGGAATCTCCGCTTAAAACCAACAACAGGCAACCAACAAGACCAATAAAAACACCTAAAACCTGCCTTTTTTGAAACTGAATTCCAAAAGCTATTATTCCTAAAATTAATGTATTTAAAGGCGTCAAAGAATTCAAAATTGCTACAATCGAACTATTTACTTGAGTTTCGGCGATAGCAAAAAGGTAAGCTGGCATAAAAGTTCCAAAAAGAGAAGTGATTGCTACATATTTCCATTGCTGGCGGGAAATTTTTCGCAAACTATTAAATCCAAAAATCAATAAAAACAATGCCGCAAAAATGATGCGGAAGGAACCAACCTGAATCGCAGTTAAACCAATTAATCCCTTTTTTATCAGAATAAAAGAACTTCCCCAGATAAGAGAGAGAATCGCCAAGTACAGCCATTTTAACTGTTTTGTTTCCATAGATCAAGTTTTACTGCAAATTTGTAATTATTTTACGAACTGACGGCTCACTTTTTAGTAATTTTGCAGGCAACTAATTAGCAATTTAAAATTTATATATAATGAAAATTTCAAAAATCTTAATCACTGCAACAATCGCTGGCTTAGTGTTCATTGGCTGTAAAAAAGAAGAAGATAAAAGTCTTCAGGTCGTAAATGCAGAAAAAAGTGTTCCAAAAGAACACAAACCAATTGCTGCCGAAAATCTTCAAACAGCAAGTTTCACAATCGACGGAATGACTTGTGCTGTTGGATGCGCTAAAACAATCGAAGAAGAATTAGCCAATCTTGACGGAGTTGAAAAAGCAACTGTCGATTTTGACAAGAAAACAGCAACAGTAAGTTTTGATAAAACGATTCAAAACTCAGAATCTTTAACAAAAACAGTTCAGGAAACAGGAGACGGAAAAACATATAAAGTTTCGAATTTTAAGTCTTAAATTCGAAATTCAACCAAATAAAAACGGCTGTTTCAAAAATTGAAATAGCCGTTTTTATTCTACATTGTTCCGTAGGAACATTTCGTCGGTAGAAAATTATATTATCATCCAGATTTTACGTTCCGTAGGAACGTGTGGTTTTTTAATTGTTTTTGCTGAAAATTGCATGCCAAACGTTCCTACGGAACGTGTAAATACATCTGGTTACATTTTTTTTCTACCAACGAAACATTCCTACGGAATGATAGTTCAAGATTAAAATATAAACAATTGCAATAAAAAAGGGCTGTTTCAATTTTTAAAACAGCCCTTTTATTTTTTATTTCCACTTCAGCGTTTCCATCAGACGCTGCATATCGTTTTTAACATAACTCGCAGCAGGCATAATCGAATCAAAATTTGGTTTTGCGTAAAAGTACATCGAACCAATTAAAAAATGTTTTGTACTGTCGGTAACGTAAAACTGAGAATTTGTTGCTGCGTTTCCATCAACTTGGTAAAACATTCCGTAAACCTTTTTCTGCGGATTTAAATAAGGCTGTTCCAAAATATCATCTGCTTTAATTACGTGTTCGTAAGTTAGCTTTTGAGCATCTCTCAACAACTTATCGATATTGCCGTTTACAGGCTTATAAGTCAAATAAATAGTTGCTTTCATCTTTGGATAAGTAATCGCAAAGCCGCATTCTTTTTCTCCTTTAATAATAGCATCTTCATTCATTTCAAAAGCAAACGGACAGTTATTTTCAAAATTCATGTATTTTGCTTCCGGATAATCCAATCGCAGAAAACTCGCCGGTTTTGGCACAACATCATTTTTACAGCTCAAAACTGTTAGTGCAAGTAAAATTGCTGTTATTGAAAATATTCTATTAAACATTTTTATTAATTGTTACTTTTATTTGTTTTACGCGCTTTTTATCAACTGTTTCTACTGTAAAAACACAGTTTTCAAAGGGCACTTTCTGATCTTTTTTCGGAAAATTACCTAAGATTTCCAGAATAAATCCCGCCAGTGTTTCGGCTTCTCCTTTATGAGATTCAAAAACATCTTCGTCAACATCTACAATTCTGTAGAAATCTTTCAGGTTTATTTTTCCTTCAAAAAGAAAATTATTATCATCAATCTGCGAGAAGTTCAGATTTTCATCATCAAACTCATCACTAATATCCCCTACAATCTCTTCAATTACATCTTCCAAAGAAACCAATCCCGACGTTCCTCCATATTCGTCAACTACAATCGCCAAATGGCTTTTTAAGCTCTGGAAATCTTTCAATAAATTGTCCAGTTTTTTATTCTCCGGAACAAAGAACGCTTCTCTAATCAAAGAAGTCCAATCAAATTCTTCTTTATCAATATGAGGAAGTAGATCCTTTACGAAAAGCACTCCTTCAATCTGATCAATATTATCTCGATATACTGGAATCCTGGAAAAACCTGTTTCGATTATTTTCGGATAAATTTCTGCAAATGTCTCTGATATTTCCAATGCAAAAATATCAATTCTTGGACTCATTACCTGTTTTGTATCGGTATTTCCAAAAGAAACAATTCCTTCCAAGATTTTCTGTTCTTCTGTTGATGTTCCTTCCGAGTCCGTAAGTTCCAAAGCCTGAGAAAGTTGATTGACTGAAAAATTACTTTTCTGCTTTCCTAATTTATTTTGAAAATAGATGGTTATTTCACGCATTGGCAGACTTATCGGCGAAAGCACTTTATCTAAAAACGCCAAAGGATAAGCCACTCGTTTTGCAAAACTTTTACTGTTTCGGCTTGCGTAAACTTTTGGCAAAACCTCTCCAAATAATAAAATCAGGAAAGTCACCAAAATAACTTCTAAAGTAAATTTAAGCACTGCCGAACCTACACCTGCAAAAATGCTACGGCCTATGTAAGCAAACAGGATAACAACTCCTATGTTAAAAAAATTATTAGCTACGAGTAATGTTGCCAAGAGTTTTTTAGGTCTATCTAATAAATTGGAAATAATTTTACCTTTTGCCTGATTATCGTTTAAAGTATCATCGATATCTTGCTGAGACAAAGAAAAAAGGGCAACTTCGGCACCTGAAACTATGGCTGACAGAAATAACAATATAAATATTCCGACAAAGCCAATAATTAAATTAGTGTCTAGATTTGTAGAGAAAAGTAAACTGGGCTCCGGGTCCAAATTGCATAAAATTAGTTAAACATCACTTAGAAAGGCAGATCATTAATCGGAAGCCCTTCATTAGCAGCATCAAAGTTAGTATTTTTTGTTGATTCCGCCTCTTGATTTTGTCTGGTATGTGCAGTTTCTTTTTTGGTAGTCAGAAAAGTAAACTCGGTAACTTGAATTTCTGTCGTATATTTGGTAGTTCCATCTTCGGCCTGCCATTGGCGAGATTTAATTCTACCTTCAACATATATCTTATCTCCTTTTGAGAGATATTTTTCGCAGATTTCCGCTGCTTTGTTTCGAACAACCAAGTTATGCCATTCTGTGGAAGTTATTTTTTCATTGGTTGTTTTATTGATATACACCTCATTGGTTGCCAGCTGAAAACGTCCGATGCAGTTCCCTCCATCAAAATAATGCATCTTCACATCATCGCCCAAATGGCCAATAAGCATCACTTTATTTAATGTTCCGTTCATAGTTTTTGGTAGTATTTCTCCCAAAGATACATTTTTTTAGCAATTTATTTCCTGCTTTTCTATAAAATTATAAATCACAATTGGGAAAGGAAAAGTTTTTAATATTTCAGCATCTACTCCGTTCTCAATTTTCTCTTTTACTTTAACTTTCCAAAACTGTATATGCAAGTGCTGGTGAGAAAGTTTATGTATAATTGTTGACTCACTGTAATCTTCTATACTTATAATAGTATAAAAAGGAAACATTTCATCTTTTGCGGCTTTTGAAATCACATCAAAGTCCACAATCGTCTGAGTTTCCAAAAGTGGAAATTCATATAGATTATGCCAGATTCCTTTTTCTGTTCTCTTTTGAATTAAAGTATTCCCACAAACATCTTCTAAAATCAAATAGTTAAAATAACGATTGGTAACTTTAATCTTTTTAGATTTTACAGGCAGCTGATTCACTTTCCCTTTTTGTAATGCAGCACAACTTTCATTAAAAACACATTTAGAGCAATCAGGACTTTTAGGAACGCATTGCAAGGCGCCAAATTCCATTATCGCCTGATTAAAAATCGCAGGATTAGCTTCGCTCAATTCGGCTTCGCCTCGGGTTTCTTTAGGCATTAATTCTTGTGCCAAAGCTGCAAACTCTTTTTTAGCAGACGGAAGCGCAATATCTGTTTCTACATCAAAATAACGTGACAATACTCGAAATACATTTCCATCAACCACAGGAACTGCTTCATTATAAGAAAACGAAGCAATTGCAGCCGCCGTATATTCGCCAACACCTTTAAGTTTTAAAAGCTCTTTATACGAATCTGGAAAAACACCATTTAAATCGTAAGCAATATATTGAGCCGTTTTATGAAGATTTCGAGCTCTGGAATAATAGCCTAACCCCTGCCAAAGTTTCAAAACTTTTTCTTCAGGAGCATCGGCCAAATCTTTTACAGTAGGAAATTCCTTGGTAAATGCAAAAAAATAAGGCATTCCTTGAGCAACTCGCGTTTGCTGAAGCATAATTTCTGAGAGCCAAATTTGGTACGGATCGACCGTTTTTCGCCACGGCAAATCACGCTTGTTTTGTAAATACCATTTTATCAATATGTTAGAAAAATCCATTCGAAAATACTTAGAATACAAAAGTAAATGTTTATGTAATTAAAATTTAACGAATTAGCTTGATTAATTATTTTTTTAATTCCTATATTTGCAAACTCAAAAAAATAGTACACCATTTATAAAATAAAATAGGAAAGAAAATGACGAAAGCAGATATCGTAGCGAAGATTTCAGAGAAACTAGGTCTTGAAAAAGGAGACGTTCAAGCAACAGTAGAAACTTTTATGGAAGAAGTTAAGACTTCTTTAGAAACTGGAGACAATGTTTACCTAAGAGGTTTTGGTAGTTTTATCGTTAAAACTAGAGCTGAAAAAACTGGAAGAAACATTTCTAAAAACACAACAATTAAAATTCCAGCACACAATATTCCTGCGTTTAAACCTGCAAAAGTTTTTGTAGAAGGAGTTAAAACAAACAACGAAGCAAAATAATATTAATTAACATAAATCAGACACGATATGCCAAGTGGTAAAAAAAGAAAGAGACATAAGGTAGCGACTCACAAACGTAAAAAGAGAGCGAGAGCTAACCGCCACAAAAAGAAAAAGTAGTTTTAAACTACTTTTTTCTTTTTAAACGTTCATTGAAATTGAAAAAAGATGAAAGGGAAAAGAAAATAGAATATAGACCACAAAAAGTCTATTCTCTTTACTCTATTCTCTACCAATCTTCTTTTCACCGGGTTAATACCTGTTAAAAATATTGTTTAATCCATCTGTAGATAAGATTTTAGATTTTAGATTTCAGATTTTAGATTTTTCATTAAGTCTATACTCTATTCTCTATATTCTATTTTCTGAAAAAACAGATAAAAATTTACAGTGTGAATAAAGAATTAATCATTAGATCTAGTTCTGAAGCAGTAGATTTTGCCTTATTAAAAGATGGAAAACTAATTGAATTACACAAAGAAGAAGAAAAAAGCAACTTTCAGGTTGGTGATATTTTTATTGCCAAAATCAGAAAACCAGTTGCAGGACTTAACGCTGCTTTTGTGAATGTAGGCTTCGAAAAAGATGCCTTTTTACATTATCACGATTTGGGTCCAAATCTAGCTTCTCAGCTGAAATTCATAAAACTTGTAAGCGCAGGTAAATTAAAAGATTTCTCCCTAAAAACCTTTCAGTTTGAAAAAGAGATTGACAAAGATGGCATCATTACTGATATTTTAAGTGCCAATCAATCTGTCTTAGTTCAAGTAGTTAAAGAACCTATATCAACCAAAGGCCCAAGAATAAGTGCTGAGCTTTCTCTTGCCGGAAGATTTATTGTTCTAGTTCCTTTTTCTGATCGTGTTTCTATTTCTCAAAAAATAGAAGACAAAAAAGAAAAGGATCGTCTAAAAAAACTTGTTCTATCGATCAAACCTAAAGGATTTGGTGTTATTGTTCGTACAGTAGCCGAAGGCAAAAACGTAGCCGAATTAGAAAAAGATTTGCAGAACCTGCTTGGCAGATGGTCTGCAATGTGTAAAAAATTACCAACTGCTCATCATCCATCAAAAGTATTAGGAGAGCTTAACAGAGCTTCTTCAATATTAAGAGATGTATTCAACGATACCTTCAGCGGTATTCAAATAGATGATGAAGAGTTGTACCATCAAACGAAGGAATATCTGCAAGAAATTGCACCTTCAAAACAATCGATTGTCAAGTTTTATCAATCAAATGATACTCCGATTTTCGAGAAATACAATATAGAGAGACAAATCAAAACTTCATTTGGCCGAACTGTTTCCATGAGCAAAGGTGCTTACCTAATCATAGAACACACTGAAGCATTGCACGTTATAGACGTAAATAGCGGAAACCGTTCCAACAAGGCGACCAACCAAGAAGACACAGCCATGGAAGTGAATATGATTGCTGCAGCAGAAATCGCAAGACAATTGCGTCTTCGAGATATGGGCGGCATCATAGTAGTTGATTTTATCGATATGTCTAATCCAGAAAACAGGAAAGTTTTGTTCGACTTCTTGCGAGAAGAAATGAGCGACGATAAAGCAAAGCATAAAATATTACCGCCAAGTAAATTTGGACTTGTTCAGATTACAAGACAGCGCGTAAGACCAGAAGTAAATATAAAGACCAGGGAAGAAGATCCTGATAAAATTAATGGCGAAATTGAAGCGCCAATTTTAATCATTGATAAGATTACCGCGGATTTAGAAAGACTTTTAAAAACCCACAATAAAGTTGTGCTTAACACACATCCGTTTGTGGCTGCATACCTCAGCAAAGGTTTTCCATCATTACGTTCAAAATGGTTTTTTGAACATAAAAAGTGGGTGAAAATCATACCTCGTGACGCTTACACGTACTTAGAATACCATTTCTATGATAAAAAAGGAAATGTTATTTCAGAATAAAAAACAAAACCGTCCCGATGCATCGGGACGGTTTTTTTGTGGCTTTTTTTTCGCCACGAATTACACGAATGAGCACGAATTAATTTGTGATAATTTGTGGAATTCGTGGCAAAATATTTTTTATTCGAAGCAATTTCCAGCTATCCGCTTGTATCTTTTCCTGGTCTCGTTTTTAGGAACGAGACCAGAAAAAGGATACCGCTTCTATCTGGGCTAGGCACTCATTTTCATAAGAATATTTCTTTTTTACTATTTTATATAAAGCTCCTTTCTGTCATATAATGACATAAAAAAAACTTAAGAGAGCTACTAAATTATTTATATTTAAATATGTTTATGAAGATTTAAATTTTAATACTCTATTATGCCTTTTAGCCATTTTCATAAATCATATTCAGGAAGATTAGGTATTTTTTGCGTACTGCTAGTCTTATTTTCTTCCAATACAAATGCTCAAAACACCAAATCTGATTTTACGTTTGAGCCTATTTTTTACATAAACTATTCAGTAGCAAACAAAAGTCTTCTCACTGGCGGACTAGAATTTTGTTTGGACTGCAAAAATGAAAACAAACTCTTTCTGGGCGCTGGATACGGAGTCACAAACAGTTACAACGGAAACTATTATGGACTTCCTGATTTACATTTATCCTATAGCAAGGAATTGTTATTTATAAAAACAGGAACTTCTCATAAAAATGTCTATGCAATAGGCGGATTTACTTTTTTAAATCGGTTTGATTTAGGTTTTGGTTATTCCCTTCCCTACAACAACGACAAAATTCCTGTATATAAAGGTTTTACCACCTCGCTCACTTTACGTCTAACAAAAAACGAAAAAGCGTACCAAAAGTTTAATATCATACAATAAACTTTAATCCCTCACAATTTCAATTCTTCTCCTAATTTCATTTCCCGAAGCATCTACAACCGTGATATAATGAATTCCTGTTGTCGGGGTAATTGGCAGTTCATGAAACGTTTTGGTTGTTGCTTTGTAAACATCATCTACATACCAAAATAATTCTTTATCTCTTTCAGAATAAGCCACTTTCAAAATCACAGGCTGTACATTACTATTGAAATCTTTTGTCAAATAGATTTTGCTGTTAGCTTTTGGATAAATAAAATCCATTGTAGTGGTTTGTGTTCCTTCGCATCCTTCTTTGAATGGTGGTAAAGGCAGATATTCTATATGCTGACTTTTGTAATACCACGCCATAACTGGAGGCAGTACAAACCAGTTTTTAGTTACAATATTATCGATACTCTCGCAACTGCTGTTTACCTGAAACTGCTCTGTTTTATCCAAATGAATTGTTCTGTGATACGGACAAACTTTAGTCGATTTTCCTTTTTTTGTAACCCATTGTTTGATTTTCGGACAATTATCTTTTGCTAAATAACCACTTAATTTACAAACCTCAACCTCTGCCAAATCTTTATAAGGCGTATCAAACCACCTTTGTCTTGGTAGTAAATTAAAAACATCGAACAAAATTGGTGCAGCGCTTGTAACTCCGGTTAAAGTTGGTCGCCCTTCTCCCGTAGCATTTCCAACCCAAATTCCAACCACATATCTTGAATTGGTTCCAATTGCCCAAGCATCTCTATTTCCGAAACTGGTTCCTGTTTTCCAGGCAATTTTAAGCGAACTGTCATAAAATTTCCACGCTTCATCTCCTTCTGGTCTGTTGACCTCTTCCATTGCGTTGTAAGTCAGCCAAATTGATCCTGCACCCAAAATATTCTTCTGGTCAGTTTCTGAGCCAAAATCAGGCTTAAAATCGTTTTTATAATTTAGTTCCGTAAATTCATTCGTTCTATATTGCGCCTGATGTTTTGTAAAGTAATTCAGTGTTGAAGATAAATTAGCATAGGTTCTGCATAAATCCCACAAATTACTTTCAGCGCCTCCTAAAATAAGTGACAAGCCGTAATGATCGGGCGTTTTATTAATATTCTTTAATTTAAACTTTTGCAGTTCTTCATAGAATTTATTTACCGTAAACTCCTGAAGCATCAAAACTGCTGGAATATTTAGCGAACGTGATAATGCACGATGCGCCGGAACTGCTCCGTCAAATGTCAAATTAAAATTCTGTGGCGTATATCCTGAAATTTGCGTTGGAATATCAGCAACTAAAGTATTGGGCAACAACTCACCATCATCCAACATAGCGCCGTATAGAAGCGGTTTCAAAATACTTCCTGTACTTCTTGGCGCATCAATAATATCAACATCTTTTTGATGATCGCTGTCTGCTGGAGAATTCCCTACATAGCTCATTACATTTCTGTTCTGAACATCGATTACCAAAATAGCCAGATTATGTACTTCGTTCTGTTTGTATTGATTGTAATAATACCTCGCAATCTGGTTGACACGATTTTGCAGTGCATAATCAATGGTAGTTTTGACTCTCGTTCCTTCTTCACTTTTAGCCACTCTCTGCAATAAATGAGGTGCGATTTGAGGCAGATCATAAGGTTTTTGAGGTAATGGTTCTTCTATTGAAAGTTCGTATGTTTGTTTGTCAATAATTCCTTCTTGGTGCAGTTTTAATAAAAGTCGGTTTCGTTTATTCAGTAATTTAATTTGATTTTTTCCTGGATAAATTAAACTCGGGGCATTTGGCAAAACCGCTAAAACTGCATTTTCCGCCCATGATAATTGATTAGATTGGACACCAAAATAACGCCACGAAGCCATTTCTAATCCCACAACATTTCCTCCAAATGGTGCATGTGCTGCATACATTTCTAGAATTTCATCTTTAGAATAGCCTAACTCTAGTCTTGTTGCCAAAATGATTTCGATAATTTTTTCAAAATAAGTTCTATTTTTTCCTTTTCTGGATAATCTGATTACCTGCTGTGTCAATGTACTTCCGCCTCGAACCACTTTACCCGCTTTTTTATTTTGTTTAAAAGCATTGATCATAGCTCCTGGATTAAATCCTGGATGTTTATAGAAATATTCGTCTTCAAAATACACAATGCATTTTTTGAATTTATCTGGTACGCTGTCCTGGGCAGGAAAACGCCATTGTCCGTCACGGGCAATTTTAGCTCCAAGCAATTCTCCTTCTTTGCTTTCTATAACGGTTGAATAAGGCTCTTTGAACAAAGTTCGGGGTATCGAAAAATAGTAAATCAGCAAAAGCAGAAATGCAATTGCTGATTTTATCTTGTTTCTTTTTATCCAGTTTATAATGCGCTGAAGAAACGCTTTTAATTTATTTTTCAATACTGATTTATTTTTTAACCGCAAAGACGCAAAGTTCGCAAAGTTTTTCTCTCGCAGATTCCGCAGATTGGGCCGATTTAATTTTTATCTGCTTAATCTGCAAAATCTGCGGGAGACCTTTTATCACCAAGATTTTTTGCCACAGATTAAATTGATTCGCACAGATTTTCAAAAATCCTTTTAATCCATTAATCTGCGGCTAATAAATTTACTTCACAACCTCAACCCAGAATCCTTTTGTTCTAGCTAAGAAAGTATTATCATACATCGCTTCGCATTGCAAGCCTGGTAAATAGTAATTTCCTAAGTACGATGCATTCAGCAATATTCTGAAAACTTTTGTTTCTCTACTTGCCAGACTGAAATAGAAATTCGTTCTATCGTCACGAATATCAATATAATCGGCAATATTGTTTACAGCGTCTCCATAATCTGTGAAACGAGTGTTTACAATTTCGAATCCTGAAGGCAGAATCTGCGATAAAGCTACATTCTGAACCCTTTCATTACGCTGGTTTTTAATTGTAACCTCAGCAACAAATTCAGTTCCCTGATTAATTCTGGAAACATTGATTACACTTCCTTTTCTGTTTTTGAATACAATACTTGCCAAAACATCATTCTGTGTTGCATTTTCTTGTCCGACTGGTAAAATTCCTGTATTTAATACACGAACATAAACTGTATTATTTTTATTGTTTTTCAACGTAATACTGTTTGTTCCGCTTGCAGCAGACAAACTACGATCAGCAACTGTTTTTTGCGTGTTTATCGCCTCTCCTTTACCATTTTTACTAAACTGAATATTGATTCCTTTTGGCCCGTTGTTTATGGCAAATTTCGACATTGCATACAAACAATACGCTGTAGTCTGTGTACTCATCCATTGATTAGCCGACATTTCTTTGGCTAATTTAGAAGCCATTGCAAATGCTTTCTGCTGTTGGCCTAAAAGCAACATCGTTTCCAAAGCCATTGCTCTGTTCCTTTCACTGGAACCATAGTAATAATAATTATAACCATCGGAACCATCAATGTTCGTGCGCAACAGTAAATTCTGTCCAGCCGATTTCTGACCTGCCAAAACATAAGCCGCAGCTAAACGAAGCATACTTTCATTTGAAATGCCTTTCGTTTCTCTCAATCTATTCATTGATGATAAATCGGCATTTCCTGATAATGCTAAAGTGTATAATCGATAAGCCTGTGCCAAATCGTTTCCATATTTTTGTTCAAAACGCCACTGCTTCGCTTCTTTTTGCTGATATGACAACCATTTTGATTTGAAATTAATTGGTAGTACATATCCTTTTTTCTCTGCTTCAATTAAGAAATGTCCGGCATACGAAGTTCCCCAATCGTCTGGAACTGCATTTCCTTGCCAGTAAGGCAATCCGCCATTTGACAATTGGAAATTTCCTAATCTGGCAATTCCTGCCGCAATATTTTTCTGAATTAAATCTTTGCGTTTCGCATCAATATCAGCAACATCGTTTAAGAACAATTGTGGGAAAACAGAAGAAGTTGTCTGTTCTACACAACCATGCGGATACTGAATTAAGAACTGCAATCTTCCATTCAAATTCATCGAAGGCATAGACGAAACTTCTAATCTTGCTTTATTGCTTCCTGCCACGCCAAAAGTTTTCCACGAAAGCGTTTTTGAGCTGTTTGGCCCCAAAACAACATCTGTAAATGTACTCGTAACTGGGTTTGGATTCGTCATATCGATTTCAACATCATAAGTTGATTTCTCACTTCCTGATGTTGCTACAACCTGTACTTTTGCAATTCCAGTTGTAGCACCTACTACCAAATTAAAATAAGCCATTTTTTCATCTGGCTGTGCAAAATTCAGTTTCTGAACAGCAATTCCTGCTACTTTCAATCCGTTGCTTGTTTTTACCTGGATCGTTACATTTTTAATTTTACTTTCAGTTGCAAAAACCGTAACTGGAAGCGTTACTTTTTCTGATGGCGAAATTTTCCTTGGCAACGAAGCCAATACCATCAATGGACTTTTAACCTGCGTTGCTTTTTCAGCACTACCGTAAGCGCTTGTATTTGCATCTCCTGCCACAACCATAGTTCTAACAGATCCAATGTATTTTGGAAGTTTTAACTCGTGTGATTTTGTTTCTCCTTTTCCTAATTTAAATGGTCCGTAATATAATACCACTGGTTTAAAGCGATTCGCTTTTTTAGCTTTTCCGCCTCCTAAATCCTGATCTCCACCAATACTGAAAATCTGATTTATTTTTCCACCATAAGCACCAATCACATCATCATAAACGTCCCATGTTTTTACGCCCAAAGCTTCGCGAACATAGAAACTATCCCATGCATTTGGGGTTTTAAAACGGGTTAAATCTAAAAGACCTTCATCAACAACGGCAATCGTGTACGTCATTTCTTTACCTGATTTCTCCCCTACTTTAACCGTAAAAGGCTGTTCTGGTCTTAATACGTCTGGCATATTTAGGGTAGGAGCTAAAATCGTGTTTTTATCTACTACTTCAATCGGAACAATTCCGTACATACGAATTGGCGAATCGTTTTTGGTTGAAGCATGTGGCTGTAATAACGTAATATTGAAATACACATTCGGCGCCATAGCTCCTGTAATTGGAACTTCAACTTTTGTTTCTCCTTTTTTAGTTTCAGCCCAAAGAGTCTGTACAACTCTCGAACCATTTTCGATTGAAATCAAGGCACGTCCACCTTCACTTGAAGGGAAAGAAATCTGCGCTTTTTCTCCCACTGCATAGTTTTTCTTATCGGTTGAAAAAACTAACATATTAGCGGTTGAGGCATCTCTGTTTCTTGTTTTTCCGGACCAGATTGGCCAGTCGATATTAACTGTTAAAGAAGTTGCGTGTCCACTTTCTCCGTCTTCAACACGAATCAGATAACGCCCCCATTCTTCATCGCTTAAAGCAAATTGGAAACTTCCTTTCCCACTTGAATCAGTGTTAATTACAACTGTTTTATACGATGTTGTCGAATTCGAAGAGTTATAATTAGACAAATTATCGCTTGACGAATCCCACCACCATCTCCAGTCTACTTTATAAATTCTGACTTCCAGATTTCTAACCGCTTTTGGTCTTCCGTTTTCATCTACGGTTACCACATCAAAACGGTTGTTCGTTCTGGTTTCAAGCATATTATACTTGTTTAATTCAGGTGTCTTTAATCCGACATACGTTTGGTACGGCGAATACGTTGTTGACATGACATCGGTGCTGAAATCGCCACCTTCTTCATATACTTTCGTAATAAATGCAGCGCGAAGCATTCCAGGCGCCTGCCCTTGCAATCTTGGCTGAATGTTTACAGATGCTTTTCCGCTTTCGTTTAATTTTCCGGAGAAAACATTGATTTCTTCTGTACTGAATTGGCGTGTTATATCATCAAAAGTATATTTATCATAACCTTTAAAAGTGGTGCTTTGTTGCGAAAATTTAGCCTGCATTTCTACATTCAGGTTTTTCGCAATCGCTCCATGAAGCCAAGTTACTTCCAGATTATCTGTATTTGGATACGAAGCCGAAAGTGTTTTTCGGCTAAATGTATTTTTGATTTTTAAACGATTTGGCTTGATTGTTTCTATTTTAATGCTCTTATAGAATTTAGCACCACCAACGCTTACCATTGCTTCCCAATTTCCTGTTGGAGCATCCTGATTGGTTGGTACTGTAAAAGCATAATGATTTAAATCGTTTGTCTTCTGAACGGTTTGATAAACCGTTTTTCCATTCGGATCATTTAATCTGAATTTAATTGGATGCGATTTAGGCAATTTATTCGCAGCATCATTTAAAATAAATGATAAATACAAATTATCTCCAGGGCGCCAAACACCTCTTTCTCCATAAATAAATCCTTTCAGACCTTTCTGTAAAGTTTCACCCGCAACATCAAAATTACTGACAGATAACGAAAGTCCGTCATCCAGCTTCACATAAGTTGACTGATCACCTAAAGTTACAATAGCAAAATAAGCGAATTTGTCCAACTGGAAAGACGCAATACCTTCGCTACTTGTAGCTTCAGTTGCTATTTTCTGCTGTTGGAAATTATATAAATCTACTCTTGCGTTTGAAACTGGTTCAGTCGTCACGATATTATTTACAGCAAACAAATACGATTTATTTTCTCCTCTTTTGGCAATAACGCCTAAATCTGAAGCTAAAATATTGGTCGCAATTCTCGCATTATAATAATAAGAACCTGTGCAAGGATCTTGACTTTCTCGCCAATCGTAATCATCATAATAGTAATAATCGTCGTAAGAGTTTCCGCTGTAGTTTACGTCGTTTTCATCTACTTCTTCCTCTTCTACTTCATCATCATTTCCGTCTGATGTTTCGCATTTATAAAGAGAATATTTCTTTTTGTAGACAAATTCCACTCTGTAAATCGCTCCTGGTTCTGGTTTGATGATTTTAGATAAATCCAAAGCATACGTATTCCATTTGGATAGATTGACGAGCGTGCTTTCTCTTAAATTGAGTGTAGTTTTAGCAATTGGCTGTGCTACTTTTTTAAGATTTTGCCCGCCGTTTAATTCGTTGTATTGTAAAAACTGAAGTATATTATTTTTGTAAATTTTATAAACCTTTACATCAACAGCGCTTAAGTTTACGGCTTCAAAATTTAGTTTTAGATTGTTGGAACTTGGCAGAATCGTTCCGTTTTTAACAAAGCGGATATTGGGTTTTATCTGGTCAAACGAGATTTTTTCAGAATAGTTGTTTTCCATTTTTTTGCCGTATTGGCTTTCAATTCCTTGAAAAACTTCCAACAATAATTCTCCCGTAACCACTTGCTCCGGTTCTTCATCCGGCACATATTCAACTGCTTCTTCTACAACTGCAGCTGCTGAATCTACCGCAACGGCTGCTGAATCAACCATCACTGCCGCCGAATCTACTGCAACCGCTGCAGGTTCTGCCACAGCTACTGCTATTGGTTCTTCTTTTTTAGGAGCATTTTGATTTTTAAAATATACTTTCAGTAAATTTCCTTGAGTCGAAAATTTTAAGTTATTCGTATTTTGAATCGAAACCAATCCCGCAAAATCCTGTCCTTTTTCTAAAGGTTCCGAGAAATTAATTAAAACCTGCTGATTGTTTCCGTCTGGAACTTCAACTTTTATGACTTTAAATTCGTTTATACTCGTAATTGGGAAATCGATTTGTCCTTTTTGGTCAATATCAAAATCACTTCCGTCATAAATAATCTCTAGATTTGAAGCTTCCGACTGACGCTGAATACTGTCAATTATAAAGCGAAATTCTTTTGCAGGTCCGTTTGTTTTTTCAAACTTAATTTTAAGGTTATTTCCATTATGTTTGGCTTCAACCAGCTTTTGAGCCGTTTCCAAATCAATATTATCGGCTGTTTTCAAAACGCAGTTTAAGTATTGATATTCCTTGCTGTAGGATTGAATATCGCCCGTATTGATAGTAAAATCCTGTTTTACCGTTTTAACTGTAAAATTGAATTTAGAAAGCTCTTTTTCTTTCTCTTTGGGAATAGCAGTCAGTTTATCGAGGTTTAATGTAACCTGATATTCAGTTCCCATTTTTAGTTTTTTCTCCGGAATAAAAGCCAAGGTATTGGTTGAAAGCGCAACGATTTTCCCTTTCACACTTGGCGAAATATCGAACAAATCGTCGTCTAATTCCTGATTGGGTTTCCAGTCGTTTTTATCAAAAGCCAAAACCACACGAATATCAGAATCCGCCGAAACGATGCCGCCCGTAAAACTGGTTATGTAATCTTTGAATAATGAAAAATCCGAATTGAAGTCGGCAGCTGATTTTCTGCCACAGGATTGAAAAATAAAAAACAAAAAAAATACGAGAGCTAAACCTTTTACTTTCACTTTTACCTAGAGTTAATGGTTAACAAATTAGAGTTTTATTATACTTTACTTTCAAAAGCAATAACAGCAAAATACAAATTAAATTACCATAAAAGTAAATTATTTTTTGGACTATTTAAGAAGAAAATTCCCTAATATATTTTTTTAACTTTTGTTCAAGTTTATAAGCTATTGTAGAGGTATTCAGGAGCTTATTCCAGCTATCCGCTCTATCTTTTCATCCGTAAAAAAGCGGATAAAAAGGATGCCGCTACTATCTGGGCTAGGGCAATCATTTTCAAAAGACTATTTTACTTCATATTATATATAAAACAGTATATTCGCACAGAATCAAAATAGAGCGAATGCAAGAAAGAAGCTTTACAGAAAAGAAATTTGTAACCAACAACAAAAAGAAGATTATCAATATTTTGTATTTGATAACTTTCTTAATTTCTATCGCTTTTATTGATTATTATTTATTGCCTAAAACAAGTGCTAATGACAATATTGACTACTATATTGAGAATGTTGGAAAAAATAGGAATGGGCGTTCAAAAAATATAGTTTCTTATAATTATTATACCAAAAAACGAAATTCCTTTTCAACTAAAAATTTTCTTGTAGAGGAAGACGCTATAGAAATCGAATATACGCTATTATTAAAAAGTGTTACAAAAGTCAAATCAAAAGATGCTGATTATACAAAATATCTCGTAAATGGTTTAAATCCTAACGGAATTGAGCTTTACTGCTGTTTTGTAATTCTTTTTTCTACAGCTGTAAGCTTAAAAATACTAATTTCAAAAAAAGCCGTCTCTGAAAACACATTTTACAATATCATCTGTTTCAATAGCTTTCTCTTATTTGTAACTTTTTACATGATGTCTCTATTTTGAACTGAGAAATCTTCATGGATTTAGCTTTTAAAGCTCTGCTCCAAGTTTTGAGAGAACTTTATCCAACTCTTCAAAATGCTCTTCACTTGCTGACGAATAAAAAAGCTGCTCATTACTCATTACAATAATTACTTCATCGTCATGATTTCCGTAGAAGCTGATGCCTTCTGCCCACTGTGTAAAAGAGACTCCTTTGTTTTTATACTTTTCAACAATAAATTTCAAATCCTTATCCTCTATTTCATAAAAACATTCAGCAGTATATTCTAACGCAAAACCAGCCTGAAGATATGCCATCGCAGTAAAGAAATCGGTTAAAGTTTCGGTTTCCTTTTTCCATTCTTTTTCGTCGTAACTCATATAAACTGGCGGATTCGGTTTTGACAAATCCTCTTTATGAATTCCCCAAACACAAACTCTTTGGTTTTCGCAGTAAAAAATCAAATAATCATTATGTTTAAAATATTGAAATTGATCTGGTTTGTTTAAAGAATCCTGTGTATTATTTAGATTTTCGATTTTACCCAATTCTGCATAATAATCGATAAAAACTTTTGGAAGGTCTCCAAAAATATCTTTTATAATCTGAATTTCATTTTCAGTGAAACCTTTAGGTTCTGTAATTCCAAAAAGCTTTTTTATTGTTGAAAAGTCCGTCATGATTTCAGTAATTATTTTCGTCTTTCCAGAAAAAAACGTTTCATTAAATCGGCGGCTTCGTTTGCCATTACACCAGAAACTACTGTCGTTTTCGGGTGAAGTTTCGTTCCCATATTAATAAAACCGCGCTGTTCATCTCGAGCGCCAAAAACAATTTTTGAAATCTGGCTCCAATACAACGCTCCTGCACACATCTGGCAAGGTTCAAGCGTAACGTAAAGCGTACAATCTTTTAAATATTTTCCGCCTAGAAAATTTGCTGCTGCAGTTATGGACTGCATTTCGGCATGGGCTGTGACGTCATTTAATAATTCTGTCAAATTATGACTTCTTGCAATAACTTTATCAGCAACCACAATTATAGCTCCAACAGGAATCTCGCCTTTTTCAAAAGCCATTTCAGCTTCCTGCAAAGCTTTCTTCATAAAATATTCGTCAGTGAAAGGATTTATCATAGTTGCAAAAATAGGGTTTTGGAAGGATTTCTTAAGTATATCAAAATTAATTGCCTCAAAAAAAGTCATTTCTTGAGGCAATTAATAAAAATAATCGACTCATTGACGATGTATTAAAAAAAATATACAAACTAAGAAAACCAATTTTTCTGTATAATTTTTATTACATTTATTTGTTGATATTTGAATATGGAAAGAAATTATAAGATAACTATTCCAGAGCCATGCCATGAAAACTGGGATGAAATGACGCCAAAAGATAATGGCCGTTTCTGCATGAGCTGTTCTAAAACGGTTGTTGATTTTAGTTCTATGCTTCCAGAGGAAATCCAGCATTTTTTTATTCAAAATAAAAATGACAAAATTTGTGGACGATTTAGAAAATCGCAATTAGGAACCATAACAATTCAAATTCCAAGTAAAGTTTTGTATACGCAACCCAATTATTATAAAATGTTTCTTTTAGCCTTATTCATAGCTATGGGAACTACCTTGTTCAGCTGTCAAAATAAAGACGGAAAAAAACAAAAAATTGAGAAAGTTGAAGTGGTAAAAGATTCTGATGCAAACTCACCTATAGTTGTTGGAGAGCCAGCTATCGATGAAAACAGTACAAATCAAGCTGTTGTACCGCCTCCGCCACCTCCCAAAATAGATCAGGTTAAATTTGTAAAACCAGTCGACGACAGCAAATCAAAATCAGATAAAACCAATGGCAAAAAAAACGCTTCAGTAGAGAAACCTATTTATGTTAGCGGTGAAGTAGTTTCTGAAACTAATGCAGAATTCCCTGGAGGTATTGACCAATTTTACACCTTTTTTGCAAAAGAATTTAAGAGACCCGAAGATTCTAACACCACAAATACCAGACTCGCTTTTGCGGTGGAAAAAAATGGTTCTGTCTCTTTTCTGGAATGTTCACCGGCAGTTGATCAGGCAATCGAAAATGAAATTATCCGAGTTTTAAAATTATGTCCCAAATGGCAACCAGGACAATCGGATGGCAAAAAAGTAAAAAGACAATATTCTTTACCCATTACGTTGCAATAGTAATTCCTGTAACATATCTCGTCGCTGAAATTAAATTTAAAACCGTAAATTTGCTTTTTTCCTTACAATGAAAAGCGATTTACTTTCCAACATATACAATCCAGCCGATTTACGTCTTTTAAAAGAAGAACAGCTTGCTCAGGTTGCTCAGGAATTGCGTCAGTTTATTATTGATGTCGTTTCTGTAAAAGAAGGGCATTTGGGTGCGAGTTTAGGCGTTATTGAATTGACAATTGCCCTGCATTATGTTTTTAATACTCCAGACGATTTACTGGTTTGGGACGTTGGACATCAGGCTTACGGTCATAAAATCTTAACCGAAAGAAGAGAAAATTTCCACACGAACAGACAACTGAACGGAATTTCTGGTTTTCCAAAAAGAGATGAAAGCATTTACGACACTTTTGGCGTTGGACATTCTTCTACTTCTATTTCTGCAGCTCTTGGAATGGCAATTGCCTCCAAATTAAAAGGCGATTTAGACAAAGAACATATTGCAGTTATTGGTGATGCTTCTATTGCCAGCGGAATGGCATTTGAAGGCTTAAATCATGCCGGAGTTACAGATGCTAATATTCTGGTAATTTTAAATGATAATGCAATTGGAATCGATCCGAGTGTTGGTGCATTAAAAAAATATCTTACAGCTGTTAAAAACGGTAAAAATCCGAAACAGAATAACATCATAAAATCGTTGAATTTTGATTATTCTGGTCCAATTGACGGACATGATTTTCCAACTTTAATCAAAGAATTAAACCGACTAAAAAAGATAAAAGGCCCTAAATTCCTTCATATTGTTACTACAAAAGGAAAAGGTTTACAACAGGCCGAAGAAAATCAGGTGAAATATCATGCGCCTGGAAAATTTGACGCTTCAACCGGAGAAATTCATTTAAAATCAGAAGAAAATCTTCCGCCTAAATATCAGGATGTTTTTGGTTTAACCATTTTGGATTTAGCCAAAAAGAATGAAAAAATAATCGGAATCACACCGGCAATGCCGTCAGGAAGTTCATTGAAATTTATGATGGAAGAATTGCCAGAACGTGCTTTTGATGTAGGAATAGCAGAACAGCACGCCGTAACACTTGCTGCTGGAATGGCGACTCAGGGCATGATTGTCTATTGCAATATTTATTCGACCTTTTTGCAACGCGCCTATGATCAGGTTATTCACGATGTGGCATTACAAGATTTACCTGTAATCTTCTGTCTAGATCGTGCCGGTTTAGTAGGCGAAGATGGCGCAACGCATCATGGCGTTTTTGATATCGCCTACCTGCGTTCGATTCCAAATATGATGATTTATGCACCGCTTAACGAAATTGAACTCCAAAACATTTTATACACTGTTCAATTAGGATTAAATCATCCTATCGCCATTCGATATCCGAGAGGACGTGGTGTAATTCCAAATTGGGAAGTAGAAAATTTCAGACATTATGAAAAAATTAAAATCGGAGAGGCAAAATGCCTAAAAGATGGTACGGAAATTGCTGTTCTGTCGGCCGGAACAATTGGGAATAATGTTATTGAGGCTTTGAAAGAATCGACCCATTCCGAAACTATTGCCCATTACAATTTTAGCTTTATTAAACCTTTAGATATCAAAACCTTAAAAGCCATTTTCTCAACTTTCAAACACATCATTACAATTGAAGACGGAGTTAAAAATGGTGGATTTGGAAGTGCAATTTTGGAGTTTGCAGCATCTAATAATTTCAAAAATGAGATTGAAATTATGGGTGTTCCAGATGAATTTATCGAGCATGGAACAGTAAACCAACTGCAACAAATCTGTAAAGTTGACGTTAAAAGTTTAGTAAACCTTTTTTCTAACCGTTCAAAATAATTATTTTGCGATACCAAAAAAAAATTACCTAATGAAATTATTGCGTTCTACCCTTTTATTATTTTTACTTTTATGTGCCTCGAGCAGTTTCGCACAGATTATACAAACGACTTTGAGTCCGAATCAGGCGCCAAAACCGCCTTCTAACTGGTCAAAAAAGAATCAACTTGGTTTTGATATTTCCGAAATTGCTTTTGTAAACTGGAGTGCCGGGGGAACCAGCTCTATCTCGGGTTTATTTAAAGGAGAATTTGGACGAACTTATATAAAGAAAAACCATAAATGGGTTAACGAACTTATCGTAAAATATGGTTTAAACAAACAAGATGGAACAGAGTTAAGAAAAACTGACGACGCTCTCCAGTTTAACTCGACTTACGGGTTTAGAAAAGACACAGCTTCAAACTGGTACTACTCATCAAAATTAAATTTCAACACTCAGTTTACAAACGGTTATAATTATCCAAACAGAGATGTTGCAATCTCTAAACCTTTTGCTCCAGCCTATATCTTTCTGGGAGCCGGAGCGGAGAATGCCAATAAAGCTAAAAACAGAGTATTTTATTTCTCTCCAATTACGTTAAAAACTACTTTAGTATTAGATCAATATCTTGCGAATCAAGGTTCTTTCGGTGTTAAGAAAGCGGTATATGCACCAGACCCGCTTGATCCTACACAGCAAATTTTAATTGAAGAAGGTCAAAAGGTAAAAGCCGAGTTTGGTATCCTTTTTACAGCTTACATGAAAAACGAAATCTATAAAAATGTTTTCTACGAAAACAGATTAAGCTTATATACCGATTATTTAAACAAATTCGGAAATGTCGATATCGATTATGATACTCGTCTAGATCTTGTGGTAAATGCGTATGTAAAAGCAAATATTGGAGTTCACTTGATTTATGATGATGACATTAAAACTAAAAAAGATGTTGTAGATCCTACTACAGGAGCAAAAAGTCAAGTAAACGACGGACCAAGAATGCAGTTAAGACAAGTACTTGGAGTTGGTCTGGTTTATGCTTTCAAATAAATAAAGTAACAGCTATAAAAAAAGCATCTTTTAGAATATTCTAAAAGATGCTTTTTTATTTGTTTAATATTTTACTAACGCTTTTTCTGGCCTTGGATTGTTTCGTATAATTCCAATGCATTTCCGTCTGTCAGCAATGAAACATAATGACAAATATGTAATAAACGTTCGTATAAATTTCCTTTATCTAAGTGATGTTTTTCCGGCAACATCTTCAAAATCAATTTGTCGTAGTTTGAAGCTGTTCCTTCATATTTATTATTGAAAGCGGTAATAAATTTGTCCAATAAAGTCTGGATGATCTGATAACCCACAATCTCTTTTTCAATCACTTCACGACTTTGGTAAATTTTCTCAATACTTAATTTGATGATATCATTCATCTGGGCCTTGTATTTGCTTTTATCTGTTAAAGCATAAGGGAATTTCCCAGCCAGAATTGCTTCTTCATTTTCAATAAAAACATCAACAGCATCATTAATTAAAGAGCCAATTGCAAGCGCGCGCAAATAGCTGATTCGATCTTCTTTGGTTTCTAATGTTTTGTATTTTGCAACGCCAATATTATCTTTTACCAATTTGATCAGATATTCTAAAGCATAATCTTCAGAAACCAGGCCTAAATTTATTCCGTCTTCAAAGTCAATGATCGTATAACAAATATCGTCTGCCGCTTCAACCAAATAAGCCAATGGATGTCTTTCAAAACCAATATCATCTCCAGATTTATTGGCAATCATTCCCATGTCCTTAGCTACTTCCTCAAAAAATAATTTATCCGACTGGAAGAAACCGTATTTTTTATCTGCAATATCATTGGTCGGTTTCTTCGGAAGACTTTCTTTTGGATATTTCATAAAAGCACCTAAAGTAGCATACGAAATACGAAGTCCGCCATCAATTCCTGGACGGCTTGCCGTTAATACAGAAAATCCGTTTGCATTTCCTTCAAAATCAATGAGATCCTGCCATTGTTTATCAGTTAATTGATTTCTGAATTTCAGTCCATTTCCAATCGAAAAATATTCTCCAATTGCTTTTTCACCCGAATGTCCAAAAGGCGGATTACCAATATCGTGTGCCAAAGAAGCTGCCGCCACGATAGCTCCAAAATCATTCATATGATAACCATGAACTTCTTTTAGATAAGGATATTTCTCTATGATTTTCTTTCCAACCAAACGCCCCAGCGAACGTCCTACAACCGAAACTTCCAGACTATGCGTTAAACGCGTGTGCACAAAATCGGTTTTAGAAAGCGGAATAACCTGTGTTTTATCTTGTAAACTTCTAAAAGCAGATGAGAAAATAATTCGGTCATAATCTACCTCAAAACCCAAACGAGTATCATCTTGTTCTACACGTAATCTTTTGCTTGTATCTCCCTGACGTCTTAAGGATAAAAGTTGTTCCCAGTTCATTTTTGAATTTTAGATTTCTGAATTTAGATTTTAGATTATTCATCTAAACGTCAAAAATACGTTTTATTTTAGGATAAAAATAGGCAACAGATTAAGTTTTATTCGCCACGAATTCACGAATTATTTTAAACTTAAGATTTGTAAAAATTCGTGAATTCGTGGCTAAAAAATTAAAATTTCAATGTTGTACTATGCTTAATTACAAAAAACAGTCATACCGCAGTTCATTTTCTGCTTGTTCAAAAGCGCTACATATTTGGTTATGATTCGTTTCGGTTTTACTTTCGCTGGCATTTGCAAAGCCAAATACTGACAATGCAAGAATAAGTAGCATTTTTTTCATTGTTTATGTCTATTTAAGATTTCATAGACAAACAACAATTTAAGTACCAAGACAAATCAGTACTAATTTTCTTGACAATTAAATAAACTAGATGTTTTAAAAAGTCTAATTATTAAAGAAAATAAAAAGAAATAGTTATAAAAAAAAGCATCTGCCGCGACAGATGCTTTCTGAAATTGAATTTTATAAAACTTAAGATCAGAAGTTTTTAGAAATTCCGATATTAAATGTTTTACCGAAATTGAAGTAGAACTTGCTGTAATCTTCTCCATTATCGTCATAGCTTAATGTTTCGTATCCTAAACCACCAATACTGAAGTTAAGACCAAAACCTTTTTTCATGTTGATGAAAAGTGCTGGAGTTACATCTACATAAGCACCATCTCCTTTGTATCTTACATAACTATTGTTAGTAGCATAATCTTTGTTTTTTACAGTTTGGAAACCTGCTCCCATATCTGCAAAAACAGAAAAAGTCTGGCTTAATGATTTCGTATAACGTACGAAACCTCCAGTTCTAAATTTATTGTCTTTATATTTTTCGCTTGAATTGTCAACATCGGTTGAGCTTAATGAAAGTTCTCCTCCAACTGTCCAGTTTTCGTGGAATTGGTAACCAACTTTAGGAGCGAAAGTAAAAGTACTTGCTTTAGCTTCAGTAAATCTGAACTCTGATTTTTCAGAAGTGTAACCGATGCTACCACCAACTAAGATTGTTCCTTTTTGTGCATTTGCAAAACTGCAGATAGCTAATGCAGCCATCACTAGAATTTTTTTCATGATTTGGGTTTATTTTTAATTTTAGCATTCCTTTAACAATAACAATGCCGTGAATAAAGGACTTTATGTTTTTTTTATTAATTACTTTAAAAGGTAAAATGTAGCAATCGAAACTATTTCTGTTTACTTTTGTAGCAAACAAAAAGTCATGTCGATAGAAGTAAACAGTATATCAAAAAGTTACGGAGAGCAAAAAGCTTTAAATGAAATTTCTTTTAAAATTGAGAAAGGAGAAATCGTAGGATTTCTTGGTCCAAACGGAGCTGGAAAATCTACTTTGATGAAAATTTTGACCACTTATTTACTTGCCGATAGTGGCTCAGCCCTTGTAAATGGCCACGATGTCATGACAAACGAAAAAGAAGTACAACGTTCGATAGGGTATTTGCCAGAGCATAATCCGTTGTATTTGGACTTGTATGTTCGTGAGTATTTGGCTTTTAATGCCGATGTTTACAACGTGCCAAAATCAAGAATTGAAGAAGTCATTCAACTGACAGGACTGACACCTGAAAGCCATAAAAAAATCAGCCAGCTTTCTAAAGGATACCGCCAGCGTGTTGGTTTAGCAAATGCTTTACTTCATGATCCAGAAGTTTTAATTTTGGATGAACCAACTACCGGACTGGACCCTAACCAGTTAATGGAAATTCGTAATGTGATTAAAAATGCAGGTAAAAATAAAACTGTTTTTTTATCCACTCATATCATGCAGGAAGTTGAAGCCATCTGCGATCGTGTCATAATTATTGACAAAGGACAAATCGTTGCCGATAATAAATTAGACCATTTAGTGACTGCAGATAAAGAACAAGTTATTGAAGTTGAGTTTGATTACAAAGTAGAAGAACAGCTTTTAGCTAAATTGGAAAACATTTCTTCTTATATCAATACACATGACATGACCTGGGAACTAACTTTTATTACCGAAAAAGATATGCGTCCTGCCATCTTTGATTTTGCCAATGAAAATGGTTTAAAAACATTGCAATTGAATCAAAAAAATAAAAACCTGGAAGCTGTATTTAGAGAGATTACTAAATAAGTTTTCGGTCACAGTAACAGTTTCCAGTAAAAAAAGCGGTATGTTTTTGATTAAAAACATACCGCTTTTTCTTTTACTTACCCTTTAAAATCAATCATTTACACATAAATCACAAATTAATTCTATTTTTATTTAGACTTATTATAAATAGTTTATATCTTTGGCACATCAAAATATAAATGCCACAAGTATGTTACGTACACTCCACACCTTCAAAAAAAATATTTCAGCTGTTTTAATTTACGCATCAAATCTTCAAGAAAAGTTTTCAAATCAATTGGAAAAAATTGTACTGCAATAAAATTCTAGTTCAAAAGCTTAAAAAAGATTGTTTTCTAAATCATGGATTTAGAAAATGCTAAAATTCAAACCAAATGAAAAATATCATAACCTCCATAATGCTTGCTTTTTCGGTATATGGATTTTCACAAGAAAAAGAAAAAAATGACAGCATTGTTGAAACGACTATAAATGCATTAGAAGAAATTGTGATTAGCAAAAAGAAAGTTCTATACACACAGAAGTCAGACCGTCTCGTTTTTAACGTAGAAAACAGCATCGTGTCTGAAGGCGGGACCGCACTTGACGTATTGTCACGTGCGCCAGGAGTTGTTGTGTCTCAGGATGGCGATTTGTCTATTCGCGGACAACAAGGTGTTGCCGTAATGATAAATGGTAAACTGACACAGCTTTCACAGAAAGAATTAGCCAATTATTTAAAAGCTACTACCTCATCTAATATCAAGCAGATCGAAGTGATTACAAATCCTTCTTCTAAATATGATGCAGCAGGTAAAGCTGGAATTATCAATATTATTTTAAAGAAACCAAATACTTCTGGATTAAAAGGAACGGCTTTTACAAGCTATGGAAGAGGCCGAAAAAACAGAACCAATTCTGGTTTCAACTTAAATTATAATAAAGACAAATGGGGCGTTTTTGGAAATTACAGCTATACTTTCCGAGGCGAAGAAGAACATAAAAAATTCAATCAAGTTCAGTTTACCAATCAGACGCGTCAGGAAATTGCTAGTAAAAATCATCAGACCTCGATTACAGATGAACCTTTAACTTCTAATAATTTTAAAGTTGGAACACAATACGAGGTTTCTCCTAAAACTAATTTAGAGGTTTATGTTGATGCCAAAATTGGCCGTTATCAAAATATGGCTGACGGAACTAATACTGTTGTAAACACAGCCAATCAGCCTATTTTTGATGCCATTACTTATAATGACAGTAAAGAAAAATGGTTTGATTATACCTATGCTTTTTCTGGAGTTCATAAATTTAATACCGAAGGAAAAAATATGTCTTTTGATTTTGAATATGAAACTTCAAAATTCAGATCAAATCAGTTTCAAAGTGCTGCTAATACAGCCAATGCAACGACCGTAAACGATCGACGCGGATACATCCCTTCTCAGTTAAAAGTCTTCACAGGAAAAGTTGATTTTGTAAATCCGTTCAAAGAAAAGCAATCTATGGAATGGGGTTTTAAAACCAGTATTAAAAACAACAACAATCCATCTGTTTACGAATATTACGATAACAATCAATGGTTAATCGATTTTAATTCGACCAATCATTTTGAATACAATGAGCAGATTTATGCCGCTTATGCGAATTATAAATATCAGCTGGAAAAATTAAATATTCAGGCTGGTTTAAGAACTGAATACACTGCAATAAACATTGATCAGAAAACATTAAACGAACAGCATAAAGATGATTATTTAAAATGGTTTCCGAGTCTTTCTCTAAAATATGAGTTTACAAGTAATCACTCTGCCCATGCTTCTTACAGTAAAAGAATCAACAGACCAAGTCAGTTTGATTTGAATCCGTTTCGTTTCTATGATGACTCATTCAATTATTCACAAGGAAATCCGAACTTGATTCCAGAGATTACGCATGCCATGGAAATTGGTTATGCCTGGAAAAGTAATTTTATGGCTTCTGTTTATTTCAACAGCACAAAAGATGTTTTCACGGAAGTTTACAATTATAATCCAGACACTAACACCACAGTTACTACCCAAATAAATGTGGACAAATCTTATAATTACGGAGTAAACATTACAAATACTACCGAATTAAATAAATGGTGGTCTGTAAATACTTTATTTAATGTTTTTGAGAATAAGTTTATGGGGAATGTTTTAAACAGTTCTACCATTGATCCTATCATGACTTTGAATGTAAGCGTTCAAAATTCTTTCACTATTACTGATACTTGGAAAGCAGAAGGAAATGCACAATATCAATCCAAATCTAATCTGGGAGTTTACCAAAGAGATGGTTTCTTTGATTTCAGCATCGGAATTTCAAAGCAAGTTTTAGC
Source organism: Flavobacterium phragmitis (assembly GCF_900112575.1). Classification (GTDB taxonomy): domain Bacteria; phylum Bacteroidota; class Bacteroidia; order Flavobacteriales; family Flavobacteriaceae; genus Flavobacterium; species Flavobacterium phragmitis. Next base: position 173,684 of record NZ_FOMH01000006.1, read on the forward strand.
AAAAAAGGGAAACATCAAACTTAATTTCACTGATGTTTTCAATACCAATAATTTCTACATCAAATCTGTAGTTGCGCAGACTAGTATTGACAAGAGATATGACCTCGACAATCGTATTGCGACAATTGCATTTACATACCGTATATAAAAGTTTCGTTCTTTAAATACCTTGTTTTTTGTTTTTTTTTGTGTTAGTTAAGAGCCTGTTCCTTCAAACAGGCTCTTCTATATTTTAGAAATTATCATCAATAATATCCTTCATCACTTCAATTACAATTTTAATATCTTCTTCAGTAGTTCGCCAGTTTACAAATGAAGCACGAATACCTTTTTTATTTTGATAAAAAGTCGGCGTCATAAATACTTTTCCAGTATCATTTAATTTTGCTAGAAATCCGTTTACTTTATCCTGATTTTCATTCCCTTTTAAAGTAAAACAAACATTATTTAAACGAATTGGAGCCAAAAGTTCAAATCTACCATCATCAATTAACGCATTTCCAAAATGAAGCGCCAATAATGTACTTTTTTCAATTAAATCCTGAAAACCTTCTTTTCCATAAGCCACTAGAGAAAACCAAACCGGAAGTGCTCTTAAACGGCGTGAATTTTCAGGAACTACATTCAGATAATTAAAATTCTCCAAAGCATTTCCTAAATATGGTGCATTTGAGTTTTGAAACGTTTCTATCTGGAGATCGATGTGGTCTTTTTTAATCAAATAAAATGCGCTTTCATAAGGAACATTCAGCCATTTATGACAGTCAATTGTAATACTGTCTGCATCTTCCCAGCCTTTTACATAGTGTTTGTATTTTTCTGAAACAGCCGCAAATCCACCAAAAGCACCGTCAATATGCCACCAAAAATTGTATTTTTCTTTTAATGTTGCAATCGCTTCAAAATCATCAAAATCAGCAGTGTTTACAGTTCCTGCACTTGAGATTAGAACAAAAGGTTTTCCATTTAATGCTTTGATTTTTTCTTCTAAATCGGCAATATCCAAAGCTTCACGATTGCCTTCGATTGTTTTTACAACCGTATAATTCTGGCTTCCGATTCCTAACATTGATAATGATTTTACAGAAGAAGAATGTGGCGTTGCTGTTAAAATATTGATGGTTTCAGTGATCCCGTTTTTAGCAAAATCCTTTCCAAACTGTTTTCCAAACCATTGTCTGGCAACTGCTAAACTCGTAAAATTGGACATCGTAGCTCCTGTCACAAATCCGCCTAAAAAAGAATCAGGAAGTTCTAATAATTGTAATAATAAATTAATCGTTTCAAATTCAATTAAAGCCGAATTTCCGCCCTGAGAAGTTACCGATTGCGTATTTTGATCGTAAACAGATGCCAGCCAATCGCCAACAATAGAAGCCGGTGTTGAACCTCCCGTTACAAATCCCCAATAACGAGGTCCTGGAGACGAAACTAATAAAGGAGCTAAACGATTTTTAAACTCTTTTAAAGCTTCATCAGAACCTAAACCTAATTCGTTCAAACTACGTTTTGGATCAATTGTATTTTTATTTGAAGTTGGAATATTTTCCAGATTATTCAGAAATTCGATTCCCTGTTGTTTTGCTTTTTCTAAAATATTTTCGAAATTATTGAGATCGTGTTGTAATATTGAATTCATAATATAAAGTATTTAATCTTCAAGTTGTCAGGCTGAGCGAAGTCGAAGCCATTCAACATGAGACAAGTTGTTTTTAGTATTTTTTAAAGAATTAAAATTTTATAGAAAAGCTACCATCTTGTTTTTTTCGGAGAACCTAGAAACCATCATGGAACAGATTACATCTCCGTTAGCATTTAATAAAGTAGCGATTGGATCGACTAGAGTTCCTAGAATCATGGCAACTGGTAAAGCTTGTTCCATTGGGAAACCATAAACGGTAATGGCTAAAATCTCACCTATATAACCTCCATTTGGGATTCCGCCTTCGACAATTGAAACGATAACTGTAATTCCTAAAGCCAGAAGAATGGTCATTGGATCTGAAAAATCTTTCCCAAACATGGCAAACAAAAAAGTTATTTTTAAGATGGAAGACATACTTGAACCGTCTTTATGCAAAGGCGCTCCAAGCGGAATGACTAAATTCCTGACATGTGATGGAATTCCCATTTTTTCTGCTGCATCTAAATTTGCAGGAATGGTTGCAATACTACTGCAAGTTCCTATTGCGGTTAAAGACGGCGTTATATTATTGCTCCAAAAAACTTTGAAAGCTCTTTTCCCCCCAGCGACAAATGCATATAAACTGAAAAATACAAAGAAATAGAAAATACAAGCTGCATAATAAACTGCCATTGGTTTCGCATAAACTCCCAGTAATTGTGGTCCGAAAACTCCAACTTGATAAGCAAAATAAGCTCCTAAACCTATTGGTGCCAATTTCATGATGATGTTCAAAAGCTGTTTCATTACCTCGTTTCCTGAATCCAGAAAACTCTTAAAAGCTTTTCCTTTTTCCCCTGATTGTAATGTGGCAAAACCAACTAAAAAAGAGAAAATAATCAATGCCAACATGCTTTTTCTGGACAATAATTCGAAGAAATCATTGGCTGTAAGCAGTTTTGCAATTTGATCTCCTGCCGATCCTGATGCCACTTCTTCAAAGGGAACTTTCGCAATTGCTATATCTTCATGAATAGGAAAAAGATAAACAGCAAAAATCATTACAATGGCCGAAATCAGAATTGTAGCAAGAAAAACCAAAATCATGATAACAAACAGTTTTCCTAATTTTTCTGTACGCTCCAAATTGGCAATCGAAGAACCAATCGTAAAAAAAATCAGTGGAATAATGGCAGTGAAAAGTAAATTCAAAAAGATATCACCCAGCGGTTTTATGATCAGAACATCTTCGCCAAATACTAACCCGAAAATACTTCCGACTATAATTCCGCCCAGAAGCCATAAAATACTGCTGTAACTCTGCAAAAAATTGATTTTCTTAACTTCCATAATTGTATATCAGAAAGGTTAATAATAAAGAATGAAAGTACTCAAAAAAATGCCAAGATTTATTTTTTTGCCACAGATTAAAGTGATTTACACAGATTTTAAAATGAACAAATTAATTAGAGGAAATTTGTGAAATTAGTGGCAAAAGAAAAAATATCCTTTTAATCTGTATAATCTGTGGCAAAAAAATCTATTTCTCCAACACAATAGTAGTAAAAGCTCTCTCAACCAATTCGCCGGTTTTGCTTTTTACTTGTTCTGTCTGTGTTTCGGTATAAACGATTTTAAAATCTGATTTTTTGATTAATTCCTGCGCTTTTTCTGTACTGTACAATTCAAATTCGAATTGCGTAAAAGGCAGTTTTCTCATAAAATCTTCTTCGGCAAATGTCAAACAGAAATTACCATTAGGTTTTAAAACCCTATAGATTTCTGAAAGCAATTCTTCAGGCTTCTGCCAAAAATAAATCGTGTTTACCGTAAATATTTTATCGAATAATCCATCTTCAAACGGAATAATATTTCCGTCATAAAGTGAAAAGAAAGCCTGTTTTTGAGAAACAAAATTTCGGTTGATCTGTCTCGCTTCCTGAAACATCAGTTCCGACATTTCAAGTCCGCAATACTTGAGTTTTTCAGCTTGTTCAAACAAAAATTCTACGTGGCCTGCGTTTCCGTGGCCAAGTTCCAGAATTCTGTTTTCGTTTGAAATATTTAGATTCAGAATCGAATGTTTGGTCATATTGATGTTCGTTTCGTTCATCATATTGCCCATTTCGATTCCTTTTTCTCCCGATGGATGTTTTAATTGAGAGGCTATGGCTTGTAGTTCTTCTTGTTTCATAATCTTTTAAATTAAATTCCAATTAAAAAAATTCCAAATTCCAATCATCATCATTTTCCACATTCTTGTCATTTCGACGAAGGAGAAATCACAATAGAAACTCCGCAAAGTATATCCTCCAATCTTTGTAGATATCCGAGTGTGATTTCTCCTTCGTCGAAATGACAAACCTACGTTATATCGGTTAGAAAACTAAAAAACCTGACTCGCAATCTGACGAATGTTCTCAGATTTACCCATTGAATAATAGTGTAAAAACGGAACTCCGGCGGCTTTTAATTCTAATGACTGCTGAACTGCCCATTCGATTCCGACTTGTTTGATTTCAGCGTTATTTTTGCATTTATCTACAGCATCGATTAAATCTTCTGGTAAATCGATTCTGAAAATCTGCGGTAAAACCTGTAAATGTCTTTGAACGGCGATTGGTTTAATTCCGGGAATAATCGGAATTGTGATGCCCATTTCTCTTGCTTTTTCTACGAAAGCAAAATATTTCGAATTATCAAAAAACATCTGCGTTACTACATAATCAGCTCCTGCATCAACTTTTTCTTTTAATCTTTTTAAATCCGATTGTAAAGAAGGAGATTCTAAGTGCTTTTCTGGATAACCTGCAACTCCAATACAAAAATCGGCTTTGTTATCGGCATCGATTACTTCGTGCAGATATTGTCCGCAGTTTAAGTCTTTAATTTGTTTTACTAAATCAATTGCATAATGATTTCCTCCAGCTTTTGGAACGAAAGATTGTTCATCTTTCATAGCGTCACCACGAAGCGCCATTACGTTATTAATTCCTAAATAATGACAGTCAACCAACATATACTCGGTTTCTTCTTTGGTAAAACCGCCACAAAGCAAATGCGGAACCGTATCAACATTGTATTTGTGCTTTATAGAAGCGCAAATTCCAAGCGTTCCCGGACGCATACGAGTTAATTTCTTATCTAAAAGTCCGTTACCTTTATCAATATAAATATATTCTTCACGAGAAGTCGTTACATCAATAAATGGCGGATTAAACTCCATTAACGGATCAATATTATCGTATAATTCCTGAATGCTCTTCCCCTTTTGAGGCGGAATAATTTCAAATGAGAATAATGTTTTTCCTTTGGCGTTTTCTATATGTTCTGTTACTTTCATTATTAAGTCTTAAAGTTGTAAAGCCTAAAGTCTAAAGTCTTTCCTTTCGGACTTTACGACTTTTGACTTTCGACTAATTTAATCTGCTATATTAGGGTTTAACCATTTCATTGCGTAATCAAGCGGTACATTTCTACGTTTTGCGTAATCTGTAACCTGATCTTCTTTTATTTTTCCGAGTCCGAAATAACGGCTTTTCGGGTTTCCGAAATAATATCCTGAAACTGATGAAGCCGGCCACATCGCCATACTTTCTGTCAGCTTTACTCCTATCTGTTTTTCAACATCCAAAAGTTTCCAGATTGTTGGCTTCTCTAAGTGATCTGGACAAGCCGGATAACCCGGAGCTGGACGAATTCCTTTATAACTTTCTTTAATCAATTCTTCGTTGGATAAAGCTTCTTCAGCATCATAACCCCAGAAATCTTTACGCACTCGCTCGTGAAGATATTCGGCGAAAGCCTCAGCAAAACGATCGGCAAGCGCTTTCACCATAATCGAATTATAATCGTCTAAATTCTTTTCATATTCTGCTGCCCATTCGTCTACACCAAAACCAGTTGTTACACAGAAAGCTCCCATATAATCGGTTACGCCACTGTCTTTTGGCAAAATAAAATCGGCTAAAGCGATGTTTGGAGCACCTTTTGTTTTTTGTGATTGTTGTCTTAAAGTCAAAAACTTCTCTAACACTTTTCCATTTTCATCACGCAATTCGATATCGTCATCATTTACTTGATTCGCAGGGAAAATTCCGTAAATACCTTTTGCTTTTAATTTCTTTTCAGCCAAAATCACTTTCAGCATTGCCTGAGCATCGTTGAAAACAGAAGTTGCTTCTTTACCCACAACCTCATCCGTTAAAATTGCTGGATATTTTCCGTACAATTCCCAAGTCTGGAAAAATGGTGTCCAGTCGATATATGGAACCAAAACATCCAATTCTACTTCGATGGTTTGTGCGCCGATTACTTTTGGTTTAACTGGAGTATATTCACTCCAATCCAATGGCAATTTGTTTTTACGGGCATCTTCAATCGTTAGGAAGTTTTTATCTCTTGAACGATTTAAAAATGTTTCTCTAAACGAATCGTATTCTGCACGAATATCTGCCGCATATATTTTTCGGTTATGATCTAACAGATTTCCAGCAACGGTAACGGCTCTCGAAGCATCGTTTACGTGAATTACTGTTTCTCTGTATTGAGGCGCAATTTTCACGGCTGTATGCGCGCGCGAAGTCGTTGCTCCACCAATCATAATCGGTATTTTAATATCTTGTTTGTCTAATTCTTTGGCCAAATAAACCATTTCGTCAAGCGAAGGTGTGATCAGTCCGCTTAATCCAATAATGTCTACTTCATGTTCGATTGCAGCCGAAATAATTTTTTCCGGAGGAACCATGACACCAAGATCTACAATCTCATAATTATTACAAGCCAAAACTACCGAAACTATGTTTTTACCAATATCGTGAACGTCACCTTTAACGGTTGCCATCAAGATTTTTCCGTTTCCTTGTTTGTCTCCGGCTTGTTTGCTCGCTTCAATAAAAGGCAATAAATAAGCCACCGCTTTTTTCATTACACGAGCCGATTTTACTACTTGTGGCAAGAACATTTTTCCGCTTCCGAATAAATCTCCAACCACATTCATTCCGGCCATTAAGTTGATCTCAATAACTTCAATTGGTTTTGTTGCGGCCAAACGCGCTTCTTCTACATCTTCTTCAATAAAAGCATCAATTCCTTTTACCAATGAATGTGTAATACGCTCCTGAACAGTTCCAAAACGCCACTCCTGAACCGTTTTTTCGTCGCTTTTTGCTTCCCCTTTTACACTTTCAGCAAAATCCAAAAGTCTTTCGGTTGCATCGTCGCGTCTATCTAAAATTACGTCTTCAACGTATTCTAATAAATCTTTCGGAATATCATCGTAAATCGTCAGCATTTCTGGGTTTACGATTCCCATCGTCATTCCATTTTTAATCGCATGGTATAAAAACACCGAGTGCATCGCTTCACGAACAGTATCGTTTCCTCTAAAAGAAAACGAAACATTACTCACTCCACCGCTAATATGCGCATGCGGAAGATTCTCACGAACCCATTTTGTTCCTCTAAAGAAATCCAAAGCGTTCAATCTATGTTCTTCCATTCCGGTTGCAACTGGGAAAATATTCAAATCGAAAATAATGTCCTGTGGAGGAAAGCCTACTTTGTTCACCAAAATATCATACGAACGCGCACAAATTTCCACTCTACGATCGTAATTATCAGCCTGACCTACTTCGTCAAAAGCCATAACAATCGCAGCCGCACCGTAACGTTTGATTAATTTGGCGTGATGAATAAAGGCTTCTTCTCCTTCTTTTAACGAAATCGAGTTTACGACGCTTTTTCCTTGTACTACCTTTAGACCTGCTTCAATGATTTCCCATTTCGAACTGTCAATCATAATCGGCACTCTCGAAATATCTGGTTCTGCAGCAATTAAATTCAAAAATTTGGTCATTGCCGTAACACCGTCTAGCATTCCTTCATCCATATTAATATCGATGATTTGTGCTCCTCCTTCTACCTGTTGTCTTGCAATATCAAGTGCCTCGTCGTATTTCTCTTCCTTGATTAATCTCAAGAATTTTCTTGAACCTGTTACGTTTGTACGCTCGCCAACGTTCACGAAAACACTTTCCGGCGTAATAATCAACGGTTCTAATCCTGATAATACAAGGTCTCTTCTTTTTTCTGTCATTTTTTTTTAAGTTACTGAGATCCTAAGATGCTAAGGTTCTGAGTTTTTTATTCTATATTTTTTAGGTTATTAAACCTGTAATCTTTTTAATATTTTGGGCGTGTCCCTCCGGGTCGGGCTATCCGTTACAAGTCCTCGCTCTTCCTTCGTCAGGCTGTGGGATTTTCTCTTCTATCCCTCACGCAAACTCGGTTTCATAAGACGTTTATGTTTACCGAGTTCCTATTTTATTCTTTATTCTTCCAATAATCTGTCCAACTGATTTTGAAGTGTTTTTTTATCTGGCAAATACAGTTGATATTTACTCAATAACACTTTGTTTGTAATACTATCAGTGGCATATTCAACCAAAATATGATTTTTATGTGCACCTAAAACAATCCCAATTGGTTCATTATCTCCCTCAGTTGCTTCTTCCTTTTTGAAATAATTCAGATACAAATTCATTTGACCAATATCCTGATGATCAATTTCGCCTCTTTTTAAGTCTACCAAAACAAAACATTTCAATATTCGATGATAAAAAAGCAAATCGAGATAAAAATGTCGACCACCAATACTCATTCGGTATTGTCTGCCAATAAAGGCAAATCCTTTTCCCATTTCCATAATGAACTGTTGTAAATTAGAAATAATTTTTTCTTCCAGTTCATTTTCTAAATATTGATATTGTTCAGGAATATTTAAAAAATCCAATACAAATGGATCTTTAATCAAATCTTCGGCATTTTCTACAATATGTCCTTCTTTAGCCAATCTCAAAACGCCTTCTTTGTCCTTGCTTAAAGCTAATCTTTCAAACAATGAACTCTTCATTTGACGTTTTAATTCTCTTACGCTCCAACGCTCATGCTGACATTGTTTAGCATAAAAACCCAATTCTAAATCATTATTTGATTTTAATATCTCTGTATAATGACTCCAAGTTAATTGTCCAGACAGTGTCTGGATATTTTGAAACTTGATATAAAATTGACGTATCTGAAAAAGATTCGAACGACCAAAACCTTTACCATACTTTTGTGTCAAATCATTAGAAAGCGTATCCAGTAATTGACTTCCGTATTCAGCTTTTTGATTTCCTTTTTGCTCAAACTCTACAATATGTTGACCAACATACCAATAAGTCTGCACTAAAATTGTATTGACAGATTGCGCAGCCTGTTGCCTTCCTTGTTGCAACAAACTACCAATTTTATCTATAAGTTCATTATAAGGTTGTTTCTCTAAACTCATAATTGTCTTTTACAATTTCAACGGAATAATTTCCTTTACTACAAAATGTATTGTTCTTTCGAAATTTTTTCTTCATCCTAATCTGCAAGGTTTTCAAAACCTTGGAGGTTTCTGATTTTATACCTCAACAAAATTATACCTACAAGGTTTTGAAAACCTTGCAGGAAACGGAAATGTTACCCAATAACCGGCGCAACCCTCGGTTTATAATCCTTCGCAACCTCAGCCATTAATCGGATGTGGTCTGGAGTTGTCCCGCAACAACCTCCAATAATATTGATTAAATTGTCTTCTAAATATTCTTTAATGAATGCTTGTGTCTGTTCTGGCGTTTCATCGTATTGTCCGAAAGCGTTTGGTAATCCAGCGTTTGGATGCGCCGAAACATTAAAGCTTGTATTGTGCGCTAATGTTTTTAAATACGGTTTCAGCAAATCGGCTCCAAGAGCGCAATTGAATCCTACACTTAATAACGGAATATGCGAAACGGAAATCAAAAACGCTTCAACTGTCTGCCCAGAAAGCGTTCTTCCTGAAGCATCTGTAATCGTTCCTGAAACCATGATTGGAATATCAAGATTACGTTCTTCTTTTACTTCTTCGATTGCAAAAAGCGCTGCTTTTGCGTTTAAAGTATCGAAAATCGTTTCTACTAAAAGCAAATCACAGCCACCGTCCATTAAAGCTTCTGCTTGTTGTTTGTACGCGATTCGTAAATCGTCAAACGTTACGGCTCTGTAACCTGGATCGTTTACGTCTGGTGACATACTTGCTGTACGGTTTGTCGGGCCAATTGAACCGGCTACGAAACGAGGTTTCTCTGGATTTTTAGCGGTAAACTCATCGGCAACCTCGCGTGCGAGTTTTGCCGATTCGTAGTTTAACTCGTAAACCAAATCTTCCATGTGATAATCGGCCATACCGATTGTCGTTCCAGAGAAGGTATTGGTTTCTACGATGTCAGCACCAGCTTCAAAATAAGCGGCATGTACATCGCGGATTGCTTGTGGTTGTGTTAGGGATAGTAAATCGTTGTTTCCTTTTAACGGATGCGGGAAATCTTTGAAACGCTCTCCTCTGAAATCTTCTTCTGAGAAATTATAGCGTTGCAACATTGTTCCCATTGCTCCGTCAAGGATTAGGATATTTTTTTTTATTGCTTCTTGAATTGTTATTGCCATGTTGTTTTGCCGCAAAGACGCTAAGACGCCAAGCTTTTTTTATTTTTAATTTTGAAGGTTCTATTTAAACCCGACAGGTTTTAAAAACCTGTCGGGTTTAACCTTCGATATTTTTTTTACTTTGATTCCAAAAGTGCACTATTGCTGGCTCTTTAGCCCCGTTGGAAGCAAATATCCTTTTATTCTGGGGTTCAGAATAAAAGATATTTGTGTACAGCGGGAACTATTGACTGCAAAAATGCGCCAATGATTCGCTCCTTCTACTGAATTGCTTCGGTAAATATTGTATGTTGTCTGGAAAAGTTTTGAGAAATACTGTATGTATTTGTGTTATCTATCTTTAATACTGGAAAATGTCGTATAAAGTAGAATTTAGCACCTTCTTTATGGTAAAGGGTTGCTAAGGTTTCATCGGGTCTATCCCTCCGCCTTTCGTGATAACGAACAATAATTTTAAGAACAGTGCAAAGGTATGAAATAGGGTTTCGATTTGCAAATGTTTTTTCTTCAAGCTTCTAAGGTTCTAAGTTGCTAAGATTCTAAGTTTTAAAATTAGCTCCTTTTTTCGAACATAGCCCGCGGTTTCAAAGGCGGGAACGTATTGTGATTATACGTTGCGTCTATTCGTTGTGTTCCAGTGGTTGAAACCACTGGCTATGTTTTTTATGTGTTTTGTGTTTATAAAAAAATGTTTCAGATTTACATTGTGTTTTTGCCTGTGTCTTTTAGCTCTGGAGGAGCATAATATTTATAGAAAAACAACAAACACAACACAAGAGCTCCAGCGGAGCGACATATATTTCGCTCCGCTGGAGCTCTTTGTCAAACGACATCAATTTTATTCTATAAATATGTCATCCCTCTGGGATTAATAAAAAAAGCTCAAACTTTTGCAAGTTTGAGCTTTATATATAGAATCTTAGTATCTCAGAGTCTTAGCAACTTAGACTATCGCCTTCACAACCGCTTTAGGAGCTTCTTTACGAGTTCCATCAAAACCATCTACTCCAGAAACTGTTGTATATTTCAATACGTATTTTTTACCTGGGTTGATGATTGAATATGCAGCTTGGCACATTAAAGTTGCTTCGTGGAATCCGCAAAGGATTAACTTTAATTTTCCTGGATATGTGTTTACGTCTCCAATAGCGAAGATTCCTGGAATATTAGTTTGGTAATCTAATGCATTGTTTACTTTAATAGCATTTTTCTCGATTTCTAATCCCCAGTCGCCGATTGGACCTAATTTTGGTGTTAATCCGAAAAGTGGAATAAAATAATCGCATTCGATTTTACGGTGTGCTCCGTTTTCTTCGATATCCAAAGATTCTACGTGCTCTGCTCCGTTGATTCCGATAACTTCAGCTGGCGTGATTAATTTGATTTTTCCTGCTGATTTTAATTCCTGTACTTTTTCTACAGAATCTAAAGCTCCTCTGAATTCGTTTCTTCTGTGAATTAAAGTCACTTCTGAAGCTACGTTTGCTAAGAAAATTGACCAGTCTAACGCTGAATCTCCTCCCCCTGCAATAACAACTCTTTTATCTCTGAATTTTTCAGGATTTTTGATGAAGTATTTTACTCCTTTATCTTCATAAAACTCGATATCTTCGATAAGTGGTTTACGAGGCTCGAAACTTCCTAATCCTCCAGCGATTGCGATAACTGGCGCGTGGAATTTAGTTCCTTTGTTTGATGTTACAATGAAAGTCCCGTCTTCTTGCTTTTCAACTGTTTCAGCACGTTCTCCTAAAGTAAATCCCGGCTCAAATTGTTTGATTTGCTCCATTAATCCGTCAACTAAATCTCCGGCTAATACTTCTGGGAACCCAGGAATATCATAAATTGGTTTTTTTGGATATAACTCTGATAGTTGTCCTCCTGGTTGTGGAAGCGCATCTAAAATGTGGCATTTTAACTTTAGCAATCCTGCCTCGAATACGGCAAATAAACCTGTTGGCCCTGCTCCAATTATAAGTATATCTGTTTTAATCATTATGTTGTTGTTTATAATCATTCTTAATAACGCAAAGAAACGAATAAATCCTTGTACTTTCAATGATTTTTATCATTAATTTCTTTCCGAAACCTTTTTACTCTTTATTTTTTAATGAAGAGGTAATCTCATTCATTCGTTTAACCTTTTCTTCAAAATTGCCTTTTAAGGTTTTTCGATATTCATTCAGGTTTTCTACCATTTGATTGATATCTTCCGGAATTACTTCTTCGAAAAACTCACGCAATCTCTTTGCTGTTGTTGGCGATTTTCCGTTTGTTGAAATGGCAATTTTTACATTTCCTTTTGTTACGATTCCGCCCAAATAATAATCACATAAATCTGGCGTATCAGCTATATTGCAAATCAGATAACGCTTTCTTGCTAAATCGTAAACCTTTTTATTTACTTTCAAATCGTCTGTACAGGCAATTACCATGTGACGTTTTTTAAGCATTTTCTTTTTAAACTTTTTTTCCGTCAATTTAATTGAAGGATGTTTTTCTGCTAAAACCTTAATTTCTAAATGAAAATCCGGTGCAACTACCTCAACATTAGCATTCGGACTTGACTTTAGCAAGAAAGAAAGCTTTTCCAGCCCTACATTTCCTCCGCCTACAATCAAAACATTTAAATTGTGAAGCTTTAGAAATATTGGATATAATTCGTTTTGTTCCATGTTACCAATATGTTGTTCCTAACGGAACAATTAATAATGCAAACTTCGGGTTAAAACCTGACGCTGCAAAATCGGTGTCAATCATATGTTCCTAACGGAACATTATTATTGTGAAAACATTTATTTTTTTCTACCGATGAAATGTTCCTAACGGAACATATAAATTCTAACGAATTTCTTCTTTTGATAGAAATTCTTCGTAAAATCCTTTTAATTTGTTGCTTTCGCGAACAACTTCGCCTAAAATAATAATAGCTGGTGAACCTAATTCTTTCTCTCTTACAACTTCTAAAATCGAATCTACTGTTCCAACGCCTACTTTTTCTTCGGAAGTTGTTCCGTTTTGGATAATCGCAACGGGTAAATTTCCTTTATCTTCTTTTTGAAACAAATCGATTATTTGTGGCAATTTGTGCATTCCCATCAAAATCACAACAGTTGCAGAAGATTGCGCTGCTAAAGCTACATCTGAAGACAATTTTCTATCAGAAGTTGTTCCAGTAATCGCCCAAAAGCTTTCTGAAACTCCTCTTTTTGTTATTGAAATTCCCTGACTTGCAGGAACCGCAACTACTGATGAAATTCCTGGAACTACGATGGTTTCTATTCCGAAACTTTCCGCAAAATCAACTTCCTCACCGCCTCTTCCGAAAATAAATGGATCTCCTCCTTTTAATCGAACTACATTTCCATAAGTCAAAGCATTATCGACAATCAATTGATTGATCTGATCCTGCGTGTAGGCATGATTTCCGATTCTTTTTCCAACAAAAATTCTAATCGCATTTTTTGGCGCGTAATCCAGAATTTCTTCGTTGGCCAAAGCGTCGTATAAAACCACATTTGCTTCAGCCAATGCTTTTACAGCTTTGAGCGTCAGTAAATCGGGATCGCCCGGACCTGCACCGACTAAAGTTATTTTGGGTTTTATATTATGCATTTGCTAATTCCTGTGCTCTGAAAGTTTCGATTTTGTCAAAGAAAACTACTGCCTGAGCAATGTAATCTTTAGCGAAAGCTTCAGATGGTTCATTTTGATTGATTTGGTAAACCAAGTCTTTAAAAGTTGAGTTCAATTCAATTTTACTAGTTTCGATGAAAACAGTATCAAACAAATCAACGATTCCTGCGTGGTGATTTGTTTTTTGGTTTTCTGCCAATAACAATGCTTTTGCACCGTTTACAAATCCTGCATAAGCATGATAAATTGCATCTGACCATTTTTTCTCGTCGAAAGATTCCTGAGCCAAGATTAATTTCTCTTTAGCTTCAAACAATAATGTCGCTACTAAATCGATCACCACTCCGGCACATTCTCCAACTCCAACTGCTTTTACGTAATTGTCTGCGTTACCCCAATCCACAAAATCAGCTTCTGTTAAATTGGTTACATCTGCATAAGGTTTTAAGATTTCATAGAAATATTTTTCTCCTTTTGTATCATAATAATCAAGGAATTTTTGTCCGCTTCCGTTAGCATCAAAATCATTTAAGATCGTACGCAACGCATCAGGACCTCTACGGCTCGGTACTTTGATTACTTTATCAGCAAAACGTCCTGCTCCGTTTCCTAATCTTCCGCCACCCAACAAAACTTGTAAAGCCGGAGCTACTAGTTTTCCTGAGTTGATAGACATTCCCTGGAATCCAATTGCAGACATATTATGTTGTCCGCAAGCATTCATACAGCCTGAAATTTTAATTTCAATTTCGCGGTTGTTTAAATACTGAGGATATTCTGTTTTTAAAACTCTTTCTAATTCTTCTGCAATACCGGTACTACTTGCAATCCCCAAGTTGCAAGTATCAGTACCCGGACATGCCGTAATATCTCCAACTGAATTATATCCTAATTGAACAAAGTCAAGTTTGGCTAATTCTTGATAAAAGAAAGGAAGATTCTCTTCTTTTATGTGACGTATTACAATATTTTGACGCAATGAAAAACGTAATTCATTTGCTCCGTAATTCTTAATTAAATCGGCTAATAATCTTGCTTTATCGGTATAAAAATCTCCTAATAAAACTTTGATTCCAATTGCATAATAACCATCTTGTTTTTGTTTGATTACATTCGATTTTTTCCACGCTTCATACGCTTCTGTATCTTCGATTGTAACTTGCGGAACTTCTAAAACTGGTTCTGGAATTGGTCCGTCAAAAGCAGTTGTATCAATTTCATATGTTTCAAAAGCGATGGCTTTTTTCTCTTTTTCAACTAAATCAAGGAAAGCATCTTTCCCCATTTCTTTGATTAAGAATTTCATACGCGCTTTCATTCTTTTTGCACGTTCTCCGTATCTGTCGAAAATACGAATGATTCCTTCTGCTGTCGGAATGATTTCGTTTACCGGAACAAATTCCGAAAGTAATTCAGCATGTGCTGGCTGAGATCCTAAACCTCCACCAAACATGATTTTGAAACCTTTTTGTCCGTCTTTAATTTTTGGAATAAATCCTAAATCGTGTAAATAACTCAAAGCCGTATCTTCGTCTGAAGAAGAGAACGAAATTTTGAATTTACGTCCCATTTCCTGACAGATTGGGTTTCTTAACAAATATTGAAAAAGTCCGTGTGCATAAGGCGAAACATCAAATGGTTCGTTTACGTCAACTCCAGCCAATTCGCTTCCTGTGATATTTCTGACTGTGTTTCCGCAAGCTTCACGAAGTGTAATATCGTCTTTAGCCAAATCTGCCCAAAGTTCAGGAGTTCTGTCTAAACTTACGTAGTGAATCTGAATATCCTGACGCGTTGTAATGTGCAAACGCCCTGTAGAATATTCATCAGATACTTCAGTAATTCTTCTTAACTGCTCGCTGGTTACTTTTCCATAAGGCAATTTGATACGAATCATCTGAACGCCTTCCTGACGCTGACCGTAGATTCCGCGCGCTAAACGAAGACTACGAAAACGCTCATCATCAATTTTTCCTCCACGGAATAAATGAATCTTTTTTTCTAATTCGATAATCTCCTTCTGAACTACCGGATTTTCTATTTCTGTTCTAAAACTTTCCATTTCTCTTTAGTTGTTGGTTGTCAGTTGTTGGTTGTTGGTTTGCTGGCAGATAACTATCAACCAAAAACCATCAACTATCAACTAGCGAATGAATCCTACTCCTGCTGTTGTGTTTGTTGCTGTATCAATTAAGATGAAAGCTCCGTTTGATTTGTTTTCGTTGTACGGATCAAAATATAACGGTTTGCTTAATTTGATGCGCACTTCTCCGATTTCGTTGATGGCTAATTGCGAAGCTTCTGTCGTTCCTGAGTAATCTGTAGCAATTGTATTTTTAATGCTTTCTACTTTTGCTAAAACTCTGTTTGTATTATGTTGTACCAAGTATTTTGTTCCAGGAACGAGTTTTTTGCTGTCCATCCAGCAAACTGTTGTGGTAATATCTTTTTCAATTTTTGGAAGCTCGCTTGATTTTACAATCATATCACCTCTTGTAACATTGATATCATTTTCTAATTCGATTGTGATTGAAGAACCTGCTGTAGCTTCGTCAAATGTTTTGTCGAAAAAGTGAATTTTAGTAACTGTTGATTCTGTTAAAGAAGGAAGAACTGTAACAGCATCTCCAACTTTAATCGAGTTTCCGTATAATTTTCCTGCATAACCTCTAAAATCGTGGTATTCTTCTGTTTTTGGACGAATAACCGTCTGAACTGGGAAACGTGCTTTTCCTGCTTCGTAAACATCATGAGAATGCAATCCTTCTAAATGCTCTAAAACAGTTTGTCCGTTGTACCAAGGCATATTTTCTGATTTGTCCACAACGTTTCCACCATTGATTGCACTTAACGGAATGTAGCTTACGTTTTGTTCTTTGAATGTACTTTTTGCATTTAAAGCCTCAAAATCAGCTTTGATTTTATTGAAAACTTCTTCTGAATAATCAACCAAATCCATTTTGTTGATGGCAACAATTACTTCTTTTACTCTCAATAAATTATTGATAAAAAAGTGACGGTATGTTTGCTCAATTACACCTTTTCTCGCATCGATCAAAATAATAGAAACCTGAGAAGTCGAAGCTCCTGTAACCATGTTTCTCGTATATTCTACGTGACCCGGAGTATCGGCAATAATGTAACTTTTCTTTGCTGTCGAAAAATAAATATGCGCAACGTCAATCGTGATTCCTTGCTCTCTTTCTGCTACTAATCCGTCAGTAGCCAAAGAAAAATCAAGATAATCGTATCCTTTTTGTTTACTGCTTTTTTCGATTGCTTCTATTTTATCAGTCGTCAATGATTTTGTATCGTACAATAATCTCCCGATCAAAGTACTTTTTCCGTCATCTACACTTCCTGCTGTTGCTATTTTTAAAACGTCCATTCTAATTTATGTTGTTGCTTGTTGGTTTATGGTTGTTGGTTTTTCTAAACATCAACTAAAACCATCAAAATATTTAATCTGTTTTTTTGTCTTCTTGTTGTAATTATTGAAGTTTTCAGCTGTCAACTAAAAACTATCAACCAACAACTTAAAAGTATCCCTGTTGTTTTCTTTTCTCCATTGCAGCTTCAGAACGTTTGTCATCGATTCTGGCTCCTCTTTCAGAAATGGTTGATGATCTGATTTCTCCAACTACTTCTTCGATTGTTGCTGCGTAAGATTCAACAGCTGCTGTACAGCTCATATCTCCAACGGTTCTGAAGCGAACAATTCTTTCTTCGATTTGTTCGTCTTCTTCTTGGTACACAAAAGGAGAATGCGACCAGATTAAACCGTCTCTCAAAAAAACTTTTCTTTTATGTGAGAAATAGATTGACGGAATCTCGATTTTTTCTTTTTCGATATAACTCCAAACATCTAATTCTGTCCAGTTTGAAATTGGGAAAACACGAACGTTTTGACCATTTTCTATTTTTCCATTCAAAATATCAAACAACTCAGGTCTTTGATTTTTTTCGTCCCATTGTCCGAAATCATCACGAACAGAGAAAATACGTTCTTTAGCTCTTGCTTTTTCTTCATCACGACGTGCACCACCAATACAAGCATCAAACTTAAATTCTTCAATTGCATCTAAAAGTGTTGTTGTTTGTAAACTGTTTCTGCTTGAGTATTTTCCAGTTTCTTCAACTACTTTTCCTTCATCAATAGCATCCTGAACATTACGAACGATCAACTCTAAACCTAATTCTTCTACCAATTTATCTCTGAAAGCAATTGTTTCAGGGAAATTATGTCCTGTATCAACGTGTAATAGAGGAAACGGAATCTTAGCAGGGAAAAATGCTTTTTGCGCTAAACGCACTAATGTAATAGAATCTTTTCCTCCTGAGAAAAGTAACACCGGTTTGTCAAACTGTGAAATTACTTCTCTGAAAATGTATATCGCTTCACTCTCTAAAGCGTTTGTTTTTAATACTGAACTCATTGTTTTTTTGTTTGATATTTTGTTTGTGGAAAATTTTGTTTCAGGTTTCAAGTTTCAAGTTACCTGATCTAAAAATCTCCACTCTTTATTCTATTCTTATTATTCTCTCTTCAACGGATAAAAATCTATTGTTTCTATCCACATCTCCCCCGGATTAAAATCCGGCGCTACAATATGAATCGTTCCTTCGGAACTTTAAATCTATATTCTTTATTCTATAATCTATTTTCTTGGCTCTTGCTTCTTTATTCTTTCTTAGCGCTATGTAAACCACACTCTTTATGGCTTGATTCCCACCACCATCTTCCGGCTCTGATGTCTTCTCCTGGGAAAATTGCTCTCGTACAAGGCGCACATCCAATACTTACGAAACCTTGTTTGTGTAAAGCATTTTGAGGAACATTGTTTTCTGACAGATACGTTTCAACTTCTTCTAAAGTCCATTTTAATAACGGATTGAATTTGATGATTTCGAAGTTTCCGTCGTATTCAAATAAACTTAAATCTTGTCTGTTTTCTGATTGTTCGGCTCTTAATCCTGTAATCCAAACTGAATTTCCTGCCAAAGCTTTTCTCAACGGAACCACTTTTCGAATAAAACAGCATTCTTTTCTATTTTCAACTGAATCGTAAAAGCTGTTTGGCCCTTTAGTCTGAAGCAGATTTTCTACTGAAGCCGCTTCCGGAAAAAAGACTTCGATTGGTCTTTTGTATTTTTTTAATGTTTTATGAAAAACATCATACGTTTCCTGAAATAATCTTCCTGTATCTAAAGTAAACACCTTAATATCGGTGTTACTTTTTGCAATAAAATCAGTAATTACCTGATCTTCTTGTCCGAAAGAAGTCGAAAAAATTACTTTTCCCGGAAATTCTTTTGCTAAAAAAACTAAGGTTTCGTCAAGCGAAAAAGCTGCAGTTTTCTCTAATAATTCTTGTACAATACTCGCACTCATAATCTCTCCTTTCTAAAATTATCTTTTACAATAATTTAGATAATGTTTTTAAACTCAATATTATAATTAGAATCCCAACTGCAATCATCATTGGTTTTCTTTTGATTCTAGTCACTAAAAATGCCGCAATTGGCGCTGCGATAACTCCTCCAGCAATTAATCCGATAATAACCTGCCAGCCGTGAATTCCTCCAAAAAGCATGAATGTGATACCACTCGCAAATGAAATTGCAAACTCTGCAGCGTTAACAGAACCAATTGTATATTTCGGGTTTCTTCCTCTTCCTAATAATGTTGAAGTTACGATTGGCCCCCAGCCTCCGCCACCTACTGAATCCATAAAACCACCAAAAACAGCTAAAACGCCTAATTTTTTAGTTTTCTTTTTTTCAACATTTTTCTTCAACGCTTTTTTGATAATAATCGAAGCCAAAACAATCATATAAACTGCAATATAAGGCTTAATAACATCACCGTCAATTACATCAGACAATAAATAAGCTCCTGTTATAGAACCCAAAACTCCCGGAATCAATAAATGTTTTACCAGTTTTTTATTGATGTTTCCGAATCTATGATGAGAAAGTGCCGACGCTCCCGTTGTAAACATTTCTGAAACGTGAACTGCTGTACTGCTCACAACTGGTGGAACTCCATAGGCTAATAAAAACGATGTTGAAGTGGCCCCATATCCCATTCCTAAAGCACCATCTACTAATTGAGCAAAAACACCAATTAAGAAGAATGCTAAAAGATTGTGATCAAATCCTTGCACTAAACCATCCCAAGAAAACTCAGCGTGATGATTATAAATTAGTGTAGCCACTAAACCTAACAACAAAAGTACAGGTATCACAACCCATAAATTTTCCTTTGATAAAGCATTAGACTTTACCGCTGTGTTGTTTAACTTAAGTTCATTTTCCATGTTTTAAGAATTTGTTTTTGCTCTTAAAAATCCATTACCCTATCGGCTTAGTAGATTACTTTGCAAATGTACTACATATTTTGAAATATCAAAATAATATATTTACTTTTTTACAATAGCTATTCTACTCTAAACCAACATAAAAGATATTTAAAGAACGATTAGTAAATTAATTTAACAAATTATGCACTGCTCCTTAAAATCTTAACAGCACAGCTTAATTTTGTGATTTGTAAAAATACATATTTAATCTCTACCAAATCTATAGGATAATTGTAAAAATGTTATTATTTTAGCGCCAAATTTTTTTTATGGATTTTCAGATTGGTCTTGTCATTGCGGGTTTAGTAGTTGGGTTTATTGTTGGGTTAACTGGTGTAGGAGGCGGTTCTTTGATGACGCCAATTTTATTATACTTTAATATTCCGCCAACAACCGCAGTAGGAACCGATTTACTTTATGCCGCATTTACTAAAGCTGGAGGAATTTTTGTACACAATAAAAAAGGGAATATCAACTGGAAAATTACGGGTTGGCTGACTTTAGGAAGTGTTCCTGCCGCTTTGGTAACTTTATGGATACTTCACAGCATTAAAACAGATATTGAAACTATAAATCGTGTTATCAAACAAAGCTTAGGCTGGGCATTATTATTTACTTCTGTCGCTATTATCTTCAAACAGAAATTAATGAAGTTTTCACAGAAACATGCCGGCGATAAATTTCATAGTGAAAGCCACACTCAAAACATGCTTACTATCGGAATTGGGATTTTGTTAGGAGCAACCGTAACTTTAACCTCAATTGGCGCTGGAGCTTTAGGAACAGTAACCTTATTTTTCCTTTATCCTTTATTACCAACCCCAAAATTGGTTGGAACAGAAATTGCGCACGCAGTTCCTTTAACTTTAGTCGCCGGAATCGGTCATGCTTCTATGGGAAATTTAGATATAGGCTTATTAGGTCAATTATTAATGGGATCGCTTCCAGGAATCTACATGGGAAGTATGTTAAGCGGAAAAGTGCCAGATCAATTTCTTAGAAATGCTATTGCTGTAATGCTTTTTATGGCTGGATATAAATTGATATTTTAAAAAAACTAAACCATATAAGTTATATGAGTTCATTTAGACTTTGCGCTAAAGCTAAACTTGATTAAATGAACTTATATAACTTATATGGTTCAAAACTAAAAGGCAATATCTGCTAAAGAATTACTTTCTAATATTTTAAGCGTATTATCTCTAACCTCTGTCATTAAACGTCTAGCAGCACAAGTTGATTCATCATCGCAGTCATCACATCTTTCGTAGAAATTATGACTGGCGCAAGGCAATAATGCAATTGGCCCTTCCAGAATACGGTAGACTTTTGCCATGCTGATGTCTTTTGGATCTTTTATCAGATAATAACCTCCACCTTTTCCTTTTTTGGCTCCAAGAAAACCTGAGTTTCTCAACAACAGCAAAATACTTTCTAAAAACTTAATCGAAATATGTTCGCTTTTCGCAATTTCGGCAATCTGTACTGGTTCATTATTTTCGCGTCTGGCTAAATAAGTCAAAGCTTTGATTCCGTATTTTGTCTTTTTTGAAAGCATCTTTATGTTTTAGATCGCAGTTTTTCAACAGCTAATTGATTACCGCAAATTATTAAACAACAAAAATATGCTTTTTGTTTGAACTATCACAAAAGAATAAAGTTAAATTCTACTAATTCTATCAAATTACTTCTTTTTTACCAATTAAATCCAAGTTATAGAAAATCTCCATATCCTTTTCTAAATCTGCTTTTTCAACAACATATGTTTTTGAAATAGAATCATGCCAAAATCTTCCTGATTTTCCTAAAAATGAAAATAGATCAAAAGGAATCAAACGACATACAGTTCTTATACAAATAATTTTAAAATTGGGCTTTAAACCATTTTCATTAACAACAATACAACCCGTGATAATTTTGCCCATGGTACGGGCAAAAAGAGACTCAAAAATCAAATAGTAGATTACTGCAAAAGAAAGACAACTTCCTACAAAGCCAAGTTCATCAAGTGCCTTTTCCCAAATTCCATAAATACCAATTTGAAATACATTTCCAGCTAATAAAACAAAAAAAGTACAAACAAATATTAAAATGATAATGAAGAAAAAATCAATAATACAATTAAAAAATCGATCCCTATCAGATGCTAATAATTTTTTATGAAGCCGATAATCAGTATTACTCAAGTGTATTTTTATTTTTAAATATTAATATCCCCAAACTTCATCATTAACAAAAATAGTTTTTTTTATATAACCAATAATCATAAAAAAAGACGATTTTCAATAGTAAAACTTACTATCAAAAATCGTCTTTATATAGAAATTGAAAATTCTAAAATTAAGAAAGTGCTTGTTTTAAATCTGCAATTACATCTTCAACCGTTTCTAAACCAACAGAAACACGAACCAAACCTTGTGTGATTCCAACTGCTAATTGATCTTCTTCAGATAATTTACTGTGTGTTGTAGAAGCTGGATGCGTTACAATTGTTCTTGTATCTCCAATATTGGCTGATAATGAACAAAGTTTAATTGAGTTCAAGAATTTTCTTCCTGCTTCGATTCCTCCTTTAATTTCAAATGCAATAATGTTTCCACCTGCTTTCATCTGTTTTTTAGCAATTTCGTACTGCGGATGCGATTTCAAGAATGGATATTTTACGCTGTTTACATTTGGATGGCTTTCTAAAAATTCAGCCACTTTTAAAGCATTTTCGCAGTGTCTGTCTACACGAACTGCTAATGTTTCCAAACTTTTTGATAAAACCCAAGCATTAAATGGTGCTAAAGCCGGTCCTGTATTTCTAGAGAACAAATAAATTTGTCTGATTAATTCAGCATCTCCAACCGTTACTCCACCTAAAACACGACCTTGTCCGTCGATTAATTTTGTTGCTGAGTGAATTACTAAATGTGCTCCAAATTTAATTGGTTGTTGCAGATATGGCGTTGCAAAACAGTTGTCGATTATTAAAATCAAATTGTGTTTTTTAGCAATATTTCCCAACAATTCTAAATCGATAACATCTACTCCCGGATTTGTAGGTGATTCGGCGTATAATATTTTGGTGTTTGGTTTGATAAAACTCTCGATTGTTTCTGGCTTGTTAATTTCGAAATACGAAGTTTCAATATTCCATTTCGGGAAATAAGTCATAAACAAAGCATGAGTAGAACCAAAAACACTGCTTGCAGAAACAATATGATCTCCAGAGTTTAATAACGCTGCGAAAGTAGAATATACTGCTGCCATTCCGGTTGCAAAAGCATAACCCGAATCTGCTCCTTCCATTTTGCAGATCTTGTCTACAAACTCTGAAGTATTTGGATTACTGAAACGACTGTAAATATTTCTTTCTTTTTCTTCTGTAAATGAAGCGCGCATATCTTCGGCATCTTCAAATACAAAACTTGACGATAGGTATAATGGCACCGAATGCTCTAAATACTGTGATCTTTCTAATTGTGTTCTAATGGCTTGTGTTTCAAAACCAAATTCTTCTGTACTCATTGTTTGTGTTGTTTAACACGAATTGCACTGATTTGCACTAATTCGTTTTTCATTTTTAATTTCACAAAAATTCACAAAGTAAAACGCAGAGTTTTACTAAGGATTGAATGTGAATTTTCATTGTTACAAATTCAAAAATTATCCAATTTTCAAATTAACTAATTATCTAATTTTATAAAGCTTCGTTGTTCAAGACAACTTTGTAGCTAATGGTTGCTGTTGGTTCAACTGTCTTGGCAACGGAACAATATTTTTCGAAAGAAAGTTGTGCCGCTTTTTTTGCTTTTTCAGGATTGATTTCTCCTTCTAAATAGAAAACCACATCGATTTCTTTAAAAGGTTTTGCTTCTTCGATCTGAACACGCGTTCCTTCAACCTCAGCGTTGAAAGAAGTAATTTCCTGACGCTGTTTTTTCAAAATAGAAATCATATCAATAGCACTGCATCCTGCAACCCCCATTAACACCAATTCCATTGGACTTGCACCTAAATCGCTTCCACCAAATTCGGCTCTGCTGTCAACGTCAACTATGTGGCCACGTTCATTTTTTACTTTGAAATGAAATGCGTCATTTACTCTGTTTAAAGTTACTTTCATTGTGTTGTTTTTTTTGTTTTTTTAATTCTACGCAATCTTGTCATTTCGAGCAACGAGAAATCACACTCGTAGCTCGACAAAGATTGCTGACATTCGTTGCGGAATTTCTAGTGTGATTTCTCGTTCCTCGAAATGACAAACTGAACTTATTATCCTTTATCAGACAATCTCAAAATATCGCCAAAAACTCCTCTTGCTGTTACCGCAGAACCTGCACCAGCTCCCTGAATAACGATTGGACGATCTCCGTACGATTCTGTGTAAATTTCGAAGAAAGAATCAGAACCTTTTAATCCGCCTAAAGCTGTATCTTTTGGAACTGAAACTAATTTTACTTCTAGATTTCCTTTGTCATTCTGCAAATCTCCAGACAATTCACCAATATATCTTAAAACGTGATTTGGCTGTTGTTCTGCTTTTATTTTAGCATAAATTGGGTCGAATTCTTTTAATTTCGTCAAGAAATCGGCAGCACTTCCTTCACGTAGGTGTTCCGGAATTAAATTCTGAATTGAGATCTCTTCAAACTCATTTTGCAAATCCAATTCTCTTGCCAAGATCAATAATTTTCTTCCCACATCATTTCCGCACAAATCCTCACGCGGATCTGGTTCTGTATATCCGTTATCAATTGCTTCTTGCAAGATCTCACTAAATGGAGCTTCTTTTGCAGAGAAATTATTGAATAAATAACTTAATGTTCCAGAGAAAACTCCTTTAATTTTTGTGATGTTTTCTCCTGAAAGGTGCAATAATTTAATCGTATCAATTAACGGTAAACCTGCACCAACATTGGTTTCATACAAATAATTCTTTTGATTTTCAGCCAAAGCTTTTCTCAATTCTTTGTAAAAACCATAGCTTAATGTATTGGCCACTTTATTAGAAGAAATCAAATCGAAACTGCTTTCTACTAACGGAATATAATTCTCAACGAAAGTTGCACTTGCTGTATTGTCAATTGCAATTAAGTTTTCTAAATGATGTTCATTCGCGTAAGCAATAATATCTTTTATGGTATAACCTTCGCCTTTAGTTTCAATTTCGCTTTTCCAATTACCGTTAACCCCGTATTTGTTTAAAAGCAGTTTTTTAGAATTCGCTATAGCGAAAACATTCAGCTTAATGTCTTTACGTTTTTCAATTGCAGCAGCCGATTCTAAAATCTGATTGATTAAAGTACCGCCCACTAATCCGTGACCAAAAATCGCAATATTGATTTTCTTTGAAACTCCAAAAATCTCTCCGTGAATTACGTTCAGCGCTTTGTTTAATTCCTCTTTCTTAACAACCAAACTCACGTTTTTACCCGTTACGGTATTGTTGAATAAAATCGGAACAATTTTATTTTTGATTAAAGCGGTATAAGGCTTATGGAAAGTACTTAAATCCTGTCCGATAATCGAAATTACAGATACATTGTCTGTTACTGTAATCTGATTTACATCTTTAGAATAAAAGTCATTTTCGAATTCTTTTTCTAATTCTACAACTGCGGTTGTTGCTTTATCAGTTGCCACAACCAATCCGATTCCTCTTTCTGATGAACCTTGCGAAATAATACTCACACTGATATTATGATCTCCCATTACTTTAAAAATTCGGGCATCGACTCCAGCTTTTCCAAGTAATCCGCGTCCTTCAAGATTTACAAGCGATACATTTTCTAAAACAGAAAGTGTTTTAATTCCTTCTTTTGCAGTATCTGATGTAATTAAAGTTCCTCTATTTTCATGGTTGAACGTATTTAAAATACGAAGCGGAATATTTTTTTCCAATAATGGAATTATCGTTTTTGCATGCAAAATCGTTGCTCCAAAATTAGCCAGCTCATTTGCTTCGTTGAAAGATAAATACTCAATTTTCTTAGCATCGGCTACTAAATCAGGGTTTGCAGTATAGATTCCGTCAACATGTGTGAAGTTTTGTAATTCTTCAGCATTTAAATAATTTGCGATTAACGAAGCGGTATAGTTACTGCCATTTCTACCTAAAGTAGTTGTGTCGTTGTTGTTGTTGGAACCAATGAAGCCTGTAACTATATTAACCGTTTCGCCGTTATGTTCTTTAAAATAATTAACTACGTTTTTCTTAGAAAGTTGTTCTAATGGCTGTGCATCGCCAAATTTAGAATCTGTTTTCAGCAATTCTCTAGAATCTACAAAATTGGCAGGAATTCCTTTTTCCAATAAAATTGCTGTCAACAACTTAGCCGAAAGCAATTCGCCTTTAGATAAAATCTGATCTTTGATTTTTTTGCTGTAATCGCCAATTAAACTTACTCCTTCAAAAAGTTTATCTAAAACATTAAATTCCTCAGACAAATCAACTTGAGGGTAATCTGATATTTGATATTTTTTGAAGTTTTCTAATAATTCTTTGTAACTGCCGTTTTTAGCAGCAATGCTTAAGATAAATTCCAATTCGTCAGTAGCATTTCCGCGTGCAGAAACTACAACGGCAATTTTTTCACCTTGATTTACTTTATCAGAAATGATTGAAACAACTTTGTTAAGTCCTTCTCCGTTTGCTAACGATTTACCTCCAAATTTTAATACTTTCATTTTATTTCTTTATTGTTTCTGCCTTAAAAATGTCGGCAAGTAAATGATCTAATTGTTTGTACTCGATTAAAAAAGCGTCATGTCCGTGAACCGAAACAATTTCGCTGTAGAAAACATTGTCTTTAAATTTCTTTAATTCTTCGTAGGTTTCGACATTTTCTTTGGCCGTAAAAAATAAGTCGGAATTGATTCCTACGATATGAATCGAAGCTTTTGTTTGAGACAACAAGTTTTCAAAACTTTCACTATTTCTGGTAATATCAATTGTTTTAAGCAACTGATTCATTAATTTATAAGAAGACAACTGAAATCTTTGTTGCAGTTTTTTTCCATGATGTGCCAGCCAGCTTTCAATATTAAAAATCAGCAGCTCCTGATTGATGGTTCTTTGGAATTTCTCTTTGAACGATTCTGGCGAACGATAACAAAGCATAGCGTGGATTCTGGCATCTTCGATTGGTTTTGAAGAATTATTCAGGATTTGCTCTTGCAGAAAACAATTGGCAATAAGCCAGTCTGTCGATTTCCAGTCACTCGCAATTGGAATAAGGTTTTCTGTAATGTTGGGCTCTAAAGCTAAAATTTCCCAGGCAATTCCACCTCCAACTGAACCGCCGATAATAGCAAAAAGCTTTTCAATATTTAAAGCTTTCACACCTTCAATAAAAATTCTGGCAATGTCTCTTGCTGTGAAATCAAGATAATTTTCGATTAAAAAAGAATTTATTCCGTTTCCTGGAACATCAAAAGCCAGAATAGTATAAACAGCAGTATCTATTGTTTTACCATCACCAATTAAATCATTCCACCAGCCGTTTTCGCCCGTAACCTTAGAATTTCCTGTTAAGGCGTGATTAACCAAAACGATTGGCGCACTATGCAGGGGTTGGCCTGCCAATGTAAAATGTAAAGGTAAAGCATGATAAGATGCACCACTTTCTGTGATGAATTCCTGAATTATAATAGGGTTTGGTATATTTTCCAATTTCAAATCTGTTGTATTATCTGATTTGTATATGGAAATATTAGAAAGAAAAAACTAGAGTAAACTAGAAAAAAATCTTGTTGTTATCTTTCCACGTTTGGCGTGGTAGAATGTAGCACCTTCTTCGTCTTACCGAAGGGTTGCTAAGGATTCATCGGGTCTAATCCCTCGTCCTTTCTTTATAACATTTCAATACGTGTTTGAACTTAACGGTGCAAATTAACTACTATTTTCTTTAACAAACAAATTTTATCTAAAAGTGTTTGTTAAATTTCTGAGACTTACTTTAGCAAAAACTATTATACGCAAAAATTTACCGAACATAAATGCCCAGTAAAATTAAGCAGGTTTCAACCTAGTTTATGTCGCTTTTCTGTTTAGATGAAAAGCGTTTCATTTTCTTTTGAATACATCAAAAACAATAAAGAATTGGGTGCTTTTTTTTCAGCACTTTTATCCGTTTCGTTCATTCCGAATCTTGGATGAGCCAATTCGTTTGTTGGCGGCGGATTGTTTCTTCTTGTCCTTTTTTCTTTCAAGTCAGAAATCTTTTTTGCTAAGTAGTTCAATGTGCTCATGATATTAAGTTTTAAGTTAAGTTGCGTTTTATAATCTTTATTAATTTTTTATTTTTCTGTTAAGCCCCTTGATGAAATAAAAAAACCCTTTTGGATTTCTAGATACCAAAAGGGTTTAAGTTTTTTAAACTCATTTATACTTTTAGTACCAACAGACGGGTGCGCAAATAAGCGCGACAGTAAACATCTTGTTCATCTGTAAGGATTTATTCATCTGTGATTTATATTGTTTATTTAAATTCTGCATTTTTCTATAATTAAAAAGCCTCCCAATATTCTTTGGGAGGCTTTTACTAATATATTGTGTTTTTACAATTATTTAAGCAATAGGCGACCCAGCCTCGGTTATAACCGAAATGGCACAAAACATTTTGTTGACTTTTAAGTTCATTTGATTTCTAGTAGTTTTTGGGTACAACAAATATGCAACTAATATTTTTATTACACAAATAAAATTCAGGAATTTAATTACAAAAAACGTTAAAAAACCACTGTTTTGTGTTAAAAAAAATTGCAAAAAACAGCAAATTCCATAAAACAAAGTAAAAAACTTACAAAAATTACAAATTTTAACTTTCTAAACTTCCTTAACGCATCAGTTTATCAAAGAACAATTAATTGACTTTCAGTATATTTTTTTCAAATTATTACAACCATACAGCTTCTTTATTTCTAATTTTTTCGGTCACTTTTAGAATATCGGCTATTATTCCTCTTGAAATTGCTTGTTTACAGGCCGGAGCACTCTGAATCACAATTGGAACATCGGCATAGGATTGTGTAAAAATTTCAAAAATGGTATCGGATCCTTTCAATTTTCCAATTGGAGAATCAGCAGGTTCCGAAATGAGTTTGACTTCCAGTTTGTTTTTCTCCACATCAAATTCACCAATGTATCGCAATACATGATTGTCTGCCTGCGTAATCTTAGTGGCTTTAAAAGATTTATCGATGGCATCTTTATTCAGTACCCCATTTTTTTCCAGGTGCTCATCTGTAATAAAAGGCTTTATCTGAATATCTGAAAATTCAAAATCTTTTCCTATTTCTCTGGCCAATATCAAAAGTTTTCTTGCCGTGTCATTTCCGGATAAATCTTCTTTAAAATTTGACTTCATCAATCCTAAAAGACTGGCATCTTTTAGAACTGAAGAAAACGAAACATCTTCTGCTGAAAATCTATTGAAGACATAACTTAAATTATCTGAGAAAACACCTCGAATCTTGGTGATTTTTTCGCCAGAATAATACAAATCTCTCAAAGTTTGTAAAACTGGAATTCCCGTATCAACCGAAGTTTCATACAGAAATTCTTTGTCATACTTTTTGAGATTGGATCTTAGTTCTTTGTACAGATCTATAGGAAGCGTATTGGCTTTTTTGTTTACAGCCACAATATTAAATCCGTTTTGGATAAGCGTATTATAGTGTTTCACCAATTCATCACTGGCTGTTGCATCTACAGCAATCAGGTTTTCGAATTCATTTTCTTTCGCAAATTCTACGATATCTTCTACTTTAAAAGGAACCGCCAATTGTCTGAAATTAGTTTCCCAGGCATAACCTAAGCCTTCTTTTTCAAAAAAAGCAACCGTTGAATTGGTTATAATTGGAAAATGAAAATCAACATTTTTACTTTCAAGAAAAAACTCCTGACTTTCGATAATCTGATTAATCAAAGTACTTCCGATATTCCCAATTCCAAAAAGGATGATGTTTATTTTAAGCTTTGACATAACTTCTATTTTTTAATTTTTAACCCGATTGAGACGCACTGCGGTGCGTCTCTACCACGGTTTAATTTATAATGATGTTTTTCACAAAAAATTACCTTTAGCGAAACCACTCACTAAAGGCAATCTTTCAAACAAAAAACAAAAAAACCTAGTTTTTATTGATGCTGTATTGTGAAAGCGAAACACTTTCAAAAACAGCCTGCAGATCAGCAATTAAATCCTCTATATCTTCAATTCCCACAGACAGACGAACCAAATCTTTTGAAACTCCTGTTTCAATTTGTTCTTCATCTGTTAATTGCTGGTGCGTAGTACTTGCCGGATGAATAATCAGCGATTTAGTATCACCAATATTAGCCAGCAGAGAAAATAATTTAGTTTCATCTACCACTTTTTTAGCAGCATCAAAACCTCCTTTTAATCCAAAAGTGATAATACCGCTTTGTCCTTCCGGCAAATATTCTTTAGCTAAATCATAGTATTTATTTGATTTCAGTCCTGGATAATTTACCCAAACGACCTCATCTTGTTTCTCTAACCATTCAGCCAAAGCCAAAGCATTTTCGCTGTGTTTCTTGATTCGAATTGGAAGCGTTTCTAATCCCTGAATAATCTGAAAAGCATTAAACGGACTCAAAGCGGCACCAAAATCACGCAACCCTTCAATTCGAACTTTTGCAATAAAAGCCGCATTTCCTAAAGCTTCGTGATATACTAATCCATGGTAACCTGCAGATGGTTCTGTAAATTCAGGGAATTTTCCGTTAGCCCAGTCAAAATTTCCAGCATCAACAATAACACCTCCTAATGAAGTTCCGTTTCCAGCGATATATTTAGTTAAGGAGTGAATTACAATATCGGCACCGTATTTAATTGGGTTTAATAAATAAGGTGTCGCAACTGTATTATCTACTATAAATGGCACTTTGAATGCTTTGGCTTGCGCCGAAATTCCTTTAAGATCCAGAACATCTAATTTTGGATTTCCAAGAGATTCCACAAAAAAAGCTCTTGTATTTTCTTTCGCTGCCTTAGTAAAGTTTTCCGGTTTTGACGGGTCTACAAAGGTTGTTGTAATTCCTAATCTTGGAAGTGTAACTTTTAGTAAATTATATGTTCCGCCATATAAGCTGTTCGAGGCTACGATATGATCTCCAGCTTTTAGCAAAGTCAATAAAGTAGTTGAAATTGCCGACGCTCCAGAAGCAGTTACTACAGCTCCGATTCCTCCTTCAAGCGCTGCAAGGCGCTGTTCCAACACATCATTTGTCGGGTTATTTAATCTTGTGTAGATAAATCCAGCTTCGGCAAGTCCGAATAAATTGGCTGCATGATCTGCATTATTAAATACGTATGATGATGTTTGGTAAATTGGCACTGCTCTTGTTCCTGCATTTTTAGTAACATCGTGTCCTGCATGTAATGCGTTTGTTGCAAATTTTTGTGTACTCATGATTTCTTAGTTTTTTAGGTATTGTTAATACGTTTATATATTGTAATTAATATTGATTCTTGAAATTGTTATTGATCCGCTTCTTCTTCAAGGTCATACAAATGAAACAGTAATGATTTTTGAGTTTTAATACGCTGTTCCGGATTGTATTTTACGGTTTCTGCTGATTCTTCAGCATTATTATTTAAAGAATTATTTCTTAATAAGTATTGAAATGCAATTGTATTGATATCTAATGTATTCATGGTTTAAAATTTTAAGAGATTGAAATAAAAAAAGCCCTTTCGGATGGCTTACCAAAAGGGCTTATAGTTGAAACTATAACAAAGATTCGATCTTTCACTTTTGGCAACAGCAACTTTGGATACACATTGGCATCTTACAACACATCATCATTTTATTTACTGTTGAATTTTTCATTTCTTATTCTTTTACTTTTTTCTTTTCATAAAAAAACCTCTGCTGTTAGGCAGAGGTTCTTATTGTATTTTGTAGACTTAATTACTAAACAATAGAGTTACTCTGCGGATTGTTCCGACATCATACAACACATATTTTTAGCAGTTAAATTCATTTTCTTATTGTTTTACAGCGCAAATTTGAGAACTTTTTTTTAAACCACCAAACAAAAACAGAATTATTTTCCATTACCCTATCAAAATACTATGCTATTGTTAAATTTCTGCTATAAAAAATAAAAAAAGTTGAACTTTAATTTGCAAATCAAAATGGTTTCATACCTTTGCACCCGAAACAGAGGAAAAATTTGAACTGATTGCAACCTCTTCGTAATGAAATGATTTCGTTATGAATGCTGAAAGAATTCCTTTCGGTAGTAAAAAATGCTAAAGCAGAAACTCTCCTTTAGCCCTTTTTAGCAATCATTTCCTCGCTTAAATTTAAAATTAATACATTTTTATTACATTATTATGGCTTATTTATTTACGTCAGAATCTGTTAGTGAAGGGCATCCAGACAAAGTTGCAGATCAAATTTCGGATGCTTTAATCGATAACTTTTTGGCATTTGACGCTGACTCAAAAGTAGCTTGTGAAACTTTAGTTACAACAGGGCAGGTAATTTTAGCAGGTGAAGTAAAATCAAATACTTATCTAGATGTACAGCATATTGCACGTGAGGTAATCCGTAAAATTGGATATACTAAAAGTGAATATATGTTTGAAGCGAATTCTTGTGGAATTCTTTCAGCTATTCACGAGCAATCTGCAGACATTAACCAAGGTGTTGACAGAGCTAAGCCAGAAGAGCAAGGTGCTGGTGACCAAGGAATGATGTTTGGTTACGCAACAAACGAAACTGAAAACTACATGCCATTGGCATTAGATTTATCTCATAAATTATTACAAGAGTTAGCAATTTTAAGACGTGAAAACACAGCAATCACTTATTTACGTCCAGATGCTAAATCTCAGGTAACTTTAGAATACAGCGACGATAACAAACCAACTCGTATCGATGCGATTGTTATCTCTACTCAACATGATGATTTTGATACTGAAGCTGAAATGTTAGCTAAAATCAAAAAAGACGTGATTGAAATTTTGATTCCAAGAATTATCGCTAAAAACCCAGAGCACGCACATTTATTCAACGATAAAATCAACTATCATATTAACCCAACAGGAAAATTCGTAATTGGAGGACCTCACGGAGATACTGGTTTGACAGGAAGAAAAATCATCGTGGATACTTACGGTGGAAAAGGTGCTCACGGTGGCGGTGCTTTCTCTGGAAAAGATCCAAGTAAAGTAGACAGAAGTGCTGCTTATGCAACTCGTCATATCGCTAAAAACTTAGTTGCTGCTGGTGTTGCTGACGAAATCTTAGTTCAGGTTTCTTACGCAATTGGAGTTGCTGAGCCAATGGGTATTTTCATTGAAACTTACGGAACTTCTAAAGTAAACTTAACTAACGGTGAAATCGCTAAAAAAGTAGAAGCTATCTTCGATATGCGTCCTTACTTTATCGAGCAACGTTTAAAATTAAGAAACCCAATTTACAGCGAAACTGCTGCTTACGGACACATGGGACGCAAACCAGAAACGGTTACTAAAACTTTCCACGCTCC
Organism: Flavobacterium phragmitis; assembly: GCF_900112575.1. Classification (GTDB taxonomy): domain Bacteria; phylum Bacteroidota; class Bacteroidia; order Flavobacteriales; family Flavobacteriaceae; genus Flavobacterium; species Flavobacterium phragmitis. The sequence continues at coordinate 207,336 of NZ_FOMH01000006.1, forward strand.
TGGCGGACAAGAAAAAACGGTTACTGTTGAATTGTTTACATGGGAAAAACTTGATTTTGTTGACCAAGTAAAAACTGCTTTCGGATTATAATTTAATCGGAAACATTTATATATAAGAAAGGCTGTCTACAATTTTAGACAGCCTTTTTACTTTAAAATTCAATTAACCCGACAGGTTTTTGAAACCTGTCGCGTTAATTAAACTTATTAATATGTTCCGTTTTGCATTTCTGCTAGCGTTTCTTTTATATCAGTTGCTGTAACTCCATCCATATTTGCATCTAAATATTTTACAGCTAAAGTCTGCGTTGCAATGGCCTTTTCTTTTTGACCATCTTTATAATACAACTGCGCCAAAGTATCTAAATAATATGGATTGTTTTTAGTTACTACTAAACTGTATTCCGACCATTTAATGGCATCTTTTAGGAAGCTGGAATTCTGAGCTTTTGTAACTACTGTCCATGCAGCATTATTACACAAATTAGAATGATAATCTTTAAAAGCATTCCATCCGTCATAAGAATAATTTGACGATGAATCTAATGTCGAATAAATTGCATCTAATTTTTCTATTGGACTTCCTCCTGCCAGATTTGTATCAAAATAGGTATTGAATTCTCTTAAATAGGTTGTGTTTGAAGTATCTTTATCTTCTACCATCGACAGATAATCAAAGTAATTTTTGTAGGCTTCAAAATTACCTTTACCAGATTCGATTATCTTTTTATAAATCGAATTGACCTTTTCTTTATTAATTTCTCCTGTAACTCCATCTTGAGAAGCATAAACATTTTGCTGCAAGGCATTAGAGATTTCAGAAACCACATTTCCAAGAGTATGAAGCTCTCCTTCTTTGCTGTTAAATGCTTCACGATTACTCTCAATATCTTCAGAATGTTTTAATAAATAATCAATCGCAAGGAAATCAGTATCGCTTAGAATTTTGTCTTCATTGAATAACTGTTTTGTAAATCCTTGATTTTTGATTTCTTTTACAATAGTCTCAGCCAAATACATGTTAACTGCTTTGTCTTTTTGGTGTGATTCAATGATTTTTTTCCAAGCCTCATTTACTTCCTTTTTATCTAAAGTAGTTTTTGTAATTACAAATTCCGTTGAATTAGGGTCAACAGTTATTGCTGTATCATAATCGTATGAAGTTTCTAATAATGCTGCTTTGTTAAAAGCTTTTATTAAATCTGCATCTGTCGCTTTTTTATTTTTTACAGCATTATTTATGGAGATCAAAGCATCTGCTCTCAAAAGCTGTCGATAAAATTCGCTATAATATCCAAACTGATATTGCTGTGCTGTTAAATCAGATTTTGCGGATGCTATTATATTTCCTTCTCTGTTTAAAACAAGCACACTTGGATCGTTCGCAATTTTATTGGTTTTAAGCCATTTTTTATCATCGGCTCCAGCCAAATAAAAATTATAAACATCGTAAAGAGCTACATATTTATCATACATATTATATCCTGTCTGTGTTTCCTGCTCTTTTACGATAGCATCAAAACTCTCTTTTGCCGATTTAGTGTTACTATCAGCATACACAACCAAAAATTTATTACTTGAGCCTTTTGTTGCATCAATTGCTTTCTTTAAGCTATTTTCTATTTTTAGTTTAAAATCATATCTAGTATAAGCTGGCGGTGGAACAGCATAATCTGCTGCTGTAGCTACACTGTCTGTTGCCACAAGTCCTGTTCCGAAATCATCACTAAGTAAAGTATTTTCTTTTCCAGGATAAGTCCAATTGGCAACAGAAAGACTTTCAAGAGGAAGGACCTTTGCCGTTTTCTTTGCCGGCTGCGGGTCTTTTTCATTAATAAAAACCAATGGATTTAGTCCTGATTTTTCAGAGATTTTCAATTCATTTGTACTTCTGTCAAAGAATCCTGCTATCTGCAAATCTCCCAAAACAGCCAATTCATAGTTGATCGTCACTTCAGAAACATCTTTTGGTAAAGCATATTTATTGATACTGCTTTTTCCTCCATATTCTTCATAAACCAAATACAAAAAGTCTGCTTTCTCGATCTCGAATTCCAAATCGGTTTTTGCCCAATCTGGATCTACTTTACTCTTAATATCCGAAAGTCTTTGATATTTAACTTCCTCTTTCCCTTTTTGAGTTCCTATGTAAAAGGAATAATAAGAAGGATCTAAAAATTTGACTTTTATATTTTTAGCCTTTTTATCTACTTTAAAAGAAAGATCAAAACTGGTTTGTGCTTCAGTATTTTTAGCAAATAATAACGAATCTCCTTTTACAATATAATCTCCGGAATAAAATACAAGTTCGTATTTATTATCGTCTAATAAATTGAGTTTGATTTTCTGACCTTTGTTTGTAGACAGATAAGTTCCTTTTTCGATGTCTTTTGTTTGAGAAAAACACGTAAAAATTGCCGAAGTAAATAGCAATATACTCCAAATAAAATTGCGCATAATATAAAAATTTGGCTGTTAATATTGACGTAAAGATATTCCATTCTTACTAAAATTAAAATGTCTTAACTCCAAAATACAGCCAAATCACCTATAAATTGTATTTCATTGAGAAGATTATGTAGCGAGGCTGTACCGTATATTGCGAAACTCTTGTAGAGAACTGTGTAAAGTTATCATCGTTCAAATATCTTGTGTTTAACAAGTTGGTAGCTGAAACTTTGTATTCCCATTTACTGTTTTTCTTCTGGTAAATTAAACTCGCACTTAAGAAATCATATTCGTTATCGACCGATTTATCTCCGTTATAATAATGGTAGAATTCATACTCCGAAACAAAAGAAAAACTGTCTAAGAAATAGTAATCCAGTTTTGCAAAAGGTTTATCAGTATAAAAAGTAGAACCACTGTATTTATTAATCAAAAGATTGTATCCAAATTCGATATTTGGAAGGTTTTTATAATTTGTAGAAGCTCTTACAGTATAACTCTGCACAAAACTTTCAGTTGTTCTCGCCTCTTCATTCTGAATATTATTGAATTTCGACCAGTTTAAACTTGCATTTACTGAGGCTTTGTAATTTTTCAAAAAGGAACGTCCGTAAGCTCCCATCCCTGAAAAAGTTTCATCAGCCAAATTAGAATTGTAGGGAACCGACGATTGGTTGATTCCATCAAAATCAGCTCGTGTTTTTATTGCATCCACTTTTCTGGTATAAGTTGCGTTCGCAAAAATGTTTTCGAAATTGAACATATTATACTTGAAATAACGAAGCGAATGAACCTGCGAAGTCGCATTTTCTAAAGTACGATCTCCACGAAATAAACTACTATAATCTGACAAAACATAACCTGCAGCCAATTGATTAATATCCGTAAAATCATTCGTCAAAGAAAAATTATAGGTTAGTGTCTCAGATTTTTTGATTTGGTACAAAGCAAAGAAATCTGGTAAAACTTTGGTAAAACTTTGAGAATAATCTGTCCCTTCCTGTCCGTTTGTCATTTGGTATGTATGCAGACTTACTCCAGGTGTCAAAGTAAATTTTCCGGTTAAGATTTTATAATGAAATCCTATAAAAGCATCATTAAATCTATAATCTACGTCGTTATTATTCGCTGGATCATTCAAATCATTTCGGTCTCCATTATCTAACATTTGAAAAATATGCGAATTGAAATTCTGATAAGAATACGTATTTCCTAAAGTTACATTGAAATTACTTTTTGGCGTAACCATATAATAATAATCCAGTTTAGCATCCAGTTTATTCGTTTTTACAAAACGATTCTGATTGTAATCATTTCTGGATTGATCAACGTTATATCCTGTCAAATCTTCATCATTAAAAGGCATTGTATGCAAATTGGCATTATAAAACGGATTTTCATCCTGATACAAATGCTGCATCTCAAAAGCGAAAATATTTTTGGCACTTGGTGTATAATACAAATTCAAATTCTGATTAAAAGAAGTTGGATCTTGTTTTTTTGTTGTATAAATAGTTTCCGGCGTAGCAACATTCTGAACAATCTGTTCTCTAAACAAATCTGAATATTCTTCCTGTTTGGTCAATTTGGAAAGAATATCGTAATCAAACTGAAATTTATCACTGGGTTTGTAGGTTGAACTTAATTTAAAAAGTCCCAAATTATTTTTCTGACTCGTATTTTCATCACGTTTCTGCTGATCTCCAGAATCTAAAATCGTGGTCTGGGATTTGGTTTCTAATTGAGTTTTTGAAGTAGAAAGAATTCCAAAACCGCTCAAATTCCAAGCTTTATTAACGGAATAAGCAAAGTTTGTTGCACCAAATTTGGTTTCAATTTCTTTCGCTCTGGTGTTTCTCAAAAGTGAAATGCCTAAATCATTAGAAGAAACATTAAAACTGCTACCTCCCTTTTTCATCAGATTTTTAAATCCGCCCGTAAATTTGAAATAATCTTGTGCCGTTAAAGGCAACTCCCCAATGTTATTAAAATTGGTAATTAAATTGATGCTATATTTCGGACTGTAATAGAATAGTTTTGGATTTATAATATAACGACTGTCTAATTCTGCAACTCCAATTCCTGCGGTTACATCTCCAAACCAAAAGTTCTTTTTACCTTCTTTCAGTTTAATATTCATCGCTACATTATCTTGATCGTTTTCTAAACCTTTTAATTGACTAACTTCATTAAAATTTCTTAAAACCTGAATTTTATCAATGGCATCGGCTGGTATATTTTTAACGCCCAATTTGGTATCTCCGTCAAAAAAGTCCTTTCCTTCCACCATTAATTTACTGACTTTTTTCCCTTCCACTTCAATTTCTCCATCGGCATTTACCTCAACGCCCGGAAGCTTTTTTAGCACATCTTCCAATTTTCTTTCTGTACCAGATTTAAAAGAATCTGCGTTGTAAACAATAGTGTCTCCTTTTATGGAAACAGGCATTTCACGAACAATTTCAACACCTTCCAATTCAATTCCTGCTCCATCCAAAACTACATTCTGAGTAATATTTTCAGTTTTAGTGGTCAAGGCGATGTCTTTAGATTTCATTCCCAAATAACTTACTTTAATAGTATAAGGAGTATTTGGTTTTAAGGTCAGCTGAAATTTTCCTTTATCATTGGTAATTCCATAAGAATCCATTGCTTTTGTACCATTATTAATCGCCATAATATTGGCCATTTCTAAAGGATTTTTCTGTTCATCCTGAATCAAACCGTCAAAACGGACACTTTGGGAAAAGCATATAGAAGTAAAAAGTAAGGCAAAAATAAAAAGTATCTTATTCATTATTAGAATTTGGAATTTGGAAATTTACCCCATTGGGAGTAATTCTTTTAAACACATAGAAACATAGTTTTTTTGAAGATTAAAAAAAGGCGTTTCACTTAATTTAAATGCACATAGTTAGCTATGTGTAGCAACTTGTTTCTTCTACTCTCTTTTGTAGACCCAAAAAATTATGTTTGCATGTATTAAATTGTGTTCAATTTTAATTTATCTTCCCATTGGTGGAGGTCCACCTGCGCGACCGCGGTTCATTTCTCTAAATTCCTCCATTTTTTTAATTACCGTTTCGTCGTATTCTTTCTGAGAAATTACTTTTCCTTTTTTAGAAGGTTTTATTTCTGCTCTATCTTTAGGGTTTAAAACTACTTTAGAACATAAAATAGTCGTTGTTCCATCATTTATTTCCAAAATTAAACCCGGAAGTCCCCAATAATTCTCAGGTCCTTGATTAACCGGAATTTCCGGTGTATACCAAGCCGTTACTACAATCTCTTTTGGTATTTCAAAGTTGTCTGTAAAATTGGTTTTTGTATCTCCAGAAGTCTTTTTAGCCTCATCCTTTTTATCATCATTATTCTTAGGTCTGAAGTTTCTGAAATCGGTTTTACTAGCCGCTTTTACGGCTGTTGCTTTATAACAGTTATATCCTCCAATTTGTTTGGTTTCCTGCTCTAATTTCCAGTCTAATTTTGGAAGAGAATCTACCACAAGAAATTCCTTGCCCATAAATTCCTTATCAACAGTATAGGATTTTGCTTTTACATCTTTATAAAAAGTACCACCGCCTCCTGTAAGTGAGCCAAACATGACACGAAAACCGCCTTGCTGCTGTCCTGGAGCGTCTAGTTTTTCTTCTTCTTTATAAATAGATGCCGATTTGTCGAAGTTTAAAATGAATGTTTTTTCAAGCATTTTTTTCATACGCTCTTCCATGCTTTTCTGCATTTCTGGCGTAATATCTCTGTTGCCACGCATTCCTTCAAACTTTGGCGCTTGCGTTTTTGACTCATAAACAGCCATTCCCTGAAAATCTTTTTGAGCTTGTATCTGCGCACCAGCAAGCATCAATGTCATATAAAAAAATATCTTTCTCATTTTTATCTACTTTAAAAGTGGGTAAGTTAGAAAAAACTTACATTCAAATGTATTATTTATTTTAAGATTCAAAAAATTAAATATATTAATGCGTCTCGTCTATAGACAGAACCGTCTATTTTTTAGACTATTAGATTTACAAAAGGTTTAAAGACTAAAAATGAATTTCTAACGCAAGTTTTTTGTAATTTGGTCTTCTTGTAAATCAATTTCTAATGCCGAAAACAGTGCAAAATTTTTTATTCTATTTATTTGTTTTATGCACTTCGAATGCACTATTTGCACAGGATTCAAGTATTACTCCAATATTATTATCACAGTATAAAAATAATGCTGACGTTTTTTTAGGTTATGATTCCTTTGGTTATTCCTACCAGATTAAAAACAATGTTTTCAGTAAAACGAAAGGAAATGAAATTTTTGAATACAAAAATGTTTCTCTCGGGAAAATCACAAAAGTCGATTTACAAAATCCTCTAAAAATAGTGTTGTTTTATCAAGATTTCAATAGTGTTGTTTTATTAGATAACCAGTTGAATAAAATGACTGAGATTAATTTTTCCCAAAGCCCAACTCCAATTGTTGTTGACGCAATCGGAATGTCGACCCAAAATCAGTTATGGATTTACAACAGTCTAAACCAGCAGATTGGTCTTTTTGATTATTTAAAAAATGAATATAAAACGGTTTCTATTCCACTGACAGAACCTATTAAACACTATCAAACTGATTTCAATACTTTCAATTGGATTGACAAAAACAACAATTGGTTTTCCTGTGATATTTTCGGAAAAATCACTTCAAATGAAAAAGTATCTGATTTTGATAAAATTGAAATGATGAATTCTTCACAATATATTTTTAGCAAAGACAATATTTTGTACTTTAAAGGGTTTAATAAACCAAATTCTGATGTAATTTCTGAGATTAAAATTTTAGAAAAAACCTTTGATAATTTTTATTACAAAGACCAAATTTTATCTATTTTTACAGCTACAGATATTTCCAATTATAAAATCGTAACACCGTAATGCACATAGCAATAGCAGGAAACATAGGCGCAGGAAAAACCACTCTGACCAAATTATTAGCCAAACATTTTAAATGGGAACCTCATTACGAAGATGTTGTTGATAATCCGTATCTGGATGATTTTTACCATCAAATGGAACGCTGGTCGTTTAATCTTCAGATATATTTCCTAAATAGTCGTTTCCGTCAAGTGCAGCAAATTCGCGAAAGCGGAAAAAAAATCATACAGGACCGAACGATTTATGAGGATGCTTATATTTTTGCTCCCAATTTATATGCAATGGGATTGATGACAAACCGTGATTTTGAAAATTATACGTCTTTATTTGAATTAATGGAATCTCTAGTAAAACCACCCGATTTATTAATTTATTTAAGAAGTTCTATTCCAAATCTAGTTGGTCAAATCCATAAACGTGGGCGCGAATATGAAAATTCTATTTCTATCGATTATTTAAGCCGTTTGAACGAAAGATATGAAGCCTGGATTCAGACTTATACTAAAGGAAGACTGTTAATTATTGATGTTGACAATATCAATTTTGTTGATAATCCTGAAGATTTAGGTGACATCATTAACAGGATTGATGCTGAATTAAACGGATTGTTTTAAACTAATTTCACAGATTTACACGAAAATATATGAAAGCCTCTAAATTAATTTTTAGAGGCTTTTTATTTAAATATTTTCTTACTTTTACAACCAACAAAAGACAATTCCCGTTTTGGGAAAAATGATTATATTTGTAAAATTAAATTATGAGAATAATAGCCAAAAGAACGTTGCAGCATTTTTGGGAAAGATTCCCAAATTCAAGACAACAGTTATTAGCTTGGTATCAAGTATTTGATAAAAGTAATTTTGCTAATTCAAATGATGTAAAATCACTTTTTGGCACAGCCGATTTTGTAGGCAAGAATAAAGTAGTTTTTAATATTTATGGCAATCATTATCGCTTAATTGTAAAGATTAATTACGAAACTCAAATTATATATATTCTTTTTATAGGTACACATAAGGAATACGATAATTTAATAGACATAAAAAACATGTAAGATGAATATAAAACCAATAAAAACAGAGCAAGATTATAATCTAGCATTGGAAAGAGCTAATTCTCTTTTTGATGCAAAACCTGATACACCTGAAGGAGATGAGCTCGATATTCTAGTTACATTAATAGAAAAATATGAAGAGATTCATTATCCTATTCCCGAACCCGATCCAATTGAAGCTATTAAGTTTATGATGGAACAAAACGGATTAACTGATTCTGATTTAGGAGTTATTTTAAATAGTCGCTCGAGAGTGTCAGAACTATTTAATCGAAAAAGAGCTTTAACAATAAAGCAAATTAGAGTTCTAAATGAAAAACTCCATATTCCAGCTTCAACCTTAATTAAAGAATATACTTTAAATCAATAAAAAAGCCTCTAAATTAATTTTTAGAGGCTTTTTTATTGAATCGTAGACAGTATTAAACCGACAGGTTTTTGAAACCTGTCGGGTTTTTATCCTATATAATTATTTCGCCGCTTCAACTTTTGCCAAAACTTCTTCTTCTGTTCCTTCAAAAACTTCAGTTGTTGTTTTACCGTTTTCAGTTTTAGTAACCGTTCCCGTTGTTTTTCCGTTTATGTTTTTAACCTCAACACTAACCGATTTTTTCTCATATTTACTAGTATCAAAACAATCTGTTTTTTGGTATTTTCCAGTTTTGTCAAAATGTGCCAGACATTTAGCCGTTTCTTCTGGCGTACAGCCTTTTTCTTTGCACATTTTAATACACTCTTCTTTTGTCATTCCAGACATATCGCCACATTTAGAAAATCCATCTGCATGCATTTCTGTTTTTGCACAGCAAGAAGCTTTTCCTGCAATATCAGACGCTCCATGTCCTTCCCCTAAAATCGGAGCAATTACCAATCCAATCAAACAAGTTAATTTAATCAAGATATTCATTGATGGTCCTGAAGTATCTTTAAACGGATCTCCAACAGTATCTCCGGTTACCGCCGCTTTATGCGCATCTGAACCTTTGTATGTCATTTCTCCATTAATCATAACTCCCGCTTCGAAAGATTTTTTAGCGTTATCCCACGCACCTCCTGCATTGTTTTGGAAAACTGCCCAAAGAACACCTGAAACCGTAACTCCAGCCATGTATCCTCCTAACATTTCAGCAATCAATTGATTATTGTCCGAGTACACTAATTTCCCGATAAGTACAATCAAAATTGGAAATCCTATAGTTAAAATTCCAGGAAGTATCATTTCTCGTAAAGCGGCTTTTGTAGAAATCTCAACACATTTTCCGTATTCCGGTTTTCCTGTTCCTTCCATAATTCCGGCAATTTCTTTGAATTGGCGACGAACCTCATACACCATATCCATAGCCGCTTTTCCAACAGAATTCATGGCTAAAGCAGAGAAAACCACTGGAATCATTCCACCGACAAATAACATCGCTAAAACCGGAGCTTTAAAAATATTAATTCCGTCAATTCCTGTAAACGTTACATAAGCAGCAAATAAGGCTAATGAAGTTAAAGCCGCAGATGCAATAGCAAAACCTTTTCCTGTTGCTGCAGTTGTGTTTCCAACAGAATCTAAAATATCGGTTCTAGTACGAACTTCTTTTGGTAATTCACTCATTTCTGCAATTCCTCCTGCGTTATCAGAAATTGGCCCAAATGCATCAATTGCCAATTGCATTGCGGTAGTAGCCATCATTGCTGAAGCTGCCAGCGCCACTCCATAAAATCCTGCTAAAGCATAAGAAATCCAAATGGCTACAGCAAATAACAATACCGTCGGAAAAGTCGAGATCATTCCTGTCGCCAAACCTGCAATAACATTTGTACCTGCTCCCGTAGATGATTTTTGAACAATTGCCAATACTGGTTTTGTCCCTAATCCTGTATAATATTCTGTAACTGATGAAATAGCTCCACCCACAACTAATCCGACCAAAGTTGCATAAAAAACACGCATTGATGAAATCGCTTTAGAGCCTTCTCCAAAAAATGTCATCTGCATTGTTTCTGGAAGCATGTGTTTTACCAAGAAGAAACAAGCCACAGCAGTTAAAATAATTGAAACCCAGTTTCCAATATTTAATGCTTTTTGTACTTGAGCTTCTCTGGCATTATCATCTGAAATTTTTACTAATGTTGTTCCTATAATAGAAAATAAGATTCCGAAACCGGCAATTGCCATTGGAAGTAAAATTGGCCCAATGCCGCCAAAAGCATCATTAATGCTTCCGCCCATATCTTTAATCACATAGTTCCCAAGAACCATCGCAGCTAAAACTGTTGCCACGTAAGAACCAAATAAATCGGCTCCCATTCCTGCAACGTCACCCACATTATCTCCAACATTATCAGCAATGGTTGCTGGATTACGCGGATCATCTTCTGGAATTCCTGCTTCCACTTTACCAACTAAATCGGCACCAACATCGGCTGCTTTTGTGTAGATTCCTCCTCCAACTCTGGCAAACAACGCGATTGATTCAGCTCCTAATGAAAAACCTGCTAAAGTTTCCAAAACCACTGTCATCGTATCAGTATCTTTCCAGACACCGCCGGAAAATAAATTAAAAAAGATTATAAAAAAAGCTGTCAATCCTAAAACTGCCAGCCCTGCAACGCCTAATCCCATTACCGTTCCTCCACCAAAAGATACTTTTAAAGCCTGAGGTAAACTGGTACGTGCAGCCTGAGTAGTTCTAACGTTTGTTTTAGTTGCTATTTTCATTCCTATATTTCCAGCGTAGGCTGAAAACAGGGCACCAAAAATAAATGCAATTACAATTAATAAATGTGTTTTAACTCCAGGGATAAAAGTAATTCCCGCCAAAGCTAAACTGGCAACAATTACAAATATGGTTAATAATTTGTATTCGGCTTTTAGAAAGGCTAAGGCTCCTTCGTAGATGTAATCTGAAATCTCTTTCATCTTACCGTCTCCGGCGTCTTGTTTTAAAACCCAACTTCTTTTTATTCCCATGAAAAGTAATCCTAAAACTGCCATAACAATTGGCAGGTAAATCATAAATGCATTCATAATATAGTAATGGTTTTGGTTAATAGTCAACAATCTAACTAAAACGAATTTAAACAAAAAAGCAATACTCCTGACGGCAGTATTGCTTTTTTTATATATTATGAGTACTTAAATTATTTAATACTAAATAATCCCTCTGGTTTATTTTCAATATCGTTAAAACGCTTAGTGCATTCAGCAATAATATCGAATGCTTCTTTTACGTCTCCCCATCCTTCAACATCTACTTTTTTGTTTTCAAGATCTTTGTAAACTTGGAAGAAGTGCTCGATTTCTTTTACTAAGTGAGGGTTGATATCTGATAAATCAGTTAATGAATTCCAAATTGGGTCTGAAACTGGTACACAAATAATTTTCTCGTCTGGTCCTTTGTCATCTGCCATGTGAAAAACTCCGATTGGCTTAACTTCCATAACACATCCAGGAAAAGTTGGTTCGTTTACCAAAACTAATACGTCAAGAGGATCTCCGTCTAAAGCTAAAGTTTCTGGAATAAATCCGTAATCAGCTGGGTACATCATTGAAGAGAATAACATTCTGTCGAAACGCATTCTTTTAATTTCAAAATCGTACTCGTATTTATTTCTGCTTCCTCTTGGTATTTCGATTAACACATCGAAAGTCGTTAATTTGTCTGCGGTCATTTTCGTTTTTTATTGTTTCTATAATTTCGGTTGCAAAAATAACTAATCAATCCCTTTTTACAATGAAAAAAGTACATTAATCGATGAAGTTTATTCATAAATTAATGTACTTTCTAAGTTATCTAACAGTGAGTTAATAAAAGATTTTACAAATTAGTGTCTTCTATCAGTTCTTCGCTCAAAATACCAGAGCAAATTTCTCTAACTTCTCCTGTCATTCTAATATTAAAATCGGGATCAACTTTGATTTTTAATGTTCCTCCCTGCATTTTGATTGTAATATTTTCATCAACTAAACCTTTCTTTTTCATTACACTTGCCACTGCGCAAGACGAGCTTCCTGATGCAAGGGTGAATCCAGCTCCTCTTTCCCAAATCAAAACTTCAACTTCATTTCGGTTAATGACTTTTGCAAATTGTACGTTGATTCTATTCGGAAACATTTCGTGGTTTTCTAAAAACGGACCGAATTTCTTAATTTCATCAATACTCAAATCCTCTTTCAGAACTACACAATGTGGATTTCCAACAGAAACACAATTTACATCAAAAGATTTACCATTCGCTTCAATTGTAACGTTATCTACTTCTGGAGTTTCAAATTTTGTAGGGATCAAATCTGATTTAAAAATTGCCTGTCCCATATCGACAGTGATAATTTTTGCTTTATTGTTTACTGTCTCTTCAATCGTAGCTTTTACGATTCCACCTTTAGTTTCAACAGTAAATTCGTTTTTAGTTATTATTCCATAATCAAAAACGTATTTGCAGAATATACGCAATCCGTTTCCGCTTTTCTCTGCTTCGGAACCGTCCGGATTGAATATTTGTAAACCGATATCAGCGCGATTGGAATCAACTAATAAAAGAATCCCATCAGAACCTATTCCAAAATTTACATTACAGATTCTTGTTATGGCTTTTTGAGTTAGTTCAAATGTAATATTCTTGCCATCAAGCACTATATATTCATTTCCTAATCCGTGAGTTTTTACAAAGAAATTCTTGTTCATTTGTTTCATTATATTTTATAACTATCCGTTACCTGTACTTATTTTGAAAATGGCACACAGATGACACAGATTCGCCAAAGCGAAGACGCGGATTAAAACGGATTTTTATTAATCTGTTTAAATAAGTAAAAAATCTGTTTTAATCCGCGTTTTTACGAAGTAAATCCGTCTAATCAGCGTCCATTATTGTGCTTTTCAAGTTATTAATACACTTATTGGACAATCCTATTTTATTAATCTAACTAGAAATAGAATCCGAAAGATCCTTTTACAGCAAATTTGTGAGCATCTGGCATGTCTAGATAATTTCCTCTCCAAGAGAAATCAATTCTAAAGACTTTGAAAATATTCCCAATACCAGCATGATATTCCCAATAAATATTTTCTGGAGCATTATAAGGTAATCCTGAGGCATTGATAGCACGGTTAGCCTCAGAAATTGTTCCGTGTACCGCTCTAACTCCTACAAATTCTCTCCAGTTTAATTTTCTCATAAATGGAACTCTAGCAAACAATCTTCCGCCAAAATCATGATTCCATTGTAAAGTCGTGTATTGATCTGTTACGAATTCGTAGAAATTAAGGTTACTAAACGTATTTTCGATTGTAAAATAAGTCTGGTTCCCTGGAATTACACTCATTAATCCTAACGGAATTGTTCCAAATGTTTTTCCTGTTTCTATAATAATATTAGATCTTCCTAAAGGTCCAATTATAATAGGCTGTTTGTAGAAGACCTGAATTTTTTCGTAGGCAAAATCACTATCCAAAACTCCTTTTAATCCATAACTGAAATTCACAAAGAAATGGCTAAACGGACTGTCCACTAAATCTCTTTCAACACCATAACCAATTGTTTTTCGGTTTGGCATGTACTCAAACTGAATGTTAGCTTCTGATTGTTTTACATCACTTTTAACAACTCCCATCGGATTTGCTGTTGTTGGCAAAGTGGTATAATAATCTAAACTAAACGTTTTTGAAGCCGATTCTAATGTTCGATAGGAGAATCCCGCCGAAACAATAAAATTCTTTTTAGCTTCCATTTCAACCGAGAGATTACTCAAATTAATATTGGTCAGTTTTCCGTTGCTTCCAGTTGTAAACAAAGCAGAAGACGCAAAACTTCGGCCTAAAATATCATTTGTCGTGGTTAAACTGGCTCCAATCTGTTCGATGTCGCGCCTGTTTCCTCCCGAAATAATCACACGGCTTTTCTTGTCTACCATCCATTTACCAGAAACTCCGTATTTGAATTTTTGGTCATCAAATCCGTAAGCAGTATATGCCTGTAAACGCCAAGGGTCATTGGGTCCAAAATAGGTTCTTCCCCCAACTCTCAATCTTAAACCTTCGACTTCATTATAACCAAAAGTCGAATAAATAGGTCCGTAATCGAAGTTCTTAAATTCCACGTAACCGCTTCCTAAAATGGAGACGAGATTGTAGAGCTGTTTAAATCGCTTGACGGTCTGCAGTGTATCGAGCATTTTATAAATCCCCGCTTCGTCTTTATTTAATTTTTCAAAACGATTTTCTTCCCAAAATTCCGGCGGTCGTTCATAGACCGCATTATCTATGAAATTGACTTCTTCTTTATAGAATTTTTCTGGTTTTTGAATGTTGAATTTATGATTACGATATAAAGTCGTTCGTTTTCCGTAAACTCCTTTTGATTTTTCTTTTTTATTCAAAGCAAAATCAGACATCATATAATCGCGGGTCAAAAGGAAAATAGAATCATTTTCTACTTCAAATTCCTGCTCGATATAAATGTCTTTTACCCAGTTAATATTGGCGCTTTTAGTAACCCCCATATTAATTTTTTTGATGGCAAAAGTGGTATCGTTTACCCAGAAATCTCCTTTAAAAGTCAGCTCATTTTTACGCCTCGGATAAAAAACAATATTAAAACACCATTTTTTGTCGATATAAGCACTGTCTTTTAAGACATAATTGTAAACATCAATTCCGGTTCTTGAAAGCGGGCTAGTAAAACTTTTATCAAAAAATTTAAGATGATTATCGTAAATATTATAATCAGAATAAAGGTCTTTTACGAAAGCTAAAATCTGCTGATTTCCATTGAAACCAGACATTTTATTTCCGGTAAGATTTTCTTTTACTTTCTTTATTTTATTATCTCCGTAAACATCATAAACCGATTCGTTTATAAAAATCGGCAAATACGTTTTCCCCGTAACATCTGAAGTGTCAACATGATTGAAGACAAACTCCATTCCTTTAAAAAGTTTATTTTTCATGAAAGCACTATCAATGGTATTCATGTCAAACTCCACTTTTTCATACTTCTGCATTTGATATTGATTGAATTGGTAAAGTCCGTTTTTACGCTTTCTTTCCCATATTTTCCTCAAAATATCCAATGCAGGATTATTCTTTTTAGACGTTTTTCCTGTATAAATTACAACTTCATTTAACGCTTCAGCTTCGCCTAAAACAATTTTAAAATTATAATTAACTGCTTTTTCCAGCGGCACTTCTTTATCTGAAAATCCAGCTGAAGTCACTAATAATGCCGTATAAGTATTTGGGGATTCTAAATAAAAACGACCGTCTTCATTAGAAACGATTCCGGTATTAGAACCTTTAAAGACAACATTTGCAAAAGGTATCGGCTGATTAGATTTGTCCAAAACAATTCCACTCACTTTCGTTTGTGCAGTAACAATAGCCGCAAACGCGAATACAAAAAATAGGCTGAGTAAAATTATTCTTTTCATTGTCTGGGCAAAAAAAAACTTCATCAATTAACTATGAATGATGAAGTTTTGTGAGTATTTTAAATTTGTATTATTTATATAATACTTTTTTAACTGCTTTTACTACATCACCAGCATTTGGCAACCAGTCTTTTAATAATACTGGAGAGTAAGGTGCGGGAGTATCTGCAGTTGTAATACGTTGAATTGGCGCATCAAGGAAGTCGAATGCCTGCTCTTGAACGATATAAGAAATCTCAGAAGAAAGGCTGGCAACTGGCCAAGCTTCTTCAAGAATTACTAAACGGTTTGTTTTTTTAACCGATTTTAAGATTGCATCTTTATCCATTGGACGAACTGTTCTTAAGTCGATGATCTCACAAGAGATTCCTTCTTTAGCTAATTCATCAGCAGCGATAAAAGCTTCTTTGATGATTTTCCCGAAAGAAACGATTGTTACATCTGTACCTTCACGTTTCACATCAGCAACACCAAGTGGAATTGTGTATTCTCCGTCTGGCACTTCACCTTTGTCTCCGTACATCTGCTCAGATTCCATAAAAATAACTGGATCATTGTCACGTATAGCTGATTTTAACAATCCTTTTGCATCGTAAGGAGTTGAAGGAACAACAACTTTAAGACCTGGAGTATTTGCAAACCAGTTTTCTAAAGCTTGAGAGTGAGTTGCTCCTAATTGACCAGCAGAAGCTGTTGGTCCGCGAAAAACGATAGGCACATTAAATTGTCCTCCTGTCATTTGACGCATTTTAGCAGCGTTATTTATAATTTGATCAATACCAACTAAACAGAAGTTGAATGTCATATATTCTACAATAGGGCGGTTTCCGTTCATTGCAGAACCTACTGCAATTCCTGAAAAACCAAGCTCAGCAATTGGAGTATCAATTACTCTTTTTTCACCAAACTCAGCAAGCATTCCTTTTGAAGCTTTGTAAGCTCCATTGTATTCTGCAACCTCTTCTCCCATTAAATATATGGATTCATCGCGACGCATTTCTTCGCTCATCGCTTCACAAATGGCCTCTCTAAATTGTATTGTTCTCATATTTTATATTGTATGTTGAATTTTCTGAAGAGCAAAAATAAATATTTTAAATAACTTAAAAGCATAAATTGAATTTAAAATCGCATGAACTGCCGCACATCTTTCGGTTTTAACTTTTTTATGCTTATTGTGATATTTACGAAATCGATATAATAACGTATAATCAACACTTATTTCATCCAAAATATTTTTTAGACAAACTTTTATTGATTTGTTTAATTCTTGTTTCTCCGAAATTCAATCATCAAAACGTAAAAAATCAAAAAATAGTATTTTTTATACAAAACCTAAACCCACCTGAATACTCGAATCATTGCAAAATTCCTAACAATCAGACAAAATGAGTGCTTTTTCATTTTTAGATTCCGATGAAAATCACTCAAAACCGCATAATCTGCGAAATCGTAATAGTTTTAAAAAATATTATGCACGCATAGTATAATTATTCCAAATTAAATTCTAAATTTGTAAAAGCATATTATAAATTCAAAATATATACTTATGAAAATACTAGTTTGCATCAGCCATGTGCCTGATACTACTTCTAAAATTAACTTTACTAACGGCGATTCAGAATTTGATACAGCCGGAGTACAATATGTAATTAACCCTAACGACGAATTCGGACTTACACGTGCTATCTGGTTTCAGGAGCAACAAGGAGCAAATGTAACCGTAGTGAACGTTGGAGGTCCTGATACTGAACCAACATTACGTAAAGCTTTGGCAATTGGTGCAAACGAAGCAATTCGTGTAAATGCAAATCCAACTGATGGTTTTTTTGTTGCAAAACAATTAGCAGAAGTAATTAAAAACGGAGGTTACGATTTAGTGATCGCTGGAAAAGAATCTTTAGACTATAACGGAGGAATGGTTCCTGGAATGATTGCTGGCATTTTAGGTTCTAACTTCTTAAACTCTTGTACAAGCTTAACTGTTGACGGAAACAACGTAAAAGCTGTTCGTGAAATTGACGGTGGAAAAGAAACTGTAAGTACTACTCTGCCTTTAATTATTGGTGCTCAAAAAGGTCTTGTTGAAGAAAAAGATCTTCGTATTCCAAACATGAGAGGAATCATGACAGCAAGAACTAAAGCTTTAACTATTCTTGAGCCAGTTGATGCTCCTGTAAATACAAAAGCAGTGAAATTTGAAAAACCAGCTCCAAAATCAGCAGTGAAATTAGTATCTGCAGATAATTTAGATGAGTTAATCAATTTATTACACAACGAAGCGAAAGTAATCTAGTAATCAGTTTTCAGTCGCAGTTTTCAGTTTTCAGCAACTACCTGAAACTTGAAACCTAAAACTAATAACCTCTAAACAAAAAAAATCATGTCAATATTAATATATGCAGAATCTGCAGAAGGAAAATTTAAAAAAGTTGCTTTCGAATTGGCTTCTTACGCCAAGAAAGTAGCAGAATCATTAGGAACAACTGTTACTGCTTTAACAGTAAACATTAGCGACGTTAGCGAATTAGGCAAATACGGAGTTGATAAAGTATTAAAAGTAAACAATGATAAATTAGCTGGTTTTACAGCTAAAGCTTATGCTGATGTAATCAAACAAGCTGCTGAAAAAGAAGGAACAAAAGTAGTATTACTTTCTTCTACAACAGACAGTATTTACCTTTCTTCATTAGTAGCAGTAGCTTTAAATGCTGGTTTTGCTTCAAATGTTGTAGGATTGCCAGTTAGTACTTCTCCATTCCAGGTAAAAAGAAATGCTTTCTCAAACAAAGCGTTCAATATTACACAAATCGATACAGATGTAAAAGTTCTTGGTTTAGCTAAAAACTCTTACGGGATTTTTGAAAGCGCTGGAGCTGCAGCTGCAGAAGATTTTAATCCAACACTTGGAGACAATGATTTTGGAATTAAAGTAGATTCTGTTGAAAAAGTGACCGGAAAAGTTTCTATTGCTGATGCTGACATCGTAGTTTCTGGCGGACGTGGATTAAAAGGACCAGAAAACTGGGGATTAGTTGAAAATTTAGCTGAAGTTTTAGGCGCAGCAACAGCCTGTTCTAAACCAGTTTCAGATCTAGGATGGAGACCTCATAGCGAACACGTTGGACAAACAGGAAAACCAGTTGCTACTAACTTATATATTGCTATAGGTATTTCTGGAGCAATCCAACACATTGCAGGTATTAACTCATCTAAAGTAAAAGTAGTTATCAATAACGATCCAGAAGCGCCTTTCTTTAAAGTGGCTGATTACGGAATTGTTGGAGATGCTTTCGAAATTGTACCTCAATTAACAGAGAAACTTAAAGCTTTTAAAGCACAACATTCTTAATTCAAGAATTCTCTTCAAAATATTTGCTGCCTAAAAACAAGATATTGTATCTTTGTTTATAGGCAGCTTTTTTGTTCCATATTTTTTGATTAAAATTGCAGCTTTATTTTCCAATCAAAAAAAGCAATAAAATGAGGCGCTAAGTGCCTTTTTTACAAACATATATGAGTCTAGTAAAATTATCTATAAAAGGAATTTCATACAGCCAAACTCAAAATGGCGCTTATGCCCTAATTCTGAATGAAGTTGATGGTGAAAGAAAATTACCTATTGTTATTGGCGCTTTTGAAGCCCAATCGATAGCTATTGCCTTAGAAAAAGAAATAAAACCACCACGTCCTCTAACACACGATTTATTCAAAAACTTTGCAGAAAGATTTGATATCGTGGTAAAACAAGTTATCATTCACAAATTAGTAGACGGCGTTTTTTACTCCAGCTTAATCTGTGAAAGAGACAAAATTGAAGAAATCATTGATGCTCGAACTTCAGATGCTATCGCTTTAGCATTACGTTTCAATGCGCCAATTTTTACTTATAAAAACATCTTGGATAAAGCCGGAATTTATTTAAAATCAAACACTGCTGATGCTGACCAAGGATCTCAGGAAATTGATGATGTTCTTTCAAACCCAGAAACTTTTGGACGTGAAGAAGAAAGCAATCAATCTGGAGATGTTTATTCAAAACATACTTTACAAGAACTGAATGAACTTTTAGACCAGGCAGTTTCTCAGGAAGATTACGAAAAAGCAGCAAAAATTAGAGACGAAATCTCAAGAAGATAATTTTCCATTTAATCGTCAAACCGATTAAACAATAAACTAAATATGAAACAATACTTAGATTTAGTAAAACACGTTTTAGAAAACGGCAATCAAAAAGGAGACCGTACTGGAACTGGAACAAAAAGTGTTTTTGGCTACCAGATGCGTTTTGATTTAAGTGAAGGTTTCCCAATGGTTACAACAAAAAAACTTCATTTAAAATCAATTATTTACGAATTGCTTTGGTTCTTAAAAGGAGATACCAATATTAAATATCTTAAAGAAAACGGGGTAAAAATCTGGGATGAATGGGCAGATTCGAATGGAGATTTAGGTCCTGTTTACGGACATCAATGGCGTAACTGGAATAGCGAAGAAATTGACCAGATTTCCGAATTGATTACGGAATTAAAAACAAATCCAAACAGCCGAAGAATGCTGGTTTCTGCATGGAATCCTTCGGTTCTGCCAGATACCAAAAAGTCTTTTGAAGAAAATGTGGCCAATAACAAAGCTGCCTTGCCTCCATGTCATGCCTTTTTTCAGTTTTATGTGGCAAGTCCCGATTTAGAAAAAGGAGAAACGAAAGGAAAATTATCCTGCCAGTTATACCAAAGAAGTGCTGACATCTTTTTAGGAGTACCTTTTAATATTGCTTCTTATGCATTGTTTACAATGATGATTGCTCAAGTCTGCGATTTAGAGCCTGGTGAATTCATTCACACTTTTGGTGATGCACATATTTACAATAATCATTTTGAACAATTAGAATTACAATTAACTCGTGAGCCAAAACCATTACCAAAAATGATTTTGAATCCAGCGATTAAAAACATTTTTGATTTTGATTATGACGATTTCACTTTAGTAGACTACGATCCGCATCCTGCAATAAAAGGAAGTGTCGCTGTATAAAAAACAAAAAAATCCGCTTAAAATATTGAGCGGATTTTTTTTATACAATTAAGACACTATTCTCACTTCCAGCATAATCGTTCCATTTATAAGAATCGGCTTCTGGATCGTTTACATAAATCCCGTCTATTACATACTTAAATTCGTAGATCGCATCTTTAACCAAATCATAAGTCGCTTTAAAAGTTCCGTTTTTCAACTTACTCAAAGTTCCTTCTGAAGGATTCCAGTTGTTAAAATCTCCAACGACCGCTGCCGAATCAGCGTCTTTGGCATCTATAGAAAATGTTACTTTACAAACTGGTTTCGTTTTGATGAATTGTTTTTTCAAAGACATAACTATTTAGTTTTTAGATTTATACATCTAAAATTAAATAAAATCAATCAAACCCCCACTACTCGCCTATTCGATTTATCATAATACCAAAAACGACATGTTATTTTAGTGATATCTGCAATTTAAAGGGCGTAAAATTTTGCTTTTCAAATTCTTAGATTATTCCAAACCAAATATTCTTTTCGCAAAATATTGACTTTCAAAAATAAATTTTAACTTTATAATCTCATTTTTATCTTATGGAAAAAGAAGTGCACGAACAATACGAATACGCTAGACGACGATTAAGACAAAAAAAAATCCTTTATTTTCATTTTGTTCTTTTCCTTCTAGGAAGTTTATTTTTATTTATAGCCAATAGATTTTTTGGTTTTGGAGAAGGTACAACTCAAAATTGGTGTATATGGGGCATTACAATCTGGCTCTTTCTTTTTATTCTGCATTTTATAAAAGTATATATCACTGACCGTTTTATGAATAAAAAATGGGAAAGGGAACAAATTGATCGATTAGTTGCTTTACAGCAAAAAAGAATCAGTCAGCTCGAATCTTCAATTAATGAAGAGAATGAAAATAAAATTTAGATTAAGCATACCATGATTATAATGATAGCGGCCGTAGCCGAAAATAATGCTCTTGGAAAAAACAACGAATTAGTATGGCATCTTCCTAATGATTTTAAAAGATTCAAATCACTTACTACTGGCCATCATATTATTATGGGAAGAAAAACATTCGAAAGCTTCCCAAAACCATTACCTAATCGAGTGCATGTTATAATTACCCGTCAGGAAAACTATCAGCCGGAAGGATGCATTGTTGTTGACAGTATTGAAAAAGCGATTGCTGCATGTCCAGAAAATGATGACAGTTATGTTATTGGTGGCGGTGAAATTTATAATCTTGCTCTCCCTTTTACAGACATAATAGAATTAACTAAAGTTCACCACAGTTTTGATGCTGATACTTTTTTTCCAAAAATCAATAAAAGTGAATGGCTTTTGGTGGAATCTGAAGAGAATTATAAAGATGAAAAACACCTTTATGATTACACCTACGAAACTTACATTAGAAAATAAATAAAAAACATCCCCTAAAAATAGAGGATGTTTTTAAAAACAATTGATTTTTGACCTGACTCTCTCAAGAAATAGTTTTTGTTTAAAAAATCACAAATGTTAAAAACATTTGAAATAACTGAATAACATTTTATGTTATCTGAGACCTAAATCTCAAATCGCCTTTAACAACAAATACCACTAAGATATTAAAGGCAGAAAATTAAAATTTCCAAAAACAAATTTAATCCTAAGAACGTATTTTGCACTATTTATTAGTATTTCCCCCCAAGAATAATACTTACAAAACTTTTTCAAGAACAAATGAAATTACAAGCGCAAAAACAGTAACCATTTGTTTAAGTCATAGTGACAATCAATCATTAAACTTTAATCATTTTTACTTTAGCAAAGTTGTTCATATTAGACAGATTACACAATACCGTGATTTAGGGATTTTATCAATATCCCTAAATTTAGGGATGGCAGAACACCATGAGTTTTAACTTTGAAATAAATCAACTAAAACATTTATTTTACAATTCAAAAAACTCAATTACAGTTAAACTAGATTGTTTATATTTGTCCAAATTAAAAAAATGTCTGAAAAAGTAACTCCGTATAAAGACTCTTCATTAGGTAAAAAAGAGCAGGTAACCCAAATGTTTGACACCATTTCTGGGAATTACGACAATTTAAATCGTGTCATTTCATTCGGCATCGATGTTAAGTGGCGTAAAAAAGTATTAAAAATAGTATCAGACAAAAAACCAAAGGTTATTTTAGATATTGCAACAGGAACAGGTGACTTAGCTATTTTATTGGCACAGACCAATGCCGAAAAAATTATTGGTTTGGATATTTCTGCCGGAATGCTGGAAGTTGGAAAAAAGAAAGTTCAAGAAAAAAATCTTTCTAATATTATTGAATTGATTCTAGGCGATTCTGAAAACATGCCTTTTGAAGACAATTACTTTGATGCAATTACAGTTGGTTTTGGAGTAAGAAACTTTGAAAATTTGGAAAAAGGGTTCTCAGAAATCTTAAGAGTTCTAAAACCAAATGGTGTTTTTGTCATTTTAGAAACTTCAGTTCCAGATAAATTCCCTTATAAACAGGGTTATAATTTTTACAGTAAAAACATATTGCCGCTTATCGGGAAATTATTTTCAAAAGATAATGACGCTTACGGATATTTATCTGAATCTGCCGCTGCTTTTCCATATGGAGAAGCCTTAAACAATATTTTGAGAAAAACTGGGTTTATAGATGTTGTGGCTATGCCACAAACTTTTGGTGTCGCAACGATTTATTCTGCATCTAAAAAATAGTATGAAAAAAGCTGTAATCTTAATTTTATTGATCTTAACGACAAAAGGGCATTCGCAATTTGCTAAAAGCATGTTTAGCAAAGACCCTATTATTAACCTAGAAAACTGGCAGAAGCAGCGTGTCTACTTTGGCTATTATTTAGGTTTTAATAGTTTTGACTTTAAATTTGATTACAAAACTCCTGTTCAGAATGATATTCAGGTAAAAAAAACTACTGGTTTCAACGTAGGCGTTGTAGCCGATTTGAGATTACAGGAATACCTAAATCTTCGTTTTGAGCCTGGATTATATTACACAAAACGTGATTTGTATTTTTCTGGCGTAGGAAATTTAGAAAATGACTATTTAAGAGAAGTAAACAGTACGTATATTCATTTTCCTTTGTTATTAAAATTTTCTGCCTTACGCACAGGAAATGTCCGTCCGTATTTAGTTGGCGGTATGTCTACAACTTTAAATTTGTCTAGTAATGCCAAATCTCAGGATGATAATTACCAGCAGAAATTTAGAGTAAAACAATGGACAGCCGCTTACGAAGTAGGATTTGGAATTGATATTTTTACCGAATACTTTATCTTTTCTCCTTCTGTCAGAGGTATGTTCGGCATAACTGATGAATTGATTCGAGACAATACATCTCCTAGCGGCTATACAGATAATATTGATTCCATGAAATCTAGAGCAATTTTAATAAATTTCACATTTCATTAAAACAAAATCTTAACTATTTCGTTTAAATTCACTTAGAATAATTGCTGTTGCGGTAGCTACATTTAAACTTTCGGTTTTTTGAAGCTCTCCAAATCTTGGAATTGACAGACGAGAAGTTACTATTTTTTCAATCTCTTCTGAAATACCGTTCGCTTCATTACCCATAATAATGATGCCTTCCTGCGGTAATTCTGATTGATAAATATTTGCGCCGTCCATAAACGTTCCAAAAACAGGCAGTTTGGTTTGAGTAAGGAAAGTTTTTAAATCAATATAATTTACATTTACTCTGGTAATTGATCCCATTGTGGCCTGAACTACTTTTGGGTTGTAAATGTCGACTGTTTCTTTGGAACAAATTACTTGTTTAATGCCAAACCAATCGCAAAGACGCAGAATAGTCCCTAGATTGCCAGGATCTCTAATATCGTCTAAAGCCACGATTAAACCCGAATCGGTTACAACCTTTTCGGATGGCATTTTAAAAACTGCCAAACAAGAATTTGGAGTCGTTAAAGCGCTTATTTTTTTTAGTTCTTGTTCATTAATAAGAGTTCGTTTTGAAGCCTGAACCGTTTCAAAATCATTCAATGTGGTGTATAAATGTTCTAATTCGAAATTGGATTGCAACAATTCTTGAATTACTTTTACTCCTTCAGCAAAAAATAATTGATTAGCAGAACGCTGCTTTTTTTGATGTAAACTAGAGATAAGTTTTATTTGGTTTTTACTAACCATAAAATAATGTACTTTTGAATTAAATATTTAACAACACTTGAAAAATAATTCCACAAAAATAATAGCATTTCTTCTAATTGCAATACTTATTTGCGCTTGTAATGCCGTAAAAAGAGTTCCCGATGGAAAAAACCTTCTTGTTAAAAACAATATTCTAGTCAACGGAAAATCAACAAACGATGAAGTTGCGGCTAATCAGATGTACCAGAAACCGAATGGTAAACTTTTAGGCTACAAACTTCGATTAAATTTATACAATCTAGCTAATTTAAATCCAGATTCAACTTATCAGGCAAAATTCAAAAACAACCCTGGAAAGTATGAGCGTATGTCTAAAATATTTTCGGCGAAACAAGTAGACCGTCTCGGTCAGTCTTTTTATTATAAAGGAATTCATGAGTTTTTAAAAAATACTGGTGAGCCACCTGTAATTATTGACACTGCAAAAACAAAAAAGTCATTACTTCGTTTAAAATATTACTATTTCAATAATGGTTTTTTTAATGTTCAAACCGGCTATACAATTGATACAGTAGGTAAAAAAAGAGCTGCGATTAATTACAACATTACAACCGGCCCAGCTTATAAATTAGACACCATCAGTACAAAGATTTTAACTCCTGCGTTGGACTCTTTGTACAAAAACAACAACGAGCCTTCTCTATTAAAATCAGGAAACCAATATAAAACAACTGATTTTGAAGAAGAAAAAAACCGTATTACAACTTATTTCAGAAATCACGGCGCTTATTACTTCCAGCCTACTTATGTGACTTTTGACATCGATACTATTGGTAAAAAAAATCAAGCCAATGTAACTTTAAACATCACCAACAACGTTATCCAAGGAAGAGATTCAAGCCGAACCGAACCATTCAAATTGTACACCATCAGCGATGTAAATATTTACACTGATTATTCTGCCGCAAATGCAAAGAAAAAACCAACCGACAGTACAACATACAATAACTTTAACCTTTACAGCTACAAAACATTAAAATACAAACCGCGTGCAATCACAGACGCTATTTTTATTACTAAGGGAAGTACTTTTGCCGATTTTAGAACTACACTTTCTTCTCGATACTTAAATAACTTAAAGATTTTTAATTATCCATCTATTCAATATGAAGTTGATAAAAGAGATTCTACAGCGCAATCTCTTATTGCAAATGTCTATTTAACTCCAAGAAAAAAATATAGTTTTGGAGCTACTTTTGACGTCACGCATTCTAACATTCAGGATTTCGGAATTGGGGCAAGTATCTCTGAAACTATTCGAAATGTATTCAATCGTGCAGAAACTTTAGAAATTTCAGCTCGTTTGAATATTGGATCTTCGAGAGACATGGCAAATCCAAATAATAATTTCTTTAATGTTTCGGAATATGGTTTGGATATGAAATTGAACTTTCCGAGGATTTTATTTCCTTTTGGAACCGAAAAAATTATTCCAAAGAGTATGATTCCTTATACCTCTATAACGTCGGGTTTTTCGAAACAGCGAAATATTGGTTTGGACAAAGAAAACTTTACCGGGGGGATTTCGTATAACTGGACTCCAAAACGCCACAACACTGCAAAATTTGAGTTATTAAATGCACAGTTTGTTCGCAATCTGAATCCAGACAATTATTTTAGAGTCTATACTTCTTCATATGATGATTTGAATAATATTGGAAAAGATTATAACACCACAGCCACTAATTGGGGAGACACTCCTGAACAGCAAGCCGAAAAAAACTTAACTATACCAAAAGGAACAACTGGCTTTACTAATGACGTATTAACTGGAGGAACTGCCTTAACACCAGACAACTCACAGTATCAAGAAGTCGCAAGTATTGAAGAAAGAAGGATTCGTTTGACCGAAAATGACTTTATTCTGGCAACCAGCTATTCATTTACAAAAACAACCAAAAAAGATCTTGCTGACAATAATTTCTATCAGTTTAGAACAAAAATAGAATCAGCAGGCTCCTTATTATCTGCTATTTCAGCTATTGGAAATCTTCCTAAAAACTCAAGAGGAAATTATGAGATATTCAATTTAGAATATTCTGAATACATAAAAACAGAATTTGACTATATCAAACACTGGGACTTTGGAAAAGAAAAAGTTTTAGCTGTTAGAAGCTTCTTTGGTATTGCAATTCCGTTTGGAAATTCAAATTATATTCCGTTTTCACGCAGTTATTATGGCGGAGGTTCAAATGACAACCGTGCTTGGCAACCTTATGCTTTGGGCCCAGGAAGTACCAATGCTGTAAATGACTTTAACGAGGCCAATATGAAAATCGCAGCGAGTATCGAATATCGCTTCAAAGTTTTTGGAGATGTCAAAGGAGCACTCTTTGCAGATGCCGGAAACATCTGGAATGTACTCGATAATGTTGTAGATCCAAAAGCAAAATTTGATAACTTAAACGATTTAGAAGAAATTGCTTTAGGCACAGGATTTGGTTTACGATACGATTTAAGCTTTTTTGTTATTCGTTTAGATTTAGGCTTTAAGACTTATAATCCGGCACATCAGAAGGGAGACAGATGGTTTAAAGAATACAATTTTGGGCATTCCGTTTTAAATTTTGGTATAAATTATCCGTTCTAATGCTAATTAATTCTTATTTTTGCAACCTAAAAACTAAAAACAACTATAAAAAAAATTACAATGGCACACAACATTAAACCAGGAGTAGCTACAGGAGATCAAGTACAAGAGATCTTTAATTATGCGAAAGAGAAGGGTTTTGCTCTTCCAGCAGTAAACGTTACTGGATCTAGCACAATTAATGGAGTTCTTGAAACTGCAGCGAAACTAAACGCGCCAGTTATCATTCAATTTTCTAACGGTGGAGCACAATTCAACGCTGGAAAAGGATTATCAAATGCAGGTGAAAAAGCAGCAATCGCAGGAGGAATCGCGGGAGCAAAACATATTCATACTTTGGCAGAAGCTTACGGTGCAACTGTAATCTTACACACTGACCACTGTGCAAAAAAACTTTTACCTTGGATTGATGGTTTATTAGATGCTTCTGAAAAACATTTCGCAGAAACAGGAAAACCATTATTCAGTTCTCACATGATCGATTTGTCTGAGGAGCCAATCGAAGAAAACATCGAGATCTGTAAAGAATATTTAGCTAGAATGAGCAAAATGGGCATGACACTAGAAATCGAACTTGGTATTACAGGTGGTGAAGAAGATGGTGTTGACAACTCTGATGTTGACAGCTCAAAATTATATACTCAACCAGAAGAAGTAGCTTACGCTTACGAAGAATTATCTAAAGTAAGCCCTAAATTTACAATTGCTGCTGCTTTCGGAAACGTTCACGGTGTTTACAAACCAGGAAACGTAAAATTAACTCCAAAAATCTTAAAAAATTCTCAAGATTTCGTACAACAAAAATTCAACACAGGACACAATCCAGTTGATTTCGTTTTCCACGGAGGTTCAGGCTCTACACTTGAAGAAATCAGAGAAGGAATTAGCTACGGAGTTATCAAAATGAACATCGATACAGATTTACAATTTGCATACACTGAAGGAATCCGTGATTATATGGTTAAAAACCTTGACTATTTGAAATCTCAAATTGGAAATCCAGAAGGTCCAGATGCTCCAAACAAAAAATATTATGACCCAAGAAGATGGGTTCGTGAAAGCGAAGTAACATTCAACGCAAGACTTGAACAAGCTTTTGCTGATTTAAATAACGTAAATACACTTTAAATTTTAGATTTTTGAATTTAGATTTCAGATTTCTAATGAAGCCTGAAATTTAAATTTTGAATTCAGATTGAAAAATCTAAACTTTAAAATCTACATTCTAAAATTAAAAAAATGGCTTGGTTTAAAAGACAAGAAAAAGGGATTACGACCGCTACAGAAGACAAGATGGACGTTCCGAAAGGATTGTGGTACAAATCTCCTACTGGAAAAATTATTGATGCTGACGAATTGGCGAGAAATTTATTCGTTAGCCCTGAAGATGATTTTCACGTTCGAATTGGAAGCGCAACCTATTTTGAAATTTTATTCGACAACAACGAATTTGTTGAGTTAGACAAAAACATGACATCTAAAGATCCTCTGCACTTTGTGGACACAAAGAAATATGCAGACCGATTGAAAGATGTAATGGAAAAAACTCATCTTAAAGACGCTGTACGTACGGGAGTAGGAAAATCTAAAGGAAGAGAACTTGTAATTTGCTGTATGGATTTCGCTTTTATCGGTGGATCTATGGGAGCAGTTGTAGGTGAAAAAATTGCAAGAGGTATTGATCACGCGATCAAAAACAAATTACCTTTTGTTATGATTTCTAAATCTGGTGGAGCTCGTATGATGGAAGCTGCTTATTCTTTAATGCAATTAGCAAAAACTTCTGTAAAACTGGCTCAATTAGCTGAAGCTAAATTACCTTACATCTCTCTTTGTACAGACCCGACAACTGGAGGAACAACTGCATCTTACGCTATGTTAGGAGACATCAACATCTCTGAGCCAGGCGCTTTGATTGGTTTCGCTGGTCCTCGTGTTGTTCGTGACACTACAGGAAAAGATTTGCCAGAAGGTTTCCAAACTGCTGAGTTCTTATTAGAACACGGTTTCTTAGACTTTATCACGCCTAGAAAAGAATTGAAAGATAAGATCAACTTATACATCGATTTGATTCAAAACAATGATATCAGAAAATAGTTTTAAAACTTTTTCTAAACGTAAAATCCCAAGAAAATTGCTTCTTGGGATTTTTTTTATACATTTATTTTAAATCTGACTTTCTATGAAAAGATTTTTTATTGCTTTTATAATTTGTTTATTCTTTTTGAATTGCGAAAAGAAAAAAGAAGATACCGTTCTAAAAAATAGAGATTATATTATTTCTTATGAAGACAGAAAACTTCAAAATTATATCGATTCTTTAAAGAAAAACAAAAGTAAATTTGTCGCACTTCCTAGAAAAGGGTTTTATGGAGAACATCAATTGATTATTGACAAAAAAGGCAATCTTTATTTTTATCAGAGAGAGTACTTTTTGGCGTTATGCAGTTATGGCAGTAAAAACGACACTCTTCCTCATTTTTTACATTTAGAACCAAAAGATATTATTAGAATTCCACCTAAAAATTTAACTGATTTTCTTTCAGAAAATATCTTAACTAAAGAAAAAGATAGACAGATTTTAATTATTGCTTCTCAAAATGATACAATTAAAAATCCTACATTTTTTGAATTCCTAAACACGAAAAATATTGGTACTTACTTTATTCGAAGAACTACTCAAGAAGAAGACACTGTTTTAAGATACAAAAACAACCAAAACAAACATATCTATTATTATCCAGATTCTATAAAATGGGATAAGACAAAGATTAAACTTCCAAGCAACAAATAAGAATATATGCCGTTCCTACGGAACTTATGCATCGTGTCCTTTCATTTCTCAACGGATTGAAATCCGTTGCTACAAAATGATTCATTCCTACGGAATTTTATAGAAATTCAATTAAAAGAGAATAAGTTCTAAAGCAATTCAACTAAGCTTCTTTTTAATCTTAAAATCAATCTCCAAATTCAGTTGAAATATCATCCCACAGCTTAAAAAAACCTTTACAACTTTGCCTCTCTGAACCTTTGCTTCTAAAAGAACTTAGCAACTCAGCATCTCAGAACTTAGCATCTTAAAAAACTACATCCCTGTTCGAATAGCTTCAACAGGATCCAAATTTGCTGCAGAAATTGCAGGTAAAATCCCCGAAACCAAACCGATAAAAGCAGCAAGACCAGTTCCTAAAAGAATATTTCCTAAACTTAATACAAATTCAAAGTCAAGTAATTTGGTCAAACCAAAGGCAATTCCCCAGACCATCAGAAGTCCAATGACACCACCAATAACTGATAAAATTATTGCTTCAAATAAAAATTGGAATAAGATAAATTTATTTTTGGCTCCCAATGATTTTTGGATTCCAATAAGATTAGTCCTTTCTTTAACAGAAACAAACATAATATTAGCAATTCCGAAACCGCCGACTAAAAGAGAAAATCCACTGATAACCCACCCTACTACATTCATCTGACCTAAAATTCCGTCTATAAAATCAGTAAATCCAGAGAGTACATTGATAAAAAAGTTATCCATTTCCCCTGCTTTCATACCACGGATTGCTCGAAGTTTTTGTGCGATTTCTGCTTTGTACGCCTCCATATCGACACCTTTAACTGGTTTTAAAACAATCACGGGCGTCATGGCATCACTATCCCCATACATTCTTCGTAAAAAATTAGCCGGAAGATAAACCGAAGTATCATTACTGTCTCCAAAAAAACCAGCACCTTGTTTTGCCATTACACCAATAACCGTAAAACGCTGCCCGTATAAACGAATACTTTTACCAAGCGGATCACTTGTCCCAAAAAGCCCTTCGGCTATATCATATCCTAAAACAATAACTGCAGTTCCTGAATTAGATTCTGATTCATTATAAAATCTTCCTCTGTCAAAACTCAATCCGTCGATATCAACCATTTCGCTTGACGACGGAATAATATTTACATCGCTGACTGTTTTTGAATCGTATTTTAAAGTTTCTCTATTTACAAAAAGCTGGTATCCGACTTGATCGGTATCATTCATTGAATTTTTTAAACCGATGTATTCATCGTATTTTACATTTGGGAACTGTTCTCTTTTCCATTGCGGAATTTCAGATGGCCCAAAGCAGAATTTCATTAAATAAATTGTATTTTTATCCAAGCTGCTTAAATCTTTGGAGATTTTTTTGTCTAAAGAATCAACAGCAGCCAAAACAGCAATAATTGAAAAAATACCAATTGTCACACCTAAAAGCGACAACAATGTACGTAATTTATTATTTCGCAAAGCATTGATGGCAAAGCTTAGACTTTCTTTTAACAATCTTAAATAAACAAGCATATTTTTGTATTTTTCAATAAAGTAAAATTCAATAATTTAAATTCAAAAACCTAATAAAAGTTAACTTACTCATCAGTAGATTTTTTTGGCATTTTGTTACATGATTTTTTTTTAAAATAACATATAAAAAAACTACTTTTGCAGTCTCAAAATCATAACTACACAATGAGCACAACAAAAAAAATACAATCGGCATTAATTTCTGTTTTTTCTAAAGATGGATTAGAACCAATTGTCAGAAAACTACACGAGCAAAACGTAACACTTTATTCAACTGGAGGAACAGAAGATTTCATTAAAAACCTTGGTATTCCGGTAGTTCCTGTTGAAGATATCACCTCTTTCCCTGAAATTCTTGGTGGAAGAGTAAAAACATTACACCCAAAAATTTTTGGCGGTATCTTGAATCGTCAAGACAACGAGAGCGATGTTCAGCAAATGAAAGAATTTGACATTCCTCAAATCGATTTAGTAATTGTTGATTTGTATCCTTTTGAAAAAACGGTTGCTTCCGGAGCAAGCGAACAAGATATTATCGAAAAAATTGATATCGGAGGTATTTCATTAATTCGTGCTGGTGCTAAAAACTTCAAAGACACTGTAATTGTGGCTTCGGTTAACGAATACAGCCTTCTTTTGGATTTGATTACGGAGCAAGACGGAGCAACAACTTTGGAAAACAGAAGATTGTTTGCCACCAAAGCATTCCATGTTTCATCCCACTATGATGGAGCAATTTTTAATTATTTCAACACAGACGAGACTATTTACAAAGAAAGTATTGCAAACGGTCAAGTTTTAAGATATGGTGAAAACCCTCACCAAAAAGGATTCTTCTTTGGAGATTTTGACGCAATGTTCAACAAACTTCACGGAAAAGAATTATCATACAACAATTTGCTTGATGTTGATGCCGCTGTTAACTTAATTGCTGAGTTCAAAACTGACGGT
Source organism: Flavobacterium phragmitis (assembly GCF_900112575.1). GTDB lineage: Bacteria > Bacteroidota > Bacteroidia > Flavobacteriales > Flavobacteriaceae > Flavobacterium > Flavobacterium phragmitis. Next base: position 240,289 of record NZ_FOMH01000006.1, read on the forward strand.
CCAACATTTGCGATTCTAAAACACAACAATGCCTGTGGTTTAGCTTCAAGAAAAACAATCAGCGAAGCTTATTTAGCGGCTTTGGCTTGTGATCCTACTTCAGCATTTGGAGGAGTGTTAATTTCTAATACTAAAATTGATTTAGAAACGGCTCAAGAAATCAATAAATTATTCTGCGAAGTGGTAATTGCCCCAGCTTATGATGATGAGGCTGTTACGGTTTTACAAGAGAAGAAAAACAGAATCATATTAGTACAAAATGAAGTTGAATTACCAGCTCGTCAAGTAAGAACTTGTCTTAATGGTTTGTTAATTCAGGACAGAAATAATATTACGGATAATAAAGAGCATTTAAAAACCGTTACAATTACAGAACCTACTGCTCAGGAGATCGAAGATTTAATCTTTGCTTCTAAAATCTGCAAGAATACAAAATCAAACACAATCGTATTTGCAAAGAACGGAACATTGATTTCATCCGGTACAGGTCAGACTTCAAGAGTTGACGCTTTAATTCAAGCTGTTGACAAAGCAAAAGCTTTTGGATTTGATTTAAATGGAGCTTCGATGGCAAGTGATGCATTTTTCCCATTTCCGGACTGTGTAGAATTAGCCAAAAAAGCAGGAATAACTGCTGTAATTCAGCCAGGAGGTTCGATAAAAGACGAATTAAGCATAAATTATTGCAACGAAAATAATCTTGCAATGGTATTTACTGGAACTCGTCATTTTAAACATTAATTTGTTTAACTTTGTTCGATAAATAATTTATAACATTTTAAACCCCTAAAAAACTTATGGGATTTTTTGATTTCATGACCGAGGATATTGCAATAGACCTTGGTACCGCAAACACTTTGATCATTCATAATGATAAAGTTGTTATTGACAGCCCCTCTATCGTAGCACGAGATAGAGTTTCAGGCAAAATCATCGCTGTTGGTAAAGAAGCCAACATGATGCAAGGTAAAACACATGAAAACATCAAGACCATAAGGCCTTTGAAAGATGGTGTAATTGCCGATTTTGATGCTTCGGAAAAAATGATCAATATGTTCATTAAAAGCATTCCTGCATTAAAAAAGAGAATGTTCACGCCAGCCTTAAGAATGGTTGTTTGTATTCCTTCTGGAATTACGGAGGTTGAAATGCGTGCTGTAAAAGAATCTTGTGAAAGAGTAAACGGAAAAGAAGTTTACTTGATTCACGAACCAATGGCTGCTGCAATCGGTATTGGGATCGATATCATGCAACCAAAAGGAAACATGATTGTAGACATCGGAGGTGGTACAACAGAAATCGCTGTAATCGCTTTAGGCGGAATCGTATGTGACAAATCTGTAAAAATTGCAGGTGACGTTTTCACAAACGATATCGTGTATTACATGCGTACACAGCACAACTTATTTGTTGGAGAAAGTACTGCTGAAAAAATCAAAATTCAAATTGGAGCGGCTATCGAAGATTTAGATGGACCGCCAGAAGACATGTCAGTTCAAGGTAGAGATTTGCTTACTGGAAAACCAAAACAAGTAGATGTTTCTTACCGTGAGATTGCAAAAGCATTAGACAAATCTATTCAGCGTATCGAGGATGCTGTAATGGAAACATTATCACAAACTCCTCCTGAATTGGCTGCCGATATTTACAACACTGGGATCTATTTAGCTGGTGGTGGATCTATGTTGAGAGGTCTTGACAAACGAATCTCTCAAAAAACAGATTTACCAGTTTACATTGCTGAAGATCCATTAAGAGCAGTTGTTCGCGGTACAGGAATGGCGCTTAAAAACATTGCAAAATTTAAAAGTATCTTAATCAAATAAGATTCAAAATAACAATCAATTTACTTTTATGAGGATTGAATTTTCAATATTTGATCCTCGTAAAACTTGAAACCATAAAAGCATATCCTGAAACAAAATAACCAGACAAGAAATGCAGCAAATTTTTAATTTCATTATAAGAAACAGTAATCGGTTACTGTTTTTGCTGCTTTTAGGTATATCGTTAGGACTCACTATTCAATCTCACTCCTACCATAGAAGCAGAGTAATCAGTTCTGCTAATTTTTTAAGCGGTGGTGTTTACGAAAAAATCAATCGTGTAAATGAATATTTGAATTTAAGAGCAGAAAACGACGAACTTGTACTTGAAAACGCAAGATTAAAAAGCCTTTTATTCAACAAAGAAGACACTACAAAACCGCCTACACCTGACAGTATCAAAGGAGTAAAACCTTCGGATATTATTGTATCTAAAGTAATTCATAATTCATACAATACTCACGAGAACTATATCACTTTAAACTCTGGAAGCAAAGATGGAGTTAAGCAAGATATGGGAGTAATCAACAGCTTAGGAATTGTGGGAGTTATTGATAATACTTCACCAAACTATTCAACTGTTGTAAGTATTCTGAACATGAAATCTCATATTAATGCAAAAATCAAAAAATCAAATCATTTTGGTTCATTAACATGGAACGGAAAAAGCACAGGATATGTTCAGCTGGAAGATGTTCCTAGATTAGCTTCAATTCGAAAAGGCGATACCATTGTAACCGGTGGACAATCTGTAATTTTCCCTGAAGGAATTAATATTGGAACGGTTGATATAGTGTACAAAAAAGAAGGCACAAGTTTTTATGTTATAAAAGTAAAATTGTTTAACGACATGACCAATTTAGGACACGTTTATATCATTAAAAGCAAAGGAAGAGAAGAACTTATTAATTTAGAAAACAAAAGCAAAGAGAAAGATGAATAGCGCTTTGTTGGTAAATATTTTTCGATTTATTATGCTGCTGGCAGTTCAGATTGTTATTTTCAACAATATGAATTTCTTAGGCTACATAAGTCCTTTTCCGTATATCTTGTATATTATTTTATATCCTGTAAACAGCAATAAAGCGGGTTTAATAATCTCTAGCTTTTTACTGGGTTTAACTATGGATATGTTTTGTAATTCTGGCGGAATACATGCAACAGCCTGTGTAATTCTTGCCTATTACAGACCCTATATTTTTAAGTTCTCATTTGGACTTAGTTATGAATATCAAACTATTAAACTAAACGAATCTTTAACACCAGAGCGATTTTCATTTATACTAGTTTCGGTTTTAATACATCATATTGTATTGTTTGTGCTCGAAGCATTTCAATTCATGTTCATTTGGGATGTTTTACTCCGAACGTTATTTAGCTCAATTTTTACCATAATCACCTCCATAATAATAATTTATCTTATTAAGCCCAATAAACGATGAGAAAAGTTCTGCTGCCCACTATAATTATTATTGCAGCATCTTTGCTAGTGATTAGGATCTTTTATCTGCAGATTATCGATGATTCCTTTAAGCTGAAATCAGAAAATAATGCGATAAAAAAAGTCTACGACTATCCCGAAAGAGGCTACATCTACGATAGACACGGGAAACTTCTCGTGGCTAATCAAGCTTCTTATGATATCATGGTTATTCCTAGAGAGGTAAAAAAAGATTTAAATATTGCTGAATTCTGTACGCTTTTAAATATCACTCAAGACGAGTATCACAAGCGTATTGAAAAAGCAAAAGTTTACAGCCCAAGACTTCCTTCTGTTTTCTTGTCGCAGTTAAATAAAAATGAATTTGCGGCTTTTCAGGAAAAACTTAGAAAATATGAAGGATTTTATTTCCAGAAAAGATCGCTTCGTGATTATGAAGTAGATTATGGCGCAAATATTTTTGGCTTTATCACACAAGTGAACGAAAAATTTCTTGCCAAGAATCCGTACTATAATAGTGGAGATTTACATGGAATGCAAGGTGTAGAACAAAGTTACGAAGACATTTTACGCGGTATAAAAGGTGTAAAATACATTCAGAAAGATAAATACAACAGAGAAATTGGCCCTTACAAAGAAGGAAAATACGATACAATTGCCGTAGCTGGAGAAGACATTAATTTAACCATTGATGCTGCTCTTCAAAAGTATGGCGAAGAATTAATGATCAATAAAAGAGGTGGTATAGTGGCTATTGAACCTAAATCAGGTGAAATTTTAGCACTGGTTACCGCTCCATCTTATGATCCAGGAATTTTAGTTGGCCGTCAAAGATCTAAAAACTATACCCTTTTATATCACGATTCTATTGCGAAACCATTATACGACAGAGGTCTTTTAGCAGAGTATCCTCCTGGTTCTCCTTTTAAGATTTTAACTGGTTTAGTGGCGCTGCAAGAAGGCGTTGTAAACGAACAAACCACTTTTATGTGTCATCATGGTTTCAGCTATGGTGGAGGCCGATTTATGAAATGCCATGGTTTTGGACCACACCAACTGCATAACGGAATCTACAATTCTTGTAATACTTATTTTGGACAAGCTTACATGCTTACCATCAATAAATATAAAGATCCGGGACAAGCTGTTGATGTTTGGAGTAATCACGTAAAAAGTTTTGGACTAGGACAGTTTATGGGTTATGATTTACCTACTGGAAAAAGAGGGAATATTCCAACTTCTAAAACATATAAAAGAATTTATCCTAACGGAGGCTGGAGAAGTTCAACCATTGTGTCTAACGCAATTGGTCAGGGAGAGGTTTTGATGACGCCAATTCAGTTAGCTAATATGATGGCAACTGTTGCCAATCAAGGGTATTATTACACTCCTCATATCATTAAAAAGATTGAAGGAGAAAAAATTGATGAAAAATTTACAACAAAACACGTAACTACAATTGATCAAAAATATTTCCCGCCAGTTATCAGTGGTTTATTTGATGTATATAACAAAGGTACGGCTTACGCTCTTAGAGTAGAGGGAATTGATATTTGTGGAAAAACGGGAACAGCAGAAAACTATGCCAAAATAAACGGAAAAAGAGAAAAGCTTAAAGACCACTCTATTTTCGTAGCTTTTGCACCAAAAGACAATCCAAAAATTGCCATTGCCGTCATGATTGAAAATGGAGGTTTTGGAGCAACAGTCGCAGGTCCTATTGCGAGTTTGATGATTGAAAAATATCTAAGAAACAAAATCACAAGAACCGATTTAGAAACAAGAGTATTAAATAAAAGTTTAGCCGCCGAATATGCAAAATTAGGCGGAATGAACGAAGCAAGTAAAATCGAATCAGTACCAAAGGATTCTCTTTTACAAGCAAAAATTATAAAACCCAAAGCGCCAGTTACAGTAACGCCAAAAACAGAGGTTAAAAAAACAGCAGTAGACACAACTAAGAAAAACTAAGAGAGAAAGTATTTCAAATGAAAAATCAAAGTGTAAAAAATAATATTGATTGGATAAGTGTCTTTATCTACATTGCGCTGGTAACACTAGGATGGCTGAATATTTATTCGTCTTCCCTATTATCAACAGATGGAACTTATCAAAAACAGCTTATTTTTATTGGCTGTACAATTCCTTTGATATTTGTTGTACTTTTTGTTGATGGTAAATTTTACGAAAAATACGCCAGTATTATTTTTGGAGTGGCTTTATTATCACTAGCAGGGCTATTTCTATTTGGAAAAACAATTGCAGGACAACGATGCTGGTACGCTATAGGAAGTTTTACTTTACAGCCTTCAGAGTTTGCCAAAGCGGCTACTTCATTGGCTTTGGCCAAATATTTAAGTGACACTCAAATTAATTTAAAAGAAACCAATAGACAGATTCAGGCGCTGGCAATTATGCTTTTACCTGTAATGCTTATTTTACCACAGCCAGACCCAGGAAGTGCTTTAATATACAGTGTTTTTATTTTGGTTTTGTATAGAGAGGGTTTGCCTTCTTGGTATGTATGGACAGCTTTTATAACGATTGTTTTATTTGTACTTACTTTGGTTCTCGAACCTTATGTTGTTATCATTATAGCTTTTGTTGTTTTAGCTATTATCTATTTCAAAGGAAGAGTTGTTGACCGAAACCTGTTGCTCAGCGCAATCTTATTAGCTTTAATATCTGGTTTTGTTTTTTCTGTTGATTATGTTTTTGACAATGTTTTTAAACAGCACCATAGAGACCGTTTCAATATTTTACTTGGAAAAACAGTCGACATGAAAGGTATTGGATATAATACCAATCAATCTGAAATTGCAATTGGATCTGGAGGATGGATTGGAAAAGGTTTCTTAGAAGGAACACAAACCAAAGGAGGATTCGTTCCAGAACAGCATACCGATTATATTTTTACAACTGTAGGTGAAGAATGGGGATTCGCAGGTTCTTTGACTGTAATTGTACTTTTTGTTACATTACTGCTTAGAGTTATTTATTTAGCCGAAAGACAGAAAACAAAATTCAGCCGAGTCTATGGCTATTGCGTCGCAGGAATTCTTTTTATACACTTCTTTGTGAATATTGCCATGGTAATTGGAATTTTCCCAACAATTGGGGTTCCTCTTCCCTTCTTTTCATATGGAGGTTCTGGACTTTGGGGATTTACAATATTGTTGTTTATTTTCCTTAAAATGGATGCCAATAAAGTAAATGAATGGTAAATAGTTAAACCTCAAATAAAAAATTCCAAATTCCAAATTCCAAATTCCAAATTCCAAACGAAACTTAAAATTTGAAAACCAAAACAGGAAAAGCATTTTAATCACTCAGCTCGAAATTTCGAATTTGGACACAATATTCATTTTAAAATAAGTCTATATATATATTTAATTAAAATGTAAACTATCTTAAATTTAAATAGAATCATCTAACTATAAGACATAAAAAAATCCGAAGTAATGTGCACTTCGGATTTTTTTATGCTTTTATAAAATTATATCTGTTCGTTTGGTCTCTTTTTTAAAAGTTTTAATAAGACTGGGAACGTAGATATTATAATGATGATTATAATGATATATTCTATGTGTTTTTTCAAATCTATTCCTTGTTTCAAGAACACACCGTATAAATAATGTCCTGCAAAGATTAAGATGAATGACCAAAGGAAAGAACTTAAAATATTATAAAACATAAATTTCTTTTTATCCATTGAAACGATACCTGCAACTATTGGAGCGAATGTTCTAAAAATTGGAAGAAAACGAGCGTAAATAATTGCTTTTCCGCCATATTTCTCAAAGAAATCTTTTGATTGAAGCAGGTATTTTTTCTTAAACCAGAAAGTATCTTCTTTTTTGAATAAATAATAACCGCTTTTGGCTCCAAACCAATATCCTGTCATATTTCCTAATACTCCCATTACCGCTACTGCAGTGGCAAGTAAAAATACATTTACAAAATCATTTTGAATATGTACAACGTTCTCAATTAAATCACGGCTATAAATGCCAGCTAGGAAAAGCAAACTGTCTCCAGGCAGAAAGAAACCTGCAAAAAGTCCTGTTTCAGCAAACACTATAAACAGCACAATAAATAACCCAATCTGAAAACCTCCGACGCTTAAAGTAATATAAAATTCAGGGTTTAGTAACTGGGTCCATTCAAAATTATTCATAAAATGAGATTGGTTATTTTTATAAGTTTGTGAAAGTAACAATAATTTACCTCAACCGCAATAAAATGCAGTATTTTAAACATAAATTAACTATTAAAAAAGCCCAAACACAAGTTTGGGCTTTTCGTTATAATTATTCTCTCACATACTTGCAACAGCTATGAAGATTATCATAATCCTCAGTTGTTGCTTTCACTTCTTTAGTATCATGACCTGCTTTTGCAACTGCCTTATTCAAATCTGAGGGAGAAGATTTCTCTTCGTTCAAAATAACTGACAATTGATGAGAACTAATATCCCAACTAGCTGTTTTTACTCCAGGAACACCATAAGCCGCTTTCTCGATTCGTTTTTTACACTGCTCACAGTTACCGTTTACTTCTGTAGTATATTTTAAGTTTTTGTTCTTTTTAGTTTGAGCTTGCGCTGCAAAACCAAAAAAAGTAATCATTGCTATTAAAAGTAATCTATTCATCTTAATTATTATTTATTGTTATTAAAATTGATTTTTTCGAAATTGATATTGTTATTGATTATTTGATTTTAAATCGTAATCCAGCATAATACATTTGTCCGAAGATTGGTGCGTATGCAATAGAAGCATCAAAATTAGGCCCAAAAGGATCCCCAGCTCCTAAAATTGCTTTTTTCTGCTTATAGTTTCCAATATTCTCCCCTCCTATATACACTTCAAAAACAGAAGAAAATACTCGAGTCACTTGTGCATTCATAACCGCATATGCAGGTGAAAAATCAGGTAATTGATCTTCTACAGGATTGGAAGCAGTATAAGGTAACTGCTGTTTTCCTGACCAGTTATAAGTAAAATCAAATTTCCATTGTTTGTCATCATTCAAAGTTGTTTCGTATTCCAAATTTCCTAAGAAACGATGTTTTGCCTGTAACGGACGCTGAAACGAACCTCTCAAATAATCTGTTTGGATGTCATAATATTTATAAGCAGTTCTTAGGTTTAAATTATGAATCAATTCATAATTAAATTCTACTTGAAGACTATTTGCAAAAGAACTTCCTTTCAAATCATAAAATAAAACCTGCTGTGGGCTCTGCATTACATCTACAATTGCCTGATTTTGGAAATCAGTTCTGTAAAAGTCGAAACCTGCATCGGCATTTTTACCAAAAATCTTGAATTTCTGAGAGAAACTAATTCCATAATTCCAAGCAATTTCAGGATTTAAACCATAAACTTTTCCGCTTGCATCTAAAATAGAGAACGTTCTAGAACTTGCAAAAAGCTGTTGGTTTTCGGCAAAAATGTTAGCGGTACGTTTTCCTCTTCCTGCAGAGAAACGAATTACTCCATTTTTCCACGGGTTATATCTCATGTGTAATCTCGGAGTCACAAAGAAACCTAAACGATTGTGATTATCAACTCTCCCACCTAAAATCAAACTAAAATTGTCTGTGTTGTCATAAGTATACTCAAAGAATGCTCCAACCGAATTATCAATTCTGCTGTAATCCACAACATTTACAAACTCCTGATACTGATCGTAAGTAAAGTTTAAACCCGTTGTAAACTTGTGCATTGTATTATTGATAATCGAGTTGAAAATCAAATTAGAATAAAAACTATTCTGTTTGATATCATAGAGATTCAAACCAAAATAAGAATCTTGTCTGTGGCTGTTAAAAGCATTTTGAAAACCAATACTCTGATAAGGCATGTCTTTAAATACATATCCAATTTTAGTAGAAACATCAAAACGCTCTGTATTGATTTCAGAACCCCAATAATTTGTAGTCCCACGATCACGGTCTTTATCAAAATCCACTTCTCCTGTTTGTTTTTTATCATTCATGTATCTGAAATTGATAAAACTAACCAAACCGCTTTCTGGATTGTAATACTGGTAACGATTCAAAACGTTGATTTGCTTTCCTAACGGATTGTCTAAAAATCCGTCATTATTCATATCGTTTTTTGCTACACGTGCATTTCCGTGAACAAATAAACTGGTTGCCCATTTATCGGATAATTTTTTATTGAAATGCGTATTTAATTCGAATCGGGAATCGGTTGATCCGTAAGCGTTCACAAAGAAAGGAATATCACTTAAAGGCTTTAAAAGCTCAGTGTTAATTTGACCCGAAATACTTTCGTAACCATTGATGACACTTCCTGCTCCTTTGGTAATCTGAACACTTTCAATCCATGTTCCAGGAGTAAAGGATAGTCCGTAAGCTTGAGAAGCACCACGGACAGAAGGGATATTTTCTTCTGTAATCATTAAATACGGACTGGTTAATCCAAGCATTTTAATTTGCTTAGTTCCCGTTAAAGCATCCGAAAAATTAACATCGATCGATGGATTGGTCTCAAAACTTTCTGCCAGATTACAGCAGGCTGCTTTGAGCAATTCTTTACTAGTTATAACTGATGTATTGGCAGTTAAGGTGTAGGATTTTTTAATTCCTTTTTGTTTTTTATTGATTTTTACTTCCTCTAAATCTTCTTGCGAAAAAGCAGCAACAGAAAGAAAAAATGCCATAAAAAGCATAATATTTTTTTGCATAAAAAATGATTTTAATGTTGAATAGAATTGCTATTTTGACGTTTGTTCGAAAACAAAACCAATCAAAATGCGCATACAAAGCCTTAATCAAGACTTGTACGATATCTTAACATTAAAATCAGGAATAGAAAATATACTGATGGTATAATTTGAATAAGGGGGGCGCATTTGCATCAGCATAATACGAAAGTACTTCTTTCTTTTTAAAACTTGGAAGCTCTAAAAACACTAAAGGTTTGTAATCTTGCTGAATTGCTGGAAAATCAAATTGAAAAAAGAAAAATTTAAGCGTCGCGTTATCTGACTTTTTCTCAATTTGAACATGTTTGTCTTTACAACAGGAATTCTCTTTTTCTTTAGAACCGCAGCATTTTTTTTCGACTACTGGTTTTGAAGTTGTATTTAAAGAAATAGACGCGATTTTTCCGCCGCAATAGTGCACATCAAGGGCAAACCCAATATTGGAAACCAATAATAGGAACGCTAAAAATAGTCCTGTGCACTTTTTTAAATTCATACTGCAAAACTATTCAAAAACTGCCGATAAAAAAACCAAAATAAATGTTATTTTTTTGAAGATTGAAGCTGATAATAAAATCCTGGAATAAATAACAGCACTAAAATAGGCTGAATTATAAATCTTCTGACATAAAAAAGAAGCCAATTAGCATTTGGAAAATATTCCAGAATTACAAAAAAGGCGACTAAGAGCAATACAATAAAAAAACTGTATACGATTAAACTGAATTTAAAAATATCCTGATTTTGAAATAATGTATAAATCAAAAGAAGGGACAAAGCAGAATTCAGAAAATAACGAAAAAAAAGTCCGAAAAAGAGTTTCAGTCCATTGAATTTAGGATAAGGCAAATCTTTAAAATCATCTTTAAAATAATTCAAAAAAGGATCATAAAACAATTTCGTTTCGAAACTCCTAATGAGCGCGAAACATAGTATTACAATTACTGCAATAAAAATTTGAAGCTTATTTTGTTTTAAGTTATCTAGCATATTTTGAAAATCTATTGATCCAGAAAATCCATAAAACAAAAACATATCCGTAAATAATCAATGGAAATACAATTTCATGAAGCAGATCTTCATATTTTGGAAAATTAATCAAAAGAACTGTCAACAAGGCAATTCTAATGATATTCAAAATGTAGATAGACAAAACTCCCAAAAATATAAAAAGTAAAGTCTGCTTTAACTTTCCTGAAAACGCAGCCACAAAAGAAACGAAAAGAATCATCACACTTACAGCATTGCAACCTTCTGTTACAAGTGCTAATTGGCGTCCATTTAATACAATTCGCATCCAAGGATTTTGAGTACTTTTTTGAACAACAACATCGTAATTAAAAAGCCTCAACAACTGTTCTGTGTTTTTACCGCAGATCACTGTTATGCCATCGAGATCATTTGCTTCAAAACTATTCAAATAGAATTTATAAAGCACTGTTAGGACAATATACGTCAAGAAAAAGATCCCTACGAAAATTAAAAACGGCTTAAACTGGACTAAATATTTCTTCAAGAGATTTTTTTTTTCAAATTTATGTATTTTTTGAGTTTAGCTTTAAATACTTTTGTATAAAATTTTCAAATCATGACATTTCAAGAATTACAACCAAAAATAAGCGCTATAGTATCTGATAACAATAAAGTTAGAGATGAGAAACTACTAGCTGTTTGCCAACTGTTAAACGAAAATATAGAATACTATAATTGGGTAGGTTTTTATTTTGCCAACCACGAAAACAAAACACTTCATTTAGGTCCGTATGTAGGTGCAGAAACAGACCACACTGTTATTCCTTTCGGAAAAGGAATCTGTGGACAGGTTGCAGAAAGCAATGCCAACTTTGTAGTGCCTGATGTAAAAGCTCAAGACAATTATATTGCCTGCAGTTTGACTGTTAAATCTGAAATTGTAGTACCGCTTTTTGTTAATGGAATTAATATTGGACAAATCGATATCGACAGCCATGTTATTGATCCATTTACAGAAGCTGACGAAAGATTTTTAGAATTTGTAAATCAAGAGGTTGCTAAATTATTCTAGAAGTTCTATTTTTATTAGAGAAAATAGCTTTGAATGAAAAAATACCCCTTTATATTATTCTTCTTTATAATTTCAGCTCACTTATCGGCACAAATTAATATGGTCTCGAAAAAGATTTTTCTTGACTCATTAAATCGTGAAACCACTTCTCCAGACTTTAGTTATACAAGAGTAATTACCAACTATTCTCAAAAAAGCACAAGATATGTTATCACTGATTTCTACAAAAATGGAAGAAAGAAGATGACTGGCGCTACTTTGGACAGAGACATCCTGAAAAAGGACGGAGAGTTTATTTGTTATTACAAAAATGGAGCAAAGGAATCGGTTATAAATTACGTTGACGATCATAAATCCGGCAAAGAAATTAATTGGTACGAAAACCAAAGTAAAAAAACGGAGAAACAGAATTCGTGGGATCCAAAAACAAAAAAATCCCAAACCCTGATTCTTAATTGCTGGAAAGAAGATAAAACACAAACTGTAACTGACGGAAATGGCGAATATGAAGAAACCGATGGATTTATAATTCAAAAAGGAGAAATAAAAAATGGCTTAAAACAAGGAATCTGGCAGGGAAATGATTCGTCTAAGAATATTTCGTTTACCGATAATTATGAGAAAGGTATTTTAATTTCTGGAGAAAGCATCGATGCTAATAATGTAAAAACTTCTTATTCTTCTTTAGGCGAAAAACAGAATCCGAAAAAAATTCTTAAACCAAAATAAAGAATCGTCGATAAAAGTATTTATAGACAAGCATTTTAATAAAAAAAAGTCCTTTCAAATCATCAAAAAAGAATTCCACATAGGCTTATTTTCAGATTCTTTTATTTTTTTTTGATTTTTCTGTTTTTTTAATCTAATTTTGCACCCGTCTTACAAAAGCTGTATGACATACATAAAAATCATTTAAAATAATATTGGAATGTATTTAACTAAAGAAAAGAAAGAAGAAATTTTTGCACAACACGGTGGTGCTACAAACACAGGAAGTGCAGAAGGACAAATCGCATTGTTCACTTACAGAATTGCTCACTTAACTGAGCACCTGAAAAAAAATCGTCACGATTACAACACTGAGCGTTCTCTTGTACTATTAGTAGGTAAAAGAAGAGCTTTGTTGGATTACTTGAAAAAGAAAGAGATCAACAGATATCGTGAGATTATCAAAGTATTGAATATCAGAAAATAATCAATATAGAAAAGAGGTGCGAAAGTGCCTCTTTTTGTTTTTACATTACACGCATACTATTACAAGAAAAAAAGTTTGGTTTTTCATTGGGTTTTAGACAACAACAACTACACACAACAACAACTACAACACAACTAAAACCCATTGTATAATCAAAAAGGAAAAATTTATGATTCCACAAGTTTCACAAGAAATTATCGATTTGGGAGATGGAAGAAGCATCTCAATCGAAACAGGTAAACTAGCAAAACAAGCTGACGGTTCAGTGGTTGTAAGACAGGGAAACTGTATGTTGTTAGCAACGGCAGTATCTGCAAGAACATCTAATCCAGGTGTTGACTTTTTACCTTTAACAGTAGATTACCGTGAAAAATTTGCTGCTGCAGGACGCTTTCCTGGAGGTTTCTTCAAAAGAGAAGCTAGACCAAGCGACAGCGAAATCTTAACAATGAGATTAGTAGACCGTGTTTTACGTCCGCTTTTCCCAGACGATTACCATGCAGAAACTCAAGTTATGATTCAGTTAATGTCTCATGACGATACTGTTATGCCAGATGCATTGGCAGGTTTAGCAGCTTCTGCTGCATTAGCTGTTTCTGACATTCCATTTTACAACTTAATTTCTGAAGTACGTGTTGCACGTATTGACGGAAAATTAGTAATCAATCCAAGCAGAGAAGAATTAGAAAAATCAGACATCGACATGATGATCGGAGCTTCTTTGGATTCTGTTGCAATGGTTGAAGGAGAGATGAAAGAGATCTCTGAAGCTGAAATGATCGAAGCAATTAAATTTGCACACGAAGCTATCAAAGTTCAAATTGAAGCTCAACAAAAATTAAGAGCAAAATTAAACTCTCAAGAATACAGAACTTACGAAGGAGAAGTTGAAGACGAAGCTGTTTACGCAAAAGTAAAAGCTGCTGCTTACGATAAATGTTATGCAATTGCTCAAGAAGCTTCAGGAAAAGCAGAAAGAGGAGAGAAATTCGCCGCTGTAAAAGAAGAAGCTAAAGCTTTATTTACAGAAGAAGAATATGCTGAAAATGCAGATCTTGCTGGTTTAGTTGGAAAATATTTCTACAAAACAAACAAAGAAGCAGTTCGTAATGTAATCCTTGAAAAAGGAATTCGTCTAGACGGTAGAAAAACTACAGAAATCAGACCAATCTGGTGTGAGACTGATTATTTACCATCTGTACACGGATCTTCCTTATTTACACGTGGAGAAACTCAAGCTTTGGCTACAGTAACTTTAGGAACTTCTAGAGAAGCTAACCAAATCGACTCTCCATCTGAGCAAGGTGAAGAAAAATTCTACTTACACTATAACTTCCCTCCTTTCTCTACTGGTGAAGCAAAACCATTAAGAGGAACTTCAAGAAGAGAAGTTGGTCACGGTAATTTAGCTCAAAGAGCTTTAAAAAATATGATCCCTGCAGATTGTCCTTATACAATTCGTGTTGTTTCTGAAGTTTTAGAATCTAATGGTTCTTCTTCTATGGCAACAGTTTGTGCAGGAACAATGGCGCTTATGGATGCTGGAGTTCAAATGGTAAAACCCGTTTCTGGTATTGCTATGGGATTAATCACTGACGGTGAGAAATTTGCTGTATTGTCAGATATTTTAGGTGACGAAGATCACTTAGGCGATATGGACTTTAAAGTAACTGGAACTGCTGATGGTATTACTGCTTGCCAAATGGATATCAAAATCGAGGGATTACGTTATGATATCATGGAACAAGCTTTAGCTCAAGCTCGTGATGGACGTTTACACATTTTAGAAAAATTAACTGAGACAATCGCTGCACCAAGAGCAGATGTTAAAGCTCACGCACCAAAAATCATTACCAGAACTATTCCTGGAAACTTTATTGGAGCATTAATCGGACCTGGAGGAAAAGTAATTCAAGAATTACAAAAAGCTACAGGAACTACTATCGTAATCAACGAAGTTGATGAACAAGGAGTTGTGGAAATCTTAGGAACTGATCCAGAAGGTATCAAAACAGTATTGGCTAAAATTGATGCTTTAACTTTCAAACCTCAAATGGGAGAAGCTTACGAAGTTAAAGTAATCAAAATGCTGGATTTTGGAGCTGTAGTAGAATATACTGCTGCACCAGGAAACGAAGTATTACTTCACGTATCTGAATTGGCTTGGGAGCGTACAGAAAATGTAGCTGACGTAGTTAAAATGGGAGATGTTTTCCAAGTGAAATACTTAGGAGTTGACCCTAAAACTAAAAAAGAAAAAGTGTCCAAAAAAGCACTTGTTCCTAGACCTCCACGTGAGGAGAAAAAAGAGTAATCAGATCTTAGTTTACTAAAGGTTTATTCATAGAAAACCCCAATTCAAAATTTGAATTGGGGTTTTTAAGTTTTTATACTTCTGGATTTCCCATTTTATATAAATGCTTAAAGTGCGAAAACATCATTTCTAATAAGGTTTTATGATGATAAGGTTGCTTGTATTCTTTTGTAGTTTCTTCAATTATATTATTTATTTCACTATAATTCGTATGACATATATTAGGAAAAAGATGATGCGCCGCATGACAATTCGAACCTCCGCTCAAAAATCTAGCCCAGCCTTTATCCGCATTCCAATCACAGCTAGTATGAAGCTGATGTACTGCCCAAGTATGTTCTAAAAACTCTCCTTCGGGTTCGGGATAATCTGCACCATCAAAAAAATGTGTCCCTACCAACATTATAATAAAAACCATTGACGTGAAAGCACTAGCAGTAAAGTAACTCACAACAACAAAACTCCATTCAAAATGAGAAAACAAAATAGGAAGAATCAAAACCAGAGTAAAGTAAAATATTTTATACAACAGAAATCTAAGATACAATTCCATCTTTGGAACACCTCGCTTCATCCAATCATATTCGCTTGAAAACAAATACATCCAATCACTCATAAAAACAGAATGCAATAAAGTAAACATATAAACAAAAGGCGCATAATAGACTTGGTATTTATGCATGGGTTTCCACGGATGTGTCGGTCCTAATCTCAAGAAAGGATTCTTATCAATATCTACATCACTTCCTTCTACATTTGCATATAAATGATGTGAACGGATGTGTCTTAACCCCCAAAGCAACGGATCGATTCCTACAGTGAGAAAACTAAAGAAATGCAGAACTGAGTTTGCTTTTTTATTTTTGAAAGCAGTATTATGTGATGCATCATGACCAAAACTAAATCCTATTAACAACCCTGATAACTGAAAAACAACATACAACAGCCAAAAACTCATTTTACTTATCGAATCCGAAAAAAGTGCAAGGTATGATAGATAACAAACAAATGTCCAAAACAGTCCTTTAAACCAAAATCTGGCATCTCCATAAGAAATAATTTTACCCTGAAGCTGTTCCTGAACTCGTTGTTTTAATGTAGAAAAAAAGAGTTTCTCTTCTTCTGATTTATTGAAATATTTAGCTTTCATAAAAAGTGTCTTTTTAAAATTACATGGCAAACCTATTGCATTTATCGCAGTTGGATTTGCGCAAACCAATAAAATTTTTTCTTAAATTTGTGATTATCGCAAAATATGAAATCGCAAGAGTCATTTTTAAAAGCAATTAAACAAAAGATCCCGCAGTCAATTTCTTTGATTGACGAAGTTGCAGGTGTTTTAGAAATCAGCTACGATGCTTCGTACCGACGAATTTCAGGGAAGAGTAAGTTTTCTATAGATGAGACAGTCAAACTCGCCAGCCATTTCAACATTTCATTAGATAATTTATTTTCTAATAATGAAAAGGTGATTGTTGAGAAAACAATCGAAATTGAAAACTTAAAAGACATGCTTCAGTATTTCAAATCCTCTGCTGAAAACATTGAAGTGTTAACAAAAAATAAGAAAACTAAATTATTTTATTCCGCAAAAGACATTCCGTTGTTTTACTTTATGGACGGAACAATTTTATCAAAATTCAAAGCTTTTGTCTGGCTGAATCTTTTAAATTCTAACCAGAAAAAAGTAGCATTTGAAAATTTTGTAATCGAAGAATCCTTTACAGAATACATGCAAAAACTGAAAAAAATCTACGAAAACACGATTGTAAATGAAGTATGGAATGACACCACAATAAACAGCAGTTTACAGCAGATTCTGTATTTTTATGAAGCCGGACTTTTGAGTTTAAAAAGTGCAAATGCTCTTTGTGCAGACCTAAAGAGAATTATTGACCTCATACAAGAAAAATGCAATAATCCAGAAAATAATTTTTCTGTTTATTACAATGAGCTCATTTTATTAAATAACAACATGCTCATTGAAACCGACGAGAAACTGACCATGTTTGTTCCTTACACACTTTTAGGATACTTCATTACCAATAACGAAGAAAGCTGTAAAAATGTACATCAATTTTTTAAACAGCAAATTACAAACTCCAAACCTCTTGGACAGTCTGGCATTAAAGAACAAAATCTTTTCTTTAATCGTGCCATCCGCAAAATAGATTATTATATGGAAAAGATTAATTCTCAAGTAGATTTGTTTTTTTAAGTAATGATGCTTGAAATCAATTTATTTCTCTGAATTAGAGATTCTGTTTTTTTCTTGTTTTTTGGACTTGATTTTTTTAAAGGTTTTCTGAATCAATTTGCAATAAAAAATAATCGTAACAGTCTAAAAAGAGCATTTTTATGTTAAATTATTTAAAGAAAAAAAATATCTTTAACACACCAAAAAACAATTATTACTAATCCATAAAAAAAACTCTCCAATGTGTGATTCTTCGAAAGAACTTCCATTTGTTCCTTACCCAACAATTCAAACCACTAAAATCAACACCGACGTATTTACTTTTTTAAGTCCTGGCGAGGTTACTTACCCTGCTGCTCCATTAATTTCCGCAAAATTTTACACTCCAGAAGGCGGACCATTGACTCTTAAAGTAAGAGCTACACTTTACATGAACTCTGAAATTCCTGATCCACCAGTTGTAGAACCTCCTACTGAAAAAGATAATGTACTTACAATCAATTACGATTATGATTTCTCTATGGAAACACCAGAAACTTGTGATGTATGGTATGTAGAACTAGATTATACCTCAGACACCGTACAAAACATAACTTTGATTGAATCTTTCATGGTAAACTTAGACCCTGAAACTTCTCGAGGGACAAAAACAGAGATACCATAATCAATCATGAACAATAAAGTTTTCTTATTTTTATTCTATTTTATCTTTCAAAGCTCTGGTCTTCTTTTTTCTCAAACGGATGATAATATTGAAAAAAAAATCCTTACTAAAAAAGCTATAGAGTTTAAACAAGATTTAAACTTCGTAAAATCCCAATATTTTTACTTAAAAAAAGATTGGGATTCTACACTTATTTATTCCATGAAACAATTAAGTGTTTCAAAAAATAAAGAATTAAATGATTATAGTCATTTTTTCAGAGGATCCTCCTTTCAGCAAAAAAAACTCTATAAGGAAGCCCGAAAAGAATTATTGCAAATTTCTAATAAATTTGCCTTAAATCCTCAACGTACGATTAGGTTAGCTGCCATATCCTTAGAATTAAGGGAATTTGAAAACGCTAAAAATTATTATGAATCAGCCATTTCTATGCCTGAAACTTCTAACGAAATTCATAGCTTATCACTAATTTATGAAGGATTAGGAATAACCTATTTCTTTTTAGAAAAATATGAGAAAGCTGAAGATTATTTAATCAAAAATGAAGCAATAAAAGAAAAAGAAAAAAACGAAAAGGAACTTTTAGATGCTTATAATGCTTTGGCCAACTTATATTATGTGCAATATAAAGATCAACAGGCTATACCTTATTTTCAAAAAGCATACTTATTATCAAAAAACTTAAATGATTTAGGAAAAAAAGTTTTGGCCGCCACAAATATGTCTACGGTTGAAGAAAATGCAAAAAATTACAAAAAAGCACTAGAATACAGGAAAGAAGCAAATAAGTGGACTGATTCTTTAAACAATCAAAACAAAATCTGGGCAGTGGCAGACTACGAAAAGAAATTTGCCATAACACAAAAACAAAAGGAAATTAAAGTTTTACAGGTCGAAAATCAACTTAAAAATACCCAGCGTAACTTTTTATTTTTCTCTGCAATTGGACTTTTACTGCTTCTAACCGGCGGTGTTTATTTATACGCGCAAAAAGTAAAAAATAGCAAAATCATATTACACCAAAAAAACAAATTAGACGAACTGAACGCTACAAAAGATCAATTATTCTCGATTGTAAGTCACGATTTACGTTCTTCGGTTAATGCTTTAAAAACGAGCAACTCCAAATTATCTGCAACATTAGAAAGCAAAAATTATGATCAATTAAATCAGTTGATTGCTCAAAACAGCATTATTGCAAATGGCGCTTATAGTTTACTGGATAATTTATTGCATTGGGCTTTACTGCAAACCAAACAACTCTATTTTCATAAAGAATCGATTCATTTATATTCCATAATACAGCAAATCGAATTCAATTATAAACCATTTTTATTAGATAAATCCATAACGTTTGAGAATTCGGTTTCTAAAAATATTTTTTTGTTTGTCGATCTTGATTCATTCAAAATTGTATTTAGAAATTTATTAGACAATGCCATAAAGTTTTCAAAACAAAATGGAACAATTACCTTTTCTACAAATGAAATCGATTCTGATTTTTGCGAAATTATTATGGAAGACACCGGAATTGGAATGAGCCAAAACACTATTAACGAACTGCTTCAGGAAGGCGGATTACTAGCCAAAAAAAGTGATTCAGAAATTATAGGAACTGGTTTGGGTTTACAGTTATGCAGACAGATGATCAAAAAAAACAACGGCACATTTAAAATAGAAAGCGAACTCAACAAGGGAACTAAAATAATCGTAACTTTCCCTAAAATGAAACAAAATGGATAATATCAATGTTTTAATCATAGAAGATACTCCAGATCAAAGTGATGCACTTATAAAGGTATTGCTTGATAACAACTATAATATTGCAGGAGTTGCACGTAATTTTACAGACGCCTTAAAGTTATTTTATGAAGCTACTGTTGACATCATAATTATTGATGTTTTTCTTGACGGAAAACCAGACGGAATAACGTTTGCCGAATCTATAAATATTATTCCTAACGCATCAAAACCATTTGTTTTTTTAACTAGTTCTAACGATCGCCAGATTTTTGAAAGAGCAAAATTGACCAAACCATTCAGTTTTTTAATGAAACCTTTTAATGAACTGGAAATTTTATATGCCATAGAAATGGCTGTAGAAAAGTTTTATGAACAAACGAATGTATTTCTAAGTGAAGAACAAAATACGGTCATCAGCAATGATTCGTTATTTATAAAAAAGAAGAACTCACTAAAAAAAGTAGCCTTAGAAGATATTCTCTATATCGAAGTCGAAGAACGTTACTGTAATATTATTACGGAGAAAGAAAAGTTTGTAATCTTGATTTCGCTGACAAAAATTAGTGAACTGCTTGACAAAAGTAAATTCATAAAAACGCATCGCAATACTATTGTAAATTCAGCCAAAATCGAAGAGATTTTTCCCGCTGATAATCTTATTATCTTGAAAGGAAATTATCGAATAAATCTAAGCGATACTTACAAAGACTTCATAAAAAACATGAACATCTTATCTTAATTTCAAGATTTCAAAAATATTTCTCTTCGAACTGAATCCCCTTTAAACAAAGGGGATTTTTTTATTTGAAAGAAAAATTTTAGAATACTAATCGGTTCTCATATTTCATGACATAAAAAATGGGTTTCATGACATTTTCAAGATAAAAAACTTAAATCAAAATTATTTTTGACTTATCAAAATCAAAACACTATCAATGAAAACAGCAATAATAAAACAACCAGAAATGAAAGTCCTACCCCTTCTAAAAAAAATAATCAGTAATCCTTGGATTGGCGTTGCAGTTTCATTAGCTATTATAATTCCAAGTTTATACAAAATACTAGATAATGTTACCGTTTTTAGAATGGAATACATTTTACTAGCTATCTTTTTCCCTATATATCTTAGATCTTTAAAGAAAATATTTGATGAAATTTTAGATCGTACAGATGAATTTTATGATTGAATGTTACCAACATTATTCTTGTCCAAAAACCATATAAAAAAAATCCTAATTCAAATTATGAATTAGGATTTTTACATTTTTAACAAAAATAGAAGTTTTATTTCATTTTAACATTTATTAGTAAAATTCATAACATATTTTTAATATTTTTGCCCATACCAAAACATACTAAATACCCAATAATCCTTTGAAAAATCTTAGAAAAAAGTCAGTAGAAATACTTTTCTTTGCAATATTCTTTAACATTTATAACATTTACAGTCAATCAAACAATAAAACTTTAGCTTTTAATTGGTTCGACAATACAGTAAAAAAAGAAAACTTACCAATCAATAATGGTAAGTTTCATACCAATTTTGACAAACTTGTTGGCAATGTCGATAGATACTACATCTCTGACAAATTCTCTCATGCCAATCTTGGTTATGAAAATCAAGAATATTTTGATGTCAACCTTAAATATGATATTTACAAAGACGAACTGATCTTAAAATCAGAAGGCGAAGGACTCTTCGAAATCAATCTTATAAAAGAAAATGTTCAGTATTTTAAACTACATGATAGAAAATTTGTCAATTTAAATCTAGACAAGCAGTTTCCGTTAAACTTCCGAAGCGGTTATTATGAAGAAAACCTACTGGGTAAAAACTTTATCTTTTATATAAAACATTACAAAGACAAAAAGGAAATAATAAAAGGCACAGAAACTTTTATCGATTATTATTACAAAAATCAATTTGTGCTTTTTATCAATGGAAAATACAATTTAATAAATTCCAAAAGTGAACTTATTAAAATATTTCCTAATGAAAAAAGCAAGATTAATGACTTTTATCTCATGAATAGAAATCTGAAAAGTGAAAATGAAAGCAAGTTCATGGAAAATTTAATGAGATACATCAATAGCATTTAAAAAATACTCTCCCCCGATAACAGCCAAAATAATGAGGTCATTAATTAGCACTTTAATTTTATTGATTTTTAGTCAGTTAGCATTTTCTCAAGACAAAAATTCAGAAATCAGCATTGAATTCAATAATAGCAGCAGAACTGCTGCTTTACAAAAAATTGAAACCATTTCTAAATACAAAATTTACTATCAGGATGCCTGGTTTGAAAACAATGTATTGATATCTGGAAACTACGTTAATAAAACAATTTCTGAAATAGTATCCAAAATACTTGACAATACAGACTTGAATTTCTTTATTGACAAAAACAAAATAGTACTTACCAAAAACAGTATTATTTACGACAGTTTCCCTGATTACGAAACTACCAATCAAGACCTTGCAAACAAGCCTGCAAAATCTGCAAATCCTGTGTTTTTTGGGCAGTTTGATTCTGTCAAAAAATCAGGTTCTAAAGACAATAATAATATTGTATTAGTTGGTAAAGAATCTAATGTAGCCAATACTGGTATCTATACATTATCTGGTTATTTGAAAGATATAAAAACCGGTGCACCGCTGGCAGACATCAATGTAAAAGTTAGAAATACTTCTATCAGTACCGTAACAAATGCTGAAGGTTATTATTTCCTAAAAGTTCCTACAGAAGTGAATATTATTGATATTGAATCGATAATCTATCAAAACATCACAAGAAAGGTTATGGTTTATAGTGACGGAAAGTTAGATTTATTCCTTACTGAAAAATTAAATCAGCTTGATGAAGTTGTAGTAAACAGTAAGGCATCTCAAAACATCAGGACTGCCATCACTGGAGTTACGACCATCGAAGCCGAAGGAATAAAAAATATCCCAGTAATTTTAGGAGAAAGAGATATTTTAAAAGTTGCGCTTACTATTCCAGGAGTAAAAACAGCCGGAGAAGGTTCTGCAGGATTTAACGTTCGAGGTGGAAAAGAAGACCAAAACTTAATCCTTCTTGACAATGGGACTATTTATAATCCAAGTCACTTTTTTGGTTTTTTCTCTGCCATAAATCCTTATACGGTAAACAAAGTAGATATTTACAAAGGAGGAATTCCGCCTGAATTTGGAGGAAGATTATCTTCTGTTTTTGACATAACATCCAAAAATGGAAATGTCGATAAATTTACAGGCGAAGGAGGTATTGGTCCCGTTACCAGTAATTTGACTTTTTCTACACCAGTTGTTAAAGGAAAATCAAGTTTATTGGTTGGAGGAAGAGCCACTTATTCTGATTGGATCTTAAAAACGTTGGATGACGAAAAACTAAAGAAAAGCCAAGCTTCTTTTTATGATTTATTTGCTAGATATACACATAAGATAAATGCTAAAAATTCTATAGAAGGAACTGCGTATTACAGCAAAGACGCTTATAGTATTACATCCGATTCATTGTATAAATACAGCAACAGAATGGTTTCCTTAAAATGGAAACATTCTTTCACCGAAAAACACAATGGAGAACTTAACGTTACCAACAGCGAATATAAATTCAATATTGACTACGATTCTAATAATTCAAATGCATTTGATTTCGGATACAAAATCACCGAAACGCAAGCTTTATTAAAATTCAATTATAACTTTAATGATAAGCATAAGTTTGTTTATGGAATTTCGAGCAAATTATACAATGTAAATCCTGGAGATTTAAAACCTAAAGATCCAAATTCTTTACTTATGGAAACTCATATCCAAAAAGAAAAAGGATTAGAATCGGCTTTATTTATTTCGGACAATTTTAAAATTACAGATAAATTGCTGTTAGATTATGGCGCACGTTTTTCTGCTTATTCTGCATTAGGTCCGTCAACACAAAAAATTTATGAAGAGGGGCTTCCTAAAAATTCTTCAACTGTTGTCGAAGAAAAAACGTATGGAAACAACGAAGCAATTAAAACGTACACTGGTTTTGAACCTAGAATTGGTGTTCGCTATTTGTTCGACGAAACTTTTTCTATAAAAGCAGGTTACGACAAAACTTTTCAGTATATCCATTTATTATCAAACAATACTACTCAATCGCCAACTGATACATGGAAATTATCTGACTTAAATGTAAAACCTCAAAGCGGACAGCAGTTTTCTTTAGGATTGTTTAAGAAAACGGACTATAAAAACCTAGAATTAAGCGTTGAAGGATATTATAAAAAATCTAATAATATCCTAGATTATAAAGTGGGTGCAAACTTACTTTTAAATGAAAATTTAGAAACAGAATTGCTACAAGGTGAAGGAAAATCTTACGGGGTAGAATTCTTGATTAAAAAGATGGAAGGAAGATTAAATGGATGGATTGGATATACGTATTCTAGGGCATTCATAAAGTTAGACAGTCAATTTAGTGAAGAAAAAGTAAATAATGGCAATTATTTCCCTACAAACTTTGACAAGCCTCATGACTTTAGTACAGTATTAAATTATAAATTTACACATCGTTATAGTTTTTCTGCCAATTTTATTTACCAGACAGGACGTCCAATAACGTATCCAATTGGACAATACAATTATGGAGGTGCTGAATATACTCTTTACAGCGATAGAAATAAATTTAGAATTCCAGATTATTATAGATTAGATATTGGTATTAATATCGAAGGAAATCATAAAATTAAAAAACTGGCACATAGTTTCTGGAATATTTCAGTATACAATGTTTTAGGAAGAAATAACCCGTATTCTGTGTTCTTTGTTACCAAAGAAGGAAAAGTTCAAGCTTACCAAACATCAATATTTAGTGTACCTGTACCAACAATCACCTATAACTTTAAATTCTAATGCTAAAAAAAATTACCACATATAAATTAGTTTTAATTGTATTGTTTATAGCTGTTTCCAGCTGCACAACTCCATATAACTATACAACAAATGGTTTTGAAAATGCTATTGTAATCGAGGCAACAATTACAAACGAATTAAAAAAACAAGAAATAAAATTATCCCGAACTTATAAATTTGAAGATGAGGGGCCAGTTTTTGAAACTGGCGCAACTGTAAGCATAACAGATGATTTAGGAACCGTCTATGGCTTTGATGAAGAAAATGGAAGCTACTTTTCTGCAGCAGAATTTAAAGCTTTGCCTGGAAGAACATATCAACTCCATGTAAAAACCAAAGACGGAAAATCGTATAGTTCCACCATAGAAAAACTCACAACAGAAACCAATCTGGATGATATTTATACAAACGTAACAACCAAAGAAGGTGTTTTAGGAGTTGAAATTAGAGCCAAAAGTTATGATCCTGCAAACAGCTCTAAATATTATCGTTATGAATATGACGAAACCTATAAAGTGATAGCCCCAAAATGGTCTCCTTATGAAGCTATAGCAATTCCTAAAAACAGCGGTCCAGCTCCAGGTGATCTTTTTATTCAGCGCAGAACAAAAGAAGCGAGAATTTGTTACTCAACTAAAAAATCAGATGCTATTATATTAACTAATACAAATAATTTATCTGAAGATCGTGTTGATTTTCCAGTGCGTTTCATTCCAAGTACAGATTATGTTATTGCCAATAGATACAGTATTCTTGTAAAACAGTTTGTTCAAAATCTTAGTGCTTATACTTTTTATCAAACCCTAAGCAAAATATCCGGTTCAGAGAGTCTTTTATCTCAAACTCAACCTGGATTTTTAGCCGGAAATATTAAATCGGATACAGATACATCCGAAAAAGTAATTGGCTTTTTTGACGTTTCGGCTTATAGCGAAAAAAGGATTTTCTTAAATTTTTCGGATGTATTTCCAAACGAAAAACTGCCAAGCTATCCTTACGACTGTCCAATGGCACTTATAACACCAACGCAAATAAAAGAACATCAACTCTTGTATTGTTTTGCAGACAATAATATACCTCCATGTTTTGGAACCACAGTTTATGCTGATATCGCACAAGGTACTGGTGTATATTATAACGGATACAATTTTCTTGGCATCATACCAAATAACGGAACAGTTACTATAGAAATGTATGATACAGAATGCGGAGACTGCACATCATTTTCATCAAACATAAAACCATTATTTTGGATAGACTAAGACTCTCTTTAATCGTAATAACTGCACTATTTCTTCAACAAAATAGTACGGCTCAAAGCAAAAGCTCAGAAGTTGAGTTAATGGCTATTGACACAAAAATTAATGAATCTATTTTTGTTACTCCAAACACAAATTCTTATTTGACTGGAGAAACACTTCGTTATAATTTATTCTGTCTTAACAAACAAAACAATGCTGCTTCAATCTATAGCAAAATTGCTTATGTTGAGCTGGTTGACAGCAGTAAAAAAAGTGTTTTCAAACATAAATTGTTTTTAGAAAAAGGTACCGCAAATGGCGATTTCTTTATTCCAACAACATTAGAAACTGGGAATTACAAACTTGTCGGCTACACCAATTGGATGCTGAATAAATCAGATTCAAATTATTTTAATATTGACATTTATATTGTTAATCCATATCAGACCAATAAAAATCCAAAGCCCGAAAAGTCTTCTGTTAGTCAAGATATAACAGCTTTGTCTAATGTTACAGCTTCTGGGTTGGCATTGTCATTAGGAAAAAAAACATACACCAATAGAGAGCTTATTGATTTAAAAATCAAAACAGATTCTGAAGATTTTTCTAAAGGAAGTTATACAGTTTCGGTTAGAAAAATTGATGCTTTAGTTGCTAAAAACAAACTTAATTATACAGAATATACAGTCGCAAATCCGAATCAAAACAGTGGTACTATTTCACCAGAAAATTTAGCAATCCCTGAATTGCGAGGTGAAATCATTTCAGGAAAAATAACTGCAAAAACAGCCGGAAATAGTCTTGCTAATAAAAATATTGCATTGTCAATTCCTGAAAAGAATTTTGAATTTAAAGTTTCAAAAACCGATCAGAATGGGCAATTTACCTTTATTTTAGACAGATCTTGTCCAAATTCGAATATAATTGTACAGCTTATTGATAGTGACAAAGACAATTATAGTATTGAAATAGACAAGCAGAAAGCATTGAATTTTGAGTCTTTAAAATTCAATCCTTTAGAATTAAGTGTCGATTTTGAAAAAAACCTAAAGGAGAGAGCCATTGCCAGCCAAATTGAAAATGCCTACTATAACATAACCAAAGACAGTATTGCATTAGCAAAAGACCAGAAAAAGTTTTATGATCCGTTATCCAAAGAATATGTTTTAGATGATTTTAACCGATTCCCGACCCTAAAGGAAATCGCTATCGAAATTGTAAAAGAAATGTATTTTACACAGACAAAAGGCAAGTACGAACTGTTTCTTCATGACTATGATGTAAATTACGAATTGTCAACTCCTGCATTAGTACTTGTAGATGGCTTAATAATACAAGACATCAATGAACTTTTTGAGTATAAAATGAATAATGTTTATAAAATCAACATTATTAATGGAGGTTATTTTTATGGAACAAAACTTTTTAATGGTTTAATTTCATTTACAACCAAAAACTTTGATTATGTAAGCAAACTAAATGGAAGCTTTATCATTAAACCTGAAATTTTAAGACCTTTAGCAAAAAAGAATTACTATCAGCCTGATTACAGCGACAAAATAAAAAATGCTAGAATCCCTGATTACAGACATCAGTTATTATGGCTTCCTGATTTAAAATTAAAAGGTACCGAAGAAAACATTTCATTCACAACCTCTGACGTAAACGGTCAATTTGAAGTTATTGTAGAAGGATTTTCTTCTTCTGGAAAACCCATTTATGCAAAAGAAATTATTGAAGTGAAAGACTCACAAATCAATTAATATTAAGAACGCATTTTATAAAAAAACTCTTCCTTCAAAAAAAACTGAACGAAGAGTTTTTTTTTATTTTCTGACGCAACCTTTTTATTTTTTTTATACTATCAATTATAACTGACAATTATTTGATTATGAAAAAGGTAATTCTAATATTTATTATGATGTTTTTTACACTTTCTTGCTGTAATGAATCTGAGAATAAAGAAATTAAAAATGATAATAGCAATAATGAAGAAACGGATATAATTTCAGAACATGATACTCCAGATCAATATTGGTACACAGAAGGTTGTCAAAATGTAACTTCTGGAACTTGCTGCGTAGTAAATGGAAGCCTTTATGTTATACCCAATAGTACTTATACTTATTCTTACAGAGGAAATCAAAATCCATCTGACATCCATTGGGAAGTAGTTAGCGGTGACATAACTCTCAAAAAAGGCCAAGGAACAAATCAGGCTATATTTTATATCGGTAAAAATTTTACGAATGGTGCCATTCGAGCTTATAACAATATTGGATTATTGTGCAGCAACAAAATAGAAATCACAAAACTTGAAAAATAAAATTTGAATCTAGATCAATTAATAAAAGGCTGCATTAAACAGAATAGGCAGGCACAAGAACAATTATACCAAGTGTATAAGAATGTTTTGTTTGCACAGTCCCTAAAATATTGTCAAAATCGCAATGAAGCCGAGGATAATCTGCATGATGCCTTTATTGAAATCTTTACAAACATCAAAAATTATAAAGGAAAAGGAAGTTTTGAAGGATGGATGAAGCGGATCACGATTAACAAAGCCATTAACAGATACAAAAAGTCATATTTTTTAACTCCAATTATTGAAGATCATCAACAGGAGCAAACCGTAACCGATAAAGAAATTGATCTTCCACTGGATGTTATTCTTTCATTTATTCAGGATTTACCCAATCAATATCGACTCGTTTTTAATTTATATGAATTAGATGATTATTCGCATCAGGAAATTGCTTCACTTTTAGGAATAAGCGAAAGTACTTCAAAATCTAATCTTCATAGGGCAAAGCACCTTTTGAAAGAAAAAATAAAATCTAAAAGTACATTTTACAATCAGACGAAAAATGGAAAATAAAAACGAAATAGGAAAAGCAATTAAAGACAAATTAACGCACTTGGACGAAGCTCCAAGAGACTTTGTATGGTCTAAAATTGAAAAGGATTTAAATAAAAAAAGACGCAGAAGGTTTTTAATTTGGTTTATTCCAAGCATATTATTAATTGGGCTTTTGTCTACAGTAGCTACTGTAAACAACAAAGATCAAAATGAAATAAATGAAACATCAAAAGCACCCACACATTTACTTCAAGATAAAGATAAAACCAAAAAACAAAACGCCGAACAGCCAAAAAAGACTGAAATAAAAAAATCTAATAGTAACGACACCATATTAATTAGAAAAAGTAAAGATGTTAAACTGATTAAACAATCGAGCAAATTGGTTTCGTCTACAAATGAATACGAAGAATATGAGGTTACCAAAAAATATAAAATTACTATTAGAAAGGAAAAAGTTCACATAAAAGAAACTCCTAAAACAAATCCAGCCAAAACAAATAAAACAAGCAAACCATTAGCTGTCAAAAAAACATCTTACGGCAAAACTACATCGGCAAAGCCAAAATCGAAACCAAAATCAGTAAAAGAAAAAGAGAGTCTGTCACAGACTCCAAAAAAGAAAACAGAGACAGACTTACCTAAAAAAACCGTTGCTGCCACAACACCAGAAACAATAGAACCTAAAGTTATTGAGACTACTATTCCGGCAAAAACATAAGAAAAGAAAGACAGTATCGCTTCTGTTGACAGTATTCCAGTAAAAAAAAGAAGAACACCTAAAATTCAGGAAACCGTTCCTGAAAAAATAGTAGTTAACAATCCTCCAGAACGCAGGGTACATGTTTATTACGGGCCAGCTATTTTTAGTTCACTCAACAATCAATCTCTAATTGATCCTAGTTTATCGAAACAGCCAACAAGCAAACCTGTAAGTGCCTTTTATGGGGTTTACATTAAAATCATGTACAGAAAAACGGGATTTAGAGTTGGTTTTTCACATCTAAACTTAAAAACATCTACTCTATTGGATTCAAACGAACTGATACCATCATACAGTAATATTGAATTAAAATCAAATCTTTCGCCGGCAATAATCCAAAGCACTTTCGCTAATTCAAATAACACAGAATTGACGCAGACACTTTCATATTATGAGCTTCCAATCGAATTTAATTATGCGATCAAAAAAGACAAAAGCCGATTCAATATTGAAGCTTTTGGAGGTTTAAGTACAATGCTGTTACAAACTAATAGTTTGGAAATGAGATCAGACGAAATTGCATTGCGAAGCATTGGTACTTCTAGAAATATTTCAAAAGTCAATATTGCCTCAAATGTTGGGCTGGGCTTTAGTTATGAATTGACCAAAAAAATACAGATTGAAATAAATCCGTTATTCAAATATTACATGAATACATTTAAAGATGATAATGATGCTAAACCTTACAGTTTATCGCTTCAATCTGGCTTCTCTTATAAATTTTAAAAATATTTTTAAATAGTTGTAACTTTTTTGATACTCTTTACGTATAACCATTTGTACACTTTAAAAAAATAGGGAGACAACAACATGAGACAACTTAAAATCACCAAGCAGGTAACTAATCGTGAAACTGCATCGTTAGATAAATATCTACAAGAAATTGGAAAAGTTGACCTAATTACTGCTGATGAAGAGGTAGAATTAGCACAAAGAATAAAGGCTGGTGATCAAAGAGCTTTAGAAAAACTAACAAAAGCCAACCTACGTTTCGTAGTATCTGTGGCTAAACAATATCAAAATCAAGGATTAACTCTTCCGGATTTAATTAATGAAGGAAACTTAGGTTTAATTAAAGCGGCTCAACGTTTTGATGAAACTCGTGGTTTCAAATTCATTTCTTACGCTGTATGGTGGATTCGTCAATCGATTCTTCAAGCTTTAGCTGAACAATCTCGTATTGTACGTTTACCATTAAATAAAATTGGTTCTATCAATAAAATCAACAAAATGTACGCTTTATTAGAGCAATCTAACGAGCGTCCGCCTTCTGCTGAGGAAATTGCAAAAGAGCTTGATATGACTGTAAACGACGTAAAAGAGTCTATGAAAAACTCTGGACGTCACCTATCAATGGATGCACCTCTTGTTGAAGGTGAAGATTCTAACCTTTACGACGTATTGCGTTCTGGTGAATCTCCAAATCCAGATAGAGAATTAATTCACGAATCTCTTCGTACTGAAATCGAACGTTCTTTAGAAACATTAACGCCAAGAGAGGCTGATGTTGTACGTTTGTATTTTGGTCTTGGCGATCAGCACCCAATGACTCTTGAAGAAATTGGAGAAACTTTCGACCTAACTCGTGAGCGTGTTCGTCAGATTAAAGAAAAAGCAATCCGTAGATTGAAACACACTTCTAGAAGTAAAATCCTTAAAACATATTTAGGATAAAACAATATAAATTTCAATGTTTTTAAATCCCAGATTACAATTGGCTTGGAATTTGGTTATTTTAAAATTGGAATTTTACCGCAAACAACAGTTTGATTGACTGTTCGTTTTTTGATTGATGATTGAAACTCCGGCTGATTACCGGAGTTTTTTATTTTTCTGTTTTTTTTTTACCGCAAAGACACAAAGGATAACGCAAAGTTCACAAAGTTTTTGTTTTATTTTAAAAGGATAAAAGAACACAAAGCTTTGCGAACTTCCTATTCTTGAATAATTTTGAATGAAAAACTTTGCGAACTTTGCGTAAATCTTGACGAACTCTGCAATTAAACTACCCTCTTCAACATAAAAACTTTGCGAACTTTGTGCAAATCTTAGCGTGCTTTGCGGTTAAATTTCACTGCAACTTATAAAAGAATTATCTTTGTAAAAAAAACAACACACAACACTACAATGAAAAATACACTTATTGCTCCTTCTGTTCTTGCTGCTGATTTTGCTAATTTACAGCGTGATGTCGAAATGATTAATATAAGTCAAGCCGATTGGTTTCATATTGATATTATGGACGGAGTTTTTGTTCCTAATATCTCTTTCGGAATGCCGGTTTTAGAAGCAATTTCCAAACATGCAAAAAAATATATCGATGTTCATTTAATGATTATTGATCCTGATCGTTACATCAAAACTTTTGCTGATTTAGGAGCAAATGGACTGACTGTACATTATGAAGCCTGCACACACTTACACAGAACACTTCAGGCAATCAAAGCGGAAGGAATGAAAGCTGGAGTAGCAATGAATCCACATACCAATGTTGATTTATTAGAAGACGTTATTAATGATATTGATGTTGTTTGCATTATGAGCGTTAATCCAGGATTTGGAGGTCAGTCATTTATCGAAAACACTTATGACAAAGTCAAAAAACTAAAAGCATTAATCTCAAGCAAAAATGCTTCAACACTTATTGAAATTGACGGTGGTGTTACCAGTAAAAACGCAAAACAATTAGTTGAAGCTGGTGCTGATGTATTAGTGGCAGGAAGTTTTGTTTTTAAAGCCGAAAATCAAATTGAGACTATTGCAGATTTAAAAAGCCTTACTACTTTTTAAGTTTTTCAGATTTGGAAAGAAATCAATTCCTGTCATTTTTTCCAAAGTTTCAATCGGAACTACAAAATCATATATCGATTTGTCGCTTTTTTCGTTTGGAATTAAAAAAGCAATGGCTTTGTGTTCGTTTCCAGATTTAGCTAAAATAATTTTATAAAAATATTTAGGAACAGCCACTTTTTCTGTTCCTATTTTTTTGTCTGAATCTTTCGGAATTCCGCCGGTAACAACATAAATATCATTGTATTTTTCAGCCCAGTAGCGAGTCTTCTGCTCTAGCCTATTCCAAATTCCTGAATTAAATTCCTTTTTCTGTGGTGAAATATTCGAAGTATAAAAAGTATCATTATAAGCATTCTTGCTGAATTCCATATCTCCAGCTGGACAAAGATGTCCTTTATCATAACCCGAATTTTTATAATTCCTCCAATCGGCAGAACCCGTTGTTACTTTTGGATCTTCAATAAAATAAGGTCTTTTAAAATCATTATTTTTTAAATATGTTGCTTTCAATTCATAAGCAACCCATTCAGCCTGTTCAAATTTCTCGTTATAAGAAAGCGTATAATATTGATGTTTTACAATTTGTTTTGTAGTTGAAGTCGGAAGATATACAGCTGTGTACAAAGAGTCAGTAGAAGATGAATTTGCTTTAAAAGAAATTGCTTCAGAATTACTTATATTTTCTTTCCCAATCACTTCTTTTTTACAAGAAAACAATATAATACACACAGAAATTAAACTCAAAAAGACCTTCATAAAAAATATTTTTAGACGCTAAACTTACAAAAAAAAACGCTCCATAAATTCAAAATTTATAGAGCGTTTTTACACAAATTAAATTCTTTTTAGAACTTAAGACTTCACAAGTTTATCCTTTTTCATTTTAGGAGAAACGTTATTATTTTTAACCAAACCTTTTGGCTGTAAATCATCCAAAATATTTAAAGCCTCTTCTACATAAACATCTTTAGATAATGCTTGGTGCCATGCATCTCTTTTTTCTTTTAATGAAGCATCAGCTTTTGTTTCAATCTCTTCATAAGGAAGTGATTTGAAAACTAAATCATTTTTATAATCCGAGATTGGTTTGTATTTTTTACCTTCATTTTCAACCTGTTCTTGAGTTGCTTTAAAACTCTGAATGTTCAAGCTGTAAGTGTTCTCTTTGTTCTTAACATCAATCCATTTTGCATTATCATCGATTAATTTGAATTGAGCATTTTGAGCAATTCTATTTTTACTATTATTAATTGCTCTAGCAAAATTTTCGTTAGAAGTCCAAGTGCTATAATCTGCCGGGTCGATTTTGTCCCAAGGCATCGCATTGTCGATATCTCGCTCTCCCATTTTCAAATAAGCATAACGATCTGGCATCACAACATCACTATGAACACCTTCTAACTGAGTAGAACCACCATTGATTCTATAGAATTTTTGTCCTGTGATTTTCAAAGCTCCAAGATCTCCATAATTGGCGTTACGAACAAACTGATTCAAATCTAATACGTTTTGTACAGTTCCTTTACCATAAGTTTGTTTACTACCGATAATTACACCACGCTTGTAATCCTGAATTGCAGCAGCCAAAATTTCAGATGCAGAAGCAGAAAAACTGTTTACCATGATAACTAATGGACCGTCCCACTCGATTTTTTTATCTTTATCGTATAAAACTTCTTTCTTTTTTCCCGCAGATTTAACCTGAACAATTGGCCCCTCTTCGATAAATAAACCAGCAATATCGACTACTGTAGAAAGAGATCCTCCACCATCATCACGAACATCTAAAACAATTCCGTTGATGTTTTCTTTTTTCAACCTTTCTACTTCAAGAGCGATATCTTTTCCAGCATCACGTCCATCTTTGTTTTCAAAATCGATATAAAACTTAGGAAGATAAATTACTCCATATTTTAAACCATTTTTCTCAACAATACTAGATTTTGCGTATGTTTCTTCAATCTCAACCACATCTCTGATAATCGAAATTACTTTGATACTTCCGTCAACTTTTTTAACTGTAAGTTTAACCTCAGTACCTTTATGTCCTTTTATTTTCTTAACAACATCGTCTAGACGCATTCCCACAACATCTACTGGTTCTTCATTTCCTTGAGCCACTTTCAAGATTAAATCACCTGCTTCTAATTGTTTTCCTTTCCATGCAGGACCACCAGAAATCAACTCATCAATTTGAGTAAAATCATTTTTCTTAGTCAGACGAGCTCCAATACCTTCCAATTTACCACTGATATTTACATCAAAACGGTCTTTTTCTTCAGGTGCAAAATAGCTTGTATGTGGGTCAAAACGCGCCATGATAGAATTCAAATAAACTGAAAACCAGTACTCTCTATTCAAATCTTTAATCACACTAAAATTATCATCCAAAGATTTTAAAGAGCTTTCACGTGTTTCTTTTTCTAAAGTTTCAAAAGATTTTTCTTTATAAGCAGCATCTTTTTTCTTCTTTTCCTCTTCAATTTTTTGTTTTGTTACCAGAGAAGAAAGTGTAGATAATTTAATCTGCTTTCTCCATCTTTCGTTAAGCTCTGTTAGATTTTTTGCATAAGGAAGAGTCTCATAATCTGCATTAAAAGTTTCATCAACATTATAATTAAAAGGCTGGGCTAAAATTGTTTTATAACGTTTTTTACTTTCTTCCATACGTTTCATCAACCTTGTATAAGTCAGGTTGAAAAAAGTAATGTCTTTATTCAAAAACTGGTCGTCAAGCATTAATTCATACTGCTTGAACTCATCAATATCAGACTGAAGAAAAAATCTTTTAGAAGGATCTAACGCTTCAATATAATCTTTAAAAATTCCCTTTGAGAATTCATCATTTATTTCTGCTGGGCTGTAATGTCCTTTTTCAATAACAAATGCTAATAATTCTAAAAGTGTTTTATCTCTGTTCGGATCTGGGTCGATTGTTCTATCGGCATTCATTTTAAATGCAAATAATGTAAGCGATAAGCACAATACGGCTATGAGTATCTTATAATTTCTTTTCATAAACTTTATAATAGCATTCATCAAATTTTTTAATCTAAGTTACGTTAAAAACTATGCCACGAGAGCTAACGTCACGATAATTTTTTGTTAAAGATATAAAAATGTTCAATTCGCAAAAAAGTTCTTTACCTTAGTTGACAAATTTTGCAATATTTGTGACTTATCTGAGCAAATACGCCACTAAATTTGATTTTAAATTCTTACAATTGTTAAAATTACACATAAAATCCACAAAATGAAAATCCAAAAACCTTTAATATTGGTAACCAACGATGATGGTATTTTAGCGCCCGGAATACGAGCTCTCATAAGCGTCATGGAAACCATTGGGGAAGTAATCGTTGTTGCTCCAGACAAACCTCAAAGCGCTATGGGACATGCGATAACCGTGAATAATACTTTATTTATTGATAAAATCTCTAAAGATGATGACGCAATTGCAGAATACAGCTGTTCTGGAACTCCTGTAGACTGTGTAAAACTGGCAGTAAACGAAATCTTGAAACGCAAACCAGATTTATGTGTTTCTGGCATTAATCATGGATCTAATTCTTCTATTAATGTCATTTATTCCGGAACCATGAGTGCCGCTGTCGAGGCTGGAATAGAAGGCATTCAGTCCATTGGTTTTTCTCTTTTAGACTTTGACTGGAATGCCGATTTTGAACCTATAAAATCCTTTGTCAAAAGAATAACTTTAGAAACTCTAGAAAACAAATTACCCCCAGGAGTTGTTTTAAACGTAAACTTCCCAAAACTAAAGGAATCTGAAATTAAAGGCATCAAAGTTTGTCGTCAAGCGAAAGCCTATTACGCACAAAAATTCGATAAAAGACAAACCCCTTTTGGAAAAGATTATTACTGGCTTGCCGGAAAATTTGTCAACGAAGATCAAGGCGAAGATACCGATGAATGGGCTCTGGCAAATGGCTATGTTTCTGTAGTTCCAGTACAATTTGACCTTACTGCACATCACTCTATTCAACAACTTAATACATGGAAACTAAATGGCTAAAGAATTACTAATTGGCTTTGTAATCGGAATTTTTACTGCGCTTTTGGGCAGTTATTTGTTTATTGCTTTTTTTACAAATTTTGACATCTCATCTGGCCTTTATGTTATGAGAGAACAAGGTTATCTTGGGAAAATCATCACAATAGGCACGCTCTTAGACCTTGCTGTTTTTGGTATTCTTTTAAAAAGAAATAAAGAAATAATGGCTCGAGGCGTAATTTTAGCGGTGATTGTATTGGCCATTTCTACATTAGTTTTATAAATCTTATCTTTGCTGGGTTAAAACTTTAGCACTATTTTCAAAAAAAAACAACATGAAATATTACATAATTGCAGGTGAAGCCTCTGGAGATTTACACGGTTCTAACTTAATGAAAGCATTATATGCCGAAGATCCTCAGGCAGAAATTCGATTCTGGGGAGGCGATTTAATGCAAAAAGCAGGTGGAACTTTGGTAAAACATTACCGTGATCTGGCTTTTATGGGCTTTATTGAAGTTGTTTTCAACTTGAAAACCATTTTGAATAATATTAAAATTTGTAAAAAAGACATTACAGAGTTTAAACCTGATGTCATTATTTTCATTGATTATCCTGGTTTTAATATGAGAATTGCAAAATGGGCTAAAGAATTAGGTTATAAAACACATTATTATATTTCTCCACAAATCTGGGCTTGGAAAGAAAATCGTATCAAAGCCATCAAACAGGATGTTGACAAGATGTATGTTATTCTTCCTTTTGAAAAAAGTTTCTATGAAGACAAACATCACTATCCAGTAGATTTTGTTGGACATCCTTTGATTGATGCTATTCAAAATCAACCCGTGTTTGACGAAGCCTTATTTAGAAAAGAAAATAATTTAGGCGAAAAACCAATTATTGCCGTTTTACCAGGAAGCCGAAAACAAGAAATCACTAAAATGCTGAGCGTAATGTTAAGTGTTGTTGATGATTTTCAGGATTACGAATTTGTAATTGCGGGTGCGCCAAGTCAGGAATACGAATTCTATCAACAATTCCTAAAAAATAAAAACATCGCATTTGTTTCAAATAAAACGTATGATCTGCTTCGTTGTTCAACAGCTGCTCTAGTCACTTCCGGAACTGCTACGTTAGAAACAGCACTTTTTAAAGTTCCCGAAGTAGTATGTTATAAAGGAAGCGAAGTTTCCTACCAAATTGCAAAACGTATTATT
This sequence comes from Flavobacterium phragmitis, assembly GCF_900112575.1. Lineage (GTDB taxonomy): Bacteria > Bacteroidota > Bacteroidia > Flavobacteriales > Flavobacteriaceae > Flavobacterium > Flavobacterium phragmitis. The sequence goes on from NZ_FOMH01000006.1 coordinate 278,240, forward strand.
ACTTTAAAATACATTTCTCTGGTAAATTTAATTATGGATCAGGAAGTTGTAACTGAATTGATTCAGAGCGAATGCAATAAAAAACGAATCAAAGAAGAACTGCAAAAGTTATTAGAACCCGAATATCGCGCTAAACTGCTCAACAACTATGACGTTTTAGAGCAAAAACTGGGTGGAATTGGCGCGAGTAAAAACACAGCCAAACTTATAGTTGCCGATTTAAAAAACGCTTAAATAATCTATTTTGAGAAGAATAATCCTTTTTCTGCTTTTAGCCGTTGCTTTTACTTCTTGTAAATCGACTTCAAATGCCGTGAGCAAAACTGAAACAAAAAAAGAAAACAGAAATCTGGTTAACAATTTAATTGAAAAAGCTACTGATAATATCGGTGTTCGATACAAAGCTGGAGGAACCACAAAAAGTGGTTTCGACTGCTCTGGTTTAGTTTACACCACTTTTCAAAGCGAAAATATAACATTGCCAAGAGCTTCTTACGAGCAGGCAAAAATTGGAAAAGTAATTCCATTGAACGATGCGAGAAAAGGAGATTTAATTTTCTTTAAAACCAATAAAAGCAGACAAATTAATCACGTTGGACTAATCACAGAAGTCAATTCTGACGAAGTCAAATTTGTACATTCTTCTACCTCAAAAGGAGTAATTATTTCCTCTACTAAAGAACCATACTACAAAAATTCTTTTGAGCAGGTCAACAGGATCCTGAATTAAACATTTTTTTTAATTTATTATTTTTCTTACAAATATTTAATACTTTTAAGCCATGAAAGTATTAGATTTTCCGTTAGTTAAAATTACTATTGCCTTTATATTGGGAGTTATTGCATCTTACTATATACATTTCTCCATTTCGTTGACAATATATTGGCTGTGTTTGTTTTTCGTATTATTTTGTACGAGTTATATCTTGAATTTAAAAAGCTCCAAAAAGTCTATACTTTTTGGGCTTTCTTCTTATGCTTTATCTTTTATTCTCGGTGCTTTGACCCTTTTAAGTCATACCGAAAACCTGCAAAAAGACAACTATTCAAATTGTAAAAGTGCTTTTGAAAAACCCGAAACTATCGTTTTACTGCTTCGTGAAAAATTAAAAAGCAACGATTATAGCGATCGTTATATTGCTCATGTCGAAAGCATTTCAAACAAAAATTACAAAGGAAAAATAATAATCAATATTCAAAAAGACAGCAGTAAAAATGCTCTAATAATTGGAAATCGAATTAAAATCCAAACCATATTACAGCACAATAAATCCAACAAAAACCCGAATCAATTTGATTACAGCCGTTATTTAGCCAACAAACAGATTTTTGCACAAATCTATTGTCAGAAAAGCCAAATTTCGGTCAGTCCAACTATTAAAAAAGACATTTGGTATTACTGCGCCAAACTGCATTCTCGAATAATTTCGAATCTCGAGAAATCAAATTTCAGTAGATCAGAGATGAATGTTTCCCTTGCTTTAATTTTAGGACAACAACAAGAAATTTCACAGGACATTATTCAGGATTACCAATATTCTGGAGCCACGCACATTCTATCTGTTTCTGGTTTGCATGTAGGTTTCATCATGCTTTTTATCACTTTTGTTTTAAAACCAATTCCAAACACCAAAAGAGGATCTTTTATTAAACTTATCTCGATCCTTATTGCTCTAGCCGGATTTGCCATTATTTCGGGACTTTCTCCCTCTGTTTTAAGATCTGTTGTTATGTTTTCTTTTTTAGCAATTGGAAATCATCTTCGCAGAAACGGCAATATTTATCATACATTATTAGCTTCAATTCTGCTTATACTGCTTTTCGAACCTTATTTTTTATTTGATGTTGGTTTTCAATTAAGTTATTTGGCCTTGTTTTTTATTTTATGGCTTCAACCCGTATTTAAGAATATCTATAAACCAAAGAACAAATTAATCATTTACATTTGGGAAGCTTTAACAGTTTCTTTTGCTGCTCAAATAGGTACTCTACCTTTGTGTTTATATTATTTTCATCAATTTCCAGGCTTGTTCTTTGTTACCAACATAATAATACTGCCTGTTTTATCTTTTATAATGATTGCGGGAATCATTGTAATGATCATCGCTATTTTTACCAGCCCGCCATTATTTATAACTTTAATTTTTGAAAAGAGTATTTATCTTTTGAATTTAATGATACATGCGGTGGCTTCAATCGAATCCTTTGTTATTCGAGATATCAGCTTTAACTCTTATTATCTATTTACATTTTACCTCCTTATCATTTTTTCCATTGTATGGATTAAAAAGCCGAATTTCAGCAAACTTGTCTTCGTATTCTGTTCTATAATTTTAGTACAGTTTTCATTTATTCTAACCAAAATCAAAAGTGAAAGTGAAGAGGAATTAATTGTTTACAACGAAAAAAATAATACGCTCATTTCTGAACGCACCGGAAAAACCATCATTTTATACACGAAAAACAAGCTTTCAGAAAAAAATAGAAATGTAGATTCTTATCTCGTAGGAAATTCAATTTCCCTAAATAAAATTAAAAACATTGAAAATGTACTCTATTTTAAGGGCCAAAAAATACTAATAATTGACAGTACAGGAATCTACCCTATAAAATCAAAACCAGAAATACTCATTCTCACACAAACGCCTAAGATAAATCTGGACAGATTATTACTAGATATTCATCCGAAGATCGTAATTGCAGATGGCTCAAACAACAATTCTATTCAAAAATTTTGGAAAAACAGCTGCATCAAAAAAAATATCCCTTTTCATTCTACAAACGAAAAGGGATATTATAAATTATGATTTTCTATTCAGGATTTAAAATCAAATTAGATTCAGAAATCCAAGCTTTGACACCTGAAGACAAATAAGATATAAGTCCCAGTTTATTGAAATTTGTTTTTCCTTTCCTAACAGATACTGAAGTAAAACACACCTGAGGGATTTCTTCTATACCAAAAGCATTTTTCAATCTTAAATTCTGTTCTTTCGCATCGTTTTCAATTGAAGCATCAGAAAGATCCAATTTTACCAAAATAACATTCTTTTTAGACCATTCTTCAAATTCTCGTGTAGAAAAAATTTCATTTTGAAGTTTTGGATTCGCACCTTGTCCAGTGAAAAAAATTAGCAATGGTTTTCTTTTTTCTGCACTGACAGCGACAGCATCATTAATATCTGTTCTCCAGATAGCTTCTTGGGCATTCACAAAAAAAGAGCCCAAAAAGAGTAGTAGGATAAGTAGTTTTCGAAGCATAAAATTTGGTTTTGGCTATGTTAATAAAAACTAAAATAACATAAAAATTGAACCAAACGAATTATTTAACAAATTAATAATGGTCTTGTAAACATTAAAATCAAATTGATAATAAACAATGCTTTTTTTATTAAATCAAAAAAAAATAACATTAAAAAAAATCAAATTATAGGCGTGAAATTTTCATCTCAAAAAAAATCCCTTTCTGTAAAACAAAAAGGGATCAAAAAAAATTAAAATAAAAGTTGAAAGTAATCTTCCTATTCTACTGGATGCAAAATCGAATTAGACTCTGCAATCCACGCTTTAGCTCCACCAGGCTTATAGGCAATTTTTCCTAAAGCACTAAATGTAGTTTTGTTTTTTCTGACTGATGCCATTGCGAAACACACTTCTGGAAGATCTTGAACACCAAACGCATTTTTTAACTTCACATTTTGCTCACGATCACTATCAGATGCATTCATATCTGATAAATCTAATTTCACTAAAATCACATTATCTCGTGACCAAACAGCAAAATCTGGGGTTTTAAAAATTTCATTTTGGAGATTTTCTGGTACACCTGAGGCAGTGAATAAAATCAACATCGGTTTTTTTTGGTCATTACTAATTGCAATTGCATCTGTCATGTTAGTTCTCCATGCCAAATTTTGCGACTGCATTACAAATGACCCAAAAAAAACTAGTAGGATAAGTAGTTTTTTAGTCATATTAATTGGTTTTTGGTTAGATTAGCATGACGAAATTAACATAATATTTTAATTTTCCAATTTTTATTGGGTATAAAAATACATTATATGTTTTTTTAATTGTAATAAAATATAAAATACGTAAAAACACTTATACTGATTGAAAACTTTTTCTTACTAAACAAAAAAAGCCCCTCACAAAATGTGAGGGGCTTTTTATTTATTTTTAATGTTTTAATTATGATTTTTTCGGATGTACAATTCCTTCTGCAACTGTAAGCCAAGCAGACGGTCCACCCGCAACATAACCTGTTTTTCCTAAACCTTTAAAATTTACTCTTCCGTCTTTAGATTCTGCACTTGTAAAGAAAACTGTTGGAAATCCCTGAATCCCAAAAGCTTGCTGTAGCTCAAGATTTTGATTCTTAAGTTCTGGAGTCTGAGGTACAGCTCTCGGGTAATCTAATTCCACTAAAACTACATTAGTCGACGCCCATTTTTTAAATTCCTCTGTCTTCAAAACTTCATTCTGTAAACGAATACACCAACCACACCAATCACTTCCAGTAAAAAACATCAACATAGGTTTTTGTTCTTTATTACTTACTGTAATAGCTTCTCTAACATCTGTGTACCATTTTAATTCCTGCGCTTGAAGATTCGAAGCACCAATTAAAAACAACGTAATAAGTAGTATTTTTTTCATAGTGGGGAAATTTTCACAAATTTATACAAAAACTAATTACAACATAATTATTTAACTTCTTGCATTAATTTTCTAATTAACGGAGTCAAAACAATGAATGCTACACCTGCTACAAATGCATATACTGCTAATTGATAATATCCACCTGTATAAGCAATAAGTTTAGACATCAATGTAGTTCCTGTATTTGCATCAGACATTTCAGCTCCTAATTTACCTGCAGCAAACTGGCCAAATGCACTTGAAAGAAACCATAACCCCATCATCATTCCAAATAATCTTTTTGGAGATAATTTAGTAATTACAGACATCCCGATTGGACCAATACATAATTCTCCGAGTGTATATAAAAGATATCCTAAAGCAAATACATCAAGTGAACTTAATCCATCCTTATTGACAAAAAATCTTGCACTATAGAAAATAAAGAAACCTGCTGCCAATAAGATAAACGACAAACCGAATTTAATTACCGTATTAGGCTCAATTTTTCGTTTAGACATATAAATCCATAAAAAACCTAATAATGGACTAAAAATGATAACATAAAGTGAATTTATACTGTTATTTACCACATTTGGATCAATATTGAAGAACAACAATTTATTACTCAAATTATCTTTTGCAAATAATGACAACGAACCTCCAGACTGTTCAGAAATTGCCATAAACATAAAATAGGCAAAAATAAAGATAAAAGCCGCCAGAAATTTAAGTTGCTGCTTTCTCTCTTTTATCATTATTAATTCATATAAAAAATATCCTAATGCCAAAACTCCGATAGTGTACATAAAATATTCTGTAAAATCGGAATTAATAACCATTATATAAACTAATGGAATTACTGCAAAAGAACCTAAATAAACCGCTGTCTCATAAAGATTTCGTTTTTTAGGTGCCTGATTTTCCAAAGGAGAATTTCCAATTGGCGCTAAATGTTTCTTAGTTAAAAGAAAAGTCACCACCCCAATAATCATAACAATTGCCGCCGAAAGAAAACAAAGACTCCATGAATAGTTTTTCCCTAAATAAATAGGAATTGCACCGCCCAGCATCCCTCCAATATTAATTCCGGCATAGAACAATCCGTAACCAGCATCACGACGTCCATCTTCCTCATGATAAAGTTCTCCTACCATTGAAGAAACGTTTGGCTTAAAAAAACCAGTTCCAATAATAGAAAGTGTTATTCCGTAATAAAAGAAATCATGAGGATTTACCGCAATTAGCAAATTACCCAAAATCATTACAATTCCTCCAAAGAGAAGCGACTTTTTAAATCCTAAAACTTTATCTGCAAAAATTCCTCCAATAAATGTAAAAGCATAAACGAACGCTTGAATTGCACCATATTGAAGATTTGCTTTTCCTTCAACCAAACCTAATTGGTCTACCATGAAAACTGCTAAAACTCCTCTCATTCCGTAGAAACAAAAACGTTCCCACATTTCAACCAAAAACAAGTACCACAATTGTTTTGGGTACTTGCCTTCAAAATTTTGAATTTCTTCTAAAGTAATATTCTTTTCCATTCTATCTAACACCGTGCATTAACTTCTTCAACAATGGTGTTAAAGCGAATAATAAAATTGCTGCGATTCCAGTTAGAACAACAAATACCATGAAGAATTCATATAAGTTATGAATTTCAAACCCAGCAAAAATTGGGTTCTGTGCACTAATTTGATGATGATCTAGTAAAGATAACTGCTCTGCTGTCAGCGTTATTTTTTTATCTAAAACTGCCTGAAGATCAATTCCTAATTCTTTAGCTTTTGCAAATTTATCTCCTGTTGCTGGCAAGATAGAACCTAAAGTTCCTCCTAAAGCATAACCTGAAGCATTAGACAAAAAGAATACACCGTATAACAATGAAGCAAAACGTTTTGGAGATAATTTACCCACCAATGACAATCCGATTGGAGATAAACATAACTCCGCACATGTATTTAAGAAATATAATAAGATAAGCCATTTTACTAATAAAAGCCCAGAAGTTCCGATATAAGAAACTTGAGTCGCAATCATAAAGAAACTGATCGAAATAATCACTAATCCAGCAGCCAATTTTACTGGAGAAATAGGTTCTTTTCCTTTAGCTCTTAAAGTATCCCATAAAACACTAAAAGGAACTGCTAAAATTACAACGAACATTCCGTTAAAAATCTGAACCATTGACGGTGGCATTGCCCAACCAAAGAAATGTCTGTCTGTTTGGTTATCAGCAATAAAAGTCAAAGATGAACCTGCCTGTTCAAATGCTGCCCAGAAGAAAATAATAAAGAACGAAACGATATAAATTACAATAATTCTATCTCTCTCAACTTTAGTTAAAGAAGTATCAGAAATAATTAATCCTGCCAGAGCCAAACCACTTGAGTAAATCAAAGTGTAAATTAAGTTTTGCCCAACTACATAATGAAAAAAGAATCCTAAAGCAATAAATGCAATTCCAGCAATTACTAAAGCTTTACTAGAAAAGTTTGCCTGTTGCGCTTCTCCTTCTTCAAAATCTGAAGCGTCATTTTTAGAAGGTAATCCTCCTAAAGGTTTTCCTTCTGGAGAAACTACATATTTATTTTTTAAGAAGTAAAATAAAATTGTTCCCAACAACATTGCAACAGAAGCCGCCATGAATCCCCATCTAAAAGCATGAATATCTCTAATACCGCCTGCATCTTTAACATCTCCTAACAAAGGACAAATTGACTGACCTAAAAAAGCTCCGATGTTAATTCCCATATAGAAAATAGTGAAGGCGCTATCTAATTTTGTTTTTTCTTGTTTTGGATACAAACTTCCAACCATACTAGAAATATTTGGTTTGAAGAACCCGTTACCAAAAACGATAACTCCTAAAGCAGAGTACATAATAATTTTGGCTAAACCTAAATTAGATTCAAATACACTTCCGCTGGTAAACAAAAGCATTTGTCCTATAGCCATTAACAATCCTCCTAATAAGATACAGTTTCTGTTTCCTAAATAACGATCAGCTACAAAACCTCCAAGCATTGGAGTTAAATAACAAAGACCAAGAAAACCTCCGTAAATTAACGAAGCTTCTTCTTCTTTCATTAATAATGAATTTACAAGAAATAAAGTCAATAAAGCCCGCATTCCATAAAAATTGAACCGCTCCCACATCTCCGTTCCAAACAATACCCAAAGTCCTTTTGGATGCGCAGTTTTCACTTGATTTTCTCCCATAGTATTCGCTTATTTAATTAAGTTTAAAAGATTTTAGTTTATAGATTTTCTTTGATGAAATTGGTCATTTTGTTGTACAGCTGAATTCTAGTAGCTCCACCGTAAATGCCATGATTTTTATCTGGATAAATTTGAGAATCAAATTGTTTATTAGCCTGAATTAAAGCTTCCATCATCTGCATTGAGTTCTGAACATGAACGTTATCATCACCAGAACCGTGAATCAATAAAAATTTACCTTTTAATTTATCAACATGATTAATTGGCGAGTTTTGATCGTATCCGCTTGCATTTTCCTGTGGCGTTTGCATATATCTTTCTGTGTAAACACTGTCATAAAATCTCCAGTTCGTTACTGGAGCAACAGCGATTGCCATTTTGAAAACATCATTTCCTTGGAAAATACAATTAGAAGCCATAAATCCACCATAACTCCATCCGAAAATTCCAATTCTAGAAGCATCAACATAAGGATAAGAACCAATTACTTTAGCCGCATCGATTTGATCTTCTACTTCGTATTTTCCTAATTCTTTTTGAGTCACTTTTTTGAAATCGGCTCCTTTGTAGCCAGTTCCTCTTCCGTCAACACAAGCTACAATGTAACCTTGCTGCGTAAGCGACAAGAACCAATAATCATCAGAGTTATTCCAATCGTTATTTACCTGCTGTGATCCAGGACCAGAATATTGGTACATGAAAACTGGATATTTTTTTGAAGGATCAAAATCTTTTGGTTTTAAAATCCATGCGTTTAATTCGTTTCCTTTAGCTGTTTTTAAAACGAAGAATTCTTTTGCAGGCAAGTTATATCCTTTCAGTTTATCAGCAAGTGCTTGATTATTTTCGATAACTTGAATTTCTTTTCCTGTTTTTGACTCATTTAGAGTATAAGTTGTAGGCACTAAATTACTTGAGAAAGTAGTAATGAAATATTGGAAGTTTGGACTGAAAGTCGCCGCGCTTGTTCCCACTTTTGTAGTTAAACGGGTTTTGTTTTTTCCATCTAAACCAACTCTATAAATATCTCTGTTGATAGAACCATTTTCTGTAGATTGATAAAAAATAGTTTTTGTTTTTTCGTCGAAACCGTAGTATGAAACCACTTCCCAGTTCCCTTTTGTCACTTGATTTTTAAGCTTTCCTGTTTTATCATAAACATAAATATGATTAAAACCGTCTTTTTCGCTTGTCCAGATAAAACTGTTGTCTTTTAAGAAGGTTAAGTTATCTGTTACATCTACGTAAGCTTTGTCTTTTTCATTTAAAACTACTTTAGCTGTTGCTGTATTTCCATCAACAAACAACAAATCTAAATTATCTTGATGACGGTTTAAAACCTGTGCTGAAAGTATATTTGCATCATTTGTCCATTGTAAACGAGCAATGTAGAAATCATTATATTTTCCTAAATCGACTTTTTTAGTTGCTCCAGCAGCTACATCATAAATATGTAATGAAACTTCTGAGTTCTTTTCTCCTGCTTTTGGATATTTAAACGTTTCGATTGTTGGATATAAGTCTTTGTGAAACATTGACATAGAAAACTCAGGAACCTGGCTTTCGTCAAAACGAATATAAGCTACTTTTTTACTGTCTTTGCTCCAATCGAAAGCACGAACAAAAGCAAATTCTTCTTCATAAACCCAGTCCGTAATACCATTGATTACAGCGTTCTTTTTTCCATCAGTTGTAATTGGAGTAGATTTTTTTGAAGCGACATCGTATACATATAAGTTATTTTCTCGAGCATAAGCGATTTTTGTTCCATCAGGAGAAAAAGTTGGTTCTTGAATCTGAAAATCAAAAAGTTTTGTCAAAGATTTTGAAGCGATATCGTATAAATAATAATCCGCAGTAAATGAGTGACGGAAAATCTGGTTGCTATTGCATGCAATTAAGATTTTTTTCTCAGAAGCATCAAAAGTATAACTGTCAATTCCTTCTGAAAGTGCCGCATGATTTTTAGTATCAATTAAATTAGATACCTTTTTTAAAGTTGCAAAATCATATAAATCAATCTGCATGCTTCTACTGGCTTTGTCTATATTCAATACAGTATATTGGTCTGTATTTTTTAGAGATTGTAGCTCATCCATTCCTTTTGCTCGGAATGCCCCTCCATAAATGTTTTCGATAGTGATTTTTTGTTGGCCAAAAACGGTTGCAACTAGAAATAAAAGTATTACAGTAATTTTACTTGTACTCATTACAATTAATTTAAATATAAAAAAGAGCCCAATTTTAGTAAAAAAAATAAACATAATACACATTTTAAGTGTTAAATGTTAAAAAAAATAACGATTGCGCAGACTCCATTTTTAAAATACATTTTAAACAAAACTCTTAAAATGGTATATTTGCCGCAACATTATTATTTAATATACTGAGAATGAACAACGCTGTTGCTGGATTTTCTAAATTATCCAAAAAAGAAAAAATCAACTGGATTGCAAATGAATATTTTTCGAACCCTGATGAGGCTCAAAATATTATAAGAAATTACTGGAATTCAGACGAAAAGCTTCAGCAATTGCATGATGAATTTATTGAAAACACCATTACAAACCTTTATATCCCACTTGGAGTTGCTCCCAACTTTTTAATCAACGGAAAATACAAAACCATTCCGATGGCTATTGAAGAAAGTTCTGTGGTTGCCGCAGCTTCTAAAGCAGCAAAATATTGGTCCACAAGAGGCGGTTTTAAAGCAACAATTATCAATACAGAAAAAATTGGACAAGTTCATTTTACCTATAATGGTGATGCCGAAAACCTAAAAAGTTTTTTTGACGAAATAAAACCAAAGTTTTTTTCAGAAACTCAAAACATCACCAAAAACATGCAGCAGCGTGGCGGTGGTATTTTGGATATTAAATTAAAAGACAAAAGAAGTTTATTAGAAAACTATTATCAGCTTCATGCTACTTTTGAAACTAAAGACAGCATGGGAGCAAATTTCATAAATTCTTGTTTGGAGCAATTTGCTTCCACCTTAAAAGAAGAAGTTCAAAACTCTGATTTATTGAAAAATGACGAGCTGGAGGTTATCATGAGTATTTTGTCTAATTATGTTCCAAACTGCCTTGTCAGAGCTGAAGTTTCTTGTCCGATTGAAGATTTAGCCGAAAAACATATTACAAATCCACAAGAATTTGCAGAACGTTTTGTGCGGGCTGTTCAGATTGCAGAGGTTGAACCTTTTAGAGCGGTTACCCATAATAAAGGAATTATGAACGGTGTTGATGCCGTTGTCTTAGCGACAGGAAACGATTTTAGAGCCGTAGAAGCCGGCGTTCATGCGTATGCTTCAAAAAACGGCCAATACTCAAGTTTATCTCATGCTAAAATCGAAAACGGAATTTTTACTTTTTGGCTTGAAATTCCATTGGCATTAGGAACTGTTGGTGGCTTAACTTCTTTACATCCTTTAGTAAAACTGTGTCTAGATATTTTAGAAAAACCATCTGCGCAAGAATTAATGGAGATTGTTGCCGTTGCTGGCTTAGCACAGAATTTTGCTGCTTTGCGTTCCTTAACGACTACAGGAATTCAGGAAGGACACATGAAAATGCACCTGAACAATATCATCAATCAATTTGAAGCTACCGACGAAGAGCGTCATTTAATTAAAACGCATTTTAAGAAAACAGCCGTTTCTCACAGCGCTGTGGTAGATTTTATTGAAAACTTAAGAAAATAAATCAATAAATTCCAACATTGTAAATTCCAAATTCCAATGTTGCGGATTGGAGTTTAAAATATTGGAATTTTTATAATACTATAAAGACAATTATGTCAACAACCTTTTACAGTAACGGAAAACTTTTTATCGCTGGAGAATATCTAGTTTTAGATGGAGCTGATGCTTTTGCATTGCCAACAAAATTTGGCCAAAATTTAGTTATTGAAGATCATGAAAACAATCAAATTGAATGGAAAAGCTATGATTCTGATGAGCATTTATGGTTCGAGGAAACTTTTACATTTGAGGAAGTTACAAAAGGTTCAAACACGCAAGTTGATACTGTAAAATCGACTTTAATTAACATTCTGCACGAAGCTTTTATTCTTAATCCAAAATTTATTGATAACGCTAAAGGTTACAAAGTAAGCACACATTTAAGTTTCCCAAGAAATTGGGGACTAGGAACTTCTTCTACCTTAATCAATAATATTGCACAATGGACAGAGGTTAATGCTTTTACGTTATTAAATAATAGTTTTGGAGGAAGTGGCTACGATATTGCCTGTGCACAAAATAACACTCCAGTATTATACCGCATTAAAGACAATCTTGTAGAACAGGTTGAATTTAATCCAGATTTTAAAGACCATATCTATTTTGTTTATTTAAATAAAAAGCAAAACAGCAAATCGGCTATTTATGCTTACAACAACAATAAAAATAATCATTTAGCCCAGAGCGTTGCTGAAAACAACAAAATCACCAATGCCATCCTTAATGCCAAAACATTAAAAGAATTCGCGTCGGCTGTACAGAAACATGAAATTCACTTGAGCAACATTTTAGAAATGCAAACTATAAAAGAAGCTGTATTTCCAGATTTCAAAGGTGTAATTAAAAGTCTTGGAGCCTGGGGAGGCGATTTTGTAATGGTGGTTTCTCAAGAAAATCCGAAAGAATATTTTGCTAAAAAAGGTTACGAAACAATGCTGACTTACGAAGAAATGATTTTATAATGCGTAAGCAATTCAAACAAAAAGATCAATAATTTACTTTCTTGTTATTATTCTTATCCGATTTTGTTTCTAGTCGACGAACAGACTTACTGTCTTGTTCGTTAGATTCTATAAGTCTATTATGTAGACGTTCAGCCATTTTCTCGATGCTGTTGGTTATCGAATCATAAACCACTTCCATTCTGCGGTGTTTTTCTTCTTTTACAGCACGTAAAACATCCTCAACAAAAAACTTATCATATTTCTCTGCTACAGAATCGTGGGTATTTGTTAATCGGATGACGTAATCGTTACTTAAGATGGTAACTTTAAAATGCTGTTCTTCGTTACTCAAATAATACTTCCCTCCCAATTCATCTACGTTGATGTCGGTGCTGGCAACTTTTAAAAGCTCCGTAATAATTCCAAAAATATGGCTTTCTATTTTGGTATAAACTCTTGGCTTCTTTTTAAAAATTTTTAAAATAAAAAACATTAAATGTTTGATGTTTAGGTATTTGATTTTGGGTCCAGTTTTTTGAATTTACTCTAACATTTTGGAAATCAGAAAGAAATGTTAAATTAAAAATTCGGACAAATTAACTGCAATATTTTGAATATCACAAATTTTTTAGATTAAATCTCTATTTCCCCTACAGAGTATCAAAAAATTAACTAAAAAATATTACAAAGTGAAATTAATTATTCGGGGGAATAAAAAAGAAAACCCGAAACATCAAAGACGTTTCGGGTTTTTATGGTATTGATTACTGTTTCTTAGTAATTGAACTGCAATCTGTTATCTTCTATTTTTGCATTGTTTTTTAACGCTGGCAATACTCTGCTTGCATCATTTGCACTTTGAGCTTTTACTTTTTCTACATAAGCAGCATGATTAGCAATTGCAGGAGCTTTTACAGTTTTAGTGTTTTTCACCACATAAACTCCAGTGTTACCTTCAATTGGAGCAGAAACTTTGTTTGCAGCCAAAGCAAATGCATTACCTACAACTCTTGGCTCTTGTCCAACTCCACCAGGTAAAACTGGATTATCTAAAGTTACGTCTGTAGCTTGTTGAACTGCAACACCAGCAGCTTTAGCAACAGCTTCTAGGCTTGATCCAGTCATTTTAGCTTTTAACAATTCTGCTTTTTTCTTGTTTTTCAAGATTGGTTCAACATAAGGTCTTGCCATATCAACAGAAACTAAACCTGATTCGTTCTCTCCTTTATATTGAGCGATAACATGTCCAATGTTAGCGATTTCAAAACGTTTTACATCACCTTTATCAGTTTCTTTATCAAAAGCCCATCTTACGATGTTACGTTGATTTCCTAATGGACCAAATGCCTCATCCATAGCTTTAGCATTTACAACAGGAGCAACTTTTAATCCTAATTCTTTAGCCGCCGCTGCAAAATCTTTATTAGCAGCATCCATTTCGAATTTAGTTGCCAAAGTAAATACTTTATCAGAAGTAGCTTCAGATGGCTCAATTTTCTGAGCAATTGTAGCTAAACGAATTCCGTCTTGTTTGTCAGTAACTTTAATAATATGGAATCCGAAAGGAGTTTCTACTAAACCAACTTTTCCAATTCCGTTATTGAATACAAAATCATTGAATGGTTTTACCATTTGACCTTGACCAAAATATCCTAAATCACCACCTTGTTGTGCAGATGAATCATCAGAACTTGTAAAAGCCAACATCATAAAACTATCTGGATTAGCTTGAACTTGAGCTAAAATTTCTTCAGCTTTAGCTTTAGCTTCTTCTTTAGTTCTTTTTTCTTTTTGGTTTGGAGTTTGAGATCCTTCGTAACCAATTAAAATGTGGCTTGCTTTTGCATTAACTCCAGATTTAAATCCTTGAGATTTAGAAATTGCATAATATCTTCCGTAAACATATGGTCCGTAGATTGCACCGGCTGGTAAGCTGAATAATTTATCAGCATCAACTGCTGGCAAAGCATTTTTTGGAACATAAGTAGAATCGTAAGGAACATCAGAATTTGCGTTTACAAATTCAGCAATGTTTGTTGCGTTTCTAAATCCTGGCAATGTATCATTTTTACCAGTTTTTGCATTGTAAACAACACTTCCTGATAACAATGCAGTTAACTTAGCTTTAATTTCAGCCTCATCTTCTTTAGAAGCTTTGTCTTCTACTAAAACATATTGAATTTCACGAGTTGCATCCGCTTTGAATTTTTTCTCGTTTTTCTTCATATAATCTACGATATCAGAATCAGAAATTTTCACTTCACTGTCTTTGATAGAAGAATATGTAGCTGCAGCATAAGCAAAGCTTACTTTGTTAGCTTCCATTTCGTACTTTAATTTTCCTTCACTAGCAGTTGTGTAAAGTCCTGACTTAATTAAAGTATTATAGATTTGAAATTTAGCATTCAATTCAGCATCTTTCTCTTTTTGAGCGATGAATTCTTTTGCTTCTGGATTTGAGTTGAAATAGTCGTTAAACTTAACTTCATCAAAAATTCCTGCTGCATTTAAGAACATTGGGTTTTTACCAATATTTGGATCTGATTTTAAAACCTCAAGTAAGTGTTTTTTACCTACTCTCAATCCTAATTTTTCAAATTGAGTTGACAATAAAGCGATTGAAACTTCTTGATCCCAAACTCTGTTTGCAGCTTCAGTGGAAGTTATGCCCTGCCCACTTTTTTCAACATTACTAACTTTAATTCTAAAGTCTTCAAATGAAATATCTTTTCCGTCGATGCTTCCTACATCTTTTGAACTTTGACTAAATGTTCCCTTACCGATTAAGTCTTGTATTATAAATGCAAATAATGCAAGTGCAATAACTCCTATCAATAAAGCGGAACGCTGTCTAATTTTTGCTAAAACTGCCATTTTATTATCGTTAATTTTATATTCAGTTTGCGAAAATACAATTATCTAGTTAATAACAATACAACTAGCGTTTTATTTTACACATTTTTTTTTATTAATTTAAAAAATCAATCTTTAATTGTCAATTTGACTAGTTCTATTTTCTTATTTGACGCCTCTTTTATAAAAAAATGATACTTATCAATTACAATTCTATCTCCTTTTTGCGGTATTTCTTTGGTATGATTCACAATAAAACCTCCCAATGTTCCATACGAATCTTCTTCGGGAATCATTAATTTGTAGGTTTCATTCAAATACTCCACATCTAAGCGTGTAGAAAACAAATATTTACCTTCGCCTATTTCTTCTTCTATTAATTCTTCGTCAAGATCGTGTTCATCTTCTATTTCTCCAAAAAGTTCTTCTACAATATCTTCAATGGTAATAATCCCAGAAGTTCCACCATATTCATCTAAAACGACCGCTACATTCTTACGTTTTTTAATTAATAAGTTCAACACATCTTTTATCAAAATGGTTTCTGGAACAAATTCCACTGTCATTAAAACCGATTTTATTGTCGATGGTTTTTTAAACAAATCAAACGAATGCACATAACCCACAATATCATCTAAAGAATTCTGGCTTATAATGATTTTAGAATATCCTGTTTCAATAAACATTGCTTTAAGATCATCAACAGTATCAAAAAGATCCATGTCAACAATTTCTGTTCGCGGTGTCATAATATCTCGTGCCTTCACACCCGAAAATTCTAATGCATTTTGAAAAATTTGAATTTCAGAATCTACTTCTTCATCTTCTTCAACAGTGCTCATCTGCTCCGTAATATAGTTTCCGAGTTCAATCCTGCTGAACAAATGAATCTGACTTCCTTCTAACTTAAAAAATTTACTCAACACAAAATCAGCAATCCAGATAAAGAAAGAAGAGATATAATAAAACAATCTGTAAAACAAATATGCAGGAAGCGCCAAAATTTTGATTAATGAATTGGCGTAGATTTGAAAAAATACTTTCGGAAAAAATTCTGAAGTCAATAAAACTATAGAAGCGGCAAGAAGTGTTTGAATGAGAACATCCCACCAATCTGGAACAAACAAACCCAGACGAGTCATCCAATTTAAGATTAGATCACCCATAAAAAAACCGTAAATCACCAAAGCCACATTGTTGCCAATCAGCATGGCAGCAATAAATTTGGATGGATTTTCGGTAAGTTTAGTTAAAATTCGAGACAAGAAATCGTCTTGTTTCTTTTCTATTTCAAGATAAATTTTGTTTGCGGAAATAAAAGCGATTTCCATCCCAGAAAAAAATGCAGCTAGTATTAAACATATTATTATAATACTAATTTCCATTTTTACTGATTTTTGTTTCTATTATTATGTTTATTGATAAATCGCCTTCTAAAGAAAAACATAAAAGCCGACATTCCTGCAATTACAAAATAGAAAGGATAGCTTTCGTCGCCTTCATTTAATTTCACTATAGCATCGTAAGTAAAAAAAAGTGCTATAATAATGTAAACGTATTGTGTATATTTTAAATACCCCATAATCTTATTTATTCTTCATCAGATTCAATTTCACCGCTTATTCGCTGTGAATTAATCACTTTAAAATCTTTACTAAAATCTATTCCCTGACCGTGAGAAACACCTTTTGCATCGGTAAGTTTAAATTTTCTCTCCGTATAAAACCATTCGTTTTTCTGATCAAAGTATAATTGCTCTGTTTCCAAAACCTGTCCTGCCTCAGAAGTAATTTTGACTTTTCCAATCAAATCAATGATTCCGGTATTTTTATACGAAACGGCATAATTGCCTTTTATAAAAGTACGTTTTTGTTTTTTATCGTATAAAGTAACATCTATTCCTTTAGGAAATTCTGTAAAAGGAAAATCAAGATTAGCATAGTCCAGCATTTTAGGACTAATCAAAACACCTGTAATACGACCAGAATCTGTGTACTTAATATTGATTGTATCAGCATCACTGGCAGGAACAAACTCAGAGAAGTTAATTTTCTGAACTTCTTTAAAATTACTTTCGCATCCAAAAAACAGTGTCACAGCAAAAACTGTGACAACCATTAGACTATATCTCTTTGGTAAATTCATTTGCCAAATGTAGTAAATTGTAATGAGCTTAAAAAAGATAAAATATGATGTTTATTGGAATTTGCTCTTCACAAACCATTTATCGTTGAAAGAGAAACTCAAACTAAAATTCACATAGTTTTCTTGTACTAAATTTGAAGAAACGGTACCGCGTTTACCAAATTCAATTCCAAAATTCACATTTGAAAAAGATCCTGGGATAGGAATTCCTGCCCCAAGTGTCATTCCCACATCTTTAATAGATTCGTTATTTACTATCAAACCTATTTTTTCATATTTAATACCGGCTCTATAGGTAATTCTGCTCATATAACTTGTAAAAGAGTTGTAATTAGGAAGATAATATCCTCCAAGAGCAAATTTTGAATAATTTTCGTAACTCACATTATCAGCAGAATTATAGTAATTTGCTAATTGCCCATCACCTTGGAAAGTCATATTAGCTCCTACCAACCACTTTCTGGCTTCTCCAACTCCTAAACCAATACTTAATTTATTTGGAAGTTTTAAATTTGTTGAATTAGCTGGATAAGCATAAGGATCTGGATCTCCTTGAACCGATATTACCCTTGTATTATCTGAGCTCAAGTTACTCGCAAAGGAATAGCTCAAACTAGAAAATATACTCATTTTTTTATAGATTTTTCTTTGATACATGGTTCCAAAGCTAAAAGCCATTCCAGAAATTTCTGAAGTATTTACTTCTGCAGTACTGTTTTGAACACCTGTTATACTTTCTAAACTTGTCGTTGTGATTTTTCCGAAGTTATATTGTGCATCTGCACCAATATTCCAGTGACGCGTAATTTTATAACCTAACCCGAAATATACCTTGTTCACCCCACCTTTTCCATCAAGTTGCGAACTTGTAGCTCCTTCTGTAGCGGTATTATCATTAAGAATTTTATATCCTACGGAAGAAACTGGTATTAAACCAAATGAAGCACCAAATTTTCCCATCGGAATTCCTAATGCCAAATAATCAAAAGTAGTACGTTGCGCTTTTTCTGATTGAGAACTTGTTTTTAAATTAGAAGTTGCAAAAGTTCCCCCAACAGTAAAGGTTGTTTGTATCAAGCTGGCGTAACTAGCAGGGTTTTCTAAATTTAAATGAATCGTATCCTGCTCCACTGCAACTCCGGCCATTGATCTGTTTTCAAGAGTTCCCTTGAATCTCACATCTCCTATTCCGAAAAAAGAATATGGAGAAGCTGTACCTTGTTGCGCGAATGAAACGAACGATATAAGCAAACAAGCGCTTATTAATACTTTTTTAATCATTGTCGATTTTATATTGATATGTTTGGTTCAAACTCTCCAGAAGGAAATTTGAATTGGCAAATATGGTATTTTTTAATCGTTTAGCCAAAAAATCTGCATCGCCTCCCGTTAAAATTATGATAAAATTTGAAAAGTCCCTGCGATAATCATCGATAAAACCGTCAATCTCATAGACGAAACCGTTGACAACACCAGAGTGCATGGCTTGTGCCGTCGAGTTTCCAATATAAGATTCAGGCACTTCTAATGTCAGCAAAGGCAGTTTGGCAGTGTAATTATGCATTGACTCATAACGCAAACGAAGCCCTGGAGAGATTGCTCCTCCTAAATAATTGTCGTTTTCGTCGATAAAATCGTAGGTAATGCAAGTTCCTGCATCAATAACCAATCGGTTTTGTTTTGGAAATTTCAAAGTGGCTCCCGCCGCTAGAATCATGCGGTCTATCCCTAAAGTTTTTGGGGTTGCATACTTATTATGGAATGGGAAAACATCTTCGTGTGTAAAAAAATGCACATTGAGTTGATTTTCGAATGTTAAAAAAGCTTGTTTTTCGATATTCCCAACCGAAGCAACCACCAAATCGGAGCAATTTGGAAACTTTTCTAAAATATTTTTAATTTTTTCTACAAGCTCTTTTTTCTCAAAAATGAAATTCTCCAGAGCAGTACTTCCCTCAAAGACAGACGCTTTAATTCGAGTGTTTCCAACATCAACCGTTAAAACCATTTTGCATTTTTGTTTTTGCGAAGATACGAATTGATTTTTTTTCTAAAATGTTTTGGAGAAACGGAAAATGATTCTATCTTTGCACCCGCAATACGCACAAAACGGTACCTTAGCTCAGATGGTAGAGCAATGGACTGAAAATCCATGTGTCCCTGGTTCGATCCCTGGAGGTACCACAAAACCCGAATAGAAATATTCGGGTTTTTTGTTTTTTAATATTTTTTTGTTTTTTAAACCGCAAAGAGGATCAGGTTCAAAAGTTGGGGATTAAGCAAAAAGATTGGATAATCTGAATAAGAAAAAATGGATCAGGTTCAAAAGTTGGGGATTAATCAAAAAGATTGGATAATCTGAATAAGAAAAAATCTATATTCCTGACTCCTCTGAAAAGAGCGCAAAGATTTAGATTTACAAAGGTTCGCAAAGCTTAATTTTTGCGAACCTTTGCGATTTTATTTGGTTTAAAATCTTTGTATAAAGCTTGATCCATTATACTAAAGATTTCCTGAATTAAATAAATATTACTATCAGTTGTTTTTATCTCATAAGGATGATTCATTGGAGAATAATACTGCGCTTTCATTTCATCATTACACCTTACAACCAATATATATAAAATGGCATGACCATGATCTTTCCTACATCTCTGATAATAACTTTTCTTCTCTAAAATCTCCGAAGCAAACTTTAATTTCTTTTGATCTCCTACTAAGAAATTTACTTCTTTGCTTAATTTTTCCGTTTTCAATATAGCACTAAAGTTTTTATCAAAATCGACAATTAAAAACTGACCTCTTTCATGCCCTTCCTGCCATTTATAAAGCAACACTCCATTTTTTATTTTAACAAAATTGGCAAATTCACTTTTATAATAAATTGAATCTTTTCTCATATCAATATACTGCCACTGCAAAACTTCTGAAGCAATGGGAACTGCTAAACATTCACTTTCACCAGAAACATTTACTTTCTGGCTTTGACAAACTACAAAACTCAAAAAAAGAATTAATCCAAAAATCTGCTTCATATAATTATGTTTGACAAAAATAGATTTCAAATATAAAGATTCCTTTACTTTTAAAATTCAGCAAAAACCTCAATTCAAAATGTCAACAAATAATTAGTTTTTGTTAAAAAAGTATTGACTGAATAAAAAAATATCTTCTATATTCGTAAAACTATAATTTTATCTTTCATTTACTAATAAGATTCCAAAGCAGTTTTATGAGCAAAACTTCGACTAAAGGCATTTGGAAAGTAATTTCTGCCTCTTCTATGGGGACCATGATCGAATGGTACGATTTTTATATTTTTGGCAGTTTAGCCGTTGTTATTTCAACAAAATTTTTCCCCAGTGATAATCCCACCGCAGCATTTTTATCGACTTTAGCCACATTTGCAGCCGGATTTGTTGTTCGCCCATTTGGCGCTTTATTTTTTGGAAGGCTTGGTGATATTATTGGCCGTAAATATACTTTTATGGCTACTTTATTATTAATGGGAGGTTCTACTTTTTTAATTGGCTGTATTCCGAGTTATGAAACAATTGGTTTTTTAGCTCCTTTGTTGGTTTTGATTTTACGCTTACTGCAAGGACTTGCTCTTGGAGGTGAATATGGTGGCGCAGCGACTTATGTTGCTGAGCACGCTCCTGCAGGCCAAAAGGGCTATTGGACTTCTTGGATTCAGACTACTGCTACTGTTGGTTTGTTTATTTCTTTGATGGTTATTCTTGCTACAAAAAGCATGCTTTCGCCGGAAGCTTTTGATCTTTGGGGATGGCGTGTTCCTTTCTGGGTTTCGGTTGCTATGGTTGGTGTTTCGTATTTGATTCGAAAAAATATGGATGAATCACCTGTTTTTGCAAAAGCGAAAAAAGAGGGAACAACAAGTGCAAATCCGTTAAAAGAAAGTTTTGGAAACAGATACAATTTAAAGTTTGTTTTACTAGCTTTATTCGGTGCAACAATGGGACAGGGAGTTGTCTGGTATACAGGACAATTTTATGCGATGAGTTTTATGAAAACGGTTATGAATGTTGATTCTTCTCAAGTAGATGAATTATTAGGAATTGCTCTTTTGATTGGAACTCCTTTTTTTATTATTTTTGGATGGCTGAGCGATAAAATTGGTCGTAAATATATTATGATGTTTGGGATGTTACTGGCGATTCTATCGTACAGACCTATTTACAAAATGATGTACGATACTACTGATATTACCAAAAAAACTGAAATTGTAGAAATACCACAAGTTACAACTGAAAAAAAGGCTGATGGAAGTTCTGTTGCCACAACACAAAAAAAATATACAGATGGCACATCCGTAGTGGAGAAAAAAACGTACATAGACAAAAAAGATGCTCAAACGAGCATTTCAATAACAATCAATTCAAGCGATAAATGGACCTTAATTTTTCTAGTTTTTATTCAAGTACTATTTGTAACAATGGTTTATGGTCCTATTGCCGCTTTCTTAGTCGAAATGTTTCCAACTAAAATTAGATATACTTCTATGTCGCTGCCTTACCACGTTGGAAACGGAATTTTTGGAGGTTTACTTCCTGCTATTTCTACTTATTTTGTATCTCATGCCAAAACAGCTGGCAAAACCGATTTTTATCTTGATGGATTATGGTATCCTATTATTATTGCAGGAATCTGCTTTGTAATTGGAATGATATATATTGACAACAAAAACGAAACTACTCACCTTTAAAATTTAAAAAATGAATGCGATTAAACAAGTTTTAGGGGCTTTATGGATTGCTTTAGCGGCGGCTGCAGCTTATTTTTGTGTGTTTGAATTTGGTTTACCCAAACTGCTTTCAGACCAGCAGGACGATTTGGTATTTGGTGCAATTATTCTATTTATATTAACCCCGCTCATTGTTATGGGTTTGGGAACATTTGGATACTATTCCTTAATTGGAGAATATAATAAAAAGAAATAAATGAGATAGAAAACTACTTAATCAAAAAGGCTGCCTACAACAATGTAGAACAGCCTTTTCTCATTACTAACCTAACCAAACTTTTTATCCGTTAAGATTTTTTTTTCAGTTTATTTTTTAATAAACTTCATAATCTGTGTTTTACTGTTTTCATTAGAAGCTTTTACTATATATAGCCCTGCTTGTAATTCGCTTACGCTGAATTGAAAATCTGGGTTGCCCTTTGAAGCAAAACTTTTGACTAATTGCCCTGAAACGGAATAAATTTGAACTTTTGTGAAACCTTCATTCAGCGTAAAGTAATCTGCAACTGGATTTGGATATAAACCCACTGTATTTCCTTTTTCAAACTGGTCTATTGCTAAGTTTGCCGTTTTATTTCCATAAATTCTATATTCTCCAGCCGGCAGATTTATTGGAGCGTTTACATCTGTAACATTAATAGTACTATTGTCCATTAAATTGTACCAAGTTCCTGTATACGGAAAACCTGTCGCAACGTTTTGAGCCGTCGTATCGAAATTTGCCAAGATTAAAACATCTTTTAATTGTGATGAAGACAAATTGGCATCTGTTATTTTGATGTTTACAATTTTTGAATTTGCATTTGTTATAGTTGAAGTTCCTAAGAAAACCGGTTCTGCTTTTTTAAGTGTAATCATTTTTGCCCAATCGTTATAAATTTTATTACGATTGGAATCTCCCAACCAGTTTTCCGTCCATTGAGGCTGAGGCTTTGTATCTAATTTACAATCTCCTGGAGTTGTACCTGAAGTATCGTTTACCGTACCATTGTTGCAAGTATAAATAGAGTCATCCATACCTAACTCGCCAAAATGCCAGATCATTTTTGGCCCAGGAACTAATAACGAAACTGCTCCAATTGCCGACATTCTCGACAAGGCTGTATTTAATGTTTTTACGTTGTAAGCTCCATTTGTTGCTCCATATTGTACATTTTTATACATCAGTCTTTCTTCATCATGACTTTCAGCATACCCAATCAAACGATTAGCTGTAAATCCTCTGCTTGAACTAGACATTCTGGTAATATTACTACTATATCCCATCGACAATTCATTGTAAGGATCAGTCATTTTTCCCCACATCATAATTCCTTTGCTTGGCGTTTCTGCAACTCTATAATCTGCCCATTGTTTTTCTTCATTGTCAGTTCCTAAATGCTCAAAAATGGTATAATGCGTCGGGTCTAAACTCCAAGAATAATCAGCATATTTCTTCAAAATATCTACTCTATCCTGCTGATATGCATTGGTACAAGATTCATCTGATGCTGTACAATTTTGTGTAAATCCTTTGGTTAAATCCCAGCGGAAACCGTCAATTTTATATTCTTGAATCCACTGTTTAATCACTCTTTCAACGTAATATTGTGTTTTTGCTGATTGATGATTAAAATCTTCTCCAACACTGTAAGTATGTTTTGCTACTGTATTGAAATAAGGATTTTCGGTAGTTGGCGATCCAAAACCATCTCCATCAGGATCATTCATCCACATCCTCACCATCGGATTTCTTCCGAAAGCATGATTTAAGGCTACGTCAAGAATTACTGCGATTCCGTTTTGGTGGCATAAATCAATAAATTCTTTTAACTTATCCGAAGTTCCATAAAACTTATCCAACGCCATATGAAATGAGGTATTGTAGCCCCAGCTTTCATTTCCTTCAAATTCCATAACCGGCATTAATTCGATTGCATTAATTTTTAAATTCTTAAAATAATCCATTCTATCAATTAAGTTTTGATAACTTTTGCCTGCATCAAAATCACGAACCAAAACTTCGTAAATGACCAATTTTTCTTTTTCAGGTTTTACAAAATTAATTACCTGCCAATTATAAGGAGTCTGACCTGTTTTTAAAACAGTCACTTCAAAACTCTGTCCTGTTGGATAAACTGGCATGTTAGGATATTTTGAAGTAGGAATCCAAGGATCATCATAAGGAGACAAAACTAAGGTTGAATAGGGATCGGCCGTTTTTACCATTGCGGGTGAATTGGCAAGAGGCGTTGTATCTACAACCCAATATTGATACATATTATTTACACCCGAAACCAATCCTGTTAATTCCAGCCAGAATTTTCCCGAAACTGGATCTTTTTTCATGGCATAAGCCGATGTTGGTAGCCAATTATTAAAGCTTCCTGCCACATAGACAAAGTCTTTTAAAGGTGCATCTAAAACTAAAGTTGCTCTTGTGACATCTGCCGAATTATAATTAATACCATCCACTAATCCCGCAGGCATAGTTTCTGAAACGGTATTTGGATTTACAACAACCGAGAATTTCTTAGAAATTGTAGTCGCCCCCTGTGTTGCAATTAGCTCATAACTTTGATTTCCCGTAATATTCGTATGTGTATAAGAATAATTCGAGGTACTTGCATTTGTATTGATTGTGATACCATTTGCTTTTAAAGTATAACTCCCTGCGCCACCAGTATTTGTTGCAGTAACAGTAAAATTTGATCCTGAATTAATAATCGTAGTACTATTTTCGGCCGGAGAAGTTAATGAAACTTGAAAAATTCCTACTTCAACCAAAATATCTTGCGATTTCTTATCGCCTGTTCCATCTTTCGCTTTAACCAAAAAACCAATTCTTCCTATTCCGTTTCTTGCGAAATACGTAGAAGGGGTAATTGTTTTAGTATAAGTATCGGTTCCTGCGTTATAGGTAAATTTACTTGCTTCGTTTGATGATGTCCAAGTTCCATTAGAAGGACTATCTGATTGATTAGTATCGTTTACATCATAAGACCAAGACCAAAGATATAATGCATGAGTAGCATTAATTCCCCATGAAGTCTCATTAACACTATTCCCATTAATGGTAATAGTAATAGGCGTCGTATCTTCAAAAGTAGAAGGATTTATTGAATAAGTAACCGTTTGCTGCTGGGCAAAAACGGTCACTGCCATCAATAAAAATATTGATAGTAAAGTTTTTTTCATAATAGTGTGGTTATCTGGTTTAGTTAGTCGATTAAAAAAGGGCTATCTGGAGATAGCCCTTTTTTGGTTATGCAAAAAACATTAGTTTTTAGTAATCGTGTATTTTTTCGCAGCAAAGTCTACAATGATTGTATAGTTTCCTGCTACTGTTACAGGAATATTAGCTCCTCCGGCTTCTAATGTTAAATCATTACCATCATCACCATAGTTAGTATCCCATTTATCATCCAGTCTGAATTTGTATTCTCCAACTAATAACGGTCCAGTATAAGAGTACTTTTTAGTTGCTATATCGTAGTCTAAATTCGTATCTGGATCGTTCCATCCGTTAGGTGTTGCAGAACCAATTAATCCCCAGTTATCCCAAGCTGAATATGCTGTAACCGTTAATTTAATAACATTAGAATACTGAACAATTCCATCTTCTCCAAGATATGATTTGATACGAATATCTGCATCCTGAGGCACAAATGGTGTTAATCCGCAGTTCATGGCTGCCGAATTAAGTTCACCAACAGTCAAAGCTTTTGTAACATCTGTTGTTACAGCTACTACGGCAGCATTTTGAAAATTTGTTCCTGATTTTGCCATTTCAATCTCGTAATTTACAACAATTGGCGCACCATCATATTGTGCAGCCGACCATTTAAAAGTTGCCGCAACTTCAGTAGCTTCTGTTTTATCAAAAACAAAAACTGTTCCTTCTGCAGGGGTAGCCAATACAGCTGCTTTTGACGGTTTTAATACCGTAATATCATCTGAATTACATGCTCCTGCCGACATTAACAGCATCGCAAAGATGCCTAGTTTGAATATATTTTTCATGTTTCTGATATTAGTTTGAGAACCCAGGATTTTGAGTTAATTTTGGATTAGCCTGTAATGCACTTGTAGGTATTGGATACAGTTTGTAAGTATCTGGAATTGCAACTCCATCTTTTACCCCACCTTTCCATGGCCATAAATAAGATCCACCAGTAAATTTTCCAAAACGGATCAAATCTTGTCTTCTGTGTCCTTCAAGATTCAGCTCTCTAGCTCTTTCATTTAAAATGAAATCTAAATTTAATTGCCCCGCAGTAATTGCTCCTCCATGAGATCTGTTTCTAACAGCATTCACATAATCCAAAGCTAAACTTGCAGATCCGCCAGTAGCTCCTCTTAGTACACACTCTGCATACATTAAATAAGCGTCTGCCAATCTGAATAATGGGAAATCAGTATTGGAGAAACTTGTTGAGTTAGATGTTCCTACGAAATTTTTATTTCTAAATTTGATACTAGGATACCCATCTACCCATTTCTTATAATCATTCATTTCGTATGAATGACCAGTTGTCCAGAATAATTTTGCTCTATCATCTGGAGAAGCTACCAAATTACCATTATTAAATAGACCATACCAAGCTTTAGTCGCTCTGTGTCCTCCCCAACCGTCAGTAGCACCAAAATCATTAGGATTCATAGTCTCTGTACTTAGGTTTCCATTAACAATATAAGTGGTATTACCATATGCCTGACTCACAACTGCATCTGCAATTAAAGTGTAAATAATCTCTGGTGAGGTATCATTATCTCCAGAAAAAACACTCACAAAATTTGGAGCAAGCGTGTAACCGCCTTCATCGATTACTTTTTTAGTATACGTTAATGCATCATCATATCTTTGCGTTCCTGTATAAACTTCTGCATTCAAATATAATTTTGCCAATAACATTCTAACAACATTTCTATCTGCTTTACCATAAGATTTTGTTGGAGTAATAACCCCTTCAATATCTTTTAATTCAGATTCTATAAAATTGAAAAGCTCAACCCTTGTAGATTCGTTCTTTGGTGTTGGCGTATTAATATCATCTTCAGTTGTAATAGCACCTTTACCAAAACAATCTGTTAAATAATAATAAGCTAATGCTCGTAAAAAACGCAACTCTGCAATATGATTTTCACGGTTTGGAATATTAGCCGATGATGTTTTTAAAACTTTAATCAAATTGCTTGACTGAGAAATAGTATAATAAGCTCTATCATATAAATATCTGAAAAACTTATTGTTTGGTGTCCATCCGCTTGTTGTAGTCAACTGATCTAGACCATCATCTCCCCAACGGTTTTTCATACCATCAGCAGAAAAATCCTGTAGGTTTATGATTGCTCTAAGAAAAGCAGCTTCTCCCGGGTCTGGCGTAACTATATCTGTAGAACCTGGCCCATCTGGTCCTGAAAGAGCAAAAGTTCCATAAATTTTAGAAACTAAACCATCTACAGCATTTGGATCTTGCTCTAAAAGCTTATCCAAGGTCAATTCAACTTTTGGTTCTGTATTCAAATCATCCACACAAGAGGCGAAAAAGAATAGAACTAAAAATGCTCCTATAATCTTAAATTTAAACTGATTCATCTTTATATTTTTTTATTAAAAATCTAAGTTCAGACCAAAACTGAAAGTTCTAGATCTTGGATAGAAATTATTATCAATTGCATTGAAATTCTCTGGATCTACTCCTGTATAATCTGTTACAATAAATACATTGTTAGCTGCTGCATATAATCTTAAAACGGCACCTTTAATAGCATTATCAAAATTATACCCTAGAGTGATGTTTTGGCAACGTAGGAAACTAGCGTCTTCTAAATAAAAATCAGAAAAAGGAACATTTCCGTTGATGGTTTTAAAATCAAACTCTGTATCCAAAACATTTGTCAAACTTATTGAGTTAGCTGGTAATGCCTTATCAATAAAACCTGATTGTAATTTTCTTGCATTATATACTTTACCTCCAATTTGTCCATTAAAAGTTGTTGATAAGTCAAACTTTTTATAGTTTGCCGTAAGTCCAAAACCGTAAGTCCAGTTTGGTCTTAAAGCCACATAAGATCTGTCGCTGTCATTAATAACACCGTCCCCGTTTTTGTCAACAAAAGCATTTTCAATTGGTCTATTGTTTGAATCATAAACTTGTTGAAAAACCCATGCAGAATATGGTTGCTGTCCTACAGTATTGTAAGCAATTTTCTGACCTGTTCCAACTGGAATATTAGATGCATTATCCACATTTGTTGTTCTATTGTTCAAGTCTGTAATTTTACCAATGTTATAAGCTATGTTTCCATTAACAGATAAATTGAAATCTTCTTTTCTTATTACTTTAACATTTAAGTTTGATTCGAAACCTCTGTTTTTCATACTTCCCACATTCGAAACAAATTCATTTGTCAATGCTTGACCTGGAGAAGCCGAAACTACAGAAAGCAAATCTTTTGTATATTTTTGATAAGCATCGATAGAACCTGTAACGATATCATTTTCGAATAATCCGAAATCAATTCCTACGTTATAAGTAGTGGTTTTTTCCCAAGTAAGATCTTCGTTGTAAGGTTTTGCATAATATCCGTTAACTCCTGGAATGTATGTACTTGATGCACTAGTTGGTGCAAACAAAGCACTGTATGGATAAGATCCTGCAACTCCTGTAATATCCTGTTGACCAGTGATACCATAACCTAATCTTAATTTTAAATCATTGAATGTTTTTGAGTCTTTCAAGAATGTTTCATCTTTAACTCTCCATGCAAATCCAGCAGCTGGGAAATACCCCCATCTTTTATCTTCACTAAATAAAGACGATCCGTCTGCTCTTAAAGTCAATGTAAATAAATATTTATCCAATAAATCGAAATTACCTCTACCAAAGAACGACTGTAAGTTTCTCTCGTTATAATATCTATTGTTTGGGTTTGAAGGATTTGGCGTAACCTCTCTTAAACCATTTGAAGTATTATATCTAAAAATTTCTTTATTTCCGTCTGTAACAAAGTTTTGATAAGAATATCCAGCCTGGGCATCTACTCTGGTAACAAATCCGCTTAAACTTTTGTTGTAAGCAAAATAAGCGTCTAAAGTTTTGTTATTAACTGTCTGATTTTCGGCATAATTCAATCCTGGATTAAAAACATAAGTTGGCGGATTTGTTCCTGCAGAGTTATCTATTTGATACGTCTGAATAGCATTATCACTGTAAACTTCTCTAATTTTCGATTTAGAAACTTCAAGACCTCCATTAACAACAGCTCTTAAACCGTCTACAAATGGTAGTTTATAATCTAATTCAATATTTCCTAATAATTTCTGAACTTCCTCAGGACGAGATCTCTGATTTAAAATTGCAAGTGGATTTTGTGCACCACTAATAGAATTATTAGCATTAAGCAATTGATAATACCCTCCAAATATATTGCTTGACGCTCCTGGATTATCATAAGCAGGTTTCGTTGGATCCATTCCTAATGCGCTACCAATAACAGCATCGGCATCAATGGCATTCTTTTTAACAGAAATACCTTTCGCATTAAAATCAATTTTCAAACTATTATTAAATAAAGTTGGCGAAAGTTTAATAGATCCAGTATATCTTTCCAAATCATTCGTTTTAACAACACCTTCATTTTTAGCGTATCCAACCGAAGCTCTGAAAGGAACTTTACCAAATAAGTTAGCTCTTGCGCTAAAGTTATTGTCTGTAGAAATTGATTGTCTGTAGATTAAGTCCTGCCAATCTGTATTATATAATGTTCTACCTTCGATTTCAGGAGTTGCCGGATTATCAATAACAGCAGTACCGTTTGGCACTCCCAATAAACTAGTATATCCTGGGTGGTACTTTTGCATGAAAGCTGTAAATTGTGGCCCTGACATCATATCAACAGGATTATTTACTTTTCCAGTTGTAATAGTTGATGAGAAGTTGAATTTTGGAGCACCACTAACACCTTTTTTAGTCGTAATGATAATTACACCATTTGAAGCTCTAGAACCATAAATAGCTGTAGCAGATGCATCTTTCAAGATAGCAAACGTATCAATATCATTTGGATTGATTAATGTTAACGGGTTAGCAATTCCCGCTGGATTAGTGTTATCAATTGGTACTCCATCAATAATAATCAATGGATTGTTATTTCCAGATAATGAACTTCCTCCTCTAATTCTAATATTTGGATTAGCGTCTGGCTGACCACCATCGGTAGTGATTCTAACTCCGGCAGCCCTACCTACAAGCAGCTGATCTGCCGAACCTACTGGTCCTTTATTAAGTTGATTTGCAGATAAAACGGCTACCGCACCTGTAGCATCCTTTTTCTTAACAGTACCATAACCTACTTGAACTACAACTTCTTGTAATTGATTTGTATCTTCGCTTAAAGAAACAGCTAAGTTTTTTTGACCATTAAATGCGATAGTCTCTGTTTTGTATCCGATAAATGAAACTAAAATTTTGTCTCCATTTTTCAGATTAGGTAATTGAAATTTACCATCAAAATCAGTAGAGGTACCTCCTACAGCACCTTGTACATTTACATTTACTCCTGGAATTGGCTGACCCGTGGCACGATCAGTTACTGTTCCACTTAAAGTGCTTTGAGCTAACACAGTAAACGGAAGCAGAAGGAATAAAAATAACAACTTTTTGTAAATTGTTTTCATACTTTTTGTTTAAATTAGTTTGAGTTTGTGAACGTTAGTTAAGTTTTTAATTTTACTTCGAATTTCAAAATTATGAATTTATTAACATGCTCAACCACAGACAATTTTTATTGCGTTACGAAAACGTGGTAGTGTTGAAAACTTTCTATTTTTTGTAATCTTTTCGTATGAAAATTGTCAATTGTAAAAAATTAGGATACCTTTATTATTAATTAGATTTTTTTTAGATTCCCACATGAAACGTAAAATAACCCTAAAACAGATCGCAAAGGAACTTGATGTATCGATTTCAACTGTCTCAAAATCACTTAGAAACAGCCTTGAAATTGGCGAAGAAACGAGACTAAAAGTTCAGGCTTTTGCTAAGTTTTACAACTATAAACCAAACAATATTGCTCTTAGTTTAAAAAACCGAAAAACAAAGAGTATCGGCATCATTATTCCCGAAATTGTACACTACTTTTTCTCTACTGTAATCAACGGAATTGAGCAGGTTGCAAACGAATACGGATACAGTGTTGTTATTTGTGTATCAGACGATTCTTTTGATAAAGAAGTCTTAAATATGGAGATGTTAGCCAACGGAAGTATCGATGGATTTATCATGTCACTTTCCAAAGAAACTCAGTTTAAAGGCGACTTTCATCATATAACAGAAGTTATCAATCAAGGGATGCCGGTTGTGATGTTTGACCGTGTTACGAACGATATATTATGTGACAAAGTAATTATTGATGATAAATCTGCAGCGTATGAAGCCGTTCAGAGTTTAATTGACAGCGGACGTAAAAAAATTGCACTCGTAACTACAGTTGATTATGTAAGTGTCGGGAAACTAAGAACTGATGGTTATGAAAAAGCTTTATTGGATAACGGATTACCTTTTAATGAAGATTTAATCATAAAAATTGAAGATGTAGATACCTGCGAAATTACCATCAGTCAGCTCTTACATGATCGTGCTTTTGATGCTGTTTTTGCTGTAAATGAGCTTTTTGCTGTTACGATTATCAAAACAGCCAATAAAATGGGATTAAAAGTTCCCGAAGATTTAGCTGTAATTGCTTTTACTGACGGAATTATCTCTAAATATTCGACTCCAACTATTACAACGGTAAGCCAGAGCGGCGAAAAAATGGGAAACAAAGCGGCTAAAATGCTTATAGAAAGAATTGAAGCCGAAGAAGATGACGACGAAGAACATAACGAGAACTATATAACAGAAGTCATAGAAACTCATCTTATAAAACGAGAATCTACTGACTAATTTTCTAAATATCAATACATTCTAAAGCCGTAAAAAATATTTATGGCTTTTTTATTAGCATAAATAAAAAAATAATTTATAATTTTACGCCCGTCAAGGCTTTTTAGTTTTACTTCGAAAGAAACAAAGTTTTGATAAGCAAAGCGCTTATCGTATAATTTTCAAATTACGATAATGGAAAAGCGTAAATTAAGTTTCTGGGAAATTTGGAACATGAGTTTCGGTTTCTTGGGAATACAAATGGGATTCGCACTTCAAAATGCAAATGCCAGCAGAATTCTTCAAATTTTCGGTGCCGACGTACATGAACTCTCATGGTTTTGGATTATTGCTCCTTTAATGGGATTAATAGTGCAGCCTATCATTGGTCATTACAGTGATAAAACCTGGGGAAGATTCGGCAGACGAAAACCTTTCTTTTTAGTGGGAGCCGTTTTAGCTTCGGTAGGATTAATTCTAATGCCGCAAGCTAACATTTTCATTTCTGTTTTACCTGCCTTATGGGTTGGAGCTGGGATGCTAATGATTATGGATGCCTCTTTCAACATTGCGATGGAACCTTTCAGAGCACTTGTTGGAGACAATTTAAGAACAGATCAGCGTACTGCAGGATTTAGCATCCAAACTTCTTTAATTGGTTTTGGAGCCGTAATTGGTTCTGCATTGCCATACATTCTTACGAAATATTTTAGCGTACCAAATAGCACAGTTCCTGGAAGCGTTCCATTAAACTTGACGTTATCATTTATCATTGGCGCGGCAGTTTTAATTGGTTCAATCTTGGTTACGCTATTTACAACCAAAGAGTATTCGCCAGAAGAATTGGCAAAATTTGAAGATCCTCAAAATGATGCGATTTCCGATTCTGAAGAAAAATCAAAAATTACAGACATCTTTACCGATTTTGCAAAGATGCCTGTTACAATGCGCCAATTAAGCTGGGTCCAGTTTTTCTCTTGGTTTGGGTTGTTCGGAATGTGGGTTTTTACTACTCCAGCCATCGCGCACCACATTTACGGATTGCCATTAGAAGATACTTCAAGCCAGCAATATCAAGACGCTGGTGACTGGGTCGGAATCCTGTTTGGTGTTTACAACTTAGTTTCTGCCATTGTCGCTTTGTTTTTCTTGCCTTATATCGCTAAAAAAATTGGAAGAAAAGCAACACATTCTCTTTCATTGGTTATTGGAGGAATTGGTTTAATCTCCATTTATTTCATGCCAAATGAAGACTGGGTTGTACTGCCAATGATCTTAATCGGAATTGCTTGGGCGAGTATCCTAGCAATGCCTTACGCTATTCTTGCGGGTTCAATTACACCTAAAAAAATGGGAGTTTACATGGGAATCTTCAACTTCTTTGTTGTTATTCCTCAAATTGTAAACGCTCTAATTGGTGGTCCAATTGTAAAATACCTTTACAATGGAGACGCTATTTACGCCTTAGTTACTAGTGGAGTTAGCTTTCTAATTGCTGCTGCTTTAGTATCTAAAGTGAAAGACGTAGACGACTTTACTCAAAAATCATAATTAAGAATTTTCCATACAATGAGCAAAAAAGCATTCATCTTCGATCTTGACGGCGTGATCGTTGATACCGCTAAATACCACTTTTTAGCTTGGCAAAAAATTGCCAAATCGTTAAATATAAATTTTACACACGAAGACAACGAACTTTTAAAAGGCGTAAGCCGCGTTCGTTCCTTAGATATTATACTTGGATTAGGAAATGTTCAGGCTTCTCAGGAAGACAAAGACAAATGGTTAATCCAAAAAAACGAAGATTATTTATCTTATTTAGTTGACATGGATGAAAGTGAGATTCTTCCAGGGGTTTTAAAAATTCTAAAATTATTAAAAGAGAAAAATCAAGGAATTGCATTGGGCTCAGCGAGTAAAAATGCAAGACCAATTCTAGAAAAAACAGGAGTTCTATCTTACTTCGATGTTATTGTTGACGGAAACGATGTCAGCAATGCAAAACCAGACCCTGAAGTATTCTTAAAAGCGGCTCAATTATTAAACATTGATCCAAAAAATTCAATTGTATTTGAAGATTCTGTTGCCGGAATTCAGGCAGCAAATATTGCAGAAATGGTAAGTGTGGGAATTGGTGAGGAAACAATTTTACATGAAGCTGACTATATTTTTAAAGATTTTACCCAAATCACAGCAGACTTTATAGAAAAATTAATCAATTAGAAAATGTGCCAATTAGATAATTTCTGAATCGTGCAATTATCTCATTTTCTAATTAACTCATTATCAAATTAAACAAATGAATCAAGATTATATAAAACCAGACAATTGGTCAATTATCGAAGAAGGATTTGACGCAGAACGCGTAAAATCTTCTGAAAGTCTCTTTAGTATCGGAAACGGTGCTATGGGACAACGCGCCAATTTTGAAGAAACATACTCAGCAGAGACTTTCCAGGGAAGTTACATCGCTGGGATTTATTATCCAGACAAAACAAAAGTGGGCTGGTGGAAAAATGGATATCCGAAATATTTCGCCAAAGTATTAAATGCTCCAAACTGGATTGGAATTGACATTGAAATCAACGAAGAAAATCTGGATCTAAATACCTGCACCGAAGTTAGAAACTTCCGCAGAGAATTGAATATGAAAGAAGGATGGTACAACCGTTCTTTTGAAGCAGTTTTGAAAAACGGGACTGAAATCGCGGTAAATGTTCGTCGTTTTCTTTCCTTAAATTTAGATGAAGCCGGAATTATTAAATACGATATTACACCTTTAAACAAGGATGCAAAAATCGTTTACAAACCTTATGTTGACGCTGGAGTAACCAATGAAGATGCGAACTGGGAAGAAAAATTCTGGGAACCGCTTGAAGTAAAAAAAGGCACAAACGAAGCTTTTGTAACCGCACAAACGTTCAAAACGCATTTTAAGGTTACGACTTTCATGCACAATACGATTTTGGCAAACGGAGAAAACATCAATGTTTCGCCATCAACAATCGATTCAACAATCGATAAAGTTCAGTACACTTACGGAACTATTATCGCAAAAGGACAAACTTCATCTATCCAAAAAATTGGAGGTTATACAGTTTCTTTAAATCACGAAAATACTTTGGCTGGAGCCGAAAAAGTAATCAAATCTGCTGTTGCTTTAGGTTACGAAACCTTGCTTCAAAACCAAATTGAAGCTTGGGCAAAAATCTGGGAAATGTCAGATATTACAATCGAAGGCGATATAAAAGCACAACAGGGAATTCGTTTCAATATTTTCCAATTAAACCAAACGTATTCAGGAAAAGATTCTCGTTTAAATATTGGTCCAAAAGGTTTCACCGGAGAAAAATACGGCGGATCTACTTATTGGGACACTGAGGCATATTGTATTCCGTTTTACATGGCTACAAAAGACCAGCAGGTTGCGAGAAACTTGTTGACGTATCGTTACAATCAATTGGACAAAGCGATTGAAAATGCTAAAGACAATTTAGGTTTCAAGAACGGTGCAGCTTTGTATCCGATGGTTACCATGAATGGTGAAGAATGTCACAACGAATGGGAAATCACACACGAAGAAATTCACAGAAATGGTGCGATTGCTTTTGCGATTTACAACTACAACCGTTACACGGGCGATTACTCTTATATTCCAGAAAAAGGTTTAGAAGTTTTAATCGGAATTGCGCGTTTCTGGCACCAAAGAGCTTCTTTCTCAAAAGATAAAAATCAATATGTGATCTTGGGAGTTACAGGTCCAAACGAATACGAAAACAACATCAACAATAATTTCTACACCAATTATATTGCAAAGTGGTGTATTGATTTTGCTGCGGAACAAATCGAAAAAGTAGCTTCAGAATATCCTGCAGACCATAAAAGAGTTCTTGAAAAAGTTAGCCTTTCGGCGAATGAAATTCAGGAATGGAAAAAAGTAGCTAACAACATGTATTTCCCTATTTCTGAAGAACTTGGAATTTATTTACAGCAAGATGGTTTCTTAGATAAAGAATTAGTTCCTGTAAAAGATTTAGATAAATCACAGCGACCAATCAACCAAAAATGGTCTTGGGACCGTGTGTTGCGTTCGCCATACATCAAACAGGCTGACGTTTTACAAGGTTTCTATTTCTTCGAAGATCATTTTTCGAAAGAAGAATTAAAACGCAACTTCGAATTTTATGAATCATTTACCGTTCACGAAAGTTCGCTTTCGCCTTGCGTTCACTCGATTCAAGCTGCAGCTTTAGATAAAATGGATATGGCTTATACCTTTTATTTAAGAACTTCTCGTTTGGATTTGGATGATTACAATAAAGAAGTAGAAGAAGGTTGTCATATCACGTCAATGGCCGGTACATGGATGAGTATCGTAGAAGGTTTTGGAGGAATGCGTGTGAAAAATGATCAGCTTCATTTCTCTCCAAAAATTCCAAAAGAATGGAAAGGTTATTCGTTTAAAATCAATTTCAGAAACCAAATTTTGAAAGTGGCTGTAAATCATAACGAAACAACATTTACTGTAGATGGCGATCAAGATTTAACAATTATCGTTAACGGAAAACCTGAAATTGCAAGTAAATTTGTACAAATAAATTAATACAATAAACCATTAGGGATAATTAACTAACAATAGAAACATAGATTTAGAGTACTCAAAAGGCGTTTCACTTATTTAAAATAAACATAGTTGGCTATGTGAAAGAAACAGGTTTCTCTTTATTCTCTTTTTTTAAAATAAAATCTATGTTTCTATGTGTTAAAAACAATTACACCACCAATACGTTACTATAAATTTAAAATCTAAAAAACATGAAAAACTTATTTTTCGCAAGTTTAATTTTGTTTGCGTTCAGCACCGTTGCAAAAGCGCAGCAATTAAAATCACCCGAAGGAAAGTTCGTAATGGAATTTTCTCTTCAAAACGATGGGACTCCAACGTACAATTTAAAATACAAAAACAAAGAAGTTATTAAAACAAGTAAACTAGGTCTTGAACTTAAAGATGACAAAAAATCTTTATTGAACGACTTTACTGTTGTGGATACTAAAACTTCAACTTTTGACGAAACTTGGAAACCAGTTTGGGGAGAAGTAGATCACATCAGAAATCATTATAATGAATTGGCTGTAACGCTGAACCAAAAAGGAACAGACAGACAAATCGTTATCCGTTTCCGTTTATTCGATGACGGTTTAGGATTCAGATATGAATTTCCAGCGCAAAAGAATCTTACTTACTTTGTAATCAAAGAAGAAAGATCTCAATTTGCCATGACCGGAGATCATACCGCGTTCTGGATTCCTGGAGATTATGATACTCAGGAATATGATTACACAAAATCGAAATTATCAGAAATTAGAGGTTTATCTCAAAAAGCATATACGGCAAACGTTTCTCAAAAATCTTTTTCTCCAACAGGAGTTCAGACTTCTTTGATGTTAAAAACAGCTGACGGAATCTACATCAACTTACACGAAGCGGCTTTGATTGACTATTCATGTATGCACTTGAATTTAGATGACAAAAACTTAGTTTTCGAATCTTGGTTAACGCCAGATGCAAAAGGAGACAAAGGTCACATGCAGGCACCAAATCATTCGCCTTGGAGAACGATTATGGTAAGCGATGATGCTAGAGAAATCTTAGCTTCAAAAATGACTTACAACTTAAACGATCCATCAAAAATTGATGATACTTCTTGGATTAAACCAGTAAAATATGTTGGCGTTTGGTGGGAAATGATTACAGGAAAAAGCTCTTGGTCATATACTAACGATTTCCCAACGGTTCAATTAGGTGTTTCTGATTTCTCAAAAGCAAAACCAAACGGAACACACGGTGCAAACAATGCTAACGTAAAAAAATACATTGATTTTGCTGCAGCAAATGGTTTCGATGCTGTTTTAGTTGAAGGATGGAACGAAGGTTGGGAAGACTGGTTTGGTCACTCAAAAGATTATGTTTTTGATTTCTTGACGCCTTACCCAGATTTTGATGTAAAAGGTCTTCATGAATATGCTAAATCAAAAGGTGTAAAAATCATTATGCACCACGAAACTTCAGGATCTGTTCGTAACTATGAGCGTCATATGGATGCAGCGTACAAATTCATGAAAGATAATGGTTACGATGCTGTAAAAAGCGGTTACGTAGGTGATATTTTGCCAAGAGGTGAAAATCACTACAGCCAATGGATTGTAAACCACTATCAATATGCAATCGAAAAAGCAGCTGATTACAAAATTATGGTGAATGCTCACGAGGCGGTTCGTCCAACAGGAATCGCAAGAACATACCCGAACTTAATTGGAAACGAAGCCGCAAGAGGAACAGAATACCAAGCGTTTGGTGGTTCTAAACCAAATCACGTTACGGTATTACCATTTACACGTTTAATTGGTGGTCCAATGGATTACACTCCGGGAATCTTCGAAATGGATATCAGTAAAATGAATCCTGAGAACAAATCGCATGTAAATAGCACAATCTGTAACCAATTAGCATTATACGTTACTATGTACAGCCCATTGCAAATGGCTGCTGATACTCCAGAAAACTATAACCGTTTTCCAGATGCATTTCAATTCATTAAAGATGTGGCTGTAGATTGGTCAGAAAGTAAATATATTGAAGCTGAACCAGGAGATTTTATCACTGTTGCCCGTAAAGCAAAAGGAACAAACAACTGGTTCGTTGGAAACGTAAACGGAGAAACTCCGCGTACATCAAACATCGATTTCAGTTTCCTTGAAAAAGGTAAAAAATATACAGCTACAATTTATGCTGATGCAAAAGATGCGCATTACAAAACAAATCCGCAGGCTTACACGATTAAGAAAATTGCTGTAACAAACAAATCAAAATTATCTCAGTTTTCTGCTCCAGGCGGAGGATATGCGATAAGTATTATTGAAACCAAATAACACCCTAAAAAGACAAGTAGTTTCCCCCAGAATTGCTTGTCTTTTTTTTAATCAACATCTTTTTGTCACATCGAGCGGAGTCGAGATGCTACAAAGGTTCTCGACTCCGCTCGAACTGACAATGAAGAATAATTTCTTATTACTATGAAAAACCCAAAAACATCATTTATCTATAAATTAGTTCTATTGGTCTTATTGTTTTCCGCTTCCGCGAAAGCGCAGATCCAAAAAGTAGAACCACCTTTCTGGTACGCCGGAATGAAAAATCCGGAACTTCAGATTATGTTCTACGGAAAAAATATTTCACAATACGAAGCTTCGGTTTCGAATAATGTGACAATCAAAAATGTTGAGAAAACAGAAAACCCAAATTACCTTTTCGTAACAATTGATACAAAAGACGTAAAAGCTTCTGAACTGGTTTTCTCTTTCAAAAACAATAATAAAGTAGCCTTTAAACAAAAATATGTTCTGAAAGAAAGAAGAGCTAATTCGGCAAACAGAAAAAGTTACGATTCATCTGATTTGATTTACTTAATCATGCCGGATCGTTTTGCTAACGGAAATCCGAAAAATGACAGCGATGCAAATTTAACTGAAAAAGGAAACCGCGCAGAGCCGGGAGGACGTCATGGCGGTGATATCGAAGGAATTATTAAAAACCTTGATTATATTTCGTCTCTTGGTGCAACCACAATCTGGAGCACGCCTTTGTGCGAAGACAACGACAAACAGCATTCGTATCACGGATATGCACAATCTGACGTTTACAAAATCGATCCACGTTACGGAACGAATGACGATTACGCTCGTCTTTCAGCAGAAATGCACAAAAAGAACATGAAACTGGTGATGGATTATGTGACAAATCACTGGGGAATTACACATTGGATGGTGAAAGATTTACCAACAAAATCATGGCTTAATCAATTTGAAAACTACACACAAACACACCACAGACGTGAAGTAATTACAGATATTCACGCTTCAAAAATTGATCAGGAAGTTTGTATTGATGGATGGTTTGTACCTTCTATGCCAGACTTGAATTTAAGAAATCCGTTAGTAGCAAAATACTTAACGCAAAATGCGATTTGGTGGATTGAATTTGCCAATCTTGACGGATTCCGAGTAGATACTTATAACTATTCAGATAAAACTGCGATGGCAAATTGGGCAAAATCTATTACAGATGAATACCCAAACTTTAATATTGTGGGTGAAATCTGGATGCACAATCAGGCGAATTTAGCTTTTTGGCAGAAAGACAGTAAAATTGGTGCAATTGAAAACTACAATTCAAACCTCCCAAGTGTAATGGATTTTACGCTTCAAAGTCAGATTACTTCTGCTTTCAGTGAAGATGAACCAAACTGGGACAGCGGATTGATTAAATTCTACAACAATTTTGCAATGGATTTTCTATATCCAAACACGAATAATATTTTAGTTTTTTCAGAAAATCACGATACAGATCGTATGAACGAAAAGTTCAAATATGATTTGTCAAAATACAAACTGGCTATGACTTTATTGGCAACCGTTCGTGGAATTCCGCAGATTTATTACGGTTCAGAAATTGGAATGGGCGGAGACAAAGGCAAAGGTGACGCTGATATTCGTCAAGATTTCCCTGGCGGATGGGCTGGCGACAAAAACAATGCTTTTACGGCAGCAGGAAGAACGACTCAACAAGCTTCTTTCTTTGATTTCAGCTCAAAATTATTCAATTGGAGAAAATCAAATGAAGTAATTCACACAGGAAAAATGACGCATTATATTCCGGAAAACAATACTTATGTGTATTTCAGATATAATGACGCCAAAACCGTAATGGTAGTTTTCAATAACAATGCAAAAGAACAAGTTGTAAAAACAGCTCGTTTCAAAGAAAACATCAAAAACTTTAAATCAGGAAAAGATGTTATCACAGGTAAAACATTTGATTTAGCTACTGAAATCACTTTAGAACCAAAATCAGCTTTGGTTTTAGAATTGGAATAAAAATATTTTTTCTCTCGCAGATTGAGCAGATTGAGCAGATTGAGCAGATAATTAAAAAAAATCTGCCGAATCTGCGAGATCTGCGAGAGACATTTTTTTTCCGCCACGAATTCACGAATTATTTTTTGACAATCTTTGAGAATAAAATTCGTGAATTCGTGGCTATTTTTTTTTTAGCACAAAGTATTTCACGAATTATTTTTGACAATCTTTAAGAATAAAAATTCGTGAATTCGTGGCTATTTTTTTTAAACAAAATCTTAAATAATGAAAAAATACACTTTCCTTTTTTTATCTTTAGTATACTTAACAATGAGTTGTTCTGGCTCAAAATCAGTTACAATGAATACTACTTCGAAAACACCTTTCGTTTGGGAAGGGGCAAATGTTTATTTTTTGCTTACAGATCGTTTTTACAACGGAGACAAATCAAACGACGTCAACTTTAACCGAACCAAAACTCCGGGAAAATTACGCGGATTTGAAGGTGGTGACATCATCGGAATCACTAAAAAAATCGAATCAGGATATTTTGAAAAACTAGGAATAAATGCCATTTGGCTTACGCCGATTGTTGAGCAGATTCACGATGGCGTCGACGAAGGAACTGGATTGAGTTATGGTTTTCACGGTTATTGGGCAAAAGACTGGACGGCTTTAGATCCAAACTTCGGAACAAAAGAAGATTTGGCCAATCTAGTTAAAAAAGCACACGAAAAAGGAATCAGAATAATTTTGGACGGCGTAATCAATCATACCGGACCAGTAACTCCAGA
This sequence comes from Flavobacterium phragmitis, assembly GCF_900112575.1. GTDB lineage: Bacteria > Bacteroidota > Bacteroidia > Flavobacteriales > Flavobacteriaceae > Flavobacterium > Flavobacterium phragmitis. The sequence continues at coordinate 320,176 of NZ_FOMH01000006.1, forward strand.
AGATCCTGTTTGGCCTTCTGACTGGGTAAGAACAGGCGTGGTTTGCGATTACAAATCGTTTGACAATACTACAATGTGTACCTTGGTTGATAATCTTCCGGATGTACGAACTGAAAGCAATCAGGAAGTACAATTACCTCCATTTTTAATTGAAAAATGGAAAAAAGAAGGCCGTTACGAAAAAGAAATCGCCTCATTAGACGAATTTTTCAAAAGAACAAATTATCCAAGAACACCAAAATATTACATCATTAAATGGCTTACAGATTATATTTTAGAATTTGGAATTGATGGTTACCGAGGAGATACTGTAAAACATACCGACGAAAACGTTTGGGCCGATTTCAAAAAAGAATGCGAATATGCTTTTGAAACTTGGAAAAAACATCACCCAATGCAGGTTTTAGACCAGAATCCGTTTTACACCATTGCCGAAGTTTACGGTTACGGCATCAGTGGCGGTCAAGATTATGATTTTGGAGATCGAAAAGTAAATTATTTCCAGAATGGCTTCAACAGCATGATCAATTTTGAATTCAAATGGAATGCTGGACAAAACGATTATGAAGGTTTATTTTCGAAATATTCGAATCATTTAAATAATGACTTAAAAGGATATTCTGTCCTAAACTATATGTCTTCGCACGACGACGGACAGCCTTTTGATGCCAATCGAACAAAAAGCATTGAAACAGCTAATAAACTATTACTTTCTCCAGGAATGTCTCAGGTTTATTATGGAGATGAATCGGCAAGATCTTTAGTTGTTGAAGGCACTCAGGGCGATGCCACTTTGCGTTCAAATATGAATTGGGATGATATTCAGAATAATCCTGAAACACAAAAAACACTTTTGCATTGGCAGAAATTAGGGCAGTTTAGACGAAACCATCCTGCTGTTGGAGCTGGTGTTCATAAACTTATTAATCCGTATCCTTATACTTTTTCTAGAACGTTTACTCAAGGTAATTTTACAGATAAAGTTGTTATGGGGTTAGATCTACCAAAAGGTAAAAAAGAACTTCCGGTTGGCGACATCTTTCCAAACGGAACAAAACTTAAAGACACTTATTCAAATCAAGAAGTTGAAGTTATTGATGGAAAAGTGATTATAGACAATGATTTTGATATTGTTTTACTGGAATTAATTTAACCGCAAAGTTTTTTTAGCCACAGATTATAAGGATTAAAAGGATTTTTTATTTCGCCACAAATTTCACAAATTTTCACAAATCTAAATATGATAAAAATAATTCGTGGAAATTTGTGAAATTCGTGGCAGATAAATCTGTGTTAATCCTTATAATCTGTGGCTAACTTTTTTGACAATCCTTGCGTGCTTTGTGTAAAACTTTGCGACCTTTGCGGTTAAACTCGCAATACATGCTAAAAATAGCTCACAGAGGTGCAAAAGCTTACGAACCTGAAAACACCTTACAAGCTTTTCAAAAAGCCTTAGACTTAAATTCAGATGGAATTGAACTCGATGTTCATTTGAGTTCGGATGGGCATATAATCGTAATTCACGACGAAACCATCGACAGAACAACCAACGGAAAAGGTCTTGTAAATGATTTTACTTTAGCAGAATTAAAATCATTTTTGATTGATGGAAAATATCAAATTCCAACGCTAAATGAAGTTTTCGATTTGGTTGACAAAGAATGTCTTATCAATATTGAATTAAAAGGTTTAGGAACTGCCCCAAAAGTTGTCACATTAATTGAAGAATATATTGCAACAAAAGACTGGAAATACGAGCATTTCATCATTTCAAGTTTTGATTGGAACATGTTAGAAGAAACATCAAAACTAAACTCAAATATCCCGATTGGTGTTTTAACAGAAGAAAATATTGACCTTGCTTTGGCTTTCGCCGAAAAAATAAAAGCAAAAGCCATTCATCCCGATTTTCAATTATTAAACGCTGAAAATGTAAGCGAAATGCAGAAAAAAGGTTTTCTAGTTTTACCGTGGACAGTAAACTCCGAAGAAGACATTCAAAAAGTAAAAAATTATCAAGTAAACGGAATTATCTCTGATAATCCAGACAAAATATAAGAATAGCCACAGATTAAAAGGATTAACACAGATTTGTTTGCCACGAATTGCACGAATTTTCACAAATTTAAAAATGAATAAATTAATTCGTGAAAATTCGTGTAATTCGTGGCTAAAGAAAAAATCCTTTAAATCCGTGTAATCTGTGGCAGAAAAAAAATTAGTGCCAATTCGTATAATTCGTGGCAACCCAAAAAAATATGATTAAAAATTTCGACATAATCATCGTTGGCGGAGGCGCAGCCGGTTTTTTTACCGCAATTAATATTGCAGAGAAAAATCCGAAACTGAAAATCGCCATTTTAGAAAGAGGAAAAGAAGTGCTTTCTAAAGTCCGCGTTTCCGGAGGCGGACGATGCAACGTTACGCACGCTTGCTTTGAACCAACCGAATTAGTAAAATTTTACCCTCGCGGAGAAAAAGAACTTCGTGGCCCATTTCACCAATTTTGTTCGGGTGATACAATTGAATGGTTTGAAAAACACGGCGTAGAATTAAAAATTGAAGAAGACGGCAGAATGTTTCCCGTTTCTAATTCGTCACAAACCATAATTGACTGTTTCCTTAAAGCAACTGAAAAATTAGGCATAAAAGTATTGACGGGTCAAAGCGTTCAGTCGATTTTCAAAAAAGAAAATCATTGGAAAATAGATACACAAACTGATAATTATGCCACCGAAAAATTAGTAATGGCAACAGGAAGCAATCCTAAAATATGGGAAATGCTTCAAGAGCAAGGACACGCCATTGTAAGCCCCGTTCCTTCCCTATTTACTTTCAACATCAAAGATTCCAGAATAAAAGAATTACCAGGTGTTGCGGCGCAAGTTTCAGTAAAAGTCAAAGACACCAAATTAGAATCGACAGGACCTTTATTAATTACACATTGGGGAATGAGTGGCCCAGCAATCTTAAAACTTTCAGCTTGGGGCGCAAGAATTCTGCACGACAAAAATTATCAATTTACCATTTTTGTGAATTGGCTAAATGATGTTGATTTTGAAGATGCCGAAAAAATCCTAAAAGACTTAAAACAGGAACACGCTAAAAAAGCGGTTTCAAAAAAATCGCCTTTTGACTTTCCGAATCGTTTGTGGGAAAGTTTGGTTTTGGCTTCAGGAATTAATTCAGAAACGAAATGGGCAGATTTGTCTAAAACCCAATTGCAGAATCTAACTTCACAATTAACAAAAGCCGAATTTAAAGTCAACGGAAAAAGTACTTTCAAAGAAGAATTTGTAACCGCCGGCGGAATCGATTTAAAAGAAATCAATTTCAAAACCATGGAAAGCAAAATTCACGAAAACCTTTATTTTGCTGGAGAGATTGTAAATATAGACGCTATTACAGGCGGATTTAATTTTCAGAATGCCTGGACAAGCGGGTTTATTCTGGCTCAAAATATTTAATACAAAATGAAATTTAAAGGAATTATTTTTGATTTAGACGGAACTTTAGTTAACTCATTACACGACATTTCAGATGCGATGAATAAAGTGCTTACTGCTCTAAATTATCCTACACATAGTTACGACACTTATCAATATTTTATCGGGAGCGGTTTACGAAATTTGGTAAGCAAAGCTTTACCCGCTGCAAACAGTTCTGATGATGAAATCGAAAGTTGTTTTGAATGCATGGTCGATGAATATACTAAAATCTGTACACTGAAAACAAAACCGTATGACGGAATTGTCGAACTGCTTGACAAACTGACTTCTCAAAACATCAAAATGGCGGTTTTCTCTAACAAAGCCGACGAGTTAACTAAGAAAATAGCTTATGAATTATTTCCTGAACAATTTGACGCAGCGATTGGTTTGAGCACGGAAGAACTGAAAAAACCAAATCCGTTTGAAGCGATTGAAATCAGTAAAAAATGGAATTTAAACCCAGAAGAAATTCTTTTCGTGGGCGATTCTGATATTGATATGAAAACGGCTTTAAACGCAAATATGTATCCGGTTGGGGTTACATGGGGCTACAGAACCGAAGATGAATTGAAATCTAGTGGAGCAAAAGTGCTTATTAATAATGCTTTGGAACTGATTACTATTTTATAAAATCATGAATCCTTCTTTAAAAAAACAAATACAAGCAATCACTTCGTTTTCTGAAAAAGAAATCCAAACGATAGATTCTTGTTTTGAATATGAAAGTTTTAAAGCGAAAGAATTACTTTCTTCAATGGGGAAAATCAGCAACAAGATTTTCTTTATTGTTGAAGGTCTGGCTCGTATTTATTATCTAAAAGACGGAAAAGAAATTACCACTTATTTAAGCTGCGATGACGGTTTTATTGCTTCGTATTCCAGTTTCATTAATCAGTCTGTTTCTTTTGAAAATATTCAGTGTATTGAAGATTGCGAAGTCCTTTCGATTACTTTCGAAAAAATGCAGTTTTTGTATAACGAAATTCCGAATTGGGAACGTGTTGGAAGAATTCTCGCCGAGCAGAATTACCTTTGTATGGCAGACAGGGTTTTAAAACTTCAAATGATTCCTGCAAAAGAAAAATACCAGACATTTTTAGCATCGGCTCCAGCCAAAATAATACAGCGGACACCTCTAATTTATATCGCTTCTTTTCTCGGAATTACACCAGAATCGCTGAGCAGAATTCGTCAGGATATTTCTTAACATTTATCAAGTGAGTTGAAAAACGGAATTCAAATCTTTGCCAAAATAAAACTTGAAAAAGATGAAGAATATCGCCAAAGACGTTTACCAAATTCCCTTATTTCCAAGAAATGCCATTAATTGTTACTTGATTGAAGATGTTTTAATTGATGCCGGAATTCGAAGTTCATCAAATACAATTTTTAAAGCAATTAAAGACAAAACCGTCAACAAACACGTCTTAACACACGCTCATGCTGATCATCAGGGAAGCAGTAAAACAATCTGCGAAACCCTAAATATTCCGCTTTTATGTAGTGAAGCTGAAAAAGAGTTTGCTGAAAGCGGTAATGTATTTACAGAATACCCAAATCCGAATCATATTATTTCGAAATTTCAGAAAAACTTTTGGGCAGGGAAAGGACATTCAGTTGCTAAAACTTTAAAAGAAGGTGATCAAATTGGTGGATTTACGGTTATTGAAACTCCAGGACATTCGAGTGGTCATTTGTCTTTTTTCAGGGAAAAAGACGGCATTTTGATCGTTGGCGATGTGATGACCAATATGAATTTGCTGACTACAAAAGTTGGTCTGCATGAACCTCCTCATTTATTTACTGCAGATCAGGAAATCAATAGAAAATCGATACTAAAATTAGCTTCCTTACAACCCAAAATATTGTGTTTTGGCCACGGCCCAGTTTTAGTTAATACTGGTGAATTGGGGAAATTCAAAAACTCGATTCGGTTTAATTAACAAGAATTTACAGATTCTGTAAGTTTTCATTAAGACTATTCTAATAATTTTACTCTCAACTAATCAATCCTATATGAGAGTAAAATTACTTACCACAATTTCTATTTTCACTTATCAATTTAGCGTTTCTCAAACCGAAAAAGCATTGAACGGAAAGGTTCTTTCGCAAAATATTCCACTCAACAAAGTCGAAGTAATCAATAAAACGGCCAAAACGAGTACACGTACAAACGAACTCGGAGAATTCTCTATTTTGGTTCGCCCAAAAGATAGTCTGTTGTTTTTCTCCAAAGATTATTTCTTCAAAAGACTTAAAATTTCTCAGGAAAATATAGATCAAAACAACATCGTTGTGAATATGATTCTGAAACCTGAAGAATTGGATGAGGTCTTAATCACAACTATAAAATTCCCACACGTAGGTCCAGCTGCAGAAGTTTCAGATTCGATTGCATTACAGAGAGCATCTCGTGATTTACGAAAATATACGGGAGTTTATGACGGCACCATTTCAAATGGAATGAATTTTGGCGCTATGGGAGCAGGCCTTTTAAGTTTGTTTAAAAAAGATGATAATGCCAATAAAAAACCTAAAAAGAAAACTCCTGAATTAGATTTCAAAACATTCGTGGAATCAACTTGTCCTTTAGATTTCTTTACGAAAGATTTAAAATTAAATCCTGATGAAAAAGCTCTTTTCCTAGACTTTTGTACAGCCGATCCGCAATCGGAAATTATTCTGAAAAAGAAAAATTTACTTTATACAATGGATTTTTTGTTTGCCAAAAATGAAGAATTTAAGAAGCTGAAGTAGCTCAACTTGAAACAAAACTTATTTATTCAACCACCAAATACTGGCATTTAAAACCGTTGCAAACGCTACCCAAGCTAAATACGGAATCAATAAATAACCCGATATTTTATTGATTTTAATGAACTTCAAATAGGTTTCATAAATCATCAGCCATAAAAGAGCAATTTCTATTAAAGCCAACATCGGATTTTTTAGTCCGAAGAATAAATAAGACCAAATCGCATTTAAAATCAATTGAATAATGAAGAATAATAATGCTTTCTTAACTTCTTCTGTCTGCTCTTTAATTTTATCCCAAACTAAAGCTGCTGCAACAGCCATAAAAATATAAAGCACTGTCCAAACTGGCATAAAAATCCAATTTGGCGGATTAAAAACTGGTTTTTCCAAATTAACATACCATGTCTCAATACTTGGTCTTGTAACCAAACTTGCAGAATACCCAACTGTTAAACAAATTACTAAAGCTATAGCGATTTTTACGAACTTATTCATTTTATTACATTTTGAATTCAAAAATAGTTAAAAGAAAGGTTTAAACCATATAAGTGATAGAAGTTCATTTGAAGGATTCAATTCAGTGTCAAGCTGAACGGTCCCGAGGCTTCGGGAGAAGCCCTTTACAATTCATAAGCCTTCGACTCCGCTCAGGATGACAATCATGTCAAAGTTCATTTTTAGTAAACCATACTTATAATTTCTTAAATAACTTATATGGTGAAAAATGAAAAAGTTATCTTTGCCAAAATTTTATAATTCATGTTTACAGCAGCCGATTTTATTCCAAATAAATATACTTCAACAGTCGAAAACGGAAACTTTGAATGGAGCGCTCCCAGCAATATTGCATTAGTGAAATACTGGGGAAAAAAAGACAATCAGATTCCGGCAAATCCATCAGTAAGTTTTACTTTGAATAATTGCAAAACGATTACAAAATTAGGTTTTGAGAAAAGAGACGCTTCGACTCCGCTCAGCGTGACAAATGGTTTTTCTTTTGATTTACTTTTTGAAGGACAACCGAAAGAAGATTTCAAACCAAAAATTCAGAAGTTTTTGGAAAGAGTTGAGGTTTATCTACCGTTTTTAAAGGATTATCATTTTACGATTGATACTCAAAATACATTTCCGCATAGTTCTGGAATTGCTTCTTCGGCTTCTGGAATGGCGGCTCTAGCAATGAATTTTATGAGTTTGGAAAAACTGCTAAATCCAGAAATGACTGAGGAATATTTTTACCAAAAAGCATCTTTTCTTGCTCGTTTAGGTTCAGGAAGCGCTTGTAGAAGTGTAAAAGGGGAAGTCGTAGTTTGGGGAAATCAAACCAATATTAAAGGAAGCACTGACTTGTTTGGAGTGGAATTTCCATACGCAATTCACGAAAATTTCAAGAATTATCAAGATACCATTTTATTGGTTGACAAAGGCGAAAAACAGGTTTCGAGCACAGTTGGACACGATTTGATGCACAATCATCCTTATGCAGAAAGACGTTTTGCGCAAGCGCATGAAAATCTGGATAAATTGATTGCCATTTTTGAAAGTGGAAACGTAGCAGAATTTATTAAAGTTGTGGAAAGTGAAGCTTTGACTTTACATGCTATGATGATGACCTCAATGCCTTATTTTATTTTGATGAAACCAAACACGCTGCAAATCATAAACGCGATATGGAAATTTAGAAACGAAACCCAAATTCCAGTATGTTTTACACTTGATGCTGGAGCAAACGTGCATGTCCTTTATCCCGAAAACGTTACCGAAAAGGTGCTTCAATTTATTCAAGACGAATTAGTTGTATTTTGTCAGAATAGTCAATACATTTGCGACAAAATTGGAGAGGGAGCTATTGCATTATAATTTTCCGTATCTTTATATTCATAATACATATTTTTAAGTCAGGACATGAATACTGCAACTATAAAACTTTACGATTTATTTAGAAAAGAACTTAATCTTGATGAGAGTAAGGCTAAAGAATTTGTCGAAGCTATTGACAGAACGATCAGCGAAGAAATACGACAAGATAAAACCGAGATAGCTACTAAAGATTTTGTAAAAAAAGAAATTGTAGATGCTAAAAATGATATGATAAAATGGTTTGTTGGTCTATTTTTTGCTTTGGCAATGATGATTATTGGATTATACATAAAAGGCTAAACAAAACCCAAATAAAATAAAAAAAGACATAAAATAAATCATGAAAGGACCCTTATTTTACTCAAAAATATTACTTTTTGGAGAGTACGGAATTATCCGCGATTCAAAAGGGCTGGCTATTCCTTATAACTTTTACAATGGCGCTTTAAAAAAGTCTGAAGAGCCTTCAGACGAAGCTATCGCATCAAATAAAAGTTTAAGAAGTTTTGCTTCCTATCTTGAAGTTCTACAAACACAACAGCCAGAATTGGTTACTTTTGATTTAGAAAATCTTAAAAACGATGTCGAAACCGGAATGTATTTCGATTCTAGTATACCTCAAGGATACGGCGTTGGAAGCAGCGGTGCACTTGTAGCGGCGATTTATGATAAATATGCGGCTAACAAAATTACGGTTTTAGAGAATCTAACACGCGAAAAACTACTTCAGTTAAAAAATATATTCTCTCAAATGGAGAGCTTTTTCCACGGAAAAAGTTCTGGTTTAGATCCGTTGAACAGCTATTTGAGCATTCCGATTTTAATTAATTCTAAGGATAATATCCAAACAACTGGTATTCCAACTCAAAGTTTGGACGGAAAAGGTGCTGTGTTCTTGCTAGACTCTGGAATTATTGGAGAAACGGCTCCAATGATCAGCATTTTTATGGAAAACCTGAAAGACAAAGGTTTCCGTGCCATGCTTAAAAACCAATTCGTAAAATACACAGACATCTGCATCGACAACTTTTTGCATGGCGACATGAAGTCTTTGATTGGTAATACTAAAAAACTTTCTAAAGTTGTTTTAAATAACTTCAAACCAATGATTCCGGAACAGTTTCATGCTATCTGGCAGAAGGGAATCGATACCAACGATTATTACCTAAAACTTTGCGGTTCTGGTGGAGGCGGTTATATTCTTGGTTTTACAGAAGATTTAGAACGTGCAAAAGCCTCTCTGAAAGACTTCAAATTAGAAGTTGTTTATCAGTTTTAATTTACTTAAAAGCCGAAGTTATACCGATTGGACAAAATATATAGTCCAAAAAACTGAACTATTATTGTCCTAAATAACATTTACATGTGGTATTATTTGAGTAGATTTTTATAAGTTTTCATCCTAAAAAGTTATTTATTATGAAAAGTATTTTTAAAATAATCAAAGCAACTTTTTTAGGAGGAATTCTCTTTTTAGCGCCTTTAGTGGTATTGCTTGTTATTCTTGAAAAAGGATATGGCATAATTCAGAAAGTCACTCTTCCATTGGTCAATAATCTTCCAAGAGTACATGTTTTAGGAATTGCACTTCAGGAACTTGTTGGTATCGTTATTATTATTCTGATTTGTTTTATCGCTGGTTTACTGGCAAGAACTGCTAAAGCAAAAAATCTAATCCAAAAACTAGAAGACGGCATTTTAAGTTTTGTTCCCGGATATTCGTTTATGAAAAGCATGAACGAAAATATTATGGGAATTGAATCTAAAGAAGATTTAAAAGTAATTCTCGTTCCTACTGATGCAGGCTTACAGTTTGCTTTTTTAATCGAACAAATAGACGACAACAACTTTACGGTTTTTGTTCCAGATGCGCCAAATCCTTGGAGTGGTTCGGTGGTTTTTGTGGAGAAAAAAGATATCAAAGAAATTGATATGACGCAAAAACAAGCTTTGGCCTGTATTCGAAAATTAGGTTTTGGGTCTAAAGAATTGTTAAAAAATAAACTCTAAATTTTTAAAACCAAAAATATCTTTTAACTTCCCTTATCTAAACCATCACAAATTTTATCTATGCTAAGCAGACAACATAAACTTTTAATAATGAAAATTGTTAGTCTGTTTTCTGTTGTTAGAGGTTACAACATTCCTATAATTGTTTTAGCGCAGTATTTATCTGCTATTTTTATTCTGGCTCCAGAAATTCGAGCGCTGGATATTCTGCTAGACTTTTATTTGTTCCTGATTGTTTTCGCTTCGGCTATTACAATTGCTTCCGGTTATATTATCAATAATTTTTATGACAGCCAGAAAGACTTAATAAACAGACCAAATAAGTCAATGCTGGATCGTTTGGTTAGTCAGAAAACAAAACTGAATGTTTATTTCTGTTTAAATTTTCTTGCTGTTTTAATGGCTTCCATAGTATCTTGGCGCGCTTTCTTATTCTTTTCTGTCTATATTTTCATGATTTGGTTTTATTCTCATAAGATCAAAAAATACCCAATTATCGGAAATCTTATGTCGGCGTTGTTGGCAGTAATTCCGTTTTTTGCCATTTTATTGTATTTCTATAATAAAATTTCGTTTGAAGAAATTGAGAATCATATGAGTCATTTTGTGGTAATTTCGGCGCATGCGGTTTTCTTGTTTCTGCTTTTATTGATTCGCGAAATGATTAAAGATCTGGAAAATCTAAAAGGCGACCTAGTAAGCGATTACAGAACAATTCCTGTTTTGTATGGCGAAAAAATCTCGAAGCAAATTATAACTATTTTGACGCTATTAACTGTTTTACCTGTTTATGTATTGGTGAATGTTTATGATGTGGGTTATATGGACATTTATTTTTATGTCTGTTTTGGGGTTTTACTTTTCTTCCTGATTTACTTGTGGAAGTCTGATTCTAAAGAGCAATATTTAAGACTTCATAATGTTCTGAAATTCCTTATTGTCTCTGGCGTATGCTGTATCGTTCTGATTAATCCGAGTGTTTTGTGGCATGGAAGGGAATTGATTTCTAATTACTAATTTTTTTTATGCCACAGAGATTCGCGAAGATTTCTCAAAGATTCACAACGTTATTTATAGAGCTTTGCAAGCAACCAAATACTTATTATTTTTTTCACGCTTCCGGTACTTATACTACAATGTGAACACAAAAATTCAGATTGATTTTCGCCACAAATTCCACAAATTCCACAAAATTTTCACAAATTACAATCTCTAAACTGTTAGCGCAATTAATTTCACTACTAAGAATTCGTGTTTTTTTACTTGTCTATCGAGATTACAGATTTAACAGATTCTTTTTCTTTGTGCAACTCTGTGCAATCTTTGTGAATATCTGTGAAATAGCACGCCCTAAATATATTTAAAAGAAGCCTATTGTTTGAAGCTAGCCCCGATTAAAGTGGAAATCTTTTTATTTTTTTGCTGCCAAAAAAATAAAAAATTGGGAACGAAAAGCGGGAAACCATGTCTCAAAAAAATGCAGAATGTATTGCTTCTAAAACTCTTAGAACAAAATGCTATCAATCTAAGAACATTGAACTTAAGATTATTAGCAGGAAAAAACTATCTTTGCACAAATTAATGATTTTATGAACAACAAGGAAGGCAATAATAAGAGAGGCGGATCAAGACCAAACAGCTCAAGATCAAACTCTAGTAAGCCAAAACCTCCTATGGCGAAACGTGCGCAAGGGCCTAAAAAAGTAAAACCTGAAGTTAAAGCCGCACAAGAAGCTGCTGCTGAAAAACTTAGAAAACAAAACACTCCAGCAAAGAGACAGAAAGCTTCTGACGAAATTCGTCTGAACAAATATATCTCGAATTCTGGTGTTTGTTCTCGTCGCGATGCGGATATTTATATTCAGTCTGGAAACGTTAAAGTGAACGGGGTTCCTGTAACTGAAATGGGGTATTTGGTAAAATTAAACGATGTGGTAAACTTTGATGGTGTTGTGCTGACTCCTGAAAAGAAAGAATATATTTTATTGAATAAACCTAAAAACTTTACAACGGCGCTTGATGAAGGTCAAGAATATCGTAACGTTCTAGAGCTTGTTCGTGGTGCAACCAATGCAAAAATCTCTCCTATCGGAAGAATGGATAAAAACACAACAGGTTTATTGGTCTTTACAAACGACAACGATATGATTCGTAAGTTTACGCTTCCAAACCAAAAGTCTCCTAAAATTTATCAGGTTTCTTTAGACAAGAATTTGAAATATGAAGATTTAGAAAAAATTGCTAAAGGTCTTGTTTTAGACGGACACCGCGTTTTTGTTGAAGAAGTAAGCTATATTGATAACGAACCTAAAAGTGAGATTGGTTTAAAATTACGTACTGCAAATGTAAAAGTGGTACGCTCTATTTTTGAGTCTTTTGACTACAATGTATTGCGTATTGACCGTGTGTCATTTGCAGGTTTGACCAAAAAGAATCTTCCAAGAGGAAACTGGCGCTTTTTGACCGATCAAGAAATTATCAATTTGAAAAACATGTAATTGTTTCTCCAATTAAAATTATACTAAATCCTGTTTTCTTGAAAACGGGATTTTTTATTTTTAGAAACTAAAAAAATTGTGTCCGAAAAGTGTAAATATGGATCTTCCCATAGATTGGCTTTTTTCTTCGACTGTTTCGTAACATGAAAAACCAAGGATGATTTTTATTCCGGGCGGAATACTGTTTAAGATATCTCTTTTTTGATCTTCAAGAAGTAATTTTACGCTTTCTAATAATTGAAGATTATTTCTTAGGTAAGACATCACAAGAAGGGCTGAAAAGTTAAGTATTTCTCTGGCCGTTTCGCTTTTGATTCCAACTTCGTTTGAAATCATTTCTGAAATTCTTCCTTTTTTGTTGGCGAACAGTTCTTTAAGATAAGTATTTCCTTCTAAACGGTAGCAGTCATCAACTGATAAGATTCTGCCCGCATTAAAATCGATTTCCTGGTAAAAAGTCGAATCTTCTTTCATCATCGAGACGATTTCTGTGTAGAAATCAACTTCTTCTGCTTTGTTGTAGAGTCCCATTAGAATTGTTCCGATTGAGACATCAATTCCCTTTATCAAAAGAGCATCATTTTCGAAATAAAACTTGTTTAGCTTGGAGACAACATTAGATGAAATAAAACGTCTAAGTTCAATTTGTAGGTTTGGGGTCATACGTTTAACTTATTTTAGGGGGAAACAATTATTTAAACTTATTCAAAATAACCGACAAAGTGAGGCTTTTTATCGTTTATTGGGATAAAAATATAAAATATATTAACATTTCCAAAAAATAAGTTAATTTTTTAGATGGTCGATTTTCAAGTATTTAGCTTAGAAAATTAAAGACATCAACAAATATAAAGCTTAACGCAACGTATAAGACACAAAATTATTTTTAAAATTTTAAGAGTTTTTTCTAAAAATTAAAAAATATAAGAAAAAGCTTAAAGTCAAATTAACTATATTAGAAAATTAATGCTCTATTTTGCCATAGAACGGTAAGAAAAATACCAAGGTAAATTATCGAGAAAAGAAAGTTCACAAAACTTGAAGCCAAGAATCCGAGAACAGAACCTGTTGCTGCTTTTAAGGCACGTTTATGGTTTTGAGAATCATAAAGCAGTTCGCCTATAAGCGCGCCTACAAAGGGACCAATTACAACTCCAAACGGAATTGGAGCCAGAATTCCGATAATTAATCCAATGTTGGTTCCCCAGACTCCATAAGAACTTCCACCAAACTTTTTGGTTCCTTTGGCAGGAATTACATAATCTAAAATGGTGATAATTACCATTAAAACGAAAGTGATTCCTAAAACCCAATAATTGTTTTCTACTGCTTTGGTAAGATACAAAAGCAACAAACCAACCCAACAGCTTGATAACCCCGGCAATACAGGAAGAAAACTCCCAAAAACGCCTACAATCATGCATATAAAACCCAGCAGTATTAAAAGTGAATCCATAATATTTTTGTAAATTAGCACTTACAATTTAAGCAATTTTAATAATATGAAAACCAGTTTGAAAATAGTTTTCTTTCTTTTACTTGTCTTTTCAATCGGTGAAAATACATTTGCACAATCTAAGAAACTTTCTGTAGACGACAAATTATTGCAGGATAGTCTTTACAATGGCAACAAGAAAAAAGCCATGAATTTTTCTATGAAAGATTTTGACAAACTGTTTTTTGAGTTTTTTAATAAAAAGAATGATCCTGATGTCGTTTTGACCAAAACTGAATTTTATACTTACACTGTTCAGATAGCCGCTTTTTCAGATAGGCTTATCAAATTATACCCTGAACAAAAGGAAGTTGCAGAAAAAAACAAAGAAAATTGGCTTTCTGAAAACTATGAAGATTATTTGGAATACAAGGCTTCTCAAAAAAAATAATCGTATTTTTGTTCTTTCATTCAATTCTAAAACTTTGAGGCAGTTTTTTCCTATTTTTATTTGTATTGTTTTTAATTCTTGTCAATATTTTGAGAAGCAGGTTCCGTCTGAAAAAGAGTTGCTTCAAAAGGAATTAAAATCAATCAATTGGAAAGAAGTAGACGAATATCCATCTGTTTCGAACTGCGAAAAAATTGCCGATAAAAAACTTCGCCAGCAATGCTTTTTTGAAGTAATGTCAAATCTTATTGAAGAAAAATTAAACGTTGACACTTTATCTATTTTATATCCAGAATTGGATACCATCGAAGTAAAAGTAACTGTTTTTCCAAACGCTACAATTAAATTTGAGCCTCAGTTTCCAAAAGATTCCGTAGCTTATGACACCATTAAAATTGATAGTATTTTACACGCTCGTCTGGTTGATTTTCCCAAAATAAATCCAGCCATAAAACGCGGTATTCCTGTAAAAACCCAATTTATTCTTCCAGTTATTTTAAAAGCAAAAGACGAGAAATAGTTTAATTAAATCAAGGAGCTCATTCCTGCTGTCCACTATATCTTTTGTGGTGAACCCCACCACAAAAGGATGCCGCTCCCATCAGGGCTAGGACATTTGTTTTCAAAAGAGTTTACTTTTTAAATTGCCGACCTTTCCATTCATAAGAACCAAAAAAACTATACAACGCTACAATTGAACTAAAAAATGGGTAAAGCAAACTGCTTAACAACAAACTTTTTATTCGAGTTCCTGTTAAAAATTGATTGGTTATGGATAATAAAATAAAGTCGGTTAAAAACTTAAAAAAGGCAAATAAAACCAAAATTGGATAACTTAGAACTCCAAATAAGAATAAGAAAAAACTAACGACTAAAGTTAGATTACCGAAGAAAACAATCAAGCCTAAAAACTTTCCGAAAGTACTTCTATATGAACCTGTTTTAGCCGCCCAGCGCACTCTCTGGTAAAAAAGAGCTTTCCAGTTTTCGGTTGGTTTTGTTGTTATAATTGCTTCTTTTGCTTTTAGATAACGAACTTCATCTGGGAATTTCTCCATTGCTTTTTGCAGTAAAAAAACATCGTCTCCGCTGGCGATTTTATCATTCCCTTCAAAACCGTTTAGATTTTCAAACAATAATTTTGTGTATGCAAAATTGGCTCCATTGCACATAAAGCCTTTATTTAAACCAAAACTTCCAATTGACGCGCCTTGTAAACTCGTTAAATCCAATTGCTGAAAATGATCTAAAAAAGAATTGTCGCATTGGTATGAAACTGCTCCGGCAAGCATCAAAACTTTATTCTGCTGCATATAATTATCGTAAGTCAAAAGCCAGTTTTCGGGAACAATGCAATCGGCATCTGTTGTAATTACCCAATCGGTTTTTACAGACTTCATAGCTGTCGTGATTGCATCTTTTTTGGGAGAATTGGATACTCTAACATTATCAATTATAGAAACTTGGAATTTGGATTCTAAAAATTGGGATTTCTCATTAGAGTTATCATCAACCAAAATAACCTCAAATAAATCTGTTGGGTAATTGAGTTTCGAAATACTATTTAACAGGTTTGGCAAGTTATCCTCTTCATTCCTAAACGGAACAATTATGGTAAAACTCGTTTTTGGTTTTAAATCTGTTTTTTGATATTTTCTGACTTTTAAAAAACCATAAATCAGCAAACTAATACTAATTATATAAAGGATCAATATTCCAGATAAAGCAGAAATCATGCTGTTTTGGTTTTAAAATTAAGCACAAAATAACTTCCTAAAATCACCGGAAGCACCACATTCAAAAACCACATTAAAGTACTAATAAAAACAACAATCC
Organism: Flavobacterium phragmitis; assembly: GCF_900112575.1. Lineage (GTDB taxonomy): Bacteria > Bacteroidota > Bacteroidia > Flavobacteriales > Flavobacteriaceae > Flavobacterium > Flavobacterium phragmitis. The sequence continues at coordinate 336,517 of NZ_FOMH01000006.1, forward strand.
ATTCGTTTACGCCTAGAATTCCGAAGAAATACATCGCAACACTTCCTTTTACGGCAAAGTCCAAAAACTGAAATGTTGGTAATGAAGAAGCTAGAAAATAAACCGATGTCACAGTTGCAATCAAAATGGAATAAGGTAAATCGACATCAAAAGCCAAAAACAAAAAGTAATACTGATGCGAAAAAACCAAATAACGTAAAATGCCTAAAACAATATTTTTCCGATGAACCGTTTTCGGAATTTCATTGATTTTATGAATCAGTTTTTCAATCGAATATCCTTTGATTTTGATTTTCTTTAAAGAGAACAAAACAATCAAAAGCAATACAAATCCGCCAAACAAAATGGCTACTGTTTTGGTTGTAATAATGTGGTATTGTGCATTGAAATACATCAAACCAAATATTCCAAAAATGACCGTTAAAATCATCTGGATTCCGTTGCAGATTAAGTTCAGGAAAACGACTCTTTTAGCTTCCGATTTTGGATAATACAATGCTTTTCCAGCGTACTCACCTACCCCATTTGGCGTAAAAATTCCAGCTGTCAACGCGGCTAAAACCTGTTTTGTGGCTTCGTAAACAGATATTTTATGAATGACCTGAGCCAAATTCTGCCACTTCAATATCTCGAAATAACGATTCAAAACACTCAAAAGAAGAATAAACGAAATCCCTAAAACCGATTGGTTTTTCTTGAACAAGACAATAAACTTCTGCCAGTCTAATTTGTCGTTGTTAGCCAGCTGATTATATATAAAATAAAATGCGCCGCCAACAATTAAAAGTTTGGCCAGAAGAACTAGGAATTGCTTAGCTTTGTGAGGAATTGAAATCATGCCGCAAAAGTAAAGCTATTTCGCAAAGATTCACGAAGAAATCACAAAGATACACGGAGAAAATAAAAACTTTGTGAATCTCTGTGGCAACTTGGCGAAACTTGGTGTAACCAACAAAGAATGACACAAGAACGCATCATATTATTTTTTTCATTGTTATTAATTTTATCATGTAAAAAAGTTGATCAAAATTCAGCAAAAATGTATGTTAGAATTATGGGCAAAGGTTCTTGGGGTTATAATGATGAAAAAGGAAATGTTGTTATTCCGTTAGGAAAATATAAATTCCTAAATCCAATGGATGAGAAAGGAATGATTTTAGCCGAATTAAGAAACAAACACGGCTATATTGACATTCATGAAAATATAATTGTTCCATTTTATTTTGATGACATTGCTTTGTTTTCCGAAGAACTAGCTTGTGTAAAAAAAGACAAGAAATATGGATTTGTTGATCGAAGCGGAAAAATCGTAATTCCAATTCAATTCGAAGAGGAAACCGATTTTCAGAAAACTGGATTAGCACTTGTGAAGAAAAATAACCTCTATGGTTTTATAAATCAACAAGGAAAAGAGATAATTCCAATTATTTATCAAAATGCAAAGGAAAGTATTGCTGATAGTTTAGTCTGTTTATATAAAAAAGGAAAATGGGCATTTTTTGATTCGTTTGGAAAGCAAAAATCTGATTTTATTTATGATGAAATTGCTTTAACGGACATCGATATCAAAGGAGAAAATAAAAGTACTTTTTGGAAAAATGGCTTAATACTAGTTCGGAAAAATAATAAAAAAGGATATTTAAATAAAGAATTAACAGAAATGATTCCATTTGGGAAATATAGCACTGCTGAAATATTTAATCAAAACAGAATTGCAATTGTTTCTAAGAATAATAAATACGGAATTATAAATGAATTTGGAAAAGAAATAGTTAAACCAGAATATGACACTATTGAACATCCTGAAGAATCTTATCATAAATCTGAAATTTTTCTTGCTAAAAAGGGCAAAAATCTTGTTTTAATAGATGAATATGGGAAGAAAATTTATGACAAGATAAAAGGCTTCTCTTTTGATTACTGTCGTTTAAATAAAAAAATTGAAAAAATCTATCACGTTCAAGATTTGAATGGAAAATACGGTGCGATAGACACAAAAGGAAAATTGATAATTCCTGTTGTATATGAGGAATTTGAGGATTTTGGAAGCAACTATAATGCAATTGTAAAATATAAAGGAAAGTTCGGACTGATTGATTCTAACAACAAAGTAACTTATCCAATTGAGAACAAAGCAATTTATAGTGACAGAAGAGAACTGGATTATTATGTTATAAAAAACAAAGACGGCAAATTTGGCATAATAGATAAAAACCTAAAACCTATTTTTAATTTTGATTTTCAGGATTTATCCCCTTGTATTTACGATCAAAAAAATAGATTTATTGCCAAACAAAATGATAAATATGGCGTTATAGACAGAGCCGGAAGAATAATTATCCCTTTTGAATATAGCGAAATGTCAAATTGGGTTGAATATGGACCAGGTGAAAATTATCATTTTGTTATTAAAAACAATAAAAGAGGTTTGATAACTAAAGAAGGAAAAACTATTATTCCTCCAATTTATGAAAACTTATTTTATCATAATGAGAAGACGATTGTATTATCTAAAAATAATAAATATGGAGTTGTAAACATTCAAAACAAGATTATTATTCCTTTGATTTACGATAAAATTTATGCTGATGTTCATTACTTTGACCCTCAAAAGAAAGAAGCTGAATTTTATGTTTTAAAGAATGGTAAATATTCAATCCTAAATAGTAAAAAAGAAATAATTAAAACTAATGTTTCTAAAGAAGAAGTTGAAAACAATTTTCCTTTAGAATTTAAAAAACACACTTGACAAAAGAACGCATCATATTAGGTATTGACCCTGGAACCACGATTATGGGTTTTGGATTGATTAAAGTCACCAATAAAAAAATGGAGTTTCTGCAATTGAATGAATTGCAGCTTTCCAAATACGATAATCATTACCAAAAACTAAGAGTCATTTTTGAAAGAACGATCGAATTAATTGAAACACATTGTCCGGACGAAATTGCTATTGAAGCACCTTTCTTTGGCAAAAACGTACAATCAATGCTGAAATTAGGTCGCGCGCAAGGTGTTGCAATGGCTGCCGGACTTTCAAGAGGAATCCCTATTACAGAATATGAACCAAAAAAAATAAAAATGGCGATCACAGGAAACGGAAACGCCAGCAAAGAACAAGTCGCCAAAATGTTGCAACAACTTTTAGGCTTAAAAGAATTACCAAAAAATCTCGATTCAACAGATGGTTTGGCAGCTGCGGTTTGTCATCACTTTAATTCTGGGAAAGTTGTTGCGGGAAAAAGCTATTCGGGTTGGGATGCTTTTGTGAAACAAAACGAGGATAGAGTTAAAAAGTAAGTGTTCAGTAGTCAGATTTTTAGTGGTCAGTTGATTTTGAAAATCTACAATGATTCGTTTTTTTAGTATTCTGATGTTTCTGAAAAACGCTTATTTAAAAAGAAAGCTTTTTCTTATATTTATTTTTTAGTCATAAATAAAAAACATAATGAGATTTCAAGATTTACTAGCTTACAAAAAGTCGTTTTCATTAGCAATGAAAATATTTAATATTACAAAACAGTTTCCAAAAGAAGAAACATATTCATTAACCGATCAGATTAGACGTTCATCCAGAAGTGTCCCTGTTACGATTGCAGAGGCTTACAGAAAACGTATTTATCCAAAACATTTTTATAGTAAATTGACTGATTCTGATGGAGAAAATTCTGAAACACAAGTCTGGCTGGAATTTGCTCTTGCATGTAAATATATTTCAACCGAATTTTACAGTGAACTTTTATCAGAAAGTATCGAAATAGGAAAACTAATAAACTATATGCTTTTAAATCCAGAGAAGTTTGGAGTTAAGAAAAGTGATCAGTGATCAGGTTTTTAGTATTCAGTTTTTAGCTTGAGGAATACTGACCACTAAAAACCTGATCACTGAATACTAAAAACTGAATACTAAAAACTGAATACTAAAAACCTGAACACTGACCACTAAAAAATGAGCGGCATCTACATTCACATACCTTTTTGCAAGCAAGCTTGTCATTACTGCGACTTTCATTTTTCTACTTCAATAAAAAAGAAAGACGATATGGTTTTGGCATTAGCCAAAGAAATTGCTATGCGCAAAACCGAAAGTGATGGTAAAATTGAAACTATTTATTTTGGTGGTGGAACTCCTTCAGTTTTATCAAATGACGAAATCAACTTTTTAATTTTAGAAGTTTATAAAAATTATAAAGTTGTCGAAAATCCGGAAATAACTTTGGAAGCCAATCCAGATGATTTGTCTGCGGAGCGAATTCTGGAATTATCAAAAAGTCCGATAAATCGTCTGAGTATCGGAATTCAGTCTTTTTATGAAGAGGATTTAAAAATGATGAATCGCGCTCATAATTCGGCGGAAGCCAAAAAATGTCTGGAAGAAGCAACTAAATATTTTGATAATATTTCACTCGATTTGATTTATGGAATTCCAGGAATGAGTAACGAAATGTGGAGACAGAATATTCAAACCGCTTTGGATTTTGGTATTCCTCATATTTCGAGTTACGCTTTGACGGTTGAACCGAAAACGGCTTTAAGTAAATTAATTCAAACTGGAAAAATTGCTGAACCGCAAGACGAAGTGGCTTCGAATCATTTTATGATTTTGGTTGAAATGCTTCAAAAAAATGGTTTTATTCATTATGAATTATCCAATTTCGGAAAAGAAAATTATTTCTCCAAAAACAATTCGGCGTATTGGTTGGGCAAGAAATACATCGGAATCGGGCCTTCCGCGCATAGTTATGACGGCATAAAAAGAGGCTGGAATATTGCGAATAATTCACTTTATCTAAAAGCAATTCAAAACGACGAACTTCCGATTGAAACAGAAAGTTTAACCATTTCAGATCGTTATAATGAATATATTATGACAGGTTTACGAACCATTTGGGGCGTTTCATTAGAAAGAATTAAAAATGAATTTGGATCAGAATATTTGACTTATTTACTGGAACAATCTCAAAAATTCGTAAACGACGATTTGCTTTCAATCGAAAACAACATTTTAAAACCAACTCCAAAAGGAAAATTTTTAACGGATGGAATTGCTTCAGATTTATTTTATCTAGAATCTTAAAGTTTAACCGCAAGGTTCGCTAGGAATTACGCAAAGAACGCTATTTTATTTTTTGTAGGAATAAAATTATATTTTTATTGCTTAAGTATTTATATTTGAACTTTAAAAATTGATTTTATGTCTGAAAATGATTTATCGCGAATTGTGTTTCATTCAGCTTTGAAAGTTCATCAAACTTTAGGGCCGGGGCTTTTAGAAAGTGCTTATGAAGAATGCTTATTCTATGAGTTGAAAAAACTAAACTTATTGGTTGAAAAACAAAAGGCTCTCCCTCTAATTTACGAAGAAGTAAAATTAGATGTTGGTTATCGATTAGATATTTTAGTAGAAAATAAACTAATTTTGGAGATTAAGTCTGTAGATTGTCTAAATGAAGTTCATTTTGCTCAACTATTGACTTACTTAAAACTAACAAATTGCAAACTAGGATTATTGATAAATTTTAATGTCGCATTATTAAAGCATGGAGTTAAAAGAATAGCAAACAATCTTTAGTAAAATCCTTGCGACCTTTGCGTAAACCTTAGCGAACCTTGCGGTTAAATTATGATAGCAAAAATCAACAACTTCGAAATCGACTTATCAAAACCCATTGATATTTCTATTCCATTAACCAATACCGATGAAAACCCAATCGCTTGGTACATCGAAAAACCAGTTATAGAACCTGTAGTTTTTGGTGATTGGATTGGAAAAGTTTCGGAAGGAAAATCATCTACCAATTTCAATAATATTTTCTTCAATCCGCATGGACATGGAACACATACAGAATGTCTGGGACATATTACGAATGATTTTTACAGTATTAATCAATCTCTAAAACAGTTTTTCTTTTTTGCTAAATTGATTACGATTGAACCTGAGAAAATTGGGGATGATTTTGTGATTACGAAAGAGCAAGTTCAAATTGCGTTGAGCACTTCGACTTCGCTCAGTGTGACAAACGATGCCTTAATTATCAGAACACTTCCAAATTCAAAAGACAAAAAATCAAGAAAATACTCGAATACCAATCCGCCGTATTTATCTGAAGAGGCTGCGGTTTTCATCCGCGAAAGCGAAATTCAGCATTTACTGATTGATCTTCCTAGCGTTGACAAAGAACATGACGAAGGAAAATTGTTGGCTCACAAAGCATTTTGGAATGTAAAAGACACAGTAAATCTAAATGCTGATGCACGGTTAAATGCTACAATTACAGAAATGATTTATGTCTCGGACGATATTAAAGATGGCGATTATATCCTAAATCTTCAAATCGCTTCGTTTGAGAATGATGCAAGTCCGTCAAAACCAATTTTATATAAAATTTAAAGGTTGCCACGAATTACACAAATTTGCACTAATTTCTTTTTTTATTTTGCCACTCCCGATAGCTATCGGGATAAAATGATTTCCACAGATTTAATCATTTTTAATCCTTTAATCTGTGGCAAAAAATAATTCGTGAAAATTCGTGTAATTAGTGGCAAAAAAACTAAACAATATGATTACCGTTTCAACAGATAAAACTAAACTCGACGTTCCGTTTATACAAAACTTCCTAAAAGATATTTATTGGGCTGCGGGACGAACTATAGAAGAAGTGCAAACAACCATTGATGCTTCAATTTGTTTTGGAATTTACTTGGATGAAAAACAAATTGGTTTCGCACGTGTGATAACCGATTATGTAGTTTTTGCTTATTTGATGGATGTTTTTATTGATGAGAAACATCGCGGCAAAGGATATTCGTCCCTATTAATTGACACCATGATGAAAGAACCGCAATTGCAAGAAGTCAAAATCTGGCGATTGGCCACAACTGATGCTCACTTTCTATACGAGAAATTCGGATTTACAAAACTGAATCATCCTGAAAAGATGATGGAAAAAATAGTGAAATGAAAATAGTCTTAAAACTCGAAGAAACGGCTTTATTTATTTTGGGAATATTTCTTTTTAATCGTTTAAGTTACGATTGGTGGTGGTTTCTAGCTTTATTATTGACTCCAGATTTGTCGATGATTGGCTATGCTTTTGGGAATAAAATTGGAGCTTTGGCTTATAATATCTTTCATCATAAAGGAGTTGCACTTTTAATTTATGGCATCGGATGTTATTTAAGTATTGAAAGTATTCAATTAGCCGGAATTATTTTATTTTCACATTCGGCAATGGATCGAATTTTCGGTTACGGATTGAAATATGGAAAAGGGTTTAAATACACGCATTTAGGTGAAATTGGAAAATAAAAAGTTATGAATTTAGAAACGTTTTACGAATATTGTCTATCGAAAAAAGGCGTCAGCGAACATTTTCCTTTTGATGAAGATACGTTGGTTTTTAAAGTAGGAGGCAAAATGTTTGCTTTGTCTTCTTTATCACAATGGGAAAAAAACGAGCAGTCTGTCAACCTAAAATGTGATCCAGACCGTGCGCAGGAACTTAGGGCAGAATATGATGAAATACAACCCGGATTTCATATGAGTAAAGTACATTGGAATACGGTATCCTTAAACGGAAATTTACCCGTAAAATTTGTCAAAGAATTGATAGACCATTCGTATGAATTGGTTTTCAAAAGTTTGACAAAGAAAATTCAAAATGAAATAACCGAATTAGAAAATTAGGCATTACATTTGCAACGTTAGAAAAAAAACTTAGCAACTTAGTTACTGTGTAACTTAGCAACTTATAACACCATGAAAGAACAATTTAAAAAATTTCTGAACGAAGAACAAGATCCAAAAGCGATTGAAAAAATCACTTCTAAACTTACAGATTTATTGATGAAAGGTGAAGAAATTGGTTATATCGCAGTACAAAAAAAACCTGCTATTACTGTTTTCCCTGACAGTATTGTAGTAACAAACAAACGTATCATTATCTGTGAACCTAAAAACTTAGGTCTTTCAATGAACTTTACAGATTATGCATGGGATGATATTGCCAGTACTTTTGTAAAAGAAAATATCTTAGGTTCTGAATTTTCATTTGGTACCAAGACAGATTTAGCAGTTACTATTGATTATATTCCGAAAATTCAGGCTAGAAAAATTTATACTTACGCTAAAGAACAATTGGATTTATTTAAAAATCCAATAACTAACGCTGCACCAACTCCAGAAACTGTTGAACCGGTTTTTGAAGAAGAAGCTGAAGAAGAAGTTGAGGAAGTAGAAACAGAAGAAGTAACTAGCTTTGCTGAAATTTTACCTTCTGCTCCTACTGTTACAGAAACGTATGAACCGCTTCCAACACAGCCGACACAACCTGTGGGAGAACGCAGATTAAGTGATTTATCTAAAGAAGAACTTTTCGACAAATTACAGAACTACAAAAAACTTCTTGATAATGGTTTAATCATGCAGGGAGAATATGATGCTTACAAAAAAGAGATTTTAAGTTATATGTAGTTTTTAAAGTACAAAGTTCTGAGTACAAAGTACAAAGATTATTGACTTTGTCTAAAATAAAAAAAGCCCGAAATAGAGATTCTATTTCGGGCTTTCCCTTTATAACTTTGTGCTTAGAAACTTTGCACTTATTTACAAAGTTGCTTTCTGTTTGTCTAAAAAGCTGTGTGATTGTAACTCCAATAACTCTTTTGCATTTTTTCTTTGCAAATCGTAAAGTGCCTTATCTTCTGCAATATCAGCGTATACTCTATCATGCATTTCGGCACTTGTTTTCACTAATAAATCGCGTTGGTATTTGTTTTGTGATAAAGTTGCTTTCATTGCTGTTTCGGCTTCTTCCTGCTTGAAATCGAATTCTCCTTTTGGAGCTAATAATTTGGCAATAATCGGCGATGTTTCGATTGCTAAAAATAACAACATTATAAAAAATGACGGAAGCCAAGGCAGTTTGTTCAAGGCATTAATACGCGCCATTAATCCGTCGAAACCTTCAATGATGGGTTGTGTCTGCGAAACTTTTTTGTCTAAGTCGGCTTGTAATTGTATACCTGCTTTTTCTTTTTCGGCAATTTTGGCTTCGTTGGTCTTTTTCAGCGTTTCGAATTCTTTAAGAGCGGCATCGTGTTTTTCGCGTTTTTCTTTATAAACTGGGCCTTTTCCTAATTTCTTAGTTCCGCTAGTTCCCTCAGCTTCGGTGATATAAACAGAATACAAATCGTTTACTTCTTTTTCTTTCTTTACAATGTCAGCTTTTAGAGCAGCAATTTCAGCCTTATTTTTATCTAAATCTGTTTTGAAATAAGTACCAATTTGTTTTTTATTGGCCAATTCCATTTCATTTTTCTCTTTCAATAAAACGGTATTGATTTCTTTTTCGAAGATTTTGATTTCCAAAGGCTTTGAAATTACAATAGCAATAATAATGGCCAAAGCAATACGCGGAGTCGCCTGCAGGAATTCATCCATAAAACGATCTCTTTTCTTAATAGTAGAAACGATAAAACGGTCTAAATTAAAAATCAGCAAACTCCAAACAAAACCAAAAATTAAAGCGGGATAAATAGAATCGAAAACGGTAAAAAGCGCATAAGCACTGGCCAAAAAAGCCATAACTGCCGTAAAGAATACAGTGGCGCCAATTCCAACATATTTGGTTTGTTCGCCTTCCGAACAATCTTTCAAGAGATCTCGGTCGGCTCCTGAACATAGGATAAAAAATTGTTTTAACATGATTGATGATTTTTGATTGTGATTACTTCGTCAGTTCGCCTTACGGCTCGTGTGATACGGCAAATTTAGCGCCAAATTTTCAATTACAATCAAAATATCATTTTTCTTTTCACTGGGAATCAATTATTTGATGCTTTTCATGTTATTTAAAGATTAATAAATCTTAACACCAGGAGTACAATCATAACATTATGTTAATTTTTTTTCAAGGGTTTAGTAATAATAGGGTTCTAGCTTCGCAACCAAAATAAAACCAAACACACACAATGAAAAAATTTCTACTATTAACAACATTCTTTTTACTAGCCTTTACAGGTTTTGCTCAGAAAGCGATTATATCTGGAAAGATATTAGATGCCGATGACAAGTTGCCTCTACCTGGAGCCATGGTTCAAATTGTAGGCGAGAAAAAATACACCGTTTCAGATTATAACGGTCGTTTTGAATTATTGAATATTAACGAAGGAACTTATCAAGTTGAAGTTAAATATATAGGGTATACTACTATATCTCAAGAAATAAAAGTAGAGCAAGGAAAAAACAATGTAATTGATTTTGCTCTTAAAGCTTCTGAAAATGAACTGAAAGAAGTTATTGTCGGTGACATCTTAAAAGGTCAGGCAAAAGCACTGAATCAGCAGAAAAACAATAAAAATATCGGTAACGTAATCTCTTCTGATCAAATGGGACGTTTCCCTGATGCTAACGTGGGAGACGCTCTGAAACGTGTTCCTGGTATCACAATGCAGAATGACCAAGGTGAAGCTCGTAACATTATCATTAGAGGTTTGGCTCCGTCTTTAAACTCTGTTACTTTAAATGGTGACCGTATTCCATCTGCTGAAGGAGACAACAGAAACGTACAAATGGACTTGATTCCGTCTGATATGATTTCTACAATCGAAGTAAACAAAACCCTAACTCCTGATATGGATGCCGACGCGATTGGAGGTTCTGTAAATTTAATTACAAGAGCAACTCCAAACGGAGAAAGAATTTCTGCAACTCTTGCAGGAGGATATTTGCCAATTCGTGACCACGCTTCTTATACTGCAGGTTTCGTTTACGGTAATCGTTTTATCGACAACAAATTAGGAGTTGTAGTAAGCGGTTCTTACAACAATGTTGATTATGGTTCTGATAACATCGAAAACGAATGGGTAAAAGATGATTTCGGAAACGAATATTTACAAGCTTCAGAAATTAGAAAATATGATGTACAACGTATTCGTCGTAGTGGATCTATTGCTTTAGATTATAAATTCAACGAAAACAATACCATTTTTGCTAATGCAATCTACAACTGGAGAGATGATAGAGAAAATCGTTTCAGAACGACTATTGATGATATTGAACCCATTTACAATGGTGAAGAAATCACTGGTTTCGAAGGACGCGTAAAACGTCAGACAAAAGGTGGTTTGGATAGCAACCGTAACAAAAACAGAAGATTAGAAGATCAAAGAGTACAAAATTACTCTCTTCGTGGAGAGCACTTAATCAATTCTACTTTAGATTTAGACTGGTCTGCTAATTATGCAAAAGCTAGAGAATATCGTCCAGGTGAGCGTTATATCGAATACCGTCAGAAAGGTCTTGATGTATTTGAAAACTTAACAGATCCAAGATTTCCATTAGTTACTACAGCTGGAGAATCTATAGACGAATTTGCATTTGATTCGGTTACTGAAAATACAGATGAAACAAGCGAAAGTGAATTTGGTGCTAAAGTAAACATCCGTTTTCCATTCTCTGTAATTTCAGGAGAAAAAGGAAGATTGAGAACTGGTCTTAGACTTCGTTTAAAAGAGAAAGAAAGAAACAATATGTTTTATTCTTATACTCCATTAAATGATGATATGGAATTATTATCACAAGTTCCAACAAGTTATTATGATGGAAAAGATTTTAATCCAGGAAGTAAATATGTACCGGGAACTTTTGCTTCTGCAAACTATTTAGGAAGTTTAGATTTAAACAATGCTACTTTATTTGAAAAAGAAACTGATCCAGCTGAATATTTAGCGGTAAACTATAACGCTAAAGAAAGAATTACTGCTGCTTATGTAAGATGGGATCAAGATTTTAATGATAAACTTTCTATGGTAATGGGGGTTCGTGTTGAAAATACTCATATCGATTATACAGGAAACCGTGTATTAGATGAAGAAGAATTAGAAAGCAAAATCAACAATACAAACTCATACACAAATGTATTGCCAAGTATTTCATTCCAATACAACGCAACAAAAGATTTAGTTTTAAGAGCTGCTGCTACAACGGCTTTAGCAAGACCAAACTACTATGCATTGGCTCCTTATGTAAACAACATTGCTGCTGATAAAGAAATTACAGCTGGTAATCCTGATCTTGATGCAACGTATTCATATAACTATGATTTCATGGCTGAGAACTATTTCAAATCTGTTGGTTTGATTTCTGGAGGTGTTTTCTACAAAAGATTAAATGATTTCATTTACAACTACAGCGACAATCAATATACTGATGCGAAATTTGCTGCAGATTTCCCTAATCAGTCAAACCCAATTCCAGCGGGAGAAAACTGGTCATTTTTACAATCAAGAAACGGAGACAAAGTGGATGTTTACGGATTTGAAGTTGCTTTCCAGCGTCAGTTAGATTTCCTTCCTGGTAAATTCTTAAAAGGATTCGGTATCTATTTGAACTATACTTATACACAGTCTAAAGCAAGAGGAATTGCTGACGAAGATGGAAATGAAAGAAACGACATTAGTCTTCCAGGAACGACGCCACACATGTTTAACGGATCTTTATCTTGGGAAAACAAACGTTTCTCTGCAAGAATCTCAACAAACTTTACATCTGATTATTTAGATGAATTAGGTTCTGAGTCTTACAAAGACAGTTACTATGATAAGCAGTTTTTCTTAGATGCTAATGCTTCTTATAAAATCACTCCAAAACTTCGCTTTTTTGCTGAAGCTAATAACTTAACAAACCAACCGTTACGTTACTACCAAGGAGTTGCTGCACATACAAAACAAGCTGAATACTACCAGCCTCGTTACAATTTCGGATTGAAACTAGACTTGTAATCTGCTATTTTTAAAAATTCTTAAATTAGACAGAGTTTAGCGCTCTGTCTAATTGCATTAAAATATATAATACAAAATGAAAAATAAATCGATACTTGCTTTTTTACTTTTAAGCATTTCATTCACAGCTTGTAAAGACGATAAATTAGCGCCAATTCAGCCCAATGCTGTAAAACCTACTGTAGTTACTGAAGCTTTACCTCACGATACAGATGATCCTTCAATCTGGATTCACCCAACAGATCCTTCAAAAAGTATAATTGTTGGAACAGATAAAGACACGGACGGCGGTTTATATGCTTTTGATTTAAATGGAAAAATTCTGAAAAAATCAATTCCGCTAAAACGTCCAAACAATGTGGATATCGCTTATGGATTGATCATTGACGGAAAAAAAGTAGACGTTGCAGTTACGACAGAACGTGAAAGCAACAAAATCAGAATTTTCAGTTTACCAGATTTAGAACCAATTGATAACGGCGGAATTGAAGTTTTTGAAGGAGAAGCACAGCGCGATCCAATGGGAATTTCTTTGTACACTCGTCCAAGCGACGGAAAGATTTTTGCTATCGTTGGAAGAAAAACTGGTCCTTCTGGAAGTTATTTATGGCAGTATGAACTTTCTGGAAACGGAAAATTTGCTGCAACAAAAGTAGTTCGTAAATTCGGAACTTACAGTGGAAAAAAAGAAATTGAAGCGATTGCCGTGGATAATGAATTAGGTTTTGTTTACTACTGCGACGAACAAGTTGGAATTAGAAAATACAAAGCAGATCCAGCTTTGAATGATAATAAAGAGTTGGCTTTCTTTGGTCAAAAAGATTTCAAAGCAGATCACGAAGGAATTGCGATTTACAAAAAAACAGATTCTACAGGATATATTTTAGTGTCTAACCAGCAGGCAAACTCATTTATGGTTTACCCGAGAGAAGGTGCAAACGGAAATCCAAACAATCATCCGTTATTAGCTGAAGTTCCAACTTCTACAATCGAATGTGATGGTGCTGATGTTACAAGTATAAACTTAGGGCCAAAATTCAAAAATGGACTTTTCGTAGCCATGAGCAACGGAATGACTTTCCACTATTACACTTGGGATTTGATCCAAAAACGTATTGACGAAGGTAAGAAATAAGTTTGCAGTATTCAGTCGCAGTAGCAGTAGAAGTGTTCAGTGTTAAAATTACTGAGACTGCTAACTGAGACTGTAAACTAAAAAAAGCTGTTCTTTAATAGAACAGCTTTTTTACTTTGAATCAATTAATTCCTTTTATTCTGTAATCGGTGCACCTGCTAAGATTTCAGCATTTGCAAACTCTTCAAATTTGGCGAAGTTAGCTTTGAATTTCTGAGCTAATTCAATTGCTTTTTTATCATAAAGATCTTTGTCTTCCCAAGTATTTCTAGGGTTTAGAATTTCTTCTGGAACATTCGGGCAAGATTGTGGTTTTGCCAATCCAAATACTTTGTGATCTACATACGCTACATTGTCCAATTCTCCTTTTAGAGCAGCAGTAATCATGGCACGAGTATATTTTAGTTTCATACGGCTTCCAATTCCGTAAGGACCACCTGTCCATCCTGTATTGATTAACCAAACTTTTACACCGGCATCTTTCATTTTTTTGCTTAACATTTCAGCGTAACGAGTTGGATGTAAAGGCATAAATGGTGCTCCAAAACAAGCAGAGAAATTAGGCTGAGGCTCAGTTACACCAGCTTCTGTTCCAGCCACTTTTGCCGTATATCCAGAAATAAAGTGGTAAGCCGCCTGACCTGGAGTTAATTTTGAGATTGGAGGCAGAATTCCGAAAGAATCAGCCGTTAAGAAAAATATATTTTTAGGATTATGTCCCACCAAACCTGGCTGTACATTGTCAATATGAGTTATTGGGTAACTTACACGTGTATTTTGTGTTATAGAAACATCGTCGTAATCTACTTCGTTTGTTCCTGCTTTGAAAACCACATTTTCTAAAAGAGCCCCTTTTTTGATTGCTCTAAAAATGTCCGGTTCATTTTCTTCTGTTAAGTTGATTACTTTCGCATAACAACCACCTTCGAAGTTAAAAACAGTATTTTCGTTTGTCCAGCCGTGTTCGTCGTCTCCAATTAATTTACGTTCTGGATCAGCAGATAAAGTCGTTTTTCCAGTTCCAGATAACCCGAAGAAAATGGCTGTATCTCCATCTTCACCAACATTCGCGCTGCAGTGCATTGGAAGTGTATTTTTGAAAACCGGAAGGATAAAGTTTAATGCAGAGAAAATTCCTTTTTTCATTTCTCCTGTATATCCTGTTCCGCCTATTAAAGCGATTTTTTTAGTAAAATCTAAAATCGCAAAATTAGATTGGCGTGTTCCATCAACAGCAGGATCCGCCATAAAACTTGGAGCACATACTACTGTCCACTCTGGAGTAAAATTAGCCAGTTCCGATTCTTCTGGACGTAAGAACATATTGTAACAGAACAAATTCGACCAAGCTGTTTCAGTAACAACACGAACATTCAGTCTGTAATTTGCATCAGAGCATACATAAGAATCACGAACAAAAACCTCTTCTTTGTTGGATAAAAATGCTGTTACTTTATTGTATAGCTTTTCAAAAGCTAGAGGATCAAACGGGATATTTACATTTCCCCACCAAACCTGATCTTTTGTAATATCGTCTTTTACGATAAAACGATCTTGCGGAGAACGTCCTGTAAATTCGCCTGTATTAATTGCTAACGCTCCGGTAGAATTTTCGACACCTTGCCCTGACTGCAAAGTAATCGCATGTAATTCATCTGCAGATAGTTGGTAACGAACTTTTGCATTTTCAATTCCTAAGTCTTTTAACGAAATCGATTGCGCGAAAACTGTATTAGTGTCCATAAATTTTAAGTTATGTTGTGGTTTTTTATTTAAAGCAAAATTACAGATTAATTCTTATCACTCTTAAAATAATTAAATTTCACTTTGATTTATATCAAAAAAGAGAAATTTCACTTTAAAAATTACAAAAAGAAAAAAATAACCGCTTTTAATTTACTTATTTACAACCTTCTAACGGAATTTGTTATATTATTTTCGTTTTACAACAGAAAATAGAAAAAATTCACATAATGAAGATTATATGTTATTTATGAGACAAAATTAAAGATTAATTCTTAGACAGAATTTTTTTTTCGAGATTTTATGATTTTCGCTTCAAAATTGCAAAGAATAATAGCGCCCAAGCAATAATTAATAGAAAACCACCCACAGGAGTTGCGAAAACGATAATTTTAGAATAGAACAAAGTATAATCTTTTGTTGCTACCAAATAAATTGAACCACTAAATAAAACAACTCCGGCAACTACTAAATTATAGATTGATTTAAGTGTTTTTTCGGCAAGCTCTTTTTGGGTAGCTAGAAAGAGAAGAAAAAGAGCATGATACATTTGGTAACGAACCCCAACTTCAAAAGTATTTAACTGATCAACTGAAAGATATTTTTTTAATAAATGGGCTCCAAAAGCGCCCAAAATAATAGCTAACATCCCTATAAAAGCTCCAGTAAGAA
Source organism: Flavobacterium phragmitis (assembly GCF_900112575.1). GTDB lineage: Bacteria > Bacteroidota > Bacteroidia > Flavobacteriales > Flavobacteriaceae > Flavobacterium > Flavobacterium phragmitis. Next base: position 352,853 of record NZ_FOMH01000006.1, read on the forward strand.
CAAGTTTTCTTTTCATGATTTATATCTTTTGAAATTTGACACAAAAATACTTCAAACAAACTGAATAACCGCTTTTCAAAAGATATTATTTAGAACAAAATCAGATTATTTATTTTCTAGAATTCTAAAAATAAAATGAATTTTATTTGATTTCAATTGTTATATTTATAACATTTAAATATATTTGTGTTAAATATTTAAGACATGAGAAACGTTTTAATAATTGGAGCAGGAAGATCTGCATCGTCATTGATTCGATATTTATTATCAAAATCTGATGAAGAAAAACTGCATTTAACTGTAGCCGATCTTTCATTGGATTTAGCGAAAGCGAAAACGCACAATCATCCTAATGCCACTCCTCTCGCCTTAGATATTTTTAATGCTGAAGAAAGAAAAACGGCAATTCAAAATGCTTCGATAGTCATTTCGATGCTTCCGGCACATTTGCATATCGAAATTGCGAAAGATTGTTTGGAATACAAAAAGCATTTGGTTACGGCATCTTATATCAGCGATGCCATGCAGGCTTTAAACGATGAAGCCATAAAAAACAATCTGATTTTCATGAACGAAATTGGTCTTGATCCTGGAATCGATCACATGAGCGCCATGAAAGTAATTGATGAAATTCGGGCAAAGGGTGGCAAAATGCTTTTGTTTGAATCTTTCTGTGGCGGACTTGTAGCTCCGGAATCGGATAATAATTTATGGAATTACAAATTTACCTGGGCACCTAGAAATGTAGTTCTGGCCGGACAAGGCGGAGCAGCAAAATTTATTCAGGAAGGAACTTATAAATACATTCCGTACAGCGCTTTGTTTAGAAGAACTGAATTTCTGGAAGTAGAAGGTTACGGAAAATTTGAAGCGTATTCTAACCGTGATTCTCTTAAATACAGATCGATTTACGGTTTAGATGATATTCTGACTTTATACAGAGGAACAATTCGAAGAGTTGGTTTTTCAAGAGCTTGGAATATGTTCGTACAGCTCGGAATGACAGATGATAGTTATGTAATTGAAGGTTCTGAGAATATGAGTTATCGTCAGTTTATCAATTCTTTTCTGCCGTATCATCCGACAGATTCAGTAGAAATCAAAACGAGATTGATCTTAAAAATTGATCAGGACGATATCATGTGGGACAAACTTTTGGAACTGGATTTATTTAACCCAAACAAAAAAGTAAATCTTCCAAATGCCACTCCAGCTCAAATTTTACAAAAGATCCTAACTGACAGCTGGGCTTTGGAACCAGACGATAAAGATATGATTGTCATGTATCATAAATTCGGATACGAACTAAATGGCGAAAAGAAACAGATTGATTCTAAAATGGTTTGCATTGGCGAAGATCAAACCTATACCGCGATGGCCAAAACGGTGGGACTTCCGGTTGCAATTGCGACACTGTTAATCTTAAACGGAAAAATCACAACACCAGGCGTTCAGCTTCCAATAAAAAAAGAAGTTTACGAGCCTATTTTAAAAGAATTGGAAGAGTACGGAGTCATTTTCAACGAACAAAAAGTACCTTACTTTGGATACAATCCAGATTTATTTTAGTCTGGATGCTGCATTTTTTTTAGAATTTTATTTAATTAGTTTTTAATTTTATCCGCTTCTTTGATGCAAAAGGAGCGGATTTTTTTTTCAGAGACAATTTAAATGATTTTTAATTTCCAAAAATGGTTGGTGGGAAATCCATTTTCTGATAGCTTGCTTTTGTTACTTTATACTTTTTTGGTGTTTCTTCAGCTTGAATTGTTATAGGCAAACTGTACAGAACCCGAACCGGCTGCCCCATTTGAGAACCTGGAATCCATGTTGGAGAAAGTTTTAAAGTTCTAATCGCTTCTTCACCTATTCCATAACCCAAATCTTTTACAACTTTAAATTCAGATAATTTGACTTGATAAATTAGTTGAAACTTCTTTGACCATTTCAAATGAAACAAAAGGAACCGCGAACGAAACTACAATTGAAAAAAGCAAAAAGAATCTATTAAATTGATGCATTTTTTCCCTTTCCAATATCCAATGATAAAAAATCAGGAAAACGCTTAATGCAATCGTCGATTTTATAAAAAAGTCTATCATTTTTTCTTTTTTTGAATTTCCGAATCAATTATTCTTCTAAGATCTTCCAGTTCTGAAGCCGACAAATTAGTTTCAGTCGTAAAAAACGAAGCAAACTGCGAAGCTGAGTTATTAAAAAAGTTGCTGATAAGTCCTTTTACATGTTTGGAGAAATAATCGGTTTTCTTGACCAAAGGGTAATATTCTCGAGAATTTCCAAATTCGTTATAAGCCACAAATTTCTTGTCGATCATTCGTTTCAAAAGCGTTGCTACTGTTGTTGTAGCGGGTTTTGGCTCTGAATACGATTCTAATAAATCTTTCATAAAAGCCTTTTCAAGCTTCCATAAATGTTCCATCAATTGTTCTTCTGCGTTTGATAATTGCATTTTTTTAAGGTTCTAAGGTTCTGAGATAATAAGTTTTTTTTCGCAGATCAAGTTTAATAATATGCCTCTTTATTCTTTATTCTTTATTCTTTATTCTTTATTCTTTATTCTTTAATATTTTCAAGTTTTTCCAATTCAGGCAATTCTTTTTTATAAGCTTCTAGATTCCAGTCTATATTCATTTTTGCGGCATATTCTTTCATTGTTCCCAATCCAACCTCGGCACGCCTTTTATCTACATTATCTGGATCAATCATGGGAGAAAAATACCATTTATTAGTCTTTCTGTTTTTTGCAGACTGGCTTCCATAAATCTGTTTTCTTCCTTCTCTTAACGCAACTCGATCTTCTAAATAAGCCAAATTACTTATGTTGGCATTTCCTTTTTTAACCGCTTCCCGCATCATGGGCAAATACTTCTGCTGATATTTTAAAGGCGAATGCTGAATAACCAAAAACAAAGTCTGATTTCCCTGTGTTCCCACTACATCTTTTCCAACCCAGCCTTTTTCGTCCAGTATTTTCATCACCGTGACGAGATTAATACTGTCTTTTTTATTCATTATTTTGCCAATGCTGTCAATTTTGCTTTTACTTGAATTAGGATCCTTATAAATTTTCATAAATTCTACTCGAATTCCCTGATCTTCAGTATAAATATCCAGAAGTTCTTTTTCCATCGTTTTATCATATCGAACGCCAATACTGTCTACTTTTTTTTGAAGTTTACCAATTGTCTTTTCCCATTCTTTCGTATTGTGCAAGGATTTCAAATCATTGTCTATTTTCATACGATCAATATTTTCATAGCCGTTATCAATCGCTAAATCCAGCCATTTAAAGGCTTTTTTATTTTTTTCAGCCAAAGAAGCAGCACAGCCCGCATTATATAAATCTTTCGAATCCTTCTGTTTTATCTTAAAAGCTTTTGTGTAATAATTGACAGCTGTTTTATAATTCGTCGCACTATAACAAGAATCTGCTTTTTTAACCCATTCCTTATACGTTTGAGCCTGAACCAAAACACTATTCATTATAATAAAAAAGAAAGCCAGCAGTTTATTCATCTATTTAATTTTAAAGTTTTATTCTATTTTTTGTTCAGAGAGCAATTCTCCTTTTTCGTATTTTCTAATCTGAAATAATTTTCCTTTATCTGAGTAAAACTTCCATACTCCAAAATAAAACCAATGCGATTCGGTTTCGTTTAATTCCAATTTGGTTTTGCCTTTCGATTCCAGTTTTCCGTTTTCGTAATAACTTTTTACAATACAAATTCCTTTTTTATATTTCTCTGATTTGTATAATTTCCCGTTTATAAAAGTTTTCCATTTCTTAATTGGTAAATCTCTTTTGTAGAATTCGACAGATTTGTATTCCACACTATCCTGAACATACACCTCAACCCATTTTCCTTCTTTCTTTTTATCAATCTTTTGATTAATAAGCGCCGATTTACATCCAAAAAAAGAAAGCAGAATTATCGCAAAAAGTATTTTTCTAATCATTTTGATTCTACAATTATAGATTCTATTCTACAAATGTAGAATTAATTTTCAAACGAGAAAGAAAAAACTGATTTTTTTTATTTAAGATACAGAGTAACAAAGGTTCAAAGGGACAAAGGGCTTTTCTTCTGCACTTTCTCTTTGTCTCTTTGTCACTATGAACCTTTAAAAAGAAAGCAAATCAATCGTTCTCTCCACTTCTTCAAAATCAATATAAAAATTATCGCCTTTTTGAATTCCGACAACAAAGCTGTAATTGATGTTTTCCATGTCTGTGGTGTTTTTAATAACGGCGCTAAAACGATTGGGTGGCTGAAGAATTAAAACAGAAGAACCTGCTTCAAGAGCCATGAGTCCGTGGAATAAATGACTGCCTTCGATACCAATGAGGATTTTAGCACCAGCGCAGGCCGAAAGTATTTCTGCAGCAGTATTTTGAGTAACATCAACAATTTTGAATCCGCATTTTTCTCGGAGTTTTTCGGCAATTTCGAGCTCATTCAGCATCACGCGTGATATTCCCGAATTGCGACGCAGAATAAAAACTCCAGGATGTGAAGTTCCGGGAAATAATGAAAGTATTTTATTTCGGTTGGCTTCAAATCGAAGATGTTTGTTATCGTTATTTCCCCAATTATCATCAAAGAAAATGGCATTTTTCAGATAAGCCGCATTTGTCCGAAATGGATTCATTTCTAAATACGATTCATATTCCAGCATGTGAGAATAGGGAATAATATTTGAAGTTACAGGAACTCCTTCTTGATTGGCCAAGGCATAATTTGCACAATCATCGGTAAGCCAAAGGCCAAAATACTGATTCCCTTCAGAAGTGCTGTAAATAGAAGCATTATCGATTTCTGTATCTATAATCGCTGGCGGAAAATAGTTCATTTTTTTAGAAAGCTGAAAAGAAGGATGAAGTCTGAAATTATAAAGTCCTTTATAAAGAAAACCGTTTATCATCCAAATATCTTTGAGCTTATAAGCAAAAGTCGGTGCATGTTCTACCGTAAAACCTCCGTGCATTGCTGCGTGCGGATCATCTGTAAATGCCGTACCTGTGATACGTTCCAATTGATTCTCCAAAAAATAAGCTTTGGGAGCGATAGTAGTTTTTTCCGGAGCAATCTGCCATGATTTTACGGCAAGCTTTTCCAAAATTCTGCCTTCTCGAAACATCGAATGGCATTTTTTCAATCCTTTCAGATATCGGGTATATCCAATTGGAGAAAATTTGACCTTTTTTTTAACTAAGTCCATTAGCCCACATTAAAATCAACATTAAAATAACATTAGAAAAATTCACAAAACAGGATTATAAACAATATTATGCGGGGCTTGATAATAATAATTTCAAATTTAACTTAATTTATTTAACAAAATGCAAAGTCAACATTAAAATTTTAAATTTAAATTCCAAGTTTTAAAACCCAAATTCAAATAGGAAAACCCAAATTTTAAATTCCAAATTCCAAGAATATTACGAACAAAAAAATCCGCTCATTTCTGAACGGATTTGACTATTTTATTTAACCGCAAAGAGCGCAAGTTTTTTTTAGAGTTACGTTTATAAACGCAAAGTTCGCAAAGCTGTATGATATAGCTTTGCGAACTTTTTAAAATCTTATTAAAAAAATCTTAGCTCCCGATAGCTATCGGGATTGCGTAAATTCTTAGCGCTCTTTGCGATAAAAAAATTTCTGAGCAAGTAAAACTTAACCGCAAAGAGCGCAAGTTTTTTTTCTAGTGTTACGTTTATAAACGCAAAGTTCGTAAAGCTTTGTGATATAGCTTTGCGAACTTTTTAAAATCTTATTAAAAATCCTTGCGAACTTTGCGTAAATTCTTTGCGCCCTTTGCGGTTAAATCACTTAGAAAGCTCCACAAAATATTTATAAAACAACGGAATAGTCTCAATTCCTTTCAAGTAATTAAAGATTCCGAAATGCTCATTTGGCGAGTGAATAGCATCGCTGTCCAAACCAAATCCCATTAAGATCGTTTTGCTTTTTAATTCTTTCTCAAACAAAGCCACAATCGGAATACTTCCTCCTGAACGAACTGGAATTGCAGGAACTCCAAATGTTTCTGTATACGCTTTGTTCGCTGCCTGATAACCGATGCTGTCAATTGGCGTAACATAACCCTGGCCACCGTGATGAGGCGTTACTTTTACCGTAACTCCAGCCGGAGCAATGCTTGTAAAATGTTTCGTGAAAAGTTCTGTAATCTCTTCCCATTCCTGATTTGGAACCAAACGCATCGAGATTTTAGCAAAAGCTTTACTTGCAATAACCGTTTTAGCACCTTCGCCAGTATAACCGCCCCAGATTCCGTTTACGTCTAAAGTTGGACGGATGGAGTTTCTTTCGTTCGTTACATATCCTTTTTCACCATAAACATCAGCAATGTTTAAAGCATTTTTATATTTTTCTAAACTGAAAGGCGCTTTTGCCATTTCGGCTCTTTCTTCTGCAGATAATTCCTGAACTTTATCGTAGAAACCTGGAATGGTAATATGATTGTTTTCGTCGTGAAGCGAAGCAATCATTTTTGCCAAAATATTAATTGGATTCGCCACAGCGCCGCCGTATAAACCAGAATGTAAATCGCGGTTTGGTCCTGTAACTTCTACTTCAACATAACTCAAACCTCTTAAACCTGTTGTGATTGATGGTTGTTGGTTCGAAATCATTCCAGTATCTGAAATCAGGATTACGTCGTTTTTCAGTTTTTCCTGATTGCGTTCTACGAACCAAGCCAAACTTGCAGAACCCACTTCTTCTTCACCTTCGATCATGAATTTTACGTTACATGGCAAAACGTTGTTTTGTACCATATATTCCAACGCTTTTACGTGCATGTACATCTGACCTTTGTCGTCACATGCGCCACGAGCGAAAATGGCACCTTCTGGGTGAATATCTGTATTTTTAATTACGGGTTCGAAAGGTGGTGAAGTCCATAATTCTAATGGATCTGGCGGTTGTACGTCGTAGTGGCCGTAAACTAAAACTGTTGGAAGATTTGGATCTATTATTTTTTCACCGTAGATAATTGGGTAACCTGGAGTGTCGCAAGTTTCGACAAAATCGCATCCTGCTTTTGATAAACTTTCTTTTACAGCGGCTGCTGTGTCAATAACATCTTGAGAATATGCAGTGTCGGCACTTACCGACGGAATCTTTAATAATTCGATCAATTCATTGATAAACCGATCTTTATGTTGTTGAACGTAGGACTTAATATTTTCCATTTAAATTATTTTTATAGAAAACCAAAAGTACGAAAAAGAGAATTAAAAAAAATTTTCAAAAAATGCTTTGATAATTCAAAAGTATGCCTATCTTTGCACCCACAATTACCGCGGATATGGCGAAATTGGTAGACGTGCCAGACTTAGGATCTGGTGCCGCAAGGCGTGTAGGTTCGAGTCCTATTATCCGCACTTTTAAGAAGCTTCTGAATCAACTTTCAGAAGCTTTTTTGTTTTGCTCCACTTTGCTTTTTGTTATTAAAGTTGTTGATAAGCAATTTACTGCAATATCATTTTATTGGTTTCTATTTTTATTTTTGAATGTTTTACTAAAATAAAAACAGAACATGAAACTAAAAATATTAGAATTAAAACTATCTGATGTACAAAAATCTGGGCTTGGTGAATTTTATTCTACTAAGTTTAATTCAACAATAGCGTTAGTAGGAAAAAACGGATCAGGTAAAACAAGATATCTTAAAGCTATTGAAAACTACATTAGATCATGTGACGTAACTACTGACTATGCAAAATGGTTTAGTAATGTTCCTCAATCTTTTTTTGATATGTATTCTGAATATCAAAAAAACAAAGCAAGCTTTGACATTCATAAAGAATTTACATCATCCCAAGCTCTATATAATAATGATCCAAACAATTCAGCAATTAAATCTCGTTTTAATGAAGCTTCATTAAAATACAATCAAATTCTTGCACGCACAAATTCTAATATATTTCAACAGCTGGATAGACATACAAATACAATCAAAAACGAAATTTCTAAACGCCTAAAAGTTATTAATTCAGATGATTTAAGAAAACTACAAGAAAGCTTTACTGGGGATGGAAAAATTTCGTTCCAAACCATAATAGATTCAACATTAGAAAACGTGGAAGTAAATGAATTTAATTTAATAGCAGAAAGCTCATTAAGTTTTTTACAAAGACTTCCTCATAAGCTAGCTTTTGATGAGATTGACTGCAGAGGAGATGAAAAAAAATTTAAAACACGTGTTTCCTATCAACGTTTTGAGCTTTTAAAAAATCTAATAAAAGAATTTTTAGATAAAGATTTGAAATGGCATGCTAAAAATTCTGACATCAGTGAACATGACGATCATGTCAATATTAAAGCCACAGGATATTGGACAATTAACGAAAGAGAATTCAATTACAATGATTTTTCTGATGGCGAAAAAGTTTTATTCACATACGCTATATTATTATTTTTACTTAATATAAATCCTAGAATAAAATTCAGAGAATCAATTATTATTATAGATGAACCAGAACTCAATCTTCATCCAAAAGCTCAAATTAAACTTATAAATACTTTGGAAAATCTGGTTGGAGAAATCGGTCAGATAATTATTGCAACACATTCTTTATCAATAGTAGCAAATTTAGATTACGGATCAATATTTTTAGTTAGAAATAATCAACTTTTAACTCCATCTTCTTCCGTACCATTCAATGCTATAGAGGATTTAATGGGTTTTGAAGAACATTATAACAAAATTGTTGAATTTCTTGTATCTACTCCATCTTGGGCAATGACAAATTTTATGGGACAATGTTTTGAAGACCCAGAAGTTTTTGAATCAGCTAATAAAAATGACCCACAATTAGAAATATTTCAAAAATTAATTCTTGAGAAAAATAATATTCGCATATTAGATTTCGGCTCAGGGAAGGGAAGACTTCTTGACCGAATACGAGAGAACGAAGAATCATGGAAAAGAATTGAAACATATGATTGCTTTGATGTTGATGAATCATTTAACGAATTAGTATCACTTAAAGGAGCATCTTCAATTTTTAACGACTTAAAAAACATCCCTGACAATTCATATGATTTAATTATAATGGTAAATGTCCTTCACGAAATTCATGTAAAACATTGGAAAGAAAGTTTATTAAAAGTAAAGCAATCATTATCTCCAAACGGCTATTTAGCAATTATAGAAGACACGGAACTTCCTGTTGGAGAACTCCCAAATGATCTTGGCTTTTTATTATTAGACAAAGATGAAATGAAAATTTTATTAGGTAAAGAAATTAACTTCTTATCGCCAGCCATCGAGAGATACAAAAATCGCATAATATGCGGAATAATAGATAAAGAGAATCTAAATACAGTAACCAAAAATCATTTAATAAAATGCTTAGAAAAACTTAAAGACAACTCCTTAAAAAACATAAAAGAATATAGACAACTAGAAAATAAAGAATTAGGAATTGGAAGATTGTATGCCTTAAAATCTAATCTATATGTTAATAGTGAATTAGCTATTGAATATTTAAACAATGAAATTTCAAAACCAAAGTCTAATCCATAGTCTCTCTTTCGGAATTGACAACCTCTGAAACAAATACATCAATTCACCTTGGCGAAAGGAGCTTTTCCAACATATCAACGATAGTAACACAATGAAAAAAAAGTTGTAGGGAATTTTCAAATTTGTTGATATGCCTTTAATTTCTCCTTTCGTCGAAATGATCGTGCTTTAAGCACAATTTCTTTTAATCTACACCTAAATAAGGATCCAGCACTTCTGCCAATCTGTTGAGCCAGTAAAAATTATCATCGACATGACACAACTCAGAATCCAGAGTTTCGCAACCTCGCATCGAACTTAACGAAAGAGCATAATTGACCTGCCGGAGCATCTTCGCCATATCTTTTACATCCACAACATCACTAAAAAAAACTTTTAGTCTAGTTTCTACTTCTTTAGGAAAACACTCTGTAGCCATTATCTTATTTTTTGAACACTCCAAATATAATACTTTTGGAGACATAAATGTAACCACGCCAAAAATAAATCTTAAGAATTTTGAAATATGGATATTTCAGAAGAAATCTTTATTGCAAATCTTGGGATTCACATTCGCCAATTGCGTGAAAAAAAAGGTTTATCTCAACAAGCTTTGGCTGATGATTGTGATATTCCTAAAACTCAAATAGGAAGAATAGAAAGAGCTAAAATAAATACTACAATAAAAACCCTTATAAAAATCGCCAATGCTTTAGATATTGAACCTAAAGAATTGCTTGATTTTTCTTTGAAATAAAGCATATCCGTCTAGTTTGTCATTTCGACGTAAGGAGAAATCTCCGCGAGAAGCTCGACAAAGATTGGCGATTATCGTTGCGGAGTTACTTACGGAGATTCTTCGTTCCTCAGAATGACAAGATTGTGGTTACGGTACGTTTAGTACTTTTCGGCTAAAGCCTTTTCCATTTCAATCATAAAAAAAACCTCCAGCTAAAGCAGGAGGCAATTCATTTAACTTTCTTATTCCATAAAGCATATCCGTATAGTTTGTCATTTCCGACAAGATTGAGGCGTTCTCAGTTTCCTTAAAACCTTTTTTTTTGTCATTTCGACTGAAAAGAGACTCGAGCGATAGCGAACAGACGAAGTAAATCACACGCGGGATTCGACACAGATTGGAGAAAAGCTTTACGGAGTTTCTTGTGTGATTTACTTCGTCTGTTCGCTATCGCTCGAGTCTCCTTTCAGTCGAAATGACAATACTTTGTGGTTACAGCTTGGAAAAACTTTGCGCTTCTGCGTCTTCGCGAGATTAAAACACAAAGATTCCCTTTTATATTTTTATTTCTCCGATTTAAACAAAACCTTTCCATAAAACAATACACCAAAATAGATTAAAATACAGGGAAAAATCCATGTTCTAAATCCAATTCCAAGCGCATTGCGAAAACCTTGCGCATATAATAAGGTTGTAAGATATATCATCCAGCAAATTCCAAATTTAAAAATACGTTCGGTTGCCGTCACGTTCTGCGTATAATAAAAAATGGTAAAGGGCATAAAAAAACTTAAAAGAACTGCGCCAAATTTACTGTTGGCACTAGCTTCTATAGGTGTCACCATATAACTAAAAGCAAGCGCTATGGCAAGATTTAAAAGAATCAAAAAAATCGCATTGACAACGAAAGCTCCAATTCTATTATTTTCTGATGTTTTGTTTAAATCTTTTAATTCTGTTTTATCAATTTGAAGCACTTCACAAATGAGCTCCAGCGTTTTGCCACGTGGTTCATTATTGCTGTTTTCGATTCTTTGAATTGTTCTCAAATTAACTTTCGACAATTCTGCCAGTTCTTCTTGCGTAAAGCCTTTTAACTTTCTCGCTTCGCTAATTTTTTTGCCAATATAACTCATGGTTTATGTTTTTAAATTTCAATCCAAAATTATTTCGAAAAGCCTATTTTGATAACGGTTTTCTTACGGCATTTCTACGACATTTTACAATGTCGCTAATATATCATTAATTTTAATGGTGAAGAATAAGTCTTTTTATCTAAGTCATTATTTTCTGATAAAAAACAAAAAAGCCAGAATTGCCAATTTTTTATATCACTATGTATCATTAATTTTACTTTAAAAAAATCTTCAATCGACTTAATCGTCTTTGCTTTAAACTTATCGCTATGTTCCAGAAATCAACTTTTGTTATTGTTCTTCTTTTTATTTTAAGTTCCTGTGCCGTTCGGCAAAAAAGTCTGGAGATAAGCGACTGGTATGCTTTTACAAAATCAAATACCGCACAGCAGGACCCCTCAAAAGTATATGAATTTAAGGATGGAATGATTCGTATGTACGGAGAAGACCTCGGGTGCCTGATGACCAAAAAAAGCTATAAAAACTTTGAGTTTACCTTAGAATACCGATGGAATATGGAAGAACAATACAAAATGAAAGGCACGAAAAACAGTGGCGTTATGTACAATATTCCATTAGATGCATCGGATAAAATCTGGCCAAAAGGAATTCAGTTTCAAATAAAAGAAAACGTTACGGGCGACTTTATATTCCTGGATCAGGTAACAGCAAAAGTGAACGGAAAACAGATTGAAGCCGGCGCAAGTGTGGTTTCTCCAAAGTTTTTAGCAAATGAAAATCCGTTTGGTGAATGGAATGCCGTAGTTATTAAGTCTTTCAACGGAAAAATCACTCAATATTTAAATGGAAAATTAGTAAACGAATGTACCGAAGCTTCAACTGTTGAAGGTAAAATTTCTTTGAATTATGAGCGTTCGCCAATTGATTTTAAAAATATCAGAATTAAGAATATATCAAAGGAATAAACCTTAATAAAAAGCAACCAAAAAACTTTTATAATTTCACGCAACCATTCTGAAATTCAAACATCTAAATAAAAAAGATTGTTATGAAAAAACTGATTTGCTTTTTGATTCTTACTCTAGGAATTCTTGCTTGTTCTTCGGATGAAGTTAAAGCCACTAAAAATTTTGAATTCACTGCCGAATACACCACACAAATAACAGTTGGCGGTGTTGTTGGCGTAAGCAACCGAACTTTTAAGGTTGGAGAAACTTTTACAGGAACCGACAACGGAAAAGAAACCATAAAAATCAGAATCGCCGAACATTCTACATTAAATGATAATTGTCCAAGCAATACTTGCTATCAGGAATTTTTAGAAGTTCCTCGAGTTTATCTGAAATTGGCCGAATAAAATCTTGAATCACAGGAATACGTTAAGTTTACCATTTTAGGGAACACAACTCGAGCGATAGCGAACTGACAATACTATGTGGTTACAGTATGATAAAAATCCTTTTAATCTTGATAATCTGTGGCAAAAACAAAACACAACTCAGAAATTTCTTTAATTATTTTACGCTTTAATGTTTAAATATTCTTATTTTTAAAATACCAAAAACCTAAATCTGCATATTTTATTTTGTTTTTAAATTTCAAAAATCATTTAGAACATGAAGAAATACAGATTATTAGTCATTTTTTTAGCAATTATTGCTGTTTTTTATTTTGCAAGAACGGTTCGAAATTTCACTGTTAAACAGGAAACCCGAACTATTAAATCGGAACATTTTGTTATTTCCTACAGCGGCATTTATAAAAGTGAAGCCGAAAAAGTCAGCAAACATCTCGAAGACAATTATTCTGCAATTAGAGAAAATTTAAAAGACGTTGAGCACGACCTGATTAAGGTTTTTGTTTACGGTTCGCAATTTAAATTTAACAATGCGACAGGTTTAACCGAAAACACAAAAGGAACAAGCCGTGGTCCAAACGAATTTCATTTTGTGTGGACGAATTGGTTTAATTCTATCTTCCCGGATGATCCGCTAAAAACGGCACTGCATGAATTTACGCATTGCGTTCAGCTCAACATTTTAATTTATAAAGCAAAAAACACGATTATCACTCAAGACCGACTGATTTTTGAAAGGGAATTTGAGAAAAAGTTTAAAGCCGAATATCCTCGTTGGCTTTGGGAATCGATCAGTATTTTTGAAGCAAAAGAAGTCAATTCCATAAGCGTGAAATACGCCAAAAGCAAAAACCTGACTTTAGAAGAACTCAATCAAAGCAATCAGATTTATAATATTGGTTATACCATTATCGAATATATGACCAAAAAATGGGGAAAAGATATTCTGCCCAAACTGATTTCGTCTTTCGGCAACATCGAAAAAACATTGAATGTAAGTCGTGAAGAATTTGAAAAAGGCTGGATGGCATTTTTGGAAGAGAATTATTGATTCGGCTCGTTTGTCATTTCGACCGAAGGGAGAAATCACACTCGTATATCAACAAAGATTGGCACTTTTCTTTGTGGAGTTTCTAGCGTGATTTCTCCCTTCGGTCGAAATGACAATACTTTGTGTTTACAATGCAAAAAACCTTTGTTAAAGTTTAAAACTTTGACAAAGGTCTCTCTTATCATTTTGGAATTTGGAATTTATTTATTAGAATTTAATATCTCAATAATCTTATCCACGTTAACCTCACTATAATCTTTAATATAAAAATTACAAGGAGGAAGCTCTTCTTTCGTATGCGTGCTCAAAACGCCTACGACTTTCATTCCGGCATTTAGTCCTGCTGTAACGCCCGAAAAAGAATCTTCAAAAACCACGCAATCAGACGGAGAAACTCCAACTCTTTCTGCCGATTTTAAATATACTTCTGGGTTTGGTTTATGAAACGTAACATCTTCGCTCGACATCATCGAATCCATTTTTTCACCTAGTTTTAGGAAATTGGCAATCAAATCCAGATTCGCACGAGGTGCCGAAGTTCCAACAGCTGTTTTGAATCCGCGGGATTTTAACTCATTTAAAAAATCCATATAATGCGGAATCGTTTCGACTTTGTCTTTGTAAATCTCACGAAACATGCCTTCTTTTTCCTCTTCAAGTTTGATCAGTTCTTCTCCCTGAATCGGACGCTTGAAGAAATGCGTCATGATATAACTATTGTGTTTTCCGTACATATGCTCTTCGAATTCTTCCTGAGTGTACGGAATATTATATTTTTTGAAAAACTCCTCAAAAGCGACTACGTGATGTGGATTGGTGTGGCAAATCACACCGTCCATATCAAAAATTACACATTGCTGGCTCATATATTTGTTTTGTTGTTTTAACGGTTGCAAGATAAGTTATTCCACAGAGTTGCACGGAGATTTTTCGCAGAGATTCGCTAAGATTTTGTTTTTAATCTCGCAAAGTCGCGGAGTCGCAAAGTTTATTTCACGCAGATTCGGCAGATTTTAGCAGATTTATCTTTTAAGATTTTAGAAATAAATAATCTGCGCTTATCTGCTTAAATCTTTTTAAATCTGCGTGAAATAAAATCCTTTTAATCTTATTAATCTGTGGCTAAAAAAAAATTAAAATCTTTGCGTCTTAGCGACTTTGCGAGATTAAATCCTTAGCCAATCCAAATCTTACTTTTTACCAAAGTCATAGTCTGCCTCAAATGCTGATTACACGCAATAAGAACAATCAAAACCAATAAACCATAACCTACAACAGTATAAATCTCCATATCGGCCAAAAGAGTCGATTGTTTAGCTACTGTTCCGAAAATCTTTTTCATTGCCAGAACATTGGCATTATCTGCTGAATATCCTTTGGCAATAAAACTCTGGGTTGTATTTGCAATAGTTTGTTGTGCTTCGGGATTTTCGCCGGTTACAAACTGACTTAGTTTAAAAAAGTGTTTTTTATTTAAAAATACAGTCGCATTCTGCATGATGCAAAAACCAATCGTGCTTCCCCAAAAACGTCCCGAAACCCCTACAATTCCCGAAGAAACCGCCATATTTGCAGGAACCGAAGAGGTGGTAAACAGAATCAACGGAACAAATAAAAACCCCACTCCGATGCCCTGCAAAAAGTACGGAACAATAATATCTGATAAAGCCACATCGGGCACAAAAAGAAACGTAAACCAAAAATGATACAAGGCAATTAGCGAAAAACCTATCAGGAAAATAATTTTGGTAGAAACCGATTTCATGAGGAAATAAGCCGCCAAAATCAATCCGATTACATTTCCGAGTCCGTTAATGTACTGCACGCCCGCAACACGCGACGGATCCCAATTCCAAATCGAAAACATCGCCGAATGACAAAGACTCAACGTTGCTCTGCTGATGTAAAAAAGGAAAAACAATAAAAACCCAATTCGCAAATTGGCGTATTTAAAAACTTCAAAATCAAAAGTAGGCCTTTTAACCAAAAGCTCTTTAAAAATAAACAAACCTCCTGTTATCAAAGCAATTATAAGCGCCACAACCAATTCTGAAGATTCGAACCAATATTTTTTCTCGGCATATACAAAAAAGTAGGCACCGCAAAGAATAGCTGTTAAAACCAAAAAATAGCTCATCCAGTCGATTTGATACAACGGGATTTTCTTTGTGATTCGATGCCCACGAAAAGTAACCAAGATTAAAAAGACATTTAAAACCTGCAGTCCGCCCGAAACATACAGCATGTATTTCCAGTCGTAATGATCCAGAAACCAAACCGCAATATTCATAATAAAAGGCGTTGACAACAGCAGAGAGCCATAATAAAAGGAAAAACCAATTATAATGGCGTTTTTAGAATCAAACTGCTCAATAAGCAATTGTCTGATGGTAATGGCAGGAAGCGCCATTAAGATTCCTTCGGCAACTCTCAAAAGCAAGAAAACCGCAAAATTATCGACATAACCCGACGCCACAATCGTAACTCCAATTAAGGAATAAACACCTATGAGGTAATTTTTGGCAGGGAAAAAACTCGAAAATCGGCTTTCTATGAGAATTGTAGCCAGCAGAGTTCCATACGTAACACACATTGCAAACTGCAAATCTTCGGGCTCAATATCCAGAAAACTTGCCGCATACGTTACGTTTGACGTATAAACTCCCAATAAAATCATGGAATGCAAAAGACAAACAAACAAAATTGTAATGATTGCCCATTTTGGAACCCATGATTTAAAAATACTTTTATCTTCCATTTTAGTGTGCTGCGATCACAGTAATATTCATTCCCGCTCTTAAAAAGTCAGTTTGTTTGTCGCTGTCTTTCAACTGAATTCTAACCGGAATTCTTTGTTCAATTTTTACGAAGTTACCCGTTGCGTTATCTGGAGGAAGCAATGAAAATCTTGCCCCGCTCGCTGGCGATAAAGATGCAATTGTTCCTGTAAAAGTCTTATCGCTCAAAGCATCGGCTTTTATTTCAACATCTTGTCCAACTTTTAAATATTGCAATTGCGTTTCTTTAAAATTGGCTGTAATCCATTTTTCTTTACTTACAATTGACAATAGAGATTGACCTTCTTTTACCAATTGTCCTGGCTGTAGAGTTCGTTTTCCAACCCAACCGTCATAAGGTGCTGTAATTATGGTGTAAGAAAGGAATAAAGCTGCATTATCAGCCACAGCTTGTTTTGAAGCAATATTGGTTTGTGTTGTCGGAACGTTTGCTTCGGCCACAGAAGTGCTCAAAGCCGAAGTATGAATTCTGTTTTTCATTTCCTGAAAATGTGCCTGAGCTGATTCGTAATCTGCTTTTACTTTTTCTAATTGCTGAGAAGTTGCGGCTTCTTCGCTTACCAAAGCTTTGTATCTTTCGTATTCCAATTTGGTTTTCCAAAGATTCGCTTTAGCCGCTTCTAACTGCGCTTCGTTAATCGCTGTTGCGCTTGCTGTATTTATGGCATTTTTCTCTGCCACAACGCTATTTTGTTTCGCATTCTGAACATCGGCAAGAGCCACATTCAATTTCGATTGGTATTCTCTATTATCAATTACAACCAAAGTGTCTCCCTTATGTACAAATTGGTTTTCGTTAAAACGAACTTCCTGCACATAACCCGTAATTCGCGACATAATTGGCGTTACATATTGTTCTACCTGCGCATCATTGGTTTCTTCGTGATTTCGGTTGAAAACATAAAACCAAATTCCCAAAATAACCCCACTTATTACCAGCGTGCACGCAATAATCGTTATTAGTATATGAAACGTTTTGTTTCTTCTAGTTTCATTTTTAATCTTAACCATATCTTTTTCTCTATTCTTTTATCTATTTTCCCGGGATTAAAATCCCGCGATACAATATGAATCGTTCCTTCTGAACTGAAAATCTATATTCTTTACTCTATTTTCTTTCTTCTTTCAAAATCTAACTCTGCGGAAGCATTCCCGCCGTATGAAGCAGTTCGTAATGTTTTAAAACCGCATCCAATCGAGTAGAAATTTTGTTGTATTTTGCCTGAAGCAAAGCATTATCGGCATCGACCATTTCGGTAATTAAAACCAATTGGTTTAAGTATTTCAGTTTTACGATTCGGTAGTTTTCTTCGGCTAAATCCAACGCTTTGTCAACGACGACAAACTTTTCAAGGATTTCTTGATATTGTGTATGTTCTTTATATAGCTGATCTTGAATTTCTTCTTTTATGATTTCAGTCTGCATTTTCTGTAAATCGATTTTAGTGCTCGCTTTTGCCACTTTCGTTTTGTTTTTGTACAAAGACGAAAGATCAAAACGCGCCTCGATTCCCACCTGCCCTAAGGTATACAAATACGGATTTGGCGGGAAGAATTTGTAGTTTGGATAATAAAAACCATAATTCCCGAAGAAGTTTACGCTTGGCAGATAATTCCCTTTTACCAATTGCAATTCGGTTTTGCTAATGTTTAATTCCTGGCTCGCCATTCGCATTTCTTCATTCTGCATCGCTTTATTCATATAAAAATCATACGGATCTAGACCGTTCATTTCATCAAGACTTGAAGTTGTATCGATTACAATTTCTTCGTTTTCCGGAATCTGGATCAGCGTTTTCAAATCGTGAAGTGCTATTTTAATGTTTTTGGAGTTAGTTAACGCATTCAATTCGCGGTCTGAAAGCTGTAATTCGGCACGAATAACTTCGTTTTTCGTAACCGTTCCATGTTTTTGAAGGGATTGCACTTCTTTCAATCGGCTTTTTTCTTCTTTGATGTTTTCTTCAAAAATCTTCTGAAGTTCCATCATTTTATAAATAGCCAGATAGTTTGCCACCACTTCAAGTTCGATATCATTTTCAGCCTTTTCGGTTTTTATTTTAGCGATTTCGTTTTCCTGATTCGCAATTTTAATCGCGTTATTAATCTTGTTTCCAACGTAAATTGGCATTTTAAAAGTTGAATTGACCTCATAAATTTCAGGAATTGCCGGAGTAACTTCTTTGTCTTTCAAAAACCCGCTTCCTTTGAATTCGGTAATATTCGTGATGCGAGAATACATGCCGTTTAGCTGTACGTCTGGCAGTCGGAGTTCTTTTCTTTCTTTGATGTTTTGCTCTGCGAGCGTGACCTCCAATTGAGATCTAAGGATTTTTTTGTTGTTTTCTTTGGCCAGTTTCAAAGCTTCTTGCAATGAAAGCGTGTGAACTTCCTGCGCTTGTAAGCCATTGAATGCTAAAATCATTAGGATTAACAGCAGGATTCTGGGAAAACAATCGTCTGTAGAATTTGTTGTTTTAAGGAACATAAATACATTAAATATTTGATGGTGCAAAGTTCCTTCATTTTTCCGTTGACTGATAATTCTAAAAAGCCAACAACATATTCATTTCGGACAAACGTTAAAATTGTGTTTTCCGAAAACGTTATATTAAAACACTGAAAAACAATTTATTACAAAATAGGTTTGGATTGTGATATTTCACGCAGATTTTAATAGATTTGAGCAGAATGCGCAGATTTTTATTTTTTGTTCTCGCAGATTTGGCAGATTGTGCAGATTATAAAGCATTTAAAAAAATCTCTCAAATCTGCTCCCGATAGCTATCGGGACTGCGAGAGAAAAATGTTTATGTCTAACTAAAGAAAATTTGCTTAATCTGCCTAAATTTATTTAAATCTGCGTGAAACAAAAGCTATTTAGTTCTTTTCCAAAATTTCCTCTCCGTTTAAGTAATCAGAAGGTCGTTGGCCTAAAATCTTGAAAAAAGTATTACTGAAAGTCGGAACACTATTATAACCAACTTCTTGAGCTACCTCTTTTACCGAAAGCTTTCTTTCTAATAAAAGTTCGATTGCTTTTAAAATTCTACGGATGGTATAATATTGAATAAACGACATGCCCAAGTCTTTTTGAAACAAACGATATAAAGAGCGTTCACTGTAACCAAATTCATGCGCGACATCAGCAAACAGAATTGTTTCTCCAAGATTGTTTTCAATATGGCGCAGAATTTTTCCAAGACGTTTGTCCTTAGGTTGTGGTAATTCTAAAGGCAAGTTATTGGTACAAATTTGAGGAAGAATCGCTTTTATCGCTTTGGCAATTGTAAAATTTGGAGTTCCTTTTTTAAGATCTCCATTCCATCGATTGGTAAAAAGCATCATTTGCAATAACAAATTGTTGACTGGATAAATTCCTTCAACTTTATAAAAGTCATCTTCTTCTTTTTCAACAGGAAAATACAAATTTCGCATTGTTACACTTTCCGATTTCGGCTCGATACTATGCTCCACTCCACTCGGAATCCATATAAAATGTCTTGCTGGCAAAAAATAAGTTTTGGTTTCTGTAGTTACAAAAACAACATCGCCTTCAGCGTATAAGAGCTGTGCTTTCTGGTGTCTGTGTGGCGGAATAAACAATTCACCCATCAAATCGTGGTGGCAGTAAATGCTTTTTTTATCAGCATCTACTTTTTTGATGTAATATTTATCGAGTTTTTGACCGGAGTGTTCCATAATATAAAGATAGGAAGAAATTTAACCGCAAAGCACGCAAGGATTTTTTGGATCAAGAACAAAACTTGGGGAAGAATATCAAAATAAAATCAGAAATTTGCAGTCTAAGAATTACACATGACTGCTTTAGAACTTTTAAAATTTATGCTTCCTGATTTTTTAGTAGATCACTTTGAAGTAGTTTCCACCAGCAACACAGAAGAAGTATTGCATCTGTATTTTGAAGAAAAAATAAAACCTCCGCAAGAGTTCAATGCTCTAGAATTGGTTTCCAAGGGTTTCATGGATGAGATTACGATTCAGGATTTCCCTTTAAGAGGCAGGTTTGTATATTTACATATCAAAAGACGTCGTTGGACCAATAAAGCCAACGGGGAAATT
>NZ_FOMH01000005.1:0-335877 GCF_900112575.1 Flavobacterium phragmitis
CAAACCATTAACTGAAAACCTTAAGGTGGTTATTGCGGCGGGGCTCACCTCTTCCCATCCCGAACAGAGAAGTTAAGCCCGCCTGCGCAGATGGTACTGCAGTATTGTGGGAGAGTATGTCGTCGCCTTTCTTTTGAAAACCCTGTTTCTAACGAAGCAGGGTTTTTTGTTTTATAGACTTTTGGGTTTTTATAAGCAAACCTGAAACCTTCTTCCAGAGCCGATGCGTTAGGGATGGGAGCGGCATCCTTTTGCTTTTTTCTTTAAAAAGCAAAAGATACAGCGCACAGCCCGGCCCAGAGGGAAACGCTATAATAATTATTATGTTGTTTTTTAATCTTTTCTTGGAATCATTTCCAGAAGCTCGTCCATGCTGTTTGGAATGGTGTATAACGAGATGTTTTTGGAAATTTCGGGTATATCTTCGAAAGCTACTGCTCCCAAATAATTTTCAGCAAAATCAAAACTATATACCTGCCAATTTTGGGTGTTTTGTAAAAGAGTTGAATCAATTTGGTATTGCCCGTCTAAACTCGGAAGGTTTTTAAAATCTTCATCAATTCCTTTTCCTAATGCTTTTACAAAGGCTTCTTTACGGGTCCACGATGTGTAAAAGGCATGTTTTATATCTGATGAGTTTTGAATCTGCAGAACTTCTTTATCTTCAAAAACATCTGGAAGCAGAGTCGTAAATTTAAAATCATTAGACATGTATTCAATATCCAATCCAACTTTTTTTCGGGAAATGGCTATGGCGGCAAATTCTTCAGAATGAGAAACATTGAAATGCAACCACGGATGAGATATTAAATAAGGCTTTTTATTGAAATTATAGTCGAAGTAAATATCTTTTATGCGTAATTTACTATATGCGGCTAAAATAAACTTTAAAATGGCCCTATAGGTAATAAAACGATTGGTATCTGATTCTTTGTAATAGCGCTGTGATTTTTTTATTTCTTTGTCGCTTAAATATTTAGAAAGATCAGATTTTAAGTCGGTGAAATTAGGTAAATAAATAGTATAGATAATAATATCATCACTGTCTAAAAAAAACTTTTTATCAGGAATCGATTCTGCACTTTTTACATCTGAAAAAGAGATAGAGAGCTTAGATGTTTTCATGTTTCTCATCTAAAATATCTTGGATTAATCGTGCTAATACTTTGTCATTTGGCGGAGCAACAATATTTAAGTGATTACCAGAAATATTGTGAATAGTTACGCCACCTAATGCTGCTTTTTTCCAGCCTAAATGTGTAGGGTCTAATTTGTAGTTATCATCATCTTTTGATCGAAATAAATCAACTTTGAAAGCTTGTGGTTTTAGATGATAAAGGTCTACAATTTTTTTAACCATCTTGTCAGCTTCAATAAATTGCTGAAGCGCCAGTTCTTCTTGTTCGGTCATTATTTTTTTCTTTCCAAAATGTCTTTGCAAGATGTATTCTTTTTTACCGTTGATTCGCATTTTAAAGGCTTTCCAGCTTAATAACATTTCTTTTAGGAAATCTAGTCTTCTATAAGTAACATCCATATAACGAACAAGTTGTTTACGGCGGTAATTTCCATAATAGTATGAAGAATCTACATAAGAATCTAGTAAGGCGGTTAAACTTACTATTTTCCCTTGTGCTTTTAGCTGGCGTGTCATTTCAAAAGCTACAATTCCGCCAAATGAGAATCCCGCCAACGCATAAGGTCCTTTCGGATTTACTTTGATAATGGCGTCTATATAATGTGCCGCCATTGCTTCTATGGACTCGTACCATCCGTCAAAACCTTTTGGTTTAGTACCTTGGATACCGTAAACCGGCTGATCTTCGTCGAAGTGTTTACTCAGATTTATGAAATTTAATACATTCAGCCCTGCGCCATGAACGATAAAAAGTGGAGGTTTGTTTCCTGTTGGTTTTATCGGAACTAAACAATCGGAATAAATTTCCGTACCTGTATTTAATAATTTAGCAAATTTTTCGACAGTAGAATATTTGAACAGTGCTGATAGTGGAATTCGTTTACCAGTATGTTTTTCTATCTCAATCATCACTTTTACACCTTTGATTGAATGACCGCCCATTTCGAAGAAATCACTAAAAATATCGATATTTTCAATGTTTAGGCTTTCTTTCCAAATAGTTGCGACTATATTTTCTTCTTCAGTACGTGGTGCAGTATAGGTTATTTTTTTATTGACTTTATATTGTGATAGTGCTTTTCGATCTATTTTTCCGTTAAGAGTTGTTGGAATCTTTTCTATTAAATTAAAATCATGAGGAATTAATTGTACCGGTAGTTTTGCTGCTAAACTTTCACGCCATAAAGGAATTTTAGTTTGTGCTTCTTCTATTTCTGAATCAGGTACAATATGGGCAATTAGAAAATTTTCGTCAGCCAGTACTACAGCTGATTTTATTCCATCAAGAGACAGAAGTGCTTGTTCGACTTCTCCTGGTTCGATACGATGCCCTCTAATTTTAACCTGTTGATCTAAACGTCCCAGACATTCTATTTCATTATTAGGAAGTAACTTTCCTAAATCTCCTGTTCGGTAAAGTATTTCTTTTTCATCGTCGGAGAATTTGTTTTTAATGAATTTTTCGGCTGTCAGTTCAGGTCTATTCCAGTAGCCTTTTGCAACTCCGTCACCACCAATTATAATTTCGCCAATATTTCCTGGTGCAACAAGCTGACCTTGCTCATTTACTATATAAATTTGTGTATTTCCAATTGGTTTACCTATAGTAATTGTTTTATCATCGGCATTTATTTGTTTTAAAGAAGACCATATTGTTGTTTCTGTTGGACCATAAACGTTCCAAAGCGAATCGCATTTATTTAAAAGCTCTTTGGCTAGATCAACAGGCATTGCCTCACCTCCGCATAATGCTTTAATTGGAAGTTTTTCAGACCATCCAGAATCTAAAAGCATTGACCAAGTAGTTGGTGTAGCTTGTAAGAAATTTATTTTTTCATTTTTTACTAAATCAAGTAAGAGCCTTCCGTCTCTTGCGGTTTCATGATCGGCTAGAATTAATGTTGCTCCTTTTATTAAAGGCAGATACAATTCTAATCCTGCAATGTCAAACGAAATTGTAGTGATTGATAGCAGTCTGTCATCTTGCTTTATACCTGGCTCCAAAGCCATACTGCAAAGAAAGTTAACTAAATTTTTATGAGTGATAGGCACTCCTTTTGGATTTCCTGTTGATCCCGATGTATATAGGATATAGGCAGTGTTTTCGGCACTAAGGGTAAAAGGAAGTGGTACTGTCGAGTACTGACTCAATGAATCGATAATATCTTCTATAAAAAGCATTTGTGACCATGATGGTAACGATGCAAACACTTCTTTGCTGGTTAATAAAACTTTTGCACCCGAATCGTTTAGCATAAATTCTAAACGTTCTTTTGGATACTCTGGGTCTAAGGGTAAGTAAGCAGCCCCACATTGCATAATGGCTAACAATGTATAAAGCAGTTCAGGGCTTCTTGGGAACGAAACAGCTATAAAATCACCAGATTGAATGCCTTGTGCCTTTAAATAATGAGCAAATTGATTTACCTTTTCTTGCACTTCAAAATAGGTCATTTTTGATCCGTGAAATTCTAGTGCAATACTTTCAGGTGTTGTTTCTGCTTGGGCCTTAAATAATTCCGTTAGAGTAACATTTGGATAAGGCATTTTGGTATTATTTAACGCTGTATAATCTGTTAAATAATTACCTCCAATTAAATTAGATAGCGGATTGTTCGCGTTGGCTATTACCTCTTTGATTATTCCTTCAAACGAAGCCATCATTTGACTTATAGTTTCTGATTTAAAGAGTGTTGTATTGTATGTCCATTGAAATGAAGGACCGTCCTTCGCTCTAAAAATATGAAGCTGTATTTCAAAAGTACCATATTGTCTTGGGTTTGCATTAAAACTATGGGTAAGACCTGTATATGAAAATTCATTTTCGATAGTTCGTGCCAAATCAACTGTTAATATAACAGGTACAAGAGGAATTCTAGAAGGGTCTCGTGCGATGGCAAAACTCTTTAAAAGATGTCCAAAGCTAACTTGCTGATGTTCGTATGCGTCAAATAATTCAGAATTTCGTTGTTTTAAGTATTCTGAAAAACTAATGTCTGGAGTAATTTTACTGCGTAATGGAAGCAGGTTAACGCAATCGCCAATCAATTGTCTCATATCATACAATGTATTTCCTGAGGAAGGAAATCCGACAACTAAATCATTTTGACCTGTAGTTTTGCATAAGAAAACTTCAAACGCTGCTAACAAAGTGGTAACTAAACTGCATCCTGAATTTATACCTATGTTTTTTAATTTATTTATAATAGTATCATCCAAAGGAAAATCAATTCGGTCACTATTGTATGTTCGTAAAGCAGGTCTTGTGAAATCTAATGGTAATTCGATTGTTGGAACAGATTCTTTATAAATATTAATCCAAAAATCTTCTAGAGTTTTGTATTCACTACTTTCCATAAATGAATTAATCCTTTCGGCAAATTCACTAAAACGTTCTGGAGTTGGCAATTGAGGTTTTTCATTTTCGAAATAAGCTGAATAAAGTGTTCCAAGCTCTTCGAGAATAATATCAATACTTAATCCGTCTCCAATAATATGATGGATTGTTAAAGTGGCAAGATGTTCAAAATCATCAATTTTAAGCAGGTTAACTCTAAACAATGGACCATTTACAAGGTCAAAAAGTTTATTGACTTCTTCTTTGACTAAGCTGTTTATTGCAGGTTCTTTTTCAGTAAGTGGAAGATTAGAAAAATCATTATGTGAAATTTCGATAGTAAAATCAGTATAGATGCACATAAAACGTCCGTCTGGACTAAAAACAGACCGCAAACCTTCGTGACGCTGCACCAATGTATTTAAGGCTTTTTCGAAAATATCTACTACTAAATTCCCTTTAAATTTGATAGATACCGACAGGTTGTAAGCCTTGTTCGCATCACTGCCTCCAAAAATGCAATCTGACCATATTTCCTGTTGCGAATAGGTGGTGTAGATAACTCGTTCGATTTCAGGTGAAAATGGATTAAATTGAATTATAGTTTCAGTTTCCATTTCTGTTTGTATTTGAGGTTGATTTTTCATTGTTTTCCTATTTTAAACGTAATTGAACAGTTTTTAAATTGACAATTTAAAATATTAGTTGTCTCTTGTACTTCTCTAGTTTTATAGTTTGATCTTTGTCAAACTTCCATCTTGATTGGGATCTTGAATAAACCATGCAGGATTTCCATTTTCGTCCCGACCTAGTTTACTACCTTTTACAGGCGGTTCGTTTGCGTTTATGATGTATTTTTTTTCTGAACTATTGCTTTCAGAAAGTTGTTGATCATTGGTTTTAGAAAGATCAAGTGTTTTTTCTTTTTTTAGAAAACCATTAGTTCCATTAATATGTCCGTTAGTACCATTTGTTTCTGTTATGTTTTCATTACTAAGTTTTACAGAATGAAAATGTTCCGCTTTTAAATTTGTGAATGAACCATTTCCATTAACTGAAGTAGTCTGATAATTTTGTAATTGATCTACCTTTTGGCTCAAAAGCTGAATTTGTTGAACAATTTGTTCTAATGAAATCTGATTTTGATTGGATGATAATTGAATTCCAGTTGATAAAACAGTTGAATCAATAGTTTGAACAGAAGGTGTTTCAGTCTCAGTATTTGGGTCAGTCAGTTGTTCTTCAGGAAGATTCGCTTCAACATAATCTGCTAAGCGTGATGGTGTTGAATATGCTTCGTTGAGTTGTCTGAATGTAATTGGTAAATCGAACTCTTTTTTCAGTTTTCCTGATAGTTGTGTAAGCGATAACGAATCTAAACCTAATTCTAAGAATGTATTGTCAATAGCTTCAGATTCATAAGTTATTCCAGAAGCATTTTTTATAATTTCTGAAATCTTAAGCAATACCGAATCTTTTCTAGAATTAGTTGTTTTAGTATTTATGATGTCGTTGTTTTGAGTCTCAATTGGAGATGTATCAATACCAACAGTTTTTTGAACCACAATAGTTTCAATAACTCCTAAAGGTTCAATCCAGCAAGGTTTACGGTCAAAAACATAACTTGGCAGTTCAATTTTTTGTCTTTGCTGTGCGCTATAAAAAGCTTTCCAATCTGGATTTACACCTCTTGCCCATAAATCGCCTAAAGCATTTAACAGAGTAGAATATTCATTGTCCTGCTCGTCTTTTGGGAAATTTAGACTAGGGAAAACAGGAATAATTTTTCCAGCAGCTTGTTGGCGAGCCAAGGTTGTCAATGTTTGTCCTGGACCAACTTCCAATAGTATAAAATCATCCAACTCAAAAGCAGTATCCATTGCGTCTGCAAATCGTACGGTGTTTTTTAGCTGGTTGACCCAATATGTTGTGCTTGTTGCCTCGGTATCTGTAAGCCATGTTCCAGATGCAGTAGAAATAATTGGCAATCTAGGAATGTTAAGTTTTACTTTTTCTAATTCATTTTTGAAGTCATCTAAAATAGGTTCCATCATAAAAGAATGAAAAGCATGACTTGTATTTAATAGTTTGTTCGGAATTTCTTTAGCATCTAGTTCCTGATTGAAAGCGGCAATATCTTCTTTTGTTCCAGAAACAACACAGAATTGAGTTGAGTTTATAGCAGCAATTGAAAGTGTGCTAGGGAGCAATTCGTTTAATTGATCAACTGGGACACGTACGATTAACATCGATCCGCCAGGCAGTCCACTGATTAATTTTCCTCGAACCGTAACGATATGTAATGCATCTTTTAAACTCAGAATCCCAGCCAGATGTGCGGCCGCAAACTCACCAATACTATGACCACATAGGAAAGTTGGTTTTATTCCCCAGCTCATCCATAATTGTGCTAATGCATATTCTGTGACAAATAGGGAAGGCTGCGTTAATCTAGTATTTTTTAATTGTTCTTCCGCTTCAGGGCAATCGTCTTTTGGATAAATTATATCTCGAATATCGAGCTTTAATTCGTCCATTAATAGTTCGGCACATTTATCTACGGCTTCACGGTATACTTTTTCGTTATCGTAAAGCGTTTTCCCCATTTGAACATATTGAGATCCTTGTCCAGGAAATAGAAAACCTATTTCTGATGGTGCACTCTTTAAAACTGAAGATTTAGTGGTTTTAGCTTTTAGACATAGTAATTTTTCAGCGGCATCAGCTGTAGAATTAGAGATTAAAAAACTTCTATGATTGAAATCATCTCTAGTCATATTTAATGAATAAGCAATATCTGCCAGTGGTATTTCTCTTGATTTATCAATAAAATGACCTAAAGCATTTTCGTAGCCCAATAAACTGTTTTGATTTTTTGCAGACCACATTAAGAGTTGTAAAGGACGCGAAGCTGAAGAAGGAACAGGCGTTTTGTCATATTCTTCAAGGATAGCATGAACATTTGTACTTCCGATACCAAATGAACTTACTCCAGCTCTTCTTTTACCGTCTGCATTCCAGTCAATTAGAGTGTTGTTGACATAAAAGGGACTATTGTCAAAATCGATATTGGGATTTGGTTTTACAAAATTTACCATTGGCGGTATTTTTTTGTAACGCATTGCCAATAATACCTTGATTACTCCAGCAACGCCAGCGGCAGCAGTGGTATGGCCCATGTTGCTTTTAATAGAACCTAATGCACAATAGTTATTTCTTTCTTGTTTGCCATAAGCTATTTTAAGCCCTTCAATTTCGATTGGATCACCAATAGGAGTTGCGGTACCATGAGCTTCCATATAACTAATTGTAGAAGGTGATACTTGTGCATCATTAAAAGCATTAATTATTGCACCCGCTTGTCCTTTTGGGCTTGGAGCCATAAAGCTTCCTTTATCACCTCCGTCGTTATTTACACCAACACCTTTAATTACTCCATAGATAATATCTCCATCTTTCTCAGCTTCTTCGAGTCTTTTAAGAACTACTACTCCAGCTCCGTCGCTAAATACAGTACCTTTTCCAGAAGCGTCAAAAGATCTGGTAGAACCGTCTGGACTTTTAATAAAGCCATCATCATAAAGGTGTCCGCTGTTTATTGGTGCAGTTACACTAGATCCTCCTGCAAGGGCAATATCGCACATGCCGGTTCTTATTGCTTTTACAGCTTCGGCAATTGCTAATAATGAAGTTGAGCAGGCAGAGTGAACGCTTACAGATGGGCCTTTAAGATTTAAATGGTACGAAGTACGAGGAGCAATAAAATCTTTTCCATTAACGGTATAGATTTGTAAATCGCCTATAGCACTTTTTAATTCTTTGTTTGAAAAGATATTATTTTCATAGTAAGAATTGATTTCACTGCCTGAATATACTGCAATGCTTCCTTTATAATGTTTTGGTAAATGTCCGGCTTGTTCTAGTGCTTCGTATGAAATCTCCAAAAATATTCTGATTTGAGGATCCATTGCGGCGGCAAGCTGCGGATTTAAGCCAAAGAAAGCGGCGTCAAATGTTTTTGCAGAAGGCAAAATTCCTCTTGCTCCAATATAAAGCGGATCATTGCGAAGACTTTCGGGTAAACTGTTGTCTAATTCTTCTTTAGTAAATAGAGAAATCGTTTCTTTTCCATCTCTAAGATTTTCCCATAACTCGTCTATAGTGTCTGAACCTGGAAATCTTCCGGCCATACCAATAATAGCAATGTCTTGCCAGTCGGTTTTGTTATTTGTGCTTTTGAATGTAAAGATGTCTTCTTTACTATTATTCTCACTACTATTTTCTTCTAAAATAACGGCTAATTCTCTAATTGTAGGAT
This sequence comes from Flavobacterium phragmitis, assembly GCF_900112575.1. Taxonomy (GTDB): domain Bacteria; phylum Bacteroidota; class Bacteroidia; order Flavobacteriales; family Flavobacteriaceae; genus Flavobacterium; species Flavobacterium phragmitis. Next base: position 8,794 of record NZ_FOMH01000005.1, read on the forward strand.
GAATATAAATTTTTGAAACAGGGACATTTTTCGATAACTGCTGTCTCATTATAGTTGTTACTTTTTGCGCAAGTACCGAACTTCCTCCCAGATCAAAAAAATCATCATCAATTCCAATGCTTTCTATTTTTAGTTCTTCGCTCCAGATTTTTGCAATGTCCTTTTCTAGTTGTGTAGTTGGTTTTTTAAAAAGTGGTGCAGAATCTGGTCTGTTATATTCAGGAACGGGTAAGTTCTTTTTGTCGATTTTTCCATTGGGTGTTATAGGGAATTCATCAATCCAAATATATTTTGATGGCAGTAGTATTTCTGGCAGTACCTTAGAAAGCGACTCATGAATTTGTTTTTCATCCTGCAATTGATCATCAGATTTTAGATAAGCTACAAGTTTGTCTTCGTTTCCAAGATGACGGCTTACAATAACTGCAGATTGTTTAATGTTGGGCAGTGTATTTAATGTAGCTTCGATTTCTCCTAATTCAATACGATGACCTCTTATTTTTACTTGATGATCGATGCGTCCTAAACATTGGAACTCTCCACTTGGAAGTAATTTTCCTAAATCTCCTGTGCGGTACAGAATGGAATTTGGCATCAATGTAAATGAATCTGGAATGAATTTTTCGGCTGTAAGTTCTGGGCGTTTCCAGTAACCTTCTGCGACTCCGTCTCCACCAATAACTATTTCCCCAATTTCTCCCGATCCTACAATTTTACCTTTCTCATCTAACAAATAAATTTGAGTATTTGCAATAGGAAGTCCAATCGTAATTAATTCATCATCAGATTTAATTTGTTTGACAGCAGACCAAACCGTAGTTTCAGTAGGTCCATACATATTCCAAAGCGATTCACATCTTTCAGTTAGTTTACGGGCTAGATTTAAAGGCATCGCTTCACCGCCGCATAAGGCTTTTAATCGCAACGGATTTTCCCAGCCGGAATCAAGCAGCATTTGCCATGTCGTTGGAGTAGCTTGTAATATTGTAATTTCCTTTTTTTGTAAATGATTGAGTAAAAGATGCCCATCTCGAGTAGTTTCGTAATCAGCAAAAACTACTGAAGCACCTGAAATTAAAGGCAGAAATAATTCTAAACCTGCAATGTCAAAGGAAATGGTTGTAATAGAGAGTAGTTTGTCTTCCGGTTGAATGCCAGGCTCAATTGCCATGCTGTAAAGGAAATTTACTAAGTTCTTATGAGTAACAGTAACTCCTTTTGGCTTTCCAGTTGATCCAGAAGTGTACATTATATAGGCAACGGATGTATTAGGAACCGAAAGACTTAATGGTAAATCTGGATATTGATCAAGCGAAGATAATATCTCTTCTATTAGTATATTTTTCGAATTTTTGGGTAATGAAGCTGATAATAGTTTTGTAGTTAGTAAAAAACTTGCTTCAGAATCTTCCAACATAAATTCTAGTCGTTCAGATGGAAATTTTGGATCTAATGGCAAATAGGCTGCTCCGCATTGCAGAATTGCAAATAGAGAAGCAATCAAATTAGGATTTCTTTCCATAGATACAGCTACAAACTGTCCAGGACATAAACCTTGGGCTAAAAAATAGTTAGCCATTTGATTTATGGTTTTTGCTAATTGCTTATAGGTAATTTTTTGATTGCCAAATTCAAGTGCTGTTGAATTTGGAGTTGCCTCGGCTTGTTTTATAAAAAGCTCATGCAATGCATTTTGAGGATAACTCATTTTTTTCCAATTTACCTCGTTGTCAAAACTATTGTTATTAGATCTTTTCATTTTAATGATATTAAAATTAAAATTGAGCAAAATAATATGATAAAATCGGCGTTACTAAAAATGAAACTTGGTTTAAAACCTTGTTGTTTAGTTTTTTAGTGATGTGTAATTGTAAGTTTTAATTACAATTAGCAGCTTTGTCAATAAACAGATGTAAGAATTTTAATTGGTTCTGGCTTTTATTTTGGCTCTGTATTAAAATGGTATTTTTCACTTATTCTTTAATAAGTTGATCAAAAAAAGGAATTTTTTTTCAGTAAATCTTGCATTTTCCATATAAAGCTATTATTCTCGATGAATAGCATGTTTTAAATTGTATATGACAAATTTTATTAAAAATTGTAAGGAGAATTTTGGAGAGAAATTTTGCTTTTGAATGTCTTTTTATACCAATTTTGGGTCCATTTGAAGGGATTTCACGAGTCTATTTTTTTGTTTTTTTTCAAAAAAAATACTGTAAGTATATAAAATATAGAATAAATATTTATTTTTGCGACATGTATCTGTTTGATTTGTAATTAGATATGAAAATAGTTGATTGCATAGAAGATTAATTGTTATGTTAGGTAATAATTATGAAATACAAATAATATGGGCAGGTGTTTTGAGGATTAAATAAAAAGTAAGTACAGATGTAATTTGTGAAATAAAACGGCGTTAATTTTAGTAGTACTAACCTGTTTAGATTTAGGCCAAAAATATTTCAAATACATCTTTAAAGTAATACTATATTAAAAGTCTTTTTTTACAATTGACCATCCAATAAAAAGAAAAATTTAACTTTTTCGATGTAAGTAAATAGTTATTAAAATACTACGTTTTAGGTAGTTAATCGGAATTAACATTATTTTTATCGATTATTTTTTGAGATTAAATATTTTTGCAGTATAAATAAACAAGAGAATTTAACGCAACTGTGAAGTATCTGAAATCGACAAATATCAACCTACTGATAGTAATAATGTTATTGATTCCTTTTGTAGGAATTTGCCAAACGACGACCCCAAATTCTAATGAAATGATGGAAACCATTATTGCTTCCGGAAGCAATGCAAGTGGTAGTTCTGGAACGGTAACTTATTCTATTGGACAAGTATTTTATACTTATATAGGTGTAGAATCTGTCTACAATGTGGCTCAAGGTATACAACACCAAGAAAATGGCACTTCGTTAGATACCCCAGATATAGAAAAACCTACAACACAAATAGTTGCTTTCCCAAATCCAACAATAGATTTTGTAAATATTAGTATGACCGGATTAGAGCTCGAAGGACAAAAATCTTATAGACTCTATGATATACAGGGAAGACTGTTAAAGCAAAATTTAATTAATCAGACTGAAGCTCAAGTAAGTCTCAGTTATCTAAGTCCGTCTATTTATATTTTGGTAGTATATAATGACAGCCAAATTTTGAAATCATTTAAAATCATTAAAAATTAAAAAAAATAAAAATCTAATGAAACTTGCACATACCCTTTTATTATTATTTGTGACTGTTACGTTTAAGGTATTTGCACAATCACCTGAAAAAATGAGTTATCAGGCCATTATCCGAGCACAGGATAATAGTTTGGTTGTTAATTCGAGAATTAGTCTTAAAATTATAGTGCATCAAGGTGCTGCTACTGGGACTAATGTTTATCAGGAAACACATTCTGTAAATACAAATGGTAATGGTTTGGTTTCTCTTGAAATAGGAACCGGAACAATTGTTACGGGTAATTTTAGTCAAATTGCTTGGGATAAAGGACCTTATTTCATAGAAACACAAGTCGATGTAAAAGGAGGGACTAACTATAATATTACAGGCGTTACGCAGCTTTTAAGCGTTCCGTATGCATTGTATGCTAAAACTGCAGGTTCTACTACTGCAACAGCCAGTAGAGCCGTGATTGTTTCATTTACTTCTTCAAGAAATATTGCTGTTGCAGATATAAACAATACAATAGAATGTACAACAACGTCTACATTAACTCTTACTTCTGATTTTGGAAGTATGGCAGTGGGTGAGACTATCAATTTGGAAGCTCATAATGGTGCGGTGCTTACAATTCAGGCTGCTTCTGGTGTTGCTCTTAATTATACCGCTGGTGGAAGCGGAAAGTTTACAAGCACAGCTGGAAACGTGAGGTTTGGATTTCTTAGAAAAACAGGCGCAAATTCCTATATTATTTCAGGACAATGAAGCATTTAATTTATTTTTTACTCTTTTCAACTGCAGTTTTTTCTCAGAACTATCATTATGCAATAGATGAAGCTCCAGTGAAAACTCCTCCTCCAGTAGTAACTCCAGGCGTAAATAACCAAAAAGAAGAAATTGATTATTTTAATGCTTATTTATTGCCTGTAACTCAAAAAGCAACTATTCAGGCCGCTTTAGATAAATACGGTTCTGTGCGATTGGAAAAAGGGGACTACACGGGAGTGGATATTGTAATGAAAAGTAATCAGCGATTGTATGGATATTCTACTTTAAGTCCAGTATCCAATATTACAATTGCAGCAGGAAGTACCAATGTGCTTTTGCAGGATTTATTGCCAAATGGTAAAACAATAACTTTTCAGGCAGGAGCTGTTATTTCGAATTGTACGCTAAAGTCAATTAAATGGGCAACTGTTAAAGCAACTAATGCTCAAATAGAAAACAATTTATTTATTAATGTAATGAGTGCCATACAATTTGATTGTAGTGCATCAGGATATTTTAGAAATAATAAAATCATAAAGCATCAAGTGCATGGTACATCCAACCAGCTTGTAATGAAAGGAAACAGCACAACGCCGAGTTATGGGAATGTACATTTACACTCTAATTTCTTAACGCCTGCTGGAGATGCTACAGATATTAATAATCTGCAGTCGATGACATTCGTTGGATTGGACAGTGAAGCTTGGAATTTTAGCGGTACTGGTACTAAACCAATGTTGTATATGCAGAACATGGGGAATGTAAAGATTACAGATTTTGGAGGAGGAAACGGATATTCTACAGTTCAAACCCCAACTTTTGATATTACTGCCAATAATTTGTTCTTCTTTAATAAACTTATTCAAGGAGAAGGAACAAGCGGCGCTCCATCTGTATCAGGAAAAACTAATGTACTTTATTTTGTTGGAGAGCATGATACTTATAAAAGAAGTACTTCGCCTGTTACAGGATTCGACTTAAAAGCGCATATCCGCGGAATAGGACTGGATAAAGAGGTTACTTTGAATGGAACATCTCAGAATGTTGCTATTTCAGGTTCATCTGCTATTTCTTCGGCTATTGTTGGTACAAAATATACACCATTCAGCCGTACAACGTGGGAAACCTTGCCAGATCCTTTAGGTCCGAACTGGGCTTCTGATAGATCAGGAAAAACAGATAATACCAGTTATATTCAGAATTTAATAAATACTAAAGGTATTGCAGAACTTCCAGAAGGTACTTTTTATATTAGTTCAACTTTAAAAATGCCTGTAGATGGAACAAAAGGAATTATTGGAGCAGGAACAGGAAAAACAGTAATTGTTGGTCTAAAAGACGATTTCCCTTTAATAACGCTTTCAGAGTCTGCAACTGGTGATAATAATTTCGTGCTTTCTCATCTAACATTGCAAGGTGGAAGCGTTGGAGTATATGCTCCAGATGAAATGGATTTGATTGCTTTTACAAATTTAAAATATGTCGTATTTAGAAATCAAAACTATGGTATTCATTTGTATCGAATTTTTGGTTTAGACAACTGCTTTTTTGATAGTTTGAGTTTTGTAAATTGTAACATAGGGTTCTTCCAAGATCCGAATCCTGTATATACGATTAAAGAAGCAGGATATGTTGATAAAGTGGTTTTCTACAACGGACAGTTTTTAAACTGTGGAACGGCAGTATCTATGAAAGCAACAAGAGCAGATAATCTAAATGCATGGATTAATTGTAAGTTTGATGGAAATAGTTTGGCTTTTGATATTTCAGGACATAATTTCCCTATAGCAGCCAATTGCGATTTTACGAATCATAAAGGACCTCATATTATAAGAGATGCTCCTTTGTCTTTATACAGCTGTAATTTCTATAATAATGCAAGCACAGACGCTATAATTAGAGGACAAGGAAGTTTTATGGAAGGCTGTACGTTGCAAGATAATATTCCAGTGTTTTCTTCGACTGTGCATTATCAAATGAGCAACTACATCCTTAATTCAACCATTAGAGGAACTGTTACAAGAACTTACGGAATGACTCAAGGTGTATATGTAAATAGTAATTTACAATCCAATACTGCCTTTAGTAAGTTGCTGGTAAACATGAAAGATAATGTTCCAATTATATTGATAAACGAAACGCCAAATCCTTATCCGCAACTTTTAGTAACACAGTAAAAGATTGCATAAAGATTCTTGATTATTTTTTAGATGTCCTAAGTTTGAAAAGTAGTCTGATATAATATCTATAAAAAACACTTCTAAAAAGAGGTTGAGATTAGTTAAGCTAAGTTCTCAGCCTCTTTTTTCATTTTTATCTAGAAAGCCACTGTAATTACGTCATTCGGCGGGTAAAACTACGCGATTGTTTTCTTACATCGTCAGGTTTTGAGGTCAATATTAGGTCGATTTGAGAGCCTTAAAACTCGTCATGTTGTATTTTATCGGATTTTAAAATCCGTTGAACAGATTTATTATTATAAACTCGAAACATTATATATTTTTGATCGAAATTTAAAATGAATGATAAAGAAAAATCGTCATTTAGCTTTAAATCTTATTAATAATTGAATGGTTGATGTGTTAAGGTGATTTTTTTGTAAAATAAATTGAAATGCGTTGCAGATAATTTTATAATGAATTGTGACAATACCATCTAAATACGAATTATTTATATTTTTTATTTTTTATTTTTTATGAAATATAGTGTATACGAAAATATTAGAAAGATAAGAGAATTAAAAAATTTGACTAGAGAATACGTAGCAGCTGAACTAAAAATGAGTACCAGCGGTTACGGTAAGATTGAAAGAGGCGATGTTGATTTGACAGTTTCCAAATTGATTGAAATTTCAAAAGTTTTGGAGGTTTCAATAGAGTTCATCTTTAAATTCGACGTTTCAATTTTCTTTAGTGAAACCAGATAGAATCTCTTCCTATAATTTGTTGAATATTATAAAAGCAAACTTTAAAAGTTTAAAAAAGTAATAAAAAAATAAGATCATGGAAAATTACTACTTAAAGATAAAAGAGTATCGGTTGCAAAATAATCATACTCCAGAATATGTAGCTATTCAAATGGAAATGAGCGTAAAAACATATGAGAAAATCGAAAATGGAATGATAGATCTTAAACTATCTAAATTGGATCGATTAGTAAAAATTCTAGGTATCAAAAAAAGCCAAATCTTCCAATTGGAAAATTAATATTTCTTCCAATTATCATCTGCTTTCTTCATGAAAAAGAAGAGTTTCAAGTAAGGTGTAATTTCTTGAAAAACTCTTTTTTTTCATTAATTATTATTTATGTTTTACTTTTAAAACATATCCTAAAGATTCCAAAATTAATACATAGTGTGTTTTTGTAATATCTTTTACAACTGCATTTTGATCGCAAAATGGACCAGAATTTAAATGTACTTTATCTCCAATCTGATATTGCATAACTGATATTTCTGAAGCCGTGTCTCCAGTATTCAACCATTCTTTTATAGTCTCAATTTCTTGGTCTTTAACGATAGCATGTCTTCCAAGCCAAAACAAAAAGCGAACAACACCAGGAGAATGAAATACAAGATTTCTATCTTTTTCTGCTAATTGTACAAAAATGTAATGATTAAACAATGGCACTTCTACCTTTACCTTCCTATCTGATCTTTGTTGCACTTTTTTTATGACAGGGCAATAACAGTTTATATTAAACTTGCTTAATTGTTCTGCGGCTCTTTTTTCCCATTTAGGTTTGGTGTACACTACATACCATTTCATAATTGTGACTGTATTAAAATAGTTGTTTTAAAAAAAGTTAAGCTCTTTGTCTTGTTAAATATTCTTTTAATAAAATAATAATCTGATACAATTTTGCCTCTTGTTCAAGACCGCTTTTTCAAGTCAAATTAGTAATAGAGATTGAAAAAAATCGGCTTTAAAGGCATCAGATTTTTTATCTGTAAACTAAGAAGTAAATTTAATTCTGACATTCGAAAATTATGGATGCTTTTTATAGTAAAATTTCCTTATTAAGGACATTTAGCAACAAAAATGAAATTTCTCATCAGTCGTATTATTCTAATTTTATCTTAAATTATTGCAATAGATATGTTGCTTTGATTGGTCTAAATTTTACGTTTTACGAATCAAAAATTGGATCATTTTTAAAGTAATAAACAGCAATAATTTTTTAAAATTTTCACCATTTTATTTTTCTTTTTTGAGTAGTTATAATGTAACTATTCACGGGGAACCCTTATTCAAAAATTAACGAAAAAGCTTCGGAACCCCAGTAAAATGGCTTATTACAATTTTTGAAAATCATACTACATTAACAAACATATTTTTTAATTTAAAACATTAAGCAGATGAGAACTGGAATAACATTTAGTGCTTTTGATTTGTTACATGCGGGGCACGTTAAGATGCTTGAAGAAGCAAAACAACATTGTGATTTTTTAATTGTTGGTTTGCAAACAGACCCAACATTAGATCGCCCAACAAAAAATAAACCCACACAAACTGTAGTGGAACGTTACATACAGTTAAAAGCGTGTAAGTTTGTTGATGAAATTGTTCCTTATGCGACAGAGCAGGATTTGGAAGATATCTTGAAAGCTTTTACTATTGATGTTCGTATTTTGGGCGACGAATATAAAGACAGAGATTTTACTGGAAGAAAATATTGCGAAGAAAAAGGAATCGAGTTGTACTTTAATACTAGAGATCACCGTTTTTCGAGCACTAATCTGCGTCATGAAGTTTATCAGAAAGAAGTTTTAATGCATTCAAATGGCAATTAGTACAGTAACTCATGTAGTTTTAACGGGAGGAATTGGCAGCAGATTATGGCCTCTTTCTAGAAGAACGCTTCCAAAACAATATCTTGAGCTTTTTGATGGGGAGTCACTCTTTGAGAAAACAGTGGCTCGTAATGAAAATGTTTCTTCTAATATGATTGTAGTAGGAAATATTGAAAATTACAAAATGAGCAATGCTATTATGGAAAAGTTCAACAAGTCTTTCACCCATATCGTAGAAGCTGTTCCCCGAAATACGGCAGCCGCAATTGCATTTGCGGCATTTGCATCAGATCCAGAAGATATTCTGCTGATTACACCATCAGATCATATTATAGATGGAGAACACAGTTACAATGATGCTTTGCAAAAAGCTATTGTATTAGCCGGTCAGAATTATTTGGTCACTTTTGGAATAAAACCAACTAAACCAGAAACGGGCTACGGCTATATAGAGTTCGAAAACGAAGATGTGATAGCATTTCATGAGAAACCTAATCTAGAAACAGCAAAGATTTATTTGGAAAACGGAAACTATTTCTGGAACAGTGGTCTTTTTTGTTTTAAAGCAGGTACTTTTCTAGCAGAGTTGGAAAAACAGGAACCAGAAGTATACTGGAGCTCCAAAACAGCTTGGGAAGCCAATACAGATGGGTTTTTGGATTATGAATTGTCTTTAAAAATTCCTTCTATAAGTATCGATTATGCAGTAATGGAGCGCAGTGACGACATAAAAGTTGTTCCAGCTCAATTTGAATGGTCAGACTTAGGCTCTTTTGAATCGGTTTATGATTATTTAGTTCATAAAGGTCATCCCATAGATGCGAACCGAAATATTGTGATAGGAACCTCAATGCATACCACATTTATTGGCGTAAAAAATTGTATATTGATTTATACTATTGATGCTTTAATGGTGCTGCAAAAAGAGAACTCTCAAGAAGTAAAAGAGGTTTATCAGCAATTGGAGTCTATTGCGTCTCCATTATTATAAAGGAAAAATCAAGAAAGAAAATTACAGGTCTTTATAAAATAAAAAGCGACTAACACGATGGATAAAAATTCTATAATATATATCGCAGGACACAAAGGAATGGTTGGAAGCGCCATTTGGAGATCTTTAACAGCAAAAGGATATAATAATCTTATTGGGGCATCTAGCAGCGAATTAGATTTAAGAGAACAAAATGCAGTTCGAGATTTCATTCAGAAAGTTAAGCCAGATGTAATTATAGATGCTGCAGCAAAAGTAGGCGGGATTTTGGCCAACAATGATTTTCCATTTCAATTTTTAATGGAAAACATGCAGATTCAGAATAACCTTATTAATGAAGCTCATAATGCCGATGTAGAAAAATTTATCTTTTTAGGTAGTTCCTGTATTTATCCCAAATTGGCACCACAGCCATTAAAAGAGGAGTATCTGCTTACTGCTCCTTTAGAAAAGACGAATGAATGGTATGCTTTGGCTAAAATTACGGGTGTAAAATTATGTGAAGCCATTCGTGAACAATTCGGAAAAGATTTTGTGAGTTTAATGCCTACAAATCTATACGGTACACATGACAATTTTGATTTAACAAGTTCTCACGTTCTGCCAGCTATGATTCGTAAATTTCACGAAGCCAAAGAAAGCAACAATGCTCCAGTAATACTCTGGGGAACTGGAAATCCGATGAGGGAATTTCTATTTGTAGATGATATGGCTGAAGCTGTAGTTTTTGCATTAGAAAATGAACTTCCAGAACATTTATACAACATTGGGACAGGAGAAGATTTGACAATTAAGGAATTGGCTACTGCGATTCAAAAAGTTGTTGGACATACTGGAGATATCATCTGGGACGAAAGCAAACCTGACGGTACACCTCGAAAATTAATGGATGTTTCTAAAATGCATAACATTGGTTGGAAACACCAAGTGAACTTAGAAGAAGGAATACAAAAAACTTACAATTGGTTTCTAGAAAACATTAAAAACCTAAAACAAAAGAGCTATTAATTACGACCTCTTTTTATTCTAGAAAATCTACAAAAACCTTACAGTTAATACTTTATAAACTTTGCAACATTGCAACACAATGCCTTTGTGCCTTATAATAACATTATGACTCTATTAAAAAAAACAGCGTTCATTACGGGAGTGACAGGACAAGACGGAGCCTATTTAAGTGAATTTTTATTAGAAAAGGGCTATATCGTACACGGATTAAAAAGACGTACTTCGATGTTTAACACAGATCGAATAGACCATTTATATCAAGATCCTCATATAAAACATAGGGATTTTATATTACATTATGGAGACATGACCGACAGTACAAATTTAACTCGCTTAATTCAGGAAATACAGCCTGACGAGATTTATAATTTGGCAGCGATGAGTCATGTAGCAGTTTCATTTGAAACTCCTGAGTATACCGGTAATGTTGACGCATTAGGAACATTAAGAATTCTTGATGCAGTACGTTTATTGGGATTAGAAAAAAAGACAAGAATTTATCAGGCATCTACTTCAGAGTTGTATGGAAAAGTGCAAGAAGTACCGCAAACTGAAAAAACTCCTTTTTATCCAAGATCCCCTTACGCAGTAGCAAAAATGTATGCCTTTTGGATTACAGTAAACTACAGAGAGGCTTATGGAATGTATGCTTGTAACGGTATTTTGTTTAATCACGAATCACCTATCCGTGGGGAAACTTTTGTGACCCGTAAAATTACAAGAGCAACTGCAAGAATAGCTTTAGGATTACAAGATAAACTTTATTTGGGTAATCTAGATGCCCAACGCGATTGGGGGCACGCTAAAGATTATGTTAGAATGATGTGGATGATTTTACAAGCTGAAGAACCAGAAGACTGGGTTATTGCTACAGGAAAAACCACTCCAGTTCGTGAATTTGTGAGAATGAGTTTTGCAGAAGTTGGCATAGAATTAGAGTTTAGAGGAAAAGGTGTTGATGAAAAAGGTTATATAGCATCATGCAGTAATCCTGATTATCAAATTCCAGTTGGTACAGAAGTATTAGCTGTTGACCCGAACTATTTTAGACCTACAGAAGTAGATCTGTTGATAGGTGATCCAACCAAAGCTAAGACTAAACTTGGCTGGGAATGTCAATATGAACTCGAAGAATTGGTGCAGGAAATGATGCAGTCCGATTTAAAATTGATGAGAAAAGAACAGCTTCTTAGAGAATGTGGCTTTACAATAATGAATTACTACGAATAAGAAATTAGGAAATTAGAATAAAGTTAATAAACATTTTTGCCTTCAAAAAAACATATTTAAATGAAAATCAAAAATATTTGTTGTTTAGGTGCTGGTTATGTAGGCGGTCCTACAATGTCGGTTATCGCATTAAAATGTCCGGAAATTAAAGTTACTGTTGTTGATTTAAATGAAAGCCGTATTGCGGCCTGGAACGATGAAAATTTAGATAATTTACCTGTTTACGAACCAAGACTTGCAGAAGTAGTAGGTGAGGCTAGAGGACGTAATCTTTTTTTCTCTACAGATGTAGATAATGCTATTGATGCTGCAGATATGATTTTCATTGCTGTTAATACCCCAACCAAAACGTATGGTGAGGGAAAAGGAATGGCCGCTGATTTAAAGTTTGTTGAGTTATGTGCAAGACAAATTGCCAGAATAGCTAAAAACGATAAAATTATTGTAGAAAAATCTACTCTGCCAGTTCGTACTGCCGAAACATTACAGACAATTTTAGACAGCACTGGTAATGGAGTAAAATTTGAAGTTTTATCTAATCCAGAGTTTTTGGCAGAAGGAACTGCAATAGAAGATTTGTTCAACGCAGATCGAGTATTGATTGGAGGACAGCAAACTCCTGAGGGAAAAGAAGCAATTCAATCACTGGTTGATATCTATGCACACTGGCTGAAGCCAGAACAAATTTTGACTACCAATGTTTGGTCATCTGAATTATCAAAATTAACGGCAAATTCGTTTTTGGCACAGCGCATTTCTTCAATAAATGCACTTTCCGCTTTGTGCGAAGTCACAGAAGCAAATGTTGATGAGGTAGCAAATGCAATAGGGACAGACAGTAGAATTGGCCCTAAATTCCTCAAAGCTTCTGTAGGATTTGGAGGATCTTGTTTTCAAAAAGACATTTTAAATCTCGTGTATTTATGCCGTTTTTTTAATCTGCCAGAAGTTGCTGATTATTGGGAGCAGGTAATTATTTTAAATGATTATCAGAAGTATCGATTTGCTAAAAAAATTATAAGCTCTTTGTTTAATACGGTTAGCGATAAAAAAATTACTTTTTTAGGCTGGGCTTTTAAAAAGGATACTAATGATACCCGAGAATCGGCTGCAATTTATGTTGCGGAACATCTTATTGAAGATGGTGCACAGATACATGTTTATGATCCAAAAGTTCCTGAAGCAAAAATTAAAGCTGACATGCGTTATTTATGGGAATTAAAAGGATTTACAGAGCAAAAAATAGAAGCAAAGCTAAATCAGATTTATGTTTATAGCGATCCAAAAGAGGCACTAGATCAGGCTCATGCTGTTGCAGTATTAACAGAGTGGGATGAATTTAAGACATATGACTGGGAAAACATATATATCAAAATGTATAAACCAGCTTTTGTTTTTGACGGAAGAAATATTCTGGATGCAGAAAAATTAACAAACATTGGTTTTAGAGTTAAAGGAATTGGAAAAGGCTGAAATTTTCAATTGTAAAAGAGAATCTATTTTTTAACTATTTTAATTTCATTTCTTGAAAGATATTTTGATAAAACTTAAAGACCATCCAAAATACGATACGATTGTAAGCTGGGGAAAATTAATTTCTATAACAGGAAGTGCACAGGTTATTGTACAGGGAGTTGGTTTTGTTTCAGGTATTTTAATTATTCGATTACTTTCTGTTCAAGAATACGCTTTCTATACTTTAGCCAATACAATGCTTGGCGCCATGTCGGTATTATCTGACGGCGGAATTTCTACAGGTGTATTGGCACAAGGCGGAAAGGTTTGGGAAAACAAAAAAGAATTAGGAAAAGTGCTGGTTACAGGACTCGAAATGCGTAAAAAATTTGCAGTAATAAGTTTGTTTATATCCCTTCCGATTTTACTTTACTTACTGCTTCACAATGGAGCAGGCTGGATGACTTCTATACTGATTATATTGTCTATAATTCCTGCATTCTACGCTACTTTGTCGGATTCTTTATTGGAGATTCCTTTAAAACTTAATCAAAGTATTTTGCCACTCCAAAGAAATCAAGTTATTGTAAGTTTCGGTCGATTGTTAATGGTGGCTTCAACCATATTCCTATTTCCTTTTGCTTATCTTTCAATTTTAACCAGCGGAATAGCAAGGATATATGGAAATATTCGTTTGAAAAAACATACGAATGTTTACGCTGATACATCAGAAACGGAAGATCCAGTAGTAAAAAAAGAGATTTCTTCGATTGTTAGAAAAAGCTTACCAGGACTTATTTATTATTGTTTTTCGGGACAGATTTCAACTTGGATCATTTCAATTTTTGGAAACCCAGCATCGATTGCACAAATTGGGGCGCTTGGAAGAATAAGCTCAATCATAACGCTGTTGATGGTCGTTTTTTCGATATTAATTGTTCCGAGATTTGCTAGAATACAAAATCAGCCACAAAAATTATTACGACACTATACCAAAATATTGGTTGGTATGACAATACTTCTTTTGTTTATAGTGGTTTGTACCTATTTATTCTCGGATCAGATTTTATGGATTTTAGGTAGTAATTACAAAAAACTAAATACAGAATTGGTTTTGTTAATGATTGGAACTGCAATTACCACCATAATGGCCGCCGCATTGGGACTTTATTTAAGCAGGGGCTGGGTTTTAAAATATTACATTTCGATTTCAGGAAGTTTGCTGCCTATCGTACTGAGCTGTTTTATTTTTGATGTATCAACTTTAAAAGGAATTCTATATTTAAATATTCTTGTTGCAATTGTACAGATGGTATTACATGTATGCTACGGATATTATAAAATTCTGGAATTGAATAAGAATGACGATCAGATATCTAAATGAGTTTTTTTTGAGGTAAAAAAATGCAAAATGAAATATTCAATTGGAATTCCAGCATTTAAAGGACAATATCTCACAGAATGTATAGAGAGTATATTGTCGCAATCATTCACAGATTTTGAATTGATTGTAGTTAACGATTGCTCTCCCGATGGAATATTTGATATTATAAAAAAAAATGACGATCCTCGTATTCGTTATTATGAAAATGAAGTAAATATTGGTGCAGAACATGTTATTGATAATTGGAATAAATGCTTAAGTTTTGCAAAAGGCGATTTTTTTATATTAATGGGAGATGATGATAAAATGTCTCCAGATTATTTAAGTGAGTTTAATAAGTTAATCGATAAATATCCTGATCTAGATATTTTTCATTGCAGAATAAAAGTTATAGATGAAAAATCTCAGGAAGTTGAACTGAGCAATTGCTGCCCTGAATATGAAGATACTGATAACTATATTTTAAATTGTATAGAAGGAAGAAGTGAACAATTCATCTCTGATTTTGTCTATAGAAAAAGTACATTATTAAGTAACGGAGGTTTTTATAAATTACCCTTGGCTTGGTCTTCAGATTATATTTCGGCTTTTATCGCCTGTGGAAATAAAGGAATAGCATACACATCAAGCCCTGTATTTTTTTACAGAAAACATCAATCCAATATTACAAGTACCAGTAGTTTAGAACTAAAAAGAATTGCCATTATTGGAATGGAAAACTGGATAGAAAAATATTTAAACACTTCAAAAAAAAATTCTCACCCGCTTACTGCAGCATTTAAGAAATTTGAACAAGAAAATAAAGAAGCTTTTATTCAACAGATGATAGGCAGAAGCAGATTGAATGGTTTGTATCTCTGTATTGTCAACAGAAAATTATTTAAAATATACGTTGTTAATTTTATAAGTCTTCTATATAATATGTGGCTTAAAAATTAAGTCTATTAGATCCAATTTAGACTAGAATAAAGTTCTAAAAGAACTTTAAAATCTTCAAAACTTCAAAAACTTTTTAATACAAGCACAAATTATGGACATTTTATTTGTTTGTGGCTCCGCTGAAGCTGGAAAAGATGGTGTTGGTGATTACACTCGCCGTTTATGTGCTGAATTATTGCATAGAAAACATGACGTTAGAATATTGGCACTATGTGATAATCAATCCAATTTTTTTGTGACGGAAAACCAATTGATTGGGAAAGATCAGGTTACAGTTTATCGTATACCTGTTGCTACAGATGTCAAACAAAGATTTGCATGGACAAAACAAATAGTAAATGATTTTCAGCCTGATTGGATCAGTTTACAATTTGTTCCTTACAGTTTTAATCCAAAAGGATTACCATTTTGGTTGCCTTCGTTTTTTAAGAATTTAAAAGGAAATTATAAGCTTCATATCATGTTTCATGAATTGTGGATTGGAATGGATTTAGATGCCACAATTAAAAGTAAGTGTATTGGTTTGATACAAAAGGCGCTGATTTCAAAAATTTTAAAAACAAAAGAGAAAGTAGTCATTCATACACAAACCGATTTATATAAATCTAAAATATCGAAATTAGGCTACAATGCGCAAATACTGCCTTTGTTTAGCAACATAGCCAGAAGTAATGAAGTCGAACATAAAGGAATGGTCTATCATTCGGACTTGAGATTCTGTGTTTTTGGCAATATTCATTACGGAGCTCCGGTAGAACAATTTATTTATGATTTAAAACTTGTCTTATCCATTTCTAAAGAAATTAGAACAGTAAAGTTTGTTTTTATTGGAAACTGCGGCGCTGAAATCGAAGAGTGGAAAAAAGTTTTGAAGGCAAACGAAATTAGATTCGAAGTAACAGGATTTGTAAATGATTTTGAGATAAGCCAAATTTTATCAAGCTGTCAATACGGAATTTCAACGACGCCTTATTTATTAAATCAAAAAAGCGGTAGTCTGGCTTCTATGTTTGACCACGAACTAGCTGTTTTATGTGTAGCGAGAGATTGGAATGTAAGAGGATTTAAACCAAGAGTATCTTCAAATCTAATGAAATACGAAAATCATAAAACGATTAATAGTTTTTTGGATAGAAAATTCACTGTTTTAAATGACAATAATTTAGAGTTTGTAGCTACAAAATTTCTAAGTGGTTTAAACTAAGTTTTAAGATATGGCCAGCCTAAGATATATATGGAAAAACCGAATCAAATACCATCCGTTCAGCAAAGCTTTTTTTATTAGCTGGGCCAAACGTTTATTGACTTTTCCAGAATTAATTAAGAATAACAGAAGAAGAAAAAAACTAATTAATAACGGTGCCAATATAGCCGAAACAGCCGAAATAGGAATCGTTAATATTAATGGTAGAAAAGAAAATTTATCGATAGATGATTTTAGCACTTTAGGCAAAGTAGAAATTGCTCTACATGATAAAGTCAGTATTGGTAAATATGTCTGCATAAACGACGGTGTCATTATTCTAAGCGCTTCTCATGATGTTTCAGATCCTTTGTGGAGACATAAAAAAGCACCAATTTCAATAGGAGATTATGCATGGATCGCAACAAATGCAATTATATTACCGGGTGTTAGTATTGGTAAAGGAGCAGTTGTAGGAGCAGGAGCGGTAGTGAGTAAAAATGTCAAAGATTATGCGATAGTAATTGGAAATCCGGCAAAAGAAATTGAAAAAAAGAGAACCGAGAATTTAAAATATAATCCTTGTGAATTTCTAGCAACAAATAACGCATGGCTAAAATGATTTTGTTTTCACATCCAACATTAAATGCAAATTCTAAAGCATTAATTAGTGGTCTGCACAAAAATAACACGCTATATAAATTATATACTTGTATTGCTATTTTTCAGGGACAGTTGTTTTTTAAGCTTGGAGAAAATCCTAAACTGAAAGATTTAAAAAGAAGACGTCTAGATGCTAACTGGAAAGATTTTACGGTTTCCAAATCCTTTTTTGAATTTGGACGTTTGATTGCTTCAAAACTGCGTTTGAACTATTTAGTAAAACACGAAAAAGGGTTCTTTTGTATTGATAATGTTTACCATAAACAAGATAAATGGGTAGCCGATAATTTGGCTAAAGCAAAAAGAAAAGGCGTTTTTGGAGTTTATGCTTATGAAGATGGAGCATTGGCTACTTTTTTAAAAGCAAAAAAAACAGGACTTTATTGTATATACGATTTACCGATTGGCTATTGGAAAAGTGCCCGTTTATTAATGAAGAGAGAGTTTGAAATTAATCCTGATTGGGCAGAGACACTTACAGGTTTCAACGATTCGACTAAAAAATTAAATAAAAAAGACCAAGAACTAGCTTTGGCAGATGTCATTTTTGTAGCCAGCACTTTTACCAAAAAGACTTTAGAAGAGTACTCTGGACAATTACCTGAAATAAAAGTTATTCCATACGGTTTTCCCGAAGTGAAAAGTAAAAAAGAATATCTACCGCTTGTCAATAGAAAACTTAAAGTCTTATTTGTAGGCGGATTATCGCAGAGAAAAGGACTTTCCTATTTGTTTGAAGCTGTAGACGGATTGCAAGACAAAATTGATTTAACAATTGTAGGACATAAAGCAGTTCCTAATTGTAAAGCTCTTAATCAGGCTTTAGAACAGCATACTTGGATTCCGTCATTGTCTCATGATCAGATTTTGGCTTGCATGAGAGAACATGATGTATTTGTTTTTCCATCGCTTTTTGAAGGTTTCGGTTTGGTAATCACTGAAGCAATGTCGCAGGGAGTTCCTGTGATAACAACAGACCGCACTGCAGGTCCAGACCTAATTGATCACGGAAATGATGGATGGATTGTTCCAGCAGGATCTTCGATGGCGATTAAGGAGGTACTAAACGAGATACTTGAAAAACCAGCATTGCTCAAACAATTAGGATTAGCAGCTCAAGTAAAAGCACAGAACAGACCTTGGTCGGTTTATGGTCAGGAAATGGCCGATGAGCTTTCTTTACTAAAAACTTTTTAGACAATATCTTTTAAGAATAACAATGAATGAACAAGAAGTAATTCCGAATTATAAATCCTTGAAAATTACCATTTGGCTTTATTTTTTTCTTTGGATTTTTGAAGGGGCTTTGCGCAAATGGATCTTACCAAGTTTGGCTACTCCACTGTTGGTAGTTCGTGATCCAATTGCTATTTACATATTGGTTAGAGCACTATATCTGAATGTGAAATTTATGACTCCATACATTGTATTTAGTTTTATTTTCACATTATTAAGTCTAGCCATTACATTGACTTTTGGTCACGGAAATTTATTTGTGGGTATTTATGGAGCAAGAATTATGCTGCTTCATTTTCCACTCATTTTTATCATCGGAAAAGTTTTTACAAAAGAAGATATACTCAAACTAGGACGCGTTCTTTTGGTGCTGAATATATTCATGACCATCATTGTATATTTTCAATTTAGCAGTCCGCAAAGTGCTTTCATAAATGTTGGTATTGGAGGAGAAGGTAGTGCTGGATTCTCTGGAGCTATGGGATACAGCAGACCGCCGGGAACATTTTCTTTTACTACTGGACTATCTATTTTTTACACTGCGGTATCCGTTTTTGTATATTATTTCTGGTTGTCTAAAGAGTATTGTTCAAAAATCTTATTGTACACCAGTACCATTGCTTTAGTTATTGCTTTACCACTGACGATAAGCCGAGGTGCAGTAGTAGCAGTACTCATAGTAGGGCTTTTTGCTATTATGGCATCGGTAACAAGTGCAAAAATGTTAGGTAAGTTGGTATTTACAGCCGTTGTTTTTGTTATTGCTTTTTTAGTTTTACAAAACTACGTGACAATATTCAGCTTAGGAACTGAAGTTTTTATGGATCGCGTTGATAGCGCAAACAGATCTACTGGTGCTGGAGGAGGTTTAAAAGAATCTATCCTTCTTCGAATTGTTGGAGATTTTTTAGGTCCATTTATCGATCTTTTTACTCATCCAATGTTCGAAGGTAATTTAGGTATGGGAACCAATGCTGGCGCGCAAATGCTGACAGGAAAAGCTGTTTTCTTGGTATCAGAAACAGAATTTGGTCGTTTGGTTGGTGAACAGGGAATCATTTTTGGAGGCGGAGTCATATTGATACGTTTAGTATTGGCCTTAAGAATTACAGTCAAATCATGGAAACTGCCAAAAGAAGAAAGACTGCTTCCTTTCACTCTTTGCGGTGCTGCTTGTCCGGCATTATTTCAAGGACAGTGGGCACAGCCATCTGTATTGGGTTTTGCAGTTATTATGGTCGGCTTAGTTATGGCAGCTTTAAATAAAGTTGATACTCCTTTAGAAAACAGCACATTATGATTAAAGAAATAATCTTAGTTGGCAATTACGCGCCTGATAAGCAGTACAGCATGCAGATTTTTGAAATATTGATGGCTGAAGGATATAGAAAATCAAAATTTAATGTCAGTACCATTCGTCCTGATGAGATTTTTAGAAAATTAGCCTTCAATAAAAACAGTTTAATAAAATGGCTGGCTTATATAGATAAATTCGTCTTATTTCCTGTCAAGCTCTTGTTACTGAGGTTTACGAATTTAATTTTATTCAAATCGGTAAATTATCATATTTGTGATCATTCAAATGCATTTTATCTTTATTTTTTGCCTAAAAACAAAACGATAATAACCTGTCATGATGTTTTGGCAATACGAGCAGGTTTAGGATTTTCTGGCACTTATTGCCATGCAACAAAATCGGGACAGGTATTGCAGAAAATAATTCTGAATGCACTATCTGGAGCAAGAAAATTAGCGACTGTATCTGATTTTACTTTGAATCAATTAATTGAAATTGATAACAAACCTGGAATAACTAAAAACTGGATTACAATTCACAACGCGATTTCTGAAAAATTTGCCCCTTCGTCTGAAGATGAGGTTCATAAAATCCTTGATAAATTTCAGCAGTTAAAAAATAAAGAGATAATACTGCATGTTGGTTCAGACTTGGAACGAAAGAATAGGAAATTATTAATCTATATGATTTCAGAATTGCAGCATGATTGGGACGGATTATTAGTTCTGGCAGGTGAACCCTTAAACTCAGAATTATTAGACTTAATTCAGGAATTAAAGGTTTCCGATCGAATTATACAAATACATAATCCAACAAACAATGAAATTATAGCATTGTATTCGATATGTCAAGCCATGATTTTTCCGTCTTATTCAGAAGGATTCGGATGGCCGATAATTGAAGCTCAGGCTTGCGGAGCACCTGTTATTACAAGCAACAAAGCTCCAATGATGAATGAAGTTGGCGGTAATGCCGCACTTTATGCCGATCCAGATAATCCAAGTTCTTTTTTAGATCAGTTTCAAAAAATAAGAAATAAAAGATTTAGAAACGAAATAGTCATAAAGGGCTATGAAAATGCCAAACGATTTGATTTTAATAATACTGTAAATCAATATGTTCAATTAATAAAAAACGAAGTGTGATAGTATTAAAAATTTTAGCCGTTTTAATGCCTTGGCCAATTAAAAGATTCATCCTCGTTCAGTTTTTTAAATATAAAATTGATCCTTCGGCAAGAATTGGACTTTCATGGATTTATCCTAAAAAGCTTATTATGGATGCTAATTCCAATATTGGAAATTTTAATGTAGCAGTGCATTTGGATTTAATTAAAATTGGAAAACATTCCAGCATAGCAAGAGGAAATTGGATCACTGGATTTCCTACTAATACAGATTCGAAGCATTTTGCGCATCAAAAAGACAGGCATTCAAACCTGATTATCGGCGAACATTCTGCCATTACAAAAAATCATCATATCGATTGTACCAATAGTATCGAGATAGGAAATTTTGTTACTGTAGCAGGTTATGCAAGTCAATTACTGACACATTCGATTAATATCGAATTAAATATTCAGGACAGTCATCCTATTACAATCGGCGATTATTGTTTTGTCGGAACTGCGTCCACAATTTTAGGTGGTGCATCATTGCCTCCTTATTGCGTATTGGGAGCAAATTCACTATTGAATAAATCTTTTACGATTCCTTATCGCTTATACGGCGGGAATCCAGCAAAAGAAATCAAAGAATTGTCACAAGACTTTAAGTACTTTAATAGAGAAACGGGTTTTGTTTATTAAAGAATACGAAAAACAAATAGTTTTAAAATGAAAGTAATCCACTTTATAGCTGGTATCGATAAAACAGAGGGAGGAACTACAGAATTCATGAGATTGTTGAGTTCTGAATTGAAAAACCACATTGAGCTTATCGTTGCTACAAGATTTTCTTCTTTTCCTATTGAATTGGAAGGAGTAAGAGTTAAATTTTTCGACACCAGCATTACACGATGGTTTTCTGTTGTAAATGAGTTTTATCATTTTTTAAAAACAGAAAAACCAGACATAGTTCACGTTAACGGAATATGGAGTCCTCAAAACTGGGGTTTTCAAAAAGCAGCTCAGAGATTAGGAATCAAAGTAGTTGTTTCTCCTCACGGCATGTTGGAACCTTGGATTATGTGTAATAATTCTTGGAAAAAAAAACTAGGCTTGTTTCTGTATCAAAAAAAAGCGCTTAGAAAAGCAAATTATATTCATGCGACAGCCAGTATGGAATCGGCAAATATTAAGGCTTTAGGTTTTACAAATAAGATTTGCATTATTCCTAACGGTATTGACCTTAGCGATGTAAAAGAGATTAAAATCAATTACGGAACCAAGAGAATGATTTTTCTATCGCGAATACATCCAAAGAAAGGTATTGAATTACTATTGGAAGCTTGGAGAAACAGCAACACGGAAGACTGGACACTAGAAATAGCCGGTAGTGGCGACGAAAATTACCTTCACAGTTTAATTCAAAGTGCCAATGACTTAGAAAATGTACGTTTTGTTGGAGCACTTTATGGTAATGAAAAATGGGAATTTATGCGATCTGCCGATGTAATGGTGCTTCCCACTCACAGTGAAAATTTTGGAATCGTAATAGCAGAAGCACTCGCAAGTGGCGTTCCTGTTATAACCACAAAAGGAACTCCTTGGGAAGATCTGGAAGTTTATAAATGTGGCTGGTGGATCGATTTGTCGGTTTCGAATTTAGAAAAAACAATAAAAGAAGCTTTGGAAACACCAACTCCAGTTTTGGAACAAATGGGATGGCAGGGCAGAAAACTGGTTAAAGAAAAATACGAAATAAAAGCTGTAACCAATCACATCGTCGATTTATACAACAAAATTATACTCAAATAAAAAACAAATTGGACTTATCAACTTATAATCATTCTTTCAGTTTAAAAAACAAAATTTCAAGATTGATTTGGAATTGTGTTGCTATAATTCTGTTTCGTCCATTTGTTTCTCGGTTATTTAAAAAATGGAGAGTTTTTGTACTGAAATGTTTTGGAGCAAAAATAGAATGGTCTACTCATATTTATGCTTCAGTAAAAATATGGGCTCCGTGGAATCTGCAGATGGGAGCCAATTCTAGTTTAGGACCAAACGTAGATTGCTACAATCAAGGTAATATAACAATTGGTGCTAATACGGTTATCTCACAGAAAACGTATTTATGTGCCTCTTCTCACGATTATACAAAAACTGATTTTCCTCTAATCTTAAAACCTATAACTATTGGAAATGGTGTCTGGGTTGCAGCAGATGCATTTATTGGACCTGGAGTTTCCATTGAAGACAATGCAATCATTGCCGCAAGATCGGTTGTCAATAAAAAGGTTGAAAAAAATGCAGTAATGGGAGGCAATCCTGCCACATTAATTAAACTTCGAATTGTTGAATAATCAATAAATATAACCTCAAGAATATAAGCTTTGGAAAATAAATTTAGTATTGTCATTCTAGCCTACAATGAAGAAGATACGCTGGGAGGCTGTTTGGATTCGATTAAATGGTGCGATGATATTGTTGTTATCGATAGTTTTAGCAGTGACGCAACTGTTGCAATTGCAAAAGAAAATGGTGCAAGAGTTTTTCAGAATAAATTTTCAGATTTTGCCCAACAACGCAATTTTGCCAATGATACTGTTGATTTTAAATACGAATGGGTATTTCATCTCGATGCAGATGAACACTTTACCGATGCTTTGAGAACAGAATGCAACAAAGCCATAGAAAGTTATCATTATGGAGCATTTTTAGTGCCGGCAAAAGAAATTCTTTGGGGTACTTGGCTAAAACATTCAGCAGGAACTGTCTATCAAATGCGTTTTCATAAACTAAGTGATGCCCGCTTCGAACAATATGGTCACGGACAAAGAGAATGTGATCTTAAAAGAGGTTTAGGAAAATTGGAAAACTCATACGAACATTATTTTTTTAGTAAAGGCGTAAATCAATGGTTTGTCAAACATTTGCGATATGCAGCCGAAGAGGCAGAAAATGAAAAAAACGTAAGTCTCAAAAAAATACCTTTCGGGAAATTGATTTCTGGAGAATCTCATGAAAAAAGAAGGGTTTTAAAAGCTTTGAGTTATAAAATGCCATTTCGCCCTTTATTCAAATTTTTCTATATGTATATACTAAAAATGGGTTTTTTGGATGGTAAAGTTGGCTTTAAATTCTGTGTAATGAAAAGTATTTACGAGCAATTTATTATTCTGAAAAAATTCGAATCAGAATGGAATAACTAATAAGGTTTTAAGAGCAACAAAAAAGAATAAATAATTAAAAAATTAAAGATGAATATAGCATTTAATGTTAATAGATTAGCAATGATTGGTCTTGGTGTAACCTTGAAATCGTTATTAGACAACTGTTCTAATCCTAGTAAAATCAATATTTATATATTATGTTCTGATTTAAATATAGAGGACAAATCAAATATCCACAAACTGCTTTTGACTTATGGTTTAAATGAAGTAAAGTTGATTGACTTTGATGTAAATGAGCATTTTGGAACTTTTAGTTCTTTGCAGGGAGACTTGACTACATACGGACGATTGCTGTTACAGGATTATGTAAAAGAAGATGCTGTTTTATATCTGGATGCAGATTTAGTTGTCGAGTTAGATGTTTTAACATTAGAAGGATTTGATTTTCAAGGAAAAGGAATCGCTGCGGTAGACGGAGGAAAGATGAAAGATGCACTCGATCATCCGTTTTTATGCAATGAGATTGGACTAGGTATGGATCTGGCTGTATTTAACGCTGGTATAATCTTGTTTAATCTAAAATATTGGCGTGAGAAAGATATTAAAAATCAATGTTTAGCTTTTGGAAAAAAATACGGAACTAAATTAAGATCACATGATCAAACTATATTGAATGCTTTTTTTGCTGGAAATTTTGCTTTTCTGCCTTTAGAATTTAACATGCCTTGGTTTGCACAGAATAAAAGACCAGAAGCTAAAAAAGTCATTCTTCATTTTGTTGGATCTCCAAAACCTTGGGATGTACTTGGAAAATATGTTCACAGAGGATTTTCAGTTTGGAAAAGCTATTTAAATGCCGATTGGGAAAAAGCCTATTACCATTATAATCAAGGCGAATTTTTAAGAGCATGGCATATCAGAAGATCATACGCCAGATTGTTACTCTTAAAAATGAAATCAAAAAATTAAAAAGATTTAGAAATAGGAATATTATATACGCTTTAAATAGATTCTAATGAAAAAAATACTGATAACCGGTGGCGCTGGATTTGTAGGTTCACATTTATGTAAAAGATTATTGAATGAAGGAAATGAAGTAATTTGTCTAGACAATTATTTTACAGGAGCAAAATCTAATATTATTGATTTATTAGATAATCCGTATTTCGAAATGGTTCGACATGATATTACAGAACCTTATTATGCTGAGGTTGACGAAATTTATAACCTGGCATGTCCTGCCTCTCCCGTACATTATCAATACAATCCGATAAAAACAATTAAGACTTCGGTTATGGGAGCGATTAATGTGTTAGGATTGGCAAAACGTGTGAATGCCAAAGTATTGCAGGCTAGTACAAGTGAGGTTTATGGTGATCCTCTTGTACACCCTCAGACCGAAAATTATTGGGGACATGTTAATCCGATAGGGATTCGTTCTTGCTATGATGAAGGAAAACGCTGCGCCGAAACTTTATTTATGGACTATCACAATCAAAATAAAGTGGCTATTAAAATCATCCGAATCTTTAATACTTATGGTCCAAATATGAATCCGGCAGACGGAAGAGTAGTTTCCAATTTTATTGTACAGGCTTTGCAGGGAAAAGATATTACCATTTTTGGAGATGGTTTGCAAACCCGTTCTTTTCAATATGTGGATGATTTAGTAGAAGGAATCATTAGAACGATGAATTCAGACCCTGCTTTCCTTGGACCGGTAAACCTTGGAAACCCTAATGAGTTTACAATGCTGGAATTGGCCGATGCTATTATTGAATTAACAGGATCAAAATCAAAAATTATTCATTTGGATCTGCCACAAGACGATCCAAAACAAAGACAGCCTGATATTTCTTTAGCAAAAGACAAGCTTAACGGCTGGGAACCTAAAGTTCAATTGCGTGAAGGTTTAATAGCTACAATAAACTATTTTGACAAACTTTTATTGAAACACTAAAAGGCCTTTTCTTTAACAAAACACCCTAATTTTTTCAACTGCTTTTTTTCTCAATTTCCTTATTAAGGAAACAGATTCTGCTACACTTTATTCTCAAGCTGGCTTTTTTGTGCTTTTAACGAGTTTTGAGGTGCTTCATCGAGAACTTTTTTTAGTAAAATACCTTTGTTTTAATTTTAACTTGAAATTGTGAAAGAGCAGTTAACTACAGAAGAATATTTATAAATGAAAAAATAATTTTTATGAGAGTTACTATAATCACAGTATGTTACAATCGCAAAAACACGATTGAAAAAGCGATCAAAAGTGTATTGGAACAAAATTATAATAATATCGAATATATTATTATAGATGGCAATTCTAAAGACGGAACAAAAGAAATTATTGAGTCCTATAAAGATAGAATAAGCCAATACATTTCAGAACCTGATAAAGGAATGTATGATGCGATAAACAAAGGATTAAAATTAGCCACAGGAGATGTGATTGGGTTAATGCATTCTGATGATGAGTTTTTTGACAGAAAAGCCATTTCAAGAATTGCAGCCCGTTTTGAAAATGAGGCCAATATAGACGGAGTTTATGGCGATGGAGTTTATGTTTCAAACGATAATGACGAACGTTTGATCAGAGATCGAATAGGAGGTGTTTTTAACATAAAGAAAGTAAAAGAAGGCTGGTTGCCATTGCATCCGACGGTTTATTTAAAGAAAAGTATAATTGAAAAACATGGTTTATACAACCTGGACTTTAAAATTGCTTCGGATACAGAATTCTTACTTCGCTATTTATACAAATATAGAATCAAGATGAGTTACATCGATTCTTATATCGTAAAAATGAGAATGGGAGGTATGAGCACCAGTTTTAAAAGAGCTTTTGAAGTTTTACAAGAAGACTATAAAATTTATAAATATCACGGTTTAGCCGCGATGGAAACAGTATTTCTTAAAAAAACAATTGCGTTAAAACAATATATAGCCCATTAACAAAAAAGAATTCTGCTTTTAATTTTTTAGAAAGTATAAAGCAGAAATTAAAAGTTGCAAAGACAATTTATCAAAAGGTAATCATTTAAGACAAGCCATTATAAATAGAAAAAAGTGAAAGCAGGTTTAGTTTAAGTCACATATCATAAAGGGGTTATTGAGCGCTGAATAGTTTTCATTTTATTTCAATTCAATTAAGAGTAATCAAAGAATACTAATATATACCACAATTAACATGAAGAAAATTTTCCTTTCGATAATCTTATTGCCTTTATTGATGCTTGAATCTTGCACCACAAAAAAGCAAATGTTGTATTTACAAGATTTGGATAAGTATGCAAATTCGACGATAAATTATACTTCGCCAAAAATACAGCCCAACGACATCTTAAAAGTGGAAGTGGGAGATCTTAATCCGTTAGTAGCGGCGCCTTTTAATATCAATAATGGAAATACCGGTACACAAACTTCTGTAGATATGATGAAATTATCAGGATATCTGGTTAATCCGCAGGGAAGCATAATGATGCCGATTTTAAATGAAGTTAAAGTTGGAGGTTTAACGCCTGCCAACGCAGAAATCAAGATAAAAGAACGTCTTATCAACGAGAATTATTTGGTAAATCCAACTGTACAGGTTAGAGTGCTCAATAATAAATTTACCATTTTGGGAGAAGTAAATGCTCCTGGGGTAAAGTCTTTTACAGAAGAATCAATCAGTTTTCTGGATGCAATAGGAATGGCTGGAGATTTAACGTATTCAGCAATTCGAAAAGATATAAAACTGATTAGAGAAGTTGATGGAAAACGTCTGGTTTATCATGTAGACTTGACTTCGGCCTCATGGATGTCTAACCCGAATTTCCGTATCAGACAAGGTGATGTAATTGTTGTAACACCAAATAAATTAAAAGCCAATAGTGGAGGATTAATTAAAGACCCAATACAATTGCTGGGAATAACAGCTTCTTTAGCAGCTCTGATAATAGTTATTGTAAAATAAAAATAGACGGAATATAAAAGAGTATTTCAGAATTAGATTTAAAAACATACTCACGGTTATTAATGCGACTGTGTCTTATTAATTGAATAGTTATGGATTTGAAAAAAGAATTTTTAAAGTATTTTCAGTATTGGCCTTGGTTTTTACTTAGCTTGATTGTATTTATGGGAGCAGCCTATATTTTTATCAAAATAGTACCGCCAACATACGAATCTTCGGCTATGATTTTTATTGACAAAAAGCAGGAAGATGAAACAAAAATAATCAGGATTAGTACTGATAAAAAGAGCGGTGAAGAAAACCTAGAAGATGAAATAAGACTGATTACTTCAAATGAATTTTTATTGGATGTAGTAAAAAATCTAAATCTAAATTTTGATTACTTCGAAAAGGTATTTACAGTACAAAATAATTATGTAAATGAAGTTCCTTTTGTTTTAACTCCAACAGTTTCAAGAGATTCATTACCGCACGTTTCTTATGAAATTAAAGTGGATAAAGAAGGTTTTACCTTAACAAATCCTGAAACAGAAAAAACGTATACAGCAAAAGGATACGACGGAAAAGAATCAGTTCCAGGCCTGCCGTTTAAAATTCAATTATCGGCTAAGGCCAAGAAAAATCCATCTTTTTATTTTGATAATGAATACAAAGTAAATATTGTACCAACAGGCGAAGCTTTAAAAAGTTTGAAGTCAGCTCTTATGGTTATGGCCGATGAAAATGCAAAAGGTGTAATCGAATTAAAACATACAGGTTCAAGCCCAGACCGTTCCAGAAAAATATTAAGCGAAATTATTGTGGAGCTTGACAAAAGTATTGTGGTCAACAAACAAAAAGTATTTAGAAATACCGTTTCCTACTTAAATCAAAGAATTAAAAGCTTTAGTAAAGAAAAAGATTCAATCGAAAGTGTAAAAGAACAGTATTTACAAAATAACGATATCGGGGTAATGGAGAATTACATTACCGAAAAAACGGCAGATAGAAGTCAGAAAAAAGAGAGTTCTATGCTTAACGAAAGACAAATATCTCTTGCCAGTTTTGCTTTAAACGATATCAAACAATCTGGTCCAACGCAGACTTTAGGAACCGATTATAATTTAGAATCTCCTATCGTAAACCAAATGCTTGTAAATTATAATACCAAGCTTATGGACAGCCAGTTAATATTGCAGCGAGCATCAAGCAATAATCCTGCCTATATTACTTTAATGACACAATTAAAGGTTCAGAAACAAGAAATAATAAATACTCTTGCAGGATATTTAAATTTTCTGAATCAAAACAATAAAGCCAATAAAACAGAGCAAAGTATTGCCGAAGCGAAAGTAAAAAGCATTCCAACAAAAGATAAGGTACTGGGGAACATCAACAGTAATCTTAACATGAAGGAAGAAACCTATGTGGCCTTATTGCAAAAGAAAGAAGAAGCCGTTTTAAATGGTGCAATCTTAGAATCTAATTTGAAAACGCTGAATGCACCTGAAACCAATTATTCAGCAATTTTCCCACAGCCTAAGGCTTTTATGTTAGGAGCCTTTATGTTTGGTTTATTGCTTCCTTTCGGAGTGACCTATATGCGTTTGTTTCTGGATACCAAAATTCATAATGAAGAAGATGTTCAAAAGGTAATTAAGGATATTCCAATTTTAGGACATATTCCTAAAATAAGTCTGAATGATAAGTTAGACAATACAGCAACTTCTCGTTCTTTGATTGCCGAAGCATCACGAGCCTTGGTTTCTAATATTTCCTATTTGATGCCAAGGAAGAAAGACAGCAAAGGAAGCGTAATACTTTACACATCATCGATTCAAGGAGAAGGAAAATCATTCTGCGCTTTTCATAATGCAATTACAGTTAGTAATCTTAATAAAAAAGTATTGCTTATAGGTGTCGATTTAAGGAACCCCCAACTGCATGACTATTTCAGCGTAAAGAGAAATGTATCTGGACTTTCTGATTTCTTGGCCAATAAAGATGATGATTGGAAAAAATTCCTTCAGAAAGACGATAAGTTTTCTAAAAATCTGGATGTTTTGTTTGCGGGAGAAGCTCCTCCAAATCCTTCTCAGTTAATAACCAATTCTAATTTCGAATCATTGATTGAAGAAGCCAGAACAATTTACGATTATATCATATTAGATACTGCTCCAGTACAGATAGTATCGGATACGCTTAATTTCAGTTATCTGGCAGATGTAACCGTATTTGTTGTAAAATATGATTATACAGATAAAAGCAATTTGGTTCATGCTGGTAATTTTATCAAAAAAGAGCAACTTAAAAACGTTGGAATTGTTATAAACGGCGTAAACATGAAAACGGCATACGGCTATGGTTATGGCGTAAGTTATGGTTACCACTATCAGGAAGCGAAAGTAAAGAAACCTTGGTACAAAAGAAGTCTTACTGTAAAAGAAGCTTAAGAGTAGAAAGGCCTATTTACTAAAATTAAATAATATAAAATGTTTCATAAAATAGTTCTATTGCTATTGTTCTTGGTCATTGGTGCGGTTTTTTATTTTTCTTGGCTGTCAGATCCTAGTTTATCTAGTGAGAGTTATCTGCCGGGATGGCTTTTAAATTGGAGTAATCATTATTACAATTTGCGCACTGCTGTTCCTTTTGTAGCTGTAGGTTTTCTATTAGAATTATATGCTGAACAAAATAATATAAACGAAGTAAATAATAACAAAAATTTAAATTTCATACAAAACATAATTATTGCGGCGATCATTGTTAGTGTAGCCGAAGGAGGGCAGTTTTTAATTCAAAGGAGAAGCCCAGATTTAATGGATATTTTTTATGGAATTCTTGGAAGTTTAATAGGTGCATTAGGTTATAATTTATTGAAAAAAATAAAAAATGCGAAACAGACATAAATTTACTTTCATAATGTGCTGCGCTATTGCCGATATGATTGCAATGGTGGTTGGAACAATGATTTTTTTGAATTTTGCGACCGAAGAAAATATTGGATGGAATGGCTTATTTCTCAATAAAATGATTCCAATTACAATTTTAAGCTGGCTGTTTTCAGTTACTTACTTTCAATTGTACAGAGTAGACGTTCTTTTTAGTTTAGATGAATTTTTCCGCAATAGCTGGAGATCTTTTTTTACACAAAGAGTTTTATGGCACAGCTACATTTTTATTTTTCAGGATGATGTGTTGTACAACTTTGGAAGCAAGGCAAATTTATTTCAACTAAGTTTTTTATTGTCCTATTTTCTATTATCCAGAATATTATTTACTCTGGTAATTGGAAAAATAAAAGGTTGGGTTTTTAAACAATATACAGTTGCCATTTGGGGCTTTAATAAAACCAGTATCGAATTGGCTTCTCATTTAGAAAGTAATTCCTTCTTTATTAATTTTTTAGGTATTCTTAACGAAAATTCGTCTATAGAATATACAAGCAATGAGGAGTTTACTTTCGCACTGTCAGAAGCTATTAATGATGCCTCAAAAAATGATATCAACGAATTGTATATTGTGTCTAAACCAGACTTTATTTCAGACTTGAATTATTTCTTTGAGCTGGGTGATAAACATTGTATGCGTTTGAAATTTGTTCCCGATTTTTCATCCATATCAAAAAAGCATTTTAACTCAAGCCATTTAAATAATTTTCATGTCATAAAGCCTCGTTTTGAGCCTTTACAAAATGCTTATAATAGATTGGCAAAGAGAATTTTTGATCTTACATTCAGCATTTTGGTAATTGTTTTCGTCCTGTCTTGGCTTTACCCTTTGTTGGCTTTTATAATTAAAAAACAGAGCAAAGGACCAGTATTGTACAAACAGATGCGAACAGGAAAGAAGAATCAGGAATTTTGGTGCTATAAATTTCGAAGTATGTACGTAAACATGGGAGACGAAACACAGCAGGCACAAAAAGGAGACAGTAGAGTAACACCAATAGGAAAATTTATACGCCGTACCAGTTTAGACGAAATGCCTCAGTTCTTTAATGTTTTGATCGGAAATATGAGTGTCGTAGGACCGCGCCCTCACATGATTAAACATACATCTGACTATAATGACCACATTAACAATTTTATGGTGCGTCATTTTGTTAAACCAGGAATTACAGGTCTGGCTCAGGTTTCGGGTCTTAGAGGAGAAACCAAAAAAGTATCTGATATGAGACGTCGCGTTACAACCGATATAGAATATGTGCAACGCTGGAGTCTTATAAAAGATATTAAGATTTGCTTCTTAACGGTTATTGTAACCCTAAAAGGAGATAAAAATGCTTTTTAATAATAAAAACAAACTCAATATTAAACTTAAAAATAAACTAATAACTAATAATCATGGACATTACTAATTACCTTATAGGTTTACTTACTGGAGTTTCAGTGACAACCTTTTTCATTGGAAAAGAATGGTATAAATATTATACTAAATACACTATCCAACAGAAACAATTAGATCGAGTTCTGAAGTTGAACGATAAAATTAAAAAACTGAAAAGTTACAGTCCAGCAGAAACAACAAATATGAATGTTGGCGTTTAAAATTATTATTTTCAAATTTTAGTTTTACTCAGGTGCTTATTGATATATAAATCAGATAAGCGGACTGTTTTATGACAAAGAACAGCAGTACTTGCAATTTTGTTTTTACTAAGAATTTAATCCAGTAGAAATAGAAGTGTTTAAAAATGCTGCTAATTTATAATTGAATTTGATTATAATGAGCTCGATATTATATCGGGCTTAACCCTTTTAGAATTAAATGCATGCCGATTGTTGTGTTCGCATAGTGTTAAACTAACTGAAACCAATCAAAATTGTTGTTTTTAACGAACTGTTTTTTTGTGTTCCCATAAAGCAAAATCCCCAAATCTTCAATTTACTTACTTAGTGCCTTTTGGTGAGTTGTAATCTCTTTTTTACCCCCTTTATCTCTAAATGTTTATTCCTAATTGTTTTAAAACAAAGAATAAACAGCTAACCTTCTTGCAGTTTTGTAAGACTTCCCAAATCTTAATTTAAAGACCATTTTTTTGGTCTACTGTTTATTTTCTTGTCTGTATTGATTCTTTAAGGATGATTTTTATTTAGAAATTATCTGAAATCAAAGAATGAATATTGGATATGAAATGCTATTGCTTCCATTAAAGAGTCCCTGTACTTCTAGTTAAGGGATTTTCTTGCGTAAAAAAGAATGTTCTGTGTTTGTGAAGTGTAATCTATTATAAAAAAAGATAAATGCTAATTCTTAAGAGATGATTAAAAAAGAAAAAGTTTTAGTTCGTGACAATAAAGGAATCTTTTTAAAAATGTTTAAAAGAAAATTTAAAGGGGAATTTGAATTTTCTGAGGATTCTTTTTTGCTTCAAAATGAAAATAAATCAACAGGTTATGATCATTCTGTATTTGTAGTATATGAGTATTCTGAGCTGTTAGATTTTTTTGAACTAGATAGCATAAATTCAAATTTTATGGTGTGTTTGTTTAGCAAGCACCTCTATAATAGTTTATCTCGAATAGAAGAAATTAAAGATCTGATTTTAATAGATGCCTCAAAAACTAAAACGGAAATTTTCGAAGATTTAAAAAACTGTTTTAAAAACTCCTCCAATATAATTCCGAAGTTCTCCAACAAAGGTTTTTCAAAATCAAAAATGCCCAAGAAGCAGTTAGAAGTGCTGCAGAGAGCTTTATATTTTATGATGTAAAAAATAACCGAATGCATAGCTCAGCTGGTTAGAGTCCCCGGTTTTAATATTGGGACGGTCGAAGGTTCGAATCCTTCTGCGTTCGCTTGAGGAGGTAGTCTATAATTTGTAGACTGCCTCTTTTTTTTTTATTATTATGTTGTCTCTCAGTTAAACATAAAAAAGTCCCACCGAAGCAGGACTAAAGATTTTCATCTACGGCATATAGCCTTATTGTGATAAGATTAAAGATTAGAAATTTTAATCAATTACAAATATATTGAAAAAGTATATTGGTTTGAGTAAGGAAAACTCAAAAACTTTCTTCTAAAATTTTATGAATTTAGATTAAGTTCGGAGTCATCTATACAGAATAATTTTCAACCTTTTTATGTTAGAATTCAAAGTTTTGGTGAAGGAAAAACAGGATGGTCTACCTTCAATCCAATAAAAGTAAAAATTTCAGTTTCAGGAATAATCTCTAAAATGTGATTCTATTTAAAAAAAATGGTGTAAATTTACACCAATAAAAAATATTATTATGACACGACAAAGTATCACTTTAGCCAAGCAAAATGATGAATGGCTGAAAGCACAAGTTGCAGAAGAAGAATTTACCAGCAAGAGTGAAGTTGTTAATTATTTAATCAAGCAAGCACGTGAACGTGAAGAATATCACAACTTTGTTCAAATGAAAATTGATAGAGGTGTTAAAAGTGGGTTTGCAGAAACACAAACTCGAGAAGAAATGCTAGCCGAGTTTAAAAAACGATTAAAAGGTGTATAATTATTTTTTGACTAATGAAGCCAAAGAAGATTTATGGCGAATTTATGAATATGGCGTTTATAAATTCGGACTAACACAAGCCGATAAATATTTCAATATGCTGTATGATTGTTTTGAAAGAATAGCTTCTAATCCATATCAATTTCCAATTGTAGTGAATTATAGAAATGCAGAGCGATTTTGTGCTTGTGGAGTAGATGCCATTTATTATAATATTAATAAGGAAAAAGTAGAAATTATTGCAATAATTGGAAGGCAAAATTTTCCATAATATAAATGTAAGTGGTTTGATCAGAGATTAGAAAACACGATATTTTCGCTTTCCAATGCTTTCATTTGAGCATATTGTGGTTTGATTAAAGATTAGAAAACACAATATTAGTTGGATTGTTTCCTGCTTACATACAATGAATTAGAGTTGAATATCGTTTGAAAAAATGCTTCTTTTATGGTTTGATAGTCCATAATTGAGGCATTTTTTATATTCTAGGATGTGGTAAATCAAGTTATGACTTGGATAATAAATGAAGTATTAAAACAATTCCAATTGTGTAGGTTTTGGCTCTTTAGGAACTTCGGCTTTTCCCAAAATTCAATATATTTCCAAATTGTTTATAGGACGAAATGGTTCCATAATGTCATCGGCAAGTGCAAAAGCATTGTACTTGCTTTTATGATGGATTCCTAATGTATTCAACAGTCCACTTCCAGAAAGCGCCCTTGCAGTTGCGGCTCTTAAAATTGCATAACCGTAATTCAAAAAATTATTAGGATAGTCGCCATATCGTTCTCTTTTTATTCCATTAAATTCTAAATTTGGCTGAGGAAAATGTTTCCAATACTGCTGCGCTGCAACTCCTTCCATATTCGATGAATCTCCGCTTAATACTTTACTGGCTAAAAATGCAAAACTATTTTTAGAATCAGTTATTTGTTGAAGTAATTGTCCTTGATTCTTAATTTTTTCAATTATAGTTTGTTGCCACAATTGTTTCTTTAAAGGTATCGATGCTTCAATCTGGTTCTTGAATATTTCCTGCTGAATATGATGACTATTAAGATTTAACAGCATTCCGTTAGGAAGATGATTTTTTCCGCAGATAATTATTGAAGTATTGTTTTCAACAAGTAGATTCATAGCGGGTATACTGAGATAAATTTCATTATGATCAAGAACAAGAAATCCTATGTCTTCAATTGGTATACAACTCTCTTTCATTTCTGACTTTAATACCAGCTGATTATTTTTTGCCGTTATCGAAAACTTGTTTTCAATTAAAATAGTTCTTTTAAGCATAAATTTAGATTTAAATTATAAATAACAGTTAAGTATACATACTCGGTTATTTGCCTAAGTTCGACTTAAAAGAAGTATTAGTTTTATGGATTTCCATAATTCAAAACTTTTAGTTTAAACATTTAAAATTAATGTGTCAAAAGCCTTCATTTAGTATTAAATCATTTTTTCGATTTAAAAAAAGATTTATTAAACCTTTATCAGAATAGAAAAGTATCTTTGCAACTTGCGATTTATGACCTTCTTTTTTTCGCAACAATTATTTCAATAACCTGATAATGTCACAGAAAAACAAATCCATTTATACGCTTCAGTTCATTTTACTTTGCCTGAGTTCGTTGCTATTTTCATCAAGTTTTAATATGATTATTCCAGAACTGCCGAGCTATTTGACAAGTTTAGGAGGCGCGGAGTATAAAGGACTGATTATATCGCTTTTTACACTTACCGCAGGAATCTCAAGACCTTTTAGTGGAAAATTGACTGACAAATGGGGACGTGTTCCGGTTATGGCTGTAGGTTCTGTAGTATGTTTAATCTGCGGATTTTTATATCCGGTTTTAAGCTCGGTTTCCGGTTTTCTGTTTTTACGATTGGTACATGGTTTTTCGACGGGATTTAAACCTACGGCAACTTCTGCTTATGTGGCCGATATTATTCCGCAGGAACGTTGGGGTGAAGCTTTAGGAATGCATGGATTGTGTTTTAGTATCGGTGGAGCTTTGGGACCAGCTTTAGGCGGATGGGTGGTAAATGCGTATGGAATCGATGTAATGTTTTACAGTTCTTCATTTTTAGCTTTTTTGTCTATCGTTATTGTAGCTAATATGAAAGAGACTTTAGAAGCAAAAGAAAAACTACATCGATCAATGTTTTTTATCGGAAAAAGAGATATTATTGACCGTGGAGCACTTCCAGCGGGAATTATAACTTTCTTTTCTTATACCGCTTTCGGATTGATTTTGACATTAATTCCAGATTGGAGCCAACATTTGGGAGCAGCCAATAAAGGAATCTTTTTTACTGCTTTTACTGTAGCATCTGTTATGATGAGGTTTGGAGCAGGAAAAGTTTCTGATAGATACGGTAGAACGAATGTTATTCTAGTTGGACTGATTATAACTTCTATCGCATTATTTGTCATAAGCGAAGGAACGACAGTTAATATGCTTTTAGCGGGCGCAGCCGTTTACGGAATGGGAACAGGAATTTTGTCTCCAGCAATAAATGCATGGACTATTGATTTGAGTGACCCGCAGCACCGTGGAAAAGCAATTGCGACAATGTACATCTCGATGGAAATTGGAATTGGATGTGGCGCTTTACTAGGAGGAAGTTATTACAGTGATATTATTGACCGAATACCACAAATCTTTAAAATTGATATTCTCTTATTTGTAATGGGAATTCTCTATCTTTTGTATTGGAAAAGGAAAACTGCTGACAGAAAAATGATATAGAAATTATGTAAAAATCAATTGGTAATTAGAATATTTTATTTCGGTTTAAAATACGTATTTTAGTATCAAAGCTAAAATTAATCTCATTTTATTACTGGAAGAATGTACATCAAAAGCCTATTATTTTGTTTCGTTTTAT
This sequence comes from Flavobacterium phragmitis, assembly GCF_900112575.1. Classification (GTDB taxonomy): domain Bacteria; phylum Bacteroidota; class Bacteroidia; order Flavobacteriales; family Flavobacteriaceae; genus Flavobacterium; species Flavobacterium phragmitis. Next base: position 46,507 of record NZ_FOMH01000005.1, read on the forward strand.
TTTCAATTAAAGTTAATTCACAGATTATAGAAGAAAAAAAGAATTTTCGAGCGGCAGATTCACTTTTAAAAGAACATAGTTTTTCTGTTCATAGAGATAATTATTTTTTAACTGGTATTCCAATAAACGAAGCAGTTACCCGTAATACCGCCGATGTAAAATATCAGATCAGTTTTAAGCAGCGTTTAACTGGTAAACCATGGGTTGGTGGTTTTTTCCCTTATTTAATGTATACACAAAAAGCTTTTTGGGATATTTATGCCAGTTCGAAACCATTTTCTGAAATCAATTTTAATCCAGGTGTAGCCATTGTTCGTCCGTTTTATTTAAAAGGAGGAAGATTGACTTACGGAACTATTTCATTTGAACACGAATCAAACGGAAGAGATTCTATTTATTCTAGAACTTGGAACATGCTCGCCTTTTCATTAAAATCACAAATTTCGCCCAGATGGACCGTAGGAATACGAGGCTGGATTCCTTTAGTAGATAAAGAGGACAATCCGGGATTGACTAAATATGTTGGTTATGGCGAAGCAAGTGCGACTTATCAAATAAAACCCGGAAGATGGAGTGCCGATGTGCTTTTTAGAAAAGGAAGCGGTCTTCTCAATTATGGATCATTGCAGACACAAGTCAATTGGAAACCCTATAAAAATGAAAACTATTATCTCACTTTACAATGGTTTGTAGGATATACAGAAAGTTTAATTGACTATCAGGAACACAAAAGCATGCTCCGAATAGGATTTACCATTAAACCAGAAAATATGGGGATTTTCTAAAATTATTTCTTTCCTGCAGCCCAAAAAATAGCATTTTTAAGCAATGTGGTATATGCTTCATTTTGAAACAAATCAGGAGAATGTCCCATAAAAATATAAATATTTCGTGAGGCAAAATTTGTATTGGTCCAAATCACGGGATGATCGCCCATTTTTATTTTAGAATCAGGAATATAAGTAGATTCATCTACGGAAGCCAGTACATGAACATTGTTTCTCGGACTTTTATTATAAGTATACCATTCCTCTTTTTGTACTAAAAATTTGGTGGAAACTCCTTTTGTAACAGGATGAGTGTTATCTTCAATTTTAACTTTGCCAGAAGCAAAATCAGGAATGTAATTTTCAAATCGTATCCCACCCATAAAATCAGAAAACCACTGCCACATAGGATAGCCGTCAAACTCACCAAGCAAAGTAGCATGATGCAAACCAATCCAGCCGCCTTTGCCACTATTCATATATTTTTCAAATGCTTTCATAGATTCTTCACTCCAAGCATAAGGAGGATAGTCCAGCTGTAAAAAGACTTTATATTGTTTTAGAATAGTTTCATTAATGATTTTAGTATTCTCAATATAATCGATTGTGAAATTGTTGTCAAGTGCCAGTTTGTTTAGCCACGGTTTAGCGGCTTTAGTAAAATCTAGATGATGCCCTCCATTTTCATATAAAACCAGCATTTTAAACTTTCCTTTTTTAGACTTCTGAGCGATGCAGTTTCCATGAAAGAAAAAACAAAACAGAACTAGAACAATTGCAAATATTGAATTTTTCATTTTCTTTTATTTTTGAACCAAAGCTGTAATTGCCTGTAAAAACCATGCAGAATGTGGAATCCATTGTTCGGTCCAGCGCCATTCATTTCCGTTGTCTTCCATTTTAAAATCAATTCCAGATCCGTCTCCATTTCCATCTTTTCCAGTAATTCCGTTAGAAATACCACCTCTTTCAGAACCGTGTCCGTAATTAGAATGCATGTAAGGAACATTCTTCTCTCCAAATTCATACATAAAACACATCGAGTAAGGATTACAGCCTAAGATCCATGATAACTGTTGTGAAGCATATACATCCAGTGATTTTTGTGTAGTATCATTTTTCGAAAGACCGAGTGCTTTTCCGCCTTCAATTGTAGCAGTTGACAGCGAGGCTAATCTTGCGTTTTCGCCCTGCCACCACCAGCCCGTTTCGTTTTCATGCGGAATAAAAAAGCCATCCTTTATTGTATCATTGTATAAAAAAGTCTGTCGTGCATAACCAAACGGGTTACTAACATTTTGAGTCACAGCCAAATTGTAATCCAGTGCTTTTTTTATAACAGTAATAGTTGCTGTTTTTTCAGCAGGATCATTTTCTTTTTTCAAATAACGAGTTAAAGCGACTATTGGCAAACCTGCATCTGCTGCGTGCCAAAAAGGACGGTTGCCATCATTACTTCTAAACCAGCCTTTATCTGTCATTCGGTTTTCCAACTTATGAGCCCATTTTCTAGCTTCGTTTTTATAAAAAGCATCGTTAGTGGTAATCCATAATTCTGTTGCGGCCATTAAAGCACAATAATCATCAATAATATTTTCTTTACCATCGTCATCGTACTTTGTATTGTTTGATAAAAGATGGGCATAAGCTCGTTTGGCTCCTTCCAAGTATTGTCTTGATGTAAAATCCCCGTTTTTTTTCCATTGTGAGATTCTAGCTAGTGCAGCAATCGCCATACCAGCGCCTTCGCGAAATGCAGCCTGATATTCATCTGTAGTAATACTATTTGCCTTTAAACCTACGATTCTTCTTGCCGCAGGATTTTTATCAAAATAGCTAAAAACAATCATATAAAAGTAATCTTCATCAGAAAGACACCGCATTAAATAATCTGCACCCCAAATGGCTTCATTATCCAATGAATCTTTTATTTTCCATTCTGTAAGCTGTTTCGGAATAGCTTCAGAGGTATTTATTAGTGACCAGGTTACCAAAGGAGTTTGTTGTGGCGATACAAAATTGGCATAAGCCAGATGCGAAAAATATTTGCTCACATCTCCTGAGGCATCACACCAGCCACCTCTAACATCGACTTTTTTTGAGCTTCCAAATAGCAGAATGTTTTTATCGGCTTCTAATTCTTCCGGAGTATTAGCTCTTTGTTTGTTATAATAATGTACAATCGATGAAATGGTTCGTTTTGCCAATATATTTTCTTCAATTTCAAACGAAGGAGAAGTAATTGTTTGATTCTCGTTTTTTATTGTGATTTTGTATTGGCCTGTTTTTTGGAAAGATGAAAAATCGGCTTTATAAAACAGTCTGCCAAGTTTCCAGTCGTCAACGCTTTCTGCATTTCCAACTTTTGCAGTAAAAACAATTTTTCCAGTTTTGGAATCGATAATACTAAAGGTGGTATTTTGAAGAGGAGTTTCAGTCCCGATTATAGCAATTTTGGGACTTTTTGGATCAAAACCAATTTGGTTTATATAAATAACAGGATTGCCGTAAGCTATAACAGAAAGAAAAAATACCATTACAGCATAACTTAATTGTTTTCTGAACTTGAACATAATTTACTTTTTAATAATAAGTTTTAGAATGAAACTTAAGCAAAGGCAAATTACAAAAAAGTACAATTTTGAACTATTATACAATCTTTAGCCCAAAGATATCTGGTTTAAGAATTGTGCTTGAGGACTTGTATTTACTGATAATTTGGTTGAAATTAATACAGCAGTGATGTGTATTTGATGGGATTTTTACCTAATTATAAAGAGTAGTTTTTACCATTTTAAGTTGATCAAAGCATTTAGAATGTATGGCAGCACCTTCTTTATACTCTTCAAGAGTCATACCATATAAATAAGGAATATTTGCAGAATCTGTCTGATTTGCTGCTGTAACTTTAAATTGCTCTTTAATAGATTTAGTTTGTCGATTTTGTTTTCTATTGTTTTTGTTTCGGTCAGTCATAATAGTTAGGTTTAAATGAAAAGGAATTTTTGTAATCCTTGTTTTAAGAAGTTAAAAGTTTAATTCTTTCAATAGCTTCTTTGTTTTCATAAGCCACTTCTACTAACGCTAATAAAATATCATTTCGTACAATAGTTTTGTTTCTTACGTTTCTAATTAAAGCTTTACTGGGAGCAGGCTGTCCTTTTTTGATAATGCGCGAAATAGTCAGCTCAACATAGGTTACAGGTAAATGCTTGTTAATAAATTCATAAGCTTTTTCATTGTGAGAATTATCTTCTTTAAAATTGCTATTTTTGATTAATTTTGACATATATTTGCTAATTATTAATTAGTATTTTTATTAAAAGACAAATGTAGGAATAATATTATATTATTTGTCTTTTTTAATGTTAAAAAATATATTTTAACTATATTTTTTTTTGATTTTAAATAATGATGTATAACGAGAAATTAAGCAAATTCTTTAAGGCTAAAGGATTAAAGCAAAAAGAGGTGGGAGAAATTTTAGGATTCAGCCCGGCAATGATTGGGAGATATTTACATGGCACGGCTAGTATAGGCTCTGAATTTATTCTTAGTTTAAGTAAAAACTTTCCCGACGTAGATTTAAATGATCTTTTTGCACCAGAAGATGGGCAAAGTATGGTTAATGAAGCAGGAGCAGTTTATGAAAAGCAGAATATGCTGAATGACTTAGAAGAAATCGAAGGGCGTATTCATAATATTAGACTGCGGCTGGCAGAGAAAAAATTTGAGGAATAGTTCTAAATAGTTTTCCGAAAATATCTAACACTTACAGGTTTTAACCAAAAGATTTAAAAAACCACTCATGAGGAGTGGTTTTTTTATGAATTACAGGGTATGTTTAAGTGGTTGTATTGTAATTGGTTAAGTTTTTTTTTATTAAATTTGATAGAACAATTTCTAGCCAACAACCACATGGAAAAATTAAAACGACCGGTTTATGTTAAACCTGGAACTGATGATTTTTTTAAAAAGATGCGTTTAGAAGTGAATGAAACGGTCTTAAATAACTCATCATTGTATCGATTAAATGTTGTCAAGTCTCTAGGACTTTTAGCCGTTTTCTTTTTATGCTACGGCTGTATTTTGATTTTTGGAAACCAGACTCCTTTACTTTTTCTCTTTTACATTTTGTCTGGAATTACAATGATTGTTTTATTTATCAATGCTTTTCATGATGCGGCGCATGGAGCTTTGTTTAAGAAACCAAAGCATAATGAATGGTTTTTGTATGTCTTAGAATTATTTGGCAGTAATCACTGGCTTTGGATGCGTCGTCATATTGGTCTGCATCACGCTTATCCAAATGTTCCAGATTGGGATATTGATATTAAACAGAGCGATATCATTCGAATATTTCCCAATAGTCCATTGTTTAATTACCATAAATACCAGCATATTTATATGTGGTTTATTTATCCGTTGTATAGTTTGAACTGGATTTATATCAGAGACTTTAAAGATTTTTTTGGTACTAAAAACAATTATGTCAAAAAAATAGTAGAGAAGATTCCGAAAGAAGAAGTCTATCGTTTATTTGCAGCCAAAATTATCAATTTGATTTATATCCTTTTTATCCCGATGATGCTTTTAAATCAGCCTTGGTATATGGTATTTTTTGCTTGGCTTTCTATGCACATGTGTGGCAGTGCCATAGGTGTTGTCGCTTTAGTTTCAACTCATGTCGACGAAGATGCTCATTTTCCAAGTACCGATGAAGAAGGAAATCTCTCGGATACTTGGGCTGTGCATCAAATGGTTGTCACCAAAGATTTTAGCACAGAAAGTAAATTAGCCAATTTTTTATACGGCGGATTTACACATCACGTAGCACATCATCTTTTTCCGGGTGTCGGACATACTTATTATCCTTACATCACACCCATTATAAGGCGTTATGCTGAAGAATACAATTTGCCTTACACGTCTTATCCTTTTTATCATGCCGTGCGTTCGCATTTTAGAATGCTGAAGAATAAAGGTGTAAAAGAAAATATTTTAATGGTAGGAGAGATTTAAAAAAAAAACGGTTTTATAACCGCTTTTTTTAGTTATGAGTTATGAGTTATGAGTTATGAGTTATGAGTTATGAGTTATGAGTTATGAGTTATGAGTTATGAGTTTTTGCGCTTAACCCTTAACGCTTAACCCTTAACTTCTCAACCCTTAACATTCTCCTTCTTAATATTCAAATCCTTCAATAAATTGTCTTTGATTTCAATATCAAAATTATCTTCTTTGAAAATGGTGAGTTTTGATTCGGCGAATTTGTAAACATTTATTTTATTGTTTTTCACATCAATATAAAGATCATACGAGTAAGTGCTGCAGTCATGTTGTTTACAGCCCCAGGCATGAAGTATATTTTCTTGTTTTTCAAAAGGCGTTTCAGTATTCCAGTATTTTACCATTTGATCGTAATCAGCGCCCATTAATTTTTTCAATCTTGGAGCCAGACTGCTTTTGGTTAAAAACTGAGTTCCAATCACACTTTTATCAACCAAAGTATATAGAGAATCTATTGGATTTATAACAGAGCTATCCGTTTTTAAAGCTTCTGTTTTTATAGAAGTTGAATCGGTTGTAGGAACGCTTTTTATTATTTCCTTTTTGCAGGATATAAATAGAATACTGCTCAATAAGACTATAGAAATGTACTTGGTGCTGCAATTCATAATAACTGATTTTAGAATTAATAATAGAATTTATAAAGTTGTAAGGGGCTGATTTTTATAAAGATATTAAAATAATATTTCTTTTGAAAGTAAATTAAGACGTTTGTAGTCCTTCAAAAATTGAATTTCAGATTTTGCGAAGAAGTGATAAGCGAGGCAGATTTAAGTTTTTTTGCTTAACTTCAATTTTTAAAAATTATTAAGCAATGAAGTGTTTTTCAAAATTATTGATTGGTTTTCTTTTTTGTGTTTCATCTTTACAAGCGCAACATGAAGCCTATGAAAATGAGCAGGATTCAAAGGTTTCAGATACCACTTTTGTAAATCTGAGGGATTACAGCAACAATTTTATTTATGATATGAAATATGCGACCGAGGATAATTTTTTGAAAGCAAAAGTATACGATTGTGCCGAATGTATGTTGCGCTTAAAAACTGTAAAAGCCTTAATTGCTGCCAATAATGAGTTTTTGAAAAAAGGATACCGAATCAAACTATTTGATTGTTACAGACCGCTGGATATTCAGAAAAAAATGTGGGAGATTGTATCGAATCCAGAGTATGTGGCCGACCCAAAAAAAGGCTCCATCCATAATAGAGGAGGAGCCGTAGATATTTCTTTGGTTGATATAAATGGTAAAGAAGTCGATATGGGAACTTCTTTTGATTTTTTTGGAATTCAGGCCAGTCATAATTTCAAACAGCTTTCAAAAGAAATTCTTTCAAAAAGAGCCTATTTGAAAAAAGTAATGATCAAGAATGGTTTTAATTCATTTGATTCTGAATGGTGGCATTATAATTTAAAAGCAGGTTTAAAAGACAAAGTAGCCAATCAGAAATGGAAATGCGATTAATTATTCAACACATCGTATGTTTTCCATGAAATAAGTATTGGGCTTTGTAACCTTTCCTGTTAACTCTGAAGTAAGTTCACGTTTTACAATATAATCTTCTATATTGGTTAGATATTTTATTCTCATAATGGAGATTGGAGACTTTTTGAGTTCTTCATAATTATCTTTCATAAACATGAAAATCCCAGTATTCACACGGTTATCATAATCTTTGTCATCACGTACCAGTGTACCACAGCTTTCCTGATCGATATGTATTAAGGTTACTATTTTTCCGTTTTCTAACTGTAAAAAGATTTTGGAGTTTTTATCAAAACAATTGGCCTTAATAAAATCTTTGCTTTTCTGGATAGATTGCAGATTCAGCGTTGGCAAACCATCAGTCTGAGCAAGAGAGAAGAAGATATAGTTAAAAGTTCCTCCAAAATATTTCTCACTCATTAAGAATTCGTTCGTTACTTTATAAGATCCGATAGAGTCATTTACGTTTACACTGTATTCACATGGTTTTTGTGCAAATGCGGTAATAGTTAATAAAAAAAGAGTTAGTGTAAATAGTTGTTTCATTGCTTAGATTATTTTGCTGCAAATTAAAACTATTTTGTTATCTTTTACATCGGTTGTAAAAAAACAATACAAATTTCCACCATTTTTTATTTTCCACTTTTTTCTAATGTTTTCTACGGTCTCTGGAAAATTACGAGTTGTGATATTCGCCTGCTGATTTACAAGCTCATTCTTCATCTCGTTTTTGTTATATGAAATGACTTTTTGAACCTCAAATCTGCGTCCTGGGAAATCAATTAAATTTTCTGAAGTATATAAATGGGAATGTTTGTGCAGTTTGTTAATTTGAAATATAGTACTGATTTCATCAAAACCTCCTGATTTCATGATTGCCGAATTGGGTTCATAAATATATTTCAGTGGTAAACCGTATGAAGGATATAGTATTTCTCCCAAAATAAACTCAAAAGTCTCGGTTTTATCTTTTAAAATATTGGCCGTTTTTAGGGTTATTTCGCCCGAATAATTTTTATGAATTTCAAAAAGTAATTCTTTCACTTCATTTTCAAGAGCAATAACATGAATGTTTTTGACATTTTTAAGTTCCGATAATCCAGCAGAAATATCTAATAATGGAGCTGTTTTGATTAAAATAGAATCCGCTTTTTCAAAATAAAGATCCAATAATTCAGGTACATTGGGCAGACAGTCTTTCAGCATAAAAACTTTGCCTTTTGCATCATTTCTTCGTGATGGATCAATATAAATCCAATCGTATTTCTGATTTGATTCTTCTAATAAATGAATGGAATCTCCGGAATGAAAAATACAATTTTCGACTCGCAGTTGTTGAAAATTGTGTTTTACGATTTCAGATAAATCCTCATTGATTTCACAATGTGTAATGGATTCAAATTTCTTAGAAAAATAATAATCATCAACACCAAATCCTCCAGTAAGGTCAATTAAGGTTTTGCCGGAAATTAAGTCTGCTTTATAAGCGGCTGTTTTTTCTGAAGAAGTCTGCTCAACCGAAACTTTACTCGGATAAATTATATTTTGTTCCGAAAACCAAGTTGGAAGTTTATCTTTTGCTTTTGTTCGTGCTTCAATTTGATTTAAAATTGAAATCCAATCCATTTCTGGAAACGGATTTTTCTGAAGCGCTAATTTTGTTAAATCTGCACTCGTATTCTGAATGATAAATTCTTGAATATCGGGATGCAAAATAGGATTGTTCAAAGCTAAATTCTTTCGGTTAATACGGAGACAATTTTATTGTTAGGAAAAAATTCTTTTAAAATTACTTTAATCATTGTAAAAGCTGGAACTGCGATAATCATACCAACAATTCCAAACGTAATACCGCTGATCAAGATGATTAAGAATATTTCTAACGGATGCGAATTTACACTTTTTGACGAAATTATCGGCTGGCTGATATTATTGTCAATTGCTTGTACCAATAAAAAGCCTATCACTACATAAATTGTTTTTGGCAAAATTTCCGATTGAAAATCCTGGCCAATCATGCTGATCATTGTTAATATTGCAGCTAGAGAAGTTCCTATAATTGGGCCTAAATAAGGAATTATGTTTAGAATCGCACATAAAAAAGCAATGACAAAGGCGTTTTTATTTCCGAAAATAAGAAGTACAATTAAATAAAGAATGAATACAACAATCAGCTGCAGTAACAAACCAATAAAATATCGGGTTAAAAGATGGTTTATTTTTGTAATAGAATTTAAAATTTTGTCTTCATTGGAGTCTGGAAGTACTCTTCGTGCTTGGTCTTTAAAAACATCTTGATCTTTTATAAAGAAGAAAGTGATAAAAAAAACAGATACCAATCCCATTCCCATATCGGCCATAAAATTGATAATCGAATTGATAAATCCTGTAAAATAACTAAAGTCTAATACAGAAGTAAGTTTGGAATCTTTTATGACTTTATTTAAATCGATATGCTGGATATTAAAATATTCTTCAAGATGTTTTTCAGTTTCCATGAACTGAGTTTGAAGATGTGCCGTATCCAAAAGAGACAAATTATTGGCCTGAGAGATAATCAAAGGAACAAATAACAGAATAAAACCTACTATTAGAAAAATAAAAAGGATTATTGTTGTTGTGGCAGCCATTGTATTGCTGAATTTTAGTTTATTTTTTAAAAATAAAATCAGCGGATTCGAAATTAGACACAAAAGTAAAGAGATGCATAGATAGATAATAACGGTTTGAATGCTATATAAAAAATATAAAACGATACCAATAATTAAGATCGTTGCTAAAGCTCTTAAAATTCCGTTCGAAATAGTTTTTGACGTGATCATGTTTAAAATTTAGACTATAAATATAGGAAAAAGCATTTTAAAATTTGAGTTTAAATAAAAAAAGCGAGACCTGTTAGATCTCGCTTTCACCTAGTATTTTGTCAGCAATTATTGTGCAAATGAAGCTCTTGCACCTCCACTTGTGAAAATGGCAGAAATTCTGCTTTTTTGTCCATTTGAGAACATGTACATAGCTGCATCATCCACATAATCCATGTAGTTCATTGTCATTTCTACAGGTGTGCCAGAACAAGTACTGTAGTGTGGGTATGCAGGAACTCCATAGTTTGCAGTATTATGAGTAGGAGTATCGGCAACAAGGTCACTTCCGCAAGTTGCATCTCCCCAGATATGACGTAAATTCATCCAGTGTCCTACTTCGTGTGTAGCAGTTCTTCCTAAGTTAAAAGGAGCGTTTGCAGATCCTGATAAACCAAAATAACGAGAATCGATTACAACTCCGTCTGTAGATGAAGCTCCACCAGGAAATTGCGCATAACCTAAGATACCGCCACCAATGTTGCAAGACCACATATTTAGTTTAGTTGTTGGAGAAGTAGGTGCAAGTCCGCCTTGAGCAGTTTTTTTCATGGCGTCGTTTGTTCCCCAAGAAGTTTTGGTTGTAGATTTTCTGATAACTTGATCTAAAACAAATGTAATACCGATGTTAGCTTTAACTCCTGAGAATAATGCAGGAACATTATTATAGTCAGAGTTTAAGGCATTAAAATCTTTGTTTAAAACATCAATCTGTGATTGAATTTGTGCATTTGAAATGTTCTCTGCTGTAGTTCTGTAAAGAACGTTAACGACAACAGGAATTTCAATTTTGCCATTTACAAGACGGCCAGTAAAATTAGAAGGATTGTATTTGGCAGTAAATGCTTCAATTTCATTCATTCTAACAGCTAACATAGGATTTTCTTTTAATTGCGCTTCCAAAACTTCTTGAGTTGCACATCCTCTTCGTGAAGCAACAGTTGCATCTGCATTGCTAGATTCAGATTCTCCATTTTGACAAGCAAACAGCATTAAAGCCGCAAATGTGGTAATAATAACTTTTTTCATAATAATTTGGGTTTTTGTTATAAAAATGTTGATTAGTTAAACATTACCGCAATTTTATAACAAAATTAAATTACAGAAAAATTTTATAAGACTTATTTTGTGAGAATTTTTACAACCCCCTACAAATGCTGGCTCTTACAAAAATGCTTATAAAAATATTAATAAGATTTTACTTATTTTATATTTTTTTTGATGTACTTCGTCGTGATTATTTGCATTTAATCGATTATTTAGATAAGACAAATTAATGCAAAATTCAAAATATTGCATTAAAAGAAACTTTAAGAGTCTGATTTTTTATAAAGAAGTAAGTTCGTAAAGTGCAATACTTGCAGCTTGAACAACATTCATACTGCTGTTTTTGCCAAACATATTGATATGAACAATTTGGTTGGAAATAGTTAAAAGTTCTTCTGAAATCCCGTTGATTTCGCTTCCAATTAAAAGGGCAATTTTTTTGTTTTTAGGAATTACAACTTCTTTTAGAGGTTTGCTGTTTGAAGTTATTTCTAAAGCAATTATTTCAAAACTATTTTCAGTTAAATAGGTTTGAAGTTCAGTATAATTTTCAATTATGGCGTGAGGCACATGAAGATGTGTGCTTCGGGAAGTTTTGTTTATTTTACGAGGTGTCAGCGGAATATCTTTTCCCAAAAAGATAATGTTTTCTACTCCAAAAGCTTCAGAAATTCGGAACAAAGAACCAATATTCTGCTGAAAGTAAATATGATCACAAACTAAAGTAATCGGAAAAGTTTTTCTTTCAAATTGATTTTCTTCGTGAGTAAGCTGCACTTTCTAGAATTTAATTGGTAAAAATATAATTGATGATGTTGGCTCCCATTTTTAAGGCTTTGTCTCTTACGTTTGCAGGATCGTTGTGTACTTCTGCATCTTCCCAGCCGTCGCCCAAATCGCATTCGTAGGTATAAAGAAGCACGAGTTTATTTTCTATGAAAATTCCAAATGCCTGCGGACGAGTTCCATCGTGTTCATGGATTTTTGGTAATCCGTTTGGGAAAGGAAATGGTTTCTGGAATATAGGATGATTGGCAGGAATTTCTACTAAACTATTATTAGGGAATATTTTCTTGATTTCTTTTCGAATAAATTGATCCATTCCATAATTATCATCAATATGAAGAAAACCTCCCCCAGTTAAATAATTTCTAAGATTAGTTACATCTGAATCGCTGAAAACGACATTTCCGTGTCCCGTCATATGTACAAAAGGATAGGAGAACAAATCTGGATTGCTGGGTTCAACAGTCGAAGGTTTGTTTTTGATGCGGGTATAAATATTAGCATTGCAAAAACTGATTAAATTAGGCAGTGAAGTCGGATTAGCATACCAGTCACCGCCTCCACTGTATTTCAGCAAAGCAATTTCCTGCGAAAAAGAAGAGATTGAAATCAATAAAAATAACAAGAATATTTTTTTCATAATTATATGTTTTGTCAATTTCGACGAAGGAGAAATCACACAAGAGATTCCTCACGGTATATCGCCAATCTTTGTAGAGTTACCAGTGTGATCTCTCGTTCCTCGCGATGACAACTAGTGCTATTGGATTTAGTAATGTTTTAATTAGAAACCTCATTAAAAAAAACAACGCTATGACAAGCCACAACAGCAGCAGTTTCCGTTCTTAAACGAGTATTTCCTAAAGTTACTGGTTTATAGTTGTTTTCTAATGCCAATGCAATTTCTTTTTCAGAAAAATCGCCTTCTGGACCAATTAAAATGGTAACATCTTCATTTGGTTTAAGAACTTCTTTCAATGATTTTTTATCGGTTTCTTCGCAATGTGCAATCAACTGAAGTCCTTCGTTTTTTTGTTTAATAAATTCTTTGAACGAAATAGCTTCATTTAATTTCGGAAGAAAAGTTTCATTACATTGTTTCATTGCCGAAAGAATGATTTTTTCAAAACGATCTCTATTGATGACTTTTCGCTCAGAGCGATCACAAAAAATTGGCGTTATTTCTTGAATTCCAATTTCAGTTGCTTTTTCCAGAAACCATTCAAAACGGTCATTCATTTTCGTTGGCGCAACAGCCAGATGAAGATGAAATTTAGGTTTTTCGGCATTGTTTATAGAAAGTACTTGGACTGTACATTTATTATCTGAAGCCAATGTAATCTGGGTTTCAAATAATAATCCAGAACCGTTGGTCACATGAAGAATATCAGAATCTTTCTTTCTGAGAACTTTTATAATATGACGGCTTTCTTCTTTATCAAAAGAAAAACTTTCGGTCTTTTCGTCTATATTCGGATTAAAAAATAACTGCATGTTTAAAATTCAATTCTTGCTTTGGAAACTACGGCAGAAGTTTCAAAACGGTTGGATAAGTATTTCTGATAACCTACAATTCCAATCATTGCAGCATTATCTGTTGTATATTCGAATTTCGGAATAAAAGTTTTCCAGCCATATTTGCTTTCTGTTTCTTTCAAGGTATTTCTAATTCCTGAATTGGCAGAAACACCACCTCCAATTGCAATTTGCGTAATTCCAGTTTCTTTTACGGCCAATTTAATTTTATCCATCAAAATTTCGATAATAGTATGCTGGATTGAAGCACAAATATCGTTTAGGTTTTCTTCAATGAAATTCGGATTTTCCTGTTTGTTTTTCTGAATGAAATATAAAATAGCGGTTTTTAGACCAGAGAAACTAAAATCTAATCCAGGAACTTTTGGTTTTGTAAAAGCAAAGGCTTTTGGATTTCCTTCCTTGGCATATTTATCAATTAAGGGACCACCTGGATAAGGAAGTCCAAGAATTTTGGCACTTTTATCAAAAGCTTCACCTACGGCATCATCGGTAGTTTCGCCGATAATTTCCATGTCGAAAAAGCTGTTCACTTTTACAACTTGAGTATGTCCGCCACTGATTGTTAAAGCTAAAAAAGGAAATTCAGGTTTGTCATAGCCTTCTTCGTCAATAAAATGGGCTAAAATATGAGCATGCATGTGATTTACAGCAATTAACGGAATTTTTAACGCCAATGATAAAGATTTGCTGAAAGAAGTTCCTACCAATAATGACCCCATTAAGCCAGGACCTTGCGTAAATGCGATTGCGCTTAACTGTTCTTTTTGTACATTTGCTTTACGAAGTGCAGCATCGATCACAGGTACAATATTCTGCTGATGCGCTCGCGAGGCCAATTCAGGAACAACACCTCCGTATTGATTATGAATTAATTGATTGGCTACAACATTTGACAATACTTTGTCGTTATGTAAAACCGCGGCAGCAGTATCATCGCATGAACTTTCGATGGCTAGAATAAAAACCTCTGGATTTTGCATATAAAGGCACAAATTTTGAATTATATTTGACAAACCAAAGGATTAAAATTTCTTTGATTTAAGCAGTGGCCCAAAATTAAAGAATTTTTATCAAAAACAGCCGCTCTTTGTCTGTTCTAATAAATTTAAAAGAAAACTAAAATTAAAGAAGCTATCAAAAAAGTAAAGAAAATAATATCCAGAACCCTAATTGGGTTGATTTTACTTTTGTTAGCGCTTGCTATCATATTGTCGCTTCCTGTAGTTCAAACTCAAATCGCGAACTACGTAACAAAGACTTTGAACGAAGATTTTAAAGTTGATATCAGTGTTGAAAAAACTGCTGTCAATATTTTTGGAGGAGTAAAATTAAAGAAAGTGCTGATTCGCGATCATCATAAAAAGACTTTAATTTATTCGGATATCATTACTACAGATATTGCGAGCTTCAGCAGATTGCTTGATGGAGATTTGATTTTTGGAGATTTGCGCCTGACAGGTTTGATTTTTAATCTGAAAACCTATAAAGGTGAGGACGAAAATAATATGAATAAGTTCATTCAAGCCTTTGAAGAAGAGAATACACCACCAAAGAAAAAATCGACTAAACATTTCCTGTTAACTGCTAAAAACGGTTATATTGAAAAAGGACGATTTTCTGTGGTCGATGAAAATAAGACTACGCCAAAATTCCTCGATTTTACTAAACTTAACGCCTATATAAGTGATTTTAAATTGTATGGGCCAGATGTAAATACTACGATTCATCGCTTTTCTTTTATGGATCACCGTGGATTGTATGTTTCGAATTTCGCTGGAAAGTTTAGTTATACTAAAAAGCAGATTAAAGTTGAAAATCTGGCTATTAAAACCAAAAGATCTTCTATTTATGGTTTGGCTATTTTGAATTATAAACCATCAGATTTTCTTGATTTTACAGATAAAGTAAAGTTTAATGTAACCATCGATTCTTCATCTATTGCAACTAATGATATTCGTCATTTTTATGATGGCTTGGGTAGAAATCAACATTTTAAACTAAAAACAAAGTTAGATGGTCCGCTGAATAATATGACACTTACAAGGTTAAGATTAAGTGATACGCACGGATCCAAAATCAACGGAACAATCAACTTTAGAAATCTTTTAGGCAGTAAAACCCAGAAATTTTCTATGGACGGAAAGTTTGATAAACTGCTTTCTAGTTACGACGATTTAGTAATGTTGCTTCCAGGAGTTTTAGGAAAGAGACTTCCTGTAGAAATGAAAAGAATCGGAAAATTTAATATTGTTGGAAAAGCAAAAGTTTCGACTACAGATTTAGAAACCGATTTTAAAATTGGAACAGATGTAGGAAATGGTCAAGTAGATCTTCATATGAACAATATGGATTTTATTGATAAAGCTTCTTATTCTGGAAATATTATCCTGAATGGTTTTGATATTGGAGCGGTTTTAAATCGAAAAGATCTTGGAAAAACAACTTTGAATTTGGATGTTGATGGAGTTGGTTTTACCGAAAAATACTTAAATACCATTATTAAAGGTGATATTTCAAAACTAGATTACAACAAATACACCTATAATAATATAGTACTGAATGGAAACTTTAAACTTCCATATTACAAAGGACAAATTACGGTAAGCGATCCGAACTTAAACCTAAGTTTTGATGGTTTGCTGGATTTAAGTAAAAAAGAAAATCGTTATGATTTTCATATCAACGTAGAAAATTCAGATTTAAGAAAACTCAAATTTGTAAGTGATTCTATTTCTCATTTTAAAGGAGATGTAGTGGTTCAGGTTACAGGAAATTCTATAGAAAACCTTCAAGGAAATATATTCCTGAAAGATGCTGAGTATCAAAATCCTAAAGCCAGTTATGTTTTTGATGACGTAACGGTAAGTTCTAATTTTGATGCAGATCGATTAAGAACCATCACGATTAGTTCGAATGATGTGGTTGATGGAAAGATTGTCGGGAAATTCAGATTTGATCAGTTGGATAAGCTGGTCATGAACTCTGTTGGAAGTTTATATACCAATTATAAACCTTATAAAGTTAGAAAAGGCCAATTTTTACGATTCAATTTCCGTGTTTATGATAAAGTAGTCGAAATGCTTTATCCTGAAATTAATATCGATTCTTCTACAACAGTAAGAGGGAAAATTGATTCTGATTTACAAGAGTTTAAATTTCGCTTCAATTCTCAAAAAATTACGGCAGCCAAAAATACTTTTGATAATATCCGAATTAATATTGATAATAAAAATGCACTTTACAATGCTTATATCGAATTAGATAGCATTAAAACTCCTTATTATAAGATTCGTGATTTTAATTTAATTAATGTCACAGCAAAAGATACGTTGTTTGTGCGTTCTGAGTTTAAAGGAGGAAATGAAGGAGAAGACTATTTTAATCTGGATTTGTATCACACTATTGACAAAAACAAAAATAATATCGTCGGGATTAAAAAATCCGAGATGAAGTTTAAAGACTATATCTGGTATTTAAACGAAGAAGCTGCAAACGATAATCAGATTGTTTTTGATCAATATTTTAAAAACTTTACGATTGATAATGTCATTTTATCTCATGAAAACCAGAAAATTGATTTAAATGGAGTAATCAAAGGAAAGGATTATAAAGATCTCGTACTGAATTTTGAAGATGTCGACATTAACAAAATTACCCCCGTCAATTCGAAGTTTGTTTTTGATGGTAATTTAAATGGAAGTGTTAATTATAAGCAGAATAAAAATGTTTACCAGCCAACAGCTTCCATAAAAATTGATCATTTGGTGATGAATAAGACAGAATTAGGTACACTTAATTTTGATATTTCGGGAGATGAAAGTTTTAGGAAATTTACAGTCAACTCGTCGATACAAAATGGTTTTACAGAATCGTTTAGAGCGAGTGGGAATTTTGCCATAGAAAATAAAGAAACTATTGTAGATATGAGTTTAAAACTCGAAGGATTTAATCTTGCTACTTTGGGAACTATTGGAGGTGATGTCTTATCCAATATCCGTGGTTCGGTTTCTGGAAATGCTGCAGTGGTTGGAAATCTGAAAAAACCAGAAATAAACGGACGTTTGTATGTTGAAAAAGCAGGAATGACAATTCCTTATTTAAATACGGATTATGAATTAAGTGATCGAACGGTAATTGATTTAACTAATGAAAAATTCTTATTTAGAAATAATCAGCTGACGGATACTAAATATGGTACAAAAGGTTTACTGAATGGAAGTATTGAACATAATAATTTCGGAGACTGGAAATTGGATTTAAATATCACATCTAAGCGACTCGTGGCTTTAGATACAAAAGATAGTGATGATGCAGCATATTTTGGTACGGCTTTTATTAATGGTTCGGCAAGTATAAGAGGTCCTGTAGAAAGTTTGTTTATTAAAGTAGAAGCGAAATCGGAAAAAGGTACTGAAGTCAAAATACCAATTAATAATGCACAAAGTGTAGGAGAGAGCAGTTGGATTCATTTTGTGACGCCGAAAGAAAAATACAATCTCGCCAATGGAATTGTGGAGAGAACAAGAAATTATAATGGTCTGGAATTAGAATTTGATTTCGATATTACACCAGATGCCGAAGTAGAAGTTATTTTAGATCGAAATTCGGGTCACGGAATGAAAGGAAAAGGATACGGATCGCTTTTGTTTAAAATCAATACTCTGGGTAAATTTAATATGTGGGGAGATTTCCAAGCATACGAAGGAACTTATAATTTCAAATACGGCGGACTTATCGATAAGAAATTTGCTGTAAAAAAAGGCGGTTCTATTATTTGGGAAGGAAACCCTATGCGTGCTCAGTTGAATTTAGAAGCGGTTTATAAAACGCAGGCCAATCCAGCCGTGCTTTTAGATAATACCTCTTCCTTTAATAAAAAAGTGCCGGTAGAGGTAGTTATTGGATTAAGAGGAGATTTAGCAAGTCCGGAACCTAATTTTGATATTCAATTTCCATCGGTAAGTAATGTATTGAAATCAGAAATTCAATATAAGTTAGACGATAAAGATATTCGCCAGACACAAGCTTTGTATTTGTTATCGACAGGTTCTTTTATGAGTACAGACGGATTTAGTCAAGGCGATTTTTCTGGAACTTTGACAGAAACCGCGTCAAGTTTGTTTGGAAGTCTGATAAAATCAGATAACGATAAAGTAAATATCGATTTGAATTATATTGCGGCAGATAGAAGAATGGGGCAGGAAGTTGATGGTCAGTTTGTGGCTAATATTTCTTCGCAGGTTAATGAAAGAATTACAATTAATGGTAAACTTGGAGTTCCGGTAGGAGGAGTAAACGAATCGGCAATTGTTGGAGATATCGAAATTTTGTATCGTGTAAATGAAGACGGGACAATGAATCTTCGTTTGTTTAATAAAGAAAATGATATCAATTACATAGGACAGGGAATCGGTTATACACAAGGTGTCGGTATTTCTTATGAAGTAGATTTTGATACGTTTAGCGAATTGGTGAATAAACTATTTAAAAGCCATAAAATCGAAAAAGCGGGAAAAAGTCCGTCAGACGATCTTCAAGATTCTTATCTCCCTGATTATATGAGTTTCTCAAATAAAAAGGAATCTGACAAAAACAAAAAGAAGGCGGAAAAAGAGCAAGAGAAAAAGAAAAAAGAAGAAGAGAAGGAAAAAGAAAAGAAAAAACAACAGGAACCTCACAATAATCAAGGCGTGATTCCGGACGATAACGATTATTAACACTTTGTTAAAAATAAGCATTTATAAAACCATTATTCTCATAATGGTTTTTTTTGTGCTAAATTTAGAGGCTCTAAAAGAGAATTTTTTAAGTGAGAAAGAAAATTCGATTTTTATAACACTTCATTTGGGTATTGTTAATTTTGATGATTTAATTAAAAAAAAGGCCTTTTATTATTTTAAATGAAATTTTTGCCATCAAAAAACTTATTAACGAAAACGTTTGAATTTAACATATTTTATTAATTTATAATAAACATAACGAGAATACTGGTGAATGTTTGCTAATTTTACAACTTTAATACTTAAATAATGTCAAAAACAATAAAAAAAGTAGGTGTTCTTACCTCAGGAGGAGACTCACCAGGAATGAATGCTGCAATACGATCAGTTGTTCGAACATGTGCTTATCATAATATAGAATGCGTAGGGATTTATAGAGGGTATCAAGGAATGATCGAAGGCGATTTTAAAGAAATGGGTCCTCGAAGCGTTAATAATATTGTAAATAAAGGAGGGACGATTTTAAAATCGGCTCGTTCTGTTGATTTTAGAACACCGGAAGGTAGAAAAAAAGCCCACGAAAACCTTTTAAAAGCTGGAATTGATGCTTTGGTTGTAATTGGTGGAGACGGAAGTTTTACTGGAGGTTTAATCTTCAACTCTGAATACAATTTTCCTGTAATCGGAATTCCTGGTACAATCGATAATGATATTTATGGTACAAGTTTTACACTTGGTTATGATACTGCTTTAAATACTGTTGTTGACTGTATTGATAAAATTAGAGATACTGCAAGTTCACATAACCGTTTATTCTTCGTAGAGGTTATGGGTAGAGATGCAGGTCACATTGCACTTAATGCCGGAATCGGTGCGGGTGCTGAAGAAATTCTTATTCCTGAAGAGGATCTTGGTTTAGATCGTCTTTTAGATTCACTACAAAAAAGTAAAGCTTCAGGAAAATCATCTAGTATTGTGGTTATTGCAGAAGGAGATAAAATTGGTAAAAACGTATTCGAATTAAAAGATTATGTTGAAGCTAATTTACCGGAGTACGATGTTAGAGTATCTGTTTTAGGTCACATGCAGCGTGGTGGTTCACCATCTTGTTTTGACCGTGTTTTAGCAAGCCGTCTAGGTGTAAAAGCTGTTGAATCATTATTGGAAGGGAAATCAAATTACATGGTTGGTCTTAAAGAAGATAAAGTGATTTTAACGCCACTTGAACAAGCTATTAAAGGAAAATCAGAAATTGATAGAGAATTATTAAGAGTGTCTGACATTATGTCGACATAAACCATATAAAAAGTTTAAAATAGAGAGAAGTTTATTGTGAGGAAATTAGACTTTGAAATAGTGTAATAAAAACAAAAGCAAAAATTTAGTAAAATGTCAAAAGTAAAATTAGGAATAAACGGATTTGGCCGTATCGGAAGAATCGTTTTTAGAGAGTCTTTCAACAGAGATAATGTAGAAGTTGTTGCAATCAATGACTTGTTAGACGTAGATCACTTAGCTTATTTATTAAAATATGATTCAGTTCACGGTCGTTTCAACGGAACTGTAGAAGTTAAAGAAGGAAAATTGTATGTAAACGGAAGAAATATCCGTATCACTGCAGAAAGAAATCCTGCTGACTTAAAATGGAACGAAGTTGATGTAGATGTTGTTGCTGAATGTACTGGTATCTTCACTACTATCGAAACTGCAAGCGAGCACTTAAAAGGTGGAGCTAAAAAAGTAATCATTTCTGCTCCTTCTGCTGATGCTCCAATGTTTGTAATGGGAGTTAACCACGAAACTGCAAAAGCTTCTGATTTAGTTGTTTCTAACGCTTCTTGTACTACAAACTGTTTAGCTCCTTTGGCTAAAGTTATCCACGATAATTTCGAAATCGTTGAAGGTTTAATGACAACTGTTCATGCAACTACTTCAACTCAAATGACAGCTGACGGGCCTTCTAGAAAAGACTGGAGAGGTGGACGTGCTGCTGCAATCAATATCATTCCTTCTTCAACAGGTGCTGCTAAAGCGGTTGGAAAAGTTATTCCATCTTTGAATGGAAAATTAACAGGAATGTCTTTCCGTGTTCCTACTGCTGACGTTTCTGTAGTAGATTTAACTGTAAAAGTTGCTAAAGAAACTACTTACGAAGAAATCTTAGCTGTGTTGAAAAAAGCTTCTGAAAATGAAATGAAAGGTATTTTAGGATACACAGAAGATGCAGTTGTATCTCAAGATTTCATCTCAGATAAAAGAACTTCGATCGTTGATGCTGGTGCAGGAATCGGATTAAACTCTACTTTCTTCAAATTAGTATCTTGGTATGACAATGAGTACGGATACTCAAGCAAATTAATTGATTTATCTGTACATATTGCAGGTTTAAAATAATAATATATATTTTTGCAAAATCCCGTTATGTAAGTAACGGGATTTTCTTATTTTGTTACCTCTATGATTAATGTAGAAATTACACTTTTAAATTAAGAATGGAGAAACCTAATCCAAAAAACTAAAAGAAATGAAATTAATAGTTGACAGTGGATCTACTAAAGCCGATTGGATTGCAATTGATGATAATGGAAAAGTATTATTCACAACACAAACTTTAGGATTAAATCCTGAAATTCTTGACGGACCGGAAATTGTTTCGAGATTAAACGACCGTTTTGATATTTTACAAAACAAAAAAAACGCATCACATTTGTTCTTTTATGGCGCAGGATGTGGAACAGACAGAATGAAAGAATATTTGAAACAAGTCTTTCAAGAGTATTTCTCTAACGCTATTGTTGATGTTCAAGAAGATACTTATGCTGCTGTTTATGCAACAACTCCAAAAGGGCAGGAAGCGATTGTTTCTATTTTAGGAACGGGATCTAACTGCAGTTACTTTGATGGAAAAGTATTGCACCAAAAAGTACAGTCATTGGGATATATAGTTATGGATGACTGCAGCGGAAACGTTTTTGGTAAAGAATTAATTAGAAAATACTATTTTAATAAAATGCCTAAAGAATTGGCTGTTGAGCTTGAGAAAGAGTACGACGTTGATCCAGATTTTATTAAAAATAAATTATATAAAGAGCCAAATCCAAATGCTTATTTAGCAACTTACGCTAAGTTTTTAATTAAGCATAAAGACACAGAGTTCTGCAGAAAAATTATCTTCAAAGGAATGAAATCTTTCGTTAAGAATTACATCAAACAATTCGACAACTGTAAAGAAGTTCCAGTACATTTTGTAGGTTCTATTGCTTTCTATTTGAAAGATGAATTACAAGAGACTTTTGATAAATATGAACTTCAATTAGGTAATGTTCTAAGAAGACCTATTGATGGATTAATTGCTTACCATGTCGCTAATCAATAGTTCTGGTTTTATGGAAATTGCCATTATCGCTCATGATGGAAAAAAGGCTGATTTAATTGATTTCTTAATCAAAAATGAAGCGATTTTACACAATGAAAAAATAAGGCTGATTGGTACAGGAACCACAGGAGGAAAAGCGGAAGCAGCAGGTTTTAAAACTCAAAGAATGCTTTCAGGACCTCTTGGAGGTGATGCGCAGATTGCAGGAAGAGTGGCGGAAGGAATTACACAAATGGTTTTCTTTTTTAAAGATCCTTTGTCAAGCCATCCGCACGAAGCAGATATTAATATGTTGATCCGTGTTTGCGATGTACATAATGTGCCGCTGGCAACTAATGAAGCAACGGCACAATTATTATTAGATGCTATTGCACAGCAATTATAGAGATCTCAACATTTACATTTTTTGGCAAACAAGCCACTTGAACCGTTTCACGAGCTGGAGCGGTTTTTTCGTTAAAATAAGATCCGTAAACCGTATTGATGGCGCCGAAGTTATTCATGTCCATAATGAAAATAGTTGACTTCACAACGTTCTCAAAAGTCATGTCTGCAGCTTCAAGGATAGCGGCAATGTTTTTCATAACTTGGTTGGTTTCGTCGTTGATGTTGTCTGTAACCAATTCTCCTGACTCAGGATTGATTGCAATTTGCCCAGAAGCATAAAGCGTGTTTCCAGATAAAACCGCTTGATTATAAGGTCCAATTGGTGCCGGAGCCTTATCTGTAAAAATGATTTTTTTCATAATGAAAGTATTTTGGTTCGAGAGTAGCTTATCGGTTAGAAACGCTTCGTTTGTTCCATTTAATATCGCTAAGCATACCAGATTTAATTCCGATAAAGAAATTCCAGTTTGAATTTGTTCCCATTGGCTGCCAGTTAAATGCCATTCTCCAGCTTAATAAGTCTCTTTCAAAACGAAATTGAGTAAAGGTAACTCCTTTTTGTACAAAGTCATAACCGGTAGAAACACCACCTTTCCATTTTGGTGTAATATCAGTATTAATAGAAATCATCAAGGAGTTTCCAGAGATTTGATTCTGTCTTGTTGTATTAGAATAAGTCAATGAGTAGGCTAAAGTCATATCCCAAGGAATTTTTGAATTAAAAAATTCGGTTATAACATCGTCTTTTTCTGGTTCATTTGCAAACTGACTATTTCTGCTGTCATTTAAATCGGTGTTCGTTCCGAATAAGTCGTCGCTTCGTCCTCCATTCCGCTGACTTTGGTTGTTTTTTTCTTTCCCGGTTCCTTTGTTCGAAAACGAATAGTTTACGGTTACATTGGCACTAGTTAATCTGAATAAACTTCCTCCATTATCAATATTAAACATATTGATTCTGTTGTTACCGCTGTCTAATGCATAAGGGTCTAAAGTTGCACCAAAGTTCATGTTCATTTTATTGTCAAAGAACTGAGTTCCACCACTAACTAAAATAGGTTGCCATGCTAAGGTTGTCTTGCCGTCAGCATTAAAATTATAACTAGTGCTAAAGTTTAAGTTGTTTAGCAGCATTATTTTTTTAGGTTCTGTTTTTGTGCTGTCTCTATCTCTAACTTTTGCTTCAAAAGTATTACTCAAAGCAAAACCGACGATGTTGGAGTTGTCTTTTCCAGGTGCTCCAAAAATACCATTTTCAAATCGTGTATATTGATTAGTAATAGTTCCAGATGCATCTACTGCATAAGTGTCGTAATAACGCTCAAAACTCGGCGTGTATGCATAGGTAATACTTGGACGCATGACGTGTCTGATGGATTGGATTTTTTTATCTTCTCCAAAATCAAACGTTCCATATATAGTAGTACCTAAATTCATGCTGAAATTGTAGGTTCTAAAAGAGTCAAAACCGTTTACTGTATTAGGTTCTACTTGTCCTGTAGAAGAGTCGTAGGCTTTTTTTATTGTTTTGTTAACCCATGTTTCCTGATAGGTAGTTGAAGCTCCGGCACTAAAGTATTTAAAAATCTTAAAGTTGGTGCTAAGCGGGATTGTATGCTGCATTCCTAATTGTGCATCTTGAAACATTTGTGGTTTAAAGAATAAGGAATCTTTAGTCTTGAAATAGTTTTTACCACTTACGTTGTATTGTAAGTTGATGTTTTTAATTAACCCCTTTTTTACGCCATTTTTTCCAACAAAAGGATAAACACGGTCAATACTTCCTTGTAACGAAGGAAGAGTCATGATAATGTCTTCTGTCTGGGTATTTTGACTATGGGTTGCAGATAATGCAATACGAGAACCCGGAATTGTATTAAAGGTTTTATTGTAGTTGATAGAGGAACTTAAAGTATTGTTCAAATTTGATCCGATATTGGCTTGGTTAATAGATCGTTTAAAATACTTACTACTACCCATATTTACCGATGCAGAAAAGCTTGAATTTGGATTTGATTTAGAATCTTTAGAATGAGACCACTGAATGTTGTAAATATTTTGTTTAGAGTAATCTGGATAACCACGCTCACTACTGATTAGATTTTCAAAACGGATATTTACGTTACCGCGGTATTTGTATCTTGTGGCATACGCAGATTCAAAACGCATGGCATAACTTCCGTTTGTGTAATAATCTCCTAATACAGTTAAATCGTAATTATCGCTTAAGGCAAAGTAATAACCTCCATTTTGCAATGAAAATCCTCTTGTATTCGAATCGTTGTAACTTGGAACAATAATACCAGAAACACTTTTTTCTTGACTTAAAGGGAAAAATCCATAAGGCAGTGCCAGCGGAGTAGGAACATCAGCAATAACCATTTGTGTTAAGCCGGTTACAATTTTTTTTCCGGGTACAAATTTTATCTTACTCGTTCGAAAGTAATATTCGGGATTGTCAATATCAGTTGCAGTTGTAATACGAGCACCTTTCAGGTAGTAAACAGAATCGTTTTCCTTTTTAGTAATCGCTGCTTTAATATTTAATTCTCCTTGTGTTGTTCTCGAATTATAGATTAATGCTTTTTTGGTTTTGAAATTAAAACGAATCGAGTCAGGTTGAACTTCGTTTGAGCCTTGTTTGAAATTAGGAAATTGAGTTAGAACACCAGCTGAATCTTTTATTCTACCAGCATACACTTCATCTTTTTCGTAATTAAGGACAATTATACCAGATTTTAATTCAACATCTTTATAATATAATTCTGCCTCGTTATATAGGGTGATTAATTTTTTTGTTTGATCAATTTTTGCATAATCTTTTGCTTTGTATCTCACTTTACCATCCAAAAAAGTCTTTTTGGGTCTTACCGTATCCAACTTTATGGTATCATTAAGCGCA
This sequence comes from Flavobacterium phragmitis, assembly GCF_900112575.1. Classification (GTDB taxonomy): domain Bacteria; phylum Bacteroidota; class Bacteroidia; order Flavobacteriales; family Flavobacteriaceae; genus Flavobacterium; species Flavobacterium phragmitis. The sequence goes on from NZ_FOMH01000005.1 coordinate 72,442, forward strand.
GGTTTTTCTTTATCTGATTGTTTTACAGCAGGTAAGGGCTTTTTTTGGTTTTTTGTTTCTTGCGAATATAAATTACCACAACCTATAGTTAGGAAAAATGATATTAAAACGATATTAAATAAGTTTGTATGCAAAGGTTTAAATGCTATTTTTGTAAAATTATGGCGTGTTTTTTGACATGTCAAACTTACATATAATTTTTTGGCAAAAATAATCAATTCTAAAAATTATAACAGCTGCATTTTATTAAAATTAACTTTTAGATTTATGAATAGAATTAACAAATTTAAGGTAATATTTACTTTATCTCTAACATTTCTGTCTTTTTATGCTCAGAGTCAGTCAAATGTGTTTAAGGTGACTCTTGACGCGGGACATGGAGATCATGACTTTGGAGCTGTTTATAGTGGCAGGATTGAGAAAAATATTGCTTTAGCTATTGTTTTGAAAGTAGGGAAGATTTTAGAGCTTAATCCAAATGTTAATGTAATTTACACTAGAAAAACAGATGTTTTTATAGATTTGGTCGAAAGAGCCAATATTGCAAACAGAGCCAATTCAAATATTTTTGTATCTATTCACTGTAATGCCAATAAAAATACTGCAGCCGACGGAACTGAAACTTATGTAATGGGTTTAAGTAAAGTAGCATCTAACTTGGAAGCGGCGAAGAAAGAAAACTCGGTAATTACATTAGAGAAAGATTATAAGCGTAAATATGAGGGCTACGACCCAAATTCTCCCGAATCCATGATTGGAATGACTTTAATGCAGGAAGAATACCTGGATAATAGTATTTCACTGGCGACTAAAATTGAAGATAATTTTGAAAAATTAGGAAAAAAACTTCGCCAGGGAGGTGTAAAACAAGCGCCTTTTATGGTACTTCATAAAGCTTATATGCCTAGGGTTTTAGTAGAGACAGGTTTTATTTCAAATCCAACCGAAGGAAATATTTTAAATTCAGAAGAAGGTCAGGATGATATTGCAAGAGCCATCGCCGAAGCTATTTTGAGTTATAAAAGAGAATACTTTGGTTCAGGAGGCGAAACAGAGGAGAGTCGGCCCATAAAAGATACTTCAACTCCGGCAAAACCTAAAACAACGACTCCAGTCACTGCGGTGAAAAATGCACCAAAAGGGATTTTTTTTAAAGTACAGCTTATAGCAAGTATCAAAAAAACACCATTGGAACCAAAAAACTTTAAAGGGCTTAAAAATGTTACCATGTTATTTGAAAACAATATATATAAGTATTTTTACGAAGAAACTTCTAGCTACGAAACAGCACAAAAGTATTTGCAAGAAGCTAAAAGTAAAGGGTATGGCGCTGCATTTTTAGTAGCAACTAAAGATGGGGAAAAAATCAGTATTCAGGACGCGATTAAATAATAAGCCTAAGTTCGAATATTTATATTAATTTTGTACAAACACTTAGAATTTTGAAACTAACAAGAGAAATTAAAACGGCTATATTAGTCATCGCATCGATTTTATTATTTATCTGGGGTTACAGCTTTTTAAAAGGCAAAGATCTTTTTACAAATTATACCATGTTGTATGCTGAATATGATAATGTTGAAGATTTATCACTTTCAGCACCAGTTACCTTAAACGGATTAGCAATTGGTAAAGTAAATAAAATCACAATTGACGAAGTAACAGGAAAATTATTAGTTGAGCTTCAATTAAAAACAGATTTTCCAATTTCGAAAACAAGTACGGCTACAATTTATTCTCCAAGCTTAATTGCTGGAAAACAGATTAAAATTGTTCCAAATTTTGCAGATAAAGAATTAGCAGAAGACGGACAAAAGTTAGCATCAACTGTAGAACTTGGATTAACGGAATCTTTAGGAGGTAAAATTGAGCCAATTCAGCAGAAACTAGATAAAATGCTGGCCAATATTGATGTTCTGGTTACAGGATTGAATAATACACTAGATAAAAACACACAGGAAAATCTAAAGAAAACAATTGCTGAATTAAGTCAGACAATGACTCAGTTTCATAAAGCTTCTGGTAGTCTAAATAATATTTTAGATACTAATAAAGGACAGATTAATGGAATGGTTTCTAATTTTAATAAAGTATCAAACAACTTTAATAAAATTTCTGATTCTTTAAACAAAGCCGATTTAGGAAAAACAGTTCGTAATTTAAACCAGATGTTGGCAAAAGTAGATGCTTTAATGGCTAACTTAAATTCTGGAAAAGGTACAGCTGGAAAATTATTAAATGATGAAGCCTTATATAACAACTTAGCAAAAACTTCAAAAGAGCTTGAATTGTTATTGCAAGATGTACGTCTTTATCCAACTCGTTACGTAAACGTTTCTCTTTTTGGAAAGAAAAATAAACCTTATGTAGCACCAACAGAAGATACAAACTCAACTGATAAAAAATAATTATAAATGAGTTATTTAGATAATATTTTATTTGCCATACTTCTTATAGTTGGTTTCGGTTTTTTTGCAGCGAGCGTAAAAAAAATCATCCGAAACATTAATCTGGGAGTAGATGTGGATCGAAAAGATAATCCTAAGGCTCGTTGGAAAAACATGGCATTGATTGCTCTTGGGCAGTCAAAAATGGTGAGACGCCCTGTTGCTGGAATCCTGCATATTTTTGTATATGTCGGTTTCATAATTATTAATATTGAATTGCTTGAAATTATTATTGACGGGCTTTTCGGAACTCATAGGGTTTTTGCACCGTATTTAGGTGTGGTTTATGATGTTTTAATTGCTTCGTTTGAAATATTGGCAATACTTGTAATTGTTTCTGTAACGGTTTTTTGGCTTAGAAGAAATTTTATCAGATTAAAACGTTTTATACATTCTGATTTAACCGGTTTCCCAAAAAGCGATGCCAATTATATTTTGTATTTCGAAACCGTTTTAATGATTCTGTTTTTATTAATGAATGCTTCTGATTTGCATTTACAGAATGTACCAGGCGGTTATTCGCATTTTCATAAAGCAGGAAGTTATCCAATAAGTCAATTTATTGCGCCAATTTTTAATGGTACATCTAATGAGGTGGTGGGACTTTTGTTTGAAGTGTTTTGGTGGCTGCATATAGTAGGTATTTTGGTTTTTATGAACTATTTATATTTTTCAAAACACCTTCATATTCTTTTGGCATTCCCGAATACTTATTTCGCAAATTTAAAGCCAGAAGGTCAGTTTGATAATTTAGCATCAGTAACAAATGAAGTGAAATTAATGATGGATCCAAATGCAGATCCATTTGCAGCAGCACCGTCGGCAGATGAAAATGCGGCGCCAGCAAAATTTGGTGCAAGTGATGTTCAGGATTTAAATTGGGTGCAATTGTTAAATGCTTACACTTGTACAGAGTGTGGTAGATGTACTTCTTCTTGTCCTGCAAATCAAACAGGGAAAAAATTGTCTCCTCGTAAGATTATGATGGATACTAGAGATCGTTTGACTGAAGTTGGTAAAAACATTGATGCCAACAAAGGTGTTTTTGTTCCAGATAATAAATCACTTTTAAACGATTACATTACTCCAGAAGAATTATGGGCTTGTACGTCTTGTAATGCTTGCGTGGAAGAATGTCCTGTAAATATCAGTCCATTGTCTATTATTATGGATATGCGTCGTTATTTGGTAATGGAACAAAGTGCTGCTCCAATGTCATTAAATGCTATGATGACGAATATCGAAAATAACGGAGCGCCTTGGCAGTACAGTCAGCAGGATCGATTAAATTGGAAAAACGAGAACTGATTTTTAGTTCACGATAATAAATAAGAATTCAGATTTCAGGATAAAATTTGAAACTTTAAACTTTAAACAAAAGAGAGAGAAATGTCAGAAAGTTTAGTAGTGCCAACAATGGCAGAAATGCTTGCCGAAGGAAAACAGCCAGAAGTTTTGTTTTGGGTAGGTTGTGCAGGAAGTTTTGATGATAGAGCAAAAAAAATTACCAAAGCATTTGTGCGAATTTTAAATCGTACGAATGTATCTTTTGCAGTTCTGGGCACAGAAGAAAGCTGTACTGGAGATCCTGCAAAAAGAGCGGGTAACGAGTTTTTGTTTCAGATGCAGGCGATGATGAATATTGAAGTTCTGAATGCTTATGAAGCAAAGAAAATTGTTACGGCTTGTCCGCATTGTTTTAATACATTAAAAAATGAATATCCTGAATTAGGAGGCAATTACGAAGTTATTCATCATACAGAGTTCTTGAAGTCATTAATTGATAATGGAAGATTAACTGTAGAAGGCGGTCAGTTTAAAGGAAAGAAAATCACTTTTCATGATCCTTGTTATTTAGGAAGAGCGAATAAAGTTTACGAAGCACCACGAGATTTGATTCAGAAATTGGATGTGGAATTGGTAGAAATGAAACGTTCTAAAGCAAACGGATTATGTTGCGGCGCTGGTGGAGCACAAATGTTTAAAGATGCAGAACCAGGAAACAAAGAAGTAAACGTATTGCGCACGGAAGATGCCCTTGAAGCAAAACCAGATATTATTGCAGCAGGTTGCCCATTCTGTAATACGATGTTAACAGATGGTATTAAACATGCACATAAAGAGGGAGAAGTAAAAGTAATGGATGTTGCTGAATTAATAGCAAACGCACAAGATTTATAATTTTTTGAGGTTCAAAAAGGCAAAGATGCAAAGGGACAAAGTTTTTAAACATGAAACCTGAGACTTGAAACTCTTCAAAAAATCTAAAATCAACAATCTAAAATTAAAATGTATATACCTTTTGAAGATTTACCAGGTGAGTCTAGAGTCTGGATTTACCAATCGAACAGAAAATTTTCTGAGGAAGAGTTTTCTGAAATTGAAACCGATTTAAAAGCGTTCGTGGAACAATGGGCTGCGCATGGTACAAGTCTTGAAGCTTCTTATTTATTAAAGTACAATCGATTTATAATATTGGCTGTAAATCAGGACGTGCAAGCAGCGACTGGTTGTTCTATTGACAGTTCGGTTGAATTTATCCAAAGTTTAGAGAAAAAGTACAACGTCGATTTATTGGACAAAATGAACGTTACTTTTAAACTTGGAGAACATATTGCACATAAACCATTAATTGATTTCAAGAAAATGGTAAAAGATAAAGCGGTAACTGGAAATACAATTGTGTTTAATAATCTGGTAACTAATATTGAAGAATTTAATGACGCTTGGGAAGTTCCTGCGGCCGAAAGCTGGCACAGCAGGTTTTTTTAAGAAAATCTATAAAATAATTTGAAAAGGCATGAAAACTAAATTTCATGCCTTTTTTTATTTCTGGTAGGATTCTAATTGTTAATTCATTATTATTGTTTTCTGAAACCTCAGTAATATAATTTGAATTTTATGAAAGAAGAAATTAAAATGATGGCTGGCATTTCGGCTAAATCAAGTTTGAAATGGCTGATCGTGATGGTAAGCGGAAATGTATTTACGATAATCTGTTTTTTAATAATTCTTTTTCAAAATGCTGATTTTGCAGGTGGTGGACATGGAAATGTATACGCTTTTTTAACTGGTTTGTTTTTTAACAATATTTGTGGATTTATTTTATTTGCAGGAGCGCCTGTTTTTGCCTTTTTATATTTTGTAATCGCTAATAAAGTTGCAATTCAACAGATGATTTATTTGACTTGGAAAAACAAAAAAATTTCTGATTACATTGATTCGAAAGTGGTTCTTTTAGTAGATAAAATAACAGACTCCAATAGTTTAGTAGGCACAATTTCTAATGAATCAATTTTAAGATTGAAATTGTTGGAAGCTAATAAAAATGACAAGGAAAATTCAAGGATAAAAAAGAGAATTATTAATTATCTGTTTCAAAAAATAAGATTGGACGATGTTGATTTTAGTAAAGAAGATTTAAAATTGTCAGAGATAGTTTCTTTGAAAATAAATCAGTTTATCTCTGAAACGATAGAACCTTCATTGTTGTTCTTTTGGCTTTTATTTTTATTACAGGTTGTTTTGTTTGTGGTTGCCCAGTTTTAGAACGGTTAATTGAAAACTAAAAGGTCTAATTTAGCCCCGATAGAAGCGGTATCTCCCGATTTAGAAAAACAAGGCTTTTTCAGTCGTAGTTTTTGTTGATCAGGAATTTAGCGGATAGTGGAACAAATGGTTCTTTTTATTCGATATTGTGTTGCTTCTAAAAATATTTATTAACTAGAATTGGTCTAATTTTGTCAAAAAACTAACAATTTAAAAGCTTATTTAAACGTGATTTTTGAGTATTTTCGTAGAATTAAATTTAATCCATGAAAATAGCAATTGTTTGTTATCCTACTTTTGGAGGTAGTGGTGTAGTAGCCACAGAGTTAGGTCTCGAATTAGCCAGAAGAGGACACGAAATACATTTTATCACATACAGTCAGCCAGTAAGATTGGCTCTTCTAAACCCGAATGTTCATTATCACGAAGTAAATGTTCCGGAATATCCATTGTTTCATTATCAGCCTTATGAATTAGCGTTATCGAGTAAATTAGTCGATATGGTTAAGTTGTACAAAATTGAACTGTTGCACGTGCATTATGCAATTCCGCATGCGTATGCCGGTTATATGGCAAAACAAATGCTGAAAAATGAAGGCATTAATCTGCCAATGATTACAACACTTCACGGAACGGATATTACTTTGGTTGGAAATCATCCTTTTTATAAACCAGCAGTTACTTTCAGTATTAATAAATCAGATTATGTAACTTCGGTTTCGCAGAGTTTGAAAGATGATACTTTGAAGTTGTTTAAAATTAAGAACAAAATTAAAGTGATTCCTAACTTTATCGAATTGGATAAAGTAAAGAAAGATCCAAATGCACCTTGCCATCGTTATGTAATGGCAAATGAAAATGAACGTATTATAACACATATTAGTAACTTTAGAAAAGTAAAACGAATTCCAGATATTATTAAGATTTTCTATAACGTTCAAAAGGAGATTCCGGCCAAATTAATGATGGTGGGAGACGGACCTGAAAAAGAAAAAGCGGAAATTTTATGTCAGGAATTGGGGATTTTAGACAAGGTGATTTTCTTTGGAAACAGTCATGAAATTGATAAAATCTTATGCATGACCGACTTGTTTTTATTGCCTTCTGAAACGGAAAGTTTTGGTTTGGCGGCATTAGAAGCAATGGCTTGCGGTGTTCCAGTAATTTCAAGTAATTCTGGTGGATTGCCTGAAGTGAATTTTGACGGTTTCTCTGGTTATTTGAGTAATGTGGGAAATGTTGAAGAAATGGCCGAAAATGCTTTAAAAATACTGAGAGACGACAAGGTATTGAATCAGTTTAAGGCAAATGCTTTGGAAGTGGCTAGAAAGTTTGATATTAAAAATATTCTGCCTAAGTATGAAGCTTTGTACCAAAAAGCGGTGGATGATTACAAGTATGAAAAACATTAAATCTTAAAGGGATATAAATGAAAAAGGTAATTTCTATTTTAGTAATTTTTGTTTTAGTTTCTTGCGGAGTAAAGAAAGTTGAAAGTTCAAATGCATTATATGAAGTTTTGACGCAACAATCTGACGGCGGTGGTAATATTAAATTTTTTGAAATTCTAACCGAGCCAAACGAGATAAAAATGTTGGAAAATGATCCGCTTTTGGCTGATAAGATGAAGAATCCAAATGTTCATGATTACAATTATGTGATTTTGAATATGGGAGAAAAAAATACCAGCGGTTATTCTATAGATGTTGAAAAAGTGGAGGAAACGGATAAAAATATCATCATAACCGTAAAAGAAAATAGCCCGGCGAAAGATGCTATGACAATGCAGGTTATTTCATATCCTTACACTGTAGTAAAAATACATTCTAAAAAAGAGATTATTATTAAGTAGTTTAGTCCTTAGTTATTAGTCCTTAGGTGAGAGATTGTGAGTTAGATGTCAGGCTGAGCGAAGTCGAAGTCCTTTTTACATAGTAAGCTTTTTGAATTTTGCTTTAGAAACTTAGTTAAATACATAAAAAAAAACCTGTCGCTTTTAAACGACAGGTTTCTTTTTACAATTATTTTTTATTTTTATTTAGAATCTGAATTTAACTCCTAAACCAACGTCAAATCCAAAGTTGTCATCATCATAGTATCCAGAACCAATTTCAGGTCTTGCATCTAAAGACAATGTAAGTGGTACTTCTTTAAATCTGTATTCGATACCAACATCTCCTGCTGCAAATACATAAGTTCCGCTGTCTTTAAATCGGTTGTCATTGTAGTGGTAGTTATAATCCCAAGCAGCTAAACCTCCACCGACACCGGCGTACCAGTTAAATCCTCCTTCGATGTTCCAAACCCATTGGTAAAGAGCTACTCCTTTGATAGCGTCTACATCTCTGCTGTTTCTCCAGCCTAAATCGAATTCAAGTCTGTTTTTTTGATTTAATCCTAATTGGTAGGATACCTCACCACCAAATCCGTTGTTGTCTCCTAAACGTAATCCTAATGCGTGTTTTGAAATTTCTTGTGATTGAGCCGTAAATGCTAAACCAAAAAGCATAATGGCAGATAGTATTATCTTTTTCATAAAATGATAAAATGGTTAAATTATTTTTTTTCAAATGTATTATTACACTTATACAGAGAACGTATAATATTTTTGAAAATTGTTATATAATTTACATTTTTGTTTTACTAATACTACAATCTGCTTGTTTTGAGCTATAAAAGTAAAATTATTTCAATATTATCGATGATATTAATTGTGAAGAGAGAATGTCTTCCATTTCAAAAAGGTTTTCTTCTTCAACAAAATTACTTGCTTTATAGGAGAATAGTTTCCAACGTTTTTTATGATATTCAAGTGCCGTTAGATTTTCTACCCAGTCGCCTGAATTTAAATATAACGTAGAACCATATTTATTTTCTTTGGTCATGATTTTAGGTTCATGAATATGGCCGCAGATCACATAATCGTAGTTTTTTTCGATAGCCAAATCTGTTGCGGTAGTTTCAAAATCGGAAATAAATTTAACCGCTTTTTTAACGCTGGCTTTAATTTTTTTAGAAAAAGAATAAGGTTCGCGACCTAATTTTGCCAGACACCAATTTACAAATCGGTTCATTAGAATTAAGTAATCATACCCTAATCCACCCAATTTAGCAATCCATTTTGAATGTTGTACTGAAGCGTCAAACACATCTCCGTGAAAAATCCAGGCTTTTTTATCGTCTAATTCTAAAACTAATTTATCGACCAAAGCAAAATTCCCCATATTCATATCACTGAATTTACGAAGTATTTCATCATGATTTCCAGTAATATAATACACCTTTGTTCCTTTAGAAGCCATTCCGATAATGCGCTGAATCACTCTTAAGTGTGCTTTTGGAAAGTAAGATTTTCTAAACTGCCAAGCATCAATTATATCACCGTTTAAGACTAAAGTTTTCGGTTTAATGCTTGAAAGATAGTTGTTTAGTTCTTTTGCATGACTTCCATAAGTTCCTAAGTGAACATCAGAAAGAATGACCAATTCGACATTTCTTTTTTTCAATTTTTCTTGATTTGAAGTTTTACAAATTAAAAAAAATCTGCAGCGTTTTATTTTATCAAAAGGTTATGAAAATGTGGATAATTTTACCAAATTGTGATTTTTAACCGACTTAATGTTTAGTTAATAATACCAGTTTTAAATTTTTTAATTTAATTCATAAAACTTACATTTGCTCAAAACAAAATACAATGGCAGGAAACAGCTACGGCACCCTATATAAAGTAACAACATTTGGAGAATCTCATGGTGAAGCTTTAGGCGGCATTATTGACGGATGCCCTCCAGGAATACAACTTGATTTTGAAGCAATTGAATTAGACATGGCAAGAAGAAAGCCAGGTCAGTCCGCAATTGTAACACAAAGAAAAGAACCAGATGCGGTTCAGTTTTTATCTGGAATCTTTGAAGGAAAAACTACAGGAACACCAATTGGTTTTATAATTCCAAATACCAATCAAAAATCAGATGATTATTCACATATAAAAGACAATTACAGACCAAGTCACGCTGATTATGTTTACGATCAGAAATATGGTTTCCGTGATTATCGCGGTGGCGGAAGAAGTTCTGCTAGAGAAACAGCGAGCAGAGTAGTAGCTGGTGCAATTGCAAAGCAGATGCTGCCAGAGATTAAGATTAATGCTTATGTTTCTTCTGTTGGTCCAATTCATTTAGAAACGCCTTATCAAGAATTAGATTTCTCTAAAATAGAAAGCAATCCTGTTCGTTGTCCAGACGAAAAATCGGCTGCAATTATGGAAGAATATATTCGTGATATCCGCAAACAGGGAGATACTGTTGGAGGAGTTGTTACTTGTGTGATTCAGAACGTTCCAGTTGGTTTAGGTGAACCGGTTTTTGATAAACTTCATGCTGAATTAGGTAAAGCAATGCTTTCTATTAATGCTGTGAAAGGTTTTGAGTACGGAAGCGGTTTCTCTGGTTCTGAAATGAAAGGAAGCGAACACAATGATTTGTATAATCCTGATGGATCTACAAAAACAAATCTTTCTGGTGGTATTCAAGGCGGTATCAGCAACGGGATGGATATTTATTTCAGAGTTGCTTTTAAACCTGTTGCTACTATTATGCAGACTCAAGACTCATTAGATAATAAAGGAAACATTACACCAATGACTGGAAAAGGACGTCATGATCCATGTGTAGTGCCTCGCGCAGTGCCTATTGTAGAAGCAATGGCAGCAATTGTTTTGGCTGATTTTTATTTGATCAACAAAACATATTAATAAAAGGTAAGACAGTGAGGGTCTTATATTTTAATAATCAAAAAATAAATTAATGCAAGAAATTACAGAAACTAAAAAAACATCATTTCTTTCGGGATTAACAGGGCAGATTATAATTGCAATGGTTCTTGGAGCCATTTTAGGAATTATATTGCACAATACCATTTCGCCAGAAGCAGCACAAGCATTTAGCAGTAAAATAAAAATGCTGGCTACCATTTTCATTCGTTTGGTGCAAATGATTATTTCTCCGTTGGTTTTTACTACTCTGGTAGTTGGAATTGCAAAACTCGGGGATATTAAAACCGTGGGAAGGATTGGTGGAAAAGCTATTGGATGGTTTTTTACAGCTTCGTTTATTTCTCTTTTAATTGGATTGTTTTACGTAAATATTCTACAGCCAGGTGTTGGTTTGAAATTGGAGCACGTCGATATGGCGGCAGCTTCTGAAGTTACAGGTAAAACACAAAATCTTTCATTTGATAATTTCGTTGAGCACATTGTGCCAAAAAGTATTATCGAAGCAATGGCGACAAATGAGATATTGCAGATTGTAGTTTTCTCTATTTTCTTTGGTTTAGCAGCAGCATCTTTAGGCGCTACTGTAAAGCCTATTATTGGCGCTTTTGATAAGTTGTCTCATATAGTTTTGAAAATGGTAAATTACGTGATGAATTTTGCTCCAATTGGTGTTTTTGGTGCAATTGCAGCCGTATTTGCTATCAGAGATGCAGAAGAATTGATTATTACTTATTTTAAATTTTTCGGGTCTTTTTTAATTGGTATCAGTACTTTATGGGTTATTCTGATTGCAGTCGGTTATATTTTCTTAAAAGGAAGAATGACAGAATTGTTAAAACGTATAACTGGACCATTGGCGATTGCTTTTGGGACGACTAGTAGTGAAGCCGTATTTCCTAAATTAACGGAAGAATTAGAAGGTTTTGGAGTAAAAGATAAAATCGTTTCGTTTATGCTGCCTCTTGGTTATTCTTTTAACCTTGACGGAAGTATGATGTATATGACATTTGCAAGTATTTTTATTGCCCAATTTTATAATGTGCATTTAGATTTGGGAACGCAGATGGCAATGCTTTTGGTTTTAATGCTTACCAGTAAAGGGATTGCTGGTGTTCCAAGAGCCAGTTTAGTTGTTGTGGCAGCAACTTGCGGTATGTTTGATATTCCAATTGAAGGAATTGCATTGATTCTTCCAATTGACCATTTTTGTGATATGTTTAGAAGTGCAACCAATGTACTTGGAAATGCCTTAGCAACCTCAGTTGTAGGACAATGGGAAGAAAATAAAGAATAAATTTTAACACTAAGAATAGGATATTTATAGACCTAGTGTGCTTAAAAACAATAGAAAAGCTGTATTTTTTTATGAAATGCAGCTTTTTTTTATTTTAAAGTGTATATTTGAGAAAATTAGCCGATTAATGCCCCCAATACGGATTTTTTTACTTCTATTTTTTGCACTGAATTGCTGTGCCAATTCGGTATTATCTCAATCCAATTGTAATCAAGATCCTGAACTTGATAAGCTTGTAAAAAAAGCACTTTTAAATTTTAGAGAATCCAATTTTGATCAGTCTCTCAAAATTTCCAGAACCGCACTTAATGCCGCTACTTTACTAAAAGATTATTGTTTGATGTCTCGGTCTTACAATATTATAGCAGCCAATTATAATGAATTAACAGACTTTGACAAGGCTATTTTTTTCTACAAAAAAAGTCTTTTTTATGCCGACAAAACCAGTAACGATTCTCTAAAAAGTAATATTTACAATAATCTGGGGAATATGTATTGTTTTGAAAAGAAACAATTTGATGAAGGAATTCGTTATTATAAAAAATCAGTTGCTTATGCTTTGAAAATAAATGATTTAAAGGAGGTTTATTTTACAAATGTAAATATTGCTTGGGCTTACTTTGATGTTGAAAATTATGAACAAGGGAATTTATTTCTAAAATATATAAACAGTGCTAAAAACAAATATAGCGATGGATCGACAGAGGTTATTGTGGAGATGCTTAACGGTATTTATTTAAGTCATAAAAATGAAAATAATACCGCAAATACTTATTTTCTAAATGCAATTGAATTAGGTAAAAAAGCGCAGGAAAAAACAGATTTGGCAAGTGTATATTTGGAATATTCTAAGTTCTTGAATAAAATAAATAAACATAAAGAAGCGTATCAGGCGCTGGTTAATTATAATGCTGTTTCTGACGATATTTATAGTGTTAAGAAGATAAAGAAAGCTTCAATTGCGGGAATTGGAGTTGAGTTAGATGAATACAAAAGGCAGATCAATAAAATCGAAAATGAGAAAGTGGAACAATCTCAAAGCCTTAAAAAGTCGAAAATTATTGTAATTCTGTTTGTTCTTATTTCTTTAATACTTCTTTTTTTAATTATCACTTTAGTTAAGAATATCAGGTTCAAGAAAAGACACAATTTAGAGCTTGTAAAAGCAAAAGAAATTGCGGAAGAGGCTTCTTTGCTTAAAACACAATTTATTTCCACTATAAGCCACGAATTACGAACTCCTCTTTACGGAGTGGTAGGAATTACCAATATGCTTTTGGAAGAACATAAAGAACTTTCTAGAAGCCAGCATCTAAGTTCGCTTAAATTTTCTGCCAGATATCTTCTTTCACTGGTAAACGACATTCTTCAGATTAATAAAATTGAGGAAAATAAAATTGTCCTAGAGAATTTGACATTCAATATCTCAGACGAAATTATAGTGATAAAAAATTCGCTTTCTTTTCTTTCTCAGAAAAATAACAATAGAATTTCAATCGAGATTGACCCTGATATTCCGGAATATTTAATTGGTGACAAACTAAGATTATCTCAAATTTTGATGAACTTGGTGAGTAATGCATTAAAATTTACCAAAGACGGACAAGTAGAGATAATCGTCAAGTTGAGTAAAGTTGAAGGGAAAATGAACTATTTAGATTTCCTGATTCGAGATAATGGTATTGGAATAGCAATTGTGGATCAAAGTAAAATCTTTGACAAGTTTGTACAAGTTGGAAGAAAAGAAGAGGATTACCAAGGAACTGGACTTGGGCTTAGTATTGTAAAGAGGTTATTAGGGTTGTTTGGAAGTACCATTACTTTGGACAGTGATCTTGGAAAAGGAACTTCATTTTCTTTTGAAATTGCCTTCGAACATGATCTTGCCAAGACGAAAAGTATTATCGATGAAATCGAAGTTGATTTGACTTCCTATGAAGCATACAAAATTTTAGTTGTAGAAGATAATTTAATCAATCAGCTGGTTACGAAAAAGATCATTGAGAAAAATAATTATACGTGTAAAGTGGTTGATGATGGTTTTGCGGCGCTTAAAATTTTGGAAGATGAAGTTTTCGACTTGATTTTAATGGATATCAATATGCCGTTAATGAATGGTTTTGAAACTACAAAAAGAATTCGGCTTGCTGGAGTAGAAACGCCAATTGTCGCATTGACTGCTTTTGATAAAGATGAAATTACAGATGAAGCACTTTCGTCTGGTATGAACGATATTATTATTAAGCCTTTTGAGCCTGTTAAATTGTTTAAAATAATCAATTACCTTATAAAAGAAAAAAACGCTGTTTAATACCAGCGTTTTTTATTTTTCTTAGAAGAATTGGATTTTCTAGATTTATGAGCACCACCGCTTCTGTTTGAATTTTTTGGTTTTTCTCCAGCTTCAGGACTTCCGGAATGCCATTGATAGGGATGATCTGAAATGGTTTTTACATCAACTTTAATTAATTTTTGAATGTCTTTCCAATAAGGTAATTCATCTTTGCCACAGAAAGAAATTGCAATTCCGCCATTTCCAGCGCGACCAGTACGGCCAATACGGTGTACATAAGTTTCTGGGATATTAGGTAAATCAAAATTGATTACATACGGCAATTGTTCAATGTCAATTCCTCGTGCTGCGATATCAGTAGCAACCAAAACGCCAACTTCTTTGTTTTTAAAAGCGTCTAAAACTCTTTGTCTTGCATTTTGAGATTTATCTCCGTGAATTGCTTCTGCAGGAATATCTTTTTTGCGAAGTGCTTTTACAACATTATCAGCACCATGTTTAGTTCTAGAGAAAACCAGTACGTTTGATAAGTTTTCTTCTTTAATTAAGCTATATAGTAAGTTCCTTTTTTCAGTTTTGTCAACAAAGTAAACACGCTGTTCTACCTTTTCTGCTGTTGATGAAACGGGTGAAACTTCTACTTTTTCTGGATCTTGCAAAAACATTTCGGCTAGTTCGCGAATTGCAATTGGCATGGTAGCAGAAAAAAGCAAGGTTTGTCTGTTTTTTGGTGTAAGTTTTACAATTTTTTTGACATCATTGATAAAACCCATATCCAACATTTGATCGGCTTCGTCTAAAACTAAAGTATGCAGATGATTTAAATCTAAAAAACCTTGTTTATGAAGGTCAAGCAAACGGCCTGGTGTAGCAACTAGAATATCTATTCCGTTTTTTAAAGCATCAACCTGTGGATTTTGAGAAACACCACCAAAAATAGTAAGCTGTGTTAAATTGGTATATTTGGCATAAGTGTCAAAACTTTGACCAATTTGAACTGCTAATTCACGTGTAGGTGTAACTACAAGTGCACGAATCTGTTTCGCTTTTTTTGATGAACCTACAATTCGATGTAATTGATGTATGATTGGGATGGCAAATGCTGCCGTTTTTCCTGTTCCAGTTTGCGCGCAACCAATTAAATCACGACCTTCTAAAACAACAGGAATTGATTTTTCCTGAATTGGAGTCGGATTTAAATAGCCTTCTTCAAATACGGCTCTTTGTATACTTTTTGAAAGTGATAAATCTTCGAATAACATATCTTATGGATTAAACATTTTAGTTTTAAGTACTAAAATGACGTGCAAAGATAGTTTTATTCAGTCAATCGTTTGTTTGAATTGGCTTTTATTTGGGAAAACGCTTTGTTTTTGGATTTGATGTGACGATTTACTTATTCTTTTTCGATGTTTGCTTTAATGAAATCGGTAACCAAATACCCAATCAGCTTACCAATTAAATTATTATTTGGAGCATTGTCCAAATCTGGTGCGCCCTCGCAGATATGAAGATAAGCCGCGTGTTTGTGCTCGGCAAAGAAAGAAACAAATTGTCTCAACTCTTCAACAGAAAAACCGCTGATTGTCATAGCGCTGCTGGCAATATTAGGAATGGCATCTAAGTCGATTTCAATTCCAAAAGCATCATTTTTAATAAAATCCAGAGCCGTAATCATTTCTTTGTTGAAATCCTTCTCTTTTCTAATGTTTACACTGTCATAAGTATTGTAACGAACTCTATCTTCTAGTTTTTTAATTATATCCAGAACACTTTTAGAAGTGTAGTTTTCATGAAGACCAAAGATGAAATATTTCTTTAAAAAACCTTCTTCATAAGCATAAGAGAATCCGTTGCCACTGTGTCTTCCTTCTAAAATTCTAAAATCAGAATGAGCATCAAAATTAATGGCATTAACAGGTTTCCCTTTTGCTAGAGCAGCACCTTTGATATTTCCGTACGCATTGTTATGGCCTCCGCCAATGATAATAGGTGTTTTTCCCGCTTTAATTATAGTAAAAATGATATGAGAAACTTCTTTGTCTATTTTTTCAACCAGCTGGCTTAATTTGGAACGATCATCAATATCGTTAAAATCAAGATTCTCGACTTCACGCATTTCATCAGCAACATTAATGTGTCCTAAAATAATAATGTTGCTTCCTTTGCAAAATCGATTGTGCTGAATGTTGGCAATACTTTTTATAGCAGACTGCCATGCTGAAGCTGCTCCGGGTCTTCCATAATTGGCACGAACACCAATATCTTCCGGAATTCCAAGAAGCACATATTTAGCTTCACTTTCTTTTAGAAAATTAACTTTGTCAGCACCTGAAGGGATGACAATCATTTTTTCTCCAAACTTTAATTCACCGCTTCGATGATTTGTGACTTTTGCTAAATCATTTATAGTGAAAGGGATTAATTTCTCCATTAAAAAAATTTATTTTCCAAAAATAATATAATTGTAGAAACTTACGTTATTACCTTATATTAATTCTTAAATTTGTTATTAAAGAAAATTTTTTTAAATATGGAAAACCCAAAGAACAACAATTCAAGTCTAAAAGCGATAATCGCAGTTTTAGCAGTCCTACTGATTGGTAGCTTAGTGTATATTTTTAAATTATCTTCTGATACAGAGGTAGTTAAAACGGAACTTACCACAACTTTGACAGAGAAAGAATCTGTAATGAAAGATTTACAGGAGTTAAAAGCTACTTATGATGCTGCAATTGCAGAAAATACTTCTATGTCTGACGAATTGATCCAGGAAAGAGATAAAGTAGTTGCTTTAATGGATGATTTAAATAAGTCTAAAGGAGATGTTTCTAAATACAGATCTCAAGTTCAAGCAATGCAAAGCAAAATGAAAACTTTGGTTGCTGAAAATGATGAGTTGAAAAAACAAAATGGTGTTTTAACTACTCAAAGAGATAGTACAATTGTGGTTTTAGGAGAATCTAAAAAATACAACGAAGTATTAGTTGGTCAAAACGAAGAGTTAGCTAAAACAGTAGAAAGAGGTTCTAAATTATCAATTTTGAATACAAAAACTGCAGCTTACAAATTAAGAAGTTCGGGAAAACAAATTGAAACTGATAAAGCTAGCCGTGCTGATGTTTTAAAAGTAAGTTTTACAATTGCTGAGAACCAAATTGCAAAATCTGGTGATAAAACGTACTACGTACAAGTTATCGACTCTAAAAATAATGTTTTAGGAGATAAGAAAACAGAAAATTTTGGTGATAACACATTGACTTACAGTTTTAAAACTACTGTGCAATACGAAAACAAATCTGTAAATGTTGTACAAGATTTACCAGGTAAAGATTTCGCTAAAGGAACTTACTTTATCAATGTATTTGATAATGATGAATTAGTTTCTAAAACTAGTTTCAGCTTAAGATAAGCTGTCAAAGGGATAAAATACCACTTAGATATTAAAGGTCTGTGCATTTCACAGACCTTTTTTTTATGGATTATTGTTAGGAAGAATTTTTCCTTCAATAAAAACGGATTCGATTAAATTGCTTCCAAAAGCATAAGGAATCTGATAATAAGAAGAAATAGGTTTTGTCAATATTAAGTTTGCTTTTTTACCTTTTGTAATGCTTCCGTGTGTTTCTGAAAGTCCCATAGCATAAGCCCCATTTATTGTTGCTGCGTTGATGGCTTCTTCCGGAGTCATTTTCATTTTGATACAGGCCGTTGCCACAACAAAATTCATATTTCCAGATGGAGTAGAACCAGGATTAAAATCTGTGGCTAATGCTACAGGTAACCCCGCTTTAATCATTTCGCGTGCCGGCGTGTATGGAATGCTTAAAAAATAAGAGCAGGAAGGTAAAGCAACCGGCATTGTTTCAGAGCCTTTTAAGGCTTCAATGTCTTCAGGATTCATAATCTCTAAATGATCGACAGAAAGCGCATTAAATTTAATTCCAGCTTGAATACCGCCAATTGAATTGAATTGGTTGACGTGGATTTTTGGCTTTAAGCCAAATGCGATACCAGCTTCCATTATTTTTTCTGTTTGTTCAACAGAAAAATAACCGCTTTCACAGAAAACATCAACGTAATCGGCTAGTTTGTTTTTGGCAATTTCTGGCAACATTTCGTTGATAATTTCATCTAAATATCCTGCTTTGTTTTCTTTATAATGAGTTGGAAAGGCATGTGCTCCAAGAAAAGTCGCTTTTATGGTGATTGGATAATTTTCGGAAAGTCGTTTAATCACGCGAAGCATTTTTAGTTCGCCATCAACGGTTAAGCCATAACCCGATTTTATTTCGACAGCTCCAGTTCCTAAATGCATGACTTCTTCTAAACGGACTTTTGATTGTTCGTAGATTTCTTCTTCTGGAGTTTCGTTTAGTTTTTTGGCAGAATTTAAAATACCGCCTCCACGATTAGCAATTTCTTCATAAGATAGTCCGTTAATGCGGTCTACAAATTCCTGCTCGCGATTTCCTGCGTATACGATATGCGTATGGCTGTCACACCAAGAGGGGAGGACTACTTTTCCTGTTGCATCAATTATTTTGTCTGCTTTAATTTCAGGAAGATTTTCCATTGATCCGAAATCTGAAATAAGATTGTCTTCTAGGATTAAGAAAGCATTTTTGATGGTTGGAAGCACTGCCATTTCTGCTCCAGAAACTTTTGCAATTGAAGTTTCGCGTACCTGTAGTAGTTCTTGTATGTTTTGGATTAAAGTGATCATTAGAAAGGATTGTTATAAAACACAAATTTCACAATTTTTCACTTATTAAGATGTGAAAACTTGTGAAATTCGTAAAAACTATTTGTTTGAAATTATTCTGAAACAGTAATTTCAAATATTTTATCCCAGTATTTTCCTGTGACAAAAATAGTTTTAGTAGCAGGATTGTATGCTATTCCGTTTAAAACTTCAGCATTTTTACTTTTTACAAATTTACGAAGACCAGATAAATTGATAATTCCTTCAACCGCACCAGATTTTGGATCTACAATGGCAATGGCATCTTTTTGCCAAACATTAGCATAAAACTTCCCGTCGATTAATTCTAATTCGTTTAATGCTTTAATTTTTGAACTGCCAGAATAAACATTAATGTAATCAATTAGTTTTTGGTTAGTCGGATCCATTTTCCAGATTTTTTCTGTCCCGTCTGAGTGATAAATGTATTTGTCATCGTGTGTCATTCCCCAACCTTCAATATCTTTATCGTATTTAAATGTTTTTTCCAGTTTAAAAGTTTTAGCATCATAGATAAAACCTGTTTTTTCCTGCCATGAAAGCTGGTATAATTTTCCATTGAAAAAAGTAATTCCTTCTCCAAAATATTCTTTAGGAAGATCTACTTGTTTGATTACTTTCCCGGTTTTATAGTCTACTTCTCTAAAATAGGAATCTTCTTTTTGCCCTGTACTTTCAAAAAGTCTTCCATCATGAAATTCCAAACCTTCAGTAAAAGCTAAAGAATCGTGCACAAAAGTATTTACGATTTTATAGTTTAGAAGTTTTGGTTCTATATTAGAAACTACTTCTATTCTTTTAGTAGCATCGGAAGAATCTCCCCCAAAATAAACGGTTGCTTTTAAGTACTGATATCCTAATTTTTGATCTTTTAATTCAAATTTGAATTTTTGAGCTCCTTTTGTGCTTCCCACTTTTTTGTCGTTAACAAAGTAAGCGATGCTATCGATTTCTTTCGATTTTGGATTAAAAACTCCGATTGAAACAGCTTGTTCAGATGTAAAATGAGCCGGAAAAGCAGAATCATCGATAGTAAATAAAGAATTTTCAGTTTTATTTTTATCTCCGCAACCAATTAATGTGATTCCTAATAAAATGACACCTAGGAAGTTATGTTTTTTCATAGTTTAAAATTTGAATAAGGCAATATACGACGATATTTTTATAGTGACAAAGCTCTTGCAAAAATATAAAAAGGTTGTATATTTGCACCGGCAAGTCCTACACGACCAGCTCCTGCAGACTCCCCCAGGATGGGAACATAGCAAGGGTACGCGGTTGAGCGGTGCGATGTAGGTCGCTTGCCATTTTTTTTTAGAATAATTTAATTTGTAATCTTCCTTTTCAGGAGGATTTTTTTATTTTTGGACGTTTGGAAGTTAGAAGTTATAGGTTAAAAGTTATGAAGTTTACTTTACTTTATCACACAAAATTTATAACTCATAACTCTTAACTTAGTAACTAACAACTTTAAAAAAATGAATAAAGTCGTTTTAATTACCGGAGGATCATCCGGAATTGGGAAATCTATTGGTGAATATTTGCATCAAAAAGGTTTCATTGTATACGGAACGAGCAGAAATCCTGAGAAAGTATTGAATTCTGTTTTTCCTTTGGTTGCTTTGGATGTTAGAAATGCAGTGTCTATCCAGACAGCAGTTTCTAAAATTATTGAAACTTCAGGCAGATTAGATATTGTGATCAATAATGCCGGAGTTGGTATTACGGGACCTTTAGAAGAAATTCCGACAGAAGAAATCCGAAATAATTTTGAGACTAATTTCTTTGGACCAATTGAAGTTATGAAAGCTGTTTTGCCGCAAATGCGTAAACAAAACTCCGGTTTGATTATTAATATTACTTCTATTGCTGGTTATATGGGACTTCCATATAGAAGCGTTTATTCGGCATCAAAAGGAGCTTTGGAATTGATTACTGAAGCTTTGAGAATGGAAGTGAAATCTTTTGGAATCGAAATTACCAATGTAGCGCCTGGTGATTTTGCCACCAATATTGCAGCAGGACGTTATCATGCGCCGGTGATTAAAGATTCGGCTTACGAAAAAGTGTATGGCGATGTATTGGCAACGATGAACGATCATGTTGATGCAGGAAGTAATCCGAATGAAATGGCTGAAGCAGTTTATAAAATTATTCAAACTAAAAAGCCAAATGTGCATTATAAAGTGGGGGCATTTATGCAGAAGTTTTCGATTGTTTTAAAACGTGCACTTCCAGATAAAGTTTACGAGAAAATGTTAATGAACCATTATAAATTATAAACTTATGGAAAAGATTGCAGAGTATTTGCCAGCTTTTTTTGGTGTTTTAGTTTTACTTGTTGTTTGGTTTGTGATTCGTAGAATTTTAGGAAGTATAAGTGACAAGATCAATAATTCTGAAAGTTATAAAGAAGATACCTTAAGAGTTTTGGAAGAAATTAGGGATGAATTGAAAGAACTAAACAGAAACAAATAATTTACGGTTTGTAAATATTTTGTGAATTTTAATATAATTTATAAATTGATTTAGTTTTTGAAATTGTTATTGGCATTGATTTCGTAATTTTGCACCGGCGTTTGCGTTAGGGATAGAGCCTTTTGTGAAGTGAAACGGAACAAAAGATTTAGCCGAAAGCCCGTTCGCCACGGCGAATACGCCCAGAATAAATCAACACAATTTAAATAATATAAATTATGAAATTTTTTATTGACACAGCTAATTTAGCTCAAATTAAAGAAGCACAAGCTTTAGGTGTTTTGGACGGTGTAACAACTAATCCATCATTGATGGCAAAAGAAGGAATCACTGGTAAAAACAACATTTTAAAGCATTATGTTGATATTTGCAATCTTGTAGAAGGTGATGTAAGTGCTGAAGTTAATGCGCTTGACTTTGAAGGAATGGTTAAAGAAGGTGAAGAGTTAGCTGAATTACATGACCAAATCGTTGTAAAACTTCCGATGACTAAGGAAGGTGTTATGGCTGCAAAATATTTTTCTGATAAAGGAATTAAGACTAACGTAACTCTTGTTTTCTCTGTAGGACAAGCGATTTTGGCTGCTAAAGCTGGAGCTACTTATGTTTCTCCTTTCGTAGGTCGTTTAGATGATATTTCTACAGATGGATTGAATTTGATTCAAGAAATTAGAGAAGTTTATGATAACTACGGTTACGAAACTCAAATTTTAGCTGCTTCTGTGCGTCATACAATGCATATCGTAAACTGTGCTAAAATTGGTGCAGACGTTATGACTGGACCGCTTTCTGCAATTTACGGATTGTTGAAACACCCATTAACAGATATTGGTTTAGCTCAATTCGTAGCTGATTTTGAGAAAGGAAACAAGTAATCCTTAGATACTTACAAAATTAAAATCGCCTTTTTTCTAACGAGAAAAGGCGATTTTTTTTACTTTTATATGAATCTTAAATAGCTGATTATGAAAGTAATATTGATTGTGTTGTGTTTTTTTACTGCTAGCTTTTCTGTGAATGCTCAGGCAAAAGTGATTACTTCGGTAAATGATGCGGGCGATGTTGCCACTTATGAATTGGATTGTTCTGTGAAATTCCAAAGTCTGGCAAAAGGGCTTCGGTATAATATTACGAGACATGAGTTTAAAGGTCCAGAGATGAAAAACAGTTACAGGCTGCTTTTGGTTATGGATGGATTTTATTCGAAAACATTAAACAGTGCAATGACGATTTCGGCCGTTTTAAGTGACGGTACTGTTTTAGATGCCAAAAAAACGATAGAAGATGATGGCTTTTTTGACGGTGCCTGTACTTTAAGAATAAAAGACCCACAAGCGCTTTTAAAGACTGATATTGACAAAGTGATTGTTCATGCGGAAAAGATGTGGTTTATTCTATTTCGGCGCAGAATAAGGCTGTTTTTAAAAAGAATCTTGAAAATGTTATTAATGCAAAGTAAAGGATCTGAGATACTAAGATTCTAAGTTTTTTTCTTATAGAGGATAAAAAAATCCAAATTCCGTTTTGTAAAATTGGAATTTGGATTTTTTTTTATATTGGAGTTTTAAATTTTTTAGTGTCCGCCACCTTCACTTTGTACGTGGCTGATACCTTGTTTTTTAAGAATTTTTGGACAATAGAATCCGTAGAATGCTAAATATGCAAAACCAAGAAGTGGAACAATGTAAGAGAAGTGTGTCCATGAAATTCCAAAAATACCTTCTGGACTTGTAAGGTCAAAGTCGCAGATACTTCCCTGAATTAATGGGATTACACCACCTCCAAGAATCATCATGATTAGGAAAGAAGAGGCTTTTCCTGTGTTTTTTCCTAATCCTGCGATAGCTAAATCGAAGATTGAAGGCCACATGATAGACAAGAATAAACCTCCAGAAATGAAGAAGAATTTAGCAATTTCTGGGTTTGGCCAAACTAATCCTAAAATCATCATAGTAATTCCTGAAAGTCCGAAAAGCATTAAAGTTTTTCCAGCATTTTTACCTCCTACGAAACTCACTCCAATGAATAACAAAATCCAAAGCGGGTAAATGTAGAATGAAGAAACATCGTGTGCTGCAAAAATATTAGCTCCGATAATTACACCAAATGCTACCGCAGGAACGATAAATTTAAGTGCTGTATTTACAAGGTTTGAAGTGTTGAAAACGTTTGTGCCGCCATTCCAGCGTCCAATCATTAAACTTCCCCAGTAAAGTGCAATAAATGGTGCTACTGCGTCTTCCAGAATGTTTCCAAATTCATGGGTGTGTAATAAGGCTGGTAAGTTACTAATAATAGTTACTTCTGTTCCTACATAAATAAAAATTCCTAACATACCCAAGTATAATTGTGGATAGTCAAGAATGTTGAATTTACTGTGTCCGTCTTTAATAATTGCTTCTTCCTCTTTTACCGGGTCTTCAATTTTGGAGAAATTCATGAAGATGGCTACAGCAATAAAAGCTAGACCTAAAATGATAAAAGGTAATTTAATGTCTTCTAATGAAAGAGCAGTTTTTTTGTTGTCTCCCATTCCAAACAAAGCAATCCCTAACAAGATTGCTCCAATTGTAGTTCCGAAAGAGTTAATTCCTCCTGCAAGAGTCAAACGGTGTGCTCCAGTTTCTGGGCTTCCCATTTTAATAGCTAAAGGATTAGCAACAATCTGCTGAATTGAGAATCCTAATCCTACTGTAAATAAGGCTGTTAAGAAGAAGGGGAAACTTTGAATTGTAGCAGCTGGAACGAATAAAAAAGAACCAACAGCTGAAAGGATTAATCCTGCTGATAATGTTCTTTTATAGCCGTATTTTTGCAAAATGTCTACTTTTAAGGAAACTATAAAGAATATAATTGATCCAACAAAGTATGCGGCGTAAAACGCCCACGCTACTAATTGTGATTGTACTTGCGATAACGTAAATACTTTTTTGAATACTGGAATCAGGATATCATTGGCAGAACCAACAAAACCCCAAAAGAAGAACACGATTATCAACGAGATAAACTGCCCCCATTTGGTTTGCACATTTTCTGAACTCATAAGAATAAGGTTAATTTTTTATTTTATTGTTTTTTGAAGACCGTAAATATATTTGTTAGGATTATCAAAAAAAAATAAAAGGGCATAAATAATGTTAAATTTATACCAACGACACTCTTTTTTCAACAAAGTGTTAATTTTAACCTACTTATAAAATGAATTTAAGAAATGAATTATTCTAAAATTTTATTTTTAACATCTTTACTGTAGTTTCTGCCTATCGGAATGTTGTGAGATTGGATTTGAACACGGTTTCCTTCAATAGATTTTACCTTATTTAGTGCAATAACATAAGATTTATGTATTCTAAGAAAGCGATCTGCGGGTAATTCTTCGGATAAAGAGGTTAGAGATTTGTGAGTAATATAGGTCTTGTCTGGCGTGACAACTTTGATATATTCTTTCATTCCCTCGACAAACAAAATTTCTTCAATATTAATTTTCATCATTTTTTTATCGACTTTAATAAAAATATGTGAGTCGCCTTTTGCAGTTTCGACTTTAATATTGTTTTTGAAATTATATTCGGTCGTGATTTTATTAATGCACTTTATGAATCTTGGCAACGGAATTGGTTTTACTAGATAATCTAATACATCTAGATCATAACTTTCGGCAGCAAATTCTCTAAAGGCGGTTGTGATGATTACTTTGGTTTTGCTTTCGATTAAACTGATCAATTCAAAACCAGTCATCATCGGCATGTTAATATCTAAAAAGACAGCATCAACAGGAGTACTATTGATAAAATCCAGCGCCTCTAAAGAGTTGTTGAATGTTGCAATAACTTCAAAATCTGTAAAATTGGTAAAATAATTTTGCAGGACTTTGATCGCTAATGGCTCATCATCAATTAACACGCATTTAATCTTCATTATGAGTTGGTATTTGTAGTCTGGTTATGTAGAAATTAAGTTTGGTTTTTTGTTTCAGAGAGAAGTTGTTTCGGTAAATAAGCTTTAATCTCTTTTTTGTATTTACTAACCCAATTCCACGTTTGGCTTTCTGATTTTGTGAAATTACAAAATTATTTAAGATTTCAAAATCAAGAATTTTATTATCGATAACCTTGCAATTGATTTTGATTTTTAAGTTTTTATTATTTAAACCGCCATGTTTAAACGCATTTTCGACTAATGAAATAAAAATTAGCGGTGGGACCACAACATCTTCAATATCCGATTCCAGATTCATAGTTACTTCTACATTCTCGAAACGAAGTTTTTCAATTTCGATATAATTCTGAATGTAATCAATCTCTTTTATTAAAGGAACAAATTTGGTTCCTTTTACATCATAAAGTACATATTCCATTAGATTGGAAAGTTTGATAATAACATCGGGAACTTTTTTGGAAGATTCTAATGATAATGCGTATAAGTTGTTTAAGGTATTAAAGAAAAAATGCGGCTGAATTTGATTTTCGAGATATTTCAATTTGATTTTGAACTGGTTTTCTCGCAGCGATCTGTTTCTTTCTCGTTCTTTCAACCAAGTTAAAGTCAGGTATACTGAAGATGCCATTGCCAAAACATACAGTTCTCCAATGCAGACAGCAACAATATGATTTATTTCAAACGGATGGTACTCTCGATTTGCTTCCGGCCAGATATTTTCGGATATAATGTAATAGGTAAGTGCTGTTTTAAGTAAATAAATCGCAAATAAACTCAGCAGTAATAAAAATGTATACATAATATATTTCTGCTTTAGTACATATTTAGGAACTAAAACAAATAAATTCAGATATACTAAAGGAATAACCAAAGAGAACTCAATTAAGTTCGATTTGAATGCATAGGGATAGTCATTAAAGTAAGCCCCCCATCTTAAAAAGTTCAAAGTAAAATACACACCCCAAAACCAAATATGATTTTGCAGTTTTATGTTAAACTTAACTTTTCGAATTTCTTTCAACGGGCTAGTGATTAGGAGTTTTGGGTTTTTCTTAACAAGAATTAAATCTTGTGCAACTTTAAACAATTAAAGGCAAAGTCGCAATTTTTTTGAATAAAATTTCCCAAATAAACTTAATTGGTGTTTTATTTTTTAAATAGAACGTTTTCGTAAAACGCATTATTGAATGATTTATGTCGTTGGTTTACAGAAAGTGGCAGTTGGTATAAAAAATTTCAGCTGAATTTATTTTAACAATATATTTAGCATATTAACTAATATAACCAGTAGCTTATTTCTTAAATAACTAAATAGGCGTTGGTAAATAAAATCTAAAACTTATGAAAAATAAATTACTCATTTCTATTTGTGTTTTTTTAATTAGTTTTTTAGGATTAAGGGCGCAAGAAACACCTTATTACTATTATAAAGGAAAAAAAGTTAATTTGACTGTTGATAAAAGTTTTGTTAATATCAATGCGGAGCAAAATGTAGATAAGTCTGCTATAACAGCCCTAGGAATTAAAGAATTTGAACTCTCAGCTGATGAATCAAAAAATGCAACTGAAAAGACAGCAAAACTAGAATTTAAAAATGAGCAAACGGATGCAGAGTTTAATCAAAGAATTAAAAAGCTCAGAGAAAATCCAAGTATAAAGAGTGTTTCTTTATATTATAAAAGAGGAGATGCTAAGCCTATTGGAACTTCAAGTTTTTTTTACGTCAAACTGAAAGATGTACAAGACATTAAATTACTACAAAAAACTGCTTCAGAAAAAGCTGTTGAAATTGTTAAGCAGGTTCCATATATGCCGGAATGGTATATTCTTTCTGTTAAAAAAGAAGCTAATGGGAATTCAGTAGATTTATCTAATCAGTTTTATGAAACAGGCCTTTTTGCAGATGTAGATCCTGCTTTTATGTTTGATTTTAAAAAGACCTGTACAAATGACCCTGATTTTGGAAGTTTATGGGGGTTAAATAATGTTGCTAATCCAGCAATTGATATAAACGCTTGTCAGGCTTGGACAATATCACAAGGAAATGGTGTAAAAATAGCAGTGGTTGACCAAGGGATAGATAAAACCCATAATGATTTGGCGGGTAATATTTCTCCTTTAAGTTTTGATGCACAGTCAGGATCTTCACCAAGTGTTTTTATCAATGGTAATAAACATGGTACTCATGTTGCAGGAACGATCGGAGCAATTAAGGATAACAATTTACAAGTAGTTGGGGTTGCCCCATTATCAAAAATAATGACTGTAAGCCATTCTTTGTTGCCAACTTATACGATTTCAGCAGAGCTTGCTAGTGGGATAAGCTGGGCACGTCTAAATCAAGCTGATGTCATTAATAATTCGTGGGGAGATCAAGCAGGATATTATTATGGACAGCTATATAGTGCAATACTTGAGCAATCTATTACACAGGCAATTAACGAAGGAAGAAATGGAAAGGGAGCTGTAGTTATTTTTGCTTCGGGTAATTATGCTCCTGTAATGGACTATCCAGCTTATTTTAATGATAATATTTTGACTGTCGGTGCCATAACATCTGTCGGTGCTCGATCTAATTTTTCGGGTTATGGTGCAAAATTAGATGTTGTAGCTCCAGGAAGTAATATTTTATCAACAATACCTGGAAATCTGACACTTCCTGACAGTGGTACTTCAATGGCTGCGCCGCATGTAGCTGGTATTAGTGCTTTGATACTTTCTGTTAATCCTAATTTGACAGGTCAGCAGGTTCGAGATATTATTGAACAAACATCTCAAAAAGTAGGAAGTTATTCTTATACAACAACAGCTGGGAGATCAAATGGAACATGGAATACAGAAATGGGATATGGGTTAGTAGATGCTTATGCAGCTTCTTTGTTAGCTTGTATGGGTTCATTACCAGTAATAACAGGAAATGATGGAATCTGTACTAATGCAACGTATGCAGGACCATCTGGTGCGACAACCTATAATTGGTCAGTAACGCAGGGAAGTAATTTGGTTACGCTTTCAGGAAATAACACAAGTTCTGTAACATTGACAAGAACCTCCCAAGTAGTTAATGGTCCTATTACTCTTAATCTTTATTATGGTAATGCATCATGTGGTTATAGAACGATTACTAAAAACATTACAGTAGGTAGTAATTTTACAGTTACTTCATCGGGTGTTGGGCCAAGTGGTCAAGTCGATGTTTATATATATGGTGGAGCTCCTCCGTATAAAATTTATAGAGGAGAATCAACCTTAATATATACTGCGAATTCAGTAGGAACATATACAGTTCCTTTTGGATGTAGCGGAGGAATATTGAAAGTAGAAGCAGATACTTCTTGTGGTCTCACTGCAATAAGAAAAATGTATGGAGGATGTTCAGCCAAATTGTCAACCCAAGCTTTAGCAGATTCAAATTCAAAATCGAATAGCTTTTTGTATAATGTCTATCCGAATCCGTCAAGCGACATCATTAATATAGATTTGTCGAACGAAAATGAAACGGAAAATCTTAATATCCCAATTACAGCAACATTATATGACTTAAACGGAAAAGAGCAAAGAAGTATTTCCATAGTTGATAATAAGGGAGTTATTGATGTAAGTAAGTTTCGAAAAGGAATTTATGTATTACATGTAAATATTAATGGAAAAACAGAAAGTCATCAAGTTTTAATTGAATAATAGAGACTTAAAGGAACAACAACATTTCTAAAGCAATACCTGATTGTATTTTACATTTTTAATGAAATACAATCAGGTATTCTTTTTTGGAAAGATATAGTTTTCATTAAATCTAAAATTTGTTAACATAAAATTACCATAATAACAATTTGGCTGAAAATTTGATTTTTAATATTGTGAATTTGTTATTGTTTTTAATTTTTAGATGAAGAATAATTGTAAAAATATAGTAAAAACAATATTGTTGTAACAGGAAAACGTTTTCGTAAAACGCATTATTGAATGATTTATGTCGTTGGTTTAAATTTTGTTGTCGTTGGTTTAATTTATTTTTTTTAACAATGTCTTAAGAATAATTTTACTTCATAACTAACAAAATAAAATAAACATGAAAAAAATTTTCTTAATCTTTATGATTGTTTTTACAGCGCAGGTTTCGCTTGCACAAGTAAAAAGTGTCAAGGGTGTGATTACAGATTCTGATGGTATGCCATTACCAGGTGCTTCTGTTGCAGTACAAGGAGGTCAAAAGGGAACAACTACCGATTTTGACGGATTGTATTCAATTGAAGCTCAAAAAGGTCAGACTTTAGTTTTTACTTATGTTGGACTGGAAACTCAGACAATTGTTGTAGGCGATGCTACTACAATTAATGTAAAGATGGTGCAAGGAGCATCAAATGCATTAAATGAAGTTGTGGTAACTTCTTTAGGTATTAAAAAGACAAAAAAATCTTTAGCATATGCAGCTCAAGAGCTTAAAGGTGAAGAGTTGACTCGTGTTAAAGATGCCAACTTAATTAATACTGTAGCTGGTAAAATTGCAGGTGTAGCAGTTACAAGAAGTTCATCAGGTGCTGGTGGAACTACAAAAGTAACTATTCGTGGTAATTCATCTTTTGTAAATAATCAGCCGTTATATGTTATTGATGGTATTCCTTTGTATAATGGAGGAGCTGGACAGCCAAACGGAACTTTTGGAGATTTAAATGGAGGAAATAAAGATGGAGGAGATGTAGTTTCTTTAATTAATCCAGATGATTATGAAGGAATGACAGTTCTGAAAGGTGCAGCAGCTTCTGTACTATATGGTTCTCAAGGAGCAAATGGGGTTATTTTGTTATCTTCTAAAAAAGCAAAAGCTGGAGCAGAATCATTTAATGTGAACTCTGTTACAACATTTGAAACAGCTGCTTATCTTCCTGAATTTCAATCTGATTATACTTCTAATGCAGGAGATCCAAGATCTTGGGGTGCAAAACAAAAAGTTGAAGGTGATAAAGAGATTAAAGACTTTTTTGATGTAGGAAATACTCAAATTACATCTATGACTTTTACAAAAGCTACAGAAGGTGCTTCAACAGCTTTAAGTTATGCTAATACAGATTCAAATGGTATAATTCCAGGAAATCATTTAAAGAAAAATAACTTCGGAATTCGTCAGACAAGTAAATTTTTTGATGATAAGTTAAGTGTTGCTGTAACTGCAAATTATGTTACTCAAACAATTAACAACAGACCAACAAACGGATTGTACTTTAATCCAATTGCTGGTGTATACAGCCATCCGAGAGCATTTACTTTGAATGACTTAAAAACTTATGAAGTTTTTGATCCAGTGAAAAATATGATGCAGCAAAACTATCCTGGATTTGCTACAGTAAACGAAAGTAATGAAAATCCTTATTGGCAGATTAACAAACAAAAATCTATTGATAAAAATAATTTCTTTACAGGAGCAATTGCTTTAGATTACAAAATTGCAGAATGGTTCCATTTAACTTCTAGATATAGCTATAACAGAAACGAAAGTAATTTCCAAAAAGGAATGTATGGAAGTTCTGCAACTTCTTTAGTACATCCTACAGGGAGATATATTAATGCAAATCTTATTGGAACACAAAACTACGCTGATTTGATTGCTTTGTTTAATACAAAAATTAACGACAATTTTAGCTTTAATGGTACTTTAGGTACAAGTATAAATCACTCAAGAGCAACTGGATTAACAATTGATTCAGGAATTGGTGGAGGATTAGTTTATGATAATATATTTACATTAGGAAATTTTGTGAATAATAATGGAAATGTTCAAACAGGTGCGGAGAGAGAAGTTCAATCTGTATTTGCTGCTGCAACATTTGGTTACAAAGATTACTTATTCTTAGATGTTGCAGGAAGAAATGACTGGTCTTCTACATTAGTTAATACTCAAGATCCAGGATATTTTTATCCAGCTGTTGGTGCAACAGCAATTCTTAGTGAAATGACAACGATGCCAGATTTTATTAATTATGGTAAAGTTCGTGCAACTTTTGCTCAGGTTGGTAATGATATTGCTTCAACAATTACAAGTCCAACATCTAGTATTGTAGCTGGAAATATTGTTAATCCTACGGTTGGACCTAGACCGGGAACTAGCTTGAAAAACGAATTAAAATCTGAATTAGAGCTTGGTACTGAATGGAGAATGTTTAATAACAGATTAGGTTTTGAACTTTCATATTATACTTCAGATACGAAAAACCAATTCCTTCAAGTACCTGCTGAATCAACAAATGCTAATGGATATACTTTCTACGCTATTAATGCAGGTAGTATTTCAAACAAAGGTTTTGAGGTTGTTTTATCTGCTGATATTGTTAGAGGTGAAAAATTCAATTGGGAATCAAGAATCAACTATTCGCAAAATAAAAGTAGAGTTAATGATATCCCTTCGGAATCAACAGGAGGAAGAATTGTACTTACAGATCCGGGTTCTAACTCTTACAGATATTCATTGATTGAAGGAAGACCATTTGGAGTAATCGAAGGTTTCGATTTTCAAAGAGATGCGCAAGGCAGAATCTTGGTTAATGATGATAATACACTACAGAGAACAGATTGGAAAGAAATTGGAAATGCAAATCCTGACTTTATGCTGGGCTGGTCTAATACTTTTAAATTAGGAGCATTTAGAGCAAATATTTTGCTAGATGGCCGTTTTGGAGGAGAAGTTCTTAGTTTAACACAGGCAATCAATGACTTTAACGGAGTTTCTAAAGCTACAGGAGATGCAAGAAATGCAGGTAGTGTTAAGATTAATGGTGTTAGAGCAAGCGATAATACTCCGGTAACTTCAATGGATCCATACGAATATTATAGTAATGTGGCTGGAAGAAATGGTGTTAGTAGCCAATATATTTATAATGCAACGAATGTTAGCGTAAGAGAGGTTTCTATAGGTTATACATTCGATAAAGCAAAAATACCATTTGTTCAAACGGCATCTATTTCCTTAATTGCTAGAAATTTATTCTTTATTTATAAAGATGCTCCATTCGATCCAAACGTGGCATTGAGTACAGGTGAAGGTTTACAAGGAGTTGACGTATTTGGAATGCCGTCAACAAGAAGTATTGGTCTTAATTTAAACTTAACATTCTAATCTTACAATCATGACACTAAATATTATAAGAAAAACAGCAATATGTTTCTCGTTACTGGCAGCTGTTAGTTGTACAGATAATTTTGACGAGATGAATCAAAATCCAGTAGGAGCGACTACGCCGGATTTAGAACAAAATTTTAATAACATTAAAAGTTTGATAAAACCAGCATTTACCAGACTTTATATCTCAGATGTTACTTGGCAGTATCAATTGCAGCAAAGTTTGCAGGCAGATGGATGGTCAGGATATATGACTACTCCAAATGAATTTGGAGGAATAAACAATCATAACTACAATTTAAATCAAAACTGGAATGGTTATGCTTGGGATGATGCGTATGTAAATATCATTGCAAATTTGTTTAAAATTGAACAAAGAGCAAAAGGAAAATATGATCAGTTTTATGCATGGTCACTTATTATTAAAGTGGCCACTATGCAACGTATTACAGATATGTATGGTCCAGCAGTATATTCTAAATTTGGAGGAGAAGGATTAGCAACTTATGATTCTCAAGAACAAATCTATGCTCAGATGTTTAAAGACTTAGATTTCGCAGTAACAGATTTAACCGCTAGAGTTGCTGCTAGTGAGGTTTCTAAATTTACAGAAACAGATCAGTCTAATTATGGAGGGAGTTATTCTCAGTGGGTTAAATATGCAAACTCTCTACGTTTAAGATTAGCGATGCGTATTTCTAAAGTAAATCCAACATTAGCAAAAACGGAGGCTGAAAAAGCTGTAAGTCATTCAATAGGAGTATTTAAAGTAAATGCAGATGTCTTAAAAATTAAATCACCATTAGATTTAAATGTTATAGATGTAATGAGTCATGCTTGGGTAGGTCTATTCATGGGAGCTGATATGGAATCTATTTTAGGTGGTTACCAAGATCCTCGTATGGCAAAATATTGGGATCCATCGGTTCAAGTTGCGGGCGAATACAAAGGAGTTAGAACAGGTATAATTTATCCTACACCTACAACTTATGCAAATTTTTCGCAAACTGGAGCGAGAACCAAAACAGGAGAAGTAACATGGATGTCAACAGCTGAAGTTTACTTTCTTAGAGCAGAAGGCGCTTTAAGAGGATGGAATATGGATGGAGTGGCAAAAGATTTGTATGAAGCTGGTATTAAAGCTTCTTTTGATCAGAATGGTGTAGAAGGAGCAGCAGCATACATTAGCGATAATGTAAAAGTTGCTAAAGATTATGTAGATCCTATTAATGCAGCAAATAATTCTCCAGCAGTTTCTAAAATTACTGTGGCTTGGGGAGCAACAAATGAAATAAACTTAGAAAAAATCATCACTCAAAAGTGGATTGCTACTTATCCTGATGGGCAAGAAGCATGGTCGGAATATAGAAGAACAGGTTATCCAAAATTATTTAGAATAACAAATAACAAAAGTGGTGGTGTAATTAGTACTGAATTAGGGGTACGTAGATTGCCATTCCCTTTATCTGAAGCAACAAACAACCCTAAAGGAGTTGAGTCTGGTGTTGCAGTGCTTGGTGGTGCAGACAATGGTGCTACTAGACTTTGGTGGGATGTTGATAAAGCAAACTTCTAAGAAAAACAAGAATATTAAGTTTGGTTAGTAGTAATGGTATAGGCGGTGTGAGCTGTCTATACCATTCTTAAATCAAAATGTTGATTACTACAAAAAAAGAAAAGAAATGAAAGGTGCTTTAGATATAAAACCTGATATTAGTTATAAAAGCGCAGGAAAGTTTGAAGAAACTCGATTTGAAAAAATTCATAATGAAATCTTCAAAAATTCTGTAGAAGCTTCTGTAATTGTAGCTCAGGAAATTGCGCAGCTGATTCGGTCTAAACAGGAGAAAAACAAATCTTGTGTTTTAGGATTGGCTACAGGTTCTTCTCCTATAAAAGTTTACGAAGAACTGGTGAGAATGCATAGAGAAGAAGGACTAAGTTTTAGCAATGTAATCACTTTTAATTTGGATGAATATTATCCAATGACAAAAGAGAACAATCAGAGTTATCACTATTTCATGCATGAGCATCTTTTTAATCATATTGATATCAAACCTGAAAATATTAATATTCCAGATGGTACAGTTGCAATTGAAGAAATCAATCAGTATTGTATCGATTATGAAATGAATATTAAAAATGCAGGTGGTCTTGATTTTCAATTATTAGGAATTGGACGTACTGGCCACGTTGGTTTTAATGAGCCAGGTTCGCACATCAATTCTGGAACCCGAATTATCACATTGGATCATATCACTAGAGTAGATGCTTCGTCTGCTTTTAATGGTATTGATAACGTGCCGAAACGTGCCATTACAATGGGAGTTTCAACAATTATGAGATCAAAGCGTATTGTTTTGATGGCATGGGGACAAAATAAGGCAGATATCATTAAGAGAACTATTCAAGGAGATATTAGTTCAGAAGTTCCAGCGACATTTTTACAAAATCATGCGAATGCGACTTTTGTTTTGGATCAGTCTGCAGCTTCAGAATTAACTCGTTTTAAAACACCTTGGCTGGTTGGCGAATGTCTTTGGACTCCAGAAATGAAGAGTAAAGCGATTGTTTGGTTGTGCCAAAAAACAAAACAGTCTATTTTAAAACTGACAGACCGTGATTATAATAATAACGGAATGTCTGATCTTTTGGCTCAAGAAGGTTCTGCTTATGATATGAATATCAATATGTTCAATATTTTACAGCATACCATTACGGGATGGCCGGGAGGAAAACCA
The DNA here is from genome assembly GCF_900112575.1 of Flavobacterium phragmitis. Taxonomy (GTDB): domain Bacteria; phylum Bacteroidota; class Bacteroidia; order Flavobacteriales; family Flavobacteriaceae; genus Flavobacterium; species Flavobacterium phragmitis. The sequence goes on from NZ_FOMH01000005.1 coordinate 107,812, forward strand.
AACACAGATGATTCGCATCGCCCAGAAAGAGCGAATCCGGCAAAAAAGAGGGTGATTCTTTTTAGTCCGCATCCAGATGATGATGTGATTTCTATGGGAGGAACTTTTTCTAAATTAATCAAACAAGGTCACGACGTACATGTCGTGTATCAAACCTCTGGAAATATTGCAGTTTCTGATGAAGAAGCATTAAAATTTGCTGAAGTAGCCAGTGATTTTGTTGGTGAAGAAAAAGCGGATATCAATTTCAAAGCTGTTATCGATTTTCTAAACAATAAATCGGAAAACCAAATTGATTCTTTGGAAGTTCGAAAATTAAAAGGACTTATCAGAAGAAGAGAATCTTATGGCGCAACAAGATATATTGGACTTAAAGATGAGAACACGCACTTTTTAGATCTTCCTTTTTATGAAACAGGACAGGTTAAAAAGAATCCGTTAGGTCAGGAAGATATTGAAATTGTAAAAGATATTATTGCTAAAATAAAACCGCATCAGGTTTTTGCAGCGGGAGATCTAGCAGATCCGCACGGCACGCATGAAGTCTGTTTGAATGCCATTTTTGCTGCTTTAAAAGAACTTAAACCAGAACCTTATATGAAAGACTGCTGGTTATGGCTTTACCGAGGAGCTTGGCACGAATGGGATATTCATGAAATCGACATGGCTGTTCCGTTAAGTCCATCCGAAGTTCTATTAAAACGCCACGCTATCTTATTTCATCAATCGCAGAAGGACAGAGTTATGTTTCAAGGAAATGATTCTAGAGAGTTTTGGGTTAGGGCAGAGGATCGAAATAAAAATACAGCCGTTTTATATGATGAATTAGGTTTGGCTGAATATGAAGCGATAGAAGCCTTTAAACGTTTTGATTACTAACTATTTTTTTGACGATTCATTTTGAAAATGAATCAAATACAAAATTCAGATTGATCTCATTGCAAAAGTGAGGTAAAGCAGAAATCGGTCTGGGTTTTGTTTTTTTAATAAATTAGGGATACTAAACTATCCAACCAAAAAAAGAAAAAATGAAATATCTATTTGTACTATTGTTTGCGGGCTTATCTGCAAGCGCTCAGGTTAAAAAAGAGCAGCTCAATCTTATGCCTTGGCCTCAGAGCGTGGTTATTAATGACGGTAATTTTGCCTTAACTAAAAGTTTTAAAGTAAATATTACAGGTAATCCAAATCCAAGAATTTTTGGAGGAGTAACGCGTTTTCTGCGCCGTTTAGATGGTAGAACAGGTATGTTTTTCGGACAGGGATTCATCACAAAATTAAATGAAGTCCCAAATGCCGAATTGCAGATCAATTGTACAAAAAGTGGTAAAATTGGTTTATACGAAGACGAAAGTTATCATTTAGATATTACATCAAATAAAATTACGCTTAATGCTTCAAGCGATTTAGGAGCTTTGCACGGTTTAGAAACATTATTGCAAATGCTTCAAAACAATGCCTCATCGTATTATTTTCCAGCTTCAAAAATTTCCGATTTTCCAAGATTTACGTGGAGAGGTTTAATGATTGATGCTTCAAGGCATTTTCAGCCAGTTGATGTGATCAAAAGAAACATCGATGCATTGGCAGCAATGAAAATGAATGTTTTTCACTGGCATTTGGTTGACGATCAAGGCTGGAGAATTGAAATGAAAAAACACACAAAGTTTATCGAATTAGCTTCAGATGGACTATATTATACACAAGAAGAAATTAAAAATATCGTGAAATACGCAGATGAACGCGGTATTTTAATAGTTCCAGAAATAGATGTTCCAGGTCACGGATCGGCAATTTTGACTGCTTACCCAGAAATTGGCAGCAAAGTGATTACGCTGAAGGGAGGAACATCTGAAAAAAATATTGAAGGTACAGCAATTGCTACCTATGGAGTTGAAAGAAATGCGGGAATTTTTTCTCCAACATTAGATCCTTCAAATCCTAAAACATATCAGATTTTAAGTGGTGTTTTTGATGAGGTTTGCCCATTATTTCCAGGAGATTATTTCCATATTGGAGGAGATGAAAATGAAGGAAAAGATTGGGATGCCAATCCGAAAATTCAAGAATTTAAAAAGAAACACAATTTAAAAACCAATCACGAATTACAAACCTATTTTACCATGCAGTTGGCTCCGATGTTGAAAAAACACGGAAAACAATTGATGGGATGGGAAGAAATCTTAACGAAAGATTTATCTAAAGAAGCTATTGTACATTCTTGGAGAGGACCAAACGAAGGAATGACAGCTGGACAATCATTAGTAGATGCAGTTAAAAAAGGATATAAAACAGTTTTATCAAATGGCTATTATATCGATTTAATGTACCCAATTGCAAGCCATTATTTAAACGATCCAATGCCAAAAGGAGCTAATCTGACAAGCGAGGAAAAAGCAAGAATCCTAGGAGGTGAAGCAACCATGTGGACTGAATTGGTTACTCCAGAAACCATAGATTCAAGACTTTGGCCAAGAACAGCCGCAATTGCAGAAAGACTTTGGTCTGCTGAAGATATTGTAGATGTAGAGAACATGCGTAAACGTTTGGAAACAATTTCTTTCCGATTAGAAGAATTAGGAATTACACACATTAGAAATAAAGCAGTTATTTTAAGAAACATCGCTAATAATCAAGATATAAAATCGCTTAATGAGTTTGCAAAAGTATGTGAGCCATTAAAAGGATATACAAGAAATAAAGGAGGAACCGAATACCAAATGTATTCTCCATTTACTTTATTTGCCGATGCATGTGGGCCAGATGCAAAAGATTCACTTGCATTTAACGAAGCGGTTAGCCAATATTTAACAAACAAATCGGCTGATAATAAAGCAAAAGTGACTGCATTTTTTAATAAATGGATAGCAGTTCATAAAGGATTGACTGAGTTGAGTGCCAACGCACCTCTGGTACAGCCAATTCTGCCGTTAGCCAAAAAACTAAGTGATGCATCACAAGAGTTACTGCTTGTTTTAGAAAATAAATCGACTTTGAAAACTGCAGATTTAAAAAACTTGATAGAACAATGCAATACAAAAGACCATGCAGATGTAGAGTTGTCTGTATATGAAAGTTTAAAAAAATTAATTTAAGGTTAGGTTTGAATTAGTCTTTAGTACGTCTTTAAGCTTACTAATGTTTTTTTAGAGTACTGATTATCTCTGCCAGACGATTCTGGCAGAGTAATCTAAAAACTTTGAGAACTTTTTCAGAATTCTAACCAATAATCAACTAAAAAATAACCAATAACGGAGTATTAACCTTTAAAAAACCAAATAGAAAGAATACAACAAAACATGACAAAAAAGAGTATAGATTGATGAGTAGTCCCAAATTTATCATTTGTATTTAAGATTAATTTTTTAAAAATTATAAATAAATATCAATCACTACTATTGGCTAATGATTATGTATGAATCAGTAATAGTAATATTTATCTATAGAATTTAATTTGAGTTTATTTCCAATCGACAGCAGCCTTCCAACCTGCAGTTGAGCGAAACCCAGAAGCTTGATGCTGCTGTGGCCCAATTACTTATTTTCTATTAACTAATATTTATTAATTATGAAACATTTTTACAGATTGCTCTTTTTGTTACTGTTTCCCTTACTTGCGTTGGCGCAACCAGCCCACGGAAAAAAAGTAGTAGGGTATTATGCGCAATGGTCTATCTATGCCAGGGACTTTAATGTTCCGAAAATTGATGGAAGTAAATTGACGCATTTAAATTATTCTTTTTATGGGACGACTTATGATCCTGCCCATCCTGAGAATACAAAATTAAAATGTTTAGACACTTATGCTGATTTTGAGCATATGGAAGGTGGAATTCCTTGGGATGCACCAGTAAAAGGAAACTTTTATGATTTAATGAAATTGAAAGAAAAGTATCCGCATTTAAAAGTTTTAATCTCTGTCGGAGGATGGACAAAAGGTCAAGATCTTTCTCCAATTGCTGCAAGTCCTGTAGCAAGAGCGGCTTTAGCAGCAGACATGGCAAACTTCATTACTACATATCCGTTTATTGATGGTTTCGACATCGACTGGGAATATCCTCTTTCTGGCGGAACTGACGGCACAGAAATAGTAAATGGCGCGCCTGTTCCTCCACAAAAATATAGCCCTGATGACAATAAAAATTTAGTGCTTTTATTGAAAGCGATGCGTCAGGCAATGCCAAATAAACTGGTTACAATCGCTGCTGGAAACAATGTTAGAAATGTTTCTAAACAGTATTTAGGGCCAAACAACAGAGCACAATACGGAATGACAGAAGATATTTCTACTTATTGTGATTACATTACCTATTTCGGATACGATTTTGGCGGAAACTGGTATGATAAAACCTGTTATAATGCACCATTGTATGCAAGTGGAAATCCTAATGATCCATTGTATGGCGCAGCACAATCAGAGTCATTAGACGAATTAACAAATCAATATTTAAACGTAATTGGTTTTCCTGCTAATAAATTAATTATGGGATTGCCTTTTTATGGAAAAAAATTCGATAACGTTGCTGCAAATTCAACAAACGGATTATTTGTTGCAGCACCAAGATATATAGTTGGTGGATGTACAAATCCGCAAAATCCAACAGGTACATGGGATGGTTCTGGTGCTTGTGAAAAATCAGGAAGTATTGAAATTTGCGATTTAGTTGGAAATCCGGTTACTAATTCTCATGCTTATTTAGATCCAAATACTATGATGGTAACTCCAGCCGCAGCTTCTGCGGGTTGGGTAAGATATTTTGATAATACTACAAAAGTTCCTTATTTATATAATGCTACTTCAAAAGAGTTTATTTCGTATGAAGATAAACAGTCAATGGATTTAAAAGTACAATACATAAAATCCAGAAATTTGGCAGGAGGAATGATTTGGGAATTATCTCAAGACACTAGAGGTTCGATTCCGAATTCATTATTAAATCAGGTAGATACTTCATTTGGCAGTGTTGTTCCGGGAACAGTAAGTATTGCAGGTTCTGTAAAAAACGGATCAGCTTTGGTTACAAATGTTACAGTTGAATTACGAAATGCAAGTAATGTAGTTATTCAGACCGTAGTTTCTGCTAATGGAAATTTTACTTTCAATAATTTAACTTCTGGACAAAATTATACACTTACAGCATTAAAAGCTAGTTATACTTTTACTCCAGTAACGTTGACAAATGTAACAGTGAACCAAACAGCTGTTGTTATTAATGGAACACAGCCAACTTACACTGTAAGCGGAACAGTTTTGGATGGAAGCACTCCAGTTTCCGGCGTAACCGTATCTGCTGTTTCAGGAAGTTCAACATTAACAGCAGTTTCAAATGCAAGCGGAGTTTATAGCGTTGCAGGTTTAACAGCAGGTTTAAACTATACAGTAACAGCTGCAAAAACAGGATTCTCTTATACTCCAGCTTCAACAGTTTACAACGCTATTGATTCAAACAAAACTTTGAATTTTACTCAAGGTGCAGCAGTTGTAACTTACACAGTTAGCGGAACAGTTCTTAACGGAAGTACTGCAGTTTCTGGCGTAATTATTACAGCAGTTTCTACAGCAGGAAATGTTACAGCAACAACTAATTCAAACGGAGCTTATACACTTACATTAGCCTCTGGTGGAAATTATACCGTAACAGCATCTTTAACAGGACAAACTTTTTCTCCGGCTTCAACAGTTTATTCTAACTTAAATGCGAATAAAACATTAAACTTTACTCAAGATGTTGTATCAACTTCAAGTAAAATCAGCGGAACAGTTAAAAACGGAACAACTCCGGTTGCAGGTGCAAAAGTAGAATTAGTTTTACCTTGGACAGACAATAATCACAATTGGAAAAGTGTTTTAGCAACAACAGATGCTCAAGGAAAATACAGCTTTGATAATTCTGTGATTGATGGTTATACACAAGCTTTAAGCTTGAAACTAAATTCATGGCAAAATGGAGAAGTAGCTTATTACCCGAACAATCTGGCCAACTTTGCAATTCCTACAAATCCAACTGTTTATAATTTTAATACAAGTTCAACAGCAAAATCTGCTTTAGCGTTGGCTGCAAATTTAATTAGTGGTACAGTTAAAAATGGTTCAACTCCAGTAGCAAATGCAAAAGTAGAAATTGTTTTGCCTTGGACAGACAATACACATAACTGGAAAAGTGTTCTCGCAACAACAGATGCATCTGGAAATTATACTTTCGATAATTCAGTTGTAGCAGGCTATACACAGATTTTAAGTTTGAAATTAAACTCTTGGCAAAATGGAGAGTTAACGTATTACCCAAACAATCTAGCAAATTTTGCCGTTCCAACAACTCCAACAGTTTATGATTTTAATAGACAAGCAGTAGTAACGACTAAACCAATAGTAGCCATTACAGCGCCAACAGCTTCGGCGGTTGCTATAAATTTAGGATCATCAATTAATTTTGTTGCAACTGTTGGATTAAGTGCTTCCGATGCTACTACAATCTCATCTGTGGTGTTTAGTTTAGATGGACAAAACATAAGTGCTTCCAACTCTTCAGGAACTTATACAGCGAGTTGGACACCAACGGCAAATCAGTTTTCGCTTTCTCATACGTTAACGGTTACAGCTACTGCATCAAACGGAACAACGGATTCAAAAACATACAGCTTTACATTAAATTGTTCAGGTGCAAACTGTCCCAATACATTACCTGTAATTACTTGGAATTCACCATCAAACACTACTATATACCAAAGTTCTTTCCAGGCTGTGCCTATTTCAGTTACAGCTGTTGATAGTGATGGATCTGTTTCAGGCGTTACTATTACAATAAATGGTGGCACGTTCAATATGACAGCAGGTACAAATAATACTTACACGTATAATTTTACACCATCTGCTTATCAGGATTATCCGGTTGTAATCAAAGCAACAGATAATAAAGCTGCGGTAACTACCTTAAACAATACTATTAAAATTGCTACAATAAGTGGTAACAGATTCATACCGCTTCCATCTAAAATTATTTTAGGGTATGCGCATTCTTGGGAAAATACTTCAGCACCATTCTTATATTTTTCTCAAATTAAGGGAAGCAAATTTAACGTAGTGGATTATTCTTTCGTAGAAACTGTTAATCGCGATGGTTATACGCCAATACTAACTACTAATGACGCTAGATATTTGACCAATGGTGTTTTCGATAAGCAATTGTTGAAAAATGATATAAAAACATTAAGAGATAGCGGTGTTCCTGTTATTGTTTCTATTGGAGGCCAAAATGGTCACGTTGTTTTAGAAAATGTTACTCAGAAAAATATTTTCGTTAATGGTTTAAAAGCCATTATTGACGAGTACCAATTTGATGGAGTTGATATTGATTTTGAAGGTGGATCAATGAATTTTAGCGCAGGAGGTTTAAGAGATATTTCTTATGCGGGTATTTCTGCTTATCCGAGATTGAAAAACGTAGTAGATGCATTTAAAGAGCTAAAAGCTTACTATGGTCCTGGATTCTTGTTAACTGCAGCTCCAGAAACGCAATATGTGCAAGGTGGATATACTACTTACACAGATACTTTCGGTTCGTTCTTGCCAATTATTCAAAACTTGCGTAACGAGTTGGATTTGTTAGCGGTACAATTGTATAATACAGGAGGAGAAAACGGATTAGATGGCCAATATTATGGTACAGCTAAGAAAGCAAATATGGTAACAGCCTTGACTGATATGATCATAAAAGGATATAACATTGCATCAACAGGAATGCATTTTGATGGCTTGCCAGCTTCAAAAGTTCTTATTGCATTACCAGCTTGTCCGAGTGCAGCAGGTAGCGGATACCTAACTCCAACAGAAGGAATTAACGCTATGGACTATTTAAGAAACGGAACCAATTTCACTGGAAGAACCTACACTATGCAGCCAGGCGGACCATATCCTTCTTTAAGAGGTTTAATGACCTGGTCTGTAAATTGGGATGCCTCTTCTTGTGGTAATTCATCTGAATTATCTAAAGCATACGCGGCTTATTTTGCATCGCAAGCTACGGCTAAAACATTGGCTGTAGAAGATATAACGGCTGATAGTAATACAACTTTAGCTTACTTTAAAAACAATACTTTATCGGTATCTGATGAAACGGAAGACATTGTTCAGGTTGATGTGTTTAATACGATAGGACAGGCTGTTACGAGTCATAGAAATATTCAAAACAACAAAGAAGTACTGCTTAATAGCCCAAGTTTTGCTAGTAAACAGATTTTTGTAGTTATAGTAACAGATAAATCTGGACACAAAAAGTCATTGAAAGTAATGAACTTTTTAAACTAAAATAAAAGGATTGAAAATTTAGAAATAAGAAAATTGGGACGGTTAAAATTGAGTTTGGTTATTTATTTTTTAACCTAATTTTTATTTCTTAAATGCTGTGAATTGAGGTAATTTGTTATTTGGTTTTTGCCTCAAGTAGCGCATTATGAACCCGACAATTTTATTGTCGGGTTTTTTTTATATATGATTTTCACTAAGCGGAATAATAACTCAATATAGCACACGGATTAGGCGGATTTACTTCGTAAAGACGCGGATTAAAACGGATTTTTCATTAATCTATCCAAAAAATAAAATAAAAAAATCCGTTTTAATCCGCGTTTTCGCGATAGCGAATCCGTATCATCTGCGAACCATTTCTTCACAATAAAATCCTAATTAAAAACTATTTTAAGTACTTTTGATTTTACAATTATCGCATAAAACTTCATGAAAAAATCATTCATTATTTTAATCACATTTTTAGTTTCAACTCTTTCTTTCAGCCAAACTAAATTCGGAAATCCAGAAGTTGATCCCATTCAAATTCAAAAAACTTACCCAGAATGGTCCGTTTATCAGAATAAAAAAATAATGCTTTCGAGAGATTTTACCGCTTTAGACGAAGCTTCAAAAGAAATCTCAAAAGAAGTTTTTCTAGATAAATTAGCAAACGAAAACTATATTCCAATTCGATTAAAATCTGAAGAAAGCGCATATGTTTATAAGCTTTTTAAAATTTCACCAAAAACAGACACAAGCATAAAAGCGACAATCAATCAAATTGGTTTTGATGCTTATAAAAACTATAAAATGGAAGGAACAGCATTTCCGCAATTTTCTTTTAAAGATCTAGATGGAAATCTAGTAACCAACGAATCCATGAAAGGAAAAATCATTGTGATAAAATGCTGGTACATTCACTGCACGCCATGCATCAGAGAATTTCCTCAAGTAAATAAATTGGTTTCAGCATATAAAGACAGAAAAGATATTGTTTTTATGAGCTTAGCCGAAGATTCAGCAGAACAATTAAAAACATTCTTAGCCAGAAAACCATTATTATATTCTGTAATTCCAGATATGAAAGAGTATATGAATAATGCTTTACAGTTGAATTCATTTCCAACACATTTTATTCTAAACAAAGAAGGAATGATTGCAAAAGTGCTTCCTAATTTTGAGAGTCTTGAAGTGGCTTTGGCGAAAGAAAGTAAAATGTAGTTTTTTTAACCATATGAGCTCATATAAGAGATTATAAGTTTTTTTTCTTATAGCAGAAATTATAAGTTTAGTTTAAATGAACTTATATCACTTATATGGTTGAAATTATTCTTTTTTTAATTTCATTATTTCTCTGTCAAAATCAGATAAATATTCTCTATCTTGGATAATTCTATATTTATCGAACTCCATCTCGGCTTTAATTTTTGCTTCTAAATAAGAAATTTTCCCTTTATCATTCAAAATAGGATAACTGGAAAGCTGAAGAAAATTGTTTAGAAAAACAGTCCAATCTTCCATTTGCATAATAATTTGGCGTTTAGCATAATTTTCAGCCAAATCTAAGTAGGCAGAAACAATTCTGTTTAGTTCTTGGATATGCGCCTCATTTAAATAATTTTTAGCAACACTGACATCACTTTTCTGAATTTTTCCATTTGGAGCATCTTTCCATGTCGAAAGTCCCATATAGATTTTAGTTGCATCTGCTTCCGTATAAATAATTTCGGCTGCAGTTTTGCCTGTTATTGCCCAATGAAGTTTATTTTGAACGGTTGCAAAAAAAGTTTTGGTTTCTGAACTATCTCTTTCATAATTTGCAGAAAGAGCATAAATATCGGTTATTTTTTGGTAAAAACGTCTTTCGGAAGTTCTAATTTCACGAATGCGCTCCAGTAATTCTTCAAAATAATCTTTACCGAAAGACTTTCCATTTTTCAGCATTTCATCATTAAGAACAAACCCTTTAATAATAAATTCTTTTAAAGTTTTGGTTGCCCAGATTCTAAATTGTGTTGCTTGTTTAGAATTTACTCTATAACCAACTGCAATGATTGCATCTAGATTATAAAATAATGTACTGTAGTTTTTACCGTCAGAAGCAGTTGCTCGAATTTTTCGAGTAACTGAATCTTTATCTAATTCTTTAGATTTGAATATTTTTCCTAAGTGATATGTTATAGTGTTTGATTCTACTCCAAATAACAGAGACATCGCCTTTTGTGAAAGCCAGAAATTTTCATCCAAAAAAGTAACTTCAATATTAATATTAGCTTCAGAAGTTTGATATAATAAAATAGGCGCTTGCATAAGTTCAACTAAAATAAAAAGTGAAGATAAGTAAAATGTAATTTTAAACCATATAAGTAATGTAAGAAAGTATAAGTCTATTTTTAAATGAACTTATATCACTTATATGGTTTTGTTATTTATGCAACGTTCTTTCTCTGCGCCTTTGCGCCTCTGTGAGAACCCATCATCAACATAAAAAACTTTGAACCTTTGCCTCTTTGCAACTCTGAACCTTTTTCCGTACTTTTGCACCAAATTAATTAAAAAGACATTCATGTTAACAGTCAATAATTTATCAGTTCAGTTTGGTAAAAGAGTTTTATTTGATGAAGTAAATACAACTTTCACTCATGGAAATATTTACGGAGTTATCGGAGCAAATGGTGCTGGAAAATCTACTTTCTTAAAAGTAATTTCGGGCGATATCGACCCAACTTCTGGACACATTCATTTAGAGCCGGGAAAACGTATGTCGGTTTTAAACCAGAACCACAACATGTTCGACGAACATACTGTTTTGGAAACTGTTTTAATGGGAAATAAAGTGCTGTACGCTGTTAAAAAAGAAATGGATGAACTTTATTTAGATTATAATGATGCTAATGCAGATAGAATTGGAGAGCTCCAAGTTCAGTTTGAAGAAATGAACGGATGGAACGCAGATTCTGATGCTGCAGCAATGTTATCTAACTTAGGAATCACAGAAGCGGATCATTATACTTTAATGGCCGATATGGAAGGAAAAATGAAAGTACGTGTGCTTTTGGCGCAGGCACTTTTCGGAAATCCTGATTTGCTGATTATGGATGAGCCTACCAACGATTTGGATTTCGAGACAATCGCTTGGTTAGAAAACTTCTTGGCAAACTACGAAAACACTGTAATCGTTGTATCTCACGACCGTCACTTTTTAGATGCGGTTTGTACACATATTTCTGATATTGATTTCGGAAAAATCAATCACTACTCAGGAAACTATACTTTCTGGTACGAGTCTAGCCAATTAGCGGCAAAACAGCGTGCACAGCAAAACAAAAAAGCAGAAGAGAAGAAACAAGAGTTGGAAGAATTTATTCGTCGTTTTAGTGCAAACGTGGCGAAATCGAAACAAGCGACTTCTCGTAAAAAAATGATTTCGAAATTAAATATTTCTGAAATTAAACCTTCTAGCCGTCGTTACCCAGCGATTATCTTCGATCAGGATCGTGAAGCGGGAGATCAGATTTTGAATGTAGAAAACTTAGCGGCTTCTGTAGACGGAGAAGTTTTATTTAAAGATATTAACTTGAATATGGCAAAAGGCGATAAAATCGTTCTTTTTTCTAAAGATTCACGTGCTACAACAGCTTTCTACGAAATCTTAAACGGTGAGCAAAAAGCAGATTCTGGAACTTTTGACTGGGGAATTACAACCAATCAAGCGTATTTGCCAGCTGAGAACCATAAATACTTCGAAAACGATTTGACTTTGGTTGATTGGTTACGTCAGTATGCTAAAACAGAAGAAGAGCGTGATGAGGTATTCATTAGAGGTTTCTTAGGGAAAATGATTTTCTCTGGAGAAGAAGCTCTTAAAACGTCTAGAGTTTTATCTGGAGGAGAAAAAGTACGTTGTATGTTGTCTAGAATGATGATGGAGCGTGCAAATGTTTTAATGCTTGATGAGCCAACAAACCACTTAGATTTGGAGTCTATTACAGCTTTCAACAACTCATTGAAAAACTTTAAAGGTTCTGTAATCTTCACAACGCATGACCACGAGTTCGCGCAAACTGTTGGTAACAGAATCGTAGAATTAACACCAAACGGAGTTATCGACCGTTACATGACGTTTGACGAATATCTTGATGATGAAAAAATTCAAGAGCAGAGAAAAAAGATGTACAATCTTTAATTTTTGAAATTCCAATATATTAAAAATCCCAAATTCCAAATAAAACTTGGAGTTTGGGATTTTTTGTGTTTAAAAATATAGCCACTAATTACACGAATTTCCACGAATTAAATTTGTGCTAATTTGTGTAATTTGTGGCAAAAAAAAACAATCCCGCTATAAAAATGGAATTTGGGATTTTTTATTTGTTTATTTTACTACTATTTGCTGCCGAACATTTTAGCGAAAATCCAGATAATAATCGCAATAATAAAAATTACGATAAAAATTCCGAATCCCATTCCGGCTTTAAAAATGTCTCCAACTAATTCACAGCTTGTAAATGAAAACAGTATTACAAATACCATTAACAATCTTAGTATTTTATTTTGCATGACTTCTGATGTTTTAAATTGATATTTAAAATTACTTCAGGAATCAGGAAAATGTATTACAGAATTTTTTGGAAATGTTTTAGGATTTGGATTTGAATTTGAATAATTGTTATTAAAGATGATTTTCTATATCCATCATTTGATGTAAAATTCTAATAATTTCTATTTGGTCCTCTTTTATATTGATCTTATAGAAAATCAGATGTGATTTAATCTTACTGCGAAAATATCCTTTTCTGATATAATTTACATCCTTTCCGGATTTTGGATTTAAACATAAATATTCGATTTCATCCATTATTAGATCTACATATCTATGAGCTTGTTCACGTGACCAGTTTTCAAAAGTATATAACCATATTTTCTCTAAATCATAAGATGCTTCATTACTGATCTTATAATTCATTGTCAGGATATTTTTTGTCAAGATTATTCAAAAAAGAAACACGATCGAAATCTTTTACAAATCCAGATTTTTCACCTTTTTTCAATTCTTTAATTAGCTCACTTTTTTTTGATTCTTCTTCTTCAAACATTCTCAGAGCTGTACGGATAACTTCACTCGCGGATGAAAATCTTCCGCTTTTTATCTGAGAACTTATAAAGTTATCAAAATAATCACCTAATAATATTGATGTGTTTTTTGGCATGACTAAAAAAATTTATCAAATATACCAATAATTGGTATGTTTTGCAAAAAAAAAGAGCTATTAGATCGACTAATATTATAGAGATGGAATTTAGTCCAGTTAGACAAAAAAGAAATGTTATTTGGTTATCCTAAATCATTCCCTTGTTACTTTTCGTAATCTAGGCCCTTCATTATCATAAATATAAATGTACCACTGAACATATGGGTCTAGAATAAAAATAGGATGAATAATAAAATCATCTTCTCGATCACTATTAAGAGGAATAATTACACATTCTAAATCGTATGCCTCAATTTGTTTCCATCCAAGGCTGGTATTTAAGTAGTTTTTTATCCCATTATTAGTCATTTCAATTATTTCATTATGATGATTAATAAAATACAATAACCTATTTTTTATTTCTAGCCAATTAATATCTCCTGCGTCATCAAAAGTAAATTCATGGTCTATTTCATTTATCAATAAATTACCAAACCAACTACTTTCAAAATATTGTTTAAATTCTATTTTGTACTCTTTGTTTAATTCAATAGTCATTATTACGATTATTTAAAATTGTGATTGACTAGTTTATATGTTTTGCTAAAAACATATTTTAAAACTTAAAAATATCTATAAAAAAGTGGAATTTTATTTACAAAATAGAAAAGAAATATTTCCAACCCCAACACCCCAACAAATAAAATCAGATTCCGTATATTTGCGCAACCAAACATTACAATCACTTATGAGTCAAAAAGTATTACTTAATTCGAAAGAAGTTACTATCATACTCCATCGTTTGGCTTGTCAGTTAATCGAAAAACATCTTGATTTCTCTAATACAATTTTGGTTGGAATTCAGCCAAGAGGAGTTTTTTTAGCTGAACGTTTAAAACAAATATTAGAAAACGAATACCAAGTTCCTGAAATTTCTTTAGGATACTTGGATATCACTTTTTTTAGAGATGATTTCCGTCGTACTGATAAACCGCTTGAAGCCAATAAAACCCAAATCAATTTTATAGTCGAAGACAAAAAAGTCATTTTTATTGATGACGTTTTGTTTACTGGAAGAAGCATTCGTTCGGCTTTAACTGCCATTCAATCTTTCGGAAGACCCTCAGAAATTGAATTATTGGTTTTAATTGACAGACGTTTCAGCCGTCATTTACCAATTCAGCCAGATTATCGCGGTCGTCAGGTAGATGCGATTAATGGAGAAAAGGTAATTGTAAGCTGGAAAGAAAATGATGGTGAAGATGTTGTTCATTTGGTTACCAATTAAAATGAATCGTTAAAAATTGAAAATACAATCATGACAGAGAACGAAGAGTTTATTTATGAATCAATTTTTAACCAGGTAAGAATGGGATTTCTTTCTGTTGATGATATTAAAGACAACATCATGGAAGAAATTGAAGATAATGAATTTGAAGAAGAAATTTCAGAAGCTTGGGCTTTTGAAAAAATCGACGAAGAATACCAAAAGTTACTTGCAGAAAGTAAACAATGGAAAAGCCCGACTGATACCGAAAGACTAATAAACGCGTTTGATGAATTATGCGATCAGAATATCGTAGCGCTTCACAATGCAGGTTACACTACAAGTGATGGCGAATATGAAGTGGTTGAGGTAGAAAGAGAGCTTCGTGAAAATGGAGTTACATCTGACGGCTACTGTTTTTATCACGAACAAGATTTAGCGAGAGCGATTGATCCTGAAAATCCAAGTTTGTATATCGCTTTTCAAAAAGTTGATAACTCTGATCCAGCAGTTACAATTGAAGTTGGAAAGAAAGTTGCCGAAGTTCTGAGAAATAATGGTTTTGAGGTAAAATGGGAAGAAACTGCTTCTCGAAAAATTGAAATTCCAAATTTCAGATGGCAGCAGGTTTATAATGAAGATTCGAGAGACCTTCAGGATTATGGAGAAGTTGTAGAGAGAATGATCGAATAGAGTAGCTGCTCTTTAAAGAAGCATGGAATGAAACCCGTTTTTCATTCGGAATTTGACCAATAATATTAAAGAAACAACAATGAAAGAATTAAGCGTAAATCATTTATTAGGAATAAAATACATTAACGAAAATGATATTAACCTGATTTTTGAAACGGCAGATCATTTTAAAGAAGTCATTAACCGACCGATTAAAAAAGTTCCTTCATTACGAGATATCACCATTGCTAATATTTTCTTTGAAAACAGTACCAGAACCAAACTTTCGTTTGAATTAGCGCAGAAACGTTTATCTGCTGATGTCATCAGTTTTTCTGCAGCTCAATCATCCGTTAAAAAAGGAGAAACCCTGATTGATACTGTAAATAATATCCTTTCGATGAAAGTGGATATGGTTGTAATGCGCCACTCCAATCCCGGAGCGGCTTATTTTTTATCTAAAAATGTCAAAGCCAGTATCGTAAACGCTGGAGACGGAGCACACGAACATCCGACACAAGCTTTGTTGGACAGTTATTCTATCAGAGAAAAACTGGGAGATGTTGCAGGAAAAAAAGTAGTTATTGTAGGTGATATTCTGCATTCGCGTGTAGCGCTTTCAAACATATATGCTTTGCAGATGCAAGGCGCAGAAGTAAAAGTTTGTGGACCAAAAACGTTGATTCCGAGATATATTGAATCTTTAGGTGTAAAAGTTGAACCGAATTTACGCAAAGCGCTAGAATGGTGCGACGTTGCGAATATGCTACGTGTGCAAAACGAACGTATGGATGTGAATTTCTTCCCATCAACGCGCGAGTACGCACAACAATACGGAGTAGACAAACCGCTTTTGGATTCGCTAGGAAAAGAAATCGTAATCATGCACCCGGGACCAATCAATAGAGGAGTAGAGATTACTTCTGAAGTGGCCGATTCGGATCATTCAGTAATCTTAAATCAGGTGGAGAATGGTGTTGCAATTAGAATGGCGGTTATTTATTTACTGGCTTCTAAGATTCAGTAGTTTATAAGTATTCAGTGTTCAGTTTTGAGTATTCAGTCGTTGTAGCAGTTTTCGGTTTTGAAATGAGTGTCACACTGAGCGGAGTCGAAGTGCTTTTATAAACAGATTTGCTTTGCAAACGTGGGCTTCGACTCCGCTCAGCCTGACAAACTTGAAACTTCGAACATGAAACTTGAAACAACAAAAAAACTTATTAAATTAGCATAATAAATATAAGCCCACAAATTATAAAATGAAAGTAGATCAAAAAGGACATACCGTTACAATTAAAGACACTCAAGGAGATGTAAATGCTTTCTTGGAAAAAGTAACGCAGCAATTTAAAACTTTTGAAAAGCACAATATTATAATCGATTTGTCTTCTGACGAAGTTTCGGAAAATGATTTGAAACTTTTTTTACCACTTTCAAAAACTCATAAAAAAGCTAAAAAATCGTTTGTAATTGTAGCATCTGATCTTGATTTTAATGCTATTTCAGATAAATTAGTTGTAGTGCCTTCGCTTTTAGAAGCACACGATATTATCGAAATGGAAGAAATAGAGAGAGACTTAGGATTTTAGATTTCAGATTTTAGACTTTAGATTTTAGATTATAACTGAATCTAAAATATTTACAGCAATTCTAAAATATTTTACCAATCTAAAATCAACAATCTAAAATCTAAAATGAAATTAACAATACTTGGCTGTTACGCCGCAACTCCCAGAACACTTACCAACCCGACCGCACAGGTTTTAGAAATTAGAAACAGATTATTTTTAATTGACTGTGGCGAAGGAACTCAGGTACAGCTTCGAAAGAATAAAATTAAATTTTCGAAGATCAATCACATTTTTATTTCACATCTTCACGGAGATCATCTTTATGGATTGATTGGAACGATTTCGACTTTTTCCCTTTTAGGAAGAACCACAGATTTACATATTTATGGACCAAAAGGAATTAAAGAATTAATTCTGCTTCAATTGAAATTGACAGAATCCTGGACAACTTACAGTCTGTTTTTTCATGAGCTGGAATCAAAGGAAAGTGAAGTGATTTTTGAAGATGCTAAAGTCATTGTAAAAACAATTCCACTGAAACATCGTGTTTATACAAATGGCTATTTGTTTCAAGAAAAACCCGCTGAACGAAAACTGAATGTAGAAGCTGTCCAATACTATAATGTTCATGTAGCTTATTATCAAAAAATAAAAAACGGCGGTAATGTTACTTTAGATGACGGAACTGTTATCGAAAATGAAAAACTAACTTTCGATCCTGAACCGGCAAAAAGTTATGCGTTTTGTTCTGATACTGTTTACAATGAAGAAGTAATTCCGATTATAGCGAATACAGATGTTTTGTATCACGAATCTACTTTTTTAGATTCGGAAGCAAGACTGGCAGAAAAAACGCTGCATTCAACTGCAAGAGAAGCGGCGACTATTGCTTTAAAAGCAAATGTCAAACAATTAATTTTAGGACATTACTCTACACGTTATGACGGTTTAGAGCCATTTAAAAAAGAAGCAGAACAAGTTTTTCCAAATGTGCTTTTAGCAGATGATGGATTGAGTTTTGATCTTTAAAGTTGCTAAGATTCTAAGATGTTGAGATTCTAGGTTTTAGAACTTACATAATATAGATGCCACCCTGAGCGGAGTCGAAGGGCTTTTGCAGTACGAGAGGGCTTCGACTTCTCTCGGCACGACAAACCTGAAATAAAAAAACTAAAATCAACAATCTAAAATAATAGTCATGAGTGATTTAAGTAATTATAGAAAATCCTACGAGAAAAGTGAATTACTGGAAACAAATATTCCCGAAGATCCTATTAACCTTTTTAACCGATGGTTTCATGAAGTAGAAGATTTTGGCGGAAGCGGAGAAGTAAATGCAATGACAGTTTCTACTATCGGTTTGGATGGTTTTCCTAAATCTCGAGTTGTCTTATTGAAAAAATTCTCAGAAGAGGGTTTTATATTTTATACTAATTATAATTCTGAAAAAGGAAAAGCTATAGAAGCAAACCCAAATGTCTGCCTGTCTTTTTTTTGGCAGGAAATGGAACGTCAGGTCATTATAAAAGGAATTGCACAGAAGACTTCGGAGATTATTTCGGATAACTATTTTGATTCTCGTCCGGAAGGAAGTAAGCTCGGAGCAGTGGTTTCACACCAGAGTGAAGTGATTCCGTCCAGAGCTTTTTTAGAAGAAAATTTGAAAAAATTGGAAACCGAGTTTGAAGGAAAATCAATTCCGAGACCTGAAAATTGGGGAGGATATATTGTTACTCCGTTACAAGTTGAATTTTGGCAGGGAAGAGCAAATAGATTGCATGACAGAATACGTTACACCAGTCAATCTGATTTTTCATGGAAGATTGAGCGACTTTCTTCTTAATTTGTAGGAAAATTATATTTACATTAAAAATTAGTATGTATTTCATCGATTTTTTTTGTAGTTTAACGGTAAATTGAATATGTTTGATATAGAAAATTAGACGAGAAATTATTCAAAAATAAATTTAAAGGATTTGCCCCAACATCTACTTTAAACTGCTAAAATGCTGTTGATTATGGAAAAGATTAAGCGCACCATGTTGTTCATTGCGATTTTAGTCGCAATGAACGCATGTTCTGCAGATACCGCCGAAGGAAGCGTGGATAATACTCCAGTCTCAACGCTTGTTACAAACTACACTTACAATGACACAGAAGTTCAGACCATGAAACTCATAAACGATTATCGAGTTAGCGTTGGTTTGCAAGCTTTAGAGAGAATTAATCATATCTCTTTTAAATGTCAAGAACATAATCTTTATATGATTGAGAATAACGTTGTAGATCACAATGATTTTACTGCGAGATCTAATAATATTACAAATGTTTTAGGAGCTAAAAAAGTTGGTGAGAACGTTGCCTACAACTATAAAACTCCTGAAGCGGCTTTGAGAGCCTGGCTGGAGAGTCCAGGCCACAAAGAGAATATCGAAGGCGATTTTACTCACTTCGGACTATCTGTAACAACAGATGCTGCTACAGGCAAAAAATATTATACAAATATTTTTGCTAAGCTTTAAACGAATATTGAACAGGTTGGTTTTTTAGAAGTCGTTGCAATTCATAGAGTTGTAACGACTTTTTATTTACAAAAAAACTGCCTGTATATACAAGCAGTTTTATTGGTTAGATAGTTTTGGTTTTTACAATGCCGTAATAATGAATTCGCTTCTTCTATTGGCTTGATGTTCTTCTTCGGTACACTTAACACCATCAGCACATTTATTGACCAATTGGGTTTCTCCAAATCCTTTTCCAGTTAATCGGTTAGGAGCTATTCCATTTTTAATCAACCATTTGATTGTTGATTTTGCTCTTCGGTCAGATAAAGCTTCATTGTATTTATGAGTGGCTCTGCTGTCTGTGTGCGAACGAATATCAAGTTTCATGGTTGGATATTCATTTAGAACCACTAATATTTTTTCTAAATCTAAAGCCGCCTCAGTTCTAATATTAGATTTATCTAAGTCAAAATAAATCATTTTAATTCCGAAACACTTACCTAAATCATCTCCAACAGTAACTTTACAGGTCGATTTTTCTAACGCAATTGGTAAAGTTGTTTTTCCTGTTGTTTTTGAAATGGTTACACTTAATTCTTTTGTGGTATATTCTGGTTTTTCGGCTCTTACAAGGTAGGCTTTACCGCAATCTACAGGAAAGGAATATTTGCCGTAATTGTCAGTGACTGTGGAGTTTTTAACATTCATTTGGTTGTCAAATAATGTGATTTTTGCGCCCGGCAGAATTGTTCCAGTTTCAAGATCTGTTACAATACCTTCAAGTTCTTGAATACATTTCAGTTTTTTAGTTTCTAGAAATTTATAGATGTCATCAGAACCTTGTCCGCCTTCTTTATTAGAACTGAAAAAACCTCTTCTTGTAGCGGTGTCAATGATATATGCGAAATCGTCTTTGGGTGAATTAATATCTCCACCAACATTTTGAACATTACTGATTTTTCCATCATCTTCAATATTGGCAACGAAAACATCCAAACCTCCTAATCCGGGATGGCCATCAGATGAAAAGTAAATTTCATTTTCATTGGTAACAAACGGATAAGTTTCTTTTCCCTCAGTATTAATTTCGTTTCCTAAATTCTCAGGTGTGCCATATCCACCGTTCGGATTGATAGTAACTTTATATAAATCAGATTGCCCAATAGACCCCGGCATATCAGAAGAAAAATATAATGTTTTTTCGTCAGGACTTAAAGCAGGATGGCCAACGCTGTAGTTATCGCTATTAAAAGGAAGCTCTGTAATATTTGTCCATTTGTTTTTTTCGTCTAAAGTGGCTTTGTAGATTTTTATTAAAGTGACTTTATGATCATCTTTTCCCTTTTTTCCGTCAATGTAATTGTTTCTAGTAAAGTAAACTGTTTTTCCATCTTTAGTAAAAACGGGCGCCGCCTCGTGAAATTTGGTATTAATAGCCGATTTGAATTTGTTTACTTTTCCAGTATTTCCAGTTTCTGCGTTTAAATCGGCATTGTAGATGTTGGTAAAATACTCGCCAGTCCATTTGTGTTTGCGCTGTGAAAAATTACCAGTATCTCTTGCAGAGGCAAAGTAAATTTTGTTGTTATAAACGTAAGATCCGTAGTCTGAATATTTACTGTTTATTCCTGCATTTTCAACTTTATATCTTCCTGAATTGGCTTTAATTTGATCCAAATAATTAACATCATCTTTATAAAATTTTGCTCTCGAATCGTTTTTTGATTTTGCCTTAAATTCATCAAACATTTTATTCGCCTTACTAATGTCTCCTGTTGATTTTAGAGATTGCGCATATCTATAATAGTATTCTGGCTCGACAGTTGTATTCATTGCAAACAACTCACCATACCATTTTGCAGCACCTTCAAAATTGGAATTAAAATAGTAGGCATTACCTAATTTTTTGAACATGTCTTCTGATTTGTAACCTTTATTGGCTACTTTTTCATAGGTTTTAATGGCATCAACATAAGCATAATTATCATACTTCTTATCACCAGAATTTATTTTTGCCTGTTGCGCATAAGTGCTAAATGAAAAAGAACTTATAATGATTAAGAAAAGTAGTGTATAGTTTTTCATGATACAATTTTTTAAAAGAAACGAGGAGTTGTTATTTTACCATTGTTTTTGAAGAACTCATAGCGCAGGAAAATCTCGTGTGAGCCAGAATTATAGTTTCTTAGATTGGTCGTTTCATTATCATAGCCGTAACCAATATAGAGTCCGTCGGTAATTTGGAATCCTGCCATTGCACTAACAGCAGCATCCCATCTATAAGCAACACCCAGAGTTAATTTTTCAAAAAACATAAAGTTTGCAGACACATCCACCTGAAGCGGAGCTCCCTCAACCATTTTGGTAAGAACTGCTGGTTTGAATTTTACCTCCTGAGAAAAATCGAAAACATAACCTCCTATTAAATAGTAGTTTATCTTGTCTTTGTAAATAGCGACATCATTATCATTGTAACGGGTGGTTTGAATAAAATTAGGTACAGATAATCCAATATAAGCTTTGTTGGAATGCCAGTAAACACCTGCTCCAATATTTGGCGAAAAATCATTGTTTATGCTTTGAAGCTGTCTATCTCCTGCGGTTTCAGGATTTAATTTATCAACATCAAGATTAAAAATATCGGCGGTACCTTTTATACCAAAAGAAAGCTTCCATGTTTCTGATGTTGGAATACTGTACGAAAGATCTACAGAAAATTGATTTTCATTTGTCGGTCCAATTTTATCATTTACCAATGAAATTCCAAGTCCGATATTACTGTTATTAATTGGTGTGTTAATAGAAATTGTATTGGTTTTAGGAGCTCCTTCCAATCCAATCCATTGATCACGATGTAAAGCAAAAATACTTAGGGCACCTCGAGAACCAGCATAAGCGGGGTTTATGTTTATTGTATTGTACATATATTGGGTAAACTGCGCATCTTGCTGTGCATACCCGCTATATGTAACTAACAGAATGACGATTAAAAATAATTTTGTTCTCATAATAGATATTTATTATTTTAATTATTACCACTGATTTTTTTAATATATTGAAAATCAATGCATTCTTTTGTTCAAAATTAAGCAAAATTTCAATTTATTCTTTTTTAATATGTTGTAAAAGAGTGGATTATGTTTGTTTTTGCTTGATTTATTATTTGGACAGATATAAATATCCGTCAAGTTTGTTTTCTTGAATAGTATTATTTCCGTCTAGTGACTTATAATTAATGATATAAAAGTAAGTTCCAGTAGGTAATCCGTCAGACTGTTTGATGGTTGTTCTTCCTCTCGAAGTGCCATCAAAGAAATTTGTTGTGTTGTTATAATTGACAGTTTCGAAAACTAAGATTCCCCAGCGATTATATATTTCGACGGTATTTCCCGGATAGCAGGTTACATCATCGATGTTGTCAATTTTAAAGGTATCATTCATTCCGTCGCCATTAGGAGAAAATGCATTGCGAGGTAAAACATCCCCACAAGCCAAGACTTTACAATCGTCATTAACTTCCATATTTAGGACAATACTTCTAGGACATTTTTCATCGGCTATTAAATATTCAAAAGCATAACTTCCAAGTGCCAGACCAAAAGGATTAAGAACACTTCCTTGAAGAGCATTAGTATTGTTTTTGTCAACCCAAGTTCCAGTAATCGGACTGCCTTCTGGAAGTAAAGAAGTCAAGTTGATCAATGATGAATCATCTGTACAAGCAGTACTGCTAATCTGTGTTACTCCATTTGGAACTACAACAATAGTTACAGTCGCTGTATCGCAGTTTTGAGAACTTAATTTATCACAGATTCTATAACTGTAAATATAAGTCCCAGCTGGTGTCAAACTCGATACAGTTACATTTCCAGCATTATCAATTGTAATATTTGGATTTGTTCTATCGCCATTTTGAGTAATAAGAGTAAAGTCAACTAATTGAAGTGTTGCAGGAACAGCTCCTTTTAAATCATTACTTAATACATTACCCACAACTCCAAAAGTGTTACATCCGATGTTGTTATAATTGTCATCATTTGCCACAACTGGTGTTGGCGGTGCAGGAGCATCTTGAATAATAACAGTTACAATTGCAGTATCACAATTTCCAGCATCGGCTTTTTCGCAGATCTGATACGTTAGAGTATAAGTCCCAACTGGAGCATTAGCTGCAACGGTTACCGATCCATCAGCATTTAAAGTCAATATTCCTTTAGGGTCTGGTGTTACTGTTGTTAAGGTTACATCAGCAGGATTGACAGCAGTATTATTTAATAAATCATTAGTGAAAACATTTATCACAGTTGTCGCAACAGCAGGTACAGTGATTGGTGTAGGACTATCGTCATTGGCAACAATAACAAAAGTTGGTCTTGCTGTACAGTAGGGATCTGCAGGCGGATAGTTAACTGTAATAGTTTCAGTTGGATTTAGTGATATTACCAAATTAGCTGTTGGGCGTAATTTTTCGAATCCATCAGCCCCTTGCACCCATTTATTGTTTTCAAAGATCCATCCCGGCCAGTCAATTCCTTTTCCGGTTCCATCTACAACTGCTCCTGGCCATAAAATTCTACCGCTTAACGCTAAATTTGGCATAGTGGTAATTGTATTGTTACTGCTGTCAGTCCACGTAATTGTTACATTATCGACAGGAGTAAAATTTACAGGAGTAACCACATAATCAATATATGGAACATCATTAACACATGTTGGTGTTGCTGTAACCGTCATTTTTGGGGCTTCGATTGTAATGGTAACCGTTGCCGTATCACAGTTATCTGTTTGTGCTTTTTCGCAAATTTGATAAACCAAAGTCAATGTTCCTACAGGAGCATTTGGCAGCACATCTATAGAACCATCAGGATTTAGGTGTAAATAATTATTTGGTGTTACAGTTGTTAAGATAACATCAGCAGGATTAACTAAAACGCCATCTAGCGTATCATTTGTAAATACATTTATGACATTTGGCGTCGTATGATTTACACCAGCGATAGGACCTGCATTATCATCATTTGCGACAATGACTTTTTTAACTCTGCAGTCTACGCTAAAGCTCTGAACCAGTTCTGTTTTATTTCCAGCACAATCTGTTAAAGTATAAGTTCTTGTTAGAATATAAACATTTCCGTTACATCCGCTATTAGTATCTGTTACTGTAATATTTACTGTCGGACTGCAATTATCCGCTGCATCTTTAATATCGGCAGGACTTCCAGTAGGAATTAAATCAATACTTGCCAAATTGGTTACATTAGCAGGAGCAGTTCCTGTTGGAGGAGTCGTATCTTTTACTTTAATAATTTGAGTAAAAGAAACGGTGTTTCCTGCACAATCGCTGGTTTTCCAAGTACGAGTTAATGTATAATTAGTTGGGCATCCGTTCAAGATATCCGATTTTGTTTCTGTAAACACAATTGGTAAATCGCCATTACAATTGTCAGAAGCTTGCATTTCTGCTGGTTCAGGAACCGCATCACAAGATACTTCAATGTCAGAAGGAAGATTACCTGTAAATATTGGAGCAGTAGTATCTTGGATAGTTATCACTTGTGTGAAAGTGTCAGAGATATTGCCACAATCGTCTGTTACTGTCCAAGTATTGGTATAAGTTCCCGCATTACCGCAATTAGCAGAAGCAACAAACTGACCGCTTACTTTTACAATATTAGTTACATCAGTATCACAAGAATCTGAAGCTTCAGGGAATAAAGCCTGTGCAGCTGTTAATGCATTTTGATTACTGCATTCAATAGTTCTATCTAAAGTTCCAGCTTGAGTGGTCCAAGTAGGTGCTGTATTATCTTGTACAATAATAGTTTGGCTAACAGGAAGAGAAGCGTTTCCACATATGTCTTTTGCAATCCAAGTTCTCGTTTTTGTATAAGAGCCAACACAATTTCCGGCTGTTATAGTATCAGTGTAAGTTAGAGAAGCAATAGTTCCTGTATTATCTGTAGCGGTCGCTTGTGCAAAAACAGGTTCTGCTGGACAGCTAATAGTTGTAGTTTCCGGTAATGGATTAATAACTGGAATAATAGAATCTCCATCAAGAATTATAAATGATTCCGAAATGGTACATCCATTTGCATCTGTAATTAATACAGTATAATTTCCAGAAGCAAGATTAACAGCAGTTGCAGTTGTTTGAACTGGATTTGTATTCCATGAATAAGTGTATCCTGCAGTACCGCCAGAAACAGTTACCGTTGCAGTACCGTTGTTTCCTCCGCCACAGCTAGCATCTGTTTGGTTTTTTACCGTGCTCAAAGCATTTTGAGGCTGTGAAATAGTAATAGTACAAGTCGTAGTGTAACCTAATTTATCTGTGGCAGTTACAGTATGTAAACCAGCGTTTAATGCAACAGCCTGCGCTGTTGTTTCTCCATTATCCCATAAGTAAGTATAGTCACCATTACCTCCAATAGCTGTTACGGTTGCTTTACCAGTATTTTCTCCAAAACATTTTACAGGGCTGTCTTGAGATATACTGCAAGAAAGTACATTTGGTTCCGTTATCGTTACAGTGCAAGTCGTTGTACAGCCTTTAGAGTCGGTTACGGTTACAGAATGTAATCCCGCACTCAATGCTGTTGCAGTTTGAGTCGTTTCATTATTATCCCATAAGTAAGTATAATTTCCGTTACCGCCAATTGGTGTTACAGTAGCTTCTCCATTACTTAAACCATTTGAAGTAACTGCTTTATTTTGTGTAATGGAACAGCTTAAAGCAGTAGTTGGCTGTAGTATTATAACTGAATTGGATTGAGAAGAACAAGAATCTGTTACTGTTAAAGTATAAGTTCCAGCAGGAAGGTTTGAAACTGTTGCAGTAGTTCCAACTTCAACATTGGCACTGTTTTTCCAAGAATAAGTTACAGTTCCCACGGCATTGCTTATAGTTCCCGCTGTTACAGTTCCTGTGCTTTCGCCAAAGCATGAAACGTCAGTTTTAGAAGAATCTCCAAGAGCTAATGAAGCGTTTGGCTGTGAAATTGTCACAGAATTTGATACAGAAGAACAAGAATCTGTTACCGATAGAGTGTAAGTTCCAGCAGGAAGGTTTGAAACTGTTGCTGTAGTACCGACTTCAACATTGGCACTGTTTTTCCAAGAGTAAACTATAGTTCCTACAGCATTTGTTATAGTTCCAGCAGTTACAGATCCAGTACTGGTTCCGAAGCAGGAAACATCAGTTTTAGAAGAATCTCCTAAAGTTAATGCACCACTTGGCTGTAAAATACTTATAGTTAATGTTCCTTGACAGCCATTGACATCTGTAGCGGTAACTTCATAATTTCCAAAACCTAAATTATTTAAGGTTTGAGAAGTGCCAGTATAAGCCGAACCATTCTTTTTCCAAGAATAAGTATAAGGAGCAACTCCGCCTGAAGCATTATTTACTGTAATTGATCCCGTAGATTGATTGAAACATTTTACATCTACGTGTGAAGCCGTTGCTTCTGTTATTGTAACAGTGCTTTTTGTAACCACTACAGGTTTTATATCGAAACAGTTGGACGAATTTGTTCCTTTTATATAATAAGTACCAGGAATTGCTGCGCTGGAATTGGCAAGCGGAATTGTTGCCGCTAAATCTGTCCAATAAGTATAAGTCAATCCTGTTGTGCTTCCAGCAATTATACTGGCAGCGGTTAAATCTAATGAAGTTGCCGGTGCACAAATAGGAAGCGGATTAGTTACTATAACCGTTGGTTTTGTATTTACATTCACTACAATCGCTTTTTTAGGACCAATACAAGCATTTGTTTTTCCTTCGGCAACGTAATAGGTAAACTGACCTGCTGTTGTAGTCGAAGGAGTTATAGATTGCTGTGCAGTCGAAGTTGCAGTGAGGTAATAGTATAATGTATATTCTGGTTTTGTTGCAACAGCAGTTAAAGGAACTGCAATATCTCCAATACAATAATTTACTGGATCTGGAATCGTAGGCGTTGTTGTAATACTTTCAATAGTAATCGTAAATTGAAAGTAACAGCCACTGCTGGCTCCTCCAGGAGGAATAGCATAATAAGTTGAGGTTCCAACTGTTGCTGGAAACGGATTGTTAATCGTGTATTGAGTTGTAGTACCAGCCACAACAGGATAAGCATTATAAAATGTTGATCCAGTAGGAAATGATCCTAATACATCGGTTACTGGAATTGATGTCATAGAACTGTTGCAAAAAGTAAAAGCAATAGTTGGTGGTGTTGCCTGACAATTTGCATTAGTGTAATCTGTTGAATTGATAGAGGTCTGAAGCGGAGCTGCTATAGAAGTTCCTGTACAGTTTCCAGAGTTGGTATAACCTAAAATTAAAGACTTATCAGCTACAGTTACTCCAGAATTTGCTCCTTTTCCACTCAATACACCATTTACCTGAATATTGTTATTACAGTTTGAGTTTTTAAGTAAAGCACAGTTTTCTGTAGCTTTTAATTTGAATGTTAATTCAGCCAAAACAGTGTCTGGATTAGAAGGTAATGGTAATGTGCCTATATCCCAAACTATCGATCCATTGGCCCCAATTGTTGGTTCATATGTTAATGAGTTTGGGGTAGGAAGCGGAGAAAAATTTACAATTCCCGCGATACTACCGTTAACAAATGTCGCATTGTATGGAATAGGAATCACAATTTTACTGTTTTGTATGGCTTCTGAACCTTTGTTTTTTATTTGTACTTTGTAACCAAGTTCCTGACCTGGCAAAACGGTATACGGACCTGCACCAGCATTATTTCCGTTGATAGTTGTAGCAGTAAGTACACCTTCAATTTCTGGAACATAAGCATCAACTGCCATTACTATAGAAAAAATGGCGTAAGTATCAACTGTAGATCCGTATCTAAAAGTGGTTGAAGTCTGGTTATTTCCAATAAGGTCTTTCGCGCTGTTTGGCAGGTTGAACATACTGATATCTATACCTGAATTATTGATTAAATTCGGATTTCTATTATTTCCTCCAGTATTTATGGTAGAATTAAAGAAATTAGTTGCAGTATTTGCCGAGTGACTTAAGCTTTGATAAGTGTTTGTATTTAATCTTTGAATTTGAAAATAATCGCCATCATAATATAAGTCGCCTTCTCCCGCCATGATACCCAGTTTGATACCAACAGGACCAGATGTCACCGAATTAAATCCAGAAACAGGAATAGTGTAATTTGCAGTTGTATTATTTGTCACAAAGGCATGACCATCAAAAACAGTAATGTCTCTGTTTTTCATGTTTGAGTTTTCATAAATAACAACTAAACCCCATCCAGCATATTTTCCTATCGTACCTCCATCAGCACCTTCGGTTGCAGCTATATTGGCGGCAAAATATTCTCCAACTCCATTAGCTCTTACATAATCGGTAACTTCTGCATAGGCAGAAAACATATTATTATCTGCATTGGTTGGAAAATAAATATCAGTAGCTGTAAATTCAGTGTAATCAGTATTTACAGGACCTTTGAATAAAATTTTTCTTTTATCTAAAGTTTTAGTTACGCCATTTTTAGTAACAGTAAAAGAATTAGGACTATTAGCGGCATCAGAAACCCTTCCTGTCCAATACAAACCTGCATAAACAATGTTGTAGCAGTTTGTTAATTTCGCACCGCTGTCATTCAGCAGATCCAAAGTGGCTCCAGAAGAATTATGAGTTTGATTATTAGTATCCCTGTCCACATAAACCATTGGATTGGTTCCATTAGGTTCAGTGTTACTATAATTCTGTAAAGTCAAATTGCTATTTCCAATCATCGTAAAATCTCCTTTGATTTTATAGATTGTTCTGGCAGGAGAATAAGAAGAAGTTCTTTCTTTAAACGGTTTTATTACTTGCGCATTCCCTTCATTAATACCAATAACTAGAATTAAAAAGAAATTAAAAACCGTAAAACA
The DNA here is from genome assembly GCF_900112575.1 of Flavobacterium phragmitis. Taxonomy (GTDB): domain Bacteria; phylum Bacteroidota; class Bacteroidia; order Flavobacteriales; family Flavobacteriaceae; genus Flavobacterium; species Flavobacterium phragmitis. The sequence continues at coordinate 137,202 of NZ_FOMH01000005.1, forward strand.
TTGAGAGTATATTTTTTTCATAGTAATAGTTTTTTAATTATCCGCCTATAGATATTTTGTAAAGGAGAACATATTTTGAAGTATCGTTTTGGATCAGATTACTGATTGTGGCAGGAGTTGTATCAATTTTTGAAATAATGATGATGTATTGTAATTTTTCAAAATCAGAGAAAGAGTTCAAATCGATAGACTTGTTTAAATCTGCTGCTTTTTCAATTTTAATCGTTACAATCTGAATGTCGCTTTTTGAAGAAACCGAAGTGTTTAGGCTGTTAATAGAATTGCTGTCTGTGAATAAGGCTGTTGGCACATCGCCATAAGTCTTTGCTTCCCCCGAAGAAGCATAAACTGCCGATTGTAAATCAAACAGTAGATGTTTAAGATTACTAAGCTTAGAATTCTGCCCAGAGTTTTCTAAGTTTGTTAAGTACGAATCCACATTTTCAATTTGACCAAATGAAAAATTTGTCATTAAAAAAAACAGCAGGAAAAAAATGTTTTTTTGAAAAATGTTCTTTTTGAAAGAAAAAATAAACTTACAATTATTAACAAATTTTACTGCTTTTTCAAGAGTAGATTTAGCTCTCATAACTCAAAGATTTTGTTTTAATGTATTTAAAGTATTTTAACAGAATCAAAGTTATATAGTCCGTTTATTTTTGATTTTTTTTCTCTGCAACTAACCTAAAAACTCGTTGAAATGATCTTTTTTAACAAAAAATAGCGTTAAAAAGCATTTTTTTTAACCTAAAAAAGCAAATTTTTTAATGTGTTTTTTTTGCTTTTTTGACGAAAATTCGTTCTTTTGAAATATTGTAAATATTTAAAAATCAGATATTTAGTTAATTTTTTACAAATATGGATAATATCGATTAAATGCGGATTTTATAGATGAAGAACATAAAACAAAAAAATAGAGCCATTTTAATTTTACCTAAATGTTAACCCTTTAGAAAAGAATCGTACTTGTTAAAATTTTGATATAATGTTAACAGAAATAAAAAAAAGAAAAGGTTTAAAATATCTTTTGTACATTAGAAGTTAAATAAAAATATGAGCCTTCTTATCTAGGTTTTTTTAAATTTAACTGCTTATGAAAAATCTTATTTTAATACGTCATGCTAAATCAAGTTGGGAAGCACCTTTAAAAGATTTTGATCGTCCGTTGATGAAAAGGGGAATCTTAGATGCGCATGATGTCTCATTAAGTATTTCCAAATATCTTCCTAAAACATATATAATTTGGAGCAGTACTGCTGCTAGAGCCTCAGAAACCGCTTTGATTTTTGCACAAAATCTTTCTTATCCTTTAGAAAGCATCATTTTTAGAGATGATTTGTACACTTTTGATGAAAGACAACTGGAAAAGGTTATCAAATCATGTGATAATAGTTTAGAAAGCGTTATTCTTTTTGGACATAACGAGGCTATTACAAATTTTGTTAATAAATTTGGAGATGTTTTTATAGAGAATGTTCCAACTTCTGGCTTTGTCTCGTTGCAATTTGATGCCGATAACTGGAACACGATAGATAAAGGCAAAACTCATAAAACTATTTTCCCCAAAGATTTAAAATAATAACAGTGTACGAACAGAAATATATCGATAGAGAAAAAAGCTGGTTGGCGTTTAATGCAAGAGTGCTTCAAGAAGCAGCAGATAACACAGTTCCGCTTTTAGACAGACTACGTTTTGTTGGAATTTTTTCAAACAATTTAGACGAATTTTTTAGGGTTCGGTACGCAGCCATTCGACGATTAAGTCTTTCGGGCATTTCTGGAGAAAAATATTTAGGAGGTATTTCAGCTCATCAATTAATTAAAGATATTACAGAAATTGTAATTCAGCAGCAGTCAGAAAGTTTACGTATTCTTGGAAATATCGAAGCCGAACTTGAAGCTGAGAATATTTTTATTATCAACGAAACACAGATAACACCAAAACAAGAATGTTTTCTGAAGGACTTTTATACGCAAAAATTAAGTCCAGAATTGGTAACAATCATTTTAAATGATTTAGCCGTTTTTCCAATTCTAAAAGATACTTTAGGCTATCTGGCGGTTCGTTTAGAGTTAAAAAATGATGAAGTTCGTTATGCTTTGATTGAAATTCCGAAAAACATAAACCGTTTTGTTGTCCTTCCTTCTGAAGATGAAAAACAATATGTTATTTTAATTGATGATGTAATTCGTTTTAAACTGAAAAACATCTTTAATATCTTTGATTATAAGACTGTTTCAGCTCATATGATTAAAATTACTCGTGACGCTCAATTGGATATTGATAGTGATTTGAGTAAAAGTATGTTGGAAAAAATTGCTTCATCTGTAAAAGATCGTCGTATTGGAGAACCGGTTCGCTTTATTTACGACAGTTTGATTGAAGACGATACTTTGCGTTTCTTTTTGGATAAAATGAAAATCGTAGAAACCGATAGTATAATTCCGGGAGGAAGATATCACAATCGTCGTGATTATATGAGTTTTCCAAATCTAGGACGTTACGATTTATTGTATAAACCAAATGAGCCGTTACCAGTACCAGGTTTAAGTTTGGACGGAAGTATTTTAGAAAAAATTAGTAAAAAAGATTATTTGGTGCATGCGCCATATCAATCATTTTCATATTTAACTAAGTTTTTACGTGAAGCAGCTTTAGATCCAAAAGTGACAAGCATCAAGATTACATTATATCGTTTGGCTAAGAATTCGCAGATTATCAGCTCGTTGATAAATGCAGCTAAAAATGGTAAACGTGTAGTGGTGCAGATCGAGCTTCAGGCGCGTTTTGATGAAGCTTCGAATATCTCGTATGCAGAGCAGATGCAGACCGAAGGAATCGAATTGATTTTTGGAATAAAAGGGCTTAAAGTACACAGTAAAATATGTGTGATTGAAAGAATGGAAGAGGGTAAAAACCGTCGCTACGGCTTTATTTCGACAGGAAATTTCAACGAATCTACAGCTAAAATATATACAGACGTAACATTATTAACTTGTCATCAAGGAATCTTAAAAGATACATCAAAAATATTTGAGTTCTTTGATATCAATTACAGAGTTCATAGATACAAACATTTAATTGTATCGCCTCATTATACGAGAACCAAATTTATAAAACTAATTGATCGTGAGATTCTTCATGCTTTGGCTGGAAGAAAAACACACATCAAGTTAAAAATGAATAGTTTATCCGATTTTAAAATGATCGATAAATTGTATGAAGCTAGTAATGCAGGTGTTAAAATACAGTTGCAAGTAAGAGGGATTTGTTCTCTTATTCCAGGAATTCCGGGAATGAGCGAAAACATCGAAGCGATTAGTATTGTCGATAATTACTTGGAACATTCAAGAGTCTATATTTTTGGAAACGCAGGACTCACAGAAGTCTATATTTCTTCAGCCGATTTTATGACTCGAAATCTAGATGGAAGAGTTGAGGTAACCTGCCCGATTTATGACCTTGAAATTAAAAAAGAACTAATAGATAATTTCAACATTGCCTGGAAAGGAAATGTAAAAGTAAGATACCATTCTTATAAATTAGATAATAAGTATAAACCTAAAAATCATCATGCCCCGTTTAGAGCGCAATTTGAGACCTATAAATATTATCAGAACAAAATCGCCGTACTAGATGAGGTTCCTCAAAAAGTAAATTAATTTAAAAAAAAACAATTTCAAAATCATAAAGTGAGCATGATTAATATTAGGAAGTTTGCAGCAATAGATATCGGATCAAATGCCATGAGGCTTCTGATAGCTAACGTTGTAGAACAAGAAGGAAAAGAACCACAGTTTAACAAAAGTTCCCTTGTTCGTGTACCAATTCGTTTAGGGCAGGATGCCTTTACAGTTGGAGAGATTTCACCAGAAAATATAGATCGAATGGTGGATGCCATGAAAGCATTCAACCTTTTGATGAAAGTACATAAAGTTGAACGTTATATGGCTTTTGCAACTTCTGCAATGCGCGAAGCCTATAATGCAAAAGAAGTTGTGGCTTTAATTAAGAAAAAAGCAGATATTAAAATCGAAATAATTGATGGTAAAAAAGAAGCTGCTATTATTGCTTCTACCGATTTACATCATTTAATTAAATCGGACGAAACTTATCTTTTTGTGGATGTTGGAGGTGGAAGCACGGAGTTTACACTTTTCTCTTCTGGAAAAATGATTACTTCAAGATCTTTCAAAGCAGGAACAGTTCGTTTGTTGAATAATATGGTGCATGATGTGGTTTGGGATGAAATCGAAAAATGGATTAAAACCAATACAGCAGATTATGAAGAGGTTACACTTATTGGATCTGGTGGAAACATCAACAAGCTTTTTAAAATGTCTGGAAAACAGCAGGAAAAACCGCTATCTTACATTTATATCAACTCACAATACGCTTTCTTAAATTCATTGACATACGAACAGAGAATTGCAGAATTAGGATTAAATTCTGACCGTGCCGATGTAATTATCCACGCAACAAGAATTTATCTGAATGCAATGAAATGGAGTGGAGCCCGCCAGATTTATGTTCCTAAAATCGGACTTTCTGATGGTATCGTAAAAGCGATGTATTATGGTAAAATTTAATTTTTAAAGTTTTTTTAATAGCCACGAATTCACCAATTATTTGCAAATATTAATTCGTGAATTCGTGGCAAATATTTTTCTAATGAAATCAATTTTTCAGACCATTCAAGATTTTTCAGTAGAAGAATTAAATCTTTTAGATGATTTAATTACTATTCGGACTTTGAAAAAAGGAGAGTTCTTATTGTCTGAAAATCAAGTTTGCAATGAAATTGTATTCATAAAAAAAGGAATTTTACGTTCCTTTTTTTTAAACCATAAAGGCGACGAAATTACCAATTGTTTTGCTTTTGAAAATGAATTTATGGCATCTTTCGCCAGTTTTATAACTGAACAAAAGGCAGAAGAAAACATTCAGGCTCTTATCGATACAGAATTACAGGTCTTAAATCGTAAAGCTCTGGAAAAACTGTATCAATCAGGTTTTAATTGGCAGGAAACGGGAAGAAAACTGACTGAATTAGAATTTGTAAACCTGCATAAAAGAATGGTTTCTTTTCAGAAATTATCAGGTTCACAACGCTATGAAGAACTTTATAAAAATCATCAAAAATATTTACAGTTAATTCCGTTGCAATACTTGGCTTCTTATTTAGGAATAACTCCAAGACATTTAAGCCGAATTAGAAAAACAGTAGCTTAGATTTAAAAGTTTTATTTCACGCAGATTTTAAAAGATTTAAGCTGATTTAATAAAATCTGCCTAATCGAAATATTCGTCATTATAATCTTTATCTACCTAATCTGCGTGAAAAATTATAGATTGTAGAAAAGTTTTTTAGGACATTTGTCCAGTAAAAGAAAACACACTAATAGTATTTTTGAAAAAACATAAACATGAAAAAAATACTGATTATAAACGGACATCCAAATCCTGAAAGCTTTAATTTCGGAATTGCTGAATCTTATAAAAACGGAGCAATTACTTCCGGAGCACAAATTGAAACAATTACGATAGCTGCTTTAAAGTTTAATCCCAATTTGCAATTCGGTTACCAAAAACGAACTGAATTAGAACCAGATTTACTTGAGTCTTGGGATAAAATCAAAAAAGCTGATCATTTGGTTTGGATACATCCTGTTTGGTGGGGCGGACTTCCAGCAATTACAAAAGGTTTTATCGATCGATTATTTCTACCCGGAATGGCTTTTCAGTACAGAGAAAATTCGGTTTGGTGGGATAAATTATTGAAAGGGAAAACAGCACATATTATCACGACTTTGGATCAGCCAAGCTGGTACTACAGATTTTTTTTTGGAAGACCGAGTGTTAATCAATTAAAGAAATCTACTTTAGAATTTTGTGGTGTAAAACCAGTAAAAGTAAGCTACATCGGAATTGTAAAGGGTTCAGAAGAAAAACAAAGAAAAAAATGGCTGGAGAAAGTTTATAATTTCGGACTGCAGCATAAATAGTTCTTATTCTTAGCTATTAATTACACAAATTGATTTTAAGTTTTTTTTTAATTGAAATTCGTGGAAATTTGTGCAATTCGTGTTTTAAAATAAAAAGAATAGTAATTATGTGAAATCTAATCCAAATGTAGAACGTAAAAGCTCAATGTTTGGATTGATTTCTAAGAAACGATTGTATCGATCTTGATCATTGAAAGCTCTTATGGTTTGAATTTCTTCGTTTACAATTATTTCAATGGTAATATCATGGTTGTGTAAATGTCCTTTTAAATACCCTAATAATCCATTCATTTGGTTTTCAAAATCCAGTTTAGAACCTTCATTTGGAAGTTCGTAAGTAATTGTTGTTCCATTTAATACTGGATCACTGATCAATAGGATTGATTCCATGATCTTAAGTCCCTTTTGACCTAAACGTTCCGCATATTTATTCCAATGGAGACGCATATCGGTTTCGTTAAATTCTTCAGTTAAAAAGACAGTCGTAGGTTTAACGTAAGATTTACTGCTGGCTTCCATTTCTTTTTTCTTGCGGATACTGGCAAGTGAAAAAGCAGAAACCTTAGGTGTGTTATCTGTTGCTGTTTTTGGAGGCTCCGGAGCCTGAACTTTTGGAGTTTCAACAGGAGGAGTTTGAGCTGTATTTGAAATAGTTACAGCAACAGGATTATCATTGCCATTTTGATTGACATTGACATTGTTATTTGTTTTTTCTTCCGAACTTGGAATTTGAGGTTTTGCACTAGGAATTTCAACAATCGAATACCCTCCGTTTTTAAAGTAAACGGGCGGAATTATGAATTGCTCAACTTTTTTTTTTCTCCATCAAAGTTGATAGAGGCCAATTGCATCAAGCATAATTCAACTAAAAGTCGTTGATTCTGACTCAATTTGTATTTCAAATCACAGTCATTTGCAATATCAATTCCTTTTAATAAAAATTCCTGAGAGCACTTTTGTGATTGTGCAGCGTACATTTGCTGTGCTTGTTCTCCAACTTCCAATAAAGCAATGGTCGAAGGCGTTTTGCTAACTAACAAATCTCTAAAATGAGACGCTAGTCCGGCAATAAAATGATGGCCGTCAAAACCTTTAGCCAGAATATCGTTGTAAGCCAATAAAAGCTTTGGAATTTCATTTTCTAAAAGTAAATCGGTAATTGAAATATACGTTTCGTAATCTAAGACGTTAAGGTTTTCAGTTACGGCTTGACGTGTTAAATTAGTACCACAATAAGAAACTACGCGGTCAAAAATAGATAAAGCATCACGCATCGCACCATCTGCTTTTTGAGCGATAATGTGTAACGCGTCATCTTCAAAATTGATTCCTTGGCTTTCAGCAACATCAGCTAAATGTTCTTTAGCATCTTTTACCGTAATTCTTTTGAAATCAAAAATTTGACAGCGAGATAAAATCGTTGGAAGGATTTTGTGTTTTTCGGTTGTTGCTAAAATGAAAATAGCGTGTTTTGGCGGTTCTTCCAATGTTTTAAGAAAAGCATTAAAAGCGGCCGAAGACAACATATGGACCTCGTCAATGATATATACTTTGTACTGTCCGGTTTGTGGTGGTATTCGAACCTGATCGATAAGGTTACGAATGTCATCAACAGAGTTGTTTGATGCAGCATCCAGCTCAAAAACGTTAAAAGCAAAATCTTCAGTAGGGTCATCATATCCCGGCTGATTTATTTTTCGTGCCAAAATACGAGCGCACGTAGTTTTACCAACTCCACGTGGTCCTGTGAATAAAAGAGCAGAAGCCAAATGGTTGGTTTCAATAGCATTCAACAAAGTGTTGGTAATGGCTTTTTGCCCCACAACATCTTTAAATGTCTGAGGACGATATTTACGCGCCGATACTACAAATTGTTCCATATTCTTTTTTATTCGATAGCAAAGATATGACTTTTGTTTCGTTGTTTAAAACCGATTTTGGTTATTTGGAGAAATTCTTTTTCTTAAAAATAATAAAGATTAAACTTAGTAATAATACAATGTTGACAACCAGAGAAATGATGATATATTGGCTACAAGTTTCTACTTTATCCTGAGCTTTTTCTTTTTCAATAATTCCAATTTGATCTTTTTTATATGCTCTTAATTGTTCTAATTGATAAAAAAATGTAGTAAGGGTTTCGTTTTTGATCTTTAAATTTATAATGTCATTTTCCAGCGAGTCTATCTTTGTGATTTTTTCGTTATAATTTTTTACAAAAGGAACAGGAGGCAAAAATCCAGGAGGAATTTCCATTGTTTGGGAGGGTAGACAATAATTAAGACTTATGGTCTTGTCTTTGTTTAAATTAGCATAGACAATCCATAAATCTTTTTTAAATGGATTGATTTCACAATTATTTTCTCTGCTTTTTCCATGTATTATTTTAGATTGATATTTTCCTTTGAAAAGTTCAATTATTCTGAAATCGTATGTATTTTGAATAGTATCAATTTTTATCAACTCTCCATAAAATACAATATCAGCATATCTAAGTCCCTTTTTTACTAATGTTTCTTTTTTATGTGGAGGACATTCACAAGCAAACGAATTGTTTAAAAAGAAAATGCTTAATAAAAATAATATACATTTTAATTTCATAAATTAGATTTTAGTACAATTATAATCATTATGGCAGTATATTTCAATATTATAATCCCTTTTGAAAAGTTTATTTTTGAGTTAAAAGATATAATCGATAAAAACTCGGTTAATCTGTATGCAGAATATTTGAATGATAAAAAAGGATTTTACTATGAACTTATTGATCCAAAAAGCGAAAACATAACCTTTTTCTCTAATAAAGATTATCGTGGTTTTTTCTTTTCTTCTAAAATCATAGAAATAAAAGAGGGAAATTTAATTTTAGGAAAAACCAGTAAAAAAGACAGCATCAGTTTTTATGATGATGCACTTTTTGATTATTGTATTGAAGGAAAAGGGGGAAGGGAAGATCAGGATAATCTTGAAATAATCAATTTAAGAATAATCAGTAAAAATCCGGATGAACAGATTGCAAAATTTTACAATTCCTTACAGAATACTTTAAAAAAGACCGAAGGTGTAAATAGTGGATTGTTGATTGCGAATTATTTTGACAGCAAAGTTTTTTATTTTAAAACACATAAAAACATGCTCTCCGATTTTGATAAAAAGGATATTAAATATTCAAAGCAAGATTAAGGTTGTGAATTAACTGTTTTACGCAACCATTAATTTACTTTCGCTAAATCAAGACTTCAAGCCTCAGTTTTACTGGGAAACTTATAAAACCACAAGCATATCCTATAATGTTTTAGATTTCAAACTGTTTAATTTTAGATTGTTAATTATTTAAAAGGAAACGTTATGAAATTCAAATCAATTTTATTAGGAATGAGTTTGTGTATTGCTTTGGTATCTTGTAAACCAAATGATGCAGATATTGAAAAAGCAATCAGTGAAAAACTAAACAATACTCCAGAAATTCAAGTTTCGGTTCATGATGGCGTAGCAACGATTACAGGAACTTGTGAGGACGAAATTTTCAAGAAAAATATCGAAAAAAGCGTTCGATCGGTTAAAGGTGTAAAATCTGTTGTAAATACCTGCGAATTGGCCAGAGCGAATCAAGAACCTGCCGCAGCTGCTGTTGTAATCAATCCAGATACAGAATTGGACAAATCGGTGCATAAAGTCGTAGATGCTTATGATGGCGTTAGCGTAACAGTTGTTGGAGGTGTAGTAACACTTTCGGGAGAAATTAAAAGAGACAAGCTACAGCCTCTTATGCAAAGCATACAAGAATTGAAACCGAAAAAAGTAGATAACAAATTAACCATAAAATAAATTGTTATGAGTTTACAGGATAAATACAAAGAAGTGACAGATTTGGCTTCTCAATTGGGAGCAACAAATTTAGAAGTAAGAGAACAAGATAATGTTTTGTATATCGATGGAATAGTAAAATCGGCAGAAGACAAAGAAAAACTTTGGAATGCTTATGGAACAATTGATCCCGATTACAGATCAGCTGATGTTGTAATGAATATCAAAGTTGCAGAAAGCAACTCGAAAGAATATACAGTAAAAAGCGGTGATTCGCTTTCGAAAATCGGAAAAGAATTTGGCGTTTCCTGGCAGACCATTTTCGAAGCCAACAAAGATGTAATTTCGAACCCCGACTTAATTCAGCCAGGCTGGAAATTGAAGATACCAACAACAGTATTGTAGTTTTACCGTTTTAAAAGCCCTCGTTAAGATGGGCTTTTTTTGTGTTTTTTAACCGCAAAGAGCGCAAGGAATTACGCAATGATCGCAAATAAATTGAAAGAACAATGAATAGTAATTTAAGATAAGAATGTTTCTCATTTTATATTATCCCGAGGAACGAGGAATCTCCGTAAATAGCCCGTCAAAGATTGATGATTTTTTTGTGTAGATTCTTCGTTTCTCGGAATAACATAGATTGTGGTTACTTTAGAATAAAAGATAATTTTCTTATGAAACTGAATGCCCTAGCCTCGATAGAAGTGAAAATCCTTTTGTGCCGGGGTTCGGCGCAAAAGATTGTAACGGATAGCGGGATCAGCTCCTAAAAAACTACCTTCCCTTAATACTTAATTGAAATAAAAACTGTGCTGTTTCCTGATCTGAGTCGGCAGAAAAACCAGCTACATACACTCCTTTTTTGCCACTAACAGACCTAATTCCGTATACAACTGCCTCATCCGCTGGGTCCGATTCCCCTTCGTATCGATACACATGAACAATTTCAAATTTCTCAGGATTTTTTTTAATCAGGTCAGCATTTCGATTAAAATCACATGTAAATCCTTTTTCATTCAATTGATCTAAAGCCTTTGAAACAGTTGCGTAATGATACATTCTTCTCATGATAACTGAATTTTAAAATTATAGAATCTTAAAGATAACTATTTTAAAATTAAAAAGTTAGAATAAACCCCGTAAAAACTGAAATTTAAAATCATTATTGTTAGTTCATAAAGTATTACTTTTGCACCGCAGACCGCCTTATCGTCGTTCCGATTTATCGGAAGGGAGGAAAGTCCGGACACCATAGAGAAGCATAGCGGGTAACGCCCGTCGGTCCCGATGCAAATCGGGATTAGGACAAGTGCAGCAGAAAGTATGTACAGGTAATGCTGTAGTGAAACCAGGTAAACTCTATGCGGTGAAATACCAAGTATATCGGCATTTAAGGGCTTCTCGTTCGTTGCCGAAGGGTAGGTAGATTGAGTCCCGAAGTAATTCGGGATCTAGATAAATGATAAGGTATTGTTTTGTTGCAAAATGAGACAAGAACAGAATCCGGCTTACAGGTCTGCATTTTTTATATATTTGTGAAACTAACTAACCACATTTCATGAATATCAGTACTCCAAATCCTTCTTCGAAAAACAATACAAGTATTCTTAAAACCATACTGACCAATCTAACTTTTTGGGTTCTTGTTTCAATTATTGCTGGAGTTTTACTCGGACATTTTTCACCTGAAAATGGTGTCAAAATGGAAGTCTTAGGAAAAAGATTTGTAGATTTGATTAAGCTTTTTATTGGCCCGATTATTTTCCTGACCATTGTTTTAGGAATTTCCGGAATGGGAAACCTGAAAAAAGTCGGAAGAATTGGTATTAAAGCATTAACCTATTTTGAAGTGGTTTCTACTGTTGCATTGGCAATTGGTGTTGCGGTTGCTTATTTGTTTCAACCCGGAAAAGTAGATAAGTCTAAATTAACTTTAGGAGATGCAAGTCAATATACAAATGCGAGTGCAAAGGATTTTTCGTGGCTCGAATTCTTCTTGTCCAATTTTACTTTACAGGTTTTATTAGCGGCTATAGTCTGCGGCATTGCTTTGAACTTTTATCAAAAAAGAGAACAGAGCATTTTGGTTTTAGAACGTTTTTCTAAAGTGGTTTTTACTTGTTTAAAATATGTCATGTACCTCGCTCCAATTGGAGCTTTTGGCGGAATGGCTTATACAATTGGAAAGTTTGGATTACAGACTTTAATTCCGCTTGGAAAATTGATGCTTTGTGTTTATCTGACAATGGCACTTTTTGTGTTTCTGATTTTAGGAAGTATTTTGAGATATTATAAAATCAGTATTCTTTCGATCTTAAAATACATTAAAGAAGAACTTTTGCTGGTTTTGGGGACTTCATCTTCTGAAGCCGCACTGCCAAGTATTATGGTCAAACTGGAAAGAATGGGTTGCAGTAAATCAGTTGTAGGTTTGGTGATTCCGACAGGATATTCTTTTAACCTTGACGGAACTTCAATTTGTCTTTCCATGTCGGTGATATTTTTAGCGCAATTATATGATGTACATTTGAGTTTTTTCGAAATTTTAACAGTAATCGGAATTTTGATGATTACTTCAAAAGGCGCCGCAGGCGTTACAGGAAGCGGATTTATAGTCCTAGCTTCTACTTTAACAGCACTTCATAAAATTCCTGTAGAAGGTTTGGCATTCTTGTTAGGAGTTGATAAATTTATGAGCGAAGCCAGAGCGATTACAAACTTGATTGGAAATACCGTAGCAACAATTATAATTTCGAAAACAGAAAGAGATTTTACGGAGTTGAATTTAAATCCTGTTTTAGAAGAGTAATTTGGGTTTTACCACAAAGACGCTAAGGAGCAAAGTTTTTTTGTTTCCTTTAGGGCTAAAAATTGCTCGCAAAGTCGCAGAGTCGCAAAGTATATTTAAAAAGAGAAGCTTTGCGACTCTGCGACTTTGAGAGATTTAAAAAAGCTTTACGCCTTAGCGTCTTTGTGGCAAAGGAAAAGTAGTGTCTTAGCGCCTTCGAGGCATAAAAAAAATAAAGATGAAGAGAATAGGAATCTTAGGACTGGGTGGTGTCGGAGGTTACTTCGGCGGACTTTTAGCGAAAGCGTATTTCAAATCAGAGGATATTGAAATTATTTTTATTGCTCGAGGCGAATCTCAAAAAGCCATTAAAGAAAACGGATTAAAGATTATTACAGACGATTCTGAAACAATTTTTCACCCCAATTTAGTTTCGAATAATCCCGATGTAATTGGCCAACTGGATTATCTAATCTGTGCGACCAAAACTTATGATATTGAAGAAAGTCTAACCTCTTTAAAAGACTGCATCAAAAAGGAAACGATGATTCTGCCTTTATACAATGGTGTTGATGCACAGGAAAGAATTCAGAGATTGTTTCCAGAAAATGAAGTTTTACAAGGCTGTGTTTATATCATTTCGATGATTTTCTCGCCAGGAACTATTCGTAAAATCGGATTTTATGAAAAGCTTTTCTTTGGTTCCAAAACAGCTTCTGCTTCTCAATTAGAAGAATTGCAAAGTATTCTCCAAAAAGCAAAAATAGAAAGCTATTTAGTCAAAAATATAGAAGAAACCGTTTGGGAGAAGTTTATATTTATTTCGGCTTTAGCTACTGCAACTTCTTATCTCAATCAGAATATTGGAGAGATTTTAAAAAATGCAGATTCAAAAGTGATATACATAGAATTACTTCATGAAATTGAAGATGTTGCACTGGCAAAAGGTTTAAAGTTACCACGAGATATTGTTTCTCAAACCATTATAAAACTGGAAAAATCGCCTAAAGAAGCCACTTCCTCAATGCACAGAGATTTATTAGCTGGCAAAAATACTGAAGCCATTTCATTGACACAATTCGTAGTTAACGAAGGAAAAAAATACGGTGTAAATACACCTCTTTATGAAAAGATTGCATCTATCCTGATTAAATAAATTAAGTTAAAGCCATATTTTTCGCAATCCCGATAACTATCGGGAGCAGAGTCGCAAAGTTTTAATAATTAAAAGAAAACTAAAAAAGAAAAGCTTTGCGACTCTGCGCCTTTGCGAGATTAAAAAAAACTTAGCGACTTAGCGCCTTTGTGGCAAAAAGACTTTTCAGACAAATCTTAGCTTTCATCCTTTGTTGCGCGCACTAAACTAATTCCGGAGGTAAAGAAAACAATTCCTAATATGCCGTAAATAATCAGCGATTTAATATCTCTTGTTTCTCCAGAAGTGTTGGAGAAAATAACAGCTGTATAAATAAGTCCTACAATTCCGAGGATTGTCAGTAATCCACCGAAAAATCTTTTTAGGTTCATGATGTTAGATTTTAAAATTTACTTCAAATTTAAAATCATAAAATCAAAAGCTTGTTATACAATTGTTTACTTAAATTATATGATTTGCAGAAACCTATTTTTCTATTTTAAATTCTAAACCAATATTACGGACACTTTCAATCTTAATTTTTGGATCTGAATTAAAGTATTTTCTAAGTCGGCTGATAAAAACGTCCATGCTTCGACCTGAGAAATAATCATCTTTTTTCCAGACCGACATTAAAATCTGGTCTCTTTTTAATAACTGATTGTGGTTTAGATATAAATATTCAATAAGTGAAGCTTCCATTTCTGTAAGCTGCTGCACATGATTTTTATTGTTAAGAGTTAGACGTTCATTGTCAAAAACATACGAACCAATTTCAATTATAGTATTTCCTTCCAGGCTTCTCTTTTGCTCAATTCTTTTTAAGATATTCTGCAGACGCAAAACCAGTTCGTCGACTTCAAAAGGCTTTGCGATATAGTCGTCTGCGCCTAGTTTTAAACCAATGAGTTTATCTTCTTTTAATTTTCTTGCAGTTAAAAAAATAAAAGGAATTTCAGGATTGATTGTAATGATTTTTTCTGCCAAAGAAAATCCGTCCAATATTGGCATCATGACATCAAAAACACAAATATCAAAAGTTTGTTTGTTAAAATAGTCCAAAGCGATTTCGCCATTTTCTGCCCAAGTTACTTCAAATTGGTGCAGTTCTAAATATTGTTTTAGAATCGTAGCAAAATCAAAATCGTCTTCGGCTAAAAGTAATTTTTTCAAAATAAGGGATTTAAACTTTTAATAAAATAGTAAACTCGGTTCCTTTTCCCAAATCGCTCATTACACTAACAGAACCCTGATGTGCTTTTACGATTTGAGCTACATAATATAAACCTAAACCTAAGCCTTTTGTGTTGTGCAGGTTTCCTTGCTCAACGCGATAGAACTTATCAAAAAGGAGTGATTGCTTGTTTTTGGCAATTCCAATTCCGTCATCTTCAATGCTGATGGAAAACTGTTTTTCAACAATTTTTGTTTTGATTGTAATGGTACTAGAACCATATTTTACAGCGTTTTCCAAAACATTTAAAAAAGCAGTTGTCAAATGAAATTTATCTAAAACTAAAATTGTTTTCTGAGTCTGGAAATCGGTTTTAAGATTGATTTTTGGAAACGTAATTTTAAAATCATTGATAATAGAAAGCAGAAATTCTTCGGTTTCTATTTTTTCTTTCTGTAACTCAAGTTCATTTTCTGCGAGAGAATTAGCCATAACCTGATCAATCAAACTCTGTAAGCGATTGTTCTGGCGCGAAATTGTATTGACAATAGCATTGAAATTTTCATCATTGTCACGAATGTTTTTCTGTTCTAAAATTTTTGTAGAAATTCCTAAAGTAGCAAGAGGCGTTTTTAGTTCGTGCGTGATGTTGTTGATGAAATCGGTTTTTACATCGCTTACTTTTTTTTGTTTGATTAAAGCTTTCAAGGCAATAACAAAAAGCGTAATTAAAGTCAGAATCGATAATAAAGAAAGGATCAGAATAAAAGTCATTCTTCTTAAAATGATTATTTCCCAATCAATAACCGAAACATACATGGAATCTTCCGTCAATAATTTATAATTCTGATTTTCGAAAGTCCCATTCGTAATCCCAACATAACTTCGAACCAAAAAAGCCTGATGTAAAGAATTCAGATTTCCATAAAGTTTGTTTTCAATGAATGGTTTTTCAGAAAAAATGGTATCATTCTTTTTTGCGTTTTGATACAGTATAAATTTGTTTAAAACAATAGCAAAATCAATTTTGAAATACGGCAAATCTTTTTCAAATTTTCGTTGGATTTGTTGTGTTACGGCACTTTGGTATTCATTTTTCAAAACACCAATTTTAATATCCTGTTTGGTATTTTTTCCTTTGATATAATTTTCAGATAGACTTTTGTAAAGTGCTTCTTTTTTAGCCACTAATTCCGAATCAATATCGCTGTAATTATTGGTGATCTTACCAATTTCATTTTTAATCTGCGTATGAAACTGTGCTACTTTGTATTCGTAAGCCGTCTTTACTAAATAACATTGTACTGTCATCAACACAATAAGTGCGATTACAGAAAATGAGATTAATAAATTGATTCTTTGTTTCATTTTTGTGTCGAATTATAGCTTACAGATAACTCTGATGGAATAAGTTTTTTTAAATTATTTCTAGAAAATTTTCTCTCGCAGATTTAGCAAATTGAGCAGATTTTTTATCTCCTAAATCAGTTAAATCTGCGGGAGATTTAAAAATCAATAGGCTAATTTTCTTCGTCAAAAATAATGTTTTTAAAGCATAAATAGCCCGTTAACTCCGCATTAACCTCCCATTAACCTTCGCAATTGGTTTTTCAAAGCATTTTTGCATCATCATAAACCAAAAAACGATAAAATGAATATCTATCTGCCCTTGAAACTTTTAATTGCGCTTTTGCTTTTCTGCCTTTCTTTTATTGCCAATGCGCAAAATGAAACGCCAAAAGATTCTATTTCTAATCAGGAATTGAAAGAAGTCGTCATAGCTCAAAATAAAAAGACTTTTACCAATACCAACGGAAATATAAAAGTCGATGTTGCCAATTCTGTTTACAATGCGATTCCCAATCCGGTAGATTTGCTTTCGAAACTTCCAAATGTACAAGTGAGTGCAGATCGCGAAAGTATATCGATTGTTGGCAAAGGAAATCCGCTGATTTATATTGATAATCAAAAAGTAGGAATGAACGACTTAAATGCGCTGCCTGTTGACGATATTAAAACAATTGAGATTATTCAGAATCCATCTTCGAAATACGAAGCCGAAGGTCGTGCAGTGATTTTGATTACCAGAAAATTAAGCAGAAAAGACGGTTTTAAAACGAATGTTTCGGAAACCGCTTCTTTCAAAAAAAACTATAATAATTATTTAGGATTTAATTCTAGCTTTAAAAAGAATAAACTGGAATGGAAAGCTAATTTTAATTACAACAAATTGCAACCTTGGGAAAACCATAGTATTGCATATAATATTCCGCTGGCAAATATTGTTTCAGATTATGATGTTTCGGCAGTTACTTATAGAAAGGAATATATTTTCGGCGGAGGGTTATTTTATAAAATTAATGAAGAAGATTATTTTTCTGTGAATGTAAATGGAAGAAGAAGAAACGACACTTTTGACATCAATACATTCACTTTTAACAAAAATGAAAACGAAGAAAATAATGTTTACACCTTCAGTGATAATTCCAGTTCAAAGAATTTCATTAATTCGTTTATCAATTATTCTAAGAAAATAAAAGCGATTGATACGAAAGTATTTGTTGGTCTTCAGGGTTCCAATTTTAATCAGGATTTGTGGAGTTTAGTGCAGAATAATTTTAATGAAACTGAACTGCAATTATCTCAGAATCGTAATCAAAAGTTTGATGTCGATGTACTTTCGGGTCGAATTGATTTCGAAAAAAAGTTTAAAAACGAATGGAACTGGGAATACGGCGGATTGTATTCCAGTGCCAAATCCCAATCGGATTACGATGTTTTTGATTATGATAAAAATGAAAACGCCACCTTCGATTATCACTTTAAAGAAGCTAATTCTGCAGTATATACTCAGCTTTCGGGTAAAGTTAAAAAAGTTGATTTTTCTGTCGGACTCAGACTTGAAAATACAAATGTAAACGGAAAATACAGTACAGATAACGCTTTTCTAATTCATAAAAATTATACGAACCTTTTTCCAAAAGCGCAGTTTTCATTTGCCATCGATAGTACTAAAAGTCTAAGTGTAGATTATGCTAAAAGTATTTCAAGGCCCAATTATTCTTCTTTGAGTATGATTGCGACTTACATCAATCCGTATTTTATTTATGGAAGCAATATCAATTTGGGACCAACTTTTATAGATGTAGTTTCAACTGTTTTTCAATATCACGATAAATCAGTAAAACTGACTTTGTATCAAAACAAAAATCCTACTTATCAGGATTTTGTATTTGATGATCAAAATAATGTTTTGACTTTTACCGAGAAAAACTTCCGAATAGAATCCGGTTACAACATCGAATTCACATTGCCATTTGTCTATAAATTTTGGACGAATATGAACTCTTTAATTTTTGCAACCAACAAAATTGAAGATGATTCGGCAGTATTCAATTCTTCTAAAACTTATTTGTATTACTATTCTAATAACACTTTTAAACTTCCTAAAAATTTTACTTTCGTTCTGTCTTTTTGGGGCGCAACGAAACAAAAAGAAGGTGTTTTTGAACGAAATGCAAAACTAATTTTTGATATGTCATTAGCAAAATCGTTTGGTAAAAACTGGACTTGCACTTTGAATTACAATGATATTTTTAAGAACACAATTTATTCAGAACGCTTTACAATCAATACTATCAGTTCAAGAGCCAGATATTTGGTCGATGCCAATGAAGTTTCTATAACCCTCAGATATTCTTTTGGAAAAATTAAAGAAAGTGAGTTTAAAGAAAAAAGCGTCAATGAGAATGAAAATAGAATCAGGTAAGATTTAAATTCCAATAATTCAAATTCCAAACTTCAAATTGGAATTTGGAATTTGAGATTTGGAATTTTATAATTTAATAATCCTCTTCTTCAGATTCTTTTTTTATAGTATCGTGCGGTAATTCTTCATCGTCATCGGTTGAATTTAGTTCAAAAAAACTAAAAAAAGAACCGCCGTAACTTTTCTGAAATGAAAAATTACTCATATGATCGAGTTTGGTATATTTAGAATGTTCGATAATCATCATTCCGTCTTCTTCCAATAAATCTCTTTCAAAAACGGTCAAAACAATCTTTTCAAAGGTCGCCTGATCCAATCCGTAAGGAGGATCTGCAAAAATGATATCATAAGTTGTTTTAGTATTATCTAAAAACTTAAAAACATCACTTTTTGTTGCAGCGATATCAAAATCAAATTCTGATGAAATTTGTTTGATGAATTTTACGCATCCGAAATCGCCATCTACAGAGGTAATTGGTGCGCTTCCACGTGAAGCAAATTCAAAACTGATATTACCGGTTCCCGAAAATAAATCCAAAACCTTTAAGCTGTCAAAATTGAAATGATTATTCAAAACATTAAACAATGCTTCTTTACTCATATCAGTCGTTGGTCTTACAGGCAGATTTTTTGGCGGATTAATTCGACGCCCTTTGTATTTTCCTGAAATGATTCTCATGATTGAAATAAGATATAATGTTTTTGATTTTGAGCTGTTGAAAAACTATTTTTTTCCTGAAGTTTAGAAACATCTAGAAAAGAAATATGACGAACATATTTGTAAGCAATTTGATAAAATGGATCGTTTTCTGAAATAGTTCCTAAAAATTCTAATCTAAAACTTTCCGGATTCATGCTTAACTGTTCTGCGGTAAACAAAATGTAGTAAATGAAGTCTTCCGGTGTTTGATATTCAAATGAATTGAATAATAAAAGCTTCTGATTCTGAACCACTATGATTTCAAAATTCCCAGGGTTAAAATTAATGACCATTTTCTTTTCGTCATCATTACGAGAATTATCCAGCAGTTTTTCTACCAAAATAGTGTTGGCATGTCTGTAATTAAAAGATCCCACGTTATCAATCAGAAAATTATTGATATTCACATACGGAATATAAACAGAATTCATTTCGTAATTTGGGATTCGGTCAAAAGTAAAAAAGTCAGTTTCAAATACTTTTGTAGTGTATTGCAGATAACTTCCCAGGTAATTTTCATCAAACAAGGCGGTCGGAACAAAAGTCGAAAGATTGTTGGTATGAATAACCATTACATCATCATAATTACCCTTTAGTTCAGGATTGTTCTTGAATGCATCGCTGAATAAATCTTCAATTTTAGCCGTTTTGTTTGAAGTATCAAATTTAATTTCTTTAAATGAAGTAATGACATTATTTAAAGTATCAAAACAGCAATATGAAAATCCAGACAGTGAAACCTGAATAGAAAGTTTTTTGTAATTTTTTGAAGTAATGTTGGTGTTGTGTAATGACATAATTGATTTACAATTCGTTACCTGTTTTAAATCAAGAAAGAATTTAAGCGACCACAAACTTACAAATAAAAAAAATAACAATGTCAATTTCAATGGCAATGAAAAGGACTTAATTGACTGGCAATTTCAAAATTTAATATTACAAGAAAGTTAGCAGAATATTATTATTTTGTTTATTATGAACTATTTAAGTGTTTAAATGAATTTAAGTTTTAATAATCGCTTTTAATTTTGAGATTGAGATTGAAATTTGGTTTTTTCATTACTATTGCCATTGATTTTGCGATTGCCATTGAAGTTGTTTTTTTGCCATTGCTATTGATTTTCGCTCTTGCAATTGAAATTTGAAATTGCCATTTAAAAAGGCGAACTTTGCGTTTCAAATTTTCCTTATGAATTCAGCACACTTTTACGGTATTTTACAAAAACGATTTCCTTTTGTTCCAACTCTTAAACAGGATATCTTTTTTCAAAAAATCGCTATTTTTTTAACCGAACCACAAAATGACACTATTTTCGTTTTGAAAGGATATGCCGGAACAGGAAAAACGACTTTAATTTCTACAATCGTAAATAATTTGGGAGATATTAACAAGAAATACGTTTTGCTGGCTCCAACTGGGCGTGCAGCGAAGGTGATTTCAAATTATTCAAATAATCCGGCTTTTACAATTCATAAAAAAATATATTTTCCTAAAAAATCATCGGGTGGAGGAGTGGCTTTTACAAAACAGGTTAACAAACATAAAAACACCATTTTTATCGTCGATGAGGCGTCGATGATTTCAGATAGTACGTTAGATAGCGGTTCGCTTCTGGATGATTTGATCAATTATGTGTATTCTGGGCAAAATTGTAAAATGCTTCTTTTGGGAGATACGGCTCAGCTTCCGCCGGTTAATTTAGATGTTAGTCCGGCTTTAGATATCGATACTTTGGGTTTTCATTACAGCAAAGAAATTGAACATATCGAATTGGACGAAGTGATGCGTCAAGAAGAAAGTTCTGGGATTTTGTATAATGCTACAGAATTACGTGAATTACTCAAAGAAAGCTTTATTACAGAATTCCGATTTAATGTAAAGAAATTTAAAGATATTGTTCGATTAACAGATGGTTACGATATTCAGGATGCAATCAATATGGCGTACAGCAATTACAGTATTGAAGACACAGCCTTTATCGTTCGTTCCAACAAAAGAGCCAATCAATATAACGAACAAATCAGAAGCCGAATTTTATTTAAAGAAAGCGAACTTTCGGTTGGTGACTTTTTGATGGTGGTAAAGAATAATTACTTCTGGCTGAAAGAAACGGATGAAGCGGGATTTATTGCCAACGGAGATATTATTGAAGTTCTGGAGTTATTCGGAATCAGAGAATTATACGGATTTACATTCGCGAAAGTGAAAATCAGAATGGTCGATTATCCAAATCAGAAACCTTTTGAAACCGTTTTGATTTTAGATACTTTAAAAAGTGAATCTCCTTCTTTAACTTACGAAGAATCCAATCGTTTGTATGAAGAAGTAATGAAGGATTATGAAGACGAACCAACTAAATACAAAAGATTCCAAAAAGTAAAAGAAAACGAATATTTTAACGGTTTGCAGGTTAAATTCTCCTACGCTATTACGTGTCATAAATCACAGGGAGGTCAATGGAATACGGTCTTTGTAGAACAACCGTATTTACCGGATGGGATTGATCGTGACTATATTAGATGGCTTTACACGGCAATGACACGTGCAAAGAATAAGCTGTATTTGATAGGGTTTAAGGACGAAAGTTTTGAGGAGTAAAGTTTTTTCGCCATGAATTTCATTAATTCAAAGCTTTAAAAAAATTTGTGAAAATTCGTGAAATTCATGGCGAAAAAAAATCTTTTTGCAACTTTGTGTAATAATTACTAATGGACGAGATAAATAAAAATATAAGAATGAAAATAATAGCGGTAATTCCGGCACGATATGCTTCAACCCGTTTTCCGGCAAAACTGATGCAGGATTTAGGAGGCAAAACAATAATTTTAAGAACCTATGAAGCTGCGGTTTCGACAAAACTATTCGATGATGTTTTTGTAGTAACCGATTCTGATTTGATTTTTGACGAAATTGTTTCCAACGGTGGAAAAGCAATTATGAGCATCAAAGAGCATGAATCTGGAAGCGACAGAATTGCTGAAGCTATCGCAGATCTTGATGTTGATATTGTAGTAAATGTTCAGGGAGACGAGCCGTTTACAGAAACAGAGCCTTTAGCACAAGTATTATCTGTTTTTAAAAATGATCCCGATAAAAAGGTTGATTTGGCTTCGCTGATGCGTGAAATTACAAATGAAGACGAAATTAATAACCCGAATAATGTAAAGGTGGTAGTGGATCAATCGCAGTTTGCATTGTATTTTTCGAGATCTGTAATTCCGTATCCAAGAGAAAAAAATGTTGGAGTAAGATATTTTCAGCATATCGGAATTTATGCTTTTAGAAAACAGGCTTTACTAGATTTCTACAGCCTTCCAATGAAATCTTTAGAAGCTTCTGAAAAATTAGAGCAATTACGTTATTTAGAGTTTGGAAAAAAAATTAAAATGGTCGAAACAACTCATGTTGGAATTGGAATCGATACAGCTGAAGATTTACAAAGAGCCAGAACGATGTTGAAAGATATTTAATTCGTGATATAGAACGCGGATGAAACGGATTCGCTTTCGCGAAAGCGCAGATTGAAACGAATTTTTGTTTTATTGCAACGGGTTAATCTTATTTTTGTCATTTCGACCGAAGGGAGAAATCGCACTCGGGATTCGACAAAGATTGCGTAAAGAACTTTGTCATAGTTTTAAAATTTGGCAAAGAATAGATATAAAAAAAGCTCCAAAATTTTGGAGCTTTTTTTATATCTAAAAATATTCTAAATTACTGGTATAAAGCAGGATATTTAGAAGGATTAACTTCATTCATCATTTCGTAAATTTTCTCGAAGATATCTTCAGCAGAAGGTTTTGAGAAATAATCACCGTCAGTTCCGTATGCTGGTCTGTGTGCTTTTGCAGCTAGAGTCTGCGGTTTGCTATCTAAATATTTATAAGCGTCTTGTTCTTCCAGAATCTGCTGTAAAATATATGCTGAAGCACCACCAGGAACATCTTCGTCAATTACTAAAAGACGATTCGTTTTTGCGATACTTTTCACAATGTCTTTATTGATGTCGAATGGAAGTAAAGACTGAACATCAATTACTTCACAATCAATTCCTAATTCTAATAATTCGTTAGCGGCCTGCTGTACCAAACGTAATGTTGATCCGTAAGAAACTAAAGTAATATCAGCACCTTCTTTTAAAGTTTCTACAACTCCAATAGGTGTTTTAAATTCACCAAAATTTAAAGGCGTTTTTTCTTTTAGTCGGTAACCGTTCAAACATTCAATAACTAAAGCAGGTTCGTCACATTCTAATAAAGTGTTGTAAAAACCAGCCGCTTGTGTCATATCTCTTGGAACCAAAACATGGATGCCACGAATAGCATTGATAATCATTCCCATCGGAGAACCAGAATGCCAGATACCTTCCAAACGGTGTCCACGAGTTCTGATGATTAACGGTGCTTTTTGTTTTCCAACAGTTCTATATTGTAATGTAGCTAAGTCGTCACTCATGATTTGAATAGCGTACAATAAATAATCTAAGTATTGAATTTCTGCAATAGGACGTAAACCTCTCAATGCCATTCCGATTCCCTGGCCGATAATGGTAGCTTCACGAATTCCGACATCGGCAACGCGAAGTTCTCCATATTTTTCCTGCATTCCTTCCAAACCTTGATTTACGTCTCCGATGTTTCCAACATCTTCACCGAAAATTAAAGTTTCAGGATACTTTGCAAATAAAGCATCAAAATTATCACGAAGAATCATTCTTCCGTCTAAATCTGGTTTTGCATTTTCAGCATATTTAGGAAGTACTTTTTCAACAGAAAATACATTTTGAGCAGACTCAGAATGCTGATTGCTACTGAATTTTTCCTGAGTTTCAGTTAAGAAACGCGTAATCCAGTTGGACAATAAAACTTTACTGTTCGGAACTTCAATAAAACGAAGAATCTTTCTGGCATAAACTAATAGTTCTTTCTTTAAAGGCGCTTTGATTGCACTTAATTCAGAAATTAATTTTTTAATTCTTTCTTTATGATTGATGCTTGCTTCCGCAATTTGTTCTAGTAATTCAAGAAGATTTTTCTGCTCCTCAATAATTGGATTGATGAATGAATTCCAAGCTTCTTTTTTAGCTTCAAGAACATGTTTCTTTAATTCGAAATCAAGTTCTGAAAGCTCTTCTGGAGAAGCGATATTGATTGCAATCATCCACAAACGCATTTGGCGGATACAGTCATAATCTTTTTCCCAAGCTAATCTTTCTGCACTTTTATAACGTTCGTGAGAACCAGAAGTAGAGTGGCCTTGAGGTTGCGTTAATTCGCTTACGTGAATTAAAACCGGAATATGTTCTTCTCTTGCGATTGCTCCAGCTCTTTCATAAGTCGAAACCAATTCCGCATAATCCCAGCCTTTTACTCTAAAGATTTCATAACCTTTAGCATCTTCATCACGCTGATATCCTTTTAAAATTTCAGAGATATTTTCTTTGGTAGTTTGGTGTTTAGCATGAACAGAAATTCCGTATTCATCATCCCAAACGCTCATTACCATTGGAACCTGTAAAACTCCTGCAGCGTTTATGGTTTCAAAAAATAAACCTTCAGAAGTACTGGCGTTACCAATTGTTCCCCAAGCTACTTCATCACCATTGACAGAAAATTTGTCTTTGATGGTAATTCCATCAACATTTCTGTAAATCTTAGAAGCCTGTGCTAATCCCAATAATCTTGGCATTTGTCCTGCAGTTGGCGATATATCTGAGCTTGAATTTTTTTGTTTTGTTAGATCTTTCCAAGAACCGTCTTCGTTTAAACTGTGTGTAACGAAGTGTCCTCCCATTTGTCTTCCTGCAGACATTGGGTCGAAAGCTAAATCAGTATGACCATATAAACCGGCAAAGAACTGTTTTGCGTCCAATTCGCCAATAGCCATCATAAAAGTCTGATCGCGATAGTATCCAGAACGAAAATCCCCGTTTTTAAAAGCCTTGGCCATTGCCAACTGTGGCACTTCTTTTCCGTCTCCGAAAATCCCAAACTTTGCTTTTCCTGTTAATACTTCTTTTCGACCTAAAAGACTACATTCACGACTGATTACAGCAGTTCTATAGTCATTCAATACCTCAGTTTTGAAATCTTCAAATGTCAATGTAGTATTGTTTATTTCTTTTATCATAATCTTGAAGGGTCATGTTTATGTCGCGAAATTACTTAAAAACAATCAATAATCATAATTCTTTAAACTAAATATAATTTAATTATTTGTATTTAAAATGAAAAAACAGGACGTTTTATTTATGTTGTTTGAAATAAAAAATCGGTATTTTTGATAATTTCGCAATATTTTGTTTAAAATTTATTTGATTAAAACCATTTTCGGGTAAAAAGAGTAACTAATGTTTTTGGTGAAAAAGTGATAATAAATCGTACTTTTTCATTGTAATTTGGTTGAGATATTTCCCATCCTTTATTAGAATACACTGGAAAATAAAGTTCAAAGTAATCAGGAACTAGATTTAAACGTACTCCAGTATCGTAAACAAAATGTTCACTTTGATGTTTATTTTTAAGAAAACCAATATCTCCGTAAAGTTCTACCCAGTTCCAAACGGCATAACTGGCATTTAAAGTCGTCATCCACTGATTGGCATACGAAGGTTCAAGCTGTGATTTAAAACCACCTTCCGCAATTACATACTGCTGACTAAAAAAACCTGTGCTTTCAGATCTTCCAAAAAGATTGTAATCAAATAAATAATCGGTAGGTCTGTCTAATCCAAAACTAAAATAATCGGAGTTTGTGGTGTTATAAACAAAACTTCCAGCAAATAATCTTAAGTTCAGTTTACGATTGTTTTGAAATAATCTTCGGTATTCAATTTCGCCGGAAACTTTTCCAAATCCGCTGGAAAACTGTAAATCGGTCATTAAATTAAAATGATCAATAAGTTCCGTTTTGGTGTTTGAATATCGTGCATTAAAAATGGAATAATTAGGCTCGGAATTATCCGTGATATAATCGCTTGCTTCACGATTTACGATGACCTGACGAAACAAAAACTGTTGTTTTCTATTGTCCCTAAAATCTTTTTCACGGATTCGGAAAACTACCATCGGATTTAATCTCAAATAAGTCGCATCTGGTGCATAATGGAAATAATTCTGACTAAAAGAATAACGAACGTTGAATAAAGTACTGTTTCTATAATATTGATTCCAAGAAAAAGCAGAAGAACCAGACAAACTTCCTGTTTTAGTAGAAAATGCAGGATTAATATCAAAAGTAAAAGGCTTGTCTAAAATAGTTTTATTGTGAAAACGAACTCCAGGAGTAAGACCATCATAATAATTGTAATAGATAGTTGGGATATATAAAATCTGATTGTAGTAAGGATCTTCTAAATCTTTAGCGAAATTAAACTTAATAGGACGATTGGTTATAACAACACTTTTTAATGACTTCCAGTTGTTTCTCTGATTGTATTCCGGAACTTCATTATCATAGTTTATAACAATTTTATCGGCATTTTTTCTTTCAAATTCGTAAACAGAATCTTTTGTTTTAGGTTCGATCCATTCTTTAAAAACGATTTTATTTTTCTTCAATCCGTAAATAGGAATGGGAGCATAAATTCCAGTTTTGTTTTTAATGGAAAAAGTGACGCTGTCGGGAGTTCTTGATACATTCGAAAATTTATAATCAATAATATCTCTGGAGTCGATTATAGTATTAAAAAACCAGTCTATCTTTTTTGGGCTTTTTTGAGTTAAAATCTTTTCAAAATCATAACGATTTGTCTGCTGGTTTTTGTTGAGATTATAAAACTGTTTTACGCTTTCAGGAACAATATTATGGTTTAAATAATCGTCAAGATAGCTTAAACTTAAACCTGCACGGTATTTACTGGCAATTTGCTCGTTGAATTTGATCAAAGTATTTTTTGGATCTCCCAATGGCTGATCTAGATTTTTACGAGCCATAAGCATATAATAATAGCTGTACTGTTCGTTAAAAGTTAGATTGGTGATGTTATAACTTTTGAAGAGTTTCATATCCGAGAGCCTGCCCAGCATTTTTTTATCCAGATGATTTAGTTCCATATATTTCATCATGGCATAAATCTGAATTGCGTCGTAAACCCAATTGTCTTTTCTGGAATCCATGCGAAGACTGTTTTTGAGATAATTGTTTAAAAAGGTTTTTAAAAATTGAATTTCAAAGATAAAATCATCAGAAAACGGACTGATAAAAGAAGGCAGCTGATTTAATCCATAAAAAGGATTTCGATCATAATCGGTCTGTGAAACTGTTATTTTTTCGTGCGGATATTGACCGATAAAATCAGTTGCAAAAGAAACTACACGATCAATAATTATAGCTTTCTGAATTTCATCGATTTTCTTGTTTTTTAAATTGGTTTCCACTTCAACTAAACCATTGTCATAAGTTCTAAAAGATCTTTGTTTTTCAATATAAAGACTGAAATCGGTTCTGTTTTTTCCAGAAAATGAATAAATACTATAATCATTATTGGAAACGTCTTTAGAAACCGAATTCAAATCGGTTGTAATAGAATACGAATTTGGGATTTTAATTTCAACTTGGTAATCTGTCGCAGCGTTGGCAATATCATCTAAGTTGAAATTGTTGTATTTTATGAAGTTATGATTTTCGAAACGAGCTGGGCTTAAAAACCAATTTTTAAGCAACATGCCACCATTTTGATCAAAACCAAAATGAGTGAATTTATCATTAGGAATTTTAGCAATATAAGTAAGATGAAGATCGATTTTTTCGCCAGGAAGTAGTCTCTGATTTAATTTAACAATAATAAAATCAGGATCTTTTTCGTTTCTTTCCCATTCAAGAGCCATCGTATCAGTAAGACTCAAAATAGTTGTTTTGCCTCTGTCGACAGCTTTTGCTAAATGAAAACCTCTATAGAACTCATCCGAAAAACGTTTTGCTAACGGCGTATTTTTATCTGCAAAAGCATTATTCCAATCATTTAAAACTATAGAAGTTAAAGTATCTTGTGAAATGTTGTGATACGTAATATCCTGTTTTACATTCAGTGTTTTAAGTTCGAGATTTACCGCCACCTCCATCTTAGAAAGATGTTGTGCTGAAAGTTTTACAGAAAACAATAAAACTACAATTGGGCAGATGATTTTAAAAAACAATTTCAAGAATGGCGCAAGATTTATCAGACATACTTAAGTTACGTAAATAAAGTTACTTCGGATTTTTGTAAAAATAGCATAAAAAAAGCTGTTTAAAAAAACAGCTTTCAATTTTTACGTATTTGTAATAAAATTTAACCATATAAGTGATATAAGTTCATTTAAAAGGATTGCTTTAAGCGTAACACTTAAATATACTTATATCACTTATTTAGCTTGAAAATATTTAGAAATTCGGACTCAAATCGTATTTCTTGTAGAATTTATCCAAAACATCAACAACTTCGTCTTCTGTATCAACAATTTTGAATAAATCCAAATCTTCTGGACTAACGGTGTGCATTTTTTCTACCAAAACTGTTTTTACCCATTCAATTAAGCCCGACCAGAATTCAACTCCCACCAAAATAATCGGAAATTTTCCAATTTTTTTAGTCTGAATCAAAGTGATGGCTTCAAACATTTCGTCCAAAGTTCCAAAACCACCCGGCATTACAACAAAACCTTGAGAATATTTTACGAACATTACTTTTCTCACAAAGAAATAATCAAAATTCAAGTTTTTATCGTGATCAATATAAGGGTTAAAATGCTGTTCAAAAGGTAATTCGATATTTAAACCAACCGAAGTCCCACCGCCTAAGTGTGCGCCTTTATTACCAGCTTCCATAATTCCGGGACCACCTCCTGTGATAACACCGTAACCTGCTTTACTGATTTTATAAGCAATTTTTTCTGCCAATTGATAGTATTTATCATCTGGTTTAGTTCTTGCCGAACCAAAAATAGAAACACAAGGCCCAATACGTCCCATTGCTTCGTAACCGTTTACAAACTCAGACATAATTTTAAAAATTGCCCAGCTGTCATTGGTTCTGATTTCATTCCACGTTTTTTGTTTTAAACGATCCTGAATTACTTTATCTTCATCATTATCAAAATCTTCTAATCTCATTTTAGGTATTTTAATTTATTATGTTATTCTGTTTTTAGCTTAATTGAAATAAGGAGCTCATTCCTGCTGTCCGCTATATCTTTTGTGTCCCAATAGCTATCGGGACCACCACAAAAGGATGTCGCTTTCATCAGGGTTAGGGCAGTTAGTTTCAAATAAACAATTGGTTTAATTGAAATATTTTACCCCTTAAAAGCTTGAATTTTTCAAAAAAAGCGGACACTAAATTAACACTTTTTTCCAGAATTGTTACGGAAAACGGGAATTATAATCTAAATCTAATGTTGAGATAATGATAGATTCGTGCTTTTTATTTCATTATCAATGTATTAATATAGATTGTGAATTTAGAATGTGCCGTTCCTACGGAACTTAATTGAACGGGCTCAAAATTCCCAACGGATTAAAATCCGTTGCTACAAAACACATCGTTCCTCCGGAACTTCATTGCAATCATCATCAAAATTGTCAAAGGATTAATCCTCACTACTATCTTGAAGTTATTATTAGATGTTTAATTTGTTAAGGAATTCATTAAAAGTGCAATTTTCTTTAAAAGAGCCATCAGCTCGATTTATACTGTAGCAACGGATTTCAATCCGTTAAAGAATAAAGCAAATTCGAAAAAAAGAGCCATAGGCTCGACCAATATTGTAGCGACGGATTTTAATCCGTCGTTGATATGTGAAAGCAGAACAAAAGATCCGTAGGATCGGTCAATATTTTCAGAAGAATTTATATGTAAATCTTTGTCAAAGTTCTAAACTTTGACAAAGACCTTTTCTTTACTCCAATTCTTTTTTCAAAAACTTAGCTGTATAACTTTTTTTATTCTTAGCAACTTCTTCCGGAGTTCCTTTGGCAACGAGTTGTCCACCACCTTTTCCACCTTCCGGACCTATATCGATAATATAATCGGCTAGTTTGATTACGTCCATATTATGTTCGATTATTAAAATCGTATTTCCTTTATCAACCAGTTTATTAATTACTTCCATTAAGACACGAATATCTTCAAAGTGTAATCCAGTAGTAGGTTCGTCCAGAATATAAAAGGTATTTCCGGTATCTTTTTTAGATAATTCTCCGGCCAGTTTAATACGCTGTGCCTCACCACCTGAAAGCGTTGTACTTTGCTGACCAAGTGTAATATATCCTAAACCAACATCCTGAATGGTTTTGATTTTTCTGTGAATCTTCGGAATGTTCTCAAAAAACGGAACCGCTTCGTCAACCGTCATATCCAAAACATCCGAAATAGATTTTCCTTTGTACCTAATCTCTAAAGTTTCTCTGTTGAATCGTTTCCCTTGACAGGTTTCGCATTCTACATAAACGTCCGGTAAAAAGTTCATTTCGATGGTTCTTACACCAGAACCTTCACAGGTTTCGCAACGTCCCCCTTTTACATTAAAACTGAAACGTCCTGCTTTATAACCGCGAATCATACTTTCTGAAGTCATTGTAAACAGATTTCTGATTTCAGAGAAAACTTCAGTATAAGTTGCAGGATTCGAGCGTGGTGTACGTCCAATCGGACTTTGGTCGATATCAATAACTTTGTCAATATGTTCTAGACCTTCAATTTTTTTATAAGGCTGTGGTTTTTTAACACCATTAAAATAATAGGCATTCAGAATCGGGTAGAGGGTTTCGTTTATCAAAGTCGATTTTCCACTTCCTGAAACTCCTGTAACGCAAACCAGCTGACCTAACGGAATTTCGATAGAAACATTTTTTAGGTTGTTTCCTGTAGCTCCTGTAAGTTTTAAGAATTTACCGTTTCCTTTTCGTCTTTCTTTAGGAATATCAAATTTCATTTTACCATTCAGATATTGAGCGGTAATGGTATTTGATTTTAAAGTTTCTTTTGGAGTTCCAATACTAATGATTTCTCCTCCATATTTTCCGGCTTTTGGGCCAATATCAATTACATAATCGGCTGTTTCGATCATGTCTTTGTCGTGTTCTACGACGATAACTGAGTTTCCAATATCGCGTAATTGTTCTAAGGATTGAATCAGTTTTTCGTTATCTCTTTGGTGTAAACCAATACTAGGTTCATCCAAAATATATAAAACGCCAACTAATTGCGATCCAATTTGTGTTGCTAAACGAATACGCTGAGCTTCTCCACCAGAAAGTGATTTTGAACTTCGGCTTAAAGCCAAATAATTCAAACCAACATTCATTAAAAAGTTCAAACGATCTTTAATTTCTTTTACAACTTCAGAAGCAATTAAAAGCTGTTTGTCAGTCAAATGATTATTCAAATCATGAAACCATGCAGTTAAGTCTGAAATATCCATATCACACAATTCGGTAATATTTTTTTCATTTACTCTAAAGAATAATGCTTCTTTTTTAAGACGTGAACCTTCGCAAACCGGACAAGGAATTTCGTCCATAAAATCTTTTGCCCAGCGTTTGATACTGGTTGTAGCACTTTCGTCATACTGATTTTTAATGAAATTAGAAATTCCTTCAAAATCAATCTTATATTCTCTTGTTACGCCAAGATCTTTTGAGCTTATGGCAAATTTATCTTTTCCGCCATACAAAATCATCGTCATGGCTTCTTCCGGAATCTTCTCGATTGGATCAGTAATTTTGAATCCAAATTTTTCTCCAATGGTTTCTAATTGTTTGAAAATCCAAGAAGATTTATATTCGCCAAGCGGAGCAAAACCACCGCTTTTTATGGATAATTTCGGATTTGGGATAATCTTTTTGACATTGATTTCATGAACCGTTCCCAATCCGTTGCAATGCGGACAAGCTCCTTTTGGAGAGTTGAAAGAAAATAAATTCGGTTCTGGATTTTGATAGGATATTCCGGTTGAAGGGCACATTAAATTTCGGCTGAAATAACGAACTTCATTGGAATCCTGATCTAGAATCATCAAAACATTTTCACCGTGATGCATGGCAGTATTGATACTTTCTGATAATCTTTTCTGATTGTCAGGCGTATTTTCAATCTGCATTCTGTCTACCACAATTTCAATATCGTGTGTTTTGTAACGGTCTAATTTCATTCCCGAAACCAAATCCTGAACTTCACCATTTACGCGGACTTTTAGAAATCCTTGCTTCGTAATTTGTTGGAATAGTTCAGCATAATGTCCTTTTCTGGCTTTAATGACCGGAGCCAAAATATTGATGCGTTTTCCTTTATAATCCTGAATAATCAAATCTTTAATTTGTTCATCAGAATAAGAAACCATTTTTTCGCCTGTGTTGTAACTGTAAGCATCAGCACCACGAGCGTATAAAAGTCTAAGGAAATCGTAAATTTCAGTAATAGTTCCCACAGTTGAACGCGGACTTTTACTGGTCGTTTTTTGTTCAATTGCAATTACAGGAGAAAGTCCGTCGATTTTATCTACATCGGGACGTTCCAATCCGCCAAGAAATTGCCTCGCATAGGCAGAGAAAGTTTCAACATAACGACGCTGACCTTCAGCATAAATAGTATCAAATGCTAAGGATGATTTTCCCGAACCCGATAAACCAGTAATGACAACCAGTTTTTCACGCGGAATGGAGATATCGATATTTTTTAGATTATGAACTCTTGCACCAAGAACTTCAATAGTATTGTCTTTTTCTAACATAATTTTGAGCAAAACGCAAAGTTACCACTTTGATTTGTTCTTTTAGTACTAGACTATAGAAGTTTATGTTAAAAATTGTAACAAAAAACGCTAGTTTACACTAGCGTTTTCTCTTTCGGGTTGCTATATATTCTTCTATGGCTTCTTTGGTTGTGTACCAGTTTCGACCTTCTTTATAAGCATCTATTTTACCTGTTCGGGCAAGTAGACTAACGTATTCTTGTCCGTAATGAGTTTCTGGTTCATTGACAATATCTGATATTGGCTGATAATCATAAGTACTTCCAGGCATTGCGTTCAGGTAAATATTTAAGGTTCTTTCTAATGCCTGGCACATCAAGAGTGTAAGTTTTTGATAATTACCATTGTTCGCTTGATTTATTGCCTCGTAATATTTTTTTCTGTCATTCTTAAGAATGATTGCAGGAGGAAAACCACAACGCATTAAAAGGAGATTCATACTTAAACGAACAGTTCGACCGTTTCCATCAAAAAAAGGGTGAATCCATACTAGTTTATGATGGTAAATTGTAGCGAGTTCAATATCATTTAAACCTAATGGATTTGTATTGATAAAGTCAATTAATTCATCGATATAATCGGAAACTTTATTGGCATTTGGAGGTGAAAAATTAGCTCCTGAAATTCTAACGCCGCCATTTCGAATACGTCCTGCAAAATCATCTTCGATAGAACGTAAGACTAAACCATGAATAGAGAGTATATCAATACTTCTTAGTTTATAATTTTCATTAACAATTGAATATAGATAATCAATTGCTTTATCATGATTATGTGTTTCAAAATGTTCACGCAACGATTTTCCTTTAATGGTAATACCTTCCTGAATTACCATTTGGGTTTCGCGTAAGCTCATTGTATTTCCTTCAATACTATTTGAATTGTATGTCCATTCCAGAGATAAGCTTTCGCGGATTTTATTCAAAGCAATATTAGGCAATGGTCTGCTGGTTTGCAGTTCCTGCCTTTTTTGATACAATCTATCAAAGGTTGATTGAAATTCTTCTCTGTATGTTAGGTCTATATTCCACATTATGACCACAAAGGTATTTCTTAATATCGGATAATAAAAACTTTTAACTTATCCGATATTAAGCTTTATTCTATTGTCATGGCACGTAGTTTTGTTCTATAAGCTTCTAGAGCAATAGACTTGGAAATAAACCCGTGGTATTTTCCATTTCTCAAGACAGGAAGAAATGCCGATTTCGATTTTTCGAATTTGCTCATTACAATTTCCATGCTGTCAAAAGAAGAAATTGTGGCTAATGGCGTTTTCATTACGTCTTTAATCTGGGTATATTTTACACGATAAGAATTAAAAATAATTTCTCTGATATCATTAAAATGAACCACTCCAAGTAACTCTTTTTCATTATCAACAACTGCAAAAACAACTTGATTGGAATGAGAAATAAGATCAACCAATTTGCTCAAATTTTCTTCAGGATGAACTGTTAAATAATCACATTGAATAATAGTATCAATGTCTAAAGTTGAAAGAATATTAGAATCTTTATTGCTGGTAAAAGCGTGACCTTTTTTCACTAATCCTTTTACGTCAAGTGAATATTTTTCGTAACGTTTTGAAATTGCAAAACTGATGGAAGAAACAATCATAAGCGGAATCATTAATCCGTAACCTCCAGTGATTTCAGCGATTAAGAAAATTGCAGTTAAAGGGGCATGAAATAAACCGCTCAAAATTCCGGCCATTCCAACCATTGTAAAGTTGGTAATTGGTAATTTTGATAAACCAATCATGGTAATAAGCTTAGAAAAGAAATAGCCTAGATAAGAGCCTAAAAATAGAGAAGGAGCAAAGTTTCCTCCGTTTCCACCACTTCCAAGAGTTAATCCAGATGCAAAAACTTTCATCATCATAGTGGCACCCACAAAAAGGAGTAAAACCCACTGATTATTTCTAAAATCTGCAAAAAGTGTATTGTCTAATAATTTTCCAGGATCGGTTTCAGATAAAGTTCTGATGCTTTCGTAACCTTCACCAAACAGAGTTGGAAAAACAAAAATCAGCAATGCTAAAAGTGACGAACCAATTAATGCTTTTTTATAAGGATTGATCTGTTGTTTGGCAAAATAATGTTCTACTCTCTGGAAATTTCGGGAATAATAAATTGCTGTTAGCCCTGTTAAAACCCCTAATATTACATAAAAAGGAATATTGTGATAATCGAATGTTTCTTGTTTTTTGAAGCTTAAAAGAATGCTTTCGTCCAAAACAATAGCCGAAACTAATGCACCAGTTGCCGCAGATATCATGATAGGTGTAAAAGCAGAAATGCTAACATCTACCAATAAAACTTCAATTGCAAAAAGAACACCGGCAATTGGAGCATTAAAAGCAGCAGCAATTCCCGCTGCAACACCACACCCAATTAGTAAGGTTCTGTCTTTATATTGCATTTTATAATTCTGGGCATAATTAGAACCAAATGCGGCACCTGTAATTACAATGGGACTTTCCAAACCTGCAGAACCTCCTAAACCAACTGTTAACGAACTCGTTACGATTTGAGCATACATCTGCTTTCTCGGAATGATACTGGCTTTTTTGGCAACGGCATAAAGGATTTGAGAAGTTCCTTTTTGGATACTTCCATTAAGGACTTTTTTCACAACAAAAACGGTCAATAGAATCCCGACAATCGGAAGGATACTATTAATAAAGCTTAACTTTAGAATTCCGTTAATGTAAGTTGCAAAAGAGAATACGCTGTGTGCGAAAGTTTTAAGAACAATTACGGCAAGAGAACATGAAATTCCAATAAGAACGCTTGACAAAAAAAGAAACTGCTTTGGAGTCATTAAGGATTGTGCCAACGCAATGATGCTTTCGAGTCTTCTGAAATATTTTTTTAGCATTCTGATTTAAAATTATTCTTTCTTACAAAATTAGTTCATAATCCTAGATTAAAAAAATAAAAACGAATATCTCTTAAAAACCTACCGCTTTGTCATCTCCTCTAAAGTCGGCTCCGCCTTCTAGTTTGCTGTCAGGCAAAACTAAAATGGCATCAACTTTTCCTATAATTGGAGTTGGTTTTTCATTGATTAAGTAATTTTTAGCTTTTAGTTTGTCTATTGTTTTTGTCTCAAAAGCATTTGGTTCAAAAGTAATCAAATCAGGAAGCCACTGATGATGAAAACGTGGCGCATTTACGGCTTCCTGCATGCTCAGATTGTATTCGTAAACATTTAAAATAGTTTGCAAAACCGAAGTAATAATAGTAGAACCGCCTGGAGTTCCCACAACCATAAATAATTTTCCGTTTTTCTCAACAATTGTAGGCGTCATTGAACTTAACATACGCTTTTGTGGTGCAATGCTGTTGGCTTCATTTCCAACCAAACCAAACATATTTGGAGAACCTGGCTTTGCACTAAAATCATCCATTTCGTTATTCAAAAAGAAACCTAATTCGTCGCAGTAATATTTAGAACCATATCCGTCGTTTAAGGTTGTGGTTGCTGCAATTGCATTTCCAAATTGATCTACAATAGAATAATGTGTTGTTTCGGTACTTTCGGCATAAGTAACTTTTCCTTCTTTTATTTCAGAAGACAAAGTGGCTTTTTCTGGATTAAAACTTGCCATTCGATCGCGTAAATAATTTTGATCTAATAATTCTTTTACTGGAATTTTAACAAAATCCGGATCTCCTAAAAAGTAGCTTCTATCGGCATAAGCTCTTCTTTCAGCTTCGACAATAATCTGAATGGCATCGGCTGAATTATGTCCCATTTTGGCTAAATCATACGGTTCCAGCATTTTTAGAATTTGTGCCAGACAGATTCCGCCACTGCTTGGTGGAGACATTGAAGTTATTTTTAAATCTTTATACGTAAACTGAAGCGGTTTTCTCCATTTAGCTTCATATTTAGCCAAATCTTCCATTGTAATAATGCCGCCTTTTTTCTTCAGATAATCAACTAAAATTTTAGCTGTTTCACCTTTATAGAATTCATTTCTTCCTTTTTTCTGAATTCTTCTCAAAGTCTTGGCAAGAGCAGGATATT
The DNA here is from genome assembly GCF_900112575.1 of Flavobacterium phragmitis. GTDB lineage: Bacteria > Bacteroidota > Bacteroidia > Flavobacteriales > Flavobacteriaceae > Flavobacterium > Flavobacterium phragmitis. Next base: position 174,350 of record NZ_FOMH01000005.1, read on the forward strand.
TGATAGTATCATTTTCTTTGAAATTTCCAGAAAGCAGAGAAGATTCTCCGTTAATTTTGACAATGCTTTCGTGGTAATCTTTTAAGCTTTTTTCTTGTTTTTTGGTAACCACGACACCTCTTTCGGCTAAAGCAATTACTGGTTCCAAAATTTTGGAAATTGGCATTGTTCCGTATTTTTTATGAACCGCAAAAACGCCGGCAATAGTTCCGGGAACTCCAATAGCTAGAGCTGTTTCGGTACTTTTGCCTTTAATTACATTTCCGTCACTGTCTAAAAACATGTCTTTTGTGGCAGCCAAAGGTGCTTTTTCGCGATAGTCCAAAGAACCAACTTCTCCATTGGCTTTTCGATACACCATAAATCCGCCACCGCCGATATTTCCTGCAAATGGAAAAGCAACAGCAAGAGCCAATTCGGTTCCAACCATAGCGTCAAATGCGTTGCCTCCTTTTTTCATGATATCGGCCCCAATTTTCGAAGCTTCTTCTCGGGCAGAAACCACCATTGCTTTAGTCACTACTAATCCGGTTGGGTTGACTTGCTGAGCATTACTGCTCATATAAATAAAGGTTATTAAAAGCGTAATTTTTTTCATACTGTATAAATTGTAATTAGAAATGTGCTGTTAAAGGGAAAGTAATTTTTCTCCAGCTTGTTTTCTTATTTCTTCAAAAAATAAAGTGAATTCTTCTTCAAAATCATCATAAAACTCATTTAATTCCTCTACAGCATACTGCATTTTAGAAATGTTTTTAGAACGGCGATCCATTTGAGTCAGAATTTGATGTATTCCTTCTGTAGTGCGATAACTTAAAAGCCAGTTTCTTTCAATCATATAAGGCATTAAGCCCTGTGTTTTTTCAGTCAAAATACCATAATTGTCATGTAATGAATTGTAAAATCGACTAATAAAGCTTTCTAATTTTTCATCAGAATAATTGGTCCAGTTTTTTGCCAGAAAATGATCGTAAACAATATCTACAATTACTCCGGCATAATGATGGTATCTATCATGCAGTCGTTTGGTGCTTTTTCTGAAAATATCATGAGAATCGGTATAAGTATCAATGAATCGGTGCAGTAAAATCCCTTTTTGCACGTCTTCGGGAAAATGTTCAAATTGTTTGCCGCGAATTCCATCGGCCATAAAATTCCCTATTTTAATCAAATCATTTTCTCCAGAAAGATATATATGGGCTAAGAAATTCATTTTTTCTATAATTGCTGAGAATCTTAGTGGCTAAGTTTCCGAGTTGTTTTAGTAAATGTATAAAAACTTTTTCAAATCATTTTGTTATAAAAACAACACAATGAAAGTGCTTTCTTATAAGTTAAATTTAAAATCTTAGAAACTTAGGACCTTAGTAACTCGGTAACTTTTTTATATTTGTAAAAAAATAACCCTAACTCACAAAAATGACTTTAATAAAATCTATTTCTGGAATCCGTGGGACGATCGGAGGAAAAGTAGGAGATAATTTGACTCCTGTAGATGCTGTGAAGTTTGCTTCGGCATACGGAACTTTCTTAAAAAACAATATTGCTAAAGATAAATTGACAGTTGTAATTGGTCGCGATGCCAGAATTTCTGGCCCGATGATTCACAATCTGGTTGTAAATACTTTAATTGGTTTAGGAATAAATGTAATTGATCTTGGACTTTCTACAACGCCAACTGTGGAAGTGGCTGTTCCTTTAGAAAAAGCTGATGGAGGCATTATCTTAACAGCTTCTCATAATCCAAAACAATGGAATGCTTTAAAATTATTAAATGCAAAAGGTGAATTCTTAAGCGGTGCTGATGGCGCTAAAATTTTGGAAATTGCTGAAGCAGAAGCTTTCGATTTTTCTGATGTGGATAGTTTAGGCGAAATTATTTCGAATGATGCTTACATGGACATTCATATCGACGAGGTTTTAAATTTACCTTTAGTGGATATTGAAGTTGTTAAAGAAGCTAAATTTAAAGTGGTTGTTGATGGTGTAAATTCTTCAGGAGGAATTATTATTCCAAAATTGCTAAAACAAATGGGAGTGGAAGTAGTAGAATTGTACTGTGAGCCAAACGGACATTTCCCTCATAATCCAGAACCTTTAAAAGAACACTTAACGGATATTTCTGAATTGGTTGTAAAAGAAAAAGCGGATTTAGGAATTGTGGTGGATCCAGATGTAGATCGTTTAGCTTTCATCAGCGAAGACGGAGAAATGTTTGGCGAAGAATATACATTAGTTGCTGTTGCCGATTATGTTTTGAGTAAAACTCCGGGAAATACAGTTTCTAATATGTCATCTTCTCGTGCATTGCGTGATGTGACTAAAGCGCACAACGGAAACTACGAAGCAAGTGCTGTTGGAGAAGTAAATGTGGTTGAATTAATGAAAAAAAATAACGCTGTAATTGGTGGTGAAGGAAACGGAGGAATTATCTATCCTGAATTGCATTACGGACGTGATAGTCTGGTTGGAGTTGCTTTATTCCTAACACATTTGGCAAACAAAAAAATGTCGGTTGCTGCATTGAGAGCTTCTTATCCAGAATATTATATGAGTAAAAATAAAATTGAATTGACTCCTCAGATTGATGTCGATGCCATTTTAACTCAAATGACAGAGAAATATAAAAACGAAGATATCTCGACAATCGACGGTGTAAAAATTGATTTTGCTACAGAATGGGTTCATTTAAGAAAATCAAATACAGAACCAATTATTCGTATTTACACAGAAGCTCCTTCTCAGGATGAAGCTGATAAATTGGCTCTTCGAATTATTGACGAAATCAAAGTAATCGCTGGAATCTAAGATTTTAGTTCTGAATTACAAAAAGCCTCTTTTTGTCAAAGAGGCTTTTTGTTTTAATCATTGGGGAATTTTAAATTTTAATTTTTCAGTTTTTAATAATTTTAATCGATTTTTCAGTTTTTCCATAAGCCACATTTATAATGTAAACGCCTTTAGGAAGTCTGTCCCCGATTTTAATATCTTGATTGGTAGAATAAGTATCAGATGAGTAAACAGTTTTTCCGTTCATATCAATGACTTTTAATTTTACAGATTCAGTTTCGGTAGATTTTATATGAAGAATTGATTGATTTTTTACAGGATTCGGGTAAATGGTAATACTGTTTTTTTCTAAATCAGAATCTTTTATGCCCAGATTCGCAGCAACTACATCAATGTAATTAAAATTGATATCGTTTGCTTTGAATTTAATTTTCAGATACACTTCGCCTTTTGGTAAAGGAACTCCATTAACAATTTTGTCTGCAAAAGTCTGCCAGTCTCCAGTTGCAGGGAATGTTTCATCTGTTTTGACGGCGATATCATTCACCAAAATATCAAATTTTCCAGTATTTACAGGTGATGCGACTCTGAGAGTCATGTTGTAAGTCCCTGCATCAGGTACATTCAGAATAAATTCGTTCCAGTCTCCTTCATTAATAAAACATACATTTTGTCCAGTATTACCGTCTAATGTTGCTTGCAAGCCTGTTCCTTTTCTTCTATAATGTTTATTACCTGTTATACGGCCAGGAACAGTTATTTTTTTAGCAGTATATGGCACATTAATGTATTCTGTTCCAATTGGCCGCAAAACGCCGCTGGTTGGACTTAATAATTGTCCTTCAAGCATATCGGTCCACGTAGGGTTTACTCTTCCAGAAAACCAAGAATAACGAAAAATGTCAGGATCATTTTCATAACTATTTAAAATTTGTTTCATGAAAGCAGTTTTTTCATCGGCTGTCTGAATAACTCTATTTGCAAATTCTGTAATCCAAAGCGGGCGATTGTATTTTTTTAAAAGCCCCGTAACTCCAATTACAGACGATGCTGTGGCATCGTAGGTATGAAAAGCAATGTAATCTACTTTGCAGTTTGGGCATAATTGAAAAAACTGATTGTGCCAAACGACTGGATCAGAAATATTGCCATAATTGTTTGGCCCATTATAAGCAGGTGAAGCACTTACTATTTCTAAATTTTTTGCGGCTGCAATTTTTTCAATATTTGGCCACGCATTTACAGCCTCCTGAGGTGTTAATCTGGCACCGTCAGTAAAATTAGGTTCGTTAAAGGCAAGCAGGTATTTAGCTCCGGGCTTTATTTTATTGATAAAAGCCTGAACATCAGTATCGCTTATTTTTCCCCATGCCATAGGGACAAATTCAACTCCTAATGATTGGTAGTTTGCATTTAAAGCAGATTCGGGTTCCGGCGACCAGTTATACCACCAAGATATACCAGGTTTCAAAGCCAGCATATCTGCTTCCGAATGATAGCCATAAGCAATTCCTCGTTTTGGACTTTGGGCAGAAACGCAAAAAATGAGAAAAAACAGCAAAACTGTTAAAGGTAATTTTTTGATCATGGATAATGATTTTTTTGTGGTTTTGTTTGATAATTAGAGAAACCCAAATTTATAGGGTTTCTATTTTTTTTGGCCAAAAAAAATCATTACAAAAACACATCAAAATTGTTTTGTTGACTGTTTTTTATTAGTTACGGGGGGGGGGTAAAATAGAAATTCCGAAAAACAATTTTGCTTTTCGGAATTTTTTAGTCAATTATTCAATTCTATGCTTCCATCTTTTATGCGTCCATAAATAAAATTCTGGTTTCGCAAGAATTTGTTTTTCAACCTCTTTCAAGTACATTTCAGTAATTTCGAAATCTTTAAAGTCTTTTGGATTATCGGCAAGAGATAAAAAAGTAGCTTCATAAAATCCTCTTTTCACTTTTTCGACTTTTACCATAATTACTGCTAAATCGTATTTTTTTGCCAGCATTTCCGCGCCGGTATGAACAGGAACTTCAATTCCCATAAATTTCATGGAATGAAAAATTCTGTCAAGTTTAGGTGATTGATCACTAGCCAAACCATACATGCTTAATACTCCATTGCGCTGGTTTTGAGCCATGGTTGGAATTGCTTTTCTGGTTTCAATCATTTCTGTATTGTATTTTGAACGGATTTTTCGAACTAATTTATCAAAATACGGATTGGCAAGTTTTTTATAAACTGCAACTCCTTGAAATCCAAGTTTAGGATTTATAGTTAAAAGCCATTCGTAACTGGCGTAATGCGAAGCTACGAGAATTACACTTTTTCCTTTTTTTGCATAATCCAAAACCAAATCGATGTTGGTTACATGAAATCTTCTTTCCATTTCTTCAGGAGACATACTCATGGTTTTAACCATCTCCAAAAACATATCGCACATGTGTTTGTAGAATTTCTTTTCAATGTCTTTTCTTTCAGCATCGCTTAAATGTGGTAAAGTCAATGCCAGATTTTCGCGAACCACTTTTTTACGATATCCAATAACTCTGTAAATCAGAAAATAGACGAAATCTGAGAAGAAGTAAAATATTGGGAAAGGTAATATAGAGATTAGCCACAGTAATGGATAGGCCAGAATATAAACAAGAAACTGCATGTAATTTTTTTTTGACAAAGATAAATTAAAAATGATTAGCGATTGATATTTTGCTTTCGTGCTAACTTATCTTTAAGAATGATTATATTTACAATTCACAATAATTTTGATTTATGAATATCATTTTAGCAGGAATTATAGTTGCCAACGCTGTTATTAGTTATAAAGGATTTAATGATCTTTCTTTTTTTAGAAAGTACGAATTTCATGTAGGAAGCATTCGTTCGGGTGAACAGTTTAGAATGCTTTCTTCTGGTTTTCTGCATGTTGATATGCTACATTTAATTTTCAATATGCTGACACTCTATTTTTTTGCTCCCGTCGTATTGGATTGGCTCGGAACTTTTTCTTTCGTTCTGATTTATTTTGGGAGTTTGATTTTCGGAAGCCTTTTGACGATGCTTTTCCATAAAAATGACTACAGCTATCGTGCCGTTGGAGCTTCAGGCGCGGTAACTGGTGTTTTGTATTCTGCAATATTGTTAAGACCTGACATGATGCTCGGAATATTTTTTGTCATTCCGATGCCAGCCTATATTTTCGGAATTTTATATTTATTGTATTCCATTTACGGAATGAAAGCTAAAAATGATAATATTGGCCATACAGCTCACTTTGGTGGTGCTATAGGTGGTTATGTGATAACTTTGATAAAAGAACCTTCTTTATTTGCCGATCAAACTTTGATGGTAATTCTGCTTGCAATTCCAATTGTAATCCTTTTTGGGATGGCAAAAATGGGAAAATTATAATGCTGGCATAACTTTTGGAAAGCCTTTACTAAATATTAAAATTTAACAAAAATGAAAAAACTAGTATTATTTTTAACAATTATGTTTATGACTATGTCTTACGGCCAGGAAATCAAACAAATACCTCTAATCAATGTAAACGGGGAAGGAAAAGTAAAAGTAGCACCTGATCAAGTTTGTATTTCAGCTACGGTTGAAACAAAAGGGAATAATGCTAAAGACGTTAAAAAACAGAATGACGAAAAGATCGATGCTGTTTTAAAATTCATCAAAAAAATGAATATCCCAACGGCAGATTTCAAAACAAAGCAAGTTGCTCTAAATCCGCAATACGATTATGAGAAAAAGAAAACTTCTTACAATGCTACACAAACGGTAGAAATTGTAGTAAAAGATTTGTCTAAATATGATGAATTAATGGAAGGTTTGGTACAGCAAGGAATTAATCGTATCGATAGAGTTTCCTTTGAATCTTCTAAATTAGCACAATATCAGTCGGAAGCTAGAAAATTAGCAATGAAAGATGCGAAAGTAAAAGCTGAGGAATACGTATCTGTTCTAGGACAGAAAGTGGGTAAAGCATTTACGATTTCAGACAATTCACAAGTTTATCATCCACAGCCGGTTTATGCAGCGATGAGAATGAAAGAAGCAGATTCAATGGGAGCTTCAAACGAAACTTTAGCCATTGGAGAAATCGAAATTACCGCCAATGTTAGTGTAAGTTTTGTTTTAGACTAAACGACATAAAAAATTCCAATATTTAAAAAATCCAAATTCCAAATTTTCTGGGATTTGGATTTTTTTTTGAATGACTTTTTTGCAAACGACAAGAAAAGAGTCCTGATTTTGTACTAAGATGAAATTCAGGACTTTTATATTTATTGTTTAACGAATTTGAAATTTTTAGTGGCTTTTCCTGCCGTCGAAACTTTTACCATATAAACTCCTTTAGCTAGACCATTTATTGGTATTTCTGAGCTAATTTCGTCTTCTACAAAGATTGTTTTTTTCAATAATACTTTGCCTCCGGTATCATAAACAGAAACAGTAGATTCGCTATTAACCGGATTCTCAAATTTTATCCTGAAAGCATTTGAAGCTGGATTTGGAAAAATATAATTAGTTGAAGCTATTGCCCAATTGTAATTAGGAGCACTTAAGGTTGAAGTGTCATAGATAGCATACAAAGCCGCATCAGCTTGTGGAAGTTGTACACTTAATGCACTTTGTATAGTGCTGGTCGTGCCAGAGAATAATTCTTTTACATTATAATTTCCGGAACTTAATCCAAGACGACTTAAATTGATAGTATTGTTAGTTGTTGCATTAGTATAATTAAATACCGCTATGTAAGTAACATTATCTTTTGTTGCCGAAAATATGTTAGCAGCATTATATCCAGTATTTCCATCAGCAGGGAGAAAATGCATTTCGTTTCGAGCAGTATTAAGCACGTCATTATTTTGTAAAAGAGTCTGAGCTTTTGTTTTCCATGCGCCGGCTACAGAAAAATCGTCACCACTTGTAACTGTTCCTGTTACCACGCTGCTTAATAATCGTGCACGATTTTCACCTAAAGAAGCATTACCAAAAACAACATGATCGGCATCCAGATAATCATAAATCTGATTTTGCCACCATCCGTAAGTTGTACTATTTAAAGTATAGTCAGTATCGCTAATGCTTGCATACGCATCGCAGGCAATACGTCGAACATGTACAAAAGGACCTGTTGAGAGATTAGGAGAAATAGCAGCCTGAACCAACATTGTTCCGTTTATTTCATCTATTAAATATTTCATGCCTTCCTGATAGGCTTCCATACCGGTGTGGATTTGGTAATTGACAAAACTATCAGCTTCGATGCTGGCATGCGTCAGAAAATCAATTTTTACCATTTCAAATCCAGCTGTTTTAAAACGATTTATAAAATATCGTATTCTGGCTTTTGTTCCAGGACTTGTCGGATCCATTGCATAAGCACCATCAAGCTCAAAAGGATTTCCATTTACCATAGTCCAGCATTGATTGTATTGATAGGAACTTCCTTCGACTTGACGATTGTATTTACCCCAATCTACAAAAGGAGCCCAGTAAATACCAGCTTTGAAACCTTTGCTTTTCGCATAAGTAACAAATTGTGCAAGTTCAGCATCACTCATATTGTCCCAATAGGAATCTAGATCTATAAACAATGTATTGTCTTCGGTTTTGAACGCTGGGCAGTCATCGTGGAAAAAATCTACTACTGATTTGGCTTTAGTTAGATTAATGCTGGTTTGCATAGCCCCCCAGCTGTTCCATCCAATAGGTTTTGGAGCAGTCCAGTCAAAAATATATTTTGGTTGCATTACAGCATTAGCTTGTGCAAATTCCTCAAGACCAACTCGCCAGTCGTCGTTGGCACTAATTATTATTTTTGGTGAAGGACAGCTCGTTTGTCCTACGTTTACCCAGCCATGACCTCTTGTGTCTCTTGTAACTTCTTTTTTTGTCCATCCTGCAATAACAGAAACGTAAGCAGATGATGCGCCTCCACCATTAACTGTAATGCCCGTTTTCCATTTTGTATGTTCAACAGAACCAATAGCCAAACCTTTACGATTAGTGTTGTTGTAAATACTGGTAACTTCAGAAGCAGTAAAGTCTGAAGAATTAAGTGGATTAGCATTATAACGAATCCATGCATCATTGTCATAAGGTACAAATAAAGCTCTGGTGTCCCCACTGCCAAAATTTGGAGTTACTTCATAACTTGTTAAAGGAGACATTTTGTAACAATTAGAGCCATTTCCGGTAAGCACAACTTGTACTGCAAGATAATTTTTATTGCTATAAGTATAAAATATCTGTTGCATTCCCAAACTATAATTGCCACTTAACGTAAAAATATGTTTAGTACCGCTTCCAATATTATCTGTAAATGATTCTGAAGTATAGACAGCTGTTCCAAAATTATTGCTGACATATTGTTGGTCACTGTTAGCGTAAGCAGAGGCGTTGGCAATTACAGTATTTCCATTGAATTTAATACTGTACGTTTTAGTACCTAAATTGTAAACGATACTATTATTGCCAAATGAAATAGTTTGAAGATTAGAAGAGTTAATTGGACTTAAAACGAACTTATCCAGATTGGGAGCCCAGGAATTGGGATTGTCCCAAAGCAGAGTAGTGGTACCACTATTTAAATAGACGCTTAAATTTTTAGAAGCCGCTGTACTCCATCCGCCGCTTGGATCACAAGGAATTGCTATTGCGTTTGCAGAACCGGCTGTTAAACGAATAGTTCGGGGATCGCCGGTACAATAAAATAATTGAAGATTGTACCATCCGGTAGAAGCTACAGTAACATTGACTGATACACTGCTGTTTCCGCCCAGATTACCAACAATTTTTCCGGAACAGGAATCGCAGTTCTGAATGTCGGCATTGTTGGTACGGGTGCCGTTTTCAAATTCATAAGTTTGGGCCGAACCATAAACCGCCATTAAGAGCAGTAAAGCAGTAAAGATCCGTCTAATTGATAATTTTTCATTTGTAATTTTTTCTTGCATAATAATTTAGGTTTAGATAGTTAAAATGCAGTACTATTCTATACTGTGCTACAATGATAAGAAAAATACCGATATATTGTTAAAAAAGAGAGGTTTTTTATTTTGGCTGACTATTAAAAACACTATTCTTAAATTTTAACAGGTATTCAGCTTAGAAAATTAATTTGGTGATCTTTTGAGTATTTAAAGTATCGGAGTAAACCTGAAATCTAGAACAATTAGATTTTTTTTTTGAAATAATAGGATAATGTTTAAAGCTTTTAATTTGATGTTATAAGGCAATTATATAAAAATTGAATAGAATTAACATATGATATTTAGAGTGAAAATTTTATGGATTCAATACTTTATATTACCAACTGATTTGGTTGTAGATGCCTTATTATGAGTACCAAACAGAGTTGTGTTTTACTATTAAGGTTTAATTGTAGAGCTTCTTTAACTAATAGAATGTTTTATTTTTTTTTTTGAAGTGCTTGCGAAGTAAATTATAATTTGTATCATTGTAGTATAGAATAGTATAATAACAGAAAAACATATTGAATGAAACCCTATCCTTTTTCTAGAAATAAACTGTTTTCATCCCTTTTTTTGATGAGCATTTTTTGCATTTCAGCTTTTGCACAAAAGACTATTAAAATGAACTTTGGTAAAAACGGAATCATTACTTACGATTCAAAACAAAAAACAGTTGCAGTTAGTCAATCTGGTAAAATTGTATTTAGCGGAGCAAAAGCTTCTGTTATAGTTAACGGAAAAACCATAACGACAGATTCATATCCGGATGCTGTTTTTGCAAAACAAACCATAAAAGATGATTTAGGAAATGGAATTAAATATACCTTGACTTATAAGGATAAAAATAATCCAACCTTGATTCAAAGTTTTTATACTTATAGTAATAGGACATATTTTATCACACAAATTGAAATTTTAAGCAACGGACAAACAATCGCGACTAATTGTATTGCTCCACTAGCTTTAGGAAAAGCCAGTTTTGATAAAATTGAAAATCTGCATACCGTTTTTATTCCTTATGATAATGATGCTTTTATAAGTTATAATTCTAAGAAACTTGATACTATTTCGCAAAATACTAGTGCAGAAGTTGGAATTATATTCAATAACAATTCAAGAAACGGTTTTATTGTAGGTTCGCTTGAACATACCGTTTGGAAAAGCGCTGTTAAAACAATCAATAAAAATAAAGAAGCACAATTTTCGGCTTGGGCTGGATTTTCAGAAAAAGAAATAACTAGAGATAGTATTGCGCACGGAATAATAAAAGGTGAAAAAGTTTTGTCTCCTAAATTCTTCGTTGGATATTATTCTGATTGGAGAGAGGGAATGGAAGAATATGCAAAAACAAATCGTATTGTAGAGAAACCTTTTGTTTTTACTTGGGATAAACCAACTCCAGTTGGCTGGAATAGCTGGGGCGTTTTGATGGAGAAAATTAATTTTGAGAATACGACTAAGGTTGTCGACTTTTTTGCCAAATCAATTCCGCAGTTTAGAGTTGGAGATACGGCTTATATTGATTTGGATTCTTTTTGGGATAATATGGTTAAAGGCGGATTTACTGGAGATTTCAGCAAGTTGAAAGAGTTTGCCGATTATTGCAAAAGCAGAGGCTTAGAACCTGGAGCATATTGGGCGCCGTTTACAGACTGGGGCTGGAAAGACGGACCCAATCGTAAAGCCGAAGGAAGCGATTATACTTTTGGAGAAATGTGGACAAAAACTGGAGATACTTATTTTGATTTTGACGGTGCACGCGCTATCGATCCAACACATCCGGGAACTTTAAAACGTGTTGATTATGTGATCAATAAATTGAAAGCCTGCGGTTTTAAAATGATTAAAATTGACTTTTTAGGTCATGCCACCGCAGAATCAACTTCATTTTACGATAAAAACATTACTACAGGAATGCAGGCTTACCAAGTAGGAATGGAACATTTAGTAAAAGCATTAGACGGACAAATGCTAATTTATGCTGCAATTTCTCCTAATATGGCTACAGGCCGTTATGCACACGTTCGCCGTATTGCATGCGACGCTTGGAAAACAATCGAACAGACACAATATACTTTAAACAGTGTGAATTACGGTTGGTGGCAAACGTATTTGTATGATTATATAGATGCAGACCATGTTGTTTTTGCAGATGTTACAGAAGGCGAGAATCGTGCGAGATTAATTTCGGCTGTCATTACAGGAACATTAATTACAGGAGACGATTACAGCAAAGAAGGAATCTGGAGCAAACGTGCAAAAGAATGGCTTCAAAATCAAGAATTGCTAAAAATTGTTGCCAATGGAGTAGCTTTCCGCCCAGTAGAAGGGAATACTGGAAAACTAACAACTGAAGTTTTCGAACAAAAAATAGGAAATGATTGGTATGTGGCGGTTTTAAATTATGGTGCAGCAGCTAAAAATTTTGCTCTGCCATTAGAAAGATTAGGTGTTAAGAATGGTAAGTATAAATTGCAAAATCTTTTTACAGCCGAAACTGTTGAGATAAAAAACAACAGTATTGATTTAAATCTTGGTGCTAAAGATGCTGGTTTATTTAAAATAGTAAAACGTTAATTTACAGGTTTATGAGAAAATATTTTTTTAAGAAATCGGCTTTAGTATTTAGCTTATTTATTCTTTCCTCAAACGTAATAAACGCAACGGTTTCATTGCCATCTTTTATTACGGATAATATGGTTTTGCAGCAAAAAAGTACTGTTCCGTTTTGGGGAGAAAGCGATAAAAAATCAGTGTCTATTACAACTTCTTGGGATAAAAAGACTTATAAAGCCAATGTTATAAATGGTAAATGGAATGTAGTTTTAAAAACGCCCGTTTATGGTGGCCCTTATACTATTGCAATAAATGACGGAGATTTAAAAACACTGCAAAATGTTTTAATTGGCGATGTGTGGCTATGTTCTGGACAAAGTAATATGGAAATGCCTTTGGAAGGCTGGGGAAAAATCGATAATTATAAAGAAGAAATTGCTAATGCCGATTATCCTCAAATACGATTATTACAAGCCGAACATATCGAAAGCACTTTACCTCTAAATACACTAAAAGTGCAACACGATGGGTGGAATGTATGCAGTCCTAAAACTATTGCCGATTTTAGTGCGACAGCTTATTTTTTTGCCAGAAAAATTTATAAAGAAAAAAAGATTCCCATTGGATTGATTCATTCTTCTTGGGGCGGAACATTAATTGAAGCTTGGACAAGTTCTGGAGCGTTAAGCACAATCCATGATTTTGATGTTCAGATTGAAGCGATGAAATCTGAAACCAATGCTGCCGCATTATTACAAAAATATAATGCTGACATGGGAGATTGGGAAATGAAAGTGAGAGGTGCAGATGAAGGATTTGAGACAGGAAAAGTGATTTGGGCAGCACCGAATTTTGATGATACTTCATGGAAAACAATGAAAGTGCCTTCTTTCTTTGACAGCAACGGATTAGGGAATTTTGATGGTGTAGTCTGGTTTAGAAAAAAAGTAAATATTTCAGATACTGGTAAAGATTTTACTCTGAATTATTTCGCTGATGATGACGATATAATTTGGTTTAATGGGAATTATATTGGAGAAACCAGAGGTTATAATGTAGAACGCCATTATACTATTCCAGCCAAATATTTAAAGAAAGGTGAAAACCTAATAACAATAAGAGTTTTTGACGGAGCAGGAAATGGAGGTATTTATGGCGATGAAAATATCACTTTAAAATCGGATAAAGAGACTATTTCATTGACCGGAGATTGGAAATATGTTATTGGTGTCGACAGTAAAGATTTACCTGGAAAACCGTATTTGGCACAAGGACAAAACCGACCAAGCGCCATTTACAATGCCATGATTGCGCCTTTGTTAGATTATAAAATAAAAGGAGTAATATGGTATCAAGGCGAGAGTAATGCCGAACGAGCACATCAATATCAAAAGTTAATGCCACTCTTGATAAACGACTGGCGAGATAAATTTAAAGACAAAAATCTTCCGTTTTTCTTTGTGCAGCTAGCCAATTACAAACAGCAGAAAGAACAGCCCGGAGATTCTGATTGGGCAGAATTAAGAGAAGCACAATTTATGGCTTTAAAAGTTCCCAATACAGGAATGGCTGTGACAACTGATATTGGTAATGTAGAAGACATTCACCCAAAAAACAAACAAGACGTTGGCGCACGCTTGGCGAATATTGCTTTAGCAAAAGTGTATAATACCAAAATTGATTATTCGGGACCTCTTTATAAATCATATAAAATTGTGCATAACAGCATTATTCTGGATTTTGATTTTAATGAGGGAATTAAAGCTAACGAAGATTCATTAAAAGGATTTTCAATCGCAGGATCAAACCAGAAGTTTTATTGGGCAGAAGCAAAAATAGTTGATGGAAAAGTAGTTGTTTATGCTCAGGAAGTTCCAAACCCTGTGGCTGTAAGATACAATTGGGCAGACAATCCAGAAGGAAACTTAACCAATGCATCAGGATTACCAGCATCATCATTTAGAACCGATAATTGGAAAGGAATTACAGAAGGAAAAAAATAAAAAATAACATATAATAAAATGAAAAAACAAAGTATCAATTTAAGGCAGTCTTTTGCGATAGCATTTTTTATTCTCACGAGTTATTGCAGTACAGTAACCGCACAACAGATTATCGCTGTAAAAACAAAAACTAACGCATTAGTTTTACAAGTAACTCCCGGAAAAGAAGTTAACACGATTTATTTGGGCGAAAAACTAGCAAACGATTCTGATTATTCAAAAATACAAAGTCAGTATCGTCAGGGAACAGATTATTCTGGAATTTATAACGCAGCTTATACAGCATCGGGGTCTAAAAATTTATTAGAACCTGCAATTACAGTAACACATGCTGACGGAAACACTTCTTTGGATTTGCTATATGTAAGTCATAAAACGAATACGGTAAGTACAGGAGTTACTCAAACTGAAATTACATTAAAAGATCCTGTATATCCAGTTGAGGTTCATTTGTTTATTCAAGCTTATTACGATACTGATGTGATTGAGCAATGGACAACTATTCAGCACAATGAAAAAGGAAGCATTACTTTAAATAAATATGCATCGGCTAATTTATATTTGAAAGGATACAAAAACTTTTATTTGAATCAATATCATGGAGACTGGGCAAAAGAAATGCAGCCAGAAGAAACTAAAATTACTCACGGAATCAAAACTTTAGATACGAAATTAGGTTCTCGCACCAATTTATTTCAGCCTTCTGTTTTTATGGTTTCTTTAGATAAACCAGCAACTGAAGATGAAGGAAAAGTTTTGTTTGCAGGTTTAGAATGGTCGGGTAATTTTAGAACCGATTTAGAATTAGATCCATTGAACAATCTTCGTGTTATTTCCGGAATCAATAATGCGGCGGCAGCTTACAAATTAGCTAAAAGCGAAGTGTTTACTACGCCTAAATTTTGGTACACTTTATCTTCTAAAGGAAAAGGAACTGCAAGCCGTAATCTGCATGACTGGTCAAGAACTTACAAAATCTTAGGCGGAAAAGAAGATCGTTTGACCTTATTAAACAACTGGGAAGCAACTTATTTTAATTTTGACGAAGAAAAACTTAAAGTTTTAATCGCCGATAGTAAAAAACTAGGCGTTGATCTGTTCTTGTTGGACGATGGCTGGTTTGGAAATACGTATCCTCGTAACAACGATGATGCAGCTTTGGGAGATTGGGATGTCAATAAAAAGAAATTGCCAAACGGAATTGGAACTTTAGTAAAAACGGCCAAAGACAATCAAGTGAAATTCGGAATCTGGATTGAGCCTGAAATGGTAAATCCGGCAAGTGATTTGTATAAAAAACATCCTGATTGGGTTATCAAACAACCCGGAAGAGCAGAACATTATTTCCGTAATCAATTGGTTTTAGATTTGGCAAATCCAAAAGTTCAGGATTTTGTTTATGGAGTGGTAGATAATCTTTTTACTGAAAATCCAGAATTGGCTTATATTAAATGGGATTGTAATGCTGTGATTTATAATGCTTATTCTAATTATTTGAAAGACAAACAGAATAATTTCTACACCGATTATGTAAACGGATTGTACAAAGTGCTGGAACGTATACGCGTAAAATATCCAAAAGTTCCAATGATGCTTTGTTCTGGCGGTGGAGGAAGAGTAGATTATGGTGCTTTGAAATACTTTACAGAATTCTGGCCAAGTGATAACACAGATCCTTTAGAGCGTGTTTACATGCAATGGGAATACTCGTATTTTTATCCAGCGCTTACTATTGCGGCACACGTTACAGACTGGGGAAAACAACCCCTAAAATACCGTACAGATGTTGCTATGATGGGAAAATTAGGTTTTGATATTGTAGTAAAAGATTTAAATGAGAAGGATTTGGCTTTCACTCAGAAAGCAATAAAAAACTATAACGAATTAAGCAATACCATCTGGCAGGGAGACCAATATCGTCTGCAGAATCCTTGGGATAATGATGCCGCTTCTGTAATGTTTGTCAATAAAAATGGTAATGAAGGGGTAGTTTTCAGCTATTCTGTTAACTCTAGATATGAAGCAGGAACTCATCTTCCAATTAAACTAAAAGGATTGCAGGCTGGACAAAACTATAAAGTAGAAGAAATCAATGTATATCCAGATAAAAAACCAGTGGTAGAAACCGCTGTATATTCGGGCGATTTTTTAATGCAGGTTGGGATTAATCCGAATGTTACAGCATCAAACAGCAGTGTTGTTTTAAAAATTACTAAGGCCTAAACTAAATTTCAAACATTAGTATATATTTGTAATACAATATTTTCTAAATAAATACTTATTAAAACGATTTATGAAGCAAATTATTCAGCAAATCAAAAATCTTGAATCTATTAATTCCTTATCCAAACATGAGCAATTGGTTCAAGGAATAATTAATGCAATTGATGAGAAGGTAGTCGTAAAAGGTGATTTACTTCCGTCTGTGAATACTTTTATAAGCGAATTGGGTTTTGCGAGGGAAACCATTGCTAAAGCTTATAAGGAATTGGTACACAGAGGAATTATCGAATCAAAAAACCGATTAGGTTATTTTGTTGCGACAAATGATGTAAAACAGGAATTAAAAGTGGCATTGTTGATATTTGCTTTTGATATTTTCCAGGAAACGTTTTATGAGAATTTTAGAAAAGGATTAGGGAAAAATGTGCAATTGGATATTTTCTTCCATCACAATAATTTTGACACTTTCGAAAATATTGTTCAGAATATAAAAGGTAAATACGGCATGTTTGTTATTGCACCTATTCCAAACAAGAAAACACCAGCTGTTTTAAAACAATTGCCAACAAACAGAGTTTTACTGGTAGACCGTTTTATAGAAACAGATGAAGATTATAATTATGTTGCACAAGAGTTTGGAGATTCGTCTTACAATGCTTTTGTGCAGCTTAAAGATAAAATTAAAAAATACGATGAACTGATATTTTTCTTTAAACCATCATCAGCAGAGCCTAACGAAATTTTAAATTCGTTTAAAAGATTCATGAAGGATTATAATATTAAAGGGGTTATAAAAGAAGAATATGTCGCGGGTTCATTAGAAAAAGGAAAAGTGTATTTTACGATTCACAATCTGGAACTTTGGGAAATGCTGAAAGATTCCAAAATCAAAGGTTTGAAAATTGGTAAAGACATTGGGTTTATTTCCCACAATGATGATATCGTTAAAGAGATTATTTTTGATGGAGTAACCACATTTTCTACAGATTTCGCAGAAATGGGAAAAAGAGCGGCCGATTTTGTTTTAAACCGAAAGAAAACACAAGAGATTATTCCGACCATTCTTATCGATAGAAACTCGTTGTAATTTATGAATGTTTTATCTATTGTTAGTTTTCTGCTAATTACAGGTTTAGTGGCCTTTATTTCGGTACTAAAAACACGAAAAAAAAAGGTACAGACTACCAGTGGACTTTTCTTTGCAGATCACAACAATAATTTCTTTATAGTTGGCGGTGCTTTATTGCTGAGTAATATCAGTGCTAATCAGTTTATAGGCGAAAACGAATCTATTTACACCAATAACATGAGCGTGATGGCATGGGGTGTGAGTTCTGTATTGGCAATGCTGTTGGTGGCGGAGTTTTTTCTTCCAATTTACTTTCGTACTGGAGCAATGACAATTCCCGATTATTTGGGGAAACGTTATGATGAATCGACTAAAAGGCTGGTGTCCATTATATTTCTATGCAGTTATATTGTTAATTTACTTCCAGCTGTTTTATATGGTGGTGCTGTGGCGCTGACTGGAATGTTTAATTTTCTGTATCCGTTAGAATTAAGTTATTGGCAGAATATCTGGGTGATGGTATGGCTAATTGGGCTTACTGGTTGTGCCTATTCCGTCTTGGGTGGTTTGCGTGCCATATCCATTAGTGATACGGTTTTGAGTGTTGGTTTGCTGACGATTGGCATTGCATTTCCATACTTTGGTTTTAAATTTTTAGGAAATGGAGACTTTTTCAAGGGACTTCACACCTTGCTTTCAGAGCATAAAGAACATCTGAATTCAATTGGAGGACCACACGACGAAATTCCGTTAAGTACCATTTTTACAGGAATGTTTATCATGAACCTGTATTATTGGGGAATGGAACAATTTATTGTCCAGCAGGCACTTTCAGCAAAAAGTTTATCACACAGTCAGAAAGGAATGGGATTAGCCTGTTTAGGAAAATTATTGTGCCCTTTTATAATTAATATTCCGGGACTAGTAGGAGTTCATCTTTATAAAAATCTGGAAAATACAGCTGAGGTTTTTCCTTTGGTTATAAAAGATACTTTACCCGGAGTTATGATTGGACTTACAGCGGCTGTTGTTTTAGGAGCGGCAATAAGTACTTTTAATGCAGGACTAAATAGCAGCAGTACTTTATTTGTTTTAAATCTTTACAAACCTTGGTTAGAGAAAAGAAAGAAAGAAGTTACAGAGAAACATTTGGTTTATACTGGCCGTAAATTTGAAATCATTGTTTCGGGTTTAGCCATGTTTGCCGCACCGTTTATAATGTTTAGTAAAGCTGGTTTTTATACCTATCTGCAACAGTTGAGCGGTATGTTTTGCTTGCCTATTTTTACTATTATCCTAATCGGATTTGTATTTAAAAAAGTGCCACCACAGGCAGCAAAATTAGGAATGATCTTTTTTATTCTGAGTTACATTATTTTTAATTATGTGCTTGATATTAAATTACATTATTTGCACATGCTGGCACTTCTTTTTGTGTTAACTTCAATATGCATGCTGTTGGTTTCTAAACTTCATCCAACTTACAATTATACAGAAATCAAGTTGGAAACGGTAGAATTGTCGCCCTGGAAAAATCGTTATTGGTATTTTACAGCTTTAATAATCGGTATGATAAGCATTTTTGTTTTATTCTCGAAATGGGGAATAGCTTAGTGAAGGTGCTGAGGTTCTGAGGAACAAAGGTTCAAAGGTTTATCTTCTGTAGAGACGTACTGTTGTGCGTCTTTTTATATTTAGTATGTAGACCGACAGGTTTTTAAAACCTGTCGGGTCTAATAATAATTTAAGTAAGATAGATTTAAAAGATTTTTAAAGAGGGAACGTGTTACTGTTCGTCTTTTTTTAGTTTGTATTTTGCATAAATTTCCCATGACTATTTCTCCCGATTTTATGTTTATTTTCTTCATTTTTAATTAAATAACACTTCGTTTTTGTCTGAGAATTCTTTGGTTTATCAAATCCTTTATTTTCTTTTTCCTTTTTTATACCCCGTATTTATAGCAAAGCCGAAATAAATCAATAAAAAAAATAGCAAATTCTTAAAACATAAATTTGGATGTAATGAAAATATTTGTATGTTTGCAATGTTGTAGTATAGTATAGTATAAGTCAATTCGTTTTCTCTTATTTTCATGCTCAATAAAGAACAAAAAACTAACTCACTAATTTATTAACTAAAAAACCAAATTATTATGAGAATTGCAATAAGATACTTATGCTTCTTAGTAGTTATGTTGTGTGCCGGTACACTTTACTCACAAACCATAACCGGTAAAGTTACAGATAATGAAAATTTACCTTTACCAGGCGCGACCATTCTGGTAAAAGGTACAAAGAACTCAACGGTAACAGACATTGATGGTAGTTACAAATTGTTAAACGTAAAATCTGGCTCCACTCTGGAATTTACTTTCATAGGATTTAATATGCAAGCAGTAAATGCAAATAAATCTGTAATAAATGTTTCTCTAATTCCAAACACTCAGGAATTGAATGAAGTTGTAATCGTTGGAGCTACAATGAAAAAGGGAGATCTTACGGGGGCTGTCAGCAGTGTTTCTGGTGATAAACTTAGAGAAGTTCCTACTCCAAATGTTGTGCAGGCATTACAAGGACGTGCTTCAGGTGTGTATGTGCAACAAAGTGCTGTCCCTGGTCAGGCGGGTTCAATAAGAATTAGAGGAAATAACTCTCTGAACTTTGGTGGTAACCCGATATTTGTAATTGACGGATTAGTTACTGATGGTAATTTTGAAAACATTAATCCTGACGATATTGCAAGTATGGAAGTTCTTAAAGATGCTTCAGCTACAGCATTATATGGTTCAAGAGCTGCCAATGGGGTAATCGTAATTACAACAAAAAAAGGCTCAAGATCTGGAGAAGCAAAAATACAATATGATACATGGACTGGTGTGTCTGAATTTGCTAGAAATATCCCGCTGATGAATGCCCAGCAGTTATTTGATTTAAGAGTTGATGCTTATGCAAATCGATATATGGATGAACATCCTGGTGCTGATCGTGCAGCTTATATTAATCAAATTAAGTCAGATGGTTCGACTGTATTTGCACCTTATGAATTGGAATCTTACAGAACTGGTAAAAGCTATAATTGGCTAGATCAGGTAACGCGTTCAGGTTTTCAAACCAATCATAATTTAAGTTTTAGCGGAGGAGGAGAAAAAGGAACATACTTTGTAAGTTTCAACTATGTCGATCAAGAAGGACTTCTTAAAAACTCTGATTTTAAAAGATATAATGGGAAAATTAATCTTACGCAAGATTTAAAATCTTGGTTGCAGTTTGGTACTAATACAACTTTTTCAAGAAGCAAGACCAATTACCAAGAAAGTAGTGCGTTTGGTGTAGCATTAGGAGCGAATCCATTATTGCCTATAGATCCTAAGGCTACGTATCTTAGATATGGTGAAGTATTTGATCAAAATCTTTATAATCCGATAAAAAGCCTTGATATCATAAATTCAAGCACACGTAACAGACTTACAAGTAGTAACTTTTTAAGTGCAAAACCAGTAAAAGGGCTTGATATTAGAACGACTCTTTCTGTAGATGTTATAGATCAGGCGAATTTTGATTATGTGCCAAGTTATACTGGACAGTCGCTTAGAAATTCTATGAACGGTGAAGCGCATCACTATAGATATTCACAGTTGAATTATCAATGGGATAATACCGTTACTTACAGTAAAGTTTTTGCTGAAAAGCACGATGTAAGTGTAATGGGAGGATTTTCTGTAATGAGTAATTCAGGTAATAGTACAGATGTAAGAGCTCGCGGATTTGTTAGTGATGACTTGACTTATATGGCATTATCAGGTGCATATCAAAAAGATAATGCACAGTTAGGTTCTAATTTTACAGATTATACCAATCAGTCTTATTTCGCAAGAGCTAATTATACTTTTGATGGTAAATATAATATAACAGGTACAATAAGAAGAGATGGTTCCTCTAAATTTGGACCTAATAACAAATGGGGAACCTTTCCTTCAATAGCGGGAAGTTGGGATATTGCTAAGGAAAATTTCCTTTCCGGATTTGAAAAATTAAGTCAGCTTAAGTTTCGTATAGGTTATGGTATTGTGGGGAATCAAAATGTAGATGCTTACAGATACTTCGCATTATACAATGCACAGGTTAGTAATAATTCAGGAACTTATGTATCTGATAATTATATTGACAATTTTGATCTAAAATGGGAAAAACAAAAACAATTTAATATTGGACTGGATGCTGGTTTCTTTAGAAATAGACTGACAGCAAGTGCTAATTATTTCCATATAAATAATGACGATCTTTTAATGTTGCGTAATATGCCGGTCTCGTCAGGATATAAATATAAGCTGGATAATATTGGTGCAACAACTAATGAGGGTATCGAATTGGAACTTAGCGGTGACATTATTAAAAACAAAGATTTTAGATGGAATGTTTCTGCCAACATATCATCAGCAAAAAACAAGGTTACAAAACTTTATGGAGATGCAACAGAAATATACAGTTTAGGTGGTTATAGTAATAATGAAATTCAGCGTACAGGAAACTTCTTTTTAGGAAAATCGGTTAATACAGTTTATGTGTTCCAATATGATGGTATAGCACAACAGGGAGAAGATCTTAGTAAAGTAAATTATGGAAGCCGAACTGTTCAGGCAGGAGATATTAAAATTAAAGATCGTAATGGAGATGGTGTTATAAACGATCAAGACAGATATGTGGTTGGCGATTTGAATCCTGATTATTATGGAGGTTTTTCTACAGATCTTAATTACAAAGGTTTTGCATTAAATGCAGTATTTGCCTATTCAATAGGCGGTAAGAGACCAAGTGGTACTTACGAAAGCTATATGAATTCAGGAGGAATGAGTGCAGCACATACAGATCTTTTAGATCGTTGGACTCCAACAAACACTAATACAGATGTGCCAAGAGCTTATTATGGAGGAGGAAGATATACTTTAGGAGAAACAGATAAAGCAATACAAGACGCTTCATTCCTAAGATTAAATGCACTTACACTATCGTATACATTACAAGACAAAGTTGCAGAAAGTGTTTTTCTTAAAAATTGCAGGTTTTATGTAACGGGATCGAATCTGTTTATTATTACTAAATACAAAGGTTATGATCCTGAGGGAGGAGATTCTTATCCTTTATCTAGAATGGTAGTTCTAGGATTAAATGTATCTCTTTAATCAAATTAATTCTAAAAATTATTTTTATGAAAGCAAAAATTATAGCCTTTATGGCCCTAACGATATTATCAGCTTCATGTTCTTCAGATTTTTTAGATCAAGAACCAAAAAGTTCTCTTACTGCTGCACAAGCATATGGTAGTTTAGGTAAAATAGAACCTGTTCTTTTAGGAGCGATAACAAATTGGAGAAATATGCAAAAAGACCGTGCTGGACTTTATACTTCTCTAGGTACAGACGAAGCGCAACAAGGAGCTTTGCAGGTAACTGGAGATGCAAACCAAGCGGGGCTAGATTTGTACAATGGTTTCCTAAGTCAGGAGAATCAGGCAATTGGACAATTATGGAATGACAGATGGCCAGTAATTGAAGTAGCGGCGCAATCTATTAGAGCATTAGGAATTAATACCGAAGATGATAGTGCAAAACGCGATCTTTTGATGGGTGAAGCTAGTTTTTTAAGAGCAACATTAATGTTTGAACTTACACAATACTGGGGAGAAATACCGATTAATGATAAAGCAAAATCGGCAGAGTTTGGTTTAAAGCGTCAGCCTTTAGATTTGGTCTATTCTTATATAGTTGCCGATTTGGAAAGAGCAGTAGAAAAACTTCCTGTAAAACAAAGAAATCCTGCATTTCCTGCAAAAGGAGTAGCTCAAGCGCTTTTAGGAAAAGTATATCTATACGCACCAGAAGCATCAGGATACCGTGATTATAACAAAGCAAAAAAATGGTTTGAAGAAGTTATTAAATCTGGAAAATATAGCTTGCTGCCTAATTATGCAGATGTTTTTAGTCCAGATCATGCTAATTCTTCAGAATCTTTATACGAATGGCAGTATAACAACAATTGGCCAGATAACAACCAGATACAATGGCAGACAGGTTCAAGAGTTTTGGCCAATATGGATCAATATGCCTATTTTGGAGGTTACGATCTTATTCTTCCTACTCAATATTGCTATAAAGACAAAACGGCTGGAGGATTATGGGAAGCTGGTGACACACGTAAAAATGCCAGTATCCGTTATGATTTTACTTATAAAGGAGTTACGCCAACACTTCCTGCAGGTTTTGGAGGAGATGAGCTGGATCCGCACATTAAAAAATACGAAGATATTCGTGTAGACGGAAAACAATCATTTTGGAATTCAGGTAAAAATAAAGCGTATATAAGATATTCTGATGTATTGCTTAACTACGCAGAATGTTTAAATGAATTAGGAAGCACAACAGAAGCTGAAAGTTATGTGAATCAGGTTCGAACAAGAGCTTTTGGAGGAACATTGCCAGCAGGAATGGCTTGGAGCGGACTTTCTCAAGCTCAGTTTAGAGATCAGATTCTAGATGAACGTATGCGCGAATTGGCTTTTGAAGGATGGAGAAGAATGGATCTTATTCGTACAGGAAAACTGGTAGAATTGGTTGGCGCTCGCAACAAATGGGCAAAACAAAA
This sequence comes from Flavobacterium phragmitis, assembly GCF_900112575.1. GTDB lineage: Bacteria > Bacteroidota > Bacteroidia > Flavobacteriales > Flavobacteriaceae > Flavobacterium > Flavobacterium phragmitis. The sequence continues at coordinate 198,617 of NZ_FOMH01000005.1, forward strand.
CGGTACCATTGCAGCATTTCATAACCGTTATCCTATTCCAATTGGAGAGATTAAGCTTAACGATGAGATTGGCCCAGAGGATCAAAATCAGGGCTATTAATATCTAAAAAAAATTCAATAGTAATTTTTATTTTTTTGGTTCATGTGGTTCGGTTAATGCCACAGTTTTGATTTGTAATGCCATTTTGGGTATAGGTAGTAACAGTACTGAGTTCTTCTGTTCGAAAAAGCTTATTCCAAAATGGCATTCTTATTTCTTATAATTCAACAATTTTTAATCATTCAAATAACAGTATGAAATTTTATACTTTTCAGGTTTATATCTATTTATTTGTTTTCAATGCCTTATCGTTCCATTTTTATGCCCAAAATAAAGTAAGCCTTAACTCTTCTGAGATTGTCTGGAAAATTAAGCCACAAGCAGAAATAGGAAAAGACAGCCTTAAAATGTTTGCTCCAAATTATGCCGATAGCGATTGGGTAAAAGCAGTAGTTCCAAGTACCATTTTTAATTCTTATGTCGTGAGCGGTCTGGAGAAAGACCCTAACTTTGGCGACAATATCTATCAAGTTGATAAATCCAAATACGATCGCAATTTTTGGTATCGTTCTGAATTTACTATTCCAGAAAATTTTACCAAAGAAATCATCTGGCTCAATTTTGAAGGCATCAATCGTGAAGGACAAATTTATCTTAACGGAAAAAAGTTAGCCGTTTTAAGCGGAATGATGCAACGCGGTAAATTTGATATTACAAAGCTTGTAAATCGTAAAGCAAAAAATGTCTTAAACATTTTAGTAAGCATTCCAAAACAGCCATTAAATAACTACGGAAGTCCAACTTACATTTCTAGCGCAGGATGGGATTGGATGCCTTATGTTCCTGGATTAAATTCTGGAATTACTGATGATGTTTTTTTAACCAATACTGATAAAGTCACAATTGAAGATCCATGGATTCATACCAATCTGCCAACAAACGCAAGAGCAGATCTGGAAATAAAAGTAGACTTAAAAAATGCATCTGGACAAAATCAGGAAGGAGTTCTTACGGGTGTAATTATGCCCGGAAATATTACTTTTTCTAAAAAAATAAGTTTAGATGCTGATGGAATCACGAATGTAAAATTGACAAAAGAACAGTTTCCGGAACTTTCCATTCAAAACCCGAGACTTTGGTGGCCAAACGGATATGGAGATCCTAATTTATATACTTGCCAGTTTACTTTCAAAATTGGAAATGTAGTTTCGGATAGTCAAAAGATAACTTTTGGCATTAAAAAATATACTTACGATACAGAAGGCGGCGTTTTACATATTGCCATAAATGGGAAACGAGTTTTCTTAAAAGGAGGAAACTGGGGTATGAGCGAGTACATGCTTCGTTGCAGAGGTGAAGAATACGATCTTAAAGTAAAACTTCACAAAGAAATGAATTACAATATTATCCGTAATTGGTTGGGTTCAACAACAGATGAAGAGTTTTACGAAGCTTGTGACAAATACGGCATCATGGTTTGGGATGATTTTTGGCTAAATGCCAATCCGAATCTGCCATTGGATATTCATGTTTTCAACAGCAATGTAATCGAGAAAATAAAACGAGTTAGAAATCACGCCAGTATTGCAATTTGGTGCGGAAATAATGAAGGTTTACCGCAGCCTCCGCTAAATGGTTGGATTGCCGAAAACATCAAAACGTTTGACAACAACGACAGATATTATCAGCCATGTTCGAATACAGGAAACTTGAGCGGGAGCGGACTTTGGGGCAATAAAGATCCGAGGTTTTATTTCACAAAATATCCAGAACCTTATGCGGGAACAGGCGACGGTCCAAGTTGGGGATTAAGATCTGAAATTGGTACAGCCGTTTTCCCTAATATCGAAAGTTTTAAAAAGTTTATTCCAGAAAAAGACTGGTGGCCAAGAAACGATATGTGGGACAAACATTTCTTTGGACAAAAAGCATTTAATGCCACGCCAGACAATTATGATAAAAGCATCACAGAACGTTACGGCAAACCGAATAATCTGGAAGAATACACCCGAAAAGCACAATTATTAAACATAGAAACCAACAAAGCCATGTACGAGGGCTGGCTGGATCATATGTGGGAAGACGCTTCGGGAATTATGATCTGGATGAGCCAATCTTCTTATCCAAGTATGGTTTGGCAAACTTACGATTACTATTATGATTTAACGGGAGCTTATTGGGGAGTAAAATCGGCTTGTGAGCCTATGCACATTCAGTGGAGTCCTGTAGACAATTCGGTAAAAGTAATCAATACAACAGGAACCGATTTTAAAAACCTAAAAGCAGAAGCTTCTGTATATAATTTAGACGGTAAAGAAATAGCAAAATTCAAACAAAATACAATTGTAGATTCTTATTCGAATACTGCGACAGAAAGCTTTGTGATTCCGTTTTATTCCAATCAGAAAGATTTGGCTTTTCAAAAAAATGTTACCGCATCCTCTACCGATGGAGGAAATACCAGAGATGTTGCAGACGGAGATTCAAACACGCGCTGGGCAAGTAATTCGACAGATAATGAATGGATTTATGTAGATCTTGAAAAAGAATTCATTATCAATCGAGTAGTTTTAAATTGGGAAAATGCCTTTGGAAAAGAATACAAAATTCAAATTAGTTCTGATGCCAAAAACTGGACAGATGTAAGCGTGATTAAAGACGGAAAACAAGGACTGCAAACTATTTCATTTGATGAAACAAAAGGACGTTATGTTCGAATGTTAGGTATAAAACGTGGTTCTGGCTGGGGATATTCATTATACGATTTTAAAATTTTCGGAGCAGAAACCAATATTGATAATTCCGATTTAAGTCCGGTTCATTTCATCCGATTAAAATTAAAAGATGCCAATAGCAAATTAATCAGCGAGAACTTCTATTGGAGAGGAACCAATATGAAAGATTTTACAGATTTGAATAAACTCCCAAAAACTAAAGTAAATGTTTCCAGCAAAGTGGTAAAACAAAATGGAAAATATGTGATAAAAGCCAAAGTTTCAAGTCCGTCTAGAATTGCTTTCGGAATTCATGTGCAACCAATAAATGATAAGTCAGGAACTCAGATTTTACCAGCAATTATCAGTGACAGTTATTTTACTTTATTGAAAGGCGAAAGCAAAGAAGTAAGAATAGAATTTGAAGAATCGGCATTAAAAAATGGAGAAAAACCAGTAATAAAAGCCGTACCATACAACAACTAAATGGAGAAATCTATCCTAACAGGTTTCCAAAACCTGTTAGGTATGTTTTAAAAAATTTCAAGATAAAAAACATCCTGGGAGGAAAAGTTCTTTTGACAGCAGAGAATATTTATAGATAGATGTTTTATCTGAAAAGCCCCAGCGGGGCAATATATTTATAGCATTTCAGTAAGAGAAATGAAAAAAAGCTCCAGAGGAGCGACATGTAACATAGATTGTAAAAAAAATATGTCACTCCTCTGGAGTTTTATATTGCAGACGTCTATTCTAATACTATAAATATTTAGCTTCTCTGAAGCTTACCAAAAAAGAGAAATTCTTTTGGATGAACATTTAAATTATTACGTTCTAAATAAAATCAATAAAAATTTATCACAGATAAAAAAAATCATTTAAATCCGTGTAATCTGTGGCAAAAACAATAAAACCATGAATATCAAAAAAATCAAAGCTCTGTTTTTTACACTAATACCACTTTTGGGTTATTCGCAAAATAATCCTTTGGCGTTATGGTATACAAAACCTGCTTCACAATGGGAAGAAACGCTACCCTTAGGAAATGGCCGTTTAGGAATTATGCCCGATGGCGGAATTGAATCCGAAAAATTAGTCCTAAACGATATTACTTTATGGAGCGGATCTCCACAAGATGCTAACAATTATAAAGCCTATACTTTTCTGCCTCAGATAAGAGAATTGTTATTGGCTAATAAAAACAGCGATGCCGAAAAATTGATTAATGATAATTTCGTCTGTACAGGGCCAGGTTCAGGAAGCGGAGATGGTGCAAACGTACAATTTGGATGTTATCAGGTTTTAGGAAATATGACATTGAATTTTGATTATAAAACCAAATCAAAAGCGACCAATTATTCACGAAATCTGGATTTACAAACCGCTTTAGCCTCAACACAGTTTACGATTGACGGCGTAACGTATAAAAGAGAATATTTTGCCGGATTTGGAGACGATATACTGTTTGTAAAGCTAAGTTCCAGCAAAAAAGGAAAACTCAATTTTACCGTTCACTTAGACAGACCGGAACATTTCAAAACAATCAACGACAGTAATAATTCCTTAGTGATGACAGGTCAGTTAAACAACGGAATTGACGGAAAAGGAATGAAATATAAAGCCAAAGTAAAAGCCAAAACGACAGACGGAACAGCTTTATATACCAATAATACAATCGAAATTAAAAATGCTACAGAAGTAGTGCTTTACATTTCGGCGGGAACCAATTTCAAAGATCAAAATTTCGAATCTGCAGTAGATAAAACTTTGGATGCTGCTTTGCAGAAAAAGTTTCAGAATCAGAAGAAAAAACATATCGAAAACTATCAAAAATTATTCAATCGTGTAGCATTGAATTTTGGAAAATCAACAAAAAATGCATTGCCAACAAACGAACGTTTGGATGCTTTTATGAAAGACCCTGATTCCGATACTGCACTTCCTGTTTTATTTTATCAATATGGTCGTTATTTAAGTATCAGCAGTACGAGAGTAGGATTGCTTCCTCCAAATTTACAAGGGTTATGGGCGCATCAAGTACAAACTCCTTGGAACGGAGATTATCATTTGGATGTGAATGTACAGATGAATCATTGGGCGTTGGAAACAGCCAATTTATCTGAATTGAATCTGCCTTTAAAAGATTTGGTTAAAGAAATGGTGCCTTACGGCGAAAAAACAGCAAAAGCCTATTACAATGCAGACGGCTGGGTAGCTCACGTAATTACCAATGTCTGGGGATTTACAGAACCAGGTGAAAGCGCCTCTTGGGGAATTGCAAAAGCGGGTTCGGGCTGGTTGTGCAATAATTTATGGAATCATTATTTGTACACGAATGATCAGGCTTATTTAGCCGAAATTTATCCAATCATAAAAGGCGCTGCACAGTTTTACAACAGCATGCTGGTAAAAGATCCGGAAACAGGCTGGCTGGTAACTTCGCCATCTGTGTCGCCTGAGAATTCATTTTTCATGGAAAACGGTCAGGATGCTCATGTATGTATGGGGCCAACAATAGACAATCAGATTGTTCGTGAATTGTTTAATAATGTGATTAATGCATCTGCAAAATTAGGATTGGATAATGACTTAAGAATCGAACTGGAAAAACGATTAAAATTATTACCGCCATCAGGAATAATTTCGCCTGACGGAAGAATTCAGGAATGGTTAAAACCATATAAAGAACCAGACCCGCAACACCGTCACGTTTCTCATTTGTACGGACTCTATCCGGCACCTTTGATTACACCAGAAAGTACGCCCGATCTTGCTGAAGCGGCTAAGAAAACACTGGAAGTAAGAGGAGATGATGGACCAAGCTGGTCAATTGCCTATAAAATGCTTTTTTGGTCGCGTTTGAAAGAAGGCAATCGAGCTTATAAATTATTTAAAACCATTTTGAGACCAACTTTAGCCACCAATATCAATTATGGAGCAGGAGGAGGAGTTTATCCAAATTTACTTTCTGCTGGTCCGCCTTTCCAAATCGATGGTAATTTTGGAGCTACAGCAGGAATTGGTGAAATGCTGATACAAAGCCACGCTGGATTTATCGAATTATTGCCTGCAATGCCAGATGCTTGGTTAAAAGAAGGAGAAGTAAAAGGACTTAAAGCTGAAGGAAACTTTACTATAAACATCAAATGGGATAAAGGTAAAGTGACGAAATATGAAATTTTATCTCCTACACCAACAAAAGTGAAAGTAAAAGTAAACGGCGAATTAAAAGAAATCACTTCATCTAAATTATAAGTTCGAGTAGTAATCCTGCAAGGTTTCAAAAACTTTGCAGGTTTTATATTTTAAGTTGTGCTAAAAACTACACCTACAAAGGTTTTGAAAACCTTGCAGGAGCCAAACAGTAATATGAATTGCCTCCAGCTTTAGCTGGAGGTTTAAAAAGTCTATCAGATAGGGCTTTAGCCAAAATCTCGATGTTTTGGCTAAAGCCCTAATAGGATCTAATCTCAAGAACCTACAGCTAAAGCTGTAGGCAATTCAAAAAATAATGAAATCATATTTCATAAAATCTTTATCTTAAAATGAAATTCAAAAAAATAATATACTGTTGTGCAATTGTGAGCTCGCTAAATTTAGGAGCACAAACGGCAGAAAAAAAAACTTCTCATGTAAATCCGTTTATTGGAACAGGAGCAGCACATGGTTCACCGCTTTCGGGAAATAATTATCCTGGAGCGACAGTACCATTCGGAATGGTGCAATTAAGTCCAGATACAAGAAACATACCCGATTGGAGTGTTGCAAGCGGTTACAATTATAACGATACCACCATTGCAGGTTTTAGTCACACACATCTAAGCGGAACTGGTGTAGCCGAATTATTTGACGTAATGTTGATGCCCTTCAGCGGTTCTGTTGTAAAAGAAGAAGCAGGACAGAATGCCTATCAGTCTAAATTTTCTCATGACAAAGAATTTGCAAAACCGGGGTATTACAGTGTAGAACTTTTGGATTATCAAATAAAAGCAGAATTGACGGCAACAACACATGCCGGTTTTCATAAATACAGTTTTCCTAAAAATAAAGAAGCTCATATTGTAATTGATTTAGATCATTCGATGAAAAAATCAGACTGGAATACGCGTGTTATTGCTTCTCAATTGTCTTTTCCGAATGATTATACCATTGAAGGATATCGCATCATTACAGGCTGGGCGCCAATGCGAAAAGTATATTTTCATGCCGAATTTTCACAGCCAATACTTCATAATCATGTAGCAGATGGTGGTAATGTCTATGAGAATGCCAAAATAGTAAACGGAAATGCCATTAGGGCGATATTAGATTTTGATACTTCAAAAGAACAGGAGATTTTGGTAAAAGTCGGAATCTCTGCCACAAGTATCGAAAATGCTCGTCTGAATGTCCAGACTGAAATTCCTGTTTGGAATTTTGAGGCAATTGTAAATACCGCAGATGCTGTTTGGGAAAAAGAACTAAGCAAGATAAAAATTGAAGGCACGGAAGAACAAAAACAGATTTTCTATACGGCTTTGTATCATACATTTATTCAGCCAAATACTTTGTCAGATGTTAATGGCGATTATCCGTCAGCAGATTTTACGGTTAGAAATTCATCCAAATCATATTATTCTACTTTTTCTTTGTGGGATACGTATCGCGGCGCGCATCCTTTGTACACTCTTTTACAGCCAGAACGTTCGGCTGATTTTGTAAACAGTATGCTGGCGTATTATAAAGTTTTCGGTTATTTACCAATCTGGCAGTTATGGGGACAGGAAAATTATTGTATGATAGGCAATCATGCTATTCCAGTTATTGTAGATGCTGTTTTGAAAAAAATCCCCGGAATTGATGCGGAAACGGCATTCGAAGCGCTAAAGAATTCTTCTTTGAGAGAACATCCCGGATCGCCTTTTGGAATATGGGAAAAGTATGGATATATTCCTGAGAACCTGAAATCGCAGTCGGTTTCATTGACTTTAGAAATGGCTTATGATGATTGGTGTGTGGCCGAATTGGCGAAGAAATTAGTTAAAATTGATGAATACAATCAGTTTGCAGAACGTTCTCAGTTTTATAAAAATTTATATGATAAAAAAATAAGTTTTTTCAGGGCAAAAGACGATAAAGGCAATTGGATTGGACCTTTTGATCCGTTAAAGTATGGAGCCAATGGCGGTTATCCGTTTACGGAAGGAAATGGCTGGCAGTACTTTTGGTATGTTCCCCAAGACGTCAAAGGACTTATAAATTTGGTTGGTGGAAATAATGCCTTTACCAAAAAGCTAGATACCTTTTTCACCCTAGAAGACAAACCAGAAGAAGTAAATGATAATGCTTCGGGCTTCATCGGTCAATATGCGCACGGAAATGAACCAAGTCATCATATTGCGTATTTATACAATTATGCAGGTGAGCCATGGAAAACACAAAAATATACTGCTGATATTTTGAAAAAGATGTATAATACCACTTCATCAGGCTATTCTGGTAATGATGATTGCGGTGAACTTTCGGCTTGGTATATTTTCAGTTCAATAGGGTTTTATCCTGTCAATCCCGCAAATGGTGTTTATGTGATAGGTTCGCCACGATTGAAAGAAGCTTCTATAGAATTGAAAAACGGCAAGATTTTTAAAGTTACAGCTAAAAACGTTTCAGATCAAAATAGCTACATTCAAAGTGCTAAACTGAATGGTAAAAGTTATACCAAGACTTTTGTAAAACATACAGATATTGAAGCTGGAGGCACTTTAGAATTTGTTATGGGACCAAAACCAAATAAAAACTGGGGAAGCAAATTAGAAGACAGACCTATTAATTAAATTATTTGTTTTTTTCTCTCCTGCAAGATTTTCAAAACCTTGTAGGTATAGAGTAGTACAATTGACCGCTAACTATACTCACTAAAGCACACTGATAAAACTGATTTACTTCGTAAAAATGGGGATTAAAAACGGATTTCTATTTTAAATTTTAAAAATCCGTGGTAATCTGCGTCTTCGCGTTAGCGAAGCCGTCTCATCTGTGTGCTATTTTTAAGATTAGTTAAAGTAACGGTTAGTCAAGTTGATTAGAAGTGAAAAAACTTATATCTACAAGGTTTAGAAAACTTTGCAGGAATGCAATCCGATTATAAAAGCAAGACCCGACAGGTTTTTAAAACCTGTCGGGTCTACTGTTAAAAATAGTTACTAACTTAAACAGAAATGGATTCCTCGTTTTTCAATAAAGATAAATGTATCGTAACTCCAGAATGGCTTTTCTCTTCAGAAAGCACAGTGGTAAAACTTTCCTCTGCCTGCATCTTTTTATCCAATCCCATAAAACCTAATCCCTGCATGTACAAACAATGAATTTTATTACGCTTGTCCAGATCATCTTCCCAGATCATTAAATCGGGTAAGGAAACAGCAAAATAATCAATGGTTACATGATCGTTTAGATGCTTTTGTCCGTAAGCAGCTAATTTTTCAAAACGTTTATTGGCTTCGGCAGGATTGTTTAATTTTAAATGAGCCAAACCTTGATAGAAAATTTTATCCGGCTGTTGGTCATTATAGAAAATTGCCGCTGTTGGTTCTTCTAATCCCTGAGTTGCTTTATGCCACCAGTTATTCGCTTCTTCTAAATTATTTTTCTTTTCAAAAGCTACTCCAAGCCAATAATGAATATCATTTTCTTGTGCGCCCGGCAGTTTTCCTTCTCCCAGATTTTCAGGATAAATTTGCGCCTGTTCTAGAAGTTCAATCGATTTATCATAATGGCCTTCAGAAATCTGTTGTTTTGCAATTTCAATTAAAGAAATAAGATATTGTCCGCTCACTTTTCCTTCACCGCCTTCCCACGGGTGAAATTTTCTATTTTGTAATAAAGTCAGCGCTTTGTCATGTTTGCCTAAGAGATTGTACAAAGCCACTCTTTCTAAATAAACATCATCTCTCTGAATAACTAATTCTAAATGTTTTTCTAAGAAAGCCAGCCTGAAGACTAAATCTCTATTTAAACGTTTGTACAATTGATCCAATTCCATTAAAATTCTAGAATCTTCTACATCTAAAGAAAATGCTTTTTCTAAACTTGAAAGCGCTTTTTGTTCATCATTTAATTTATTGTAATAAGCCAATGACAAGTTTCTATGAACAGTTGGAAATGTGTCATCTATTGCTGCCGATTTTTCCCAACAGGAAATCGCATCATCATAAAATTTCGAAGCATACCAGAAGTTTCCTAAATAATACAAAGCTTTGGCATCATGAGTCTGTTTCTGAATTACTTCAGAAAGAACTAAAGCCGCTTCAATCTGATTTGGAAAACAATAATCCGGTTTTGCCTGAGAAGCCATTTGGAAACATTTTTCGGCTTGACCGACATCATTTAACTTTTCATAAAATGAACCCGCAAAATACCACGCCATCGGATAGGTGTTTTCATCTTTCAGTCCTTCATTTAATAATGAAGCAGCTTCTTCATATAAACCGGCCGCATTGTAATCTAAAGCATATTCGATATAAGTATGAATGTTATTTCGGATAAGCGCATTTAGATAATCCAAATCCTTTTTATCATTACTCAAAATATATTTTTCATACAATAAACCAAAATTAAAGCCGTCATTTTTTAAATAACTGTTGATTAAATCAACTGCTTTTTCTTTTTGATTTAACTTTCTAAGAAACGCTGCTTGCAAATGCACTGCTTTATGATCTTCGGTGTTTTTTGAAATGGCTTTTTTGATATGTTCCAATGCCAATTCATAATCGCCTTTTAAAGCATCAAGCTGTGCCACATAAAAATATCCCTGATTCTGCCAAGCCGCATTCCATGTAGATTTGTAAAAAGCATCGTAAGCCTGTTCATTTTTGTTTTGATATTTAAGGCAAAGCCCCAAATTGAAATAAGCCTCACCATCATACGGATTCGGATTGCGTTGTGTCAACGTTTTGATCGCAGCTCTGAAATAAGGTTCGCTTTCTGCAAATTTTGCTCTTCGCATCAGCCATAATCCCATTGCATTATTGCATCGAACATCGCCAGAATCACGTTTTAAGGCTTCTTCGTAATACGGAATTGGACTGTAAGTAGCGTGTCTGTATTGTTCTAAATGTTGTGCTGTCAGAAACAACTGTTCGTTATTTTCTATGTTTTCAGGAGCAAGTGCAGGTTTGGCGGCTTCTGGGATTTCATCTTCATTTTGTCCTTCGTAAACCCAGTCAACTAGAACTTTGTTAGCTGCATCGGTTACAGAAATCGATAAGCCTTCTAAAGAAACATTCGCAAAATCAATAGTTTCTTCAAATGAATTGTTTGGAGAAGCATCGTATTGTTTTTGTAATAAAACAACATCATTATTTTTTAAAGTAACGGTTGTTTTAGGATAAACGCCTGTTGTGTACGCTTTAATGACTAATTTATTGTCAACACTCTCCAGATTAACCATCGCGTTTTTAGTAGCATTTTTAACAATACCCAAATCTCGGTACGGCATAAAATATTGCGTAAATTCCTTTTGTTCACCCGGCATAATCCAAGTAAAATCTGGCTGATTATCTGTGTAGACACCACACATCAATTCGATATATGGACCATCTTCATCGGTAAGATTGCGATCCCAGGCACGTCCGAAATCGCCATGTCCCCAAGTCCATTGTTTTTTTCCAGGAGAAACATGATGATTGGCAACGTGCAGTAAACCACCTTTTGAATCATTTTCGTAACCGCCTACAAAATTATATTTGGATGCAATGGCCATATAAGATGTCGGAACCGGAATATTTTTATAACGAGAAATATCAGTTCCTGGCGAATAATCTACTTTGTAATACGTTCCTTTTGCAATTGGAAATGATGAAACATCACGTTTACCGTGATCAAAAACAGCGTTTACATCAGGCGGAAAAACCGATTGATAATCGTCGTTTACTTTAACTGCAGGATTAGCCCACCATAAAAAAGTCTGTGGGAACGATGTTCTGTTGTACAATTGTGCTTTAATTTCCAAGTAAGCTTTATCAGGATACAATCTAAAACCAGCCATACCTTTGGTTCTAAACATGCGTTCCACTTCACTGCACCAAACAGTTGCGCTTCCGTCTTCATGTTCTTCGATTTTAAAATCAACAGGATCAAAAGTGGTTGGTCTATGGTGCTGAGGCCAGTTAAATTCAATTCCACCAGAAATCCAAGGACCTGTAAGTCCAACCAATGCAGGTTTTACAACCTGATTGTAATAGACAAAATGACGTTCTTTGGTTTTGTCATACGCCATATGAACTCTTCCGCCAAGTTCAGGCAGAATCATTATTTTAATGAATTCATTTTCAAGATATACGGCTTGATATTCTTTATCTGTTTTTTCATCCGCGATTTTTTCAATAACCGGATAAGGATATACCGATCCGTTACTTCCCTGATACACTCTTTTCTCAATAAATACAGGATTTTTTTCAGGTTTGCCCACCTCATAAGTTGGCAGGATTATTTTTTCCTTCCAAACATTTACTTTTTGCATGATGTAATGAAATTTAAATTATTGAATATGTTTTGATTGATCAGAAGCCATAAGCTCCTCAATCTCTTCAAGACTTTTGTTTTTCGTTTCAGGAAGTTTTCTGAAAACAAATAGAAATCCTAAGGCACAGATAATTCCGTACAGCCAGAAAGTGCCTGACGTGCCCAGATAGTTGTTGAAAATTGGAAAGGTTTGAACCAATAGCGCAGATGCAATCCAGAGTGCAAATGTGGCAACAGACATTGCAACACCTCTGATTCGGTTAGGGAAAATTTCAGATAAAATAACCCAGGTAATAGGAGCAAGGGACATTGCATAGATAGCAATGGCTAATAATACCAATAAAAGCAATGGGAATCCAGTAACGCTGGTGTAATAAAAATATCCTAGTAAAGCATAAATAACAGCAAGTGCTCCAGAACCAAATAACATTAATTTTTTGCGGCCTAATTTGTCTACAGTTCCCATCGCAACTAAAGTGAAAACTAAATTAATGCTTCCTGTTATCACAATGTTCATGAAGAGATCATTGATGCTGTAACCAGCTGATACAAAGATTTCTTGAGCATAATTGAATATAATATTAATACCACACCACTGCTGGAAGGCAGCCAATATAATTCCAATGAATAAGATTGAGAACGCTTTTTTGTCGAATAATGTTTTGAAATTGGTTTTTTCGCTCTCGTGTGTAAAGCTTTCTTTAATTTTTGAAAGTTCTTCTTTTGCATAAGAAACTCCACCAATTTTAGCAAGAGTATCTTCTGCCGAATTTTGGCTGTCTTTTTTAGCCAAATATCTTGGACTTTCTGGAATTAAAAACATTAAAATGAAGAAAAGCACAGCTGGAAAAAATCCTGCCCAAAACATCCATCGCCATCCAGTTTGTCCGTTCCAAGACGCAAGAATTTGTTCGTGAGAATAACCAGTTGGAATCACTTCTGTGATTAGCATATTGGTAATCTGTGCTGCAAGAATACCAATAACTACTGTAAGCTGATTTATGGATACAAAGAGCCCTCTTGTTTCCTGAGGTGCAATTTCGGCAATGTATAAAGGCGAAATAGTAGAGGCAACTCCAATTCCGAGTCCTCCAATAATACGCCACATAATAAATATGTTGAAAGTTTCTGAAGCTCCTGTTCCAATTGCAGATAATGAGAATAATACAGCAGCGACAATAAGCAAAGGACGTCTTCCGTATGTGTCGGCTAGTTTTCCTGCAACAGCGGCACCAGCCACACAGCCAAAAAGGGCGCTACTCATCGCCCAGCCCTGAAGAGCAGGAGAATCTGAAATGCCAAAGTAAATTTCGTAAAATGGTTTTGCTCCGCCAATAACAACCCAGTCATAGCCAAAGAGTAAACCACCCAGTGCTGCGACAAGGCTGATTGATAGTAAAAAGGTATAATTATAGTTTTTCATAAAAAGGTTTTATAGCTTTTGTAAAATTAGCGGAATCGGAACCTTTGATTTATGGATATTTTTTTTGAATAGATGGATTATAATCTGATTTTTTGAATGTCTGCGTTAAAATACGAAAACAATTGCGTTACTGTTTGTATTCTGTGCGATATTGTATAGGCGAAGTGCTCATTACTTTTTTAAACAAACGAGAGAAATATAACGGATCATTAAAGCCTAAATTAAAACTGATCTCTTTTATGCTCATAGTCGTAAAACTGAGATACTGACAGGCTTTCTGCATTTTTAAATAGTTGAAATAATGTATAGGAGAATAGCCGGTCTGTTTCTTGAATAAGGTGAAAAAATGAGAAGGCGAATAATTAAAATAAGCCGCCACATCGTTTATTTTTAAGGATATATCCAGATGTTTTTTCATGTAATCAATTGCCGATTCAATAGTATTATCCTCTGAAAATTTTCGGTTCTTTTGAATGAAATATTTCTCGTACAAAAAAGTATTCAGTAGCTGCCATAACGAAAGATTCGCAAATTCTAGATTGCTGGCGCTGTAACCGTCTTCCATAACATCTAATATGTTTTCAAACAGTTCGATACGTCTTTCTTCAAGAGATAGCTGAGGTGCAGAATCTGGAAATTCGGTTATGAATTTTTCATAAAAATGAGTTGCCTGAGATCCTGTAAAATGAATCCAGTAAATACTCCACGGATTTTGTTTTAAAGCATAATAATCATGTGCAATTTCGGGAGGTATAATATAAAAGGTATTCACTTTAAGTGTTATCGTTTTGTTTTCTTTACTGATAATGCCTTCTCCTTTATAGCAATAAATCAAAATGTATTGTTTACTTCCATGTTTTCTTTTCATAGAATGATGACTCGCATTTGGAAAAACACCGATATCGGTGAAATACAAACTCGCTATAAGCGGATTCTTTTTAATAATCGAAAGTATGTTTTTTGGAATTACAATCATTCTTTGTCCCAAAAAACCTTCTTTGACTTTTATCTTTTCTTTTTGTGCTGAATTTTTCATAGCCCTGATCGTGTTTTTCAAATATCGTAATTTAATCCATGCTTTCACAAAAAAAGTCCATTTTGAGAATAATAATCAAAACTAAATTTGAAAAACTATACTAACCTTAATCTTTCTAATCATTTTTAAAACCATATGAATTCCTTAAATAGTATTGTTTGTGAACCTTTTGGCCAATACGGCGGAAAGGAAATTTTCAAATTTAAAATTACAAATGTTCATAGTAATACTATTGAACTATTGAATTATGGAGCCATAGTAAAATCCATAATGATGCCTGATAATTTTGGAAATAGAGAAAATATAGTTTTAGGATTTCCCACTTTAGAAGGCTATGTTAAAGATCAGGCTTATATAGGAGCAACAGTTGGTCGTTTTGCCAACAGAATTAATAATGCGGCATTTTCTATCGAAAATAATACTTACTATCTCGATAAAAACGATGGTAAAAACAATAATCATAGTGGTTGGGCTGGATTTAATAACAAAGTGTTTGATTTTATTGTAGAAGAAGATGCCGTAATTTTTATGCTTGAAAGCCAAGACGGAGAAGGCGGTTTTCCGGGAAATTTGAAAACCAAAATAATCTATCAATGGACAGATAAAAATGAATTAAAAATTGATTTTTGGGCTGAAGCCGATGAAGCAACGCCTTTAAACTTTACGAATCATTCGTACTTTAATTTATCAGGTTGCAAAGAAAAAATACAGCATCATAACCTAAAAATTGAGGCGGATAAAATACTGGAAAGTACAGAAGATTATATTCCGACAGGCAAAATTATAGATGCAGGACAATATTCTTTTGATGGTCAAAAATTAGGTGATGTTACGAAAGATGCCGGTTTGAATACCTATTACATTTTTAACAAAAATAAAAGGGACAAAAACGCTGTTTGTGAATTGTCTGATGAAAAATCAGGAAGAATAATGCGGGTTTATACTTCGTATCCAGGTGTGCAGTTGTATACAGGAGATTATTTAAATAGTACAATAATCGGTGAACATTCCAAACGCTATACTTCTTTTGACGGACTTTGTTTGGAATGCCAATATTTTCCTGATAGCCCGAATCATGCTCATTTTCCTAATACGATATTCAAATCGGGACAGGTTTATAATGAAACGATTACATACACTTTTGATATTCAAAAAAAATAAATTCTATCTATCACCTCTAAAAATTATACCATGAAAAAAATGTTTGTTTATCGAACTTTAAATTTGCTGCTACCCGCAGTATTTTTTGTGCTGACGAGCTGTGTCGCCCAAAATGAAGAACTTTCTTTAAGGTCAAAAGATAATTTCAATAAAATCAGTTTGTCTTTGACCAAAGACGGAAAATTATCGTACAAGGTTTTTCGTAAAGACAAAACCATAATCGAAGATTCGCCACTTGGACTTGTTTTTGAAAATCAGGACTTTTCATCAGGATTAGTTGTTGAAAACGTTTCTGCTGTAGAAGAAAAGCGTGAAAAATACGAACTTAAAGTAGCGAACAATAAAGTGGCAGATCATGTTTTTAAGAGTAAAAGTGTTATGTTCAAAAACAAACAAGGCACTATAATGACAATTGATCTAATTGCTGGAGAACAAGGAGTTGCTTTTAGATACCGATTTGCTGACAAAGAAAAAGAACCTCGAATTCTTAAAAATGAATTGACAGGATTTCATATTGAACAGAAAGCAAAAGGATGGTTGCAACCTTATAATAAAGCGGGGGATTATACTCCGGGTTATGAGGATTTTTATATTAATGTAAAGCCTGGAGACCCTATAAGTGGAGCAAGAGGTGAATCGGTTGGGTGGTGCATGCCAGCACTTTTTAATGTAAATAATACTCAGAATTGGGTTTTAATTGCTGAATCAGGAACCGATGGATCATTTCCGGGCTGTCATTTAGCGCCAGATTCTAAAGACGGGATTTACAGCATAGCTTTCGCTAAAAACGATGAAAAATTCACATTGCCTTTGCCAGATAAAGGAACAGCTTATCCTCAGTCAAACTTACCTTGGACAATGCCGTGGAGAGTGATTATGATTGGCGATAAAGCAGGAGATATTTTATTATCAACCATGATTACCGATTTAGCTCCGGCTTCTAAAATTACGGATACTTCGTGGATTGAAACCGGAAAAGCCGCTTGGTCATGGTGGTCGCATCCTGAGGATTTTACACCAGAAATGTATAAAAAGTTTACTGATGTTTCGGCTTCGTTTGGGTTTAAATACACGCTTTTTGATGCCGGATGGGAAAAAGCTAACAAAGATGGAAAAATTATTGATCATGCGTTATCCAAAGGAGTTAAACCTTTGGTTTGGGGTTATTCTTCAGAATATTTCGATCCAGAAAAAAGAAAAAAAAGATTCAAAGAATTGGCTGATATGGGTGTAAAAGGCGTTAAAATCGATTTTTGGTGTTCAGACAGACAAGAAGTAATGGCAGCACTGCAATCGGTTTTTGAGGATGCGGCTAAAGAACATTTATTAGTAAATCTGCACGGTACAACCATGCCAAGAGGATGGCACAGAACATGGCCAAATTTTGTAACTGCTGAAGCTATTTTAGGAACTGAAAGTTATTTTTATGAGCCAAGATTCCCGGAAAAAGCGGCAGAACAAAATACAGTATTGCCTTTTACAAGAAACGTGGCAGGACCAGCAGATTACACGCCATTTGCTCTGACTTTTAGAAAATATACACGTTTAAACACGGCAGCACATGAATTAGCTATGACCATGATTTATACTTCAGGAATTATCCATTTTGCCGATTCTGAAGAGGTTTTCGCGTCGCTTTCAGACGATCTTAAAACTCTGTTTAAAGAAATGCCTGCGACTTGGGATAAAACAGAATGCATAATTGGTGAGCCTGGAAAAGCAATAGTTTTGTCTCGCCAAAAAGATAATTTAAATTATATAGTTGGAATAAATGGGACTAATGTCTCACAGCCTATATCAATTGATTTGAAGAAATATGCTAAAGGTTTTTCTAAATTTAAAATCATCTCCGAAGGCAAAGATCCGTTAATGGAATTTAAAGTGGAGTCTTTTCCTGTAACATCAAAATGGCAGTATAATTTAGTTCCAAAAGGAGGATTTATTATACAGTTTATAAAATAAAATTCCTTGTAATTTAAGCAAAAAAGGCTGTCTCATACGAGACGGCCTTTAAAGACTAATAAAATAAAAATGTATTCTAAAGTTTTACTTTCCTGATTGGCTTTCAGGGTTCATAATAACTTCGACGCTACTAGAACTATCCAAAACGTGCTTACTAAACTGCTGAATAGTTTTCTGATTAATTTTAGAAATTAAGTTTTTATATTCTTCATCTGTTGAAAACGGAATCTGATTTAAGCTGTAATTGTATAAGGTTGTAGCCCAAAAAGCATTCGTTTTAAGCGATTCCTCTCGGTTTTTCAACAACGCTTTTTTAATGTCTTCCAAATCATTTGCATTCACTGGATTGGTTTTTAAATCATTGATTTCTTTCCAGACAATCTGCATTAATTTTTCCTGTTTCTCAGGATTGCAGTCAAAAGTAAGGGCAAGGCTGAAGGATGGTTTTGGAATCAATTCCAGATTACCGCCAACGTTTACACCGTAGCTTCCGCCTTCTTCTTCTCTAATGGTCTGCAAGAAACGTTTAGAAAGCAATTCACCAATGATATAGATTGTCATGGCATTTTCCTTACTGTATTCTGTTTTTCCAGAAAGATTCAGGTAAACAGTACTTTTTGCCACTTCCATAGGACGATTGAAATGCACAACTGTTTTTCCTTTTTTCGGACCAATATTATGGTCTGCGAACGTTTCTTTTACAGCAGGATTTGATTTTAAGTTGCCAATGTACTTCTGAATCAGTTCTAAAGCTCCTTCAGGAATATTCCCAACAAAAACAAAAGTAAAATCTGAAGCATTTTTAAAGCGGTCTTTATAAATACTTTCGGCTTTCTGTAAATCAATGTTCTGTAAAAACTTTTCGTCAAAAATAAAAGTCCTCGGATTATGATTAGAGTTTGCTAAATCAACAGAATCTTTAAATGTATTTCCGTTGTCTTTTTTGATGGTTTCTAAACGATTTTTATACTGTTCTTTTAGTATGCCGAAAATATTTGGATCAAAGCGTGGTGCTTCAAAAGAAAGATACATCAATTGCAGCATCGTTTCGAAATCGGCTTTGTTGGAACTACCTTGGAATCCCTGCGTATTTTCGCCAATAAAAGGAGCAGACTGTGCTACCTTACCAGTCAGTTTTTCTTTTAGAGCGATATTGTCAAAATTCCCTAAACCAGACGATCTTGCTATAGTTGTTGCAATTTCGGCAGAAGCCAAATCTTCGGTTTTAATTAAAGATTTACCGCCTTTAGAAAAAGCTGTCAATACAACTTGATCTTGTGAATAAGTTGTAGGTAATACAATTACGTTAGCACCATTTTCTAAAGTATATCCTTTTGCCGCAGCAATTCCTGGAACTTCAAATGTTTTTTTAATTGCAACAGGTTTTAATTCTTTTGCAATCAAAGGTTCGTTGTTTTCTTTTTTAGTATAAGGCTCTAAAGTCTTGTTTTCGACTTTTTTCATTACTTGAACTACCGCCTCTTTAGTTGGAAAATTTACTTTATCTTCATCAGAACCGGTTACTAAAACGACTTGATTGGTTGGTTTTTGAATGGTTTTGATATAAGTATTTATTTCTTCTAAAGTGATGTTTTTGATAATGCCTACAATCAATTTATAATCGTCTTCAGCAGAAAGAAATGGTTTTGCTTTTAAGAAATAATTCGTCAGTTTTTCCGACCAACTGTCATTGTCTACTTTATCTTTATTGCTGATAAAATCGTCATAAGAACTAATAAACAGTTTTTTAGTTCTGTCTAATTCTGCTTGTGCAATTCCAAAACGTTTTAAACGCTCCGCTTCTGTATAAGCATCTTCAAAAGCTTCTAATGTCTTTCCTTTTTTGGCTGAAGCCGAAATATTAAAGGAAGTATTTAATCTCGAAATGGGCTGAAAATAGGTTTGTAAACCTAACGCAGCACTTTGGTTTTTTAAAATCAATTCTTTATAACGATTGTTTAGAATGTTGGTGTAAAAAGAATTCATTACATTTTTACGGGTCAAAATACTGTCTTTTACCAAAGGTTCATCCAAAACATACTGCAATGTAATGTTAGTTGAAGAAGCTTCTTTATCAGATGCAGTTCCAAAATACAATTCATCATGTTTCGGAATTTCAAAATAGGTACGTGGCGTTGCTTTTTTAGCTAATGGAATTCCAGAAAAAATAGCTTTTACTTTCTGTTCCATTGCTTTTACATCAATATCTCCTACAATAATTACAGCCTGCAAATCGGGTCTGTACCATTTTTTATAATAATTTCTCAATTCAGGATATTTGAAGTTATTGATGATATTTAAATCTCCAATAACATCTCTTTTGCTGTATTTTGAACCTTTATACAAAACAGGATCAGTCTGCATTTTTAAACGAAAATCACTTGTACGGCGCGTTCTCCATTCTTCTCGGATTACGCCTCTTTCAGCATCAATTTCTTCATTAGTTAAAGAAAGAGAACCTGACCAGTCGTGCAACACCCAAAGGGTAGAATCGATTAGCTTTTCATTCGTAACCGGAACCGTACTGATGTTGTAAACTGTTTCATCTTGAGCCGTATAAGCGTTGATATCTTTTCCAAAGGTTACCCCATTTTTTTCCAGCATTTTAATGATGCCTTTTCCTTTAAAATGTTCCGTTCCGTTAAACGCCATGTGTTCTAGAAAATGCGCCAATCCGTTTTGATTGTCGTCTTCTAAAATAGCGCCGACATTTTGAACAAAGTAAAAACTGGCTCTGTCCTTTGGTTCTTCGTTATGCAGAATATAATATGTAAGACCATTTTTTAATTTTCCAGTCGTAACGTCTTTATGTAGCGGAATCGTAGTTTTAAACTGCGAAAATGCACCTTGAAAAGACAAAGCCATAATCGCAATAATGATATTTTTTTTAGTTTTCATTTTTTTTGAATTTTATCTTCTATTTCTTCTAATAAGTAGAAAAGCACCGCTTAGTATGATTAATAATGGAAAGATTCCTATAAACAAGATTTTGTTGATGAAAACTTGATTTGACGTAATCGTGATTTTATTATCGGTTTTTAGAGGACGTGTAGTATCAATTGGAAATTGATAATTGCTGAACCAGCTGAAAATATCGGTTACAAACTGGAAAGTTCCAGATCCGCCACGGCTTAATTCGGCATTGCCCATAAAATCGGCATCTCCGGCAACAATTATTTTTTGTGTTTTACCATTGATCTTTCTCGTTAAAGCAGTTACAAGAGGAATTTCTTTTGAAGAAGGCTGTTTCTTTAAATCTTCTGAAATTGAAGTAATTCCTGCCTGAGATTCCCATGCCGGTAGCTTATTGGTTTTTAAAAGTGGTGTAACTTTAAATCCAGCTTCTTTTGTTACAGTAACACCACTACTTCCTAAAAGCGGGATAGGATTATTGATTTTGCTTAATTTGATTACAGTAGAATCGACATTTTTTTGAAGCTCGGTTACTAAGAAATCAGGAGAATTCGTTTCACTTTCCTGCACTAAAGTCTGTTTTGTAAATCCGATTCCTAGTTTATCTGTTATAGAAACCAAAGCCGAATTCGTTTCAGGTTCTGCTAAAAGCATTACGTTTTTACCTTCATCAACATATTTAGTAATACGGTTGACAGCACCTTGACTTAATTGTGTTTTAGGATCTGCAATAACTAAAACGTCAGTTGTAGACGGAATATTCTGCGCATTAATATCTACAGAAACAACGTCAAAACCTTGATTGATTAGCGAGTTTCTGAATGTTATTTCATTAAATCCAGTTTTATAATTTTTATCTCCATTTTTTTCAATGCTACGTTCCATGTTTCCAGTTGCAAATACAATTTTTACAGGATTAGAAACTAGGCGTTTTAATGAAGCAGAGATTTCTTTTTCAAAAGGTACTTTAAATAAGTCATCAAACATTCTCAGGAAAGTCTTCTTGCCATTGTATTCTACGGTTCTGACCACTCTGTTTTGTTCAGGTCCTAAATCGATAAATTTTTTAATTTCTGCAGGAGTATATAATTTTTTAAGTTTCATATCCTGCGACTCGACCATTTTTTCGGCAAGCTGTTTGTCGTTTAGCCCTGGATTTTGGGCATACAAAGCTTCATTTGTTGAAGTGTCATAGTAATAAACGTACTCCATTTCTATTTGGGGCAAAAAACGGGTATATTTTGAAAAACTCGCAATATCAGAATTTTGAGAGTATGGCATCGCCATGTAATAATTAATATCTAGTAAGTTAACATAGGTTGTTATCTTAACAGGGCCTTCTATCTTATCAACCACATCTAAACTGCTTTTGGTTAATGTATTGTCCTTATTTCGGGTCATATCGTGATAGAAAGTAAGTGGTGCTCTAGAAGTAATATAACCAAGAGATAAGACTGCAGCAATCAATACAGTATACTTTAAAACTCTTTTGGATACGGTTTGTGCATCTCTTCCGGTCTGTAGTTTATAAATACTCAATACAATAAAAAGACTGCTTACCAAAACAAAGTATAATACATCTTTACTGATAATCAATCCTTCCAGCATTTCGTTGGCACGTCCCGCAATGGAAAGGAAATAAGTAATGTCTTTTACGATTTCGACATCCTGCCAAAGTTTTCCAATAAAATTTAAACCTGCTAAAACAACTAATGTGCTGATTGCGGCAACTACCTGATAAGAAGTCAGACACGACATAAAAAGTCCGATTGCAGCATACGTACATACCAATAAATAAAGACCAATTAAACCAGAAATAGCAAATTTAAGATCTAAATTTTCGATAGAAAAATAAGCAATAGCAACCTGTAAGCCTAAAATAGCAATGAATAAAAGGCAATAAGCGGCAATCGCTAAATATTTACCTAAAACAATGTCTTTAATTCTAATTGGCGAAGAAAGCAGTAATTTGATTGAACCGCTGTTGATTTCACGGCTTACTAATCCCATTGTTAAAAGCGGAACATACAGATAAAGGTAATTCTGCATTTCAGTATACAATCCGCTGAAACCAGAAAAAACAACCTGTGATAAATTGTCCATACTTTGTCCAATTTTCTGTGCTTTTTCGAAACGTTCGATGGTGTTGAAAAATTTCCAGCTTGACTGGATTGAAAATATTACTAAAACAACCCAGGCAACTGGCGAGTAGAACATCGTATTGAGTTCTGTTTTAGCAATTCTATATATTGTTTTCATTTGTTTATTTTTTTAAGAAAGAATAGCGTTTTTAGATGGGGCTTTTTTAGATAATTGAGCAAAGATTTCGTCTAATGAAACTTTTTCAAATTGAATTTCACGAAGTTTCCAATTTTTCTGAACGCTTAATGAGACAATTTTTTCAGCAACTTCTTGTGTACCGCTGAATGTAATCTGAACTTTTTTAGGAGTCAAGTAAACGGCATCTGTAACCTCAGAAATTTCTTTGAATGCCTCAACAGCCGGCGGGTTTTCAAAGCTAGCCGTTAATTTATCGGCTTCGATATAATTGTTGAAAGCTTCCAGCGTATCAGAAAAAACCATATGTCCGTTTTCAATCATTTTGATATCCTGGCAGGTTGCCTGAACTTCAGAAAGAATGTGAGAAGAAAAGATTACGGCTTTGTCTTGTGCTATTTTCTTAATTAAATTTCTAACTTCCAGAATCTGATTTGGATCTAATCCGTTTGTAGGTTCATCTAAAACGACCAATTTAGGCTCATGGATAATCGCCTGCGCAATACCCACACGCTGTCTGTAACCACCCGACAAGTTTTTAATCAAACGGTGGCTGAAATGCGAAATCCCGCATTTTTCTTTTGCTTTTTCTACAGCGTTTCTTAGATTTTCTTTTGGAACTAATCTTAACTGCGCACAGTGAATTAGATATTCATCTACTGTTAAATCTAAATGCAAAGGCGGTGTCTGCGGTAAAAAACCGATTAATTTTTTAGCTTCGACCGGGTTTTCTTTTAAGTTAATTCCATCAATAAAAATATTTCCTTTGGTCTGGTTTAAAACGCCGCAAAGAATATTCATGGTAGTAGATTTTCCGGCTCCGTTAGATCCTAAAAGGCCTAAAATCCTATTTTCTTTAATTTCGAAATTGATATTTTGAATTGCCCAATCCTTACTGTATTGATGCGACAAGTCCTCAACTCTTACAATTGTGGTTGTTTCCATAGTGTTTTTTAAATCTCAGGAATGTTTTTTATGAAACATTCCTGAGTAATTATTTAAATGATTTAGTTATATCCTAAGTTTTGAGTTAAAAAAGGATTAGAGCGTCTTGCTGTTTCCGGTATAGGGAATAGATTGTCTGTTGAAGCCCATATTTTGCCCGGAGTTGTACTTAGAACTTCATCGATTTTTCCGGTTCTTTTAAGATCGAACCATCTGTGTCCATTTTCGGTAAATAGCTCTCTTTGTCTTTCTAAAGCTATTAATTCCAGTAACTGATTAGAATCTGTTAAGGTAGTGTTGCCAAGTAAAGCCCTGTTTCTGATTACATTGATATCTTGCTGTGCGCCTGTAATATCATTTAATTTTACTCTGGCTTCGGCTCTTATCAGATAAAGTTCTGCTAATCTAAGAATTGTTGAACGCTCTACAGGTGTTGTAGTATACGAATTTTTATACTTTCTTGGAATTGTATATGTCAATCCATCTGCGGCAACTGTAGTACCAGTCCAGTTTGTTTTTCGGGCATCACCGGTTTCAAATAGTGTGTTTCCGTTTCTTAACATGTATGTTCCTGAAGATGAAAACAATGCACTGCCTTCATAAGTATAAGTAACATTTGAATAAGGAATCTGTAAAATAGCCTCTTTATTGTCTGCGATAAACGGGCTGTTGGTACTTGTCAATCCTGTAATTATTTTATAATTGCTGCTATCGTTAATTACTAAAGTTGCCAGATCTGAAGCCTCTGTCCAGTTTCCTAGGTACAAGTAAACTCTGGATAATAAAGCATGGGCAGCTGCTTTTGTAGCTCTAACTCGTATAGCACTATAGCCAGAAAAATCAGCAGGAAGATCAGTTGCAGCTTCTTTAAGATCAAGAATAATCTGATTGTAAATCTCTGTTTGAGTATTGCGAGGAGCAAGCGATGTTTCGTCGATATTTGTAGTTAAAACTAATGGCACATCACCCCATAGATTTGTTAGATAGAAATAAGAATATGCACGAAGAAATTTTGCTTCGGCTATCCATTGTTTCGCTTTAGTAGGGGTAAGGGTTTTACTGCCGCTAATTCCAATTATGGCATTGTTAGCATTATAAATTGTTTTATAAAACTCCGTCCACATTGTCCCAGCAGAGCTGTCTGTATCAATCATTTCATTGGTCGTATAGACATTGCTGAGCTGAGTTTTTAAAATTAACTCATCTGAGGTCTGTCCAAGAATGGTATGTAAAGAGTTATAATAAGTATTCGTTACCATACTTTGGTAAATTCCGTTTATGGTGGCTTCTGCAGTAGGATCGGAGGCATACACAACTTCAGATGACAATTCATTGATTGGCAGCTCAGCTTCAAGCATATCATCACAGCCAGTTAAACCGATTAAAAGAAAAAACGAAAATATATAGATGTATTTTATTGAATTATTTTTCATGGTTTTAGGTTTAAAATGTTAATTGTGTTCCTAAAGTTATTGTACGCAAAGGAGGTAAAACCAAACCTGGAGCTTCAGGATCAAATCCTTTGTATTTCGTAAAAGTTATCAGATTTTGTCCTTGTAGTGTTACACGCGCATTTTTAAGAAATTTTCGCGTGCTTTCATCTAAAGGAATAGCATAAGAAGCGCTTACATTTTTAAGTTTGATATAAGAAGTATCAGTAAACGTAGCATTTGAAACTATATAATTGCCATAACTTGAAAGGTAATTAGAACTTAAGACATTGCCCTGTGCTAAGTAATCATTGTACTCATCTACCTGAAAGTTTGCAAGTCCGTATGGATACCCTGGCTGTATGCCTGTAGTTGACATTAAAGTTCTTCCGGATTGTTTTACAAATTGGAATAAAAAGTCAAGCGAGAATGCTTTATAAGAAATTGAATTTGAAATCCCTCCATAATATTTCGGATATGTTGGTCCATAATATTGTCTGTCACCAACACCAGTATCAGAAAGTCCAGTAGAAATTTTTCCATCTCCATTGGCATCTTCAAATTGTGGTACACCATTTACTACGCCGGTATATTTATATAAATATTGACTGTTTAATGGTCTTCCTACAACATATTGTGAGTAGTAACTAGTATTTTTTATACCATCAAATGATAATAATTTATTAGAATTAGTTGAAATATTAAAAGAGGTTGACCAATTAAGGTTTTGCGTTTTAACGTTTGTCGTTGAAAGTGTAAACTCCCAGCCTTTGTTTTCAACAGCTGCACCTAAATTAGCGGTATAAGTTGTAAATCCTGCTTGTGGGCTAAGGGTATAATTAACCAATTGGTTGTCTGAAATGTTTCTGTAATAGGCGGCAGTAAAAGAAATACGGTCATTTAAGAAATTTAGATCCATAGCAGCTTCAAATTTTTTAGAAACTTCCCATCTATAATTCGGATTTGCAATTCGGGTTGCTGACATAGAAGCATTTCCGTTTCCGTAAGTTCCTGTAGAATAGGTGTCAGCATATCCGTAATCTCCAATACCATCACTTCCCACTTCTCCATAACTTGAACGAAGCTTACCAAAACTTAGCCACGAGTTGTCTTTTAAGAAATCTTCTTCCGTAAATACCCATGCAGCACCAATAGAACCAAAATTTCCATATTTATTATTTGCTCCAAAGCGGGAAGAACCATCTCTTCTAAAATTAATGTTTAAAATATATTTATTCATAACATTATAATTCAGCCTGCTAAAAAGTGATATATATTTATATTCAGAGGAACCGTTATATACTTTTACAGTTGTAGCTGTTCCAGTAATACCAATAAGGTTGTCAGCGCTATATACAGAAGAAGTTACATAAGATGGCATTTCTGATCTTCTTTTTTGATAGGATCCACCTACTAAAGCAGTTAGATTTCCTTTCCACAATGAAGTGGAATAATTCAACTGAGGATCAATAGTGAAATTATTAGTATTGTTAGTCGAAACAACATAAGATCTTAACGAGTTTAGACTGATTTTGAGAGCATCATAATAAGCGTAATTACTGGCTGAAGCAGGTTGATATTGCTCGGAAGTCATTTCTGCAGTTCCATATCCTAAATCAGTTTTAAAAGATAATCCCTTTGCAATTTCATAGTTTACACTAAAACTTGTAATTAAGTTGGTCCCTTTATCTTCAACTCTTTTTCCTAATGCTGCCAGAGGGTTGATATCACTAAAATAAGTAGAAGCCCAGTAAAAAGAGTCATCTGCGTTATAAATAGGACGATTTGGAGCTGTACTTATTGCGTAGCTTGCGATGTCAAAAAATGGCAGTTTATTTTTATCCGTTGCAAAAATTACAGAAGCTCCTATCTTCAGTTTTTTGTTTAACGTATAATGATTGATGTTAAAATTGGTGGAAAATTTATTGTAGCCAAAATCTCCAGGTAGAACGGTTGTTTCATTATGATAACCAGCACTTAATAAAAAGTTTGTAGTGTCATTTCCACCTTTTAAGCTTGCAGAATAATTATTGAAATTAGCCGATCCGCCAATTAATAAATCCTGCCAATTAGTATATTGATTAGGATCCCAGTTTGTTAAAGCTATTCCGGTACTAGAGTTACTTGCATTTGCATTTGCATTTGTTAAGGCAGTTTGTAACATGTTAAGATAAGCAGGCGTATCTAAGGTTCTAACTCTATTGGCAACTTGAGAAATTCCTGAGTTAGTACCTATAGTAAATTCTGTTTTACCTGCTGAACCTTTTTTAGTAGTAATAAGTACTACACCATTTGCACCTCTGGATCCATAAATTGCAGTTGCATCTGCATCTTTAAGAATTTCAATACTTTCAATGTCATTAGGATTAAGAATGTTTAAAGGGCTTGTTGATTTTTGTGCTCCTCTAATTGCATATGGCTGTTGATTATTTGTACCTACACCCGTTTGTTGTGCCTGTTCTTTTATATCATCACCAATATATGGAACTCCATCTACAATGTAAAGAGGAAGAGTCTCTGCAGCAAGAGAGTTTCTTCCGCGAATACTGATATTAATATCACTCCCTGCATAACCAGATGTTTGAGATACAAATACACCAGGTGTTCTTCCTTGTAAACTTTGTAAAATATTAGTTATAGGTTGTTTTTGAATGTCTTCAGATGTGATTTTAACTACAGATCCTGTAGAAGTTCTTTTTGTTGTTGTACCGTATCCAATAATTACAACCTCGTCTAACTTTGCCAAATCGGGTTGCATTTTGATGGTAACTGTGGTTTGGTTTTCTACGGTAACTTCCTGTGTTTTGTATCCTAAATAAGATATTTTTAAGACATGTTTTCCTTTTGGTAATTCGATAAAAAACTGTCCGTCAAAATCAGATATTGCTTGTTTATTGCCTCCTACAACTGCAACAGAAACACCTGGAAGAGGCTGTCCGTTTTCGTCCAGCACTTTTCCGTTAAGCATAATAGTAACTTCTTCGGCATTTTCTTTTTTTTCGGTATTTACAGCAATTTTAGCAACTTCTTTTTTATAAATCACGACATTTTTATCCACCTGTTTGTATACCAGATTACTGCCCTGAAATACAATATCCAGAATATCGCTTACACTTCTGCTGCCTCTTGGAGTAGTAACTTTTGGGAAATCTTTTATGATCTGTGGCTGATAGGCGAACAATAATCCTGTTCTGTTTTCGATAGTTTTAAATAGCGTTTTAATATCCTGATTATGTAATTCAATGTCAACAGATATTGACTCTAAGTTCTGACCACTCATTTCAGTTGCGAAAATCATATGAGTGCCGCAGGTCAGTAAGAAAATGTGGAATAAACTGATTCGCATAATCATAATGGTTTTTTTTGACAAGTGAAAAAAAGACGAATTCTTTTCACTGTCAAACATGGTTGTTTTACAGCGTAATTTCATAAATTTGCTTGTTTTTTAATGGTTACTGGATTAATTGTTAAAAATCTTGGCCATCTGGTGTAGGAGCTGGATGGCTTTTTTAATTTAGTTTTGGTTAATTGGTCTTTGTTTTTAAGGTTAATATTTATTTTCAAAGCTTTCTAAGTAGGAGGTTAGTCAGCCTTATCTCTTCTCTATATTCTATATTCTATATTCTATATTCTATATTCTATTTTCTATATTCTATTTTCTATTTTCTATTTTCTATTTTCTCTTTATTCACAGCCTTTCCCGTCCAAAATGACATTTCCGGCTTTATTGTAACGATATTCTGTTTCGATAACACTGCTGATTACCTTCAAGACATGATCTAAATCTTCTTCATTTAAGAAACTGGCAGTAATTCGGCAATTCTTAATTTTTTCATTCGAGATTAAAATCTGCACTTTATATTTTTGAGCTATTAATGAAACAGCTTCAGCCATATTCAAATCATCCAGAATCAGGTAATTGCTTTTCCATTCGGTTACAATAGCCGCACTTACATTATTTTGTTCAAAGTTCAAAGTGCTTTTGTTTACTTTAATCTGCTGATTTGGAGTGATTACGCCATACACTTTTTCAACATCTCCAACCTGAACTTTACCACGTGCAACAGTAACTTCGATATTGTCTGAAGAATTTTGAGCATTAATATTAAAAGCAGTTCCTAAAACTCTAGTCTGAATTTTACCAGTATGTACGATAAATGGTTTTTCGGGATTGTGTTTAATGTCAAAAAAAGCTTCTCCAGTTAAGGTAACTTCACGAGTTTTGGAGTCAAAAGAACTTTGATCGTATTTCAACGTACTGTTATCATTTAACAACACTGTACTACCGTCTGGAAGATGAACCAATTGTTTACCGCTAAAGTCAATTAAAGTATTTTGCGCTACAGCAGCTGGTATTTCAGTTGTAATAGTTGGAACTGTTGCTTTTTGCTTAAAGAAGAATGAATTTCCCAAAGCAATTAATAAAGCAATACTTGCCGCTGCAAAAAGCGATCGTAAAACGATTTTTCTTTTTCGTTTTGGATTTAAATCGACCACTTTAGGTTCATTTTGCGGTTTAGATAAAATATAGTTCAGAATATCGTCACTCTGTTTTTTATCCATTACATCTGTAACATAATCACTTTTCAGCATCTCATGAATTTTTTCCTTCAGAAAATCGTCATGCTCGCCCTGCTGCATTATTTCCATCATTTGCTGCTGTTCCGCATCAGATAGATTATTCTGCAGATAGCCTTCAAATAACTCTTCGAACTTTTTTTGCTGCATTTGTTTCGTTAATTAAATTAGTACTTGTTTGTAAATGATAGTTTGGAGTTTTTTTTTTTTTTTTTTTTTTTTTTTCAGCCCTTCTAATTTTAGGGATAGAACACGTTTTAAATGTTCCTTTTATATAAAGACCATTTAAAAAAGGGGAGGGAGTAGTTGAAAGTGAAAAAAATGTAAAAAAAATGTAAAAAAATGTAGTTCTTGGCTTTTTTGAAAGAAAAAACTTTAGTCTAGAACTTTAAAAATAGCAGTAATGACATGAACATATTCATGTACGGAGAAATTTTAAGACGTATAAATTTTAAAGCCTGAGCCATGTGTTTTTTTACCGTCTCGGTTGAGATGCCCAAATCTTCACCAATTTTTTGATGACTAAGGCCGTCTATTTTAGCCATTTGATAGACTTTTTGCTGTTGAGGTGGCAACTGTTCAACGATTTGATTTAAAATCGTATTGTACTGTTCATCTTTGATATTGCTGTCAGTATCAATAATTCCAGCTTCTTTCTGATTGAATTCGGCTATTTGACTCGTTTCTCGTGCGATTTTTTTAATCGAATTGAACAAATGATTGCGTGAGATTATATAGAGGTAATTTTCAAAATGAGTTACTTCTGCTAAATTCTCGCGATTTTGCCATATTTTTAAAAAGATGTCCTGAACAGCTTCTTCTGCTTGAATTTTCGATTTTGTAATTCGTAAAGCAGTAGAATACGCATTATTTTTATATTGATTGTACATATTGGTAAACGCAACCTCACTTCCTTGAGACAATTCAAGAAGAAGTTTTTTTTCGTCTATATTCGAATTTTGAGCCATGTTTTGGTAACAATCAATTCAGCAATATTATTTATTTTTTTTGAAATGAAGATTATTTATCGATAACAAGCCTCGAAAAATGTTATTTTACCATTTTATCATTAAAATAATAAATAATCGTAAAAATAAGTAGCACTCTTTTGCATAAGATTCAATGAAGTAAAATTGCGCTGTTTGATATATTGTAGGTTAAGTCTTGTTTTAATTGAGAATTGAGCAGAATAGAATTAAAATTTGATTCTTTTTTGAAGTATATTTATAAAAAATATAGATTTGTCTTTTTTTCAGACCCTTCTTTTTTTATCAGAAAATTATTCAATCTTTAATTTGATTTTTAATTATGAAAAAAAAGTTGTTTTTATTACTCAGCTTAAGCTGTAACATTATTTTTTCGCAAACGATCAAAAAACCTTTGATCAGTGCGATTACTTTAAAGGATCTTAAAACAGATATGTACCAGATGGCCGGCGATCATTTTAATGGCCGTGAAGCTGGTACTTTAGATGAACTAAAAGTATCCATGTGGCTGGCAGAGAAAGCCAAAGAAGCTGGAATGTCACCAGCGGGAGACGATGGTACTTTCTTTCAGTTTTTTGATTTATACCGACATCAGGTTACCAATAATACCAAATTTAAAATCGGACAAAAAGAATTTAAATTATGGAGTGAGGTGCTGGTTGCCGAAACGACCACAAAGAAAGTTGAAGCTCCCATTTTATTTTTAGTTAACGCTTCTGCTGAGGAAATCAGAAAAGCAGATGTAAAAGGAAAAGCTGTTGTAGTATTGGCCTCTAAAGAGGGAATTTCAGATAATATTTCGCTTTTCGAGAGACGTTATCCAGGTTTTGTCAAGCAGAAATATTATGAAGATTTAGCCTACAGAGGTGCTGCGGCTTTTATTATTGTTGCAGATGAGCTGGGCGAAAAAAGTTGGTCTGAAGTGGAACCTCAAATGAAACGAGGTGTATACGGAATAGAAGGATACCGTGATAAAATGCCTGTTCCGCCTAGAATGCCTGCTTTTTGGGTGCACAATAATCAATTAGAATTTCTTAAAAACACAAAAGACTTTTTATCTGCCGAAGTAGTTTCAGAAACTTACAAATATCCATCTGTGAATGTTGTTGGAAAAATTGAAGGAACTGATTCCAAATTAAAAAATGAATATGTGCTTTTTAGTGGACACCAAGATCATGATGGCGTAAGACAGAAATACGGTCAAGATTCTATTTACAATGGAGCAGATGATAATGCCAGTACTTGTGTCGCAATGCTGGCTATTGCTAGAGCTTACAAAAAACAGCCAGCAAAAAGATCCGTTCTTTTTGTATTTCATGGTTCAGAAGAACGCGGATTATTAGGATCGAGCTGGTATGCTTCACACCCAACGGTGCCTGAAAAAGATATAATTGCTGTTTTAAATGGTGATATGATAGGTCGGAATGATATCAATCAAGCAGCACTTTTAGGTTCAAGTGACCCGCATCAAAATTCGCCTGATTTGGTAGCTGTGGCTAAAAAAGCCAATGATGAAGGCCCAAAATTCGAACTCGATAAACTTTGGGACAGACCAGAACATCCAGAGTTTTTCTATTTCCGATCAGATCACTTACCTTATGCGAGAAAAAATATTCCAGCAGTTTTCTTTACAAGCGTATTGCATAGTCAATATCATACGCCAATGGATGAATCTGAAAATATTGATTTTGGCAAATTGCATAAAATGACAGATTGGATCTACAGAACGGGCTGGATTTTATCCAATCAAACTGAACGTCCAAAAGTAGTTCCGCAAAAAAGAGAACAATAAATACAAAAGCAGAGGTGTTTGATTAATCAGGCACCTCTGTTCTTTTATTCTCTAATGGATGTTTTATCCTGAAGTGTCATTTTAGCAATTTCATCTTTTCGTTTAAAAGTAACACCATTATGTTTTTTGATTTTGTACCCATATTTTTTCATAAAATAATACAGATTATGCTTTTCGTTTGTAAAACTATTCGTTAATTTATAAATTACGTATCAATGTATTTCTTAGCTTTGTAGTACGCACCGTAAAAACCGTTTTATTATGCCAATAATTAAACAATCAGAATATAGTTTTCCTTCTATTATTCACCGAAACAGGCATATTTCGACTATTTATGCCGCCTTGATTAAAAAGTTTGATGCTCCTGATTATACCAGAGAAAAACTGGAATTAAATGATGGAGATTTTATCAATGTTGATTTTGTTCTAAAAAATTCTAAAAAAGCGGTTATTCTTTGTCACGGGTTAGAAGGAGATTCCCGAAGAACTTATAATAATAGCTGTGCCTCTTATTTTTTGGAGCAGGGTTTTTCTGTTTTTGCTTGGAATAACAGAACCTGTGGAGGAGAGATGAATCGACTTCCGAGGTTGTATCATCATGGCGCGGTTGATGATCTTAACGAAGTGGTTCAATTTGCCCTGCAGAAAGGCTTTGAGGAGCTTTATTTAATTGGATATTCAATGGGTGGTGTACAGCTTTTGAATTATCTGGGCTGGACAAAAATTGATGAACGAATAAAAGCGGCCGTTTCCATTTCGGTTCCAACACATATTGCTACAAGTGCTGAAGTCCTAAAACAAGGTTTCAACAGGGTTTATTTAAAGAATTTTACCATTGATATAAAGAAAAAGCTTAAATACAAAGCCGTTCAGTTTCCAGATTTTATAAATAGCGATCAGATTGATAAAATTACTTCTTTTGATGAAGTCGATCAGTATTTTACGGCACCGCTTCATGGTTTTGCGAGCAGAGAAGACTATTATCATCAAGTTTCTCCTGAATTTTCACTTAAAAATATTACTACTCCTGTTTTAATTATTAATTCACTGGATGATCCTTTTTTAGGAGAAAGATGTTATCCAAGAGCAATTGCGCAGGATAGCGAATATGTATATCTGGAAACTCCAAAATATGGCGGACATTGCGCTTTTCCGCTGCGTAATTCAACTTATTCTTATGCGGAGAAAAGAGCATTTGAGTTTTTTACGTCTTATCAATCCACAGAAACTTTTAAGGCTTAAAGGGCATTGATTAAAGTCTGCTGTAAAATACTTACAGTTCCCTTTAATTAACGGGCTTTAATTCGTTTTCGTTTTTAACTTAACATATAGTTTATGATTAAATAAACTTCCGATTGTATCCTTGTCAGTTAAATTACAAAACATGACTAGGATATTACTATTTCTTTACTTTTTCACAATATATTCATTTGGGCAACAGATAAAGTTTGAGAATTTTACCACCAATCAAGGATTGTCCAACAATTCTGTAGTCGATATAGAAAGCGACAAAGAAGGCGGATTGTGGATTGCGACTTGGGATGGCTTGAACTATTTTGATGGTTATACTTTTAAAATTTTCAAAAATAATAACAATGATCCTAAAACAATTTCGAGCAACTACATTACTAAATTAGAAAAAGATTCAGAGGGAGTTATTTGGCTGATTACCAAAGAAGGTCATGTAAATCGATATCTGGGGAATAATGAGTTTCAGGACTTTAAATTCAAAAGTCTTCCAACAAATATTTATTTATCTCAAAAGGGAAATATTGTCGTAGAAACGGGGAAAAAATATTACGAACTCAAGAATAAATCTTTTGTTGAAATCCAGCAGAATAGCATCAAAACAACGGATTTTAGAAATCTGAAAAATATACTGCTTAGAAAATATCCAAATCTCAGAATCAATGATATTCTAAAAGATAAAGCGGGAAATATCTGGTTTGCGACTCGGGAAAACGGATTGTATATTATCACAAATGAATCGGACGAAAACAATATACAGCATTTTACATCCGATTTATATTCGCCTTATTCCTTCAAAAACAATGAAATAGAAACCATTCATGAAGACAATTTCGGAAATATTTGGTTAGGACAGAAAGATGGCGGATTAAGCATGGCATACAGCGGTTCTGAAAAAATAAATTCGGTTATGCCACATCCGGTGAAAGAGCCTAATCTTCCAAATGAAACTATCAGAGCTGTAACCAAAGACAGTAAAGGAAAAATCTGGCTGGGTTATTATACCAGAGGTCTTTTTTGTTACAATGAAAGAAGTCATTTTTTTGAAAAGTTTAAAATAGATAAAGCTGTTTCGAGTCCAGATTGGGAAAGAATACGAACTTTATTTACTTCCAGCGATGGAACGGTCTGGGCAGGGACTTATGAAGGAATTCTGCGCATTTCGGATCAGAGTGTTACAAGTTTTGAAAAGAACAGTATTCCGGGAATGTCCATCAGCAGATGTTATTCTATTTTCGAAGATCAAAACAAACAGCTTTGGATGGGATGCTGGGGCGGTCTGGCTAAATTTAATATGGTTACTGGAAAGTTTGAAAACTTTAGAGGACAGGAATTGTTTAGTAAATATCATATAAGATGTGTAAAAAAAAGCAATCAGAATCTGATACTGGCAACAGAAAACAGTGGTGTTGTTGTATATAATTTAGTTACCGGTACATTAAAAAAAATAACAACCAGAGAAGGAATTTTAGGAAACAGTATTTATTCTGTTTTTGTGGATAATGAATCAGATAATTATTGGATTGCTTCTTTGGGTGGCGTAACTATTTTTAATAAGAGAAAAGGTGTCGTAAAAAACATTACAGAAGCTGAAGGACTGCCAAGTCACATGGTTTATGGACTTATCGATAATGGCGATAAAGTTTGGTTAAGTACTACAAAAGGAATCGCTTCTATCGACAAGAAAAGCTATTCTGTTACTTCTTATAATCCGCATTATGGCTGGCAGGCGCCTGAGTTTTCGGAAGGTGCTTATTATCAGGATTCAAAAGGGAATTTATTTTTCGGCGGTGTAGGCGGACTCAATTACTTTAATCCCAATACTATTCAAGGTAATAATGCAAAAGCAAAAATAAAATTGAAGGTCGATGGAAGTGAAAGTTATTTGTCGGCCATTGAAAAAGGGTTTAGTGATAATGAATTAAAAATCGAAGTCATCCCGATTATATTTCCCAACAGCAGAAGAAATAATATTTATTACAAACTAGAAGGAAGAGACGAAAATTGGTTTTTACTTCCTGCAGACAATAAAATTGAATATGCAGGTTTGTCTTCTGGTGATTATAGTTTTCTTATAAAAGAAGGAATAGACGGCATTGCTGAACCTGCTTTTTTTACGCTTCACATTACCGAAGCTTTCTACGAGTCTATTTTGTTTTACATTTTATTATCTGTTCTTATATTGTTGAGCTGTCTGGTAGTGATTTATATCAAAAATAAAACAGCTCTGGCACAGCAGCAATATATGGAAGAGCTGGTAAAAGCACGAACGGCTGTTATCGAAAATCAGAAAAAAAATCTGGAAGAAATTAATGCAGAACTCGATCAGAAAAGTAAAAAAATTGAGGAACAAAAAGAAAAACTGCTCATTCTCCATAGTAATTTAAAAAAAGAAAATTTCGAGATTGAAAAATTCAAAACCTTTATGTTGGCTGAATTTCAGGAACCCATATCGCGAATAATTAAAACTTCCAGCTCTTTAAAAAAAGATACCGAAATGCAGCGGGCTTTATTAGCTGAATCAGGTAAACTGCTCAATCTTATTTCGGAATGGAATTATCTGGAACAGGTAAAAGATTTGGGGTCTGTAAAGAAAACGGCAGTGAATTTGTTTCCTGTTTTAAAAAACAATGTCGAAAAACTAAAAAAAGATTCACAGCTTAATCAGGTGAATTTTAATTGTGAAATAGACAATTCAGATTGTTTTGCAGCTGTAGATGTTTTGCGTTTGAAACTTTCGCTTCAGTATTTTTTTAATGACTTAAGTAAATATTCTGACAAGGATAGTACTTTGAATATTTCGATTACTTATGAGAATGATTGTATCGAAATAAAGACCATTTCGGATAGTGTTATTTTAAAGGATAATTGGTACAATATTTTACACTACAGTCCCTATTTTAAAGCTTTAGAAATTTTGCTTCAAGATTTGAATGGAGAAATTATTTCTTCGTCTGAAGAACAATTTCAAGCCAAATTGCGAATCCCAATCGAAGTTGTCGATTCTAATGAGAATTTAAAAGAAACTATTTCCTGGAAAAACTTTAATCACCAAGATCAGTTTTCTCCAGATAAAAAATGTCTTTTGGTTTTTGGTGATCCGTACAATACTCCTGCAGCGAATCAGATTTTGGAAAGCAAAAAATACAATTTGATTTTTGAGAGTTCTATTTCAAATTTAAACGCCATAATTAAACAGACAGAAATTGCAGCGTTAGTTTTCTATCAGGCAGAATTCTCCAGAGAGCTGATTAATTTTCTAAAACAGAATAGAGAAAACAGCGCGGTAAAAATTCCACTCATCTATATATCTGAGAATATTAACTACGAACAAGACGAACAATTGTTGGAATTGGGTATTGATACTCATATTAAACTGCCGGCTAGTTTATCATTTATCAGCAAAAAGATTAATAGGTTGATCAATCAAAACAGCGAACCAGTAAAAGAGTATAAAATCCAGCAGAAGATATTCGAGATTCTGACAGAAAATAATGAGAATATCACGGCTAATGAAAAGCTTCTCAAAAAGGCTTTGGAAATCATTAAAGAAGAATTGCAGAACCCCGCTTTTAATGTTGAAATGATGGGCGAACAATTAGGGATTTCTAGGGTAAAATGCTATCGTTTGTTTAAAGAAACTTTGAATCAGTCTCCATCAGATATTTTAATGTCTCTTCGCTTGCAAAAAGCCGAATTACTATTAAAAACTAAAAAATTGAACATCTCTGAAATCAGTTTTGAGTGCGGTTATAATGATCCAAAATATTTTGGTCGCTCTTTTAAGAAGTATTTTGGCAAAAGTCCGAAGGAATATAAAGAATATTCGCTTTAGATTTTCTGTTAGCCCTGTATTTGCATAAAGTTAGGCTAATGTTAATGTACAAAATTCACCCTTTTTCAGCGTTAATTCTATCCTAAATTGAATTAAAAGTCCTCTTTTGAAAAACAAAAATCCTCCTTTTGGAGGGATCGTTAAAATACTTTTGGCAAAACAAAAAAAGTAATTTAAATGAAAAAAATTTATGCATTGCTAATTCTTGCCTTCGGATGTATGTCATACTCCTATGGGCAGATAAATGTATCAGGAATTGTAGTTTCTGATGTTGAAAAAGTACCAGTTCCTGGTGTTTCTGTTTATATTAAAGGAGAACCAAAAGGAGCAGTTACAACAGATTTTGATGGAAATTTCAAAATTAAGGCACAACAGAATGAAGGTGTTTTGGTTTTTTCTTATGTTGGATTTAAAACAAAAGAGGTTTCTTTCTCAGGTACTCAAAAACTAACTGTTTCTTTAGCAGAAGAGATAAGTACCTTAAATGAAGTAGTAGTGGTTGGTTACGGTTCTCAAAAGAGATCTGATGTAACGGGTGCTATTGGTTCTGTAAAAAACGAAAATTTCAACAAAGGAGTTGTAGCCAATGCAGGGCAATTAATTCAAGGTAAAGTTGCCGGAGTTAATGTAATGGCTGCTAGTGGCGAGCCAGGAGCTAATCAAGATATTATTATTCGTGGAGTTGGAAGTTTACGTTCTGGAACAACACCTCTTTATGTAGTAGACGGATTTGTTCTTGATAATTCTAGTAATGGTGTTGCTACAAACCCTTTAAACTTTATCAACCCGCAAGATATCGAGAGCATTGATGTTCTTAAAGATGCTTCTGCAGCGGCTATTTACGGTTCTAGAGCGGCAAATGGAGTAGTGGTAATTACAACTAAAAAAGGTTCAAAAGGGCAGTCAAAAATTAACCTTTCTATGACTACTGGTTTTTCTTCTTTAGCCAATAAAGTAGATGTTTTTAGTGCAGATGAATTTAGAAAACAAGTTACTGCTGTGAACGGAACTTTACAAGATGGAGGAGCAAATACAGACTGGCAGGATGAATTAACAAGAACAGGAGTTTCTCAAAACGTTAATTTATCGATGAGTGGCGGAACTGAAAAATCTACTTACGCAGCTTCTGTGGGGATGGATAATCAGGAAGGTATTTTTCAAAATAGTGATTTAAAACGTTATTCAGGACGTTTGAATTTGAACCAAAAAGCATTAAACGATAAGTTTAATATTGCCTTTAACTTGACAGCAACTAAACTTGAAAATTCAAGACCAGATGCAAGAAATGTTGTTGGAAATATGTTGACATTGAATCCAACGGATGCAGTATACGTTAACGGACAGCCAAATGTTAACTTAAGCAACGATGCTGTAAATCCTTTAATCAGCCAAAGAATTTATTCTGATGAAACAAACAACAATCGTATTCTTGCGAACATTAGCCCATCATACGAATTTATAAAAGGATTAACGTATAAATTTAATCTTGGAGTTGATTATTCTATGTCTGAAAGAGACATTCAAGTTTTGCCATATACTTCGGCTACTAATACAACTGAAAGTACTTTGAACGACATTGTTACGAATAATAATAACGTTTTGTACGAAAACACTTTGACGTATAACTTCAATGTTAAGAAACATAACTTTACGGTTTTAGCCGGTCAATCTTACCAGAAAATACAAGTGAATCAGAAGAATTATGATTTTAAAGGATTTCCGGATAATGGTGTAGAGCCAAAAAATCAAATTGGAGCAGCAGCTGAGCTTAGAAGAAAATCTTCATCGGCAATAGAAAATGAGCTTCAGTCTTTCTTTGGTAGATTAAACTACGGATATGATAATAAATATTTATTAACTGCAACTATGCGTGCAGATGGTTCTTCTAAATTTGGTAAAAACAACAGATACGGATATTTTCCATCTGTAGCATTAGGTTGGAATATTACAAAAGAAGATTTCTTAAAAGAATCTGAAACGCTGAACAACTTGAAACTAAGAGCAAGCTGGGGGCAGACTGGTGTTCAAGAGATTCCTTCAAAAATTACCAAAACAAGTTATACAGAAAGCAACAGTGGCTATGATACGTATCCGCTAGATCCAAGCGATACAGATTTAGCTAGTTATCCTTATGGTTCAATCTATACTCGTTTAGCAAATCCAAATCTGCAATGGGAAGTTTCAACACAAACAAACGTTGGTTTAGATTTTAGTTTATTCAATAGTAGATTATCAGGTACAGTAGATTATTTTAACAAAGTTTCAGATAATATTTTGTTAGAGGTTGCGCCTGTAGATCCTATTCAGCCTGCATCAAAGTATTGGACAAACATTCCTAATATGGAAATCCAAAACAACGGTATTGAAGTTGCTTTAGATTACAGCAGTGATAAAAGTAAAGACTTCTCTTATAGTATTGGAGGAAATATATCTTTTACAAACAATAAAGTAGTAAACTCTCCTTATAAAATATTGACAACTGGAGCGGCGCAAGGAGGCGGACAGACTGGCGCAACTATCAACGGAGTTTTAAACGGGCATCCAATTGGTTCTTTCTACATGCTTGATTTTACAGGAATAGGTCCTGATGGTCAAAATCAGTTTGCAGATACAAATGGAGATGGTTCTATCCTTGACAACGATCGTATTGTTGCAGGAAGCGCATTACCAGATTATATCTATGCTTTTTACTTGAATTTGAAATACAAGAATTTTGATTTTGTTGCTAATTTTAATGGTGCAGCCGGAAATAAAATTTACAACCACGTTGCGATGACTTCATTCAATAGAGGAAATTTAGCAAACTCTTTTAATACGACAGACAGAGCTTCACAATATTTAAACGAAGCCTCTACAAACTCTAATACAGTTTCTACAAGATACTTAGAAGATGGAAGTTTCTTAAGATTAAATAATGCGAGTTTAGGATATAATTTAAGCCCAAAATTAGTTGGACTTGGAGATGTAATGGACAATATTCGTCTTTCTGTAACAGGTCAGAACTTATTTGTAATTACAAAATACAGCGGTTTTGATCCTGAAATTAATACTGGAACTTCTGTGGGTGAAATTCAGTCTTTTGGTATTGATTATTTCAGTTACCCAAGAGCGAGAACCATTGTATTTGGCTTAAACGTAGCATTTTAATCAAAAATAAAAAAACATGAAAAATAAAATAATAATAGCTGCTCTTGCATTAGGTATATTGTTTACCTGGAGCTGTACTGACTTAGAAGAAAAGATCCTTGACGAATCCTTAAATGGTGCAGGACAAGCAGAAGTAATCAGTGGTGCTATTGCTCCAGCTTATGGACAATTAAAAGCAACATGGTACCATACCAATAATTTTGGTTTACAGTTAATTGCCAGTGATGAAGGTATTTTACCTTACAGAGGAGGAACAGATTGGTACGATGGAGGTAAATATTTAGCAGTACATGCACATACTACAACGCCTACTAATGACTTGGTTACCAGTACTTGGAATGCTCTTACTAAAAATATTTCCAGAACATTATCTGCTATTGAAGTATTGACTCCTCTTGCAGAAGGAGGAAATACAGAAGCAAAAGGAGCTCTTTATGAAATGAAAGCCTTAAGAGCTTATTTAAATATGCAGACATTAGACAGCTGGGGATTGGTGTTTAAAAAAGAGTCATCGGCTAGTACTTCTGAAATTCTTCGCGGACAAGATGCTGTGACTTACATTGAAAATGAATTACTTTCTGTTGCTGATGTAATCAATACAGATAAAGGTCCAGGAAGAATGACTCAATCTGCGGTTTGGGGACTTCTTGCGAGATTAAATTTAAATGCGGCAGTATATCGTGATCCTTACGGAGTACCTTCATTTACTCCAGCAGATATGGATAAGGTTATTAAATATACAGATAATATTATTAACTCTGGTAAATACAGTTTTTCTCCTGAGTATTTTGACTTATTTGATGACAGCAATGACAAAAACAAAGAAGTAATCTTTTCAATAGATCAGCGTGGAGTTTTAGCTGATGAGCACAACCGTTGGGCATATTGGTCAATTCCGGGTTCTATGTTCCCAAGACCTGAGTCTATCAATGCAGATGGTACCGATGGTCCCGCTATTACTTCAGATTTTTATCAAACATGGGTAAGTGCTTATGGTACTGTAGATCCAGCCGATGCTGATTCAAGATTTTATAAAGACAATGCAAAAGTACCAGCACATTTGAAAGATCTTACAGGGTTCTCTCCATTAAATGATGAAAATCACTACTATTGCGTTAAAGCTGAAGATTTTGAAATAGACAGAGGAATTATGAGAGGTATTCCTTGGGCTGCCAGAAAAGACAATAATGGAGCATTCTACAAATGCGATGGCGGATACAGAATTTATCCAGTAAAACAAATTAAAGGAAATGGCCCTGATAAAAACGTTGGTTATGTAAACCTTACAGAAAAAGTTGATTTCACTAAAGAAGGAAGTATGCACTATTCTGGATATAGAGTATCGAAATATCAATTTAGCCACACTTCTCCTGATGGGAATACATACAGCAGTGTAGACATGGTAATGCTGAGATATGCTGAAATCTTCATGATGCGTGCTGAAGCTAAATTGAGAAAAGGAGATAACGCTGGTGCATTAGCCGATATGAATGCAGTTAGAACCTCAAGAACGGCTCGTGCTCCAATTCCTGCTGCGCTTCCAGCAATTAATTTAGATATTTTGTACAGAGAATATGGTTTCGAATTTTACTGGGAAGGTTTAAGAAGAAATACTCAAATCCGTTTCAGTCATTTTGAAGACAAATGGACTGAAAAATCAGATGCAGATGTAAACAAGAGATTGTTCCCAATTCCACAGGTAGCAATTGATGGAGCATCTAATACTCCTGGTTATTTAGTACAGAATAAAGGATACTAGTTTGAGTTTGTTTTTTATACGTTGAATTTAAGACTGCCGATTTTCTATCGTACGCTATTGTAAAATAGGCAGTCTTTTTGTGTTAGTTGTTTTAAAACAGGGTAGTTTTTGAACCTTTAAGAAAACACCCTGTTTTTTTTTAATCCCAATTTTATTTTTGAGTATTTGTTTCGGCTGATTATTTCAGTTGACAGACTCTTTTTGTCCACTACCAATCTACTACCTGCTATTTTGTTCATT
This sequence comes from Flavobacterium phragmitis, assembly GCF_900112575.1. Lineage (GTDB taxonomy): Bacteria > Bacteroidota > Bacteroidia > Flavobacteriales > Flavobacteriaceae > Flavobacterium > Flavobacterium phragmitis. Next base: position 241,604 of record NZ_FOMH01000005.1, read on the forward strand.
CAAAATCCATCAATTTATTCCAAATGAAAACATCATTTTTATTCATCTGGCTATCCTTGTTTTTCTGGGGAGCAGGTGATCAGTTATATTCTCAGAATTTAGTTACTGTACATTCTCATAACGATTATGAACAAGCCGTTCCTTTTTGGAATGCTTACGCGAATGGAGCATCATCGATAGAAGCCGATATTTTTTTGAAAGATAATATGTTATATGTCTCTCATGATCAAAAAGGAATTGCTGCGACAAGAACTTTAGAAGATTTGTATTTAAAACCGTTAGAAACGGCTCTAAAAATGAATTATAAAAAAGAGCAAAAATTAGTTTTACTGATTGACATTAAAACAGAAGCAGTAGCTACTTTAGATAAACTTATTGCTGTTCTAAAAAAATATGAGACCATCACAAAAAATAAGGATACTAAAATCGTTATATCTGGAAACAGACCAGACGCAGAAACATATAAAAAATACCCTGATTTTATCTGGTTTGATTTTCAGGGAATAGACCAAACGATTTCAAAAGAAAACTGGGAAAAAGTGACCATGATCAGTTTCGATTATAAAAAATATTCGGTTTGGAATGGTTTAGGCAGATTAACGCATGATGAGCGTAATCGGGTAAGTTCAATTATTGCTAAAGCAAAAAGCTTAAACAAACCATTTCGTTTTTGGGGTTGTCCAGACACTAAAACAGCATGGAAAGCATTTTTAGAATTGGGAGTTGATATCATTAATACTGATTCACCTTATAATTGCGTTCAGTATCTACAGTCTTTACCAAAGAGATTGGTTACAGCAACCAACTCTTCAAAAGTGTATGTTCCGACTTATAAAACGGATCAAAAAGAGACTCCTGTAAAAAATGTGATTCTTTTAATTGGAGACGGAAATGGTTTATCACAAATTTCCTCAGCTGTTTTGACTAATAATGGCGCTTTGTCTGTAACGCAGATGAAAAGCATCGGTTTCATAAAAACACAATCAGCAGATGATTTCACAACCGATTCTGCTGCTGCGGGCACGGCATTGGCAACAGGTCAGAAAACAAATAATAGAGCAATTGGAACAGATAGTCTGCGCAAACCAATTCCGAATATTTTAGAAGTATTGCAAAAGCGAAATTTTTCTACAGGAATTATTACAACAGATGAAGTTACAGGAGCAACACCAGCGGCTTTCTATGCTCATACCGAAGAAAGATCGAATACAGAAATAATAGCGCAGGATTTATTTAAAAGCAAATTGAATCTGTTTGTAGGAGGCGGTGCTTCTACTTTTAAAAATATAGCATTATCTTCAAAATTCAAATTATTGAATACGGTACAGGAGATGCAGACCGAGAATAATGATGCGGTAGGTATTTTCATTTCGCAGCATAAAGTTCCATCTGTTTTAGAAGGAAGAGGAGAAGTATTGGCCGATGCCGTAAAATACAGTTTGGAATTTTTAAACAAAAAGAACAAACCTTTCTTTTTAATGGTAGAAGGTGCACAGATTGACAGTTTTGGTCATGTGAACAATGCTGCAGGAATCGTAGCTGAAACCATAGATTTTGATACAGCCATTACTCAGGCTTTACTATTTGCAGATCAAAACGAAGGAACATTGGTTATCGTTACGGCGGATCATGAAACTTCTGGTTTTGCCATTCCGCAGGGAAATGTAAAACAGCATAAAGTGGAAGGTGATTTTATTACTACAGATCACACCGCTACTATGGTTCCTATTTTTTCTTATGGACCGCATTCAAAAGATTTCCAGGGTGTTTATGAAAACAACGAAGTATTCCATAAAATACTTTCAGTCTTGAAGTAAAAAAGAATCCGAAAATAATAATAGCATACCGAACAGCCCCCAAATGTTCAATTTTGCCTGTCAGTGTTTTTACAAACAAGGACAGGCTTTTAGTATTATATAAAATTTCAATTGAAATACTGTCTAGGTATTTATAACAATCCTTTGAGTGATTTTTTTTAATTCTATTAGATCAGCTTAGATATAAATTTGTCTAAATCTGCGTGAAATATTTTATTATAAATTTTTCACGCAGATTTTAAAGGATTTCAGCAGATCAAATTAGATTTTAATTTTTGAATGAAGCTATTTTTATTCTATTTCCTCCAACAGATTTATAATATTATTTAAACATTGTTGTACAAGTTTTCTTTTAACCACAAAAAAAAGAATAATTTCAGCTCTTAGCGATAACAAATGCAATAACTACACAAAGAATCTGTCTATATTTTTGACGGATTAATCCATCTTAATAAAAAGCAATAAGTGTAATTTTATTTTCGGGTTCAGAACCTTATTCTTCGTTCTGAATCTTGAATTAAGTTTGTTAATTATAGTAATAAATTTTTGTTAGGGTTTTATTTGAGTTGGGAGATTAATAAATAATTTAATCTCCCTTGTTTTTGTTAGGCTAAAATAAATTAAGACAATTTAATAATAGGTTATTTATATGAAAAGTGAGAATTTTAAAATTGAAAGGAACGATTCCTTAAAAATAGCGGTAATGGCTTTTATGCTGTTGTTTTTGGGATCTTTTAAAGCACATTGTCAAGGTGATGAAAAAACAAAAAGTGCTTTTGCCGTAATTGAAAGATTGGTAGGAAATCGTGCCAATGAGTTTGAGTTAAGCATTACCGAAAATCAAACCAAAAGCAAATCAGATTGGTTTGAAATTGAAACCGCTAATAATAAGGTAAAAATAAAAGCATCAAACAATACCGCAATTTGTTATGCAGCCTATAATTTTTTAAGAGACATAGGTGCTGTTTTAGTAAGCTGGGAAGGAAACAGAGTTAATCTTCCTAAAACCTGGCCGAAATATTCCAAAAAAGGAGATACTCCATTTGAATATAGAGAATATTTAAACGCCTGTACTTTTGGTTATACCACTCCATGGTGGGACTGGAAACGCTGGGAACAAGAAATTGACTGGATGGCATTGCATGGAATCAATCTTCCAACAGCAATGGAAGGTCAGGAAGCGGTATGGCAGGAATTATGGAAAGAATATGGTTTGACAAATGCTCAGTTAGAATCTCATTTTGCAGGACCGGCTTATCTGCCATGGCAACGTATGGGAAACATCAATAGTCTGGAAGGTCCGTTGCCACAAGAATGGTTTGTTAAAAAAGAAGCACTTCAAAAGAAAATTTTAGAAAGAATGAGAGCTTTAGACATGCATCCTGTTGTACCGTCTTTTAGTGGTTATGTGCCAAAGGCTTTCGCCGAAAAACATCCGGAAGCTAAAATAACAGAACTAAAATCTTGGTCAGGTGGAGGTTTTGCAAGTACTTTTCTGTTAGATTCTAAAGATCCTTTATTCAAACAAATAGGAAAACGTTTTATTGAAATCTATACTAAAATGTACGGAAAGTCTAATTTCTATTTAGCCGATTCTTTCAACGAAATTGAACCTCCAGTTACAGAACATAATAAATATGAAGAACTTTCTAATTATGGAAGCGCTGTTTATGAAACTATAAATGAAGCGGCTCCTGGTGCAACTTGGGTGATGCAGGGATGGCTTTTTGGCGACAATAAAGAATTCTGGACCAAAGAAGCAACAAGCGCATTTTTAAGCAAAGTGCCAAATGATAAAGTAATGGTACAGGATTATGCCAATGATAGATATAAGGTATGGGACAATCAGGAAGCTTTTTATGGCAAACAATGGACGTATGGATATGTACATAATTATGGAGGATCAAATCCGGTTTATGGAGATCTGAATTTTTATAAAGATGAATTGACCAGTTTATTGAAAAATCCGCATAAAGGAAATGTTGTAGGTTATGGCGCCATGCCAGAAGGATTAAATAATAATTCTATTGTTTACGAATACATTTATGATCTTCCGTGGACAAAAGGAGAACAGTCTGTAAACGATTGGCTGACTAAATATTTACATGCAAGATATGGACAAGCACCATCAAAACCTGTTTTTCAGGCTTGGGAATTATTACTGGAATCTGTTTACAATGTCAAATATTGGCAAACACGCTGGTGGAACGACTGGGCGGGAGCTTATTTGTTGTTTAAACGTCCAACAGTAACTATTACTGAGTTTAAAGGTAATCCAGGAGATAAAACCAAATTAAAAGAAGCTTTGGATATTTTAAGCAAGGAAGCTAAAAAGTATAATAAAACCAACCTTATTCAATACGATTTAATTGATGTTTCAAGACATTACAATTCACTTTCTATTGATGAGGAATTGATGGAATGCGTAAAAGCATATCAGCAGAAAGACATTGTTAAAGGAGATCAATTGTTTAAACAGATTGAAAAACAAGTTTTGGATACCGATAAAATGATGTCAGGACAGCCTTTAAATAATGTAGCACAATGGGTAAAATCGGCTTCAGATTATGGAAGCACCCCTTCGGTTTCTAAATTGTATGCAAAAAATGCTAAAACTTTAATTACGCTTTGGGGAGGAGAGGGACATTTGAATGATTACGCTTCAAGATCGTGGCAGGGAATGTACAAAGGATTCTATTGGCCAAGATGGAAAATGTTTTTAGAAGCTTTAAAAAAATCAGCCGTAAATAATACTCAGTTTAACGAATCAAAAGAAAGAGAATCGATTAAAAATTGGGAAATAAAATGGACGGAGAATAATTAAATCAATACTTAATTACGATTAATCCGTATATAAAGAAAAAATTAACTAATTCTTGATAAACAAAACCTAAATAACAACTAAAATATGAAATGAAATCTCCACGAAAACGATTTATTAGTAAGGATTTAATTATAGAAAAAAATAAAAATAACTTCGCTAAGCCTTGCTATCACTGACTTTATTGAAATTATCCATGTTTATGAATAACTTGTCCATTTGTTAACATTTCATTAGCACTAATTTCGTCATTACTATGTAACCAATTAACCAATATCACAATGGAAAAACTTAAACTTTTATTATTAGCCTTTTGCTTTGGCTTCTCAATGAATACATGGGCACAAAAAACAGAAGTGTCTGGTGTAGTTTTAGATGACAAAGGCGTTCCACTGCCAGCAGCCAATGTACTAGAAAAAGGTACAATGAATACAACATCTACAGATTTTGATGGGAAATTTAAAATTTCGGCTTCAAACAAAAACGCAACACTTATATTTTCTTTTATGGGATTTGATGATCAACCTGTAAAATTAGATGGAACAAAAACAACTTATTCGATTCGATTACAGCCAACCACAACAAGTTTAGAGCAGGTAGTTGTAGTAGGTTATGGAAAAGGATCTCGAAAAAACTTAACGACTTCTGTAACTTCGGTTAAAGCTGAAGATTTAAACAGAGGTGCCATCAGCGATGTTGGACAGCTTTTACAAGGTAAAGTTTCCGGTTTAAATATTTCATCAAGTGGCGACCCTACAAAAACGGCTTCTGTAGTATTACGAGGAGCATCGACGTTAAATAGTTCTCAAGGGCCATTTTATGTAATTGATGGTATTCCGGGAGTAGATATCTCTGTTATTGCTCCAGATGACATTGCTACAATTGACGTTCTAAAAGATGCGGCTGCAACTGCTATCTACGGTAACCGTGCAGCAAATGGGGTGATCATGGTAACCACAAAAAAAGGAAGTAAAGGAAGAACGCAGATTGCATACAACGGTTATATGGGTTGGGAAGAAGTTTCTAATAATCTGGATATGATGAATGCAGATCAGTTAAGAGCTTTTACAACTAAAAACAATTTGAATTTTACGCCAGAAAATGACAAAGGCGCTAACACAAACTGGCAGAAAGAAATTTTAAGACCAGGACGTGCAGCATCAAGCAGCCATAACTTGTCTATGAGCGGAGGAGGAGATCACGGAAACTATACAGCCAGTATTACTTCATTCAATAAAGAAGGGGTAATGCAGAAAAGTGATTTCTCTCGTATTATTGCTCGTTTATCTGTTGAGCAGTTTGCTTTTGATGATAAGGTTAAATTTGGTTTAAATGTAACGAACTCTACAACAAAATATCAAAATGTACCGCAGCGTAATACAGTTCTTTTGCAAGCGGCAAGTTATCTTCCTATTTCTCCAGTAAAAAATGCTGACGGAAGTTACTTTGAAAATTTTGTAAGTACAGGATATTTTAACCCGGTAGCTTTAATTCAACATGGAACTGACGAAACAAAAACAGACAACCTTGTTGGGAACTTAACAGCAGAAGTAAAATTACCATTTGGAATCACTTATAATTTGAACTTAGCACACCAAAGACTTACAGCATCTCACGGAGAGTTTTACGACAGCTATTATTCACAATACAATAGTGCGAACTTCTACAACAATCCAGATCCGCCTTTGACAAAAACTTTAGTGAATTTTGGTGTAAATGGTTCTGCTTTGAGAAATTCTTATGAGACTAGAAACAATATTATTGAAAGCTTCTTTACTTGGGATAGAACATTTGGAGAGCATAAAATAAAAGCCGTTGCAGGTTACTCTTGGCAGGAAAATACATTAGGAGACGGATTTCAGGCAACAACTACAAACTTTCCTGTAGATAATGTTGGATATAATAACCTTGCTTTAAGTAACTATACTTCTGTTAATGGTTATGTAGTAAACTTTGGAGATAGCAAAGCCTATCAAAAAACACGTTTAATTGCTTATTTCGCTCGTTTAAACTACAATTATAAAGATAAATATCTTTTACAAGGATCAATCAGACGAGACGGTGGTTCTATGTTTGGAGAAAATAACCAATGGGGATATTTCCCTTCTGTAGGTGGAGCTTGGAGATTAGACAAGGAAAACTTTATGAAGAACCAAAACTTCTTTAGTGATTTGAAACTTCGTGGAAGCTGGGGGGTAACAGGTAACTCTTCTGGATTTAATGCTTACACGGCACAATTTATTTCAGGAAGTTTAGGAACTTTTTATTACAACGGACAACAGATTGGAGCTTACGGACCTAACCAGGCCGCAAACCCAGATTTGAAATGGGAAAAAACAGCTACAGCAAATATTGGTCTTGATTTCTCAATCTTAAAAGGAAAAGTAACAGGTTCTGTTGATGTTTACGACAAGAAAACAACAGATATGATTTTTAACTACAATGTGAATCCGGTGTTAGTACCAGTAGGAACAATTGTAGCAAATGGAGGAACAATGTCTAACAAAGGTATTGAGGTGAGTTTAAGCACAACTCCGGTTAAAACAGCAGATTTCAGCTGGACAACGAATTTGAATTTGGCACATAACAAAAATGAGATCGTGAAATTAACTAGTCCATTCTTTGTTGGGGGAGATTCTATCCGTCGTGTACAGCCAGACGGAGGAGGACAAACAGGAAGCACATTGCAGATTTTTAAAGAAGGAAAACCATTAGGACAATTCTTTACACTTAAATATGCAGGAAAAGATGCAAATGGAGTTTCTCAGTATTATGACAAAAATGGTGATTTGACTACTACACCTCAAATTGGAGTAGACTATCACTACGCAGGAAGCGCACAGCCAAAATTATTAATGGGATGGGCAAATAACTTTCAATACAAAAAATTTGATTTAAGTATTTTCTTTAGAGGAGTTTTTGGAAACAAAATTTTCAATGCAACACGTGCCGATTTATTCAGACCAAGTACCGCAATGACAACTAATATCTTGGTAGATGCTGGGAATGAATCTCCAAACGACCTTAATGCTTACAGATATTCAGATCGTTTTATTGAAGACGGTAGTTATGTAAGATTGGACAATATGACTTTAGGTTATAATTTCGGGAAAGTGGGCAGGTACATCAGCAGTGTACGTGTTTATCAAACCATAAACAATGTATTTGTCATTACCAAATACAAAGGAATTGATCCAGAAGTTGAACAAGGAGGAACCGCTCCAGGTGTAGATTCAAATAACTTCTATCCAAAAACCAGAACATATATGTTTGGTTTAAATGTGATCTTCTAAAAATTAAATGCTAAAAATTATGAAAAAGATATTAAAATATTTAGGTCTTCCAGTATTGATGGCTGGTTTAGTATGGTCTTGCAGTGATCTTGATGTGCCTATTACAACGCAGTTGACGCCTGAAGTATTTCCACAAAATTCAACACAATATATTCAGACAACAGGACCGGTTTATGCAGCTTTCCGAGGTGAGTTTTCATTTGCTTGGTGGTGGTCTCAGTCTTTATCTACAGATGAATCTATTCTTCCTTCAAGAGGGGGAAACTGGTTTGATAACCGAAACTATATTGCAATGCATTTTCATGACTGGAATGCAGATAATGGTATTATCGGAAGTCTTTGGGATTGGTCATCTAAAGTGATCGGAACAAGCAATCAGGCAATTTCTATCTTAAGACAGACAATGCCGGAAGGTGCAGAGAAAAAAACTTTGATTTCAGAGTTAAAAACAATGCGTGCCATTTCCTATTTTATGTTAATGGACAGTTATGGAGATGTGCCATTGGATACGTTATATGGGGATTTTACATCTCATGCTAAAACACCAAGAGCAGAAGTTTTCAATTTTATTGAGAAAGAATTAAAAAGCGCTGTCCCAAATTTAAACCCTGCATCTGGTGTTGCTACTTACGGAAGACCAAATAAACAAACGGCTAATGCAATGTTAGCAAAGTTATATTTGAATGCCAATATTTATACTGGAACTGCACGTTATAACGAGTGTATTGCAGCTTGCGATGAGGTAATTAACTCAGGTTTATACGCAGTGGAACCAAGAGCATCATATTTGCAAATGTTTTATCCAACCAACGGACCAGCAATGAAAGAATTCATTTTTGCAGTTCCTTACGATCCTGCAGCAGTTACGGTGGGTTACAATGGTCAAATGTACCACGCACGTTATGATGTACCACGCTCTGAAAGAGCTAAATTCGGTCTTTCTTTCACGCCAAGTGCACCTAGAAGTACCCTGCCTGAGTTCTATGCTTACTTTAATGATCCAAATGATATTCGTAACAGACAATGGCTTACAGGACTTCAGTTTATGAATGATGGTGTAACGCCGGTAATGGTTACTACTACTAAAAAAGGATACGATCAGTTTTACACAGGATCTGATGGAGGTGCCACTTATACTTATCAAGTAAATTTGACACCAGATATTATCCCTCGTCAGAGTGTGACTTTATTTGACCTTGGAAACGACGAAATCGCTTGGAACATGGGATATAGAAATATCAAATTTTATCCAGATGCAACTTCAACAAACCGTAACCAAAAGAATGATGTTCCTTTCTTACGTTATTCAGACGTTCTTTTAATGAAAGCAGAATCTATTTTACGTGGTGGAGGTGCTACTTTAGGACAGAATGCAGATATATTAGTAAATATGGTTCGTTCTAATCGTACGACTTCTGCAGCCTTAAGCGGTGTTTCGTTAGAGGATCTTTACAAAGAAAGAAGCCGTGAATTTGCTTGGGAAGCTTGGCATAGAAACGACATGATTCGTTTTGGAAAATATGAAGGATCTTGGGGGTATAAAACTAATACAGACACTTACCGTCGTGTATTCCCAATTCCAACAAATGCAATGGTCTTAAATCCAGCATTAACACAAAATGATGGATATTAAGAATAAGAATTTAGTTAAGTACGCATTGTAATTCAATTTTAATTGTGAAAGGAGAAGAGCGTAAAAATTCTTCTCCTTTTTTACTAAAAAGAAAACTGGTTTTTTGGTTGCTCATGATAACCAGTTTAGTTTCATTTTCATTTTCATTTTTTGAATGAATACAAAGCTTAATCGAATGTAATTCCTGAGACCCTGACGAAAGATTAAGCTTTGTAAACATTCTTTTCAATTCAGCACAAAAAATCCTGTATAAACCAATAGTCCTCATCAATACAAACAGAATAAATGGAACTAAATCAAATCAATAAAATAGGACGCATCGCAATAAGTTTAACCCTTATTTTTTTAGTGTCGTGCAACGCTCAGAAAACTGTTTCTTTAAAGAAAAAACAGTTATCAGACATGGTTTATCCGTTGTTGGACACTGAAAATTCAAGATGGTTTTTCTTTTCATCAGCCAGTCGTCCGTTTGGTATGGTTAACTTAAATCCTGATACAGAAATTAAAGGAGATTGGGGAGGTGGTTATAAATATACTACAGATACAGTTAAAGGTTTTAGTCACGTTCACGAATGGCAGCTGTCGGGCGTATCCGTAATGCCGGTGACCATTTCAGAAGAAAATAAAAAAACGATTTTCAAAGATTTTTATTCCAAATTCAGTCATCAGACCGAAATTATAACACCAGGATATCATTCGTTAAAATTAGATCGATATCAAATCAAAACAGAATTAACCAGCACACCAAGAGTTGGTTTTCATCAATATACATTTCCGAAAGAGGCACAAAAAGCAGTTCTTTTTAATTTGAATACTGTTTTAGGCCCTTGCGACAACACAAACGGAACATTAGAAAAAAACAATGATTTTGAACTTTCAGGTTCTTTGGTTTTAAGTACCAATTTCAGACGTCCAAAACCATTGACCGTGTTTTTTAAAGTGAAAACCAATGAGCCAATTTCTTCTGTAGAAAAAGATACTGCGACAGGAAATTATTTGATTCATTTTGGTAAAACCAAAGAACAAGTATTAATGAAAGTTGGTATTTCTTATACTTCAATTGAAAATGCCAATAACAATATCGAAACCGAATTACCGCACTGGAACTTTAACCAAATAACGGCTGATTCCAGAAAAGTATGGAGCGATTTATTAGGAAGAATAAAAGTAGAAGGCGGAACCGAAACCGACCAAAGAAGATTTTACACTGATTTATGGCATGCCCTGCAAGGAAGAAAAATGGTTAGTGACGCAAATGGAGCCTATCCTGATAATACAGGTGACAAGTTCAGGGTGGGACATTTGCCGTTAAATGCCGATGGAAAACCAAAATTCAATCACTACAATTCTGATGCTTTTTGGGGCGCACAATGGACTATCAATAATCTTTGGGGATTGGTATATCCTGAAATTATGGAAGAATTTGTGTATTCGCTCATGCAGTATTACAAAGACGGCGGCATAATCCCGCGTGGACCTTCTGGAGGAAATGACACCTATGTAATGACTGGAGCTTCAACAACGCCATTTATTGTCAGCGCCATTCAAAAAGGAATTGTAAAAGAAAATTTAGAGGAAATTTATATTGCACTCAAAAAAAATCATATGCCAGGCGGTATTATGGAAAAAGCTGGATATGAACATAAAACCAATATTGGTGGAGGTTTAAAGTATTATTTAGAAAAAGGATATGTGCCGTATCCGCTTCCTGATGGAAATTTCGGAAGCCACGAAGACGGTGCAAGCCAGACTCTAGAATATGCTTATCAGGACTGGACTTTAGCACAATTGGCTAAAAAACTCAATCATGAAGAAGATTACAACTATTTCATGAAAAGAGCCCAAAACTATAAAAATGTTTTTGACACTAAAATAGGCTGGATGCGTCCGAAAAATGTAGAAGGAAAATGGCGCGAAAATTACGATCCGTATCAATATGAAAATGGATTTATAGAATCCAACGGAGCACAATCTACCTGGTTTGTACCACATGATATTGAAGGTTTGGCGAATTTAATGGGAGGAAAACAAAAAGCAGTAGAGAAATTAAATGCGCAATTTGAAACGGCTAAAAAACAAAATTATACTTCGGGCACATCTCACGATGCAGAATTGCACCCAGAGTTTAGCCGAATTCCGTTAAATTTCGGAAATCAGCCGTCTATGCAGACTTCTAATATTTTTACCGTTTTAGGAAGACCGGATTTAACGCAGTATTGGACAAGAAACGTTGTAAAAGCAACCTTCAGCGGTTTATCGCCTGCAACCGGATATAACGGAGACGAAGATCAGGGATTAATGGGAAGTCTTAACGTTTTATTGAAATTAGGTTTATTTCAAATGAATGGAGGAACAGATAAAGATGCCGATTACGAAATTGGAAGTCCGATATTTAATAAAATCACGATTACATTAAACCCAAAATATTATTCAGGGAAAACATTTGTGATTTATGCGCAGAACAACAATCCTGAAAATGTCTATATTAAAGACATCAAATTCAACAATAACGAGGTGAAAGATTTTAGACTTTCGCATCAGGAGATTACCAATGGAGGCGAATTGATTTTACAAATGTCAGCTCAGTCAAAACCTTGAAAATAGTAATATAACGTTGGGTTAACGCCCTATTAACGTAAAGGAAAATAGAATTATAGTTATTTGAAAAATATTAAAAATAATTATACATGCCAACAAAAAACAAAGAAGTAACCACAATGAAAAGAGCATCCAAGTTTATCTTTTTTTTAGGAATATCATTTCTTACAATTACAGGTAATGCCCAGCAAAAAGTGCATCAATACGTCGATCCTATGATTGGTTCAGAAGGAGTGGGCAGGGTTTTTATTGGCCCTTCCTGTCCGTACGGAATGGTAAAACCAAGTCCAGACTGTACTTCGAGTCCAAACAGTGGATGGCTTCCAATGCCAAAAGAAGTAACAGGATTCAGTCAGGTACACGTGAGCGGAACCGGCGGAGGTCCAAAATACGGAAATATTCAGATTATGCCGTTTTCGGGTGCTTTGGATAAGATGGATCAAACTTCTTTCAGAGCAGAAGAAAATGTAAAACTGGGTTATTATGAAACGGTTTTCAAAGAAAATAATATTAAAACTGAAATAACGACAGGAGAGAAAGTTTCATTTTACAGAATAACTTATCCAAAAAATAAATCAAAAGAATTAAAAATTGATCCTGGATTTTTCCTTGGCGAAGAAAAGATTCCCGATGCCAGAGAAGCCCAGCAGTTTGTAGGTTCTCAAATCGAAATCGTTTCAGATACCGAAGTAAGAGGCTATAGCCGAATCAGAGGAGGATGGAATAACGGAAGAGCTTATACAGTTTATTTCTGGGCCGTTTTCGATCAGCCGATTGCCAAATTTGTCACTTTTAAAGACGGAAAATTTTACAACAATCAAAAAGCACAATTTGATTCTGGAAAGAAAACAGGAGCTTTGCTTTCTTTCGTAAATTCTGGAAAAGAAGAATTGAATGTCAAAATCGGAATTTCATTCTTAAGCGAATTAAAAGCGAAGAATAATATAGAAGTCGAAATCCCGCATTGGAATTTCAATACCGTTTTAGCCACTTTAGAAAATAAATGGGAAGATTTATTAAGCCGAATTAAATTATCAGATGATACTTCGGTAGAATACAGAAAAATGTTCTACACGGGTTTGTACCACACGATGATTATGCCGGTTGACAGAACAGGAGAAAATCCGTTATGGACAAATGACGAACCGTATTATGATGATTTTTATACGATTTGGGACACCTTTAGAACGTCAAGTCCGTTAATTACATTGATTGACAGTAAACGAAAAGTAGATATCATCAATGCAATGCTGAATATTTACAAACGCGAAGGATACATGCCTGAAGGCAGAAGCGGAAACGATAACGGAAGAACGCAGGGCGGATCTAACGCTGAGGTTGTAATTGCCGATGCTTTTGTGAAAAATTTAAAAGGAATCGATTATGAATTGGCTTTACAAGCCATGATTAAAGATGCTACAGTACCTCCGGGAGGAAATGAAGAAAGAGAAGGAAGAGGCGGACTTTTAGATTATCTGAAATTAGGTTACGTTCCTTACGGCACAGACCGCGCTGGAAACCGAACTATTGATTATTCATATAACGATTATAATATTGCGACTGTAGCAAAAGGTTTAGGTAAAACAGATTTGTACAATCAATACATGAAACAGGCCGAAAACTGGCAAAACTTATGGCGTGCAGATTATGAAAATAACGGTGCAAAAGGATTTATCATGCCAAAAGACAAAGACGGAAATTGGCTGGATGATGTTGTTTTTGGCGAATCTAAAATCCAAAAACCGACTTTTAAATATACACCGGTTATTATCGAATCGCCTTGGTATGTCTGCCACTGGTGCGTGTTTTTCTACGAAGGAACTTCCTGGGAATATTCCTTTAGTTTGCCACACGATATTCCAGAACTGGTAAAAAAATCAGGTGGAGAAAAAGCATTCGAAAACAGACTAGACATTTTCTTTGATAATAATTTATTTAATGTTGCCAATGAACCTTCATTCTTAACGCCTTGTTTGTATCACTGGATTGGAAAACCGTATTTGAGCAGTGACAGAATCAGAACGATTATCAAAAATAATTTCAATACATCAAGAGAAGGACTTCCAGGTAATGACGATTCAGGAGCGATGTCTTCGTGGCTGGCTTTCCACATGATGGGATTGTATCCAAATGCAGGACAGCCTTATTATTTGATTAATACGCCTTTGATAAAAGAAACGGTTATGAAATTAGAAAACGGTAAAAGTTTTAAAATCACTACTAAAAAAATGAGTGATAAAAACAAATACATTAAAACCGCTTGGTTAAACGGAAAACCATATAACAAAGCATGGATTTTGCACGATGATATTAATAACGGAGGAGAACTGATTTTAGAAATGGATTCGAAACCTTCAGCCTGGGGAACAACAATTTTACCACCTGCAAAATAAAATGATGAACAAGATGAAAAATATATTTTTAATGATTCTTTTCTGCATTGTTTATCAGAAAGGATTTTCTCAGAATTACATTCCAACATTAAAAAACAATACCCAATTGCATTATGTCTGCAAACTGCACGGACAAACAAGAACTTTACAGCTTACGGCGGAAACTTCCAACAATGCATTGGCTTTTAAACTGGAGACCAGAGGTGTAAAAAGTAAAATAGTAATGCTTCCTGAAGCCGTAAAAAATGGAACTGAATTAAGTTTTAATCAAGGAGAATATGCACCGATTTTAAACTTAAAACCAACTGAAACGTTTTTTATGATTTCACAGTCAGCTTATCAGGATTTATTGAAAAACAATTCCTTTATTTACAATAACACGACTTATGTTCTGGATAAAAGTGAAGATAAAAACGGCGTTTCAATTGATGGAAAAACAATCGAAACAATACATGTAAAAGCACAAATAGATGAAACCGAAATGTGGATTATCAAAAATCCTGAGTTTCCTTTAATCTGTAAAATCATCAAAAACCCGCTAGGAATTAATCCGACCTTGGTAAAAGTAGTGGATTAATAAAACTGGTGAGAATTTTTAAACACATAGAAACATAGATTACAATGCTTGTTAAAGGCGTTTCACTCACATAAAAACACATAGTCTATGTGTTAGAAACCTAGTTTCTTTTTGTCTTCTTTTTAGACAATCAAAAACTATGTTTCTATGTGTTTAAAATAATTGAATAAAGTATTTTTCATTAATTAAAAAAAGTATCATGAAACATCATATGAGCCGTGGCGAATTTATCAGATTGAGCAGTTTATCATTAGGAGGTGTTTTGATGAGTAATACTCTTTTTGCCAATGATTTTTTTTCAGAAGGTACAGCCTCAAAAGAAGATCTTCAGTTAATGAAAAAACTAATTCAGTACAACGATGCCAAAGTCAAAAGTTTATTGAACCAGCCATCACAAGATCCGTCCATTAGAATCAATAATTTTCGGGGCATTGCCAATACTATAACTGTAATGTCAGCTTCATTATGCAATTCGGGTTCGGAATATTACAAGTCGCCTCTTTTAGTTGAAAAGATGAATGAAGCGATAGCTATTTTGTTAAAAGACCAATATAGCGACGGAACTTTAGATGCAGGCGGAAACAGACAATCTCCGCCAGACACCGCTTTTATTTTAGAATATATATGTCCAGCAGCAGTATTGTTGAATAAAAGTAAACAGCGAGATCTGACATTGCTTCGTGAAAAAATAAAGCAATTTATTTTAAATGCAGGCGAAGCGATGATAACAGGAGGTGTTCATACGCCAAATCATAGATGGGTTATTTGCGCCGCTTTAGCCAATATTAATGCGCTGTATCCAGATCCCAGATATGTGAACCGAATTGACGAATGGCTGGCAGAAGGAATTTATCTTAACGAGGATGGACACTATTCAGAACGAAGCGGTATTTATTCGGCAGTAATTGATAAAGCTTTAATTACGATGGCAAGATTGCTGAAAAGACCGCAATTATTGGAAATTGTAAATAAAAATTTAATTACGTATTTCTATTATACAGAAACTAACGGTGATTTGGTTACTGTTGATTCCAAAAGACAGGATCAATTTATGGCTTTGAAAGTGACGAAATTTTATTGGCAATATCGTTATATGGCTATTCGTACTCAAAATCCGATGTTTGTTTCTATGGTAAGTACAATCGAAAAACTTCCGGAATTCACAAGTGATATTTTATCAGATTCGTTAGCTTTTTTTATGGAAAATGAAGACCTTCAAAAGCAAGTTCCCGCTGTAAGCAATGTTCCAAATGATTTCGAGAAGTTTTTTGTTCTTTCGAATTTAGCCAGAATCAGAAGAGAGAAAACATCGATTACGCTATTTGGAGGAAACGATCAGCCGGTTCAGATTGTATCAGGAAGATCATCAAATCCTAATTTTTTAATGTACAGAAAAGGAGAATCTATTTTAAAATACATGCGTCTTTCCACTTCGTTTTTTAGAATGGGATATTTCAGCAGCAACGGAATTGTAAAAGAAGGAAATAAATATATTTTGACCGAAACCAAAGAAGCAGATTATTATCAGCCTCTTGCCCCTGAATATCGAAAATCGGATGGAGATTATAAATTATCAGAATCATTGGATGGAAGATTTTGGAACAAAATGGATTTTGATTCGAGAATAAAAAGTAATGTCAAAAAACAAGTTACAGTAATTGAAATTACGGAGAATAACGGAGCATTAAATTTGGATTTTAAGGTAGATGGTCCGCCAAATGTTGAGGTCACGATTGAAATGTGCTTCAACGAAAAAAGTATTGTAAATGGAGCAATAGAAGATGAAAAGAAAAATTATTTTCTTAAAACGGGTTACGGGGAAGTTTCTATGGCAGGAGATGCCATAAAATTTGGACCAGGAAAATGCGAGCATTTGAATGTCGAAAATCTGGAAAGTGAAGAATACACCTACCATCAAGGAAGTTTGCGTACCAGTGGAGAGCATGTTTACATAACTGGATTCACGCCTTTTCATCATCAAATGACAATATTTTAGGATTAGATTGAAAAATTCTTAGTAGATTTTTAAAAGTTGTTTTTAAATTTACAGGAATTACAACTTAAACTATAATATTTTAAATTATGAAACTATCTATCGTAACCTCTTTTCTTTTTTGCTGTGTTTGTTTTGGACAGAATAATACGGACAACAGTTTGTATATGAAGTCGGACAAAATTACTTATTTATCAGACATCGGCTCAGATTCAGGGGATTTATATAAAACAATCGGACATCACGGTCCAGCGGTTGAAAACGAATGGATGGCATTGCGAATTTACTTTAGCGATAAAGTAGCAATCGACGTTTATTCTAAAGCAAAACCAGGCTTAGAATTAAGAAAAGCCAATTGGTATCCAACACCAGAACAGCAAAAAGAAGGTTGGGGAGCTGATTATTATAAAGTGGCTTCAACTGTTGGTTTAGGAGGTGTAAAACTTTGGGATGGAGAGAAATTAGTGCCTTTGAATCCGGTTACCAATCGTTTGGCAAGAGTTGGAAAAACAGATACCACTTCTTGGATGGAAATGATTTCAAGAGGGGTGCCTTACAAAGGAAAAAAAGTTGACATTCTAGTTCGTGTGACCGTATTTTCAGGTAAAAGAGAAGCAAAAGTGGAAGCCGTTTCCTTAACTGGAGAAAAAGTACAATTTGCAACTGGAGTAAATTACTTTAAAGATTCTGCAACGAAAAAAGGAGCAAATTATATCGCAGTTTGGGGAAAACATCCAGAAGACGTTGCTGCCGAAATTGTTGAAGTTGGAGGAGCAATTAAGTACAATCCAAAAGATTTTGAAAAAAATACAGATGACGGAACACAGTATTTGTTGATTTCAAAACCAGCAAAAAATATCGAGACAACCATTTTATCTTCATGTGCAAGAGAAACAGAACTAAACACTTTAGATAAATTAGAAGCATATATTAAAAAATAATTGAATTATCCCTTAAACAAGGACGCGGATTAAACGGATTTACTTTGTAAAGACGCGGATAAAACGGATAATTTATTTAAAAGTTTAATAAAAAAATCCGTTTTTATCCGCGTCTTCGCGTTAGCGAATCTGTTTAATCCGCGTCCGATTTTACAGTTTTTCTACTTTTAGAATAAGAAAAATAAAGGATAATCATAAAATTAAAAAACAAAATACATGTTTAGAATATCGGCTATATTGGTAATACTACTTTCTTTATATTCCTGCAAATCACAGCAGACTACGAAAAAAGAAGTTCAGATTGCTTTTATAGCCGATGCTCATTTACAAGACATTTTTGCGAAATTCAAAGACAGCGATTACAAGGGAATTCCAAATCCGGTAACGGGCGAATATGCCAATATCCGAACTATGAATTCGCAGTTGCATTCTACAAGAATTTTCAATGAAAATTATTTCGCTTTTTTAGAAGCTTTAAATGATATTGTCAAAAGAGGTATCAAACAAGTAGTGCTTCCAGGCGATTTCAGCGATGACGGACAACCCGTCCACGTACGTGGATTGCGAAAAATACTCAACGAATATTCCCAAAAACACGGACTTTCGTTTTATGTCACTACAGGAAATCATGACGTGGTAAGACCATTTTCACAAGATGCCGTTAAAACCGATTTTTTAGGAAAAGATGGAAAAGAGCAGATTATCAGCAGTTCTTCAAACAATTTCAACAAAAACAAAAGCGAATTAGAACCCATCATTACAGCCGATATAAAAAACTGGGGGTACAAAGAAACGATAAACGAAATGCGTGATTTTGGTTTTTTTCCAAAGAAAACCGATTTGTATTGGGAAACACCTTTTTCTGATTACCATTATGAGAATTACAATTTTGAAGAAGCTCAAAAAGAATCCGTTTTAGAAAAAAGAACGTATCTAATAAAAAATACCAATTTGTATCTGCCCGATGTGAGTTATTTAGTAGAACCAATTAAAGGAGTTTGGCTTTTGGCAATAGATGCAAATGCCTACGTTCCAAATGAAAAATTATCAGGAGAATCCAATAACCCGCATGATTTTTCGGGCGCAAATACAGGTTACAACAACGTTTTGATTTATAAAAGGCATCTTTTAAATTGGGTGAAAAAGGTTTCCGCGGAAGCGAAACAAAAAGGAAAAGTACTGATTGCTTTCAGTCATTATCCGATGGTTGATTTTAATGATGATGCTTCGCCTGAATTAAAACAGCTTTTTGGAGCAAACAAAATGCAGTTACAGCGCGTTCCGGATGAAGAAGTGGCACAGCAATTTGCAGATGCCGGAATTCAGATTCATTTTGGTGGACACATGCACATCAACGATACAGGCGTTAGAACGTCGGCAAAGGGAAATACGTTGTTTAATATCCAGACGCCATCGCTTGCCGCGTACATGCCGGCTTATAAAATATTGACGATTCATTCTGATACTGATTTTGAAGTGGAAACGGTTGTGATTGGAAAAGTCAATAAATTCAATAGTTTATTTCCTTTTTATGAAGAAGAATATGCTCATTTAAAAGAAATTAAAAGCAAAGATATTTGGCAAAAAGAAATTCTGAATGCCAAAGATTATGAAGAATTTACCAATTGGCACTTAAAGGAATTAATGCGTTTACGTTTTTTACCGGAAGATTTTCCAGCCGATTTTTTAAAATCAATTGAGAATCTTTCAGGAAAGGATTTATTGTTGCTGAATACGAATAAAACTGAAATTGATTCTCTTTTGAAATCCAATTCTTTCACTATTTCTGATTTTGAATCATGGAATGGTTTTGATATGATTTTCGATTTTTACCGCTTAAAAAGTGCCGATGAACTGGCCTTTTCAAAAATTGGAAACAAAAGATTAAAAGAATATGAATTGATCTGCAGGCAGTTAAAAAAATCAGATAATCCAAAAGTGGTTTTATGGGCAGAAATATTCTACAAAACCATGAATGGCGAGCCTTCGGACCATTTTAAAATTGATTTGAAAAATAATAAAATTGATAATTTATCTGTTAAATAATTTTGATATTTATTAAATCAAAAAGATTAAATTGCAGTTATAATTTATTTACATGAAACCAAAATACCCTATATTATTTTTATTTGTTGCCTTTTTTTATAATTCTTATTCACAGAATATAAAATTTACGCATTACAATGATAATAATGGTTTGTCTCATAATTCAGTACGTCATATTGTACAGGATAAAAAAGGTTTTATGTGGTTTGGAACGTTCTCTGGATTGAATCGTTTTGACGGTTATCAGTTCAAAAACTACATGAGTTCTACACCTGGAAAAAATAAATTATACAATGATGATATCACAGCTTTAGAACTGGACGAAAAAGCCAATCAGTTATGGATTGGAACCCGAAAAGGATTGACGCTTTTTCAGATGGATACTCATGTTTTTACTACTTTTTTTCATAAGAAAGCCGATCCAAACAGTCTTCCGGATGATGAAGTGAGATCAGTTCACGTAGATAAGTTTAATAGAGTCTGGGTAGGTACCAAGAACAAAGGAGCCTATTTATTTTCTTTGAAGGAAAACCGATTTGACAAAATTAAGCTTAAAGGTTTTGATTACGTTAAAGAAATTTTCGAAGATAAAAAAGGCAATGTCTGGGTGGGAAGCTACGAAAAATCAGGTGTGGCCAAAATTACAATGGACACAAAAGGAGCGATTGTAAGGATTAACACCTATACACTTTCTGTTCCAAATTCAAGCGTCAAAAATCCATACATCAACTTTATTTACGAAGATTCCAAGTCGGATATTTTTATTGGTACTCGCGAAGGATTGTATAAACTAGACAAAACCAGAAATCAATTTGTTAATTTATATATTGATAACAAACAGGTTAGAGGTGCTTTAGGCCCTTATTTTCTATCGGTTGCACAAGCTCCCGACGGAAAATATTGGGTTGGAACTTTAGGCGGATTATTAGTTTGCGATCAGCTGGAAGACATTCAAAGCGGCAATTACAAATGGTATTATTCAATTTTGTCTGATGATACTTCGCTTGTCGATAATTTAATTGCATCCCTGTATTTTGATAAATCCGGAGTATTATGGATTGGAACTGAAGACGGTTTGGACAAATACGATCCATATGAAAATCAGTTTACTTTAAACAAAGATATTTCACGTTCGATTGGCAATCAGGCACCTAGAATTCGTGGTTTTGCTAAGACTTATGATGAAAAAGTAATTGTTGCAACCTATCATAACGGACTTTATCTTTCGAATATAAAAGGCTCAACTCCTTTACACAATACCGGAAAAGATATTGCCAGCATTTATTCTGATGATGGAAGGATTTTTTATTGTGGACTGTGGGACGGAAACATTCTGGTGTACAATTACATGAATAATTCTTCGAGGGAAATAAAGGCAGGATTTGAAAAATCGCCTGTTTTTGCTTTTCGAAAAATTGCAGAGGATAAAATAATTGTGGGGTCTTTTGGAGAAGGAGCTGTAATACTAAATACTAAAACACTGCAAGTAGAAACGTCAAGTAAACTATTACCTGATTTTCAGATTAATGCTATCGAGAGAGATGCTAAAAATAACGTATGGTTTGCGACTGAAACCGGAGTGGTGAAATACAATATTACTTCAGGAAAAATAGAAACGTATTCATCACTTTTTGTCAAAGAAAAAGGTGTCCCACATGATGAAAATGTAAGTGATGTTTTAGTAGATGTAAAAGGAAAAATCTGGGCTTCAACGCGTTTCGGATTGTGTTTGTTTAATCCGAAAAAGAATGAGTTTGAGCCTGTAAAAAATCTGAAAGAACTTTCGGGAAAATGGATTACCGATATTTTATCTGATGCCAATGGAAATCTTTGGCTGAATATCAACAACAATAATATTGCTTTCGTAAAATCTAATCTAAAAGATATTAGTATTTACCATGTAAACAGTGGAAACAGACTGGACGTTTTCAGTTCGAGCGGTTTCTTTTATTTTAATAATTCGAATATTTTCCTTGGAGGTAAAAACGGAATTATTTCTTTTTCGCCACCGGCAATGAAAAGAAACAATTGGTCACCATTACCTGTGATTTCGGAGTTTAAAATTCAGAACGAAGAAGTATTTCCGGAAATGGAAATCAATGGAGAAATTCCGCTTTCTAAGGATTTGAATTATGGAAATGAAATAGAATTAAGCCATAAAAACCGAAATTTTTCTCTTCAGTTTTCGGCTCCATCTTTTGCAAATGAAAAGCTGAATAAGTTTCAATACATGCTGGAAGGTTTTGACAAACATTGGATTACGGCTAACAGTACTTCGAGAATAGTTCAATATACCAACCTTTATCCGGGAAATTATACTTTTAAAATCAGATCCAGCAACAGTGATGGATATTGGAGTAAAACGGTTTCGTATAAAATAAAAATTCTGCCTCCGTTCTGGCTGACACCGACATCGTTTTTGATGTTTTTTGCGATTTTGTTTGGAATTTTCTATTTCATTAGAAAAGAAATTAAAAACCGAATTCGTTTAAAGCAAGAATTGCTTACCGAAAAAGTAAACAGAGAACACGACATCAAACTGAACAACGAAAAACTCCGTTTCTTCACGAATATTTCGCATGAATTAAGAACGCCTTTAACTTTGATTTTAGGACCTGCCAAACAGCTTTTAGACGAAAACAGCAATGCAACCGATTATGAAAAAAGCCGTTACAATTTAATCTATCAAAATGCCAGTAGATTGCTGAATCTAGTGAATCAGGTATTGGATTTTAGAAAAGCACAATCAGGCGAATTGAAACTGAAAGTGACCAAAACGGATATTCTGCCTTATTCTAAAAACATTTTCGATTCGTTTAAAGAAATGGCATATAATAAAAAGATTAAGCTCAATTTTATTACCGAAGATGAGGAAATAAACGGCTGGCTGGACAATGATAAATACGATAAGATTCTTTACAATCTTTTATCGAATGCCTTAAAGTTTACCAACAAAAATGGAAACGTTGATTTGTATGTAAGGCTGAAAGATACGGTTGAAGACATTCTGGTAATCGAGGTGGCCGATGACGGAATCGGAATTCCGTTAAAGAGTCAGGAGAAAATATTTAAACGATTCTATCAGGCTACAAACAGTAAAGCGAATAATACAGGATCGGGGATTGGTTTGTCTTTGGTGAAATCTTTGGTTGCGATTCATAAGGGAACTATTGCTGTCGAAAGTACATCGGGAAAAGGAAGTAGGTTTAGAGTGGAAATTCCTATTGACCGTGATTCTTACGAGAATAAAGAGGTATTCGAATATGCGCTTAAAAATGATAATCTGAGTATGCTGATTCCTGAAAAAGCGGCGAAGAAAATTATTCAAAATACCGATTTAAAAGAAAAAATATTAGTAATTGAAGACAATAACGAACTTAGAAAATATCTGGTAGATTATTTGTCTGATTATTACAAAGTTTATGAGGCAGAAAATGGAATGGAAGGTCTAAAAATCTGCCGACAAATTAAACCAATCTTATGCGTTACCGATGTCATGATGCCAATTATGGACGGATTAGAATTCTGTCGTGAACTTAAAAATGATGAATTCATCAGTCATATTCCGGTTGTAATGCTGACGGCTCTTTCTGAAAACATGGACAAAGTAAAAGGTTACGATACAGGCGCCGACGGTTATTTGGTAAAACCTTTTGAGCCTTTATTGCTTAAAACGGTAATAGAAAATATGATCAAATCGAGATTAGAACTGAAACAGAAATTCTCCGGAGAAGTAGAAAGCAAAGTCAGTATGCTGACGCATTCGCCAATTGATGAGGAATTTATGGAAAAAGTAACTAATTTAATCAACGATAATTTAAGTGAAGTAGATCTTTCAACTGATTTTCTGTGTGATAAATTGGGCGTGAGTTCTTCAAAATTATACAGAAAAATCAAAGAATTAACGGATTTGGCTCCAAACGAATTCATCAGAACGATTCGATTGAAGAAATCAGCAGAACTGCTTAAAACGAAGAAATACAATGTTTCAGAAGTGACGAATTTAGTCGGGTTTAATGATCCTCTGTATTTTAGTCGTTGTTTTAAAAAGCAGTTTGGTTTTCCTCCTAGTAAAATTATTAATTAGAAACTTATTTATAATGCTGTCAATCTTTGTCAAAGTTTAAAACTTTGACAAAGATTTTTTGCTTGTAGTTTGTCATTTCGACCGAAGGGAGAAATCACACAAGAAATTCCGTAAAGTTAATATCCAATCTTTGTAGATTCCCGCGTGTGATTTCTCCCTTCGGTCGAAATGACAAAAAAAGCAATTAAATATATAAAAATCCTACAATAATCAAATTTATCCATGTTTTTGATGTATTAATCCATTTTGAAAGGAGTATGTAATTCTATTTTTGTGTTGTAACTTTTAACTATTAACCATTATGAAAAAGCATATAGATACAGACAATCCGTTGAAAAATTTAGATGAGTGGGAAGATGATTTGTTAATGCGATATCCTGATCCTTCTGAAGAAAATGAAGAAGTAAAAGAAAAGCAGAAAGAAGAATTCAGGAATTATGTCGATTCGGAAAGAGTAGAAACGGTTAAGGAATTTTACAGAATCAACCATACCTATCAAACGTATGACTTTGTATGCAGTAAAGAACAGGAATTTCTCCAATTCAATAGAAAAGAAATGTCAATCTGGGAAGCTGTTGAGTTTTTGAACACACTTGTAGACGACAGCGACCCAGATATTGACTTAGATCAGACACAACACCTTTTACAGACTTCAGAAGCCATTCGTGCCGATGGTCATCCGGATTGGTTTGTACTGACAGGTTTTATTCACGATTTGGGTAAAGTTTTATGTTTGTTTGGAGAACCGCAGTGGGCTGTGGTTGGAGATACATTTCCGGTTGGCTGTGCGTATTCGGATAAAATTGTGTATTCGGAATTTTTCAAAGAAAATCCGGATTATACAGACGAGAGATTCAATACTAAATTGGGAATCTACACACAAAACTGCGGACTGGATAAGGTAAAAATGAGCTGGGGACACGACGAATATCTGTATCAGATTATGAAAGATTATCTGCCGGATCCGGCTTTGTATATGATTCGATACCATTCTTTTTATTCTCAGCATAAAGAAAATGCTTATGCCCATTTAATGAATGAAAAAGACATTGAAATGTTTGACTGGGTAAGAAAGTTCAATCCGTATGATTTGTACACCAAAGCACCGGTTAAACCAGATGTAAAAGCATTGCTTCCTTATTATAAAGAATTAGTTGCTAAATATTTGCCAGAGAAATTGAAGTTTTAAAAGTTTATATAAACACATAGAAACATAGATTTTTTTGAGTGTAAGAGTATTGATTAAAAGAAACTAGTTTCCCACACATAGCTATGTTTTTTGTAATAAATGAAATGCCTTTTTATACAAAGAAAAACTATGTTTCTATGTGTTGAAAAAAATAATTACAAGCTATCTAAAACCAAAATAATGCAGAAAACCAAAATATTTTTTATAAGCCTTTTACTGTTTTTCTCGGTGGGTATTTCGGCTCAGGAAAAAGACCGTAACGATTGGGAAAATCCTCAGGTATTTCAAATTAACAGAGAACCAGCTCGCGCCGCTTTTCTTCCTTATGCAGATGAAACTTCTGCCATAATGGATAAATATGAAAATTCACCTTGGTATTTTTCTTTAAACGGAACGTGGAAATTTTCCTGGTCGCCAACGCCAGATGAGCGCCCAAAAGATTTTTACAAGACAGATTTCAGTACACTGCATTGGAAAGACCTTCAGGTTCCTTCCAATTGGGAATTAAACGGATATGGTGTGCCCATTTATACCAATATTACGTATCCATTTGAGAAAAATCCGCCTTTCATCAATCATTGGGATAATCCTGTCGGGTCTTATAAAAAAGATTTTGTTCTGCCTGAAAACTGGAAAAACCGACATGTTTTTCTTCATTTTGAAGCAGGAACATCGGCTATGTACATTTGGGTAAACGGCGAAAAAGTGGGTTATACTGAAAACACCAAAAGCCCTGCAGAATTTGATATTTCTAAATATTTAAAACCGGGAAAAAATAATCTGGCTGTCGAAGTGTACAGATGGAGTGACGGTTCGTATCTGGAAGATCAGGACATGTGGAGACTTTCCGGAATTGACAGAAATGTTTATTTGTATAGTACCGAGGATGTTCGTATTTCAGATTTCTTTGCAAAACCGGATTTAGATGCGAAGTATAAAAACGGAAGTTTAAATGTTGATGTGAGTTTGAAAAATCTGACTTCAAAAGCGATAAACAATCAAAAACTGGTGGCAAAATTAGTTGATGCTTCTGGTAAAAACGTTTTCAGTAAAGAGTTTAATGTCAATTTTGAAGCTTCAAAAATTCAGAATGTTACTTTTTCTCAGGCTGTTTCAAGTCCGAAATTATGGAGCAGTGAAACACCGAATTTGTACACTTTACTTTTAACCTTAAAAAATGCTAAAGGAGAAATTGTAGAAACCGTTTCAACACAAATCGGATTCAGAAAAGTAGAATTAAAAGGCGGACAATTACTGGTAAATGGTGTCCGATTGATGGTTCATGGCGTAAATATTCACGAACATAATCCTGTAACCGGACATTATCAGGACGAAGCTACGATGATGAAAGACATCAAAATGATGAAACAGCTGAATATTAATTCGGTTCGTTGCAGTCATTATCCTAACAATATTTTATGGGTAAAGCTATGTAATAAATACGGTTTGTTTTTGGTCGATGAAGCCAATATAGAAAGCCACGGAATGGGAGTAGAGGGACAGCCCTTAATGTGGATGAATCCAAAAACGAATCCTGGCCATCTTCCAGAATGGAGAGAAGCACATTTGGACCGAATTTATAGTCTTGTTGAAAGAGATAAAAATATGCCATCGGTAATTATTTGGTCATTAGGTAACGAAAGTGCCAACGGACCTGTATTCCACGAAGCCTATAAATGGATTAAAAAGAGAGACAATTCTCGTTTGGTTCAGTTTGAGCAAGCAAAAGAAAACGAAAATACAGATATCGTATGCCCAATGTATCCAACAATCGAATACATGAAAGAATATGCGGCAAGAAAAGAAGTGACTCGCCCCTATATCATGTGTGAGTATTCGCATGCTATGGGAAACAGTAGCGGTAATTTTCAGGAATATTGGGATATCATTCGCGGAAGCAAAAACATGCAGGGAGGATTTATCTGGGATTGGGTAGATCAGGGATTTTATGGAGTTGATGAAGCGGGTCGTAAATACTGGACTTATGGTGGCGATATGGTAAGCCAGAATTATTTAAACGATGAAAATTTCTGCCATAACGGATTAGTTTACCCAGATAGAACACCTCATGTCGGAGCTTTTGAAGTAAAAAAAGTATATCAGAATATTTTATTCAAAGCAGTTGATATTAAAAACGGTGTAATCGAAATTAATAATGATTTCGGATTTACTAATTTGAATAAATACAACTTTAGATATGAAGTTCTGGAAAATGGTAAAGTGATCAAAGAAGGAACAATCAATGTTTCTTTGGATCCAAAAACAAAAAAACAGTTTAAGCTTGATTTACCAAAAATAGAAGCAAAAGAAGGGACAGAATATTTATTGAATGTTTTTGCCAACACAAAAGAAGGGTCGGAATTATTGCCTAAAAACTTTGAAATTGCGAAAGAACAATTTGTAATTGAAGACAGTAAATATTTCGAAAAATCAGAAAAAATAAATTCTGCAAAAGTTCAGGAGGAGAAAGACCAGTTTGTACTGACTTCAGATAATGTTACGGTTAAAATCAGCAAGTCAACTGGTTTGATTTCGTATTACAGTTTGAAAGGAGAAGAATATTTCAAACAATATCCAGAACCTAATTTCTGGAGAGCACCAACCGATAATGACATCGGAAATAAAATGGAGATTAGAACCAATGTCTGGAGAACGGCTGGGAAAAATACTTCTTTAGAAAGCATTAAACAGACAGAAGAAAACGGCAAAAAATATATCGTTGCGAAATTAAAATTGAATGATGTTGCTTCTGATTACACAATCAAATATGAACTAGGAAACAATGGAGATTTAGAGATAAACGTTGCTTATAAAAAAGGGACGAATCCGGTTCCGGAATTACCGCGTTTCGGAATGATTTTTACTTTAAAAAACACTTTGGAAAATCTGGATTATTACGGAAGAGGCCCTTTAGAAAATTATCCAGACAGAAAAACAGCATCCTTCAAAGGAATTTATACTAGTAAAGTTGCAGACCAATATGTGCCTTATACACGCCCACAAGAAAATGGATACAAGACCGATATACGCTGGTTTAAATTGTCAAGCAATTCAGGAAATGGCTTGGAAATAAAAGGTCTGCAACCTTTAGGTATAAGTACTCTGAATAATTATCCGAGTGATTTTGACGGTGGAATTTCTAAAAAGAATATCCATTCCAGCGATATTACTCCAAGAAATGAAGTAGTTGTTTGTGTCGACTTAACCCAACGCGGATTAGGGGGAGACAACAGCTGGGGATTACCACCTCATGAACAATATCAATTAACAAAAAGTGAGTATAACTACGGATTTGTTATTAAACCAATAAAATAAAGTTTACAGTCGCAGTTTGCAGTGACAGTTGAAACTGAAAACTGCGACTGAGAACTAAAAAACTCACAGTAAAAACTGAAAACTGTGACTGCAACTGAAAACTAAAAATTACGACTGAGAACTAAAAAAAACTATCAACCGACCACTGAATACTAAAAAAAAATGAGTAACTCTACAAATGGAAGACTAATCTCTTTAGATGTGCTTCGCGGATTTGTTATGTTTTGGATTATGAGCGGCGAACATATTATTCATGCTCTGGCCAAAGCAGCGCCAATTCCTATTTTTATCTGGATGTCTTCGCAACTGCATCATGCGGAATGGAATGGAATTACATTTTACGATATGATTTTTCCTGTCTTTCTATTTGTTGCTGGAGTTTCGATGCCTTTCTCTTTTGAAAAGAAAATGAGTTTGGCGGGAGTAAAAACACCACAGGAATTACCTTCAAGCGAGAAGCGTAAAATCTATTTGTCAATGCTAAGAAGAACCTGTATTTTACTGGTTTTAGGATGTATAGTAAATGGTTTGCTTCGATTTGATGGTTTTGATCATACTCGTTTTGCAAGTGTTTTGGGCCGAATCGGATTGGCTTGGTTTTTTGCCGGAATCATTTATTTAAATTTTGATTTCAAGAAACAATTAATCTGGTTCTTCGGAATTTTGATTGGCTATTACATTGCCATGAAATGGATTCCTGTACCTGATTTTGGAGCAGGAGTTTTAACCAAAGAAGGTTCGCTGGAAGGCTACATTGATCGTTTGCTTTTACCAGGAAGATTACATAGTACCGTTTATGATCCAGAAGGGATATTTTCAACTCTTCCAGCGATTTCAACAGCTTTATTAGGTGTTTTTATTGGAACGTTTTTAAAGGCAAAATGTCCTTTTTCGATAAAAGTAAAACTACTTTTAATGACTTTAACTGCGGTAGTTCTGATTATTGCAGGATTAATCTGGAATATTAATTTTCCAATCAATAAACATTTATGGACGAGTTCCTTTGTTTGTTTTGTTGGCGGATTCAGTATTTTATTTTTTGTTTTTTTCTATGTAATAATTGACTTATTCGGCTTTCAAAAATGGGCATTCCCATTGGTTTTAATCGGTTCCAATTCTATTTTAATTTATATAGCAGCCGAAGGTTCCGTAGATTTTAAACATACGGCAGATTATGTTTTTGGTGGACTTATACAATATACGTCGATTGTTTGGCAACCTTTTTTCGCGGCTTTGTCAGTAACCGTCGTACAGCTTTTGTTGCTCTATTTTTTATATAAAAAGAAATGGTTTCTAAAAATATAATAACATTCCCCGAAGGGGATAAAGCATCACCATAGTGCAAAGCACTATGTAAAGCTACATACTATCTAACCACACAATAACCACACATTATGAATGTATTACAAACCGCAGATTACATTGTATTCTTTATTTACTTTGTCATAGTCACTGCCTATGGAATGTATATTTACAGAAGCAAAAAAACGGCTGCAACCAGTTCCAACGAATATTTTTTGGCCGAAGGCTCATTGACCTGGTGGGCAATTGGAGCTTCTTTAATCGCTTCTAACATCTCAGCAGAACATTTTATCGGCATGAGTGGGTCGGGTTTTGCCATCGGACTTGCGATTGCTTCTTATGAATGGATGTCGGCTGCCACTTTAATTATTGTGGCAATGTTTATTTTACCGGTTTATCTTAAAAATAAGATATTTACCATGCCTCAGTTTCTCGCCAAAAGATACAGTGGCACCGTAAGTACAATTATGGCCATTATCTGGCTGTTGATTTACGTATTTGTGAATCTTACGTCTATCATTTATCTAGGTGCTTTGGCGATTTCTTCTATTGCTCCAATAAGTTTTCAGTTTTGTGTTATTGGTTTGAGTTTGTTCTCTGTTATCGTAACTTTAGGAGGGATGAAAGTAATCGGATATACCGATATGTTTCAGGTTATCGTGTTAATTCTGGGCGGATTAGTGACGACTTATTTGGCTTTGACCTTGCTTTCAGATCAGTTTGGTTTTGGGAAAGACATTTTAAAAGCACTGACCATTATTGCTGATGAAGCACCGGGACATTTACATATGATCTTAGATGAATCCAATCCACATTACAATGAACTGCCAGGAATGTCGGTTTTAGTTGGAGGTATGTTAATCAATAATTTGGCGTATTGGGGATGCAATCAGTATATTGTTCAAAGAGCTTTAGGTGCCGATTTGAAGACTGCCAGAAAAGGAATCTTGTTTGCTGCTTTCTTAAAATTGTTGGTTCCAATTATTGCTGTTTTACCGGGTATTGCCATGTTTGTCATGCATGAAAACGGAATGTTTCAGCAGGAAATGGTGGATGCAGCTGGAGTTTTAAAACCAGATCATGCCTATCCGACTTTAATGAATTTATTGCCTGCAGGATTAAAAGGTGTGGCTTTGGCTGCTTTAACGGCGGCAATTGTGGCTTCTTTGGCAGGAAAAGCGAATAGTATCTCAACTATATTTTCTTTAGATATTTATAAAAAATACTTTAATTCTCAAGCATCAGAAAAGAAATTGGTGCGTACAGGAAGATGGTGCGTAGTAGTTTGCATGATCATCGCCGCTTTTGTAGCGCCAGCATTAAAATCATTAGATCAGGCTTATCAGTTTATTCAAGAATATGTGGGATTCTTTTCGCCTGGAGTTTTAGCGATTTTCTTGCTGGGAATGTTCTGGAAAAAAACAACGCCAACAGCTGGATTAGCAGGGGCGTTATTAACGGTTCCACTTGCCGCGATTTTAAAATTCCTGCCAATGTGGACAGAAGGAGCTTTCCCAGACTATCCTTTCTTAGATCGTATGACCATTGTTTTCTTTATCATTGTATTGATAATGGTGGGAATTAGTTTAGCAAAACCAGTATCTGAAGAAGAGTCTGAAATTCATAAAATAGAAGTAGATAAATCGATGTTCAAAGTATCATCAGAGTTTATTGTTGGTTCTTTTATTATCAGCGGAATATTAGTGGCTTTGTATACTGTTTTCTGGTAAATTTTAAGTTATAAAATTGCCACAAAGACTCTAAGTCGCTAAGTTGAAAGTAAACCATATAAGTAATATAAGGTCAATCAAGACAAAACTTAAATTATCTTATATTACTTATATGGTTAAAAAAAACTTTGTGTCTTTGAGCCTTTGTAGCATAAAAAAAATAGAAATGAAAAGAAATTTTGTAATTGCACTATTGGTATTTTGTATTTCCTTAACCGTTTCGGCGCAAAAGGTATTTGATGTTAAAAAATACGGAGCTGTTGGGGATGGAAAAACGTTGAATACAAAAGCAATCCAAAAAGCAATTGACGCGGCCAATAAAAGTAAAGGAGGAAAAGTCGTTTTTTCTAAAGGAACCTTTCTGTCGGGTAGTATTATTTTAAAAAATGATGTCGAATTATTTTTTGAAGAAGGAGCTGTTTTGCTAGGAAGTACCAATCCAGATGATTATCCAAAATACGAAGGAATCAGAGCTTTTATTATTGCCAATGAATCCAAAAATATAGCAGTAAACGGAAAAGGAATTATAGACGGACAGGGAAGAGAACTGGCATTGGCAATAGATTCTCTACATCATACAGGAGTTCGAATAGATCCAAAATACAATTACAGAAGAATGCGCCCTGAAGACGGAAGGGGAAAACTGATTTCGTTTGTAAAATGTGATTCAATCACCATGACGCAAATTACTTTGAAGAACAGTCCAGGCTGGACAATGTGTTTCAGAGCATGCAAAAACATTGTAATTGATTTTATGAAAGTGGAAAGCCGTGCGTATTGGAACAATGACGGAATTGACCTTGACGGCTGTGAAAATGCCCGAATTACAAATTGCAACGTAAACGCTGCAGATGACGGAATCTGTTTAAAATCGGAAATACCGGGATTACATAATAATAATATTTACATTGGAAATTGTACGATTAGATCAAGCGCCAATGCGGTAAAATTTGGAACGGGTTCTTATGGCAGTTTCAAAAATGTAACAATCGAAAACATTAAAGTTTTTGATACATTCAGATCGGCGGTTGCCATTGAATCTGTTGACGGAGCGGAGATCGAGAATATCAAAGTTTCGGATATTACGGCAGTAAATACTGGAAATGCAATCTTGATTCGTTTAGGTCATAGAAATGGAGATAAACCAGGTTATATCAAAAATGTATCAGTTAAAAATGTAAAAGCACAGATTCCGTTTGGGCGTCCAGATATTGATTACGATATGCGTGGGCCAGAGGTTGATTATTTCCACAATCCGTTCCCGTCTTCTATTGCTGGAATTCCGGGACATTCAATAGAGAATGTGACTTTAGAAAACATTGAAATCGTTTATCCGGGAAGAGCTTCAAAAGGAATGGCGTATCATCCTTTAAGCCGATTGAAAGATGTAAAAGAAAATAGCAGCGGATATCCTGAATTTACCATGTTTGGCGAATTGCCTTCATGGGGATTTTACGTTCGTCACGTAAACGGAATCGAAATGAAAAACATAAAACTGATTTTAGATAAGGAAGATTTTCGCCCCGCTTTCGTCTTTGACGATGTAAAAAATCTGAGCATGAAAGCCATTGATATTCCTTCGGACAAAATCAATCAAATTGTTTTTAAAGATGTTTCATCAAGTAATCTGGACAGTGAATCTCTAAAAAGAAAAATCGAACCAGAGCAAAATAAATTTGAATTACCGGCTCATTAAGAATTGGCCACAAAGGCGCTAAGACGCAAAGTTTTTTATCAGAGATTGTAAAATTTTGTTTCACGCAGATCCGGCAGATTTTAGCAGATTTAATTTGATTGCTTTAAAAAAAATCTGCAGAATCTGCTCAAATCTTTTTAAATCTGCGTGAGACAAAAAAACTTAGTGCCTTTGAGCCTTCGTGACATAAAAAAAATTAAAAACATGAAAAAGAAATCTATAATCGCGCTACTTATTTTTTGTATTTCCCTGACTGCTGCTGCACAAAAGGTTTACGACATTAAAAAATACGGAGCAAAAGGAGACGGTAAAACCAATGACGCTGCAGCCATTCAGAAAGCAATTGATGCTTGCAGTAAGACAGGAGGAAGAGTTTTAATTCCAGCACCGTTTACCTTTTTGGCCGGGCCAATTGATGTAAAATCAAAAGTAGATTTGCATATCGAAGCTGGTGCTAAATTATTAGCAAGTCCTGACGAAAAGCTGTATACCAAAAGTGCTTTCAGAACCAATCCGGGAGAAGGAACAATTTGGATTGGAGGAGAAAATATAGAAGATTTTACCATTAGCGGAAGCGGGAAAATAGATGGAAACGGAATTTCTTTTATGGGAGCAGAAGAGGAAGATGCTTATGTCTTAAAGCCGTTTAATGTATTAGATCCAAGACCTCACGTATTGACAATCATTGGCGGAAAAAATATTAGAATCAAAGATGTTCATATCGGAAATTCGGCGTATTGGACAGTACATTTGGTTGGTTGTAATGATGTTGTCATCAGTGGTATTACATTATTGAACAGCTTGAAAGTCCGCAACAGTGATGGAATTGATTTGGATCATTCTAAAAATGTGAGAATCAGTGACTGTTATATCGAAAGTGGAGACGATTGCATCTGTCTGAAAAACAGAAGGGAGTTTGAAGAATTTGGAGCCTGCGAAAATATTACCGTAACCAATTGTACCATGACCAGCAGCAGTTGTGCCATTAAAATTGGTTCAGAAAATATGGATGCTATCAGACAGGTCGTTTTTAATAATTGTATTATTAAAAACAGCAATCGCGCATTAGGAATTCAAAATCGTGATGAAGGAACGGTAAGCGATGTTATTTTCTCTAATATCATTATCGAAAGTAAATTAAACACCGATACTTGGTGGGGAAAAGCAGAACCGATTTATGTAACGGCTTTCAGCAGAGCCAAAGCGAATCATAAAGATGCAAACTGGCGTTTTCCAAAAGGCGCAACAGAAGGAAAAGTGGGAGAGATTAAGAATATTTATTTTACTAATATTCAATGCACAGGAGAAAACGGTGTTTTTGTAAGCGGCGAATCAAAAGATAAAATCAAGAATATTGTTTTTGAAAACGTGAGTGTTTTTATGGACAAAACAACTTCTTTTCCTGGTGGATTATACGACAGACGACCAGCAAATGTTGAAGGTTTTGTAAAAGGAAGCACTTCTGGATTTTATTTTGATACTGCCGAAAGCATAAAAGTTCAGAATTGCACAGTACA
Organism: Flavobacterium phragmitis; assembly: GCF_900112575.1. Lineage (GTDB taxonomy): Bacteria > Bacteroidota > Bacteroidia > Flavobacteriales > Flavobacteriaceae > Flavobacterium > Flavobacterium phragmitis. Next base: position 276,552 of record NZ_FOMH01000005.1, read on the forward strand.
ATGGGGAAAAAACAAACCAGAATACTTTAAATATGCAGTGGAAAGTAAAAATGTAGATGTTTTAAAAGTAGTCAATTTAGATGGAGAAGCGGCTTTTCCAAATAAGTATGAGGCCGTTAAGAAGTAATTTATTCTTGTATAAGTTTTACAAGTGTAAAAGTCACAATAAATCTTTATAGCGTGATACTTTATAATAGGCTTAAAAAAGATTAATTAATATATTGCAAGTATATTCTCACTATAAAAATAATACAATGAAAAGAAATTTAATTTCAACATTATTCGTAGGAGGTTTGTTGTTAAGCAGTATTTATGGAAATGCTCAAAAAGCAACTTTAGAAGTTGATGCTTCCAAAACAATAACTAAAATTCAGCCAACCATGTTCGGTTTGTTTTTTGAAGACATCAATTTTGCAGCAGATGGTGGGCTTTACGCGGAAATGATTAAAAACAGATCTTTTGAATTTGAAAAGCCTTTAATGGGATGGGAACAGCCTAATACCAAAAGATCGTCTTTAAACAAAGAATCTGGTAGCGCACTGCCCATTAACATAGCGGCAAATAATACTAATTTTTGCAGGGTTGAAATTAATAATGATAAAGGTTATGCTTTAATAAATGAAGGTTTCAGAGGAATGGGAGTGAAGAAAGATGCGAAATACAATCTTTCATTAAAAGCTGCCAATCATAACGGAGCGATTAAAAAGATTATCTTCCAGCTGATTAATAAAGATCAAAAAGTACTGGGAGAAACCAGTATAGTTCCAAAATCAGACGATTGGACGAATTATACAGCACAATTTACGACAACTGAAACTGAGGCAAAAGCGAAGCTGAAAATCACTTTTGAAGGAACAGGAACGATTGATTTGGATATGATTTCGTTGTTTCCAGAAGATACTTGGAAAAACAGAAAGAATGGACTTCGTAAAGATCTTGTACAGCTTTTATACGATGTGAAACCAGGATTTTTGCGTTTTCCGGGAGGTTGTATTGTAGAAGGAAGAACGCTGTCTGATCGTTACCAATGGAAAAAATCGATTGGAAATGTGGAGGATAGAAAAACCATGATGAACAGATGGAATGTTGAATTCAACCATAAATTAACACCAGATTATTTTCAAAGTTTCGGTTTAGGATTTTTTGAATATTTCCAGCTTTCGGAAGATATTGGAGCAGAACCGCTTCCAATTTTGAGCTGTGGAATGGCATGTCAATACAATACAGGAGAATTAGCTTTAATGAGCGAATTAGATCCGTATGTACAAGATGCTTTAGATTTAATTGAATTTGCCAATGGAGCCGTTACGACAACTTGGGGTAAAATCCGTTCGGATATGGGACACCCAAAGTCGTTTAATTTAAAATATATTGGAGTAGGAAACGAACAATGGGGAACAGATTATATCGAGAGATATAAAGTTTTTGAAAAAGCGATCAAGGCAAAATATCCAGATATCATTATAGTTTCTGGAAGTGGTCCTTCGCCAGATGGTGAGCATTTCGACTATGCAATGAAAGAGCTTAAGAAGCTTAATGCAGAATTGGTTGATGAACATTATTATCAAAGCCCGCAGTGGTTTAGAGAGAATGCTGGACGTTACGATAATTATGACCGAAAAGGACCAAAGATATTTGCAGGAGAATATGCAGCGCAGAGTGTTTCAGGAGCAAACCCAAATAATAGAAACAATTGGGAATGTGCTTTCTCTGAAGCCGCTTTTATGACAGGATTGGAAAGAAATGCAGCAGTAGTTCATTTAACTTCTTATGCGCCTTTGATGGCTCACGAAGATGCTTGGCAATGGACACCAGATATGATTTGGTTCAATAATCTGCAATCTTATGGTTCTGCAAACTACTATGTGCAGCAGTTATTCTCAACCAATAAAGGAACAGATTTGTTGAATATTACGCAGGATGGTAAAGCTTTAATTGGTCAGAATAATTTATATGCATCGGCAGTAAAAGATGCCAACAGTAAAGAAATTATTGTGAAACTGGTGAATACAGCAGCAACAACATCAGAAGTGAGTATTGATTTGAAAGGAGCAAAATTGGGATCAAAAGGAAGTTTGATCAGATTGGCAAGCGCCAATTTACAAGATGAAAACACGTTTGCAGATCCTAAAAAAATTACCCCAAAACAAAGTGAATATAAAGTAACAAAAGGAAAACAGCAATTGAGTCTTCCTGCTTATTCTATAACTGTTTTGAAATTGAAAACGATATAAAATTAATATTCATACGAAAGGAGGATTGAAATAAATTTTTTTATTCTTATTTAGTAAACCTGACAGGTTTATAAAAATATAAATTGGCTCCTTTAATTCATATGATCATTTAAAAATAAAATATATGCCATATCATTTTTCTCAAAAAAGCCTTTTATTATTGTTCGTGCTGACAGGATTTTCTGTTTTTGCGCAAAAAGATTTAAAACTGCAATACCAACAGCCTGCTGTCGAATGGACAGAAGCTTTGCCAGTAGGGAATGGTACACTTGGCGCAATGGTTTTTGGAAGAGTGGATTCCGAATTAATTCAGCTGAATGAAGCTACTTTGTGGAGTGGCGGACCAGTACAGAAAAATGTAAATCCAGATGCTTTTAAGAATCTAGCCTTAATTAGAGAAGCGTTGACGAATGAGGATTTTGAAAAAGCCTATGTTTTAACTAAAAACATGCAAGGACCTTACAGCGAAAGTTTTATGCCGTTGGGAGATCTTATTTTAAAACAAGATTTTGGTGGACTTCAACCCGATTCTTATCATAGAAGCCTTGATTTGCAGACAGGTTTAGCATCAACAAATTTTAAAATTGGTGGCGTAAATTATAAAAGGGAAATCTTTGCTTCGGCTCCAGCACAATGTATTGTCATTAAACTTTCGACAGATCAATTAAAGAAACTTTCTGTGACACTGGATGCTTCAAGTCTTTTGAAAAATGAAAGAACCATACAGAATCAATCTTTGGTTTTAAAAGGAAAAGCGCCATCACATGCAGATCCAAATTATATTGATTATAACAAAGAACCAATCATTTATGAAGATCCATCAGGATGCAGAGGAATGCGTTTCGAATTGATTGTTAAACCAGTAATAAAAGACGGAGAAATAAGTTCAGAGGGAAATAAATTAGTGATTAAAAATGCCTCGGAGATTTTACTTTTTGTTTCGGCTGCGACAAGTTTCAACGGATTTGATAAATGCCCTGACAGCGAAGGCAAAGACGAACATCAATTTGCCGAAGCTCCGATTAAAAAGGCAATTGCGAAAAAATACGATAGTTTGTTAAAAGAGCATATTGCCGATTTTCAAAAACTCTTCAATAGAGTTTCCTTAAAATTGAATGAAAAAGAAACCAATAAATCGAATCTGTCAACAGATATAAGACTGGAAGAATACGCTAAAGGAGAAAAAGATGCCGGATTGGAAGCTTTGTTTTTTCAGTTCGGACGTTACCTGCTGATTTCTTCTTCTCGTACACACAATGCGCCAGCAAACTTACAAGGAATTTGGAATAATAAACTTCGTGCACCTTGGAGCAGTAATTATACGACAAATATTAATTTACAGATGAATTACTGGCCAGTAGAATCGGGAAGTTTATCGGAGTTGTTTTTTCCGCTTGACGAATACATTAAAAATGCTTCTGTAACAGGAACAGAAACAGCCAAAAGTTATTATCATGCCAACGGCTGGGTTTTGCATCATAACTCTGATATCTGGGCTATGACGAATCCTGTAGGTGATTTTGGAAAAGGAGATCCTATGTGGGCAAACTGGTATATGGGAGCCAACTGGATGAGCAGGCATTTATGGGAACATTACGAATATACAGGTGATGTTGCCTATCTGAAAAAAGTATATCCAATTATAAAGGGTGCTGCAGAATTTAGTTTAGACTGGCTTCAGAAAGACAAAAACGGTCATTTGGTTACTATGCCTTCAACTTCGCCAGAAAATATGTTTTATTACGATGGCAAAAAGAAAGGTGTTGTAACAACGGCTTCTACAATGGATATTGGAATCATAAAAGATTTATTTGAAAATACAGCCGAAGCTTCTAAAATTTTAAATACTGATTCAGATTTCAGAGAAAAAGTAAATAAAGCAGCAGGCGAATTGTTGCCTTTTCAAATTGGAGCAAAAGGACAATTGTTAGAATGGTATAAAGATTTTGAAGAAGAAGATCCGCATCATAGACATACTTCGCATCTGTATGCTTTGCATCCTGCTAATTTAATTTCGCCATTAAAAACACCTGAATTAGCTGCAGCCGCAAAGAAAACCTTAGAACTGCGCGGCGACGATGGAACAGGCTGGAGTTTAGCTTGGAAAGTAAATATGTGGGCAAGACTTTTGGATGGAAATCATGCCTATCAGTTATTCAAAAATCAATTGAGATTGACAAAAGATAACGATCCTAAATACAAACGACACGGAGGTTGTTACCCAAATTTGTTTGATGCGCATCCGCCATTTCAGATTGATGGAAATTTTGCAGGAACTGCCGGTGTAATCGAAATGCTGATGCAGAGTCAGAATAAAGAAATTCATCTGCTTCCAGCGCTTCCAGATGCTTGGACAGACGGAGAAATTAAAGGCATTACTGCAAAAGGAAATTTCAAAGTAGATATAAAATGGAATGCTGGTCAATTGACTCAGGCAAAAATTGTTTCTCAAAATGGAGGAGTTTGTTCTATAAGATCTGCTGAACCATTTATAATTGAAAAATTGAACATTAAAAGCGAGAAATCATCTATTGGTTACACAGCAAAATTTGACACTAAAAAAGGAATGTCTTATAGTGTTGTGCCTACGAAATAGATTTGAGTCTTTGTGTTTTAAATCTTCTGGTTCGAAGCCTGATTCTTTTGATTTGAAGCAGGCATTCGGTAATCAGATTTTTTATTTCTAAGTAAGAATTGTTAGGAACGGAGGTAATCGTATTTTTTACGCTTTCGATATAATTTCCAGCGGTAATTAAATCGGTTTCAAGATTTTGTAAAATGCGGCTTTCTATATTTTTATTTTTCTTGTAGTAATAAATGCAGTTTTGAAGGTCTTCAATTTGACCCGTGATATCAGCAATGGCATTTTTTGAAACGGCCCGGCTGTAGTAATAAGAAAACTCTAACGGATTATCTTCAATCACTTTATCAAAGTCATCAATGGCTTTGTAATGATAATTCAACTGCTGGAAACACTTTGCTCTCAATTCATAAACCGTACTATTAAAACCTGAGTTTAAAGCATTATCGAGATAAGACAAAGCTTCAGAAAATTGGCTGGAAAGATAGAGTTCTTTCCCTTTTTCTAAGTCGGCTGTGTCTTGTTCAAGATTTTGCACTGCAACCTTGTTTTTAAACGGAAATCCTAAATTGACGAACCACTTCATAATTATAAAATTTAGATGGTCAGGCTGTTCAGATTGTAAATCTGAGTTAAGATGAGGGAATGTTAAAGATAAATAAATTTTTGATATACAGTTAATTAAAAGTTGTTTTTATGTCAAAAAAAATAAAAGTGATGTGCTTAGTATATTTCGCTTCGAACTTCTTGAAAAAAGTTTTTTAGCCACAAATTGCACAAATTTTCACAAATTAATTCGTGGAAATTTTGGGCTTAAAAATAAGCTTTGCTTGTGGACTTTTAGGCTGTCAAGCTAATAAAGGTTATCCAAAAAGGATTGTATGATTTTTTTTGTTTTATTTCTGTTTAGATGCCCCAGCGAGGCAGAATATTTATAGGATTTTAGTTGTGTTGATTTCAAAAGCTCCGGTGGAGCGAAATATTTTTGTCAATAAAAAAGGTGCTTGACGAATCAAACACCTCATTTCACTAGCAATAAATCCATCTTTTATTGCAATCGCTTACTATTTCATTTAATTAGATTCAGCTTTAAAAAGATCATCTGAATTTTCGGTAATCGGAATATAAAGTCTTTCCCAAACATCGCTGTCTACCATATCCCAACTGTGGCCTTTTCCTTTAAGATCTTCGGCTAGTAAAACTACTCCAGGTTCTATGATGAAAGTACTTCCGTCTGAGACTTTAAATCTAATTTTACCTTTTACCGTAATAACATATTGTTTTCTTGGCGCTGGATGCGCATTTTTTTCCCATTCTTCTGTTTTATTGCTGTACCAGAAAGAAGCGGTATTCATGTGTTTTAAGGATGGAATAGAACCTTTTTCGAAAGTACAGCTTCCATCAGGTTTATTGATAAGTCGGTACGCTGGAATTTCAGCGGCTTCTTCCATAGCTTTCACTTGAACTTTTTTGTGCTCTTGTGCATAATTGCTGTTTGCTGCCATAAGAAATGCAGTTAGGATAAATCCTTTTAATAGATTTTTCATTTTGGTATTAAATTTAAAAGTAATAATTTTTTTTGTAATTAATTTTAAACACATAGAATCATAGGTTTAGGCACCGTTGAAAGGCATTTCATTTGCGTCAATACACATAGTAAGTAGGTGTTAGAAACTAGTTTCTTTCTCTATTCTTTTTTAGATAAAGAAATAACTATGTTTCTATGTGTTTAAAATTTTTTATTGAATGTATACAGAATCGTGAACCATCATTTTATTGAAGAATGGTTTGTATTGGGCCACTAAAGCAAGATGCCCGTCAAGTTTACCGTAGGTTTCTAAATCTTCTAATGAATCAAATTCCATAGAAGCATTGTAAGTAAAAGAATTATCCATAACAGGTCTTGGCGTTGAATTGGCAGGTTTTCCGTAACGGACATTTTTTACGTACGGCAGCTTTTTAAGACCTTCAAAAAAGTTGGCGAAATCTTCGACTTGCGCTGGTGTAAGTTCAGGTTTAAGCCAGAAAAGCAGGTAATGAAAATAAACCGTTTTATGCTGTGGCTCTGTTTCAGCTGAAGTATTTGCCAGTACTTTTGCTCCAGTCAATGCAAGTGCTCCCGCGCTCGCTGATTTTATAATAAAATTTCGTCTTTCCATAATCGTAACGTTTTAATTAAAGTCGATTCTATATTTTAGAACATACTGCCATTTTCGGTCTGAAACTGTTGCTAGATTGGCATCGTTTAAAGTATAAATCGGACGGTTTTGGGCATCAAAAGTTAATCTTGAAGACATGCCGTTCATCAGTAAAGAAATCCCCGCATCATAAGTCAGCGCTTTATCATGAAGTCCGTCAAGATCAGAAAGCATCACACTTCCCGCTGGCTGCAGCTGAAGACTATTTTTGGCTTTGTTGAAATAAGGAAGCGTTCCGCCGACTTGTAAATAATACGTATTTCCAGTCCCTATAACAGGAGAATTGTTCCCAGCACCATTTAGACTGCTTACCGTTGTATTTACACCGCTTGCAGGATTACTTACGCCAGAATAACGCACATAATTTGGCCCGTAATTATTATTCATCGCCATGGCATAAGCACTGAAAGAAGTACCGCGGTCTTTGTTGATTGGTGTATCATAGAAAAGGTCAACGGCAAAACTTTTTTCATCATCATTAATAGTTGTTTTTGCTTCGTCTAAGTGCCATAATGCATTGTGCATATATTCAAAACCTGCACCTAGCGCTAGGACTTTCTTTTTACCGTTGTAAGTTCCAGAGTGGAAAGGAGTACTGTTGCTTTCGGTATCAAAAAACTCATATTTAAAATAACCTGAGTAATCTTTGTTAGGATGTGTTTTGCTGAATGTAGCAAGATTGTATTGTGGATCAGCGCTTACATTCGTATAAGGATCAGCGATAACCAAACGATAATCTAATTTCCCGATTTGTCCTTTAGCATAAACACTCATTTCTCTAACTGTTTCGTCTGATATTCCTGCATTGGCAGTGGCGTAAGAGGGTAAATCATATAATAAAGTATTCAAAGGCCCGGTTGTAAATCTTGATAAACCTCTCCAAGTTGATCGTCCAGCACCGGCAGCAATCGCATCATTAAATTTATATTCTGCATAGGCATCTAAAAGTTCAAATGCAGGAGTAGTTTTAGAAGCGACGTTTACATTGGTCAAACCGCCTTGCAGTACAAACGTGAATTTTTCTGTAGGCTGATAAGACATTTTTACCCTAACTCTTCGCAATGATAAATCTGAAATACTGTTAACCTGTTCGCCATTTACCAAACTTCCCGGATTAAGTTCTGCATATCGAGCCCAAATTTCTGTGTAACCGCTGAATGAGATCGAACGTGTTTTTTCATCGTTTAAATATTTGGTTAAAGTTGGGTTTCCAAAATCATTCTTTTTTTGAGCATTAATTGTATTGATAAATCCTGCAAGCAGAAAAAAACACAATCCAATTTTTAAATAATTTGTTTTCATGTATAGTTAAAATTTACATTTTGTTCTGGTAGTGATCACTACTTGTTTTTGACTCGACAAAGGTAGATTCACGATGTGCTTTGGGTTATTAGAAAAGTATTAGAAAGCTTATAGAATGTTATTAGAAATGCGTTTATTCTTATTTTAAAGTGTTGTAATACAGTGTGTTTTGTGTTTGTGTAGAATCGGCTCAATTCTAAGACTCTATTAGAAAAAGAAAATATTGTCGTAAATTTGACCTCGATTTTAAAAGGAACAGACATAGATGAAGATCTTAATTGTGGAAGATAACAGCAGAGTTTCGGCTTTACTGAAAAGAGGATTAGAAAGTCAGGGTTATCAGGTATATATTGCAGAAGAAGCAGAAGAAGGACTTATACTTTTAGGGAAAATTGATTTTGAATTAATCATTACTGATATTATGTTGGCTGGAATGGATGGCATTACTTTTTGCAAAAAGATCCGTCAATCCGGAAAAAAAATACCAATCATCATGTTGACCGCTTTAGGAACCATTGATGAAAAGATTGAAGGTTTTGATGCCGGCGCAGATGATTATCTCGTAAAACCTTTTGAAATAAGAGAGTTATACGCCAGAGTTAAAGCTTTATTACAGCGTAAAAATGATGCTGTTCATACTGTTGAAGAAACTTCTCAAATCACTTATAATGATCTTGTTCTGGATAAACGAACCAAAGTAGTTTACAGACAAGGAATAACAATTAATCTCACTCCGAAAGAATTCAATTTACTTCATTTTCTGATGCAGCATCCGGAAAGACTGCTTACTCGCGATGAAATTGCCGATAATGTCTGGGGAAATAATTTTGATACCGGAACCAATTATATAGATGTTTACATTGCCTATCTAAGAAAGAAAATTGACAAAGATTTTGATCAGAAACTAATTCATACGAAAGTGGGAATGGGATTTATTTTAAGTAATAAAATATGAAATTAGTAACCCGCACTGCCCTCACTTATGCTATTTTAACGGCTTTTATTTTATTCGTATTTGCCTACAGCGTTTATTTTGTTTCAGAAAAAAATAGAAAAGATGAATTCTTTGACCGTCTGGATTATAAAATAATCTGGCGCGCCGAGTTTATATTTGATGCCCAAATCAACAAAGACCTCATTAAATTTCTGCATACTAAAAATAAAAAGGTACTAAATGAAGCCGATATAAGTGTTTATGACAGCAACTTCAATCTGTATTTTTCGGACAATATGCCACCGCTTGGAAATCAAAAAATATTAGAATCTATAAAAAGAAATAAATTTTTAAACTGGGCAGACGAAAAATACCAATATCGAGGAATTTTATACAAAGACAATCACCAAGAATATTATATCGTAGGAAGAGCAATAGACGTAACAGGTCTTAATCATATTAACGCTTTTAAAGAAAATGTACTTTATGTATATTTTATTTCGATTGTTTTGGTTTTCATTATTGGATTTGGATTTTCCTATTATACCCTAAAACCTTTAAAAGATATTATCTTTCAAATTCGAGATATATCCGAGCATAATTTGAACAAACGAATTGTGGTTCCAAAAGCCAAAGACGAGCTTTATGAACTTACTCAGACCTTTAATACAACCTTCAATAGATTAGAAAAATCCTTTAATAATCATCGAAATTTTGTGACCACCATTTCACATGAATTTCGAACACCTCTTTCTATTTTGATTGCAGAAATTGAACTAGGAAAAGAGCTAAATCAGACCGTTGACGATTATAAAAAATCATTGGATAATGCTTTGGAAGAAGCCAATCATGTTTCGCAGCTTTCGACAGCCCTTTTAGATTTTGCAAGGGCGAATTATGACATTTCACAGATCAAAATGTCGCCAACGAGAATAGATGAAGTTTTGGTCGATGCCAAATTAAATCTGATCAATAAAAAAGAGGTGAAATACAAGATTGGAATAAGTTACATGAACTTGGACAATACAGATTCCAGTGTTTACAATTATACTGGAAATCCATATCTGCTACAGATTGCTTTTTCAAATATCATGGAAAATGCCTGTAAATATTCTGAAAATCATTCTTGTAATGTAGAGATTAACGCTTCATCAGAAAAAATTACATTAACCTTTTCAGATGACGGAATAGGAATCCCGGAAGCCGATCTTGAAAAAATCTACAACTTATTTTACCGAGGCAAAAACAAAGATCACGAAAATGGTTACGGCATCGGATTATCTATTGTAAAACAAATTATCAGCCTGCACAATGGTTCGATTGAAGTGATTTCTAAGGTTGGAAAAGGAACAATTTTTACAGTAATTCTGCCATTGCAATAATTACCAGTTTCCTTGTAAGCCTTCTTTTAAAGCACTGTTGTACTTTTCCCAATCAAAACTGTACAAATCGGGTGCTTTGTGTGCGCCGCCTTTACGGGATTCATCCAGTTTTGTCAAAATATCGTAACGCAGAATTTTTCTGTAAAAATTACCGCGGTTCAGTTTTTTTCCTAAAATACCTTCATATAATTTCTGTAATTCCGGCATCGTAAATTTCTCAGGAAGAAGATTATAGCCAATTGGGTGATTGTTTAGTTGCTCCCTCAAAGTAATTAAAGCTTTATCAAAAATAGCCCTGTGATCCATCATAAATTCAGGAAGATTTTCTATCGAATGCCATTTAACAATGCTCGAAAATTCATCAATATCCATTTTTACCTGACCATGTTCTGCTAAAGCATAATATCCAATAGAAATAAAACGCTGTTTGTGCCACATATTGTCATCATAATCTTGAAAAGCAAACTCAGAACGGTTTAAGTTTCCGAAAGTGTAAAATTGCTGCAGATAAATATTTTCTGTACCAGTTCTATCTTTTAGAATCCGAATTGCCGCATCGTCGACATTTTCAAGTTTTTCTACATAACCGCCAGGCAGTCCCCATTCTTCTCGGTCTCTTAATTTTAAAAGTAAAACCTGAAGTTCATTTTCGTGAAAACTGAATATGACGCAGTCAATAGAAAGAGTCGGAATAAATCTTTTCCAAGACTCTTCGGAACGTTTTTCGAGTAATTTTTTGAAATCCATGACGGTATAATTAGCTTCAAATTTAAACTTTTTAATCTGTACGAGTCAAATTGTTTAAGTTTTTTCTGTCTTTTTAAAACACATCACAAATTTAGCCTTTGATGTGTTTTTTTTATTTCTCCTTCCAAAACGTTTTTGCGTTTTTCTCATTTTCGAATCTATTTTTTTCAACAATTACAATACTTTACGCAAACGAGGTAGTTTTTTTGAAGTGTCAATTTAACATTTTCAAGATAATAGCTTTTCGTTGTTTTTATGGAATTTATACGGGTTGTTTTATGTGAAAATGAAAATAATAACAGCAATTATTTGTTGAAATGAGAAATAGTAATTAATATTGCTTCATTATGAAGCAATGAAAATTTCATAAAGAAAACCTAACTTAAACTACTCATGAAAAAATTAATTATTTCCACAATCTGTCTGGCTTTTTTTCCAGCTTTTGAGGCTTTTTCACAAGAAGACAACAAACAGCAAAAAGCTACAGATTCAATTAAAAAAACTACCAAAATTGTAGAATCAGACACTAAAGAAGAAAAAAATAGAAATGTTATGCTTAATGCGGCCAACAACACTGGCCCGCGTGATGTAAATATAGGGTTGCCGTCAACTGTGGGTGGTATCACGATTCAGGAAAATGATTTACCAGTGGTTTATTATTTCTGGCCAGAACTGCCAAACCGTACTTGGAGACAAAGCACGAGTTTAGGACGCACAGGATTATTAAAAATTGGAGAAGCAGCGATTACAACTGGAGATTTAGGTTTTGCCGTTAATTCTTATACCAAACTAGGAACGGACAAACTGGAAGTCGTGGGGAATTTTTCAGGTTCTAGTTTTGGATGGATGAAAGGCGACCTAAATGTTTCTGGGCCATTAGCAAAAGGCTGGTCCTATACAATGGGTGCTTATGCCAATTTTGATCCAAACTCTTTCGATTTAAAATTTGCCAAATATTCAGATCGTACACAAATTTACAGAGCAGGTTTAACCAAGAAATTCAATAACGGAAAAGGACAAATCAGCTTTTTGTATAAATATGCCAATTCAGCTTCGTTAACAAATTATGCTGTTTTCAGATACAAAGAAGGTGGAAAAGTCGAAGAATACAACGACTTTAGAATTGGACGTGATTCCTATATCGTCAATGACGGAATCATGAAGTTTAAAGACATCATGACGGGTGAAACGAAATTTGCGGATATGGGCGGAAGCGATGCTGCATCAACTTCTCACACTTTTGATATCTTAGGAAATTATGATTTAGCAAATGATTGGAAATTCAATTTCTCAACTCGTTTTCGTTATGCTGAAGCTTCTCAGTTAATTGCCATTCCACTTGGAATTTTTCAAGCGACTGCTGCAGATAATTTCACATACAAATCTACTGGTAATGCCTATGTTGGAAATGTAAATTCGATGCTGGGATTATACACAGACGGCACGCCAACCAAAACTGCAATGTCGAGATTTGAAATCACTAAAAATGTAGAAAAACACCAATGGAGATTTGGTTTGATGGAATACTATTACCAAGTTGATGATTTTACGTCAAGTCGTTCTTTCTTTAATCAAACTGTAAGCGCAAACCCTGATAAATTGGTTCGTAACACACCAGGCGGAACTTCTAACACAGATGCTGACGGATTTTACAATTACAATGTCGGAGGTGAATACCACAATGGTTTCGAAAACAAATTATCTGGATATTTCTCAGATAACTGGACCATTACAGACCGTTTGAGTTTAGCTTACGGAGTGAATTTAAGATACCACAAATTAAAAGGAGATTATTACTTAACACCAAGAACGCCGGATTTAATATTTGATCCAAGTCAGAAAACCTATTTTGATAACAACTGGTTTCATTTAGGAGGTTCTATTAATGCGGTTTACAAAGTAACCAAAAGAGCCGGAGTTCTTGCTGACTTTACCTACACAGAAAAAAATGGTCAGTTGGAAAGTTATTCTGGAGCGGTAGCACCTAATAATGCGAAATCAAAAAGCCCTTTAGCAGCGTTTGGATTGTATTTCAATCATGATAAATTCAGTATCGTTTCTCAGGCTACTTATTTAACTCGAAATAATTATTTAGCAAGATTAAATTTAGTGAATCCAGCTGATGCCACTCAGTCAGAAGTAGCAACGGTTTTCTATGATATCCAGACTTTAGGATGGACAACAGATATTGTGGCAACTCCATTTAAAGGATTTAATCTACATTATTTAATTACGTTCCAAGATCCTGTTTACAAAAATTATGATTTCTCGGCTTTTGGAAATAACTATTCTTATAACGATAAAAACGTATTGGAAATTTCTAAAGTATTAATGGAAATTGACCCAAGTTATAAATATAAAGATTTCAAATTCTGGGCTAGTTTCAGATACTTCAGCAAGCAGTATGCGAACCAGACGAATGCTTTATATTTTGCGCCAAGATGGGAAACCTTTGGAGGTGTAAACTACAAAATCAACAATCATTTTGATATCGGCTTGACCGCAGTAAACTTCTTAAATCAGACAGGGGCAAAAGGAACAATCAACGGAGCAGAATTAATTACAGATGCTTCAGGTTATTACGATCAGCTTTTGGTTGGATCATACATTCGTCCATTCACTTTAGAAGCTTCACTTAATTTCAGATTCTAAATTTCATTCTATGAAAAAAATAATCATAACTGCCGCTTTGGCTTTTTTTCTAAGCGTAACGATGCAGGCACAGCAAGGAAATTTTACTATTGTTAAAAATAATAAAGGTGCAGATTTGGGATATTCTCCTGAATCTGGCATCAAAATATTGACGATTAACGGAAAAAAGTTTAAGGATTTAAATAAAAACGGAAAGCTGGATAAATATGAAGATTGGCGCCTTTCGGCAGATGAAAGAGCCAAAGATTTAGCTTCCAAAATGTCTGTTGAACAAATCGCGGGATTGATGCTTTACAGCCGTCATCAGGCTTTACCAGCTGGAGTTTCGGGTTATAATGCAGGGACTTACAACGGAAAAATATTTCCAGAAAGCAATGCCAAAGCTTCCGATTTAACCGATCAGCAGAAAGCTTTTTTAAAAGAAGATAACCTACGTCATGTCTTAATTACAAGTGTTCGGACTCCGGAAACGGCAGCTTTGTGGAATAATAATATGCAGGCTTTTGTAGAAGGAATTGGTCTAGGAATTCCAAGTAATACCAGTACAGATCCGCGTCATACTGCGAATGTAACTTCTGAGTTTAATGCCGGAGCAGGGGGAACAATCTCTATGTGGCCAGATGGATTGGGAATGGCTTCGACTTTTGATCCGAAAATTGTGGAACAGTTTGGACAAATTGCGGCTAAAGAATATCGTGCATTAGGAATTGCAACAGCACTTTCGCCACAGATAGATTTAGGTTCTGAGCCAAGATGGTACAGAATTTCAATGACTTTCGGCGAAAGCCCAGCTCTGACAAGAGATATGGGAAGAGCTTACATTGACGGATTCCAGACTTCTTACGGAAAAGATGAAATCAAAGACGGCTGGGGTTACAAAAGTGTCAATGCGATGGTAAAACACTGGCCGAGTGGCGGTGCTGAAGAAGGCGGACGTGACGGACACTGGGCTTACGGAAAATTTGCGGTTTATCCAGGAAATAATTTACAGCAGCATATTGATCCCTTTATTAATGGTGCTTTTAAACTGAAAGGAAAAACAAGCAAAGCTTCGGCAGTGATGCCTTATTATACCATCACTTTTGATCAGGATAAAAAATACAACGAAAATGTAGCCAATGGTTACAGCAAATATATTATTACTGATTTACTGCGAGATAAATACGGCTATGATGGCGTAGTCTGCACCGATTGGTTAGTAACGGGTGACGAAGGAAAAACACCGAATCTTTTTGCAGGAAAACCTTGGGGAGTAGAAAATCTTTCTATAAATGACAGACATTACAAAGCAATTATTGCAGGAGTAGATCAGTTTGGAGGGAATAATGATAAAATGCCAGTTTTAGTAGCTTATGAAATGGGCGTAAAAGAATTTGGAGAATCTTTTATGAGAGCTCGTTTCGAAAGATCGGCTGTTCGTTTGTTGAAGAATATTTTCAGAGTTGGACTTTTCGAGAATCCTTATTTGAATGTAGAAGAAACGAAAGCAGTTGTGGGAAATCCTGAATTTATGAAAGCAGGATATGAAGCACAATTGAAGTCGGTTGTTTTATTGAAAAATAAAGCAGCAGTTCTGCCTGTAAAAGAAAAGAAAACCGTTTTTATTCCGAAGATTTATACGGCTTCAACTAAAGACTGGTGGGGCGTTGCGAGTCAGCCAAAACTAGAATATCCTGTAAATCTGGAATTGGTTAAGAAATATTACAATGTTACCGAAGATCCGTCAAAAGCCGATTTCGCCATTGTTTTTGTAACGAGTCCGCAGAGTTTAGAAGGCGGTTATGATTTGAAAGACAGACAAAACGGCAGCAATGGTTATGTACCAATTTCTCTTCAATACGGAACTTACACCGCAACGGAAGCCAGAGCAAAAAGTATCGCGGCCGGAGATCAGGTTATCGATCCAACGATTAAAGACAGAACCTATAAAAACAAAACCGTTACCGCTGCCAACACTATGGATTTGAGAACGATTCTCGATACCAAAGATATGATGAACGGTAAACCGGTTATTGTTTCGGTTACTGCTTCAAAACCAATGATTTTTAATGAATTCGAAAAACAGGTTGACGGAATTGTATTGAATTTCGGAGTTTCTTCTCAGGCTGTTTTAGATATTATTTCAGGAAAAACAGAACCTTCAGGATTACTTCCAGTACAAATGCCAGCGAATATGGAAACGGTTGAAAAACAATTTGAAGATGTTCCTTATGATATGATTCCACACAAAGACTCTGAAGGGAATGTTTATGATTTTGCTTACGGATTGAACTGGAAAGGAGTTATTAAAGATGCCCGAACGGAAACGTATAAGAAGCAGTAATTTATTTAATGCCACGAAGGCGCTAAGGCGCAAAGTTTTTTTATTCTTGTTGAATTTTAATCTCGCAAAGTCGCAGAGTTTTTATTTAAAGTCTCTACTTAAATCTTAAAAAAATAAAGATTAAAAAAACAGTATTTTTTTTTCACGCAGATTCTGCAGATTGAGCAGATTTTAATTGATAATCTGCGCGCATCTGTTTAAATCTTTTTAAAATCTGCGTGAAGGAAAAAAACTTTGCGACTCTGCGACTTTGCGAGATTAATTAGTAAAAAAATAACGATAAAACCACAATTCATATGAAAAATAAAATCACATTCTTATTTGCTTTTCTACTGCTTGCCGCTACAACTGTAAAAGCACAGGAAACGATAAAATTATATCAGGGAAAAGCACCGGGATCTGAAAACTGGACACAAAAAGAAGCTGAGATGTATTCGGATTTATTTAAAACCGAAGTAGTCTACAATGTAACCGATCCGACTTTAATCGTTTATCAAGTTCCAAAAGGAGTTAAAAATACAGGAACAGCCATTGTAATTGCGCCTGGAGGAGGATTTCAGAGTTTATCGATCAACAGAGAAGGAAAAGAATTGGCTGAAATTTTAAGCAAAAAAGGAATTACCACTTTTGTTTTAAAATACCGTTTGAACAAAACCGAAACCAATGATCCAGCAAGAGAAATGATGGATAAATTAAAAGATAGAGCCGCTTTTGAAAAAAACTCTCTAGCGACAATTCAGCTGGCAGCACAAGATGGAAAAAATGCTTTGAATTATGTTCGTGCCAATGCTTCAAAATATGGAATTGATACTAAAAAAGTCGGAATCATTGGTTTTTCTGCTGGAAGTACTGTGGCAATGGAAACGGTTTTAGACAACAAACCAGAACAGCTTCCAGATTTTGTAGCGAATATTTACGGTGGCCCAAGACCAGAACTTTTAAGTGTTCCTGCGCCAGATAAAAAGATTCCGATGTTCGTTTGTGCAGCAAGTGACGATCAGTTGAAATTGGCTCCAAGAAGCATTCAAATGTATAACAAATGGTTGGATGCTGGTCAGACAGTCGAATTGCACATGTACTCAAAAGGTGGACACGGTTTTGGAACTGGAAAACAAAATTTACCAGTTGATTCCTGGGAAACCCGTTTTGAAGAATGGCTTTCGCTGGAAGGATTTTTAGCTAAGTAAAGAGGAAGGTTTCACGAAGATTTAGACAGATTTGATCAGATTTTATTAGAATAAATCTGCATTTATCTACTTGAATTCTTTTGAATCTGCATGAAAAAAAATCAAAAATTTTGTACTGCAACAAGAGAAAAGGTTTCACGCAGATTTAGACAGATTTAAGCAGATTTTATTAGAATAAATCTGCGTTAATCTGCTTGAATCCTTTTGAATCTGCGTGAAAAAAAATCAAAATTTTTGTGCTACAACAAGAGAAAAGGTTTCACACAGATTTAATAAAAACAGATCTACGTTAATCTGCTTGAATCCTTTTAATCCCGATAGCTATCGGGAGTGTGAAAATTAATTTAAAGGACTTAATAAAACTATATATTATGAAACATACAATTATAAAAACAGCCAGAGTAACGCTTTTGACGGCGTTAGTGCTTTCTAATTTATCATGGAATACCATTCCAAATGATGAAACGAATCCGCCTCTTGTTACGATTAAAGGGTTTACGTTTGCCGATTTTAACAGAAACGGAAAATTAGATCCGTGGGAAGATACACGTCTTTCTGTTAATCAGAGAATTGATGCCATCATCAAGGAAATGACGAATGCAGAAAAAGTAGAATTACTAATCGGAACAGGAATGCCTGGAATCGAAGTCTTAATAGGCCCAGTGGGCGATTCAAAACAGGGATTGGTTCCTGGAGCAGCAGGGGGAACTGCAGCCTTTGAACGATTCGGTATTCCTGCAACGGTTGTAGCCGATGGGCCAGCAGGTCTAAGAATTGCGCCAACCAGAGAAAATGATTCAAAAACCTATTATGCAACAGCATTTCCGGTTGGAACAGCTTTGGCTTCGACTTGGAATAAAGCGCTTTTGGAAGAAGTAGGAAAGGCAATGGGAAATGAAGTGAAAGAATATGGAGTTGATGTATTATTGGCACCAGCTTTAAACATTCACAGAAACCCTTTGAATGGAAGAAACTTCGAATATTATTCTGAAGATCCTTTAATTTCAGGTAAAACGGCTGCTGCAATTGTAAACGGAATTCAATCGCAGGGTGTTGGAACTTCAATCAAACACTTCGCAGTAAACAATGAAGAAACCAATCGTTTAACGGTTAATGCACATGTTTCAGAAAGAGCGATTAGAGAAATTTATTTGAAAGGTTTCGAAATCACGGTAAAAGAATCTGATCCGTGGACAGTGATGTCTTCTTATAATAAATTAAATGGAGAATATACTTCTGCCAGAAAAGATTTATTGACAGACGTTTTAAGAAACGAATGGGGGTACAAAGGAATTGTAATGACAGACTGGTTCGGTGGTTTCCCAGGATTCGAATCGATTCAAAAAGGTTCTAATTCAGATGTTGTAAAACAAATGATTGCTGGAAATGATTTGTTGATGCCGGGAATTCCTGTTCAGAAAAAAGCGTTATTGGAAGCTTTAAATTCTGGTAAATTATCTCAGGAAGTAGCCAATACCAATGCGAAAAGAATTTTAGAATATATTTTCCGCACGCCGACTTTTGCTAAATACAAATACAGCGATAAGCCAAACTTAACCAAAAATGCAGCAGTAACCAGAAATGCGGCTGCGGAAGGAATGGTTTTGCTTAAAAATGAAAAAAATGCACTGCCATTTGCAGACAAACAAAAAGAGGTTTCTTTATTTGGTGTGACTTCTTACGCTTGGATTACGGGTGGAACAGGAAGCGGAAGTGTAAACAACAAACACACGGTCTCTCTTTTAGAGGGTTTAACAGCTGCAGGATATAAATTAGACAAAGAATTGGTTGATTTGTACCAGCCTCACGCTGAAAAAGAAGTAGCAATTGAAAAAGAAAATAGAAAAGCAAGAGGAATTTTGGCTTTGCCGGAAAGACTTCCAGAACTAAAAATGGACGATGCTTTTATCGCTAAAAAAGCAGCAAGTTCTGAAATTGCCTTTGTAACGCTTGGAAGAAATTCCGGAGAAGGCGGAGATAGAGTGGTAGACAACGATTTTAATATGGCAGACGAAGAAATTCTAATGCTGGATAAAATCTCAAAAGCTTTTCATGCTCAAGGGAAAAAAGTCGTTGTGATTTTAAATATCGGTGGTGTAATCGAAACGGCTTCATGGAAAGATAAAGTAGATGCTATTTTATTAGCTTGGCAGCCAGGTCAGGAAGGCGGACATTCTGTTGCTGATGTGGTTTCAGGAAAAATCAATCCGTCTGGGAAATTAACGATGACTTTCCCAGTGAAATATTCAGATACTCCTTCGGCGAAAAACTTCCCTGGAATTCCAGTAG
The DNA here is from genome assembly GCF_900112575.1 of Flavobacterium phragmitis. GTDB lineage: Bacteria > Bacteroidota > Bacteroidia > Flavobacteriales > Flavobacteriaceae > Flavobacterium > Flavobacterium phragmitis. Next base: position 296,381 of record NZ_FOMH01000005.1, read on the forward strand.
ATAATCCGCAGGAAGTAACTTATGAAGAAGGTGTTTATGTGGGATACCGTTATTTTAATACGTTCAATATTAAACCTTCATACGAATTTGGTTTTGGAAAATCCTATACTTCTTTTGAATATACCGATTTGAAATTGAGTTCATCATCATTCAAAGATAAATTGACGGTTTCTGTTACAGTAAAAAATACAGGAAAAGTTTCTGGAAAAGAAGTAGTGCAGGTATATCTTGCAGCTCCTTCAAAATCTATTGATAAACCGAAAGAAGAATTAAAAGCTTTTGCTAAAACAAAAGAATTAAAAGCAGGTGAGAGTGAAACTTTGACGTTAACATTGTCTCCCAAAGATTTGGCTTCTTTCTTAGAGAATAAAAGCGCTTGGATTGCCGAAGCTGGTGAATATAATGTACTGGTAGGAGCCTCTTCATCAGACATTAAGAAAACAGCAAAATTTTCGGTTGCAAAAGAAATAACAGTTGAGAAAGTGAAGAAAGCTTTCGAATTAGATTCGAAGTTTACGGAACTTAAACCTTAATTGATTATCGTTTGGTTAGTTAGTGAAAAACCGTCCCGATTTTATTCGGGACGGTTTTTTTATTGGATAAGATTGGCTTTAAACCAATGATTAACGTCGTCAAACATTTGCTGGTTTACGGTATGTCCTTCTTCGTAAGAATGAAATTCAGGATTTAGATTTTTAGTTTTAAGAAATTCCAAAGCATCGGTTGCATATTGATAATTTAAAACGGCATCTTGTTTTCCGTGCGAAATAAAAATTTTGAGTTTTTCCAAACGTTTTTCATCAGCCATAAAAGGTTTTATTTCTGGAAGTAATCTGCCACTCATTACAGCAATTCCGCTTACTTTTTCTGGAGCAGTCAGGGCAACGCTGTAACTCATGATACCGCCTTGACTGAATCCCATTAAATAAACTTGTTTAGAGTCGAAAGAGATTTCGGTTTTTAAATCATCGATAAAATCGATGAGCATTTTTCTAGCGTTTTCTGCCTGTTGTTCGTTGATTTGAGGTTTTCCTGTAGAAAAATCTACTTGAAACCAAGCAAAACTATTCGCTCCAAAAGTCAATGGACCTCGAGCCGAAACCACCACAAAATTTTCGGGAAGATTAGGAGCAAATGAAAATAAGTTCTGTTCGTTACCGCCTACACCGTGAAGTAGAATCAGCAAAGGCGGATTTTCTGTTTTAATTTTGGGCTGTCTAATTAAATAGTGCAGTTTTGTATTTTTTATATCTGAATTCATAATCGTAAAACTAAAGATGGAAATGGAAATAAGGATTCCAAACGAAATCCAAAACGGTTTGTTTAAACTCATGCTTTATCTATTTTAACCGACATCATATTGAGTGATCCCGCTAAAATGGCATCGTTAAAAATAGTCGCTTTTTCATCTTTTTCTCTAAGTGACAAAGTGTATAATAACGGCATATAATGTTCTGGAGTTGGCACCGCTAATTGAAACTCTTTTCCTTGTTTATCAAAGTTTACCAGAGATTGATGATCGTTTTCCAGAATCATTGTCTTCATTTTTTCATTCGCAATATGAGCCCATTCAAAAGCATAACCTGGCACCATCATTTTGTCCCAGGCCGCTAGTCTTAAATTATGAACGGAGTTACCGCTTCCGACAATTAAAACTCCTTTTCTTCTTAAAACAGCTAATTCTTTTCCTAGTTCATAATGATAAGAAGCCGGTTTCGTATAATCAATACTCATTTGAATAATCGGAATATCAGCATTTGGATACAGGAATTTTACCACTGTCCAGCATCCGTGATCCAAACCCCAGTCATTGCTTAGCCCCACAGAAGTTGAGGTAATTATTTTTTGAGTTTCTAAAGCCAGTTCTGGACTTCCTGGAGCAGGATATTGTACATCAAAAAGTGCTTGCGGAAAACCTCCAAAATCATGAATGGTTTCTGGTTTTTCCATTGCAGTTACAAAAGTTCCTTTGGTTTCCCAATGTGCAGAGATACACAGAATTGCTTTTGGTTTTGGAAGTGTTTTAGCTATATTTTGGAAACCTTGTGTAAAACTATTATCCGCCAAAGCATTCATCGGATTTCCGTGTCCAAGAAATAAAACAGGCATTCTTTCTGTTGCGGCGAAAGAATCTGAAACGGTTTTAAGAGAGCTCAACTTCATTGCAGCTGCTCCAATTGGTAGTATTGCCATAGTTTTTAGAAAATCTTTACGGTTCATTTTATATTGTAATTCGTTTTTAAGAAAAATCTTTTTTGTGATTACAAAGTTCAGATTAATAACAACGAATGTGGTAACGATTTTCGGAAGAATGGTTGTGTTTTTAAGAAAGCAGTTTCTGCATTTCATCCCTAAATTCAGTAGGAGTCATGCCTGACTTACGTTTAAAGGCATGTGTAAAATAAGTTTTTTCGTTAAATCCGAGTTCGTAACCAATTTCAGCTATATTTTTATCCGTAGTCATTAAAAGGTTTTTGGCTTCGGTAAGTTTTCGGGTTTCTATGATTTCAGAAACACTCTGCTGTAAAATGTTTTGACAGATAAGGTTTAAGTTACGAGAAGTCATAAAAAGCTTTTCGGCATAGAAATTCACATCTTTGGATTCCTTGTAATGTTCTTCTAATAATCGAAGGAAGTTTTTAAAAGTGGAACTGTGAATTTTCTTGGATTCGTCATTATCCAAGTTCAATTTGCGTCTTTCTGATTCTATAATGGTAAACAAGGCGCTTAATAATTGTCGGATAACGGCAAGATCCGGTGCTTCTTGAATATACTCATCATAAATCATTTTACAGAGAATATCTAGTTTTTCAAAACATTGATTGCTTTGTAGACTAATGTTGGCTTTATCATGAAAAGAAGCATAAAGGCTGAAAGTCGTTTCGGCAATAAATTCACTTTTAAATCTTAACACCCACATATCGCATTCGCCGTCTTTTATGAGCGGTTTGGCGCGATGAATTTTTCCCTGCGTGACAAAACTGATAAAAGGAGCATCAATTAATTTGGAATTAAAATCTATAAAATGCTCTAGCTGTCCTTTGTTGCCAATAATAAGTTCTTCAAAATCATGAGAATGCGGTTCGTTTACAGATTGCATTATTTTTTCTGATTCTGATGCTGTGATTTTAAAGACTTTGAAAATTTCGGTCATTCGATAACTTTTAGTGGCAGACTATAAAAATAAGTATTTATATGTAGTTGAAGCTCTAGTTTAGCATTCAAATCATAATTTAAGTAGAAAATGTATTCAAACCAGAACCTATAAATTATTACAAGAACTGGACTATCAACAAGTTGATAATCATAATTAATTTTGAAGTGTAATTCCTAACGTCACAAAGATGTTTAAATAAAAAATAGTCATGCCGAAATTTCATCTCAATATTAAAGAATTAATTCAAGGAGAATTTATAATACATAAAGTAAATGTTGCCTTTGTATTCCAAGTAAATTGTCCAGGTTGTTTTATTTACGGAATTCCTATTGTAAATGAACTCTATAGTTCATTTAACAGTAAAGTTGGTTTTATTGGGGTTGCTACTGCTTTTGAAGATTTTGAATACAATAACAAAGCAAGCTTAAAACTGCTTTTGGAAAGTGGAACATTAGTTGGGGAAACTCAGAAATATTACCATGCAAACTACGGAATTTCTAACTACACAGAAACTTTAAATTTTCCAGTTGCCTTTGACAGTATTATTTCTTCTGAACAGTTTATAAATTCAGATAAAGTTGAATTAATCTGTCATGCTATTCCCAATTTTGAAAATTTTCCCGAAATTGAAAGAAAGTCGATAATACAAAAAGTAAAATCCTATTATGCTACAATTCCTATAATAGCCGAAACATTTACCATCAATCAATTAAAAGGAACTCCATCCTTTATTATTTTCGATGATAACTACAATATCTTGGCGAATTATTTTGGACATCAACATAAAGAAATCTTAAAAACTAAATTAGCTGATTTACTGGGCTAATTTTAGATCAAAGTGGTTTAAAATAAAAAATTGCAGCCGTAATGATTTGCAGAATTTGAACTTTAAGGCTTTATTTTAGGAAACTTGTTGTTTCTTTTACCATTAAAAAATGTGCGTTTACCTCATTTTATTGTTAGAGCTTTTGAATATACATATTATTGCATTGGTAACTTTTATCAAAGTACTGCATCTGAGTTTATAGTATTAAAACAACAGTAATGATATTTGCTTTTAGTTGGATGCTTAATACGTAATTATAAAATTTATAAACCCCAATAATATGAAAACTAAAGTATATTTCTATTTCAGTCTATTTTTAGGAGTTCTTACTATTTCTTGTTCAAAAGATAATGATACAGAGGACGACACGACCGTTACAACCGAAAATCCTATTACAATCAGCGCAACGACAACAAAGGGAACGGCAGAAGGATCCTCAGAAACCGGCGCAAACGCAGATGATTTAATCGCGAATTCCACTTTTAGTTCTATCGTTAAAATTACCTTTAACGGTACTAGTGCTGCGGTTGAGAATGCAGTAACAGGAGTAACTGTCGCTATTTCAGGAGCAGATGTTACGATTACTTCTACAGTTGCTGAAGTGGCTTATGAAGTAACAGGAACCACAACAAATGGTATGCTTAAAATTTATAGTGACAAAAAATATAAACTGACGCTGAATGGCGTATCCATTAAAAACAATGATGGGCCGGCGATTAATATTCAATCAGGGAAACGTGCTTTTATTGTATTAAGCGGCACAAATACTTTAGAAGACGGTGCAACTTATGCTACTTCTACAGAAGACCAAAAAGGAACTTTTTTCAGCGAAGGACAGCTTATTTTTTCAGGCAGTGGTACGCTTAATATTGTTGGTAATAATAAACATGGTATTGTTTCAGATGATTATGTACGTGTGCAAAGTGGTACAATTAATATAACCAAAGCGGCTTCAGACGGTATTCATACCAATGAAGGTATTTATATTGATGGAGGTACTCTCAATATAACTGCTTCAAGTGATGGTATAGAAGCTGAAGAAGGACATATTATCATTAATGCTGGAACAATTACGATTACGGTTGCCGATGACGGAATAGTTGCTTCATACGATACCGACGATACCATTGATCCTTATGTCGTAATTAATGGAGGAACAATTACAATTACAACAACTGGTGAAGGTGGTGAAGGAATAGAAAGTAAAAGTAAATTGACAATCAACGACGGAACGATTTATATTAAGGCTGTCGATGATGCAATAAATGCTGGTGATGCCATTTACATCAATGGAGGAAATATTGTTGCCTACAGTACCACAAATGATGGTATCGATTCTAACGGTACATTAACTGTTACTGGAGGAAGAGTCTTTGCTATTGGTGCTAAAAGTCCAGAAGAAGGTTTTGACTGTGATAACAATACATTCAAGATTACTGGAGGATTGTTGGTTGGTGTAGGAGGAGCAACCAGTTCGCCAACAGCTACTGTATCTAGCCAGGCTTCGGCTATTTTGGCTGGCGGAAATGCAGGAACTATTTATAGCGTTTTAGATAGTGACAACGCTGAGGTTATGACATTTAAATCGCCTGTCAGTTTTACAACATTACTGTTGTCTGGTAGTAAATTCAGTTCGGGTAAAACCTATAAATTGGTTACAACATCTAGTGTAAGCAGCTCTTCAGATTTTAACGGATTGTATTTATCAGGAACATTTAGCAATTCCACAGTGTCATCAAGTTTTACGTTGACCTCTATGGTAACCAAAATAGGAGGAAGCACTGGGCCAGGTGGAAGATAATAGGTATTATATTTTAGTGAGTGTTTTTTATATTGATTAGAACAAGTCCATTCCTGATTGGGATGGGCTTTTTTTCATATAAAAATAGATTACATTTTCATAGTTGAGAAATATTTTTTAGAAAAGCGATGTAGAATAAATTTATATATCAGTTATGGATATAGGTTTTGTTTGTGATATATTTGTGTGAATAGCCTTTCAGTGCCCCATTCATAGGATAATAATAAGCTTTGCTTAAACGAGCTGAAAGTTCTATTTTTAAATCTTTAGAAAATGAAAAAAATGATATTATTTATTGTTGTTGCTTTATTTGTTTTGGCTGGGATTTGGTATTTCAAAAAGAAAGATTCTGGGATTTATGAAAAAAAGCAAGAGCCACTTCCAGTAGTTTATCAAAAGTATCAGTCCATTTCTTCAGCTTATCAACATGCTACTTTCTCTGTAAAAGAAATATGCAGCACTGATATTTCACTTTCGGCATCTCCCAATCCAATCAAAGCATATCAATCTGTTAATGACAATGTAATTATTGGATGCCAGATAGGAAATGATGATGCGCATAAAGGAGACAAACAATATTATAAAATTGATAAAAACGGCTTGATTACAGATTCTCTTAATGTAAAATATGACGGATTTTGGACAGTTCTTATAGATGATTTTACGGTTTCTACCAAAAAAGAAGATGCTTATTACACAAGCTGGCCGTTTGATGGAAGTACAACAAGACAGAAATTTGAACAGCATAACGCAGATTTCGTATTGACAAATGAAGAACTAAATAGCGCTCAGGAAAAAATCAGAAAAGAAAGTCAGTATTATTTTGTACGTTCTTATGTTGACGGGAATAATTATACGACAGCATTTTATTATTATCATGATAAAAAATGGAATGTTTTATGGCAGAAAACAGTAGGTTATCAATCAGAGAGAGATTCAGAAAGTGCCATTCGTTATCAGAAAGAGCTTTATTACAGCAATATTGGAGAATCGACATTAGAGAAAGAGGTGGAGTTGCAGTATTTTCATGAAGAAGATAAAATACAGTATTATCATGTTATTGGAGGCGGAGCGCCTGCAACACAAACTGTAGGCTGGCGCGGTACAGGTTTTTTTAAGACTATGATTGGAGAAAAGCCATTTCTTTTCAGCGTTCCAAAAATGGTAATTGAAAAAGAAAAACATGACGGTTACGAAACACGAATTTATACCGTCAGCGAACCCAAAGCAGCAGTTGCTCCTATATGTTCGAAGTTTTACAGATCACCGTTTGGATTTGCATTGTACGCTCCCGATGCAAAAAAAATGTATTTGATCAATAGTCTGGCTCAAAAACAATAAGATAAAATTCGGATGTAATAGGAAAACTTCGTACGGTGATTTGCCGTAGTGCCAAGTTGAAATTTTAGAAAGAATATTTTAATAATGATTTATAATAAAGAAAATTTCCCTAAAGTAACTTCTCAGCGTAATGTACCAGTTACCCTATTAGTTTATGTGCTGTTCGGACTTTTGTGTTTTGCAATGCTGCTTTTATTTGCAGTACTTCCTTTAAGCATTCAGTTGGAGCATAATAGTCGTTTATCGAATGGCGAAATGATTTTCGACCTGATCTATTTTCCGTTACTGCTTTGGGGAGTTTGGGCTCTTTACAGGAATTACCAACGTCAGAAACTAAAAAAGATAATTTCTATTTCGGTAGATCACAATGGAATCCATCATCATCAATACAATGGTGCTGTTGAAAGTATTTTATATAAGGAACTGGAGCGCAGTACAGAAACCTACGTAAGCGACATCGATCGAAAGATTGGAACAAAATATTCTCCAGGTTATATTTTTGGTTTTAAAGAAGGTAAACAGATTCCCATTCATTTTTCTAAGCCGGCTGATGGGATGACTTACATTCCTAAAAACAAGTATCAGCTTATTGGTCATTTTTTACATGGCGTTTCTTTGTTTTCTCCCAATTTAAAAGTTTCTCAAACTGTTTACACAGATTATTTTATAAATCCTAAAACTTTTGAATTCGATCAAAAAGCCCAAAGGATTACCTATTTTATTATTTTCATAGTACTTATCCTGATCTTGATTGGAATCGACTTATTTATAAAATATACAAAAGGCTTTTCGATATTGTTTAATTAGAAAAAATAGAAAGGAAATGAGGAGATAATTATTTGAGCTTTTAAAGCATTTCTGATTTACAAATTAAAATAATCTATGCGTAATTAATTGGTTGTCATTGGAATTATAGCTTTCTATGATTTTGATTTATTAAACTGTAGTTAATCTTTGCGGTAAATAATGCTGCAAATTTCTTAGGTCATATTGCATTATGTTAGCAATAGATTATTTTTTGGTTAATTGCTTGTTTATGTGATAGAATAAAGGAAAATTAATGACTTAAATTTACGAAGTTAGTGTTGTTGATTCAGATTTAACCATCAAAACTTAAAACGTGCATAACCATCTTATTCCTTCAGAAATCTCTTGGCTTTCTTTCAACAACTGTATTTTGGATGAAGCCGAAGACTTAAATAATGCAGTATATGACCGAATCAAATTTTTGGCTATTCATTCTTCTAACCTAGATGAATTTTTCAGAGTCAAAATCAATAAACTGCAGAAAAAGAAGACCAGAAAAAACAGTGATCTTTTAGAAGATGTTTTAAAAGAAGTAAACCGACAGCAAAATAGATTTGGAAAAATATGGAGTTATTCCATCCTAACTGAATTGGCTTTAAACGATATTATCTATTATGAATATCAGGAATTATTGCCTGTGCATTTAATGGAGATTGAATATTATTTTAAAAGCATTATTCTTTCATATATACAAGTGGTTTATGTTACAATAAATCAGCCCAAAACTTATTTTTTAAACAACAGAAGTTTATATTTTTTGGTAAAATTAAAAGACAGTAAAGGCAATTATAATTTTGCTTATTTAAATATTCCTTCAGATAAACTCGAACGTTTTAAGCAGTTGCAAAGCGTAGAGAACAGACAATATATTATTTCAATTGATACCATAATTAGAAATTGTTTATCATTGATATTTCCAGCTGATAAAATCATTTCCTGTAATGCGATCAAATTAAACCGAGATGAAAATTATCTGATTGAAGACGAAACTTCAGGGGATTTAATAGCAAAAATTGAAGCAAAAGTCGAAGAACGCAAACGAGGTTCTGCTACAAGATTTTTATACGACTCCAATATGGATGCAGATTCCTTTTCAATCTGTAAAAGAGCTTTCAAACTTTACAAAAGTGAAATGATAAAAGGCGGAAGTCATCATAATTTTTTCGATTTGTTCAAATTCCCAAATCCTGTAAAACCAAAGCTTCAGGGGAAATTTTATCCAAATCTTCCGCATCTGCCTTTTGAAAATAAAACATCGATTTTTGATGTCATAAAAAAGCAAAACCAGTTGCTTTATTTTCCGTATCAATCGTATTATTATGTGCTTCAGTTTTTTAATCAAGCGGCAATTAATAAAAATGTTACCGAGATTAAAATTACGCTATATCGAATTTCTTCTCAATCCTTAATAGCAAATGCTTTAATCAGTGCGGCTAAGAATGGAAAAAAAGTAACCGTTTTTGTTGAGGTAAAAGCGCGTTTTGATGAGCATAATAATTTGTTCTGGTCTAAAGAAATGAAAAATGCCGGCATTAAAATTATTCAAAGTCTTCCAAATTTAAAAGTGCACGCCAAAGCAGCCATGATTACGATGAAAGATAAATTCGGGAATAAAAAGAATTATGCCTATTTGTCAACAGGAAATTTTAATGAAAGCACAGCGAATATCTATTCAGATTTTGGTTTTTTTACAGCAGAAACCGCCTATACTAATGATTTGAAAAAGATTTTTACTTTTTTAAAAACCAAGAAAAAAAATGCCGAACCAAAACATATTTTAGCCGCAGGTTTTAATATGAAAGAAAAATTACTGGAATTAATCGATACCGAAATAAAAAATAAAAAAGCAGGAAAGCCGGCATCGGTATTCTTAAAAGTAAACGGATTGGATGAAAAGGATATTATTGATAAACTGATTGAAGCAGATAAGGTAGGCGTTGACGTTACATTAATTGTCCGCGGTATATGTACACTTTTGCCAGGAATTAGAAAAGTGTCAGAGCATATAAAAATCTACCGTATAGTAGATATGTTTTTAGAGCATTCCAGAATCTATAAATTCGCTAATAACGGACAGGAAAAAATCTATTTATCTTCTGCTGATATGTTAAGTCGAAACTTAAACAGAAGAATAGAAGTGGCTTTTCCATTATATGATGAAAAACATATTAAGGAAATCAATAAGCTAATTCAGTTTCAGTTGGAAGATAATACCAAAAGAAGAACAATAAATAGTGAGGGATTAAATGAATTGGAAAGAGAAGATCATATAATTCCAAGACGGGCACAGATTGAAACTTACAATTGGATTGCCGATGCTAATAAAATATCTTAAATTAATCTAGAAAAGTCTGAGCTTTATGTTCAGACTTTTTTTATGAATTTTAGTTAGAGAAGCCGTCTATTTCGGATTGTACTAGCAGATGATAAATTGATAAAAAACTCAAGTATTCTTTAAAAGTTTTCTGTAATAAATATTAGAACTGTAATCTTTTTAAAAAGTCGTTTCCTAATCTGTCATAGTTTTTGTGCCATAAACAGAGGTAACTCCAATTCAACCAGTCATATTTTTTTCGGGATTTTATCTTTTGATAACTGCAAACTCATTCCTCTTCATTCATGTCTATCGTTTTTGGATGCAGACTTACCAGTTGTAAAACGATGGCAGTAACCACTACAAATAAAAGTAGCATAAAAACGTGTCTCATTCCTCCATTATCAACTGCTTTTCCTAAAAACTCGGTGATAACAGCTCCAGCCGAAATACCTACAAAATTCATAATTCCATATCCAGTTGCCCTGTAGCGAGGTGCAACAAACTGGCAGAGAATTGGCATATTGTTCGTGTCATATATTCCAAATCCAAGTCCAAAAAGAATAGCGCCAAAAATAATAGTCTCTATATTAGAGCAATAGCCAAATAAGAACAATGCCGGAATGGTGAGAAATAATCCGATTGCACTGGTGTAAATTCGTCCTTTAAGATGTTTCATCACCCATCTGTCTGAAATGGCACCGCCAATTAAAACGCCAAAAAAGGAAGACATGGAAATGGTTACGGTTGCAATGGGTCCCGCGAGAGACATGTCTAAATGCAAAGTTTCGGTAAATAAGGTAGGCAACCAATTTTTGGCTGCCCAGCCCGGTAAACTTGGCGCAGCGAAATAAAAGAGTAAAACCCAAAAGGAGATATTACCAAATAATATTCCCAATCCTTTGAACATTTGCTTGAATTCATGGTTGACAGATGACTTTTTTGAAGGATCAAAAAAATAGGCTTTCTTTTCCCTTAAAAAAAACATAAGAAGTAAACTATAAACTACACCGAGTAAACCTACGGAATGAAAGCTGAAATGCCATGAAAAATGCTTAGAAATAGTGGCACCAAAACCACCCAGTGCTTGTCCTAAATAAATTCCGGTAGTATGAATCGCTATTGCAAAAGAACGTGTTTTTTCCTGATGGTAATCTGCAATTAAGGATAATGCCGCTGGGATATAAAAAGCTTCACTAAAACCCATAATACCGCGCAAAATATAAATTTGATTGAAAGTTGTGGCATAGCCCATCGCCATAGTAACTCCTGACCAAATAAAAAGGCTTCCTATAATTATTCTTTTTCGGTTAAACCGATCCGCTATAACTCCGGAAATAGGACTCATAAACGCATATATCCAAAGAAAAATAGCCATCAAAAGACCAAAATTTTCAGCTTTAGCCAATTCAGGAATGTCATCCATCATCGCTGATTTCATAGTGGAGAGCATTTGTCGGTCTAAATAATTCAATAAAGCAACAAACCAAAGTAAGGCAACAACAATCCATGGGTAGGATTTTTTTTCATTCAATTTTGCAATCATTCTCTTTTTTCGAAATAAATGCCGAATATACGAATTCAAACACAACAGGAAAGAATTTTGGGTGGCTTAAAAAATATAAAAAAACAGCATAAAAAAAAACCTGCAAATCAAAAGATTTACAGGTTTCGTGGGGAGAGCAGGATTCGAACCTGCGAAGTTTTCACAGCAGATTTACAGTCTGCCCTCGTTGGCCGCTTGAGTATCTCCCCGACTCTCTAGCGTTGTGCTTAGTTGTTCTAAGCGGTGGCAAAGATAGGAACTCTTTCTACATTTCCAAATAAAAAAAGCACTTAATTTTAAGTTATTTTAAAGTTGTTTTTTAATTCATTGGTATTGAATAAAATAAAAATGCTTTAAAATGTAATTTTTTTGATTCGTTTTTGAAAGTGAGATTATTTTTACTTGAAGTTTACGATTTCTGATTTAGGTTTTGTCATTAAAAAAGCTGTCAGCCATTGTTTTTATTGACGGTGTTGAATAAACATTGAAGACAAATGTTTTTTTAAATTGTTTGGCAATTGATTTGTTTTACACTAAATATAGATCAAGTCATCATTGTATTACTCTTTTTTAGCTGACTTTGTTCTTTTTGATAAACTGCCATTTTTTTTAGTCTCTCTAATACTAGAAAACAAAAAAATCTCCACAAGGGAGATTTTTTTATTCTGAATACTTATTCTATTATTTAGCTAAAAGCTCTACGATTTTTGCTTTCAATTCTGCACCTCTTAAATCCTGGGCTACTACTTTTCCTGACGCATCAAGAATAAAAGTGGCTGGGATAGATTCAACGTTGTATTGTTTAGCAATTGGCTCGTCCCAAAATTTTAAGTTTGAAACATGAGTCCAAGTTAATCCATCTTTTGCTATAGCTTCTTTCCATTTTGCAGCATCTTTATCTAAAGATACACCAACGATGTTTAAACCTTTTGAATGTAATTCTTTATAGATAGCCACTACATTTGGATTTTCTTGTCTGCATGGTCCGCACCATGAAGCCCAGAAATCTACGATAGTTACTTTTCCTAAACTTTGTTTTAGAGAAACTACTTTTCCTTCTGGATTAGGAGCCGAAAAATCAGCTCTTCATTTAGCGCTGCCTACTGGTGCAGCTGTAGCTCCAACAGATGGCAATTTTGCTTGTCCAAATCTAGTTTTGATTTCTTTTCCTGGAGCAGTGTTTTTTACAGACTCATCTAAAGAGTTGAAAATGCTCTCTAATTTTTTAGTATCAGCTGTAGGATCATTCAACATCTGTTGAACAATTAAAACAGTGATATAAGATTTTGGGTGATTTTCAGCATAAGCTAAAAATTTCTTTTTGCTGTTTTCTCCAACTTCTTTTTGGATTTCCATGTATTGTTTCATCAAGCTGTTGATAGTTGCTGTATCTTGAGCTTGTTGAGCCTGTTGCATTTTTTGGTTGTTCTTTTTCTGAAAATCAATCAAACTTTTTTGAGTTTTGTTCATATCTTCAGTAAAAGTTACATACTCATCATTGTTGTAAGTTCCAGAAACTTTAGATTTATGAATACTATCTTTATCAATAGCAACATTAATCTCTCCAGTTTCAAGAATTAATGGAATAGGAGCGTTAGCACCTTCTAAAATCAAGGTATGGAAAGCCGGTTCACCTACTTTTCCTTTTATTTCAAATTTTCCGTTTTCAACTTTTACTGTATCAAGAGCAATAGTCATTCTTGTAGCAGGGTCTGCACCTTGTAAAATGATAGTTTTTCCATTTTCAATTCCTTTAGCAGTACCTGTAATAAGGTATTCTCCATCTTTAACTTTGCTGCAAGAAATGATAGCTGCAGAAGCCGTAAGTACAAAAAGTATTTTTTTCATTATAAAAAATTAATTAGTTAATTGATTTGTGCAACAAAAGTATCTAAAAATATAAAACATACAGAATTTTGTAACCTAAAATTTTGTTATAGTTTTTTCGGGTTTAAAATGCCTATAATCAGCGTGTTTGTTGGCTTGATTTGATTTAAAACTCTTAATTCGAAACTTAGTTACGGACTCTGTATTCGATTTTTTAATTTTTTGACATAAAAAAAGCACTCAATTCCCGGAGTGCTTTTTTGTAAAATATGATATTTTTTAGACTATTCTTGGTTTGTTTTCTTTCTCCAAGTAAAAGCATTTAAAATATGTCTTTTTGCAAATCTTGCAGGAGAATCAGCATTTACCATTTTCACGTAAGTTGCTTTAGGAACACTAATGTATTCGTAAACGCTTCCGTTGGAAAAGTCAATAATTAAACGGCCTTCTACAAATTTAAAATCTGTAATAGAACAAGTTGTAATTGTCTCTGTGTATTCAGGTAAATTAAGTTTGATAGTATCAGGATGAATACTTACTAAAAAGTGGTAAGCTTCGATAATCGTTTTACTTTTTTCTTCTGCAGCTTTAAGACCAGCTTCATCTCCAACGAATTTATCAGGATGAGATTCTTTCATCGCATTACGATAAATTGTTTTTAAATCTTTTAATTCTGCAGTTTTCTCTACGTTTAGTAACTTGCGGTATTCAACTATTTTTTTCATAAATAAAAGGTAACTACTTGTCTATTAGTTTGAAATCGATATTAATTAGTTCAAATCGACAAATTTTTTGCAAAGGTACACTTTTTTTTAACTTTTTAGTTTTGATGGAAAAAATATTGAAAAAAGTTAACCGTAAGTTTAATTTAACCTCAAATTACGCTAAGGTTTACGCAAAGAGCGCTAAGTTTTTTATTTAAGTTTATCTCTAAATGCAAAGTTCGCAAAGCTATGTCAGCACAATGCTTTGCGAACTTAAATATTCTCAATGTATAACACTCAGTAAAAATAACCTTTGCGCTCTTTGCGGTAAAAAAATATGCGCTCCAACAAAACTTGAAACCTGAAACAAAAAACTACTCAGGCTTATGGTTAGCCTTGTCGAAGTTTCTAGATTTCTTTGGGTATTTATCGTAGCTAATATCACTTGGGTTTTCAATAATGGATTTAATAGTAATCCAATCTCCCACTTTAAAATTAGATTGAACCGTTTTGTAGTCTAAAAGATATTCGCCACAGAAATAATTGTTGTTTTCATCTTTTTCGATAATACCGGTAAAAACTCCTTTTTGCGGCATTTTTTGTTGTTCATCTTTAGACATGATTCTTTGTTTTTAAATTAAAAAGCAAAGATAAGCAATTAAGTATTGTTTTAGGGAGTTCTGCGTAAACTGAGTATATTTGCAACATGCAGAAAAACTTTAAACCACACCCAAATTCTTTTAAAAATACATTTTGTGCGTTTCATGAAGTGCTCCCAGAAATGATTCAAGGATTAAAAAAACAATTTGAGAGTAAAGCAGGAAGTACTTATTATTATACAAAAGAAGGAATGTACCGTGTTTCGAATCACTGGGGAAGGCTGGCAAACAGCAAATGGCGCTTAGTTGCCCGCGATCCAGAAACAGAATCGAAAACAAAGATTGGTTTTGCCAAATGGAATGAATTTTATCCAGACAATGCAACAGATAAACTGTATTATGTAGAAGCTGATTTTGAAAAGAATTCGGCTAATTACCAGCATAAAAATAATCCAGAATATGATGGAAAAGCGGTTTTAAGAACAAGTTTGGAAACAACAAAAAGGCTGAAACAAATAAGAAACCTGCAGCAGCTGACGAATTGGGCGAAACATTTTGATTATGAGGATATCGATGATTTAAGAAAACAAATTATTACCGAATTGATCTTTACCGATAAAACTTTAGAACAAATAAAAAGAGAAGTATAATGGGACGCAATAACGAAAAGAACATCAAAAAGCACAACGATAAATTGCATAAAGCTCAGGCTAAGAAAAAACAAGCCGAACTTTCTCGAAAAGAAAAGTTGAAAGAAATTGCGAAAAAATTCAACGAAAGTAAAGAGTAAATATAAGTTGCCACGAATTTCACGAATTAGCACGAATTATATTTGAAATTTGTGTTCAATGTAGATTAAAAATTAGTGGAAATTTGTGTAATTCGTGGCGAATAAAAAACAAAACCATATGAATTCAAAATTTGAAACTCTAAAAGCAAGCGTACAAGAAATTATCGATTTAATCGCTGCAAAAAATGATAGAGAAGCCAATAATAAACTATTAGAAGTAAGCGAAACATTAGATGAGATGATTGATTTTGCTGAAGAAGATGAAGAAGTAAGAGAAATTACTCGTTATCAGGTTTTGTTGAACCAGCTTCACGTTAAAATTAATGGAGAAGAACCAGTCGATGGAGAATAAAAAATGTTTCTGCGCTACAGGATTATCTTTTGATGATTGCTGTGGATTGTATTTAAACGGAAGTCAAAAAGCTCCTTCAGCATTAGCTTTAATGCGTTCCAGATATTCCGCTTATGCAACTCATAATGCCGCTTATTTAATGGAAACCACTTATGTTTCAGAAAGAAAATACTATTCAAAAACTGAAATTTTAAGATGGGCAGTTTCTAATAAATGGCAGAAACTAGAAATTTTGAGTTCTTCTGAAAATACTGTCGAATTCAAAGCATACTTTTTAGATTCAAATAATAAACCTCAAGTACATTACGAATTCTCTACTTTTAAATTCGAAAATGGTGCTTGGTATTATTTGGATGGAAAGTTTGAATAATTCTTATATCTAACACTGTTAGTTCAGATTTTTGGTTAAATATTTTAACTAAAAATTAATAAACTATTCGTTTTTCATAATTCTAAAAAGACGTAATTTTAGATTTATGAAAAACGAATTTAAAAAAGGCTTTTATTTTAAGACTTACGAAGCTCCTTTTCAGTCTCCGTTTGATAAACTTTTTACGATTTTTAAAGAGTTGATCACTCATACTTCGGGTGATTTTGATGAGGCCATCAATTGGCTTAGGGAACTGGACAAAGAATACAAACTTACCGACGAGAACTACACTATAGACGATTTTATCGAAGATTTAAAGAAGAAAGGTTATATCAGAGATGAAGTTAAAGGTGATGGAAGTTCTGGTTTAGGAATTACTGCAAAAACTGAAAGAGCAATCAGACAGCAGGCATTAGATCAAATATTTGGAAACCTGAAAAAATCAGGAAGCGGAAATCATAAAACCAAATATGCCGGAAGCGGTGATGAACATACAGGTGAATTCCGCGAATATAATTTCGGCGACAGCCTGGAAAGAATTTCATTAACTGAAAGTCTTCGAAATGCACAGGTCAATAACGGTGTAGATAATTTTATGCTTACTGAAAACGATTTGATCGTAGAAGATGCACAATATAAAGCACAAATGAGCACTGTTTTAATGATCGACATCAGTCACAGTATGATTTTGTACGGCGAAGACCGAATAACACCTGCCAAAAAAGTTGCGATGGCTCTGGCGGAACTTATTACAACAAGATACCCAAAAGACACATTAGATATTTTGGTTTTTGGTAATGATGCCTGGACCATTCCAATTAAAGATTTACCTTACTTGCAAGTTGGGCCATATCATACTAATACGGTTGCAGGTTTGCAATTGGCAATGGATATTCTGCGAAGAAAACGAAACACCAACAAGCAAATTTTCATGATTACAGACGGAAAACCAAGCTGCGTTCGTGAAAGAGATGGTTCTTATTATATGAATAGTAATGGTTTAGATGAATATATTGTAGATAAATGCTACACGCAGGCACAGCAGGCAAGAAAGCTTCATATTCCGATTACTACTTTTATGATTGCCAGAGATCCTTATTTGCAGCGATTTGTAAATCAGTTTACAGAAGCGAATCAGGGAAAAGCATTTTATACCGGAATTAAAGGTTTGGGCGAAATGATTTTTGAAGATTATGAAGCGAATAGGAAGAAGAGAATTAAATAAAGTTGCTAAGATTCTGAGGTACTAAGGTGCTAAGATTTCTTTGCAGATGAAAACATAACGTATACTGTAGAGACGCACCACAGTGCGTCTATTTTGATTTTAAGATTTCTTTGCAAATGAACAAACATAACGTATATCGTAGAGACGCACTGCAGTGCGTCTGGCACGTTTGCCAAATCAATAAATAAAATAATCTATATTTCAATAAAATGGAAATCAATACTATAAAGACATTAGGTCAATTAAAAGCCGCTGGATATAAGAGTACAAGCATTAAAGATGAATTGCGAAATAATCTTCGCGAAAAAATAAAATCTGGGAAACCTGTTTTTGAAGGTGTTCATGGTTTCGAAAATACAGTAATTCCAGAATTAGAAAGAGCTATTTTGTCTCGTCATAATATCAATTTACTTGGACTTCGCGGACAGGCTAAGACACGCTTGGCTCGTAAAATGGTTGAGTTATTGGATGAATATATTCCGTTTGTGGAAGGTTCAGAAATTAATGATGATCCGCTAAATCCTATTTCGCGTTTTGCAAAGGATTTAATTGCAGAAAAAGGAGAGGAGACTCCAATTTCTTGGTTGCACAGAAGTGAACGTTTCTTTGAAAAACTGGCAACTCCAGATGTCACCGTTGCCGATTTGATTGGAGATGTTGATCCAATAAAGGCAGCAAACTTGAAATTATCATATGCAGACGATCGTGTAATTCATTTCGGAATGATTCCTAGGGCCAATCGCTGTATTTTTGTAATTAACGAATTACCCGATTTGCAGGCTAGAATTCAAGTGGCGCTGTTTAATATTTTGCAGGAAGGCGATATTCAAATTAGAGGATTTAAATTAAGAATGCCTTTGGATATGCAGTTTGTTTTTACTGCGAATCCGGAAGATTATACGAACAGGGGAAGTATTGTTACGCCTTTAAAAGATAGAATTGGATCTCAGATTCTGACACATTATCCTGAAAGTATTGCGATTGCGAGAACAATAACGGAACAAGAATCTAAATTAGATAAAAACCAAACCGATATTGTTTATGTGCCAAGTTTAGCGAGAGATATTTTGGAGCAGATTAGTTTTGAAGCCCGCGAAAGTGAACACATAGATAACAAAAGCGGTGTAAGTGCCAGAATGAGTATTACAGCTTTTGAAAATTTAATTAGTACAGCAGAACGTCGTGCTTTAATTTCGGGAGCGGATAAAACAACGTTACGTTTATCAGATTTTATCGGAATTATTCCGGCGATTACAGGAAAAGTAGAATTGGTTTATGAAGGAGAGCAGGAGGGAGCTGATGTTGTGGCAGAAACTCTGATTGGTTCGGCGATTCGAAGTTTGTTTCCAGAATATTTTCCGAAAATTGAAAAATTAGAAAAACCAGATGAAAAAACACCTTATTCTGATGTGGTAGAATGGTTTTTTGCCGAAAGTGGTTTCGAATTATTAGACGATGCTTCAGACAAAGAATATAAAGCAATTCTGGACGAAGTAACACCTCTAGATGTTTTAATTAAAAAATACCAGCCTCAAACAGCCAAAGAAGATATTTACTTTTTGAAAGAATTTGTTTTGTGGGGATTGGTTGAATATAAAAAGTTAAGCAAAGACCGATTCGATAAAGGAAATCAGTTTAGGGATATTTACGGAAGTTACATCAGTAAATTCTAAAAATAGCTGAAAAGATTTTTTTTAACACATAGAAACATTCTCGATAGCCATCCGATTTGTGTGGACATAAGTTAGAATAAAACACGAATTGCACAAATTGATATTAGTGAAATTAATTACACAAAGCTATTTAGCAATATCAATATCAATTTGTGCAATTTGTGGCAAAAATAAACTTGGTCTAGCTGGTTTTTTAAAACCGGTTGGACCATTTTATTTTACAATAGTTTACTTTTACAGTCCAAATATAAATCTATGTTATTTCTTGTTTTAAGCATTTTATGCAGTGTTATTGTTGGTGTTATTTTCAAGGTTTCAAGAAAGTACAATGCCAATCCTTCTCAGATTATTTCTTTCAATTATGTTGCCGCAATAGCACTTTGTTATTTTACTTTTAGTCCGGATTTAAATGCTTTAGACGATAATGCTCCTGTAGGGATTTATACAGCAGTTGGAATTTTATTGCCAATTGTGTTTTTATTTTTGGCACTTTCGATAAAGTTTATGGGAATTGCCAAAACCGATGCCGCACAGCGATTATCTCTTTTTATCCCAATTTTAGCAGCGTGGTTATTATTTAATGAAGCTTTTAATATTTATAAGGTTATTGGAGTTTTAGTTGGTTTTGCTGCTCTTTTATTTATTCTGAGAAAACAGTCAGACAATAACCAAAATAAATGGGTTTATCCTGCAATGGTTTTGTTTGGGTTTGGAGTTGTGGATATTCTTTTCAAGAAAATTGCGTTATATACGGTTGTACCTTATACAACTTCATTGTTTTTTGTATTTCTAATTGCTTTTGCGGTTTCTATTGCTATCGTTGTTTATAAGCTTTTAATTAATAAAGAGAAATTTGAAACCAAAAATATCCCTTTTGGTATTTTGGTCGGAATTTTCAATTTTTCTAATATTCTGTTTTATTTAAAGGCTCATAAAGCATTTGCTGAAAATCCATCAACGGTTTTTGCCGGAATGAATATGGGAGTAATTGTTTTAGGAACCATAGTTGGAGCTTTTTTCTTCAAAGAAAAACTTTCTAAAATTAATGTCTTTGGATTGTTTTTGGCTTTAATTGCGATAGTTTTTATCTTTTTATCACAACTACAGTAATTTTTTTTTAATCTCTAATTCTTTAATTTACAGCTGATTTTGGATTGTGTTTAAAATTAATTAAATTAAATTCTACTAATTCTATAGAATTTATAAATATAATTTGTAGCTTTGCTTCAACAATGAAAAACTTTAGCCGAAATATTAAGATGTCTTTCAACTGCAGCTTTGCGATGTGCTGCATGATGAATCACGTTTTGAAATGGCGTTAATAGAGAAAGTACTTGTTAGTTATTTTTTTTTTAGCCTTTCATTGCACCATGAAAGGCTTTTTTTTGAATCATTAAAAAATGTAAATATGAGAACCAGCAGAAACAGAAAGATTTTAATGCACAGTGGTTTAATAAAAATTCTGTGTTGCAGTAGATCTTAAGATTAGACAAAGAAGATTCTTCAAGAGAAGAACAAATAAATATAAAAGATAACCCAAACCTAAAACTATAATTATGAGTTCAGAAGTTATAAAACACAATCCCTTTCAATCGATGATTGATCGATTTAATATAGCCGCTGCTATTTTGAATTTAGATGATTCTATCAAACAGAAACTGCAGCGACCAGAAAAACAGATTACCGTAAACTTTTCGATTACTTTAGATAATGGAAACGTTCAAAACTTTGAAGGATACCGCGTAATTCACAATACGGCTTTAGGACCTTCAAAAGGGGGCATTCGTTACGATACAGCTGTAAATTTGGACGAAGTAAAAGCACTTGCCGCCTGGATGACCTGGAAATCTGCTGTAACTGGAATTCCGTTTGGCGGTGCAAAAGGCGGCATTATCTGTGATCCGAGAAAGCATTCTAAAACCGAATTAGAAAAAATAACCAGAGCTTATACCAAAGCTTTAGCAGATATTTTTGGACCAGAAAAAGATGTTCCAGCTCCGGACATGGGAACGGGTCCAGACGAAATGGGCTGGCTGATGGATGAATTTTCATTACTGCACGGAAGACCAATTCATGCCGTTGTTACAGGAAAACACCTTCATTCTGGCGGATCTTTAGGAAGAGTGGAAGCTACTGGACGCGGAGTCAGCATTATTAGTCTTTTGGCGCTTCAAAAACTAAAAATAAGACCTGCGAGAGCTACTGCAGTAATTCAAGGATTTGGAAATGTTGGACTGCATTCAGCTTTGTTTTTGTATGAAAAAGGAGTTAAGATTATTGCGGTGAGCGATGTTTCAGAAGCTTTTTACAATCCAAATGGAATTAATATTCCCGAATTGATTTTGTATTACAATCTGAATAACAAAACGATTAAAGGTTATCCAAATTCAGTTGCCATCAAACACGAAGATTTATTGCTTCTGGAAACTGATTTATTGATTCCAGCAGCCAAAGAAGATGTGATTACACAGAAGAATGCGGGCGATATTAAAGCAAGAATTATTGTAGAAGGTGCCAACGGCCCAGTTTCTTCAGATGCAGATCAGATTTTGCATGATAAAAATATATTAGTTGTTCCTGATATTTTGGCAAATGCGGGCGGTGTTACCGTTTCTTATTTCGAGTGGCTTCAGAATTCACTTTTGGAGTCTTGGAGAATCCACCAAATCAATAAACGTTTGGAGGATATTTTAGAAAAAGGTTTTGATACTGTTTTTAGAGTGGCAGTAAAACACAATGTAACGCCTCGTATTGCTGCTTATATTATTGCTTTGAAAAAAGTAGCCGAAACGCAGTCTGTAAAAGAGATTGCGCTGGAATCTCCTCAATATAAACAGAATTAATAATCAGGTTTACTTCGTAAAAGATCATTTCTATTGATTGCGTTTTTCTCTCCCTATTAAAACGTAATTGATGGAAGTGTCTTTTTCGTTTACTATAAATTTAAAAATTGTAAAGTATTGAAAAGATGAAAAACATAAACTTTCTTGCATTCGCCATGCCGGCTTTTTTTCTTTTTTTATTTCTAGAATATAAACTTGCGCAGCGCAGAAAAAGGCCGGAAATTTTTAATTATGAAAGCTCGGTTTCTAACATCAGCATCGGGATTGCTGAGCGTTTGGTTAACTTATTTATTGCGGCTAGTTTTTATCAGCTCTATTATTTCATTTATGATGATTACAGACTCTTTGAAATTCCAAGCAATGCTTTTATTTGGTTTGCATTGATTCTCGCTACAGATTTTGTCTGGTATTGGTATCATCGACTAGGACACGAAGTTAATTTCTTTTGGGCGGCGCATATTGTACATCATCATAGTGAAGAATTTAATTTTACTGCAGCAGCGAGAATCACTACTTTTCAGGCCATAATTAGAACTGGTTTTTGGTGTGTTTTGCCCTTTATTGGTTTTCATCCTTCAATGGTCATTACAATGCTGATTGTTCACGGTGCTTATTCTTTCTTTACACATACGCAACTTATCGGAAAAATAAAATGGCTGGAGTATGTTTTTGTAACGCCTTCTGTTCATGGAGTTCATCACGCTTCTGACGAAAAATATCTGGATAAAAATTACGGAGATATGTTTACCTTTTGGGATCGTCTTTTTGGAACATTTCAAGCCGAAGAAGAAAAACCTAAATATGGTTTAACGCATCCATTAAAAAGTTATAGTTTTTTATGGCAACATTTTCATTATTACTTTGAAATTTATGAATTGTGGAAACGCTCCAGTGGCTTCAAAGCTAGATGGAAAGCCGTTTTTGGAAGTCCGGCAAATATGGATCAGGATATTCGTCCGGTTTTGGAAAAGCGTTTTCTGCAAGATAAAGCCTCTCCAAATCAAAGACTCCGATTTAAAAATTACCTGTATATACAATTAGGAATCTGCACTTTTATTTTAACCGTTTTTACCTATTATTTTGATTATTTAGAATCGTATGATAAAGTATTGGTGCTTTCTTTAGTAATCCTCACTTTAATCAATTGCGGTGCTTTATTAGAACAGCGAAAATGGATGTATTATCTAGAGTATACCAGACTTGCCATGATTTCGACTTATTTTTTGTACGAAGAAGGTTTGCTGGTGTTTTTCTTTGTTCCAATTGCAATTATGATTTTTATGGAACAATTATTTTCGTTGAGTAAAATTTATCAAAATACAATTTTACAGTTGGAACCTGTTGAGTAAAAATATTTTTAAGTTAGTTTGTCATTTCGACGAAGGAGAAATCACACTAGAAATTCCGCAAAGAAATGTCTTCAAACTTTGTCGAATCCCGCGTGTGATTTCTCCTTCGTCGAAATGACAAGATTGTGAAAAAAACTTAGAACCTTAGCATCTTAGTAGCTCAGAATCTTAAATCGTTTTAATCTCCATAATTTTCTGTTCGAAAGTATCTTTAAAATCAGATTTGCTTTTGATTCTGGTTTTATAAGTATAAATTGTAGCCACAGAAAGTTCTAGGAATTCTGCCATTTGATTGCTGTCTTGAATTCCTAATCGGTACAAAGCAAAAATTCGTAATTCGGTATTCAGAAGTTCGCCTTTTTTCACAATACATTTATGATCGTTTGGAAACAATTTATTGAATTCCGTTACAAAAGTGGGGAACAATCTCAAGAAGATTTCATCAAACTGATGAAATAAGTTTTCCCTTTCTTCTTTTACATTATAACGTTTTAAACTGGCAATAACTTCATCTGTTTTTTTGGTGATGATTTTATGTAGCGTACTTTTCTGAATATGATCGATTTTATTGATGAAAGCCGAAGTTGCCTTAATAAAATACGTAATATATTCTTCCTTAATCGCATTAGCCTCGCTTAAACTTACATTCATTTCCTGAAGTTTCAAATAGGATTCAGCCATCGTTTTTCGGGCTTTGTTTTTTTCTTTTAATTGTTTGAAGATAATTCCCAGGAAAACAAAAATAATTACTGTTAAGATAGTGAGGAGAATAATAATCTTTTCCAGTTTATCATTTTTGTCTTTTACGTTATTCAATTGCGCTTTTTCTATAATTGGCAAGATTGACGAGATCTCAATTTTTCGATGTCTCGCATTATAAAAAGTTGCATCATCCATGGCAATATTGATGTATTCATTGGCTTTGTCCAAATACCCCATTTTAAAGAGTTCATTGGCTAAATTACGAAGCGCAACGGTTTCTTTAGTTGCATTTTTTACGTCGGCGATGGCTGCGAGAGCCAGATATTGAATCGCTTTTTTGGTATAACCTCTTTCCGAATAAATATAGCCGAGACTTGAAGTCGCAATACCATAATAATCCGGAGGAAGATTATAATTGTTGATCCAGTAACTGAACGCAAATTCGGCACCACGCCAATCCTGCTGTTTAAGACGTTTCAAACTTTCTGCTGCCCAATATTCATTGGTATTAGTTCCAATTAATTCTAAGGCTTTTTTTAGAAAATGATTTCCCTGTTGTACATAATGAATATTAAAACGCTGATCTCGGTTATAATCGGCTAAATCGTAGTAAGCACGAGCTTTAATGTTGTAATATTCAAATTTGTTTTTGATATCTAGTTTGGTATCATCAATTACATTCAAAGTATCAATCGCTTCTTTGAAAAGTCCTGACGAGAGCAATACAAAACCTTCTTTGATTCGGCTTTTAGATAAAAACTTGGGATCTTTTAAAATCTTCGCTTTAATTTTAGATTGTTCCAGATAATAATAAGCAGAGTCGTATTTAAAAGATTTGTATTCGTCAAAAAGTGACATATAACAATTATAAAGCTCTTCATTGTTTTGGTTGAGTGTAAACTTGGATACATTTTTCTTTAAAGCTTCAATTTTTCGATATTTCTGTTTTAGATAGACATCTTTTTTCAAAAGCACCTGATCTAATTCTTCTAAATAAGGATTTGTCTCTTTCGCAGTTAGAGAAAAACCTCCAATGAAGAAAAGCAGTATCAATATTCTTCGCATGATTTGGTTTTGGTTTAAGGGTAAAAAGGTTGATAGATATAGTTAGTTAATTCGTTTTTAAAATTAAAAATAAGTTTGAGATTAGACGAAACCTAAAATCTCAGAATCTTGTAAATAGTTTAATAACATCGCTTTAGAAGGAGTTTTTTGAATCAAAAATAAGCTGTAAATGTTAAAAACGGACAAATTATTTGCAATTATACAATAAAAACTATTTATATATATGCATAGTGAAAAAATAATAGCAAATATTTCACATATTGTCATTTTAACCATTAAAAAACCACTGATTTTTATCTAAACAGCATCTTGATTTTTTATTTGTAAAAATAATTATAAAATATTGATATTTAAATAGTTAATATTTTATTTCTTCTGATTTTATCTTGATTTTTCTCAGATATTTTTTTTAAGTTTTATTTAACTTCTAGCTTCGCTCTATCCTTTTGAAGGGGTAACAAACTAACAAAAACCAAAATTTTATGAAATGTAAAAGCTTTTATTGGTTAGCTCTTTTAATGTGTTTTTTTGCGATTAGCTGCGATAACACAGAAGATGGAAGCTACGTAGATCCAATTACCATTTATGAGAAAGTAAACGGCAATTGGCAATTAGCAAATTTGAAAATGGTCGATGAAACTGCGAAAGCAAATAAGATCGAACCGAGTGAAGAAAACTTGAGTACTTATTTCAACTACGAAGATTTTAAAATCAACTTTAGCGTAGACGAAAAAAACAGGCCGACAAGTTATGAAGTAACTGGAAACGTTCCGCCTTTATTCGCTCCAAAAGGCTACTGGGAACTAAGTTCAGATTTCCAACAAACAAATGACCGTGCAACAAAAATCTATTTGTACAGTGATGCACAAAAAACGCAGAAAACAGATGAACTTCGAGTAATGTCTGTTCCAGGTAAAAATGAAGAAATGCAGCTTCAGCTAGTGCGTTCTTCAGGTGGTACTCCATTTGTGTCTTACATCTTTAAATTAAATGCTATTAATTAAAAAGTAATATGAAAAAGTTTATATATACAATTTTACTTGCCTTGTTGATGGCTCCTAATTTTATTCAGGCGCAAGAAAATGCCGGAGCTGTAGGGCCAATGTCATCATTTCCTGTAGTGTACAAATATGATGAACAAGTTACTTGGTATTTCGATTTATCAGGAACTACGTTTGCAGAAACAGAAGATTTATACATCTGGATCTGGTCTCCATCTGAACCAGATGCAGGAAACTGGGAACATTCTTCGAGCTTTGCAAAACTGAAATATGAAGGAAATAAAATCTGGAGTTTTACTTTAACTCCAACCGTTTATTTTTCTAAAACTCCGGCTGAAATTGCTGCAAGTGCAGGTTTTTGGTTTCGTTTAAAAAACTTTAACGGATCGAAACAAAGTGATGTGGCCAATATGCCATACACTGATTTTTCTTCTTTCTATACAGCAAATGAATTAATCAGATCGTATCCTTCAAAACCTTTAATCGATAAACCGGTTAGTATTTTATTCAATTCTAATTTGAAAGATGGTTTTGCAGGTGTTCCAAGTGTTCATTTTCATAGTGGTTTAAACAATTGGGCAGTTTTACAGGAATATCAGGCATGGCTTCCAGATGTATCTGAAAAAACAAAATTGAAAGATTTAGGAAATGGTTTTTATAGAATGGATTTAATTCCGCAGCAGTACTACAATCCGCCTGCTGGTTTTGTTATGGAAAACATCACTTTCTTGATGGTTGCAAAAGACTGGACAACAAATTCTGGCGATCAGATTATTTATGCAGGTGAATTTATTCCGCCACCGCCGCCAAGTTTCAGCTTTTTCCCATTGCAAATCAGTCAGAAAGATTTCTTGGGGATGTCTAGAAAAAACAATGAAGTAGGAGTGAACAAATTACTTTATACGATTACGGCAGGAACAAAAACATTCTCGGGTGAGTTTTCTGGAGGAACTACTGAAATTAAAGGGTTTGTGAATTTAGTTTCAGAACTAAACGGCCTTCCGAATTTAAGCGAAATCCACGTTTTGGTAAAAGACAACAAAGACAAAACGATTTCGGATACCACAATTCCGCTTAAAACTTTGGACAAATAAATTCACTATTAAATTAAAACACCAATTCTAATGAAAGGAGCATAAACGAAAAGTTGGTCGTAAAACCAATAGTTGATATGCGAATTACATATGACGGATAAAAAACAATAAATAGTTTCATATGAATAGTAAAAATACAAAAAGCGTCCTGCATCAAATGTGGACTGCTAAAGCAGCGGTATTGATGATATTTATGCTTTTTCTTTCTGCCGGGACATTCGCACAGGGGAAAAAACAAATATCAGGAACCGTTTACGACAATACCGGCAACGTTTTGCCGGGAGCTTCTATCATTGAAGTAGGAACAAAAAACGGAACCACAACAGATTTTGATGGTAAATTCAGTCTTCAGGTAGCCGTAGGAGGTGCAATTGAGGTTTCTTTTATTGGCTCAACAACACAGAAAGTTCAAATTACTGCTAATACTTCCAATTATGATGTGCGTCTGCAGAATGACGGTTATGCGTTGGCAGAAGTACAAGTAGTTTCTGTAGGTTACGGTAAAGTAAAAAAATCAGATTTAACTGGAGCTATTTCAACTGTTGGCGCAGATGATTTAGTAAAAGGAACAATTTCTTCTACAGAACAGGTTTTACAGGGAAAAGTTGCAGGTTTAAATATCATTCGCCCTTCTGGTGATCCAGCTGCAGGTTCTACAATCCGTCTTCGTGGAGGAACTTCTTTAACAGCTAGCAATAGTCCGTTAATTGTGGTTGATGGAATTGCAGGTGTAGATATCAATGTGGTGCAGCCGGCAGATATTAAATCGGTTGACGTTTTGAAAGATGCTTCTGCAACAGCAATTTATGGTTCTAGAGGAGCAAATGGGGTAATCATGATTACAACTAAATCTGGAACTAAAGGAGTTTCTGTAACGTATAATGGTTTATCAAGTATTGGTTATGTAACAGACAATTTAGATCTTTTATCTGCAAACCAATGGAGAGGTTATGTTCGTCAGACAGGAAATGCAGATGCTGTAGACTACGGTGGCAATACCAACTGGCAGAAAGCAATCGAGCAGACAGCAATTTCTCAATCTCATACTTTAAGCATTAATTCTGGTAAAGCAGACAGCGGTTTTAGAACTTCTATTGGATATTTGAATAATGAAGGGGTTATTAAAAAATCAGGTTTAGAAAGAATCAGCGGAAACGTTAGTGCTTATCAGTTTCTTGGAGACAACAAAGATGTAAAATTCGATATGGGATTATTTGCGAACATCGACAAATGGCACCCAATTGATTACAGAATTTTTGAAAGAGCTTATAACTTAAATCCAACAATTCCGGTTTACAATGAAGATGGATCATTTTCTTCTGTAACAGGAAATATTTATCAAAACCCTGTTGAGATTTTAACGAACAGAACATTTGATAATGAAAGACACAGACTTTTAGGATATTTCAAAACAGATGTGAAATTCTTAAATGATTTTACCGCTACAGCTAATATTTCATTGGAACACAATGCAGTAAAAGGAGGAACGTACAAACCATCTTATGCCGTTATGGAAGGTCAGACCGAAGGCGGTTTTGCGCAGAGAACCTATGCTGAATATACCAATGCACAAGGGGAACTTTATGTAAACTACAACAAAACAATTGATAAGCATAATATTAGTGCTTTAGCAGGATATTCTTATCTGGAAAATATTTATCAAGGTTTTGGAGCTCAGAGAGGTGGTTTCGTAACAGATGCTTTTAGCTATAACAATTTAGGAGCTGGTTACAATTATCGTTTAGGAGATGTGTATTCATACAAAGGAAAATCAAATTTAGTTTCTTTTTATGCTCGTGCTAACTACGGCTATGATGGTAAATATTTATTGACCGCAACAGTAAGACGTGACGGATCTAGCCGTTTTGGAGAAAACAACAAATGGGGAACTTTCCCTTCTGCTTCTGCAGCGTGGAGAATTTCTAACGAAGAATTTATGGAATCTTCAAAAGGTTGGTTAGATAACTTAAAATTGAGAGTAGGTTACGGAGTTACAGGTAACCAGGACGGAATTGGAGAGTACAAATCGCTTTCTATTTTAGGAGTTGGAAACGACAGTTACTACGATCCAGTTACTAAAACTTGGAGTTTGGCTTATTCACCAAAACAAAACCCAAATCCTGATTTGAAATGGGAATCTACTGAGCAAATTAACGTTGGTTTCGATTTCGGTCTTTTCAACAGAATTACTGGATCTTTTGAGTATTATTCTAAAACAACAAAAGACCTATTATACACTTATGAAGTGCCTCAACCTCCTTATTTAGTAGGAACTATGCTGGCTAACGTAGGTGAAATGTCTAACAAAGGTGTGGAATTGACTTTGAATGCAGACATCATTAAAGGAGATAAATTCAACTGGAATGCCAATTTAACGTTAGGACATAACGTTCAGAAAATTGAAAAACTTTCGAATCCAACTTATAAAACAGATGTAATCTACAGCGGTTCTTTACACGGTTTAGCAG
Organism: Flavobacterium phragmitis; assembly: GCF_900112575.1. Classification (GTDB taxonomy): domain Bacteria; phylum Bacteroidota; class Bacteroidia; order Flavobacteriales; family Flavobacteriaceae; genus Flavobacterium; species Flavobacterium phragmitis. Next base: position 326,235 of record NZ_FOMH01000005.1, read on the forward strand.
GTATGTCTGGACAATATTCTCAGATTATTGCAGAAGGATATCCTGTTGGAACTTTCTGGGGATTCAGAAATGCAGGTTTAGATGCAGATGGTAAAATACAATATTACAATGCTGCAGGACAGGTTGTGCAAGAAAGCGCTTTGGTTGATGCTGATAAAACAGACTTAGGAAATATTCAGCCGGATTTAACTTTAGGTCTAGCCATGAATTTTACGTATGGAAATTTTGATCTTGGAATTTCAGGATACGGAATGTTTGGACAAAAAGCCTTAAATGCAACCAATATGATGTTGAACGATCCAAACAGGTTACCATCATTTAACGTTCCTGACGATTTCTTAAACAGTGGTATTACTTCTGCTCCAAAGTATTCAGACTATTGGATTGAAGATGCTTCTTTCTTCAGACTTCAAACCTTATCTCTTGGTTATACTTTACCATTGAAATACAAAAAATCTAAAGTAAGATTCTATGTAATGGGAGAAAACCTATTTGTATTTACAAGCTACAAAGGTGTAGATCCAGAGATTGGATTAAATGCTCAGGACGGAATTAATCAAACAGGAGTTATGGATCAAACTGGATTGGCAGCTCCTGGAATTGACAGATACAATAATTATCCTCGACCAACAACCATTTCTGTTGGACTAAATTTTACGCTGAATAACTAAGCGAATTGATAACCATAAAATATTAAAAATGAAAATCAAAATAACAGCAGCAATACTTTTAAGCATGCTTTTTACGGTATCATGTACTGATTTGAACGAACAGTTGTATGATCAGGTAGAAGATGGTGAGTTCGGGAATACAACTAAGGAAATCGATGCGCTGGTTGGGGGAGCTTATTCTTCGCTAAGAGGATTCTCTGATGCAATCTCCAATAACTTTCCAACCTGTGAATATGTTTTCTTTTTGAATGAAGTTGTTTCAGATGAAGCAACAATTCCAACAAGAGGGACCAACTGGTACGATGGAGGTCAGTATCAAGATGCACAAAAACATACTTGGAAAGCAGATAACAGAATGATACTTTCGGCTTGGCGTTACAATTATACTGGAATAGCAAAGATCAATGCCATTATTTATCAAATCAATAAATCGTCTTTATCAGATAAAGCTAAAGAACCCATTTTCGCGGAACTAAAAGCGCTTAGAGCTTATTACTACTACAATCTTTTAGATTTATTTGGAAATGTGCCAATTGTAACCAATTTTGAGGATACAGATCTGCCTTCGAATTCAACTAGAAAACAGGTTTATTATTTTGTTGAAAAAGAATTGACAGATGCTATTCCGCATTTAAATCCAAATGTGGTGTATTCTAAATTGACTAGAAATGTTGCCTATTCAATTTTAGCGAGACTATATCTTAATTCTGAAGCATTCATTGGCGTAGCGCGCTGGCAGGATTGTTTAGATGCATGCCAGAAAGTTACGGGCTATAGTTTAACACCAGATTTCTTTGCCAATTTCGTAACCGAAAATCAGACTTCGTCTGAAATTATTTTTGCGATTCCTTATGATTCAAAAGCAGGAACAGTTGGAAATTACATGAATTCGATGTCGGCACATTACAATCAAAAATTAGCGATTTCGGCAATTGGAAATTATCCTTGGAGTGCAAACGGAATGTGCGCGCAGCCTGGAGTTTATTCCGCTTTCGCTGATACAGACAAAAGAAAAAAATGCATGCTGGAAGGCGATCAGATCAATTTGGCAACAGGTTCTGTAATTATGATGGATAATGGAGAACCACTTACTTACACGGAGAACTTGACCAGTTTGGAAAACGCTAAAGAAAATGAAGGAGTTCGTTTAGCGAAATACGAAATGAAAGCAGGAGAACAATGGGAGCGTGATCACGATTTTGTCCTAATTCGTTATTCAGAAATCTTAATGATGCAGGCAGAATGTTATGTTCGTCTAGGTTCTCCAGATTTAGCAAGACCATTTTTACAGCAGGTTACTGCACGTGCAGGAGAAGAAATGCCAGCAACAATTGATTTAGCTTTTATTGATCAAGAATTGTTGAAAGAGTTCACTTTCGAAGGAAGAAGAAGAACAGACAATATTCGTTTTGGAACGTTCTTTTTGCCTTGGTGGTCAAAAGGTGCAACAGAAAAATACAGAGCGATTTTCCCAATTCCAAGCACTGTTTTAACAACAAATAAAAACCTAAAACAAAATCCTGGGTATCCAAATTAGGTTACTAGAATGTCAGTCTTCCATGTTGGTTAGTCGTGGAAGGCTGACATGTTTTTAATTTTTTGCAATAGATACTAAAAGGTTGATTTTTAAATTAAAGGATTAAAAAAAAGATTTTATTTCACGCAGATTCTGCAGATTGAAGCAGATTTAAATTGGAATATCATAAAAATGAATCTGTGTGAATCTGCTTAAATCTTTTTTAAATCTGCGTGAAATAAATTACTCAATAATAAAATCCTTGTAAATTTTATAATCTGTGGCAAAAACAAAATATAAAGCACAACAATATGAAAAGATATATCACATCATTGTTTTTTGGTTTAATGAATATTGTGATGGTTGCTGGATGCAGCAGCGATGACAAAGGTTCAGATAAGCCAACAGAACCAGAAAAAACAGCACCTGTTGCGATTGAGAAAACCAACAGCACCAAAATTTATATGCACTACATGCCTTGGTTTGAAACCAACGAAAGCAGTGCCGATAAAAAATGGGGATATCATTGGACAATGGCCAACAAAAATCCGAACAATGTAGGAGCAAATGGCCGTAGAGAAATTGCATCTTATTATTATCCGCTGATTGGGCCGTATCATTCAGGCGATAAAAATGTGATTGAAAATCATTTGTTACTGATGAAATATTCAGGAATTGATGGTATTCTGATCGATTGGTACGGCACTTATGATGTAAACGATTACCGAATGGTGAAAGAAAATACAGAACAGCTAATTGAGATGCTGGATAAAGTAGGTTTAGAATATGCGATTGTTTATGAAGATCGTTTTTTAACCAATGTTGTCAACGCTGGAAAAGCAATTTCGGTAACCAGCGCGGCAAAAACAGATTTAGCTTATGTACAAAATAATTATTTTACTGATGCTAATTATATCAAAATTAATGGAAAGCCTCTTTTGATGAATTTTGGCCCAATTGTCCTGCAGACTGCTGCCGAATGGACCAATGTGTTTGGAACTTTAACTACAAAACCAACATTTTTAACCCTTTGGGATCATTCAGCAAAAGCAGGAGATAATGCTGCTGGAGAGTATGCTTGGGTTTATAAAGACAATAGTTATCTGACGAATTTTTATACCAATACCAAACCAAAATTGGGAGTAGCGATGGGAAGCGCTTATCCTGGTTTTAAAGATTTTTATGCTGAAGGCGGAGGCGGAGCGGCAATTGGATGGACAATCGAACATAACAATGGAGCAACTTTAGACGCAACGCTTGCTTTAGCAAAAAATGCGAATATCAATTATCTGCAACTGATTACATGGAATGATTTCGGAGAGGGAACTATGTTTGAACCAACCGTTGAATTTGGATATTCTTATATCGAAAAAATAAAAGCTTTTGCCGGAGTAAAAAACACAGAAAATGTTTTTCCTGATATCAGCAAATTGTATGATTTACGCGTACAGAAAAAAGGAAATGTCGATGCCCAGAAAAAACTCGATCAAGCGTTTAATTATTTTGTTTCGATGCAGTCTGCTAAAGCAAAACAGATAATGAGCGAAATTAAATAAAGCTGTAATTAATACAATTTACATAATGAAAAATAATAAATATAGATACTGTATAGTCGCGCTGGCATCCATGCTGATTTTTGCCTGCAGTACTAAAAAAACGTATAAAATCAGTTCTCCTGAAAAAATATCTGAACTTACTTTTGAACTAACACCTTCGGGACAGCCTCAGTATAGTTTTTCGTCTAACGGAAAATCGGTTATTGAGCCTTCTCTTCTTGGATTTGAATTTCAAGGATTGCCAAAAATGACTGATGGTTTTGAAGTAGTTTCAACAGAAGAAAAAGCAGCAGATGAAACTTGGGAACAGCCTTGGGGCGAATTCAAAAAAGTGAGAGATCATCACAACGAATTAATTGTTCATTTAAAAGAAGCAAAAGGCGAAGAGCGTTTGGTGGATATTATTTTCAGAGTTTTTGACGATGGTTTAGGTTTTCGATACGAATTTCCTAAACAACCGAATTTAGGAAAAGTCAAAATCTCAAATGAAGTAACACAGTTTACTTTTAAAGATAATAATGAAGTCTGGTGGATTCCGGTTCACCGCGAAAACAGCTACTACGAAAGTGAATATCGCAAAACGTTAATGAGTAAAACGGATACAATCAACACGCCGGCAACTTTTGAAACCAAGGATAAATTGTATGTAGCGATTCATGAAGCCAATTTAACTGATTTTGCTTCCATGACACTTTTAAAAACATCCGATAAACAATATAAAAGTGATTTAGTGCCTTGGGCAGATGGTGTAAAAGTATATGCGGAAACACCTTTTAAAACACCTTGGAGAACAATTGTAGTAGGTAAAAACCCTGGAGAGGTTGCCACTTCAACAATTATGTTGAATTTGAACGAACCGTCAAAAATTGAAGATTTATCTTGGATAACACCTTCAAAATATATCGGAATCTGGTGGGGAATGCATTTGGATAAATACACTTGGGGACAAGGCCCAAAACACGGTGCCACAACCAAGAATACTAAAGAATATATTGACTTTGCTGCGAAAAATGGTTTTGACGGTGTCTTAGTAGAAGGATGGAATGAAGGTTGGGACGGCGACTGGACTGCCGATGGTTCTGCGTTTAGTTTTACAAAAGCCTATCCAGACTTTAATTTGGAAGAAATCACAAAATATGCTGCTGTAAAAAATGTTCGTTTAATCGGACATCATGAAACTGCTGGAGCAACTAAAAATTATGAAAACCAATTGGAAGATGCTTTCAAATTGTATCAGAAAATGGGAGTGAATTCCGTTAAAACGGGTTATGTAAATAAATATTTGGACAAAAAAGAATGGCATGATAGCCAATACGGAGCGCGTCACTACAGAAAAGTAATCGAAACCGCTGCCAAATATCATATTATGATTGATAATCACGAACCAATGAAAGGAACGGGATTACAACGTACGTATCCAAATTTCATGTCACAAGAAGGAGGTAGAGGGCAAGAATACAATGCATGGTCTGTAGATGGAGGAAATACACCAGAGCATTTAACGACTTTACCTTTTACGAGAATGCTTTCAGGGCCTTTTGATTATACTCCAGGGAATTTCAATTTTGATTACAAAACACCATCAGGAGCAAAAGTACAAACGACTTTGGCAAATCAATTGGCGTTGTATGTTATTATTTTCAGTCCGTTGCAGATGGCTTCCGATTTGCCTGAAAATTATGAGAATAAACCAGAATTTAAGTTTGTAAAAGAAGTTCCTTGTACTTGGTCAGATACCAAAGTTTTGGATTCAAAAATTGGAGAGTATACTACGATTGCCCGTAAAGACTGGGACGAGAAAAACTGGTATCTAGGATCCATTACAAACAGAAATGCACGAGATCTGAAAGTAGCTTTATCATTCTTAGATCAAAACAAAGAATACGAAGCAGAAATCTATTCGGATGGACCAGGAGCCAATTACAAAACCAATCCGTATCCAGTTACAATCTCTAAACAAAAAGTAAACAGCAAAACGGTATTAAATATCAAGTTAGCAGCTGGCGGAGGAACAGCAATAAAATTTTCTCCAATCAAGAAATAAATTAGTTTAGTTTTATTTTGAGTTAATTAAGTAAGTTTAAGTTTGGTGATAAACCCGATAGCAGTGCAGTTATCGGGTTTGTTTTTGTTGGAACGCTTATTTTTACTGCAAAGTTCGCAAAGATTTTTTTACAGCGTTTTGTACATTGAGAATAGTAAGTTCGCAAAGCTTTGTGCAAAAAAAAAATCTCGCAAAGTCGCAGAATCGCAAAGAAAATAAAACTTTGCGTCTTCGCGACTTTGCGAGATTATTACATTTTGCTATAAAAAACTTTGCGTCCTTTGCGTAAATCTTTGCGTGCTTTGCGGTAAAAAAAAAATGATAGCAAAGCAGTTATCGGGTTTTGTTTTTTGTTGGAACGCTTATTTTTACTGCAAAGTTCGCAAAGATTTTTTTACAGCGTTTTGTACATTGAGAATAGTAAGTTCGCAAAGCTTTGTGTAAAAAAATCTCGCAAAGTCGCAGAATCGCAAAGAAAATAGAACTTTGCGATTCTGCGACTTTGCGAGATTATTACATTTAGCTATAAAAAAACTTAGCGAACTTTGCGCTAAACTTAGCGTCTTTGCGGTAAAACTACCCTCAAAGTATAGAAAACTTAGAACCTTAGCATCTCAGAATCTCAGCATCTTAAAAGCTAATGTTTATAAAGTTTCACATGATTTCCAAAACTATAAGTTGCGGTTAAAGTCGGTCCATTATAACCCCATTTAAAGAAACCATTGAGTCTTTCTTTTTCCATGTCGACTCTAATATTTAGTCCAGTATAACCCGCCATTAAACTGAAGTTTTGATAAACATTATATAAAACAGATAAATTATAACTCAATAATCTTCCGTCAAAATCATTGATTTTAATGGCAAAATAATTAAAGTTTGCATAAAGGCCAACCTTTCTGCCTAAAACAAATTCTCCCCAAATTCCAATATCAGGAAGCGGAGCAGTAAATCCAAAATTATCTTTAACTTCTAAATTTGCTGTTTCGCCTGCCAGTCCAATTCCAACATCACCAAATAAAACGTGTGCACCGATAAGAGCTCCGATTTCATATTTTGGTTTTGATACAAATGCATAACCATAAGTAATTCTACCAATATGATTGTCCATGAATGCATAAACCGTAGCATCTACAGGATAGACATGGTCTCTAAATTCAATTTCTTTCTGAAGTGTTTTTGTAGAATTTCTGCTTAAATAATAATATTCTGCACCAAGTCTGGATCTTCTGGAGATTCTCCACTCAAAAGCTCCAAAAAATGAAGTTGTATTTTTGTTAAAGCCAAGGTCTTTTTCAAAATCAATTAAATTTCCAAATTGACCATTATTACTGCCGACTTTTACTTCTGTATTATTAACAGGAAAAAAAACACCAGCTGTAACTTTGAATCTTCTCGCATGCCAGGGCAGATCGTCAGCATAATTGTCCTGAAAATTTTCACTTTCAGTTTTGACAGTCATTAAATTTTCATTTGAAGTATTCTCTGCAAACGTCTGAGCATTTAGCGGAATCCAGAAAAATGTCATTACCAAAAAAATAAATAAATGTTTCATCAGAGTAGTTTTTTTAATTTTTTATTAGGCAATTTTTAACATTTAAAGTTAGTGAAAATATTCTTTCATTTTGGTTTTTGAACCGGATTATTTGTGTAGAACTGTTTGGTTATCAGTAAAATATAAACTTTATTTAAAATTAGTTGACATGTCACTCTTTTTCCTAAATTTGCATCATGGAAAAAACACAGACCGATAAAGAGAATTTTTCAAATTTTTGGAAAGAGGAAATATCAGATAGTTTCTTTTTTCAGATTCATCGAATGAAGCGAGCAATTTTCAGACGCACCAATGCGTTAATGACTGAAGCTGGAATTACTTTGCAATTAGAACAATTACCGCTTTTAATGATTTTGAATCAAAAAAGTCTTTCACAAAGAGAATTGTCAGACAAAACGATGCGTGATAAATCTTCGATTCTTAGAAGTATTAGCGCTCTTGAAAAGAAGAATCTGGTTGAGGTTGTAAAAGATAAAACCGACAAGCGAAAGAATATCGTAAGTCTTACGAATGAAGGAAGTACTTTGGCAAAAAACATTCGATCTCTTATGAAAAGGGCAGAAGAAGAAGTAATGTCTGTATTTACTCCAAAAGAAAGGATAGAAGCTCTAAATGCAGTGAGGTTTTATGCAGATAAATTAGAAACGCTTTAATTTTTTTTAGGATTTAAAAGTTGATATGTCAACTTATTTTAAACGATTATTTTAAATAAAAAATGAAAAAAAACGAATTATTAGAAGGACCAATTCTTTCTTCATTATTAAAATTGGCCGTTCCTATTATGATTGCCAATCTTTTACAGGCGGCTTATCAATTGGTAGATGCTTTTTGGGTTGGACGCTTGGGCGGAGATGCCGTTGCCGCGGTTTCTGTTAGTACGCCAGTAATCTTTTTGACGATTGCTTTAGGAACTGGATTAGCCATTGCAGGATCCATTTTAATTGCGCAATATTTTGGTGCAGGAAATCAGAAAATGGTCAATCACGTGGCGGCGCAGACTTTATCTATGGTTATCATAGTTTCTGTTGTTTTATCGATTATTGGATATATTCTAAGTCCATACTTTTTATATCTTTTAAAAGTTGAGCCTCAAGTCTATATTGATGCTTTAGGATTTATGAGAGTCGCTTTTATTGGCCTGGTTTTTAGTTTTGGGTTTATGATTTTCCAATCCATTATGCGTGGAGTTGGACGTGTAACTTTGCCGGTTTATATTGTTTTGGGAACGGTAATACTGAATTTTGCATTGGATCCATTATTCATTTACGGATGGAACTTTATTCCGGCAATGGGTGTAAAAGGCGCTGCATTGGCCACTTTATCGACACAGCTTTTGGCAATTATTATTGGTTTTGCGATTTTGTTTAGAGGAAAACACGGAATTCATCTTCGTATTCAGGATTTTAAGCCAGATTGGGATCATATCAAAAGAGCTTTCCAGATTGGATTTCCTTCGTCAATTGAACAATCTATGCGTGCTTTAGGAATGATGGCAATCACATTTCTGATTGTGCGTTTTGGTACAACAACGGTAGCCTCGTACGGTGCAGGATCCAATTTAATTCAGCTGATTTTAATTCCAGCTTTAGGACTTTCAATGGCAATTGCCACTTTGGTTGGGCAGAATATTGGTGCTGGAAATGTAGACCGCGCCGCCGAAATTTCAAAATTAGGGGCTTATCTAGGTTTCGGATTATTGACAGGATTAGGAATTATAGCTTTCATTTTTGCGCCTCATTTAATTGCTTTTTTCGTCCCAAAAGATCAAGCAGTTATCGAAGGAGGAACAGAATTGCTGCGAATTACTTGTCTTTCTTGGGGATTTTTAGGCTTACAGCTTTGTTTAACAGGTGTTTTCCGTGCCGTTGGAAATACTAAACTTCCTATGATTTTGACTTTGGTTTCACAATGGGTAATTCAGTTTCCACTTGCTTTTATTTTGTCTCATAACACACCTTTAGGAAAACACGGAATTTGGTGGGCTTTCCCAATTGCTTCAGTAGTAACCGCTTTAATTACAATTGTACTGTATGTAAAAGGCGATTGGAAAAAAGAAAAACTAACCGGAAAAACCAACAAATTAATTGATAAAGTAGAAAGAGAAATAGTAAAGGAAGGATTTGAGGTTAAATAAGATGCAAAGATACAAAGATGCAAAGATACAAAGTGACAAAGGTTTTGTAGAGACGCACAGCAGTGCGTCTTTTTTTTAGGGTTTAAAAAAACTTTGTCACTTTGTATCTTGGTTACTTTGTCTCTTTTCAAAAAAAAACTTTGCCACTTTGTTTCTCTGTCCCTTTGTCT
>NZ_FOMH01000005.1:335992-420305 GCF_900112575.1 Flavobacterium phragmitis
ACTTTGTCTCTTTTCAAAAAAAAACTTTGCCACTTTGTTTCTCTGTCCCTTTGTCTCTTTTCAAAAAAAACTTAGTATCTTAGAATCTCAAAACCTTAGCAACTTTAAAAAAATGACCCCAAATCTAAAACGTTATTTCTTAAAATCTTTAATTGTCTTAGCCTTAATCCATTTAGTTTACTTTTTGTACGGTTATTTTACTTTTGAAGGAATAGCAAATATTGATATTTATACTGAGTTTTACCGTTTTAAATTTTATGATGACGTTTCCATTTCACACTTTTTTGTGAGTGGCTTGTTTTTACTTTTTTTTCTTATTTTTTTAGTAAAAAATCATTCGAGAGAAAGTTATAAAGGGGGAAATCTGTTTCAAATTGCGGGTTGTTTGTTATTGGTTTCATTTTTGACATTCTCGTTCTTTATCAGTTATAGCTTTGGGATGAATGCCAAGCTTAAAACAGAACTTTCTGAAAATGATTTTAATAAAGACAAAAAACTGCTGAATGTTTTGAATCCGTTTTTATATGGATTTACATCTTATAGTTCGGATAAATTATTCAATTATGAGAACATTTTATACCCAAAGCCTTATCCAGTAATAAAACAGGAAGATACGTTGGATCCAGGTGAATATCCAATTATTGAAACCAGTTATTACAGCGTAGATACAATCAAAACTTTAACGGGAACTTTTGATAAAACAACTAATAAAGCTGATAGTATTTTTGATATTCTGGGCTTTGATAAAGAAGAACTGTACAAAAGAATTATCTCTAAAAAAGTGATTAAGGATAGTACGGAAATTATTTTTAAGAGTGTTCAGGTACATCCAGAACACGATGATGATATTTGTATCTTTTTACAGAACAAATCGTTGTTTAAACCCGTCAAAGGAGATTCTGTTTACCAACAGCAATATCAGTCGGCTAAAGATCGGTATAAGTTATTGTATCAATCCAAAAAAGATTCGTTGACTTATGAGTTTCAGAAACTAGACACGCTTTTTAGAAAGTATAAAATTGAGACGAATATAGTTCCAAAACAGTTAACGGCAGACGTTTATCGTTACAGAGACAATCATGACGATCCTATAAGTGGCATTAGAAATACTTTTGACAGAAAGGCTTTGACAGAAAAGTTTGCGACCTTAGAAAGACTCTTTTATGAACCTAATTATCTCCATCCAAACATCATTGCGATATATTTTGCAGTAATTGTTTCCGTTTGGCTTGTGTTGTTTCTTTTCTATCTGATTTTCAATAAAAAGAAATTACAATAACAATGTCAATATCGAAATTCAATATCAATAAAAATACTCAAAAGCAATAACAGGAATCATTAAAATTAAATTTTATCATTCTCATTAACATTTCCATTGATTTTTGAAATTGCTAAACTCTATGGTAATCTGCTTTCCAATGTACGATGGCTTTTTTTATTGCATCACCACTCAAGCCATTTTTTAGTGCGTCTTCGATAAGTGGAATCAATTCGTTGTCTGGAGCAAATCTTAACGCAAATATTTGATCGTCTGTCAATTTATATTCAAATTCTTCAAATCTTTTACCCGTTAAAGTAAAATAACGGTAACGCATTTCTAAACGTATAATTCTGTTTTGAAGTGTTAAGGCATAATGCTGGCGGAGCATAAAAGCAACAGCAAAAAGGAAAACAAAAACAACACTTATGAAAGACCAAATCAAATAATCTTCGGTTGTAATAGCAAAATAAATACTGCTGATTAAAAATACAATTAAGATAGGATAATATATAAAATGGTGTGGTTTGTAAAACCGTATATGATTGTAATAGGTCTGAATCCTCATCGTTTTTTCTTTTAAAGATACTCTAAAAAACAAAGCTGCTCTATAAAAAATTATAGAGCAGCCTTTTCCCAAAAATAAACTAACATAACCAATGTTCTCTTTATAGTATAAACTTTTTACAGTTTTCTAAGTAATTTTAGTAAGAATAAAGCCTTTCCTCTTCGTCAACCAATCTTTTAATATGGCTTATTTTTCTTTAATGTAAAATTAGTTCAGGAGTAGCTGTAATTTGTTATATTTTAATCGGAAAAAGTTACAAGATTCCAATATTTGGATTTTAATTATATAAAAAAAGGAATGATTATAATAAGGTTTTAATAATGTTCCATTCAGTCAATTTATCATGAAAAGCCTTGCCAGCATTGGCAGGGCTTGTAGATGGGAGGGTGATTTGCAGGTATTCTTTATTTAAATGTACATATTTCTTGAAAAATGCCGCCGCTTTTTGTCCGTTAAAAAGAATAACCTCTATTTGAGGGTGTTTTTTCAGAAAATTTTCAAAATCGTTAGCGATTTCGTTTTTGATGGCACTATCTAAGCTTCCCACACGGTCACAAAATTGTAAGACATCCCAAAGCGCGATATTATTTTTTACTAATAAATTTTTTCTCGTTTCATAATCGTATGAAAATTCTTCTTCTAGAATTGAAAATAAGAATTTCCAGAAGTTGTTTTGACTATGTCCATAATATTGATTGAGTTCTAAAGATTTTATACCGGGCATTGTGCCTAAGATCAGGATTTTAGAATTTTTAGAACTAATGGGAGCAAAAGAGAAACTTTTCATGTTTAGGGAATCGATATTTTTTAAGATTTGTTAAAATAATCATTAATAAGGAATTATAAAACAAAACGAGAAAATTATATAACAAAATTGGTTTGTGATTGAACGAACTTTGAATCACAGATTTTTTAAAATGTAGCAATAATGAAGTTGATTTTAAAATCTGTCTCGCAAATTATCAAATTTAAATCCATAGCCATGAAAATTATTACGATAAATACAGAGAAAACCCAAAATATATTTGATGAACTTCATGCTGATTTTGGTGGTAAGGTGACTTATGACTTAGATGAATATATTTTAGAGGTAGAAAATAGTTTTGCTGTAGGTTCTATTGTTGGAGCTTCATTTAACGATAATATTTCTTATGTACAGTTTGATATGACATTTTCAGCAGATGTTCGATTGGATATTCTCAATGTGAAATCGTCTCCTATTTATTTTGCTTATTGTTCAAAGGGAAATTTATCGCATAGTTTTGGATTGAATGGGGAAGAGAGAAAACTAAAAACTTTTCAGACAGCAATTGTAACTTCCAAACAAAATCAGGACAATATCTTGTATTTTGAAAAAGGAAAGAAAACCAAACTGACTTTAATTATTGTTGGAACTCAAACTGATGTTGTAACCCAGTCTCATTCCTTGAATCAACAGGTAAAAGATACCTTTTTTGAAAATAATCTGGTTCAAGATTTCTTTTACATTGGTTCCTATAATTTACAGATTGCCGAAAAAATCGAACAACTTAATTCGATTACACAAACCGGTATTGTTCGAAATTTATTGAAAGAAGGTATTATGAGAATTATTCTGGCAATGGAAATTCAACAGCATTCAGATGATTTACATGCTTTTGCCAATGAATCAAGCGGATTAACTTTAAGAGAAATGGAAGAAATTAAAGAGCTTTCAGAATTTATCAAAACAAGTCCAGAAGAAGCTTTCTCAATAAAATCATTGAGTAAAAAATCAGGATTGTCTCCAAACAAACTTCAGGAAGGATTTAAAATGATCCACAATCGAACTGTAAACGATTATATCACACATATGCGTGTCTTGAAAGCAGAAATCTTAATCAGAACTTCTGACTTAAATATTTCTGAAATAGTGTATTGCATTGGCTTTACAAGCAGAAGTTATTTTTCGAAAATCTTCAAACAAAAATTCAACTGCAGTCCAAAAGAGTATAAGTTTAATTTGAATTCTTTGGCTATTACAGCTTAGGTTCAAAGGCTCAGAGTGGCATAGTGACAAAGGTTTGTCCTCTGAATTAAAAAATAATGGTGTTAGCTATTAAGCAAGATATATACTAAAGTGCTAAGATTCTGAGTCGCTGAGGTTTTAAGTGAAGACTTAAAGGCTCCAAACTTAGAATCTTAGTTTTTTTTTTAGATAGAAAGGTTCAAAGATGCAAAGTGACAAAGTGACAAAGTAACAAAGTAACAGAGGCTTTCTAAGCAAAGTTAAAACCTTTGTCACTTTGTTACTTTGTCACTTTGCACCTTTGTATCTATAAAAAATCATCTTCCAAACTTATAATATTCCAAATCCATATTCTTTTTATTGTGAAGAGAATCCAGAATAGAATTCATTCCAAGGACGCTAAACGTGATTCCGTTACCTCCGAAACCCAGGATATAATGTTCGTTTCGTCTTGAATTTGGTTTCCCGAAATAAGGAAGTCCGTCTTTTGTTTCTCCAAAAGTTCCTGCCCAAGAATAATCGATTTTAAAATCAAGATTCGGAAAACGCTTGGAGAATTGTTTCAGGAGATATTGTTCTTTTTTAGGGATTAACTTATCTCTTTTTTTAGGATCTTTAAAATCTTCGTCGCCGCCACCCATAATGATTCGGTTGTCTTCGGTTGTTCTTATGTAATGATAAGGCGAGGCGGTATCCCAAAAAATGGCATGTTTAAAGTGCTCAGGAAGATCAGATTGACTTTCAGAAGTAATAACATAGGTGCTTTTTAAATTGACTACCTTTTCGGATAAAGTTTCAGTACTTTCATAACCCGTACAATGTATGATATGCGAGGCTGTTATGGTATTTTTAGAATCGGTATGCGCGATAATTTTTCCTTTTTGGTGTTGTATGGAAGTCACATTGGTACGATCATAAATCTGCATGCCTTTTTGATGACAGTGATGCAGTAAATCGGTTGCCAATTTATACGGATCCATTACTGCGGCGGTTTTAGATTCTATACCTGCAATGGCATTTAACCCCATTTTTTGCAGTTCAAATCTACTGAGCCAGCTAACTTCAAATCCGTGTTGTTTCCTAATTTTGTATTCATTTTTTAGAAAAGGAACATCTTTTTTGAGCGTTGTAAAATAGATGCTTTTTTTGAATTCAAAATTGCAGTTAGAACCTACGGTGTCGATAATATTGCGGAGATCAAAAATGGCTTTTTTACCATTTTGATAACTGTCAACGGCACATTTTACACCACGAAGTTTAATTAACTGATGTAAGGGAACATCAATTTCATACTGCAATAATGCGGTGCTTCCTGATGTACTGCCTCCACAGACATCCCGCCGGTCGATAAGGATAATTCTTTTTCCTTCATTTACTAATTTATAGGCCATTAAAGCTCCCGTAATTCCGCCGCCAATAATTAAAATATCTGTATTGAGATCAGAATCAATTGAGGGATAGCTATATTTCATAGCGTCTTTTAAAGGCCAATAAGTTTCGGTAGAACTTAATTTCATTTTTTGGTGTTGTTTTTAGGGGTGTTTTTGGTGGTATTTTTGGTCGCTATTTTTTTAGTTGATTTAATGTTTTTGTTTTGTTTACGATTATGAAGTTCATGTGCTTCTGCGATAGAATGCGAAGTTTTGATGCTTTCATCTTTTTTTGCCAATTCACTTAAGCGATGATAGTATTTCTGAATAATAATCATTTCTTCCTCAGTCATACTTTCTATATCAACCAGACTATTGCTGGAAAAGTCGTTCGAAGCTACGAGTTCGTTTAATTTGAGCTGAATGGCAAGTGAATCTTTATTTTGTGCTTTCTGAATTAAGAAAACCATTAAGAAAGTTATGATGGTTGTTCCTGTATTAATAACCAATTGCCAGGTTTCGGAATAATCGAAAATAGGGCCTGAAATCGCCCAAGCTAGAACAATAACAAATGCGCCAATAAAAGCAGTCGTGCTTCCAGCAGCTTTAGAAACTTTTGTAGCAAACTTCTCGAATGCACTGTTACTATGTTGTGAATTAGATTTCATTACGATTTTGCTTTGGATTTACTTACTTTTTCTTTTCGAATAACTTTATTGTTTTTTTCATCATAAACGGCAGGATTGATTTCTTGCCCTGTTTTGCTGAAAATTTTAATTTTTGGAGCATCATGCGTTCCAGTGACAACAATTGGAAAACCAATAATTCCCCAAAGCGGAAGTCCAAGACGCATTCTAAGATCCAAAAGTCCATCAAAACTTGTAGTTCCTTTAATTGTAGGTTTAAAACTAGCTACAGAAAAGGTAAACGGCTCGATATTAATTAGGTTTTTATCTATCGTCGACTTGATTTCAATTCCTTTCATGTCAGGATTATTCAAACCATTTTGTCCTGTTTTAGAACTAATTCCGTCAAATAATTTTAGGCCTTTAATTTTTACATCGCGTAGATTTAAAGTACCGCCACCTTGCAGGGATTCATAAATTGGGCTCATATTTCCGTCTAAGTCGCCTTTAATTTTATAGTCGACAGAAACGATTCCGTGGGCTTTTTCGGCAGCAGTAACCATATCATGAAACATCGGAATTTCTTTGTAAGCCCTTTGCACATCAAAATCTTTTGCCGTAAAATGGGCGTCAAAATGTGCAGATGTTGGCGATTCGTCTTTGTAAGACGCATTAATTCCTAAAATACAGTCAATGATATTAAAGGTAGTGTTTTCTAAGTAAAATCCTTCTTTTTTTACGCCTATTTTTCCGTTTAATTTATTAAATTTCAATCCGTTGTATTCAATTTTGTCTGCATTTGCCGTTAGAGAGACGTTTAAGTTTTTCGGAACCAGAACCACACCGCTCATTTTAGGATGATCTTCTTTAGCATATTCAATCTCAACCTTTTGCTCTTTATTTTCTCCTTCTTCAAGCGCCATAAATTCATCAACATTAATCAATTTTGATTTTAAGTTGAAATTACCACTCAAAGTTCCGTTTGACTCTAAAAAATAATTTATGGTATTTAAAAGATATCCATTAATAGCAAAATCAGATTTTCCGTAAGAAGCATCGAATTTCTCAAACCACATTTTTTCATTCTGAAAACGGAAATTTCCTTGTTTGATAAAAAAAGCTTTTGGGAATAATTCTGAAGTTGCTTTTATGTTTTTGAGAATCAAAGTTCCTTTATTATCCAGTTTATCATATTGCCCTGTTGTAGCATAACTTTGTTTTCCTTTAAGCGAAAGATCGGCTTTGGCATAACCTGTCAAATCAAGCCCTTTTTGTGAAAAGACCTGATAAATTCTTCCTACATTCAATTCGCCTTTTATTTTTGCATTGTAAGCCAAATCACTAAAATCGGATAAGGTTGCATTTATATAAACAGGATTTCCTTCAAAGGTGAAAGAAGCGGGAGCAACGGCTACGATTAAATCTTGAAAAGTTCCTGCTTTGTTCAGCATATTGGCCACAAAAGTGATGTTTGTAATGGGATTCGGATAATATTCGGTCTTTAGCCAGCCGTTTCGCAATGAAATACCTCCAATGGTTTTTGGAAACAATTTTTTTGAAGTGCTGAATAATCCTTTAGCTTGAATGTTTGTTTTTAAAATTCCTTTTAAATCAATACTATTTAATCCCAATGCGGCATCAACAACTGCTAAATCCAAATCTCCCTTTACACTGGCGTTGATGTTCATTTCGCTTAAACCTTTACTGTGCAGATAAGCATTGAAATAATCTTTTTCGCCTACTTTAAATTTTAACGTTCGAAGATTTACCAATAATTGTTCGGTATCCAAAGAGGGAAGGATCGCATTTAAATCCATCTGAAAATCTTTTAAAGGAACTGGAGCATCCTTGTAGTTTACAGCACCTTCATTAATTTTAAGGTTAAAGGCTAAGTTTGGTTTTTGCTTTTTTTGAACATTATAATCTCCTTTAAATGTCAGTATTAAATCACTTCTTCCAGAAATTTCTGTTTTCTCCAGCCAAGTCAAATATTCAGGTGGCATTACAGACAATAAATCTTTCACAGTCGTATTCTCTGAAGCAGCTTTGATGTTGATTTTATATCCGTCTCTTAAAATGGTAAATAAACCTGTAAATTTTAAAGGTAATTTATTGATTTTTAATTCATTTTTCTGAAGTATAAACGAAAGTGAATGCGTATTGATTCGGGTAATCAAATCGGCTTGTACTTTTTTCTTTCTTAAATATCCAGTTCGATCGTAATAAAAATCTAAGTTGTCGATTTTGGCATCGGTTGCCAAGTCAAAAATATCTTCGCTGAGATTTCCTTTTCCAACATAATTAAAACCTTTTGCATCCACCAAAATTTTAGCCGAACGGTCGTTGTATTTTACATGGCAGTTTTTTAAATCAATTCTTTCTAATCGAATTGCGGTTCCTTCTTCTGGTGCATTTGGATCTTCTTTTTCGTCTTTTCTGTCTTCTGGTGCAACATAAATATTATAATTGGCTTGACCTTTTTCGTTCACCATTACATTGATTAATGCATCAGAAACATAGAGTTTATTGATTTTTACTTCATTATCAAAAATCAAGCGTTTTAAATTGATTCCAAAAGCAACCTCGTCTGCTTTCAATAAAGTATCATTGCTGAAAGGTTTAGAACCTGTTAATGACAAATTATCTAAAGAAACGGTCAGCGATGGAAAATGAGTAAAAAAGGAAAGTTTAGATTTTGTAAAATCCAGTTTAGTATCTAATCGTTCGTTGGCAATTTTCTTTACTTCTGAAGCTACTTTCCCAGGAAACAGTAACGGAATAATAAATAGCAAAAACAAGATTACCGCAATTGTTATTCCGGTAACCTTTAAAAATTTAATGGCGGTATGTTTAAATGTAAAAGGCATATAATGTAAGTTTTTGCTGTCTAAAAACCAATACTAAAAATATAAGTTTTTTGTCAGAATTTTAAACCATAAAGTTGTAATATAGAACTATGAGTTATAAATGGAGGTGAAATTCCAAAATCCAAAATCTAAATTCCAAAAGTCAAAATCTAAATTTCATATTCAAGATTCTAATTTTAGGGTTAAGGTTATTTTTTTTCGGTTTCTGCTTTTTTAGCTTCTTCCTGTTTTTGTTTTTCCTCTTTTTCTTTTTGAGCTTTCTCCTGTTGTTCCTTCAGTTCCTTCTCTTTCTTTTCTTTTTCTTTAGCAGCTTTTTCTTGTTGTTCTTCCTTTTTCTCCTTTATTTCTTCCTGTTTTTTAGCTTTTTCTTTCTCTTTTTTCCTGTAGTAACCTCTCAGAAGAAAGTTGCTTTTTGCGGCTTCCATATTATCACTGAAACCTTTTGTACCAGACTCTAGGTTCGAAAGAGTATTCGAAACGCTATTGGCCATTTTATCATCTTTAACCAAACGTGCTAGAGCTCCGTTTCCGTTATTCATGCTATGGCTGAAAATGGCTATCTCGTCTGAGATCACACCAATATTATCGACGCTCTTTTTAACGCTTTTCATAATATCGTGCATTTCTATTCCATCCACAGAAGCAATAACGCCGTTGTCTTCAATGATTTTATTTGATTTAGAGCCAGGAGAAATGGTCAATACTTTATCGCCCATTAAACCATCAGAGCCAATACTGGCTGTTGCATCTGTTTTTATGAATTTTCGAACGTCTTCTTTCATAACGAGAACAACCAAAACGGTTGAGTCGTTTTTTAGCTGAATCTGTTCGACTGTTCCAACATTGATTCCCGAGAAACGAACATTATTTCCAACTTCCAGACCGCTGACAGTTTTAAACTGAGAAGTAATATGAAAGGTTGATCCAAAAAGGTTTTTTTGTTTCCCAATAAAATATACGGCCATTATAAAAAGCAGTAAACCTATTGTTACAAACATTCCTAATTTCCAAGTATATCCTGATTGCTTTTCCATGATTTCTATTTTTTATTTTGCTTTATTCAAAAAATGAGCGTACCCATTCGTCTTCATCTTTTTCTAATTCTTCGTAAGTTCCTTCGGCATGAATAACACCGTCTTTTAAAACAATGATTCTGTCTGAAGTCAGTTTGGCACAGGCCATATCGTGTGTGATAATGATCGAAGATGTTTTTTGTTTGTGTTTGATATCTAAAATTAATTCGCTGATTTCTCTTGATGTTATGGTATCTAAACCGGTTGTCGGTTCATCGTATAAAATGATTTCAGGCTTTAAAATTAATGTGCGGGCCAAACCGATTCTTTTTCTCATACCGCCTGAAAGTTCCGAAGGCATTTTATCAATAGCATCAGCTAAACCCACATTTTCAAGCGCTTCCATTACTTCATTTTCAATTTCTTCAGGACTTAAATCGCGTTTGTGTTTGGTTAAAGTAAAAGCCAGATTTTCCCGAACTGACATGGAATCATATAAAGCACCGCTTTGAAAAAGAAAACCAATTTTTACTCTAATCTCATTCAGTTCTTTTTTAGAAATATGAAGCACGTTTTCATTAAATACTTTTATTTCACCTTTGTCCGGTTCAATCAAACCGACAATACATTTTATGGTAACCGATTTTCCAGATCCCGAACGACCCAAAACGACTAAATCTTCGCCTTTGTTCAACGTTAGATTTACGCCTTTTAAGACTTTATTATCTTTTCCAAAAGTTTTGTGCAGGTCTTTAATCTCAATAATCGGAGACTGCTCTTTGTCTTTTGTTTTAGGTTCCTTATGTAGTTTTTCCTTTTCCATTGCTAAAAGAATAAATCGGTTATTTGAACGGCAACCATATCAATAATGAAAATGCTTAATGATGCGGTAACTACTGCTGAGTTTGCCGCTTGTCCAACACTTTCTGTTCCGTTTGAGGCATTAAAGCCTTTGTAACATCCAATCATGCCGATAAAAAATCCGAAGAAAAATGTTTTAATGGTGGCTGGAAATAAATCTAAAAATTCCAATGATTGAATAATTTGAGTCAAGTATCTATAAAAATTGACATCTCCATGAATATTAATCCCTACATAACCGCCAATAATCCCAATTGCATCGGCAAAAAAGACTAAAACCGGAACCATTAAGGTACAGGCCAATACTCTAGTCACCACCAGATAGTTGTACGGATTAACGGCTGAAACTTCCATGGCATCAATTTGTTCTGTTACTTTCATGGAACCTAATTCGGCTCCAATTCCTGATGAAATTTTTCCAGCACAGATTAAAGCTGTAATTACTGGCGCAATTTCTCTAATCAGCGAAAGCGCCACCATTCCAGGAAGCCAGCTTTCGGCTCCAAATTTTACTAAAGTTGGTCTTGACTGCAACGTAAGCACCAAACCCATAATGAAACCTGTTATAGCAACTAATGGCAGTGATTTATATCCTATTGTATAACATTGTTTCAAAAACTCTTTGGTCTCATAAGGTGGTATAAAAACCTCCTTAAAAAACTTCTTGGCGAACAAAGTCGTTTCTCCAATTTCGGCAAATGTATTTTTTAGGTTGAGAATCAAAATGTTTATGTTTTTAATGTGAATGTTGTAAAATGAAAATCAATTCTTTAACAGTCTTTAGGCACTTATTAAATTCTAGATGAAAGTTAGCTCAATACTTGTTAAAATATTTTACACAAATTTTTTGCAGCATTATATAATTTTCATAAGTGTATAATAATTATTGGGATTTTGCGTTTTCGATTTTGCTCAAAAAAAATCCCTTTCTTTTTGAGGAAAGGGATTCTGGAAAATATTATTGTATAAATTTATTCTTTAAATTTCTTAAAGATCGAGCTGGCAACATGTCCGCCAAATCCAAAAGTATTGCTCATAGCATAATTCACTGTTCTGGATTGTGCTTTGCCAAGTGTCAGATTAAATTTATCTGCGTAATCATCCTGAATTGTTTTAGTATTTATAGTTGGCGGTACAATGTTTTCCTGAACAGCCTTTATACAGGCAATGGCTTCAATTGCTCCGGCACCTCCAAGTAAATGCCCGGTCATCGATTTTGTTGCACTGATATTAGCATTAGGCTTTATTCCAAATACTTTTTCTACAGCTTTAAGTTCACTTAAATCACCGGTTGGAGTAGAAGTAGCATGCGCATTGATGTAATCAATTTTATCTGGTGTAATTTCAGCTTCTTCGAGCGCAAGTTCCATTCCTATAACAGCTCCTTCTCCTTCAGGATGTGTTCCAGTTAAATGATAAGCATCTGCAGCTAAACCTCCGCCCACAATTTCGGCAAGGATTACAGCATTTCTTTTTATAGCATGTTCATAGCTTTCCAGGATTACAACTCCGGCTCCTTCTCCCAAAACAAATCCGTCTCTGGTTACATCAAATGGACGTGACGCTTTCGTATAATCTTCATTTAGCGTAGACAATGCTTTTGAAGCATTAAAACCACCAATTGAAGATTCAGAAACTGAGGCTTCAGAACCACCGCTGATAATCATATCGGCTTTTCCCCAGCGAATGTAATTAAAGGCATCTATAATAGCAGTATTACTGGCAGAACATGCCGCAGCAGTTGTGTAATTGATTCCTCGAAGTCCATATTTAATAGAGATTGCTCCCGAAGCGATATTTACAATTCTTTTTGGTATGAAAAACGGACTAAATCTTGGTGTGCCATTTCCCTTGATATACTCTCCAATTTGTTCTTCAAAAGTTGAAATACCACCATCTCCGCATCCCCATATAACTCCAATTCGGTTTTTGTTTAAGGTGTCAAAATCAATATTGGCATTTTTTACAGCTTCGTCTGCAGCATATAATGCATATTGTGTAAAAAGATCGTATTTTCTGATTTCATTTTTTTCGAAAATATGCTGCGGATCAAAGTTCTTCACTTCGCAGGCAAATTTGGTTTTAAAGTGTGTGGTGTCAAATCTTGTTATAGGAGCGGCTCCGCTAACTCCATTAATTAAAGATTCCCAATATTCCTGAACGTTATTCCCAATAGGGGTAACAGCTCCTAATCCTGTTATGACTACTCTTTTCATTATTGTTGAGGTCTTAATTCTGTTAATATCGTTTCTTTTACAGTTTCAAAATCAGTATCATCTGTAAGTCTTGAAAGTTGCACTATTGCAACCATGTTGGTTATAATCATTAATGCTTTTGTTCTTGCTGTGGTTTGAAAATTAAAAAGCTGCTGTTCTTTTCCTTCTGTTAATACTTCCGTTAGCCATTCTATTACCAATTGGGCGAATTTTTTAAGTTCATCTTTTATGGACTCGTCCAGCGTGTTTAAATCTGTTGCCAATGATCCGACAATACATACTTTGTTTTCATATTTAATTCTTGTCTGAACATCCAGAAAAGATTCGAGTTTTATTAATGGAGATTCGTTGGCAACCTTTTGTTTTAATGCTTCCATTCTATCTATATGCTCTTTTACCGTAGCCACACCTAAATCTGATTTTGTTGGAAAATGATAGTGTATAGACGCTGTTTTTATTCCAATATCATTCGACAGATCTTTAAAACTAAAGGCATTATATCCTTTATCTCTGATATATTGATCTGCTTTGTTTACAATTACTTCTTTTGTTGTCATGGTTGCAATTTTTGTACAAATATACTACCTATTAGTAGATAGGTAAAATGTTTTGTGATTTTTTTATAAAATATTTTAATTCGTAACTTTTTTTGTGGCTATAAAAACAAAAAATCCCTTTCATCAAGAAAGGGATTTTCCGGGTTTTAAAAGAGAAGGTAATTGGTTAGCTTCGTCTTATGAATTTATAGCTATTCCAGAGCGGTTTTTCATCAGTGGAATCACTTTAGAGTGTGACATAGCCAATTTTTCCATTAATAATCTGGCTGTTAAATAACAAACTGTTGATTCAGCGCCTTGATTCAGGTTTACATTGTGTTTTTCCAATCCGTCATAACCGCCACCGCTTACCGGATTATACATAATTTGATTTAAATGGTTTTTACCTAAAAACCAATTGAAGGCTGCTTTCATTTTCTTTTTATATTCAGGTGTTTTAAAAGCATTATAAAAAGCATTTAAAGTCTGAATAGTATAAGTTACATCAATTGGCTGTTCTCCGTATTCGTGTGGCTCAGAACCTTTATGATGCCAGCTCTGATTTGAAATAGCTTTGAAATTACCATTGACAAATGTTTTAGAAATCAAGAAATCCAATGAATCTAAAGCTACTTTTTTGTAAACCGGTTTGTCTGTAATTAAATAAGCGTACAACATAGACTCTGGTAAAATTCCGTTTCCATATGTTAAATAATTTTCAAACCATTGCCAGTCTTCGGTTGCTGTATCTTCATAATTGGCTAATAATTTCGCATTCAGTTTGCTGATAATTGCCGCAACATATAAATTCGGAATAGTTGAATGATACAGATACAAACCTTTTGTAGCAAAACCAATAGAACGTGGAGACTGAATATTTTCGGCCCATTTTAAAGAATGCAGTAAACATTTTGCCGCTTTTTTGTAGATTGCTTCAGGAAGAATGTCTGAAATCGAAACTACAGTTCCTAATGCCCAGATTGCTCTTGCATTGGAATCTTCTAAATTCACTTCGGCATTTTGTTCTACATGTTCGCGATTTTCCTGATCTACATAATTGATGAAATCTCCTTTTGGCTGTTGACAACGTATGATAAAATCCAAATAGATTAGAATATATCCAAGATCTTCTTTATCCTGAGTTTGTTTGTAATGCATACAGAAAGCAATTAATGCTCTTGCATTGTCATCTAAAGTATATCCTGAATCAAGATCTGGAATAGAAATTTTACTGAACTGAATGATACCCAATTCTGTAGTTAGTTTTTTGATATGATTTAATTGAATATCTGGATAACTAAATTTAATTTCCGATGGATTATCAATTAATTCTTTATACCTATTCACTTGTGTTATAGCAACATTTTCCCATGAAGAAGCTCTCATTTTGGTAAATGAATTGATTCCCATTTCATTTCTTAAGTTTTCATCTTCAATCAGTTTGATGGCGGCTTCAGCAAACTGATCAGGCTCACCAATATCACATAAAATTCCAGAATCTGAACTTAGAACTTCTTTGGTATGCGGAATTTTAGAAGCTACAATTGGACAAGCACAACCCATCGCATAAGAAAAAGTGCCACTTACAGCCTGATTTGGATCTTTAGAAGTAAACATATAAATATCTGTTGCTTTCAGATATTCTAAAAGTTCATCGGTATCTAAATACTTATTGATAAAACGTACATTATTTTGAAGATTTAGTTCTTCAACGATTCCTTCAAGTTTATCACGATAAGTATCAACGCCATCTTTAATTAAATTAGGATGTGTTTTGCCAATAATTAAATACAAGGCATTTGGTGCTTTTTCTATAATTTTTGGAAGCGCCTGCAATCCGGTTTCTATATTTTTTCCTTCGCCCAAAAGTCCGAAAGTAGATAAAACCAATCTGTCTTGAATATCTAATCTTTCTTTTGCCGTTTCAGGAGTTTCATAGACAACGATATGAGTTCCGTGTGGCACGCAAGTAATTATTTTTTCATCAATTTCATAATCAGTAATTAATATTTCTTTTGATTTATTTGTCATCACAAAAACTGAATTACTGTAAGTTAATAACAGTTTTACAAATGTTCTTAAATCGTCATTTGGATTTGGAATTACACTGTGGAACGTAAAAGTAACCGGCTTTTTAATCACATTTAAAAAGTCTAAAAGATGATCTCCATAATTTCCTGAAAACAATCCAAATTCATGTTGGATGTGAACTAATTTTACAGCTTCGTCCTTATTAATTTCTTCGGCTACTTTAGCATATTCTTCTCTGTTTTTTGTATTTAAGGTATAAGCTTGCGTAGGCTCTTCTTTTGGTTCAAAAACAAGTTCACATATTTCGCATTGAATAGATTTACCATAAACATCTGTGATTCCTTTGATGGTGTCTTGAGTATAGGTTGCTATGCCGCATTGCGTTGGCGGAAAAGTAGATAAAAAAACTATTTTTGATTTATTTGATATTGTTTTCATGAGGATTAATTTTTGTTCGGTTAATAACTCGTCAAGGTTCAGAAATACTGCCCAAAATATATTGGCAGCGCCATTAAAAATTAGTTACAGCAATTTTTTTTCATCTTCTGCTAGTGCTATAAATAATTTTATCTAAAATTACTTTAGCCATGAAGGGACAATTAACGCAATCGATCAAAAAATTAACTCAAATGCTTACACATGGTAATTCTATAAGAATAAGGAAGAATACTGAAACCCTTGGTAAATAAAGTGTTTCAGCAATTTTATGTTAAAAAAAAGCACATTTGCAATAAATGCTATTTGTAGGAATTACAGAAATGATAAAATGATTATTTTTTAAGATTTCAATACCATTTCGCATAATATTTCCGCGTTATAAATGCAATTGGAATTCCCACACAAAAAATGACGATCAATATAGAAAGCAAAAGCGCAAAGTCTAAATTCTTTTCTGGTAAAACAGGAAATACAATTGGAAGCACGATTAAATTCATGACGACCCAAATAAAGAAACCATAAGTGATTCCAGATAAGAAAGTATTTATTTTAAAGAAGGGAATATAAGGAAAGATCTTAAAATAAAACCAGGAAAAAATAAAGGCAATTAAAAAATGCAGTCCCAGTCCTAAAAAAGTCATTTCTAGTCCGCTTGTATAAGCTTCTTTTTTGAATATGCCGCTTGCAATGGAACGCAGTATTTTTTCGGCGGTTGTTTTATGAAGAATCACGGAATAAATTAAAATAGCTGCTGTAATATCTAAAGTACCGGCTACTAAACCAGATGAAACTATGGTTTTAACTTTTGATCTCATAAAAATTGGTTTTGGTTAAATGCTAGTTATTTTTTCTTGAGAATTTCATAAATCGATTTCAACTGATGTGTATGTCTCTGTGTATGGACAATGGCAAAATGAAGCCATTCGTAGATGGTGAAATTTTCAAAACCGGGAATTTTAGCATCTAGACAAATCAGCGTTAAATCGTATGTTTCTGCAGCTTCAAACAAATCATCTTGGATTTTTTTTATAGAAGCCTGTAAATCGTTTTTATCATAATCAATTTCAGGAGGTTTTATATTTTCGGGAGATTGGTATTTGGTATTAAAATCTAAAAAGATAGCATCCAATTGTTTGGCATTTTCGTCGGGTTTGCGAGTAGTCTTTTCGGTTTTTCCCGCAAATAACTTCGGAATGTCGGAACAGGCTAAAATAATGTGCTGTACCGTTTGTCCGCCAGTCCAGCTTCCTTCAAACGGAACTATGTTAATTTCTTCCTGAGTAAATGCGGAAAGAATATCATTCAGTTTACTATAAGTTTCTAAAATAGTATTTTGGACTGCACTTTTCATCTTATTTAATTTAGAAATTAGAAAATCAACAGCAAATGCAAACCATGAGTTTAAAGAACCCAGAGTACATTTTCTGTTCAATTAAATTTTATAGAATTAGGGGAATGATAGTATTTCAAATATACGATAAAAAATATTAAAATACTATGAATGAGTGTTTTGTAAGCTGTTAAAGTTTAAGGAAGCGCTTCACAAAAATAGCCATGAAAATTTAGGATAGAAATGATTTTGGTGTTCGAAATTTCATTGGCATGGACACGTAGGATTTTGTCGCAATCTTCTAAATCGAAGTTGATGGAACTGTTGGGATAATGTTCAAGAAGTTTCTCAATGATAATTTTGCATTGCCATTCTTCCTGAACATTGGTTTTAAAAACTTCAATCATAAAGTTTGAGTTTTAGAGCGCGATATTTTTATAACGCTGTATTTTATGATAAGTTATATAAGAAACTATTAAAATGCCCAGAACAATAATTGGGAAGAAACCTTGAAAATCAATTCCGTCCACAGCAAAATGGCTGATTGAAGCAAAAATAAAATCAAAAGCAAATCCAGCGTAAGCCCATTCTTTAATGCGTCCTGGAACCTGCGGAATAATTAAAGCTAAAACGCCAAGAATTTTAAAGACTACTAATGCATTGCCGAAATATTCCGGATAACCTAGATGTCTGATTCCTTCCTTGGCTAATTCGGTCTGCGAAGTTAAAGCCGGCATAACGCCTTCAAATAAAAAAATAAGGATAGTAGTAGTCCAGAAAATGATTTTGGTTGTTTTCATTGGGTATTTGTTTTTAAATAGTAATTAGTTAATGTATTACAAATCTAATAATGTTTTTTTCGTTACCCAATACACATTTACGACTATTTTAGGGGCATTTTGGACAAGATGCTGATTTTCGATTTTAGAAGGCAGATTTTAGATTAAAGAAAATAGATTAAAGAATATAGATTTTAGATTGAGCTCTCACAATCCCGATAACTATCTGGAGCGAAGTCGCAAAGTTTTTTTAGCTCTCGCAGATTTGGCAGATTGAGCAGATTATTTATTTTCTTGCTTAAAAATCTAATCTGCTCAATCTGCCAAATCTGCGAGAAAAAATCCTTTACTCTTTTTAATCTGTGGCTTAAATATTAAACCTTGCGACTTTGCATTTCTGCGAGAAATTCCATTAGCGAATTGATTGGAATTTGGATTTTAAATTTTGGAATTTACGCCAGTTGGTAATTCGTAATTGTAAACAATTCCTCAAATCCCAATCTCGTATAAATACCTTTTCCTAAAGAAGAAGCTTGTAATTGGGCATATTCACAATCAGCATCAATGGCTTCGTTTAGGGCAAATTTCATGATTTTTTCTGCGAAACCTCTTTTACGCATTTCAGGAATAACACCGACACCGTGAATTCCCATTATAGTATCGGTTTGAAAAAGAGTCAAGGTTCCAATTGGTTTTCCTTCAAAATGAACCAGATAAAATTTAGCATTTTCGTAATTAGCAACCAATGTTTCTTTACTGATTACATAACTAAAAGACAATGGGTAAATATCTGACCAAGTTTTAGCATCCTCTTCATTTAAAACTCTTTTAAAAGTAAGATTGTTTTGAACCGGAAATTTTTCTTCCAGTTTTAATGCCATTGCTACAAGCTGAATTCGGACATTAAAGCCATTTTTTTCAAAAATCTCTTTAGAATTGCTTCCAAAAATATCCCAATACGGAACAACTAAACCTTGGTTTTGATGAATAGTTTCCAGAATCTGAGACATATCTTCTTCTTTAATATCTTCTCGAAACCATAATCTGTTTGGCCAACCTGAGTTTTTGATTTGAGAAAACTCTAAAAAATCAATTTTGTGATAAGAAAGGAGAGGAGTGGCAACGGTTTTCCAGAGTGTGGTTAAATTATCAATATTGTCTTTGATGAGATTTATAGTGGTCATTATTGTGACGAGTTTGAATTATAGAACAAAGATAAATCCGTTCTTTGAGAAAAGCCTTTACATATGTTGATTCACAAATCTTTTTCGAGACTTTTTCTGATTCGGCTTAACTGCGTTGGAGTAATACCCAAATGTGAAGCAATATGCAGTAGTGGAACACGTTCGGCAATGCTTGGATGTTTTTCTAGAAGACTGATATATCTTTCGGTTGCATTTTGCATAACTAACGCCACTTCTCTTTGTTCTTTTTCGATAATCCAGTTTTTTTCTAAATATGCAATGTAGAAGGTTTTAAGATCATCATTTTCGCTAATCAACTGGATATATTTTTTGTAATTAAGATTGATTAAAATACAATCTTCTAAAGCTTCGATCGTAAAGTTGGAAGGAATTTGCAACATTGATGAAACTTTCGAGCATGCCAATCTGTTTTCGAGAAAAAGGTTTTTGTTATAGAAATTTCCTTGCTCATCTGTGATAAAAGTTCGTAGAATTCCTTTTGCAATAAAATAAAGATTTTTGCAGATTTCCCCATTTTCTAATACTATCTCTCCTTTTTTGACGGTCTGGAAATGTGTTAAGTTTTCAATCAATTTCCATGACTTTTCAGAAATAGGAGCGTAACTTTCGAAATATAATTTTAGATTGTTCAGGTATGTTTCTTTATTGACAGTCATAGATTGTTTTGTTTTTGCCAGAAGGCGCTAAGGCACAAAATTTACTGCCACGAATTTCACGAATTTTCGCGAATTATTTTTATAATTAGAGAGAAAAGAAATTAGTGCAAATTAGTGCAATTCGTGGCAAACAAAAAACTTCGCGTCCTAGCGTCTTAGCGGCAAAAAAACAAAAAACGCCATGAAACCTAAGTCTCACAGCGTTTTCCTCTCAAAAAATAAATAATTAACGGGTAATGTAAAGGGTATTATTTCCAACCTCCGCCAAGAGCGCGGTACAAATCTGTATTGGCTGTAAGTTGTTGTCTTTTGATATCAGCAAGTTCCAATTCGCTTTGCAAAAGATTCGCCTGAGCTGTTAAAACTTCCAGATATTCTGCCATACCGTTTTTGAATAAAAGGTTAGCATTTTTAATTGCTTGCTGTAGTGTTTTTACTTTTTCTTTTAAAAACGTTTCCTGTTGCTGTAATTTTTCTACTTTAACCAAAGCATCCGAAACTTCGCTTACGGCAACCAAAACGGACTGTCTGAAAGCTAAAACTGCTTTTTCTCTTTCTGCAACAGCGATATTGTATTGCGTTCTTACTCTTTTGTTGTTTAAAAGAGGCTGAGTTAAACCTCCTGCAACAGTTCCAAATAATGAAGCTGGAATATTGAACCAATTGCTGGTTTCGAAAGAGTTAACGCCGCCTTGAGCCGTAATTCTGAGAGCTGGGTATAAATCCGCTTTCGTAATACCGACATTTGCGTTGGCAGCTTTAAGAGCCAGTTCGGCACTTTTAACATCAGGTCTTCTGCTAACTAGGGTAGAAGGAACTCCAATTGCTGTATTGTTTTTTACTTCAAGAGCACTTAAACGAACAGATCTTTGTTTAGAATTCGGGAAAGAACCCGTTAAAACACTCAAAGCATTTTCCTGAATAGCAATATTTTGTTCCAATAGCGGAATCAATTGTGCTGAGTTTAATTTCTGTGCTTCCGATTGTTGAATCGCTAAATTAGTTACCTGACCCGCATCGTATTTTAATTTGATAATATTGGTTGTACTATCATTTAAACGAAGATTTTGTCTGGCAATATCCAGTTGAGCGTCTAACATCAAAAGATTATAATATCCTCTTGAAACGTTGGCTACTATATTTGTCTGCAATGCTTTTTTTACTTCTTCAGATTGAAGATATCCTGCGTAAGCCCCTTTCTTTTGGTTTCTGATCTTTCCCCAAATATCAGCCTCCCAAGAAAGAGAAGCTCCAGCAGAATAGTCGTCTATATGTTTAGCTCCGATTGCCTGATTTAAGTTCAATCCCGTAAAACTATTGTCTGACGGATTGCTTGTACTTGCGTTTACAAATAAATTAACCTGAGGCACATTTCCCCATTTTGATTGAGTGAATCTGTATTGTGCAATTTCGATGTTCTTTTCGGCAATTTGAAGGTCGTTGTTTCTCGCAACGGCGCTGTCAATTAATTTGATAATATCTTTTTCAGTAAAGAAGTTTTTCCACTCCACATCGGCAATACTAGTTGTATCACTCGAAACCGATGCATTCCTGAAATTCTCAGGAAATGCATCTTTTGGAGTTTCAATATCCTTCGAAACTTTACAGGATATTAAAGTCGTGATCAGAATGGCGAAGGTCACGATTTTGGTTATATGATTTTTCATTAGTCTTTTTTATTAAAATTCCTTTAACCTGTTTGGGTGTAATTTTTTTTAAAACATATAGAAACATAGCTTTTGAAACCGCATAAAAGGCGTTTCACTTGCATAAATTCACATAGATCTATGTGTTAGAAACTAGTTTCTTTCTCTATTCTTTCGAAAAGCAAAAAAAATCTATGTTTCTATGTGTTTAATTTTTTTCTCAACAGATTACTCTATACAAGTATCTTTTCTGGTTTCAAGATCTCTTGAGATTCTGTACGATATATATCCGATGCCAAATATGATGGCTACAAGAATGGTTGTGATATAGTTTTCCATTTATTATTTTTCTTCGTTATGAATTACAGCGATTGGTTTCCCGCTCACTTTTTCTTGTAAATGCTGGAAGATGATGAATAAAACAGGGATGATGAACAAACCTAGAATTACTCCGGAAAGCATCCCTCCAGCTGCCCCGATACTAATGGAATGGTTACCTTGTGCCGATGGACCTTTGGCGCTCATCATTGGTATTAATCCCACCACAAAAGCAAGAGAGGTCATGATAATTGGTCGCAAACGTAATTTTGCTGCCATGATTGAAGCTGCTACTAAACCTTGTCCTGATCTTCTTCGCTGTGCTGCAAATTCCACAATCAAAATGGCATTTTTGGCTAGAAGCCCGATCAGCATGACAAGTGCAACTTGTACGTAAATGTTGTTTTGAATTCCTGTTAAACCAATAGCAGCAAATACTCCAAAAATACCTGCAGGAATTGACAAGATTACTGCCAAAGGCAAAATGTAACTTTCGTACTGTGCAGCAAGTAAGAAATAAACGAATATCAAACACAGTAAGAATATAGTTGCCGATTGTCCTCCTGACGAAATCTCCTCACGCGTTTGGCCCGAGAATTCAAACCCGTAACCTGCAGGCAATTGTTGTGCTGCTACTTCTTCAATAGCTTTAATGGCATCTCCTGAACTAAATCCTGGTTTTGGAATCGCATTAATTGAAATTGAGTTAAACAAATTATATCTAGAAGCGGTTTCAGAACCATAAATACGAGTCAGTTTTACTAAAGTATTTATCGGCACCATTTCGCCTGTTTTGTTTTTTACAAAAACTCTGTCAATCGAAGTCGGATCGGCTCTGTCTTCGATATCAGCCTGAACCACTACACGGTAATATTTACCAAATCGGTTAAAGTCAGATGCTTGTGCACTACCAAAGTAAGCTTGCATCGTTTGTAAAATGTCTTTTACATTGACACCCAATTGATTTGCTTTTTCGTCGTTAACTTCCAATTGCAATTGTGGATAATCGGCTTTGAAAGAAGTAAAGGCAACGGCAATCTCAGGACGTTTCATTAATTCTCCGATAAAATTCTGAGAAACTCCACTGAATTTATCCAGTTTTCCTCCTGTTTTATCTTGCAGAACTAAATCCAATGCTTCAACGTTGCTAAATCCTGGAACGGTTGGGAAACTGAATACGAAGAAACTTCCTCCAGAAATAGATCCCAGTTTACCGCGAACCTGATTCATGATTTCGTCAATATTTTTTATTTCTCCACGTTCTTCGTTTGGTTTAAGCAATACGAAAACTACTGCAGAAGATGGGCTCGTAGAGTTGGTCAACAAGTTGAAACCTGAAATTGCGGTCACAAATCGTGAAGCGTCTAATGCTTTTAAAGTATTCTCAGCTTCGGTCATTACCTTTTGAGTTCCGTCTAATGATGTTCCAGATGGCGTATTTACTGCAATCGCAATAAATCCTTGATCTTCTGTTGGAATAAACCCAGAAGGAGTTGTTTTTACCATCACCACTGTTGCTAAAGTAATTAAAGCTAATCCGCCTAAACTCAACCATTTTCTTCTGATTAAGAATTTAATTCCGCCAACGTAACGATTGGTAAGCGATTCAAAACTGCTGTTGAAAGCACTGAAGAATTTTTCTTTAAATCCTTTTTTCTGATAAGGTTCATTGTGATCGTGTGCTCCGTGATTATCTTTTAAGAATAATGCAGCAAGCGCTGGACTCAATGTTAAGGCATTTACAGCCGAAATTACAATTGCAATTGCCATCGTAAAGGCAAACTGACGATAGAAAACTCCTGTTGAGCCTTCCATAAAACCAACCGGCAGGAATACAGCAGCCATTACCAGCGTAATCGAGATAATAGCACCCGTTATTTCGTGCATTGCTTCATGGGTGGCGATTTTTGGAGACAAACGTTTGTGCTCCATTTTCGCATGCACCGCTTCGACTACCACAATGGCATCATCGACCACAATACCAATCGCTAGAATTAATGCGAAAAGCGTTAAAAGGTTGATCGAAAATCCGAATAACTGCATGAAGAAGAACGTTCCTAAAATTGCTACAGGTACAGCAATAGCCGGGATTAATGTTGATCTAAAATCTTGCAAGAAGATAAATACCACAATGAATACTAAAATGAAAGCTTCAATTAAGGTATGTTCGACCTGTTCGATAGATTGGTCTAAAGATACTTTTGTACTATAGAAAATATTGTGTTTAATACCTTTTGGAAAATCTTTAGAAGCTTTTTCCATCATTTTGTTAATGGCAATCTGAATATCATTTGAGTTAGATCCAGCTAACTGGATAACCCCAATTACGATTCCTTTTTTACCATTTAAACGAGTTAAACTGTTATAAGAGTAAGCTCCAAGTTCAACTCTCGCTACATCTTTTAAGCGAAGTACTGAGCCATCTGCATTAGAACGTATAGCAATATTTTCATAATCTTCTGGTTTGGTTAATTTTCCTTTGTATTTAATAACGTATTCAAAAACTTCTTTGCTTCGCTCTCCAAATTTCCCTGGAGCTGCTTCCAAACTTTTGTCCTGAATTGCGCCCATAACTTCACTTGGCGTCACTTTGTAAGTTGACATTTGTGTTGGATTTAACCAAACACGCATAGAGTAATCTTTTACACCACCAAAAATACTGGCAGAACCTACACCTGGAATACGTTTTAATTCTGGAATAATATTAATCTGTGCATAGTTGGCAACAAAGGTTTGATCGTATTTTGCTTCATCATCAGTGTACATACCAATTGCCATGATGAAACTGTTTTGTTGTTTCGCCGTAACAATACCTTGCTGTACAACTTCAGCAGGAAGCTGACTTGTTGCCTGAGCAACTCTGTTTTGTACGTTTACCGCAGCTTGGTCGGCATCTGTACCCAATTTAAAGAAAACGGTAATAGCCAAAGTACCGTCGTTACTGGCTGTAGAACTCATGTACGTCATGTTTTCTACACCATTTATAGATTCTTCGATAGAAGGTGCCACAGAACGTAAAACCGTTTCTGCGTTGGCTCCCGGATATACCGCCGTTACCAAAACCGATGGAGGCGCAATATCAGGAAACTGTTGTAAAGGCAGTTTAGTTAAACCCAATACCCCCAGAATTACCAATAAAATGGAAATTACGGTTGCCAGTACAGGTCTTTGTATAAATATTTTGAACATTGTGTTTTAGAATTATTTTTGATTAGTTACTTGGGCAACTTTTGTAGATTTCTCTGGCTGAATTGCCTGTCCGTCCTGAAGTTTGTCAATACCGCTCAACACGATTTGGTCGCCAGTTTTTACACCTTCTTTAATTAGATAATTGGTACCGCTTTTACCCACAACTGTAATAGGCATTTTAGTTACTTTGTTGTCTTTGCCTACCGTAAATACAAATACTTTGTCCTGCATTTCAACTGTAGCCGACTGTGGTACCAAAATCGCATTGTCGTGATTTAATCCTAAACGGATTCTTCCTGTGTTTCCAGAACGAAGTGTTCCGTTTGCATTTGGGAAAGTTGCTCTAATTGTGATTGCACCTGTAGTTTTATCAAACTGACCGTCAACCATATCAATTTTTCCGGTTTTAGGATATGCACTGTTATCAGCCAAAATCAAAGTAACAGGAGGTAATTTTCTGATTTTATCGCCTAGTGAACTACCTGCATATTGCTCTTTAAAATTGATAAAATCAGTTTCACCTAAAGAGAAATAAGCAAATACTTCATGAACGTCTGATAAAGTAGTTAACGGTTCAATATCTGTAGCAGAAACTAGACTTCCTTGTTTTTTAGGCAGTCTTCCAATGTATCCGCTAACTGGAGCAGTTACGTTTGTATATCCTAAATTAATTTTAGCAGAACCTACCATTGCTTTTGCTTGTTCAATATTGGCAGTGGCAATTTTTTGAGAAGCTTTAGCCGTTTTTAATTGATAATCAGAAACTACTTTGTTTTGCACTAAAGGAGTTAATTTGTCAACTTCTAAGTTTGCATTGATCAAAGCGGCTTCAGCTGCATGAAGACTTGCTAAAGCATTGTTTAACTGCTCACGGAATGGACGCTCATTGATTTTAAATAAAGTTTGTCCTTTGCTTACATAAGCACCTTCGTCTACATAAATTCTGTCAAGGTTTCCGCTCACTTGAGGGCGAATTTCAACATCAACAGTTCCTTGTATAGAAGCAGGATATTCAGAGTCAGTTGTTGTATTTGCACTTGTGATAGCTAATACTGGTAAAACCGGTGGAGGTGGAGCAGTAGGTGCCTGATTTTTGTCGGCACAGCTACTTAAAACTAAGGCCAGAATAAAACTGGTTATAATTACATTTTTCATTTTCATAGTGGTTTTAATTGGTTGAACATTTTCTCGGATAAAATTCTTTGGTATTCTGGCATTCTCGGGATTCATATTTAATTGAATTAAATTATCTAACGTTGTTAAGTTAAAGTGCGCTAATTTCCATACAGTAAGTTTTTCCAATTCTATTCCAAAATCAGTATTAAATTATCTAACGTTGTTAAGTAAAAGTCTAAAAAAAGAGCTTTTATTACCTTTATTAAATTTTCTAACAGTGTTAAGCGAAAGTTATAAAAAAAAGGATTCTATGTTATCCCGTTTAAATTATTTTACACTGTTAAGTAAAATTGAAAAATTTTTTATTGTATAGATTTGATGATACCTGTGATGGCATCCTTCAAAATCTGAGCATTTATGGTTTCTAAAATATCACTTTTGTTAATGATGTTGATGGCAATTAAGCCATGAATAACAGAAAAGAAAGTAAAATATTTTTGTTTTATGATATCTTCACTAGGATTGCTGTCCTTCATGATTTCAGCAATAACTCCAGTAAACAATTTGTAAGGTGCCTCTTGAGCCGAACATCGCTGTGCACAGCAAGTCATTTGAACACCAAACATAAGTTGATACATTTCAGTATTAGTAAAAGCAAAATCCCAATAAGTCATCCACATGGCTTCTAACTGATCTTCTGGTTTTTCAAACTTGTCTTTTGCAGTCTGCAATTCTTTAGCCAGTTTAATAAAACCTTTGCCTGTCAGTTCTTCTAAAATTGCTTCTTTATTCGAGAAATATTCATAAATAATAGGAGCAGTATATTCGATTCTGTCGGCAATTTTACGCATACTCAAACCATTCCAGCCTTCATCTTTTACGATATCATAAGCAGCGCCAAGAATATTATTTCTTGTCTCTTCTTTTTGTCTTAAAATTCGATCTTTGCTAGCCATTGTATTCAAGTATTAAATCGTTTAACACTGTTAGGCAAATGTATGGCGGATTTTCGAATTTCAAAATATTTTTATCATAATATTTTCTTATCGTACAATAGATTGATTTGAAAAGCTTGATTTTACTGGGGTTTGAGTTTTTAAATATTTTTTAGAAGCAGCACATTTTTTGTTTTTAAGGACGTTTTGTCCTGCTCTTTACTATATCTTTTTATGGTCTCGTTAAAGAAACAAGACCATAAAAGGATACCGTTTCGATGAGAAGGTATCTTTTTCATAAGAACTTTGTTAAATTGAAGTTTGTCATTTTTCGACTAAGGAGAATCACACGTGCAAATTGACAAAGATTGGAGATTTGCATCGTCTGTCCTCTATCGCTTCAGTTTCGTATTTCGAAAAGATAATATCATTAAAAATTATAGAGGAAAAATAAATATTGCAGTAACCTGTTTTAAATCACTTTATAATACAAGTTTTTTTATTTATTCAGCTTTCCGATTAATATGAATAATAACAGGATTTCGGCCATCTAAATCTCTTTTATAGCGTCCATATAAACCAATTTCAAGAATATCTGTTATATCACATTTTATTTCATCTGGACTTACATAAGTATACATTCCATACCCATGTCCTGAAACAATCCAGCCTTCTGTTTTTTTTAAATCGGTAACATCAAAATCAGCTGCGTGGGTTCCTGTATAAACTGGACCAAATTCTTTCATTAGTTTTATAGCTTCACTTTCCAAATCCGGAATTATATCGGCGTTTTCAAAAATGATGTAAGTTCCATTTTTAAATAAAACCCAATTCTGAAATTTTTCATTTATGCTAAGTTTTACATGATTCAGAAGTTTATTTTCTTCCTTCTCATTTAAGTTTTGACTGTCAGCTTTCTTTTTCATAATAAAGAGAATTTAAATGAATAAATGTATTTTTTGAATGATTTAAAGATTTTTATGCTAAACTGTTTTTAAAGTATCTTGCCCTTAAAAGTTTTAATTATATCACTATAGGGTATTTTTTAGATTTGTTGTATTCGAATAAAAGCACCTTCAAACATTAAGTCTAAAGGTGCTTTTTCTCAATTTATATAATAGTAAGATTAAGATTCTTCGTTGCTTTTATCTTTCTTACGATATACCAAATAAAATACTTGTGGTAATACTGTTAGCGATAAAATCATACAGGTTATTAATCCTCCCACAATCATAATAGCTAATGGTTTTTGTACTTCAGAACCCATTCCTGTTGATAGTGCAGCAGGCAATAATCCTAGAGATCCCATAAGTGCAATCATTACGATTGGTCGGATTCTACTGTGAATTCCGTGTGCAATAGCATCTCTTAAATGCATTCCGGCACGCATATTTTCCCTAATCATCCCGATGAGGACAATACTGTCAATTGCGCTGACACCAAACAGGATAATAAATCCAATTCCTGCTGATATCCCGAATACTGTTCCAGTTACCCAAAGCGACAAGAATCCACCAATGAATGCGTAAGGCATTGCAGTTACAGCAATCATAGTATCTTTGAAATTACCAAAATTAAAATACAATAAACATAAAATCAATACCAAAACAACAGGAACAATCATCGCTAATTGTTTAGAGGCTCTTTCTTTACTTTCAAATTCTCCAGCCCATTTAATCACATTTTCCTTAGGAAGTTTTACTTCTGCAACTACTTTTTTCTGTGCTTCTTCAATGGTGCTTCCTAAATCGCGTCCTTCAATATTAAATCCTACAGCGATATAACGGCTGTTTCCTTCTCGATAAATAAAAGTTGGGCCTGTTTTGTATTCTACAGTTGCAATTTCTTTCAAAGGCACTTTTTTACCATTCATGGTTGGAATCAGGATGCCTTCAATTTTTTCTTTTGAGTCACGATATTCTTTTTCAAAACGTAAAGTGATATCAAAGATTTTTTCCTCATCATAATATTTAGTAGCGGCTTGTCCTCCAATTGTCATTCTAATTACAGCTTGCGCATCGGCTGTTGTTATGGCATATCGAGCCATTTTTTCGTCGTGCAGCTGAATTCGTAATTCGGGCAGACCAATATTTTTATAAACATTAATATCCTCGATTCCTCTTACGTCTTTAATTGAGTTGGCCACTTTTCCTGCCATTTCTTCTAGTTCAAAAAGATCGTTTCCAAAAATTTTGATTGCGAGCGGACTTTTGACACCGGCAACATATTCTTCAACGTTATCTTGAATAGGCTGACTGAAACCAAAGGCGATTCCCGGATATACATCGAGTATTTTTTTGATTTCGGAAATCAATTCCTCTTTGCTGATATCATGTTTCCATTCGTCTTTATGTTTTAATTCGATATGAAATTCAATATTAAAAAAACCTGTTGGATCTGTTCCGTCATTAGGTCTTCCCGTTTGTGAAAGGACAAATTTTACTTCTTCAAACTTCCTGATTTTGGCCTTCATTTCTTTCGTCAACCTTACTGATTCATCAAGATTGATGCTGTTTGGCAATGTTGCTCTTACATAAATAGCTCCTTCATTCAGTTTCGGAATAAATTCTGAACCGTAAAATGCAAATCGTACACAGCAGATTGCTAATAAAACTAAAAACGCATATATAGTTGTTTTGCGATGTTTGGTACTCCATTGAAACAGCTTATACAGATTTTCTCTAAAGAAACGCGAAATCATATTTTCTTTCTCGACAATATTTTTCTTCAACATTACTTTACACATTGCGGGAACATAAGTTAGAGATAATATCAATGAACCTAACAATGCATAACCTAGAGTAAAGGCTAGGGGAGAGAACATTTTTCCTTCTACTTTAGTAAAAGAAAAAATAGGCATTAGCGCCACGATCAAAATAATTAGTGCAAAGAAAATATAGGTAGCAACACTTCCAACGCTTTTCTTGATAAGCCCCATTTTACTCATGCTGTTAAAACGTTCCATTCCCACTTTATGCGCTTTCTTTTCGAGGGAAACAAAGACTTGTTCAACAATAACGAGAGTTCCTTCCAGAAGTAATCCAAAATCTAACGCTCCCATCGAAATTAAATTGGCAGGCAATCCTTGAATTCGCAACATTACAATAGCAAATAAGAACGCAAGCGGAATTACAGAAGCGACAATTAATGACGTTCTCCAGTTGTAAAGGAATATAAACACAATTAACGACACCAATAAAACGCCTTCAACAAGGTTTTTGGTAACCGTTTTTACGGTTGTATTGACTAATTCTGTACGGTCAATAAACGGAACTATTTTTACATTATCCGGTAAAACTCTTTCGTTAAGTTCTTCAAGACGTACTTTTAGTTTCTTGATTACTTCTCCCGGATTTTCACCTCGAAGCATTACAACAATACCTTCAACAACATCATCATTTCCGTCTAAACCAACTTGTCCTAGTCTTGGTTTTGCTGAAATGGAAACTTCGGCTACATTTTTTACCAATATAGGCGCAGAACCTTTGGTTTCAATTAAAATATTCCCAATGTCTTCGATTTTGTTGATTAATCCAACGCCTCGAACAACGTAAGCCTGATCGCCACGCTGAATAACATCGCCTCCAACGTTGATATTACTTTTTGAAACGGCTTCGTAAACATCTAATGCCGATAAATTGTAATTCTCTAATTGTGTTGGATTGATTTTGATTTCGAACATTTTTTCTTCACCGCCAAAACTTACCACATCGGCAACACCTGGAACCGAGATCAATTCTCTTTCGATTACCCAATCCTGAATGGCTTTGATTTCTTTGATGGGCAAATCACTTTTGATTACATATCGAAATATTTCACCAGTTGCTCCGGAAGGTGGATCGATTTCTACATCGGCCCCTTCCGGAAGATCAAGTCCGTTAAGGCGATTTGAAGCATATTGTTGTGCGTAAAAATCTTCGACACCATCGTCAAATAATACGGTTACAACCGATAATCCAAAAAGCGAAATAGAGCGTACTTCTGCTTTTTTGGGTATCGTATTCATTTGTTTTGAAATAGGAAGCGTGATGAACTTTTCTACTTCTTCGGCACTTCTTCCTGGCCATTGTGTAATGATTCTCGCCCTTGTATTGGTCACATCTGGAAAAGCTTCAATGGGTGTATGAATATAGCTTACGATACCGGCGACTAATAATATAGCGGTCAGGAAAAAAACGATGAGGGAGTTTTTTAGCGAGAAAGCTACTAAACCTTGTACAAATTTTTTCATGTCTTATTGTGTTTATCCATTTTTAGGATAATTAGTTTTTTAATCTTTCGTGTATTAAGAGCTGATTTTTGGTAATAACCATTTCACCTTCGTTGACTCCTTTGTCAAAATAAACCCAGTTGTTGTTTTTTATAATCGGATTAATTTCTCTGGTTTCTATTGTACAGTCATTTTTGTAGATTAAAATATGATCGCGATTGTTGTCAAAAATGACTGCTTTTGCAGGAACGGCGACTAATGTTTCGCCACCTAGACTTTTATCAATAATGATATCTGCGGTCATTCCTGGTTTTAGTTTTAAGTTTTTGTTTTCCATTACGATTCTTGCTTTCAAAACGTGTTCATCGGCATCAAAAACTTTGGCCATCATTTTTATTTTTCCTTTAAAAATTTCTCCCGGATATGCTGGTGTTGTAACATCTACGGGCATATTTTCAGAGATGTTTTTTAAATTACTGGTATAAACATTTACCAAAACCCAGATTTCTTTTAGGTCAGAAATGGTAAAAAGGGGTTCGCTACCATCTGTAATCTGCATTCCCGGACTTATATTTTTGTCTACGATATAACCTTCTGTTGGTGCTTTTATCTGAAATACAGATCTTTCACTGCTGGCACTGAACATGGCCAGATTGGCTCTTACGTTTTCAAGCGATGATTTTAAAACATCCAATTCGCTTTGTGCCTGCATTAAATCTTTTTGAGAAGAAATTCCATCTTCAAACATAGATTTAACCGATTGTAAATTGCGCTGTGCTACCGTAATTTGCGATTGCAATGATTTGCTTTCAGACTGCATACTGTTTAATTCGGTACTTTTTATTTCTGCCAGAACCTGTCCTTTTCTAACATAATCTCCCAAAGAGAAAGCCGTTTTGGTAATAATGCCTTCAACAAGGCTGTTAAACTGAACGACATTATCACCATTGTAAGTAATATTTCCAGTAAGATTTATTGATTCGCTTACAGGACGTTTTTGTACTGACTCTATTGTAATTTTTTCTTTTAGATCTTTATCAATGCAGAACTTTTCGTCTTTCGTTTCTTTTACTTCTTCTTTTTTTCCGCATCCATAAACGAGCATTAACCCAAGTATTGGGAATACAATATATTTTTTCATTTTTGATGTTATTTTTTATATAATTAAGTTTTAATTGATTTCCTGACCTGAGATATAGCGCAGTTCTTCCAGATTTTTGTTGAGGTCTTTTTTAGCATTAAGAAGGATTGATTTATTGTCTAAATAGGCATCGACAAAATCCAGAAATTCCAGCATACTGGTGTTTTTCTGCATGAAGTTTTTGCGATAAGCTTCTAGAAGTTTATCCAAATCCTCTTCGTAATTGGCTTCTACATTTTCGTATAATTTTTTCGTTGCCAATAAATCTTCATAAGATTGCAACACTTCCGATTGTACGCTTAATGTTTTCTCTTCAGTTAATAATTTTCCCTGATCTACTGCCAGTTTTGCAGCTTTAACATTTCCTTGATTTCTATTAAAAAAAGGAAGATCAAGAGAGAAACCAACTCCTACGAAATCATTCATTAAACTCGCTCCGCGGTCATAGCTTACACCAAGGGTAACGTCTGGAGTTCGCATCGCTCTTTCGTATTTGTATTTGTTTTCGTTATAATCGTTTCCAAGTTTAAGAACTTTCATGTCTGGACGATTTTCTACAGCCGAAGCCATAAGATTTCCTAAGTTGATGTTTTCAATGTTTTTATTATCAGGAACAAAACCATCATAAGTAAGTTTGATAAAGCTTGCAGCAGGAAGGTTCATTAAAACTTTAAGCTCTTTTTGCAGCGCATTATTGTCTTTTTGTAAATCACTTATTTCTTTTAAAAAACCAAGTTCAGTTGCTTTTAATCTAATATATTCACCTTTGCCAACATTGCCTTGTTTTACCTGATTGCTGTAAGCTTTTAGTAAAGTCTGCATAGACGAAAGTTGTTTTTTGTAAATCGCTGTTTGAGCTTGATTGTATTGAAGTTCCGTTAGATTGCCACGAAATTCAATTTTTAGATTACGCAAAAAAGTCTTGAAGTATTCTTTGGCAATAGCCGCATTCACTTTTTCCATGGCAATCATCTTTTTGCGTTTTCCGGCAGTCTGAATAAGCTGTTCTAATTCTGCAGTGACTTGAGATGTTTTACCAAAATTTCCCCATAATGGAGGAAGTTGTTGTGCCGTAGCATTGTTCCAAAGATTGATTTCGCCAATAGTCAGTGTTGGATTAGGCCATAATTTTGCCTGAATTACCTGTGCATCGGCAATATCGATGTTTAGTTTTTCGGAAATAAGAGAAATATTCTTTTCCAGAAATAAAGCCTCGGCTTTTGTTCTAGAAAGAACAATTGTATCGTTTATTGCAGTAAGCTGCGCCACACTTTTGTGTGAAACAATAACAAACAAGGTTAAAAGTATACGTTTCAAATTAAGTAGTTTAAATATCCTGCAAAGTTATCTGCGGTATATTAGCCACTAATTTGATGTATATTATAAGGCGGTTAGAGCTGGATTAGAAAACGATTAGAGTGGCGGAAACTCTAATGTTACCGTTGTTCCCTGATCTTTTTTGGAAGTAATGGTAAAGTTTATATTGTTTTGTTTAAAGATAATATTGGCCAATGAAA
Source organism: Flavobacterium phragmitis (assembly GCF_900112575.1). GTDB lineage: Bacteria > Bacteroidota > Bacteroidia > Flavobacteriales > Flavobacteriaceae > Flavobacterium > Flavobacterium phragmitis. Next base: position 369,806 of record NZ_FOMH01000005.1, read on the forward strand.
GTCCAACGCCACTGCCTTTTATATCTTTTACATTTTTGCCTCTGTAAAAAGTTTGTTTGATAAATAATAAATCGTCTTCGCTGATTCCGGTTCCGCGGTCTTCGATTATAATTTTAAGTTGATTATCTTGCTGAAGCAGACTTATTTTAATCGGGTTTCCGTTAGAATATTTGACAGCATTTTCGATAATATTATACAAAGCAATTTTAATTTCGTTGTTGTTTCCTTTTATAGAAAGCAATTTGTCATTTTCAACTTCAAGGACAATTTGTATCGGTGACCTTTTGAGTTCATAAATATCTGGTAATTGATCGTTTATGTCCCAAAGTAATTCATCGACTCTAAAAATTTCATTGAGTTCTGTATTGTTTCGAAGCCCCGAAAGCATCATGAGTGTATTCAAAGTATCTTCTATCTGATAGACGTTTTCTAATACTTTCTCAGACATTTCTCTGTATTCTGTACTTGTTCTGTCTTTTTGAGCAAATACTTCAAGATTTCCTGAAATTGCGGTTAAAGGTGTTTTGAATTCATGCGAAACATAATTGATAAAATTCTTCTGAATGACAAAGGTGTCTGATAATCTGTTGAATAAGTTATTGTAAGTTGCTACAAGTTCCTGAATGTCATCTTTCGTATCGGGAATAACGATTTGCCGATGGAGAGATGAAGCCTGAATTTCATTTACCTGATCGATGATATTTTTTATTGGACTGTAAGCCAAATTAGAAAGAACACGGCTTACAATATAAATAGTTATTAATCCAATGATTAAGACCATAATCATAATAATCTGCAGTCTATCGGTCATGGTTTTGAATTCGACATCGTTCTTTTTTACAAAAACAACAAAATCTCCTTGATTGTCATGGTAATAACTTCCGAAATAGAAATGATGCTTTGATTTAAAGCTTAATTTTCGGTTTTTTCGAATATAATCAAGTCTTTCACGATTTATATTGTTATCTGAAGTTTTGTCTCCATAAACAATTTGATTTCGTTTATCATAAACCCGCGTAATGATTTCTACCGAATTTTCTCTGAATTGCTGTCCAATTAACAAATGCTGATTATCTGGTAATTCATCTTTTTCCAGATAAAAAATACCCGTTAAAAGACATGTTTTTTGAAGCTCATTATAAACAATTTTTTCAGAATATGTATAGAATGAAAGATAGGTTATAATAGAAGCAATGACAAATACAACGCTAAAAGTCAAAGAAGATATTAGAGTAAATCGATTACGTATTCTCATGATTATTCTTTAAGCATATATCCTGTACCTTTTATGGTATGAATAAATTTATGATTACGCTCAATTTTGTTTCTCAGATACGACACATAAACATCAACCACATTGGTGTTATTGTCGTAATTAATTCCCCAAACAGCTTTTAATATCTGGGTTCTTGAAATGACCTTATTTCGGTTTTCCAATAAAAAAAGCAGGAGTTTATATTCTCTCGGAGACAAATCGATCAATTCATTATTTTCGGTAACCTTATGTTCTTCAGGATTTATAGTTAAACTTCCTAAATTATACAAAGTTGCTGCTTTGTCGTAGTTAAATTTTGTTCGTCTTGTTAAGGCATTAACTCTCGAAATCAATTCTTTAAAATGAAAAGGCTTAACCAAATAATCATCTGCGCCAGAATCTAATGCATTAACCTTATCATCGGTGTCGCTCAAGGCGCTGAGCATTAAAATCGGTGTATGATTTTTTTTAAAACGCATTAATTTAGTTAATTGAATACCGTCTATTCCAGGAAGCATAATATCCATTAAAATAATATCCCAAATATCATGTTGGATAAGATCTCTGGCAATTTCTCCAGTCTCAGCAAGATGAACAGTAAAATTATTTTCTTCTAATCCTTTTACTATAAAATCGCTGATGCGCTTATCATCTTCAATAAGTAAAACATTCATAAATGGTAAATTATAATGGTTGCTGTTTTGACTAAAACCGAAATGTGATAATCAAATTTTTAGATAAATTGTTTCGATAAAGATTCCCAAAAATAACATTTAATAAGTGAAGGAGATGTTAAATTGGAAAAATTGTAACATAACGACTTTTCCTTGCAGTAGATTTTTAGGAGTAATGAACTAAAGAAAAGCTATCGTTGACCAGTACAAGCGCCACAATTTGGCCAGGCTGAGAGAAGTTGAAGCCACACATCTAAATATTTGATTTTTACGAAGTGTCTTTATAACAAAAACATGAATGCAATTAGCTGTATCGATATTTTTCGTAACATTACAAGAAAAAAAATGAAGACACTAACTACTATAAAAACCACAGTCGCAGTTTTATTCTTCCAGCAGATTGCCTTTTCTCAGGAAACCAAAAAAGAAACTACACCGCCACAATACACAATCGAAAACTGTGTCAACCATTTTGAAATAGACAAAGCAAAGAAAACCAAAGTCGGGTATCAATATTGGTTTGCCGATAAGGATTTCACTCAGGAAAATACTTTAAAAATGAGTATCGTTGAACCAGGAAAATCTACCCATGCGCCACATCATCATCCTGAGGAAGAATTTTTCTACATCCTAGAAGGCACAGCCGAATTCTTTTTAAACGGAAAAACCGTGACCGCTGGCCCAAATACCAGTTTTTATTGCCCGCCAAATGCGGAACACGGAATTAGTAATGCGGGAAAGACGGATTTAAAATATTTGGTGATTAAGAAGGATTTGAGGTAAGCGTTCTTCTCATGTATTTATTCTTCTTCTTCTTCTAAAACCACATTACGCGACTTTCTAAAATAATTTATCAAAAGTCCAATAAAACTTGATACTAAGTTAAGTAGAAGCATGCATAAAAAGTATTCAAGTTCTAAGGCATTTTTACCAATAACCAAATCTAATCTTTTAGATAAAACGGGCTGATAATTATAGAATTGCCAATTTTCATAATTGGTAAATTCATAGTAATGAATTTTTATTGTTCGAAGTAACAAAACTGCTGGAATAAAAAGCAGCACTGAAACTATTATAGAAAGCTTATTGTTGATGTAATTAATGATGAAGCATAAAATCAAATTCATCAAAACACTCAGAATGAGGAAGAAGATTGCTAATTCTTTTAAAAGAGGATAAGAACTAAGACATCCGAATATTGTTAAAAGGATTATTATGCTAGTACTAATAATAAATGAAGTTTTTAAGTTTTGTATCATTTTTTCATTCAATTTTTTTGAAAGTAAGCAAGCTGATTTTATTTAGAATAACTTTCATAAATCTGTAATATAGAATTATAAATCATATCTCGTATTTACAGGTTTTCCAATAAATAATGAGTTTGTAAACTGCTATGAAGAATAATATGTAAATTAAATCCAATAGTTTATTCCTTTCCCCAAATTCGAGTATTCAAATCCAATTCTTGAACAATATCCTGCATAAAACGTACAATCGAAAGATCATCGCTGAGTAAATTGGGATCTAAAAGCGACGAATGAATAGGAGGTTCAAAATAATTGTGAGACAGCGGAAAAGCGATATACATTTTTGAATGTATAAAAGAAATCGAAATCGTTTCATCCGATTTTTGGTTTAAGTCCAGAATTCTCTCCATCATGGCTGGTGTTAAGATATATCTGGCTTCAATTTGATTTCTGGAATAGGTTACAAATTTGCTGTCAAATTCAGGATTCTCTAATTGAATCAAATCGGAATTTCCAAAACTAAAAACGTTTTTAGAAAACCATGAACCAATAGAATCTCCAAAGCTTTTTGGGCGAACAACAGTCGAAACATTAAAGTTCTTGTTAAAGTCAGCCACAAAAATTATCCCTTCAAAAATGGTATGCCATTCTGTACGCGTTCCGTTTTTGGTTCGGGTTTCGGTTTTGTATTCGGCATGCACTTCAGAGAACCAGAAAGCCGTTTTGTCAGCCGTACCTTCTACTAAATCCTGTGTTTTGTAACGATCTGGTCTGGTCGTAAAAAGTTCGGAACTGACAAACTCATAATGCGGTAATCCGCTTTGAGGTGTAATCTTTAGTGTTTCGTTAATTTCTTTTAATGCAGATCCAACCACATTGTTTTTATAAGCAGCTTTGTAGGCATTGGCATCGTCTCCAATTTGGTAATACATCACAATTCCAATAATAGCAGGAACAAGAGCGCCAAAAATGGCCAATGCTGGAAACCGAATCAAGAAACCAATAATTAAAATGAGACCCGCAAGACCAAATAAAATATAAGCGGTCTTGTAGGTTTCGGCTATTTTTTTTCGGTCGATTTCCAATGTGTTTAAAACCTCTTGTAAAGGTTTTACACTCGTATTTTCAGAATCCATTAATTATTGAAAAGCTCTTTTGCGCTAATGTTTTTACGTTCTTCTGCTGGCGTTTCCAAAACATCTATTTGGGTATAATTGAGCATTCCGGCAAACATATTTCCTGGAAACATCATAATGGCATTGTTATAACTGGTTACAGCAGCGTTGTAAGTTCTTCTTGCAGCTGCAATTTGTTCTTCACTTTCTGTCCAAGTCGATTGCAGGTTTAAAAAGTTGGTGTTGGCTTTTAAGTCTGGATAATTTTCAACTGTTACCATCAAACCTTTTACGGCTGTGCTTAATTGCGTGTCTAAACTGGCTTTTTCAGTATCAGTTAGAGAACCAGAATTCGCTTGTGCACGAAGTTCTACAATTTTAGTTAAAGTACTTTGTTCATAATTGGTGTATTGTTTAACCACTTCAACAAGATTCGGAATCAAATCAAAACGTTTCTTCAGCATCACATCAATTGCCGAAAAAGCATTGGTTACCTGATTCCTTTTTCCGATAAGCGAATTATAAATTAATACGCCAACAAAGATGAATACAATAAGTATTATAACAATAAACATAACTTGAAAATATTAATTGGTTAGGAAGCAAATATATAGAAAAGGAAATAAGTTAGGGGCTTTTTTTTGTAGGAAAATGGGAAATAGAGAATAGAGAATAGAGAATAGAGAATAGAGAATAGAGAATAGAGAATAGAGAATAGAGAATAGAGAATAGAGAATAGAGAATAGAGAATAGAGAATAGAGAATGGAGGATTTAGAATGGAGGATTTAGAATGGAGGATTTAGAATGGAGGATTTAGAATAGAAAATATAGAAAATAGAGAATGGAGGATTTAGAATGAAGGATTTGGAATGGAGAATAGAAACCTTGTAGTCGCAATAACTATCGGGACTATTTATTTAGCGATAAAGCGCTATTTGTTTTAGGCAATGTCGTGCTGATGTTTATCAAAATAGTTGGTTGCCATTTCTACTATTGCCTCTTTTGTGGTAAAACTGTATTGCACGCCATGATCGAGTGTGTACGATTCTCCAAGTTCAGGATGCTGTTCTTTCCCGTCTGCATGAAACGAATCGGTAACGTTTACCCAGAGATTACGATCTTGATCTTTAAAAGAATAGAGGTCAGAATCAGATACAATGAAGATTGTTCCATTGTCATTATCCAGTATAGATGTGTATTTACTGCTGGTGTAAGTGCCTAAAATACTAATGTTGGAATTGTATTTTTTAGACAACAAGTCTGTGATTTTTTTTGTTAGTGGCATAACATGTGGATTTTTTTTGTCTTTGAAACTGTAAATTTAAAATTACGAAATTTATCGTTTTAGCCACTAAAAGTTTTTTTTGTATTAAAATAAGTTTTTTTTTCGAATAATTATAAGTGGATTTTGTGTTGTAAGGTGTTGCTATTTAGTTGTTTTTTTGAGAAAAAAAAGACAGCAACTAATTAAAGTGCTGTCTTCCTGTAAGTAAATTGTAATTTTTGCATTTTAAAACCAAATCAAAATTTTAAAACGCGGCATTCAGATTGAATGCGTACAGTTTAGGTAATTACTAAATAAAGCGAAACGCAGGTTATTTCGTTTCTAAATGCTTTGCTTTAGTGTCTTTACTGATAACAATTTAACAGTGTATTTTTAATTGAAAGAAACATAAGTGTCGGTTTTGTCAAACATTCGGACTTTAAACTTATGAAGGTTCAAATTGATTTTTGTTTTTTTATCACGATCTTCATAGAAAAGCAGTTTTTGATTGACGATTTTAATTCCATAGTTAGAATCAATAAATTTTTCGAAATAGATTACCGCTTTTTCCAGAACTTCCTCTTTGGTGGTAAAAGTATAAGTAATGCCATCTTTTCTAGTATATTCTTGTCCTACTCTCGGGTAAAATTTCTTGTCATTATAAATAAATGACTTTGGTGTAGTAGTCCATAAATTCTCATTTGAATCCTTGAATATATATACAGAATCATACGAAACAGAAAACATGGTCCCGTTCTTAGTGTCCAATATAGATTTAAATCTGCCGTCCAGATTGTTGCTCAGAATCGTAATGCGTGATTTGTATTTTTTGGATAGTAGTTCAATCACTTTTTGTATCGTCTGCATGCTAAATTATTTTAATTGCCATATTTATTTACGAGTTGTGTAAAATTATGGTTTAAAGGATTGATACAATGGCTCTTAAAAGTTATAAAAACACTATAAAAAGTTTAAATTTAAGAAGTTAGGTTTTTAGTTGCAAAGTGAGAAAGTTGCAAAGCTACAGAGCTTTTTTTACTTTGAGATTTAATATTTGAGTGTCATCCTGAGCGGAGTCGAAGGCTTTTTAAAATTTGAGGTTCTATAAAGACAGGTATTAAATGTAGAAAATATATTTCAATACTACGGATCTTTTTGATATGGGATGCTGTAATAACTGGAATAAAATCCAGCCCTAGAATATTAATCGAGCCTATGGCTCTTTAAAGTCAGTTCTTTAGATTTTAGGGTATAAAATAGCAAACCAAATCAACACGAATCTTACATAATTTCAGTTTAATTTTTAATAAAAAACTCAATTTCAATTAATTAACTTTTATTAAAGAAAGCTTTAACAGCGTGTATTTCCGTCGGCTTTTTGAAATAAGTAATTTTAGGTAAATCAAATTAATAACGTTTTAAAAAATTAAAATCATGAAAAAGAATATAGCCATATTAGCCACAAACGGTTTTGAAGAATCAGAATTAGCATCTCCTAAAGCCTATCTGGAAGAGCAGGGCTGGAATGCAGATATCGTCAGTTTGAAATCTGGAACTATCAAAGCTTGGAAAGACGGAAATTGGAGCAACGAATATAATGTTGATGTCGTATTAGATCAGGCAAATGAAGCCGATTACGATGCATTGGTCCTGCCTGGAGGAGTAATTAATCCTGATTTATTAAGAAGAGAAGAAGCGGCAGTAGATTTTGTACGTTCCTTTTTTGAAAGTAAAAAACCGGTAGCTGCTATTTGTCATGGACCTCAAATTTTGGTCGATGCCGATGTTTTAGAAGGTCGAAAAGTAACTTCATTCTTCTCTGTTAAAAACGATTTGAAGAATGCCGGAGCACAATGGGAAGACTCGGAAGTTGTCGTAGACAACGGATTAGTGACGAGCCGAAACCCAAATGATTTACCCGCTTTTAATAAAAAAATGGTGGAAGAAATTAAAGAGGGAATACATGAACGTCAGAGAGCGTAATTAGATAATTCTATTTAGATTATCAAATTATAGAAAAATGCAAGATCAATTTTGTTCTTGCATTTTTTTTGTTGTCGTTTGAATTTTGTAAATTATAAATCAAAAATTCCGCTAGGAATGAAAAATATTGTAGCAATGGATTTCAATCCGTTGAATGAAAGTCGATTTAGTATTGAAGTTCCGTAGGAACGATGCATTTTTTATCTCGCCAAAAGTTGAATATTAATCAAAATATTCAATTAATTCTTTATCCTCTATGACAATATGGTCTGTAATATGAAAGACTTCCTTAATCCAAGGATGTTCCAAGGCCTCTTTTCTGTCAAGTATTTTTCCAAGAAGGGGATGATTCCATGGTGATTCTTCTTTATCAATTAAGCCTATTTGGTATTCGTCATTTTCACTGAGCCAGATTCTAAATGGAAACGAAAACCTATTTTTAGGTTCGTCGTCTATTCCCCAGTCTCCAATACTGATTATTCCAACTGCAAATTTATGATCGTGTCCTTTTGTGAATTTTAAATAATAAATTGTGAATGCATCTTCATCCTTATACACAAATCGAGTTAATTTGGTAGTTTTGTTGTTACAACAGTCACAAACTTCAATGTTTGGTTCTTCGAATTCTATTCGTATCATTTAAAATATTTAATAGCTTTTTCAAATGTATAATTTTCGATTGTGATTTAATACATTTGGTTGAGTTTGTTCTTTTAAAAGTATCAGATATTTTATTGAAAGAAAAATCTTTCTTTAAAAAAAAGTTTTCTTACATTTGGAGTTCTTAAATCTTCACATTAAGACAACATAAAATTTGCCCTTGTGCTATGTAGTAAAGCTCCGAAAGGACTTTGACGCCGTGAAGAAGCGTAAGACTGCTAAGGCATGAGGGTTTTTTCTTAAATTCTTCACTTTATGAAAACAAAGACCCTTTCCCAAGAAGCCGAAACAAGGCTGATTGATTTTTTTAATCATATTATAGATCCCGAAGATATGGCTAAAACCTTAAGACTAGCCAATTTTTCAATTGCGTTGGGTGTTATGAATGAATACGAATACTTCCAAAATGAAATTATCAAATTAAGCGACTGCTATTTTTGGATTAATGAACTGGCGGAGATTTTGAATCCTTATTTGAGTGAGGAGTAAAGCTTGTTAAAATGGAAAAACCTCGATTTTTTTAAGATCGAGGTTTTTTGTTTTTCTGTTATTGTAAGTTTAAAAAATGCAGATGTGCGAGCGTCCTGTTTATGAATGTTTCATTGCGCACAGTTTGTCATTTCGACTGAAAGGAGAAATCACACACGTATATCGCCAAAGATTGACGACATGCTTTGCGGAGTTTCTAGTGTGATTTCTCCCTCTGGTCGAAATGACAATTACAGATGCAACAAAAATTATGAGATACATTTAAGCTTCTATTCAAAATGATAATTTAGAAATTAAAAAGTTTCATTAAAATTCTTTATTAATTCAATTTTTTTATCTCTTCGCCATTTTTTCAATTCTTTTTCTCGTGTAATTGCTTCCTGTATCCAAGTAAATTTTTCATAGTAAACTAAGAACTGAATATTATATTTTGCTACAAAACTACTGATGTTTAAATCTATGTTTTCTTTATGTTTTGCAAGTCTTTTTCTTAAGTTATTAGTAACACCAATATAAAAAGAAGAGCGATGTTCATTTGTTATGATGTAAACGTAGTAACTGTGATAGCCAATTTGAGTATTTAGCATTTTATTTTTTTTGTAAGAATATACATATTTTATGTAATTTGTCATTTCGACCGAAGGGAAAAATCACACACGTATATCGGCAAAGATTGGCGACATACTTTGTGGAGTTTCTAGTGTGATTTACTTCGTCTGTTCGCTATCGCTCGAGTCTCCTTACGTCGAAATGACAAACTGCGCCTTATACTGTAAACTCAAGTAAATTACATTTTAGCTCTCGGCGTAATGCGACAACACGAAACCCTCCAAATAGGACTAACCAATTTTGAAGACAATTATTATTGGCTCAATGAATTGGCGGAGATTTTGAATCCTTATTTGAGTGAGGGGTAGGGTTATAGAATGGAAAAACCTAGATTTTTTAGGATCGAGGTTTTTTGTTTTTAGAAATCTATGTGTTCCTTGCTTTGTGGGCGCGGATTTCAAATTCTTACTATCATTAGGTTTCTCCAAGCACTATTCGTTTCGGTTGTAGATATTATTTACCAGATGTTAGTTTTAGTTTTTATAAAATGTTTCTTGACCTACTTACTTTAGACTTTGCCTAATGTGTTGCGTAAGTAAAATGTAACTAAAACACTAAAAATCAGGTATAAATACTTATGTCAGATTGATTCATTTCTTATAATTTTGATTACATATTCAATCCCGCTGTTCGTTGCAATCTTGTATTGTCTACAATCTCAAATTATTAGTTAAGATTTCATTTTTTTAAGATATAGTGTTAAAAATTGTTGTTTTTTTGAATTTATTTCTGTTTACATCAACTAAATAATAGCTATTTATAATTCCAATATTGGAAAAGTTATTTATTACTAACCTTAATTAATCAATTTATGAGTAAAAGTTACCTGTATCTTAATGTATTTTTTCTATCGTTATTTGTTTTTTTTAGTTCTTGTCAAAATGATACGTATTTAGAGCCTGAATTAACACCAAAAAAATACTCTTACACTATTCCCAATAGAATAAGCTTTGATTTTTCTCAACAATCAATAAACAGTCGCTCTATTATTCCTTATAATAATAGTTTGGTTTTAAAGAATATAGGTGACTCCGATATTTCAGGAGAATTTATTGTTCTAGCATTCAATAAAAATGAAAAAAACTATCATAATCTCTCCTTTATTGAGAGAGGTGATATTTTAAGTTTAAGCAAAAATGAAAGCCAGGCCGAAATTCAAATGGAACAGACAAACCTGTTGTTTTCAGACAATAATGTTGTAGCATCGATTTTAAATTTTAATGATGCTATTTCTGACCACAAACTAAACGGATTTTATAAAGGGGAACTAAATATTTACAACGATGATAATGAATTTTTTAAAAGCCTTACTTGTACAGGATATATAGATTATCAGGGAAAATTTATGTTTTTTGTTGAAGAAAATGATGAGGATAATATAGTGGTTTTACAAGGAAATATTAACACAGGAAATATGATTTCTGGTAAAATTCTGAAAAGAGATGGCACCAATCTATCGCCAATAGTAAATATTACCAGTGACCTTTTAAATTTAAATGGAACAAACTTATCTGGTAAAGTATCATTTACTGAAGAAAGTAATGAGCGCATACTACAATTTAATCTAACTCACCAAAACTGATTTTATGAAACTAAAACTACATTTTCTTTTTCTCTTTACAGTATTAGGCTTACATGCCCAAAAACAAATACAGCCCTATAATTATTCTGTTACAGATCCAGATAATGATAAAACAGAAACGATTATGATTTATGCAGCTGCCAGTTCAGTAAATAACTTAACATTTACATTAAAAAACGCTAAAGATGAGGTCTTGATTAACAACGACGATAAAGAAATAAGTTTCCAGGTGTTCCCTTTTACCGAAGTCTCTTTTGGAAAACATCTTACTGATGCAATTAATAGTATTAAACCGAAAGAGAATGATGCTGAAAATACCTATGAAATTATAAAAAAGCGTATCACGAATTTAAGTGATAACCCCACCTCTCAAAAACAGAAAATTGCAGTTCAGGATGTCAGAAACATTTATCAATTTTTTAACGCATTAGTTATTACTGCTTTTGTGTATGATACAGAGCCTGTCGCAGGTGTTTTGAAGTATACATTAAACACTACAATTGCAAAAAAGAATATAGAAGGGCAAAATGCTGATTTATATTTTCTTAAGAGTGCAAAACATTTAAGAAAACATATTATTTATGATGCAGATGCAAATTGTAAGAAAGAACCATTTAAATTAATTGAAAAAGTATGTGAAGATCCTAAGTCTCTTCAATTATTTAAGGATTTTTATGAAAATACGAAAGGACCTAATACCTATAAAGCAAAAGTAAAGTTCAAACATTATGCAGAAAAAAAATTAAAAGAACTTTATAATGTTTATGAATTAGAAGGATTAATTAAGGGAGAAATATTTAGTGATTATGTATTAAATAAGACACAATTAATCAAGTTAAATAAAGAACTTGATCTCCTTAAAGCATCAAAAACAGATATAGAAAATTTGATAAAAGCTCTTAAACAAACTTTAGAAAGTGATGAATTAAAACTTAAGGAATTAAAGGAATTTAAAGATAATTTGATTCTTTCTAGATCTGAAGAAAAGGAAAATAGTACTTTAATTGCACAAATTGAGCAAAAAATCGATTTGTATAATAAAAATTTAAAAACAGAAGAAAGTAAAACAACTGATTCCATTAAAATAAATAAAATAAAACAAGAGTTGGCCTTATTAGAGGGTGATTTAGTTAGTTATAAACTAGAAAAAAAAAATATTGAAAATCGTATCAATACTTTGATAAATGATCAAAAAAGTAAAAGTTTAATTGATATTGCCAAATTTGATAAAAATATTACCGAAAAAAAGAATGAAATAGCTTCTTTAAATCTAGTTAAAAGTAAAGAGGAAGAGAAAATAAAAGGACAAAATGCATTAATTAAGATAAAGCAGAATGAAATTGATTACTGCATTTCTTTAGAAAAAGATGAAATGAAAAAATTTCCTTTGTGGAATTTTGAGATAGAGTCTATTGAAGTAGATATCAATGATGGTTTTATTGAACATATGACAGCATTAGGAAAAGTAAAGCTTCCGGTTATCGATGAAAGCCTTATTAGAAAGGTTTGTCAAATTCCAGAAGGAACTGAATCCACACTAAAAGAAATGCTAGAAAATTTCTATAATGAACGTATGGTGAAGGAAATTTTCAACAATATTATAGGTAAAGAATTAAAATTTGAAAATGAATTTCCAATAGGGTTTAGCTCAAAGTCAGATTTTGCAGATTTACATAAATATAACTTATACGCTTTTGAAGGGGCTGAAAAAATATTCTCTTTGCCTGTAACGAATGTTATAACACTATATGTTCAAAGACATCAAAATGACCGTTTAGACTTTAGTCCCAAAGATCAAGTGGTAAGTTTACCATCTGACGATTTTGCCAGAAGCAATGCAGTTGAATTGAAAAAGGAAACCTCATCAAAAATATTAAGCCTTAATATCTATAGTGATTTTTTAGGCCTGAAGGAAGGAAATCCGAATGGATTGCTACAATTTGAAGTTGAAAAAAATATTCCACTTTGGACAAAAAGAATGGTTTTGGGGGTTGGAAGAAGTTCTAATTTAGGTCTCGTTAATTATATCAATTTTAATCTAACCTGGGCTAAAATAGGTGATGAAAACAGGCAATTACAGGTCAAATATGCAGATCGTTATGTGAATAATGAGTATCGTCCAGATAGATATGTCACTTTTTTAGACATGATTAAGTATGAAAACACTTCCGTAGGTGCTGACTTGAATATAGCTTCCTTCGATTTTCCATTACTCAAAGCACGTATTGAGTTGAATGCGGGTATACATTATGGAAGAGTAAATGTAGTAGATACATTGGCAACCGATGTAACCAAGCGATTTGATAAAAACGTTAATTTGATAAGAGCATATCCAGATTTTATTTTAAGAATTAGACCCGAAGAACGTTTTGGTGCTTATTTGAGATTCAGACCTTTTAAGACCATTGTACCTAATAATGAAGAGTTTTATACTGTAAGTTCAGAAAATGATTTTGTGAACGAGCAAAAGCTTACATCAAAATGGTTACATCGTTTTGAACTGGGGACTTACTATGCACCTTCGCCAAAAGGGGATAATAAGTTTTTCTTTAGGTATCGTTATACAAATACATCTGATTGGGAAACCAATGGATATGGTGAATTTCAAGTGGGGTATTTAGTGTATCTCAAGTTTTAATAGATTGTCTTTAGAACATTTTAAATCTTTTGATCCGGTTCTTATCTAGACTTTCAAACAGGCTGATTGTTTTTTTTAACCATAGCATCGCTCCCGAAGATAGGACTAAAATACTAAGACAAGTAAACTGCATTTTAGCTCTCGGCGTAATGCGACAACACGAAACCCTCTAAATTGGACTAACTAATTTTGAAGACAATTATTATTGGCTCAATGAATTGGCGGAGATTTTGAATCCTTATTTGAGTAGGGAGTAGAGTTTGTGAAATGGAAAAACCTCGATCTTAAAAAAATCGAGGTTTTTTGTTTTTAGAAATCTATGTATTCCTTACTTTGCGGACACGGATTGCAAATCTGCGTTATCGTTGTGGAGATATATCTACGCGATTGGGATAAGTCCACTTTGTCATTTCGACCGAAGGTAGAAATCACACGCGTATATCGACAAAGATTGGTGACATACTTTGCGGAGTTTCTATTGTGATTTACTTCGTCTGTTCGCTATCGCTCGAGTCTCCTTACGTCGAAATGACAAACTGCGCCTTATACTGTGAACTCAAGTAAATTGCATTTTAGCTCTCGGCGTAATGCGACAACACGAAACCCTCCAAATTGGACTAACCAATTTTGAAGACAATTATTATTGGCTCAATGAATTGGCGGAGATTTTGAATCCTTATTTGAGTAGGGAGTAGAGTTTGTAAAATGAAAAAACCTCGATTTTTTTAAGATCGAGGTTTTTTGTTTAGAATAAAAACTTACTTATTGAAAATTTTTAAGAATCTAGAAATTGATCTCATTTTTGCATCTCCCCAAGGCATAATTCTTATTGAAGGATATGAAATAAATAAGAACCTTTTAGCACGAGTGAATGCGACATATAAATTGTTTTTTTCTTGTAATAAATCTTCTTCACCATTCTGTATTGCTAAATAATAAGGAAATGTTCCATCATCTAAGCCTATTAAAAAGACAATTTCAGATTCTTGTCCTTTCATTGTATGGACTGTGCTTAAACAAATGCCTTCTTGTTTCGAGTCTTTTTTTAAAATACCTAATGAGATTGTATTTTTAAATCCTATAAGATTAGGCTTTATATTATTGTATGAATATTCTATCCATAAATTTTTGAGTTCTTCTACTTCGTTATATATTTCGAGTTTCTCATCATCGCTAAAAAAAGTAAAATCTTTTATTTCTTCTATAACTTTATTTAATGATTTTTTAAAATTATCTTCATTAAGATTTTGAATTATCTTTTGAATTACTAAAAAGTATGGATATTTGGATTTTGTTATTAATACTTCATCTTCAAAATCTTCAATTTTTAATAATTTTTTTAATCTTTTTGCATGCAATTTATCTGATGGATTAATTTTTATTCTAAAATAATTATCAAATAATTTCATAAAAGTAGTCTGAAATTTAATTCCAATGTTTCCAGATTTAAAATAGTATGGAATATTGTTTTTCTGTAGTTCGTCTTCAATGTACTTAAAAACAAATTTATTACGACCTAAAATTGCTATTGAATTATAATCAATTAAACCTTCAATATCATTGTGTTCTTTTAAATTAATGAGATTTTTAATATTTTCTACAACAAAATTCCCTTCATCTTTTTCATTTTTAGCTTTATAAATTTCGAATTTACCTTCAATTACGTAGTTTACCGCTTCTACTTTAAGATTCATTAATTTATTCGCTGCATCGATAACTTTTTTCGAGCATCTATAATTTTCTTCTAAATTAATTTTCTTTGCGTTAAAATCTTCAATAAAAAATGTTCTCATGTATTTTGGAGTTGATCCATTAAAGCCATATATAGATTGATTGGGATCTCCAACTATCATTACATTTTTAATTTGATTTCCACAAAGAGATTTTAGTAAATAATATTGTGCTTTATTTAAATCTTGTCCCTCATCTATAAAAATATGATTATAGGATTTAGAATATAAATTTTGAACAGCTTCATTGTTTGCAAAAAGTTTATAAACTAAAAGTATTAGATCATCAAAATCTACTGCATTATTTGATTTTAAAATATCTTGATATTCATTATATAGGAATAGAAAATGTTCATCACCTTCATCTGTAATCAAATCCTCTGGTTCTGCTAGTTCACGTTTAACTGAAGAAATAAATGATAAGACTTTTGATTTATAAATTGGTTTTTCTTTTGAATCTAAATTATTGTAGAATTCTGTAAAAGCTGGAATTGATTTAAGCGCTTCTTCTACAATTTCTATTCTGTCATTTTCATCTTCAAATATTTGAGGCATTCTAGGAAAACCTAATAATTTAAATCTTGCTTCTAAAATTGTTTGACAAAATGAATGAAAAGTTCCAATAAAAATATTTTTGTTTTTATGTTTATCTAAATCTATTCTTTCTTTTAATTCTTCGCTTGCTTTATTTGTAAATGTAATTGCTAAAATTTTAGATGAATTATTTTCTAAAAGTTTTTTTACTCTTTCAGTCAGTACTCTCGTCTTTCCACTTCCAGCACTAGCTTCAATTAAAAAAGATCCTGTATTTAAATCTACAATTTCTGATTGCTTTTGTGATAAATTAATTTTATTCATTTTTATAGATTTAAAATATTAGAAATTTTATCAAATAGTTCTATGATTTTTGGTGGCAGTGGTTTTTGAGATGTTAATAATTCTTCTGCAATTAAAGGAGCAAATTGAGTTTTCATTTTGGTTATAATTTCGTAGTAATCAGAATCAGGTATTTTATTTAATTCTATTTGTTTAGCTGCTCTATGTCGATCATTAGCGCACTTTTCCAATTCCATTTTGTAATAAGCACTTTTAACTTCGTCAATATATCCTTGATCACATAATTCTTTTTCAAAATCATTATTAGGACTTACAAAAACTACTTTTGAGGAATCATTTTTTTGAGATTTAGATATTTGTCTAAGTACATCTTCGTTTACATTTTGTTCATTATCACTAAAAATTAGATATTCAATATTAAATGATTCACAAAATCTAATAAATGGTAAATACTTAGTAAATCCGCCAACACCTATAAAATTAATACCTAGGTTAATAAAATCAATACCAAAATGTTTTTTTATTAATAATGGAAGAACTTGCTCTTCAGTTTCCCCTTCAAAAAGAACAACTAATTTGGAAAAATACATTTCTCCACGTGTATTAATTACTTGTCTACATATTTGTCGAATTTCTTCAGGATCAAATCCTGGTAAAAGTTTTCCAATACTTACAAAATCTAGGCTTTTAGAAATTGAAACTATCTCTTCAAGTTTTGCATTTGATGCAATGTAATTTGAATGTGTAGAAATAATTTTTTGTCCAACTATTTCATTAATTTGTGAATATATTTTCTTTTGTGCGTTCGGATGTAAATGGGATTCAGGTTCTTCAATAGCCAAAATTGGAAAATATGGTCTTTCATTATCATCATAAATTTTAGAGTTAAGATTTAAAAATGATTTTAAAACTAAAAGAGACGACCAGCTTCGAGTTCCCATTCCATGATAATCCATTGAAAATTCAGAATAATTTATTCTAATACCTTTATTTAAATCTCTTATTTTTTTAGTAAACGGTGTTAATTGTACAGAATTATTAGGATTGTCCATTGCAGTGTCAAGTTCTTCTAATGTGCTTTGCAATTCTGTTAACACTTCCGAACTTTGAATTGTGGTAGAATTCAATTGTGATATAAGTGTTTCTATTTTTGCTTTATCAGATTCTGAGAATTCAAGAGAAGAAAGTATTCTGCCAAGATAAGAAGATTTCGATTTTATATCTTCTAAGATATCTCGATTCGCTTCAAGATAAAAAAAAGGAATTTCTTCAAAGTAGTAATTTTGTTCATTATCATATTCGATATCATACCAATAATTACCATCTTCATCTTCAAATTCTTCCCATTCGTCAATATAAAATTGTTGTTTTTTAAAAGTTTTATTATATTCTTTTATTAGAGTTCTAAATGCTAATATTTGTTCTCCTGTTGACAAAATTCCAATTCTCTCAGCTTTAAAAACATCACTCCACTCTTCAGAAAATTCATCTATTATACTATTTTCTTCGTCAATTGGAACAAATAATAAATCAATAATTATGCTATCATCGATATGGTCTTCATAGTAAAAAAAATCATCATTTGTAATGAAATGAGAGTTTGTTAAAACAACTTGCAATGCTTTAAGAAGAGTAGTTTTTCCAGCATTATTTGTTCCAACGAGTACTGTTGTATTTTGGAAATCTACTTCTATATTTTTAAAGCCTCTGAATCCTTTTATTCGAATCGTTTTTAGTCTTATGCCCATTTCTTTTTGATTTGATTGATTTTTTAGTTTTCAGTTGTTTAAATAACTTTTCTATAAACGACTATCTAATATTTAATTTTGATTTATAACAATCAATAATTATTTGATTCAAAAATATACAATTTTAACTACAATCATTTACGGATTTCAGTAATTTCAACATCTTCAAACTAAAAAATCACACGTATTTTTTACAAACTAAAACATTTAGAAGCTTGAGAATCTGTATTAATTGATTTTGCAAATGAATAAAAAAATCAAAAAAAAACAGCCCTCAAATTAATGAGAGCTGTTTAGGCAAATTTAAAAATTTGCATTCCTAAGAATGCGTACAGTTTTTGGTAATCACTAAAATGAAGACAAACGCAGGTTATTCGTTTATGATATCGCCTTCCTTAGTTTCTTCGCTGGCAATTTTAACCAATTTGTCTTTTGGGGTTAAGTCGCCAAATATTTCGATTTTATCGTCGATTTCTCTTCCTTTTTTAATGTCTACTCGGGTTGCTTTTTTGTTTACCACTTTAATCACAAACAAACCTTCTGCAGAACTCACCACTGCCGATTTTGGTACTACAAACGTGCTGTCTTTCGCGTTAAGTGGTAATAAAACTTCGGCAACCATTCCTGGCAATAAGTTTCCTTTGGTGTTGTAAACGTCCATTTCGACTCTTTCAGAACGCAGTTTTAAATCTAATGCGCCAGACATTCTGGTAATTTTAGCTTTGAAATTATCAGGAAGCGATTTTACATTAAAAGTCATTTCGTCGCCTGGATGTAAATAACCAGTATACAATTCTGGAACCGAAACCGCCAGACGCAATTTGCTTTGCTCCTGAATCGTTAACAATGGCAAATCAGATCCTTTTCCTGCCGGGCCAACAAATGTTCCTAAATTCACATTTCTAGCTGCTACAACGCCGTCAAAAGGAGCACGGATTTCAAGATAACCTCTCATAATTGAGATTTCTTTGTGTGCTGCAATTGCTGCCTGATATTGTGCGTAATTAGAGTTCTTTTTGCCGCTTGCCATTTCTAAGTCGTTTTTAGAAATTGTTCCTTCAACCTTGCTCGTTTCGTACAAACGGTTGTACGTGCTTTTGCTGGTGGCATAAATCGCTTCCATCGATTTTAATCTCGATTCGGCTGCCGCCAATTGCGAACTGATTTCCGGTGCTTCCAAAACAATTAAAAGCTGTCCTTTTTTTACTTTGGAACCAATATCAACTTTTAAAGTTTTGACGAAACTGCTCACTTTTGCGTATAAATCCACTTGCTGGAAACCTGTTAATTCGGCTGGTAAACGCAGTTCCGTCGTTAGTTTTTCTTTTTCTAAAAGGAATGTCTCAACCTTTGGCTGAATTTCCGGTGCAGTCACTTCTTCTTTTTTAGAATTACAGCTGTTTAGGAAAAATAATGCTGCTACAAACAGCGGGCTATATTTTATAATTTTAGTGTTCATTTTTTGGTTTTATATAATGAATATGTTTTAATCCGTTGCGTGTATTTTTTTTAAACACATAGAAACATAGTTTTTCTTTGTGTATAGAAGGCGTTTCACTTTTTTTAAAATAAACATAGCTATGTGTTAAAACTTGTTTTTTCTTTTACCTTTTTTCATTTGGAACTAAAATCTATTGTTTCTATGTGTTAAAAAATAATTACCCAAATAGGTTACTTTCCAGCTTTCGACTTACTTATGGATGAGATATAATGGATACTTTCTTCGTCTTCAGGATCTAAAGAAACAGATTGTGTCGTTGTTTTTTCTTGTGCCCACGCAAATATCTGCGGAAGGATTAATAATACGGCAAAAGTAGAAAATAATAATCCGCCGATAACCGCTCTTCCTAACGGAGAAACCTGATCGCCTCCTTCGCCGTGTCCAATTGCCATTGGCAACATACCCGCAATCATCGCAACCGAAGTCATGATAATTGGACGAAGACGCAGTGCCGCTGCTTCTCTGGCAGATTCTAAGGCGTTTCCGTTTATTTTTCGAAGCTGTTCGGCATTCGTAACCAATAAAACGGCATTGGCAATCGAAACCCCAACCGACATGATGATTCCCATATACGATTGTAAGTTAAGCGTAGAACCTGTAATCGTAAGCATTAATAAGGCTCCTAAAACTACTGCAGGAACGGTTGTTAAAATAACCAGCGAAACTTTGAACGACTGGAAATTAGCAGCCAACATTAAGAAGATTACAAATATAGCAACCAATAATCCAGATTGTAAACTGCTTAATGTTTCTGTCAGTACAGTACTTAATCCAATAGGCGTTATGAACAAACCACGAGGCAACTCGCCTAATGAACTAATCGTTTTGCCAACATCTTTTGTAGCCGTTCCTAAATCGGTCTGGTTAATGTTGGCCGTAACCGTAATGTATGGCATGGCTCCTAAATTGTCATTTTCACCACTTACGTAAGTTGGCGTAATTTTAGCAACGTCACTTAAAACAGGACGAATAGAGTTTCTAAGAACTGGAATTTCTCCAAGATCGGTTTTGCTTTTCATTTTGTTCAAAGGCACTTGTACCTGAACGTTGTATGATAATCCCGCTCTTTCATCAACCCACGTATTTTTTTCGGTGTAACGAGAAGATGAAGTTGAAGCTACAAGCGAACGTGAAATATCATTCATATCCACTCCCAATTCGGCAGCACGGGTTCTGTCAATATCAATATTCATAGCCGGATAATGAATTGGCTGACCAATCTGCACGTCTCTGAAATACGAAATCGCTTTTAGTTTTTCTACGATTTGAGTAGCGTACAATTCGTTACGTTTTTTATCTTTTCCTGCTACTCGAATTTCGATTGGAGTAGGAGAACCTTGGCTTAACACTTTATCCGTTAATTCGATTGGCTCAAAAGATAGTTTCGTGTCCGGCAATACTTTTTTAAGCCTTGCTCTAAAGTCATCTTTAAAGTCATCCATATCCAAATGAATGTCTTTTAAACTCACCTGAAATACCGCTTCGTGAGAACCTGCCATGAAAAGGTAAATTGGGTTGATGGAGAATAAAGACGGGTGCTGACCCACATATACAGATGAAATTCCGATATGTTCTTTACCTACCATTTTTTCCAGTTCTTTTAAAACAATAATGGCTTGTTCTTCTGTTCTTTCCAGACGCGTTCCGTCAGGAGCACGCATTCTCAGTTGAAATTGACTGGAATTGGTTTTTGGGAATACGTCTTTTCCAATAAAATTAATTAATAAAACCGCTAAAGATATAGCTGAAACCAAATAGACAACAGTCGTAATTTTTTTATGCACAAATAAACGGTCTAAAGTTCGCATGAAACGTATTTTGAAACGCTCAAAACCGCTTACTTTTCCATCTAGATTGGTATCTTCTCTTTCTACATATCCTTTTTTCTGCGTAATCAGATTTTGTTCGGATTCTGGTGTTAAACCACAATCGTTAAATTCTGCTTCGTCATCTGTAATTTCAGGGCCATGTTCGTGTTTGGCATGTCCTTTCATCATCCAGTTTGCCATTACAGGAACGAATGTCTGCGAAAGTAGGAATGAAATTACCATTGAAAATCCAATTGCTAAAGCCAGCGGCAAAAACAAAGCTCCCGGAATACCCACCATGGTAAACGCTGGCGCAAATACAGCCAAAATACAAAGTAAGATTAATAATTTAGGCAAAGCAATTTCCTGACAGGCATCCCAAATAGCAAGCGCTTTTGGTTTTCCCATATCAAGATGCTGGTGAATGTTTTCGATGGTTACGGTACTTTCGTCCACCAGAATACCAATAGCCAAAGCCAATCCTGATAATGACATTAAGTTGATCGTCTGTCCGAATAATTTCAGGAATAAAACTCCAGAAATAACCGAAATTGGAATCGTCATAATTACAATCAAAGCCGCACGACGGTCGCCTAAGAATAATAAAACCATTAATCCTGTTAGAACCGCACCGATAATTCCTTCTGTAATCAAACTTTTAACAGAGTTGATTACATAAACCGACTGGTCAAATTCATACGATAATTTCACGTCTTCCGGTAAAGTACTCTGAATTTTAGGAAGTTCTTTTTTCAATTTCTGAACCACATCCCAAGTCGAAGCATCTCCCGCTTTTGCAATACTAATGTAAACCGAACGTTTTCCGTTTACCAAAGCATAACCCGCTGTAATATCGGCACCGTCTTTTACGGTTGCCACGTCACCTAATTTTAAGTTTTGAACACCGCCTTTGAAAATTGGAATCTGCTCAAAATCTTTAACTTCTTTAATGGTATTGTTAGTTGGCGTAATATAATTGATATCGCCCATTCTCATATTTCCAGAAGGAGCCGTTTGGTTGTTCAAACGAATCGCTTCTACAATCTGATCCGGTGTCATATTATGTGAACGCAGTAAATCCGGATCTACGTTAACCTCAATAGTTCTTGGGCTTCCGCCAAAGGGAGCCGGAGATAATAAACCGGGAATTGCAGTAAACGAAGCACGAACATACACGTTGGCTAAATCCTGTAATTCGTTATTAGAACGTACTTTACTGCTTAAAACCAATTGCCCGATTGGAAGTGAAGAGGCGTCAAAACGAATGATAAACGGAGGCTGTGTTCCCGGAGGAAAAGCTGCTTGGATTCTGTTTGAAAGCGCACTTAACTCGGCAGCTGCCTGAGCCATGTTGGTTCCTTCATAATAGGTTAATTTCATAATCATTAACCCCTGAATATTTTTGGTTTCTACGGATTTGATACCGTTAGAAAAAGGTAAAACATTTACGTAGTTTTTGGCAAAGTAAGCTTCCATCTGGTCTGGTGTATACCCTCCAAACGGATGCGCAATATAGATAACCGGCAAATTCATTTTTGGTAAAATATCTACCTTAATGTCTTTGATGGCACCGATTCCGAAGAAAAATAGACCCGCAACCAATACTAAAATGGAGATGGGTTTGCGGAGTGCAAAACGTATTAAATTCATTTGGATCTATAGTTAAAATTCATTTATAAATAAGTCAAAATTACCAGTCGCAGCAACTTTCAGTAAAAACGACTGCCATACATTGTTGTTGACAATATCACGGTCGATTTCGGCGCGGTTTAAAACATACATCGTTTGTGTTAAATCGGTTAAATCGGTTAAACCGTTTTTGTATAAAGTCGATTTTTGAAGGTAAGCTCTTTTAGCTGCATCAACTTGAATAGGTGCTTCGGCATAATTCTCCAAAGTAATTTTGATTTTATCTTCGGCAAAATTCAATTGCGATTTTAATTCTCTATCCGCTTGATTGTATTCTTCCTGTAATCCCTGAGAAACAAATTTCTGAGCCGTAACTTGTTTGTTTGCTCTAAAAGGCGTGGTTAAATTCCATGTAATTCCAATTCCAATTAAATAATTGGTACGATCCGGATTTACGCCATCCCAGTAATTTCTGGTAAAGGCAGTCTGGTCTGTAGCATAAGACGAATCAAATCCTGAAGCTCTGGTTTGCAAAACACCAAAAGCACTCATGGTTGGATAATAAAATCTTTTATACAATTTAACCTGCTGATTACTGTAATCGATTTTCGTTTTATAAAACTGCAATAAAGGGTGAAGACTGTCTGTAGCCGTTTCTTTGGTAACCAATTCTTTTGGAATCTGAGTTACAAAAAGCGTATCGGTAACAAAATCCTGCGGTGGAACGCCCATTAGATCCACTAATTTATTGTTTTGTTCTTTAACGAAATTCTTAGCAAGGTTTAAAGCGATTTTAGCTTTAGAAACTTCGGCTGTAGCCAATGTAGAATCGACTCCGGCCAATAATCCGTTTTTAACTCTCGCAACAGCTGTCTTTTTGAAAACTTCTGCGCGGTCTAGGTTCTTTTGCTGTGAAATCAATAGTCTTTGGCTTGCCAATAAATTTAAATAAGCAGCCGAAATTTTGATTTCCTGCTGGAATTTTTCCTGTGCTAAATCTTTTTCTTTAGCCTGAACATCAATTTTAGATAAATTGATTTTTTCCTGTGTTTTTCCGAAAGTGAAAAAATCCCAGTTCATGTTGACTAAATAAAGTGCACCAAATGCCGAATTCCAGTTTTGTTGCGGAAGAGGCAAACCTGATGAAGCAACTCCTAAACCTCCAAATCCGTAAAGCGGTCCGTTTTGTCCGTTTACAGTTCCGTAATCCTGCTGTGCTGATAAATTCAAGTTTGGCAGATAATCACGACGAGATTGTTTGAGAGTTTCCTTTGATGCATTGGAGTAATTGTTTTTTGCTCGGATTGAACCGTAGTTTTCAAGCCCAGTTTTTACTGCTTCTTTTAAAGACAGGGTTTGAGAATAACCAATTGAGGCAAAAATCAATAAAAATAAAATGGTAATTTTTTTGAAATACATAAACTCAAGGTGTGATATAAAATGTTTTTGATGAAACAAATTTATTTCTCTTGTCCTGATAAAAGTCATGTTAAGTGATGTACTGCACTAGTAAATGACGAATTGAATTGGTCATTTTTTGAAAAAAATAATTAAATATTTGTTCGTACTTTGTAAACTATTTCACAATTAAGAATGAACAAAAAGATTGATAACATATTGGATAACAAATGGTGGCAGGAGGTTGCCGTTGTCCTTTTTTCATTTACAATTTATACCCTTAAGAATGACTGGATGCTCTTTAGTTCCTTCGTTTCTATTTTGATGGGGATATTTTTTTATTGCATTCTCTACATGCATGCCCAATTTAACCGCTTTTTTTTACTTCCAATTTTATTCAAAGCCAATAAACCTTTCACTTATATTATCCTGACGCTTTTTGGAGTTTTTCTTTTTTCGGTCATTTTGTATGAAATTACCATGCTGGATATGTTTGCCAACTGGAATTTGTACCAAAACTCACACCAGAGAAGCTATTTGTACCAATTGGCGAGTGTTTTAGGAACTTTGGTCTGCATTCTTAGTCCGATTATTGTTTTTAAGTTTTATCGTATTCACAGAAAACAAACCGATGCGGCTTTATTGTTCAATCAAATGCAATTGAATTCATTGAAAGGACAATTAAATCCGCATTTTTTGTTTAATACTTTTAATACCCTTTACGGAATCAGCCTGCAGTTTCCAGATAGAACGCCCGATTTAATTATGAAGGTTTCGCAATTAATGCGTTATCAATTGGAAAGCAACAGCAAACAATGTGTATCTTTAGAAGATGAACTGGAGTTTATAAACAGTTATGTACAGTTGGAAAAGGAACGTGTTGGTTATAGATGCGATATTACTTTTGAAAATAAAGTTGATAACGAATACACGTATAAAATTTCTCCAATGCTATTAATTGCATTTATTGAAAATGCATTTAAACACGGAACCTGTGCTATTGAAAAGTGTTTTGTGAAAATTACAATTTCAGTAGAAAACGGATTGCTGCATCTTCATGTGACCAATTCAATTCCGAAGAAAAATGATGTTGTTTCTACCAAAATTGGTTTAAAAAATACTATTGAACGTCTGAATTTAATCTATGGAAAAGACTATAAATTAGATATAAAAGACGATAGACAGACTTATATTGTAGATTTGGAAATACAACTTAAAAAGTTTGTAGGATGAGAGAAACCAAAAAGTGTATCATTGTAGATGACGAACCCGCCGCGCATTATGTTCTGGCTAATTATATAAAGCAGAATCCGCAGTTAGAATTGGTTTTTCAAGGATATAATGGCATTGAAGCGATGAATTATCTCAGAGAGAATCCAGTCGATTTAATGTTTTTGGACATCAATATGCCTGAGATTTCAGGTATGGAACTGCTTAAAATCCTGCCGACACATCCTAAAACTATTTTAACAACTGCTTATTCTGAATTTGCTCTCGAAAGCTACGATTATGGCGTAATTGATTATCTTTTAAAACCCATTTATTTTCCAAGATTTTTAAAAGCAATTGACCGCTTTTTTGCAACGGAAAATGTCAAGAAAGTGGAAGAAGCGACAATAAATGCTGTAAGTGTAAAAGTAGACGGTTATTTTATCGAAATAGAATTAGAACAGTTATTGTTTGCTCAGAGCTTTGGAAATTATGTTAAGCTCCACACAACAAAACGAACATATTTGGCTTCGATTACTACAACAGAATTTGAAAAATGCCTTCCGGAAAAGAATTTTATGCGTATTCATAAATCTTACATTGTAGCATTGGACAAAATTGATGCTACAGAAAAAGATTTTGTGGTGATTAAAAATGAAAGAATTCCAATTGGAATCACTTATAAAAGAGAATTAACCGATAGATTGAAAAAGTTAGAATTGTGATTGTAACTTAATCTAATGATTTGATTTTTAGTGTTAAAAAACGTTCTCAAAAATTTTGTTTCCTTCATTTGTACTTCATTAAAAAGTAGTACTTTTAATACGTTGTTTGAAGTTTAATTTTAAAAATGAAACCATGAAAAACGTGTTTTTGATTTTTACATTTTTATGCAGCAGTTTTTTAATTGCCCAAGAAGGAACAAACATGAAAAAGGTAATAACACCGCCAGAACAGGTGAGACTTGCTTTTGAAAAAGAATATCCAGGAAAAGTGCCGGTTTGGGCTGAAGAATATGTGGGAGATGATAATGATGAAGTTCGTTATGAAGCCCGATACAATGTGGACAGTAAAACGAAAGCATTGGCAATCTATGATAATTTGGGAAATATGAAAGCTTATGAACTACAGATTCCCTTAAGTCAGTTACCGGCTAAAGCGCAGGCTTATTTAAAGAAAAATTATCCAGCTAAGGCAATTCGCGAAATAGCTGTTGTAGTAGATTATAATAAGATTACCACTTATGAAGTTGGAATAACAAAAGAGGACAAATTTTATGATATTCAGTTTGATAAAGATGGTGGCTTTAACGTGATTATCGAAAAAAATTAAAAAAAAAATGTAAGAAAATGCTTTGTTTTTAATAGATTTGCGCTTATTTTTGAAACTTTAAATATGAGAATATTCATTCTGTTTGCGTTTTTTATTTACAGTAATTTTATAATAGGCCAAGGAGCAAGTCTGATTCCTCCGGATTATGTGATTAATGCTTTTGAAAAACAATATCCTAAGAAGAAAGCAGTTTGGGAAATTGAATACGGTGAAAAAAATGATGATTTAACTTTTATCGCAAAATTTACTAAGGCTCCTAAAACAATAGCTTTTGCTTATTATGATCAAAATGGAGTTTTTAAAGTTTGTAAAGTGCAGATGCCATCGATCAAACTAGGTAAAAAAATCCAGACATATTTAAAAGCTAATTATTCGGTTAAATCTGTAAAAGAGGTGTTTTCTGTAATTGATTATTCAAATATAAAGAGCTTTGAAGTGGGAGTAATTAAAGATTCAAAGTCCTATAATTTAATTTTTGATCAGGATGGTGAATTCCTCAAGAGGATCCGAATAAGATAAAAACGGCTTACTAATTCAAATTATATTTGAAACGACAAACCCGATAAGTTTTTATGGCTTATCGGGTTTTGTTTTTTTTTGGGGGAAGTTAAGGGTTAAGGGTTAAGGGTTAAGGGTTAAGGGTTAAGGGTTAAGGGTTAAGGGTTAAGGGTTAAGGGTTAAGGGTTGTTGATTAACTTACAACTCTTAACTCTTAACTTCTAACCCATAACTTAATTAAAGCATCATGCCACCAGAAGCTTCAATTCTTTGAGCGTTTATCCAACGGGCATCTTCAGTACATAAGAAAGCAACAACACCACCAATATCGTCTGGCAAACCAACTCTTCCTAAAGCGGTTACAGAAGCAATTTGCTGGTTCATTTGCTCATTATCACGAACAACTCCGCCACCGAAATCAGTTTCAATTGCTCCCGGAGCAACAATATTCACTCTGATTTTTCTGGCTCCTAATTCTTTTGCCTGATATTTAGTCAAAGTTTCCATTGCGCCTTTCATAGAAGCATAAGCAGCGTAACCAGGAAAAGAGAATCTGGCTAATCCAGTTGAAATGTTTACAATTCCGCCACCATCATTCATTACGTTTAATCCTTTTTGTGTTAAGAAAAATGGGCCTTTAAACTGAATATTTGTCAATTGATCAAATTCAGCTTCAGTAGTTCCAATGAAAGAATTATGAATACCAATTCCCGCATTGTTTACCAAAAAGTCGAATTTGTCAGTATTGAAAGTACTTTTTAGAGTTGTTTTTACTTCTTCAAAAAAAGCATCAAATGTTGCTGATTCAGCTACATTTAATTGTAATGCGACCGCTTTTTGACCTAAGTTTTCGATTTCTTTTACCACCAAATCAGCTTCTTCTTTTTTGCTGTTGTAAGTAATAATTAGATCAATTCCTTTTTTCGCAATCGCAGTTGCCATATTTTTTCCTAAACCTCTGCTACCGCCTGTAACTAGAGCTATTTTTGTATTTACTGCCATATTATTTAATGTTTGTTGTTTATAGTTTGTTGTTTAATGTTTATTGTTTATTGTTTGTTGTTTGTTGTTTGTTGTTTGTTGTTTGTTGTCAGTCTGAGCGAAGTCGAAGACATTTAGTACGATTATTTTTTAAACACATAGAAACATAGATTTTTGTTCTCTATTAAAGATTATAGAAAGAAACTTGTTTCTAACACATAACCTATGTGTATTTATGTGAGTAAAACGCCTTTATAGACAAAGCAAAACTATGTTTCTATGTGTTTAAAATTAAAAGTTAATGATTAAGAATTAAGAATGCATTGCATTAAAATGATTCCTCAACTCTTCTGCGCTTGCGTTTAATCTCGTTTCGCTGGTTCCAAAAGTAAGTTCTGATCTTCCTTTTTTTAATTGTTCGAAAATAGATTCGATAAAACTGCTTACGCTTGGATGCGCGTCGTGAAGACCAACTCCGCCTAAATCGGTATTTAGTGCCGGCGGAATGATTTCGATTACTTCAATATTTTTAGCTTTTAATAAATGACGCAATGAAAGCGTAAACGATCTAAAGAATGCTTTGGTAGCCGAATACACTGGAACTTTTGCAAAAGGAGAGAATGCCAGTCCAGAAGTTACATTCATTACCGCTGTCAAAGATTTTAACTGAATAAATAAGGAAGTTAAATGTAAAGGTGCTTCAATATTAGTATTGATTTCAGCTTTCATGCTTTCGTAGAAATCAGCATCTGTTATCGATTTCCAGTTTTGAATTCCTGCGTTGTTGATTAATACGTTTAGATCAGGATGATTTTCAGAAATCCATTCGTAAAGCGCTGTACGTTCTGTTTCAATAGATATGTCACAGACTTTTGTAATTACGGAAGGGAATTTTGCCTTAACATCGTTTAAAACCGATTCTCTTCTACCGCAGATAATCACGGTATTGTTTTCCTGAATAAATCGTTCGGTAAGTCCAAGTCCGATACCGCTTGCACCTCCGGTTATTAAAATTTTGTTGTTTGATAAATTCATCTTTTCGTTCTTTTAATTTGATGAGACAAAGGTAGGAGCAAAGCAGATGTGGGGATTTGTAAATATCAAACCGATGTTTGCGAAATTCAAATCACGAGATTTTAAATTCCAATTTTTTAAATTCCAAATTCCAATATGTGAGTGACGTAAAACTTTGTCAAAGTTTCAAACTTTGACAAAGTTCCAGTGAAACCTGAAACCAAACAGCCTAGCTCCTAAAAGCCAAAGGCGTCAAGGAAGTTTGTTTTTTGAAGAAGTTAGAAAAATGTGCTAATTCTTCAAAACCAAGTGAATAGGCGATTTCAGAAATATTCCAATCGGTTTGCTTTAAAAGTATTTTGGCTTCATTGGTTAATCTCGTGCTGATTAACTCTGTTGTTGTTTTTCCGGTGTTTTCTTTTAAGACTTTGTTTAAATGATTGACGTGTACGGATAATCTCTCCGCAAAATCTTTTGCAGTTCGAAGTTCTAATCGCTGATGCGGTGATTCAATTGGGAATTGTCTTTCTAATAATTCAGCAAACAATGAAGAAACTCTCGCAGCCGAATTATGTTTAGAATACAAAGCGGTTATAGGCTGTAATTTCTGTCCGAAATGAATCAGCTCAGCAACATAATTTCGGATCAAATCGTATTTATAGATATAATCGGAATTAATTTCTTTTTGTATCTTTTTGAAAATCAAAGTGACTTCTTCGACTTCTTCATCTGATAATTGAAAAATAGGATAACCGTCTGAAGCAAAAATTGGTAGTTCGTCCAAATTGATGCCACTTTTGCTTTTAGATAAAAATTCGCTGGTAAATACGCAAAATTGTCCACCTTGATTGGTGTCCTGCGGTAAATAATTATACGGAATTTTTGGTGTTGCAAATAACAAACCCTGTTTTTCAATGTCGATTACTTTATCGGCATATTCAGCTCTGTTTTTTCCTCTAATTAAACTGATTTTGTAATAAGCTCTTCTGTCATAAGGCATTCCAGGTTTTCCTTTCATGCGTTCCAAAAGCTCCTTAATATCAAAAACATTAAAATGCCCGATTTCTTTCTGAATGTCATTTGGTAATAGGGAAGTAGGTTCTACTGTTGAACCTTCGGTGATGTCTTGGTAAAAGGAGTCAAGGGATTTCATATCGTGATGAATTGTAAAATTCAAATATACGAAAAAATGTTTTTTGCCACGAAGGCGCTAAGGCACGAAGTTTTTTTATATTGTTGTGCAATTTTATTTGTATTTCGCTTCAATCTTTTACTAAGTTTTTTCGTATTTTAAGAAATTACTTAAAAATCTTTGCGCCTTAGCGTCTTTGTGGCTAAAAAAAAATTAAAACAAGCTTCCTTGAACAAACTCAGGTTCAGGATTACTTCCAAAAGGAAAAGAATCCATTACAAAAAACTGTTTTTTTACCGGATCAAATTCTCTTAAAACAATTTCATGACATAAAAAGTTCAAATCAATTGTAGTAAAAAGTTCAGAAGCAACTTTAAGGTTTTCGGGAGTTAGTCTTCTGCCGATTGATAGGTGTGGACTGTCGCTTTTTTTTAGTTTTAAAAACTTCAAAGTTTCATTAATCTTTTTCATTATTAGAACAAGATTTTTTTCTGAATCTTCGGTTACACCAATAAAAAATGCACCGCTGGCTGGAAAAGAACTAAAATGATTTAAAGAGACCTCGAAAGGTGTAAAAACATCTGAAATTTTTGAAAGTTTTTGTTTGATGGAATCGAGTTGAGATTCTTCAATGGTAAATTCACAAATCGTAATATGTGCTTCCGAATTACAGCTGTTATACCAATCGATTTTGCTTCTTAAAAAGTTTTTCATTTTTTTAACAGGCTCAACCAGATCTTTAGAATAAAATACAACCGAGTATGTTTTTTCCATTTTTGATGCTTTGAATTACACAAATTTAAAATTTAAATTGTGCTGTCAACGCTGCATAAAAATAATCTTTTCCTGTTCCAACTTCTTTTAAAAATGAACCTGCATTAAACCAACCCGTTTCAAGTGTAAATCCTAAATGATTATTCATGTCGTAGTTTACATTCGAAATTAACTGTGAACCTATAAAACGTTCTGTTGTGTCTTTTCCGGAATATAAAAGTTGCATATTAGGCGCATAGATTCCGTCACTTAGTGTTTGTCTCCAAAAAATATCGTAATCTATTCCAAGTCCCCATTTTTCAGATAGATTGAAATTAATGGAAGGATGAACATCAATTAAGTTGGATGGACCAATTAAAGCTACTAATCCAAAATAAGCACCTCTTGGATACAACGGGTTAAAGGTTTGTAAACGAGTATCACCAGAATTTTTATCACCAGAGATGATTTCTGTTTTTAGTCCGATTTCGGGTTCAAATTTTAGGTTTTCGAAAGTATAACAGGCGAAGGAAGAAAGTGTCCAAGCTGTAATTGTCTTTTGATTGATTTTTCCAAATTGATAAACACCTTCAAAATCATATTTCCAGTTTCCTTTATTCTTCCATATTCGCGTTCCGATGGATTGTCTGTTTTCTTCGCCTACAGCATCATCAAAAACAGATTGGCTTTTCCATAATCCTAAATAATAGAAATCAATATTCTGTATAAAAGGTACTTTATGAATTACGGTGTAATTTCCCCAGAATTTAGCATTTTCATTGAAACGGTCATTAAAAGTACCTTGTTTATTAGCGATTGGATGTGTGAAAAAAACATCTGACTGCCAATTGTCTTTTTTGTAAAATAATTTTAAGGCATCAAAAGCTAGTCGGCTATTAGGGCCTTCGCGTACTGCAACTAAACGCTGTGAACCATACATGATTTCTTGTCTTCCAGAACGCAGTGTTAATTGTTCGTTTTCTTTTCGAATAAAATCAATATCCAGAAAAGCCTGATGAATATCTAACTGATTTTCGTCAACAGGACTTGGATCTGTTTTTCCGTTTGCTAAACTGCTTTGTAATTCGACAAAGGTTCTAAAAACGCCTAATTGAATATTCGTATGAAGTAAATAACGGGAAAGTAAATAACCATCGTCATCAGCTTCGTCTCCCCATTTATTGTTAACCGTATAAGTATACTGAAGTCTTGCTTCACCACCAATTGAAGCATGGTATTTATCGTTTTTTCCTAACGGAATATATTTGATTTTCTCATACCCATTTTTTGTCGAATCGGCTTTTAGATAAGTGAAATCATCATCATATCGCAGCTTTTGAAAAACTGGTTTCTGCTGTGCATGGGCTGTAAAAATGAATCCCAAAAGCAACAATATTCTGAATGTATTTTGCATGGTTTAATTTTTTTGATAACCTCCAAAGTAATTCACTGGACTCCAATCTGGAATTGCTTTTGGTGTTGGATTGGCAAAGGTTCTAAAGTCATTAGCTGCATAAACTACTTTTCCGTTTACGACTGTCAGTTTTGATTCGATGTTTAGGATTTTTTCTTCTGGAACATTGAAATAATCATCAGAAAGAATAGCAAAATCAGCTAGTTTATCTGCAGTCAACATTCCTCTGTCTTTTTCAATATTGATTAATTGGGCACTTCCGTAAGTAAACAATTGCAAAGCCTTGGTTCTGTCTAGAATATTTTCATCATTCATATATTTTAAACCGCCTAAAGTTTTTCCAGTTGTCAACCAGTATAAACCAACCCACGGATTGTAACTTGCCACACGTGTTCCGTCAGTCCCCATTCCAACTTTAATTCCTAATTCTAAGATTTTCTTTAAAGGAACGGTATTCGCAGCAGCGGTTTTACCATATCTTTTGATGAAACTTTCGCCTTGATAAGCCATTCTGTGTTGAATTGCGATTCCTCCGTTTAGAGCTTTAATACGTTTTAAATTTTCTACAGAAACCGTTTCGGCATGATCAAAGAACCATAAAAGTCCGTTTAAAGGTGTTTCTTTGTTGATGTCTTCAATTACATTTAAAAATCTTGTAATGCTTTCATTATAAGTAGCGTGAATTCTAAAAGGCCATTTGTTTTTTACCAATAAGGATAAAACTTCTTTTAATTGTTCTTCCATTGCGGGACTTAATTCAGGCCTTGGTTTATCAAAGTTTTCAAAATCACCGGCACTCATTACGAGATTTTCTCCTGCTCCCTGAACGTGATATTCTACTTTGTCAGAATCGTGATCGTCACAGCCTTCGCCAATTTCAACTGTATTAATCCATTTGGTATAATCGTTTAATTCAGTTCCTGCTTTTTGAGCAAACAAATAATAAGGCATCCTCACAGTCAAATCACTGTCTTTGCATAGACCATTTGTTACGCCGTAATCATCTGGAAAGTTCTGAAATCCGCCTCCTGCGTCCATAATTGCCGTTACGCCAAGTCTGTTCATTTCGGTCATAAATTGTTTAGTCGAATTGAATTTTTCTTCTTGCGTCAATTCAGGAAGTTTAGCAAGAGTTGAATATAAAATAAAAGCGTTTGGTTCTGCGACAAGTAATCCTGTCGGATTTCCGTTTGGATCTTTTTCAATCAATCCTGCATTTGGATTTGGCGTATTAGCATCGATTTTTAAAGTTTCTAAACCTGCTTTGTTCAAATAAGCGTGTCCATATAAATGAAGAATAAAAGCAGGAACATCGCCTGTTGCCTCATTAATTTCTGCTAAAGTTGGTAGTCTTTTTTCTTCAAACTGATACGCATTCCATCCGCCAACCACGCGAACCCATTGTCCTTTTGGAGTTCTTTGAGCTTGTTCTTTAAGCATTGCCAAAGCTCTTTTTAAAGAACGAACTCCGTCCCAGCGTAATTCTGTATTGTAGAATCTTCCACCTCGGATGATGTGCATGTGAGAATCGAATATTCCGGGAATGATGGTTTTTCCCTGAGCATCAATTACCGTTGTTTTTTTGTCTTTTAATTTTAAGATTTCGCTGTTTTTCCCCGTTTTCAGTATTTTTCCGTCGGCGACAGCCATAGCTTCAACAATTGTATTTTTGTTATCTAAAGTGTGAATTACGGCATGATGCACAATAAGAGTTGCTTTTTTATTTTGCCCGAAAAGAGGAAGAGAAATAATTAAAAGAAAAGTTAGTATTTTGAAAGAGAGTTTCATAGTGGAGGTTTTTGTTTGGTTGGAGAAAAAAACTGCATGTTTTTAGCACACAGTTTTTTTTATTGGATAGATTAAAATTTGACGCTGATTTTACAGATTCGCATTCGCGAAGACGCTGATTTACACAGATTTTTTTAAAGTAAATAGGATGAATTAAAATCCGTTTTTTTATCCGCGCCTTCGTGAATATGAATCCGTTTTATCCGCTTTCAAAATATTTAGTGTTTCAACATTTCGTGAGCGTATTGTACACCTACGCCGTAAGCGCCACCGTATTTTTTAACTAAATCGGTTACTGGTACATAAGTTTCCTGACGAGCCCAGTCGCGTTGTAATTCTAATAAGTATTGTAAAGAAGTTACAGGATGAGCACCAGCTTGAACCATACGAGTTACAGCCATTTCATGAGCTTCTTTAGAAACGTCACCGCTTGCATCTGTAATTACATAAACATCATATCCTTCATTGATTGCGGATAAAACTGGTCCAACAATACAAACGCTTGTCCATAAACCGCCAAATACGATTTTCTTTTTACCAGTTGCTATGATTGCTTTACGGGCTGGAGCATCTTCCCAAGTATTCATTGTGGTACGATCGATATAGTTTGACGTTTTTTGAGGGTAGAATTCTTCGATTTCTCTAAAAACAGGTCCGCTGAAAGATTTTTCGGCAACTGTTGTTACAATTGTTGGTACTTTAAATATTTTTGAAGCTCCAGCTACTAAAGCGGTGTTGTTGCGTAATTGATCAATTGGGATATTGCTTACTGCAAATGCCATTTGGCTTTCGTAATCAATTAATACTAAAGTATGATTTGTTGGGTCTAATAACGCTGGACTTGGCTTTTGAGCGAATCCGATAAGGGTTACTAAAGATAAAACTGCTGTAAGGATTAATTTTTTCATGATAATTTTGATTTTGTTGTTAATGATTAGGTTTTTAAAATATTGTGATTTTTACTTTTGGGTATTCAAAATGAATGCCCTATTCCTAAAGCCTTGTTTTTAAAGAGATTTCTTCAAAAAAGGCAATAGAAGTCCTAACGATATATCGTAAATTTTTGACGATCTTCGTAATTGTGTTGTTTTAAAGCTGTAAAATGATTGAAAGGAAACTAGAGCGCTATATTTTTCCTTTTAGATGTAATCGGTGGAGAATTTCGGATTTTAATAAACCGCTTCCGCCTCCAAAATGTTCAATTACTTCTACATCTGGCTGTTGTTTTAAGCAAAATGAAGTAAAATCTTTTTCGACATGATCTTCGATTCCGGAGCTCAAAAGAACAACGTCGATTTTGTGGTTCTGAAAATATTCCTGAGCTTCTGTTTCATTGCTAAATGCGACTGCATTCCAGTCTTCATAAGCGTTTACAAGGCGAAGTAAAATGGCCAAGATCGCTTCGTTTTTTCCTAGTAATAAGAATTCAAGTGTTTTCATTTTTTTTAAGTTGCTAAGATTCTGAGATATTGAGATTCTGAGTTTTTTACTTTTAAATCTTATTTCGCAGAACTTGTGATTTTACTTTACAAATTTATTTGTTTCATTTTTACTTTAACTTAATCTAGAATAAGAAAGATACTAAGGTTCTTAGTTACTAAGAAGCTAAGTCTTTTCTTGTTTTTGATTTCAGTTTTTGACAGAACTTGTAATTTATATTGCAAATTTATTCGTTTCATTTTTGCTTCAACTTAATCTAGAATAAGAAAGATTCTAAGGTTTTAAAACGCTACATTTTCTTTTGTTTTTTGACTTCAGTTTTTGGCAGAACGAATAATTTACCTTGCAAATATAGCTTGTGATGAAAAGAATTACGCTTAATCTAGGACAAGAAAGAAGTGTTTTTAAGTGTTGTTTTTACACTTTTATATGGTCTTTAGAGGGAAAAATGAAATAAATTATCAAAAAATAGTGTTAAATTTTTTTTGGTTATATTGCTGATAATTAATTGTTTAATATTTTGTTATTTTAAAAAAAAACGCTCTTTTTTGTCTCAATGTGGAAAACCGTAAGGGAATCTGTTTTGTGCATTTTAATTTTGGAATGTAGAAATTTGAAAAAGATGGCATTCTTTACCTTTTTAGGTGTCATTTAGAATTTTTACAGAAAACAGTTTTTGGAGAAACGTTTTTATTTTTAATTAAGACATATTCATTTGATCGTGGGTATTTGTATATAGTTTGCAATGTACAATTAATGTCTAATTTTTTTGGGTTTTAAGATTAAGTCGACGGACATAATTTTAAAACCCTTTTTTTACCATAAAAATGAAAGTCCGATTAACCAAAGTTGTATGCTATCGGTATTGATTTTAAATTTCTGAGGAGAAAATCCATAATAACTTTTAAAGGCAGCCGAAAAATGAGAAACATCTTTGTAGCCACATTTATATGCTACTTCACTAACTGTTGCCGATTTACTTTGGAACAATTCTTTTGCATGCTCCATTCTCAACTTAATGATATAGCTTTTGACAGTGGTGCCAAAACATGCTTTAAAGCCTTTTTTAAGCTTGAATTCGTTTAATGAAATTTTTCGAGAAAGTTCTGGTAGAGTAGGAGTGTTTCGATAATCGTTGTCTAGTATTTGTTTGGCTTCTAATAATTTGTTGTATTCTTCATTGTCGATTTTTTCCTCTGGTTTGGGTTTGGAAACTACCGACTCTAATTGATGGATTAACAACTCTTTTATTTTGGTCTCAATGTACATTTTCTTTAATGCTCCTTTCCGATTGCAATTTTTGATTTCAGAAATAACCCACTGAATGGAAGAAGTAAATGGAAGATATTTTGAAGTGAGGTAGCTTGATTTTTGAATTAAAATGTTTTTAGAGAATTTTTCATGAAGTTTCCAGTCCTCATTGATTACATTGAAATAGAATTCTTTAGAAAAAATAATGGTTAGATAATTTACTTTTTCAAATGCTGGAATTTTAAAAGTGCCTTTATATTTTGTCGTATAAAAAATATTATGGGTATTCTGCTTTAAATACTTCTCATTTTCAAGCTGATCTATCTGAGTTTCGATATTGTTACAGCTTATAAAATCCATCACAATACATTCGTCATTTATTTCAAAAACTTCGGTTTGAGGTTTTGTAAAATACATTTGAGTATCTATTAGAACCATTCCGTCTGTTGCTAAAATATGACTTTTAATCTCTTCTATATTTTCCTTCTGAAGATTGATATTTTCTTCGTTCAGAATACTTTTGGGATTATAGTGAGCATTTACTTCGATATTAATTATTGGCTTTTCGTGCGATGAGAGAGTAGACTTGATTTTCAAAATTTAATCCGTTTTTACAAAATAATAATCCGTTTTTCCCTAACTTTTTTGAATCAGTTGATGGTACTTTTGCGACAAAGTTATTTATAATTAGTCTAATTAAAGATATGTCAACGCCAAAAATTTTATTTTTTATTTCATTTTTCTTCTTTTCGTTCTTGTCGTTTTCCCAGCAAAATCAAGGGGTTACAGTGACTGGACAAGTTGTTGAAAAATCTGGTCAAACCGTTCCATTTGCGACAGTAGTTTTAGAAAAAACTGACTTAAGTATTATTTCTGATGAAAATGGAAAGTTCATTTTTAAAAATGTTAAACCAGGAAAACATACTATCAAAGTTTCTGCAATTGGTTTTTCGGGCTTTAAAAAAAGCATAGAGGTTTCTGGAACTTCTGTAAATATTCCAGTTCAATTGGATAGTGAATTACAGGAATTAGAAAACGTATCAGTAATAGGTCGTTCAGCAGTTGATAAGATCAATAAACAAGCTTATAACGTAACAGCTGTTGATGCAAAAAAACTGCATAACTCCACTTTAGATCTTGCACATGCATTAGATAGGGTATCAGGTGTACGTTTTCGTGAAGCTGGAGGTGTAGGATCCCGATCTGAATTATCAATTAATGGATTTTCCGGTAACCAAATTAAAATTTTTATTGACGGCGTACCAATGGATAATTTTGGCTCGTCTTTTCAAATCAATAATATTCCAATTAACCTTGCTGATCGTGTAGAGGTTTATAAAGGTGTTGTACCGATTTGGCTGGGTGGAGATGCTTTAGGAGGAGCTGTTAATATCGTAACGAATAATAAACCCCGAACCTATGTGGATGCTTCTTATTCCTTTGGGTCATTCAATACGTTTAAAACTGCTATAAACGCAGGATATACTTCAAAAAGTGGTTTTACTACAGAGATTAATGCATTTCAAAATTATTCTGACAATAATTATTGGGTAAATGTTGAAACTAATGATTTGGAAACTGGTAAATATTATCCAGAA
This sequence comes from Flavobacterium phragmitis, assembly GCF_900112575.1. Classification (GTDB taxonomy): domain Bacteria; phylum Bacteroidota; class Bacteroidia; order Flavobacteriales; family Flavobacteriaceae; genus Flavobacterium; species Flavobacterium phragmitis. The sequence continues at coordinate 408,384 of NZ_FOMH01000005.1, forward strand.
ACACGAGTAAGAAGATTTCATGATAATTACCAAAATGAAACCGTAATTTTTAATATTGGAATTACGGGTAAAAAATACGCCGATAAATTAATGATTGGTTTTACAGCCGGACAAAATAAGGCTGATATTCAAACCGGAGCCAGAATGGTTTCAGTATTTGGCGAAAGATATAGACGTGGAAATACTTTGATGCCTACTTTGAAATATCAGGTAAAAGATTTGTTTACAAAAGGGTTGAATATTGATGTAACGGGAAATTTTAATTTTGGTTATGAACAAACCGTAGATACTGTAAATAGACGATACAATTGGTTTGGACAATACACGCAAAACGCAGGTCCAGGTGGAGAAGCTGGCAGATCCCTTTATAAATTTAAAAACAATAATGGAATAGCTACTTTCAATGCAACTTATGCCATAGGAGAACATCATTCTTTGTTGATAAACAACACATTTAACACATTTGACCGCAAAGGTAGTGATGAACTTTATCCTGAATCTGTAACGTATCAGCAACCTGAAAAATTACAAAAGAATATTTTGGCAGCTGGTTACAAATTTGACTACAATGAAAAATGGAGTACCTCATTATTTTTAAAGAATTATGATTTAAACACTACACTCACCAGAAGTTATAATCCTTCTGGAAACTGGGGAGATGTTGCCTATATGGAGTTAAATAATAAAACATCTTCTTTAGGTTATGGAGGAGCAAGTAGTTATTATTTAAAACAAAACTTGCAAGTGAAAGCTTCTTATGAAAAAACCTACCGATTACCCACGCCGAATGAAATTTTTGGTGATCCCAATGATAATTTACAGGGTAATAATGGTTTAAAACCAGAATCAAGTAATAATATTAATTTAGGTTTTAGCTATCAAACTAGTTTTAATGACGTTAATGCCTTAACATTTGATGTAAATGGTATCTATCGTAATGCTACTGATTTTATTCGTACTGAATTTAATAATAATCAAAACAAAACGGTAACCGTTAATCAGGGAAGTGTAAAAACAAAAGGCATTGATGGAGAGATTCGATACTCTTATAAAAAGCGATTTACTTCTGGTCTTAATATGACTTATCAGGATATACGAAATATGACCAAATATGAGCCAGAGCAAAATTATGTTTCCTATTACTATAAAGACAGAGTACCTAATATTCCTTATTTATTTGGGAATCTGGATGGAACAGTTTTTTTTAACGATGTCTTTAAAAAAGGAAATAATTTATCTGTAGGTTATAATCTTCTTTATGTCCATGCCTATTATTTGTACTGGCCAAGTAGAGGAGGCTCAAATGGTAAACACGATATTCCTACACAGCTTAAGCATGATTTAAACTTGGTTTACACAATGGCTGATGGAAAATACAACATCGCCTTAGAGTGTCAAAACTTATTGGATAATGAACTTGTGGATAATTTTTCACTTCAAAAACCGAGTCGGGCTTTTTATCTAAAATTTAGATACTTCTTTAACAAATCGAATAAATAATTTTAATATAAACTTTAATACTTATGAAAACAATTAGTAAATTACCTTTACTATTAGCTGCGTTTGCTTTCACTTTTACTTCATGTGAGAGTAGCGATGACAAAAATGAAGGAGCTAGTGGAGAAACTGGAAAATCAAAATATATAATTACCGTTTCTACAGGAGCAACAGGAGTAGCAGATTATTTATTAACTGCCGACGACGTTACAAAAGGATCAATTACCACAGCTGGAAACGGATTAGAACAAGATGGTACTTATCGTTATTATTTATCAACTCAAAACAAATTTTTTAGTTTCCTTTACGGTCAGGGAAATCCGGGAGCTGTTACTACTTATAGCTTAACAGCAAATGGAGATTTAACTAAGACTTCAAATTTTCAGGCGGAGACAGTACAAGTTTTTGCACCTGTTAACAAAGATATTGTAATGGTAAAAGTACCTAGAAGTGGCGCTTCAATTTCTTACATGTATAAAGTTGATGCAGAACAATCTGTGCTTACAGGAACAGTATCACAAGACACAAGACTTTTAATTGGAAATAAAAATCCAGATTTAGCAGAAAGAGCTCATTTTACCTGGGCAACTCAGGTGGGAGATAAAGTATTTATGCCTTATATGAAAATTAATGGTATTGCTCCGGATACTTTTGGTACAAGACATGCTGATAGTACTTGGGTAGCTGTATATAGTTATCCGGATTTAAAACTGGAAAAAGTAATTAAAGATGACCGTACAAGTTACTTAGGAGCTTATTTTACAAATGGATTGTTTCAAGATGAAAAAGGAGATGCTTATGGATTTTCCGGAGCTATCGGAACAGCTAATGGAGTAGTTGCTTCAACAAAACCTTCAGCTGTTGTTAAAATTGCTAAAGGAACCACAGAATTTGACAAATCTTATTTCTTTAATGTTCAGGAAAAATCAGGAGGGTACAAAATTTCTTCAACAAGTTATATTTCAAATGGTAAGTTCTTACTGTTAATGTACGGAACTCCTGGAACTAACTCAGGTACTGTTAGATTAGCTGTTGCTGATGTATACAACCAAACTTTTAAATGGGTTATTGGTATGCCAGCGTTATTGTCAAATGCTACTACTCGTTATAATATTACAACGGAAGATGGAAATTCAGCTGTTCTTGGTATAAATACTCCTGATGGAAACTGGATTTATACTATTAATGGTACAACTGCTGTTGCTACACAAGGTATGAAAGTTGAAGGAGGTCAGATTACTGCTATCCAGAAATTAAAATACTAATATTTTTTTACCGTAAGTCCTTATTTGTGTTAGGACTTACGGTCTTTTTATTTATTCTATTTATCTATCCAATTATGTTTTCTTCTTCAAAACCAAAACCTAATAATAAGAAAAAAAGTAAAAAATCGCTTTTTAAGCGTATTATGGCCTGGCTCCATTTATGGCTAGGTTTAGCGTCTGGAATTATCGTAGTCATTGTCAGCCTTACGGGCTGTATTTATGTTTTTGAACATGAAATTAAAGATTTTATAGAAGACTGGCGTTTTGTTAAACCGCAACAGAAAGAATTTTTACTGCCTTCTCAATTGGTAGCAATTGCAGATAAAAAAATGAAAGATAAAAAAGCCACAAGCGTAACTTTTGGAGCAAAAGACGAAGCGGCAATTGTAGGTTATTTTGTTGAGAAAAAAGAAGAAGGCGAAAAAGCAGAACACAAAAGAGGGGATAAAAGAAAAGATATCGCTAAGAATGAAGGCGAAAAAGGAAAATCTGAACTGAAATCGCAACCAAATGAAAAGGGAAAAGAGAGAAGTAAGGGAAAGGGAGAAAAAGGCAAAAAAGGCAAGGGGGGCAGAAGAAACGGTACTTTTATAAGTGTTTATATGAATCCATATACTGGAGATATATTAAATGTGAAAACGTTCTCTAGAGGAGAGTCACCCGATTTTTTCAGATGGATATTAAATGGTCATCGCGCGTTATGGCTTCCTTATGACATAGGTCGTCCTATAGTAGGTGTCGCAGTTTTGATTTTCGTTGTATTATTGATTTCAGGTATTGTTTTGTGGTGGCCTACAAAATGGATCAAATCGATTATAGATAAAAGTTTTAAAATTAAGTGGGACGCGAGCTTTAAACGTGTCAATTACGATTTACATAATGTACTAGGTTTTTACAGCTGTATTTTTCTGTTTTTTATTGCTGTAACGGGCTTAGTCTGGAGTTTTGGCTGGTGGAGTAAATCGTTGTATTGGGTAACTTCTGGAGGAACGCCATTAGTTGAAAACAGAGAATCACCAAAATCAGATACCACTCATGTAAAAGAGTTTAAAATTACAACAGCAGATAAAGTATTATTGAATATTAAAAAAGAAAATCCTCAGGCTGCTGGAATCATGATTAGTATTCCGGGAAAACCTGCAGATCCTATTGGTGCTTTTGTTTACAAACAGAAAAACACCTATTACAATATGGATCGTTATAGTTTTGATCAACAGTCGCTAAATGAGATTTCGATTAAGACTCCATTTTCAGGGAAGTATATTGAGGCTAATATTCCAGACAAAATCCGAAGAATGAATTATGATATTCACGTAGGAAGTGTTCTGGGACTAACAGGTAAAATTATTGCGTTTTTAGCCAGTTTGATTTCTGCCAGTTTACCTATTACAGGATTCATTATTTGGTGGGGTAAGCAGAAATTTGGCAAAAAGAAAGCGCCTGCTGCAAGACCAAAAGTAGCAAGCAAAACAATTCTTGTTTCTAAATTGAAAAGTAACGCAGAACAAGAAGTTACTGCTTAAAATATAAAAAATGGTTTTTTATTCCTTTTTGTTTTTTTTTGATCAAAAGGCAAAACTTGAAAAAGTTTTGCCTTTCTTATTTTTAGTTGTAATCATTTGCTTTAAGCCATTCTATACAATCTCTTGTCCAGAATTTGCTGGTGTCATTTACTCCTAAACCAAATCCGTGGCCGCCTTTTTCATATAAATGTAACTCGGCTGTAACTCCATTTTTTTTCAAAGCCAGATAATAGTTGATGCTGTTTTCAGGTATTACAACCGTGTCGTCTGTAGCGTGAATTAAGAAAGCAGGAGGTGTTTTAGCAGTCACTCTCTTGTCATTAGAAAATGAATCTAAAAGTTCCTGTGATGGATTATTTCCAAGAAGATTCGTTTGAGAGCCTTTGTGTGTTGTTTCATTTTCCATTGAAATCACAGGGTAAATCAAAAGTGAGAAGTCAGGACGTGCACTTACTTTGCATAATGATTCATAAACCTTATCATCATAATGAGTTGATACAGTAGAAGCTAAATGTCCTCCAGCAGAGAATCCTAAGATCCCAATTTTATTTGGATCAATATTCCATTTTGCTGCATTTTGTCTTACATAACGAATGGCTTCCTGTCCATCTTGCAATGGACCAACACTTTTATTTTTCATAGTCAAGTCGGTAGGCATACGGTATTTTAATACAAATGCTGCAATTCCTAAACTATTAAGCCATTCTGCCACTTTTGTTCCTTCCTTTTCAAAAGCTAAATGTGTATAACCACCGCCGGGGCAAATTACAACGGCTGTTTGATTTGATTTTGCTTCTTTCGGAATAAAAATACTTAAAGTAGGTACAGAAACCTGACTTGTACTTTGCATTTTTCCGTCCTTAAGCACTTCTTTTTCTTTATAATCAGTTGCTTTAATTTCATCAGGAATTTTATTCCATAATGGAACAATCTGATTTTGTGCACTTAGAGAAAATACTCCTGAAAAAAGAAGAAAACTTAATGTAATTCCTCTTAATCTTTGTGTTTTTTTAGTCTTCAATTTTGAGTGTAATTATTTGATTTGTAATATTTTATACGTGTATGTTGTAACAAATGCAACCGATGGCTTGTATCCGATCAAATGGTTAAAAATGGCTTATGAAATCAACTCTTTTAGGACAATTTTACCCCGCAAAAAGGATGAATTTCACCTAGTCTCTTTTAACAAATATATTGTTTAATGTGTAATTTTGTATTCTTTTTTTTATGTAATATGTTTATTTAAAAACCTTAAATTATTTTTTATACAATTTATTTGGATTGTAGAGATTAAAAACTATATTTGTGCAATCGATTACATTATTTCTTTTTAGAACTGTTAATTTATTGATTTTAATATTTTTAAATAGAGGTAAAAGGTATTGCTAAAAATACCAAAAATTACAAAACTATAATACCCACTAACTATGAATCAGACCGAAACTGTTGCAGTAAATCAAAGTGTTAAAGCTGCAGGCAAATACCGTTGGAGTATTTGTGCTTTATTGTTTTTTGCAACCACGATCAATTATCTTGATAGACAAGTACTTTCGTTAACATGGAGTGACTTTATTGCGCCAGAATTTCATTGGACAAACAATGATTATGGAAATATTACAGCCTTATTTTCTATCTTTTATGCCGTTTCATTATTATTTGCTGGAAGATTTGTGGATTGGCTGGATACCAAAAAAGGATTTCTTTGGGCAATCGGAATTTGGTCTGTAGGAGCTTGTCTTCATGCTTTCTGTGGAATTGCAACTTCAGGAATTATTACAGGAGACTGGTTTGTAGGTTTTCATGGTTCAAAAGAAATAATCAGTACTGTAAGCGACACCGCTTTGGTAATCAATGTAAGTGTTGCATTATTCATCTTTGCTCGTTTTGTTTTGGCAGTTGGAGAAGCTGGGAATTTCCCTGCGGCAATTAAAACCACTGCAGAATATTTTCCTAAAAAAGACCGAGCTTTTGCAACAAGTATTTTTAATGCAGGAGCAACGGTTGGAGCTTTAGCCGCACCAATTACAATTCCATTTATCGCAAAATCTTTTGGATGGGAAATGTCTTTTATTATAATAGGAGCTTTAGGATTTGTATGGATGGGATTTTGGATGTTTATGTATGATAAACCAGAAAGGCATTCAAAAGTTAGTCCAGAGGAATTGGCGTATATTCAGCAAGATGATATTGAGGACGGTAAAATGGGCTTTAAACCTGAAGCTAAAGGAAAAGTATCTTTAATGGAATGTTTTAAATACAAACAAACATGGGCTTTTGCTTTTGGTAAGTTTATGACAGATGGTGTTTGGTGGTTTTTCTTATTCTGGACTCCGGCTTATTTAAGTTCTGTTTACGGAATGGATTCTACAGAAGCAGCTTTGCCATTGTTTGTACTTTATATGATTACATTATTGTCCATTATTGGCGGATGGCTGCCAACATATTTCGTTGAGAAAAAAGGAATGAATCCGTATGAAGGAAGAATGAGAGCGATGTTGATTTTTGCATTTTTTCCATTATTAGCCTTGATCGCTCAGCCATTAGGATATATTAGTTACTGGGTTCCAGTAATTATTATCGGAATTGCGGGAGCAGCACACCAATCTTGGTCGGCAAATATTTTTACTACAGTAGGAGATATGTTTCCTAAAAAAGCAATTGCAACTATTACAGGAATCGGAGGTTTAGCAGGTGGAGTTGGTTCAACTATAATTAATAAGGGATCAGGTGTTTTGTTTGATTTTACACAGCGAAATTGGAGCTTGGTAAACGGACAGTCTTTATTAGCTAAATATCCGCAATTTTTAAATCCAGAAACTGAAAAAGCATTTTTAAAAGAGAGAGGTGTTGCGAATTTAGCCGAGTTTTTGAAATTATTATCAAAATCTGGGGAGACGGTTGTTGATGGTATAAACTCTGGATATATGATTATTTTCTCTATTTGTGCAGTTTGTTATTTAACAGGCTGGATTGTAATGAAAACATTGGTTCCAAAATACAGACCAATAACCGATTTATAAAGAAAAAAGAACATAATTGAAATATTTTTTTCATTTCAATTATAGTTATTCCATTTAAAAAATTAATTTTGTGCAATCGATTACATTTATTTAAATTATGACAAAATATAGTTCAAGATACGCGTCAAGCCCAGAAGCTGTAAAAAAATATGACACACAGCAATTGAGAGAAGAATTCTTAATTGATGATTTAATGCAGGAAGATGAAGTTGTATTAGTTTATTCTCATTATGATAGATACATCGCAGGATCTGCAGTACCAGTAAAAGGAAATTTAGTTTTAGAAACTATAGATCCGCTTAAAGCGCCTTATTTTTTAGAAAGAAGAGAACTTGGAATTATTAATGTAGGAGGAAGTGGTTCAGTCGTAGTAGAAGGAACAACTTATGAGTTAGGTTTTAAAGATGCTTTGTACATCGGAGCTGGAAACAAAGAAGTAGTTTTTAAAAGTGATGACAAAAGCAATCCTGCTAAATTCTATTTAAACTCTGCACCAGCTCACACCACTTACCCAACTAAAAAAGTAAGTTTAGCTGAAGCTAATAAATTACAATTGGGAACAATGGAAACGGCAAATCACCGTACCGTAAACCAAATGATTATTGGAAGCGTAGTAACTACTTGCCAATTGCAAATGGGAATGACAGAATTGAAACCGGGAAGTGTTTGGAATACCATGCCAGCTCACGTTCACGATCGTAGAATGGAAGTATATTTTTATTTAGATATTCCGCAAGATCAAGCAGTTTGTCATTTTATGGGACAGCCTCAGGAAACAAGACATATCTGGATGAACAATCATCAGGCTGTAATTTCTCCGCCTTGGTCTATTCATTCAGGCTCAGGAACCAGCAACTACACTTTTATCTGGGGAATGGCTGGTGAAAACCTAGATTACGGAGATATGGATGTTTGTAAAATCACAGATTTAAGATAAGAAAATGACGAACTTATTTGATATAAAAGGAAAAGTTGCCTTAATCACAGGAAGTACTCACGGACTGGGAATGGCAATGGCAAAAGGACTTGGGCAAGCAGGTGCAACAATTGTAGTAAACGGAAATTCATCTCAAGAAAAAATTGATCATGCTGTAGCAGAATTAAAAAGCGAAGGCATTAATGCAGTAGGATATAAATTCAATGTAACAGAAGAGCAAGAAGTGAAAACTGCAGTTCAAAAAATCGAAAGTGAAGTTGGACCAATCGATATCTTGATTAATAACGCTGGAATTATTAAAAGAATTCCACTTCTAGATATGGAAGTTTCAGATTTCAGAGAAGTAGTTGATATTGATCTTGTAAGTCCGTTTATTGTTTCTAAGCATGTTGCAAAAGGAATGATTGAAAGAAGACAAGGAAAAATCATTAATATCTGTTCTATGATGAGTGAGTTGGGACGAAATACAGTTTCTGCTTATGCTGCTGCAAAAGGAGGCTTAAAAATGCTGACTAAGAACATGGCTACAGAATGGGCAAAATACAATGTTCAGATTAACGGAATCGGTCCTGGATATTTTGCTACAGAACAAACTAAACCAATTAGAGTTGACGGTCATCCGTTTAACGATTTTATCATAAGTAGAACGCCGGCAGCAAAATGGGGAGATCCAAGCGATTTGGCAGGAGCAGCAATATTTTTATCATCAAAAGCGAGTGATTTTGTAAACGGTCACATTTTATATGTAGATGGTGGAATCCTTGCCACAATCGGAAAACCTTCAAACGAAGAATAATTTTCAAATTATATTTAAAAAGATATGAGCCAGACTTTCATTAACGATAATTTTTTATTAGAAAATAAATATGCTGAAGAGTTATACCACAGTTACTCTAAAAATCAGCCCATTATTGATTACCATAATCACTTAAATCCGCAGTTTATTGCCGAAGATAAAATCTTCGATAATATTACTCAAGTTTGGATCAATGGAGACCACTACAAATGGCGTGCAATGCGTACTTTGGGAATCAACGAGCAGTTTGTAACTGGTAACGGCTCAGATAAAGATAAATTCTTAAACTGGGGAAAAACAGTTCCGTACACCATGCGTAATCCGTTGTACCACTGGACACATTTAGAATTGGCTCGTTATTTTGATATTTATGATTTATTGAATGAAAAGTCGGCTGAGAAAATTTATATTGAAACTTCGGAAAAAATAAATTCTCAAGCGTACAGCACACAAAATCTTCTTAAAAAAGTAAACGCTGAATTGGTTTGTACTACAGAAGATCCAATCGATTCTTTAGAATTTCATCAAAAATTCGCCAACAACTCGACTGGAATCAAGATGAGTACAGCTTTCAGACCTGATAAAGCCATCTTAATTGCTAATGATGGTTATAATGCATATCTGGACACATTAGGGGATGTGTCCGGTATTGCAATTAACGCGTATGCTGATTTGCAGTCTGCTTTAAGAAAAAGAATCGAATTCTTTAATGCAAACGGATGTAAATTAAGCGATCATGGATTAAATCAAATTGATTTTGAGAACTTTACAGAAAGTGAAATCAATGCGATTTTCAAAAAGAAAAGAGAAAATGGAGAGTTGTCTCCAGAAGAGGTTTTAAAATTCCATAGTGCCATTTTAGTTTTCTTGTCAGAAACGTATCATGAGTTTGGATGGGTACAGCAATTTCACTTAGGTGCATTACGTAACAATAATGCTCGTATGCACAGAATTTTAGGGCCAGATACAGGTTGGGATTCTATTGGAGATTATCCTCAAGCACAAAAATTGTCTGCTTTCTTAAATGCTTTAGACAGTAAAGATAAATTGACAAAAACGATTATCTATAACCTAAATCCTGCTGATAACGAAGTTATGGCAACAATGATTGGAAACTTCAACGACGGAAGCGTTCGCGGAAAAGTACAATTTGGTTCAGGATGGTGGTTTTTAGATCAGAAAGATGGAATGACAAAACAATTGAATGCACTTTCAAACATGGGCTTAATAAGCTGTTTTGTTGGAATGTTGACAGATTCTAGAAGTTTCTTGTCTTTCCCAAGACACGAATATTTCAGACGTATTCTATGTAATCTTTTGGGAGACGAAATTAAACGTGGAGAACTTCCAAATGATATGGAATGGATTGGAAAATTGGTTTCTGATATTTCATATAACAACGCAAAAGAATATTTCAACTTTTAATTAAGTATTTACAATGAGTAGAGTAGTTGCATTTGGAGAAATCATGCTTCGTTTATCAACAGAAAGACATTTACGTTTTTCGCAATCTACAGCATTTGGTGCTACGTATGGAGGCGGAGAATTCAATGTGTGTGTTTCCTTGGCAAATTATGGTGTTAATGCTGAATTTGTAACAAGACTTCCTGAAAATGAGATTGGATTTTCTGCTTTAAAGGAAATCAGAAAAATGAACGTAGAATCCAAAAACATTGTTTACGGAGGAGAACGTTTGGGAATCTATTTTCTGGAAACTGGAGCAGGAACACGCGGGAGTAACGTAGTTTACGATCGTGCACACAGTGCGATGTCGACCATAGAAAAAGGGCAGGTTGATTGGGACAAAGTTTTGGATGGAGCGGAATGGTTCCACTGGAGCGGTATTACGCCAGCTATTTCCCAGACTGCGGCAGAGGCCTGTTTGGAAGCAATAAAAGTTGCTCATAAAAAAGGAATTAAAATTTCCTGCGATTTAAACTATAGATCAAAACTTTGGCAATATGGTAAAACGCCAAGTGAGGTAATGCCGGAAATGCTAAAATACAGCAATGTGATTTTAGGAGATATTGATACTGCGTATTTTATGTTGGGAATTCCTAAGGTAAATCCAAATTACCAGGATGAAAAATCACTTCCGGCAGTATATGATAAACTGTTTGAATTGATTCCGAACCTTAAAATCGCTGCGACAACACTTCGTTATTCTGTTAGTGCTTCACACCAAAGAATTGGCGGCATTTTGTATGATGGAAAAACAATTTATAGTGCAAAAGTAAAAGAAGTTACACCAGTTGTGGACAGAGTTGGAAGCGGTGATGCTTTCATGGGTGGACTGATTTATGGACTGCTGGAATATCAGAATAATAACCAGAGAGCATTGGATTTTGCAGTGGCAGCTTGTTGCTTAAAACATACTATTGCGGGAGATTACAACTTGGTTACTTTAAAAGAAGTTGAAAATATGATTGATGGTGATGGTTCAGCATTAGTATCAAGATAATTTTAAAATAAAAATGGCAAAATATTCAAGAATTGAAGTGGCTCAGACCATGAAAGAAAACGGTATGGTTCCGTTGTTTTTTCATTCTGATATCGAATTGAGTAAAAAAGTATTGAAAGCCTGTTACGACGGCGGATCCCGATTAATGGAGTTTACCAGCAGAGGCGACTTTGCGCATGAAGTTTTCGGAGCGCTGAACAAATATGCTTTAGCAGAACTTCCGGGAATGATCTTAGGAGTTGGTTCTATTACAGATGCGGCTTCGGCTTCATTGTATATGAGTTTAGGAGCAAATTTTATTGTAACTCCTGTTTTCAGGGAAGATATTGCAATTGCGTGCAACCGCAGAAAAGTATTGTGGTCTCCTGGCTGCGGTACTTTAACAGAAATTGCAAGGGCAGAAGAATTAGGCTGTGAAATCGT
>NZ_FOMH01000021.1 GCF_900112575.1 Flavobacterium phragmitis
CTAAAGTCCAATCTCTTTTAATAATTTCCCCATTGGCTTTATTGGTCCAACGACGTCTTTTGATATGTAAATATACAAACCTGCCTCTTAAAGGGAAATCCTGAATCGTAATCTCATCCATGAAACCCTTGGAAACCAATTCTAGAGCATTGAACTCTTGCGGAGGTTTTATTTTTTCTTCAAAATACAGATGCAATACTTCTTCTGTGTTGCTGGTGGAAACTACTTCAAAGTGATCTACTAAAAAATCAGGAAGCATAAATTTTAAAAGTTCTAAAGCAGTCATGTGTAATTCTTAGACTGCAAATTTCTGATTTTATTTTGATATTCTTCCCCAAGTTTTGTTCTTGATCCAAAATCTATATTCCTGACTCCTCTGAACTGCGCTCTAAAAGCTTTTATTTTAGCATTAAAGCATTCTGCCGAAGCATTTGTGCTTCTGTTGTCAAAATAGTTCAAGATTGACTGGTTGACTACCTATACTTGATATTAATGCTAATTATATCAGAAGTTAAGTCATTAGATCTGGTATAATGGCCATAGCGTATCTCCAGTGTGTTCCAATGTTTCAGTCCAAAAATACCGTCAGGAGGCGTAAATTTTAACCCCATTCCCACAAAATTGCTGTTGAATTTCGATAAGTCATAATTGCTGGTATAATATTGATCATCAGCAGTATGTTGCCCATATGGCTTGAAATACTTGGCAGCACTCTGTGAGTAGTATCTGTAGAAAGGACTGAGCGAAAAAGCCTGAGTCAGTTTTACAGGAATTTCAAGATCTGCCGTATGCGCTTTTAAATTCCAGTCATCGGTATAATAACGGTAATAAGCCCTGATAATGATGTTGTCCCCCATAAAATAGCTGGCTCTGATTCCGAGAGGAATTTTAAAACGTGTATCGGGCATTTTTTCCTGATGAACCGAGCCGTCTGCAAAATAGACCCTGTGGAATGGAAGGCTTAAATAACCACTCTGGCTGATTACATCCCCGACAAGCATTACCTGAAGCCTTTGATTGATAACCTGTGAGTAGCTCAAGGTTCCGGCAAAGGTGTTTCTGTTGGCACTGCCATAACCTTCACTGCCAGGATCTCTAAGCTCTATAGGCTGGATAAGTTTCAGCTGGTCGATAAAAGTCTGGAAGCGGGCTGTAAACTCTCCATTTCTGTCTTTTGTTTTTTGTGAAAAACTGATATTTCCTCCAAAAGACTGATAATCAAACTCTGTTGATGAAGAAACTCCGATGCCAATAGTGCGGCCTTTCTGCTCGTTCTCTCTAAGATAAGTCAGCGATGGATAAAACCTGTTGTCTGATGAAGAGGCTGAGGAATTGGCACTCAGGTCAATCATATCAGAAGAGGCAGAGGTATAGTGGTCAATTCCCGCTTCAATATCAAAGGTATGTTTGATGCCTGTCTGCCCATATTTGATCAGTTTGACATCAATGGTGTTGGCAATATCGGTAAGCTTCTGGGTTCCGATGCCTCCAGTTACGGCGGAATGATCGCCATTCTGGCTGTAATAGCTTGATACGAGATTTACCTCTTCAACTTTAAGCTTTCTGCTTTTATAGCCTGTAGAATCAGCTGGGATATCCTGCGCTCTTGACTGGAACAATGCCAGCAACGCTGCTCCTGTAAGAAATACTCTTTTCATCTTTAATAAGGCATAAAATTAATTGCATCCGCAGCCTCCGCCGCTTTTTCCTGCATTTGCCCCGGAAGCTCCTTCTCGGTAGGATTGGAAACTGAGTTCCGTTTTTTCGATTTTCCTGTTCGAAAGCACCATTTCAGAATCGTTGAGTTTTCCTTTCTGGTATTCCTTTACACTAGTGCAAGAGGCAAGCAGCAGGCCGGCAAGAGCAGTACTGCATAACAATACGAGATTTTTTTTTGTTGGCTTTTTCATGTCAGATTAATGTTTTTGGATGTATAAATTTTATTGCTGTCATCAATTATAATGCAGTATAGATCAGGAATCTGATCTATTAAGAACAATCCAGCTTTGATGCCCATAACAGCTATCGGTGTAGCCATTGCATCTGCAAATTCCACATTTGAGGCTATAATGGTCACACTTTTGATTCCAGTTATGGGAAGGCCTGTTTTTGGGTCAATTGTATGCGAATATTTTTTTCCGTCTATGGTTATATATTTTTCATAGTTTCCCGAGGTGGCAACTGCTTTGCCGGATATCTCCATATAGGAAAATGCAGCATTCGGGGAGTCTGGATCGGCCACGCCGATTGTCCATTTCCTGCCATCGGGTTGTAGCCCCCATGCAGAAAGGTCACCGCTGGCATTAATGATGCCACTTTGGACACCGCGCTGTAGCAGAACCTGTTTGGCCATCTCAGCGGCATATCCTTTTCCTATTCCGCCAAAACCGATTCTCATTCCTTTTTCCTTAAGAAAGACTGTTGTGTTTTCCCTGTCAAGAATGATATTTCGGTAATCGATAAGATGTACCATTTTTTGCGCAGTCTGCGCATCGGGCAGTTTGGTCATGGATTTGTCAAAGTTCCAAAGGCTTTTGTCTATACTTCCATAGGAGATGTCAAAAGCGCCCTGTGTGATTCTTGAAATTCCAATAGATCTTTCAATTAGGCTAAAAATTTCAAGATCTACTTTAACGGGCCTGATTCCGGCATTTTCATTAATCAGATTGGTTTGGCTGTCCTCTTTGTAAGTACTCAAAAGCCTTTCGATCCGGCTTATTTCTTCAATAGCCAGATTGATATTCTCATTTCCCTTTTTTTGATTCTCGGCCACAACTGTAATGGTGAAGCTGTTGCCCATGAGCTTTAGGGTTTGGGAATATTTTTGATTCTCTGATGTGTTATTTTCGGCTCTCACAGATCGATTTTATTTCTGCCGTCCACTGTTCAGGCGATGCTTCCGGTTTTCCATGCCAGATTTTGATCACCTTACCCTGGGCGTCAAGAAGAAGCGTCAGGGGAAAGCTTCCTTCCTTATTGTATATTTCAGCTAAATCCTCATTGCGTTTTATCTGCTCTGCCGTTCCGATATTTTTCTTTTTTCTTGGAAAATCAGCATTGACCAGCACCAGATTTTCATTTGCCATATCGGTGAATCCCTGGCTTTCAAAGTAGTCCCTGCGAAGCACGATGCATGGCCCGCACCAGTCCGAGCCCGAGAAGTTTAGAAGAATCAATTTATGGTCTTTTTCAGCAGTTTTTTTTGCATTATTAAAATCAGGCTCCCAGTTTATGGAAAAGACAGTTGCCAGTACAAGGAATATATTAATTAGTTTCATTTTTTTCCTTTTTTGTTATATACGAAATAACGAATATCTGCGGATCTTATTTCTGCGGGTCGCTTAAGATTAGATTAATTTTTAAGCGGTTATAAGCCCTATTTTCCAAGCTTTAGGCAGTCTTTACTCCAAAAACATATCCGGCCAGGGCCGAGGCAGCCATAGCAAAGGTGCCCCAAATGCAGATCCGAACAACTGCCTTAAGGATATTTGAGCCTCCCGCCTTGGCGGCCAGAATTCCTGAAAAAGCCAAAAAGAGAATCGAGAAAGCATATTGGTAGAAAATCATGTCTTTAATGGGAGCAAAAATTGCCACCAGCAACGGAAGAAAGCCTCCGGTGATGAAGGACACTGCTGATGCAATTGCGGCAGTGAGAGGATTGGCCTGCGTGATTTCGTTGATCCCCAATTCATCCCTTGCGTGGGCTTCAAGAGCGTCATGAGCCATTAATTCAGAAGCTACCTGCTTGGCCAATTTTTCATTTAATCCTCTTCGGATATAAATCTCTGCTAGTTCTTCCAGTTCCTCTTGCGGCATATTCTGTAGAGCCAATTTTTCCCTTTGCAGATCGGCCGATTCAACATCTGACTGCGAACTTACCGAGACATATTCCCCAGCAGCCATAGACAGTGCGCCTGCCACAAGTCCAGCCACTGCAGCAAGCAGGATAGGTTCTCTGGTTATGCTTGCTGCGGCAACACCGATTGTTAGGCTGGTGGTTGAAAGAATGCCGTCGTTGGCTCCAAGGACTGCCGCCCTAAGCCAGCCACTTCTGTTGATGTAATGGTTTTCAGATTCCATAATTTTTTATTTAGCAGTTTCACCCAATTACGGTCTTTGGAGTTTTCTTGAGTGCTTCCAAAATTTGTTTTGATCATTTCCCTGATCTGGAATTGTGTTGTATTTCTGGTACTGTTTTTTATTGATTAAAGTCGTAGATATGAATCTGCTGTGCATGAGGATTTATCACAAAAGAGATTCGGGAAATTGAATCCTTAAACTTTTTGATTTCATTTAGAATATTCCGATTAGGCACAATAATGAGAATGATTTCTGACTCTAGAAAATCTTGTGGGAATATCTTCTCTTTCAAATAATTCCATACCATCAAATAAAGCAGTTAATTTTTGGTTGTTTAAGTTGCTGATTTTTTATCTATGTCGATAAGGGGGGCTGGCTGCATACGGTCTTTAATACTCATTTTTAATAAGCTAAAAAATCATAATAAAATTACCCTAAAATATCTTTTGTTATTAAATTAACTCTATTAGAATAGTTCTAAATTTCATATGAATTGTTTTATTGTGTTTTATTTCTTGTTAATTGTTATTTAAGTTATAATAATACTTATTTTTTACGGTTTTTGTTTTCTGTACTTTTTTGCTTCAGTACATGCTCTGTAAAAATGCTTTTTTTTATAGTTTTGGAATGATTTTTATATGTGAGTGTTTTAGTAGAATCATTAACTATATTAGGCATGAGAAAAAAAAAATGAGTTTTTTTTTACAGGTTATTCGCTTTTTAAGAAAAGACTGTAAAAATTGGATTTCGATAAAATATTCTTAGAAAATCGCCATAAAATTTTCGACAAAAAAATATTTCCTTTGTTTTATTTGAAAAAAAAATATTGAATGTTATTAATAACAAGTAAATGTATTTTTTTGAAATTTTAAGTCGAAATTGTATAGTATATATATATTCAATATGTTAAATTTGCGCAATGTAAAGTGTTGTCTTTACACCAATTTGTTTTTTATTAGAATAATGAGCTATAGTTTATAACTTTATTTGTTATTCTAAATTTCCAGATTTAATCAATAACATTTTGAATCAATACATGGTTGATCCAACTCGTTAAGTTGTAATTGAGAGAAAGGACACAAGTGTATTTAGTTATTAGCTTAGATTTTTCTAGTTAAACTTTTAAACTGAATAATTGATTTTAGGAGTAAACACCAATATGTTACAAAGCTTGATTTCTTATTATTTATATGCGCTTAAAATTTATTCTTCTCCTATTCATATTCTTAGTTTCTTATAGCTTAAGTTATTCCCAGGGCTCGAAATTCGATAAAGTTTTTGATGAGACATCGAAAGTGTTGTTGAGTTCAAACCCAGAAAAGGCTTTGCGAAATACGGCTTATCTTTATGAAATCTCTACAAATAATGTGGAGCGTATTAAAGCTTCTATGCTTAGGGCCACTCTTTTGCGTCAGCACGGTATGCGAAATGAAGCTGTTAGAGCCTTAAAGCGTGCGGATAGTTTGGCAGTGTTGGATAAAAATTATAATCTTCAAGCTAGGATAAATGGTTTTCTTTCGACGATTTATCGCGAATATGAAATTTACAGTCTTGGCAAGGTGTATTTGCAAAGAGCAATTACAGCTAGTAAAAAGATTCAAGATAAAAATGAAAAGTATAAATTTCAAGGAACCTTATCTCAAGAGATCGCTTATTATGCAATGTACAATTCTAATTTTTCCAAAGCAATTCAAGATCTTAAAGCTGGGAAAAAGAAATTTGAATTGGCAGATTCTAGTATTGATAAAAATTTCCATATTGCAGTTAATGATGAACTTATTGGAAAAAATTACCTTTCGCTGCAGAAGATTGATTCGGCTTTGGTTTATTTTCAAAAAGCAGAGAAAGAGCTTTCGGAATCAGAATCTTCTAATAGTCCGCTGAAAGGATTTATTTTTAATGGTTTCGGAAATGTCTATGCAAGAACTGGCGATGATAAAAAGGCGCTTCTTAATTATCAGAAAGCGGAAGAGATTGCTGAAGCTTCTGATTTCTTTACATTGAAACAAGAATTATATACTTCTTTAATGCAATTTTATAAAAAGACGGACTATAAAAAGTATATCAAGTATAATGAATTGAATTTGAAGTTAAAGAAAGACGAGGAGGATAGTCGTAAAAGTAATACAGATGAACTGATTAAAACGTTAAGAGAGGAACAAAAAAATAATCAGTCAAAAAATGATCAGAGTAAAATTATTATTGCTCTTGGCTGTTTTATTTTTATTGTTTTGATTATAATGTTGGTCTATGTATTTAGAAGAAAAAAAGATTACATAAAACCTGAAGCAGTTAGTGAAAATAACGACGTGATGGAAATCGAAGAAGATTTAACACCCAAGCAGGAATCTTCTAAAGAATATATGTCGGAAGCGACGGAAAGTGCTATTTTGGAAAAAATACAAAAGCTAGAGGAATCTCATTTTTATCTTGATAAGGATATTTCTTTAAATTATGTTGCCGTAAAACTCTCAATCAATCAGCGATATTTGTCTTATGTAATAAACAAAAACAAATCAATAGATTTTGCGGGTTATATTAATGAGTTGCGAATACATTATATTACAGATCGTTTGAGAAATGATAGTAACTTTTTAAAGTATAAAATTAGTTTTCTTGCTGATCTCTGTGGTTTTTCTTCTCATAGCCGATTTACAACTACATTTAAAAAGGTTACAGGAGTTTCTCCCTTAACTTTTATTACGGATCTTCAAGAGCAACGTGATGAAGAGAAGAAAGAACTCTAAGGAATCGACTTAAAATATTATTATGATAAAAAACATCAATTTTGATTTTTCGAAATTGGTGTTTTTTCATTTTTAAATTTATCTATTCAAGAGAGTAAAACTAAAAGTATATTTTGTCTTTTTGCTGTATTAAGTAGTTCTTGAATTAGCAGTTTTTTTTATAACAAATGCGACTTTTTTTTGGTTCAATTTAGTTGACTTCTTTAAAAGGAGATGCTGTTAATGAGCGAAAAATAGCATAAATTTTTAGTAAGTTTAGATTGTATTCTTCAATCTTGAATTAGTCGTGTAATCCACTTCTTATTTTCTATTCAAAAAGGCTTGATCAATGGGTTTTTAATAATCATCTGTTATTTAGTTAGTTAGTGATTTTTAAATTGTTTAATGCTTTTTATTTTACGTAATCTAGCAAGCCTTCTTCTAAAATTAAGTCCATCCATTGGTTAATTTCGCCCGGAATTTATGCAGGTTGATGCATAGGAATATTTATTAATGGAAGATATTTCTCTTTGTATTTCTCCTCCATTTGGTATGAAAGAAACACATACTTTTTTTGTTTTTTCAACTTGTTTAGAGTGGCGAATCTGCTGCCTAAAATAAGATGATGGATAAAAAAACGAAAAAATTAAACTTTTAAAATTAGCAGGTCAAGGAAGTCAACACAGCTTCTAATGACCTTGCTTAGTTTAATTATTTCGATTTGTTATAAAATGATTTTTTTAAGAATTTAAATAAAGAAGATTTAAAAGGAAACTTTTATAGAAGAACATTATTTTAAGATTATTGTATGGAAAAAAACTACTCGTCTAAACACAAAAAATCCAATTTTAATACTGTACTTACGTGTTTTTTAGCACTGTTTGCTGTTCTTTTTTTTAGTGAAAGCGCTTATTCTCAGGATTGTTCTGTAAATGCAGGAATACCTGATGAAATTTGTGCCAATGCTCCACTTGTTTTGAATGGTGTTGTAGGAGGTAACATAGTAAGTCATAGGTGGACTCAAATAGCAGGTCCTTCGGTGGTTATTCAAAACCCCAATAATGCTGTAACATCAGTTCTTGGAGCTGTTGGAGGTAATACTTATACCTTTCGGTTATCAGGTACCTGTGCGATAGGAACAACTTATCAAGATGTTAGTTACATAGTGCATCCGATAACTGTGGCAAGAGCCGGCAGTAATATACAAGGCTGTCCTGGTACTTATGCACTGTCTGCAAATGCTCCTTTAAATCCAGGCGAAACAGGATTATGGGTAAAAAGCGGTGCAGATAATGCAGGTGTGACAATAAATAATCCCAATTCACCAAATGCAACGATAACATTGTCTCCAAGTGCAGCTGGTAGTACGCAGTTAACTTGGACGATTACTTCTTCTTCTTGTACATCGTCTTCTTCAATCGTAGTAACCAACTATGGAGGTGAAGTTATTGCAAATGCCGGTCCAGATCAAAATTTATCAGAATGTTACACAGCTACACAGTCCGCAGGTTTAAATGCGTCCATAGGCGGAAATGGAACTGGAACGCAGCAGGGAACATGGTCATTTGTATCTGGTCCTACAATGCCGACGATTACAAATGCTAATACTCCAAATGCAACAGTTTCTAATTTAACACAAGGATCTTATGTATTTAGATGGTTAGTTCAAGGTCCATGTGCGGTTGGTTCTGACACAGTTACTATAAATGTACCTGCAGCAACACAAGATGTTACAACTGCTGGAGGAACAAATAACTCACAAACATTTTGTGACAATTCCATAACTTCGACAATTTTACAAGGAAATATCCCTTTGTACGCAGGGGAAACTGTGGAATGGACTACAAACTCAGGAGCAACTATTGTTTCTCCTGATAGTCCAACCACCCAAATTACGGGGTTAAATTTTAATACTACTACATCTTATACTTTTATCTATAAGATTAAAGGGAATAGTAATGTAAATCCAAATTGTGAAACGCAATCTACTTTTACGGTAAATTATTTTAATAGCCCAACAACTCTTACTTTAAACAATGGCGTAGATACTGTTGTTTTACCAGTAAACACGACTTCAGGAAGTGTACCGATGGTTACAACAGGTGGTAATGCCAGTCAGGCTATATTTGTAAGTGGCCCTGCTGGTGCTTCACCGACAGCCAATGTTAGTGGAGGTAATCTTACTTTTTCAGGTTTAAGCAGACCGGGAACATATACTTTTAGAGCAAGAAGATATACAAGCGGTAGTTTTGCTACTGGCTGCTCAGAAGCATTTGCTGATATTAAAGTTGTGGTTTCATTAAGACCAGAACCATCAAATGCGGGTACTACAGTTGCTTTACTTTGTGGGGTTACATCAACTCAATTATCAGGTAATAATCCAGCTTTAATGGCAACAGCAGGTTTATCAGGTTATTGGTCACAAGTTAGCGGACCTAATACAGCGACTTTTGATAATATAAATAATTATAATCCTAATGTAAGCGGTTTGATTCCGGGGGTCTATGTTTTTAGATGGAATATCTCAGGTGGACCAAATTCAGTTGATACTTTTAGTGAAACATCGATAACAGTATCACAGCCACCGGTTGCAAATGCAGGAGCTACTCCTGTTACTGTATGTGCTGGCAGTTATTTATTGGATGCAGCTCCATTAGTTGATGGTCAAACTGGACAATGGACTCAAGTTGGAGGTCCTTCGACTGTTTCAATTGTAAATCCAGCAAGTCCGCAAACTTATGTTAATGGAATGGCAGAAAGCAGTTCTTATACTTTTAGATGGACTGTGACAAGTGCTGCAACGAATTGTGCCCCTGACTCAAGTGATGTTATTGTGAATACTACAAGTACATTTTCACCGTCTCCCGCAGATGCAGGATCAGATCGATGTCTGCCTTCAGGAACAACTACGGCTGTATTAGCAGCTACAGCTCCAGCTGCGGGTACTACAGGAACTTGGACTCAAAAGTCTGGACCAACAACAGTTGCTTTTAATGATCCTAATAGTCATAATACTAACGTAACAGGATTATCAGACGGAACTTATGAATTTGAATGGACTACATCAGTTGTTGGTTCAGGATGTTCTACTTTTTCAGACATTACAACACTTACAATTGCTGCTATACCAACTTCTGCGGCAGGAGCTAATCAAGATATCTGTACTGATAGTTCAGGGAATAGTGTTACCATGAACGGAAACAATCTTACTCCAGGTTTAGTAGGAACATGGGTTCAGGTTTCAGGAAATAGTTCTTGGACTGTTTCTAATATAAATGATCCCAAAGCGGTATTTAGTAATTTAGCGCCTGGAAACTATGTTTTCAGATGGCTGGTTAAAAGAGGAAATTGTGATTCTGCTTCAAGTGAAGTAAGTTTTAAAGTAAGCTTACCGCCAACTACAGCGGTAGTGACAAACTCACCATTAGCAGTTTGTACTACAAGTACAACTTTAACAGGAAACACCATCACAGCCGGGGTAGGAACTTGGCAGGTTGTTTCTGGGCCAAGTAATCCAATATTTGCTAATGTAAATAGTGGCAATACTGGTATTTCTGGACTTACAACAGGAACTTATGTATTAAGATGGTCTAGTACAAATGGTCCATCATGTGCAACATCGACAGCTGATCTAGTATTAAATGTGAATGCTCCTGCAGACGCTGGACCAGATCAGGTTTTATGTAATGCGACTGAAATTATTTTACAAGGGACAAAGGGTTCTACAGGTACTTGGAGCGTAACTACAGGAACTGGAGCAACCATTACACCGCTTTCTTCTTCTACAGCAAGAGCTTCAATTGTACCCGGAAATAACTATACTTTTAGATACGATATATCTAGTGCGAACGCAGGAGGTTGCGGAGCAAGCAACGATAGCATGACGGTTACCAATAGTGCTTTACCTACAATGCCTGATGCGGGAGTTGACCAAGATATTTGTTTGTCAGCAGGTAACTCTATTACTTTAACTGGTAATACAATTACTTCAGGAACTGGTAGATGGAGTAAAATAAGCGGGCCGGCTGGTGAAACAATAACATCACCAAATTCAAATATTACAAGTGTTACTGGATTAGCGGAAGGATTGTATATTTTTGAATGGAGAGCTAGTAATGGAAGTTGTAATAATTTAAGTGATGTTGTCAGAATTAACGCTTATTCGCCACCGAGCCAAGCTGATGCTGGACCAGATCAAAGTGCTTGTCAATTAGCTACTCAGCTTAATGCAGTAGAACCGACAAGAGGAATTGGAACATGGACATTAACTACTGATCCATCTAATGGAGGAATTGTTATTGACAGTCCAAATAACCCAAAATCGACATTATCAATTGCTAACCCATATTTATTGCCAGTAGGAACCTACACTTTTACTTGGACAGTAAGAAATGGATCTGTTTGTGCTGTAAGTACAGATACTGTAAATATAACATTTACAGGAGCACCTCCAACACCTGCAAACGCAGGACCTGACCAGAATTTATGTAATGCTACTACTGCAGTGATGAATGCTAATCCTGTTAATCCAGGAACGGGGACATGGACACAGGTTTCAGGACCAACAACAGCTATTTTTTCTAATAGATTTAGCGCACAATCTACTGTTTCTGCTTTGACAAATGGAACTTATGAATTTAAGTGGTCAAGTTCTAATGGTGGAGGATGTAATTTAGAGGATACAATGCTGATAACCATTAATCCAGCTATTGCAGCTGTGAATGCTGGTCCAGACCAAACTTTAGGAGAATATAGCACTGTTACTATGGCGGCTACAGATCCTGCACCAAATACAGGAACATGGTCATTTGTATCAGGACCTAACACTCCATTTATTTTAGATGTTAATAGCCCTACTACGCAAATTGCAGGAACTATTCCAGGTAAATATGTGTTTAAATATACCGTTTCAAATAGCTCTTGTGCTGTTGATTCTGATACTGTAGAAATTACATTAATCGGTCAGACTGATTTAAGTTTAGCTAAAACGGCTGATATTGCATCGCCTAGAGTGGGGGATATAGTAACTTTTACAGTTGCTGTTGGAAATAACGGAAATCGTGATGCAACCGGAGTTGCAGTAAGAGATAATTTACCGGCTGGTTTCACTTTAATTACAGGAAGTGTTACTAATCAGGGGAATTATAATGCTGGTGGAAATGCAATAAACTGGTCAGGTTTATCAGTTGCAAATGGAGCTACTTTAAACTTAACTTACAAAGTTAGAGTAAATGCGGCGACAGGAACAGCTAATGAATATAGGAATACAGCTCAAATCACAGCAAGTGATCAGGTTGATCCAAATTCAATACCAAATAATGATATTCCAACAGAAGATGATCAGGCTTCTCTAACGCTTACTCCAATTCCAAATGTTGATTTAGCGATAACAAAAAGAATAAATAATGCCACACCAGATGTGGGAACGAATGTTCAGTTTACACTTGAAGTTGTAAATAACGGACCAAGTACTGCTACGGCAGTAGTGGCAAATGATATTTTACCAAATGGCTATACTTGGTTAAGTACTACTGGAACAGGATATAATAATGTTTCTGGCCAATGGACTATCGGGAATTTAGCGAACGGTGCAAAAGCAACTTTAATTATTAATGCTAGAGTAAATGCAACTGGAAGTTATGTTAATACTGCAACTGTAACCAGCGCTGAAACAGATTCAAATCCTGCTAATAATACAAGCAGTGTTTCTAGTAATCCAAGAGCAATTGCAGATTTAAGTCTAACAAAAACAATAAGTGCAGGGCCATACAATGTTGGTGCTAATGTTACTTTTACAGTAACGGTTACTAATGCTGGACCAAGTGCGGCAACCTCTGTAAATGTATTTGATTATTTGCCAACGGGTTATACTTATGTGAGTCATACAAGTACAGGAACTACATATTCCAATACTACAGGTTCATGGAACATAGGAACTATTCCTAGTGGTGCTTCCAGAGTATTAACTGTTGTGGCAAGAATAAATGCTACTGGTGATTATCGAAATGTTGCCGAAGTAGTTCATTCTAATGAATTTGATCCAGATTCAACACCTGGAAATAATAATCCGGCTGAAGATGATCAACAGCAAGTTGTAATTACGCCAGTTCAGTTAGCGGACTTAGAAGTTATTAAAACTGTAGATGTTGCGTCTCCAAAAGTAGGGGATAATATTAAGTTTAGAATTGCATTGAGAAATGTTGGACCAAGTGATGCAACAGGAGT
Organism: Flavobacterium phragmitis; assembly: GCF_900112575.1. GTDB lineage: Bacteria > Bacteroidota > Bacteroidia > Flavobacteriales > Flavobacteriaceae > Flavobacterium > Flavobacterium phragmitis. Next base: position 13,032 of record NZ_FOMH01000021.1, read on the forward strand.
AATTGTAAATGACTTATTACCTTCAGGTTATACTTTTGTAAGTTATACTTCGACTAATGGAGCTTATAATACAGCGAATGGAAACTGGACACTTTCAGGAAGCGTTTTAAATGGAAAAACAGAATATTTAGATATTACAGCAAAAGTAAATCCTATAACAGGAACAGCTAATGAATATAGAAATATCGCTAGTGTAACGGCAAGTAATCAAACGGATCCAAATCCTGCGAATAATACTTCAGATGCAACTACTGTTCCAACAGCTTTGATTAATTTATCATTAACTAAAGCCGTAAGCAATATTAGTCCATTAGCGGGATCAAATGTAGTGTTTACTGTAAGAGTTTCAAACGCTGGACCAAGCAATGCAACAGGAGTACAGGTTAGAGATTTATTGCCTAGCGGATATACTTATGTTAGTTCGACAGTTTCAAACGGAACTTATACTAATGGAACTGGATTATGGAATATTGGAACTATTGCGAATGGAAGTTCAGCCGTTTTAAATGTTACCGCTACAGTTAATGCGACAGGAAATTATACCAATGTTGCAGAAGTTATTCAGGCGAATGAAACGGATGTAAATTCGACACCAAATAATAATGTCTTAACAGAAGACGATCAAGATGAAATCACAATATCACGTGGTCCATTGGTTGATTTAAGTTTAGTTAAAACAGTTGATAATAATACGCCTAATGTTGGTACTATTGTAAACTTCACAATTACCGTTCATAATGCTGGACCAAGTGATGCAACAGGAGTTGTAGTTACAGATAAATTACCTTCAGGATATTTATTTGTAAACGCTACACCATCTGCTGGAAGTTATAATGATACGCCAGGTTCATGGACACTGGGAACTCTTTCAAACGGAGGAACTGCTACTTTAATTATTCAGGCTCGTGTATTGCCTACTGGAAATTATAATAACGTAGCAGAAGTTACAGGAGCTAATGAAGTAGATAGTAATTCTACTCCGGGAAATAATGACGCTACAGAAAATGATCAAAGCGAAGTTATTGTAACTCCTGTACAGATTGCTGATTTATCGGTTAATAAAATTGTTGATGTAGTTACTCCAAAAGTAGGCGATAACGTAGTCTTTACCATTGCAGTTTCAAATGCAGGGCCAAGTAATGCTACTGGTGTTGTTGTTAGAGATTTATTGCCATCTGGTTATGAATTCGTAAGTGCAGTTCCAACTGCAGGTATGTATAACAGAACAACAGGAAATTGGACAGTTTCAAGACCAATTATTGCAAATACAACAGAAACCATTCAGATAACTGCTAAAGTTCTGAAAAATGGTAGTTATGTAAATAACGCAGAAGTAATTGCAAGCGATCAACAAGATCCGGATTCGACACCAAATGATGGAACCGGAGATGATTTTTCAACAGTAACAACAACACCATCTGCATTGGTAAATCTTGCAGTTGTGAAAAGAATAAATAATGCAACTCCAGATGTAGGATCTACAGTGGTATTTACAATTGATGTTGTAAACAATGGACCAAGTGATGCTACAAATGTGGTTGTGAATGATGTATTGCCGACTGGTTACAATTATGTAAGCGATGATGCAACGGGAAGTTATATCAATACTTCTGGTAACTGGACAATAGGTAACTTGGCAAGCGGAGCAAGAAGAACTTTAAACATTTCTGCTACCGTTAATCCAACAGGTAATTACCTTAATACTGCTACGGCAACAAGTACTGAAACGGATGGGAATCCTACGGATAACACAAGTGAAGTTTCTAGTACTCCAAGAGCGGTTTCTGATTTGAGCTTGCTAAAAACAGTAGTAAATGCATCTCCTAATGTTGGCGAAAATGCAGTATTTACTATTACTGTAAATAATGCAGGGCCAAGTAATGCTACTGGTGTTGTAGTTACAGACAGATTACCATCTGGATATTCTTTTGTAAGTGCAGTGCCTTCAGTAGGAACATATGATAGTAATTCTGGCGGTTGGTCAGTTGGTAATTTAGCTAACAGCGCTAGTGCGACTTTAACTATTACAGCTAGAGTATTAGCGACAGGAAATTATAACAATGTTGCGGAAGTTACAGGTGCAGATCAATTTGATCCTAATTCAATACCTGGAAATAATAATCCGTTAGAAAATGATCAAAGTACTGTAGTAGTTACTCCAGTTAATGTATCAGATTTAGTTACCGTAAAAACAGTTTCGGCTGTTGCTGTGACAGGTATTTCCGCATCAAGACCAAATGAAGGAGATACTATCAGATATAGTATTGTGGTTACAAATAATGGTGGCCCAACTAGTGCTACAGGTGTTGGTTTAACAGATATTCTTCCTGCAGGTTTAACCTATGAAAGCCATACAGTTACTGCTGGAGCTTATAACTATGCGTCTGGAGTATGGACTATTGGAAACTTAGCGGTTAATGGTACAGCTACTTTAGAAATTACAGCAAAAGTAAATTCAGGTACTAAAGGCCAAACAATTATCAATAGAACAACTGCAGCTAAAGGAGATCAAACAGATCCTACAACAGCTGGTGATGATTTAGAAGAAACAATTGTGGTTAGTTTGCCGCCAATTGCTACAAACGATATTAGTAATGGAAATACAACAAATCAGCCTTCAACTCCATTAAACATTCTAACAAATGATAGATTAGGAGATGGAACTCTGGCAACTCCTGCAAATACTATTGTTGATTTAAATCCTAACACACCGGGAGTAGAAACAACATTTACAGTGCCTGGAGAAGGAACATGGAATTATGATGCAACAACTGGTTTAATTGTATTTACGCCACAGACAGGGTTTACATCAGATCCAACGCCATTAGAATATAAATTAACAGAAACACAAACGGGCTTAAGTGACACTGCTACTATAACAGTAACTTATGTGGCTCAGGCACCAATTGCCTATAATGATTTAAGCAGTGGAAATCCTGTAAATACAGCAGTAACAGTAAATCCATTAGCAAACAACGGATCTGGAATAGATGCAGATCCAGATGGAACTATAGATTCTTCAACGGTTCGTTTATTGAGTCCATCAGGAGCAACGGCTATCGTAACAGACTCAAAAGGAATTACAAGTTTTGATGTTCCGAATGAAGGAAAATGGAGTGTTAATCCGGTAACTGGTGCAATTACATTTACGCCATTTCCAACGTTCCATAAAGATCCAACGCCTATTGAATATAATGTAAAAGATAATGATGGCAATGTATCTAATAATGCAAGGGTAACTATAGATTATGTACCAGTTGCAGCCAATGATAGAAATACAACACCGGGAACTCCAGGTTTACCAGTTGTACTAAATGTTTCTGGAAATGATACGGCAGGAGATACAGTTGATGTATCGACAGTAGTACTGGATGCAACAAGTGTCTTTGGAGGAATTCAGGTATCTCCAAGAGAAGTTTCTGTAGTAGGAGTGGGGAACTGGATTGCAGATCCTCTTGGAAATGTAACATTTACTCCAGAGGCAGGATACACAATTGATCCGCCGGTAATTAATTATACGATAAAAGACAATCAAGGAAATAGTTCGAATGTAGCTACTATCACAATAGATTATGCTCCAATCACTTCACCTGATTTATCAATCGGAAATCCAATTAATACACCAGTAGTTGTTGATGTTACAGCTAATGATACAACAGGGGATTTAGTCGATCCAACAACAGTAAGTTTGGTTAATCCAGGAAATGGAACCAACATTGTTCAGGATCCAACAGGAGATATTACAAGCATCACAATTCCTGGAGAAGGAAGATGGAATGTAGATTTAGTAACCGGAAGAGTGACATTTACTCCAAATCCTGGTTTCATTACAGATCCAACTCCGATCAATTATAACATTAGAGATAATGAAGGTAATGTTTCAAATAACAGCTTAATCACGATCAGAGTTATACCTCAGGCAGATTTGGTTGTTACTAAAACAGATAATAAAGAGAAATATGTTCCTGGAACAAATAGTGTTTATACGATAACAGTTAAGAATAATGGACCATCGGTAGCGACTAATGTAGTAGTACTTGATGATATTACAGATCCAATATTGGAAGCTGCAACCACATGGACGGTTGTTGGTACAGGAGGAACAATACTTCCAAATGCAAATGGTACTGGAGATATAAACGCTGGTAATGCAACTATCAGCAGTTTAAATGTTGGAGAATCGGTTACATATACTGTAACAATTGCAGTTCCAAGTAGCTATACTGGTCAGATTGTGAATACAGCAAGTGCAACATCGGCTGTTCAGGATCCGAATGTTAATAATAATTCTCAAACGGATATTGATACTGTAAATGCACTAGCAGAAATTGCACTTACCAAAGCAATTGTAACTGCAGCTCCTCACAGAATAGGAGATAATGTTGAGTTTTTAATTACAGCAGTAAATAATGGGCCAAGTGATGCTACAGGAATAAACATTGTGGATAAACTGCCAAGCGGTTACACTTTTGTTAGCGCAACACCTAGCAGTGGAACTTATAATGCATCGAATGGTTTATGGAATTTAGGAGGTTTAACCAATACCTCTAATGCAACATTAACTGTAATTGCAAGCATTAATGCAACAGGAAATTATACAAACGTTGCTGAGGTTACTAAAGTAGATCAATTAGATCCAAATGGAATTATTCACGGAAACAACACACCGAATGAAATTGATCAGTCAGATGTAACGATTGTTCCGGTAAAAATAGTTGATTTGGTTACAACAAAAACAGTTGATAAATCAAATCCAAATCAAGGAGATATTGTACAATATACAATAACAGTTGTAAATAACGGTCCAAGCACAGCGACTGGAGTAAATCTAACAGATAATTTACCTGTAGGTTTAGCTTATGTATCGCATGTAGCAACTGGAGGAACAGTCAATACCTATTCTGGAGGTCTGTGGAATATTGGAAATATTAACATTGGATCTTCTGCAACATTATTAATCAATGCAAGAGTTACTGCAGCAGGAACGGTTAGTCAAACCCCTATTGTAAATACAGTTACTCCTGCAACAGGAAATGAATCAGATCCAACAACAGTTGGAGACGATTTAACAGAGCCAATTATAGTGACAAGTTCAGATTTAGTAACTGAAAAAACAGTAAGTAAAACAAACCCTAGCGAAGGTGAAACAATTACTTACACTATTAGAGTGACTAATAACGGTCCAAGTGATGCAACAGGAGTTCGTTTAACAGACATTCTTCCAATTGGAGTTACTTATGTGAGCAACAATCAAGGAGCCGATTATAATTATGGTTCTGGTATTTGGACTATAGGTGATCTTGCAAACGGAGCAACTAAAGTTTTAGATATTAATGTATTAATTAACTCTGGATCTGCAGGTAAAACGATTGTAAATACAACGACTGCTGCTAAAGGAGATCAATCAGATCCAACAACTGCTGGTGATGATTTAACAGAAACTATCGTAGTTCAAAATGGTGCCGATGTTGTATTGACTAAAGTAGTAAACAATAGTACACCTAACATTGGAGAAACCGTAACTTATACTGTTACCGTAACCAATAAAGGAACAACATTAGTAACAAACTTGGTAGTAAAAGATGATCTGCCAGCTGGTTTAACGTTTGTTTCAGCTACTCCAGGAAAAGGAGTGTGGACAACACCAAACTGGACAGTAGGTACATTACAACCAGGCGAAGAAGGATCTATCGAAATTAAAGCAATTGTAGGATTAGATCAGGGAGGTAATGTATTAGTAAATACAGTATCGAATACACAGGATCAGTTTGATACAAACAGAACGCCAGATGATCCAACCGAAGCAATAACTGTAACGAACTTAGATTTAGCAGTTGTTAAAACAGTAAACAATGCTACACCAAATGAAGGAGAAACCATTCGTTATACTATTAGAGTGACAAACAACGGTGCTAGTGATGCGACCAATGTAAGTTTAGTAGATAAATTACCTGTAGGAGTTACTTATGTAAGTGATGTAGTTTCAGCAGGAAATTATAACAACGGTTCTGGATTATGGACAATTGGTAATCTTGTAAATGGTGCTGTTGCAACGCTTACAATTGATGCAACAGTAAATGCAGGAACTTATGGTACAACAATTACAAATACTACTAGTGCAGTAAAAGCGGATCAGGCAGATTCTAATCCGGCAAATAACATTGGCAGTGTGGCTATTGTACCAACGGCTTACATAGACTTGAGTTTATCAAAAGAAATTGTTGGAAATGTTACGAATCCTGCTGTAGGCGATGTAATCACTTTTGAAATTAGAGTGATGAACGACGGACCTACAAAAGCAACAGGAGTAGAAGTAGTAGATTTAATTCCTTCTGGATATAAGTTTATCACGTATAGTTCGACTATTGGAACATACAGCCCTTCAACAGGTCTTTGGAAAGTAGGTTTTGTAGAACCTGGAAACACAGCAGTTTTATTGGTAGATGTTAGAGTTCTGGATAATGGAAATTACATGAACTGTGCAGAAATTACTAAAGCCAACGAACCAGATATTGATTCTACTCCAGGTAATGGAAATGATTTAGAGGATGATTATGCTTGTGCTGCGGCAGCGCCTAATCAGTCGGTGGATTTGGCTGTTGTTAAGACAATCTTGAAGAATACAATGAATCCAAAAGTAAATTCTGAGATTTCATTCGAGATTCAGTTAACAAACAATGGAGATATAGATGCAACAGGTGTTGTCGTATCAGATGTACTACCTTCTGGTTATACATTCGTTAATTATAGTTCTACTAGAGGAGCTTATGATTATGTAACAGGAGACTGGAAAGTAGGCAAGATATTAAACGGAGAAACAGAGATTTTGATTGTTGATGTTATTGTTAACGAATCTGGAAACTATCAAAATTGTGCAAGTATAAAAGCAATGCACCAAACAGATATAGATCCAGCTAACAATCAAAGTTGTATTACGGCAGCTCCAATAGCTCTAATCGATTTAGAATTAACTAAAGAGGTAGATATCTTAAAACCAGTTGCTGAAACTAATGTTGAATTTACAATAACATTATCAAACAGAGGACCGAGTAGAGGAACAGGTGTAGTGGTAAAAGATTTACTTCCGTCAGGATTCAAATTCTTAAATGCTACTACAACGATTGGAACTTACGATGCGGTTACAGGAATATGGAACATAGGAACTATTGATATCAATGCAATAGAAACATTAAAAGTAACAGCTTATGTATTACCTGCAGGTGATTTTACCAATGTGGCAGAAGTGATTGCAGCAAATGAAGTTGATATCGATTCTACTCCTGGAAATAATAAATTACAGGAAGACGATCAAGATGCTGTGACATTAGAACCTACAGTTCCTTTAAACATCCCTGAAGGATTCACTCCAAATGGTGATGGTATAAATGATGTTTTTGAAATAGAACATTTACAAGTATTGTATCCAAACTTTAGTATGGAGATTGTAAATAGATATGGAAATCTTGTGTACAAGTACAAACATAATGGAGACAAGTTTACAACGCCATTATGGTGGGATGGTCATTCAACAGGAAGACTTAATGTCTCTGGAGAGACAGTTCCAGCTGGAACTTATTTCTATACTATTCACTTCAACAATAACGAAAGAAAGCCACAAACAGGCTGGGTATATTTAAAAAAATAAAACTATTCTTTAAGGAGAGAAGAGGTTAAAAATCTTCTCTCCTTTCAAAAATTAAACTCATTTTTATGAAAAAAATTAAAATACTAATTGGATTTTTTGTTTTGATATTTTCCACTAGTACTGTTTTTGCTCAACAAGATCCTCAGTATACACAATACATGTATAACATGAACATTATAAATCCGGCTTACGCAGGTTCAAAAGGATTTACAAGTATCGGTATCCTAGGAAGAACACAGTGGGTTGGAGTTGATGGTGCGCCTCAAACGGCAACATTGTCTATCAATGGCCCTGTAGGAAAAAATGTGGGATTAGGATTCTCTGTTATTCACGATGAAATCGGACCTGTTAAAGAAGACAACGCATACGTTGATTTCTCCTATACTTTAAATCTTTCTGAAGAAGATAAGTTCGCATTTGGTATTAAAGCTGGAGCAACTTTTTTGAATATACGAGAATTTACGACAGTAGATCCAGATCCGTTAAACGCACCAATAAATCAGGTTGCACCTAATTTCGGTGTGGGTGTAATGTACTATAATGAGCGTTTTTATGCTGGTTTATCTGTGCCGAATTTTATTGAATCAAGATATTTGGACCAGAAAAACGGAATCTATTCGTCTGCTTCAGAAAAAGCACACATTTTCTTTACTTCTGGATATGTGTTTGATTTGGATGAAAACCTAAAACTGAAACCTTCAACCATGTTAAAAGCAGCGTCAGGAGCACCTCTTTCAGTTGATTTGTCTTTAAACTTATTAGTGCAGGAAAAAGTAGAGTTTGGACTTTCAATGAGATTAGATGACTCAGTGAGTGCAATGGTAGGATATAACATAAGCGAAGGTATAAGAATTGGTTATGCTTACGATTATACGACTTCTAATTATGGAGTGTTTAATTCAGGTTCTCATGAGATTATGATACTATTTGATTTGTATAAGAAAAAAATAAAAAGTCCTCGTTTCTTCTAGATAAAAAATAAGATATGAAAAAAATTACTTTAATTATAGTATTGTTATTTGGAGCTGGCGTTTATTCTCAAAATTACAATATCAAAAATATAGAAGCCAATACTAAATACTCTGATTTTGGTGTAACCTATTATGGTGAAAACACGGCAATATATGCGTCATCAAAAAAGACCAAACAGTCGAGAAATAAAAAATGGTATTTAAACAAGCAACCATTTTTAGATTTGTACAAAGCAACTATAACCAATACAGGCGAATTTACAGAATCAGAATTGTTTTCAAAAGACCTGAATACTAAGATGCATGAATCTAATGTAACCTTTACAAAAGATTTAAAAACAGTCTATTTTTCTAGAGATAACTACAATAGTAAAAAGTATAAGACAGATGATAAAGGCTGGGTTTTAATTCAATTGTATAAAGCTGATATCGATGCTGAAGGGAATTGGAAAAATATAATAAAATTGCCATTCAACAGTGATCAGTTTGATACAGGACATCCGTCATTAAATTCGAATGATACTAAGTTGTATTTTACATCAAACAGACCAGGTTCATTGGGACTTACAGATATTTGGGCAGTAGATATCAATAAAGATGGAACTTATGGCGAGCCTTATAATTTAGGACCGGAAGTAAACACAGTTAAAAGTGAAATGTTTCCTCACATTGATGCTGATGATGTACTTTATTACTCTTCAAATGGTAAAAAAGATGGAAATGGCGGTTTAGATATCTATGCTATAGAAATTCAAAATAAAAAAGGAGTAGGAGAAGCAGTTAATTTAGGTTTCCCTATAAACAGTGCAAAAGACGATTTCTCTTTAGTTTTCCAAAACGGAAAAAAAACAGGTCACTTTTCTTCTAACAGAGAGGGTGGAAAAGGAGATGATGATATCTACTTTTTCGAAGAATTAGTTAATCCGATTGCTACAAAATGTAAACAATTTGTTCAGGGAACTGTTCGTGAAAAAGAATCACAAGCACTTTTGCCTGGAGCTTTAGTAACTCTATATGATGCAAAAGGAGATAAAGTTGAAAGCACAATTGCAGATCAATTTGCTGTTTTTAATTTTAAAGTAAATTGTGATTCTTCATATAAAGTAACTGCTGTAAAAGATTACTATGATATGGACGAAAAGACTTTTGCCTCATCAAACGAAGCCAATTTGGAGCTCGCGCTTAATCTGGATTTAACTTCAGGTGAATTTGTTTATGTAAGAGGTAAACTAATGGTCAAAATTAATCCAATATATTTTGATTTAGATAAGTCGTTTATCCGACCTGATGCACAGATTGAACTTGAGCGAGTAGTGAGAATTATGGAGAAATATCCAAAACTTAAAATTAATTTAGGTTCACATACAGATAGCAGGGCACATGATGATTACAACTGGTCTCTGTCTACAAGAAGAGCAAGATCTACTAAAAACTGGATTGTAAGAAAGGGAATTGATCCGGCTAGAATCAAAGCTGAAGGTTTTGGTGAAACAGAATTGGTCAATAAATGTTCAAATGGTGTGAATTGTTCAGAAGAAGACCACCAATTAAACAGAAGAACCGAATTTGTTATCGTGAATCCTGAAGTAATAAAGGAAGTTGATGGTGCAGTAGATTTGGTTTCTACAAAAAGTAACGATATACGTTAATCAAAAGATATACAATAATCAAAGAGTCTATTTCATCGCGAAATAGACTTTTTTGCTTTTTAGATGTACTCAGAAAATAATAAACACTTTTTTGGATGTTAGTTTTATTTATGCTGTTTTAGTTAAATTTAGAAATAATAATTTATTGATCTTAATTATATCAATGATATGAGAATAGCAATACTAGGAGCACATTTAGTAGGGAAGACTACATTAGCAGAAAAACTGCAAGAATCATTTCCTAATTACGAGCTTTATCCGGAGCCTTATTTTGAAATGCAGGAAATGGGTTTTGTTTTTTCTGAAATACCAACTTCAGATGATTATATGGCACAGTTAGACTATTCCTTAAAACAAATTTTAAGAAGCAACAAAAATGCGATTTTCGACCGCTGTCTTATTGATCTTTTAGCGTATGCTTTAGCAGTTGATGATTCCGTAAATTTTCAGTCAGTGTTTAATAAAATTCAAGACGCGATTAATAAAATTGATGTTTTTGTGCTTGTTCCAATTGAAGACCGCGATAGAATTTCATGCCCAAATTCCCAGTTGCCAGAACTTAGAAATGAAGTAAATAATATGATAGTTGAATTGATTAATGATTTTGATTTAGAAGTAATTCAAGTCAAAGGAAATGTATCTGATAGATTAAATCAAATTCAGAAGAGAATACTTCGGTTAGAGTTTTAAAAAGATTCTTTTTAAGATTAACAAGAAAGGAATGTCTCAAAGGTGCAGCTCATTTTATGTAAGCTTCAAAGAAGCGGCATATTTATAGGAAAGGGTAAATATTTCCAATATAAAGCTCCAGAGAGCGACATGTTTTTTTGCAATCTATACTATATTCCGCACCTCTGGAGCTTTTTTTCATTTTCTCATTGAAACTCTATAAATATTCAACCCCTCTTGGGTTTATGGTAATGTTTTTTAGAAAATATTACCTTTTACTAAAAGAGGCTGTCCTTTTGAAACAGCCTTTCATCAACTTTAATATAATTATTATATAAAAATAGAGCTATTAGTTAGTCTGTTTTTAAAATCAATTGCTGTCCAGTTGTGATTAATCCAGGAACATAAAACGTTATGGTTGCATTGAAAAATGAATTAGCTGGAATGCTCCAGTTTGCCAGATTCTGTGCTGGTTGTGTTGGAGTGGTGTAAATGTTTTTTAAAGCTCCATTTAAATAAAGAGGCCCATTAAAAGTAAATGAAGGTGAATTAGTTCCAGATGTAAAATTGGAGGCAAATGTAAGTGATACATTTTTTGCAGTGCTATTGGCGTTGTTGAGTTTAAGCGTTAAGCTATATTTATGTCCGTAGTTTCCATAGGTATTTTGTGAGGCTCCATTTAGTTTATAAGAGTATGGAGCGTTTTGATTTTGGAGATAAGTGCCACTTACTGCAAATTTAGAACTTGTATTCAAACATAATCCCATGTATGCAGGGCCGGTAGGTAAATCAATATCTGTAGTACCCGACCAGCCAGAATCGGTATAAATACCTGCTTCTCGGCCATAAGTGTTAGTGCTTTCTGTATAAATATCTCCCGCAGCGGCACTCTGAGTAGCGGTTACAGCATCATTAATATCTCCCGTTGAAGTAACAACAGTATAGACATATACGCCTTGTGAAGCGGTTATTTCATAAGAACCATCTACCATATTGTTGTTTGCTAATGTTGCTTTGTAAACTTCATAAACTTTTGAAGGATTAATTGTAACATTACTAAAAGTAGTTCGAGGTGTGTTTTGAAGCCAGTCTTTGGAAACAAAATAACTTTGTCCAGTTGCACTTCCATTTAATGGTTTTTCAGCGTTTGTATAGGTAGATCCTTTTCCAGAAATGGTAACAGCTGAAGTTTGTGGATTTGAAACTAAAACATGCAGGTATTTTGTAGAACCAGATTGATTGATGTGGAATAAATAAACACCAAAAGTACCAGAAAGTGGATTTGAAGAACCGCCTCTATTAGCATCAACTCTTGCATTTTGCATTAACCATCCGTTCCCTTTTATAATTTCGGGATTGTTACTTTTCCAAATCGGTTTTTCGGACAGGTTACCGCTTAAATATTTTAAATTTTGAGGTGGTACAATCGAAGTTGACAAAGTTCCAGAAGTCCAATCAGATGAAACTAATGAATTTAAAGCTAATTGTGTTTTTGCTGTTGTATGGGGTGTGTTCTGAACAGCTGTTTCAACAGTAGTTTTTTCAAATGATTCCTCGTTTGAACAAGCATATGTAAGAAATCCCGTAATAACAAAGCATAGTAGTTTTTTTGTTTTCATGGTTGGTTAGATTTAATAGATTTGACAATCAGTTAGTTGTTGGCTAAAATAACAAAAAATTAATATCTTTTATTTTATTTTTAAAAATATTTAAAAAGTATTTCATTGTTAGTTTATATTTTTTTTAAATCTTTGAATAAAATAAAAAACAACTATTTTTAAGCTGTTTTTTCTTATTTGCTTGAATGTTGTAAAAAATCATGATATTAGGACTAGAAACTATCGAAGTCTAAATTGTAAGATTGCATTGCGATTTTTGTAGTGAAAAAAAGAAAGGGTTAAGTTAAAAATGGATTATGTTTGTATAAGAATTTAGTAAAATCGAAGATAAATGAACTTAAAAGATTTACTTGATGTTAGTAAAGACAATAGTCTTTCCGGGCAAAAATGGCACATGCTGAGGCAGTCAATTGTGAAAAGATTACTTTCTGCAGGAAATGCTACAATTGCCGAAATAAGCTCTGAATTACAATCCAGTGTTCCTACTGTGACCAAGGCTGTAAATGAACTTTTGCAGGAAGGTAATGTTGTGGATATGGGAAAAATTACCAATAGCGGAGGACGAAGACCTTCACTATATAGCATCAATCCTACTTGTGCTTTTTTTCTTGGTGTTGAAGTCGGAAGAACTCATATGTCTATTGGATTGCAGGATATCAAAAATGAATTTATAAGCCTTGATTTACGTGTTCCATTTGCATTGAAAAATTCTCAGGAATCTCTTTTGGAATTTTGCGCTTTAATAAATAATTATATTGAAGAAAGCTCTGTAGAGAAAAAATTGATTGTAGGGATTTGTATTAACTTTTCTGGTCGTATCAATTCAATGGAGGGTTTTAGCTATAATTATTTCTTTAGTGAAAACAGACCGCTTACAGAGATTATATCAGAGCAGCTTGGACTTCCGGTTCATCTTGAAAACGATACTCGTGCAATGGCCTTTGGTGAATACTGTGAAGGTGTTGTAGATGATGAGCAGAATATAATTTTCTTAAACTACAGCTGGGGAGTAGCCATTGGTATTATGACCGATGGTAAACTTTATTATGGAAAATCAGGATATTCTGGGGAGTTTGGACACAGTACTCTTTTTGAAAATGAGATTATTTGTCAATGCGGTAAACTGGGTTGTCTTGAAACAGAAATTTCTGGTTGGTCTTTGGTTCGGCAATTTAAAGAAGCCCTGAAAGAAGGAAAACATTCTAAAATTGAATTGAATGAAAATGAAGATCTCCAGCATTTGGATATAATCTCGGGTGCTATTAATCTGGAAGATAGTTTATGTATAGAATTAGTGACCAGACAAAGCGAAAAAATGGGGCGTTATCTGTCTATTTTACTGAATATATTCAATCCGGATCTGCTTGTAATTGGTGGAGACTTCTCTCAATTGGGCGATTTTGCGCTTTTACCGATTCAATCAGCACTTAAGAAACATTCTCTAGGTTTGGTAAATCGAGATATGAAATTAAAAAAATCAACTTTAGGGCATCGTGTAGGTGTTATTGGTGCCTGCTGTATTGTAAAGGAAAAGATGCTTTCACCTTTTTTTAAATAAGTATTTTTTCCAATATAAATTTCTTCAAAACTCTATAATTTATTTTATAGAGTTTTTTTATTCCCTCTCAGGAGTATTAAAAGTCTTCTTTTTTAAAACTAAAAGTTTTTAAAATTTTAAGAATAGATTTTGTTTTTTTAGTGTCTGCTGATAATTACATAAATCTGCTTCTCATTTTAAAATTGCTAATTATTCTCCTTTTTTGTCTTGATTTAAAATTGATATAAAGATTTTTTATCCGAATTAAGTCATTACTCTGAAAAATATCCTTAAAAAACTGAAAATATTTAAAATATTTTTTTTTGTGTCCATGTACCGTATTTGCTAAGGATTTCTCCAATATGGTAAATATTTATTAAAATTTTTTAATAATTCATTAATAAAAAAATTTAATAACTAAGTTATGGTTAATAAAATTTTATATATTTGCTGTAACCAAAAAAACAAAACCAATGTATAATATCTTAAAAATAACCTGGATACCTATTTTGTTATTTTCACTTTTTTGCTGTGCAGGCACTCCAAAATCGGTTAATGATAAAACTCCAATTAAAGGAGTATGGGTAACTAATGTTGCGTCAAAAGCTTTAGATTCTAAAGAAAGTATTATTGAAACAGTTGCGCTTTGCAAAAAATCAGGTATTACAGATATTTATGTTGTGGTTTGGAATAGAGGAACCACTTTATATCCAAGTAAGATAATGAAAGACTTATTTGGAAAACCTATAATGGAACGTTTTGGTGATCGTGATCCATTACAAGAAATGATAGATGCAGGACATAAAGTAAAAATAAAAGTACACGCATGGTTTGAGTTTGGTTTTGCTTCTTCTTATGGAGAAAATGGAGGAGCAATCCTGAAAAAGTTTCCAAACTGGAAAGCAATTGATAATAAAGGAAACCTTGTTACAAAAAACGGTTTTGAATGGATGAATGCTATGGATCCAGAAGTTCAGAATTTTGTAAAATCATTAATTGTCGAGGTTGTTAAAAATTATAATGTTGACGGTATTCAAGGAGATGACCGTTTGCCGGCAATGCCTTCGCTTGGAGGTTATGACCCTTATACGGTAGCTTTATACAAACAAGAACATAACGGAAATCTTCCTCCAGATGATTATAAAGATGCGGACTGGCTTACTTGGCGAGCTGATAAATTAACTGTTTTTCTAGGAGAACTTTATAAAGAGCTAAAAGCAATCAAACCTAAATTGATCGTGAGTATGGCTCCGAGTATTCATCCTTGGGCAAAAGAAGAATATTTGCAGGATTGGCCAACATGGCTAAACAAGGGCTACTGCGATTATGTAATTCCTCAGGTTTACAGAAAAACAATTGAAAGTTATACCACTACATTAGAAGACCAGATAAAATTTCTCAATAAAAATCAGAAGGATAAATTCTTTTCAGGAGTCCTCCTTCAAGTAAATGGAGTAAACCCCAAACTCGATTTTTTGAAACAGATGATTGAAACCAACAGAAAGCTTGGTGTAAAAGGGGAATCCTTCTTTTTTTATGAAGGACTGAAAGCCTTCCCAGACTATTTTTCTAAGGAATACAAAAAAAAATAGATTAAAAAAAATACCACAAAAACAGGTCGTTGTTACAACGACAGGTATAGTATTGTCTAAAAAATAATTAATTAGAATCTGGATATGAAAACAAGAGCCTTGTCTATTGATGCTTTAAGAGGATTTGCAATTATTGCAATGATTCTTTCAGGACAAATTATCCTTACGCATTTACCAGCTTGGATGGCGCACGCTCAAGTGCCGCCCAATTCATCTTTTAATCCAAATATCTACGGAATAACTTGGGTAGATCTTGTTTTTCCTTTCTTTTTATTTTCGATGGGTGCTGCATTTCCTTTTGCTTTGGGAGGCAAATTAGAGAATGGTGCGAATAAATGGAAGTTATGCTTAAGTTCATTTTTTAGAGGTTTGAAATTAGTCTTTTTTGCTGTTTTCTTTATGCATATGAGACCATTTGTCATTAGCAGTCCAGTTGATGTTAAAGCCTGCCTTATTTCTTTAGCTTCTTATGCCTTGATGTTTGCGATGTTTATGACAGATTTTCCATTTTCAAAATATTTTAAAAAACCAAAAGAAATTTCTTTAATAGCTAAAACTATTGCTTTCGTTCTAGGTTTTGCGTTAATGTTTTCACTTGATTATCAAGGAAAAGAAAATCATAATTTTGATATTTATTATAGCGATATTATCTTAATTGTTCTTGCTGATATGGCTTTTTTAGCCAGTGTTATTTATATTTTTACATTCAAAAAAACAGTTTATAGAGTATTGGTGTTGCCATTTATCATGGCTGTTTTTTTAGCAAGTCAAAATCAGGGTTGGGTAAAACAATTGTATGATTTTACTCCGTTTGCATGGGCTTATAAGTTCTACTATTTGAAATATTTTTTCATTGTAATTCCAGGAACTCTTGCCGGAGAATACATAAAGGAGTGGACAGTTGCTCCCCAAAATGAAGTAAGACAAAATGATAGATTAGCAATTTCGGCAAGTTTACTTTCTTTGGCAGTCATTGTAAGTAATGTTTACTTTTTATTTACGCGTCAATTAGAAGTCAATCTTGGAGTTACTTTAGTCTTATTGGTTTTAAATTATTTTATTTTAAAATCAGATACTTTCGAATTTAGTGTTTTTTGGAAAAAACTTTTTTTAGCGGGAGCTTACTGTTTATTGCTTGGATTGTTTCTTGAAGCTTATGAAGGTGGAATACGAAAAGATTCTTCAACCTACAGTTATTATTTTGTAACATCTGGACTGGCTTTTTTTGCAGTACTATTTTTCTCTGTGATTTGTGATTATTTCAAATGCATTAGAGCTACTAAATTTTTGGTTTTAACAGGTCAGAACCCAATGATTGCCTATGTCACTACCTCAATGTTTGTAATGCCTATTTTGACTATTCTAACGGTTACAGATTATTTTGACGTATTTAATGAAAATGCTTTTACAGGATTTTTGAGAGGTTTTATACTCACTGTATTAGCGGTTTTGATAACGATCTTTTTCTCTAGAAAGAAAATATTTTGGAGAACCTAAATGATTCCATCTTGCTATTAAAATATTATATATTATGAAAATTCAAATAATCGCATTTTTTTTATTTTGTTATGGGTATTCTCAGAATATCACCAAAAAAACGGTTGACGTTTTAGTAATTGGAGGCTCTACCAGCGGAACTTCTGCTGGTATTGCATCTTCCAGATTGGGAGCCAATACTTTGATTGTCGAAGAGTCTCCATGGATAGGTGGCATGTTTACTTCGCAAGGAGTGGGCGCTTGTGATGGCAATCATAATTTAGATTCTGGAATCTGGAACGAATTCAGAGGTGCACTTAGAGATTATTACGGAGGCGCAGCAGCACTTGAAACGGGCTGGGTAAGCAATACGCTTTTTGAACCATCTGTAGGAAATAAGATTTTCAATCAAATAGTAGCAAAAGAGAAAAAGCTTGAAATTATTCATGGATTTTATATCGAATCGATTAAAAAATCTGGAAATAAAGTGGTTGGTGCTACTTTTAAAAATGATAAAAATGAGGTTTTAGAGGTTACTGCCAAGGTTACAATCGATGCGACCGACATTGGCGAAAGCCTTAAAATGGCAGGAACTGCCTATCGATTGGGTATGGATTCCAGAGCGGAAACTAAAGAAGCAAATGCACCTCTAAAAGCAAATAATATTGTTCAGGATTTAACTTGGGTTGCTGTACTAAAAGATTTTGGAGCTGGTACTGACAAAACAATCGCTAAACCTGAAAATTATGATGCCAGTCATTTTGAAGGTTCTTGTGCAGAAACAGTTGATAACAAACAAATTGATTGTGATAAAATGTTGACTTACGGAAAATTGCCTAACAACAAATACATGATCAATTGGCCTAAAAAAGGAAACGATGTTTATTTGAACGTTATCGAAATGTCTAGAGAAGAGCGAAACAAAGAACTTCTGAAAGCAAGAAATTTTACTTTGCAGTTTGTTTATTACATTCAAAAAGAGCTTGGTTATAAAAATTTGGGCTTAGCAGATGATGAATTTGCAACATCAGATTTATTGGCATATGCGCCGTATCACAGAGAAGGCCGTAGATTAAAAGGAGTTTCTTTTTTAACCTATAATCATGTTGCAGATCCTTACAATCAAAAACAAGCTTTATATAAAACAGGAATTTCAGTTGGGGATTATCCTGTAGATCATCATCATGATAAAAATCCAGCTGCTCCGCATGTAGGTTTTCCGCCTGTGCCGTCTTATAATATTCCTTTAGGAGCTTTGATTCCAGAAAAAGTGGATGGTTTTATTGTTTCAGACAAAGCTATTTCTGTTTCAAATCTTATAAATGGAGCAACAAGATTACAGCCTATAGTACTTTTAACTGGACAGGCAGCAGGAACTTTAGCCGCTTTGGCTGCTAACAAAAATCAAGATGTCCGCAATGTTTCTGTTAGAAGTGTACAGCAATCTTTATTAGATCAAAAAGCGTACATCATGCCACTTTTCGATGTAAAACCGACCGACCCAGCTTTTGAAACTATTCAGAAAGTTACAGCAACGGGAATATTAAAAACAAAAGGCGAAAGCTATCAGTGGGCTAACAGAACTTGGTTTTATCCGGAACAAAATATTTCGGTTCAGGAATTTACAGAAGGCCTAAATCAGTTTGATAAAAAAAATAAGATTGTTAAAAACACAGCGCTTCTTACAGAACAAGAAGCAGTTAATCTTTTAATAAAAGCAGGTGCCAAAATTCAAAAAGGAAATTTTTCGGCAAAGCCAATAAACAAAAGAGATTTGGCAGTTTTAATTGAAGAAAATCTGCATCCGTTTGAAACTGAAATTGATTTTTCAGGAAATACTAAAACTAAAAAGAAGTAAGATGTTTAAGGTTCTTTGTTTTTTCTTTTCGACTCTTTTCATGGGACTTTACGCTCAGGAGAACACTCAGGTTTTTCATAATTATTTCTATGATCAAAGACGTTCATTTTTTGAGACAATGCCTGCAGGTAAAAATGAAATCATTTTGTTAGGAGACAGTTTAACGAATTGTGCCAATTGGGATGAAATTTTTTCAAACCAAAATGTCAAAAACAGAGGGATTTCGGGAGACATAACATTGGGAGTTTTAGACAGAATGGATGAAATCATAAGGCGTAAACCTAAAAAAATATTTATCCTGATAGGAATTAATGACATAGCCCAAAAGATAAGTTCCGAAATAATCCTCAAGAATTATCAAGGAATAGTATCAAGACTGAAAAATGATAGCCCTAGAACGAAAATTTACATTCAAAGCATTTTACCTACGAATGATGAGTTTGATACATTCAAAAATCATCAAGGGAAAATGTCCATTATAAAAGAGGTCAATATAGAATTAGAAAAATTGGCGAAGGAGAATAATACCGGGTTTATTAATCTTTTTCCACATTTTTTGGATGAGAATGGAAAGCTGAGCAAATCATATACCAACGACGGATTGCATCTTTTGGGACCTGGTTACCTGTTATGGGCGTCCATTTTAAAAAAATACATTGATTAAGAATAGCTAAACTAAAAAAATATAGAGTAAATGTTAGAAACTAAAAAAGATATCAAATTAGAGCAGCTTCAAAATGCTGATTTGCACCAATATGCAGACTTGTACAAAGACGAATTATTGAAAGAAGTCATTCCTTTTTGGGAAAAATATTCTATTGATAATCAATACGGCGGTTATTTTACTTGTCTGGACAGACAAGGTAACGTTTACGATACTGACAAATTTATCTGGTTGCAGGGAAGACAAGTATGGACTTTTTCTATGCTGTATAATAAAGTAGAAAAAAAAGAGGAATGGCTTGATATAGCGCTTCATGGAGCAAAATTTTTATTGGAAAACGGAAGAGATGAAGAGGGCAATTGGTATTTTTCTTTAAACCAAAAAGGAGAGCCTTTAGTCGTTCCCTATAACATATTCTCGGACTGCTTCGCTGCAATGGCTTTTGGCGAATTATATAAAGCAACAAATGACGATTTACACAAAGAGGTTGCTGTCAATACTTATAACAACATTCTTTCAAGACAAAATAACCCAAAAGGGAAGTGGAGTAAAGTATACAGCGGTACCAGAGAATTGAAAAACTTTTCACTACCGATGATTTTATGTAACCTGTCACTATTGCTGGAAGAAGTAATTGGTAAAGAAGTCGTAGACGAAATGGTGCCACCGCTTATCGAAGATATTATGACCAATTTCTTGAACAAAGAACATGGCATCATCATGGAAAACGTAGGGGCAAATGGTGCTTTTTGTGACAGTTTTGAAGGAAGAATTATTAATCCGGGACACGGAAATGAATCGATGTGGTTCTTGATAGATATTGCGACTAGATACAATAAACCAGAGCTGATTAAACAGTGTGAAGAGATTTTAATCAAAACAACAGAATTTGGATGGGATAAAGAATTTGGAGGGATCTATTATTTCTTAGATATAAAGGGCCATCCAACACAAGAACTGCAATGGAATCAAAAATTATGGTGGGTGCATATTGAAACCATGATTTCTTTCGCGAAAGCATACAAACTAACAGGAAATGAAAAATCTAAAGAATGGTTTATAAAATTACACGATTATACATGGAATCACTTTAGAGATGAAGAGTACAAAGGAGAATGGTTTGGTTATTTGACCAGAGAAGGCCAACCGCTCCTTGAAGCAAAAGGAGGAAAATGGAAAGGATGTTTTCACGTTCCACGAGGGCTGTACGAATTGTGGACAACCTTAAAATAAAAAAAATTAACTAACCAATTTAAATTATGTAACTATGAAAAAAATGATGTTTTTTTTATTGTTTTGTTTGGCTTCAGTAGCAATACAGGCACAATCAAGACAATTAAAAGGATCTGTTATTGACCCTGACGGTATGCCGCTGATTGGAGCTAATATTGTTGTTGAGGGATCAAAGGAAGGAGTTTCAACGGATTTTGATGGAAATTTTCAAATTAATGTCCCGGCTGGCAAAAACGCGATAAAGGTCAGCTACATGGGACACAAAGACATGACTGTTGACATAACAGGGAAAAATACTGTAAAAGTACAAATGGAAACCATTGCAAATCAAATGCAGGAAGTTGTCGTTGTAGGTTATGGAACTCAGAAAAAGGAAACGGTAACTGGTGCTCTTGGAATTGTTAAAGGAGCAGATCTTAATAAAAGAGCTGTCGCTTCTTTGTCTACAGCGTTACAAGGGACTATTGCCGGTGTGACGGTGCAACAAACTTCCGGAGAACCAGGTTCAGATGGTGCCAACATTAGAATTAGAGGTATTGGTTCTGTAAATTCAAATACGTTTCCGTTAGTTTTAGTAGATGGAATTGAAATGGATATGAATCAAGTTGATATGAATACAGTAGAATCTGTTTCTGTATTAAAAGATGCCGCTTCTGCTTCGATCTATGGTTCAAGAGCTTCAAATGGAGTTATCCTGATTACGACAAAAAGAGGTAAAGAAGGAAAAATGAGATTGGTTTTTGATTCTTACACCACTATCCAAACCCCTGTTAACATGCCAAAAGTAGTCAAAGCTGCAGATTATCTGCAGTCTGAACTGAATGCCGCTGACAATGCAGGATTACAGCAAGCACCTGGAGTGAGAGAAGCAAAAGAACAAATGATTGCTGATCAAAGAGCATACAAACCTGATAACTGGAACAGATACGATACAGATTGGAAAGATGCTACTATAAAAAATAGTGCTTTAATGAACAGCAATAATGTTACTTTGTCTGGAGGTAGTAAAGATTTAAAATATTTTGGAGCATTAACCTCTCTTCACCAAGGAGGTTTAATTGCCAACAATAATTTTAAACGAATGAATATTAGATTAAACACTGATGCTAATATTAACAGCTGGTTAAAACTGAATAATGAGTTTTCATACAGAACATCCACACAAATAACACCTGGAATTTCAACTCCAAAAGGCATTATTAATAAGGCTTTGTATATGCTTCCAACACTTTCTGCAGTTAAAGAATTAGATGGCAATTGGGGATATGGAAAAAATGGAGACAACCCAGTTGCGAATGCTGAGGCTTCTGGTCGAAATACTATGATTAGACCAGAAATATTATTAAATGCTACTTTAATTGCTACGCCGGTAAAAGACTTGGAAATATTGGGGCAATACAGCTATAGAAAAACAGATGCGAGAGGTACCTATATTATGACACCATACGCAACTTCATTGAAAGGACTTTTCCAAGGATATTACCCATCTAAAGAAGCAACAGTATCAGAATCTTATACTGAAAATGTGAGAAATTATTTTAGAGCTCAAGCTTCTTATTCTAAAAAGTTTGGAGAACACGAAACTAAATTGATGATTGGTACACAAAGTGAAAATAATGAAGCTAGAGATTTTAGTGCAGCTAGAAACAGTTTTGAATTAGAAAGATATTATTTAAGTAATGGAACAGGAACTCCAACCGTATATGGAGGCGCGAGTGAATGGTCTATGTCTTCTTTTTATGGAAGATTTAATTATAACTATGCTGGTAAATACCTTTTTGAAACAAGTGGTCGTTATGACGGATCTTCACGTTTTTCAGATGGTTTAAAGTGGGGATTTTTCCCTTCGTTCTCTGTTGGATGGGTAGTAAGCAAAGAAAAATTCATGGAGCCAATTTTAGATTATGTTAGTGATTTTAAATTAAGAGCATCTGTAGGAACTCTAGGAAATCAGGACATTGGGAATTATCCTTATGCTTCTACAATTGATACAGGTTATAGTTATTGGATTGATAAACAATTAGCACCTGGAGTAGCACAAACGACATTGTCGAATCCAAATATTACATGGGAAAAATCAAGACAAACCAATTTTGGTTTAGATGCCACTTTTTTCAAAAGAAAGCTTTCTGCTACACTTGATTATTATATAAAAGATGTTTATGATATGCTTATGGTTTACCCTGTGCCTTATTATGTAGGACTTAATGCTACATATAGCAATGCTGGAGACATGCGTAATAAAGGTTGGGAAACGACTCTTAGTTACAAAAACAAAATAGGAGAGTTCAATTATAGTATAACTGCAGCACTTAGTAATAATGAAAACGAAATTACTAGATTGTATGGTCAGTATTCAGACAGGTCAATAACTGTAGGATATCCAAGAGGTGGAATTTGGGGCTATAAAACAGATGGATATTATGTTGACGCGGCAGATGTTGCCAACTCTCCAAAATTATCGAGTTCTGCTAAGCCAGGCTATGTAAAATATGTAAAAATGGATCAGAGTGGTTTGAATCCAAATCAAATTACAGAAAGTGATAAAGTATATTTAGGAGATCCTTTTCCTCATTATGAGTATAGTTTAAATCTTACAGCAAACTACAAAAACTTCGATCTTACTTGCTTTTTCCAAGGAGTTGGAGAAAGAAAGGTTTTAATGAGTGGCATTGGAGTAAAACCGTTTGCAAACGGATCAAACTTATTTACACACCAATTAGATTCTTGGACACCAGACAATCAAGATGCTGCATATCCTATTTTAGTTCCAGAAGCTAATTCGGCAGATAACTTTGTTACTTCTGATAAATGGGTTAAAAATGGAGCTTATTTAAGATTAAAAAATGTTGTTTTAGGATATAGTCTTCCAAAATCATTCTTAGAAAAAGCGCATGTTGACGGTCTTCGTCTTTATGTAAGCGGACAAAATTTATGGACATTAAGTCATTTCGTTTCCGGATACGATCCTGAGGTAAATTATGGAGGAAGTCTAGGAGGAGAGTTTTATCCAATTATGCAGACGGTAACATTTGGTGCTAATTTAAAATTTTAACAAAATGAACTTAATCAGAAAAACAATAGTAGGATTAGCCCTTGTTATCGGGTTTGGATCTTGTGATGATTATCTTGACAAAGAGCCTTTAAGTGATTATTTGTCATCTAACTTTTATAATAATGAAGCGGCAATAAAACAAGGAGCTAATGGTGCTTACCAAGGTTTGTATATGGAGTCAAGCCAGCTACCTTTTTTTACTTTGTATGATATGTACACGCCAATGGGTATCGAGCGAGCTGATAATAGTTCAATCGGTGTGAACAATATTGTTCTTGAAAGCAATTTTGTAGTAGAATCACAATGGGCCAATTTTTACAAAGGTGTAGCAAGAGCCAATACTGTTTTGGAGGGATCTGCTCCTTACATTAATAGCTTAAGTGATAAAGCCAAACAATATATTGCTGAGGTAAAGGTTATTAGAGCCACTCATTATCACTATTTAACAGCATTGTACGGAGATGTTCCATTTTTTACCAAATCGGTTACGCCAGAAGAACAAAAAGCAATTGCCAGAACGCCTTGGACAGAAATTGTCGATTATTTATTGAATGATTTAGAAGAAGCTAGTACACAATTACCATGGCAGGCTGATGAGTTTGGAAGAATTGACAGATCATATGCTCTAGGATTAAAAGCTAGAATGGCTTTGTATGCTGGATCTTGGTGTAAAGAAGGTTTTGGAGAGAAAGGAGTGAAAGATCCTGCTAAAGCAGCTGTTTATTTTGATATTGCAGCTCAGACAGCAAAACGTATTATGGCAGAATCTGGCAGAGCATTGGATCCAAACTTTGATGATTTATTTACAAGAGCGGGTCAGTTGACGCCAGCTGCGAAAAAGGAAAATATTTTTGCACTGGCTTACTCAGATCAGGCATCAAAAAAGACACATTATCAATCTTTTGGAGAAATTGCTAGAACCGTTGGTGGTCAATCTGGTAGATTTCCAACACAGTTGCTGGTAGATACCTATGAAATGGCTAATGGAAAAAGAATTGATGAAGCAGGTTCAGGGTATGATCCTAAAAAGCCATTTCTAAATCGAGATCCTCGTTTAAAACTTACCATTTATACACATCAAGATCACATTATTGCAAGTTCTGGAGGAGTTAAACAAAATATCTTAATGGAATTGTATAAACCAACAACTTTATCATTTGATGCTGCTGGTAATTCAACATCGATTTCAAATCTAGATTATACTGGCTCTGTAGCACAATATGGTTACATTCAAAGCGGTGTGGGATATTTATGGAGAAAATACAATTATTTTAATGACGAGATTGTTTCTGAGCCATCTTATAATATTTTAATGATGCGTTATGCTGAAATTTTATTGATCTATGCCGAAGCAAAAATTGAATTAAATCAAATTGACGGTACAGTTAATAGTGCTATCAATGAAGTAAGAAGCAGAGTCAATATGCCTGGAACAACATCATCAGATCCTGTAAGACTTAGACAATTGGTGCGCAGAGAACGTAAAGTAGAATTGGCAAGAGAAACGGGTTTGCACTTTTTTGATATGAGACGTTGGAGGACTGGAGCTTTAGAAAATGCCGAAAAAACGTATGGATTTCCATTGGCAACTGGCGTAATTCCTGCTTCGGGTAATAATCCAGGTACTTATCCTGACGGTTATACTCAGGTAACTCCAGATATGGTTCCAACCTATGGAGGTGCTGGATCTGCCAGAGATTTGAACGATTTAGCACTTTATGCTGCATACGGAAGCAAACTACGCCAAAGAGATGCAGACAGACCTAATAACTGGAAAGACAAATACTATTTATGGCCAATCCCGCAAACAGAAAGAAATAAAGCACCATGGCTTTCTCAAAATGATGGATATGGACAATAATCGTAAAACAAAAAACACAGTGAAGAATAGTTTGGTTTATTTATTCTTTTTATTTTGTCAGGTTGGGCTTTTTGCCCAATCTGATAAAATTACTCTTGAGGCCGCGAGCTCTGATCCAACATTAGTGGTAAGAGGGAACGAATTGAGTGTGGAAAGTGTGAATCAGTTTGATGACAAAGTTTTCATCAAAACGACAGATTCAAAACTTGATTTTCCTATAACTGGAGTTTTAATTGACAAAAATAATCTGGTGATTGATGTTTTTGTCAATCAGCTAATAGATTGCTCTAAAATAACAGATGGAAATTATTTAGTGGCGGTACAAGTATCAAAAAATGCAGCGGCAGAATCTTTTTTCAAGAGTCATTTTAAAAAGAAGGATGTTGTCAAACTTAGAAAAAACGGTAACATCTCAAACTTGAAAGAGATTTTGGGTCATCAGTCGGCGCAACTTAAAATTGATCGTGACAAATTTACTACTGTTTATGAAAAGCAGTTTATTGTGAATTGTGAATTGATCAATAAGAGTGCAGGAAATAAGTATCAGGTTGTTGTTTCCAATCAAAATGGACAAAAGGCTATTCAAAATAAGTTGACTCTAAATTGCAAACTGCAAAAAGGAGTTAATTACATCAATATTGTTCTTTTAGAGAATTCGCAAAAAATAAGCGAGGAAAATCTGGTTGTTTTTTGTAAAGATAAAGATGCAGCGGAGTCGAAAATTAAAGTGTTGTGGATTGAACAATTTCCTAATGCAAAGGTGTTGACGAATCGTGTAGCTGTTGATTCAATGTTGAAAAACGCTAAAATTGCTGGGTTCACACATTTGGTTTTAGATGTAAAAGGCCCGGAAGGTTATGTTTCGTACAGAAAAAACAATTTGTCGCACAGTCCTTATTTTACCAATACTTCAAACCCGAATAAAAAGATTGCAGATGATGGGTTTGATTTGCTTGGTGAATTGACAGATGGAGCAAAAAAGAGCGGATTTAAGATGTTTGTGAGTTTTAATTTCTTTACGGAAGGGAATGTAACTACTCAAGATTATGCGGTTTTAAAGTCACATCCTGAATGGGAAGAAATGGTACAGCGTCCAGAGGACAAAGGTCAGATTTTAAAAATTTCAGAATCTAAAGTAGGTCAGGAAGCCAAACAAGGAAAACGTGTTGCATTGGCATTTGTTAATCCTGCAAATCCTGAGGTAGTCGATTTTCAGCTTTTGCGTGTAAAAGAAGTTTTGGATAATTATGCAGTAGATGGCATCGTTTTGGACAGAACCCGTTTTGATAATTTTTATGCTGATTTTAGCGAATTGTCAAAAAATAAATTTGCAGAATATCTTAAACAAAAAGGCAAAAAACTAGATAATTTTCCAAATGATGCCTTTAGTATTGATAGTGAAGGTAAGATGGTTGAGGGTAAACATTTTATAGATTGGATTACTTTCAGAAGTACATTGATCAAAGATTTTGCTTCTAAAGTAAGAAAGGTAGTTAATGAATATAAAGCTTCGGCAAAACCTAATCTTCAGTTGGCAGCTTATGTTGGTTCTTGGTATGAAACCTATTATCAAAATGGCGTAAACTGGGCTAGCAGTACATTTAAGTACAATCCTGTATTAGGATTTCCAGAGTCAAAGTTCTATTCAGCTGAATATTCAAAAACTAGCTATGTAGATAATTTAGATTTTATAATGATTGGGACTTACTATAAAACAGATAAAGAGATAGCAAAATATGTGACTTTAGGAAATATTTTGTTAGATGGAAAAATACCGGTATCTGCCTCATTAAGTTTACCAGATTTGAATGATAGTGAAAGAAGAATCGCTATTAAATCGGCATTTAAAAATTCTTCAGGGCTTATGATTTTTGATTTATGTTACATTAACTGGCCCGAATTTTTAGATCAAATCAAAGGAATACAGACAATAAAAAATTAATTAGTATGATTTTAAAAACAAAAAATAGTATAAGCATGTTAGTGTGCTTATTTATAGGGATACTGCTTTTTTCGTCTTGTGAAGCAGATAAAGTTGACAATCGTGCTTTTGAAGGCGCAAAAATTGTCGCTCTTAAATTGGATGGAACATTGTATACTTCTACAATTGACGGTTCAAATGAAATCAAAGTGGTTTTAAAACCAGGACTTCCTCTTACCGCTATTAAAACAGAGGTTTTGGTTGCGAATGGTTCGTTAACTGATTTTGAAAATAATGTGCCACACGATTTTACAAAACCAATAGATGTTACAGTAAAAGGTGAGGACGGAAATGTATCAAAATGGAAATTAATTGTACAGTCACCGCCAAAATTGAATTATCTAGAAGTGGTTGGTATGACTATTCCTCAGGAGAAGGTACATTTTGGAAAAACGACAATTATTGTGGAGATTCCATTAGGTACAAATGTGTCAAATTTGACGGTTAACTACACATGGGTAAACGGAACAATGACTAATTATACCAATGGAAGTACAAAGGATTATACAATCGCATTGCCAAATAAACCACCATTTAAAATGGAAGTTTTAGGTGCTGATGGTGTTACTAAATATTATTACGATGTGATTTTTACATCAGATCCTGTTGGTCCGGCTACAATTCAATCAATGGTTATCAATGATATTTTAACTACTCAAATGGTTATTGTAGATGCTGCCAAGAATATTGTGCAACCTGTTTTACCTTCATTGACAAATTTAAAAGCAGCAACTGTACAAATTAATCCTGGTTACGGATGTACTATTGATCCAGCTTTTACAGGAGCTAATATTGATATGCTGCAAGGATTTAAAGTGAAAATCACAGGAACTAATGGTGTGGAAACTGAGTTTACAGTGAAAAATGCACTTATTGATCCAACATTAGTTTTCGCCAGAACACAAGCACAACTGCAATTAGCTGCAGATGCAGGTTCTTCTGCAGCCTTTTCAAATGGGTCTGTATTAGTAACTTCACATTCTATGGCAACTGGGGCTACTCTGACTTATGGTATTAATGCCTATGATTTAAGCGGTAATTTTGTAAATGGATTATCTAAAGCAGGTACAAATTTTGATAACGGTGCAGTAACTGGTATTCGTAAAATGGCTACTGATGCAAACGGTAAAATTTTAGGTGTACAATTAGGTGCTGGTGCTGCTGCAACTACTGCTTTAAAAATTTTCAAATGGAATTCTAAAGATGATACAGCTCCGCAAGCTTATATTAACTATACAGGCACTTCACTTGGATTAACTTACGGCCCAAGAGCTGCCGGAATTAATATCTCAGGATCGTTAGACGGAGATGCAGTAATTACTGTGGGTATGGCTCAAAAAACAGATGTACTGGTTTGGACTGTAACTAGCGGGGTTTTAAATCCAACACCTACAATTAAGGCTTATAATTATACTGGAACAGGTTATTATTATAGTATAGAGCCAAATGATGCTGGATTTGTAGGTATAGCTTCAGGAACTAATTTTAATGGGATAAACTTGTTGAGCAGTTCAATGGTTGAAAGTGCAAAAGTTAACGGAATACCAACTTCAGATGGTAGAGTTTTTACATACAAAGGGCGTAAATACTTGGCAACAGTTATAATTCCTGGAGACAATAAAGCAATTTTCAGAATGTTTGACATTACTGATTCTTCGCAATCTACATTAGATAATCCAATTATGAACATTGTTTCAACCACTGTAGCTACGAATGCTAACAGAACGGTTGATGCTGATTTTGCTGTAATCAATGGCAAGCTTCATGTTGCTTTCCTTGCGACAAATGATAAACTGGCAGTATATAATCTAGGATTCTAAAAATTATTTAAAGAGGCTGTATCAAATAACAGCCTCTTTATTACTATTTATAATGTTTGATAATTGAGTATCAGTATTCGAAAAAGCGGACATTAAATATTTTGATACATTGATATTATGAAAAAGTTTTTGATTTTTTTAAGCGCGTTAATTGTTTCTTGTACTTCAAGTAATGATTATCCGCCAGTACAGCCAGTAGTAAAACCTACTGTTGGAAAAGGAATAAAAGGAGTTTGGGTAACCAATGTTGCCTCTCCGGCACTTAGCTCAGCTGCTAATATTAAAGAAACTGTTAGGGTTTGTAAAGAATCTGGAATTACAGACATTTACGTGGTGGTTTGGAATAAAGGAAGAACACTTTATCCGAGTGAAATCATGAATAAAGAATTTGGCATTTCAATTATGGAAGGATATGAAGGAAGAGATCCTCTTCTGGAAATGATAACTGAAGCGCATAAAGAAACAATAAAAGTACATGCCTGGTTTGAATACGGATTTGCGGCTTCTAATAATCAGCAGGGAGGAGTTATTCTTAAAAAGTACCCTTTATGGGCTGCTAAAGATAAAACAGGTGCACTTTTAACTTCAAGCAGTGGATTTGAATGGATGAATGGAATCAATCCCGATGTTCAGAATTTTATGAAATCTCTGATTCTAGAAGTGGTAAAAAAATATGATGTAGACGGCATTCAGGGCGATGACAGGTTACCAGCAATGCCAATTGCAGGAGGTTATGATGATTATACAGTACAGCTTTATAAAAGAGAAAAAGGTGTAAATCCGCCAACGAGTGAAAATGATGCTACATGGAAAGACTGGAGAGCTAATAAACTCACAGAATTTTTAGGCGATTTATACAAAGCTGTAAAAGCGGCAAAATCTACTGTAATTGTTTCGATGGCGCCCAGCGTACACCCATGGGCTAAGGATAATTATTTGCAGGATTGGCCAACATGGCTGGATAAAAAGTACTGCGATTATGTAATTCCTCAGATTTACCGTTACGATTTATCAGCCTACACTCAGACCTTAAAAGCGCAAGTGGGGTACGTTAAAAACAGTGCAGATCTTTCAAAGTTATATGCAGGAGTTTTAATTCAATCTGGAACTTACAATGCAACAAATCAATTTGTAGAACAGATGGTAAATGAGAACAGAAACAATGGTGTAACTGGAGAAGCATTCTTCTTTTTTGAAGGATTAAAATACAATTCAGATTATTTCACTAAAACATATCCAAAAAAATAGTATGACATGAAAAGACAATATATTTTAAAGGCATTTTTCATTACGGCAGTCTTTGTGTCAAGTATTGCTTATATGTCATGCTCCAGTGATAGTTACGAGCCTGTTCAGCCTGTTACGAAAAAAAGTCTGGAGGAACAGATTAAAACAGGATTTATTGATGAGGTATTGCCTGCTACAACAAGTCCTTGTTTTCAGGGAGCCTTTTATCGAAAAGCAATGTCTAGCCAAGATTACTGGCTTGGAATTAAAGGAGAATTTATTGTTCCTACTCTTATAAATGACCCGGACAGAGTTAACCCGGCAAAACCAGCCCAATATCTTGATAATGCATCAGTTTATCTTGGAGGAACTTCTGACGGACAGGAAACAGATATTGGATTGACGTGGGAAGTAATCAAAGATGATAATGGTGTTGTTAGTGCAGACAGAAAAGCCTTCAGACCATTTTTGAGAAGAACGGCATATAAGTCTGAAGAAGCGGCTTTATATAAAAATGCACCTGCTGAAAAAAGATATTACTGGTATCCTGGTGAAACTGTCACAATGAGTGTGCAGGTTATTAGTGCAAAAAAAATTCGTTTTATAGTTGACGGAGCAGGAAAACACTATGAAGAAGATTTTGATGTTGCAGGATATCAGCCTGGTATCAAAGCAGTTTTTAAAAGAGTGAATGCGATAGATCAGGTATCGAATGAAGGGAAACCTGTTCAGGCTACAAAAGCAAAAGTGACAGGCGGAAAATGGAATAAAGTAGTTTTATTTAGAAAAGTTGATGGAGTTATTTATGAAGCGCCTATGAGCACTAAGCGTTTCACAGATATGAGATGTCCGGCTCCTGCTAATTTTACTGTTACAAAATTTGCAACAGATGATTCAGAGTCAATTGATATTATGGGAACTCCTTAATAATTAAGTGAAAGCTGGTCTTTTAGATTGCTTATAACAACCTATAATATGCCCCAAATAAAAACGACTGTCGGGCAAAATACTTGCCCGATGGAAGTTTTTAATCAATTAAAATTAATTTTTGAAAAAGTTTTACTAATGCGTCTAAAAATATTTTTATCGGTTTTGCTTCTGACCGTCTGCAATATATTTTCGCAAGAGGTAACGTCTTCATTTGCTTCTAAAAAAAGCAGAGAACATCTAATGATAAAACTAAAAGATTCGATCATAAAAAAAGAAGCAGACCATTTTTTTAACAATCAAAAAGTAAATTGGAACGCCTATTCTTGGGCTACAACTTTGATTATTGATGATTCACCACAAAATCATGCAGTCCTGAAAAAAGCATTAAAAGAGTACAAACAATTCTCAAAATCTGAACTGCAAAAAGTATTCGAATCAGTTTTTGCCTGTTTTCCACATGATTTTGTTGATGAGGTTACTGTAATTGCAGAAAACGAAACTGAAAGTGAGAAGGTTTTTGCAAGTGCTGTTAACTATTTAGCCCGAAACAATAAAGATGTTAGTTATTTATTAAAAACAAAATTCAATAATAACGATAAACCCATTTTACAAGCTTTAAGAAATCAGTTTCTAACAAGTTACAAACCGATTTCTTTTAAAGAATTGAAAAAATTAATTGAATTTAATTCTAATAAAAAAATCAAGTTTTTGTATTCAGTACAGCATCAGAACAGGGATAAAATTGGTAAAGTTTTTATTCAGAATGAAAATGGAAAACTTGTCGGAAAAGAAAGGAAAATTATGGTAATCGATCAATTGGCGAGAAGTGCGACCAATCTTCCAATGTATATTACCAATGGAAATACTCCAGTTGGATTATTTCGCATAAATAATTTAGCCGTTTCAGAAAATGTATTTATTGGGCCAACAAAAAGTTTTGCTACTTATATGCCTTTTGAATGTTCGGCTGATTTGTTTTTTAATGATTCAACAAAAGACTTCTCTTTGACTAATTATCTGTCTTTTTTTCCAGGAGAAATGAGGAATAATTTGAGTTTACAGCAATCGTATTGGGCAGGAAAAGCAGGAAGGTCAGAAATTTATTTTCACGGTACTACCATTGATCAAAATTTATATATTGGCAAAGAATTCTATGGACAGACACCTTCTCTGGGATGTCTCTGCACAAGCGAGATTTGGAATGATGATGGAAAACTTATTAGCAGTGATCAGCAGAAATTAGTAGATGCATGGATGCAGTCAGGAAATGAAGATGGTTATGCGTATGTTTTAGAACTTAATGAATCAGACTGGAAAATGTTTGAAAAAAATATAAATACATTATTATAAAATGAGAAAAATTCTTCCAATACTGTTACTCGCTTTTTTGAGTTCTTCAGTAAAAATAACAGCTCAAAAAGTGCAAAACCTGACCCAATATGTAAATCCATTTATTGGTACTGGCGGACATGGTCATACCTTCCCCGGAGCAGTAGTTCCTTTTGGTATGGTACAGCTAAGCCCGGATACTAGAACGTTGGAATGGGATGCCTGCAGTGGTTATTATACAGATGACAACAGTATTTTAGGATTTTCACACCGACATTTGAGCGGTACCGGAATGACCGATTTTGCAGATTTTCTTTTTACTCCTTTTTCTGGTAAACTGCAATTGGAAAAGGGAAGTCTTAAAGAATATTATCCGTTGAATTTTTCACATAAAAACGAAAAAGCTTCCGCTGGTTTTTATACTGTGAATTTTGATAATGGCATTAAAGCTTCAATGACAGCGTCAACTCGTGTTGGATTTCATGAGTATAAATTTCCTTCTAAGGAAGCAGGAATTATTATTGATTTACATCACAACTTACACAATCAAAAGGTTTTGGAATCTTCAATAGAAATTATCAGTGATACCGAAATTAGAGGAATGCGATTAACAGAAGGTTGGTCTAAAAGAGATTATGTTTATTTTCATGCAAAATTCAATAAACCTTTTAAAGCTGCATTGTATCAGGATAACAAAGCAGTATCTGGCAAACAGTTAAAAGCAAATCATATCAAAGCTGTTCTTTACTTTGAAAATCCTGAAACGGTACAAGTAAGAGTTGGAATTTCTCCTGTTGATGAAAAAGGGGCATTACAGAATCTGGATGCCGAAATTCCAAACTGGGATTTTAATAAAACGAAACAACAAGCAACAGCATTATGGGAAAAGCAGCTGGAGAAAATTAAAATCGAAGGCGGAACAAAAGAACAAAAAACAATTTTTTATACAGGATTGTATCATGCTTTTATTCATCCGTCAACTTATTCAGATGTGGATAAAAGATACCGCGGACAAGACCTTAAAATTCATACGCTTTCTTCAGGAACCTATTATACTGTTTTTTCGCTTTGGGACACCTACAGAGCACAAATGCCTTTAATTGATTTAATCAGTCCTTCAAAAACAAATGAATTTATTAATTCGCTTCTGCTAAAATACCAACAGGGAGGTTTATTGCCAATGTGGGATTTGGCCGCAAACTATACAGGAACCATGATTGGTGCTCACGCTACATCAGTAATTGCAGATGCTTATACTAAAAATATACGTGGTTACGATACCGAGTTGGCTTACAAAGCCATGTTGAGGTCGATACCGTATGATACAACTGGAGTAAAAGTAAATCATCCTGCAATTTGGGAGTGGCTGATGACAAAAGGGAAAAAATACAACGAGGAAATGGGCTTTATTCCGGCAGACAAAGATGTAATTTATGCTACTTCAAGAGGTTTGGAATATGCTTATAATGACTGGGCATTGGCGCAGGTTGCCAAAGACATGGGAAAAACAGAAGATTATAAATGGCTTTCAGAACGTGGCATGCGCTACAAAAAATACTATGATAAAGAAACAGGTTTTATGCGTGCTTTGGATAGTAACGGAAAATTTATTGGCCCATTCAATCCTTCCTTTTCAGATCACATGAACAGTCCTTATTGTGAAGGAAATGCCTGGCAGTGGACATGGTTTGTACCTCAGGATGTTCCAGGATTAATAGATTTAATGGGAGGGAAAAATGCCTTCGAGAAAAATTTAGATGCCCTTTTTAATACTACTGCAAAAGTCGAAGGTTCTGAAGCATCTGCAGATATTTCGGGATTAATCGGACAATATGCACACGGAAATGAGCCTAGCCATCATATAATCTATTTTTATAATTATATAGGTAAGCCATACAAAACACAAGAATTGGCTGATAAAATCATGAAAGAGCAATACCGAAACGCTCCAGATGGTTTAAGCGGTAATGAAGATTGCGGGCAAATGTCGTCTTGGTATATTTTAAATGCCATAGGTTTTTATCAGGTTGCTCCAGCAGATCCAACTTACACGATTTCAAGACCATTATTTGATAAAGTAACTATCAATTTGGAAAACGGAAAAAAATTGACGGTAAGAACAATAAACAATTCTCCTCAAAATAAATATGTAGAATCAGTGACTTTGAACGGAAAAACATTGAATTCTTTATTTTTTACGCATGATCAGATTGCAACAGGTGGAGAATTGGTTTTTAAAATGACGAATAAGATTGTGAAAAACTAAAATAAAACACACTTAATCTGCCAATTCTTCCGCTAAAAATTTGCTCGCAGATTTAGCAGATAGGCAGATAAAATGTAGACACAGATAAACAGAATTAAAATGATTGGAAAAAAATCCGCTGAATCAGCCGAATCTGCGGGCTAAAAAAAATATCGCAGATTTAGCAGATTGGTAGATAAAATATAGCCACAGATTAAGAGGATAAAAAGATTAGAAAAAATCTGCTTGATCTGCAAAATCTGCGGGAGAAAAAATCCTTCCAATCTTTTTATCTCGATAGCTATCGGGAGTGGAAAAAAAGCAAGCAGTATGTTTTAATTCATAAAATATATTTAAACATGAAAAAGTATATTATTTTTATTGTTCTTCTTTTTGGAGTTTTCCTGCTTTCAGCACAGGAAAAAAAGTATGAGATTTACAGAACAATTCCATTAGCGCAAAACATAAATTCGGTTTCAGGAAAACCATTTGTTCTTTCGTCAAAAACAAAAATTTATTCTCCAAAAAATGATAGCGGTTTAAATCGAATTGCTGTTTTTCTGTCAGAATATATTGAAATTGCAAAAGGAATAAAAGTTCAAGTTACAAATTCGCCTCTTAAAGAAAATGTTATTGTTCTAGAAAATAGTTTAAAAAGCAACAATTCAGAAGCTTATACTTTTGATGTAAATCAAAACAAAATCAATATAAACGGAGCATCAAGTGCTGGAACTTTCTATGGTGTTCAGCTATTGCGTAAAGTATTGCTTGAAAATGAAGCCAAATTACAAATCGAACTTCCTGCCGTTGCCATTACAGATTACCCAAGATTTGCTTATCGCGGTATGCATTTAGATGTTGCCCGTCATTTTGCATCGGTAGAATTTGTTAAAAAATATATTGATTTATTGGCTTTGCATAACATCAATACTTTTCATTGGCACTTAACAGACGATCAGGGATGGCGCGTAGAAATCAAAAAATATCCAAAATTAACTCAGGTTGGAGCGATAAGAACTGAAACACAAGTAGGGAAACAGGTTGGGGTTTATGATGGAAAACCTCATGGAGGATTTTATACACAGGAACAGATTAAGGAAGTTGTAGCTTACGCTCAAAAACGTTTTATAACGACTATTCCCGAAATCGATTTACCTGGTCATATGGTTGCTGCATTGGCATCTTATCCGGAACTGGGTTGTGTAGGAGAAGGGTATGAAGTATATAAAAAATGGGGAGTTTCGGACGATGTTCTTTGTATTGGAAATGAAAAAACGTTTACTTTTTTAGAAGATGTTTTTACAGAATTAATTCCGCTTTTTCCTTCCAAATACTATCATATCGGAGGTGATGAATGTCCTAAAAAAAGATGGGAAAAATGTCCTAAATGCCAGGCTAAAATTGCAGAATTGGGGCTGAAAAAAGACAGCCAGCATAGTGCCGAAGAAAAGCTTCAGAGTTATTGCATGTCCAGAATTGAAAAATTCTTAAATGCAAGAGGAAAGCAGGTAATTGGCTGGGATGAAATATTGGAAGGTGGTATTGCTCCAAACGCAACCATAATGTCATGGAGAAGTTCTCAGGCAGGAGTTGATGCCGTAAAACAAGGACATAAAGCGATTATGACACCAAGCTCACATGTTTATTTTGACTATTACCAAAGTACTGATGCGGCTTCAGAACCACTAGCAATTGGCGGTTTTATCAACATGGAACGTGTTTATTCCTTTGAACCAATTCCAAATGGACTAACTCAAGAGGAGAAAAAATTGGTTATTGGTGCACAGGCAAATCTTTGGAGAGAATATATAAATACTGATTCCCAGACAGAATACATGGTTTTGCCAAGACTTGCTGCTTTAAGCGAAGTAGTCTGGATGGAGCCTGAAAAAAAGAATTATGGTGATTTTTTGAATCGATTATCTGGTTTTTTGAAAATCTATGATAAACTGAATTACAATTATGCCAAACATATTTTGGAAGTTTCTCCAGAATACAAAGTCGATACAGAAAACGGTCAATTGATTCTAAACTTAAAAACTTCCAGTAAATCGCCTATTTATTATACTTTGGATGGTTCAGAGCCTACTTTAAAAAGTACAAAATATACAGAAAGTATAATTATAACGAATCCTGTAACAGTAAAAGCGACTGTTATTTCAGAGAATTATACGAGCAAAGTCTTTACCAAAAAGTTTGAATTCAACAAAGCTACAGCAAAACCAATTGTATTAAAAAATGAACCTATTGAGCGTTATCGTTTTAATGGCGGAAAAACATTGGTTGACGGAAGAATAGGAACGACGGCATTTAGTACCGGAGACTGGATAGCACTTTACAAAGATGATTTTGAAGCCACTATCGATTTAAAATCCATCCAACAGATATCAGAAGTGAGTATGAACACCTTTACATCTCCAAACGACTGGATTTTTGGTCCTAAAGAGTTTCAGGTTCTTGTCTCTGCAGATGGAATAAATTTCAATCCAGTTCATAGTGAAGATTTGAAAATTGCCCAAAAAGGAGATGGTCCTAAAATTATCAATTTGAAAGCTGTTTTTACTTCACAGGATGCAAGATATGTAAAAATCAAAGCACCAATTTTTGAACAGATTCCAGAATGGCATTATTCTGCTGGACAGCCGACATTTTTGTTTGTAGACGAAATTACAATTAACTAAATACCATATAAATAACCATGAAAAACAGTTGTTTAATTCCATTATGTACTCTCTCATTTATACTTTTTTTGGCCGGTTGTCCGGAAAGCAATTCTCAGTCAAAAGCAGCTAAAAAAATAAGTATAGAAAAGCAGATTAAAACCAAATTTGAAAATGAAATATTGCCTCCGGCTTCAAGTCCATGTTTTGCTGGAGCCTATTACAGAAAAGCATATTCGAGCAAAGATTATTGGCTAGGAATAGGAGGAACGGTGACGTTGCCGGTTATAGCATACGATCCGTCAAGAACCAATCCTAAGAAATCGGGTGCCTATTTAGACAATGCATCAGTGTATTTAGGAGGAAATTCAGACGAACAGGAAACAGATATTGGTTTAACCTGGGAAGTAATTCGTGAGACAGATGGTTCTATAAGTAAAGAACATAAAGCATTTCGTCCATTTTTGCGTCGCACGGGTTATAAATCAGGGCAAACTGCATATTATATGAATGCGCCAGCTGAAGCTAAATATTATTGGTATTCGGGAGAAACCGTTACAATGAGTCTTCAGTTGATTGAATCCAAAAAATTGAAATTTATTGTTGAAGGAGCCGGAAAAAAGTACGAACAAATATTTGATGTTGATGGTTATGACCCGACAGTTATGGCACAATACAAAAGAGTAAATGCAATCGATCAAGTAGCAAATGAAGGAAAACCAGCTCAGGCTACAACAGCAAAAGTAACTGGTGCCAAATGGGTAGAAGCTTTTTTGTTTCGTTCTGTAGATGGAAATGTAGTAAAAGCACCCATGCATACGAAACGATTTACAGATATGCAATGTCCTGCCAAAAGTCACTTTAAATTGAGTTCTTTTGGCGAAAGTGGCGAATCAATTGATATTTTTGGTTCAGATAAAAAAAAAAAATAACTACTAAGCTATAAAAACATAAAAAATGAAAACCAGAAGAGATTTTTTGAGCCAATTAGGATTGGGAGCAGCATCTGCAATAAGTATTCCGTTATTGAGTTCTTTTGAGAGTGATTCGTCTATAAAAGACATTGAAAAGCCAGGGATAATTACTGATGAACGTCCGGAATTAGTAGTGCCTAAAGGAAATGCATTAAGGATTACAGGAACTTTCTTAGATGAAATTTCACATGATATTCCACATCAGAACTGGGGAGAAAAAGAATGGGATCGCGATTTTGCTCACATGAAAGCTATTGGTATCGATACCGTTATTATGATTCGC
The DNA here is from genome assembly GCF_900112575.1 of Flavobacterium phragmitis. Lineage (GTDB taxonomy): Bacteria > Bacteroidota > Bacteroidia > Flavobacteriales > Flavobacteriaceae > Flavobacterium > Flavobacterium phragmitis. The sequence continues at coordinate 52,310 of NZ_FOMH01000021.1, forward strand.
TCGGGGTATAGAAAATTCATTACCTACAATTCAGAATATTTAATCAATAAAAGAGGCTGTTATAAACCAGGTGTTGATCTTTTAGATATGTACCTGCGTTTGGCAGATAAACATAAAATGAAGTTTTATTTCGGATTATACGATTCTGGAGTGTATTGGGATACAGGAGATATGACAACCGAAATAGAAGCAAATAAATTTGTGATTGAAGAGGTTTGGAAAAAATACGGACATTACAAAAGTTTCTCAGGCTGGTATTTAAGTGGAGAGATCAGCCGTAAAACCAAAGGCGCTATCGAATCATTCAGAACTTTGGGACAACTATGTAAAGATGTTTCTGGCGGATTGCCAACTTTTATGTCGCCTTGGATTGATGGCAAAAAAGCAGTAATGGCAGCATCTGGAAAATTGTCTAAAGAAGATGCCGTTTCTGTTCAGGAACATGAAAAAGAATGGGGTGAAATCTTCGACGGAATCAAAGGCGCTGTTGATGCCTGTGCATTTCAGGACGGACATATTGATTATGATGAATTGGACGCCTTTTTCTCGGTAAACAAAAAATTAGGAGATAAATACGGACTAGAATGCTGGACAAATGCAGAAACTTTTGACAGAGATATGCCAATTAAATTCTTCCCAATCAAATTTGAGAAACTGAGATTAAAACTTGAAGCAGCGCAGCGAGCTGGATATCAAAAAGGAATCACTTTCGAGTTTTCTCATTTTATGAGTCCGCAATCTGCTTATTTACAGGCGGGACATTTGTACGATCGTTACAAAGAATATTTCGGAATAAAATAGAATGAAGATTATATTTTTAACTAACCAAAGCAACCACAAAAAATGAATCAAAAAGAAAATTTTAAATACATAATCTTCCTATCTGTAATAGGTGCTATTGGTGGATTTCTTTTCGGCTATGACGTAGCTGTTATATCTGGTACTATTGAACAAGTAGCTAAACAATTTGGATTAGATAATGTCTCAACTGGCTGGTATGTTGGTTGTGCTTTAATCGGCTCAATTATCGGAGTTGCTTTTGCAGGAAAGATATCAGATGTTTTAGGACGTAAATGGACGATGCTTCTGGCAGCAACTTTATTTACAGTTTCGGCAGCAGGCTGTATGTTTGTAAACAGTTTTGAAGCTCTTATTTGGGCTAGAATACTGGGAGGAATGGGAATTGGTGTTGCTTCTGTTGTGTCACCGCTATATATTTCTGAGGTTTCCCCAGCACGTTTTAGAGGAACTTTGGTAACACTTTATCAATTAGCTATTACAGTTGGTATCGTTGCCTCTTATTTTGCCAATGCAAAAGTTTTAAGTTTAGCTACTTCTGGCCAATTTGAGGCAGAATGGACAAAAGTTATTTTCCAGACCGAATATTGGAGAGGAATGTTAGGATTGTGTGGCGTGCCTTCTTTCTTATTTTTCTTGATTATCTTTTTTATTCCAGAAAGTCCGAGATGGCAGATTTCTAAAAATAATCTGGAAGCAGCAGAAAAAACGTTAACACAATTATTTGGTGCACAGGAAGCTCAGGAACAAATGGAAAACACAAAGAAATCAATTTCAAATAAAGAAAAGTCAGACTGGAGAATTTTATTTCAGCCGGGTTATAGAACCGCTTTATTTATCGGGATGAGTCTTGCAATTCTTGGACAATTCATGGGAGTAAATGTCATTTTTTATTATGGGCCAATTATCTTTAAAGAAGCAGGAATGGCATCACAGGGATCACTGGATTTTCAGATTGTGATTGGGGTTGTAAACGTACTTTCAACTATTTTAGGAATGTATCTGGTAGATAAAATCGGAAGAAAACAATTAGTATATGTAGGAGTAACTGGAATGTTTGCCATGCTTATTGCTATCGGTGCTTATTTTTATTTACAATTCAACAATCCAAACATTCTGTTGTATTTAATCATTGGTTATATTTTCTTCTGTGCCATTTCAATTTGTGTTGTCATTTGGGTTTTAATATCAGAAATGTATCCAGTGAAAGTCCGTGGGTTGGCAATGTCAATGGCAGGTTTTTCTCTTTGGATTGGTTCTTATCTCATCGGACAGTTAACTCCTGTATTACTAGAATCGCTAAGTCCTGCAATTTCATTTTGGATTTTTGCAGTAATGTGTATTCCATATCTTTTAATAACACGTTTCTACGTACCTGAAACAACGGGTAAATCTTTAGAGGAAATTGAAGATATCTGGATTGCTCATTAATTTAATAAACGTTGACAATAATTTTTTTAAACACATAGAGACATAGTCTTTCATTATCTATTAAAGGCGTTTCACTTGCATAAAAGCACATAGCTATATGTGAGAAACTAGTTTGTTTCATTCAACTTTGCAACAGAAAGAAAAATCTATGTTTCTATGTGTTTCAAAAAACATATATTAATAACTTACTAATCCAAATTATCAAACCAAAACCAATTATGAAATTTTCAAAGCTTGAAGCTAAAGAATCAAAATCAATTCTAAATGCAGCCGTAATTGTAGCGGCACTGGGATATTTTGTTGATATATACGATCTTTTGCTTTTCGGAATTGTTCGAACAGATAGTCTAAAAGATCTTGGAATAACAGGCGATGCCATTCGCAATCAGGGGGAATATCTAATCAGCATGCAGATGTTCGGAATGCTGTTTGGCGGTATATTATGGGGAATTTTAGGAGATAAAAAAGGTAGGATCTCTGTTTTGTTTGGCTCTATCCTTATTTATTCGGTTGCCAATATCGCAAACGGAATGGTAGATACAATTGGAGCGTATGCCTTTTGGAGACTTATCGCAGGAATTGGACTTGCGGGAGAACTTGGAGCAGGAATCACACTTGTAGCAGAATCTCTTCCAAAAGAAAAACGCGGTTATGGAACTATGATTGTAGCTTCTGTTGGAGTTTCTGGAGCCGTTGCCGCATATCTTATTTATGAGATTTTTCAGGACTGGCGTTTATGTTATTATGCAGGAGGAGTTTTGGGAATCTTATTATTGTTTTTAAGAATAAGTATTACCGAATCCGGAATCTTTAAAAAAGTTCAGGAACAAAACGAAGCCAAGGGAGATTTTTTATCGCTCTTTACTAATAAAAAAAGATTTTTTAAATACATCAATTGTATTCTGATTGGAATGCCGCTTTGGTTTTTGGTTGGAGTACTCATTACTTTCTCGCCCGAATTTGCAAAAGCATTAAACGTACAGCAGGCAGAAACAATAGAAGCGGGAAAAGCGATAGCATTTTGTTATGCAGGATTGGTCTTTGGAGATATCGCCAGCGGACTTTTGAGTCAATGGCTAAAAAGCAGAAAAAAAGTGATGTATTGGTTTTTGGTGTTTAATCTTGCCATGATCTTTGTATATCTTTTGGCTGACGGAATCTCAACAACATTATTTTATTTATTGTGTTTAGTAATGGGGGCTTCTGTTGGATATTGGGTATTGTTTGTGACTATTGCAGCAGAACAGTTTGGAACCAACATTAGGGCTACAGTTACTACTACTGTACCAAACTTTGTACGTGGTTCATTGCCTTTAATCATATTAGTCTATTCCTATTTTAGAGATACCATTTTTGATAGCAATATTATTAGTGCAGGAATGGTCGTAGGAACCCTTATATCTCTTATTGCATTGCTGGCATTGTCACAGTTAAAAGAAACTTTTCATGTGGACCTAGATTATTCTGAAAAGCCTGATAAAACATATAGTTAAATTATTTCATTAACCTATTTGAGTGGTTTAAAGGGTTTGGTTACCAATTGCACTAGTTGAATTCAATGCAGCGTTTTTTTAGTAAAAAATCAATTTTACTTGTAGAATATTGAAGAAGACTGTTTTTGGATAATTTGACGGAAAAGGAAGGTAGCAATACCTTCCTTTTTATTATGAGGCTTGAAAAATATAGTTTAATTTTCTGATTCTTTAGAACAGCAATTAATTGAGAAATATTTTGAAAGGAAAGAGAAATTTACCTTCATTTAAATGAATTACTAAAAAACGAAATTATGTACAGATTCCTTTTTTTATTTTACATCTTATGCCTTTTTTCAAATTGTAAAACGCTAAAAAATAACCCAATTAATCAAGTTTTAAAGAGTGATAATAATGCTATAAAAAAAGTGGCAGGTGAGCCTGAATCCTACGAGTTACAAATTATATATACTGCTGTAAAAAGAAAAAACAATGGAAAAGTTGTTTTAACAGATTATAAATTCAACGTTGATGCTTCAAATTATTATTATCCTGCCAGTACAGTTAAACTTCCTATTGCAGTTTTAGCTTTAGAAAAACTGAGCAAGATGAAAGGCGTTGATGTAAACACCGTTTTTGATGTTAATAATGGTGAAAGTAAATTTTCTTTTTCAGATGATTTGCGTAAAATCTTTGCAGTAAGTTCAAATGAAGCAAGCAATGACTTTTATGAATTGATGGGACGTGACTATATTAATCAAGAATTAAAGAATAAAGGATTAAAAGAAGTCCGTATCGCGCATCGTTTATCAGCTCCAAATTCAGGAGCTTCAGAAACAAAAAAGATTAGCTTTTATAAAAATGATGGTGAGGGAATTACTATTCCAAGTGTTAGCGACAGTAAAATTACACCTTTGAAAATCAATAAAATATTAAAAGGTAAAGGATATTATGAGAATGGTAAACTAGTTAATGCGCCAATGGATTTTAGCAATAAAAATTACCTTCCGCTAGAAACACTGCACGGCATTATGAAAAGAATTATTTTTCCTGAAAATTTTTCAAAGAAACAACGTTTTGATTTATCACCAGAAAATAGAGAACTTCTTTTGTATGACATGCAGAATTTACCCAGAAATGCAGGTTATGATCCAAGCGAATATTATGATGGTTACTGCAAGTTTTTTATGTTTGGCGATACCAAAGGAGCTATTCCCAGCAACATAAAAATGTACAACAAAGTTGGTGATGCTTACGGAACATTAGTAGATTGTGCATACATCGTAGATGAAGTTAATGAAGTAGAATTTATAATCAGTGCAACTTTATTGATAAACGAAGATCAAATTTTCAATGATGATACTTACGAATATGACCAAATTGGATTACCGTTTCTAGGAGAGCTTGGAAGGGCTTTCTACGATTTGAATTTGAAGGAAAAAAAGTGAAATCATCATATAGGTATTTCATTATGTTTTTTTTGGATATATAGGAGTAAATTCTATTTCTAGATTCCGACAGGTTTCCAAAATCTGCCGGTTTTGTTTTTTTATACATATATATAATAGTGTATTCCTATTTTCTGGTAGAGACGCACCGCAGTGCGTCTACTGTGTATAGCGGATATGAGATAAGAAAGACGTGCAACTGGAAATTGGAATTTAAGTTTTCAGGAGCATTTTCCTGCTATCCGCTTCACACGAGCGATAGCGAACTGACGAAGTAATCTTTTGCTTTTTAAAGGAAAAAGCAAAAGGATTTCTCCCGAAGCTTCGGGACTATCGGGGCTAGGGCAGCTGTTTTGAGAAGAAAATTCCGGAAGGAAAAGACGTTTTCACAAGAAATCGAATTAAAAACCCAGCACCTTTGCGTGTTTTCGATGTCAAAAAGGGCGGAAAACAGGCTTTGTGGCTTGGCGCCTTTGCGGCAAAACAAGATAAATAATGGTCAAACGAGGAAAAACCCCACAAGGGAAGAAAAAACTTCAAGATGTAAAGGGTCGGTTACCAGTGTGTTAAGAAAAAGAATGAAAAAAAGTCAAAAAAACATCCGAAAAAAGCTTGCGGAAGCGGAAAAAGGTTCTACTTTTGCACCCGCAACAGCGAAAACGTTCACAGCAATACTGAC
>NZ_FOMH01000011.1:0-276594 GCF_900112575.1 Flavobacterium phragmitis
AGACATAAATTTTGAATATCAATTGTAGCGTAGCTCGGTTATCACGTCCCGCCTTAAAGCGGGAAGGCCGCAGGTTCGAATCCTGCCACCCCGACAAAAGTCTTTTCAAAAAATGAAAAGACTTTTTTTTGCAATAAACTCAAAATCAACCAACCGGTTATTACACCCCAATTGTATTTATCGAATTAATTCAAAATTACATAATCAAATAAACAACTGCATCTAAACATAGCCCGTGGTTTCAACCACAGGGACGCATTATAATACCACAATATGTTTCCCGTGGTTGAAACCACGGGCTATATTTAAAAAACTATATCTTAATCTATTTATCCATTTTAATGTAAACAGGATAAGATTCATTATTTGGCAAGACAAACTCTTCATCATAAGGCTGAATACCTTCTCCATTATTATATGAAGCCACACGTTTTACACCAGTTGCCGTACTTCCTCCTGTACTGTTTATTACATTTTGAATATTTCCAGACCCAGCAAAGCGGGTAATACACATTTTTTCCAACTTTACATTTGGACTATTAGGCGCTTCAAAACCATTTTTCTTATTTACTTTTCCATCAGTTCCTGTAAAAACTGCATAAGATCCCATGCCAATACTATGATGTTCCTTTACTCCATTAGCAACTTTGAATGCGGCATAACCATCAACCTTACCTCCTTGACTGCTCCAACTCGCCTGATTTGGCGCATCGTATGGCGGTTCGTTCTGGAAGAAAAAAGTTCTGCCACGCTCTCCCATCCACAAAACTTCATATTCCTGATAATGTTCTGTGAATAACCCGTAAAGCGTTACATCATTGCCAGTAACTATAAGTCCGTTTTTACATCTATCTCTTGTCCAGCGTAAGTCTCCACCTTTTTGCGAACCATGATCGGCACGCCATAACCAAAAGTGATCGCCAACCACATTGTTACTATTTAGCTGCATCGAAACCTGAATCTGAATATTTTTAGATTGAACGCCACCAACTCTGCAAGTAATATCCGAAAGCAATAAAGGATCTTCCGAATGATATGCTTTTGTCTCTTCATTGCCAACTCTAACCTGATACGTTGTACTATTCAACGAATCCATAAGAAGTCCAGCAATAACAATCCCATCTTTATCATCTGCATAAATACATCCCCAACTATTTTTTTCTGTAGGTTCCAATGTTACTGAAGCAATACCTGCTCCTAAAAGAATCGCATCTTTTCTATTTACCTGAATAGGAGCATTCAATGCATAATGTCCCGGAGTAAAAAATATATTTCTTCCTGATTTTAATGCCGCATTAATTTCAACGTCTGTATCTCCTTCTTTAGTAACATACCAATTCGTAAGCAAATCTTGAATCTCACCTTTTCCAATATCAGTTGACGACCAAGAAACTCCCACTCTATCTTTTTGCCATTCTGGAACAAATATTTTATATTCCCCATCATCATCTAAAAAAAGAAAAGGTTTTTCTCTAATAATTGGCGTTGTCGAAATCGGAGAATTCACATCATCAGCTTGTGGCGGGTTAACACAGCCCTGCCAAACCATATTATACGAACCGCCCATCGCTCCAGAACCCGAAGGAAAAACAGCATTTCTAGTATACCATTGCTGCTGTCCTCCCCAATTTGGTCTTGACGAGGTATAATGTGTATCGGCAATAAAACCGCCACTTCCCCAAAAATTGGTGTTTCCAATGTCTGAAATATATTTCGAAGTACTTTCAAGCAACATTCTTCTAGCGCTTGTTGACTGAGAAACCGTCCAAGCAAAATCACGCATTACGGTAATATTTTCCATAGATCGCCAAAAAGTACAAGTAGCGTTTGCGCCATCGGAAAGATGAGGTCTGGTAAAAACAGAACCTAATTTAACAGCTGAAGGAACTTTGCCCAAACCTCCAATATGAGAATAAAACCCTAATTCTATTGAATTCGACTCGGCAGATGATGCAGAACCGGATCCTCCTGAGTCATAAGTCTGTCCATTAACATTTGGCTTAAAATAATAAGCTTGTCGTTTTGTTGTCCATTCGCCATTTGCACCGCCTAAACCGATAGTTTCAAATTGTGCATTAATATCATTTCTGGCTGTTTCTGCTTTTTCATATTTCCTATCATAGAAATACATATTGTCACCAAAAATTTGATTCTCTAACGAAATTATAACTGTTACATCGTTACGGGTAACTTTATAATAGTTCTCGTATTTGTTTTTATTAGGTTTAGAATCTGTAAATGTTAGCTTTGAAGTGGAACCTACTTGTACAAATTCAGATGCCAGACGACTTCCACCTCTTGAAATAATATAATTTCCTGAAGAGCCAAATGCTGACCATGACAATGTTGTATTGTGTTTCTTTTTATTATAAACGATTTTGCGTTCTATACTTTCCTGTTGTGTTTTTTTATCAGATAAACAGACCGTTTCAAAACTGCAGAGAGTGAGCATAAATGCAAATGCAATAAACACTGAGGTCGATTTTTTGATCATAAATATTCATTTTGGGTTTGACAGTAATACGTTTTTCTAAAAAGCCAAAATACCAATAATCATGAATCTAAAAGTCCGTTTTTGGTTCCAATTTTCCCATCAAAAACTATACAAAAAGGAACTATTTATGCCTTAACAACAAAAGCAAACCATATTCAACATATTCCATTCGTCTCCAATGAGCATTTTAATTTCTGTCATTCCTAAATAATCCAAAAAAATACTTTTTGAAAATTGACAAATCTAGATGAACACAAATTCTTTCAAAAGCAATTCTTTTTTCATTAGACATCAAATAATAAAAAAAGACATGAAAATCTAAAACCAAAAAATCAATTAAAAAAACCGCTCAAATTTCACAAACTTGCCAAAACTGACAAAAAGCCATAGATAAACAGTAAGAATCATCGTTAATAATTACTATTGAAAACAAAATAAATATCTGTAAACACCCACCATACAACGGATAACCAAACTTTCTTAAATGTTAACAAAATAGATTTTCAAAAACCATAAATAATTGTATTTTTACGGTTCAAAATTCAGAAAATAAATGGGCAAAATCATTGCTATTGCTAATCAAAAAGGAGGCGTTGGAAAGACTACTACATCAGTAAATCTTGCAGCCGCATTAGGTGTTCTAGAAAAAAAAGTATTATTAATTGATGCTGATCCTCAAGCCAATGCCACATCTGGTCTTGGAATTGATGTAGAAACAGTTGAAACTGGTACTTATCAAATTCTTGAGCATACTGTAACACCAAAAGAAGCCATTTTAAAATGTACAGCGCCAAACGTAGATGTGATTCCTGCTCACATTGACCTTGTTGCGATCGAAATTGAATTGGTTGACAAAGAAAACCGCGAGTATATGCTTAAAAAAGCATTAGAAGAGGCAAAACAAGAATATGATTATATCATTATTGACTGTGCGCCATCTCTAGGTTTGTTAACCCTGAATGCCTTAACAGCATCAGATTCAGTAGTCATTCCTATTCAGTGTGAATATTTTGCACTTGAAGGATTAGGAAAATTATTGAACACTATTAAGAGTATTCAAAAAATACATAACCCTGATCTTGACATCGAAGGTTTGTTATTAACTATGTACGATTCAAGATTACGTTTATCTAATCAGGTTGTTGAAGAGGTTCAAAAACACTTTAACGATATGGTTTTTGACACTGTAATTCAGCGAAATGTAAAACTAAGTGAAGCTCCAAGTTTTGGCGAAAGCATCATTAACTATGATGCAACCAGTAAAGGTGCTGTAAACTATATTCATTTAGCTCAAGAGATTATAAAGAAAAACAGCAAATAGTTTTTATGACAAAAGTAATTAAAAAACAAGCCTTAGGAAGAGGATTATCAGCACTATTAAAAGATCCTGAAAACGACATCCAATCAGTAGAAGACAAAAATGCTGATAAGGTTGTTGGAAATATCATTGAACTTGAGATAGATGCGATTGAAATAAATCCATTTCAGCCTAGAAGCAATTTTAATGAAGAATCTTTACGCGAATTAGCCACCTCTATCAAAGAACTTGGTGTAATTCAACCTATTACTGTTCGTAAATTAGATTTCAATAAATATCAGTTAATCTCTGGAGAACGCCGTCTTCGTGCTTCTAAATTAGTAGGCTTAACAACTGTTCCTGCTTATATTAGAATTGCAAACGACAACGAATCATTGGTTATGGCCTTGGTTGAAAACATTCAGCGTCATGACTTAGATCCAATTGAGATTGCACTTTCATACCAGCGTTTGATTGACGAAATTCAATTAACTCAGGAGCAAATGAGTGAAAGAGTTGGAAAAAAACGTTCAACAATTGCAAACTATCTGCGTCTTTTAAAACTAGACCCGATTATTCAAACTGGAATTCGTGACGGTTTTATCAGCATGGGACACGGTCGTGCTATTATTAATATTGATGACCTAGAAGCTCAGACAGATATTTACCAAAAAATCGTAAGCCAAAACCTTTCGGTTCGTGAGACCGAAGCTTTGGTGAAAAATTACCACGAAGGTGTTCCAGCAAAAGCAGAAGGAAAACCAAAAGCCGATTCTGCATTTATCGTTAGAGAAACACAAAAAAATACTTTCAACGATTACTTTGGTTCGAAAGTTGATATAAAAGTCGCTGGTAACGGAAAAGGAAAAATTACAATTCCATTTAATTCTGAAGCTGACTTTAACAGAATTATAAAATTAATAAACGGATAGTGAATAAAATTGTCCCCATCGGTCTATTGTTCTTTCTAACAGGAACCGTTTCTCTTTTTGCCCAGGCAAAAAAAGACACGGTTTTGGTCGTAAAAGACACTACTGCATTACAAGAAATAGACCCGCTTACACCAGCAAAAGCAGCCTTTTATTCTGCTATTTTACCTGGCCTAGGTCAAGCATACAATAAAAAATACTGGAAAATTCCATTAGTTTATGGAGCAATTGGAACCAGTTTATATTTCTACATAGACAACAACAATAAATACCGTGATTATCGTAATGCCTACAAACGAAGGTTAGAAGGTTACAATGACGATAATTATCAATTTCTAGACGATAGTCGATTAATTGCCGGCCAAAAATTCTATCAAAGAAACAGAGACTTATCTGCTTTGTTTGTTGTTGGTTTTTATGTTCTTAACATAATAGACGCCAATGTTGATGCCGCTTTGATTCAGTTTAACGTAAACGAAAGACTATCAATGCGCCCAGAAATTTACCCAGCCGATGTAACATTTAAACCAAACGTTGGACTAACCTTTAATTACAAGTTTTAATAGATTCATTTCTATTTAAAAAATCAAAAAAAATATAATCATAATGAAAATTGCGCTTTTAGGATACGGAAAAATGGGTAAAGTAATCGAAAGAATTGCTTTAGAAAGAGGTCATGAAATAGTTTTAAAAAAGGATGAATTTAACACTTACGACGGACTTTCAACAGCCGATGTTGCCATAGATTTCAGTGTTCCATCAGCAGCCGTAAGCAACATCTCTGCCGCTTTCAATGCCAATGTTCCTGTTGTTTCTGGAACAACTGGATGGTTAGAACATTATGACGAAATGATTGCACTGTGCAACGAGAAAAAAGGTGGTTTTATCTCTAGTTCAAACTTTAGCTTAGGCGTAAATATTTTCTTCGAATTGAATGAATATTTAGCCAAAATCATGAGACAATTTGATTCTTATAAAGTTTCAATGGAAGAAATTCACCACATTCACAAATTAGATGCGCCAAGCGGTACAGCAATTTCTCTTGCTCAAGGCGTTATTGAAAACAGTAATTATGCTGAATGGACTTTAGAAGAAGCAAAAAACAATCAAATTCACATTGAAGCTAAAAGAATTGGAGAAGTTCCAGGCACTCATACTGTAAATTACGATTCTCCTATAGACAGCATAGAGATAAAACATACGGCGCATAACCGTGAAGGTTTTGCCCTTGGTGCCGTCATCGCTGCAGAATGGCTTGCAGGGAAGCAAGGAATTTTCAGCATGAAAGACGTTTTAAACTTACAATAAACTGACAAGATTCGGAATCAGCAGAAAAAAGATTTTGAATTTAAAATTTAAAAATACATTATTATGACACTTTACTCTTGGTTCGTATTTTTCTTAGCAGTACAGATCATTCATTTTCTTGGCACATGGAAACTGTATCAGGCAGCGGGAAGAAAAAGCTGGGAAGCAGCAGTTCCGGTATACAATTCCATTGTTTTAATGAAGATCATCGGACGCCCTACTTGGTGGACGTTGCTTCTTTTTATTCCGATTATCAACTTGATTATGTTTCCAGTTGTTTGGGTAGAAACCTTAAGAACATTTGGTAAAAAATCTACTTTAGATACTATTTTAGGGCTTTTCACTTTAGGATTTTATATCTACTATGTAAATTACACTCAAAAACTAGAGTATCATAAGGATCGTAAATTAACTCCTGAAAACAAAACAGCAGACACAATCAGTTCGTTGCTTTTTGCCATTATTGTGGCTACTTTAGTACACACTTATGTAGTACAGCCTTACACCATTCCAACATCATCTTTAGAAAAATCTTTATTAATTGGTGATTTTTTGTTTGTGAGCAAAATAAACTACGGCCCAAGAGTTCCAATGACAACGGTAGCATTACCAATGGTTCACGACTCTATTCCATTAACTAAGAGCAAATCTTATTTAAGCTGGCCGCAATTACCTTATTTTAGACTTCCTGCCATTCAAAAAATAAAGCGATGCGATATTGTCGTTTTCAACTGGCCAGTCGATACAGTTCACTATTTCTTTGAACCAAAAGGAAGACCAGGCGTTATCAAACCTATTGATAAAAAATCAAACTATGTTAAGAGATGCGTTGGTATTCCTGGAGACAGTTTATCCATCAAAGATGGTTTTGTATTTATTAATGGAAAAAAATTAGTTCTTCCAGAAAGAGCCAAACCACAATATTCTTACTCTGTAGCATTGGACGGAAAAACACCAATTGATTTTGAAAAATTATTTAAAGAATTAGACATCACAGATCCTGCAGGTTTTACATCTGAAAAAAGAGACACTCTTTACCTAGGTTCTTTAACAGAAGCAGGTGCAGAAAGATTTAAAAATACTCCGGGTGTAACTGCGGTAATTCGCAAAATTGACAGAACGAACGACAATAGAATTTTCCCGCACATCAACAAATGGAGCCAGGATAATATGGGTCCAATCTATATTCCTGAAGCTGGAAAAACTGTTGCTTTAAACAACGAGTCGCTTCCATTTTACAAAGAAATAATCACAAATTACGAAGGAAATAAATTAGAGTTACAAGGTTCTAAATTTTTAATCAATGGAAAACCTGCAACTACTTATACTTTCAAACAAAATTATTACTGGATGATGGGAGACAACCGTCACAACTCCGAAGACAGCCGTTATTGGGGTTATGTTCCAGAAAATCATATTGTTGGAAAACCAGTATTCATTTGGATGAGCTGGGATACCAACGGAAAAGGAATCAACAAAATTCGCTGGAGCAGAGTTTTCACTACTGTTGATGGCGAAGGTCAGCCACAATCTTACTTTAAATATTTCCTAATTGCTCTTGCCTTATATTTCGTTGGAGATTTTGTCTGGAGAAAAAAAAGAGAAAATAAAGCATAATTAAAAAAAAAGTTATTTTTGTCTCAGGTTTCAAGTTTCAAGTTCTACAAAACTTGAAACTTGAAACCTGAAACTTTTAAACAAAGAACGACAAACATGAATTCCTTACTACTTCCTACTTATTTCCCTTCTATTAGTCATTTTGCTGTAATTGCGCAATCTGACAAGATTACTTTTGAAATGGAAGATAATTTTCAGAAACAGACTAATAGAAACCGAACTTATATCTATAGTCCAAACGGAATTCAATTACTAAATATACCTGTTAAACATTCAAAAGCAACACATCAAAAAACAAAAGACATTTTGATTGAAAATGAATTTGACTGGCAGAAACAGCATTTCAAGTCTTTAGAAGCCGCTTACAGAAGCTCTCCGTTCTTCGAGTACTTTGAAGATGATATCGTTCCGATTTTCGAGAAAAAACATTCTTTTTTAATGGATTTGAATTTCGAAGTTTTAGACATTGTATCAAAATGTCTTCGCATGAAATTTGAATTCGGAAAAACAACTGAATATTTTCACGAAACACCAGATTTTACTGATTTTAGATATTTGGCAAACGGAAAAAAAGACACTAATGCTTTCGAAAAATACACTCAGGTTTTTGATGACAAACATGGCTTTATCAATAACTTAAGCGTTTTGGATTTGCTTTTTAACGAAGGGAAATTTGCGACAGATTATTTAAAAACTCAGAAGATAATATAAGTTAAAAGTTATTGGTTTATGCGTTATAGGCTTCCTTAACTTCCAACACCTAACTTTTAACATATAACTTCACACCACTAAAACTGATCGATTGAAAGTCGGGTCATAATTGGATAATGATCTGAATTTTCAAAATCAGGAAAGCTTTTAAACTGTTTTACTTTCATTTTGCTGTCAGTAAAAATATAGTCAATTCGGGCAGGATAATATTTAAATTTATAAGTCGCGCCAAAGCCTTCTCCTGCCTCCTCAAAGGCATCTTTGAGTTTACCTTTTATACTTCTATAGATATAAGAAAACGCACTGTTATTCATATCTCCACAAATAATAATTGGATATTTGCATTTTTTGATATGTTCTTTAAAGATTTCGGCCTGCTCCTGTTGTTGTTTAAAACTTTTACTGATTCGAGCATAAATACGTTGTGATTTCTTCTGATTGACATTATCAATATCATCTGAAATTTCAGTTACATCGGGAGATATTTTAATGGACTGTAAATGCATATTATAAACACGGATAATATCTTTTCCCCGTTTAATATCGGCATAAACAACATTATTATCTGACTTTGGAAAAACAATATTTCCCTCATCAATAATTGGAAACTTAGAAAAAATTGCCTGACCTGTTTTTATCTTCTTACCATCAATAAAAATATAACGGTGCGGATATACTTTTAAATCCAAATGTGCCGAATTTGAGTATTCTTGAATACATAGGATATCAGGATCCTTTTCGTCTATAAAAGCTTTTATATTCTCAGGAATATCGTCGCGGTCCAGCCACTTAAAAACATTAAAAAGACGAACATTATAACTCATAATAGAGAAATCTTTTTCGTCCTGAACATATTCTTTAGCCGAAAATTTATAGAACTTATTTATAAAGGTGATTCCGGTAAGCAAAACCAATCCAGACAAAATAAGACGTTTTTTGAACTGAATTGCCCAATAAACAAAGAACAATCCATTTGCAACAAAAAAAGCCGGCATAAACAACGTAAGCACCGATAAAAGTGGAAAACTCTTAGGTGCTAAAAACGGCATGATATAAACGCTGAATGTAAGCACAGTCAGCACTATATTCAAAAAGAACATGATCTTATTAAACCAAGAAAGGTTTTTCATATTTGTCTCCTACAAGTTTATTTTCCAGCTTTAAATAAAAACTCTTTTTCTTCTTTTGTCAGACAGTCATATCCTGACTGGCTGATTTTGTCTAATATCTCATCAATCTGTTGCTGCGTCTTGTCTTTCGTAACAATTCTTGATGTCGATTTTTGTGTAGGTTTTTGGTAATTTTTATGAACTTTTTTAAATGGAGTCGTTGGGGATTTCCTAAAAAGATTGACAAAAAAGTCTAATGTTCTAGAAACAATAGTACTCAAATCGGTACCATTTTGCAATAGTTTAATATAAATAAAGCCGAATAAAGCACCTGCCAGATGCGAAATATGTCCGCCCGTATTTCCTAGACGAAACTGCATTAAATCTAAGATCAGAATTACAGCGGTAATATGCCAAAGCTTTACATTTCCAAAGAGAAACAAACGAACATCCATAAGTGGGGAATACGTCGTTGCCGCAACCAAAATTGCCATAATAGCTGCCGATGCCCCAACAATAGAAGCAGCAGTTCCTAAAACATAAAAACTTAGGGCAAAAATAATTCCTGAAAAAATAGCACTCAAAAGATACAATCCTAAATATTGTTTTTGAGTAAAATAGGTCAAAAATAACTGGCTGGCAAAATTAAGCACCAGCATATTAAACAGCAGATGAAAAAATCCATCATGAAAAAAAGCATACGTTAAAAAAGTCCATGGTTTAAACATGAAAACCTGTGGATCTGATGACAAGGCAATCCAGCTCGGAAAATCAAACAAACCAATTGAATATTGATAAAAAAATATCAAAGAAACAATAAAGCATGCAATGTTCCAATACATAACACGCATAGCAATACCTCCCAATCTATATTGTAATTTTAAATCATCTAGAATATTCATAGAAGCTTCTTTTGTTTTTAGAATTCAATCTTAAAGTTATAAATTAATTCCAACGATTGTTATTGAATTGATTTTTTTTCCAGTACCACATCATTAAAAAACCAGTAATTGCGCCTCCAACGTGAGCGAAATGCGCTATTCCTGTTCCTCCTCCTCCAAATAGAGAAGTTCCTTTAACCCCTAAAAACAAATCGATTAATAAAAGCCCAGGAACAAAGTATTTCGCTTTGATTGGAATTGGAATAAACATAAGCGCTAATTCCGCATTAGGAAACATAAAAGCAAAAGCAGTCAACAAACCATAAATAGCTCCAGAAGCTCCTACAACTGTTCCGATATAAGCACTTGTAAACCCATCAAATTGAGCAGCGCTTACTAAAGTCTGCCATCTCGTATCTATTTTTCCTTGACTTAAAATATTTAAAATATCAGCCTTATGATAACCATTAGCAGTCAAGATATTAATTGTATCTTCAAAAAAGTAATAGTTTACTGCTGTGTGAAGTAACGCAGAACCTAAGCCACATGAAATATAAAAAAACAAAAACTTTTTACCTCCCCAAAAATGCTCTAAAGCAGATCCAAAAGAAACCAACGCAAACATATTAAATGCAATATGCATAATCCCGCCATGCATAAACATATGCGTAATAGGCTGCCACACTTGAAAACTTGGATTTTCTGGAAAGAACATCGCAAGATACTCGTAAGATATTGGCACTAACTGAGAACCAATAAAAAATATAATATTAATAATTAGCAGTTGTTTAACCACTGGAGTCATATTCATCATAAAGCAAACTTTTTATCTATATCTTCCACACGCATCGTAATGAAAGTAGGTTTTTGAAAAGGTGAAATATTTGGATCTTTACAAGCAAACAAACCGTTTACTAAATTGTCTTGTTCTTTTTCGGTTAAATAAGATCCTGTTTTAACCGCTAAACTTTTGGCCATTGATTTGGCAATGGTATCATTTTGACTGTAACTATTGGCTGGAATTCCGTCCTGCAGATCACTCAATAATTGTTCAATCACCAGAGACACTTCGCTTTCTGTAATATTTACTGGAATTCCTGAAACTACTAAATGCTCCGTTTTCGAATCATCAAAAACAAATCCAGTCGTTTCTAGAGATGGTTTTAATTCTTCAATCTGTTTCATTTCTGAAGCAGAATAAAACAAATCTAACGGAAAAAGCAATTGCTGGCTCGCTGCTTGATTTACAGTCATATTCAGCAAAAACTGCTCATACAAAATACGCTGATGTGCACGTTGTTGATCCACAATTATCATTCCTGATTTAATTGGCGAAACAATATATTTCTTATGAATCTGATAGGTTTTCTGAGTTGCCTGTTCCACTTCATCATCATTAAACAAAGAAGACGTTACTTCTTCATTTTCGAATGTAAACGGCGAACTCTCTATAGTTTCTGGATTTTCTGTATCTAAACCAACATATAAACTTTCCCAACTTGCCGTTGGTTCTACTCGTTTAGAATAACCCGAATAAGAAGAACTTGAACCTGAACCCGAACCAGAATAGGAAGAGGACGAAGAACTGGAACTATAACTTCCAGATCTTGAACCCGAACCTGCTTTAGTATAATGCTGATTGGTTTTATCATCTGTAAAAGGATTGAATGTTCCGTCAACTTGAATGGTTGGAATTCCTACTTCAACATCTTTATAATGATAAGGCGTATCCAAATTAGAATCTCTATCAAAATCCAAAACAGGCGCAACATTAAATTGCCCTAAACTATGCTTGATCGAAGCTCTTAAAATGGCATACAAAGCTGATTCATCATCAAACTTAATTTCCGTTTTAGTCGGATGAATATTAATATCGATTGTATTTGGCGGTACTTGCAGATATAGGAAATAACTTGGCTGAGAACCATCTTTCAACAAACCTTCGTAAGCGGCCATAACGGCATGATGCAGATAACCGCTTTTTATAAAACGATCGTTTACAAAAAAGAACTGCTCTCCCCTATTTTTCTTTGCAAATTCGGGCTTGCAGACAAATCCCTGTATATTTATTATATCCGTATCTTCATTTACCGGCACCAGTTTTTCATTGGTTTTACCAGACATAATACCCACAATTCTCTGACGATAACCTGCAGCTGGAAGATTATACATCTCACTTCCGTTATGATAAAAGCTAAAATGAATATTTGGATGTGCCAAAGCTACACGCTGAAATTCATCCATGACATGACGAAATTCAACTGTATCTGATTTCAAGAAATTACGACGGGCCGGAATATTATAAAATAAATTTTTAACCGCAAATGAAGTCCCTTTAGGTAAAACCGCCACTTCCTGCGAAACAAATTTACTTCCTTCGATTACGATATGCGTTCCTAGTTCGTCTTGTTCTTGTTTGGTTTTCATTTCCATGTGCGCAATCGCCGCAATAGAAGCCAAAGCTTCTCCACGAAAACCTTTTGTTCCAAGTGAAAATAAATCTTCAGCCTGACGGATTTTTGAAGTAGCATGACGGGCAAAACACAAACGCGCATCGGTAACGGTCATTCCAACACCATTATCGATAACCTGAACCAGCGATTTACCAGCGTCTTTTATAATCAATTTAATATCGGTTGCTTTTGCATCAACGGCATTTTCCAACAATTCTTTTACAACTGAAGCGGGTCTTTGAACCACCTCTCCAGCAGCAATTTGGTTAGCAACGTGATCAGGAAGCAATTGAATAATACTCGACATTAAGCAAAAATAGTTTTAGAGTTTAGATTAGTTTGTATAAACCAAGAAATACAAATTTAATGAATTTTGGTTGTCTTTTAGAAGAAGAGGCATCATAAAAAAAACAAAAAAACCTATACCGTTATGACACAGTATAGGTTTAAATATTTTTAAAACAATTGTGTTTTATTCGTTTTCTATTTTTCTAGGAGAATCTTCTATTTGAAGCGCACCCGAAGTCAGTAATGGCTGATTGTATGCATGAGCAATAGAAGCCTGTTGACGAATATAAGCCATTTTTATCGCTGCAATTGCCGCTTCAGTCCCTTTATTTCCGTGAACTCCACCGCTTCGATCGATAGATTGTTGCATGTTATTATCTGTTAAAACACAAAAAATAACCGGAATATCAGTCTGCACATTTAAATCTTTAATTCCTTGTGTAACGCCTTCGCAAACAAAATCAAAATGTTTTGTTTCTCCTTGGATAACGCATCCAATTACGATTACGGCATCAACATTTTGAGTTTGAAGCATTTTTTTTGCTCCGTAAATTAACTCAAAACTCCCCGGAACATTCCAGCGGATAATCTGCTGCGCCGGAACATCACAATCAATTAAAGCATCAAAAGCACCATTATAAAGTCCTTCTGTTATAGTATCATTCCATTCAGAAACAACAATCCCAAATCGAAAGTCTTTCGCATTTGGGATTGTGTTTTTATCGTATTCTGATAGATTTTTATTTTCAGTAGCCATCTGTAATATTTTAG
The DNA here is from genome assembly GCF_900112575.1 of Flavobacterium phragmitis. Taxonomy (GTDB): domain Bacteria; phylum Bacteroidota; class Bacteroidia; order Flavobacteriales; family Flavobacteriaceae; genus Flavobacterium; species Flavobacterium phragmitis. The sequence continues at coordinate 13,859 of NZ_FOMH01000011.1, forward strand.
ATTTTTGATTTAGTCCCGAAATGTCGGGAAGATTCTTAACTACAAATCTACAATCTTAAATCTAAAGTCTAAAATTTTTATTGCGCTAATCCAATCAAAGCATCAACAAGAGCTGCTTCTGGAGTACTGTCGTAATTATCTTTGATATCATTGAAATATTTCAACGCATCTTCTTTCTGACCTAAAGCTAAAGCTGTTTTTCCAGCTTTTAATAAGAAACGAGGTGTAGTGAAATCATTTTTATTAGACTCAGCCGCTTTAATATAATAAGACAAAGCTTCTTTTTGGTTGTTTTTTTGAGAATAAGCATCTCCAATTGCTCCTTTAGCCAAAGAACTTAAGATAGCATCTTCTGATTTGAATTCACCTAAATATTTAATTGCCTCATCAAATTTACCAGTATTTAAGTAAGCCATACCAGCATAGTAGTTTGCTAAATTTCCAGCATCTGTTCCAGAATATTCGTCAGCGATTTTAATAAATCCAAATTTACCTTCTGAACCGTTTAATGATAATTTGAATAATGAGTCACTAGAAACACCGTTAACTGCTTTTTCAAAGTTTTGCTGCGCAACAAACATTTCGCTAGCCGCTTCATCTTGTTTAGGAGTTGCAATGAATTTTTGGTAAGCCAAATATCCAATTGTAGCAACAGCAATACCAGCCACTAAACCAATAATGATTTTTTGATTTTTAGCCACCCAATCCTCAGTTTTTGAAGCCGTTTCATCTAATTTTGAGAAAACACCAGCCGTTGTGCTGTCTTTTTCGTCAATAACCACTTGTTGTTCTTCAGTAACCACTTCTTTTACTTCCTTTTCTTTTGGTGTCTTATATCCTCTTTTATTGTAAGTTGCCATTTAAAATTTATTTAGTGAACGGCAAAAATAAAATTTTTCTTGAAACTGAGGTAAAAAAATTCAATTTTATCACTATTTTAAAAGAAATATTTTCATAATCTATTTTCTCTTCCGCGAAAGCGATAAAATAAAAGAACCTTAAACTTCTCCAAATCCAATTATATCGATAATTTTCGGTAATTTGCACCCTCAAATTTTCACTGTCAAAAAACAGTAATTTTTACATCTGGAGTTCCTAAAAATGCATCTTAACAAAATTTCATTATTCAATTATAAAAACTTTTCCGAAGCAAGTTTTGATTTCGACATCAAAATCAATTGTTTCGTAGGTAAAAATGGTATCGGAAAAACCAATGTTCTGGACGCTATTTACCATTTGGCTTACGGAAAAAGTTATTTTAATCCGCTGGCGGTTCAAAACATCAAACATGGAGAAGAGTTTTTTGTAATTGATGCTGAACTGGAGAAAAACGAAAGAACGGAACAAATTGTCTGCAGTCTAAAAAAAGGACAGAAAAAGGTTTTGAAACGAAACGGGAAAGCCTATGATAAATTCTCTGATCATATTGGCTTTATTCCGCTAGTAATTATTTCACCTGCTGATAGAGATTTAATTATTGAAGGAAGCGAAACACGCCGTAAATTTATGGACAGTGTGATTTCGCAGTTAGATTCGACTTATCTGCACCAGCTTATTCAATATCAAAAAGTCATTGTACAGCGAAATGCTCTTTTGAAATATTTTGCGCTCAATCATACTTTCGACAATGATACCTTATCTATATATAACGAGCAATTGAATGAATATGGTAAATCGATCTTTGAAAAACGAAAAGATTTCTTAGAACAATTTATACCTATATTTAATATACATCATCAAGCCATAACTGGATCTGAAGAATCGGTTCAATTGGTTTATGAAAGTCATTTGTTTGAAAAAGATTTGTTAACGCTTTTACAGGAAAACATTAATAAGGATCGCGCGCTTCATTATACCACTGTCGGAATTCATAAAGATGATTTGTCTTTTGAGATTGATTCGCATCCAATAAAAAAATTCGGATCGCAGGGCCAACAGAAATCTTTTTTGATTGCTTTGAAATTGGCTCAATTCGAATTTCTTAAAAAACAAAGCGGTGTAAAACCTATTCTTTTGTTTGATGATATTTTTGACAAATTGGACGAAACCCGTGTTGCCAAAATTGTAGAAATGGTAAACAGCGAAACTTTTGGCCAGCTTTTTATTTCTGACACACATCCAGAACGAACTGAAGCGATTGTAAAATCGACACATCAGAGTTATAAGATATTTAACTTATGATTTTTTGCCACAAATTTCACTAATTTTCACTAATTAGAACTTTGGCAAAGTTTTAAACTTTGTCAAAGCTGATCGACAAGCAATAAAAAAATTAGTGTAAATTCGTGCAATTAGTGGCAACCTTAAAAATAACTGCAATCAAAAAACACAGAATATGTTAGCGAAAGAATCATTGCAATTTTTAGACGATTTAAAAAAGAACAATAATCGAGAATGGTTTCAAGATAATAAAAAACGATACGAAGTTTTTAAGAAAGATTATCATCAATTGGTAGGCGATTTTTTGAATGTTATGAAACCGCTTGATCCTTCATTGGAATTACTTGAAATTAAAGACTGTACTTTTAGAATCAATCGCGATATCCGTTTCTCTAAAGATAAATCTCCTTACAAAGCACATTTGGGTCTCTGGCTTTCGTCTGGAGCAAAAGGCGCAAATCGCTCCGGTTATTACGTTCACATAGAAAAAGGCGCCAGTTTTATTGCCGGCGGATTTTACTCTCCCGACTCAGACGAATTAAAAAAAGTCCGTAAAGAAATTGCTTTTTTCTATGATGATTTACAGGAAATCTTAAGCGATAAAAACTTTAAAAAAGAATTTGGAAGTCTAGATGTCAATGAAAACAATTCTCTAAAAAGTATGCCTCGAGGCTACGAAAAAGATCATCCGGCAATTGAATTTTTAAAACTAAAAAGTTTTACAGCTTCACAACCTTATGATATTTCTGAAGTAACGCAGAAAGATTTCGTTTCAAAAATGAGTAAAAGACTTATTGCTTTAAAACCTCTGAATGACTTTATAAATCGCGCTTTAGACACTGAAGAGTAAAAAAGATAGCCACGAATTCACGAATTATTTAAAATTAATTTGTGAATTCGTGGCTAAAAAAACTTTTGTAATGAAAAGAAAAATACTTTTTCTTGGAGAATCTTACCGCGCCGACGCGATAACCTGGATGAAAGGCCTTAAAGAATTTGGTGATTTTGAAATCATCACTTGGGAACTTCACACTTCAAATACGCAAAGATTCAAAAGAATTCTAGAATATTTATTCGCTCCTTTTGTAATTCGAAAAATTATTCGAAGAGAAAAACCAGACATGATTATTGCGGAAAGAACTACAAGTTATGGTTTTCTTGCTGCAATATCAGGTTCAAAAACTATAGCCATCGCACAGCAAGGGAGAACCGATTTATGGCCAGAAGAATCTGTTTTATATCCTTTAAAAAAATTCATTCAGAAACAAGCTTTCAAAAAAGCACATTTAATTCATGCATGGGGACCTGTTATGGAAATTCACATGAAAACATCTGGAGTTGACATGAGTAAAGTTCTAATTCTTCCAAAAGGAATTGATTTATCTATTTTTAAACCTTCAACAAACAATTCAAATAAAATTGAAGCGATTGTAACGCGTTCGCTAATGCCAGAATATCGGCACGATTCTATTTTAAAAGCATTTGGAATTTTACACCAAAAAGGAATTGATTTTTCGCTGACGATTGTTGGAGACGGAACAAGATTGCAATATTTAAAAGATTTAACTACAACACTTCAAATCGAAAACAAAGTCATTTTTACAGGCAGAATTCCAAACACAGAACTTCCTAAATTATTGCAACAATCAAACATCTATATCAGTATGCCAACTACAGAAGGCGTTTCGGCATCTTTATTTGAAGCGATGGCTTGCAATTGTTATCCTGTAGTGTCAGATATCCCAGGAAATCAAAGCTGGATAACACATCGAGAAAATGGACAATTAATTGAAGTTGACAACATCGAAATGCTTTCCAATGAATTAATCTGGTCTTTTGAAAATGCCGAATCTCGTAATCAGGCTATTGTTCGAAACAGAAAGTTTGTGGAAGAAAATGCTAATTATGAGATTAATATGAAAGTCATTTCTGAGAAATATCATGAGTTGCTAGATTCTCGAACATAATATAACCGCAAAGTTCGCTAAGATTTACGCAATGAACACAAAGCTTTGTGGACTTTGCGAAAACTTTGCGTCTTTGCGGTTAAAAAAAAATTATAATCCTTACTTTTGAATCGTATTAAAAAGCCTTTTATTTATGGAAATCCAATCCAATTTTTCTTTAAAAAAACACAACACTTTTGGCATTGAAGCCAGTGCAAAACAATTCGTTGCAGTTCATTCTATAGACGAATTGAAAACCATTTTGTTAGCGAACAAAAACGAGAAAAAATTTATTTTGGGTGGCGGAAGCAATATGCTTTTGACTAAAGATATCGATGCTTTGGTAATTCATATCGATTTAAAAGGCAAAAAAATAATAAAGGAAGACGATGATTTTGTTTGGGTTCAAAGTCAGGCTGGAGAAACTTGGCATGATTTCGTTGTATGGACGATCGAGAATAATTTTGGCGGATTAGAAAATATGTCGCTCATTCCTGGAAATGTCGGTACAACGCCAGTTCAAAATATTGGTGCTTACGGAACCGAAATTAAAGACACTTTTGTTTCTTGTGAAGCGATGAATATTGCTACTCAAGAAATGAAAACTTTCACAAACGCCGAATGTAATTTTGGTTATCGAGAAAGTATTTTTAAAAATGAAGTAAAAGACCAATATATTATTACTTCGGTTGTTTTTAAATTGACGAAACACAATCATAAAATCAACACTTCTTACGGAGATATTTTAGCTGAATTGGCTAAAAACAATATTACTGAACCCACTTTAAAAGATGTAAGCAATGCTGTAATTGCGATTAGACAAAGTAAACTTCCGGATCCAAAAGAATTAGGAAACAGCGGTAGTTTCTTTAAAAACCCAATTATATCAAAATCTGATTTTGAAAAAATCCATCAGAAGTTTCCTGAAATGAAGTTTTATGAAGTTTCAGATACTGAAGTAAAAGTTCCAGCGGGATGGTTAATTGAACAGGCGGGTTTTAAAGGAAAACGTTTTGGTGACGCCGGAGTTCATAAAAATCAGGCTTTAGTTTTGGTTAATTACGGAAACGCAACAGGACAAGAAATTTTAGCCGTTTCTAAAGAAGTCCAGAAAACCGTTTTTGAAAAATTTGGAATTCAGATTGAGGCTGAAGTCAATGTGATTTAAAACACAAATTTCACTAATTGTCACGAATTTAACCCATTGTCAGACTGAGCGGAGTCGAAGTCTTTGCTATAAAACATTTTGACTCCGCTCAATGTGACAAATTGTATAAACAACAAGATCATGTACACACCGAATTTATACAAAAACGAAAATCAGGAAGAAATCAGAGCCTTTCTAAAAGAGAATAGCTTTGGAATCCTGATTAATCAGACCAACGGAAAATTGTGCGCAACACATATTCCGATTGAACTTGAAATTAATGCTGATGGGAAAGAAATTTTACAGGGACATATTTCAAAACTAAATCCGCAGGCAGAAGGTTTTGCAGCAAATGATGCCGTTCTAGCTGTTTTTACTGGCCCTCATAGTTATATTTCTTCTTCTTGGTACGATCATGAAAATGTTCCGACTTGGAATTATATCGCTGTACATATTTATGGCCGAATCAAAATTGTTGACTATGAAACTTCTCTGGAACAATTGAAAAAATTAGTTGATAAATACGAAGTGAACTCCGAAAACCCTGTCAAAGTTGAAGATTTATCGGCAAAAACAATGCGAGAAGCGAGAGGCATTTTTGGTTTCGAAATAGAAATTGAAGAAATTCAGGCCACAAAAAAGCTATCTCAAAATCGAGACGATCACAATTATAAAAACATAATTTCGGAATTAGAAAAAACCGAAGACCCTCAGTCTATTGCTGTTGCAAAAGAAATGTCTAAATGCCGAAAGTAAATCGGATTTGGCTATTGAATTTAACGAATTGATAATTACATTTGCAGTCGCAGAACGTGAAATTAAATAGAACCAAATAAATCAGATGCTTATATACATATTTTACTTTTTTATTGCTATTGTTGTTGTTCAACTATTTTATTATCTCGGAATTTTTGGAAAGTTTGCTTTTAGCAAACCGCAGCATATTACGCCAAAAAATCTTCCAGTTTCTGTAATTGTATGTGCAAAAAATGAGGAAGAAAATGTAAAAAAATACATTCCGCTTTTGGCACAGCAAAATTACCCTGATTTCGAAATTGTCTTAATTGACGACGCATCGAGAGATGAAACTCTTGAAATATTTGAAGAGTTTGAAAAAGAATTCTCTAATATTCGTCTGGTAAAAGTAGAAAATAATGAAGCTTTTTGGGGAAATAAAAAATATGCTTTAACACTTGGAATCAAAGCAGCAAAAAAAGATTACCTCTTATTTACAGATGCCGATTGTTATCCAAGTTCTAAAGATTGGATTACCGCAATGTCTTCGCAGTTCACTATGAACAAAACGATAGTTTTAGGCTACGGAGGTTATGAAAAAGTAGAGCGTTCATTTTTAAATAAAATTATTCGTTTTGAAACGGTTTTGACCGCTCTTCAATATTTTTCGTGGGCAAAAGTAGGACTTCCTTATATGGGAGTGGGAAGAAACTTAGCTTATAAAAAAGAAGAATTCTTTAACGTAAACGGATTTATTGATCATATCCAAGTTCGTTCCGGCGATGATGATTTGTTTATCAATCAAGCAGCGACCAAAGCAAATACTACTATTTCCTATACGCCCGAAAGTTTTACATACTCCAAACCTAAAAAGACGTTTGGAGAATGGTTCACACAGAAAAGAAGACATATTTCAACAGCAGAACATTATAAGTTTTTTGATAAAATGCAGCTGGGATTATTTTTCTGCTCACAATTATTTTTCTTTTTATTAGTTATAATTCTGCTGGCTTTTCAATTTCAATGGATTGCAGTATTGGCAATTTTAGCGACACGTTATACCGTTGTCTGGACCGTAATTGGATTCACAGCGGGAAAACTGAAAGAAAATGACCTTAAAATTTGGTTTCCAGTTGTTGAGATAGCGCTTATATTAACGCAAATTAATATCTTTATAACTAATATCTTTTCAAAACCGGTATATTGGAAATAAATTCTAAAATAGAAAAAGCAAAAAAAGGCGATCAAATCGCCTTTACTTTTTTATTAGATCATTATTGGAATGAGGTGTATTCCTTTATGCTTAAAAGAACCGAAAACGAAACCACTGCAGAAGATATTACAATTGAAACTTTCTCTAAAGCTTTTGACAAAATAGCTTCTTATAATCCAGAATTTCAATTCAACACCTGGCTTATCGCCATTGCCAAAAACGTCTATATTGATTTACTCCGAAAAAAGAAGACCAATCTTTTTATTGAAATCACAGACAACGAAGATCAACAGGCTTACAATATAGCCGACCCTACTCCCTCTGCTGAAGATGCATTAATTAAAGAACAGAATCTTTCCCGTCTGCTTTTATGCATCAAAGAACTAAAACCGCACTATCAAGAAGTTATTCAGCTTCGTTATTTTCAGGAAATGTCTTACCAGGAAATTGCTGCTAAGATTGACGAACCGTTAAGCAGTGTAAAAGTTAAGCTTTTACGTGCAAAAAAATTATTAGCAGAAATTATCGAACGTAATAGATAATTTCTTATCTTTAAAACAAGAAAAATATACTATTCGTATTTTTATTCTTAAATAATCTATTTTATCACATACTAAAACTACAATTTTCTCGTTGTAGCTCCAAACCTAAACCTTTATGCGTATGATTTAAAGTTACTTAACCTTAAAACCCAAAAATTATGTCTAAATTGAACATTTATGAAAACAAGTGGAACGATCTTGTTTTCGAAAATAGAAACAAAGAGTATGGAGCGTATCAATTACGCCAAGAGAATCCTAGAACTACGGTTAATGCTCTCTTTATGGGTTTATTGTTAATAACTGCTTTGGGAAGCATACCTGTGTTAATTAGCAAGTTTAAGCCGCAAGTTGTCGAGCCAACATCAACGGACGTTCCTTTTATAGACGAACAGCTTGTTGTTACGCCTTACAATCCTACTGTAGCACCTCCACCATCTGCTCCACCAGCACCTAGGGTAGAGCAAACTACTACACAAGTTACAGATGCAAAACAATTAATTAATCCAGTTGTGGCTGCTCCACAGGATGCGGTTGATGACATTGCGCCAAACACAGATAATACACCTTCTGTAGTAAGCACTTCTGGAACGGGAGATCCTTCTAGTTCAGTTACATCACCAGGAGGAGGAAGTAACGGTACTGTAATTTCGGCTGCACCAACAATAACTGACGGGCCTGTTTCTGTAGCAGTCCTAGACAAACTACCTGAGTTTCCAGGAGGAATCGCTCAGTTCTATAGATATGTTGGAAATAATTTCCGCAGACCAGAATTGGACATGGAAAAAACATTAAAAGTGTATGTTTCTTTCGTTGTTGAAAAAGATGGATCACTTACAGATATCATTGTTAGAAATGATCCAGGCTACGGAATGGGTAAAGAAGCAGTTAGAGTATTAAAATCATTAAAAACAAAATGGAGTCCAGGAATTCTAGACGGAAAACCTGTTCGAACAGCATACAGCCTTCCGATTACAATAAAAACGGAAATGGAATAACTAAAAAAGCAGAACTTAGGTTCTGCTTTTTTAGTTTTAGAAGCCACCAATTCAATTCATTTTTGTTTTTGATTTTTAGTTACTTTTACAACATAATCATCACAAACAAAAAATAAAGTAATGGGAATATTTTCTGCAATTCTTGGCAATGCAGGTTCGGTAAGCCAAGAAGATTTAATTAAAAAATACGGACAGCTTTTAACTGCAAATGAAGAAATCGAAATGGGTTTTAAACTGATTCGCGATACCTTTATTTTCACAAACAAAAGATTAATTTTAGTAGATGTGCAAGGAATTACGGGAAGCAAAACAGAATATAAATCGATTGCTTATAAAAACATCACGAGATTCAGCGTAGAAACTGCAGGAACTTTTGACCTTGATGCCGAATTGAAAATCTGGATTTCGAGTGAACAACACCCAAGTATTGTAAAACAGTTTAACAAATCGGTTAATGTTTACGAAGTACAGAAGATATTAGCTTTTCACGTTTTAGGATAAAAAAACAAACCCGACAAAAAAATCTTGTCGGGTTTACTATTTCAGGAAACAGCTATTATTTCTTTTTGGTAGTTGTTGTTTTCTTCTTTGTAGTTGTAGTTGCCTTTTTAGTTGTCGTGGCAACTGGAACAGTATTTACAATTTTCTGCTGTACATACGGCTTGTATAAACCATCTTTTTCTGCTCTCTTTTTAGCATCCTCAGCTCTTTGCTTAGAATCTGGATGTGAGCTCATCATTCTCTCTATAAATGAAGCCTCTGCCCCTTCACTCATTTTAGCCAAAATTCTAAAAGCAGATTCTTCAGCATTTACATCATAACCGTTTTTCTTCAGAAAATTATATGCAAACAAATCTGCTTCAGATTCTTGTTTACGGCTGTGTTTGCTATCAATTAATGCACTTCCTATTTTCCCCAATTGACTATCCGTCACAGCGGCAATTTTTGCAGATTGAGAAGAAGCACCATCGATTAAAGCCTCTTTCTGATAAGCCGCACGCATTGCATCTCTTGAATCATTATTGGCCACGTGACCAATTTCATGCCCAATAACAGCAAGCAATTCGTTATCATCCATAATATCCATCAGCCCAGAAAAAACCCTTACACTTCCATCTGCAGTAGCAAAAGCATTTACATCTTTAACTTTATACACTTTGTAGTTTAATGTATATCCTTCGCCAGTAGAATGTTTCCCAAAAACTCTGTTTAATCGTAAAGTATAACCGTCGTTTGGTCCTGCGACTTCATTCTCTGTATCCATTTTTGCCACAGCTTCTTTAGACAAAGCTGCTGCATCTGCATTGGTTAAAGTAAAAGCTGTAACTCCTTTTTGAACAGCACCTATCGCTTTATCTCCGAAATTAATCTGTGCACTCATTTTAGTTACACCAAATGTCGCAAACAAGAATCCCGCTATTATAAATTTCTTTTTCATGTTTTTTTTATAATTACAATTTAACAACAAATGTAAATAACAAAAATGCTATTTCATTTCTCAAAAAGTATGTTTTTTCAACAATTAAAGATATAAAATTTAAGCGGACCAAGAATAACATAGCAATCAAAAAAACGGCAGATTAAAAGAATCTGCCGTTTTTGAAGTCTTGTTAAAATTACTTCTTTTTTGTCGTTGTTTTTTTGGCTGTAGCTTTTGTTGCTGTTTTAGCCGCTGGAACAACAGGCGCAGTATTTACGATTTTCTGCTGCACATATTCTTTATACAAACCATCTTTTGTTGCTCTTTTTTTAGCTTCGTCTGCTCTTTTACCAGAATCTGGATGCGAACTCATCATTTTAGTCATAAAAGAAGACTCCGCACCTTGACTTAAATTCTGCAAAATCCTAAAAGCCGATTCCACTGCATTCACGTCATATCCATTTTTTTTCATGAAATCATAAGAAAATGTATCTGCTTGAGATTCTTGTTTTCTGCTGTGTTTACTGTCAATCATAGCACTTCCTAAAACTCCAAGTTGTGATTTTGTAAAGGTCTCAATTTTTCCTGATTGTGATGAAGCGGCATCTAGCAATGCCTCTTTTTTATAAGCTGCTTTTATGGCATCTCTTGTATCGTGATTTACTACGTGACCGATTTCATGGCCAATAACAGCCAGCAATTGATTATCATCCATAATATCCATTAAACCCGCAAATACACGAACACTCCCATCTGCACAAGCAAAAGCATTAATATCTTTTACTAAATAAACTTTATAATTCAAGGTAACCCCATCAGTAGAAGCATGCTTTCCAAATAAACGGTTCAATCGAATCGCATAACCATCTGTAGCGGCCGCAACAGGATTATTGGCATCCATTTCGTCAATTGCTTGTTTGGCCAATGCCGCGGCATCAGCATCACTAAATGTAAACCCAGAAACACCTTTACCTAAAGCACCCATTGCTTTATCTGAAAGTATCTGCGCATTTGCATCGACAAAACTAAAAGTCATAAATAAAATCCCTAAGGCAATAAATCTTCTTTTCATATTTTTAAAACTATTAAATTAACAACAAAGTTAATTTTGAACGAATTTTCGGTTATCCCTGAAAGTCAAATTTGTAATAGATTAAGGCGGAAATACGAAAAGTGAACGAAAAGCAAATTTAGTCCTCAAAATGAACTACATTCCGTATCTTTGTGCTTTGATTATTGATATATGGAAACATCCGAAGCAAACTTAACTACTGCAAAACCTAAGTGGTTAAAAGTAAAACTGCCAATTGGACAAAAATATACTGAACTAAGAGGTTTGGTTGATAAATATAGTTTAAATACGATTTGTACTTCAGGAAGCTGCCCAAATATGGGAGAATGTTGGGGTGAAGGAACTGCAACTTTCATGATTTTAGGAAATGTCTGCACCCGTTCTTGCGGATTCTGTGGTGTTAAAACCGGAAGACCTGAAACAGTAGACTGGGACGAACCTGAAAAAGTAGCTCGCTCTATTAAAATCATGAATATCAAACATGCCGTAATTACTAGCGTGGATAGAGATGATTTAAAAGATGGAGGTTCTATTATTTGGATGGAAACTGTGAGAGCTATCCGCAGAATGAATCCAACTACAACTCTCGAAACTTTGATTCCAGATTTTCAGGGAATGGAAAGAAATTTAGACCGTATTGTAGAAGCAAACCCAGAAGTGGTTTCTCATAATATGGAAACGGTAAGACGCCTAACTCGTGAAGTTCGTATTCAAGCAAAGTATGACCGAAGCCTAGAAGTTCTTCGTTATTTAAAAGAAAAAGGCATCAACAGAACCAAATCTGGAATTATGTTAGGTCTTGGAGAAACAGAAGAAGAAGTTTTTCAGACTATGACAGATTTAAGAAATGCTAATGTAGATGTTGTAACCATTGGACAATATTTACAGCCAAGTAAAAAACACCTTCCTGTAAAAGAATTCATTACACCTGAACAATTTTCCCGATATGAACAATTCGGACTTGATTTAGGTTTCCGACATGTAGAAAGCGGACCGCTTGTTCGTTCTTCATACAAAGCACAAAAGCATATTTTATAAATTCAGAAAAATCGTTTAACTGTTTAATTGTTTAATCGCAAAAGCGAACGTTTTAAACAGTTAAACGATTTTAGCTATTAAACGAATAAACCAAATAATTGAAAACAAGAATTGCCATTAACGGATTTGGAAGAATCGGGAGAAATTTATTCCGTCTTCTTTTAAATCATCCTGAAATTGAAGTCGTTGCTATAAATGACATTGCTGACAATAAAACGATGTCACATTTAATTAAATACGACAGTATCCATGGTGTTTTACCTTTTGAGGTCAGTCATGACGAAAATAGTATTATTGTAGACGGCAGGCATTTTTTCTTTTTTCATGAAAAAAACATTTCAAATCTAGACTGGAATTCACATTCGATTGATATCGTAATTGAATCTACAGGAAAATATAAAACACACGAAGAATTAAATAGGCATCTCGAAGTTGGTGCTAAAAAAGTAATTCTTTCTGCTCCATCTGAAGTAGATACTATAAAAACGGTAGTTCTTGGAGTAAATGAAAATATTCTGGCTGGATATGAAACAATAGTGTCAAATGCAAGCTGTACTACAAACAACGCTGCACCGATGATTAAAATTATCGAAGAGTTATGCGGTATTGAGCAGGCTTACATTACAACAATACATTCTTTTACAACAGATCAAAGTCTTCATGACCAACCGCACAAGGATTTGCGTCGTGCTAGAGGTGCAAGTCAGTCAATTGTTCCAACAACTACTGGTGCAGCTAAGGCATTAACAAAAATTTTTCCTAAATTGCACAACAAAATGGGAGGATGCGGGATTAGAGTTCCTGTTCCCGACGGTTCATTAACAGACATTACCTTCAATGTAAAACGTGCTGTAAGCATTGAAGAAATAAATAAAGCATTTAAAGAAGCCTCAAAAACAAATTTAAAAGGAATATTAGATTACACCGAAGATCCAATTGTCTCGGTAGATGTAATTGGCAATACACATTCTTGTTTATTTGATGCACAACTTACTTCGGTTATCGACAAAATGGTAAAAGTAGTAGGCTGGTACGACAACGAGATTGGCTATTCATCAAGATTGATCGATTTAATTTTACTCATAAGAAAAAAATAAGATTCATTGTAAAAGCATTGCCATACATGAAATACTATCTTTTTATTGTTGTTTGCTTTCTTAACTCGACTTTGTATTCTCAAGCTAAAAAGAATACGGATAGTGTTATCTATTATAACAAACTGGCCAACTCCAATCTTGGCAATAAAAAGTATAACGAGGCAGCTCTTTACACTCAAAAATCCATTAGTTTCTGCGAAGTACATGGTCAAACAGAAAATTTAGCGAATCAGACTTTAAAGCTTGGGAAGATTTTTTACAACCAAGGAAAACTAGAAGACGCTTTAAAAAACTTTCACAAAACAGTTGCCATATACGATACATTAAAACCAAGCTGCATTAAGGCTTTGGCATTATACTATATTGGAGTAGCCAATACAGCAAAAGGTGACTATAAAACTGCTGATGTTTATTATTCAAAAGCAGAAAGTTTACTGAAAGAACTTAATATTACGGATCATGCTGAAGCGCTGAATTATCAGAAAGCATTGGCCCAAAAGAAAAATAACGACCTTGTTCTAGCAGCAAAAACCTTCAAGAACATAACGAAAAAAGCAAATAATCCCAGCATTATAAAAACAAAAGTCGATTCTTATTATCAACTTGGTTTAATTGAAACACAGTTGAAAAGGAACGATTCTGCTATGGTTTATTTTGACAAAGCATTAGATTACAACGAAAAAAGCAACGACCTTCCAAAAAAATCTAAAATTGTTTTAGCCATAAGCCAATATTATAAGCAGAATAAAAATTATGATATGGCTTATTCTTTTTTAGATGAACATTATCAGTTAGAAAATTATCTTCTGAGATTAAAAAATGCTAAAATTGATTTAAATGAATTCGAAAAATTCAAAAAAAATCAGTCTTTAAATAATACTATAAAAAGAGAAAGCGAAGAAAAAATCCAGCTTAAAACCTATCGTTATTCCAAGTTAGTCAGCATTCTGGCTATTGCTTTAATTTCAATTTTATCTCTTTTGAGTTTAGCTTTGTATAAAAACAACATTATTAGAAACCAGAATAATTTACTGCTCCGCGAAAAAAACAAAGAATTGATTCTGGCTAAAAACAAAGCTGAAAAAGCATCCAAAGCAAGATCTGAATTCTTGTCAACAGTAAGTCATGAATTAAGAACTCCGTTGAACGCCATTAACGGAATCACACATATTTTACTGGAAGACAATCCAAAGAAAAAACAATTAAAATATCTGGAATCTTTAAAGTTTTCTGGAAACTATCTCACGACTTTCATTAATGAGATTTTAGAAATCAACAAAATCGATTCAACTAAAGTTGAGGTGGAAAATATTAGTTTTAATCTAAAAGAACTTTTATTCAATATTCAGAGTTCTTTAAAAGAATTAGCTACCGCCAATAAAAATTATTTCAATTTAGAGATAGACAAATCGATTCCTGACAATTTAATGGGCGATCCAACAAAACTGTCCCAAATTATATTAAACCTGATTAATAATGCTTTAAAGTTTACCCAAAACGGACATGTAAGTGTTATTGCAAAACTCTACTCTCAAGAAGAGGATACCGCTACTATTTATTTTGAAATTGTGGATACTGGAATTGGAATTCCTGAAGACAAACTTCAAACGGTATTTGAAAGCTTCTCACAAGGATCTATCGAAGTAAACAGAAAATATGGCGGAACAGGTCTTGGCCTAACTATTGTAAAAAAACTAATCGAACTCCTTGGCGGAGAAATAAAACTAAAAAGCGAAGTGGGTAAAGGTTCTACTTTTACCTTCAAATTAAATTTTAAAATCAACAACGAACCATTGGAAGTAATTGAAGAAGTAAAACCTTATAGTGACACACAATTGAAACATAAATCTATTTTATTGATTGAGGACAACAAAATCAATCAAATGATAACTCGAAAAATGCTTGAAAACAAAGACATTAACTGCGAAATCATAGATAATGGAGAAGATGCGGTTGAGCTTTTAAAGATCAAACGTTTTGATATGGTTTTAATGGATGTTCATCTTCCTGGCATTAATGGCACAACAGCCACCAAATTAATTCGAGAATTTGATAAATCGACCCCGATTATCGCACTGACTGCTATTTCGCTTGACGAAAACCGAGACATGCTTCTTTCTTTTGGAATGGACGATGTAATTACCAAACCTTTTGTACCTGACGAGTTTTACAGCACAATTGCTAAGTTTTTTTGATTAACACTCTAAGTTTCTAAGATGCTAAGACGCTGAGATATTAAGTTTTTTTATTTGACATACTCTAAAATGGTAACATCAAAATTTTGCTGGTGATTGATGAAAGTACTTTTTATTGGAAGATAATACAATTGCGAAACCAGTTTTGAATCTTTTAAACGAACGTAATCTTTTTCAGTTGTAATTATTTTTCTTCCGTTTGCTTTAGTTAAAATCGTTTCTAAATCGGTATCAGAAAAATGATGATGATCTGGAAAAGTTAAGCATTCATCATTATCATTTTTTAAGTAATCAAAGAATGGCTTTGGTTTTGCAATTCCTGCCAAAAGTAATTTAGATTCTGATTTTATTTCGCTCACAGCAATTTTTCCTGTTGAACTGTAAATTTCTTCATCATAATCTATAAACGTAAAGAAAAGTTGCTGCGAGCAACTTAGTTTTAACTTTAATCGAATTTCTGCTTGTTTTTCTTGCGATAAAACTTTTGGGCATTTGGTAACCACAACAATATTGGCTCTTTCTGCTCCGCTCCTGCTCTCTCTTAAATTTCCAGTTGGCAGCATAAAATCGTCTGCATACAGATCATCGTAAGCCGTTAGGAGAATATAAAAACCCGCTTTTACTTTTCGATGCTGATATGCGTCATCAAGTAAAATAATTTGTGGTTTTTCCTTTTGTGAAACCAATTGCTGAATCCCGTTTGTTCGATTGGCATCAACGGCAACCATCACATTTGGAAATTTTTGATAAAACTGAAACGGTTCATCTCCCAAAATTTCAGCATTCAAATTTTGATCAGCTAATACGAAACCTTCTGATTTTCTTTTATAACCACGGCTTAAAGTAGCAACTTTATACTTATTTGATAATAATCGAATTAAATATTCTATTTGAGGTGTTTTCCCGGTTCCGCCCACACTTAAATTTCCAACTGCAATAACCGGAAGATCAAATGAAGTCGATTTTAAAACTCCTTTATCAAAAAGAAAATTACGAATTGAAGTAATAAATCCGTATAAAACGGCGAAAGGGAAAAGTATTTTTCGAAGTATGTTCATAGAATTATTTATCAGAATAATGCCCCATTGCAGAGATTACAAAAACGGTTACGATATCTTCCTGAACTTTATATATAATCCTGTCTTTAGAATTTATTTCTCTAGACCAAAACCCACTCAATCCATATTTTAATGCTTCCGGTTTTCCAACACCTTCATAAGGAGTTTCGCTAAGCTCTTCTAAAATCTGGTTAATTTTTTTTATACTGGCCTGATTACCTGCTTTGAAATGTTTTTTTAAATGTGATTCTGCTAATTTTTCTATTTTAAGCCTAAACTTCCCCATACATCTTTTGGATCGACCTCTTTATATTCACCTCTTTTATCTGCCTCTAATACCATTTTTACAAATTCGGGATCATAGGGACTTTTTTCCGCTTTAACTTTTTCAGAATCTGTTTCAATAATCTCAATTTCCTCAAAACCTTTAAAACTATCAAACATAGCGATAAAAGCCTTCCCTATCTTAGTGCGTTCGTTTATTTTTATAGTTAGCGTTTTCATAGTTCTTGATTTAAACACAAAGATACAAAATTAGTAATACTAGTAATATGGTCTTATTTGGATTACTAATTTGCACAACGCAATATCACGGAAATATTTTAAGATTTATTCGTTAATTTGTTTTTCTTTTCAAGCCTTGTTTTTTAAACATGAAACTTGAAACAAGTAAAACTTGAAACAAAACTTAAAATGAAAATCAAAAATATCATATCCGTTCTGGAAGAAATGGCACCTTTGGCTTACGCCGAAGATTTTGACAATGTTGGTCTTTTAGTTGGAGATTCCGAAACTGAATGTTCGGGTGTTTTAGTTTGCCACGATGCACTAGAAAATGTAATTGAAGAAGCTATAGCAAAAAACTGCAGTTTGGTTGTTTGCTTCCATCCTATCTTATTTTCTGGAATCAAAAAAATCACAGGCAAAAATTATGTCGAAAGAGCTATTTTAAAAGCTATTAAAAATGATATTGCCATTTTTGCTGTTCATACAGCACTTGATAATCATTCGCAAGGAGTCAATAAAATTTTCTGTGATGCTTTAGGATTAACCAACACTAAAATATTAGTTCCTAAAAATAATTTCATTCAAAAACTGGTCACTTATACTGTTCCCGATAATGCCGATAAACTTCGAAATGCTTTATTTGAAGCCGGTGCGGGAAAAATTGGTAATTATGATAACTGCAGTTTTAATACGAAGGGATTTTTTACTTTTCAGGGAAATGAAGACAGCAATCCTGTTATTGGCGAAAAAGGAAAACTTCATACGGGAGAAGAAATCAAAATCGAAGTTGTTTTTGAAAAGCATTTACAATCCCGTATTTTAAAAGCCCTTTTTTCCAATCATATTTACGAAGAAGTGGCTTATGAAATTTATAACCTTGAAAATTCTCATCAAAATATTGGTTTGGGAATGATTGGTGAATTTGAAAATGAAATGGATGAAAAAGAATTTCTTCATTTTGTAAAAGATAAAATGATTGCTGACGGAATTCGTCATTCTGCTTTTTTAAGCAAAAAAATAAAAAAAGTAGCCGTGCTTGGAGGGTCTGGAAGTTTTGCTATAAAAAATGCAATTCAAGCTGGAGCCGATGCTTTTTTGACTGCCGATTTGAAGTATCACCAGTTTTATGAAGCTGAAAACAAGTTACTTTTGGCCGATATTGGTCATTTTGAGAGTGAACGCTATACAAAAAATTATATTGTTGATTATCTTCGAAAAAAAATTCTTAATTTTGCAATCATTTTATCGGAAGAAAATACAAATCCAGTTAAGTACTTATAAAATATGACGAATACGAAAGAATTAAGTGTTGAGGACAAGTTAAGAGCAATATACGATTTACAGCTTATTGACTCTAGAATTGACGAAATCAGAAACGTTAGAGGAGAACTTCCTTTAGAGGTTGAAGATTTAGAAGATGAAGTTGCAGGTTTGAGCACTCGTTCAGAAAAACTGAAAGGTGAACTTGAAGTGATTGAGGAGCAAATCAAAGCAAAGAAAATTGCTATTGAGGAGCATAAAGAGGTTATTAAAAAGTACACTAAACAACAAGAATCAGTACGTAACAACAGAGAATTTAATTCTTTGACAAAAGAAGTTGAATTTCAGGAATTAGAAATTCAATTAGCTGAAAAGCAAATCAAAGAGATGAAAGCTTCTATCGAGCACAAAAAAGAAGTTATTTCTAACTTAAAAGAAAAACTTGATGCTAAAAGCTCTCACTTAAAACATAAAAAATCTGAATTGGATGCTATTATGGCTGAAACTCAGAAAGAAGAAACTTTCTTAACTGAAAAATCTGCTGAATATGCTGCACAAATCGAAGACAGATTATTAGCAGCTTACAACAGAATCAGAAGCAGTGTTCGTAACGGATTGGCTGTAGTTTCTATCGAAAGAGGAGCTTCTGCTGGATCTTTCTTCACAATTCCACCTCAAACTCAGGTTGAAATTGCTTCAAGAAAGAAAATCATCACTGATGAGCACTCTGGAAGAATCTTGGTTGATACGCAATTAGCTGAAGAAGAAAAAGAAAAAATGGAACAATTGTTCGCAAAATTCTAAATATCAAGTCCCGATTTAATCGGGACTTTTTTTTGTATTTATTTTCGCCACGAATTACACTAATTTTCACTAATTATTTTTTTTATCTATAATCCTGAGAATAAAAAATTCGTGCTAATTTGTGTAATTCGTGGCAGACCTTTTTTTACCTTTAGAAAAAATTTAAGTTTTGGGAATTAAAAAAGGCATTCGTTTTATTACATTAAAATCTGTTGGATCTTATATTAACTTTTTGAGTTATGTGCGTCCACAAAAAGCAATGGAGCTTTCTTATGCGCTTTTTAGCCAGCCTCGAATTGGGCGATTAAAAAAAGAAGAGCTTCCTAAAGTTTTGAGAAATACTGAAACAGAAATATTTCATCATAACGAACATCATTTTCAAACTTATATTTGGAAAGGAAACGAAACCAAAATTCTATTGGTCCACGGCTGGGAAAGCAATGCTTCTCGTTGGAAAAAAACACTTCCTCATCTTCAAAAATCAGGAAGCACAATAATCGCTCTTGATGCTCCAGCTCACGGACAAAGCAGCGGTAAAGAATTTAATGTGCCACTATACACTGAATTCATCAATAAAGCAGTCGAAAAATATCAGCCTGAAGTTATTATCGGACACTCTATTGGCGGTGCTGCTTGTGTTTATCATCAATATTTATTTCCAAATACCAGTATAAACAAAATGGTAATTCTTGGTGCTCCTTCCGATTTAAAAACGCTGATTGACAATTATATCTCAATGCTCAGTTTGAATAAAAGAATGCTTTCTCTTTTAGAAAGTAAATTCATAGATCGCTTCAATTTTAAACTGGAAGATTTCTCGGGACAAAAATTTGCATCAGAGTTTAACGTTCCTGGCTTTATAGCACATGATATTTCAGATAAAATTGTAGCTTTTGAAGAAGGAAAAAAGATAGCCAGCAATTGGAAAAACAGTCAGTTTATTGAAACTGATGGTTTAGGCCACGGGATGCACGATGATGAGTTATATGATAAAGTGATTGAGTTTCTTTTTGAAGGCTCAAAGTAACAAAGAGGCAAAGTAACAAAGGCTTTTTCAAATTTGCTGATATTAAGCTCGTAAAACACTATTTTTTTCTCAAATCTAAAATCTACAATTAAATGATTGCTGTAATTTTTGAAGTTATCCCGAACGAAGGCAAAAAAGATGAATATTTGGATATTGCAGCAAGTCTTCGTCCAGAATTGAACCAAATAGATGGTTTTATCTCCATTGAAAGATTTCAGAGTCTTAATGATTCTGGAAAAATTTTGTCTTTATCTTTTTGGAAAGATGAAGAAAGTATTCAGCAATGGAGAAATCTTGAAATGCATCGTCATGCGCAGGCCAAGGGAAGAAACGGAATTTTTAAAGATTATCATTTAAGGATTGCGACTGTAGTTCGTGATTACGGCATGTTTGAAAGAAAAGAAACTCCAGAGGACAGTTCACTATTTCATGAATCTTAGAAAAGGTGCAGAGATTCAAAATGTCAAAGGTTTCTATTAGCATTTCAAAAAAATCTAAAATCTGAAATCTGAAATCTAAAATCATTTTTTTGCCTACTTTTGCAGTATGGAAGAAAATTTAAAACGTCTTAATAAATTTATCAGTGAAACAGGGTATTGTTCTCGCCGCGAAGCTGATAAATTGATTGAAGAAGGACGCGTAACAATAAATGGTGCTGTACCAGAAATGGGAACTAAAGTTTCGCCAAATGATGAAGTACGTATAAATGGCAAATTGATTGTTGAAAAACAAGAAAAAATGATTTATCTGGCATTCAACAAACCGGTTGGAATTGAATGCACCACCAATCTGGAAGTCAAAAACAATATTGTTGATTATATCAATTATCCAAAACGAATTTTTCCAATTGGAAGGCTGGATAAAGCCAGTGAAGGATTAATTTTCATGACAAATGACGGTGACATTGTAAACAAGATTCTTCGAGCCAGAAATAACCACGAAAAAGAATATACCGTTACGGTAAACAAACCTATCACAGAACGTTTTATCCAAAGAATGGGAAATGGTGTTCCAATTTTAGATACGGTTACCAAAAAATGTAAAGTAGAACAAATCAGTAAATATACTTTTAAGATTATTCTAACGCAGGGGTTAAACCGTCAAATTAGAAGAATGTCTGAATATTTAGGTTATGAAGTTACAGCACTGAAACGTATCCGAATTATCAATATTTCTTTGGATGTTCCAGTTGGTCGTTACCGCGATTTAACCGATGCTGAAATAAAAGAATTGAATCAGTTAATTGAACCTTCTAGTAAAACTGAAGAAGCAAGTCTTCCAAAAGTGGAGACTTCAAACACAAACAGAAGCTCAAATGCAAACTCAAACAGAAGAGCGACCTATATCTCTAAAAACGATCCAAGATTTAAAAAAAGAGGAGGACAATGATGAATGAATGAGCCTCCTCCTTTTTTTATTTTTCAAGCTTTATTTGTTGCAAAGGGGGATCAACCTGTGGCAACTCCAATAAAGGAACTTTAGTTTTAGAATTCTCATTTAAAGGAACTTCAGTTTTTAAATTCTCATTTAAAGGAACTGAAACTTTAGTGTTATCATTATTAGAATCCTCAATAACCTGTTTGTATTGTGGCGTATCATTAACAATTTCTAAAGGATAAACGATACCCTTATCTCTGTTTTTTGCAACATACAGCTTTTTGATTTCACTAAAAGATAATGCTCTTTTATAAACCTTCAGATCATCAATAGCTCCATAAAAACTCTCATAACCGTAAGGATATAAATCTCCTATAGTCAGTCTCTCTCCTGTCCATGAAAAATTAAATTTTAGCTCTTCCATTGGCAGAATTGCGCCTTCATAATTAATAGTGAATTTTTTTTGCTCTCCGTTTATATACATCTGAAATATTTTCCCTGTATAGATAAAAGCTACCTGAACCCATTGATTTAAAGGAATCTTTTCTTGAGAATTAAAGTGGATATAACCATTTTTATAGGTGTGAAAATTAAGTGTTCCGTCATTCTGAACCTGTAAATTAAAATCTCTTCCTGGGTCTACTTTAGAAATAATTGTATTATGTTCAGCATATCTATCAAGATAAATCCATCCAGTGATTGTAAAAGCTGTTAGTCCATTAAAATTAGAAACATCATCAATACTGATAAACCCTCCATTTCCAAAATAAAATGCTCCATTAGTATTGTCCCTTCTATCTTTTACTGGTTGAATAGAATGAGAATAAGAGCTGTTTTTCAAATAACTTGCATCTTGTATATTCCCATTTAAGGGCAGATACAAAATCAAATCTTTATCAAACTGATTATCAACCACTTTTTGTGCTTTTAACAAAACACCATTCAAAAAAATTAAAATTATCCAAAAACTACGCATGATTCATAATTGTACTATTTATCCCACAAATTTATAAACCAATTTAAAAGATTAGCTAAATTAAATGTTAATTTTTAACTTGCAGGAAATCATAATATAAGGCTTTAGATAAAAATCCAGCATTTTGATAGTTTGTAATTAATTGCTCTCTTGTAATTTCAGAATTCTTTCCATCTAAATTATTCTTTTCTAAATATTCTCTTCGAGCTTCGTCATTAAAATTCAATCCGCTTAAGAAAACGGGTTCTACTCCTTTGTTTACAGAGATATTATAAGTAGTTACTAAATTCCCCCAGTTCACATAACTGCAAAGAAGAACCGTTCCGTAGAAATACCAAACCATTTGATTAAAAAGATAAGCATTCGTTTTCTGTTTTCTGATTTTCTGAAATGAAATTACTAATCCTACGATAGATAAGATTAAAAAGGCATAAACCCCTAGACGTTTGTATGTCAAGCCATAAAATGATACATATTCTGTATTCTTAATCATGGCGCTTACAATCAAAACTACATTTAATGTAAGCCATATTTTAGCTAAGTTTTTTAGCGTTTTTGCTTTTTCATCAAAATTAAATCCGCCTTTAAAATAAAATAGAATTACGCCTACCGCCATTAAAATAGAGAAAATTACTGCGTTTACCCTTTCATGTATATCAGCGCTTAAATTACTTTTTTCGACAACCTCAAAGAATTGTTCGTAGTTATAAGTTCCAATAAAAACCAACAGCATAATGTTTAAGAGAAACAATGTGATTTCACCACTTTTTCTTTCGAAGTCTAGATCAAGAAATGTAAATGTGCTTTGATTTTTTAGTTCAGAGATATTACTGAAGTCATTTTTCAATTTTGGATTGAATTCGTAACAAGCATCTGGAACCCAGTAATTCCAAAAACTAAATGAAATATAAAACCCAAGTATGCTGATTAACACCAACTGGAAAATATCAATATCTAAAGTATAATCTGTAAATAATGAAGAAAAATGATTGCTTCCGAAAGAGTAAACAATAAAAAATAATCCTAGAAATACTACTGGAATCACCACAAAGGCTACAAGTTTCTTAGCAAAATCGTTATGAATTTTTCGTTCAGGAAGCCATTGCTTGAAAATAAAAATTCGTCCCAGTGATGTAAATCCATTCAATATAATCAATGGAAAAATCTGTATGATTTTAAGTCTGTCATCCTGTGTTTTAAATTGCAAAAACAAAATGGACAAGGCCAAAGAAAAAAACGACGCCGCATCGCCATACCAAGCAAAGGCAAAACAAGATAAAATAGAGGTCATTACTAGAACAAGATGTGATCTGTCAACTAGTTTTTCCTGAAAGAAATAACTAACTAATAACGTCAACATTACTCCAAAGATAGAAACATTTATTCCAGGAGCTTCATTGTAAAAAAGCAGTGCAAAAACTGCCGTACAAGCTAAAATAATTTGATGTTTTTTCATGATTTTAATTTTTAAAAGTACTTTGTAATTCAAAGTTTTTAGGCAAAAATTTTTAATTTTTAAGATTTCATTAATTTTTCGAGATACAAAAGGTGTTCTTTGAACGCCGCGCGGCCAAGCGGTGTTACCTGATAAGATGTTTTTGGTTTTTTACCAACAAATTCCTTTTTAATTTCGATGTATTCGGATTTCTCCAATGCAGAAGAATGACTTGCCAAATTTCCATCGGTGATATTCAAAAGCGTTTTCATCTCGGTAAAATCTACCCAGTCGTTAACCATCAAAATGGACATAATACCCAGTCTGACACGGCTTTCGAAATCTTTATTTAGTTTGTCAATAATTCCCATTCAATTATTTGTATTTTTTGAACATCACTAAACCATATAAAATATGCAGAATTCCGAATCCTAAAATCCAGAAAATCAATCCATATCCAATATAGAACATAGAAATAAGTCCTAAAATTAATTCAGAAAAGCCTAAATATTTAATATCAGAAAAAGTATATTTTTCTGCATTTAGAACAGCAAGTCCGTAAAATATTAATGTTGAAGGTGCTACTAATCCAAAATATCCGTGATACATTAAAGCAAGACAAAATATTCCACCTGCAAAAAGTGGAACTGCCAGATTAAACAGCATCTTTTTTGTAGCTGATGTCCAGATTGGCAAATTGTATTTTCGGCTTTTTCTAATAGTAAAAAAGATTCCGAAAACAAATGCACACGTCATAATTATGATTCCAATCCAAAATAATTCGGTTACCAGATTAGCCGAATACAATCTATGTTCATCACTTAGATAATCCATCCCATTTGCTTTAAAAAGCTGGTAAACATAAATACCACCGATTAAAGCCGAAAGACCCGCGAAAACCCCCGAAAGTCCGCTTAACGATATAAATCTGGAAGAACGCTCCATCATGGAACGAATATGTGCTAAATCTTCTTGATGCTTTTGATTCATAATTAAAGTACTTTGCGTTACAAAGTTATTATTTATTTTGGAATGGCAAATAAAAAATTAAAAAATATTTACGAAAGTAATGTAAACTCCTGCAAGGTTTTCAAAACCTTGTTGGTTTGACACTGAACTTGAATCAAAAAACTAAAGTCGGCTTTTGTTTTGACTTTCTGAATATACCTACAAGGTTTTGAAAACCTTGCAGGAATGAGAATTTCTTATTACATGAGACCGCGTGAGGGATAGGAATAAGCTACCAAAGTAGCATGGATAGTCCGACCGTCTCGTTGCAAAAGGGCGTATAACCGTAAAGTATATTGCCCTTTTGCAACGAGACGGTCACGCCCAAAGTATAAAAACGAAAAAGCCTATTCTTAACGAACAGGCTTTGTATTGTTTTTAAGTTTTAGAACCATCTTCTTCTTTTGAACAAAAAGACTCCAAAGGTGGATAGAATTATAGAAACCAAGAGTAGAATCCAAATTCCGTATTGACTTTCTTCTAATCCATTTGGGACGTTCATTCCGTACAAACTGGCAATAAGAGTTGGAATCATTAAGATGATAGAAATTGAAGTCATCTGTTTCATAATATTGTTCATATTATTGGAGATTACAGAAGCATAAGCATCCATCATTCCGGTCAAGATGTTGTTGTAAATGTTGGCTGTATCTTGCGCCTGATTTAGTTCGATTTCTACATCTTCTAACAATTCTGGATCGTAACTGGCTTTGTGTGCTTTTAGGTTTTTGATTCTTTGGAACAAAACATCATTTGCTTTTAAAGAAGTGATGAAGAATACAAAACATTTTTCGATTTGAAGCAAGGCTTGTAATTCTTCGTTTTTAATTGATTTCTCTAAATTATCTTCTGCGAGTTTTATTTTATGATTGATTTGTTTCAGGTATTTCAAATACCAAACACTTGATGATAAAAGCAATCGCAAAACTAAATTGAAATTATCTTCTATTTCGATGTTTTTGCGCTGTGAATAGGCAACAAAATCTTTGATTATTTCTGTTTTATAAAAACTGATTGTGACACAGATATCCTCTTTAAAAATGATTCCGAGAGGAACGGTATGGAAAGGAATTTTTACATCGCCACTTTTAATGGGAATACGCATAATGATAAGCGTCCAGCCATCTTCGATTTCTATACGAGGTCTTTCGTCGATATCCTCAATATCATTGTAAAAAGCTTCAGGAACCTGAAGTTCTTCTAACAAGTAATTTTTATCTGATTCTGTTGGAGATTCGATGTGAATCCAGCAATTTGAAGTCCATTTTTGGATTTCTACTAATCCGTTGTTGTTTGTGTAAAAGGCTTTCATTTCAAAATACAGGGTTTTAACGCAGCATTTTGAAATTTCAAAAGCTGCTTAATTTAATACTAACGAATAATAATAATCGTCCATTTGGAGAAGTGTTTTTTTAAGTGGTGCAAAAGTATCCTTTATTTTTAAGAACCAAAACTTTAAACTATTAATTATATATTAAAATGGCAGTTTGGATAGATTTTTTAAACACATAGAAACATAGATATTGTAATTGCAAAAAAAGGCGTTTCACTTTTTTAAACAAACATAGCCAACCTTTAATCATGTGAGAGAAATTTGTTTCTCTTTTGCTTTCTTTTCATAGAAATTATAATTCTATATTTCTATGTGTTTGTAAAAATTACTGCAATAAAAAAAGCCTGCTCAATTGAACAGGCTTTCATAGTATTTTGAAAAAGAAATTATTGATTTCTTGCGCTTCTCATTTTACGAGCTAAAAGTGTATTTTTAAGTAACATCGCAATTGTCATTGGCCCTACCCCACCTGGAACTGGCGTAATGAATGATGCTTTTTTGCTTACTCCATCAAAATCAACGTCTCCTTTGATAACGTATCCTTTTGCATTTGATGCATCTTCTACACGTGTAATTCCAACGTCGATAACGGTTACTCCTTCTTTTACCATATCTGCTTTTAAGAATTCTGGAACTCCCAACGCTGTAATAATAATATCAGCATTTTTAGTGAATTCTGCCAAGTCTTTAGTTCGGCTGTGCGTTAAGGTAACTGTAGAATCTCCAGGATTTCCTTTACGGCTCATTAAAATACTCATTGGACGTCCTACGATATGGCTTCTTCCAATTACTACTGTATGTTTTCCTGCAGTTTCTACTTTGTAACGCTCTAACAATTCCATAATTCCGAATGGTGTTGCTGGAATAAAACTTTCCATTTCAAGCGCCATTCTACCAAAGTTAGTTGGGTGGAATCCATCTACGTCTTTATCTGGATCAATTGCTAATAAGATTTTTTGTTCGTCGATATGTTTTGGCAATGGCAACTGAACGATATATCCATCTAGATTATCATCTTCGTTCAACTCTTTAATCTTAGCAAGCAGTTCGTCTTCAGTAATTGTTTCCGGCAGACTTACTAAAGTAGAATCAAATCCGATTTCTTGACAAGATTTTACTTTACTTCCTACGTAAGTTAAACTTGCTCCATTATTTCCCACTAAAACAGCTGCTAAATGAGGGACTTTTCCTCCCGCTGCTTTTATAGATTGAACTTCGGCTGCAATTTCGTTTTTAATGTCGTTAGATGTTTTTTTACCGTCTAGTAGCTGCATTGTTTTTGTTTCAGATTTAAAGTTTTTTTGTTTCAGGTTTCATGTTTCAAGTTGAAAACGAAACTCAATTTATTTATTGAAAAAAGTTTCAAACTTCTGTTTCATAACCTGAAACTTGAAACTTGAAACTTTTAATTTTATTATCTCGGCATTCCTCCTGGCATACCACCCGGCATCCCTTTCATACCTCCCATCATTTTCATCAGGTTTTTTCCGCCTGGGCCTTGCATCATCTTCATCATCTTGCTCATTTGGTCAAACTGCTTCATCAGCTGATTTACCTGCTCGACTTTAGTTCCCGAACCTTTTGCAATTCTGGCTTTTCTTTTTACGTCGATAATGGCTGTTTTGCTTCTTTCAGCCGGTGTCATCGAATAAATGATGGCTTCGATATGTTTGAAGGCGTCATCTTCGATTTCTACATCTTTCATGGCTTTTGAAGCTCCTGGTATCATTCCAACCAAGTCTTTCATATTACCCATTTTCTTTACTTGCTGAATCTGTGTTAAGAAGTCGTCAAAACCAAATTCGTTTTTAGCGATTTTCTTTTGAAGTTTTCTTGCTTCTTCTTCGTCAAATTGTTCCTGAGCTCTTTCAACAAGAGACACAACGTCTCCCATTCCTAAGATACGCTCTGCCATAC
Source organism: Flavobacterium phragmitis (assembly GCF_900112575.1). Classification (GTDB taxonomy): domain Bacteria; phylum Bacteroidota; class Bacteroidia; order Flavobacteriales; family Flavobacteriaceae; genus Flavobacterium; species Flavobacterium phragmitis. Next base: position 42,121 of record NZ_FOMH01000011.1, read on the forward strand.
GTTCTGGATAGAAAACATCAATTGCTTCCATTTTTTCTCCAGTACCAACAAATTTGATCGGTTTGTTTACAATCGATTTGATTGAAAGTGCTGCTCCACCACGAGTATCACCATCTAATTTCGTTAAAATAACTCCATCAAAATTCAAGATATCGTTGAAAGCTTTCGCTGTGTTTACAGCGTCTTGTCCTGTCATAGAGTCTACAACAAACAAAGTTTCTTGTGGCTGAATTGCTTTGTGTACGCGAGCAATTTCGTCCATCATTTCCTGATCTACTGCCAAACGTCCAGCTGTATCGACGATAACAACATTGAAACCGTTTGATTTAGCGTGTTTGATTGCGTTTTGAGCAATTTCTACAGGATTTTTATTTTCTGGCTCTGAGTAAACCTCAACACCTATTTGGTCTCCCACAACATGCAACTGATTAATCGCCGCTGGACGATAGATATCACACGCTACAAGAAGTGGTTTCTTGTTTTTCTTTGTTTTTAAGAAGTTTGCTAATTTTCCTGAGAAAGTCGTTTTACCAGAACCTTGCAAACCTGACATCAAAATAACAGTCGGATTTCCTGAAAGGTTAACACCAGCAACGTCTCCACCCATTAATTCGGTAAGTTCGTCTTTAACCAACTTCACCAATAACTGCCCTGGTTGAAGTGTTGTCAATACATCCTGACCAATTGCTTTGTCTTTTACTCTAGCTGTAAAATCTTTAGCAATTTTAAAGTTAACATCGGCATCAAGTAACGCACGACGAACTTCTTTTAAAGTATCGGCAACGTTTACTTCTGTAATTTTACCGTGTCCTTTTAATATATGGAACGCTTTATCTAACTTATCGCTTAAATTATCAAACATATCTTTTTGTTTATTTGAAGTGCAAAGATAATCTAATTAGATATTTCAGGCAATTTTTATTTATACGCAATTTTTTGCCAGAAAGGCACTAAGGCCCTAAGTTTTTTTGCCACTAATTACACTAACTTCCCAAATTCTTTTAACTAATATTTTCCTCTCGCAGATTACGTAGATTTTGCAGATTATATTTTGCTCGCAAAGACGCAAGGTCGCAAAGTTTTATTTCACGCAGATTTAAAAAAGATTTCAGCAGATTATTATGTAAAATCTGAAAAATAAAATCTGCAGAATCTGCGTGAAACAAAAATCTTTTCAATCCTTGTAATCTGTGGCAAAAACAAAAAAAGGCGCAAGAGGAAAAACCTTTGCACCTTTGTAACTTTGTCTCTTTGAACCTTAATTTTAGAACTGGAAATAGATAAACGGTTGTGAACCGGCAACTGCTGTTGCGTAAACAATCCAGTAAACGAAACCTAGAATTATAGCTTTTACTAATATTGGTGTTTTATCAAAAACAGATTTCATTCCGTTTGTAATTGTTTCTGGCAAGAAATGCCAAACGTAACCAAATAACATTAATCCGAATACATTTTTATATCCAAGAACAATTGTTTTCCAAAGCTCCGGCTCGAATGTTAATTGTCCAATATTGTTGATTACCTGCAATGCTGTTTCAAAATCTCTTGCGCGGAAAAAGATCCAGCAGAAAACTACAAAATGGAATGTAATCAAGATGGAGAAAAATCTCCATAAGAAATTTGAACCTTCTTTTTTGGATGGAAATAATTCCATAAAGATTTTATGAACTGCTAATGCTAATCCGTGTAAAGCTCCCCAAACAATAAATTGCGCTCCTGCTCCATGCCACAATCCTCCTAAAAGCATTGTAGTAAAAAGATTTAGGTTCGTTACCAGAGTTTGTTTCTTTTTGCTTGAAAGCAGAAAAGACAAACAAAAAAGTGCAATTGAACTAAAAGCAATTATTAACGGAATTATACTTGTATTATAACTTGTGATTCCCCACAACAATAATCCGAAAAAAAACAAACTCGGAAACAAATATCCTGCGAAAGATCCTTCACGGTTTCCTCCTATTGAAATATACAAGAAATCTTTTAACCAAGTTGAAAGTGAAATATGCCATCTTCTCCAAAAATCAGTAATCGAAGTTGATTTATATGGCGTTCTAAAGTTGGCTGGCAATTTAAATCCTAGCAATAATGCGATACCAATTGCCATATCGGAGTATCCTGAGAAATCACAGTAAATTTGGATTGCGTATCCGTAAGAAGCCATTAAATTTTCAAACGAAGTATAACTCAATGGCGTATCAAAAACACGATCTACGAAGTTTACCGAAATGTAATTTGATATTACTGTTTTCTTAATCAAACCTCCAATAATCAGAAACAAAGCATTATTTACATCTTGTCTGGTCAGATTTAATTTTTGATAAATCTGCGGCAAGAAATCTTTTGCGCGTACGATTGGCCCGGCAACCAATTGTGGGAAGAACGAAACAAAAAACAAATATTCAATGTAGTTTTTAGTCGGCTTAATTTCTTCACGATAAATCTCGATGATGTAACTCATCGACTGGAAGGTATAGAAAGAAATTCCCACGGGTAGAAATATGTCGTGAAATTTCAGATTTCCATTAAACATATCATTATAAGTGCCGATCATAAAATTCATATACTTGAAATACCCAAGTAATCCTAAATTCAGAATCACACTTATAACCAAATATATTTTCTTGACATTGTCCTTACTTTCTTTGTAAATAATCTGGCTTAAACCATAATCCACAACCGAAGAAAGCAACAATAATAGAAAATAAATCCCGCTTGATTTGTAATAAAAGAAAAGCGAGAAAAGAATAACATAGGTTAATCTTAAATAAAATGTTTTGCGTAAAAATCCATACACAAAATAGAAAACCAGAAATAATCCTAAGAATAAACCGGTATTGAATAAAAGTTTTTCGTCTGGATTGTAAACAAACCAGCTTTCAACTTGTTCCATCGTAATTGCACCAAAATTTTGAATGAACCAATTATTAATGCTATCTATTGTTGTCAACTTAATTCTTTAATTTAAAATTATCGTATGTTTTTAAAAACGCTTGCGTAAACAAGTTTCCTTGTTTCTCATATCCTTTTTTTGAATAATGAACCCAATCTGGCCCAATTAATCCTTGTACTTTTAATTGTTTGATGCCGCTCATGCCTCCAAATTCATCATACAAATCCCAGACTGCGAAACCCTCTTTTTGTGCCGTGTCAATAATATGTTTTGCATAATCATTAATATAATTATTCGGCTTTCTTCTCAGTAAAGATGGTGGCGGTGTCATTACTATAATTGGCGCATCTATTTTTTGCGCTCTTATATTACTTATGAATTCTTGTAATTCTTTGATGTAATTTGCAGAATCCAGATGATCATAACTTTCATTTGTTCCTAATGAGAAAACAAGTAAATCGGGATGTAATGCTTTTAGTTGTTCAAAAAACAAGGGATATTTATTGTAATCCGAATATTTAGCGCCGTTTACTCCAATGCCACTGTAAATAATTCCCGAAGCATCTTTTTCTAAAATCAAACCATTCAATTCATAATTAGAAGCTTCTTTATTTGGAATCAGAAAAATTCTGCTTAAAGGACTATCCGAATTATAATAATGCGAATAAGAATCTGATTCTATAGTTAAAGGCACAAACTCAGACATTGAAATGGTCTTAGGCCTAGTTTCATTTGTTGAGATTCTTAAAGTTCGGCCAGCACGAATGTTGTTTGACTTTAAACGATTCTCTCTTTTTATTTCGGCAACAGAGACATTGTATTTATCTGCAATTGTTCCTAGAACTTCTCCTTTTTTGATTTTGTGTGTTATCACTTTTCGCTCGGTCGTCTGGATAGAATTAATTTTAGACGAAACGGCTAAATCAAACATATTTTGATTTTGAGGCGTTATGATTTTTATGGTGTTGAATTTATACGAAGGATCTTTTACATTCATTTCCATTACAAATCCGCCAGAATCTCTCCATAATCCGATACCGCTTAAACCAACTGGATTACTTTTGAACGGAAGAATATTTCTATAATTTTCCCAACCACGATTTGATTTGAAACGTTCATTATAAGAACCGTTTGTTTTTGCCAATTGATATGGAAATACTAAACCGCGTCCAGCGTTTCCAAATCTTTGCTGTAAATTCTTTCGAATCTCATTGGTCATTAAATCCCCTTGAATATGAGAATCACCAATGTGAACTATATTGATTTTTTGATTTTTCTGGCTTTCGTTTTGCTCCAATTTTTCAAAGAACTCTTTTAATACTTGGGCGTTATAAATTTGACCCTCTATTGGAGCTTCCGCTTTTGCGGTATCGATTTTCTGAATCATTTTTTTGGGTATTGGATCTACATTAGCTTTTGCAGGCTTTTCATTTGTTGTAAAGAAAAGGCAACAAAAAAACACAATAAGTTTATTCATCATACGCTGTCTTTTGTTATTAAAACGGAATCAGGTCTGGCTCTTCTTACTGGTTTTGGTTTAGTTCCTTCTGTATCTCGTTTTGCTCTAAGCACTTTATATTCTTCGTATCCTTTATTCAATTGTCCGTAAAGCAAATTACCAATAGCTTTTGCACCACGCTGATTAAAGTGTGTGTAATCTTTATTGGCCTTTGCCGGCGCTTCATCCACCCATTTAATCATTGATCCGTCACCGCCCATTAAAGTGTATAAGTTTACAAATCCAGATTCTGTTTCTAAAGCGTAGTGTTTTTGCGCTTTCATTAATGGCACAACAGCTGAATCGGTTTTCATTTCCAAATCGTATTTAGTTGATTTATCTGCTGTAGAAACAATTAATATCGAAACACCAGGGAAAGATTCTTTGATTCTGTTTACGGTTTTTGTCATTCCTTTTTCATACCAGGAATAATTTTTTGTTCCATAATTCAAAACGTTTGTTCCGTAGTGCAGAATAATTAAATCGTATTTCAGATTATTGTTAAATGCTCTCATCACATCGGCATTGAACATTGAAATTGGAAGTCCTGAATTTCCTCTTTGAGAAAAATTATCTACGTGAACTCCTATCCCGTTATCAAAATTAAATCCATAAATAGGAATAGAATCGGCATGCACAAAATTAGCTTTGAAAGCTTTTAAACTTCCTGAAGAAACTTTTAAAGTATTCACTAAACTATTTGGCGAAAGGCTTTTCTTTAAGGTATCTTTTCCGATAATGAAATTCACTTTTCCTGTTTTAGACGAACGTCCATAAAACAAAGTAGCATTATCTAAAGTAGTACAGTTTTTATTGAGTCCTGCTTCGTACTGAACCCAAGTATTGTTTGATGCATCGTTTGCAAAAAACACATGTCCGTTAACTCCAAAAGGACTAGCCGGTTTTTTGACATTTAAATACGATTGCGTTTTCCAGTTTTTAGAATAAGTAGATTTTACAGAACCTCTTGAAGCAGCAGATTCTGAAGTAATCGAAACAAAACCAACTCCATTACCTCCAAAACGTTCCTGATAATTGGCACGAACATCCTGAACAATCAAATCTCCATCGGTCATAGAGTCACCATAATACGCAATCCTAACTTTGTTCTGCGGATTTTTCTCCAACTGATACAATTTTTCATAGAAAGAAATCAGGTATTGATATCCTTTGTAATCTTCAAATGTTTCGGCTGGAAACTCAATGCCTTCTGTTTGATCAAAAACAATTTTCTGATTGTTTAGCTTTCTTTCGCTTTCGGCAATACTATCATCATCCGCGGCAAGCGAATCTTTAGCTACAGACTCTAAAAGCAGACTATCGATTAATATGTTTTTAGAATCCAACTTACTTTCTGAAAATATTTTGTCCGGAAGGATTTGTTTGAATCCAATAAAAGCAACCAGCGCTAAAGCAACGATTGAAAAAGACTGAAAAAAATAAGATTTTGTATTCACTTAAATAATTATAAAAGTATAAAACACTGCACTCAAAAATTAAACCAATTAAGTTATTGTTAATTTATTACAGCAAAAATTTGTGCAAAGATAGAATAACATTTTGTTTCTAATTCATTTTAACAAGAAACTAAATAAAAAAAGAGGCTAGAAAAATTCTAACCTCCTTATCAAAAAAAAATAAAAAAAACAAAGCTAGTGATTGACTAAATTTTAATGCTTTTTATTAAAAAACAACCTCGAGTAATCAAATTATTCGAGGTCATTAAATTTATTTCAACAATGCATATTGGAATTTAGGAAATCCTCTTTCCCCTGTTTCGCTTGCACCACCAGTGAATTTCAATTTATAGATATTTCCAGCTGGATCTTTAACTACAAAGAAACGATCTGTTCTTAATACAAACGCAGAAACTGGATTTCCATCAGGACCTGTAGCACTCGTACCTCTCCAGTTTGAACCAATATTTCTTTGATCTTCTGTAAATTTAGCATTGTCAACATTTGCTAATGTGAAAGCATCATAAGTATAAGCACTTGTAAGTACTTGGTAAGTTTTAGCAGTACCTTTAATGTTATTTAAAATAAAATCTGGATAGAAATATGGAGTTGTTCCTCCAGGAATAATGTTAGTAAAAGTTGTGAAACTTAAATCCCATTGATTTTTTTGTGGCTCAACACTTACTTGTTTTTTATCTAATAAACTAAAAAATGTGAAGTTGTAAGCACTATTTTTTGAAACAAGAACTTCTTCGTGAGTTGTTGCAGCAATATCAGCATACTGAATTTTATAGTCAGTTCCACTTCTTAAAATTCTGATTTTTTTCCATCCTCTAGAAGTTCCCCCAGCAGATCCCTCAGATCCGTTTGCAGGTTTAACTGTTGCTGGATTACTACCCATATTAATTAAGTAAACTTTATTTTCAGAATCTGTAGCAGAAACATCAGCGATAGCAGTTTTGAAAGTATCAGTTGCAGAAAATGCTCCTGTTGGATCATCAATCTGAGTAGAATTTCCTTGACCTTGATTAATAATCATTGTCTCATCTGCCACTTGCACTTCGTCTATATTAGTAGTCGCAAGTTGTTTTGCAGACATTTTTACAGAGCTGTTCAAAACAACTTTAAAAGTTCCTCCAGAATAAAATCCTAAGTCCCAAGAAGTTCTCACAACACTTGTCATTTTACCAGTGCTTAAATCTACATAAACCTGATTTGGCTGTAATGAACCTCCAACTTCAGGAGCTAAAGCAGTTCCTAAAGAAGCTGTTTCATTAAAATTCAATTGGGTTGTTTTATTTGCAGCGATATTTGCACCGTTTGAGGCACTAGCAATGGTAAAGATTACATTTTTCACTTCATCAGCCGCTGCATTTTTTATTTTGTTAAAAGTAAAAGTTACAGAAGTTGCATTTTGTTCAAAAGGCACTACGATTTTCTTTTCAGTGCTACTAGCTACAGGAGCTGTTGTAAAATCTGTCGTGTAAACTGCGGCAGTCGCTGTATAAGTAATAGTCAAAGATCCAGCTGAAGGCACAGGAGCAGAAAACTTTATCTGAACAGGAGTCTCTGCACTAGTTACATGCTGTGAAGACTCAGCAAATGCTACAGAAACTGATGCACCGCTATTATCACTGTCATCATTGTTACAAGCCGTAAAAGCAAGTAAAACAAAAGACATAATTAAAATAATGTTTTTTTTCATTTGATTTGTGTATTAGTATTAATTAAGATTTAAATTATAAGTGAGCTTAAGAAAATAGGAACGACCATATCCTAACAACAGATCCGTACTGCCTGCCGCGTGAGCACCTCCGGTCGAATCCCCTCCTGCATTTCTTACTGATTGAACACTTGTAATGTCAAACAAGTTTCTAGCACCAACCGTTACTTCAAATTGATTTTTGAAGAATCCTTTTCTAATCGATGCATCCATCCAGCTATATGGTTTTATTTCTTCTAAGAAGAATGCCGCTGTTCCATCTGTAGCTGTTCCTGCCACAAATCTTTGCTGCTGTCCATTATATTTGTAATAAAGTGCAAAAAGTGTATTCCATTTTGGAACGTTATATGAAATACTAGAATTCAGCTGAAGAGAATACAGAAATTTATCATCAGAAGTTAAATTCAAAGCCGCCAAATCTAGTTTTCTAGAGATTCCTACTACTGCTGCTCCTATTTTTCCAGTAAAATTTTTGTAAGTATATTGCTCTGTGCTTGAGATATTCCACATTTTATATTTATTGATATTTACATATCTATAATTTTGAGTTGGGGTTACCTGAGTCAGAACCATATCAATTCTATCATCAACATCCATATAAGTTACCGCCAAATTATTCGCAATTTGAGCACCCGAGCCTAAAGCACAAGCTCTTTTAAAACTAACCTCATACGATGTACTATTTTCTGGAACCAAATCAGGATTGCCTTGCATGTTATGATTAGAGTCTACAAAATAGGTATAGAGTTCATCAAAATTTGGAGTACGGTATGATTTACCCAAAGAAGCTCTTGCTTCTAATCCTTTTTTGAAAAGATATCTTAACCCCAAAGAACTTGCATACTGATTGTCAAATCTAGACTGAATAGAATAACGAAGACCTGGACGAATCGAAAACTTATCGCTTAAACTAATTTCAGCAACAGAAAAGATATCATAATTTTCAAGCCTTTTTCGTATATCAACTGCTTGTTGTTGGTCATCTTTAAAAGTACCAGCCGATGCGTCATAAAATCCATTTTCATTGGTAATTTCATAACCTAACTGAAAATCAACTTTCGGATTATTAAAGAAATTACTCAATGTTCCTGTAGAGTAAAAAACTTCTTTGGATTGATAAGTCTGCCTATCATTCGCAAATTCATCTTTTGTTTCAATTTGATAATTAAATTTTTCAACATCACGTTCTTGCTTTTGATGTGATAGAGAAACATTATAATTCAGCCTAGAAAAAAGTTTTCCATTAGAATTTAAATGGTGGTAAAAACGATTTGTTAAGAAACGTTTATCGTTTGTAAAATAGGTTTCAGGAAAAGGATAATTATCCTGTGGAATTAAAATTGGACTATAAAAATGAACATTTTCTCCGTAGTAGTCGAATTTGTAGAAAATCCTGAAATTATCTTTTTGATAGCCTAACATTGTATTACCTACCAATTGATCTTTCGGCAACCACTCATAACCACGTAAACCATCATTAAAACCATAATCTTTACCCTTTTTATTATCATAAAACCCAGCAAAATCGTTACGGTTTCCACCAATATTTAAGAACCAATGTTCATTAAAATTATGTGCTATTTTAGCCGATTGAATATGCCTTCCTTTATCAAAAAATGCATACTCGTTACCCACAGTTTCTTCTTGAACCGTTGCACTAATCTGCCATCTATAACCACCGCCTTTTTTTGTGATAATATTCAAAATACCACTTACTGCATTAGCTCCGTGAGTAACTCCCATTGAACCTTCTATAATTTCGATACGCTCTACATCATCAAGGTTAACTTGAGTTAAATCAACATTAGTTCCCATTCCCGTATCACTTACCAATGGAATATTATCTATCAATATTTTAAAATATTGCGCATCCAGTCCAAACATAGAAACTGTAGAACGTCCATCACTACCGCTAGTTCTAATACTAATATTTAGATACTGATTCAAAACATCTGAAAGATTATTAGCAGCTAATTGTTTAATATCCTCTTTAGAAATCACTCGAACATTAAAAACTGACTTCTTAATTGACTGAGGTTCTAACTGACCTGTAACAACAACCTCAGAAAGTTTTTCTTTAGATGCCACACTATCTCTTTGCTGGGCAAAAGAATAAGTACTAAATAACAGCACAGCAAAAAGGGTAATTCTAATTTTCATTATTTTTATTGAGTCTTAATAATCAATGCAAATATATAACTATTTTTAACTATTCTAAATAAATTTTATATATTTGCGAAAAATTTAAATACAAAACAATAAGTTATGATTTCGAAAAGTCTTTTAATGTCAGCCGCTTTGGCTTTAACATGCAGTCTTGGTTTTAGTCAGGACAAGAAACAACAAGATATTAAGTCTATTAAATCAATGTGCGGTTGTTATGAAGTGAAGTTTAATTTCACTGAAACATTCTCATATCCAAAAGATTCTCTTACTTACAAACCATCTGAGACAAAACACGAGTCGGCTTTAGAATGGGTACAATTATTAGAAGATACTCCTAACAAAATTGTGATGCAGCATTTACTTATTGTAAGCCCTGATATGATTATCAAACACTGGAGACAAGACTGGTTATACGAAAACACAGACTTATATTCTTTTGACAAAGGAAATTCTTGGAAATACAAAAAATTAGATAAAAAAGCGGTTAAAGGACAGTGGACTCAAAAAGTATATCAAGTAGATGATAGCCCTAGATACGAAGGTTCTTCAACTTGGGTACATGTTGATGGAAAAGATTACTGGGCAAACGTTGCTGACGCTCCGCTTCCTAGAAGAGAGCAGACAAAACGTAACGATTACAACGTTTTAAAAAGAAGAAACATTCACGAAATCACTGCTACAGGATGGAATCATGAGCAAGATAACGACAAATTGGTTCGTGACGATGCAGGAAACGATGTTTTGTTAGCACAAGAAAAAGGATTTGACGTTTATACTAAAGTAGATGATTCTAAATGTATCGCTGGACAAAAATGGTGGGCAGCAAACAATGCGCTTTGGAAAAACGTTCGCGATAAATGGCAGACTCTTTTTGACAGACATAAAGACTTAAACTTAGAAGCTAAAGTAGACAGAAAAGCACTTTACTCTTTATTGTTTGATTTAAAACCAGACACTGCAAAAGCAGAAACAGATAAAATCATTGACAAATTTGTTAAGTAATTAGAATTAGTTGTTATAAAAAGGCCGGAAGTTTTGAGACTTCCGGCCTTTTTTTGTTTAAAATCTATTATTTAGCAAAACAATTATCTATTATTATTGATGTCTTTTGGAATTAACGGATTAGCATCAATTTCGACCTGAGGAATTTTAAGAAAAAATCTTTTGTCATCAGCAGTTAGACTTGCTACAGCTCCTACTCTATGATTTCCAGTTCTGGTAATTCCTCTTCGCAAACGCTTTGCATCAAACCATTCGATTCCATTTTCTCCATATAATTCTTTTCTTCTCTCCACTAAAATTTCATCAATTAAGGCCGATCCAGTTGCAGTAGACTTAATTGCATTAACATCTCTGTTTTTTTGCAATATATAAAGTAAAGCATGCCCTCCATTGTCATCTCCTAATCTTACTTTAGCTTCGGCTTCAATTAAAATCATTTCGGGCGTTCTGATAATAGCGTTATCGCCAGAGAAACTAAAAGCAAACTTACGTGTTATCCAATATCTATAATCATTTACATCAGTAATTGATGCACTTTTCTTTTGAAAATACCCTCTAACGTCTGTAGGAGAAAACAAACTTACAAAATCACGATTAATAAATCCACATGCATAAGAAGGCACCATATGATCCATCATAGAAGCCGGTGCATTATAATAATAGTTTGACTGATCTGATCTTTGGGCACTACCCCAAATCCATTCAATATTTGTATAATCATCAAAACCTGAACGATAACCAGCAGAATTCAGCACTGCAGTTGGATTTCCACCATAAGATGCGTTTGCCGCAGTCGCAGCCCCCGACCAGTTACCCATTACCTGATAAACTTCTGCTAAAATACCATTGGCAACATTTTTATTAATATATGACTTTCCTAAACGATCTGATGTTAAGCCATCCACTGCTTTTATTAAATCAGACTCAATAAATTTATACAACTCTCCAACTGTTGACATTGCTTTTCCTGTTTTTGTTGGTTCAGTATAAATTGGTGGCGCTGGATAGTTTAAATCAACTGAATAAGAAGGACAATAATCCAAAACTAACTGATGGTAAAAAAATCCTCTTAAAGCATATCCATAAGCTGCTAACTCCTTTTTGTCTGCATCTCCTAATGCTGAACTTCCTTCAACTCCTTGAATTAAAGTATTTGCTTGGTTAATCATAAAATAACAATAAGTCCATACAAACTTTGTTCTTCTATAAGTAGGTTCCCTATTATTGTTTTCATAATCAGATCCAAACCAGTTATTTGCTAAAATTAAATCATTCCCCTTAACACTTCTGGCAAAAAATATCGAGTTAAGACCTGCAGTATCTGTTGCTGATGGAGTATCTGTTGTTGAGAATTGCTCCCTAAACTCTCTCATTATTCCTGAGATAAATGCCTCAACCCCCTTTCGTGAACCAAATACAACTTCTGGAGAAACACCGTCAGTAGGCACAGGTTCATCAAGAAATTCCTTACTACATCCCACCATTAAAAACAATGCCATTGTGGCAATGCAAATTTTTGAAATTAAATTTTTCATATATCTTTTTTTAGAATTCTACATTAAGACCAACAGAAAGTACTCTTAAGTTATACGACCTGCTATTTGTTGTTCCAGCAATACTCTGTTCTGGATCAAGCCCTTTATGAGACTGATAAGTAAATAAATTATCTCCTTGGAAATACATCCTCAATTTTGAAAGATGTGTTTTATCTAAAATGCTTTGCGGGAAGTTATAGCCAAAATTCAATGCCTTTAACCTCACATAATCATTTTTAAATAAAAATCTTGTAGATTGAGCATTAAAATCATTGGCTGAAGCTAGTAATAATGGAACGTCTGTAACATCTCCAGGCTTTTGCCAACGGCTCAGAGCATCTTGACTTACTGCTCTACCTGCAGTTTTATATCCATCCATTAAACTTGCATAAGTACTATCATATACATAAGAGCCAAAACTAAAATTAAACAACAGATTAAGATCTATATTTTTATATCTAAAATAGTTTGTCAATCCACCAGTAAAATCTGGCAATGATGATTTACCTGTGTAATATCTTGTTGCTTCGCTATACTTTTTTGTAGTGACTCTTTCACCTGTTGGTTTCCCATCTGTTCCTATCACATCTTTATACCACATTCCATAACCAGTTTCAGGATCTACACCTGCCCAATCCTGGATATAAAACTCATATAATGAACGTCCAACTTCCCACCTTTTAGTCCCTTGTAGAATAAATTCCTGCGGAAGTTGCATTATTTCATTTTTATTAGAAGTAAGATTTACACTTGAAGTCCAATCAAAATCCCTTGTTCTAACATTTTTTGAACTCAAAGAAAATTCCCATCCCGAGTTTTTTATGGTTCCTATATTGGTTGTTATACTTGTAGTTCCAGTTGAAGTTGCTACTGGCATAGGAAAAATTAAATCAATAGATTTTTTACTGTAGTAATCAACTGTCCCAGTTAATCTGTTTTTGAACAACCCAAAATCTAAACCAATATCTGAAGAAGCAGTTTTCTCCCAAGTTAAAACTGGATCAACTGCATCGCCTAAAATTACCCCTGTATTATCTAATTCATTATAACCAACAGCATAAGTTTGTTTATAAGGGAAATAAGATGGATTGTTTTTTCCACTATCTATTCCTACATAAGCAATACCATCTAAAGCTTGGTTATTTCCTAATTCACCATAAGATGCTCTTAATTTTAAATCGCTAATAACAGAACTTTCTTTTAAGAAATTCTCTTGAGACAGTAACCATGAGCCTCCGATAGAATAAAAACCACCCCATCTAACTGGTGCTCCAAATCTTGTAGAACCATCTCTTCTGTAAGATCCCTCTATAAAATATTTTTCTTTATAATTATAAGCCAAACGCCCTAGATAGCTTGACAATCTATCTTCCGCTATGTATCCACCTACACTTGTAGGATTAGTGCTTCCTGACAACACTTTCACTCCAGGCAAATAACCTTCTCCTTGTGCATTGAAACCATCAAATTGAAATTTATAAGCTTCCTGTATTAAATCCGCAGAAAAATTATGATCACCAAAAGACACTTTATAATTTAAGCTATTAATTAAATTAGTCGACTTTGATATATCTCTATATTGAGTGATTCTACCATTGACACTAGCTGCATTTCCTACTTCACTATTTGAATAATTAAAATAATCATATAGATAACTATCATACGCCAAATTAGTTTTAAAAGTTAAATTTTTAGCCAATGTAAACTCTAAATAAGCATTTGCAGTATAGTTATCACGCTTGTTTCTTACCTTATAATTAAATAATGAACCATAAGCATTCTCATTATTAAATGCCGGTCTGTTACCATTTATCAACTGACCTGGCGTGGATCCATAATCAAAAATCTTTTCTCCTTTTCCGTCTAAAACTAAATCCCCGTTATCATCCCTTTTATAAACAGGGTAAATAGGTGAAACATTATAAACCCACTGAATAGCGCTTTGATAAGCGGTTCCACTTTGATTAGGAAAATTTTGATTTGAAGTTGAATAAAACATAGTTGCTCCAACTTTTAACCAAGTATTTACATTCGTATCAAAACTTAAACGTGTTGTGCCTCGTTCAAATTTCGAAGTAGCTACATTACCCTCTTGTGATAAATAATTAGATGTAAAGAAATATCTGGTATTAGTACTTCCTCCAGAGACAGATAATGTATTTTCCTTTCTAATCGCCGCTTTGTTTGTTATTAAATCTGCCCAATCTGTTTCCCATTTTTTATTAGTAGTTACTAAATTACCATTTGCATCAACTGGAACAGCAGCCGTATAAGGGTTATATCCTAATGTTGAAATCAGATTTTTTGAAGCGTTCGCACCAGCTACTGTAGCAGTTTGTCCACTAACATATTGATTTGAATTTCTTAATGCCTCCCAGTTAAGTTTCATGTAATCATCTGAACCGATCATTTTTTGTAAAGGACTGGCATTATCTGCAAACCCAACAGTAGATGTAAAACTAACTTTTGGTGAACTATTTAATTTTCCTCTTTTAGTAACAATGAGTATTACTCCATTTGAACCTCTTGACCCATAAAGAGCTGTTGATGAAGCATCTTTTAAAACCGTCATTGACTCAATCTGATCACTACTGATAGTATTTATGTTTCCACTAAAAGGAGCACCATCTACTATAACTAAAGGCTCTGCAGAAGCATATACAGAATTAACTCCTCTAATTCTAATAGTAGGATTCTCTCCAGGCATACCACCTGCCGAAATAATATTAACCCCCGCAACGCTCCCTTGTAATGCATTTACAACACTTACATTCTGTTGCTTTTCGATAACATCAGAACCTACAACTGAAATAGACCCGACAACTTCTTTTACTTTTTGTTTTCCATATGCCACTACGATAACCTCATCTAGAGTTTTGTTTTCCTCTTGAAATTTAACATTCAAAACAGACGAAGATCCAACTGTTTGGATCACATCTTTCATTCCTACATAAGAAAACACTAACACATCTCCAGTCTTTGCACTAATAGTATATTTACCATCAAAATTAGACTGCACTCCATTTTTTGTTCCCTTTACCATAATATTCGCACCAGGAACTGGTCCCGAAATATCAGATACAATTCCAGAAATTTTTCTTTCCTGTGCAAAAATTAATTGTACTCCTGTAATTAAAAACAGTAATACAATTTGCATAATTTTTTGTTTCATTATTTTTTTGTTTTGAGTTATTGAGGGCTAACTTAAAAATTTAAAATAATTTTAACAAGATTTTTATACAATTTAACATTATAAATTGAAATACTTATACTACAAAAAATAAAATTGCTTGGTAAAAAAGAAATAAATAACTCACAAAAAAGTTAAAATGAGAAGAAAAAGTAAGAAAAACGAGAAATCGTTTAACATTACCATAATTTTTCAAGAGCCAATTTCCTGCAACTTAAAAGATGAAAAAAACCGTCTAAATAAATTTTAGACGGCTTCTTAATTCCTTACCATTTTAGACTAAACAGGGTACTAATTCAAAATAGTTAAAAATGAATATAAGGAAGATATTTTCAGCTGATAGTATTACTTAGAAAAGATAGCTATTATCAATTTTGAAATAGTTTCGAGAATGAATGACTAAAACATCAAAATTGGAAGAAATATACTTTACAATATTTATTAGGAGTGGTATATTGTTTTCAGAATTCTTAGACAAACGTAAACAAAACAAATATAGTTTCCTACAAAAAAAAGTCTTACAACTAAAATATGTCTTATCTTGATATTTCTCAATCTTTTAGAGGTAATTTCCAAAAACAAAAAAGCCTGACAATTTCAAAACTGTCAGGCTCTTGTATATTGGTTTTACTGAGATTACATTCTCTCTGGAACTTCAATTCCTAATAACTGGAATGCAGACTTTATAACTTCGGCTACTTTTTGAGAAAGTTGTACTCTGAATATTTTTTTAGTCAAATCAACTTCACCTAAAATATGTACTGATTGATAAAATGAATTATACTCTTTTACCAAATCATACGTATAATTAGCAATCAAAGCTGGACTATGATTTTGTGCTGCATTCTGAATTACTTCAGGGAAAAGCTCGATTTGTTTTACCAATTCTTTTTCTTTTTCGTGAAGCTCTTCAATTTCAATTTTAGCAGAAAAATCGAAATCGGCTTTGCGGATTATAGACTGAATTCTAGCGTAGGTATATTGAATAAACGGACCTGTATTTCCAGCAAAATCAACTGATTCTTCTGGATTAAATAGAATACGTTTCTTAGGATCAACTTTCAAAATGTAATATTTTAAAGCTCCTAAACCAATTGTCTTATATAGTTTTGCTTTTTCGTCGTCAGAATAACTGTCCAATTTTCCTAAGTCTTCAGAAATTTGTTTTGCTGTATCTGTCATATCCTGCATTAAATCGTCTGCATCTACAACAGTTCCTTCACGACTTTTCATTTTTCCAGAAGGTAAATCTACCATTCCGTATGATAAGTGATATAAACTTGAAGCCCAGTCAAAACCTAACTTTTTAAGAATTAAAAACAACACTTTAAAATGGTAGTCCTGTTCATTTCCAACGGTATAAACCATACCTCCAACATCTGGCATATCCTTTACACGCTGAATTGCGGTTCCAATATCTTGTGTCATGTAAACCGCAGTTCCGTCAGAACGCAATACGATTTTACGGTCAAGACCTTCATCGGTTAAATCAATCCAAACAGAACCATCAGGATCTTTTTCAAAAACACCTTTATCTAAACCTACCTGAACAACATCTTTTCCTAATAGGTACGTATTGCTTTCGTAATAATATCTGTCAAAATCAACTCCAAGATTGGTGTATGTTGTAGCAAAACCATCATAAACCCATTGGTTCATTTTTTTCCAAAGTGCAATTACTTTTTCGTCTCCGGCTTCCCATTTTTTCAGCATATCCTGCGCTTCTATAATAATCGGCGCTTGTTTTTTGGCTTCTTCTTCTGTTTTA
Source organism: Flavobacterium phragmitis (assembly GCF_900112575.1). Classification (GTDB taxonomy): domain Bacteria; phylum Bacteroidota; class Bacteroidia; order Flavobacteriales; family Flavobacteriaceae; genus Flavobacterium; species Flavobacterium phragmitis. The sequence goes on from NZ_FOMH01000011.1 coordinate 59,347, forward strand.
CCAGTTTCAATTAAGCCATTGATTTCAGTTTTGTAAGCTTTATCAAACTCCACATAATACTTACCAACCAATTTATCTCCTTTTAAACCAGAAGTTTCAGGAGTTTCTCCGTCTCCGAATTTCTCCCAAGCCAGCATTGATTTACAGATATGAATTCCTCTATCGTTTATGATTTGGGTTTTATACACTTTTTTACCTGAAGCTTTTAAAATCTCTGCTACAGAATATCCTAATAAATTATTACGAACGTGTCCTAAATGCAAAGGTTTATTGGTGTTTGGAGAAGAATATTCTACCATTACTGCTTTTTCAGCAGGATTTGGCTGCACAAAACCAAACTGTTTACCGTCTTTTATTCCGTTAAAGAAATTGACATAATAACTGTCCGAAATTACAATATTCAAGAAACCAGATACTACATTAAAGCGTGCTACCTCCGAAACATTTTCCACTAAATAGTTTCCTATTTTGTTTCCTAATTCTGCTGGATTGCTTTTTATCACTTTTAACAATGGAAAAATTACCATTGTAATATCGCCTTCAAACTCTTTTCTGGTAGTTTGAAACTCGATTTTTTCAACAGTAACATCAAATAATGCCTGTATTGCTTGTTGTATAGAAGGTGTTAGAATTTGTGCTAATGACATGTAAACTTATTTTAAAGTGAGCAAAGATACTGCTTATTCATCAATTAGAGAAAATCAAAAACATATTAAATTCAAGAAAAGAATTTGAATTTGGCAAAAAAGCGGAATTTTTTATTGTTAAAATTATCAAAAAATCAAAAGCCTAATCTCTTACAAAACAAGCAGAGAGAAACTTTTTATATTTTTTTTTTCAATTTCTTGTAACATAACAAACACATGAGAGTCTTAATAGAGACTTCAATTTTTTATTGAAGCAAGAAAAAAATAAAAAAAATAAAAAGTAACTAACACAATCATCATCAATCAAATCAAAACAATCAACAAGAAAATCATGAAATTAAAATTCTTTCTGTTCGCGTTATTGGGGGTAATCGCGACAGCACAAGCTCAGAATACGGGAACCGTTTCTGGAAAAATCACGGAAAAGTCAAACAGCATGCCTATTTCTTATGCGACTGTTTCTCTTAAAGAAAATGGAAAAGTAGTTTCTGGTGTAAATACAGACGATAATGGAGACTTTTCATTTAAAAATATTGCCTTAAAAAGTTATACCATAGAAATTCAATACATTGGATTTAGAAAATATATTGGTTCTGTTCTTTTAAGCGAAAACAAAAAAAATGCAACCTTAAATATTGCTCTTGAAGAAGAAGCAACACAGCTTAAAGGCGTGAATATTGTCGCAGAACGTTCTACAATCGAACAAAAAATCGACAGAAAAGTAGTCACAGTTGGTAAAGATTTAACCACTGCTGGAGCTTCTGCATCCGATATTATGAACAATATTCCTTCTGTGAATGTGGATCAGGACGGAAAACTTTCGCTTCGCGGCAACGACAACGTTCGTGTATTAATTGACGGACGTCCATCTAATATTGATCCTGCTCAATTATTGAAACAAATTCCATCAACCTCAATCAAAAAAATTGAGCTGATTACCAATCCAAGTGCCAAATACAATCCGGAAGGAATGTCTGGAATCATTAATATTATTTTGCATAAAAATGCGAATACTGGTTTTAATGGTACTTATAGTGGAGGAATTACTTTTGGAGAAACTGCTAAATTTAACCAATCTCTAGATTTAAATTACAAAACCGGAAAAGTGAACTTTTTTGGAAACGCTGGTAATAACTCTGGAAAATATTTTAATGATGGTTTTATCAAAAAATTGGATCAAAGCCTTACTCAAAGATTAGACATTGTCAATGACGACGAATCCTATTTGTACAAAATTGGAATGGACTATTTAATAGACGACCATAATACCTTGTCTATCTATACTAACCAGAATAAATCGACTGGCGTTGGTTTGGTAAATACTGACATTGATTATATCAATTCTCCAGAGAACATTGCTAATATGTATCAAAAATCAAGATACGAAGGACCAAATACGACTGGTACTTACAATTTAGCATACAAACATATCTTTAAAAAAGAGGGACATACTTTAGATTTTGAAGGAAACTACAGCGACACAAAAGAAAGTCAAAATGCCAATTTTGACAATACAGTTACAATGACGAACAATGCTGTAAGTTCAGAAATTTATAATGATTTCTTGAGATATGACCGAAAACTAAGTACTTTGAATGTCGATTATGTTAATCCGTTAAACGAAAAAACGACTCTTGAAGCTGGAGCTGAAGCTCGATTAACAAGAACAGATAACGATTACAATCGAGTAAATAATCAAGATCCTACACAGAATTTAGTTTCTAATTATACTTATGATACTGATATTTATTCTGCTTATGTGACTTTTGGACAGAAATTCAAAAAAATCAGTTACCAAGTGGGTGCTCGTTTTGAAAGTTATAAAATGCAAGCAGATTTAAATCATGGTGAAGTGAAGTATGACGATGATTACCTTACTTTATATCCGTCTGCTTATTTAACCTATAACTTAAATGATAAAAACACTTTACAATTTAGCTACAGCCGTCGTGTGGATCGTCCGAGTTTAGAACAGACAAAACCAATTCGTGAGTTTTCTACTCCACTAGTAACTTCTTATGGAAATCCTGATTTAAGACCTCAGTTTACTAATTCTGTCGAAGTAAATTATACTAAAACTCTTGAAAAAGGAAGTTTTACTGCTGGTGTTTTTGTGAGAAGTATTAATGACCAAATCAGTAGAATTTTATATCCAGACGACACAGATCCAAGCGGAAATAAACAAATTATGTCTTTCACGAACTTTGATCATAATACAGCTTATGGATTTGAAGTTTCATTGAACTATAAAATTACAAAATGGTGGGATATTCAGCCATCTATTGATTTTTCAAGTATCAACCAAGAAGGAGTTGTGTCTAAATATCATGAGGATAGAAATGAATTTATTTCAGAAAACAGATCCGTTACTGTTGCCGCTTTCAACGGACGTATGAACTCTAATTTTAAAGCAAACAAACGTTTAAGTTTCTTGCTTTTTGGTTTCTACAGAGGTGCAGTTGACGGCGTTCAGAACAATAGTCACGAAATGTATAAAATGGATATTGGTTCACGCTATACTTTGCTAGACAATAAAATGAACATCAGTGTACGTTTTAATGACGTTTTCAACACTATGAAATATGCGTTTGATACTAATTATCCTTATCCACAAGCAGGTCAGTTTACATGGGAGAGCCAAACGGTTTATTTAGGTCTAACTTACAACTTTGGAGGCGGGAAAATCAAAAATTTACAACGTAAACAAAGAGACGATAATACTAATAAAGGCGGAGGCGGCATGTTCTAATCTCCGTTTTTATTAGATCTATTTTTATATTTTAAATAATTTCTTGTAGAAAAAAAGCCTGGAGTATGCCAACTCCAGGCTTTTCTATTTTTAGGAACTATAGAAAGTTTTTAAGTTCTTTTATTTCTTCTGGATTTGCAGTTTCAGAATTATTTGTAACGGCAGATGAATGATAAAAAGTCAAATCCAATTTATCCTGCAGCAATTTTATATTCGAAGACCTCAAGCCGCCACCAGGCATAATTTCAATTCTGTCTCCAGCCAATTCCTGAATTCGCTGCAAAGCCAAAATTCCTTCCTCTACATTTACTGCCTGACCCGAAGTAAGAATTGTTTTGAAACCACAGTCTATAACATCTTCTAATGATTTTTCTACATCTTTCACCACATCAAAAGCACGGTGAAAAGTACAAGAAAGCGGGTGAGCCAAATGCACTAGTTCTTTATTCTGTTTTTTATTAACTTTTCCGTTATCTTTCAAAATGCCGAAAACAAAACCGTCTACGCCCAGTTTTTTAAACTGCTTGATATCTTGTTTCATTTCTGTCAATTCTTCATCCGAATAAACAAAATCACCACCTCGAGGTCTGATAATTACGTGCATCTTAATCTTTAAATCTTCACGGACTTTTACCACTAAAATTGAATTTGGTGTAGTACCGCCAAGCTTCATATTTTCGCAAAGCTCGATTCTGTCCGCCCCATTTTCCTGTGCTATTATTGCCGATTCGTAATTAAAACAAGCTATTTCGAGTTGATTTTTTTTCATTGTAATAAATTCATGGTATTTCAAAACACGAATGTATAAAAAAACCTGCTCAGCAAACACTGAACAGGTTTAAAAAATATAATGTAAGATGATTATTTTACCATTTAATAATAGCACTTGCCCAAGTAAATCCACTACCGAAAGCAGCTAAAACTACAGTATCCCCAGATTTGATTTTTCCTTGTTCCCAAGCTTCTGTCAAAGCAATTGGAATAGAGGCTGCGGTCGTATTTCCGTATTTCTGGATATTATTATGAACCTGATCGTCTGTTAACTGAAATTTGTTTTGAATAAACTGGGAAATTCTCAAATTCGCCTGATGCGGAATCAGCATATCGATATCTGAAACTTTCAGGTTGTTCGCTTCTAAACCTTCATTAATAACTTCAGCAAAACGAACTACAGCATTTTTAAAAACAAACTGACCATTCATATATGGATAATAACTTTCGTCGTTCGGATCGTTGTCTGCAATAATATCCGTTACCCAGCGCGCTCCCATTCCTGGTGCTTGTAAAGCCAGTTCTTCTGCATGTTGTCCTTCAGAATGCAAATGAGTAGAAAGAATTCCTTTAGTCAAATCTTCTTCACGGCTCAAAACTGCCGCTCCTGCCCCATCTCCAAAAATTACCGAAACCCCACGTCCGCGAGTGGTCATGTCTAATCCTGTAGAATGTACTTCGGAACCAATTACCAAAATGTTCTTATACATTCCGGTTTTGATATATTGATCGGCAACAGAAAGTGCGTATACAAATCCAGAACATTGGTTTCTAACATCTAAAGCACCAACTGTTTTTAATCCTAAATCTCTCTGCACCAAAACTCCTGGTCCTGGAAAATAGTAATCTGGACTCAATGTAGCAAAAACTACAAAATCAATATCTTCTTTGGCAACGCCAGAACGTTCGATTGCAATTTTAGCTGCTTTCACTCCCATTGAAGTTGTGGTATCTTCTCCACGAATAATGTGTCTTCTCTCCTGAATTCCTGTTCTTTCCTGAATCCATTCGTCATTGGTATCCATTATCTTAGACAAATCATCGTTAGTCACCACATTAGAAGGAACATAATATCCTAAACCAGCTATTTTTGAATGATACATATTCTATTATTATTTATTAAAAAATTGGAATGCAAATTTACGCATACTTTAAAATATACGTACACAAAATACTATTTTTTTCGTAATTAGCAATTTAATATCATCTAATTATACATTGCTTTGAATGGTTTTATATTTTGATAAAGCAACATTTTGTGTTATTCTCTGAAAAAAATTAAAAATAAGAACTAAAATGTAACAAGACAAAAGTATTTTAGACAAACATTTTTGAATACCTATTTTTCAAACCCATAAAACTCAAATTATGAAATTAAAGATTACCTTATTCTTACTTTTAAGTTTTGGATCTTATTCTTTCGCTCAAGAAAATCTAACCTATCAAAAACCTTCAAAGTCAATTCTCGATTTAGCCGATTATCAAAGAGCTCCAAGTGTATTTATGGATACCAAAAAAGAAAATATACTTTTTATGTATCGCAACACCTACAAAACACTTGACGATCTAAATCAGGACGAAGTTCGTTTGGCTGGTTTACGAATTAATCCGGTGACCAACATTTCAAGCACGGCAACGTATTTCAATAATCTTAAACTTAGAAAAGTAACGGGCAAAGAAGAAATTCAAGTTTCAGGTTTACCAGATAATCCAAAAATTGCCAATATCCTTTGGTCTCCAAACGATAAAAAAATTCTATTTTCTAATACTGCCGCTACAGGTGTAGAACTTTGGGTTATAGATGTTGAATCTGCAAAAGCTACAAAACTTACTGAAGCAAAAGTAAATGCTAATTTAGGAAATCCGTTCAGCTGGTTTTCAGACAATGAAACGATTTTGGTAAAAATGCTTCCAAAAAACAAACCAGCTCTTTTGGACTCTAAAAAAGATTTACCAACAGGACCAATTGTATCCAATACTTCTGGAGAAAAATCTCAAAACAGAACCTATCCTGACATGTTAAAAAACAAAAATGATGAGGTTAATTTTGAAAACAGCATTACTTCTGAATTGTATAAAATTAAATTAAACGGAGATGCCGTTTTGTTTAAAGAAGCTGCAATGTTTGCTGGCGAAAGAATTTCGCCAGATGGTAATTACATTATGCTGACTACAATTCAGAAACCCTTTTCTTATGTTGTTCCTTTAAACCGTTTTCCTTCTAAAACCGTCGTTTATGATCTTAGAGGAAAAGAGATCAAAACAGTTAACGAAGTACCATTAAACGAAATTATGCCAAAAGGTTTTATGGCAGTTCGAAAAGGAAAAAGAGAAATGGCCTGGAGAAACGATAAACCAGCAACTCTTGCTTATGTAGTAGCATTAGATGAAGGTGATCCTGCCAATAAAGTTGATTTTAGAGATGAGGTTTTTCTTTGGGATGCTCCTTTCGATACAGAAGCTTCTTCATTAGTAAAAACACCACAGCGTTTTACTGATATTACTTGGGGGAATGATAATCTTGCTGTTCTTTCTGATGAATGGTATGATACTAGAAATACTAAAACGTATTTAATAAATCCATCGAATCCAAGTCAGCAGCCAAAACTAATTACGGATAGAAACTCTCAGGATGTTTATTCTGATCCAGGTTTTTTTGAAACCAAAAAAAATGAATACAACAAACCTGTTCTGGCTATCGAAAAAGATAATCTTTACAGAATTGGAGAAGGATATACAAAAGAAGGGCAATTTCCTTTTATAGATGAATTTAACTTCAAAACATTACAAACCAAACGAATTTATACTTCTCCTTATAAAGACAAAAAAGAAGATATTTACGAAATTCAGGATTTTAAAACGGGTAAAGTTTTGGTATTAATTCAGTCTAAAACAGAGTATCCAAATTACTATTTCAGAAATATTAAAAAACAAAATAGTTTAACTCCAATTACAGCGTTTAAAAATCCGTTTGAAAGCATTAAAAACGTCAGCAAGGAAGTCATCAAATACAAACGTAAAGACGGATTAGAACTTTCTGGAACTTTATATCTTCCTGCTGGTTATGATAAAACGAAAAAAGAAAAACTGCCACTTTTAATCTGGGCTTATCCAGCGGAATATAAAGACAGAAACAGTGCTTCACAATCTACCCAAAACTCAAACGAATTTACATTTCCATATTACGGATCTTTTGTTTATTGGGTTACCAAAGGCTATGTGGTTCTAGACGATGCTGCTTTTCCAATTATTGGAGAAGGGACTACAGAACCAAACGATAATTTTATTTCTCAGTTAGTAGACAACGCTGCTGCTGCCATTGATGCTGTAGATGCTTTAGGCTATATTAATCGTAAAAAAGTAGCTGTCGGCGGACATTCGTATGGTGCTTTTATGACAGCGAACTTATTAACGCATTCTAATCTTTTTGCCTGCGGAATTGCAAGAAGCGGTGCTTATAACAGAACATTAACTCCGTTTGGTTTTCAAACTGAACAGCGTAATTACTGGGAAGTTCCAGAAGTATACAACACCATGTCGCCTTTTATGAATGCTGACAAAATGAAAACTCCAATTTTATTGGTTCATGGGGAAGCCGATAATAATCCCGGAACTTTCACACTGCAGACAGAACGTTACTTCCAAGCTTTAAAAGGTTTAGGCGCGCCTGCAAGAATGGTTATTTTACCAAAAGAATCGCATGGTTATGTAGCAAAAGAAAACATCTTACATCTACTTTGGGAGCAAGATCAGTTTTTGGAGAAATATTTGAAAAACTAATTTCAATCATATCCTAAAAAAAACAAACCCCACAGGTTTAAACTGTCGGGTTTATCATAAGAATTAAATATTTTTCAACCCGATAGAGTGAAAACTGTCGGGTTATTTTTTTATAAATAGTTTAAAGCTAAAAATACTTCTTGCTCCAAAGGTAAATCTATTTCGCTTTCAAAAAAGATTAACTGTCTTTTGTAAACGGTTTCAATTAAATAATGACTTCCTCTAAAATAAGTTCTTCTAATTTTTACCATCAATTTAGATTCCGAAACCATTTTAAACTGATGTGGATACACCAATGTTTTATGTGTTTCGTCTTCGTAAGGCAATAACAAATGTGTTGGAATTTCATTTACTTCACCAAATAATGAAGCGACATATTTTATTTTTGGATCTTCATAAATTTTTGAAGGATCATCTTTAACAAGCACTTCTCCATTTCGCATTACAATCGCTTGATCTGCAAAAGACAAAGCATCTGTACTGTCATGTGTTGCAATGATACAAGTAATTCCTTTTTGCTTTAAATAACGGAACAAGTTACGGCGAAGCGCATTTTTTCTAAAAGCATCAATCTGGCTGAATGGTTCATCCAGTAAAATTACTTCTGGTTCCAGAGCTAGAACTCTAACCAATGCTACACGTTGCTGCTGTCCACCACTCAAAAACTTAGTTTTCACATTAGCAAACGAATCCATTTCTACCATTTCGAGCAATTCCTGAACACGCAGTTTTTTCATGTTGGCAAAACCATTCGAAAGAAACTTACCTACGTTTTCTGCAACAGTTTCATACGGAGACAAATCAAAATCCTGCGCCAGATATTTCATATACGGCATTCCGGGAATCAGATTAAATTTTGGTCCCAAAATAGGTTTCCCTTCGTAAGAGATATTTCCTTCATCTAAATCATACAAACCGTATATAAGTTTAAGCAGCGTACTTTTTCCGCAGCCACTTTCTCCAATAACAGCAATGTTCTGACCTTTCTCTATAGAAAAAGAGATGTTTTTTATAACGGGGCTGTCGGTATAAGTAAAAGATATATTTTGAATGTCAAGCATGAGTTGTAATATGAGAGGTCAAATTTACAATGTTTAATTTCTAAAGTCAAAAAAAAGCGGCGCCAATCCATAGTTTTGTTTTTTGTACTATTATTTTTATATATTTAACAAAAATTTAATCAGTATTTATCCTAAAAACCATGAACCAATTATTTAAAAAAATTCTAAGCTTTTTATTATTATTTATATTTATTCCTTTCAGCAGCTGTGAGAAAGATTCTGAGCAAGATTCTTCCAAAACCAAAACAAAATACAATTTTACTGTACGTGAGGTTTCATTAAGCAGTCTATCACACGATACAGAACTTTTAAACATAGCTGGTAAAATAAAACCTAAAAAGTCAAATCTTAGCGGTAAACTAATCTATGATCCGTTAAATGATTTCTACTTTGATGACACTTCAGGAAAAGAAATTGTAGCTGAGAATGGACAAAAGTCTTACACATTTCAGATAATCACTGATGATGATAACTCTAAGGTAGAAAATTTATTATTTACTCAAAAAGAAAATGGTGAGTATGATGCCTATAGAGTACAATACAATTTTACAGAAGAAGAGTTAAAAGCGATGACAATCGAAGATATAGCTGTACAAAAGGCCAACTATACACTTATAACATCTAGCAAGCCTAATTTCACTGGAAAACCAACTGCAACATGCTGGTCTATAGAAGTATGGGTAGATATTACTCCTGACCAGGGAGAAAATGTAGGATTCTATCAATCAAACCCCTATTCGGGGGGCTACATATCTATTGCAAAAGTCTGTTCGCAAACTAGTACAGAAATAGAAACAGGTACAGATCTTGACGGAGGCAATAGTGGCTGGGGAACAGGTACTTTTAGCGGTAATCAAGGTCCAGTATCGGGAAGTAGTATATATACAACTCCAGTCGTGACACCTGGAACTAAATTTATAAAAAGTATATATCCAAAGATTTTAAGAAGTGATTTTTTTAATTTATCTGAAAAAGCGCATGAATTAAGTTTTAATTATCTCAACCTTCATAATTTTGATGCAATATCTCAAAGTAAAGTTAGAGGGGCTTTAACTAAACTAAACGTCTTTAATCTTTCTGAATTACCTTATGAAATTCACACTGGAATTTTTGATAATTTAGTGAAAAATGATTTCTCCTTTGAAAGTATATATTTTGGAAATTATATCATCAGTTTAGGCTATGATGCAGTAAATTTAGACATTCCAGCTTCATTTAAATCACCAATGAATATTGACCGAACAGCTATTACAAATGCTACTACTGAGGGGGAAAAATTCAATACCATTTATGATTATTTAACGAAATCACTAGAGTTTAGAAAATTATTTTTAGACATATTTAACAATAGCGACAGATTTAACGTTAAATTTGAAATTAATGACCATGTTTATGAAAATAATGATCCCTCAAAAAAAGAGGTTCATGCAACAACAAGTCAGGACCCTATAACAAAAGCGCTGACAATAAAAGTTAGTAAACAAATATTGATTTCGGGAACTACAATGAGCCAAACAAATATAGAAAATGCCAAAACCATTTTACACGAATGTATACACGCATATCTTTTCGTAAAAGCAAATAACCCTAGTGTTGGCGCAGATTTTGTAAAAATTCTAGATACAATGTATCCAACTGTTAATGAGCAACATGATTTTATGTATAGTAAAATGATTCCTACTATGCAAAAGGCACTATCTGAGATTAGAGATTTAGTGACAACTCAAACAGGAAGGACTGAAGTGCAGGCACGAACAATGCATCCCACTATAACACCTATGACTTCAACTCCTTGGAATTGGGACGAATATTACAAATACCTCTCTTTAAGTGGCTTAGACGAAGTTAATTGTTTTAAAATAGATTTCCCTGTAGGTTCAGATCAATGGAATTTATTAGGAAACTATGTAAAATACGGTCATGACGATTTACAACACTAAATTTGATTTATTATGCAATACATAAAAATACTGTTCTTTATATTTTTAACAAATAATATATACTCTCAAAACTATGAACATTTAAAAAAACTGGATACTATCTATATCCCTTTTAAAAAAGGAAAGTACAATATAAAAATTGAATATCCCGAAGAGAAAAACGGATTTAAGAATAAAGGATATTTTTTCAATTTTAAGAAAAAAAAACTTCAAACTTTCCGCTTTGAAATTGACAAGAATAGAACATCGGACAATACCGTTGTTAATAAATCATTTTTAAGAAAGCATAAAAGAAAAACAATTAAAATAGATATGTTAAATAACTTTGACTATCAAGACGTTTCTTGTGAAATTTTTAATCAGCTAAAAACAATATATATTATTGATTATTCAGAAAAGAATCATAAAAATGTAATGCTTTACAGAGTAATATCTCTTAATTTATGTTACACTAAAGAATAGAAACTTAAATATGGCATTAGATGGTTTATTGATTTTGAAAAATAAAGAATTATGTATCCAAATGTAAGCTAAACAGCATGATTTTATTTATAGTAAATGATTCCTATTATGCAAAAGGTATTATCTGAGATTAGAGATTTAGTGACAACTCAAACAGGGAAAAACATTTTAGAAACGTAATATACAATGCATCCAACAACAAATCCACTAACATCTACCCAATGGATTCGGAATGACTATAAATATCTCTCTATAAATGGCTTAGAAGAAGCTACTTGTTTTAAAATAGATTTTCCAAAAGATTCTGACCAATGGAAACTGTTTACTAAATATATAGAATATGGGCATACTGAATCAGATAAATAATTTATAAATGAAAAAAATATTAATTCTCTTATTAATTTCAAATATTGTATTTTGCCAAAAAACAGATTATATAAAGAAATTAGATACTGTTTATATTGCTTTTAAAAATCATAAGAAAACAAAAAGGAATATTTACACGGATAATTTCAGAGAATATCTTTTTGCTCTAGATTTAAAAGAAAAAGACAAATCAAACCTATTAATATTTAGCAAACCTGACCGTAAAAATTCATTGACAGATAAAAATCATCCTGTAATTGATACTAGGATAGAAAATAGTTCTTTCTTAAGGAAAAATAAGCTTAATATCGTTGGAATTAATTTCTTAAAGAAGTTTAAAGAGGAATATATTGTTTGTGAGTTGCTTTCAAAGCCAAAAGTATTTTATATTGTTGATTTTAGTGAAAAGAAAAAAGGAAATGTAAATGTTTATCGTGTATTTCTATTAAATTATTGTCCAATAGGCGAATAAAACCAAAGATTAAATGAAAAAGCATACAATCATAACATTCTTACTTATAACTCAAATATGTGCGGCGTCAACATGGTTTACCTCTTTTGAAGAAGCGCAAAAAATCGCTTTGGGAACTAACAAATTGATGATTGTCGATTTTTGGGCATCATGGTGTCGCCCATGTAAGGAAATGGACAAAAGATCTTGGAATAACGAAGAAGTCGAAATGGTATTGGAGGATTTTGTAAAAGTTAAAATAAATGTGGATGCAAATCGAGATTTAGCCAATAAATACGGTATTAGAGGAATTCCAAACATGATTATAATGGATGGAAATGGCAAAGTGGTACATAGCTTTACTGGGTATCTTGATCCGAAACCTTTAAGAAATGAATTAGACAGATTTGCGTTATCAACTGAGTTTTTATCTTTAGAATTAATCAATTTTTACAAAAACAAGAATTTTTATCCTGCGCTTAAAGTATCGCAAAAATATTATGAATACTCTTTGTTAGTAGATAAAAACATTAAAGGTAAAATATTAAAAACAAGCATTGAATATTTAGAAGAAGCGCAAAACTTACTCAATAAAAAAGATCTCAATTATGAACGAGACAAACAGCGCTTAGAATTATATAAATTGTATTCACTTGCCTACAGTTTTGATTTTAAAAAACTAAAAGACAAACTTTCTGAAATTAAACCAGAACAAATAGATACCACAAATGAATACCCGTATTGGTTTCTAGTTTATATCGCAGAAAAAGGACTTGGAAAAGAAACTAAAGAAACGGAAGAAATAGTATTAGGAAAAGATTTAGAAGAGGTTATTGCTAAGGGAAACCAACTATATTCTTTTCATGAAAAAGTGGCAAACCAATAATTTATTTGATTTTCTTCTTCGCACAAAAAAAAGCTGCTTCATTTAAGAAACAGCTTTTTTTTATATTTTATTTTGTCTGAAATTATTTTCCAGCTTCTGCTTTTGCGTCATTTACCATTTTGTCGTTTGCAGTAATTGAGAATTCAACACGACGGTTTTGAGCTCTTCCTTCTGGAGTATCATTTGTTGCAATTGGATCTGCAATTCCTAAACCTGAAGTTTTGAAACGGCTAGATTTTAATCCTTTTGCCACTAAATAGGCTTGTACGGAAGCTGCTCTTTGTCCAGAAAGTGTTAAGTTATATTCTGGTTTTCCTGTGTTATCAGTGTAACCAAAAATCTGAATATCAGTATCTCCATATTCGTTAAACACTGGAACCAATTTATCTAAATTAGCTTTTGCTGTAGAAGTTAAAGTCGATTTATTAGTATCAAAACGAACTGAATTTTCATTCAGAGTCAAGTGAATACCTTCTCCAACTCTTTCTACAGAAGCACCTGGAAGCGCCTGATCGATTTCACGAGCTTGTTTATCCATTTTGTTTCCAATAAGCGCTCCGGTTCCACCACCAACGGCAGCACCAATTGCAGCACCTAAAGCCGCGTTTCCACCACGACCGATATTATTTCCTAAAACAGCACCAATTACACCTCCAGCCACAGCACCAATTCCGGCACCTTTTTGAGTATTATTGGCATTCTTTACTGAATCACAACTAGTGAAAAAACTAGTTAATACCAATAAACTACATAAACCTAAAACAGTTATCTTTCTCATCTTTTATTTCTTTAAAATATTAATTAGCTCTTTGAAATTGGTAAACAACATCTTTTACCTGACCACCAACATTGATATTATCAATTAATTGGAATGAACTTTCGGTTACACCAGCAACTTTAAGCAAATAACCATCTCTTACTTTCTTGGCTTTTTCTCCAGCATCAAGAATTTTAAGAATAAACATTCCTTGGTTGTTGATACTCCATACAATTGGTGAAGAAAATCCAGTACAACTTGGCGATGTTAAAGCCATTGTTCCTTTATTGTTGTTTGAAATAAAGCTCCAAGTACTTCCGATAAAACATTTTGAATCTGCTAAATCAAATGAATTCACTTTAATGTAATCTGAACCTGGATAAGACACATTGGTAAGCACCCAATTTCCTTTCAACGCTACTTGAGTAGGTCTGTCTAATTTTTTTGAAAGTGTTGTGTCTGTTGAAGACGTTGACGAAGCTGACTTACACGCGAAAAACATCACGGCAATCAAGCATATAAAAATACCTTTCTTCATTTTATACAATTTTTTATAGATTAATATTTTGCTTTTTTAACAATTATTGTACCACAAATATACGATTCGTAGAGATATTTATCATTCTAGAATCTATTTATTTTCTTTCAAAATTAACACTTCCGACATTTTGTCACCCTAAAAACAATTGGTATTTTATTTGAAGAAATGAAAATCATCAAGTTAAATCAAAAAATAAATAAAATATGACAACAGGTAAAATTAATGTTTCGGTAGAAAACATCTTTCCCTTAATCAAAAAGTTCTTATACAGTGACCATGAAATCTTCCTTAGAGAGTTAATTTCAAACGGAACTGATGCTACTTTAAAACTAAAACACCTTATCAGTATTGGTGAAGCTAAAGTAGAATATGGAAACCCAATTATCGAAGTAAAAATTGATAAAGAAGGTAAAAAAATCCACATTATTGACCAAGGTTTGGGTATGACTGCTGATGAAGTGGAAAAATACATCAACCAAGTGGCTTTTTCTGGAGCTGAAGAATTCTTAGACAAATACAAAGATTCTGCAAAAGATTCTGGAATTATCGGACACTTTGGTCTTGGTTTCTATTCTGCTTTTATGGTGGCTGAAAAAGTAGAAATCATCACAAAATCATACAAAGACGAACCAGCTGCGCATTGGACTTGCGATGGAAGCCCTGAATTTACTTTAGAGCCAGCTGACAAAACTTCACGTGGTACAGAAATCATTCTTCACATTGCAGAAGATTCTCTTGAGTTTTTAGAAGATTCTAAAATCAGCGGATTATTGAATAAGTATAATAAATTTATGCCTATTCCAATTAAATTCGGAACAAGAACAGAAACACTTCCAAAAACAGAAGATGCTCCAGAAGATTACGTGAACGAAACTGTTGAAACAGACAACATCATCAACAACCCAAATCCAGCTTGGACAAAACAGCCTTCTGAATTATCTGATGAAGATTACAAAAACTTCTACAGAGAGTTGTATCCAATGCAATTTGAAGATCCGTTATTCCACATTCACTTAAATGTAGATTATCCGTTTAACTTAACCGGAATTTTATACTTCCCTAAGTTAGGATCTGATATGCAAATCCAAAAAGACAAAATTCAGCTGTACCAGAACCAAGTTTACGTTACAGATAACGTAGAAGGAATTGTTCCTGAATTCTTGACAATGCTAAAAGGTGTTATCGATTCTCCAGATATTCCGTTGAACGTTTCTCGTTCTGGTCTACAGGCAGACGGAGCGGTTAAGAAAATATCAAACTACATTACTCGTAAAGTAGCTGATAAATTAAAAGCTTTATTTAACGAAAACCGTGCTGACTTTGAAGCAAAATGGAATGATATTAAAATCGTTCTAGAGTACGGAATGCTTTCTGAAGATAAGTTCTACGAAAAAGCGGGTGCATTCGTTTTATACCCAACTGTAGACGATACTTATTTCACTTTAGACGAGTTAAAAGAAAAACTAAAAGAAAACCAAACAGACAAAGACGGTAAATTAGTTGTTCTTTACGCTGGAAATAAAGATGCACAACACTCTTACATTGAAGCAGCAAAAGATAAAGGTTACGAAGTATTACTTTTAGACTCTCCAATTATCTCGCATTTGATTCAGAAAATTGAAAACGATAATAAAGACGTAACTTTTGTACGTGTTGACTCTGATCATATTGATAATTTGATCAAAAAAGACGAAAACACGATTTCAAGATTATCTGAAGATGAAAAAGCTACTTTGAAAACTTCATTAGAAGCTTATATTCCAAAAGCATACAGTGTTCAATTGGAAGCTATGGACAGCCAAGCTGCACCTTTCTTAATCACGCAGCCAGAATTTATGCGTAGAATGAAAGAAATGAGCCAGACAGGTGGCGGTATGTTCGGAATGGGTAATATGCCAGAAATGTACAATTTGGTTGTAAACACAAATTCAGATTTAGCTTCAAGCATCTTAAATACTGAAGATAAAGTACACCAGGAGCATTTAGTAAAACAAGCTTTAGACTTGGCTAAATTATCTCAAAACTTATTAAAAGGTGAAGCTTTAACTGCTTTCGTAAAAAGAAGTTTTGAAATGATCAAATAATCATTCAAAAGAATATTTTTCAAAATCCTGCAAATTCAGTTTTGCGGGATTTTTTTGTTCTTAAAACAGCTTAAAAAAAGGGGAATTCTCCCCTGTTCTCAGAATAATTGTTTCTATAATTTTGAAAACCAACAAATTAAAATCAAAATTCTAGAAATCATGGATAAGAAGAAATTTACAGAAAACGGAACAGTTCTAGCAATTATTAACGATTTAAGAGATAACATTAGAAACAAGAAATTCTCAGATATCACGGACAATAATAACTATCAATATGTTGATCTTGTTCAAGAAGGTGGCGGTGTTCTCGGAATTGCCTTAATTGGCTATGTCTACGTTTTAGAAAAAATGGGAATTCGATTTCTAAGTCTGGCAGGAACTTCAGCAGGAAGCATCAATACCATGTTAATGGCAGCTGCAGGAACTTGCGACATCGAAAAATCAGAATGGATTTTGGACTGTCTTTGCAATA
Organism: Flavobacterium phragmitis; assembly: GCF_900112575.1. Lineage (GTDB taxonomy): Bacteria > Bacteroidota > Bacteroidia > Flavobacteriales > Flavobacteriaceae > Flavobacterium > Flavobacterium phragmitis. The sequence goes on from NZ_FOMH01000011.1 coordinate 76,314, forward strand.
AAAACCTTTATGATTTTGTTGATGGAGATCGCGATGCCCGCCAGTTTATCGATGCATTGCTGAGTGATGCTGGAAATTTAAAGCTAATTATGAGAGGCGTTCAGGTTGTAGATAACTTTAAAGATGATTTAGGCTTGAATCCAGGAAATAATTTCCACCAATGGATGACTAATTTACTTTCGCAGAAAGGAATAAAAAACTACGGCCATTTAAAAGCTCTAAGAAAAAAAGGCGTTTCAGACAAAAACAAATTATTTCGAATAAACGATCAAGGCAAAAAAGAAGAATACAAAAGAGTAGATCATTGGAGCGAAATGGCCATTATCGCTGCGGATATAACTACCGAAAGTAAAATCGTTTTCCCAAAAATGGTCGATTTATTTTACTCGAATCCAGATGTTCAAAATCCAGCCGATTTTGTTAGGGCTTCTATGTCGATTCCATTATTTTTTACACCATTCAAAATCAAAAATATTCCTGGCGGAGTAGATTCCTGGAACAGATGGAATGAAGCCACTTGCCTTAGAACCTCAGTTCCGTCTGAAGTTCTGTTTATGGATGGCGGTATTATCTCCAACTTCCCGATTGATATTTTTCATGAAAACTTTAATGTTCCCGCATCTCCCACTTTTGGAATTAAATTAGGTTATGATAAAAACGAAATCAATACAAATGAGAAATTCTCGAATCTAATCAGTTCCATGTTTGATACGGCAAGATATGGCTATGATGCCGAATTTTTAAGGAAAAATCCCGACTTTAAACACTTGATAGGTTACATCGACACAGGAACGCATAACTGGCTCAATTTCAATCTGACCGAAGATGCTAAAATCGATTTATTTATCCGAGGAGCACAAAACGCTGCCGATTTTTTAAACCGTTTTAACTGGGAAGAATACAAGAAAATCCGTAAGGCTAAAAGCGATTATTACAAATCCGTATAAGATTTTCAACAATAAAATAATATTTTTTACGTTGCTCATACTTTTTTCTTCAAAAAGACGTTATAATATCCTGTAACAAAAGCTTACAGGATTTTTTATTTAGGATTCATTTTTTTAGTAAATTTGATTGCCTTTTTATCTAACACAAAACCGCAAATACCACTATGAAAAAAACCGCTATATTATTAACCACGATTTGTTTAGGTGCATTTCTATTTTTTTCCTGTTCGAACGACAGCAATGAAGGCATCGCTTCAACAGATTTAACCAGCATTGGAGCATCAATCGCAATTGATACTTCAAACGAAATGGATCTTAATACTGGTCTGGCAGTGGCAACCTCTACTGCAACAGCAAAAATGACTGAAACTGTTGTTGGAGTCTGTGCCGCTGTTACCATAACTACACCAAACGGAGGAGAATATCCTAAAGTGATTTTAATAGATTTCGGAACCGGCTGTAAAGACGACAACAATCTTACACGAAAAGGAAAACTTGAAGTAACCCTTACTGGCCCGCTTACTACAACTGGAAGCAAGATGACAATTAAAAGAGTAGATTACTCCATTAACAACATTAAATTAGAGGGAACTATCGAATACACAAACACCACAACTGTTGCAACAGTACCACAATGGACCCGAAAAGTAACAAACGGAAAATTAACCGACTTGCAAGGCGGTGTTTACACTAATTCTGGAACTTACACCACAAGACAAACGGCAGGAGTTGACACGCCTTATGTATTATCCGATAATGTTTATGAGATTACTGAAGGAACTCATACGGTAACAGGATCAAATGGAGGAACACTTACACTGACAGTTAAAGAACCTTTAACTAAAAAATACTCTTGCACTTTTATCTCTAAAGGGCAGTTACAAATTCAAGGAGGTATTTTAAACGGTGTTATAGATTATGGAAATAACGACTGTGATGCTCTTTACACTTACACACACGAAAATGGAGCTTCATTCAATTTATCAATGTAACACCTTTTCACACTATACTTTAAATCCCAATTTAGAAATAGATTGGGATTTATTTTTTTTTTACAAAAATAAAACGACCACCTCTTTACATTTAAACTATTTTCTTTATTTTGCACCCAAATCTAATAAACCACCAATGAAAAAAACATTAATTGCTTTTGTTACGCTTGCCCTGCTGGCATCATGCAGCAAAAAAGAAACTACTGGTAATGTACATATTACCGGAAATGTTAAAGGATTAAAAAAAGGAACACTATATATCCAAAAAATTGTTGACACTGCACTTGTAGCAATCGACAGTATCAAAATAGATGGGAATTCAGCTTTTGAGAGCAATATTACATTAGATTCGCCACAAGTATTGTATTTATTTTTAGATCGTGGCGTTACCAATTCGTTAGACAATAATATTTTATTCTTTGCAGAACCAGGAAACATCAACATCCAAACGAATTTGGACCGTTACATTTCTGATGCTAAAATTACAGGTTCAAAAAATCACGAATTATACGAACAATACTCAAAAATCAACAGTCGTTTTACAGACGAGAATCTTTCATTGGTAGAACCACGTTTTAGAGCATTAAAAAGACAAGATCAAAAAGCAGTAGACAGTATTACCAAATTACAAGAGTCTAACATCAAAAGAAAATACTTGTACGCTACAAACTTCGCTTTAAACAACAAAGACTATGAAGTTGCGCCATACATTGCATTAGCAGAGATTTACGACATCAATTTAAAATTTCTAGATACTATTCAGAAATCGATGACTCCTAAAGTAGCCAAATCATTTTACGGAAAGAAACTAACAAAATATGTAAGCGATCTTAAAAAAGAACAGCAGACAACACCACAAACAGCAGAATAATTTCTGTTAAAGCTTAATAAAAAAGAATGCCCTGAAAATTTCAGGGCATTTTTTATTTACAATTATAGGTTTTAAACAAATTATCTCGCCATTAGACCTCCAAGTACCGCAAACAAGAAAAAAAGCGCGTAAATCGCCAATAAAACAATCATAAGAATCCCTATGAATTTATAATGTGATTTTAAATATCCAAATGAAGAAGTTAAAGCTTCTGAGTCATTATCTCTAAAAGCTTTTTTAGCATTTGAACTAAACTTAAACAGGTAATAAACTGGAAAGAAATAAAAAGCAGCCATTAAAAAATAAATAGCCCCCATTGCTGCACCAAAAGAACCTCCATAAGCTCCCATTCCAGGCATCGTGCTTCCCATTGCTGAAAAAATTGCACCCGCAAAAACCGCGATGATAAGTAAAAGTCCAATTCCGATAAAACCAATGATTGACAAAAAATAAGCCCATTTTGCTATTTCTTTCACAAAATCTTTTGCTGTAGTATCCAGCTGTAATTCAAATTTCTCAAATGCAGATGTTTCTTCCATTAGGTATTTTTTTAGGTTATCCAACAAACATAGGAAAAATATTCTTAAATGGAAATGCCAATTAAAAAATTCCAAAACCCAACCTGAAACTTGGAATATTGACTTTTGCGCAAAAAAAAACCACTCACTAAGTGAATGGTTTTTTGAGCCGATAGAGGGACTCGAACCCACGACCTGCTGATTACAAATCAGCTGCTCTAGCCAGCTGAGCTACATCGGCCTATTTTGCGAGTGCAAAGATAAAAATGTTTTTTAATAATCCAAAAAAAAATCACACTGCCCTCTATAATTAAAAAAACCATCACATTTCTATGATGGTTTCCGTTTTTTTTGAGCCGATAGAGGGACTCGAACCCACGACCTGCTGATTACAAATCAGCTGCTCTAGCCAGCTGAGCTACATCGGCCTCATTACGGGTGCAAATATAAAGCGGTTTTTCAATTTCCCAAAATAAATTTGCACTTTTTTACACTTTTTTTTCCTTAAAGCGCGTTGATTTTTTCAACCAATTGATTAGCAGTTTGTTCTAATTCAATATTAATTTGCTTAAAGTGTGCTTTTTTATTTTCAACGTTCTTTGCGTTCACTTTTGTAATCAAAGTATCGAATGCAGCAATAGCTTCATCGATCAAAGCATTCGTTTCCGGAGTTGGATTTCCTGTTGTTGACATCTCAAACAAGTAAACTGCCTCAATAATATCTCCTAATACGAAGTTGATGTCTTTCTTTAAATTTTTAACGTTTGCCATTTTTATTATAATTTTAATTTGCGTTTGCAAAAGTACATATTATCTTTAAAATATGTGTTAAGAAATGTAAATTTCTAAAATTGAAGCATTTCCAGTTAAGCTAAATGCATTTATCGCAGCAGGAACTAAAACGGTATCTCCTTTTTTATATGAATTTTTAAACCCGTCATATTCAATTTCAAAGTTCCCTTCGATACACATATATACCGTAAAAGTTTCTCCAGTTTTAGCAACTTCCAATTTATTCTCCAATGGAAGGAAATTAGTTGTAAAATAAGGACAATCTACAACTGTATTAGAAGTATTTACTTTTGACTCGTATTTCTTTTGTGTATCTACTTTATTGTAGTTAATAGCATCTAGTGCTAAATCTACGTGTAATTCTCTTTTATTTCCTTGTGCATCTACACGGTCAAAATCGTATAATCTATACGTAATATCAGAAGTTTGCTGAATCTCCGCAATAACCAGACCAGCTCCAATTGCGTGAACCGTTCCTGTTTCTAGGAAGAAAACATCGCCTGGCTTCGCCTTTACAGTATCTAAGATCGAAACTAAAGTATTGTCTTGTAAATGTTTTAAATATTCTTCTTTATTAGAGTCTTCTTTAAAACCAACAATAATTCTCGCATCTGCATCTGCCTGCGTTACATACCACATTTCAGTTTTTCCGAATGAGTTGTGACGCTCTTTAGCTAATTTATCGTTTGGATGAACTTGAATAGAAAGGTCTTCTCTGGCATCAAGATATTTAAAAAGCAATGGAAACTGCTTTCCAAAACGCTCGTAAACTTTAGTTCCTAAAACAGCATCTGGTGTTTCATCGATAAGTTCCATCAAAGATTTTCCTTTTAGAACTCCGTTTGCCACCACACTCACATCTCCTTCTACAGTAGATAATTCCCAGCTTTCGCCAGTGATTTTAGAAACGATTGGTTTGTTCAGAATTGTTTTTAGTTTTTCTCCTCCCCAGATTCTTTCTTTTAAGATTGGTTCAAATTGCAAAGGGTATAAGTTCTGGCTCATGTTTTTAGGCTAATATATTTGTTTAATTAATTTTGTTCAATAGTATTTATCTAATTATGACACTAATTCTTTGATGGTTTCTAAAGCTTTCGGTATATGTTTAGCAGCATTTACACTATCAAATATCGAAATCACCAAGCCATTTTTATCAATAATATAAGTGACACGGCCTGGAAGAAGTCCGAATAAATTATTACGGACACCAAAAAGCTTTCTTAATCTTTTATCACGATCTGAAAGCAAAATAAAAGGCAATTGATGTTTAGCAGCAAATTTGTGATGTGACTTTACACTGTCACTGCTAATCCCGATTACCTCAGCACCCAAATCTTTGAAATCTTCATATTGATCCCGAAAACTGCAGGCTTCTGTTGTACAGCCAGGCGTATTATCTTTTGGGTAAAAATAAATTACCAATGGTTTTCTTCCTAGAACACTTTGGCTTTCAAAAGTTTCTCCATTATTGTCTTTCGCAGTAAAATTCGGAACTATATCTCCTATTTTTAATGACATTTTTTATTCTCCTTTATAAGTTACAAAATTGCGTTCGGTTTCATTCAGTACGACTTCCAAATCAAAGTCGGGCTGAATTCTTTTTCTAATTTTATTCCATATCACAACGGCAATATTTTCAGCTGTTGGATTTAAATCTAAAAATTCTGGAACATCCAGATTTAGATTTTTGTGATCAAACGGAATTTCTACTTCTTCTCGTATAATATCCGCTAATACTTTCACATCTAAAACAAAACCAGTTTCCGGATCAATCTTTCCTGTAACACTTACTGTTAAACCATAATTATGACCATGAAAATTAGGATTGTTGCATTTTCCAAAAACAGCATCGTTTTTTTCAAATGACCAATCTTTTCGATGTAGTCGATGTGCAGCATTAAAATGTGCTTTTCTTGATATGGTTACTCTCATTTAGGCTTTTGGTTCGTTTGGGTTAAAGTTTATGATCTTCCAAATAATGATAAAATTCATCAAAAATTATCTTAAACCAAACCGTATATATTTCGGGCTGTTTTTCTATATCTGCTTTTACATCTTCAATCTTCATCCACTTCCAATCTTCGACTTCTTCGGTATTGATATTTGGATCTTCATTGTAATATCCAATCATTACATGATCCAATTCATGTTCTGTCAATCCGTTATCAAAAGGTGCTTTATAAATAAAATGAAACAGTTCTTTCAAGTCTGTTTTAAATCCCATTTCTTCAAACAATCTTCTGCTTCCCGCTTCGATATTGGTTTCGCCTTCGCGCTGGTGACTACAGCAAGTGTTTGTCCACAGCAAAGGAGAATGATATTTTTGATGTGCGCGTTGCTGCAACATGATTTCATTTTGCTCATTTAAAACAAAAACTGAAAATGCACGGTGCAAAAGCGCTTTTTCGTGTGCTTCTAATTTTGGCATTAAGCCAATCTGCTCATCATTTTGATTAACTAATATTACGTTTTCTTCTGTCATAAGTCTTCTTAAGCAAACAAAAATACGAAAAAAGAAATGGCTTAAAAATCCTAATTATAATTGTAAAAAAACCAAATCTTAGTTCCTTTTCTATTTTTCTGATTTACAACATTATAAATCACGTTGAAAATTAATAGCTGTTAAAATTAAGACATAAAAACTAGATTCACTTTATTTACGTAACTAATAAAAAGTTAAAACACACTTAAAAAAATCTCAATTATTTTAAAGTCAGTATTTCGCGATGAATCGTAACGTATCTTTGATTAACAAATTCAAAATCCGAATAATACTGATTGAACATCAAAAGCCACATTATTTTAGTTATGAAATCTAAAACTCAATTTTTCAGTCTTTGCTTTTTATTGCCGCTTTTCATCTTACAGTCTTGCGGACAAAACAATAAAAACTATACAAAAACACCTTCAAAGGAAAATGTAATTACGAAACCTGGAAATCCATATTATTCTAACACTGATACCACAAAACTAAATGTGAGTAATGCAGAGTGGAAAAAAGTACTGCCAGAAGATGTTTACGCCGTTATGCGTGAAGCCGATACCGAAAGGCCTTTTACAGGAAAATATTGGAATACGGATGAAAAAGGAACTTATTATTGTGCTTCTTGTGGCAATAAACTTTTTAGATCTACCGCAAAATTCTCAAGCAGTTGCGGATGGCCAAGTTTTTTTGAGCAGGACAACAAAAAAAGCATTGTTTTTAAAGAAGATAATTCAATTGGAATGGAACGAATTGAAACACTTTGCGGTCGTTGTGGTGGCCATTTAGGCCATATTTTTGACGATGGTCCTGAGCCAACTGGAAAACGCTACTGCATGAATTCCATAGCTCTTGATTTTATTCCTGATTCTAAATAATCTATTATGAAAAATATACTTTTAATCTGTTTTTTGGCGCTTTCGTTAAAGGGAATTGCTCAAAACAAAAAAGCTTCTAACCTAGAAACCATCACACTTGGCGGAGGATGTTATTGGTGCGTTGAAGCAGTTTACGAAAATCTGGATGGAGTAAAATCGGTTGTATCCGGATTTTCAGGAGGAAATGTTGCCAATCCTACTTACGAAGAAGTCTGTACTGGAGAAACTGGCCATGCCGAAGTCGTTCAAATTACTTATGATAAAAAAGTGACTGATATTAATGAAATTTTCAAAGTTTTTTTTACCGTTCACGACCCAACGACTTTAAACCGTCAGGGAGCAGATGTAGGAACACAGTACCGCTCTGTTATTTTTTATAAAAATGCTGAACAGAAAAAAGCAGCTGAAAGTATTATAGCCGATTTGAATAAAGCCAAAGTTTACAAAAGTCCCATTGTAACGAAAGTAGAACCTTTTAAGGTTTTCTACAAAGCCGAAGATTACCATCAAAACTATTATGCAAACAATAAAAATCAGCCGTATTGCAGAATGGTGATTCAGCCAAAACTGGAAAAATTTGAAAAGGTTTTTAAGGATAAACTTAAAAAGCATTAAATGTAAAAAAAGGGAAATGAATTGAATTCATTTCCCTTTTTTATGTAGTTGAACTTTGTCAAAGTTGAATCAACCAAGATTATTGTTTCGCTACTTTCTTGAATCGCATTACCGGAACATCTCCATTAATTAAATTCAGTTTTCCGTCTTTATCAATTGAATAACTGGTAACTTGTTTGATCTGGTTCAAAAACTCTTGCTCTCCTCCACCTTCACAAAACATCATAGTTGTTGGGCCAGCTTCTCCAAAACTCAAAAATTTTCCTTTTAGAGTATATGGCGCACTGTAACCATTACATCCGTTATTACCATAAACCCTTGTTTCTTTTTGATCAAAAGTAAGCTGTGGTTTTTTATTTGGATACAATCCATCAAAAGCAATTCTAGGCCCAGAAATATATTCTAATTGCCAAGTGGTATCAAATAGATTCCCTGCATTTGAAGCTTCTTTTGATGCATTGCATGAAGCAAAAAATAAAGTCAAGACCGAAACGACTGTGAGTGTGTATTTTTTCATTTTTTTTGTTTTTGAAGATTAATATAATTTGTTTTTTGAAGATTAAAATTTATCTATAAACATTCCGTTTCTCAATATTCGTGCCCAGTTTCGAGAGTTTCCATAATTATTTCTTTAGAAATTTACTTCAATAACAAGATTGATATTTTCTACGCTCTATAAATTTCTCCTTCTAAGTTACAATTTTCTGACATTCAAATTACACATATTTCATTAATTTATTATTAATCAAAACCTTAAGCTCACAAAAAAACTTTTCCAATTTCATTTTTAATCAAATGATTAAAAAATTTGTTTAACTAAACAATAATTTTATAACTTTGTTCTCAGAATTTAATTTAAGATGGCTAAAAAGAAAATAGACGCTAGCACAGAGGAAAAAATAATTGAAGCAGCCCGTAAAGTTTTTACAGAAAAAGGGTATGCTGCAACCCGTACGCGCGATATTGCCGAAGAAGCTGGTTTAAATCTGGCTTTATTAAATTATTATTTCAGAAGTAAAGAAAAACTTTTCAGTTTGGTTATGGCTGAAAAAATCGGACAATTGTTTGGCGTGATTGCTCCAATTGTCAATGATGATAAAACTTCTCTTCAGGAAAAAATAGAACTTATTGTTCCTGCCTATTTAAATGTTTTATTACAAAATCCGGGACTTCCGCTTTTTGTTTTAAGCGAAATACGAAATAACCCTGAACATTTCAGCAATAGAGTTCAAGCCGGGAAAATATTAACGCAATCTGTTTTGGTAAAGCAACTTTTAGAAAAACAGCCTAATGTCAATCCGCTTCAATTTATATTAAACTTACTTGGAATGTGTATTTTCCCATTCGTGACCAAACCTGTTTTTGAAGCATCTGGTTTGTTAAACAAAGCTTCTTTTAACCAATTAATCGAAGAAAGGAAAACATTAATTGTAAAATGGGTCAACTTAATGCTCGATAATTAATTTTTTTTGGTGTAAATTTAATCAAATGATTAAAACAAAACAACAAACATAAAAATCTACGTATGAGTATTCTATATGAATAAACATCAAAAAACAAATAAAAAAATGAACATGAAAAGATTATTAATACTTTTTCTCATTTTATCAGCAACAGGGTATTCTCAACAAAGCGAAAAACTCTTAACGCTTGATAATTGCTATCAACTGGCCGAAGAAAATTATCCTTTATCCAAAAAAAGAGAGCTTATCGCTAAAAGCAATGAGTTTACGATTGAAAATATTGCAAAAGGATATTATCCAAAATTCGACATACTGGCACAGGCCACTTACCAATCTGATGTTACCAAACTTCCTGTAAGCATTCCCGGAACTTCTATGCCGATCTTAAATAATGACCAGTATAAAGCCTACGGCGAACTGAATCAGATGATTTATGACGGTGGCAATATCAAACAGCAAAAAGAAGTTGCCAACTCTCAAACCAAAGTACAACAACAGCAACTTCAGGTAGATTTATATGCGGTTAAACAGCGCGTGACAGATATTTATTTCGGTATTTTAATTTACAACGAACAATTACGTCAAAATGAGCTGCTGAAAAACGATATTTCAATCGGAATAAAAACCGTTGAAGCCCAGCTTAAAAATGGAACAGCATACAGAAGCAGTCTGGATCTTCTAAAAGCAGAATACTTAAAAGCCGATCAGCAGGCTATCAGTATTCGAAGTTACCGAAAAGGCTACCTTGATATGCTTGGTCTTTTTATAAATCAGGAATTGAATAATGAAACAAAATTAGAAACGCCACAAACCAGTATCTCTCCATTAGTTATTAATCGTCCGGAATTGGCTCTTTTCAATTTTAGAAATGAAAGCTTTGAACTCAATAAAGAAACTATCGATGCTGGAAACAGACCCAAACTTAACTTTTTTGTACAAGGCGGTATTGCCAATCCTGCACTTAATTTTTTAAAGGAAGGTTTTGAATGGTATTATATTGGCGGACTTCGACTTAACTGGTCTTTAACCGGTTTATATACTTCTAAAAAACAAAAAGAAATCATCGACATCAATAAATTAGAAGTTGAAGCCGATAAGGAGACTTTTCTTTTCAATACCAATCAATCTTTAAAACAACAAAATGCTGAAATCACTAAACTTCAGGAATATTTAATTTCTGACGGACAGATTGTTGATCTAAGAAGCAATGTTAAAAAAGCAGGTTTAGCACAATTAGAAAACGGCGTTATCAATCCTGACGATTACCTCAAGTTTGTTAACGATGAAAACGAAGCCAAACAAAATAAAATCATTCACGAAACCGAATTACTTCTGGCGCAATACAGACAAAAATTAATAACCGGAAACTAACATACAATGAAAAAGATACTTTACATAGCAATTACCACAATTCTAATTTCATGTTCCAACAAAAAAAATGATTTTGATGCGACAGGAACTTTTGAAGCCGTTGAAACTATTATTCCCGCTGAGGCTTCCGGAATTATAAAAGAATTAAAAATTGAAGAAGGAGATCATCTAAAAGAAGGACAAGTTGTAGGTTATATTGACACTATCCAGCTGAAACTGAAAAAAGAACAACTTCTGGCACAAATAAAAGCAACCCAAAGCCGAAAACCAGATGCCAAAACACAACTTGATGTTTATCGCGAAGAATTAAAACAAGCCAAAATAGATCAGCAGCGTATGCAGAATTTGGTTAAAGCAGATGCTGCAACGAGAAAACAGCTTGATGATGCCAATTCTAAAGTTTCGGTTATCCAAAAACAAATTACGGCTTTGCAAACTTCTTTAAATATTAGTACAACGGGAATCGATGATGAAACACAGACTTTAAAAGTACAGATAAGTCAGATTGACGATCAATTGGCAAAATCTAAAATTGTCAATAAAGTGAATGGAACGGTTTTAACCAAATATGCTGAAACCGGCGAAATGGCAACCATTGGGAAACCGCTTTACAAAATTGCAGATTTGTCTTCTATCATTTTGCGTGTTTATATAACTGGAGATCAGCTTCCACAGCTTAAAATCAATCAGAAAGTAAAAGTTTTTACTGATGCCACAAAAGACACTTATAAAGAACACGAAGGAACTATAGAATGGATAAGCGATAAAGCGGAGTTTACCCCTAAAACGATTCAGACAAAAGAAGAGCGCGCCAATTTGGTTTATGCAGTGAAGATCAGAGTGAAAAACGACGGTTACTTAAAAATTGGAATGTATGGCGAAATAAAATTCTAAGTCATGGAATGTGTAATTGTAAAAAATATCACGAAAGTTTATGGCAAAGAGAAAAAAACGGCTGTTGACAACGTTTCTTTTTCGGTAAACAAAGGCGAACTTTTTGGATTGATCGGACCTGATGGTGCAGGCAAAACCAGTATTTTCAGAATCCTGACTACAGTTTTACTTCCCGATGGCGGAGAGGCTTCTATTGACGGATTGGATGTAGTAAAAAATTTTAAAGAAATCAGAAGTACAATTGGCTACATGCCGGGGAAATTTTCTTTGTATCAGGATTTAACCATCGAAGAAAACCTCAACTTTTTTGCCACTTTGTTTGGAACTACCATTCAGGAAAATTACGATTTGATTAAAGATATTTATATTCAGATCGAACCGTTTAAAGACCGAAGAGCAGGAAAACTTTCGGGCGGAATGAAACAAAAACTAGCGTTGTGCTGTGCATTAATTCATAAACCGAATGTATTATTCCTGGACGAACCTACAACCGGAGTTGATCCCGTTTCCAGAAAGGAATTTTGGGAAATGCTGAAACGTCTTAAAAAACAAAACATTACCATTATAGTTTCAACACCTTATATGGACGAAGCTAATCTGTGCGACAGAATTGCACTTATTCAGGATGGCAAGATATTACAAATGGATACGCCTCAAAATATTATAAAAAGTTATCCCGATCCTTTATTTGCTGTTAAAGCGAACAACATGCATAAACTATTGCCATTCTTAACGGAATATCCGGAACGAAAAGGAAGTTATGCTTTTGGTGAATATGCTCATTTTTCATTCAATGGAAACCCCGATGTTGCTGCTTTAGAAAAATACTTAAAAGCAAAAGGATTGGACAACATCGAAATTAAAAATGCAGACGTAACCATAGAAGACAGTTTTATAAAATTACTGAGCTGATGGAAAACAAAGTAATTATTTGCAAAGGATTAACGAAGCGCTTTGGAGATTTCATCGCCGTAGATAAAATTACATTTGAAGTCCAAAAAGGAGAAATATTTGGATTTCTCGGAGCAAACGGTGCCGGAAAGACCACTGCCATGCGAATGCTTTGCGGTTTGTCTAAACCTACTTCGGGAGAAGCCAATATTGCAGGTTTTGATGTTTATAAAGAAACGGAGAAAATTAAAAATAATATTGGCTATATGAGTCAGAAATTCTCTTTGTATGATGATTTAACCGTTCTAGAAAACATTAATTTTTTCGCAGGAATTTACGGCTTATCAGATGCTGAAATTAAATCGAACAGTCAATCCTTAATAGAAAGTTTAGGAATACAGGATTTGGCAGACAAACGTGTAGGATCGCTTCCGTTGGGATGGAAACAAAAACTGGCATTTTCAACGGCCATTATCCATAAACCTGAAATTGTATTTCTGGACGAACCAACTGGCGGCGTTGATCCGCTTACGCGAAGACAATTCTGGGATTTAATTTATGAAGCTTCCAGCAACGGAATTACCATTTTTGTGACCACACATTATATGGACGAGGCCGAATATTGCGACCGTGTTTCGATTATGGTCGATGGCAGAGTCGAAGCTTTAGAAAGTCCTTCAAACTTAAAAAAACAATTTAATCTCGGCAGTATGGATGAGGTGTTTTACCACCTTGCCCGAGAAGCAAAACGCGGCGAATAACAAACGAATATGAAACAGTTTTTTACCTTCATCAATAAAGAATTTCTGCATGTATTGCGGGACAGAAAGACACTGCTTATACTTTTCGGAATGCCGGTGGTTCAAATTTTAATTTTTGGTTTTGCGCTTACCAATGAAGTAAAGAACTCCAAAATTGTAGTGGTTGATTATGCAAAAGATGTCGCTTCAAAAGAAATTATCAATAAAATTGAAGCCAGCAGGTATTTTGAAATTGATCAGATGTTACCCGGAACGAATGAGCTTGAAAAAGCATTTGAAACCGGAAAGATAAAAATGGCGATTGTTTTTCCTGAAAACTTCAATAGCAATCTGTTACATCAAAACAAAGCCCAAATCCAAATAATTGCCGATGCTTCAGATCCAAATCAGGCGACAACTTTAACCAATTATGCATCTTCTATTATTGCCGATTATCAATCTGAAATGAATCAGCTTAATTTGGCTCCTTATCGCATTCAGCCACAAATCAAAATGCTTTACAATCCGCAGTTAAAAGGCGCTCCTAATTTTGTTCCCGGCGTTATGGCATTAATTTTAATGCTGATTTGCGTAATGATGACGGCAATCTCTATTGTAAAAGAAAAAGAAATGGGAACAATGGAAATTCTTCTAGTTTCTCCATTTAAACCTATTTTAGTTATTCTTTCTAAAGCGGTTCCTTATCTTATCTTGTCTACCATAAATGTGGCTTCCATTTTATTATTAAGTTTCTTTGTTTTGCAACTTCCAATAAAAGGAAATTTATTTTTACTGTTTTCAGAAAGCATTCTATTTATCATAACCTGTTTAACATTGGGCATTTTTATTTCAGTCAAAACCGATTCCATGCAAACCGCAATGTTACTTTCTCTTATGGGAATGCTCCTCCCTACTCTATTGTTCAGCGGATTTATGTTTCCTGTTGAAAATATGCCGATTCCGTTGCAGATTTTTTCCAACATTGTTCCTGCAAAATGGTATTACATCATAGTAAAAAGAATTATGATCGAAGGTCTTGGTTTTGCTTCGGTTTGGAAAGAAACATTAATTCTTATCGGAACTACCATTTTTTTACTATTCATAAGCCTCAAAAGCTTTAAAATCCGAATGTCATGAGAATATTGCGCTTTTTACTAATCAAAGAATTCAAACAGATCTTTCGTAATCGCGCTATTTTGGCCATCATTTTAGTCATGCCGGTTATCCAGCTTATTATCTTACCATTGGCGGCTAATTATGAAGTTAAAAATATCAATCTGGCGGTTATAGATAACGATCATTCCGACTATTCTAGAGATTTAATTACTAAAGTTACTTCATCGGGATATTTCAGACTTACAGGATATTCGCAATCCTATCGTAAAGCACTACATTTGGTTGAAGAAGATAAGGCTGATATTATACTGGAGATTCCTAAAAACTTTGAAAAAGAATTACTGACCGAAAACCAGCAGCAACTTTTTATTACCATAAATGCCGTAAACGGCACCAAAGCAGGATTAGGTGGTGGATACATTTCTTCAATAATTCAGGAATACAACAATCAAATTCGGGTAAAAAATATAGTTCCGGATAAATTCAATCCAATGCCAGTTATTGAGATTACCTCATCAAACTGGTATAATCCGAATTTAAATTATCAATTGTACATGGTTCCTGGCGTTTTGGCAATGTTGGTAACACTTGTCGGCGGATTTCTTTCAGCATTAAATATTGTAAAAGAAAAAGAAGGCGGAACAATCGAACAGATTAATGTTTCTCCCATAAAAAAATATCATTTTATCTTAGGAAAATTAATTCCGTTTTGGATTTTAGGAAATGTAGTTTTTGGTTTAGGATTAATTGTTTCCTGGATTTTTTATGGCATTGTGCCACTCGGAAGCATCTTGCTTTTATATGGATTTGTTGTACTATATCTTTTAGCCATTTTGGGCTTTGGTCTTTTGGTTTCTACTTTTTGCGAAACACAACAACAGGCTATGTTGATTATGTTTTTCTTTATTATGATTTTTGTCTTAATGGGCGGACTTTTTACTTCCATAGACAGTATGCCGGAATGGGCCAAAACGGTTTCAAAATTCAATCCCGTAAGTTATTTTATTGACGTCATGCGAATGGTAATCATTAAAGGAAGTACTTTTCAGGATATAAAACGACATTTGCTAATTATCATCTGTTTTGCAATTGTTCTAAATTTTACTGCAGTTCTAAATTATAGAAAAACATCTTAATCATTTTGCTTCACTTTTTTTGTAATTTGCATAGATTTAAAAATCAAAAATCATCAACCAAAAATCAAAAAAATGAAGCAATTTCTATTATTGTTTGTCTTTATTATTAGCTTTTCAGGAATTCATTCGCAGGAAAATTTGCCAACAGATTTCCTTTCGAAAGAATTTCACAAAGGCCGCCGTGAAGCTTTTCGAAATTTAATGCCCGCCAATTCTGTTGCAGTCGTTTTTTCTTATCCGGAAAGAGTATTTTCAAAAGACATTAATTATACCTATCACGCAAATCCTGATCTGTATTATCTGACTGGTTACAAAGAACCGGATGCCGTTTTATTACTTTTTAAAGAACCACAAGGAGACGAAAAATATACTGAAGTTCTTTTTGTAAGAGAAAGAAATGCTACTCAGGAAACCTGGACAGGTAGACGTTTAGGTGTTGAAGGTGCCAAATCGAAATTAGGTTTTACAACCGTTTACAACGGAAAAGATTTTAATGCTTTTGTAATTGATTTCAAAAAATTTGACAAAATCATTTACGATAAAATTCCAACAGATCTTGGCAAAAACAAATCAGGTTTTGATCTTTTCGGTTTAATTGAATCTTTCAAATCTAAAGCTTCCATTAAAACTGATGATGAAGCACCTGTATTACTTTTCAATACGATCACGAATTCTTTAAGAGAAATAAAAACTCCTGAAGAAATAGATTTAATGCGAAAATCGGTTAAACTTTCCTGCATTGCCCACAATGAAGTAATGAAAGCGGTTGGCCCGGATATGAGCGAGAATGAAGCAGACGGAATCCACAGATACATTCACAGACATTACGGAGCGGAAGACGAAGGTTATCCGCCGATTGTTGGAGCTGGAGCAAATGGCTGTATTTTACACTACGGAGAAAACAATGCAACCCAAATGGACAATCAATTATTGCTGATGGATGTTGGATCTGAATATCACGGTTATTCTGCCGATGTGACCCGAACTGTTCCTGCAAACGGAAAATTTAGCGAAGAGCAAAAAGCAATCTATCAATTGGTTTATGAAGCTCAGGAAGAGGTTTTTAAAATTTGTAAAGTCGGAACTCCTTTTCAGGATTTAAATAAAAAAGCTAGAGAAGTTATTACTGCTGGATTAATTAAACTCGGAATTATTACAGATCCAAAAGACGTTAGAATTTATTATCCGCACAGCTGTTCACACTTTCTTGGCTTAGATGTTCATGATAAAGGAAATTATATGAGTACCTTAAAAGAAAACATGATTTTTACCGTTGAACCTGGAATTTATATTCCGGCCAATAGTAAATGCGATAAAAAATGGTGGAATATCGGCGTTCGTATCGAAGATGACATTTTAATTACCAAAAACTCATATGAAAACCTTTCTGCAGAATCTCCAAGAAAATGGCAGGATGTGGAAGCTTTGGCTAAGCAAAAAAGCACTTTTAACGAAATGAAGTTTCCTAAGATATAATTTCAAAATTTATCTTAACACATAGAAACATAGATTTTTTTTGTCTATAAAAGGATAAAAGAAGAAGCTAGCTCCCACACATAGCTATGTGAATTTATGCAAGTGAAACGCCTTTCACCACAAAGCTAAACTATGTTTCTATGTGTTAAAACCATAAATTCAGAAGACAACAACTACTTATTTTTCCCGTACTTTGTATTCTTAAACAAATTAAAAAATGAAAGCACTTACCTTCTCTACTTTCGGAGATTCAGATGTTTTAGAATATATCGAAATCCCGAATCCACAATTAAAAAACGATGAAATTTTAGTCGAAATGAAAGCTATCGGACTAAATTTTGCTGACGTTTACAGACGAAAGGGAAATTATCATTTAAAAGGAAATCCGCCTTTTATTGCCGGTTACGAAGGTGCCGGAATTGTAGTTGATGCGAATAATCATCCTGAATATAAAATTGGGGATCGTGTGGCTTTCGCCGATGTTCCTTTTGCGAATGCAGAATTGGTTGCTGTTAATGTGAATCATGTTTTGCCATTGCCCGAAAGCATATCGTTTGAAACTGCTTCTTCGGTTTTATTACAAGGTTTAACCGCTCATTATTTAGCAACGGACAGCCATAAAACAGTAAGCGGAGAAAGAGTTTTAATTCATGCTGTTGCTGGCGGAGTTGGGCAGATTCTGACGCAAATCAGTAAGCTTTTAGGAGCAACTGTTATTGGTCTAACCTCATCTGCCGATAAAGCAAAAATCGGATTTGAGCAAGGAGCGGATTATGTTTTTCTTTATAATGAGGATTGGAAATCTCAAGTTTTTAAAATTGCGCCAAAAGGTGTCGACGCAGTTTATGACAGTATTGGAAGTACGCTAATGGAAAGCTTTGAAGTGACCAAAGAATGCGGACAAGTTGTCTTCTTCGGAATGGCGGGCGGAGATCCGGCACCAGTCGATCCAAGAATGTTAATGGATGGTTCCAAAACTTTAACAGGAGGAGATTTATGGAGTTATTTAATTTCTAAAGAAGAAAGAATCAAAAGAGCAACTCAGTTATTCAATTGGATTATCGAAGGAAAAATCAAACTTTCAGAACCCACTTCTTTCAAATTATCAGAAGGAAAACTGGCGCATGATTTTCTGGAAAGCAGACAGAGTACAGGGAAAATAATTTTGATACCGTAAACTTTTTTCCGCCACGAATTACACTAATTTGCACTAATTTTTTATGATTAAAAATTTTAATTCGTGAAAATTAGTGTAATTCGTGGCTATCTCCTCTAAAGCTGGTTAATTTCAATCTTTGTCAATTCAGACAATTCTAAGATTCGCTCTACTTCGTTTTTATTGGCTATAAAAAAGAGATAATTATCTCCAAAAGTTTCATACGTCAATAGTTCTAAATTAGATTTTGCTAACTCTGATTGAATGTATGGGAACAAATCGTGACTGTAGGTTTCCTCGGGATAATCGAATTTGAAATCTTCACCAAGCATCTCAGAAATGAAATATTGGGCATCTTCAGGATCAAACTTCCAGTCGCTGTTCCAGGCATCAATGCTTTCAAAAAAAGCAAAATGCTCTTCTGTGCTTTCGTAATCTTCTTTGGTTTCATCATTGAAATTTTCAAAAAGATTTTCAGCATATTCATTAAGTTCCTCCTCTTCAATAGTACCTCTCGAAACTAGATTCACAAACTCTTTAAAATCTTCGATAGTTGCATTTTCATTAAACAATACACTTTCAGAAGAAGGAAGTTCTACCGTTTTGGGAATTTCAAGATTTAGATACTCACAGATTCCCTGTAAAACCAGTTTAAAATCTTTAATGCCGATTTCCTGAGTGTCGTTTTTAGGAGCGTTAAAATCAATAAATTCAGAATCTAATAATCCTTTTGTATAATCTAAAAAATGACTGCCGGAATACAAAATCCTAATATCGTTTATTTCTAAACTATTGGTACAACAAAAGAAAATCATGAAGTTATTGATAACGCGCTTAAAGTGTTTCTTCATTTCCTGACTCGGCTGGGAATAAAACTGAACATGAATAAAATCATATTCTAATCCTTCCTGAATCATTTCCTCCGTTAAAGTGCCAATATTCAGTTTTTTATAAAGTTCATTTAAAACCTCATAAGCATTATTAAATCCTGCTTTTTTAATTTCTTTTCTTCCTTCTTCATGATCTAATGAATAGGGAATGGAATATAAATTGACAAAAACCGAATCCTGAATTCCTTTTACCTTAAATTCTAAACTATTCGATTCATTATATAAATAATTGTAAATCGGATTTATAACATCAAAAGAAATGATGGATTGCGGATCGTTATTTCTATTAAACAAATTGGAAAAGAAATTTTTCATGAAAGGCTTATTCGTTCGAATATTTAAAACTTTTATTCATTTTATCAAAAGGAATCACTTCATTGACAATAGATTCTAATTCGTGATCTGTCAATAAACCTCTTGCCGTTTCTACAATTTTGGGAGAAACATTGATTTCGTAATCGATAATTTCGCGTTTTAGAATAGATTCTAAAATCTCGTTCTGACGCTCTGTTAAATATTTTTTATGAGATTTAAAAACCGATTCTAAGTCACTTCTAAATTCTTCGTCACTCAGTTCATTATACAAATCCTGTTGTGACATATCGATCAGTAAAACTTTAAAAATAAAATCCTGAAGGTTTTTAGCCAGATAATTGACCTCATTCGAATCGTGCCATACAAAAACAATGGGTACGTCTCCGTTTTCTTCTTCATTTAGAAAAAAGCAATAATGATCTCCACCACCACTTTTCGCAAAAGGAATAAATTTAAATTCCGGATTTATATTTCGATAATCTTCAGGATCTCTAAGTTCCTCTATTTCTTCAGCAACCGATTTTAAATTGAGGGATTCAAAATCGTAAGAATGCAAAAGTAAAGGCGGATTATCTTTTAAGGTTGGATAAACTTCTGTAAACCAATTTGGACCGTATTCTCCAACATCCAGCATACCATCGGCATCCAGTTGTTTATATAAAAGCGGAAATTCGAATCCGTATTTTGTTTCAATGTCTTTTATAGTCATCTTTGGGGCAATTTCTATTAGAATCAAACCACTAAGATAACAATCTTTTTACTACATGAAAAATCTCGAGGTCAATTATTTCAAGGACTCCGCAATCATCAAGGCACATTTTTCGCCATCAATGGCTGCCGAAATGATTCCTCCTGCATAGCCTGCACCTTCTCCGCAAGGATATAATCCTTTGATTTGCAAATGTTCTAAAGTCTTAGGATCACGCGGAATTCTGACTGGCGATGAGGTTCTGCTTTCTGGCGCATGTAAAATGGCTTCATTAGTTAAATAACCTTTCATTGATTTACCAAAATCCTGAAATCCCTGACGCATAATCTGAGTTAAGAAGCCTGGAAAAACCTGTCCTAATTCAACCGAAGTCGTTCCCGGAACATAAGAGGTTTTCGGAATATCTGCTGAAACTTTGCTTTTTGTAAAATCAATCATTCGCTGTGCCGGAACTTTTTGAGTTTGTCCCGCCAAATGCCATGCTTTTTGTTCGATACTTTTTTGAAATTCCATTCCGGCCAAAGCACCAAATTTGGCAAAAGGTTTAAAATCTTCCAATTTCAATTCGACTACAATTCCTGAATTTGCTGTTGACTGATCCCGTTTAGATGGCGACCAGCCGTTTGTAACCACTTCACCCGGACTTGTAGCGCAAGGCGCAATTACTCCACCCGGACACATACAAAACGAATACATACCGCGTCCGTTGACTTGTTTTACAATAGAATATGGAGCCGGTGGCAAATGTTCTCCACGGAAGTCACAGCTGTATTGAATACTGTCAATTAATTCCTGAGCATGTTCTGCACGAACTCCTAAAGCAAAAGGTTTTGCTTCTATTAAAATTTTCTTTTTATCTAATAATTCAAAAATATCACGAGCCGAATGTCCCGTTGCCAGAATTAATTTATTGGCATGAATTTTATCTCCGTTCTGCGTTACGATTCCTTCGACCTCATTATTTTTTACCAGAATATCATCAACGCGGGTTTCAAATAAAACCTGTCCGCCATATTCTCTGATTTTTTCGCGAATGTCTTCAATGATTTTCGGCAATTTATTCGTTCCAATATGCGGATGTGCTTCCACCAAAATATCTTCTGAAGCACCAAAAGCCACTAAAAGTTCTAAAATTCTGGTCACGTCTCCACGCTTTTTAGAACGAGTGTATAATTTACCATCAGAATACGTTCCAGCTCCGCCTTCTCCGAAACAATAATTAGAATCTTCGTTTACGATATGTTCCCGATTAATTGCTTTTAAGTCACGTCGGCGTCCTCGAACGTCTTTTCCTCTTTCGAGTACAATTGGCTTTAAGCCTAATTCAACCAATTGCAATGCCGCAAAAAGTCCTGCTGGACCAGCACCAACTACAATTACTTCTTGTGCGTTTGAGACGTCTTTATATTTTGGAAGCTCAATTTTCGTTTCCTGAAAAGGTTCGCCTTTCAAATAAATAACCACTTTCAAGTTGATTTTAATCGCTTTCTGACGTGCATCAATTGAGCGCTTTAAAATAGAAACATGCTGAATTTCTTGAGGAGAAACTTTTATCTGCTTAGACAAATGGTCTTTTAGCAATGATTCGTTTGCAGCAATTTCGGGTGTTACTTGAAGTAAAAGTTCTTTAGGCATTTTTTCGTTTTTATTCTATTAGCTTTTCTTTCTATGAAAAGAACATGCAAAAGTACTATTTTGAACTGACTTTATGTAATTAACCGCAAAGTACGCTAAGTTTTTTGAGCATGGTTTTCTAAAAACATAAAGTTCGCAAAGCTTTGTGTTGATTTAGCTTTGCGAACTTTATCTTTTCTATGCGTAAAGAAAAATTAAATCTTAGCGCGCTTTGCGGTTAATTATGCAACAAATTTCTTCTTCCTAAAATCTTTACTTTTTTTTTTCAGCCACAGATTATTTGGATTAAAAAGATTCTCTTATGAGTGGTCAGACGCACTGCGGTGCGTCTCTACAGCAAAAAACCTTAGAACCTTAGTTTCTCAGTCCCGATAGCTATCGGGATAGAATCTTTAGGAAACACTTTGTACCTTTGCACCTCAGAACCTTTGCACCTTAAAAAAAATGTCTAGAAAAATAAAACTAATTTGGGATTTCCGAGGACCCGCTTCCGCTAAAACTGCCGAACACCATGAAATCCATTTGAAAGAATATATAGTTATTGAAAAACTTCCGCTAAATATTACAGGATTCAATATCATAAACGATATGCATGCCACCGCTTTTATGGTGGTTACTGATGAAAATATGATTCAGGTAAGAGATGCTTTGAAACCGCATCGAGGGGAAGTTTATGCTGAGTAAAATTCCAATATTTTTGTAAATTCCAATAAAAAAATTCCAAATTCCAATTGCTAATATCGCTTGGAATTTGGAATTTATATTTTGAATATTCTCTTAAAGGGTTGGAATTTGGAATTTAAAATATTGGAATTTAATTAGCTACTTCACTAATAAACTTAATACGCATTAAACGCAATTCGTCAATATCGTAATCGCCGTCAAATTCTTTTAGAGCGTCTTCGATTTTATCAGATTCTGATTCCATGAAGTAATCGTGAATTTCTTCCTGTTGATCATCATCTAAAATATCGTCTAACCAATATTTGATATTTAATTTGGTTCCAGAATATACAATTTGCTCCATTTCTTTAATTAGAGCATCCATCGTAAGACCTTTTGCAGATGCAATGTCGTTCAATGGTAATTTTCGGTCGATGTTCTGAATGATATATAATTTATTGGCAGAATTGACTCCTGTAGATTTTACAACCAAATCGTCTGGACGGATAATATCATTATCTTCAACATAACGAGCGATTAAAGCCACGAATTCACTTCCGTACTTTTTAGCTTTTCCTTCACCAACACCATGAATATTATACAATTCCTGAATAGTTATTGGATATTTTAAAGCCATATCTTCCAAAGAAGGGTCCTGGAAAACTACGAATGGTGGGACTCCCAGTTTTTTGGCGACTTTTTTACGAAGCTCACGAAGCATTCCTGTTAAAACTTCATCGGCAGTTCCAGAAGATTTACCTCCTGTTACTATTGTTTCATCATCTGCCTCTGTGTATTCATGATCTTCAGACATCATGAACGAATATGGATTTTGGATAAAATCTAAACCTTCTTTGGTAATTTTAATCACTCCATACGTTTCAATATCTTTTGACAACAGTCCCGTTACCAAAACTTGTCTCAATAATGCCATCCAGTATTTTTCGTCATGATCTGAACCAGAACCAAAATAAGGTTGCGTATCGGTTTTATGTGCTTTAATAACCGCATTGATACGGCCAATTAAAGTAAACACAATTTCTTTTGATTTGTAAATATGTTTGGTGTCGCGAACAATTTCAAGTAATTTAACCACTTGTTCCTTGGCTTCGACTTTACTTTTTGGATTACGAACATTGTCATCCATATCAGCGCCTTCACCAGTTTCGCTGTCAAATTCTTCACCGAAATAATGGAGAAGAAATTTTCTTCGTGACATTGAAGTTTCGGCGTAAGCCACAACCTCCTGTAAAAGCGCAAAACCAATTTCCTGTTCTGCAACTGGTTTTCCGGACATGAATTTCTCCAGCTTTTCTACATCTTTATAAGAGTAGTAAGCCAAACAATGTCCTTCTCCACCGTCACGTCCTGCACGACCGGTTTCCTGATAATAACTTTCAAGAGATTTTGGAATATCGTGGTGAATTACAAAGCGAACATCTGGTTTATCGATTCCCATTCCGAAAGCGATTGTTGCGACCACCACATCTACATCTTCCATCAAAAACATATCCTGATGTTTGGCGCGGGTTTTGGCATCCAATCCTGCGTGATAAGGAACAGCACTGATTCCGTTTACTTGTAAAACTTCGGCAATGGATTCTACCTTTTTACGGCTTAAGCAGTAAATAATTCCGGATTTGCCTTTATGTTGTTTGATAAATCGAATAATATCCGATTCAATGTTTTTAGTTTTTGTTCGAACTTCGTAGTACAAGTTCGGTCTGTTGAATGATGCTTTAAAAGTATTAGCATCAGACATATCAAGGTTTTTCAGGATATCTTCCTGAACTTTTGGGGTTGCGGTTGCAGTAAGACCAATAATTGGAACTTTACCTAATTGCTTTATAATATGTCGCAGATTTCTGTACTCCGGCCTAAAATCATGCCCCCATTCCGAGATACAGTGTGCTTCATCAATAGCTACGAAAGAAATAGGCACACTTTGAAGGAAAGCCACATATTCTTCTTTTGTTAAAGATTCTGGAGCAACATATAATAATTTGGTTAAACCTGAAGTAATATCTTTTTTAACCTGTGCAATTTCTGTTTTTGTAAGAGAGGAATTTAATACGTGTGCAATTCCATTTTCCGACGAAAGACTTCGAATGGCATCAACCTGGTTTTTCATCAAGGCAATCAGAGGAGAAACAACAATTGCTGTTCCGTCCTGAATTAAAGCGGGTAATTGATAACAAAGAGACTTTCCACCACCTGTCGGCATAATTACGAAAGTATTCTTTGCATCTAAAATACTCGTAATGACTTGCTCCTGCAAGCCTTTAAATTGGCTAAAGCCGAAATACTTCTTTAATTCTTTATGTATTTCAATTTCGTTTGAATTCATTCTCTATATTAATGGTATTTTGTATAAATTTGCAACACATAAAGATACAACTTTCTTTTATACATACAAATTTTAAATATTCTGATTTGATCTCAAAAGAAAATATATTGGCCATCGCCAAAAAAACAATTCTCTCTGAAAGTGAAGCAATTACAAAACTAATTGATTTTCTGGACGAAAATTTCTACGAAGCAGTTCAGCGTATCTATGAAACCAAAGGCCGTTTAATCGTTACCGGAATCGGAAAAAGTGCCATCATTGCTCAAAAAATGGTTGCTACTTTTAACTCTACAGGAACTCCATCTATGTTTCTGCATGCCGCAGAAGCTATTCATGGTGATTTAGGCATGATTCAAAACGAAGACATTATTATATGTATTTCTAAAAGTGGTAACAGTCCTGAAATTAAGGTTTTAGTTCCGCTTTTAAAACGATTTGGAAATACTCTAATTGCTATTACAGGAAATACGACTTCCTTTTTAGCAAAAGGTTCTGATTTCGTTTTAAATACAACTGTGGATACCGAAGCCTGCCCAATTAATTTAGCTCCAACAAACAGTACAACGGCTCAGCTTGTTATGGGCGATGCACTAGCAGTTTGTTTAATGGAAATGCGTGATTTTAAACCTGAAGATTTTGCGGTTTATCATCCAGGTGGCGCTTTAGGCAAAAAATTACTGCTTCGTGTAAAAGACATGATAGAACACTCGTTAAAACCAACAGTTACTCCAGAGACTTCAATCAAAAAAGCAATTTTCGAAATTTCTGAAAAAAGATTGGGAGTTACCGCAGTTATAGAAGACAATAAAATTGTTGGAATTATTACGGATGGAGACATCCGAAGAATGCTAAACGACGTAGATACTATAGCAGATTTAACAGCAAAAGATATTATGTCTAAAAATCCAAAAGTAGTTTCGTCTGAAACTATGGCTGTGGATGCTTTAAACATTTTAGAAGACTTTTCGATTACACAATTAATTGTTGCAGACAACGGAGAATACAAAGGCGTATTACATTTACACGACATTTTAAAAGAAGGAATAGTATAATGGCAAAGAAAAATCTTGGCGAAATGTCATTTTTGGATCATCTTGAAGAACTAAGATGGTTATTGGTTAGAAGTACACTTGCTACAATTATTATGGCAATTGTTACTTATTTTATTAGTGATTATTTATTTGATCAAATTATTTTAGGCCCAATCAGACCAACGTTTTTTACTTATGTTTGGTTTTGTGATCTTTCGCATTCATTGGGATTTGCAGACAGCATTTGTATTACAGAACTGAATTTCATTATTCAGAATACCGAAATGGAAGGACAAGTAAACATCTTTGTATGGATGTGTCTTCTGGCAGGTTTCATCTTGAGTTTCCCTTATATTTTATGGGAAATCTGGAAATTCATCAGTCCAGCTCTTTATGAAAAAGAAAGAAAAAATGCAAAATTATTCATCTTCGTCTCTTCTTTACTTTTCTTTTTAGGAGTCTTGTTCGGGTATTTTGTCGTAATTCCGATGTCGGTAAACTTCGTGGCAACTTTCTCTGTGAGTGATGTTGTAAAAAACCAGTTTACGCTTGAGTCTTATATGGGAATGGTAAAAACGAGTATTTTAGGAAGTGCTATCTTTTTTGAACTTCCTATTGCTATTTATTTCTTAACTAAATTAGGATTAGTAACTCCTGAATTCTTAAGAAAATACTGGAAGTACGCTGTTGTACTTATTTTAATTATTGCCGCAATCGTGACGCCTCCAGATGTTGTGAGTCAAACTATTGTTGCAATTCCAATGCTAATCATATACGAATTGAGTATATGGATTTCGAAAGTTGTTTATAAAAATAAAATGAAAGAAAATGTCTGATATAGTTCAAGAATTTAATGACTATCGTTCTAAAATGAACGAAAAATTATTAGCTGACAACAATAAAATTGTAAAGCGTATTTTTAATCTTGACACTAATGCTTACGCAGAAGGCGCTCTTGATGTAAAAACAAAAGAATTACTTGGTCTAGTTGCATCAACAGTTTTAAGATGTGACGACTGTGTAAAATACCATTTGGAAACCAGTTATAAAGAAGGCGTTTCTAAAGAAGAAATGATGGAAGCGATGGGAATTGCGACTCTTGTTGGAGGAACAATCGTGATCCCGCATTTAAGAAGAGCTTACGAATTCTGGGAAGCTTTAGAAGAAGCGGGCAAATAATTAGAAAATGTGTCAATTTGATAATTAGATAATTTCTCTTAAAATACTCTAATTATTTAATTCTGAAATACAAATTCTAAATTTTGAAAATGCAATAATTTGTTAATTGATTTACCGAATTGATTATTTTAAATTTATTTTGCCTTTCAAATCAAATTATAAAATTGATTATGATTTATTTTTAAAAAAAATTATCTCATTGTCAAATTGCCTAATTGGCACATTATCAAATTATCTAATTAAAAAAAATGAAGCTAAGAGCCGATAATTTAATCAAAACCTATAAAGGACGAAGTGTTGTAAAAGGAATCTCTGTTGAGGTAAATCAAGGAGAAATCGTGGGTCTTTTGGGGCCAAATGGAGCTGGAAAAACAACGTCTTTCTACATGATTGTGGGATTGGTAAAACCAAATCAGGGAAATATCTTTCTTGATGATTTGAATATTACCGATTATCCAATGTACAAACGTGCACAGCAAGGAATTGGTTATTTAGCACAGGAAGCTTCTGTTTTTAGAAAATTAAGTATTGAAGATAATATCCTGAGTGTTTTACAATTAACAAAACTTTCTAAAGAAGCTCAAATCGCTAAAATGGAAAGTTTAATTGAAGAATTCAGTTTAGAACATATTCGTACCAACCGAGGCGATTTACTTTCGGGAGGAGAACGTCGTCGTACTGAGATTGCACGTGCATTGGCAACCGATCCAAAATTCATATTATTGGATGAGCCTTTTGCCGGAGTTGACCCGGTTGCGGTTGAAGACATCCAAAGAATTGTAGCCCAGCTAAAAAATAAAAATATCGGAATCTTAATTACCGATCATAACGTTCAGGAAACTTTAGCCATTACAGATAAAACATATCTAATGTTTGAAGGAGGAATTCTGAAAGCTGGAGTTCCAGAAGAATTGGTCGAAGACGAAATGGTTCGTAGAGTGTATCTGGGACAAAACTTCGAGTTACGTAAAAAGAAACTTGAGTTTTAAAAAAGTTTTCAGTCGCAGTCTCAGTGAACACTGAAAACTGAGACTGCGACTGAAAACTATTCCACCGTAATAAAATGCAATTGCTCTAAATCGCCGTTGTAAATATTGACATCAACACGATGTTTAATTCCAGGCAAAGAAGCTTTTTCTGTAAATTGCCAAAACAGCCAATCATCTTCAATTTTTTCTCTGTAGAAATTATAATTGGCTATCCAGAATAAATAATCTCCGAATTCTTCTTTTAAGAAATCAGCATAATATCTTTCTCCCGAATAAATAATTGGACGCACCTGATAATGTTTTTCTACTTTATTCAACCAACGTTTCAATCCTTTTTTCAAACTGTCTAAGGGCTGGTTTTTGGGTAATTTTTCGATATCCAAAACAGGAGGTAGATCTCCTTTTTGCAATTTTACTGTTTTAATAAAAAGATTGGCCTGTTCTATAGAATTTTCGTTGGGACGATAATAATGGTAGGCACCGCGCATGATTTTATTTTCTTTTGCACCTTCCCAATTTCTTTTGAATTGTCTGTCCACACGATCATTTCCTGCTGTTGCACGAATAAACACAAACTGAACAGGATATTTTTCGTCCAGAATTTCGACTTCTTCCCAATCTACTTTTCCTTGAAATTCAGAAACGTCGATTCCAATTACTTTTCCTTTATGATTTTCGAGAACGCGAATGTTTCGTACATCCGAAAGGTGTTTATCTACGGCATCTTCATCTAAAACCTTTTCCGATTTAAAACCTAAATAATAGGCCAATCCTTTACGATAATGGTAAATGATTCCAATAAATAAAAGTGAAAATAATATCAACAAAAGCCCTCTTAAAAGCCTATTAAGAAAAGATCTTCCTGCAGGTTTTCTGGAATATGTTTTACGATAAGACGTTTTTCTTGCCATTACAACAGAACTACTTTTTCAAAAACAAATTATTGATAACAGACAATAAAACGTAGAAAACAATAATCAATGGAATTGCGATATACTGAAGCAAAATGACCATCAATACAGAAATAGTCAAAAACACGATTTGAAGTGCGTTTTCTTTGAAACTGAACTTTTTAATTTTTAAAGAGAACAATGGAATTTCAGCATTCATGATATAAGCACTACATAACGTAATAACAAGTAAAACCCAAAAATTGGTTAGAATTTCAAACATCATTAGAGAATTTGAATATTCTATAACCAAAGGAAGACTTAAAACAAACAATGCATTTGCAGGAGTCGGCAAACCAATAAAAGAATCAGTCTGACGGGTATCAATATTAAAATTAGCCAATCTATAACAAGCGCCCAAAGTCACGATAAATCCTAAAAAAGGGATAAATACAGATCCAACTACATCATGAGGATTAGCACTTTTTAAAAACAAACTGTACATCACATAACCAGGAGCGACACCACTGGTAACCATATCTGCCAAAGAATCCAATTGCAAACCTAGCGGACTTGAAACTTTGAATAATCTGGCGAAAAATCCATCAAAGAAATCAAAAAAGATTCCCAAACAAACCATATAAAAAGCCATTAAGAAATCGCCTTGAGAAACATAAACAATGGCTACGCAACCACAGAAAAGATTAATTAATGTAATTAGATTTGGAATGTGCTTTTTGATATTCATAGTTTGAAATTTTGATAATGGCAGAGAACAAATTTAGCATAATAACTCGATGCAAAACGAGTTTTTCTAATAGTTTTTTATTTCTGATTCCGACTTTCAGAATATTTGGATAAACGAACTGAATTGCTGAGTAAAATATTCTATTTTTGATAAAAATTTAAAACCTGTACAGGTCAGTAAAAAAAGAACTTTTGAAAAGAATTTTAGCATTTATATTATTTTGGAGTTTTACTTCTCAATATGCTCAAACTGTCCGAAAATATTCGAATGAGTTTATGAATATTGGTGTAGATGCCGCCGCGCTTGGAATGTCTAGTGCCGTGACCTCGTTCACAAATGATGTTAATGCTGTTTACTGGAATCCTGCAGGTTTAACACATCTTGAAGATCATCAAATTGCCTTGATGCATGCGAGTTATTTTGCCAATATTGCACAATATGATTATATAGGTTATGCTAGTCCGATTGATGACAGAAGCGCCTGGGGAATTTCGATGATTCGTTTTGGTGTGGATGATATTATGGACACCACTCAGCTAATCGATAGTCAAGGAAATATTGATTATAATCGAATTCGTTTGTTCTCGACAGCAGATTATGGTTTTACTTTTTCTTATGCCAGAAAACTTCCCGTTGAAGGCTTTCAATATGGGGTAAATGCGAAAGTAATCCGAAGAGTGATTGGAAAATTTGCCAATTCCTGGGGATTTGGGTTTGATATTGGAATTCAATTCGAAAGAAATGACTGGAAATTCGGATTGATGCTTCGTGATATTACAACCACTTATAACGTCTGGAATATTGACGAAGAAGAATATGCAAAAATTGCCAATGCAATTCCGGGAGAAAACAACGAATTACCAGAAAGTACTGAGATTACTTTACCAAAAGCACAATTGGGTGTTTCAAAAAGATTTGATTTCCATAACGAATGCAGTCTTTTGACTTCTGCAAATCTCAACATGAGATTTGAACAGACTAATGATATCATTTCATCAAAAGTAGTAAGTATAGACCCAGCTCTAGGGTTTGAATTTGGTTATACCGATTTGGTTTTCGTAAGAGCTGGTGCGGGAAATTTTCAAAACGTAACACAATTGGACAATACTGAAAAAATTAATTTCCAACCTAATATTGGTTTAGGTTTTAAATATAAAGGCATTCAGATTGATTATGCTCTAACCGATTTAGGAAATCAAAGTACGGCCTTATATTCTAATATTTTTTCAATCAAAGTAGATTTAGGAATCTTTAGATAAGTACAAAACCATAAAATCTTTTAAAAATTTCAAACATGAAAACTGTACTAGTAAAAAAAGCGTTTTTTATTTTATTATTCTTAGTAAGTTTTATTGGTTTTAGCCAGAGTCTGCCTTTATCTAAAGATGCTAAAATTAGTGTTCTAACGTGCGGACTCGGAAATGAAACTTATTCTTATTTTGGACATACAGCTGTTCGTGTTTTTGATCCTTTAAACAACATTGATATTGTTTATAATTATGGTGCATTTGATTTTAGAACGCCAAATTTCGTTGCCAAATTTGCCAAAGGCGATTTACAATATTTTATCATCACACACCCTTTTTCCGATTTTTTAAACGAAT
Organism: Flavobacterium phragmitis; assembly: GCF_900112575.1. Taxonomy (GTDB): domain Bacteria; phylum Bacteroidota; class Bacteroidia; order Flavobacteriales; family Flavobacteriaceae; genus Flavobacterium; species Flavobacterium phragmitis. Next base: position 107,652 of record NZ_FOMH01000011.1, read on the forward strand.
ATAATAATGACAAACGAAGTGTTTACGAACAAGAGCTTCTGGTTTCTCTTCCTTTAAAACAAAAAATATTTGACAATCTGAATCACTCTTTATTTTCTGAAGAAAGATATTATACTTATAAATTTATTGATAAAAACTGCACATCGATGGTTGTTGACGTAATCAATAAATCTTTAAATCAAAATGTAATTACGAAAAAAGGAGATACAGACAAAACCTATCGTTCTATTCTATTTCCTTACTTTGACGGACATTTCTACGATCAATTGGGAACCAGTATCATTTTCGGAACAAAAGTAGATCAAATGGGAACGCGAATTTTTCTTCCTTTTGAATTGAAAAACAGTTTAGAGAAAACTACATTTCAAAATAAACCTTTAGTAAGCAAATCCAAAACCTTATTAGAATTTACAAAGGAAACTCCAAAATCTTTGTGGAATAATATTTACACATATCTTTTTATTCTGGGCTTTGTGGTGTTAGCAAGAAATAAAACAGTAGACAAAATCTATCTTTTGATTTTATCTCTGATTGGAATATTCTTTGTTGTAATGGGATTTTATTCTTTTCACCAAGAACTGGCGATGAATTATAATGTGTTGCTTTTTAGTCCGCTATTATTGCTTTTAGTTTTGTTTTCAGTTTTCAAAAACAAATTATGGACGTACAGATTTTCGCTAATCAATTTCGTGCTTTTAGTGATTTACTTTTTGTTTTTAATCAATAAAGCACATTTCTTTATCACTTTACCATTGATTATTACAAGCGGAGTAGTTTTAGTAAGAACCGCAATCCGTAATAAAAAACCAATTCCAATTATAATTTAATTTACTGACCTCGGTAGAATAAAACTGTCGTAATAGTTTTAAACGTAATACTTAAATCCAGAAAAACGCTTCTGTGTTTAATATAGTATAAGTCATATTGAAGTTTGATCAAACTTTCATCGATGGATTCTCCGTATGAATAATTTACTTGCGCCCATCCAGTAAGTCCAGGCTTAACAACATGGCGTGTTTCATAAAAAGGCATTACTGCGGCGATTTCTTCCACAAAAAAAGGTCTTTCCGGTCTTGGCCCAATAACGGCCATATCCCCTTTTAAAACATTAATAAACTGAGGCAATTCATCAATTCTTGATTTTCTCATGAACTTACCAAAAGGAGTCACTCTTTTATCATCATGAGTTGCAAAAACAGCTCCGTTAGCTTCAGAATTTGCAGTCATGGTTCTAAACTTATAAATCTTAAAAACAACTCCGTTTTTACCTACTCTTTCCTGTGTATAAAAAAGACTCCCTTTATTGGCGAAGAAATTACCTATCGCAATTATCGGAATAAAAATGCCACAAAATACAAGTCCTACAAAAGAAAAGAAAAACTCCATTACTCGAATCAATAGCAAGTATAATCTGTTACTATTACTTCTACTAAAAGGGAAAAAACGATAAAAATCTCTCCCGATATAGTGCACTGGAATTCTCTGGATTTTATTCTCGTATACCTGTGTATATTCGCGAATTACATTTCCGTTTTCTAATAAGTGAAGTAATTGTTGGTACAAAGTGGCTGTAATACCGTCTGTTTTTTGTGATGCTATAACAATCTCAGAGACATTATTTTGGGTTACAAATGATTCTAAGTCCTCCTTTTTAACTTCTCTCACATAATGAAAGTCAAAATTTTCTATAGAATCTGTATCTGAATTCACAAAACCAATTATTCTATAATGAGGATCGACATTTTCCAGTCCTGTAACCAATTCTTCAACTTCATTTTGGTCACAAATCAAAACTACATTCTGTGAGAAACGATGCGAAGCAAGGAAATAGACATAAAATAAACGCCAAAGCAATAATGAACTTAAAACTGCAAAATAAAAAATAACAATAGCCAATCGCTGTTTAGGAAGTTCAGGAGATAAAACCGGTGTTAAGAGATATACAGTTACAGCCGTAATTGAAGTAAGAACAACACTTCGTAGAACTTGAAAGTGATTACTGGCGATCTGAAGATCATACATTTCGAAAATAGTTCCAAAGATAAAAACATAACCAATCAATAAAAATGACTTTAAGTATTTACCATTTTCTAAATCATAATATTGGTAGTCGAAAAGTAAGCTGAGTAAAAGCAGAGCACTTAATATAAATGTCGCATCAAAAAGAGAAAGCAGAACTTTTCTTTCTGAAATTTCGAAATGCATTTTTCTTTTTAAAAACATTTTAAAGTTTGTTAGGGGCTTAAACTTGAGGCAAATGTATTATAAAAAAAGAACTTACCTAATGGAGGGATTCTGTTTTTTGAGGATTTTTTATTTGAACAGAAAGAAGACATAAACTATAAATAAATGCAGGTGCAGCTATTCTCATTGCCGCATGATTTATGGTAAGCAGCCAAAAAACAAAGAAAGATAAAAAATACAAATGCTGTCGATTATTAATGTATAGCACAAAAGGAGTTACGAAAAGTATCAGCAGTCCAAAAATTCCAAACAAACCATGCTCACTTATCATTCTTGTAATCTCATTATGGGAAGCTACCTCTTGTGCCAAAGCATCTTTTCGTAATTCTTTTCCCATACCTGCACCTACACCCGTAATTGGATTTTCTAAGAACAATTTATAATCTGCACCAATAATTGCTTCTCTCCCTCCTAAACGATCCCCTTTTTCTCTTCCTCTAGCATCCTTATTAGCATATCGTTTTTCAATTAGCCCTCTTGTCTGCATAGAAGTATACCCCCAAATTGCAAGTGAAGCTAAAAACAACAAACCTAGTACTATACCAACTTTAGCTTTTCCGGCAGAGTTCGAAAAATAATACAGTATAAATATTAAACACACAATCATTACCACACCTGTAATTACTCCACCTCTAGAAAAAGTCGCAAGTCCCCGATAACTTACAAAAACAAAAATAATTCCATTAATAAAGATCATTTTTTTTGATTTTGGAAACAGAACCATTTGAGAAAAAAAAATAAACATTCCCAGTCCTAAAATAGTAGAAACTTGATTAGGTCCAAAACCTCCTGAGGTTTCGAAATTGGATTGAGTCCCAGTAACCACATCTTTAATACTTGGATTAAAAATGAAAAGATACATCACAGTAGAAATTATTGGCAATCCCATAATCATTAAAATTTTTTGCACATCTGTAAGCAAAATTTTTCTTTTATACATATAAAAAGAAGCAATTCCTAGACAAAGTGGTCCGGACAAATTAAATACTAAAGCTTTCTTTAAATCTGTATCAAAATTGATTTCGACAGTATCAGTTGCTACCAAGATACCAGGAATTAATAACAATAAAAATAATCCATAAATTAATGAACTTACCGCAAAATTTCTATACAGCATTCCTAAGAACATAAATATGATCACACACATTTTTACAAACTCATTATTCAAATTCCCTCCTGTCATCCTCAAAAAAACCTCAACGCCTACCAAATAAGCTGATACTAGAATAACCTCATGATTTCGGTTTTTATTACGAACAACTATATAAAAACCAACTAAAGGAATTACCAGTGCATAAATTTTCGACAAAAATGGCATCGCAAACATTATAAAAGCAATTATAATATGGATAATAATTAGATATATATAGGAGATTCCTTGTTTCACAGTCTTATTTTTTTATATTCCATTATTAGTCTTTCAATCACAATTTCTTTAGAATAGTTTTCTTTAACAAATACATTAAAATTAATTGATATTTTTTCTCTAAAAGATTCATTACTAATAATTTTTTGCAATTGTTTTTTTAACTCCAAATCACTTTGTGGATCAAACAATAATCCATTAAAGTCATTTTGAATAATTTCAGAGCAAAAACCTGCGTTAGTTGAAATAACTGCCAGCCTACTTCTAGCGTATTCTAGTAATGTTACTGGAAATCCTTCGTTGGTAGAAGCTAGAATACCTACCGAAGATTGAGACAATATGTTATCAATATCATTTCTTTCTCCATACAAATGTATATGATTTTCTAAAAGATTTAATTTTATAAATTCTTTTAATTCTTTAGAATAGAAATCAAAATAGTCTTTTCCTATTAAGTGAAGACTCCAGTCCAAATCTTGCAATTTTAAGTCAAAATAAGCTTTGATTACTATAATATGATTCTTCGGTTTTTTTAGGTTTGCTAAAATAACAATTCGTTTTCCTTCTTTTCCTTTTAAGTTCGTTATTTGCTTTTTTTCTCTGGTGTCACTTGTAAAGTTTGGAATAAAAATCACTTTTTTACAAAGTAAATTTCTTTCATTCCACTCTTTCAATTGATTATTTACGACGAAAATTGTAGAAAAAAAAAGAGAAAAGAGAAATAACACCTTATTCTCTTTTAATGATTCTTCTACGCGTGTTCCATAATGATCATGCCATATAATTTTAACCTTTACTAAAGTTAATTTAACCAAAACCGCAATGAAAAAGGAAGAACTGTGTGCATGAAGAATATCAACTTTATTGTCAACTATATATTTTCTTAGCTTAAAAATAGCTTTTAAATCTATTCTTTGGGTTTTATGTAAACATAAGAATGATACATCTTTTCCTATTTGGTTCAAAAGCGCTCCTTCTTTTCTAGTTGCTATCAAACCAGAGAAAGTTAATTCATTAGATAATGCATTTGCGTAATTTACTGCCATTCGTTCTGCTCCACCTACCTCTAAAGAATCAATCAATTGTAATACTCTCATTTTACCAACAACTTTGTAATTTCAGATTCAAAGATCTCTTCGGTATAATTTTGAGACCAATCAATAGCCAATTTACTTGTTTTTGAGAACTTTTCTTCGTCAAAAAAAACTTCTATTTTAGAAACATCATTTTTTAAATCCATGTCAATTAACACTCCTCTTTCTCCATAATCAAGCATATAAGGTAAACATGAAACCTTTGTTGCTATTGGAATACATCCCCAAAACATTCCTTCAGCAATCGCTTTTGGCCACCCTTCACTTTTAGAAGGTAATATAACGAAATGACTCTTTTTATAAAATTGCTTAAGAATATCTTTGTTTTGGTTCCCATGCAAAAAAACAAACTCTTCAAGCTGATTCTTTTTTATGTAATTTTCCAAACTCGCTCGTTCAATTCCTTCTCCAAAAATATGAAGCAACACTTTATTGTCATTTTTAATTAATTGCTCAACTAGTTTTACTGCATACATTGGATTTTTGCCTCGAACCAAAGTTCCAACAAAAATAAAAGTCTTTTCTATACTATTATTATCTTTCTTTACAGCTTCTTTTTCATTATCCGAATAAGTTGCAGTAAAAAAAGACTTAATGTTTTTTGACTGATTTTCCCATTCTCCATAAACCAAAACCTGCATATTTCTAGTTAAAAATGTATTGTTTAAAATCCACTTTTGCATTCTGTAAGTCAAAGGCTGTTTGCTCTTTGGATCCCAATTTCCAGCATATTTTACGGTCTTTTTCTTAGAAGGAAAAAATATTTGCATTATACAACCTAGCAATCCCATATTTCCTGGACATCGTAAGTGAATATGATCTGATTTTTTCATAGCTAAAAATATCTTCCAAAAAATTACTGGCAATTTAAAAAGTGACTTAAAACTATTTCCTATATCTAGAAAATTAAAATTTGGAACTTTCCAAAAGTCAATATCGTGATTTCCATATTCTATATCAATTGCTGTTGGATCACCTTTAACCAGAGGAGCCACAATTATTGCTTCATCAACATTTTTTAACCAGATGTTCATTTCGCGAATATAGGGGGCATAACCAAAATACTGGTTATCTCTTTTTAAATGAATTACGTGTGTAATAACGGTAAATTTCATCAATCTCTATAATTTCGTAATAAATAGTATTCTCTTTATGTAATTTTTAGGATGTAATTTTAGATTGCTCCAAATAAAATTATTCTGTCCCATTTCAAGATATTTTTTTTCGCTAAGCAGATTTTCTATTTTTTCTGGCAATTCATTATATGCATTTCTCGTACTTAGTTTTTCATAGTGCACGTGTTCATCAAATTCTTCGATAGTAACATTTAAAGGAGTTGACACTATAGATTTTCCAAACAATAAATACTCTCCAATTTTCCATCCTGGAGTATCTTTTAATCCATCGTCTGCAATACCGATATCTGCTTTAAGCAATGAACTAAAGTATTCTTTTTTTGATGTTTTTTTTAAATCCAGCAACAAGTCTGGAGCTATTTTTTGTGACAAAGAATCTGGAAATATTCCAACAGAAGAGTTTTTAAAATTGTTTTTTATAATTCGACAAGCTTCTATACGAAATTCATTCTGAATCTCCCTTCTCTCTTTTTCTTTAAAATCAGAATTATTTTTTGGATCCCATAATCTTGTATGGAAAATTATTCTTCCATTGTTGTCATTTACTTTCTCAGGGAAATATCTTATATCCATCGCTCTATGCGACAAATTAGTTCCAATATTAAAGTAATCTATTCCTCTTATAACTTCTGTTCTATTTCTATTGTCGATAAGACTTTTAAAATTAATCTTTAATAAGAGACTTAACGATTTGTACGAAAAATTGACTTGAAAATTAAGTGGATATACATTTTCTATATAATCTGCTTGCCGCAAAGATCTTTTAAAATAAAAATCATATTTTTTTGGATCATCGATAAATAGAATGCTATCAGAATAATCAAAAAAAATCCTTCCTTCACTTACATGGAGAACCGCTCCAGCATTCATAATCTTATTACTAAAAACAATATTGAAATCTAAATTATTCTCTTCACAATAAAATAAAACCGAATAAATCAGCATATTATGATGAGAAGACCAGCTAGGCAATTCAAGTATCATTCAAGTATTTTTTTATGTAATATGTCCAAGACAAAGTTTTTTTATGATTTCGTTCTGCTATTCTCTATTTGTTTTTTATACTATTAAAATAAAAGTCAATGTTTTGGCTCACAATTTTATCTAATCCATATTTTCTACATACAAAATCACGTGCATTTTTGCCTATATTTTTTGCATTCTCTTCGTTAGAAAGCACCCAAATGATTTTTTCTGCTATATCATTAGGATCATGTGGATTACATAACAATCCTGTTTTATAATCTTCTATCGTTTCCGGACCTGGTCCTAATTTTGTAAAAACAACCACTTTTTCCATTGCCATGGCTTCAGGAGCTACTAAACCCTGTGTTTCCATATGAGATGGAAATACACAAACTGCCGCCTGAGAATATGCTTTTGGTATCTCATCATATGAAACATTACCATGAAAAAAAATGTCTTTTGCAAATATCCCCAAATGCGGAATTTCTTTTTCTTTAAGCATTTTAATATAGGAACTTCCGTCTGAAAAAAACCAATCTCTTCCATAAATTTCAAGAGTAGCATCTGGGAACTCCTTTTTTATAAAAGGAAAAGATTGAATTAATTGGCGTATACCTTTTTTTTCGCAGACTGTTCCAGCAAAAACAATTCTGTTTTTGTATTCTTTTATACTTTCTTTCGGTGCAAAAAAAACGGTATTGACGGGATAATTTATATAAGACAAAGGCTTGTTGTTAAAGCTTAGATATTTTTCTGTATGGCTTTTCACATAATTCGAAACAGCAATAAATCCATCTGCTTTTTTGAAAGATTTTTTTTCCTGAAATCCTTTCCATATATTAATCTTTCTTTGTTCGCTTTCAGCAAAAAAATGATGACCGCCATGAAGTCTTATAATGTATTTCGTATTTTTAATTTTAGCTATAAAAGCAAGTCCCAACTCAGATGTTTCAATAATATTTATTGGATCTTTTTTATTAATTTCTTTTATTTCTTTATTGATTGCTCTTGAATTAAAATACCAAGAAAAACCTTTTGCACCGCTTCTCTTCAATCGATAAACATATACACCATTTAGAACTTCTCTTTCATTTTCTGCAATATAATTAATCCCAATAACCGATACTTTAACATCATTTTTGACCAGTTCTTCAGCCATTGTTTTGACAAAAGTACCAATTCCTCCATGAGGAAAACCTTTTTTAGGATATTCATTTGTTAAGAAACAGATATGCATTTATTTATTTTTTATAAACCATCAACAGTCACAAAAACTTAATTATAACTTAGTGAGCAAGCTATTATTTTTTGATAATTTTATTTAATAACTCTAAAATATTATTAGTGGCACAGTTATCTTCTGATCCAATAACAACATTTGACCATTGTTTTAGGCTTTCAATAGAATTACAGCCTTTTTTATATATGATTTTATCTATAATTTCTTCCTTACTATTGAGCCATATAACTGCATTTAAGTCTGACATGCTTTTAAAATGCTGAAATTGGTAAATAGTATTTACTGACCAATTTTCGTTCTTTTTATTACTTTGATCATAATTAATAAAAACACAAGGTTTATTAAACTTTCCAAAATCAAAAGCCATGGTAGATCCTACATTCACTACTATATCTGAATAAAATACAGTACTTACTAATAATTTAACATCATCCATAGTTGGATAAACTGCACTCCACTCTTTCGATTTATTAAAATACCATAAAGGCGGTGCTTCTTTAATAAGATCTTTAAATTCTTCAACCACTTTATCATATCTTCCAGAAAAATCAACAGGGCATCTTCTAAATAATATTTGATATTGGTTTTGTAAACCTGCACTAACAATTTCTTGTGCAATATCTTTCAAATAATCTGGATCATCAGGAGATGTTTTTACATCATCACCAGAAAAGCATATTATTTTTTTATTTTGATCTAGATTATAATTTTTATAAAAAAAATCTTTTTCTAGTATATTTTCTTGATCATCATAAAATTCAAACTGAGGAGTTCCTGTAACATGAATATTTTCTTCTCGAATTTCAGGATAAAAAAGATTTAGCTCTTTTTTCATGTGTTCTGACCATAAAAGATAACTATCGGCCTTCAAAGCCATACGGGCCTTAGGCAGATTGTCCCAAGAGTAGATTACTGTTGTGGTAGGAATCCCTAAATCGGCTGCTGCCCTAAAAATAGTTGCCGCTTTTAAAGCTCTCTGATGAGAACAAAACAAAAGAGAAGGCTGTACTTCTTTTAAAATACTTTTGACTTCTTTATAAAAATCATTTTCACGTAGCGCTTCCTGATATTTTTTTTCTAATTTTAAAATACTGGAATATTTTTTAAATCGTGGCGCTAGGAATTCAATGAGTTTATAAAATATTTTTTTGGACATCGATTTATGATTCCAATTCCAGTTGGTTAATAGCGTTGGATTATTAATTATCGAATTATTATAATATAATCTCGAAAGACAGATTAATTCTCGCAGAAATTTTTCTTTTATAGATTCTTTGTATTCAGGAATCGAAATGTCTTCATCTATTACGGTATTTTTCCCGATTTCTTTTATTGTTTCCAAGTCAAAATTATGAAATAGGACTAAATCCTTATCCAAATCCTGAAACGTATTTGAATAGAGATAATTTCGAATTCCTACTCCATCTGGAAACAATAATAACAGCTTTTCTTTTTTCATTATTTCTTAAAAAAGTCTTCTAGTATTCTGGCTGTGAATTTTTTTGATCCCGCATCACTCATATGCCCGCATGACGAAAAATATTTATCTTCTACAACTACATTCTCATAGTTATAAATCTCTGGATATATTTTCTTTACTTTCTGAAAATAATTCATTCCAACAGTATTTTCACAAATAGGAGTCATGACTGGAATAAAATTGATATGATGTTTTTTACAAATAGTTCTAATCTCTTCGTAATACTTGTTACGGTTTAACGGATTCAAATTGACAATATTATTTTTCATATTGCCATTTTTATGCTTCTCAAGAGGGAAATAACCTAAATTATCTTGTGCATTCGTTTTTTTACCAGCAGTAATGAAAAAAATTTCTCTAAATCCAATTTTACTGTCATATTTGATATATCTATAAAAAGGAATATAATAAAGCTCATTAAAATCTGATTCATGAGAAAAATGATCTTTTATAATTTCTGAATTATGAATATATGGTAAAAATCTTGCTGAAATTCCTTCGGCTTGATGATCATTTGAAAGATTTAGATCAGCTTCAAGAATAACATTTTTTATTTCATATTTTCGTTCTATCATTAGCTTTAACATTAAAGAAGCTTCGAATAAATGTCCTCCGCTCATTCCATAATTAAATGCTTTTAATCCTCTGTCTTCAAACATTTGAGCTACAAAATGATTATTTGCTCTTGAAGATCCCAGAATAACAACATCATACTTTTGTGCCTTAGAATTGAAAACTTTTTCAATTTTTCCTCTGTTATTAGAATGCATAAAAACGTAAGTATACAAACCATCCAACAGAAAAGCAATTAAAACAGTTACTAAAACAATTTTTGCCGTATAAATTAAAAATCTCTTCATTAGAATTGGAAGTATATAAATTCTTTGTAATCTGAAAAAGTTCCAAACGCCATTATTGCTAAAATTGCTAAAGCTGTTTTCAACATGCTCATTTTCCCTGAAAGCGGTTCTACTTTAGTACGATTATTCCATTCTATCAAAACAAATACTCCAATCATTAACAATAATTCATAACTATAGCGCTCATTGTCGAGGTACTGAAAACTAAAGTCTTTATTGGTTACAATGCGTTTTAAATACAAAACTGCATCGGTTATCGTTCTAGCTCTAAAGAAAACCCATGCTATGCAGGTTAAAAGAAATGTATACCATATACTGCTAAACACCTTAATCGAATCAAAATTAAATTTCAACTGAATTGCATCCATATTGTTTCGATTGCTGTTTGATAAAAGTAATGGCAGAAAGTAGACAGCATTTATAAATCCCCAAGCAATGTAAGTCCAATTGGCTCCATGCCAAAAACCACTGACTACAAAAATGATAAAGGTATTTCTAATTTTCATCCATAATCCGCCTTTGCTTCCTCCCAATGGTATATACAAATAGTCTCTAAACCATGATGAAAGTGAGATATGCCAGCGGCGCCAAAACTCGGCTATGTCTCTTGAAAAATAAGGATAATTAAAGTTTCGCAATAAATCTAATCCAAACAATTTTGAAACTCCTAAAGCAATATCTGAATATCCAGAAAAATCTCCATAAATCTGAAAAGCAAAATAAATAGCTCCCAAAATAAGCGAGAAGGAATTCATTGAAGTATAGTTATCAAAAATGGCATTAGCATAAGGTGCGCAGGTATCTGCGATAACAACTTTTTTTACTAATCCCCAGACGATTTGGTAAACACCTTCTTTTGCAGTTTGAAAATTAAATTCTCTTTTAACTTTTACTTGCGGTAATAAATGTGTTGCTCTTTCTATTGGTCCAGCAACTAAAAGGGGGAAATAACTAACAAATAGAGAATAATCTACAAAATTGTATTCGGCTTTTATACGTTTATAATAGATATCAATTACGTAGGATAAGCCGTGAAAAGTATAGAATGAAATTCCAACTGGAAGAATAACATTCAACAAAATCGGACTTGCTTTAAATCCCGCTGAAGTTAATAATTCGGCAAACGAAGAGGCAAAGAAATTATAGTATTTAAATAATCCTAAAAAACCAAGATTTACCAAAATACTAAGCCAAAACCAAAATTTCCTGCTTTTTTCTGATTTGCCTTTTTCTATCTGAATTCCTGTGTAATAATCTAGAAAAGTTGAAAAAACTAACAAAAAGAGAAATCTCCAATCCCAGCAAGAATAGAAATAATAACTGGCAATAATCAACAAAGCATTTTGTGTGCTTTTGTTTTTATTAAAAACAAACCAATACAAAAAGAAAACTATTGGCAGAAAAATAGCAAAAGCTATAGAGTTAAAAAACATAAATATTGTAAAGTAGTATTGATGAAATCAGCTATTATATATCTCTAAATTGTTTTTGGTGATTGAGCTGCCAAATATCGTTTTTCTTTAATGATTGTAAAAATAATTCGCTACTGTTTCCTGTTCCAAAATCATTCTTTGAAACATTGATTTTATGCGAATCTATTTTTGAAAGAGCATCAGATATATTTTCTTTTGAATAATCAACATTAATAATATCGGCATGAACCGTTCTGTTTTGTTGACGTGTTCCAATATTTATAATTGGAATTCCGTAATACGGAGCTTCTCTAATTCCTGCACTGCTATTACCAATAATAAATTGACTATTTTTTAATAATGTTAGAAAATATTCAAATCTAAGCGAAGGAAAAATTCTAAATCTATCATTATCTTCCAATCTTTTAAATTCATTAAGAATATATTGACTTCCTAAATCATTGTTTGGATAAATAACAATATAATTATGATTGTCTTTTAACAACGAATCAACAAAATCGGCGACATATTTTTTCATCAAAGCAAACTCAGTCGTTACTGGATGAAACATTACAACTGCATATTTTTCGAATGAAATTCCATAATATTTTTTTGCTGTTTCCAAAGAAGGCAGATTTTCTGAAAACATGATATCTATATCAGGAGAACCAATTGTAAAGATAGATTCTTTTACTTCTCCCATTTGAAGCAGTCTTTTTGCAGCTTCTTTATTTGAAACAAAATGAATATGGCTTAATTTACTTACACTATGACGAATAAGTTCATCGACTGTTCCAGAAATTTCACCTCCTTCAATGTGAGCTACCAAAATATTATTTAAAGATCCTACAATAGCTCCCGCCAAAGTTTCAACTCGGTCACCATGTACGACAATTAAATCTGGGTTTATTTTTTTACAATAATTAGATAATCCTTCAATGGTTTTTGCCAACGTCAAATCCATAGTAGTTTCATCTGTATGATTTTCAAATGTAAAAACGTTTTTAAAATTACAACGTTCAATTTCGATTAATGTATAACCATACACTTCTTGAAGATGCATTCCTGTAACAAAAACAAAAGCCTCAAATTCCTCCTCTTTTTCCAGAGTTTGAATCAACGATTTTATTTTGCCAAAATCTGCACGTGTTCCTGTTAAAAAAAGAATTTTTCTGGCAGAATTACTCAAAATCAGTAAAATCTAATTGTTCGTCATTTTCAATATCCCTTGATGCAGTTTTACCAATTAAATCGTTAAAATGTTCTGCTAAAATTTTACCGGTCCCTGGTCTTTTTACCCAAATATTTTCTTTAGATAAATTTTCTCCTTTTTTAATTGACTTGATACTACATACAGTTGCAAAAGCAAAATCAATAGTTACTTGTTCTTCAGGAGCAGGTTTTTTAGTACCTCCACGCATTAAAGCAATTTCTGCACTTGATACAATAAGTTCTGCACATGCTTTTTCATCCATGCTACACACAATATCTGGTCCTTGTCTTTGCATATGATCTGTGAAGTGCCTTTCTACAATACTTGCACCAAGAGCAACAGCTCCTAAACAAGCATTATTGTTTAAGGTATGATCACTTAAACCAAATACTTTATCGGGAAAAGCTTTTTGCAATTCTGCCATTGCTCCAAAACGCACTAAGTTAATTGGAGTTGGATAGAGATTTGTAGTATGCAGCAAAGCAACAGGAACATTATGTTTATCAAAAATGGCAACTGCTTTTTGAATACTTTCAATTGTATTCATTCCGGTACTCAATATTACTGGTTTCCCGAAAGATGCTATATGTTCCAGTAAAGGATAGTTATTACATTCTCCCGAACCAATTTTATAAGCTGGAACATCAAACTTATTTAATCTCTCTGCTGCCGCTCTTGAAAAGGGGGTAGAAACAAAGATCATTCCCTTACTTTCTACATAATTTTTTAATTCCAGTTCTTCTTTTTCACTTAAAGAACATCTTTCCATAATTTCGTAGATAGAAACATCTGCATTTCCTGGAATTACTTTTTTAGCAGCTCCCGACATTTCATCTTCAACAATATGAGTTTGGTGTTTTACAATCTCTACTCCTGCTCTAAAAGCGGCATCAACCATTTCTTTTGCAACTTCTAAAGAGCCTTCGTGATTAATACCAATTTCAGCAATTACTAAAGGCGGAAAATCAAGCCCGATTTTACGACCTGCGATTTCAATATGTGGATTCATTAAATTCTTGAATTTGGGGGTTTTTATTTCTTATGATACAGATATCTTGCGTAATCTAAATCGTCTGGATTATCGATATCAACTTGCGCAAAAATATGATTTACTTCGAAAGGAAAAGCATTTTCTGAAATAATTATATTTTCATGAATTAAATCAGCTTTTGTGATGTACAATAAACCATTTTCTGAGAAAAGCGGTTCTAAGTCTTGACTTCTCTGGCCAATTGCATAATTAAAAGGTTCAAATCTATTGTTTTTTATCTTTCCAAATTTTTGATGATTTCTAGAAACTGTAAACAAACTATCAAAATTATTGTCTTTAAACATTTTAAAAGCATCTTTGAGCAGTTCTTTTGGACGAAACGGATTCGTTGCTTGCAATAAAACTACATTTCCTACATTAGATTCAATTGATTCCAAAACATGTTTTAAAGCAGTAACTGTAGGTTCTAAATCTCCTGAAATTGAATCTGGTCTATCGATAACTTTAGCATCAAATTGAAGTGCAATTTTTTTTATATCCAAATTATCAGTAGAAACATAAACCTCATCAATAATATCTTTATTTTCCTGCGCATATAATATTGAATGAACAAGTAATGGAAGTTCTCCCAAAAACTGAATATTCTTTTCAGGCAAACGCTTAGAGCCTCCACGAGCCGGAATTATGGCAATTGTTTTCATTTCTTCTTTTATAAATTTGAATTGCTTAACACAGAAGTTGTTCTTTGTTTTGCCCTAATTTTTTCCTGAATTGGTTTTTCGATATAAATATAACATAATGCGGCTACAAGAATTAAAATTATTAATCTTAAAAAAAATACAATCGTTGGATCAGTTATATGGAAATATTTATTTACGCTATAAGCACTGAATAGTGAAAAAATAGGAACTTGAAGTATATATATACCGTAACTTATTTCTCCTAAGAAAACAAAGCTTTTCATTTTAAAAGTTTTTGTTATAATTCCGGTATTTAAAGAAATTAAAATTATCAGAGGAATAAAGAGAACTGCTAGCAAACCATTGTGAAAATTTATTGGAAGCTTTAAAGCGAAAAAAAGTATTATACTTAATATAAAAATAGGTATATCGTAATTTCCTATCCTGTGCCAAATTTTACGGACAAAAATAAATCCTGCCAAATTTCCAATCAAAAATTCATTTAAGTGCATGATAGGAGAATACATTAAAAAATCTTTAAAATTGCTTATGTCATTGTAAACAGGAAAAAGCGCTAGAAATATAATTTGACTTAAAATCCAAAATCCAATAATGATTAGATATATTTTTTCTATTCTCTCTTTTTTAAAAAATCTATTAAATACAAAAGGAAAAATAAGGTAAAAGATTAACTCTACAGATAACGACCAACCAGGAGGATTAAATATAAGAACATATCCAGGTATCCATGCCTGAATCATAAAGAGACTTAAAATTAGTCCTAGTAAATCAAAATTTTTTATGCGAATTTGGAGAAAAAGGACAAGAAGTATAGCAAAAAAATATAATGGATAAATTCGTGAGAATCTATTTCTAAAATACTCTTTTGCACAAATAAAAGATTTATTTCCGTATGCCAGCATCATCACAAACCCCGACAATATAAAAAAATAGCTTACACAAACATCTGCATTAAAAAATAGAGATTTAACAATAGTATTGTTAAACAAAAAACTCTTTTTCCCAAAATGAAAAATTACAATTGAAATGGCAGCTAAGAACCTCGTAAATGTTAATTGTTCAATTTTCATTCTTTGTTCTTTTGTAAACGAAATTTTGCTTCTTCTATAATCTCATTCATTCCATTTTTCCATGATTCGATAGAGTATAAATCATCCTTTATTTCTAAAACTTCAAACTTTTTTTCTAAAAAATCGTTCATGGCTTCAACCCATTCGGATACAAAATGTGGACTTTCAATTAATCTACCCAGCTTTCCATATTGCAAAACCTCAGGCACTCCTCCTGAAGCCGATGCGATACAATAATTTCCACAGTGCAGAGCTTCAATCAAACTAAGTCCGAAACCTTCCTGCCAAAGGGTAGGAAAAAGATAACAATCAGATGCCTGAAGGTATTGGGGTAAATCATTGTTGGGAATTCTTCCTAAAAAATTCACGCCCTCTCTATCTTCAATTTTATCAGAGCCAATTATAACCAAAAGAATATCTTGTCTATATTCATAAATTTTTTTCCATGCTTCTAAAATAATATGCAACCCTTTTTTTGGTCTGTCTTGCGAGCACCAAACGAAAACTTTTTTATTTTCGAAACCAAATTTTTGTCTTAATCTCTGTCTATCCAAATCAGCTATTTTCTTAAACTTAGTAGTGTCAACACCGTTGTATAGAACCGAAAAATGACATGGCAAAACATTAATTTTTCTTTTATGTTCCTTATAGCTATCATGAGTCAGAACAACTATTTCATTAACTAATTCATAAAATTGCGTTTTGGAATTCATTTTTGTGTAAGGTGAAAAACCGTGATAAAAAAACTGAATATAACAATTGTCTCTGATTCGTTTTGAAATCAAATAATCATGAAGTGGTTTTACCATACCAGAATTATCGACAATTTGAATTATGTATTTTTTTTCTGGAGAAATAATCTTCTGCAAAGCATTTAGATATTCTAATCTTTTTTTGTTAAAAACTCTACTCCGCAATTTTTGAAAAAAAGTAATATCTGCAAAATTATATTTTATTGAATTGTTTTTTTTTTCTGGCTCAGGACAAATGATGTAATCAATTTTATGATCTTTCTCCAGATAATTATTATATAATGTTGTCCAACTTCCCATGCTTGAATAAGGAAGTGGTGATTGAGAAATTAATATGACCTTTATTAAATCATCCATTTTTTCATTTATATTTTAATGCTTCATCCGTTGAAAGTCCTTTGTATCTAATGCAATATCTCCAAATTTTTTTTTGTGTAATGATTCTTGAAAAGATTACGTTTTTGATAAAATATTCAAATTTTGAAGACCTCATGTTTTTCAAAATAATTGCCTTATCTGTTAAATCATTATTTGGACTTAATTCATCTAGAGTTTCTTTCATCCATTGTTCTTCTATATTTCCTAAATGATATGCAAAATTATCTTCTGTAGAGAGTCTCCAAAATCCTTTCTCAATTACTGGAATATCCAATAACTTATTTTCACTATCTCCTCCAAGTGCAAAATTCGAATATTTCAAATTGTTGTTTTCGAAAACTTCTTTTCGGTAAGTAGCAACAAAGTGCCCTGCTCCAACAACAGCTCTAATATTTTTATTTGAAACTGTTAGATACTTTTCGAGGTGTACTTTAGTATAAAAATCTGGATTTCCAATACTTTGCGCGAAAGCCTTTAAGGCTCTAGGATTTTTGACTTTTGAAAAATAAAGTGATTTTGAAAAAAACAAATCAAACCAAATGTTAGATGTATGATTTTTAAGAGAACGTGAAGAAGGAGTTGGACAAACTACGCCTGCTTTGCGAAAATTTTGAAATACCTTATACGTTTCTTTCTGCCAATCATTTAAAAAAAGAACGTCACAATCAGATATTGTTATAAACGAAAAATTATGTCCGGAAATACCTTTTAAAATAGCATTTAGCTTTCCGACATTAGTTGTATGGATAACTTCATGTACTTTGCCATTTTTATGTAATGTATTCAAATAATCAACTACATCTGCATTACTTCCATTATTAACTAAAGTTACAAACGTTTTCGGATGAATTGTCTTTAGCAGAGATTCTAAACAATATTTTAGAATTTGAAAACTTTCTCTAAAATATCCATCCTGACTAGGTATGTAAACAGGAATAATCACCTGATGGAAAAAATCATCCTTTTTTGTATATCTGTCTTTATTTGGATTAAAGCCAATTCTCATTTTAAATATTTGTTTCTAGAATTTCTATATGAGTCTATTACTTTTGTCAATTACAATGTAACCTGAGTTTTATAATGCATTACAAGCTCTGAAAATATTTGTTAGTTTCTTCTAATATATTTTCTATCTTTTGATTATAATGTAAATCATAAGTTTCAAATTTCTCCATTTAAAAAACCAAAAAGAATCAAGTTTATTTAAAATATTAAAACTTTTCAAATAATCCATTTTTAAAAGCTTTATTTGATTTTGCACCAGTTTTTGAATATATCTATTATAATCTTTATTTGAAATAATGTTTTCGAGTCTATATTTTATTAAAAACTCTTTGTTAAAAACATTCAATTTTAGATACTCCTGTACATTCAATTTAGAATTATTGGAAGAATGTATTCTATATTTAGTAAGAGGCAAATCAACAAAATAAAATTTTGTAAAAAAAGAGGCCCTATTCCAATACTCAACATCTTCACCAGCGGCAACCATTTCTTCATTAAAAAAACCGACTTTTTTAATAACATCTTTATGACAAAGAGGGTAATCACTAACAGTATAATTTCCTATCATTTTCATCGATATGTCACCATGTTTATCTTCTAATTTTCCTGGCCTTCCAACGTACCTATTTAATTCGTTATTATTTTCATCTATTAATTTGCAGTAATGATGAGCCAGTCCAAATTCTGGATTTTTTTCTAAAACATCAAGAAGAACCGCTATCTTATTAGACTCCCAAACATCATCATCATCTAAGAATGTAATATATTCCCCTTTTGCGACTTTTATTCCTTCATTCCTTGGCTTACAAGGCCCTCCTGAATTTTCAATCTTAAAATAATTTATAGTTTTATAACTAGAACATAAATCTTTATTTTCATTTCCAATACTTCCATCATCTACCACTATCAGCTCTAAATTCTTATAAGTCTGATTAAAAACAGACTCTATTGCCTGAGTTAAATAATTAACTCTATTGTAAGTTGGAATAATAACTGATACGAGAGGAGAACTCATCTTTTTAGAACTTTAGATATTGTGAATTGAATTAATTTATAAAAATAAATAAATCTTAAGTTTCTATCAATTTGTATTTTTTGAATACTTCGGGTATTCAAAAAATCTCTTTTGTGAGTCCATACATAGAATTTAATATAATGATTAATAAATTCAGTATATTTTTCAGTTTGTTTAAATAGATTCAGGTATTTAGCATTTTCATGGTAAATCGTTTCTAATTTATTCTTTTGTAAAAAAGAAGAAGTTGAACCTTCATGCCTCCTAAAAAAGTTTAATTTTTTATTTAAAAACACAAATGAACTATTCTCTAATAAATAAGACCATAAAAAAATATCTGAGCATTGTCTATTTGTAAATATAGTATCTGGTATAGCTAAACTAGGTTTTCTAAAAACAACACAACTACCATTTGTTATGTATGTATTAAATGGCATTCTTTTATAAAAAATACTATTATTTATTACTTCATACTCCTCTTCATTAACATTTAAGTCTTTCGTTCTCTTTGAAGAATCATAAATAATTTTACCATTATCAATATAATTGCTAGCACAAAAAGCCAAAGAAGCATTTTTGTTCTTTTCTAAAATATTAACTAACTCCTCTAAGAAATTTAAAGCAGAATAATCATCTGTTTCGGCTATCCAAATATACTCTGTTTCGGCTAGTTCAATACCTCTTTTCCATGAATTATAACCACTTCCTGAATTTTGCTGATTTATAATAAACCACTTAATTTTAAAATCAGGATTGGCCGTAATAAAATTTTCTATAATTTCGACACTATTATCTGTAGATTTATCATCAATTATAATAGCTTCCCAATCTTTATAAGACTGATCACAAACACTTTGTAAACGTTCAAGTAAGAATCCAGCATGATTATAACTTGGTAATATAATAGTAAGTTTTGCCATTATTTTGCCTTAAAGTGAAGAATAACTTTGAAAAAAGAAACAGATATTCCTAATAATTTTATTTTTCGAAGAATTTTTTTAATCATTAAAACCGTTTGATAACTGTTTGATTTTCTTAATAGCTTTAACCTAGTTTGGATCTCTTCATTCGTTTTATATAATCTTGAAATCAGGTTAGAAGTAAAGTTGTAATATTCATCATAAGTAAGAATGTCTTTAAAGCTTTCTAAAACCTTAATTTTATTATCATCAATGCCAAGTGTTGACATTCGACTATTGGGGTTAATTCTATAGTAAGCTAGTGTTTCATTAATAAAAATGGCTTCACATCCTGTCTTAAATAAACTTACCCAAACAATCCAGTCTTCTTGTGCAGTTAAATTTTCCGGAAACTGAATTGTTCTAAATAAAGATGCTTCAAAAAAACCGCACTGCATTTGAAGAGAAAAAGATATGTTCCATTCGTAGAGAAAGCCTTCTAAGTTAAAATATGAGTGATTTAAAACACAAAAAGGAGGAGATGAATCATTAATATTATCTGTAAACATTCTAAAATTTGAGATAACAATTTTAACATTATCATTATTTTTACTCAATTCCAGATAATTTAGCGACAATTCCAACTTTCTACTATCCAAAACATCATCACAATCTAAAAACTGAATATAATCACCTTTAGCATTTTTTAAGCCAAAATTTCGAGCACTACTTACGCCCCCATTTTCTTTAAAAAAATAATTAAATCGAGAATCTCTATCTGTAAATATTTTTGCTATTTCCCTTGTATTATCAATACTGCCATCATCAATTATTAGGCATTCCCAATTTGCAAAGGTTTGATTACTAACTGACTCAAGTGAATCAAAAAGATATTTACCTTGATTATAACATGGAACAATTAGTGATACTAATGGATTCATTTAATAATTTAATAATTTATCAATTTGTAAAAAAAGAGGTCATATTGTGCTGCTATATTCTTAGGCATAAATTTTTCTTTCTTTTCTAAATAATCTTTCGTCTTAAAAAATGGTTTTCCATTTATTACGATAGAATCAATAACCTCTTTATAATTTTTTGTTTTCAAATTTATTGCTGGAAAATTAAACAAGTTTATTATTTCTGTTTGATTTCCAACTTTTGGAATTATCATTGGTTTGTCAAAACTTAATGCTAAATATAAATTACCAGAGTTTAAGTTTTTAGTCCTTGGAATAATCAACAAAGAAGATTGTTTAACTAAATCCACCATATATTTATATTCGACAAACTTAAAACCAAAAAAATATTGTTTTTTAAGCAGAGGATAGCAAAACAAAAATTCTTCAATTTTTCTATACACTTTTCTAAATCTATAAGGAAAAAAAGTTGGCAACGCATTATACATTAACATATTAGGAACAACAAGAAACTTATTCTTTAATGGTATTCTTTTAAAAATTTCAAAAATGAATTTTACTTCCTCCTTTGATCTTACTTCTCCAATTACCGAAACAATATATTTATTTTTAAAATCTAAATTGTATTTTTCTTGAAAACTATCTATTGTGAAATCTTTTATCAAACTCTCATATAATGGATGATAAATAACGGTGTGTATACAATTTTGAGAGAAAAGAAACTTGTATTTAGCTAAAGAATATTCTCCCAAGTGAATAACTCCATCGGCATGCTTTTGTATCAACCTAAATAAATGATTGTACTGATTATTCTCATTATAATGTGATTTAATATCATTCAAAGTATAAATTATCTTTGAATGTTTTTTCCACATTAGGATTTTTTTCTCTAGATCAATTAACTGCTCATCAGAGGGAACAATCCATTTAAAAATAGCTTCAGGAAATTGAATATTTACAATTTCATAAGTAGTCTCATAACTATTGAAGTCATTAAATATGAAAGTACAATTTGAAAAATTAATAATCTCATCGAGGTAAATATTTCTATCCTTTAAATGCGGTACAAATACTTCCATAATTTTTTTATTTTTTTTCGTTTTAGTCTTTCAAAAATGAATTCAATTATGATTATATCTGCTAATCTGTACTTGAACTTAAACAGTTCCTTACTTAAAATTCTAATTTTTACAAAATCAGAAATATTACCAAAAAAATTAACTAGCTGCGAATGAGTGTAATGTTTTGATCTTTTTTTATCTATATTGTAATTACTCTGAAGAAAGTACATAAACATAAATAGACTTTTTATTTTCAAGCCAATATTGTTCTCGTTTGATAGTACAGAGGATATATTGTATTCACTAAGTCTCCAGTAAACAGATGCATTTTTAATGTAAAAAATCCCTTTGTCTTTGCTAAAAACTAACCATGTAGCATAATCTGAAAACCACGCTAATGGAAATTCGACAAAGCCTTGATTTTTATTATAAACATCACGCCTAAATATAAATTCACTTGCTGTTATAGTTTCTTTCATTAAAAGCATTTGATCCAGTAATTTTTCAGATGTTTCATAATTATCATGATAAAATGTTTGACTTTTTATTTCTCCTTTTCCATCAATAACTCTCAAATCTAATCTAATTAACTCAGGATCCTTATTAGTTGAATTTATAAAATTATAAAACTCCTGAACTACATTATTTCCTAAAACATCATCATCACCAAGTAGCATAAGCCATTTTTCATTCTGAGAAAGTTCTACACAGCGATTCCATTGTTTTGTCAATGAAATACTACCAAGATTTGACTCAAACCTATGATAAACCAAATCTATCTTTTCTCTGTAGTTTTCGATTATGGCTGAACAATCCTCTGAACTTGCATCATCTCCAATATAAACTTTAAATCTTTTATCCGTCTGATTTGTCAATGATTCTAACGTCTCCTCAAAGAATGTAAGTTTAAAAAATGGAATAATTATCGCCAGCATCTGTAAATCAATTTTATGTATTCTTTCCAAAAATAATTATTATAAGTATGCATGGGGCATTTTAAAAAAAACTTAAACCAAATTTTAAATGCTAAATCTAGGTTTTTATGAACAAAAGAAAGATAAATCATTTTCTGGAAATTATCAAAATCAATTTTCTCAAATTCCTCCTTACTTACTTTATTCCCAACCTGCATTGGCAATAATCGATTGTAGTAATTATGTATTTTAAATGTGGATGCAATCCATTTATCATCTACTACTCCTTCTGAAAAGTGTTCTAACAGAATCTCATTAGTTACCACAATCTTTTTTCTTTTTTGCCTAGTCTTAAATGAAATATCTAAATCATAATTATGAAATCCTCTAAATTTTTTTGAAAATTGAAAATTATCGTCTTTAGAAATTGACATAAAAACGCCATCAATTGCTACTACCTCTTGAAGATTATTATTTTCCCAACCCACATTCCAATTTTCCAATTTCCCCAATTTGGTATGCTGAATTATATTTATTACACGATACCGATCTGGACAATCCCACCATCCAGATGTTACAGTTCCTTTTATTTTGGCACCTGCAATTCCGACAAGTCCTATTTGTTTATCAGATCTAAAAATAAACAACAGTTTCTTTCCCCAATCTATGGTATGGAATCTAATATCATCATGAATAAAACACAATATATCACCTTTACTTTTTTGGATTCCTAAATTATAAGCCTCAAAAATAGAATATTGAGATTGTGAATTATCTATTAATATTAATTCATATTCGCTTCCAATTGTATTTCTTATATTCTCATCAAAACTCTCTGGAAGTGTGCTAGTACGGCTACAAATAATTAAAGAAATCATTTGCTAATTAATTATTAAATTAAACCTTTTGCTAAAAAATACCTTGTTTAAGGATAAATCAACAATTTTAATCATTCAAATGTTTCTAAAAAATCAAATATTTGTGGGCAAATTAAATCTGGTGTAAAATTGGAAAAATTTTGCTGATTTAAAAGACCATCCTTATAGACTAACTCCGGATTCTCTATATAGTATCTAACTTTTTCTACCATTTTATCTATTTGAAGATAGGGCACCACAAAACCACCTCCCCTAACTAGTATTTCAGATATACCGGTAGCCTTATCGAAACATATAATTGGTTTACCTAATAGACCAACCTCAATACAAACCAGTGGAAATGGATCCTCTCTAGATGTTAATAAAAAAACATCACATTTTTTTAAGTACTCATGAGGATTTAAGATTTCACCTATAAAATCTACAAAATCAAATAGTCCCATTTTTTGCAAATCAGCTTCGATAACTAACTTATCATTCAAACTAACTTTGCCTATCCAAATAAATTTAACTTTCTTATTAGTGTTCGTTGAAATTACGTAATTAGCAACCTGAATGAACAAATCTATACCTTTTCTCCAATCTACATGCCCACATCCACAAATTACAAATTCTTCAGTATCATTTTTTTTAATCTGCTCAATACCTTCAACTTTCGAAAATTCATATATCCTTTTTACTTTATGAGCTTCAACATCCCATTTTTCAGACAATTCATTTTTTACTAAATCTGAAACTGCTATAAATTTATCTACACTATTTTTTAATTTCTTAAAATTGGGTAGCAACAAATTTATGACGGTACTTAATTCATGAACATGAAGTACTAACTCCGATTTTGAATTTTCTTTTAATTTAGAAGCTATTGGCAGAGTTACAATGGTGTTTCCATATATTATATCGTAGTTTTCTTTCTTAAGCTTTCTTATGAAAAGACTATTCAACAAATTATCAATTTTTACTTTTAGGAAAGATGGATATTGATTTTGAAAAATTAATTTATTTTTTAAATCATTAATACTGTAGTAATTCTTTACACTTTTTTTGAAATCGCCGGAAAGTTTCCCTTCGCTTAGTACTAACAAGTCAATTTGATAGTTGCTACAGTTTTTCCTTAACCATTGTATAAAATACAGTAAAATCAACGGAGCACCTGATAATGAATTTTGGTGTGAAATAAACAATATTTTTTTCATTATCTACAATCTATTTTATTTGGGATTAAAGTAATATTTATTAATTATTCGAATATTAATTTAGAATAATGTTGATACCTTTCTTACTGTCATTCAATTTAGAGTAAACATATTGACTA
Organism: Flavobacterium phragmitis; assembly: GCF_900112575.1. Lineage (GTDB taxonomy): Bacteria > Bacteroidota > Bacteroidia > Flavobacteriales > Flavobacteriaceae > Flavobacterium > Flavobacterium phragmitis. Next base: position 132,562 of record NZ_FOMH01000011.1, read on the forward strand.
TTAATTAGTCTTTGGCTGTCGTATTTAGACAATACTATCAAATCTCAAATTCCATTAAATATTTCTTTATCTAATTAAATAAATTTTCAACTTATAGTACTCAATCCAAAAACTTACCTTAACGAAATTTAATTTATCATTATTAGCTTTATATAAATTTGCAAGTAGTCTATACACATTTAGCATTTTTATCAAAGCTGATTTTTGATATTCTTTTTCGACTAAAAATTCTTTTGAAATCAGTTTAGTAAACTGAATGTGCTGCCAGTATGCTTTGATTAGCCCCTTATTGCTTTTATGGAAGTTTCCATGAATACCCTTTTCGTGAATTCTGTATACGCCCATATTATCTTTTAATACATATCCTTTTTTGTTTGAATTGTACATTATCCATAATACTAGAGCTAAATCTCCAAAAGGAGATTTACGAAACCAATTGGGTAAAATACCTAAACTCTCCCTTCTTAAAACAATTGAACAAGTTGCAGTTTTATTATTTAAAATATAATCTTGAATATCATAAATTAAATCATCTATTGTATTTGGTATTACATTTTGTTTAGAAAGATTAAAAGTATTTAATTCTGTAACGTTATGAAAACAGATACTAAAATCTGGATTTTCTTCTAAGAAATTAACCTGTTTTTGCAATTTATAAGGATCAGTCCAATAATCATCTCCTTCACATAATGCTATATAATCTTTCTGACAAGCTTCTAATGCTTGTAGAAAATTTGGTATCATACCAATATTCTTATTTTGCTTTATATATTTGATCCAAGAGCCTCTTTTGTGGTTTTTAATTACACTTTGGATTACTTGATCGGTATCGTCAGGAGAGGAGTCATTAAATAATAGTAATTCAATTTCAAAATCAGTTTCCTGCATTAATACTCCATTTATTGCTTCTTCAATAAATTTTTCGTGACCGTATGTTATCATACATACGCTAATTTTTTGATCTGCTTTCATTTTAATTTTTGTCGTAAAACCCCAATTCCAATCAAAGATAGAATAAGTTTTATCCAAATACTTACATTCATTTTCTGTCTAAAGACATTGAACTTGCAATATTTATAAGTATCTAAAATTAATGTGTTTTTTAATAAACTGAGGGTATCTACATACTTTTCAGATGAAAAAGCCTTGTTTATTAATGCTCTGTTCGTGTTACAAATTGAATCAGATAACCAACTTGGATTTAAATTATTTCTTTGAACGAAAATTTTTCTACTGAGATAAGAGTCTATTAAAGCAAAAATAAACTTTTCAGTGGTTACTGGATGACTTGCACTTCCTTCTAAAATTCTATAAACTGAAGTAACCTCATTCAAATAATATAATTTAGATCTATATACTGTTTCTAATAATATTCTTGTATCTCCAATTACTTTTCCTTTAAGTTCTTCTCTTAAAGTTATTATTACCTTATCTAATATTTTTTTTCTAAAAACTGTTGAAGCAAACTCAATAAATTTGCTTTTTAACATTTCAGGAATTATATGCTCTTCATTTTTTACAACTCTTTCTGGAAGTTCTAAAAACTGGCCCGTTTTTTCGATGTACTGTTTTGTGTGAGAATATACTATACCGCCATTTTCATTGTTTTCTAAGATATCTATCTGTTTTTTCAGTTTATCCACTGTAATCCAATAATCATCTCCTTCACACATAGCGATGTATTTTCCCGAACAGTGCTTTAAAGAAAAAAATAAATTAGGCATTATGCCTAGATTAGTCTCATGGCTGAAGTATTTTATCCATGATTTTCGTGGGTGATTTTTTAGAATATCTTGAATTATCTCATCCGTTTTATCAGGAGAGCAATCATTTGATATAATTAATTCTACCTCAAAATTACATTCTTGCATTAATACTCCTTCTATGGCTTGACGAATATATTTCTCATGCCCATAAGTAATCATGCAAACACTAACTTTTAAATGAGAGTCCATCCTTAAAAATTAAGAGAAGTTAGTTCTTTTATAATTTTACCAGGAACTCCAACAACTAAACTATTATCTGGAACATTTTTCGTAACAACGGTCCCTGCTCCAATAATAACATTTTGTCCGATATTAAGATTGGGGAGTATTGTGGAATTTGCACCTATTTGGCAATAATCTGAAATCTTACAACTACCTAAAACTGTTGCTCCAGGAGATATTTCAACAAAATCTCCTATGGTACAATCATGAGTTACAATTGAATTGTAATATAGGATAGTTCCTATTCCAATTGCAACACTATTTGATATAGTAGATCCTGCTAGAATATTAGATCCTGCTCCAATATTTACATCATGATTTCCTATATTTGATTTTGTACTTATAGAGGAAGTTAAAATTCCTCCCAAATTTCTAAAAGTATCATACATTTTTTTTCGCAAAATAGGATTTCCAATTCCTATTGTAAATCTATTATCTATAGTTTTAAAATAATTCGACGCTTCTTCAAAATTTTTTAAAACTGGAAATCTCTCAAACAGAACATTGCCAACATCATTGCTGATATCATCATAAAAAGCGAGATTATCTGTTTCATTAGAATGAATTACAACCTCTAAAACTTCTTTGGCAAATCCTTTTGCTCCAATTATTAACATAAATTATTATTGATTAATAAAACAATTTTTTCTAAAGTCTTCAATTGTAAATCTACATATAGAGGTAAACACACAATTCTTGAAGCAATACTTTCTGAAATTGGCATTTCAACTCCCTTTGTATACTCAATTGTATTTAAAGATGGATAAAAGTATCTTCGAGGGAAAATATTATGTTCATTTAATACTTTCTGAACCTTGAGCAACTGTTGTTCTGTATCAAAAATAACTGGATAATAACTGTAATTCCACCTTGAGTTTGGTCTTATTTTTAAAGTTTGGATTTTCTTTAAGTTTAAATTCGCATTGTAATAGTCTACTATTTTTTTTCTTTCAGAAACAATTTTATGTATGTAAGGAAAAACAGAAAGCCCCATCGCGGCTTGCAATTCAGACATTTTTCCGTTAATACCTAAACCATGAAACTTTAGTGGTCCATTATGTCCAAAATTATGACTATAATACAATTTATGATGTAAGTCTTGGTTGTTCGTTAGTATTGCTCCTCCTTCTCCTGTATGAAATAATTTTGTGGCATGGAAACTACAAGTGCTCACATCTCCATAATCAAAAATTGACTTATTATTAAATTTTACTCCAAAACCATGTGCGGCATCGTAAATAACTTTTAAATGATGTTTTTTAGCTATTGATTCAATTGCAACAACATTGCAAGGATTTCCAAAAACATGAGTTGCCAAAATTGCAGTAGTTTTAGCTGTTATACCAGCTTCTATCTTTTTTTCATCAATTGTTAGATATTCTGGGTCGATATCTACAAATACTGGAGTACAATTTTCCCAAACTATTGAAGCTGTAGTTGCTACATAACTAAACGGAGTAGTTATAATTTCACCTTGGTTCCCTAACAGTTTTAATGCAATTTGCAATGGTATTGTGCCATTGTTTGTAACAATAATATTAGATACTCCTAAATATGCTTTTAACTTTTCTTCTAATTCTAATACAAGTTCTCCTCTATTGGTTAACCATTCATTGTCCCAAGCACGTTGAATGAACTTACTATATTCTTCCAACGGAGGAAGAAAAGTTTTGGTTACATTTATCATTTTACTATTCAGCTATTTCATTCTTTATTAAATTAATCCTTGGTTCCATTTGAATTTTGTTAGAATACACTTCTCTAAATTTTTGCATTCCTTTTCTTGAAATACAATATAATTTCTCTGGATTTTCGATCAACTCTATAATATGTTTCATAATAGATTCTGCGCTACTATCTATTATAATTAAATCTTCTTCTGGAGTAAAAATACTGTTTTGTTTAAACTCATCAGTAGTTAAAGCCACAACTCCATTTAAAGTTGCTTCGACAACAGTCCCCAAAGGAAATCCATCAAATCCACCTTTTCCCAATTTAAATGCTTTGTTAGGAGAAACTAAAACATCCATATTTTGATATATTACACCTAAAGCTTCAAAATTTTGGTATCCATAAAACTTTATCTTTTCTTTTATATCAGAAACATCAATATCATTTTCATTAAAACCTCCCACTATATGAAAATTAATAAAACTGTATTTCTGAGTAATCCCTTTAGCAAAATCAATAAAAACATCATAGCCTTTATCTTCTCCAGTTGGGGTATATTTCGCCGCACAAAAACAGATATCGAATGTTGCTTTATTTAACAAATAACTCTTTTTATTTCTTAGATCTTTAATCATCGAAATCTGAGGAACAACACAACCAAAAATAAATTTTATTTTTTCTTCGCTACATATATTGTTTTTCAATAAATAATCATAGGTTATTTGCTGGGTAACAATAACTTTACGAAACATTGGCGATTGACACACTTTTTTTAATTTAGTATCACTTTCGGCTTCTTCTAATTTAAACCCTCCTCCTGGATACAAAGTAAATATGAAAGGTATTTTATGTTTTTCTAACCAGTGTAAATTTTTAAAGATATTATGAAGAAAAATGCAATAAAAAATTTTCGCATTAATATTGACAAATCCTTTTCTAAGTTCTATTCTCTTCTTTAAATTAAACTGAGATTCAAATTCACGAATGTGTTTCTGATGATTTTTTACTGGAGTATTCAAAATCTCATAAGCAGTTGGGTGAACGACAACTTTAGACATTCTAAAATTAGTAAGCAGAAACTTAAATTCTTCAAATCTAAAACCAGAAATTGGATGTGGAAATATATCATCAAAGACTATAACATCGTATTTTTTCTTTCCTTTATATAAAATAAAATAGTTTCTATAAAAAAAATTCTTAAATATTAGCAAGAAATATTTTAATTTACGTTTCACGATCGTTTTAAAATTCATTTTTATTAATCGATTTGATTATTCTCCCATTTCAAATAAGGTCTTACTAAACCTCCCCAATGACCAAAATATCCCTTTCTATAAGTTCCTTCTTCATCGATGTCAACCGAGACAATTTTATCTAACTGCGAAATGATCTCAAAATTATTCCCCACTAGAATTACAGTAAAGAAATATTTACCTTTATTTAGAAAATTTTCTGGGATTTCACATATACTTTTATAAGATCCTTTTGCCAAAGGAATTCTTTCTAAATTTGGTGAAGCTAAAACATAACTATCCAATTCATTAAAAATTGAAATAGAGCAATTAATGACTTGATTATCTATAAAATTAACAAACTCAATTTCGATGTTTATTTTTTTTTCTATGCAAAAAAAATCATTATCAGAAGTAAGTTTTACAGATTTAATCTTTGCATTTAAATTACCAGGAGCCTCATCTATATCCCATTTTACTTCCCTCACCAAATCAATTATATCCGAATTATAAACATCTAGGGCTTCGTCGATATTTCCTTCAAATTTTATAGTACCATGTTCCAAAACAATTCCTCTTGTACACAAACTCTTTACAGCTGTCATGTTATGACTTACAAACAAAACAGTTCTCCCTCCTCCTCTTGAAATATCCTGCATTTTTCCAATTGCTTTTTTTTGAAATTCAGCATCTCCAACTGCTAATACCTCATCAACTATAAGTATTTCTGGCTCTAAGAAAGCGGCCACAGCAAAAGCTAATCGAACAGTCATACCCGAACTATATCTTTTCACTGGAGTGTCAATATATCTTTCGCAACCAGAAAATTCGATAATTTCTTCAAGTTTTGAAGTAATTTCTTTTTTAGTCATTCCAAGAATAGCTCCATTTAGAAAAATATTTTCTCTTCCAGTCATTTCTCCATTGAAACCAGTCCCAACTTCTAGAAGAGAGGCGATACGCCCTCTAGATTTTATACTGCCGGTTGTGGGAGCAGTAACTTTTGACAATATTTTCAAAAGTGTAGATTTACCTGCACCGTTTTTTCCAATAACAGCTAAGACTTCTCCTTTTTCAACTTCAAAATTAATATCCTTTAATGCCCATACATACTCAGAAGTTCCCTTTGTAGAACGGTCATTAGTATCACCAATTTTTAAGTATGGATTTTCTTTACCTCTTACCTGATGCCACCAACGATTTAAATCATGGCTTAAAGTTCCAGTTCCAACCTGACCTAAACGATATTGTTTAGAAATGTTTTCGATTTTTAAGATTATATCTTTCAACTAATAAAATATTAAATATGCTCACTAAAGTTTCTTACACAGTATCAATAAAACTCTTTTCAGTTTTATTAAAGATTAGAAGCCCTATAAAAAAAGCCGTAATTGTAACTGCCGTTGTATATAATAATCCCAAAATAGATACTTGACCAATATTTAAAAGCATAAACCTTGATGTCTCGATGATGTAAGCGACAGGATTGTATTCGATAATCCATCCAAATTTTGGCAATTTGTTATTTACCAATTCTATAGGGTACATCACAGCGGATAAATACATTAATAACTGTATACCGAAACCTAAAAGGTAACTAAAATCTCTATATTTTGTAACCATCGAAGAAATCAACATTCCTAATCCAAGTCCTAAAAAACCCATACTGGCGATTAGAAACGGAAAAAATAATATATATATATTAAATATTAAATTATATCCCTTTAAATAATAAAAAATGTAGAATAATATAAAAATAAAGAACTGAATTCCAAATTTTAATAAATTAGAGACTACTATAGAAAGTGGAGTAATTATACGTGGAAAATAAACTTTACCAAAAATTCCAGCATTAGATTTAAAAGTATCTGAGGTTCCATTCAAACAGGAAGTAAAATAATTCCAAACTGTAATTCCTGCTAAATTAAACAAAAACGGCGGGATAGAACCAGTATTAATTCCTGCCATATTATTGAACACAATAGTAAATGTAATTGCTGTAAACAAAGGTTGAATTAGATACCAAATTGGCCCTAGAACTGTCTGCTTGTAAACCGTAATTATATCTCTTTTTACAAAGAGCATCAATAAATCTCTATATTGCCAAATCTCTCTAAAATTTAATGAGAAGAATTTATTTTTGGGGGTTATTTCAAACAACCACTCATCTGTTTTTTTAAAGTCCATTATTAAGAAATAAAAGTCTTGTTTGTAAAAATTAACAAGATTTTTAACATTTTAAAATTTATGTAAAAATGCCAAAAGGCGTTTTTAAAAAACACCTTTTGATTATATTTTGAATATATTTATTAAATACTAATTATTTATCTAAGACTTCAAAAGCCGAATTCATACTCTTAAATTCTGGAACAATCTTTTTCATCTTAGCTACAATATCATCATTTTCATAAAAATCCGCAATTCCTATAAGTTCATCGACCTCATTGTGAAGAGTTTCATATTCATCTTGAATTTCCTGAGCAATCATGATTTTGTTATGATAAGTAGGAAGTGTTTTAGAAGTATCATTCAATAATTCTTCATACAACTTCTCTCCAGGTCTTAATCCTACAATTTTTATTTTAATTTCTTTATCAGGAATAAAACCAGCTAGTTTAATCATTTTTTTAGCCAAATCAATAATCTTAACCGGTTTCCCCATATCAAAAATATAGATTTCGCCACCATTACCCATTGCACCAGCTTCTAATACTAACTGACAAGCTTCTGGAATAGTCATGAAATAACGAATAATATCTTGATGCGTTATTGTTACTGGACCACCTTCTGCAATTTGTTTGGTAAACAATGGAACAACAGAACCATTGGAACCCAAAACATTCCCGAAACGAGTAGTAATGAACTTCGTTCCGCCTTCAACATTCTCTCTTTGATTCTTTAAATATAAAGATTGAACATATTTTTCTGCAATACGTTTGCTGGCTCCCATTACGTTACTAGGATTAACAGCCTTATCTGTAGAAACCATAACAAATTTCTTCACACGGTACTTACATGCTAAATCTGCTAGATTTTTTGTTCCTTTTATATTGGTTTGAATGGCCTGTGCTGGATTTTCTTCCATTAAAGGCACGTGTTTATATGCTGCGGCATGGTAAACTACATGAGGATTATAGCTTTTAAATACTTTCTCCAATGCTTTTTTACTTCTTACATCGGCAATAACGGCCACAATTTTAGTATTGAAATTCATTGCTTGGGTTTCAAGACATAAATTATGAAGAGGTGTTTCTGCATGATCTAAAACAATTACAGTTTTAGGATTAAAGTTCAAAACCTGCCTAACTATTTCACTACCAATTGATCCTGCAGCTCCACTAATTAAGATCGTTTTATCTTTTAATTGTTTAGAAATTGATTTACTATCTAGGACTATAGGTTTTCTTTCTAATAAGTCTTCAATCTGAATATTCTTAACTTTTTGAGAGATTTCCTTTTGATTCTCCCAATCCGAAATAAGTGGAACAGTATATACTCTGTAGTTGAACTCTAAGCATTGATCAACAATAATTAACTGTTCATCCTTACTTAAACTTTTATCGGCAATAATAACCCCTTCAGCAGCAACAGATCTCATTAGAGCCGGAAGCTTCTTTCTTAGAATCAAAATTGGAAGATCCAGCATACGTTTAGATGCATTCTGGTTATTCTTATCTACAAATCCAACTATTTTAAATCGAGATGGCGTTTCAAATTTCAAGGCATTTGCGACAGAAATTGCATTTGCATCTGTACCATAAATAACAGTTCTAACGAGTTTAGTCGTAGCCTTTTCAGAAAAATACATTTCAAATGTTTGTTTTACTATCACGCGATACAAAAACAGTCCGCAAAAAGATAAAACTAGATTAATGAAAAGTGCGGTATTCAAAAATGCCTTATGACCTGTATATAATTCAAAAACTAAGTTTATGAACAAGAAAAAAACTAAAACTGACATTTGTGAAAACAACAGTTTTATTGCATCAATGTAAGATGAGTGCCTAATAATTCCTGAATAAGTTCTAAAAAGCCAGAAGAAAAATATATTAACTAAGATTAAACCTGCTACAAAATAAAAATCGTGAGAAGTGATTATATAACCTATTGCAGTACCATCAAAAAGCAAATATGTAAAGGAAAATGAAAAAAACAAAACCATTACATCAATTGCAATAATAATCCATCTAGGCAAATAACTTAAGTTATTAATATTTGCTCTAAGATTTCTTGGCGAAAAAGTCTTGTACAACAACGAAGTTATACTATTTGGTTTGTCTGTACTCAATTGAGGTTTGGTTTAAATCTGTAAATTAATTTATACAAAAATACAAATTAAAGGTTTTAAATGATAGCTTGAAGATTCAATTTAAATTTTAACACCTTTTTTCTTTTGTTTTAAAAATTCCAACAAGTAGGTTCCATAACCCGACTTTAACAATGGTTGCGCAAGTTCTTCCAATTGATTATCATTAATAAATCCTTGTCTCCAAGCAATTTCTTCAATACAACCAACTTTTAGTCCTTGTCTTTCTTCTAAAACCTGAACAAATTGACCAGCTTGCATTAAACTATTAAAAGTTCCTGTATCTAACCAAGCAGTACCTCTGCTCAATATACCAACTTTTAATTTGCCTTTTTCAAGATAAACTTTATTTACATCAGTAATTTCATATTCACCGCGAGCGCTTGGTTTTATATTTTTTGCTATTTCTACAACAGAATTGTCATAAAAATACAGGCCAGGAACAGCATAATTTGATTTTGGTTCTTTTGGTTTTTCTTCTATCGAAATTGCTGTAAAATTTTCATCAAATTCAACTACTCCATATCTTTCAGGATCTGAAACATGGTAGGCAAAAACAACTCCTCCATTTGGTTTTGTATTTGACTTTAAAAGCTCTTGCATGTTTGACCCGAAAAAAATATTATCTCCCAATATCAATGCTACATCATCATGACCAATAAATTCTTCTCCTATTACAAAAGCTTGAGCTAATCCATTTGGATCTGGTTGCTCAGCATAACTAAATTTGCAACCAATTGAACTACCGTCTCCTAAAAGTTTTTTAAAATTAGGCAGATCGTGAGGCGTTGAAATAATTAAAATTTCATTTATTCCTGCCATCATCAAAGTTGACAATGGATAGTATATCATTGGTTTATCATAAACTGGCATTAATTGCTTACTAACAGCCAATGTTAATGGGTGCAATCTTGTTCCTGAGCCCCCTGCTAATATAATAGCTTTCATAAATCTTACTTTTAGAATTCAGAATTTAAATTTCGGATTATTTCAAAATCTAAACTATTGTTTTTTAAATGAACATCTTTTTTAAACTTTTTTTATAATATGGTATGTCTAAATTATAAGTTTTTTTAATTTTATCCTTATTCAGTAATGAAAAACTAGGTCTTTTTGCAGGTGTTGGATATGAAGAAGATGGAATCCCTCCTATTTTGCAATTATAATCACCTAATTCTTTTATAGAAACAGCGAAATCAAACCAACTAATTTCTCCTTCATTTGAGTAATTATAGATACCTGGAAACCATTCTGATGACTGAACAATATCAATCATTGCTTGAGCTAAATCTGCAGCATAGGTTGGCGAACCTATTTGATCATTTACAACATTAATTTCCTCTTTCTCCCGCATCAGTCTTTGCATGGTTTTCACAAAATTATTTCCAAATTTACTGTAAACCCAAGAAGTTCTAATCACAATCGAATCTGGATTTTCTCTTAAACAAGCAACTTCACCTGCTAGTTTACTTTCTCCATAGACATTTATAGGATTTGTTTCTGCTTCCTCGTCTAAAGCAATTGAAGAAAATCCATCAAAAACATAATCTGTCGAAATATGAATTAATTTTACATTATTTTCTTTTGCATATTTTGCAATTAATTCTACTGCTAAATGATTTATCTTAAAAGCTAAATCTCTTTCCGACTCCGCCTTATCTACCGCAGTATATGCTCCACAATTAAAAATAATATCTGGTTTAATTTCTCTTAATTGAGATTGAAGCAATTCCAAGTCATCTAATGCTACTTTTGTTCGGTCAGCAAATATCCACTCATAGTTAGAATATGAAGAAGCTAAAACTAAAAGTTCAGATCCTAACTGCCCTTTTGCACCAGTTACAAGAATCTTTCTCATTAAAACAGACTATTACATTTCTCAATAAAAGGTAGAATTTGATCTTTTTCTGAAACTATTGCTTCATCTAAATTCATTCCCCAATCAATATTTAATGAGGGATCATCATATTTAATTCCTCCTTCTGAATCTTTATTGTAAAACTGATCACATTTATACATAACTGATGCTGTTTCACTAATGACAGAAAATCCATGAGCAAATCCTTGAGGCACTAATAACTGTTTTTTATTTTCTGCTGACAATAGAATACTAAACGACTTTCCATACGTTGGAGAATTTTTTCTTAAATCAACAGCAACATCTATAATTTCTCCTTCTAAAACACGTACTAATTTTGTTTGACCAAAAGGTGGATTTTGATAATGTAATCCTCTTAAAGTTCCTTTTTTTGAAAAAGATTGGTTATCTTGAACAAAATCAATATCAATTCCTAAATCTTCAAATTTATTTTTACTGTATGATTCAAAAAAGCAACCTCTTTCATCACCAAAAACTATTGGTTCTACAATTACTAGATCTTTTATAAATGTTTCTTCGATTTTCATTTTTAATTTTATTTAAAGAAGTTATTTAAAACCTCTTTAATTCTATTTTTTTCTTCGTCAGTTAAATTTGAACCAGATGGTAGACATAACCCATTTTCAAAAAGTGTTTCGGCAACTTTATTTCCATAATATGGGAATTCTTGAAATATTGGTTGTAAATGCATTGGTTTCCAAAGAGGTCTACTTTCAATATTTTCATTCTCAAAAGCCAAACGCAAATCCTCTCTTGTTTTTCCATTTGCTTTTTGAGGATCTATAACAATTGCGGACAACCAATGATTTGAAAAATAATCACTATTTGGTTCTATAAGGATATTTACACCTTCAATTTCTTTAAAATAATCAACATAAAATTCATGCATATTTCTTCTTAATTGAATATGCTCATCTAAAACTTCCATCTGACCTCTTCCGATACCTGCACATATGTTACTCATCCTATAATTATATCCAACATGACTATGCTGATAATGTGGTGTATTATCTCTAGCTTGTGTTGAAAGAAATACAGCTTGATCTTTTACCTCTTTATTTTTCATTACAATTGCACCTCCTCCTGAAGTTGTTATAATTTTGTTTCCATTAAAAGAAAGAATTCCTATTTCTCCAAATGTTCCACATTTTTGATTTTTATAGCTACTTCCTAAAGCTTCAGCACTATCTTCAAGAATTGGAATGCTGTATTTATTTGTTATTTTATTAATTTCTTCAATATTATATGGCATTCCATAAAGATGAACGCCAATTATCGCTTTAGGTTTTTTACCTTTAGAAATTCTTTCAACTATTGCTTTTTCTAATGCATTTGGACAAATATTCCAAGTATCAGGTTCACTATCAATAAATATAGGCGTAGCTCCTAAATACATAATTGGATTTGCTGAAGCAGAGAAAGTCATACTTTGACAAATAACTTCATCTCCAGCTTGAACACCTAACAAAATTAAACCTAAGTGAATAGCCGCAGTTCCAGAACTCAATGCTCCCACATGAACTTCTTCATTTAGATATTCTTTTAGGTCATTTTCAAAACCATTTACATTTGGACCTAAAGGAGCAACCCAATTTGTATCAAATGCTTCTTTTACATATTTCTCTTCTGTTCCTCCCATATGAGGAGATGATAACCATATTTTTGAATTATTCATTTTTATTTTTCAATAATGTTTAAAACTTCTTCTAGATTATTTATACGATAATTTGGTAAATATTCTTTATCAAAATTAAATTTTTGCTTGTGAATATTTTTGCCATTATCTAAAACACATATTGTCGTCCAGCCTAATAAATTTCCCGCAAAAAAATCTTTTTTTACATTGTCACCTATATAAACATATTCGCATTCCGGATACAATTTCTCAAAAAATTGGAAATTTTTAAGATCAGGTTTTTCTGAGCCAAATTCTTCAGAAATTATAATATTTTCAAAGTATTTTTCAATATTAAGGGAAGTTATTTTATTTCTCTGCTGAACAGATCTTCCATCAGTAATAATTCCTAATTTGTTTTCTTTTTCTTTTAAGTAGTTTAATAAGTTCTCAACCGAATTTTCTAATTTAATTTGAGGAATATGATTTCTATAATATCTCAAAAGATCTTCAACTGTGATATCTTTGATATTGTACTTTTCTAAAATTTCAAAAAAAACGTTCTTTTTTAAGTCATATAAAGAATACATTTCCTCAAAAATTTTTTCCTTAGAAATTTGATTTATCAATGTTTCAGATAAATATTCAGATATTTCTTTATATGCAGATATCAAATAGTCTAATTCATTATACAAAGTATCATCTAAATCAAAAACAATAATTTTAGCTTTCATAATTACGGACTAATATTTCGTCATCATACCTCAACATCAGCAAATTATCTTCCCAATCGTTATAAAAAGTAATTTCCTCATCTAATAAGTACTCTTTAATAATCCATAATGGATAATTTGCTCCAGATAAATAACTTAACGGAAATCCTCCACCGAAACGAGGGTTTATTTCTATTCCAATAATTCTGTTAGTATTTGAATTATAAAAAATCTGAATAGTTAAACAACCTACTGCACCATCAATTTTAGGTAATTTGTCTTTTAGATAATTTAAAATAAAATTTTTACAAGTAACTCCTTTACTAATTTCGCCACTTCTTACTGCTATTCTTTTTCTTGGAACCGCACATTTTAATTCTCCATTTCTATTGTAATATGCATCAATCGTAAATTCATCAAATAAATTAGAATCAATATATTCCATAAACATCAATTTCTCATTATTAAAATGATATTCCGTTAATTCATCCTTCTTATTTATCAAAAAAATATCTTTACTCAAACTTCCATCGTAAGGTTTAATAAATAAAGGGAACTCTGGATTTAATTTATCATATGGTTTAGGGATATCTATTTCATGATCTTTAAAAAAAAGATTAATTAACCTTTTATCTCTGCATTTTTTTATAAAATCTTCGTTTGAAACTATTACTTCTATCCCTTCATTTTTAAACATTAGCTTATTTGTAGACAGGAAAATTAATTCTGTATCAATAGTTGGAATCACTAGTTTTATTTTCCAATCCTTACAAATAGATATCAATTCTTTTATATAATCAGCGTCATCGACTCTTTTCACGGCTTTGTATCCATCTGAAACTTGACAAGCTGGTGAAAGATTAGGACTCATGTCTACGGTATAGACCATACCTGTCGAAAAAGTTTTTTTTAGTTCATTCTTAAAAGCTCTTACCAAAGACACTCTTTGTCCTGCTGAAGTTATTAATATATTCATTTCGTTTAATTTCCTTTAAAATATTCCATAGTTGCCTGTCCTTCTTGTGAAATTCCTACAGGTTTAAAGATTTTTTTAATAGTTAAAAATATGATTCGAATATCCAATCCAAAGCTCAAATTATCTACGTAATAAACATCAAATTTAAATTTTTCCTGCCACAAAATTGCATTTCTTCCATTGATTTGCGCCCAACCTGTTATTCCTGGTCTTACATTATGTCTCTTTTTTTGAAAGTCATTGTATAGTGGTAAATATTCTGGCAATAATGGTCTTGGACCTATTAAACTCATATCTCCTTTTAATACATTAATTAATTGAGGCAGCTCATCTAGAGATGTTTTTCTAACAAAAATCCCCACTTTTGTCAGTCGTTCTGCATCTGACAATAAATTTCCTTGAATATCTTTTTTATCATTCATGGTTTTGAATTTTATAATCTTAAATATTTTTTCATTTTTCCCTGGACGTTTTTGAACAAAAAACGGCTTTCCTTTATTCGCAAAAGCTAAAAAAACGACTAGAATAATTAAAATTGGTAAAAAAATAAGCAAAACTAAAAATGATAGAATGATATCAATAAAGCGTTTAAAAAAAAATCTATACATTGATTTTATGTATTATTAAGTCATAAGATTTATCAACAGTAAATTCATTGTGGAGTAAATTCCAGGCATTCTCCTGCATATTAGACAAATTGTCTTCGTCTAAGACTCTTTCGATAGCTCTATTCATTGCTAAGATGTCTCCCGAAATAACCGAAAATCCACAATTGTTTTTTTCAATTACTTTTCCAATATCTGTATTAGTATCTGTTGCTGCAATTATTGGTTTTTTCATTTCCAAATAAGACAACATTCTCGACGGGAAATTAGGTATCGTAAAATCTTTGTGTAAAAAAATCATTCCCACATCGCATGCATTTAACAATAAGTCATAATCAGTTTTAGACAAACCATTTAATAACAAAGCGTTTCTTGGTTTCTTAACTTGAAACCATTCGCTTAACTTCTTGTACTCTGTTCCAGATCCTACAATTAAGAAGAATGCTTCTCGATGTAAATTTACTTCTATTGTCTCTAACAAGAAATCAACTCCTTGAGGCTTACCGAGGTTACCTCCATAAACCAAAATCTTTTTATCAAGAGGTAAATTATATTTTTTCTTTATATTTATTTTTTCAGAATTCTCCTGAATAAGACTAATTGGTTCAATTGTATTAGGATTTACCTCAACTTTCTCCAATTTAATTGTTGGATTATGCTTTAAAATATACTCAACATTAGCTTCAGACATACAGCCAATTGTATCCGATAAATCATATAATCTTTTCTCTTTTTTTAAAAAGAAATTATGCATTATCCCATCTTGTTTTAGCAATTTCATGTCAACTGCATTTTGAGGAAAAATATCTTTCAACAAAAGATATGAATAAGCATTATCTCTTTTCTTTATAAAATTAATAACCTTTGAAAAAGTTATTGGAGGTGTGGAATATATAATAAGATCAAATTTTATTTCACAAAGATTTTTTTTGATTGCTGAAAGAAATTGATATTCTATAGCTAAAGTTCCTATACCTTTTTCTATTATATTAGTTTTTTGAAGATTAAAGGTTTGTACATTTAAGATTGTTCCTTCTGTTTCTTTTATTAAGTTAGTTTTCTTTTTTTCTCTTCTTTCGATAGGACAAACGGCATAAACTTCATGACCTTCCTTATAAAATTTACGAAGCAGATCATTATAAATCCCTCTATCTCTAAAAGAATTAATTTTAACCATTGTTAAAAAAAGTACTTTCATTCTTAATTCAGCTCTCTCCAAACTACACGTTTCACATAATCAGTATAACTTAAGATAATGCGAACCATTTTTTCAGAAACATTTGGCATTGAATAATCTGCAACAGGTCTAAAGTTTCTTTCCTTTCCTATCTTTTGATACTGAAGTTGCACCAATCCCTGTAAAACTCTTTCTGGACTTAAACCCACCATCATAACAGAAGTCTCTTCCATTGCTTCTGGCCTTTCGTGTGCATCTCTAATATTAAGAGCTCTAAAGTTTAGTACTGAAGATTCTTCCGAAATAGTACCCGAATCAGACAAAACAGCAAAAGACCTCATTTGCAAAGCATTATAATCATTAAATCCTAAAGGTTTTAAGAATTGTACATTTTTATGCATTTGAATATTTTTCAACTCAATCATATTTCTTGTTCGGGGATGCGTACTTACAATAATTGGATAGTTGTATTTTTCAGCAATAAGGTTTAAGCTATCCATCAATCCACGAAAATTAACTTCGCTATTAATATTCTCTTCTCTATGAGATGATACTACAAAAAACTTCCCTTCTTCTAATCCTAATCTTTCTAAAACATCAGAAGATTCAATTGAAGGTAAATAGTGATTTAAAACCTCAAACATTGGAGAGCCTGTTTTGATAATTCTATCTGCAGGCAGACCTTCTCTCAGCAAATATTCTCTAGCTATATCACTATATGTTAGATTAATATCAGAAGTGTGATCAACTATTTTTCTATTTGTTTCTTCTGGTACGCGTTGGTCGAAACAACGATTTCCTGCTTCCATATGAAAAATTGGAATATGTCTTTTCTTTGCCGGAATTGCGCATAAACAACTATTGGTGTCACCCAAAACCAAAAAAGCATCTGGTTTTTCAGACTCAAGTAAAGGATCTATTTTTATTAAAATTTGACCTACCGTTTCAGTAGCTGTTGCTCCTGCAGCATTTAAAAAGAAATCTGGTTTACGAATTCCTAAGTCATCAAAAAATATCTGATTTAATTCATAGTCATAATTTTGACCTGTATGTACAATAATATGTTCAATTGCATCGGAATTATCTAAGGCTGCCATTACTCTCGAAAGTCTAATAATTTCGGGTCTTGTCCCAACAACAGTCATTACTTTTAATTGTGATTTCATTATATAAAATAAATTATTACTTTTTAAACGTTTTCAAAATAGGTATCTGGATCACTCGGATCGTAAAACTCATTTATCCAAAAATTGGTATATAGTACTTCTTCTCCAATATTCTTAATATTATGGGTGTACCAAATTGGCATGTCTACAAATGACGGTTCATTTCCATCAAGATAAAAGTCTAAAATCTCATCTGTTCCAATACGCCTCAACTGAATTAAAGCTTTTCCTTTAATTACTGCAAAACGCTCAATTTTTCTTGTATGGTAGTGATTCCCTCGCGTTATTGCTGGAACTGTTGTTGAAAAAGATACCTGCCCCCCTACACCAAGTCTGATAATTTCTACAAAAGATCCTCTTGAATCTGTATGCTCAACAAATTTTACTGGAAAGTGATTTTTTATATCCATGTAACAACGAAAAGTATTGAATAAATTCAATTCGAATTTATTATTTATACATGGTATAATTCCTTTATCTTGATATTCTGCCTTATACATTTCTAAAAATTTTAGAATCTGAGAGACTTTTGATTCCGAAGTATGCTTTACCAATACCTCCGGATTTCCTTTACCTGATCTTATCTCTGTAAGTATCACATCAACTAGTTCTCCTACGTAAATAAGTTTTAAGTCACCATCTACATCAATGGTAGGAACTTCATTATGAGATAATTTATGACAAAAAGTAGCAATTACCGAATTATAATTGGGATGTCCAAAAGGTCCAAAAACATTAGGAATAATCATTCCTGTAAACTTTCCATCCGAATTATTGGCCCAGTGAATCATTAATTCTCGGCCTTCTTTCTTTGATTTTCCGTAAAGATTATCTCTCTCTTCCTGCGTTGATGAAGAAAATAAAACATGTGCTTTACTATTAGTCTTATTTAAAGAATTGACTAATTTTTGAACAAGGCTTAAATTAGTATCGTAAATTACCTGTGGATCATTATGACGATTCATAGCTGCCAAATGCACAATCACATTACATTGTGATACGAAATCATCTAATTTATTTTCATCTTCAAAATACTCTTTTTTGAAATCAATTCTTTCGAATTGTTCTTGAAACAGACCTAGAGTATTGTACAAATGTGACCCGACAAAACCTGCTTGTCCTGTAATTCCTATTTTTAACATATTTGTTCTTTAATTTTTAATAAATGTATTATAACAACAGTTTCTTAATTACTTATTCCATCTAGAAACGTTATAACTTTTGCTACAAATTGCATCAAAAATTATATTATTATCATCCAAATATTTTTTATAAACTTCTATTTTCTCATCTTGTCCTTGAAGCTCTGGAGAAACTAAACAAAGTTTAAATCCATTCTCTTTCAATTTTAAAAAGGAATTAGCGTCTATTGGCATTTTAGTAAAACAATCAACCCAAACCCATTCCACTTTTCCTTTCAAATTTAAAATCGTCTCAATGGTTTCGAATTCTGAAAATCTCAAGGCCACGTTCTTTTCACCCATTTTTGACAATAAATATATCATTGGAAATGAACTATCAAGAAAAAAATATTTTTGAATGCTATACTTTTGAAGTAGTTCTAAAACTTTATGTTCTATACGCTCACTTTTTATATTCAATATCATTGTCCCATGATCGTAATATTTAAGATAGCCTTCAAAATCTTCTCCATCAGTAAAAGGATCATGCTGAAGAATTAGACGTTGTCCATAATCTCTTAAATCAAGTTCTACACCATAATTTTTTGGCACTTTCCTCAACTCTTCGACTGTATTTACTCTATGTGAGATAAATTCCATTACAATTCTTTTTTTAACTTAACACTAAAATCCATTGTTCTTTTTATAAACTTCCATTTAGAAGCTAAACCTGTATTCCAACTTGATTCTCCGTGAATCCTTGGAGGAAAAAAAACATCAATACGAATTACGTCAAGCCCTTTTCTCCTTGCCATATAAAGAAGATATAAATCAAGAGAGAAATCTTTAGGAATATTTTCTAAATTCTCAAAAAAACTTCGATGAAATACGTTTGGTTGAGCATTTATATCCCACAAACTTGTTCTTAAATATATTGTTTCAAAAATACTCATACCGGTAGTAAAGAATTGATCTAAAAACTTACGTTTTTTCCGATCGCCTTTCACATAAGTATTTTTTGGATTTGTGGCATTTTTAATTATATCAAATGCTTTTATAACATCTGCTGGATCTGTTTGCATATCTGCATGAGTATATCCAATAAAATCACTTTTAGCTTCTCTTAATCCAGAAGTAATACCATATCCGTAGCCTTGGTTAATTTCAACTTTAACAACTCTTGCAAAATTATAATTCGGAACTAACTCTGCAAATACAGCTTCACTGTTATCTAAAGATCCGTTGTTTACAAGAATAACCTCAATCTCATTAGTTTTGATTACTTCATTAAACTTATTTAAAATTAGAGAAATGTTTTTCTCTTCGTTGTAGCATGGTATAATAATAGATAATTTTATTTTACTTTCTTCCATATATAAAAATACTTGTTGTCAGCGAATTTTTCATACCCTAAATCACCGTTTTTATTAAAATTTTCAATTATCTCAAGTGACTTAGAATATTTACCAGATTTTATTTTTTGGTCGTCAAAATAAATATCCTGCTTTGATAAAATTACTAAATCCATCTTTTTAAAATTTGTGGAGTCTTTTGTCACTGATTTTTCCAAAAACGCATCTAAATTAATCATACTTAAATCAATTGGCTCATAGAGGACATTAATATTTTCATAGCTCAAACCCAGTTTTTTATAATCAAACGGCTGATAAGAACTTATTAAAATATTCGTTTTATTGCTTGTTTGCCCGCTCAGTTCTTTTAATAAAATATTACTTATTTCTTTTTGTTTTACTAATGATAATGCTCTCTTTTGATGGAACCCTGTTGACAATTCAAATTTATAATTTGATATGTGAGAAATTATTTGAAGCGAAATTATAGTTGCTAAGTAAACATATTTGTATTTATCAAATTTTAAAAGTAATGATATTAAAAGTAACGGTGCAATTGTAAATATGGATAAATAATAATGCTGCCAGTCTTTATTAACCATTAAAAATAGATAAACAATGTTTATGCAAAAATAGCACCCTAGAATTGGAAACATTGATTTCTTTTTTTCTCTATTAAAAAGAAAAATCACCAAAGATAAGGAGAGTAGAATAAGAAAATAAAACAATATATAATTGAGATAATAAACATCAATCGCATTATATATTTTGCTGCTAATAGATACTTTTACATTCAATCCATGATTTGTGGCATTAGATTTCATATTTACGATAAAAGAACTAATGAACGCTTTGAACCCTGTTGGATGTATTAAATATGGATTTGTCAAAACAAATAATGCAATTGATATACCTATATATTTAAAAAGTAATTTTATTTTAAAAAAGATATCTTTTAAATATCGATGTGTGATATTATCATAAAAAATAAAAATAAATACGACAGGTAAAAAAGTGATTGCTTGAATTTTTGTAGCAATAGAAATTCCAAAAGAAACACTAGACCACCAAAAATATTTTTTAAAATTCCAGTTGTCCTTAGCCAAAAAATAGATTGCCAAAACACTAAAAAAAGTCATCATCCAATCTGGATGAAACCACATTGCGTTTTTCCAGAATCCTGGCATTGTAAAGAGAATGAAAGAAATCAAAATAGACGAATATTCATCTATGTACATTCTTGCTATCTTATAAATGTACCATGCAGAGCCTACAGCAAAAAGGGCAGTTATTACTCTTGGAATATATATAGCCATTTCTGTATTTCCGGAAGCAATAAATGGACTAGCTGCTAATAAATTTAAAAAGAAAAAACTAAATCCATAACTATAAAAACTAAATGAAAATAACTTTTTAATATCAAATGTCATTAATCCATCATACATGTTTAATAAACTTCCATGAAAAGCATATTCATCAATACTATAGTTACTTAAAAAACCAATATTTAAGTTTCTATAATTGATATACAACAATGCAAGGAAAACGATGGATAACAGTGCAATATTTTTTTTCATACTTTATTTTATTAATCCTATAAATTTAAACTTATCACTTACTCTCATCAATAACTTAGACAAAATAATTGGTACTCCAATTGACAAAACAAAAGTTATTAATAAAAATATTATATTTAAAATAAGATTATCAAATTGAAGCAATTCCGGAATTTTATATAAGATAATTACGTGCATCAAAAAAATTGGGAATGAATAAAAACCAATATAAGCTAACTGCTTGTTATAATTCAATTTCAAAAACAAAATAAAAATTGAAATATTCAGAATTAAAAAAGAAATATAGCCTACTAGAGTAGCAGGAACTGAAAATTGTGCTAAGTCGATTCTAGAGTGAAATTGCGTAATGGTTTTAATTGGTTCAAAATAAAACAGGATTGCAATTGAACCGAAAATCATCAATAGTATTAATGAAAAATTTATACTTTCAATTATTCTTTCGTTTTCATAAATATATTTAATTAAAAAAATTAAAAGAAAGAGATAGAAAGCTACATCAATTCCGAAAGGAACTTTATTATGAATTAATGCTATCTCACTAGAAAAACAGAACGTTAATATAGAAATTGCTAATAAAATAATTTTAAATGATCTGGATGATAGATTAAACACAAAAAAGAAAGTATTTAACGACAAAAGTGCTGGTAGAAACCAAAGAATAGATTTTATAGAATTCCAATTACCGATAATGATTTTTTCAAAAAAAAGTTGATAATTTTCTAAAAACAAAAACCTGTTTTCATAAAAAAACCAAAAAACATACGGTAATAAAATCAACGCTACTCTTTTAACCAACCATTTATAGTCACTCTTTATAAATAGAACAGAAAGCGCAAAGAAAAGAGGCATATGAAAAAAATATATACACGAAGTTAAGGCTGTAAAAAAATTACTTTTTTCGATAAAAAAAAGATTAAATGGAATATGTCCATAAACTACCCATACCATTAAAAAACCTTTTAATGTATCTAATCTTAAATCTCTTCTCATTTAAAAACCCAAAATTTTTGCCCAATAAAATTGAGTACTGTACTTGTCGCTGTTGCTGCCAAAAAAGCAACAACAATTACGTTAGTATTATTTAATACATATTTATTAACTAATACATTTGCGCCTAGTGTGATACTATACAATATTACAAATCGCAAAATTTCTACATATGATTTTTCTTTTTTCTCAAAAGTCCAATATTTGTTTATTATATATGCTACTATAGTGCCTAAAATAAATGAAATTGCTTTAGCACTATTATGTTGGAGGAGTTTTAAAAGCAAATAGTAAGTACTCAAGTCTACAAACACGGCGCTAA
This sequence comes from Flavobacterium phragmitis, assembly GCF_900112575.1. Classification (GTDB taxonomy): domain Bacteria; phylum Bacteroidota; class Bacteroidia; order Flavobacteriales; family Flavobacteriaceae; genus Flavobacterium; species Flavobacterium phragmitis. The sequence goes on from NZ_FOMH01000011.1 coordinate 155,249, forward strand.
ATCCTGCTACTAAAAATCTTAACAGTTCTTTCTTTATTGTGTTCATAAATACTCCTGTTGGAAAGTATTGTATTTTTTGTCTAGTGTTTCCAATTCTGTCCTTTCAATTGTAATATCTTTTTCCAGACGATATGGATGCCAAGACGCTTTATGAAAGAAACTCTGCCAGTATACAAATGTTTCGTAGTCATTCGGAGTTCCCCAACAGATATAGTCGTCTATTTCAAAAACTTTAACTTTGTATCCCATACTTATAAGTTCCCCCATTAAACTATCGACATAATATTCTCCGTTAATTCGAATATTTTTATCTAATAAGTTTTTTAAAGCTTCATTAAAAAAGGCCACTTTTTTGAAGTAAAATGCTCCAACAATAGCATGATCGTTATAAGGATTGTCTGAAATTGGTATTTTTACAGATACACCTGTGGCATTATTAACTTCATCTGTATTTACCCATCCATACATTTGTGGATTAATTTTACTCGAAATATGATGTCTGAATGTAAATATAATTGCATCTACATTTTCATCCTTCATTAATTCCTGATATTTCTCTCTATTATAGATCATACCATTATCAGTTGCGGCTATTAATAAAGATGAATCTTCTAGTACATGTTTTAAACCTATGCTGCAAGTTATAGCTTGCCCTTCTGTAACTTCATCAATAGCAATGATTTCACATTCCGAAAATTGATCTCTTAGAGTTCTTTCTAATGGATAATTATCCAAATGTTCTTTTAATGTTACAAAAACATGCTTTTCGCTATTGGGTAAAGAATTTGCCGCCTGGATAATCATTGGTTTGCCCCCCACTTTTATTAGTGGCTTTGGATCAACATAACCAGCAGACACAAATCTACTACCTCTTCCTGCTAAAGGAATCAGAGTCACACTGTTTTTCAACGGCGTACTTTTCAGTGTTTCATTGCAAGCATTTCTGAAATATTTGGACCAACTATTATATTCTTCTACATCTTGAGGAGTTCCCCATTGTAACATATGCTGAATATCATATATAGATACTTTTAATTCGTCATTAACCATAAGATTATAAATCAACGAAACATAAAATTCTCCGTTTAAATTTATATTCTTAGCCATCAACTCATTAAAATATTTTTTTACGTAACTTCCTTTTTTAAAGTAGTATGTTCCATTTGAGGCATACTCATTCATTCTATCATCTGTAAATGGATCTTTTTCTTTTATTTCCAACATCCATTGTTTTTCATCTCGCATAAATGCATAATTAGTTGTACCAAGCATATGTGGATGAAATCTTTTATATGATGGTAATGCACCATCTGCATCTCTACTTCTGGTATGTATTAGAAAATCTTTATAATCCCAATAAGTTCCAAAATCACAATAATTTACAATAACCTCCTCATCATCTTCGATTAAATGCTCTATTAAATGGACTGCATAAACTGGCCCTTTTTTATGATTTGGAATTTCAACAATATTAGCATTTGGTCTTATATCCAATAGTATTTCACGCATATTGGTTTCTTTTAAATGCTTTGCATTACAAATGAATGTAAATTTCTCTTCGCCAGGAAACAAATCGCAAACATGTTCTATGATAGGTTTGCCATCGATTTCTATTAAAGGTTTTGGTGTAGAATATCCTGCTTCTATAAATCTGTTGCCAATTCCTGACATTGGTACAATTATATGCATGTTTATTTGATGTAAATTAATTTATATTTTTTGTCTAAATTTCTCTGCCTCCCAGTTAGAAAGATAAAATAATTCATCTTCTTCTAAAAAGTTAATTGTTTCGATATTACTATTCACCAAGACTGTTATATGAAATTTAAAAACGTCTTCTATTTCTCTTGCTTTCTTAACATTAGAGCTAATAAAAAATATTTTATGGTCATATAAAATCACTTTGGGCCATTCGTGATATTTATTTTTATAATCCTCAATGCTTTTTGAATCGTTTAGGGAGTTTATTTTAACTGCATTAACTCCGCAGTATACAAAAGAATCTGGGCAAAATGCAGATTCAAAAAATAACTTTTCGTTTAATTTCAGTTGCTTATTTAAAAATATATCTTGACATAAATAAGATATACTCGTACTTGTACTTTTATCATTTACACTATTAAGTAAATTAGTTATTTTATTTGTCACCTTATAATGGGACATATCTACATTTAGATAATTTTCAATTTTATCTAAAACATATTCGGTAAGTTTTTTAATATCTTCTTTCGCATCAGATGTAATTATTAAACCATGATTTTGTAAAAAAATAATATTAGGAATTTTATCTAACTTTTTAAGCTCTTGCTCTAAAACAATAGCCAACTCCACACCTGGAGTTTGATATTCTACAAAAACTATTAAATCATTTTCAAAAATATCATTCAATATTGACAAACAATTTTCTTTCGCTAATATTACATTAGTAACAACTGCATGCGTGTGTAATGTATATTTAAGTAATAATGAATGAAGCAGAGTTTCTATCGAAGGTCTGTTATTATTATCAATAGTTGCCTCTTTTATTAATAATGAAGTAATATTTTCTCTTTCTCTTTTATCCTTACTATTAATAATAGTTTCATTATTTAAAATATCTGAAACTTTTTTAGTAATTACTGTCGAGTAACCTGATTTTTCAGTAACATCACTTAGAGAAAGCCCAGAGGATTTTATAATCATCTCTCCATTGTCAAATTTTACAGAGCTATTACCTCCACCAGCTTGTGTTAAATCGAATCGTTCACCAGCGTATTTTGAAATTTCAACTAATTCTTTTATCTCTTTCATACCAAATCTAAAATTTCTTTAAAGGTTTTTGCCTCTAAAACCATACTTTTATCAAAATCTTCTATATTATTGCTTTCATTTAGCCAAATGGATTTGATTCCTAAATTAGTTGCACCGAAAATATCTTTCTTGAAGTTATCACCAATCATGCAAACATCATTGGGTTGTAATTGCAGTTTTTTTAATCCAACCATAAACATATATGGATGTGGTTTTTCTCTTCCAGCCTCTTCACTAGTCACAATATGATTACAATATTTATCTAATTGCAACTGTTTAATCTTTCGATATTGAATATGAGCTGTTAAATCCGTTACTAAACAAATATTCCCTTTGTATTTTTCTAGAAAATCATATATCCCTTCGTATGGCTGAATTTCTTCGAGAAAGTTATCCCAATAAATATTGTAAATATCAAAGCTATGTTTTAAGGGATTAACCTGTAGCGATTCTAATGTTTTTTGAAAATATAATAATCTATTATGAGAAGCTGCTGTTTCGGCAAGCTCTATATTTACTTGTCTCCTTGCATTCTCATAAGCTTCTTTTATGTCGATTTCGTTAAAATTTAAAGTTTCTGAACAATATTCTATTACTTTATTCTTCGCATAATTGTGAGCTGTATCGTAATGATATAATGTATTATCGATATCTAAAAGAATTCCCTTAAATTTCATCTATTTTCTAGTTTTAATTGTTCACTTATCATCTTTAAAGTCAGCAATTGTATAAATCCTTCATATCCAAATTCCCACTTACAATTATAAGAAACTATCTCGTCAAGATTTTCAATACACTGGAATGCTACTTTCTCAAAACTTGTATTTGGAACTTCATTTAATTTAATAAATTGAGTTTTTAGGTCATAATTATAATCCCATTCAAAAGAACAATCTAAGTTATTTAATATGTCTTCAATTGGAATATTAGCATCAAACGTTATTTTAAGTCCCAAATTTATAGCTTCTCCTTCCTGACCTATAGTATATTCATTTATACTAAAATAGTTTATAACCATATCTGCGAATTCTTTTTGAGGATATATATACTTTTCAGCATCGGTCATTCTATTTTCAATCTGTTCTATTATTTTTTCATGACTATAGCCACGTTTCTTAATATCTCTAATAATCTTCCAATGCCTTCTCAAAGTTTCATCGGTATCAATATAAATTTTAAGATCTATATTTTTTCTAAGTTTCGGCAAATAAAAAGGATGCAATCCTGCAATAACAATAAATTCTTTAGGCAAAACTTTCTTTGGTTCTGTAAATTTTCCCGAACTGTGCTCATACTCACATCTGTAAATTGTTTGATTATGTTTTAAACCATATATCGCATCGGATTGCTTATGAATGTGATTAGCCTTTGGGTCAAGATGTGTAAATTTTTTCCAGTTTTCATCACCTCTTTCCCACTTATGTTCTCCATCTCCTTCTATTTGAAGCAATTTATCCCCTAAAATACTTTGAAGATTATTCACAAGTGTAGTTTTTCCTACTCCACTATCGCCTCCAATACCAATTACTAAATTCAGATGTTTATTATATATTGAATTACTTTTAATTCCGTATTTATAGAAAGCATAAATAATAGCGGCAAGAATTACTTCTAAAAATGTAAAAGCAATGTTAGCCATGTTTTCATTCTCAATTTTTAAATTTATTACTCTCCCTAAAAACAAAACATCTGCGTACTCACTTTTATGAAAAAAAAGAAAAAAGATTAAATATGTTAGAGAGAATGCAGAATAAAGTAATAAGCTTTTTTCTTTATTTTTATTTTGAACAAAATAGATTGCTACAAAAGGAATCATCCAGACATACCAAGCTGGACCAGGGTAAATAAAAAATATTACCGCGGTAAAAAGAAGTCCGAAATAAAAATAAAGTAAATCGTGATTAATTTTATTTTGATTATAGAAATGAAAATAAACCAATAAAATTGAAGCTATAGGCAGTAAAATTTTAACAGCTCCAATATGATAAAATGAGTTAAAAATCAATGATTGTTTCGGATTCAAAAGGACCATCTGCATAAATCCTTCCGAAAATAAAAAAGGGAGATCTAAAAATAAGAATACACTTAACGATATTGCAAAATATTTATATATCTCCAATATTTTATTTGTTTTATGCAGATAAAAAAGTATTAAAGGTAATGCAATAATGATATGAAATTTTGTTGCCAATGCAAGACCTAATATGATTGCTGAATATCGGTTTTTGTTTAAAGTCAATAAATAAATACTATATAATAGTAAAGCCGTTGGAATTATATCTAACTGAGCATGAATATAAATAGAATATATTACAATAGGATTAAGAAAATAAAAAATGTAAACTCTGTTTGATTTGGATGGGAAAAATTTAAGCAATAGATATAAAATCCCCAAATCCGCTAAAAACAGAGGCATTTTAAAAATCATTCCTATATTTAATAATGCACTTAAATAAGAAAATGGTGTTAAAACTAAAAGCATAAAAGAATGATACGGAAATGAATCTAAATTCAAGTTATGCTCAAAATAAAATTGCCATGGGTTAACAAACTTATTATCAATAAAAGCTTTCAAAAAGGGCTGAAATAATGCGTCATTATATGCTGATGAAAACAAAAAAAGCAGAGCAATTTTTACAAAAACTATAACCTTAAAATTATTACTCATTTTTAATATCATAAACAATTTGCTTAGATTTATCAAAACATTTTAAATCACTATAAATCTTAGAAAAACCATTATCTCTCAAAATAATTACTCTCAAATTTATAATCATCATTGATTTCTCCCAATAAATAATCTGCCATTACTAGCAATTTGGATCCATCTTCAATTGACTGAATACTACTCACATAACCTGCGGGAACATATAATATTTTTAATTCTTTATCGTCAATTACAAACGAAATAGATTTTAATTTATGAGATGGTTTATTCCAGTTATCTATTTTGATAAGCTCAATTTTAACTTTTCCTTTTATTGCTGAAAACCATCTTTGTTCGACTTTATGCCCTTGCCAACGTCTTAAAACCTCATTATTTTCATTCTCGATAACATATATTCTTTTGACTTCAGAAACATCAAAATCATTGTTATAAAACAGAGTCCCCCTATGATCGGAATGACGTTTGCCTTCTATAATTTTAGGTCTCATAAAAATTAACCAGGCATTTGAACTACATCCTCACCGAAAACTTCTTTTCTAATAAGAGGTAATGAAGATAAAAGTTTCTTCATTCCTTCGACATCTTGCTGTTCAGTATTATGGGAATGATAATCTTCTATTAGAGAAACATCTTCTTCTCCTTCAGAAAAATATTGAGCATAATTTAAATCACGATTATCTGCGGGAATTCGGTAAAACTCACCCATATCTTCAGCTTTAACCATTTCTTCTCTTGTACATAAAGTTTCATATAGTTTCTCTCCATGACGAGTTCCTATTATTTTAACTTCATTGTCTGCATTACATAATTCTTTTAATGCTTGAGCTAAATCTCCAATAGTACCTGCTGGGGCTTTATTAACAAATAAATCTCCAGAGTTACCATTTTCAAAAGCAAACAAAACTAATTCCACTGCTTCATCTAAAGACATAAGAAAACGTGTCATATTTGGATCTGTAATTGTAATTGGATTGTTTTCCTTAATTTGTTTTAAAAACAAGGGAATTACAGATCCTCTCGATGCCATAACATTTCCATATCTAGTTAGGCAAACGGTAGTATCTTTTAAATTTCTTGAGGCAGCAACCGCCACTTTTTCCATTAAGGCTTTTGATATTCCCATTGCATTAATAGGGTATGCTGCTTTATCAGTACTCAAACAAATAACTTTATTAACTTTATTAAATGCTGCCGCATCAATTACGTTTTGTGTGCCAAAAACGTTAGTTTTCGTAGCTTCTAAAGGAAAAAATTCGCAAGATGGAACCTGTTTCAAAGCTGCGGCATGAAAAACATAATCTACACCTCGCATTGCACGCTCAACACTATTGTAATCCCTTACATCTCCAATATAAAACTTTAATTTATCATTTTTTAGCTGATTTCTCATGTCATCTTGTTTCTTTTCATCACGAGAAAAAATTCTGATTTCTTTAAAATGCTCTGTATTTAAAAAACGATTTAAAACTGCATGACCAAATGAACCCGTACCTCCTGTTATTAACAATACTTTATTTTGTATTTTCATTTTTTATTTTATTTTGAAAATTTTATTTTTTTCCAATTGAGTTGGATAATTTATCAGAACAGCTTTATATGGTCCCTTAAAAACAAAAAGGCTACCAGCTGCTACACCAATAACACCGTGTTTGTCGATAATTTTTTCAATATCACCTAAAGAACCTGCCCCTCCCAAAACAGTCATAGGCAAAGTTGTTTTTTCTCTCATCTTGTCAATCAAGTCTAAATCATACCCTTTCATTTGTCCATCCTTATCAATAGAATTTATGACTATTTCACCTGCACCTAATTTTTGGGCTTCTTCTACAAATTTAAAAGGATTAATTCCTGTAGCTTTTCTCCCATTATGAGTACAAACCTCGTATCCACCAAATACCTTTTTTTTAATATCCAGAACCACAATTACGCTCTGTGCCCCAACTCGTTCTGAAATCTCGGTAATCAATTTGGGGGTCTGTAAAACTGCAGAGCTTAATGCAATTTTTTCAATACCTAAACTAAATATTCTTTGTGCTTGTTCTAAGGTTTTAACTCCCCCTCCATAACACAGTGGCATCATAGATTGACTAGCAAGCCTTTCTATTAAACTATAGTTTGGTTCTTTTCCTAAGACAGTTGCGTCGATATCAAATATACTTAATTCGTCAACTTTCTTTTCATTAAAAATCTTAACCGCATTTATTGGATCCCCGACATATTTAGGATTTTTAAAGTTTACTGTCTTTACTAAACCATTGTCATGAATCAAAAGACTTGGAATTATTCTAGGTCTAAGCATTTTTATAATTTTGCAAAATTGTGTAATAGGATTTCTCCATAATGATGACTTTTCTCTGGATGAAACTGAATTCCATATACATTATCGTGATTAGCGGCACATGTAAATTCTCCCCCATAATCAGAGACTGCTAAAATATCAGAATTATTATTACACTCAAAATAATAGGAATGCAAAAAATAAAAAAGAGCATCTTTTTGTAAGCCTTCAAATAACGGATTGATCATTACGGGATTAACGTCATTCCAGCCCATATGTGGCAATCTAGTGACTTGCTTTATTTTCATTTCATCAAATTTTTTAACCGAAGCATCAATCCAGCCTAGTCCTTGCCTTTTTCCTTCCTCACTTGAATTAGCCATCATTTGCATTCCGACACAAATACCAATAACCGGGACTTTTTGCTGCAATACTAATTCATCAAGTTTTTCACGCATTCCAGATTTAATTAATTCTGCTATTGCATGATCAAAATGACCTACACCAGGTAAAATAATTTTTTTGGTATCTTTAAGATCATTTACTGTCTTAGCGACTTTAATTGGAACATTAACTCTTTTATAAACATTTAAAAAAGCATTAATATTACCTACTCCGTAATCAATTAATGTTATCATTTATCTGAATAATCTTTTTTCCAATCCAAATTTACGCATGACAGTTGCTCCCAAGCCTATTAAAGATCTTTTATTTTTATAATCATAAAAAGTTTTATTTTCTCCTTCGAAAATCTCTTGCAATTCTTCTTTGGTAAAATCAAGCTTTTCTGCAACATAATCAAATTCTTTTTGAAGTGTAAACTCATCTAGTTCAGGTTTAGAAATCCTTTCTAATGCCTCTTCTCTCGTCATTTGATTAGTTAAAATTAAACTTGAAAAGTGGGCTCTTCTCTTTTCATAGCCGAACTTTCTTGGCATCCAGTAGTCCTCATAGAACCTTGTAAATCTAGATTCGTGGTGCTTATGTTGAAACTTTTCCCAACCAAATTTGTTAAATAATAACTCTTCAACATCTTTCTTTATGTAGGGAACTAGATTTAAGGGTTTAAATACCTCCATTCCTAAAACATATTTATAATACAGTTTATACTGTATTATATCTACTATTGGAAAAGTTTTTAGTTTTTTATTACCAAATTTACTATATATATCCCTAATAAGAGTTTTATCAATTCCAGGATATGCTCCCCATTCTTCAGGCTCTCTACAGCACTCTGTACTAAAATTACCTCCTGTTAATACATATTTTACCTTGTTCTTTTTTGCAAACTTGTATAATCCAGAAAAGAAAGCTATATCTTGTGGCATATCTTGATCTGCGATTTGTGCTTTAAAAAATGCTCTTTGCAAATCCTTCATTTCTTCCCAGTTGATAACGTCTGTATATAAATCCGTATTCAGTCCATTAACTAACTTCTCGATATTACCAACAGCTTTATCAGTATTCCATCCTGCATCGACATGAAAAAGTAAAGGTCTTAATCCCATTACTTCTTTAGCTACATAGGCTACATAAGAACTATCTAATCCTCCACTTAATCCAATTATGCAATCAAAATTTTTCCCTTTTCCTTCTTTCTTAATCTTTTCTGCCATTATCATTAGCTCCTTATATCCCCTATCATCTGTATGCCAGACCGGTTCAATATTTTGCTTGAAATTTAAATAATAATCGCTCTCTCCATTTTCATTAAAAACAATATTTGGATCTGAGGTATCCATAATTGTTTTTGTACATATTTGATAAGTTCTATTGTTTTTCATTTTTATTTAAAATTTCATTATATAGATTATAATACTCCATAAATCGTTCATTTTTATCGAATAGAGAAACAGCTCTCTTCCTACATTCATTTGTAAAATAAGATTTACCTAATTTTTTAGCCTCTTCAATAACTTTATTTAATTCAACTATATTACCTTTTTCAATAATGTACCCTGTCTCTTTAGTAATTAATTCTGGACAAGCTGTTGCATTATATACTACTGTCGGAACACCGCAAGCCAAGGCCTCAGCTGTAGTTAAACCAAATGTTTCTTCAACCGAAAGATTTAAAAATAAGTCTGATGCCGAATAAAGTTCACATAACTCATCCTGACTCTCCGTCCTTTCAATTCCAATAATATTTTCAGGAAGTAATTTAAGCTGAGTTTTACTTAATCCGATAAGGATTATAACAAATGATTTGTCTAAGGTTTTACTAAGGGCTATAAAATCTAAAAGCCCTTTTCTGCTATCCCAAGTTGAAGCTACACCAAGCAACAAATACTTTCCTTCAACATTATATAATTGATCTATTCTATCTCTAGAATTTTTAGGATAAAAACGTTCTAAATCAACACCGTTATAAATTACTCTAGTATTAACATCTTTTAAAAAAGATTCATTGACTTTTTCATCTAACCACTTCGAAACTGAAACAATGGTCATTTTTTTAATGGAAGTAAAAATTTTCTTTTTTTTTATAAAATTCTGATTTGATCGATCAATAAATAGACTTTTAGGATATTCTTTTTTTTGTTCACAAGTATGACATTCAGTTTTCCACTTGTTGCAATTTACAAAATCAAAATATGCACAATGTCCAGTAAAAGACCAACAATCATGGAAAGTCCATACAACTGGTATATCTTGTTTTTTAATATAATTAAACAAAATTTCAATATTAACAAAATAACCGTGCAAATGATGCAAATGGATTATATCGGGTTTTATTTTTTCAATCGTTTTTGTAAGGCTTTTGGTAGCATTTTTAGAATTGAAACCATCATTATCAAATATTCTAGTTTTTAATGCACTACAATAAACATCTAAACCAGAACCAATTCTCACCACCTCCGAATTAGTTGGATTATTATTTCTTGCGTAAGTTATAAAACTAGACCAACCATTCGCCAAGACTGTATCACCTATTTGATGAGCAATTCTACCTACCGATCCACTATTTACTTCTATACTAATTTGTAATAACTTGGGCATTATATTTTATTTTAAATTTCTCGTTTAACACAATTAAGATTAAAAATATACTAAAGAGTTTTTGATCTGCCAATAATTCATTTATTGCAAAGCAAGTTATTGCAGGAATATAAATAAATAAATTAGCACGAAAATGTTTAAGGAAAAATATCAAATAAAAAGTTAAGGAAACAAAACCATATCTATATAGCAATCCAAAAAAGTCAGAATGAGGAGGTTTTAATGAACCATCAACAAAAAGTGTATGACCTCTACCAAATGGTAATGGATACATCACAAAAAGATTTTGCCAGTGATGGAATCTACCTCCACCTCCATCTACACGTTCAGTAGCATTAAAGGTCCTGTTGTATACACTTTCCACCAAAATGTAATCTTGTCTATTATCTATCAAGTAAGCAATTGATATTATTAAAAATAAAATAAAAATTGATGCAATGATTACATATTTAAAATTTAAATTTTCCTTAAATTTTTTTAGTCCAAAAATGATTGACATAAAAAGAAATGCTCCTAATGCTCCGTTACTTTGAGTCAACAATGTAATTACTAAAGTAATTATCGAAATTAACAACATTTTTTTTGAACTATAAAAATTATGCAATAGATAACCATAAATCATCAAAACAAAATATGCTGCAGAATTTGGATCCGAAAACAAATATGCAAATCTAAAATCATACATAAAATCTTCTTCCGCCACTGTTGTCTTTCCGTAAAAATTCTTAATAAACTCAATTGTTCCAAAAGGATCGGACATGAATAAGACAACAAATCCAAGCATAATGACAAAAAAAACATGAAGAATCCAGATCACTTTTTTACTTTCTAAATCATTTAAACTTTTAAAATAAAATAAAAACAAAAAACTACTAATTAATTGAATAGCATATTTTAAATTGTCCTTAAAAAAAGCTTGATAATCTCTAGCTAAAAGGGAAAAAATCACAGATATTAAAACACCAAATGAAAAAGCTATAATAAGTTTAAAATCGAGATCATTCTTTATTTTAATGTCGTTGGAAATAAAAAGAAAAAATACAATAGGCAAACTAATTGGCATAATAACCAATTGAAAATAAGGAAGTAATAATAAATCTATTAGAATAAAATAACCTAAAAGAGTTTTAAGTTTATCCTTACCAATAGAGAGTTCTCGTAAATTCATATTAAAATTACTTCAAGAGTTTTTTAACCTCTTCAATTGCAAATGACCAGTTTGCGTATTTTCTAAGCCAATCTCTTCTATCGTCATGATTAGAAGAAATATCTATTTTACAATTTACAGACATTACAGTATCGAAATTATTTAAATCTTCATCAAGCAAATAACATTTTTCTTTAATACCTGATGGAAAATTATCAAAATCATTAACCAATGCTCTACCTGGAGATGCCAATACATTATAAAGTTTGGAAGGAAAAAAATATTTTTGGTTAATACCTTTTGAATTTCTAAAACAAAAATTGCCATACGCTAAAAGCTGTTCTGACACAATTTTACATTCATCAGCAAAGCCAAAATATTTTATGGTACTAACTTTTGCCGCACATCCTTTGACATATTCTTCAAAAGGTCCTTTTCCATAAATATGTAAATCAAAATCTGGTGTATTTTTAACCCAATAATCAACTATATCTTTTATTCCATTGTATTCTTCAAGAGCTCCAGCAAAAACCAAAAATCTACTTTCATTTACTGCTTCAAAATTAATCTCACTTGACATAAGTTTTTTTGCCTGTGAGGTAAGTCCTCCTTGAAAAACAACACATTTTTCATTTTGAAAACCAAAATCAGATACGAAATCTTTTGTGATAGGAACAAGAACATCAAAATCAGAAGCTATTTTCAATCCTAAGATTTCTAAATATCTATTCAAAAAGTTTGAACTCTTATCTTGATAGGAAACGTCTTGTATAAATAATACAATTTTGGTTTTAAAGATTAATTTTACTAAATATAAAAATAAAGATTCGAAAAGTGTAGTATTGTATTTAAAAATGATATTAGGTTTAAAATTCAATATCATCAAAAAATGTTTAAAATATATACTAATATCACGTAAAAAAACAATATTAAAATATCCTTGAAATTTGTATTTACCAATCCTTTCAGAAGGTTGTAAAAAACTCGAGAATGGCCAAGTTCTTTTAGGTTTATTTGCTGAAACTTTTACAATAGATTCAGGAAAGACTTTACTAATACTATCAATTATTTCGACTTGTACTTGATTTGCTGCAGGAGAATTAGCGTCATTAGAACTAAATTCAATATTAAAACAGCCAATAAAAATAATCTTATTGTAATTCATTTATAAAATAATTCTGCTAAATTTAAATTATATTTTTACAATTGTTTTCCCCGTATTTTTTGTATATAAACCCATAAAAAGGTATCTAACAATAAATCGCGAATTTTAAGTTTAGCATTCTCAGTAAGCTTGTAAATAGGGAATACCCCTTTAAAATATAATTTGCCTAATTTGTACCAATAATTTTTTAAAAGAATTTCAATATCTTCAGTATTACGAAGTTCAATTTTTCTATTTCCTTTTTTGATATCTTCAATTAAATTCACAACTTGTTGAGGATGTTTACCTTTATACTTTTCTAGCCAGCTAATCCACTTGTAAATATTGTGCACTCGATAAGGTTTTCCTAATTTCATATAACATTCCTCAGCCCAGCTTGATTCCGGACGTAGCCCTTTACAATGTGGCGCATTAGAATAATATTCAGCTTTGTTTCTAACCTGATGCGGAAATAGATATTCGTAGTGGTACATAAACACTCCAAGTTTCATCATTTCTTGAGCTTTAACAGAATGTATATTTAATAAATTAACACCTTCTTTATTATTAACGGTTGGAGGTCGATGTGTTACATACTTATATCCTTCACCCCAAGCAAAAAGTCTATGAAAATCTTGATCTCCAAGTTTTAAAAGAATACCATCAACATTATAATTAAGTCCACCCCAAAAAGTCTTCGTTCTAAAAGAGACTTCAGTTACTGTAGGATTCTTAACAAGAAAATCTATAACCTTATCCATATCTTCTGCTCTGTAGAATTCGTCTGAATCTATTTGCCACAAATAATTCCCTGTTGCTCTATTTGCATAAGCTTGAGACATTTCAGATTTTTCATTCCAAAATCCATCTTCATTTCCAAGACTTTCAGCTGTAATAATTAATAGCTTGTTGTCAGGGTCTTCTTTTCTTTTAAATTCATGTAAAGCTTCTAAGGTACCGTCAAGTGAATGTCCTTTTTCTGTCGCAACTTTTGACGCTGAAGGGCATGCGCCTTCGACAACTATTATCTCATGTGCAAAAGGATATAATGAACGTAAATTGTACGATATAAATGGTTCTCCATTTAAAACGATCATTCCGAATGTAATTCTAGGCTTGTTATTTATATCTTTCATATTTTAATAAAACTATGATTAGATGTTTACTTTAAAAAAACTTTAATTTTTTATAAACTATTATTCTCTATCATGAAAAGAGTTTTCAATTTTTTGAACTACAACTTTGTTTGATAAAACTTCACAATTTGATAATGTTGCTCTATATCCAATAACACTTGAATTATTTATTATGACACCTTTCAATATAGCAACATCTTTTGATATCCAGCAATCATCTCCAATGTGCACAGCTTTTGTTCTAGGCTTTTCAAATTCATAGCCAAAAATTGGGAAAAAATTATCCGTTAACTCTCTTCTTTTGGCATCATTATAAATATTGTGCGTATTAGTATCCCAGATTGAACATTTATAAGAAATCTGATTGTAGCTTCCAATAAATATGTTCTCGTCACATCTAATTTCTGTTTCCTCATTAATATTGTTACGATCTCTTATTTCTAATTTCCCATTAAATCTTAACCAGATTTTAGAACGGATACGATTATAGTTACCTAGATTAAAATCTCCATCAATGTTAAAGTCTAATTTCGAATTCATGTACCCATTATCAATGATATTATTGTTTCCAATCGTTACATTACCATTAACGTATAAATGAGTATTCTTGATAATTGTATTTTCTCCAATACTTAAACTAGAACCTTTTGTCACAAATATTTTTGAGTTACTAATTTTAACACCTTTTGCAATATGAAAATTTGAATTTTTATTAATTCTGACCAAAGACCAATGAAATAAATATTTGAACTGGATTTGGAAAATATTCTTAAACATTGCTATTAATCTTGACATTATACAATAATTTTAGATTTTAACTTTATTACCAAGTTTTTTAAAAAATGTCTTTCTTCTTGACTAAGTGAAAAATAATAAATTGAAAAAAAAGAAGTACTTGTAGATAAAAATAAGGTAATAATAAACCTAAAATTAGATTGAAATAAAGTAACAAATATAAAATCAATCGAGATAACCAAAGTTAAATATGGGAAGACTTTGAGAATAACACTCTCCCAATATATTCTTATTGAAATGCCTAACTGAAATTTTAAAATAAATAATCTAGCTATTCCTCCTATAATTTCAAAAAATATATACATATAGAATACGGCATCTAAATTGAATCCCATTTTTAACAAAAGATATCCTGCAGGAAGAATTGCTAATTTAAAGAAACCAACTAAAAGCATATAATTCTTAATATTTCCTGATGCATGCATTGCGCTATCTATACCTGATGTAAGCTGATTTATCATTAGCGCAATTAAAACATATATGCATATCTCTTCCGTATAATTCGGCACATCTACTAACCATAATCCTAAAATTCTTTTTATTTCAAATATTACGGGTATGGCGATTATTGAAAGGAGAAAAAATCCAAATTTTGATGATGCCATTACCAATGAAATCATTCTTTCTCTATTTGCTGCTCCTTCACTTTTAACAATCTGAGGATTTATAGCCTGAAACATCATTGTACTTAATATATTGATTTGTGATGTTACCTGAATTGATATTGCATAAGCTGCATTAATCAAAACTCCGAAAAAAACGTTAAAAAGTATAATTAGTCCTTCTGTCCTACCTAAATAGCTTAAAACTCCAACTAAATTCCAAGATGCAAAATAGGTAAGTTCTTTAATTGTTTCTTTATCATATTCTTCTTTTAAATTTACAGTCGCTTCTTGATACTTTCTCTTTATATATATGACTTTAACCAACATAATGATAAAGGTTATAATTAAAAGAGAAAAACCATAAAACAAAAGCTTATTATTATCTAGGTAAACTATAAGTAGGGCAGCCAATAATTTAAAAATACTTTCTAATACATTTATTATTGACAAGAATAACATATTCTCATTTGCATTCAAAATAGCATCATAAGGAACAGAAATAATTGTTATAAAAGTAGTAATTACAACAAAATGAAATAATATTGTAGCATCGTGAATCTTTTCACCGGGAATTTTCAAATTATTACTTAAGAAATAAATACCCACTGTTTCCAGCAACAACAAAACAATAAGAGAAATCCCTAGATGGAGAATAAAACTATTTGCGAATATTTTTTTTACTCGTTCTAAAGAATCTGTTCCTTTATTAAAGGAAATAAATCTCTGAGTTGCAGCAGCCATTGTTGAATTCAAAAAAGAAAGCATAACTACTAAACCTCCAATCAAATTTAACAATCCAAAATCATTAGCTCCCAGGACATTTAGTACTATCCTAGTAGAAAAAAGAGAAATAAATATTGTTAGAGCTGCTTTAGAATACAATAAAAATGTATTAAAAATAACTCTATTAGCTCCTTCCATTCCTAATTATACACATTATAAATCACTCATAAAAAATCAAGACACGAATTATAGACTTGTAGTATTAGGCTCTAAAAAAACTCACTCTAAAAATAGTCTTAAAAAATAGTCTTAAAAAAATTAAACTTCTTTAAAAAGATTCTTAAAACTTAAAAATAAAACAACTAAAAAAACAAATAAGAAACCACCTGTAACTATTCCTTTAAGTTTGCCAAATTTTTCTACTTTCAATGGTAATATTGGGCGATCAATCACTTGAATTAATGGTGTTTCTTTTCGTAAAGTAACTTTAGCTAATTCAGATTGTTTAACTAGCTCGGTCAAGATAGCCGTATTAGCTTGTACATCTACTTGCCTCCTCGCTGAAGGTGTTCGTCTAACATTTAGCGCAGGATTTAAATTAAAAGTATTATCATTTGCAACTGCAACACCAGTAATTGCAGAATTCAGTTCTCCTCTAACGGAGTCAACTTGGTGTTCCAAAATAGCCATGTTCATTCTAGCTTTTTTACTTTTAGTTTCAACATAAAAGTTTCCAACTTGCTCCGCCAAAGCTTCACAAAAAAGCTTAGAGAAAGATTCATTGGTAGAAGAAACATCAATACTTGTAATACTAACTTTTTTATCCTTTTGTCCAACAGTTAAAGCTCCTTTGGATAACTTTAAATAAATTATCCCAATAATACTATCCTGTTCTCTAGTAAATTTTTTTCTGTCGGATCCAGGTAAAAAAGTTATAGTTCGAAATTTCGGATTATCCTTCCACTTATCTCTCCATTTATTATTTTGGATGTACATTTCTGCTAGTGAAATTGTTTTTCCATCTACATTATTAACAGGCCTCAATAAACTTGCTTCTACCATGCTACGAGATTTAAATAATTCTGCCAAATTAGATTCGGTAAACATCCCTCCTCCACTTCCTCCTAGATCAAAACCGAAAGAACTTGCTAACCCTAAAGCTCCACCTATACCCCCACCGGCTTTTTCATCTTCCATAGCAAATGACAAACTTGCGGTATAAATTGGTTTATCCATTATAGAATATGTCAAGCCTAAAACGGCTCCTATAAATCCACTAAAAAAAAGTACTTTCCAAAAAGAAAAAATATAAGAAAACCAACATTTAATTTTTTCAATTATTTCTTTTAAAGATATCTCTTCATTATTTAGAGTCAAACGATTTTCCATTCTAAAATATTAATTTATTTAAATGCAGTAACGATTAATAACGCTAGACTAGAAATCACACTTCCGATACCAACCCATTCACCAGCAGTCATTTTCTTTCTTTCTGGTTTTTCTGGAACAACGATTTGTGAATCAGGTTCTACTTTTGGGTAAGATCTAAAAAACAAAAATGAAGTTGTTACATCTGCTTTCCCATTTGGATATATTATATATGCCTTTCTTTTCCAGCCTTTATTATCAACCCCACCTACTGCATTTAAATAATATTTAAATCCTTTACCATTTCTATATGGAATTTCTGAAGTCAACAAAACATTTCCAGTTACTTTAACCCCTTCGTTATAAACAGCTACTTCAATTTCATCTCCTGGAAACAGCGTAACATTAGAAAAATGATTTTTATCTTTCACTATTTTTTCCCAGTTTACAGGAATAGTCGCAAATTTTAAATCTTCCTTTAGTTTTTTTGCCAGTTTACCTTTTAAAGTGTCATTCTTAGATATATTTAAATCTATCCTTTCTAATGTTTCTATTTGCTCTTCTTTAATTGGCCTTTTAATTTTCATACCATCCAAATTAGCAATTGAAGTTAATCCCCCCGCTCTCATTACGACATTATATACAGTCTCTTTTTTGTTAGCTAAAACATATTTACCCGGATAACCGACTGCACCACTTACGGTAACCATCTGAGGTTTTTCATAAACAGCCATACGACGAATATTAATTACATCGAAAGGTTTTAAAACAAAATTTTTAATCTGTTCATTATTATCCGCTGTAATTTCAAGCTCAATTAATTCAATACGTTTTGGATCCGCATCATCAATAGCATCGGATTTAATCATTCTTGCAATTTCAACTCTTTTTGATGCAGAGCCGGTTAAACCTCCAACCTGCACAACTAAATCATTAAGTGTCAAATTTTCAAAATATTCGTACTCTCCAGGATTTTTTACTTCTCCATCAATAGTTACGACATATTCTTCTCTAAAATCTAAAATTGAATAAACAGTAATGATATCCTCTCTTTTCAATTCTACATCGGCATTTAAATCACCTGATAAAGCTGCACCAAGATCAACATTAACAATTTCAGTAGTCAAATCTGTCTTTAAACGAATAATCCTTGCTCTTTTACTATAAGCATCTTCTTTTAATCCTTCCGCTCTTGTTATAAGATCAGAAACTCGCATTCCTTCAGTAAATGAATAATAATCAGGTCTAAAAACTGCTCCCTCGATTTTAATACGATTTTCAAAACGATTTAAAATCTTAGTAATTCTAAACACATCACCTGACTGAGGCTGATAAGAATTATATTCACCTTCATTTATATCGTGAACTTTAAATTCTTTTCCAGTTTTTTGCACCACATTTACTGATGCCGTATAAGCAAATTCATTAAATCCAGAAGCAAAATTTAATAAATCAGAGAATTTCTCTCCTTTTTTCATTTCAAAAATACCTGGACGTTTTACTTCTCCTTCAACAGTAACTCTTTGAGTATAGGCAGGAATTCTGATTACATCATTTTCTTTTAAGCCAACATTATCTGATTGGTCCCCTTTTACTAAAAACCTGTAGATATCAATATTTTTATATACTTTATTGTTTCTAATCAACTCTATATTTCTGTAACTACCATTTTTACCTGGTCCTCCTGCTAAGTGTAATGCATTATAAACTGTTGCCAAAGATGAAATGGAATAATTACCTGGTTGTTTACCTCCAACAATTGTAATTTTAATTGTTCTTATTTGGCTTAAACTTACACTTACCTGAGACTGGCCAGAACGAACTGTGCTGTATACCCTTGCAATTGCTGCTTTTATTTTTTGTGATGCTGCTTCAATTGACATTCCAGACACGGCTATCTGCCCTACATAATCGATTGTAACTTTTCCTTCAACACTAACAGGTATACTTGCATTATATTCTTGAACTCCGTAGACACTCACTTGCAACTCATCTCCTGGTCCTAAAACATAATTCATTGGAGTAGCAAGTTTTAAATCTGGTTCAAAGTTTAGTGTTGGATTATCAAACAATTCAGAACCAAAAATTAAAGCATTTGCTGAATCTTTAACCTTTTCATTTTTAATCTTTTCTTGTTTCCTTCCAAATTCTGAATCAGTATCCGTTTTCTTTACCTTACTATCCTTTTCTTTACTTTCTTTAGAATTCTTCTTTTCGTATTCAGCCAATTTCACTTTTAGTTTATTAAACTCATTTTGACTCATTCCCTTAGAAATAGCCATAGATTCAACTTGGTCAAGCGTAGCATTATTACTTTTTAATTGTGCACTAATTTTAGCTAAATCATCATCCGACAAATAATCTACCTTAATAGTACTTAAATCTTTTGACTTAAGAATATCTTGTGCATTTGTATTAAAAGAAATGAATAACGTTAAAAATAAGGTAAGAACGTGTATTATTTTTTTCATGTTAATTTTATTTTAATCTTGAAGAAAGTATAAGTAAATATTGTTTAAGAGTATTGTTTTTTATAGTAGTCTTTATAAGATCCAGAAGTGACATTTTCAAGCCATTCTTGATTATTTAAATACCAGTTTATAGTTTTCTCCAATCCTTCTTCGAAGGTAACTGAAGGTTTCCAACCTAACTCTTTGTTAATTTTTGAAGCATCAATGGCATAACGTAAATCATGACCTGGCCTATCTTTTACATAAGTAATTAATTTTTCCGAAGTGCTTTTTTCTCTGCCTAGTTTTTCATCCAATATGCTGCATAACAATTTAACTAAGTCGATATTTTTCCATTCGTTAAATCCACCAATATTATAAGTTTCATGATTTTTTCCTTCATGAAAAACTAAATCTATAGCAATAGCATGGTCTTCCACAAAAAGCCAGTCTCTTGTATAATTTCCATCTCCATAGACAGGCAGTGGTTTATTATTTATAATATTATTTATGAAAAGCGGAATTAATTTCTCTGGGAAATGATAGGAGCCATAATTGTTTGAACAATTAGTCAGTACGTAAGGCAATCCATAAGTCTCGCCATAAGCTCTGACAAAGTGATCAGAACTTGCTTTAGATGCTGAATATGGAGAATTTGGATTATATGAAGTTGTCTCTGTAAATAAACCATCAGCTCCTAATGAACCATAGACTTCATCGGTGCTAATATGATAAAATCTTTTTCCTTCAAAATTGTCTTTCCATTGATTTTTAGCGACATTCAATAAATTCATTGTTCCAATGACATTTGTCATTACAAATGCTAACGGATTTTCAATAGAACGATCGACATGTGATTCTGCTGCTAAATGTATCACCCCATCAAAATTATGGGTTGAAAAAAGTTCATTAATAAAAGATTCATTTACTATATCCCCCTTAATAAATGTGTAGTTTGGTTGATTTTCAATATCTTTTATATTCTCCAAATTACCTGCATAGGTTAATGCATCCAGATTAAATATTTTATACTCTGGATATTTATTCACAAAGCGTCTTACTACATGCGATCCAATAAAACCAGCACCACCAGTAATAAGTATTTTTTTCATTTTAAATTTCAATTAATTTAATAAATTTGAATTTTGTCTTTCTAACTCATTATATATGTCTTTTACATCTTGTGAATTTTCTTTCTGTAAAATCAAATTCGCATTATTTGTATGAACAAATATTGTATTTTTTAACCCTAAAAAAGTTGTGTGACTATCGCATCCAATAACCATATTTCCATTTGAATCAATTGGATGACCTTTTGAAACTAAATATTCATAGACAGATTCAAATGATCCCAAATCTGACCAAGAAAAAGATGCTGGAACTACTTTTATTTTTTTACTTCTTTCCATAACAGCATAATCAATACTAATTGAAGGTATTTCTAAAGATAAATTTAAATTTAAAAATCCTTTTTTAGAAGATTCCCAAACAGATTTTGATTTTTCATAAACATCTGGTTGAAATTGTTTCAATTCTTCCAAAAGAACACCAGCTTTAAAACAAAACATACCACTGTTCCAAAGAAAATTCCCCCTTGCAATGAATTCTTTTGCTGTAGTTTCATTAGGTTTTTCGCGAAACGAAAGTACTTTATCTCCTTTTGATTCAATATAACCGTAGCCTGTTTCAGGCTTTGTGGGAATTATTCCGAAAGTAACTATATAACCATCTTTTGCTTTTGTAATTGCTTCCTGAATCGCCTTATTGTAATCTTCTTCTTTACCAATAATATGATCCGAAGGAGTTACAATTAAAATATCATCTGGATCAGATGCAAATGCAGCAAATGCGATTGCGGCTGCAGTATTTCGTGGAGTTGCTTCTACAATATTCAAGTAAGAGGTTTGAGTTTTATCCATAACTTTTCCGCTTAAATGATGATTATCAACATTTCCTACTACCATTACTTTATCTGCTAAATGACTATTTCGATCAACAGTCATTTCAAATAAAGATTTTCCTTCAAATATTTCTAGGTACTGTTTCGGCTGGCTCTTGCGAGATAGTGGCCATAATCTACTGCCTACACCACCTGTTAATATTACATGTATAACTGAACTATTCTTTTCCATATTTTTTTAATTTAAAAAGAGTCTTAAAGACCTATAATCTATTATCAGCTATAGCTCCCAAAACCCCCTTTACATCATATAATAAACTATTTGATTTTTGCAAGCTAGTAAAATCTAATTCTAAAAATTCCGTATGGGAAACTCCTAAAACTATTGCATCAAATTTATTATTTGGAATGGAGTCTAATGTTATTAAATTATATTCTTTTATTACATCGTGTGCATTTGCTAGAGGATCAAATACGGTAACTAAAATTCCATATTCTTTTAAGGCTTTTACAACATCAACTATCTTAGTATTTCTTACGTCTGGACAATTTTCTTTAAAAGTAATTCCTAGCATCAATAACTCGGCACCATTTACAGAAATTCCTTTTTTAATCATTAACTTCACTATCTGCGAAGCCACATATTCGCCCATGCTATCATTCAAACGTCTTCCTGCTAAGATTATTTCGGGATGATAACCGAATTCTTGAGCTCTTTGTGCTAAATAATAAGGATCTACACCAATGCAATGTCCTCCAACAAGTCCAGGTTTAAATGGTAAAAAATTCCATTTTGTTGCTGCTGCTGTCAATACTTCTTGTGTATCAATATTCATTAAATTGAATATTTTGGCCAATTCATTAACAAAAGCAATATTGATATCACGTTGTGAGTTCTCAATAACCTTTGCCGCTTCAGCGACTTTTATTGTTGGTGCTAGATGTGTTCCAGCAGTGATAACCGATTTATATAATTCGTCTACTTTTAATCCTATTTCAGGAGTTGAACCAGAAGTGACTTTCAATATTTTTTCAACAGTATGTTCTTTGTCTCCTGGATTGATTCTCTCTGGTGAATATCCTGCAAAAAAATCTTCATTAAACTTAAGACCTGAAACTTTTTCTAAAACTGGCACACATTGTTCTTCTGTTACACCTGGATATACTGTCGACTCATACACAACAATATCTCCTTTTTTTAAGACCTTTCCAACTGTCTCACTGGACTTGTACAAAGGTGTTAAATCTGGTCTATTATTTCTATCGACTGGTGTAGGAACTGTAACTATATAAAAATTACAATTCTCAATATCACTTAAAGAGGTTGTACAATACAATCCTTTTTCTTCATTTGCATCGCCAACTAAAACCTTTTGCAAAACATCATCTTCAACTTCTAAAGTTGTATCTGTTCCTGATTTTAAAGAATTAACTCTTGATTCGTTGATATCAAAACCAACAACTGAATATTTTGTTGCAAATAATCGAGCTAAAGGCAAGCCAACATAGCCTAATCCAATAACCGCGATTTTTACATTATTTTCTAATTTCATTTTTTTTAATTTATTTAGGTCAATATAATTCACGGCTTCGCCGTTCCAAGTCCCACTATTTGAACTCAGCTACCTAAATTAATCATTTTCGGCAAATATAGTACAATAAGTCAACTTTTTCAATACGGTTTCCCGTAATCCTTAAAAACTAAATGTTAATAAAAAAGCACTCTAGCACAATACCTTATTAATCAGGATGTAAATAATTACTTTATAAAAAAACAGAAGAAAAAAATCTAAAAAAAGATTTTCTCTTCTGTTAATTTTAACTTGATAACGCTGTTATTTATATTTTATTTTTAAAATACATCCTAAAGTTTCTAGAACTAAAATGTAATAATTATTAGAAACCTCCTGTACAATTGCACTTTGGTTACTGAATGCTCCAGACTCTAATTTAATTCTGTCACCCACTTGAATGGAAGAAACAGTCACATCACTTATGTTAGGAGCTTTAAGACTTGTTTTTATAGCTTCAATCTCCTCGTCTTTTACAATTGCTGGTTTACCTAACCAAAACAAATACCTGACGACACCTGCAACTTGAAAAACTGAATTTCTTTCAACATCAGTTAATTGCACAAAAACATAGGAATTAAAAAGTGGCACCTCTATCTTTTTCTTTCTGTCTGACCATTGCTTAATCTGAGTCACCAAAGGGCAATAACACTCAATTCCAAGCTCTTTGAGTTTATCAGCAACTTTCTTTTCCCATTTCGGTTTTGTATAAACTACGTACCAATTCATCTTTCTATTTATAACGAAGTAAAACCTACTACTTCACATTATTTCATTTACACATTTTTACTCCAATATAGAACAGCTTAAGAACCTATACCATTGTACACAAAACCAATTGACTCTAAATGTTTCGAATCCAAGATATTTCTTCCATCAAAGATGAAAGCAGGTTTATGCATAGAATCGTAAATCTTCTGCCAATCATAAGTTCTAAACTCATCCCACTCAGTTAAAACCGCAACTGCATGCGCTCCTTTACAAGCTTCGTAAGCATTATTAAATGTATATAAAAAATCATTATTTTCTTCTTTGCTTCTTGTTTCCAAATAATTTAAATCAGCTTGCATTTTAGCTCTTGAAACCTTTGGGTCATAAACTGAGATTTTAGCCTGCTCATTAATTAAATCATCTGCCACATAAATTGCAGCCGACTCTCTAGTATCATTTGTATCTTTTTTGAAAGCCCATCCTAAAAATGCAATTTTCTTATCAGCTACAGTATTATACAAAGTTTGAACAATTTTATTTGAAAATCTTCTTTTTTGATGATCATTCATTATAATAACTTGCTCCCAATAATCTGCTACTTCATTTAATCCGTAAGATTTTGCAATATAAACTAAATTTAAAATATCTTTTTGAAAGCATGATCCTCCAAATCCAACTGAGGCTTTTAAAAATTTCGGGCCAATTCTACTATCCATTCCAATTGCTCTGGCTACTTCATTGACATCTGCACCGGTTTTCTCACACAATTCAGACATTGCATTAATTGATGAAATACGTTGCGCTAAAAAAGCATTTGCTGTAAGTTTAGACAATTCAGAAGACCAGACATTAGTGGTTAAAATTCTTTCTTTATCTACCCAGTTTGCATAAACATTTACTAATGCATTAATTGCTTCTTGCCCTTCTTCAGTAATGTCTCCGCCTATTAATATTCTATCTGGACTTAGTAAATCAGCAACTGCCGTTCCTTCTGCTAAAAATTCAGGGTTGGATAAAATTTGGAACTGAACTCCATTTCCTGTATTATCCAATATACTTTTTATTGCTTCAGCTGTTCTAACTGGCAAAGTAGATTTTTCTACGACAATTTTATTTTGCTTTGCAACTCGTGCAATTTGTCTTGCACACAATTCAATATATTTTAAATCAGCAGCCATCCCTTTACCTTTTCCATAAGTCTTTGTGGGGGTATTTACTGAGATAAAAATCATTTCCGCTTCATCTATTGCCTTATCCACATCAGTAGAGAAAAACAAATTTCTACCTCTTGCCTCTGCTACAATTTCAGATAGTCCAGGTTCATAGATCGGAATATTCTCTGGATTCGGATCATTCCAGTCTGCAATTCTTTTTTCATTTAAATCTACAACTGTAACTTGAATATCTGGACATTTTTGAGCGATAACTGCCATTGTTGGCCCTCCAACATACCCTGCACCAATGCAGCAAATTTTTGTAATTTTCATTGATCTATTATTTCTTGATATTTATTTTTATTTTAAATTATTCCAATACCATCCAACAGCTTCTTTCAATCCGTCTTGTAAAGAATATTTTGGACTGTAGCCTAGTATTGTTTTTGCTTTTTCGATACTTGCTAGTGAATGCGGAATATCACCTACTCTATTCTCTCCGTATACAACGGGTATATTTTTTATTTCTGAATCAAATTCAGCTAAATACTCTTTCAAATATTTCACTAAATCATTCAACGTGTTTCTATCTCCGAAAGCTGTATTATAAACTGAATTAACTGCTTCAGGATTTTGTGAAGTCATCGCTAACTCATTCATCTGAATCACATTATCTATATATGTAAAATCACGCGAATAATTGCCATCCCCATTAATTACAGGACTTTCGTGATTCATAAATTGTTTTACAAATTTTGGTATTACCGCTGCATAAGCTCCATTTGGATCTTGCTTTCTTCCAAAAACATTAAAATAACGAAGGCCGATTGTTTCTAACCCGTAAGTTTTACTGAAAATTTCAGCATATAATTCGTTAACATATTTAGTAATTGCATAAGGCGACAATGGCTTACCTATTACTTCTTCTACTTTTGGCAATCCTTTTGAATCTCCGTAAGTAGATGAACTCGCAGCATACACGAAACGTTTTACTTTTGCATCACGAGCAGCAGTAAGCATATTCAAAAAACCTGAAACATTTACATCATTTGTCGTTATAGGATCTTTTATTGATCGCGGAACAGAACCTAAAGCCGCTTGGTGTAAAACATAATTCGCTCCTTCAACAGCCAAAATACAATCTTCTATATTCCTAATATCTCCTTCAATTAATTTAAAATTGGGATTATTTAAAAAATCATTCAGATTATGACGATGTCCTGTCGAAAAATTATCTAGGCAAACTACTTTGTATCCTAATCCTAAAAAATACTCCGTCAAATTTGAACCTATAAATCCAGCTCCACCAGTAATTAAAATCGTATTTTTTATTGCATTTTCCATTTACAAAAAATTAACTTTTTCTAAATCTATTTAAAAGTGTCTTCCAGAAACTCAGCTTTACTTCTTCTTCATGATAACCATTTGCGTAAGCACCGTAACCATATCCATAACCATAATCTCCACCATATTTTGCTTTGTTTTCATAACCATTCAAGACAATGCTGACATTAGTCAATTCACCACGTTTTATTCTGTTATTTAACAACGTAATCATATCTTTTTTGGTATAATTCTGTCTAACTATATACAATATAACATCCGAAAATTGAACTAACTCTAATGAATCTGAAACCAAACCTACGGGAGGAGTATCTAGTACAATATAGTCATACTTTAGCTTCAATTCTTCAATCAATTCTTTCATGGCATCACTTAAAATCAGTTCTGAAGGGTTTGGAGGAATTGGCCCAGAAAGAATTACATCTAAATTTGGAATAGAAGTTGAATTTGTAATCTCCTCTAGACTATTCTGTTTAATTAAATAATTAACAACTCCAAGAGGTGTATTTAATTGAAACTCATCTGCCAGTCTAGGTTTTCTTAAATCTAGACCAACAATTACTGTTTTCTTTTCACTTAAAGCAAAAACAGTTGCAATATTTATAGAGCAAAATGTTTTCCCCTCACCACTAATTGACGAAGTAATCATTAATGTTTTAGAGCCACTTACTTGTTGTTTTTTATACAAAAATTGAAGAGAGGATCGTACTCCGCGAAAGGCCTCAGAAAGCGCTGATTTAGGTTTATCAAACACTGCTAAATTCAGAGAATCTTTATTCACTCCAATCACTCCAAGCAATGGTATTTGTGTTAATTTATTAATATCATCAGCGTTTTGAATAGAATTATTAATAAAGAAAATACCTAAAACAAACAGCAAAGGAATTAAAGTACCTAAAAACAGAGCCATGATATAGTTAACAGATGTTTTGGGTCCTATTAAACCTTCTCCGATATCTTTTGCCGGGTCAATAAAATGAATATCTGATAAATTAGATGCTTTTACAATTTCAGCTTCATTTCTTTTTTGAAGAAATGCGGTGTAAATATTATCATTTAAATCATATTTCCTTTTAATTTTCAACAATTCTTGTTGTTCTACAGGAAGTTTACGAACTGTACTTTCTGCCTCGCCAATTTTAGCATTTACCAAGGACAAATCATACAATAATGAAGACTTTGCTGTTGCAATGTTCTCCTGAAGAACGTTTTTTACGGCCTCCATCTGATTGTCAAAATCTTTAAATATTTTTTCGCTTTTTACCGCATAAGCCATTTCTGATCTCTGTGTAGAAAGCGCTATTAATTTTGAAACATTTGCAACAATATTGGGATCTTCAATTCCTGCAACTGAAGGCGCAGGCAATCTTGAATAATCACCATTACTATTTAAATATGATTTTAATGAATTATAATAAGCAATCTTTCGGGTAACTTGATCTTTTTCAACATCAAAGTTCATTATTTTATCCGAAACTCTAGCACCTCCATCTTCGATTTGAAAAATATTCTTGTCTTTTTGAAAGGTCTTTAACTCATTACCTGTCTGCTTTAATTGAGCCTCCATTGCAACCAAGGTGCTATCAATAAACCGAATAGTATTTGTTGCGAACTGATTCTTACCATCCAACTGTATCTTGATAAGCATTTTCACGGTGGAATTTAAATAATCAACCATTCTGGCCTTGTTTGTCCCCTGCATCGACAAGTTTAATATTGAACCACTTCCTCTATCCGGTTCTACACTTATCCCTCTGTATCTGGAGACGGTTCCATCAAAATCATTAAATTTTACAAAATATTCTTTTCCTTTGTAAAACCCAGGATTATCATTTATTTGAAGTTTCCAATTTAAGAAAGGAAGATTAACAAGCTCCCCTACTTTGAATTTCTTTATAAAATTTCCAATTTGTACAGAAGTGTTGCTATAAGCATTAGTGTTGTAAGTAATTAATGAAACTGAATTGTTTTCAAAAGGAATTTCAATTTCATATACACTTTCACTCAAAAACTTAATTTTAATTAATGTATTGACTATTTGCCCCTTTGTTTTGTCAATATCAAGATAAAAAGGAACGGCTCCATAAGAATCAATTAAATTATATTTTCCCTGTTCTAAATAATCAATATAAAACTGCAGTTTATCTACAACTAATTCATTATGGGATCTTGATTTTAGAATGGTAGAAATTCCGTTTACCTGATCTGATACTCCTCCCCAGTTAAAAACTAAACTTGTATTAGATGTAAAAAATGGATTACTTTGCTCTTTAATAGAAACCATAGTCTGCATACCATAAATCTTTTCTTTACGAACATTTACCTGATATGCAATAGTAAAAGCAATAATCAAACTGATTAGAAACCATTTCCAATAACTAGCAATTTTTAACAGAAAACCTTTAAAATCAAAATTGGAATGATTTTCAAAAATGGAAAAATCTTTAATATCTAACATTTTTTAAATCTCTTTAATTTCTTATAATTAGGTAAACTGTTGTTGCCAAAGACAGTAACGTGATAATGGTTGATATAGATTGTATTCCCGTTTGACCAGTTCCCCATGTTTTCTGTCTTAAAGGTTTTACATAAATATAATCATTTGGCTGTAAATAATAGTAAGGAGACTTCATCACATTTACATCTGTTAGGTCTATATCATTCATCTGAACTCCAGTGGGAGTCTGCCGAATTACCGTTACAGCTTTTCTATTTCCAACCGTAGTAATATCCCCTGAATTAGCAATAGCTTCCATAATTGTCACATTATCTTTATACAAAATTTTTGTGCCAGTACTTCCGACTTCTCCATTAATTGTATATCTAAAACCTGCTAATTTTACTGTAACAAAAATATTAGCCTCACTCTTAAAATACTCTTCTAATAGTTTTTTTTCAATTTTCACCCGAACTTCTTCAAGCGTATACCCTATCACGTTTACTTCTCCTAAAATGGGCATTCGAATATTTCCATGATCATCAACTTTAAAACCATCAAAATACAATGAAGATTCTGATTGCAAATTTTGAGCACTCTCACTATTACTTGTATTAAAAATAGAAACCAATTTTGGATCAATTGCTTTCATATTAATACTTAAAATATCGTTAACCTGTAATCTATATGGTTTAGATTGTACCGCTGTAATAGTATTTTGTTCACTCGAAGTACTTTTATCTTGCAGATAAACTAAATCTTTCATCGGAATACATGAAGTAAGTAATACCGAAATTAATAAAAATAGATAAAAGCTTTTTTGTGTCATTAGTTTAATTTTAGCGCAAATATAGCTTTTCCTCTCATGTCTAGAAAAACTAACTATTATTTGGGGGTTTAGTTAATTATTTTTAAAAGTTTTTTCAAAAGGAACTCGATGTAGAATACTCCTTCCCAATGTTATTTCGTCAGCATATTCTAATTCATCTCCAACAGATATACCTCTTGCAATTGTTGAAACTACAATCTGTAAATCAGCAATTTGTTTATAAATGTAAAAATTGGTCGTATCACCTTCCATAGTAGAACTTAAAGCGAAGATAATTTCAGTTACTTTTCCAGATTTAGCTTTTTCTACTAAACTCGAAATATTCAACTGATTTGGTCCAACTCCTTCAATTGGTGAAATCTTCCCACCAAGCACATGGTAAATACCTTTAAACTGGCCTGTGTTTTCAATTGCCATTACATCACGAATATCTTCAACTACACAAATAGTCTCATGATTTCTTATTGGATTAGCACAAATCTCACAGATTTTAGTGTCCGCAATATTATGACAGCTTTCACAAAACTTAATATCTTCACGCATGGTTAAAAGCGCCTGAGATAAAAAAGCAGTATGTTCTTTCGGTTGCTTAAGCAGATGAAGAACTAATCGGAGTGCCGTCCGTTTACCAATACCCGGTAATTGCGACATTTCATTTACCGCTTTTTCAATTAATTTTGATGAAAATTCCATGACGACAAAAGTAATACTTTTAATGGTTTAGCAACTATTTGAAATTAAATTCGGCCTTAATAAATACTGCTTTTCACAAGAATCATTACTTAAATCAAAATAATAGCAACCTGTAATATTTCTAACAACAAAAAATCCAGCATTAATATTGATTAGTCGCCAATAAAACAAGTGTACAGGCAACTTCTACTTGAATATCATTCAATTCCAACAATTGATATAATTCAGGATTTTCTGTTCCTGGATTAAAAACAACCCTGTTTGGTTTTGCTTCTATGATATAATTATAATAATCTCTTTGACGAACTGGATTCAGGTACAAAGTAATGGTATCAATATTTTTAACCGGTATCGCTTTAGTATGAATTTTTACTCCTGCAACTTCTCCTGCTTTTTGCCCTATAGCCAAAACAGAATATCCTTTTCCTACAAGCATATTTACAGCTCTGTAAGAATAACGCTCTGGATTTGTTGACGCTCCTATAACTAGTGTTTTTTTATTTTTCATTATTTTCATTTAGACTGCAAAAGTAATCAAAAAGAACGATTTTATCTTTATCTATTTGATTCAGAATCTATAGCAATTAAAAACATTATCCTAACATAATTATACCAAAAGACATCAAAAAATAACTATTTTTACTTCATTAACCCAAACCCCTATGGAATTATTTATCTATTTATTTGCCGCATTATTTTCGGTATTAAACCCAATTGGAACTGTCCCAATCTTCGTTGGATTAACACAAAATGATTCACAAAAAGAAAGATCTAGAATCTCACTTTGGACAGCTATTAATGTTTGCATTATATTGCTAGTTTCTTATTTTATTGGTCAGTATGTATTGACCTTTTTCGGAATTAGCATAGACGCTTTAAGAATCGCTGGAGGAATTGTAATTGTTAACTCTGGATTCTCTCTGCTTTCTGGAAAATTCAATAAAAAGAGAGGGATCAACAAAAAAATTGAAAATGAAGCACAGCAAAGAAATGATATTGCGCTAACACCTTTAGCAATACCCATGCTTGCCGGTCCAGGCTCAATGTCGCTTTTAATTGCTTTTTATCAGGAACACCACGAACTAAATGAAGTCATAATTTCTACTTTGGCCATTATCGCCATTGCAGTTGCTATTTTTGCAATTTTAAAAAGCGCTCATTACTTAGCCAGAATATTAGGTGCTTCCGGAATTGTTGCAATTTCTAGAATTGTTGGTTTTATAGTTATTTCGATAGGCATTCAATATATTGTAAGTGCCATTGTAAACATTATCAAAGGAAATTTCTAAATTAAAGCATATGCAAAAAAAAGGATAAAATCATGAAGATCTTATCCCTTTCTTTTTTTACTAAATATTCAGCTAACTTCTTGGCAAGAAAACTTCAGCCATCATACATCTAGCACTTCCCCCACCGCAAGCTTCGATTGTATCAAGGCTTGAACTTAAAATTTCAGCATGATTCTCTAACTGCGTAATTTGTTTCGAAGTTAAACTCTGATGTGCAGAAGCGCTCATTACAATATATCTTTTGTCATTTGTCCCGCGAACTTCAAGCATATTTCCAGCAAAATTATTTACTTGATCTTCTGTAATTAGAATAATTTCTTTTCCATCTTGCTTAAGATTATCCAACACCATTTTGCGTTCTTTTTTATCATCAATAGAATCTGCGCAAATAACAGCAAAAGTTTCTCCTAAACACATCACAACATTAGTATGATAAATCAGTTTACGCTCTCCTTCAACTGTTTGAAAAGCCTCGAAAATTACTGGAGCATAATCAAAATCTTCGCAAAACTCAATAAATAATTCTTCGTCAGCTCTTGGCGATAAAGCACAATAAGCTTTACCATTTGCCCGATCTAACAATAAACTTCCTGTTCCTTCTAAAAAAATACCATCTTCTTCGGCAGAAGTATAGTCCATTATATTTGTGATTTCAAATCCTTTTTCTTCCAAAGTATCCAAAATATCCTCACGGCGTTCCTGACGGCGATTTTCTGCAAACATTGGATATAAAGCTACATCTCCATTTTCGTGAAACGAAACCCAGTTATTTGGAAAAATACTATCTGGAGTATCCGTTTCTAAAGTATCTTCAATTACAGTCACATCAACACCAACTGCTCTCAATTTTTCAACAAAAGCATCAAATTCCTGCTGTGCTTTTGCATTTACAGTACTTGGCAATAAACCATCTAATACTTTTTGGTAATAATTATTTACAGCAGTCTGCTCATTCATTCTAAAAGCAACTGGCCTAATCATTACTATCGCGTTTGTTGTTTGTCTCATTTTGTATATTTTTCGTTTGCTTCGCCAATTCGGCTAAAGCCTCGTGTCAGGTTTCAGGTTTCAAGTTTTTACAGAACATGAAACCTAAAACTTGAAAAAATTATTTAGTCTCTAATTAATGGCAATGTTGAGCATCTCAACAAACCTTCTTGTTTTGCAATTTCAGCATATGGAATCTCTTCAACCGTAAAACCGTTTGCGCGAAGCCAGTTATTTAATCTCGTAAAATTCTTCTCTGAAACCACAATATTTTCGTCAATCGAAAACACGTTTGAAAACATATTATACATTTCATTTCTTTCGATATGAAACAAATTTTCTTTTCCAAAAAGATTCACCAAATACAAATAATCAGCCTCTTCTCTAAAACCTCTTTTATAGATAATTCCTTTATCTTTTCCAACAGGTTGAAAACAGCAATCCAAATGCAAAGCATTATCTCTTGCCTCTAATTTTGATTTCACTAAATCAAATTCTTTGACAATTTTATTTGGAAATAATTCCTTAATATAATTAACACCATGCATATTTGTTCTGGCCGTGATATAATCCTTATAGTCACTTCCTTTATAGGTGCCAATAAAAATATGATTATTCCAAAGCATTACATCTCCTCCTTCAATATGAACTTCTTCAGGCGGGCGAACTACTTTCACTGGATCAATTTGATCAATCACATATTGAATTGCATCTAATTCACGTTCGCGATCTGGAAGAATATTTGATTTCACAAAAACATCATCAATCACAAAACCAATATCTCTGGCAAAAATCTGATTGTAGTTTTCAATCATTTCAGGACGATAAACAGTTACATCATATTTTTGGAAAACAGCATTAAAAGCATCCATTTCTGCAACCATATCTTTTTCTACAGGATAAGTTCCTGCCTTAATATGTTCCAATGATTTAGGATCATAAGCTTCCTCGATTGTTGGAGTCGGCCCATTATGAACAGCAGAACCCAAAACAACAGCACGAAGCCGCGATGTTTCGTTCTTAACATTTAATTGCAACATAACATTATAATATTTTGAGCAAATATAAAAAAAGCTTCACAGTTAAGTGAAGCTTTCGTTTTTTATTTATTCGACCTGAACTCTCTTAAAGGATGTCCAGTGTAGATTTGTCTTGGTCTTCCAATTGGCTCCTTGTTTTCACGCATTTCTTTCCATTGTGCGATCCATCCAGGTAATCTTCCAATTGCAAACATTACAGTAAACATGTCTGTTGGAATCCCTAAAGCTCTGTAGATAATTCCAGAGTAGAAATCAACGTTTGGATATAAGTTTCTTGATTTGAAGTATTCATCTTCAAGAGCTGCTTTTTCTAATTTTCTAGCAATATCTAAAATTGGATCTTCAACACCTAAAGTTTCTAATACTTCTGTTGCCGCTTTTTTAATGATTTTAGCTCTTGGATCAAAGTTTTTGTAAACTCTGTGTCCGAATCCCATTAAACGGAAAGGATCATTTTTATCTTTCGCTTTCGCTAAGAATTTATCTGTATCACCGCCATCCTTATTAATCTCTTCTAACATTTCAAGTACTGCTTGGTTAGCACCACCATGAAGTGGCCCCCATAAAGCAGAAACTCCTGCAGAAACTGAAGCAAATAAACCAGCATGAGAAGAACCTACCATTCTTACTGTAGAAGTAGAACAGTTTTGTTCGTGATCAGCATGAAGAATAAATAATTTATCTAAAGCATTAACAATAATAGGATTTGCAGCATAAGGACCTGTAGGCAATTTAAACATTAATTGCATAAAGCTCTCTACATATCCTTTTGTATTGTCATAATAGTTTAATGGATACCCCATAGACTTTCTGTAAGTCCAAGTAGCAATCACAAGAAACTTAGCCATTGTTTTACAAATAGCTTCATACATTTCTTTTTCGTTATCAACATTTACCGCTTTAGGATTAAATGCCGTCAAAGCACTTGTTAAAGCAGATAAAACTCCCATTGGGTGAGCCGTTTTTGGAAAACCGTCAATAATATTTTTCATTTCTTCGTTTACCAAAGAATGTTTTCTAATATTATTTTCAAAATCTTCTAACTGTGCAACAGTAGGTAATTCTCCAAAAATCAAAAGATATGAAACTTCTAAGAAACTAGCTTTTTCTGCTAAGTCTTCGATTGAATATCCTCTGTAACGCAAAATTCCTTCTTCTCCATCTAGGAAAGTGATTTCACTTGTACAAGACCCTGAATTTTTATAACCTGGATCAAGCGTAATATAACCTGTTAAATCACGTAATTTGTTGATATCGATAGCTGATTCGTTTTCGCTTCCTGTGATTACCGGAAGCTCAATCTTTTTACCATCTATTTCTAATGTAGCTATTTTTGACATAATATATTGGAAATAATTCTTTAAATAATAATTTACCAAATCTAATGAATTTAAGACTAATTAAAAAAAGAATACTGCTATGAATTTGTTAAAAGTCCAAAAAAAAACCATTCGTTAGAAAACGAATGGTTTATCTTAATATAACTCTTATGATTATTTAATCTTAAAAGCATTTAAACCAGGAAAATAAGCTGTACTTCCTAATTCTTCTTCAATTCTTAATAATTGGTTGTATTTAGCCATACGATCAGAACGAGACGCCGAACCAGTTTTAATTTGACCACAGTTTAAAGCTACAGCTAAATCTGCAATTGTATTATCTTCAGTTTCTCCTGAACGATGAGACATTACAGATGTATAACCAGCATTTTTAGCCATGTTTACAGCAGCAATTGTTTCAGTCAAAGTACCAATTTGGTTTACTTTTACTAAAATTGAGTTAGCAATTCCTTTTTCGATACCTGTTGACAAACGAGCAACATTCGTAACAAATAAATCATCACCTACTAATTGAACTTTATCTCCAATTTTTTCAGTTAAAGCTTTCCACCCGTCCCAGTCATCTTCGTACATACCGTCTTCGATAGAGATAATTGGATATTTAGCAGCAAGTTCAGCTAAGTATTCAGCTTGTTCTGCAGAAGTTCTAATTTTTCCAGTTTCTCCTTCAAATTTAGTGTAATCGTATTTACCGTTTACATAAAACTCAGAAGCCGCACAGTCAAGAGCAATCATAATTTCGTCACCGAAAGAATATCCTGCTTTCTCAACTGCAAGTTTGATAGTATCTAAAGCATCTTCAGTTCCACCAGCTAAGTTTGGAGCAAAACCTCCTTCATCACCTACAGCAGTACTTAAACCTCTGTCGTGTAATACTTTTTTCAAGTTGTGGAAAATTTCAGTTCCCATTTGCATTGCATGTGTAAAAGAAGTTGCTTTTACTGGGAAAATCATAAACTCTTGGAATGCGATAGGCGCATCAGAGTGAGAACCACCATTGATGATATTCATCATTGGAACAGGCAATGTATTAGCAGAAACTCCACCTACATATCTGTATAATGGCAAACCAAGCTCGTTAGCAGCAGCTTTTGCAGCAGCTAAAGAAACTCCTAAAATAGCATTGGCTCCTAATTTAGATTTGTTTGGAGTACCATCTAAATCAATCATTAATTGGTCAATTGTATTTTGTTCGAAAACAGAAGTTCCAACTAATTCTTCAGCAATAATAGTATTTACATTATTCACTGCATTCAAAACACCTTTACCTAGATAAGCTTTACCTCCATCACGTAATTCAACAGCTTCGTGCTCTCCAGTTGATGCTCCAGATGGAACAGCAGCTCTACCTAAAACTCCATTTTCAGTTACTACGTCAACTTCAATAGTAGGATTACCTCTAGAATCAAGAATTTGTCTTGCGTGAACTTTAATTATAATACTCATTATTTTTGTTTTTTATTAATAAATTATATTTTTTTTTCGAAATTATAAAAATATTTAATACTAAAAACACAATCTAGACATTAAACACCTTTATTTATTAACTACATCGTTTTAGGCTTTGCTACTTTTTATATTCTCTACAAATTGGTCAAACAAATATGACGAATCGTGTGGTCCTGGACTAGCTTCTGGGTGATATTGAACTGAAAAACAATTCTTATTCTTCATTCTCATTCCCGCAACTGTACCATCATTTAAATGAACATGCGTAATTTCAAGTTCAGGGTGATTCTCCAACTGTTCTCTCTTAACGGCAAACCCGTGGTTTTGAGAAGTTATTTCACCTTTACCAGTAATAATATTTTTAACAGGATGATTAATTCCTCTGTGTCCGTTAAACATTTTGTAAGTTTCAACACCGTTTGCCAAACCGATTACTTGATGTCCTAAACAGATTCCGAACAAAGGTTTGTTATCTGCCAAAATTTCTTTTGCAACTTGAATTGCTCCAAACAAAGGATCTGGATCTCCAGGTCCGTTTGACAAGAAATATCCATCCGGGTTAAACTCAGACATATCTTTATAAGTTGAATCAAAAGGATAAACTTTAATATAGCAATCTCTTTTTGCAAGATTTCTCAAAATGTTCTTTTTGATACCTAGATCTAAAGCTGAGATTTTGTAAGTAGCATTTTCATCACCAACAAAGTATGGCTCTTTAGTCGATACTTTAGAAGCCAATTCTAAACCTTCCATATTTGGAACATTAGCCAATTCTTTCTTCAAATCCTCGATTGAAGTTCCATCTGTACAAATAACAGCATTCATTGCACCATTGTCACGAATGTAACTCACTAGCGCACGAGTATCAACATCAGAAATGCAGATTAGATTTTGCTTAGCAAAATAATCCTCTAAGCTTTCAGAAGCATTTGTTCTAGAATAATTAAAACTGAAGTTTTTACAAACCAAACCAGCAATTTTAATACTATCAGACTCTACCTCTTCCTCATTCACACCATAGTTTCCGATATGTGTATTTGTAGCAACCATTATTTGCCCAAAATAAGAAGGATCAGTGAAAATTTCCTGATACCCAGTCATTCCAGTATTAAAACAAACTTCACCAAAAGTTTTACCGCTAATTCCGATAGATTTTCCGTGAAAGATTGTTCCGTCACTAAGTAATAAAATGGCGCTTTGTCGTGTTGTGTATTTCATTATTTAATTTGTATTGTTTTTTTAATCAAGTTATAAAACCTAATCAAGGTTTTAAGTGTAATTAGAATTTTGCAAATTTACTTCTTTAAAATAGCCCTTCCAAGATTTTTTAAAACTTTCACTCGTAAAAATAAAACCTATCATTTTAAATAAGTTACATTTTTGCAGTTTGAAAAAAATCAAAAAAAAAGGATAAACTAAAAATTAGTTTATCCTTGATTTTTATAGAATGATTACTTTCATAATTATTCAGAAGCTTCAGTAGTCGTTTCTGTTTCAGCAGCAGGGGCTTCAGGAGCAGCGGTTTCAGCTTTTTTAGCTTTACCACCACGACGGCTTTTCGCTTTTTTAACTTCTTTTTTACCTCCGTTGTAAAGTTCATTGAAGTCAACAAGTTCGATCATCGCCATATCAGCGTTATCTCCCAAACGATTTCCAACTTTAATGATACGAGTGTATCCTCCTGGACGGTCTCCTACTTTAGCAGCTACATCTCTGAACAAATCAGTTACAGCGTATTTGTTACGTAAGTAAGCAAAAACAATACGACGGTTGTGAGTCGTATCCTCTTTTGATTTTGTAATTAAAGGCTCAACAAATTGTTTAAGCGCTTTAGCTTTAGCAACAGTAGTATTAATACGTTTGTGCTCGATAAGAGAACAAGCCATATTAGCCAACATAGCTTTTCTATGTCCAGTCTGTCTGCTTAAGTGGTTGATTTTTTTTCCGTGTCTCATGACGTGTTTTTTTTATCTTCATCTTGCTACAATCCACCATGGAGAGCAAAATATGAAGTAAATTATTCTTTATCTAATTTGTATTTAGCTAAATCCATTCCGAAAGTTAAATTCTTCACTGCAACAAGTTCATCAAGTTCAGTTAAAGATTTTTTACCGAAATTACGGAATTTCATTAGGTCATTTTTATTGAAAGATACTAAATCACCAAGTGTATCAACTTCAGCCGCTTTCAAGCAATTTAATGCTCTCACAGATAAATCCATATCAACAAGCTTAGTTTTAAGCAGTTGTCTCATATGCAATGACTCTTCATCATACGATTCTGTTTGTGCAATTTCGTCAGCCTCAAGTGTAATTCTTTCATCAGAGAATAACATGAAATGGTGAATTAAAACTTTAGCAGCTTCAGTAAGAGCATCTTTAGGATTGATAGATCCATCAGTTTTGATTTCAAAAACTAATTTTTCGTAATCCGTCTTTTGCTCAACACGGAAATTTTCGATTGCATATTTTACATTTTTTACCGGAGTAAAAATAGAATCTGTAAAAATCGTTCCAATTGCAGCATTCTGTTTTTTGTTCTCTTCAGCAGGCACGTATCCTCTACCTTTTTCGATTGTTAAATCGAAATTCAATTTGATTTTAGAATCTAAGTTACAGATAACAAGGTCTGGATTTAGAACTTGGAAACCTGAAATAAATTTTTGAAAATCACCTGCTGTTAATTGATCTTTACCAGAAACAGAAATAGTAACTGATTCATTATCGATATCTTCAATTTGACGTTTGAAACGTACTTGTTTTAGATTAAGGATAATTTCGGTAACATCTTCAACAACACCTGAAATAGTAGAAAACTCATGATCTACACCTTCGATACGAACAGATGTAATTGCATAACCTTCTAATGCTGAAAGCAAAACTCTTCTAAGTGCATTACCAACTGTCAATCCGTAACCAGGTTCTAAAGGTCTAAACTCAAATTTACCTTCAAAATCGGTTGAATCGATCATGATAACTTTATCGGGCTTTTGAAAATTAAATATTGCCATAAATTTCGACTAAGTCAATTATTATTTGTTGTACAACTCTACGATTAATTGTTCTTTAATGTTTTCTGGAATTTGAAGTCTCGCAGGTACAGAAACGAAAGTTCCTTCTTTAAGATCATTGTTCCAAGTAATCCATTCATAAACATGACTTGAATTTGATAAAGAACGTTCGATAGCTTCTAGAGATTTAGATTTTTCACGAACTGCAACTTTATCACCAGGCTTAAGGTGGTAAGAAGGAATATTAACAACCTCTCCATTTACAGTAATGTGTCTGTGAGAAACGATTTGACGCGCACCTCTTCTAGATGGAGCAATTCCCATTCTAAAAACAACATTATCTAATCTTGCTTCGCATAATTGTAATAAAACTTCACCAGTTACTCCTTTTGTAGCTGATGCTTTTTCGAATAAATTTCTGAATTGTTTTTCTAAAATTCCATAAGAATATTTAGCTTTTTGCTTTTCCATTAATTGAACAGCGTACTCAGATTTTTTTCCTCTTTTTTTAGCCATCCCGTGTTGTCCAGGTGGGTAATTTCTTTTTTCGAAAGATTTATCATCTCCGAAGATTGCCTCGCCAAATTTACGAGCGATTTTGGTTTTAGGACCAGTATATCTTGCCATTTTAAAAAAAATTTTAAGGTAGAAATTATGAATTCAGGTCTAATCCTTCGATAATCTATGTTCTACCTTGTTTATACTATAAAAATAAAAAATTAAACTCTACGTCTTTTTGGAGGACGACATCCGTTGTGTGGCATTGGAGTAACATCAATAATTTCAGTAACTTCAATTCCACCGTTATGAATAGAACGGATAGCAGACTCACGTCCGTTACCTGGTCCTTTTACATAAACTTTCACTTTTTTAAGTCCTGCCTCAAGTGCTACTTTAGCGCAATCTTCTGCTGCCATTTGAGCTGCATAAGGAGTGTTCTTTTTAGAACCTCTGAAACCCATTTTACCAGCTGAAGACCAAGAGATAACTTCACCTTTCTTATTAGTCAAAGAAATAATAATGTTATTAAAAGTGGCAGAAATATGAGCCTCACCCGTTGATTCAACGATAACTTTACGTTTTTTTGCAGTTGCTTTAGCCATATTACTTATTATTTAGTTGCTTTTTTCTTGTTAGCAACAGTTTTTCTTTTACCTTTTCTTGTTCTTGAGTTGTTTTTAGTTCTTTGCCCTCTTAATGGAAGACCAGATCTATGACGAATACCTCTGTAACATCCAATATCCATTAAACGTTTAATGTTTAAAGAAATTTCAGAACGTAATTCACCTTCAATTTTGTAAAATGAAACAGCTTCACGAATTGCTCCGATCTCATCATCATTCCAATCTTGAACTTTTTTATCTTGGCTAACTTGAGCTTTTTCTAAAATCTCAATAGCTCTACTTTTTCCTAATCCGAAGATGTAGGTAAGTGCGATAACACCTCTTTTGTTTTTTGGGATATCTACCCCTGCTATTCTTGCCATAATTATCCTTGTCTTTGTTTAAATCTAGGATTCTTTTTGTTTATTACGTACAGTCTCCCTTTTCTACGCACGATAATGCACTCGGCACTTCTCTTTTTTACTGATGCTCTAACTTTCATAGTGAATATCCTTTAATATCGATAAGTAATTCTTGCTTTTGACAAATCGTAAGGACTCATTTCTAGTTTCACTTTATCACCAGGTAATAACTTGATGTAATGCATTCGCATTTTTCCAGAAATATGAGCAATTACAATATGTCCATTTTCTAACTCCACACGGAACATCGCATTTGATAATGCTTCAATGATTGATCCGTCTTGTTCTATTGCTGATTGTTTTGCCATAAATATATTAAGCTACCGCTTTTCTATTTTTACCAGTCTTCATTAAACCATCATAATGTTTGTTTAACAAGTATGAGTTGATTTGTTGAATAGTATCTATTGCAACACCAACCATAATTATTAATGAGGTACCTCCAAAAAACATTGCCCAAGATTGTTGTACATCCATAATACTTACAACAATAGCTGGGAACACAGCAATCAAAGCAAGGAATAAAGATCCTGGGAAAGTTATTAAAGACATCACTTTATCTAAGAAATCTGAAGTTTCAGCTCCTGGACGAACTCCTGGAATAAAACCACCGCTTCTCTTTAAATCATCAGCCATTTTGTTAGTAGGTACAGTGATTGCAGTATAAAAGAATGTAAATACAATAATTAAAGTTGCAAAAACAAAATTATACCAGAAACCAAACATATTACTAAATGCACCAACAATAGATTGTGATGTATCTGATTTAGACAATCCGGCTACAGCCGCAGGAA
The DNA here is from genome assembly GCF_900112575.1 of Flavobacterium phragmitis. Taxonomy (GTDB): domain Bacteria; phylum Bacteroidota; class Bacteroidia; order Flavobacteriales; family Flavobacteriaceae; genus Flavobacterium; species Flavobacterium phragmitis. The sequence continues at coordinate 197,426 of NZ_FOMH01000011.1, forward strand.
TAAACATAATTGCCTGAGCAAAAATAATTGGCATAACTCCAGAAGCATTAAGCTTAAGAGGAATCCATTGTCTATTACCTCCTGCCAAATCTTGCTCATAATCTCCAGTTGTTGTACGACGAGCGTACTGTACTGGGATTCTACGTACTGCCATTGTAAGCAATACACAAGAAATGATAACTAATAACCACACAATAATTTCAATAACTAATAACATTGGACCTCCATTGTTATTGGTAACACGAGTTGTAAACTCTTGGATAAAAGCTTGTGGTAAACGAGCTAAAATTCCAACCATAATTAACAATGAAATACCATTTCCAATACCTTTATCTGTAATTTTCTCACCAAGCCACATAGCAAAAATAGTACCTGTAACTAAAATGATAACAGACGAGAACAAAAATTCAGGAGAATTAAAGCCTAGCAAAAATGCATTACTAGGCAATGTTCTGTATAAATTATAGATATAAGTTGGACCTTGAACCAATGTGATAGCGATTGTCAACCAACGAGTGATTTGATTAATCTTTTTTCTACCACTTTCCCCATCATTTTGAAGCTTTTGTAAATATGGAATCGCAATTCCCATCAACTGAACGACAATAGACGCAGAAATATAAGGCATGATACCTAAGGCAAAAACTGAAGCCTTAGAGAAAGCACCCCCGGTGAACATGTCTAAGATAGATCCTAGACCATTTTTAGTTTGTCCCGCTAAACCAGTCAATTGCGTTGCGTCAATTCCAGGAAGCGTAACGTGTGCTCCAAAACGATATACTAAAAGCAATCCTAATGTAATTAAGATTCTATTCTTTAGTTCTTCGATTTTCCAAACATTACTTATTGATTCAATAAATTTCTTCATCTTAATAGATAAGTTATATAGTTACAGCTTCTCCTCCTGCAGCTTCAATAGCCGCTTTTGCAGTAGCAGTAAATTTGTGGGCAGTTACTTTTAATTTTGCTTTCAATTCTCCTCTACCTAAAATCTTAACGATTTCATTTTTAGAAGCTAGACGATTTGCTACGAAATCTGTCATAGAAACAGAATCAGTAATTACACCGTTATCAACTAATAATTGAAGAGTATCTAAATTAACACCTTCGTATTCTTTACGATTGATGTTTTTGAAACCAAACTTAGGTACACGTCTTTGAAGTGGCATTTGACCTCCTTCAAAACCAATCTTCTTAGAATAACCAGAACGAGATTTAGCCCCTTTGTGTCCACGTGCAGCAGTACCACCTTTTCCAGAACCTTCTCCTCTACCTAATCTTTTGTTTTGATTGTGTGTAGATCCCTCAGCAGGTTGTAAGTTACTTAAATTCATAACAGTATTTGTTATTTAGCTTCTTCTACAGAAACTAAGTGTTTAACTTTGTTTATCATCCCAAGGATAGCAGGATTTGACTCATGCTCCACAACTTGTCCAATTTTACGTAGACCTAAAGCTTCCAACCCTCTCTTTTGAGAAAGAGGACAGTTGATTTTGCTTCTTACTTGTTTTACTAATAATTTAGCCATAATTTCCTTGAATTAACCTTTAAAAACTTTCTCTAAAGAAACACCTCTTTGTTTTGCAACAGTGTGAGCGCTTCTCATTTGCAATAAAGCATCAAAAGTTGCTTTTACTACGTTATGTGGATTTGATGATCCTTGAGATTTAGATAATACATCGTGAATACCTACTGACTCAAGAACTGAACGAACAGCACCGCCAGCAATAACTCCAGTACCATGAGACGCTGGAATTAAGAATACACGTGCACCACCAAATTTACCTTTTTGTTCGTGAGGAACAGATTGTCCATTTAAAGGAATTCTAACTAAATTTTTCTTAGCATCTTCCACTGCTTTCGCAATTGCTTCAGAAACATCTTTAGATTTTCCTAATCCGTGACCAACTACTCCATTTTCATCACCTACAACTACAATAGCAGAAAAACCGAAAGCTCTACCTCCTTTTGTAACTTTAGTAACACGATTTACACTAACCAGACGATCTTTAAGTTCAAGACCGCTAGGTTTTACCAATTCTACATTTTTGTATTTAGACATAATATATTAGAATTTAAGTCCAGCAGCTCTTGCGCCTTCCGCTAATGATTTAATACGACCGTGATATAAATATCCACCTCTATCAAAAGTGATGGTATCAATCCCAGCTTTTAACGCTTTCTCTGCAACTAATTTTCCAACAGCAGCAGCTACTTCAACGTTAGTACCTTTTCCTATTTCTTTTTCTCTTGAAGATGCAGCTAATATAGTAACTCCATTTACATCATCAATGATTTGAGCGTAAATTTCTTTATTACTTCTAAAAACAGAAAGTCTAGGTCTAGCAGCAGAACCACTAACCGATTTTCTAATTCTGAATTTAATTCTCTGTCTTCTTTCAGATTTTGTTAATGACATAATCTTATATTTTAAGCTGATTTACCTGCTTTTCTTCTTAATACTTCACCCACAAATTTAACACCTTTTCCTTTATAAGGCTCTGGCTTACGGAAACTTCTGATTTTCGCAGCAACTTGACCTAAAAGTTGTTTATCAAATGATGTTAATTTTACGATTGGGTTCTTACCTTTTTCAGATACTGTTTCCAAAGATACTTCAGGAGCAATCTCTAAAACAATATTGTGAGAATATCCAAGAGCTAAATCTAATTTTTGACCTTGGTTTGAAGCTCTATAACCAACTCCAACTAATTCTAGTTCTTTTGTGAAACCTTCAGAAACACCAACAACCATATTACTGATCAAAGATCTGAATAATCCGTGTTTTGCTCTGTGGTCTTTATGATCAGACGATCTTTCAACTAAAACTTGATCGCCTTCAACAGTTACATTTACGTCCGAAAACTCTTGAACTAGTTGACCTCTTTTTCCTTTTACTGTAATAATACCGTCTTTAACTTCTACAGTTACACCAGCAGGGATTACAATTGGGCTTTTACCTATTCTTGACATCTTTTCTAGTGTTTAAAATTAGTATACGTAACAAATTACTTCACCACCTACATTTAATTGCTTCGCTTGTTTTCCAGTCATCAAACCTTTTGATGTAGAAACAATAGCAATTCCTAATCCGTTAAGGATTCTAGGTAATTTGGCAGCACCTGCGTACTTACGTAAACCAGGTTTACTAATTCTTTGGATATCTTTGATTACAGGCTCTTTAGTATCTTTATCATACTTTAAAGCAATTTTGATAGAACCTTGAACCGTGTTCTGCTCAAATTTGTAACTTAAGATGTAACCTTGATCAAATAAGATCTTAGTTATCTCTTTTTTAAGATTAGATGCTGGAATTTCAACAACTTTGTGGTTTGCAGCCACAGCGTTACGAACTCTAGTCAAATAATCTGCAATAGGATCTGTATACATATGTATTTGATTGCGATTATGGTTTTCGGGAGACACCCGTCTCCCGAACCTTTAATCAATTAAAATTATTTTTTGGTCTGCAAAAGTAATAACTTATTGCGAGATTACCAAGACGCCTTTTTTACACCAGGAATTAATCCATTATTAGCCATTTCACGAAAAGTTACACGTGAAATACCAAATTGACGAATATAACCTCTTGGTCTACCTGTTAATTTACAACGATTGTGTAAACGAACTGGTGAAGCATTTTTAGGCAATCTTTGTAAGCCTTCATAATCTCCAGCTTCTAATAAAGCTTTTCTTTTTTCAGCATACTTAGCTACCGTTTTCTCTCTTTTCACCTCACGGGCTTTCATTGATTCTTTAGCCATGTCTTAATTCTTTTTAAAAGGTAATCCTAATTCAGCCAATAATGACTTTGCTTCCTTGTCTGTTTTTGCAGTAGTAACAAAAGTAATATCCATTCCTGAAATTTTGTTTACTTTGTCAATATCAATTTCTGGGAAAATGATTTGCTCTAAAACTCCAAGATTGTAGTTACCTCTTCCGTCGAATCCAGTAGCTTTAATACCACCAAAATCTCTAACACGTGGTAAAGCAGAAGTAATAAGTCTATCTAAAAACTCATACATTCTTTCTCCACGCAAAGTAACTTTTGCTCCAATAGGCATTCCTTTTCTCAATTTAAAAGACGCAACGTCTTTTTTAGAGATTGTAGAAACTGCTTTTTGTCCAGTGATCTTTGTCAACTCATCAACTGCATAGTCAATAAGTTTTTTATCAGATACAGCTGCACCAACTCCACGGCTCAAAACGATTTTTTCAAGTTTTGGAACTTGCATTACGTTTGTATATCCGAACTCTTCTTTAAGAGCAGCAATTACTCTACTCTTATATTCTTCTTTTAGTCTAGGTGTATATGCCATTACTATAGTACTTGATTAGATTTTTTTGAAAATCTTACTTTCTTATCTCCTTCTACTCTAATACCTACTCTAGTTGTTTCCTTAGTTTTAGGATCAATTAAAGCAATGTTAGAAATTTGAATAGAAGCCTCTTTCTTAACGATACCACCTTGAGGGTTTTTAGCACTTGGTTTAGTGTGTTTTGAAACCAAGTTCACACCTTCAACTATCGCTTTGTTTTTTTCACGGTAAACACGTAAAACTTTACCTTCAGCACCTTTATGGTCTCCGGCAATAACTCTTACGATATCTCCTGATTTTATTTTTAGCTTTATCATCTTAAAACGAATTAAAGCACTTCTGGTGCTAATGATACAATTTTCATGAATTGTTTTTCACGAAGTTCTCTTGCTACCGGACCAAAAACACGAGTTCCTCTCATTTCCCCTGCAGCGTTCAAAAGAACACATGCATTGTCATCGAAACGGATATAAGAACCATCAGCTCTTCTCACTTCTTTTTTAGTACGTACAACAACTGCAGTTGAAACAGCTCCTTTTTTCACGTTTCCGTTTGGAGTTGCATCTTTGATAGAAACCACAATTTTGTCACCAACAGAGGCATATCTTCTTTTAGTACCTCCTAAAACACGAATAGTTAAAACTTCTTTAGCTCCCGTGTTATCTGCTACTTTTAGTCTTGATTCTTGTTGTACCATAATTATTTAGCTCTTTCTAAGATTTCAACTAATCTCCAACATTTTGTTTTACTTAAAGGACGCGTTTCGCTAATTCTTACAGTATCTCCAATGTTACAGTCGTTTTTTTCGTCGTGCGCAACATATTTCTTTGTTTTCAACACGAACTTACCGTATAATGGGTGTTTTACTTTTCTTACTTCAGAAATAACGATAGATTTATCCATCTTATTTGAAGTAACAACACCTATTCTTTCTTTTCTTAAATTTCTTTTTTCTTCCATCTTTCAGCAGAATACAATTATTGTAACTCTCTTTTAGTTAACTCTGTAGCTAGTCTTGCAACTGTTCTTCTAACGCTTCTGATTTGAAGTGGGTTAGCAATTGGAGAAATAGCGTGAGCCATTTTTAGGTCAGCATATACTTTCTTAGTTTGACTAAGCTTTTCTTGCAACTCCGCTGCAGAAAGATCTTTTATTTCTGATTGTTTCATAATAAATATAAATTATGCTTCGAAATCTCTAGCAACGACGAACTTAGTTTTTACTGGAAGTTTTTGAGCTGCAAGACGTAAAGCCTCTTTTGCAACTGACAATGGAACCCCTCCAACTTCAAACATAATTCTTCCTGGTTTAACAACAGCAGCCCAATATTCAACTGCTCCTTTACCTTTACCCATACGTACTTCAAGAGGCTTCTTAGTGATAGGTTTGTCTGGGAAAATTTTGATCCACAATTGTCCTTCTCTTTTCATGTAACGAGTTGCAGCGATACGTGCAGCTTCGATTTGACGAGAAGTTAAGAACATTCCATCTTCATGTACAGATTTAATTCCAAACATTCCATTTGAAAGTTCATGCCCTCTTTGAGAGTTACCTTTCATTCTACCTTTTTGTACCTTACGGTATTTTGTTCTTTTAGGCTGTAACATTTTTCTTTAGTTTAAAAATTTACTTTCTTTTACGAGCATCTGGTTTACCGCCTTTGTTAAAGTTAGATTTGCCTCTAGGAGCATCTCCACCTTTACCACCACCTGTACCAGATTGTTTTTTGTCCATTCCAGCAAGTGGAGAAAGTTCTCTCTTACCGTAAACTTCACCTTTCATGATCCATACTTTGATACCCATTCTACCGTAAGTAGTGTGAGCTTCAGCCAAAGCATAATCAATGTCAGCTCTGAAAGTTGATAGAGGAATTCTACCTTCTTTGAAACCTTCTGAACGCGCCATCTCAGCACCATTCAAACGACCAGAAATCAAAACTTTGATACCTTCAGCGTTCATACGCATAGAAGCAGCAATAGCCATTTTGATTGCACGTCTGTAAGAAATACGGCTTTCGATTTGACGAGCGATGCTTGTAGCCACAAGATAAGCATCTAGCTCAGGTCTTTTAATTTCAAAGATGTTGATTTGAACCTCTTTGTCAGTAACTTTCTTAAGTTCTTCTTTCAACTTGTCTACCTCTTGTCCGCCTTTTCCAATAATGATACCAGGTCTAGCAGTAGTGATAGTAACGGTTACAAGTTTCAAAGTTCTCTCGATGATTACTTTAGATACACTAGCTTTTGATAAACGAGCGTGGATATACTTTCTGATTTTGTGATCTTCAGCTAATTTATCGCCGTAATCATTTCCACCATACCAGTTTGAGTCCCATCCTCTGATGATACCAAGTCTATTTCCAATTGGATTTGTCTTTTGTCCCATGCTGCTTAAGAATTGCTTTGTGTGTTATTGATAGCTCCAAGCACGATTGTAACGTGATTAGAACGTTTTCTTATTCTGTGTGCACGACCTTGTGGAGCTGGACGAAGTCTTTTTAACATCATTCCACCATCTACTCTGATCTCTTTAACAAATAATCCAGCTTCTTCTAAATTACCTTCACTATTTTTTTGCTCCCAGTTGTTGATTGCAGATAATAATAGTTTTTCTAATTTTCTTGAAGCTTCTTTAGAACTGAATCTTAAAATGTTAAGTGCTCTTTCTACCTTCTGACCTCTTACCAAGTCCGCTACTAAGCGCATTTTTCTAGGTGAAGTAGGGCAGTTATTCAATTTTGCGAAAGCGATAGACTTATTAGCCTCTTTTCTCGCATCTGCTGTTTCTCTTTTACGAACTCCCATTGCTTCTTTTATTTTTTACCTTTATTTTTTGCTCCAGCATGACCTCTAAAAGATCTAGTTGGTGAAAACTCTCCTAATTTGTGACCTACCATGTTTTCTGTTACGTAAACTGGTACAAATTGACGACCGTTATGAACTGCGATAGTTTGTCCAACGAAATCTGGTGTAATCATAGAAGCTCTAGACCAAGTCTTAACTACACTATTTTTACCACTTTCTACGTTTTCTTGAACTTTCTTGTCTAATTTATAATGAACGAAAGGTCCTTTTTTTAATGAACGTGCCATATCTTATTATTTCTTTCTACGTTCTACGATATACTTGTTACTCGGGTTTTTCTTAGAACGAGTTCTGTAACCTTTAGCTGGCAATCCTTTTCTTGAACGTGGATGCCCTCCAGAAGAACGTCCTTCACCACCTCCCATAGGGTGATCAACTGGGTTCATCGCTACTGGTCTAGTTCTAGGTCTTCTTCCTAACCATCTTGTTCTACCTGCTTTTCCAGACACAACTAATTGGTGGTCAGAATTAGATACAGCTCCAATTGTAGCCGAACATGTTAACAAGATTAATCTTGTTTCTCCTGATGGCATTTTAATTGTAGCGTATTTTCCGTCTCTTGCCATTAACTGAGCAAAAGTTCCAGCTGAACGAGCAATAACTGCTCCTTGTCCTGGACGTAACTCAATACAAGATATAACAGTTCCAAGAGGAATTCTGCTTAAAGGTAATGTATTACCAATCTCTGGTTGAGATTCTGGACCAGAAACTAATTTCTGACCAACTTTCAATCCGTTTTGAGCGATAATATAAGTTTTCTCTCCATCAGCATAAGCTAATAAAGCGATAAACGCAGTACGATTTGGATCGTATTCGATTGATTTCACTGTAGCTGGAATTCCATCTTTAGTTCTTTTGAAATCGATGATACGATATCTCTGCTTGTGACCACCACCCGTATAACGCATGGTCATCTTTCCTTGACTATTTCTACCTCCTGAGTTTTTTATCGGTGCTATCAAAGAGCGTTCCGGCTTATCAGTTGTAATAGCGTCATAACCATTCACAACTCTAAATCGCTGACCCGGGGTAATAGGTTTTAATTTTCTTACTGACATTTTTCTATCTTAGATATTGTTGTAAAAATCAATTGTTTCTCCTTCTTGTACTTGAACAATTGCTTTTTTGTAAGCATTTGTCTTTCCACTGATTAAACCACTTTTAGTGTATTTTGTAGATCTGTCTGGTCTCACATTCATTGTATTAACAGAAACGATAGTTACTCCATAAGCAGCTTCAACAGCTTTCTTAATCTCAACTTTGTTTGCTTTTTTGTCAACAACGAATCCGAAGCGGTTTAGAACTTCACTTTCTTTGGTTACTTTTTCCGTTACTATAGGTCTAATAATGATGCTCATATTCCTATTATTTACTTAAATTTTCTTCAATTAACTCTAAAGAACCTTCTAAAAGCACTAAATTATTAGCGTTTAATATTGCGTAAGTGCTTAATTCTGAGCTAGTTACGACGTTTGAAGCCTTTAAATTACGTGACGACAAATATACGTTTTTATTTGACTCACCCAACACGAATAAAGATTTTTTATTCTCTAACCCTAAAGCTTTCAAAACGTTAATGAAATTTTTAGTGTTTGGTGTTTCAAAATTAAAGTCCTCAAGAACTACAATATTTGACTCTTTTGCCTTAATAGAGAAAGCCGATTTTCTAGCTAATCTCTTTAAGTTTTTATTCAATTTGAATGAATAACTTCTTGGTCTTGGTCCGAAAACTGTTCCACCACCTTTAAACAAAGGATTCTTAACACTTCCTGCACGCGCAGTACCAGTTCCTTTTTGTTTTTTAATCTTACGAGTACTTCCAGTTACTTCAGCTCTTTCTTTAGCCTTATGAGTACCTTGTCTTTGATTAGCAAGATATTGCTTAACATCAAGATATACCGCATGCTTGTTTGGTTCAATTGCGAATACTGAATCAGAAAGTTGAACTTTTCTACCAGTATCTTTTCCGTTGAAATCTAATACTTTTACTTCCATTACTTCTGAATGATTACATAAGAGTTTTTGTGACCAGGAACACATCCTTTAACAACAAGTAGATTCTTTTCAGCAACTACTTTTAAAACTCTAAGGTTTTGAACTTTTACATTTTCTCCTCCCATTCTTCCAGCCATACGCATTCCTTTGAATACTCTAGATGGATAAGAAGAAGCTCCTACAGAACCTGGCGCTCTTAAACGGTTGTGCTGACCATGAGTAGCTTGCCCAACACCACCAAAACCGTGACGTTTAACAACACCTTGGAAACCTTTACCTTTAGACACACCTTGTACATCTACAAATTCTCCTTCTTCAAAAATAGAAACATCAATAAGATCTCCTAATTTTTGTTCAGTTGCAAAATCTTGGAATTCAACGACTTTTTTCTTAGCAACAGTTCCAGCTTTTTTAAAGTGACCTAAAGCCGCTTTAGTAGAATGTTTCTCGTTTTTGTCATCGAAACCAAGTTGCAACGCTTCATACCCGTCAACCTCGTTGGTTCTGACTTGGGTAACAACGCATGGTCCAGCTTCGATTACTGTACAAGGAATGTTTTTCCCGTTTTCGTCGAAGATACTAGTCATGCCGATTTTCTTACCAATTAACCCAGACATAAATATTAATTATTAATTACTAAAATTCCCTTCAATTTGAAAATCACACAAATTTCCAAACAGGGAGTGCAAAAGTAGATATTAAAATCGAATAAACCAAACAGTTACAAAAATTAAATCGCTCATTATCAAAATCCAAGCACAAAAAGACCGCAAAAACAAACCCGATTTATTCCAAAAAAGAAATTTTACATTTACACCAAAACCAGTTTCATACTTAATAATCACTTAATTAACTCACAACAAAAACCTCTCGTACATCACTAAAATAAAGGCTTTTACAAATTTCAAAACAAACCCACGCAACAAAAAAACTCAATCAAAAACTATCTTATAGCAATAAAAAAAGCGAGACATTTCTGTCTCGCTTTTATCTATAAAAAAATATAAAAAAATTATACTTTTATCTCTACTTCTACTCCACTTGGCAATTCAAGTTTCATTAAAGCATCAATAGTTTTAGATGAAGATGAATAAATATCAATCAATCTCTTGTATGACATTACTTCAAATTGCTCTCTCGCTTTTTTGTTAACGTGCGGAGAACGTAACACAGTGAAAAGTTTTTTGTGAGTTGGCAACGGAATAGGACCTGTTACAACCGCTCCAGTAGTTTTTACTGTTTTTACGATCTTTTCAGCAGATTTATCTACCAACATGTGATCGTAAGATTTTAGTTTTATTCTGATTTTTTGACTCATTTTCTTAAAATTAAGCGTTACCTTTTGCTTTTTTGATTACCTCTTCTGAAATATTAGAAGGTGTTTCTGCATAGTGAGAGAACTCCATTGTTGAAGTAGCTCTACCAGAAGATAATGTTCTTAATGTAGTTACATAACCAAACATTTCTGATAAAGGCACATCAGCTTTGATAGTCTTAGCACCATTTCTGTCACCCATGTCATTTACTTGACCTCTACGACGGTTCAAGTCACCTACGATATCACCCATGTTTTCTTCAGGAGTAATAACTTCGATTTTCATGATTGGCTCAAGAATAACAGCTCCAGCAGCACGTCCTGACTCTTTATAACCCATTCTAGCTGCTAATTCAAAAGAAAGAGCATCAGAATCCACAGGGTGGAAAGATCCGTCTAATAAAGTTACTTTCAAACTATCAACAGCGTATCCAGCTAAAGGACCTGTTTTCATAGCCTCACGGAAACCTTTTTCAACAGCAGGGATATATTCTTTAGGAACGTTACCACCTTTTACCTCATTTACGAACTGTAATCCAACTGGAACTTTACCATCAACTTCATCAGCAGGCTCGATTCTAAATACGATATCACCGAATTTACCACGACCTCCAGATTGTTTTTTGTAAGTTTCTCTATGTTGAGCAGATTTAGTAAACGCTTCTTTGTACTCTACTTGCGGCTCACCTTGGTTAACCTCTACTTTAAACTCACGTTTCATACGATCAACTAAGATATCTAAGTGAAGCTCACCCATACCAGAAATAATAGTTTGACCTGAAGCCTCGTCAGTTCTTACCGTAAACGTTGGATCCTCTTCAGCTAATTTAGCCAAGGCCATACCCATTTTATCTACGTCAGCTTTAGTTTTAGGCTCGATAGCAATACCAATTACCGGCTCTGGGAACTTCATAGATTCCAAGATAATTGGATTCTTTTCATCACAAAGTGTATCTCCAGTTTTGATATCTTTAAATCCTACAGCAGCTCCAATATCTCCAGCCTCAATATATTCGATTGGATTTTGTTTATTAGCGTGCATTTGGTAAATACGAGAAATTCTCTCCTTGTTACCAGAACGAGTATTTAAAACATAAGAACCAGCATCCAAACGTCCAGAATAAGCACGGAAGAAAGCCAAACGACCTACGAAAGGGTCAGTAGCAATTTTAAATGCTAAAGCAGCAAACGGCTCTTTTACATCTGGGCGACGTAAGATTTTAGTTTGATCTTCTTCTAACAATTCAGCATCATCAGGATGAATTCCTTCAATACCTTCTTTATCTAATGGAGATGGCAAATACTTACAAACAGCATCTAACATAAATTGAACTCCTTTGTTTTTGAAAGAAGAACCAGCAAGCATAGGAATGATTGCCATATCAATTGTAGCCGCTCTTAAAGCGTTGTTGATTTCTTCTTCAGTAATAGAATTTTCATCTTCCATGTACTTATCTAAAAGATTTTCGTCATAAGTCGCAATCTCTTCGATAAGAATAGAACGGTAATGCTTAACATCATCAACCATATCAGCTGGGATATCTACAACGTCAAAAGTAGCCCCTTGAGTTTCATCATGCCATACAATAGCTTGATTTTTCACTAAGTCAACAATACCTTTGAAGTCTGCTTCATCACCAATAGGCAAAGTAATTGCAACCGCATTCGATTTCAACATATCTTTAACCTGTCCGCATACAGCTAAAAAGTTAGCACCTTGACGGTCCATTTTATTTACGAACCCCATACGAGGAACTCTATATTGATCAGCAAGTCTCCAGTTAGTTTCTGATTGAGGCTCAACACCATCAACAGCACTAAATAAGAAAACCAAACCATCAAGTACACGCAAAGAACGGTTTACCTCTACAGTAAAGTCAACGTGTCCAGGAGTATCAATAATATTAAAGTGGTATGGTAACGATTCTGGAATAACTTTACCTTGTACAGTTGGGAAGTTCCAAGTACAAGTTGTAGCAGCAGAAGTAATTGTAATACCTCTTTCTTGCTCTTGAGCCATCCAGTCCATTGTTGCAGCACCATCGTGCACCTCACCAATTTTGTGTGACTTTCCAGTATAAAAAAGAATACGCTCAGTTGTTGTTGTCTTACCAGCATCAATGTGAGCAGCGATTCCGATATTTCTTGTATATTTTAAATCTCTAGCCATTTCTTACGAATTAAAATCTAAAGTGAGAGAATGCTTTGTTAGCTTCTGCCATTTTGTGAGTATCCATTCTTTTCTTAACCGCAGCACCTTCTTCTTTAGCAGCTGCTAAACACTCAGAAGCTAAACGCTGTGCCATAGATTTTTCATTTCTTCTTCTTGAATAAAGTATTAACCACTTCATTGCCATAGAAATTTTTCTGTCTGGACGAATTTGCATTGGGATTTGGAATGTAGCTCCACCAACTCTACGGCTACGTACTTCTACGTGAGGCATAACGTTTGTTAAAGCATCTTTCCAGATCTCTAATGAAGTTTTCTCATCATTTTGCTTTTTAGTCTCGATGATGTCAATAGCATCATAAAATACTTTAAAAGCTGTAGATTTCTTACCATCCCACATTAAGTTGTTCACAAAACGTGTTACTAATTGGTCGTTAAACCTTGGATCCGGTAAAAGTGGTCTTTTCTTTGCCGCTCTTTTTCTCATGTCTTTTTCTTAAAAGTTTTTAAATTACTTTTTTGCTTCTTTTGGGCGTTTAGCACCGTACTTAGATCTTCTTTGCGTTCTTCCTGCAACACCTGACGTATCAAGCGCTCCACGAACGATATGATATCTAACACCTGGTAAATCTTTTACCCTTCCACCTCGCACTAATACTATCGAGTGCTCTTGTAGATTGTGTCCTTCTCCTGGGATGTAAGCATTCACCTCATTACCATTTGTCAAACGTACACGCGCAACTTTACGCATTGCAGAGTTTGGTTTTTTTGGTGTAGTAGTGTAAACACGCGTACAAACCCCTCTTCTTTGAGGACAAGAATCTAAAGCAACCGATTTACTCTTCTTAGTGATCTGAGTTCTTCCTGTTCTTACTAATTGTTGAATTGTTGGCATAATTAATACTAAAAATTATTATGTTTATTAAATTCCCGCTTTTTACGGGGTTGCAAATGTATAAAATATTTTTCACTATACAAACGTTAAATCATTAATTTTCAACAACATTATTTATATCTATGATTTAAGGAAGAAACGTTGGATATTTGCTTCACATTTAAACAACAAACCAATTGCTTTTGAAACAATTACTAAACATATTTATCCTCCTAATTACCTCTGGTTGTTTTGCCCAGTCATTTTACTTAAACATAAACGGAACGAACAAAAAACAAAACCAGGCAATTGACTCTATTACATACAACAGAAAACACTCTAATATAAAATCCCTAAATAACGAAATAAATGCAGTCACAAACCAATTAACAAAACAAGGATATACAGACCTTGAAATACTGAAAAACAAAAAAACAAACGACAGCACTTTCAACACAATAATCGACCTAAAAAACAAAATAAAAAGCATACATATATATATAGGTGCAAATAATTCATTTCACAACAATCAAGCATCAATAAAAGACAGCATATTTATCCCCTATTCTGAACTAGAAAATTTTTTAAATCAGGAAATATCCAACAAAGAAAAAGCAGGTTTTGCCTTTACAAAACTGAGACTGAAAAACATCGCAAAAAGAAATTCTATAATTTATGCAGATTTAAGTTTGGATTCAGAAAAAAAAAGAAGCCTAAACTCTATTATTCTAAATTACACAAACTCCGACTCAAAAAACTTTTTCCCAAAAGGAGCCTTAAAACAATTAAACAAGAAATATTTAAACAGAACTTTTAATCAGGAGACCGTTAAAAACATTTATACCGATATAAATAGTTTTGAATTTATATCCCAAACCAAATACCCTGAAATACTTTTCACAAAAGACTCAACTAAAGTCTACACCTATATTGAAAAAAGAAAAGCCAATACATTTGATGGCTATATCGGTTTCTCAAATGACGACAACAAAAAACTCATCCTAAATGGATACCTAGACATTTCCTTAATCAACACACTACGTGCTGGAGAAAAATTCTCATTGTATTGGAAAAGCGATGGTAACCAACAAAAAACATTTAACACCAAAATTGAAATCCCATATATATTTCAATCTCCTATAGGAATAAAAGCGCAATTAAACATATTCAAACAAGACAGCACTTTTCAAAACACCAAAACCGATATCAACTTAGGATATTATTTAAACTACAATTCAAAACTTTATATAGGATATCAATCGACAGAATCCAGCGATATTCAAAACACAAACAATTCATCGATCAGTGATTTCAACAATTCATACCTAACTACCACTTTTGACTACCAAAAGCCAGATTATGAAAACCCCATATTCTTAAACAAAGCCTTTCTATATTCTTCATTAGGATTCGGAAAAAGAACAACAAATAGCAGTCCCGAAACAGTAGGAACTAGTAATCAGTTTTTTACAAATATTAATCTTAAGTACAATTTTGAATTAAACTCGAAAAATTTTATTAACATAAATTCACAAAATTTTTTCTTAAAAAGCGACAATTATATTTCAAATGAATTATTTCGTTTCGGAGGAATGAATTCAATTAGAGGCTTCCTAGAAAACAGCTTACAAGCAAATTTCACTTCAATGATACTTACTGAGTATAGATATTTAGCATCCAAAAATCTTTACATCAATTCAATTTTAGACTATGCTTTATACCAAGACCAAACCAGTAATTCAAACAAAAATCAAATAAAAAAACTAATAGGCATTGGCATCGGCACATCAATCCAAACCACAAGCGGCCTATTAAAGATAAACCTTAGCAACGGAGGAGAGAAAACTTCAGATTTACAATTATATAACACTATTATAAACATCTCTTATAACGTGAAGTTTTAAAACTCTGTTATTAACAAAAGCTAGAGTACTAAAAACTTAACTATTTCAGGACTTATTTTAATATAATGCGGTATTAAGATAAAAACGACATTACATTAAGCAGTTTTCTTACTTAAAAGTTACAGAAAAAACAATTATCGACATGTTTTTCCGAAATTTAACATTTCTCTTAACAATGAAATTTTAAATTATTAACAAATTGAACCTGTCAAAAAAAGAATAATTCAAAGATATACTGCTTTTAATGATAAAAATTCAAATTCTAGTAGTAAATTCATTATTTAACGAAAAAAAAAGCATTTTAAATTAGGTAGATTAACAAATTATTAAGATTTTTGTCGGACTAATTCAAAATATTTAAAAATGAAACTAAAGTTCAATGGATTCCTAGTGCTTTTATTGGTACTAGTTGCGCAACTAACTTTCGCGCAAGAAAGAGCTGTTTCGGGAACTGTTTCTGATAATACAGGAATGCCTCTTCCAGGTGTGAGTGTATTAATCAAAGGAACAAAAACTGGAACACAAACAGATTTTGATGGTAAATTCTCTATCAAAGCATCTCCAAGCCAAGTTTTGGTATTTAGCTACATCGGTATGAAAAGCCAAGAAGTTGTAGCAAGTTCAACAAATGTAAACATCAAATTAAAAGATGATTCAGTAGAACTTGGAGAAGTTATTGTATCGGGAGCTGTAGGTATTAAAAAGAAAAAATCTGCAGTAACATCATCTTACTCTACAGTTAATAATGACGAATTAAAAGCTGCTTCTAACCCTGACGCTGTTCGTTCATTGGTTGGTAAAGTATCAGGCTTAACAATCAACAACACTACAAATGGTGTAGGAGGAACAACTTCTATCAGAATTCGTTCTATGTTATCTTTTACAGGTAACACTGAAGCTCTTGTAGTTATTGATAACGTTATCTCTAGTGCTGACGTAATGGCTTCAATTCCATCTGACCTTATCGAAAACGTTACTGTATTAAAAGGAGCTCAAGGAGCTGCATTATACGGTTCTCAAGGTAAGCAAGGGGTTGTTTTAGTAACAACTAAAAAAGGTTCTAGAAATGAAAACTTAACTGTAGCATTCAATTCATCTGCAGATATTGAAAAAGTAAGTTTTGTTCCAGAAAGACAACAAAGATATGGTCAAGGATGGTATAACGTACAAGACCAACAAGAAAATGGTGGTTGGGGTCCTTTATTAGACGGATCTATCAAACCAGTTGGTATTCCAGATGCTGATGGTAACTCAATTATGGCTCCATATAGTGCATTAGGAAATGATGAGATTAAAAAATTCTACCAAACAGGTACTATTTTACAAAACAACTTAAACATCAGCGCTGGTGGTGCTGAAGGTTATGTGAACTTAAACTTAGGTAATGTTAGACGTGACTTCATCTTAGAAGGAGACGAATTAAACAGAAACACAGTTGTATTGACTGCAGGTAAAAAAATCAACAAATTCACTGTTGGTGGTACTTTTACTTTCACAAATCAAAGAACAAAACAAGCTAACGTAAACGCTGCTACATCTCGTTCTGATTACACTCTTTTAACTACTTTATTACAAGCTGCTTCAAACGTGCCAATCACGCAATTTAAAGACAGAGGATTATACGGATGGAATGGTTACTACCAAAACCCTTACTGGGCAAGAGAAAACAACAGATTAGAAGAAACTAAGAACTTTGTTAACTTAGGTATCAACGCTGGATATGAAATCAATAAAAACATTGAGCTTGTTTACAATGGTTCTGTTCAGATGAGAAATACTAATCAAGTTTCTTACTCAAACCAAGCTATTTCTCCAGCTGATGCTGATGGAGGTTTTGATTCTCCGTCTGAGTTCTACCAATCTAATTTGAACTCAACATTCTACTATGGTGATATCATGGCTAACTTTAACTACGATTTATCTGACGCTTTAAAATTAAAGTTCAACGTAGGTCAAAACATGCAATACAACTACACTAAGAGAATTTCTCAAGGGGGTACTAACTTAGAGATTCCAGGATTATACAACATTTCAAACGTACTTAATCCAGCGAATCCATCTACTTTAGACAACAGAACTATTGAGACTAGATCAACTGCAACATTCGCTAACGTTGATTTTAGCTACAAAAACTACTTATTCTTAAACTTAACAGGTCGTTATGAAGGACAGAGTGTTGCTGCAGTAGGAAATCAATTTTACTTTTACCCATCTGCAGGTTTATCTTACGTAGCAACAAATGCTATCGAAGCATTAAAAGACAAATCTGTTTTAAGTAACTTAAAATTATATGCTAACTACACACAAGTTGGTTCATTAGATCCAGTAGCTGCATATAACATTTTAGATTTAGCTCAAATTGCTACAGGATTCCCTTTCCCAAACACAGGAAACTCTTATAACAATAGTTATTTCCCAACTGATCCAAACATCAAACCAGAAACTTACACTACTTATGAAGGTGGTATTAACTTTGGTTTCTTAAAAGATAGAATTACATTAGATGTTGCTGGTTATATCACTAGAACTACAGACTTGATTACAGATGCATCTGCAAGTTCTGCTTCTGGATTACAAACATTAAAATCTAACAATGGAGAATTAGAAGGTAAAGGTATCGAGATTGACTTAGCAGTTATGCCATTCAATACTCCAACTTTCAAATGGAATGCAAGAGTTTCATATACTTCAAACGATACTAAAGTAATTAGTGCTGGTGATACTGACAAAGTAGTTATCACTGACGGAGGTAACTCTCAAATCAATGGAGATATCTCTGCTGTAAAAGGATTACCTTTCCCTTACATTACTGGTACAGATTGGATGAGAGATTCAGAAGGTCACGTTATTGTTGATGCTCAAGGACGTCCAACTCCAGATGCAACTTTCAAAAATCTTGGAAAAGTTACTCCAGATTATATCTTAGGTTTAACAAACAGCTTTGAATACAAAGGTGTTGGTTTATCTTTCACAATGGACTACAGAACTGGTCACAGCTTCTTATCTCAAACTAAATACAACTTAACTTGGAATGGTCACTTAGTTGATTCTGCTGAGTTTGACAGAAACGTAGGTTTCTTATACCCAGGATCTGTAATTGACAACCCTGCAACAGCAACTGTTGGAGATTATATCCCAAACACAAGTGTATTAACTGGAGGTTTCTCAAGTTTAACTGGAGCTGCTAACAGAACTCAAGCTTACTTTAACCAAGCGGCTAGTGTAGGTTCTCACAACTTAATTGATGCAACAGCATTCAAAGTTAGAGAAATTGCTTTAAGCTATTCATTCCCTAAAAAAGTTTTAGAGAAAGCTGGAATCCAAACTTTCAAAGTAAGTTTAAATGCTAGAAACCCATTCATTATTTTAGCATCTAGCAACAAAGGATATGCTGATCCTGAAGCTTCTAACCAAGTTAACACATCAACATCCACAGCGGCTAAAAACCCTAATGCTAACAGTACTTTAACTAATACCTCAAGAAATGGTCTTGGTTTCATCGGTGATGCTCAATATCCATCAACTCGTACTTTTGGTTTCAGCATCAATACGACATTTTAATACTTAAAATAAAAACATTATGAAAAAAATATTTTTCAGCAGTATGTTTGCCTTATTTTTATTTACCTCATGCGAGAATTACCTTGATGTAAATGAAAAGCAATCAAACAACGCCAACTTTGATGCAATTGCACCAAATCAAATGCTTGCGGGAGCTTTAAACAACTATACGAATCACCAATTAAACTCATTATCTACTTATGGTAACCGAATGACATACGTATGGGGATTAAATAGTGGTTTTACTTCAAATGACCCAGCTTGGACCTATACTTTTGATAGTAACAGTTACTCAGCACTTTTTGAAACTACTTATCTTTTTGCAGATAACTTCCAAGATATCTTAGACAAACAAGATAAATTCCCTGACTATCAATATCACTTTGGAATTGCTAAAATTTTCAAAGTAATGTTAATGGATTATGCTACTGCATTATACGGAGATGTACCTTACTCTGAAGCTTTTAAAAACAGCATACCAGCTCCAAAATATGACGATGATAAAACAATCATTCCTGCATTATTTAAGGAGTTAGACGAAGCAAGAGCCTACCTTTCTAGTACTGATGCTGTAGAATTAGGTTCAGAAGATATTATTTTTCATGGAGATATTCCTTCTTGGATAAAATTCCTTAATACTGTTGAATTAAAACTTGTATTAAGATTATCTAAAACTACTGACGCAACTCTTGTAGCTTTAAGAACTGCTCGCGCCGCTCAATTAAATGCATTACAAAACTTTGTTACTGCTGACGTTGCATGTAATCCTGGCTATAACTCAAGTGATGCTACAAAAAGATCTCCACTATACAGATTTTATGGTCTAAACGAAGCGCTTAGTGACTGGACATCTGCAAATAGAGCAAATGCTGGCGGTGCTTTCATCATCGACATCTTAAATGGAACTTTAAACAATACTGATATCAATTCTACTGGAATTGTAGATCCAAGAAGAGCAAGAATGTTTGCATCAGTTCCAGCTGGAAGCCCTGGTGCTGGTACTTGGATTGGTAATACACTTGGTCTTTTCCCATTGGATCCAATTTCTAGAATGAGTTCATTCTTTATTGGACGTGTTGGAAGTGACGAAAATGGTATGATTAGAGATGCATATATTATGCAACTTGCTGAAAGTAAATTTTTACAAGCTGAAGCTGCACAAAGAGGTTACATAAGCGGAGATGCTCATGCTTTATTTTTAGATGGTATCAATGCTTCTATGGCATTTAACTCAAAACTATGGGGAACTAACACAACAGCTCAAATCCCTGCACTTAATCCAACAGCTTATCTTGCTGCAATTGATTCTCGTAATGGATTAGGATGGACTGGTTCTACTGACAAAATCAATGCAATTATTACTCAAAAATATCTTGCATTAGCTCAGTGGCACGGAATTGAGTTATACATTGATCAACAAAGAACTGGATATCCAAAAACTCCACTTCCTGTAGGTGTTATCCAAACTAATGCACCAAACAGATTGATCTACCCTACTTCAGAATATTCATCAAACAGTTCCAACGTTCCAAACGTTTCTGGTTCTGAAATATTCTCAGTAAATGCAAAAACTCCTTACTACTTACAATAGTAGATAGTAAAAGTTATTATAACGAAGCGGGCTGTTCAATGAACAGCCCGCTTTTTTTTATAGAAACATATTATTACCTATATTTGTCCAATGGAAAAAGAACATCAAATATTTGGCATCAGGGCCATTATAGAAGCAATTCAAGCAGGAAAAGAAGTAGATAAAGTCTTTATACAGAAAGATATTTCTGGAGACTTAATGAAAGATTTAATGAAGGTAATGAAACGTGCAAACATTAACTTCTCTTATGTTCCTGTCGAAAAACTAAACCGTCTTACTCCAAACAACCATCAAGGTGCTGTTGCAACCATCTCTCCTATTGGTTTTATTGATTTGGAACATCTTGTAGAATCTACTATTGAATCTGGAAAGAAACCTTTATTTTTAATATTAGACCAAATATCTGATGCTAGAAATTTTGGAGCCATCATCAGAACCGCAGAATGTACTGGCGTAAATGGAATCATTATTCAAAAGGCTGGTTCGGCACCTGTAAACGGAGATACTGTTAAAACATCTGCTGGAGCTGTATTTAATGTCCCTATCTGTAAAGTAGAACATATTAAAGATGCTATTTTCTACCTGCAAGGTTCTGGAATTAAAACGGTAGCAGCAACTGAAAAAACAGATCAAAACATTTACGACGTATCTTTAGCAGAACCCGTTGCTATCATCATGGGATCAGAAGATCGAGGCATAAATCCTTCTGTATTGAAAATTGTAGACGAAAAAGCAAAACTGCCAATGTTTGGCTCTATAGGATCTCTAAACGTTTCTGTTGCCTGCGGGGCATTTTTATACGAAACTGTTCGACAAAGGAGTTAAATTGTATTGAGAATTAAGATTAGAATGAATAATTAAAAAACTTTAATTAATGCTTTCAAAATCTAATCCAAAACGAATAAATAACATAGTTCGCTGCCTGTTTGTAATTTTAATGATTACAAACAGCTACGGACAAAATACTACGTACAGTCAATTTTGGAATGAGATTCAATTTAGCAGAACCTTGAGCGAAAAATGGTCCACTGAAATAGATTTCGCAGCAACTTACAGCAGCACAGAATCTTCATCCAATTTATTCGACAATACCATTCAAAGATCTGTTAGAGGCTGGGGACATTACTACTTTTCTCCTAGATGGAAATTCTCCTCTTTTATAGCCTATTTTAACAACAGAGATGTTCCCGAAATAGGACAATTCAAATCTCCCGAATGGCGGTTTGCCCTTCAGGGAATTTACTTCTTCCATAAGACAGGTTATACTCTTAGTACAAGAATGCGAATGGAATTTCGGCATATGAGAAATCAAGATGACGATTATGAAAATGTTTTTCGATATCGACAGCAAATAAAGTATTTACAACCCATAACCAGCAAAGTCTTAAGAGAAGGTGTAATATATGCAATTGCTTCAGACGAGATATACCTAAAATCCGGTGCAAAAGTTACAGGAGAAAGTTTTTTTGACCGTAACAGATTAAACGTTGGTGCTGGTTATTTGTTCTCTGATGATATTCAAGTTGAAGTCACTTACTGCAATGAATTTTTACCTCGAAATAATGGAAATCAGACAACAAATGCTGCTTCCTTAACCATTAGTTTCAACAACTTCCTCGACAACCTTAAAAAGAAAATCAATAGTAAACACAATCACGAAATAAAGGATGAAGAATAATTTACTTTTCTTTTAAAAAACATATCAGCTGTTCTCTTATTGCATTCTTATGCAGTTTAAAATTATATTTCCTCACAAATTCAGTTCCTGCCATATTGATTTCGGCTGTTACTGCTTCGTAATTTGAAAAAGCTTTAATGTCTTTATCATCAATTAAATAAAGAACCTGCATGATGGAATCGTTTCTACGATATTGTGTATCATAATGCGCTAGTTTATACATTTTATTATCCGAAAGCTGAATAATCAAATCATCTTTGATTTTTTTACCCGTTTTTTTATCAGGAAATGGAGTCGGTTGCAATGCCACAAAATAATGTTCTTTGTCTGTAACAATGTTAATTTTTAAAGATTTTGATTTAGTGGAATAAAATACCTCAGGCTCAAAATAATATAACATGCTTCCATCTGCCTGAACCCTATTTTTAATTTCGCATTGTGCAGCAACATCGTAGTTAAAAATAAAAATCAAGAACAAAACCAACAAATTTATTTTACACATAGCCCTAGAAATTAAATCGTTACACAAACAAATTTACTCATTTAATCTCAAAAAAAGCATTTAACTAGATTTCATCCTCCGAATCTAATTTTCTAGTTACAATATAATTTACGGAATGACTAGAAGAAAAATAGTCTGGCAGATTCTCTTCTTCCTCTTTTGGAATATTGATAAAATTTCCATTTTCATCAAAATGCTTCATGAAGGGATCTGAGGTCGGATCAAAATCTGGTCGTTGCCAATCATAAACAATTGGCTTTGCATATTCTGGCGTTCTATAAAAAAATGTCAAAACAAAACCTGTTATCAAACCTGCCAAATGTCCTTCCCAAGAAATGGATTGATCTACATCTGGAAAAACATACCATATCATACCGCCATAAAGCAAAATAACAGTTAAAGATAAAGCTACTAATCTATAATATCGAGTTTGAATTCCTTTAAAGAAAATAAAACTAACCAAAACATAAATCAAACCGCTTGCTCCAATATGAAAATTGGTTCGTCCAACAACCCAAGTAATAAATCCCGATAACAAAATTCCATAACAAATTACTCCAAAAGTCTGTTTGGGATAGAAAAATTGAATGGTCGCCAATAATATTAAAAGCGGAATACTATTATTATAAAGATGTTCTAAATTTTCATGAATAAAAGGACTAAACAAAACGCCTCGTAAACCTAAAAAATCACGCGGATAAATTCCGTACTGGTAAAAATCAAAATCGAAACGAATCTGCAACCAATAAATAATCCATAAAAAAAGGACAAAAAACAGCGGAAGTCCAATAACCGAATTTGAAAATTTTAAATTAGTATCGTTCATATTGATTACAAATAATAATGTTATGAACTCAAAAAACTATCCAAAAATATTTTACTGATATTTTGTCATATTCTTAAAATATAAAACTTGTCTCAAATTATAACAATCTTCTCTCAACAAAGATTGTTTTAACTTGTAATAGATAAAATCTAAAACCAAAAACAGTAATTTTGTAAAATGGAAGCACCGTTAGCAGAGCGCATTCGTCCGCAAAAATTAGAAGATTATATTAGTCAGCAGCATTTGGTTGGTCCAACTGGATCTTTAACACAGCAAATTTCAAAAGGAATTATTCCTTCTTTGATTTTCTGGGGACCTCCTGGCACAGGAAAAACGACATTGGCCCAAATTATATCACAAGAATCAAAAAGACCTTTTTTTGTTTTGAGTGCCATAAATTCTGGAGTTAAAGATATTCGCGATGTTATTGACAAAGCAAAACAGAGTGGCGGACTATTTACTGCCAAAAATCCAATTCTTTTTATTGATGAGATTCACAGATTCAGTAAATCACAGCAAGATTCACTTTTAGCCGCGGTCGAAAAAGGCTGGATTACGTTGGTTGGAGCCACAACAGAAAACCCAAGTTTCGAAGTAATTCCCGCATTATTATCACGTTGTCAAGTCTACATACTAAATGCCTTTACAAAAGACGACTTAGAGGCTTTATTAGAGCGTGCAATGAAAACGGATACTTATCTGTTAACCAAAAACATTAACCTTAAAGAAACCGAAGCTTTATTGCGTCTTTCAGGTGGTGACGGCAGAAAACTTCTCAATATATTTGAACTTGTCATTAATGCCTCAGCCGGTGATGAAATTACAATTACCAATGATCGTGTTCTAGAATTAGTACAACAAAATACTGTCTTGTATGACAAAACTGGTGAACAGCATTACGATATTGTTTCTGCTTTTATAAAATCTATTCGAGGAAGCGATCCCAATGGAGCTGTTTATTGGCTCGCCAGAATGATTGAAGGCGGTGAAGATGTAAAATTTATTGCCAGAAGAATGCTGATTTTGTCAAGTGAAGATATTGGAAATGCTAATCCGACTGCTTTTATAATGGCTAATAATACTTTCCAGGCGGTTACTACAATAGGTTATCCAGAAAGCCGAATTATTCTAAGCCAATGTGCTATTTATCTTGCTACGTCTCCAAAAAGCAATGCTTCTTATATGGCTATTGGAAATGCACAGCAACTGGTAAAACAGACGGGAGATTTGCCTGTTCCGCTTCATTTACGTAACGCTCCAACCAAATTAATGAAAGAATTGGGATATGGTGACGAATACAAATATTCTCATGACTACGCAAACAATTTTGCCGAACAAGAATTTCTTCCTGATGCTATAAAAGAAACGGTTCTTTACAATCCTGGAAGCAATTCTAGAGAGAACAGCAACCGCGAATTTTTAAAGAACCGTTGGAAAGATAAATACGGCTATTAATCCGCATTCTTATGTTTTAGAATTTTACAGTAATTTTTTCTGAAACCAGTTTGTCGTTTTGATAAGACTCAAAATACCATTGACCATCATTTTTCAGGATTAAAGACCCTTGAACATTATCCTTTATTGCTATAAAAACATTTGGCTGTGAAGTTTTTAGAAGCTTCATTACCACTTTCGGTGTTTTATCTATTAATTGATACCCAGATTCTGTTGGCTGTGCATATAACAAGTTTGGATCTTTTAAGTCTGGTGATGGAGCAACTGCTACAACCTGAGTGGCAGTAACCGGCGCCGCTGCGGCCAAAGTTTCAGCCGTAACCTTTGTTGGAGCTTGCGCTTGTGTAGTAGTTCTAGCAACCACTACAGTATTTCCACTGTATTTATAATGCAATGCATAAACAGATTTAAATGCATTTTCAAGTGATTCTTTATACGCTAATTCATATTCTTTTTCTTTACTTCTTCCAACCTCAGAAGTATAAACAACTTGGCCATAACAATCTTTAAACTGTACAAAAAGTTTAGTTACTAAAAATGCGTTGTCTTTTACTACATCAATATATAAAACTTGACAACGGTCTGTGTACCCATCAGGTAGTTGCTCGTTCGTGTAGAAAGCTTCAAACCCAGCCTTATTCAAATTTTGTTTACTTAAAGTTGCTAAACGATATTGATTATCAGTCTTCATGAAATCATATTTCAAAGGTATAATCACGGCCTTGTAATCATTAAGAGAAACAGACTGCGCAAATCCAACAACTGAACATAAAATTGCAGTAAGTAAAAATTTAATTTTCATCATTATAAATATTTTTTTAGTTCTAATAAATGGTTTATTTGTTTATAATTGCCAGACACTTCCAGCTTTCTTTCATTAAAAAAAATTGCATCTAAGCCTGCATTTAACGCACCGCTTACATCGGCTTCAAAATCGTCTCCAATCATGACACTATTTTCTTTAGATGTATCAGCCAACTTTAATGCATAATCAAATATAATACTATTTGGCTTTTTAACTCCTGCTAGTTCAGAATTTGTTATAGTACTGAAATAACCTCCCAATGAAGCATTATTAATTTTCTTTTCCTGCACGCTTGCAAATCCGTTGGTAATAATATGAAGTTTATATTTTGGTTTGAGATATTCCAAAACTTCAATAGCTCCATCAAAAAGATAATTATTATCAGGCAAAAACTCTATATAATCATTCGAAATCTGATCAATATTTTCATCTGTCATCACATAATTCAAAGCATCAAAAGAAAGCTTTAATCTATTGTAACGCAATTCTTGATGCGTAATTTCGTCATTTTGATACAATCTCCAGCATTCTTGATTTATGGGAACATATTTTTCAATAAAATCTTCTATTTTAATTCCTTGAAAATTATTCTTAAAAATACGATCAAAGGCCATTTGAGAGTTTTTATCAAAGTCCCACAACGTATGATCTAAATCAAAAAAAATGTCAGTAATATTGGTATTCATAGATTAAAAAATTCCTTCATCTACAAAACTATAATATTTTGATTCAGTAATAATCAAATGGTCTAAAATTTTAACATCTAAAATTTCCCCTGCCTCTTTAATTTTCTTCGTGATTTGTTTATCTGCATTACTTGGCTTTAAATCTCCTGAGGGATGATTATGGCACAAAATCAAACCTGTAGCACCATTTTCCAACGCTAACTTAAAAATCAATCGCATATCTACAACGGTTCCAGCAATACCTCCTTTACTTAATTGTGATTTAGAAATCACCTTATTCGAATTATTAAGAAAAAGCACCCAAAATTCTTCATGCGGAAGTTCTCCAATTATGGGTTGCATTATTTCAAATACTGCTTTACTCGAAGTTATTCTTTTTAATATTAAAACATCTTCTACTCTCTGCCTTCGTCCCAACTCCAATGCGGCAACAATTGAAACTGCTTTGGCTTCACCTATTCCTTTAAACTTCATTAATTGCGAAATAGACATTTTACCTAAAGCATTGAGATTTTTTGCATTGGCTAAAATTCTTTGGCTTAATGCAACTGCCGATTCATTTCGGCTTCCAGAGCCAATTAAAATTGCCAATAATTCGGCATCACTCAAAGCATCTTTGCCTTTTTTCATTAATTTTTCGCGAGGTTTGTCATCATCTGACCAATCTCTTATTGCAAAATGTCCTTCATCCATAATCACACAATATAAAAAGCGAATATATACAAAAAGAAGAAAAACCTTTCAAATAAATACAATCGATTTTAATTTTAATTAACTCTAAAAATAAAAAGTACAAAAATGGAATTCCAATAAAAAAAGCCGATTGTTTCAACAATCGGCCCATTATCTAATTTTCAACTTGGTTAATTTTCTAATTAATCAACCCTTTTACATCATCAAAATTCAAACCTCCATAATTTCCTGAACTCATTAATAAAAGTGCTGTATTATCTAAATTTAAGTTGAATAAATATTCTTTAAATTCAGTTGGATTGGTGTAAATAATTAAATCTTTTCTGTTAAATGCAGTTGCAATCTGTTCATAAGTTACTTCTTCCAACTGTTTAATTTTTACTGCATCTGGAGAATAAAAAACAACCGCAACATCAGCATTATCTAAAGCTCCTTCGTATTCCTTCAAGAATGCTGCATTTAAACTGCTGTACGTATGCAATTCCAAACAAGCCACCAAAGTTCTATTTGGATATTGTTCTTTTACTGCTTTTGTGGTAGCTGCGACTTTACTTGGCGAATGCGCGAAATCCTTATACGCTACTTTTCCTTTTCCTTCTGCAATTTTTTCCAAACGTTTTGAAGCTCCTTTAAAACTTGCGATTGCTTCGTAAAAATCAGCTTCGTCAACTCCCATATTTTGGCAGATCCATTTTGCTCCAGCTAAATTATTTAAGTTATGCGCACCAAAAACTTCAATTGGCATATCGCCTTCTGGAGTTTTCAATAAAGTTACACCATCACTTACAGAATATTCTGGAGTTGAATACGCAATTTTTCTAATTGGATTTGTTGCTGCTTCAGAAACACGTTTTACTTCTGGATCATTTTCATTATAAACTAAAATACCTCCGTTAGTAATTTTTGCAATGAAAATCTCAAACTGCTCTACATAATTCTCGTACGTTGGAAAAACATTAATATGATCCCAGGCAATACCAGAAATTAAAGCAATATTTGGCTGGTACAAATGAAATTTAGGACGGCGGTCAATTGGCGAAGACAAATATTCGTCACCTTCCAAAACCATAAAATCATTTTCTTCAGTTAAGTGAACCATCGTATCGAAACCTTCCAATTGTGCGCCAACCATGTAATCAACTGCAATATTATGGTAATGCATCACGTGCAAAATCATCGAAGTAATAGTCGTTTTTCCATGAGAACCACCAATTACAACACGAGTTTTATTTTTAGATTGCTCATATAAAAATTCAGGATAGGAATAAATTTTTAATCCCAATTCCTGCGCTTTCAATAATTCTGGATTATCTGCTTTTGCGTGCATTCCAAGAATGATTGCATCAATATCTGCAGTAATTTTTTCTGGAAACCAACCCATTTCTGCTGGTAAAATTCCCTTTTTCTCTAATCTTGATTTTGATGGTTCAAAAATAGCATCGTCGCTTCCTGTAACCTGATATCCTTTGTTATGTAGTGCTAATGCTAGGTTGTGCATTGCGCTTCCGCCAATGGCAATGAAATGTGTTTTCATTTAGAATCTTTATTTTATGCTTCGAATTTTCGTTTTAAATCCTGCGCTTTTTTTGTGTCTTTTAGTTTGTTCAAATATAAATTATATAATTTTTGAAATGTGACTTTTGAATTGCCAATTTCATGCGCTTTCTTATAATTTTTTTCAGCAAGATCATATCTTTTAAAATATTCTTCAATTCTTCCTCTTGACAAATATCCATCAATTGGAGAAAACTGCGCTAATTCATTAGAATATGCTATTGCTTTTGATTCGCTTCCGCCTAAAATTCCAGGCAATTGTAAATAAATTTCAATCAATGCCCAACGCGCCTGAACATGTTTTGGATTAAGCTCGATCGCTTTTTCAAAAGCTTCCTTCATATCACCCACCATCGAAAAAGCTTTAATTTTATTCACTTCAACAGCATGCATTGCCAGACAGCCTCCGTATTTAAAAAAATAATCGGCAACTGTGGGTTTCAATTCTTTTAGTTTTTTAAAATATTCAGCCCCTTTTACCCAAGATTTTTGATGTGCTTCTATTTCGCCAAGATATTCAAGTACCTTACTATCTGTTGGACTGGTTTTAAGAATTCCTTCAAATAAGGGTCGTGCTTCATCGTACTTCTTAGCCCGAAATAACTTCTCTCCTTTTTCAAAATTAGATTGTGCCCAAGAGCACATTGGAACAATTAAAAAGAAAATCAGCAACTTTTTCATATTTCAAAAATAAGGAAATATAAAATGCTATTTGCTTTTGAACATAAATTAGTAATTTGTACGAAATTTATTTTTAAATAATCTTTCTATGTTTCCAACCTTTTTTGAATTTTAAACATCTTAAGATTAAAACTCTTCTTATGAAAAATATACTTTTTGTATTCTTATTGATTTCGACAGTACTTTTTAGTCAGCAAAATGATAAAAAATGGGACAATGTAATTGCTCTTGAAAACCAAGGCAAAGTAAAAGCTGCCAATGAAATTGTTTCCAAAATTTACAAAAAAGCTGTAAATCAAAAAGACGAAGTACAAATGATAAAATGCTTTTTCTACCAATCTAAATATTTACAGGTTGTTGATGAAAATGCACAGACGAAAATTTTAAATAATTTGCAAACAGATATTAATCGCGCTTCTATTCCATCAAAAGCGATTTTGAATGTGGTGTACGCGAAATGTTTAACTGATTATTACAGCAATAACAGATATCAAATTAACATAAGAACGAATACTACGGTTTTAGACTCCGATTTTTTAACATGGACTGACAGTAATTTCATTTCTCAAATTAATCTCGTCTTAAAAAATTCATTAGAAAATGAGGCTATTTTAAAAAACACTTCTCTAA
The DNA here is from genome assembly GCF_900112575.1 of Flavobacterium phragmitis. Classification (GTDB taxonomy): domain Bacteria; phylum Bacteroidota; class Bacteroidia; order Flavobacteriales; family Flavobacteriaceae; genus Flavobacterium; species Flavobacterium phragmitis. The sequence continues at coordinate 227,529 of NZ_FOMH01000011.1, forward strand.
TAAAATACGAAGTAGTCTTTGATTATCCTACACTAGAAAAATTCAAAACATTAAATGTATTCAATTACATACTATCAGAAAACATTTCTATTATAACAAAGAAATTACGAACTTGGGAAATTAAGAAAAGTGAGTTTTTTGATTTTAAAAAAGAGCTTTTAGGAAATTCAAATGATTTTATAAAACTAAATTTCGATTCTGTTTCTAATGAAAATCTCAAAATAATTTTGAAACTTTATCAAAAACAAGAAATCAATAATCCTTCAGTAGAAAACATCTGGCAAAGAATTCAATTCAGTAAAAATTATATTGTTGATGCTGATGAAGATTACATTAAAGCCTTGACAGCGTTTCAAAAACAAACCAATGATGTAAATCTTATTCACAACATTCAACTCGAAAAAGCATATTATTTAGCTCAACATGCATCAAAACATACTTATCCAGATTACAATGTAAAAGCAGTTGCGACTCTCGACAGTATTCTAAAAACAGAAAACAAATCGAATGCTTATAAATTGGCGCTTCAAAAAAAAGAAGCTATTTTGCATAAATTTTTAAATGTAAAGCTTCAAAAGTACATTTATAATAATGAAAACACGAGAGGTTATATTAGATATCAAAATATTGAGAATCTTAAAATTTCATTCTTTAAAATCAGTCAGGCACAAATTAAGCAGACTAAAACGTATAAGAGAGACAGCATAATTGAGAATCTTGTCACAAAAACAAAACCTACAGCCTCACAAATCTATCCGCTTGTTGATAAAAAAGATTATTATGAATATTCTACTGAAGTTTTGCTTCCTAAATTAGAAATAGGTTCTTACTTGGTCTATTTTGAAAGTGAATCTGATACGAAAGGCAAAAAAGCGACTGCTTTTGAAACCATAACGGTTTCTCAATTTATAGTTTTGGCATCACAAAATGAAAAACAGGAAAATTATCAGGTTTTAGATCGAAAAACAGGAAAACCTTTAGAAAATATAACCGTAAAAACTCCTTCTTTCTCTGTTATAACAAATAAAAACGGAAATGCTATTTTAAATAAAGTGAAAGATGGCTACAATGAACTTATCTCTTTCTACACTTCAAATGATACGCTTTCTGTAAACAAAAATTACCTTTATTATAATACTGAATATGATGATCTGAATAATAAAGATCAAAAATTTAGCGCAACAGTAGAATTCTATCTAGACCGCGCAATTTATCGTCCTGGACAAACGGTTTATTACAAAGGAATTGCTGTACAGAGATTAAAAAACAAAGTTTCTGTAGTTCCTTACACTTCGTTTAAAGTTACTGTTGAAGATGCAAATCAAAATCATTTTAAAGAATTTGACGTAACTTCAAATGAATTTGGATCTTTTTCTGGAGAATTTATTTTACCAAAAACCGGACTTACCGGAACTTTTACGATTAAAGCAGAAGAGCCAGATGATTATGAAAAAGACAACGCTTACGATAAAACAAAAAACGAACATCCATTTTGGGACAATGTCAACTTGTCTTATTCAGAGTTAGGCTTTAGAGTTGAAGAATACAAACGTCCGAAATTTGAAGTTAATTTTGAACCTAAAAAAGGAAGTTTCGAACTTAATAAACTAGCAAAAGTAAACGGAACTGCAAAAGCTTTTGCAGGAAGCAACATTTCTGATGCGAAAGTGACTTATACTGTTACAAGAAGTACAAATTATTTTAGAGATTACTATTCGCAAGAACCGAATGAAGTATTAAAAACAGGAGAAACTAAAACGGATGCATCAGGAAAATTTACGATTGATTTTACAGCACTTCCTTCGGAAAATGCGATAAAAGAAAAACTTCCTGTTTTTTCTTATTTGATAAAAGCTTCTGTAACCGATATTAATGGAGAAACGCACGATGCTCAAACTACTATAAAAGTGGGCTATCATGATTTAGAGCTTAACACCATTGTCAAGACCTTAATTTCGACCAAAAATAAAAATGACATCAAACTTACGAGCACCAATTTAAATGGCGAGTCAAAAACGGTTAAAGGAGATGTGAAGATTTATTTTCTTAATCCGATCTCCACAAAATTCAAAACCAGAGTTTTTCCTAATCCTGATATCGAAGCGATTTCAGATGCAGAATTTGAAAAATTATTTCCTTATGAATCCAATATAAAATTAAAAGACAAAACACCAGAAATCTTAGTGTTTACTAAAAAGATTGATACGGAAACCGACAAAACTCTTCCTTTAGATTTTATTATTAATTATAAATCTGGAAACTATAAAGTTGTCTTTTCGGCTCAAGATAGTTTTGGAAATTTAATTGAAAACAGTTCCACTTTTAAAATTAAACAAAGCAAAGATAAATTTGATGCAAGCAGATTGTTTACTGCAGAACAAATAAATTCTGATGCAAAAAAAGATGGTTTTGCTTTAATAAAATTAACTTCTGTTATACCCGATTTATATATCATAGGAACGGCTAATTTTGAAGGCAATATTTTTTCAGAAGAAACATATCATCTTGAAAATCATGAAACCGTAATTAGAATTCCACTTAAAAAAGAATTCAAAGATATTGTCACAATTAATTTTGAAAATGTTTTTGAAAATGAAAAATTTGATAATAGTATCTCTGTAGCCTTGAAATCAGAAAAACCAGAATTAAAATTTGATGTAGATACTTTCAGAAGCAAATTACAACCTGGAAGCTCCGAAAATTGGTCTTTTAAACTTACAGGAACAGCAACAAAAAAAGAAGCTGAAGTTTTGGCTTCTATGTACGACGCTTCTTTGGATCAATTTGCTACAAAAAATTGGGAAAGATGGAACAGTTATTACAATAGTGGCAGTATTGTTCATGGCACAACAAAATCAGTTTTAGGAAATGAAAAAACGAATACTATAATCTCTTATCCAAATAGTACCTCTAAGTCCATAGAACTTAAAAATGAAAGCACGAAATTAATCTGGTTTGGATTTGACTTTAACAGCTCCAATTACAATGCACTTTACCTTCAAAGAGAATATCAAAGACAATTAAGCAAAAAGGTAAAAAAACCAGCAAATGCCAAAATGATATCGGGAATCGTAACCGATAACAACAAATTAGAACTTCCTGGCGTATCTGTAACCGTAAAAGGAACACAAAGAAGCACTACAACCGACTATGATGGATATTATGAAATAGAAGCTAACGAAAATGAGGAACTTGTATTTTCTTACATTGGCTTTAAAAGTGAAACGGTTGTTATTTCCCAAAACAAAATCCAAAATATTATTTTAAAAGATGAATCTTCTAATTTAGAAGAAGTTGTTGTAGTGGGTTATGGTGTTCAGAAAAAGAAATCTTTAACAGGAGCAGTTACCCAAATGGTTGTTCAAGAAGATAATACCGTTTACAATACAGCTGGAATTTCAGATTCATTATCGGGAAAAGTTGCTGGTGTGAGTGTAAGCGATTATAAAGTTATGATTAGAGGAAACGGTTCAATCTCGAGTGCAAATTCTCCAATTTACGTCGTAGACGGAATAATAGTAGCCAATATAGACAGTATAGACCCTAAAGATATTTTAGCAATCGATGTTTTAAAAGACCAAAAAGCAACTGCCCTTTATGGAAGCAGAGCTGCAAATGGCGCTATTATCATTACAACAAAAAAAGCATTAGAAGGGTTAACCCAAGTCAAAGCCAGAAAAAATCTTTCTGAAACTGCTTTCTTCTTCCCTAATTTAAGAACTGATTCTAAAGGAAAAGTAAGTTTCAATTTTACTTCTCCCGAAGCACTTACGGCTTGGAAACTTCGTTTATTAGCTCATAACAAAGATGCCGTTGTAGGATATCTGGAAAAGAATGTTGTTACACAAAAAGAATTGATGGTTTTACCGAATTTTCCTCGCTTTTTGAGAGAAAAAGATACAATCGTAATTAGCACTAAAATTTCGAATGTGACCAATGAAACAAAAACCGGAATCGCAAGTTTGCAGTTTTTCGACGCTTCAACAATGCAACCAATCGATGCCAAAATGTTAAACGCAAAAAACATAAAAAACTTTACAATTCCAGCTTACGGAAATACAACGGCAAACTGGACAATTACAATTCCCGAAGGTCTACAAGGCATTCAATACAAAATCGTAGCTAAAGCAGGTAATTTCTCTGATGGAGAAGAAAATATTATTCCTGTTCTGACCAATAATATGCTGGTAACTGAAAGTATTCCGATTTGGGTTCGCGAGAATTCAACTAAAGAATATACGTTTGAGAATCTAAAAAACAATAATTCTACAACATTAAAAAATCATCAGTTTACACTAGAATATACTTCTAACCCAACTTGGCTTGCCATTCAGTCAATTCCTTATTTAATGGAATATGAACATGAATGTGCCGAACAGACTTTCGCACGTTTTTATGCCAATTCGCTAGCTACGGAGATCATTGCAAGCAATCCAAAAATCGCCAGCATCTTTGAAGAATGGAGAAAAAATGAAAAATTAAATTCAAAATTGGACGATAATGAAGAATTAAAATCACTCATTTTGGCCGAAACGCCTTGGCTGAATGATGCGCAAAACGAAAATGAAAAGAAAAGAAATCTTGCATTGTTATTCGATTTAGAAAAAATGAAAACTTCTCAAGATGCAGCTTTTCAAAAATTAAAACAAAAACAACTGCCTTCGGGTGCTTTTTCTTGGTTTGGAGGAAACTACGAAAATGAATACATCACGAGACATATTCTGGCCGGCCTCGGACATTTGGAAAAACTTCAAAAAAACAACACTACTTCTCAATTAGAGCAGATTACAGCTACTGCAATTCCGTTTATAGATTCTAAATTTTTAGAATACTATAAAGCCACAACCAAAAATCTAAAAAAGAGCGATAAATTAATTTGGCTCAATCCATATTCTGATCTGCATTATCTTTATACCAGAAGTTTTTATTTAGAGAAATATCCTTTACCTGATACTTTGAAAAAAGCCTCAAAACTATATATAGAAACAGCTAAAAAAAGCTGGTTAAACTATTCTCTTTACGAGAAAGGACTAGCTGCCTTGACACTAAATCGTTTTGGAGAAAAAGCAACAGCCAAAACAATTCTGGAAAGTCTAAAAGAAACTGCATCAAACAACGAAGACTGGGGAATGTACTGGATTGCCAACAAATCAGGATGGTATTGGTATCAGGCTCCGATAGAAACTCAGGCTTTATTGATTGAGGCTTTCGCCGAAATAAATAACGACACCAAATCGGTTGATGCGATGAAAGTCTGGTTATTGAAAAACAAACAAACCAAGAACTGGCCCACAACAAAATCTACAACCGAAGCCATTTATGCTTTATTAATGCAGGGAACCGATTGGCTTTCGGTAAAAGACAATACGGTTATCAAATTAGGAGATGAAAAAATCATGACGAAAAAATTATCCGAAAATGAAAAAGAAGCAGAAACAGGTTACATCAAACTAAACTGGAAAGCAGATGAAGTGAAAAAAGAAATGGCTTCCATAAAAATCGAAAACAAATCTAAAGTTCCAGGTTTTGGAGGTGTTTATTGGCAATACTTTGAAGATTTGGACAAAATTAAAAACAATTCCAGTGCAATTTTATCTGTTTCGAAAGAATTATATCTAAAGAAAAGTACTCTCAAAGGAAATCAATTAGAAAAAATTACAACAAAAAATCCATTAAAAATTGGAGATTTGGTTACGGTTCGACTTATCATTACCTCAAAAGAAGATACCGAGTATGTTCATTTAAAAGATATGCGTGCCTCATGTTTTGAACCTGTCAATGTTCTTTCTGAATATCAATACAAAAATGGATTAGGTTATTACATGAGTACAAAAGATGCGGCCACACATTTGTTCTTTGACCAAATCAAAAAAGGAACTTATGTTTTAGAATATGATATTCGAGTAAATAACATTGGCGAATTCTCCAACGGAATTACCACAATCCAAAGTATGTATGCACCAGAATTCGCAAGCCATACAAAAGGAATTCGAGTGAAAGTTCAATAAAAATTCCAAATTTTGAAATTGCTTCGCCAGTTCGCTAGCGCTCGTGTCCAAATTCCAAAAAAAGTATCTAGTATATCTTTGTGTCAGTCTGAGCGAAGTCGAAGACCCTTTCCAGTTGGCAAGCCTTCGACTTCGCTCAGGGTGACAGTAGATTTCAAAATTAACTTTTTGTCATAAAACCAAAGCAACAAAAAAACTGTTAGGTTTGCTTTTGCGTATCGATTGTCAGTCTGAGCGAAGTCGAAGACCCGTTCCAGTTTGCAAGCCTTCGACTTCGCTCAGGATGACAGTTGATTTCAAAATTAACTTTTTATCATAAAACTGAAACAACAAAAAAACCTAACAGCTTTAATTCTGTTAGGTTTTGAATTTTTATTTTACATCGAACCATATAATCCCAATAATTTCATTTTTTTGAGAAATTGGAATTTGGGATTTATAAATTGGAATTTAAAATCAGATTATTTAGCAATCGTCAATTCGTCGATAATGTTTTTTGCTCCTGCGTATTTGTCGATAATCCAAAGTACGTAACGAATATCTACGTTGATTGTTCTTTGTAAATTAGAATCAAAAATTACGTCACCAGCCATCGCTTCAATGTTTCCGTCAAAAGCAATACCAATTAATTCGCCTTTTCCGTTCAAAACCGGTGATCCTGAATTTCCTCCAGTAATATCGTTGTCTGTCAAGAAGTTTACTGGCATGTAACCTGCTTTATCAGCATATTGTCCAAAATCTTTTTTCTTGTTCAATTCTAACAAACGAGCTGGCAAGTCAAATTCCTGATCTCCTGCTTTGTATTTTTTAACCATACTTTCCATTGTAGTATAGTTATTGATTTTTGCATCATTACGAGGATCTGCAGGTAAAGCACGAACTTTTCCGTAAGTCAATCTCAAAGTAGAGTTTGCATCTGGATATTTAATCGCGTTTAATTTAGATTCTCTAAGACCTTCAACCAATTTACGGAAAGCTGTTGCGAAACCATCATCAGCTTTTGCCTGATCGTCTGTTTTAGAACGGTATTTTGTCAACAAATCATTAGAAATAATATACAACGGATCGTGTGTAAGGGCTACTGGCTTTGGATCTGCTAAAAACCCCAATATTTTTTCTTTAGATGTAAAATAACTTTGTTCCGTTGCTTTTGCTACATCGGCAGTAAAATCGCCATTGTTAGCCGTTTTCATTTTTGCAATTTCTGGAGCAAGTCCGTATTCAGCAGCTTTAGAAGCATATAAATTCAACTGTGCAGTTAAAATATCTTTTTCTAACGGAGCATAAAATTCTCCGTAAACGCTTTCAATCAATGCATTGATTTTAGGAAGCATTTCTGCTTTCTTCGCATCATTTTCTTTGTAGTAAGCAATTAATACATTTCCTAAATTAGCTGGTGCAGTTGCATAAGCAGAAGTACGTAAAAGCTGTGTCAAATAATTATCGTGACGGGCTTTTAAGTTTGTTTCTCTGTAATAATCGTTGATAGTCGGAATTACATTCTCGTACTTTTCTTTATTAGCAGGTTTGCTTGCCCACTCGTAAAATTTATCTTCTTGTTCTGCTTTAGTATCAACCGTTCCAGCTTTTGTTAAAGCATCGATCATACCTTGACGGTTTTTCCAGTAGTTTGCAGTCGAAGCATATTTAGAAGCGTACTGTAAACGAACAGTTGCATCTTTATCCATATACTTTTTCATTACGTCCATTCCGGTTTTTGCACCTTCAACCCAAGCAGGATATGCATACTTAATGTTTTGCTCAATTCCTCCGGCTGGCATCCAACGGTTTGTTCTTCCTGGATAACCTAAGATCATGGCAAAATCATTTTCTTTAACGCCTTTAATACTTACTGGCAAATAATGTTTTGGTTTTAAAGGCACATTGTCTTTTGAGTAAGCTGCAGGATTTCCGTCTTTATCTGCATACACTCTAAACATAGAGAAATCTCCAGTTTGACGAGGCCATTCCCAGTTGTCTGTATCTCCACCAAATTTACCAACGCTTTCTGGTGGTGTTCCCACTAAACGAACGTCTGTGTAATCCTGATAAACAAAATAGTAGTATTCATTTCCTTGAAAGAATGGACGAACAGAAACCGTATATTTTCCGTTTTCGCTGTTTTCTTTTTCGATCAAAGAGATTTCCTGCTGAATCACTTTGTTTCTTTCCGTTTCCGTCATTTGATCGTTTACTTTAGACAAGATTCTTTTAGAAACATCATCCATACGGACAAAGAAACGAACAAACAAAGATTTTGGTTTCATTTCCTGACTACGGTCTTTAGCCCAGAAACCATCTTTTAAATAGTTTCGTTCTGCAGACGAAAGTTCAGCAATTGCGCTATATCCACAGTGGTGGTTTGTCAATACCAAACCAGTATTTGAAACGATTTCTGCAGTACATCCTCCATTGAATTGTACAATCGCATCTTTCAAACTGTGATTGTTGATACTGTAAATTTCTTCGGCTGTCAATTGCAAGCCCATTTTTTCCATATCTCTATGGTTCAATCTTTCGATAAACATCAAAAACCACATTCCTTCATCGGCTCTCATAGGGAAAGTCATAAGGCACATGGTCAAGAATAAAATTACTTTTTTCATGTTATTTTGTTTAAGTGATGCGAATATAGCTCATATTTATAATTATTCCGCGAAAAACAAATCCAAAATTGCACATGTTTTCGCTTTTTTAGTCTTTTATTAAGAATTTAACACAAAAGCAGAACACTGATTAAACAGATTCGCTATCGCGAAGACGCGGATTTAAACTGATTTTTTTTTAAATTCGTGTTTATCCGCGACTTTACGAAGTAAATCCGTTGCATCCGCGTTCTTAATGTCATTATTTATCACAAGCAAAAAAGGATATTCAATTTCCAGAATATCCTTTTTTAAAATTGTATAAAAATATAATTTACTCGTTAAGCATTTTCCAAAGCCTGTCCTTCAAATCTGTCAAACCTTGCTGTGCAACAGACGAAATAAACATATAAGGAACATCTTTGAAAGTAACATCTAGTTCAGCTTTCAATTCTGCTTTTAGTTCATCATCCAGCATATCGCATTTTGAAATCACGACAAGACGTTCTTTGTCCAGCATTTCAGGATTGTATTTCGTTAATTCGTTAACCAAAATATCATATTCTGCTCTAATATCCGGTGCATCAACCGGAACTAAGAATAGCAACGTTGAATTACGCTCAATATGACGTAAAAAATAATGCCCAAGACCTTTACCTTCAGCAGCCCCTTCAATAATTCCAGGAATATCGGCAATTACAAAGGATTGAAAATCTCTGTACGCTACGATTCCTAGATTTGGTTTTAAAGTGGTAAAAGGATAATCGGCAATTTTTGGTTTAGCCGAAGTTAAAACAGATAATAAAGTAGATTTTCCAGCATTTGGAAAACCAACTAAACCAACATCTGCCAAGACTTTCAATTCTAAAATCACATCCATTTCCACACCAAGCAATCCTGGCTGTGCATAACGAGGCGTTTGATTTGTTGAACTTCTAAAATGCCAGTTTCCTAAACCTCCCTTTCCTCCTTTTGCAAGAATCTTTTTTTCTCCGTCTTCGGTAATTTCAAAAAGTGTTTCTCCGGTTTCTTTGTCTTTTACAACAGTTCCCAGTGGCACTTCAATGATTTTGTCTTCTCCGTCTGCACCTGTGCTTCTATCAGAACCTCCATCCCCACCGTGACCCGCTTTAATGTGACGTGCAAACTTTAAATGAAATAATGTCCAGAGTCCTTTATTCCCAACTAAATACACATGTCCGCCTCGACCTCCATCTCCACCGTCTGGACCACCTTTTTCAATAAATTTCTCTCTATGTAAATGCGTAGATCCTTTTCCTCCTTTTCCGGATGAAACATATATCTTAACGTAATCTACAAAATTTCCTTCTGTCATTTTTCTAAGTGTTCAGTCGCAGTCGCAGTTTTCAGTACTAAATACGACTGAAAACTGTAACTGAAAACTATAATTTATTTTTGATTTAATCTCAATCTAAGTCCCAGCGCAAACCGCGACCGTAAATTGTGACTGTAACTTTTTTATTTAATATTGAGCCTCAATCTAAATTTTCAGCATAAAACTGAGACTGAAAACTGAGACTGAAAACTCTTTTTACTCTTTTAGCGCTCTTACAAGCACTTTGTCAATCTTAACTCCATCCATGTCGATAACTTCAAGAACGAATTTTTGCCAAACTAACTTTTCACCTTCTTTTGGAATATGAGAAAGCTCGGTCATAATCATACCGCTTACGGTGTTTACTTCATAATCATTGGTTAATTCGTCTAACTCGAAATACGTTAAGAAATCGTGCAACGAATAATGTCCGTCAACCAGCCATGAACCGTCTTCTCTTTCTATAAGCTGGAATTCGTCTTTATAAAATTCCGATGCGTCTCCAACTAAAGCTTCTAAAATGTCATTCAACGTAATCATACCTTGAAAAACGCCGTATTCGTCTGAAACTAAAGCGTAATGAATTCCTGTTTTTTTGAAGTTTTCCAAAGCTTTATAAGCTGTGGTATGCTCCATTAAATAAGGTGCTTCAGTTATAATTGAGGCAAAATCGAAATTATCGTTTTCAATATTTGCAAATATATTTTTTAGGGTTGCAACTCCAACAATATCATCATAATTGTCGTTGTAAACTGGATAAACCGCATGCAAATCCTGAACAACCAATTCCTTAATTTTTGCCTTGTCCGCTTTTAAAGGCAACATGTCAACCGATTTACGGTGTGTCATTAACGAACTTACTTTTCGATCTCCAATATGGAAAACACGTTCCACAATATCTTGTTCAATTTCCTGAACTTCTCCAACTTCGGTTCCTTCTTTAATGATGGCTTTAATTTCTTCTTCGGTTACTTTTCCGTCGGCGGTTGGTTTAATCTGAAAAACATTCAGCAGGAAATCTGTTGAAGAAGTTAACAGCCAAATAAAAGGCGCCGTGATAATCGAAATAATTTTCATTGGCATTGCTACCATTTTAGCAATTGCTTCCGGATAATTTAATCCGATTCGTTTTGGAAGTAATTCTCCTAAAACCAATGAGAAGAAAGTTAAAACTACCACCACAATTCCAACTGCGATTGAATGTGCATAAGGTTTTAAAGCTGCAAAACCTGCCACAAATAATTCAACATCAGCAGTGATTTTGTCTCCGGAATAAATACCCGTCAAAATTCCGATTAAGGTAATTCCGATTTGTACTGTTGATAAAAATTTGTTTGGCGAATTGGCTAAATCGAGTGCCGTTCTAGCACTTTTGTTGCCTTTTTTCGCTGCTGTTTCCAACCTGTTTTTACGGGCTGAAATTAAAGCGATCTCAGACATGGAGAAAACTCCGTTTAGTAGAATTAGAAAAAATATTATTAGTATTTCCAATTGATAGGGGATTCGTTATAAAATAGTCTCGTTAATGTAATTCGTAATCGTAATCTAAATAGCCCAGATGGAAGTGAATAGCCCGGAGCTAAAAAAACTAATTTTTCCTGCCAGAAAACAGCGACCGGAGGAAGCTCGTTTTATGATTTGGAAAAATAGTTTTTTTAGCGAGGACTAGTAACGTACAGCTGGAAAAAGCTTCTACAAATTATCTATAACTGACGTTAAGCGCTCTGTAATATCTTTAATTTCTCCGATACCGTTTACAGCGTAAAATTTATTCTGTGCTTTGTAGTAATCGATTAACGGAGCTGTTTTTTCATTGTATTCCTGATATCTCACACGAATTTTTTCTTCGTCCTGATCATCTGCTCTTCCGCTTGTTTTTCCTCTTTCTAATAGACGTGCTACTAAAATTTCGTCATCAGCTTCTAAAGCGATTGTTGCTGTTACGCTAGAACCAATTGTTGGCAAAAATTTGTCTAAAGCTTCTGCCTGATTGATTGTTCTTGGGTAACCGTCGAACAAAAATCCTGCTGTATCAGGATGTTTTTTTACCTCATCAATTAACATTGCAGTTGTTACTTCGCAAGGAACTAATTCTCCATTGTCCATAAAAACTCTTGCTTTTTTTCCTAGTTCAGTATCATTTTTTAAATTGAAACGAAAAATATCTCCTGTTGAAAGGTGTGTTAAATTGTATTTTTCTTTTAAAAATTCTGCCTGAGTTCCTTTTCCTGCACCAGGCTTTCCAAATAAAACAATGTTAATCATAATTGAAATGAGTGTTGTTACTTCTGTCTTTCAGAAGTTTTAAAATGAATATATAGTTGTGTTTTGTTATTCTGCTAATTTGTAAACTTCGGTTAAGTTTCTTCCTAATCCATCATAGTCCAAACCATAACCCACAATAAATTTGTTCGGAATACGAATTCCGATATAATCTATTTTTATGTCTTTTTTATATGCTTCGGGTTTAAAAAACAATGTTGCAATTTTAAAATGCTTTACATTTTGTGCTTTAAACAAATGTTTCAATTCTTCGATTGTATTTCCGGTATCGATAATATCTTCGATGATAATTACCGTTCTTCCAGACAAGTCCTGATTAATTCCGATTAATTCTTTAACTGAATTTGTTGTTTCAGTTCCTTCATACGATGCCATTTTGATAAAGGAGACTTCGCACGGTTTTTTATATTTTTTCAAAAAATCTGATACGACCATAAAGGCACCATTCAAAACTCCAATAAAAATTGGCGTATCATCTCCAAAATCGTCTTCTACCTGAGCCACTATTTTAGTTAAAGCAAAATCAATTTCTTTAGCCGAAATAAACGGAACAAATTGTTTATCGTGAAGTTGTATCATTATTTTTCTTTTTAAAATAATGGACAAAGATACAGAATTAGAACTTAACAGCTTATATCAAAATGGACTGTATCTGGATTATTTTTTTTAGAATGTTAAATATCAGTTAATATTTACAAACCAGTCTTTTAGGCTATTTTAAATTTCAGTAAATTGTTATGATATAATTATTTAACTCCAAAAAACCAATGAAAAAATCGTTAATCCTGTTTTCAATTCCGTTATTAGCTATAATGACTTCCTGCAACGGACAAGTAAAAAAAGAAGAAAAAGAAGCACTTGCCAAACAACCGGGAAATGTTGTAAAAACGGCTATCGGAGATATTACACTTCCCCCGCCCTACGCAACCGAATCCAAAACAAAGAACAGTAAAGTTTTAGGCTGGCCAGAAGGAAAAACCCCAAAAGCGCCTGAAGGTTTTACGGTAACGAAATTTGCTGACGGTTTCGAAAATCCGCGTTGGAGCTATATTGGACCAAACAATGATATTTTTGTTGTGGAGAGCGGAACCAGAACAAGCAAAAACCAAATTATCATTTTACGCGATAAGGATAAAGACGGAAAATATGAAACTCGCGAAGTTTTTATTTCTGGTTTAAACAGACCTCTAGGAATGCTAATTCTTAAAGACTTTTTTTACATTGCAAATACCGACGGACTTTACCGTTACCCCTATAAAAATACTCCTTTAAAATTAGAAACCAAAGGAACTAAAATTGTTGAGCTTCCTGCTGGCGGATACAACAATCACTGGACAAGAAGTTTGCTTGCTAATCCTGAAGGAACGAAGATTTATATTGGTGTTGGTTCAGGAAGCAATGTTGGAGAAAACGGAATGGATAAAGAAATTCGCCGTGCCGCAATTTTAGAAATCAATCCTGACGGAACCGGCGAAAAAATTTATGCTGAAGGTCTTAGAAACCCAATGGGAATGGACTGGAATCCAGCCAACAAAAAAGAACTTTGGACAGCGGTAAACGAAAGAGATGAACTTGGCGATGATTTGGTTCCAGATTATATTACGAGTGTAAAAAGAGGCGGTTTTTACGGATGGCCTTATTCGTATTTTGGAAGTATTCCCGACCCAAGATGGAAAGGGAAAGGCGAACGAAAAGATTTGATAGAAAGAGCTATTGTTCCCGATGTTCCGGTTGGTGCTCACACTGCTTCGTTGGGATTAGCCTTTTACACTAAAAATGCTTTTCCTGCAAAATATAGAAATGGCGCTTTTGTAGGTCAGCATGGCTCCTGGAACCGATCTGTAATTTCAGGTTATAAAGTTTTATTTGTTCCTTTTAAAGATGGAAAACCTTCAGGAAAACCAGAAGATTTTTTAACTGGTTTTATTTCAAATGATGAAAAAGCAGAAGTTTATGGACGTCCAGTTGCAGTAACTGTTATGAATGACGGATCGCTTTTGGTAAATGATGATAGCGGAAATACGATTTGGAAAGTAACAGCGAATAAATAAAATTCCAATTTTTTTAAATTCCAAATTCCAATTCTCTTAGAGAGTGGAACTAAACTATAAAGATTTTTAAACACATAGAGACATAGATTTTTGTTCTAAAAAGATGTTACTAAGAAAACCCGTTTTCACACATAGTTTTTCTATGTGGCTTTTGATAAGTAAAACGCCTTTTTTGCCTCAATCAATGACTGTGTTTCTATGTGTTAAAATAAAACAGCACTTTTAACCTCCCTTATTTATGCCTTTTCAAAATTGTTTTCTTTTTCTTTTGATTCTTTTTATTTCTAAAAACATTTCAGCACAAGAAAATATTGATTCTACCAAAACCCAAAAACTAGACGAAGTTTTAATAAGTCCGCTTCATATTAATCGGGATTTGCAAAATAGTCCGGCTTCAATTGGCATTTTATCCGAAAAAGAATTACTTCGAAATAACACCACAGACATTAGTAATATCATTAATACGATTCCGGGTGTTTTTATGCAATCGTCGAATATTACCACAACCCGAATTTCGATTCGTGGAATTGGCGCCAGAACACCATACGGAACGAATAAAATCAGAGCTTTTTATGGAAATATTCCTCTGACATCTGGAAACAGCGAAACCGTAATTGACGATATCGATCTTCAAAACATTAATCAAATTGAAGTGATAAAAGGTCCGCTTTCGAGTATTTATGGCGCTGGTTTAGGCGGAGCAATTTTAATTTCGCCTCAAACATTTAATAAAGGAAATTATCAAACTGAAATCAGTTCTATTATTGGCTCTTTTGGTTTATTGAAAAACAGGGTCAGTTTTAATTTGAATGAAAAAAGTGCTTCTTTAAATCTAAGTTATCATAATTTAAAGACCGACGGCTGGCGAGAAAACAGCGTTTACAATCGGGAAGGAATTACACTTGGCGGTGAATTATTCAGAAAGAAAAACAGCAAACTGACTTACTTCTCCAACTATACATATTTAAAAGCTTACATTCCGAGTTCAATCAACAAAACCACTTTCGAAAATAATCCACAAGCGGCTGCTCCAACTTGGGTTGCTTCAAAAGGTTTTAAAGAATACAAATCAACTTTGGCAGGATTGGCTTATGATTTTAAATTAAATGATCATTTGAATAATTCGACTTCTGTTTTTATCAATTATAAAGACAGCAACGAACCGCGACCTTTTGATATTTTGCGTCAATATACTTTTGCCTCGGGTGTACGAACTCAATTTTCGGGAGATTTCAATATCGGAAAAATTAAAAATCAATTTATTGCGGGATTAGAATATTTCAGAGATAATTATAGCGGAAATACTTTCGAAAACTTGTATCAGCAAAATAATGGGAATGGAAGTCTGCAAGGCGATCAGCTTACTGCAACCGATCAAAAAAGACATTTTTATAATGTTTTTTCGCAAATCAGAACATTGCTTTCTGATCGATTTGAGATTCAGGCAGGTTTAAATTACAACAAAACCAAATTCGAACTTCAGAATGATTTTCCCGCTTCCGCGAATAATCCGAAGGAGAAATATAGTTACGATGGAATTTTTTCGCCACAACTTTCTTTTTTGTTCAAGCCAAATGAAGTTCAGACAATCTATTTTTCTGCAAGCCGAGGATTTTCTCTTCCCGCAACCGAAGAAACTCTAACCTCAACGGGTAATATCAATCAAAACATAAAACCTGAAACGGGTTATAACTTTGAATTGGGTGGAAAACTTCATTTTTTCAATAAAAAACTATATGCCGAAATTGCAATTTATCGAATGGAAATTAAAGATTTATTGGTAGCCAAAAGAATCGGCGATGATCAATACGAAGGTATGAATGCAGGAAAAACCTTTCATGAAGGAATTGAAATTTCCTTAAATCATAATTGGCCAATCAATCGAATTTTTACTCTAAATTCTTATGTCGGAACTTCAATTGGAAATTATGAATTTAAAGAATTTGTCGATAACGGAAATGATTATTCCGGAAACAAATTAACCGGAGTTCCAGCCAATACCGCAAGCGCTGGTTTTACCTTAAACCTAAATTCAGGATTTTACTTTACCGCCGATTTTCAGTTTACAGACAAAATCCCAATGAATGATTCAAATGCCGATTATTCCGATTCTTATTCACTTCTGAATTTAAAAGCCGGTTATCAATTTGAAATTTTATCAGGTTTAAAAGCTCATTTTGATGCAGGCATAAATAATGTAATGGACGAAAAATACGCTTCTATGATTTTGACCAATGCCACTGCCGTTGGAAATGCACTACCAAGATTTTATTATCCTGGATTGCCGATAAACTATTACGGAATTATCTCATTAAATTATGTATTTTAGCATTGTATTTAATTTCACAAAACAATGCTTTCCGAATTGCAGAAAAAACTGGATTACGTCAATGCTTATAGAGAAAATCGTCTCAAAACGGCAAAAGATGTTTTAGAAAACCCTTCGCTTTTTAGTGAATTGGTTTCGATTTGCTTTTCGCCCGAAGATAAAAACAATCATAAAGCTTGCTGGATTTTAGAATTTGTTTCATACGAAGAATTGTATTGGCTCCAGCCTCATCTTGATTTTTTCTGTTCGAATTTAAAAGTTTTAAAAGATGAAAGTTCTTTGCGACCGATTGCAAAAGTGGTTCAGCTTTTGGTAAAATCGCATTACAAGAAAAACGAAAACGGCATAAAACTCTCCGAAGAAAATCTTCAAGACTGCATCGAAGCTTCTTTCGACTGGCTCATTAACGATACCAAAGTCGCCACAAAAGCCTATTCTATTCGTACTTTATATATTTTAGGAAATTATTACGACTGGATTCATCCCGAACTAAAAATCATAATCGATAAAGATTTCGGAGACCATTCGCCCGCATACAAAGCCGTCGCCAAAGAAGTTTTGAAGAAAATAAAATAAGTTTTAGTTGCCACGAATTACACTAATTTCACTAATTTTTTATGTTGAATTTGAAAAAAAAATAATTCGTGGAAATTCGTGTAATTCGTGGCAAACAAAAAAAACCTCTATAATCCTTTTAATCTGTGGCAGAAAACTAAATTTTGGCTAAAAAAAGATTAAAAACTATCTTTGCAAAAACGCGACATAATTATTTTACGTACATTTGTAAAAACTTTACGTATATGAATACAAAACTCACTTTATCGCTTGAAAAAGAGGTTATCGATCAAGCGAAGTTGTATGCTAAAAAAACAGGCCGAAGCTTATCTGAGTTGGTAGAAAGTTACTTTAAAAATTTAACTGAGAAGACAGAAACATACGACGACATTCATCCGAAAGTAAAAAAGCTTATTGGAATAGTTACTTTACCAGATGATTTTGACGAAGAGAAAGTAAAAGAAGAACATTACAGAGAAAAATACGGTCTATGAAAAACGTATTTATTGACACTAATATTTTAATGGATATTTTCGCCAATCGACAGCCTTTTGTGCATAATTCATTAAAAATATACACTTTAGGCGTTGATAAAAAAATCAAGCTATATTCTACATCAAACACTATAATAACCCTTCATTATCTGTTAAAAAGATTAATTCCAGAAGAAAAAATTAGAATGGCTTTAGATGAAATTACTCAGAATATAGAAATAATTCCTATTGACGTAAACATTATTAAAAAAAGTTTAAAATCCAATCACAAAGATTTTGAAGATGCAATTCAAATTACATCGGCTCAATCAATAAATTCAATGGATTGCATCATTACACGAGATTTAAAAGATTTTAAATTTTCTGAAATTAATGTATTCACTCCCGATGAATTTCTAAATACACTATAATACAAATGAATTATTTTTCTTCTGATTTTAAATTAGGAATATTAGGTGGCGGACAATTAGGCAAAATGCTTTTGTTCGACACCAGAAAATTTGACATACAAACTTACGTTCTAGATCCAAGCGACGAAGCGCCGAGTAAAATTGCCTGCAACAAGTTTTTTCAAGGCGATTTAATGGATTATGAAACGGTTTATAATTTCGGGAAACAAGTCGATGTTTTGACTTTCGAAATTGAACTGGTAAACCTTGAAGCTTTGACACAATTGGAAAACGAAGGTTTAAAAATATATCCGTCTCCAAAAACCTTAAAAGGAATTCAGAATAAAGGCGTTCAAAAAGAATTTTACGCTAAAAATAATATCCCAACTGCACCTTTCGAAAGATTTGAAAATTTAGAAAATCTAAAATCTAAAATCAGCGATCTAAAATTACCTTTTGTGTGGAAATGCACCGAATTTGGTTATGACGGAAACGGAGTAAAAATAGTTCGTCAAGCATCCGATTTAGATACCTTGCCAAATGTAGAATGCATTGCTGAAACTATGGTTCCGTTCAAAAACGAATTGGCAGTAATTGTGGTTAGAAATCCATCAGGAGAAATGAAAACCTATCCGGTTGTAGAAATGGAATTTCATCCAGAAGCAAACCAAGTTGAATACGTAATTTGCCCAGCAAGAATCGACGATAAAGTTGCTGAAAAAGCTAGAGCAATTGCTTTGCAGGTTTCAGAAAACTTCAATCACGTTGGACTTTTAGCCGTTGAAATGTTCCAGACTCAAGATGACGAAATTTTGGTAAACGAAGTTGCGCCACGTCCGCACAATTCTGGACATTATTCTATCGAAGCAAGTTATACTTCACAATTCGAAAATCATTTACGCGCTATCTTAGATCTTCCTTTAGGAAACACAGACAGCAAAGTGGCCGGAATTATGGTAAATTTAGTGGGTGCCGAAGGTCATTCTGGAAACGTGGTTTATGAAAACATCGAAACCATTTTAGGATGGGATGGTGTTACACCTCATATTTACGGAAAGAAACAAACACGTCCGTTTAGAAAAATGGGTCATGTTACGATTGTAAATGAAGATATGGCTGAGGCCAGAAGAATTGCACAGGAAGTTAAGAATACTATTAAAGTTATTAGTGAATAGTTTTCAGTCGCAGTCACAGTATTCAGTTTAAAAACTATATTTTTTTGAAGTCTCAGTATTAACTTGAAACCTGAAACTTGAAACCAATAAACAAAAAACAAAATGAGCAAAGTAGCTATTATAATGGGAAGCATCTCAGACATGCCAGTTATGCAGGATGCAATCGACATATTAAAACAATTTAATGTAGAAGTTGAAGTAGATATCGTTTCGGCACACAGAACGCCTGAGAAATTATTCGATTTCAGCAAAAATGCACACAACCGCGGTATTTCGGTAATTATTGCCGGTGCGGGCGGTGCGGCGCATTTACCGGGAATGGTGGCTTCAATGTCTCCGCTTCCTGTAATTGGTGTTCCTGTAAAATCAAGCAATTCGATAGATGGCTGGGATTCGGTTTTATCGATTCTGCAAATGCCGGGTGGCGTTCCTGTTGCAACTGTAGCTTTAAACGGAGCAAAAAATGCCGGAATCTTAGCAGCACAAATCATTGGAAGCCACAATAAAAAAGTTTTAGATACTATTATTTCTTATAAAGAAGAATTGAAAGCGGCGGTTAATAAAGCGGCTGAAAGTCTCAAATAGTCATCAGTCTCAGTTTTCAGTCACAGCAAGCACAGAGGAACACAAAATTTGTGAATCTCTGTGTTTTTTTCTTGGTGAATCTTTGCGAAATAAGCCTCTTCAAGAATTAACTAATCCTTATAAAAATTTCTAAAAGAAAAACTTAACTTTGAGAAAAAAGCAAAATGAACATTCAAACTTCTAAAATAGAGCTCGCTAAAATAGTTTTAGACATTGAAAATCCCGATTTAATTCAGGAAATTGTCGAGTTCATTCAATCTAAAGAAAATCTTTCAGAAGAACAAAAAACCAAAATAAATGAGGCCATTTATTCTTTAGATAATAATGAAGGAATTTCACATGATGTTGTTATGGAAGAAACCAAAAATCGTTATTCAAAATACTTTAAATAATGAATGTAATTTGGTCTCCACAAGCTAAACAAGACTTTTGGAACAACATCGATTATTTGGAAGCTGAATGGTCTGAAAAAGTTGCTCAAAATTTCATTGAAAAAGTAAATACCACAATTACACTTTTAAAAAATGACAATGTTTTATTTCTCAAAACAAATTATAAAAACGTTTATAAAATTGTCATCACCAAACACATTTCACTTTATTACCGTATCGAAAACACTAATTTAGAATTACTTCGTTTTTGGAATACTTTTCAGGATACGAAGAAATTCAAATTATGATTTCCTAATTTTATATTTTTAAAAAGCATAAATAATATGAGCGTATTAACACAATACTTCAATACAAAACACAACACCGCACCTTTTTCGCAAATCAAAATCGAAGATTACGTTCCTGCTTTTCAGGAAGGAATTGCTTTGGCGAAAGCCGAAATTGATGCAATTGTAAATAATCCAGATGCGCCGACTTTTGAAAACACGATTGTAGCAATGGATTTTTCAGGCGATATTTTGGATCGTCTTTCGAGTGTTTTCTTTAATTTGAATTCGGCTGAAACGAATGACGAAATGCAAAAAATTGCTCAAGAAGTTTCGCCTTGGCTTTCAGAATTCGGAAATGACATTCGATTAAATGCAGAATTATTTGCGAGAGTAAAAGCCGTTTACGATCAGAAAGAAAGTTTAAATCTGAATCCAGAACAAACTACATTATTAGATAAAAAATACAAAAGCTTTTCAAGAAACGGAGCCAACTTGCCAGAAGACAAGAAAAACCAATTAAGAGAAATCGACAAAGAATTATCGAAATTGAGTTTACAATTTGGCGAAAATGTTTTGGCAGAAACCAACAACTTCGAATTGCACTTAACGGATGAAAAAGATTTATCAGGTTTACCAGAAGGCACAATCGAAGCGGCAAGATTATTAGCCAAAAATCAGGAAAAAGAAGGCTGGATTTTCACTTTAGATCATCCAAGTTATGTTCCGTTTTTGACTTATGCCGACAATCGCGAACTGCGTAAAAAAATGGCGATTGCTTTTGGCGCAAAAGGTTTTCAGAAAAACGAATTCAACAATGAAGAAAACGTTCTGAAAATTGCCAAACTTCGTCACGAAAGAGCGAATTTATTAGGTTACAAAACACACGCACATTTTGTTTTAGAAGAAAGAATGGCCGAAAGTCCAGAGAAAGTTTTTTCCTTCCTGAATGATTTATTAGCAAAAGCAAAACCAGCAGCGCAAAAAGAGTTTGCAGAATTAACTGCGTTCGCAAAAGAATTGGACGGAATCGAACAATTAGAAAAATGGGACGGCGCGTATTATTCTGAAAAATTAAAGCAACAGCTTTTTAATTTAGATGATGAAAAACTGAAACCTTATTTTCAATTAGAAAAAGTTTTGGACGGCGCTTTTACAGTTGCCAAAAAATTATACGGTTTAACTTTTACCGAAGTTTTTGATATCGATAAATACCATGAAGAAGTTACTACTTACGAAGTAAAAGATGCTGACGGAAATTTAGTTTCAATTTTCTACGCTGATTTCTTCCCAAGAAAAGGAAAAAGAAACGGCGCGTGGATGACTTCATTCAAATCACAATATGTGAAAGACGGCGTAAACGAAAGACCGCACATTTCGAACGTTTGCAACTTTACAAAACCAACAGAAACAAAACCATCTCTATTGACTTTTAATGAAGTAACGACTTTATTCCACGAATTTGGTCACGGTTTGCATGGAATGTTGGCTGACACGGTTTACCCAAGTTTATCTGGAACCTCTGTTTACTGGGATTTCGTAGAATTACCAAGTCAGATTATGGAGAATTGGTGTTACGAACCGGAAGCTTTGGCTTTGTTTGCGAATCACTACGAAACAGGAGAAATCATTCCGATTGAATATGTTCAGAAAATTAAAGAAAGTGCCAGTTTTCAGGAAGGATTGGCAACGTTACGTCAGTTAAGTTTTGGATTATTAGATATGGCTTGGCATGGACAAGATCCTACCAATATCACAGATTTGAAAACTTTCGAAACTGAACAATTTGCCAACACTCAATTGTATCCGGATGTAAAAGAAAATGCGATGAGTACCGCTTTTTCACATATCTTTCAGGGCGGATATTCTTCCGGATATTACAGCTACAAATGGGCTGAAGTTCTGGATGCCGATGCTTTTGAATATTTCCATGAAAATGGAATCTTTAATGAAGAAATTGCGAAAAAATTCAAAGACAATGTGCTTTCAAAAGGAGGAACTGAACATCCAATGACTTTGTACAAACGTTTTAGAGGTCAGGAACCAAAACCTGAAGCTTTGTTGAAAAGAGCGGGATTACTTTAATATTTATATATTTGTTTATTATTTAAACTATTGAAAGAGAAAAATCTATATATAATTGCAGGTTGTAATGGAGCTGGAAAAACAACAGCTTCATATACAATTCTGCCTGAAATATTAGATTGTAAAGAATTCGTAAATGCTGATGAAATCGCCAAAGGCTTATCTCCTTTTCAACCGGAAAAAGTAAGCTTTGAAGCTGGAAGAATAATGCTAAACCGAATTGATGAGCTACTTCAAAAAGAAGTTGATTTTGCTTTTGAAACCACTCTATCTGCAAAAAGTTATCTTTCGCTTGTAAAAAAAGCTAGAAATGAAGGTTATTTTGTGACACTAATTTTCTTTTGGCTAAACTCTTTTGAATTAGCAAAACGAAGAGTAAAAGTCAGAGTAAGCGAAGGAGGTCATAATATTCCTGAAGATGTTATTGAACGAAGATATACCCGAGGAATTCAAAATTTCTTTGATATCTATCTGAATAATTGTGACAATGTAATGTTATTTGATAATTCAAATAGACTACCAATACTTATTGCTGAAAAAGAAATTAACGAAAAGATTCAAATTATAGATGAGAACTTATTCAATCAAATAAACAATGTAAGATATGACAAAAGATAAGATTAAAGAATTACAGCGTAAAATTGTTGAAGGTTTAAAAGTATCTTCAAAAAAAATGATTGAAAACAAAAAGAAAACCAATGGAAAGATTGTAGTTTATGCTGATGGGAAAATTCAAACTATAAATGCAGTTGATATTAAAGACTAATGCATAAATCAAAATTGAAAAAATATTTTAAAATAGCCTTATATCTTGCCATTATTGGAATGATCTCGATTATTGCCGTAAATTATTATGTAAAATCTTCGACTAAAAAGAATATTTATTATTCCATAAAAAAGTTCCCTAAAAATGATGTCGGAATTATTTTTGGCGCAGGCATTAACGGAAATCAGCCAAGCAAATATTTAAAAGATCGTTTGGATGCCGGAATCATGCTTTGGAAAGCAAAACGCATCAATAAAATTTTACTTTCGGGAGATAACGGCCGTGATGAATATGATGAATTAACGGTAATGAAAAACTACTGTTATAATCATGGTGTAGACACAACCAAAATATTTATTGATTATGCGGGCTTTGATACTTACTCAACAATGTATCGTGCTAAACATATTTTCAATATCAAAAAAGCTACTTTAATTTCTCAAAAATATCATTTAAATAGAGCAATTTATATCGGTCAAAAACTCGGAATTAAATCTTCTGGTTATTCTGCTAATAATGGAGAGTATTTAGGATATAATTATGTTTGTTTCAGAGAATATATTTCTGTCTTTAAAGCTTTTTTTGATGTACTAAGAAATCGAGAACCTCGCTTTTTAGGGACTAAAATTGATATTAATGGTTCTTCTAATTTTTCAAAAGACGATAAACGATAAAACTATTGAAAAACATTTCGCTCCGCTGGAGCTCTTTGATAGTTGAAAACTGAATTTGCTATAAATATTCTGCTCCGCTGGAGCATTTAATACAAAAGGACTGTCTCGAAAGTGAGTCAGTCCTTTTTTGATTTAATTTTTTTCAAAATAAAGACCTTTCATCTTTGCTCTTTATTCTATTTTCTATATTCTCATCTACTCTTTCTCCAAAACCTTATTAGCCAATTTCCCAACAGTCAATCCTTGCACTACAATAGAGAATAAAACAACAATGTAAGTTACTTCCAAAAGCAGGTTTTTGTATTCGCTTTCCGGCATAGAAAGCACTAACGCAATAGAAACTCCACCTCGGATTCCGCCCCAAACCAAAACCATTAAAGAGCCTTTGTTGTAAGCCGATTTGATTCCAAAGAATTTGAATATATCGAAGAACTTCCATGGTAAAACAATCGAAGTTAATCTTGAAAACAGTACAATAAAAATAGCTACAAAACCTGTTAATAATTGTTTATTTAAATCTGGAAGCAATAACAATTCGAAACCAATAAACAAGAATAAAACAGCATTTAAAATCTCATCGATAAGTTCCCAAAATTTACCTAGATAATCTTTAGTCACTTCACTCATTGCCACTTTCTTACCATAATTTCCAATAATCAATCCCGCAACAACCATCGCAAGCGGACTAGAAACGTGTAACGCCTGAGCCACTAAAAATCCTCCAGTTACGATAGAAAGCGTAATTAAAACCGAAACTTTATAATCATCAATTTTCTTCATTACTTTTGAAGCCGTAAATCCAAAAACCGCACCTAATAAAAGTCCGCCAATTCCTTCTTTAATAAACAACCAGGATATTGAACCAAAAGTAGCATCAAATGTTGGATCGGTTGCCATTTTTAGAACCACAGCAAACATTACTACTGCTACTCCATCATTAAATAATGACTCACCCACAATTTTAGTTTCGATTCTTTTTGGGACTTTCGCTTCCTTTAAAACTCCCAAAACTACGATTGGATCTGTTGGAGAAATTAAGGTTCCAAAAACCAAGCAAAATATGTAAGGAATAGTAATTCCTAAAAGTGGTGCGATATAATAAAGTAGAACAGAAATAATTAAAGCTGATAAAACGACACTGACTGTCGAATAAATCATAATAGAAACTTTTTGTTCTTTAAGATCGAACATGTTTACGTGCAAAGCTCCAGCAAATAAAAGGAAATTCAACATCGCTCCCATTAGGATTTCGTTGAAGTCAAATTCTTTTATTAAATCAAAAAAGTGTTTTGTCGTTGCAGGAAAATAAGAATCCCCCAAAAGACGAATTGCCACTGAAACCAACATGGCAATAATCATAATTCCGATGGTTCCCGGAAGTTTTAAAAATCTTAAATTCAAATAGGCGAAGAAAGATGCCAATACAATTAGCACCGAAAAAGTGTAGTATAATTCCATAAAATGTGATTTTTACAAAAATAGCTGTATCATTATTTAATCAAAAATTTCAAGGTTTGAATTAACATAACTTTATAATTTGTTAAATAAGTTTCAATTATTTTTGAAAGTTTAAAAACTTTTACTTACATTTGATCCATGGATTTCAAAGAAGCAAAAAATAAGTTTGTACAAACCTGGGGAGCATTAGGTTCTCAATGGGGAATTAATAAAACGATGGCACAGATCCACGCTTTATTAATGGTCTCAAACGAGCCTGTTTCTATGGAAGACATTATGGAAGAATTGCAAATTTCGCGTGGAAATGCCAGTATGAATCTGAGAGGCTTAATGGATTGGGGAATTGTTTACAAAGAATTTAAAGCTGGTGAAAGAAAGGAATTTTTCACGGCAGAAAAAGATTTGGATGAATTGGCAGTTAAAATTTCCAGAGAAAGAAGCAAAAGAGAAATTAAACCTACTCTTAAGATTTTAAAAGAAGTTTCGACAATTGAAGCAAGTGATTTGGCAGAAGAAAAACACTTTGTAGACCAAACTTCTAAATTGTATGATTTTGTTTTAAAAGCAGATAATATGCTGGACAAAATGACTGAATTTAATGATAACTGGCTTGGAAAATTGTTCATGAAAATGATGAAGTAAATCTTCAGATTAAAAAAATTTAAACTAAGCTTTCATTTTTTCCTGAAAGTTTAAAAACAACAAAAAGTTATGAAAAATATAAACTTCTTAAAAGCAGAATGGAAAAACTTAGCCCTTTTCAATTATGAAGTTGAGGCTAAACTACTAGAAAAATATCTTCCTGTTGGAACTGAGATTGATATTTGGAATAACAGATGTTATGTGAGTTTAGTCGGTTTTATGTTCAAAAACACCAAAGTTTTAGGATTGAAAGTTCCGTTTCATATTGATTTTGAAGAAGTAAATCTAAGATTTTATGTAAAACGTTTTGAAAACGGAGAATGGAAAAGAGGTGTAGTTTTCATTAAAGAAATTGTACCTAAAAAAGCCATCACTTTTATTGCCAATACTTTATATCAGGAACATTATGAAACTCAAAAAATGAGACATGAAATTCTTGAAAACAAAAACAGCAATACTTTTATTTATCAATGGAAAAATGATGAGGAATGGAATACAATCGAATTAGAAACTAAAAATATTCCAACAGAAATTGAAATTGATTTTGAAGCTGAATTTATCACAGAACATTATTTCGGATATACCAAAATCGATGAAGAAACCACTTTTGAATATGAAGTGACACATCCAAGATGGGAACAATTGGAAGTTTTAAATCACCGAATTGATATTAATTTCGAAAAAATTTATGGAACCGATTTTACATTTCTTCAAGATCAAAAACTAACTTCTGTTTTTCTAGCTAAAGGATCAAAGATTACAGTGAAGAATAAAAGAAAAATTGAACTGATTCCGATTCAAGAGGAATTATACGCATAAAACTATTCATCTTTAAAACCAAAAATCATGAAAACGTTAGAAAACCAAACCTTACTTTATGATGAAGATTGTCCGCTTTGCAGTTTATACACTACTGGATTTGTAAAAAGTGGTATGCTGGATGAAAACGGAAGAAAATCGTATTGTCAATTATCTGAAGAAGAACAAAGTTTTGTGGATTTAAAACGCGCTCCAAACGAAATTGCTTTGGTTGACAATAAATCTCAAACTGTTATTTATGGAATTGATAGTCTTATAAAAGTAGTTGGATTTTCCTTTCCTTTAATTGAAAAAATAGCAACAGTAAAACCCATTCATTTTATCCTGAAAAAAATGTATTCTTTTGTTTCTTACAATAGAAAAGTAATTATTCCGGGAAATGTAAAAGAAGAAAACAAATTGCAATGTACTCCCGATTTTAATTACAAATACAGATTTCTGTATATCGGATTTGCATTAACTGTAACTACTTTTATTCTTTTCGGTTATTCTAATTTGATTCCGAGTTTGCCAAAGAGCAATATTACAAGAGAAATCATTTTAGCTTTTGGACAAATTGTTTTTCAAAGTTTATTGCTTTTAAAATTGAACAAACAAACGATTCTGAACTACGCAGGAAATTTAATGACGATTTCTTTGATGGGAAGTTTAATTTTGATACCAATCTTAATTTTGAGTCAGTTTTTCCAGCTTCCGCAAATGATTATTTTGGGTTGGTTTGGAGTGACGGTTTTGATTATGTTTTTGGAACATTTTAGAAGAGTAAAAATTTTAAAACTTCCTTTTTACTTATCTTTCACTTGGATTTTATACAGAATTCTTGCTTTGATTTTAATTTTAAATATGTAAAAATGGTTTGCCACGAATTACACTAATTTCCACTAATTTTTCTAGCGTTTTGCTGCATATTAATTCGTGAAAATTTGTGCAATTCGTGGCTATAAAAACACATACCAATGAGCAAACTTATAATAGCATCTGGAACTGGATTTTTAGGACAAGTTTTAGTCCATCATTTCAAAAATAAATTTGAAGAGATTGTAATTCTGACTCGCGGAAAAGCAGAGACAATTGACGGAATAAAATATGTACACTGGAATGCCAGAACTTTTACCGGTTGGGAAAAAGAGTTAGAAAACGCAACCGTTTTAATTAATCTCGCTGGAAAATCGGTTGATTGCCGTTATACAAAAAAGAATAAAAAAGAAATTCTTTGGTCTAGAATTGACAGTACAAAAATCCTAAATAAAGCGGTTTTGAATTGCAAGAATCCTCCGAAACATTGGCTGAATTCATCGACGGCAACTATTTACAGATTTTCTCTTGACAAACAAATGGATGAAGTGGATGGTGAGATTGGAAATGACTTTTCTATAAATGTGGCTTTATCTTGGGAAAAAGCATTCTTTAAAACCGAAACTCCAAATACGTTAAAAACCGCTTTGCGAACTTCGATTGTTTTAGGAAAAAATGGCGGTGCTTTTATTCCGTTAAAGGCTTTGGCAAAAATAGGTTTTGGAGGAAAACAAGGAAAAGGCAATCAATTTGTGAGCTGGATTCATGAAGATGATTTTGCTAATGCAGTTGATTTTATTATTGAAAAAGAAATGACTGGTGTTATCAATATTGTTTCTCCTACTCCAATTCGGAATATTGATTTTATGCAGAAACTCAGAAAAGCGGTTGGTTTTCCTTTTGGAATTCCACTGAACAAATTCTTCTTAGAAATCGGATCTTTCCTTATTCGAACAGAAACGGAATTGGTTTTGAAAAGCAGAAATGTAGTTCCAAAACGACTTTTGGAAAATGGGTTTGAGTTTAAGTTTGGGGAGATTGATGAGGCTTTTCAGGATTTAATATAGAAACCAAATCCACACCGTTTTGTTTTAAAACTTTGATAAATTCGTAATGAAACCCTACAGGTTTTAAAAACCTGTAGGGTTTGCAAAGCCAATAAAAAATGACAACAATTCATCTCACAACCAAAATAAAAGGATCAAAACAAATCGTCTTCGATGTTTCAAGAAATATTGACATTCATCAAAAATCTGCAAGTCCTTCAAAAGAAAGCGCCATTGAAGGCGTAATTTCTGGTTTAATAAATTTGGATGAAACAGTAACCTGGCGGGGAAAACATTTTGGATTCTATCTTACGCATAAAAGCAGAATTACAGCAATGAATTTCTATGATTATTTTGTGGATGAAATGGAAAAAGGTAAATTCAAATCTTTCGGACATGAACATTTTTTTGAAGAAGAAAATGGATTTACAATTATGAAAGATAAACTGCAATATAAAACTCCGTTTGGGATTTTCGGGAAGTTATTTGATGTTTTGTTCTTGAAGAGACATTTGACGGATTTTCTTTTAGGAAGAAATAAGGTTTTGAAAGAGATTTCAGAGAAAAATATTTGATTGGATTTTATTTCACGCAGATTCTACAGATTTTAGCAGATTTCGCAGATAAAAATAAATTCAATTTCCTCTAGTTAAAACTGGAGGAAATTCAAAAACAGTTTACTGAAATTTCTTTTCTTCAAATTCTACATTTCAAACATAGCCCGCGGTTTCAACCGCGGGAAACGTTTCGAATATTTGCGTAAAGAAAGCGTCCCAATGGTTAAAACCATTGGCAATACTGACAAATAAACATTATATTTTGAAAATGATACTTCTCGTTTTCACAGTTTGCGTGAGGGATAGGAGCTGGCTACCGAAGTAGCGCGAATAGCCCGACCCCGATAAAACAAGCGGGCGAATATGCGCAAAGTAATTTTGCCCACTTGTTTTATCGGGGGCACGCCCAAAATATTTATCACAAAAAAACCACCATCAGCCACCAAAAAATCGGCACCGCTTCTACCCAAAAAGAAGTGTAATATTTGGAGCGATTTGGATTGGCAAAGATGATAAAAAGCATTAGCATAATGACCATTATCAAATTGATGAAGGCATCGTGATAATTAAATGTTGATATGAAAATTTCTAAAAACCAAAACGGTACTAAAAGTGAAAGCCCTAAAAATTTTGTTTTTTTCACGCCGATTGTCTGTGGAACGGTTTGCAAATGCGGATCGTCATTGGCTAAATCAATGATTTCGAAAACCAGAATCAAAACAAAAACCAATACAAAACGTTGAATGCATTTGATGAAGAAATCTGTTGTAAACGGAATTTCGGCATTTATTAAAGGGAGAACCAAAGTCGCACCAACCCAACAAAGTGCTACAATGTATATTTTCACGCCTGCCCAGTTTCGGGCATTTCTTCGGTTTGGGAAAAAGGGTAAAGTGTAAAGCGCCGTTATCAGAAAAATGATGACCGAAACAATTTGGGTAATCTGCTTTAAATGGAAAAAATGATAGCCAACCAAAAGAAGCGAAATAAAACTCAAAACGGCGATGATTTTTAACTGAATCCCGATTGGATTTTTCTTTACTCGAACCAATGCATCATATTTTACGAAATTATATCCTACAATTGTTCCAAAAAAAACAAATAGTGCCATTGGCTCATCATATTGAATATGAAACACATGAAACGTAATTCGAACTAAAGCATAACACGACAAAGCCACGTGAATACTGCTGTTTAAATAAAAATTCAATATTTGTTTGAGGAGTTTCATATCACGAAATCTAATCAATTGGTAACAAATCAACTCTTTAGTTAGAAAATTGATAAAAAATGAAGTTAAAAATACCCATTAAATTATTAATAATACTTAATTTTGCGCCACAAAAAAACAACACATTTACTATAAAATGTAATAAACCCTGTGTAGCATGAGATTACGTCAAATAAAACACCCGGCAAATTACTTTTGATCTTTAAAAAATAGACTGCTACAAATGAAAACAGATGCTTTTGCTTTAAGACACATTGGTCCAAGAGAAACAGATCTTCAACACATGTTACAAACCATTGGTGTTGACTCGATTGAACAACTTGTTTATGAAACCCTTCCGGACGATATTCGTTTAAAAGCGCCTTTGAATTTAGATCCTGCAATGACAGAATTCGAATTTGCAAATCATATTCGCGAATTAGGAAAGAAAAACAAAACATTTAAATCATACATTGGTTTGGGTTATCACCCAACTATCGTTCCGGCTCCAATTCAGAGAAATATCTTCGAAAACCCAGGATGGTACACAGCTTACACGCCTTATCAAGCAGAAATTGCTCAAGGTCGTCTGGAAGCTATTTTAAATTTCCAAACTACTGTTATCGAATTGACAGGAATGGAAATTGCCAATGCCTCTTTACTAGATGAAGGAACTGCTGCAGCAGAAGCTATGGCTTTATTATTCGACGTTCGTACGAGAGATCAAAAGAAAAACAATACACACAAATTCTTCGTTTCTGAAGAAATTTTACCTCAAACTTTATCTGTACTTCAAACGCGTTCAACTCCAATTGGAATTGAATTGGTTGTTGGAAACCATGAAACATTTGATTTTTCAAATGAATTCTTCGGAGCTATTTTACAATATCCTGGGAAATACGGTCAAGTAAATGATTATAGTGCCTTTGTTGCTAAAGCAAAAGAAAACGAAATCAAAGTTGCCTTTGCTGCTGATATTTTATCACTTGCAACCTTAACTTCTCCGGGAGAAATGGGAGCTGCAGTAGTAGTTGGAACAACTCAGCGTTTTGGTGTACCAATGGGTTACGGTGGTCCTCACGCTGCTTACTTTGCAACTAAAGACGAATACAAGCGTTCAATGCCGGGCCGTATCATTGGAGTTTCTGTTGATGCAAACGGAAACCGTGCTTTACGTATGGCTTTAGGAACTCGTGAACAGCACATCAAACGTGAAAAAGCGACTTCAAACATTTGTACGGCTCAGGTTTTATTGGCAGTTATGGCTGGAATGTACGCAGTTTACCACGGACCAAAAGGATTAAAATATATTGCAAATAAAGTTCACGCCTCTGCAGTGACGACTGCTGAAGTTTTAAATAAATTAGGAGTTTACCAAACCAACACTGCTTACTTTGATACTATTTTAGTAAAAGCTGATGCTCAAAAAGTAAAAACGGTTGCGGAGAAAAACAAAGTAAACTTCTTCTATCCTGATGCTGATTCAGTTTCAATTTCATTAAACGAAACAACTTCTGTTGCAGACATTAACCAAATCGTTGCAATTTTTGCTGAAGCTTTAGGGAAAGAAACTGTTACGGTTTCTGAGTTATCTACTGGAAGTCAATTACCGGCTTCATTAGAAAGAACATCTTCTTTCTTGACGCATGATGTATTCAACAATCATCATTCAGAAAGTCAGTTAATGCGTTACATCAAAAAATTAGAGCGTAAAGATTTATCATTGAATCACTCGATGATTTCATTAGGTTCTTGTACAATGAAATTAAATGCAGCTTCTGAAATGTTGCCTCTTTCAATGCCAAACTGGAACAGCATTCACCCGTTTGCACCAGTTGACCAAGTAGAAGGTTACCTTACAATGCTTAAAAAATTAGAGCAACAATTAAATGTAATTACTGGATTTGCTGGAACAACTTTACAGCCAAATTCAGGAGCTCAAGGAGAATATGCTGGATTAATGGCGATTCGTGCTTACCACATGTCAAGAAACGAAGGGCATCGTAATGTATGTTTGATTCCATCATCAGCTCACGGAACAAATCCTGCTTCTGCAGCGATGGCCGGAATGAAAATCATTGTTACGAAAACTACTCCAGAAGGAAACATTGACGTAGAAGATTTAAGAGAAAAAGCAATTGAACATAAAGATGATTTATCTTGTTTAATGGTAACGTATCCTTCTACTCACGGAGTTTTCGAATCTTCAATTATTGAAATCACAAAATTAATCCACGAAAACGGCGGATTAGTATATATGGATGGTGCAAACATGAACGCACAAGTTGGATTAACAAATCCTGCTACAATTGGCGCTGACGTTTGTCACTTAAACTTACACAAAACTTTCGCTATTCCTCACGGTGGTGGCGGACCTGGAGTTGGACCAATTTGTGTGAACGAAAAATTAGTTCCGTTCTTGCCAACAAACCCAATCTTAAATGTTGGTGGTGAGCAAGCAATTACTGCTATTTCATCTGCGCCTTACGGATCTGCTTTGGTTTGTTTAATTTCTTACGGTTACATTACAATGATGGGAGCTGAAGGATTAAAAAGCGCTACAGAGCACGCTATCTTGAATGCAAACTACATGAAATCTCGTTTCGAAGGACACTACCCAATTCTTTATACTGGAGAATGTGGAAGAGCAGCTCACGAAATGATCTTAGATTGCCGTGCATTTAAAGAAAACGGAATCGAAGTTGGTGACATCGCAAAACGTTTAATGGATTACGGTTTCCACGCTCCAACGGTTTCTTTCCCAGTTGCTGGAACTTTAATGATCGAACCAACTGAATCTGAAGATTTAGCGGAGTTAGATCGTTTCTGTGACGCTTTAATTTCAATCAGAAAAGAAATCGAAGCTGCAACTGCTGATGATAAAAACAACGTATTGAAAAATGCACCTCACACATTAGCAATGTTAACTTCTGATTCTTGGGATTTCCCTTATTCTAGAGAAACTGCAGCTTACCCATTAGATTACATCGCTGACAATAAATTCTGGCCATCAGTTCGTCGTGTTGATGATGCTTATGGTGATAGAAATTTAGTTTGCAGCTGTGCTCCGATTGAAGCTTATATGGAAAGCTAAAAAATAGTTTTCTTATACATATTCAAGCCCGACAGGTTTTAAAACCTGTCGGGTTTTGTTTTTTTGTTTCAGGTTTCAGGTTTCAGGTTTTCTGTAGAACGTGAAACCTGAAATTTGAAACAATTAAAACAAAAATCATCTGGGCGTGCCCCCGATAAAACAAACGGGCAAAATTACTTTGAGCATAGCCGCCCGCTTGTTTTATCGGGGTCGGGCTATCCAGGCTACTTCGGTAGCTTCCTCCTATCCCTCACGCAAATCCGTATCCTAAGAAACCCGACAGGTTTTAAAAACCTGTCGGGTTTCTCAATAGTACAAATTAAGAGATAACCTCAAACATGAAAAAAAACTTTTATCTTCACTTTCATTTCAATCGTTTGAAATCTCGGAAAAACAAAAAAATCGTTAAAAAATAAACAATATATCTTTTAAAAAATCGTTATTCCATAATTATATGCATGCATAATATTTTTTATGATAGTTATCATTTTTTTATTTATACATTAGCATGAAATTTATGGGATAATTAAAGGAAATAATGAAAATAAAAATTATTGGTATTGGGAGCTATATTCCTAATCAAGAAGTAAAAAACACAGATTTTGACAAACATGTTTTTTTAAATGAGGATGGAACTCCTTTTGGTTATCCGAACGAAGTCGTTATTAAAAAGTTTAAAGGCATTACCGGAATCGAGAACCGTCGTTATGCTGAAAAAGATCAAACCGCATCTGACTTAGCTTTTTTTGCTGCGCAAAAAGCAATTGCCAATGCAAATATTGATGCTGAAACTTTAGATTATATTATCATCGCACATAATTTTGGGGATGTAAAAACTGGAACCACTCAATCCGATATTTTACCGAGTTTAGCAACACGTGTTAAAAACAAATTAGGAATTAAAAATCCTAAATGTGTCGCTTACGATATTATTTTTGGATGTCCGGGATGGATCGAAGGTGTTTTACAGGCCAATGCTTTCATCAAATCAGGAATGGCAAAAAGAGTAATGGTAATTGGAGCCGAAACTTTATCAAGAGTTGTAGATGATCACGATCGTGATTCAATGATTTATTCTGATGGTGCCGGAGCTTCAATCTTGGAAGCTTCAACTGATGAAGCTGGATTATTAGCTTACGAAAGCGCTACTTTTGCAACTGACGAAGCTGGTTTTCTTTTCTTCGGAAAATCATATAACAAAGATTTAGATCCAGATACAAAATACATCAAAATGTACGGACGTAAAATTTACGAATTTGCGTTAAGCAATGTACCGTGTGCAATGAAAAACTGTTTAGATAATAGCGGAATTGCAATTGATGAAGTTAAAAAAATCCTTATTCATCAAGCAAACGAAAAAATGGACGAAGCCATTATCGAACGTTTCTACAAATTATACGGACAAACTCCTCCTAAAGACATCATGCCAATGAGCATTCATGATTTAGGAAACAGCAGTGTTGCAACTGTTCCTACTTTGTATGATTTAATTCTGAAAGGAAAAGTGGAAGGCCATGAAATTAACAAAGGTGATGTTCTTATTTTTGCTTCAGTTGGAGCAGGAATGAATATTAATGCTTTTGTTTACCGATATTAAATAAAGCTTTATAAGTTTAAGCGAAATAATCTCGCAAAGACGCTAAGTCACAAAGTTTTTTAAACCATATAAGCAATGTAAGATATTTTAAGATTTCTCTTAATTGAACTTATATTATTTATATGGTTTATTTTTTTATCAAAACTTTTGCGACTTCGCGTCTTTGCGAAAAATTCATTTAAAACTTACCACCGCAACTGAATACTAAAAACTGAACACTGAATACTTTTTTAGTATATTTGCGACCTAATTAACAATTCATGAACGAGAGATTCGTTCGCAATGACTATGTACGAAAAAACGTTTCCGAATAAGAGATTCAGACTTACCTTAGAATTTTTACAAAAACACGTTAGCACCTCTGAAACCATTTTTGATTTTGGTGTTCCAAATCCGTTCTCCAAAATAATGGAAGAAAACGGTTATACTGTAAAAAATACTAAAGGCGAAGATTTAGATAACGATCATACTGCTTTACAAACAGAAGATTATACCGTTTTTACAGCATTTGAAATTTTCGAACATTTATTAAATCCGTATACCATTTTACAAAACGTAAAATGTGACAAATTGCTAATTTCAATTCCGTTGCGTTTATGGTTTTCACCGGCATACCGTTCTAAAACGGATATGTGGGACAGGCATTACCATGAATTTGAAGACTGGCAATTGGACTGGCTTTTAGAAAAAACAGGATGGAAAATTACAGATCGTCTTCAATTTACACATCCGGTAAAAAAACTTGGACTTAGACCCTTATTAAGATATTTCACTCCAAGATATTACATTGTTGCGGCAGAAAAAATAAAAGCCTAAAGGCAAATTCCAATAGAAAAATTCCAAATTCCAATTTTAGCAATCTCGTTAAGATTGGAATTTGGAATTTTAAAGAATTGGATCTTTAAATTGAAAATTTATGAAATACTACATCGTCATTCCGGCACATAACGAGCAAGACTTAATTGGCTTAACCTTACAATCTCTGGTTTCGCAAACCGTTTTGCCTTCAAAAGTTGTGGTTGTCAATGATAATTCAACTGATAAAACAGAAGAAGTTGTGTTGGGATTCGCAAAAAAAAATCCATACATCTCTGTTGTAAACAAAACTTCAGATGCTATTCATTTACCAGGCAGCAAAGTGATTCAGGCCTTTCAGAAAGGTTTTGAAACTTTGGATTCTGATTATGATATTATTGTAAAAATTGACGGTGATTTAATTTTTCCTCCAAACTATTTCGAAACCATAATCAAACATTTCGAATCTGATTCAAAAATCGGAATGGTGGGCGGATTCTGCTATATCGATAAAAACGGCGAATGGGTTTTAGAAAACCTAACCGATAAAGACCACATTCGTGGCGCTTTAAAGGCTTACAGAAAAGAAACTTTCCAACAAATTGGAGGTTTAAAACCTGCAATGGGTTGGGATACTGTAGATGAATTATTGTGTAAATATTACGATTGGAAAATAGTTACCGATCAATCCTTACATGTAAAACATCTAAAACCAACTGGTGCAAATTACAACAAAACAGCCCGCTACAAACAAGGTGAAGCTTTTTATACCTTAGGATATGGCTTTTGGATCACTGCGATTGCTTCGGCAAAATTGGCGATGATGAAGAAAAAACCATTCCTTTTTTTAGATTACATTAAAGGTTTTATGAAAGCTAAAAGTGCCAAAACTCCTTTATTAGTAACTCCTGAACAAGCTAATTTTATTAGAAATTATCGTTGGAAGAAAATGAAACAAAAGTTAATTTGATTGCCAAAACAGTCGAAAAAAGGGAACTCATACCCCATAACTCATAACTTCTTTTTACCTTAGCCAATATTTAAAAATTATGATGCTAATTCGTTATTTATCCCAAATCGGGAAATATTTTTTAATGCTGAAAGAAATTTTCAATAAACAGACCAAATGGCCTGTTATGAAAAATCTAATCTTTAAGGAAATCAATGACCTTATTATTGACTCTCTTGGAATTGTTTGCTTCATTTCTTTTTTCATTGGGGGAGTTGTTGCCATTCAAACGGCCTTAAACTTAACTAATCCATTAATCCCAAAATATTTAATTGGTTTTGCCACTCGTCAATCTGTTATTTTGGAGTTTGCTCCTACTTTTATCTCGGTAATTATGGCCGGAAAAATGGGGTCTTACATTACTTCTAGTATCGGAACAATGCGTGTTACAGAACAAATTGATGCTTTGGAGGTTATGGGTGTCAATTCTTTAAACTATCTTGTTTTTCCTAAAATTATAGCTTTACTAATGTATCCTTTTGTAATTGGAATTAGCATGTTTTTAGGAATTTTTGGCGGATGGATGGCTTGTGCTTACGGAGGATTTTCAACCGGAGCAGATTTTATTATGGGAGCTCAGAAAGATTTCATACCCTTTCATATTACATATGCCTTTATCAAAACTTTAATCTTTGCTATGTTATTGGCAACAATTCCATCCTTTCATGGCTATTACATGAAAGGTGGTGCATTAGAGGTTGGTAAAGCAAGTACAATATCGTTTGTATGGACATCTGTTACTATTATCCTTCTAAATTATATATTAACTCAATTATTATTAGGATAATGATAGAAGTAAAAAACATAGAAAAATCATTTGGCGACAGCAAAGTTTTAAAAGGCGTTTCGACGGTATTTGAAACTGGAAAAACCAACTTGATTATTGGACAAAGTGGATCTGGAAAAACAGTTTTATTAAAAACCTTGTTAGGAATCCATACCCCTGACTCAGGAACTATTGAATTTGACGGAAGAGTTTATTCTGACTTGGACAAAGATGAAAAACGTGAATTAAGAACTGAAATCGGAATGGTATTTCAGGGCTCCGCATTGTTTGACTCAATGACAGTTGAAGAAAATGTAGCTTTCCCATTAAGAATGTTCACCAACAATACTAAGGCACAAATTAAAGAACGTGTTGATTTTGTTTTAGAAAGAGTAAATCTGGTGGATGCTCATAAAAAATTACCATCAGAGATTTCAGGAGGTATGCAGAAGCGTGTGGCAATTGCCCGAGCCATTGTAAACAATCCGAAGTATTTATTTTGTGATGAACCAAACTCTGGTCTGGATCCAAATACTTCAACATTGATTGATAACTTAATTCAGGAAATCACAAGAGAATACAATATTACAACGGTGATTAATACCCACGATATGAACTCTGTTATGGAAATTGGAGAGAACATTGTTTTCTTAAAAAAAGGATTAAAAGCCTGGCAAGGAACCAAGGAAGAAATCTTTGTAACCGACAACAAAGACATTGTTAAATTCGTATACTCTTCTAATCTGTTTAAAAAAGTTAGAGAAGCTTATTTGAAAGACATAAAGTAATTAAAAATTCCAATTCTTTGGAAATCCCAAATATAAAATCCCAAATTTCAAACTATTTAGAATGGAATTTGGGATTTTATTTATTGAACATTAATTAACTCAACCTCTGCATTTGGATTAAACAAATAGGTTTTTCCGGAACTAATTTCGATACACTCAAAACGTTTTGTTCTAACCGCTAATTTTTTAAAAACCTTACCATTTTTGATTCTAAAAACGCTTCCGTAAGGTATTTCGAATACATAATTTTTATCGCTTTCTTTATCGTATTGTTTTAAAGCGAGAGATAAAGTCGTATCCGTATCACTACTTGCCGAGGGATTCTTAAAATGTCTTGCCAATAATGGCAGAATATGTCCCGGAAATATTTCCGGTCTTATAAACGGAACCATCAAACGCTGAAAAGTAAATTTCCATTCATTTCCATGTGGTTTTATGTTTCTTCCAAATTTTTCGAAAGCAACCAAATGCGCAATTTCATGAATCAATGTGATTAAAAACCTGTATTTATTCAAACTGGCATTAACCGTAATTTCGTGTTTCCCACTTGGTCCGCGTCTATAATCTCCGTGACGGGTTTGACGCTCGTTTACAATTTTCAAATGCACCTGATTGGCCACTATCAAATCGAAAACGGGTTTTACCGCATGTTCTGGAATATATTTAGCTAAAGTTTCGCTCAATTTAAAGTTAAATGTTATTGGTTAGAAGTTAAGAGTCATAGTAAAAAAGCAATACTGTTTTTAAATACAATAAGCTGGCTTGTTGTTTCATTAGTGTTTTTTTTATTCCATCATCCGAAACTCATAACCTATAACTCATAACTTTTTTTATGGATTAGTTGAAGAAACTTCGAGTACTTTTCCGTTAAAATATTTATTTCCGTTTAAGGTAAAATCATAAATGTAAGTCGCCATTCCTTCAGCAGAAATCGGCGCTTGATAACCTGGGAAAGCTTCATGCAGCATTTCAGTCTGAACAGAACCTAGAGCCAGAACATTAAACGAAATACCTTGTTCTTTATATTCTTCGGCTAATAATTCAGTCAAAGTTATAACAGCACCTTTACTCGAACTATAAGCGGCCAATCCTGCAAATTTCAAACTTCCTCTTACTCCTCCAATGGAACTGATTGTTACAACATGACTCCCTTTTTGTAAATACGGAAGACAGATTCTAGTCAGATTTGCAACAGCAAAAACATTGACTTTATAAATGCTTTCAAAATCGGCCTGAGTGGTTTCTGCAAAAGGTTTCAAAAGTAAAGCTCCAGCATTATGAACCACTGCATCTACTTTTTTCCATGTTGAAGAAAGAAAGCTTTCTATTTCTGTCAAAGCTGTTTCATCTGCCAAATCAATAGACAGGCAAGTCACATTTTGATGTTCTAAAAGCGTTTTAGGTATTTTTCTCGAAATGGCTAAAACCTGATTTCCTGCATTGGCAAACTGCAATGCTAATTCATAACCAATTCCTCTACTCGTTCCGGTAACAATAATATTTTTCATGGAGCAAAAATAATCAAATGCCGTAAAACAGCCTCTTATTTATTCATGGTTATTTCTTGTGTTGGAGAAGTGGCAATTTTAGTAATCGCCGGCAACAATTCCTGCGTAAAAGCAGTAATATGTAGAATATCCATTAGTTTAAATTCATCTGAAACATGATGATAGAAATCAAAGTTTTCAAAATCAAAAGTACTTATGGACTGACATGGCTTTTTGAAAACATCATAAAAGGAATAATTATCCGATCTGTAGAATAATTGATATTCTGCTTCTTTTGGTAGAAATCCTATCGTATTTTTCCCTGTGTATTCATTTATTTTGGCTGCCATATTCGATTTATCAAAACCTGTAATATAAGCCAGATAATCTCTTTTCATTGGAACACCAATCATTTCAATGTTTAACTGAGTATAAAGATTAAAGTTTTGATCTTTCAATTTCTGAACTAAACTTTTTGAACCTAACAATCCTTTTTCTTCTCCAGCAAAAAAGACAATTAAAATACTGCGTTTATTAGATTTCGTTTCGCTGAAATACTTCCCCATCGCAGCAACAGAAGTTACGCCCGAAGCGTCATCATTAGCTCCGTTATTGATTTTATCAGCCTGTTCTTTTTTCTCTATCCCAATATGATCGTAATGCGCACTAAGCACCACAAATTCTTTTTTCAATTCAGGATCTGTCCCTTCAATTACTCCAACTATATTAAAAGCGGGACTTTTAAAATTAGTCAGCGTATCACGATACGTTTTAAAATAAGGTTTGATATTATTCTTTTTTAGAAAATCTTCCAAAAACACTGCTGCTTTTTCAATTCCTTTTGTTCCAGTTTCACGCCCTTCCATTTCGTCTGAAGAAAGGTATTTTAAGAAATCAGAGATCTCCGTTTCATTGACTTTATAAGTTACTTCAATTGGTTTTGAACTTCCCTCTTTTTCAGGAAGGGTTGAAGTACTCGATTTACAGGCAAAGAAGATAAAGGGAAGTAAAAAGTATAGCTTTTTCATAATAGTTGGTTTTGAATTAGAAGGAAAATTTTCTTTAAAGTATAAACTTATGAAAAGTAAAAGAATATTCATAAAAAAAACCCTTCCAAACTAAAAGCCGAAAGGGTTTTCAAATTCAAATCTATTGCAACCTAATTTTATCCAGCGATAACAGCTCTTGAAATTACGATTTTCTGAATTTCAGAAGTTCCTTCGTAAATCTGAGTGATTTTTGCATCACGCATTAAACGTTCTACATGGTATTCTTTTACATAACCATTTCCACCGTGAATCTGAACTGCTTCAACCGAAGTGTCCATTGCAACCTGCGAAGCAAATAATTTTGCCATTGCACCGCTCACATCATAGTTCTTATGCTGATCTTTATCCCAAGCCGCTTTCATGCATAAATGACGCGCTGCTTCAATATTAACAGCCATATCAGCCAATTTAAAAGCAATTGCCTGATGATTGCAAATTTCTGTTCCAAAGGCTTTACGCTCTTTAGAATATTTCAAAGCCAATTCGTAAGCACCCGACGCAATTCCCAATGCCTGAGAAGCAATTCCGATTCTTCCTCCAGCTAATGTTTTCATGGCAAATTTAAATCCGAAACCATCTTCACCTATTCTATTTTCTTTTGGAACTTTCACATCCGTAAACATTAAAGAATGCGTATCAGATCCACGGATTCCCATTTTTTGTTCTTTTGGTCCAACAGCAAAACCTGGCATATCTTTCGTCATAATCAAAGCATTGATTCCTTTATGCTTCAATTCTGGATGTGTTTGCGCAATTACCAAATATACTGATGCAGTATTTCCGTTTGTAATCCAGTTTTTAGTTCCATTTACTAAATAGTGATCTCCCATATCAACCGCAGTTGTTTTTTGAGAAGTTGCATCACTTCCAGCTTCTGGCTCACTTAAGCAGAAAGCACCATGAATTTGTCCTGAAGCAAGACCTGGTAAATATTTTTGCTTTTGCTCTTCAGTCCCATATTCTTGTAATCCCCAGCAAACTAATGAATTGTTTACAGACATTACTACCGAAGCCGAAGCATCAACTTTAGAAATCTCTTCCATTGCAATCACATAAGAAATAGCATCAAGTCCACTTCCTCCATATTTAGGATCCACCATCATTCCCATAAATCCAAGCTCGCCCATTTTTTTGACTTGCTCTGTTGGAAAAATTTGTTTTTCGTCACGTTCAATAACTCCCGGTAATAATTCATTTTGAGCAAAATCTCTTGCTGCCTGCTGAATCATCAAATGTTCTTCGGTAAGATTAAAATCCATAGTAGTATACTTTAAAATGTTTTTTCAACCAAATTCCAAACAGAATTTTAGTTGATGGTTTTTTATGTTTTTGTTTTTTCAGTACCCAAACTTTTCAGTTCAAAGGCTTCCAAAGATACTTTTTAAAAGTGTAATTTACAATGCATGCATACAAAATTAATAGATCAGCAAAGATAACGATATCGTTTTCGTGATTATTTATCTTTTTATTCAAATGAACATTAATCTTGCAACAAATATTGTAAAATTCTGTCGAGATAATCCACTAAAAAATCTTTGAAAAACTGAAAATATTGACAAATCTTTTAAGTCCAAAAGTTAAACAATTCTTAAAATGCGTAAAACTACGTAAAACAAGTCTTACTAATTTGATTATTAATACAATACAAAAATTAGATATAAATTTTACAGAAAAAAAACATCTCAAAAATGAACCAAATATTAATAAATTAACATTATTTTTGACCAAAAAATAAAAAATTGACAGAACATGAAAAAGATTTTACTACTCCTTACACTCCTATTAAGCTTACCTTTTTATACTATTTCAGCACAAACTCAAATTGACG
This sequence comes from Flavobacterium phragmitis, assembly GCF_900112575.1. GTDB lineage: Bacteria > Bacteroidota > Bacteroidia > Flavobacteriales > Flavobacteriaceae > Flavobacterium > Flavobacterium phragmitis. The sequence continues at coordinate 270,442 of NZ_FOMH01000011.1, forward strand.
TTAACGGTGTAACTGTTCCTAGAAAAATAGATTTTCAAGGCAAAAGTTTACAGCTAAACGGCGCAGGCGGAAGATCTAAAATGTGGTTGGAAGTTTATGTGCAGGCATTGTATTTATCGCAATTAACTCAAGATCCTCAATTCATAATTGACAGCGATACTGAAATGGCGGTTAGAATTGAAATTACTTCTTCTATGGTTTCTTCTAACAAATTGACAAAAGCCATGAATACTGGTTTTGAAAAATCTGCCGGTGCAAATTTAGAACAGTTACGTCCAAGAATTGAGCAATTAAAAAGTTTCTTAAGTGATCCCATTACAGAAAAAGATGTATTTATATTAGCTTACAATCCGTTGGATCAAAATGTTTATGTTTCCAAAAATGAAGTATTGAAAGGCAAAATTGCAGGATTTGATTTCAAAAAAGCATTATTCGGAATCTGGCTTTCAGATAAACCAGTTGACGAGACTTTGAAAAAACACTTATTAGGACAATAGTTCTTAATTTTTTAAATATTCAAAAAGCCGAAAACCAAATAGTTTTCGGCTTTTCTTTTTTGTTTACTAAATTTGATGCGAAATACATTATTCACATTATTCTATTTTATACATTTACGCAAAATAAACATATCACAACAAAATGAAAGATTTATTACAACAATTTGAAAACAAGTCACCTGAAATTGTTTTCAATTGGAAAGATTCAGAAACAGAAGCCGAAGGGTGGACTGTAATTAATTCACTTCGCGGAGGAGCTGCAGGTGGAGGAACTAGAATGAGAAAAGGCTTAGACATGAATGAGGTTTTGTCTTTAGCAAAAACAATGGAAGTTAAATTCTCTGTTTCAGGCCCTGCCATTGGCGGAGCTAAATCTGGAATAAATTTTGACCCGAACGATCCTCGCAAAAAAGGCGTTTTACAGCGTTGGTACAAAGCGGTTTCTCCTTTATTAAAAAGTTATTACGGAACTGGAGGAGACTTAAATGTTGATGAAATTCATGAAGTAATCCCAATGACAGAAGAATGTGGGGTTTGGCATCCACAAGAAGGTGTTTTTAATGGACATTTTAAACCAACTGAAGCCGATAAAATCAATAGAATTGGGCAATTACGCCAAGGAGTAATTAAGGTTATCGAAAACCCTAAATTCTCACCAGACGTTACAAGAAAATATACTGTGGCAGATATGATTACTGGTTTTGGTGTTGCCGAAGCTGTTCGTCATTTCTACGCAACTTATGGTGGAGACATCAAAGGAAAAAAAGCAATCGTGCAAGGTTTCGGAAACGTTGGTTCTGCCGCTGCTTTTTACTTAGCCGAAATGGGAGCAAAAGTAATCGGAATTATTGACCGTGACGGAGGTTTAATTAAAGAAGATGGTTTCTCGTTTGAAGAAATCAGAACTTTATTCTTAAACAAAGACGGAAATAAACTGGTTGCGGACAATATGATTCCGTTTGAGGAAATCAATTCTAAAATCTGGACTATTGGTGCTGAAATTTTCACGCCGTGCGCCGCTTCAAGATTGGTGACTCAAGCGCAGATTGACAGCTTAATCGCAAACGGATTGGAAGTTATTTCATGTGGAGCGAATGTTCCTTTTGCTGATAAAGAAATTTTCTTTGGTTCTATCATGGAAGAAGTAGACCACAAAGTAAGTTTAATTCCTGACTTTATTTCAAACTGCGGAATGGCGAGAGTTTTTGCTTACTTCATGGAGAAAAAAGTTCAAATGACTGACGAAGCTATTTTTAACGATACTTCAGAAACTATAAAAAATGCGATTGTAAAAGCACATGCTTTAAGTGCATCCAAAACAAATATCAGTGCAACTGCTTTTGAAATTGCATTGAAACAATTAGTGTAATTTTTATTATACTTTACTATAAGCGAGCTGAATTATATTTGGCTCGCTTTTTTTTAACCGCAATCCCGATAGCTATCGGGAGCAAAAGTTGCCAAGGTTTTTTAGCCACGAATTCACGAATTATTTTTTTACAATCTTCGTGAATAAAAAATTCGTGAATTCGTGGCTATTTAATTTTCACAAATCATTGCGAACCTTGCGTAAAACTTTGCACCTAATAATTATCGGGATTGCGGTTAAATTCTCTCTTTCATTCTAAACAATTTTTACTACTTTTAAACGTTTTTAAAATAATACATTTCAAAATTCAGAATCAAAATGAGTTTCACTATTTCTTCAGATAAAAAGAAATCACTCCTACTCACAACTGCTATATATGCGGCCATAATTGCATTGCTTTTTTTCATACGCTTTTGGCCTCCATATAATCCAGAAAATAATGTAGCTCTTGCCGAAGGTGGCGGAGGTGGCGGTGGCGTAACGGTTAATTTTGGCGACAGCGATTTAGGTTCCGGAGCGAATTACAAAAGTGAAGTGCTGGATGTAAAAAACAATGTGAAACAAGTTGCAGCAAAAGCGGCTCCTGAAGAAGCTACTATTACTCAGGAGAATTCAACAGCTGATGAAACAGATGTTGTTATTCCGACAAAAGAAAAACCTAAAAAACCTGTTCCTGTTACAAAACCGGAACCGAAACCTGTGCCTGAAAAACCAAAAGTTTCGAACTCTACCAACGATGCATTATCCAGTATTTTAAAAGGTTCAAACAAAGGCGGCGACGGAGATGATAAAGTTTCCGGAAATAAAGGAAAATCTAACGGAAGTTTAAACTCCAGCGGTTATTATGGATCTGGTGGCTCTGGCGGAGGAACTGGAGGCGGTAACGGAACCGGAAATGGCATTGGAACGGGAAGCGGTTATGGAGCTGGAACTGGTGGCGGTTCTGGCGGAGGATCGGGATATTCTTTAGGAAATAGAAAAGCATTATCTAAACCGGCACCAAAATATACTTGCAACGAAGAAGGGAAAGTGGTGGTTGAAGTAAGCGTTGACCAAAACGGAAAAACAATAAGCGCAACTCCTGGAATTAAAGGAACTACAAATACTGCAAAATGCTTATTAGATCAAGCAAGAATTGCAGCAATGAATACCAAATGGGAATCTGATAGTGATGCTCCTGCAAAACAAGTAGGGAAAATTATTTATAATTTCAGTTTGGATTAAAAAAAACACGAATTGCACAGATTTACACTAAATCTGTTATTATAGAAAAAGGCTTTCAGAAAATCTGAAAGCCTTTTTGTTTATTTGTCATTTCGACTGAAAGGAGACTCGAGCGATAGCGAACAGGCGAAGCAAATCACACACGGGATTCGACAAAGATTGGAGAAAAACTTTGTGGAGCTTCTAGTGTGATTTCTCCTTTCAGTCGAAATGACAAAATGTAACGTTTTCCGCGTGAGGGATAGTAGCTGGCTACCGAAGTAGCGCGAATAGCCCGACCGGAATAAAAAAATGGGCGAATCAACGTTATGCTGATTGGCCCATTTTTTTATTGTGGTCACGCCCTAATGATAAATCTATTTCGGACTTGTAGCTATTACAAACTTCAAATTGTTTCTAACTCCTATCTGTAAAACATCTACTAAATCTTGAACTTGTAAATTGAACGGAATTCGGACTACAACAGTCTGCGTTTTATCTGTTCCTAACTTGCTCATTAAAGTCGTTTCCAGTTCTTCAAAAGGAACTTGTTGTTTGTCGATATAAAACTGCTTGTCTTCTGTAACCGACAAACTGATTAATTGTTTGTTTGTTTTTTCGTTCGATTTTGCTTTTGGAAGCGTCATCTTAATCACATTCGGGTTTGCCAGTGTTGAGATAATTAAGAAAAACAACAACAGGAAAAACATAATGTCGCTCAAAGATGAAGTCGCTACTTCGGCGTGAAATCTTCTTTTTCTTTTAATAGACATAGCTTATGCTCTTTGAATTATGTTGACAAATTCTAAAATCTGTTTCTGAATTTTTAAGGCGAAATCATCGATTTTTCCGTTTAATAAGTGGTACGCAGAGTATGCAATAATTCCCACGATTAACCCAGAACCAGAACTGATCATTTTCTCATATAAACCTCCGGAAATGTTTCCGATACTAATATTTTCTGTAACCGAAATGCTGTAGAAAATTTTAATAACCCCAGAAATTGTTCCAATGAAACCAAGAGTTGGCGCGATACCTGCGATAAGTCCCAAGTGCCCCAAACGTCTTTCCATTTCGCCAATTTCGATGTCTGCGGCACGATCCATATTGGCTTCGATTTCTGCGATTGGTCTTCCAATTACTAAAACTCCTTCTTTTAGAATATTAGCTGCTGCTGTATCACTTCTTTCTACAATAGTTCTTGCCAATTCAATATTTCCAGAATTTAATTTATCTCCTACATCTTGCATTAAACGATTGTCAATTTTGGATGCTCGGCTGATATACATATAACGTTCAAAAATCACATAAATAGTATAAAACAATAAAATCGCGATCGGAATTAAGAAAACTCCTCCTTTCATTATGAATCCAAACATTGATATTTCCTGTTCTGGCGCAATCTTTTCGATCACTACATTTGAAGCATTTGCGATTGTATCTGTTTGTAACTGAATAAAACTAAACATATATTAATTCTGGTTTTTAATAATTAATTCTAAAAAATATTTGAAATTTGCAATAAAGATAATTTTCGCTGTTATATTAAACTACAAAAATCGAAATTTATTTCAATCGACAACCATTTTATCCAAAATAAATGAACTATCAAGAGACTACCAATTGGATGTTTAATCAGCTTCCAATGTACCAATTACAGGGAGCTTCAGCTTATAAAGAAGATTTAACCAATATTAAATTGTTAGCGGAACATCTTGGCAATCCTCAAAAGCAATTGAGATGCATTCATGTGGCTGGTACCAACGGAAAAGGCTCTACTTCGCATATGTTGTCTTCTGTTTTACAGGAAGCAGGTTACAAAGTCGGATTGTACACTTCTCCGCACTTAAAAGATTTTAGAGAAAGAATTAAAATCAACGGTCAGGAAATTTCGGAAGCGTTTGTTATCGAATTCATTGCCAAACATAAATCGTTTTTTGAAGCCAACGATATGAGTTTCTTCGAAATGTCAGTTGGTTTAGCTTTTGATTATTTTGCTTCTGAGAAAACTGATATTGCGATTATCGAAGTTGGTTTGGGCGGAAGATTGGATGCTACTAATATTATTACGCCTTTGGCTTCTGTAATTACCAATATTGGTTTAGATCATACGCAGTTTTTAGGAAATACACTGGAAGCTATTGCCGGCGAAAAAGCGGGAATTATTAAACCGAATACTCCTGTGGTAATTGGTGAATATACAGCTGAAACCAAACCTGTATTTTTGGCTAAAGCCGAAGAAAACAATGCACCAATTTATTTAGCTTCCGATTTAATTGATCAGATTTATTTATCGGATTTAATTGGAGATTATCAATTTCACAATAAAAAAACGGTTCAGCAGACGATTTCGATTTTGAATAACGAAACCGATTTTAAAATTTCTGAAGAACAATTAAAAGAAGGTTTACTTCACGTTGTAAAAAATACCGGTTTACAAGGCAGATGGCAACAATTGGGAGAAAATCCGAAAATAATTTGTGATACGGCGCACAACAAACACGGATTATCGGTTGTGATGAATCAGCTGAAAAACGAGAAATACGAGAAACTGCATATTGTTTTGGGTGTTGTAAATGATAAAGATTTGGATTCGATTTTGCCTTTGTTTCCAAAAGAAGCACAATATTATTTCTGTCACCCTAATTCGTCACGAGCTTTGCCTGCCGAAACGTTACAAAAGGCATCACAAAATTTTGGTTTGATTGGAGAAAAATACGATTCTGTTGCAATCGCTTTCGCGGAAGCAAAGAAAAATGCCTCAGAAAATGATTTTATTTACATTGGCGGAAGCACTTTTGTGGTTGCCGAATTGCCTTTGAGTTAAAATATACTTTTGATATAGAAAAAACTTCAAAAAAACCGATTTAATAACAAATTCATAAACAAGGAGATATAAACTATTTTTAAAAAAGTTTTACTTTTTATTCGAATTTCTTTGCAGAACTCAAAAACTAGCGTATATTTGCACTCGCAATCACAAACGATAGCAACCTAGTAAAATAGGGCGATTAGCTCAGCTGGTTCAGAGCACCTCGTTTACACCGAGGGGGTCGGGGGTTCGAACCCCTCATCGCCCACAAA
>NZ_FOMH01000011.1:276893-289378 GCF_900112575.1 Flavobacterium phragmitis
GCATTCCGATTTTCATCGGAAGTGGTCGGGGTTCTAACCCCTCATCTCCCACCAAGAAACTCCTTAAGAAATTAAGGAGTTTTTTTTTATGTCTTAAATTAAGCAATCCCGTATTTATACCTGATTTGCAACTGATCTATTTTTTTAGATTCGCAAAGGAATCTATTTAAGCATGAAAAACAATATTAAGACATGAGTGATAAAAACCATTTTTACCTTGACAAAGTATTTCCTGAAGCAGATAAAATATTTTCATTTCAATATGAAGCCTTAGAAAAGATAGATAAAAACTGTATTTTTATTTTGGACACAAATGTACTATTTGTCCCATTTGACGCATCGGAAAAGAGCACTTCAGAAATAAAAGAAATTTTAAAAAAATTAAAAGACAAGAATAAACTTTTTATCCCAGCACGAGTTGCTAGAGAATTTGCAAATAATCGAGCGAAAAGAATTGGAGATCTATTTTTAAAAGTAAGGCAAACGAAAGAAAATTTAAATTCTGGGCCTTATAAATTAGATGACTACCCACTTCTTGAAGGTAATTCTAATTACAAATCTGTCAAAGACAAGTTTTCTCAAATATCTAGTCTCATAAAAGAATCTAGAAACTTGCTAGACAATATCGAAACCGATATAAAAACATGGAACTGGGATGATGCTGTTAGTAAAATATACAAAGAAATTTTCACAGCAGACACAATCATCGAAGTACAAAAAACTGAAAGTGAAATAATAAAAGATTTACAATTTAGAATTGATTATAAAATCGCTCCTGGTTTTAAAGATAGTGCTAAAATTGATGATGGAATTGGTGATTTAATTATCTGGACTACAGTTTTGGAAATTGCTAAAAGCAAAAAAACTGATATTGTTTTTGTATCAAATGATCAAAAAAACGACTGGTTTTACAAACAAGATAAGATTGGACTATATCCTAGATTTGAATTATTTGACGAATTCCGCCGATTTACTGACGGAAAAACTATTCACATAATCAACTTCCCAAAATTTCTAGAATTGCGTAAAGCAAAAACTGAAACAATTAATGACGTAAAACAAACAATTGCTAGAAATACAGAAACACATCCTTACTCTAGAAATCATTCGCATAGCGATCTAGCAAAAGGTATGGTAATAAATCACCGAAGATTTGGACCCGGTATCGTAAATAGATTATATCATTCAGCTGCAGGAAAAGAATGGGTAGAAATTGAATTTGAAAATGGCAGCATTAAGCATTTAATCTTAAAATTATCAGACCTTTATATTCCACAAACACCCCTTAACATTGTTAGAAAATGGAGAGAAAAGAATCATCAACAAATTGATCTTTTTAAGAATGAAAAAGAAGATGATAATAATTCCGAATAAACCAACATTATAATAATTAAAGATTTAAATTATAAAAATAGTTTATAATTACGGATTCAAAAACTAAAAAAAATATATGTTTTTATTTTTATAGCTTTTTAAACTAATCTAAAAAGTATTAAAATATCTTTTTTCTTAAACACCTATGCAAATTTTACATTTACATACACAAAATCTACAATTTCTAAATCCTCACCATAAAAAATCGTATTTTTGTTTACCGCTCCCGAAGAAAATCTGTAACCTACATTTAAAATCTGTTTTTTACAGTTCTGGTTTATTCACTTAATTATTATCTTTGAATTATGAGCACACTATCAAGACCAAAACATATCGGAAGAAACATCAGCCGTATTCGTGAACTTCGAGATATGAAACAGGAAGCTTTGGCGCAAGCTTTGGGAACAAATCAACAAGCTATTTCTGCTATGGAAAATAGCGAAACTATTGATGAAGAAAAACTTACTGCAGTCGCAAAAGCACTTGGTGTTACAGCTGAAGGCATCAAAAATTACAGCGACGAAAACATACTAAGCATCATTAATAATACATTTAATAGTCACGAGTTCAACATTAAATGCCGTTAATTTTCAACCTACTTTTAATCCACTTGATAAAATTGTAGAACTTTATGGAGAAAAGGAAAAACTTTACGAACGCTTAATCCAAGCAGAAAGGGACAAAGTTGAATATCTTGAAAAAACAGTAAAAGATAAATAAGCTTTTTAAACATAAAAAACTCCATTATTTCTAATGGAGTTTTCTTTTTTATTTATTCAGCTCTTTTTCAATTTCTTTAATAAGTTCTATTGCGAGCGGTTTTGTATTTTCTTTATAAACTCTTATGTTATTCTTACCTAGTTTAACAAGATATGCAAGTGTCTTTTTATATTTTGGATCTGAATATAATTCTTTTTCCGGCTTATCTGCATTTTCTATTTCTTTATCAAAACACTTAAACAAAAACTCCGTGTACATTTTATCCACTTCGTTAGCAGCCGGTACATATATTTGGTAATAGCTTAAGATTTTCTGTTTCAATTTTTCATCTTCAATATAACCAAGTTTTCCACTTGACTTAAAACCTTCATAATTACCTATAGTCAATGTTTGCCCATGTGAATAAATTGGGAAATTAACTTTGCTTTTAGACTTATAAATACTATCCAGTTGAGAAGGTGTTAATGCCAAAATTTTCTCATAGTCTACGTTAGTCTTTTGATAGGCTTTTACTTCTCTGTCGATACTTTCTACATCATTCTTTAAATCATTCTTTAAATTACCAAGAAATACAGCTACTTCTTTTTGTTGATGTCTATGCTCGCTCCAACCGTGAAGCCATATTGAAAGTGTCACTGCAAAAACGATTATGAATATTTCTATTATGATTTCTTTTACTTTCTCTCCAAATGTGTGTTCTGAATTTTTCACCGTTTTGTAAATTTTGTTTGAATGTTTGGTTATTTCTTCTTGCATAATTTATTCTTGTAGTCCCTGATTATTATTTGTTGTTTATATAGTACCTTATAGATTTCAATGTGTTCAATTTTTTTTCTTCAGAATACAATTTTTATTCAAAAGCGAATATAAGACTATTTGTAAAATCTCCTTATTATTTTCTAAAGAACTCAGTAAAAAACACAAAAAAACTCCTTAATTCCTTAGGGAGTTTTAAACATTTTAGGCTTTAACAATCAATCATTATTTTGTATTTTCTCACATACTTTTTCAAGAAGTCTCTTGGTTTGCTTAAAATACTTCATTTTATCATCAATCTCTTTTATTTTAGCCTGAAAAAGTTCCAGAGTTTCTGCTTTAGAATCGGTGGTTTCAAACCAGCTGGTCAATATTTTTTTTATTTCTGCTAAACTAAAGCCCACTTCTCTGGCTTCTATAATAATTTCTAAACGCTCAATCGTATTACTATTGTAATGCTTGTAATTATTAGATTTCACCTTTTCATCTGTCAATCCCTTAATCATTCCTAAGTTTTCATAATATCTGATAGTATGAATTGACAATCCTGTTTTTTTTGATAATTCGTTTATAAGCATAACTTTATTTTTTTAGCACAAAAACAATAAAGCATAGAGCGTAGTCTATACTTTTTAATTTCAAATATACAATTATTTTGCTTTTGAAGTTTTTAAAAAATAAGAAATAAGTTTAATAACTGTAAATAAAAATGGAATTACCAAAATATTCATACGAAAACCCAATTATTTATAATGGCATTTTTGCTATTTTTATCAAAATTCCCAAAATGAACATCATCATCAAAAAAATCAAAATTGTAGTTTTTACTATTGCATTAACAATGTGCAATTACTTTTACGCTCAAACAAATCAAACAGAAAGGGAACTCGATGCTTTATTCCAGAAAGCACTTCAATCCAAAACTTTTAACGGAAATGTGTTAGTCGCCAAAAAAGGAAAGATAATTTATGAAAAAGCTTTTGGTCAGGCCGATGCAAGCAACAGCATTCCATTAAATAAAGAGTATCGTTTTCATATTGGTTCAATTGCGAAAGAATTTAATGCTGTTGGAATCATGATGTTAAAAGAACAGGGGAAATTAAAACTGGACGATTCGGTTTCTAAATTTCTTCCCGAACTTCCGTCTTGGGCAAATAAAATCAAGATTATTCATTTGCTTCAATACACCAGCGGACTTCCTCAAATAAAATGGAATGAAGTCAATCAAGATTCAGATAATATGGCTTTTCTGTTAAAAACATCAACTCTTGATTTTGAACCGGGAACTCAATACGATTACAACAACAATAATGTGTTTTTGCAAAGACGTATTATTGAAAAAATTACAAATATGAGTTTCAATTCATTCGTAATACAGAAAATCTTAAAACCAATCGGAATTAAAAATGCCATTGTAGATCCTGATGACAAAGAACCCCTTTTTGCAAAGTCATTTAACAAAGAGGGAAAACCAGATGTCCTGAAATACAATATATCGGGCTGGACAGCTTTAAATTTAGAGGATTTTTACAAATGGTCTGAAGCCATTAATTCATTTAAGATTATTAGCAAACAATCGACACGTGAACTTTTTGAACCTTTTTCAAAAGACAATCAAACGGGTCTTGGTGGTGGTACTATCGAAAACGGAAAAGTAACCAGTCATACACACGATGGCGCAGCTTTTAACTATCAGGCTTTATTAGTAAGCAATCCAAGTTTTACGATTATTCTCATGACGAATAACAAACAGAATAATTTGGAGGGATTTAGTAATTCTATAGAAACTATACTTAATAAGTAAGTATTATTTAGCAACAAAAAGCTCCATTAGAAAAATAATGGAGCTTTTTTCACATTAGGCAGAACTCTTTATTTCAACTTCGTCAAAGCTTTAGAATTTCTCAACAAAAACACATACTGAAAATAATCGGTTACAAAAGAATCTTTTAGTGGAACTATATTTTCTCCAAATGCTCTTGATTTTACAGTAATTAAATTTTGCGAATTAAGATAAGGAGAGTTTTTTGAGTTCAGTTTAAAAAGAGTAATCGCATTAGGTTTACTCGTTTCTTTTAAATCGTTGATTCCTTTTACTAACATTAATGGACCATCAGCATTTAACCAATCTACTTTTTCATCTTCTGGAGTTGGAAACTGAGGATTTTCAGGAAGATACATTTCACTATCAATTGTATAACTCACAAAACTAGTTACTTTAACACCAGAATCTTTTAATCCTGCAGCAAATGTAGCTCTACCCGATTCTGTTTTCTTTTGAAGTGTATGAAAATATCCAAAAAGACCGTAGAATTTTTCATTTTCAAGATGTCTTTTCTGAATTACATTTTTAAAATTACTTACCATCGCCTCATCTCTTGAACCCTTAGATTCATCATCAAAATTTTTATCAATTCCGATTACCTTAATCCTTGAAGAATCGGCTAATTTTTGATTGTAATCGTAAACCGCATTCCATTTATTAAACAATTCCTGACTCGCCTGTTGCGGAATTCTTCTTTTAATAGATTCTACAACTTCTTTTAAAATCGTTTCGTTTTTTTGTTTTTCAGCTAAAAAGCCGTTTAACTTTTTAGCCGTCAAGCTATCCATTTCAGCAATATAATATTTGATTCCCAATTTTTTATTTAAGAAAAAAAGCATTTCCTGATCTATTGTCTGATTGTCGGCATAACCATGAATTTCTCCCAATAAAAACACTTGTGATTTGTAAAAATCTGCATCAAATAATTTTTCTTCTATTGAATAGGACACCTGAACACTATTTTTAGACAAATAACTGATGTTTTCTTCTTTTGTAGATTCCAAAAATAACTTACTGCTGCTATACAAATACGCAATAAAAATTAAAATAATACTCAAAAGGGTAATACATGTAATTTTAAGAATTTTTAAAAATTTCTTCATAGTTATGGTTGTTTTGATTTTGATGTAAAAGTATTTTTATTCCATATAATACTCAACTTTTATTGGCCGAATTGTCGTTTTCGATGGATGAATTGTTTCTTATATTTTTAATCGTGAAGTTGATCTTTTTACACAATTTAATAGAAATTATTTGAAATCAATAACTTACAAACCAAACTTCAAAAACAGCAAAAAATATACTGAATTGCAATTATTTTATAAGACATTTACAGTCGTAAACATTCATTTTATACAATCTTAAAAATTACCACAATCTTTTTTTAAAATACTAAAAGCATAAAATAACTGAACCCAAAAGCAAATTAATTTTATGAAAACCAAAATCTTATCAGCCCTTCTTTTCATTTTATCATTTACAACATTCGCACAGGAAAAAGTAAATTTTACAGAAAAATTCAAAAAAGAAAATCAGGGAAAATCCACTATTGAAATTAACGAAGTAAAAGAACTTCTGACTATCATGCTTGCCATTACCGATTTTGGTTTAGAAAACGACGATATGTTTGAACAAAAAGGAGATTATTACCAACGTGTTCTCAAACATTTCAAACCTTATAAAGAAGAAGCAGTCATCCAAACAATGAATTCTCTTTTGTCTAAAAATCCACTTGAGTATATTTTCTTTACCGGAAATGCTCAAACTTACTTTTTAAAAAATGGTGTTTTGGTACCAAATGAGGCCTACGTTTTACCTGCCAACAAAGTGGCGAATGTCAAAATTGAAGTAAACCCGATTACAACTTATAAAAGTGAGATTGAAGATTTCGCCAAAAAATCTCATTTCAGCGACTTTTACAAATCTGAAAAACCTTTTTATGACAAAATCATTTCTGATTATGAAAAGTACTCCAATCTTCAAAAACAATGGAATTGGCTGGAAAAGAATTTCGACACCAAAATAAACAGTTATATTATTTATACTTCGGCATTAATTAACGGTCTCAATTATACTGGAGGTTATGAAAACAATAATTTTCACCTTATCGAAATGGTATTACCAACAGTACAAAAAGTAGAAGGTCGATCAGAAAAAAACAGTGAGGCTTTTAATACCAGAAGCATGTTTACCGAAATTGATCACAATTATGTTGAAAAACCAAGCGTACAACATAAAGAAGAACTCAATACAGCACTAAAAGACAGAGAAAAATGGGTCAACACGAAAGCTTATGGAACGGAATATTATCCTGATGGTTTTAAAGTTTTTAATGAGTATATGACTTATGGCGTATTCATCTTATATGCTGAAGAAACTTATAAAGGTGACACACAACTTCTTCTTGAAATTAATAACGAAGTAAATTCTGTCATGATTGACAGAGGTTTTATTAAAATGAAAGAATTCAACGAAAAGCTAAAAAATCTTAGAAGTAAAAACAAAAAAAAGAAAATCGACGAACTATATCCGGAATTAATCAAATGGTGTAGTTTACAATAATCATATTAAAATCCTATTAACAAAAAACTCCATTATGGCAATGGAGTTTTTTGTTTAGAAAGCTTTTCCTTTAGTTTACTATTTAAATAATTCCTTAACGGAATATCATAGACTTTCATTACCAAATAAGCGAATCCAACCAGCACAACAACCGCAATTGGTACAATAAGAGCTAACCGAGCTGTGTCTGGTTTATAATTGGTATAATAATTCCCAAACATCCATAAAACAGCATAATGTGTCATATATAATGGATAAGAAATATTTCCTGAAAATACGCAGATTTTTCCCAATCCAGGTTTTAAGATTGCTCCTGCACCTAATGAAATCAATAGCGGAAAATAAAACAAAACCACTAAAGGTTCTGTCAACCAATTCCATTCTGAAAACGGCATTACAAAAGCCAATAACAATAGTCCGCTTAAACTGATAAAACCTAATTTACTTTTTATAACTAAATTAAAACGATAGATCAATAACCCTGCTAAAAAAGAATAGGATATTCTCGCACAGCCGTCCCAAAAAGTTGGTCCGCTCCAGCCTCCTAATAAATTACCGGAATTGTATGCCACAAAACAAATTGCAAAAGCTACTATAATAGTCAGCACAAACAGAAATTTTTTTCTAATTCTATAAAGTACAACTGCATAAACAATATTGGCAATATATTCCCAAAACAGTGACCATGCCGGCGCATTAAAACTAAACAAATTAAAACCTCGATCTTCAATTACAGGAAATGGTATTAAAAATAGCGAACAGATAAAAGTCAAAACAATCTTACCTGCACTATACAATTCAAGATGTCCTCCAAACGGATCAAATAAAAAAGCCAATAATCCTAAAATAGATCCTACAACAACTAAAGGATGCAGTCGAATAATTCTTGCTACAAAAAAATTCCAGATTCCCATTTTAGCAATTCGGTCGTCATAAGCATATCCAATTACAAAACCAGAAAGGCAAAAGAAAAAATCAACCGCTAAAAAACCATGACCAATAAAATTCTTACTTGGATCCGTAAAAATCCATTCCATAAAATGAAAAACAACAACAGCAAAAGCAGCAACCCCTCGAAGCCCATCTAAAATTTCAAAATGTTGTTTGGTCTGCAGCACTGACGAAGATATTTTATTCGTTTCCATTAAATTGAATGTGGTTTAGTTTTAGTTAATCATTTGAAGCGGTCGCAAGTTTACAAATAAAATATTTAAATCAAAATGAGATTTAGAGCATTTTAAATTTCGAATTGCGCTTAGAAGTTAGAGTTTTCACATTTATATAACTTTTTGAACTTTTTCATTCAGCCTCTTTTTCCTAAGTTTGCTCAAATACAAAAACAAATATGAGCTTTAAAGGTTGTCTTCCTCCTCCTTGAAATTAATAATACTTCTTAAGTATTGACACTAGACTGAATATCTCGGTCAATTATTCTGTGTCTTTAACTCAAATAAAAGATTATTAATATTCAAAAATAAATCCTCAAAAGGGATAGACAACTTCTTATGAAAAAATCATATTTGATACTGCACACCGCAGTGTTACTAGCTGGCTTTACCGGCGTTTTCGGAAAACTTATTGCTCTTAATGAACTAACATTGGTTTGGTACCGAGTGTTATTTGCTTCAATAATTTTATTTTTTATTCTAAAATCATACAAACTTAAAGAACTTCAGTCTTTCGCAGAAATAGCAAAAATCTCTAAAGCAGGAATACTCATTACCATTCACTGGATTTTTTTCTATGCCAGCATTAAATATTCCAACATTTCGATTGGCGTAGTTTGTTATTGTTTGACAAGTTTCTTTACAGCGGTTTTTGAACCTATTATTAATAAAAAGAAATTTAATTTAGTTCAGGGATTACTCAGTTTATTTACACTTTTAGGAATTAGCCTGATTTTCCATTTTGATTCATCCTATCAACTCGGAATCCTGCTCGGAGTACTTTCTTCAGCATTTGCTGCTTTATACACGATTTACAATGAAAGATTAGTTCAGTTCTACGACAGCAAACTGATTAACTTTTATCAGATGTTAGGCGGAACCATTGTTTTAGGATTGGCTTTGCCGGTTTATTTTTATTATTTCCCAGAAGAATCTTTTATTCCAAGTTTAAAAGAAACCTTTTATTTATTTGTTCTAGCTTCATGTTGTACCGTGGCTTTATATGTAATGTTTGCAGAATCACTCAAAAAAATTCCAGCATTTACAGTAAACTTAACATTTAACTTAGAACCTATTTATGCAATCATATTAGCCTTTCTATTTTTTGAAGAAGGAAAATCGATTAATTTTTCATTCTATATCGGGATAAGTTTAATCATGACTTCAATTCTATCACAATCATTAATTTCAATCAAAAAAAGAAACGTAGTCGAAGAGTCAATTTCTTAGACTGCAAAAACAGAAAAACTCCTTCTTATCAAAGGAGTTTTTTATGCTTTAATTTAACTTAATCGTTTAAACCTTTACCAATTAAAATTTTCGGAATATTCTTTTCTACTCTTGCTTCTCTTGTCTTAGATTGTTTTGGCTGAGAAAAATGAAGCAGATAAGCTCTCTGTCTTCCGGGAGTTAAATCATAAAAAGCTGTTTTCAAATCGGGATTTTCATTTAATTTAACCCGAAACTCGTCTGCTATTTCAAATTCAGAAACTTTTTTCAATTCCACTTTTAAACCCGCTTTCTCGATTTCAGCTGCTTCATAAATATATCTTTTTAAAGAATCTTTTTTACTAATAATATCTTCAACATTAATAAAACGAACCTGACGCGCTGCCTGGACATTTTCCGTCTGCTGAATTAAAATATTATCTGGATCTTTCATCAATGCGCCTTTAAAAAACAAAAAAGCGCAATACTCTTTAAAAGCGTGAATCAAAACAATATTAGCTTTATCAAAAGTATAGCATGGACTTCCCCATTTTAATTCTTCATTAAGATGACAATCTAAAGCAATGCTTCGCAACAGCTCTAATTCCTCCTGCCATTTTTCTGCTTTTTCGAAATAAAAATCAACTTTAGGATTTGCACTATACTTTGTCATAAAATGGTCAATTAAATAATTCAGCTAAAATTAATAAAATTGAAAATTACACAGCAGATTCATTAGAATTAAAATCATTCTCGATAACCTTTTACAATACCGCGCTTTGAATGGCGTATAAAATCTAAAACTTTATCCCGTTCTATAGTCTGCTCAAATTCATTTTCTATTAACTGTAAAGCAAATTTTGTGTTTCTTTTTTCCTGAAACAAAATTCTATAAATCGCTTTAAGTTCTTCCAGTTTTTTGGAATCAAATCCTCTTCTCTTTAATCCAACCAAATTCAATCCTAAATACTGCAAAGGATCGTGTGCAACGATAATGTAAGGAGGAACATCTTTTACAACACGGCTTAAACCGCTAATCATAGTATGTTCCCCAATAATAGAAAATTGATGCACGGCAGTTAATCCACTAATATTGGACCAATCTCCAACTTGTACCTCGCCAGCCATTCCAACACTAAAACCAATAACACAATTATTACCAATTGTACAGTCGTGCCCAATATGAGCATTAGACATAATCAAATTGGAATTCCCAATAACAGTTTTCATCTTTGAAGCTGTTCCTTTATTAATCGTGACAAATTCCCGAATCATATTATCATCCCCAATTTCTAACAAGGTATATTCATTCCTGTATTTCAAATCCTGAGGAATTCCACCTAAGATTACATTCGAATGAATCTGGCAATTTGCTCCAATTCTTGTACCGCTTAAGATGGTAACATTATTTCCAATACAGGTATTGTCACCAATTATAACATCATCTTCAATAGTGGTAAAATTTCCAAGAGTGATATTAGTCCCCCAAAGAAGCGTTCTTATGAACAAAAGTATTTTTCAATTTTTTGAACTTTTTAAAATGGTCCACAAAAATCAAAAAAAGAAAAAGAATATTTTTTGATGTAATATCAAGAAATTGAAGCCCGAATTCTGCTCAACGTTTCTCGACTAACACCGATAAGCGAAGCAATATATTTTAATTTTGATTTAATTATAATCTGAGGAAAAGAGTTTAAAAGAAATTCATACTTCTGTTGGGCGGTCATTATCCGAAACAAATGATGAAATTCATTAATTTTAGAAAGATAAAGCCGTAACTGATTCATATGAAACTTTAAAAAGAGTGGATATTGCAATAAGATTTGCTCATCTGAATAAGTCAATGAATAGAGTACAGAATCTTCACAAGTCTGAAAACTTTCAAATGAAGGTTTCTGCTCAAAAAAACTACTCATAGACGTCACAAACTGATTATCGGTATAAATCCATTTGGTAACTTCTATTCCATCTTCAAAACAAAACCTACGCACAGCACCAGATTGAATCAAATATACTTTATTACATATTTTACCTTCCTTAACTACGAATTCATCTCTTTTAAAATTTTCAAGAACAAAATACTTTCTCACGGCAAGTTCTGTTTCTAAATCTAATTCCTGAAAACTATTTATAATCCCAATTAATTCATCCATCCTTTGAATTGTTTTTACTGAGAATCAAATTTAAAATTTTAATTACAAAGCAAATTAAAAAACACAACAAACGAGGAGAAACAAACTTTAAATATTAAGCATTTTAAAAACTTTTAAAGAAAAATTATTATCCTGCAAAGGAAATACACGTAAAGAGAAATAAAAACAAAATATTAAGCTTAAATTATCTCTAAAAGAATCATGGCGTTTCCCTCCGGGCCGGGCTGTCCGCTGTATCTTTTGCTTTTTAAAGAAAAAAGTAAAAGGATGCCGCTCCCATCCCTAACGCATAGGCTCTGGAAGAAGGTTCCGGGTTTGCTTATAAAAACAAAAATGGTATAAAACAAAAAATCCCTCCCGATAAATCGGGAAGGATTCTCAAAAGAAAGGCGACGACATACTCTCCCACAAAACTGCAGTACCATCTGCGCAGGCGGGCTTAACTTCTCTGTTCGGGATGGGAAGAGGTGAGCCCCGCCGCAATAACCACCTTAAGGTTTTCAGTTAATGGTTTGCAGTTTACAGTTTGTAGTTTTTCAACTCACAACTCATAACAAACAACCTTTAACTTTCCGCGTGCGGACAATATCTTAACATACTGGGATAAAGAAATGCAATAGTTTTATTTAGAAAGTTTCCCCCCTCTCCGGTCTGGAACCGGAGAGGGAAAAGTTCGTACATAAGCTTACGGATTATTAGTACTACTCGACTGTGACATTA
>NZ_FOMH01000024.1 GCF_900112575.1 Flavobacterium phragmitis
CCGCATAAGGGACTCACCGCTGTCAGGCTTCCCTGTGGAAGAGGATTAACCGTGATAACTGCCGAACCACCCGTGAAACCAGAACTTCTGGTGCAGTTCGCATCAGTAACAGAAACCAGTGCATATGTGGTCGATGCGGTAACAGGAGTGGTAAAAGGCGTGAAAGCTGTTCCGCTCACAACTCCTGTTGCAGTTCTGTTTGTTCCTCCGTTTTCTGTATAGACAACTGTAAATGGACCTGTTCCCGATGTAGCCGTAAAGGTAAGCTGTCCGGTGCCCGTCGCGCAGAAGGGACCGTTTGCCGTTAAGCTTCCCTGAGGAAGAGGATTAACTGTAATAGTAGCAGGATTGGACTCTATAGCAGTACAAGTTCCGCTCTGTACTACAGCCCTAAATTGAGTTGTTTGTGTTAAAGTTCCTGAAGTGTAAGTAGTAATACCGGCTGTACTTGTAATATCTGTCCAAGTAGAAAAGGGACTAACAGAAGATTGCCATTTTAAAACTGTCCCTGTTTGTCCAGACAGTGTCAATAAGCCACTTGTTGCTCCTGAACATACAGCACCTCCTCCTGTTACGCTACCTCCTACACTCGCCGCTGAAACTGTTATACTCGCTGTATTTCCTGTAGTAACTGGAGAAGTACAAGTACCAGATGTTAATCCTGTTATAGTTATTGTGCTCGTACCTACTATATTCAATCCTGAAACTGTAAAACTTCCTGAACCAGTAGCATCTACAGTTACCGTAGCACTTCCAGAAATACTAGGATTATTAATGCTGTAAGCTACTGTATAAGTACCTGCGGGCAAAAGAGGTGCAGTAGATATCAACTGTATTACAGAAGTTCCAGTAGACACACAAGCATTACTCGCATTAGTTGCTGTAATTTTATAACTAGGACACGTATAAGTTATTTTTATTTGCCCATTTCCACCTTTACCTCCATTAAAATTACCAGTTAATAACACCAACCCCCCACCACCGCCACCACCAGGTACATCACCATTGGCTCCATTTCCTGCTAAAAGTACTCCTGCACCACCTGCTCCTCCGCCTGTAACAGCAGCTCCGCCACCACCCAATCCAATTCCAGGATTGCCATTTGAGGCAGTACCGGCACTACTTCCACCACCTCCCGAATATACTGATCCAAGAACAAGACTTCCGTTAGCTCCATTTCCTCCTGTAAAATTTGTAGCTGTACCTGTTGTAATACCTGCACCACCTAATCCACCATTACCTGGACCACCACTTGTACCACCTTTACCTCCATTTGCAGTTACAGTTGAAAAAATAGATGCAGAACCATCGAGACCACTTGCTGTAGTTCCTGTAGGCCCGATACCAACAGTATAATTTATTGTTGTATTTGGAGTTACAGTGATTGTAGCTTTACTGTAACCACCTCCACCACCTCCACCACCTGAAGTTCCATTATTATTTCCTCCTCCGGCACCACCTGCTCCCCAACATTCAGCAGTTATAGATGAAAGACCAGCTGCAACTACAAATGAACCGCTCGAAGTAAATGTATTAGTAGTTTGAGCTTGCAAAGTGTTGGAAAAAACAATTAAAAATAGAATCAGGAAGTATCTAATGTCTCGAAAGAAAACAAATTTTAATTTTTCCTTAGTTTGTTTTGGAAATTTCGTAAGATTAAAGAAATTCAATGTAGTAAGTAAATCTTTTTTCATATTGTGGTATTTTGTAATTGAAAAAAATTCTAACTCAAACAAGATTAACTGATAAAAAAAAATTAGGAATAATGCTATTCTCCCCAAATAATTAAAGACCAATAAAAACAGCTTATAACTTTGTTTTCTCAAAAAGAAAAATCAAACTAGGCTTGTGTAAAAAATTAGCCTTTAATCGATTTTTATTACTTTTTATCGATAAAAACTTACAACAAGGTACGATTTTATTTACATACAAATTCACTATGTAGTATTAAACATATAATTTTAACAGCTAAAACGAAGAAAATACAAAAAATAGGAAAAAACTGTTAATTTAAAACGGCAATAACCACAACTAACTGATTTTAAACACATTAACAACAAAAAAACCTTTTACAAAATTTGTAAAAGGCTTTCTTAAAATCTTTTCTTAATAAGATATTTATAGAATCAAAAGATCACTTTTTGAGAAGTCATTTCACCATTTTCATGAATTACTTTAACTAACAAAACCTGATGTGAAAAGTTTAAATTAGGAATGATTATCTTCTTTGTGTCTATTTTTTCTTTTTTATATAATCTATTTCCTGCAATATCATAAATTTCAACTTTTTCAAGATTTTGATTCAAAGATTCAATGGTTATTATTTGATTTTTAACTGATATTAATGTACTGTCTAATTCTTTTTCATTCCTTTCAGTTCCTAGAGTTTTGTCTGTATAGATGATTGAAAAACGATCATTGAAGGTTCCAGCTTCCGAAACGAATTTGTAGGGTGAATCACTAATATTATGAATTTTGTTTAAAGTTTTATCAAATATAAAAACAGCAACACTATCAAAATAAAAGTCTTGATGGTCAATTTCTAAATAGAAAGTTCCACTTTCATTCGCTTTATATCCCAAACGAATTGAATCACTTTTGAGCAAAGGTTTTGCTCTTCCTTGGATAACGAGTTTCTTGTTTTCAATAATACTATAGAAATCCAGTCCTTCATTTGAACTTAAAAATTCAGCATCATAAATCAAATCCAAGTCATTTGAAGCCTCGTCTGCGTAACCCAATAAAATCTGTCTAAATCCATTATTCTCATCCTTTAGATTTAACCAAAAACGATACTTTTCTTCCTGAGTTGTCATCTCCATCTTTTGTGCAGGCTTAAAAAAAGTGCTATTACTTCCTGAAATTCGCATACTGTTGTTAAATTCCAAAACACTAACTGTATTGCTTTTTATGAAAAAACCTTGTCCAGAAGCTATATTACCATCTGGGGGTTGAGTACTTACACCAGTGTTCAGTGCTGCCCTTGTCCTTGTTCCTACACCTCCTAAAAGGTTATAAGCGGCATAACTATCATTCGAATACTTGAGATTAAACGGCGGTTCATTATGTGTCCAAAAGTAAATTGCACCTTTTGTTTTTCCTAAATTGTGCTTTAAAAAAGCATCTGCACTGATTGCGGATGGGTAAGGATTTCCAATCAAATAATAACGATTTGCATTTTCAAAATTCACTTCTACTTTTCCATTATTTGGGATTCCTTTAAAAGTACCTTCGAATATTGCGTGTTCAGTAATCGAATAAGTCTGCGGTGCTCTAATATCGTAACCATGACCAGGAACCATAATCATTGTCCCACTATAACTAATCATCCAGCCTAAAAGCGAATCAAACCAATAAAATTTATCAAAAAGAGTCTCTGGAGAAAGATCAAATAACTTCTGATTCTTTACAGGTGAAGACCAAAATGTAAAGTCATATCGTACAACTGGTGTTGTTTTTCTTTTTAAATGAATAATTCCTGTATTTATTATATCATCATCTGTTTGATATAAACTGGCACCATTTTCTAAAACCAAAGTTCCCAGACCTGTATATGCAAATTCTATCCCCAATGTATTATTCTTTAACAAAACAACCTTTTTACCTTCATCAATAGTACAACTACAAATGTTTGCCGCTGTTAAATTTGGATAATTTTCTTTGAAATACACCTCTTTTCCAGCCGAAGGAAAACCGCTTGACCATGAAATTCCGTCCCAAGTGGTGGTATTAACACAAAGTTTTAAACGAGCAATTCTATGTTTTGTAATGTTGGAAACTGCATTAAAATTGCCTCCAATTAACAATCTATAATCGTCTGTAAAATTCATTGTGAAAAGCGTATTATTTAAATCTGCTTCAAAAGAATTATCATAACTTCCTGATGGCATCAATCGAATAAGTCTTGAAACGACAACATTTTTATAAGTACCCGAAAAAGCTCCACCTAAAAGTATTTTTCCGTCCGGCTGCAATAAAACACTTCGTACATCTCCTTTACTAAAACCTGTTCCAGATTCGAAAGTTGAATCAAGACTTCCATCAGAATTTAATCTAAGAATCCTTTTTTGAGAAATTCCATTGAAAGCTAGAAATGATCCTCCAACAATTATTTTGTTATCAGGCTGTATTGCTAATGCATAAACATATTTATCAAAGCCTTCACGAATATTAAAACTATTATCAATACTTCCATCAGCATTTAAGCGCACTAGACCTGCAAAAGAAAAACCATTAAAAGTTTTAAAATGCCCTCCTGCCAAAATTTTTCCATCTGGTTGTATTATGACCGTCTCAATAATTCCATTTGCACCTGATCCAGTATTAAAATCTGGGTCTGCCAATCCACTTGGAAGCAATCTTACAATTCCTCCAGAATTCGCTTCTGACCCATTATATTTTGTAAAATTTCCAGCTACTATAATTTTTTGATCGGTTTGAATTGCTAATGAATAAACCTGTCCATTACATCCTCCTCCTATGTTAAAAGATTCATCAATTTGTCCATTTTCATTTATTCTAACAATTCTGTTAATCGTTTTGTCATTGTATTTTGTGAAATTACCTCCTAAAATTATTCTTCCATCTGCTTGTAATACTGCCGTTTTAATTAGATTATTGGCTCCTGAATTTTTAACATTAAAACTTTCATCCAGAGAACCA
This sequence comes from Flavobacterium phragmitis, assembly GCF_900112575.1. Taxonomy (GTDB): domain Bacteria; phylum Bacteroidota; class Bacteroidia; order Flavobacteriales; family Flavobacteriaceae; genus Flavobacterium; species Flavobacterium phragmitis. The sequence goes on from NZ_FOMH01000024.1 coordinate 4,663, forward strand.
TTCTCTAAAAGACAAGTAAGTCTCGAAGCAATCTCGCCATTAAACTTCTTAAAATTACCTCCAACAATACTCTTCCCATTTGGCAGAGGCAAAATGCTGAAAACTGAATTGTCAAAACCAATTCCTGAAGATAAATATGAGGTATCGTGTTCTCCTAGATTATCAATCTTAGCTAATCGTCCTTGATTTAATCCATCAAAAACAGAGAAAGAACCGCCAATATACCAAGAGCCATCATCATCAAATTCTAAACTTAAAACAGAAGCTGATGCTGGCCCTGAACCAATGTCAAAATCCGATTTCAATGTCCCATCAGCATTTAAAAATACCAGTCTATTCACTGCTTTATTATTGTAGAGACCTGTGAAAGACCCTCCAACCATAACATCTCCATTGACATTAATTTTTATTACCTGAACACCTTCTTTACTAAAACCTGTACCTGTTTGAAAACTCTCATCTATGGTTCCATCTTCATTTAAACATATAATTCTATTTGCAGAAATATCATTGTAAGTGGTAAAATTTCCACCCAAAATAATTTTCCCATCGGGGCGTAAAGCGATGGCATTTACATCATCATTAAATCCATTTCCATAACTAAAACTTTCATCAATATTACCATTTTCATGAAGTTGGATTACTCTATTGGCTAGAGCAGTATTGAATTTAGTAAAATTGCCTGTTAGGATTATTTTATTCTTAGGGGTTATACGAACATGGGTGATATTTAGAGCCGAACCATTACCTGTAGAAAATGAGGAATCTAATTTTCCATTCGGAAGTATACGAGCCACTCTATTAACTGTAGTGGCATTATATTTTGCAAAACTTCCCACAATTATTATTTTACCATCTTCCTGCATAGCGATATCATAAACAATTGCTGTAGCAGCAACTGTTGCTCCAGTTGCCCCAACAGTTGTATCAAAACTGCCATCATAGGAACCGTCAGGATTTAAACGAATAAGTCTTCCAACACTAACTCCATTATAATTTGTAAAATTTCCTCCTAGAATAATTTTACCATCTTCTTGTAAATAGGATGCATAAACTTTACCGTTGAAACCTGTACCTGTATTGAAACTGTCATCAACTGATCCGTCAGTATTCAAGCGCGTAAGGTAGGTAACGGGTGATCCATTTAAATTTAAAAATTCACCTCCTACAATTAAATTTCCATCTTTCTGTAAAAGGAGTGTTCTTACTGGAGCATTAAATCCGTCCCCATTTTGCCCATCGTCTTTTGTATTAAAAGTGATATCTACTTTACCCTGTTGTGCAAAAAGGCTTTCATTGATAAATACAAAAAGAATTAAAACTTGTAGATAAAGTATTTTTTTAATCATAACTATATAATAAAAGTTAATATTTGTAAGAATTAAACTAAAATTATAAAGTATTATAAAAAAGCACAATACCAAGATTTAGGGATATTTCAACAAAAAAAGCCCATTCAATAAAATGAATGGACTTTTAAAATTTATCGGATTTACTATTTTATAAATTACTATAAATAATTTTCTTAGTAAAGGAATGACCGTTTTCTAAAGTAATTTTCACCAATAATGCTTGATCACTTGATTGTAAATTCGAAATCTGCAATTCTGATGAGTTCACGTTATTTTTACTATACAATAACTGTGCACCAATATCAAAGATGTTCACTTCATTCATTGTTTCTATTGAAGATGTAATTTTTACTACTTTATCTTTCACGGAAACTAAAACACTATTTTCTAAACTTTCAACGTCGTCTACTCCCAAAGTTTTATTCGTGTAACGCATTACAAAACGGCTGTTGAATGTTCCTGCGGCAGATGTAAAGGTGTAGTCAGCAAGACGAAGGTTGGTTGTTTTTCCTGTTGCCTTGTCTTCCAGATAAACATCCTGTCCGTTATTGAAAATTCCGTCCGCATGATCGATTGAAATGGTATACTCGCCTTGCTTTGCAACCATGTATCCAAACGTAACGACGTCTGTATTGATAAAAGGAAGTGCACGTCCCTGTATGATTAATTTTTTAGACGAATTGATGCTGTAAAAATCTGCCAGAGTATTTGCTGACATTGATACGGCATCGAAATCAGTATCCAGCGTGTTGGTCGCTCCTGTAGCATACCCGACAAGGACCTGCTTGAAAACATCTTTCTTATCGGACATATTCAGCCAGATGCGGTGTCTTTCAACACCAGATGCCGCTGTTTTAAAGAACTGCGAATTCTCGCCTGTTTCACGCTGGCCGTTGTTAAAAACTATCGTATTTGTCGGTGGTTTTATGATGAACCCCTGGGCAGCCCCGATATACCCGTCAAAAGTGGTTCCATTGCCGACATCGATATTCCCCATGCTGTTAACCGCAACGAAATCGTCGTTGTAGTGATATAACCCGTCAGGACCTTTAACCGGAAGATTTACGTGCGCCCAGAAATACAATG
>NZ_FOMH01000002.1 GCF_900112575.1 Flavobacterium phragmitis
ATAGCAAACCCGACAGGTTTTGAAAACCTGTCGGGTTTAAAATCGTAACCAAAGCCCACAAAAAAAACCGAGTCATTTCTGACTCGGTTTTCAATATTCATTTGCAAAGACGCACTGCGGTGCGTCTCTACGGAGTAAATTATTTTACTTCTTCAAAACTAACATCCCATATAAATCAATACCTAACAAAGCAATGGTACAAATAAGGTACAAATAATTTTACAAAATAACCAGTAAAAATACTACTAAATTAAAGATTTGTCCACTCATTGGATCTCAAAAGTTTCCGAATCTAAAAAAAGACTTAATTAATCAAAACCTACTCAAAAGATATAAGTTACTAAAAATCAAATATTAAGATCTAAATATCAGTAAATACAGGGATTTTAGCAGATATGATTCTATTATATTCCCGTTTTTCAACACACCTATTAATTAAAAGCTTAATTTGATTATCTTCAAAACCGCTCAAATTTTACATGCATAAAAATTTGAACTACACTTTTTTATTAACTCCTTAATAAATAATTTCATAAAACCTTTTAAACACTATTAATACAAGAAATTAAATGCGGAGCCATTGTATCCGCAAGTGCTTTTTAATTTTGATTTCATAGTTAACACTATTATTTTGGGGTCAAAATAAGTATTTATACTCATGATTTTATGGATGTTAAACTATAAGTTTGGAATAATTTTTCCATATTATGGTTTTCCATAAAAAGTTTTAATATTAAAATTCAAAATTTGTATAGGGAAAGTGCTAACTAAATATCAAAACAATGAAAAAATACTCTGACTGGTTTAAAGTTGACTTACATATTCATACCGATTTTAGCAAAAAGACTAAAACAAATGACTATCAGGGAAATTTCGACATACAGGTACTAAAGCAAAAATTAATTGATAACGATGTAAAATTGTTTTCATTAACTGATCACAACATTATAAATGTTGATGCATACAAAGATTATTACGACAATTATATCGAGGGCGATCCAAAGCTGCTTATCGGATGCGAGTTTGATATCGAGGTCCCTGAGTCCGGCAAACCCATCACCTATCACAGTGTCATTATTTTTGAAAATAACGATTTCGAAAGCGTTCAGGCCATCTCGCATAAAATAGAAGAACTGTACGCAAAAAAAAATATTGCGATGCTTGACAGGACTATTGTTATTGACGATTTATATGACCTGTTCAATGATTTAAATTTCTTTTTCATACCCCATGCTGGGAATACAAAAAGCATCCTAGACCCTTATAAAAATTATGATATGAAGCTCTGCCAGCAGATGGTGCTTCTTATGCCGAGCGCCTTCGAAAAAGTGAAAGAAAGCGCCAGACAGATATACAATGAAGGATTCGACAGAATAAAAACATTGGACTTTAAGGAAAAAGATGATATTCCCTACATCAATTTTTCAGACAATCATAACTGCAATAGTTATCCCTGCACCAATAAAGATGGAGATGACCATCAGTTTTACTGCATAAAAGGAAAACCATCATTTGAATCCATCCGATTTGCATTCATTGATCCACAGTCTAGGATCAAGAAGTTCTCTGAAGTAGAGGTTTTACAAAGGTTTGACAATTTCTTACACAGCATAGAATTTATTGACAGTCCTATTATCAAAAATACGACATTAACCTTCAGCCCAAACTTGAATGCAATTATCGGAGGCCGTTCAAGCGGCAAAAGTCTTTTATTTAATATTTTAGGAAAAAAGATAAATAACAGAAAGAGCCAGATTGAGAAATACGGGATAAATATAAGCAATGCGAACGTCAAAAGTTTTCTGGATAACGATTACAAGAACATGATCAGCTACAATACACATGACATAATCTATATTAATCAGGGAGATATTGTAAATTACTTTGAAAATAAATCATTACGAGACCTGATCAACGAATCTGGAGAAATTGAAAACTATAGGACTGCTTTAGAGTTTTTCAAAACCAAAAAACAGAATCTAACAAATATTATCGATGATCTAACTTCAATTTATGGCAAATTATATGATGCTTTAAATTCCAATTTCACTTTTCACGATAAAGACATTATCTCTATTCTGGATTCAAGCTACATTTTCAAAACTATTTTAAACATTGAAAACAGGAATGACTCTTTTAGAAGCTCAGACGAAGTCATCAATATGCTACTTGATAACACGGCAAAATTCGAGGTCAATGAGAATTGGACCTTTACCGATGATGAACAAAACATAATCACGGCCTTTAGAGAACTGGTGGAAAGCAAGAAAGGTTCCTTTGCGAATTTAAAAAGCGAATACAGCAAAAAAGAAAATTTCATTGAAGAAGTTAAGAATGTCATCATAAGCAAAAATGCTAATCTTGATCTAAAGGGAAGGGAAAAAGAAGCATCTAATCAAAGGCTGGCACTCCTTAAAAATAATATTAAAGAGGCATTTGACATTGCACTGCAGATTCGCGACCACTGTTTCCTTTTCGAAAATTATACCTATGGAGGAGTCCAGGAAATTGCCATAAATGACGAAGTAAGCGTCGTATTGGAAGTGGAAAGCACCGAAAGCTTAAAAGGAAAAATTTTTGACGGTATAAGCGGCGTACACAGTAGCATGAATTTTTATGAAACCCTTATAAAGCTTGCGCTTGGAGAGTTAAAAATAAAAAACTTAAACGAAAATTCTGCTGAAAACCTGGCAAAAAAAACCTATACAAATATTAAAGGCATATTAGAATCATTTGATAAGCCGACCGAATATCTCAAGTATTCCGAGGAAAGCACCTCTAAGAATAATTCTCCGGGCTACAATTCTGAGAAATATCTGGAAACAATTCTGAGAAGCGGCCATTCGAAAATCATTTTTATCGACCAGCCTGAAGACAATCTCGGCAACAAATTCATTACCGACAAACTTATCAACCTGATCAGAGACCTAAAATTTAAAAAACAGATCTTCCTGGTCACACATAATCCATCCATTGTGGTGTACGGAGACGCAGAAAACGTTATCATGTGCACTAATACTGAAAATATTATCGAATACGAGCAATTCGTCCTTGAGGAAAAAGACCACCAAAAGGAAATCTGCAATGTATTGGATGGCGGCCAGTACATTTTTGAACAGAGAGCCAGAAAATATAATATTAAAAAAATAATACAATAATAAAGCTATGCACAACATAATAGTAACCAATACAATAGAGCAGGACAAAGTCACAATTAATTTCGATCCGCAGGATGGAACGCTTTCATTTCCTTCGGTCGATTTAACAACAACTGCAGATATCGACCTAAATCCATTGATCTTAAAACTGACTGCATTGCTTGAACTGGATACCAAGCTGGAAATCCAGTATGATGATGTGCACTCCTTAGCTGATAGTGATTCTAAAATAAAACTAGTCAAGGAAACGCTCGACGACATATATAAATCCTTTAATCAAAACATCATAACTGAGGATGAAATCATGCATGAAGATGACGATTTTTAACCTCTCGATGTCAAAAAAAAATAACGAGGCTAACTTTCTGTCCTTTTTGAGTAAAAGAGGGGTCCGAATTTGAAAAAGCCATTTCTAGTTATTATTAAATATTTTTTTTAAGGTATTTCTTTTCAGCAAATACATGATTGTGCATATATTTAAACAAGAAAAAATGCAAAAAAACTTATGGTAAATTATCTGAAAATTTTAGAAAATCCTCAAATCAATTTTGAAAAGACCTTTGAAGTCATTAGGGATTTTCAAATGGGAGGACTCAATTCTGCTAACTACCATGATTTTATGCAGACTGCAAAAAGTCTTCCTCCTATCCGGATGAGAAATACAGCAACATACAGCGTGTTTGATAAATTTAATCTAACAGATATCAGTCACGATAAATACGGCGCAATCCAGAAAGAGGTGATTAAAAGAGGTATTAGAGCCAGCAAAATCTGCTGGCATCCGGATGCTGATACGTCGACCTGCAACCTAAACGAAAATGGAGAAATTATTGTTACAGCTGCCCATTCCATACAGAACAATGGAATTTTAAGCGAAATAGCCGAGAATGGCAAGGTATTATCATACAAATTTGATAAGGGAAAGCTTGTCAGCAGGGAATTCCAGAAAAACTCCGCTTCCACTTTCATGGGTTTCTGCAATAATCATGATTCCATTTTCCGCCCGATAGAAAACTTTACATACTTAAAGTCCCCAGAACAGAACTTTTTATTTGCATACCGGGGATTTGTAATGGTATGTCATAAAAAATTGGAGTTATCCATTTCAAAAAATTTTGGCGATCAGTCACAGATTGATATCACTGAGAATAAAAAGATTTTTGACAAAGCCATTAAGCAAAAAGATTATTCCAGGGTCGAAAGCGAAGTGTTTGAACTGCCATTCTTTTACCCTATTGCCGCATCCTCCTCCTTTTATCTCGATTTTGATTTCCAAGGTAGCGCAATCTCTCATTCTGATGATAGAATGGAAAATGTCTTTGTAACGCTGCTCCCAAAAAAGAAGGAAAATAAAACCTACTTCATTCTAAGCTATTTTAAAGAGGATCGGCATCTGTACCAGAATTTAGGAAAACAGCTTCGCAGCAGGAATAATTTAAAATCTGACATTACCATGATTCTTGCAGCTCATACCGACAATATCTTTTTTAATCCCGTATATTACATGACTTTTATCGAAAAGATTCAGGATGCAGTTGCGAAATTGATTTTTCAAACGCAGTACGATCACGGCATTATTGATTTCAAAAATAACATCCAGCATCAGTTTTCCTACACTCCCAGCAATTATCTTGCAAACCCCGATAAAATAAATATTTTCGGGTATTAACGAAAAGTAATATGATTATGAAGCAATTATACATTACTGTCTTGATCATCGCATCATTTGCCGCTTTACCGGGACAAACCTACAGCAACGTTACATCAGAATCTAAGGCAACGATTACCGAAATGACACCACAAAGGAAACGAATCGATACCGTTAAGATTGAATTGAGCAATGTCCCGAAACCAATTGATCCAGCCACACAAATTGTTATTGTGAAAGAAAAAGAACCAGACATCAATTTTAGCAGGCTGATTCCCATAATTTCAACGTTAACCGGTTTAGTTGTCGGTTTCTTCCTAAACAGATTTTACGAATGGTACACAAATAGAAAGAAAATCAAAAAAAACGGAAAGAGATGGAGCATTGAACTAAAAACATTAGAGGAGCCGATAAAGCAACAGATTAAATCTATTGAGGAGTTTAAGCTCAGCATTGCCAAAAGAGAATGGAGCTACGATTCTCTGGAATTGATGACAACCATTAGCAATGACCGATTTTCTTCGCTGGATAAAAATGATCTTATGGATTATTTGGACAATAAGACAAAATCTCCCTGGCATAAGCAGCTTTTCAGCAGTGAAGCCCGAATTCAGGAGCAGTACAATAAAGCTGCAAAGATTTCAAATCACATACACGGCTTTATTGATGTGCTGAACCATAACTTTCAGCACCTGAATAATAAATGGGACGAGTTTCAGGATGGCATTTCTGCAACTTCAAAGAAATTAAATCAGGATTTGGATACATTAAATATTCAGATCAACAGTCTAAAATACCTGATTGCAAATGATACTGAGAAATTATACAGCAATGAACAGTACAAACCTTTTTTCGATTTATACTTCCGATTTATTTCACACCTAAATCAAAATCCAAATTATAATATACATAGGATGCGGGTGGATTTTTTAGATCCGGCAATGATGGAATTGGGAAAGCTTACAAAGGATAACCGCATATTACAGACGGCATCATCCATTTCTATTTTGTATACTGATCTGCGTGCTGTAAATTCGGAAAAAGATTATGTGCTGGACAACATGACTGAATTGATTTCCCGGTATAATAAATCCCTTGATGCCCTCGTGAAAATTATTGAAAAACTTGACGAAAAAATTATCAGTTAGCAGTGCTGACTGAATGGTCTTTTTTATAAAAAAATACTCCAAATTTTACCGATCCTTCTATAGTGTGTTCAGTTTACATTGAGTTGACTAAAATTTCCCCAAACCACTACAGAAAAAACAGTCAAAACATCAAAACATAAATATTAAGGTAATTGCTTCTAATCACTTGTATATACTTTTAATTCAATATTACCTACCGTATGCAAATAATGATAAACACTTCCCAATAACAATAAAATATCTTCTGAAGCTTTTGCCTTACTCAATGATGGCTGTACAATATAAATATGAAAAATAATTTCTTTACTCCACTTTGCCTGATTTAATAAATTGTCCATATCCTCTTCAGTACCTTTAATTAGTCTACTTGAGCTATTGCCATTGAGAGTTTTATTAATTCTTCTAAATAAATGATTGAAAAATTCCCTACCTTTCCTGTGCTTCCATTTTAGTGATTTCTGCGCCTGTCCGCAAACTTGGTAAAAGTTCTCAATATTGTTATTAACCAGCCCATGTTTGGCAAATTTTAAATGGTACAGATGCACGTCTATCTGAGTCTTAGAATCATTTATTCCAATTATATCTGCAATTTCTCCCTTACCATCATCATCGTAGATGATTTGAAAATCATTTTCAATTTTTTTTATAAAATTATATTGTATCGAATCTTGAATGTAAGGCGCAATATCTTGAGACTCTTTACTTATATCAATCCCGTCCCAATTATTTGCAATGATTTTATCTACTGGAATAAAATTTGACTTCTCCTTTAATTGGACATGAAGATTTTGAAAAAGCTGAGAACCATCCGCAAACCAAATTGTTGGAGTTAATTTATTAAGGAATTCTGTTATAGTCTCTTTTTTATTTCCATAATATACACTGCAATCTGTATTCGAAATTTGAATTATCTTATAATAGGGCTCATTAGTTTTAATATCCAGCCCTACTTGAAACTCAAATTCTAGAGAATAGTCAGTTGTATCTAATGTAAATCTTATAGGTTGATCAATAGTTGGATTTACTAAGTTTAACTCCGAGGTCGAAATATCATAAATGCTTCTTTCAATATGAATTTGATATCTGCTTTCTGAAAATTCATACATTTCTGGATGCCAATCAATCAACATAGGCATTACTTTCGGACGTTCTGAAATTTTACTGATAGCCAAAGTATGTTGTAAGACTACATTAGGATCAATATCATTATCCTCTACTATTTCGCCTATTGATCTGCACCATTTGGTTAGCTCATCTAAATTACCTCTCTGATATGACCATATTTTTCCTTTTACGGAACAGCCTAAAGATATTTTTTCTCCATTCTTATAACCAACACCAAAAATATTATTTTTAATAAGATTGCCTTGCTCAAGCTCTTTAATCCCATCTTGAACCCCTTTACCAAAATAAGACTGAAAAGTAATGTCTTCACCAATCCCTTTTCGAGTGCCTACATTATAGAGGGACAATCTATTGACATCATGAAAAATTCTAAAGACATTCATGCCTGTAATCTGACTTAAACTATGTTCTCCAAAAATCGTATTCATCAAAGAAGTTGAAGAATAGTTTTTAAATGATGTATTTAAAAAAACTCTATTAATCCCTGGTCTTAAATCCCAGTGTATAATAATGATGTCCCATCCTAAGTTTTTTACCGTTTCAAAATTACCCCATTCCACTTTTTCGACTTTACCAAGGATTATGACAAGTGTATCACTGCCATTTGTGTCGCTGAATTTATGTTCATAATCTTCAATGCTAGCTATACCGCTTTCCCAGTTTGACGGATTCCATGTATTGGAAATATTTTTAAATATTACCGTACTCATTGCTGGATTTATTTCCTGAAATGAAATATTAGAATTATTTAGATTTTTAAAATTTTCTAAAAATTCTTTAATATTCATCTCCTTTTGCGTGGCATCTGCACTTAAACGAGGTAAAATTAAATTCCAGTCAGAATTACTAGAGTAGAGTCTATCTAGTTCTTCTTGAATAGGTGGGTATGCAATATTTGTGATAAAACTTGGATTTCCTAAATTATCGTACGAAGTTCTTGTAAATCTACCTATAAACTGTAATGTAATAGGTAAACTCTGCCTTTCATCATGTATAGCAGCAATCTTTAGGTTGGGAAGATCAAATCCTTCCCCTAACATATTTACGCAAACAATTATTGAATGCTCATAATTTTTTATAGCTTCAATTTTTTTCGATAATCCAGCAACATTCGTATAAACCACAACAGGATTAAATTCCTTATATTTCTTATAGTGCTGGAAAACTTCTTGTGCTCGAATCTTATTGACACATCTTGCCATAAGTATATGCTTGTAACCTGCGTCAATATCTTTTCTTAACTGACCAACTGCTTTTTCCGCGATCTTTTCATCAGCTAACTTTTGATTGTATTCACGTATTGGCAGATAATTTATTTCTTTATAATACTTTTGATCCTGAGCTTTTTTAAGTGAGAAATTAAAAATAATCTTTCCCGTTAAGTTCTTTCCATCATTTCTATAAGGTGTAGCTGTAAAGAGGAATACTTTCTCCTTATCAAATTTATCAATTAGATCTTTCCATGTTCTCGCCTCAGAATGATGCGCTTCATCAATAAATAAATGCGAAAAATATTCGTTTAGAAGTGTCTTTTCAGAATTATCCAAACCAGTTAGAATATTCATCGTTGAAACTACTACATTTGATTTTGATACAAATTCTTTAAGATCTTCAATTGTGTCAAATCCGGTATTAATTATTCCAACAATAGGATTATAGCATAAAGGATCAACTATGCCATACTTTTTTAAGAGCCCCAATGTCATAAACTTTTCTGAAAGCTGTGTTCTTAATGAATCTGACGGAACGGTAACTAACAGCTTCTGACACTGATTGGAAATCAAAGCCGACAACATAGTTTCTGTCTTTCCAGTTCCTGTTGGCATAACTACTATTGCCCGTTCTTCAGGATTTTGAAGATGAGATAAAATTGAATACAATGCACCAATTTGTGGAGGCCTTAATCCCTTTATATTTTTCTTTTCATTTTCTTTTACAAATCGAAATTTATCCGTCCATGTTTCTACTACCTCATTAGGAGATAAATTAACAAAACTGGGATGTTTAAGCCATTGTTTTATTATTATAGAATTGCTTTCCAGATCTTTTCGGGTTGGTTTCTTATTTACAAGCAGAACATAATCTGAAATATTGCTATCAACCCAATCTTTATCGCTAGTGAGATGGTAATTGATCATATTGAATTTAATAATACAAGGAACGACGCTTACAATCTCAATATTATCAAGAGTTGACTCGGAAGCAAAACTCTGCCAGATTTCGTTTCCTTTATTTTTATAAATTAAATTTGATACTTTAGGTAGTTTTAAAGTCATATTATACTATTATAAATTAAAAACAATTTAGATGTTCATTTTCATATTGTCCTCATATTAATCCAAAAACAAACTTTGGCGCAATAAGCCCATAACTTGACAAATTAGGATCGGTGTTGAAATTATATAAAAAGAACACAGGACCATTAAGTATTTATACCTGTTTTTAATAAAATAAATTATGAAAATTTAGTTGGCTTACAGTGTACTTGTCCATTCTGGACTCGACATTTCCTAAAAAAATCTTTATTGAGGCCTGCCTCTGCATTTAACTTGTTTTTATCTTCAATCTTTTCAATAAACTCAATAGCTGAAACTTCCAGTTTCAGCTCCTTTTCCAAAAGACGCTGATTTATTAAACTTATTGGTTCTTCAGAAACAGCCTTTAAGATCTCATTAATATTTTCCATAGTTTTTTTTATAATTGGACAGTAGATATTTTTATTGCTTCATAACTGCTTGCTGCAAGAGTATTACCATTAAGATTTATCTTAGAAATTACCATATTTTTAAGCACTAGATCTCCTATATATCTTAAGAAAGCTGTTGCTTCATCCACGGTTTCGAATTTCAGAGCAGTATTGTCAAAACTTAAAATTTGATCCCCTATTTTAAGCTCATATATTTTAGGCTTGATATCCTGTGCTTTTAATAGCGTTACAGGCGCTTTTTTCAGTTTTAAATTCTCTGCATTTTTAACAAATCCATGATTCAGCTTAATTTTTTGCCTCGCCTCTGGCAAATGCCTATGCCCGCTTATAATCTGTCTGTAAAGAAAGCTGTAATCCAATGTCGCTATAATATCTTTTTTTATATCTGGATAAATCAGTGTTTTCAGTTTAAACTCAATATCTTTAGGTAAAACTGGCACTGCATTGGTATATAAATTACTGAATTTACAGAGAGCAACAGGAGCAGCCCAGTCATCTTCAATTAGAAGCTCAACAGTCACTTGCACATTACCGCTCAAATCAATCAGCACTCCTCCTTCCTGACGGATTTTAAGTTCTTTTTTTTCTAAGGCACCTGTCAACTCAAGCCGCCTTGCCAACAGCTCAGTAGATGTCTCATAATTATTTTGATGCCCAACCGTTCCACGTAAGCCAAGTCCAGCACTACCGGTCACTCCTCTTGCATTTGAGTTTGTCCCTTTATCCGTTGCAATAAATTCATTTCCATTGGAAGTGGTATCTGACGCTGCTGTTCCTGTGTTTACAAAAGTTACACCTGATGTATTTTTATTACTATCGGATCCTTCTCTTGAATTACTAGTATTAAGAGCTATTTAACCGCCAGCATTTGCACTTGCAGTTAACTATGCATTCCAGTTTTGTGAAGCTGTAACTTTTCCTAAATTCTGAGTTAAATACCGAGAACTGTATGTATCCCATGAATTAAAAACAACTGTACTGCTTTCTGCCATTTTAAGATCAAGTTCCAAATAGGCAATTCGGTCACCGGGTATATTAAAAATTGTGACTCCTGAATTAAATGGATTTTCAGTATCAGTTGGCTGATACTGAAGTTTATCGATTTCAAAAATAAAAGCCTTGACAATAGTCTTTGGAATAATTCTAATTGCAGGTTTTTCCTCTGCCGAAAAATTAAAATTACTATTTATAATCTCTAAGAAAGCTTTTTTATCTTTACTGATACTCCTAGCGCTTTCTATATAAGCCTGCTGCCCTCCTTCGGATAAACTTAATATGTTGTATTTTACCGTAGGGCAGCTGGGGGATTATTAACGTTTTTAGTTGTTAAACCAACTTGTACCATAGTCTGTGGAGTTTCTGCAATTCTAAATAACGGAGCCTTCCAGACATTTGTATAGCGTTTGGAAAGGTTTTTAGATCCACATGAATACAGCACTCCTGCAGTAAAGAAACATAAAATGATTTTGGTAGTTTTCTTCATTATATTTTTACGTTTAGCTCTTCGAATCCCATGAAAATAACAGGAGAATATCGAAGAAATTACATGGCTAATTTAGGAACTAAACCAATAACAAATAACCTTACAAATACCTGATTATCAATAAAATAAAAAACAAAAACAAAAAAAAAACTATGAATCATAAAATAATCAGATTAAAGACTTTAAATTAACACTAATTGATGAGTATTAAAGAAAAACATCCATAGACAACACCTGCCAGAAAAATTAAAAAAAGGATTTAAGAAAATTTTATTTCTAAAAATCCATCTAAAATTTATTAAATATAAAACATTAAGAATGTTTTATATTTAATAAATTTTAGCAAAAAATAATTATTTGGAGAAATACGTACATGAGCTATAATATTGTTTATAACTAGATAGATAATAGGTATAAAATGCTAAAAAAAGCAATATTGTAGCTTACTTTATGTTAATTCATTATTCTTTAATTATTTGCGCAATAATAAAAGTCAACAATCGAATTTGGGTGCAGAATCGATGCACTTAAATTAAACCTATACTTAAAACTGTGTTTAGAAAGTACTTTGAAGAAGAAGTTCTAATCTTTGAATGGTTTAAATTTATAAACGTTTTCAATATTTAGTTTTGAAATTGGTTTTATATTTTACTTTTCAGTATTTAAAAGTATTATCATTCATTGTATTTATTACTATAACGCGATTTAAGTTAAAATGTGGCATATCGATCTGCCGCTCGGCTTAGTAGCGGCAAGTTAAATAAAAATGCAATAAGAAATTGTAAAGTTCAGACTATATCCCACTTAAGACAAAACCAGCTAATCGATAAAACTTCTGTTACACGCTGGCCAGTTAATATAAGGATTTCATATTTTTTAAAAGCGAAATAATTTGTGCCTCATGATTCTGGAAGATTGCATCAATAAGAGCTGTTTGAATTTGTGAATCATTCATTTTCTCAAAGACTATTATTCCATGTGGATTACCAGCATTATGATTATTATTAAAACGATAAATAAAAAATGATCTACTTTTCATCGTTAGTTTTTTTAGACGTTCATCGGTTATATTGCAAAGTGCCTTAACATGTGATTTATATTGAGCACCTTTTCCTGACCAATTTGGTATAGAGTGAACTTCAAATCTATTATTCTGCCACCCCTTTGCAATAAAACCTTCAGAATCGGAATAAGTTTCTTGCCCTTCTTTATTATAAATGGGATTGTTTGAATATCTTCCTAACAACTTAAAATTTGTTCCTTCATGTTTATACAAACTTACGCGTCCATTTCCGTTTGAAGTTGACAAAAAGTCTGAGAATATTTCCTTGATGTTTTCACTACATAGTTCTTTATATTCTTCTTGAATTTTCTTTAGTTTCGTCTTTGTACTGGCCAACTCTGTAGTAATCGTTTCAAAAGATTGTTGTTTTTGTTTTTCATAATAAGAAAGTACAATACTTATGAATGCTAAAACAAGGCCTACAACTATTAAAAAAGTATTTAATTCTTCCCAATTTTTGCCAAACATTACAATAGTTTTATCGTCCGATTTTACATCGGCCAACAAGAAAATATAACCCGAAGAAATTGTCAATAATTCTGACTTATGAGATTCCAGAAAGTTTCTAAAATAAGGAATTGCCCAAAAGATAAGGATAACGATGAAATAACCAAGTAAAAAGAAAATATCAACAGTCATAATAAACAGAAAATTTGAGGCGCAAAATTAGCTGAAAAGTTTTAACAGTTTACTATAAATGTTAAAAAATTATATTCTATCGATTAATGTCGGTTATGGCATGTTGGTAACTTGTGTATAAGCCCTACTATTTAGCGTGTATACTCGTAACTATAGATAGATAAGCATTATAAAATAATAAATTATTACACTACTAAAAGATAAAAAAAGTACTTAATCCAGATTTTTGTTTTATAACTATTGCAATACTTTTATTAGAATCGAAATAATTAGTTTTATATAAGAGAAAGCGAGCGAAAAAAGCAACGCAATAAAACAGGTTTTCTCCGCCTGCATTTATGAGGGATTTTTTTCAGCGAACCGCCTTTCCTTCCCGAACTTTGTTTCGGAATTAAGCCTGAACCCCTGAGGCAATATCCCCGCCTATAAGTGTCTGCTCGCCGACATTTAGCATAAAAAAAGCCGAAAACTAAATTTCGGCTCTTTCTTCTTTTTTGTTTTTTATGCGCTTTTTAATCTGATAGAGGTTCTGATGCAGCAGCTTTAAAATCTGCTTATGGTGCGGGGAGACCCTATTTTTGTCTCCCCTGCACTGCAGAACTTCAAGCGAGGGAAGCGCCACCTCTATGGTCTCCACTGGCTTGTTCTCGAATTTAGCCGAAAGGATAAGGGAGTTTCTCTTTTTGTAGTATTCATTGGTAAATACGCAGTGGCGGAGCATATCGCCCTGTTCAAGAAAATCATTCACGCTTTCCATAACGCAGATAGAAAGATTCTCGCGCGTGAACTCCAATCCGAAAAACTGCTTCTTCTGCTCTTCATAGCCAACCTGCGCCTGCTGTATTTCTTGGCGTAGCTCTTTTATATGCTGACGTCTTTGGATTATGCGTTTTCTCTCCACAAGCCTGTCGTGCACCTCTTCCAAATTCTCAGGGCATACCAAATCGGCATTATTCAAATCCTTTCTGAACCATCTGAGCAGGGAAATGTAATCTTCCCAAAGTGAAAAGTCCTTTACCTTGTAAGCGTTCTTGGCGGAGGTTTTGACTGCCTGCCAGTTCTCCCTGATGTGCTGTGAGTACGAAACTAAATAATAGGCAAGAAAATCGGTCTGTCCTGTCTTTAGAAGCGTCTCAGCGTGCGAATCTTTTAAAAGGGCAGTAAAAAGAATTTGCGGAGCGATACCGTGAAAACTTCCTTTGAATCCGTTTCTTTTCAGCACGGAAATCACCTTTTCAGACGGATAGACCTTATAGGGATTGATGCGGTACTTGGGAGAGCTTTCAAAACTTTTCGGGCGGATTTCAAGGGGGGAATAGTATTTCCAAGAATCATAGGCTTGCGAAAAAACGTTCGTGCCGAGAGAAAGCGTGCGCGCCTCCCCTTTCTCGTTTATCCAATGCTGCATCACTTCCTTGTGGTAGTATGCCGGCATGCAGTTCTTTTTCATATCCTTGTGCGAACAGATGATGCGCACCACCTGAAATCCTCCGCATTTATCCAAAACGGCGAAATACTCAATTTCTTTGAAATGCACCTGATTGCACTGGTGCATTTTAAGCTTTCCATTACACGCACTGCAGTTGATGTACTTTTGGCAGGATGCTTTCTGTGCATCAGGCTTCCAGGAGTACGCGCAGTCAAGGCAGTGGAATTTCTCCCTTGAAAGCACGCCCCATTTAAGAAAAATATTTTTCTCTGCCCAAACCTGCATCTTTTGGGTCACGGGTGCAAGTGTTTCGCTCAGAGCCGTAATCTGCTTTTCGACGATGGTTTTGGGTATCATAAGTCAAAAAGCGTTAAGGTTTTGTTTTCGGCTTTGGGAGCAATGACTGCCGTTTTTGCAACAACGATATTCTGGGGAACTTCGGGAGCAGAAGTAAACAAGTCAGCCGCAGCAGGCTCTTTTACCACAACTTTGCAGTTAAAGGGCTGAGGCTGTCCGATGCTGTCATCGGTGTAGTATCTGACCGCCATGTCAAATATTTCCTGATTGTCAAAGGCGCACAGTCCTGTTTTTTTTACCTCGCCAAAAATGTAATTGCAGCAGCTTTCCAAGTCTTTGGATTCCTTGGAGAAGTCCTTTGCAAAGACAGCGTCTGCAAGGGCGGTCTTAAAGTTTTCTGAAGCTTTCATAAGGGAAGATTTAAGATGAAACAAAAAGATTATTCAAAAGAGTTTCTATAGATGTCATAACAGTACTCTTCAAAGCAGAGCCAGCACATAAAAGTGTAGTGAGGCAGACCGTAACGGTCTTTTACCGCTTCCCCAAGGCAGTCTTCGATTTCTTTTCTGATGTCTTCCAAATCATCCAAATGTTCGATATAGAATTTCTTGCAGTCGGCATGATAGATAAATTGGGATATCATACCGCTGATGCATCCGCTTCTCTGCATATCTTCAAGGAATGCTTTGAGCTGCTGTTTCTTTGTTCCGTCATAAGACTGCATTTCCAAAAGAACTATCTTTTGGAATGCATCGTGAACATCATACTCGGCGTATATTGATTTTTTCAAGGCTTTCATAACTCATTTCTTTAGGCTTATACATTTGATTCGGATTAGAAAGGCAGGTCGTCAGGCTGCTCTTTTTCCGTTCTTTTTTGCAGGAGCTGACTGCGCCTGCAGGGCTTACGCATCTGAGACAAACACCAGTATTTTGATGTTGCTTGTGTGAAAAGTAAGATTTGCCACGGCTTTGCCCTCCGAATTGAGATAGGAGCTCACTCCCACACGTCCGAAAAGTTCCACCATTGCGCCTTTTTTGAGCCATTGCGCAACACCCGAACTGAGCCAATAGGAACAGTCTATGTAGGTTACTATTTTTACCGCTTCGGTGCTTCCTTTGGCTTTGTAGCTGTCGTTGACTGCAATTGAAAAATTTACCACCTCTCTGTCTTTGGCTGTTTTGGCAACAACCGCATCCTTTGTCAATCGTCCTGTGATTTCCATGATTTCTAAATTTTAAATGATTAATGTTTTAAAATTCTTTTCCCCTGCCTTTCCCAAAAATTGTTTTCAAAAGAAAAAACGGAAAAAAAGAAAGCAGCAATAAAGCGGGCATCAAGGATACGGAGGGCTATAAGTCCCGAAGGGCGGCAGGGCCGTTATGCGCCTGCAGGATCCGGCGCACGCTAACTTGGCTGCCTTTTTATCCGTTTCGAATGAAAACAGCCCTATCAGAAAACAAAATTTATTGCGGCTGGAGAGAATCCAAAATCAAGTCAATTATTGTATATTTAAAAAAACAAAAAATGACTTATGTATAAGCCAACTTTAGAAGCGCAGAGACACTTTTTGATGATGAAAGCTGTCCATATACAATGTTTAGATGAGAATAAAGAACCAATAAAAACGCTTTTGCAAGCGGATTTATAGTACAGGAAGGAGAAAACTTATTTTTATATACCTGCTGGCATGTTCTTACGAGCTACAATATGCATAATATTGAAATTCAAAGGCGACTGCCTAACAGGAAATTTTTAGAAATTAATCTTCAGAATAAGGAAAATCCTCGTGAAGGTATTGAACTTGTTTCAGGAAGCCAGAATTTAATACTCCCTCTCTACGATGAGCAGAATCTACCTGTCTGGATTCAGGAAAAACAGGATTTACCAAATTATGAACTAAATAATATAGGCATAAAAGTACCCTTTATGCATGACCTAGTTAAATTGCTGCTTCCCAAAAGCCTATCAGTTTCCGATCTGCAGATCATTACAAAAGACGACATCATTATTAAAGATCCTTTTTCTGGCAGAAAAAATCCATATAATCGGCTACCCTTACGGTTACAGCTCGCTGGGGCTTGAACAGCCCACACCAATAGTAATAACCCGTTTTATAGCATCCTACCAAATAAAAGACCGATACAGAGAAATGTTAATAGATGGTCCTGCAACACCTGGTATGTCAGGCGGTCCCGTTTTTGTTGAAAGGGATCATAATTTATTATTAATTGGTATTTATACTGGCCTATTGTATCCGGACCATTACATTAATCAAAATGAAAAAACAACAGCTCTGGGAACTATCTGCCCTTTAGCTGTCTGGTGGGCACAACTGGATATGGCACAAAAACAGCTGTAAAAAACAACTAATCATTAACATCCAGTAATTCATTTATAATGTCATGCTTAAATTTACTAAATGGCCTTTTATGGTAGTCCTGTTCTTGAATTTCTATACCAAAGATCATTCTGTATATTTCTTCTTTTGACATTAATCCATTAAAAGTTTTATTTATTAAAAGATCTATATAATTATCCGAGTACTTGTATCTTAATTCTAACAGGTCTTTTAGTTCCTTTTTCGAATGTGCATTGTAAATCTCTTTTATTTTAAAACCTTTTAAAGTATTATCCATTTTTGAATTTTCATCAACCTTACACTTTATATCGTAATCTTCATTGAGAGATACATAATTAAAACTAAAGGTGAATTTTTGATTTTCTTCGATACAAGTATAGGGATGAGCAAAATCATTATTAACGACTTCATCTAATTTTGCATGATTACATGTAGGACAGCAGGGTATCAGATTATAAAATGATAATGCCAGCAGAGGAAAAGTTTCTTTGCTGAACCAGTGATCTATTTGGGCTCTAGACCTGTTTACCACGGTCTGCAAGGTATAATTTCTATTGCAATAGGTACAGGTATCCTGATTAATGAAGTTTAAGAGCTTCTTTCCAAAAATAGGCTGAAACCAGTTTTCATAACCTGATTTAACAAACAGTTTTACTACTGTTTGGTGATCAACACCTAAATTCAAATATTCCTGATTAATCTCAATCAGCCTTTCCGGCTTACCTGTTATTAATTCATCTAATTTATCAGAAGTAAAAAAATCAACAAAAGCTTTAGGCAGAGAGGCTTTGTGCATATCAATTTTACAGATTTCACAATTTTCATCTTCGCATTTATAGCCATACCGATTACTGGCATTTTTGTTCCCTTTTAATTTTTTCGAAAGCCAGCATTTTATCAATTTATGATGAAACAGCAATGCTTCAGGATTTAAATTTAATGCCAGCATATTATTTTTTTTGAATCTTATAACCTAATTCGTCCGCCAATTTAGTCAATCTATCTATTTCTCTTTCCCTGTCGAAATCTTCGGGAAATTTTTCAAAATACATTTCTTTGAGCTTGTATTTTAATAACGGCTCATCTATAATCTCTATTATCTTCCTGTAATATTGAGCATCCTGAAAATTTCTATTTTCATCAGCAAGCCAATTTATAATACTGGTTATTTTATCCTTTGCAAAATCCCCCATTAATCCATTGTCAACAAAAAAAGAATCTGACAATAAATCAGTTATATTCGCACCAAATGATTTTTTTGGTTTCTCTCTATCATCAAGAACAATTGTTTTTCCATTTTGTTTTTTTAAATAAACAATATTATTATTTGGTATATCAGATAATGTTAAAGGCTCATGTGTGGTAAAAACAACCTGCAATCTCATTCCTAAAAAGATTTTAGGCAGAATCTTTATCAGCGTATTGATAAACATCTTTTTCCACTTAGGATGAAGACCTAAATCTGCCTCATCCAAAAACAAAATTTTTGGCAGATTAACATTTGTATCTATCTCTTTATTATCATAAAGCAGAGAAACAAGATTTAAAATCATTTCTTCACCAGAACTTAAAATCATATTGGGGAAAAATGCAATAAACTGATGGTTATCTAATTTAAAGGACTCTTCAAGTTTCAAATAAAGCTGTTCATACGAATCCAAAATACTCTTTGCAGAGTCAAAATCCACAATAATTTGGTATCTTCCATCCAATATTATCTGTTCAGAATCAAGAATTATCCTCTCAATATTTTTTGAAAAATCAAAGAATAAATCAAAGGGAATTTCTTTATCCGATTTTCTGAAATTATTATCAAGAAAATAAAAATTATTTTGTAGCAGTTCAAATATTTCAATACTGCTTTTAAGATCTTCTAGATTATTAAAATTATCGGCATTCTCAATTTTAGGAAAAATATTTTGTTTTTTAGGACTAATGATAAGATGATCTATAAACTGCATTAACTTTAGAACTAGAAACTCAATCATTTGATTATTATCCGACTGGCTTTCGGAGATCAGAGATATTTTCGATTCCAAAAAACTACGAATACTTTTTAATACTACTAATGCATTTTCTGTTTCAAGTTCTAACCTTTCTCTATTTTTATAATCGCCAATATCAAAGCGAAAATTTTTGACAGAATTATTAATTTCGTATCTACCGCCATAAAAATTGACACTTATATCCTTAAAAACGGGTAATGAAAACTCCTCCAAAACTTTTTTTACTTCTGTATCTGAAAGAGCTTTCATCCATCTTTTTAATTGTGTATTTTTAAATAGTAGAAAAGAAAAACTCGAATTTGCAATAATATTTTCTTCTGAATTACCACTATTTAATATTTGATTCAGCAACGATAAATTCAATGAATTTCTTCTGTCTTTTTCAATTTTACTGTCACTTAAGTAATTCGAAAAGTATATCGGAAATCCATATATTGGGAATTTTTTAATTTCAGCTTCAAATTCTGAATGAATCCTAAACTCATTTAAATCAAAATAAGAATAAAAAAATATCTTGTCATCCTGCTCTATTATAAAAAACACAGTTTTTTCATTACCTATCCGAACAGGTATCAATTGATTAAAAAGTTTAGTTATTAAGCTGGTTTTACCCGTACCATTTTCACCAACTATAGCTGAGACTAAAGCTATATCCTCACCGAAAAAATTTTCAATATATGATGGATTTGGAACACACTCCAATTCGACCGATTTTTCACCGTAATGTTTTACTTTGTAAATATTTCTCCCACCCAGATTAATTATTTGGGGTTTATCAAACAAGTAATCATGACCGTGAAAATAGACAGCTGCTATTTTTGAGGAATGCCTGCTCATATCAAAAATTTCATTTTGGATGAAATTATCTATGTATGATTGGCTATTTATTTGATGATTATGATATCCCAGCTGTACAATATATTCTAAATCCTGCAAGGGCATAAAATTTCTAATAGGGTTATTTCTCAAATCCAACTCTCTCAGATTTTTAAAATCACTGATAAAATCAATATTTGCTATTTTATTTTGAAACAAATTTAAAGAGACAATTTCTCCATTTTCATCGATTTTGTATGTGTTTTTATTTGCAAAGTCAAAAAAATCAGCAGTTACCGATAAATTTATCTCTATTTTTAATTTTTCTTGTAATTGTAGAATCAGTGCTGGTTTGCTCATTTCTATATAAGAATTATTTTAATAAGACTGTTTTTTTTCTAATCATTGTAATTATTTTAAAGCTAACAAAGGCTGTTAAATGATTAACTTTAAAATTGTATAAACAGTTTGTTTAAAAGACATAATTATACTGCTTATTGAAATTCTTCATTTCTCTTACGAATCATGTCATAAACTTTTATTCCTTGTGATGCTGCGATATCGGACAGATGAGAATCAGATGTGATAATAAATTTACATTCTTTTGCTAATTCCAATACTAATGAATCAGTAATACCTAAACTTATAAAATAATCACTGGAAACTGCAAGGTTGGTAGAAAAATATTTTTCAGAAGTTATAGATATAAGCTCTTTTATTTTTAATATGTACTGCCATTTGTAATTTCCTGAAAAACTATTGAGAAGATTATCAACTTCAGTCCATATATTAGGCAAAACTATCAAATCCTCAATGTTTTCAATTACTAAAAGCAAATCTTGAAAATCCTTTTTAGTGTAAATAGAAGTCCGCTTATGCGTTTCTATTAAATTTTCATCGATCAGCCCAATAAGTAAAACAACCAGCGAATTTGTATCAATCAGAATCATGATTGCGGTTTATAGATGTAAAAGCCTAAAACCTTTCTTTCATCACTAATTTTTAACTTCTTGTAAACTCTTTCAAATGGAAGATTCTGCCCCAATTGGGCAAAAGCAGAGTTGCTTTTATTAATGTTTTCAGTCAAAAATGAAACAACTATCTCCCAAAATTTATCATTCGAATTATATTCTGCTTGTTCTAATCTAAAATCGCAATTATCCTCAGGCAGAATATCCGATAATTCATCTTTTGCAATCTTATACAGCTCTTTTAATGAAATCATATTTTATGCTTATTGAAAGGTATATTAAGCAGTCTAAATCATTATTCAAAATAGGTTTAAATAATATAAATAAACTTATATCTCTGAAAAAGCGAAAGTACAATTAAAAATGAGAAACAACTTAAACTTTATCCATTCCAAAAGAGGATTTAGAAAAATATTATTTATCCAAAAGTTTCAGCGTGAAATCAATATCCATTAATTTATCCAATAAAACTGCATTTAAAAAAAAGTCTCTTTTCTTATCCATACTGTTTTTTAAATATAACTTAAATTCCTCATTTGTAAATTCAGCGGTTGGAAAACCAAAAACATGGCCTAAAAATTCAATTTCCGTAAACTTTTCATCTTCATGTAGATAAAGCATTCTGTTAAATATGAGAGTAGGCGTTTCAGCTTCACGTTTTGTAAAAAGGAAGAGCCCATATCTGCGTTCAAAATATATAACCGGCAAATCTCCTGCATCATATCTGGAAAAATCCCTGATAATATCATATTTATCATCATGTCCGACATTTGTTTTAGACTGTCT
This sequence comes from Flavobacterium phragmitis, assembly GCF_900112575.1. Lineage (GTDB taxonomy): Bacteria > Bacteroidota > Bacteroidia > Flavobacteriales > Flavobacteriaceae > Flavobacterium > Flavobacterium phragmitis. The sequence continues at coordinate 21,639 of NZ_FOMH01000002.1, forward strand.
GTCAAACTCTTCAAACCACATTTTTACAAGACCTCTTTTAAAGTTCCTGCATAACTGCTGCTGGAAATCAGTTTTAAAAAGAAAAGATTTATTAAGCACCAATCTTAATTTACCATTCCTCTCCTTAACATCGAAAAATATTGATTTAAACTTTCCTACCTTTCTTTTTTGAGTCAATCCAGAAAGAAATCTTTGACGCGTAATACAAAAGGTTTCCTTTAGTGCCGTTTCTATAGAATATCGATTTTCCGGCGTTGCATTTCCGAAAAAATGATTACAATTATCGCAAACTGTTTGATTATAGTTCTGACCTCCTAATGATTTAGGTATTGTGTGGGCTTTTTTATTAAACGTAGTTTCATTATCATTTAATTTGCACCATAGGCAAGTTTTCTCCATAAATTATTTTAAACTAATTATATACCTCAAAACTGCTGCTGATTTGAAAAAATCAAATCTTAGTTCAGATTACTAAAAATCTAAAAAACATTTTACTTCTAAAATCATTTATTAAGAAACTAAGATAATAGAAACTTACTGTTTTTTTTAAACAAATATTAAGATTCTACATTTTAACTCTTTAAATTTATTAAAAAAGGCACTTTTAAGAAATCTAGAAAAATTACTTAATTACACAATAAATGGAACAAGTAATTTACACTTATATTATATTTGTAATTAAACATTACCTTTTCTCATGTCAAAAAAAGGAGGAGATTTAGAAATCCTTGCACTGGAGTTCCTTGACAAGATTTTCAAGGAACTAAAATTTACGGTTGTCCGCAAAAGGATCCAATTATCAGGTACACAGTACGGCTACGACAATGCAGTTGAAATCGTGAATGAGAAATATATAAGCAGATTGATATACAGCGAATGCAAGGACTATACTACGGAGCTGAATTATACCGACGCTATGATCAAACTGCCCCAGCTTGCATCTTCTCATGAGAAGATCGATCTGGCACTTTTCATCTCGCCGAGAAAAAACTTTACCAATATTTTTGAGGAAACCAAAAACAAACCTTTTTTGGAAAACCTTGCCAACAGGCATTTCCGTGTCGCATTTTTAACTCCGGAAACAGATGTGGAGAAATATTTTTCCCTTTATCCTGAAATCTATAGAAAGGCATATGACGAAGAGCCTCCAGTTCTCTCTGAAACTGAAAGAGAAGAAATCCTGAATCAATTTGACAAATACATCTTCTCAAGCAGAAATCTGCAGAAGATCGTACTAGATGAATCCGACAAACAGCAATATATTCAGGGCATTGAGACAGCCCCTTTTCATATCGAAAGAAACTTAAGGAAAAACCAGCAGAAGGAATATGACTATTACCGCGCTTCTTCCAACAGCAAAACGCTGCTTTCCGAGATCCGTGAAAATAAAAAAGGAATTATTTTACTGGGCAATCCCGGTTACGGAAAAACGTCGGAACTTCGTCAGCTTGCAGCCCGTCTTTGGAGCACGCGAGAGGACACAGAGATAATTCCGGTATTCAGATCATTAAAGAATTTTACTACGCTGTGCAGGATTGAAGATTTTCTGCCGCCAGATTTTAGGCGCATCCCAAAGATGGCAGTCATTTTCGATGGCATCGATGAAATCGAAAATATCATCGACTTCAGCAGCAAGCTTAGGGAATTTATTGTCCAGAACGATGAATCATCTGAAAATGGAAGCATCCAATTCATCATAAGCTGCAGGACCAATATCTACAGAAAATACATTAAGGACATCAAAGGCCTTGACATCTACTTTTTAAACGAAGTAGGCGTTTCCAGTGCCCTTGTTTTCCTTGAAGCAAAATATGGGCTGGATCTTCGGGAGCACAATACATTCGACATCTACAAAAACAGGGAAATCCTCGAAAATCCTTTTTATCTGGATCTGATCGGCATTTATTACAAGACCCATAAAAAGATTCTTACCAGCAAAGCGATGCTGATAAGGGAATTTGTCAATTCACGACTGGATCAAGACAAGGCTGATAAATTCCAAAACGACATCAGCTTTGACCGTGAGCGCATCATAAGCTGCACCCAGAAAATCGCTTTTGCGCTGGAAGCGATGCAGAAGCCATTCCTAACCGCTGCAGAAATTAAACGGGTAGCACAGATTGATGAAGTAGGACTTGCCAAAAACTCCTTTTTAGAAGAAAACATGAGAGGAAGCTGGAGTTTTGTACTTAAAAACATCCAGGAATATTTTGTAGCCAGCATTCTCTCGGAACTGGACTTTGAAGAAATCATACAAATAATAAAAATTGACGCGGCTACGGACAAGGTACATCCCACTTGGCACAACGTGGTAACGTTCCTATTGAACCTCATAACGGATGAAACCCTATACGATGCACTGATCGAATGGCTGCTTGATAATGATTTCGAACTTCTTTTCAATGCAGATTCAGACCGTATTACCGATAAAACAAAAAGCAGGGCGCTGCAAGACTATTTCGTCAAAAACTGCGTTGAGGACAACCTCTGGATTGCGGATCTTAAAAGCACAGCATTATTCAGCCAATGCGATGCCAACATAGAATATCTGATGCGGCAGGCGGCAGACACAGCCATCCACAGAAGAGCCAGAATGTCTGCCTTAAAGCTTCTGTCATACATGAGCATTTCCTCTTCCTATCTTGAACCGATAAAAGCACTGGTCACAGCAATCATAAAAGAGAACGATTCCGCAGAAGACGATTATGTCTATCTGGTGCAGGATGCGATAATGCTTACAAAAAGCCTAAATATTAATGAAGATCCCGTTTTTTTCAACCAGATCATAACAATGCTTAAAAACAGGGATGAAAAGGAAATCGTCTATTCGATAATCTCCAGCACTCCTGCAGCATCTGCTGTTGAGAACATCGACTATTTTCTGGAAATCCTTGACAAGGCCATCGGCACCAAACCATGGAATTCAAAAGCTAAATATCGATCCCTTGTTTCAACCAAGGATACTATCCTGAGCCTGTTCACTAGAATCGACAACGGTCCGGTACTGGTTAAAATCTATGCCTTCTCAATTGAGAAACTCAACAGCCACCAGTTCAAGGACAGTCTGAAAAAAGAGTTTTGGGCATATGCCAATTACTTTTTCAAATCCAATAAGCAGTACCATGCAGATCTGATTAGGATAATTTCAAACGCGGTAATAAACAACCAAGCAAATCATTATGATGATGATCTGCTTCTTGAAACAGCTGAATCGTGCGGCATCCAGACCCCATTATTTGATCTAGTGCTCGACTCGGTTGATGGAAACTCCGGTGACAGGCATTTTCTGGCTGAAGTGATAATCGAGGATGATTTTGAAAAAGTGCTTCAAAAATACCTCTCGGGATCCGTGAACGAGGAATTCCTGCATCAGTTCAGAAATGTGCTCAGCCACAGGGATTTTGATCTAAGCAAGAAACTTGAAGATTATATAGAATCGCGCACCCACTATATCTTCAAAGAAAAATGCACCCACGAACAGCTTAATGAAAATAATGAATACATGCGCAACCGTGACCAAAAGAATTTTAATGTCCTGTTTGACAATGCAGAAATTGAAAGGCAGATTTTCATTCTCTATGAGTATATGGGCAAAACAGCATTAAATTATAAGGATATTGACAAGTTCTACCACCGCTACTATAAGGATTTTGAACTGCAGAAAAAAGTCACCGGCAATGCCAAACAGCTTTTGTATGAAATCCTGAGAGACAACTACTCAGGAACGGCAAAACTGGGCAAGGCCGGAGTCAGCAGAGAAATACAAAAGGCTAGACCAAACCTGATACAGGATATACTAAACAGCCTTCCAGAGGAGAAAAAAAACAACAAAATCGAGATTTCGGAAGATCAAAAGCTGTACATCAAAAATTGGTGTGCAGAAAATACGCCTTCAAGCAAAGAATATTACTCGCAGCACCTTATCAAGGGAACTGCAGATAGCAATTACAGGTACAGCCACGATTACGCTGTCTTTGAGGCCATTCATAAATTTCAAAAGTTTTTCCGTTTTCATCTGGACGAGGAACTCCTGTTGGATATGCTCTGGATCCATTCCCATGAAAAAGGCATCCAGACCGGCTTTCTGGATGGAATTGTGCCGATCGAAAAAGTCCATGACCGCCTCCTTCACAACCTGTCAAACGGAGTTCTTTCAGCAGCAAATTTCTGCCAGCATTTGAAATACTGCCAGCTGAACGGTATTGAAATTGATGTATCCTCACTAGGTTTAAAATCAAAGATCTATACTTTCCTCGAAGATGGCCACTACTATTATGCCGGGGAGATCCTTCAGGATTATTTCAGCAGCGATCTGGACACGCTGAAAGAATTTTTGGAATATAATGCAGAGAACAAAAGGGAGACCAATCGCTCTCTATACGACTGCATCATATCAATCCTAAAAAAGACGGGGCATGATGATGATGCCCGCGATTTTCTGATCGAAAACTATTCACGTCTTCTGGAACAGGATATCTATACGGAAAAAGAACTGGTAAGAAAGCTGATCGGACTGAACTACAAGCATGGCTTTGCCAGATATTATGAACTGTTAAAAGACCAGACCGACCGGAATGCAAAAGGGGAATTTGCTTTTCATAAAGACGAATGGCAGAATTTCAGCAATCCCGAGGCACTGGAAATGCTGGCTGCAGTTTTTGAACTCTGCCTTTCATCGCCCGCTGCAGGAGATCTGTTTGGTGACCATTATTCCCCTTTAAGAATATCTCTGGAGACTATTGTCAATATCTGCAAGGCCAATGACGAGAGGACCTGCATAAAGGCACTGGAACTCCTGGACGTCATAAATGTAAAGTCGCTGAAGGAACAAAACATTGATTTGTTTCATCTGAACAGGCTTAGGAATGAAATCAAAGATGTCCATTACAGCCATAAGTCAAAACCCTACCAGATTGCACAGGTCTTAAAAATAATTGACCAGAACAGAATTTTATTCATCAATTAATGCCTAAAATCACGGAAAAGATTCCATAAAAAAGGTGAACTATTTAGTTCACCTTTACTTTATACCTGATGCACTGGATAGAAAGACCTGCATTAACAAATGGCTGTCTACAAAACTCAGCTCTAGATCAGACAGATCCGTTGAAAAAACAATAAAATCTTATCTGAGCTTTATTATTTTTCTCTTACAGACAAGACTAGCTGTCAGCAGGATTAAATCTGCTGATAAAATCAGAAAGCGTTATATAGATAACTTTATTATCAGAATGCTTATAAAGCAGCCTGCCATCACCAAGGTCAAAATAAATCTGCGCAGAAGCTGTGAGCCAGCTTTTTCTTTCACGTTTCCAAATGAAATTCAGCTTGTCCTTATCCTTGATATTATTATTTTTTTCTTCAATATAAGCATCTTCTAGTATCTGCAGGTTTGTATTGATGTAATAGTCGATTTCAGCTTTAAGATTCTGCAGCTCTTTATCGGATGCATCTTTCTCAATATTCAAAAAAGACAATACATTTTTAAGGTGAGTAATTTCTCCTTCCAGATTTAAGTATTTAGAGGCAACAGATTTCAATTCTTCGAATAATAATGCCTTTAGACTTTCCCGCTGCGCCAACAAGTTTTTACGCTCAAGATAAAGCTGCTCAATTTCGGAACTGGTTTTTCCGGGTAAATCCAAATGATAATTATTCAGTTTAAAATCACCTCTTAACCTTAAAAACGCATTCTTGCTGATAAGTGCGTCATCAGTGATAATTTTAATAAGAGACGGATCTACCGAAAGATTATCATTCTGCCAGATATTTATAATCTGTTCTGCAAACGTATGTGCATTTTTATTATAGATAGTAAAAGGAGCAGTGACAGACTCTAACATATTTAAATTATCTATCAAAATCTGAATTTCTGCGGTCCTGAGATTAGGCTTTTTCTTTATACTCTCCAGCGAAATGGAATCGTATTTTTTCAGATGAATTCTTTTGACAGCGTATTTCTTCTCGATTTCTGCCAGATGTTTTTCTGATACATTTTCGGTAACGAGATTATTTTTAAAACTCTCTGCATTTATAACCCAGATCATTTTGCCATAAAACTTTTCCCGTTCGGCAATTGTTGAAGGAGAGATTGCGGAATTTTGAAATTCAATTACAAGACCTTCATCTGTGAAAATATCGGCAATGTGTTTTTCTCCGTTTTTTATTATAATTGTTTCCTGCCAATCAAATGGAAATCGGCTCTTCCAAGCCCGATGCCATTCAGTTTCCCCCTCCTTCCACGAATCACAATCTACTTTATTGATATGCTGCCAATGCCAGATGTTAATTTCACCGCATCTTCCACGCACTTTCTCTCCGCAGAAACCGCAGAAGGCTATTTGTCCCGAAGAAGCAGGACGAATTTTTTTTCCGTTTATGTCTATTGCATGCTGCATAATTAAATTACAAAACAAATTTACATACATCACTTATCTACAATGAATTACACTCAAAAATATCACTTTTTTCTTTATAAAAAACAGCAGTTCAAAAACAACAAAATTCCTTGCACTTAATTAAAAACCCGTCGTAAACTATAGAGCAACTTTACCAATACAATCATATTATATTTAGTGCTTTAATGAGCCATGGACCATAATTTGATTACAGCGGCCACATTGTTTTAGATTTAAGTTTTGTCCTTTAACTTTGCTACTTGTGCTGCTTTTTTAATATTAAATAGACAAGTGCGGGATCGTTCAGCAGCCTTTCCATTTCTGAGTCAGTTATATCCTGAATATCCTGCTTAATCTGAAGGTAATTACGCTGGATCATTGCATTGTCTAGTTTTCGAACAGGAGGTATTTCCTTGTAATTTTCTATCTCTTTTTGGAGCGCTTCATGGTCGTTAATAATTTCATTGTGAAAAGTTTTGAGCTGAATCTTACAGTCATGATCATCGGCAACCATACCTACAAATTCACCTGAACTCAGCGATGAGATTTTCGATGGCGGCACTGCGGATTCCAATTGTTTTGAGCGGCTTATCGACGTGTCTGAACTATTGATCGAAAGACTTTCCCTGTCCTGAAGAATTTTGCCGAAGCGCTCGGACAATTGCTTGGAAGTGTCTCCTGTAACCTGTCCACTGATAATATTTCCGACAATATTCATAATAACATCCGCCTGTTCCCGGCCATAGTCCTTACGAAGCTGGCTGTAGTCCTGAATCCCAAGACACGTTGCCACCTTATTGCTTCTTGCTGTAGCAATCAGGCTGTCCATATTATTAAGATATAAGGTTGGGAATTCATCAAAAATTAGACTGGATTTCATTTTCCCTTTTTTGTTTACCAGCTTCACCAGCCTGTTTACATACAAAGATAAAACTGCTCCATAAATCTGTATTTTTTGAGGGTTGTTGCCCATGCAGATTATCTTGGGATTCTCGGGATCGTTGATGTCTAATGTAAAATCATTTCCTGACAAAACATAGTATAACTGCGGAGAAGAAAGTCTTGCCATGGCTATCTTCGCAGTAGCAATTTGTCCCTCAAGCTGGTCAGTCGCCTCGTTAAGGTATGCATTAATAAAAGGGTTTATCAAGACTTCGATTTCTTTCTCTGTCCGAAGCAGCGTAAAAAGATCATCGTAGTCCATCTGCATGAGCTCAATTACGTGAGGCAGTGTGCAGAATTCACCATCCTTGTACTTTCTTAGATACCAGATTACAGCCGATAAAAAATTGATCGGCGACTCTACAAAAAAGTCTCCCTGCCTTTTGATCCATTCCCTGTTGAGCCCCATCATAATAGTCCGTGCCGATTCAGAAGCGTCCGTTATATCTTCCATGCTCTGAGGGTCCAGCGGATTACATCGGTGCATGATATTATCGAAATTTATGAAGTAGCATTTAGGCAATACTTTATAAGCTTTTTTGTTGTTTTCAAATGTATTGTATACAATTTTTGAAAGGTCATCATATTTGAAATCATACACAAACATGCTGAAGCCTTTTTTTATATGCTGGGTTATGACGTGGCGGATAACAAAATACGATTTTCCAGATCCCGGCGTACCGAGAACCATTATTGCCCTGAAGGGATTTATAATATTTATCCAGCTGCTGCGCTGCTTGTTTTTCAAGTAATATTTTGCCGGAAGATTGATGGAAAATTCATTTTCCAGAAGTCGTTCTTCTTGAGGAAAAGTTTCATTTTCCCTGTTAAAAATATCTTTTTGATTAAGCCTCTTTGCGATGATCCGCGAGAACAGAGTTCCCCCTGACAATATCAGAAGCCACCCGGCTGATGTGAGGATGAAGTACAGTAATGTCTTTTCAATATCATCCCAAAATAGATAAAGCGAGCCGATACTTAAAAAATACAACAGCATGCCTGTGGCCATATAAATAAGGGCTGTCCTGTAATTGAGTTTTTCATCTTTTCTTCCTTTAGCGCCAATAAGCGAAATAGCCAAAAAAAACAATGAAAAAAGCTTTGATTTATGAAAGCTGCTCAGCAGTCCGGTCCGGAAAATACCATCCAATAATTTATCGGTAAATCCGCTTACAAGCTTCCATTCTCGAAAAGCTTCATAAAAAAAATAATAAAAATGCAATCCTAAAATAATGATACTGATCAACCTTGTCATATCCAATATTTTTCTCAACGCCTGTTCATTTTCTCCTGTCTGCATAGCCATTTTCTTTAGATTTATATGTTATTAGAACGTCTCCTAGTTCTCTTCTTTTTTGATGCTTTTTTAAGCTGGTTGGGAACATAAAAAGTATCATTCTCAATTCTGGTCAGCACTTCTACTATTTTTTCAACAGCAGATTTGAAATCAAGAGCATTCATTTGCTGCCACAGGTCATTAAAAAAAGTTTCTTTATCGGTTTCGGTTTGAAAACCTTCGTTAGATTTGGATGTTTCTGGCAAAGAAGTAATGATCATTTCTTTTCCATTTTCAAAAGACAAGCTGCATCGTTCTTCTATCTGTTTGGCACTGTAGTGCTTTCCCAAATCACTTCCGTTTAAAACACATTTTGAAAGGTGGTCCACATAAGTAATCCCATAAAGCTGTCCTTGCTCGCTTTTTCTAAAAACCATTTCTATTCCTTCCTTTCCTAGCTGCATAGCTAAATAAGAAAGCGAAACGCTTCTGCCTAAAAGTATCAAGTCAACAGCATTAGCAATTCTTTTCTTTTGGTAAACAGTTTTATTGTTTTCCTGAAACTTATGCTGCAGAAATTTTAACGTCGGTTTATTATAAAACTCACTTGCTTTGAGCGGAACTCCTATCGGTCTTCCATTTTCGTCCAGCGTTCTGTACACAAGACCGTTCATCTTAAATATTCTTGAATTTTCCTCCCCCCTGTCCGCCTTTACATTGTAAAGCCCCAGGACTGCATTCAGCTCGGAGAGGCTTTTGTATTTATATGCTGGAAGCACATGATCAAGAACCAACTGTACAGCTCTTTTTGATTCTGTTCTGCCGTATTTAATCTTTGAAAGCACAACAGGTTTGATAAGTTCATGTCTGGTATTTTTGTTTTCCTGAGCCTGAATCAAGCCAAACATTTTTTCAATCTCCTTTCGTGCAGCTTCAGACTGGTTTCTTCCTATATTCTGCATATCAATCCTGCTGCCGTCTTCACGAACTTTTATAGACACCAGATGCAGGTGCGGATGTCCCGAATCATAATGCCTGTAAATGAGATACGGCTGGTTTCCAAAACCTATTTTCTGCATATACTGCGATGCTATTTCAAGCATCTTTTCATTTGATAATGCAGATTCAGAGGGATCAAAATTCAGTGAAATATGCACGCTGTTCCGCTTTACATTAGTGTTAAGTTCATTCTGTTTCAGAAGTCTGTTAAGCTTCATCGCACCAGTTAACTTTGTTGCTTCCAGAGGATAATTTCCCTCTCCTATACACTCTGCAATTCCCTCTTTAACTTTATTTTCATTGTAGTTAAAAATATTATGCACTGAAGATCCTGTTTTGATTACAGCAACCATTTTTCAGTGATTTTCTGGAAGTGAATTTTAATTTCCTCCACCTTCTCCAAAAGCATTTTCCGCTCGAATTCCGAGTTTAAAATCCATGTTTTAAACTCTGGAATCTGCCGCAGGGTATGCAGTTTTTTTACAGACTGATTAAAGTTATTTCCAAGTGAGTTAAGTTCGCTTTTCAGCTTTATAACCTCAGCCATAAATTCATCAAGCGACTCGTTTCTATACTTTACAGTGACGGGCTTATCAAACAAATGCATCCGTATATAATCGCTGAGCTTTCTGCAGGTGCTGGCTTTCCATTTCCGTTCTATTTTCTGATACTCTTCAGGGGTAAAACGGAGTCCCACAATCCGTGTTCTTTTTGAAGTTTCTTTTTCCATCATTTAGCTTTTTCATTATTTCTTCACACATTTTTAAACTTGAAGTTTCACTGCCCACGAGTTCCGAGTAAAGGGGCAGCAAGATTCGGTTGTTTAACAAACGGACATCTTGCCGATTGCAGGAAAGTGGCAATCTTTCCAGATTTTTAAGATATCCATCCCCTTAGCTTACTCAATTTTAATTTATCCAGCTAAATTAATTAAGCGCTTTGGATTAAGCCTGTCATGGTTATATTATGTCCATGAGAATCAGCAATATGCTCATTACCTTTACCACAGTTGAATATTAATTTAAAATGCTGCAATTATGATTACAAAAAGTGATGTTGCCAAGGTATTTGATACGGTTTTAAGTATCCCCGGCATGAGTGAGACGGTGAAGATTGATTTGAAAATTTCACGAAAAAATGTACTGTTGCTTAGTTATTTTATCGAACAGGGACTGCTGTTGGAAAAAGACGATTCAAATCTTATGGGAATTGTTTCAGAAGAAAGTTTAACCGATTTGAAAAACATCTCGGAGGAATGTCTTCAGAAAGCCAGTCTGGTGGAGCTGAATCATAAACTTCAGACTTTAAGCCTGGCTTTTAAGTAATAATCCGTCGTTTTAAAATGCATTAAAGTGTCCATAAAGTATTAATATTTCTATGGACACTTTTTTATTACATTCCGAAATAAAACTAGCTTGATTTTCAGAACTTTTGGCTTGATTTTAATAACAGTTTTATAAAATCATGCTTCTAAATTTGTATATCATTTTTTCTTTTCCATCTTGTCAAAACCGAAAAAGAAAATGCAAATTTTCAAGTTATGAAATTACAAGTCAGTTTAAAGAATACTTTCGTAGAAACAACATCGCTGCTTTTTGTATTATTATTTACGTATGCAGCGATTACCAAGCTTCTCGATTTCGAAAATTTTCAGGTTCAGCTTGGCCAGTCCCCGTTATTAAGTTCCTATGCCATTTGGATATCTTATATGGTTATCGCTATTGAATTATTAATTTCATTAATGCTGATGATTCCTAAATTCAGAACCGCTGGATTATATGCTTCGTTAAGCCTGATGTCAATGTTCTCATCTTATATCTTTATAATGCTCCACTTCAGTTCTTTTGTGCCCTGCTCCTGCGGGGGAATATTAGAAAAAATGAGCTGGAATGTACACCTCATTTTCAATCTGTTTTTTGTTGGACTTGCCCTGGCCTCTTTACTAATGCTTCCATCTTCCAAAACAACAAACGGCAATCAGACCAACAGAAAAAAGCGATGGTTTTACATTTCATCAAATATAATATTCAGCATAATAATAGTTATTGTTTTATTTCTGTCGTCAGAAAAAATCATGCATTACAAAAATCCATTTATAAGACGATTTCCTAAACATCCCATAGTACAGGACACTATCATCGATCTTAAATATAATTCCTATTACTTTGCAGGATCAGACAGGGAGAAAATATATCTGGGCAATTACAGCAATCCTCTTCATATCACTGCTATCGGGAAAAAAACTAAAGAAAGAGAATCTATAAAGATAATATTTGATTCAAAGAAAATTCTTTTTTCTTCGGTAAAAATCAGAATCAGGGACTCGTCTTTTTATTTAATGGACGGTACCGTACCGGCAGTTTTTACAGGTTCCAAATCTGACTGGAAAGCAAATAGACAATTAACAGGCATGCCCTACTTTACGCTGGCAGAACCAATAAATCCAACAAAAATTATTCTTAGATCAAGCAACGGCAGAAATGCTGAACATTCGATAGGAATTTTTGACGAAACGAGAAGCTCTAAAATAAAATACAACAGCCGCCTATTGCAAAAGCAGATTGACGGCATTTTTGACACCGACGGCACGCTGCTGTTCGATGAAAAAGCAAACAGAACTGTTTACACCTACTATTATCGCAATCAATACATTGTAATTGACAGCAATGGAAATCTGGAATATTCAGCAAACACAATTGACACAACTACAAAGGCGAAAATAAAGGTAGCCCATCTCAAAAACAATACACAAAGAAAGCTATCTGCACCGGCGCTTACAGTGAATGCCTACACGGCTGTGTGCGAAAATCTATTGTTTGTCAACTCAAAAGTTTCCGGGCGTTTTGAAAGCGACAAGCTATGGGAACAGTCCTTTATAATTGATGTCTACGACCTGAACACCAAATCCTATCTTATGAGCTTTTCAATATATAAAATCGATAATAAAAAAATGAGTTCGTTCTTTGTAACGTCAGATTACCTATATGCAATCATGGGCACCAATCTGGGAATTTACAGACTCCGCGATCTTTTAAAGAACGAAATTAACTCTGTCAAATCAAAAGAAAAATGACATCAAAAATATATCGGCCGGTATCAGGAATGGAGACTGAAAACCTGTAGAAAAAAGTAGGTCCAATAATTAATTAAATATTTTCAGTTATGAAAACTAATTTTAAAAAAATGATTCCTATGGCAGTAGCTGTACTGGGAATCTCAGGAGCGTTTGTGACGACCTCTATGCAGAAAGCATCAAGCACCCTTACACCAAGATTAGGTTATGTACTTGATGAAAATGACGACTGTAATATTGCAGTCCAGTGTGATACAAATCCAAATGAAATTTGCCAGCACACTGACGGTCAACGAGCTTTTGGTAAAGATGACCAAGGTAATTGTAATGTTACATTGTTCAAACCATCTAATTAATGTTTAATTTATTAAAAAGAGCAATGCAGTTCTTCTCGGAACTGCATTGTTTTTTGATTATTCAGTTCCTTTTTTTATCCAGTCCGCCGAAAAATCATCTTTTAAATAATAATTAAACCACTGCATTATCCTTCTGCTTAAATCCATCTGGTTTTGCTTATTAAAAAGGACATGGTCTTCTTCAGGGTACTGCAGCATTATCGTTTTCTTGCCCAATCTTCTCAGGGCTAGATAATATTCCATACTCTGTCTCATATCAACCTGCCGGTCCTCTTTTCCTGCCCATAAAAGCAGCGGCGTTTTCACTTTATCCGCATTATACACAGCTGAATTAAGCTGATAAAGCTTCGGAGCTTCCACGAGTGTTTTTCCCAACATCCAAATGTCTTTTTCAAATCTCCACATATCGGGCTTTCCTGACGATCGGCTGACCGATAGAGACATGGTGCCTAAATCAGAAATTCCGTTGCCGGAAACCGCCGCGGCAAAAAGATCGGTTTGGGTAATCAGGTATGAAGATTCGTAGCCTCCGAATGAATGGCCGATCAGCCCAATCCTTTTAGGATCGATAACATTCATCTCAATGACTTTTCCAATTGCTGCCTTAATACAATCTGTTATGGCTGCGCCAGGTTTTCCATGCTCCGCAATAACATCCGGAAGAAATACGAAATAACCTTCCAAAGATGCAGCCGTATGGTTAAAGCCAGTGCTGTTTAACAGTGACGGATTAACGTATTTATGTATCCTGCCGTGCAGCTCTTCATATACGTGGACAATCATAGGATATTTTTTATCTGCATTGTAATGAGCAGGGAAAATCAGCACGCCTCTAAGTTCTCTGCCATTTGTGTTTTTATAATATATCATTTGGGAATGCCCCCAAAGGAAACCTGATTGTTGGGGATTGCTCTGAAAAATAAGACTTTCACTGCCTTCTTTTGAACGTAAAACAATCCGTGGCGCAACATTATAATCCTGTTCCGTAAAGATCAACTTTTGATTTTCTGGATTATAATAAAGCTGATCGTTAAATCTATTTTTATAAATTACCTTTTCTTCTCCCGATCTGGGATTCCATTTAAACCAGCCGGTCATTCCGTCATAACCTTCTGCCCTTAGCAGCAGCTCTTTTTCAATATCATAGTTATAGGTAACAGGAACGTTATCAGCATAACGCAGCAAAGGAAAATTTAATAATTCAGGAATGCTAAATTTGATTTTTTTCTCCCTGCCATTTGTAAGTCTTCTATAGGAAGATCCGTCACATCTCACTGCCCAAATGTCAAACTCATCATAAATTAAAATTTCTTTATCCTGAAGACTCCATCCGGCTATGCGATAGACGCTTTCAGGCACTAATTGCTCTACTTTGCCACTGAAGCTTGAATTGATATTCTTAGTAATATCGGTATGAGTATCTGCTTTGATATTATAGATCCACCAGTTCTTGCCTTTGAAATAGGCGACGTATTTTCCCGATGGAGAAACCACTGTTGTTCCCAGTTCGGCCGACTGTTTTTCTACGCATATTTTTTTCTCTCCTGAATGAGTATCGATTAAAAACAAATCAATGGGGCTGTCCATTTCCCACTGCGGTTCATATGCCTTCGGATCGTACAGCAGTGCATACTTCTGGTCTCCGTTTAAAATAAGTTTTGGAAGTTCAGAGGTTGATAAAGGAAAGGCTTTATTGGAAAAAGGATTCCATACCGCTGTTTTTGCCGAAGCCTTAAACTCTCCCATTACTTTTTTCTCAAGATAGACCAGTTTATCATTGCCATTCCATATTTCAACATCTGAACTCGAAGGTGTGTTTTCACTATCGACTGATTTATAATTGAAAAAGACCCTGCTGCCATCATCTGCAATTGAAAGATTTCTCACCTGTTCATCAGTAATAAAAGCTTCCTGATCAAAATCAAGCCTGTCAGAGGTAATGGTATAGAGTTTATTCAGATCCGCAAGACCATAATGCAGCGAGCACTTTAATTCTCCTTTAGGCCTGCTCTTAAAAGCGAAAGCCTTACTATTTTTACTCCATGCAAAATTAGTGAATGAGGATGTGCTTTCATATACGTTCTTCTTTTTATAATTCCTCTTTAAATCCATCAGCATTAAAATCTTTCTATCACCGTCAGCTTCAGTATAAATCATTTTACTTTCATCAGGACTTACTGAAAAGCTTATTACATTCGAAATACTGTCTACTAGTCTGCCTTCAAGATTTCGAATCAGTAAGGTCTGTTTTTTTTCTGTTTCAGATTTCAGCACTAATATTAGATCTGATGACTTCAGATACCCAAACTGTTTTACTGATCGTATGATTTCACTTTTACCTTTGGCCAGATCAAGCAGATGCAGGTTTCCGTCCGTTAAGCAGATAAAACCTCCTGTAGTAAATGCAGATTTTTTTGCTCCTGTAAAACTATAGATTTTATTATCTCCAATGCCTCTGACAAAAAGTGTATCAGAAGCGTTTTCATAAATCATTTTATAACTTATCCAGCGTTCGTCAGGTGAAATCTTTTCAAGAAGCAGACGCCCCCATTTATCATAATCTTTAGGAAGCAGGTTCTCTTTCTGCCCTTCCTGTCCCCATAAGGGACAGGCTACTAATGGCAAAATAAATAAAAAAAATAAAAATCCAGCAACTGTCAGAGTCTGCTGTAAAAAAGTGCAAAAAAAGTTTTTATAATTATAATAGGCTATCATAAATTTGGTTTAATATCCTGGATTCTGCGGTCTCAGGTTTGGATTTGCACTCAGTTCATTCTGTGGTATTGGAAGCAGGCTGTCGGTAGTATTCCATCCCTGCTTAACTGCTGCAAGAACGGCATCAATTTTATTATACCGTTTCAAGTCAAAGAATCGATGCCCCTGTTCTGTGAAAAGCTCATATTTCCTTTCTTCAAGCACCGCCTGAAGAATTTCATTCTGAGTTAAGGCTGCTGTATCGCCAAGTCCCGCACGATGTCTTATCTTATTGAGATCCTCCTTAGCGCCTATTAAGTCACCTTGATGCGCTCTGGCTTCAGCTCTTATCAGGTACTGCTCTGCCGTTCTAAAGACAATAGAGTATTCTTTGGAAGTTCCCGTAAAGTCCTGCTGTTTATATTTATAAGGATGATAATAAGGAGTATTCCCATTCATAACGGTTTTAATCCAGCTGTTTTTTCTAAGATCTCCGGAAGTGAAAGAATTAAATAAGTCTGGGTTTAGAGAGGTAAGCACTGGGGGAGCAGAAAGAAATATAAAGGTTGCGCCTTCCTGCGCATTCTGTCCCGCAACAGCTGATTTTAGCTGCCAGATGGTTTCTTTGGAGCCGATTAAAAAAACCTGATTCAGATCAGAGTTCAATATATAGGTGCTGCTTTGGTTTAAAACGGCCGAAGATTCGTTTGCAGCTTCTGCATATAACCCTCTGTGCAAATAGACTCTTGCCAGCAGTGCCTTAACTGTATATTTATTGGGACGGATTCTTTCCGTGCTGCTGTAGGCCGCAGGAAGCAGATCAGCTGCATTTTGTAGATCATCAGTTATATTTTTGTAAACATCATCCAAGGGCTGGCGCGTCACATAGGCGTTGGCAGTATAATCCGTAGTTTTGATATAGGGTATGTCACCAAATAAATTTACCAGATAAAAATGAACCAAAGCTCTTATAAATAAAGATTCTCCCCGCAGTTTTGCCTTATTCTCTGCCGAAAAAACGGTACTCTCCGCCACACCTTCCAAAACTGCATTTGCCGCATAAATCTGATTATAGGAATTATTCCAGTAATCGGCCACATTTGAATTAGACGGCAGAAGTGCATTATTAAAAAAGCTGACCGTAGTGCTGGTCGGCGACCCGAAGGCAATAAGTTCGTCTGTATAATTTCCAAGCTGATTTGATATACCTGTATTGGCTCCGGTTAATATTCCCGTATCTCTAAGCTTTGCATAAATATCAGAAAGTGCAGCATCTGCTGTCGCATTGTCTTTAAAAACCCCTTCGCTGGTAAGCTGCGATTCTGGAAGATCCACTTCTACAAATGAATCACATGATACCTCAGCAAAAGCGAGCATTACAATAAAAAAAACTCTGAAGGATATAAAAAATTGTGTTTTCATGATTTTCGGATTTAAAATGTCAGCTGTATGCCGGCAGTCATTATTTTTAAGGGCGGCAGATATCCCATAGTGGTAAATTCAGGATCGCCATCCCTGTATTTTGTGAAAGTAAGCAGGTTCTGCCCCTGAAGCATAAGTCTGCATTGCGTCTCTTTCAATTTCAGGGGAAGATCATAGGTAAGCGCAATATTTTTAAGACGGATATATGATGCGTCCTCATTGCTGGCTGTGCTCCTGCTGTAGAAATAATTCGCGTTTACCGCAGCGCTGTTCGTGCCTGAGGTGTAAAGCTGATAGACTGCCTGATCGTTAAGCCCCTGCCAGCTGTCGGACATTCTTACAGGCTGGTTGAGCATCTGCCCTGCAAGACCATTTAAATAGGATCTGTTCTGCTGATTGACAAACTGGAATAGAAAATCCAGTTTCCAATTCCTGAAACTGATCTGATTCTGAAGTCCTCCGTAATATTTTGGGTTCAGGTCCGCGGCTATCTGCTGGTCATCGGGGAAAGATATCTTCCCGTCACCATTAAGATCTTCAAACTGATAAACGCCGGTCTGCGGATCAACTCCTTTATACTGATATAGCAGCCTAATATTTAGAGGCTCTCCAATTCTGTACTGCTGGCTGTAGGAGGAGCTTTCCAGCCCTGGAAATCGCACCAGCCTGTTTCTTGCAAATGTCAAATTAAAGCTGGTTGTCCAGTTAAAACTGCCTGCATTTACGTTTACGGTTCTCAGTGTGAGTTCCAGTCCTTTATTTTCTACCACTGCATCCAAATTGCCCTGCAGGATTGTAAAACCTGTTGTGCCTGCAATCGGCATCCCGGTCAGCTGATTTGAAGAACGGTTCTGATACCATGAGGCAGTTGTGAAAATTCGATCCTGAAGAAAGCCAAGTTCAAGAGCTGCTTCAAATTTTTTATTTATTTCCCACCCAAAATCTTTATTAAAAAGTCTGGAAGGCTGCAGGCCTGCTGTTCCGTTGTAGGATGTCTGCGAAACAGTGTACGTATCCAAATACTGGTAATCCCCTATCTGGTCATTTCCAGTTGATCCGTAACTTGTTCTGAGTTTTCCAAAACTCAGCCAAGAACTCTCTTTCAGGAAATTCTCTTTTGAGAAGAGCCATGCTGCTCCTGCGGCACCAAAAAGAGCAAATTGATTCCCCGGACCAAAACGGCTTGAACCATCTCTTCTGGCCGTTAGATTCAGTATATACTTTTGCTGCCAGTTGTAATTGATTCTCCCAAAAAATGCCTGATAGCGGTACTGTGTATCATCATCAAGCAGTATGGTAACGTAAGACGCGGCTGCCAGATTATAGATAAGACTGTTAGAGGCAAATCCGTTACCGGTCTGGTACAGACTGGCCGAATTCTGACTCTGAAAAGTCGCTCCCAATAATACATCCAAACTGCCCTGTGCAATATCTTTTGAATAATTTAGCTGCGGTTCTGCAATCCATGAAGATCGGGAAGTGTTATTCATATAAATGCTTGATCTGGCACTTGTAATATTATTTGCAGGATTATAAATCGTGGAAGGCGAAATTCTGGTTTCTGCTGTAGAAAGGTTTGTAAAACCAAAACTGCTTTTTATAAAAAAATTGGAAAATATCTCGTATGAAAGCACCGTATTGGCAACTAAATCATTTGTTTTTGATTTAAAAACCGCATTAAGATTCCTCAGAGGATTATTCCACGTTTTATTCTCCCAGTTCAGACTTCCATCAGCATTATAAAGAGCAGGCGCATTTGGAGCCAGATTCCGGGCATCGCTTGTAAAATCAAATGCAGGCAGTTTGTTATCCTGAACATTATATCCGGCAGAAAAACTCAGACGAAACCTGCCGTTATCTGACTGATGGTTTAAATTAAACTGGCTTCCTCCTTTCTTGTAAAGTGCATCTCCCACAAATACTGTCGATTCAGTATAGTAGTTCCCTGACAAGAGAAACTGTGTTTTCTCCGAGCCTCCTGAAACTGATCCGCTTATATTACTGATTAGTGCAGTGCCTCCAAGAAGTTCTTTCTGCCACTCTGTGGAACGGTTCTGGTCCCAGGTTCCATTGACATCATAATCACGAGTCTGGTAAGAAACTTTGTCATTTTCAAAAGCCTTTCTTCGCATTGCAAGATACTGCTCGGTATTCATCAGATCCATGAATCTGGTTACTTTTCCAGTTCCTGTTGATGCCTGCACTGTAAATACTGTTTTGCCTGCAGTCCCTTTTTTAGTGGTGATAAGCACCACTCCATTAGCACCTCTGGATCCGTAAATAGCAGTGGCATCCGCATCTTTCAAAACCTCAATGCTCTGTATATTTTCCGGGTTGATGCTGTTTAAAGGGCTTGTAACAGTCGGATATGGAGTTGCAGTCTGATTATATCCTATAGGGGTTGAAGCATAAGGAACACCGTCAATAATATATAAAGGCGCATTGGCATCAGAGCGGAGACTGTTCTGGCCTCTGATTTTAATATCAAAACCTCCGCCCGGAACACCTGTAGTCTGCGTCACGCTGACACCTGCCATTCGTCCCTGCATTGTGGCAAGCACATTAGTCACCGGCTGTGTTTCAATATCTTTAGAAGTAATTCGCGCAATGCTTCCGGTGCGCTCGCTTTCTTTCACGGAATAATAACCTGCATTTACTTTTACTTCCTGCAATGTAGTAGTATCGTACTGCAGCGCAATATCTATTCTGCTTCTGTCCTGCACCGGGATAAAAGCCTTTTTGAACCCGATGAAAGAAACCACAAGGGTATCGCCCGAATCTGCAGTTATCGCATACTGCCCGCTGTAATCTGAAATGGCAGATGATCCTGCCCTGCTTTTAACTGCGATGGAGACTCCTGGAAGCGGTGAATTTCCATCTGTAACGGTTCCTTGGATTGTAATTTCCTGAAAGGGAAACTTAGATATCCGGCTCAAACTTCCGGCAAATGAAGATGAAAATGACAGCAGTATGCATGAAAAAATTATGCAATAAAGTGCCTTCCCATCCTTGTAAAATGAAGAATAATTCATAATATTGGGATTGGTTAGTTAAATATGGATTTGATTAGCTAAGGTCCTCTGCTCTAGTTTGGTCGCTGCAGCTGAGGGCCATTTTTTATGCATCAAGTAAACGACTTAATGATCATAAGTAGGATGAATTATTTATTTCACTTGCACAAATGTTTAAACGTTCGACTTCATAATGCGAAAACTAAAAGCAAAAACATAAGGATATCGCTAAGAATAACTGGAGAGTTTTGAGCATAAAAAAGGCGTGGGACTCAGCTTATTGACTTGAGGTACTGGAAATACCGAGGAACAATAAGTGAGCCCACGCCAAAGGCGTGAGCATCTTACTTATCCTCTCGTTCCTTCTAAATTTCCAGTTTTCAAGTCGAGATTCTAAGCGAATGCTTCAAATATTTTTATGTGAAGAATCGCAAATATATAAATTCAAAAACAAATATAATAAAAAAAACTAACAACTACACATATATGTGTATGATTAATATTTTTTTATACTGCAATTTTAACATGTGGAAGAAAAAGAAATAAATAAAGTACAAATTAACCTCGGAGCTACTATAAGGAAAATTAGAGAAGAAAAGGATCAATATTCTCAATCTAAATTAGCTGTAGAAATTGGTATGTCAGTAAATCAGGTCGCCAGAATAGAAAGAGGAGAAACTAATCCAACAGTGAAAACACTAAGTTTAATTGCAAAAGCTTTAAAGGTTAATATAAAAGATTTTTTTTAAGAATAAATAAATAGATGCTTAGGCATCTTTTTTATTTAAATTAAAAAAAAGGGTAATTATACCTAATTAAATTTGCTTGAGATAGTCTAATTTTCAAAATTTAAATAGTATTCAGGAAAACCGTAAAGAAAACCATAAATGGTTTCAAATTTATTAACTTTAAATGTCACAAATAAATTAAATATGTCTGTCTAAATACTTTCTATTTAGTATTATGCGCTTAGACAGATACAAAAGATAGGCCAAAAATATAGAATATGATAACAAAATGGACAATCAAAAATTTTAAATCCGTTTCAAAAAAAACTGAACTTAAATTCGAACCACTTACAATTTTTGCAGGTGCAAATAGTTCAGGAAAGAGTACAATTATCCAAAGTTTACTTTTGACTGCTCAGACAATACAAAACTCTGTCACCTCAAGATCCGTAATTTTAAATGGACATATATCAAAATTTGGAAATTTTAATGATATTCTTTCACATAATGAAAAAGATAAAAAAGATATAGAAATAGGTTTTTCCTTAATTCCTAAAAATAGCCATTTAAATGAGTCCTCATACAGGAGATATATGCTTCCTTATGATGAAGAAGTCAATAAACTTGACTTACAATTCAGTTTTTCCGCAAACAGTAATCAAGTGGAGCAACTTAATCCAATTTTAAACAGCGTCAATATTTCTAGTGAATTAAATGATAAGGTTAAACAAAAAATTAATATTAAAAGATCTAGCAAAACGTTTGAGGAGCGACAATCAGAATTTAAAATTAATACATTATCAAATATTGACAAACAATCGATGGAATTTGAAGTTGATATTTCTCCAAAATCAAGAACAGCTAGCCGCTACTATAGAGTACCGATGGATGTGAAATTTATCGGCGTCAATTTGTTGCATTTTCTTCCTTACAGCATTATTGGTGTATATAATGAGCTTGATACAGAAATCGCATACATTTTAAAAACACTTGAAGGTAAAATTCCATACATAGATTTTGATCATATTGAGCATGTTGATATAATTTTAAATAAAGAATTTCAAGCACTAATCTTAAATATATTTATAGATTTAGTTGAAAACACAAAAATTGTCGATGAAGCACAAAACGAGCGAATAGTAGAAAGTTTTAGGGCTTCTGTAAAAACTTTAAAAACCAACTTTACGTCAAAAAATTTAAAAAAATGTTTAAGCAATAGGTATTTTCAAAGGACAATAGTTACCTCATTTGAAGAAAAGAAAATGGAAATTGAAAAAATCTTCAGTAAAATTAGATCAGATAAATACATTAAAGTAAGAACATTACCATTGCATCTACCCGAAGTTGACTATATTGAAAACTATTTTAAAAGAAATTTAAAATATTTAGGTCCTTTAAGAGATGAACCTAAGGCAATTTATCCTTTAGAAGGATACGCTGATTCAACTGATGTTGGTTTCAAAGGAGAAAATACAGCCGCCGTTCTAGAGGTTCATAAAAATACAATGATAACTTATATACCTTCATCAGAATTTGAAAAAAATACTGAAGATAAGTCAGCAAAAGAAGTCACTCTTCAAAATGCAGTTTTAGATTGGCTTATTTATTTAGGAGTTGCCACAGATTACAAAACTTCTGATAAAGGTAAATTAGGTCATGAATTAACTGTTTCAACTGACTCGTCAAACAATTTTCAAGATTTAACACATGTTGGTGTGGGAGTTAGCCAAGTATTACCAATTTTAGTTTTATCATTATTAGCTAATTCTGATTCAACATTAATTTTCGAACAACCTGAACTTCACTTACACCCTAAAGTACAAACTCGTTTAGCCGATTTCTTTATTTCGTTAAATATTCTGGATAAACAATGTATAGTAGAAACACATAGTGAATATTTAATAAATAGATTGCGTTATTTAGTAGCTACTTCCAATGGAGAATCATTGTCTAATAATTCGATATTATACTTTGTAGAAAAAGAAAATTCTCTATCAACTTACAGTGAAATAAGAATTAACAAATATGGTGTTATAAAAGACTGGCCTAAAGGATTTTTCGATGAAAGTGAAAAGCTTGCATCGAAAATGTTGGAAGCAGCAATGCTGAAAAGAAAAAAAGAACAAGAGAATTAAATATGAATTTTTTTATTGACCCATATGTTTTCTCTTTAAATAAGGAAACAATAACTAAAAAACAGCTAGAAGAATTTATTGAGAATCTCGTTGATTGGAAAAAACTTATAGATTTAAATTGGGGATGTGTTTTTAAACCTAGCGAAACCTTTGAAGTTTTATTTAAGTACAACTTGTTTCCATACATTGATAATATAAAGGAGTTAGTGGACAAATACGACATTGACTACATACAACCAGAGGAAATTGATAAAATTGTAAATTCTATCCTAAATAAACTTCCATTACTTGAGGATTATTGTAAAATATCTGATATACTTATTGATGAGGATAATCTTCTAGCCTTAAAAGATAGAAATGAAGATTTTACTCATATATTTAAGAAGTTAGCTACAATTTTAAAAATAGATTGTATAATTAATCAAAAAAATGATGCCGAAAATATTATAATTTCAAACGATATTCTAACGCCTACAATTAAGTTTGATGCACTTATTTCAATAGTAGATTCCTCATATAAAATTGATTTACCCATTACAATAAATATCGAATTTTCACACTTTACCAATTTTAACGTATTTTGCTCAAAAATTGAACCTGCAATAATTTGGAGTAATGCCCAAACTGATGACTGCATAAGAATGGCTATTTACATCAACATTTTCCAGATTGATCCTGCCTATAATTATATCTACGGTGAAAGTAAACCTAATTTTTCATTACATGACAGCTTTTTTAAATCAGTTCAAGCATTGAACTTTCAAAAAGATGAAGGAAAAATCAATTTATTGAATAGATCAATTTGCGAGGAAATTTTGAGTATTAACATGAAGGATACTCATGAATTGAGAGAAGGAAAAAGCGGAGGAAGCAATCAAATATCTCATAAAGGCTATTCGGCATGGAGAAGAGATGTTGATTATGAATATCATTTACATTATTGGAAAAAAGGTAAAGATTTAGTATTTACTGATATCGTCCCACATAACAATTTTAAAATAACTAAAATATGATATTATGGAAACAATGATAACAGCTTTTAACAGCTAAAACGAATTTGTCCTATTAGTCCAAATATTCGCATTTTTAAAAACATATAAAAAGCATAATCTTTCTTCCCAGCCCCGATTGCAGCGGAAATCCTTTTCTGCCGGAGTTCGGCACAAAAGATTGCAGCGCAAAGCGGGAGAAGCTGCCCACAACACAATAATCAAAAACAATGGGGCCAAAAAGCCCCATTATTCCACCTTTTACTCTCAGCAGGAGACCAAAAGCAATACTTATTTCTTAGACTCCTCAATAGAAACTTTTCTAAACTCTTTTAAAAGCTTTTCAATTTCCAAAGATGATTTACGGGCTCTTGCTCCCGCCGCCTTCACTCCTTTTTCGGCAAGCGAATCGGATTCCGTTTTAAAAGTATCAATCTCAGCATTAATTTTTTCTAATAAATCTTTCATGTTTTCTGTTTTTTATAATTACACGGCAAAAATAATAACTTCATCAGCAAATCCTAATTAAAGCTGCTTACTAATTTTTCTTTTTCATCTGTTCCACGAAATAGACTGCGGGCATGCCCATTTTAGCTAAAAATGCATTGGCAAAACGCTGGGTGGAGCTGAACCCGGCTTCCTGGGCTAAAGCATCATTGGAATAACTCCTGTATTTCTTTTCGTTTTCCAGAAGTGCTATTATATAGTCAATCCTAAGACCGTTTATATATTCGGAAAAACTTTTTCCTCTATACTGTTTGATGATGCCTGCCAGATAATTTGAGTTGGAGTTAAAATACGCTGCAAGGCTTCCCTGTTTCCAGTCTCTTTCTAAAAATTTATTTTCTTTTTCAAACTTTTCCAGCTGCTTTAATATCAAAGCAGCAGTACCGCTGTTAATATCTGAAGCCGGCAGCTTCTGCACATTATTCTTTGGCTTATTTTTATTCTGCTCTAACTTTGTGATATACTCTTCAAAACGCTTTTTGTAAAGCCTTCTGTTCCTGTAATAGCGGTACGTAAGCACTGTAATGATAATCAGCATAAATAAAAATACTATGACAGAAATAAGATCGTAGTTTTTTTCCCTTTCCAATTTCTCTTTTAGATCTTCGCTCTGCCGCTGGAGATTTTCTTTTTCCTGCAACAGCTCTCTGGTATCGTACTGCTTATGAATTTTACCGACTATATATCTATTGGTTTCCACCAGCAGAGTGTCTGCCTTTAAAAGCTGTTCAACATAATACAATTGTGAAGCTAAATCTTTCTTCTGCCTGTAATAGTTTATTAATAATTCAAAAGACTGCCGCAGATCAGGGCGGAGATAGTTTTTCTCCTTGAAAATTCTATCCACGATCTGAAAATACGCTGCAGCTTTCGCTTTCCTGTCAAGCGCCCAATAGCTCTTTCCGATATAAAAATTCCCAATTGACTCGTTTGCAAAATCACGATTCTCTTTAACTGCTTCCAGAGATGATTCGATATCTTTTATCGACTTTGAGTAATTTTTCAAAAAGAACTCATTAATTCCCTGTGAATGCATAAAATAAGGTATCATTTCCAGATTATCCAGCCTGCGGCATTCATTAATTCCTAGTGTATTAGTCTCAGTGCAGAGCCCAAAATTCCCATTTTTATTGTAGCAGAGCCCAAGGGTATGAAGCGAGTTTAAATACGGCCTTGTGCTGCGGTCCTTATAGTAATCGACGCACTCGCGAAGCAGTGAAATCGCCTCTTCATAAAAACCAATGTAAAGCTTGGTTAAAGCGATCTGATATTTTACTTTATGTTTTTGGTAAGCATCATCTGTTTTAGAAATATAACTGTTGGCAATAAGGTAATTATCCATCGCTTTTTCCTGATCCTTTCGGCCGTAAAATACTATTCCTTTGGAAAGATAGGCCGATCCAATCAGGGCATCATCATTAGACTTCCTGGCAGCATATATCATGCTGTCGGCATAAACAGGCCGCAATTTATCGGGAGACTCATGCAGCAGGTTGTGGTATCCGTTAACCAGTTCTTTCCAGTTTTTCTCATTTTTCGCTTTATTGATATAGGTGAACAGATAAACCGCTGCCTTGGAACTGTCTCTCCTCAATTCATAAATCCTGTCATCTAAGTACCCGTAACTTTTGTGTTTCAATGAGTCAGGAATACTAAAACGGGAGTGCTGCGTAAATGCATGATTTGAGAAAATTAAAAGTAATACAAGTAAATTCTGTTTATTCATGATACATATATTTAGGGGATAATGCGCCTGGAATAATCCCGAAGCACTTCCTCACAGCTGTCGGAATAATTTTACTTTAACTTAACCCAAAAATAACACAAACAATTGTATTACAAACACTTATTAACACAAAATGATGTGTGGATTTTCCAAAAATCCATACCATAAATACCTAAAATCCACAGATATAGGGTTGTTTTCAATATTTGAGCCTAATAGCTTTGTCGTGAATTCAAAAGCAAAAAAAGTCCAGCAGGGCGCTGGATAAAAGTTCTGCTTATCCGGATGAAAAGAACTGAGAAGCAATTCTCATTCACTTTCAAACAAACCAAATCATGAAAACTATTTTATTATGCATCACAGTTTCACTATTTGTTATTTCATGCTCTTCCGATTCTGATTTCAGTGCAGCTGAAAATGAGCTGCCGGCAGAGAAAAAGCATCAGCCGGCTGAAAACATTCATAACCCTTATGATAAAAAAGGAAAAGAAATTTACGAGAAGCTCAATGCTTTCTACGAAAAAAACAAAATTCCAAATTCTTATTCAGAACTCGCTGACCAGATCAATTTCATTAGTGAAAGACCTATAACAAAAAGCTACAAAAACAGCCGATTGATACAATTTACAGATGAAATAGTAGAGTCTATTATGGAAGATCCCGATAATAATATGATTCTCATTATCCAGGGAAGCACGATGGGGACTTATGCCAAAGCCAGCCTGATTGATTTTCTTCAAAATCTCATTATTCAAAGGCAGGAAGAGTTCACTATCACTTACAATTATATTACGGATTATGAATCTAATATTCTTACAGACAGCATTCTGGATCTGGATGAAACAGAAACTATCCTGACGGTCGCCTCTATTTCTAGATATTCTCTTTATTCGGCTGAAGAAAGAAAAGACAGGGACTGGGAAACATCTGTGGGCAGCAGGCCGGCCAAAATTCTTTTTACCGTAAAAGAATCTGCCCTGACCTCAATAATTGCGCTTCTCGGCAGCTGCATCAACTAATATCAAATTAAGATTAAAATGATCATGCCTAAAATAAAACCGCTCACCATCTTTTATATAATTCTGGTCCTATTTAATCTTGCCAGCCTGTATTTCATCATAGTGCTATTCAGCTATGATGAAATAACCGGCTTTTTACTAAGCGGAGAAAAAAAATCCATGCGGACAAGAGGTCCGGCGTATCTGTTTTACATTGCCACGCTTCTGAACCTCTATCATTTATTCTATACACTAATAAAAAAGAAATTTAGCGATAAGCCCTAAATAAAAAACTGATTTATCTCCTTAAGTTAAAAATACCATGATAAAAGATATAATAAATATTGAACTTAAAGACCAGTCAGTCGAGGGATTAGACATTCATATCATAAAAAAATATATTGTTAAAACAGCCGGAACTGAGTCATTTCTCGCCAGCAACCTATCGATACTGCTTATTAAGTCGGGCCGGTTTAAAATTAAGCTCAAAGAAATTGTGCAGGATTTAACGGCGCATGATTTATTGATTATTCCAAAAAACTCCTTCTGCACATTAATGGAAATAGAAGATAAGCTCCAGCTTTATATTATTACATTTTCCTCCGATTTTGCATTTAAAAACACCCTTCGAAAAGAACTGGTGGATTCCTTTTACTTTTTAGTCCGAAAAGAACCTTTAAGAATAAATCTTGAAGATAAGGATTATCTGGTTCTGTCCATGATCTACAAGCTGATTTACTTTGTAAATAAAGACAGTAAAAACAATGGATATATTAATGATCTGCAGCGCATCAGCTTTAATCTGTTTCTCTATGAACTCAAAATTATATATTCAAAATATACTTCAGGAACCATGCTGAATTTTTCCCGAAAAGAAAACCTCACTATACAGTTTTTAACCATTTTATCCATTCACTGCAGAAAACAGCATCAGGTAAAATTTTATGCGGGAGCCCTTTTTATCACTCCTGCTTATTTGAGTAAAATCATAAAGGATACCACAGGCAAAACAGCTAAAGATTTTATTAATGAAGCAGTCATAATCGAAGCAAAAGTTCTGCTGGAAGACCTGCAGCTGACAATTTTTGAGATAGCTGAAGAATTAGAATTCGCCAGTGTCCATAATTTCAGTGATTTCTTTAAATATCACACCTCCATCTCCCCATCTCAATACCGTTTAAACTCTATTGAAAATTTTAAAAATCTTTAATTTTCGTTTAAATGCCTGCTATTAAAATAAAGTATTATGAGTAATGTATATCCTTTAGAATGGTTAGATTCCTTGATAGTGCAGACTTTAAATCCGAAAAAAACAAATGTTTCAGCATTATCAGAAAAAGATCTTGATTTGATTTCAGAAAATGCGCAGAAAGAATCGCAGCGAATACAAGTGCTTATCAAAAATGAAATTTTCGCAATGTTCAGGAAAAGACAGATCCGGCTTCTAGTGCGCAAGTATCACTCTAATTTAATATTTCTTCTGGATACTGTAATCGAAAATCAAAATTTTAAAGAATTAAAAACAAACAGGCTTTCACAGTTAATTGAGCAGCTGATTGAAGTGCTGGATGAAATGCTTTCTTTTATAGAAAACAGGTTTACCTATTATTTAAGCATGGATGAAAGAGTACCCATAACCTACTTGATTGTTTCCAGAAAAGAATTAAAAGTCAAACTAACTAAGCTCAAAGCCTTCTCAGCGAAAAATGAAAGGGACAAAGAGATAATCCAGATCGTAATTGATGCTTTTACAGAATCTATTGAATCCAAAACCCAGAATAAAGTTACTTTCCGGCAGATACGCTATGAGCGCGACTTATTAAAAGCTCTGATTAATCAGGATTATAATCCTAAAGGCGAAACCATTTTTGGAACAGCTGACCAGATATTGATTGCTATGAATTTCAACTGCAGAAAATACATCAGCTTAATTAAAGAACAAATTTTAAAAAACATTGATAAAGAAAAAGAATCTGCTTTCAGGCTTGAACTGCTTCTTCTCTATTATAAAGATTTTAATCATCTCACTTCCAATGAGAAAATAACATTTGATCCCAGCATGGAGAATATCAAACCTGTTTTAGATAACTGGTTTAAGAATGAAATTGCCTACTGGGAGAAAAAAAAGGAATTAGGGACTTCTGTCCGGCGGGCAAAATCAAAATCAATAGAAGAAAAAGTAGAATGCGATCTCTCGGCAGATCAGCTGGGATTAATTCTCAGGGCAGCGGATGAATCAAGGCTAATTAAGGCACGTTCTATGAATCTGGTCTTCCAGTCGATTATACCCTACCTCTCTACCGCTTTTAAAAAAGATCTATCCTATCAATCGGTCAGAAGCAAATCATATAATGCGGAAGAAAAAGACAAAGAAACTGCTATAGCAGGTCTGGAAAAAATGATTAAAAAAATCCGGTCTTACTGAAAATCGAAAATATAAAATCACTTTGTAACAATCCAGCCTATTAACGACAAATAATTAAAACTCATAGAATATGACATTAATCGCAATATTTTTTCCGTGCATTTCCTTTCTTTTAAGAGGAAAGATTTTTACTGCCCTGATCTGTCTCATTCTTCAGATTACTTTGATCGGCTGGCTCCCTGCTGCAATATGGGCCGTTATTTCCCTGCAGAATTCAAGAGCAGATAAACGAAATGCCAAATTGATAAAAGCTATGAGAAAATAGACAGCTTTAAGACTTATACCATAAGGCCGGAGAATCAAATACCCCTTTCTCCGGCTTTTTTTTATTACTATTTTTTAGTGAATGCCTAATTCTGCTGATGCCGATCGGGGTACAAAAGGGTACAACAAAAAAGTTGTACTTGCAGAGACTGTATTTGTATTGTTCCTTTGGACTGTAGAATAAATCATATCCAATCTGATAATGATTTACATAGATGAGATGATGTTGAACGATAAATGATGAGAACTATGTTTACAAATGTTTCATGGAACAGCTATCTGACTGTTATGGGTACAGCGGTAATAATCTGGTATTTATTTATAGTACTGAAATTTTACAGCGGAGATTTAAAAAAAATCTTCTCAGGGGAAAAGAAACTAAAACTCCCCTCTTTCAAAAAAAATATTCAAAATACAAGGGAAGCAAAATCAATAAAAGAATCCTTCTCGGAATCATTTGACACTTTAGATGATGCAGAACAGCTTTCAAACCGTATACAGCAGGCTGCTGCAGAAAGTGCAGAAAAAGGCTTATCAAAAGAACAGCTTCAAAACTACTTAAGAATGCTTCTTGAAGAATATCCTTATGTGAAAATTTCTTCACTTAGAGAAAGCATCAATAAACTGATTGTTTCCGAATCTGAAAAATACCCTGCTCTGCATTTGACTTTAAGCGAGGCAGACAGTCTCTGGGAAGAATCGGTTTTCTAAAATCCAGCAGAGGAATCACCCCCGTTCTCTCTGGTGCGGTATGGCTTGATGTGACAATGAAATGGAGCTGTAACGGCGGTATTCCTCTGTTTTTTAATAACGGAATAACTTTTAAAATAATGTGCGATGAAAAAATGTGGATGGAAATTAAAGAGTTTTTGCAGAAAAAATAAAGTGCTCATCACTTCGTCTTTTTTACTGCTGATAGTTAACGGAATCGGTTACGCGCAGGACGGTGTAGCCGGCATTAATGAAGCGAACCAGAAAGTGAGAAGTTACTTTGATGCGGGCACTGAACTCATGTATGCAGTAGGTGCCATACTCGGCCTTATAGGCGCTGTCAAGGTATATCAGAAATGGAATGCGGGAGATCCCGATACAGGAAAAGTTGCTGCTGCCTGGTTTGGAAGCTGTGTATTTTTAGTTGTGGTGGCAACGGTAATTAAATCCTTTTTCGGCGTTTAGCCGATAAATGGTCATGAGCAGCAGTGTTTACCAGATTAACAAAGGAATCAACAAAAGCATAGAATTCAAAGGTCTTAAGGCGCAGTACATCTGGTATCTGGGCGGAGGCGCAGTTACACTTATGATTTTCTTTGCCGTGCTTTATATCATCGGCCTTCCTTCGCTGATATGTGTTGGTCTAATAGGCATCGCAGGCGGTTTTCTTGTATTCAAGATCTACAGGATGAGCAATAAGTATGGCGAGCATGGCATGATGAAAGCGCTGGCTGCAAAACAGGTTCCGAAGTGTATCAAGACGTACAGCAGGGCCGCATTTATAAAGCTATAGCCATAGAACGTTAAATATGAATTATGATGTTGAAAGTCTTGAACTTATATGCCGGAATTGGCGGCAACAGGAAAAACTGGACAGATGTATCAGTCACGGCTGTTGAGCTGGATCCACTGCTGGCTTCGATATATGCGCAGCGATTTCCAGATGACAATGTAATAGCCGGCGATGCGCACCAGTATCTTTTAGATCATTTTCGCAAATTTGATTTTATCTGGTCTTCTCCGCCCTGCCAGTCGCACTCCTCTTTCAGGCAGAATATCTGCGTGAGATTCAGAGGCACAGTCCCAGTCTACCCTGATATGCGGCTTTATCAGGAAATACTGTTTCTAAAACATAATGCCTCGTGCTGCTGGGCAGTTGAGAATGTCAAGCCGTATTATAAACCTCTGATTGAGCCGGATGCAGTACTGCACCGCCATTTATTCTGGTCAAATTTCAGAATACCTGCAATTGAGAGTCTTTCAGAGATAAAGATCAGGCATGCGCAGATTCCTGAGCTTGAAAAAGCATTAGGATTCAGCCTGAAGGAATTCAAACTAAAGAATAAAAGGCAGATTCTCCGCAACTGCGTGAATCCAAAACTTGGACTGCATATTCTGGAAACGGCAAAAAGCCGCATATTCCCGCAGCAGTAATAAGCTGTTAAACAATAAGCAAAATACGTAAAAGATGAAAAAGGAGATGGAGGAAATACTGCCCATTATGGCAGTGGAACATGATTGCATTTTATCAAAACAGGGAGATGCAACAATAGTTTTTAAAGCGGAACTGCCTGAGATTTTTACCTTATCCGATCAGGAGTATGAAGCTTTTCACCAATCATGGATTAAAGCCATTAAAGTTCTTCCAAAGTTCTGTGTTTTCCATAAACAGGACTGGTTTTTAGAAAGTGCCTATAAAGCTGATTTCACAGGAGATGACAGCAGTTTTTTAACCAGAAGCAGTGAACGTTATTTTAATGAAAGACCCTTTCTTGAGCATTCCTGCTATATAATGCTGACCAAGAAACCGCAGGGGAGAAAAAATTCCAGTTCGTTATTTTCAAGTCTTATAAGGAATACTTTAGTTCCTGAAGAGACGCTGGATCAAAAGCTCCTACAGGATTTTACTGACTGTACAGGGCAGTTTAAGAGAATTATGGAAGACGGTGGGTTTGTTAAGCTTACACGTCTGAAAAATGAAGCGCTTAAAAGCGAGAGCAGAAAAATTGGGCTAATCGAAAAGTACTGTTTCTTATCTGAAAGGGAGGATTCATTTGTTTTTAATGATATCAAATTTGATGAAGGCTTATCAGTGGGCGACAAACGCTGCCAGCTTTTTACCCTGGGAGATGCCGCTGATCTGCCAGCGTTATGCGGATCACGAATCAACTTTGACCGTTATTCGACGGATAAAACCAAGTTCAGTGTCGGCTTTGCCTCCACTCTCGGCCAGCTCTTGTCCTGCAGCCACATTTATAACCAGTATCTGTTTATTGAAGATGCGCAGAAAACAATCCAAAAGCTGGAAAGCAAAAGATTAAGGCTTCAGTCTTTGTCCGCCTACAGCAGGGAAAATATGATTGCAAGGGACGCAGCGAATGACTTTTTAAATGAAGCTGTTTCCCAGCAGAGGCTTCCCGTTAAGGCTCATTTTAATGTGTTATGCTGGAGCACCAATAAAGAAGAGCTTAAGGATATTAAAAACAAAGTATCCTCTGCCCTTGCCCAGATGGATGCGGTAGCGAAGCAGGAAACTGTCGGAGCCCCGCAGATTTACTGGGCGGGAATCCCGGGAAACGCGGCGGACTTTCCTATGAATGACACTTTTGATACGTTCACCGAGCAGGCGGTCTGTTTTCTGAATATGGAAACCGGCTACAGATCATCGCTCAGTCCCTGCGGAATAAGACTCGGCGACCGTCTGACGGGAAAACCGGTTCATGTGGATATCAGCGATGAGCCCGTCAAAATGGGAATCTGCACCAACAGAAACAAATTTATTCTGGGGCCCTCGGGAAGCGGCAAGTCCTTTTTTACCAACCATATGGTCAGAAGCTATTATGAACAGGGAACCCATATTGTACTGGTGGATGTCGGTCACAGCTATAAGGGGCTCTGCGATATGGTCAGCGGCTACTATTTCACTTATGACGAAAAGAACCCAATCCGTTTTAATCCCTTTTATATTTCAGAGGGAGACAATCTGGATACTGAGAAAAAAGAAAGCATTAAAACGCTGCTTCTTGCACTCTGGAAAAAAGATGATGAAACCTTTAACCGAAGCGAGTATGTGGCACTTTCCAACGCACTTCAGCTGTATTACGAAAAATTGGAAATTAATGCTGCTGTCTTTCCCTGCTTTAACAGTTTTTATGAATTTCTAAAAGATGATTTTGTTTCCATACTGGAAAGCGACAAGGTGAAAGAAAAAGACTTTGACGTAAACAATTTTCTTTACGTGCTGCGCCCTTATTACAAAGGCGGCGAGTTTGACTATCTGTTGAATGCAACCGAAAATCTAAACCTTTTGAAGGAGAGATTTATAGTATTTGAACTCGACAATATCAAGGACCATCCGATTCTTTTTCCAGTGGTAACCATAATCATCATGGAAGTCTTTATCAACAAGATGCGCAAGCTGAAAGGCATCCGAAAAATGATTTTAATTGAAGAAGCCTGGAAAGCTATTGCCAAGGAAGGGATGGCAGAATATTTACGGTATTTATTCAAGACCGTCCGCAAGTTCTTTGGGGAAGCCATAGTAGTGACCCAGGAGGTTGAAGATATTATTTCTTCACCTGTGGTGAAACAGGCCATCATCAACAACAGTGACTGCAAAATCCTGCTGGACCAGAGCAAGTACCAGAATAAATTTGACCAAATCCAGGAACTTCTCGGACTTACCGATAAAGAAAAAGCACTCGTGCTGTCAGTAAATAAAGCCAATGATCCCAATAGAAAATACAAAGAAGTTTTTATCTCTCTGGGAGGAATGCTTTCAAAGGTTTACAGAACAGAGGTGTCGCTGGAGGAATATCTTGCCTATACAACTGAGGAAAGCGAGAAAGTAAAAATGAACGCGTACGCCCAAAAATTCAGCGGTGACGTCAAAAAGGGAATTGCCGCTATGGCTCAGGAAATACGAAATGGAAATTAATGAAAGAGAAAAATGAAAACAAAAATCACGGCCTGCCTGATCTGCCTGCTGCTTATCGGCACACCGGCAAGACCGGCTGAAAAAACTGCAGCGCTGCCCATCCTTGAAATAGTAAAAGCAGTAACCAAAAAAGTAATTAAAGCAATTGATCTGCGGATCCAGAAACTGCAGAATAAAACTATATGGCTGCAGAACGCACAAAAGAAAGTCGAAAATGTACTCTCTAAATTAAAACTGGACGAAATCTCAGACTGGACGCAGAAACAGAAAGATCTCTATAAAGGATACTATGAAGAGCTGGCAAAAGTAAAATCCATTATCACCTATTACCAGAGGATAAAAGATATTACAAAGAAGCAGGCCAAACTCGTCGAAGAATATGAAAGAGCTTGGAACCTTTTTAAAAGAGACACCCATTTTAAAGAAAGTGAGATTGAGTACATGGAGCGTGTCTACACCGGAATACTGGAGGAAAGCGTAAAGAATATTGACCAGATCTTTTTGATCTTGGAATCCTTCACAACCCAGATGAGCGATCTGAAAAGACTTGAAATAATCAATAAAGCCGGGGACCAGATTGATGCCAATTACGATGACCTGACGATGTTTAACCAGCAGAATATGCTGCTGAGCCTCCAAAGGGCCAAAACGGAAGCAGATGCAAATAGAGTAAAACAATTTTACGGAATTCCATAATTTAAAAACAATCATCATGAAAAAACTGTTTTTTATATTCTCGCTGCTTATCATTTTCCCTCTGGGAATGCAGGCTCAGGCTAAACAGCGTAAGGAACTCCTGCTTCAGATTGCAGCATTGCA
Source organism: Flavobacterium phragmitis (assembly GCF_900112575.1). Lineage (GTDB taxonomy): Bacteria > Bacteroidota > Bacteroidia > Flavobacteriales > Flavobacteriaceae > Flavobacterium > Flavobacterium phragmitis. The sequence continues at coordinate 57,049 of NZ_FOMH01000002.1, forward strand.
GGTCTATATCGATTATGCTAAAAAAGGATATTCCGCTGTGTCAAAAGGACTCAATTTTATCGGTGATGCCAAAAAAGGAGAGCTAAATCTGCATGGCGATTATTTCGCATCGCTTTTAAAAATTAATCCCAAAGTCAGAAACTATTATAAGACCGCTGAAATTATTTCATTGCAGCTGAAAATAATCAAAATCTGTAAAAGGACTTCTGTCGATTTAAAAACAGCAGACTTATTTCACGGCAGCGAGCTGGATTATATTCAGCGTTCGTTTGAAAGACTGCTGCAGAACTGCAGCGATACACTGGAACAGCTTCTGGCAGTCACTGCCGATGCCAGCCTAGAGCTTAAAGAAGACCAGAGAATTGAACGTATTGACGCGCTGCATGAAACAATGCTGGAAGATTACAATTTCTGCATTTCTTTCAGCAGTGATGCCAGACTGCTGTCTGTATCCAAGACAGCAGAAAAAAAGGATTCTAAAAATACAAATGCTGTTTACGGATTATAAATTAAAAATCATGAAAAAAATACTGGTTTTAGGGCTGATTATCTTCTTTTCAATGATCCCTGAGAAAGCAAATGCGCAGTCAGCGGAGATACAGCAGCTGATCCTCAACATTGAAAAATTATCGCAGTTCAAAAAGATTCTCAGTGATATGAAAAAGGGATATGAACTGCTTTCCGGTGGATACAGGACGGTCAAAGAAATGTCTGAAGGGAATTTCAGCCTTCATAAAACCTTTTTAGACGCCCTGATGCAGGTCAGCCCTGCGGTAAAGAACTACAAAAAAATCGGAGAAATTATCAATTATCAGATCCTGCTGGTAAAAGAAACCCGCAACGGACTGAGCAGATTCTCAAAAGGCGGCAACTTCAATGAAAAGGAGCTGAAGTACTTTGAATCCGTTTACGGCAATCTGCTGAACCTGAGCCTTCGCAATCTTGATGAGCTTACAATGGTGGTTACAGCAGACAAGCTGAGAATGTCAGATGATGAACGGCTTGAAGCGGTAGATGCTATTTTTCTTGAGATGCAGGATAAACTGGTGTTTCTGCGGGATTTTAATGCCTCTTCTAACATACTGCTGCTGCAGCGGGCAAAAGAAAGAAATGATGTGCTTGCTTCTAAAGGCCTTCAGCAATTAAAAAAATAAGGATATGAAACTTTCATTAAAAAACAAAAGCAGAATTCACTTTATAGTTCTGTTCCTGCTGCCTTTTTTGACAAAGGCTCAGGGATTAGGCGATGAGATGCAGAGCCTTCATTCCGTATTAGAACAGCTTTACGACGAAATGATGCCTTTGTGCAGCAATCTTCTGGCAGTGGGTCAGGGAATCGCAGGATTCGGAACCATCTGGTATATCGCCTCCAGAGTGTGGAGGCACATAGCAAGCGCCGAACCGATTGATTTCTATCCGCTGTTCCGTCCCTTTGTAATCGGGTTCTGCATCATGATTTTCCCGTCTGTCCTTGCTCTTATCAACGGGGTTATGAAGCCCACAGTTACGGCAACTGCCGCTATGGTCACAGGATCCAATAATGCAGTTGCGGTCCTCTTAAAAGAAAAAGAAAAGGCAGTTAAAGAAACAGATCCCTGGAAAATGTATGTTGGTGCGGCCGGCGCCGGGGACCGGGACAGATGGTATAAATACACCCATGACGGAGCCGACCCTTCGGATGAGAGCATGCTGGCAGGAATAGGTAACGACATCAAATTTGCAATGGAAAAGGCTTCCTACAGTTTTAGAAACTCAGTCAAGGAATGGATGAGCGAGATCCTGAGGGTTTTGTTCGAGGCCGCGGCCTTATGCATTGATACCCTTAGAACATTTCAGCTGGTTGTCCTCTCCATCCTGGGACCTCTCGTTTTCGGAATAGCGGTCTTTGACGGATTCCAGCATACCCTTACCGTCTGGCTGGCAAGATATATCAATATTTATCTGTGGCTGCCGGTTGCCAATATATTCGGCAGCATTATAGGCAAGATTCAGGAACTGATGCTCAAACTGGATCTATCCCAAGTGCAGGCTACCGGTGATACCTTTTTCAGCAGGACCGATATGTCTTACCTTATTTTTATGATAATCGGCATTATAGGGTACTTCACCGTTCCGTCCGTTGCCAATTACATAGTCCATGCGGGAGGCGGCGGAGCCCTGGCCCAGAAAACCACAACCCTATTCAGCACCTCAGCAAGTTCAGCGGTTTCCAAGACATCACAGGGAACCGCAATGGTTCTGGATTCAATGGGAAATGCCGCTGGAAGGATGTCGCAGAGCATGTCTGCATCTTCAGCCTCTTCACCCTATTTTGAGGAGAAAGGAAATTATATGAGCGAGAGGCTCAAAGGAAATTCAAAACAAACTTAAATGATCCGCTCATGTTCACCAAAATGAAAAATATAGACACTGCATTTAAATATGTCAGAGGATTTACGATGCTTGTTATTATATGCTGCGCTTTGATCTGCTGTTACACCCTGAACAGAAGTTTTCAGACTGTAAGCCGCATGCAGGATAAGATATACATCCTTGCGGCAGGAAAAGCTCTGGAAGCCTATGCGTCGGACAGAAAGGATAATGTGTCTGTTGAAGCAAAAGACCATATTAAAACTTTTCACCAGTTTTTCTTTACCCTGGACCCGGATGATAAGGTCATTAAAACCAATGTCACCAAAGCGCTTTATCTGGCGGACGAAAGCGCTAAAAGGATTTATGATGACCTGAAAGAAAACGGTTTTTATTCCGGAATCATTTCAGGCAATATAAGCCAGACCATCCAGATTGACAGTGTAACAGTCGATACCCGGGACTACCCCTACCGTTTTAAATGCTTCTCGCAGCAGAACATTATCAGAACCACGAGCATTTTGAAAAGAAGCCTGATCACGGAAGGAAGCCTTCGCAATGTATCAAGAAGCGACAACAATCCGCATGGTTTTTTAATCGAACGTTTCAATACGATTGAAAACCGGGATTTAACTGTTGAAAACCGAAAATGAGAGGTTATGAAATCACTGTTTAAAAAAAGAGAAACTGCATTTACATACCATAGGCACTATCTCTCTGCACAAAAAAAATGGTCTGAAAAAATGAGCACTCTGGCGGAAGGGTGTTCAAAAAGGAAGCTCATTTTTCTTCTCGGCTTATTTGTTATCCTATCAGCAGGCTATCTTCTTTATAACCTCTATAATGCCTTTTCAGGAAAGGAAGCCCAGAAGGTTAAAATTTCAAAGCAGACTGCAAAAATTAAAATAATCGATTAAAAAATAAACACATGGAACAGAAGACGATATCAATTAAAGAAGCAAAAAAACGAAAAATGTTTCTGGCTCTGCCAATCATCGCACTTCCTTTTATCACCATTCTTTTTTACACCCTTGGAGGAGGAAGAATGGAAGCCGCAGCGGCTGAAAATGAAATAAAGAAAGGATTTAATTTTAAACTGCCGCTTCCCAACTTTAAGGAAGATTCCTCTTTGGATAAAATGAGCTATTATGATAAGGCAGCAGTGGATTCAATCAAACTGCAGGAGCAGATTAAAAAAGATCCCAATTATTCCAATCAAAAAGTTCTGGAAGAATCCTTGAAAGAGTTTTCAAGTCCTGATTTTGCATCCCAGCGTTTTTCAAAAAAGGGAACTGGTCTGAATGCAGCAAGTCCGCAGGACAGAAACGAGCAGAAAATCTATGAAAAACTGCAGCAGCTTCAGAAAACCATCAGCGGGCCGATGCCGGTTAAAAATTACGGCCAGGATATGAGGGAGTTCGAAAACTACGGCTCATCAAATGAAATTTCCTCTCAAATAAAAAGGTTAGAACAGATGATGTCTGCAATGGGCGAAACTCAGCCGGACCCGGAACTGCAGCAGCTCGGCGGGATGCTCGAAAATATACTGGATATCCAGCATCCTTCAAGAGTGCAGGAACGTTTAAAACAGAATTCCGAACAAAAAAAAGGAAAAGTATATTCTGTAAACCTAAAAAGTAAAGCAGATAATATCAGCTCACTTCAAGAAAATACAAAACCCGCAGACAATTTGAAATTGAACGCTTTTTTCACTGAAGATGAGGATTTACACCCAGATCATCCGCAGAATGCACTTGAAGCCGCTGTGCACGAAACACAGACCATTGTAAATGGATCGGTGGTTAAACTAAGGCTCACTGCCGATATTACGCTTCAGGAAACAACAATACCCAAAAACACTTTTGTATACGGTATAGCGGCATTGAAAGGTGAAAGGCTTGAAATAAAGATAGAAAACCTCCAGCATCATGGTTCCATTTTCCCGGTGCAGCTCTCGGTCTTTGATATGGACGGTATTGAGGGCATATATATTCCGGGTGCCATTAGCAGGGATGTGGCCAAAGCATCTGCCGACCGCTCGATTCAGACTCTCGGACTTACCGGTGTTACCGATTCATGGGGAGCGCAGGCTGCGGGAATGGGGATTGAAGCGGCCAAAAGTCTTATGAGCAAAAAGGTAAAACTCATAAAAGTTGCGGTAAAAGCAGGATACAAGGTGCTGTTATATGATGAAAAACAAAAGAATTTAAAACCATAAAATAGAATAAGATGAAAAGAATTAATTATTTGTTTTTAATGGGTCTGCTGCTGGTTTCTGTTTGGGCTCATCCCCAGCTAAAGAGCAGGGAAACTGTTTTTTATGAAGACCGCTATAAAAATCTTCAGATCGGCTATTCGAAGACCACCAGCATCGTTTTTCCCTACCCGATTAAAAGCATCGATAAAGGCAGTGCTGATGTGCTGGTGCAGAAAGCCAAAGGGGTGGAGAATATTCTGCTTGTAAAAGCGGCGAGACAATATTTTTTCCAGACTAACCTGACGGTAGTCACCTCTGATGCAAAATTGTATGTATTTGTACTGAACTACAATGAAGACTGCCCTGATCTGAATATAAAAGCAGAAAATGCTGCGGCGGCGAGTAAGGATGTACTATTCACTCTAGAAAACGAAAATCAGAAAAAAATAGAACAGTCTGCTTCACTGGCACTATCAAAAAAAATAAAGACCAGCGGTTTAAAAAAAGCTAAGTTTCAGATAAAACTGGAGGTCAGCGGCATTTTTATACATGAGGATGTGCTGTATCTGCGTGTAGTATTTGAGAATAAGTCAAAAATTAATTACGATATCGACCAGCTGCGTTTTTTCATAAGAGACCAGCGAAAATCAAAACGAACTGCCTCGCAGGAAATTGAGATCCAGCCGCTGTACTGCACTTCATCAATTGCGGTGATTCCTGATAAGTCTGAAGTAGTAAAAGTTTTTGCACTGGAGAAATTTACCATTCCAGACAATAAGCTTTTAACGCTCCAGCTGCTGGAAAAGAATGGCGGTAGGCATTTGGAAGCCAGCATTAAAAAAAATCTGGCCGATAAAGTAATCCCGCTGCCATAATCCCGGCACCATCCTAAAAAACTTAAAAAGCAGCTTATGAATATAAATATCAGTGAAACCGAAACGCTGTTAAGCTTTGCAGAGGAAATGGCTTCACTAGGCTATCGCTATGCGGCGCACCCTGTTAATCTATCAGCTGACTGCGATAACATTGCTTTTTTCAGGACATCAATGGGCGCAGAGGACCATTGTCTCGCAGGAAGGAATGATATCGACTATTTTAAGAGCGTGCCGATCGATTCGCTTATAAAGGACTTAAAGACAGTCATGAAGAGCGGTATTGATCTGTACAGCAATCAGAAACTTGATCTTACGGAGTTTGTCCGTCTGTCAAGAGAAAACAAGCAATTACCAGAAAATAACTTAAATACAAACATTATGAATGAGACTAATTTAAAATACCTGAAAGACCAGCTGAAATATACTGGATTTGGAGAAACTTTCGATACCGAATTGAGAGAAAACATGCTGAAAGGTGATAAGGATTTTAAAATCATGCACACCGGCATTATGAACAATGGCGTTCCAAACAGAGATACCGTAACGGTTGAGCTGAACTTCAAGAAGTCAGACCAGACTGATATGTACTTTTTTAATTCCTATCATGTGAATCTCCAGAAAGAAGAAAACAAGCCGGGACTGGAACAGACGTTTTACATCAACAATGACGGCACAAGCATTACGCTCAAAGAAGCTTATAACCTGATGGAAGGGCGTTCAGTAAACAAAGACCTTAAAAATAAAGAAGGCGAAACGTACAATTCGTGGATCAAAATAGACTTCAAACAAACCGACAACTCGGGCAATTTCAAAATCAACCACTACCATCAGAATTACGGCTATGATCTGGAAGCGAGCCTTGAGAAGCACTCCATAAAAGAACTCAATACGCCTCAGTATAAGGAAGACCTGATGAATTCCCTTAAAAAAGGAAATCTTCAGTCGGTGACTTTTGTTGTGGGAGGCGTTGAAAGCAAAATGTTCGTGGAAGCAAATCCGCAGTTTAAGACTCTTAATGTATATGATGCAAACCTCCAGCGCATCAATCATAGAGAAAGCAAGGAAGAGAAAAAATCAGAAGGAGAAAAAAAATCTGAAAAACAATCAGAGAAAAAACAGTCTGAGAGCACTGACGAGAACAGTGAAACCCCTTCGGCGAACAAACCAAAAAAAAGAAGACAGCAGTCTAATTCAGTTTAGAGATTTTAAAATTATTAAAGTTTAGATGATGAACCCGCAGTTTCCCGCAAATAGAGTAGAAATGGAATTCAGCCAATGGAAAGCAAGAGAAGAGCGTTTGGGTACGCTCTTTTCAATTACTCCGGCAGAAAACAGATCTTTACTGGCTGAGAAACTGCGCCAGTTCGAGAGAATCAGAACGAAATACAGATCTTCAAAAAATATTGAGGAGCAGCATACGCTTCGAGTCCTTAAAATGGAAATCCAAAGAATGTCCAAACAATTGTATCCAAGTCTCATTTCACGTATCCTGAGGAAAATAATCACCAGCACGCAAAATCAGCTTTCACTTCTCAGTGAGGCAAAAAAAAACGAGAGAAACTTCAATTCCCTTAATGAGGAAGTGCAGCGTATCGGCTTTCCTGATTTATCCGAAAAATTAAAAAATCTTATTGGCAAGGAACAGGAAAATTTCAGCATTCCTCTATCGTACTGCCTTAATGAAAAAGAAAAGATCACTCATAGCCTTTCCTTTTCAAAAAATGCTGAAGGGCATTTTGAAGTTGATGGATTTAAAAGCAGCCTGCAGAATAATTCTAGACCAGAAGACAGCAGGGAATATTATTTTAAAAATGGGCAGGAAAACAATTTTAAGGTGAATGAAGCTTATAATTTATTGTCAGGCCGCTCAGTTGAGCATAACCAATCATGGTTTCAGCTCGACTTTAATGACAGAGACGCTTCGGGCAGTTATCACTTAAAAGAATTTCGAAATGACTATGCCTATGATTTAGAAAAGACTTTAAAGGCCATTACTTTAAAAGAGATATCCAGCCAATATGAAATGGAGAAACTGAAAAATGCTTTAAGGCAGGGTGACAGCGTATCTGCTGTGCTGATTAAAAATGGACGAGAAAATCAGATTTATATAGAGGCCAATCCTCAGTTTAGATCATTGAATATCTATGACCGTCATTTTCGTAAAATCCAGACAGCTTCATCAAAAAACCAGGCAGCAGCATTTCCGAAACAATCCGTCCAAAAAGGAATAAAATCTAAAATGCAGCAGTGATGGAACAGTTAAACCCTTTAACGGAATTCTTCAGATCAATTGAAAAAGATCAGCGCATAAGCATTACCCATATCGGAATTTTTGCGGCATTGCTCCAGTTCAGAGCAAACGAAGGCAATATCAATCCTATCAGAGCCTACAGGCATGAAATTATGAAAATAGCCAAAATAACCGGCCCTGCCACGTATCACAGGTGCATAAAGGATTTAAATCAATACGGCTATATAAACTACATCCCCAAAAGAAACAGAAACCAGAAAAGCGTCATTTATTTTCTTGTTTAAAAGCGAAGCTGCTATTTTTTGGGCAAAAAAAATTAGAGCAGTTTTTTATAAGTATTTAGCAATTTAACTTTTGTGGCAAAATCGTGGCACTTGCAGTTTTTCAAAACTAAAAACTCAGTAAAATCAATTGCTGCCGAACTTAGGTTCGAAACTGTATTACGCAGTTTTATTGTTATTATACTGAGCTTCAAAATTGATTTATCTCTGTTCTTCTGCCCTGCCCTTTTAGCCCCGATAGAAGCGGAAATCCTTCTGCGCCGTGGTTTAGGCGCAGAAGATTGGAACGAATAGCGGGAAAAAGCTCCTGAAAAACAACATTAAACCTAAAGTAATACAACCGGCCCTGCCACATATCACAGGTGCATAAAGGATTTAAATGAATACGGCTATATAAACTATATCCCCAAAAGAAACAGAAACCAGAAAAGCGTCATTTATTTTCTTGTTTAAAAGTGGAGCTGCTATATTTTGGGCTGCAAAAACTAGATCTAAAATTCAGCTGACAGTTACAATGCTTGAATCCGGAAAATCAATATCCAGAAACTTCTTTATCATACCTGTCACCACATCGATCCGGGTTCCTATTATTATATTTCGGTTTTTTATGGACCAGTCGGTCATTATTGCCACCAGTTTAGGCCTTATTATTCCCGTTTTCAAATCTAAAGGATCTGTAAACCATAGCCCACAGCCGCTGATGCCGTATAGATCCGGCCCTGTGCCGAAAGTGCCTTTTCGGCTGTCATAGGCTGACTTTTTATTGTAGGCCACCATAACATTCACATGCGGATTACTGCCAAACCCTGCATATTTCTCACTATGCAGAGGGGCTGTGAAATGGAAAAACGTAGTCACATCGAAAATATCGGTTTTATAGAGGACTTTTGCCCTCGTTGCAGGGTATCCGAGAAAGGTGTAAAATTCTTCATTTTGGAATATATGATTGATGGCCAGATCCTCAGCCTGCAGAAAACTATAGGAACGCAGGATATGCGGCAGGCAGTCCGCATCCAAACGAAGAACCGCTATATCAATTGTATCCTTTTCCCGATCTTCGGTACGGTTGATGTAGGTATCTCCGCCGGGCTTTATTATTTCATATTCCTGAGAAAGGAAGATAAAAAACTCACCATGCCTTTCCAGAACATGGGCCGCCGACACAAGAAAATAGTGCCCGCCTATATGAACAAATACGCCAGTTCCATGCGCCTTATAATTTGAGGTATCGGTCATGATTATGCATGTGCAGCTCTTCATCAACTCCAAACTGGAGATCTGCAGGGCTCTGTAATCCTCCATTGTTTTCATATATAGAATAATTTGACAATTTAGTATTAGCCCCGATAATAGCGGTATCCTTTTACGCCGGGGTTCGGCGTAAAATATTGAAGCGGATAGCGGGAAAAGCTCCTAAAAAATAATATAAAGCTAAAAATAATATTTTTTAATACCATTTCTTTGCCATGAAACGCAAAAAAATTCTGCAGTATCATATTCTTAAAGACCTTCTCTAATAGAGCCGAATTGAATGTGCCAAAAAGCCTCGTAAATCCGGAATTAATCCGCTAATTTTGCGGCATGAATTACGAAGACATCAAACGCCATTTTGAAAACAATCCCCCGCCCAAGGAAGTGAAATGGACCCAGTGGGCATACATCTCCGATACCCAGCAGTTTTTAAAGAGCTGCTATATCGGAATCAGGAACTTCAACGGTCCTATGGACCGCTGTCCTGCATGGTGGCATCTGAGGGATTTTTATATCCTGATGAAGAAAACCTCCCAGCAGACGGCCGCTGCAGAAGGAAATCAATCGGAAGAAAATGCTTCTGGGGAAATTGCGGAAGAACAGCCCCCTGTACAGCACAATTCGGACGCAGCAATCAGCGAAGAAATTTCCTAAGCGGAAGCCGAAACAGCCGTCTAAAAAAGACACGAAAATTCACCTGCTTTATTATAAAACGACAGCCCTGCTTTTCATCGGCAGGGCTGTTTAGGTTTGAAACTTTTAGAACTCTATGATGCATTAAATATGAGTGATCTGAGTTTTGTGGCAAAATCGTGGCACTTACAATTTTAGGAATCTAAAAACTCAGCAAAATAAAGTACTGACGAGTTTAGGTTCGAAACTGTATACGAAATTTTTACTATACAGCCCTCTAAAAATAATTATATTTCAAATAGTATATCCATACGATTTCTTTGTCAGAAAATACAATTTACAGGATTTAAGTTTTCTAAAAATTTTTTATTCTTACCAAAGTCAATTTTCATGGTTTATTGTTACATAAGAGTTATTATTTTATTTACAAAATCATTGATATGAATAGAAATTTATTTTTTTTTTGATTTTCCATAATAAATATGATGGATTTTCTTTTACTTTTTCCTTATAATCTTGATAATCCTTATACCCCTTCCCTAAAGCTAAAGCTGTTGCCAGCAAACTAAAGCCACCTGTTGAAAAACCGCCTGCCAAACCACCAATTCCAACCAACGAGTTAACAAAAACCTGCTTATTGATATGATTTATTTTTTGCTTAATTTTCTGAACCTGCACATCATTTAACTCATGAAAAATGTTTTCTGTCTTTTGCTGGATAATTTTTGGATCGCTTATTGTCCTTAATTCTCTGAAATGTTTTTCAAGTTCAATTCGAAAGTTTGTAAAGACTCCTGAATCCATTTCCCTGACATTCATCAGCTTCTCTATATCAATGTTATCAAGAAATGGCAAGTCAAAATTGATTATTCTATTGGCTGTTTCGGTCTGAATTGTTTCCTTTACACTGTAGTTCTGAGATATTAATTTACTTGTAAAATCATTATCGCATAAATAAGTTGAATTGAGATTAGAGGAAATAAAATTTTCTTTAAAAATCCCATCGAAAAAATTTTTAGATGTTGAATTTATTGACTGTGCAACCCAAGCGTTAAAATGATCTATTTCGGGTGCTGAGTCAGGCAACATATGACTAAAAGTAACTGTGCCTGTTGTTTCATCCATGCTTAGCACTTCCGTCTGAAACAAATGATAAATCATGCTTGACTTGAAATTCGTTTCCTTAAAATCGACCACAATGCTTCTGCAAGGGTACAGTTTCTCCATAACCTGCCAACCATCACCGGATTTAAATTTTTCCATTGAACGGACAGAAACATTATCCCAGAAAAAATCCATAATTTCTTTAGGAAGAACCCCATTATAGTAATCAACAGGCATTTTTAGCGGAATCTGTTTAGGCGCTTCAAAATGATAACTTAGAGGAAAGATCTTTATATAATTACCTGCAACCATAGGCGTTATCTCCTTTAAATGCAATGATGCCTTTTTAAGACTATTTCTATTAATTATCCCATCATTTTTGTATCCCAGATATTTCCCAGTTACATTGCTTATTTCTGACTGAAAATCTGTCAAAGAAAACAGGGGATCTTTAATAATAAATTGATCTATATATAGCGATGTCTGCTTAAGCAGTCTGAGAGGGATTTCGTCTGACGACGAAAAAACTTTTAAGAAAGAATCCCGTTCGACAATTTCTTTAATTAATTGGTCATAATTATCAATGCAATGCTTCCTGTAATCTTGCAATTCCCTTTCGATTCTTTCATCAGTTTCCTTAACAAAATTATTTTCAATACTATTCTCATGAAAGAATAAGCTATCTGCCAAAAAATTATATGTAACACTTCCCATAGATATGACCTTTTTTTTATGATTGATCTTTAATATAAAAATTATGAAAATCTCAGCCTTCATTTCATCATATCATTTAGCTTAAAATGATTTACCAGTTTTCATCAATCATTAAATGCTTTCTATTTTTTTCTTTTAGAAGCAGATAATCCTCTGCTTCTTACGTACTAATTCAAATACATGCCATAAGGTGCTGTAACGAAATGTTTCTGTAAAAAGCTCATAATCCGCTGTTTTTTATGATCATTATATGCTTTATAAATATCGTCAATAAGCTTGCTTAATAACTTACAAAAATTATAATGGATATGCATTGTTATATTTGACGCAATTTGTACTGCTACATCCTGAATATCTTTTGAAAGAAATGGGCTGTTTGTTAAATCTCGCAGGGTTTTAATAAAAACTGCATATCTCATGGTATAAAAAATATGATGATTTTTTATTTCTCCTTCTTTAGCTTTAGCGGCATGTGCGGATTGGCCCTGACGATCATTTTTTCAAAAATAAAATCATCATATTCCTTAATGCTGCCTTCCACATAAACATGTTAATTAATTTCATTTTCCAAGAATTGAATACACACCGGCCAAAATCATGCTTAATAAAAATCTTAAAAAAACTAAAAACAATCACAAAAAAAGGAGAAAACTAAAGACAAAAAAAACATAACTAACTATCCAACCCTTTCGAAAGTCTAACTAATGCAAAAACAATCTGCTCGACCGAAGCAAAAAATTGGTGTAACTCCCATGGATCTGATAAAATTCAATACTTCATTCTTTTTCTGCTCACTCTTCGTCCCTGTTCTTTTTTTTTGGTGTATATATATTCCTTATACTCGTGTTGTGTGAAAGATTTCATTAAAATCTCCTTTTCCAGAATTGCAAAATGTGCAGAGAGCTGTTTTCTAATGGATTTGGAATCCATCCCTTCGCGATAGGCTTTAATTGATTTAGAATAATAACGCTTCTTTGAGGCCTTTACCGCATAAGAAAGAAAATTCCTTTTTCCCAAATGCGAGTATCTTTCAAATATCTGCTTTTTGAGTATTTTATCCCTCTTTGATTTATCGCTGTAGGCCATCATAACAGTCTTTACAATCCTGCCCTTCATTTTCCTGAAATAGCGGGAAAGGCTTCCTGGCCTGATATAAATCGAGACTCCATTAAACTCAAAACCGAGATACTGTAGATTCTTATAATACTGCTGCTCATTCTGCGAAGTGAAAACTGGTGAAAATTTTTCAATTTTCTTCTGGTTAAATCCTCTGATTTTTCCGGATAATGCAGGCCTGAAATGGATTATTTCAGTTTTTTTTGTCTGAATAACCAGTTTATAGGCAGCTATTTCCTTTAGAACAATTTCATTGATTTGCGCTGCCTTTTCAGAGTCACAGATTATTAAAAGATCATCGCAGTAGCGCCTGTATGTAAAGTCCAGCTCGATACTGAGATTAAATATCTTTTCATCAAAATCAATCAAGTAAATATTTGACAGCAATGCGCTCATAGGCGAGCCTTGAGGTATTCCCCGGAAACTTTTCTCTCCTCCTTGCGAAATTTTAGGAAGATTGACCGTCAAAAGATTTCTTTTTCGGAGCAGATCAAACTTATTGTTGAACGTTGGGCCGGCTGCATCGTCAGGTATGAGATCTAGAAGCGAGTTCCAGTGAGGTGCTGTTTTTAAATCTATTTTAAAATGCTTCAAGATACTGTCTCGGTTTATGTAGCTGTATTTTGTAAGAGATCTGAAAATTTTATACTGGTCCTTTGCCAGCTCCTGAATGTTTAATGTTTTACACCATTTGTCTTTTAAAATCGTGTGGTCAATATTATCAAAATAACCGGTAATATCAAGTGCAATCGCAGTGCAGTGACCATTAGCTGAGGCCTTTTTTCTCACAGCTTCAAATGCTTCTTTTGCAAACTGTATATTACATTTCCCGTCAAGATCAGACCTGTAGGCCAGCACGCATTCACTAAAACCTTTCTCATGTACATACTCTTGGTACTTTTCGGTCAAAGCAAAAGAATAAAAACCATAAATATAAGAGTCGAAATGGGAAGCGAAAGCGATGGGTCTTATTTTAGTTTCCAGACCATACATTTTTTCGTTTTCCTGAAATCTGAATCTCGGTGTTTTGGTTAGTATTTTTACAAAAGGAAGAAAAGAATGCTTTTCCATAAGCACTCTATTTGACACAAGCTTTTTGATGTCACTGCTGTTTTTAAAAAAATTAAAATAAGGATCTAGGTGTGGATACGTTTTCAGTTCAAAACTCTCCTGGCTTTCGGCAGTCTTCGCCACATAACGCTCCCATAAATCCTCATTAAAAAGTAGTGTTTGATTCATTATTTTTTTATAGGGACACCAGCAGGAAAGCAGTATCAGTCATTAACCTTACCTGCTGATGTACAATGTTAAACATTGCTTGGCAGACGACCGATTTCCATCGTCTTGGGGTTTACACCCATTCATGCCTTAATCCTCACATTGGCTGATAGAATTGTGTTCTCAGCACTTCAGATTGGCTTTTTTAATTCCAACCTTTCCAAGATTACCGGCAGTCTGACTGAACTGCTTTTGTGTGCCTTGAAACCTTGCAGAAATGTTTTACACCTGCTCGGACATACCAGACAGAGCCTGGGAAATCTTACAAACAATAGAAATGTTATGAAAGCAACTTTAATCTTGACATTATGTCTGATATTTCATATCTTAGCGAAATATTTCTTTCCCTTTGGTTCAGAAATTGCAGTATATGTCATAAATCACATTCTGCCTGTCGCGATAGGCAGAATAGTCAACTTAAACATTCAACCCTCCAAACTATTTTGAAGGCACTTAGTTAGTTCAAAATCCGTGCCATACATTATCCTAATTACCACATTTAATTATAACGCTCTATAGATATCAGTTTTATCAAAGAAAAGATAATTATTTGAAACATTTTGTCAGCTTATATGACAGCTCTGACATATACCAAGCCTGTTTTGGTTGTTCTCCATCACATTGATACTCTTTTAATTTTTCATTTCAATTACAATTTATCCCCATAGCATGCCAGCTTTGCAATCACAGCTCAATTAGGATCATACTTCAGAAAATTATGCAAACTAGGGCCCTAGCCCCGATAGAAGCGGAAATCCTTCTGCGCCGCCGTTCGGCGCAAAAGATTGCAGAGGATAGCGGGAAAAAGCTCCCAAAAAATAATATTAAAAATATTAAATGCAATTGACGATGCTAATCATCCGATCAGATTGCATAAAAATTCCTCCTACCGATTAAAAATAGCCAAAATAACCGGTTCCGTCACTTATCACAGGTGCATAAAGGATTTAAATGAATACGGCTATATAAACTACGTCCCTAAAAAAAATAGAAACCAGAAAAGCGTCATTTATTTTCTTGTTTAAAAGCGGAACTGCTATTTTTTGGTGCAAAAGCTAGATCAGTTTTTTATAAACATCAGTACTCTGAGATTTGTGGCAAAATCGTGGCACAAGGTATTTTTGAAAACAGGAAATCCAGCAAAATCAATTATTGACAAGCTTAGGTTCGAAACATTACTACCAAAACATATTAATTGTCAGTATACTGCGAGACAACTAAATACTTATAAGAAATATTTAATATTTCTTATGTTCAAGGCTCCAAAATATTTGGAGCCTTTCTAAAACATTTCTTCATATTCCCTTCTATGATTCCTTATCATTACAAAAAACTTTTTTCTCTTTATTTAGGAGATTCAAAAATTGCACTTTTTATAATTGTATCCGTCTTTAGAATTTTTAAAACCAAATTTTTAAAATCATCGTCATATTTAATACTAATGCAGCTTTTTAAGACCATGCCTTTACCTTTAATTTTTTCTTTAATATATGAATCTATAAAAGATTCCAGAGTTTCAAAATTATTTGGATTTAGGCTTAATTTTTTATTGTAAAAGAGAATGCTTTTATCTTCGCTTTTTATCCCATTGATCCAATTTGTTTGAGTAATGCATTTGCAGACCGCATAATCATCAAACCATGCCTTTGCAATTTGTTCTTGAGTAGCTGTCTGGGAAAAAACTTTAATGAAATTAAACATTAAAATTAAAAACAATATTTTTTTCATTTTTTTAAGGTTTATTTGATTTAACATAATATAGCGTTGCCTGATAAAACTGAGGGGAATCAGCGTAAGAATGTCCTCCTAGAACGGCGCTTCCATTCCATAAAGAGATATGGCCTAATGCTCCAAATACTTTTGGAGAAATTGGCTGCATAAAATATATTCCTTTAATTTTATTGAATGCACTTAACGAAGAATTTTTAGTGGTTTTACTCAACGTTAAATTAAACTGTTTGGGAAGATTTTCAGCCATTTTTTCTGAACTTAAATAATAATTCAAACCATCTTTATCTGTAAAGGTATTACCTTTGCTGTATCTGATATGATAGCCTGCTTTATTAAAAGCTATTGAAACCCTGAGTGCACATGCATTGGGAGCTTCCCCTGGGTGCTCTTTAACATATTGATCATAATGATCTTTTACAGTTCCTCCAATATCAAAAGCTTGGGTTGATGAAATCTGGCTAGTTTCATCTCCAGGATAGGATGCAATTAGTTTATCCATATCAACATTTTGTTTTTGAAAATGAGACATTCCATGATTTAATGCACTTACATATAGCCCTGTTGCGGCTCCTTGCCAAAAATTGCCTCCAGAGAGTTCTGCACCCGCGCCTCCCGAAATTGTGCCAAAAAGAATCATCCCCCCTTTGCTTTCTGCAAACTTACCCATTCCATGATAGGCACTGTCTGCTCCGCCTCCCGTCCACGCGCTTGATGCAATGCTGCTTAACGCCCCTGAAACCATACCTGAAACTGCATTGCCATTTTGCACCCCTGCCATCATTCCCTGAAAATCAGCATGCAGCAGAGCCTGTGCGCCTGCCCGTAGATAAAAATTCGAAATGTTTAGAGTCGCAGAACCTATTCCAAAAGTTACAGCACCGCTTAAAGCCCCCATAAAAGTGGCTTTCACCAATCCGCCAACTGTAAAATCCACATGTCCTGTAACTGCCATGACTCCATAAGTGGAAGCAGAAATAATTGCCCCGATGACGACTGCTGACAAAAGCTCTCCCATTCCCCACAATTCGCCACTGACATCAGTATATTTTAATGGATTATTCAGACAGTATCCATAACGGTTGAAATTCTGAGTATTGTATGGCTCTTGAATATTATTATCAGGCTGAAGGAAACGACGGATGATAGGGTCATATAGCCTACCATTCATATGAATTAGACCTGCACTTTGAAGATGCTCATGTCCAGTATAACCGCGGTCAGTAATAGCCAACTGCGAAAGAGCATTCCCCGAGCCATCCTGAATTTTTAAAATTAAGCCCCATGAATCAAACAATCTTTTTTCAACAATAGAGCCGGAACTATTTGTGATAGCAACAATACTTCCCTGATAGTCTCTATGCAAATAAAAATAATTTTCCGTTGTACCATCGCTTTTCAACATTAATGGAGCCGTATATGCATCGCCACCTATGTATGTAATTAATTCGACGCTTCCCGAAGCAGTTTTAACTTCCATCGATCCGTCAAAAGAATAGTCTTTTCTATTTGGCCTCTGTGTCTTCACTGCATTTATACCGCCATAAAACATACTGCTGCGATCATTATTATCATTATAAGTAAAACTTATTTTATCTATCCCCGCTTCAGTAATTTCATAAGGACTTTTAAAAGAATTATAAGTTATGCTTTGAGTTTGCCTGCCCTGATAATAAGATAAAGCATCAGAAGAAACAATTATTGATGTATTTTGATATAATTTACTGGAATTAGTATAATTATAAGTTCCAGTTTGATTGGAAGTTATTCTTCCTCTATTATCATAAGCCTGTGAAACTGTAATCTTTTTAAAAGCTGTAAAATTGTCAACAAGAAAAACATTTAAAGAAGTTGTATTCTGCTTCTCAATTGTCAGCAGAAGAGTACTTCCGCCTAAAACAACAGTATGCTGTACATACACGTCTCTTGAGGTGCTTACTACACTTTTCAAATATTTTATACCAGTACCAGTTGTGGGATCTATTTCCTGAACATATACATTTAAATTATCCGCAGCAAGAACCCTCTGCACTTTAAAATTTAAAATTAACTGGTCACCTGCCGCCAAACTAGAAATAACATTTTTTTTAAGCCCTGAGCCTGCTGCAGTGGCCTGAATACTAAGCTGTCCGGCACTTGCATTTACATTTGCACCATTTAGAGGTTCAAATCCTTCCGTACTATTCGTACTGAAAGTACTGTTTATGAACTCCTCATTAATATATTGGGTAGTAAGTCTGTCTAAATTATCATATCCATATTCCTCCAACTGATAAAAAAGATTTGAGCTTCTGCTTCTTAAGTTTCCTGTTGGAGCATCAAAAAGGGTAGTAAGCAATACTACATTGGATGAACCTAAAACACTTTTTTTCTCCGTAATATATCCGTACTGATCATAGGAATTATTTACATTAATATTATTCCCTAAACTCTCATTTGTCACTTGTCCTCTGGCGTTTACTGTATTATTCATCCAAAGACGGGTGTTCCCGTCAAATAATGCCCAAGAATAGCCATTTTTATATCTTTTAGTAATAGTTTTAGAGCTCGTTTTGCCTCCACTTATTACAGTAAATTTTTCTGTGCTTACCCTTCCGAAATCGTCAAAAGAAAGTATCTCTTTTTCAAATCTTGCATAAGGTGTGGCCTCAATTGTTTTTGTTAATCTTCTGTATGGAGAATCATACTCGTAGGAATATGAAATTGTTTTCCCTTCGATATTATCCGTAAATGTACTTGATGCAAGTAGTTTTGTTAAAGGGTCATAATTATAGCTGGTCTGATTATCTGTATTTACTCCGTATATGGTTTTAGATAAAATTTTTCCTGACGAATTATAGGTGTATGTAGTTTTACCATTTGGTGTCGTTTCTTCCCATATTTCTCCAGATGGATAGTAGGTATATAAATAGGTTCCTGCAGATGGGTCAGTCAGTTCAGATTTTATACCCCATTCATTGTACTTTACACTGACTTTAGTATTTAAATACTCCGAATCTTTGACATTCCCATTGGCGTAATAATTATAGTTAATCTGACCGCCATTATCTGATGCACTGACAACATCTCCATTAGCATTTTTGGTTGAACTGGTAGTTTTTGTTCCATCTGAAGCGGTTACGGTGAGACCATTGTATGTTATATTGGTAATCTTCCCAACTGCAGTTACAGTTGAAAGGGTTCTATTATAATCATCGTATGAAGTAGTATTCCATAATGATGGGCTTCCAGAATTATATGGCTCGCTTTCTCTAATTTTCCTTCCCAGAAAATCATACTCTGTATTTTTGTAGGACCAAGTGTCATCTATATTTTTTTTTCCTGTTTTTTTTATCCTCCCCAGAGCGTCACTGACAGTTAAACTTTGCATGCCGTCATCACCAGTTTGAGTAATTGAATATTCTCCCGATGCTTTTGAATAGGCATAGCTAATATTTTTCCCTAAATAATCTGTTTCTTTAGATATTTTGCCCCAATTATCAAATACAGTTACTGTTTGGGCCCCTTGTGGATTTGTGCGCGAAGTAACTAAACCATACAGAGGATGATAGCTATTATTAGTGGAAACAAAACCCTCAATATCTTTCGTCGTTTTAATAAATCTCCCTGTCGCATCGTAAGTAGTCTCCACTATTCTTGACGGAGTCAACGGCAGCGCACCAGGATAACTCAGTGTCTTCTTTAGTAAATTGCCATAGATATCATACTCATAATCTTCAGTCACATAAACATTATTCGCAGTATTTCCTTTTTTTTCTAGTTTACTGATCTTATTTCCTGTATGAGTATATTTTTCAAAAGTTTCAAATGTATCTCCATAGGCTGAATGAAGCACCTTCAGATCAGAGGGGCGTCCAATAAAATAATCGGCTCCAATTCCTGAAGGATTATGGGTGAAATTTTCAGTTGTAGTAATAGTCCCCTGTAGAGTGCTCCCAGAAAAATTTTCTGTTTTGGTTACCAAAGGCAATTTATAAATACTATCATACTGATAGCTCACCTTAGTTGAAACTCCAGTAATGTAATCAGAAGTTACCTTATTATCCAACAGCAGAGTATAAACGCCACCTGAAGCAGATGATATATAGCTGTTAACGGACGAATTGATAATTCCTGAAGGATTTCCAGAATTTACAAAAGAAAACGCATTTCCGGCATTAAGCAGCTCAGTATATGTTCTTTTAATCGCATTTCTAAGACCAGGCTCATTTTCAATAACATTCCAGACTCTTTTGGCAGATCCATTCAAGTACCATGCACTTCTCGCCATTTTTATAAAACCTAAAGGGCCCAAACCATCTAAATTCACTAAAAGGCCATTATATCTAAAATCCTGATACTTTGTAGTTCCCTCAGAAGTATTTGCAACCATGGAAACTAAATATGAGTTTGGCATTTTCTTTATTTCTACATTTGGATATGAAACGCTTTGAGATGATGAATAAAATTCATTTAAGTTTCCAAATCCATTATTCGAATCTCCAGGATCAATGGCAGCATAAGAAATAGCATCGCTTACAGCTCCAACAGAAGAGGTTACTTTTGTCATAAGAATATCCTGGCTTACATCTTTGGTAAAATTAACATAGGTAAGCTGATTATGATGATTTCTTACCATCAAAAGTTCAGTATTTGCCCCCATATATTTATATTTTGATACTATAGGATAAGGCAAATCAGGAGAATCATTATTATGGTTGCAGATTTGAAGAGGTGCGCTTCCATAACAGGGTGAAGTATATTCCGCCGTAAACTTATTTCCTGTAATGGAAGTGTTGCCAATATTATTAGCAAAAGTTGATACGATCCATTGCGTGTCATAATTTTGAGCATCAGTAACTGGATTAGGACGGTAAATCTTTTCCCAAACCCTAACCAGATCAGTTTTTCCATCACCATTTGTGTCCAACGCATAATACTTATTAAACTGCTTGTGATCGTATGTGTCCTTGGTATCGGGCCAATATTCAACAATATTATGCTGTTCTTTAACAAAAAATTGACCTCCTGAAGGGTTTGGATTGCTATAGTAAATACTCCAACCCATTTGTCCTGAGCCTCCTTCAGTATCAGGAATCATAAGATCTGATTTGCCATCTCCGTTGTAGTCTCCAATGAGAAGCGTTTTGGTTTTGGAATATAAATCTAAAATTCCTTCGCCTATCACTTCCATTTGTACCCAAGGAGCTGAAGTTAGCTGTTTGAATGTTATAACTTTATATTCCTTACCCGCAGTAATTACCAATAGATCGGATTTGCCATCTGAATTAAAATCTGCTACAAGTCTTGTCTCTCCATATAAAATATTGCTAGAGGTATCAAGTTTTACAAATCCGCTCGATCCTTGAGCGGTACCCGCAGAAGGATCCAAATTGACCATGTATGCATGAATTGCACCTGAGGGTTTAATAAATGTATCTGTCAATTTTGCTATAGGAACTGTAGTGTTACTCTGCAGATAATAATTCGTTATTCTTGTTTGATATTCAATTGTTGGCTGTAACACTAATACTTCAGAAATACCATTCCCATCAAAATCACCTTCTAAGAATTCCTTATACAAGCTGGTATTAGAATTAGAAAGTGGACCATTTGTAACAGTATATCTATCTGGGTTTGAATATAATCCCCAAGAGACAGCTTCCGTTTCAGTAACATATTGAGCATTATGCACTTCGTACGGAAGTGTATTATAGATAAGATTATCATTAAAAGATGCTAACGTTTTTCCATAACTAAAAACTGGCGTATTATTTACAAGATTATAGACATCAAATTTTAGCTGGACAGAATATCTTAGATTCTTTGTAACCAAGGACTGAAACTGATTGAGTTTTCCGCTGCTAATCGTTGTTGCGCCGAAAAAACCTTCTGTCCCGCGAAGGCTGGTAATTGAAACAGGTGCAGTTCCCGCACTACCTTGAAACATTTTAGTATAAACTTCATTACTGGTTACAAAATCTAAATGGCCGTCGCCATCAAAATCACCTGAAAAATCAATATCATTGAAAACAAGATTATTGGAATACGAAATTGTAGTCTCAGAATTTGCATTATTGCTCTGTGTAGTTTTATATTCAAACTCTATAGGATTTGCAGATTCTAGTGCCCCATTAAACTCCTGAATCTTACTGACATACTCATACGAAAGCTGAGGATCGGAAATATGTGTAAGCTGATATTTGCGAAAGAGCTGCCCCCCTGTTCTTACTTCAATAAAATCTAAAATTGCTGCCTTTTCAATCTTCGAACCTTTTATATATGCTGACTCATTCCTTTTTGCTGGCTTATAATTGAATTTAATACTGTTCAAAAGAGCTGCGCCGCCAGTATTACCGCTAAATTTAATCTCATCAATGCATAGAGTTTTATTAAATGGGTTACTGTATGAGTATTTTATATAGTTTCCATTTACATCTTCAAACCTGACAATGTAAAATGCGCTTGAATCGTAGCCGCCCACTCCGTCAAAATTGCCATACCAAGAACGGGATCCATCTGGAGCAGTCACAATAAAATAAATTGAACTTCCATTACCTTTTAATTCAACTTTGATGTTAGATTGGACTTCTGTTTCATACACTGATCCATCATTCCAGTATATCCCGCTTTTTAAAATTAATCGCTGTCCATCAATTGCTAATTTATCATTTTCATCAAAATCTACTCCATCCACATATCCATCAATATCTCTTCTTGTTGAAATTCGGCTAATATTAGATATTGAGTTAATACTCCAGCCTTGTCCAGCGATTCCCCCCATCTGCCCACTGGCATAAACTAAATTAACCACGGGCCCAACATTTTTAATGCTTGGAGGCATAGCGATTGGAATTGTATAATTTGCTTGTCCTGAATTAGTAATTTCAAGCTTACCTTGGCTGTCGTGAAAGCTTTGAGAAAAACAAATATTTGCAATGAAAAAAAATAAAAAAAAGTAAAATTTATTCATACGAAAATTATTGTTTAATTATTTTAATCGTTTGTTCTTCTCCGTTAGAAAAATCTGCTAAAACCAAATATACTCCCGATGGAAAATTTTGAAAAGAAATTGATAAGCTATTGATTTTTGACACATCATATACAGCCACCTGCTGACCCAAAATAGAGTATACACTAATTA
Organism: Flavobacterium phragmitis; assembly: GCF_900112575.1. Taxonomy (GTDB): domain Bacteria; phylum Bacteroidota; class Bacteroidia; order Flavobacteriales; family Flavobacteriaceae; genus Flavobacterium; species Flavobacterium phragmitis. The sequence goes on from NZ_FOMH01000002.1 coordinate 79,949, forward strand.
AATTGATCTTTTTATCATTCAAGGTATTCCATGATAAATAAAGCTCCTCTCTAACTGGATTAGGGTAATAAGAAAAGAAATCATCTCTAGAAAATATTTCAGTTTCGCTAACCAAAACTTCTTCATTTGCCACTGCAGTTTTGGCACTGCAGTTTACACATAATACCCTATTAATCTGGTTTCCTGCATTATCATAACCAAATGTAATTTTCTGCTGTGCTTTTATCAGTAGGGTGCTAAAAGCAAATAAAAGTAAAAATGTTTTTCTCATATATTTTATTCGTTATAAAAATTCAAAATCCTACAAAAAAACTAACAGTCAAAATGACTACAAGTATACGCGTTTTTAAAACATAAACAACAAAAAAATATAAAAAATATTTATTAAACACTTTTTAAGTTAAAACACATAATTATTCACAATATTTATCAATCAATAAAAATAAACAACAATTAACTGTTCTGACATATTTTAAAATAACAGAACCTAAATGTTCTTACAAAAAAAAATTTCGTTTAGTAAATGCACTCTGAATCTCCTACTTGCAGAAGACTTCCCCAAAATATATTATTCTTAAATTTTTCTTTAGGTTTCTTTTGGAGTTGACACCTTTTTTGTGGCTAAAAGCTTAGACCGTAACTATTTGAAGATTTTGAAAAAGATGAAATATTTAAAATCTGACCGATAGCCCACATTATTCCTGCTAATTTAATAGCATAAAATCTACGAGGAGACCCATTTTAAGCATTAAGATTCGGACCAATATTATCAAGATTCAAGCAGTTAATTATAACATTGCATAAAGAGATTTAAAAACATAAGGTTCCAATGATTACTAACTCAAAAAATATTAGAAGTATTAGTGATTTAAGATTATGGCAACATCGTGGCACTTTAAATTCTGAAACAGCAACATTTGTAGCAAAATCATCATCTCCCATGATTAGGTCCGAAACTGCATACGGATCCCATCTCTTTTCAAAATTAGAAAACATGTAAATTATTCGAAGAATGGGAAGATTACTTTTCTTATTAAACTACTTATTAATTTGCTGTTCTACTGATACTACATTTGATTTATTTCTGAGGGAAGCCGGCGATATTTTTACACAAGAGGAAAAAGCAGTGCTGGGGATAACCGAGGAGATAACATTGATCCATCAGAAAGGGCTCTCGGATGAGACCTATTCAAATGCCCTGCAGTTTTTCAGCGAATCCGAGATTGCAGATATCATAACCGCCGTAATTGCGATAAACCTTTGGAACAGGGTTGTGCTGAGCACCCGCCTGCCTATTGGACAAAGCCTTGCATAACACTGCAAAAAAAGCTGGCTGAATCAAGCAGCACACAGAAATTTAGAATTATGTTAATGAGCCCGATTTGTTTCGGGCTTACCTTTTACGGAAAAAACCCATTTAATATCGCCAAGCGGCACACCAATTACTATTTCAAAAGGAAAGCCCATAACGCACTGTCCCCCATCTGCCAAAATCATCAAATCAGACACCCTAGCCCCGATAGAAGCGGAAATCCTTCTTCGCCGGTGTTCGGCGCAGAAGATTGGAGCGGATAGCGGGAACAGCTCCAAAAAAGCAATATAAACCCAGAAATAAAATTAAATCTAAAATTTCAGCAGATCTAAAACAATATCAAACCTAATAACACAGCACAGATAATTGTTGCTCGACTGATGGAAGAAATTGGTTTATTTCTATTTTCCAATCCAATAAAGTACTGTAGTCTCTGCCTTTCTCTTCGAAAAAGCATCCGACATTTTCCCTTCCATAAAGCAATTTGTACATTCTCCGGAGGTCGTTAAAGAATAATTCGTAATCAACGGAACCCACATATCCCATGAGCTAGATTTGAAAGCTGCTCCAGCATTTAATCCAGGCAAAAGAAGGCTGATGTGTCCATGTCCGGTTACCGAGTAATAAACGGCAATTACCGGCTTGCCTATTGTAGCCAGATAGGCAGCTTTATCCAGATTTCCTTGGTTAAGCGCCGTTCCAATAGCATTAAATTGCGCTTCCATTGAAGCCCGTGCTGCAATTTCGCTGGCATTTAACCAATCCCCGTTCTTATGTTTAAATAAGCTTGGATCTACACCGTATATTTTACTAAGCAATGTTGCGGTGTAAATATTGCAGGCGTAATCAGGTATTGGCTCATTTTGTTTCACATAATTTATAGCAAGCGTAATCTCATTTCTAAGCAAATCCATATCTACTGTAGTAAATCGAAATTGCTTATCCGAATACGGCAAATACTGATCCGCCATATAACGAAGTTCCTTTCCGGCCTGCAGCCACTCCATAATTAGTTTTGTGTCAGTATTCGGATAGTCTCGTTTTATCTTTTCAATATCACGGGTTATATTACCTGCATATTGTATGCACATTTCTGCCTGCCGTTTGGTTTCCTCATAACTGCTCAATGAGGAGAAAACGGGGTCTGGTTGCCCATGAGAAGTGAATTCCTTCACTCGATCAAGAGCGCGAGTAAAGTCGCTTTCTGTCTTTGCTTTTTCGCTGGCTATACTACGATCGGTATAGGAAGTTTCTTTGCCGAATACCTGATCTTGCAGTCTCAGGGAAATTCCCGTGAAACCTCCGGGAGTGATTTGCTGCAGTGGCGGAAGATCCTTTAGAGTTGGCGCTGGTGTTCCATCTTCCTTAATACCATTAATTTTAAAATAATTCTTTATTGCCTCCTGTATAAATTTATGGTACTCTATAACTGCATTGGTAGATTCTATCCGCAGGTTGTACTTTGTTATTTCCTGTTCAATCATTAAAAGCTGCTGTTTTATCTCCTGCCTCATTGCTTTCTGGTCGTCTGGTGCGCTTGTCATATCCGCCACGCTTTTGCCATAATTGTAAAAAGCGTTGGTCATACCCAATAAATCATTACCGGCCGTAAGAGCGTCAATAGAGCGGGCTTTAATATATCCATTTCGTATAACTGAGGGATCTAAAGTCCCGTTTATCAATGATTCTTCGAAGAGAGCTTTAATCTCCGAAACCGTACCGATTACAGGGTTATTAGAAACGGCTGGATTAATCGATAGGAGATCGTATATCAAATTAGAATGAGCATTGATATTCGAAGCCACTAATGAAGATATAAGTGCCCAATCACTCGAGTGCCAGCTTGTTTCATCAAGAAGATCATTCTTTATTCGGTTAAGATCCGATACAGCTTCCTGCGACAACTTGCGTTTGCTCATCGCACTTTGCAGTTCTTTCTCCGAAGCACTCCTTTGTTGTTGAACGCCTTTAACATAAGCTTCCCGTTGATCCTGGCGAAGCTTGTCCAAAACCATCGGAGGTTGATTTGCTATAATTTGCAGATCGTTTTTCAAAACATTTCCTTGCTCAATCTGCTTTTGATTGTGAGTGAGTATAGAAGGCATTTTCATCGCAATGCTGGCACGAACACCGTCTTCTTGCGTATGAAGAGAATTAATCCTGTTATCCATATTATCACCCACATTCCTCAACATTTCTTTTGTTGGAATTTCAAAATTAACCTGTGGCACGCAAACATCTTGATCAAGCCCTCCATCATGGAAATTATAAAGCAGGTTGGAGGGCTGAGTTCTTATGAAGGACTTATTATTGAACCCAATAGTAAACATAGGATTTGTATACGGACCGCTAATATACACCTGTGTAAATCCTTCTATGGAATATAGCAGCAGTAACACAACATATAATCTGGATCGTTTATTTGATAACAAGCTCATTTTTTAATAGGATAGATTCTTTTTTATATTCCTGCACCTTCGATTGATACCTTTCAATATCGGTATATATTGGGGCAAGATCCATACGGCCGTGTAAATTCGTTAAGATACACTCCGCTTCCACGCAGGCGTCACCATACCGCTCCGTCAATTCAACCTTCTTAAATGGGTCATCCTCATTGGTGATACTTCCGCGAAGCTTTACCAGCTGCGAAAGCATACTGATAATTTCATTCTTCATAGTAAACCGCGATTCTTCGTCCATTATACGCTGTATCTCCTCACTGCCGAGAAATTCGGCTTCTGCAAGGCGGGCTTTATAAGGTGCTATTGCCGTTTCAGCATTATATCGGTACGTCGAAGTCACCTGCCACAACAATTTCCATGTGCTTTTCTGAACTGCCTGAAGATCCTGCGTTTTTACACGATAATCTTTATAAGTGTCACGCGCCTCTTTCAGGTATTCCTGCGAAATAATGAATTGATCCTTAGGTGTCAGACTTAACTTATCGAAAAGATTAAGGGCGTCCTTTACCCTTTCCACTTGCTTTTTAATATCGTCTTCAACAAACATAGCATAAAATGGTGCCGTAACAGGAAAATTAGCAAAAAACTTTTCCAATGATTCCCCCATACTGTCGCCTGAATAGCTGCCAGTGCCATTTTCACTCGGAGCTGCCTGCTGGTCTACCTTCCCGTCATCACCAATTACCAGCGAATATTTGACATGAAAAAGTTTCTGGTACCGCAGCTTATTGATCTCTTCGCTTTGTGAGCCAATCTCGAAAAATGAGCGGAGAAGCGTTTCCTTTCCCACAGCTCTTAAGCCCGCATCTTCAAATTGTTTAATACTGCCAATGCTATCCAGCTCTTTGAATAAATAGTCAGTCTCATCCACCAGTTCTTTAATTCTTATTAACTCATTCGAAACCATGACGCACAAGTCGTATTGCCGCAAAGCCTTTTCCAGCTTATTAGAGGGCTCCTCGTCAATAGTATTTAGTTCCTTTTTTAGTTTAGCCAATTCCCAGTTTATTTGTTCCTGGTAATAGGAAATTGTCCGGAAAGATTCCGTAAACTGGTTAAGCCATCTCACCCGTAAATCCGCCCGCGTCAGCTTCTCCGAATAACTGCGCGCGTTGTTCTTTACCCAATCGTAAATTTCGTCCCCGAAATTTGGCCCGCAGCTGCTGAGACTTAAACAAAGAGGTAGTAAAAAGACAAATCGTAAACGTAACTTACTCATATATTAAGGCGCTCTTTAGTAGGTTGTTGAAGATGTTCGTTAAATACAGGAATACGGTCCAGTAATAACTGTTGTTTTATTTGCTCGTTAGGAATGTATAGGCAGTATTCAAGTAAAAGCAGATTATAGGAATCTACCTTTTTATAGAAGCGGGTGAGGTAATCCTTTTTATACTCTCTCAATTTAAGCAACGCATCGCTCATTGATAGATCATCTATCTGATTGCGTATTACAAGTATCGCCTTTTTGGTTATGCTATCCGTTTTGCTCGAATTAAGAATAGCGTCTAATCGGTTAATAATATCAGGCTTTTCTACATTATTCATTTCAACCAGCGAAAGCAGAGCGTTATTCAGGTCTTTTAGCTGTGTGTTCTCAAAAAAATCCACAACACCTATCAATTCAGCCTTAATCACATTCTTATACCTATCGCGGGCCTTCTCTGACAACAGGTGTACATGTGTAGCTAATGAATATAATTCCACGCCGCTGAGTGAATCGGCTCTTTGCTCCATCCAGTACCGAAGAGAGTTAATATGACAATACGTTCTTAACCGGTCCTCAAAAATCGCTCCTCCCGACAAAGGGCTTTCAATATCTTCTGTTGGAGGAAATACTACTGTAAATGTTGAATGCTTAAGCCGGCTGTCGCTACCCTTTCCGGTGGCTTCAACTTTATCGTTCCATTCATCAATAATAGTAATATCTCCGTTCTGCCGGTTAAACTCCATCGTTTTTCCTGGCTGCACTATTTTTTCTTGTCCGTTTTGAATCACCTTTACAGGTATACAATTAGGTTCGTTGATTACCTTCACACCTGGGAACGACACATTGAACTTATTATCCAAAAGAGTAACCTTCGGTATCTTATATTCGCCTTTTATTGAATATTTCGCCCATGCTGTAGTGGCATCCGCGTCTTTAAAACCATAACACTTTCCATTTATTACTGTGATACAGTGATTATCCCATCCTCCTCCGGCAGCGGCAAACGCACTGGAGCCGACCCAAAAAGCCCGCGAGCCAACCCAGTTTGTCAATGTTCCGGATATCTCAATCATACTGGAGGCTGGTGCATCCCACGAATCCTCCTTATCTTCCTTCTCTCTAACTTTATAAGCTCCTGAGATCGATGCAGACTTAGTATTATTTCTCCCGTTTTTATACTCAGCCTCACCCGTAAAACGCATTACTGGATATGAGTTATAACTTTGATTTTGTCTAAATAAATTTATGCTCGATCCATTTGGATTGAGAACGAGAAAGGGTCGGCTCAATAAGCCTTCAATATACTTTAGCTTAGCGCTATCGTTATGGGACTGATATAGCCAGGACAATAACGGGCTCCGTACAGTTGAATTCTTTTCGATGGCCGATGAATACACATATATCGTACCGTCATTCATTTGCCCTCCTTTGAATGCATCTTTTACAATAAGGTCTTTTAATTCAGTTTCAGCTATACTTTTAGTCACTTCAAACACAGTAAGCACATATAGAGAATCGGGTTTTACCTTTTGGGCAATGTTCGTTTTATTGAGAAGCTTGGCAATATGAAAGGGCTGCACATTATATTTATCGCGCCTGTTTTTATTTACGTTCATTAATAACAAGGTATCTACAAGAGCTTCGTCACCCGTAAACACAGCATTGTGTAAGGGTGTTATCCCCAATTTGTCAGCACAATCCGGCTTTACGCCCTTAGAATAAAGGAACCTTAATGCTGTAGTATTTCCAGTACACACTGCCCACGATATAAGCTCACACTTATCTACAGCGCTGAGTGATCCTAGGTGACTATTTGTATAGGCCTTTAGTTTATTAATATTTTTATTCTCTATCGCCATTTTGAATAAAAAAATAGGAGGCACGCTTGATTCATCGGCTCCTGCATTTAACAAAAGTTCCATTGTTTCAGTTAGGTTCAACTCCTGGGCCAGCTGTATTGCGGTCTTTTGAGCGGATGTTTTCTGATGAATATTAATTCCTTTGCTCAGTACAAACTGTGTAAACTCAATATTTTGAATTTTATGTTGCTGGAACAATTCGGGTTGATCCAGTATATTCACCTTATCTACGAATTTGTCCTTCCCAAGAAGCAGCCTTTCAAGATCATTTTCTATAAGAGCAAAGTCCAGATCACTGATCAATTTAAGAGTGTCCGGTTTCACCCAGTTCTGTCGGATTCCAAGAAGTCCTCTTACCTGATAAACCTGGTCTATTGCAGAAGCCCTATTCGATAGTATTCTGTAAATATCTTGTTGGTGCAAGACTATACTCGCAAGTAAGGAATTAAATCCCTCAGAGTTTACTGAATTCACAATTGCTCCATTATTTAGCAATAATTCTGCTGCTTTCGTTTTTGACCTTGCCCCCGCGCATATAAAAGCTGTATTGTTATTCACATCTTTCGCGTTCACATCAGCACCACGATCAATCAGCTCTTTTAGTAATTTAGTATTACCTGTCATGGCTGTCTCCATCAATGGTGATAAACAAGGACCTGGCTTAAAGAGAGTTGTACCAAAATCGTTCACCTTTGCCCCTTTATTAAGCAGGGCCAAAGCAATCTCTTCATGGTCATATGCGGCTGCAATCATTAGTGGCGTTTTTCCTTGGGCCCAATCACCTTCCATACCAGTAGCTACCCGGTTGATCTCGGGATTAAACTCTAATAAGTAATTCACCGCCTCGAGGTTATTAGCCATTACTGCCTGAGTGAGTGCACTATAATACATCTTAGGCGGAGTTCCGCTTCCCCACCATCCCTCTGTAGAGATTTCTACATCGATTTTAGCACCTTTACTCATCAGGTATTTCATCATTTGCAGGTTTTGTTGTACAACGGCAACTCCCAAAGCAGTTCTTGGCAACATCGTTAACGGTATTACTGCGTTAATCTGCGCACCGTGGTTAACCAGCGATTGAACAATACTTAATTTACTTTTGCTAGCAGCATATCCTAGGGCGGTTACATTGGTAAAATAACGTGTATTTGCCGAAACACCTTGTTGCAGTAACTGTTCTACCTTGACGCTGTCACCTTCATAAATTGCCCTGAATAACAGGATTTCCGTTTCAGTTTGAACGATTGGCTGACTATACAATCTATGACTCGGAAACCAAAATGCAATTAAAAAAAGAAATTTGAATCCCCAATTTACTGTAAAAGTGCAATTTTGTGAAATCATGTTTTAATATTAAGACGTTTGTTTTTATTATTTTAAATTATAACCGTTTCTGAAGTTCTCCCATTGGTGCTATCGTTAGGCTGTTAAATTACAAACCAACAAAAGAATCTTTGGTTGCTTCTCCCTTTCTTAACAAAGCCAAGTTGCACAAACAATTATTTAAAGTCGGGAGACTTTAAGAGATTTTGATTTACAAAAAAATTGTGCAAAGTCGAAGACGTTTGCACAGCGTTTCATTAGGAACACTGGGAGGAGCGGGCAATATTAAAACAAAAAACATGAGTACTATTGATTATAATTTTGTTTATTCCTAAAATTCATTCAATTCCAAAAGGTAGAAATCTAAAATCTCTTATCACTAGCTTTGAAACATTACCATTTTGTTTTGTGGTTTTCTATTAAAATTGCTTTCTTGACACAAAAAAATATTTGTTTTTCTGTTTCATCAATTTACCCAGACTTTATAGCACATATTAACTCTACTCACAAACTCATACCAACTCATTTCTAATCGTGAAGGATTAGTCGGCCAAGGGTCTCGCAAAACTACTTTATCTGGAATTACAACAGCGTTCCCATAATAATCGTAAGTCAATGAATAAAACAATGCTGTCAAAACGTAAGCGTGTCCTATATCTGAATTAGGCTGGTTAAGGCCAACAATAAGAGGTCTGTTTGATCCTAAGAAAGCTTGTATCTCATTAGCATTAGTCGGATAATTATTTGTGTAAATTGTAGAAATACCGCCATAAACGTTGTATCCCCAACCACTAAGTGCTGTAAACATTTCTCTTGGTCCACCTGTGTGATCAGTTAAACTTCCAAAACAACGCATAACAATGTCTTCTTGTGTGACATATAGTCCATTGTAATTCAAAACCATTTGAATACAAGCTGCCCAACACCAATTCATGTTTCGTTGCCTACTATTCATTGCATAGAATTGAAAGTTGTTTGAAGGAATACCAGCAGAAAAGTAATTTGCCCCAAGTTGTTGTACATTTTGAGCTTTAGTTTTGACTGTAGTAAATATTAAAAGAGTCATTAAGACTATTCCAAAAATTTTAAATTTCATTTTTTTATTTGATTTGTCTTTTAAAAATTACTGCCAACTGCAAACATCCGACATAAATATTCGCGTATCCTGGTTAAAGTATACTAGTGCAATTTCGTTTTATATCTTCTCAAAAATAACCATAAAAACTATATTACAATCGAGTATATTTACCTGTTTTAACAACACGGTTTGTTTTATATAGTAATGACCACCGGCCAGTGAAAGACGCAGAATCTACAATGCGCAACGCAAAATTGGTTTCAGATTCTAATTTGCAACCAATTTTTTTAAACACAAAAGAACCATTTTCTTGTGCTCTTTATTATGCGGATGGGGGCCAATGAAAGGGATTACTTTTGTGCTACAAAACCTAAATGTATAAAAGTAATTCATAGAGCCTAAGAAAGACAATTCTAGCGTAACTACAACAATCTTTTCAAATTCACCATAATATTTGTAGAATTGCATGTTAGTTTGATTCCATAAAAAATCGATCAATTATATTTTTTTTACATCAATCCCCAACAGGACATCTAAACCAAATTTGCAAAGCCATGGAAAGACAGACACTACATATAGAAAGCCAATTGCTTCAAATCATCCAAAAATGATGTTGTAATTTGTCCTGTCCCCGTCACTACTCAGGACAAAAAACACAAAAAAATATAATTTAAAAAGCACGCAGTTTGTTGTAAAAAGGACCTTGGATTGATCCCATTTCTGTCACGAAAAACTAAGATGCGTTTATAAATCTTTCACCTTGCAAAGTTTTGTGGCAGAATCATAGCACATGAAATTTTGGACTTGATACTGTTTCTCCCACAAATAGTTAAGGCGAATATTGTCGCTTTTTTTTCATCGTTGCAAGTTTGTGGCAAAACCGCGGCACATCAAATTCTGAAATAAGAAATACTTATTAAAAACAACAATTGCTGTATCAAAGTTCGAGTACATTAAACTAATTTTCCTTTTTTTAAATTAAAAAGAAGCTCTATCACTTTACTATTCTCTCTTGTTCCATTGAGGCCAGAAATTGGTTTATTTCCAAAAACGGATTCAACTTTTAGCCCCGATAGCAGTGGAAATCCTTTTGTGCCGGGGTTCGGCGCAGAAGATTGCTTCGCCAGTTCGCTAGCGCTCGGGTGGAACGGATAGCGGGAAAAGCTCTAAAAAAATAAAATTAAAATTAGAAAATTATATTAACACAATTACAATTGACGATGCTAATCATACAGATTAGATTCCGCAAAAAATCCTAATACACGATTAATCCTTCCCCCTTGATCACCTGACCGCTGTTCTGTAAATGCAGCCCTTGTTCTGTAAAACAAACGCCTATCCGCTTTACATTCAATAAAGGACAGCCCGCCAAGATTACCCATATTGGAATTTTTGCGGCACTGCTCCAGTTCAGGGCAAATAAGGGCAACATCAATCCTATCAGAGCCTACAGGCATGAAATTATGAAAATAGCCAAAATAACAGGCCCTGCCGCGTATCACAGGTGCATAAATGATTTAAATGAATACGGCTATATAAACTATATCCCAAAAAGAAATAGAAACCAGAAAAGCGTCATTTATTTTCTTGTTTAAAAGTGGAGCTGCTATTTTTTGGGCTGCAAAAATAACTTTTACTATTGTCTGTTATTCCATTGAGGTCAGAAATTGGCTTATTCCAAATTGTCTATTTAACTTTTTAGCCCCGATAGCAGCGGAAATCCTTCTGCGCCGGGGTTCGGCGCAAAAGATTGCAGCGGATAGCGGGATAAAGCTCCTAAAAATAATATTAAACCTAAAATAACATTCCCCCACCATTACAGGCATGAAATTATGAAAATAGCAAAAATAACCGGTCCTGTAACGTATCACAGGTGCATAAAGGATTTAAATGAATACGGCTGTATAAACTATATCCCCAAAAGAAATAGAAACCAGAAAAGCGTCATTTATTTTCTTGTTTAAAGGCAGGTTCCGCTTTTTCAATAAGCGTTTGATATCTTATTTCAAATTATCGTTAAAGAAACTTTCTAACTTATCAAACGGAATCACATCTATTTTATCATAGAGATCCACATGAACTGCATTTGGGATAATGATCAGTTCTTTCGGCTGGCCTGCCACTTTAAAAATATCTTCGCTAAAATATCTTGAATGTGCCTTTTCTCCTGCAATCAATAGCATTGGTATTGGAGAAATTTCTTTTACGTAAGTCAGTATTGGCATATTCATAAACGAGATTGGATTGGCTGCAAGCCAGGCTCCGTTTGAATTTACGGAATTAACCTGAAAACCGCGCGGTGTCCTGTAATAGTCAAAATATTCTTTTACGAATTGCGGTTCATCACCTTTTAATTTTTCGGGCAGATTTCTTGGCCCATCGGCTTGTTTTCCAGCCTCGGCGTCTTTGCAGCGCTGCTCACCCAAAGCTTCCAGTATTTTGGTTCTTTGATCCGGAGTTACTGAATCATTGTATCCTTTGGACATTACGCGGGTCATATCATACAAGCTTGTCGTGGCAACCGCTTTAACCCTTTTATCAATAGTTGCAGCATTTAAGGCAAAACCGCCAAAACCACAAATCCCGATGATCCCAATTTTGTTCCTGTCAACGTTTTTCAACAGTCCTAAAAAATCAACCGCGGCGCTGAAGTCTTCCGTATTGATTTCAGGAGATGCCAGATTTCTTGGCTCGCCACTACTCTCGCCTGTATAAGACGGGTCAAAAGCCAAAGCAATAAAACCGCGTTCCGCCATTTGGTTGGCATACAATCCTGATGATTGCTGTTTTACTGCCCCAAATGGCCCGCTGATCGCTAATGCTGCTAATTTTTCAGTTACAGCATTTTTCGGAAGGTATAAGTCTCCGCTTAATGTAATGCCGTAACGGTTTTTAAAGCTCACTTTTTGACGGGTTACCTTATCGCTTAACTGGAATGTATAGTGCTCTTTTGAAGTGTTCATTTTTTGTGTATTTAATTTTGTTTTTTGTGCAGATAACTGCCCTGTTATCAGAAACAATATTGTGACTGCCAATGCTTTTTTCATTTTATGCTGAATTATTTTTTAATACTTTAAATATTACTCCTTAGTTATCTATTTTACCGATTCACCATCCCTTTCCTAAATTTTGCACAGAGGTTTACTCAAGCTCCTGTGCTGTTGGTCGAAAGATAACTTGGCAGATGCTTCTCCCATCCCGCTGCTGGCTGCTGTAATGATTACTACTTCGTCTTTTATATTACTTTCCACAATTAATTGTATTTATTTTAAATTCTTTTGGAAAACTATTGAGCACTTTGGTACACCTTATCGGTTACCGCTTCGTTCCAGTTTACAATCCCCTTTTCGGTGTTTGGAACGATGTATAATTGCTGCAAACCTACATCAGCACTTGCACCGTGCCAATGCCTAACATTTGGCGGACATTTTATGACATCACCTTTTTTGATAATTTCAATAGGCCTGCCCTCAATCTGATGATAGCCAGCCCCATCAGTGATAAGAAGGATTTGACCCGCGGGATGGCTGTGCCAGTTGCTTCTTGCACCAGGCTGGAAATACACATTGCCAACCGCTGTTGTAAAAACGCTGTCAGCATCAACCAAACCGGTATTGTATGCATTTCCGGTAAATGTCTCGCTTGAACCTTTTTTTCCTTTGGGGAAAATTTGAGTTAGTCCGCTTTTATCTCCATTTATTTTTTCCTGGTTTTTATTCTCGCTGCAAGCAATAGCCATTGCTAATAACATTATGAATAAAAATGCTGTTTTAAAATTACTTTTCATAAGACTCCATTTTATTTGTTTTCAAATTTCACAATCACATTTCCATTACCCAATGCAGCGGCCAGTCCCGCAGGGTTGCCAATATATCCCAGTTTTGTATAACTATAGGAAGTGTTGAAACTTTTATAAAAAAGCACCAGTACATTGCCGCCATAAAGCGTTAAATCGCCCGGCTTTATATCACCTCCAATTGAAGCATTTGCTGGAAGCGGACTGGGGAAATTGTAATACTTTTCATTGCCATTCAGTTCAGCCATATCTATGGTAAGGGGAAGCATTGCTCTAAGTGCAGCTGCACTGGGATTGTTATACAATGTTGCCGTGAAAACTGCTGTGCCAATTGTTATTTTCATTTTTGATGCTGAATTAGTATTAGTATTTTCATTTTCATTCTTATTGTCTTGCGGTGCTGTATGATTGTCATTGCCACAGCCTGCATTACAGAAAGAAAGAACGAAAAGAACAGCCATAACCGTCAGAAGAGATTTCAGTTTCATAATCTATCTTTTAAGGTTAAACATTTTTAATGAATTTTGCAGGAATCCCGCCAACAATCGTATTATCGGGAACATCTTTGGAAACAACTGCCCCTGCCGCGACAACTGCATTTTTCCCAATGGTAACGCCGGGCAAAATCGTGGCATTGGCACCAATCCATGCATTTTTTTTGATGTGGATGGGTTTAGCAGTCAATCCTTTTCTCTCCTTGGGATCTAATGGGTGGTTTTCGGTAACAAGAGTGACTTTAGGGCCAATTAAAACGTCGTCTTCAATGGTAATCCCGCCCAATGCCAGAAAAGTGCAGTCAAAATTGATAAAAACATTTTTTCCAATTGTAATGTGTTTTCCGCAATTGATGTAAAGAGGTGTAAATACGGTTACATCCTGGATTTTTTTATCTAAAATTGTGCCTAATATCTCTGTAATTTCCTGAGGATTTACAGCATTGTTCATCTGGGTAAGCAATGCTTTGACAGCAAATGCTTCATCCCTTAATCTGCCTAGCTGCGGATCGTTTGAAAGTATGGTTTCACCTGATAAAAGCCTCCCGAAAATATCTATTTGGGATGAGCAGGCAGCGGAAATAGGGTCTTTATCTGACATAATATTTGAACTAAATATTCAGATACAAAGATAAGGCTGCCTTTAAGGATGGCAGTAACGATTATCAAACCAAAGCTTAAGAAATTCAAACTTCTGCTAAACGGAATGCGGTTGGATTGGTTCCGGTAATTTTTTTGAAGAAATTATTAAAGTAGGTCGGATATTCAAATCCCAGCGCGTAGGCGATTTCAGAAATACTCCAATCGGTATGCTGCAGCAGCGCCTTGGCTTCTGTGATGATTCGCTCTGTAATATGTGTAGTTGTTGATTTTCCCGTGACTTCTTTTACGGCCCGGTTCAGGTAATTAATATGCACATTGAGATGCTGGGCGTAATGCTGCGCCGTTCTTAATTGAAGCGGACTCGAAGTGGTTTCAATAGGAAATTGTCTTTCCAGAAGTTCTAAAAACACAGATGCTAATCTGGATGAGGCATTCTTGTTTTGCTCGAAATTTTCAGAAGGTTCCATCTTTAAAGATTCGTGAATAATAAGACTGATGTAATTACGAATCAGTTCATCCTTAAATACATAATCACTTTTTTGCTCGGCAATCATTCTCTGAAAAATAGTATTCAGAAACCCTCTCTGCTCTTCTGTGATTTTCAAAACAGGCGTCCCGCCGATTTTAAAAAAGGAAGATTGCTGCAGACTTTCAGAACGTTCGGAATTTTTAAAAAACTCCTCAGAAAATAAAATGGTGTAACCAACGTATGCTGTGGAAATGGTTTCCCACGAATACGGAATGTGCGGATTTCCGAAAAAAAGAATCGTTCCTTCCTGCTCATAGGTTTTATCAGAATAATGAATCTTGCTTTTTCCCGTAGTCAGACAGATTTTATAAAATTCCTTTCTGCTGTAGGTTCTGGTTTCTGCGCCATCATCCTCTATCTGAAATGCCTTAAAACCCTGGAGTTTCAATTCATTGTTAAACTGCGAAATTTCTCTTGTTATGATCTCTTTCATAATGCAAAGTTAAGAAATTCAAACATACCATAACTCTTTAATCTTAATTTCGACCTAAATCACTTTCCATTACAATCCTGTCCAAGTTTAGAATCCTTTTTTTATAGACATAAAAAAGCAAAAAAAATATCTTACGTAATAGCTGCTTTATTTTTGCACCGTCTGCAAATTAGAAATACGACAATTGAATTCAATTTTACAATTCTCCAACGCAAAATAGGGCCTGCAGCTCTAGCCCCGATAGCAGCGGAAATCCTTCAGCGCCGGAGTTCGGCGCAGAAGATTAGAGCGCATAGCGGGAACAGCTCCAAAAAAAATAAACTTACAGAATAATACTAAATACAATTACAATTACAATTGATAATGCCGGCCGCTCCGAATTAATTTCCAGCGGCAGCTCTTAACACCCGATTAACTTAATACCCGATTATTTCTGCCCTTGTCTTTCGCAGGACTATAGCGTTCTTTATCCTATGAAAACAATGAAAATAACCGGCCCTGCCACGTATCACAGGTGCATAAAGGATTTAAATGAATACGGCTATATCAACTACATCCTAAAAAAAACAGAAACCAGAAAAGCGTCATTTATTTTCTTGTTTAAAAGTGAGCTGCTATTTTTTGGGCTGCAAAAATTAGATCAGTTTTTTATAAATGTTCAGTAACTTAAATTTTCCGGCAGAATCGTGGCACATGATATTCTTGAAAAGTAGAACCTTAGTAAAATGGCGGTCTGCCAAGCTTAGGTTCGAAACTGTATACATCAAGAACTACTATACAAATAGCAATAAAGATTTCTGGCATAATCTAAGCACATTGAGTTTTTGAAAAACAGAAATCCACTGAATTGAATAGCTAACAAGTTAGGTTTGAAACTGTATTACACTGTTTTTATTTTAGTCATTTTATTTTGCTGAGAGGTTCGAGTCCCATTCCCGCTACTAAAAAAAATAAAACCTGAGAAATCTATATTTCTCAGGTTTTTTTGTGGTTCGATTCTAGCAACTTCAATTTTGCAGAACATATAAATGACAGTGTTTGCAGCAGAACAAGGTTCGAATCCCGTTATGGTAAAATGCCTTTTGCTTTTTAATTTACTCGACAATTATTTTTCTAGCAACAGCATAACCTTCACTTTCTAAATACACATAATAAATTCCTTTTGGGAATCCTGATAAATTGATGCTGTTAGTGTTTGAGCCATTAGCAAATTTGACAGTTTTTACCAACTTTCCTGATGTTTCGTACACATTTGCCTTTTCTAGCACAATGTTGTCAATATATAATTCTCCTTTGGTCGGATTAGGATAAATGTCAATTTTGTCAAAAATTAAATCTTCGATTCCTAAAGTGCAAGTTGTTTTCGAATAAATTGCTAATGCATCTTTGGCTGTTGACCAATTGGCATTAGCATAAGCAGCATCATCTACCTGAATACAGGATAGTGAAGCATTTGTTTTGAAATTGACAGTAGCTAGTTTGCTATTTTTTCCATTGTTTAAATTCAAAGAGATCAATTTATTATTGGAACAATTCACATCTGTAAGAAGAGTATTCTGAGAAAGGTCTAAACTTACTATTAGATTGTTAGAACAACTCAATTTAGTCAACCATACATTTTTAGAAACATCTAAGGCCGTTAGTTGATTAGAAACGCTGGTTTTGGCATTGATTTTTTTATTGGTTGTTACCATACCATCACAATACAGTTCTGTAAGCTGGGTGTTTTTAGAAACATCTAAAATCGATAGTGGATTCTTTGAACAATCTAAATATTTCAGTGCCGTGTTAGAAGATACATCTATTGAAGTCAATAAATTTCCTTGACAGTTTAAGGTTTCCAGGTTTGAAAAATATTGGATACCTGATAAACTGGTAATACCGGAATTGGAAATATCTAAACTGGTTACATTTTTTATGCTGGACAATAAAACAGAACCGTCTTTAACAGTATCAATCCCTAAAGCGATTAACTTGTTCTCGAACTCACCATTAACTTCAATAACGGCAGGGCAACTATGCGAATAACTTGCAGTAGCATCTTTGGCTGTAGCCCAATTTGCGGTAGAATAACTAGCATTATCCACCTGAATGCAGGTTAAATCAGGGTTGTTTGTAAAGTTATTGGTGCTTACAAACCAAGCATTCTTTCCATTCTGCATATTTAGACTTCTTAATTTATTATTATAGCAATAAAAAGTTCCTAAGCTGGTATTCTTAGAAACATCTAAAGCCGTTAATTGATTATCATAACAATCTAACTTTGTTAATCTAATATTTTTAGAAACATCTAAAGCCGTTAATTGATTAGAATAACAAACTAAATATACTAAACCGGCATTCTTTGAAACATCTAAAGCCGTTATTTGATTCTGATGACAATATAATTCTACCAAAGCAAAACTATTAGCAATATACAAACTCGTTAATTGATTATTTTCACAATGTAAAGTCTGTAAATTTCTAAAATCTTGAATTCCGGTTAAATCACTAATAGAACTGGAGGAAACATCCAAGTCGTTTAACCAATAAACGTTGGATGTTAACACTTTTCCGTCAGGAGTTCCAAAATCAATTCCTAATGAGATTAACTTCTTTTCAAAATTCACATCAGGAATAACGGTGTATGCTGAGCAATCTCTGCTATAACTTGCAGAAGCGTCCTTATATGACTTCCAAGTGTTATTCGAATAATAATCGCTATCTGCCTGAATGCATCCTAAATCAGGGTTACTTTTAAAGTTTTTGGTATTGAGATATTCATTGCGTCCATTCTTCAAATTTAAACTCGTTAACTGATTCGAACTGCAGTCTATATTTCTTAAACCCATATTCTTAGAAACATCTAAATCTGTTAATTGATTAGAATAGCAATACAGGTCGGTTAAAGCTGTATTCTTAGAAGCATCTAAAGTTTTTAGTTGGTTGGAATAACAATATAATTTGGTTAAAACACTGCTTTTAGAAACATCAAAACTTATTAATTGATTATTATGGCATCTTAGTTCTGTCAGCGAAACATTTTGCGAAACATTTAAGCTTGCCAATTGATTGGAATAACAGTATAATTCTATTAAAGCCGCATTCTTAGAAACATCCAAAGCCGTTAATTGATTAGAATAACAATACAGCAATGTCAGAGCTAAACTATTCGAAACATCTAAAGCTGTTAATTTGTTGGAATAGCACGTTAATTGCTCTAAAGCGGTATTCTTAGAAACATTTAAACTCGTTAATTGATTCGATTCACAATATAATCTTGTTAAAGCAATATTCTTGGACACATCTAAAGACGTTAATTGATTGCCATTACAATTTAAAAACTGTAAAGCCGTAAAATCTTGAATTCCAGCTAAATTAGTAATAGAACTGCTTGAGACATCTAAAGAAGTTAATGCAGCAATCTTAGCTGTTGGCACTTTTCCATCAACTGCTCCAAAATCAATTCCTAAATAAATCAGCTTCTTCTCAAAATTCACATCAGGAATAAGGGTATATTGAACAAAAGCTGAGCAGTCTAAACTATAACTTGCCTCAGCATCTTTGGCTGTCCAATTGGCAGTAGAATAAGCCACATTATCTACCTGAATACAGCTTAAGCTATTACTATCAAAGGCACTATTGGTTGATAATTTAGAATTATTTCCATTTTTCAAATTAAGACTTACCAATTGATTATCAGAACAATCTAAATATGTCAAAGCAGTATTCTTGGAAAGATCTAAGTTCTTTAGTTGATTATTATAACAATGTAAAATTGTTAAAGAAGTATTCTTAGAAACATCTAAAACTGTTAGTAGGTTATGATAACAACGTAACTCTGTTAAAGCAGTATTCTTGGAAACGTCTATAGTTGTTAAGTAATTGCTTCCAAAACTCAAGTAGGTTAAAGCGGTATTCTCGGAAACATCTAAAGACGTTAATTGATTGCTATCACAAAACAAAGATTTTAAAGCAGTGAAATCCTGAATCCCGGTTAAATCGGCAATGAAACCGACTCCCCTAACATTTAAAGTAGTCAGGGTATTTATTTTTGAAGTTAAAACTTTACCATCTGGTGTGCCTGAATCAATTCCCTGACGGATTAGTTCTGCCTCAAAATATGCATCGGGAATCAGGGTGTATTGTTGGGCAAAAGAAGATACGCTGACAAAGAATATTAAATAAAGTAGTTTTATTTTCATAGGTAATGTTTTGTTAATATTAAAGCTCCTCAAATATATAGAATATTAACTACTATCTTACATAGACTGTTAAAGAAATCAAAAAAATGTTTTAATCAAAAAAACATCTGCAAGTATATTTTTAAAAATTTCAAAGGAGATTATCCCAGATATTTAGAACCAGAAAATTTAGTATTCAGTGATTTTTATTTTCTTCAAATCATCAAGAAAATGATTCGAGAATTGTCCTGTTAGGTCTCAACAACTTAACAGGATTTGAACACCAAAAATATAAAGGATATAAAGTTTTACATTCCTTTAAAGTGTTTTTACTTTTGTTCAAATGGTAAATAATTCGATTTAATTTAGAAAATGGTTTAACATTTACTTGAATTTAGCTCTGATAACTTCAATTATTAATTGCTGCTCGACTGAGTCAAAAAATTGGTTTGCTCCGAACAGCCGTTAGCACTTTTTTTAGCCCCGATAGCAGTGGAAATCCTTCTGCACCGTGGTTCGGCGCAGAAGATTGCTTCGCCAGTTCGCTAGCGCTCGGGTGGAACGCATAGCGGGAAAAAGCTCCTGAAAAACAACATTAAACCTAAAATAATACTACCGGCCCTGCCACCTATCACAGATGCATAAAGGATTTAAATCAATACGGCTGTATAAGCCGCGAACCTGATTTAGAAGAAAAAGCAATTTCCGAAAGGCCCGGCTCTGCGGCTGCAAAACAAACAAGCTCTAAGATGATTTAAAATTTCATGATATTTGAATTTCCTGCCCTTATTTTTTTAATATACCTGCTGCCCGGCTGAAGCAATAAATTGGTTTATTTCCATTTTCATGATCTGCTTATTATCCGCAAAAATAAATAGCTGCCAGTCTGGCTATCACAAACATTCCCCCTGCAAACAATCCAACCGAAAGCAGCAATATCGTAAAGAAATTATCTTTCGGCGTTTTCTCGCTTTTAAGTTCTATGCCGTCAAACAATGGCTTGAGAGTCTTTTTACAGAAATAAATAAACCAGACCATTAAAATGGCCATGATAAGGTAAGCTGAGAGCCTATTTCCCTTAATATTTACATTGATGCTGCAAAGACAGGTGATAATTACAAAAAACAGCATGCTAAACATAAAGGCCGCTATGCCCAGAATATTCCTAATTGCCGCATAGGCATATCTTTTGGAAGTCTCCTGATCATAGTTAAGATGATAATAATAGTTATTGAGTAATTTTTCGTAAAAAAAAAGCAATTTCGATTTCATGCCTTAACATCATTTTTAATGGTTAAAATTATTGGCATTTACCGAAAAAAGCAAATGCCAATATTGTTTTTTATTGGTTCGCCAGCGCTCGGGTGCAACGATATAGGACTAATAATTGTTGAATTTGTTCTAAATGTTCACGTATCTGCCCATTTCAAAAACTCGTGAATTTATTATAATAGTATTACCGTTGTCCTTAAAAAAATATTTTTCCTTCTATTGCGCTGCTATTTTTTTTTCAAATGTTCTTTTTGAATCCTGTATGGATTTTTCGGTCACTTTCTCATTTATGATTAGCAGTACACCAGTTTGGTTTAATTAGCTGGCTAATTCATACCTTCTCTGTCGCTGCCTGTCAAAAAAATATGCAAGCCAATACTCTAGCCCCGATTGCTTCGCCAGTTCGCTTCGCTTGTGTGCAGTGGAAATCCTTCTGCGCCGGGTTCGGCAAAGAAGATTAGAGCGGATAGCGGGAAAAAGCTCCTAAAAAATAATATTACATACAATTGACCCGAGGCTGGACACAAAAGATTGCTTCGCCAGTTCGCTGTCGCTCGGGTGCATCTTACAGCGGGAAGAGCTCCTGAAAAATAAATACTAATAATATATACACCACATCCATAAAACAAAAAAGGCACCTGATTAGAGGTGCCTTTATAAGTTAACTGTGATAGTATATTATGCTACAACTACGTTTACTGCGTTTGGACCTTTACGGCCTTCTTCTACGTCATATCGTACTGCATCGTTTTGAGCGATGTTTTCTGACAGACCTGAAGCATGAACAAAAACTTCGGCCCCTCCATTATTAGGAGTTATGAATCCGAATCCTTTTTCTTCATTGAAAAATTTTACTGTACCTTCTTGCATTTTAATGTATTTAATTGCTCAAAGATAACGTTATTAAAATGGGAACCTACTAATATTGAGGATTTTATTCTCATAAGTAATTCTGCATCCTAAAAACAAGGTTAAAAGCGCATTATAATTACAGTGGCGATAATAGTTCAATTCGCATTATTTCCAGCAATTTAGCCCTTAAAGACAGAGAAAAATTAACATTAGTTTAAAAAAAATCTTTTTTCTGGAACACTGACAGAAAAAAGGAACTTAAAGAATTAATTAATACCTCAAAAAATTATGAATTGGCGTTAAAAAACAATACCTTACAAAGAAAAGAGAACTATCTCAAAAAGCTTCATCATAAAATTTGCTGCTTATAGATTTATTTCTATTCGATATGGAAATAAACTTGGACAAATACTCATCAAATACACTGCCAAGGCATTCTAAATTGCAAATACAGGCCTATTTCTTATATAAATGCAGGTATCCAGCCAAAAATGGAAAGCGCTGCGAATTCATCCTTTACAAAACTATTTAATAAAAGAATATTCAATTCTTAAATTTAAATCCACCACTTTCAAAATTGGCATAATCCATTAAAGAACTTATGAAAAGACCTAATTATATTATTGCTATCGGAGCTTCTGCAGGTGGTTTGGAAGAGATTAACACTTTCTTTGAGCACACTCCACTCGATGGTGCCGCTTATATAATAGTCCAGCATCTATCGAGTGATTTTAAGAGCCGAATGGTTGAGCTGCTCTCAAAGCACAGCAGACTTGAGGTAAAAGAAGCTGAACAAGGTATGATTGTCTGCAACAATGTGGTGTATCTCATTCCCAATAATAAGTTTATGACCATTAAAGATTATAAACTCTATCTGACAGATAAAAGCAAAATGAAGGGACCGCATCTGACTATCAATACTTTCTTTAATTCGCTTGCAGCAGCCTGTGGCAAAAATGCTATTGGCATCATTCTTTCAGGCTTAGGGTCGGATGGCACCCAAGGCATTAAAGCTATCAAAGAGGCCGGAGGAATGATTATTGCAAGAAATCCTGAAACAACAGAATTCAGCAGCATGCCGGCACACGCCATTGCGACCGATATGGTGGATTTGGTTCTAGAACCCGCTTTTATGCCAAGTGCAATTGAATTTTATATAGATCATAATCAAGCGGTATTGGACGAAAATAAAAATGAAGAAAAAATAATGTTTCAGATTACCAGCTTCATAAAGGAGAAATTATCCTTTGATTTCTCCGATTACAAGCTGACGACCCTTCTTAGAAGAACAAAAAGACGTGCAGCATCCATTAATATCTTCGCACTGGAAAAATATTTGGAAATATTGATCATAACTCCCGATGAAGTTCAGGCATTAGCCAACGATTTTTTGATTAGCGTAACATCCTTTTTTAGAGATAAAGATGCTTACGGGGTGATAGAGCAAAAAGTATTCCCAGAGTTGCTGAAAAACATGCTGCCCCACGAAGAAATCAAAATTTGGGTAGCGGGATGTGCTACAGGAGAAGAAGCCTATTCGCTGGCCATTTTGTTGAAAGAGCAGTTAAAAGGAAAATTTAAGGATACCATTGTAAAAATATTTGCAACCGATATTGATGCTGCAGCCTTGAAAAAGGCAGGTAAGGGCATTTACAGCGAAGATAGAATGAAAAATGTAGATCCGATCCACTTAAAAAAATATTTTGACCAAAAAGGAAATGATTATATCGTCAGACCTGACATACGCAGGATGCTTATATTCGCCCAGCACGATCTTGTCAAAAATCCGCCTTATTGCAATATGCATTTTATCAGCTGCCGAAATGTGCTGATTTATATGACTCCTGTACTACAAAAAAAGGTATATGCCATGCTGCTCTTTGGTCTTAAGACTAACGGCTATTTATTTTTAGGATCGAGCGAAAATCCATTGACTATTATCGAAAACTTGGAAATTGTCGATAAAAAATACCGTATCTATAAAAGTCTCAAAGACAAGCGCACAGCAACCTTTGGAACTTTTGCTCTCCCTGAAATGCTTGATGTAGCTCACAAGGCCTCTGTCAAGAAAGCCGATTCTTCAAGGTTTTTACACAACTCGCTAACTGATAAAATAAACATTGCCCTGGCTGACGCAATGGATTATCTTGCTGTCTGCGTGGATAACGAAAATACCGTTATAAAAACCTACGGAAATACTTCTAAATACCTGATTCAGCAAAACTTCACCACCAATTTGGTAGAATTGCTTCCCACTCCCCTTGCATTGGCTTACAATTCATTGAGCAGAGAGGCATTGAAGACCAATCAAACTAAAGGAGTCAAAGGGATATTGATTAATCAGAACGGTGTTGTGTCGCAAATAAAACTTTCGGTTAGTCCCGTATTGCTTGATTTCAACTTTAAGGGATTAATTGCAGTTTTTAATGATGACAGCAGCCTAATGGCTGATAAAAATGAATACGCAGTGTTCAATGAAAAAGAATTCCACAACAAGTATACCGAAATACTGGAAGAAGAATTAAAAGGAATCAAGAAAGAACTAACTGCCTCTTATGACAAATTAGATGCTACAAATGAAAACATGCAGTCTTTTAATGAAGAATTAATTTCGGCAAACGAGGAAATGCAGAGTACAAATGAAGAAATGCAGTCAGTAAATGAAGAATTAAATACTATAAACGCCGATTATCAGTTAAAAAACAAGGAACTGCTCGAAATCAATGATGACCTTAATAACTATTTTAGGAGTAATGTCAATGGCCAGCTTTTTATTGATAACGAAATGAGGCTGATGAAATTTTCTCCTGGAGCCATTAAACACATCAACTTACTGGAAACAGATATTGGAAGACCCATTACCCATATTTCTACAAACATAAAATTTGACACTATCATTGCCGACACAGAGCTGGTTTTAGAAAAAGGAGTGGTAATTACTAAGGAAATTCAAGCTGTCAACGGCAAATGGTATCAGGTTATGGTAATGCCCTACATTCAGACAAACCAAAATAATAATGGTGCGATTATAACTTTTAATGATATTACCGAATTAAAACATACCCAATCTGAATTAAACGATAAAAATCTAAGCTTGCTGCGGATTAATGAAGATTTAGACCATTTTATCCATGCAGCCTCTCATGATCTTCTAACTCCTTTAGGCAATATTGAGACCACCATTAGAATTTTGAACGATGAAATGCCTTTAATCGATCCAACATATTCTAACTATTTGAATATTATTAATAGTTCAATAAAAAGCTTCCGCGGACTAATTACAGATATTGCAACAATTGCAAAGGTGGAAAATGATATGATTGCCCTTGAATCGGTTAATTTAAATGAAATAGTCGATACTATTGAATGGAGCCTTAAAGATGCGATTTTAGCTTCAAGAGCAAAAATCACTAGGGATTTTGAAATAAATGAGATACGGTTTTCGAAAAAAAATCTCAGAAGCGTACTATATAATATGATAGCCAATTCAATAAAATTCCGCAGTAACAATCCTCCCATAATTACAATTAAATCATTTAAGAAAGGAACTCAATGTATGTTGACAATAGAGGATAATGGCAGCGGAATAACTGAACAGGGAATGGAGAAGATTTTCGATATGTATGGAAAGCTCCATCAAGATATTGAGGGATCTGGAATTGGACTTTATCTGGCTAAAAAAATTATAAATGCTGCCGGTGGAAACATACAGGTGGAGAGTGAGCTTAACAGAGGCACAAAATTCATCATCAATATCGGTGGAAAATGTTTAGATTAATAAATACCTTTCTATTAACAATGTTATAATTCCTATTTAATATGTTCAGTAAAAAATATAATTCTTTTTTAAAAGATAGCGAGATGACTGCTGTCATAAGAGCTGCTGATTGGAGCAGTACAAGTGTTGGTGAAATGGATAAATGGAGTATGGGTTTACGTTCTGCACTGGGAATTATGCTTAATTCGAGGTTTCCCATGTTCTTGTTTTGGGGCAAGGATATGACTTGTTTTTACAATGACGCATGCCTTGACAGTATGGGTATACGAGGCAAACATTCCAGTATACTGGGAAAATCCCGAGCCGGATCTTTATCGGAAATGTGGCATATCATTTCTCCAATAATAAAAAACGTATTAAAAAGTGGAGAAGCTTCATGGCATGAAGACCAGCGGGTTCCGATTTTTAGAAGCGGAAAAATGGTAGATAGCTACTGGACTTCCAGCTATAGTGCCGTTTGCAACGATTTCGAAAAAATCGAAGGCATTCTGGTAGCCATGAATGATGTGACGGAAAAAGCAGAAGCTAGAAAAAAAAAGGAAGAAGCTGAAGAACGAACCCGATTAGCAGCGGAAATTGCCCAAATCGCAACCTGGGACTTGGATCTCCAGACCCACAAGATGATACATTCCGAAAGCTTGGCAACCATCTTTGGACATGAAAAAAATGTACAGCTTACTTATGCTGATATGATCAGCCAGTTTCATCCAGACGATATAGCTGACGTTGTAGAAAAAGCTTTTGAACTGTCGATGCAGAGCGGAACTTATAAATATGAGGCGAGAGTCATTAAAAATAATGGCGAGCTGGGATGGATAAGGTCGCATGGAAAAATATTTTTCGATTCTACTCATGAACCTCTAAAAATTATAGGAACGCTAATAGATGTAACTGAAGAAAAAAATCACAGCGAAATTTTGATGGAAAGCGAATTGAAATTCAGGCTGCTGGCCGATTCACTGCCTCAACTTATTTGGACTGCAGATGCCAATGGGGCCTTGAATTATTTTAATCTTTCGGTCTTGATCTACGCAGGAATTAATTATCGTGATTTAAATGCCGGAGGTTTTCAAAAACTCATCCATCCAGATGAAATTGAGCAATTTGACAGCAATTGGACCAGCGTCTTAATTACAGGTGATGACTTTTTATTGGAGCATCGTTTGCTGCGGCATGACGGAGTATACAGATGGTTTTATAGCCGCGCAATTGCTCAAAAGGATGCAGCAGGAAAAATACAAAAATGGGTTTGTACCAGTACCGATATCCAGCAGCAAAAAACCTTTACGGAAGAATTAGAAAAAGAAGTCAGTGAGCGCACAGCCGAATTGAAGAACACCAATGTCAATTTGGTAAAAATGAACATTGAATTACAATCTTTTGTATATGTATCCAGTCATGATCTGCAGGAACCTCTGCGAAAAATTCAAACTTTTATCAGCAGGCTCAATGATACCGAAGAAATGAAATTCTCTGCAGCTGCCAAAGAATATTTTGAAAAGATCAATGCTGCTGCAGACAGAATGCAGTCCTTAATACAGGATCTTTTAGCTTATTCCAGAACAAATTTGACAGACAAGGTATTTGTGATGAAAAATCTGCAGGAATTAGCGGAAGAAATTAAGGAAGATTACAGGGAAAGAATACAAGAAACCAATGCTGTTGTAGAGATTCACAATTTATGCAAAGCAAAGGTGATTCCTTTTCAGTTTAAACAGCTTTTTAATAATTTGATTGGAAATGCGCTCAAATATTCCAAACCAGGGATACCGCCGCATATCTTAATAAATGGAAGTCTAATAAACGGATTTGAAATTAAAAATCTGGGTGCAGAGGCTGATTGTACATACTGCCATATCAGCATTGCTGATAATGGAATCGGTTTTGATATGAAATACAAAGATAAAATTTTTCAAATCTTCCAAAGACTGCATAGCAAAACAGAATATTCGGGTACCGGTATTGGTCTGGCAATTGTAAAAAAGATTGTTGAAAACCACAATGGAATAATTACCGCATCCGGAGCAGAAAATCAAGGTGCGACATTTGATATTTATATCCCGGAGCTATGAAATTGCACTCACTAATACTACACTGGTTCACTACTATTGTGCTATAACCAGATATCTCCTTCGCTAATATTTGTAATTCATATTATAAGGATCAACCAGATTCTTAAATCACATTACTATTCATTGAATGCTTCCCGCTGCCAAATTGCGCTTCTAAAGATTTTTACAACTTGTAAACTAAACTTTATGGCAAAATCGTGGCACATCGGGGTTGGAATTGATACCATTTATGCCACAAATATTTAAGGCGAATTTAAAGTTTTTTTCTTTGAGAAACGTTTTGTGGTACAATCATAGCACACCGATTCTGAAATAGGATATACTCAATAAAATCAATAGCTAAAAAGACTAGGTTCGAGCATATTAAACAGAGGCAAAAAATTACAATAGCCATTAATTCAAGTTTTGTGGCAGAATCGTGGCGCAAGCTATACGTAGAAACCAGAAATTCAGCAAAATCATGGGCTAACAAATTTAGACTCATCCCTACCAAGCTCCTTTATTTGCTCGCAGGATATATAGTGCATAAAAATTACTTCCGCTGATGGATGCTTAGTCAAGAATGCCTTTTCCATATATTTGCTCCACATGGAAGATATAGCCGTCCAGTATAGCGGTGGGAAGGAAAAACCTGCTGACTGCAGCGGCTTTCGCATCTGACCTCTGATGTCCGAATGACCATTCCAATAGGTCCGCATAATCCTGAAGCTGGCTGGCATCAAGGACTTTTCGCAGGCCCCTTTCCGTATTTGCAAACGATTTGAGCATGGGAAGGTCATTGCCGCTATCTTCATACCTGTCGAGTCTGGCCAGTATCTCGTCAAACTCCTTTCGCAACAGCTCCAAAACTGCCTCCAGGTTATGCCCGTAAAAGATGCTGGGCACAAGTCCGGCTTTATAGTGCGCATAATGCTCCTGCGATGCCAGCGGGTTTTCCAGATACTGCTCAAAAGTCTGGATCCTGCATGCATAATCCGCTTCAAAGATATTTGGGTTCTGATAATCTCTATCCATAACATCCGGCTTTTAAGTTATAGGCATAAAAATAGCTAATTTTTTATTGGCATCCAACTGCAAGGCAGCAGCTGCGGAATGTTACGCTTGCATTGAATGTTGCGCATCCGCTTTCTTTTTGATCTGCTGGAACAGCTGCTCCAGACGGATTTCAAAAGCACAGATAGAAAAGATAAATTTTCAATTCAAAACGGGTTAAAAGGGCGGCCAAAGCAGTGCCCGCCCTCACCGGCGTATCTTTCAAAAAATACAAGACTAGAGAAAGATTCTCTTCCCGTAAAAAGGAGAATAAAACTGATTAATTCCCATTTTATTCTCCAGATATTTCACTAAGAAAAAAAACAATTTTGTTCGCCTTTTGCTAGCAGCATGGCAATCAAACCGTATATAAAAGTAATATTCATGCAAAAGTAATTTAAATGCTATTTACGTTTATTTGCTTTTTATAACTTTGGATATTGCGATAATGCAAATTTTAATTAAAAACAATACTTAATGCTTTCAGTGGATAAAAAGCCTATCGTAGGCATAATAGGTCTAGGGATATTCAGTCTAGATTTTGCGCAGAGATGTGCCGATGCAGGTTATGATATTTTGGTCGGCTCTATCGAATGTATTCACATCTGCAATGCAACTGTTGGAAAAATAGGAAAAAAGGCCCGCGCAGTCCCGCTCGAACTTGCTGCATCAGCCGATATATTATTCATATTTTCTCCCAAAGAAAAGAGTTATCTGCTTAGCGCATCTCTGCCCTGCCTCGCAGGAAAAATGGTATTTTTTCACCAGTATTATTTTCAGAAGCGCGATATTAGGATTCGGGCAAATGAAAAAAAACTGCCCTTACCGTTATTCCTTTACAAAGCGCTAAGAGATGCGGATGTGGTTCAAATTTACAGCAGTTTGACAAAATCTGCATGCAGCAGCGCAAATTGTACGCTATACTACAGCACGAACTGTCCCGCAGCGGCAGAAACAGCAGCATTATTTCTTGATTCGATCAATTATAAAACGCCTATCTTCCTTAACAGTAAAGAATATAAAAATAGGCCATAATATATGCATAGTGAATGCATGCATCAAAAAACCGTACGAAAACACTATATCAAAATAAGCTTCTTATGCTGCAGACGAGCTCTACCCATGAATTAAATATGAATCGCAAGCCCATTCAGGCAAGATGGTAAATGGCTGGGTGAAAGTTTCCTGACGCTAGTTTTTTTTCTGCTGTCCCGGAGCATAAGCTTTAGCGCTTTTATCGCCAGTTATTTTTTTTGCCTGCCCCGGAGGAACTTTACCGGAGGATGCTGTATGGATATGCGCGCTGCAGCCGCTAAAGCCAACCACTAGCACTGCAATCGCAAGGATTGCCGGGTAAGATATTTTGTTTTTGCCTTTTTTCATAAAATTGATTTAAAACATTTACTATCAGGTAAATATATTTATTTATAAGCGAATATATTAAATTTAGTACTCCTTTTTTTTATATTTTCATTTTGCCCATTTAATGATTTACAGCGCCGGTAATGGGCTTGTCCCAAACTTTTCCGTTCTTACTATCCCTTTTAGCGGCTATTTATCATAAACCAAATAATGCTTACATGGTCAATATCTAAGCTTTTGCAATACTACATAAAAAAGAGATTCTGCAATGGCTGTTTTAGGAGAATTGAAATTTAATTTTTCATTAGGCTATTAAAAGAGCAATATTTTTTTTTCACTGCTATTTTTGCATCTGCTATTTTTATGCAATGATTACCTAATGCATCTTACACTGCAAAAGAAAAACATAAAATCTTTTTTCTTTAAATTTTATATCGTAATATTGCAATATAAACATAAAACGATGGGAGCAACAAAAACGGATCACTTTACAGAAAGCCAGAATGAGCTGGCTGTTTTAGCCAAAGCGTTAGGCCATCCTGCGCGTATTGCCATTATGGAATATCTATTAAAAGTCGATGCCTGCATCTGCGGAGATATCGTAAACGAACTTCCGCTTTCACAGCCGACAGTTTCACAGCATTTGAAAGAATTAAAGAATGCAGGTTTGATTAAAGGAAGCATCGAAGGAAACTCGATCTGCTACTGCATCAATGAACCTGGACTTGAAAAGATAAAAGGCTTCTTTGAGCATATATCAGATCATCTGGCAAAAAAGCGAAGCGAATGCTGCTAATCTATAAAAATATGGAAATCAGAAAACTTTCGGACAAACACTGGGATCAGGTAAAAATAATCTACCAAAAAGGAATCGACACCGGCAATGCCACCTTCCAGACCAGCGCTCCTTCATGGGAAGACTGGGACCAGTCCCATCTGGCATCCTGCAGAATTACAATGCAGGAAGATGGCAAAGTGATTGGCTGGGCTGCCCTTACCCCTGTTTCTTCCCGCTGCGTTTATGCGGGAGTTGCAGAAGTGAGTGTATACGTGGATCCTGCACATTCGGGAAAGGGAATCGGGCTTACCCTCTTAAATGAACTTGTCCGACAGAGCGAAGCGGAAGGAATCTGGACGCTTCAGGCAGGGATCTTTCCCGAGAATACAGCAAGCCTGCGCATCCATGAAAAAGCAGGCTTCAGGATACTTGGAACAAGGGAGAAAATCGGAAAACAGAATGGTATCTGGAGGGATACTGCGCTTCTTGAAAGAAGAAGCTCCCTAATTATTTAATAAAAAATATAGTCTAACTAAATATAAAAAATTATGAAACTTTCAGAAATTAAAGAAGTGCTTAAAACAGTGGAAGCTGTAAATTTTGAACTGCCGGACGGCACATTTGTACCGGAATATTTTCACGTAACCGAAGTAGGCTTAGTTACCAAAAACTTCATCGACTGCGGAGGAACAGTAAGAAAAGAAACTGCTGTAAACTTCCAGCTTTGGGATGCCAACGACTACGAGCACAGGCTTAAACCACAGAAGCTGATCCACATCATTGAGCTTTCAGAAAAAGTATTGGGAATTGAAGACAACGAAATTGAAGTGGAGTACCAGAACACTACTATCGGCAAATACGATTTAGATTTTAACGGCAGAAACTTCACTTTAATTAATAAACAGACAGCCTGCCTTGCTCAGCAGCAGTGCGGTATTGCCTCTGATAAGCCAAAAGTAAAATTATCTCAGTTAAATACTGATAATGGTGCTTCATGCACTCCGGGCGGAGGATGCTGCTAAACATTAAACAGAAAATCAATAAACCTTTACAGCCAAAAAACTATGTTATTTCCACAAATTGAGAATACCGTTAAATCATTTGATTTTAAGCAGATCTCCGAAGAGCGCAAAGCAGTCCTGCAGCCATTAATCGACTTCATTCAGACTAAAGCGGACAGCAATCTGGAAACCAGACTAAACCTAATCTGCACGCACAATTCCAGAAGAAGCCATCTCTCGCAGGTTTGGGCGCAGACTGCGGCTGCCTATTACAACATCAAAAACGTTTCATGCTATTCAGGAGGAACCGAGGCTACTGCCCTTTTTCCAATGGCAGCGGAGACTTTGAAGGATTCAGGATTCAATATCAAAACCCTTTCAGATGGATCAAACCCTGTTTATTCCATAAAATATGCAGCTGACGCGCTTCCTGTCATCGGTTTTTCCAAAACCTATGATGATGACTTCAATCCTGAAAGCGGATTCGCAGCCATAATGACCTGCTCGCAGGCTGACGGCGGATGCCCTTTTATAGCAGGCGCTGAGAAAAGAATTCCGATCACTTTTGAAGATCCAAAAATTTCTGACGGAACGCCACAGCAGAAAGAAACTTATCTGGAGCGCAGCGGGCAGATAGGAACTGAAATGTTTTACGTATTCTCACAAATAAAAAAATAAAATGGCAGCAGATAACTGTGCACCAGTGGTCGGACGCAAAAAATTAAGCTTCCTTGACCGCTTCTTAACCCTTTGGATTTTCCTTGCTATGGCTGTAGGCGTGGCAATAGGATACTTTATTCCTTCAAGCGGAGATTTCATCAATTCTTTTTCCAGCGGCACCACAAACATTCCATTGGCAATAGGACTTATCCTGATGATGTACCCGCCTCTGGCAAAAGTAAAATACGAGCAGATGGGTCAGGTTTTCAAAAACACTAAAGTCTTAGGTGCTTCTTTATTCCTGAACTGGATCGTAGGCCCTATCTTAATGTTTTTATTGGCGTTGCTGTTTTTAAACGGATATCCTGAATACATGATTGGAGTGATCCTGATCGGTCTGGCGCGCTGTATCGCAATGGTTGTGGTATGGAACGATCTGGCAGACGGAAACCGTGAATATGCAGCAGGACTTATTGCTCTTAACAGTATTTTTCAGGTGCTGCTTTACAGTGTATACGCTTACCTTTTTATAACCATCCTGCCTCCCTATTTTGGATATGATGGTTTTGAAGTGAACATCAGCATTGCACAGATTGCCGAGAGCGTCGGTATCTATTTAGGTATTCCATTTGCTCTGGGAGTCATAAGCCGTTATGCTTTGATAGCTTTAAAAGGTTCTGAATGGTTTGAGAATAAGTACGTGCCGTTTATCTCGCCAATTACTCTTATTTCACTGCTATTTACAATTATTGTAATGTTCAGCCTGAAAGGGGAACTTATTGTTCAGATCCCTATGGACGTTGTTCGTATTGCAATACCGCTTGTGATTTACTTTACTTTAATGTTTATCATCAGCTTTTTTACAGGAAAATATTTTGGGGCTGACTATTCAAAGGCAGCCTCTATAGCATTTACGGCCACCGGCAATAATTTCGAACTTGCCATTGCCGTGGCAATTGGAGTATTCGGAATAAACAGCGGCCAAGCATTTGCAGGAGTTATAGGTCCTCTGGTAGAAGTGCCTGCTCTTATAGCACTGGTAAACCTTGCATTCTGGTTCAGAAAAAAGTATTTCACAAAACAGGTATCTCCAGAAACTGCTTAAAAAAATGAGAATTGCAATAATATCGGATATACATGCGAACTTCCCCGCATTGGAGCAGACCTTAAAAAGTATTGAAGAGCAGAATATTGACGCTGTTTATTGCTTAGGAGATTTAGTAGGCTACAATTTATGCCCCAATGCCGTGATCAATGAGATCCGTAAAAAGCATATTCCCACCCTTGCAGGAAATCACGATGTCAAGGCTGTCGAGATACACAATGACGGTTCAAATGACATTGAAAGCTACGCATACCAGATTGTGGGCAAAGAGCAGATAAAATATCTTTCTGCTCTTCCTGCCCATATTAAACTTGAATATCAGACGGCTAACAAACTTATAAAGATTTTGATGGTTCATGGAAGCCCTTACAGCAGCAGGGAATATCTGCTTGAGGATAAAAATGAGAAAGATTTCACTGATATCTTTCTTGATTCCAATACAGACATTCTAATCTGCGGACATTCTCACCTGCCGTATCATCGCATATTGGAAAATCCCAATAAAAAAGGCAGTTATTTCCATGCCATTAATGCAGGGTCGGTTGGAAAACCAAAAGATAAGAATCCAGACTGCTGCTATGCTGTGATAACCATTGAAAAAAGCAGCAATCTTTCCAAAAAAGACGGCATTAAAGTAGAATTCATTAGAGTGCCGTATGATATTGAAAAAACAGCCCGCGCTATTGAAGAAAGCCCTCTCCCGGACGTTTACGCATTTATGCTTAGAAAAGCATATTAAAATCTTGAAATAAAACCAATTATGGAAAGTTTTAAATTATTTTTAAAGAGCATCGTGCCTCTCAGCGATCAGGAATTTGAAAATTACAGGCAGTATTTTAAAGCAAGGACATTACCCAGAAACAGTTATTTTGCAGAGATCGGCAAAACCTCTAATGAGGCGGCTTTTATTAAAAAAGGACTGCTCAGGACCTACTATATAAATGAAAAATATGAAGAAATGACTTCCTGCTTCTGTGAAGAAAATAATCTCACAGCTTCCTATAAAAGCTTTATCTCGCAGCAGCCTTCAGAACTTTCCATTCAGGCAGTTGAAGACACTGAGCTTATAACAATCAATTACACTGACCTTCAGAATCTATATCAGCAGAGTCCTATCTGGCAGAATATCGGACGGACAATTGCCGAGAGGCAGTATATGGTAATGGAGCAGTATGCAAGTGTTCTGTGTAATGAAACTGCAAAACAAAAATACCTGCGGCTGCTCAAAGAGCAGCCTTCCATTATAAATAAAGTTTCGATAAAGGATATGGCAAGTTATCTTGGCATAACACGAAGAACGCTCAGCAGGATTAGAAAAGAAATCACTAAGTAAATTCGAGGACATTTGTCCTTTCAAACAGACCGGCTGCCGCACTATTTTTGCTTCTGATAAATTCAAATAAATGGAAACAGCAATTATTATTACCACCGTTTTACTTATTCTTTTCTCAATACTTGCAGTATATGACGGCTTGTATCTTCATATTTTTAAATACAAGCTTCACAATCATCCCCAGAGCAGAGCAGAGCATCTTACACATACGATAAGAGCAGTTTTCTTTCCTGCGATTTTATATTTATTCTTCCTCAGGCAAGAGTGCAGCATAAGCTTTATAATTGGTACGGTGCTTGTGTTTTTTGATCTTTTAGTTCTCGCAGTTGATGCTTACATTGAAAAAGACAGCAGGGCATTTATGGGAGGGCTGCCGCGATGGGAATACATTCTCCACCTTTTTGTCAACGGATTTCATTTCGCATCTACAGCAGTATTTTTATCGCTTAAATTAAAGTATGAAAATGATGGCATAGCTATTATACCAAACATAAGTGAATATCATAATTTTGAATTATTTCATACAGTTGTTATCAGCCTCTTACCGGGTGCTGTTATCATTGCCTTGCTTCATGTTTTATTAATCAATTCTGAATCCCGTTTTTTTTGAATCGTATCAGCAGTAAGATTCAAAGCAGTCAATTTTGAATCTTATTTTAATAAATTATCGTAATTTTCCTTTCAATAAAATAAATCGCATAGATTCACTGCTTCTGAAGCCGCAAAACCTATTTATTTTTGTGCCTGGAGGTAATAATAGCTTTGTAAGATGCAGCAGAAGGTATTTTAAAAACGAAAATTGAGTATTTATACAACTACAGCATTTGTGTCTGAATGTGCTGTCCTCCAAGACAAAAAAAAAGGGGCTCTGCGGCAGCCCTAGCCCCGATAGCAGTGAAATCCTTTTGTGCCGGTGTTCGCTGCAAAAGATTGGATCATACAGCGGGAACATCTGCTGAAAAATTGCCATATAAAACTAACGATAAGCAATTTACTTTTGGAAGCACATAACTATACCCTTTCGATTTTACAAATAAAACAGCAGGCTTCCGAATTTCTTGCATGAAGATATTCAACATCGCTTTTTGTTTCAAAGATTTCAGCAATGAGCAAATCGATATCATTATTGCCAACTAATGTAGTAAAAATCATTTTTTGTTCTTTGCTGTAGCCGATCAGGGATAAAGGGAAGTTTTCTTTATCTGCTTTTAATGCTGCGGGGAAATTGTAAATATCCGAATATTGCTCCACTTGGTCTTTATGAATAAATATTGGTCCGGATTGATTAAAAGCATTGTTTTGTGAGAAAGGACTGTAAGCAAAAACCAAACGAATATCCTGACCGATAGTAAATGGTTTGAGCGAAATCCGGCACGGCCCTTTTCCCGTTGCTAGCTGCTCATAAACCTGATTGCCAAAATCATCAATATTTGTTTTCCTGATTTTGCTTACAAACTCTTTAGACAACGGAACAATTTTAAATTTTCTCATATTTTTTATATTTTAAATCTAAACAAATTTATATTCTGTTTTTCTTATTAAAAACCCGTTTCTTGCTCAATTAAAACACCGTTTTATCTTAAAAAGCCAAGAAAAAGTGCAAGAGAACTTTCAGACCGGCCATACCTCCCCTGATAAATCCAATGCTAAAATAGAATTGCATTCAATATGCTTTTAATGGAAACTTTCATATTCATAAAACTTTAAAAAAAATGGCTAATGCTGTTTTTTCAACGCAATACATTCTATTTCAATACTCGCGTTTTTTGGCAGTGAAACTATTTCAATTGTGCTTCGGGCGGGAAAGTGATTGTGGAAGTAGCTTCCGTAAATGTTGTTCACGGTTTCCAACTGCTTGATGTCGGTAATAAAAATCGTGGTTTTAGCAATATGATCCAAATCGGAGCTGTTATTTTCTAGAACGGCTTTTAAGTTTTCGAAAACCTGAATGGTTTGTTCTTCAATTCCATTTTTCAAAGTGTTTGTTTTTGGATCAACGCCTATTTGCCCCGAGACAAACACTAAATCTGCAAAACTGGTGGAATGGCTGTATGGGCCAATTGCTTTTGGCAGATTGGAATGGTTTACAGCAATTATGGATTTGGTATTACTGCAGGAAGCGAAAACTAATATGGCTAGAAATAATGCTATTTTTTTCATCTCTATTCTATTTTAAAGGATAAAAAAAGAGGCTAATTTTTTAAAACTAACCTCTATGAATTTTTATTTTTTTACAAATTTCAATAACTCTGAATTGAATTTATCTAATTCTTCGATGAACAAAGCATGGCCGCTTTTTTCCAAAGGTACCAATGTAGAATTTTTTAATAGGGAGTGCATTTGTTCAGCTAATTCATAAGAACATATTTTATCCAATTTTCCGTGAAGGATTAGTGTTGGGATTGTGATGTTTTTCAAATCCTCTCTCAAGTCGCTGTCTCTAAGCGTTTTTAATCCTTCAGCCATTGCATAAGGCGAAGCTTGTGCCTGAATAGTACCTAACCATGCGCCATATCCGGGAGAAACGCTTGTTTCGTTAGCAGGGGATATTTTTCCAAAGTTTTCCAATAATTGAGGTCTGTTGGTATTGTTCAATTGGATTAATCCGTCCACATCTTCTTTACTCCAAAAACCATAATTAAAATCGGCTCTTTTTGTCCATGTTGGCGCTGCCGCTCCGAATAAAGCCAGTTTAGAAACGTGTGCCGCTTTGTATTTGGCCACATAGTGAACTACAGTCGCACCTCCCATTGAAAATCCTCCGATTGTTGCGTTTTGAATGTTCAATTTGTCAAGAACCACTTTGATATCGTCTGCAAAAACATCGTAATTGTATTTTCCTGCCGGCTTGTCAGATAATCCGAAACCTCTCAAGGTAATTCCGATAACTCTGTATCCTTGTTGAGTAAAGTAAGCATATTGATACTCATACATTGCATCGCTCAATGGCCATCCGTGGATCAAAACGATTGGCTGTCCTTCGCCAAGGTCGGTAACGTGAAGCTTTACATTTTTTTCAACTTCTACATATTCTTCTCTTCCATAAGATGCTGGAACTCTTTTTGTCTGTGCAGACGAAACGCTGCTAAATAATACTGCTGTAAATAAACCGATTGATAAAATTAAATTTTTCATGTTTTTCTAAATTTTAGATTATTATTTTTTAAATAATTTGGTCATTGTGATTTGATGTTGCAAAGTTGGAGCAAAGTGCAGGAAAGGACAATGGATGGTTTTCTCTTTGAACTGCACTTTTTTCCCTTTCTTGATTTATGACTGGATAAATTCCAAAATGTCTTTGTTGATAGTCTCAGCTTCAGTAGTCGGCATACCGTGTGAGAAGCCAGGATAAATGATCAGTTTTCCGTTTTTCAAAAGCTCAGCCGCTTTTACAGCAGTTGTTTCATAAGGCACAATCTGGTCGTCGTCACCATGCTGAACCAATACTGGAACATCAATGCTTTTAAGGTCTTCAGTAAAATCAGTTTCAGAGAAAACTTCAATACAATCATATTGCGCTTTGATGCCGCCCATCATTCCCTGTCTCCACCAGTTGTCCTGAATTCCTTTTTTTACATTCGCTCCCTCACGGTTGTAGCCATAAAAAGGAATAGTCAGGTCTTGGTAAAATTGCTGTCTGTTGTGTAAAGTATTGTAGCGGATATCATCAAATACAGCCAATGGCACACCATTTGGGTTTCTCTCGTCCGCAATCATATAAGGGGTAATGGCACTGATCAAAACGACTTTTGACACACGTCCTTTTCCATATTGTGCCGCGTAACGCAAAGCTTCTCCTCCGCCAGTTGAATGCCCGATATGGATTGCATTTTTAAGATCCAAAAACTCAGCCAGTTCAGCCACATCCTGTGCGTAAGTATCCATGTCGTTGCCTTTATATGTTTGAGTAGATCTTCCATGGCCTCTTCTGTCGTGGGCGATTACCCTGTAACCCTGATTAAGGAAAAACATCATTTGGGCATCCCAGTCGTCAGATGACAGCGGCCATCCGTGGTGAAAGAAAATTGGCTGTCCTGCTCCTAAATCTTTGAAGTAAATTTCTGTTCCGTCTTTTAATGTAAACTTGTTCATGTTTTTTATATTTAAATGTTATTGTTTTTTTGATAAGGCAAAGTTGGGATTAATCCGGGCGCCCATCAATGGATGGTTTTCTCTTTGAACTGCACTTTTTTCCCTTCTTTAAAATTGTTGCTGTCTCAATCCGGTGATGAAATCGCTTAAATACCCAGGCGCCTCAATGGACGCATTTCTCTTTGGACTGCATCTTTTTCCTTTATTTTGAACAAAGCGTCGGTTAAGCCTTTTTAATTGTTTGCATAAAAAAAGCACGGCTTGAATGGCCGTGCTTTGTATAGTTAAAACTGTTTTCTAAATGAAATTGGGGAGAGTCCCGTGTTTTTTGTAAAAAAACGAATGAAATAAGCATCGTCTTCATAATTCAGGCTATAGGCAATTTCCTTTACCGTCATCTGTGTATGTGCAAGGAGCCTTTTGCTTTCAAGAACAATCCTTTCCTTAATGATATCATTGGGAGTATTCTTGCTGACCATTCCAATTTTCTTGCTGAGATTTTTGGGAGTTACAGACAGTAAATCGGCATAGTCCGCAACCGTATGTAGCATCCTGAAATGCTGTTCAACCAGTTTGCTGAACTTCCGTAAAAACTGCACATCGGCCTGCTGGCTATCCTCAGCTAATCGGTGCTGGTGTTTCCAAATTCGGGTCGATTTCAGTATGATGAGTTTTAACAGTATACGAAGCATTTCCTCAGTATTTGCATCCTCATTTTTCATCTCAAATTGAATTTCCCGGATTATTTTCTGAATATCCTCCGATTGATTTTCGTCCAATGCAATGAATGGAATTTCAAAAACATTATTGTACAAAATTCCGTCGCAGGCTACTTCCTTATCGTGAATTTCTATGCAGTAGAAATCCCGATTGAAATGCAATAATTGTCCCGCTTTGGTTTCGCAGGGCTTTATCACCACCTTTGGATTTATAAACAATAAGGAATCAGTCTTCATTTCTATCTCTTGAAAATCAACCTGAATAATAGCGTTTTTAGGCAAGAATAAAATTTTGATATGTTCCTCCACAGAATCAAATCCGCCTTCTTCAAAGGATTGTTTTGTAAAATTTAAATTGCCGAATTGTTTGTACGAGAATTCTTTTAACATATTGTAATTATAAGTATGAATTGTTTTTTCTTTTTATGCTTATGGATAATTTGCTATCGGCATACTTTATTATTGCCTAACACTATAATATATTAGGTAAAAATATTGAAATTCTTATCCAATGCGCAAATCAGCGCGATAAAATTTCCTATATTCTACTGTAATTAATATGCGGGTATTCCATATCAAATGCAATAAACCCTATTGAACTGTTGTAAATTCCTAAATTGCTTCTTTTGCCACCGTTTTCGCTTAA
Organism: Flavobacterium phragmitis; assembly: GCF_900112575.1. Lineage (GTDB taxonomy): Bacteria > Bacteroidota > Bacteroidia > Flavobacteriales > Flavobacteriaceae > Flavobacterium > Flavobacterium phragmitis. The sequence continues at coordinate 119,913 of NZ_FOMH01000002.1, forward strand.
TAGTGAGCTAAACGCTGCCAATCAGCACCTACTGGATAATAATATGAAAAAGCCACCGCTTTATTTTAAAACTTTACAAAATGCAAAAAGAATAATCCAGCCAAATTGTAATTAATTTTCCCTCAATCCCCAACAGTACATCTAAACCAAATCTATAAAGCCCATGAAGACAGACACTAAAGATAGGGAGCAAATCTCTTCAAATCTTCCATAAAATGTATAGAAATTTGTCCCATTCCTCTCATAAAAGCCAAATGGCGCCAATTGAAGGCAATTGGCGCCATTATCTACATATAATATACCCTGTTTATTAAGCACTTCCGACTCATTACATCTTTTCAATACTGGGAGGAATCAATTTATACATGACCGGCGTTACAATTCGTGATAATATTGTAGAGCTGATTAACCCCCCAATTAGCACAATTGCCAATGGTGCGATCAAAGGATTTGAGTTTAGTGCAATCGGAATCAAACCGCAGATTGCAGTAATTGAAGTCAGTACTACAGGCAGAAAACGCGTTTCTCCTGCAATTGCAATAGCTTCGTCGATCGAGTGTCCTTCCTGTCTCAGCTGATTGGTGAAATCCACCAGCAGCAAAGAATTCTTTACCTGAATTCCCGAAAGACCAATGAAACCGATTATAGCAACCAAAGACATCGGGCTTCCATTGAGAAGCAATAACAGCACACCTCCTAAAATCCCCAGCGGTATGATCGATAATACAATAATAATTCCTTTGAAAGTTTTAAACTGCAGCAGTAAAACTGCAACAAACAGAAAGGTACTCAAAATAATGACTGCCAAAAAGTTACCGCCCAGCGCATCGCCTTCCGATTCTTTCTCGCCCGATAGTTTGTAATAATACCCTTTTGGCATTTTCAATTGATCCAGTTTTGGAACAATGTGCGTCAATAAATCATTGGCATAATACCCTTTTGCCGATAAAGCGGTTACTTTGGAAAATCGTGATTTATTAAAATGGTTAATCGCCGTTGGAGAAGTTTCAAACGAAATTTCAGCAATCTGGTTCAGGGCAATCGGAGTTCCCTGAAGGTTATTTACGTACAGGTTTTTCAAAGCGTCAAGGTTCGAGAATTTATCTCGGGGCAATGTCAGCGTAACATTTCTAGCATCTCCCCTGTCATCTATATAATCACCGACTGTTAATCCTGCTACCGAAAGACGGATTACCTTATCTACATCGCTGGTCAATACGCCCAATGTTCTGGCTTTTTCTTTATTGATTTTAACTTTAACATCAGTTTTATACGTATTCAGTTCATTGTTGATGTAAACAGTTCCTTCCTGCTTTCTCAGAATAGTTTCTACCTGTGAGGAAAGCTTACGTAACACTTCCTGATCTTCACCAAATAATCTTACGACAATATTAGCTTCTAATGGTGTTCCCTGTTCAAAATCTTTGACCTCCACTTTTGCGTAAGGCATCGTTTTAAATTTATTTCGAAGTTCTTCAATCAAAGCTGTTTTCTCTGATGGTTTAGCTTCATCCTGGAGCTGGACAAAAATCTGCGCAAAATCGGGTTTTCTATCCTGCGGATGCACATTATAATAAATCTGCGGATTTCCTTTACCAACGTTCGAAGTGTAATACACAATTTCCTTATGATTTTTAAGCTCTGCTTCTACAATTTTGGCCACACGGCCACTTTCTGAAATATTGGCCTGAAGGGGCATTTTTATATTGATAAGAAACATCGGTTTTTCTGAAGTTGGAAATAATTTAAAACCCGTTACTTTAAACAATCCAAAAGCAGTGATGCTTAAAACTATAGAAATAGCAATAGTTGTTCTAGGATATTTTAATGCTTTGGGCATAATATCACGATATGCTCTGGTCAGGAATTTTTGCAGATACTGAAGAAAAATATTTCCTGCTGCATGATCGTGCGTTTTTAAAAATCGGCTTCCTAAAAACGGCACCAAAGTCAAAGCGACAATCATCGATGCCAGTACACTGGTAATAACTGCCATCGGAAGACTTCTGATAAATTCTCCCGAAACATCCGGCAGGAAAGCCAGCGGCAAAAATGCAATTACAAGTGTTGCAGTACAGCCTACAACGGCAATTCCGATTTGTCTGGTGCCTTTAAGGACTGCATCCATTTTAGAATGTCCTTCCCGCAGCCATCGCTCTATGTTTTCGACTACCACAATACTGTCATCCACCAGCAATCCCAAAGCTACCACAAGACCAACAATACTCAACTGATTTAAAGAAAAGCCAAAAGCATTCATTGCAATTAATCCTAAGGCGAGGGATAACGGAATGGAAATCATCACAATTCCCGAAGCTCTTAAACCCAGTGGAAGCAGGGTGACAATTACCAAAACAATAGCAAGGGTAAAATCAAAACCTAAATGCCCCAGACGCTGCGATACCATATTGGCCTGATCGAAGTTTTTTACTAATTTGATGTTTGACGGCAATTCTTTAGAAAATCCATCTACAATCGGCAGGAATTCTTTCTGCACATCTGTAATGTTTACATTGTCTTTCATACCAGCTGTAACCAGCACGCATCGGTGTCCGTTGATGCGGGTAATATGATCGACAGCCTGTGACTTATAGCCTACTTCGGCTACATCTTTCATATAGATTATTTTACCGTTAGCATTGTAAATTACTGTATTGGATACATCGTCCGCATTTTTAAATTTACCACTGGTTTTTACATTAAATACCTTGCTGCCTAAATCAATGCTTCCTCCTGGAATATCGGCCGCTTCGCTCTGCAGGCTTGCCATGACTACATTTAACGGAATTTTTAATTGGGCCAACTTTTCCAGCTGTAAATCAATACGAATTTCCTGCTCGGGAATTCCAGCATATTTTACATCTTTCAGATTGGTAATTTTCTCAATTTTAGATTTAAGTTTATCCGCTTCATCACGAAGTTTTTTGTCTGATGCATTTTCTGAAACCAACGCTATCTGAAGGATTTTCACATCAGAAGAAGCAATTTTTTCGGTTTTTATCTGATAAATATCTTTTGGAAGTTCGCTGTTTTTAAGAGCATTCATTTCCGTAGAAATCTCCTGATATTTATTATCAACATCTACTCCGTATTTAAATTTTACCTGAAAAGCTGCAACACCGTCTTCTACTGTGGTTAATATTTTTTCGATGTTTTCGAGTCCGTAAATTTTATTCTCGATTGGTTTTACAACCTGCTCCTCCATATCCTTCGGACTTGTCCCGGGATAGATTACCGTAATTAAATATTGCGGCGGATGCGTTGAAGGATCTTCCGCCCTGGGCATGGTAAACAACGTAAGATACCCTACCACAGAAACCAGCAGAAATATAATCAGCGTAAACTGATAATTTTTAACAGCAAAGTTTGTTATTTTCATAATACTGATTATTTAATGATCTTGATAGTTGATTGTTCGTTGAGATAAGCACTGTTGGAGATCACAATCTGATCTGTTTTCTGAAGACCTTCTTTTATGAATACTTTATTGTTCTCAAATTTATTAATGGTCACCGGCTGGCGTTTTACTTTGTTGTTTTCCACAATAAAAACAAACGCTTTGTTTCCGTCAGCTTCAATAAGCGAATTGTACGGAATGATAATGAAGTCTTCTGATTGTTCTGCCTTTATTTCAGCTTTTCCAAACATTCCCACCGCTGGTCTGCTATTTTTAAGGTTCAGTTTTAATTCGACCTGAAAGGAGCCCAATGCCGCATCTGCCGCCTGCGATTTTCTAAAAATAAAGGCATCGAATTTTTCATCAGGATAACCGTCAAGCGTCACAGTGGCTTTCTGCCCTGCTTTTACCGCGGCCCATTCTTTGTCTGTCAATCCTACTTTTAGCAGATAATTATTGTTCTGGCTGGTTTCATTTATAGCCAGAATTGGCGATCCTGCGCCAACTACTTCTCCTTCGTTTGCTGTTTTTTTCGAAACAAAACCATCCGCAGCAGCATAAATTTTAGAATAACGTGCATTAAAAGCCACTGCATCTTTCTGCTTTTTAGCAATGTCAAGACCCGTTTTGGTATTCTGAAGCTGTTCTAATGTATACACACTGTCTTTGTACAAATTGCTTGCTCGTTTATAATCACGCTCGTACTTTTTGAGATTCAAATCGGTTTGGTTCAATCCGGCATTAATCTCTGTTTCGTCTAATGATGCCAGAAGCTGTCCTTTCTTAAAAAACTGTCCTTCTTCAACATAAATACGACTGATGATCCCTCCTATTTTAAATCCGTAATTGGCCTGATTTTCTGTTATTACCAACCCTGATGCGCTTATGGTATTTTTAAGAGCAAAAGATTCGACCGGAGCTGTTTTAATCGGGATGACATCTTCGCTTTCAAAGGGCGAATTTTCCTTTTTTTCTTCTTTACAGGCGTAAAAAAGCGTTAAAGCAAGCAATATACCCAACCCTTTTTTGGAGACTGCGATATGTTTTTTTAGATATTTGCGAATCGTTAATTTCATGTTTTTTGTTTTTAGTTAAAAGTAAAAGTGGCGTTGGCTCTTTCTAATTCTGCAAAAGCAATCCAGGAGTTATAAAGCGAAATATTAGTGTTAAGCTGGGCATTCACCCATTGGTTCTGTGCATCCAGCAGTTCTATATATATTGCCTGACCTTCCTTGTATAATTTGATAATGTCATCATTGTATTTTTTGGCCGACTGTTTTTGATTTTTATCAGCATAGAATTGCTCTAAAGCCGATTTTAGATTGTTCTGTGAAACCTGAAACTGAAGCAGCAGCTGCTGTTTTACATTATCAGTTTGCGAGATGATTTTTTTACTGTCTTCTTCAACTTGTTTCAGCTTCCATTTGTTTTTGTTTCCCGAAAAGATATTCCACTCCAGCGCCACTCCGGCAAAATAATAGCGTGAGTTTTTATCTGCTTCAAAATCAAAATCCTGAATTCCGAAATCGGCAAAGCCATTTACTTTTGGCAGCCAGTACGAGTTGGTTAGTCTGCTTATATTTTCGTTTATTTCTTTTGCCTGGGTGAGCTTTTGCAGCTCCTCTCTATTTTGGGTATTTTCTGAAAGTACTTCTATTGGCGGTGCTTCACTCTGATCAGTTTCTACTGCGGCATCAAGTTTTTGATTCAGTAAAAAATTAAAATAGGATCTGGCGTTATTACTGGCTTGTCTGGCAGTTTCTAAATTCGCCTGAATGCGGATCACCTCATTATCGCTTCTTAAAACCGCAGTCCGGTTTATTTTTTCATTTTTAAATAAAGCCTGATTTACCCTTTGATTTTCTTTTACCAAAGCCAGGGCATCTTGATAAATCTTAATACCTTCAACCGACTGCAGGTATTTGTAATAGGCAATTTTAATTTCCTTTACCAGCTCTCTTTGGTAAATTTCGAGTTCTATTTTTTGAAGCGTCGTCTGCTGGGTTTTTATTCTTTTATTATAAATAATTTCAAAATTCAGAAGCGGCATCGCGGTATGAATTTTAGCATCATAAAAATTGTCCGGATTTATCAAGACCGACTGATTTTCCAGCATTGGAAAAGCATTAGAATTGGTAATCTGATTTAAAGTGCTATACACCGGATTCAGCATATCTCCAATCGGAATATCGATTGTCCTTCCGCCTTCTGCTTTGGTGTAACTTCCGTTTAGGGAAATTGTTGGATAAAATAAAGCTCGCGCTTCTTTTAAGGCATACATGCTTTTATTAATGTCAAAATTATGCTGCCTGATTACTTCATTATTTTTTAAGCCAGTCTGTATATAACTGTCTAAGATGCTTTGCGAATATCCGAGATATCCAAAACACAGCATGGTTAAATTTAAAATTATCTTCATTTTGTACGTTGTTTATAATTTGAACGTTGTTCATTTTTTGTAATAAAAAAAACTTTACAGTTTTTCTATTATTTTTAAAAACTCATTATATCCATCAAATAATATGGTATCCGGATTTGTAAATTTTACTCCCTTCGTTCGCTGCCTGATTTCCAGACAGCACATTCCATGAACCAGGCTCCAGACCATAAAAGAGAGCGGCTCTGCATTATGCTCTGCAAAATGGCCTTCTACGATGCATTCTTCAACAGTTTTCTTGACATAGCTGAAAGTCACCGCACCTTCATCCCAATTGTCAGTATCAGAATTTTCCAGAAATTCCATGGGCGCCTTTAAGTTGAACATCAGGTCATACATTTCTGCATTTTCTAAAGCGAATTTTATATAGGAACTCCCCATTTTTTTTAACCGCTCTTTTGGATTTTTTATGCTAAACAGATCCTGAAAATAACTGCCCAGTTCCTGAAAACCTATTGAATGCAGATCATGCAGGATGGCATTTTTATCTTTAAAATAGACATATACCGTACCTACGCTGTAATCAATTTCATCTGCTATGTTCCTTATGGTGGTCTGATCAATTCCCCTCTCTACGAAAAGCTTTTTAGCTGCCTTAAGTATCAGCGCCCTCAAGGCCTCTTTCTCCCGTGCTTTTCTTTCGGCTGTACTCATATATCTATTAATTTTATCCTTAGCAAACTAAATGTAAAAAGCAAAGATATAAAATTAAATGAACAATGTTCATTTTTTATACACCACCAATTAAAGTTGATTAAGATGCTGTTTAAGACTTGCCCCCTTTGGATTTATTAATTTATGTGCCATCTTTGGCAAAAAGCGGTTCAGCAGATAAATGGCTTTTGTATCTCCAATACGAATTGTATAGGTATCACTTTTCAAACCTTTGATTAGACCCGTTATCAGAACATCAGGCGTTATCGATTTGCCATCCATGCCTTCTGACATATTGGTTTTTACAAGAGGCGGCAATATTTCGAATACTTTCACATTACTTCTGATAACGTGCAAATGTTCTCTTAATGCTTCTGTGTAAAAACGAACCGCAGCTTTGGAAGCTGAATAGGTCGGCACGAGAATCGACGGCGTATAACTTAAGATTGATGAGGTATTGATAATAGCTGCTTCTTTTCTGGACTGCAGCATATCCATAAATAGATTATTCAAAAGTACAATCCCTAAATAATTGGTATTAATCTCTGCGGCCGCTTTTTCAAAATGTTTTGTACTGCTTATGCCTAAATTGTCCAGGCCGTTCATAATTCCGGCATTGTTGTACAAAATGTCAATGCCTCCCAATTGGTCAATTTCTCTATATAATGCTTCGGCAGCTTCCTTATTTGAAGCGTCGCTTTTGATTGCTGTTAGTGACGGATACATTTTTTTAGCCAGATCAAGTTTTTTCTGGTCCCTGCCTGTTATAATTACCCTAGCGCCTTCTGCAATGAATTGTTTTGCAGCCTCTAATCCAATTCCGGCAGAGCCGCCTGTAATCAAAATTGTCTTACCTTTTAATTCCATAATTTTTCTATTTAGTTTATTATCTCTATATTTGCTTGCGAAATGCAAGTGCAAATATAAATACATTTACTTGCAAAAAGCAAGTGTTTTAAATTTATTTTATGAAAACTAAAAAAAAAAGATCAGACTGCCCGGTAAGTTTTTCACTTGAAGCCTTTGGAGACAAGTGGTCACTGCTGATTGTTAGGGATTTGATGCTTAAAAAAAAATGCACCTATGGCGAATTGGCAAAGTCTGATGAGAAAATAGCAACTAACATTTTGGCTGCCCGGCTGCTTTCATTGGAAGAAAACGGAATTATCCAGAAACTGGAACATCCTGACAGTAAAGCCAAAGTATTATATCAATTGACGCAGAAAGGAATGGATTTAATTCCAATAATTGTTGAAATTAATCTTTGGGCGGAAAAGTATACCGACATTCCTGAAAAAAGAAAAGAATTGCTGGCACAGATGAATGCTGATAAGGAAGGTTTTATTAGAAATGCTTTTAAAGAACTGGAATCAAATCTATAAAAATACCTATTTGACTCTCAGATACGTATGAAAAACAGTCTGCCAAAAGAAAAACACCTGCCCAGTAGAGGCTCAAATCCCTTGACAGGACTGCCCATTTTGCGTAAATTTGCCCCATGACAACCGAGGAAATAAAACGTTATTTTGAAACCGCTCCCCCGACCAAAGAAGTGGACTGGAAGCCCTGGGCCAAAATTACAGATTCACAGGCATTTCTAAAGAGCTGCTACGCCACTATTAAGAATTACAAAGGAAGCCTTGATATGTGTCCGGCCTGGTGGCACCTAAAAGATTTTTATATGCTTATGAGAGCAAATGCGCAGCAAATTTCAAGTGAAAACCAAAGCGAACAGCCCTGAATGTGCGGCGCTGTTTTAAAAGGCATCCTTATACCTGCATCTTATATTTTACTTTTTACCGGTTATATTATCAAGCGGCCGCCTCCAGAAGATGCCGCTGAAAGCATACAGCGGATATTCAGCACCGTTCTTTTTGACCGCCCCAATCTGGGCGCCGTATTGGTTTTAATCCTTTTAATGCAGTATTATGCACCTGTAAGCTGTTTGAATAATTAAACAGCGGTCCGGGCTATGGCATAATCCGGGTTTAAATAACTATTTTTACAGCCTTGCAGCCTATATGATCATGCGGAAAACATACTGATAATGAAGAGATTTAAATTCTTAAAAAACAAATATAAAGCTGAGCTGCTTATCGATACAGGCACTTACAGGGACATTCCATACTATTTTTTTGAAAGCGAGCTTCATGATACCGATTTCTACGAAATTATATTTTTCTCTAAAGGAAACGGGATTTTAGAACTTGACCAGCAGCGAATTGAAATTTCAGACCATACCGTGATTTTTATTTCTCCATTTCAAAAAAGAAAATGGTTTTTGGACAAGACTAAAATAGAGTGTTCTTTCCTTTTTTTCCAGGACAGCTTCCTGTCTGATTTCTTCTCTGACAAGCTCTTCACTTTCAGGCTACAGTATTTCTACAACAAAACCAAACCGCTCTCTATCAAGGTTAGTGATGATTTCTTTTCACAGTTGGAGAATATAATCGGCGAGCTGCTCGCTGAGATAAAAACATTCAGGTCAGACAGCGACCACCTTATAAGGGCACTGCTGTATGCTGTACTGATCAAACTCAACAGGGCCTATGCATCGCATTACCTTCTCTGCTGCGAAACAGAAAATAACAGTACTGCATTTATGTTCAAGGAGATCCTGCAGAAGCAAGTCCGCAGGACAAGAAACATCGACTATTACGCCCGGCAGCTGGGCATCAGCAGGGTTACGCTCAATAAATGCATCAAAAAGCAGTTCGGAGTTACCGTTTCTGAAATGGTAAATGAATTTATACTCTTTGAAATAAAGTCCCTGCTGTGTTATACCAGGCTTAATGTAAATGAAATTTCGTACCGGCTTGAATTCTCCCAGGCCAATCATCTGACGCGTTTCTTCAAGGCGCAGACCGGGACTTCCCCAAAAGAATTCAGGAATGCTTATCAAAATGGTAGTTCTGTTATCTAACCGGTAATTATTCCCTTTGGGCTGTATTGTATTTTTGCGGATGAAAATATTTTTCCAAAACAGCCTATCCATGAAAAACAGCACCAGATCTGCCTTAATGTTTACCTTGATACTGCTCCCCTGCTTACTATTTGGACAGCAGCGGCAAACCATTGAACTTGCTGATTTATACAAAAAAGGTAAGCTGAAACCGGTAAACAGAGAGGTAAAAATTGTTTCCAGTGACAGCGGAGCCTATCTAAAAATAGCCCAAAGCAAAAAGGAAGGCCTTGTATGGCTGCCTTTTAAGGACTTTAAAAACGGTACAATTGAAATCCAAATGCGGGGAAAAGACGTTTTCCAGCGGAGTTTTATAGGGATTGCCTTTCACCGTGCCGATGACAGCACTTATGATGCTGTCTACTGCCGTCCTTTTAATTTCTCTGCTAAAGATTCCATACGCAGAATTCATGCCGTACAGTATATTTCCCATCCCGATTTTACCTGGGATAGATTAAGAAAGCAGAGCAATGCGGTTTTTGAGAAAGAAATCATAAATCCGCCAGACCCCAACGGCTGGTTTACAATGAAATTAGTAATTGAGGGCGCAACTGTCAAAGCCTTTATAAACAATGCGGCCCAGCCTTCCCTCACAGTGCAGAAACTTAGCAGTGCATCACAGGGAAAAATAGGGCTCTTTACAGCAGACAGCAGCGGAGGAGACTTTAAAACCATCAGGATCAATTATAAAAATTAAAAACACTGCCTCCTGGATGCCGGGAGAGCCTACTTCTGTGATAAAATTCACTTATGGACTTCCCAGGCACCTCATTATGTCAAGAAAGGCCTGTAAATATGAGCTAATATCAAATATTATGATCAAAAGAATACTTTTAATTACCCTTATTTTTATGCCCCTTTTCACTGCTCAATCACAGAAGGAAAGCTTCAGTATCTGGGGAAGGATTGTAGATAGCGGATTCAATCCTATTGAATCATTTTCCATTAAGGTTTTCGAGCTTAATGCTTTTACAGATCAGAGAAAAAAAATCCAGGATTTTAAGGTCTGGGATCATAATGGGGAATTTTTAATAAAAAACCTTAGCGCGCAGCCTTATCTTATTGAAATTACAGTTGAAAATTATACCTGGTACAGCATTCTAAAAACAGTGGCAGATAAAAACGAATCAGTAGGAGAAATCGTTTTACAGAATACCTGGTAAACCAATGAAGACCAAACTATCCCTGCATTGTGTCCTTTTGAAACCACAACTTACCAAAATGATGCTCTCTTACAAAACAGATTTTTTTTGATCAGCAAAAAAAAATGCCCGCCAGATTTTAGCCCCGATTGGCAGTGAAATCCTTCTGCGCCGTGGTCCGCTACAAAAGATTATAACAGAGAGCGGGGACAGTTCCAGGAAAAAATTAATTTGATACCTGCACTTTATTGTGATAATATGATTCCCATTACACGAAGACCTGCCTGCTTCTCTTTTTTGAGGACTTTGATCCGGACAACACAGATCATGCTGCATGACTTTGATCCCATTAAAATGCACAGTGAAAAAGCCCCGGTCATTCCCGGTTTGACAAATGCTTTTCCGAGACAAAAAATAAATTTCTAACCGGCCCCATCAAGGCTTTGGCCCAGTGCAGAAAGAACACTTTTTTCAGCAGCAGCACAAATCCGGCAAAAGAACTGGGTTTCTGCAAATATAGGTCGGCCCCCTTCTCAAAGGCATCTTCAATATCCGAAGCATGATCCCAAGTGGAAAGCATAACGGCCGGGATGTCCCGAAGCCCATCGTCTTTCTTTATTTCCTCCAGCGCCTCTTTCCCTCCTTTAACGGGCATATTGATATCGATAAAAATCATATCGGGATTGGGCTTGGATTCATCCCTGAGCGTATCGAGGAGCTCCTGACCATTTTCAACGGTCGTTACCTCAGAGGGCACCTCAGCCTCCTCCAAGGCATCAAGGAATAATTCCTGGTCTTCGGTATCATCCTCGGCCAGTATAATCTTTACCGGCTCTTTTTCATTTAACCCTTCAGGGGACGTGCGGGCATTCTCAGAATTTATCATCTCAAAGCGGATTTAAACTCATCAAATGTAGCGCAAAAATGCTTAGAAGATTCCTGTAAACCAATAATATTAAAAACAGCAGGAAATTTAGCCCGCAAAGAGCAGGCACAAATAATTCAAAAAAAACCGCCGGCCAGATTTTATAAAGCACTATGGCCTCGCTGACAATTCTGCCGCCTTTACCGGAGATCAGACCAGGTCTTTGAAAAAAAATCCAAAAACAGGTAAAAATACGGGCAGGTCTGCAAGGCATTTGTACTAATTTTAGTCTGATTAAAAAAATCTTTAAAAAAAAAACGGCGCGAGCTTCAAGGCTGAGAGTGTGTATGTTCTATATAATGCGCCCTGTATCATTAAACCCAAATAATTATGAGAATTGGAATCATAGGAATCGGCAGCCTTACCCTTGAACTGGCCATAAGGTCTGCCAGGGCAGGATATAAAATTACCCTGCACAATCCCAGGGGCAACAGCCTTGTAAGGGAAGTTACTGCAAAAATGGGATCCAATGCCGCCCTTGGCTCCCTTGAGAAGGCAGCGGCAGCAGATATCATACTTTTATTCCTTGCAAAGGATGATCTGGAGTGTATCTTGAAGAAGCTGCCGGAGATGTCAGGAAAAATAATCCTGCATACCAGCAGCCTGATTTTTGATCCCCACTCGCTTTTATCGGGCATAACCCATGCAATGACCTACAAAATTACGGCATCGCTGCTCCCCGAGGCCCATATTGTAAAGCTCTTCAATCCGATAGATTTAAAAGCTGACAGCAAATGCACGGCCCATACAAATAGGGAAGAAATATTTTTTATTGCCGATCACAAGGCTTCTGGAAACTCCACCCGGAATTTTCTTAAAACACTGAATTTTACACCCATTGATCTTACCGGCAGGCTGCATCTGCAAAATACAGCAATGAAATTAAAACCAGTAATGCCTCCCCGCAGAGGGCCGTTTTCATAATAAACCGAATTAAAAAGACAGCTTCCTGCATCGGACCGCAATGAAAACCAAAGCTCACTTGTTAGGGTATAAAAAAAGCTGCCCCGGCGTATGGGATGCTCCGGCCTTCTGATGTGAAGAAAACGGTTTTTCGGATCTTTGATACCAAAAACAAAAAAGCCCGCCTGGGTACAGCAGACGGGCCTGGGTAAAAATCCTGAGTTAATTGAGTTAAGCTGGGTAATCTATTGATATGGTCTGCGAGAGGTTCTGCTCACTTATAAAGGCCTCAATATACTGCTGCACTTCATTTCTTTTATCGGCCTGGGTCTCAAAAGTATTGATATGATACTGCTCGTCCTGGTCCATGATATGGATAATCTCGGTATAGCCTTTTGAAATAAGGCTTCCTTTTAATTTAATTACCCTGAGCTGCTGCTGAGGCTCCAGATCCTTTCTCACCCTGAATTGTACTTGTCTGTGCATTGTAAAAAAAACTTACGGTGATAAACCGCTGTGATTATAAATCAAATATAATTATTAAAAAGCTAACCCAGGCATGCCTGAATGTTAAAAAATAACCTGTACGGCCTAAAATGTGCTGCTCCGCTGCTTTAAGAGCAGCAGCAACGTAAAGACCGAGCCCTGGTCCTTTGGCTTTTGTGGTGCCGCCATGCTGCTCAGTAATTTTCCTGCAGAGCGAAAGCTACACACCGCTGCCTTCATAATGGTCTTTGGAATGATGACAGTCAAAGGACGTGAAGATCCGCTCACTGTTAGCATCATCAAGCCCGATGCCATTATCCTCAATACTGATCTGCATCCAATCCCCCTGCTCGTCTTCTATGATACTGCAGGCGATAGCCACACGGGGCGGTACCTCTGCCTTGGAAAATTTCAGGGCATTGTGCACCAGACTGTAAAAAAGCTCTGTCTTTCAAATATGTCCGCAATCCATTAAAGCTCAATATCCCTTGTTTCTTTTCAGTACTTTGATATAACAGCAGACTGCGGCAATGAACGCTGAAAGAAAATTGGAGTGAATGCTGAAAGTAAAACTGATAATAATATCACTTGTGCCCTGAGATTAAAAATACCTGCAGCGGCAGATCCGGCTGCTCTGCCTTGGCACTCACTGCCTAGCCCCTCGCAAAAACTTTGACTGCGCAGAGAAATACAGCCACGGCTGCTAAGCAGCAGGCCGGCCGGGCCACTTCAAATCATCCTTTGAATAAAATAAAAAATTTCAGCTTAAAAGGAAACCATGACCCGCATGGGGATCCTTCCAGTCAATTTCCATGACTCTGCGTATAAGGAATTTTAAATCACTGTATGAGACGGGCTTGACGGCATAAAAATCCGCCCCCATACCAAAGGCACGCTCCATAGTTCGGGGATTTCCCGAGGTGGAAAAAATAATAACCCTAATGTCTTTTATATCTTCTGAGCAGCTGCGTATTTCTTTAAGACATTCAAAACCATCTTTTAAGGGCATCTGCAGATCAAGAAGGATAAGGTCTGGAAGCGGATCCGGTTTTACAGACAGGGCTTCCATAAGCGCTTTGCCGTTTTCAAAAAGCCTCAGGCCCGCCAAAGGGAACATCTCATAAAAAATCTCGGCAAAAATTTCCCTGTCATCAGGATCGTCATCGGCAAAATAGATATTTTTCATAGCTTTATGGCGTAATATTCTCTATTTTATAGTATAAGTTTAAGGAATCTTAAAATTAAAAAGCTATATCTATAATCTATATTGACTTAAAACTTTAAAATCTGATGATACAAAAGATTACTAATAATTAAATATACACAATTTTCCGGAACCTGAACAAAAACAGGAATCTTACCGTAATTAAAACTTTTTCTTAACTGATTTCAAGCCCCTGCACCACAAAGGCATTGCCGCCGCAGCCTGCTCTAAGCCAGAGGAAAACTCTCTTAAAGGCACCCGAATTTATTTTTATAAAGATTGAGTTCCCTTTCGGTTTTTTCCAGCAGTTTCTCCAGAAGGGCAATCTTGTCACTGTAGAGCCTGTTTAAAACACTGCCCTGTCCTGTGCCGGCAATGCTTTTAAAGCCGGGTTCCACATAATGACTGATGTCAAACTTTATGATGTTTCTAACATCCATTTCAAAGACTGCGGCAATTTCTTCCAGCTTTTCAAAACTCAATCGGTTTGAGCCTTTTTCAATCCTGCTGTAGCCCGCCTGTGTGATATTAAGCCTTAAGGCCATATACTCCTGGGTGTAATTTTTAAGTTCTCTGATTGTTTTTATATTTTCATTTATTCTGCTGTACATAAATCTGCATTTAATTACGTTTAAATTTGCATGCTGACGAACATGCTGAATCAGGCACTACTGCAAATAAATAAACCTGAGGTTTTCATGCAATAACAAATGTTAACTGTTTGGATGTTTTTTTTCATGGCATACTCCAGGCAGCTCAGGTACACGGTACTGATATTAAGGCATGAAGCAATATAATACTGCGGCACCCGCTGCGTAAAGCCTGCAAACTGGATATTCATGGTTTTATAGCACTCCATTGGAGAATGCATGTAAAAATCCTTTATCTTTTCGTGAAGCAAAAAAATAATCTCCCATAATAATTCTTCGCAGCTTATCTCCATATCTCTAGATTTTACATAGATTCATATACAAATTAACGCTGCAAAGACCGTAAAAATTTCCTAAAAAATATCAAAACTCTGCCTGGCCGCTATAAAATAGTACTTCCAGCCGAACTTAAAATTTTGCTTTATGCCGTCAGCCTGTTTTACATGATCGCCTGCCAGGAAAAATGGATTCAAATTCAGCAAGGATTATCTGTCATGCAGAGCACTCTTTGGCATCTTAATTACTTACTGCCTGCTTTTTTTTCCTTAAAAATTCTAAACTGATTATTTTCAGCTCACACCTTTTACAGGAGTGAGGGAGGAATGCTTTGTGATTTAAAACCTTATATAAAAAAATAGCTTCCCATTTTTTTTATTTTTGATTCAATTTTCTTATTTTTAAAAAAAATATTTTGTGGAAAAAACTTTTGTGCTTCCTGATAAAATACTTCAATTACTTGCAGCAAATATTAATTCATGCCTTACTTTTGAAGAGCTCTCAGAACTGCTTAACCCGGTTTTTAAAACCTCAGGCATGAATATTGGCGATCCGTCTCTTGAAAAGCTGAAGCATGCAGAAACAGTAGATGCCTTAATATTTTTGGAACAGCAGGGATATATCGTTTTAAATCCAGATAATGACCAGAGCACCGTAAGCCTTAAGGGGATAATTAAAATAAAAAATGACAGGGGCTTAAAAAGCAGCTTACCAAGCTAAAACAATTCACCTGCCTGATAAACTTTAAAGAAGCCGGCGATGCAAACAGATAAAATAATGCCAATATTCATAACCTTTGTTAATTATAAAAAAAGAATATAAAAAAGCATGCAGACCAGCAGTTATGCCTTTAAACTTCTTCCTAAAAGTTAATAAAAACACAATTTAATTTCTTTTTACCCTTTACCGCATTTCAATACACTACATTTGAACAAATTAAATATTTAAGATGCAGGAAGGTACAGTAAAATTCTTCAATGAAGATAAAGGTTTCGGATTTATAACGCCAAATAACGGAGGAAATGAAATTTTTGTCCATGTTTCAGGCCTATCGGAAAATATCCGTGAAAACGACTCGGTTCGATACGACATAAAAGAAGGCCAAAAAGGGCCGAACGCAGTAAATGTAGTGATAGCTTAATATACTATAACTTTGATAAAGCATCTGTCCCTGACAGGTGCTTTTTTTTTTATCATAAAACAATTCAAGAGCCTTTTGGCCTTATTAAATTAATTTTTTAAGCATTCCGCTAATATAAAACCATGAAACGGAAAACATTAAATAAATTATTTGGCATATGTGATAAGCTTCATCAATATAGATGCAAATCAAAGAATGATTTAAGGGATCTTTTCCTATTGCAGGTCCTGACCAGTTTGATTATGGATAATAAAAAAGCAAATAATTATTTTCTGTTCTGAACTAAATGATTGATAATACGCTCAAGGATTATCAGTATTGCTTAATATTAAGATATTTCTTTTAAGCTGGATCTCCTGAAATCTAAAGGTGAGATACCGGTATATTTTTTAAAATATTTTACAAAATAAGAGTCATCGTCAAAACCCAGGCAATTTCCAATTTCACTGATATTGTAACTGGTGCCAAGTAGCAATCTTTCTGCTTCTGCAATAATCCTTTCGCAGATAATCTCAGAGGGACTTTTATCTAATAATTGGCTGGTAAGACCCGATAATGTCCTGGAAGAGATCTGCATAAGTTCTGCATAATGGCAGATTTTAAGTTCTTTTTTATAATTTTCCTCTACTAGATCCTTCAGCCCTCATAAATAGGAAACTGTAGTGCACCTGCTTTTTTTTAGCCTTAGTTTTTACGCCATAACTAAGCAGAGACATAATGATTTTTAAATACCAAGGCAGTCCCATTTCTTTGGCAAATTCAGGTGTCGGCGGTCCTGAAATAGAAATTACTTTTCCATTTGGTCTTAAAACATTCAACGATTTTTCAAGTATTTTTTGATCCTGGCTGTTTACAACAACATCATAATCTTTAAGTATAGTTTCAAAATCAATTGTTTTGCAATCGATCAGTACGTCAGCTCCAAGGTTTTTAAGCAGAAAAAATGTCATTCTCCTGTAGTAATATCGTGTAATCTTCTGGCAATTCCTATTTCTCCCTTTTCAATCATTTTTGCTTTTATATCCTTATTTTATAATTACTCTAAATAAAGAAAAAGCCAGAAAAATACGTATCATAAAGAAAAATAAAATGAATTTTCAATCTATAATTAGATAACTTAACAGGATTCGAACACGAGGAATAGAGTCAGGATTAAGTTTTTATTATCCTAAATTGTATTGAATTGATTCATTGACAAATAATGATACCCATTTAGAAAATTACCTTTCATTTAATGATTACTTATATCTTCCCCTCTCAGATCCCTTTTATTAATTGTTGCTGGACTGAGTTTAGAAATTAGTTTATTTCTGCATAAAAAGCTTACACAATTTCCACATTAAACATGGGAATTATGAAACATCTTAGTAAGCCGGCATAATGCAGTCAGTGCCGCTTTAGGATAACTTTACAGCACCAAAAAACATAATCTATGCATCCAAATACGATTCTTCTGCAAGACATAGCGGACAATACCCTTCTGCCTACGGCCGTCTATACTGGTGATAATCTTATGATTGTATTTGCTAACCAAGCTATGACCGAAACCTGGGGCAGAGGAAAGCAGGTGCTGGGCAGAACATTTAGCGAAGTGCTTCCAGATTCTAAAAAAGAATATTTATCTAATCAGGCTCTTAGCGTTTTAAAAACGGGAATACCAATTCAGGCCCGGGATGAAAAAGTAGAAGTCAGCAGAAATGGTGTAATTTTATACTATTACTTTAACTATAGTTTTATTCCGCTTTACGATTCAGATAAAAATATCTACGGCGTGCTTAATACCGCTGCAGATGTAACAGAACTTCATGAATCCAGAGAGAAGACCCTTAAGGCAGATGAAAGGCTTAAAATGGCAATTGATGCTTCGGGCATCGGAACATACGAGATAAATCTAACAACCAGAGAAGTTGTTTCATGCGGAAACTTTAAGCAGATTCTAGCAGTTGATGAACTCAAAGATATTGATGTTTTAATTTCAAAAATCCACCCCGAAGATCTGGCTGTCCGGGAGAATGCACATAGAGAAGCCGAAATTACAGGGCTGATATCTTATGAAGCAAGAATAATCAGCAGCGGCCAATCTGAGAAGTGGGTAAAAATAACCGGAAAGATTATTCGTGATTTAAATGGATCGCCCCAGACCATTATAGGAACTATTCTGGATATTAATGAGCAGAAGAAGTTTCAGGAAGAATTAAAAAAACAGGTTGCACAAAACACAGAAGAGCTTCGCCGCTCCAATGATGATCTTCTGCATTTTGCACATATTGTCAGCCATGATCTTAAAGAGCCTGTAAGGAAAATTAAGTTTTTCAATAATCTCTTAAAAAATGAGGCGCAGGATTTTATAAAAGAAAAATCTAAAAAATATTTTGACAAACTGGATCAGAGTGCACAGAGAATGCAGAATATTATTGAAGGGATTTTAGCCTACTCCACTATTAACAAATCCATACAGACTGTTGAAAAAATAAATCTCAATGAGATTTTTGAAAATATTAAGACCGATCTCGAGCTTATCATAAAAGAAAAAGGAGCCATACTAATTACCCGAGAACTTCCTGATATCCAAGAGGCACCAATTCTAATACACCAGCTCTTTTACAACCTTATTCAAAATGCCCTAAAGTTTTCAAAACCGGATCAGCCCCCGCGTGTTACCATAAAATCGTCGATTATAAAGGATAATGGTTCGGACTTTTTAAGGATCATCATTAAGGATAATGGAATCGGACTGGACCCAGTCTACGCTGAAAGGATTTTTAATGACTTTGAAAGGCTGCATTCCAAAGATGAGTATGAAGGAAACGGCCTGGGTCTCTCGCTCTGCAGAAAAATAGCAAAAAGGCATAATGGAACAATCACCGCTTCCGGAAAAAAAGATAAAGGTGCAGAATTTAGAGTTTCTCTTCCATTAAGACAGAGCAGATCTGCAATTTAATTATATCGATTCAGTTGGTCAAATGGCTGTACAATATTGGAATTACCTTCAATTTTACCGCAAAAAGCTCAGGCGGTTTATAAAGATATTTCACAAGGCAAAGTTTTGCTGCAAAACCGTGGCAAATCGACTATTGGAGCTTCCTGCAAAAGTGCCGCACAAAGCTAAGGCGGATTCTATTTAAGCTGTCTTAAAAAATCAAATAGATTTTTATACCAATCCCCAACAGGATATCAAAACCAAATTCATAAAGCAAGGAAAGACAGACACTATATATGGTAAGTCAATTTCTTGAAATCTTCCATAAAATTTATAGAAATTTGTCCGTTCCTGCCACCACAGCCAAATGGCGCCGATTGAAGACAATTGGCGCCATTTTTTATATATTTTTTTGGATTAATACATTCATCTTACTTTTGTTTATAGATATCTTGTCAATTCATACTTTCCAATTTCTGAATCATTGCTTTTGCAGATTCTGAACCTGAGTCTAATTCGAAAGACTTTTTATATGATTTCAAGGCATTCTCTTTATCCTCATTCAAAAAATACGCTTCACCTAAACTATCCCAGGAATTGGAATCATTTGGAAATAATTTTACATTCTCCCGAAATACAATCAGTGCGTTATCCATTTGTTTGTCCTGCATAAATGCATAGCCAATTTTGTTCAATACATTACTCGTATTTTTTTTCATTGTTTTTTTTACAGCATCTATATACGCATATACAAATGCATCTTTTTCACTCGTTTCTATGTTGGGCTGAACCCCTTTTGCTTCCCAGTTGGTTTTTGTCACCGGATTGATCGGCTGCAGGTAAGGCACTGATATTGTGAATCCGTTATCTATATTAATTCGTTTTGTTCTATTAGCACCGCCTTTTGTGGTTTCTCCTACTACTGTTGCCCTGTCCAAATGTTTTAATGTGTAAGTAAATGCTTCTGACGCTGAAAAAGTGCGTTTACTGGTTAAAATATAAAGAGGTTTGTCTGCACTTCGTTTTCCATTTACATTTTCAAACGAATATAGCTGTGTTTTTTCATTGGTTTCCCGTTCATAAAAATCACTTAATAAAACAGGTTTTTCATCAAAGAAGTAACTCGATAATAACTGCATCATACTTGGAACGCCACCGCCATTTGCGCGCAGGTCGATAATAATTGCACTGGTATTGCTTAAGAAATTCATTGCAGCTGCAACAGTTTCTTCTGCATATTTTATATCGGCAAACTGGTTTAGGCTTAAATAGCCTATATTTCCGTCCAATATTTTCACCTCTTTAAATCCGTAATTAATTTCCGCCATCTGCAAAGCCATTCTTTTCTCCATTTCTAATTGCGCTTGCTGAGAAATAACATTCTTCTCCCTGGCAATATGCTCGGGTTCAAATCGAATTTTTAGATGCAGATCTTTGCTAATACTTTGTAAATCTTCGGTTACTATTTCAGAGAATTCAATAGGACTTGTAATTTTCTGATACTTATTAGATTTTAAATTTTTATCCAGTTCAATTATCATTCTTTTTGACAAATCTAAATTGATATAAGATTTTTCAATATGAGCTTTCACTGCCGATACAATGGCCTTTCTGTCTTTTGTATCCAAAAGCCGTTTACTGTCTTGCGCCATTGTGTTTTGTACAATTAAAAGCAGCATTAGCAGCATCATTTTAAAATAGTTTTTCATAATGTTTTATTTTTAAATATTTATAATTTACAGCAAACCTATCTGCAGACTAAAATGGTTTAAAACTTTTTTCATGAACCTTTAAATAGTTAGCACATACAATTAATTTGCATAATCAAATCTAGTTGAAGTCGAAAATATTAGTGTTTATGTCTCATTTAAGCGAATTGATGCACATTGTAGAGAAAAAAAGTCAATTTTTGTTAATTTTGACTCATGGCTGAATTTCTTAAAAAGTACAAAGCTTTTATATATGGATTGGTGATCCAAAGGATAATAGTGGTTGTTTTGTTATATTTTCATTTTATTTATATTGATAATACCGCCCTATTGTCCAACACACTGAGTTTCATTTTTAGCTGGCTGATAATCTCACTGCCTATTCATTATTATTCATTTTTAAAACAGCATAAAGCCACTAGTTTAAAGCTGCTTATCTTGATTGTCTTTTTTTTGGCAATCATTATAAACGACATGAATTCCAAAATAATTGATAATCCAGTAACATTTGTAGGATTAGCTGGTGTTGGATTATCTTTTTTTTCCATTATAGCGCCTTCCTATTTTAAGAAGCATGCATTGATTGTACTCGGTTTTTATGTTCTGGCTCTAGGCTACTTCTACTATATAAGGGTTCATACTAATGTTAATAATTATTTTCAGCAGGAAAAAGAGATTAAAATTATCCTGACTGCTCCCTTTTTCGTGTTACTTTTAATTTGGTACTATCAGCAATGGAAATGGCTCAAAACAACTGAGTCAAAAAAAGCCAAAGCAGAGTTATCGTTACTCAAAAGCCAAATCAATCCGCACTTTTTTTTCAATACTTTAAATAATTTATATGGTTTAATAATAGAGAAATCCGAGGATGCTCCAAATGTTGTTTTAAAATTATCTGAAATAATGCGCTATACCATTTATATGGGAAAAGAAGATATCATACCATTAAAGGATGAAATAGAATATTTAAAGAATTACATTGATTTACATAAAATACGATATCAAAAAAGGGTCGATATTTCTTTTAATCATGAGGGGCAAGCTGAATATAAAATTGCGCCATTACTATTTATTATTCCCTTAGAAAATGCTTTTAAGCATGGAGTAGAGCGTTTAACGGAAGATGCTTATATTCACATTAATATAAAAACTGATAATAATCTAATCTGTTTTGACATTGAGAATAACTTTGAAGCGCGGGAATCTCAAACTCCCGGTATTGGATTAAACAATTTAAAACAGCGTTTGAAACTATTATATCCTAATAAACACCAAATGAAAATTGACATTACAGATTCTATTTATAAATTACAGCTAAAAATAGAAATGACATGATATACTTTTTAATTATAGATGATGAACCTATTGCGCATCGTATTATTGAAAACTATTGTGAAAACTTGCACCATTTACAAAAGAAAGGAAATTGCTATAATGCCTTTGAAGCTATAGAATTCTTAAATAAAAATGCAGTAGACTTTCTGTTTTTAGATATCAATATGCCCAAATTAAAGGGATTTGATTTTTTAAAAACATTACCCAATCCACCTAAAATAATAGTGACCACAGCCTATAAAGAATTTGCTTTAGAGGGTTATGAACTTAATGTTTCTGATTATTTACTAAAGCCCTTTAGCTTTGACCGATTTCTAAAAGCCATTAACAAGACATTTGATAGTGCTCAAAATAAAAAAAGTAGTGCTGCATTGCCTCCAAACGAAGCAGAACCAAATATAAATAGCTTTTTTTTAAAAGGTGATAAAAAGCACCATCAAATTCATTTTCAAGATTTATTGTTTATAGAAGCTTATGGGCATTATACTAAAGTATATTTAAAGAATGAGATGATTGTCAGTCCTCAAAAAATTTCTGCCTTGGAACAGCTGCTTCCGAAACCTTATTTTATAAGAACCCATAAATCTTTTATTATTGCTAAAAATAAAATCAAACAGATAGAAGGCAACAGGATATTAATTGATAAATATAAAGTACCTATTGGACAAACTTATAAAGAAAACATTATAATGCTTTTATAATTTTGAATTTAATAATCCATTTACATTCATTTTATATAATTTACCAATAGGAATTGTAAAATCGCTCATTATAATTCTATTTCCTTCCACACTTTTAATGTGCTTAATGGCAACAGCAAAGGATTTATGTACCTGCATAAAATCATTCTTAGGCAGCAGTTCCATTAAATCAGAGAATTTTTCTCTAACAAGTATTGCATTATCATTTTTGGTAATGACTCTAACGTAGTTTCCTGATGCTTCAACAAATAAGATCATACCGATAAAAATCTGTATGTATTTTTTATCTGCACGTAAAAAAATGCTTCTTGAATATTCATCCTGCCCAGGATTGATACTTACTTTAGAAGTCAAACTGGAAATTTTGTTTATCGCTTTTAAAAAACGTTCAAAACCAAATGGTTTTAAGAGGTAGTCAATAATATTTAGTTCATAACCTTCAATTGCGTACTCCTGGTAAGCCGTCGTAACAATAATTTTGGGTGCAGATGCCAGTGTTTTTAAAAAATCAAATCCCTTTAATTTGGGCATATTTAGATCTAAGAAAATTAAATCTACAGTATGATTTCTTAAATAATCAAGGGCCTCTAAGGCATCATAACAATTCTTTTTTAACTGCATATTGGGAAGCATGCTGCAGTACTCCTCAATAATAGCATGGGCTATATGTTCATCATCTATAATTAAATACCTGATCATTATAATTTTAAGATTAAATGTGCTTTGTATGTGGTATCATTTTTTGAAACCCAGAACTCATGCTTTTTTGGATAAGCCAATTCTAATCTTCTTTTCAAATTCTTAATACCGATACCAGATGACTGATCTGCTAAATCTGCATCATAGTTATTTTCCACTTCAAAAGATATAATATTATTATTTGAGCTAAGTTTAATATTGACAAATGCATTTTTTCTTAAATTTTCTACGCCATGTTTAAACGCATTTTCTAAAAGCATTATATAAAGTAAAGGGATTATTTTAAGCTTATCATCCTCCAGGGTAGTTTCAAAACTTACGTTTATCTTTTTGTGATAACGCATTGTGTGCAGGTCGATGTAGTTTTGCAAATAGGCCGCTTCCTCTGCTATGGTAACAAAATCCTTCCGGCCTTCATAAATGCTGTAACGCATCATATCGGAAAGTTTCAAAATTAATTCCTGAGCTCTTTTTTGATCTTTTGCCACCAATCCGTACAAATTATTGAGCATATTAAAAAAGAAATGGGGATTTACCTGATTCTGCAGTTGCAGCAGTTCCATTTTCCCGTTTTCGCTCTTTAATCTAATAATAAACAGAACTTGTTTTACCAGCCAATAAATGCCAAAGCAAAATAATGCCAGATAGAGCAGGAAATAAAAACTGATGATCGTAATGCTGACTTTTGGACTATAGTTTTCAAAAAGCACTACAGAATCCTTATTTGAGGTAATTACGATAAAAAATATTGCCGCTATTGGGACTGCCGCCAAAATTAAAGCAATTGCCCCGATGATATTCCTCCTGTTGCTGTTTACTGTTAAAATCATAATCACAAATGTAAATTAATAAAAATTATTGGTAAAATAAGTTGTCAAACAATGCGCACAGCGCTTCCAACTGCCATAAATAAGTGATGAAAACACTTTATGGGCACCGGACGTCTTCGTGTCACAAAACAGACCGGTTCATCACATTTATTTTATTGGGATCAGCTAAGGCCATAGGTTTGCTTAAAATTTAAATTCAATCAAATGAACAGTCTTAACATTTCCAATCTCTCTAAAACTTATTCTAACGGTGTAAAAGCACTGCAAAACATAACGCTGGATATTCCGGTAGGCATGTTTGGTCTTTTAGGCCCCAATGGCGCGGGAAAATCAACTTTAATGAGAACAATCGCCACATTACAAGAGGCAGACTCCGGATGTGTGAAACTCGGAGATATAGATGCCTTAAAGCAGAAACATGAACTAAGAAAAGTATTGGGATACCTGCCCCAGCAATTTGGTTTGTACCCAAAAATTTCTGCTCAAGTCCTCCTGCATCATTTAGCTGTCTTAAAAGGAATCACTAAGCAGAAAGAACGCCGCGAAATAGTGGATGCACTCTTGCATAAGACTAATCTATATGAGGTAAAAAACCAAAACCTCAGCGGATTTTCCGGAGGAATGAAACAGCGTTTTGGCATCGCGCAGGCATTACTCAATAACCCAAAACTGCTTATTGTTGATGAGCCTACTGCCGGACTCGATCCTGTTGAGAGAAACCGGTTTTATAACATCTTGAGCGAACTTAGTGAAAAGACAGTGGTAATATTATCCACACATATCGTGGATGATGTTAAGGAATTGTGCACCAATATGGCCATCATCAATAAGGGAGAAGTGCTTCTTAAAGGAAATCCTCTGGAATTAATAAACCAGACAGAAGGCAAAATATATCAAAAAACAATTCATAAAAATGAATTGCAAGAGTACAAGAAAGAATATAAAGTAATTGCGGAAAAATTATTTCTTGGAAAACCTATAATTCATGTCATAAGCGAAAACAATCCCGAAAATGGTTTTATTTCAGTAAATGCCGGTTTAGAAGATGTGTACTTTTCCCAGATTCTTTCCAGTTCTAAAAAGCACCTTTAATTCTCCTGAATACTTAATCAATTAAAAATTTCTATTCTAATCTATCAAAATTAACGATTAACCATGTGGTACGACATATTTAAATTCGAAATCCAATACAGGATAAAACGCCCTGAGACCTATATCTTCTTTATTTTTATATTCTTCTTTTCCCTTGCCGGTGTGGACTTTGTCTTTCAAGGGATCGATATGGGTTCCGTAAAAACAAATGCGCCTATAGTTATAGCAAAAGCAATGGCTGCTGTTACCGCAATTTTAATGATGGTGACTTCTTTGATTATGGGTGTTTCAGTATTGCGGGACTATCAATACAATGTAGAATCCCTATTATTTGTTAATCCAATCCAAAAGCGGGATTATTTAGCAGGCCGGTTTCTGGGCTCTTTTGCAGTGTTACTGTTTGTCTTTACAGGGCTTTTATTAGGATTTGCTTTAGGAGAATTTATGCCTTGGCGTTATCCCGAAAATTTAATGCCTTTTAACTTTTCAGCTTACCTTCAGCCCTTTATAACTGTAGTGCTGCCCATGCTGTTTTTTGGATCGGCATTGTTTTTTGTAAGCGGCGCTTTAAGCAGAAACCTAATGGTGGTCTATACACAGGGAGTACTTCTTTTTGTTCCCTTTCTATTGACAAAATCTATAAAAAACGATTTCCTGCAGGCCCTTTTAGACCCTTTTTCCCTGACAACGCTCACTGATATGAATGCCTTGTTTACAGCGACAGAACGCAATTCAATGCTCGTTCCATTTAGCGGCGTGCTTCTATACAATAAATTATTCTGGAGTTTTCTGGGACTGCTTATTTTAATAATAGGATACTTCAAGTTTGATTTTAGTGCAGCAAAAAATAAAACACCTGAAAAGAAAAAGATAAATACTATCTATGACTTAAATACTGCCGCTGACGAGAATCTCAAAATATCATTTGTATTAATACAGTATAATTTTAAAACACAATTTGTTCAGCTATTACAGCTTACATGGTTTTATTTTATATCTATTTGTAAGCAGGTATCGTTCTGGGCTATTATCGTCTGTGCATTGATTATCATTTTAATAAACTCTATTAATCTGAATATTGCATATGATGTTGCCAGTTATCCTAAAACCTATCTTGTTATAAAAGAATTAAAAGAATTATCGCTTTACTTTTTTGCAATAATACTGATCTTCTATTCAGGCGAGCTCATCTGGAAAGAAAGAGAAATTAAACTGGATTTAATCTATGGCGCAGCATCCATATCAGATATTATAATCCTGCTGGGCAAATTCCTTGGCCTTTTATTGATATACATCGTATTGATACTCTCTCTGATTATATTTGGGATGGCCTTTCAAACGGCAAATGGCTGGTATCACCATGAACTGGATGTTTATTTCTATGGCTTTTTTGTTGAGTTTTTTCCTTTTCTGGTTTTGTACACCTTTATATCCTTTTTCTTTCAAGCGCTCACAAATAATAAATTCACGGGCTTTATTTTTGTAATGGTTTTTGTAATCCTAAATACTGTTTCAGAATTCTTTGGTTTCGAGCACGATCTTTACAAATTTGCCGGGAGCGGTCTGGGTTCCTATTCGGACATGAATGGTTACGGTCACTTTCTAGCATCCTATTTATGGATTAAGGCATATTGGATTGCATTAGGCATTCTCTTGCTTATCCTTGCCTCGATTCTCTCTGTCAGGGGCACTGAGACCAGCTTAAAAAAACGCATCGAGCTGGGTAGGCAGCGATTTACAAAACCCTTGCTCCAATTTGTATTGGCCTTATTACTGGTATTTACTTTGTTGGGAAGTTATATTTTCTACAATACCAATATCCTCAACCAATATCAAAACACGGCTGAAGAATTAAAATTTAAGGCAGATTATGAAAAAGAGCTCAAAAGGTTTGAATATCTGCCGCAGCCTAAAATTACCGATGTTAAGCTGCAAGTTGAGCTGTATCCAAAAACCAGAGCTTATACCGTTCAGGGTTATTACATCCTTAGCAATACCTTAAAAGAACCTATTTATAAAATCTATCTGCAAAAACCGTTGGGCCCGGAAATAAATTTAGAAGAAATAAATTTTGGACGGGAAGTTTTTTTAGATAAACACTATAACCAATACGGTTTTTACATCTACACCTTAAAGAAAGCATTACAGGGGGGTGAAGCCGTTAAAATGAAATTTAAGCAGACCTATACAACAAAAGGTTTCAAAGAAAATGATTCTAACAGCAGTGTACTTCAAAATGGCACATTCTTGACAAATAAAGCATTTCCAACTTTGGGCTACAGCAAAGAACATGAGCTTGATGATACTAGAATCAGGGCAGAATTTGAACTGCCTCCCGCAAAAGGAATGACCAAAAGAAACGATAAAACGGAATTAACTTATGCAGCCGCCGGAGGCAGCGCTGATTTAATCAATTTTGAAGTTACTATCGGGACAGAAAAAAGGCAAAAGGCAATTTCCTCAGGCATTTTACAAAAGAGATGGACATTAGGCAGTCGTTCCTATTTCCATTATAAAACAGATAAACCCATAGTAAATCAGTATGCGATAATATCGGCAGATTATGAAGTTTCCAAAAGCAGATGGTACCCTAAAAATAATAGTTCGGCAGTCCCGGTAGATTTAGAAATCTATTATCAAAAAGGACATCAATATAACGTGGAGAGAATGATACAGGCTTCCAAATTATCTTTTGATTATTTTTCTGCAAATTACGGCCCTTATAAGCACAGCAATATTCGAATCATAGAAACTCCTGCTTACACCCAGCAAGCAGAGTCGTTCTCCGGTGCAGTGACATTTTCGGAATCCAATGAGTTTATGCTCAATATTGATGACCAATCAGATGTGGATATTATTCTCTACAGAACAGCGCATGAATTAGCACACCAATGGTGGGGAATGCAGCTGCAGGCGGCAAATGTTCAAGGAAAAAATATGATTTTGGAAACCCTGGCCCAATATTCTGCCTTAATGGTCATGAAAAAGAAATATTCCAAAGAAAAAATAGAGCAGCTTCTGCAAAAAGAACAAGAAGTCTATCTGCAGGCAAAGAAAAGATACCACAAACAAGAAGTTCCTTTAGAATTAGTTGAAAAACAAGATTATATATTCAATACAAAAGGAATTTTAGTTATGTACGCTCTTCAAAATTATATTGGGGAAGAAAAGGTGAATTTTGCTTTAAAAAGTTTTATCCGGGATTGGAACAATTCTAACGGAATATTGAAATCAAAAACTTCTAATTACCCAACAACAAAAGAACTGCTGACTTATTTTATTGAAGTCACCCCCGTTTCTTTGCGTCATAAAGTGTATAGTTTGTTTGAAAAAACGAAATTCGATTATATTTAACGATAAATGAATGTAATTTATTTAATCTTTATAGTAAAAGATTAAACAAAATGGCTAAAATTTCTACTGGAATTATTTTCATTACAATACTTAACTGTACATTTTCAGGCAAGTATTGTAACAATTAAAAAACCACATTGATAAAGGGTTAAGAACATGAATAGAACATTTATAGCTCATTGCAAAAAAACTAGATATTTTTTCATCAATCCCCAACAGGACATCTAAACCAAAAAGTTGAAGCCATATAAAGACAGCTTCTACTTCCAGTATGCCAATCTCTTTAAATCCTCCATGAAATGGTTTGTAATCTGTCCTTTAGGGGGCACTACATCCAAATGGCGCCTATTGAAGACAATTGGCGCCATTTTTTTATTACGCCGTTAAATACGGTAACTTGGATCATTTTTGCTTTTATTTTTCTCTTTTAAACAAGTCTAGAACAAAGAAAAAACCACACAAAATCAAGAATTTACAATAAAAACATTATAAATTATTGATTTCTCATTTGATAACTTAGCAGGGTTCGACCACCAATCATAGAGCAGAAACTGAATCTGCAACCCCCTAATTTGTTTCAATTAGTTTTTAATGGCAAATTTTACGATTAAAAATTGTCTATTTAACTTTTTAGCCCCGATAGAAGCGGAAATCCTTCTGCGCAGGGGTTCGGCGCAAAAGATTGCAGCGCATAGCGGGAACAGCTCCAAAAAAAAATAAACTTAGAGAATAATACAAAACCTGCAGGCATGAAATTATGAAAACAGCCAGAATAACCGGCCCTGCCACCTATCACAGGTGCATAAAAGATTTAAATGAATACGGCTATATAAACTACGTCCCTAAAAAAACAGCAGCCAGAAAAGTGTTATTTATTTTCTTGTTTAAAAGGCAAGTTTTAAAATTAAACTTAAAGATCGAAATTATCTAAATAAGACAATGTAGAGGGTTAACAAAAATATCTCTATGAGCCTATCACTGCAAGCGGCCCGCATCCCAAATTAATTATTGAATCAGCAACAACCGCGAGAATATAACTTAATTAGGAGAAAAAGCACTTTCTGAAAGACCCGGCTGTACGGATGCAAAAGTAAAACCAGCACTAAAATGATTTAAAATTCCATAATATTTGAATTTCACGCTCTTATTTTTTTAACATAACTGCTGCCCGACTGAAGCAAAAAATTGGTTTATTCCACCTGGTCTTCTTGCCGCACGGCACATCCTTCTGGAAGAGGTAGTTCAACTTGGACTCTTCATACATGATCTCAAGGATGTATTTGTCCTGGTCTTCCATACTCAAGGTATCGAAAAGGTATACTTGCCGCACTTACTTGCCGATATATTTGAAAGTGAAAATTACATTATTTATTATGGAATTAAAAAATATACAACTGCTAAAGTATCAATTTTTGCTTTAGCAGAATTGAGGAAAACCGTAATGAGGAGATTAAATTCATGCCCCCCTTTTTTTACATCTGGTTGAGGGTATCGATGGCAATATAAAGTCGCCTGACGATTTTCTCTAAAACCTTTTCCAGGAACAGACTGTCCTCTTCCAAAAGTGAAATCACATTTGAAGAAGCAAATTTGTCCTGTACCTTACTATGCTTAATTACATTCAGGCACTTATTCCTAACTGATCAGTACAGAAGATCTTTAGGGAGATATCATCTCAATATCCTCTCTTTTTTTTCTTTTTCTGTTAGTCTAAATAATAGATTAATAGCGTGGCAACCAAAATTAAAAAAGGAATTCAAAGTACTCTAAAAAGCACATTATACTATACTTATTTCTAAACAAAAGGCTAAATGCATATTTAAATATGCAAAAATATTAACCAACAGAAAAAGTTAATTATAACATGCATTTAAGCAGAAATCGCTATATTTGCATATTAAAATATTCAAAAAATGTTTTTCTTTAATATAGAAAGTATCAGCGAAATTAAGAAAGATCTAGGTTTGCTGACCAGAAAAATGCGCAAGTCTGCAAAGATCTCCCAAGACGATCTGGCAGTAAAGCTAAATCTTTCAAGAATCACCATTCAGAATGTTGAAGCAGGAAAAAATTTCAACATTGACACCCTTCTTCTCATTTGGCAGCATTTTAATGAGCTTGATGCTTTAAGTCGTTTTCTTCGTGAGAAGATCGATGATTATGATAACTTTAAATCCCTTTATTAATGCCTAAAAACGATTTCATAACAGTTCACTGCTTCGGTCAGGAAATCGGAATGCTGTATTTTGAAAAATCTAACAATACGGTGACCTTCCAGTATAAACCTGAATTTCTCGCATCAGGAAAAATGACTAATCTATTTCCTTCCCAGACCGGCATAATTAAAAGAATAGAGCAGAGCCAGATTTTCAGGAAATACAACAGCGAGAGCTTCAAAGGGCTTCCGCCCATGATAGCTGATTCTCTTCCCGATTTTTTCGGAAGCATCATTTTTAATGAATGGCTGCAGAGCAACAATAAAGATTACGCTAAAATAACTGTACTTGAACAGCTTGCCTACACCGCCGATAGAGGAATGGGTGCACTTGAATACAGGCCAGGAAAAAGAATTCCATATAATAAAGAAATTGAAATCGATGAGATTGTCGAAGTTTTGAAGAAAGTGCTGGATACCAAGCAAAACACTTCCGCAGCCCAACTCGACCATGAATCCCTTCTCACTGTCTTCAAGATAGGCTCTTCAGCAGGGGGAGCACGTCCGAAAATCTTAATTTCTGAAAACAAAGAAAACGGCTCAATAGTGCCTGGCGATATAAACTATTCAGAGCATTACAATCATTATCTTGTCAAACTAAACCTTGAAGACGTTCCATATAACAGAGAGCTCATTGAATACTGCTATTATCGCACTGCCCTGAAAGCGGGCATCAACATGATGGAATCCAAAATGATCGATGGAAAACATTTTGCCACCAAACGCTTTGACAGAGTGGACGGCAAAAAAAAACATGTGCTGACCATTTCAGGAATTACTGGCTGGGATTATGCAGATAGCGCATCTAGTGTGAACGAATATGAAAATTTATTCAGACTTCTGCTGCTGTTTAATATTCCGCATGCTGAATCAGTACAGCTCTTTAAAAGAATGGTTTTCAACATCATATTCTGCAATAAGGACGATCATTTTAAAAACCAGAGCTTAATATATGATGAGCTAACAGACACTTGGAACCTTGCTCCCGCTTATGATATCACTTACTCGCTAAATCCCTTAATAAATTATAAAAAGAGCTATAGGGTACTGTCTGTTAACGGCAAGAAAGATGACATAAATTTTGAAGATGTAAAAGCACTCGCTGAAAAATTCACAATTAAAAATTACACACAGATAATTAGTGAAATTCAGCAGACCATAGATTACTGGACCGAAACAGCCATGATTTTTGAGATTCCTGATAAAATCATAGAAAGGATTAAAAACGACTTTACAATTCTAATAAAGAACTAGCATTTTCTTTAAAATAAAAATAAGCCGAATAGTTAAATATAAGTCAAAGTACAAATTTAAAAGGCAGTAAATCAATACAAAGAAAAGCGAACTGCGTTGAATTCCCAGGTAAATACCACGTAAAATGGCGTCATTATCATGTTTTTATATAAAATGATTTAATACTGGAGATCATGTTAAGTACACTTCAATTTTTTATGTACTATTGTATAGCGATTTATAAAAAACAGCACGTCTCAAAATGACAAATATAATTCTAGACTCAAATATTATTTTAAGACAGCCAAAGATTCTGGGACTTCAGATACCTGGCATGAATTTTTTGGTTCCAATGGATGTCATAGAAGAACTAAATACTAGAGCAGTTCAACGTGGCGCACCTTTTGACAAAAGAATTGAGTTAATCACTAAAGCATCTGTTCAGGGCACAATTTCGATAATAAATCCCGATTCACCTTTTTACAGACAATACCGAGAATTAGTTAACAATACTAGATTAAGTGGTCCAGACATTTCAATCATTGCCATTGCCTTAGGGTTAATTAATAAGGGGGACAAGGTCAAAATAGCCACACAAGACAAAGTGATTTGGAAGGTAGCAGAGGAAAATGATATAGAAATCTTGCATGAAGATGACATAAATAATCTTTTGGCAAATTTTGTACAACCTACTAAAAATTCAGCTGATACAGTACAAAAAGAAATTTCAAATTACGAAAAGAAAGAAAAAAAGACATTCTTCTCAGGAATTTTTACAGGCACCATTACAACCTTGACAGCTGTTGTTATCTATAAAAACATTGACATACTTCTACAGACAATTAATGTATGGGGAACCATTATTGTTATTATCATCGCTGCAGTTGGATTGTTTGTTTTTAGAGAAAGAAGAAAGTTGAGTTATGGAGTTTTTGAATTTTTGGTAGGTATTGTAACAATAATCATGCTTTTTCAACCTGTACATTTTAATCTTTCTACATTAAATTTCAATATGGACTTCAATATCAGGCTGATTGGAGGTCTTTATATAATGGTTCGTGGACAAGACAATATAGTTAAAGGAATTAAAGACACAAAAATAGGCCTGTTTCTTAAAGATCGATATGGTATCGGAAGTTAACATTTCGCCGAAATGCAGCATTACAAATCTTTTCGTTTTATAACACAAACTCACCGGGAGTTTATTGCCTTTTGTAAAGAAACAAGCACATTGTTTAAAGTTGCCTTCTATCATCACAGCCGAACTATTATAAAAAAACAGGCTAAATATAGAAACATTAACTAAAAAATTATTAAAAAACTGCTATTAAACTCCATTTCTTCTCAACCAGTAGAAGTTTCTATTAAACTGGATTTAGGACCTAATCCGTCGTAGAAAGTTAAGGCGTAATTTTATTATTTCTCGCCAGCTTTAGTTTTGTGGCAGAATCGTGGCACATGATATTTTAACAATCAAAAGCCTAGGTAAATTACTATCTAGGAACTTTAGGTTCGAGTATATTAAATAAAGGCTTGAATAGCTAGAAAAATATAAATAGCATTACTATAAATATGGGTGCAGAATCGGTGCATCACTTTCATAAACAAATAAGATAGAATCTAGTGTTATTATCATTCATTTCGGAGAAAATTTTTTCTTTAGTAAAAAAAGTGTTAATATAATTTTCACCATTATCAGTCCATAAATATGTATAATGCTATACATATGATTGTTTATAGATTTTCAAAATCTGCGTGAAATGCAGTATCGGTGCATTAAGCTTCAAAATTAACTTAAGACACTGTAATAAAATACCGCGTAAAACTTAATATCGAAACATTACTATGCTTTTTATTGCTATATTTGTCTGATAGCGCGCCAGCGGCACCATTCGGATTAAAAAGCTGGCCAAACAGTCAAAACCAATATGTCATTTACTCCGGATGTACAATATACTCAAAAACCATATAGCCAAGTTCGCACAGGTCTCAGACAATGACTTTGAGCAGATCAAAAAATACTTCAACATAAAAGAAACGTGTAAAAAAGAAAATCTGCTAAAGGAGGGACAGATCTGCCGGCATCATTATTTTGTTTTGGAAGGCCTGCTTAGAAAGTTTTATATTAATGAGAAAGGCACCGAGCAGACCACTGAATTTGCCATAGAAACCTGGTGGATTACCGATAACTTCGCCTACGAGAACCGGCTCGCGACAGAATTTTTTATTCAGGCAGTAGAGAAATCCACGCTGCTTTACATCACTTCGGAGAACCAGCAGAAGCTGCTGGAGGAGTTTCCGGTAATGGAGCGCTATTTCCGTTTTGTCTATCAGCGGGCTTATGCAGCCGCCCAGAAACGCATCAAATTTCTTTTCTCTTTCTCCAAGGAAGAGTTTTATTTTCAGGCAGTCCGAAACCACCCCGAATTCATCCAGCGTGTTCCCCAATACCTGATCGCTTCCTACCTGGGATTCACTCCCGAATATTTAAGCGAAATCCGCAAAAAGCTTCTTTCTTAAACCAGTTTAAGTTTTTTTATTTTCTTATTATTCAATTTTGCATGAAACAATTTTAAAAGAATAATACCATGCAAAAAAGACTTAACATTAAGCAGGCCGCCCCGGATGCACTAAAAGCGATGATCGGCCTTGAAAGCTACCTCTCAAAGATTTCCATATCCAAGACAGCCAAAGAACTCATAAAGATACGTGCCTCGCAGATCAACGGCTGTGCCTACTGCATCAACATCCACACTCAAGATGCCGTTAAAAACGGCGAGACAAACCAGCGCATTTTTCTCCTGAGTGCATGGAGGGAAGCCGGGGACATTTTTACAGAAGAGGAAAAAGCAGTACTGGCGGTAACCGAAGAAATAACGCTGATCCATGAGAATGGACTAACGGATGAAACCTATTCAAAGGCTCTGCTGTATTTCAGCGAAAACCAGATAGCAGATATAATAACGGCCGTAATTACCATCAATCTTTGGAACAGGGTTGTTCTCAGCACCCGCCTTCTTATAGGAGAAAGTTTAGCATAAGATAGCAAAAAAAAAAAAACGGATTTAATCACGAATGATTCCAAAGGTTTAGAATTGCAATTGAATTTGATTATAAGGGGCCCGATTTATTTCGGGCTCACTGCTTTTACTAAAAACTCATTTAGGATTACCAATTGGTAAACTATTTAATATTTCCAAAGAACAGCATATTGCATATTCCGCTATTTGTCACCAAACTATCCGGTCAGCTGCTTAGCTTTGATAGCAGCGTAAATCCTTTTGCACTCAGGTCCAAGAAGATCAGAACGGAATAGCGGAAAAAGCTCCTAAAAAATGCCATTAGCAGCCCTTGCCGCCTAAAGGCGTCTATTGAAAGTCAGAAATTTTGTAAAATTCTTTTATCAGCAAACTAAAGCTAAACAAATCGCAGGCAAATGCCGTTAAACGATAATTGTAATGAGTAGCACCGCTATAAACGACAGTATCGAAAAAACCATCACATTTATCATCATGCTTTTTCTATTTATTGAATCCTGCGCTTTATCTATTTCATTAATTCTTTTCTTTTCGTGCGTTTTCATTATATAGTTAAATTTTGAATAAGTGCAAAATTATAGCTCATAGGCGGGAAACATTTACAACTTACTCCTTCAAATTATCATAATTCCGATAAATGGCGGGTCAAGATAAACGACAATACTGGAGCTGCCATCAAATTTTATGATTAAAAAATTAATACAGTTTGTTCTGTTTAAATAGACTATTCAATAACTTTTCCATCGATCCCCAGCAGGATAGCCAAACCAAATTTATAAAGTCAATGAAAGACAGCCTCTACTTCCAGTAAGCCAATCTCTTCAAATCTTCCATAAATTTTGTTGAAATTTGTCCCGTCTGGGTCACTAGTCGGGACAAAAGAAAAACATCATCTTTTGTCGTGTTTTTTTTTAATACATTATTTACCAAGGATGTATAAAAACTTACCTCCAACAGTTAACAGTTGAGTGCACAGCTTCTGTGTACTGCTATACACTGCACGATATGATCTCAGAAATGATTTAGTGGGGTAAAAACCACCGTGACAAAATAAGGGAGGACTGACAGATAGTTGTCAAAACAAAACAGGGCTCCTCAGAGTCCCAAGCCCCGACAGCAGTGGAAATCCTTCTGCGCCTGGGTTCGGCGCAGAAGATTGCTTCGCCAGTTCGCTTTCGCTCGGGTGCAACGGATAGCGGGAAAAAGCTCCAAAAAAAAGCATAATTTACAATTAACAGTGATGACTGCTCCGAATAAAATTCCACAGCAATTTTCCCAATACCGATTAATCCAGACCTTACAGAACTCTGCCTGCTTTTATGCAGACAGCCATAAAAAAAGGGACCTGCCAAAATCCGGCTGATGTATCTCAGCGATAATAAACGGCGTCAAAAAACATCCCCATCTATAAATTATATAACAAAATAACTGCAATAATCCATTAATTTTGCAGTTTAAAAACCCGGCCGCGCAGACAGCCTCAAACAGCAGTCTTCTCTAATCGGAGCGCCTGTCTGGGAAATTATGGCAAAATGAAAAAGTTTAAAATTAAAAAACAAGACAACGACAAATGGCTGGTATCCCATAACGAGTTCCCCAAGTTTACCTGCTCCTTTGCGGATAAAAGATACAACTATGGAAAGACCATCACAGGGCTGTCCCACCCTGCAGGGGACCTAAATGAAATCCGGCTGCTCCAGAAAATGGAAAAATGGCTCTATCAGCACCACACGGAAAAAATAAACCGATAGCAGCATGCAGCCTCTTTAAAAAAAAAAGCAATGAGCAAAACTGCCCGCTGCCGGCGCTGTTTTCTCTGCGATGCTTCTTTAAACATAATTTATCGTACCTCTATAGTATCGGCAAGGTTTTCCCTGTCGATAAAGGCGGCAATATACTGCCGGGCTTCATTGCGTTTTTCAGCGGCCGTTTCAAAAGTGTTGAGATGATACTCCTCATCCTGGTCCAGGATATGGATGATCTCAGTATAGCCCTTTGATATCAGGCTGCCCTTGAGCTTAAGAATGGTGTGCTGCATTTTGGCATCCAAATCTTTTCTCACCTTTAGCTGTATCGCTTTTTCCATTGTAAAAGATTGGCCTGTTTGTTTTGGCATATTTCCTGAATCAAATATAATTATTTAGAAAGCATATTCAAAACACGGATGTGTTAAAAAACAGACTCCGCAATGTGAAAATTTTAGAAGATTCAAATAGAATTGTATAAAACCAAGGGAAGCAAAAAAAATTAATTTTAGAAAAAATCTTCCTGATCAAGGACGCATCAAAATTGCTAAAATCATGGAATACGAAAAAAAAAATTATGCGCCCGAAGGACTGGGAAAAGATGCCGATGAGCAGGAAAACCTGCTTTTTGCCGAAAACGACTGGGAAAAATAAATTGCTTACTTTTACAGAAAAGCTAAGGCTGCTGCCCTGCAGCGCCCCTGCCTAAAACCACAGACTTGAACCAAGACTTTACGAATTCCGAATATTACTTTCTTCAGAACGGAGGAGAATCTGCCGAGCTTATTGCAAATATAGACTGGGAAAACCATGCTTTGGGAAGTCCCAGAAACTGGCCCGAAAGCCTCAAAAATACAATAGCCACCATCGTATCCTCAAAATTTCCGATGTTCCTCTGGTGGGGGGATGGCCTGATCCAGTTCTATAACGACTCTTACAGCCCCATTTTTGGCACGCAGGGCAGACACCCCAAAGCCATGGGACAAAAAGGCATCGACTGCTGGCCGGAAATGTGGGACTTTATTTATCCTCTTATCACAAAGGTGCTCAGCACTGGGGAAAGCGTGTGGTACGATGACCTGCTGATGCCGATCCTGCGCAACGGAAAAATGGACGACGCATATTGGACTTTCAGCTACAGCCCCATCAGGGACGATCAGCGGCAGATCAAAGGCGTATTGGTGATCTGCAATGAAACTACTGAAAAAGTAAACCACAGCCGTATACTTAAGGAAAACAGGGACGAATTGGAATTCGCCATCACTGCTGCCGAATTTGGGACCTTTGACCTGAACCCGGCCACAAACCGCTTTGGTGCAAATGCAAGACTCAAAAAATGGTTCGGCCTTAAATCCGATGAGGAAATACAGCTGCCCATAGCACTTGAATCCATTGCCGACTGGGACAGGCAGCGCGTAATGGAAAGCATCCGGAAGGCCCTGGATTATGGGTCAGGCGGCAAATATGATATTGAATATACCATCGTACATCCTAAAACTAAAAAGCGCCGTATTGTGCATGCCCTGGGAAAAGCATGGTTTGACCAAAACAAAACGGCCTACCGTTTTAACGGCACACTGCAGGACATTACCCAGCATAAAAAAGCGGCCGAGGAACTCCAAAAATCAAGACAGCTCACCGACCTTACCATAAAAAGTATGGGACTTGGGCTTTTCAACATCGACTTCGCCGACAACACCATAGACTATTCCCCCGAATTCAGCCTGCTGCTCACAGGCAGCATCAAGAAGAATTGCAAGAGGAAGGATTTCCTCAAATACCTTCATCCCGAGGACCTGCAGCTGCGGTCCCAGGCTATCCAGAACGGAATCGAAAACGGCTCCTTTTTCTACACGCCCCGGGTCATCTGGGACGATGGCAGCATACACCGCATTGCCGTGTCGGCAGCCAGAATCCTTACTTCGGATGGAAAAACATCGGCATTCTCAGGCACCATTGCCGATATCTCCCAGCAGGAGAAAAACCGTGATGCGCTGAGGCTCGCCGAGTCACGCCTGCAGCAGGCGCAGCGGGACGCCGCAGTGCTTTTCAAAAATGTGACCGACAGCTCACCGACCGGTTTATGGCTCTGCAATACCCAGGGCATGATGACCTATTTCAATAAGACCCTTATTGAATTTACAGGACTTCCGTACGAGGAACTGCTGGCAGGCAGATGGACACGCGTAATTTATGAACAGGACTATCTGCAGGCTAAAAAAGCATTTCTGGACGCTATCCAAAGCAGGAAACATTTTGACGTGCTGTTCAGGGCCGAAAAAAATACAGGCGAACTCATCTGGTGCAGGGCCGCAGGAGATCCGTTCTTTGACAGCGATGGGAATTACGGCGGTTATGCAGGATTCTGTATGGATATGGACGAGATCATCTCCGGGCGTAAAGCCATTACTGAAAGCCAGCATAAGATCAGTGCCATGGTCGAACAGTCACCGTTCGGGATCTGCCTCTTTACGGGTCTGGACATGAAAATAGAGATTGCCAACGACATTATGGTCAGCTACTGGGGCAAGGACCGCTCCGTTATCGGCCT
This sequence comes from Flavobacterium phragmitis, assembly GCF_900112575.1. Taxonomy (GTDB): domain Bacteria; phylum Bacteroidota; class Bacteroidia; order Flavobacteriales; family Flavobacteriaceae; genus Flavobacterium; species Flavobacterium phragmitis. The sequence goes on from NZ_FOMH01000002.1 coordinate 159,512, forward strand.
TCCCATGGAAGAAGCGGTCCCCGAGCTTAAAGGGCAGCCATTTATGGACCTGCTCCAGGAAGTTTACCGTACAGGAGAAACCTACTATGGACACGCAGTGCCTGCCGATTTGAAAGTCAATGGAAAGCTGGGCACCTATTATTTTGAATTCACCTATACCCCGATACGAGACTCAAAGGGAGAAATTTACGGAATAATGGACATTGCCGTCGATGTTACCGATCAGGTCATGGCTTCCAAAAAACTCGAAGAGACCAGACTGGCGCTCACCGGCGCCATAGAACTGGCCGAACTCGCCACCTGGACCCTTGACGCCGGGGAAAAAACCATCACCTGCTCTGAGCGTTTTAAAAACTGGCTTGGAATGGACACCAGCACCGCCCCACGCGAGCAGTTCCTGGAGCGTATTTCGCCGCCCTACCGCGATAAGGTGTCCCTTGCACTGGAAGAGGCACTCAGCGGATCGTCCGAGCATTTTTACGATTATGAATTTGAGATCGTAAACAAGATAACCGGCCAGCAGCGCATCATCCATGCCAATGCGCAGGTGCTCTACAGTAAGGACGGATCTGTAGCCGCGCTCAGCGGCACGGCACAGGATGTGACCAAACAGCGCAGCCTGCAGCAGGAACTTGCCTTTAAGGTAAAAGAGAAGACTGCAGAGCTCGTGTCAGCAAATGCTGAACTCGAAGCCAGCAACCGCGAGCTTTCCCAATTCGCCTATATCGCTTCCCACGACCTGCAGGAACCGATACGGAAAATCAGCATTTTTACCGATATGATGAGAAGCAATCTGGATAAAAATCCCCAGAAGGTGCAGTTCTACATCGACAAAATCCTGACCTCATCGCGAAGAATGGAAAACCTGATCAAGGATGTGCTGCAGTTCTCCAAACTGGCCAATATCACCCAGCAGTTTGAACCGGTAGACCTTAATGATGCAGTAGCCGATGTCCTGACGGACTTTGAGCTTATTATTGAACAGAAAAATGCCGTGGTGCAGATTGGAGAGCTCCCTATTGTGGAAGCAATCCCCCTTCAAATGTCGCAGCTTTTCGGCAATCTGGTATCCAATGCCCTGAAATACACCAAACCTGATGCGCCGCCGCAGATCAGCATTACGGCCCAGCCGATGGCAGAATCCGAAAAAAGGCTCCACGCCCTGGATCTGGAACTTGAGCACATAAAAATAGAGGTGCGCGATAACGGGATAGGTTTCTCCCAGCAGCATGCCGAACAGATATTTAATATCTTCCAGCGCCTGCACGGCAATGACCAGTACTCCGGAACGGGGATCGGACTGGCCATGTGCCGCAAGATCATGCAGAACCACAAAGGTGAGATCACCGCTTCCTCTCAGGAAGGGGTCGGAACCGCTTTTACATTGATTTTCCCAAGGCTTCATGAAAAATAAAATAAGGAATTGTAAGATAATGAAACGGAAAACTATATCTTTGCTGCCCATTACAATCCCTAGATGAAAACCATTTTTTTAATTGATGATGATCCCGACGACCGCGAAATTTTTGAGGAAATTCTCAGCCAGGAGCATCCCTTAATTGCATTTCAGCAGGCCGAAAACGGCGCAGCGGCATTTGAAAAGTTACGATCCGGCAGTTTTACAAAGCCTGATCTGATTTTCCTTGATCTCAATATGCCCGTTATGGACGGACGCAGCTTCCTAAAGCAGATCAAAAAAGAAGCGGCGCTGCAGGATATTCCGGTAATTATATACAGTACATCATCCAGCGAAATAGACAAAGCATTTGCTCAGGATCACTTGGCGGCGCAGTTCTTGACCAAACAGTATTCCATTGAGCTGCTGCGCAAAGACTTGAACGCGGCAGTGGAAAATTTTCTGTCCTGATTTTCCATAGGTCCGGTGATTTTTTTGGATCAACAAAAGGGAACTCTGATTAAAAGCTCCTTTTTGCTTTTTTTTATGATTCCTTAGCTGCCAGGCTTTAGCGCATCGATCAGAATTAAATATAAGAAATTTAAAAGCTGGTCGGCCAATTTGCATAATGATAGTTGGCTGGCATCTGCACCACCTCAATCCAATTAGAATTCTCTTGCCGATTCAAAACTTTTAGTCCCTGATGCGCAGGCAAAAGAATGGCAAGTGGAAAACTTTCAAAACGAAAAGAGAATTGAAAGTGGCGGCTTTGCGCCAGCCCCATATGAATCTGCGTTTTAAAAAATCTTAAAAGCTTCTTAAGGCAGCTGCTGTGAGCCTTCCCGTATCCGCTATGAATCAATATAATGCGAATTATGTAAAAACAAATCTTATTCATATAAAAAGAAAAACCATCTTAAGCCTCATATTTGCTTGCAATCCTCAGCCTTAAGGCTGTGCTTTGGCAGAATATAATTTTACGATACAAAATACAAAAAACCATATCATATAAATAGTACGGCACCGTTCATTCCATCACCAATTCTGCGCTTATTTATCTTTTAATTCCCTGCGGTTTGCGGAGAAATTTTAAGCGGACATAAAATGGAAGATTATGTTTATTATGGATGCCCGTCTGATATGCAATCTGTCTGACGGTTTTTTCAGTTGTGATCATTGAAGAGAAAGATCCGTCATGAAATAATGGAAGCGGCTCTTGTCAAAGCACCTGCAATTCAGCTTTCAATTATTGGAATTATGATACACTATACGCCGCCAGCATAACAGTAAAATATTAGAAAACATTAGATTAGCCATAAGAACTAAATAAAACCCAACGCTATGCACCATAATCCAAGGCTTCTGCAAAGTATAATTGACGCTATTCCAATGCCCGTAGGGGTATATGTGGGAGATAATCTTAAAATTGAACTGGCCAATGCCGCCATGATCAAAACCTATGGAAAAGGGAATGATGTTATTGGAAAAACCTATCTTGAGGTTGTTCCAGAAATTGAAAAGCAGCAGATTCTCGATGAGGCGCTGGGCGTGCTTAAAACCGGCACCGCCTTTCATGCCGCAGCCAAAAAAGTAGATCTGGCGATAGACGGTGTGATGACTGAACATTACTTCAATTACAGCTTTATACCCCTCTTTGATGAGAAGGGAGAAGTATACGGCGTACTTAATACGGGCACTAATGTCACGGATCTGCAGCTGGCCAAAGAGGAAGTGCAGCATTCCAATGAAAAACTTAAGATGGCCATTGAGAGTTCGGGCATAGGGAGCTACGAAATAGACCTTGCCACAAAGAAAATCAAAACATCGGGAAGCTTCGATGCCATTTGTTCCATTTCAGGTGATGCAACCAATGAAGATTTAATTGCAAAACTGCATCCCGATGACCTCCCGGCGCGGGAAAAGGCGCATAAAGAAGCGGCAGTGACAGGGAAAATATGCTACGAAGCCCGAATTTTAAATGACGGCCGCCCGCACCGCTGGACCAAAATTAACGGCAGGATTATCAAGGATGAACAAGGCAGCCCCAAAACCATAATAGGCATTGTGCAGGATATCCATGAGCACAGAGAATTTCAGGAAGAATTAAAAAAGCAGGTCCAAAGCCGCACAAATGAACTCAACCGCTCCAACAGAGACCTTATGCATTTTGCCAGCGTGGTGAGCCATGACCTTCGCGAACCGCTGCGAAAAATTAAAATTTTCAATACCCTCTTAAGAGATGATATGGAAGGAAGCGCCAGTGGCAAATCTGAAAAATATCTTCATAAAGTAGCCCAGTCCGCCCAAAGGATGGAGAATATTATTGAAGGGATCCTGACCTATTCGACCGTAGATAAAACCCTGCAGCATATCGAAGCCATAGATCTCAATGAGGTTATTGAAAATATAAAAATAGATCTGGAACTGGTCATAAAAGAAAAAGGCGCTGTTTTAATTGCTTCTGACCTGCCGCAAATTCAGGGAGCGCCGATTCTAATCAGCCAGCTTTTCTATAACCTCCTCCAGAATGCCCTAAAATTTTCAAAAGCGGACCAGCCGCCCAGGGTGACCATAACAAACAGCACAATCCATATTGGAGGGGAAGATTTTGTGCAGATAAAAATAAAGGACAATGGCATTGGAATCGATGGCCGGTTCGCTGAAAAGATCTTTACGGCATTTGAAAGGCTGCACTCCAAAGACCAGTACGAGGGAAACGGACTTGGTCTGGCACTGTGCAGAAAAATTGCCGAAAGGCATAATGGAAAAATAACTGCTGCCGGAGAAAATGGCAATGGGGCGGAATTTACCGTTACCCTGCCTTTAGAACAGAAGGCAGATACCATATAAAATTCAAATATTCTGCATTCTTTACTATCCATCACCTGCAATAATATTCTATTTTTGCAGTTCAAAACTGAGCGGCAAAAAACAGCCCAGATGCATTCGCAGCTGATTGTCTGCAGAGATTAAAAAGATGACGGAAATGAAAAAATTTAAAATTGAAAATGCAGGAAAGGACACCTGGCTGGTATCCCACAACGAGTTTCCGAAATTCACCTGCCTTTTCGAAGATAAAAGATTCAATTACAAGAGAACCATCACCGGGCTTTCAGACCCCTCAGGGGATCCAGAGCAGATCCAGCTGCTCCAGAAAATGGAAAAATGGCTAAAGCAGCATCACAAGGGCAAAATAGACGTATAACGCAGGCAAAAGCCCTTAGAAGTCACCCTGGGAGGTATTCTTTTCCGAAACAAAAAATAAATTTATGGCCGGCCTCAATAAAGCTTTTGCCCAGTGCAGAAAGAAGACTTTCTTTATCACCATCACAAAGCCTGCAAAAGAATTGGGCTTCTGGACATAAAGGTCCGCCCCCTTTTCAAAGCTCTCTTCAATATCCGAAGGATGGCTCCAGGTGGAGATCATAACGGCAGGAATGTCCCGAAAATCTTTATCGCCCCTTATTTCTTCCAGCGCCTGCCTGCCCCCCTTAACAGGCATATTGACATCTATAAAAATAATATCGGGATCTGGCTGGGATTTGTCTCTGAGGCTGTCCATGAGCTGCTGCCCGTTTTCAACGGTGGTTACCTCTGAGGGGACCTGCGCCTCATCCAGGGCATCGATGAATAATTCCTGATCGTCCTTATCATCCTCGGCCAGTATAATCTTTACAGGCTCTTTTTCATTTACCCCTTCAGCGGACGGGCGGGAATTCTCTGAACTTATCATCTTGAATCGGTTTTGTGCTTATCAAATGTAGTGCATAAATGCCAAAAAGATTTCAGCCATTCCATAATTTTAAGATAAATAATTTTCTTCCTATAGATCTTGCCGGCAGCGCCCCCATGTTGGGGCTGCCTTTAATTTTACCGAAAGAAAATCAGCGGTCTTTTAAAGATTTTTTGGACAGCCTAATTTTGCGCCAAAACATGGCGCCTGTTCTTTGGAGCTGATACTATTTCTGCTGCAAAAAATTTAGCATTATTTCAAAAAATCTGCCATTCCAACTATTGTGGCATACTTGTGACGGATAACTTTCTATATGCCTGTTAAATCATTAAGATCAAATTCTTGCCTACTGAAAATCGCAGAGCATTCGCTCTTCAAAATGCGGCCCAGAATTATTACTTTATAAATTTATCATCTTTAAATTGCTGCATTCTCAATTAAAAGCCGGTTCATTTTAAAAACAAAAAAAACACACTCTAAAAATCTAAAAACCAATATTTTAACCCAAAAAGAGATACTTATTTTCTATATTTGCAACTCACGCAAATAGAATTTTTCATGAAGTACCTAATTCTGCTTTTAATGATTTCAGGGTCTGTATTTACAGTTGCAGGACTATTGTTTCCCGCAAATTTTCTATTAATTTTTAAAATAAACGGAGTTCATTACCTCTGCAATAATTTACATCTCGGAATTATTTTAACTCTAGTTGCCATCTTATTTACCTTTCTATATGATTTGAGCCTGAAAAACAAATAATGCCATTTATAACACAGCTGAGTTTTCTAAATTACTGCTTATTTTTTTCAAAGCGGCTTACTTTAGAAAATAACAGCTCTCAAGCCGGTTCGATGAAGCAGAACGATAAATGCTATTTGTCTTTCACACATCTGAAACCAACATGGTTTGCTGCAGATCTGATTTCCCCTTTTCCCCTGGTTCCAACCATATATCTGGTGCAATATTGGTCTGTGCATAAAAATGAGCCGCCTCTGTGCACGCGTTTTATTTGTGTGGGATCGCTGGGATCATAATAAGCGTCTGGCCCTTGCGGATTTTTGGCTGTTTTGCCGCTTTCTGCCAAGGTTCTGTAATAATCTATGCTGTACCAGTCATTTACCCATTCCCAAACATTTCCAGCCATATCATACAAACCATATCCATTTGGAGCGTATTGTTTTGTTGGAGCAATTCCTTTAAATCCGTCTTCTCCCGTATCGCGATCTTTTATTGGGAAATGCCCTTGGTAAATATTGGCTTGAAATTTCCCTTTAGGTTTTAAATCATTTCCCCAAACGTATAAATTTCCAGTTTTTCCCCCACGTGCGGCAAATTCCCATTCTGCTTCTGTCGGAAGCCTTTTTCCAGCCCATTTTGCATATGCGGCAGCATCCTCGTAAACTACGTGAACTACAGGATAATTTCCCTTTCCTTTAATAGTGCTTTGAGGTCCTTCAGGATGCCTCCAGTCAGCGCCGGGTTCATAGCGCCACCACTGCAGAAAATTATTCAAATTAACTGCAGATGAAGCAGGGGTAAATACCGCGGAACCCGTAATTAAATCTTCTTCGCTTGCATCAGGAAACTCTTCTTTTGTCGGTTTTTGTTCTGCAACAGTTACATATCCGGTTGCTTTAACAAATTTTTCAAACTCTTCGTTAGTTACTTCGGATTCATCCATATAATAACCGTCAACATACACGCGGTGTATTGGCGCGGCATCTTTTGTAACCCCTTTGATGCTGCACAAACTTTCATCTTCAGCACTGCTTCCCATAGAAAATTCTCCGCCGGGAATCCAGACCATGCCTTTGGGCGCTTTTCCTGCTGGTTTGTGCTTGTTTTCAATGGTTGGTTGAAATGTAGAAGGCGATCCTATATTTGGAGTTTCATGACATTGCACAGCATCTGCTGTTTCTTTTTTAGGCACGATTAATTTAGTGTAACCGTAAGCAAGTGAAATAATGAAAAGTGCCAGGGCCGCAAAAAGCCAAAAGGGTTTATTCTTCATGGTCAATAATTTTGGTATTGTTTAATGTTTTTTAAAAATCAGATTTCTTTCTCAGCTTGTAGCGCTTCGCACTTGTTTTTCCGTCTTCTGCATGTACGATCTGATATGCTTCTCCAAATTTGATGCACTTAACATCTCCGATGGCAGCTGCTTGCCTCCCTTTTTTGGCAGCCTTTCTGGAATTGCATTGGCTGCCGGAACTGCAACTTTACAGACATTAACGTCTTTTTCATAATAGGTGCCCCAACGGACTGCACATCTTCAGGGTTTTGCAAAAGAAAGTAAGAACGTGATCTTTCATGCCCCTTTTGCTTAAATTCCGCTGCTTCCGTCATCAACGCTTGTTTTGGTCCGCTTAAATGATTTTGTAAGGTTAGAAAAGAAATTATTAAAAATAAAATTAAGCTGAAAGGCATTGACAAGCTGATCCGAAGTTTCTCTAGGCATTACCTCGCGCGCATACGAAGGCTCAATCTGGATATCATTATTGAGTGATATGCCGAGCCCCACGGTAAAGCGGTTGCGGTCAAAAAAATCAGGTCCGCTTACCGCGCTTTTGGTTTTGAAAAAAACTTCGTCAGATGCAAATGAATAAATTGGAATTTTATTTACTTTTAAAAAGTTAAGCGGATATACGGCCTTGACCTGAAACCGAAAACGTTCTACGGCTTCAAAATTTGAAGATTCGTTTTTAAGATGCCTGTCCTCAAACCTGCCACGAAGGTTCACCTTAAAGCTTTTTTGGGTAAATAAACTATAGGTGACCTGAACTGCACTTCGTAATTCAGGAGTATTTTCCTGGCTTAATTCCGGAACGTTCCTGTTGCCGAAATAAGCATAGAAAATAGAAAGTTTCCATCTCTGGGCCGGATAATAATGCGCCCAGGCCCTGAAATAGACCTGCGTAATATTGTGAAACATATTCGGATTATCCGGAATACTGCTCGAACTTAAGCCCGCATCAAGTTCAAGAACCCAATTCTGGCTGAGATCTGCAGTAAATGCATATTCGTTCCAGAATTGATTCAGCTTATCTGACTGGCTGTAACTATGCGAAAACCCAATAAGGAACATTAACGCTATTTTCTTTCCCATAATTCTTCCATGCTAAAGTTTATGCCAAGTTACATTTTATCTGCAGCATGCTTATTGCTGTTATTTGCTCTGAACTGTTATGGCTGACTATTACGGCATTATGCCGGGACCTTAGTCTGTGAGGCAGCACTAACTTAAATCTATCAGTCCTCTTCCGCGTGATTTTATACTGCCGTCAATCTCTGCCAGCGTGCTGTTGGGAAGGCGTTTTATATCTTTAGCGCTTACAAGAAAAATCTGCCCATGTTCTTTAGAAGGCGCTGCAGGGACAAAAACAACCGCGCTTCCCCCTTCACCTTCTTCTATCAGATGCGCAGGCTGCCAATAATCCCCATTCTTTAAGAGCACCGGCAGATCGGTGCTTGCTTTTTTTTCTTTTGCCTTTAGTTTATCCTCTGCTATTTTTTTATTCTTTTCATATCCCGGCAGGAAGACCATCAGCTTATCATCGATCCATCCGGTAAATTTTCTGATATAGGTCAGGTGCAGCAGATAACCGCTGAAATATAAGAGCAGCAGCAGTAGAATACCCCCGATAATGTCGCTGGCAAATACGCCCAGAATCTGATCAAAGCGGAATAGATGGGCGGCTTTTTCTCCGTAGTTCTGGAAAAAGAACCAGACTTTTTTCAGTATCATAAAAAAAACAACCAGAGGGAGCAGCACCAGAGCCCCCGATATGCAGTTGCGCTCCACCTGCCTTAAAATTTTTTTCATATCAATAAGGTTTAATATTAGAGTAAAACATTTTCACCAACCAAAACAAAACAATCAGTCCGCTCCACCGTCCACACTGTCAAAAGTCTCCCTTTCCTTGGGTTTGACAGTATACTTAATCGACACCATCGGACCGTAATAAACATCAAACTGTGTCCCGTTTGTGCGAAGCTGCATCTGCCCGATAATGCCCGCTAAAAAATGGATATTGGGAGTAATCCCGGCGGTGTAGTATGCCGAGAGCCTAAAGATGTCAAAATGCTCCGTGGCGTAATCCTTGGAAGCAAATTTGAGCATTAATTCGGCATAATACCCAATGTTTGGAGCCAAAAAAAGAGGTTTGCTTTTGCTTTGGGGTAAAAAATGGTTCACTCCAAACCTCATTCTGATCCTGGGAACAGTCTGATGGACCCCATTGCGGTCATCAAAAAATTTAGTTTCAAAACGAACCTGCTCAAAAATATTTCCTCTGGGCATATTCTGGGAAAAAGTGCCCATTAGGATAAGCCTGTTTTCTAAGGTTTCATAATTGCCCATTTCCCGCACGGCATATTTCTGGTTGTGAGCGTATCCCAGCCACAGCTTTATATTCTTAAACCCCGAATAGATAAGCCAGGGTCTCACTACCACCCGCTGGGTATATTCAAAGGGATTCTTTGTATCATAAGAGCCCTGGGTTACCAGCTGCATATCGGTCTGCGCGCTCAGGTGCCATTTTTCATAAACGGGAAAAGCAATATCGGCCTCCGATATTGAAGCCGGAATGAATCCGACCGTATAGGGTGCTTCCTGCTGGCCGCTTGCTGCCTGAAATGCTGTAAGCGTGCAGAATGAAATAAAAAACTTGCTAAACCGGCTCATAATTGAAATTGATGTTAAAATGAATATGCAGATCTCGCTGCTTTTACGGCTGTCCCTTAACAGAGATAAAGAAATCCTATAGGGCCTTTATCAAGAAGACCCTGCTGCGGCCAAATATTTTAACGGCATGGAATATATAAACCATTTCATATCATTTTTTTTGATCGGCCGCAAAAACGGCTTTCCAGTCCGTTTTTATATCTGCAAAAGCCCAGTTTTCAGCTTTCCCCTGATCTAAACCTTTATCCAAAGCTCCGATGGGAGATTTCCTGTCATAGGCCCACTCGCGAACCGAATCCGTGTGATGCACATAGAGTTCAAAATTTTTATATTTATTGGAGGCGGTCCATTGCAGCATCTGCAGGTCACCGTCAGAGTTCCCCGCCGCAAATACGGGCTTTCTGCCTATATACTTTTCTATTGCTGCAGGTTTTGCTTCTTTATCATCATTAAAATCAAGAGCGGCAAGCTTGGTAATTACAGGATTTCCATTGTTATACTCATATTTAGCCTGCAGGGTGCTCCCCACAATCTGGTCTTTGGGAATGCCGTAGATATCCTCTGCCCATGCGCGCATAAAATCAATTCCCCCGCCTGAAACAATGAATACCTTAAACTCTCTGGCCTGCAGAAATCTTACCAGCTCAAGCATCGGCTGATAAATGAGCTGAGTGTATAATTTCTTTTTTGTGGGATGCTGCGCTGTGCTGATCCATTTTTTTACGTCAGATTCGAACTGGTCGGTTGTCATTCCTGAATGGCTTGCGGCAATGATCTCAAGCAGCCCTGCTTTGCCTTGTTTAAGAAGCCCGGGCATATTATTTTCCAGAACATCCTTAAAGGGCTGTTTATTTTTCCATTCAGGATGTTTGGAAGCGGCGGCTCTTACCTGGTCCATAGCGAAGAAAAGCTGGAAATAAAACGGCTGTTCAGCCCATAAGGTTCCATCATTGTCAAAAACGGCAACACGGTCTTTTACCGGGATAAAATTTGAGCTTTCCGAATTGGTCACATCTGCGATGTATGCCAGAATTTGTTTTTTTACTTTAGTGTCGTTCCATGAAGGCAGAGGATCCATGCCCGATGCTGAAGGCTGTCTGATGTCTGGGGCAGGATTTTCTTGTTTCAGGCTGTCTTTTTTGCAGCCCGCCACCAGGATCAGCAAAGCAAAAAACAGTAGCAGTTTGGAAGGTCTTGCATTATTTGTTTTTTTCATCTTATCTGATTTTATTTATGCGCTGGTTATTTTAAAAATTCTAATGCAACGCCGCGCCTTTTAACCCGGCTCTGCTTAAATTAAAGATTAAGCGTGCTGCTGTTCTTCCCGTATTGCACAATCCCACTGATAATATTCTGATACTCCTTAAAATCAAATTTTTTCTCAAAATAGCCGTGTATGGGATACGAAAATGCCTTTTCCACATCCAAAGGAGCCTTTGAGGTGGACAGAAAAATATACGGCACGCATTTTTTTTCCAATTCCCCATCACTGAGAATTTTTTCCCTGAGCTGGTAGCCGTTGAGCCCCGGCATATTGATATCCGACAATATAAGGAAAGGCTTCACCTTTGTACCGGACAAATACCCCATAACCTTAGTTGGATCAGAAAAATAGGTCACTTTACTGGGAATATCCAGGCTCTCAAAAATTTCCCCAAGCATAAGCCTGTCATCCTCGTCGTCCTCTATCACTATTATTTCTCCATTTCTGTTCATTCTCTTAATTTGAAGGCATTAATTTATTACGTTTTCATCTTATCTATTCCCAGACCAGACATATTTCACAGAAAAACGTCCGTGCATAAAATTATTTGTCTTCTTCGACCAAAACAACTTCGTATTTGTTTTTGCCATCAACTTGTACGGGCTGGTAATAGGTTTCTCCAAATTTTACATATTTCACATCTCCAATGGTAACCTCTTCACCTCCATCGGGCAGATTATCCACCAGTGTGCCCGCTGTTGGAGCTACCACTTTATAAGTGCTCCCTTCTTTTTCATAATACGTCCCTCCATAGTAATAATTGTTGACTGTCCCGGTATTGACCGTTTCAGCACCGCTGGGAATATTGTTTACCGTTCCCCCGACGGGTGCCGGCACAGCGGTGTACCCCCCATTGGAAGGTGCATACCATACCCCTTGATCATAATGGTACTGATTGTTTTCAACACTCACCACAATGGCGGTGACGGCCAACGTGGTTACAAAAAATCCCCACGGATGCCAGACCGGCCCCCAATAGAAAGGCCTGTAGGGATGGAAATAATACGGATGGTACGTATTGTACCTGTAACCGCCATAACGGTAAGGAGGACGCGCATAAACAACGGTATTTCTTCTCACTACGGTATTTCTATTGTGGTTGATGTTAATATCCCTGCTCCTGTCAATACTGATGTTATTTCTATTTCTATTGACCGTGTTCCCGCTGATATTGGTATTTTTATTTCTATTGGCGGTGCCTGCCTTCCCATTCACATTTCTGCCTGAAGTATTCTTTGCAATCCCCGAATTTCGGTTTACCGTGCTTTTCTTATTGTTTATTTTGGAATTGCCGCCCGCAGCAGGCTTGGTTCTTGTCACTGCCGCACTGCTGTTTTTCGGCCTTGCTGCCGCTGGTTTTGAAGCGGCCGGCCTTGAAGCGGCTGGCCTAGAAGCAGCAGACGGTCTTGCTTTTGGTGCGGGTCTGGAATGGGCGCCTGCAGCTGGCCTGTTCGCTCCCCCTCGATGGCGCTGCGCTGCGGCTTCAAAGGAAATTAATAAAATTCCCGACAGGCACCATATGGCGGCTTTTCTTACTGTTCTATTTACGTCTTCCATTATAAATGATTTTAGATTAATAAAAAAACAAAACATACACCCTTTGTTAATTATAGGAATTATCTATGTATAATTCCCGATACGGAAAATTCACTTCTTACAAATAAAATTTATCTGCCTGCTAGTTCCTTAAAACCGTAAACTTACATAAAACATTAAAAATAAAATAATTAAGAATAAAAATCAATTTTTAGAGATCTTTTTTTTTAAATTTTAATTAACAGGAACAATCTGCTAACAAAAACATCAAATATTTAAATATCAATGCATTTACTTATTTTTTTTTTACTTAACTTAGCTTATGCTTTAAAAAACTACCTGCCTTACATTTTTTTGTTCTACCAGCCCAAGCAATTTTGAAAGCCCCATAGATGGCTCTGCTGTATTGTAAAAAGACCTTTTTCCCGGGCTGTTATTTTCTCAGTAATGAAATAGATTTAATATTAACTAATACAAATCATTATGAACGCCAAAAAAAATACCAAACCTAAAAAAAGCGCAATGCTTTTAGCTTTATGCCTATTTTTCTTCAGCGTGCCTTATAGAATACTGGCACAGGCAGATCCCCAGCAGGTAACTAAGGAGACATTTAAAGGAAAAATCAGTCTTGATGTTCGCGATTCTAAAGAAGACTGGGCTCCTTATACGCCCAAGGTAGCCCCAAAGGGCGCCCCGAATATCTTATTTATATTATACGATGATACTGGATTGGCTGCATGGTCCCCATATGGAGGAGCTATTAATATGCCCACCATGCAGAAATTGGCAGATAACGGTCTGATATATACGCAATGGCATACCACTGCCTTATGCTCGCCAACACGTTCTACATTATTAACAGGCCGCAACCACCATCTAAACGGAATGGCGGCAATTACCGAAACTGCGGCAGGATACCCGGGAGCAAGCGGCAGGCTGCCAAAACAGGTAACTACTATCGGGCAGGTTTTGCAGGATAACGGCTGGAGCACTTTTTGGATCGGAAAAGACCATAACGTTCCAGAGCAGGATGTAGCATCTGGAGGAAATCGCAGCACTTGGCCCCTGCAGATGGGATTTGACCGATATTACGGATTTCTTGGAGGAGAGACCAATCAATGGTATCCAGATTTAGTGGAGGACAATCATTTTGTTGATGCTCCGGCAAGCCCGGAAGAAGGATATCATTTGTCTAAAGATTTAGCAGACCATGCTTTAGAATATCTTCGCGACCAGCAGGCAACCAATCCGTCCAAGCCTTGGTTTATGTGGTACTGTCCAGGTGCCAATCACGCGCCGCACCATGCCCCGCAGGAATATATAGATAAATACAAAGGAAAATTCGATGACGGTTATGAAGCGTACAGACAATGGGTTCTGCCTCGTATGATAGCAAAAGGAGTGATTCCTGCCGGGACTAAGTACGCTCCATTTAATCCTCTGCCTAAGAATGTTGCCAATGAAGGCGACGCTGTTCTAGAATGGAATAAATTAAGCGCCGACGAAAAGAGACTATTCTCAAAATTGGCTGAAGTGTACGCCGGATTTTCAGAATATACCGATGCCCAGGTGGGACGCGTAATTGATTATTTGGAAAAAACCGGTCAGCTGGAAAACACCGTTATCATTTATGCCGCAGATAATGGAGCTTCGGGAGAAGGCTCTCCTTCAGGTTCTGTAAACGAGAACAAATTCTTCAATGGATATCCGGACGAATTGAAAGAAAATTTAAAGCTCATTGACAAATTAGGAGGTCCTGATACTTACGAACACTATCCTACAGGATGGGCGGCCGCTTTCTCAACTCCTTTTAAAATGTTCAAAAGATACAGCCAGTATGCAGGAGGAACTTGTGACCCGCTGGTAATTTCATGGCCTAAAGGGATTAAGGCAAAAGGCGAAGTCCGAAATCAATTTCACCATTCAACGGATATCGTTCCGACATTGCTTGACATCTGCGGCGTAGAAATGCCTAAAGTCTACAAAGGAGTTCCGCAGTACCCATTATCTGGAGTGTCTATGCGTTATACATTTGACGCTGCTCCCGATGCAAAAACCCAAAAACACATCCAGTATTTTGCTATGCTGGGAAGCCGCGCTTTATGGAAAGACGGATGGAAAGCAGTTGCCCTTCACGCACCGCTTGTTGGAAAAGGGAACTTTGATAATGACGTCTGGGAGCTATATAATACCGATGTCGATAGAGCTGAAAGCAACAATTTAGCTAAGAAAAATCCTGAAAAATTAAAAGAATTGATTGCCGACTGGAATACAGAAGCGGCTAAAAATCTTGTATTGCCATTGGATGACCGCGCTGCCATCGAAATTTTGGGAATTGAGAGACCTTCCTCAGAAGCTCCACGCGACCAGTACGTTTACTATCCTGGAACCGCACCGGTGCCTGAAGGCGTTGCGGTAAATGTGCGAGGCCGCAATTATAAAATTGTTGCCGATGTCGATGTAAAAGATGCGAATGCTTCGGGAGTAATTTTTGCTCACGGATCCCGTTTTGGAGGACACTCCCTGTTTTTGAAAAACAAAAAATTATATTATGTGTACAATTTCTTAGGAATCCCGCCAGAACAGAAATTCGTTTCAAATGTTGATATTACGCCTGGAAAACATGTCTTCGGTATGGAATTTACCCGTGAAAAAGCAGGCCCAAACGGCGAATCACTAGGAACAATGAAACTATACATTGACGGAAAAGAAGTGGCTTCCGGTCCAATGAGAACCCAAAGCGGTAAATTCACGCTATCAGGAGACGGGCTCTGTGTCGGATTTGACAGCGGCGATGCCGTTAGCAGCGAATATAAAACTCCAGGAGAATTTAAAGGAGGTGAAATTCTTGGAGTAGGCATTAACGTGGGCAAAATCGAATATACTGATTTAAACAGCGAAGCAAAAAGAGCTATGAAAAGAGACTAGATTAAGTTAGTGGGTAAAATGGAGATATTTCAATAGCAATGAATATCTCCATTTTATTTTTATAAAGACAGTGTTGAAAATTCAAACTGGTAATAATTAATGAAAACTTATGAAACTTAAATATGCAACAATGTGTGCGCTTCTCATTGGAGTGTGGCTCCTGCCGTTTAAAACAGCTGCGCAGCAGACAGACCATTTAGCCGACAGCAGCAGCTTTTACTTGTCCGAAAATAACATTTCTGTGCAGAGTAAGGCAGACGATTATTTATACCAAAGAACAAAACCTGTCCCCCCTTGGTTTGCCAGACGCATAAAGGCAACTGTCGGGCTTTTTATTCCGGTCAACAATACCACTATCGAGGTGGGCAGCCAAAACGGCACCTTCGGCACCGAGATTGATTTTGAAGATGATCTGGGTTTTCGAAAATCATCGAGTACTTTTTTAAGTGACATCCAGTGGCGTGCCTCTCGGCGGTCCAGATTTGACCTGAGTTATTTTCATCTGAAAAGAACAACTTCCTACCAGCTCAAAAGGGATATTGAATTCGGGGACCATACCTATCCGGTGGATGCCAGTGTACACTCTTTCTTTGAAACCAGCATCTATCGTTTTTCATACGGCTACGCCCTGCTTCTGGATCCAAAATATGAGCTTGGACTGATGATAGGTGCCCATATCCTGAGAAGCGATGTCGGGATCAGCCTTGCAGGAGCCACAGCAGAATTGGGCTATAATGACGGATTTGATTTTACCGCGCCCCTGCCTGACGTTGGAATATGGGGAGGCTATGCCTTTACCGACAAGCTGGCCTTAACGGGAAATGTGAGCTACCTCTCGCTGAAAATAAATGACATAAGCGGCAAGATTATCAGCTACAATCTATCAGTCCTCTATCAGGTTATTCCAAATCTGGAGCTGGCTCTGGGTTATACAGGCCTGAATTTTAAGGTCGATGCCCAAAAAGAAAGGCTTCAGGGGTATTTTAAATGGGGCTATAACGGACCCTCGCTTACCGTATCATATTCCTTCGGACCAAGGCACCCTTTCCAGTAAGCAGTACATTTTTTTTTAAAACCCCTAAAAATAAAACAGATGCTCTTTAAATCAAGTAAAACAGGCTTTTTTCTTTTTTGCCTAAACCTTTTTTTAATGCCTTTCAAATCTTTGGCCCAGCAGAGTGAAGAATCATTTACCCCTCATCACCAGCTGGCTTTAGTGCTTAGCCACGCCCATGTTTTTGAAGGAAGAAACCAGGACGGTGAAAGAGAAGTGCTTTCTCTGCCTGCCTGGGGCATTGATTATACTTATCATTTCAGCCCTAAATGGGCAGCCGGCCTGCACACCGACTTTATAATTGAGAAATTTGCGGTCGAGAAGAATCTTGCCGGCGGTGAGGAAAAACAAACCATTGAGCGCAGCTATCCAATTGCTCCTGCCCTTGTCGGAATTTACAAACTCAATGGACATTGGAGTTTTCTGCTGGGAATGGGCGGTGAATTTGCCAAAGAGGAAGATTTTCTGCTCACCCGTGCAGGCGCCGAATACGGATATGAACTCCCGAAAGGCTGGGAAGTGCTTGGAAGCTTTGGCTATGACTTTAAATGGAATGCTTATGATACATGGACCATCGGAATTGGCATTGCAAAGAGTTTTGGAAGAAAATAGCCATCATAAAACAATTAGATGTGAGTGATAATAAATTCGCTTCGCCTATTCTCCTGATGCTCTTCTTCAGAACACTTCACCCCATCCGAGCATGCATTTATTAGCTGGCTTTCCCCATATCCTTTAGCGCTCAGCCTATCGGAATCAATGCCTTTTGAAACCAGCCACTGCATTGTTGATCTGGCTCTTCTCTGCGATAGGGATTCGTTGTATTTATCAGAACCGCGGCTGTCGGTATGGGAGCGGATATCGAGTTTCATTGTGGGATTTTCCTTTAAGGCAGCCAGAATTTTTTCCAAATCCATTGCCGCCCGGTCAACAATATCGGATCTGTCTAAATCAAAGTAAATTACTTTAATTCCAAAGCATTTGGCCAGATTAGTGCCCACAGCCAGCTGGCAGGCTGCTTTATTAAGGGCAATGGGAACATTGGTTTTTCCATTAAGGGCCGCTGCAGCCACGCTTATTTCTTTTTTGTCATAAGTTCTCCTTTCAGCACGTATCGTATACGTCTTACCGCACTGCGCGGGTATGCTATAAAGGCCCGACGCATCAGAGAATGCAGTAAATTTGATTTCATTTTTTTCATATAGAATCAATTTTGTATCGGGCAGAAAAGCACCGCTCTGAGCATCGGTTACTATTCCTTCCAAATTTTGAATGCATTTTAGTTTTCTGGTTTCTGTAAACTTATAAATGTCATCAGAACCCTGCCCACCCTCTTTATTGGAACTGAAATACCCTTTTCGTGTAAGCGGATCGATTACATAGGCAAAATCATCTTTAGGGGAATTAATATCTGATCCGAGATTCTGGATATCGCTAATGGTGCCATTGTCCTCTATTTTCCCCACAAAGACATCTAATCCGCCAAGGCCGGGATGCCCGTCAGAGGCAAAATAAATTTCATCCTCACTGGTAACATAAGGAAAAGTTTCCCTGCCTTCAGTATTGATGCTTGGTCCCATATTCTGGGGAATTCCGTATGCTCCATTAGCGTTTATGCTGACTTTATAAATATCGGACTGCCCAAAGCTGCCGGGCATATCCGAGGCAAAATAAAGCGTCTTTCCATCATCGCTTAAGGCAGGGTGTGCGGTGCTGTACGTGTCACTGTTAAAAGGAAGACTGGCAATATTGCCCCATTTGCCATTTTCAAGTTCTGCCTTGTAAATCTTAACTAAAGTCACTTTATTTTCATCCCAGCCCCTTTTCCCCTCTGCATAATTATTTCTTGTAAAATAAACCGTACGGCCGTTTTTGCTAAAAACCGGCGAGGATTCATGGAATTTTGAATTCAGTACCGATTTGATTTTTACGGCCCCGGATGGGTCCTGATCAGCCGCATATAAATTGGTAAAATATTCGTTATTCCATTTGTGCTTCCGCTTTGCAAAATTCCCTGTATCCCTGGCAGAAGCGAAATAGATTTTGTTATCATGAACTATGGTGCTGTAATCCGAATATTTTGAATTAAACCCGGCATCGCCTACCGTATAACGGCCCGAATTGGCCTTGATCTGTTCGAGGTAATCTGCATTTTCTTTATAGCGTTTGCCCCTGCTGTCATTTTTATAGAGAGCCGCAAACTCATCCATAATTTTCCCAGCCTTCTCCAGCTCGCCAATTGATTTTAAACACTGGGCATATCTGTAATAATATTCAGACCCTGCTGCACTATCCTTTGCAAAGAGTTCCCCATACCATCTTGCAGCGGCTTCATAGTCTGAATTAAAATAATACGAATTGCCCAGTTTTTTAAACATCTCTTGAGACTTATAGCCTTTTTCTGCGGCCCTTTCATAGGATTTGGCCGCATCCTTATAGGCAAGGCTGCCGTAACTTTTATCAGCGCCCTTAACTTTTGATTCCTGCGCAGAACCGGCAGATCCCAAGAGGCTCAAAATGGCTGTATAAAAAAATAGATGCTTTTTCATGCTCATTTGTTTTTAGAAGAAACGAGGTGTGGTCATTTTACTGTTGTTTTTGATAAATTCATACCGCAGGAATATCTCATGGGATCCCGAATTGTAATTATTGAGTCTGGTGGTCTCCCGGTCATATCCATATCCAATGTAAAGGCCGTCTGTGATCTGGAATCCGGCCATTGCACTCACAGAAGCGCTCCATCTATAGGCCGCACCCAGCACAAATTTGTCTAAGAACATGAAATTGGCCGAAATATCAACCTGCAGCGGCGCCCCTTCTACCATCTTGGCCAGTACGGCAGGCTTGAATTTATAATACTCATACTTGTCCAAATTAAAGACATAGCCGCCCATCAGATAATAATTGATTTTATCCTTGTAAATGGCTACATCGTTGTCATCATAACGATTGGTCTCAATAAAATTCGGAACCGATAAGCCTAGGTAAGCCTTATCAGAATGCCAGTATATTCCTGCCCCCAGATTCGGCGAAAATTTATTATCCAGATCCTGAAACTGGGCATCACCCTGATCTTCAGGGTTGAGTTTGCTAATATCCAGATTGAACAGGTTTGCCGTTGCCTTGATCCCAAAGGAAAGCTTGAAATCTGCCGAGGTCTGAACCGTATAGGAAAGATCCGCCGAGAAATTATTTTCATTTGTCGGACCTATTTTATCATTAATCAGCGAAACCCCAATCCCCAAACGGCTGCTGTTTAAGGGCGTATTTATGGAAAAAGTGCTCGTTTCAGGAGCACCGTCCAAACCTACCCACTGGGTTCTGTACAGGCCGAAAATGCTCAGCGCTCCGCGTGAACCCGCGTAAGCGGGATTAATGGTAATGGTGTTGTACATGTACTGCGTAAACTGGGCATCCTGCTGGGCATAGCTGCAGACTGTTACGAGCATGGTCATTAAGGCAAATAATTTAGTTCCCATAGCAGATTGTGTATTTAAATCATGAATCTTTAAGATTAATTTCCCGACAGATATAAATAACCTGTCTTGCTTATTGGTTCATTGAGATAGGTTTTATAGGTGATCACATAAAAATAAGTTCCATCTGGCAGTCGTTTTTGCTTGTTAACCGTTGCCCTTCCTTCAGAAATTCCCCTAAAGGCGACCGATTCGTTATCATAACCGTAAGCATCATAAACCAGAACGCCCCAGCGGTCATAAATCTGTACGTAAGAATCGGTGTAACATTTAATGTTATCAATTTTAAAGACCTCATTTCGACCGTCGCCATTTGGTGAAACGGCATTATAAATAGTTATCTTACAAGCGTTTAAAGAAAGAATTGTCGGATCATTCTCTGCCGTAGAATTATCGTCGGAAAGATCGCTTGCTGTTAATCCATCGGGACTTACGGCGGTAACCTCAGCCTGATTCTCAACAAGGCCTGCCTCAATATCTGCAGCAGTAAGGACGTAGGTGCCTACAAATGCAGCAGTGTTCGTTTCGCCTTGTTTTAGAATAATTGGGTCTCCGGTTATGCTTAACCCTGGTTTTGGATCTTTGATTACAGTGTTTACCAAAACAACATTTCCGGTATTGGTAACAGCAAAATGATACGTAACGGTTTCTCCTATTTCGGCATAGCCATTTTTGTTTTCATCATTGAATACTGCAGTTTTAACAAGCGCTATTGATGGCCTTAGCGTTAAATCGATAACAGTCGGATCATCATCACCGGTTAAAGCCGGATCTGTGCTGTCAGAAACATCTGTAACAGAGCCTCCCTGCGGATCATCACCAATAGCCACAGCAGTATTGATTACTGCACCATTGGCAGCATCAGCAGCGGTAACGGTATAAGATGCCGTCGCGGTGCCTGTTGCACCCGGAGCCAATGTACTTGGCGTTACAGCTATTGAAGCCGCTGCCAGCATCGGGTCTGCTATTACAACATTTGTAAGGGGTACATTTCCGGTGTTTCGAACGGTGAAACTATAATTGATTACAGAGCCGACCCCGCCGCTGCCCGATAATTGTCCGCCTTTCACCAATGTCAAATCTTTAAACTGAATAACAGGAGTCACCGTTGGATCATCATCACCGATAAGCGCTGGATCATCACTATCAGACAAATCCTCAATAGCAGCCCCTACAGCTGGCTGAGCAGTTACCAAAGCCTGATTCACTACGAAACCTGCATTGATGTCAGCCTGAGTCAAGACATAACTTCCAGTATAGCTTGTTGTATCTGACTGCCCTGTTGCTAATGCTGCTATTGGGTTTCCGGTAATTACTGCTTTTGGATCGGTAACGGTAACATTAGCAAGGTCTATTGCTCCGGTATTGGTGATTCGGAATGAATAGCGGATAAGCTCTCCCGGCTGCGCATAGCCGTCACCATTGGTATCAGAGAACACTCCTCGTTTAACAAGTGCAATTCCAGGCTGTGAAACTGAAATTTTAATTACGGCCTGATCGCAATTCAGAGCATTCAGATTTTCACAGATTGAATAAACAATCGTGTAGATTCCCGATGATGTGCCGGCCGGAACACTTACAAATCCGGTAGCTGGATCCAACGCAGGCACTGCTCCTGCCGCAATCGGGTCAGCCGGCGAGAGTACATTTATTTTAATTTGCGCCAGAGTTGGAGCGGCATTATCCAGTAAGTCATTGGTTAAGACATTTACGACATTTGATGCTCCATCCAGGCCATTGATTCCGCCTGCCGCATCGTCATTGGCAATAATGGGTCCGGAAATTACCGTAACAATAATATCAGCTTCACTGCAATTCGTTGGATTTAAATTCTCACAAATCGAATAGCGAATGGCATATGTTCCGCTTGGAGTCCCTGTCGGAACACTTGCATTTCCTGAAACAGTATCCAATACTGGCACCGGACCCGCATTAATCGGTGCCGCAGGCGTAACCACTGCAATGGCAATTTCTGCCAGTTGCGCTGGTGCTCCATTCAAATTATCGTTTGCAATGGCATTTGCAATATTGGCCTGGCCATCAAAACCATTTATATTTAAAACGGTATCATTATTGGCTTCAATTGCCGCGGCCGTAACGGTAATAAATACGGCTGCATCATCAAAATTAGATGGATTTAAGTTCTCCGCAATTCGATATTGAATGGTATACAATCCAGCCGGAGTCTTAGCAGGAACACTAATAATTCCAGTTGCAGCATCCAAAACAGGCACATTTGGATTTCCGTTGATCGGATCTGCCGGATTTAGAACTGTTATTGTAATTTGACTTATGTTAATAGCGGCAGCTTTTGCTTTTTTTGCCTCTATTGATGAATCATTAAATGAGTCATTATCCAGCACATTCAATGCATTTGCCGATCCGACATAACCGTTTACATTTAAATTAATATCATTGTTTGCAATAATGGCAGCTGCACTTACCTCAACTGTAATATCAGCTTCACTGCAGTTTCCTGGATTCAGTTTTTCACATATACCATAATGGATTGTATATATTCCTGCTGAAGTTCCGGCCGGAACATCAACATTGCCTGTTGCAGCATTAAGTACCGGAACAGGGTTTGCTGCAGTATAATCTGCTGGCGTTGCCGTGCCCATCGAAGTAATCGCTACCTGAGCCAATTGAACTGCGGTGCCGTTTAGTAAATCATTTGCAATTGCATTTATTACATTATCTGCACCGGCATAACCGTTCACATTGGCTACCGTATCATCAGCAGCAAGAATTGTCGGTCCGATAACTGTAATGTAAACTGCTGCATCATTGCAATTCGTCGGATTTAAATTCTCACAGATACGATATTTAATTTCATAATCCGCTGCCGGCGTTCCCGCCGCAACACTCACCATTCCGGTAAGGGGTTCTAATGTCGGTACTGGCCCGCCATTAATTGGTGCTGCCGCCTCATCAACAGTAATGGTAACGTTACTTAAGCTTGCTGCTGCTCCATTAAGGGTATCATTTGCTAACACATCAATAGCATTGGCAGTAGCTATGTAGCCGTTGATATTGGCTAAAGCATCATCATTGGCAGCTATTTCAGGAGCATCCACAACAACAGTTATAACGGCATCATCAAAATTTAATAAAGTTGATGCTTCTCTTAATCTGTAACTAATGGTATAGGTTCCAGCTGTGGTGCCCGCAGCAACGCTTACCACACCTGTTGCTGCATTTAATACCGGAACTGTACCTCCATTTATAGAAGCCGCAGGAACAACATTAGTAATGAGAACCTCAGCCGGATTTACCAAAACCCCGTTTAAGGTATCATTATCCAAAACATTGATTGCGCTTGCAGTGCCTGCAAAACCATTAATTCCGGACGCATTATCATCAACGGCATCAATTGTTGCGGCGGCAACTCTCACAGTGATCACTGCCTGGTCGCAATTACCTGAATTTAAGCTTCCGCAAATTTCATAGGTAATAAAGTACGTTCCTGCATGAGTACCGGCCGGAACATCCACATTTCCTGTAAGAACATTTAATACTGGAACCGGAGCTCCGTTAATTGAGCTTGCAGGGGTTATGAGTTTTGCGCTGAAATCTGAAAAGTCCATCGGCAAACCATCCAAGGTATCATTGCTGTAAGCATTTAATACGTTGGCTGCCCCCGTGTTTCCGTTAATGTTGTCTGCAAAATCATCATTGGCGGCAATTGGCGGAGCCAAAACAAGAATAGTGATAGTGGCCTGGTCACAATTTAAAGGATTCAGCCTGTCGCATATCATATACCTGATTTGATAGGTTCCTGCCGGTGTGCGCTGCGGAATAGATACCTGTCCGGTTGCCGGCAGCAGGAAAGGAACCGCCCCTCCGCCTATGGGAGCTGCCGGAGAAACTACCGTTCTTATTACCAAATTGATATCTGTCAAAGCACCCCCGTCATATTTATCATTACTGGTGAAGGCGTTCAATACTTCTGGTGCGCCAAGATATCCGTCAATATTGGTAATTAAATCATCTTCAGCTTCAATTTGAGGCCTGTCCACCACAACATAAATTGAAGCCTGGCTGCAATTGGCGGGATTCAGTTTTTCGCAAATTTCATATTGTATTACATAAGTACCCGACTGCGTTAAGAGCGGGACATCTACAGTTCCAGTAATGGTATTCAATACAGGAACATTTCCATTAGTGGAAGTTACAGGGGCAGTAGTGCCGATATGGGCAATATTAACCTGAGCGAATGAAACCGCTGCGCCATTGAGCAAATCATTTGCCAGGGCATTTACAACATTGTCTGCTCCTCCATATCCGTTAATATTCTGCACAAAATCATCTTTGGCAATAATACCCGCAGCCAAAACAGTGATTGCAATATCAGCTTCACTGCAATTGGACGGATTGAGTTTTTCACAGATTCTATAATGAATTGTATAGGTTCCTGCTGATGTTCCCGCGGGCACATCAACAGTTCCTGCAGCAGTATTTAACAGCGGTACTGGATTTCCTGCAGCATAACCTGCAGGCGTTACTGTACTCACCGAGGTAATATCAATTGCATTGAATTGAATATCCATACCATTCAATCTGTCGTTTGCAATGGCATTTAGCACATTATTGGCACCAGCCAAGCCATTAATATTACCCGCTGAATCGTTATTGGCAATAATAGCTGGCGCTGTTACGATAATTGTTATTTCAGCAGTATCTGAATTAGCCGTGTTTAAGTTTTCACTTAATGTATATCCAATTGTATAGCTGCCTGCTGCTGTGCCTGACGGAACATTTACATTTCCGGTTAAAGGATCTAAGACAGGAACCAGTCCTCCATTAATTGGGGCTGCCGCAACAATATTTCCAATTGTTACCTGTGAAGGAACGGCTGCAGTTCCGTTCAATTTATCATTTGTTAAGGCATTAACCACATTGTTTGCTCCCAGAAAACCGTTAATATTGCCTGCTGTATCATCAACGGCATCAATTGGGGCTGAAATTACGTTAATAAACACTGCAGCATCATCACAATTTGCTGCATTTAGCTTTTCGCAGATATGATATCTAATTTCATAGTCGCCGGCAGGAGTTCCCGCCGCAACATTCACCATCCCGGTAAGCGGTTCTAATGTTGGAACTGGTCCGCCATTAATTGAAGATGCCGGGGTGTCAACTGTAACTGTTACCTGATTCAGGTTGGTTAAGGCCCCGTTAAGATTATCATTTGCTAAAACATTTATGGCATCTGCAGTGGTGAGATAGCCGTTAATATTAGCAGCCGTATCGTCATTGGCTTCAATAGCCGGAGCAATAACTTCTATTGAAATTATTGCCGTATCACTATTGCTGAGGTTTAGAATTTCTCTTAAACGATAAGTTATTGAATAGCTGCCCGCGGCTGTTCCGGCCGGAACGCTCACATTTCCTGTTGAAGCATCTAAAATCGGCACAGGGCTTCCATTGATAGGGGTTGCCGCTGTTAGGACACTTATTTCAACCTCTGCAGGATCTACTAATACACCATCTAAAGTATCATTGTCCAAAGCATTAATAACACTTGGGTTTCCTGTAAATCCATTTACCGAAGCAGAAGGAATATCATCGGCTGCCAGAATTTGTGCCGGAACAACCGTAATTGTTATAGCGGCCTGATCACAATTGGCGGGGTTTAGGGTTTCGCAAATCCTGTAGACAAATTTATATTCTCCTGCAGGAGTTTGAGGCGGAACACTGACAGAACCGCCTGCCAGATCGAATGAAGGAATTGGACCTCCTCCTATTAAACCTGGAGCTGATATAACTGCTGCTGTTATATCGTTAAGATCAAGTGTTCCTCCGTTTAAGGAGTCATTATCATAAGCATTCAGAACATTTGCTGCACCTTCATGACTGTTGATTCCAGAAGCCGAATCATCATTAGCAACAATTGGCGGCGCAATAACATTTATAATAATTACGGCATCATCGCAATTGCCAGTTCGTGAATCTCCTGCAGTTGGAGGAACTGCTGGCGTATTAAGATTTTCGCAGATTTGATATTTTATCTGATACTGGCCTGCAGGTGTTCCCGGCGGAATAGTAACTCGTCCGGAAGATGCAACCAGTTCCGGAACTGGAGCTCCGGGAGTTTTTGGTGCTGCAGGAATTAAAATTGAAGGTGTAAGAAGTCCCGCTAAATTAATATTTACTGGCGCTGCGTTGAAAGTATCATTGCTTGTGTAGGCATTAATTATATTAACCGCCCCCTCGTAACCATTGACATCTGCCACCAAATCGTCATTTGCTGCAATTGGAGCAGGATCGACAACAATTGCAATACTGGCATCCGAGCAATTAGCCGGATTTAATTTTTCACAGATGTGGTATTTAATATAATAGGTATCAGCCGGCGTTCCTGCAGGCACGCTTACCCAGCCCGTTGCTGGACTAAAAACTGGAACATTCGCTCCAGGATATGCTTCATCCGCGGCTGTTTCCTGTGTAACTATTATTTCACTAAGATTTGCAGCTGTAATTGGAACTCCATTTAAACTATCATTGGTTAAGGCGTTAACCACGTTTATCTGTCCCGTATAACCATTAATATTTTGAGCTGTATCATCATCAGCATCAATAATTGTAGTCTCAACCTGCACTAAAATACTTGCCGTATCGCAATTGGAAGGACTGGCAATTTCGCATATGCTGTATTTAATTTCATAAAGCCCTTTTACAGTTCCTGCCGGCACATTTACATTTCCTGTAGCAGTATCTAAAACCGGCACGTTCAAAACAGCAGGATCAATTGGCGATGCCGGACTGGTCACTGAAAGCGTTACATTGGAAAGCGTAGCCTGCGCGCTTGCCAGTCTGTCATTTGTTAAAGCATTAATAACATTATTTGCTCCCGTATAACCATTAACAGCAGGAACCGCAACATCAATTCTGGCGTCAATCCCAGCAGTTGTCACCGCTACAGTTTCAGTTGCTGTTGAGCAGCTGCTTAAATTTCCGGCTTCACAGATGGTATACGTTAAAGTATAATCGTCTGCCGGAGTTCCTGCCGCTACAGAAATCGTGTTGGTTAAAGAATCAAAGGCCAGATAACTTGAAATAGAATTTATGGTAACCTGAACATTGGACGCAGTTACCGGAAGTCCATTCAATGTATCGCTGTCTAAAATAGTCTGCGTTCCCGTATTTCCTCCAAGATCGCCGGAGATTGAAGCAAAAGTTTCTGCAACAGCACAAATTCTATTAAAAACGCTAAAAGGCGTACCGGAAGAAATACAGGCATTTAACCCGACCCTTCTCACATATATAGTTATAGTTCCTGAGGGCAGTCCGCTAAAGATATTACTCGCCTGAAAAGCTATTCCATCTTTACTGTACTCAAAACCGGTTCCTAAATCAGGATTCGTAACGGCAATGGTTCCTGTCGCATTTGCACAGGAAGGCTGCTGGGTTACTGCACCAATTGGGGCGGCAGGCATATCAAAAACATTTAAGGTTACAGTGTTTGAGATCGTCTGGCAGCCTGCCTGAGATTGGGAAACTAAAACTCTAAAATACCTATTGCCAGCAGTTGAATATTCTGGGGTGGTGTAAGAAGCTGTTGTTCCGCCGCTGCCATCGGTTACATTCGTATAAGGCCCGGATAAGACTGATGCCGTCTGCCATTGATAGGATATAGTGCCAGGCGGGATATTTCCCGAAGCCGCCACCGTAAAAGTATTGGATTGGTTAATGCAAACTTCGCCATCCATTGGCTGGGTGCTTATTAGAGGAGATTCAAAAACATTTACTTCTGCTGCATCAGAATTAACAATCCCGCAGCCTGCTCCTGAATCCGTTACGCGCAATCTGTAAAAAGTATTTATACTGATATTGCCCGTTGTATAGGTTGCTGAATTAGCACCTGTGCCATCGGTTACATTTGCCCATCCGGCTGTTCCATCCAATGATTTTTGCCATTGGTAAGTGAAATTTCCAGAGCCGCCTGCAACCCCTGATGACATTGTAAAAATTCCTCCTTCGCAAATATTTCCTCCCGCTGGCTGGGCTGTAATAACCGGGTCCGGGATTACTGCTGCCATAACAGCATTACTTACAAGGGTGCAGGCTGGATTTGACGTTGTTATTACAGCGCGATAATAGGTTGAGGCCGATAATGGTGCTGTGGTGTAATTTGCCGTTGCTCCTCCGGTTCCGGTAGAAACATCCGTCCAAGCCGCTGTGCCATCCTGGGAACTTTGCCATTGATAGGCAAATGCAGCTGGACCTCCATTGGCAGAAGCCGCTGTTGATAATGAAACCGTCCCCCCCGAACAAACCGGAGCCGGAACATTTGGCTGGGTTGTAATGCTTGGAATAATAACGGCCGAAACATTTGACGTTACCGGGTCGCAGCCCTGGGTTCCTTCAGAAATCGCCACTACATAATAAGTGTTTTGGGTTAAAGCCGGAGTTGTGTAAGATGACCCATCTGCTCCAGGAATATCTGTGTAAGGACCCGCCAATACTGTTGAATTTTTCCACTGATACGTATAGTTTCCTGAACCTCCGCTTGCCGCTACATTTAAAGCTGCCGATTGCCCGCTGCAGATATTAGTGCGTAATGCGGGCTGTACCGTAATCGAAATATCTGATAGAACAACAACCGTCGCAACAGAAGAAGTGATGGTATTGCAGCCATTTCCGCCGGCACCGACATCAACTCTGTAATAGGTGGTCTGGGCTAAAGCCGGTGTTGTGTAAGTTGCTGCTGTAGCGCCTGAAATGGCGCTAAATGCGCTATTATCCGTGCTGCTAAACCATTGATAGGTTAAATTCGGTGTGCCATTGGCTGCAGTAACAGATAAGGTATAGTTTCCGCCAGAGCAAATTGTAGTTCCTGCCGGCTGGACTGTTATTGCAGGATCTGCCACCACGGCTGCCTGTACAGCATTGGAGATTAGCGTACAATTGGTTGCTGATGAAGTTACTATAGCGCGATAAAAAGTATCCGCTGACAATGTTCCCGATGTATAAGAGTTTGTAGCCGCCCCCGTTCCATCGTCCACATCTGCCCACGAGGTTGTACCATCGGGCGAGCTCTGCCATTGATAGCTCAATGTTCCGGCACCTCCATTTAAGGAAGCCGAAATAGTTACATTTACGATGCCTCCAACGCAAATTGGCGCAGGATCGGCTGGCTGCGCTGTAATGGTGGCAACAAATACCGGAGCTGTCTCTGAGTAAACCTCGCAGCCGTTTAAAGCCTGGGTGATTCTGACCCTGTAATATAAAGTAGAACTCAATGCCGCAGTTGTATAAGAAGCTGTAGCAGCTCCTGTCCCGTCTGTTACATCTGCCCAGCCTGATGCTCCATCTGCTGAACTCTGCCATTGATAAATTAAGGTTCCTCCCTGATCATCGCCAGAAGCAGTAACATTCATGGTGTGGGATGCACCCGAACAGATCGTATTTCCGACTGGCTGCTGCGTAACAGTTGGATCTGGTATTACATCAACTAAAACACTATTCGATGCAGTAAGACCGCAACCGTTTCCTGCTGCCGAAACCTCTACTCTATAATACGTATCTGAAGTAAGGGCCGGAGTTGAAAAAGTATTTGATGTTGCTCCGGAAATTAATTCAAAACTCACATTATCTGAACTGCTGAACCATTGATAATTTAAACCAGGAGTTCCGCCAGCTGCTGCAACTGTCAAGGTAAAGGTTCCACCTGTACAAACCGATCCTCCTTCTGGCTGCACTGTAATTGACGGATCAGCGGCAACAGCCGCTGTAACGGCATTGGATGTGAGCGTGCAATTTGCTGCTGATGAGGTAATCAAACACCTGAAACTAGTATTCCCCGTTAAAGGATCTGAGGTGAAATTTGGAGTTGTGGCCGAAGCATTCAATTCATTTACAAATCCTGAACCTGAATCACTCTGCCATTGGTAGCTCAATGTTCCCGAACCGCCATTTAAGGAAGCGGCAACGCTTAAATTTACTATGCCTCCCACACAAACGGGCTGCGGAACTGAGGGCTGCGTTGTGATGGCAGCCACACTCACTAATGCGGCATTAGAAAAAGTTTCGCAGCCGCTTCCGGTTTGCGTTATTCTCGCTCTAAAATATAAATTTGAAGTTAAGGAAGCAGTTGTATAAGTATCTGTAGTTCCCCCGTTTCCTCCTGAAACATTTGTCCATCCTGAAATTCCATCCGCAGAGCTTTGCCATTGATAAGCAATTGTTCCGGCAGCAGCATTTGCAGTGCTCGCAGCAACATTCATAGTATGGGTGCCGCCTGAACAGATTGTATTTCCTACGGGCTGAGCGGTAACAGCTGGATCCTCAATTATGGTAAGTTTTACAGCATTACTGGTTATCTGGGCGCACGTACTGGAAACATTTACTCTATAATAATATTCGCCAGCGGGTAAAGAACTATCTGATGCAAATGATGGACTGGTCTGTCCTGAAATATCTGCCCAGCCAGTTGTTCCGTCTGCTGATGACTGCCATTGATAGGTATAGGGGGCAATGCTTCCTGAAGGTGTAGTATTTAATGTTAATGTGCCTCCTTCACAAATAACAGCATCACTTGTTAAGGCGGAAGTGGTCAAATCTGCCGGCCGAACGATATTCACTTCATCTGAATATGGTGTGCAGGAACCGTTGCTGATGGTCCATTTTAATCTTGTTGTACCTATGGATATATTCGTTACTGTTGTGTTAAAAGCGTTTGGATCTGTAATTACTGCCGTGTTTCCTGCATTCGATACAAAGCTCCACTCTCCTGTTCCCTCTGAGGGGTCATTTCCTGAAAGTACTGCAGCAGCTGCATTACAGATAGTCTGATCAGCTCCGGCATCTGCCAAAGAAGGCAGAGGATCTATGGTAACAGATACTGTGCTGGAACTTGGGGGACATGACCCGTTTGAAATGGTCCATCGAAAAACATACACCTCTACCGGGAGTCCAAAAACGCTGATTGTAGGAACAGTGCCAAAAACAGCGGTTACAGGAGATGATGGCGTTTCAAAAACTACAGCTGAGGGGCCAGAAATTTGTGTCCAAAGCCCCGTTCCTACTGCTGGCGCATTTGCATTTAAGTTTAAAGGCTGAAATTCACATATCGAAATTGGCGCTCCCGCCGCAGAAGCTGTTGGCAATGCGTCAACAGTTAAGCTAAGATCATCAAAGAAGGAACAGGACAGATTAGTGGCTGTCCATCGTAAAACATAAGTTCCGGCCCCGTTTGGGGTAAAAGTAGAAGTTGGACTCGATGCATTAGAAAAAGATCCTAATGCCGGTCCGCTGGCTTGCGACCATTCCCCGCTTCCTGCTGAAATTGCGTTGGCTGCTAAAGCTGCTGTGGAAGACTGACAGATTGTTTGGTCCGGCCCCGCCTGAGGCACCGTTAAATCTGCTGTAACCGTAATCTGGACAGTAGTGGCTGTTGGCGTACAAACGTTCCCGTTTGCAACGGTCCAGCTAAATACATATACGCCTCCTGTCTGGGTTAAATTGGAAACTGTTGTTGTTGGTAAAATTTCAGAACTGAAAACAGCCGTTGTAGGACCTGAAACCTGGGCCCACTTTCCTGTTCCAACATCTGGAGGTGTAGCTGCAAGTTCTGTTACCGAACCGCAAATGGCCTTATTGCCTTCTGCAATGGCAGGTGATGGAGACGCGGCATATTCAACCCTGACCTGATCCGAATTGCTGCAGCTTCCAGAACTTACTGTCCAGTTGAAAACATAAGTTCCAAATCCCGGATTTATGTATTTGGCATTTGGAAGCGCCGCATCATCAAAAGCTCCTCCCGAAGGGCCTGAAAGTACTGTCCATAATCCCGTTCCCTGAATTGGATTTGCAGCAGAAAGCTGAATTTCCTGCACCGGCAGATCAGCGCTACACAAAACCTGATCCGGTCCTGCATCAGCAGTTGAGGCCTGGCCGTTAACTGTTACCTGAATATCATCTGAAGATTCCGGGCACGAACCTTGTGCTGCAATTGTATATCTGAAAACATATGCTCCAGGAACTAAACCTGTTACCGCTGCGCTATTATTTCCTGTCGGCGTAATTGTCGGTGCTCCGATTCCTCCTGAAACATAGCTCCAGGTTCCTGTACTGGTTGGATTTCCAACCAGATAAAGCGGCCCTGTTAGGCAAGTAGAATAGTCTGATCCTGCGGCCGCAGCTTCTGTCACTTTTATGCTTACCTGATCTTTACTGACAGGGCAGTTTATGCCCGTATAGGTTATCCATTCTAAAATATATTCTCCTGTTACCAGTCCGGATAAAACTGAGTTGGGCTCATCTACATCAGAAAAAACGGGAGAATTTGGCCCGCTGACTAATGTCCATATACCATTTGTCCCTTCCTCTGGCGCTGTAGCTCCCAGTGTTGCGTTTGTCTGATTGCAAACCGTCTGATCTGGTCCTGCTGCCGCAGCTGATGGCGCCTGGCTAATATTAAGCTGTACAGAATCTGAAGAGGAAGCACATGCACCTTTAGAAATGGTCCATTTATATACCCAGGATCCCTGCGTCAAGCCTGTAATGGTCGTCGTAGGATTGGTAGGATCTGCAATTACGGGCCCATCTCCCCCGCTTACAAATTCCCATAGACCTGTTTCTCCTGCTGCCGGAGCATTTCCTGCAAGAGTGGCTGTGGATCCGCAAATATTTTGATCATTTCCTGCCTGCGCAACTGTAATGGATGGAGCTATGGTTATGGCAACACTATCCTGCGCATCTGTACAGCCAACGCTGCTTACCGTCCATTGAAATTGATAATTTCCGTCAGTGAGTCCCGTTACAGTTGTATTGTATTGGGCTGGATTGGTAATTGCAGCTGCCGTTCCCGATGTCTGTATCCATAACCCCGTTCCCGGAGACGGATCATTTGCAGCTAAGGTCATCGATGTCGTTCCCGCAGCAAGGCATTGATCCGGACCAGCATCTGCTGTTGCACCTTGTGATGCATTGGTGGTTACATCTACCGTATCAGAGGAGCTTCCGCAGCCATTTGCAATGGTCCATGTAAAGGTATAAGTTGTATTTTGCGCCAGACCGGAAGCGATTGCATTGGGGTCGTTTACATTATTAAACGTTATTCCTGCACTTGGAGAAACAGTCCATGTTCCCGTTTCACTTGCCTGTGCTACGTTTCCCTGTAACTGGACAGGCGCGCCAAAACAAATGGACTGGTCATTTCCTGCCTGTGCGGGCGTAGGCGTCTCGCTGGACACAATAACTTCGGCAATGCTTTGGGTTATATCGCAGGCAGCACCCCCAGAAATTGTCCACCTAAACCTGTATTTACCGCTAATTAAACCCGACACGGTTGTTTCAGGATTTTTAACATCTGAAAATACTGCTGTAGAGGGTCCTGAAACCTGCGACCAGGTTCCGCGTCCTCTGGTCGGTGTATTCCCTGCCAATTGGGCTGTTGTTAAATTACAGGCCAGATTCTGAACTGTCCCTCCGCTTGATGCCGAAGGCGTTGCTGAAATGACTATAGAAACATCATCATAAACCGTTTCGCAATGGCTTTCAGGATTTGGGGCTTTCACTAATCTGATCACATAGATACCTGAAACTCTTAAACTGTCAATTGTGACAGCAGATCCCAGAAAATCAACCAAAGGGGTAGGAAATGAAGGATATGTTGCCGTATAAGGTGTAGGCCCGCTTACAATCTGCCAGCTCATCTGCCCATTGCCTGATGCAGTAACGGGAATGGTCGCTGTAAATTCATTACATCCCAAAGTCTGATCCGGGCCGCCTGAGATGGCTATGGTCTGCTCTAAGGTAACGCTGTAAGTTCCTGTAGAGCTGCATCCTGTTAGAGTATTGCTTAAAGTATATAAAAAATTATAGGTACCCAATGCTGTCATTCCTGTAACTAATGTAGAGGATGATGTTGGATTCTCAATTACCGCTGTAACCGGCCCACCGGTTTGAGTCCATTGGACAGTTTCATTCACGTACAAAGGTATTGTGCCTTGTAAAACGGTTGAGGTTCTGCCGTCGCAATAGGTTAGTCTTGAATTAAGAACGTTGGTTACATCAGCAGTTGGCGCTGGAACTGTAATGGTTACTTCATCAGTTCCGTTGGCACAATTTCCAGCCACAGTCCATCTTAAAACGTAGGTTCCTTCTATTAGACCGTTAACATTTGTATTATTGGCATTAGCGTTGGAAAAATTCGGAACATTTGGTCCCGAAACTACCGTCCAGGTTCCCTGCTGCTGTCCCGGAGAATTTCCGCCAAAGCTTCCGCTCAGATTAACATTTTGTGTCGAGGAATAACAGTTTGAAAGTGTAATATCTGCACCTGCCGTTACCGGTTCAACACCTCCTAAAGCACTAATTGCCACTTCATCAAAACTTTCACAGCTCGAAGCGCTGTTTACTATCGTCCATCTTAGTGTTGTTGTGCCGGATGTAGCGCCTGAAACTGTAATTGAAGCATTTGGCGAATTGGGGTTAATTAACGATATCCCTGCATTATTACTGCCTTGAATAGTCCAGGTTCCTGTCTCAGATGCGCCCGCAGCATTTGCATTTAATACGTACGTGCCCTGGCAGTAAGTCTGGTCCGTTCCTGCTTTTGCCTGGGTTATGGGCTTAATGGTTATTTGAAAATCATCAAAGACAGTTGAACCGTCCTGACATTGGGCAGTCAGCCTAAAGCCATATGTATTTCCAGCACTGGCTCCTCTTACCAGACTTTGAAGGCTTCCCGGATCATCAATAACAACTGCCGGACCGGATATTTGTGTCCACTTGGGATTTTGCAGATAGCCTAATCCAGAATCTGCGTTAGCTGTTCCTAATAATAAAAACTGATCATAGGGCAGTCCGCCTTCTCCTCCTGGACATATAATTCTGTCGACGTTGGCATTTACCGTGCAGTTTTGGGCGAAGCCTGAAAACGGAAGCAGACACAAAAGCGAGAATAGAAAAAAGAATAGATTTTTATAATTAAATAGCGCGTAAAATAATTTCATAAATCCTTTCATTTAAATGTATAAACAACTCAGATATTATTAATAATTTTGATCCGTAATGTAATCTTACAATAGAGATACTATTGAAATATATTGGCAGATGGCTTATAATCAATCTTGTAAATGCGCAGCGCTAACCAAAAGCTGCAGTGCTGCATTCCTAGCAGCTTTTTTATAAAATTATAAAAATCCCAAGCGAAACAATCACAGAACTTGTTGCAAGTTATAATTTGAAACAAACTTTTTATTAGCCTTTTTAAATATTATTATTCTGGTTTTCAATTAACTTCCGACAGATAGCTGCTGATGTATTCTTAAAAGACAAATTCCAAAAACGCCGTAAAAGCAATTCGTATAAAAGAGATATGTTCTTTTATAAAAACTACTAAAATTAGCTTTTTGCGGATTAAATTCTGGCTGCATTTTAAATTTTACAGACGCACAATTCAACCATTTTATTGAAATAGAAATTTATTTATATAAAACAAAAAGTTAAATTTGAAAGAATTACCTTTACTAAGTTAGTTAAAAATATGATAAAATTGATTTTGTAATCGATTTTTTTTAATGCTTAATTTGCTTCCTATGAGAATTATCCGCAAAATTCGAAAGTCTATCATAAGTATTTTAGCACTGTTTTATTTTTCAAATGCCATTTGCCAAGCGCCAAAAGATACTGCCAAAGCAATAGATTTAAGTTATGGAAAGAAAGGATTCCAGTTAGCGACAAAAGACAATAAATTCTCGCTTCAGCTGCAGAGCAGGCTGCAGTTTCGCTTTTCCAGTCCTTTTGATACTGATCCTCTTACCTATGATGATTTTAATCAGGAAAATCAAACAACATTCAAAATAAACAGGGCACGGCTTAAAGTTGGAGGACATGCATACGAACCCTGGCTAAGCTATTATTGGGAATACGAACTGAGCCAGTCCAATCTGCTTGATTTTAGGATTATGGTCGAGAAATGGAAATGGATGAGTTTTAAAGCAGGCCAGTGGAAAGTTGAATTTACCCGGGAGCGCTTTATCAGCAGCGGGGAACAGCAAATGGTGGAACGCTCACTATTGAACCGCTATTTCACCGTTGACAGGCAGATAGGGATTGAAATTTATGGCCATTTGAAAGGCAGAGGAATAGCGGATTTTAATTATTGGCTGGCGGCCTTAACCGGAACCGGAAGAGGAAGCACTCTAAACGATGATAAAAATCTAATGTATTTTGGGCGTGCCCAATGGAATTTTTTGGGAAGAACGCTGGATTTTGAAGGCGGTGATTTAGAATTTCATCAAAAGCCCGCTGCTATAATTGCACTGGCCGCCGTTACAAATCGCAGCCCATATACACGTTTTTCGCAATCAGGGGGAGGACATCTCGATGGTTTCGAAGAAGAAAATCCAGGACAGTACAGGGTAAACCAATACAACTTGGAAACTGCTTTAATGTATCGAGGTTTTTCCTGGCAGAGCGAATGGCACCACAAATGCATTATAGATAAACTTAATTTAAATAAAACAACAACACTAATGGGCTATTATGTCCAGGCCGGTTATTTTTTTCATACCATTGCCGATTGGTTTCCTAAAAAACTGGAAGTCGCAGGCAGGCACTCGCTCTACAGACCCGATAAAAACCTTACTGAAAATCTGGAAACAGAATCAACCCTGGCTTTCAATTGGTTTTTTAACGGCCATAAGAACAAACTTACAGGCGAAGTCAGTAATTTCCATTTTCAAGATAAGACCTTACCTCTTCAGGGCGGCTGGCGGTTCAGAATACAATGGGACATTTCATTTTAAAAAATTCAAAGATTTGAAAGCTATGAGCTTACCACTAATTTACCTTGCGCATTTTAATCATATTGGCGTAACCTTTTGGCATAAACTTAAATAAACAGAAAAAAATCTTTTTTAAATATATTCTCCCCATTAAATTGCGGATGCAGTTCATATTATTACAGATAATGTTTGTAATCGTCCGATTTCGAAGAAGCAGATTGTTGAATTGCCAACAGCATGATTTACATTACGTTTTCCTTATCAGATAAAACAATATTTCTTCCTCAAGTTCCTTTTCTAAGTTTTTACTTTTAGTTTTTTTGTCAAAATTACTCGCCAATCTTTTTTCAAACTTAATTGTGTCAGTTTTAGCAGCACAGTAATCATCACAGATTTTTTTAAATTTATCATCCACAAGGTATAAAATCTGAATAGATTCGCTCCATTCTGCAAATTTTACATTGTATAATTCATTAGGAATAGCCATAATTGAAAAAATTACATCGTTATTTACTGCCGCTAAATTACAAATACAAAAAATGTTATGTTTAAAAAATAGGTTTCAAGTTATAAAATGAAACCACAAATATTTACAATTGCTTCCTTTTCCAATCATGAAGTCATCTGAAAATCTTTAGAGCCCTTTGACCATTATTAAGTGCTGAAACGGCATCATAAGCAGAAAATCGAGTGTAAATACTAAAGTCCTTCAGCATTATTGGCAAAATTAAATACGGCAGGCATTTTTTTCAAACCAAAAGGGGTATTTTCTATGCAAAGAAATAAAGTTCATCAAAATCATACGTAAATATTTATTGCAGCACGGCAGTTTAATTTGCCAGCCGGAGCACTATCATTAATACTATATGCCTTTTTCTGCCCTTGTAAGTTCCACGTCAAATACGGAAATGCAGTTATCCTCTATGGTTATTTTCTGGGTGCCTTTAATGACATTGTCTTTTAGATCATCTAAAAGAATATTGATTTTTAAGGTATTCTCAGAGAGGCTGTCCCTGCAGGATTCAAGCACTATTTGATCCCCATTGTAGACTGCCCTGAACACAGTCAGCAGTTTTTTGCCGTGCAGCGCATGGGCATATACCTTGGCGGAGTCCTCCATAAACTCCCAGATTTCATTTCGCCGGTCTCCGATTACATAAAGCCCGCAATCAGCTTTACTGCAGAGCATTTCACTGTTCCAAAACCCCAATATTGATGCATCCGGCTGCCTGAATGGTTGGAAATTGCCAGATATCGAATCTTTCAAGTGTCCAAATTCCTCAATATTTTGTCCTTCAGCCCCCTTTTTTCTTTGACACGAAATACATACACAGATAAGAAGCACCATTATTGGCATTTTTTTCATAGCTTTTTTTTTTTAAATCTGTAATTTACTCAAAATACTGCTTGATATTCAATAACAGACTCGATAAATCGAAGATTTCCAATAAAAAGTAGGAAAACATCTTAAAATAATGGCATAGAAAAAATAATAGTTTGATTTTAATTTAAGAAAAGTATATTTGACAAAACTTTAAATATTTCAAAATGAAAAACATCATGCTTTTTTTCTAATATTGTTAAGTACAGCTGCTTTTTGCCAAAAGGGCGCTAAAATTGAGTTTTCCTCCCCAGAGAACACTATCGATTACGGCCAGGTTTCAAAAGCAGAAATCACAGAAGGCGTATTTGAATTTAAAAATACAGGAGATGAACCCTTACTCATTACAGGGGCAGAATCCACGGCAAGCTATATTGTGGTCACTAAACCTTCCATGGCTATTATGCCGGGTAAAAAAGGAAAGATCAGCATTAAGTGCAGCAATATTCCCGCAGGCCCGGTCCGCAAGACCATTATAGTTGAAAGCAATGCCGTAAATCAGCCCGGCGGCAGGGTTGGCCTGAAAATCAAGGGAGAGGTTTTATAAAACCTCCTTATGGAGTTCTGCTATTAAAGGATTGCGTTTTTCTGCCTGATGAAAAGCTGGTCTTTACTGAATCAATAAAAAAAAACCGAAGCGAATGTCCGGGTTCTAATATTTTTTTGATATAATAATTTAACCTTTAAATGCTGCAGACCTTCTTTATTTTATCTTATAAAGCCTTGAAGCCGCAAGGGAGAAAATAAAGGCGGGTTGTTTCATTCTCTGCAAATATAAGACTTTAAATTAAAAACCCAGCAGTGAACTCAATGATGCGGTAAATTTTACCTCTTTGCCGCTTCTTCCTCTGCTAATTTCCTTTTTAAGAACTTCTCAAATGCCTTATCGGGATCTGAAGTTAATATTCATTTTCCGGTTCAGGGATAATGTGAATTTTTGAATTCTCCGCCGATATAATTGCCGAGCAGAAATATGCGCTAATTTTTCCATCGTTGCATTTAAAATCAGGTAAAGTCAATTTTACCCATCCATTGATTGACAGCGCACAATAATTGCCATGGCAGAATATCTTAAAATAAATCTCCTTAGTTTACACGATTTCAGCTGATTGCCCTGAATATTTTCAAAAATAAAATTCTTCCTGAAATCCTTTTCGCTAAATAATGCCCTGAACTGCAGATATTTTCAAATCGATTGAAATATAATAGGCCGCTCCCATCTGGTCACATTTGATTGCGAATCCAGCCTTCCCCATTGTTTTAATGGCCAGGAGCGCTTCCCATATAAAATCGCGGGATGGTCTTTCAAAATAAAAAACTTCATAACCGCTTGGGCATCAAAACTCCATTTGCTTTTACAATATGGTGTCCAGCTTTTTAAAGGAAGACCCTACTGATTTTCCTTTGCCCAATGATCAAAGGCTGCGAAACTGCCCTTCACTCTTTTTGGATAATTTCTTTATCACTGCGCTTTTGGCTGATATATAGTAGGTTTCATAGCTTTCCGTTACTCTGCTTTCACTCACATTCATCTTCTAGAGCATATTATCATTCCACTGTCCGGGATCCCTGCAGAGAAAGCGTCTTTAGCACTCTTCCATAAAAGGCCATCCCGTGAGACTTCGCGGACAATATAATTGTGATTGGAAATAATCAGGCGAAACTAATGAGAAGCCTGTTTTTTCAATAAAAAAGATTGGTATCACCAAATACCCAGCTTTTAAATCTGATCCTGAACCCATATTTACTTAATTATCTTATAATGTTTTAATCCTTCCAATATTCCGGAGGAAGCCGGACTTGTTGCGACAAAAATACTTTTGGTGGTCTTGTAATGCTCTAATTCAGTACTTCGGTTGCCTACAATAATACCCTTGATGGCTCCCCTGAACATATCAATGTCGTTGCCTGAATCGCCCGCTGCAATTACCTTGGATAAGGGGATTGCCCACTTACGGCATAAAAATTTAATGGCATTTCCTTTAGAGGCCCTCTTTGGAATAATATCCAGAAACTGTCCGTGGCTGGCAATAATATTGATTTTATACCATCCTTTTCCCAAAGCGGCAACAAGCTGGTCATAATTGTATTTGTCCTTATCATAGCAGTAAGAGATCTTAAAAGGATTTTGCGCTTCTTCTTCCTGGAGCTTTATCCACGAAATGGTTCTTAAGCGGTTTTCCACGTCTTCTCTTTTCCACCGGCCCGACAAAAAAGTGGACCATCCCTTGTCTAAGATATAATCCTTGCCATTGGTGTAATAGATTTCGGTTCCTACAGAACAAATTATAAAATCAGGTACAGGAAAACGCTCTTCTTCAATTACCTTTTTTATCAGCCTTAAGTTTCTTCCTGATGCCAGTGCAAATGCCATTTTTCCAGTACGATTTACCAAATGGGCTTTTAGCTCCTTTAATCCCGGATTGTTTAATTTAGGTTCTATAAGGGTCCCATCAATATCAGAAACCAATAAATTCTCCACTTTTCTTTTTAATCTCGAAATATTAATGTTGGGATAATGCTGTTTTTTAATGCCTGCGCCGGAAGAAAGTGATAAATTCTCATTTATTAGATCCACATAATGGTTGACATGGCTCAGCCAGCTGTAATGTTTCTGAATGTTGATGGCGCCGTTATTGGAAAAATATTTCCACTGGTTCTCATCGGTTAGTACAGTGCGTAAAGCCTTCT
This sequence comes from Flavobacterium phragmitis, assembly GCF_900112575.1. Classification (GTDB taxonomy): domain Bacteria; phylum Bacteroidota; class Bacteroidia; order Flavobacteriales; family Flavobacteriaceae; genus Flavobacterium; species Flavobacterium phragmitis. Next base: position 200,394 of record NZ_FOMH01000002.1, read on the forward strand.
TTATCTGGGCCGCATCCAAGGGATCCACCAATATTCCGTTCTGGCAGGTTGGGATAATCTCCGATGGCCCTCCATTTTTGGTTACCACAACAGGCAGACCCGAACTTGCTGATTCAATGACGGTGAGCCCGAAATTCTCATGCAGGGTCAAATTCACAAAAACACCTCTCTTTTCAGCTGCATAACGATAAATAATGGAAACTTCATTCTCCACATCGTGCTTTTTGGGAATTGCCATTTTTCCATACAAATCATACTTATCCATTGATAAAAGAAGATCGGTCAATACATCTTTTTCAGATTCCGGCATTCTTGAAATATCTTTACGGATTCCCGCAAAAATAACCAAATTGGCCATAGCCTGAAGTTCCTTGTCTTTTCCATAGACTTCTATTAAAGTATGCAGGTTTTTATGGCGGTCGGGTCTTGAAAGTGCTAGGATCAAAGGCTTATGGGGATTGATCAAAAATTTAGAAATCGTTTCGGCCACCCAATATTTCCGCTGCTCTTCCTGCATCTGCTTCTCTGAATCCTGTTCCTGATGGTAATAGGCGGCAAATTTACGTGTATCGATGCCTGGGGAAATGGCATGATATCTGGCCATTGCGAAATTTTTATAAGGCTTATAGGTTTCAATTTCCTGCTCTGTGGAGGTAATGATAAATTCTGACAATTCCAGTGTCTTTTCCTCAGCTGCAATCCTGGCTTCAAACTTAAATTTCTTCTCCATCTCTTGCTGCGAGATACCGTTTTCTGCCAGTTTTTTTCTTTTATAAAAACCCAGGGAATGTCCGGTGTGGGCAAAGGGAATATTCAAAATCACCGATAATTCTGCCGCGGCATATCCAGCATCCCCGTAATGCGAGTGGATCCAATGGGGGAATATATCATGGAATTTAATGTGCTGCACCATACCGGTTACAAATGTGTCCAGGCCTTCCCATAGCTGTTCTTTCGGCCTGTATCTTTTTCCTAAAAATGGAATTCTGCGTATATCCAGTTTTTCATTTACAGCTTCGACCTCTTGGGCATATTCAGGTGAAAGGCTGGGATCATCTATCATTCTGGTAAATAAATCAACATGTTCTACGCTGGGGTGCTGTGATAAAAATTCAGCAAGCTCATATACATATTTTGTCTGTCCTCCATTATCGGCATCTCTACCAATCTCCAAGCCTGAACCTTTTAATAGTCCATGAATGTTGATTATTGAAATTCGTAATTTTGTCATCATCTTATTTATTGATTAGATTTTTAATATACAAAAAAATAAGCCAGATCGGTAAAAAGATGAAAAAAATGTAAAAACAGGCATTGAAATACCGTCAATTGGAAGCCGTCAGGAGTTTATTATTGTCAAAAAAGGATGAATTGATCAGGAAATCGTAAAACTCTATTGAAACTATCCGCCAGTATAAAAATAAATTTTATCTTTAGTAAAAAAGACTCCTGCAATACTTTGATAATGCTAATTGGAAAAAACATGAAAAAAATTACAGATATTCTAAATCTTAAGGAAGGGGAAGACGATAGGGAAAAGACCCTGGAGACCGTTAAGAAAAACATTTCTTTTAAAGGAGCGAATCTTTGGATTTTAGCTTGCGCCATTATTGTGGCCTCGGTTGGGCTTAATGTAAACTCCACTGCGGTCATTATCGGCGCAATGCTCATATCCCCCCTTATGGGACCGATAGTAGGGGCTGGTTTTGCTCTTGGGATTTATGATTTTTCACTGCTTAAAAAATCGCTTCGAAACCTTCTGAATGCCACTGCGGTAAGCCTTGTGGTGTCGACCTTATATTTTTACCTGAGCCCTTTCAAGGAGGTGCAGTCTGAACTGCTGGCCAGGACGGCGCCCAATATCTATGATATCCTTATTGCTTTTTTCGGGGGTGTTGTAGGGGTTATTGCCGTTACCAGATCAGAAAAAGGCAACCCCGTTCCGGGTGTGGCTATCGCTACGGCATTAATGCCTCCATTGTGCACGGCGGGGTATGGAATTGCCACCGCGCAATGGTCCTTTTTTTTAGGAGCATTCTACCTGTACTGCATCAATTGCGTCTTTATCGGAATTGCTACTTTTCTAATCATCAAATACCTTAACTATCCTGCAGTCAAACAAATTGACGAGAAGCACCAAAAACGGGTAAAATACACTATTGCTTTTCTAATTACCGCAATGCTGGCGCCCAGCAGCTATCTGGCCTATTCCCTATACCGCGAACAGCAGTTCAAAAAGAACGTGAATCTTTTTATTGACGATGAATTCGGCAGTAAGGGATATACTGTTGTGTATAAAAAAACCGATTTTAACTCTCCGAATAAAAAACTCGAACTCGCCTTTTTGTCCAAACGGTTCTCACCTGAAGAAATAAAAGACCTTAAAAACAGGCTGAACCGCAATAAATACCTGATGGGCACCAAGCTTCAGATCAGGCAGGACAGCACGGATCGCTTCAACGACATAAAAGGCGATATTTTAAGCCAGATCAAGAGCAGCGAGAATGAAATGAATGTGAAAGACGTAAAAATCGTGCAGCTGGAAAAAGAGCTGAAAAAAAACAAATTTGACAGCAGACAGATTTTAAGCGAAATACGAACTTTATTTCCCAATGTCAATTCGCTTTCTATTGCAAAAAGCTCGCTGATAAATTACAAGGACAGCACCGCAACGATCACCGCTGTCATTTATGACGGATCAAAGAGCCTTACCCCGCAGGAAAATGAAAAACTCCGAAAATGGCTCAATACACGCCTATCGGTAAAAGATGCGGCAATTTTCAAAAGGCAGTAAACTGTAAGATCAATTCTTCTGCTGTTTTTTATTATAGAGGCTCAAAAGCAGAAAGCCCGATACACCGGCAAGTATAGAAGCAATCAGGATTGCAAATTTAGCCTCATTCTGAAATGCCTGCTGGGAAAAGGACAGTAAGGCAATAAATATCGACATGGTAAACCCGATTCCTCCCAAAAGCCCCAGCCCAAGGACATGAAGCCATGTTGTTTCAGCGGGCAGGTCTGCAGCCCTTATCTTTACCGAGAACCACGACATTAAAAAAATACCAACTGGTTTTCCAAGAAAAAGCCCCAGGATTATGCCCAGACCAAGATTTCCGGTAAGCCCCTTGAGCATTTCCGGTTCAAAAGCAATATTGGTGTTGGCCAGAGCAAAAATTGGCATAATGATAAAATTTACCGGTCTTGTCAAGGCATGCTCGAGTTTTTCCAGGGGCGAATCAGTATCCTCTTCATTTGTCGGCAGGGTCAGTGCCACAAGCACTCCTGCTATAGTGGCATGAATTCCAGAATGATGGATAAAATACCACATTACAGCGCCAGGAAGCAGATAAAACAGTAAATTCCTGACCCCTATTCGGTTAAAAACCATAAGCAGAATAAATATAGCTCCCGCATAGCCCAGATACAGAAAATGAAGCTCCGAAGAATAAAAAATAGCGATAACCAGTATGGCAATCAGATCATCCACAATTGCCAGAGCGGCAAGAAATATTTTAAGTCCAGATGGCACTTTATCGCCTAACAGCGAGAGTATGCCAAGGGCGAAGGCAATATCGGTAGCCATTGGTATTCCCCAGCCTTTAGCAGTCTGAGGATTTTGACCATTAAAAAGAAAGTAAATTGCCGCCGGAACAGCAACTCCTCCAAGTGCTGCCAATACAGGCAGGGCTGCCTGACGCAGCGAGGAAAGCTCGCCTTCTATGACTTCCCTTTTTATTTCCAAGCCGACCAGCAGAAAAAAAACAGCCATCAGTCCGTCATTGATCCACAACAGAATGGGATACTGCAGATGCACTTCCCCAGTTTCATATCCCAGCGGGTAGGCAAGCAAATCATTAAAATATGTTCCCAATCCTGTATTTGCTATCAAAAGCGATACAAAAACACATACCAGAAGCAGTATGCCTCCCGATGAGGATGATTGAAAAAAATGTGCGAAAATTTTAAGGTTAATCAGTTTTGCCATTTCACAAAAATAGGCATTACAGTGTGAAAAGCCAAGAACATCCATGTAAATTACCCGTTGCTACCGCAGAATGCTCCCTCTTAAGTGCAGGCAATCAAATTTTAAAAGAATCATAAAATTGGTAACCAGCCGAGACTTTTTATTCGTTGGACCTGCAATCGGGTGATTAAAAAAATGGCTTAAATGCCCAGCATGATGGTACTCCCAAGACTTTTATCTGCTTATCAAAGTTACATACCCCCTGGAAACAGCTTTTAAAAAAAAATGGATGACGCTGCAGCCGAAAAATAATAAATATTCAGTTACAGGTCCCCTTTTCTATTTCTAAAAAGAGCTTGTCTGGCGAACACCGCTAAAATAGCGCCATATTTAAATATTTTGAGCTGGGGTTGAATTGCAAAAGTCAAAAATTTATCACCCGCCATTTGAAATAATGAAGGGCCTTCTTTCAGACGGTCTGATGCATTAAACGATATTCTGAAATCTAAATGCTGTTTTTTGCCATATTAGAAGTATATTTGGCCTCTATTAGAAATAAACTTAATAAATTCAGATTCCAGACCCACTGATGAGTCTTTTAAAAAAAATACTGATTTTTTTCCTGTTCTCGCTTCGCGTGCTGCACGGAAGTGAAGCTGATAAGATTTATTCAATAGTTTTCACGGGATCAGCACTGGAAATCTTAGCAACTCTAAATTCAGAAACAACATCCGTTACTGCGACGCACAGCAAAAAAAAAGTACGCATAAGCTCTTCCCTCCAAGAGAGGAAAAATAAATTTAAGGCAACTGCCTTTGTACCGACAAATGAAAATTGCCGCTTTGGCGCAGTTACAGAAAGCCAGAGAAGGAAGACCTCATATTTTAGGAAAAAGAACTTTTTTTCATTGGGCTGCTGCAGTCTTTTATATCGTTTTCATCTTTTCTGAACTTGGAAATTATTCCTGCTTCATTTTTTGACAAGGAGACTGCAAGACGTTTACGATCTTCTTATATGCAGCAGGAAGCATTTTAAGGCCGGGGTTTTTCATACTCTTATCCTTATAGTATTAGCTGCCCACTTTTCTGCGTCTTATTTCATAATCATTTAACATAAAAAACAGCTTTAAATTCTAATGCATTTCGATGCGGGCAATATGCCGTGGCTGCAATTATTGGTTCTATTCTGCCGGCTTTAAAGGCATTCATTTATCAGCTTTATTTCATTATAGTAAAACAGCAAGTATATAACGGGGAAACATAATTTCAAGCATCTCTTTTTTTTTCCAGTTTATCAGCATCCAAACAACATAGTTCATGAAACATTTACTCTTCTATTTATTATCCTTTTTTATATGCCAGACAGCAGAATCTCAAAAAAAAACATTAAAAATGATTTTAGAACAAAAACAGTCAGCAATAACAGATACCATATTCCGTCTGACCGCTGCCGATAGTTCCCTCGCTTATATTCCTGCTACATTAATAAGCGGCAGACACAAAGGCCCGACTTTTACCATTTCGGCGGGGATTTACGGCATGGGGTATTCGGCAATCGCATCTTTGCTGCAGCTCCGCAGGGAAATAGATCCCGAAAAGCTAAGCGGCAGCCTGATCATAATTCCCATTATGAATCTGGAGTCTTTTTACAATCGGACACCGTTTGTAAGTCCTGGTGACCAATTAAATCTAAATCTGGCTTTTCCTGGAAGCCCGGCTGGCACCATTACTGAAGTTACTGCCGATTTTATCACAACAGGAATTTTCGACGCAACCGATATATTTCTGGAAATGCATGGCGGGGGCGTCAACGAGAACCTTATAGCACATGCCTGCTATTATGATAATAAAGAGTTTCAGAACCAGACGCTTCTTGCAGCACGTCTGAGCGAAATCAGCGGTCTGAGCACGGTGGTCAGCCAGCCTTATACCCAGGCTTCAGGCCAACCTGCACGTCAGGCTTTTAAGCAGGCTGTAAGGCTGGGAATACCAGCTTTGAGCATAGCCATAGGAAAACTGGGCAGCAATGAAAAAACAGATATTCTGTCTGCCAAAAATGCTGTTTACCGTATGATGCATGAATTGAAAATGTATGAAAATAAAAAGGTTGCGGCAGCTTCCCCAGTTAAGCACAGATATACGAAACAGGTTTCTGTCTCCAGTACAGGCAGAGGATTATTTCACAGCAGCTTTAAGGCTGGAGGAATTGTCACAAAAGATGAGGAAATAGGCTATATAACTGATGTTTTCGGCAGGAACGTAAGAATAATAACTGCTCCCCTAAGCGGCACAATACTGAAAAAAAATATGGGACTTGCAGTTGATGACGGCGAAATACTATTTTACATAGGCCGCAGAGAAAAATAAAGAAGCATTTGCAGTTACGATCTGCTTAATTCTATTTCTCGATCCCGAAAAATAGGTAGGTTCTAAATCTGATAAAGATGAAATTGATTTTCAAATCCAACGATTTAATTCAGACCATGCTTAGATCCGCTGTTAAAACCGGCATATAAATAATTGATGACCTAATCTGACAGCTGAAAGAAATATTTGACTCAAATTGCGGAAGAATATACGGAAGATCATATCTTTTCTTAACGGCTTTCGCACCTAGAGAGGCGGCATAAAGAGATATTCGGAAGCCGTTAAAAAGTCGTATAAGGCTTCATTTTGGTTTGCTGTCTTTTTCCCAAACAGGCAGAGCGGTTAACAGCAAATAGTAAAGATCTGAAGATTTCATCATTCGTCTTGGGCGGATAACAGCTGTTTTTTTTAATCCTTAACCGCAGTTTATTTTTATAGCGCTAAACCAATCTATTTTCCTAATCCAAATACTTGTATATATGAAACTAAAAACGGACATTACAAAATTTTGTCACAGTCCGATTCTTATATCAGACAGCCTCGGCAGCAATATCATAAAATCCTTACTTATTAAATGTAGAGACTGCTCCAACCAATGAGTGAGGATAAAGCGCCTGGATCTTTAAAAACCGTTTCCGATTCTGTACTGCACATCAGAAGAAAGAAAGAAAGAAAGAAAGAAAGAAAGAAAGAAAGAAAGAAAGAACTCAAGAGATTATAAATAAACCGCCATGATGCTGAACCGATGGGGAATGACTTAACTTATCTCCTGACCCATTATACTTTCCGCCATATTTTTGAAACTAAACTTAAGCTTTACAGTTTAATGCTTTTCTGGGCATTTCTGCTTTTTTTGTTTCATTTTTTTACTGGAAAAAGTACTAATTTATCGCGCCGTGAATGTTCAAATTCCTTTTTTATTTAAGACAACAATCTAACTATTAATCAATTAAAAATATTAAAAGACAAATTTTCTTACATAATTTTCATATATTTATGCGGTGTAACTTTAAACTCATTTATTATGAAAAATCTATTTACCATTATTGCGGCATTTTTTTCTATTCTGGCAGTTTACGGACAGCAGCAGGAGATTGACGATGAAATGGACTCTGCTAAAGGAATCACCTTTAAAAGCGGTGACATGTTTATAGAAGGCTCCATAAAGATCAGTACTGGGGGCGACCAGGATTTTTACGCGTTTAGCCCTAAGTTTGGCTACCTGCTGGGAGATAAATTTGCCATTGGTGCAAAACTGGACTACTCCAGCAACAAAATAGAATCTACAGGCACTAAAACCAATGTTTTCGGCATCGGAGGCTTTGCGCGTTATTATTTCCTTGAACTGGACAAAAAACGTTTCAAATCCTATGCGGAAGCAGGCCTGGGATACGGAAGAAACAAGGTGGAGACCCCAGTGCTGGGCAGCAACACCGACAACAGCATTACTGCTGACATCAATATCGGATTGAACTATTTTGTGACCCGAAATATTGCAGTCACCTTTATTCTGGCCAATGTATTGTCCTTTAACAGCGTGTCTCCTGAAAACGGCCCCTCATCGGACACTTTCCAGCTCAACATAAACCTCTTTGAAAATATCTTCGACCAGCCTCAATTCGGACTCCTGTACCGCTTTTAGGTAACGTGAGAAATAACAGGCGAGCAGAAAACAAACAGCCAGTCCCTGCAGCAAAACAGGAACTGGCTTTCTTTTAAATATTTTATTATTTCAAACAAATACTAGACTGCAGATAAAATTAAAATTAGCCACTATCCAGACGCAACCATTAAAACACATAAATCTCTTTAAGTCAGCCATCAGCGAGACAATTATTCTTCAAATAAAATACACAGATGGAGACAGCTGCCGCAATACATGTTAAATTTTGCGGAAAAAACAATATGACGGCGTATCTTTGAAAAAACTCAAAACAAGAGAAAGATTCTTTTCCCGTAAAAAGGAGAATAAAAAAATCTTCAAAAAAAAAAATTTACCAAAGTCTAGCTCTTTATAATTTACGTTGCCCCTATGTTTAGAAAAAAAATTTTACAGATTGAAGCCCTGCTTGTCCTGGGAAGAAAAAAACTCCCTCCAAAACAGTTTATCTTTCTCTCCAGTGTTCTTGTAGGCATCATGGCGGCATTTGCCGTTATCGTTTTAAAGTACTTTGCACACTGGGTGTATTATTCCGCATCATACATCAACAGCGTTTTAAAGCTCAGCTTCATAAACTCAATCCTTCCGGTAATAGGCATACTGCTGACTGTTCTGGTAGTGCAGAAAATTCTGGGAGGCTCTATTGAAAAAGGCACCTCGCAGATCCTCTATGCGGTTGCCCGAAAATCCAGCATGGTACCTAAAAAACAAATGTATGCCCAGATCCTGACCAGTTCACTAACAGTCGGTCTGGGAGGTTCGGCAGGTCTTGAGAGCCCAATTGTGGTAACCGGCGCGGCTTTCGGATCTAATTTCGCCCAGCAGTTCCGCCTTAGCTATAAGGACCGGACGCTGCTTCTGGGCTGTGGGGTAGCGGCAGGCATCTCCGCTGCCTTTAATGCTCCAATTGCTGGGGTGCTGTTCGCAGTTGAAGTGCTGCTTGTAGATGTAACTATCTCTGCCTTCACACCCATCATGATTGCCGCTGCAACGGGCTCCTTGGTATCCACCGTGCTTCTTAATGAAGAAATCCTGCTTTCCTTTCGTGGAAAACAGACTTTTGATTACCATAACATTCCTTTTTAAATTGTATTGGGACTTTTCACCGGAATGATCTCCGTATATTATTCCCGTAATTTTCTGAGAACCGAACATTACTTTTCCCGTCTTAATTTCCCTCCTTACCAGAAAGCTTTTATAGGCGCATCGCTGTTGGGAATGCTGATTTTTATATTCCCCACGCTTTTCGGGGAGGGATATGAGAGCATTAAAGTACTGGCAGATAGAAATCCCGGCGAGCTTCTGGAAAATACACTCTTTAAAGATTTCAGCAGCAGCCAATGGGTGCTGCTTGCCTTTGTGGGATGCTCCATGATGCTCAAAGCTTTTGCATCGGGCATAACCCTTGGAAGCGGCGGCAACGGAGGAAATTTCGCTCCATCGCTTTTCCTGGGATCCTATGCGGGTTATTTCTTTTCAAAACTTATAAGCCTCTCCGGACTAAGCCAGCTGCCGGTAAGCAACTTTGCAATAGTGGGCATGGCAGGCATATTAAGCGGCCTATTTCATGCACCCCTTACGGCTATCTTCCTTATTGCTGAGATAACAGGAGGCTATGACCTGATCCTTCCCCTAATGATCGTGGCCTCTGTAAGCTTTGCCATTTCAAAAAGATTTGAAAAGCATTCCCTTGACGTAAAGGGTCTGGTAAAAAAAGGAAATGTATTTACCTCCAACAAGGATACAAATATACTCTGGACACTTAAAATGGACTCCATACTGAATCCAGATCCCAAAACGCTTTCCCCAGAAACTGATCTGGAAGAGCTGCGCAGCGTAATAAAGAGTTCCGACCAGGGTATGTTTGCCGTCACGGAACAAGAAAAACTGCTGGGGGTGATTTATTTCAGTGACATCAAAGAGATCATTTTCAGCGACAGCCGCATAGCCGCCCGGGACTTAATGACACCTCCAAAAGATATTATCTTCTACGATGAAAGCATGGAAACCGTCATGCAGAAGCTGGAAAACAGCAGCAGGGCTTATCTGCCTGTTGTAAAAGGCAGCGTCTATATCGGCTACATAGAGAAAGGAGCAGCCCTTGAAGCTTATCGAAACCAGCTTAAAGCGATGATTTTTGAATAGCAGAATAAGCCCCATGACCTGAAAGCAAAACGGCATCACCGCACTCAGATGCCTCAACGAAGTCTCAGTATCCAATACCATTTATATTCTTCTGTCTTTAAGGATAAATTTGCCTGGAAGAAGGCATCTAGTAATAATGAATTGCCTCTTTTTACCATCGTAAAAAACAGGATTCTAAAATATGGCAGGGCAAAACTAATAAAACAGGATTATTATTAATTTATAAATCCGTACCATTGTTTTTATGGGATCATTTAATTAAATTTGTGGCTCTTATGAAAAACTGGTGCACCAAACTTTTACTTTCAATTGTCATTCTTTTAAGCGGATATGGCAGCGGTTACGCACATACTTCTATCATTACGTACAAGAAGCTCTCTTTCTGCGCCACCTTTCATGGAATTGAACATCAGCAAATACTCGGAACAGGCCGCTCATTTGAAACTTTTAAAAGAAAAATGTGCCTGTTTGATAACGAAGAAAATGAAGAACACTTTTCGACAGTCCAAAAACAGATCGCTAAGAACAACTACTTTTTAACTTTCCACCGCAATAGTCCTTTTGCCGTTTCCGCAACTGCTTTTACCCAAAAAGTAAATGACTGCAAAATTTTCAGTTTACTGGATAACAAAGTCTATCTGCTATTTCAGGTATTTAGAATTTGATTTTTAACGCTATTGCTTACCAATAGCCAATCACTTCATAGTTTTATCCTCTGTTATTCTTTAGTTAGAAAGTAGACGGATATGAACTCCTATGGCTTGTTCCCAAAGGCCTTTTTATTTAAAAATCAAAAATAAATTACATTTTAATGCTGAAATAATTATGAAAAGAACTTTCATGATCATGAGTTTGTGCGCCTTAGTTTTTGCTGGCTGTAACTCCAAAAAAGAAGAAGAAAAAGAAGAAAAAACCAAATTTGTGGTTACAACTCCAATTGAAAGAGATACTACAATTACAAAAGATTACGTATCGCAGATACATTCCATCCAACATATCGAGATAAGAGCTCAGGAACGCGGTTATCTCGAAAAAATCTATGTTGACGAAGGACAAATGGTAAAAAAAGGGCAGCTGTTATTTAAAATTATGCCTGCACTTTACGAAGCAGAAATGAAAAAATCGAAAGCAGAAGTAAGTTTCAGCGCGATTGAATACCAAAATGCAAAAAAATTAGCCGATGAAAAAGTGGTTTCGCCAAACGAACTGGCAATGGCAAAAGCAAAACTGGAAAAAGCAGACGCCGAACTGGCTTTAAGCAAAGTGCATCTTCAGTTTACAGAAATCAGAGCGCCTTTTGACGGTATTATAGACAAATTTCATGTGCGTCAGGGAAGTTTGGTTGATGAAGGAGAATTGCTGACAGAACTGGCAGACAACAGTTCGATGTGGGTATATTATAATGTTCCGGAATCTGAATATCTGGATTATCAGGAAAAGGCTGAAAAAAGTGGAAAGATGAAAGTCAATCTTTTGATGGCCAATAACAAAAAATTCCCTTATTCCGGAGTGGTTGAAACTATCGAAGCGGATTTCGATAATGAAACCGGAAACATTCCATTTAGAGCCGTTTTTCCTAATCCAAAAAGATTATTAAGACATGGCGAAACCGGAAGCATCCAGATGCCGATTGAACTGAAAAATGCCATGTTGATACCTCAGAAAGCAACTTTCGAGGTTTTAGATAAAAAATATGTTTACGTAATTGACAAAAACAATACTGTAAAATCAAGAGAGGTGGTTATTGCTGCCGAAATGCCACATTTATTTGTTATTAAAGAAGGTTTATCAATCAATGATAAAATACTTTTAGAAGGGCTTCGTCTTGTGAAAGAAAATGACAAAATAGACTACGAAGTGGTAAAACCCCAATCGGTTATGTCCAATTTAGAGCTATATGCAGAATAACCGAATCTAAAAAAAGAAGCAATGTTTAATAAATTTATACATAGACCCGTATTTGCAATTATAATTTCGATTATAATTGTCTTTCTAGGTACGCTGTCCATCAAACAGCTTCCTATATCGCAATTTCCACAAATTGCGCCCACCACTGTAAATATCTTTATTGCGTATCCCGGAGCAAGTGCCGATGTATTGGTGAAATCTACCTTAATTACTTTAGAAAATTCTCTTAACGGTACAGAAGGTGTCCGTTACATGGCAACAGATGCTACAAGTGCCGGAGAAGCAACACTCAGAATAATATTTGAACCGGGAACCGATCCTAATGAAGCCGTAATCAGGGTTAAAACAAGAGTCGATCAGGTAATGCCATTATTACCTGAACTGGTTCAACGAGAAGGAGTTGTAATTACTCCTATTCAGCCTAGTATGTTGATGTATGTGAACCTTTATTCGAAAAACAAAAGCATGGATGAGAAGTTTCTCTACAACTATGCCGATGTAAAAATGATTCCCGAAATCAGCCGTGTAAAAGGGGTTGCGAGAACGCAAATACTAGGAAGCCGTAAATATGCAATGCGTGTATGGCTGAATCCTGACAGAATGAGAGCTTATAAAATTTCTGTTGAAGAAGTTATGGAAGCGCTTCAGGAACAAAGTATTATTGGTCGTCCCGGACGACTGGGACAAAGTTCCGGAATTGCAGCACAGTCCTTAGAATATGTACTGACTTACAAAGGACGATACGACGAGCCTAAAGAATATGAAAATGTTATTGTACGTGCCAATTCTGAAGGAGAAAGTATTCGCCTGAAAGATATTGCAAAAGTAGAATTAGGAAGTGAATTCTTTGATATTTACTCGAATCTGGATGGACATCCTTCTGCAGCAATTGTATTAAAACAAAATTACGGAAGTAATGCCAGCGATGTAATCAATGCCGTTAAAGCAAAACTGGAAGAAATGAAAGGCAGCTTCCCGCCAGGAATGGATTATAAAATCAGTTATGACGTTTCGCAGTTCCTGGATGCTTCTATCGATCAGGTAATACATACTTTGAGAGACGCCTTCATCCTGGTTGCTTTAGTGGTATTTATATTTTTAGGTGACTGGCGTTCGACTTTAATCCCAATTATTGCTGTTCCGGTTTCTTTGGTTGGCGCTTTCTTTGTGATTCAGCTTTTTGGAATGTCTATCAATTTGGTGACTTTATTCTCTTTGGTATTAGCAATCGGTATCGTGGTAGATAATGCCATTGTCGTCGTGGAGGCCGTCCATGCCAAGTTTGAAGAATTTCCGCATATTACGCCTTATCATGCAGTGAAACTGGTATTGGGCGAAATTGGAGGTGCTATTATCGCTATTACTGCCGTAATGGTATCTGTGTTTATTCCTGTTTCGTTCATGTCAGGACCGGTGGGAACTTTTTACAGACAGTTCTCGGTTACTATGTCCAGTTCGATTATTATCTCCGCAATTGTAGCTTTGACCCTTACTCCTGTTCTCTGCGCTATCCTTTTGAAAAACAATCGTGGAAAAGAGAAAAAAGGAAACATATTGACAAAATCTTTAGATGCTTTTAACGCCTGGTTTGAAAGACTTACCGGAAAATATGTGACAGTTCTAAAATCAATTGTAAGCAGGCGTGTATTAACTTTTGGAATCCTGATCGCATTCTGTGCTTTTATTTTCATTGAAAATCAGGTATTGCCTTCCGGATTTATTCCAAGTGAAGATCAGGGAACTATTTACGGAATTATTCAGACACCACCGGGAGCTACTTTGGAAAGAACCAATCAGGTAGCACAGAAACTGCAGAAAATCTGCGAAAGTGTTGAAGGAGTTGAATCGGTTTCATCATTGGCAGGTTATGAAATTATGACTGAAGGTCGAGGATCTAATGCAGGAACCTGTCTGATTAACTTAAAATCATGGTCTGACAGAAAACATTCTGTAACAGAAATCATGGAAGAACTGGAGAAGAAATCAAAAGATCTGGGCGCTGTTGTGGAGTTTTTTGAACCGCCTGCAATTCCGGGATTTGGTTCTTCAGGAGGTTTCTCTATGCGTCTATTAGACAAAACGACGAGTACCAATTATCAGGAATTCGATAAAATCAACAAACAGTTTATGACTGAGTTAGGGAAACGTAAAGAGCTTTCGGGTCTGTTTACTTTCTTCGCTGCCAATTATCCACAGTATGAACTGGAAATTAATAATGATTTGGCGATGCAAAAAGGAGTTTCTATTGGTAAAGCCATGGAAAACCTGAATATTTTAATCGGAAGTACCTACGAACAAGGATTCATCAAATTCGGGCGTTTCTTTAAATTGTATGTACAGTCTGATCCAAAATTCAGAAGACTTCCTTCAGATGTACTGAATCTTTTTGTAAAAAATGATCATGGTGAAATGGTACCCTACTCTGCTTTTATGACGCTTAAGAAAACGCAGGGACCAAATGAGGTAACGCGATACAATATGTACAACTCTGCAGCTATTCAGGGACAGCCTGCAAAAGGGTACACCACTGCAGATGCCATTAAAGCCGTGCAGGAAACCGCTCTTAAGACACTTCCTAAAGGCTATGATATTGCCTGGGAAGGTTTATCTTATGATGAAGCCGCAAAAGGAAATGAATCACTTTACATCTTCCTTGTTGTATTGGCATTCGTGTATTTTGTTCTTGCTGCGCAATACGAAAGCTTTATTATTCCGCTGTCTGTAATTTTATCTATTCCTGTTGGAATTTTAGGCTCTTTTGTAATTCTTCAAATGATGGGATTACAAAACGATATTTATGCGCAAATCGGACTAATCATGCTTGTCGGACTGCTGGGAAAAAATGCCGTACTGATAGTTGAATTTGCGGTGCTCAAGCATCAGCAGGGCGCTACAATACTCGAAGCGGCTATTGAAGGTGCAAAAGTGCGTTTCAGACCAATCTTAATGACTTCATTTGCTTTTATTGCCGGTTTAATTCCTTTGATTTTTGCTTCAGGTGCCGGTGCAATTGGTAACAGAACTATTGGAGGTTCTGCGCTTGGAGGAATGCTTTTCGGGACTATTTTCGGTGTGATTATCGTTCCGGGACTTTACTACATCTTTGGTTCGATGGCCGAAGGCAGAAAACTAATTAAAGGAGAAGAAGAAAGTTCATTGTCTGATGAGTTTATGCATCATGTAGATGAGTTTATGCATCATGTAGATGATTTTTCGAAAAACAATCAAATAGATGAAAATGAAGAATAACAGAAATATAAAATACGCAGGCATCGCCTGCGTATTACTCTCTATCGTTGGCTGTAAAACTCCTGCTATAGTAGAAAAAAATGAAAACAAAACAGTACCCGAAACTTACGCTAATAACAGTTTAGACACGCTCAATACCGGAAAAGTAAAATGGAAAACTTATTTTACGGATGAAAACCTGAACAGTTTGATTGATATTGCACTGAAAAATAATCAGGAGTTAAACATTACACTTCAGGAAATCGAAATTGCAAAAAGTGAAGTAAAAGCCAGAAAAGGAGAATACCTGCCGTTTGTAGGTTTTAGTGCAGGTGCTGATGTCACTAAATCCGGAAGATATACAAGCACAGGCTCAGGTGAAGCTACAACAGAAATTATGCCTGGTAAAGAAACACCGGACCCGCTTCCAAATTTTCGCTTTGCCCTTACATCAAGCTGGGAAATAGATATTTGGAACAAACTTCATAATGCTAAAAAAGCGGCTTTGAATCGTTATTTAGGTTCTATTGAAGGAAAGAATTTTGTAGTTACCAATCTGATTGCAGAAATAGCAGATTCATATTACGAACTTTTGGCTTTGGACAATCAACTGGAAATTATAAGACAAAATATTGATATCCAAACCAATGCCTTAAAAGTCGTAAAAATACAAAAAGAAGCGGCAAGGGTAAACGAACTGGCTGTAAGAAGATTTGAGGCGCAGATTTTAAGCACGCAGAGTCTGCAATTTGAAATACAGCAGCATATAACCGAAACGGAAAATAAAATCAATTTCCTATTGGGGCGTTTTCCTCAGAAAATTGCCAGAAACAGCGATACTTTCAGTACTATAGCTCCTGCAGATATTCATGCCGGAATACCTTCCCAGCTTCTGGAAAATCGTCCCGATATTAAAAAAGCAGAAATGGAGCTAATTGCTGCAAAACTCGACATTAAGGCCGCTAAAGCTAAATTTTATCCATCGCTGGGCATTTCAGCAGGAATTGGTTATGAAGCTTTCAATGCCAAGTATCTGCTGACTTCTCCAGAATCTCTATTGTATTCCATTGCGGGCGATTTGGTTGCTCCTTTAATCAACAGAAATGCTATTAAGGCTAGTTATATTACTGCAAGCGCCAAACAAATTCAGGCAGTTTACAATTATGAAAGAACTTTGGTAAACGCTTATGTTGAAGTTGCGAATCAGCTTTCTAAAATTCAAAATACAGCACAAAGTTATGATTTGAAGTCAAAACAGGTTCAGGCTTTAAACGAGTCTGTACAAATATCCAATAACCTTTTCAGTTCTGCGAGAGCAGATTATATGGAAGTTTTGCTAACTCAGAAAGATGCTTTAGAATCTAAATTTGAACTTATTGAAACCAAAAAACAGCAGATGAATGCCTTTGTAAATGTTTACAGAGCATTAGGAGGCGGCTGGAATTAGTAGTTTTCATTTTTATTTATTTTTGAAAAAGAGACCTGTTTTTCAACAGGTCTCTTTTCTGCTTTCCGCTTAATCCCGGATCAAATTTAAAATTAATCCAGCTGTATAATTCCTAAGCGTATGCCCTTGAGGCGATAGAGTCTGTCCGCAATCTTCCGTTGCATCTATCATGATTTTATCAGCTCTGCATCATTTTCAGAGGCCGTTAAAAAATAATTGAGATAATACATTCCATCTTTACCAGCTATTGCCAATTTGGCCAGCCTCTGCAGATCATGCAACTTTCGGCTTAGAATTTTAATTCTGCACTGTTTCCAGACCGCTTTTATCCTGATTGCCTGTTTTGTTTTCATTTCTGTGCTCTTTCAGCAGATCCTTCACGCAGGCCATATTTTAAAACATTAGCTTCTTTTTCCCGATAGTAGCCTCATCGGCCATCCGAAAGGTTTTCCACTATAATTCCAGCAGTTGGAGCTGCAAGGGTGTATTTTTTCCCATCCTTTTCATAATAGGCGCCTGTACAATAGTAATTGCTGGCCTTTCAGGTAAGATACGCCTGTAACTTCCATCCACTTGAGACGGAATTGCATAAGGGGACGCAATATCGTGTTGAGATGTTGCTCAGATGCACGCTATTTTTTTCTTAACAATGCATCATTCCTGTTCTGATTAACAGTATTTCAATTTCCTGTTCTGCTATGTTATGACTTCTTTTATTGGCAGTGAATGCCTGACATTCCGGAAAGCGGGACTGTTACTGAAAATTATTTCTATATCCAGGCATTAGTATAAAGGCAACAGTTTACCTAGAGCTAAAAGCAGAAGTTCACACCATTAGGGCTTCTGCTTTTTGGCAACAAAAATAAATAAACGACTGTTTTCCAACTGCTACATAATCAGCCTTACCCCACCGAGTTCTGACACCCGATAGGAGAATTTATCCCCTGGAGAAGCGATGAACATAAAGTTTTTTGGGATTGCCCATTCTTTGGAAAGCTTATCTATAAGATCCGGACCGAATATTCCAATAAGCTCGATAAACTCTATATGAATCTCGGGATAAGCCCTGTCAAGCACTTCAAGATCTTTTTTAAGTTCTTCATTGCTATTCCCCTCATGATGGACATTTACAATCTTAAGCCTTCTGGTAGTCTCATTGTTCTGCACATACTGCATTACTTTGTTTAGTATCGCCACGTCATCCCCTTTTGTAAAAAATACAAATTCCTGGGAATGGATTTTATGCTGTAATTTTCGCAGATAGCGGTTACTTATAATGGCAAATCTGCGGACAGGTTCATAGAAATATTCCAAAATATCGACCATAGTCTGTATCAGCATGGATCGATTTAGCATAATGAGTACAAATAAAGCTGCTGGCACTAGATAATTAATGAAAGTGTAAAAAGCCGTCTTATTTAGAAGAATATTTCCTGCAAATCCAATTATTATAAATGCTATCGCAACCACTACCGCTATTCCCCTTGCTTTTTCAGGTCTGGGCAGTTTTCTGCGCTTTATTTTCAGAAGCAGATTTCCAATTCCAAAAAGCGCCATAACGGCAAGAAAAGAAAAAGTGTAAACACCGGCCAATGATTCAAGTCTCCCTTTAGTAACGGCCATAACAGACAGGCAGAGCACCAGAAAGCTGACTATGATCCTGTAGCTTGATCCCCTTTTGTTTTCTTTAAGAAAATAATTAGGCAGTATACGGTCCAGAGTCATTCTTTTAAGAAGTCCTGATACCCCTACAAAAGAAGTAAGAACTGCTCCGCACAAAACAAGAACTGCATCAATGGAGATCAGCCATGAAAGCCATTCTCCGCCTGTGGCATGCCCCATATACGATAAAAGCGATTCCTTATGCTCTCCAAGACGGGCAATAGGTATTATTGCAATTAACAGAAGGGCAATCACAGGATTAAAAAAACTGACAATCGCCCACATATTCCTGAGGGTTTTAGGAAATACCCCTGCCCTTTGTTCTTCCACAAAATTAGCAGAACTTTCAAAACCTGAAATACCAAGCATTGCTGCCGAGAAGCCCAAAAAAAGCGTATATAAGATACCATTTGAATTCAATGGCAGTTCCCAGTTAAGATTAAAAGTATTTAATCCATTGTTTAAAACGAAAAAAACTGAAAATACTACAAGGAGTATCAGTGTAACCAAATGAATTACAAATATGCACACAGCGACTGTAGCCGATTCGCCTATTCCTATAATTGCAAGCATGGTAAATAAAACCAATACGACTGCCGCCGCAATAAGGATATTGAGTCCGTCAAATATGGTATGGAGATAGTGCATGGCCTCGGTGGCTGATATAACTGCTGTTGTCATATAGGACAGTACGGTCAGAATAGCGGCAAATGAAGCTATTTTTTTTGTTGATGTATTAAGCAGCACATTATAAGCTCCTCCGTTAAGAGGCAGTGCGCCAACAACTTCACCATAAATTTTCCGAAAAAGCAGCAGCACAAATGCTACAATTAAAAGTGAGATCCAAGCATACTGGCCTGCATAACCAATGGTAAGAGCAGAGACGTACAGACAGGAAGAGGTAATGTCATTGCCGCAGATGGCAGTTGCCTGAAGTTCATTCAGTTTTTTAGCAATATGATTTTTCATAAAAATTAAAGGTTATTATCAGCTATGGCTTAAGGCTTTTAAACCTTTATTTTTTTTTATAAGGCTTAATACCTCTAATCACAAAGTTAAGCCTAAATTAATAATTTACCCAACAAAAGCTCTAAAAGTCCAATAAGGCTGATTCATCTGCTATCTGAAAATATTCAAAAAATAGAAGTATTCAGAATTTTTCTTGGAATCGGTTTTTTATATGGGTAACTTTGAAAATACTAATTATCAGTTCACCTATTGCAAAATTGTAGTTGTGTAAAAATAATTCGTTGCTGCTTATATCAATAACCGTTGATCTAATATTTATCATTATTTCCTAGCTTTCACTGTCTTGAGACAGCACTCTTTGAGCTTTTTTCAACTAAAAATATTGATGGCAAAATTTGCATCTATTTTATGCTTCTGTAATTGAAGGTGTTCCATTAGTTTAATCTTTTTCAATCGAAATATTAAAAATTTTCTATGGATATCTTAAAAACAACCTTTTTAGACAACACTATGATAAGCTGGCTAATAGCAGCCGGAATAATAATAGCTTCTGTAATTATTGTCAAGACTGTCAGAGCTACCGTAATTAAAAGGCTTAATCGCTGGGCTATGAACACCAAGACTACCTGGGATAATTTTATTATCGAAGTGGTAGATAAATCTGTGCTGCCTATATTGTATATCACTGCTTTTTATTTTGCATTGCTCACACTTAAGCTTCCAGAGGACATTGCTAAAGTCATCCATACCGCCTACATGTTTGCTTTTACATTTTTTGTCCTTAAAATTATCAGTGCCGCCTTTAAAAAATTTGTATATTCTTTTATCCAGAGATCCGAAGAAAGCGAAAGCAAACAAAAACAGGCAGGGGGGCTTATTGCCATTGTCAATATTATTATATGGATTTGCGGCATTATATTCCTTATTGATAATATGGGCTACAACGTCACTACGCTTATTGCAGGACTGGGTGTCGGAGGTATTGCAATTGCCCTTGCTGCACAAGCCGTTCTGGGGGATCTTTTCAGCTATTTTGTCATCTTTTTTGACCGACCTTTTGAAATTGGCGATTTCGTGCAATTGGGATCTGACAATGGAGTGATAGAATATATTGGCATCAAGACCACACGTATCCGCACGCTAAGCGGAGAACAGCTGATCTGCTCCAATACGGACCTTACCAATTCCAGATTGAGAAACTATAAAAGAATGGAAAAAAGACGTGTTGTTTTTTCTCTCGGGGTTACCTACCAGACCACGCATTCCCAATTATCAGAAATACCTAAAATTGTAAGGGAAGTTATATCCTCAAAGCCCCAGCTCCAATTTGACAGAGGGCACTTTTCGGGATACGGCGATTTCAGCCTGAATTTTGAATTTGTGTATTACGTGCTTGATGCGGATTATAACCTTTATATGGATAACCAGCAGGAGGTCTATCTTGAAATTTTTTCTGCTTTTGAGAATCGGGGTATCGATTTTGCTTATCCTACCCAAACCATCGTTATGGACAAAGAATCCAGATTGAACTGAATGGCATTCTGTTTAAATTCTCAATTCCGGCTATAATTCTAATACGCTTTACCAAAATTCGAAGCAGCGCTGAAACTACCACTTAAGGCTGTATTCAGTAATGCAGATTTCTAAACAAGGACATACGAGCAACAATGGAAGCTATCTGATCAGTCTGCATAAAACTCTTAATATGGAAAAAAATAATAAAAAAACAACTTTTGATAAAGGAGTCACCATTCCCGGACTGCTATTTATTTTGGGAATCTGCGCATTTACAGTGTTATTTCCCAAACCAACTGAAATAATACTTGAAAATATTAAAAATTTCATTTTTATAAATCTGAACTGGGTTTACGTCTGGTCCGTTACAATATTTGTAATCTTTCTGGTATATCTCATGTTCAGCAAGTATGGAAGCATCAAATTGGGAGATAATGACAGCAGGCCTGAACATTCTTTCTTCTCTTGGATATCCATGCTTTTCGCGGCGGGAATGGGAATCGGTCTGATGTACTTTGCCGTTGCGGAACCTATGTCCCATTATTCTGATGATGCATTTGCTGCCGATCAATACATCAATCAGGCAAAAAATGCGCAATTATATACTTTTTTTCACTGGGGCATTCATGCCTGGGCAGTTTATGGCCTGGTGGGGCTCTCACTTGCATATTTTACTTATCGCTATCGCCTGCCTCTATCCCTTAGAAGCTGCCTTTATCCGCTCTTAAAAGACAAAATTAACAGCGGATGGGGCAATGCCATAGATGTTTTTGCGCTGTGCAGCACTTTCTTTGGAATTACAACCACATTAGGTTTCGGAGTAGTGCAGATTAATTCAGGCCTTAAGGCTTTAAATATAGTATCCGACACTAACTTCATATCTCAGGTGAGCATTGTTGCCGTATTGGTCTCACTGGCTATTTTCTCAGCCATTTCTGGAGTCAGCAGAGGAATTAAAATTTTAAGCAATATTAATACAACGGCCGCGATAGTCTTAATGCTTTTTGTGCTCATTGCAGGACCAACCGTATATATTATTGGAAGCTTTACCGAGGGTCTGGGGAATTATATAAGCAGCTTTTTCACCATATCTTTCAACACACACGTGTATGACGAAAAGTCCCTGCCATGGTTTTACAACTGGACGATATTATATTGGGCATGGTGGATTTCGTGGGCACCATTTGTGGGATTGTTTATAGCGCGCATCTCAAAGGGACGTACTATAAAATCATTTATAGCGGCAGTACTTCTTCTGCCGACAATATTCAATTTGATTTGGATGTCCGTCTTTGGCAGCAGCGCCATCTGGACAGACTTTCATATAGCCTCAGGAGGACTAAGCAGCCTGGTAAATAATTCTGAAGCTTTGATGTTCAGCTTTTTGGAGTACCTGCCTTTTCCCCTGATTTCAAAGGCACTGGTTATCATGATTGTAATTATATTTTTTATGACCTCTGCCGATTCGGGAATTTTGGTGATGGACAGCATTGCTACAAAAAACTCTCAATCCTCCCCGACATGGCAGAAAATATTTTGGGGCGTACTGCTTGCTGCTCTGGCCCTTATGCTTTTAAAGGCGGGAGGGCTGAAAGCACTCCAGACTATGACACTTATAACTGCCCTGCCTTTTGCAGCGATCATGCTTTTTATGGCTGCTGCGCTAATGAAAGGCCTCTTTATCGATGACAGATATTACCAGCGCAATTTTTCCGTATCGACCGTACCTTGGTCGGGAAAATTATGGAAAGAGCGCTTAAAACAGATTGTTGCTTTCAAAGACAAGCGCTCTGTAGAGGAATTTATTATCATTAAGGCAGAACAGGCCTTTACCGAACTGAAGGATGAATTTGCTTTGAGGGGAATTCAGGCATCAATCAGATCTTTATCAGATCCTTTTAGTGTGGAGCTCAAAATTTCGCATGATTTGGTGCATAATTTCATATACGGCGTTAAGCTCGAATCAAAAATGGTTTCAAATAATCTCGTTGAAGAGCAGAATCTGCCTGAATTCCAAAACAGCAGAACTTACTATCCTAAAACTTACTTTGGCGATACCAGAGCAGGATACGATGTGCAATATTTTACTAAAAATGAACTGATCAGTGATGTCCTGAAGCATTACGAAAGATTCATTGATATTACTGCAGAGCAGTCAAACGAAATGTTTACCAGTAAATAAGTTGAAAAAGCTGCCCTTTAGGATAATCTTAGTTTTATCCCTGCAATCGAATCAATGATATCAGCCCGGCTGCATTGGAAATACTTTTGTGCCGATGTTCGGGACAAAAGATCGCTTCGCAAGTTCTATAGCACTCGGGAAGAAAGCATCTCGGGAAGAGCAGCTGAAAAATAATGTCAAAAAAAACTGTGCCGGCCTCTGATATCAGATGCCGGCTGACAGTTCCAAATTCCTTGTTAATTTAGTCCGTGCAGAATTATGCGCTTCTGCACCAGAGGTTTATCGCCAATGCCGCTGTATAATACAAAAAAAAAACGCAGCAGCAACTGCTAGACTGTTAACGAAGTCTATAAAAAGTGGTGCGAGGCAAAAACAGCTTCAAGGCATAAACCTTCGAAAATTGGCTTTTTTTTAAGTGATACTCTATATTTCTGCTTTTGGATTATTTGCGTAAAAAATAAATTACCTTTATCGGGCATTACCGCTTTATGAGAAATTAAAATTTATTTAAGCTTTAAATCCAATCCTATGAGCCAAGAAGAATTATTGGTATTAATCCGCAAAAAAGATGAAAGAGCTTTCACCCATCTCTACGATATGTACTCAAAAAGCTTGTTTTCGGTCATAAATGTTCTGGTAAAAAACCGGGAAGAAGCCGAAGATGTCCTGCAGGAAGTCTTTGTGAAAATCTGGAAAAATATCGATAGCTACAGTGAAAGCAAGGGCAGGTTCTACACATGGATCCTTAATATTGCAAGGAATACATCGATTGACAAGCTGCGGTCCAAAAATTTCAACAACACCCGAAAAAACCTTTCCTCGGATAATTTCGTAAATATGTTAGATGACAGCAATAAATTAGCTAATAAACTAGATGCAATTGGTATTCAGGAGTTCGTTAAAAAACTGAAACCAAAATGTATTGAGATTATTGATCTGCTGTTCTTTAAAGGATATACCCAGAAGGAAGCTTCAGAAGAGTTAGCGATACCTTTGGGAACTGTAAAGACACAAAATAGGAACTGTATCAACGATTTAAGAAATTATTTAAAGATATAATGGAAGTGAAGCAATATATTGAATCAGGCATTTTAGAACTGTACGTTTACGGCCTGCTTACAGAAAAAGAGAACCTGGAAATCGCCGAACTTGCCAGAGGAAACCCTGAGGTTAAAAGTGAAATCATTGCTATAGAAAAAGCTCTTTCAGCCTTATCATCAAGCTTCTCACCTTTCTACTCGGTTGCCAATTTCGACAAAATAAAAGCGCGTTTAGAGCTTAAACATACTAAAGTTGTCGATATAAAACCAGCATCAAACCTGCCGCAATACTTGGGCTGGGCGGCTGCCGTATTACTGCTCTTAGGTTTTGGATATCAGACTTTAGAACTGGCAAAATCCAAACAGGCATTCTCTGAGGCTGGAGGCGAGAAAAATAAAATTGAAAGAGAATATGCTTTTTTAGACCAGCAGAATAAACAGACTGAGAAAAATCTGAGCATTGTGAGAGACATTAAAAACACAAGCGTTGCTCTGGACGGACAATCCATATCTCCGGCATCATTTGCAAAAGTGTACTGGAACAAAGAAACAAAAACGACTTATATCGACGCGGCAGGTCTGCCAAACCCACCAAAAGGAATGGTTTACCAGGTTTGGTCTTTAAAACTAAGTCCGGTGCTTACTCCTACAAGTATTGGTCTGCTGGATAATTTTGAAGAAAACTCTCAAAAAATCTTCGCTGTAAGCCAAACCGATTCAGCTGAAGCTTTTGGCATCACGCTGGAACCTGCAGGGGGAAGCCTTACACCTACAATGGAACAGCTTTATACTTTAGGAAAAGTCTAATTCTATAAAAATCCTAACTAAAAAGCGCATATTGATCCTTTTCAATATGCGCTTTTTGGGATTCAATGGCGGAACTTTACCCAAATCCCTTAGTCGTAGTAAAAAAATCTAAAATCATCGTCAAATTTTGATTTGAATAGTTTCTAATGATAATATTTTAAATTTGTGCAGCGTAAGTAGAATTTTAAAGCCTGCTTTAAATAATTAGACACTTTCGACTGATACTTTATTTAATTAAAAAGTTTACGTTTTAGCGTTCAACGCCGACGATGCTTATAAAACGTTTTTGACCAATAATTTCAAATAGTAATCTTCCAAATTCACTTTAAAAATAAGATAAACTGAAGCGCAGCCTAAGTTAAAAGCCAACAGGATTCGAACACCAAAAATGGAATAGCCCCATACTCCTTTTATTTAAATTTCTATTTAATTGAAATAATGAAAATCCATTATAAATGGTTAACTATTTATAATTTATTGAATTTTCCGCTCTCACTCTCCGATTATCAATTATTGCTCAGCTGAGACAAAAAATTAGTTTTCTCCTCAAGCGTTTGGTGCGACGGCCCGCCTTTTTTATAACATGAATCAATGATGTAAGGCAATTTTTAGTAGAAAAGCTAATTATAAAATTAATTAATAATTATGTAATTATCACCAAATCAATTGGTCTAACTTTACAAAATGGGGAATTGATTACTCCCATGCAGAATTAAGTAAACATTTTTTGGAAGATTATGTTTATGGACAAGCCCGTCGCAGCGTGCAGCGCAGCTGACGGGTTCTATTTTTGCATGGCTTGTTTCAGTACTCTGGTAAGCTTTGAAATTGAAGCTGATTAAGCATTTATGACAGATTGATTTTGTATTTTTCTTCTATTGGTGAAGAAGCCTTATCCGGTGCAAGCTTTCCTATCTGAAATACTTTTTCAATGAATTCAATGCTTTGATCCACTGAAGTGTTTTCATTTTTTAAATGGCTCGCAAAATGGTTTGTTAATTTTTGAATAATTCTTGAACTGATTAAATCCATCTGTGCATCATCAAAATGGGCTGTTTTCCTTTTTTGAAAAGCAAATTCTGCTGATACAATATCATTTAGCTTGGATTTTAAGGCATGAATAGTCGGAGCACATTTTCGGCCGTTCACCCAGGTATTCAGTTCTAATTTCAGATCATCAATAATGGCTTCTGCAGCAGGAATATGCAGTTTTCTTCTTTCCAGCGTGTCATCCGTAATTTGAGACAGATCATCCAGATGTATCAAAGTTACACCGGGTATTTCTTCTACATTGGCATCTACATTGCGCGGGATGGATAAATCCAGAATCAATAAGGGTTTCTGTAAAGCAAGCGATGTTTTGTCAATAGTGGGATTTTGTGCTCCTGTAGCTACAACCAGCACATCGGCCTGCTGCAGTTCCTGTTTTAAATCAGCATAATCTTTTACAATAACATTCAGCTTGCCAGCCAATAATTCGGCTTTGTTTTTTGTTCTGTTTATAAGGGCAATATGGCTGTTTTTAGTATGTTTTACTAAGTTTTCGCACGTATTTCTTCCTATTTTCCCCGTTCCGAATAACAAAATATTTTTGTTTCCAATATCCGCCACATTTCGGATGATATACTGCACTGATGCAAAAGAAACTGACGTTGCACCGGAAGAAATTTTCGTCTCCGTTTTAACTTTTTTGCTCGCCTGAATAACTGTATTTACCAGCCGGTCCAGAAATGTATTGACCAAACCTTCCCGTTTACTATTGTTAAAGGCGGTTTTAATCTGGCTGATGATTTCAAAATCACCCAGAATCTGACTGTCTAAACCTGTTCCTACCCGGAACATATGGCTGACAGCTTCTTCATTCTTATATATATAAGCAGCCTGCTGAAATTCTTCTACAGAGCCATTGCTGTTCTCGCAAAGCAGTTTGATGAGTTCATAAGGATGATGGGCAAAACCATAAATTTCAGTTCTATTGCAGGTAGAAGTAACAACCAGTGATTCTATGCCTTCTGCCTTGGCCTGCTGCAATAAATCAGATTGTGCTTTAGAATCTAGACTAAATTTTCCTCTTATAACTGCATCTGCTTTCTTATAGCTTAGCCCTAATGCGTAAAAAGTAGTGGATCCGGACATAGTAAAATTTTCCATATTTATGGTTTCCTTAAAAAGTTCAAAAATTAGTAACTGCAGATTTATATAACAGCGCCGGAAATGCTTTTTAGATCACTATGGAATAAATGTACTTAAACTGCGGTTTTAGATAATTTCCAGGTATTATAAAGCTAACTAACAGGTTTTGAAAAATATTTATATACTTCAAATAGTATTGAAATATAAAACGCTGCCTTTTTCAGGCAGCGTTTTGAGAAGAAATTTATTTTTGAACTATAGGAGTTCTCAATGATTCCAAAACAGCAACTATATCGGTATAAAGTTCTGTATTTGAAGCAACGCCATTCGCATTGGCAGCAGCTCCAACATATCCTTCAAATTTTGTATAATCTGCATTGCTGGATTTTGTTCCCATACGAGGATTTTTTGCAGGATCATGAGCAGCTGACATACTCAAACCAGAATATGTATTTACAGCATTTGTTCCTCCCGTATTAAACGAAAAGAAATCAGTCAGATTATCTGATAATTTAGCAATATTGGTAGACTGGGTAGTTCCCGTTTCTGCCAGCAAAGGAGCAAAATGTGCCTGCAGATTGCCTGATGCGTTCGATTGGATATCAGCAACAATCAATCCGATAGTTGAATTTACCACTTTGCGGAAACTTAAACGTCCCTGCTCGATCATCTGGCCGGAATTATCAGGATCAGAAACCATTTTAGTTCCGCCTAAACGCTCGTAGATAGAAGCTTTAACCGGTGCTGGGGTTTCGTCGTCATTACTGCTGCAGGAAATCATAGCTGCCGATGCAGCAATTAGTACACTAAGTGTAAGTTTTGAATAAACTTTCATAAATTTAAAGTATTAAAGGGTTAATTAAAAAAACGATTTATCTTTTGAGACAGTCTATAGCTCAAACTATTTTGATTCATTGGGCAGACTTCTTTGTCTGCTAAATTTGCCGGCAGTATATAACGCTTCGCATCGTAACGTCCTTTAGCCATCAGCTCGTTGAAAACTTTCTCAGAGTTTGTAATTTTATTATTGTGAAAGTACACCACAACATTTCTTTTAACGATGATAGAATCTGATGTCAGGCCTTTTATGGTTCTCAGGTCGGCACAGATTTTTCTGGCCTGCAGAGAATCGATGTCTGATTTAAAATCGATTCTGCTTACCTGAAGATTCGGGGTGTCATAAACGGGCGGTTTGGCCGTTATAATGTGAAAAAGCAAAATCGCGGCAAACAGTACAAATATGCCGCTCAGAATTAAAAGTCCTTTTTTGATTATTTTATTAGTTTTCATAATTTTTATGGTTTTAAAATTATCTACGTGTACTTGATCAATGCGGTTTTAGAAATAGCAATAAATCGATCAATTTAGAATCATTTTAAATACAGAAATTACCTAATAATTTAATTATAAAGCAGATACTAGAAAACCCTGGCAAGATTAAATCCAAAAAATATATCTCCTTTTGTCCAGTCGCCAGTGGTTCTTCCCAGATACCCAGCCTCATCAATTGCCTGTGAACTGGTAAAATGCATCTGGAAAACATGACCGCCGGTTTCCAGATCAAAACCAATAGACAGCGGATTTTTATAAAGAGAATTTGGCGCCCTGTTTAAATGCGCCGCATAATCCATATTTAAAGACCAGCGCTTTGCGAATTTATACCTCCCTCCAAATCCTATGGCATATTGGGAATTGCTTTGGTCTACGTCTTCAACAAAATTTTGATGAAAGAATGACGGCACAATTTCTAAAGACAGCTTTTCAGAAAATTTTCTGGAAATCAGCAGCTGCGCTACATAAGTCAGCCTGTCTTTAAATTGAAGTTTCGGATACAGGCTTTCTTTTAATGTGTTATTAATAGACAAACTATTAAAGCCCGCGATAGTAACAGGAAAACCGTCTTTTATTTGAGGAAACAGCATATACTTTGTCGCAAAATCATAAGCAAATTCACTCCTGGCGGCACTTAGGTTGAGTCCATTTGTTAGACCGTAAATAAATTTAATCTGCGTATTGGCATTATCGAGTCCGTAAAACCCTTCAAAGCCGTCTTTAATTGAGCCGAAACGATGTGCAACAACAAAATACAAATCGCCTTTTGCTGCCAATTTTGTAGATTCGAGATTAACAATTTTTAAGGCTTTGAATGCAGAAGTCACTTTTTCTTTTACAGAAGGAGTTTCTACCCCATTAAGCAAATCGGTTTGAGAGAAGGTTAACAGCGGAAATAAAAAAAGTAGTAGAATAAAGTTTTTCATGTGGTTAGTTTTAAATTGTTATTTGCATTAGTGTACAACTGAAGATTGGTCTATTTTAAATTCCTGGAGCAGTTCGTCATATCCTAAAAAACGCCCTTTAATTTTTAGGTTTTTCCCGGATATAATATTTTGCGGCAAACGGTCTTTGAATGTCACAAATACTTTTTCGCCCATAACAATACCATTGCCGGCTTTATCGATACTAGTTACCCTTGCAGATAGTTCAATTGTTTTGTCCTGATATTTGATGTAAGCCAGAGAGTCGTTTGAAGTATACTCTCTCTCCAGTCCGCTGACCGTTACAGCATAATCGGCAGTTTCTGATTCTATATTTCTATGCCCTTTGTAGATGTAGAGGTACGCTGAAATTCCGATTATTATAAAAAGGAAAATTGCAATTAGTATTTTTTTTCTCATAACTGGTTTTTAGTATTTCAAATTATCTACGTTAAAAAATACCTATTGGATTTAAAACATTAAATATGCCTCTTGCCAAATCTGTATTATTCTTTTCAACGTATATGATTTTGAAATGCCTGATGATCCTTAAAAAAATCATGCATTTATTTATAACTAAAAACCAATCTTATGAATTTAAAAACCCTTTTCGCCATTTCATCATTAGCATCAATTTTTGTAAGTTGTGCCAATGACGATCCAAGTACTTTAATTGACTCTACACCAATGAATGGTTTGGCAACATACAACCAAAATGTAAAATCTATTATTGATAATAACTGTGTTGTATGCCATGCGGCAGTTCCTAAAAATGGCGCGCCAATGTCTTTAGTTACTTATGAACAGGTAAAAAATGCAGTTTTAAACCGTGGACTGCTGACACGAATTTCTTTAGAAAATGGAGATAGTTCCTTAATGCCGCAAGGTGGACCAAGATTGCCTCAAGCTACTATCGACATTATAAAAAAATGGAATCAGGATGGATTATTAGAAAAATAATCTATAACAGCAACATGAAGAAAATCATAATAATGCCAATGCTATTGGCTTCTTTTATTGTCTTTTCACAGGAAAAAATAGTAACTAAATCTGCAACAATAACTCTGGAAGCTTCAGTACCTTCTTTTCAGCCGGTTGCAGGAACTAACAGCAATGTAACTTTTGTTTTGAATCCCGCAACTGGAGAAGTAGCAAGTCTGGCTTTAATGAAAGGATTCCAGTTTGAAATTGCATTGATGGAAGAACATTTTAATGAAAATTACATGGAAACCGATAAATATCCAAAAGCTATTTTTAGAGGGCAAATAGAAGGATTCGACATTAAAAATCTAACTGAAGATTATAAAGATTATATCATAAAAGGAAAATTAGAAGTGCATGGAAAATCCAGGGATATAAGTGCCGATGCAAAAATTACAAGATCGGGTTCCAGAGTCACCCTTATATCTGATTTTGAAGTAAATGCAAGTGATTTCAACATTCCAATTCCAGCGCTTATTAAATATAAACTGGATAATAAAGTCAAAATTCAAATTATTGCAGTTTTAAAATAAGACTGCGCAAAACAGGATGATTTTATAAAAAAATAAAGGCGAAATAATGAAAAAAACAATACTTATTGCAATGCTGTGTGTTTGCGCCATTGGCGTATCACAAGAAAAAATGGTCAGTAAATCAGCAAAAGTCATTTTTGAAGCTTCCGTTCCTTCTTTTGAAGAAGTTAAAGCAGTAAACAAGAATGTTACTTTTGTTTTGAATCCAGCAACAGGAGAGATTGCAAGTTTGGCCCTGATGAAAGGTTTCCAGTTTAAGGTTGCTTTAATGGAAGAACACTTTAATGAAAATTACATCGAAAGTGACCAATATCCAAAAGCAGTATTTAAAGGAAAAATAGAAGGTTTTGATCTTCAAAGCCTAAGCGCAGATGCTAAGGATTTTATCATTAAAGGCAAATTACAACTCCACGGTAAATCCAGGGATATAAATACTGCTGCAAGGATAAGCAGATCACCATCAGGGGTCAGCATTTCATGTAATTTCAGCGTAAATGCCAGTGATTTTAATATTGAAATCCCAAATTTGGTTAAAAGCAAGCTTTCCAATAAAATAAATATCCAGGTTGCCGCAGTCTTAGGGTCCAATAGGCAATAACCGCCTAAAAACTATCTTGAAAAGTCAATAATTTTTTATATAAAAAAAATGCAGGAAGAAATAAAAATTGAGGACGGTCTTACCCTTATTCGTTTCCAGAACGACAGTTCAGAATCTTTTTTTGCACAGCACGAAATTAGTGCTGGCCTGTTACAGTTTCATTTCGGACTAAAAGGCAATGCATTGTTTTTGTCCAATCATGATCATTGTGCTTTAGAATTGAAAGAGGAAAAATCCCTGATTTTGTGCAATCTGCAGCATCAGTCATTGCTTAAGTTAGAACTTTCTCCAAATTCATGGGTGATTTCTGTTATTGTTTCGATTAATAAATTTCACTCGTTATTTTCCGTTCAGGCAGATTATATTTCTATTTTAAGCCCCGATAAGAAGAAAAAAAAGTATTATGCCGAAGGGACCATTTGTCCTTCTATGGCTGTTGTTTTGAGCCAGCTGTTTCATTACAGCCTTCATCCTTCCCTAAAGAACCTTTATTATAAAGGAAAAGGATATGAATTATTGAGTTTGTATTTCAATAAAATGGAAGATCCAAACGCACTGCAATGTCCATTTTTGATTGATGAAGATAACGTGCTGAAAATCAAAAAAGCCAGAGAAATACTTATCGCTAATATGGCCGAACCGCCAGGATTGCAGCAGCTGGCAGATGAAATTGGACTGAATATGAAAAAATTAAAAATAGGCTTCAAACAAATTTATGGTGATACGGTATACGGTTTTCTGTTTGACTACAAAATGGATTTCGCCTTAAAACTATTGGACAGCGGTTCTTACAATGTAAATGAAGTCGGGCTGAAAATAGGATACAGCACCGGAAGCCACTTTATTGCTGGATTCAAGAAAAAATTTTCCACAACCCCAAAAAGATATCTGATGTCCATTAATACCAATCATAAGAACAGTATCGCTTTTATAGATTAGGGCATAAATAAAATATATTGATTAATTTTAAGAAGCAACAAGTACTGAGTTTGAGGAAAATTAAAACAAAAACGATAATGAAAGGCGTATTATTAGTAAATCTTGGGTCTCCAGAAAGTCCAACTCCAAAAGATGTAAAACCTTATTTAGATGAATTTTTAATGGATAAATACGTGATCGACGTTCCCTATTTATTGAGAGCATTATTGGTTCGCGGTATTATTTTAAGAAAAAGACCAGAAGAATCAGCGCACGCTTACGCAAAAATTTGGTGGGATGAAGGTTCTCCTTTGGTAGTATTGTCTGAAAGAATGCAGAAAAAGGTTCAGCCTCTTGTAAATGTTCCAGTTTCTTTAGCGATGCGTTACGGAAGCATGACAATAGAAAAAGGACTTCAGGAATTAAGTGATAAAGGAGTTACAGACGTAATGCTTTTTCCTTTGTATCCGCAATATGCAATGGCTTCAACTTTAACTATTTTAGTAAAGGCCGAAGAAATTCGCAAGAAGAAATTCCCTCACATGAAATTTATAGATGTTCCGGCATTTTACAATAAACCGGATTACATCAAAAACTTAGCCGATTCCATTCAGAAACATTTAAATGGTTTTGATTACGATCATTTATTGTTTTCTTACCACGGAATTCCAGAACGTCATATTCGCAAAACCGATGTGACCAAATCGCATTGTAAAATTGACGGATCCTGCTGCAGCACACCATCGCCGGCGCACGAATTCTGCTACCGTCACCAATGTTACGAAACAACAAGACAAGTCGTAAAATTATTAGGTCTTTCAGAAGACAAATACAGTCTGACATTTCAATCCCGCTTAGCCGGCGATAAATGGCTGGAACCTTATACAGATGTTGAAATTGATAACATGCCGGCAAAAGGAATCAAGAAATTGGCGGTTGTAACACCGGCTTTCGTTTCGGATTGTTTAGAAACTTTAGAGGAGATCGCCATGCGCGCCAAAGAAGATTTTGAAGCAAAAGGAGGAGAAGAGTTTTTGGCAATTCCATGTTTGAATGACGACGACCAATGGTGCCGGACAGTGGGTAAATGGATTAGGGACTGGTCAGAATAATCCTGATCGGGCACTTCTCTATCGATCCATTAAATTAATCGGATGAGATTTGAAATATTTCTGATATGCTTTATATAAATTGTTAATTCCTAAACCTATAAAAAATAAAGAGATCATATTAGAAAATGCAGACTTATAAAACGGATTTATGTTCTGAAAAACGGCATGCACAACGACGATGAAGATCAACATTGCCAGAAAAACTCCAATCATAGTTCCGGCTAAATAATAGTGCTTCAATTTTTTTTTAGGATCAATATACCCCTTTTTTAGCAGATACAAATTCCAAGCTGTCCAGAAAGGCAGCTGCAAAAAATTAAAAGCATTTAAAACTAGTCCCATTACAAAAGGGGAATAGCTTCTGGATCGCATAAGAAATTCATAAGATGATGTCTGATGGCCACTCCCCTTATAAAAGACATAGGCTATTGCAAACATTAATACTATTGAAAATATATCTATTATTACTAAAAGTTTCCTGATCCTTACCAGGCCATCAGCAAAATAAAGGGTAAAATAAACAACAAAAGATTCCACAAAAATTATCCCCAATAAAAAAAGCATTAAATGATACAGCCCTGAATCTGAATAAATTTCCAATCCGGCAAAACTTAAATACCCGGGCAGGACCGATCCTAAAAAGCCTACCACAAATCCAGAGGTAAAATTCATGAACTGTTTCATCTTAAAAATTTATAATTTTACTGTTGTGTCTTACATGCAGCTTATATTCTTTGATGCCTGTTTTATAATCCAGATAGGGTACTCCTCTTCTATGGTTTTGCGTACTTATTTCATACATATAGGTTATATGTCTGGCCAGTTCATTCCATGCGAACCATAGGGAATGTTTGGGATCATAAATATGAGTAGGTTCGCTTGCCGCACCGTTTAGTTCGACTATTTGAAAATTTTTTCCCTGTTCTAATTCTTCGAAAGTATGATACATGATATCAAAACGTCCGAAATAGAATTCCGGAATCTGAACAGCAATCCTGTTAATTGTCTCGGTTAATTCCGGCGTTATCCACTCACTGCCGTCAAGAAATTTTGCTCCGCGCGCATGATTGCCGAAAGGAACTAAATTCAATGTTTCATCCTGAGGTAAAATCTGCTGCAGCTGTTTTCCATATTCTTTTTTTAAAGCATCCATTTGGAGTTCAAATCTTGGATTCTGTTTAATCAAATCTTCAATGGTAGATTTACCGTCTCCCTTCACAATCAAAAATTCTTTAGAAACGATTCCAGTGATTTTTCCGTTTTTCTGAAACGGAAGGCGTACATAAAAAATCCCTACTTCTTTTTCAAACGAAATGAGATCCTGCAGTAAAAAATCAAAGTTTGCTTTACCTGCATAATCAGCCAGCTCAGAAACAGATTTGATTTTTTTTACCCCAGAACCCCTCAGTCCAATGTCGGGTTTTGCGATTAACGGAAAATCAATTTCATTTTCCTCCAATAGATTTAGGATCTCTTTAAAATCAGAATTCTCGTGAATCAAAATAGTTTTCGGATAATGTTTTTTGGGCAGCAGATCGTAAATCTGTTTTTTGCTTTCCATCATAAACCCGCCATTTTTAATTTTGGGATTGGAAGCATTAAAGAAAAAAACAGATCTGGCCTTTATAGCGTAATAGGCCCAAAGAAAATAAATGGGAAAATATAAAACCTGAAACGGCCAGTATTCCCAATTGGTAACTTTATGAAAAAATAACTTCATTGTTTTCGATTTTAAATTTGAATAAAAGAGGCCGAAAAATCTTTGTTTTTAACTAAATCATAATATTTCATGGCACCTTTATTTTGCTCTGTTACTACCTGAGTTACACTTAAGGTTTTCATTATATTTTCTCTGTTGATGATTAAACCGTTTTGCACATCATCAGTATGAGTGTTTTTATGAAAATGAAGCATATCCGGAGCCGAGATTTCATTTTTGTCTTTGATGAATTCAAAAAACCAATCAGATCGTTTTTTTCTAACCTCTTCGGGATACAAAGTAACCGAGGACCAAATGTAACTCTGCGTTTCATCCAGCTTTGCTGTTCTTTTGGCGGAACCATCCCAGATCAGTTCGTATAAACTTTTCTGCTGATACAAAACCAGCGTAAAAGGTTCTATGTTTTCGAGATTAATCTGTTTCCAAAAATCTTTTGGAGAATCATTTTCGATAATATCCAGTACAATTAATCCGCGGCTTTTTCGATACGGAAGAATTGGCGTATGTTTTATAATTCCTCCATTTAATAAAACCGCGACCGTTCCGTTTTCATCAACGGCAAACCAGGTTCCTCCCGCTTTTGAATCTTTAGGATACATAATTTTTTTTCCGTTGCGACTGTAATTTCGCGGCACAATTGCGCCCGGCCGAATTACTTTTTCATCCCTGTTTGAGGTAATAATGGCAGCCCCATTATTATTTACAAAACTTACTGTACACATTGTTTTCTATATTCGATTGTGGAACTTGCTACACCAAAATTTTCATTTAATGAGACATTTTCAAATTGCAAAACAGCTACTTTTATTAAAGCCTGATGATGGATGCAGTGTTCTAAATTATAAAGCAGTTCTCTATAATAATTACTCTGAATCCTGAAAGTAAGTCCGTCAATCATTTGTTCTAAAAAAAGAATTTTATTGTGTGACTTTAGACCTTTTTTTATTTTCAGAATACATTCAATTGCAAATTGAGTTTCGGTTTCAATACGTTTGCTGCGTTCTCTGCTGTCATAATTTAAAACTTCAGATTCATAACTGTTTTCAAGACATTGAAACATTTCAATAATATGGCGCATGTGTTCTCCAATACTTGAGCTGCTCAAAGCCGCACAAGGCTTTGAATATAATGGATCAGATAACTGGTTTAATAAATCTGTTAACTCATCTAAACTTTGGTTTATTGATTTTATCAGCATGATTATTTTGTTTTTAGAAGGTTAATTATTTTGTTCTTATTTAAATAAAGCAATCCTAAACAGCATAGAAACGTAATCAGAGCGAGAGTAAACAAAAGCCCGCCATCGTTTTTAACTTCAATTCCTAAAACAAAAAAATGCGAAAAGACAGCGCCCGTCATAACACCAATTCCGCCTAAAGCGCCTAGCCACGTTGTTTTAGGAATCAAAATTAAAATCGCAAAAATCAGTTCGGCAATTCCAGATCCTAATCGCCCGTAGGGCTCAATCCCTAAAGTCGAAAAAATATACACACTTTCTGGTGCTCCTGTAAATTTAAAATACAAAGTCTGCAGTAAAATTACAGATGCCGTCAGCCTCAAAACCCATGTTAATACTTGTGTTTTCATGACCCTAGTTTTTATATATTTTTTTCCAATTCGTATCTGCTTTCCCTTTTAAATTATCCTGATCTTTGTTCCAGCTTTTCAATGTATTATTAAAATAGGCATTGTAGAACAAATACAGTCTGCCATCAACAATTTTAAAAGTTTCCGGATTTATTTCGACTTTTTCTCCGGTGCTCCCCATGGCATAAGCACACCAGCCGCCATATTGAGGTTCGTATTTTGATGGATTTTTTAAGAATGCATTTTTATTTTCAGCAGAAGAAAAATTATAAGTCACGCCCTGATACGAAACCAAAACTTCTTTTTTCCCTTTAACTGCTTTTCCCTGATTAAAATATCCAACAGGATCATAACCCTGGATACCTATCTTGTTTTCTAAATTATACTGGCTGATTCTTTTTGCATCGTTTTGAGCAAATGAACTGCCTGAAATTAAAATCAATAACAATAATGCCAGCTTTTTCATCTTTACTCTATTTTAAGTTTTTTAATACTGATACCAATAATTCTGTTGAGATACGCTGTCTAAAATCAGGTGCGATGTATTCAAAAAGTATATCAGCATCTGTGCTTATTACAAAAACTGATGGAACCGGCAGTAAACTGTTATTGATTCCATTAGAATGTACGTTAATTACCTCTTTGTAGTTTTCGGGAGCCTGATAATCAATTCCTACTGCTTTTATGAATGTTCCTTTTGAATCTGAAAGCAAACTGTATTTTACTTTGTCTTTTTCTGCTGTTGCTTTTAGATTTTCAGGAGAATCCGGACTTACAGCAATAATCTGGTAACCTAAATCGATAATTTGTTCTTCGGCTCCGGCCAATGACTGCAAATGGATATTGCAATACGGACACCAGCCGCCGCGGTAAAAAACAAGAACCGTTTTTTTCTTTTTAAGCAGGTCTAAAATACTAACATCTACATTTTCAGGTGTTTTCAAACTTGCATTTGGAATTTTTTCACCAATCAATAAAGGTGCAATATCCGCTGCCGATTTAGGAGTCGGTTTTTGTGCATAAGCAGCCGAAGTCAGGGCTGTCAGAAAAATTAAAAGTATTTTTTTCATAGTGTATTTGTTTTACATCTTTTTGATGATGTAAAATTATAGCACTGCGAAAAAGCAAAATGTCGTCTAATTTACACTTTGCCTAAAATAATTATAGTTTGGTAATATCAGGAATGATAATTTCCTTTCTGTTGTAACTCAACAGCTGGTTAATTTCCATTTCATTCAGTAATTGTACAGCGGTTTGCCTCGAAGTGCAGATAATCTGGGCAATATCATTTTGGGTTAAATAATTTTCGATTGCTACCGTATTTCCATTTCTAACACCTTCTTTTTCTGCCCAGTCTTTAAGGAACTGATACATTCTGGTTTTGGCGTCTTTAGAAATTAAATTGGCATAGCTGTTCTTGACCCGTTTCATTTTTAAACCAACAAATTTGGTATATGAAATTGCGAGAGTAGGATTTCGCAGCAATAAATCTTCAAAATCAGACATTAAAAAACTGCAGATTACAACATCATCAGAAAGTACTTTTGCATATTCTTCTTCCTTACTATCAGCTTCCAAAGTCAATTCGCCAAACAAATCTCCTTTTTGAATAATGTCTTTTATTGTTTCATTGCCATCATCATCAATAGCCACAATTTTTATGTTTCCTTTTTTGAGTAAAAAAATACGAGGTACATCTGAAGAGGAAAAATAAATAATCTCCCCTTTAGCTGCTTTTTTAAAACCAGTAATAATGCATAATTGCTTAATTTGCGAATAGCTAAGTGTTCTAAATAATTTATGATCCCTTAAATACCAATACTTTAATTCCTCGTACATAGACTGACAGCTGTTATTTCAGTAAATATAATAATTATAATATGTAAATTCTGCAAAACTGCTCTGATAACGCATCACTTAATGTAAAGGAAGGTTCGCCGTAATTAAGATACTAAACTATTATTTAATTCAATTAGCAATAAACAAAGGACTGGAGTTGCCTTCAATTTTGCCACAAAAAGCTAAGGCGGTTTAAATAAAATTTATAATGAAGGAAGCTGTTTTTTCATTGTATAATATCCTTGAGCAATTAACTTTGAAAAAGTGTTTGGTTCAACACATTTCCGATATCGGCAAAAAAAAACATTTATTCCCCAAGATTTTTAACGTATATTTGCCGATAACGGAATCATATATAAAAACATGAAGTATCTTTCAGTAGTCGAATTTGCAAAAAAACTGAATCTCTCTGAAAGGACGGTTCGTAATTATTGTTCTACAGGAAAATTAAAAGGGGCTTTCCTAACCGGTAAAACATGGAATATTCCTGAAGATGCCGTAATATCACAAAAAGAAAATAAAAAAGGAAGTGCAAATGTTTTATTGGAAATTCTGAAAGAACAAAAGAATATGAAGCTAAAAGGAGGTATTTACCACCGCACGCAAATAGATTTAACCTACAATTCGAATAAAATTGAAGGCAGCAGACTAACCCATGATCAAACGAGATATATTTTTGAAACCAATACAATTGGGGCATCTAAAGAAAGTGTAAATGTAGATGACATTATTGAAACTTCTAACCACTTTAGATGCATTGATTTTATTATTGAAAAAGCAAATAACAAGCTTAATGAATCCATTATTAAAGAACTCCATTTTTTATTAAAGTCCGGAACTTCTGATAGCGGAAAAGATTGGTTTAATGTAGGGGAATACAAAAGAATGCCAAATGAAGTGGGGGGCAATGAGACCTGTCCGCCGAAAGAAGTTTCCCAAAAGATGAAAGAACTATTGTCGGATTACCATGCGATAAAAAATAAAAGTATCGAAGACATTATCGATTTTCATTATAAATTTGAAATTATACATCCTTTCCAAGACGGAAACGGCCGTGTAGGGAGATTAATCATTTTTAAGGAATGCCTGGCCAACAATATAGTCCCATTTATAATAGATGAAAAACTAAAACTGTTTTATTACAGGGGGCTTCAGGAATGGAATAATATAAAAGAATACCTGATGGACACATGTCTCACTGCTCAGGATAATTACAAATCAATACTAAATTATTTCGAGATACAATACAGGTAAAAAAAAACAGGACGAAACAATCAATTTGACAAGAAAAACAATTAAATTACCTGCAAAAGAATTACAATAACAAAAAACAAAATAACACATTAAAAATCAAAGTATTAACACTTAAAAATCAACCATTTTGTTTAATGGCAACTTAGGTTTTAAAAAACGACAAACGCAGCAAATAAGGGGGTTCCGGGCTTAAGGTTCAAATCCTGCTCTCCTTGAAACGGTTGAAATCGTATCAAATCAATAAATTTGAATAGAAAGCTGTATTTAGTCTAAAATAACTTATCGCTTTGCATTAAATGTTTTTTGATGATGCAATGAAGTGATATAAGTATTCTTGCCAGCTTTTATCTCTCTATTTATTTCGATTATCATTGTATTTCATTGCTTCTGATTCGATTTCCTGCATGGTTTTCCTTTTCCCTTTAGAAATCCATTCTAAAAGCTCTTCTTCAAAAAAATACAGCTTTTTGCCATATTTATAGCAGGGAATTTCTCTCTGCTTTACAAGAGCGTAAATTGTAGGCTTTGCTTTCCCTATCAGCCGGCTTGCTTCTTCAACCCCGATAGGAATGCTTTTTTCTTTAGATTCATATACCTGCACATTCTGAATCAGAAGTTTGATCTCGGCAATTTCTTTCACTAAATGCGCTACTGCTTTGGGCAGGTTCTCAAAAGAGATTTCGTTAATGTCCATAGCTATCGTTTTTAACAGTTATGGTGCAAATGAAAAAAGTGTTTCTTCTGTGTCTTTCTTCACAGCAGAAACACCTAAAAAACACAGTGCTTTAAACCTATTGGTATTTAAAAATCTGCAAGATCTTCCATAATCTTTATAAGCCCTTTCTGTTCATCATCTTTGAGATGTGTTTTAATGCTGTTCTGCTCGACATCTTTTAGAGCTTCAGCAAAAGTCAGTTTTAGAAATTCCGCGGCTCTGTCCTGTCTGGTGGCTTTAAAGCAATTCCAGATATTCCAGCCAAAATGATACAGATCCAGATTGGACAGCTGTTTTACTTTTACCGGTTTAATCTTTTCAAAATTTAGGCCTTCAGCATATATAATTACGTTGCTGCCCAATTGCTCCAGATCATCATCCGACATGTAAGGCGCGAACTCCTGATGCGCATATCGCATGGCGATATCAATTCTGGCCTGTTTTTGATCTCTGGCTGCATTTTGCCGCTCTTTCCTTATCTTCTCAATATCAATGGCTGCATTCTTATTTTCAGGAATTTCTGACTTGATTAAAGCATCCTGCCGTTCCTCTTCTATTTTTACATGGTCCTTACTTGCAATGCAGCTTTCAGGCGATTCATTTTTTTCTGCCTTCAAAAAACGATTAACCAATCTCTCAGCCAGACCATTTAGAAATAAACTTAGAATTGCAAACATTAAAACTCCAAATCCAGTGCTGATCCAAAAGAAAACGCCGGCCGTATATTCATCCGCACCTTTTTCCAAAAGCACCAGTCTTCCGATTGCACCGACAAAAACACAGACTAAAAAAACAGACAGGTAAACTGCAATATATTCAAAGTACTTTATTTTCATTGCGCTCTTTTCTTTAAAGATTCCAATTGTATTGCCTGAGAAGCTCTGTTCTTCTTCTCATCTATTACCTTGGCGTAGATTTGAGTCGTTTTTACGTTGGTATGCCCCAGCATTTTGCTGACCGTATAGATGTCTGTCCCGCTGGACAGCTGCAGTGTTGCAAATGTATGGCGGAAGCAGTGGAAGGTAATGTTTTTTTTAATGCCGGCAGATTCAACCCATTTTTTCAGAGGACGTGAAATCCACGACGGGTCCGGCAGATCCTCAAAAACAAGCTGCCCGGGAAGCCTTGGCTCTCCGCAGAGCTGCAAAGCCTGCTGGGAAATAGGCATATATTCGACACCCCTTGTTTTTTTCTGTGTGAAATGCAGTTTGGCCATGTCGTCTTCAAGGCTTATCTCTTTCCAGCGGAGCTTCTGGATGTCGGAATGCCGCAGGCCGGTAAGCGCTGAGAAAAGCGCGGCTCTTTTAAGGACATCTTTTTCGCAGGGCGTTTCAGCCAGCACGTTCAATTCTTTAATGGTAAGATATTCGCGTCTTGATTCCTGCTCAGGTATGCCTTTTATTTTTGAAGACAAATCAACGGTTAGATATCCGTCGATAAAGGCCTGTTTTAAAACCGCTTTAAATATGGAAAAATACCTTGCTGCAGTGTTGCGGGAAAGTATCCCTTTTTTGCCTCCTCCGAGCGGCGCAGCCAGCAGAAACAGCTTAAAATCTTCCGCCATTCTGCTGTCAATCTGGGAAAACACCAGCCTGCCTTTGGAATAGCTTTTTAAAAACTCTTTGGTCCGCTCCCAATTGATCATAATGGATTTTGAGCTTCGGGCATGCCTTTTTGCTGCCACAGAGGCAATGTATCTGATAAAATCCTCTTTTGCTTTTTCTTTCTGTTCAGCCAATAGGTTCTCGGCATCACTGTACAGATCTGTATTATCGTATTCTTTCTGCCTGATTTTACGCACTCCGTCGGCATAGAGCATAATTTCACGGTCGGTTTCGCTTCTGGTGATTATTATTCCGTTATCGCTGCGTCTGGGCTTATAGGATTTTATGCCCTGCGCATCAGTACGGGCGGTTCTCTGCTTGTCCCACTCCACGGTCTTTACGGTTCTGTTTAAGTATTCACGGATTCTCTGTGGCGTTTTCTTTCCGGAAACCTCAACAGGATAGCTTTCTATGTAGACATACCATTCCTCTCGGTCTTCTGCTTTTCGAAGACGCACAGTCACCTTGGTTTTTGCTAATTGTTTCATATAAAATCATTTCCATTATACAAGTTATCAATTTCGCTTTTTGGAGCATATACATGCTTTCCGATCTGCCTGGTAGGTATTGAATATTTCCTGATATGGCT
The DNA here is from genome assembly GCF_900112575.1 of Flavobacterium phragmitis. Lineage (GTDB taxonomy): Bacteria > Bacteroidota > Bacteroidia > Flavobacteriales > Flavobacteriaceae > Flavobacterium > Flavobacterium phragmitis. The sequence continues at coordinate 243,125 of NZ_FOMH01000002.1, forward strand.
GTAGACAGAACCTTCAGATATCTGAAATCTCTGAGCAATTTCACCAATCGAATAGCAGTCTTCTTTTTCAAGGCTGTATAATTTTTTCTTCGGTGCGCTCTCAGCCTGCGGCAGGCTTCGGGCAGGGCCGAACATCCCTTCCATGACTCTGCGGTCGATCCTTACAAGGCGGGTTCCCAAATTAACCGAAGGAATTTTTCCCTGCCCCACAAACCTGTAGAGGGTTCTTTTGGCAATCCCAAAAAGCATGCCAGCCTCAGAGACGGAAAGAAATGCCCTATCCTGTGGTATTTTCTCTATCATCGCTTTGATGTCTGCTTCATTTTTAAGCTGCTTCATCTTCTGCTTGTATGCTTTTTTACTGCATTTTGGCGAGCAGTAGACAGAAGTTACGGTCTTGGGCAGAAACACTTCCCCGCATACGATACATTGTTTGTTTATTCTTTTCATCGCCTTTATCTCCAATTTAAGTGCCATAAGTATACATAAGTGCCACATTATCGCCTTTTAAGTGCCGGTACAAATATGGTACAAATATATGATAAAAAACGATTAAAAAACAGCAGAAACAAAAATGCATAAAAAAGAAAAACCGCTGTAAACTTTACGTTTACAGCGGTTTAACACTTATTGTTAACTGATGTTAATCAGCACTTATTTGACTTCTTCGAATTCAACGTCTTCCACGTTATCTCCAGAAGACTGCTCTTGTTGTGGAGCTGCTTGTTGACCTTCACCACCTTGAGCGTACATTGCTTCTGTAGCTGTTTTCCAAGCTGCATTTACATTGTCTAATCCTTTTTGGATTGCGTCAAGATCTTGAGATTGGTGAGCCATTCTCAATTCAGTTAAAGCATATTCGATAGCTGTTTTTTGATCGTCTGTCAATTTATCTCCTAACTCTTTCAATTGAGATTCAGTTTGGAAGATAGTACTGTCAGCTTCGTTCAATTTCTCAGCTCTTTCTTTTGCAATTCTGTCAGCATCAGCGTTAGCTTCAGCATCTTTTTTCATTTTTTCGATTTCTTCAGCTGTTAATCCAGAAGAAGCTTCGATACGGATATCGTGAGATTTTCCTGTTCCTTTATCAGTTGCAGAAACTTTGATGATACCATTAGCATCGATATCGAAAGTTACTTCGATTTGAGGAACTCCTCTTGGTGCTGGTGGAATACCATCTAAGTGGAAACGACCGATAGTTTTGTTATCAGCAGCCATTGCTCTTTCTCCTTGTAATACGTGGATTTCAACAGATGGTTGAGAATCAGCAGCAGTAGAGAATACTTGAGATTTTTTAGTTGGGATAGTTGTGTTAGACTCGATTAATTTAGTCAATACACCACCCATAGTTTCGATACCTAAAGAAAGAGGTGTTACGTCAAGTAACAATACATCTTTTACATCTCCAGATAAAACTCCACCTTGAATAGCAGCTCCAATAGCCACAACCTCATCAGGGTTAACACCTTTAGATGCTTTTTTACCGAAGAATTTCTCCACTTCGTCAGCGATTCTTGGCATACGAGTAGAACCTCCTACAAGGATTACTTCGTCGATATCAGATGTAGATAAACCTGCATCTTTTAATGCTTTAGCAACTGGCTCCATAGAACGTTTTACTAATGCATCTGATAATTGCTCAAATTTAGCTCTAGATAATTTTTTCACTAAGTGTTTTGGTCCAGAAGCAGTAGCCGTTACGTATGGCAAGTTGATTTCTGTTTCAGCAGAAGATGATAATTCAATCTTAGCTTTCTCAGCAGCTTCTTTCAAACGTTGTAATGACATTGGATCTAAACGTAAATCAATTCCTTCTTCAGATTTGAATTCGTCAGCTAACCAGTCAATAATAACTTGGTCAAAATCATCACCACCTAAATGAGTATCACCGTTTGTAGATAATACTTCAAATACACCGTCTCCTAATTCAAGAACAGAGATATCAAAAGTACCTCCACCTAAATCGTAAACAGCAATTTTTTGATCGTTTCCTTTTTTATCCAATCCGTAAGCAAGTGCAGCAGCAGTTGGCTCGTTGATGATACGCATAACTTTAAGACCAGCGATTTCACCAGCTTCTTTTGTAGCCTGACGTTGCGCATCGTTAAAGTAAGCAGGAACTGTAATAACTGCCTCAGTTACTGTTTGACCTAAATAGTCTTCAGCAGTTTTTTTCATTTTTTGAAGTGTCATTGCAGACAATTCTTGAGCAGTGTATAAACGACCGTCAATATCCACACGTGGAGTATTGTTGTCACCTTTTACCACTTTGTAAGGAACTCTTTTTGCTTCACCTTCAGTTTCTGCAAAAGTGTGTCCCATAAAACGTTTAATAGAAGCAATCGTTTTTGTAGGATTCGTTACTGCTTGTCTTTTTGCAGGATCACCTACTTTGATTTCTCCACCTTCAACAAAAGCGATGATAGATGGTGTAGTTCTTTTTCCTTCTGCGTTAGGGATAACAACTGCTTCGTTACCTTCCATTACAGAAACACAAGAGTTCGTCGTACCTAAGTCAATTCCGATTATTTTACCCATTTTTTATATATTTAATTTTTGATTTTATTTTAATAACTCAGGTGGCATAAGTCAATCTTTGTGCCAATATAAAAAAGCAATATAATTTGTCAGTTTTACTGTCTAGGCCTAAATCTCATCTGCCAACATGACATTTTTCAAACCTGACATTCTTGGCATATCGCTGTTTTACATGTCATTATTTACTTATTAACCCAATTATACTTCTTAATTTCTCTCAAAAAAAATTATATTTGAGATACTTAAAATCCTTAAAAATGAAAAAATGAAATGGTTCTCTTCAGTTTTATTCGTTCTATTTCCTGCCTTTCTTATAGGTCAGACCAAAAATAGTATTCAAATCTTAGGAAATATAAATGGTAAGATTCCTGAAACAATAGAATATACTTTGCCAATCGGCGGAATTGATTATTTCGGTTTTACAGATTCTGTTCAGCCGGATTCTTCAGGGAATTTTCAAATCAATCTCAAAGTGAATCAAACCTGTTTTATTGATTTATCGTACAAATACAAATCATTCGGAACTTTAATTGTTGACCCTGGAATGACTTATAAAGTTCATATTAACACTGAAGATTCTAAAAATCAATTCATTGTAGAATCAAAAAATGCAAAAGGGCAACTATTATACAATCAGATTCCAAACAGAAGCATGATCGTTGGAGGACATTTTGAACTCGAATCCAGAAAATACAGCAAAGACAGTGTTCCATCTGTAATCAAACAAAAACTGGAAGCAAGCAGAACAAATGAATTACAAAGCTTTAAAGATCTTTTGAAAGAGAAGATTATTTCTAAAGATTTTTACCGTCTCGTTGAAACAGACAGAGATTATTTCTATAAAGGAGCGCAGGGAAGTTTCGCTTTTATCAATTATTTAAATGAATCTCAAAATAAGAATACTTTAAATAAAACTCAATATACGGAACTCTGGTCTGCAATTTTCAAATCTAATCCGGTAACCAATCCTGAACTTTTAAAATCTCCCTGGTTTTATTTTTATACAGAAAATTATTTACGATATAATGAATTAATTCTGGATAACATAAATACTACTTTTCTTAGTGAACTTAATAAAAAAGGACTTATTCATACTCATAACATTGAGAATGCAAAAAAACATTTATCCGGTTCTCAATTAGAATATTATTTTGCAGCGTATATTTATTACGAAGCAATCAATAATAACTATGAACAGGAACTAATAAAACTTTTTGAAGAATTCAAAAAAGAATATCCTTCCAGTTCTTACACTCATTTTCTTGAACCCGTAATTATTCCTATTATTTCTTTCCACAAGAAAAAAGAAGAACCTTTAAATGAGAAGGTGAAATTTGTAGAAAATACTTCCGAAATAAACTCCGTAAAAGATCTGGTAAAAAAATTAAATGGAAAACCATTTTATATCGATGTTTGGGCAACCTGGTGTGGTCCCTGCAAAGAAGAATTTAAAGACAACCCAAAGCTATATGAATTGCTGAAATCTAAAAACATTACAATGGTTTACATTTCGATAGACAAAGAAGGCAAGGATAAACAATGGCGTGATATGGCACATTTTTACAACTTAGAAGGATATCATATAAGAGCCAATAAAAAATTAGACGACGATTTAAGAAATATTTTTGGCAGTCAATCACTTGCCATTCCGTGGCATTTTCTTGTAGATGAAAACGGAACTGTTTTAAACAAAAAACTAAGCGGCGGATCGGAAATTCAAAATTTAGAAAAACAGCTGACCGAAAACAAATAGACTTTTACTCATAGAAACCTTACATGAAATATTTTATATTTGAAGAATATACTAAAAGCCCAAATTAATGAAAAACTCAATCCTATACATACTGTCTCTTTTTCTTGTTTTCATCATACAATCTTGTAAAAAAGACACCCAAACCACTTCAGAAAATACTACTGTTACCGACAGTCTTCCAGCCAATAAAGAATTTGAGGAAACAGGCGAAGAATATGAAGAAAACGATCCCGAGGAAGCTGATATTATCTATCCAGAAACAGGAAAAAAAGCTACTGATTTCCTTCCAAAACTTGGTATTTATGAAATTCAATATGAAGCTGAAGGTGATTTAAATAATGACGGTTTAAAAGACATTGCCGTTGTTTTAAAACACAAAGACGTCAAAACTGCCAAAAGACCTATGCTGATTCTTTTGCAAAATACAGACAAATCATATCGCTTGGATAAAGTTTCTGATGTAGTTATGCCAGCAGCATATAATGAATATGATTTTAAGCTATATGATACGGAAGACATAAGTATTGAAAAAGACAAACTGCTTATAAATCTATACGGAATGGGACCAAGCGGTACTCTATTAACTACTTTTAAATATGTTGGAAAAGATCTTGTTCTGAATTATATGGAGGCTTACTATAGCGGTGCCGGAGGTCGTTCTGGACTTACCTATGATTTTGAAAAAGGAGAAATAACTGAAACCGAAACCAACACAATGAAAGAAGATGAACCTACAACTTCTTCAACAACTCCAGTAAAAAAGAAAATACATTCATTTGAAAATACTTCTATTATAGAGTTTTTTAATGAAGACAATAATCCATCTTAAAAACCTTCCTTCATTATAATGGAAAACTACAGCATCATTATATTTATACTCGCCATTGTCATCGGATTATCTGCCTTTGCTGATAAAGCCAAACTTCCCTACCCTATTTTGCTTGTAATTGTGGGAGTTGGAATTGGTTTTATTCCAACAATGAATGAAATAGAAATTAATCCAGAGATTATTTTTCTTCTATTTCTTCCTCCGTTGCTGTATGATGCTTCTTTTAATATTTCACCTAAAGATTTCAAAACCAACATCAGCACCATTAGTACTTTAGCAATAACTTTAGTTTTTCTTACTACATTTTGGATTGCTGTTGTGGCACATTATTTAATCCCAAATATAACTTGGCCTCTTGCCTTTGTATTGGGGGCAATTCTTTCTGCAACCGATGCTGTTGCCGCTATAAGTATCACAAAAGGACTGGATATTTCGCATAAAACCATAACCATTTTAGAAGGCGAAAGTTTGATAAATGACGCTTCTGCATTGGTAGCTTATCGGTTTGCTGTTGCAGCCGTAATGGGTTCTGCTTTTGTAATCTGGCAGGCAACCTTGCAATTTGTTTTATTATTGGGAGGCGGATTTTTAGTTGGTTTTGTCATGTCCAAAATTCTGGCTGTCATCTTGAAAAAAGTACATAAAAATTCTAATGTTACCATTAGTTTTATGCTTTTAATGCCTTTTGTGACCTATTTGATTGCAGAACATCTGCATGTTTCGGGAGTAATCGCAGTTGTAATTTCAGGGTTAGCGATTGCTCGTTTTAGTAAAAAGATATTTCCAGAGAGCTTAAAAAACAGTTCACGAAATCTTTGGGACATTATCATCTTTTTATTAAACGGACTAATCTTTATCCTAATTGGTCTTAATTTTAGATATGTACTGAAAGATATTGAGAATGATATGTTGCTTCCTTATATTGGTTATGCCTTTATCATTACGATTGTCGCTTTACTCATTCGATTTGTTAGAATATTTCTTCAAAGAATTAATCTTCAGAAAGGTTTTGAAAAAATTAGAAAAGGAAAAAGAAAAATCAGTGAAGATGCACTTCTCGATTTCAAAAACAGTATTATTTTAGGCTGGTCAGGAATGCGTGGCATAGTATCTCTTGCTATCGCTATTGGACTTCCCAGATTTCTGAAAGACGGAAGCCCTTTTCCCGAAAGAAATGCTATTATATTTATTTCCGTAGCTGTAGTACTTTTTACCTTAATCGGGCAAGGACTTACACTTCCTTGGATTGTTAGAACATTAAATAAAAAGGACAATCAGAAAAACAATACTGAAAATCAACCAATTGAAAAACAATTACTAAATTAGTTTTTTATTATTCTAAAAATAACCAATATGAAAAACATTTTAATCGTTCTTATTATTTTAATCTCCTTTTCCTCCTGTAATAATGTAAAATCTGAAAAAATGACTCCAGTATCTTCATCCGAAAATGAAAAACTAGTAAAAGAATATTTCGAGCTTTTTAATCAGCACAAATGGAAAGAAATGGCAGAAATGTATGTCGAAAATGCCGAATTTAAAGATCCTTCTCTAGGAAACGGAATCGTAAAACAATCGCATCAGCAAATCATCACAAAATATACCGAATTGAGCGATATGTTTCCAGATGTTCATGATAAAATCCTGCAAATTTATCCTTCAGGCGAAAAACATATTATTGTAGAGTTTGTTTCTACTGGAACTGCTCCTGACAAATCCAAATTTGAATTGCCGATTTGCACCATTTTCACAATTGAAAACGGAAAAATCACTAAAGACTTTACCTATTACGACAACTTTGAGGAACCTCAAGAATAAAAAAATGACTTCACAAATCCTTTCCACAACGCCCAATTCAGAAATCGTTACAACACGAGTTTTAAATTTTCCGCAGGAACTTGTTTTTAAGGCTTGGAGCACTCCAGAACATTTGATAAATTGGTGGGGACCAAAAGGTTTTACCAATACTTTTCATGAATTTAATTTTTGCGAAGGCGGAAAATGGCGTTTTATTATGCATGGTCCAGAAGTTGGAAATTATGCAAACGAATGTGAATTCATAAAAATAGAAAAACCGAATCTTATTGCTTGGAAACGTCACTCGAAACCACTTTTTCAAATTCTGACAACCTTTGAAGCTATTTCTGAAAACGAAACAAAAGTCATTTTTAAAATGCTTTTTGAAACAGCCGAAGAATGTCAAAAACTTAAGCCGTATGTGGTGGATAAGAATGAAGAGAATTTTGATAGGTTAGAAATAGAATTATCAAAAATGACACCTTAACAAAACTCGTTTTTTATTTGTAATTTCGGTTTCAAATTAAAATTACAATTACAAAATGGCTTCATTTACAAAAGAAATATCTTTTCGCTGGTCAGATCTTGACCCTAATTTTCATGTTCGTCACAGTGCTTATTATGATTTTGGTGCACAGCATCGTATTGAAATCCTTGAGGAATTAGGACTAACTTTAAAGGTAATGCAGACACAAGGTTTTGGACCTGTTTTATTTAGAGAAGAATGTGTTTTCAGAAAAGAATTAAAACTTTCGGATAAAATCTTCATTCATACCAAAACATCCAAAATGAAAGCCGATGCTTCGCGCTGGTCAATCATTCATGAGTTTAGAAGAGAAGACGATACACTTTGCGCCACTATTACGGTTGACGGAGCCTGGATGGACACTAAACTGCGTAAACTGGCTTCTCCAACTCCTGAAATTGCGATTCAGGCATTGAGTATTTTCCCTAAAAGCGATGATTTTGTAGGGCTCTAAAACACTAATATTTTTAATTTGATTGCGGTTAATTAAACACATAGAAACATAGTTCTGTTTTTATCTAAAAAAGGAAATCAAAAGAAACTAGTTTCTAACACATATGTGTTTTATTAGGAGTGAAATGCCTTTGGTGACTGCAAAAATCTATGTCTCTATGTGTTTCAATTAATTTCACACAACAGGTAGATTTTTATCTTAACTTTATAAAATCCAAAAAGCAATATTCTATCATTTGTTTTTTGGATTTTTTTTCACAAAATCAGAAATTATGATTGATTATATAAAAGATTTCAGAATAGGTATTTTTATAGCAATAATTGCAATAATTACAATCATTCTTGGCGCAATTACAGATCGTGTACTTCGTTATTTTTTATATAAAAAAGAAACCAATAAAGAGTATGATGCGACTGGTTTCAAGTTCCTAAAACATTTAATTATAACGATAATTTACATTCTGGGATTTGCTTTTGCGTTGATTCAGATTCCAGAATTTAAAATCATTGGGCATTCCTTTTTAGCGGGTGCTGGTGTTATTTCTCTTGTTGCCGGTCTGGCTTCTCAACAAGCTTTGAGTAACATTGTAAGCGGTATTTTTTTAGTGATTTTCAAACCTTTTAAAATCAATGATAAAATCACCATTAACAATTTTGTTGGAACTGTTGAAGATATTAATCTGAGACAGGTTGTTTTGAAAGATGCCGAAAACAATCGCATCATAATCCCTAACTCCGTAATTAGTACGCAGATTATTGTCAATACCAATATGCACGATACCAAATGCTGTAAAATAATCGAAATCGGAATTGGTTATGATTCTGATATGGATAAAGCATTAGAAATAATGAAAGAGGAAATCGCCAAACATCCTCTTTTTATTGATACGCGAACTGCAGAAGCCAAAAAAGAAAAAACGCCCCTGGTTGTGGCACGCGTAGTCGCTTTAGCCGATTCAAGCGTCAATCTAAAAGCCTGGGCTTGGGCAAAAAACTCAACCGATGGTTTTGTAATGTATTGTGATCTACTGCAAAGCATCAAAAAAAGATTTGACGAAAATAATATTGATATTCCATACCCACAGCGTGTTGTGACTTTAAAAAACAGCGATTTCAAAATTCCTGATCAAAAATAAATGAAATGAAATCTTCAAAAATAATTCCGATTCAGACTTTACACCTCTTCCCTATTTTGGATACTTTGTTAATTGATCTTTTAAAATCATTAACAGAAGAAGAATGGAATGCCCAAACTGTAGCAAAAAAATGGAAGGTTAAAGATATTGCATCCCATTTATTGGACGGAAATTTAAGAGGATTATCGATTTCCAGAGATCGGTATTTTGGAGAAAATCCGGAAAACATCAATTCATACCCAGATTTGGTCGATTTCCTAAATCAGCTGAATATGACTTGGACGAATGCTACAAAAAGACTGAGTCCAACTGTATTAATTAGTTTACTGGAAAGCACAGGAAAAGAATATTCGGAACACTTACAAATATTAGATCCATTTGAAAATGCGATATTTTCTGTGGCTTGGGCTGGACAGGAAACTTCATTAAACTGGTTTCATATTGCGAGAGAATATACCGAAAAATTCCTGCATCAGCAACAAATTAGAGACGCTGTTGGAAAACAAGGTTTAATGACTAAAGAATTATTCCATCCGTTTATTGAGACCTTTATACAGGCGCTACCGCATACTTACAGGAATACAAAAGCTCCAGTAAATTCAGTTGTAACCTTGATTGTTACGACAGAAATTGGCGGTCAGTGGAGTATCATTAAAAAAGAAAACAACTGGGAATTTATAGATTCTTTTCAAGACAATTCAGCTTCAACTGTAAAAATTAATCCGCAGGATGCCTGGCTTTTGTTTTCTAAAGGAATGTCGCCAATTGAAGCGCTGGAAAAAGTGGAAATTACAGGAGATAAAGACCTTGGCAGAGTTGCGCTTAACATTATTGCTGTAATGGCTTAATTGTTAACTCAATCGCTTTTTTGTAATAACTTTAAGAACGTATTTTTTGGTTTTAAAAATGCATAGCGGTAATTTTATGTTTGTTAATAAAAAACCGTTTTGAAATGAAAAACTTAAAACTCTTCATACTTTTATTGCCTGTTTTTTGTTTGGCACAAGAGCAAAAAATCAAGCAATTAGACATTAATTTAACCAATTACGAATACCCTTTTCCTGTTCATTTTTTAGAATTAAGCAATCAGCGTCAAGCGCTTAAAATGGCTTACATGGACATAAAACCAAGCAATTACAATAATAAAAATATTGTACTACTTCACGGAAAAAATTTCAATGGTGCTTATTGGGAAACGACGATAAAAGCCTTAACAAAAGAAGGTTTTCGTGTTATTGTTCCAGATCAGATTGGTTTTGGAAAATCGACAAAACCGGATAATTTTCAATACACTTTTCAGCAATTAGCCCAAAACACCAAACAGCTTTTAGATCATTTAGGAATCGAAAAAGCGACTGTTTTAGGGCACTCTATGGGCGGAATGCTGGCAACCCGTTTCGCATTATTATATCCTGAAACAACAGAAAAACTGGTATTAGAAAACCCGATTGGTTTAGAAGACTGGAAATTAATTGTGCCTTATAAACCTGTTGACTGGTGGTACGAATCGGAATTAAAACAAAATTACGAGGGCATCAAAAAATACCAAATGGCCAATTATTATGACGGAAAATGGAATGCCGATTATCAAAAATGGGCAGAACTCGGCGCTGGTTGGACAACTGCTCCAAACTACGATCGTGTAGCTTGGAATTCTGCTCTTTTATATGACATGATTTTTACGCAGCCTGTTTTATATGAATTTAAAAACATTAAAACCCCAACACTTTTAATAATTGGAACGAGAGATAAAACTGCTCTAGGAAAACCTTTAGTTTCTGAAGAAATAAGAAAAACAATGGGAAATTATGCTGAGCTGGGTAAGAAAACACAAAAGGCAATTCCGAATTCAAAACTGGTAGAAATTCCAAATACCGGACATTTACCACATATTGAATCTTTTGATCCTTTTATAAAATCATTAATCGTATTTTTGAAATAATATTTTTTTTGTTTGCCACGAATTGCACTAATTTCCACGAATTATTTTTTTGCCACAGATTAAAGGATTAAAATGATTTAATCTGTGCTAATCTTTTTAATCTGTGGCAAAATAAAAAAGAAATCAGAGCAAATTCGTGTATTTCGTGGCGAAAAAAACCTAACCTAAAAAACTATATAAATATGTTTACAATAGACCAAATAAAAGAAGCACACGCTAAAGTAAAAACTGGAGCAGATTTTCCAAATTACATTCAGGACTTAATCATTTTAGGCGTTAAAGGATATGACACTTATGTACACGATGGAAGCGTCGTTTACTATGGCTTAAATAATTATACCGCTGAAGCCGAAGAAAAATACCCTGAAATAAAAGTAGCCGATTTTCCAAACAAAGAATTGTTTATAGAAAATCTGGTAAAACATCAGCATGGCGAAACCGATTATATGACCTTTTGCAATCACTGTGCACAATGTGGTATAGCAAAATGGCGTGTGGATATTGTAGAAATGACCTGCACTTATTTTGACAAATCTGAAAATGAAATTTTAATCGAAAAAATTCCTGTTTAATCGCTTCACTATTCATGACTATTTTCAACCAAAACCACCAAACCATCTTCAAAAAAAGCATTTTACTTTTAGCTTTAATTGTTTCTTTTTTTGGCTTTTCTCAAAATAAAAAAGAACATTCAAAATTTAAAGTGATTGCTTTTTATACCGCAAAAAACGATCAAGCACATATTAGTTTTGTGCATGAAGCCAATAAATACTTTCCGCAATTAGCGGCAGAGAATCATTTTCAGTACGATTCGACCAGCAATTGGGATAATTTAAACGCTAAGTTTTTAGCAAAATATCAAGTTGTTTTGTTTTTAGATACAAGACCTGAGAAAAAAGAACAGCGAGAAGCTTTTCAAAAATATATGGAAAACGGTGGCGGTTTCATCGGATTTCATTTTTCGGCATTTGCTTTAAATGATTCGAGTTATCCACAAGATTGGAATTGGTATCATAACACTTTCTTGGGTTCTGGCGAATATGGAAGCAATACTTGGAAACCAACTTCAGCAGTTTTGAGAGTAGAAAGTCAACATGCTGTAACCAAAAACCTGCCTACAAAGTTTACTTCTGCTCCAAATGAATGGTACAGATGGTCGAATGATTTAACCAAAAATTCAGACATTGAAATTTTATTGGCTATTGATGAATCTAGTTTTCCATTAGGAACTGGTCCAAAAGCTCATGAAATCTGGCATAGCGGTTATTATCCCGTTGTTTGGACAAACAAAAAATATAAAATGCTGTACGTGAATATGGGACACAATGATATTGATTATGAAGGAGGAACAAACAAAACCTTATCGTACACTTTTGAAAACAAAACACAAAGTCAAATGATTCTGAACGCATTGCTTTGGCTTGGTAATTCAAAAAAATAATAAAATGTCAACTTCTCTTTCTCCCATCATTTCTGCTGAAGAATTGAACAAATTAAATTTTTCTGAAGTCATTTTAATTGATGCCAGAGCGGGTTCGAATGCTTTTGACGTTTATCAGAAACAACATTTAAAAGGTGCCCGATTTGTAGATTTAAACCAAGATTTGGCTTCGATACCGGCAAATCCGGCAAATGGAGGCAGACATCCTTTACCAACTGTTGAGCAATTTTCAGAAACTCTTTCAAACTTAGGAATTTCACCCTCAGACCATATTATTGTTTACGACGATAAAAATGGTTCTAATTTCTCTGCAAGATTCTGGTGGATGATGCGTGCCGTTGGACATGAAAAAATTCAGGTTTTAAATGGTGGTTATCAAGCAGCATTACAGAATGGCTTTCCAACTAATTCAGGAAATGAAATAGTTCAAAAAACAACTTATCCAATTAAAGAATGGAAATTACCATTAGCTGATATTGAAGAAGTCGAAAAAGCGCGTAAAAACGATCAAAATCTTGTCATTGATGTTCGGGATAAAAACAGGTTTGACGGACTGACAGAACCGCTGGATTTAATCGCCGGGCATATTCCAGGCGCAGTAAATATTCCTCTAACAGAAAACTTAGATGAAAACGGATTCTTTAAATCTGCCAAAGAATTAGCTCAAAAATACAAATCCATAATTGGAGATAAAAAAGACGAAAACATAATCGTACATTGCGGATCTGGAGTTACAGCCTGCCATACCTTGTTAGCAATGGATTACGCCGGACTTGCAATTCCGAAATTATATGTAGGCTCGTGGAGCGAATGGTCAAGAAATGACCGCGAAATGGCAACTCAACAAAAAGAATAATTTTTTGCCACTCCCGATAGCTATCGGGATTTATAAATTAAAAGGATTAAAAAAATGCGTTGCCACGAATTACATGAATTTCCACGAATTAGAACTGAGAAAAAATTCGTGCGAATTCGTGAAATTCGTGGCTAAAAAAAATCACTTTAATCTGTAAAATCTGTGGCAAAAAAATAATACAAATAAAAATTACAATGCAACACTGGGATATACTTTTATCAAATCAGGTAAATAAAAAGAAATTAATAGACAACATATTAAATGGCGAAGCAACTGGAGAATTAGCCGTTTTTAACACTCAAAAAGGAATATTATTCTCTGATATTGCGATTGAAAAATTCATCGAAAAAGAATTTCAATACGACAGCGTAGAAGCTTCAACTACTTCAAACAGACAACTCAGAACGTTTTCTTCAGGCGAACGCAAAAAAGAGTTTTTAAAATACTGTATCAATCAAAAACCGGATTTCATCATTTTTGACAATCCATTCGACCATTTAGATCAGGCGTCAAGAGTAGTTTTAGCCGATTCTTTAAAAGATCTGACGAATGATATTGCCATTATTCAGCTTTTAAACCGTACGGTTGATGTATTAGAATTTGTTCCCAACAAAGCGCAAATCAAAGACAATACATTTGAACTGCATCCATTCGTAAAAAGCGAAAATCATTTCAAAACCTTAAATACAACTGCTATTCCTAAAGCGACCGAAATTCATACTTTTCCAGAAAACGAATTAATCAGACTGGAAAATGTTTCGGTAAGTTATGACGAAAGAAAGATTCTTGACAACATTTCTTGGACGATAAAACAAGGTGAATTCTGGCAGTTAATTGGCCCAAACGGTTCCGGAAAAAGTACTATTTTATCCTTAATCACAGGAGATAATCCAAAAGGTTTTGGACAGGATTTATTTTTGTTTGGAAGAAAAAAAGGAACAGGAGAAAGCGTTTGGGACATCAAAAAACAAATCGGAATTTATACGACTGCAATGATGGATTTGTTTCAAAAAGGACATACTTTGGAACAAATGATTCTCTCAGGATTCTTTGACCAAATCGGACTTTACACAGAACCTACAACACATCAAAAAAATATCGTGACGCAATGGCTGGAAGTAATCGAAATGACCCATTTGCGTAAAAAACGTTTCATCGATCTTTCTATTGGACAACAAAGAGTTGGGTTAATTGTCCGTGCCGTTTTAAAACATCCGCCATTATTAATTCTAGATGAACCTGTAGAAGGTTTAGACGACGAAAACGTAGATTTGGTAATTCAGCTTATCAATACTATTAAACAAGAAACAAACGTAAGTATTCTCTACGTTTCACATAGAATCGAACAAGGCCTGGCTCCTACTTCAGTATTCGAACTTCTACCATCTGAAACAGGCTCAACAGGACAAATAAAATAATATTTACATAAAATAAAATGAGAAACCAGATTTCTATAGTGTTTCTTTTACAGCTGTTATTGTTTTCCTGCTCAGGTACAATTTCAACAGTAAAAAAAGAATATACTCTTAATACATCTTTAAAATTAAAGTCAGATTGGAGAATTAATTCAAAAGAATGGATTTTAAAAAATGACACCATTATCGGAACTGGATCTCCTTCGGAATGGGGTGTTTTAGAATCAAAAAAGAAACTGCCAAAAAACTATGAAATAGAATTTAAAGCCAATATGACCAAGGAATCTTTATTCGAAGTCATGTTGAATTTAGAAAAAGGAAATTACATCAGGACCTATCTTTATCAAATAGATCAAAATATCGTAATTGGAAAAGGTGTTTACGACAAAAACAGTAACGAATATGGTAAAAGAGGAGGAAAAAGCCTTTTCAACAAACCTATTGAACTGCAAAACAACAAATGGTATTCTGTAAAAATTAAAGTTCAAAACAACCAATTATTATTTTCAGTAGACAATAAAACCTCCTTAGAATGTTCTTTAGAAAATAAAAACCTAAGCCAAACAGGAAAATTAGGTTTTATAACCAACGGAGAAGTAAAAATAATAGACCTAAAAATTAAAACTATTTAAATAAAATAGAACAACTATAATTAAAACACAAATTCCACTAATTTACACGAAATTAATCTGTGAAAATTAGTGGAATTTGTGTTTAAGAAATTATCCAATTTTAATTTTCTTCATCCGTATTATGCGACTTCACATAGTTACGCCATTTTTCGATACATTCTTTAAAATCGTCTGGCAACTCCGTGTCAAAACGCATTAATTCTCCTGTATTTGGATGAACAAATCCAAGCGTTTTAGCGTGTAAAGCCTGACGTGGTAAAGCTTTAAAACAATTTTCGATAAATTGTTTGTATTTCGTAAAAGTTGTTCCCTTTAAAATCAAATGACCGCCGTAACGCTCATCATTAAACAGAGGATGTCCAATATGTTTCATATGTGCACGAATCTGGTGCGTTCTTCCCGTTTCCAATTTACAAGAAATCAAAGTCACATAACCAAAACGTTCCAAAACTTTATAATGTGTAATGGCCGGTTTTCCAATTTCTGGATCGTCAAAAACTGCCATTTGCATACGGTCTTTTAAATGTCTTGCCAAGTTTCCTTCAATTGTACCGCTTTCTTCAGTAACATTCCCCCAAACCAAAGCAATATATTCACGCTCTGTAGTTTTGGCTTCGAACTGTTTTGCCAAGTGCGTCATCGCAGCTTCCGTTTTGGCAACCACCAAAAGTCCTGAAGTATCTTTATCAATTCGGTGCACCAAACCAGGACGTTCACTACTGTTCATTGGCAGATTATCAAAATGATGCGCCAAAGCATTTACCAAAGTTCCGGTATAATTTCCGTGACCCGGATGCACTACCATTCCCGGCTCTTTATTGATTAATAAAAGAGCATCGTCTTCATACACAATATTCAACGGAATATCTTCAGGAAGAATATGGTTTTCAAATGGCGGATGTGACAACATAATCGTAATCACATCAAAAGGTTTAACTTTATAATTTGATTTTACAGGAATATCATTTACAAAAATATTTCCGTCCGTTGCCGCATTCTGAATCTTATTTCGTGTGGCATTCGGAATCAAATACATTAAATATTTGTCAATACGCAAAAACGCCTGACCTTTAGGGACTTCAAATCTGTAATGTTCGAATAATTCGTCTTCCAGATCTAAATTTTCTTCAATATTATTGTTCATCTTGTGGGGTTTCTACAGGCACTGCAGTACTGTCTGCCTGGCTATCATCTACATAACTTGCTTTTCCGTCACCTAAAACCAAATCAATTTTAGACGCTTTCAAAACACGGTCTCCTACTTTCAAATTTCTGCCTTTTAAACGCATTTCCAAAACCATATCTTTTCCAAGATTCGGAATATACGTAATCGTTCCCGGCTCAAGTCCTAACGCTTTTAAAGTTGGCACTGCTTCACGATATGTTTTTTCAATTAAATCAGGAATTTTAACAGAAGAAAATCCAGACGCATTAATTTTGATATAAATTTTTCTACCCACTTTAACCATTGTTCCTGGCAACGGATCTTGCTCTACAACACTATATTTTGGGTATTCACTTCTGTAATCAACACTGTCTAATAGAACATAATCCAAATCCAATTCGTCCAATTTATTTTCAACTTGCTCCTCAGTTAATTTAGACAAATTCGGAACCTCGATTTCGTGTCCGTGATCGGTCGTAAAAGTCAACCAATGCATAAATAAATAACCAATTACCGCGATAATAGCTGCGGCCGCAAGCAATTGCAAGAAAAAAACTCGGCTTGTTAAATACTGACGTAAACTCATAAATTTATTTTTAATAGCGACAAAGATAAAGTATTTCGTTTCAAAAAAAATGATAATTTTGTTTAAAACAAGAAAGTGCCTAAATTGTAATCCTGAACGAAGTCGAAGGACAAATTTAAGGAGCTGTTTCCTGCTATCCGCTGTATCTTTTGCGCCGAACCCCGGCACAAAAGGATGCCGCTTCTATCAGGGCTAGAACTCTCGGTTTCATAAGAACGTTATTTATTAAAAAATCATATACTCAATAAAAAAGATTCAACAATCAGTTTTCACAATCGCAACAAAACTTGAAACTTGAAACCTGAAATCTGAAACAAATTAAAACCTGAAACAAAAACATGAAAAACATTGCCATCATCATGGGCGGCTATTCCAGCGAATACAAAATATCTTTAATCAGCGGGAATGTCGTGTATCAATATCTTGATAAAACAAAATACAACGGATTCAGAATTCATATTTTTAAAGAAAAATGGGTTTATGTAGACGATAAAGATGCCGAATTCCCAATTGATAGAAATGATTTTTCTGTAACTGTAAATGGTGAAAAAATCACTTTTGACTGTGTTTTCAACGCCATTCATGGAACTCCGGGCGAAGACGGATTAATGCAAGCTTATTTTGAATTAATCGGAATGCCACAATCTTCTTGTGATTATTACCAATCGGCTCTGACATTCAATAAAAGAGATTTATTATCGGTTTTAAAACCATACGGAATCAAAACAGCAGTTTCTTATTACCTGAACAAAGGAGACGAAATCAATACAGCAGAAATCGTTAAAAAAGTAGGATTGCCTTGTTTCGTAAAACCAAACAAAGCAGGTTCAAGTTTCGGAATCTCAAAAGTAAAAACTGAGGCTGAACTTCCAATTGCCATTGAAGTAGCTTACAAAGAAGACAACGAAATCATCATCGAAAGTTTCCTTGACGGAACTGAAGTCTCTGTAGGGGTAATCAATTACCAAGGTGAAATTAAAGTATTGCCAATTACAGAAATTGTATCAGACAATGATTTCTTTGATTACGAAGCAAAATACGAAGGAAAATCGCAAGAAATCACGCCAGCAAGAATCTCCGACGAACTAACTAAAAAAGTAGCAGATACAGCAAAACGTGCTTATGAAGTTTTAAAAATGAAAGGGTTCTCAAGAAGCGAATTCATTATCGTAAATGACGAACCTCATATGCTTGAAATGAACACCATTCCAGGCCTAACAACAGAAAGTTTGATTCCACAACAAGCAAAAGCTGCAGGAATTTCTCTGGAAGATTTGTTTACAAATGCAATTGAGTTAGCTTTGAAATAAGTCGCTAAGATACTAAGGTGCTAAGATTCTAAGATTTTAGCACCTTATTTTTTATAGAAAAATTTAAACTTTGCATTTCCGAACCTAAAATAAATATGATCTTTCTAGTTGGAACTCGAGATTCAAATGTAAAAAACGGGATACTTTCAAATGAAAAATGTCCTGAATGTGGCAATTTCAATACGCTATATTTTAGTATATACAAAAGGTACACTCATATTACAACGATTCCTCTTTTTCCTGTTGGAAAATATGTAAATGTACAATGTGATAAATGCCAAAGTTTATTCGATTATGATGATTTATCTTCAGGCGCACAAGAAAAATTACGAAATGAAAAATTAGAAAGTGCAGTCTGGATGTTTTCTGGAAGTATTATAATATTTTTAGCTATTATTTACAGCATAAACGTTTATATTAAAAACAATAATGAAACCGCTGTTTTAATAAAAAAACCAGAAGTTGGAGATGTCTATAATTTAAAATTCTCAAACGGTTATTATTCAACCATGAAAATAGACAAAATAACAACCGACAGTATTTTTACAACACATAATGATTTTGACGCTTATCTGCCTTATGAAGTAGATGATTTGGATAAAAATGAAAACTACTCTGATCGAAAAGTTTCTTATTCAAAAAAAGCAATCATTAAGCTTTATGAAAATAATGAAATAATAAAAATCAGGCGAGCAAAATATCCATTAGAAATACAAAAACCGGAATACAAAATTCCAGTAACAAAATAAAAACTCAGCATCTCAGAACCTTAACAACTTAGCACCTCAAAAAAATGAACCAAATATTCGAATGGGATAGAGTCTTTTTTAACAGTCTTCCGGAAAGTTTTCTTTTGGAAGTGATTTTTCGTTCGACTGTTATGTTTACCATTTTGTTGCTAACCTTAAAACTGGCAGGAAAACGAGGTGTAAAACAATTATCTATTTTTGAAACTGTAATTATCATTGCATTAGGTTCTGCTGCAGGCGATCCTATGTTTTATGAAGATGTTGGAATTATTCCAGCAGCAATAGTTTTTACTACCATAATCATTTTGTACAGAACCGTAACCTGGCTTACTGGAAAAAGCAAAAAATTCGAAGAATTTATAGAAGGTAAAACCGAATGTCTGATTAACGACGGAAAGTTTTCTATAACCAGTTTTAAGAAAGAAAGTCTAGCACAAGATGAGTTTTTTGCAGAATTACGAATCAAATCAATTGAGCATTTAGGACAAGTAAAACACGCTTTTATCGAAACCAGCGGCGAAATCAGTGTTTTTTATTATGAAGACAAAGACGTTGGCTACGGATTGCCGATTCTGCCTTTACTTTTTGAGAAAAAAAATAAAATTATCCCAGAAGACGGAGTATATTCCTGTTCCTTTTGCGGTAATACTGAAAAATTAGAAAAAGGAACTTCCACTTGTAAAGATTGCCATAAAGACGAATGGGTTCCCTCCATCAATACCAAAAGAATAACGTAGATTTAAATTCCAAAAATAAAATACCAAATTCCAAACTATAAAAATTTTTAAACTCAAAAAACAAAGCTTCAGTCAATTTATAAAAACTTTGAGCCTTTGTGCCTTTGCAGCTTTGAACCTTAAAAAAGAAAAAAAATGCGAAAAGCCATATTTCCAGGATCATTTGACCCTATTACACTTGGACACGAAGATATTATCAAAAGAGGAATTCCTTTGTTTGATGAAATTGTAATTGCGATTGGTGTCAATGCCGAAAAAAAATACATGTTTTCCTTAGAAGAAAGAAAACGTTTTATCGAAGAAACCTTCAAAGACGAACCCAAAGTTTCTGTTATTACCTATGAAGGACTAACAATTGATTTGGCTAAAAAAGAAAAAGCCAATTTTATTT
Source organism: Flavobacterium phragmitis (assembly GCF_900112575.1). Taxonomy (GTDB): domain Bacteria; phylum Bacteroidota; class Bacteroidia; order Flavobacteriales; family Flavobacteriaceae; genus Flavobacterium; species Flavobacterium phragmitis. The sequence continues at coordinate 263,381 of NZ_FOMH01000002.1, forward strand.
TAAGAGGTCTTCGCAACCCAGCCGATTTCGAGTTTGAAAAAGCCATTGCACACACCAACAGAAAACTTTCAAAAATAGAAACCGTTTTTTTGTTGACGGCTGCAAGTACCTCTTTTATCAGTTCAAGCATTGTGCGTGATGTATTGCGTCATGGTGGTGAATATGAACAATTGGTTCCAAAAGCTGTTAGAGTAAAGGAAAAATAAGACAAAAAATGCTCTTGAAACACATAGATTTTGTGCGTCAAAAGAATAAAATTATCAAACGCTTTTAATAATTTTCAAACTAAACATAAACTTGTAAGCGAAGCAAATTATAAGTAATTTCGCATTTTCAAAATAAACACCAAAAAATGAGTATCGAAAGAGAATTAAGCAAACGAAGTGGCGCTAAATGCGAACTTTGTGGTGCTGAAGAGAATTTAAAAGTTTATCAAGTACTTCCAACTAGAAAAGGAGGCCTTGATGAATCTGTATTTGCCTGTAACACTTGTATTGACCAAATTGAAAATCCCGACAACGTAGATTTAAATCACTGGAGATGCCTAAACGACAGCATGTGGAACGAAAATATTCCGGTTCAAGTTGTAGCTTGGAGAATGTTAAGCCGTATGCGCGCTGCAGGATGGCCTCAAGAATTGCTAGACATGATGTATTTAGACGATGATACGTTGGAATGGGCAAAAGCAACAGGAGAAGGAGAAGATGACGAAAATAAATTGGTTCACCGCGACAGCAACGGCGTAGTACTACAACACGGAGATTCTGTCGTTTTAATTAAAGATCTTAAAGTGAAAGGATCTAGCATGGTTGCCAAACAAGGAACCGCCGTAAGAAACATTCGTTTAGACCACGAAAACGCTGAATATATCGAAGGAAAAGTAGACGGACAGCAGATTGTGATTATTACACAGTATGTTAAGAAAATATAATTCTTTTGAGTGACAAAGTAACAAAGGTTTAAAGAGGCAAAGTTTCCTAACTGAAATCAAACCTTTGAGCCTAAAACAAAAAAAAAGCTGTTCAATCGAACAGCTTTTTTTGTTTTTATGTGTTGAGAACTAAGCTTAAAAACTTTGTCCCTTTGTTACTTTGAATCTTTGAACCTTCAAGGAATTATTTCTGGAATAATTTACTGATTTGGTCTTTTACGAATGGCTCAGAAACATTGTTTGTATCTGCGTCTCTTTCTTTACTTGAAACCATAAATTGTACTGTTGCTTTGTCTGGAACAACATTTCCTGTATAGTGTAACCAAATGTAGTTGTTTGGTAATTCTAATTTGATATCATACAAAGGCGTTGCATTAAATCCTCCAACAATAATATTGTAAAGATTGTTGTATGCGTTGTCAATGTTTTTGAATGAAAATTTTCTTAGGTTTGAAGAATCCTCATCAGTTTGGATAATAGTGTAATACACCGTATACTCATCTCCAACTTTTTGAATGTAATTGTTGTTTACTTTCCCTAATTTCTCAACAGGAACAGTTTCAAGAACCTTAACTTGTGCAAACGAAACGAAGCTAAAGAACATAGCAGCAAGGGTAATAATGTTTTTCATAATGGAATTTGGGGTTTACAATTTTCTGTAGCAAAAAAACATAGAAATATTGAAAAAACACCTATCAAAACATTATTTTTTTAACATAAAATTGTAAAACTTAGTTACACAATTCTAAAACACTGATAAACAAAGGGATAAATTTCAAAAATTCCAAAATGTAAAATGTAAAATCTAAAATCCAAAATCAGTACTTTCCTCTCTTTTCGTCTTCTACTTTCTTGATGACATTTCGGGCAACTTCGATTTTAAACTTCTTGCCTTTCATTTTCTCCTCTTTGATGTTTTTCAAAAGGTCTTTTACTTTATTGTATTTTACAGCTGCAAACGAAACAAAATCTTTTACTTCAATTAAACCTAAATCGTCCTTTTCTAGTTTTCCTTTTTGCGAAAAGAACCCCACAATATCAAATTTATTCAGTTTCGTTTTCTTTCCGCCACTGATGTAGATTGTTTGAAATTGCGGTGGTTTTGGCAGTGAAACATTTCCTTCAACATCTAAAACATCCATTTTGTAATCGATATAATCGAATTGTTTTTCACTTTCGTGAATAATAATATAGGCCGTTCCCGTTGCCTGCATACGCGCTGTACGTCCGTTACGGTGGGTGAATTCGTCTTCTTTTAAAGGCAGATGATAATGAATAACATGTTTCATTTCTGGAATATCCAAACCTCTGGCGGCTAAATCTGTCGTCACCAAATACGTCACACTTCCGTTTCTAAACTGAATCAAAGCACGCTCCCGCTCTTCCTGATCCATGCCGCCGTGATAATAAACCGAATAGATTCCTTTTTCGTTTAAAGTATCGCTAATACGTTCTGCTGCATCTCGGTGATTACAGAAAATAATAGCCGATTCTGATTTCAGCGAACAAATCAAATTGAACAAACTCTGCAATTTGTCTTTGGCTGGCGAAAGCACCATTTTCATCGAAAGGTTTTCTTTCTCCTCTTCTTCTGGAATAAAATCCAAAACGGTCGGATTTACAACTCGTGTGTATTTCGGAATCTCAATATCTGACGTTGCCGAAACCAAAACTCTTTTATTAACTTTCGGTAATCTCCCGATAATAAAAGACATCTGCTCATGAAACCCTAATTGAAGCGACTTGTCAAACTCGTCCAAAATTAAAGTCTGAATTTTATCTGTTCTGAAAGTTTCTCTGTCGATATGATCTGCAATTCTTCCAGGCGTTCCAATTAAAACTGCCGGCGGATTGCTTAAGTTTTTCATTTCCGTTTCAATCGAATGGCCACCGTAACAAATATTGACTTTGTACTGCGTTCCCATTTTTTTCCAAACCTGTTCAATCTGAAGTCCCAATTCACGCGACGGAACCAAAATCAAACATTGAACTGATAAGATTTCAGGTTGCAATAATTCTAAAACAGGAAGCAAAAACGCCAATGTTTTTCCAGATCCTGTTGGAGAAAGCAACAAAGTGTTATTATCGTGAAGAATTACGTCTTTTGCAGTTTCCTGCATTTCGTTTAGGTTTTCAATGCCTAAATTCGAAAGTATATCGTTGGAATGGTGTTTTTTGTTCATTTTGCAAAAGTAGAGAAAAATAGCTGGCAGTTTACAGTTTTTAGTGTTCAGATTGGAATGCTGCTTATTTAAACGCAATCCCGATAGCTATCGGAAGCTAAGTTTTTTTAATTTTGATTGAGCATGGCTATTGATTGCCTGATTTTTTTTTAACGCAAAGTACGCTAAGATTTTTTTCTTTTGATTGGGTTTGTCTTGCGATAAGAACGCAAAGCTGTATGCTTAGAACTTCGTCAAAGTCCTTACTTAAAGTTTTTTGCACAAAGTATGTCATTTCGAGGAACGAGAAATCACACTCGTAGCTCGACAAAGATTGTCAAAATTCTCCGCGTCCCGAGGCTTCGGGATAGTGCGATTTCTCGTTACTCGAAATGACAAAATATTCAATAATTTTTAAGCCTTTAAAAATGTCATACAAACTTTTTCTTGACGATATTAGAGATGTAAATATGGTTTACAAAAATCTCACTAACAACGATTTTGTTATAGTTAGAAATTTTGAGGATTTTAAAGCGGTAATTCTAGAAAAAGGCCTTCCTGAGTTAATTAGCTTTGATAATGATTTAGGTCTCGATGCAAATGATCAAGTTGCCGAAGATGGTTACGCTTGCGCCAAATGGCTGGTTTATGAATCCGGAATTGATTTACAAAATCTAAAATTCAATGTACATTCTGCAAATCCTGTTGCCAGCCAGCAGATTCAGGGTTTACTTGATAATTATATTAGACATTTGAGATTACAATAGTACAGGTTTTTAATCTATACTTGTAAAGAAAACAATTGTAAAAAGCAACCTTGCTTTACTTTGTGGGCACGGATTGCAAATCCGCGCTATTGGATTGCCTAATTTTTTTTAACGCAAAGTGCGCTAAGTTTTTTTGCTTTTGATTAGGCTGGGCTTGCGATAAGAACGCAAAGCTATACGTTCAGAACCTCCTAAAAGTTTAATTTAAAATATTACTATATGGAAAACTTATTAACTAATATTCTTAGCTATTCAATTGTTCCCACATTGATTACTTTAATTATTACAAAAATAACTGAAGGAAGAATAAAAAGCTCTTTTGACAAGAAACTTGAAAACACCAAAAAAGAACATTCTTTAGAAATTACAAAATTTCAAAGAGAATTGGATTCGTTAATAGCAAAGGAAAATTTCAAGTTTACCAAGTTACACGAAGAGCGTTTTAATGTATTAAAAAAAACTTACTCATTATTAAATAAGACTAGAAACGATTTGGGTCTTTTCGTTGCTGAAATCAAACTTATCCCAAGCAATACAACGTTTGAAAAAAACGAGGAAAGATTACATATGAATTTTATAGCTTCAAACGAAGAGCTGATAAAATACATAGATGACAATTTAATTTTTTTTAGTAATAATCTTGAATCGATGCTTGCCGAGTTTATGGAAGAATCTTTTCAAATCTCTATTGACTATAAACCAAATCACCCTGTTAACAAATTAGTATTTCCTAATAGAGAAATTAAAGAGAATACTGTATCAGCTTATAAAAGGCTCAACGAAAACATCCAACCTATTATGATTGCCATTAGAACAGAATTTCGAGAACTTTTAGGAGCTAATTTATAATTTCAAAATTCCCCCTGCTAGCGCGAGCGTCCCGCTCGTGAACGCAATCTAAATCATTACGTAAAACGGACACGAGCGGGACGCTCGCGCCAGCGACAATATATAAAATCAAAAAGCCTAATAAAAAAACAAATTTTATTAGGCTTTTTCAAATTGTAAAAAAGAATAACTATTTATCCTTCAATATCTTCTCTAAATACTCTACTTTATCTTTTTCTGCCTGAATTAGACGTTCATAAAGCTTTTTATTTTCTTCGTAAGATTCTATTAACTTTTCTAAAGGATTAAAAGTAAGATTAGTACAAGAGTTATTTAATATTTGTCCTTGTGCACTATTATCATAAAAATTATTGAAATAATTAATTGCAGCTTCGTCCGAAAAATTCTTAAGAGCTTCAACACTTACTCCTAAAGCTTTTGCAATTTGTTTTAGCTTTTCATCATCTATCGTTTCGCTGTTTTCTAAAGCAGAAATCGCTTGTTGGTTTGTTCCTAAAGCCTGAGCCAAAGCTTCTTGTTTCATATCACGAAGTTCACGAATACGACTTGTTTTTCTTCCTAATATGGCTTGGTTTTGATAGTGTGCTCGTAATTCTAAAATATTACTTGTTAAACAAAAATACGATTTTGATATATGAAATTAAATAAGTTGCTAAGTTTCTGAGATTCTGAGTTACTAAGTTTTGTTTCTTATTATTTAATCTTCTCTTTCTCAACGGTTAATTTTATCTAAATCAAAAAAGTTACAAACAAAGAAGTAGAAGCAAGCAAAGACTCAAAGTAATTTCAATAGCCCCTAGCTTTAGCTAGAGGACCAAAATACGAATTGAAAAAGGCTTTAGCCAAATCTGCGAAAGTTTGGCTAAAGCCCTTTTCTTCTTTAATTTTTATTATCCAGCTAAAGCTGGACGCAATTCAATCTTCCAACAATAAACTTATATTTAATTAATGTTTTTCTGACTTATTTTAAAAATCTTATATTTGAAAACATCAATTTTAAAATTCTAAAAAATCGTAACAAAATGGGACTATTCAACAATCTTTTTAAAAAGAAAGAAGAAAATACAGAATCAACTACTAATCAGCAAAATGGCAGGAAACACTTTGTATCTGAGAATGATTTTTTAGAAAAATACGGAGCTTTGGCTTTAGAAAAACAAAGAAATCTTTATGCTGTAACTGGAGGACTTTCATGGAATGTTGACATGAATAAAGAAGAAATAACTTTTGGAGACGATTTGACATTTCCAATGCAGGTTTTGGGTTCGTTTTCGCATTCTTCTGAAACCTGGCTTTGGCTTTGGGAAAATAAAGCGGGCGGTTATGCTGAATCTGTTATGAAACAAGCGCTTTTATTAAAACAATACGGCGAAGAAAACAATATCGATTTATTGACTGTTGGCAAATTTGACGCTGTTCCAAATGATTTGCATTTAATTGGAATGATTGCAACCGAAATGTTTGATGGAAGCGGTTATTATCTTGGAAATTACGGTCAGGGAACAATGGTGGTTACGATTAAATCGGATCTGATTGATAAAGCTGAAAGTGAAGAATTCTCCAGAATTTTAACTGTTTTTCCTGAACTGATTTCGACATTTGAAATTCAGAATCATAAAAATGCTTTTACCCATTATCTGTCTCAAAAAGGTTACGAATTGACTTCGAATGGAAACGAAGTTAAAGCAGAAAAAGACGGAAATGTTATCAATGCTGTTTTTAATGAAAACAACCTTTTGACCAACTTAAACGGTAATAATTCTTAAGTAAAAACTTCAAACCTGAAACCTGAAACTTAAAACAAACTAACCACAAAGTTTGTCTCCGCGTGAGGGATAGAGCTAAGCTACCGAAGTAGCAGCGAAAGCCCGACAGCTTCCCGATAAGAGGGCGTATAAGCTCAAAGTATATTTGCCCTCTTATCGGGATGGTGGCACGCCCAGCTATTTATTTTTACAATTTTTCTTATTTATTTACGCAACCTTTTGAATTATGTTTTACTAATTGATATAATTTAAAAAATATAAATATGAAAAAAATGTTATTTCTTATCGTAGGAATCCTAGCTGTTTCCTGCTCGAACAATGATCCTGTTTATGAACCATATTTAAATTTGGACGAACCATTTGATCCGGGAGCACATGCAATTTCGTATACTATAACTCAAAAATATTACGATGAAGAGGACGAAAATTATCAGACTGATAAATTGTACTTTTCTGGAGAAAAACTTATTTTCTTTCAATACAATGACGGATCTTACAGTAAATATACCTATACCAACAATTTGGTAAGTGAGATACAAAATTATGATGCAAGACGTGTAATGGCAACAACAACAAAATTGGCTTATGACAGCGCAGGCAGAATAATTGATTTTCAGGAAATGCCTTTTTCTGATAAAAGTATCGTTGCTAAAAAAATTACTTTTGCTTACAGTGCCGATAAAATAACTGCGACAGTGACGACTTCTCCTGTTGTTAGTACAAAAACGTATGAATTTAAGCTTGATGCCAATAATCAGATTATTAGTTATAATGATGATGAGGTATTTGATTATGAAAACGGAAATCTTGCAGCTGTCTCGAAATCGAACGCAAAAATTACTTATAGCGCAATAAAAAATGACAACAGTTATAAAAAAGATCTTTTGGGTAAAGAATGGAAACAAAATAACTTTTTATTGAATCTGCTTGGCTTAAAAGTAACTAACCGTCTTTATATGTTTGAAGGTGAAACATCTGAAAATCTGATTGCATCTTCTACTACAATTCTTGATGACGACTCTGTTTACGATATGGTGGTTGATTATGAATTTAATAGTCAAAATAAATTAGTAAAAGAAACGAGAAAACATTCTGAAACGATCGAAGGAGAAACGACAGATGTAGAAAGATCTGAATTTATCTACGAGTATAAATAAGAGATTTTTAAAATTTAAATTGAGCCTGGTAAACCTAAAGTTTGCTGGGCTTTTTTAATTCTAAAATAAATCTGTTTCTTATTCTCATTTTTTTTTGCATTTGCACGCAACCTTTTAAAAAATATTTTACTGTTAAATATAAACTTCAAAATCTATACTAATGAAAAGCTCACTAAAATATATGATTCTCGCTTTAGTTACGATCTCAATAAGCTTGACAATTTCTTCATGTTCCAATGAAGAGGTAATGACCTACAACGTGCCAGATGATTATTTTTCACCTCCTTTATATCTCAAATGCACCTCGAGTATTGAAGATGCTGATCCAAAAATTGTGACTTTAACGCAATATACAAGAGAGAATCCTTGTGAGCCAAATTCAATGGCAATTGTGAAATCTAAGTCCAGCAAGTATACTCTCTATATTAGAGGACTTGCCACACCTGGAGAATGGAAAGTTTATTCAGGAAGCGGTATCACTTTCGATAACGGTTCATTAACCGCTTCTGGAACAACGGTTACGGTGCATTTTGCGTCAGACTTTAAAAGTGGCTCAATAATGGCTGTTGGCAACAGTATCTCAGGAGAAACATGGGGGCCAATTTTGAATTTTTCTAAACCGTAATTTTTTCAGATAAAGCAAAACACGAAATCATTTACAACCTAAATACAGAATCCATAAACCAACATAAACCAAATGTAAAAAGGCTCTAATAAACGTAAAGTTATTTAGAGCTTTTTTTTACTTAAGTCAATTCTAAATTCTTACATTTTTTTTGCTTTTCTACGCAACCTTTTAAAAAATATTTTACTACTAGATATAACTTAAAAGGAAAAAAAAATGAAAAAAATAATAATTCTTCTAATTGGATTTTTAGCTGTTTCCTGCACAAATGATGACTCTAAAGAATCTGAATTGGTTTCTATTACAACAGATTACTATGCAGATAATATTTTATGGGATTCTTCAAAATACTATTACTCAAATAGTAAACTGGAAGATGTGAAAAACTTAGACAAGAGCCATACAAATTACAGCTACAATAATAATTTAATTGCTACAGCTTCTAATTATGAACCTGACGGTTTTTTATTCTCTACCAACAAATATACTTTTGACAGTAATGATCGTTTAACTGAATTTGCAGTAGTTTTTAGTGATAATAGCGAGATAAAATATACTATAACCTATAACGAAACTACTATTCTTGTTACTTACAAGCACTACAATGGTAACGCTATAGTATACGAATTTGGTTTAAATGCAAACAAACAGATTATTAGTAAAAAAACAATCTCGGTAAACGGCGCTCCTCCTAGAGCAAATTCTTTAAGGTATCAATATACCTACGAAGGACAAAATTTGGTCGCTGTAACTTCTTTTAATGCTGAAACAAATGTTACGACGCCTCTTGTGACTTATACTTACGGCACTGAAAAAAATGAAGCAGATCCTTCCAAACATATGTATGGAAAGGCTTGGAAAATGAATAGTTTTTTTATGGTAATAGTAAATGGAGGAAATTACACTTCACAAGTTTCTGAAAATATAGTTTCTAGTTACAAAGAGGGTACAAGAAATGCCACAATTAACCGCGAATATAGTAATGGCAAAATTTCGAAAACGACAACAGAATACGTGTCTTCTTCAAATATTGCTATGAAGATTGTGTCTGTTTACGAATATAAATAGAATTAGTTTCATTTTTGTAAAAAGTCTCGATTAGAATTATCTATCGAGACTTTTGTAATATTAGCTTGGCTTAAATATTTAGCTTTTACTTCCAAAAATATTGGAACAAATTTCAGTTTAAAACTCTAAAAATTTAACTATTAGAATTTCTATCTGAATGATACGGGACAGTCGTAGCTATTTTTGCTATTGGTTTTTCTTCTTCAAACAACAATTTAATGTTTTCGTATGAATTTTTAAGCGCCTCTTTAATTTGTTCTGGGTTTAACCACGCTACTTTTTCGATTCCTTCTTCTAATTGGCCGTGTGGCGTTCCTTCAAAATCAGAAAACATTTCGAACCAATGTGTAATTTTAAGTTTGTATTTTCCGTTACGTTTAAAAATATGATACGTTTTCTGAAGTTTATTGGTAACTCTTAACTTATTTACTCCAGTTTCTTCTTCGACTTCGCGCATTGCAGTCGTTTCAATGTCCTCTCCCTTCTCTATTCCGCCTTTTGGTAAATCCCATTTTCCGTTTCTAAAGATAAACAGAACCTCTCCTTTCTTATTATAGACAAAGCCTCCGCCTGCTTTATTAACGGGAATTTTGGCTTTAAGGGTTTTCATCATTTCACTTTCGTCTGGATGATATAGAATCGCTTTTTGAATTTTATTCTGAAAAATTTTTATGATAAGCTGTTCGATATCAATACTCTCCAACAAGAACAATTGGAAATCTGTTTCCTTTGAGATTTCATTTGTCAAAAAAAGTGGTTTGTCGTTTACAAAAACTTTATACATTTGTATTATGATTTTTAATAAAGATACTGCCGAAAAAACAGCCGAATTGCTTTTGCAAATAAATGCAATTAAATTGAATCCCGAAAATCCTTTTACATGGGCTTCTGGTTGGAAATCCCCTATTTACTGTGATAATAGGTTAATTCTTTCATTTCCGAGCATCAGAAACTATGTTCGTGATGAATTTGCCAAAAACATCGAAAAACAATTTGGAAAACCTGATGTAATCGCCGGTGTTGCCACTGGAGCCATTGGAGTTGGTATTTTGGTTGCCGAAAGTTTAGGTCTTCCATTCGTATATGTCCGTCCAGAGCCTAAAAAACACGGAAGACAAAACCAAGTCGAAGGTTTTTTACAAAAAGGTCAAAATGTTGTGGTTGTCGAAGATTTAATCTCCACAGGAAAAAGCAGCTTAATGGCTGTAGAAGCTTTAAGAAACGAAGGTGCCAATATTAAAGGTATGGCTGCCGTTTTTACTTATGGATTCAGTGTTGCAGAAGAAAACTTCAAAGAAGCAAATGTTGATTTATTCACTTTAAGTAACTACGAAAATCTATTGGATTTAGCGGTTCAGAAACAATATATCACAGAAGACCAACAATCAACTCTGCAAGAATGGAGCGTTAGCCCATCAACTTGGGGACAGGAGTAGATTTTAGATTTTAGATTTTCTAAAAGTCGCTTCGCTCCTTTTTCGGGAATTTGGATTTAGAAATTTTGGATTTCATTTAATCCAAGCTTTGCGAACTTAACTAAAGCCAAAGTAAAGTAAAGCAAAAAGACCTTGCGAACTTTGCGGTAAAAAAACGCATGATAAAACAAAAACAAAAAACACTATATGAACTTAGAAAGTCCAAAAGTTACTGTTCAGAAATCAGCTCAAGATTTATTCGATCAATTGACTGATGTTAAAAATTTTGAAAAATTAATGCCGGATAACATCGCTAAATTTGAAGTGACTGGCGAAGATGCTTTTATTTTTGGATTAAAAGGCATGCCGGAAATCAAATTGAAAATGAAAGACAAAGTAGCTCCAAACAAAATTGTTTTGGGTGCTGCAAGTGATAAACTTCCGTTTACACTAACTTCAAAAATTGATAGTATTTCTGATTCGGAAAGTGCTGTTCAATTGTTCTTTGAAGGTGAATTCAATGCTATGATGGCCATGATGGTTAAAGGTCCAATAAGCAAGTTTATTGAAACTCTAGCAAACAATATGAACAAACTATAATAATGATAAATTATTAATTGTGAATTATAAATGAAAAGCCTGATTTAACGATCGGGCTTTTTTTTGTTATTGCCGCGAAGGCGCTAAGGCACAAAGTTTTTTTTGTTTCACGCAGATTTGGCTGATTGAGCAGATTAATTTTCCGTAAACACGCAGCATTTTTCACGCAGATTTAAAAGATTTAAGCAGATTAATTTAATTATAAACTTTGCGACTTAGCGTCTTTGCGAGATTTCAAAAATACACAGACGCACTGAAGTGCGTCTCTACAGAAAACCTTTGCGACTTAGTGCCTTTGTGGCAAAAAATCTTAGCATCTTAGCATCTCAGAACCTTAGTAACTTAGTAAAGCATCTTAACTTCCTTAATCTCAAATTCAGCAACAGAATCATCTTCCAACAAAACCTGTAATTTTCCTACAGAAGAAACGCCCTGAATAATTCCCATGAAGTTTTTATTGTCCAGATTGCTAAAAGGCATTGGAACACCTTTTTTAAATAAAGAATTGAAATAATCATCCCATAAAAGCGCCGCAGAAGTTTTCCAAAGTTCAATTTTCTCTTTTAATTTTTCTACAATTAAAACAGCAATTTCTTCTTTCTCAAAAGTTTTACCCGAAATTACGGCAAGAGAAGAAGCGTTTGGTAAATCTGTATAATCGGTTTGATTGACATTAATCCCAATTCCGACAACTGACACTATTCTGCCATCGCTTTTAATGGTGTTTTCTATTAATATGCCAACCAATTTCTTATTGTATGACAGAATGTCGTTTGGCCATTTAATACAAATATCAGGAATATTTAACGATTTTAAAACCTCTGAAACGGCAAGGGAAACGGCAACACTTAAATTAAAAACCTGTTCGTTGTCAAACAGAAAATCCTTCACCAACACACTCATAGTTAAGTTTTTACCAATTTCAGACTGCCATTTTCCGCCCATTTGCCCCTTGCCTTTTGTCTGATTTTCAGCGGTTACCGTTGTAAAATTCTCCAGTTCATCCTGACTTGACAAGGCTTTCAGGAAATCATTTGTCGAATCTATGGCATCGAGTTTGATTAGTTTCATTAAATAATTTAAATATCTTAATTTAATATTTTGTTAAGGTTCAAAAATAATCACAAAATTTGGTAACTTTACAAATTCACATATAAAATAATTCATGGCGAAAAAGACTATTAATAATGATGTTCTACTGGCGAACATAATCAAAGGGATTGAGGAAGTAAAAGGAAATGATATCGATATTCTTGACTTAAGAGAAATAGATACAGCTGTATGCGACTATTTTGTTATTTGCAACGGTAGCTCCAACACCCAAGTTAACGCCATCGTAAACTCAATTCAAAAAACAGTATCAAAAGACTTAAAAGATAAACCTTGGCACGTAGAAGGTACAGATAACGCAGAATGGGTTTTAATGGATTATGTACACATTGTAGTACATGTTTTCCAAAAGCATATTCGCGAATATTACAACATCGAAAGCCTTTGGGGCGACGCCAAGATCACTACAATCGAAAACAAATACTAAAGAAACTTTCACTAAATGGCTAAAGATAATAATCCAAATCCGAATAAATTTAAAATAAGTCCTTGGTTAATATACACCGCAATACTTTTAGTTTTTTTATTCATAAGTTTTGCCACAGGAGGATCTAGCTTAAGCGAACCTGCACAATTAACTTCTTCTAAATTCAACACCTTATTAGAAAAAGGTCAGATTGAAAAAGTTATCGTTTACAACAAAGCAGAAGCTGAAGTATATTTAAATGCCGCTGCTCTTAAAGACCCGGCTAATAAAAAAGTAGCTGAAGATATTTTCAAACAACCAAACAAAGGTCCACATTATACTTTGGAAATTGGTAATGATCAGATCTTTCAGACTAAACTGGAAAAAGCAGTTAACGAAGGCAAACTAAAAGATTTTAATTTCCTTCAAAAAAACAACTGGAGCGATATTTTAATCAGCTTACTTCCTATCATCATCATTGTGGGTGTATGGATTTTCATTATGCGTAAAATGTCTGGCGGAGGCGCTGGCGGAGGCGGACAGATTTTCAACATTGGAAAATCGAAAGCTAAATTATTCGATGAAAAAACAGACATCAAAACAACATTCAAAGATGTTGCTGGTTTAGAAGGTGCTAAAGAAGAAATTCAGGAAATTGTTGAATTCCTTAAAAATCCAGAAAAATACACCAATCTGGGAGGTAAAATTCCAAAAGGAGCTTTATTGGTAGGACCTCCGGGGACTGGTAAAACTTTATTGGCAAAAGCTGTTGCCGGTGAAGCACAAGTACCTTTCTTCTCTTTATCAGGTTCTGACTTCGTTGAGATGTTTGTTGGAGTTGGTGCTTCACGTGTACGTGACTTATTCAAACAAGCAAAAGAAAAATCACCTGCTATCATTTTCATCGATGAGATTGATGCTGTTGGTAGAGCTCGTGGAAAAAGCAATATGTCTGGCGGAAATGACGAAAGAGAAAATACTTTGAACCAATTACTAACAGAAATGGATGGTTTTGGTACAAACTCAAACGTAATTGTTCTGGCTGCAACAAACAGAGCCGATGTATTAGACAAAGCTTTAATGCGTGCAGGACGTTTTGACAGACAAATTTTTGTTGACTTACCAGACATTAGAGAAAGAGCTGAAATCTTCAAGGTACACTTGGCTCCTATCAAAAAAGTGGAAGGTCTTGACTTAGATTTCTTAGCTAAACAAACTCCAGGTTTCTCTGGTGCTGATATTGCGAATGTTTGTAACGAAGCTGCGCTTATTGCTGCTCGTAACAATAAACCAGCAGTTGACAGACAAGATTTCCTTGATGCTGTAGATAGAATTATTGGTGGTCTTGAAAAGAAAAACAAAATCATTACTCCAGAAGAGAAAAGAGCAATTGCAATTCACGAAGCTGGTCACGCTACTGTAAGCTGGATGTTAGAGCATGCTGCACCACTTATCAAAGTGACTATTGTTCCTCGTGGACAAAGTTTAGGAGCGGCTTGGTACTTACCTGAGGAAAGACAAATCGTTAGAACAGATCAGATGCTGGACGAAATGTGTGCTACTATGGGAGGTAGAGCGGCTGAAAAAGTAACTTTTGACAGAATTTCTACTGGTGCTTTGAGTGACTTAGAAAAAGTAACTCGTCAGGCTCGTGCTATGGTAACTATCTACGGACTAAACGATAAAATCGGAAACGTTACTTATTACGATTCTACTGGTCAAAGTGAGTACAACTTCTCTAAACCATATTCTGATGAAACAGCAAAAATTATTGACGCTGAAATTTCAGAATTAATCGAAGGCCAATACCAGAGAGCCATTCAGATATTAGAAGAAAACAAAGACAAGTTAAACCAACTTGCTGATATCCTGATTGAAAAAGAAGTAATCTTTAAAGATGACTTAGAAAACATTTTTGGAAAACGAACTTTTGATAAAAATCTAGAAGAAGTAGTTTCATAAATAATCAAGAAATACACAATATTTTTCAAAATCTTAATTCAAAACACCCTTTTGAATTAAGATTTTTTTATCTTTGAACGTTTTCAATTAACATGTAAAGTATTTCATATAAAAAATGAATTTTTTCAAAAAAATATTTGGCTCGAGTGAAGCCCCTTCTGACGAAGAGAACGAAAGCGAATATGCAGGTACCTCTGCACAGAACAGTCATTTATCTTTAGACGAACAATTTATTTTCAATTTCAAGAAAAATGGAGGTAAATTTTTGTACTGTGAAAACAAAAGTGAAGTAACTGAGCAGTTTGAAAACATTTTAGAAGAAAATGACTGGTTTGAACAAGAAGTTTTGTGCTATGAACCTGCACTATTTGGTTTATTAGACGAAAACAAATTATTTTACATTGCGCCTTCAAATCCAAAATTCTTATTAGCCAGCTGTGAAAATCTTATAGCCGACGAAGGTTCTATATTATTTTCATCTAAACAAATTCGACAGAATAAACCAAACGAATTACCTGCAAATATTGTTATTATAGCTACAACAAGCCAAATTCTTCCAATGAAAAGTGATGGATTGAGCGCTATAAAACGCAAGTACGACAGAGACATACCTACTAACATCACTACAATAAAATATTTCGAAAAAGCTAAAGAAGAAGACTTCACGCAATACGGAAGTGTTGCCAAAAACCTTTATTTACTGCTTTTAGAAGACCTTTAAGATGAACGAAACGCTGAAGAGAACCATTTCTGGTGCTGTTTATATCGCTCTATTATTAAGTTCGATACTGTTTTCAACTGAAAGCTTCATTATCCTTTTTGGTGTTTTCCTAATCATCACGATTTACGAGTTTTCGAATATTGTAAATCTAAATAAGGTGTTTTCTATTCTTTTCGGTTTACTCATTTACACATCAACAATTCTCGTTAGTCATTACAATAAACAAACAAGTAAATATCTTAATGATTCTTTTAATTCGAACATAAGTTTAGAAACCAACATTAAACAGCTGGATTTAATTCTTCTGGCTATTACTATTGTTGTCTCCATTAAATGCATCATTTTTTTATTTTACGACTCTGTTCAAAAAATAAGTACTTCTTCTAAATATCTCTATTTATTAGGATACATTACACTTCCCTTTATCTTTATCGTTAAAATTTCATTTGGAACGAACGATTATAATCCGAAAATTATCATTGGATTATTTGTCTTAATCTGGACCAATGATACTTTTGCCTATTTGGTTGGAAAATCAATGGGAAAACATAAATTATTTGAACGTGTTTCTCCTAAAAAAACAATCGAAGGATTTCTTGGCGGTGTTGTTTTTGCAGCATTTGCAGGTTTTTTAATTTCGAAATTTTATATTCAGGCTAAACCTGAGTTTAGCAATATGTCAATTTTAATTTGGACCATCATCGCTTTAATTGTCAGCATTTTTGGTACTATTGGAGATTTGATTGAATCTAAATTTAAAAGAATTGCCGGTGTAAAAGACAGCGGTTCCATAATGCCCGGCCACGGAGGTATCTTAGATCGATTAGATAGTGTTATATTTGTAGCACCCATTATATTTTTATTTTATCAAATTTTATATTATGTTTCATAAAGAAGGAGGCCCGTCCATTTTACTAGGTACTGTATTTACTGTAGCTGTACTTTTAATTGCTGATAAATTCATTGATATTGCATGGCTTAGAATGCTTGTTCAATTTGCGGCGGTTTTGATTTTGATCATTATTTTACAATTTTTTAGAAATCCTAAAAGAATTGCAATTAGAAACAGTGATCACATTCTGGCTCCTGTCGATGGAAAAGTTGTGGTTATCGAGGAAGTTTATGAAGGAGAATATTTTAAGGACAAACGTTTACAGGTTTCTATTTTTATGTCACCAATCAATGTGCACGTAACACGTTATGCAATGGATGGCATCATTAAATTCAGTAAATATCACCCTGGTAAATTTCTTGTTGCCTGGCATCCAAAAGCAAGTGAAGAAAACGAAAGAACTACTGTAGTTATCGAAAACGAAACTTTTGGCGCTGTTTTGTACAGACAAATTGCAGGTGCATTAGCTAGAAGAATTGTAAATTATGCTAAAGAAGGAATGCAGGTTGTTCAGGGAACTGACGCTGGTTTCATTAAATTTGGATCAAGAGTAGATTTATTTTTACCTTTAGGTACCCCAATCAACGTTGAGTTAAATCAAAAAGCGATTGGTGGAAAAACAATTATTGCTACAAAAGCATAAATGACTGAAAAAGATTTAGATACTCGCTTTGCAGAAGCCGTAGAAATTGCCATGACAATGACTCAGGCTTCACTGCCGCAAGATGTGCAGTTAAGACTTTATGCTTTTTACAAACAGGCAACTTTTGGTACAGCTGTCTATAATCAATCTGAAAATTTTGATTTGAGAGACGCTTTCAAAACCAATGCCTGGATGCAGATCAGCCATATGTCGATTGATGAGGCGAAAGAAAATTATATCGAGATCATTAATTCATTAACATCAAAATAAATAACATTATGAAGAAAAACGTTGTTCTTTTTACTGCTTTAACTTCATTTTTACTATTATTTTCCTGTAAAGAAGACAAGCTGACAGAAGTAGTTGAGGTTCCTCTTCCAACCAAAGAAGAAAAAATCACTATAGGCTCACCTAATGAAGTTAAAGCTGATCCCGGTTCTTTTGAAATGACCAAACTGCCTTTTGCTTATGATGGCCTTTCTCCTGCAATAAGGTCACTGACCATGGAAACGCATTATTCTAAACACTATCTTTCTTACACAAACAATTTCAACAAAGAAATTGTTTCTACAGAATTTGAAAATATGCCAATTGAGGATATTTTAAAAAAGATGGATTTAAACAACGCTAAACTTCGTCAAAACGCTGGAGGTTATTACAATCACACACTCTATTTTAATATTTTAACTCCAAAAGAGCAAACCCCAAAAGATACGCTTTCAGGTTCTATCAACAAAGAGTTTGGTTCTTTCAGTAACCTAACCAATCAGTTTAAAGCGCAGTCTGAAAAGCAATTTGGATCTGGATGGGTTTGGCTTGTTGTGGATCGTTACGGAAAATTACAGATCACCACGACACAAGACCAAGATAATCCTTTAATGAAAAATGCTCTGATTCCAGGAACACCAATTTTAGGAATTGATCTTTGGGAACACGCATATTATCTGGATTATCAAAACAGAAAAGGAACTTATATTGACGCTTTTTACGACCATATTAATTGGGAAAAAGTGAACGAATATTATGTCGAAGCGCTGAAAAAGGTCAAAAAAGTATAAAACAAAAAGCTGATACCCAAAAAAGTATCAGCTTTTTTTTATACCTTAAGGGTAACTCTAAACACGAATAACATGAAAGATATTGCCAATCGTTTTTTAGAAAACCCTTTATTATCACCATCAGATTTACCTCCAAGCAGAGAAGGATTAGAAATTACCTGTCTTTTAAATCCCGGCGTTTTTCGATTTGAAAATAAAATCTGGCTGGCCGTAAGAGTTGCTGAAAGACCAAAACAAGCTGAAAATATTATTTCTTTTCCAATACTAACAGAAAATGGTTTAATCGAAATCATAGAAATTCTAAAAGATCATCCCGAACTTATAGCAACTGATGCCCGAGTTATTAATTATCAGGGAATTGATTATTTAACCACTTTATCTCATATCAGATTATTATGCAGTGAAGACGGAAAACATTTCTATGAACCTGAGAATTATCCCTATTTAGCAGGTGAAGGAATTTTGGAAACTTTTGGAATAGAAGATTGCCGTGTTTCTTTAATTGAAGGAAAATATTATCTGACTTTTACTTCGGTCTCCAATAATGGCGTTGGAGTTGGTTTGCGCACTACAACCGACTGGAAAAATTTCGAAAAACATGGAATGATATTTCCTCCTCATAATAAAGACTGCGCTATTTTTGAAGAAAAAATAAATGGACTATTTTATGCCTTACACCGTCCAAGCAGTGTTGATATCGGCGGAAATTACATTTGGATTGCTTCATCTCCTGACGGTCTTCATTGGGGAAATCATCAATGTATTATCACAACCAGAAAAGGAAATTGGGACAGCAAAAGAGTTGGTGCCGGTGCAGCACCTATTAAAACGGAAAAAGGCTGGCTCGAGATTTATCATGGAGCAAATGAAGCCCATCAATATTGTCTGGGTGCTTTTCTCTTAGATTTAGAAAATCCTGCCAAAGTCATTTCAAGAACCGAAGTTCCAATTATGTTTCCCACAACAGATTACGAATTAAGTGGCTTTTTTGGAAATGTGGTATTTACAAATGGTCACATTATAGAACCCGACGGAGATACGCTGACTATTTATTATGGCGCTTCAGACGAATTTGTCTGTGGTGCTCAATTTTCAATCAAAGAAATCCTTTCACTTTTAAAAGAAGTTTAAAAACAAAAAACTTGCTTAAACCTTAATCAGTTTTAAGCAAGCTCTCTTTTATTTTATCTCATTTTAGTTTACTTCATAAATAAATGATTCAGAAGGTTTGATTTTAACTCTTGCCGAACCTTCACCATTTTTAACGGTAAGATAAGTTTTACTGACTGAATATAATTTATCTACGAGCACATAAGAACCATCTTTTAAATTCCACTTTGAAATAAGAGTCGAAGGAATTTTCAATTCAAATTCGCTTTCTTTTTCTGAAGAGAAATTAGCAATTACAATCAGTTTTTGCTTTTCTGACCATCGAACGTAAGAATACAATAACGCATCATAATTCGGATTTTGACGGTTTGCAGATTGAATTTCTTCAAAACTTCCCATTAAAGCACTGCTGTTGATTATAAAATTCAATAATCGTTTGTAAAAATCACGCAGATTTTTTTCTGAATCAGATAATTGTCCTCCGTCAAACTTACCTTCATTCATCCAGCGCTGATGATTTGGAACTCCGATATAATCAAAAATAGAGGTTCTGGAGCGTTTACCAAAACCGGCATCTTCATTTCCAGCCTCCCCTACTTCTTGACCAAAATAAATCATAGTTGGCGAAGTACTCAATGTCGCAGAAACAACCATCAAAGGTTTTCCTCTTTCAGGAGTTCCTGCAAATTCTGGCGAAGCCAAACGTTGTTCGTCATGGTTATCCAAAAAATGAAGCATATGATGTTCAATATCTGTCATTCTTTTCTGAATATCATTTAATTCATCCGGAGAAGATTTTCCCTGAATAATATCTTTCAGTTTATCGTAAGTTTCTACTTTATCATATAGATAATCCATTTTTCCTAAACGGATGTAATTGCGATATTCATTCGGATTGTAAACTTCTGCCAATAAAAAAGCATTTGGATTCTTCATTTTAATTGAAGAGTTCATGTAACTCCAAAATTCATACGGAACCATTTCGGCCATATCATAGCGAAATCCGTCCACTCCTTTTGCTGTCCAGTACAAAGCAATATCTCTGAATTTTTCCCAAGAATCCGGAACGTCTTTGTCCTGCCAAAAAGCAAAATGTTCTTTATAATTTTTCTGGTCAAATCCAGCTGGAAGTTCTGGAAAGTCTTTACTGCCATCAGGACGAACGCCATAATTCACTTTAACAGTTTCATACCAGTCATTTTGATCTGGTTTTACCTTACGTGAACCATTTCCTGTCCATTTCGCAGGGTTTTCATCAAATTTCCCATCAATAAGAGGATTTTTTTCTCCGTTTAACGGAATATCTCCATCAGGAATTTCAAAATGCTCTCTTGGAATATAATAGAAATTATTATCCCGTTTGTATTCAACTGAAACATCATCATCTGCACCAAAATCTTTTACGCCTACAGGATTAGATTTGCCTTCATATTTTCTCGCAATATGATTTGGAACAATGTCTATAATTACTTTTAAACCTGCATTATGAGTACGTTTTATTAAGGCTTCAAATTCTTCAAGACGTTTTGCCGGATCAACAGCCAGATCAGGATTTACGTTATAATAATCTTTTACCGCATAAGGAGAACCTGCTCTTCCTTTTACTACCTCAGGATCATCATTTGAAATTCCATACGCCGTATAATCACGCACCAAAGCATGATGAGGTACGCCAGTATACCAAATATAGGTAACTCCTAAATCTTTTATTTCATGAAGTGCTTTATCTGTAAAATCATTAAATTTTCCAACTCCATTTTCTTCGATGGTTCCCCAGGGTTTATTCGTTTTATTTTTATTTCCAAACAGGCGTGTAAAAACTTGATAAACTACAACTTTCTTTTCTGCAGTAGTCTCTTTTTTTGCTGTACTCATTTTTAAATCTTGTGTTTTACATGCTGAAAACAGTACAGTTAATGTAATTCCAGCTGTAATTAATCTTTTGCTTATCATATAATGGGTTAATCTAAATATAGCTTATAATTCTCTAAAAACCTCTAAAGGCTCAAAAAACAATTTTCTAAATGTAGCTCATTTTTTAAAACTCAGAACAACTTTAATACGTTTTATACCGTTCTAAGACCGAAACAATTTAACTACAACGTGAGAGTTCGTTGTTTTGTTGAAAAAATAAATACCCTCGATTTTTCCAATTGGAATGTTGATGACTTATTATAAATTAATGCTAATATCCACCACAGGTTCTAACCTTTTTTATAAATTTGACAAAAATTTAATCAGTTGAAGAAATCACTCTTTTTCATATTCATTTGTCTGTCTTTTTTAAGCGTTCAATTCACTTTCGCTCAAGCAAAAAAAAAACCTGCACAAACTCCGAAAACAATCGTCATTGAAAATGCTGATTATTCTGATGTAGATCAGGTTAATGCTCCAGACGCGCTTTTGTTAACTGGAAACGTAAAAATAAATCATGACGGCGTTGTGCTTACGTGCAATAAAGCTTATTTTTTTCAAAAAGAGAATTATTTAAAAGCGTTTGGAAATGTACAATTAGTACAGGGAGATACTTTATTCTTAAACAGTAAATACGCAGAGTATAGCGGGAATGCGAAAAAAGCTTTTGCAACTGGAGATGCCGTTTTAACTTCGCCTGATGCTACATTGCGAACTGACACGATTAATTTTGACCGAAATGTTCAGGAAGCCTTCTATAATACTAAAGGAACTATCGTAAACAAGGACAATACTCTAGTGAGTAAATCCGGAAGATATTATGCCGAACAAAAGAAGTTTCAGTTCCTGACGGAAGTAGTTATTACAAATCCTAAATATGTAATTAAATCCAATCATTTGGATTACTACAGTAATTCCGGGCATACTTATCTGCTTGGTCCTTCAACTATTACCAGTAAAGAAAACTATATTTATACCGAAAAAGGGTTTTACGACACAAAGAAAAACCTGGCACATTTTCTCCGAAAATCCTATATCAAATATGATGATCGGCTCATAGAAGGCGATAGTTTATTTTATAACCGAAATACCGAATTTGCATCGGCGACACGAAATGTGAAGATTACAGATTCTATCAATAAAGGAATTGTAAAAGGGCATTATGCAGAGCTATACAAACTGAAAGATTCCATGTTTGTAACCAAAAGAGCCGTTGCAATCAATTTAGTTGAAAATGACTCGGTTTACATTCACGGACAAAAATTAATGGTTACCGGAAAAGAAGGCGAAAGAATTTTAAGAGCGTATAAAAATGTACGTTTCTTTAAAATTGATATGAGCGGAAAATGCGACTCTATACATTCTGATTCCAAAATAGCCTTAACTAAATTGATCGGAAATCCAATTATTTGGAATGGAGAAAATCAGATAACTGGCGATGTCATGCACCTAATTGGCGATAATAATACACGAAAATTAGATTCCTTAAAAGTGCTCAACAACACCTTTTTAATCTCGCGGGACACCCTCGGAACAGGTTTTAATCAAGTCAAAGGACTCAATTTGTTTGGAAAATTTAAGGATGGTAAACTCCATTACGTTGATATAATCAAGAACACCGAGGTCATTTATTACAGCCGAAATGATCAAAACGAACTTGTTGGAATTGATAAAAGCGTAAGCAGTAAAATCAATTTGATTTTGGAGAACAATAAAATTGAAACCCTTACACTTTTCAATAATGTTGACGGCGATATGTTTCCTGAAGATGAGCTTCCGGAAAATGCAAGAAAGCTTCGAGGAATGGTCTGGCGTGGCAATGAACGTATCAAATCCAAAGACGATATTTTCACCGCAGAAGAAAATGAAATGAATGAAAAACTAATTCAGCAAGGAAAAGAAGAAGAGGAAAAAGGCAAAAATGTCCCAATGAAAGTCAGAAAGGAAACTTTAGATTACGACAAGAAGAAACCCGCTGTAAAACCTGCAATAACACCTAAGCAAAAATAGTTTTCAGTTGCAGTCGCAGTCACAGTTTTCCATTTCAAATACTAAGAGCTGAAATCAATCTCAGAATCTTAGAATCTCAGCAACTTAGAATCTTAGAAAAAATGAATCCAGATTTTATAAAATACCAGGCACAAACTTCTCCTTATCCTTTAGGAATGGAAGTTTCTCATGCCATTGGGTCTTACATATACGACACAAACGATAAAAAATATTTAGATTTTGTTGCCGGAGTTTCGGCTTGTACGCTTGGACACCAGCATCCGAGAGTAAATCAAGCTATAAAAAATCAACTGGATAAATATTCTCACGTAATGGTTTATGGCGAATATTCACAAAGTCCGGCGGTTCAATATTGCAAAATGATGGCTTCACTCCTTCCTGAATCTTTAAACAAAACATATTTAGTAAATTCAGGAACAGAAGCTATTGAAGGCGCTTTAAAATTGGCCAAAAGAACGACTGGAAGAAGTCAGCTTATTTCATGTCATAACGCCTATCATGGAAATACCATGGGATCGATGAGCGTTATGGGATTTGAAGAACGCAAACAAGCTTTTAGACCTCTGCTTCCAGATGTCGATTTTATCACTTTTAATAACGAAGAAGATTTACAAAAAATAACCACTCGAACAGCAGCCATTCTTTTAGAAACCATTCAAGGCGGTGCTGGTTTTATTCAACCTGAAAATAATTTTCTTCAAAAAGTCAAAAAACGCTGTGAAGAAGTTGGCGCCTTAATGATTGTCGACGAAATCCAGCCAGGCTTTGGTAGAACGGGGAAACTATTTGGTTTTCAGAATTATGATGTCGTTCCAGACATTGTAGTAATGGGTAAAGGAATGGGAGGCGGAATGCCTGTCGGAGCTTTTACAGCATCTGCTGAAAGAATGGATCTTTTAACCGAAAACCCAAAATTAGGTCATATCACTACTTTTGGCGGTCACCCTGTCATTGCGTCAGCCTGTTTAGCTACTTTGCAGGAATTAACTGAAACAAATTTAATGGCAGAAGCACTCGAAAAGGAAAAACTCTTCAGATCGCTTTTGGTACATCCTTTGATAACAGAAGTTAGAGGAAAAGGATTAATGCTGGCCGCTATGGCAGAATCGGCTGAAATTACAAATGAAGTAATTTTGACCTGCCAAGATCGAGGACTTATTTTATTCTGGCTTTTATTTGAAGGTTGTGCGATTAGAATTACACCTCCTTTGACAATTTCAGAAGATGAAATTCGTGAAGGCTGTGCCATTATTTTAGAAGTAATGGATGAAATAATGAAAAAGAATTCTAAATAGAACTTCGGATTTTTTCAAATGGATACTGTTGTTTTATCTGTATTTTAATTTCGTTAAAACATTTTCAGCATTAACAGAAAAAAGACAAAATCGAAGCTAATCTCTTGATAATAAAAGAGATTTCTTCCCAAAACAGAATAAAAAACGCTATATATTGTTAATTAAATTGTTCAAAACAATTAATTTCTTATCCTTACAACAATTATATGGTTGCCTAAATTTATATCAGGCTAATTTCAAATATACGAAGTATGCAATTAAGCAACGAAGAAGAAGATTATAACCTATCCCTATCCAAATTTGAGTCGATGTTAAAAACGAACAAAGTACTCTTTTTTGATTCTGAAGAATTCGAAGAAATCATTCTTCATTATTTAGACATAGGTAAGGCTAATTTAGCAAAAAAGGCCTTAAAACTTGCATTAGACCAACATCCAAAATCTACAGGCTTAAAATTAGTACAAGTAGAAATGCTGGTTTATGATGATAAACTCGATCTGGCTGAAAAGCTTTTGAATGAGTTGTACGCAATTGAACCTAACAACGAGGAAATCTATATCCAGAAAGCCAATATTTGTTCTAAAAGAGATCAGCACGAAAAAGCAGTTGAACTGTTAAAAATCGCGTTGCAATACACTGATGATTATGCTGATGTGTATAATTTGATTGGAATGGAATATCTTTTTATGGATAATCTCGAGCTGGCAAAAGAGAATTTTATCAAATGTCTTGAAGAAGATTTAGAAGATCAATCTGCTCTTTATAACGTAGTGTATTGTTTTGAGTTTTTAGATCAAAACCAAGAAGCTATTGTCTATCTTAACGAATATATCAACAGAAATCCGTATAGCGAAATTGCATGGCATCAGCTTGGACGTCTTCATTATGGCGTAAAAGAATATGAAAATGCCATTCGTGCATTCGATTATGCAACGTTGATAGATGACGAATTTTTAGGCGCTTTTATGGAAAAAGCAAAAGCTTACGAACGTCTGAAAAAATACAACGAAGCCATTGAAAGTTATAACAGAACCATCGAACTGGACGATGCAACATCATATGCTCTGCTTCGAATTGGTAAATGTTACGAGAAACTTGGAAATTTAGCGAAAGCGATTCAATATTATAACCAAACTGTTCATGAAGATCCGCTTTTAGACAAAGGCTGGATTGCCATAACCGATTTTCATCTTCGCCAGAAAAACTATCAAAAAGCATTATTTTTTGTCAATAAAGCTTTGGCAATCGACAATCAAAATCGTTTGTACTGGAAAAGATATGCAACAATCAACAAACACATGAACTTCTTTGAAGAAGCCGAATTTGGTTTCAGAAAAGCAGTTGAGTTTGGAGATTATGCACTAGATACTTGGTTATATTGGGTTGATATTCTTCAGTTTTTAGGAGAATTTGAAAGCGCTATTCAGACTTTATTACAGGCCTCAGAATATTTCCCTGAAGAAAATGAAATCGAATATCGTTTAGCTGGTTTATATTTCATGATTCAAGATACCACAAAAGCTAAATTCCATTTAAGCAATGGTTTACGTCTTAATTTTGATAATTACATCTTGATTGAAGATTTATTTCCAGTGGTTTGGTCAAAAAAAACAGTAAAAAATTATATAGAAAAACATCGTAAATAATAATGGTTGATATTTTATTAAGAAGACGTTTTGGATTATTGGGGCGCAACATTAGCTACTCTTTTTCAAAAGGTTATTTTACAGAAAAATTTAACAATGAAGTCTTTGCTGGTAACAGCTATGAGAATTTTGACATTTCAGAAATTAATTATTTCACCGAATTAATTAAAAACAATCCTGATTTAAAAGGATTAAATGTTACCATTCCTTACAAAGAACAAGTTATTCCTTTCTTAGATAAATTATCACGAAAAGCCACTTTAATTGGTGCTGTCAATACTATAAAATTTACCAAAAACGGCAAACTAAAAGGATATAACACTGATTATTACGGATTCAAAAAATCATTAGAGCCACTTTTAGAGCCACATCATAAAAAAGCGCTTATTCTGGGAACAGGCGGTGCTTCTAAAGGCGTTGCTTTTGCTCTAGATGAATTGGGTATTCCGTATACTTTTGTTTCCAGAGAAGCGAAAGAAAACATTATTGATTACGATTTGATCAATGCCACTACTTTTGACAATTTTCAAATCATAATTAACTGTACACCTGTTGGAACAAGTCCAAATATTGATGCTTGTCCAAACTTGCCGTATGAGTTTTTTACAGAAAAACATATTGCTTACGATTTAATTTACAATCCCGCCGAAACTACTTTTCTAAAATTGGCAAAAGAAAGAGGCGCAGTGATAAAAAACGGTCATGACATGCTGATTTTTCAGGCAGAAAAAGCCTGGAAAATCTGGAACAAATAAAAAGAGTATCAAAATAAAATGTTAATGTATTTTTTGTATTTTTAAACCACTTATTAACAGGTGGTTATGAAGAAAATACAATTACTTAGCATTTTATTTTTTTTATTTAACAATCTACTTTTAGCTCAAGAAAATGATACCTTACAAAGTCCTTTCTCAGAGCCACGTTACCATTATTTCCTCAAGACCATAATTCTTTTTGATGAGTATCTAGATACTGACAACGGTTCTATCAACACCACACAAGTACGCGTTCTGCTTCCAATTGGGAACAAAGCCTGGAATCTTCGTTTTGATCTTCCTTTAGTTTCTGCAAATACCAATTCCATAAACAAAACTGCGATTGGAGATGTTGGTATGGGAGTCAGTTATATTCCCTATATGAAAAACAGCAACGGTTTTGCCTTACGCACAAGAGTTTATGGCAATACTGCTGCAGATCCCAATTTTGGAACTGGGAAATGGGTTATCATGCCTGCTGTTGTTTATGGAAAGTATTTATACAATAAAAAATTCCTTTGGTTATCTACAATGGAATATCAAAGTAGTTTTGCGGGCGATGATAGTCGAAATGATATCAGTGTCACTCTTTTTGAAAATGTTTTATTGCATTTCTTCGGAAAAAATTGGGTAGCCGCCGATGTTGCTTTTAGATACAATGATATTATTGACGGTTTTCAAAATAATGCTTTTGTTGAATTCGGAAGAAAAATCACACCTACAAATTTAGTCTACATACACCCCAGTGCAGGATTTGGCATAAACAGAACCTACAATTTTGGAATTGAAATGGGCGTTTTGATTCTTTTCTAACCCAAAAAAAAAATCAATAGAACCTTACTAATTTATATTTTTACAATAATAATTAAAAAAAGAATGCAGATTTTGAATTTATGGATACCTCAGTTATTCAATCAAAAGCCATTCAACATAACAGCTAATAAGTCCAAAGAATAGGAATTTCGTCTTAAAATACAGCATAATCAAGCGATTTATTTTGTATTTAGAAACACCTTTACTATCTTTCGCTCTGTTTAAAATAAAAACCTTATACATTTTAAAGATGTTAGAAGAAAAGAATGATAACCTGCATGATGCAGACGGAAAATCAGGAATCGAAATCAATGATGCTGCAACAAATGATGCAATTGAAATATCTGATCCTGAAACTTTAGTTGAGAATTCAACTTCAGAAACTCAAAATAACGATGATACTACTGAAAATGCTCATCAAGAAGCACTGGATGTTATCACCAATTCAAATGCAGCCGAAAGTGAAGACGAGACTTTAAAAGAACGTCATGATATTCCAATGCAGGATTATAATACATTCTCTTTAGATGCTCTTGTAGATGAATTAAAAAAACTGGTTAATACAGACAAAGTAATGTCTGTAAAAGATCATATTGAAGAAATCAAAAAAGCTTTTTTACTTCAATATCATCATCTTTTAGAGGAAAAGAAAGAAGAGTTTCTTGCTTCCAACACAGACCCAAATGAAGAATTTGAATACCACCTACCTTTAAAATCAAAGTTTGACGAATATTATAATGTTTTTAGAGACAAAAGAAATGTTCATTTTAAACATTTACAGACTAATTTAAAAACGAATTTAGAAACTCGTCTAGCAATTGTTGAGGAATTAAAAGAACTAATCAATCCGCAGGAAAATATAAAAGATACTCTTAAACATTTTAATGAGTTGAGAGAAAGATGGAAAAATGCTGGTGCAATTCCAAAAGACAAATACAATCACGTTTGGAACAATTACCATTTTCATGTGGAGAATTTCTATGATTATCTTCATTTAGACCGTGAAGCTAGAGATTTAGATTTTAAACACAACTTAGAATTAAAACAAAAAATAATCGCACGTGTTGAAGAATTAGTAAACGATACAGATGTGAACAAATCTTTCCGTGAATTACAAGATTTACACCGAATTTGGAAAGAAGACATCGGGCCAGTTTCTAAAGAACACCGTGATGAAATTTGGAATCAATTCAGCGAGTTAACCAAAAAGATACACGATAAGAGAGAAGTTTTATTTGAAAACCAAAGAGCTAACGAACAGCAAAATCTTGAGATTAAGAAAGAAATCATTTCTAAAATCGAAGTTTTAGGTACTGAAAAAGTAAACTCTCACTCACAATGGCTTGTACAGATCCAGAAAGTAGAAGAATTAAGAAATGAGTTTTTTGCTGCTGGAAAAGTTCCGTCAGAAGTAAACGAAGAAACTTGGGCTGCATTTAAAACTGCCGTTAGAAATTTCAATGCTTTTAAGAATTCTTTCTACAAAGACATTAAGAAAGATCAAAATGACAATTTAAATAAAAAACTTGCTCTTGTAGCTAAAGCAAAAGAATTACAAGAAAGTACCGATTTTCAAGCTACAACTCCTGTAATGAAACAAATTCAGGAAGAATGGAAACAAATTGGGCACGTTCCTAAAAAATACTCAGACAAAATCTGGAAAGAGTTTAAAGATGCCTGCAACCACTATTTTGACAAATTAAAAGAACATAAATCGGAAGAAAACAGCGAAGAAGTAGCTGCTTTTGACAACAAAAAAGCCTATTTAGAGGTCTTAAGAGCTTTCCAGTTAACTGGAGATCATAAAACAGATTTGGACGGCATTAAAGCACATATCGAAACCTGGAAAGGATTTGGAAAAGTTCCTTTTTCAAGACGTCATATCGAAGGAAAATTCAATAAAATCCTAGATGCTCTTTTCGAAAAATTAAGCTTAAGCAAAAAAGAATCTGAAATGATGCGTTTTGCAAATCGCATTGATTCTCTTTCCGACAGCAATGACACGCGCAAATTAGATAATGAAAAAATCTTTATCATGCGTAAAATTGAAGAAGTTCAAAATGAAATTTTCCAATTAGAAAACAATATTCAGTTTTTTACCAATACTAAAAATGCTAAAAAAGAAAATTCAATTGTTACTGAAGTACGCAAAAACATCGCTATTCATAAAGAAAGCCTTGAAGTTTGGAAAGATAAGCTGAAACAATTAAGAAACTTAGGTCAGGAATAAGATTTAAGTTAAAAAATAATTATAGAAAGGTGTAGTGAAAATGTTCATTACACCTTTTTTTATATCTAAAATGTTTCTTTTACCGCAAAGCACGCAAAGATTTATTTTATTAAGTGGTTGTGTTCGTAAATAAAAAGTTCGCAAAGCTTTATCTACTCAAAGCTTTATCTACTCAAAGCTTTATGTACGCAAAACTTTGCGAACTTTCCTTTCTTAAATAATAAGAAATACAAAAAAAACTTTGCGTGCTTTGCGGTAAAAACCCACTCCAAACAAAAATCCAAAACTTAACATTCTAATTAAATTCTATAAAACAATTCTGTAAAATATTGATTATATTTGAATTACCACATTATCATTTGATAATCAAACAAATAACAACATTTTATTAATTTTAATACCACACAAATGAAATTTACAAGAAAAGCACACGCCAACTGGAAAGGAACCGGTATGGAAGGAAAAGGAACTATTAGTACTCAAAGTACTACTTTAGATAATGCACAACTGTCTTTCAAAACAAGATTTGCAGATGGCGTTGGTACAAACCCGGAAGAATTAGTTGCAGCGGCACATTCCGGCTGTTTTACAATGCAATTAAGCTTTTTATTAAACGAAGGCGGATTTACAGCTGATGATTTAACTACAGAAGCAACAGTGACTTTTGAAGACGGTTCAATCACTTTAATTCATTTGGATTTAAAAGGAAAAGTCCCTTCAATTTCTGCTGAGGAATTCACAGCTACAGCGAATAAAGCAAAAGAAATCTGTCCGATTTCTAAACTGCTAAATACCACAATTACATTATCCGCTGAATTAATTAGCTAAAAAAATTAAGCATAAAAAAAACCATTCACCGCACAGTGAATGGTTTTTTTTTATTTATAACGAAAGTCTATTACATTTTAGCTTTTAATGCTTTTGCTTCAGCAGTCATTTCAAGAGCACTGTAAACCCCTAATAATGTTTTAGAAACATCTTCATTTTTAGGATCTAATTCGTTTGCCTTTTTAAGGTAAGGAATTACACCTTTGAAAACATTTTCTCTCTGAGCTTTTAAAACATCGTAACGTTTCATGTCTTTAGCAGAAGTACCTAATTTATTCATTTCATCAATGATTGGTTTTTCAGCTTCTAACTTTAACGCTGCAAGATTTAAATAAGCATTAGCATAATTAGGATTGATTTCAATTGCTCTTAGGTAATATTTTTCGGCATCTGCATTATTATTTGCACCTGCACTAAGTACTCCTAAGTTAAATACTAAATCAGCATTATTCGGATCTTTCTCTAAAGCTTCGTTAACTAACTTTTTGTAAGTATCGAAATCTTTAGTCTCTAAGTATAAGTTAGCTTCAGTCAAAATTAAAGAAGTATCTTCTGGGTTTGCTTTTCTAGCATCTGCGATTGCTTTTTTAGCATCTTCAGTACGCCCTTTTTGAACTAAGATCAACGCTAAGTTTTTGTAAATCTCACCTCTTTTTGAAGGAATAGCTTCTGTTTTAGGTTTTTCGTGTGTACCTAATTTTACAGCCATATCTCTTTCTTTAGCACTTGCAAAGTTATCCTCATTATTATTAGCTTTATTTTCAGCCAAATACAAAGTACCTTTTCCAGAATAGTTCACTTTTTTCAACTCCTCATACATTGGCAATGCCAAATCGAAATCTTGTGCATTTACAGCAGTCGAAGCAGCATAATACAAGTTAATTGTATCTTTTTTATCTAAAGCATAAGCCTCATACAATTTTTTCGCTCCTTCCGCATGTTTATTTGCCTGAGTATCAGCAATTGCAGAGTTAATCAACTGACCTTTGATATTAGTGATTGAAGTCGCTGCCTGAGTAGAATATTTTTGTTTTCCTGAAGCTTTTTCAACTTCAATTAATTTTTTATAACTCTCAGCTGCAGCAGATAAATTTTTGCTCTCTTCAACTTTTTTATTTGCTAACTCTAAATAAGCATTTCCTTGAACGAAATAGAATTGTGCTTGTTCAGTATCTTTAGCATTCGCTACTAAGTTTTCAGCATCTTTAAGAATTGTGATCGCGCCTTGAGCGTCACCACCTTTTAATGCCTTTTCAGCGTTTTTAATTTGATCTTTTTGAGCAAACGTAGCTACAGAGATCAGTAATGCTGATGCTAGTATTACATATTTACTTTTCATAGTGATTTTTATTTGTATTTAATTTTTCTGTCTTTAATTATTCTTCCGACTCCTCTTCGTCAGCATCTGCGTCATCTTCGTCATCAATTACTTCATCATCAGAATCGTCGTCATCTTCAACAGTTCCATCATCTTCAAGAACTTCATCAAGATCAGGCTTAACTCTTTCGATTACAGACTCGATTACATTTCCGTCTTCATCTACAACTTGTTCTGGTTCATCTTCTTTCATAACAGTAGTTACTGCTGCAATAGAATCTTTACCTTTTAAGTTAATCAATCTTACCCCTTGAGTAGCACGTCCCATAACACGCAAATCCTCAATTGCCATTCTGATAGTCAATCCAGATTTATTGATAATCATCAAATCATCTGCATCAGTAACCGCATTAATAGAGATTAATTTTCCTGTTTTTTCAGTGATATTAAGTGTCTTAACTCCTTTACCTCCACGGTTCGTAATTCTGTACACATCTTCTCCGTCTTCGTCAACCAGTTTTGTACGTTTTCCGTATCCGTTTTCAGTTACAACCAAGATCTGAGATTCAGCAATATCATTTTTATCAACAGTTACCATTCCGATTACTTCATCAGACTCATCTTTTAAAGTAATTCCACGAACTCCAGAAGCAGTTCTTCCCATCGGACGTGTTTTAGTTTCCTCAAAACGAACCAATTTACCAGACTTCACAGCCATAATAATTTGGCTTTCTCCGTTCGTTAACTGTGCTCCTATTAATTCATCACCTTCTTTAATTGTAATAGCTGCAACTCCATTAGCTCTTGGTTTAGAATATTTCTCTAAAGAAGTTTTCTTCACCTGGCCTTTTTTCGTCACCATTACAAGGTTATGTGTATTGATGTAATCTTTATCTTTTAAGTCTTGTGTACAAATGAAAGCTTTTACTTTATCATCACTTTCAATATTTACCAAGTTCTGAATTGCTCTTCCTTTTGCCGTTTTACTTCCTTCTGGAATTTCATAAACACGCATCCAGAAACATTTTCCTTTTTGCGTAAAGAACATCATATATTGGTGGTTGGTCGCTACGAACATGTGCTCCAAGAAATCTTGATCTCTTGTTCCCGCACTCTTCTGTCCAACTCCACCTCTATTTTGTGTTTTGTATTCTGACAAGTTTGTACGTTTGATATAACCTGCATGCGAAATAGTAATAACCACACTTTCATCAGCAATCAAATCTTCAATACTTACATCACCTCCAGAATATTCGATTTGAGAACGACGGTCATCACCATATTTATCGCGAATTTCCGTAAGCTCTTCTTTAATCAAATCAATTCTTAAATTAACATCTGCTAATAATGCTTTTAAATGCTCAATCAACTTCATTAATTCGTCAAATTCAGCTCTTAACTTATCTTGTTCCAGACCTGTTAACTGACGCAAACGCATTTCTACAATTGCACGAGCTTGAATATCAGAAAGCTTAAATCTTTCGATTAATTTTTCTCTCGCTTCATCTGTGTTTTTAGACCCTCTAATTAACGCAATTACTTCATCAATATTATCTGAAGCAATGATTAACCCTTCTAAAATATGCGCTCTTTCTTCTGCTTTACGTAATTCAAACTGTGTTCTTCTTACTACCACATCGTGACGGTGCTCAATAAAGTAATGAATCATATCTTTCAGATTCAATAATTGAGGACGTCCTTTTACTAATGCAATATTATTTACACTAAAAGAAGATTGCAATTGAGTGTATTTATACAAGGTATTCAAAACCACGTTTGGAGTAGCATCACGTTTCAAGATATAAACGATACGCATACCGCTTCTATCCGACTCGTCACGGATATTGGCAATACCTTCAATTTTTTTCTCGTTAACCAAATCAGCCGTACGTTTGATCATCTCGGCTTTATTGACTTGATAAGGAATTTCAGTAACGATGATACATTCTCTTCCGTCAACCTCTTCAAAACCAACTTTTGCACGCATTACAATACGTCCTCTACCTGTTTTAAAAGCTTCACGAACACCTTCGTATCCATATATTACACCACCAGTTGGAAAATCTGGTGCTTTAATATGTGTCATTAATTCGTCAACTTCAATATCGTTATTATCTAAGTACGCTAAAGTACCATTGATAACTTCAGTTAAATTGTGTGGTGGCATATTGGTTGCCATACCAACTGCAATACCTGTTGCTCCATTTACTAATAAAGTAGGAACTTTTGTAGGCATTACTTTTGGTTCATATAATGTATCGTCAAAGTTTAGTTGAAAATCAACCGTCTCTTTTTCGATATCTGCCATAATTTCCTCAGAAATTCTACGCATTCTAGCCTCAGTATAACGCATTGCTGCTGGACTATCTCCATCGACAGATCCAAAGTTACCTTGACCATCAACTAATAAATATCGCATACTCCACTCCTGAGCCATACGTACCATTGCGTCGTAAACAGAGGTATCTCCATGCGGGTGGTATTTACCCAGAACCTCTCCCACGATTCTTGCAGATTTTTTATGGGCAGATCTTGAAGTTACTCCTAAATCATACATTCCATAAAGAACTCTTCGATGCACTGGTTTCAAGCCATCTCTAACATCAGGAAGTGCTCTTGATACAATTACTGACATCGAATAATCGATGTAAGCTGATTTCATTTCATCTTCAATGTTAATAGGAATTAACTTTTCTCCTTCAGACATAAGTTGTTATATTAAAATAATTATAATAGTTTCAAAGCGTGCCAAGATACGTTTTTTTAAAATTTTTTCAGCTATTTCCTTACACTTATTTAAATGATTTATTAACAACTTTATTTTGACTTTTAGTTAATAAATTAAGCGTTTTTTAACGCTTTTATTCTCTTTTTTTTCGTCTATTAGCTGTCAGGAGATCTTGACAGGTACGGTTTTTGTTTTTAAAACAGTAATTCACTAAATTTACAATACCAATTATATATTATGGATGATAATTTTTCACCAAGAGTAAAAGATGTTATTACATACAGTAAGGAAGAGGCACTACGTTTGGGCCACGACTTTATTGGTACAGAACATCTCATGCTGGGTATTTTAAGAGATGGTAACGGAAAAGCTATTCATATACTTAATAACCTAGCTGTCGATTTAGATCATTTACGCAGAAAAGTAGAAATACTGAGCCCTGCTAACCTGAGCGTTGAAGTAAATGCAGAAAAGAAAAACCTTCATCTTACCCGACAGGCCGAAAGAGCCCTGAAGACCACTTTTCTTGAAGCAAAAGTATTTCAAAGTTCATCAATTAGCACCGCACACCTGCTGTTATGCATCTTGCGCAACGAAAACGATCCAACAACCAAGCTGCTGAATAAACTTAAAATAGATTATGACGTAGCTAAAGAACAGTATTTAAATATGACTCCAAACAACGAAGAAGAATTCTTAGAAAACTTGCCAAGAAACGAATCGTACAATGACGATTCAGGACAAGATGACAGTCTAAAAGAAAGTAGT
Organism: Flavobacterium phragmitis; assembly: GCF_900112575.1. Classification (GTDB taxonomy): domain Bacteria; phylum Bacteroidota; class Bacteroidia; order Flavobacteriales; family Flavobacteriaceae; genus Flavobacterium; species Flavobacterium phragmitis. Next base: position 298,928 of record NZ_FOMH01000002.1, read on the forward strand.
TTTAATAATCCCGCCAATAAGTCAAACAAAAAATCTAAAACTCCAGTTTTAGATAATTTTGGGAGAGATTTAACAGAAATGGCTGAAGAAGGGAAACTAGATCCAGTTGTGGGACGCGAAAAAGAAATTGAACGTGTTTCGCAAATTCTAAGCCGTAGAAAAAAGAACAATCCACTTCTTATTGGAGAACCTGGGGTTGGTAAATCTGCTATTGCAGAAGGACTTGCCTTACGTATTATTCAAAAGAAAGTATCTCGTATACTTTTCCACAAACGAGTTGTTACTCTTGATTTAGCAAGTTTAGTTGCTGGAACAAAATACAGAGGACAATTTGAGGAAAGAATGAAAGCCGTAATGAACGAGCTGGAAAAAAACGATGATATCATTCTTTTTATAGATGAGATCCACACTATTGTAGGTGCAGGTGGAGCAACCGGGTCACTTGATGCTTCAAACATGTTCAAACCTGCATTAGCAAGAGGCGAAATCCAATGTATTGGTGCTACTACTCTTGATGAATATAGACAATATATTGAGAAAGATGGCGCTCTGGAAAGACGTTTCCAAAAAGTAATTGTAGAACCAACTTCTGTTGAAGAAACAATCGCTATTTTGAATAACGTTAAAGACAAATACGAAGATCACCATAACGTAACTTATACTCCTGAAGCTATTGAAGCTTGTGTTAAGTTAACAAACAGATATATGTCTGAGCGTTTCTTACCAGACAAAGCTATCGATGCAATGGACGAAGCCGGATCACGTGTACATATTACCAACATTGATGTTCCAAAACAAATTTTGGATTTAGAACGTCAATTAGAAGAAGTTCGTGAGCTTAAAAATATGGTTGTTAAAAAACAAAAATATGAAGAGGCCGCAAAACTTCGTGATGATGAAAAACGTATCGAAAAAGACCTTGCTCTAGCACAAGAACAATGGGAAGAAGATTCTAAAAACAATAGAATCGAAGTTACAGAAGATAATGTAGCCGATGTTGTTTCTATGATGACTGGAATTCCTGTAAACAGAATTGCACAGACAGAAAGCAATAAATTGGCTCAATTACCTGAATTGATTCAGAACAAAGTAATTGGTCAAAACGATGCTGTTCTTAAAATTGCTCGTTCTATCCAACGTAACAGAGCTGGGCTTAAAGATCCGAACAAACCAATTGGTTCATTCATTTTCTTAGGTCAGACTGGTGTTGGTAAAACACAATTGGCTAAAGTATTAGCTAAAGAATTATTCGATTCAGAAGATGCTTTAGTTCGTATCGATATGAGTGAATACATGGAGAAATTTGCGATTTCTCGTTTAGTTGGAGCGCCTCCAGGATACGTCGGGTACGAAGAAGGTGGTCAATTGACTGAGAAAGTTCGAAGAAAACCTTACTGTGTAGTTCTTTTAGATGAGATCGAAAAAGCACACCCGGATGTATTCAATATGATGCTTCAGGTTTTAGATGACGGATATTTAACTGATAGTTTAGGTCGTAAAATTGACTTTAAAAACACTATCATCATCATGACCTCTAACGTTGGAGCACGTCAATTGAAAGATTTTGGACAAGGAGTTGGATTCGGAACTGCAGCAAGAACAGCTCAGGCAGATGAAAATTCAAAAAGCATTATCGAAAATGCATTGAAGAAAACTTTTGCTCCTGAATTCTTAAACAGAATTGATGACGTAATTGTATTTAATGCACTAGAAAAAGCAGACATCGATTTGATTATCGAAATCGAATTGAAAAAACTCTATTCTCGTATTGCAGAACTAGGATACAAACTAAGCTTAACAGAAAAAGCAAAAGCATTTATCGCTGAAAAAGGTTTTGACAAGCAGTTTGGAGCTCGACCGCTGAAAAGAGCAATCCAGAAATATGTTGAAGATTTGTTAGCGGAAGAAATCATCACTTCTAAAATACATTCAGGCGATGAAATCTTGATGGACTTAAAAGATGATTCTCAAGAATTATCAGTTGAAATCCACAAAGCCGAAGAGCCGACGAATCAATAAATTAGTTAAAATTTATAACAGAAATAACTTACCCGTTACGTTTTCATAACATAACGGGTATTTTTTTTGCAAAAATCACTATCTTTAGTAAAAGCAAATAGCTATTTTTGAATTTAAATTATCTAACAAAATCTGTTGGGTAGTGAAATTAAAAAAACATTTAAACACATAGAAACATAGATTTTTACTTTACTAAAAAAAAAAAAGAAAAATAGAAAGAAACTAGTTTCTAACACATAGTCCCGATAACAATCGGGATGAATTTATGCAAGTGGAACGTCTGTTATGCAGTTTCAAATACTATGTTTCTATGTGTTTAAAATAATCACAACCAACAGATCATAAAACTAAATAAAAACATATGCTTCAAAACAAAGTCATTTTAGGCAGCGAAGAATGGTGCTCATTTCCAGAACTAGGAATCCCGACAATCAAAGCTCGTGTTGATTCCGGCGCTAAAACTTCGGCAATGCACGCTTTAAACATAGCGCCTTTTATAAAAAATGATGCCAATTGGGTTAAGTTTGATATTAATCCAATTCAGAATAATATTAAAACCATTATTCACTGTGAAGCACCTTTAGTTGACAAACGAATCGTAAAAAGCTCAAGTGGTTTTAGAGAACATCGTTACGTGATTCAAACCAGCTTAAAAATCGGTGATGCTAAATGGCCTATCGAAATGACTTTGACCAATCGTGATTCTATGGGATTCAGAATGCTTTTAGGGCGTGAAGCCATGAGTGGAAGAGTTTTAGTCGATCCAGAGCAAAAATATCTTTTAGGACAGCCTACCCCGGAATCTCTTAAAGAACTATATCAAAATTCAGAAAAAGCAAAAACAGGTTTAAGAATTGGCCTTTTAGCCAGTAACCCTGAATTATACAGCAACAAAAGAATTATGGAAGCCGGCGAAATGCGCGGTCACGAAATGCATTTCTTAAACATTAAAGAATGCTACATGAAACTGGACGCCAAAAAACCTGAAATTCATTACAGAGGCGGAAAAATCCTAAACGAATTCGATGCTATTATTCCAAGAATCAGACCAAGCATTACTTTTTATGGTTGTGCTTTGACGCGTCAGTTTGAAGCTTTGAAGGTTTTTGTTTTGAATTCAGCTACAGCAATTACACAATCGAGAGATAAATTATATTCCTTACAGTTGCTTTTGAACAGCGGAATTGATATTCCAACAACAGGATTTGCTAATTCTCCGCTTGATACAGACAATCTGATTAAAATGGTTGGCGGTTCACCTTTAATTGTAAAATTATTAGAAGGAACGCAAGGAAAAGGCGTTGTTTTGGCTGAAACCAAAAAAGCAGCAGAAAGTGTTATCAATGCATTCAAAAGCCTCAATGCCAATATCTTGGTTCAAGAATTCATCAAAGAAGCTAACGGAAAAGATATTCGTTGTTTTGTGATTGACGGAAAAGTGGTTGCCGCAATTCAGCGCGAAGCCATGCCAGGGGAATTCAGAGCTAATATTCATTTGGGCGGAACCGCATCTGTGATAAAAGTAACTCCAGAAGAAAAAAAGATTGCCATCAAAGCAGCAAAAGCAATGGATTTAAAAGTGGCTGGTGTTGATATCATCCGCTCTTCCAAAGGCCCGTTATTGCTGGAAGTAAATTCTTCTCCAGGCCTTGAAGGAATTGAAGGCGCAACTAATAAAGATGTTGCCGGAGAAATGATTAGAGCGATTGAAAAGAATTTTAAACTGTAATTAAGTTCATTTAAACTTAATTATCGATTCATAATTTAGAAGCTTTGTCGAAGTTTAAAACTTTGGCAAAGCTTTTTTCTTTAACTTTAATAAAACAAAAAAGTAAAACGATGCATTTTCCTTACTTAGACATAATTATCCGAAGCGTTGTGGTCTATTTTTTCATGACAATTGCCTTAAGAATATTTGGTAAAAAAGAACTTTCACAATTAAACACAGCCGATATTATTCTGATTTTACTAATTAGTAACTCGGTTCAAAATGCCATGGTTGGTCCGGACACTAGCCTTATAGGCGGATTAGTTGCGGCATTGGTATTATTTGTAGTCAACTTTGCAATTAAAAAACTAACCCGCAACTCTAAAACTTTAAGCAACTTATTACTTGACAAACCTGAAGTCCTAATCCATGACGGGAAACTAGATTTTAAAACTTTAAGCAGATTAGATATTTCACACGACGAATTAAAAGAAGCTGCAAGAGAACACGGTTTAGAACACCTAACAGATGTCAAACTTGCCATGCTGGAAATTGACGGAACAATCAGCATCATTTCAGCAGATCAAAAACATCTCAAACAGACGCATTACAAACGCAAACACAATCGTAAAAACTTACAGAATTTATAATTACAAAAAAGCCGATTTCAAATTGAAATCGGCTTTTGAATCATATCTTAGAAATGCGATTTACTTCTCACATTTTAAATATCTTTCATTAAATAAATACACTTAAAATAAAGTATACTAATCCAGCTAAAAGAGCTGAGATTGGAATAGTCAAAATCCAAGCCCAGATTAAGCTCACGGTAACTCCCCATCTTACGGCAGAAACACGTTTTGTTAATCCAACCCCAATGATAGACCCTGTAATAGTATGCGTTGTACTTACTGGAATTTTTAAGTGTTCTGTAAAGTAAAGTGTCAAAGCTCCTGCAGTTTCCGCAGCAACTCCTTCAAATGAACTTACTTTTGTGATTTTAGATCCCATTGTTTTCACAATTTTCCAACCACCACTTAAGGTTCCTGCAGCAATTGCAGAATAGCAGGCTAATGGAATCCAAGAAGGCATTCTAAAAGCACCATCTTCTGAGGGAAGAGCTACATCTAACCAAGGATCCATATGAACACCAGGATTTGTATTAATATAAACAACAACTGCTGCTGCAATAATCCCCATTACTTTTTGAGAATCGTTTCCTCCGTGACCTAAACTAAATGCGGCAGAAGATAATAACTGCATTTTCTTTAAAGCAGCATCAGCCTGATGAAGATTTAAACTGCTGAATATTAAACAAAACCCGCTTACTGTCAAGACAATAAAAGCAACCAAAAACCATTTAATATTATGAGGCTCAAATGCAACACTCCAAAAAACAGAAGAAGCAAAACGAGGTTTATGTCCATCTTTTATAATTTCTTCATAAGGAATCATTTGTACGTAAACAAACCAAATGGTTGCAAGCATTAAAGCTACAGTAAAGATTTTTGGGCCTATACTTTTACGCGAAGCATTTAATAACCAAATTGAAATTAAATACGATGCTATAACCCCTAAAAGCGGTGCTAAAACGATAAAAGCAATAATTATAATAACTCCCGAAGGCATCCCTCCATCTTTACCGGCCTTATACCAGCTTACAATTTCGTACCAGTAGTGAGTTGCTCCGTCTGCTCCAACATAACCTGAAAAACCATGAATTGCAATGGCATGTGCTACCGCCGCACCAGCAAAACCACCTATAAGAGTATGTGAAGAACTTGAAGGAATTCCCAACCACCAAGTTAATAAGTTCCAGCATATAGCTGCAATTACACCAGCTAAAATCACCACCAGATCAATTTGCATCGTATCCGCTGTTTTAGCAACAGTATCTGCAACACCAAATCCGAAAACCCAATAGGCCAGAAAGTTAAAAAACGCTGCCCAGACTACCGCCTGAAAAGGTGTTAAAACCTTTGTAGCAACAACAGTCGCTATAGCATTTGCCGCATCATGAAAACCATTGATGTAATCAAAAATTAAGGCAAGCACTATAATTAATATAAGTATAGTCATAAAATTATAACTTCAGATTGAAAAATTGAATTAAGAATGTTTTACAGAAATAGATTCTAGTATGTTCGCAACACTCTTACATTTATCTGTTGCTGATTCTAAAACAGATAACACCTCTTTATATTTAATGATATTTTTAGCGTCTGTTTCGTTTTCAAAAATTTCAAAAACTGCTTTGTTATAAACGTTATCCGATTTGTTTTCTAGTTTGTTAATTCTAGCACACGCATCTTTAATAACTTTAAAGTTTTTTAGATTTCTCAACTCTTTTACTGCACTGTCAATGTTTTGACAAGCCTCAAGGTTGATTTCTGTCATCTTTCTGATAGATTTTGTAATCTTATCAACTTGATACAATCTCATACGACTAGATGCACCATGTAGGTAATCTGCAACGTTGTCAATTGAAGTAATTAACGTGTGAATATCTTCTCTATCAAATGGAGTAATAAAGTTTCTGCTTAACTCAAGGTTAGTCTGACGTGTAATGTCTTCTCCTTTTTGTTCTAATTCGTCAATCTTTTGAAAAAGAATTTCTCTTTCTTTTAATGGTAAATTTACAGCTTCGTGTAAGTTAGAAGCTAATTCAATTAAATTGCTTGAAGCCTCTTCAAAAAGTGGAAAGAATTTTTTGTCTTTCGGCACTAAAAATTGGAAAATACTGTTTATTGACATTGTTTTATTTTTGATAGTGCAAAATTACTTCAATAATATTTTGCAATGTTAAGCCATTGTTAACAAATCGTTTTCTATTTGGAAACTCTCAAGGAATAACACTGTGTTTTCTATGTCATTATGTAAGATTCGGTCTTCTTTAACCAAAGGCACCACTTCTCTGTAACTGCTCAGGAACATTTCTATGAAATCACTTGATTTTAGTGGCTCTCTATACGCAATTGCCTGCGAAGCATTCAACAATTCGATAGCCAAAATGCGCTCTAAATTGTCTAGAATTCGTAAGGCTTTTGTCGCTCCGTTGGCTCCCATGCTCACATGATCTTCCTGTCCGTTGCTCGAAACAATACTATCGATACTTGCCGGCGTTGCCAATTGCTTGTTTTGACTGGCAATACTTGCCGCTGTGTACTGCGGAATCATAAATCCTGAGTTCAATCCTGGATTATCTACCAAAAATGCAGGAAGATTACGTAATCCTGAAATCAACTGGTAGGTTCTTCTCTCCGAAATACTTCCCAATTCTGCCAAAGCAATAGCCATAAAATCTAAGGCTAAAGCTAAAGGCTGACCGTGGAAATTCCCTCCGGAAATAATCTGATCGGCTTCTATAAAAATATTTGGATTATCAGTTACCGAATTGATTTCTGTTTTGAATACTTTTCGAACATAATCAATCGCATCTTTTGAAGCGCCGTGAACCTGAGGCATGCAACGGAAAGAATACGGATCCTGAACGTGTTTCTTTTCCTGAGCAATGATTTCGCTTCCGTCTAAGAATTCAGTAATTCTCTGTGCCGTCACAATTTGTCCTTTGTGTGGACGTATATAATGTATCAATTCGTTAAATGGCTCGATTCTTCCATCAAAACCTTCCAAAGAAATAGTTCCGATTAAATCTGCCAAATAAGAATATTTATAGGCTTTAATTAAAATATGAGCTCCGTAAGCACTCATAAACTGTGTTCCGTTCAATAAAGCCAAACCTTCTTTGGACTGTAAAACAATTGGTTCCCAGTTAAAATGTTTTAAAACTTCGGCAGAAGAAACTTTTTTGCCTTCAAAAAGCACCACTCCTTCTCCAATTAATGGCAATGACATATGAGCCAATGGCGCTAAATCTCCCGAAGCTCCCAGTGAACCTTGTGTATAGATTATCGGAAGAATATCATTATTGTAAAAATCTACTAAACGCTCTAAAGTCTTCAACTGCACTCCAGAATGTCCATAACTTAAAGATTGAATTTTCAGCAAAAGCATCATTTTTACAATTTCTGACGGAACTTCTTCTCCAGTTCCACAGGCATGCGATTTCACTAAGTTCTCCTGAAGCTTTGATAAATTTTCATTTGAGATTTTCACGCTGTATAAAGAACCGAAACCTGTATTTATGCCATAAATGGGCGCTGTATGCGATTCCATTTTTTTATCTAAATAATCACGGCATTTCTGAACGTTTACTTTAGCTTCTTCTGATAGTTCCAGCATTTTATTATGGGCTAAAATCTCTTGTAATGTTTCTAAAGTAATCGTTTCAGTACTTATATAATGGATCTCTCTCATGATGTTTTTCAATTTTAAGACGTCAAAATTCAACAAATCCATATTAAAAAGCAACAATTTATCACAATAATTAAAATTTCAATAAATCCGTTTGAAAGCTCTTAATTTATATTTCAAACCCAAATGATGTCTTTTGAGTGCTTTTCCACTATCTTTTTATTAAAATTCAACTCTTTAGAAAGATTTAATCGGCAAAAAACAATTGTTGAAATATATCAAAACCTCAATTTAGTCTGTTTAATTTTAACAAATGCTCAATAATGAATTATTGGGATTTGAATTATTAAAATATTCGCAAAAAGCCTTTTTAGGTTTTTAACTCATATAAAAATCTGTACTTTTGAAAAATCAAAAATGAAAAGTAACAGCACAAAATATCAATCTACAATGACAACTCCTACTAGAGTTGCAATTGCTGCTACCATTATTTCTACTACAACAACTACTACCCCTTAGGGGTATACATTTTCACATATAATCCTAGGTTACCTATACTTTTTTCTTGAAAGAAGAAAGTTATTGGATACATAAAAAACATTTACAAAAAAAATTGTCGCAGTTTTCAGTTTCAGTTCACAGTTGATAATCTTTGAACCTTTGTTACTCAAAATCTTCGCACCTTATTAAAAAATATCACAAAATGAAAGTATTAAAATTTGGCGGAACTTCGGTAGCCAATGCTCAAAATATAAAACTCGTTCTTGAAATCGTCAACCAGAAAGCAAAACAGGATCAATTAGTTGTAGTGGTTTCCGCTTTAAGCAAAGTAACCGATCTATTGCAGTCTGCGGCAGCAAAAGCGGCAGCAAACGATGAAAGTTTTAGAGAAGTTGTTGCTGAAATCGAGAAAAAACACCTTGACACACTTAAAGAACTTATTCCTGTAAGCGAACAAAGCAGTCTTTTAAGTCACGTAAAAAGAATCATTAATCATTTAGAAACTTTACTAGATGGTTGTTTCCTTTTAGGAGAATTATCTCCAAGAACTGCTGATACTATTTTAAGTTTTGGTGAATTACTTTCCTCTTTCATCATTGCGCAGGCTTATCAGCAGGTCGATAAAGATGCCGTTTACAAAGACAGTCGTGAATTAATTAAAACAGACAATAACTTCGGAAAAGCTGCCGTAAACTTTGAAGTTTCAAATAAACTAATTCAAGAATATTTTGCTTCAAATAAATCTAGAATCAATATTTTGCCTGGATTTATAGCACAGACTTTAGACGGAATCACTTCGACTTTAGGACGCGGAGGATCAGATTATACCGCTGCCATTATTGCCGGAGCTTTAGATGCTGAACAATTAGAAATCTGGACTGACGTAAACGGAATGTTTACTGCCAACCCAAAAATTGTAAAACAAGCACAGCCAATTGCAAATATTTCGTATCAGGAAGCAATGGAGTTGTCGCATTTTGGTGCCAAAGTTTTGTATCCGCCAACAATTCAACCGGTTTTAAGAAAAAACATTCCTATTTTAATCAAAAATACTTTTGAACCGGAAGCTGTTGGAACTTTAATTTCTGATGCTGTTCTTTCAAAAGATACTGTTGTAAAAGGAATCAGCCATATTGATCATATTTCGCTTTTAACTCTTGAAGGCCCAGGAATGATTGGAGTTGCAGGTTCGTCAAGACGTTTGTTTGAAGTATTATCTCAGGAAAAAATCAATGTTATTTTTATTACTCAGGCTTCTTCTGAACACTCAATCTGTATCGGAATTTTAAATTCTGATGCTGATAATGCCGAAGCTGCAATCAACAGAGCATTCGAAATCGAAATTTCTCAAAATAAAATCGATCCTTGTTATGTAGAAAAAGACCTTTGCATTATTGCTTTGGTAGGTGAAAACATGAAAAATCACCAAGGTTTAAGCGGAAGAATGTTCAGTACTTTAGGAAAAAACAACGTAAACATTCGTGCGATTGCGCAAGGTGCTTCTGAAAGAAATATTTCGACTGTAATTAATGAAAGAGACGTTAAAAAAGCATTGAATACTTTACACGAGAATTTCTTCGAAGAAAACACAAAACAGCTTAATTTATTCGTAATGGGAGTTGGAAATGTGGGAGAAAAATTCATCGAGCAGATTCACAGCCAAAAGAAATTCTTAAAAGATAATCTGAAGATTAACGTTCGTGTTATTGCTTTATCCAATTCAAGAAAAATGTATTTTGATGAAGATGGAATTTCTTTAAAAGATTGGCATTCGGCTTTAGACAAAGGTGAACCAGCAAGTATTGAAGAATTTATCCAGAAAGCAAAAGAATTGAATTTACGTAACAGTATTTTTGTGGATATTACAGCAAATGCAACGGTTTCTGAGGCTTACGAAAAATTCTTAAAAGAAAGTATTGCGGTTGTAACTTGTAATAAGATTGCTTGTTCATCTGCTTACGACAATTATAAAAAACTGAAAAGCTTATCTCGTCAATACAACGCTCCTTTCTTGTTTGAAACGAATGTTGGTGCGGGATTGCCAATTATAGATACTGTAAAAAATCTGATTGCGTCTGGGGATAAAGTGCATAAAATTCAGGCGGTTTTATCCGGAAGTTTGAACTTTATTTTCAACAATTTTGACGAAAACAACTCTTTCCACGATGTGGTAAAAGAAGCTGGAGTTCAAGGTTTCACAGAACCAGATCCAAAAATCGACTTAAGCGGAATCGACGTAGCTCGTAAAATATTAATCTTAATCCGCGAAAGTGGTTACGAAATGGACATCGACGCCATTGCAAACGAATCGTTTTTACCAGCAGAATGTTTAGCGACAACAAACAATGAAGATTTCTTTGCTTCGTTAATCAAACACGCTGCTCATTTTGAAGGTATTTACAACGAAGCTTTAGCCAAAGATTCAAGACTGAAATACGTGGCACAATTCGAAAACGGAAAAGCAAGCGTTGGTTTACAGTTCATTCCAAAAGATCATCCTTTCTATAATTTAGAAGGAAAAGATAATATCGTGCTTTTCTACACAGATCGTTACGTAGACCAGCCTTTATTGATCAAAGGAGCCGGAGCCGGAGCTGCGGTAACAGCATCAGGAATTTTTGCAGACGTTATCCGCATTGGGAATGTATAGCCGCTAAGACACTAAGACGCTAAGTCTTTAAGTTTTTTATACTTAGCATCTTAGAAACTTAGTACCTCAGAAACTAGAAAATAAAACTTTGTGTCTTAGCGCCTTCGTGGCAAAAACTCAAAGCCTTAAAAAAATAAAACTTTGTGACTTTGTGCCTTCGTGGCAAAACCAACCAAAAATGAAAGAAATTAAACTATTTTGCCCAGCAACTATCGCCAACCTCTCCTGCGGATTTGACGTATTGGGACTTTGCTTAGACAATGCGGGCGATGAAATGATTGTTCGAAAAGTCGATCAAAAAGGAGTTCGAATCACTAAAATTGTCGGTGCCGATTTGCCTTTGGAAACCGAGAAAAACGTTTCTGGAGTTGCGGCTTTGGCAATGCTCGAAACTTTAGACGAATTAGACTTCGGATTTGAAATCGAAATTTATAAAAACATAAAGGCCGGAAGCGGTATCGGAAGCAGTGCGGCAAGTTCTGCCGGAGCGGTTTTCGGAATAAATGAATTATTAGGAAGACCTTATTCTCGTAAAGATTTGGTTCAGTTTGCGATGCAGGGCGAGAAATTGGCCAGCGGCAACGCACATGCTGACAACGTTGCTCCTGCCCTTTTAGGCGCTTTTACTTTGGTAAGAAGTTATTCGCCTTTGGATATTATTAGAATTGACAGTCCGGAAGAATTATACGCAACGGTCGTTCATCCACAAATTGAGTTAAAAACATCTGATGCCCGTTCGGTTTTAAAACAAAATGTTTCCCTAAAAAGCGCCATCATGCAATGGGGAAATGTAGGCGGATTGGTCGCTGGTCTTTACACCAAAGATTACGAATTGATTGGACGTTCGCTTCACGACGAAATCGTTGAACCAGTTCGAAGCGTTTTAATTCCAGGATTTGACCAAATCAAACAAACGGCTTATGAAAACGGCGCTTTAGGTTCCGGAATTTCAGGTTCTGGTCCGTCGATTTTTGCTTTAAGCAAAGGGAAAGAAACCGCCGAAAAAATCGCAAAAGCCATGAGCGACGTGTACGAAAAAATGAATTTACCGTATGAAATTCACGTTTCGAAAATCAATCCTGATGGTGTAAGAATTATATAACACAAATTTCACGAATTTACACAAATTGATTCTTGAAGTTTAAACATAAAGAAAAAACTCAACGTTTGTCATTTCGAGGAACGAGACCCGAGCGATAGCGAACAGGCGAAGCAAATCACACTAGTATGTCGACAAAGATTGGCGAATTTCTGTACGGAGTTCCGAGTGTGATTTCTCCTTACGTCGAAATGACAAACATGGCGTGCCATACTGTGCGGGGCTTCGACTTCGCTCAGCCTGACAAAAAATGAAATAAAAAAGAAAAAAATAACCACAAAGCCTTGCGAACATTGCGTTTTCAAAAGAAACCAATTCCTTGCGCTCTTTGCGGTTAAAAAACACAAACCATTGGAATTTGGAATTTTAGCTCTGGGATTTACGTTCCAAAAAATCTAAAATCTAAAGTCAAAAATCTAAAATAATGAAATACTACAGTTTAAACCATAATGCCCCAAAAGTTTCTTTTCAAGAAGCTGTTATACAAGGATTAGCAACTGACAAAGGATTATATTTCCCAGAAAGTATTACACCGCTTGATCCTTCTTTTTTTGAGAAAATCGAAAGTTTAAGCCACGAAGAAATTGCTTTTGAAGCGATTAAACAATTTGTTGGCGACGAAATCCCAACAGAAAAACTAAAAGAAATCATTGCCGAGACTTTAGTTTTTGATTTTCCGGTTGTGAAAGTCGAAGACGGAATCTATTCATTAGAATTATTCCACGGACCGACAATGGCATTTAAAGATGTTGGAGCGCGTTTTATGTCGCGCTGTCTGGGTTATTTCAATAAAGACAAAAAAGATTCTAAAAACACCGTTTTAGTAGCGACTTCCGGAGATACAGGCGGAGCGGTTGCCAGCGGATTTTTAGGCGTTGACAGCGTTGATGTTGTCATTTTATATCCGTCTGGAAAAGTGAGCGATATTCAGGAAAAACAATTGACCACTTTAGGGCAAAACATAAAAGCGCTTGAAGTGGACGGCGTTTTTGACGATTGTCAGGATATGGTAAAAAAAGCGTTTTTAGATGAAACTTTAGCGCACAAAAACCTGACTTCTGCCAACTCGATTAATATTGCGCGTTGGTTGCCACAAATGTTTTATTTCTTCTTTGCTTACAAAGCGTTGAAAAGCCAAAACAAACCTTTAGTTTTCTCTTGTCCAAGCGGCAACTTCGGGAATATTTGCGCCGGAATTATGGCAAAGAAATTAGGTTTGCCAATTGAACATTTTGTAGCGTCGACAAACGTAAACGACACGGTGCCAAGATTCTTAGAAAACGGAAAATACGACCCAAAACCTTCTAAAGCAACAATCTCTAATGCTATGGACGTTGGAAACCCAAGCAACTTTATTAGAATTCAGGAATTGTACAACAATGACTTAAAAGCTTTCGAAAAAGACTTTTCTTCTTATAGCTATACGGATGAAGAAACGCTTGAAGCGCTAAAGAAAATTTATAACACAGACGGTTACATTGCAGAACCGCACGGTGCTGTGGGTTATTTAGGTTTGAAAAAAGAACTAGAAAAACACCCTAACGCCATTGGTATTTTCTTAGAAACAGCGCATCCTATTAAATTCTTAGATGTTGTTGAACCTGCATTAGGAATTACACTTCCTATTCCTGCTCAAATTGAGAGTGTTATTAATGAGGAGAAGGTTAGTCTGAAGATTGGGACTTATGCCGAGCTTAAGCAGTTTTTACTATAATATTTTATCTTTTATCAATTTTTAAAGCCATAAATAATATAGAAAAACATTCTGTATTATCTGTGGCTTTGAAAAAACTGAACTAAAGCTTAAAAAAGTGATGGATTCAACTCTTTTACCAGCCTTGATTTTTCTAATCTATCATTAATTATAGGAACATAATTTTTTTCAATTTCTATTCCAATATATTCAAAACCTAATTCCTGAGCTGCTACTAAAGTGGTTCCACTTCCTGAAAACGGATCAAAAATTATGTTTTCCTTATGCAATGGTACTAAAGTATCTACCAATTTTTTTATCAAGCCTAATGGTTTAACTGTACAATGATCAAATTTTTCATCTTTGCCCTTACTGCTAAAATTCTCTAGTATATTAGATTGAAATGAACCATCCTCATTCACTGTCTTGAAAACTCCTACATTAGTTTTCTGTAATGTTTCCCAATAATTATTGATCAATGGTTTTTGAACTAAAATTATGGCTTCCCATTCATTTCTAAAGGCACTATGCCAACCATTCCAATCTTCAGAGTTTGACTCTCCCATTTTCTCAAGTTTCTTCTCAAGATTTAATCCTCTCGGAATACCAGAATTTCTCTTATAAACCAACAAATCTCTTGTGTAAAAGCCACTATTTTCCAAAGCTATTTGTACATGCGCAATAGATCGATTACTATTAAAAACAGCAACAGGCGCACCAGCTTTACATACTCTAAAAAGTTCATCTGTCCATAATTGACACCATTTCATATATTCCAAATCGTTATTACGATTTTTTTCGTACCATCGGGAATTTCTAACACCTCCTGCTAAGCCACTTCCATATGGAATATTTTTAACCATCGTATTACTATCTTTAACACGCTCAGTTCTTCTTTTCACCTCTGAATCACTCCATTTGTGATCTATAAATTCATAATTATATGGAGGATCTGTTATACAGCATGCAATAGAGTTTTCAGGAAATTTTTTCATTACTTCAATACAATCCCCCTGATAAACTTTATTTGTCTCAAACTTCATAATAATCTTTTTATTTTATAAGTACCTTCTTTTTCTAATTTTAATAACCATTCTTTTAAATCAAAGTTTGTTTTGCCTTTTATATATTCAAATGTCTCATCAGAAGAATATCTAACCCATCCACCTTTATCCATTTTACTCAAAGCGGAAGGTAAATTATCAGTTCTTAAAAATAAAAATACTGGTCTATATCCTTCGTTTATCAACATTTTACCATAAGATTCAAATCCTTTTAAAGTTTTAGAATCTCCAGATCCAACTCTATATTTAGCATCAATAGCATCATTCCCAACAAAGAAATCTACTGGTTCATCTTTTCCAAATCTTGAAGGTGGCATATAATCTTTACAAGTTGTTTCAAATAAATTTCTTAAAAGACTTTCCCAGCATTTACCTAATTCACGTCCCCAGTATTGCTTATTTTCACTTTTTAACTCCTGAGTAATTCCGAAAGCGTTCATTAGTAAATCTGTATTATCATAACTATCTACATAAATTTTTTCACTAAAATTTTCAGAATATTTATTTAATACGTCCTTAAGCTTATCTTCAACTTGTTTCATAGTAATTTCTTTGATTATTCACAAAGAAAATCAATTACCACGATTTTTTTCCACTATCTTTGAAAAGATTATACAAATATATTCAAAAGTTTCCTAATACGCAAATAATATTTCGTGAAAAGCAATTTAAAATATAATAGAATTAAAATAGTTTTATTAGAACAAGAACGATCGAGTAAATGGTTATCTGAAAGAATCAACAAAGATAAATCAACTGTTTCTAGATGGTGTACAAATGATATGCAACCATCAGTTGAAACATTATTTCAAATTGCAGAAGCATTAAATGTCTCTCCCAAGGATTTATTAAATGATTTGTTCGTTCAAGAAAATTCATAATATCTCCGAATAGCGCTAGTAGCGATTGAAAAAAAAAGGAGGCTGTCTCAAAAGTAAAATCAAGCTGTTGAGAATCGCGTAAATGGAAAATTTCTCCGATAAGTACCCAAATAAAAAAGAGGTTGTCTCGACTTTTGAGACAGCCTCCTCTCTTTTATATTTTACAGCATCTTTTAAAAACATTTATTTCTCATTCAACAATTTCTTTGCGTTCCCCGCTAAAGCGAGAATCCCGCTCGTGAATGTAAAGAAATTGAAAAACCAATTTGAACGGGCACGAGCGAGACGCTCGCGCTAGCAATAGAAACAAAGGTCTCTTCTCAATTTAATATATCTTAAAAACGGCTATTTCCCATTCAATAACTTCTCCAAATACTCAACCTTATCCTTT
This sequence comes from Flavobacterium phragmitis, assembly GCF_900112575.1. Taxonomy (GTDB): domain Bacteria; phylum Bacteroidota; class Bacteroidia; order Flavobacteriales; family Flavobacteriaceae; genus Flavobacterium; species Flavobacterium phragmitis. The sequence continues at coordinate 315,188 of NZ_FOMH01000002.1, forward strand.
TCAGCTTGCACCAAACGTTCGTAAAGTTCAACAACTTTATCTAAAGGATTAAACGTACAATTTGTTGCAAAAATACTACCTGTCGTAACAACATTATTATTAAAACTATTAAAGTAATTGATAACGCCTTCATCTGAAAAGTTTTTAATTGCTTCAACAGAAACATCAAGAGCTTTTGCAATCTCAATTAGTTTTTTTTCATCTACAGTTTCGCTGTTTTCAATAGCCGAAATTGCCTGCTGGTTTGTTCCTAAAGCCTGCGCCAGTGCTTCCTGTTTCATATCTTTAAGCTCTCTGATACGGCTTATATTTCTGCCGATATGTTTTGGTTTTATTGCTGTACTCATAATTCAAAGATATTTAAAATTCTTAAACGAAAATTAATTTCGGTAAAAAACAGAACTGTTTTTGTAAGATACGCTTTTCATTATTTCCATAAAACATTATTTATAAGACTTCCCATTAAACAAACCAATATTTATTTACAATATTACAAATGAATTGCCTCCAGCTTTAGCTGGAGGTTTGCTGTTTTCATCTCAAATTCGGCTTTAGCCAAATACCACGAAAGATTCGGCTAAAGCCATTTTCTAATACAACTTTACTCCTACAGCTAAAGCTGTAGGCAATTCATTTTTTAGTTCCCAACAAATACAAAATTTTCGCAGGCCCGGATTTTACTTTTCCAACTTCCCAATTAAAATTTTCTCTGTTATTTAATTTAGAAATCAATTCGTTCATTTCATCAACAGAATAGGTTCTTAAAGACGAAACTACGCCATCCCACAAAACCAAAATCGGTACAATTGGAATTAGATACGTAAAAATGATTCTGCCCATTTTAAACGGCCTGATAAAAGGCGTTGTCAACAGAACAGAAATCGGCGAAAGTAGCATTGCCACAATACTTGGGACACTTCTCTCCTGCCCTTCAAAAATAGCAATCGAACTGTTCGTATCAATTGCATTTTGGAGAATCTGCTGTGCATCTTTGGGTTTGAAATGATGCAAGGATAAAAATTGTGTCCGAAGTCCTTTTAAGTTTTCGGGAACATTTCGGGCATCTACAGACGTTTTTATGAAATCGAAATTATCCGCTTGTTTTTGAGTATGTTCGAATGCAGGAATGTTTGGAAAATAATCGGTCAGCAGAATTTTTAAATCGGGATTGTTTTTTCGTAATTCAGCGTTAAGCCAAATCAATCCACCGCCACCGCCAGAAGCTAAATCTATAATTTGATTGGTTTGGCTTTCTTTTAAACCTTTTTCTATTATTGGAACAATTCCTCTGTACATGGCTGTTTTATTAGAAAGAAACTGCAAAAAATCAGTCATATAATTTCTAATAAACTCCGGAAGCCATTGCTGATCTTCAAACTCAAACAAATGTATTCTACTCATACTGTATTGATTTTGTGTTTGATACAAATTTCTAGAATTTTATTTAAATATTTCCTTACATTTATAAAATTTTGAATGACAACAGAAAGGCTTAATTCGCAAATAAAAGTTTAAATCAAGAATCATGGAAAGTTTTTTTCTAATAATACTGATCATGCAAATGTTATCTTACGGTGTTGTTGATTATTATAAAATAAAATACGGACGTTTGAGTGTTTTTTCTGTTTTCTTAATGCTTATTCTAATAGTTTTCCCTCTTCATTTTCGAATTGGGGAAGAAGCTGAAAAATCGGTGTTTTGTTTATATAATGCCTTTGCCTACTTTAAAATTTACTGGAATATTGGTCTGGCATTGGTTATTTCCAGTCATCTTACTTATTGTTATTTATTAAATAGAAAAAGAAAAACGGTTAAATAAAATTTGCGAATAAAACCCTTACTACTATTTTCTACTTTTGCAGTTCCAGAAAAAACTGGATGCAATTCAAACTAAAAATTACAGCACAGCTTACCATGATTACAAAAGCATTACGCGAAGATATTCCCGCATTGGTTACTCTTGTCAACTCAGCCTACAGAGGTGAAACGTCCAAAAAAGGCTGGACAACCGAAGCGCATTTATTAGAAGGAAAAAGAACAGACGAGCAGGAAATGACGGAAATTTTCGAAGATCCCAAAAACACGATTCTGAAATTTACGGAGAATGATAAAATTATTGGTTCGGTTTTATTGGTTGAAAAAGGACATCAATTGTATTTAGGAATGTTAACCGTTTCGCCGGAACTTCAAAACAGCGGAATCGGGAAAAAGCTTTTGGCTGAAGCCGAAAATCATGCAAAATCTCTTGGGTTGTCAAGTATTATTATGACTGTTATTTCGGTTCGGGAAGAACTTATTGCCTGGTACAAACGCCACGGTTATGTTGATATAGGCAAAAGAGAAGCTTTTCCAGAAAGCGGTATTCATATTACGGTTTCAGAAGAGCCTTTGGAGTTTATTTATTTGGAGAAAGGGCTTTGATTTTTTTGCCACGAAGGCGCTAAGGCACTAAGTTTTTTTCTTTTTTAATAATCTCGTTCTTAATATTTGTCATTTCGACTGAAAGGAGAAATCACACTCGCATATCGACAAAGATTGGCGCGCCTTTCTGTGCGGAATTTCTAGTGTGATTTCTCCTTTCAGTCGAAATGACAAACTGCATGAGAGCTTTATATAAGACTTTGCGTCTCTGCTCCCGATAGCTATCGGGATTGCGAGATTTTTCAAATGACGTGAGACGCACTGCGGTGCGTCTCTACAGAAAAACCTTTGTCACTTTGTCTCTCTGAACCTTTGAAACTCTAACTCAAGAAACCGTTCTCTTGATCTTTGATAAAAACTCATGAGAAACTCCTAAATAGGAAGAAAGATTCTTATTATTTATCGAACGTACTTTTTGAGGGTAACGTTCTTTAAAATCCAGATAACGTTGCTTAGAGGTTTTATTTAAAACATCTAAAAGTCGTTGCTGAATAGCGACATTTGCGCGTTCGATCATGAGTACGTGAAACTGCATAATTTTTGGAATTTCTGCAAGCAATTGCGCTTTCCTGATTTTATTGATAACCAAAATTTCACTGTCTTCGATTGCTTTGATGTTGTAAGTCGTTGGTTTTTGATGGTAAAAACTTTCTAGGTCACACATCCATTCCTCTTCAAAAGAAAAGAAAATAACGGTTTCAGTTCCATTTTCGTTTACAATGTAGGTTTTAAACGATCCTTTTAAAATGAATCCTTCATAACTATTATGAGAATCCTGAATCTGCAGAAACTGATTTTTTTTCAGCTTAATGAGTTCTGCTTTTGAAACAATAATATTCCACTCTTCGTCAGTAAGCGGAACTTTCCTTTCAATGTTTTTTCGTAGTAGGTCGTACATTTTGTGGTTTTTTGTTTAAGGAATAAAGTGGTTACTCAATCCATTATTAATTAGGGGCTTAAATAATGTAATCGATTACGTAAAAATACACTATTTATGCATTTTTGTAAATTTACAACTGTTAAAAAAACACATTTGCTAGATTTTTTTCAAAAAGTTTGAACTTGTTCAACTTTTTTTCTACAGATAATTCTGAGTTTTGCGTTGTTAACTTTTAAATAACCAAACTTTAATTATGAACTTAAAATCAAAACTTTCAATGTTTTTATTGACATTGGCTTTCGGATTTACGGCATGTAATTCTGAAGAAATCGCTTCAAACGCTGAAGCAAAAATTGAAACAACAAACGAAGTAATTACTGAAACTGTTTCAACAAACACAACGGCAAAAATTGGAAACTGCGCTGAGGTTCCCGGATGGGCTTCTCAAAACGGAGGCACAACCGGTGGAGGTTCGGCTGCAGAAACTACTGTTACCACTTACGCTCAGCTGAAATCGGCTATCGAGAGCAGTTCTGTAAAAGTGATCAAAGTTTCTGGAACTATTACGGTTACAACAAGATTGTCTTTCCAAGATCAGACCGGAAAAACGATTTATGGTGCTAACGGAGCAAAACTGGTTTCTACCAATCAGACAAAAGATGCTTCTGGAATCATCAACATCAAAAGATGCAAAAACATCATTATCAGAAATCTAATTTTTGAAGGGCCAGGCGCTTATGACACTGATGGCTGGGATAATGCTATTTTGGACGAATGTACCAATGTATGGGTAGATCACTGCGAATTTAGAGATGGTGTTGATGGAAACTTCGACATCAAAAACAAATCAGATTATATTACGGTTTCCTATACGAAATTCGGTTACTTAAAAGCTCCAAAAGCAGGAGGTTCTGGAGGAACAGACGATCATAGATTTTCTAACCTAATTGGTTCTAGCGACGGTGCTACTGGTGACCGCGGCAAATTAAGAATCACTTTTGCAAGATGCTGGTGGGCTCCTGGTTGTAAAGAAAGAATGCCTAGAGTTCGTTTTGGAAAAGTACATATTGTAAACAGTTTCTTTAATAGTACAGTAAGCAACAAATGTATTGCTGCAGGTTTTGAAGCTGATATTCGTGTAGAAAGCAATGTTTTTGAAGGTGTAAAAAATCCAATCGACTTAATGAGCGGTTATACAGCGGTTACCGCTACAGATAACGTATTTACAAGTGTATCAGGAAATCAAGCTGGAAGCGGTACCGCTTTTACTCCACCATACACAATCGTAAAATTGAACAAAACAGCTGTAAAAGCTGATGTTTCTGCAAATGCAGGAGCAACTTTGGGCGGTAATATCTGCGGCTCTTTTTAATTGACTCCGGATAGCAAATAGTGAGTTAGTTTAGTTTCTAAAACCACGGATTGCAGTGATGTAATTCGTGGTTTTTTATTTTGTTTTGCCACAAAGGCGCCAAGGCACGAAGTTTTTATTAATCTAGCAATCCCGATGGTTATCGGGAGTCGAAGCGCAAAGATTTTTCACGCAGATTTAAAAAGATTGAAGCAGATTTTAAAATAGATTATTAATTAAATCTACTAGAATCTGCAAAATCTGCGTGAAACAAAAATCATTTTAATCCTAATTTAATCTGTGGCTAAAAATATTATGTCACATGCATTTTGGTGTGTCTCTACAGAAAACCTTTGTCACTTTGTCTCTCTGTACCTTTGTCCCCTTTTTAAAGAACTAATTCTTCAAACAATCTCTGAACAGTTTTTTCCAAATCCTGACACAACCCCGGATGAGGTCTTGAGGTTTGGATGGCTGAACTTCTAATTGCAGTTAACCATCTGAAACGCTCCGGAATCTCAAACTCGGCAATTGGTCCGCCATCTTTGGCTCCGTTGGCTATTTTTACTAATGACGTTAAATTGCATTCCAATTGTTCGATATCAAAGTCAGTGGAAAAGGCTTGGATTTTTTCTTTATTGAGATGAAAAAGCACTTTTATAAATTTGGCTTTTTTGCAGAATAAAATGATTCCAATATTCAGGAATTCTTCGCGTTCTACCCTTGGCACAACACGAATCACAGCATATTCGTATAAGTGATTATCTTGCATTTTGAGCCTGATTTACAAATATTTCTGAATTCTCTAATCTGGTCTTTAAAAACTGCAAGTATACATTTCGCAAACCTTCGGGCGTTTCGTCTGCATCTTCCCATTGCAACCAGTCTAGCGGAATCGTATTGACAATTTCTTCCAATATTTCTGGAGTCAAAATCGCTTTAAATTCGGCATCAACTTCTTTTAAAAGTGAAGCCTGTGGCAGTAAAACGTGATCTTTTATCAAAGCAAACGGACTTTTAGCATGCTGTTCCCAGTTGTTCCAAGAATGGTGGAAATACAAGCACGCTCCATGATCGATCAACCATAATTCTTTATGCCAAATTAGCATGTTGGTGTTTTTGAAAGTTCGGTCAACGTTTGTAATGTAAGCATCCAACCAAACAATTTGTGAGGCTAATTTTGCATCTACAGTTGTTACCGCAGGATCGAATGTAATTGCGCCAGACAAGAAATGTAACGCCAAGTTTAAACCTTGGCTTCCCTGTAATAAATCCTGAATTTCTTCGTCGGCTTCGGTTCTTCCAAAAGCTTCGTCTAGATTGGCGAAAACCAATTCTGGCAATTGTAGTTTTAAGGCTTTTGCTATTTGTCCGCCTACTAATTCGGCTATAAGGGCTTTTACGCCATGTCCGGCTCCTCTGAATTTTAATACGTATTTGAAGTCGTCATCGGCTTCTGCTAAAGCGGGTAATGATCCGCCTTCGCGCAGTGGCGTTATATAACGCATGACATTTACTGTTCTTAAGTCGAAGTTTTTCATATTACAAACTTACTAAGGTTTTTGCCACGAAGGCGCTAAGACGCGAAGTTTTTTTAATCTCGCAAAGACGCGGAGTCGCAAAGTTTTTGTTTACTTTACTTTGATTTATTCTCATTTTGTCATCCTGAGCGAAGTCGAAGGACCGCAAAGATATTCCTCAAAGTTATTTACTTTGTCGAGCTACTTGCTGCCCTTCGACTTCGCTCAGGGTGACAAGCTCCGCGATAAAATTATCTAATTATCTAATTATCAAATTGACACATTCTCTAATTATCTAATTCTAAAAAAGCTTTTCCTAAATACTTAATAATCGTAGAAGCTGTAAAGGATTCATAACCTGTTTTTGGCAAAGCAAGATCTGCAGTTAATCCGTGGAGATAAACTCCAAATTTTGAGGCATATTTGGGTTCGTAACCTTGTGCCAAAAGACTTGTTAGGATTCCGGTTAAAGTGTCGCCGCTTCCTGCTGTTGCCAGTGCTGCGTTTCCTGTGGTGTTTTCGTAAACTGAATTTCTGTTGATGATGAATGTTGGCGCGCCTTTCATGACCACAATAACTTTATATTTTTCTGAAAAGGCGATTGTTTTTTGGAATTTTTCAGACTCTGAATTCCACTTTCCTATTAAGCGTTCTAGTTCCTTTGGATGAGGTGTCAAAATGGTGTTTTCTGGAACTAATTCCAGCCAAGACAAATTTTCTGAAATGATGTTCAAAGCATCTGCATCGAGGACTAAAGGAACTTTATTGGTTCTTAAAAATTCAAATAAAGCTTTTTGGGTTCCGAGTTCTTTTCCTATTCCTGGGCCAATCCCTATGGCTTGGGGAATTAAGGGTAAATGAATGTTGGTAATGAAATTGGTATTTTCGTCAGTAACGGTCATTACTTCCGGAATCGAAATCTGAAGAATTTGATAACCGCATTTGGGTATAAAAGTCGTTACCAATCCGCATCCTGATTTTAGGCAGGATTTTGAAGCCAAAACTGCTGCTCCAACTTTTCCATAGCTCCCGGCAATAATCACAGCGTGGCCTTGTGTGCCTTTATGTGCGTGCGGATTTACGGGTTTATATATCTTTAAGATTTCTTCTTTTGTGATTAAATACGGAGACTTCATTTAGCTTCTTTTAGTTGTTGCGGTTAATTTTTAAACACATAGTCCCGAAGCTTCGGGATAGTTTTATTTTGCGTATAAAGGCGTTTCACTTGTTTAAATAAACATAGCTAAACTTGATTTTATACTAAAATTACATAAAAAATTGAAATCATGAATCTAGCTTTTGAACGGTGAGTTTCTAGCCCAGATTGCAGTGGAAAGCCCGGAGTAAAAAAAGCGAAAGTTTCTTGTTCTAAAAAAAGCGACCAACGGAAGCTCTTTTTGGAACATTAGAAACTTTGCTTTTTTTGCGAGGACTTGCAACGGAAAGCTGGAATAGCTCCTAATTATTGCGAAATTTATAATTTAAGGCATCCAAATTAGATATTTTTTGAATAGATTTGCAGAACAATTTTATAAAACAACACAATGAAAAATACTGCGCTTACGCACATACATGAAGGTTTAGGAGCAAAAATCCTTCCTTTTGCGGGTTATAACATGCCGATTACTTATGAAGGAGTTAATGCTGAACACGAAACGGTTCGTAATGGTGTGGGCGTTTTTGACGTTTCGCATATGGGTGAATTTTTGTTAACAGGTCCAAATGCTTTGGCTTTGATTCAAAAAGTGACTTCAAATGATGCTTCGATTTTGACTATTGGAAGAGCACAATATTCTTGTCTTCCTAATAATGAAGGCGGCATTGTGGACGATTTGATTATTTATAAAATGAAAGAAGAGCAGTATTTACTGGTTGTAAATGCTTCTAATATTGAAAAAGACTGGAACTGGATTTCGTCTCACAATGATTTGGGAGTTGAAATGAAAAACCTTTCTGATGATTATTCTCTTTTAGCAATTCAGGGACCAAAAGCAGTTGAGGCTATGCAGGCTTTGACTTCTGTAGATTTGTCTGCTATTGCTTACTACCATTTTGAAGTGGGTGATTTTGCTGGAATTGAAAATGTAATCATTTCTGCTACAGGTTATACTGGTTCTGGAGGATTTGAAATTTATTGTAAAAATGATGAGGTAGAACAGGTTTGGAACAAAGTTTTTGAAGCTGGAGCTTCTTACGGAATTAAACCAATTGGTCTTGCCGCTCGTGATACTTTGCGTCTGGAAATGGGATTCTGTTTGTACGGAAATGATATTAACGATACGACTTCTCCACTTGAAGCTGGTTTAGGATGGATTACAAAATTCACTAAAGATTTTACTAATTCTGAGGCTCTTAAAAAACAAAAAGAAGCTGGAGTTACTAGAAAATTAGTAGCATTTGAAATGCAGGAACGTGCAGTACCAAGACATGATTATGAAATTGTTGACGCTTCTGGAGCTGTAATTGGAATTGTAACTTCTGGAACTATGTCACCTTCTATGAACAAAGGGATTGGTTTAGGTTATGTTACGGTAGCAAATAGCGCTGTTGACAGCGATATTTTTATTAGAATCAGAAAAAATGATGTTCCTGCAAAAGTGGTAAAACTGCCTTTTTACAAGAAATAATTTTTGAAACTATATAGTTAAGAATGCATTACGTTTGTAATGCATTTTTTTTTTGCTGTACTCCAAATATATTGATAAAACTATCGATATATGTATTTCATGGAGAAAAACTTTTGGTCATCGATATTTCTAAAAAATACTATTATTTGTAAAAAAATTAGTGTAACTTTAATCAAGAACACTGAATTCCTGTTTATGAGAAAAATTTCACTACTCCTTTTTTTGCTGACATCAACTATCTTTTTTGGTCAGAACAGCGCAGAAACTTGTGAAATAATAAACAAAATAAATGCGCTTATTCAAGCGGAACATCTTAGACCTAAACCTGTTGATGACAGTCTCTCTGTGTTTGTTTTTGACAACCTCATTAACGAACTGGATCCTTCGCGTAATATTTTCTATAAAAGCGAATATGATGATCTGGCCAAAAAATACCGTTATAACTTAGATGATTTAATATTAAAGAATGACTGTAGTTTTTTGACTGATATTAAAGCAACTTACGTTAATGGGCTTTTGAGAACTAAAAAAGTTCTTGAAAAAATTCAGACCGTGCCAATTGATTATGCAAAAAAAGATACGATTCGTTTTTACAAAAAATCTTTTGATTTCTACTTGAAAAAAGAGGATTTAGAGAAAGTATGGATTAAAAAACTGCGTTATCAAATCCTAGACGATATTGCCGAAACGAGCGATAATTTAGATTCTATTAAGGCTAATTTTAAATCGATAGAACAGGTTTCTAAAAATAAAATTTTAGCCAATGAAATCTGTCGTTTTAACACTTTGCTAGACACTAATACCAAGCAGGAAGAGAAATTATACAATTTCTTCTGTACTTATTTTGATCCGCATACGGCTTATTTTAGTGATGATTCTAAAAATAGTTTCATGGCGTCTTTATCTAAAGAGCATTTATCACTCGGCATGACGGTTAATCTCAATGAAAAAAATGAGATTATTATTGATGAAGTTGATCCTAAAGGCCCTGCTTATCAAACTGGACAAGTAAAAAAGGGCGATCAGATTATTTCTATCTCGAACCAAAAAGAGACACTTCAGGTTTCGTGTGCGTCTTTGGAGTCTATCTCAACTATGATTTTGTCTGAAGCCAACAAACATATCACACTTACTCTGAAACGTAATTCAGGTAAAAGCTTTGATGTTTATATCGAAAAACAAGTCATGAAAGACGAAGATAATTCGGTATTCAGTTTTATAATCGGTAAAGACAGTAAAATTGGTTACATCAAGATTCCTAGTTTTTATGCTGATTTAGATGGCAACAATCGAAAAGGATGTGCGGATGATGTGGCAAGGGAAGTCATAAAATTAGAAAGAGACGATATAAAAGGACTTGTCATTGATTTAATTGATAATGGCGGTGGTTCTATGGAAGAAGCAATAAAACTTGCCGGCATGTTTGTGGATTATGGTCCGCTTTCGATTGTGGTTGATAATCATCAGGAAAAATCGGTTATAACTGACCCTTTTAAAGGCGTTATTTATAGAGGTCCAATTGTGGTTTTGATTAATAGCAATACGGCATCGGCAAGTGAATTTTTCTCTTCTATTATGCAGGATTATAACCGTGCCTTATTATTAGGAAGCAGTACGCTTGGAAAAGCGACCATGCAGACAATTTTGCCTCTTGACGAAGGAAAAAACACCGATTTCTTAAAAATCACTATTAATAAATTTTATAGAATTACTGGAAAAAGTCATCAATATATTGGTGTAAAACCTGATGTTGTACTGCCAGAATTTTATGAAGATGTGTATCAAAAAGAAAGTGATTTTCCGACTGCTATTAAAAATGATAGTCTTCAACCGTTCTTAAAATATAAAACCTACGTGAAGCGAAATTTAATAGACAAAATTGCTAAAAACAGTGCTGCGAGACTTTCAGACAACTATTTCTTTAATAATATAAAAAAGATTAATCTAAAAATCGATCAGATTGTGAATACTCCTAAAGCAGAAGTTCCGATGACTTTAGATGTTGTCTTTAAACAGAAAAAGACTTTAAATGCACTTTGGACGGAGATTAATACTTTTAATGACGAGAATAACCCTCTGGATGTTTACAATTCGAGTGTGAATCAATTTTTGCTTGGTGCTTATCCAACAGATAAAACCATTAATCAAGATCAGATGGATAATCTTAAAACGAATCCATACCTGAACGAAGCTGTAAATATTATTAATGAATTTAATGGAATGAGTAAGTAAAGGGGGAGTGTTTTAGGTTTTAGGTTTCAAGTTTCAAGTTTAACCGCAAAGTACGCCAAGATTTACGCAAGGTTCGCAAAGCTTTATTCATATAGCTTTGCGAACTTTTGGATTTTATAAAGCTTAATTTTAAATTTTCTTTGTGTGCTTTGCGTAAATCTTAGCGCACTTTGCGGTTAAATTCAACACAAGCCATTCAACCTGAAACCTGAAACAAAAAAAGAGCAATTTTGTTTTTGGAAAAATAAGGAATAACCGTATTTTTGCATCACAAAACTAAAAATTAGAAATGGGAAGAGCATTCGAATTTAGAAAAGGAAGAAAAATGAAACGTTGGTCAGCAATGGCCAAAACATTTACCAGAATTGGTAAAGATATCGTAATGGCTGTTAAAGAAGGTGGGCCAAACCCAGACGCTAATTCTAGATTAAGAGCTGTTATACAAAATGCGAAAGCAGCCAACATGCCGAAAGACAATGTGGAGCGCGCAATTAAAAATGCAAGTAATAAAGATACTGCTAACTATAAAGAGATTTTGTTTGAAGGATATGCTCCTCACGGAATTGCAATCTTGATTGAAACTGCTTCTGACAACAATAACAGAACAGTTGCAAACATTAGAAGTTACTTTAACAAATGTAACGGAACAATGGGAACTCAGGGTTCTGTTGAGTTTATGTTTGATCACACTTGCAACTTCAGAATTGCAAAAGACGGAATCGATGCTGAGGAATTAGAGCTAGAATTAATTGATTTTGGTGCTGAAGAGGTTTTTGAAGATGAAGATGGAATCTTAATCTACGCTCCTTTTGGAAGTTTTGGTGCTTTACAGAAAGAATTAGAGAACAGAGGTCTTGAAATTTTATCTTCTGGTTTCGAACGTATTCCGCAAATCACAAAAGAATTAACTGAAGCGCAAATCGCTGATGTTGAAAAATTAATCGAGAAAATCGAAGAAGATGATGACGTAATGAACGTTTATCATACTATGAAAGAAGAATAATATAAATAATATACTAAAAATATTTTAAGCTCCAGAATTATCTGGAGCTTTTTTTATTCAAAATGTGGAAAACCGTAAGGTTTTATTTAATTAAATTTCTATTTTTGGCAAAATTTTAATAGTCTATTACGTTTTAAACTAACCCAAATCTTAAATATGAATAGAAACTCTACTCTCTGAATAGCCTGATTTTTAAAAGATTAGAATCCATTTTTTGTACACAAAAAACAAAACTTCTCTCTTAAAAATCACATCTATACCTGATTCCCCTTTCCCCAAAACATAACCAAACCTACTATAAATTGAAAAAAATTACTTCAAAGTATACTTCTTTTGTATTAAGTATCGTTTTATTTCTTGTAAGTTTTAATAGTTTTTCTCATACTTATCTTGATACAATAAGCAATAAGAAGAAACCTCTTCCTGCAAATAATGTTATTTCAAACAGTGCACTTAATTTAGCTTCTCAACCCTTTCAATATCGTCAAAATACTGAGAGTGAATTCACTGATAGTTATCTTCAGAAAAATTATCCTATATCTCAGGAGACCAACGATAATCTAAATAAAGCAAAAGCTACTTTTGAAGAAATCGAAAAAAACAGCAATGTTACCGATTTTCTTGAGCCAAAAAAACTATCGATGCTTCCTCTTGGTATCAAGAAAACAATTGGAGGTATTCAATATATGCTTGGAATCAGCAATGCGAAGTTTACACCTACATATACTGAACTAACTGCTTTTGTTCGAATCATCATACCACAAGGTGATTCTAGCGGCAAAATGAAGGAATTGTTCTTTGGTGCCAATAATATCAAGCTATCTCATAAAGGAGGTCTAGTTGGAGATACTAATTTAGTTTTGTTAGGCGATTTTCCAATAAAGATGTTTGGAGAGAGTTCACTCCTGATCTTAAAAGGAGGAATGGACATGAAAACTGGTAACATTGAAAACAAAACATATGTTACTATTGACTGTAATGGTTTCAAAGAACTTGGTATTACGGCTGATTATGAATTTTCAAGAAATGTACTTGAACCTGTAGATGATCAATATAATATAATTCCCAGTCCTAAAAGAGTAACCGCAAGTTTTAAAACTGTAGTTACCAACTGGAACGATATTTTAGTAGAACTTTCTCTTCCTAAATTTAAATTAGCATCTTCTAAAAAAAGTTTATGTTTTGAGTTAAATACCGCTGTCCTAGACTTTAGTGATATTAGAAACTCTACCTCAATAGTCTGGCCTAAAGATTATGAAAAAGATTATCTCGTTCCTGGAAACGAAAATTTATGGAGAGGTTTATTCGTTAAATCCCTAAAAGTAATTCTCCCTGAAGAATTTAAAAAGAAAGGAAGTGATAAAAGACTAACATTTGAAGCCAGTAACTTATTAATAGACCGAGTAGGAGTCTCCGGTACTTTTACTGCAAGTAATATTTTAAGTCTTGACGAAGGAAATGCTTCCGGATGGCAGATTTCTGTTAATGATATCAGCTTGACTCTAAGGGCAAATTCATTAGTCGCGGCTGGATTTGGCGGTGATATCCTCTTACCTGTTTCCAGCCAAGGCTCTAAATGTGCCGGAAATACAAGATCGGAACTCGCTTATAAAGCATTAATAGATCCTTTAAATGATGAATATCTTTTAAATGCCTCTGTTTCTAATGGGCTTTGTTTCCAAGCATTTAAAGGAACAGCTGTCATAGAAAAAAACTCCTACGTCGAAATAAAGGTAAAGGAAGGCAAATTTTTACCTAAAGCAGTTCTCTACGGTACGCTATCACTAAATGCAAGCAGTAAACCTATTACTGCCCAAGAAGCAATTGCATTAGAAAAAACAACTTCCAACGATACATCTGCTACTGGCGAAAAGAAAGAAACAGTATCTTTTAAAGGACTGATCTTTCAAAACTTAATGTTGCAGACCGTTTCTCCATACATTAGTGCGGATTATTTTGGATATAAAAATGTACAAAATGATGGTTCTACAGTCAGCAATTTCCCTGTAACAATTAATGAAATTGCTTTAGTCTCCACTGATGAAAGCGCAAGCTTAAAAGTTGACATTGCTGTTAATTTGATGGAAAATCAGTTTAATGGACAGACTAAATTTTATGTCGTTGGGAAATTTGGCAAAGAAGAAGGGATTCAAAAGTGGAAATACGACCACCTCAAATTTGAAACCATCTCACTTGCTGCCGATCTTGGAGGGGTTAAGTTTAAAGGGAGCATTACTATTTTAGACAATGACCCTATTTACGGAAATGGTTTTAAAGGAATGCTTGGTGCCGACTTTACAGGAGGTATAAAAGTAGAAGCCAATGCTATTTTCGGGTCAACCACTTTTAGATACTGGTATGTTGATGCCATGGTCGACAATCTTAATATTCCTGCTGGAGCCATAACTTTCAAAGGTTTTGGTGGTGGTGCATATTATAAAATGAAAAAAGATGGATTCAGTAATAAATTTGTTGCCTCTGGATCTAATTATGTACCCGACGCCGATTCTGGTCTTGGTGTAAAAGCCATGATCAAATTTGCAGGAACTGCGACTGCCGATGCTTTTTGGGGAGGCTGTGGTTTTGAAATTGCTTTTAATACGCATGGTGGTATAAACAGGATCAGTATCTACGGAGAAGGTCACGTAATGCAACCATTTAAAATACCTATTCCCGAAGAATTAACAAGTGCTTTAAAAGCCGTTACAGAAAGTGAAGCTTTACTTTCAAAAGTTGCTGTTGAGGCTCTAAAGACATCCAATTTATCGAAAGCCGCTCAGGATTTTTATCCTAACGAAGTACAGACTTCCATGGGAATTAATGCCTTTGCTGCAATAGAATATGATTTTAGACTAAAAACGCTTCATGGATCTTTTGATTTATATATCGATACTCCAGGAGGTTTTATTAAAGGACGAGCTTCTGGAAACAGGGCTGGATGGGCAGTTTTACACTTCGCTCCAGACAAATGGTACATTCGTATGGGGACACCTACGGATCGATTAGGAATAAAACTTGCCGTTGGATCTCTTGCTGTAGAAGCTGGAGGTTACTTTATGCTTGGAGATGATATTCCTGCAAGCCCTCCTCCTCCTCCAATTGTGGCAAAATTATTAGGTGTAGATATTGCTACACTCGATTATATGCGAGACGAGAATAGTATAGCCTCCGGTAAAGGTTTTGCATTTGGATCTGATTTTAGCTTAAGCACAGGAAATATAAGCTTCTTGATGTTTTATGCTAGTTTCGATTGCGGATTTGGTTTTGACATTATGGTGAAAGATTATGGTGAAGCCGCATGTAAAGGATCGGGACAAATTGGTCTTAACGGATGGTATGCTAATGGTCAATCTTATGCTTACATGCAGGGAGAACTTGGAATCAACATAAAATTATTCTTTGTAAAGAAGAAAATATCCATTATAAAAGGAGGCGGTGCCGTTTTATTACAGGCCAAATTACCAAATCCTCTCTGGATTCGGGGTTATATGGCCGGTTCATTTAATTTGCTCGGTGGTTTAGTTAGAGGAAGTTTTAGATTTAAAGTCGAATTTGGAAAACAATGTGAATTTATAAGTACGAATCCTTTGGAGGGCTTAAAATCAATTGCTGATATTAAACCTTCAGAAGGAACCAAAGACGTAGATGTATTTACCGTTCCACAAGTTGGTTTTAATATGCCTGTTGACAAAAACTTTAAGATTGAAGATGATCAGGGCACAAAAACATACCGCTTAAAACTAGAAGAATATACGATCAAAAAAGATGGTGTTCCAGTAGCAGGAAGTGTAAGCTGGAATGAAAAAGGTGATTTGGCTAGTTTTAACTCTGTTGAAGTTTTACCACAGCATTCAGATTTGGTCTTAACTGTAAAAGTAAGTTTTCAGGAATATACAAATGGTGCTTGGAAAACTATCTACGATGAGGGACAAATTGCTATGGAAACAGAAACTAGAAATTTCTCTACCGGAGCTGCTCCAACCAATATTCCTGTGAGTAATATTGCTTATTGCTACCCTGTTTTTGATCAAAAATATGTTTACCAAAATGAAAGTAAAAAGGCTTATGTAGTTTTAAAACAAGGACAAACTTATTTGTTCGAATTAAAACCTGGACAGTCTCAAAAAGCATTTTATAAAACGGGAACTAAAACAGATACTGCAGCATTAACCTATGATAGTTCTCTTAAAAAGGTAAGCATTGATATTCCTGTTTTGCAAACAGCAAAACCGTATAATTTAACTTTAATGACCTTGGAAACCAAAACAGATGCCAATGGAAATTTAACCGAAAGTTATACAAAACAAGATTTAGGAGCAGATGCTGATGTGAGTGTTAAAGACAATAAACTAGCTGAAACAGTTGTTGGTGGCGATGGTGTTGAGTTATTACAATATAATTTCAACACAAGCCAGTACAATAGTTTCCAAGAAAAAATGGCTGCTAAAAAACCAAAACAAACATTGGTGGAAATTATTTATATGGATGTTCATGCACTTCAATCGCAAAATAATTCGACTGAACCATTTGATGAAATCGAATTGATAGGAAATGCAAAAACTTTAAATGTACCCTTGGTAAATACAGAAGCTGTATTAGATGATACTTACTATAAAGAAGAAATCTATCCATTAATCTATAAAGGATATCCATTAGAGAATGATTTGAAATTTGACAGAAATACAGCCTTGCTAGGAGTTCCTCCAACGAAAGGTGTTGAAACATTAGTATGGTATCAAGATTATATTTTAAATAATCCTAACAGCTTTATGTTGAAAGAGTATTTGCCATATCGCTATAATTTACCTTTTTATTACAAAAATGATTTCCGCGATTTAAGATATAAGATTGTCAATAAGTATTATAATACAGGTAATCAGAGTATGATTGCTAAATATGATTATATCATTAATGGAGAATTTCCATATATTAAAAAAGGACTTTATAACATAAAATTGGTTTATACATTACCAGGAGGACAACCTGGAACAAGCTCAGTTTTTACATTCAACAAATCAAATTAATATGAATTTTAAATTTTTACTTATTTCCTTCTTTATTGCAACTGGAATATCTAATGCGCAGGATAAACAGGTAAAAGATACCCTACAAGACAATAAAGAAATAGGTATACAACTTATAGCAAGAGTTCAAAAAGATAAAATTTTATTACGTTGGGCTGTTAATGATCCTATTGCTTGGAAAAAGCTAAACCGATATGGATATTTAATTGAAAGGGTTACAGTTACAAGAGATAAAAAAACCCTTGCAAATCCTGAAAAAGTGGTTTTGGCAAAAGTGCTAAAACCAGAGCCAATAGAGGCATGGGAAAAAATCATTGAAACAAATGACGATGCCGCTATTGTGGCACAAGCACTTTATGGTGAAGACTTTGCAGTTACTGGAGCTGATAATATGGAGGCAATTGTAAATCTATCAGAAGAAACGCAGCAAAGATTTACGTTTGCATTGTACAGTGCTGATAAAGATTTTCAAATCGCCAAAAAAGCAGGGTTAGGTATTGAAGATAATACAGTTAAACCTAATGAAAAATACATTTACAGAGTCAGTTCAAATGTGCCTGAAACGGAAATGAAGATTTTATACAGTGGTGTATTTGTTGGTTTAAAAGATTATGAACCAATGCCTAAACCGATAGATTTTACAGCCAATTTTACAGATAAAAGCGCTATGCTGAGCTGGAATTTTAAAATTTTATCACATGCTTATGGCAGTTATTACATTGAGCGATCAACAGATAAGCAAAATTTCAAGAGAATTACTGATAAGCCTTATACCAGTTTAAGTCAGGAAAACTCGAATAATAACAGAATTTTTTATATCGATTCTATTGCCAATAATACCGCATACAGTTATAGGATTCAAGGTATTTCATCTTTTGGAGAACTTGGGCCTTACTCAGAAATTGTTTCTGGAAAAGGGAAAGAGTTACTAAAATATGTGCCCCATCTTACAGTAAAAGAATTTAAAGACGATACAACCGTAAACTTAATTTGGGAATTTCCTGAAGAGGGAAATAATGAAATTACTGGATTCGAACTTAATCGTTCTGATGAGGATGGCGGAAAATATACCACCGTTGTAAAAAACATTTCACCTAAATCTAGAAATGTTGTTTACAATAAATTACTGCCAAGCAATTATTTTACACTTACTGCCGTAGGAAAAAATGGAAACAGCAGAACCTCTTTTCCAATGCTGGTACAGCCTGTAGATTCTATTCCCCCTGCTAAACCTATTGGTTTGAAAGGGACAATAGACAGCTTGGGAGTTGTTAAATTAACATGGACACCTAACAGGGAAAAAGATATGTTGGGTTACAGAATTTACAAAGCCTACAATCCTGATGAAGAATACAGCCAATTGACTGTAAGTCCAAGTGAGCCAAATACTTTTGAAGATAAAGTTGTTATCAAAACATTGAACAGCAAAGTCTATTACAAGATTATTGCTGTCGATTATCGCTATAATATGTCTGTTTTTTCAGAGCCTTTGATATTAAAAAAACCAGATTTAATTCCTCCTGCTTCACCTGTATTTACAAAATATGAAATAAAAGATGGATCCGTTTTTCTGGAATGGGCAAATAGTTCAAGTGATGACGTTGCCGTACATCAATTGTATCGAAGAGAAAATGACCAGCAGGATTGGACTTTAGTTTTGGAAACTAAAAATAAAGAAGAAAAATATCAGGATAAGAATGCTATAGAAGGCAACTCTTACTCCTATGCTATATATGCAAAAGATGAAAGTAATTTGGTTTCGATTCCTTCGCCATTTCTAAATTTATTTATCCCTAAGTACTCCCTGCTTCCTCCTGTTAAAGGATTTTTTGCACAAGTCAACAAAACAATTAATACAATTGATTTGTCTTGGGATTATTCCAATGAGGTAGAAAGCTTTGAAATCTATAAATCTTCAGATAAAGATGCTTTACAGTTAATTCAAATCGTTGCAGGAAAAACAAAGCGTTTGTCTGATCCGACAATTACCATAAATACTAATTACAAATACGGTATTAGAGCAGTCGCTAAAGATGGCAGAATGTCTAAAATGGATTTTTATACCGTAAAATTTTAAATTATTTCAGAACCTATATGAAAAACTTTATATTATTATTTTTTGTCTTTTTTGTCTTTAAAGTACAAGGACAAACTTATACTATAAAAATTTCATATGACGCATCCTCCGATGGTTGCCACGCGGCCCGTTACAATTGGGATTTTTTAGGAGATAATAATTCAATTGATTCATTTAACAGTGGTGGAAACAGTATGAATATCTCAAGTACTAAAACATATCCGAATGTTCCAAATTACAAAAAATTCAAATTCCATTCTATAACTTCATGTACTCCTTTAAGAGCAGTTGAAGGATGTGAATCAAATGATACTTTAACTGTAACAAGCAAAAAATTACTTACTGGAAATTATTTAGGTTTTGGAGGATGTAACGGCGGTGGAGAAGTATCTTATTTTAAACCAAATGTTACTATTAGAAATTTAAATACGGCAGCTCCCAACGAAATATGTGCAGGAGCTCAGCTTGATTTAGCCGCATTTCCGGCTGGATTTCCCGGTGAAGCGTATCATTGGCAATATTCAAAAGATAATCAGGCAACATGGATAGATATTCCACTTACCATAAATGGAATACCGACTAACGATATTGCAACAACTACTGTTTATATGCAGCAGATTCTGGGAGACAGCCACACCAATTATATTGGAAAACAAATTTACTTTAGACTTGGATACGGCCAGACCAGAAATTTTACAGATGCATTGGCAATAACGTATATGGCTTGCGCACCTGTAATCGAGAGCATTGTTTATAAAGCACCGAAATGTAATGGCGATGCAATTTCGCAGTTTGATGTTACTTTTGACAGGCCTTTAAAGACTGAATTGAGTGAAGATATTTACATTATAAAGATGAAAGATGTCGATAATGGAATTGAAAGAAATGAACGTCAAAATATCACATCTATTGGCACTACACCACCTTATACTTATTCTTTTACTAATCTAGATGCTTTAGAAAAAGGCCGAACATACAGAATAGTTTATCAAACTCGAATTACAGATCCAGCTGATCCTTCCAAAAAAATCTTAAAAGGATTTATTGAATCAACTCAGACCTTTACTTATAACGAACCTCCTCCATTAACATTCGGATTGGAAGGAAATAATCCTATATGCCATAATGATACCATTTCTATTACTATTACGGCTAATGGAGGCTCAGGCGAATACTATTACTACTCTATAGATGGAGGTAATCCTATCCGTTTTACTGATAAAACTAAAGTTTCATCATCAATCGTTAATGGTGCAGTAACAGAAATAAGAACAGGCAGTCAAAAAATTGATTTGGCTACAAGTACTAAACTAGAATATGATATTATAGTCACAGATGGTAACAATTGCATTGAAAAAAAGATATCACCATGAAAAAATTATTTTTATTGCTTTTATTCGTTTTTGTCTCTCATTCCTTTGGGCAGACTTATGATATTGTTATTGCTTACGAGCGTCAGCCTACTGATGAAAAGAGACAAGAATATCTTTCAACCTATCCCCAATTTTCGCAAGAATATCTGGCTTGGGGTCTAAATGGCAACAGCAGCAGATTAGTTAAAATGAACAGCAATGATAATAGCGGCAAGACCTATATTGATAATGCCTTAGGTTATTATTTTAAAAGAACCAGCGGACCTCAATTAACCTATATAAATTTTAAAAATGTACTGGCAGAAAGTTCATTTACCGATTATTTTATAGATGTTTCAATTTACAATGCTTATGGACAGACATTGTATTCTGTAGATACTGGTGATCAAAATATAGAATTTGACGATTTAATAAATCCCGGTAAGAATCATCAGCTCATAACCACTTATGCGGGTAATTTTTATGTTCAAAGTTTTAAACCCAATGTTTCTATATTCTTACCTCCAAACAGAGATCCTGCGGGAGGGACAAAAACTATTTGTGCCAATGAACAATTTGGGGTGTTCGCTTATCCTCAGGGATTCCCAATGGAAGTATACAATTGGCAGTATTCTTTAGATAATAAAAACACATGGCGAGATGTTCCAGCCGCATTTCACGTTTCTAATCCAGATTTTACAATTTCTGACCTTTTAGGCAGTAATCACTTAGACTATATTGGTAAAACTATTTATTTTAGAATGGGATACAATTCAATGGTATTTGCAAATGGTTTGGAATTTCCATTAGTTTATTCCACATGTGCGCCTGTTGTGACTCAAGTGGAATATAATTTACCTCCACTTTGTAATGGAGATAATATTCGTGATATAACTCTAACATTCGACAGAAATTTAAAACCGGGAGAAGAATTACGATTTTTTCAGCTAAAAGCGGTAAACACTGCCACAAATTTACCAGATTCAACTCCACCTATCTTATATCCTGTTTTCAGCGAAGGTGATCCAAGAAACGGTGTAGTTACGACATTTGATGAAAAAACCTTAAACGTTTTTACGTATACTTTGTCGAATTTTAGAGGTTTGAACCCAGGAGCAACATATCAAATACGATATCAAGCTTTTGAAAACAATGCTAGCAAGGGATTTTCTTTTTCGCCAGAGGCCGATAATATAGAATACAAAGAGCCAGAACCAATTTCCTTTGAAATTAATAAGGCTAACAATCCTTTATGTGCAGATCAAACTGTAGAAATTACAATTGATGTACATGGCGGTACTGGAGATTATATATTTTATGTTGATGACGTAAAACAGACCAATCCGGAACCAGAAAAAGAACAAGATGGGTATTACCACATAAGAGGATTAACTCCCACAGCAAATAATAATATAAAAGTAACTGACAGTAATGGCTGTATTGAAAAAAACTAATCCCAAAATATGAAAAAACTTTACTTTCTTTTTATTATACTAACTTCATCTCAGATATTTTCTCAAACTACCCCTACCTACTCAGTTGATGTAGAATATTATAGATTTTCAAACGGTTGTAATAATTCTAATGTGCCCGCGCAGACAAGAAAAACTTGTGATGCCAATACTACCAGCTGGAATTTAAAAAACGGCAGTACAACAATTGCCACAGAAAACATTTCTTTATCACCAGTAACAAACACATATTCTATACCTCTTTTATCTTCGTACAGCTTATCGGCTCAGGTTTTTTGTAGTTGCAGTGGTGGCGTACCATCTGTACCGTATTATGTTTGTAGCGAATCTGCTACTCAAACCATTTTAGCTAATGGGTATACTTACAATAGTGTCACGACAAATGCTTATGGAATAGAAAGGTCAATAATGTCAGGCGGTTATGCCGGTGGTTTTTCGATTGGTCCAAGCACACAAGTTTGTATTGGTACTGTAATAGTTAAGAATTTTAGACCAAATGGCATTACAATAAGTAAAGTAAATCCTAGCGTACCTGCAGAATATATTGCGGGTCAGCAAGTAGATTTTTTTGCTGTAACACCAGGCCCTACTGGCACCAGATTTCCTGATGTAGCTTATCATTGGCAATATTCTTTAGATAACAAAGTGACCTGGATTGATGCTCCGGTTAGTATGAGCAACAGACCTAATCCGAGTTTCTCTATTAAGGATTTATTAGGAGAAATTGATCACGTTAATCACTTTGGCCCAATCGATTTTAGACTTGGTTACAACGATCGTGCTTTTACTGACCCATATAGAATAATGTATAAGCCTGGAACTGTATTAGTAAAAGACAGGACATTCGAAAACCCTAATTGTTACGAAGATGATGTAAAGAATTTGGTTGTCTATTTTGATAGAAAATTAGAAACTGGTGAAACTTTATCTATACTGCATATAGTTCCTTATCCTAAACCAGCACAAGTTACACCAATGTTAGTGCAACCAGAAGTTACCGCTTTAACTTATGATGCTGATACAAAATGGTATAAGTATAAATTTAATATACCTGCAGGCACTAATCTTGAAAATAGATACTACGTAATTGAATATCAGTCTTCAGTTAATGGAGCACCAAGAGGAACTCTAGCAATGGGAGAGCCTTTTCTATATGAAGCCCCCACACCTGTCAAGTTTATCATACAACCATTGACACATCCATCTTGCAACAATGACCTTGTCGAAGTAAAAATGAATGTCATGGGAGGAACAGGTACTTATAGATTTTATGTAGACAACACTCTAATAACCCCCACCCCAACTAAAGAGGGTGATGGCTTTTATCATATTAGAAATCTTAATCCCAACGCAGAAAACATAATAAAAGTAACTGACAGCAAAGACTGTATTGAAAAGAACATTTAAAAAACAATGATGTTTACAGACATACTGTAATATGTTAAAAAATAGATATAACTGCTTTTTTGTAAATCTATTTAATCAAAAAGATAAAAAAATAAAGCATTTGACTTGCTTTGATAAATTATAAAGCTCCAAATAAAAATATATGAAAAAACATCTACTTAAATTATTTCTTTTTATAAGTGTTGTTGGATATTCCCAAAAAGCTACAATAGGCGAATTAAACAATGGTGCTAGAAAAGTAACGTTTACAAACCCTTCGGCTATAACAATTTCTGGCACTCCATCATATACAAACGCGACTGGCGAAAGTAAAACAGATGGTAGTTTGTCTATAGAATTTAAAGGAGGAACTGGTGGATATACTTATATTTGGACACCTGCAACCCCGGCAAACTGGAATTCGTTAGGCGCTGGAAATTATACTATAACAGCTAAAGACTCTAATGGATGTTTAAGTGCTCCATATTCATTTACTATAAATGAACCGAAAAAAATTACTGTAGTTATTACAAAACCTTCGGTTATAGAATGTTTTGGAGGTAAAGGAAGTTTAACAGCAACTGCTTCCGAAGGCTTCCCATACAGTAGCACGCCTATAACTAGAACCTATTCATATACATGGTATCAATGTATTAACCAAAATGGAGACTCTCCAACTCCGATATCTAACGCCAGTGCAAATCCTGAGATTACAAATCTTTCAGCAGGTTTTTATAAAGTTGTAGCAACTGACGCAAAAAACAATACTGCAGAAGAGGTATATGAACTAAAACCAAACCCGCAAATAAATGTCACTACAGTAATAAATCATGTGAGCTGTAAAAATGGAAATGGTACTATTTCTGCAACCGTAAGTGGTGGAACTGCTCCTTACGAAATAGTATGGAAAAACAATTTGGGTGTCGAAATTACCAGTTCTAATGTTATTGCTGCAAATAATGTTCTCACTTCAACTATAACTGCTCCTGCTGGAAAATATTATTATACTGTTACAGATAATCTTAAATGTAATGCATCAACCAATAATACAGAACAAACCATAATTGAACCTGTAAATAAATTCACTGCAACACTTAATTCAAAAAAACATCCATCACCAACTAATAATAATGGCATCATAAATATTGATGTAACTGATGGATATGGCAACTATAGCTATATATGGACAAAAAATGGTTCTGTTTTCACTCCTTCAAATCCTACAGCTTTAACTGGATTAGAGAATGGCACATATAGTGTAACAGTAACTGACAAAAGACTAGTTTCAGATTTAAATGGATGTCCTATAACAATCAGCAACATAAAACTTCAGTCAATTTCTTCCACTATTAAAGTCCTTACGCCTATAAACTGTATTGGAGATACAACTACTTTAGAAGCAATGCCTGTAGATGGAAATGGAAGTTACAGTTACAGCTGGTATAAAGGAACAGATCCAACTCCAGTAAGTACAGAAAAAACTTTAGAAAATTGTGGTGCTGGAAATTACAAAGTTATTGTTTTTGATGGCGACAATTATTTTACAGCGACCCAGACATTAAATGATCCTGTAAATTTGCCAATCACTATAACAAGTGTTAACAGTACAAACGTAAATTGTTATGGGGGCAGTGATGGAACGGCACAAATTGTAGTTCATGGAGGAGTACCTGTAAATGGAGTTTATCAATTTACTTGGAACAAAGCTGGCACAGTTGTAAGTTCTAATAATAGTTCAACAATCTCAAATATCGCAGCTGGAACTTACGTGGTTACTGTAAAGGATCAATACTGTACAAAAGATGTTTCCTTCACAATCTCTTCTCCTACAAATCCAATTACTATTGGCGAACCTACTATAAATCCTGTTTTAATAAATGGACAAAGTACAGGATCAATATCCCTACCTGAACCAACCGGCGGTAATGGCGGTTATAAATACAAATGGAAAAAAGCAAATTCTTCTTTTACAAGTGATATTAAAGATATTTCTGGATTAGAAGCTGGAGACTACACTTTGGAAATTCGAGATGCAAAAGGGGAAATAGCTAACAATTCTGGCTGTATTATTAGCAAAACGTATAATGTTCCTCAAACAGATTTACTAACCGTTGAAATCAAAAGAACAAAATTCATTAAGTGTAAGGGAAATAATAATGGTGAATTAACTGCGGAAGTTGCAGGTGGTATTGGCCCATATAAATTCGCTTGGAAAAAAGGAGCAACTGACTTAAATATAAATAGTAATAAAATTTCCGGTCTGGGCGCGGGCTCTTACAGTGTAACGGTTACAGACAGCGCTAATCCTCCTTTGGGACAATTTGCTAAAGCAGAACAGCTAAACTACAATTTAACGGAACCAGACGAATTGATCGTTGAGGTAACTAATAAAATTGACGTTGCATGTTACAATGTGGCGACTGGTAAAATAGAAATAAAAATTTCAGGAGGTACTGCACCTTATACTCAAAAATGGAGTAAAAATGGTCAAGAATACACAGGTAATCTAAACGAACTTACAACTGGAACATATAATGTTGTTGTTACCGATTCTATAGGTCATGATTGTACAGCAACACTTCCACAGCCAGTAGTAATTACACAGCCTCTAAATCCTTTAACCTTGGATAAAATTATTCCAACTCACCTTACTGGTTTTGAAACTGAAAATGGAAGCTTAGAAGCAATTGTATCTGGCGGAACACCAAATTATATTTATAAATGGACAAGAGATGGCGACACTTCTTTCCTTAAAACTACAGATGTAATTACCGGTCTAAAAGCAGGTATATATCATTTGAATGTGACAGATGCTAAAGGGTGTATCCTTCCTCAGATCGATTACGAAATTACACAGCCTCCATTGCTTAGAGTGGTAAGCTTAACTCAAGCTCCAAATACAAACATTTTATGTAAAGGTGATGATTCAGGAAAATTTACTATTGAAGTTACTGGTGGTGTAAAAGAATACACGTTTGAATGGTTTAACAAGAGTAAAAATAAAAAATACACTTCCATTGAAGTTATAGGAGATACTTCAACCTTCTCAACTGCTTCAGGTTTAGAAGCAGGTGAATATGAAGTTACGGTAAAAGATCAACACAGTAATAAACTTGATGGTACCAATACATTTACCATTACAGAACCTGAGGTATTAGCTTTTAGTTATACACCACAGCATGTTTCTTGTCATGGTGGCAATAATGGTACAATTACATTGAACATCACAGGAGGAACAAAAAACTCTGATAATACAAAACCTTATACTATTGTTTCAAACGGCGGTACTATAAACAATCAAACTGGGGTTATCTCCGCCCTGTCAAAAGGAAGTTATATCGTAAAAGTTATAGATGCAAATGGCTGCCAGACTGGTGAGCAGGTTATCCAAATTACCGAGCCTGCTGAGTCTGTACACATAACAAATTCTGTTATTACTCCAACAACTGGTTTTGGGCTTTCTACAGGAAAAGTTGTGGTTACGGTATTGGGTGGAACTCCAGGATACACCTATCAGTGGAAAAATAGTTTAGGAACAGTTGTTGGAACTAATAGCCCAACTTTAAGCAATGTTCCTGCTGATACTTATACCCTATTGGTAACCGATTCTAAAGGATGTCCAACTGGAGATACTTACATAGTACCTCAGCCAACAAGACCTGCATTGACAGAAACACATTTACAAGCAAAATGTAATGGATTATTTGGATCTCTAAATGCTATTGCAACTGGAGGAGCTTCTTACAATCAGAATCAAGCAAGTAGAAGTTATACGTACAAGTTCAGAAATAAAGCTACTGGAGCTACAATTACAATAACTGGAAATACTGCAAATTTCACCAACATCGCAGACGGAGATTACAGCCTTACAGCGACAGATATTGCAGGAGTAGATTCTAATACTATTGACGTCTTATTTCAACAGCCAACTCCAGTTATCGTTAACTTGGCTTCAAAAATAGATGTAAGCTGTTATGGCGGACAAGACGGCTCTATTGCTCTTACTGTTACTGGTGGAACTCCTTTTATTGTAAATGGAACTCCAGAGTATACCTATATCTGGAAAAAGAAAAACCCTGCTACAAATCTTTATGAAAACTTTATTCCAACATCATTAAATACATTATACGAAGGAGTTTATGCAGTAGAAGTTCGTGATGCAAATTATAATCCAAATGATACAACACATTGCGTAGGTTTACTAAATGATATATTAATTAGTCAACCAGCAGATTTTGGTTTTGAAATTGATAGAATGACGTATCAAAATCCAACCGCAGCAAATGGAAACGACGGCGCTTTACATTTTGAAATTAAGGGCGGTAAAACAAATTACGAGTACAAGCTTTATAAAAAAGATGCTCTTGGAAATGAGACTGTTTTAGAAACAATCTCAAATACTTCGGCAAAAATGGTAGATTTTACAGGTCTTATCAAAGATCATTATTATGTATCTGTTCAGGATGATACTGGATGTACCAAATATACCGATTTTGATTTTACAGATAATCCTTTAACAATAACCATCAGTCAGACTCAAGTTCTAACTTGTTTTGAGTCTAATAACGGAATTTTAAAAGCTGTTGTAAATGGAGGTTTTGGTACCAAAACAATTTCATGGTACAGAAACAATGTTTTATTACCAAACGAACATAATGCAGAATTGCTAAATGTAAAAATTGGAAATTATTATGCTGTAGTAAAAGATACAAAAGCAATCGAAGTTACTACTGCTCCACTTACTGTTACACAGCCAGATCTTGTAACATTTAGTACCGTTCAAGAACCTGTAAAATGTTTAGGAGACAGTAACGGAACCATTACCATTACTGCTGCTGGAGGAAATGGAATTTTTAGATACAGATACTTTAACAACGGAACATTAGTTCAAGACTGGACCAATTTTGCAAATGCAACTTCAACAAGTATTACCGGTTTAGCAAATGGCGAATATACACTGCAGGTACAAGATACACAGCAGTGCGTAAGTACAGATGCAACAGTAAAAATTACATCACCAACTGCTTTAGAGATTATCAATATTGTAGCTGTTCCTGCAACAGGAAAAGGTTTAAGCAACGGGTCAATAAGTACAACTGCTCAAGGTGCAAACGGAAGTTACACTTACAATTGGTTTAAAGCAGACCGTTCAGCTATAAATCAAACAACTGCCAAGGCTGTAAATTTAGCTGCTGGTAAATATTACATCACAGTTACTGACGCCAAAGGCTGTACACTTAGTTCTCCTTTAATCGAAGTGACTGAACCACCTTTATTAGAAACTTCAATTAGCGTTCAAAATGTTGTTTTATGTAATGGAGATAAAAACGGAAGTATAAGACCTACTACAACTGGAGGACTATTAAAACCTGGAGAAAATTATACGTATCAATGGTTTGAAAGCGGTAATTCGAATGTTTTGTCTACAAGTACCATTTTAACCAATATTGGAAAAGGTTCTTATTATGTGATTGCGAAAGATTCTAATGGAAACTTAGCAACAAGCCAAACTCTAATTGTAACCGAACCAGAAGTTCTTACTAATGTATTGACTGCTGATTATGTACGTTGTGGGGATTTCGAAGACTGGACAATAGATGCCACCCCAACCGGAGGAACAGTGCCATACAGTTATTCTTGGAATAATGGTGCAAAAACGGCAAGTATTCAGAATGTAAAACCGGGCAATTATTCTGTTGTTGTGACAGATAATCACGGATGTAGCATTACAAAATCAATCACTTTAACTGCACCTGCTCATTTAGATGCTGCCGAAGTAATCAAAATACCAACTTGTTATGAAGGTTCTGATGCTACTATTACTGTAACTCCAATCGCAGGTACAGCTCCATATACTTATTTGTGGAATACAGGCGAAAAAACAAATAAATTAAGCAATGCTACTGCTGGTGATTATTCATTGGAAATTACTGATGCCAGAGGTTGTATCATCTTAAGAAAATATACCATTGTAAATCCACCGAAAGATGTTATTTACTTAGGTGAAGATGTGACATTGTGTTACAAACAAAGTCTTACAATAAATGGTACTATAGACGATGATAAAGCAACTTATGCTTGGACTTCTGACAAAGGATTCAAAAGTACGAATCCAATTATTACAGTTTCCGAACCAGCCAATTATACACTTGTTGTAACCAACAAATTAGGCTGTCAGGCAACCGATACTATTAATATATCAAGTCAGGAATCTGATATTAGTGCTGAGTTTGCGATGTCATCTCAAGTATTCGTAAATGAGAAATTTATCATTATCGATATCAGTAATCCAAAGGCTGATAAAGTAGAATGGAAACTGCCTGCTGAAGCTGTTATTACAACTAATAATGGAGATTATGCCGAAATGAGTTTTACTAAAGCTGGTGAATATGATATTACCATAAATACACAAAAAGGTCGATGCACGGCTTATCAAACTAAAACGATTGTGGTAACAGAAGGCGAATACGAAGATCCAGACGATACTGATTTGCAGAAAAAATTCGATGTCAAAATTTATCCGAATCCATCAAACGGAATATTTACTGTTGATGCCACATTGGATAAAGTAATGTCTGCCAGCGTAAAAATTTACAACCTAAACAATAATGTTGTATTGGATTCTAGAAATGGAAATGGAAAAGATGCCTACTCGTTCAATTTTAGTTTAAGCGGACTTTCATCGGGAATTTATTTTGTATTGTTCGAATCACAGCAAGGAACAAAACTGAGAAAATTAATTATACAATAAGCTCGAAACAACAGATCAAAAAAGTCAATTTTTTAAATAAAACAGTTCGAAATAAAAGGTCAGTCCTTCCCTATTTCATTGCCCTGAATTTATCATAATGAATTTAAAAAGAATATTATTTTTCAGCTTATTATTGTGTAATACTCTGATGTTCGCACAGAATTTCAATGTTGAAGAATTAGGAAAAGCCAAATTAGTAAACGTTTCTGGAGGTGCTTCAGCTAATGGAGTATTTTATTCCGGAAACGGTGCCAGAGAGCCATTTACCTATTTCTTAAACGGAAATATCAACGTGAATATTGCTAGTTTGTACAATATCCCGTTTTCATTTTCATATACTAATCAAAAGTTTGGCTACAACAGACCAGTACTCATGAACCGTCTGAGTATTCACCCATCTTATAAATGGATTACTGGACACATTGGAGACGTGAGTATGACTTTTTCGCCTTATACTTTAGCAGGACATCAATTTACTGGATTAGGAGTTGATTTAACACCGCAGGGAAAATTCAAAATCAGTGCCATGTATGGACGTTTAGTGCGCAGCAGTGAATACGATGCTATCAATACAGAACTTGTTCCAACCTATAAAAGAATGGGTTACGGATTTAAAACACAATATGCATTGGAAAAAATAAATTTAGGACTTACCATTTTTAAAGCAAAAGATGAGGTAAATTCCCTATCTATTCCTATTCCATTTGAATTGGGTGTTTCGCCAAAAGAAAATGCGGCAATTAGTTTTGAAACTTCTTTTAAATTATTTCAGAAATTACAAGTACAAACCGAATTTGCAAACAGCAGTATTACAGAAGACACAAGAGAGACTGGAAATACCAAAGCTCAGAATATTTCTTCTTTGCTTTTAAAATCAAATCCAACAACTACGAGTTACAAAGCATTGAAAGGACAATTGGTATATCCTGCGGGCAAAGGAACTTTAGGTTTAGGCTACGAACGTATTGATCCAAACTATAGAACACTTGGCGGTTATTATTTTAATAATGATTTAGAAAATGTTACTGTAAATGCTTCACAGACTTTATACCAAGATAAATTGAGCTTGAATCTGAATTTAGGTTTACAAAAAGACAATTTAGACAAACAAAAACAAAGTCAGATGAAGAGATTGGTTTCCTCTATCAGTGCCGATTTCAGAGCTAATCAAAAGTTGAACTTTAATCTTAATTATTCTAATTTCCAATCGTATACCAACAGCCGCAATCAATTTGATTACATTAATCAAACCAATCAATATGAGTTTTTGGATACCTTAAATTTCAGACAGGTCAACCAAAATGCTGCGCTTACTATTAATTATCTTCTAAAAAATGATAAAACTAGAAAGCAGGCTTTTAATGCCAATTTCAGCATGCAAGATGCCGTAAATCAGCAACAAGGAAAAACGGTTGCTGGAGGCGCAAGTACCTATTACAATACAGGACTTTCGTATATTTTAGGTTATCCACAGCAAGATTTAAATCTTACAGCTTCTTTTAATAGCACTATCGGAAAGCTGGATGTTGGCGATAACTTAATTTTAGGCCCCACAATTGGTGCTACAAAACAATTTTACGACAAGAAACTAAATACATCATTCTCTACCAGCTACAACAGCAGTTTTAGTAATGGAGATAAAGTAAATGATGTATTTAATATTCGTTTAAACGGAACATACATCTATATGCAGAAACATAATTTCGGGTTAAACTGCATCACACTTTTCAGCAGTTCACAAACAGTTCGAAATAATGATTTAACAGCAACTTTATCTTATACCTATTCTTTCGACAAAATAAAACTTCGTCCAAAACGAACTGAAGAAAAATCAATAACTCAAGAAGAAACTCCAGAAACCAGACTGAAAATTTCTTCAAATGATGTTGTTTTAGAAGGAACAAAAAGCGAGATTGTCAACAAACTGGAACAGCTTCAAAATGCTTTAAGACCTTTACCAGAAACTGAATTACAAAAACTGGACAAACGTTTAGACGTTGCCAGAATGACTTTGGAAGACAAAGAATTCAAAGAGAAAGTACTGGATTATCTGGATGAATATAATGCCAATAAGGAAATGGTTTCTCAATACAATAATGCACTTTACGACATTGTTCAGAAATTAAATCGGGAAATCGCGGCTAAAGACCAGCATATCGAACAAGTTTATACTGCTGCAATCGGTCGTGTCAATACAGACAAAATGCATGGTGTAAACAGTGACGAAGCTAAAGACAAAGTGGCTAAAGAGAGGTATCAAAAATTGGTAGAAAGAAGCAAAATAGCAGAAAAGCAATTAATCAACCACAGATGGATGATGAAGGAATTTGCTCTTCTTTCCAAATTACCGCAAAGCGAATTACAGAATAACGAATCAATGGCTGCTTTCAGTAAACAGGAAGTCAACAATTTCTTTGAATTAAATAAGGATAAAAAAGAAGACAAAGAAATCAGCAGACAATTAGAAGAAAAAATAATTCCGTTTTATCACCAACTGGCAGTAGAGAAAGCTGTAAACGATTCAATCGAATTAAAATATTAAAGAAGAAAAGATTTTAAAAGTATAATAGTTATAAATACACCCAAATGCTAAAAAAACTACAATTTCAACTATTCTTAACCCTTGGGTTTTGGCTTTCGGCAATAGTTTCTGGTATAGCACAGACCTATCCAGTTACCATTAGTACGCAGATTACACAGCCTTCACCGATTTACTTAAGCAATTATGCCGATGCGTCTACCATAAATAGTCCCATTAAAGTGCAGATTGCTTTAAACGATTTAACCATTTCCAATCGTCAGATTCGATTAAAGTGTTATTTCCAAGGGCAGTCTATTTCTTTAATGACCAACGATTTTGTAGTTGGAGCGCACGATCTTTTTCTAGAAGGAGGTGTACCGCTTCAGTTAACCAATGTAGATTTAGCACCTTACTTTCAGTATCAAAACCTTCTTGGAATAAATCCGAACCAATATGCACAGGCACTTCCAGAAGGTATTTATACATTCTCTGTTGAGGTTTATGACTTTGCAACGAATAAAAAGCTTTCGAAGAAAACCAGTGTAACAACTGTTGTTTTCCAGAACGATCCACCATTTCTGAATCTGCCTTTGAACAATGCTTCGATAATGCAGCAGAATATTCAGAACATTATCTTCAGCTGGACTCCAAGACAGATTAACGTGAGTAATGTGGAATATGAGTTTTCATTAGTAGAAATATGGGACAAATACACGCCTATACAAAATGCATTTGCCTACTCACCTCCTCTATTTACAACCACTACACGATCAACTACGCTGCAATATGGCGTATCGGAACCGCAATTGATTCCAGGTAAAAGATATGCTTGGAGAGTAAAAGCAAAAGCACTTTTGGGTGCAGAAGAAGTTGGTGTATTTAAAAATAATGGATTCAGCGAAATTTACTCTTTCGATTACGAAGTATTCTGTACTGCTCCTCTGGCCATAAATGTAGAAGGAATAAGCGAAAACCAGGCAAAAGTAACTTGGTCAGGAAACCTTGATAATTTTGATTATCAAGTAAACTATCGTGAAAAAAATGCCGATTCAGAATGGTATAAAATTGTTACGCCTAGAGAATCGGTTACCATTAGTAATTTAAAACCAAACACAACTTACGAATATACTGTTGGTGCTTCTTGTGATGTTGGAAAATATACCCACAGTACAGTTAAAGAATTTCAAACTCTGGTTAGAGACGAAATTGCTTTTCAAGGCTGTGGTATAAAACCAGATCCTGCCGATTTAGCCAATACTAGTCCGTTAGCAACACTTTTTCCAAACGATGTAATTGCAGCAGGAGATTTCCCTGTAGTAGTACTGCATGCTACCGGAAGCAACGGAACTTTTTCTGGAGATGGTTATGTAACCTTCCCTTTCCTTGAAAAATTCAGAAAACTAATTGACGCTGCCGATGCACTCGCCGGAAAAGACGAAAAAGGAGAATCTAAAGGAAGCATTGGCGAAAACACCCGCATCCGAATCACATTTAACAATATCGGCTTAAATACCGATTTTAAATTGATTTCTGGGGAGATTATTGCTTCTTATGATGCTGAGTGGAAAGGGATGGTTGATGGTGATCAAATTCTTACGGATGTATTTGGAAGCGATGGAAAACCTGTAGAGGGAACATTAGATTATGTTGTGAAATCAGCAACCTTAAATCCTGATGGAACTGTAACCATAAAAGGAGAAAATGGAGCAGTTACGACACTAGCAAAATCTCCTTATGAGCAAGTCTTTACCGATAAAGAGGGTAAAACAGTGACAATTCCTGCAAATGGAAAAGGAGAGCCTACTATTTCACAAGGAGCAGAAGGCGGAAAAGCAGTTGCTTCAAATACAAATGGTGTTTCGAGCAGCGGTGAAGTCACTCAAGTATCCTCGAAAGACGCAGTAATTAAATTCTCCAACAGCCTTACCGAGACTGTTAGTAATAAGTATGCCTATGACAAGATGCCGGCAAATGGAGCGCCAAAAATCTTACAGACTTACGAAACCATTCCGATGGCAGCAGGAGGCAATTATAATGTTGATTATAAAGCTGTATCTGATTTATTCAGCAAACATCAAGAAGTTGTTTATGCTGAAGCTACTTTTAAAAATGGCAAATCCCAAAAGGATATTATTTTTAAAACCAGTGCAGGAGAAAAAGTCGATTTTGAATGGAAAAATGAGACACAAGCTGAAATAAAACTGACCAAAAAATTTGAATTCGGTAAATACAGCATTATTGCGACAGTAAAAGGCAAAGAAGAAAAAAATCCGCAGGATTCTACTAAAACAATCCAAGGTAAATCTGAAATTGCAGGTAAAATAAACGTTTGGGATCTAACTAAGAAAACCCCAATTAGCGTAACATTATTGGGAATCAACGGAGTAAAAACTCCTGATAACACTGAAGCTGAAAAGTTCCTTAATGAGGTTTACAATAAAGCTGGTATTAGTTTTACTGTAACGTCTCAAAATGTACAAATTAGCGATTTACCATCTGAAATTGAATGTGGAGACAGTGATCTTTTTAACTTTTATACAGATGGTCAGATCGATATCATAACTCAAATTGAAGACAATAACGACTTCAAATATAATGAGAAAACGTATTATGTTCTCTACACCGGAAAACCTGGTTCGGAAGCATATGACGGTTTCATGCCACTTGGCGGTCAATATGCTTTTGTATTTAACAGTGGTGATTTAAAAACTGCTGCACACGAATTAGGTCATGGTATTTTTGGTTTAAAACACCCATTTTCAACAAATGCCGAATCTGACAAAACCAATCTCTTAATGGATTATGGGAATGGTACTGTCCTATCTCATAACGATTGGGATATTATTCATAGTGGAGGATGGAAATTCTATGGTTTCCAGAAGAGTTCTGCTGGGGCTTTAGCTGGAGGATATGGAATTTCCCCAAATTTTGAGTTTGTAAAAACTAAATTAACTAGTGTATATTCAGGAGATTATATTGCTGAAGATGGTTTTACATCTGGATTTAGTGATCTATTTAATGGAGAAATAGTAAATTATGTTTGGGACGATAAAGAACAAAAATATGTTTATATCCATACTGTTAATGGCGTTGAAAAGAGAGAAATTCACGCAGTTACAAAAACTGTAACTGGTAATCCATGGATTTGGTTATTTGCAAATAATAAAGGCGAATGTAACGTAGATAAAAAATATATCCGAACTAAATACGATTATATAAAATCCTTCATGAGTTCCGGAAATATATCAGGTTTACAACAATATATAAAAACGATAGTTGAGGACAAATCTAAAAAAGAAGGATTAAAAGACTCCAGAACTCAAGTTTGGGGAATCCTAGATTGTAGTTCTGACAATGGTGTTAAAGGAGGAACTGGTAATGGAGAGTATACCAATTATGTAGTTAATTTAGGTAGAAATGCTAATAAAAAATATACTGAAGATAAAACAGACGTTAATACAAAGGAAGCACATCTTTTCGATTTTGCTACAGTAATTTCAGATACAGAAAAGCAAAAAATATTAAGTCAATTAGTTGGAATTAAGGAAAATACCAAAACTTTATGTAAAATATACTTAGTTGATTCTAAGACTCCTGAAGCTAAAAAAACTGAAATAAACAATTACTTATCTTCTCTAAAAGGAAAAGAAATTGGTTTATTAATTGATTTCACAAATGCCTCAGATCCTTCGATAAAAACTTTCTTAGGAGATGGTATAGAAGGAAAAGGAACACCTGAGATGAATAAATATCTTAAGGCCTTAATTGATATATTACCAAAATTTGAGGGAACTTATACTCCTTTTAATCCATTAACTGCAATGTTAGATGGTTTAGCAGGCATTATTGGAGAAGCGAAAATTCCTATTCGTTTTTATAATCCTGATGATAAGGATTACAATCCTATTCCTGCTCAAGTTTATTCATACATAACATTTAGTGTTGTTAAGGATAAAATGAATAATTTCATCACAAACAATGATAAGGACGTAGTTAAGTACTCTGAAAGCCGTTGTGGTTTTGCGTTTACATGCGGTATCTGGAATGGTTTAGTTGGTGCTGTGGGAGGAATTCCTGAGGGAGCATCAATGGTCATCAAATTAATTACAAACGAAGATAATCAAGCTGTCAAATTATGGGATGGTTTAACTAAACTTAGCTGGTCAACAATTGGAGATCTTGCTGGAGAGCAATGGGATAAATATTCTGCAAATGCATGTATGGCATCTTATGCGACAGGAGAAGTAGGATTTGTTGTAATCTCTTGTTTTTATGGAGCTGGTGAAGCAAAAGGTTTAGCTACATTTTTCCAAACCCTAGATCGATTAGATGCTATTGGAGCAATTATGGGTAAATTTGCAAAAATTAGCAGTCCATTTATAAAAGCTGGGGTTGATAAATTTGGTAAGTTTGTAATTACGCCTTTAGCCAAGTTAGAACCAGGTATTAGTAAAAAAGTACGTGAAGCATTAGCTGCTAATTTTAACAAGCTTCTTAAAAGTTCTGACCAGTTATCTTTAAGTTTACACGCAACAGATAATGGAAAATTTATAGTTGATGGAGTTGAACATAGTCCAGAAGAATTAGGTGATTTATTAAGCAAAAAATTAAGTAAAAAGAAAGAAATAATATTACTTTCATGTAATGACTTAGGCAGTGCTAAAGCTCTTTCAGAAGCCACAGGTAAGGTTGTTTACACCACAGACGGAGCAATCACTGCTTATGAAAAAGGTATAAGACGTGCGGAAGGGACTAAATGGTATAGAGTTGAACCAAATGGTACAGCAACAAAAGTAGATACTCCTCCTGTTAACGAATGTCCAACATGTGATGGTCCAGATGGTGTTGAGATGGGTAAATCTTTCTCAGGCAATCTTGACAAAGAAGTACTAGAAGAGCTTGATAAAGTTTTAGGGGCTAAAAAACTCGCAGAACTACTTGAAATTACAAAACAATTACCAAGTACCTGGTCAATTAAAAAACTTGATGGTAAGCTTATTTTAGTCGATAATAAAGGGAAAAGATGGGCTGAAATTTTAGACAACGAAATTCATGCAATATCTGGAGACAAAGGACAAGGTTGGAATAAATTTCTAAATGTAGCTCCTCCTTTAATGAAGAAATTCAAATATGTTGTAGATAATGCAAAATATGTTTTTGAAACAGATGAATTGGGCAGAGTTAACAAAGCCATTATGGATGATCTTGATTTTGCTTCAAAAGCTAGAAATGAAGGATTTCAGCAAAAAACAAAAAATGTTAAAGATGGATTTTCTAATGATGATGGCGGTCACATATTTAGAAATGAATGGGGAGGCCCAAGTGAGCAAATAAATTATTTTTCTCAAAATGCAGTGGAAAATAGAGCTGGTGGACAATGGTATAACATGGAGAAAGCAGTATCTGATTTTAAAAGGGCAAATCCAAATGTTAAAATAAAAGCAGAAATGAAATTTAATTTTGATGGAAATAGTCAAAGACCAACATCAGTTGATGTTAAAATTTATAAAGATGGTAATTTAGACACTGAATTATCAACAAGATATAGAAACCCATAAAATACTTAGGCGTGATAACAAATTATAATGAAATAATAGAACAATTAAAAGGTAAAAATTGGCAAAAAATCAATATCATATTTAATATTGATAAAGGGTCTATCAGGTATGGTAAAATTGAATACATTGATGAGAATGATTTAACAAATTCTTTTTGGATATCATTTGATGAAATTGATGATTTAATTAATTCAATATTTAATAAATATGACAGTAATATAGATAACCTTAACACTAGATTTAATAAATATCAGATTGAAATTTATCCTGATGGTGAAGTTACAGAGAAAGAATGGTGGGATTCTGAAAAAGAAAAAAAAGATTTACTAGATAGTGCAGATGTTTTCTATCAATGGGTAAATGAACGTATGATGTCTATGATATTTGAATATGAAAAAGATAATGATCTTGTACCAACTGAATATGACTCAGATGGTGATTTGGAATATTTAAGTTCGTGGGACAGTGGTGTATTTATGTTTCATATTGATAAAAATAATAATTTAGAGTACAAGGTAGTTCTCACAAAAGATGGTAAAGAAAGGACACTTGATCTTCCTTTGAAAGATTATTTTGTAGAAGGAATATTAGATCACTATAAAGTAACTAATAATGAACTCTCTGATGATTGGAAGCCTTGGAATACAATGATATTAAAATCTCTTCACTATGATATTCCTTATGATAAGAGAGATGAGTTTGTCAGTTACATTTTTGAATAGTTCTTTTAATCCCAATATTTTATGCAAACCTCAAAAATCACAAGATACGCCATAATAGCACTAGTAGTTCTATTCGTAGTAATTAGCGTATTAAGCTAGAAACAAAAAGCCTTCTGAAATTTCAGAAGGCTTTTTGCTTATATAAAATTCAAAAATTATTTTTGAGGAGTTCCATTCGTCACTTTAATCAAATAAGTTCCTTCTGGCAAGTCAGTGATATTTGAAGCATCAGTTCCTATTAGTTTTTTACCTTGCGAGAAAACCTCAATATTTTTTCCACCTTTATTAGCTTCATTTGAAGAAGCTGTAACAGGTGCTGCTGGAGCTGGAGCCGAAGTTTTTGCAGGAGCCGTAACTGTCTTTTTTATTGGAGATGCTACTTGCGGTTGTGGTGTCGAAACAGCTGGTTTAGAACTATTATAAGCTTCTCTCACCTGTTCATCTGTCATTGCAACAGTATATAACCTTAAATCATCAATATCGGCACTAATACTTGTTGCCGTATTCAGTTTTCCGATATTTAAAATATATCCTTTTGCCGAACGTTGAATACCCTCTACAGATTTTAGCAGTTCTCCATTACGATATATTTTTGATACATTTCCATCGTAGGTAACACTATAAAAATACCAAGTCTCTTTTATAAGCGGTACCGAAACAACAACATTGTTTGTATCACCCCAACCCACCAAACTTAAATCGGAATTACCAGAAACTGCTGGTTGTTGTATGAGTCCAAAATACTGTCCGTTTACTGCTGTTCCATAACCCAAAATATAATTGGCCGCAGTAACAGCATTAAATTTTACCCAAACAGAAAAAGTCTTTGGTTTATTATCCTGCGGAAGATCGCCAACTACTGCTTGATACGCTTTATTCGTTAGGCGTAAAGCACTTTTAGGAGTTCCCATTCTGTCATTTACAAAAACAGGAGTTCCTAAAAATGAAATGGTGTTATCAGCACTATTCATATTCCCATTAAAAGTAAATTCCTGCACCGGATTTTGTGCATTCGTATTCAAAAAACTTACAAACATCAAAGAGAGTAATAATTTTTTCATATATAAAAAGATATTAAAAGTATATTTTTCAACGTATTTGAATGAAAATCTTCTTTTTTCAAAGAATTTAAACTACAATACTTCAGCTCATTAAAACCCTAATTGAATTTTTACAAATTTTGTTAAAACTATAATTTTAATTCAGCATTACCAAGAAATTCCTACATATAAATACATAATTCTCACAAATTTTAAAAATCAGACTTTTTGGACTGTTATTTCATTAATTCTACTTTAAAATATATATTTGCTGTGAAGAGAATTAACAATCAATTACCCCAAAATGCAGACATCAAAAATCACTAGAATCGCAGTTATCGTTTTAGTACTTTTATTTTTAGTATTAAGCGTTATCAGTTGCAGCACGCACACGCATACTGCAGCACCAGCACCCAGAGAAAAAAAAATACCGCCAGGACAAGCTAAAAAAGCTTCAGGAAGCAAAAGTGCCAAAGCATATGCTCCAGGCCAGCAGAAAAAAAGATAATTCAATAAAAAACCTTCTGAGCTCCAGAAGGTTTTTTTTATTACTATTTCAAAAAATTACATTGCTTTCGCAACATTCAAACTAACTAAAATTAAAAACTAAGTAAAAGCTGTTATTTTGAAGTAATCTTTTTGGCTGGAGAACTAGTAATTTTTAGCAAATAAGTTCCCTCTGGCAGATCATTAATATTCATTGCATTACTTCCTTCTATTTTTTGACCTTGCGAGTAGACTTCAATATTTTTTGCAGTACCACTAACATCAGTTGTAGTTATTATTTTGCCACTTGCTGGTTTAGCCGCCGTTTTTCCGTTTGCAGTAACCGTTTTAGAAGTCTTTAATTCCATTGTTGGCGTACTTGCAACAGCTACGACAGGTTTTCCGCTTTCATAAAGATCTTTTACCTGTTCTGGAGTTAAAGCTACATTGTAGATTTTTAAATCGTCTATATCCGCATTAATACCAATAGTAGTATTAATTTCGCCTAATCTAAAAATAGTACCGTTTGTGGCTCTTGTCATGCCTTCAAGATATTTCAACAGCTTTCCGTCACGATAGATTCTAGAAGTTGCTCCTTCATAAGTAATCGTATAATTATACCAAACATATTTTTCTAAAGGAGTAGAAACGATCACATCATTTGAAGCACCCCAAGCAGCCAAACTCAAATCGGAGTTAGAAGAAGATGTTCCTTGCTGCAATAAACCGCAGTATTGCGCATTATAAGCATTTCCGTATCCCCAAATATAATTTGCACTTGAAATATCATTGAATTTAACCCAGATACTAACTGTTCGAGCACTCTTACCTTGTGGCAGATTGTCTATAACTGCTTCTAGCGCTTTATTATTTAATCTTTGGGCACCTCTGGCTTCCCCTGCCCTGTCGGCAACGAAATTATCGATTCCCATAAACGAAGTGGTGTTAGCGGTATTATTTAAAGTACCATTAAAGTTAAATTCCTGAATCGGTGTTTGAGCAGTAACATTCAAATAACTTACAAACAAAACTGTGAGTAGTAATTTTTTCATAATAATAGATTTTAGGGATTAAACAACTAAGGTTATTTTAACACTGCTAAACTAGATTATTATGAATTGGAGCGGAAATATTTCCGACAACCTACAGAAATACTCGTTAAAATAAACAATTTCGAGCATTTTATATCGTCAAAATACATTTTTACACTTTTAACGATATTACTAAAATACAAGTCAAAATTTAATCAACTTACTAATTTCTTACGCATAAATACGCTCTTTTAACAAAATACCTAATATCTCATTTTAAATTTAGACCATAAAAAAACTCCATTCGTAAATACGGATGGAGTTTGATATTTAAAAAAGTAACTTAATTACTTTACGAATTCAATTTTTTGAGCTTCTTCTTCGTTAACGCTGTCAAAGAAACCTTGTTCGTTCATCCAGTCATCGCTGAATACTTTACTCATATAACGAGAACCGTGATCTGGGAAAATAGCGATAATATTGCTGTCTTTTGTAAATTCGCCTTCTTCAGCATATTGTTTTATAGCCTGCATTACTGCTCCAGAAGTATATCCAACAAATAAACCTTCTTTACGAGTGATTTCTCTTGCTGAGTGTGCACTCTCTTCGTCGGTTACTTTCATGAATTTATCAATAATATCAAAATCTGTAGCAGACGGAATTAAGTTTTTTCCAAGACCTTCTATACGGTAAGGGTAAATTTCTTTGCTGTCAAACTCTTTTGTTTCGTGGTATTTTTTCAACACAGATCCAAAAGCGTCAACTCCTAAGATTCTAATATTTGGATTTTTTTCTTTTAAGAATTTTGCAGTTCCAGAGATAGTTCCTCCTGTTCCGCTGCAAGCAACTAAGTGCGTGATTTGTCCTTTTGTCT
The DNA here is from genome assembly GCF_900112575.1 of Flavobacterium phragmitis. GTDB lineage: Bacteria > Bacteroidota > Bacteroidia > Flavobacteriales > Flavobacteriaceae > Flavobacterium > Flavobacterium phragmitis. The sequence goes on from NZ_FOMH01000002.1 coordinate 357,516, forward strand.
GTTCCCAAATTTCAGGACCTGTAGTGTTGTAGTGAGCATCAATATTCAATTGGTTAAAATATTGATTAATGTAAACTGATCCTTTTGTTTCTTCGTGTAAACGTTTTGCTACATTGTAGTATGATCTTTCATCATCTGCAGAAACGTGAGCCGGACAGACATATACTTTAGCTCCTAAACTGCGCAGCATGTCAATTTTATCTTTTGATGATTTTGAACTTACTGCTAAAATACAATTGTAACCTTTAATAATGCTTACCATTGCCAAACTAAATCCTGTATTTCCAGATGTGGTTTCGATAATGGTATCTCCTGGTGATAGAATTCCTCTTTTTTCGGCCTCTTCAATAATATATAATGCTATTCTATCTTTTGAGGAATGACCTGGATTGAAAGCTTCTACCTTTGCGTAGAAATTTCCTTCTAACTCTTCGGTGATTTTATTTAGTTTAATAAGCGGGGTGTTACCTATTAACTCTAAAACATTATTATAAGCGGTTATTTCTTCTTTCATAAAAAAATAGTTAATCAAGGGCATTTTTAATTAACCTTGATAGGTTGCAAATTTAACAAAAAAAATCTAATTAGCTTTTAATTTTTTCTAAATCTAACAAAAAACTAAATTCTTTTGCTAAGTCTTTCAAAGCCTCAAAACGTCCCGAAGCCCCGCCATGACCTGCATCCATGTTTGTATCTAAAAATAAAAGTTTATTATTTGTTTTTAGATCTCGCAATTTTGCAACCCATTTAGCTGGCTCCCAATATTGTACCTGCGAATCGTGTAATCCTGTAGATACATACATATTAGGATATTCCTGCGCTTTTACATTATCGTAAGGTGAATACGACAACATATAATCATAATATTCTTTTTTGTTTGGGTTGCCCCATTCATCATACTCTCCAGTTGTAAGCGGAATGCTGTCATCCAGCATTGTGGTAATTACGTCTACAAAAGGCACCTGAGCTATGACTCCGTTATACAATTCAGGAGCTTCATTTACAATCACTCCCATTAAAAGACCTCCTGCTGATCCTCCTTCTGCATACAAATGTTCTGGAGAAGTGTACTTTTGGTCTATTACAAATTTAGAGCAATCAATGAAATCTGTAAAGGTATTTTTCTTTTTTAACAGTTTTCCATCTTCATACCATTGTCTTCCTAAATCTTCTCCTCCACGAATATGAGCAATAGCGTAAACAAATCCGCGATCTAAAAGCGATAATCTTGTTGAAGAAAAATAAGTATCCATTGTAATTCCATATGAACCGTAAGCATAAAGCAACAACGGATTTTTACCATTTTTCTCCAGCCCTTTTCGGTAAACCATCGAAATTGGCACTTTTACACCATCTCCAGCTGTTGCCCACACTCTTTCTTCGATGTAATTGTTTTTATCGAACTTTCCTCCCAAAACCTCTTGCTCTTTCAAGATTTCTTTGGTTTTAGTTTTCATATTAAAATCAATTACAGACGATGGCGTTGCCAATGACTGATAACTATAACGTAAAATGTCGGTATCAAAATCTACATTGGTTGTCGTGTAAGCATTATACGTTTCACTGCCAAACGGAAGATAATAATCAGGTTCATCATTCCACGGCATAATGCGGATATGATTTAAACCATTAGAACGCTCCTCTACAACTAAATAATTTTTAAATATTTCAATATCTTCCAATAAAACATCTTCTCTGTGCGGAATAAGATCTACCCAGTTTTTCTTTCCTGTTTTATCTTCAGGCGTTTTCATCAATTTAAAATTGGTCGCTTTATCTTTATTCGTCAAAATATAAAACGAATCTTCATAGTGCGAAATGCTGTATTCCAATCCGCGGACACGTGGCTGAAAAACAACAAATTCTCCATCGGGATTGTTAGAATTTAAAATTCTATATTCTGTTGTCAAAGTACTTCCAGAACCAATAACAATATATTTTCTTGATTTCTCTTTGCTGATTGAAACATTAAAAGTATCATCAACTTCATCAAAAACCAAAACATCTTTATCAGACGCTGTATTCAATTTATGTTTAAAAACTTTATCAGCTCTCAACGTCACCTGATCTTGTCTTACATAAAAAATAGTATTATTGTCATTTGCCCACACTGAAGCTCCTGTAACATTTTCTATTTTATCAGCTAAAATTTCGCCAGTTTCTAAATTTTTAATTTGAATGGTATAAATTCTTCTTCCTACGATATCTACTCCAAAACTGGCAAATTTATTATCCGGACTAATGCTTAAACCTCCTAATTTAAAATAAGCATGTCCTTTTGCCATCTCATTACAGTTAAAAAGAATTTCTTCGTCTGCAGCAAGACTTCCTTTTTTTCTGGCAAAAATTGGATAATCCTGCCCGGTTTCAAAACGGGTAATATAGAAATATCCATTATAAAAATAAGGAACAGAAGAATCATCTTCTTTGATTCTTCCTTTCATTTCTTCAAACAAATTATCTTTTAAAGATTTTGTATGAGAAGTCATATTTTCATAGTAAGCATTTTCCTGATTGAGGTAATCAATTACTTCTGAATTTTCTCTGTCGTTCAGCCAGAAATAGTTGTCAATTCTGGATTCTTTGTGTTTTTTTAATGTTTTTGGAATTATTTTGGCCTTTGGAGCCGATATATCATTTTGCATTGAATGAGCATTAATTTTTAAAAATAAAGACGCAAAAATAGTACAAACACAATAGAACCAAATTAATTTTTTCTTAAAATATTCTATTGAAATAATATAGCAATATACTAATTTTGTCTGAAAACAATTTAAAAAATCAACAAAAATGGATTTAATGGGAATGATGGGTAAACTTAAAGAAACCCAACAAAAAATTGAAGATACTAAAAAGCGTTTAGATACTGTTTTGATTGATGAGCAAAGCGCAGATGGATTACTGAAAGTGACTATTACTGCCAGCAGAAAAATAAAATCAATCTCTATTGACGACTCTTTAATGGAAGATAAAGAACAGCTGGAAGACTATTTAATTGTTACTTTGAACAAAGCAATTGAAAAAGCAACCAATGTCAACGAAAGAGAATTAGACGCTGTTGCTAGAATGGATATGCCTTCTATTCCTGGAATGGATAATTTGTTTAAATAAGAGGCAAAGATACAGAGTTACAAAGGGACAAAGGTTTCTTCTCTCTTACTCAAAAAACAAAAAAAGACGCATATTGCGTCTTTTTTTAAGCTTTGTTACTCTGAACCTTTGTCACTTTGTCACTTTCTTTAAAACTTCGAAAGTGTTTCTAAAACATAAGTATGCATGACTTCTTTGTAATCTAAATGCGTCACAATACGAAGTTTGTTATGTCCTAAAGAACTTATAAGTATATTTTTCTGTTTTAATTTTTCAATCAATAATTGGTCGCTATAACCTTCTGCCAATGAAAAAATTAAAATATTGGTTTCAACAGGTTCAATAGATGCAATCCATTGTTTTGTACTTAATATTTTTGCAATCTCTTTTGCTCGACGATGATCTTCTGCCAATCTCTCAATATTATGTGCTAAAGCGTATAATCCCGCAGCAGCTAAATACCCAACCTGACGCATTCCTCCCCCTAATATCTTTCTGATTCTCAACGCTCTGTGAATATCAGCTTTACTTCCAAGCAATACAGAACCTATTGGAGCACCTAATCCTTTAGATAAACAAACCGAAATAGTATCGAAAATAGCTCCAAATTCTTTGGGATTTTGTCTTTTTGCCACCAAAGCATTCCAAATTCTGGCGCCATCCATGTGGAATTTCAGATTATTGGCATCACAAACTTTCTTTATCTCTCTTAAATCTTCTAATTCGTAACAAGCACCACCTCCTTTGTTGGTTGTATTTTCAACACAAACCAAACTGGTCAACGGACTATGATAAAATTCTGGGTCGTTTATTGCTGCTTTAACTTGCGCCGCCGTTATCATTCCTCTATTTCCATCTACTAAACAGCAGGAAACACCGCTGTTAAAAGAAACTCCCCCTCCTTCATAATGATAAACATGAGCATATTTATCTGCAATTAACTGCTCTCCTGGTTGCGTATGCAGTTTAATCGCAGTCTGATTTGCCATAGTTCCAGACGGAAAAAAAAGCCCAGCTTCCATACCAAAAAACTCCGCTGTTCTGTTTTCCAATTCAATCACCGTAGGATCCTGTTTGTATACATCGTCGCCAACATGGGCGTTAAACATATACTGCAGCATTTCATAAGTAGGCTTTGTTATGGTATCGCTGATTAAATTTATTTCCATATTCTAAAAACTATATCTTATTTTTGTATGCAAAATTACGTATTACTTATAGTTATTCTCCGCAAGTTTTAGTAAAATTTAACTCGCTCGTTTCTATAGACCAAATTAACGTAATTTTGATAAAAAACATATAAATCCCTATTAATTAATTTATGACAACAGCCGAACAAGTAAAAGGTATTGTGGAGCGCCTTGGTGCGTTGAGGAGGTATCTTTGACGTCGATGCCAAGCTAATCGAAATTGCCAACGAAGAAGAAAAAACATTTGCACCTGACTTTTGGAACAATCCAAAAGACGCCGAAAACATTGTAAAAAATCTTCGAAACAAGAAAAAATGGATTGAAGATTACGACAAAGCCGTTTCTCTAACAGAAGAATTACAGCTCGCTTATGATTTCTATAAAGAAGGAGAACTTACTGTTGATGAACTAGATGAACAATATAATATTGCACAATCGCACATTGAAAACATCGAATTCAAAAACATGCTTTCTGACGAAGGAGACAGTTTAAGCGCTGTGGTTCAAATTACGGCTGGAGCCGGAGGAACTGAAAGTTGCGACTGGGCAGGAATGCTGATGCGTATGTATATGATGTGGGGAGAAAGTTATGGCTACAAAATTAAAGAGCTGAACTTTCAAGAAGGTGATGTTGCTGGAATCAAAACGGTAACTTTAGAATTTGAAGGAGATTATTCCTTTGGATATTTAAAAGGAGAAAACGGAGTGCACCGCTTAGTAAGAATCTCACCTTTTGACAGTAATGCCAAACGTCATACTTCATTCGTTTCTGTATACGTTTATCCATTAGTTGATGACAGTATCGAAATTGATATTAATCCAGCTGATATCGAGATTACAACTTCTCGTTCTAGTGGTGCCGGTGGACAAAACGTAAATAAGGTTGAAACTAAAGTTCAATTGGTTCACAAACCAACTGGAATCCAAATTCAGTGTTCTGAAACACGTTCTCAACAGGATAACAGACAACGTGCTATGCAAATGCTTCGTTCTCAATTGTACGAAATTGAGTTGAAAAAACAACAAGCACAGCGCGCCGATATTGAAGCCGGAAAAATGAAAATCGAATGGGGTTCGCAGATTCGCAATTACGTAATGCAACCTTATAAATTAGTAAAAGACGTTCGTACAGGTTACGAAACCAGCGATGTTGACGGTGTAATGAATGGAAATATCGATCCTTTCCTAAAAGCCTATCTGATGATGATGGGACAGAAAGAGGAAGAATAGTGTTCAGTCGCAGTTTTCAGTCGCAGTCGCAATTCACTGAAAACTGAGACTGAGACTGAAAACTAAAAAAAACTAGTTATGATAAAATGGGCAGATGTAATTCATTTTACAAATAAAGGAAATCCGGCTCCTGAAAAGAGAGTGGAAAAAACGGAGGAAGAATGGAAACAAATCTTGACTCCAGAAGAATTTCAAGTAACACGTTTAAAAGGAACCGAAAGATCTTTCAGCTCTGAAATGTGCAGTCTATTTGATCCTGGAATTTATGAGTGTAAATGCTGTGGAACAGTTCTTTTTGATGCGAGCGAAAAATTCGAATCGGGAACCGGGTGGCCGTCTTTTACACAGCCAATCAAAGAAAATGTTATCGGGTATCATGCCGATAGATCATACGGAATGGTTCGTGTAGAAGTGGTATGCAATGTCTGCGATGCGCATTTAGGACACATTTTTCCTGATGGACCTCCACCAAGTGGTTTGCGATACTGCATCAACGCAGTTTCTTTATCAAAAATTAAAGAATAATTTATAAAAAGCGATTCGTTAAAAAGCGAATCGCTTTTTTTACAACTATCAACAATTAAGTGATTTAACAAAACAAATGTAAGTTATTACTTAGTAATTAAATGATTTGTTTCTTCTTCTAAATTTCGAACTGATTTTACTCAAAATCTAAGTTACAGCCAGTCAAATTCTTAAAAAAATCTCATCAATTAATATTTTAAATGTTAATTTTTCAAAAATTATATTGTTATTTTATTTTTTTATTAAGAAACCCAAAAAATTAATTAGGTAATTAAAATGTAATTCATTTTATTTGGCAAAAAATAACACACAATCTATTAAATTTGTCAATGAGATTCTATTCAATTCAAGAAATTAATGAAGTTATTAATGGCGTAATTTGCGGCAGTACTTCACAAACCATAAACGCCACAGAACAATTAGAAAAAGCAACAACTTCAGAAATCTCATTTATTGGAAATAAAAAATATGAAAAATATTGGTCGGCATCAAATGCATCCATAGCTATAGTCAACGAAGATATTTCGATTGAACCTGGAGAAAACCGTGCTTTCATAAAAGTAAAAAATGCAGATTTGGCAATGTCTCAGATTCTTGCCCTTTTTGCCCAGCCAGCTCCAATCTTTCGTAATGACATTCATAAAACCGCCACTATAGATGAAACTGCGATTATTGGCGAAGGCGCTAAAATTGGTGCCGGCTGTTACATTGGCCCAAAAGCCGAAATTGGTGCTTATGCGGTGATTTATCCTAACGTTACCATTTTAGACGAATCCACTATCGGAATAAATACTATTATTTGGTCTGGAACAGTTGTTCGTGAACGCTGTCACATTGGAAACGATTGTATTATTCATCCAAATGCAACAATTGGGGCAGATGGTTTCGGATTTCGTCCTTGCGCTGAAAAAGGGTTGGTGAAAATTCCGCAAATTGGAAATGTTGTCATTGGAAACGGAGTTGAAATTGGTGCAAATTCATGTGTTGACCGTGGGAAATTTAGCTCTACAATTTTAGGAGATGGTTGTAAAATAGATAATTTAGTTCAAATTGGGCATAACAGCAAACTTGGAAAGTTCTGTATTATGGCTGGAAACAGCGGTTTAGCAGGTTCTGTAACTTTAGGGAATGGCGTTATTATTGGCGGAAGTGCTTCCATAAAAGATCATACGACAATTGGAGACGGAGCCGTAATTGGTGCCGGATCTGGTGTAACTGGAGACGTTCCTGCTGGAAAAACAATGTTGGGCTACCCTGCTGTCGAAGCTCGAGATGCACTAAAACAATGGGCTATCTTAAAACGAATGGTTTGCACCCCTAAAAAATAATTCAATTAGAATTTATACAAAAAACATCCACTACTACGGATGTTTTTGTTTTTATAATACTTCACATTCAAAGCCAATTACTTTCATTAAAAAAATTAACTTTTCGATAATATCATCTTTACACTCAAATCGTAGAATATTATCACAATCTTCGAGATCAAAATTCCAATTTGAATTTGGAAATAACTGATTTAGTTTTGGCGTAACTTTCTTCACTTTAGAAATACTGTCAACGTTTGTTTTGAATACAAAAATCATAGTACAACATTTTGATTATTTAATTTTACTAAGAATTCTGGAATCAATATAAAAAGTTCCAAACGGAATAATACAGGCCAAAAGCACTTTCCATGTTGTAGTTGCAAATTTCCAGTTCTGCTCTACTCCAACACTTATGGCATTAAAAATAAAAAGCAGAAATAATGCACCATGAATTGTTCCGACAGGTCTTGTTAAAAAAGGCATTTCAAAAATATATTTCATAGGCATTGCGATAAAAAGCAAGATTAAAAGTGACGTTCCTTCTAAGAATCCAATAATTCGCAATCTTCCGGCATTGGTAAGCAATAAATTTTTCATAATTATCTAAAATAAGGTCTGTTGGCAAGAGGTGAAAATGGCCACGGAATGGCTATAAAAATGATAACTAAAGCAATCAAAAACCAGAAAAGCATAGTTTTGAATTTCTCTTCGTCCGTTTTTCTTCTTTTAGAAAGAGCCGAGCCAATTGTAACGATGATAATAGCAATTAACATCAAAGCAATATGGATAATTCCAAAAAATGAAGCATCCAAATTTTGAAATTCTTCTTTATAGTTTCTCCAAAAATATTTCACAATCGGACTTTGCAGATAAACCAATATTCCAAAAAGTAGCTGGATATGGGCAATAGTTGCCGTCCAATGCCGGAATAAATTGGCTGTTTTAGTAAATGAAAGTTTCTGCGAATAACCTTTGTAAGCTATGTAAATAGAACATAACAAGCTTACCAATACGAGCCACCTTAAATAAGAATGGCCTTCTAAAAGAGTTTGATACATTGTTTTTTGATTTAGACAATGCAAATATATTCAAAAACATACCGGTTAGTATGTTTTTGAGAAATAATTTTATTTCAAGTTATCCAAATAACTTCTAAGTTCCTTTAAATAAACCAAATAAACAGAATTATCATTTTGAAGTTTTCCAAAATTTCGTATTCCCCAATAGCCTGACAGGATAAAAAAAGCCACTTGTTCACCAACAACATCTTTACGAATTAAACCCGACTCTTTTCCTTTTTCAATTGAATTTATAATGGTTTCTTTCCACAAATTCACTAATTCTGTCAAAGCCTCACTAAACTTGTTATTCCAAGGAGTCATCTCTTGAGTAAGATTTCCAACAGGACAACCGTACTTTACCTGCAAAAAAGGATCTTCCAGAAGCAAATACGAAATCATATTATAAAAATCCTCAATTGGGTTTTGAGAAGCTTCAGTTGGTTGTATAAAATGTTCCTGCATCGTCGGTTTGAGGATTTCTTCAATAATAGCAATCCCCATTTCGTCTTTGGTTTTAAAATGGTAGTAAAAAGCTCCTTTCGTAACCTGCGTAGTGGCAATAATTTCATCAATACTGGTAGTTTGATAGCCTTTGGTATAAATCAATTCAAAGGCTTTTTGAAGAATGGTAAGACGTGTGTTTGCAGCTTTTGACATAAAAAATACTGATTAGTATGAAAAAGCAAATTTAAAGAAAAATAATCGCCGTAATTAATTTAAACACATAGAAACATAGTTATGCTGGTGCTTAAAAAAGCGTTTCACTTATAATAAATCACATAATTCTTTATGTGCTCAACTTAAAAAAAATTGTGCAACCGTTTACACAAAGCTATGTGTTAGAAACTAGTTTCTTTCTAATTCCTTTTCTAATTTATTATAGTCTATGTTTCTATGTGTTTAAATAAAAACAAAATATTATAAGCCTTTCTTAATTCACAAAGCAATTGATTTTGTAAATTAGCCAACACTATTTTATCAAATCAATACTATATCATGGATTTAAACTTCAATAAAAACGAAGATCACAATAAACTACTCCTTTCTGAATTAAAACAAAAATTTGCTAAGGTAAAATTAGGCGGAGGCGAAAAACGTATCGAAAAACTACACGCTGAAGGTAAAATGACGGCTCGTGAAAGAATCGCTTATTTATTGGACGAAAATTCTAAAAGTATTGAAATTGGCGGTTTTGCCGGAGAAGGAATGTATCCAGAACACGGCGGATGTCCTTCTGGCGGTGTTGTCGTAAAAATTGGTTACATCAAAGGTAAACAATGTATTGTTGTGGCCAATGATGCTACTGTAAAAGCGGGAGCCTGGTTTCCAATAACAGGAAAGAAAAACCTTCGCGCACAGGAAATTGCTATGGAAAACCGACTTCCTATTATTTATCTTGTGGACAGTGCAGGAGTTTATCTGCCAATGCAAGACGAAATTTTTCCAGATAAAGAACATTTCGGGCGAATCTTTAGAAACAATGCCCAAATGAGCAGTATGGGAATCACTCAGATTGCTGCCGTTATGGGAAGCTGTGTTGCCGGAGGAGCTTACTTACCAATTATGAGCGATGAAGCTTTAATAGTAGATAAAACAGGAAGTATTTTTCTTGCAGGAAGTTATTTGGTAAAAGCGGCAATTGGCGAAACAATTGACAATGAAACTCTGGGCGGTGCTACAACGCATTGCGAAATATCAGGTGTAACCGATTATAAAGCGAAAGATGATAAAGATGCATTAGACAAAATCAAAAATATTGTAGATAAAATTGGTGATTTTGACAAAGCAGGCTACAGCCGAATTAAAGCAGAAAAACCAGCTTTAGAACCCAACGATATTTATGGAATCCTACCAAAAGCTAGAACGGAACAATATGATATGATGGAAATCATCAAACGTTTGGTTGATAATTCAGAATTTGAAGCTTACAAAGAAGGTTACGGACAATCATTAATTACTGGTTATGCCAGAATTGACGGATGGGCTGTCGGGATTGTGGCCAATCAGCGTAAAGTGGTAAAAACTAAAAAAGGCGAAATGCAGTTTGGTGGTGTAATTTATTCTGACAGTGCTGATAAAGCAACCCGATTTATTGCCAATTGTAACCAGAAAAAAATTCCACTTGTGTTTCTTCAAGATGTTACCGGATTTATGGTCGGCTCAAAATCAGAGCATGGTGGTATTATTAAAGATGGTGCGAAAATGGTAAATGCCGTAAGTAATTCAGTTGTTCCTAAATTTACTGTTATTGTCGGAAACTCTTACGGCGCAGGAAATTATGCCATGTGTGGCAAAGCGTATGACCCTAGATTAATTTTTGCATGGCCAAGTGCAGAACTAGCCGTAATGGGCGGTACTCAAGCTGCAAAAGTTTTAGCGCAAATTGAAGCTTCTTCGCTTAAAGCGAAAGGAGAAATGGTTGATGAAGAAAAAGAAAATGAACTTTTCAATAAAATAAAAGCCCATTACGACGAGCAGACTTCACCTTATTACGCAGCATCAAGACTTTGGACAGATGCCATAATTGATCCTTTAGACACAAGAACTTGGATCTCAATGGGAATCGAAGCTGCAAACCATGCTCCTATTCAAAAACCTTTTAATTTGGGCGTAATTCAGGTTTAACAATTCGAGAATTCACAATGATACGTTAAATAAAAAACAAAAATCTTATTTTCAGGCTGTTAAAAATACACATATTACTAAAAATTAGTAACTTAGCATATAATTTTTAATCACACAGCATCATGGAAAATGTAAAAAGTTTGAATAAATGGGCGAATTCGCACACTTATTTACCGGTGGATCTAGTACGTATTGTTTTGGGTGGATTTTTATTTATGAAAGGTGTCTCATTTGTCACCAATATTCAGTACCTGCATGATTTAATTTCCCCTATTGATAAATTTGGAGGAGGAATGTTTATGCTACATTACATTGCTCCTGCTCATATGATTGGTGGTATAATGATTATTTTTGGACTATTAACCCGTTGGGCTATTGCGGCTCAATTACCTATTTTATTCGGTGCTGTTCTTGTAAACTTTATGGGGAAAATGCACTCCGAAAGCTTACTTTTAGCTATAGTCGTTCTGCTTGTCTGCATCTTCTTCTTATTTTATGGAAGCGGTAAACATTCTGCAGATTATTACTTCAAAATGCAACAATAAACTCATAAATCCTCAGTTTTTTAATCAAAAAGGCTGAGGATAATTTTTGTTTGTTAATTAATTCTATAAAATTTCATTAATTGTGTTTTATGACTTAAATTCGCCGACATGAATTGGATTCGTAAAACCGTTATTTTTATTGCACTTCTGATTGCAGGTTTGTTTGCTTATCAAGCAGACACCGCTTCTATGCAAATAACTGAAACGCAAAAAACGGATACTAATTTCTGTAAAGAGACCGGAGATTCTTCTGCATTTATTCAACCGCAAGGCAGTTATCATTTTGCAGCAAACATTAAAACTTATTCATCTGGAATACTTAAATGTTTAGATTCCTTTTTACCGCTGATTCCACAGCATCAAACCGTTACAACCACTACAGCATATACTAAACTGTTTACTACTCAAAGTAAAAAGGTTTTAGTCATACTCTATGCTTTCCATTTTTTCTGGTAAATAAAACTTGATTTCTGTTGAAGATTTATTCTTCAAACTATAACTGTTTTCTGAAAGAAAGCCGTCGCATATCATTTATTTATTTCATTAAAAAACATCATGGAAACTACAACTACCATTATGGGTATTGTGATTTTAATCATTGTCGCAATTCCAGTATATTTTTCTGCCCGCTCAAGCGCTGCCAGTAAATCAAGAATTTTAAACATCAAGAAGAGATTCAATCCGTCTAATCCAGAGAGTTTTGATTTAACAGAATCAATTAATAATAAAACTTTAACTCTGGATCAAAAAAACAACAAGTTTATATTGATGAATTTCAATCCAAATCAGCAGGAATCAATTTATGTTGATTTAAACACTGTTGCTTCTTGTAAATTAATTCCAACAACAGACGCACATTCGAATACCATAGTTAAAATTGATTTCGAATTTCAGGACAAAGAAACATCCAAAAAGATTATAATTCCATTCTATGATTTTGATGATGACCGCATTAAACAAATAAGCGTGTATCAAGATCATCAGTTTGCGAAAAAATGGCATAAAATCATCCAAGATTCTATTTCACGTTAGTTATTTAATTCAGCTAAAGAGGTTCAACATTGAGCCTCTTTTTTTTGTCTTTTATATGATATTTGTCATTTTATGTCGGTCATCGAAGTTTTAATTTTGAGGTAAACTAAATCCGTCATTATGAAAATCTCTTTGACACAAAAATACAATGTCCCAGGTCCAAGATATACTAGCTATCCAACCGTTCCGTATTGGAATGAAGCTGATTTCACAACTGAAAAATGGATCTCTTCTTTACAAAAATCATTTTCTGAAAGCAATTCAAAAAAAGGAATTAGTTTATATATTCATCTGCCTTTCTGCGAAAGCATGTGTACTTTCTGCGGATGCAACAAACGAATTACCAAAAATCATTCTGTTGAAGAAACTTACATTAAAGCACTTTTAAAAGAGTGGTATTTGTACTGTAAAATACTTCCAGAAAAACCTGTTATTAAAGAAATACATTTAGGCGGCGGAACACCTACATTCTTTTCTAAGGAAAATCTAGAATTGCTGATCAATGGAATTTTCAGTTATGCTGTAAAAGCTGAAAACCATGAATTTAGTTTTGAAGGGCATCCCAATAATACTACTCACGAACAATTAAAAAAATTGTATGATTTAGGCTTTCGCCGAGTGAGTTTTGGAGTTCAGGATTATGCTGCAAAAGTACAGCAAGCCATTAACCGAATTCAGCCTTTTCATAATGTTGCTAAAGTAACATTTTGGGCCAAAGAAATTGGTTATACCTCTATTGGTCACGATATAATTTTTGGGCTTCCATTTCAAGCTATCGAAGATGTTATAGATACGGTTGAAAAAACAAATTCTTTAAAACCAGATCGATTGGCTTTTTACAGTTACGCTCATGTGCCGTGGATAAAAGGAAACGGACAACGCGGCTTTAACGACGAAAACCTGCCAAAAGATGCCGAAAAAAGACAGCTTTATGAAACAGGAAAAAAATTGCTTTCGCAAAACGGTTATCATGAAATAGGAATGGATCATTTTGCTTTAGAAGCTGATAGTTTATATAAAGCCGCTCATAATGGTAATTTACATCGAAATTTTATGGGATATAGTGCTTCAAAAACACAAGTAATGATTGGTTTAGGCGTTTCTTCGATTAGTGACAGCTGGTATAGTTTTGCTCAAAACACCAAAAATCTAGAAGATTATTACCAATTATTAGAATGGGATAAACTGCCAGTTGTGAAAGGCCATATTTTAAACGAAGAAGATTTAATTATTAGAAAACACATTCTGAATTTAACCTGTGAGCTTCAAACTTCCTGGACAGAAGAATCTTTAAATTTCACTGAACTTCCTGAAGTTTTAAGTGCATTACAAGAAATAGAAAATGATGGTTTAATTGTCATTGAAGAAAATTCAATTAAAATCACAGAAGAAGGAAGGCCTTTTGTACGTAATATCTGTATGGCATTCGATTTACATCTAAAAAGAAAATCACCGGAAACCAACTTGTTTTCGATGACTGTATAAACAACCATACTACCAGCTAAATGGGGCAATCTTTTGAAAATCTCACTTTTAAAGACAATCTTTTGTATATTTGAAAAAAGTCATCATGACAACAAAAGACAACATATTAAAAACTCTGAAATTGAACAAGCAGAAGCTTTCTAAATTTGGTATTCGAAATGTTGGTTTGTTTGGTTCTTATATCCGAGATGAACAATCTTTTGAAAGTGATATAGATTTATTGATTGATTTTGAACCTGACAAAGAAAACTTTGATAATTACATGGCGGTTTATGACTTCTTTGAGAATCTATTTAAAAATGAGAAAATCGAAGTTGTTACTAAAAATGGTTTAAGTCCGTACATTGGTTCCAAAATTTTAAACGAAGTTCAATATGTCTAAAGATTATCTTAGACATATTCAAGACGAATATTCCTATATCTTATCTGTCAGCAAAAAATTATCATCTGAAGATTTCCTTAAAGATGAAACTCTAAAACGTGCAGTTGTAAGAAGTTTAGAAATCATTGGAGAAGCTACAAAGAAAATCTCTTCGGATTTTAAAGCTGACAAAGACTCTATTCAATGGAAAAATATGGCCGGCATAGAGATAGACTTATCCACGACTACATGGCAGTAAATTATACTATTGTTTGGGACGTGATGAAAAACAAAATTCCTGGAGATTAATAAGCTGATTTCAAATTTCTTAATAGAAGAATAAAACATAATTTCATTCATCATATTTTATAAAACATAAGTTCTTTAACTTATAATCTCTAATGGCAGTTAGGAGTCTGCTGTACAAATAAACTCATATTAGAAGGAGAAATATATGGAATTCCAAGTCCTAATCCTCTAAGAATAAACAAAACTCCAATAATTACAGCAACATAAGGAATTGCCTTTTGGATTTTATTTCTGAAAGGCAATTTCAGCAATGAATTTACATACACTACAATTGTCATCAAAGGTATAGTTCCGATTCCAAATAACAGCATATACAAAACACCTAAACTAGCACTCTGCATGGCGATTGCTCCAAACAGTGCTACATAAACCATTCCGCATGGAAGAAATCCATTTAGCAGACCAATTGTAAAAAGAGATTTATAACTCTTGTTTTTAAATTGGGCTCCGAGGTTTGATTTGATTTTAGAAATAATTTTATAAACGGGTTTTGAAAAATTATAATTCGCAAACTTTTTCTCTGGAATTAAAACCACAATAATCATGATTACACCAATAATGATAGACATTTTCTGTTGTAATCCGGCAAGAAAAAAACCTCTGCCTAATAATCCAAAAATTAATCCGATTGTGGCATAAGCGGTTAATCTTCCGAAATGATAGGTCAAAATCTGCGTTACTTTTTTAGCTTCATTTTGTCTGTCTACAGGAAGCATCATAGCAATTGGCCCGCACATACCGACACAGTGCAGGCTACTTATAAGACCTAAAAAGAAAGCTGAAAATAACATTATGCAATTAATTGACGTAAATCACTTCTTTAGTTAAATATTTTTTGCCTTCATACTGCCATTCCATATTCACATCCCAGCGTCCTTTTATTAGTTTTTTCTGCGGAATAAGTATAGAAGAATTGGTCAAAGCAATTTTGGTATTAAAGTCAAACTTTTTATTTGAAGGACGATACAGCAAAATATTTCCTTGTACTTTATCGCTTTCAAATCCGGCTGGAAAAGTTACAGCTACTCCGCTATCTGTATATTTGATTGATGGTTTGTGCTGTAAATCGTGAGCATTTTGAATTCTAGCCATTTCTTCCTGAAAATGCGTGTCGTGTTTGTAGTATTCCTCGACAACCAAATCATTATCGTATTTAGAATTTGACTGTACTTCGAAAACAAAATATAATATAAATGTCATAAACAATCCGAATGCAATGACAATTGCGGTACCCCAATTAATTTTCATGATACTATAATTTTTAATTAAAACTGCGTGGTCCTAAGAAATTTGTTGTGGTTGTTTCTATGAGTTCAGAACCATTGTAAACTCCTATTTTTACTTTTGTTTTATCACTTTCCAATAAAACTTCTTTTATTTCTATAAATAATGTTCCTTGAGAAATTCCTTCTTTGGCTACCTTAAAATGTCTTTTTCCCACATTCTTAATTTCGCCTTTCTGGTCAATTAACTCGAAGTGAATATCATTGTAATCTTTCATGGTTTTGTTTACAATTTTATAAGTATAAACATTACTGATTTTATCTCCATTATGCTGAAATAATTGCCCTGGCAAACGAAGAACAACTGCCTGAACATCAGTTCTTAAAAACAGCATTCCAACAAAAATACTCAATAAAATAAAGAGAACTGCTGTATATCCTTTCATTCTTGTTGTAAACTTGAAAGGCTCTTTTTTGACAATTTCATCTTCAGAAGCATATCGAATAAGACCTTTTGGCAATCCGACAGATTCCATAATATGATCACACTCATCGATACAGGCAGTACAATTGGTACATTCTAACTGTGTTCCATTTCTAATGTCAATTCCCATTGGGCAGACATGAACACATTGCAAACAATCAATACAATCTCCTTTTCCTGTTAAGGCTCGATCTTCTTTTTTATTGAATTTTGCACGTCCTTCTTCTTTTTCTCCTCGTACAAAATCGTAAGCAACATTGATTGATTTATTATCCAAAAGAACACCTTGCAATCTTCCGTACGGGCAGGCGATAATACAAACCTGTTCACGAAACCAGACAAATACAAAGTAAAAAACACCTGTAAAAATAAGAAGCGCAATAAAGTTACTAGCCTGTGCAATCGGACCTTGTTCTATCATTAAAAACAATTTGTCGCTTCCAACTAAATAAGCCAAAAATACATTGGCGATGAGAAAAGAAATTACAAAGAAAATAGTCCATTTTAGAAGTCTTTTTCTAATTTTCTCCCCATTCCATTCCATTCTTGCCAAACGCGATTGAGAACCTCTATCTCCATCAATCCAATATTCTATACGGCGGAAAACCAATTCAAGGAAAATAGTCTGAGGACAAATCCAACCACAAAAAATCCTTCCGAAAACGACTGTGAACAAGATAACAAATACAACGCCTACAAGCATTGAAATTACAAAGAGGTAAAAATCCTGAGGCCAGAAGGGAAAACCAAAAATATTAAAACGACGTTCTAGAATATTGAACATCATAAATTGGTTTCCATTTACTTTTATAAACGGATTTATAAAGAGAATTGCCAATAAAACATAACTGACAATTTTTCTGTAATCGTAAAATTTACCAGACGGTTTCTTAGGGAAAATAAACTTCCGTTTACCACCTTCATCTATAGTTCCAATGGTATCTCTAAACGCTTCGTCTGGTAAATTTGACATGATATTGTATTCTAATTATTTTTTAACTTGTGTGGTATCTATTTTTGGTGCAGCGGCTTTTGCATCGTTGATTGGGGCGCTTTCATCTACCCAAACCTCTCCTTCTGGTTCTTTAGGATCTTTCGGATTACTTCCTTGCAATGACAGAATGTAACTCGCTACTTTCTGGATTTCTTTTGGTTTTAAGGTTCCTTTCCATGAGATCATCCCTTTACCATCTCGGCCTCCGTTTGTAATCGTGTGGAAAAGGTTTTTAATTCCTCCTCCTAAAATCCAACGGTCATCTGTTAGGTTAGGTCCAATCTGTCCTCCAGCATCGGCTCTGTGACAAGCTGCACAGTTTGTGGTAAAGATTTCTTTTCCTGCTGCTAAACTTGGTTCATCTGTTAGTAAAACAACTGTTTTTTCATCCATTAAATCTGGAGCAGTTTTCAGGTATTCTTCAACATCAATTTTTGCTTGAGCCATTTCTTTTTTCAACTCCATTTCCTGGTTGTCTGCTCCTAAAACATCATAACGAATCACATAAATAACTCCGAAAATGATACAGATGTAGAACAAATACACCCACCATGGTGGTAAATTATTGTCAAGCTCTTTGATGCCATCATAATCATGATCCATTAACAACTCGCCTTCTTTTTCAATTGGAGATGTTTTGGTTAATTTCTGCATTAAATCTTTAAACCAGGTACTCTCTTTGAAACTAAGGCTTTCTTCATATTCTTTTTTCGCTTTTTCTTCTGGTGTCATTAATTGATACATGACACGGTTTACAGCACTAAGCGTAATTTCAATTGCAATTAAAATGAATAAGAAGACAAATAAAAACAGCGACACCATAGGGTATTTTATAAATGCTGCTCTGTCACCTGAGTCTACGAAATACTCCATCAAACCAAAGACGATGAAGAAAATCAACGGTACTCTAACATATACTGGGAAAAACTTTTTCATTTTTATATCTCTTTTGTAATTACAACAAGCCCTTCATCTAAAGGAATACTACTCATTTCCTGAATTTTATCTTTTCTATAAGAGAATACCCAAAAGCCTAATCCTACAAAGAAGAAGAAGAAAATCAAGAGGGAAATAATCGGGTATAATTCTACACCCGATATTGTTTCCATATTGTGTTTTATTTGTTCGAACATAATGCTGTTATTTAGTAGTTTCTTTTACTTTAATATCAGTACCAAGTCTTTGAATGTAAGCAATCAAAGCAACGATTTCTCTTTCGTTCATAGGAACGAATTGCTCTCCTTTTGCAGCCGCTTTTTTCTTGCTGTCTTCATAACTTTTTACAAAGTCAGGATCACTCTCTAAGCTCTTTTCTATTTTAACTGCTTGATCTCTCAACGCTTTTTGTGCATTTGCAACTTCTTCTGGAGTATATGGCACACCTAAAGAAATCATGGCTTGCATTTTCTTTTGTGTTAGAGAAATATCAAGCGGTTTGTTATCGAACAACCATTTGTATCCTGGCATTATAGATCCTGCAGATGTACTTTGCGGATTCCACATGTGGTTAAAATGCCAGTTATCATTGTATTTACCTCCAACTCTTAATAAATCCGGTCCCGTACGTTTTGATCCCCATAAGAATGGATGATCGTAAACAAATTCACCAGCTTTTGACTGTACTCCATAACGTTCTACTTCACTTCTAAATGGACGAACTGACTGAGAATGACATCCCACACAACCTTCTCTGATGTATAAATCACGCCCTTCCAGTTCTAACGGCGTATATGGTTTTACACTTGAAATAGTCGGAATATTTGATTTTACCATAATCGTTGGCACAATTTGAATGATACCTCCAATTAAAATCGCAATTGTAGCCAAAATGGTTAATTGAATTGGTTTTCTTTCTAACCAAGAGTGGAATTTCTCTCCTCTTACTCTTCCGCTGCTGATTCTTTGTAAAGCAGGAGCCTGAGCTAATTCATCTTCTACTGGAGAACCTTGTTTAACTGTCATGATAATGTTGTACACCAATGTCAGCATACCAACTAAATACAAAGTACCACCAATAGCTCTCATCCAATACATTGGCATAATAGCCGTTACGGTTTCAAGGAAGTTTCCGTAAGTTAAAGTTCCGTCTGGATTAAATTGCTTCCACATAGAAGCTTGTTGAAAACCAGCTACATATAATGGAATTGTATAAACTATAATCCCTAAAGTTCCAATCCAGAAATGGAAGTTGGCCAATTTCTTAGAGAATAAATCTGTTTTGGTCATTCTTGGAATCAACCAATAAATAATCGCAAAAGACATAAAACCATTCCAAGCTAAAGCTCCAACGTGTACGTGGGCTACGATCCAGTCTGTATAGTGCGCAATAGCATTTACGTTTTTAAGAGAAAGCATCGGTCCTTCAAACGTTGCCATTCCGTATCCTGTAATCGCTACTACAAAGAATTTTAAAACTGGTTCTTCACGAACTTTATCCCAAGCACCTCTAAGCGTTAAAAGTCCGTTGATCATACCTCCCCAAGATGGAGCAATTAACATTACTGAGAAAGCTACTCCTAAATTCTGTGCCCAGTTTGGCAATGCAGAATATAATAAGTGGTGAGGCCCTGCCCAGATATAGATAAAGATTAAAGACCAAAAGTGTATGATTGATAATCTATAAGAATAAACAGGTCTGTTGGCAATCTTTGGCACAAAATAGTACATCAATCCTAAAAACGGAGTAGTCAAGAAAAATGCTACCGCGTTGTGCCCGTACCACCATTGCACTAATGCATCCTGAACTCCAGCATAAACAGAATAACTTTTTAAAGCTGAAACAGGAATTTCAATATTGTTAAAAATGTGCAGTACAGCTACTGTTACAAATGTTGCTAGATAAAACCAGATTGCTACGTACAAGTGGCGTTCTCTACGGCGTAACATGGTACCAATCATGTTGATCCCCATTACCACCCAGATTAAAGCAATTGCAATATCAATTGGCCATTCTAATTCTGCATATTCTTTAGAAGAAGTATAACCTAAAGGAAGTGTAATTGCTGCAGCTACAATAATTAACTGCCAGCCCCAGAAATGCAGATTACTTAAAAAATCACTAAACATTCTGGCTTTTAATAATCTTTGCATAGAATAATACATTCCGGCAAAGAAGGCATTACCCACAAAGGCAAAAATAACCGCATTAGTGTGTAATGGTCTTAAACGGCCGTAGCTAAGCCACGAAATCCCATCTGTAATGTTGGGAAAAAGGTACATTACCGCGAGGGTAAGTCCCACTAACATACCCACAACTCCAAAGAGTATTGTGGCGTAAATGAATTTTTTTACAATTTTGTTGTCGTAATAAAACTGTTCCATTTCCATAATTATACTTGTTTTTCTTCGATTGGTGAATTATTATTTTGGGAAATAATTTTGGTCTCATCGTCAAAAAGAATTCTGACTGAAGGTGTATAATCGTCGTCGTACTGGCCAGATTTGACAGCAATAATGAAAGCAATGAAGAAACAAATTGCTACGAAAATACTTACTGAAATTAAAAGATAAATAACACTCATACCGTAAATTTATGTTAACAAAATTACTAGGCTATTGGCGTTTAAAATATGATAATTATCATGATCAGAGAGGAATCTTAAAATTAAAAAAAATATCTTTCTAATTATTTAAAATCAATATAAATTACTATTACTGAAATAGTTAGACATCAAAGTAACAAAACTGACAATAGTAATTGTACTCAATGGCATAATGATGGCAGCAACCAACGGAAGAAGGTTTCCTGTAACCGCAAATGCTAATCCAACAACGTTGTAGAGCAATGACAAACCAAAACTCATCTTGATGATAAAAATCGCCTTATGAGAAAGCTTTAAAAAGTAATTCAAACGTGAAAATTCAGAAGCGTCCAAAATAGCATCGCAAGCTGGCGAAAAGACATTTACATTCTCTGAAATCGAAATTCCGACATTACTTTGCGCCAATGCTCCAGCATCATTCAAACCATCTCCAACCATCATGACATTCCTGCCGTTTTCCTGAAGTTTTTTTATAAATTCCAGTTTCTGATCTGGTTTTTGATTGAATACTAATTCGGTGTTTTTGGGCAGAATAGCTTCAAGATTGGCTCTTTCACCATCATTATCTCCAGAAAGTACTTTGATTTCGTAGTCTTTATTCAGTTTTGAAAAAAGCGTTTCCAATCCTTCCCTATATTGGTTTTGAAAGACAAATCGTCCGAAATAAATTCCATCAATTTTAATATGCAAAGCCGTTTTTTCAATCTCTGAACCATCAGAAACCAAATTATCGACAAATTGTCCTGAACCAATTTTAATTTCTTTATTTTCAGCAAAAGCTAGAATTCCTTTTCCAGTAATTTCTTGAAATTCAACAACATTAACTCTTTTTGTTTTGGGTAAAAAGTCATACAACATTCTACTTAATGGATGATTTGAAGCTCGTAAAACATTCTTAATCAAAACAATATTTTGATCAGAGATTAGGTCTCCTTCATATAAAATGTTCGATTTTTTATTGGTTGTAATTGTTCCTGTTTTATCAAAAACGATGGTATCCACTTTTGCCAACTGTTCAATCACAACAGCATTTTTGAGATAGAATTTCTTCTTTCCTAAAATCCTCAAAATATTACCAAAAGTAAACGGAGCTGTAAGTGCCAATGCACATGGACACGCCACAATTAAAACCGCTGTAAAAACATTAAAAGCAATATTGGCATCTATAGAAATCCAATAACCAAAACCGGCAAATGCAATCAGCAATAAAATAGGGGTAAAATAACGGCTTATCGCATCTGTTATGGTTTTGTGCTTTTGATCTACTTTTTTCTGAAAGATTTCATTACTCCATAATTGAGTTAAATAACTTTGAGAAACCGAATGTAAAACTTCCATTTCGATTACTTTTCCAATCTGTTTTCCGCCTGCAAAAACTTTATCTCCTGATTTTTTGGTAATTGGAACAGCTTCTCCTGTTACGAAACTGTAGTCAATATCGGCGCTTTCGCTAATTAAAATTCCATCAACTGGAATCAATTCCTGATTACGAATCAATAAGCGATCTCCTTTAACAACATCATAAATCGCAACATTATCTTCTGAAGCGTCTTTATTGATTTTGGTAACAGCAATCGGAAAATAGGATTTAAAATCTCTTTCAAAACTCAAAAAACTATAGGTCTTAGTTTGGAACATTTTCCCTAAAAGCATAAAGAAAACCAGACTGGCTAAACTATCAAAGAAACCAGGTCCATGATCCATAAGCATATCATAAGTACTTCGAACAAACATTACGATAATTCCCAAAGCAATTGGAATATCAATATTTAGCATTCGAGTTCTGATACTGTGATAAGCAGAAACATAATACCCGCTTGCAGAATATAAAAAACTTGGCAGTGCTAAAAGAAATATTAATAATCGGAAGAACGGTTTGTAGCTATCTAACCAGAATTCTTTCATTTCGAAATACTCTGGAAACGAAAGCAACATAATATTTCCAAAACAGAAAAAAGCGACGCCCAATTTATAAGTTAAACTTCTGTCTACTTTTGTTTTTCCTGTTTCGTAATTTTCTAAACTGATGTAAGGCTCGTAACCTATTGAACTCAACAGATACACGATTTCTTTTAGAGAAACAGTATCTGAATTGAACGTGATTCGAACTCTTTTTTCATGGAAATTAACCTGAGAAATGCTAATTCCAGGCTGTAATCGGTTTAAATTTTCTAAAATCCAAATACAAGAACTGCAATGGATATGCGGAATATTTAAAGAAACAATAGCCGTGTTTCCTTCTTGAAATTCCAATACTTTTGAAAGTATGGCTTCATTATCTAAAAAATCGTATTTTCCTGCAATGTCTTGTGGTGTGGCACCAGGCGATTTTTCGAAATCATAATAAGAGGTTAAATCGTTGCTGCTGAAAATTTCATACACTGTTTTACAGCCAGCACAACAAAACTTTTTATCATCAAAATCAATTTCTTCATTTTGTTCAATAGTCAAACCACAATGAAAACAACTTTGCTCCCTCATAAACTTGTTTTTATTTGCCACAAATTTCCAATTAAAGCCCAATTATTAAGATGATAATTGTCATATTATATTGAAATTGAATTCTAAATTTAATAAATTAAAAACAACCAAAATTAAAGGAACTTCTTATTTATAATAATTTTACCATCGAATAATGCCTAAAAATGCTAAATATGTTTAATTTTGCTGCAAACAACTATTGTCATGAATAAATGTGATCAATGCATTGTACGCCAGCTAAGCTCGTTAAAAGCCCTTAACAAAGAAGAAGTTATAAAATTAGCCAGCAGTAAAACTACTTACAAAATTAAAAAAGGGGAAGCCATTTTTGAAGAAGGCGAAGTTACCAATGGAGTATTTTGTGTGAAAGATGGTGTTGGTAAACTCTCCAAATTGAGTGCAAACGGAAAAGACCAAATCGTAAAATTGGTTAAATCTGGTGAACTTCTTGGACAACGTTCAATGATTAGCAATGAGCCGGCAAACTTAACGGCAAAAGCAATTGCAGACATGGAAGTTTGTTTTATTCCGAAAGCCGAAATTATCAATTTCTTTAACAGCAACAATCAGTTTTCTTTAAATATGATGCAGTCTGTCTGCGAAGATTTAAAAGAATCTGAGAATGAAAAAATTGCTTTAGTCCAGAAAACAGTAAAACAAAGACTGGCTGAAACTTTACTTCAATTACACGAAGCTTTTGGAGAAGATACAGATAAAACCCTGAAAGTTCAACTGACAAGAGAAGAACTTGCGGGAATTATTGGTACTGCAACAGAAAGCTGTATTCGTTTATTATCTGATTTTAATAAATCAGAATTGATTGAGTTGGTTGGTAAAAAGATTATGCTTAAAAATGTTCGTGCTTTAAAGAAACTAGCCGAAAACTAAAGCTTTTTGGCTTCGTTCCAGAAAACATCCATTTCGCTAAGCGTCATATCTGACAAAGATTTTCCTAATTCGCCTGCTTTACTTTCTAAGTATTGAAATCGTTTAATGAATTTTTTATTGGTTCTTTCCAATGCATCTTCTGGATTTACTTTTAAAAATCGGGCGTAATTAATCATTGAGAATAAAACATCTCCAAATTCGTCTTCAATTTTATCCTGATTTCCAGATTTGACTTCGTCTTGTAATTCTTGTAATTCCTCTTGTACTTTATCCCAAACCTGATGAGGTTCTTCCCAGTCAAAACCTACACCTTTTACTTTGTCCTGAATCCTGCTCGCTTTTACCAAAGCCGGAAGACTTCTTGGAACGCCTTCCAAAACAGATTTTTTACCTTCTTTTAGTTTTAATTTCTCCCAGTTTTGTTTGACTTCTTCTTCATTTTCCACTTTTACATCTCCATAAATGTGAGGATGACGATGAATGAGTTTATCGCAGATTTCATTACAGACGTCAGCAATATCAAAATCATTGGTTTCGCTACCTATTTTAGCATAAAAAACAATATGCAAAAGAAGATCTCCTAATTCTTTTTTAACTTCATTTAAATCATTATCCAGAATAGCGTCTCCCAGTTCGTAGGTTTCTTCGATTGTTAAATGTCTTAAGGTCTGCAGGGTTTGTTTTTTATCCCACGGACATTGTTCACGAAGTTCATCCATGATGTTCAATAATCTTTCAAACGCTTTTAACTGGTTTTCTCTATTCATTTTTGAAGTCTTTTTAAATTTAAAACTCGATTCTGTAAAATTAAAAAATCCTGTCAAGAAACATCTTAACAGGATTCATTTATTATGTAAAGAAAATGCTATTATTCTTCTTTTTTAGCTTTTGCTTTTTTAGCAGCCGTAGCTTTTTTAGGTTTTTCTTCAGCAACCGGAGCTTCTTCTTTTGGCTCTTCAGCAGCAGGAGCTAAATCTGTCACTAAACCTTTAGCCTGAAGCGTATTGTACCAGCTTAATACTTTTTTGATATCAGATGGATAAACTCTTTCTTCGTCATAAGTTGGAAGAATTTCTTTGAAATAAGCAGCTAAAGTAGCATTATCTTCTTTATGAGAAATCGCTTGTCCTTTGTTCTCTTTAACGGCAATTTGCTGCATTACTTCAGTTAATGGTTTTTCACCTTCATAAGTATAAATCGAAATTTCAGACAATAAACTTACATTGCTTTTTAGATTTACAGTAATCTTCTTCCCATCAATTAATGATTCCGCCACAAAACCTGTACGAGTTTGAACTTTTAATTCGTATAAACCTGGTTTTCCTGAAATGGCTAAAATTTTCGTTAAATTCATTTTATTAAAATTTGTATTAAGAATTTGATTTATTTTTTGTTTCTAAATTTCTTCAGAAAACTTATCTCCCTTTTTTGGCCGCAAAAAACTTCATTCTATATTCCTGAAACGTTTTCCCTTCAGTGATATTTTTCAGTTTCTTTTGAATTAAACGTTTTTTAAGAGACGAAATTTTATCTGTAAATAAAATTCCCTCAATATGATCGTATTCGTGCTGAATTACTCTTGCAATCAAACCGTCAAAAACTTCTGTTTTCATTACAAAATCTTCCTCACAATATTCAATTGTTACAGTTGGTTTTCTGTAAACATCTTCACGCACATCTGGAATACTCAAACATCCTTCATTAAAACCCCACTCTTCTCCTTCTTCTTTTACGATTTTAGCATTGATGAAAGTCTTTTTGAAACCTTTCAAATCTTTTTGTTCCTCTGAAGGCAGATCTTCATCGTCACTAAAAGGTGTTGTATCAATAACAAACAAACGAATTGGAAGTCCAACCTGCGGCGCCGCAAGCCCAACTCCGTACGCATTATACATCGTCTCGTACATATTTGCGATCGTTTCTTTTAGGTTTGGATATTCTGACGTAATCTCCTGCCCTACTTTTCTTAAAACAGGATCACCGTATCCTACAATTGGTAAAATCATTTGTTTTTATTTTTGTTTTTAGATGCTGAAAAAAAAGAATTAAAGTTCTAATATTTCAGCTGGCAAAAATAGTAAAAAATAGTCAATGAATAATTCTATTAGTCTATTATGTTATATTTTTTCCTAACCGCCTAAAATCTCAGCTATAATTGTGCCAAAATCACTCTTACAATTCTTACCTTTGCTAGTAAACCGCTTTCTATGATTGATAAAATTTCAAAATTTACAAACAGCACATCCTTTTTGAATGCCTCTAAAGTAACTATTGCTTCTGTTGTTCCTGTTTTAGTTTTAAATTTTTTAGGTCATTTTGAAATTGGTTTTACAATCGCTTTGGGTGCTTTTTATACCTATCCCAGTGATATTCCTAGTTCATTAATTCATAAAATAAAAGGATTAATTGCAGCTTCATTTATTGTCTCTGGTGTAAATCTTCTGGTCAATCTTGCTTATCCTTATCCTATATTATTTTATCCTTTTTTAGGAATTCTACTGTTTGCCTGTTCTATGATTTCGGTTTACGGACAGCGTGCTACCTTAATTTCATTTTCTGCTTTATTATCTATTTCCCTTTCATTTGGACATTTACACGAAGGAGTCGAAGCTTTTGAATATTCTGGTTTTATATTTATTGGAGGGATTTTATATTTAATCGTATCATTGGTATTTCATTTTGTACAGCCTTATAAATATGTTGAATTACAAATTGCAGAAGGAATCAAACTTACTGCCAAGTATTTAAAACTAAGAGGTGATTTATGGAGTCCAGAAGCAAATAGACAAGCGATTATTGAAAAACAATTGGCTGTTCAGGTCGAATTGAATCTTATTCATGAGGATTTAAGAAAAATGCTCATTGGAAACCAGAATGCATCTGGAACCACAAGTCAGAACCGAAAAATGCTTTTGGTTTTTATTACTTTGGTCGAAATTCAGGAACTCGCCCTTTATACTTCTTTTGACCACAGTAAGCTCCATGAAAAATTTGCCAAACATCCGGACGTTTTAAGAACCTATCAAAATGTCGCTTACAAACTGGCTTCTACCTTAAAAAAATTATCCAAAAATGTCAACCATATTAGCGTTTACGTCGATAAACAAGATTTAAAAAATGAATTGGATGCTTTGGAATTTGCCATTTTTGATTATGAAAAAACATTAGGAAAAGATGAAGCAGCCGAGGGTGTTTTGATACTGACCAATATGCTGAAATATGCCAAAAATCAAGTTGGAAAAATCAAAATTATTCAGCGTGCACTTTCTTTGGCAATGCAGTCTTATAAACTAAAAGATAAAGACAAAGAACTGGAGAAATTCTTAACGCCTCAATATTATCCGCTTCGAACTTTAATTGAAAATTTATCGTATTCTTCTTCGATTTTCAGACATTCGTTACGATTAACCATCACCATTTTAATTGGTTTTTTCCTTGGACAAATACTTCCCTTTCAAAATGTTTATTGGATTCTGCTCACGATAGTGGTCATCATGCGTCCAGGTTACGGATTAACAAAAGAGCGATCGTATCATAGAATGTTCGGAACTGTTTTAGGAGGAATTTTAGCATTCGGAATTGTATCTTTCATTCAGAACCATGTTGCGCTCAGCATTTTCTCTATTATCTGTATGCTTTTAGGAATTTCGTTTACTCAGATTAACTATAAAATCAGTGCCACTTTTGTGACAATGTACGTAGTTTTCATTTACGGAATCCTAACGCCAGACATCAACGAAGTGATACAATTCAGAATATTAGATTCTCTTGCAGGAGCGATTTTAGCCTTTATTGCCAATCAGTTTTTATGGCCGGCTTGGGAATTTATCAATACGCCGATTCATATCGAAAACTCCATTCGAGCCAATAGAAATTATCTTAAGGAGATTGCTGATTTTTACAATAAAAAAGGAGAAGTCCCAACCGCTTACAGATTGGCCAGAAAAAATGCATTTGTGGAAATTGGGAATCTAATGACCTCTTTTCAGCGTATGATGCAGGAACCGAAATCAAAACAGAAAACGATGCCTTTGGTTAATAAATTAGTGGTTTTAAATCACTCATTATTATCTGCTTTGGCTTCGCTTTCCACTTATATTCAGTCGCATCAGACTACATCGGCTTCAGACTCTTTCAATTATATTATCAAAACCATTTTAGCCAATTTAGATCATTCTATTGCCGTTTTAAGAAACGAAACGATTTTGACGGATACGTTTTTTGAAAAAGAAGATGTGACGCTGCAATTTGAAGAATTAAAGCGAAAAAACTTTACCAGATTAGCAGAAGATGACGAATTAGACAAAGAAACCCGTCAGGCCAAAATGCAGGAAGCCTCAATGGTTATTGAGCAGCTAATTTGGATGAGTAATCTAGCAGAAAAAATCCTTAAAAACACAACCGATCTAAAAGCAACAAATCCAGATTAATTCATCTGGATTTGTTTTTATATTCTAATAGGAGAAGCTTATTTTATTTTTAAAACTTCTGCTGTATGTTTTCTAAGCTCTGCTAAAAGCTCTGGCTTATCATTTAAAGTCTGACCATAAGAAGGAATCATTGTTTTCAATTTCGCTTCCCATTCTGGTGTTTTAATTTGATTAGTAAAACATCTGCTGATTAAATCAATCATAATTCCTACTGCTGTCGAAGCTCCTGGCGAAGCACCTAACAAAACAGCTAAACTTCCATCATGCGTACTGATTACTTCTGTACCGAATTCCAAAACACCACCCTCTTTTTCATCTTTTTTGATTACTTGAACACGCTGTCCCGCTTTTTCCAATTTCCAATCTTTAGAACGAGCTGTCGGTAAATATTCGCGTAAAGCTTTCATTCTGTCTTTTGGAGACTGACGAACCTGCTCAATCAAATATTTAGTCAAAGGAATATTATGATATCCTGCTGCTAACATCGGAATTAAATTGTTACGTTTAATTGACATTGGCAGATCCATATAAGAACCGTTTTTCAAGAAACGAGTTGAAAACCCTGCAAACGGCCCAAAAAGCAATGCTTTTTCACCGTCAATCACACGGGTATCAATATGAGGAACAGACATTGGAGGCGCTCCAACACTTGCTTTTCCGTATACTTTTGCCTGGTGCTTTGCAATAACTTCTGGATTAGTACATTTCAGCCATTGTCCACTTACTGGAAAACCTCCATAACCATTTCCTTCAGGCACATTTGCTTTTTCTAATAATGGCAAAGAACCACCACCAGCTCCAATAAATACAAATTTAGTATAGGCTTTACGAATTTTGCCTGTTGATAAATCTTTAATTTTAATTCTCCAAGATTTATCCTCACGTTGTCTCAATTTTTTAACCTCATGATTGAAGAATAAAGAAACGCCGTCCAGTTTTTCCAAGTAGTTGAACATGCTTCTCGTTAAAGCACCAAAATTTACATCGGTACCAATTTCCATATGAGTTGCAGCTAGCTTTTCTTCAGCTTCACGTCCTTCCATTACCAACGGCATCCATTCTTGAAGCTGTTTAAAATCGGTACTGAAAGTCATATCAGCAAAGATTGGATTGCTCTGAAGAGCTTCGAATCTCTTTTTTAAATAATCAACATTTTTATCTCCCCACACAAAACTCATATGAGGAACACTTCTAATAAAATTTTCTGGAGAAGGCACTTTGTTCTGCTGTACTAAATAAGACCAAAATTGGCGCGAAATCTCGAATGATTCAGCGATACTTATTGCTTTTTTAGGATCGATACTGCCGTCTGCCTTTTCTGGAGTGTAATTTAATTCACAAAAAGCGGAGTGTCCTGTTCCTGCATTATTCCAAGCATCAGAGCTTTCAGCGGCGGCAACATCTAATCTTTCGTAAATTTCAATTTTTATATCAGGTTGTAATTCTTTCAAAATTACTCCTAGAGTGGCACTCATAATTCCAGCTCCAATGAGTACTACATCACTATTTGAACGTATGGTTTCGTCAGGCATAACAGTATTTTTATTTAAAGCGCAAAGGTACTTTTTTAATTGCAAAAAAAAACTAATTTTTACAAGATAAAAGTTAGGATTTTCTAAAAACCATTAAATTATAAATAAAAAATTCGACGAAGAGTGTTATTTTTTTGAGGAAAGATAATCTTGAAGCATAATTGTAGCCGAAATTTCATCTATCAAACCTTTATTCTGACGCTGCTTTTTACTTAACCCGCTGTCGATCATGGTTTGGAATGCCATTTTGGATGTAAAACGTTCATCAACCCGAATCACTTTCATATCCGGAAAAATGTTCGAAAAATGTTTTGCGAATCCATTTATTACAGAAGCACTTTCTGAAGGCTGACCGTTCATTTGTTTAGGTTCGCCAATTAGAACAGCTTCCACTTTTTCTTTTGCAAAATAATCTTTTAAAAAATCAGTCAAAGTATGTGTTGGAATTGTAGTTAAACCTGATGCAATAATCTGCATTTCGTCTGTAACAGCAATTCCTGTGCGTTTTTGTCCGTAATCTATGGAGAGAATTCTTGGCATGTTTTGATTTTTTTGTAAAAGGTAGAAAGTAAAATTAGAATGCTTATTCAAAGAGTGTCTTTATATTTTATAAAACCGAAAACGACGACAATATTATTCTCGGTATCAACCTCATAAACTGAAACATAACCTTTAAAAACATAATCTCTAATATTTTCATCATCAAAGTATCTAGATTTTTTAAAGAGAAAAGGATGTTTTAAATCTTTTTTAATATTTCTAAGCAAATCTTTCCTAAACTTTAGAGCTGCTCTGGGTTTATCTTTATAAATATAATGAACTTGTTCTTTTAATAATTTTAAAAATTCATTCGAAATTTTAATTATCATATTCCGAAAATGTATTATCTAAAATAGAATCAACTTCATCTATTGAATACAACTTTTCATTACCGCTTTTTAATTTAGTATAAGCTGCATGCACTTTTTCTTTATCATTTTTGAAATCAGAATCTTCTTCAATAATTGTCAATTCATTAGGAGAAAATCGACTTAATAACTTAAGCACTTTCTCTCTAATCTCTGGCTGAAACTCTAATCTAATCGCTTCCATAATACTTCCATTTTACATACAAATATAAACCTTTTTAAATTTATGTTTTTTAAATTGGACTTAAAAGCAAAAAATCCGCCCCGAAAAAATTCAAGACGGACTCTATCCAAATATTCAAACCTAAAAAATAACTCAAATTTATCTTCCGAATAATCGGCCGAAAAAGCCTCTATGCTCTTCCTCTTCTCCATCCTCTTCTGCATTGTAATTAGCAAATTTAGACTGCGCTTTTTCGTTTTCGAAAATCAACTCCTTAATATATTCAACGTAACTTCTCTTCTTTTCTTCCAAAAATCCGATTAAGTATTTTTCGCTGAATTCAACACCGCTTGCTGCTTCGATTTGCAATAGTTTTTTGTATAATGGCTCAATGTGCATTGCAATTACTTCTTGTGGCACAGATTGTCTTCTGGCAAAATAATTCACAATTACATCATTTTCATCTCGGGCAATTTCAAAATCTGTAATAACCCAATAATATCTTCCAGACTTTGCTAAATTCTTTACAATGGCATGAAAGTTTTTCCCTTGCTTTAGATTTTCCCAAAGCACTTTAAAAATAACTTTTGGCATATCTGGGTGACGAATAATATTATGGGGCTGTCCCATTAATTCGTAATCTTCATAACCGCAAACGTCTACAAACACTTCGTTGGCATACTCGATAATACCAAATGCATTTGTTTTACTCATAATAACTTGTGTTTTATCCCAAGTTACCTCTTTGTCAATTATGACTCTGTTCTGAAGGTGATTTTCTTGATTCATATTATACTGCTTATATGATTAATGTTATTGAATGGAATGTTTTTCAATGATGCGAAATTAGAGAGAAGAAAAAATAGAAAATCTGACTTTTGTCATATTTTGACACAAAAAAAACTTTTAGTGGTAGTCTGAAAAGAAATTCCAAAATCGAAACTCCAAATCACAAAATCTAAAACTCCACAGACTTTACAAATAAGAAACAAAAAGTTAAATCTGTAACATTTTCAAATCGTTTTGCCTTTTTGCATTTATACAAATACGTTATCTTTGCCAAAAATTTAAACGTATGAATTCTTTACAGACTATAATCGAACAAGCTTGGGAAAACAGAGCTTTATTACAAGAAACTACA
This sequence comes from Flavobacterium phragmitis, assembly GCF_900112575.1. Taxonomy (GTDB): domain Bacteria; phylum Bacteroidota; class Bacteroidia; order Flavobacteriales; family Flavobacteriaceae; genus Flavobacterium; species Flavobacterium phragmitis. The sequence continues at coordinate 390,065 of NZ_FOMH01000002.1, forward strand.
ACTACAGATGCCATTAGAGAAGTTATCGAATTGGTAGACGCAGGGAAATTACGTGTTGCTGAACCAGTTGGTGACAAATGGCAGGTAAACGAATGGGTTAAGAAAGCGGTTGTGATGTATTTCCCAATTCAAAAAATGGAAACATGGGAATCTGGTATTTTCGAATATCACGATAAAATGTTACTTAAGAGAGATTATGCAGCAAAAGGAATTCGTGTAGTACCAAACGCTGTTGCTCGTTATGGCGCTTACATTTCTAGCGGTGTTATCTTAATGCCAAGTTATGTAAATATTGGTGCTTATGTTGACGAAGGTACAATGGTTGATACATGGGCAACTGTTGGAAGCTGTGCGCAAATTGGTAAAAACGTTCACTTAAGTGGTGGTGTTGGTATTGGTGGTGTTTTGGAACCATTACAAGCTGCTCCAGTAATTATCGAAGACGGTGCATTCATCGGATCTCGTTGTATTGTTGTTGAAGGTGTGCACGTTGGAAAAGAAGCTGTTCTAGGTGCTAATGTATGCTTAACTGCTTCTACTAAAATTATTGATGTTACAGGTGACGAACCAGTTGAAATGAAAGGTTTTGTTCCTGCTCGTTCTGTAGTTATTCCTGGAAGTTATACTAAAAAATTCGCTGCTGGAGAATATCAAGTTCCTTGTGCTTTAATCATTGGAACTCGTAAACCATCTACAGACTTAAAAACATCTTTAAACAATGCTCTTCGTGAATACGATGTTGCGGTATAGATTTTAAAATTAGTACTATATTATAGGGCGGTATTTACCGCCCTTTTTTTTATAAACCCAATAAAAAAACAAACAAAAATCTTACAAAAATAAAAAAGTAAGAAAATTATATTAAATTTGCATTCTTAAAAATCTTCTGAAAAAGAAGATGATTATTTTTATATGCATCTTTAAATGAAAAATTACACATCCAGTTTAAAAGTATTTCTCTATAGATATTTCTTGATTTTTTTAGTTTATCAAATTTGTAATATCTTATTTTACGCTTTAAACACTGAGTACTTTGATAATATAACACTACAAAATATTATAGGTAGTATTTTATTTGATTTTTCATCTATTTCATATATAACCTTTATTTTCTTAATCGCACACGCAATTCCGGGAAATTTTAAGTATCGCCAAAGCTATCAGACTATATTAAAAATTTCTTTCTTCTTAGTCAATCTTTTGTTTGTGGCTGCAAATCTTATTGACATTATATATTTCCGGTTCACAGGAAGAAGAAGCACATTCAGCATGATTACTGCAAAAGGAATGGAGAAAGAAGCTCTGGGTTTATTTTTTTCCTTTATAATAGAATTTTGGTATATCCCATTATTACTTATTATTCTTAGCATTCTTTTTTGGAAATCAATACCAAATTTTAAAAACAAAAGCGAAATAAAGCATTTCACAAAACAGAAATTCTTAAAACAATCTTTTTATTTTCTAACCTCTGCTTTTTTACTGTTAATTATAGCTCGCGGAGGATTTCAAAAGAAACCGCTTCGAATTGTAGATGCTGCTAGATACAGCTCTTGTAAAAACGCTCCGCTTATTTTAAATACTTCTTTTTGCATATTAAAAACGATATTTCAAAAAGACGATATTGAGAAAGTTAATTATTTTGATCAAAAAAGTCTTGACTCAATTTACAAACCAATCTTATCTTTCAAAAAAGCTGGAACAGTAAATAAAAAAAATGTCGTAATCATTATACTGGAAAGTTTTGGTCATGAAAATATCAACAAAAAGCAAACCCCTTTTTTAGATTCTTTAATAACAAAATCTTACTATTTTAAAAATGGTTTTGCCAACGGAAAAGTATCTATCGACGCTGTTCCATCGATTATTTCAAGCATTCCTAGTTTAATGAACAACTCTTTTATCATTTCTAGTTATTCATTGAACAAAACGAACAGTTTACCTAAAATCCTTAAAAAAGAAGGATATGCTACTTCTTTTTTCCATGGAGCTTTTAATGGCAGTCAGAATTTTGATCAATATTCGAAAGCTTCGGGTTTTGAACAATATTATGGTAAAGATGAATATATAGGTCCCGAAGCTTTTGATGGGAAATGGGGAATTTTTGATGAAGAATTTTTACAGTTTTTTGCCAAAAAATTATCCACTTTCAAAGAACCTTTCTTTAGTTCTATTTTTACTATTTCTTCTCATAATCCTTACAGAATACCAGAACGATATAAAAATAAATTTCCTAAAGGAACAACAGTCGTACAGGAAAGCATTGCTTATACCGATTACTCTCTAAAACTTTTTTTTGAAAAAGCCAAAACACAAAAATGGTACAACAATACATTATTTGTAATTTCTGCCGATCACACTTCATCTAGTGGAGAATCAGAAATAGATAAAACTATAATTGGCAAATTTCATATCCCAATTTTATTTTTCGACCCAGGCAATCCAAATTTTTATGGCGCAAACGAAAAGAATTTCCAACAAATCGATATTATGCCCAGTATAGTGGAATATTTAGGCATAAAAACAGATTTAATTTGTTTCGGGAAAAGCTTCAAAAGCGATCAAAACTTTGCCGTATTCTATTTACAGGGAATTTATCATTGTGTTCAAGATGAATATTACCTAGCCTTTGCAAACAATCAGGTTATTGGATTATATAACTGGAAAAAAGATCCTTTATTAAAGAATGATTTACAAACAAAAAATACATTTAAAACATTACAAATTTCAAATTTTTTAAAAGCATACATTCAAAACTTTAACGAACGAGTGATAGATAACAGACTCAGCATCTAATACTCTTTCGTTAAGTTCAAAAGCATTACAATATCCCTCCAAATGTTTTACAATTCAAATTCTTTTTGATTTTATTTTTTCTTGTAAAACAAAAAAATACCACGCTTTAGAGTAAAAAAATATTACTAATTAAATTACAAAAAATGATTCCAAAAAAGATACATTTTTGTTGGTATGGACGTGGTGCATATAATGATGTTATAAAAAAATGCATTGAATCGTGGAGCGCTAAACTTCCGGATTATGAAATAAAAAAATGGGACGAGTCCAATACCCCTTTTGATAAGCTTCCATTTTTAAGAATACTATACAAGCAAAAAAAATGGTCGTTTATCTCTGACTATATGAGATTATACTCTATTTACACAGAAGGAGGCATCTATCTAGACACTGATATTGAACTTTTGAAAAATTTCAAGGAATTGCTTTCCGAAGATTCTTTCGTTGGCTTTCAAACAAATTTAGATAATAAGTATCCTTTGAATTCAGCAGTTATTGGAGCAGTAAAAAACAGTAGTTTTATATTAGATTGCATTAAAGCTACTGAACGCAAACAAAGATTACACTTTAATGCAATGGGAGGCCCTCCGATTGTGACCAGTGTTTTGTACAAATATGGTTTAAATACCTATAAAAAACAGCATCTCAAAAAAGTACTCCTGCTTCCTACCGAATACTTTTATCCATTTTCATGGCTGGAAAAATTCACTTCAGATTGCGTTACTGAAAACACTATCTGTATCCATTGGTGGGAAGACTCTTGGGTAAACAAAAAAAAGGATTTAGCTTACTTTATTGATAGCGCCAAACGAAAAATAGAAAAAGCGCCTCTAATTTTTCTTAATCGAATAAAATATTTTTTAAATAGAGAGAAATTCTATCATATCAATAATGATGTTTAATTCTTAAGTAATTCCTTTTTACAAAGAACACATGAAACTTCTGATATACCAAAAGTTTCATGTGTTCTAAAATTGCTTTTCTTAAACCTCAAGAAAGGCGTAAAAAGTAACAGCCTTGCTACCTAAATTTTTATTTATTTTCTTTTTGGATTTTAAGTAGTTTAACATATTTCACATAAGAAAAAAATGCTTGAATCACTGCCATTGCCAACCCATCAGTACCATTAAAAACACCTTTCTTGAAAAAATAACAACGTATAAAAGCAACTGTCCCGTTTAAGACTGGCTTAAAAGCATTTATTCTTTTTCCTTTTTCATAAAGTTGCTGTGCATGCCATCCAGAATATTGATTCTTTTTAGCAATAATCTGGTCATAAGAATCCCAGCCGTAGTGCAAAATATGTACAGATACTTTCTTCTCATTCTTAGTTATGACTTTCTGATGTATTACAGCATCAGAGAAATGTGCAGATTGTTTGTTGAAAAAACGTACTTTCTGATCTGGATACCAACCCGAAAAATCAATAAGCTTATCTCTTAAAAAGTTCTTAACCCTAAAACTAAAAGCATCGTAATTTCCCTCTAGATACTTTTTACTTAAAATAAAATCTTCTGCATCTTTATCAATAAATTCATCAGCATCAAGGTTTAAAACCCAGTCGTTCTTACAGAAAGGAAGCCCGTATGCACGTTGAGGACCATCTCCTAAATAGGCTTGTTCTACCACTTTTGCCCCTTTTTCTTTAGCTATTTCAACTGTACGGTCTTTACTAAAGGAATCAACTATAACTACTTCGTCGCAGACTTTAAGCAAAGCATCAATACATTTTCCAATGTTTTTCTCTTCGTTGAAAGTAATAATCAAACCACTAATTTCCATTCTTAATTTAAATTTATCTAGGCGCAAAAATATAACTTTTTAATTTACTTTAATCTAATTAATCCCATCTCTTGTACACTTCATAAAATAGTTTGTAATTTAGCGACTCCAAAGCGAATTCATAATACCACATGAGAATACTTATTATCCAGCAAAAAAGAATTGGAGATGTTTTAACGAGCACCATAATCTGTAACAATTTAAAATCTAAATTTCCTGATTCGGTAATTGATTACATGTGTTATCCTAATTCTGTAGATGTACTAAAAGAGAATCCAAATATTGACAATATTGTTGTGCTGACAAATAAAGTCAGAAAATCGATTCCTTCTCTATTTAAATTCATTTTTCAGATTCGTAACAAAAAATACGACGCTGTAATAGATGTCTATTCTAAACTTGAAAGTAACTTAATTACTTTGTTTTCTGGAGCTAAATACAAGGTTTCTTATCGTAAATCATATACAAAACTAATCTACAATTACACTTATGAGCGTTTTGATGCAGTTGAATCTGAACACGGATTAGCAATTGAGAACAGATTATTGCTTTTGAAACCTTTTATATCTGAAAAAATAACCAATGTAAAACCAAAGATATTTTTAAAAGATTCTGAAATTGAAGAAGCAAAAAACATCTTAAAGAGTTTTAATGTGGATACGGCAAAACCGTTGATTATGTTTGGCATTTTAGGAAGCGAACCTTTTAAAACATATCCTCTAGAAGGAATGGCAAAAATTATAGATTTCACAGTTGCAAAAACCAACGCAACAATAATTTTTAACTACGTTCCATTTCAAAAAGATTTGGCATTGGAAGTTTATAATTACTGCACAGAAGAAACAAAAAAACATATTGTTTTTGACTTATACTGCACTGAGCTTCGTACATTTTTAGCTTTACTTTCTCAATGTGAAATGCTGATTGGAAACGAAGGCGGAGCAGTTAATATGGCAAAAGCACTAGAAATTCCGACTTTTTCAATATTTACGCCTTCTGTTAGAAAAGAAACTTGGCAGTTATTTGAAAATGAAGCTAAAAATGCTTCTATTCACTTAAAAGACTTAAAACCGGAAATATACGAACAACATACAGAGCAATATATAAAAGATCATACTTTTGAATATTATGCTGAATATCCTTTACCTTTAATGCTGGAAAAATTAGACGCTTATTTTCAAGAATACAAAAATTGAAAAAACAAAAGCATTTAGATGAATCGTATTGAAGAACAAAAATTATCTGTTTTAATTATTACTTTTAATGAAGAGCGATATATAAAATCCCTGATTGAAAGTATTGACTTTGCTGACGAAATCATAATAGTAGATTCGTACAGTACTGATTCTACAACTGAAATACTGAAATCATTCCCCAATATTAAATTGATTCAAAAGCAGTTTATTGACTATACTTCACAAAGAAATTTTGCAATAGATCAAGCAAAAAACGATTGGATATTGTTTATTGATGCTGACGAATGTTTTACTCCTAAACTTAAAACAGAAATTATTTCGACAATAAACAGTAAAGATGTCGTAAGTGCTTATTTGATTTACAGGATTTTTATGTTCAAAAACCGTAAACTGCGTTTTAGCGGCTGGCAGACCGACAAGATTTTCAGACTTTTTAATAAAGCCCACTGCAGATATACCGAAGATAGAATGGTGCACGAAAAACTAATCGTAAATGGAAAAACTGCTGTTCTAAAAAACAAACTTATACACTACTCTTTCACTTCCTATTCAGAATATAAAATGAAAATGTATAAGTATGGAATTTTAAAAGCAAATGAAAAGATAAAAAAAGGGCAAAAATCAATTCGAATTTTACAGTTTTTACATCCAACTTACACTTTTTTATACCAATATTTGATAAGATTTGGCTTTTTAGACGGCCTAAAAGGAATTACAATTTGCTATTTAAATGCTTACAGCATTTTTATACGATACAAAGAATTTTTCAGAATTACTTCTTCCAGAATTTGAGTTTCTTTTTTAAGCGTTTTTTTCTATAATACCTTTCCTGAAACTCAGAAGTATATTTCCACAAAGTATCAAAAATCTTTTGTTCCGATTCTCCATAAAGTTTAGCATATTCATTGCTCATAACAGCCACCATTTTTTTTACAGGTGTTAGGCGACACAAGTTTTTCATACGCATATCAAAACTCATAGCTTTATGAAATTCCATTCTGTTCAAGTCAACCAAAAAGAATTCATAATTTCCATTTTCTCTCTTTTTAATCAAAGTGTTTCCAGGAGAATGATCTAAGAACTCAATTCCTTTTTCATGAAGATCAAAACTGAATTTGGTAAACTGTCTCAATATATTCTCATGATCAGGATAGTTTGAATCTTCTACAAGTTCTCTATAGGTAAGTTCGCATGCTAACTGCTCACTCACATAAAAGCTTTTTTCTAAACCTACTATTGATGAAAATTCAGCGAATGCAATCGGCTTTGGAGTTCCGATACCTAATTCAAGTAACTTATTTGCAAACTCAAAAGAACGTTTTGCTTTTGACTTCCTGAAGTATTTATAAGCGATTTTATTGATGAAATGCGGAACTTTAAACGATTTTATGTTTATTTTTTTATCCTCTAAATCAAAAAGTTTTATCTGATTGCGCTGACCAATTACAAAGTCCTCTCCTTTTGTACTAAAAAAACGAATATATTCAAGAAGAATATTTTCAAATTTTTCATATCCGCGATTTAATCTTAAAATCATAAAAATTGTTTCAGCAAATTTAGCTAGTTTTACCAACTAATAAAAACTATTTTCAAGATAATGCACATTACTCTAATAAGTTTTGATAACTGGGGACTCAATAAACATATCGCTGCTCACTTAGAAAAACAAGGCCATACAGTTCATCATATAGATTTCAGTTCCTTTAAATTCAAATACCCTTCTGTATTGCATAAAGCTTACAATTTTATATTAAAAGCCTTTTTCAAAACAAATTTGAAGCATTTGCATTATGGAAAAGAAATACTAAAACAGTTAGAAAAAAACAAACAGCCCCAAGATGTTATCTTAACAATTAAAGGTGATTTTATAACTCCAAAAAGTATTTTAGAGTTCAAAAAATATACTAAAAAGTCAGTTGGTTTTTTCAATGATAATATCTACCGTTGTCCAAAAATCAAACGTGTACTTCATTGTTTTGATGAAGTTTTCTCATTTGAAAAAGAGGATTGCGAAAACTATAATTTAAAATTTGCGTCTAACTGGATTTACAATTCAGAAAATAGTAGCGTTAATACGAATGAATTCAAATACGATGCTTTCAATATCAGCTCAATAGACAAAAGACTTCCTATTTTGAAGAGAATTGCGAATAATTTAGCTTCTCAAAAAATAAATTTCAAATTCATTGTCTACGATAAAAAGCAAAAAGATGATGATAAAAACATTCACTACATACAAAAACACATGCCTTTAACGGAGGTGAATGATTACATCAGTCGTTCCAAAGTTTTATTAGACATTAACCGTATCGGACAAATAGGACTCACTTTTAGAGTTTTTGAAAGTTTAGGGTTAAGCAAAAAACTCATTACAACAAACACAGATATAAAAAATTATGATTTTTATAATCCGAACAATATTCTAATTATTGACGAAAAAAATCCAGTTATTCCTGCCACATTTTTCGAAAATGAATATGAAAAAATCCCTGAATCAATATATCAAAAATATACTTTGGAGGGATGGTGTAAAAATGTGATATTTCAATAAGTCAAAAAATTAGCTTTTTTTTCTCATAAACAAAAACACACTTTTTCTATCTTGTTTGTTTCCTGAGTTTATTAGTATCTTTGCAAAAATCAAAGTTTTTTTCATGGAAAATATCAATCAGGAAATCATCAATGCTTACGAAGTTATTAAAGAAGGAGGTATTATTCTTTATCCAACAGATACTGTTTGGGGAATTGGATGTGACGCTACAAATGCCGATGCTGTTGCCAAAATCTATAAATTAAAACAGCGTGCAGAAACACAAAGCATGATTGTTTTGATGAACAGTGAAAAAATGATGTACAATGTTTTTAAAGACATTCCAGAAGTTGCCTGGCAGATTATTGATTTATCTGAAAAACCAACAACTTTAATTTTGGATGATGCCAGAAATGTTGCCCAAAATATCATTGCTGCCGACAAATCTTTAGGAGTTCGTTTGGTAAAAGAACCTTTCTGCTACAAGTTGATGGAAAGAATGAAAAAACCTTTAGTTTCAACTTCTGCAAATATATCAGGACAGCCAACACCGCAAAGTTTTAAAGACATAAGTCCGGAAATTATAAATGGAGTAGATTACGTGGTTAAATTAAACCAAGATAAAGTAAACGGGAAATCTTCAACAATCATTAAACTAACAAATGATTCACAGGTAAAAGTGATTCGTAAATAGTTTTTTTGTTTCAAGTTTTTGAAAAAAAACTTTGAGTATAGTTTTTACCGCAAAGTGCGCTAAGAATTACGCAAAGTACGCAACGAAACTTTTATTGAGAATCTAAATAGAATTTAAAAAAGTTCGCAAAGTTTTATCAAAACAAACTTTGCGAACTTTTTCATTTTAATGGCTCTGAAAAAAACTTAGCGAGCTTTGTGTAATTCTTAGCGTACTCCGAGCTTAAAAAACTTAGAATCTCAGAACCTCAGAATCTTATTATCTTAGACCATTTTCAAACTCTCAATAAGCCAATTAATATCTTCTTTAGTGTTATAATGACTGAATGAAATTCGGAGATTAGGCAGTTTTAAATCGGCTTCAGAAAGCATTTCGTTTAAAACATGAGAAGGCCTGATACTTCCTGATTGGCAAGCACTTCCTCTAGAAACCGCAATTCCTTTCATATCTAAACTAAACAACAGCATCGAAGTTTTATCTGATGAAAAAGGCAATATGATGTTGATTATATTATAGAAATCGTCTTTTCTTCCGTTAATTCTAAAGCCAGGAAAATGAAATTCCAATTGTTCAATAAGATATTTTTTTAGCCCCGAAATATATGTCCTTTCTTCATCTAATTTTTCATAAGAAATAGCCAAAGCTTTTGCCATTCCTGCAATTTGATGGACGGGTTCGGTTCCTGCGCGAAGTCCTTTTTCTTGTTCTCCTCCAAAAAATAATGGTTGCAAACCAGAATTTTTTCGAACAAAAGCAAATCCGATTCCTTTTGGACCGTGAAATTTATGTGCACTAGCCAGAATGAAATCTACAGGTGTTTTTTGCAGATCGATTTCAGTTTTACCAATAGATTGAACGGTATCCGAATGAAACAACGCATTATACTGTTTGCAGATAAGTCCAACGCGGTCCCAATCTAAAATTGTTCCGGTTTCGTTGTTGACATGCATTAAACTGACCAAGGTCTTTTTCTCGTCTGCCAATAAATTAGACAAATGAGTTAAGTCTAAACTTCCATCAGGATTTACTTTCACATAATCTACCTGAATTTTATATTCTTCCTGAAGCGCCCAAACAGTATGCAGAACGGCATGATGTTCTATTTTTGAAGTAATAATTCGTTCTACTTTTAAATCTTCAACAGCCGAGCGTAGTATCCAGTTATCCGCTTCAGTCCCTCCAGAAGTAAAAATAATTTCTTGAGCAGTGCAATTTAAATGTTTGGCAATACTCTTTCTTGAAAGCTCTAATATTGTTTTACCATTTCGTCCAAAACTATGTGTAGACGATGGATTACCAAAATCCTCCAACATTACTTTGGTCATTTCCTGAATTACTTCGGGACGCATTGCCGTTGTTGAGGCGTTATCTAGATATACTTTTTTCATTGCTGCAAAGTTAAGAAATATCAATTGTCAAATCTTAAATATCATTTGCCATTTTTTTCACTATTTTTGACCCAAATAAATTTTACAATGAAAAAATACCTTTCCCTTATATTATTTGCTTTTTTACTGAATGGATGTGATGATGGAGATTTGACCGTTCAAGAAATAAATTTTGACAATGTAACCCCTGTTAGTTGTTCTGAAGACAACACTTTACTATATCAATTAAAATCTCGAGAGGCTTTTTTACTTCAAATGCCTAAAACTGGAGGTCTAGTAAATAATCCCGGTACTTATGTATATGATATTCCTACCGGAGGAAATGGAAACTATCGCGCAATCTACAGAGCATATGATGGCACACTGGTAGCTGATAACATTTGCGGACTTATACCGCCAAGCACTCCTAAAGTAATAGAAGAATGGATTGCTACATCTGGAAAAATCAATATTAATGTAGAACAAAGGACATCAGAGCGTGCTGATGATGGAAGTACAAAACTGATAGGGTACAATTACAATATTAATTTCACAAATATTACTTTCAATATTTCAAATTCAAAACCGCAAACTTATGCCACATACCCATTTGGCACAATTAGTTCTACAACAAGCGTTCCTGCAAGTTTAATATTTGATACCCCTGAAACTGCTTATACATGTACCAATGATACCAATCTAAAGAGAGTATATAATTACAGTGCTGCATTTTTTGTTATGATTGACAATATGGATCCAGATTTATTAAAAAATGAAGTTACTCTTCCTGGACAGCCAAGAACTCAATTAGTAGGTTCGACAACCAATAAGGTATATTATAAAAGTGTACAAAAAGAAACTGGATCTTTTACTAAAAACTATTTTTGTAATGCCAGTTTCCCAACAGTTCCAACTATTGCTGAAGATTGGATAGGACAAAATGGAGACGCAACAAAAGAAACTGGTATGATACAGGTAACGACAACATTAGTAGGAAATACCTATTATCACTCGATTGTTTTAAAAAGAGTAACGATGTTAAAAGATAAAAACACCTTTGATCTTCCAACAACTTTCTCTCTAGGAATATTAGAAGTTACTCCATAAAGAAACTAAAAAAACACCTTTTAAATTCTTACAAAAAAACGTCTGTTTTTCTATCTGATTTAATTTTGAAATCAGCTTCGAAAAACAGACGTTTTTTTTATATTCAAAATAACCGTTTTAAACGGTGTAGGTTTATTTTATTTATTGTTTTGCCTAAAATAAACTTCTGTTGCACCAAGGCCATATTTTTGATAATTGGCATCTTGAAAATCTATTCCGTCATAACGTCCCAATAAGAAATCCAATTCTGCTTTTAAAATTCCTTCGCCGACACCGTGAATAAAAACGATTTTCGGAATGCGGTTTCGAATCGCAAATTCAATATGTCTTCTTGCGGTTTCCGTCTGTAATGTCAAAATATCATAATTGGACATACCGCGTTTATTGGGAACTAATTTTTCGATATGCAGATCAAATTCTGGAACACCAACATCTCGTTTATCTTTCTTTTCTTTTACAAAACTTCTTGGCTTTGGCTCTACTTTGTCTTTTGAAGCTTCATCTAAATCAACTCTTTTAATAGAATTCATTAAATCACTGGATTCTTGAACTTTAAGAAGTTCATTGACTAAAAATGTCATCATAAATCCATCCTCAGTTTCAATCAAAACCTCATTGTTTTTAACCGAAACGACAGTTCCGTTTATGGCTTCATCCAATACAGAAACCTTATCTCCTTTTACCAGCATCTTACTCTTCTTTATCGTTATTTTTACTTGGCGTTTTAGCGCTCAGCTGCATCATTCCAAACATGAAAACTACAATTGCAATAATCGTGATATAGATATTTTTTTCTTCCGAAGCCTGCTCATAGAATGCCACAGAAATCGCAAGAATCATTATTATTATTTTAAAAGCTTTCATCAATTCAAATTTTAAGATTTCAAAAATATAAAACTTTATAGTAGTACCTCTATTCTAGTTCTAACCTTTGTCATATTTTTTTAGTAAAATTGCAAAAAGATCCGGTATGATATTAGAAAAATATATGATTCCCTGCCTCTTCAAAACCTTCTTCGGATTTGAATGTTTGGGCTGTGGTTTTCAGCGGTCTTTATTCTTACTTTTTCAGGGAGAGTTTTTAGCCGCTTTTAAAATGTATCCGGCAATATATTCTTGTCTTTTGCTCTTTGCTTTTGCAACATTTCATTATTTTGATAAATCAAAAAAATACAAAAAATTAGTTTGGGGAATGGCTGGCATAAATCTCATTTTTATGCTTGGAGGTTATTACTTCAAACACTTTTAGATTTTTGATTTTTGATTTTTGAAATTGATATTGGGATTTGGGATTTTAAAAAATTGGAATTTTAAAAACCTTTATTTCTTAATCTGATTTAAAATATCATTCATCATCTCGATTTGCACTTTTTGGATTTCGATTAATTCCTGCTGCTGGTGCATAATCAAATGATCTATTTTATCATGAATCAACCTAATCTCTAATTCTGATTTTAGATTAATCATATAATCTTTTTTGGCACGGTTTCTATCTTTTTCTTCCTGACGATTTTGACTCATCATAATAACTGGCGCTTGTAATGCGGCAACACAGGAAAGAATTAAATTCAACAGGATAAATGGATAAGGATCAAAACCTTTATTTAAAAAAATATAAACGTTTGAGCCAATCCAGACTGTAATAAAAACTACAAACGAAATAATAAAAGTCCAGCTTCCGCCAAAATCAGCTACTTTATCGGCTACACGTTGTCCTAAATTTCGGGTTTCTTCTTCGTCTTCGACTTGGCTTACTATCGATTTATCTTCTTTTAAGGAATCAATTACATTTTTCTCCATTGCAGAGAGTGCTCCAATTTCAGTCGAAAGATAATTTGAAATGTATTTTTGGCGATACAAGTTTAATTCGTTTACAGCAATGCAGTCTTCATCTTTAAAATCAGGATATTCTTTTTTAATCAAATCCAAAATAGGATTGTGGATCGATTTCCCATAAATTTTCTCGCTTTCCGCGAAAGAAAGTCCTGAAATTGCACTTTTAAATGTCTGGCCGTTTTTCATTTTAATTTGTTTTGAAAGCTAATTTACGTAATTAACTTCTTAAGAATTGCATAAAAAAGAACTGTTTAGCATTCCTTTTTTATCACAAATGAGACTCTTCAAAGAAAATTTCTTTAGTTAAATCGTGACTTTATTTCCAAAAAACGCCTTACTTTTAACGTTCCAAAATTATTCATTCATTTTTACCACTGTGACAAAAGACACTATCATACAAAATATTAGGGCTTTAAAGAGTCATTCACATATTAATTACGGCATCAAAACCAAGACAGAAGACTTTACAGAAAAGCTTTTTTACACCCTTTTTGACTCTAATGCTGCCTTAGACGACAGTATTGATGAGCTGGAATTTCGTTTTAAAGAAATTGCTGTTTTGGCCTGCAAAAAACCCGAAAATCTATGCGAATCGATTTGGGATCGTTTTCTTGAAAAACTCCCTGGAGTTTTAGAAAAGTTAAATCAGGATGCGGAGTATATTTTAGAAAATGACCCAGCATCAAATAGTATAGACGAAGTTTATTTAGGCTATCCTGGTTTTTATGCCATCGCCATTTACAGATTAAGCCACGAATTATATCATCTGGATTTACTTCTTTTTTCTCGTTTAATGAGCGAATATGCACACCGAATTACAGGAACAGATATTCATGCTGGTGCCAATATTGCCTCTCCATTTTTTATCGATCACGCTACGGGGATTGTTATTGGCGAAACTACTGTAATTAAAAAAAATGTAAAAATCTATCAAGGTGTTACACTGGGTGCATTAAGCGTAAGCAAAGAAATGAAAAATGCAAAAAGACACCCGACAGTTGAGGCTAATGTCTGCATTTATGCTAATGCCACAATTTTAGGAGGCGAAACTGTAATTGGAAAAAATAGTATTGTAGGCGGAAATGCATGGGTTACTAAATCTATTCCTGAAGATTCAATCGTCTTAAACACCACTACCACAGAAGTTAAAATAAAAGAAAAAAAATAAAATGGGTCCACAGAAATTATTAAACCTAATTGGGAATACTCCTTTGATGGAAACTGTCAATTTGGTTAAAAATAAAAATGTAAAACTTTTACTCAAACTAGAAGGAAACAATCCTGGAGGAAGCGTAAAAGACAGAGCTGCATACAACATGATTGCTGCTGCTTTAGAAAGAGGCGATATCAAAAAAGGAGATAAATTAATTGAAGCGACCAGTGGAAATACCGGAATTGCACTTGCCATGATTGCTCAATTATTCGGAATTGAAATCGAATTGATTTTACCAGAAGATTCAACAAAAGAACGCACACAAACTATGCGTGCTTATGGTGCAACCGTAATTCTAACGCCTGCCAGCGAAGGAATTATTGGCTCACGTGATTATGCAGATAAAAAAGTGGCTCAAGGCGGTTACTTAATGCTCAACCAGTTTGCTAATGACGACAACTGGAAAGCGCATTACAAAACGACGGGTCCAGAAATATGGAACGATACTGAAGGAACTGTAACACACTTTGTGTCGGCTATGGGAACTACAGGAACCATTATTGGAACTTCGACTTATTTGAAAGAAAAAAATCCAAATGTTCAAATTGTGGGCGCACAACCAAGCGATGGTTCACAAATTCCAGGAATTCGTAAATGGCCACAAGAATATCTTCCGAAAATTTTTGATGCATCCAAAGTAGATACGGTTGTCGATGTAAGCGAAGAAGAAGCCCGTGCAATGACTAAAAGATTAGCTCTTGAAGAAGGCGTATTTGCAGGAATGAGCAGTGGCGGTTCTGTGGCTGTAGCCCTAAAAATTGCCGAAAAATTAGAATCCGGAGTGGTGGTTGCCGTTATCTGCGACAGAGGCGATCGTTACTTGTCTTCGGATTTATTTGATTAAAAAGATACTAAGTTGCAAAGTGACAAAGGTTTTTAAACTGAGTAAAAAACTTTGAATCTTTTCAACAAAAAATCTTTGTCACTTTGTCTCTTTGAGTCTTTGTAACTAAAAAGAAAAAAAATGAACTACAGAAAACTAGGAAAAACAAACTTTAATATCTCTGAAATCTCCCTTGGTACTTGGCAGGTTGGAGGAAAATGGGGTTCGGGTTTTGATGATAAAACGGCCGACGAACTTTTGAATACAGCCATAGACAATGGCGTAAACTTTATTGACACTGCTGATGTTTATGAAAATGGATTAAGCGAAACTGCCGTTGGACGAGTAGTTCGTTCTCGCTCTGAACGTATTTTTGTGGCTACAAAATGCGGGCGTCAAATCAATCCGCATGTAAATGAGGGTTATACTCCAAAAGTGCTTCAAAAATTTGTTGAGGACAGTTTAAAAAGAACCGGTTTAGAAACATTAGATTTAATTCAGCTGCACTGTCCGCCGACAGAAGTATATTACAGTCCAGAAATCTTTGAACTTTTTGACCGATTAAAAGAACAGGGAAAAATACTTAATCTTGGTGTAAGCGTTGAAAAAGTTGAAGAAGCTTTAAAAGCAATTGAATATTCGAATGTCACAACGGTTCAAATTATCTTCAATCTTTTCCGCCAGCGTCCTTCTGAATTGTTTTTCTCTGAAGCTAAAAAGAAAGATATTGGAATTATTGCCAGAGTTCCACTAGCGAGCGGACTTCTAACAGGAACATTCAGCGAAAAAACTACTTTTGAACCTCAAGATCATCGTAATTTTAATCGTAACGGAGAAGCTTTTGATAAAGGCGAAACGTTCTCTGGAATTGATTACAACTTAGGTTTAAAAGCTGTTGAAGCTTTAAAAGCATTGTTTCCGGGAAGAGAAAATCTTGCTCCAATTGCATTACAATGGATTTTAAGTTTTAATGAAGTAAGCTGTATTATTCCAGGTGCTTCAAAAGTAAATCACGTTTCATCGAATTTATCGGTTTATGATGCTCCTAAATTGTCTTCTGAACAAATCTCAGAAATGAATAAAATTTATACAGAGTATATAAAACCAGCTGTTCATCAGCTTTGGTGAAATTTTTAAGTTTTTTCTTTCATAAACACGCAACCATTTATGGTTTATTGCATCTAGTTATAAAATACTAACCAATAAACCATAAATTATGAAAAGATTCTCCTTTTTTCTGCTTGCGATTTGCATTACGACTATCTCTTGTAGTAAAGACGAAAGTACACGTGAAGAAGAGCAAGCCAGACTTGACAAAATGTATCAGGAAATTATTGATTATTCTCAAATTAACTCAAAATCCTGTACCAACCCAGAAGAATGGACGTTTATGAAATACTCTCCATCAAACTGCTCAGGATATATTATCTATAACAAAGCAGTTGATGTAGCCATTTTTCGAAAAAAAATTGACCAATATCGTGAAGCTCAAGGAAAGTTTGACGCAAAATGGGGCGTATATTATACATCCGACTGTGCTATAAGACCAGCACCAACTAGCATTGAATGTATAGATGGAAAACCATCTTTAATATACAGTTTTGTTACGCATCAATAAAAAAAAGGTTACTGAGATCTAAATTCTTAGTAACCTTTTTTCTTTAAATATCAAATTCAATTCTGAATTCTGCACCTCTATTTTTACCATCGCTTGAGGCGGTCAATCGGCCTTTGTTGCGTTCTATGATTTTCTTGCACAAATACAGACCAATTCCGGTAGAACCTTCATTCGCTGTACCAAGTCGGCTCATTTTGGTAAATTTTTTAAATAGTTCTTCAATTTGATGTTTATCAAAACCAATTCCGTTGTCTTTTACTGTCACAATTAATTTAGAATCCTCAGAATAAATTCGGACTTTAATTTCACTATCAAAGTAGGAGAATTTCACGGCGTTACTGATTAAATTAACCAGAACCTGAATTAAAAGACCTTCGTCGATTTTAAGTTTGGCTTCAACACATTCTAAAACCAAATTCAACTTTATGTTTTTATCAAATAAACGTTGTTCGACTTGTTCATTGATAAAAGGAAGGATATTAGGAAACAGAACCGTTTTTATTTCTGGATTTATTTTTACGACTTCATCCTGTTCTTTCAGCAGTTTAATAAAGTTTTCAATATACCTGAATTGAAGATCAGTCGATTCACATATTAATTCCGCTAGATTTACCACGGAT
This sequence comes from Flavobacterium phragmitis, assembly GCF_900112575.1. Lineage (GTDB taxonomy): Bacteria > Bacteroidota > Bacteroidia > Flavobacteriales > Flavobacteriaceae > Flavobacterium > Flavobacterium phragmitis. The sequence continues at coordinate 407,644 of NZ_FOMH01000002.1, forward strand.
TCAGAAGGATTTTCACTTATAATTAGTTTTGCTAATCCCTGCGGATTTCCTGCAAAGTTTTTTAAATCATGCGAAAGCATATAGACCAAATCTTGCTTTTCATTGATAAAACTTTCTGCTTCATAAATAGATTCATGGATATTACACAACAACAATCCAGCTTCATCTGTGTATTCTGTTGGCAGAACAGATAATTTTCTAGAACTGCGGTATTCGTCCAATGCTTTTGAAGCTTTTTTTATTGGCGTTATTAATAGATTTAAAACCAAAAGTGTCACTGTTGTAGCCAGCAATGTCATAACCAGCGAAAAAATCAAAATTGAAGTGGGCGAAATACTGTGCTTAAAATACAATACAAAAAACAAAATACCTATAAGAGGAATATGAATACCGATAAAAGCAACAAAAAGGAACTTAAAAGCATAACTTTTTTTAAGAAAGCTGATCTGTGAGAGTTTGTGGTACAACTTCATGAAAAGGCAACAGTAAATAGTAGGTTAAACTTGTAAATTTATTGGGTTTTCTTACAAAACAAAATTAATGTTTATCTGCTATTAAACTAATTTTTCGATGATTTTCTAAAAATTTTTTAAAATTAAATTTGTAAAAGTTTTCAAAGGCTTATTTTTGCGCTATGGGAAGAAAAAATACAGACAAAGTTGTCTTTCATCAGATTCAAGTTCTTGATGCTGGTGCAAAAGGAGTTTCGGTAGCCAAAGCACCAGACGGAAAAGTAATCTTTATTCCGAATGTTGTGCCTGGAGATGTGGTTGACGTACAAACATTGAAAAAAAGAAAGGCTTATTACGAAGGTAAAGCCGTAAAATTTCACGAATTATCAGATTACAGAGTAGATCCTATCTGCGAGCATTTTGGAGTATGCGGCGGTTGCAAATGGCAAAATATGAAATACAGCCAACAGCTTGCATTCAAACAAAACGAAGTTAAAAATCACTTACAAAGAATTGGAAAAATAGAGCTTCCGGAATTCGAAGATATTTTGGGTTCTGAGAAACAATTTTTCTATAGAAATAAAATGGAATTTTCTTTTTCAAACAGCCGATGGCTAACAGAAAAAGAAATTGGAAGCACTGAAGATTTAGGAAACAGAAATGCTTTAGGATTTCATATTCCAAAAATGTGGGATAAAATTCTGGACATTAACAAATGTCATTTACAAGAAGATCCTTCAAATGCCATTCGCAATGAAATACGAGCTTTTGCAAACGAGCATAATTTAGCTTTTTTCAATCCGAGGGAACATTCTGGATTATTGAGAACTGTAATGATTCGTACTGTTTCTACAGGAGAAATTATGGTTTTAATTCAGTTTTTCGAGGAAGATAAAGAAAACCGAGAATTAATCTTGAATCATTTGTACGAGAAATTTCCACAGATCACTTCCTTACAATATGTAGTAAACGGGAAACCAAACGATACGATTTACGATCAGGATGTTATTCTTTACAAAGGAAGAGATTACATTTTGGAAGAAATGGAAGGATTAAAATTCAGCATTAATGCTAAATCTTTCTACCAAACCAATTCAGATCAGGCATACGAGTTATACAAAATCACAAGAGATTTTGCAGGACTTACCGGAAACGAAACTGTATATGATTTATATACTGGAACAGGGACAATTGCACAATTCGTTTCTAAAAAAGCTAAAAAAGTAATTGGCGTTGAAAGTGTTCCTGAAGCAATCCTTGATGCAAAAGCGAATGCTGAACGCAATAATATTACCAATTGTGAGTTTTTTGTTGGAGACATGAAAGTCGTTTTCAACGAAGCCTTTATTGCACAGCACGGTAAACCTGATGTCATTATTACAGATCCGCCTCGCGACGGAATGCATAAAGATGTAGTGGAACAAATTTTAAAAATTGCGCCAAAAAGAGTGGTGTATGTAAGCTGTAATTCTGCAACTCAAGCTCGTGATCTGGCCTTAATGGATGAAAAATACAAAGTTGCACGTGTACGACCTGTAGATATGTTTCCGCAGACACATCACGTTGAAAATGTTGTACTTTTAGAACTTCGATAGAAAAAATACATGAAAAAATTCGTTTCAATTTTACTGCTCTTTACTTTTGGCTTATCCAGCTGCGAGAAAGATGATATATGCGATGCTAATACCCCAACGACACCCAGATTGGTTATTACGTTTTATGACGATATAGATCCTACAACTCCTGCTCCTGTTGTTAATATGACAGTAAAAGGTCAAGATCAGGAAAATCCGATTATTTTTAATAAAAATGCAACAGATGATAATCAGTATTATGTAAATGCAAGTACGGTTTCAATTCCATTACGAACAGATTCTGATACCACAACTTACGAGTTTACTTATAACGCTTCCGGAACAGGCCGAAATACTGATATTCTAACATTTAGATATACTCGCGAAAGTATTTATGTTTCAAGAGCCTGTGGCTATAAAATGAACTATATTTTAGACCAAGCAGCTCCAGTCGTTCGCACCGATCCAGATGGTGTTAACTGGATGCTTAATATTAATGTATTAAATAGAAACATTGTATCAGAAGATGAAACACACATTAACATCGTTTTTTAGTTTTTGCTTTTTGCTATCAATGTTTCTGGGACAAGCTCAGGAAACACCTGCTTCTAAACCAAAAACTGAAACTGTAAAACCAGAGATTCAGGAAGTTAAAAAAGACAGCGTCATTAAAACGGACCGTTATGGCCTTCGTGTTGGGGTTGACTTATATAAACTTACAAGAGGTCTTTATGACAAAGATTATAAAGGGATAGAATTTGTTGGAGACTGGAGATTAACCAAAAAATATTATCTAGCTGCAGAATTAGGTTATGAAAACAAAACAACAGACGACGATCGACTAAATTCATCAGCTGCTGGAAGTTATGTAAAAGCCGGATTTGATTATAATTTTTATGAAAACTGGCTTGACATGGAAAACCTTATCACAATTGGAATGCGTGGTGGTTTTAGTGCTTTTAGCCAAGATTTGAACAGTTATAAAATCTACAATTCGCATCCATATTGGGGTGAACAACCTTCTGTACTCGTAAATCAAAAATATAACGGTCTTACCGCAAGCTGGCTAGAAGTTGTTCTAGGATTAAAAGCAGAGGTTTTTGATAATGTTTTTGTTGGCTTTGGTGTACAGTTAAAACTTCTGGCTACAAACAAAAAACCAAGCGGATTTGATAATCTTTACATCCCTGGATTCAACAGAACTTACGATGGAAGTTTTGGGGTTGGATTTAATTATACCGTTTCTTATTTCATTCCGATTTACAAGAAAAAAATAATGGCTCCTGAAAAAAGCACAGCTCCTAAAAAGAAATAGTTTTTTTTAAGATGCTGAGATTCTAAGATACTAAGGTTCTAAGATTAAAAAAAAGCGAAAAATTCAACTTGAATTTTTCGCTTTTTTTATATTGTTAAGGCATCATTACTTCTAAAAACTGTAAACTTAGAAACTTAGAATCTTAGTAACTTAGAATTATGATAATTGAAAATCAATTGCTGCTTTTGTATGTATCAAAGTAGTATCAAAAATCGGGACTGTTAAATCTCCTTCTTTTATTACTAACGGAATTTCGGTGCAACCTAGAATGATTCCTTCTGCGCCATTCTCAATTAATTTATTGGCAATTTCAAGGTAACGTTTCTTGGTTTCTTCGGTTACAATTCCTCTACCTAATTCTTCAAAAATAGTCCAATGAACAAAATCTTTATCTTCTTCAGATTCTGGAATTAGGGTTTCAATTCCTTTTTGAGTCAATTTATTTTTAAAGAAATCTAATTCCATGGTGAATTTTGTTCCCAACAAACCAACCTTTTTAATTTCTTTTTTCTCGATTGCTAAAGCAGTTTCCTCTGCAATATGAATAACAGGAAGATCAATTGCTTTCTGAAGTTTATCGGCAATTAAATGCATCGTATTGGCGCATAAAACAATCGCTTCTGCCCCGCCCGACTTTAAGAATTCACAGCCTTTAAAAAGCATTTTAAAAGTCGAATCCCAATCGTTGGCATCGTTATTCTTTTTGATATCGGCATAATTAAACGAGTAAATCAAACATTCGGAGAAATTCAATCCGCCGAGTTTTTCATTTATTCCTTTATTAATTAAAGTGTAATAATCTGATGTAGAAACCCAGCTGATGCCGCCGATAAGTCCAATTTTCTTCATAAAACTATATTCGGTTTTAATTATCCAATTTCTTTAATCCCTTTTATAAAAATCCATTTCATAAAAAGCTTCTCTCCGTCTTTAGTTCTTGCTGCTTGAAATTTCGGCCCAATAATAGTTCCAATTACAAAAGCAGTTAACGGAATCCAGATTCCGGTTAAACCAGTATAAGCGGCGATTAAAAATCGGAACGCTAAAAATAGGACTGCAAAACATCCTAATTGATATAAAAAAGCTCTTACTTGTAGTTTTGACATTTTTTTCTTTTTTTAAGGTTCAAAGTGACAAAGTTCCAGAGCGACAAAGGTTTTCTTTTGTTGATCTATAAACTTTGTTTATTTGAACAAATCAAATTGTATTTTTTAATATTCCTTTAAAAGGTCTGTTTTTGTGCTGAAGCTCCAAAGATTTACCTTCAATTTTTGTCACTTTGTATTTTTGTCACTTTGTATCTTTTTAACTACTCAGAAACCTGAAATTTCGTTCTCTTGCTTCCTTCGTACATTTCGTACTTAACCAAACGTGCCTCTAAACTTGCATTAAACAGTTTGATTTTTCTTGAAGGCTTTAATCCTACAAATTTCAAGGCTTCTAGATTTGCTGTAATAAACCAAGCATCTGTTCCTGGATAATTCTTTTTCAAAGTATCACCTATATTTGCGTAAAAACGTTCCATATGAATATCTAAACGCTCATCATACGGCGGATTGAATACAATGTGAAGTTTTCCTTCTGTTTCTTTTTCACTATCAAAAAAGTTATCTTCGCGAATAGTCACATAATCTTCCAAATTAGCATTTCTAATATTATCTTTTGCTTTGCTAACAGCGCTTGGTGCTTTATCAAAACCTTTAATTGTGTAATGAAACTCTCGTGTTTTTTTCATTAAACTGTCAATGATTTTATCAAACAAATCATTATCCCAGTCTTTCCATTTTTCAAAAGCAAATTCTTTTCTGTTGATGTTTGCTGGAATATTACACGCAATCATCGCAGCTTCAGCTAAGAAAGTTCCTGAACCGCACATTGGATCCAGAAAATGACTTTGTCCATCCCATCCTGACAATAATAGAATTCCTGCAGCCAAAACCTCATTAATAGGCGCAATATTAGTAGCAGTTCTGTAACCACGCTGATGAAGAGATACTCCCGAAGTATCTAAAGCCACAGAAACCTGATCTTTATCGATATGAATATTAATTCGTAAATCAGGATATTGTTTATCAATACTTGGGCGCTGTCCCGTTCTTTCTCTAAACTGATCTACGATAGCATCTTTACATTTTTGAGAAACAAATTCAGAATGATTGAAATATGTAGAATGAACCGTCGTATCAATCACAAAAGTCTGATTCGCATTTAAATATTTAGACCAGTTTAAACCCAAAATTCCTTTGTATAAGGCCTGCTCATTGTTTGCTCTAAAAGAATAAATGGGTTTTAAGATTTTAAGAGCCGTACGCAAAGATAAATTAGCTTTATACATAAAACCTTTATCTCCCTTAAAACTCACCATTCTCACACCTTTTTCAACATCCTGGGCTCCAAGTGTACGTAGTTCTTTTTCTAATATTTCTTCAAAGCCAAAAAAACATTTGGCAATCATTTTAAAATTTTCTTCCATCTTTTCTTTTAAATTAAAAAAAACTAAAATTTAAAAGATGCCAATCCTGCATCTTCACATAATGCAACAATGTATCGTTGCCAAATAGTTATTTTTCGGCAAAAATACACTAAATTTGCCGGACTTTAAATTAATTGAAATAGAATAAATGTCTGTAACGCATAACGAATCAATTCCGAATCAGGATGGTGATAATCAAAACTGGTATTCTTCATGGTTTGATACACCTTATTACCATATTCTTTACAAGGATCGTAATTATCGTGAAGCTCAGGTTTTCATGGACAATTTAACGCACTATCTAAACTTACCCGAAAAAGCAAAAGTATTGGATTTAGCCTGCGGAAAAGGCCGTCATTCTATCTATTTAAATCAGTTGGGGTTTGATGTTCTGGGCGCCGATTTGTCTGAAAACAGCATTACGGAAGCCAGCAAAAACAGCAACGAAACTCTGCATTTTAAAGTTCACGATATGCGCGAACCGTTTGAAGAAAAGTTCGATGCTATTTTCAATTTATTTACCAGCTTTGGTTATTTCGAAAACGACGATGATAACCTGACCACTTTAAAAGCGATAAAAGAAAGCCTTTCAGAATACGGATTTGCTGTTATCGATTTCATGAACGTAGCCAACGTAATCGAAAATCTGGTTCCCGAAGAAACCAAAACGGTTGACGAAATTGATTTCCATATTAAAAGATATGTTGAAGACGGACATATTTTCAAACAAATTGATTTTGAAGACAAAGGCAGAAAATATCATTTTACAGAAAAGGTAAAAGCCTTAACTTTAAAAGATTTTCAGGATTTAATGGACGAAGCGGGTATTTATCTTCTGGATATTTTCGGAGATTACAAACTCAAAAAATTCCATAAAACCGAAAGCGAAAGATTAATCATGATTTTTAAGTAAATTAGTATCGCTTTTATATCATTAAAAAACAACCATTTACTTTTTAGATAGCAACTTAACTAAATGAATTATCTACTACCCTTACTTTCTGTACTTTTAGGATATAGTGTGGCTTTGTTTATTAAACCCAAAAGCAAAACCAATTTAAAATTACTGCTGGCTTTCAGCGGTTCTTTTTTATTGTCTTTAACCGTGATGCATTTACTTCCGGAAGTTTATGCCTCTCACAATCATAAAATAGGAATATTTATCATGATCGGAATCTTATTCCAGATCATTTTAGAGTTTTTCTCCAAAGGGGCCGAACACGGACACGTTCACGGACATGCAAAAATGTCTCAGATTCCGTGGCTTCTATTCATCAGTTTGTGTATCCACGCCTTTTTAGAAGGATTTCCGGTAAGTCATCATCATGATTTAGCCATCGGAATTGCCATTCACCATTTGCCAATTGCCGTAATCCTAACAACATTTTTCATCAATGCCGATTTAAACAAAAAAGCCATATTTGCATTTATGTTGGTTTTCGCCATCATGACACCGCTTGGTACAATTGCATCTGAATATTTAGCCTTTTTAAACGATTATTACACCGAAATTACAGCCATTGTAATTGGTATTTTATTCCATATATCCTCTACAATTATCTTTGAAAGCAGTGAAGGACACAAATTCAATGTAGCCAAAGTATCTATGATTGTTCTCGGAATTTTATTGGCTTACTTTTTATAATCTGGGCGTGCCCAAATTTACAAAAGGCGCTATTTAACAAACCGCTTATGTGCGCCTTTTGCAAATTCGGTCGGGCTATCCGCGCTACTTCGGTAGCTAGCTCCTATCCCTCACGCAAACTGGAGTTTTAAGTTTCAGGTTTTCACGTCTAGAATAAAAATTATCTAATTATCAAATTGACTCATTTTCTAATTTAATTCCCCGTTCTTTTCTTCTCATCCTGATTTCCAAAAGCGCGCTCTTTTACATTGATTTTATTATTTCCAAAATTGTAAACTACGGTTAAACGAGCAAATCGATTACTTTCTTTTTGACTGTAAACTTGTTTTACGCCATTTACAATCGAAACATCATTTTTCAAATAAGACGTATAGAAAATATCATTTATCAAAAAGGAAATCTGCATTGCTTTATTCAGCAAATCTTGTTTAAATCCAATGTTCAAACTAGATGTATAACCTGTATCATACAAACCACTTTTATAAGGCGATGTATAATTAAAATCAAGCTGCAGTTTTGTTGTTTTACCCAATGAAAAGGAATTATTTGTTGAAAAATCCAACTGAAGACCATTTACAGGCGTTGCATTGATATCTTTTATAAATTTAATGTCTGAACCTAAAAGATATAATGAATTCTCACTTTCCCACCAATCTGCGAAACTTACCGAATAAGTCTCTCCAATTCCGTAATTAAGACCTTTAAAATAATTCTCTCTCGAAATAATCTGTGTCATCGTTTCTGGATTTGAGGTAAATATTACTCCATAACCATCTGTAATTGCATTCAGGAAAATACTCGTTCTCCATATTTTTTTATAGGAATAAGCCAATTCAAAATTATCACTAAAAGATGGTTTCAAAAACGGATTTCCCTCAGAATAACTATTACTGCTAATATAAACTCGAAACGGATTCAGCATAGAAAAACCAGGTCTGCGGATTCTCTTTCCGTAATTGAAACTAAAACTATTGTTTTCATTTTTCTCATAAGAAGCAAAAAAGGTAGGAAACAGCTTGAAATAATTATTGATGGTTTCTTGATTCAACGTTTCAGAAAAACCTTTTGTCTGTGTATTTTCTAAACGTAATCCTAATTGAAAATTCCATTTCTCATTGATTTTTTTATCTCCGTTTATATATACGGCCTGGTTATTTTCTGTGTATCTAAATTGATTGGTCTGATTAAGATCTAATTCCGGAATTCCAGTAATCGTATTGTAAAAAGCAACATCACTATTACTTTTTGTAAAACTCACTTTTGCTCCATAAGATAAATTCAATTCTTTAAGCGGATGTTCCATATCTGCCTTGAAACTCACATTATCAATATCCTGATTCGAAAGATTTCTTCCTGACTGATTTACGCCAACAAAAGTTCCGTCTGCTTCATAATTATCAGCAATAAAATCTCTGTCAAATTTTGAATTATAACTGAAATAATCAACATCAAATGATAATTTACGGTTAAGAGAATCGAGTTTTGTAATTAAATGCAAATTGTAAGTCTGATTACCCGATTTTCTATCTAAAAAGCTTTCATTAAGAATATAATTACTTAATTCATTTTGAGCATTATAATTATTAATTCGAATATCCGAATCGAAATCTGGATTGTTTTTATCTTTTAAAACCTGAAAACCAATTGTCGTTTTCTCTGAAAGATCATAATCTAAAGCCAATTTTCCAGATAAGCTTTCCTCATTAAATTTTGTTACAGCTTTCATTTTCGAAGGCCCTTCATCAAAATACATATCAAGCGTTTCTTCTAGGTTTCTATAGCCTGCTTTTCCATTAATGCTAGCCGAAAATCGAAACTTATCTTTATTGTAGAAGAAATTATTTCTTAAAGCATAAATTCCGTACTTATTTTGATCGTATGAAGCCGTAGTGGTGTTTTTCCATGAATTTCGAGCTCCTTTTTTCATCACCACATTAATCAATCCTCCATCTCCTTCAGCTTCGTATTTTGCAGATGGATTACTTATAATTTCAATATTTTTAATATCGCTTGCCGAAATAGATTTTAGGAAATTATTCAGTTCTTCTCCTGTTAATTCAACCATTCTTCCATCAATCATAACTCTCGAAACTCCTTTTCCCAATATATTGATCGCATTATTCTTTACCACAACTCCAGGTGCCGTATTTATCGCGCTCAAAGCGTCGCCTCCAGCAGTTGTTGCATTATTTTCTGGATTATAAACCAATCGATCTATTTTTTGTTCGATTGTCTTTTTTCTAGACTGAATTACAACTTCTCCTAAATTTGTTGCCGTTTCAATCATAATAATTGTGCCCAAATCTATGTCTTTCTCCACAGTGATTTCTTTTCTGTAATCCGTAAATCCTAAAAGAGTTATTTCTATCAGATACGAACCTTTTTTAAGATTCATTTCGAAAACACCATCTTTTTGAGTTGTGGTTCCATCCATAATTTTCCCTTCAGAATTTAAAATTGAAACGTCTGCCCATTCTAATGGAGTTTTTTCGCTGGCTATTTTTCCTTTTAACTTAAATGATTGTGCCAAACAAAATAAAGGCAAGACTAAAAAGATTAAAAGAGTTACTTTTTTCATGATTTCTAATTTTTAACTTGTTTCGATTAATTTGAAGCAAAGTTGCCTTAGAAATTTTCGGATTTCGACCGAGAAAAAAAAGTCGAACCATTTTCTGCTAAAGAAATTGGTTCGACTTTATTAGAGTTGAAGTTCGACTTTTTACAAAACACTTATTTTCAAGCGTTTCTATAAGCTGTCGGCGTTAAATTGGTATATTTTTTAAAATAAGTATTAAAAGACGATTTCGAATTAAAACCCACTTCGTATAAAATTTCTAAAATAGTTAAGTCATTTTTCAAAGGATTTTTCAAGATACTCATGGCTTTTTGAATGCGATATTCATTCACAAAATCAAAAAAATGCTGATTGATATGATGATTAATCAAAATGGATAAATCCCGAACAGGAATATCAATCTGATTCGAAAGTTCCTGAATGGTAAGCGACGGATCAAGAAACGGCTCTTTTTCACTCATGTATTGTTTCAATACGGCTATTTGTGCAGCAATCGCTTCATTTTGATTCTCTTTTATCTCGACTGTTTCATTATGCTTATGCAGCATATCTTTTGTCAGTTCTAATTTTGAATCGATACCTCTAAAAAGCTCTGGATGATTCAACGCATTCAAAACGAACCAGCAGGTTATTACCAAGGCCAAAAACTGCATCATAACATTGGCCCAAATCCATAATGAATTGAAATCTGTATATCGCAAACTATTTTTTGCCATTGATAAATAATACAGAGCAAAAACTACGGTTGCTAACTGAAACAACCATTTGAAAATAGAAGTTTTAGGATTCGCATAATTTTCCTGATAGAGTTCTCTATATTTCTTCAAAACCAAAAATACTGCGATACTATAAATTACAATCTGAATTCCTAACATTACTTGGAAAACATACAATTCCGGCATTTGACTGCGATGGTCATAAAACTGTCCTTTTTCTGCATCATTCAAAATATAAAGCCTAATTGTAAATGCCACATTTGTAACAATAAATGGAATAGTATGAAGTAAATGTCTGGCTTTTAAGCGAAAATCCGTAAAACAAACTGATACGATGTACAAATAGAAAACTGGAAGTGTCAAAGCGCAAGTAGTCCATCTGAAAAATTCCAAATTAAAATGGGATTTCACAAAATCATCACTAATAAAAATCCCAATATTATCAATTGCAAAAAACAGCAAATACAAAGCGAAAAGCCTGTTTGCCAGCTTATTTTTGGTCGTTACAGTGAGTAAAAAGAATGCCAGTAATAACGAAACAAAAACTGAAATCCAGCTCATAACATTCAAAAGGCTGTCTATATTCATCATTCTTTCTATAGGTTATTCAACAAATATACTATTTTAGTCTTTCTTCGTATTTATAGAGACAAGACTTTATTACGAAGCATTTCGGTAAGCTGTCGGAGTTAGATTGGTGTATTTTTTGAAAGAAGTATTAAAAGAAGATTTGGAGTTAAAGCCCACTTCGTATAGAATTTCTAAAATTGTAAACTCATTTTTAGACGGGTCTTTTAAAATAGACATCGCTTTCTGAATACGATATTCATTCACAAAATCAAAAAAATGCTGCTTCATGTGATGGTTAATCAAAATAGACAAATCACGAACTGGTATATTAATTTGATTTCCTAATTCTTGTATAGTCAGTGAGGGATCCAGAAAAGGTTCTTTTTCGCTCATATATTTTTTCAATGAAACAATTTGAGTATTAATCAAATCATTCTGCACATTTACTGATTCTGATTTTTCCTCAACATCAGGCAGGATATCTTTAGTCAATTTCAACTTAGAATTAACTCCCCTAAAAAGTTCAGGATGATTTAACGCCTTCATGATAAACCAACAGGTTACAAATAAAGCAATACTACCTACCAAGACATTAGCCCAAAGAAATATCTCTCTGAAACCGCTGTAGCGTATTATATTTTTTAGAGCTACAATAGAATGCGCAGCCAGAAAAACACAAGTCATCTGAAAAAGCCATTTATACGTTGCTATACTTGCATTGGTATAATTTTCTAAATAAATTTCTTTGTACTTGTTCAAAATCAAAAATACACTGATAATATAAAATGCATATTGAAATTCAATTAAAACTTGAATAAAATAAATCTCAGACATTTGATTGAGAACACCTATAAAATTTCCGTCATTAATACGTATGTATATTCTCGGAATAAAAATTAAATTGACAACAACAAAAGGTAGTGCATGCCATAAATGCTTCCATTTTAACTTAAAATCAGAATAACAGACAGCCAATACATACAGGTAAAATATAGGCATTGCCAACAAGCAGAAAGTTGATCTGAAAATTTCTAGATTTCTGTGATCCTCCGTATACAAATACATAAAAAAACCGCTGAGATCAATTGCGGAGAAAATAAAAAAGAAAGCAAACAACCGATTCGCCAATTTATTTTCGGTTTTTACAGTGAGCAAAAAAAAGGCAAGTAATAAAGAAACGAAAACCGAAATTCTAGCTATTCCCTGTAATAAATCTAATTTGTCCATTTATTTAGTTAAAATAATAAACAAATATAATATTTTCGTTGGTGTAACAATGCGCTTTAAAAATCGTCTTTAAATAACAAAAAAAGAAATAAATTCAAGATTATAAATCTTTGAACTTTGCGAGATTGAGATAAAATATATTAATTTTGGCGAGTCTAAATAACTATAAAATGACATTTACTAAAACCACGGAACAATCTTCAAAATATGAACATTTAGAAAAAATGTCTGTTCATGAATTGTTGTCAAACATTAATCAAGAAGATAAAACCGTTCCTTATGCGGTAGAAAAAGCCTTGCCACAAATAGAAGCTTTAATTCCGCAAATCGTCTCTAAATTAAAATTAGGAGGCCGATTATTCTATATAGGTGCGGGAACTTCGGGCCGACTTGGTGTTGTTGACGCATCAGAATGTCCTCCAACGTTTGGAGTTCCGTTTGATTTGGTAAATGGTATAATTGCGGGAGGAGATACAGCCATAAGACGTGCAGTAGAAAATGCCGAAGACAGTACTACAAATGCTTGGATTGATCTTCAAAATCATAATATTGATTCCAACGATGTCGTAATCGGAATTGCTGCTTCTGGAACAACTCCTTATGTTATAAGCGGTTTAGAAGCTTGTAATCAAAACAATATTATTACGGGTTGTATTACTTGTAATGCAGGAAGTCCGTTGGCTCTAACAGCTCAATTTCCTATTGAAGTAGTGGTTGGGCCAGAATTTATTACTGGAAGTTCTAGAATGAAAGCAGGAACAGCTCAGAAACTAGTTCTAAATATGATTTCAACCGCTGCCATGATTCAGCTTGGAAAAGTGAGAGGAAACAAAATGGTCGATATGCAGTTAAGCAATATCAAACTGGTTGACCGTGGCGTTAAAATGATTATGGGAGAAATTCCTGTTTCTTATGAAGAAGCTTCAGAATTATTAAAAAAATACGGCAGTGTGAGAAATGCTGTTGACAATTATAAAAAATAAAAGTATTTTGCTTTGTTGTTTAGTTTAACAGCAAAGCACGCTAAGGTTTACGGTTCACAAGGTTGTTTCAAAGCTTTGCGAACTTTGCGTTTTATTTAAGTTTCTAATGTAAAAAAACTTTGCGACCTTTGCGGTTAAATACAAGTCGAGCAACCTGAAACTTGAAACTTCAAACAAAAAACATGGCAACAAATAAAGAATTACTACGAAAAGGAGTGAAATATTTAACCGGCGCTCTGCCTTTGATGTTTCTTGGGCCATCGATGATTTATAATGCTTTTATGAATCAGCATACTAATTGGCATTATCTTGTTTTAGGAATTGGAATTGCGGCTTGCCTTGGCTCAATGTTTTTAATCTTTTTGGGATTGAAAATCATTATGAAAGGTATATTTAATGACTAATTTGTATCTTTACTAAAATTCTTTATATGGATATACAAGCAGAAATAAACTGGATTCATCAAGAGATTGATAAAGTAAAAGATCCTTCTTTTGTTGAAAAACTCAAACATCTTCTACAATCAATAAATAATACCACAATTGATTCAGATGCATCTTATAATATAGATATTGAAAGTGCCTTAGATAATATAAAAAAAGGCAATTTTTATACTGAAGATGAAGCTAAAGAAATTGCAAAAAAATGGGGAAGAAAATAATTTGGTCAAGCAATGCTTTAAACCAGTTAGAAGACATTCATTTTTACATTTTCTTTGAAAGCAAATCCCTCACTATTGCTGACAAAGTGGTCAATACTATTTTCGATAGTACTGAAATACTAAAAACACAGCCTGAAATCTATAAACTTGATAAACAAAAAACCAATAATGATGGGAGTTTTAGAGTTTATTCTGTTTACGATTATGCTGTTTCTTATCAAATAACGAAAGAAAGCATCTACATACTTCGAGTTCGTCACAATGCACAAAAACCAAAAAAACATTCATGGAAAGTCTAATTCACATTCAAAAAACATTTGAGAAAGTCGTTTACATTGATAAACGAATCAATAATCGTGAATTTGAAGACTGTGTTTTTAAAAACTGTGATTTTTCGAGCAGTAATTTTGGTTCCAACACTTTTTTAGACTGCGAATTTATCGACTGTAATTTGTCTATGACAAGTTTGGCAGGAACGAGTTTAAAGAATGTTACTTTTAAAAACTGCAAACTTCTTGGAATCGCTTTTAACGAATGTGACGATTTTTTATTTCAGGTTTATTTTGAAGATTGTGCTTTGGATTATGCTTTGTTTTCGAATAAAAAAATGCCCAAAACCAAGTTTATCAATTCTTCGGTAAGAGAAGTAACTTTTATCGGAACGAATTTAACGAGTTCTGTTTTTGAAAACTGCAATCTTGACGGCGCTATTTTTAACGAAACACAATTGGCCGGAGTAAATTTTAAAACGGCTTACAATTATAAAATTGATCCCGAGTTTAATCCGATGAAAAAAGCACAATTTTCTACTGAAGGAATTGTTGGGCTTTTGGATAAATATGACATTAAAATTGTTTAAAAGTTGCCACTAATTACACGAATTTTCACAAATTACAGCTAAATGATTTTTAAAAGAAAAATATAATTCGTGAAAATTCGTGTAATTCGTGGCTAAAAACAAAAAAACTACTTTTCAATTGTCCGCAATGCTTTTTTAATGATGTAAAGCGTTTCTTTTGTTGGACTTTCGGTTTTCCATTTTTCACATAAATCTTTTACAAAATCCGGTCTCGTTTTACTGGCATCATTAAGCCAGTTCCCTACACTATCCTGAACGTATTTGGAAGAATCCGATTTTAAAGCATTTAAAATCTTTAAACCTAATTCCGGTTCTTTTTTCAATTTTTCAATATGTTCACACCAAACTCCTCTTGGTCTTGTTGATTCAGTTGCAAAACGTCTGATATTTCCATCTTCACTGGAAGTCCAACTTAATAATATTTCAAGACTTTCCTCTAAATTTTTTATAATACTGGAGCGAATTGCCAGCCATGAAATTTCTCTGACACCAAAATGTTTATCACCTGACAGGAATTGAATTTGTTCTAAAATCTCTTCAATTGTAAACTCTTCTTTTTTTCCAATTGTATAAGCAGACCAGCATCGAACCAAATCCGATTTATGTTTCGAAATTATCGAAAGTATTTCAGTATCATTATTAAGAATTGATTCTGTCAATATTCCAGTTCCTATTGCCTCATTTATGGTATTTACGGTTTGTTTTTTCAAATTGCTGATATCCATTAAAATAGGTTCCAGATATTCCATTCGATCAGACTCTTTCAAAACATTTTCCAGAAGTTTAGTTTGATTCACCGCAAGCCATTCAACCAGATTGGCTGTTTCGATTTTCCCTTTGTTCAACTGTTCTAAAATTGAAGTCGGAATATCTTTTGTCGATCGCGCTCCTTTGCGTTTTATTTCGTTCATAGTTTTCAATTTGATAAGCTTAATGGTCTATTATGCTCAAAATTTTGATTATTTTTGTAAAGGTCGGAAAGCCTGATAACACTGGCAATACCGCATATTTTTATCCCATAGGAATATAAAAGTCAATTTCATGCAAACAAAGGAACAAAATACGGAAAATAAAATCTGTCCGCTGGAAATTGCTGTGAATACGATTAGCGGAAAATGGAAAATTCCGATTGTATGGCAGATCAATGAAGGTAAAAAAAGACCTAGTGAATTTTTAAGAGGCATTGCAAAAGTGGACCGTCGTGTTTTGAATCAGCAATTGAACGAAATGGTTGCCGATGGTATTTTGATAAAACAATCGTTTAATGAACTTCCGCCACGAGTTGAATATTCTTTGACCGAGACAGGAAAACAACTAGTCGAAATACTCTGGAAATTAAATGACTGGGGGAAAATATTGATTTCTGAAAACAAAGCTGACATATAATCTAAAATCTTTGCACTATGAAAACGGATGAATCTTATTTAGAAAGTGTCAAAAAGCAATTTTTGTACTATAAAATGCTTGGCGAAAAAGCAATGGATCAACTCGAACCTTCACAGCTTTTTGTTTCGTTTAATGATGATACCAACAGTATTGCAACCATTATAAAACATATTTCAGGAAATATGCTTTCGCGTTGGACAGATTTCTTAACTTCTGATGGAGAAAAAGAATGGCGAAACCGCGATACCGAATTTGAAAACGATTTGCAATCTAAAGAAGAAGTTCTGGAAGTGTGGAACAAAGGCTGGAATTGTCTTGAAAAAGCTTTAGAAAATTTAAAACCCGAACAGCTTTCGGATATAATTTATATTCGAAATGAAGGTCATACCGTTATTGAAGCTATCAATCGTCAGTTGGCACATTATCCTTATCATGTCGGGCAGATTGTATTTTATGCCAAACAATTGAAAAACAGCGAATGGAATAGCTTATCGATTCCGAAGAATAAATCGGGAAATTATAATGCTGAAAAGTTTGCCAAAGAAAAAGAAATCAAGAACTTTACCGATGATGAATTAAAGAGATTGAAATAATTTATCTTTCTAGATATGAAATCAAAAGATAACGAAACGCATCAATTTCTGCCTAGTGGCGAATGGGAAGGATTTTATTGTTATTCAAATTCCCCTTCACAACATAAAATGTCTATTGAATTGAGTTTTGCAAATTCAATTATTACAGGTTCTGGAATTGATGATGTGGATTCATTTCGATGGAACGGTTCCTATAATTTGGAACATTTTAAACTGAAATGGTCAAAACTTATCCAACACATATCATTAATTATGCTGGAGACATAGACGAAAACGGCATTTGGGGAGTTTGGGATAATCCTGAAGACTTGAGTTTTTTTGCTGATTTTTCGCCAAATATTTTTCAACAAGCTCTAGCAATGACAAAAGGAGGTTTTCACATCTGGCCCAAATCTTTAAATAGTGAATCTAAAGAGGAAATGCGAGAAGAAGTCAAAGAATCCAAAAAACTGAAAGAATTTTATATTCAAAAAATCTAATCATAATACAACTATTTATTATTTCCCTAATGTCCTAGCCCCGATTGTCCCGAAATTTCGGGAGAAATCCTTTTTATTTTTTCTTAAAAAAATAAAAAAATTGAAATGGAAAGAGGGATTAGCTCCTAAAAAAACTTAATTAAAATGAAAAAAATACTATTCTTATTTCCTATAGTGGCTTTAGTTTCATGCTACAATTCAGAACACAATTGCAAAGATTTTAAAACTGGGAAATTCAAATTTGAAACGGAAGTTAACGGCGTAAAAAAAACTACTTTATTTGAACGTAAAGAAGATATTGAAATCGAAACTTTTGAAGGGAAAACAGATACAGCAACCATTCGCTGGGTAAGTGATTGCGAATATGTGTTGCAGAAAAAACATCCAAAAAATATGGCAGAAGAAAAAGCCATCAGCATGAAGATTTTAACGACTTCTAAGGATTCTTATACTTTTGAATTTGGTCTGGTTGGTTCTGAAGAAAAGCAACGCGGTACTGTTCATAGAGTTGAATAATTCTTGATTTTATAAAAATTTAAAGCTCCATTTTACGGAGCTTTAAATTTTTAATGATTGAAACACTTTGTGGAGTTACTTGCGGAGATTCCTCGTTCCTCGGGATGACAAACTGTACGATTAAACCTTTGTCACTTTGTATCTCTGTCCCTTTGTAACTCAAAAAACAAACGTGTTTCTTTTACATTTCTATTTTAAATAGTACTTTAGGACTTTAATCTAGCCACATGAAAAATACCATTTCGCAGAGAGTTGCAGACTTTTTAAAAGGATATCCGCCGTTTAATTTTTTGCATCAGAAAGATTTAGAAAAACTGTCTGAACAGATTTCAATTATATATAAAGAAAAAGATTCGGTAATTTTTGCTGAAAATGATAAAACACACGATTCGTTTTATGTGGTGCATAAAGGTGCTGTCGCCCTGAAAAAAAGTACTAAAAATACCGTTTTAGATATGTGTGATGAAGGCGATATTTTTGGACTTCGTCCGCTTTTGGCACAAGAAAATTATATTATGGAAGCGGTAGCACATGAAGAAAGTATTTTATATGCGATTCCGATTGCTGTTTTCAAACCTTATGCTCTCGAAAACCGAAATGTTGGTAATTTCCTGATTGAAAGTTATGCTTCTAATACGCGAAATCCGTATTCGGATATTCATAAAGATAAATTATATGGTGATGATCAGCTGAATGAAAATCTGCATTCCAGTAATCATTCCTTCGATTTAGCTCCTATCAAATATTCGAAAAAAATAGTTACCTGCAGTCCGTCAACCACTGTTAAGGATATTGCTAAAATTATGAATAAGAAAAAAGTCGGAGCCATTTTGATTGTAGATGAAATGCTTCCGATTGGTATTTTAACCGATAAAGATCTTCGAAATAAAATTGTTACAGGCGATTTTCCTATTACGACGACTGCTGAAACAATCATGACAAAACCGGTAATTACCTATCCTAAAAAAATGACGGTTACCGAGGCTCAAATGGCAATGATGAAAAGCAATATCAGTCATTTGTGTTTAACAAAAGATGGTACGGTAAATACAAAAGCGGTTGGGATTTTATCGAAACATGATGTTATGGTGGCGCTTGGGAACAATCCTGCTGTTTTGATTAAAGCTTTGAAACGTACCAAAAAAATCAAAGAAATAAAACCAATTCGCAATCAAATCATGCAATTGCTTCAAGGTTATCTGGATCAGAATATTCCAATGACTTTGATCACCAAAATTATTACTGAACTAAACGAAGCCTGTACAACGCGAGTTATCGAAATTTGTATAGAAAAAATGAGCAGTCCACCTCCTGTAAAATTTGCCTGGCTGGCACTTGGAAGTCAGGGACGCGGTGAGCAAATGCTTCATACCGATCAGGATAATGCCATTGTTTATGAAAATGTAAATGAAGTTTTTAGGGATGAAACCAGAATCTATTTCCTAAAATTTGCTGGACTTGTTAATAAAGGTCTTTTTGAAATTGGCTACGATTACTGTCCTGCCGATATGATGGCGTCGAGTCCAAAATGGTGTATGAGCCTTGTCGACTGGAAAGCTCAGGTACATCATTGGATTACCAATCCTGGCAAAAATGAAGTTTTACTTTCGTTCATTTTCTTTGATTACAGCATGACTTACGGCGATTCTGATATTGTAAACGAATTATCTGATGCTATTTTTGAATATGTAAAGGCCAATCCGATTTTTTATATGCATTTGGTGAGCGGTGCATTGCAAAGTCCGTCTCCTACAGGATTTTTTAGACAATTCTTAGTAGAACAAGATGGTGCCAATAAAGATAGTTTTGACATTAAACGAAGAGCTTTAATGCCTTTAACCGACGCGGCGCGTCTTTTAACTTTATCGCATTCGGTAAAAGGAATCAGTAATACGGCAGAGCGTTTTGAAAAACTGGCAGAATTGGAACCTAATAACAGAGAATTGTATTTATCGTGTTCGTATTCATTTAAAGCATTATTAAAATTCAGAACCAAGCAAGGGCTTTTACACCATGATTCGGGTCAGTTTATCGAGTTGGAATCTTTAACCAAAATGGAAAAAATTAAACTGAAACGTACTTTTAAAACGATTAAAGAACTTCAGGAACTTATTTCAGTACGTTTTAATATCTCAAATCTGGTATAATAATGAGTTTATTCAATTTTTGGAAGAAAGAAGAAAACAATCTATTCGATGAAAATATTACCATCGAAGAAACTCGTTTTGTGGTTTTAGATACCGAAACTACTGGATTTGATTATGATAATGATCGCATTTTATGCATCGGTGCACTGGTTCTTCAAAACGGAATTATTAATGTTCAGGAAAGTTTTGAAGTTTATTTGGAACAAGAGCATTATGATAAATCGACAGCCCAAATTCATGGTATTTTAAAAGATCTGCTTGTCAAACGCCCAACTGAATTAGAAGCTCTACAGCAGTTTTTAGACTTTTTAGGAGATTCTATAATTATTGCACATCATACCATTTTTGATGTCACGATGATTAATAGAGCTTTAGAACGAAACAGACTTCCGCAATTGCAAAACAAAACTTTAGATACGGCTTATTTATATAAAAAGACCTTAATTCAATCGCATTTATTTGAGCGAAAAGATCATTACACCTTAGATGATTTGGCTGATAAATTCGACATTTCAAAAAAAGACCGTCATACCGCTTTGGGCGATGCTTACATTACTGCCATTGCTTTTCTTAAGATTGTGAAGAAGTTAAGAGAAAAAAAAGCAGTCAATTTAAATCAGATTTTTAAATATTAAGATTTTTTTTAGAGCCTTAAATTTACATTCAAAACTTTCAATTTACCATTTCATAATACAAGACTTACATTTATTAGCATTAAGAAAAAATTAACATAACGTGTACTTTGTTTTAGAGAGATAGCTTTGCCTTAATCAAAAAAATAAAAAACACTTTATGAAAGCTAACTTTTTAAAATCAATTACCTTGCTTGGATTTGCAGGTCTTTCTGCAATAAGCTGTCAAAATGATGACAAAGATTCAAAAAACGATGTAAACGCAAGTATCGATTTTACTTCACATTCAAAAGTACCTCCTTTTGTGTATGCTCAACCAGGTTTTGAAAACTTAAAAATCAGTACTTTAATTACAAGTGCAGATGTTCTTCCAAATTCACCTTCTTTTGTTTACGGAGCACAGCCAGACGGAGCTGGATTAATGAAAGATCCAAATGGTGATGGATACATTATGATTACCAACCATGAAATTATTCAATCGGTTTCAAGAGTATATTTAGATAAAACTTTCAAACCTGTAAAAGGTGATTACATCGTTGATGGTGTTGGAGGCTTAACACGTTTATGCTCTGCAACTTTAGCAACTCCTGAAATTCACGGATTTGGTCCTATCTTTTTAACTGCTGGAGAAAGCGGTCAAGAAAGTATGGTTCACGGAATTAATCCTCTTGGGTTATCTACTGATAAAGCACGAACTGACAGAGTTTTGCCAGCTTTAGGAAAAGCAAGTATGGAAAACGCTGTTCCGCTTCCAAAAGAAGCTTATCCAGGAAAAACAGTTATTTTAATTGGTGAAGATCAATCATATTCAACTTCTCACGTAAGTGCTGGTCAGTTGATTATGTATGTAAGTACAGTTGGTGATTTGTCTAACGGAAAATTATACGCTTTAAAAAGAACTGACGGAAATCAGGTTGAAACTACTATGACTTTAAACAATTCATATCCAGTTGAATTTGTTGAAATTCCGAATGCTAAAAACTTAACTGGTGCCGTAATCAATACAACAGTTAATGACTTAAAAGCAATTCGTTTTTCAAGAGTTGAAGACGTAGATTACAGAAAAGGAAGCGCAAGCAACAATAGAGAAATCTATTTTACTGCAACAGGTCAGGCAACTAACAATGCTCCTGTTGACGGATATACGATGTGGGGAAGAGTTTATAAAGTAAAATTAGACGCAACAAACCCATTAAAAGGAACTTTAGAATTGGCTGTTGAAGGTGACAGTACTCCAGGAACTGGAATCATCAATCCAGATAATTTATGCGTAACTGAAAACTATGTTTACATTCAAGAAGATGGTGATAGTTATTATGCAGATGCAAAACACGATTCGTATATCTGGCAGTACAACATCGCTACAAAACAAAATAAAGCGTGGTTAAACATGAACCACAAGAGAACAGATACGGCTTGGAACACACTTTACAACCAAACTGGCGAAATGAGATTTGGAAGCTGGGAATTTGGAGCTATGCAAGACATTTCAGATATCATTGGTGTTCCAGATACTTTCACGGTAAATATTCACCCTCATACTTGGCAGAGTGATGCATTTAAAAATGCTGATGGTTCAGGAACTCAAACGAACAAAGAGGGAGGACAAACTGTAATTATTAGAAACGTACAACGATAATAATTTCTACCAAAATCTTACTGACAACCCTTATTTTCCGATAAGGGTTGTTTCTATTACAACACCACTATGAAATTAAAATATTTTACTTTTCTATTCCTACTGCTTTCTTTTTTCTTTTCATGCAAAGAGAGTGAAGCATCAAAACCAACGGTTAAACAAGAATTACTTGTCGATTTAAGTAAACTTAATAATCAAATTGTTCGATTTCAAAAACTTATAACCAGCAATTCATCACAGAAAGAAATTGTAGAACAATTTAAAAAATCTCGTCTGGCATACAAAAAAGTCGAATGGGCAATTGAATATTTTATTCCTGAAACTGCCCGATTTATGAACGGCCCCGCTTTGGACGAGATGGAACTAGAAGAAAACCGATCTTTTGAACCGCATGGTTTTCAGGTTATGGAAGAAATGATTTATCCTGAATACAATCCTGAAAGCAAAGAAGATTTAACGAGAGAATTGAATATTTTCCAATCAAACATAAAACAGCTTAAAAGCACTTTTGAAGTTATTACTATTAGTGATGACTATGTTTTGGATGCCATGCAACAGAATGTTTTTAGAGTTATCGCCTTAGGAATAACCGGTTTTGACAGTCCAATTTTGCAGTCTTCAATTCCAGAAGCTGGCCAGAGTTTAATCTCAATTCCAGAAACGCTTGAAAAGATTAATGCTAGTAATAAATCGGTATCTGAATTAAGAGAATTAACCAAAAACGCACAAAAGTACTGCACTGAAAATAATAATTTTAATGCTTTCAATCGTGCTATTTTTATAACTGAATATCTAAATCCGATTTCGAAAAAACTGAAAACTTTTCAGAAAGAAGAAAACATAAAAAATGTAAAGAAAAGCAGTCCGCTAAAACCAACAATTGAAACTTTATTCGATAAAGATGCTTTTGATGTAAATGCTTTTGTGCTTTCTAAAGAATATGATTTTACTAAAGAAAAAGTGATTTTAGGCGAAAAATTATTTTATGACACAAGTCTTTCTAAAAACAATGACCGAAGCTGTGCAACCTGTCATAACCCTGAAAAAGCATTTACTGATGGTTTAAAAACAAACGTTTCATTAACTGGAATGAATTTACCACGAAACACTCCTACTCTAACCTATGCATCTTTGCAAAATGCCCAGTTTTGGGATATGCGTCAGTTGGATTTAGAAAAACAGAGTGTAGATGTGATTCAGAATAAAGATGAAATGCACGGATCAATGGAAAACATTCATGCTAAAATTCAGCTGGATAAAGAATATGTAAAACTATTCAAAAAAGCCTTTCCAAAAACCTCAAAACCTGAAGCCTGGCAGATTCAAAATGCAATTGCGAGTTATGTTCGTTCGTTAAACTCTTTTGATTCGAGATTTGATGAATACATGAGAGGAAATAAAAACGTCCTAAACAATGAAGAAATCGAAGGAATGAACCTTTTTATGGGAAAAGCAAAATGCGCTACCTGTCATTTTACACCTTTGTTTAACGGAACAATTCCGCCAAGTTATTCCAAAACAGAACACGAAGTTATCGGAACTCCAAATGAGCCTTCGGGAAAATCCTTAAGCCCAGATAAAGGCCGTTACATATACAATAAAATGCCTCAATTGGTTGGCGCTTTTAAGACACCAACCGTGAGAAATACAGCTGTAACTGCTCCGTACATGCACAACGGAGTTTTTAAAACGTTAGAAGAAGTAGTTTCTTTTTACAATAAAGGTGGCGGAATTGGTTTAGGCTACGAAGTAGAAAATCAAACTCTTCCTTTTGATAAACTGAATTTGACTGTTAAAGAAGAAAAAGCGCTTGTTGCTTTTATGAAAACGCTAACGGATAAAAAATACCAGTAAAACCAAAATAAACCACTCTGCACTGAAAGTGCAGAGGTTTGTTTTACGAGGGACTGAAAGTCCCTCTTATTATTTCATTCAAGAATGAAATTTGAATCATCATCATTATCTTTCCTTCTATGATGCTCCAGATATTCATTTACCATTTCATCAGTTATATTTCCTGTACTCCAAACTCCATAGCCACTTGCCCAAAAATGCTGTCCCCAGTAACGCGCATGAAGTTCTGGAAACTCCATTTGTAATTTCCTTGAAGTACGACCTTTGAAA
Source organism: Flavobacterium phragmitis (assembly GCF_900112575.1). Taxonomy (GTDB): domain Bacteria; phylum Bacteroidota; class Bacteroidia; order Flavobacteriales; family Flavobacteriaceae; genus Flavobacterium; species Flavobacterium phragmitis. Next base: position 432,210 of record NZ_FOMH01000002.1, read on the forward strand.
CTTTTTAAAATTGAACTTACATTTTGCTTCGGAGCATACTCAATATGCATGTGGACGTGATCCGCACTAACAACTCCTTTCAAAATTTCTATCCCTTCCCACGGTGCACCTCCAGGATATGTTGGTTATGAAGAAGGTGGATTATTAGTAAACAAGATTAGACAAAAGCCCTACTCTATTGTTTTATTTGACGAAATTGAAAAAGCACATCCTTCCGTTTTTGACGTATTTTTACAGATTATGGACGAAGGAAAACTGCATGATCGTTTAGGCAAAGAAGGTGATTTCTCTAATGCAATAATTCTCTTTACGTCAAATATTGGTGCAGATCATATTGTAAATACATTTAACAATGGTGAAATTCCAACTTCAGGTTCTTTGATGGAAATTATGGCAAATTATTTCAGACCTGAATTTTTGGGAAGATTAACTGAAATCATACCTTTTGCGCCTATCAGCAAAGAAAATGCATTGAAAATTTTTGAAATCCATCTTAAAAAGGAATTTATGGATTTATTAAAAAACATCAACATTCAAGTCGAGATTCCGATGGAAGCCAAGCTCTATCTTGCTGAAAATGGTTATAATGCTAAATATGGAGCAAGACCTATTAAAACCATTATCAGAACTCATTTAAGAAGACCTCTAGCTAAAAAAATAATTTCTGGTGAAGTGCAAGATGGAGATACAATTAAGGTGATTATCGAAAACAACGAAGTCCAATGGGTTAAAGAAGAAGTTTTTACTTCAGTTGAAAAATAAATTTAAACCATAAAAAAAACGCTAAGAAATAATTCTTAGCGTTTTCTGTTTTTATTCTAAAACCAAACCTATTTGACCATCATCATCTAATTCTGTCTCCACAGGATCATCTTCCGGAATTTCTGGTTTTTCTGGAACTTCTTCAACTGGTTCTTCATAAGGAAGTGGTTCTAATAAGTTTACCTGTTTTAATTTATCTGTAGTTAATTGATTTCCTAAAGCTTTGAAGCCTTTTACAGCGATAAAATCTTCGACATCAATATGTAAATCATCTTTTTGAACTCCTTTTACTTTCGCAAAAACCAATTGTGCTACCGGACGATAATCTGTTGACACAATTTCTAATTGCGAATTTGGATGGTCTGTAATAAAGCTTTCTTCTTTTCCTTCATTTTCTACAAGGAAACGTTTTAAGAAGTAACGCTCTTTTTCTCCGTCATAGTAAATTGCAGAAATCGGTTTTTTAGGTTTCCATTTTTCCAAAACAATCATGTCTTCATCGAAATGTGTTGATAATTCTGGAATGATTACCTTTAATTTTCCTGATTGACTAATAACTAAAATTTTATCTGTCGGTTTAAATTCTCCTAACAATTCTCCTCTTGCATCAACATTTAAACGTTTTACGGTATCATCAAACCAAACTTTTCTCGGCAGTAAAGTCGAAATTCCTTTTTCTTTTAATTCAATTTTCTTGATTGGATATTTGGTAACTAAGTTTCCTTTTGAACCACGTCCTTTAATTGCTAATTTAGCAAAATCAATATCGAATTTCAGTTTTTTAATCGTTCCAACTTGGCGCAATAAAATAGTCACAACCTCAGCTTCTCCATTTGGATTATGTGAAAAATAAACTACCTGAGAACCGTTTGTACCATTTGTTAAATCGTAAGCTTTATCACGTGTCACACCAGTAACATTAAAACGTTTTATGTAAGAAGGACCTGATTTTCCATCACGGTACATCATATTATAAATAGTGCGTTTATCATTTTTATCAAAAACAGCCGCGTGTATGATATCTTTTCCTATGAAAGTTTTGGCATCGACTTTTGTAATCATCATGGTTCCGTCACGTAAAAACACTATAACATCGTCAATATCAGAACAATCGCCTACATATTCATCTTTCTTTAAACTCGTTCCTACGAAACCTTCTTCGCGATTTACGTAAAGTTTTGTGTTTCTTAAAACAACTTTTGTAGCTTCAACGTTATCAAATACACGAAGTTCTGTTTTACGTTCTCGTCCTTTTCCGTATTTCTCTTTCAGTTTGGTAAAATAGGCAATAGCAAAATCAGTAAGATGTTCCAAATTGTATTCTACCTCTTTCATTTCCTCTTCTAATCTAGAAATTAATTCATCTGCTTTATCAGAGTCAAAACGAGTAATACGAATCATCGGAATTTGAGTCAAACGCTGTAAATCATCATCGTTGATTTCTCTAACAAATGATTTCTTGAAAGGCTCAAAACGGTCGTATAAATATTTATAAAGTGATTCTCTATCTCCGTATAATTTGAAATCAATATACATTTCTTCACGAATGAAGATTTTTTCCAAAGTAGAGAAATGCCACTTATTTTTTAATTCTTCTAATTGAATTTGAAGCTCTTGTTTTAGCAAATCAACCGTTCTTTCGGTTGAAATTTTCAACATTTCAGAAACTCCAATAAACAACGGTTTATTATCTTCAATCACACATCCTAAAGGTGCAATAGAAGTTTCGCAAGCCGTAAATGCAAATAAAGCATCAATCGTTTTATCTGGCGAAACACCAGGGAAAAGATGAATCAGAATTTCTACATCGGCAGCCGTGTTATCTTCAATTTTCTTGATTTTGATTTTTCCTTTTTCATTGGCTTTCAAAATACTATCAATCAAACTCGATGTATTGGTAGAAAACGGAATCTGCGTAATGACCAAGGTGTTTTTGTCTAATTGCGAAATTTTAGCACGAACACGCACACGTCCGCCACGCATTCCGTCGTTGTAATTCGAAACGTCAGCAACACCGGCTGTTGCAAAATCTGGGTAAAGCGTAAATGATTTCCCTTTTAAGATTTTAATCGAAGCGTCAATTAATTCATTAAAGTTATGAGGAAGCACTTTTGTCGAAAGTCCAACCGCAATACCTTCTGCACCTTGTGCCAAAAGCAAAGGGAATTTTACTGGAAGATTGATCGGCTCAGCTTTTCTACCGTCATAAGATAGTCCCCATTCTGTAATTTTTGGAGAATATAAAACCTCTAAAGCAAATTTAGATAAACGTGCCTCAATATAACGGGGTGCTGCTGCACCGTCACCAGTTAGAATATTTCCCCAGTTTCCTTGGCAGTCAATCAATAAATCTTTTTGGCCAATTTGTACCATGGCATCACCAATACTCGCATCTCCGTGTGGGTGATACTGCATGGTGTGACCAACAACATTGGCAACTTTATTATAACGACCATCATCCAACTCTTTTAAAGAGTGCATAATACGACGCTGAACAGGCTTGAATCCGTCCTCAATAGCAGGAACCGCACGTTCCAGAATTACGTACGAAGCATAATCCAAGAACCAATCTTTGTACATTCCGGTTACTTTGGTAATAACATCTTCTCCTTCTTCTTCCTGATTTTCGTAAAAATGCTGTCCTTCAAAATGTTTAGCATCTACGTCGATAATCTCATCGTCGTTTCCATCCTGATTATCATCCATCAGGTTTTCATCTTGATTATTCTCGTCGTCGTTTGGAATTATGTTATCGTCTTCTTCGTCTTTCATTATTTATATTCGAAATTATAAATTTATTTGTTTTCCAGAAGTTCTTTTAAAACTTCAACACTTGGTAAAACCGTTTTGTATTTACTAGCAAAAATCTGTTCATTGTTTTCAGGCAAAGTATATTTTACAACCGCTTCGCTTTTATTCTGGCAAAGTACAATTCCGATGGTTTTGTTTTCATCTTCCAATCGCATTTCTCTATCGTAATAATTGATATACATCTGCATCTGGCCTAAATTGGCTAAAAGTCAATTTAAAAAATGAAAACAAAGTTTGATAATCCACTTTATCAAATTTCGCAGACACTGTCTGCGCTTTTTGAATTTGTAAAATCCGAGACAGTGACTCGGATTTTGAGAAAGTCATATAGAACTGTCTTATTTGTTTCAAATTTCTTATCGAAAACCCTTTTCCAAACTCCTTTGTCAATTGTTGAGAAAGTCCTTTTAAAAGCTGTTTACCATATTCAGCCCTATCTTTTCCATTTTGTTCTTCTTCAACTATAATTCTTCCAATTTCAAAATAAGTAATTGTCATTGTTGAATTTACGGTACGCAAAACCTGTTGTCGAGCATTTTGCAATAACTCGGCAACTTGTTGAAAAATGACTTTATTTTGAAGACCGTCTGGCACTATTTGCTATTCTAAAAATTCTTAAACCTCCTCCAATTCATCAATCTCAACCTTCAGATTCTTGATGATAAACTCTTGTCTGTCTGGTGTATTTTTACCCATATAAAAAGATAACAACTGCTCAATCGAAGTATGTTTATCCATCATAACCGGATCAAGGCGGATCGTGTCTCCAATAAAGTTTTTAAACTCATCTGGCGAAATCTCTCCCAAACCTTTAAATCGTGTGATTTCTGGTTTTGGTTTTAATTTCTCAATCGCGTCTTTTCTTTCTTCTTCGGAATAACAATAAATCGTTTCTTTTTTGTTTCTAACCCTGAAAAGCGGTGTCTGCAAAATATACAAGTGCCCTTCTTTGATTAATTCTGGGAAAAACTGCAAGAAGAAAGTAATTAAAAGCAAACGAATGTGCATTCCGTCGACATCGGCATCGGTTGCGATTACGATGTTGTTGTAACGCAATTTTTCTAGTCCATCTTCAATATCAAGTGCCGCCTGCAACAAATTGAATTCTTCGTTTTCATACACAATCTTTTTAGACATTCCGTATGAATTCAGAGGTTTACCTCGCAAACTGAAAACCGCTTGCGTATTTACGTCACGCGACTTTGTAATCGATCCAGAAGCCGAATCTCCCTCGGTAATAAAAAGTGTGCTTTCTAAGTTTCTAGGGTTTTTAGTGTCTGGAAGATGCGCTCGGCAGTCTCTTAATTTTTTATTGTGAAGATTCGCTTTTTTAGCACGGTCTGTCGCCAATTTTCTAATTCCTGACAATTCTTTTCTTTCGCGTTCTGCCTGAAGAATTTTACGCAATAAAGCTTCGGCTGTTGGCGGATTTTTATGCAGGTAATTATCTAGTTTCGTCTTGATGAAATCATTAACGAAAGTACGAACAGAAACTGCTGGTGTTCCATCATCAGAACCCATATCGGTAGAACCTAATTTTGTTTTAGTCTGAGACTCAAAAACCGGTTCCATTACTTTAATACTAATCGCACTTACAATCGATTTACGAACGTCTGATGCATCAAAATTCTTATTGTAAAACTCACGAATCGTTTTTACAACAGCTTCACGATACGCCGCTAAGTGAGTTCCTCCTTGTGTTGTATTCTGACCGTTTACGAAAGAGTGATATTCTTCACTATATTGGGTTTTACTGTGCGTTAAGGCTACCTCAATATCATGGTCTTTTAAATGGATAATTGGATATTCTAAATCTTCTTCGCTGATTGTTTCTTCCAACAAATCACGAAGTCCATTCTCTGAATAATATTTTTCTCCGTTAAAAATAATAGTCAAACCATTGTTTAGATAACAATAGTTTTTAACCATTTTAACTACATATTCTAAGCGGAATTTAAAGTTTTTGAAAATCGTTTCATCTGGCGTAAAAGTCACTTTCGTTCCTTTACGTTTTGTAGTATCAATTACGTCTTCTTCTGAAACTAAATTTCCTGCTGAGAATTCTGCCGCTTTTTGTTTATCATCACGAACAGATTCTACACGGAAATATGTCGAAAGTGCGTTCACTGCTTTTGTTCCGACTCCATTCAGACCTACTGATTTCTGGAAAGCTTTTGTATCGTACTTTCCTCCCGTATTCATCTTCGAAACTACATCGACCACTTTTCCTAACGGAATACCACGTCCGTAATCACGAACCGTAACCGTTTTGTCTTTGATACTTACTTCAATAGTTTTTCCAGAGCCCATTACGAACTCATCGATACAGTTGTCTAAAACCTCTTTTAGAAGAATGTAAATACCATCATCCGGCGCAGATCCGTCTCCAAGTTTTCCGATATACATTCCGGGACGCATACGGATATGTTCTTTCCAATCAAGCGAACGAATATTATCTTCGGTATATTGATTTTGCTCTAGCATATATGATTTTAGGATTTTTTGCTAATGTACCATTTCTTAGCAAAAAATGAAAGCGTATTTCTTTTTTGTTATGAATAATAACAGTTTAAAATCTATTTAAATTGATTATAAGATAAAACGGGCGCTAAAAATATGGGAAAACTGCTTTTTTGGCAAAAAAATACTATTTGATTCCCAGCACTTCTTTCGCTAAAGCAATCATTTCGGGCGTTCCCGTATTTTTATTCTTTTCGTCAGAGAGTTTTACAACACCTTGCCAATGTACATTATCAGGTTTTGTATCGGTTAATTTAATTACCATATTCATGGCAGGAAGGCCAACATCATTGGTGAAATTTGTTCCGATTCCAAATGACATTTTTATCTTGTCGTGACAGAAATCAGCAATCTTTTTTACTTTGTCGTAATTGAGCGAATCTGAAAAAACGATGACTTTTGATTTCGGATCAATTCCCATTTTGTTATAATGAGAAATTACTTTTTGAGCAAACTCAATCGGATCGCCACTGTCATGTCGAACACCGTCAAAAAGTTTGGAATATTTTTTATCAAACTGATTGAAAAATATTTCTGTAGTATAGGTATCAGTTAAAGCGATTCCGAGATCACCTCCATAGACTTTTGTCCAGTTTTCAAGACTTGTAAAATTCGCCACCTGAAAACCATATTGCGCCGCATGAAACATAAACCATTCGTGTGCATGCGTACCTAAAGGTCTTCGGTTATTGACCATCGCAAAATGCACATTACTGGTTCCAATGAAACTCTGTCCACCATTTGTTCTCAAGGTTTCGTTTACCAAATCGTGTACATCATAGGAATGACGGCGTCTTGTACCAAACTCCAAAATAGAAACGCCAAGTTTATTATAATTATCAATTTTATCTTTGGTTAATTTCTTTATGGCTTCATCATTCAAACGAATCAAATGATTGGATTTATAAAAAAGCTCCGAGATCAAAGCCATCAAAGGAACTTCCCATAAAATAGTTCTGTACCAAAATCCTTCGACAGTAACTTTTATTTCTGAACCTTCCTGACTAATTTGAACTTCGGACGGGTCAAAACTATATCCCTGCAGAAAATCTAAATAAGTAGGATCTAGATAAGGACAATAATGAGCGAGATAACTTTTTTCCTCTTTCGTCAGTCGGAGATCTGCCATTGCATCGACAGAATCTCGAAGTAAATCGGCAAAACCTTCTGGAAAAATATGTTTTCCTCGGTTTATAAAACCATACCGAACTTTTGCTTTTGGAAAAAGTTTAATTACAGCATGCTGCATCGTAAATTTATAGAAATCATTATCTAAGATTGATTTCAGAAAAGTTGTCTCCATAACGCTCAAATTCGGATCATTCTTGCTAAGATACGGCAATTTCAGAAAAGATGAAAATTGCTAAATTCTTAATCCATTATTTTTAAACTATCTTAATAGAAACAACACTATTACCATCTACAAATACAGTAATATATTCTCCGACATTATTATCAATCGTAATCTGAAATTCCAAACCTCCTCGTTTCTCTTTCGGATTTTGCACTTTCACAGCCTGATTTCTTTTATTTACATAAAAAACCTGATTTGATTTCGAAAGATTTTTGATTTCAAACGTAATTTTATCTCCATTTCTAGCTTCAATTATACCCGAATCTGGTGATTTGATTTTGTAGTCATTCTCAATTGTAGTATTATAAATTAAAGGGCCATTCAAAAAATCTTCTTTACTCAGCCTTTTTCCTAGATAAGTACCTGAATCCGGAAAATGTTTTGCAAAAAAGTAATCTGGATCGGTATCAAAATAAGCAGGATTAAAATCATTGACCATTCTGCCTTTACTGCTGTCGTAATAGCCTTGCCCCCACGTCACATCTAGAAGACGCCATTTTTTATCAATCAAAACCATATTCCAAGCATGATTGGATGAAGTTGTTTTTCGACCGATATCTCTAACTGAAATTTTAGAATCGCCACGAATGATTTCGCATTTAATTCCCATCAAGGAAGCCAAATGTTGATACAAAGCCGTAAATCCCTCGCAAACTGCTTTTTTAGATTTAAAAGCTTTCTGAATTAGGTTATCATTCAGTTGTTTAATTTTTTGCTGTTTCTCTGCTTCTGAAGAATAACTGAAACCTTGTGTTCTTGGCGGATTCAAATACGCATTATAATCATATCTTATATTAAAGGCAATCCAGCTGTAAATAGCACGCGAACGATCATAATCCGAATCAAAATCTTTTTCGATTCTGTCGGCTAATTTTTCAGTGCTATCAAAACTTTTTGGGTATTTTGCAACTATTTTATCGACTTCACTAATCTTTTGAGCAAAAGTAAAATTGATGAAAATACTATTTAATAAAAGGAAAATAAGGGCAATCTTTTTTTGTGGCATTTAAAAATTTGATTTAATAATATCTTTCAGTTCTTGATCTAATTCAGGATTAGAGATTTTATTTTCTTGTAAATCAAAATTCGAGCCAAATGCTGGTAATGAGAAACTTCCTTTAATTTCTGCACCATAACGAGGGAAAAGATTTTGTGCAATTCCTAAAACAGATGCACCGCCTCTACCGCCTGGAGAAGTTGCCAATAACAACATTGGTTTGTGCTGAAAAACATCTTTTTCGATTCGGGAACTCCAATCAAAAACATTTTTGAAAGCAACAGAATAATTTCCGTTGTTTTCTGCCATTGATACTACCAGAATATCAGCTTCTTTAAGTTTATTCAAGAACACTTGCGCCACTTCGTGCTGACCAATTTCTTTTTCCAAATCAACACTAAATACAGGCATTGCAAAATCATTAAGATCTAAAACTTCAACATCTGCATTTTCAAACAAATTTGAAGCATAAGTCGCAAAACGTTTGTTGATTGATTGTTTACTGTTACTTCCTCCAAAGGCTACTATTTTCATATTTGTGATATTTGTTTGTTTCAAACTGTATAAGTTATACAAGCTCATTTAAAATACTTTGCTAGCAGAAGCAAAACTTCAATTCTCTCATAAAACTTATATAGTTCAATTAATTATTTTCTATTTCAAAAATCTCTTTTTGAATTTCAACTGAATATTCATTTGGGTAAATTTTACCGCCGTATGATTTTGCATATACTTTAGTAAATTCAGCTCCAAAATACAGAATAATTGCCGAATAATAAACCCAAACCAAAATAATTATTACAGATCCCGCAGCGCCGTAAACAGAAGCTACAGTTGAACTTCCTAAATAAAAACCAATTGCAAATTTACCAATCATAAACAAGACAGCAGTAACTCCTGATCCTATAAAAGCATCTTTCCATCGTATTTTTCCGTCTGGTAAAGTTCTGAAAATTATCGTAAAAAGTAATGTTATACTTGCCAACACAATTACAACATTAACAACGTAAAACAAGTAAACTGTACTTTCTGGAAAGTAAATTTTTAGACGTGAACTCACTAAATCTAATGTTGTATTTACCAATAAACTCACCAGCATTAAAAAACCCACAGAAGCAATCATTGAAAATGACATTAATCGATTCTGAATGAACTTTTTAATACCTTTATCTGGTTTGGCACGTAATCCCCAAATAAAATTAATGGAACTTTGTATTTCGGCAAAAACTCCAGAGGCTCCAATTAACAACATTACAATTCCAAAAACGGTGGCAAACATGTTATCTCCAGACAATTGCACATTTTTTATAGCTTCCTGAATCTGGCTAGCTGCACTATTACCTACCATTCCGTTTATTTGACCATATAACTGACCAGTCACAGCATCTTCTCCAAAAAAGAAACCACAAATAGTAATGATGATAATTAACAATGGAGGCAATGCAAATATGGTATAATAAGATAATGCCGCACTGAGTTTAATAGCGTTATCATCATTAAATTCTAAAAAAGTGTTTTTTAATAGAAACCAGATTTTTTTAAAGATATCTTTGATTCTCATTTGCTCCATTTTTGATATTATCTCAAATTTACGCAATAATGAAAATTCGTTAATTCTCGATTTTTATTGGAATTTTATATTTTTCCCATATCGACCGATGAGATATTCCTGACTGAATATTATTTATTTCAGGACTTTTGTAAATTCCCGATCGTAACCTAGCTTTTTAATTTTTAATATTTTTTTGAACTCACTTCTACTTGGCTTAATCAAATATGAAATCGAATCGAGCATTTTCCCTTTTATCTTAGTGATAGAATCAAGTGTTTTTAAATCCTGTTCTTCATAAAATCTTTTAAATTTTATTGTGTTATTTTGAAGTGACAAAATTTGAATATCCCAAAATATAGAATCTTTTCTACTCAGAATTAATTGACTATCCATTCGTTTTGCTTTTTGATAAAGTGAAAACCTAAACAAAGTATCTATGTGCTTTTGTATTAATTCTATTGAATCGCCTTTTGAAAGCATATCATATTTTTCTTTTGTCCCTTTTGATATTAATTTGCCATCAACAATATCATATTCTGTCTTTAACGAATCTAATGTAAGCCTATGAAGTTTAAATTTACGGAAGTATTCTTCTAAAATTCTATCTTCTTCAATTCTAATAAAAGTTGAATCATTATTTGCGTATAGTCCTTTAAATCTATTGGGAAAACGATCTAATTCGGAATCTTTTTCAGGCTGTGGATTTTCAAAATAAAAAGACATACAATTTACACAAGCTGGTTCATCTGCTTTTTTGCAGGAAATAATTACTAGCGCTATAATTATAATCAAAAATGATCTTTTCATGATAAGATCATTTATAATGACAAAAAATCCCCTTATCGTAAACCGTCCACAAACTTGCTTTTTGGTTTGCCGCCTTTAGTGCATTATTTGCCCAAGTATTGCAGGTATAAAAAAGACTATAACTTCCTTTGGCTTCATAAAAAGCATCTTTTTTTCCATAGCTGTGACCTTCAATCCATTCTGGATGCAGTGGATTATTAAAACTATTAGAAATATAATGGACTAAATTTTGATAATTTTCCTTTGAAACTAGAATTCGTTTGCAGTCTTCGCCTTCTCTTAGCTGCTTAAAAAATGTAGTATGCATGGCAGAAGAACTGACGCCAAATGCCGCTTTTAAAGCTGTACTTGCTTTTAAGTCTGACCATTCTGGTGTATCTAGGTAAAAACCTTTATCGCCCCAGCCAAAAGCAATAAAATTCATTAAAGAATCTTTGGATTGGGTTTGATTAAACTGTATTTCATTTCGCCAATCTTTGATTTCGTTTTTAATTGGAACCACAATATCCGTATGAACGCCGTTGGAAAGAATGTAAATTGGAATTGCATTTTGTTCTTCGACTTGAGCGACATCTGAATTTACTGTGATTTTTGAAATAATAAGAACTGCTGTAACATATAAAGCAAGAAAACTAAAGATTCCGAAAAGTGTCCAGCCGAAAATTTTGAATGATTTTTTTAGCATTTTAATTGGTTGATTTTAGATTAGTAATTGGTTATTTTTTCTGTAACCAATTTTTAAGCCAAAAATTTTCAACTGTGAAAATGGAACGCGGATTTTACAGATTCACTTTCGCGAAAGCGGACTAATTTGTCATTTTAAAACATAAAAAAACTGCTGAATCTCTCCAGCAGTTTTTTAGTCTATTTTCTATATTCTTTTATTCTATCTTCTCTAGAAAAAAATTAAACATTAAAACGGAAGTGCATTACATCACCATCTTTTACAACGTATTCTTTTCCTTCCACTCTGAATTTTCCAGCTTCCTTAGCTTTTGCTTCAGAACCGTATTGAACGTAATCATCATATGAAATTACCTCAGCGCGGATAAATCCTTTTTCGAAATCAGTGTGGATAACTCCAGCTGCTTGCGGCGCTGTCGCTCCAATGTTGATTGTCCAGGCACGAACTTCTTTTACACCAGCTGTAAAGTAAGTCTGTTGTTTTAATAATTTATAAGCTGCACGAATTAAAACTGAAGCTCCCGGCTCTTCTAACCCCATATCTTCAAGGAAAACCTGACGCTCTTCGTAGCTTTCTAATTCAGTGATATCTGCTTCTGCTCCTACTGAAAGTACAATAACTTCAGCATCTTCGTCTTTTACCAATTCACGAACTTGGTCAACATACTTATTTCCGTTTACAGCAGAACTTTCGTCAACATTACAAACATATAAAACTGGTTTTGCAGTAATTAATTGGAAAGATTCCATTAAAACTTCTTCGTCATTGTTTTGAGGAATAACTGTTCTAGCAGACTTGGCTTGTAAAAGAGCTTCTCTAATTCTATTCAATAAAGCCTCTTCAGCCTGCGCTTCTTTATTTCCAGTTTTTGCAGCACGTTTTACTTTTTCTAAACGTTTTTCGATTGTTTCTAAATCTTTTAACTGCAATTCGATGTCAATAGTTTCTTTATCACGAATTGGATTTACGTTTCCGTCAACGTGAACGATATTATCATTGTCAAAACAACGTAAAACGTGAATAATAGCATTACATTCTCTAATGTTTCCTAGGAACTGGTTTCCAAGACCTTCCCCTTTACTAGCTCCTTTTACCAAACCTGCAATATCTACGATATCTACAGTTGCCATTTGAACGCGCTCTGGTTTTACCAATTCTTCCAATTTATTGATTCTTGGATCTGGAACGTTTACAACACCAATATTTGGTTCGATTGTACAAAACGGAAAGTTTGCACTTTGCGCTTTTGCATTAGATAAACAATTAAATAATGTTGATTTTCCAACATTTGGTAATCCTACAATTCCTGCTTTCATCTGTTAGTTTTCTATTTATTTATTTGGCCTTACTGCTTTCAGACCACAAACACTAAACACTTTGTGTGTTAGCGTGTTATGAATTATCGATTTTTCTGATTTCTGCCAAAATGATATTTTTTGGCTTTAAAATTTTGCAAATATAAGATTTAATAGCTCTTGCACGAAGTAAAAATGTTCAATAATATAATTTTCGACATACACAATGAAATTTTTAAACATTTAATTAAAATTTTGTTAAAAAATATTAATTTTATAAAACTGATTAACAAAAAACAAATCAATAAACCAATAACCATGAAAAAGACTGCATTATTACTATTTCTGCTGAATTCAGCATTTCTCTTTGCTCAAAAAGAGGTCTCGGGTCTTGTAAAGGACAAATCTGGAAATCCACTTCCTGGTGTTAATATTGTCGAAAAAGGAACTTCTAACGGCGTCTCAACCGATTTTGAAGGTAGTTTTAGAATAAAAGTAAAAGAAGGCGCCACATTAGTTTTTAGCTATATGGGATTTTCAAAAGTCGAGAAAGCCGTTTCTGGAGATAAAACAAATGTTACACTAAGTGAGAGTGATGGTCAAATATTGAATGATGTTGTGGTCGTTGGTTCTAGAAATGCCAAAAGAACTGTTGTAAACTCAGCTGTTCCTATCGATGTAATCAATGTAAAAGATGTAACCACACAAAGCGGAAAACTCGAAATTAATGAGCTCTTACAATATGTTGCCCCTTCATTTAATGCCAATAAACAATCCGGTTCTGATGGAGCCGATCACGTTGATCCAGCTTCTTTAAGAGGTATGGGGCCAGATCAGACTTTGGTTTTGATTAACGGAAAACGAAGACACCAATCTTCACTGATAAACTTATTCGGAACTCGTGGACGTGGTAATACCGGAACTGATTTAAATGCAATTCCGGCAGCCTCCATCAAAAGAATTGAAATTTTAAGAGACGGTGCAGCAGCTCAATATGGTTCTGATGCTATTGCTGGTGTTATTAATATTGTTACCAATGACAATGTAAAAGAATTTACTGGTGCCATATCATATGGTGCATTTAATACCGACGCAAAAGGAGATTTTCCTGAAGGAACTGCAAATACTAAAGGTTACCGACTCGATCAAAAAGGATATGGAAATTCATTTGGTAAAAATCAGGATTTTGACGGAGGTTCTGTTAAAGTATCTGCCAACTACGGAACTCCTATTGGAACAAAAGGCGGTTTTGTAAATGTTACAGGTGAATTTTTAAATAAAAACAAAACATTACGCCCAGGTTTTGATTTTAGAAAAGGTTTTGGTGAAGCCGAAATTCAAGGTGTAAACTTATTTGTAAATCTTGCTATTCCAATTTCAGATAAAACACAATTTTATGCTTTTGGCGGAAGCAATTTTAGAGATACCGATGCTTATGCTTTTACGAGAAACGATGGCGAAAGAGTTGTAGAAGCTATCTATCCCGGCGGATTTACTCCTAGAATCACTTCTAAAATAAATGACAATTCTATTGCTGCAGGAATAAGAACAGAAACTTCCGGCGGATGGAAATGGGATATCAGCAACACTTTAGGAAAAAATAAATTTCATTACGACATAAAAGGTACACTGAATGCTTCTCTTGAAGAAAGATCACCAACAGAATTTGATGCAGGTGGACATAGTTTACTTCAAAATACGACCAATTTGGATTTATCAAAAAATTATGGCGACATTTTAGGAGGTTTGAACCTCGCTTTTGGTGCTGAATTTAGAGTGGAACAATTTGAAATTTTTGCTGGTGAAGAAGGTTCTTACGCAACCTACGACACAAATGGAGTTCCTATTACAGATCCAACTACACAAAGTGCTCCAATTGATCCTAGTACTGGGGAACCAAGACCTGGAGGTTCTCAGGGTTTTCCTGGATACAGCCCTGCCAATGAAGTAAATAAAGACCGTACAAACTTCTCCCTTTACACAGATGCAGAGTTGGACATTACACAGGCATGGATGGTAAGCGGTGCCTTGCGTTATGAAAACTACAGCGATTTTGGAAGCACTGTAAACGGCAAACTAGCTTCAAGACTTAAATTGACCGACAAAATTAATTTAAGAGGTTCTGTAAGTACTGGTTTCCGAGCTCCTTCTTTGGCACAGATTTACTATAATTTACGTTTTACAAACTTTAGTTCGGCAGGAGCTACAGAAGTTTTACTGGCTCCAAATGACAGTCCAATAACAAGAGCTTTTGGAATTCAAAAACTTAATGAAGAAAAAGCGGTCAATGCTTCTCTAGGATTTACAGCAAGTTTTGGAGATTTCACTGCAACAGTTGACGGTTATTTAATTAATGTAAAAGACAGAATTGTACTAACAGGTTACTTTGATGCTACAGCTTTAGGAATGAATGTAGACAAAGCACAATTTTTCGTTAATGGTGTTGATACCAAAACTACAGGTCTTGATGTTGTTTTAGCTTGGAAAAAAAACATTAACGAAAACAGATTTGGCGCCACTTTAGTTGGAAATATCAACGATATGAAAATTGATAAAGTAAAAAATGGTGATTTGGACGAAAAAACGTTCTTTGGAGAACGTGACCGAGCTTTCTTATTAGCTTCAGCACCGCCAAATAAATTTGGTTTAAACCTAAATTACGGCAGAAAATGGTTTGATGCAGGACTGGCTTTTACAAGATTTAGCGAGGTTAAATTATTAGATTATCAAATGGACGAAGATCCAGAAGACTACAGAACATCACCAACAGAAACTGATGCACAGGTATTTGCTAATCAAAAAAAGGCCGCTACTGATACTTATGGAGCCAAAATTGTAACCGATTTAACTTTAGGTTTTAAAATTTCCAAATCGACTAAAATAAGCATTGGCGCCAATAACTTGTTTAACATCTATCCAGATCAGCAAGACGACTGGGTTGAAGCTGGAGGTTATTGGGATGCTGTACAAATGGGTTTCAATGGTGCTTATTACTATGCTAGACTTGGATTTAATTTTTAATTTACTGAAAGATTTTGATTTCACTGAATCTATAAATTGAATATAAAACACAAAAAATCCTGAACTTAATTGTTCAGGATTTTTTTTTCTATTTATTTAATTACAATTTAAATTCTAAGGAAGCGATGATAGCTTTTTCTTCATCGGTAGCTGTAAAACCGGAAATATCCCAGTAATTGGTCAAGATTTTATTCTTTTTATTGAAAAGCGATTTCTCTTTAAAAACATCACTTTCGTTATAAGTAAAATTCTGTTTATTAAATCCAGTCGTTACAAAGCTGTTTCTTACCTGAATCTTTTTAGATTTCTCTTTCTGAATCAAGGTATAACCAATTTCTTCATTTGAACTCAACATATAATAATCGTTTCCATCCAAACGGTAACTCACATTCACAAACGATTTGGTAATGTTTTTATCTCCAATACTTGTTTTTTCTTCTATTTTATCCAGATTTGCAGGAGTCACAGAAATCGTAAATTCTAAAATAATCTTCTTTTCCGGATCGTAAATAATTTCAAAATTATCCACTGCTTGCCTTGCCTTGTCCAGTGGTGTAACAGACATTACATAATAATCCTTGTTTTTTGAATGTCCTTTAACCGTAAAATCATATTCTTTCTTTGCCTTAGCATCCAGTAAAGGTTCAAAATATTTAAAATTTGAATAATTTTCCATAATATTATTCAAATTATACCCCATCAAATCGGCACTTACATCTGCTTCCAACAAACCATAAGAGCGATTCTGTTCTACCAATAAAGTTGTGGTATTGTTTTTATTGAATTGAAAATTCACCAATCCGTCATTATAATACGAATATTGATTATCGAGCATAAAAAATTCTCTCACATACACTTTTAAACGGTGCGAAATACTTATTTTCTTTTTGGAATTTGAAACAATTCTTTGAAGTGTTTTTTGAAGATTTTCCTGAGAGACTACAACTTCATCCAAGTTTTCTTTTTTGTTTTTTAAATAAACAACAAACTCACTCTCTTTTAATGAAGCCCAACGAACCGTAAGATTCTCATAGTTCATTTCAGAA
The DNA here is from genome assembly GCF_900112575.1 of Flavobacterium phragmitis. Lineage (GTDB taxonomy): Bacteria > Bacteroidota > Bacteroidia > Flavobacteriales > Flavobacteriaceae > Flavobacterium > Flavobacterium phragmitis. The sequence continues at coordinate 449,060 of NZ_FOMH01000002.1, forward strand.
ACTTCTACATTAGAACCGCCACTCAAAACAAAAGTGACTTTTCCATCTTCATTCGTCATTAAAACCTGTTTGGTCTTTAGAATAACCACAGTAGCATTTTCTATTGGCTGTAAGGTTTCAATATCTTTCACCAAAATAGAATATTCTTCACTTTGTGCCAAAACACTTATGGAGCTGAGCAAAACGACAAATAAAAGTAGTAATTTCTTCATAGGCATTATTAAATTTTCAACTAAAGTATTAATTTTTTAACAATAAAGCAATAGCCGAAAAATAAAACATTCGTTATCAACTAACTAACTTTAACAAATACCTGAATTCAGGGTAAAAAAAAATCCCGAGTTTTTTGAGAAAAAACTCGGGATTCTATTTTTATTATACAACTATTCTTACTCGTTATGTAAGAAAGCTTGTCTTTCTAATAAAGTTTCTTCGTCTTCTACGTGATTATCATCTGGCACACAACAGTCTACCGGACAAACGGCAGCACATTGAGGTTCGTCATGGAAACCTTTACATTCTGTACATTTTCCTGGCACAATATAGTAAACTTCATCAGAAATTGGAGTTTGAGCTTCATCAGCATCAATCTCACTTCCGTCAGGTAAAACTATTTTTCCAGAAAGACTAGTTCCGTCTTTATATCTCCAATCATCTGCTCCTTCATATATTGCTGTATTTGGGCACTCTGGTTCGCAAGCCCCACAATTGATACATTCGTCAGTTATAATAATTGCCATCTTTTTCTTCTTTTTGTTAAAAGTTATGTGGTTAGGAGTATTAAAATAGTAAAGATTTTAATCTGCTTTGCCTTATAACGTAATATAGCTTATTTTTGTGCAAAATTACAATCAAAACAATTCATAAACAAACATTATGACATTAGAAACAAAAAAAAGTGTTTTTGTTGAATTAGGAAAATTTTTAAGTCAGTTTTCTGAAGCAGGATCCATACAAAAATCTAGCGTTTTATATAACGATATCTTTTTTGACGATTTTGAAAAACTAATTCATTTATCGCAATCTCATAATGGATGGTACACGCCAGAACAAGTTTATTTTTCGATACAATCCTGGGCAGAAGCTTTAACAGCCGAAAACATCGAAAAATGGCTTTCTCAATATGCAGCCGAATTTGCAAAATCTGATAAAAAAGAAAAAACAGTTGCTTTGATTCTGGCTGGAAATATTCCACTGGTTGGTTTTCATGATTTTCTATCGGTCTTAATAACAGGCAACAAAGCTTTAATCAAAACTTCATCAAACGATCAGTATTTATTACCTTTTTTAGCTAAATATTTAATTGCTGTTGATGAAAATCTAAAAGATAAAATCACTTTCGTAGAAGGAAAACTGGAGAATTTTGATGCCGTAATTGCAACCGGAAGCAACAATACTTCCCGTTATTTTGAATATTATTTTAAAGACAAACCTTCTATTATTCGCAAAAACCGAAATTCGGCTGCTATTTTAACTGGAAAGGAAACAAATGAAGAATTAGAGAATTTAGGCGAAGATATTTTCAGGTATTTTGGTTTAGGATGCCGTAATGTTTCGAAACTTTTTGTTCCAAAAGACTATTCATTTGACGCTTTTTTTCAGGCAATGTTCAAATATCAGGATGTTATTCATTATGAAAAATACGCTAATAATTACGATTATAATAAAGCCGTGTTTTTAATGAGTAATTTCAAATTATTAGACAACGGATTCTTAACCATAAAAGAAGACGCAAGCTACGCCTCTCCTATCTCGAGCATTTTTTATGAGTACTATGAAAACCTTGAAGAATTAGAGAAACGTCTTGAAAACGATTCAGAACAAATCCAATGTATCGTAAGTGGTAATTTGACACCAAATAGCATCAAATTTGGAGAAACACAAAAACCGCAATTGTGGGATTACGCAGATAATGTCGATACTATAACGTTTTTGTTAACAACAAAGTAATAAATTGTTTAATTATTTCGAATATTTTAACGCTTTTTCGGCTCTTATTAACGAAATTTGCGTCTTTAAAATTTTCGACTATTAACAACAACCATGAAAAAACACAACTACAGCGCAGGACCAAGTATTTTACCTCAGGAAGTTTTTGAGAAGGCATCAAAAGCAGTTTTAAATTTTAATGATTCAGGATTATCCATTCTTGAAATCTCGCACAGAAGTAAAGATTTTGTTGCGGTAATGGAAGAAGCTCGCTCCCTTGCTTTAGAATTATTAGGACTTCAGGGAAAAGGTTATCAGGCTTTATTTTTACAAGGTGGTGCCAGCACAGCATTCTTAATGGCTCCATATAACTTAATGAAAGAAAACGGAAAAGCAGCTTATTTAGATTCTGGAACGTGGGCAACTGCAGCGATAAAAGAAGCTAAACTTTTCGGTGAAACTATTGTTGTTGCTTCTTCAAAAGACGACAATTATACGCATATTCCAAAAGGTTACGAAATTCCAGCTGATGCTGATTATTTCCACTGCACAAGTAACAATACCATTTTTGGAACTCAAATGAAAGAATTCCCAGCAACTAACATTCCAGTTGTTTGCGATATGAGTTCTGATATTTTCTCACGTGAATTGGATTTTTCTAAATTCGACTTAATCTATGCAGGTGCTCAAAAAAATATGGGACCAGCTGGAACAACTTTAGTTGTGGTTAAAGAAGAAATCTTAGGAAAAAACGGAAGAACAATTCCAAGTATGTTAGATTATGCTAAACATATCAAAGCAGAAAGCATGTACAATACTCCATCTGTATTTGCTGTTTATGTTTCTTTACTGACGTTACAATGGATTAAAGAAAAAGGCGGAATTGCTGCTGTTGAAAAATTAAACAACGCTAAAGCTGAGTTATTATACGCTGAAATCGACAGAAACCCATTATTTAAAGGTGCTGCAAACGTAGAAGATCGTTCTAACATGAACGTAACTTTCTTATTGACAAACCCTGATCATACTGCTACATTTGATGCTTTATGGAAAGAAGCCGGAATTTCAGGATTACCTGGACACCGTTCAGTTGGTGGTTACAGAGCTTCTATTTACAACGCTATGCCAATTGAAAGCGTTCAGGTTTTAGTTGATGTAATGAAAGCATTGGAAGCTAAAGTTTAGTTTTCAGTCGCAGTCACAGTTTTCAGTACAAAAAAAGAAAAAAAATTAAAATTGGCTTAATCAATGAAATGATTGACCAAACAAACAAAATACATACAATGAAAGTATTAGCAAATGACGGAATTTCTAAAAGCGGAATTCTAGCCTTAGAAAAAGGTGGATTTGAAGTGATCACTACAAAAGTAGCTCAAGAACAAGTAGCTAACTATATAAACGAAAACAACATTGACGTAATTTTAGTTCGTAGTGCAACTAAAGTTCGTAAAGACATTATCGACGCTTGTCCTGGAATTAAAATCATTGGACGTGGTGGTGTTGGTATGGACAACATCGATGTGGATTATGCAAAAAGCAAAGGAATCCATGTAATCAATACTCCTGCTTCATCTTCAGAATCTGTTGCTGAATTGGTGTTTGGACACTTATTTAATGGTGTGCGTTTTTTACATGATTCTAACAGAAATATGCCTCTTGAAGGAGATACTAATTTTGACGGTTTGAAAAAAGCTTACGCTAATGGAACTGAATTAAGAGGAAAAACTCTTGGTATTGTTGGTATCGGACGTATTGGTCAAGCTACAGCAAAAATGGCTCTTGGTTTAGGAATGAAAGTTATTGCTGCCGATAGTTTTATCCCTGAGGTGGATGTAAAAGTTGAATTTTTCGACGGACAATCTATCACAACTAAAATTGTTTCTCAATCTTTAGAGTCTTTATTCAAAGAAGCAGATTTCATTACATTACACGTTCCTGCTCAAAATGGATACATCATTGGAGAGAAAGAATTTGAAATCTTAAAAGATGGTGTTGGAATTGTAAACTGTGCTCGTGGAGGTGTTATTGATGAAGTAGCTTTAGTAAAAGCTTTAGACTCTGGAAAAGTTGCATTTGCAGGTTTAGACGTTTTCGAAAATGAACCAAAACCAGAAATGGCAATTTTAATGCACTCTAAAATCTCTTTGACGCCACATATTGGAGCTGCAACAGGAGAAGCACAAGACAGAATTGGTACTGAATTAGCATCACAAATCATTACTTTGTTAAGCTAATTAACTATAATTAAATTACTTGTAAGGGATTTATTAACATTGTTTAATAAATCCCTTTCTTTTTTTGTTTAAATTTGAGTTCTAATCTTAATCCTAAAAATCATGTTTGAACAATTAACCCAATTAGTACAACAATATGGAAGCGATGCAGTGGTAAATAATAACGCTGTTCCTAACGAACATAACGAAGCCGTAATCAGTGAAACAAGTAATTCTATTTTTGAAGGATTAAAAAAAATTGTTTCTGAAGGCGGAACTGATCAAATTGCTGGATTATTTAATGGAAACTCTTCTATCGACAGCTCAAATCCTGTTGTACAACAAATTCAACAGCAATTAAGTGGTAGTCTTGGCGAAAAATTCGGACTTAGCAGTGCGGATTCAAGCGGAGTGGCGTCTAATTTAATTCCGCAGATTTTAGGTTCTTTGGTTAATAAGGCAAAAGATCCAAATGACAATAGTTTTCAGATTACTGATATCATCAATTCCATTTCTGGAAACAGCGGACAAGCTTCAGGAATTATGGACACTATTTCTAAATATGGAATGCAGTTTGGACTAGACCAAAACAACGACGGAAAAGTAGATGTAGCCGATGTTTTAGTCGTTACTAAAAGTAAAGGCGGAATCGCTGGATTTATAGGGAAATTATTTGGAAGCAAATAAAAGATTCTAAGATACTGAGGTTCTAAGACGCTAAGATTTTCTTTCGCTGCGCTCTTAGAAATGTGACCAAAAAGGCTGTTTATTTCATAAACAGCCTTTTTGGCTTAATAAAAAAAACTTAGAACCTCAGCATCTCAGCATCTTAGATTCTCACTCTTAGCATCTTGTTAAAACCCTTCTTCTTTTCTCCATTTATTTGTAAATTTAAAACATGAAAAAATGTATCTCCATATTAATTGTTTTTGTAACGATAATTGCATGTTCAACAACGCAGCAAAATATTGCAAGCAATGACAATGCATCAAACAAAAAGCAGAGCGATACAATTAGAATTGCAAATGACTCTTTGGAATACGAAGTTATTATAATCGATAACGGATTTAATACCTGGCTTGCCTCTCGTGCTTTTCCTCGTAATTACCATTCTCTAGCTTTCCTTGAAAATAAAAATTATTTGTATGTAACCGAATGGAACAATCGTGTTTTGCAACCACAGCGTTACAATCCGAATTTATATGAAATGAGCATCGATTATCGCCCAGAAATTCATTACGGATACGAAGTAAATTACTTAATTTACAATTACATGATTTATTTTCAAAATACTTACAAACAAACGCTTTGGGGTAATGTTCCTTTAAGATAATATACTATATTTGTAATCATTACAAATAACAATGAATAGATTAAAACAACGCTGGGGAATTACTTCCAACCTACAAGCCATAATTATACTTATTGTTTTTGCCATCACCGGATCGGCATCTGCATGGATTTCTAGACCTTTTTGTGACTGGGTAGGAATTCATAAAGAAGATTTAGGAGCTGTTTGGTTCACTCTTATTCGTTTATTAATCATTCTTCCTGTTTATCAGGTTTTACTAGTTGCCATCGGGACTATTTTTGGACAATTTCGTTTCTTTTGGAATTTCGAAAAGAAAATGCTTAAAAGAATGGGACTTGGATTTCTATTCAAAGATTAATTCTTGATTATTATTTTCTTCTCGCACTAAACAAACCGTTCTGCTTACAGATTCTTGTTTATATTTTTTTTCAATTATTTCAAATTCTTTGAATTTTAGAAATTTTATGTTTCTAAATAGTCTTCACTGTATGCAATCCCTTTAATTATCAAATGTGAACATCACGATAATTCAACGTTAAAAAAACACATTACATTTTTTTACATGATTTTTCCACGAAATCATCATACAGAACAGGATGGTGCAGGATAGTTTTGTTTTAGGCAATAACAAACTTTATACTATAGTTAAAATTATTTAAACACTGAAATTCAATCGTTTAAACAATTAAAAAACTAAAACTATTACTTACTAACCAAACCACCTTTGAAATGCTGAAAAATTACTTAAAACTGTCCGTAATGGCGACAATTCTCTGTCTCATTACGCCAATGAACAAGATTTTTGCCCAAAATCCAATCGTTAAAATTGACTTTGACCAGTCCGGAAGACCAAAAGCTGAAGTAAACGATCCCGATTATACCGCTTGGGTAATTGCTTCTGGAAATACCAGCACTTATACCGAAAACGGTGTCACTTTTACCATAACCCGAGTTGGAGATAAAGGAGATGCACTAGGAACTAATTGGTATAAAGCAGGAATTCAAGCTCCTTACTACGCTAGATTAGTTTCGGATGGCGTCACAGTAAAAGGAACAACTGCAAACTTGGGAGCGCAAATAGAACTTAAAATTAGCGGACTTCCAGCAGGGGAACATACGCTATTGGCTTTTTTTAACAATGTAGATAGTCCAACGGGAAATAATTTTAGTCCAATTGATATTTCTGTTAACGGAAACTTAGTTGTAGACAATTTAATTCCCACTGTAAGAGCACTCAAAACTGCCGACGCAAAATCTACTTATTTAAAATTTCAAGCAATAGCAGGAAATGATGTTGTTATTTTGATGGCGGCAGAAACCTCTGGTACAGAAAACATCAAAAACTTTATATTTAATGGTTTTGAACTTAATACACCTAATATTTTCTACCAGGCAACAAATCCAAATCCGAAACAAAATAATGAACATGTTGAATTGACTTCGGGAGGAAAATTATTGCAATGGACTGCAGCTGCAAATGCAGTTTCACATAATATTTATTTTGGAACAGATCAAAATGCTGTTAATAATGCAACAACATCTTCACCAGAGTACAAAGGCAATCAAGCTTTAGCCAATACTTCTTTTCAAGTTAACGGACTTTACACTGGAGAAACTTATTTTTGGCGTATAGATGAAGTTTTAGCAAACGGAATCGAAAAAGGAAATATTTGGCGTTTTCGTCCAGCGCAACTTGCTTTTCCAGATGCCGAAGGATACGGACGCTTTGCACGTGGTGGACGTGGCGGAAAAGTAGTTGCCGTAACCAATTTAAATGATAGTGGTCCAGGAAGTTTCCGCGAAGCAGTTACTAATGATATTGGACCAAGAACAATTGTTTTCAATACATCTGGAGTAATTCAATTGCAATCACGATTGGTTTTAAGCCAGCCTTATGTGACAGTTGCAGGGCAAACGGCTCCTGGAAAAGGAATCTGTATTCGATCTGCTCCTTTTGGAGTTACTGGAAATGATGCCGTTGTTCAAAATTTAAGAGTCCGTGTTGGTGCTGGACCAACTTATGACGGAATGGGTCTTACCGGTGCAGACAACAGCATTATTGACCACTGTTCTATAAGCTGGACAATTGACGAGTCATTCAGTTCTAGATCAGGAAAAAACATAACCCTTCAAAGAACACTTATTTCAGAGGCATTAAATGCAGCAAATCATCAAAATTATCCTGCCGGCACAGAACACGGTTATGCAGCAACAATTGGTGGTGACATTGGAAGCTTTCATCATAATCTATTAGCACATTGTTACGGACGTAACTGGAGTCTTGGCGGTGGTTTGGACGGAAGCGGTGCTTATGCAGGAAGGATGGATATTACAAATAATGTGGTATACAATTGGGGCGGCAGAACTACCGACGGCGGAACAAAAGAGGTTAATTTCGTAAACAACTATTATAAGCCTGGCGCAGGATCTAAAATATTTGTTGCCTTTAATCAGCAAAATGAAGGTGTTGGAACAGGTATGCAACAATGTTATTTTAATGGAAACGTAATGCCGGGATACTTCGACGAAAACAATCAAACAGCAGGAAGAAAATCTTCAGGAAATACCGTTTCTTATGAAAACTTTGTAAACACACCGTTTTTCCCTTCTTATGTTACCACACAATCTGCTAAAAATGCTTATAAAATTGTTCTTTCAGATGTTGGATGCACACAGCCGGAATTTGATGATCACGATCAAAGAATCATAAACGAAACTTTAAACGGAACTTATTCTGCTGTTGGAAGCATAACCGGCAAGCCTGGATTTCCTGATAACGAAGCAGATGTCGGCGGATTTGAATCTTATCCAACTGTATTGAGAGATGCAAACTGGGATACCGATCAGGACGGACTTCCAAATTGGTGGGAAACTATAATTGGAACAAATGTAAATTCAGCAATAGGTGATTTTTCAGATGCAAATGCAGATACAGATCAAGACGGATATACAAATCTGGATAAGTACCTGCAATGGATGTCATTACCTCACTATGAATCTACACAAGGAAGTAAAATTGATATTAATATTCAGAAATTATCAAGAGGATTTACCAGCGGGGTTTCTTATGCTATTTCAAATGTTATAAACGGAAACGCTACACTTAATACAGATATAGTCGCATTTACACCAGCTTCAAACGGATTATGCTCTTTTGAATTTACTGTAACCGACTCTGAAGGAGGCACAATGAAACGAAAAGTAAATATTTTAAGTGGACAAACTGCACATTTAGGTACCGAAGAAGTAACTAAAACAGCTAAAGACTCTTTCAATGTTTGGCCAATTCCAAGTAACGGAACATTTTCAGCTTTCATTGATAATGAAGAAACAGAAATCTCAGATCTTAAAATTTATGACATTTCTGGGAAAGAAATATTAAAACAAAAAATCAGAGGAAATACTCAGGAAACAATCCAATTACATTCAAAAGGTGTTTTCATCATTAAAGTTGTAAACCCGCAAACAAAAAAAATACAGCATATAAAGAAGATAATTGTTCAATAAATGAAAAGACGGCTCTTAGCCGTCTTTTTTATTTTCTTTGAAAAAAATAGGTATAAATCCAAGTCAATGTAAAAGACGGAATAACATCGGTAAATGGCAGTATTTCCTCTAGAAAAGTCAAAATTCCTGCAACCTTTCCTACTCTTCCTTTGTACATTCTTGTCATAATCACACCCGCAATCGGCGCCCAGACAACATCTGAAAACTCTCCCAAAAACGGAATCGAAAATGAAATCATACCAATTCCGTCCAAAATCAAACCAATGATTAATTTGGTCATTCTGTTATCTTCTACAACCTCTAAGTCTTGCATTTTAAGTCTTTTTTGAGTTTATTCGAAATTAAAAAGAATTGACATAAACTATCTTATTTCTTTATTAAATTTAATTTCTAAATTCCCATATCAAGAAACGTGCCTTTAGATTTTAGATTATTGTAAATTGCTATTGATTTTTGAAATTGATATTGGAATTTATTTTTTTGTAATTTGATATTGACTATAAACTTCGTTTCTTTGTAAAAACAGTTTCACTAAATGATACAGGCACAAAACATACATAAATTCTACGATAAACTTGAAGTTTTAAAAGGAGTTGATTTACATATTAAGAAAGGCGAAATTGTTTCTATAGTTGGTGCTTCGGGAGCCGGAAAAACTACATTACTGCAGATTTTAGGCACTTTGGACAAACCTGACTATGCCCCAGAATCTTCTTTAACCATAAATGGTAAAAACGTTCTTGAATTGCAAGACATCAAAAGTAACAATTCGAAAGAAGAAAAAACATTCAAAATAATTACTTGGACAGGATCTATCTATATTATCCTTCTTGCTGTTTGTTTATTGTTTTTGAGAACTAAAATTTTTGACGATACACTTAGATTAGTGGCAAGCATAACCTTATTCCTGCCTATAATTGCAATGCTTTTCTACTACAACCGTTATTTCAAAAAGAAAAGCAAAAAAGACAGAATACTATCTGATTTTCGAAATTTAAACTTAGGTTTTATTTTTCAGTTTCATCAGCTTTTACCTGAGTTCACCGCTTTAGAAAATGTTTGTATTCCAGCTTATATTGCGGGTAAAAAAACATCTGAAACCGAGGCCGAAGCCAAAAAACTCCTTAATTTCCTAGGACTTTCACACCGTATCCATCATAAACCAAGCGAACTTTCGGGCGGGGAGCAACAGCGTGTTGCAGTGGCCAGAGCCTTAATCAATAAACCAGATGTTATTTTTGCAGATGAACCATCAGGAAATCTGGACACCCATTCTGCTGAAAACTTACACCAATTATTCTTTCAGCTTCGAGATGAATTTGGACAGACTTTTGTTATTGTTACGCATAATGAAGAATTGGCCAATATGGCTGACAGAAAGTTAGTTATGTCAGACGGACAAATTATTTCCTAAGATGGTTTTAATTGTAACCAGCTGGATATATATACTTTTTGCATCAATAAATTTAGGTTTTCTAACGGATAAAATACTTCAGTTAAAAAACAAAAATTTTATCATTACTTCTATTCTCGGATTATTCTCAGTTACAATTTCAGCTAGTATTTGGGCAATTTTTGGGAGGATAAATATTGAATTTCATGCTCTCTTACTGCTAACTAACATTTTGGTATGTATTAAATTTCAAAAAACAATAGCCGAACATTATAAAGCTTTTTGGACTGAGCTGACACAATTAAATAAAGTTCTAAAATCTTTTTTAATCATCATAACATTTTTGATTTTAGCGCAATGCGCTTCTGCTCCTTTTGTAATTGACAATGAATCCTATTATATTCAAACCATAAAATGGCTTAATGAATATGGTTTTGTAAAAGGACTGGCAAATATTCATCTTTTTTTAGGACAAACCAGTGGCTGGCATATTACTCAAAGTGCTTTCAATTTCTCTTTTTTATATCCAAATTTTAATGATTTAAGTGGTTTTTGTTTGTTTCTAGGAAACCTTTTTGCCATTCAAAAATTAAATCATTATTTCAAAAACGACAATTCCAATTATTTAATTATCGGATTGTTTCCTTTGTTTAATATTCTGTTTTTTCAATTCATCAGCGCACCTTCTCCCGATATTCCGGTGTATGTTTTTTCTATTATTTTCTTTTTCTATTTCTTAGAAAACTTCAAAAAAATAACTCCAGAAACTTTTAATCTGCTAATTGTTTTATCACTTTTTTTGTTCTATATAAAAAACACTACTGTTACATTTTTTATTTTTCCGATTATCCTATTAGTACTTCATTTCAAATCAATAGCCAAAGAATTATTAAAACCTGCTTTACTTTCAATACTTCTAATCTTCCTATTAATTGTAAAAAATTTGATAATATCTGGTACAGTTGCTTTTCCGTCAAAACTTTTTACTTCTCTTACAATGGATTATGCCATACCGAACTCGATTCAGAACTTTTATTATGAACAGCTTAAATGTTATGGCTATTTCATAACTCCTGAAAAATATAATTTGATGTCTTCTTGGGACTTATTCATTAGATGGATAACAATGCCAAAACTTAATGGACTATTTAATAAAATCAGTATTCTTCTGATTCTTATTATGCCTTTTTTTATTTTGAAATTTAAAAATGAAAAAGCACTTTGGAGTATTTATTTTGCGATGATAATACAATTGATTCTTCTTTTAGTAACCTCTCCGCAATACCGTTTTTTCCTTAATTATATTTTATTTTTCTCTCTTTTTTGTTTGATATGCATTGTAAAAAACAAAAGAGTGATTAACCTTCTAATAATACTTTCCTTAATTCCGGTTGTTATTGTTCTGTTTTTCTCTATAAATCTGAGTAAATTTGCCAATACTAAATCATTAATGGAAATTAGTAATTTTTCAAGTCAAAATATTATTTTCCCTTATTCCAATTCCAAAAACAAAACTGTGTTTGAAACCCTTCAAATAGGAAACTTAAAATACAATTCTCCTCAAAATAATGATTTTTTCTGGGGAAATGGCAACGGCGATTTACCGTGTGTTAATAAGGCACAAATAGAATATTTTGAAAAATATTTTCATTATATACCGCAGATGCGCACCAATAATTTAAAAGACGGATTTTATTCCAAAGAAGTTACTAAAAATGAATAGCACAGAATTAAAAGAATTCCTAGACGAAAAAGTCATTCAATATAATAATCAGGATTTTATAGGAAGTGATCCTGTTCAGATTCCACATCTTTTCACTCAAAAAGAAGATATCGAAATTGCAGGGTTTCTAAGCGCTTCCATTGCTTGGGGAAACCGTAAAATGATTATCAAGAATTCGCATAAAATGATGGAATTAATGGGGAATACACCTTACGATTTCGTTATGTCACATTCTGAAGAAGATTTAGCGAAACTGGAAACGTTTGTTCATAGAACTTTCAATGGAAATGATTTTGCAGGTTTTATAAAAGGCTTAAAAAACATCTACCAAAACCACAACGGTTTAGAAAATGTATTCGCTAAAAATCAGGAAAAAGATAGTTTACAGAAAAGCATCAGCGAATTCAAAAAAATATTCTTCGAAACAGATCATTTAGCTAGAACTCAAAAGCACATTTCGGACCCTTTAAACAATTCAGCTGCAAAAAGAATCAACATGTATCTGAGATGGATGGTTCGCCAAGATGCAAAAGGAGTCGATTTAGGAATTTGGAAAACTATTTCGCCTTCTGTACTATCTTGTCCTTTGGATGTTCATTCCGGGAATGTTGCCCGAAAACTTGGCATTCTTTCGCGAAAGCAAAATGATGCAAAAGCTTTGTTAGAATTAGACACCAAATTAAGAGAAATGGATGCTAAAGATCCTGTAAAATATGATTTTGCCTTATTTGGACTGGGAGTTTTTGAAGGGTTTTAAAACTTAAAAATACACATTGCCAGGCTGAGCAAAGTCGAAGCCCACGTTTCAATTGAAATACTTTTTTAGACTTCGCTCAGAGTGACAATACATCTAAAATTACAAATTCAACAAAAAACCATGAATTTAACGTACATTTGCACAAAATTTAAAGCAAATGAGCACTTTCGAAAAATTTAATCTTCCAAAATCATTACAAAAAGCAGTTGACGAATTAGGATTTGTTACGCCTACTCCTATTCAGGAAAAATCTTTTTCTGTAATCATGTCTGGACGTGATATGATGGGAATTGCGCAGACCGGAACCGGTAAAACATTTGCTTATTTACTGCCTCTTTTAAAGCTTTACAAGTTTACACATACCAACACTCCTAAAATTGTAATTCTGGTCCCAACCCGTGAATTGGTTGTTCAGGTTGTAGAAGAAGTTGAAAAACTGACTACATACATGTCGGTTAAAACTTTAGGAATTTATGGAGGTGTAAATATTAATACACAAAAGAAAGCCGTTTACGAAGGTGTTGATATTTTAGTGGGAACACCTGGCCGTACAATGGATTTAGCCTTAGATGCCGTTGTTCGTTTTGATGAAACACAAAAACTGGTTATCGATGAGTTTGACGAAATGCTGAATTTAGGTTTTAGACCACAGTTGACGTCTCTTTTTGCGATGATGAAAACCAAACGCCAAAACATTCTCTTCTCTGCAACGATGACAGATGAAGTTGACGATCTTTTAAATGATTATTTCGATTTTCCTGAAGAAGTAACATTGGCTCCATCGGGAACTCCTCTTGAAAAAATTACTCAGATTATTTATAATGTTCCAAACTTCAATACAAAAGTAAATCTGTTAAAACATTTATTGGAAACCGATGAAAGCATGAGCCGTATTCTGGTTTTCGTAAACAACAAAAAGATTTCAGATATGCTTTTCAATCGTATTGATGAGCTTTTTGATGGACAATTTGGTGTTATACACTCGAATAAATCTCAAAATTACCGTTTGAGTACCATGGCCGAATTCCAAGAAGGAAATCTTCGCGGTTTAATTACAACAGACGTTATGGCAAGAGGTTTGGATATTTCTAATATCACCCATGTAATCAACTTTGAACTTCCTGAAGAACCTGAACTATATATGCACAGAATTGGTCGTACAGGTCGTGCAGATACTACAGGAACAGCAATCAGTTTTGTTTCTCCAAGAGAAGAGGAATACAAAATAGAAACCGAACTTTTAATGGATCAGGAACTTGAAATTGCTGATTTCCCTGAAGAAGTTGAAATTTCAGAAAAATTAATAGAACCTGAAAAAGACAGATTACCAAGAAAGTTTTTATTGAAAAAACCTAAACTGGAAGGTGATGGTGCATTTCATGAAAAATCTAAAAAGAACAAAAAGGTTAATCTTGGAGGACCATCCAAAACCAAAAAGAAAACACACGGTTCTGTTAACAGAAATATGCTAAAAACAAGAGCGAAGAAGAAAAAAGATAACAAGTAATCTTTTTTTAGGTGCTAAGATCCTAAGATACTGAGGTTCTAAGTTTTTTCACATAAACACAAAATAAAAAGGGTAAAGATTCTTTCGAATCTTTACCCTTTTTAAGCTAAGTATCTTAGCAACTTAGAACCTTAGCATCTTTTTTACTAAATTTTCGTAAACACAAGTCCAACCGGTGAACACAGTTCTATTCTTTTTCCTGTATCTGTAATTTTTCCTGTGGTTTTATCCCTTTTAAAAACAATAATATCGTTTGTATATTGATGACCAACTAAAAGGTAGTTTCCTGTTGGATCAATGGCAAAATCTCTTGGTCCTTTACCTAAAGTACTTTGTTGCTCTACCAATTCTAAAGAGCCATCTTTTTGGATTTTATAAACAGATATCGAATTTGCATCTACACGATCCGAAACATATAAAAAGTTTCCATCCGGCGAAATTTTAATTGCGGCAGCTCCTGTTCCGCCTGTAAAGCCTTTTGGAAGAATACTTGTTTCGGCTACTACTTTTAGATTTCCTGTTTTATCGTAGCTTAAAGTTGTTAATGTTCCGTCTAATTCCTGAACCAGATATACAAATTTTCCGTCTTTACTAAAAGTCAAATGTCTTGGACCGCTTCCTGGTTTTACATCGACACTTCCTTTTAAAGTCAGCATTTCGTTTTTAGAAGTTGGATTGTATTTATAAATGAATACTTTATCCAAACCTAAATCATTAGACAAAACAAACTTTTTATCCGGAGAAAACATCACCATATGCACGTGTGCTTTTTCCTGACGCGCTGCGTTTGGTCCTTTTCCTTCGTGCTGAATTAATTGTTGCACCTCTGTAATGCTTCCGTCTGGATTTTTCTTGAAAACAACAATATTTCCACCAGAATAATTGGCAACGATTACGTTTTTATCATCATTAATTAAATGACAAGGATCTGCCCCAAGAGAAGCATTAGAATTTAAAAATTTTACTTTTCCGGAAACCGAATCATATCCAAACGCGCTAACCGCACTTTGATTTCCGTTTTCGTTTACCGCATATATAAATTTATTGTCTGCAGAAACCGATAAATAACTCGGACTAATTACATTTTCGGAAGAATTTTTCAGTTTAAAATCTCCATTAGCGGCATTAAATTCATATACATAAATTCCGTTGCTTTGACATTTATTAGTATAAGTCCCAACTAATAAATTGAATTTATTTTGGGCATTTACCATGGTCAGTGATAAAGCCGAAAATAAGACTAGATATATTTTTTTCATAGTTTGTTTTTTTGAATCAGCTAAAATAAGGAATAATATGGTTTTGATACAGCATCTTTGTTACAAAAGAAATTACAAAAGTTACATTTTTTTTGAACCATATAAGTTATATAAGTTCATTTTAGCTTTTAGAATTCAACTTATAATTAACTTATATTCGCTTATTACTTTCCTTTTAATTCGTCTCCATAATACTTATAATCCCTCATATGAACTTATATGGTTTCAATTATTATTTTTTTCCGGTTCATACACTGTGTTTATAATTTCTTACATGAACTTATATGGTTTAAAATAATTTTTAATTCGTATTTTTGACGAGCATCTTCGCGAAAAACAAAACGTAGTGAAGTAAATCGAAGCCAGAATGCATTTTAAACATCCCGAAATTCTATACTTTCTGTTTTTATTGATTGTTCCAATTTTGGTTCACTTATTTCAATTAAGACGTTTTAAAACTTCCTATTTTACTAATGTCCGCTTTTTAAAAGAACTTGCTATTCAGACTCGTAAAAGTTCTAAAATCAAGAAAAGACTTTTATTAGCGACTCGTTTATTATTATTGACCTGCATCATATTAGCCTTTGCACAGCCTTTTTTTGAAGCCATTGACAGCAAAAATGCTTCAAATGAAATGTATATTGTTCTAGACAATTCGTTTAGTATGCAGGCAAAAGGAAAAAAAGGAGAATTATTAAAAAGAGCCGTTCAGGAATTATTGGAAAACACTCCCGAAAATACTCAATTTTCACTTTTAACCAACACCGAAAATTTCTGGAATACTGATATTAAATCTTCGAAAAGTGCTTTACAAAACTTAAAATACAGCGCTTCTCCATTTGATCTTTCAGCCATTACCGCTAAAATCAAAGCGCATAAATCAGCACACAAAAAAGACATTGTCATTATCACTGATGCGGTTGGCTTAAAAGAAAAAGACATTCAAAATATAGATTTTGAAGAAAAACCATACTTCATAGTTCCTAAAGCGGAACAAAAAAACAACGTTTCAATTGACAGCGTTTACATCAATCAGACTTTAGAAAATTTCTATGAAATTGGCATTAATTTATCAGCTTACGGCGAAGATTTCAAACCTGTTTCAACTGCTTTATACAATCAAAACAAACTGATTGCCAAAACGATTGTTAATTTTGACACCAAGAAGAAGAAAATCAATTTCACGATTCCAAAAGAAGCTTTTCACGGCTATGTAGCAATTGAAGATAATGGTTTGACTTATGATAATAAATTGTTTTTCAGTATTTCTAAAAACAAAAAAACAAATGTAATCAGCATTGGAGAACCTGAAAAAGCTAATTTCTTATCCCGAATTTATACTCCAACTGAATTTAATTATCATAATTACGCTATTGGTTCTTTAGACTATAATAGTTTAGAAAAACAAAATACTATTATCCTGAACGAGTTACCTGAAATTCCACAGGCTTTGCAAACTACTTTAAAAGCGTTTGTTTCTAAAGGCGGCAATCTGGTCGTGATTCCTTCTGAGAAAAGTTCCCTTTCTAATTTGAATAATTTACTGAGTAATTTTGGAAAAGTTCAATTTGGGAATTTAGAAACCAACAGCAAATTAATTACTAAAATCAACTTCGATCACCCTTTGTTTTCAGGTGTTTTTGAAAATAAAATTTCGAATTTTCAATATCCGAAAGTGAACAGTTCGTTTGCTGTTTCAAGCTCTTATCCAGCTGTTCTTTCATTTGAAGATCAGACTCCATTTGTCACTGCTGTCCAGAATCAGGTTGCAGGAATAACGGTTTTTACAGCGCCAATAAACAGTACTAATTCGAATTTTCAGCAATCTCCGCTGATTGTTCCTTTGTTTTATAAAATAGCACAAAATAATCAAAAAACCGGAGTAAACGCTTTGACAATCGGAAATAATCAGCCTTATTTTGTTGATGTTCTATTGACTAAAGATGCTATTTTGGAAGTAAAAGGAACAGAAGATTCTTTTATTCCGGTTCAGCAGATTTTAAACAATAAAGTAAAACTAACTTTTAATGATTTCCCTGAAACGGCTGGCAACTACGGAATTTTCGATAAAAAGGAATGGGTCGAAAACATTAGTTTTAATTACAACAGAAGCGAAAGCGATTTGAGTCAGGTAAACACCAATGTGGTTTCAGATTTCAAAACGGCCGATACCATATCAACCATTTTTAACACCTTACAAACTGAGCGAACTGACAGCCAAATTTGGAAATGGTTTGTTATCTTTGCACTGTTATTTTTAGCATTAGAAATGGCAATTATAAAATTTGTGAAATAATTTTCAAATCATTCGTTTAGTATGTCATTTCGAAGAAGAAGAAATCACACATACTGAGAACATTTGGAACGGAATATCTGGTGAGATTTCTCCTTCGTCGAAATGACAAAGCGGAATCTTTTAATAAAAAAATAAATTTCTCTACATATGAAAATAATCATCAAAAGCGCCAAAATTATCGACTCAAAAAGTCCGTTTCACAATCAGACCGTTGATCTTTTAATTGCAGATGGTTTAATAGAAAAAATAGGAGTTTCACTTCCAAACGACGATGCTGAAGTGGTACGATTTGACAATCTTCACGTTTCTCAAGGCTGGTTTGACAGCAGTGTTTCTCTTGGAGAACCAGGTTACGAAGACAGAGAAACCATTGCAAACGGATTAAATGTCGCAGCAAAAAGCGGTTTTACAGCAATTGGTCTACAGCCTAACTCTTTACCAATTATCGACAATCAGTCTCAGGTAAGTTTTGTAAAAAATAAAGCAAATGGTTTTGCTACAGAAATTTTCCCAATTGGAGCTTTAACTAAGGCAAGTGAAGGAAAAGATATGGCAGAACTTTTTGATATGAAAAATGCGGGTGCCATCGCTTTTGGAGATTATAACAAAAGTATCGACAACGCAAATATTCTGAAAATCGCTCTACAATATGTACAAGATTTTGACGGTTTGGTAATTGCCTATTCACAAGATCCAAATATCAAAGGAAACGGTGTAGCAAACGAAGGAATTGTTTCTACAAGATTAGGTCTAAAAGGAATTCCAAATCTTGCTGAAGAACTTCAAATCTCAAGAAACTTATTTTTATTGGAATATACGGGTGGTAAACTTCATATTCCAACGATTTCTACAGCAAAATCGGTTGAATTGATTAGAGAAGCTAAAGCAAAAGGATTAAACGTAACCTGCAGTGCTTCTGTTCATCATTTGGTTTTGACAGATGAAAAACTGGACGGATTTGACACTCGTTTTAAAGTAACACCTCCTTTACGCACAGAAGTTGACAGACAAGCCCTTCTAAACGGAGTTGCTGACGGAACTATTGACACCATTACTTCAGACCATAATCCTATTGATATTGAATTCAAAAAAATGGAATTTGATACAGCTAAAAACGGAACTATTGGTTTAGAAAGTGCTTTTGGAGCTTTATTGACCGTTTTACCATTAGAAACTGTAGTTGCAAAATTGACTTCGGCAAGAACTGTTTTTGGTCTGGAAAACAATACAATTCAAGAAGGTGCTAAAGCCGATTTGACACTTTTTACTCCAGAACATAAATCAACTTTTACAAAAGAAAACATTCTTTCAAAATCTAAAAATTCTGCCTTTTTAGGAACAGAACTTAAAGGTTCTGTGTACGGAATTTTAAATCAAAATCAACTTGTTACAAAATAATACAATGAATAATTCAGTCGAAGAAGGAAAACCAATTGCCATTACCAGTTATATTCTGATTGTTGGTGTTTTGATTGCCATGAGCATGAATTCTGAAAACAAAAACAGTTTTGCTTCTTTTCATATCCGTCAAGCTTTAGGATTATCTTTAACCTTTATTTCTTTCGGAGCAATAGTTAGTAATTTTGATAGTTTTTATATCACTTTCCCAATGTGGATCTGTATTTCTATTCTTTGGACTTTTGGTATTTTTAATGCTATTCAAGGACAAATGAGACCGATTCCGTTAGTTGGGAATTTGTTTCAAAAATGGTTTAAAAAAATCGGGTAATTTTTAAAATTCCAAGTTTTAAAATCAAAAATTGAAAAAGTCAAAAAACTGACAAAGCTTGAAAATCAAAGGAAAACTCATAACTTATAACTCAAAACTCATAACTTTCCCTAAAAAATGAATCTATCATTAGAATATAAAATAAGAGAACCAAAAGTAATTTTAGATCAAAATCCGCTTTTATTGTTGTTGCACGGATACGGAAGCAACGAAGCCGATTTATTCTCTTTTGCCTCTGAACTTCCTGATAATTATTATGTAATTTCCGCAAGAGCACCTTATGATTTACAATATGGAGCTTACGCTTGGTACGCCATTAATTTTGATGCCGATCAAAACAAGTTTTCTGATAACGAACAAGCCAAAACTTCAAGAGATATCATCGCTAATTTTATTGACGAATTAGTAGCAAATTATCCGATTGATGCCAACAATGTAACTTTAATCGGATTCAGCCAAGGATCTATTTTAAGTTATGCAACAGCACTTTCTTATCCTGAAAAAATTCAAAGAGTTGTGGCAATGAGTGGTTATTTTAATGAAGAAATCATCAAAGAAGGTTTTGAAAACAACGACTTTAAAAATCTAAAAATATTCGCTTCGCACGGAACTGTAGATCAGGTTATTCCGATTGAATGGGCAAGAAAAACTCCTGCAATTTTAGAAAAATTAAACATTCCGGTTACTTACAAAGAATATCCTGTTGGACACGGTGTTGCTCCGCAGAATTTCTTTGATTTTAAGAATTGGCTTGCTTTGTAGTTTTCAGTTGCAGTTTTCAGTAGCAGTCACAGTTTTCAGTTCTAACCACATACTGAGACTTCGACTGAAAACTAAAGTTTATTCTCCAGTATAAATTATCTTCCCATCTTTCTTCAAAACGTAACCTTTCCAAGGAATTAATTCCAGATTATCTTTTTTCCAAGAATCTCCTTCAGATTTTCTTTCTAAAATGATGGATTCTTTTTGAGTATCTAAGAAAAGTTCTGCTTTATTTCCGTCAAAAATTACATAGGAAACGGTGGAATATGTTTTTCCATCTTCAGCATGATTGAGTCTCGTGCTATTTTCAAAAACTCTGATACATTCTTTTTTCAAAACTGACCAAGTATATCCGGCAGAAGCTTTACAGCCATGAGAATCAGAATCTCCTCCGACAACCGTTTCTTTTTGGGGTTCTTTTGGAACACTATTTTCTTTAGTTTCCTGAGAAACTTTTTTCGCACAAGAAAATGTACTGGCAATAATCAAAAACAAAAACATCTTTTTCATAATCCTAATAGTTTTAAATTGAGCAAAAAAAATAGGATTTTTAAAATCCTATTTTTGATATAACCAAGTTTGATTTACTTCAAAGGTAATGTTATCGTCGTTATCAACAAAGTATTTTAACAAGACTTCTCCCCAAAGTTCCCCATTGCTATAATCAGCAATAATCCATCTGTGGTTTAAAATTTTTACTTTATTGATGATAAATTTAGTCGGTCCAATCTGGTCTTGTCCAGTGTACGGATTTCCTTTTGGATTTGAATTAAAATCTAACAACTTTTCCGTTACAACCGGAATTAATTTTTCGTATAAAATTACTTTTCCTCCAGATGCACTGTTATCAAAGTAGTTTTGAGCATTTTCATTGTGTTCAAGAGAAAAATAATCAGCTTCCGCTAATTGTGTTTTCACCAGATTAATGCTATCTCTCAGTTTCTTAGTAGTTTTATCGTATCTATTTTGAGCAAATTTTACCTCTCCACTGTAAAATGCATAAGTAAAAACATTCATTAAAATTGCTAAAATAAAAAGATAAAGCATTAAGGATTTTTTCATTGTGTGGTATAATTAAATGGTAATTTCTAAATTATCGTAAGCCAGAAAAACATTTTCCGGAAGTTGTTTTTGCACTTCTTCATGAAAACCTAAAACGTGACTGATATGAGTTAAATAAGCTTTTTCAGGCTTAACAAGGTTTATAAAATCAAGTGCTTCCTGAAGGTTAAAATGTGTATCATGAGGTTCTACACGTAAAGCATTTACAACCAAAACTTTCAAACCTTTAAGTTTTTCTGTTTCAATAGAATCGATTGTTTTGACATCTGTTAAATAAGCAAAATCGTCTATTCGGTAACCAAAAACCTGTAATTCGCCATGCATTACATTTACCGGAATAGCCATTTTATCTCCAACCGCAAACGGAACATTGTTTTCGACTTCGATCGTTTTTACGCTTGGTGCTCCTGGATATTTATTTACGGTTTCAAAAACATAATCGAAACGGCGTCTTAGATTATCCAAAACACGTTGATGTCCGTAAATAGGAATTTCGCCTTGCCTGAAATTAAATGGACGAATATCATCTAACCCCGCAGTATGATCTGCATGCTCGTGCGTGAATAGAATTGCATCAAGTTTACGGCATCCGCAGGAAAGCATCTGCTGTCTGAAATCAGGACCGCAATCTATTACATAAGAATGATCGTCCCATGTAATCCAAATGGATACACGAAGCCTTTTATCCTTAGCATCAGTGCTTTTACAAACTGGATGATCGATTCCGATAATCGGAATGCCTTGAGAAGTACCTGTACCTAAAAAATAAACCTTCAATTGAACTTAATTTTTTTACAAAAATAGCTTATTTCTCTTTCATTAGACTCCTAATTTACTAACTTTGTAACAAATCTATTTAAAACAAAATGGGTACAGAAATAAAACTCAAAGGTGACAAGGTCATCGAACAGATTCCTTCTATAAAAGACAAAGCTTTACGCATTAATTTAAACGAGAATATTTACGGAACATTTGCTGAAATTGGTGCTGGACAAGAGACAGTTAGACACTTTTTCAGATCCGGAGGTTCATCAGGAACGATAGCAAAAGCGATGTCTGCCTATGATAAAGATTTTAGTGACGCCGTTTATGGTGCAGAAAGCGACGGAAGATATGTTACCGAAGAACGCTTGAAAAAAATGCTGACACATGAAGGTCAGATTATCGAAGAGCGTCTGAGCAGAGAAAAACACCCAACAAAACTTTTCTTCAGTTACGCCAATACAGTAGCCACAATAGATTTTGCCAAACAATTTAAAGGTCACGGCTGGGTTGGAATTCGATACCAAATTGAACCAGACGAAGCTTATAACGAAATTATTCTTCACATTCGTTTCAAAGAGACCGATGCCAGATTACAACAAGAAACACTTGGAATTTTAGGGGTAAACTTAATTTACGGTGCTTTTTACAAATACAACGATCCAAAACGATTACTTCGTTATTTATACGACCACTTAGACAAAGATCAATTAGAAATCGACACCATCAACTTTTCTGGTCCTCGTTTTGCTGATGTTGACAACCGCTTGATGAGTTTACAGTTGGTCAAAAACGGAATGACTGATGCCGTAATGTTTAATCCAGAAGGAAAGAACATTTTACCAGCTGCCATTTTATACAAAAAAAACCTTTTGGCTTTAAGAGGAAGTTTCCGTCCGGTTACAAAAGTAAACATGGACATGTATGAGAAATCATTGGAAATGTTTCTCAAGGAAAATAAGGTTGAAAAAAATAACACGCTGGTTGTTTTCGAAATCACGCTTTCAAACTTACGTTCAGATGGTGAAATTGATGAACGTGACTTTATGGACAGAGCTGAATTACTTTGTTCGTTAGGACAAACCGTAATGATTTCAAATTTCCAGGAATATTATAAAGTGGTTGAATACTTTGCTAATTATACTAAAGCCCGTATGGGACTAGCAATGGGAGTAAATAACCTTGTCGATATTTTTGACGAGAAATACTACCGTCATTTAAGTGGCGGAATTCTGGAAGCTTTCGGAAAATTATTCTATCGCGATATGAAAGTTTTCTTGTATCCGATGCTGGATGAAAACGGAGACTTAATGAATTCAAACAACTTAAAAGTTCATCCAAGAATGAAAGAATTGTACAAATTCTTTAAATTCAACGGAAAAGTAGTTGATATCGAAGATTATGACCCAACTATTCTTGACGTTTTCTCAAGAGAAGTTCTAAAAATGATCAACCAAGGAAAAAAAGGCTGGGAACCAATGCTTCCTCCTGGAATTCCAGAAATCATCAAGGAGCATCACCTTTTTGGATATCATCCACAGAAAGAATTAGAACAAAATATATAATGCAAAAAAGCCTCTTTATTGAGGCTTTTTTTTATTGTTTCAAGTTTTCTTTGTTTCAGGTTTCAAGTTCTAAACTGAACGAATTTTTAACGCTAATTTCGCTGAGTTTTTTTGACAAGAAAGATTTATAAAAAGAAAAGTTCGCAAAGCTTTATGCTGATTAAGCTTTGCGAACTTTTTATTTTTTAATTGAATTATTCTTTTGTCAGGCTGAGCGAAGTCGAAGCTCTCGTTCCAATTGGAGCGCCCTTCGACTTCGCTCAGGGTGACAACTTGAAACCTGAAACAAAGAAAACCTGAAACAAAAAAACTATTATTTTAAAATCTGCGAAGCGTGTTCTTTTGTCTTTACGTTTTCGACTACCTCTTCAATAATTCCTTTTTCATCGATTACAAAAGTGGTTCTGTGAATTCCGTCGTATTCTTTTCCCATGAATTTCTTTGGCCCCCAAACTCCGAAAGCGTTTATAACCGACTTGTCTTCGTCTGCGATTAACGGGAAAGGTAATTCATATTTATCTTTAAACTTAATTTGTGCTTTTGCACTGTCTGCACTTACTCCTAAAAGTTCGTAATTATTAGCCTGAAAACGGTGAAAATTATCTCTTAGGTCGCAAGCTTCAGCTGTACAGCCTGGAGTGCTTGCTTTTGGGTAAAAGAAAACGACTAGTTTTTTTCCAGCATAATCTGCCAGTTTATGTGTTTTTCCATCTTGATCGGTTCCTGAAAA
This sequence comes from Flavobacterium phragmitis, assembly GCF_900112575.1. Classification (GTDB taxonomy): domain Bacteria; phylum Bacteroidota; class Bacteroidia; order Flavobacteriales; family Flavobacteriaceae; genus Flavobacterium; species Flavobacterium phragmitis. The sequence continues at coordinate 473,566 of NZ_FOMH01000002.1, forward strand.
ATTTGGCGCTTTATCTCCTGCTTTTAATGTTGTCATATGTTTTTAATTTTAGATTGTGGATTTTTTTTAAAAGAATATAGAAAATAGAATAAAGAGTATAGATTTTAGACTTTTTCACTCTTAACCTATAACTTATAACTTTTAACTTATTAACTTATAACTTTTTTCATGCCCCGGATTGCAGTGAAAACCCCGGAATTGTGGTAGTTTACATTTTTTGTATTTAAAAAGCGACCAACGGAAGCTCTTTTAAACACTTAAAAATGTTACTAACACAATGAGGAGTTGAAACGAAAAGCCGGATTAGGCACATCATCAAAATTATACTATTTTTACGGGATTAAAAAGACTAAAATGAATAAAGAAGCTCGTGTGCAATTTGTTATTGACAAATTAAAAGAACTCTACCCTACTATACCTGTTCCGCTTGACCATAAAGATCCTTATACACTTTTAATTGCGGTTTTGCTTTCGGCTCAATGTACTGATGTTCGAGTGAATCAGATTACACCACTTTTATTTGCAAAAGCCGATAATCCTTATGATATGGTCAAAATGTCAATTGAAGAGATTAAAGAAATTATTCGCCCTTGCGGTTTATCACCAATGAAATCTAAAGGAATTCATGGTTTATCTGAAATTTTGATTGAAAAACATAACGGAGAAGTCCCTCAAAGTTTTGAAGCTCTTGAAGCTTTGCCGGCAGTTGGTCATAAAACAGCAAGTGTTGTAATGTCTCAGGCTTTTGGAGTTCCTGCTTTTCCGGTTGATACGCATATTCACAGATTGATGTACAGATGGAATTTATCGAATGGAAAAAATGTCGCTCAAACCGAAAAAGATGCCAAAAGATTATTCCCAAGAGAGTTATGGAACGATTTACATTTGCAGATTATTTGGTATGGTCGTGAATATTCACCAGCTCGCGGATGGAATCTGGAAAAAGATATTATTACCAAAACGGTTGGAAAAAAATCCCTGATTGAAGAGTTAGAAAAAACTTCAAAAAAATAAGGCACAAAGAAAAAACTTTGCGCCTCTGTATCTTTGCAACTTTGTATCTAAAAAAAAAATTACATTCCTGCTTTCAAGGCATTATACTCAGCAGTCATATCAAGAGATCTGTAAACTCCTAATAATACTTTGGTTGCATCTTCATTTTTTGGCTCAATAGCCAATACTTTTTTCAGATACGGAATTGCACTTCTTGTTACATCATCTTTTGTTGCATTTAATTTATCATACTTCTGCATTTCTGCCTTTGAAGTTCCTAATGATGAAATTTGATCCATCAAATCTTTTTTGATCTGTAATTTTAAATAAGCAAGATTAATGTAGGCGTCTATATAATTTGGATTCAGCTCTAAAACATAATTATATACTGCCTCTGCTTTTGGATAATTTTTATTTTCAAGATAGGAATACGCTAAATTACTGTTGACTTCTATTTTCTTGGAAGGAACCGATTCTGTTCTTGGTTTCTCATAAGTTCCCTGTTGAATAGCATATTCTCGAGCTTTTGGAGAAATAAAAGCGTCCTCTTCTTTTGTTTTCTTATTTGTTGCTAAATACAAAACTCCTTTTCCAGAGTAATTGATTTTTTTAAGCAATTCATAATAAGTAATCGCAGTATTGTAATCTTTTCCGTTTAATGCCGAAGATGCGGCATTGTACAGATTCAAGGTATCTTTTTTATCAAACAAATATACCTTATAACTTTTCTCTGAGCTTTCTTTGAATTTACCAGCTTTAAAATCTGCCATAGCACCATTCACAAGTCCGGCTTTCATATCTTTTAAGGCCATATTCGCCTTAACAGTTGATTTAAATTTACCAGATTCATTTTCATACAAAAATACATCTTGGTAGGATTGTGCTGCCAAGGTAAAATTATTTGCAGCATCAATATCTTTTAAGGCTAGGTCTTTTAAAACATTTCCTTTCAAAAAGTAATAATCGGATTTGTCTTCATCTGGGGCATTAAGGATGAGATATTCTGTTTTGGTTAAAATTGCTAAAGCTTCTTCACTTTTTCCTTTGTCAAACAAAGATTGCGCTTCTTTAATTTTGTCTTTTTGGGCAAACACGCTTACACTTATCATTAATAAGCAGGACAGCATTTTAATGTTCTCTTTCATTTTGCGGTTAAGTTTTTGGGTTGGTTAAATGACTTTCTTTTTTATTCTATTTATGGCATAAACTGTAAACAATCTTTAAGCTGATTTAAAAATTATTTTCAATATGCACTTGCAAAAATATCTTCTGGCACAAATATTTTATGCTAAAATCAAATAGACATCAAACTTAACAAAACAAAGCAGGGTAGTTTTTCTTCATAAATAATCTGATTTTGGGTTAAGTATTTAATTTTTAATTTATTATCATTTTCTTTTGGATTTTTGCATAAATACAGCAATATAAAAAACATGCAATAAAGCGGTTTTTAATGAATAAAAAATTAGTTTTTAACTAAAATAGAACTAAAAATCAAATAAACACCTAAAATCTAGTCAAAATATTAAATTTTAACAAAACTTAAAAAAAAATACTGTAAAAAACTTATAAAAAATACATTTGGAGAAAAACGTCCAGATTTAGTGACGAACAGATAAAAGTAAAGAATATTTTTACATAAAAAAGCTCACTGTTTGTATCTTCATACAAATAGTGAGCTTTTCAACCAAAACGACCATTTGGTTTACTTTACTAAACATCCGACATTAGTAGTGGGGCTGTTTAATTAGCTATAATCTCGAAACTTTTTTCCTCAATTTTGACAACAGTCAAAGCTTGAGAATAGTTTAAAATAAAAGAAACTACTTCTTTATTTGGTTTAAGATTTTTAGAAGCTAATGCTTTTTTTGAGTAAATTTTTGCCATACTATCAAATGTGTTATAATAGTATAACGGGCTTATTACCAAAATAGTATTAGTTGGTTAAAATAATTTGATGTTTATCAATTATTTTTCTCAAATTCATTAACGCATAACGCATTCTTCCTAATGCTGTATTGATGCTGACACCTGTAATTTCAGAGATTTCTTTGAAACTCATGTCTTGATACATACGCATTACCAAAACTTCTTTTTGGTCTTCAGGAAGTTCTTCGATTAGCTTTTTTAAATCGAGCTCAACTTGATCCACTATCATTTTGCCTTCAATTGTCAAAGCATCGTCTGACATGATAGAGAAAATAGAAAACTCTTCTGTCTCTCTGTACATTGGCATTTTTTTAGTTTTACGGAAGTGGTCGACAATCAGGTTATGAGAAATACGCATTACCCAAGGCAGAAATTTACCTTCTTCGTTATAAGAATTGCTTTTTAAAGTTTTGATAACTTTAATAAATGTATCTTGAAAAATATCATTTGAAATATCTCTATCAGCAATCTTTGAATATATGAAACCATATATCTTAGATTCGTGCCTCTTTATTAATGTTGCAAGTGCAGCTTCACTACCTTCAACATAATTTTTTACTAATAGAGCATCTGGAGTATGCAGATCAGCCATAATTCTACCTTTTTAGTTTTAATTTTAAAATTTGGAGTAATTTTCTAAAAAGTAGTTTTTTTATATAGGCGAATCTTTTTTTTTTGAGTTGTGTTAATATTGCGACCAAATTTAACAAATAAATATTTTAAAAAGCAAATAAAATTGCTAATAATTATAACTAAATCATTTATTAAAATAGAATAAACTTAAATTTTACATCGAAAAGGCTAAAAATCTATAAAATAAAAATTAGCTAAATCCCTTTAAAAATAAGCTCTCAAACGTTAAAATTAGTCGATGAACGGTTCATTAAATTCTTAAATTCTAGATTTAAATTACAACATTTTATTCATTTAACAATTTTAAAGTCCATATATTTTTTCTACATTGATTGAAATGGCTTCTTAATCTTGTGGAAAAGATACATTTTGAACAAAATAATTCATTCAAAAATGCAGATTGCACAGACTGGAATTATGATAAAATAGTTAAAATTTGGAACTATATCCTTAACAAAATCCAATTCAAAATTGATTACTTTTGTAAAAATTGACTTTTTTATGCAAATTGATCTTTCAAAAATAGACCCAAAATCAAATATTATAATAAAAGGAGCACAAGTACATAATTTAAAAAATGTAGATGTTGTTATTCCGAGAAATAAACTGGTTGTTATTACAGGACTTTCTGGATCTGGAAAATCAAGTTTAGCATTTGATACTTTATATGCTGAAGGCCAAAGGCGTTATGTAGAAAGTTTATCATCATATGCGCGTCAGTTTTTAGGTCGTTTAGACAAACCAAAAGTGGAATATATTAAAGGAATTGCTCCTGCAATAGCTATTGAGCAAAAGGTAAATACAACCAATGCACGTTCTACAGTTGGAACATCTACAGAAATTTACGATTACATCAAACTTTTGTTTGCCAGGATTGGTCGTACTTATTCACCTGTTTCTGGGCAAGAGGTCAAAAAAAATACCGTGACGGATGTTATTACAGATGTCAAAACCCTACCAATTGACAGCAGATGGCTTTTGCTTGCTCCTATTCATCTTGAGGAAGGAAGACAATTAGAAGACAAACTGAAAATACTTTTACAGCAGGGTTTTGCCCGTATTCTGGTGGATAATGAAATGGTTCGTTTGGATGAATTTTCGGCTTCAGATTTACATCAATTTGACAATAAAGATATTTTATTGATTATTGATCGTATTGTTGTTAAAGAGGAAGAAGAATTCTACAATCGACTGGCTGATGCTGTTCAGACTGCTTTTTTCGAGGGAAAAGGCATTTGTTATTTACAGGAATTAAACGCTGAAAAAAGATTTTCTTATTCGAATAATTTTGAATTGGATGGAATCACTTTCTTAGAGCCAAATGTTCATTTATTTAGTTTCAATAATCCATACGGAGCTTGTCCAGCTTGCGAAGGTTATGGAAATATTATTGGGATTGATGCAGATCTGGTTGTTCCGAATACTTCTTTATCGGTTTTTGAAAGTGCGATTTATCCTTGGCGTGGTGAAAGCATGAGCTGGTATAAAGACGAATTTGTAAAACATGCTTATAAATTCGATTTCCCAATTCACAAACCTTATTTTCAATTAACGGAAGAACAGAAAGATTTAATCTGGACCGGAAATCAGTATTTTCAAGGATTGAATGATTTCTTTAAAGAATTAGAAGAGAAAAATTATAAAATTCAGAACCGTGTCATGTTATCACGTTACCGTGGTAAAACTAAATGTCATGTCTGTAAAGGCAAACGTTTACGCGAAGAAGCATCTTATGTAAAAATCAACGGAAAAACAGTTTCTGATTTGGTTGATTTACCTATAAAACATTTGGTTACTTTCTTTAAAAACATCGAATTAAATGTTTACGAACAGCAGATTGCCAAGCGTTTAATGATTGAAATCAACAACCGATTATCATTTTTAAGTGAAGTTGGATTAGATTATTTAACTCTAAACAGAAATTCCTCGACACTTTCCGGAGGAGAATCACAGCGTATCAACCTTGCAACTTCTTTAGGAAGCAGTTTGGTTGGATCAATGTATATTTTGGATGAACCAAGTATTGGTCTTCACCCAAAAGATTCAGAAAGACTGATCAAAGTATTGCTTTCACTTCGTGATTTAGGAAATACCGTAATTGTAGTGGAACATGACGAAGATATCATGAGAGCAGCTGATATGATTATTGATATTGGTCCCGAAGCTGGAACTTTTGGAGGAAAATTGGTCGCACAAGGTACTTATGATGAAATTTTGAAATCAGATTCCTTGACTTCTCAATATCTAAATGGTAACTTAGAAATTTCTGTTCCTAAAAAAAGAAGAAAATTTAAAAATCATATTGATATTGTTGGCGCACGCGAGAACAACTTAAAAAATATTGACGTCACTTTTCCTTTAGATGTTTTGACCGTTGTTACTGGAGTATCGGGAAGCGGAAAAAGTACTTTAATTAAAAAAATCCTATTTCCTGCAATGCAGAAAAAACTGGAAAGTGCTGCCGAAAAAGCTGGGCAATTCAGTGAGTTGAAAGGTTCTTTTTCTCAAATCAAACATATCGAGTACGTAGATCAGAATCCGATTGGTAGAAGTTCGCGATCTAATCCTGTAACTTACATCAAAGCGTATGATGATATTAGAGATTTGTATGCAAAAGAAAAACTATCTAAAATAAGAGGATATCAAGCCAAACATTTCTCTTTTAATGTTGACGGAGGACGATGTGAAACTTGTAAAGGAGAAGGCTCTATAAACGTCGAAATGGTATTTATGGCCGATGTTTCGCTTCCATGTGAAACTTGTGGAGGAAAACGATTTAAAAAGGAGATTTTGGAGGTTACTTTCGACAATCAAAATATCAACGACGTTTTGACGATGACAATTGATGATGCAATTGCTTTCTTCGAAAAAAACAAACAATCCAAAATCACTCAGAAATTACAGCCTCTTCAAGATGTTGGTTTAGGATATGTTCAATTGGGACAGTCCTCTTCTACTCTTTCAGGTGGTGAAGCACAGCGTATTAAATTGGCCTCATTCCTCGTTAAAGGAGCAACAAAAGATAAAGCATTATTTGTATTTGATGAACCAACTACTGGACTTCATTTTCATGACATTAAAAAACTTTTAGCTTCTTTTGATGCTTTAATCGAAAAAGGACATTCTATTATCGTAATCGAACATAATTTGGATTTAATCAAATGTGCCGACTGGATTTTGGATCTTGGTCCAGAAGGAGGAGAAAACGGAGGACATTTACTTGCTTCAGGAACTCCAGAGGATATTGTTAAAGTCAAAGAATCTGTAACAGGAATTTATTTAAAAGATAAATTATAAATCATATAAAAAATTTAAAAGCCATAAATACAACTGATTAGTTTGTATTTATGGCTTTTCTTATTTTACTTCTCTTTTTAATCTTTACGCTACCAAGCATCTTTCTTCAAAAGGAAGACCATCTTCGTCGATAGCTACTAAAATCTTTTTTTGTTTTGATGCCTCAAAGGTCAGATAAAGCCAAGCAAATGACCATAAACCGAGAGTTAAACAAAAAATCATGAAATTTAAACTGTGATTCACTACCTTTCCTCCTTTAGATAAAACAGCGAAAAGGAATTCATCGTTTCTTTCTTCTAAAGTAAATCCATTATGAACTTTGTTTGATATCATATTTGAAAATACTTGCATGCTTTGTTCCTGGCTGAGATGATTGTCTTTCATAATTATTCTATACTACATTAATCCATAAACTTTTTCTTGCACAATTTATTGCAAAAGTAATCAAACTTAAAAAATAAAAAAATACCTACATTTAGTGATTTTGTTAGAAATAATTCTGCAAATTCTTGTAAGTACTGTTAAATTTTCAGTCTAAAGTTAATTTTTATCTAATTAATTACAAAATAAATACATGTTAAAATTTATTATTTAATAACTATTTTTCAATTCCTTAACTCTTGTTCTTCAAATTAAACGTTGGAGCTTCGTAATCTTCTTTTAAATAATTTGGTGGTATCGTTGTCGTATTTCCATCTCTTAAAGCATTATAATGCGGTGACATAATTTCGATACTTGCTCTATTAAAAGAATCCTGTATGTTTTGATGTAAGGAGGAATAAATTCTAGGCTGTTTGGTAGGTTCTTTAGTATAAACATTAATCTGATAAGAAACATAGAAATCATCCAAGCTCGTTTGAAGCACAAATGGTTTTGGCTCTTTTTCTGTCATCTCGGTATTCAAAGCTGCTTCGATTAAAGCTGCATAAATGTCCTTCCAAGGAACGTCATAACCAATTGTTACTGTGGTATGAATTAGCAATCCATTATTAGAATGTTTTGCATTTGCAGAATAATTTGTAGAAGTACTGGATAAAACGGTCGCGTTAGGAATCGTAATATCCTCAAATTTTGGTGTTCTAATTCTTGTTACCAAAGCTGTTTTTTCCACCACTTCTCCACTCACATCTCCAATTTTGATATAATCTCCTATTTTAAACGGACGCATATAAGTAATTACTAATCCTGCCACCATATTGGCAATTGCATTTGAAGAACCAAGAGAGAATAAAACTCCGACAAATACAGAAACTCCCTTAAAAATTGGAGAATCAGAACCAGGCAGATATGGAAAGATTATCACAAGCATAAAAGCGTACATCAATAATCTGATAACATTAAAAGTTGGTAAAGCCCAATCGCTGTAAAAACCGTCAATTTTAATATTTTCTAATTTTATTTCATCAAAGAAAAACTTTATTACTTTTAATGAATATTTAAAGATAACAATGATTACGATGATGGTAAATAAGCTTGGCAGGAAACCTACAAATCCCATTAAAGCAGATTTTGCTGGCGTTAAAATCCATCTGAGAAGCGTCGTAGTATATTCTTTTGTCGCAGGAAAAATGCTGAATAAAATTGGCAGCGAAAGGTAAACAATAAGAATCAGTGTTACCAATTTTACAAAAGCAAAAAACCTTAGAAATATAAACAATTGTTTATCCGGAGATAATATTTTAACGGTGTTGTAATTTACTCCTTTAAAATATTTCTCTTTATTCTTAACTATGTATTTTTTGATTATATTAAATACTTTCCCTACCAAAAACAAAATCAAACCAATAATTAAAACCAACAAAGCGGTATATCCAAATCGCTTAGGAAGCTGTGAATAATTTTCGTTCTGGTAAATTATAGCGCTTTTGATCATCTTTAAATTGCGGTTGGCAATAAAAGATACCGTTTGATTTTCAGCTTTAGCATCAGACTCTAAAACCGACATCAACACTAAATCGTTCTTATAAACGATATCCGAAGAAACATCAGAAGGAATAACTTTGAGGGAATCCTTTTCAAAAAAAGATTCATTATAAAGTCTTTTAATTTTAGAAGAAATATATTCTGCCCGTTCTTTAGCAGGAAATGACCCCACATTATTATACACATAAAAAAGCGTGTCTTTAAAAGGATTTACAGGATAACCTTTAATTTTCACTGTCGATGAATCGGGAATCTTAAGATTTTTGTTCTGTCCCAACACTACCGAACAAGAAAACAAAACAAGAAATAAAGCTAATAACTTAAGTACTTTTATTTTCATATCCCATTAGAAATAAATTAGTTATCCTTTCTAACAAATATAAAAACAAAAAAGTTACGTTTTTAAATTACTTTCATTTTTCCTAAAACCTGATTTAAATTTTAATACCTATCTTCTTAAAAATAGAATCAATAACACCATTGATATCTGGCGAAATTTTAAATTTATAATTCAGATACAGGTACAAAATAGTAACCAAAATCGATTTTAAAGCAATACTAATTAACTGAAAAAATGGAAACTCCCAGAAATAAAACAGTAAAAACAATGCAAAAGTTAATAGCATCGAATGAATAGTCTGTTTTGTAAAAGGATATAAATGGAGCTTTTTAACCACAAAAAGCAATTTAGCCAAACTGTATAAAGTAATTGATAAAAGTGTCGCAAATGCCGAACCAAAAATCCCAAAAATTGGGATAAAAATCATATTTAGAACTACTGTTAAGACAACCAGCATCAAACCTAAATACAATACCATTCGGTAATATTTTGTATTAAAAATGATAGCATTGTTATTTCCCAAAATCAAATCAAAATACTTAGACAAACCAATCATAAAAACCACTGGAATTCCACCGCTGTATTCTTTTGGAACCAATTCGTACAACTGATTAATATTGACAAAAATGCAAAGCATTACAAATCCACCCACGATTTGCAGGTTTATAGAAGTCTTTTTATACAACTGATTTAATTCATCATGTTTATTTTCATGCATTAATTTAGCTGTAATTGGATACACAATTTGGTGCATTGCACGACTTGGTACCGAAATTACCAATGCTATATAAGTAGCAACAGAATAAAATGCAATGTTGTCAATAATCATATATTGATTCAAAATCATTTTATCTCCATCTAAAAGTAAATTAGCAACACTTCCCGATAAAATAATATAAAACGAATAAACCAAAATGTCTTTTGCATTTTCAGGTTTTTTAAGCTGAAACACTGGTTTTTGAACACTAAAGGCATAAAACATTGTCACTAAAAATGCTACTAAATATAACACCGCAGTAGCATATACAAATCCTTCAACGCTAAGCACACCATAATAAACAGCTAATAATAAAAATAAAGAGAACAATCGTAAGCCAATTTCTTTAATAAAATTACCGAAAACAGAATGCATATGAACACGTGCCCAAGCATAAAAAATTTCGAAATAAGCCATTGTCACACCAATAAAAGGTATTAGCCATACATAACTTTTGACAATTGCATTCTTTTTTGACAAAAAAACCAAAATTTCATCATAGAAACAAAGCCCAATTAATAACAATGGAATTATTAATAGAATTGGAAACAAAACTGTAAAAGATAAAAATCGAGATTTTTCTTCCTCTGTTTTATATTGAGAATAAAATTTAACTAAAGTATTTTGCATTCCAATCGCAAACAATGGCATTATAACATTGGCACTGGAAGTTATATAATTAGTCAATCCATAAAAAGTAGATCCGAGAAAAATCGGATATAAATAAAGCGTATTTATGGCTCCGATACCAAAACCAATATATGTAATTATAGTGTTTTTAAAAGACTGATTTAAGACAATACCCATTTGTTGAGTTTAGATTGTAGAATTTAAATTTTCAATTGATTATTTCTTAATCAGTTGTGCTAATTGTTTGGTTAGATTTTTTCGGGAATATTGCTGCAGGCCAATTCCGTGCGCCTGCAATTTTCCATCCAAAAACTGATTAAAAAAGTCCAAAATTACACTTTTTAACTTCGTTTTTTCAGAATAATCAAAAAATACTCCTGTATTGGTTTGCGTTACGATATCTGCAAAGTCAGATCCCTGCGGTCCAATCGCTATTATTGGGCGATTTGACACCATATATTCGAATAATTTTCCAGGGATAATGCTTTTAGTATCTTCAGAATTAATTTCGATTAAAAGCAAAACCTGAGACTTTCTTTGATGCGCGACAGCTTCTTTATGAGAAACGTATCCAACTAAATTCAAATAATCATTTAATTGGTGCTCTTTTATCGCGTCCAATACTTCCTGGCTTACAGCTCCAATTAATTTAATTTCCAAGTGTGATTTAAATTCTGGAACTTCTTGAAGCAATTCAATCAAAACTTCCCACAAAAACGGCGGATTTCTGTCCGATAAAAAAGAACCGATATGCGCCAACGTAAATTTACTGTCTAAAGTTTGTTTTTCGACAGTCTCTGCATCATAACCATTTGTAATTACGGTAATCGGTTTATTGGTAATCACTTCAAATTCTGCTTTTGTGGTTTTACTGGTCACGATAATTTCATCAGCAGTATTTAAAACTTTATGTTCTAGATTTTTATGCTTCTTTTCGGCGTAGGAAGACAAACGAAGCGCTTTATGATAACCAATCGTTGTCCAAGGATCACGGAAATCGGCAAACCATTTTACGTTTAATTTCTTTTGTAATTCTAAACCAATTAAATGCAAGCTGTGCGGTGGACCAGAAGTTACAATAGTATCAATATTATTGTCCTGAATATACTTTTCTAAATAAGCAATCGATGGTTTTACCCAAAAAACACGGGCATCTGGAATGAAAAGATTACCACGAACCCAAAGAAAAGTTTTATCTAAAAAACTCTGTTTTTTTTTCTGAGGAAAGATTCCAGAACTGATTTTTTTTGTTTTATTTTTTGAAAATATTGAAGCCAACTGATAGGGCTCCCAAATTTTATTTTTCAGAATAGTTACCTTATCTGATATTTCAGTTACCAAACCTTCGTCAACAATGGGATAAGTTGGATTTTCTGGAACATAAACAATTGGCTGTACATCAAATTCTGGCAGATATTTTACAAATTTCAACCAACGCTGTACCCCCGGTCCGCCAGCTGGAGGCCAATAATAAGTTATAATAAGAAGTTTTTCTGATTTCAATTTTAGAATTTTGCAATATTGAATTATAAATCTCTATTTAATTTTTCAAGCTCTTCAATATCCAATTGATCCTTGGGTGTGTTAGTAGCTTTTTTTGCAGTAATTAAACTTTCATAATCTAAAAAATAAACTGGAATTTCATTAATTTCTACAATGTATGCTTTTTCTAAAAGTTGTTCAAAAGTATTATTTTCTAATCCTTTTACTGAAGTCATAATGTCCAATCGCAAATTAAAATTCAATGTAATATCTGTCCAGCCAGGAATAAATTGCATTGTATTTATACTCTCAAAATCCCCAATTCCTGAATCTTTTAAGGCTTGTCTTAAATTTTTCCTGTTGTCGATTGAATCTTCTATAAAAATATCTATGTCTCCCGTATTTCGTCCATAGCCATATATATTCACAGCAAATCCGCCTATAGTCAAATATTTAACTTTATTCAAAGAGAAGTATTTCCAAATTTCTACTATTTGACTATACATTGAATTATTTTGATATTTTTTTTGCAGTTTTCAAAAGATACGAAATTTCAATAATAGCCATCAATTTTTCAAAACGTTTTTGTGGTGTCATCTTTCTTATCTCTTCGATATATCTTGCTTCCATAACAGAAGGATGAGCATTATTTAATGTCGTTGTTTTCATTTTTCAAAAAATAATAAGTCAAATTTACAAAATTACTTTCACTATTTTAACCTCTTTTCCTTTTCTCAAAATAAACCCCACCAACCAAAAGAACTAACATTCCAATCGAACTAATCAAAGTAATCGTACCTCCCGTTTTAATAACCTGAGGCTCAAATTTGAATTCTATCGTGTGTTTTCCGCCTGGAATTTCCATTGCTCTTAAAACATAATCAACAGGAAAATGATCTGTTAGTTTACCATCAATATAAGCGTTCCACCCATTTTTATAATACATTTCAGAAAAAACCGCTAAACCATCTTTTTCATTCTCTGATTTATATTTGATATAATTTGGCTTATACTCCACTACATTAATTGTTCCTGTTGCATCCCAAGGTTTCTTCAAACGAGCATTTGGGAATTTAGCTTCATGTTCATGAACATTAAAAACAGCTACTTTTTTAGTATCTAATGTGTTCAATGCTTTCATTACATCATCTGCTTTGTTTACCAATTTCACAGAACTTACAAACCAAGCATTTCCATTCGCATCTGGATTAATGGTTGGAATTTCTTTTCCTTCCTTATCCGTTTGGATTACATACTTAACATTTAGCATATTAAGTATTTCTAAGTTATTTTTAGCAATTTGATAATCAAATAACTGCTGCATTCTTCTTGGTTTTGCAGCATGATAACCTCCGATAGAACTATGAAAGAAAGAAGCTCTAGCACTTGACATATTACCACTTATCTCAAAAACTCTATAATGTGTAGTATCTTGCAAAATTTGAGCATCAGCAGCTGTTTCCTGAAAAGGAGCCGCAATTTGAACTGGGCTTACAAAATCTTTTGCCGAAACATATTTTTTATCTACAAAAAACAAATCGAAAATCATTACAATCCCAACAATGATTAAAGTTGTGGTCTGCGAGAGTTTGTTTTTAATAAACAACCATAAAATTCCAAAAGTTAAGACAATAAGAAAACCAGAACGCAATAAATCTGCATAATACATGGTCATTCTATCTTCTTTAAGAGCGTCTACAAAATCTGGCCCGTAAGTTTCCATAAAATACTGATCGCTTGATCCTGAAAAATGGAAGAATCCTTTTGCAATAACCAAAATCAGGATTACTCCTAACCCAAAAACTCCTGTCTGTACTAATGCTTTCTGCTGTAATTTAGGTTCCTCTTTAGCCTTAAAGAAAGACTGGATTCCCATAACCGCTAAAACAGGAAAACACAATTCTAAAATTACCTGAATAGAAGATACTGCTCTAAACTTATCGTACATTGGTACATAATCGATAAAGAAGTCTGTCAACAAAGAGAAGTTTTTCCCCCAAGAAAGTATTAATGAAAATAATGCACCAGTTATAAATACATATTTAATTTTTCTGTCATCAATAAATAATGCTAAAACAGCCAAGAAAAATACCACCGCTCCAATATAAGCGGGAGCAGCAACAATAGGTTGATCTCCCCAATATGTAGGCATTGTTGCAGCATATTCTTTTGCTTGAGAAGGAGAAGCTCCTTTTTCTATAAAGAAAGAATACATACGGCTATCCGGGCCTAGATTTTCATGATTTGAACCTCCAAAAAGTCTTGGAGCAATCAAGTTAAAACTCTCCGCAATTCCGTAACTGTATTCCGTAATATATTCACGGCTTAAAGCATTTTCGTTTGTCTTTTTAGTTCCGTCAGGATTAAAAGTCAATTCGCTGTTGCTTCGGGTACTAAACTTGGCATATTCGCTTGTGGCTAATAAGTTTCCTGCATTGGAACCAATTGCAAAAATTCCAGCAACCGCAAGAGTTCCTACCGAGATTAAAAGCGGTTTATATTCTTTATTTTTAATAAATTCAAAAGCAAAATAACCCGAAAGTATCAATAAGAAAATCAATAAATAATAAGTCATTTGGAAGTGATTGGCATTCACTTCTAATGCCACGGCAAACATGGTGAGCAGACCTCCCCAGACGTATTTTTTCTGAAAGACAAGGACAAATCCAGCAATTACCAAAGGCATATAAGCAATAGCATGTGCTTTTGCATTATGACCCACTCCTAAAATGATGATTAAATAGGTTGAAAAACCAAAGGCAATAGCCCCAATAAATGCTTTTAAAGGATCTGTTTTTAAAACCAACAACAAACCATAAAACCCTAAGAAATATAGAAATAAGTAATCTGCAGGACGAGGCAGAAAACGCAGTACATCATCTATTTTACCCACAAAATCATACGGATAATTTGCTCCAAGCTGATAAGTCGGCATACCTCCAAAAGCAGAATTTGTCCAATAAGGCTCCGCATTTTCGGCAGCTCTAAAATCATTCTGCTCTTTTGCCATTCCGGTGTATTGAGCAATATCAGACTGGAAAATTTGTTTTCCCTGTAGAACTGGATAAAAATAAATTAATGAGACAAGAATAAAGCCCAGTACAACAAGGGCGTGCGGATAGAACTTATTTACTATTTTCAATTTTGGCTGGTTTGGGTTAAAATGAATCCTAAATTTTCAGGACACAAATCTAATCTATTTCTTCGTAATCAACATACTCTCCCACTTTTTTGGTTTCGCGCGGGTGTTTAGCATTAGCCGTATTAATGATTATTTCATCATTATTATTTCTGCTTGTATTTTGCCAGGAGTTACTTTGATTATATTGTTGATTATATTGTTGTTGTCTCTGAAAATTTTCGCTTGCGTTTTCAACAGCTTTTTTTACCAATACCGGCAAAAAGATTCTAGCCAAAAATTTAAAAATATAATAAAAGGCAATAATCCCAATAATAAATCTTAAACCTGAAAATGATGCTTCTTGCATAACTATAATTTTTTTCCAAAATTAATAAATCCGTTGTTTAAAAATAAAATATGAATCTTAAATAAATAATAAAATATGTACATTTGATATGCGTTATTATATTTTAACCCAAAAAAAATTATATGTTTAAAATTAAAAACTTACTCGCCCCGGTACTTTTTTTTATTCCACAACTGTTTTTTGCGCAATATACTGATGTCATTAATTCTAATCGTCCAGGTGAAACCATGTCTGCCTACAGTGTGGGAAAATCTGTAATTCAAGGCGAACTTGGATTTTATGGTATTAAAGAAAAACACGATTTGTTAGATTATGACGGCAGCGGTTTAGGCACTGACTTTACACTGCGTTATGGAGCTTTTTTAGAACAATTAGAATTTGTATTTGACATACAATATCAAATGGCAAATTACGATACTCCTTACACCAGCTACAAAAAAAACAATTTCAGACAAACTGTTTTAGGTGCAAAATATCTTATTTATGATCCTTATAAAAACTATAAAAGAGAAGTTAACATTTACAGCTACAAAGCAAACCGTAATTTCCAGTGGCGTGAATTGATTCCAGCGGTTTCTGTTTTTGCAGGAGCAAATTTCGTTGGAGCTGATAATCCGTATTACTTTTCTCCTGATGGCGCTATTTCTCCTAAAGTTTCCTTGATTACTCAAAATGTTTTAGGCGGTGGTTCTTGGGTTTTTGTAACTAATATTATTGCAGATTACATCGGTACAGACTATCCAAGTTACGGATATGTATTAACTTTGACCCACGGTTTTAACGACAAATGGTCTGGTTTTGTTGAAAACCAAGGATATAAAAGCGACTTTTACAGCGATTCTATTATTCGAGGCGGTGCTGCTTATCTCCTTTCTGCCAATATGCAGGTTGATGCTTCGATAAGCACTAACTTTAAAAACACCCCTTCTGTTTTATACGGAGGAGTTGGCGTTTCATGGCGTTACGATGGATGGTATAAAGAAAAAGTGATAGAAGCTAAAAATAACGATAGAGCCAAAAAGAACCTTGACAACGAAAAAAGCGTTGATTATCAAGAAAAAGAAAGAAGACGTAAGGCTAAATACGAATAGTTTTTTTGTGAGAAAAAACGTAATTTTTTTTTGATTTTGTAGTATTATTTCTTTACATTTGATAGAATTACTAATTTTAAATTCTATCTACCATGGCAAACCACTTAAAACCTGACAAAAAAAACATTTTCAA
The DNA here is from genome assembly GCF_900112575.1 of Flavobacterium phragmitis. Classification (GTDB taxonomy): domain Bacteria; phylum Bacteroidota; class Bacteroidia; order Flavobacteriales; family Flavobacteriaceae; genus Flavobacterium; species Flavobacterium phragmitis. The sequence goes on from NZ_FOMH01000002.1 coordinate 490,262, forward strand.
CAAACTTTATTTTTTGTTATTTTTTTTCATTTTACTTTCATGCAGTAATGAAAATGAGAATAACAAATTAATTTCATCAGACTCTTCTAATAGTGTAAATTCAACAATAGCGTTGGAGATTGCAAAATCTTATTTTATAAGGAATATTTCCTTCAATAAAAATAAAATCACTAGCAAAACAGTAAAAGATTTAGTTACTTATAAAACATCGGAAAAAGATAACGCCTTTTATGTAATTAATTACAAAGAAGGCGGTTTTCTTGTAATTGCAGCTGACAATAGACTAAGTCCAATATTAGCATTTTCGGATGTTGGGGTATATTCTAACGATCCCAGTGAAACACCAGATGCTGTTTTAGTTTGGATGGATAGTCAAAAAGAGCAAGTAAAATATGTAATCCAAAATAAACTAAAGCAAAATGAAAATATTGCTTTTGAATGGGATTTATTACTAAATGATAAAACTCAAAATTCACAAAAGAAAAACTCTTCAAATTTAAGTAATAAAACGAAAGAGGTCCCTGAAGAGACGGGATGTGAAGACACATATTATACCAAAACTCCTCTTTTAACAACCAAATGGGATCAGGGATTTACTTTTAACAATCTAGTTCCATTAATATGCCCTACAAAACCTGGAGGAAAAGCTCCTACTGGATGCGTAGCAACTTCAATTGCTCAAGTACTATTTTATTTTAAGAAACCTAATAGTTATAACTGGGCTAATATGCCAATAGATTACGGAACATACGACACACAAATTTTAATGAGAGATGCTGGAGAATCTGTAAATATGACATATTCTTGTGGTGGATCTGGAGCATATGGCTATTCAATTGCACCTTCTTTAAAAAACTATTTTAAGTATTCAAATGCAACCTATTCAACTACATATGATTGGAACAAAGTCATAAATAGTCTCGATCAAAACAAACCTGTTATTTTAGGAGGCTACAATTCGTCAACACTTGCAGGGCATTCCTGGGTTTGCGATGGTTACACACAATGGACTTCACATGAAGTAGATTATTTAGGCCATTGTACAGGACTTGCTGTAAGTTACTTATATTTCCATATGAATTGGGGATGGGGAGGGAATAATAATGGTAACTACGCATACAATAATTTTAATCCATCAGGGACTTCATATAATTCGGGCATCGATATGGTATATAATATAACACCTTAAACTAAATCAACATGAAAAATATTTTTTTTATCCTTTTAACCACAGTTGTTTTTTATTCATGTGATAGTGAAACTACTCCCAAAAAAGCAACCAATTTGCAAACATATATTAATGTAAATCTTAAAGATCATAATTCAGGTGAAAATCTTTTAGGCACAGAAAACTTCCCAGAAAACATAATTCGTGCAGATTATCTTATTGGAGGGAAAATAGTTTTCAATAATAACTATGCTTTTAACAGTGACTATCCTAACAATTTATATATTGTTAATGAATTTAATAAACATTATGTTAAGGTGTTTCTTAATGACGACAACACTGAAGCTTTTCCAATAACATATTTACATTGGAACAAAACTGAAACAGATACTATCAAAGTAAAATATGATCGAGAAAACGGAAAATTTGGAATTTCTGTGACTTTAGAAAAAGTATGGGTTAATAATGTACTTGTGTGGGAGGTTGCAAAACAAGGACAGAGTGGTTCAGATATTACTATCTATAAATAAACTCAAAGTAAAAATAAAGCCCATTCATTTGGGCTTTTTTTATACAACTCTTTTTTGTTAAATTAAAGATAGCTATATTCGTTCCTAAATCAATGTTGATTAAAAAAATACAATTAATAAAATCTTAAATGATTACAATTAAAGAAGCCAAAAGCAAAAAAGAATTAACCGAATACATTAAATTTCCTTTCTCTTTATACAAGGATAATCCGTATTGGGTTCCGCCAATCATTGCAGATGAATTGGAATCTTTTGACAAAACCAAAAATCCTGCTTTTGATAATGCTGAAGCATACTTTTACTTAGCCTACAGAGACAATAAAATTGTTGGCCGTATTACGGCAATCATTAATTGGTCTGAAGTTAACAATCAGCACAAAAGAAAAGTGCGTTTTGGTTGGTTTGATGTGATTGATGATATTGAAGTGACAAAAGCTTTGTTGGATAAGGTTTATGAATTGGGAAGAAAACACAATTTAGAACACGCAGAAGGTCCCATGGGTTTTTCGAATTTGGACAAAGTTGGTCTTCTAACAGAAGGTTACGATCAGGTTGGAACCATGATTACTTGGTACAATCATCCGTATTATGTAACACATTTGGAGCAGTTAGGATTTCAAGTCGAGAAACAATATATAGAAAGTATATTTCCTTTTTCAAATGTTAAACCTGAATTTTTCCAAAAAGCACAAGAACTAATCAAAAAACGTTACGGGCTAAAAGCGCTTAATTTCACCAAAACAAAAGACATTATGCCTCATGTAGACAAAATGTTCGATTTGTTTAATGAAACCTATGCAAAACTCGCTTCGTTTGTTGCCATTTCAGATGTTCAGAAAGCTTATTTCAAAAAGAAATACATCAGTTTTATTAATCCAGAATATATCAAATTTGTATTGGACAAAGATGATAATTTAGTTGCTTTTAGTATTGTAATGCCGAGTTTTACTGAGGCTTTACAAAAAATAAAGGGAAAATTATTTCCGTTTGGTTTTCTACAGTTATTAAAAGCTAAAAAACACAGCAAAGATGTTGTCTTTTACCTCATTGGAATTCATCCAGAATATCAAAATAAAGGGGTTACCGCTATTATTTTTGATGAATACTACAAAACATTTTCTGAAAAGGGAATTCAAAATTGCATTAGAACTCCTGAGTTATTAGAAAATAATGCTATTCATTTACTTTGGAAAAACTTTGACCCGATTATTCACTGCCAGAGAAAGACTTATTTGAAGAATCTTTAGTTTAGTTTTCAGTCGTAGTTTTCAGCCACAAAAAAAAACCAAAAGTGGATAACAATAATTTTTTGATAATTATTTGTGACGAATGTACAAGTGAATTTTACAAAGATTCTTCTCTGGTGAAAAATCCATCTCCTGAGTGCGCGCATGTATTATATAGCTATAAAAATTGTAATCATGAGTTTGAAAATCAGAGATGTAAAAAATGCTATTGGAATGGAATTTCAAGCGAATACATAAGTAAACTTAAATCTGAAAAGAAATTATAAAAATAAAAAACCATTCGCCCCCAAACGAATGGTTTTTAACTTCATAGTCACTTTCATTTATCTTTATTCTACTTTACAATCTACTTTTGATAAAGTATTTTTTGCATCAAATTTTAATTTGGTTTTATCTTTAAAAGAGAATTTTCCATTTGCTTCCACTACATCACCATAACCTTCTATAAAAGCACCATCTTTTTGCAGAAAAGCAACTTCTCTAACAGAAGAAACTCCTTCAGACATAAACGTATAATCGGCAATTAAAGTATCTCCTTTCATGTTTCCAATTAAGCTTCCTTCATTTTTATCTTTTCCAACTATATTGTAGCTTAATTTTCCGTTTACTTCTTGGTGAGAATTTACATTAAAACTCATTTCTATTACGCTTCCATTCGATCTCCAAGCATAACATTGATCTCCGGCAGGTTCTACAATTTCAGCTTCTTTTGGCGGACTTGGAGTAATTTGTACCGGCTCTGTTGTAGTCGTTTCTTTTTTACAGGAAGAAAGAACTATTAGAATTAGAGTCGTTATAGTAATAACTTTTTTCATACTTGTCTTTATTTTTATTTTGTTGATTATGAAATAAAATTAGTTCAAATAAAAAAAAATCCATTCTTACAAAGAATGGATTTTTTTACATAATTCCCATGTGGGAAAATTTATTTCAGATAATTAAGAAACGTCTACTGTAGTACGTTCTGCTATTTCTTTATATGTTCCGTTTGTCAATTTCTCACGAATTGCTTCAAAAGCCGTTAAAGTCTCTTCAATATCTGCTAATGTATGAGAAGCTGTTGGAATCATTCTTAATAAAATAATTCCTTTTGGAATAACCGGATATACAACTATAGAAAGGAAAATACCATAGTTTTCTCTTAAATCATTCACCATTACCATTGCTTCAGGAATACTTCCCTCTAAGTAAACTGGTGTAATACAAGTATTAGTATCTCCAATGTTGAATCCTTTTTCTTTAAGACCGTTTTGTAATGCATTTACATTTTCCCAAAGTTTGTCTTTAATTGCAGAAGATTGACGCAATAACTCTAAACGTTTCAAAGATCCAATTGTTTGAATCATTGGCAATGCTTTAGCAAACATTTGAGAACGTAAATTGTATTTCAAATAATCAATAACCGATTTATCAGCTGCTACAAAAGCACCAATATTAGCCATAGATTTTGCAAAAGTAGAAAAGTAAACATCAATCTGATCTTGGACTCCCTGCTCCTCACCTGCTCCAGCACCTGTTTTTCCAAGTGTACCAAAACCGTGTGCATCATCTACTAATAATCTGAAATTGTATTTTTTCTTTAATTCAGCAATCTCTTTTAGTTTTCCTTGCTGTCCACGCATTCCGAAAACACCTTCTGTAATAAATAAAATTCCTCCTCCAGTTTCTTCAGCCATTTTAGTAGCACGCTGCAAGTTTTTCTCCATACTTTCCAAATCATTGTGTTTGTATGTGAAACGTTTACCCATGTGTAAACGAACACCATCAATGATACAAGCATGTGAGTCAACATCATAAACGATAATGTCATTTTTAGTAACCAAAGCGTCAATGATAGAAACCATTCCTTGGTAACCAAAATTCAATAAATAAGCAGATTCTTTCATTACGAATTCAGCCAATTCATTTTCTAATTGTTCGTGGTACGTAGTATGTCCAGACATCATACGTGCTCCCATCGGGTAAGCTGCTCCAAACTGAATTGCGGCATCTGTATCTGCTTTACGAACTTCTGGGTGATTGGCTAAACCTAAATAATCATTTAAACTCCAGTTCAGGATATTTTTTCCATGAAACTGCATTCTTGGTCCTAGTTCACCTTCTAATTTTGGGAAAACATAATATCCCTCAGCTTGTGAAGCCCATTTTCCTAAAGGACCTTTATTTTCTTGAATTCTTTCGAATAAATCTTTTACCATAATATTATAGTGTAGTATTTTTTAACTTAATCAGCGAGCAAAAATAATCATTATTCTTCTAAAATTCAGACTGTCATTTATTTTTATTTAAAAATAATGAACATCCTCTTTTTAATACGATTTACCTCTTATCCAAATTGTAAAAATGCTTATAACTTAAACAGAGAATTATATTTTTCTTATGATTTTTATCACAATCATTAAACAAATTGTGATTTATCTTTGCTAAAGATTTAAGTCATGAGCGCTTTACTAAGCACAAAAGACTATCAGCTTTAAATATTTTGAATTAGTAAAAAAACAAGAGAAGATTTTTAGGAACGAATCGGCTCTTGTTTTTTGTTTTTAATAAAAACCATGTTCAAAATTTCCCTATCCCACCTCAACAAAGTCTTTTTCCAAAACTTCTGCTTTTGGAAATAGAATATTATTTTCTAAATGAATGTGTTTGTGCAAATCTGCTTCAAATTCTTTCAACATGGCAAAAGTCACTCTATAAGTTGTACAGGCATCGGCTGGAGGTGTATAATTATTGGTCAATGATGCGATTTCTCTAAAGCGTTCGCCTTCATTATCATGTTCATGCATCATCATGGCAATCGGATTTGAAACTGTACCAAAAGAGGGCTGATGCAGAATCCCATCTGATTCTTTAGTTTTTACCATTCGTTTAACGAAAGGAAATAATACCAACTCTTCTTTTTTCATGTGCTGTGCTAATTCTCCCGCACAGCCAATAAACAATTCATTAATTCGGAATAATTCAGGATGGTTTGCACCGTGAACTTTACACAATTTATCTAAAAAGGGAATCAAAACATTCGTTTTTTCCTCCACATAACGATGATGCGTTTTTTCGATATAATCGACTAATAAATCTAAAGGCCAGGAATTAAAATCGATACTTCTATTATTCTCAGATTGTGCTACCTGAAGAATATTTTCCAGTAAAGTATCTGCATCAATATCCTGCTTCTTGCAAACTTCATTTACAGTTCTATTTCCCTTACAGCAAAAATCGATTCTGTATTTGGAGAAAACGGCTGCTGTTCTAAAATCTTCAGCTACAAATGATCCTATTGTTTTTTCTTTTAAACTTTCCATCTTTCAAAAAATTACTTTTAATATTTAATCATTTTATTTCAATAAAAGACAATTTTATCTTTTATTGTGTTATAAAAAAACTCCAACCTCAATTTAGATTGGAGTTTTTAGTATTTATCTATTCAACAATCAAAACGCCTTTCATTAGGGCAACGTGACCTGGGAAAGAGCATACGAAAGGATAACTTCCTTTTTTATCAATTGTAAATTCGATTGTATCTTCTTCTCCGCCTCCTAATAATTTAGTATGCGCAATAATCGAAGCTTTTTCAGATTCCGGAATATAATCTGTTGCTTTGGCATCATTTGCTTTTACTGCAAAAGCCGCTTGATCTGTTCCTTCCTTAAGAATAACCAAATTATGCCCCATCACTTCCTTCGCAATTTGCCCAACATGTTTCAAAGTTAATTTGATTGGTTTTCCTGCAACCGCTTTCAGTTCGTTTACATTAAACTGCATTTGGTCATTTCCTTCAATAACTAATACATTTTCTTCCGTTGAAGTTACTGGAGCTGCTTCACCTTCTGTAGAAGTTTCATTAACTTCTGTAGATTCTGCTGGCGCTGTTTCTTTTTTACCGCAAGAAGTTACTGCTAAAAATCCCATTAGCATTACCATCGAAATTTTAATCGTCTTATTCATTATTAAGTATTTAAATTATAAAATTCTATTTGTTCTGGCTGAAGATTTTTAAATGAAAATCTCCTGAATTTACGCCAAGCGCCAGTTCTTCCAATGTCGTTGTTGTAAGCATTGTTAAGAGCAGTTCTCGTATTTTTTTAAATTGATTGTGTACGGGACAAGGATGAACTTCTGAGCATTCTTTCAGACCAATTCCACAGCCTTTATAAATGGAGTCACCATCAATTGCATCTACAATCTGAATCAATTTTACGGAACGCAATGCCTGATTTGAAACTTCGAAACCTCCTCCTACACCTTTTGCTGAATGAATGATTCCATTTTTGGTTAAAATCTGCATGATTTTCGCAGTAAATGGTTCCGGCGAATCAATTTCTTTTGCCACATCTTTTATTCCAACCCTAACTCCCTCAGAAGATTTGGTCGCAATAAAAATAGAAGCTCTAATTCCGTATTCACACGCTTTTGAAAACATACAATCCTTATTTTTTCTTTACAAATATATTTAAATTTCGCATAAAAGACAAAATTATCCTTAATTAGTTTTTACATAGAAAAACCTTATTTATAATGAAACTAATTAGTGATTAAAAAACGACTTATTCCTCTCTTTACTCTTATAAAAACCAATTTTAATTCTAACTTTGAGAGTAATAATTCCCTAATTTTAAAATAATGGCTTTAAGCAACTCGAAAGATTTAAAACTAGCTGTTCTTATCGATGCCGATAATGTCCCGTATAGTAATGTAAAAGGCATGATGGAAGAAATTGCAAAGCTTGGAACTCCTACCACCAAAAGAATTTATGCCGATTGGACCAAACCAAATGCAAATGGATGGAAAGGTGTATTATTAGAACATGCCATTACTCCTATTCAACAATATAGTTATACCGTTGGAAAAAATTCTTCGGATTCTGCATTAATTATTGACGCAATGGATTTGCTGTATTCCGGAAAATTAGACGGATTCTGCATTGTTTCAAGTGACAGTGATTTTACGCGTCTCGCGATTCGTTTAAGAGAATCTGGAATGAAAGTTATTGGAATTGGAGAAAAGAAAACCCCAAGTTCTTTTATTGTAGCCTGCGACCGATTTATTTACATTGAAGTTTTGGATGGAGCCACTCAAAAGAAAAAACCAAAAGTCACGGCTGCAGATACCAAAAAGCCTGTCGAAAAACCTGCTGAAAAAGCATTACACAAAATTGACAAACAAACCATTGAACTTATCGAAGCCACTATCGAAGATATTGAAGATGATGATGGCTGGGCTTTCTTGGGAGATGTTGGAAACTTGATTGTAAAGAAAAAACCTGAATTTGACCCCCGAAATTATGGTTTTTCTAAACTCACTCCAATGTTGAAATCTTTAACTGATATTCTGGAAATTGATGAAAGAGAATCGGACAAAAAAGGAATCAAACACGTTTATGTACGTTTAAGATTCAACTAATTATCGCATTTATTACCTATTTAATTCTTTAAAAACATGAGAAAGAAATTCTTTATTTACGGATTCTTATTGTTTCTAATTGTTCTTGCAATTTATTATTACACAGGACGAGGTTATTTACTCGTTTTTATTATTCCACTTTTGCTAATTTTAGGCGCTTACAATGCCTCTCAGGAAAAACATGCTATTTTAAGAAACTTCCCCGTTCTAGGTTATTTCCGATATTTATTCGAAATGATTGCTCCGGAAATTCAGCAATACTTTATCGAAAGATCTACAGACGGAAAACCTTTTTCTAGAAATCAGCGTTCATTAGTTTATCAAAGAGCTAAAAACATTGATTCCAGCACTCCTTTTGGAACACAACTGAACTTAAATACCGAAAACTACGAAGGAATAAAACATTCTATTTTTCCGGCAAAAGTAAACGAAGAATTACCTCGCGTATTAGTTGGCGGCAAAGACTGCAAACAGCCTTATTCTGCTTCTTTATTTAATGTTTCGGCAATGAGTTTTGGATCATTGAGCGAACATGCTGTTCGTGCCATTAATATTGGTGCCAAAAAAGGAAATTTCTACCAAAATACAGGAGAAGGCGGATTAACAGAATTTCACCTTGCTGGTGGCGGAGATATTACCTGGCAGATTGGTACTGGCTATTTTGGATGCCGTGATGCTGAAGGAAATTTTAGTCCGGAAAATTTTGCCGAAAAAGCGAATCTTCCAAATGTAAAAATGATTGAAATTAAACTCTCTCAAGGTGCAAAACCAGGCCATGGAGGTGTTTTACCTGCTGCTAAAAACACAGAGCAGATTGCCAAAATCAGAGGTGTTGTACCACATACTATGATTCTTTCTCCTCCTGGGCATCATGCTTTTTCTGATGCGAAAGGATTAATTCATTTCATTAAGCAATTACGTGATTTATCAAACGGAAAACCAATCGGATTTAAATTGTGTATTGGAAATACAGCAGAATTTGAAGCCATCTGTCAAGAAATGATTAATGAAGATATTTACCCAGATTTCATCACAGTCGATGGCGCTGAAGGCGGAACAGGTGCTGCTCCTTTAGAATTTGCTGATGGCGTTGGAATGCCTTTTGAACCTGCTTTAATCTTTGTAAACCAGACTTTGGTTCGTTTAGGAATTCGTGATAAAATGCGCATTATTGGAAGCGGAAAAATCATCTCAGGTTACTCTATTTTACATGCTGTAGCGCTTGGTGCAGATATGTGTAACAGCGCAAGAGGATTTATGTTTTCTTTAGGCTGTATTCAAGCACTTCGTTGCCATAACAACGAATGTCCAACAGGAGTTGCGACGCAAAACAAAATGCTGATGAAAGGTTTGGTTGTAACCGACAAATCTGAAAGAGTTTATCATTTTCATAAAAATACATTGCATTCTGCCAATGAACTTTTGGCGGCCGCTGGTAAAAACAGTTTTGCCGATGTAGATATTAATATCTTCATGCGAGGCGACGAATTTGCCAATTTATCAGATATGTATTTCCCTGATAATTTAAAAAACGTTACGCAGTTCTCTTAAATAAAAAAGCCTCTTCAAAATTTGAAGAGGCTTTTTTAAAGTCTATTTTTAATTACAATTTTGCTGTTTCTTTATTTGGTTCTGCGGTTCCTTCTAAAACTGCCAGTTCTTCTTTATTTACTAATTGCTGTGCTAAAATAGCGTTGTTATAAGCTAAAAAGTAAACATCAAAAGAAACTCCTTCATTAATTAATTCTGTAGAGATTTGATCGTTCTTAATCATTTCTCTTAACAGATCAGGAAATGAATCTTTGTAGGCTGCTCTGTTTTCATCTGTTTCTTCTAGGTTCGTTTCGATTCTAATTTCAATTTTATTGTCATTTAGAAAAGCTTTTGCGGCAGTACTTGTAATTCCATGCCCTTTAATCGAAGAAGAATTATTGTAGGTGCTTACATGTTCTTGGATTTTCTGCTTGGTATTTTTACAGCTGATTAAAAATAATGCGAAAGCGAACGCAAATGCGATTTGGGTAATTTTTTTCATAAATTATTGGTTTTATAGTTATTTTTTAACTCAAACATAACTAATTTATAATATAAAAACAACATTAAACCCACAAAAACCGCAACATAATCATTTGAATACAAATCATTTACAATAGTAAACAAAGAAAATTTGTAAGAATAAAAGGTTGATTTCACACTTAACAATAAACGTCAAACATAAAAAAAGTCTCTTTAAATCAAATTTAAAGAGACTTTCAATATGTAAGAATCAAATGAAGTAAAGACACTTCTATTATTTCAAAAAATCTTTTAAAGATTCTCCCTTTAAGATTTCTTTATCCAAAACCGTATTGTCATCAGCCAGAAAATAAACATCAAACTGAACTCCTTCTTCAATTAATTGTCTTGGAATCTGATCCTTGTCAATCATTTGTTTTATCAATTTTGGAAAAGAAATTACAGCCGCTGACTTATTGGCTTCATTTTGCTCTAAATTGGTTTCAAATCGCAGTTCGATTTTATCATCATTTATATAACCTCTAGCAGTTGTAAGCGTTACATCATCTGCTCTAAAACTTGGAGCAATTGTTTTATTATAAGTTACAACATATTCCTGAAGTTTTTGCTTGGTATTTTTACAGCTTACAAGCATTAATACCATCGTGAATGCAAAGGCAATTTGGCTTATTCTCTTGATCATAATTTTTTATTTTAATTTCTGAAGTCTTAATAATGCCTCAAGATAGTAATAATCTGCGTAATTTATAGAACAATCTATCTCACTTCCTGCTGGTTTATGTCCCGTTGAATGTAATAAAAATGCCGAATTAACATCATGACTCTGATAATGGTCTGAAAGCGAAACGATCATCTTTTTAGCTTTTGCTAAATATTCATTTTTCAAGTTTTTATCTTTTGTATAAGAACTTAACTCTAAAAGTGCAGAAGAAACAATTGCTGCCGCCGAAGCATCTCTAGGTTCGTTCGGAATATTTGGCGCATTAAAATCCCAGTACGGAATTAAATCCTCTGTTGTTAATTTATCTAAATAAACACGTGCCAGTTTATGAGCAAACTCTAAAAACTTGACATCCTTTGTTTCTCTATATGTCATAGTAAATCCATAAATAGCCCAAGCCTGGCCGCGCGCCCACATACTGTCGTCACTATATCCTTGAGCCGTTCTTCCCTTTATTTTTTTACCAGTTTCAAAATCATAAATGATTACGTGATAAGAAGTGTTATCCGGTCTAAAATGATTTGCCATTGTAGTTTCGGCGTGTTTTACGGCAATATCGTATAACTTTTTATTTCCGCCATTTTTTGAAGCCCAAAACAACAATTCCAAATTCATCATATTATCAATAATTGTATTATGACCGCCCATTTTATTATGAGGCCAAGATTGAATGGTTCCTACTTTTGGATTAAAAAGTGTTGCCAAAGTATCAGCAGTTTTCAGAATAATTTCTTTGTATTCTGGATTTTTAGTCAATCTGTATCCGTTTCCGAAACTATTAAAAACCTGAAAACCTAAATCGTGATCTCCTGCTTTGGTGACAGATAAAGGCGTTAAAAAACGACTGAACTTATCGGCTTCTTTTTCCCATTTTTTATCTTTGGTTGCTTCGTATAAAAACCATAATTCTCCAGGCCAGAACCCGCTTGTCCAGTCCTTGTAGCCAACAAATTTCCAGTCTTTGCTTCCATTCGGAACTGTTCTTGGCGAAGTTCCATCGTTTGGTATTACTTTTAATGTTTTAGAAGCTTGTTCTGCACAATATTCCAACTGTTTTTTAATATTAAACGTTTTGTCTTTTTGAGCATAACCTTGATTTCCTAGAAGAAACAAAGCGATAATCAAGATAAAAAATTTTGTATTCATGTGGTTACTTTTGGTAAATAGTTATTTTAACTGATAAATGTATTAAATAAAGTAAATCGATTTGGGTTTTGTATTTTCTGCACCCTAAAAACGGATTATTGATGTACTACTTTATGTATGTTTTTTTTCTTTTCGCTTTCCTCTTTGTCAAAGTTTAAAACTTTGACAAAGATTCCTTAGAACCTCAGAATTTAAAATCAATTACATTATTATGACAAAAAACAAAATTCTCTAAATTGTCAAAATACTCAATCACTTCACTTCTTTTTAAATTAGTTTTCAACGAAGACAAAACAGTTATATACGATGAAAATTTATAAGTTTTAAAATCTTTTTTAATATCTATAGGATTTCGATGAACATAAATAATCAAGTTCCTCAAATACTTTTCAGAATCTATTTTTTTTCTTTTAAAAGGAGATTCAAACAATGTCCCATGTCTATCAAAAACTTTATTGTAAGCCTGAGTATAAGAACTGATAAACTTACTTAGCTGTTTACTTGTAAGACTCTCCATTGCATGCAATCCCTTTTTAATTGGTCTTTTATTTTTTTCCTCGAAGAAATCAAATAATTCTTTTTGAGATTTAATTTTAATTACAAAATGAAAATGATTCGGCATTAGACAATACGCATAAAGATCACAAACTTCATTTAAGTATTTACGAAATTGTACCATAAAAAACATATAATTATCATTATTTTGAAAAACTATATCTCCATTAACTCCTCGATTATAAATATGATAAAAACAGTCTGGCTCTAAATTTTGATTTCTGATATCCACTGATTAGTTTCTTTAAAAATTGCAAATCAAAAATATCAAAAAAAATAAGATTTTTCTCAAATAAACATAAAGGAATCTTTGTCAAAGTTTTGAACTTTGACAAAGAGAAGCTATCATATTTGCTATTAGAAAACTTGATTTGCGTTAGACCAGAATCTTTGTCAAAGTTTTGAACTTTGACAAAGAGAAATTACCATTGTTTTAATCTAAATTTGCTTTCAACTAAACCCTTCCTAACCTTGAAAAAAACAAGAATCTACTAATCCTTAATTTTTCTCTCCATCATAGTCCTTGGAATCCTTTCAAGAAAAATCTCTTTCATTCCGTTATGGATAGGCGATTTTCTGTATGCCGTTATGATTTATTTTTTGATGCGAATATTTTTTCCTTTTCAAAAACCCAACATTATACTATTGATTTCCTTAATTACTTGTTACTGTATTGAATTTTTGCAATTATACCAAGGAGAATGGGTGGCAGAACTCAGAAAAACTCTTTTTGGAAGATATGTATTAGGTCAGGGATTTTTATGGTCGGATATTGTGGCTTATACTTTTGGAATTCTTACTGCTTTTATTGTAGAAAGATTTACTTTGAATTTTCTTAATCGAAAGTCTGTGTGATTTTATCAATGTTTAAGCTGTTTGCCATTGCCATAAATATTTGATAATAGGTTCCTTTATTATCGTACAATTCATCGTGAGTTCCTTTTTCGACACATCTTCCTTTTTCTAAAACAATGATATTAGAAGCATCAATTATTTGAGAAATACTATGCGAAATGATAATAACGGTTCTGTCTTTTTTAATCGCATCTAGCGATTTTTTAATTTGTTCCGTTGCGATAGCATCTAAACTTGCTGTTGGTTCATCCAGAAAAATGATGGGTGGATTTTTGAGAAAAAGTCTAGCAATGGCAATTCGCTGTTGTTGCCCGCCTGAAAGCAAATGCGCATCAGAATCGTATCCTTTTGGTAGTTGCATCACTTGTTCATGAATATAAGCTTGTTTTGCCGCTTCGATAACTTCTTCCTGAGAAGCTTCAGGTTTTCCGTATAAAATATTTTCAGCAACCGTTCCTTTAAAAATATGGTTTTTCTGCAGCACCAATCCGATATTTTTACGCAGAAAATCGGTATTATAATCTGTTAAATCCACTCCATCCAATAAAATCTGACCAGATGATGGCAGATAAAATTTATCCAACAAATTAATAATGGTACTTTTTCCGGCGCCACTTAATCCTACCAAAGCAGATGTTTCATTCGGTTTAACCGTAAAATTAATATCAAATAATGCCTGAGTTCCGTTTGGATAAATAAAGTCAACATTTTTAACTTCAATTAATCCGATAATTTTTTCCGGCATATAATCTCCGCTTGTTTCAACCTCTTTTTCTGCTTCCAGAATATCAAAGAAACCTTCGGAATAAATTAAGGCGTCATTTACTTCATCATAAATTCGGTGTAATTGACGAATTGGAGACGAAACATTATTAAACAACATAATATGAAACATAATTGCCCCAATCGTCATTTGATTATTCAACACAAAATAAGCTGTCAGAATTATAATGATTACAACTCCAATCTGTTCGACAAAGCTTTTGATACTTTCAAAAATGAAACTGGTTTTTCGCGTTTCCAGCTGATTTTCGGTCATTTCATACTGAATCTTTTCATGTCGATCCGCTTCTGTTGATTCGCGTACAAAGGATTTAATCACGGTAATCGATTCAATTAAACTGATGATTCCGTTATTCTTGGTTTCCCGATAATTACGCATTCTTCTCCTGAATCCACTTAATCTTGATGCCTGTAACTGGCTAATATAAAAGTAAATCGGAATAATACACAAACTTACCAAGCCTACATAGACATTGGCATAAAACATAATAACCAAAGCCACAAAAGCATTAGCAAATAAAGGAAGAATATCAATAAAAAAGTTTTGGACCAATCGTGTCAAACTGCTAATTCCTGCATCGATTCGGGTTTGCAGTTTTCCACTTTCATTTTCATCAGAAGTATAAAATTCCATTCTATAGCTCAGAATTTTTTCTACTATGGTTTGAGAAATATCACGAGCAATAAAAATACGGAGTTTTTCGCCATAAAATTTCTGACCAAACTGCACAACAGAATTCACTAATTCCTTAGCCAGCAAAACAATACTAATAATTCCCAAAAGATGAAATCCTTTTGATAATGGTTCATGCGCTACCATCAAATTATTGATTGTATCTACCGTGTATTTTAAGATTATGGCATTGACCTGCGCTGCAAATGAACCTAAGAATGTAAGCAATAAAGTAGCAATTACCATCTTTCTGTAGGGTTTTACAAAAGGCAGGATTTTTTTATATAATACCGATAATTACATTTATTTTACTTTTAGGCAGCATATCAAATATAAGAATTCTAAATTTGTGTTGAAAATCATTTAAAAAAACATTAATCCTATGGAACTCGTTTTCGCTTCGAACAACAAAAATAAAATAGCCGAAATTCAAAGTATGCTTCCTGAAAGCATCAAAATACTAAGTTTAGAAGATATTAATTGTTTTGAAGATATTCCTGAAACAGCAGATACTATTGAAGGAAATGCGATTTTGAAGGCCAATTATGTAACACAAAAGTTTGGATACAACTGTTTTGCAGACGATACTGGCTTAGAAGTAGAAGTTTTAAATGGAGAACCTGGTGTTTATTCTGCAAGATATGCAGGCGAACAGAAAAATGCGGATGACAATATGAATAAACTTTTAGACGCATTAAAAGATAAAGAAAACCGAAAAGCCCAATTTAAAACCGTTATTACTTTAAATCTTGACGACAAACAATATTTATTTACCGGAATTGCAAAAGGAGAAATCACCTTAACTAAAACAGGAACAAATGGTTTTGGTTATGACCCAATTTTTAAACCTGAAAATTTCGAGAAAACCTTTGCAGAACTGCCATTGGAGACCAAAAACACTATTGGTCATCGAGGAAAAGCAGTTCACCAACTAATTGATTTTCTGAACAACACAAAATAATTGTTTAAAATACAACATTTTAAGGCTTAAATTTTACATTTCACGACGTGTTTTTTGAGCATTTTCAGTATTTCTCACAAAAAATCATTTTACCAAAATCGTAACTTTTTGATAATCAAATCACAACAAATATATAATTCTTGAAATTGCATTAGTTTATCTGAATAATTAACAGTAATTTTGCACCCTATTTTAAAAACACATATGAATAAATTTGAACAATTAGGATTAAATGAATCGTTACTGAAGGCGATTTTAGATCTAGGATTTGAAAATCCGTCAGAGGTACAGGAAAAGGCGATTCCCCTATTATTGGAAAAAGACACGGATATGGTTGCGTTGGCTCAAACAGGGACAGGGAAAACGGCAGCTTTCGGTTTTCCGCTAATTCAAAAAATTGATGCCGACAACAGAAATACACAAGCATTAGTTTTATCGCCAACACGCGAGTTATGTTTACAGATTACTAACGAACTTAAAAACTACTCTAAATACGAAAAAGGTATTAATGTGGTAGCAGTTTACGGAGGAGCTAGTATAACAGAACAAGCAAGAGAAATAAAGAGAGGAGCGCAAATTATTGTCGCAACTCCAGGAAGAATGCAAGACATGATTAACAGAGGTTTGGTTAACATTAAAAACATAGACTACTGTGTTTTGGATGAGGCTGACGAAATGTTAAACATGGGATTCTATGATGACATTGTATCTATTTTATCAGATACTCCGGATGAAAAAAGCACATGGTTGTTCTCTGCAACTATGCCACAAGAGGTTGCTAGAATTGCTAAACAATTCATGAGCGAACCATTAGAAATCACTGTAGGAACCAAAAACTCTGGTTCATCTACAGTTTCTCACGAATTTTATTTAGTTAATGCTCGTGACCGTTACGAAGCTTTAAAGCGTTTAGCAGATGCCAACCCTGACATTTTCTCTGTAGTTTTCTGTCGTACAAAAAGAGACACTCAAGCTATTGCTGAGAAGTTAATTGAAGATGGATATAGCGCCGCTGCGTTACACGGAGATTTATCTCAAGCGCAACGTGATGGTGTAATGAAATCGTTCCGTGGAAGACAAATTCAGATGCTTGTTGCTACTGACGTTGCGGCACGTGGTATTGATGTTGATAACGTAACTCACGTTGTGAACTACCAATTACCTGACGAGATTGAAACTTACAACCACCGTTCTGGTCGTACTGGTAGAGCTGGAAAATTAGGTACTTCTATTGTAATCGTTACAAAAAGTGAATTACGTAAAATTTCTTCTATCGAGAGAATCATCAAACAAAAATTCGAAGAAAAAACTATTCCTTCTGGAATCGAAATCTGCGAAATTCAGTTGTTGCACTTAGCAAACAAAATTAAAGATACTGAGGTTGATCACGAAATTGACAACTATTTACCAGCAATTAACAATGTTCTTGAAGATTTATCTAAAGAAGAATTGATTAAGAAAATGGTTTCAGTAGAATTTAACCGTTTCATCGCTTATTACAAAAAGAATAGAGATATTTCTGTTCAATCTAGTGAAAGACGTGAAAGAGGTGATTCTGAGCCAAGAGAATTCAATAATAACGGAGCAGTTCGTTATTTTGTAAATATCGGTTCTAGAGATAACTTTGACTGGATGTCATTGAAAGATTACTTGAAAGAAACATTAGATTTAGGTCGTGATGATATCTTTAAAGTAGACGTAAAAGAAGGATTCTCATTCTTCAATACTGATCCACAGCATACAGACAAAGTAATGGACGTTTTAAACAACGTACAATTAGAAGGTCGTCGTATCAATGTTGAGATTTCTAAAAATGATGGCGGTGGAAGACGTGACCACAACAACCGTGGTGGAAGACGTGATTCTGGAAGAAGAGAAGGAAATTTTGCACCAAGACGCGAAGGCGGATTTAGAAGCGATAGAAATTCTTCTAGAGACGGAGGATCTAGAGACGGAGGTTTTAGAAGCGACAGAAACTCATCTTCAAGAAGAGAAGGCGGTTTTAGAAGTTCTGCTCCAAGAAACGAAAATGGAGGTTCAGATAGAGCTCCAAGACGTTCTGAAAACTTTGGCGACAGCTCAAGACCAAGAAGATCAAGAAGAGATTAATCATTCAATTTCTTAAATATAAAATCCCAAATTCCAAACACAATTGGAACTTGGGATTTTTTTTTTATAACTAGAATTTTATTCTCCATAAATGAGTTTTATAATCGAAAACAATACCATTTTATCTTTCGATCCCTTTTCATTACATATAAAAAAGCAATACTGCAGCCTTTGTTAATTTTCTTATAATTAAATTCCAAGACTGCGAGATATTTAATCCCGATTTACTACTTTTAGAGCTTTAAATCAGGATATGAAATATTTCGCAGTTTTCTTTTTTATTCTTATGGCCAACATTGGTTTTGCGCAGGATACGCAGCCTACAGTTCCTCAAAGAGTTTCAGGTTACATTATTAACGACAACAGTAAACAGCCCTTAGCAGGTGTAAACATTATTAATACCAATAAAGTTCGCGGTGCAAAATCTGACGAAAAAGGGTATTTTGAAATTGACGTTCAAGTCAATGATACCCTGCACTTTTCTATTCTTGGTTTCCAATCTCTAAGAATTAGAGTTACGAATGACTGGGTAAAAAACAAAGTAACGCGAATCCAGCTTACTGAAAAAGCAATAGCCTTGGAAGAAGTTATCATTGCTCCATTTACCTTAACTGGATATCTTGAAATCGACTCTAAATTAATCCCTACCAAAGAAAACTATCGTTATAGTATTTCTGGTCTTACACAAGGTTATGAAGCAGGAGAATATGCTCCAAATGCTTTTGGTAAAGTTTTGGGTTCCATCTTTAACCCCGCCGATATGCTCTATAATTTCTTCGGAAAAAATGGTAAAGAGCTCAAGAAATTAAAGGAAATGAAGAAAGACGACACCGTTCGAACGCTTCTAGAATCAAAATACGATCGTGAAACCGTTGCCGTATTATTAGGAATCAGCAAAGACGAAATTCCTGAAATCATGCATCGATGCAACTATTCTGATTCCTTTATTCAAACAGCAAATGATTTACAGATTATGGACGCCATCAGTGCTTGTTATGAACAGTATAAAGTTTTGAAACGAAACTAAAAAAAGTAATCAGTGGTCAGTTTTTTAGTGATCAGTATACATAAAAAAAGGAGTGATTTCACTCCTTTTTTTATAACATCAGTTTTCCTGAACACTGGTTACTAAAAAACTGATCACTAATTTTTAACTGGTATATTCTCAAGAATTTCCAATACAAATTTCCAATATTTCTGAGCAGAAGAAATACTTGCTCTTTCATCTGGAGAATGTGCTCCGTGAATAGTCGGGCCAAAAGAAATCATATCCATATCAGGATAATTTGTTCCTAAAATACCGCATTCAAGACCAGCATGACATGCTACAACTTTTGGTTGTTCTCCGTTTTGTTTTTCGTATATTTCTTTTAAAACTTCCAAAATCTCAGAATTTACATTGGGAGTCCATCCAGGATAAGAGCCTGAAAGTTCTACTTCACATCCAACCAATTCAAAAGCAGAACGTAAAGAATTAGCCAAATCAAATTTCGAAGATTCAACAGAAGAACGTGTTAAACATCCAACCAAAATTTCTCCGTCTTTTACAACTACACGAGCAATATTATTTGAAGTTTCAACCAAATCAGCCATATCAGCGCTCATTTTATACACTCCGTTTTGTGCGGCATAAATTGCTCTGATAATTCCTTCCTGAACACCAAGATCCATTACTTTTTCGGGCAAATCTCCTTTTACGATTTCAATCGTTAAATTGGGTTCAGTTGTTTTATATTCTGCTTTGATATCAGCAATGATTTCCTGCATATCGTATACATAAGCTTCATCAAACATTTGAGAAATAATTACTTTGGCGACACTTTCTCTCGGAATTGCATTTCGAAGACTTCCTCCGTTGATTTCAACAATTTGTAAACCGAAGTTTTCAAATCCGTCAAACAACAAACGATTCATAATTTTATTGGCATTTCCTAAACCTTTATGAATATCCATCCCTGAATGTCCTCCGTTTAGCCCTTTTACTGTAATCGTATATCCAACAGAACCTTCTGGAACTTCCTCTTCATGATACGTTCTTGTAGCTGTTACATCGATTCCTCCAGCACATCCGATATCAATTTCATCATCTTCTTCCGTATCTAAGTTCAATAAAATCTGTCCTTGTAAAATACCTCCTTTAAGATTTAAAGCTCCTGTCATTCCTGTTTCTTCATCAACAGTAAACAAAGCCTCAATTGCTGGATGCGGAATATCTTTGCTTTCTAAAATCGCCATGATAGTTGCTACTCCAAGTCCGTTGTCAGCTCCAAGAGTAGTTCCTTTCGCACGAACCCAATCACCGTCAACATACATATCAATTCCTTGTGTATCGAAATCAAAAACTGTATCTGCATTTTTCTGATGCACCATATCCAAATGTCCTTGCATTACGATTGGCTTACGATTTTCCATTCCAGGAGTTGCAGGTTTTCTGATGATCACGTTTCTGATTTCATCTTCGAAAGTTTCCAAACCTAAGCTGTTTCCAAAGTTTTTCATAAACTCAATTACGCGCTCTTCTTTTTTCGATGGACGCGGAACAGCATTTAAATCTGCGAATTTATTCCAAAGTGCTTTTGGTTCGAGATTTCTTATTTCTTGACTCATTATATTTTGTTTGATGTTTAACAATTAAGAGCCTCAAAGTTACAAAGTTTAATTGCTTTTTTAGCCGCGAATTGCATCAATTAGCACAAATTATAATGGGTCTAAAGTTGTCTTAAAAAACATCTAATTAGACCAGAAATTTAAATATAAAATGAGGATACTTTACAGAGGATACTTTACAGAGGATACTTAGAAGGATTTAATGATGTATTAAAAACAGACATTATATAGACTGTTTTGATTTCCTCATCAATAAAGTAAAAGATAATAAATGGAAATTTTCTAATAGCAAGAGCGCGATAATCCTTGTATCTAATTTCAAAAAAAGGGTTCTTCGCTAATATATTTAAATATTCATCGACGATTTCATAAAAATGTTCGCCCAACCCAACTCGTTTCGAGTCATAATAATCAATTGCATCTTGAATATCAAGAATTGCTCTTGGTTCAATTACAAGATTAAAAATCATTTTTCAGATTTAAATCGTAATTGTTTTTTTGCTTCATCCCAAGGAAGGAAATCATCTACTTTTGAAGTTGATCTTCTTTCATCTAATAAATTTTTCATTTCTTCAGTCATAGAAAATTCATTAATCACAGTTTCGTAATTAAATTTTTCAATTAACTGCATAAAGAAAGACAATTCATTATCTGGAATATTTAAAGTAATTTGTGTCATTTTTTCCTTATTATTGAATAACAAATTTACAAAAAATAATATCAACCCATTTTTTAATTATTATTTTTATAAAAACCAAAACTGTGAAATCAAAATACATACTTTCCCTATTTCTTTTATTTCAAATTATCTTTTTAAGAATCCTAAGATATTTTCCGGATTATGTCGAAGGATTCTACAGCAATAATCTCTTTTTTAGAATTTCGCACTTTTCGAGAATAGCTTTAGGAAAAATTCCTTTTTCTCTTGGCGATTGTATTTATGCCATTTTAATTTTATCTATAATTGGATGGTTTTGGAAAATCAGAAAAACATGGAGAACAGATTGGAAAGACAATCTTTTGACAATCTTAGGAAAAATTTCTGTTTTTTACTTTTTCTTCCATTTCCTTTGGGCTTTCAACTATTATCGCAAACCTCTCTTTGAAAAGATGGAAATTAAAAGAGAGTATTCAGATGCTGATCTTTATGTTTTTACAAAAAGGTTAATAGTAAAAACAAATGAAATTCAACTTGCCATTACAAAGAATAAGAGTGAAAAAATTGTGTTTCCATATACTCAAAAAGAATCTTTTGATATGATTTTGAACGGTTATAATAATTTGGCAAACGAATATCCATATTTCAAATATGAAACTTTAAGCGTAAAAAAATCTTTATTCAGCGTTCCTTTAACTTATATGGGGTTTGGTGGTTATTTAAATCCGTTTACGAATGAAGCACAGATAAACTATTTACTTCCAATGTATAATTTCCCAGTCACCACTTCGCATGAAATGGCGCATCAAATTGGTTATGCCAGTGAAAATGAATGTAACTTTATTGGTGTTTTGGCTTCAGTTAAAAATGATAATTTATATTACCAATATTCTGGATACAGTTTTGTGTTGCGTTATTGTTTAGGAATCTGGAAATACAAAAATGAGAAGGTTTTTAATCAACTAAAGAAAACAGTTCATCCCGGAATTTTGAAAAACTACAAAGAAAGTGAAGATTTCTGGAAAAAATACGACACTTTTATAGATGAAGGCTTTCATTTTCTCTATGATAATTTCTTAAAATCAAACAATCAGAAAGATGGAATGGAAAGCTACAGTAAGTTTTTAGATCTAATGATTAATTATTACAAGGACAGAAAACTTTAACGTTTAAATACCTAACAGGTTTTGAAAACCTGTTAGGTATTTTTTTTTATCAAGGTAAAACCTCAATTTCTAAACCAGAATTCCAATTTCTGTGCTCATTTTCATAATATAAATAAGCTGAAGAAGCAATACCTTTATAGTTGCCAGGAACAACGGCTTTAAAATCTATATTTACTTTTCTTATTTCTTTGGCGTTTAATTTTCTAAAATAAAACACTAATTCACTTCCGAAAATTTCATAATAATCAACTATATTTTTATCGATCAATTCTTTTAACTGCCAAGGTTCTGGTGTTAATCCGCCAGGGATTCCAATTCTTGCAATAGGGTTCGAAACTTCTGAAAAACTGGTATTTTGCACCTCAACTTCAACTCTCGCCGTTTCGCTAGTTTTTATTTCAGTTTTTAGAGTTTTACTTTTTAAAACTAATTTACAGTCTTTTGAATTATTAGGTTTATAGCTTTGATATTGAACATACAGCAAATAAGGTATTGGACTTTGCTCTGGAATTTGAATTGAAAAACTATTATTTCCAGAGTTGACCTTTAAATCTTTTAAAATTACATTTCCGTTCTTGTCTTTTGAGCTAAGCGCTACCAATTCGTTATTGAGACTCATTACTAGATCCTCAGAAAGTACAGAAGTAACTCCCATACTAATTTTAGCATATTCAGTAATACATTTTAAAGCCAATGCTGTTGCCTGTGTCGATCCAAATCCATACACTGTTTTTGCTGACTGAATGTAATCTAAAACATCAGAAACCTCTTTGGTCAGCTGTTTTTCTTTAAGCAAAGCCAGACCATAAAGCGATACAATTTCCATATTCATCGATTTGCCATAACTATGAATAACAGATTGTTGTGCTTTCAAATTTTCGAATCCATTTTTTTTGATCTCGTTTTTTATCAAAACCATTAACTCCTTGTATTGATTTATTTTATTCAGATTATACGAAGCCAAAGCCATCAAATTCATTCGGTACAAATCATTGCTTTTCAATGCTTCTTTTAATGCTGCGTCATATTGCTGTTCTATATTCCCATTTCCTATCTCAGACAAAACATATACGATATAAGCATTATTAACCTCATATCTTATTCCTGAAAAACCATATCTGCCTGGATTTTGTTTAAAACCGCCTTTGTCGTCTTTTCTCGAGTCAATCCATTTCATTGATCTTTCAATTAATTTCTGGTCAACATTAATGAATTCTTTCATTTCATTAAACTGCAGTAAACCATAAACTGTTAATGCTTCATTGCCAGGATTTCCTCCATACCACTCAAATCCACCGTCTTTAGATTCGTAGTTTTTCAACTTCTGATAACCGTTTTCTAAATACTGCATGGCTCTTTTCTTGAATTCTGGAGAAATACTTTTAAATTTCATCAGCTGCATGGCCATGATGTTCGGATAATTGCTGGACGAAACCTGCTCAAAACAGCCGTAAGGTTCTCTCATCATGCTTTCTAAACCGTCAAAAATGGATGAAAACGGATTGTAAAACAATTTAAATCCAGTTTCTATAGAACCTGGAATTGGATCGCTGATAAAAAAATCTTTTTTTTGAGAATTCATTCCAGAAACATCCACATTAGCTGGAAATCCTTTAGTATAAACATCAATTTCTTTTCTAATCTGGGTCTTATAATTGTCTCCTATTAAATTAATTTCTAACGGAAGTTTTTTTCCTGTTTCGCTTGCAGTAAATGAAACATAAATTGTTTTAGATTCATTGGGTTTTAAAAATAGGTTTTCTTCTGAGAAATTGATTTTTCGTTTATTAAATGAAACCCCGCATTGTAAATTCAAACCTAAATTAGTGTTGTTTTTCAACCAAATCGGAAGCATAATAACATCTTCATTCGAAGCATAAATGGGAACTTTAACATCACTTTGGATCAACTCTTTTACAGCAAAAGCAGTTTCCGATTTTCCTAAATCTCCTTTATATGAAGTCCCTTCTGCCAGAATTTTAAATGACGTATTATCATCAGAAGTGTAGAATTCAAAAACAGCTTCCCCTTTATTATTGGTTTGAACAACAGAGTTCCAATAAATACAGCTTCTAAAATCTGTTTTTTTCTCTGTAATTGTAGTTCCATACTTTGGTACATAAAAACCTTCTGCTTCATTAATATTTTTTACTTCCGATCTGTTTATATTCTGAAAAGTATAATGATGGCGTTTTCCAACAATTATCTTGCTTCTGTATATTTTATTTTTTGTTGTAACCAGAATGACTCCATAAGCACCATTAGATCCGTACAAAGCCGTTGCCGACGCATCTTTCAAAACAGTAACAGATTGAATGGAAGCTGCGGGAAAGCTTCCAAAAATCGATGAATTCTCGTTGTTAACATACGGAACTCCATCAATGACAATTAAAGGCTGGCCTCCTGATCTGCTACCATAAACAGAACTCAATCCTCTTATCAATACTTTATCTGCAGAACCGGTCTGTCCTGTAGAAGAAGTTATCTGCAATCCGGTCACTCTGCCATTTAGCGCTGTACTATATATTTCTTGCGCACTAATGGTCATAACGGAACCCGTAATATCTTTTTTCTTCTGCATTCCGTATCCCACTACTACAACTTCATTTAAAGATTGGTTATCAGAATCTAAAGAAACAGAATTACCTGTAACATTTACTTCTTTTTTAAAAGATTCGGCAGTTTCTTTATAATCGTAATTAATGTCTGAAGTCACATTATTAGAAAGTGTATCCTTCATTTTTAGGAATTCCTGCGCATTGGAAATGGAATTTTTCATTACATACCTGCGATTCTTTTTACCATCGACTATTAAATAGGCCAAATCTGTAAAATGTACTTTGCTGAATTGAAAATAACCACTAGAATTACTTTTTGTTTCAAATGCTTTTCCTTTGTCCGTAAATAAAAAAACTTTTAAAGTTGCAGGTTTTCCTTTATCATTTAAAATAAAACCTTCGATACTATTATTTTTTTCAGGTTCTATTTTATTGGTTTCAAGTAACAGTTTCTGAAGGTTCTTTTGATTGAATTTTCTCCATCCATGTGTGTTCAAAAGCAGGTCAATAGCTTCTTCGCGTTCTTCGTTTTTTTTATTTTCATCAAAATAAAACCTTGGTTCATGAATTTTTCCCTTCAGCTCAAAACCTAAAAGCATCCATGATAAAATATTGTCCTGTTTATCGTCTATATAAGTCAAAAGCTTTGAATCTACTACAGAAACAGAAAGATTGGATGCAATTGGCAAATTATTTTTATCTTTTGTTATAACTGAAACTTTTACCTTCTCTCTTGGCAGATAGGTATCTTTATCTGTCTTTATTTCTATCTTCAATCCGTCCTGATAATTAAGAAAAACGAGTCTTTCTGCCACAATCTGATCTTCCACCATTAGCGAAAAAGACTGAATTCCAACTGGAAAATCTTTTGTTTCTACAGTAATAGAATTCCAACCCAGTTTTAAACTTACATCTATCGTTTTATAAATCTTAGCTGTATTTCTAACCAACATTTTAGATTGCATGGCTACAGGTGCATAAATATTTACCACAACATTCTGAGGATTCTTCTGTGTATTAACTACAAAAAGATTTTTTTCTGCTTTGGGAAGCGCTATTTTCTCTGCTGACTGAAAAGGAGAAGTTACAACGGCATAATACTGTTTGTTTTCCATGCTTTTTAAAATCAAATTTCCCATTCCGTCATGAATGCTCTTAAATTCACTGATTTTTGTTCCTTTTTCATCTTCTATAAAACCTGCAACATCCATTGGAAGTCCAAATTCATTTTTAGCAATAAAAAATAAAGATGATGATTCATTTGCCACTAGATTACCACTTTCTGGTAAAAACTGCAGATCAATAAAATTCAAATTAATAGGAATCGAACGTGTTACAGATTCTTTGAAATTATCGTAATCCAGCATTACATTTAAAATTCCGTCATTTGATGTCAAATCAGCTGGAAGCTTAAAACGTACTACAGCTTTGCCTAAATCATCTGTCTTTCCTTTAAATGAATCTATCTTCTTTCCCGATATGAAAATGTCATAAGTAAAATCATAGTTTTTTATCGGCTGGTTTTCCAGATTTTTCAAATCAAAATCGGCCTCGCAAACTTCCCCTCTTCCATAGGCTTTTTTCTTAAAATCAAGTGTCATTAAAATTCTTGGAGCAACTACTTTTTGCACAAAAAATGTTTTCTCGAATATATTTTCAAGCGTTTGGTTTTGTATCCTGGTATAAGCTCTAATTTTATACATTCCAGAAACGGCTGTTTCGGGAATTTTATAGGAACCCGCTGCACTTCCATTTTCAATTACATAACATTGAGAGACTATTTTTTTATTACTGCCATCCAATAAATCAACATAAAGATATTCACTTAAACCTGAAGGACTATTATCTGCTTCGGTAATAAAACCTGTAAAATAAACCGTTTCATTAGGCGTATAAAGTACATTGTTCAATTGAAGATAAACTTTCTCGGTAACCGATTTTTTGTAAGCAGTATTCCAGTCTTTTTCTGTTTTCTGCGCCCAAGTTGTTTGAAACAGAACAAACAATACTATATATTTAATATTTTTCATTTACTTAAAATTTAATAGTTAAAGAAGTTCCAAAACTTCTCATCATAGGCGAATTGAAATAATCTAAACCATTGGTTTCAATAGAGCTAAACATTGAATTATTACCAAATGCCGATTTGCTTTTGGCTATTACAAAGGCATTATTAACAAAGAGCGAAATCTTAAAACTGCATATATCGTTATAATCTCTGAAATCTTTTGAATAGGACAAACTAATGGTACTAAGTCTTAAATAGGTGGCGTCTTCGATAGCATCTTCTGCAACACCATCAATACCATATCGTGCCCAGCGGTTTTGTTCAACTGGAAGATTTACATCATAAAATGAAACAGCTTTTGCGTTTACAGCACCTGCAGCAGTTACTCCGTCAAAAATATAATTAGCAACATATCGCTGTTCGCCAGTCAAATCAGACTTTCCGTAATAATTTAAAGTCTGCTGTGTACCGTTCCAGATTTTTCCGCCTTGACTCCAATCAAAAACAAAATCAAATGTGAATCTTTTATATCTTACAGTATTCGAAAAACCGACTACAAAATCAGGATTTGGATCTCCCAAAATTTGTGGCTCTGGATTTTTGATAGGAAAGCCATCTGCATCAATTATCATATTCTGATTCGCATCTCTTAAATAGCTGCTTCCGACAATAACTCCCAGCGGTTGACCTACTATGTAGTTTTTATTGACATCTGCAAAACCAGCAAACGGAATTCTTGTCTGGCTGTTTTCTAAAGCTGTGACTTTATTTCGGTAATAAGTGAAATTTAAATTAAAACCGTATGTAAACGACTTTCCTGAATAAATGTTTCGATCGACGCCAAATTCAATTCCGCTTTGTTTATAATTTACTTCTGGCGACCATTCTGCTGTATTTGAAAACAAAACAGGTACATATAAATTTTCTATCTTTTTATGGTAATAATTAAAACTAAGGTTCCATCTGTAATTTAATCTGAAATTCAAATCAATAGAACTCATGTCTTCTGTTGTCGCTACTGCATTTTTTTGGGTAATCAATTCGTGATTATTTTGAAGCTGTTTGAATTCATTTACTTGATAAAACAAAGAATTAAAATTTAAGTTATTATTCTGCAATAAAGGTTCATTTTCTGTATGACCATGTCCTATTTTTATTGACAACTTATCATTAAAAAGCCTATTTAATTCAGCCGATACAAAGTAGCCTGGAAGGAAATTACTTTTAACTGTTGAAGAATAATTCAAATTTGAACTTGCTTTTAAAACAAGTTCATCATAATAAGAAAATATATCCCTAAAAATATAGGAACCGTTTATATTGGTTAAAACTTCAAATCTTTGCTGTGAAATGTCCATTATACTTTGGATATCACTTTGATAAGGAAAATTATTAATAGTAGAATATCCGCTGAAATAATGTCTTGCCAACGCTCTTTTCTGGAATCTAAAATCTACTTTCGATTCAATAAAGGCTCGATAACTAAAAGTATATTTGTATATATCAGAAACTGAAGCGCTCTTAAAATCTTCGGTTCTTTTATTGAAATTTGGTTCTGTTATTCCAGCAGCATAAAAACTTTGGCCATTTGTATTTTTGATTTCTGATGACTGAAAAACAGTATTAAAAGTATTCGAAATTTTATTCTTAGAATAAACATGATTAAAATTAAAAGAATAGGTTTTACTTTTATTAGTATCTAAATTATTGTGGATTAAGAAGTACGGATTATTTTCTGTTGCTGCATAACTTCTTTGCTGTCCATTTTCTAAAGCTGATGCCCATTTATTGTCAAAATGAACTGGCGTAACGGAATTAGCAAAAAAGACTTTGTTCATTCCAAAATTGGCATTTGAAAAATTGTTTTCAAAATTATTAAACGATAGAGAACCTTCAATTTTACTGTTTTCTGAAGTATTTCTAAAATATTTTAACGATGTGCTAATCTCATTATTTCGCGTATCTGGAACAACAATATTTCCTGTTTTGTAAGCAAAATTTACTTTTAAATAATTCCCTTTTGGACTTTCAATCTGAGCATTAAAAACGGTTTTGCTTTCTTCTCCATCTTGATAAAAATTATTTGGATTATATCGAGTAAGTGGAGCAGCTGTAGCAGAAAATCTGTTTACTATATCTCCCTGAGGATAATATTGAGAGCTATTTTGAGAATATTGTAAAGTGTTGACATTTGGTCCCCAACTGAAGATTTCATTCGTTTCAGGCGACTGATAAGTTAATTCTCCGTTAAGACTTCTTCCTTGAGCAAAAAACTGCTGATACCGAGGAAGTCGGAATGGAGTTGAAACAATATACTCTTGATTTATCTCAAAAGCTGCTTTATGGAGCTGGTATTTATTTTTAGTTTTATAGAAACCATCCGGCTGTCTAATTATTTTTACAATTTCCTGACGCTCTAAGTTTGGCAATAGATTTAAGTCAAAATATCCCGAAGATTTTGATTTCTTTACAGAATCTGAAGGCTTCTTTAACTTTTCAAGATAATCAGAACTGATTATCTGCACCACTCTTCCGTCATTTTTTGTTAGATTAGAATTACCTACTCTGATAATTTTGTTTTTCATTCCCACCATAGAAATCTGCAGTTGCTCACCACTGGTGGCTTCTATAACGTAATTTCCGTCAAAATCAGATTGAGTACATCTGGATGTACCAAGAACACAAATCGTCGCCCCCGGAATTGGCATACCATTCTCGTTGATATTCCCTCTGTAAATTGTTTGCGAAAAACTGGCTGTGGTTATAAGAAGTAAGAGTAATAGTTTTTTCATTTCGGTTAGTTGTTTTTTATATAGAGAACCATTTTTTGCAAAAGGTTGGGAACAATTAAAAAAAAACAAGAATAATACTAATATTTTTATTTCGCATATTTTTTTTATTTTTAAAGCTGTAACAAAATTGGTTGCAGTACTACTAATACAAATATGAGCGAAAATCTAGAACAGTCATTTGTTGCGCAATTGCAGGCAAATCAGAATATAATCCACAAGATTTGTAGATTATATACTGATAATGAAGACGCTCATAAAGATTTATTCCAGGAAATCACTATTCAGCTTTGGAAAGCTTATCCAAAATTTAGAGGAGACAGCAAATTTTCTACTTGGACGTATCGTGTGGCTTTAAATACCGCGATTACGTTGTACCGCAAAACCAAAAGAACAATATCTACCGTAGATTATGAAAGTCACCAGCATTTTGTTCGAGATGTTGATTACAACTATGAAGAAGAAGAACAGATAAAATTGATGTATAAGGCTGTTTACCAGCTTAACGACATCGAAAAAGCATTAGTTTTTATGTATTTAGAAGACAAAGATTATCAAGAAATAGCCGAAACCTTAGGAATCAGCGAAGTGAATGCACGAGTGAAAATGAACAGAATTAAAGGGAAACTTAAAAAAATACTAAATCCTTAAAAATTATTATGAAAGAACTGGATTTACTAAAAAAAGACTGGCAAAAGAACTCGGGTTCTTTTCAACAAATTTCTGAAACTGAAATCTATAAAATGATTCACAGAAAATCATCTTCTATTGTAAAATGGATTTTGATTATCAGTATTTTGGAAATTTCATTTTGGACTTTTTCAAATATATTTATCAATACAGATGATGTTCTAAGAAAAATGAACCATCCTGAAATTGTAACAGCTTTAGAGTTTCTAACCTACTTTAATTATGTTGTAGTTTTAATATTCGTTTATATCTTCTATAAAAATTACAGAACCATTTCGACCACAATAGCTACAAAATCTTTAATGAGCGCTATTCTAAAGACAAGAAAAACGGTTCAATATTATGTTTGGTACAATTTGGGAATGATTGTAATAACAGCCATTTTAAGCTTTTTTGTTGCCTTTGTTTACAATCCGGATATGGAGTTTCTTAGAGATAAATTAGCCATGAATGGAAGAGCTATGTTTGTTACAATAGGCATCTTGTTTTTAGTAATTTTAGGTTTCTTCGGATTGTTCTGGTGTTTCTACAGAATCATTTATGGAACACTTTTGAGAAGATTATATGCAAATTATAAAGAGCTGAAGAAGATAGATTTTTAAGATTCTGAGGTTCTAAGTTGCTAAGATTCTAAGTTTTTTTTAGCTTGATTATAGCTTCTTGCAAACGAAGCTTCGACTCCTCTCAGCCTGACAATTTTGAAACAAATCTTAAAATCTATCCCGAGGCTTCTGGACTGAAATCTAAAATTCCTAATAATCCCATTGTCTCAATTTGTTAAGTTCCTCCTGTGCTTTTATTTCTTCTGCAGGAATTACTTTTAAAAACGATGGATGTTGTTCGATTGCGTATTCTACTTTTTCTACAATTTCGTCAATTGTATCATTTTCATAATCAATCTGAAGCGGTTCTTTGATAATAAAGGATTGAAGAATATTTTTCTTTTTAAGACGTAAACCTTTTTTATCAAAAGATCTACGAAAACCATCAATTACAATTGGAATAACAATTGGTTTATGCTGTTTGATAATATGCGCTGTTCCTTTTCGAACAGGTTTAAATGATTTTGTAGTTCCCTGCGGGAAAGTAATAACCCAGCCATCAGCAAGAGCTATTTTAATATTTTCAGTATCGTTTGGGTTTACTTCTCTTTTTTCTGTAACATCAACTCCTTTTGCGCGCCAAGTACGCTCAACTGTGATGGCCCCAACGTAAGCTAAAATTCTAGGTAATAAACCCGCCTGCATCGTTTCTTTTGCTGCAACGTAATAAATATTCATTTTAGGTTGCCATAAATAACCAATATTCTTAATAGTATCCTGACGACCGCTTAAACTTGCGTTAAACACATGAAACATCGCTACAACGTCTGCAAAATAGGTTTGGTGGTTGGATATAAACAAGACATTCGTATCTGGTAGTGTTTTAATGATTTCAGATCCTTCAATCTGCAATTCATTAAAACCTCTATATCTTCTATGCGTCATAGCACCCAAGATTCGGATTAACCATTTCTTGATGAATAATATATGCCCAAAAGGATTTCGTTTAAACAATCCCATAACTACTTGTATCTTATTTTTTGTTAGGTCGCAAACATACAAAATTTATTCTTTTAGCAATGCATATAAACATTTTCTCGGATTTAAAGTTATCCAAATGAATATCAAATTGTTAAATAAATATTTCTAAGCCTCTTTTTCAAAAGTTGATTTTAGCACATCTCTCAATTCGCTCAAAATCATTGCCGTTGCTCCCCAGACCATATGATTTTGAATGTTAAATGCAGGAACTAAAATATTAGCACCATAAGAAGTTGATAATCTGGCTTCAATAATAATTTCATCATTCAAAAAAACGGATAACGGCAGTTCTATAATTCCTGCAACTTCTCTAATATCAGGATAAAACGAAAGTTCTTCTCTTGCAATTCCTAAAAACGGATGCACTAGAAAATTACTTGGCGGAATATACATGGGGGAAAAGTTTTTAACGATTTCAATTTTCTCTCGTTCAATTCCTACTTCTTCGTGAGTCTCTCTAAGAGCCGTATTTTCAAAATTAAAATCGTCTTTCTCAAACTTACCTCCTGGAAAAGCAATTTGTGCCGAATGAACGCCTTCGTATGTATTTCGAACAATCAAAACCAAATGTGTTTTTTCCTGTTTGGGATAAAACAACATCATTACACCCGCCATTCTAGGATTTAATACGTTGATATCAAGATTCTTTAAACCTTCAATACGTTCTTTGGGTGCCATTTTCAAATGTGATTCTACTGCTGGCAGTTTAACTGGAATTATATTGGGAACATATTTCAAAAAATCTTGAAAATTCATAATCAAAGCTTATTTTTGTACTTTCAAATAAAACATAAATATACTCCAGAAAACGCAGTACCACAAGTTTTCTAAAATTAAAGCCTTAAAAAATGTACAGCAGAGAAGAATCACAAAGAATTAAAAGAGAATTTTGGGTAGCTTTTGCCGAAAAATATCCAAGAAAGTGGGTTCTTTATGATACCAAAATAAAAGACTTCTCTTTCAAATTTTATGTGGATAATAAAAAAGCACAAGTTCTTATTGACATCGAACATAGAAGCGATGAAAAACGAACTGCTTACTTTGAAAAACTAGAAGCTTTAAAGAATATTCTTGAAGAAGAGTTTATTAAAGATTTAGTTTTCGAAAAAAACTATACTTTGGAAAGCGGTAAAACCATCAGCCGAATCTGGGTTGAAAAAACAGGTGTTGGTTTTAGCAATAAAAACACTTGGGACACTATTTTTGATTTTTTCAACGAAAACATGCATGCTCTTGAGATGTTCTATTTAGAATATGATGAATTTATTAAGGATGTTGATTTTTTATAGTTGATAAGGTTCTGAGATACTAAGATACTAAGATACTAAGATACTAAGTCGCTAAGTTTTTTTATATAGCAAACCCGAAAGGTTTTAAAAACCTGTCGGGTTTATTATTTTTAAATCAAAAACGCTTAGCGACTTAGTATCTTAGTATCTCAGAAACTTTTATACCGTAAAAATATTATAAACTATTATATGATTATCGTAGTTAATGTAAAGCTGTTTTCTGAAGTCTTGTTTTTTACGTGTTATAATTGAAAGCTTACATTCTTTCCCATCATTATCTTTGCACATAAAAGAATAGACAATATCAGTATCATTTTCTTCTCTTTCAATATAATCTAAAATATTGAATAACTGAATTTCCTGAGAATACACCACAATTCTATGTTTATCAGTATCTAAAACGACGGAAAGATTTACCAATTCTAATGCTGACCAATTTCCCCATTTCCCTCTTTCATTTTTTTGTAATACGCTAAAACCAGAAGTTTTAAAATGATAAGACTGACTTTGAACCTGTTGCAATCCGAAAGCTAAAAACAATAATACAATATAAGTGCGTAAAGAATTCATAAATATTTCTTGCAGATAATTAAAACTCAAATGTAGCCTTTTCTTTGCTGGCAACTTCAAATTCGGCGATCATTTGTTTAACAATTTGTTCGACTGGCAAGATTTCATGAATTAGTCCTGAAATTTGTCCAATTTCTAATTCCCCTTCTTCCAAATCTCCTTCAAACATTCCTTTTTTGGCTCTTGCTCTTCCTAAAAGCTGTACTAAATCTTCTTTAGACGGACATTTTTCATACAAAGCCTGAACATCATGAAAGAACTTATTTTTCACCAACCGAACAGGAGCTAATTCTTTCAATGTCAATTGAGTACCTCCTTCTTGAGTATTAACTATCGTTTCTTTAAAATTATTGTGTGCAGATGATTCTACAGAAGCGGCAAAGCGGCTTCCAACCTGAACTCCATCGGCACCTAGAATCATTGCGGCCAGCATTCCTCTTCCCGTTGCGATTCCTCCGGCAGCAATTAATGGAATTTTAATTTTTTCTTTTACCATCGGAATCAAGGTCAGTGTAGTAGTTTCTTCACGGCCGTTGTGTCCACCCGCTTCAAAACCTTCAGCTACAACAGCATCAACACCTGCTTCCTGCGCTTTTAAAGCAAAAACACTACTGCTGACAACATGTACAACTGTAATTCCTTTTTCTTTTAAAAATGAGGTCCATGTTTTAGGATTTCCAGCAGAAGTAAATACAATTTCAACGCCTTCTTCTACCACAATATTCATGATTTCCTCAATGTTAGGATATAACATCGGGATATTAACCCCAAAAGGTTTATCTGTAGCTTTTTTACATTTCTGAATATGTTCTCTTAAAACTTCAGGATACATCGAACCTGCACCAATGAGTCCTAAACCTCCAGCATTACTTACCGCTGAAGCCAATTTATAACCGCTGTTCCAAATCATTCCGCCCTGAATGATTGGATATTTTATATTAAAAAGTTGGGTAATTTTATTCATTAAGAAAATTATTGCTTGATTATCTTTCCTGTTTTATGCAGATTTTCGGCGTCAAAACTATAAAAGTAAAGACCGCTTTGCAGAGACTGCATCGAAAGAATTGGATTTGAATTATTTATTTTTTCTTCTATCAATTTCTGACCTAATACAGAATAAATTGTAACAGACGCGGTATTACTTTCATTTAAAAAAGAAAAAGTAAGAGTGTTTTTAACTGGATTTGGATATACAGAAAAAGCAGTTTCGGCTATAAAATCATCAACACTTAAAGTCTTTCCAAAATTTGGAATTCCGTAACCATAATTATTATCCGGAGTTGAATAACGATCAGCAGAAGCGATAATCATTTGCCTGATTTCTTTATTTGTTTTTGTTGGAAATGCCTGCCATAAACAA
Organism: Flavobacterium phragmitis; assembly: GCF_900112575.1. Taxonomy (GTDB): domain Bacteria; phylum Bacteroidota; class Bacteroidia; order Flavobacteriales; family Flavobacteriaceae; genus Flavobacterium; species Flavobacterium phragmitis. The sequence continues at coordinate 525,704 of NZ_FOMH01000002.1, forward strand.
GCGGCCATTCCCGCCATAATAGGACACGAAAACGAAGTGCCACTTGCTGTACCGATATTTCCATTTGGATCAGAAACTACCGCTGAAGCTCCCTGTGCCATAACTTCTGGTTTTATTCTGAAATCATAACTTGGGCCAATTGAACTCGAGCCCGCTTTGACCTTGGATGCAGTAACAGAACCAATTGCTAAAACAGAAACAGCATCGGCAGGAGCACCAATATGTTTTTCTACCTGAGTACCTTCATTTCCTGCCGAAGCTAAAACCAAAATCCCTTTACTGAAAGCAGTTTCAGCACCACGCGAAATAAAAGTAGTAATTCCGTTCATATCGCTGTAAGTATGATTATATCTAACTTCATCACGATAAAGGAAATATCCTAGTGAAGTTGTGATAATATCCACACCCAAAGCATCTGCTTTCTCTGCCGCTTCAACCCAAAGCGATTCTTCTAAAGGATTTTCTAAAGCATCAATTTCTGTAATGAAAAGATAATAAGAAGCATTTGGAGCTGTTCCTATCAATGCATTCTCCTTGTATCCTCCCATTGTAGAAAGCACCTTTGTTCCATGATCTCCTCCAGCATAAAAATTAGCATTTCGAGTAGTATAATCGTAGCCTCCTAGAATTTTATTATTATTTCTAAGATTTTCAAATGGTTGAGCGGTATTTACACCTGGAAATCCCGCATCTAAAACGGCAATAATTTTACCTTCTCCAGTATAATTCTGCTGATGCAAAACCTGTCCGTTCAACATTTGAATTTGATTGGCAGAATTACCATAAGCATAATCTACAGCGGTCTGTGATTGCTTTTTAGTCTGATTGACTACAGCTTCAGAAACCTTTTTTCCCGTAGTATTTAAAGTTCTGTCTGCAAATTCCACTTTCTGAACAAAAGCTAATGTTTTTAAAGCGTTCACATTCGCCTGCGAACCACGAATATGAAGTGCATTCAACCATTTAGACTGTGCCATAACGGTTATTCCCGTACTTGCCTGAATCTGGTTAACGTATGAAGTTTCCAAAGGTGCATCGGTGATATCCAAAGCAATATTTTGGCTTGTTCTTCTATCTAAAGCTCTCTGAGAAAGTTCTGTCAACGGATTATCAAAGAATAACTGAGCATTCGGTTTAGATTTAAAATAAACCCAAGCTTCTTCTTGCGCAAATGCAGAAAATGAAAGAAGTATTAAAATAAAAGTAAAGTTATATCTCATAGTATACTTTTTATGGAATTTCTTCCAAATAAAGTATAAAGCTAAGAAATTACTCCCGAACCAACTAATTCATTTCCTAAATACCAAGCAACAAATTGTCCTTCTGTAATGGCTGACTGTGGTTCTTCAAACTCCACATACATTCCATGTTCAAATTGGTGTAAAACAGCTTTCTGCAAAGGCTGACGGTAACGAATTCTAGCCATTACTTCCATTTTCTCGCCCGCTTTCAAGGTCAAATCCTCTCTAATCCAGTGTACCTCAGACTCGCCAACAAAAAGCGCTTTTTTGAATAATCCAGGGTGATGACTTGATAAACCAGTATAAATAGTATTAGTTTCAACATCTGTCGCAATTACAAACAAAGGATCTGTTGTTCCTCCTACGTTTAGACCTTTTCTTTGTCCAACGGTAAAATAATGCGCACCTTGATGTTTCCCAACTACTTTTCCCATAGTTGGAAGATATTCTAATTTTTGAGATTCTAATTTTAGTGCTTCTTCCAAAGAAAGATCATCCAATTTTACAGCAGTATAAATTGGATCGTTTTTATCTACTTGAACAATTTTACCCTCTTTGGTCTGTAATTTTTGCTGCAGAAATTCTGGAAGACGAACTTTTCCAATAAAACACAATCCTTGAGAATCTTTCTTTTCAGCAGTAACCAATTCCATTTCAGCTGCGATTTCTCGTACTTCTGGTTTTGTTAAAGCTCCAATAGGAAATAAGGCTTTTGATAATTGTTCTTGAGACAATTGGCACAAAAAGTATGATTGATCTTTGTTAACATCATTTCCAGCAATCAATTGATAAACCGTTTTTCCGTCCACTTCGATTTCGCTTTTTTGGCAGTAATGTCCTGTTGCTACATAATCTGCACCAAGACTTAAAGCGATTTTCATAAACACATCAAATTTGATTTCGCGGTTACAAAGCACGTCAGGATTTGGAGTTCTTCCTTTTTCGTATTCGTTAAACATATAGTCCACGATTTTTTCTTTGTATTCTTCACTCAAATCAACAGTCTGAAACGGTATTCCTAGTTTTTCAGCAACAAGCAAAGCATCGTTACTATCTTCCAACCAAGGACATTCGTTAGAAATAGTAACCGAATCATCATGCCAGTTCTTCATAAAAAGGCCAATTACTTCGTATCCTTGCTGTTGCAATAAATAAGCCGCAACACTAGAATCTACTCCACCTGAAAGTCCAACAACTACTCGTTTCATTTTGAAATGTTTAATTTTTTAAGGTTGCAAAGGTACGCCAAATAATAGAAAATTTCACAATGGTTTTCATTAGTTTAAGTAATCCCACAGTAGATAAAACTTATTACTTTTTTAAGTACATTTAATCATCTATTTTAAAAGACATGAAAAAATACATTTACAGCTTATTTTTCCTGTTTCTCTTAACCACTTTAAATGCACAGCGTTTCGTCTCTTCTCTTCCAGATTACGAAGCTTACAAGGTATTTAAAGGCAAACCTTTATCGGATAAATTCTCCAATATTGAATCGGTTAAAGTGATTTATGACCTGAGAAAACAGAAGATGTATTATTTCAATAGCAGTCTCATTTTACTGCATTTTGATTTTGCCACCAATTATTTGGGTTATTCTCCAGATTTAGACATTTTCAATGATAGAAATTACAGCAATACAGAAAAAGACAGGGATTTTCTTCTTGGAAATCTAAATCATATTAAAGGAACTGATAAATGGATTTTCGAACTCGCCGCTTCCGATCATATGCCGATTGTATTGATCGAACGCTTTTTTAATATGGTTAAAAATTCTACTTTCATTGGAGGAAAATTAAAATTCTACTTGAACAATCCTCAAATGATGGAATGGTTTCAGCAACAGAAATTTAAAATTCCGTGCGTGAAATCGGATTACATTTTTGGAGAGGTTAAATATCAAGAAGTCGTTCGAGGAACAAATGTCGGAATTCTCAAAAAATACAACCTTAAAGAATTAGAAACCACAAAACCAAATCCCGACGAAATCATTGTTTTGAATGGAACACCAGATATTCTTCCAAATGTAAGAGGAATTATTGTAAATGAACTTCAAACACCTTTGAGCCATTTGGTACTTTTAGGCAAGAACAGAAAGATTCCGATTATGGCATATACCGATATTGAAAAAGACAACAATATCAAAAGTCTTCTTTCTAAAAAAGTGGAATTAAAGATAGCAATCGATACTTTTTACATCAAGGAAACAACCAAAAAAATCACAGTAAAATCTGCTGGTAAAAAGAAAAAACTAACAATCGATAACACAATAACCGAATTAGTTGATTTATCTCAAATACCTAAAAAAGGCGTAAACTACATTGGTTCCAAAGCACAAAATATGGCCTATTTGATTGCAATTTCAAAAGAAATTCCGTTTAAAGTTCCAGAAAATGCTCATGCCATTCCCTTTTATTTTTATACACAGCATATTCAGAAAAGCTCTATTTCTCCATTGATTGCTGAACTTTTAGCTTTTCCGAAGAAAGATTCTACAGTTTGGATTAATAAGCAACTGAAAAAAATTAGAGAGGCCATCAAAAAAGAACCAATTAATCCTGAATTAATTTCAAAATTAAATCTAGCTTTTAAGGATGCCAAATTCAAGAATTTCAGGTTTCGCTCTTCAACCAATGCCGAAGATTTGGAAGATTTTAATGGAGCAGGATTATACGATTCGAAAACTGGAATTTTAGGCGATTCTATTAAAACTTTTGAAAAAGCAATCAAGCAAGTTTGGGCAAGTGTTTGGAACGAAGCTTCATACAACGAAAGAGAATTATTTGGCATCGATCAGCAAAATATAGCCATGGGTGTTTTGGTGCATCGCTCTTTTCCTGATGAATTGGCAAATGGTGTCATCATTACTAAAAACCTTTTTAGAGAAAACTTCCCAGGAATTACCGTAAATGTTCAAAAGGGAGAGAATTCTGTTGTAAAGCCACAAAAAGGTGAAATCTGTGAACAATTTGTCGCTTATCATTTCAATGACGGAAAAGATGAAACCGACTTTGATGTTGATTATACTTCCAATTCAAATTTAAATAACAACGAGCCTTTATTGAGCAAAAAAGAAATGAGCAACATTTTTAATGTCAGTAGAAAAATCGAAGAAAAAATGTATCGTTATTGGCGTAAAAACCAGTTTCATCCTGTTGATATTGAATTTAAAATCGTTGGCGAAAAGAGAGATTTATATATTAAACAAGTTCGCCCTTTTAATGATTAATAGAAAACTAATAAATCTATTTCGTTCGTCGCCGTATTAATTAAGACAATTCTAAAATCAAATTCTTCAATTTTAATTTGCTGCTGAATTGTTTTCCGAATATATTCTGAATTTAAAGAAAAGTTCTCGTCAAGCGAAATTTTCACATCAACAGAATTAAGGTATTTAGAAGCTTTCTTATTGACAATAATCGACGCTAAAACATAAAAACCGATTATGATCAATTGAAAAAACAGCAATAATTCAATCTTTTCAAATGGATACATAATATCCAAAATAGACAAGGTTATTGTAGCAAAAAGAAAGATTATGGCATTTACTGTAAAAGATTGTGTTCTAAAACGAAGTATCGAAAAAATAGCAAATAATCCAAACCCAATTCCTACTCCAATTTCAATTTTGGTAAACAAATAACAAAGCGAAAAAGTACAAAGTCCAACAATAACCATCAATGGATTTATGGTTGCATTATCTTTTCTGTTTGAGAAAAAATACAAAACCAAAATCGAAAAAAACAAAAGCAAAAACCTTCCTAAAAGTTCGTTTAAATCCATTGGTCAGATTAATTTGTTAGTCAAATGTAAAAAAATTACTAATTAGTACTCCATTTATAGTTTTTGGACCACTCGTAAAATTTATCTAATTTATCTTGATTCTTTTTATGCCATTTAGCAACATCTTCCTCGCCTGAATCCACATATGCGATATACGCAAAAGGCTCAATGAGCTTTTTATTTTTCATCTCGATGAAATATGGCGCTAAAAAGTTCCAATAAAATCCTGTATTATCATTCTTTGTCTCTTCTAATGAGGCACAAATAACCTCAAATTTTCGTATAAAATTCTCTGCATCTGTTTTTTTTACATTCTTTTTATCAAAGTCTAAACCTGCACTCATAGAAAGTATCAAATCTGCCGAAGAAAAATCATTTTCTTTTTTAACCCCTGTAGAATCTGGAAGTGTTGATGCATCGATATTAATTGTTACTGCTTTCTCACCTGTTTGAGTCACGCCTTTCATCATTAAGCTTTTTAAATTTTCAAAGTTCTTCTTTGATCTGCTTGTTTGCGGTTCAACAATTAAAAATCTTGAAAATGCCATAACAGCAGGAATTCTATTAGAATTTGTCTCTAATATCCCGATAGCATTTAATGAACCAGAATGTTTTGGATTTATACTCAAAGATTTTTGAAAGCAGGAAAGAGCTTCTGAACTTTTATTAGAATTCGCATAACAAATCCCCTTATTAAAATACAATTGATAATAATTTGGAAATCTCTGAATTCCTTCTTCGTATATTTTTAAGGCTTCTTCATTTTTCTTTAAATGATCTAACGCATTAGCATAATTAACGTAAACATTCTGAAGTCCGCTTTCAGGATGAGTTACAATAGCATGTTTTGAAATAGCTATAACTTCATCAAATTTGTTTAAAGAATTCAATGTTAAAGATTTTTCAATTAAAGCAAACAAATTGTCTTTATCTAGTTCTAATGCTTTATCATAATTTTTAATTGCTCCTTCATAATCACCTTTATCATGAAGAACTATACCAGATTCTACAAGTTTATCTGCTTCATCTTTATTTTGTGCATAAATACCCGTAAACATTAAGAACAAAAATAGTAGACTTTTAACTTTCATATAGGTTTGATTTAGATTATAAACTTACTATATTTTACTTACATAAAAACGAAATCAAGAAAAAAAACGATAACACAAAAAAAAGGACTTAAAAAAAATTTTAAGTCCTTTCGCTAGAATTATTACATCTATTATTTTTTAGGAGCCGGCCCTTTCTCAGAAGCTTTATTAGTATTTTTAGGGTCACTCATATTTACTTCCTTTATCAATTTCCCTTTTTGATAAAACTGCCAGATTCCTGCTTTTTTACCGTTTACAAACTTCCCTTTCGATGCCACTGAAGCATCTGATTCATAAAAAACAGCATCTCCATTATATTCATTATTTTTAAAAGTAGATTCTTCTAAAAGTGTTCCGTCCTGTCCTATTTTTTTATAAGCACCTTCTTTCAAACCATTTTTATACATCATCTCTTCTGCCACTTTTGCATTAGGATAATAAATAGTTTTCAAGCCTTCCAGCTTTCCGTTTTTATAATTTTCAGAAGTCATTAAAACCTTTGAAGCTTTATGATAATATTTCCATTCTCCTTCACGAGATTTCCCAATTTCTTTTCCTTCGCTCACTATATTTTTATTCTGATCATAGAAAATAGTATACGAACTGCCATCATTGGCACTAAAATCTCTTGTTGCGATTACATCTCCTTTTTTAGTATCATCAAAAAATTTAAAAAGACCGGTCTCTTTTCCGTGATTAAAAGTTCCTTCATAACGCGGACGCTTAGATTCAGTATAAGTACCTTTCCAAAGTCCGTCTTTTTTTCCTGCAGCATCAACTTTATTAATTTCTGTCTGTGCATTTAAAACCAATGCATTTAGAAATAGTAATCCAAGAATGATTTTTTTAGAGATCATAGTATATTTTTTAAGCTTAACGAAAATCTGAATTATAAATTATATTGGCAAAAAAAAATCCCGATAAATCGAGATTTTTTTTGTTTAGAATTATTTCTTTTTCTTGTTCTGAGCCTGAGCTTTTGCAGCTTCCTGCTGTTCCATTACTTCTTGAAGACGTTGCTGGAACTTACTTGGTTTCTTTGGCTCTCTTTGTTTGTTTTCTTGAATCTGAGCGTGAATTTTTTCACTGTCTACAATATAATTCTTGATAACAAACATAATTCCGATTGTAATTAAGTTCGAAATAAAGTTATACAAACTCAAACCAGCACCGTAACTGTTGAAGAAAATTAACATCATTAATGGCGAAACATAAATCATGATTTTCATCATTTTTGCCATATCTGGCATACCTTCTTGCTGAGGCGCTGCCATTTGCTGATCTCCTGAAGTCATTTTCATGTAGAAGAAAATTGCAATTGCTGCCAAAATTGGGAACAAACTGATGTGATCTCCGTACAATGGAATGTTGAATGGTAATTTCACAACCGAGTCAAAAGAGGACAAATCGTCAGCCCAAAGGAAACTTTTTTGTCTTAATTCAAATGCAGCAGGGAAAAACTGGAATGATGCATACATAAAAGGAAGCTGAATCAACGCTGGGATACATCCTGCCATTGGGTTTACTCCTGCTTTGTTGTACAGTTTCATTGTTTCCTGTTGTTTCTTCATTGGGTCTTTTTTGAATTTTTCTCCCAACTCTGCAATGTCAGGTCTTAAAACTTTCATTTTAGCCTGAGACAAGAATGATTTATATGTAATTGGCGACATGGCCAATTTGATAATTATAGTAAAAATGATAATAGCAATTCCTAATGATAATCCAATAGTTGAACTTAAGAAACCAAATAATGGAATAAAGATAAATTTGTTAATCCATCCAAAAATTCCCCATCCTAACGGAATGATTTTATCAAAATTTTTATCGTAAGCTTTTAATGTTTTGTAATCTACAGGACCCATATACAAATTCATTTTGTAATCGATCTCTCCGTTTGTAAACGCTAAAGGCAAATTGGCTCTAAACTGTTTAGTAAAAACAGTATCGATTTTTTCATCTTTAACTAAATCATCAGACTGTAATTTTGATGTTTCAAATGGTTTTTCTGTAGATAAAATTGTGGCAAAGAAATGCTGTTTAAAAGCTACAAAACTAACTTTAGTAGGAGTTTCTTCTTTTCCTTGTCCGTGCTGACTTACATTATTGTATTTTGACTCGTTGTATTTGTAATCAATTTGAGCAAAACGATTTTCGTAAGAAACACTTTTCTCGTTTCTGTATGTTTTTAAATCCCATTCTAAATTTAATGGTTTAGCAGAATTTAAAACTTTATTTAAACCTTGAGAACGAATATCAAAACCAACTAAGTAATCATTTGGCTTCAAGATATATTTATACTCCAAAAACTCATTTGCTCCAGCTTTTAAACGCATAGATAAAACTTGGTCTGCACCAATTTTTTCTAATGTTGGTTCAAAATACAAATCTTTAGAATTTAATGTTCTATTATCTGTAGTAAGAAGCTGTAAATTTAAGTTTGAGTTATTGTTTTTAATTAATTCAACTAACTGACCAGAACCTTTTTTAAATTTTTCAAATTCTTTTAAAGTCGCTTCAACAATGTAACCACCTTTATTAGCGATTTTAAGCTTAAGCTTCTCGTTTTCGATTGTTGTAAAAGTCTCTTTAGCAGAAGGAAGTGTTGCAGAATAAGCAAATCCTCCTAAAGTTTTTTGCAATTGAGCCAATTGAGCTGTATCTCCTGGCGTTGCCGCAACAGGTAATGCCGCTACTTTAGCTTTGTCTGCTTTTGCTTGTGCTTCTTGTTTAGCTACTAATTCTTTCTTGGCTTTTTCAGCAGCAATTTCTTTCTCAGAAGGTTGATTTTGATAAAAAATCCAAATCAAGATTCCGAATATCAATACAAAACCAATGATCGAATTGAGGTCTAATTTTTTTTCTTCCATTATTTTTAAAAAAGTTATTCGTTTGAGGATATTAGTAATTAGTTTAATTTAAAAGTTACACCTCTTAGAATGAATTATTATTTTTTATGCGCATTTACTGCCGCAGCTACAAAGTTTACGAAAATAGGGTGCGGATTGGCAACTGTACTTTTGTATTCTGGGTGATATTGTACTCCAATAAAGAATGGGTGATTTTCTAATTCTACAATCTCCACTAAACCTGTATCAGGATTAACACCAGAAGCTTTTAAACCCGCTTTTTGCAGTTCATCTGCATATTTATTGTTGTACTCATAACGGTGGCGGTGACGCTCCGAAATGGTTTTTTCTCCGTAAATTTTGTATGCTAAAGTGTCTGGTTTAATATCACATTTCCAAGCACCTAAACGCATTGTTCCTCCTTTATCGGTTACATTTTTCTGCTCTTCCATTAAATTCACAACCGGATGAGGCGTTTTATCGTTCATCTCTGTAGAATTTGCTTCTTTATAACCTAAAATATTTCTGGAATATTCAATAACAGACATCTGCATTCCTAAACAAATTCCGAAGAAAGGAATATTGTTTTCACGAACGTAACGAACTGCTTCAATTTTTCCTTCAATACCTCTTTCACCAAAACCTGGAGCAACTAAAACTCCATCAAGAGTTCCTAATTTCTCTTCTACATTCTCAGCATTAATATGCTCTGAATGAATTGAAATTACGTTTACTTTAGTTTCGTTTGCAGCACCAGCATGAATGAATGCCTCTAAAATAGATTTGTAACAATCCTGCATTTCTACATATTTACCAACCAAACCAATGTTTACAGTTTGTTTTGGGCTTTTTAATCTTTTCAAGAAAGTGTTCCAGTTTTTAAGGTCTGGAGATGCTTTTTTAGGTAAATCTAATTTCTTTAAAGCCACAACATCTAATCCTTCTTCCAGCATTAAATTCGGAACTTCATATATTGTAGAAGCATCGATTGACTGAATAACGGCTTCTTTCTTCACATTACAGAATAAAGCTAATTTTTGGCGTAATTCCTGGGACAATTCGTGCTCTGTTCTACAAACCAAAATATCGGCTTTAATACCGCTTTCCATTAAAGTCTTAACAGAGTGCTGAGTAGGTTTTGTTTTTAATTCACCAGCAGCAGCCAAATAAGGAACCAATGTCAAGTGAATCACAATTCCGTTGTTTTCACCTAATTCCCAAACCAATTGACGAACAGATTCTATATAAGGTAGAGATTCGATATCACCAACAGTTCCACCAATTTCAGTAATAACAATATCATAATCGCCAGATTTCCCTAGCAATTGCATTCTGTCTTTGATTTCGTTTGTGATATGAGGAACAACCTGAACTGTTTTTCCTAAAAATTCTCCTCTTCTTTCTTTTTCAATAACCGAAAGATAAACTCTTCCTGTAGTAACGTTATTAGCCTGAGATGTAGGAACGTTCAAGAAACGCTCGTAGTGTCCTAAGTCTAAGTCAGTTTCAGCTCCATCATCTGTTACGTAACATTCTCCGTGCTCATAAGGATTTAAAGTTCCTGGGTCAACGTTAATGTATGGATCAAATTTCTGAATAGTTGTACGGTATCCTCTTCCTTGTAACAATTTTGCCAAAGATGCCGCGATAATCCCTTTTCCTAATGAAGAGGTCACACCTCCTGTAACAAAAATATATTTTGTTTGATTCATTCTGTTGTTGTTTGTAAGTAGTTGTGTAAAAAACTTGGCAAAAGTACAAATTTAATTAGACAATTTATCAATTCGAGAATGAGATAATTTTTAATTTTTTAGACTTCTTTCAATTTAAATGCACGTTTGAAGTTCTGGCTTTAGAAAATGAAAGGATTTTGGATTTTTGAATAAAAATTCGCAGCTAATGATCGATAAACTTAAACAATTAAAAATCTGCTTTTAAGGCTTCGGATATTGCTTCTTAATGTTACGAATCAATTCCTCCAAACCATTCAATTTCAACTCATAAATTAATTGTAATTGCTGTCCAAGCTCTCCTTTTGGAAAACCTTTATTATGATACCAAACCACATAATACTCAGGCAAATCAATTAAATATTTTCCTTCATATTTCCCGAAAGGCATTTTGGTGTGGGCTAATTTTATGAGTTGTTTTTTGTCTTGATCCATTTTTTTTTTGAGAGGAAAGAGAATAGAAAACAGAAAACAGACTTCTGTACTTGCTTCGCTATGCAAAGCTATTACTTATTTTTCTTTTGCCACAGATTAAAAAATAGTTTTCAGTCTCAGTCACAGTTTACAGTTTACAACAAAAACACATACATAGGCTGAAAAACCTAGAACCTCAGCATCTTAAAAAAAGAAGCAAGAAAAAAGAACCTATTTTAATTCTCTTTCCCTGCTTCAAAAATATTTTTAAAGTTTTCAGTTGCAGATTTCAACCACAGTTAAAAACTGAAAACTGACACTGAAAACTGATACTCTTAATAATGCCATCTCACGAAAGCTTCCATCGCAGCATAAGTTGCCAAACCTAATTGGTGGTACAATTCTGCTGTTTCACGGTTTCTGTCTTCTGCTCTCTGCCAGAACTCTCTTGCGTCTGTTCCTTGGAAAACCACTCCATCTTTTTGAGACTGGTGTTTGAAGATTCCGTGACGTTTTGCTAAAACCTGATCAGGGCTCATTGGAACCGCCATTTCAACTTCATCAATTCCCCATTCCTGCCAAGCTCCACGATATAACCATAACCAACAGTCGTTCATGAATTCTTTTGGTTTTAAAACTTTTACTGCTTCAAAAATAGCATCCAAACAAACTTTGTGTGTTCCGTGTGGATCTGCTAAATCTCCAGCCGCATAAATTTGATGTGGTTTAATTTTTTCAATTAAATCAACAGTCAACTGAATGTCTTCTGGTCCAATTGGTTTTTTCTCGATTGTTCCTGTTTCATAGAAAGGCAATTCCATAAAATGAATCTGAGAATCCGGAAGCCCCACAAAATAACTTGTAGCTCTCGCCTCTCCTTTTCTGATTAAACCTTTAATGTAACGAACTTCAGGAATGTCAATTTCGCTGTTCTTTTTGTTCTGTAAAAATGCTTCAGCTTTTTTGTAGATGTTATCTGCTTCTTCGCTTTTGATTCCGAATTTCTCGTTGTAATCAATTACGAATCTTGCAAAACGAAGCGCTTCATCATCAGCAACTGCAATGTTTCCAGAAGTCTGGTAAGCCACGTGTACTTCATGTCCCTGCTCTTGCAAACGCATGAAAGTTCCTCCCATACTAATAATATCATCATCTGGATGTGGGCTGAAGATTAATACACGTTTTTTAGCTGGTTCCGCTCTTTCAGGACGATGTGTATCATCTGAATTTGGTTTTCCACCCGGCCAACCTGTAATTGTATTTTGTAATTTATTAAAAATCTTAATATTAGTATCGTAAGCTGGACCTGAATCTGCTAACAAATCGCTCATACCGTTTTCGATATAATCAGCATCTGTAAGCATTAAAATTGGTTTTTTCAGATCTAATGCTAATCCTAAAACCGCTTTACGAGTTAATTTATCTGTCCAAACGATTTTCTCAACCAACCAAGGCTTGTTGATTCTCGTTAGTTTTGAAGAAGCTTCTTTATCCAAAACAAAAACCGCATTGTTGTGCTCTTGCAAGAAAGATGCAGGAACTCGGTTTGTAACTTCATCTTCAACAGATTTTTTTACAATATTTGCTTTTCCTTCACCCCAAGCTAATAAGATTACTCTTTTTGCTTCCATGATTTTTTTAACTCCAAGTGTAATAGCCGTTCTTGGCGTATTATTCAAACCAAAGAAATCTTTACTTGCCGCAACTCTTGTAATATGATCCAAAGCCACTAAACGAGTTTTAGAGTTTTGAAGCGAACCTGATTCGTTAAAACCAATATGTCCGTTTCCTCCAATTCCAAGAATCTGAAGATCGATTCCGCCTAAAGCTTCAATTTTAGCTTCATATTCGTGGCAATAATCTGCAATTTGCTCTTTTGTCAAAAGTCCGTCTGGAACGTGAGCGTTTTCAGGTAAAATATCGACATGATCAAACAAAAGTTCCTTCATGAAACGAACATAACTGTTGATTGAATTCGGTTCCATTGGATAATATTCATCCAAGTTAAAACTGATTACGTTTTTGAAACTCAAACCTTCTTCTTTGTGAAGGCGTACTAATTCAGCATATAATCCTTTTGGAGAAGAGCCTGTTGCCAAACCTAAAATACAAGGTTTTCCTTCTTTTTGTTTTTCTTTGATTAAAGCTGCAATTTCCTGCGCTACTTCTTTTGAAGCTTCTGTTGAGTTTTCAAAAACAACTGTGTTTATGTTTTCGAATCGTTTTTCGAAACCTGTTGCTTTGTCGATTTTACTTTTTAACATGGTATATTTTTTTTAATTTATTTTCTGAATTCCTTCAACTTCGATATTAAAACCTAAAAAAAAACAGCAATCCTTTTTTTGCAAGTATTTGCATTTTTTTTGCAAATATCTGCATTTTTATTGCATCAGAAAAATAAAATAGTAACTTTTATTTATTTTTAACTAAGTAGCAGCTTTTTGTTAATGTTCTTAAGTTTTCTAATATAAAACAGATATCTTTTGGTCATAATTTCATAATTCAACAAGAAAAATAGACTGCTAAGACAAAAACCGTAACTATTCTTATACTATTGTCTAAAAGGAAATCTCGTTTATTTTTAGAACATTTTAAAACAATTAAATTTAAAATTAATTTTAATAACATATATAAAAAAACTCAACTAATCGACACATTAACAACTCATTTACAACAAATTAAGATTAAATGAAAGCAAAAACCATTAATTGTGGAATATTGATCTGCATTAAAATTGCAATCAATTATTCATTTATTCAGTTAAAAAATCTCCTGTTCTTGTACAGGAGATTTTTAAGGCTAACAAAAAATAACTAAACAATCAATTATATTTTTTTATTTAGAAAATTCAACCGTTTTTAATTTTTGCCATGCTCCTCTCGTAAAATCAGGAATTTCGACAGGAGCTGAATTGTTATCTAAAGAAATCTCTGTTAACGGACTTAAACAAGACCATTCTGCTAAATCATAAACATCCATATCTAATGGAAGTCCTTTTTGGAGACAGTAAAACATCCTATAATCCATAACAAAATCCATACCTCCATGACCTCCTACTTTTTTAGCCATTTCTTCTATATCTTTTACAATTGGATTTTTATATTTTTCCATTAATATCTTTTTTACATCTTCCGATACAAATTCTTCAGCATTAAGATTTTGATAATTTTTAGAAATTTCTGCTCCAGCTTCTTTTGCATCAATTGCATAACCTTCGACCGGATATTTATTTGCAAATCCTTTTGTTCCTGACAATTGATACATTCTGCTGTAAGGCCTTGGACTTGTAACATCGTGCTGAATTTGGATTGTTTTTCCCATTTCAGTACGAATCATTGTCATGGTGTGATCTCCATTTCTAAAATCAGTAACCACTTCTCCTGTTTTTTCTTTTATAAATGCTGGATTTCCAACTGCTTTAGTATCCATTGAAACTAAGAAATTCATTTTATCACCTCTATGAATATTCAAAGCCAAACAAGCCGGCCCCATTCCGTGTGTTGGATAAACATCTCCCCTGTGTTTGCGGTTATAATCCATTCTCCAGTTATTCCAGTAGTTTTGCCAATAGGGCTGAAGTCCATGAATATAAGAACCCTCGGCATGAAGAATTTCTCCAAATAAACCTTGCTGTGCCATGTTTAAAGTAGTCAATTCGAAGAAATCATAAACACAGTTTTCAAGCATCATACAATGTTTTCTAGTTTTCTCAGAAGTATCAATAATATCCCAGATTTCTTTCATGGTCAGAGCCCCTGGAACTTCAACAGCAACATGTTTACCATCTTTCATAGCTTGAACTGCGATATTGGCATGATGCTTCCAATCGGTTACAATATAAACTAGATCCACATTATCTAATTTTGTTACTTTTTTCCAAGCATCTTCTCCAAAAAATTCCTGTGCTTTTGGCGCACCGAGTTTTAGCAGAGTATCATTTGCCGCTTTTGTTCTTTCTTCCATCATATCGCACAATGCTACGATTTCTACTCCTGGAATATGCGGAATACGCTCTACAGCTCCAGTACCGCGCATTCCTAAACCAATAATTGCTACTCGAACATGAGGGATTGCTGGTGTTGCCAGACGTAAAACATCAGTTTGTCCTTTATCTCTTTTTGGTGTTTTTGTTTTGATAAGCTGTGCTGATGTAGTACAAACTTTGAATAGCAAAAATGCTATGAATAAAAATCTTAAACTTTTCATTTTTTTTGTTTTAATGATATTTTTTTTTGAACGTTTTCTCTGTAGTAATTTGTTCTTATTACACTTTTATATAAGTCTTATTTTTGTGCATATACCAAAGTATGAAATAAAGAATTGCAAATCCTGCTAAATCACAAAATGCATCGTAATACGCTCCCGTAAACTGCTCAAAACCAAAGAAAATTTGTTTAGCTATAGCTGAGAAATTTAAAACGTGAGAACCTACATAAGCCGCAATGGCATTAAGCCCAATGACCCGAAATGGATATGCCCATTTTGTATACCCCTTTACATCTACAAGCCAATAGAATAAAGCTAATAAAACAAAGCTGATTCCTGATGAAAAAATTACAAATGAACTTGTCCATATTTTTTTTATTATAGGATGCCAAAAACCAATAAGCAATGAAGTTGCTATTCCGATAACACCAATTACTGCCAGATGCAAAGCTATTTTTGATCTCGAATTTGAAGACAGCAGCAACTCTCCCGCAAATAATCCTGATAAAGTTGTTGCCGTAAATCCTAACCCTGTTAATAGCCAAGAATATTGTGTCTGATCATAAAATCGACCAAAAACCTGCTGATCAATATAAATAGGAAGATTTTTATTTGAAAGCAATTCAAAATGATGTCCGAAGAAATTCGGAATCGATAATAATACGGCGTATAAAACAAGGCATGTGACAAAAAATAAATATCTTCCTTTTTTAGGTAAATTGAGATAAGCCATACATGAAAACAAATAACCAACCGCAATGGCCTGTAATGTATTACTGAAAACATGAAACTTCGAAATATCTAAAAACAATAAATTTCCCTGCACAATCCATCCAAGTATAAATAGAATTACGAATCGCTTTAAAATATGAGCATATAATTTGTGTTTTGAAGCTGATTCAACACTTCTATTTCCTAAAGAAAATGGAATCACTACTCCTACTACAAACAGAAACAAAGGCATAATGACATCATACAAATGAAAACCAATCCATTCTGGATGTTCAAACTGATCCGCTAAGGTTTTTGTAAAATTGGTTTGAGATGCTACATGTAAATTATAAAAAAATCGATCTGCAACAATAATCATTAACAAATCAAATCCTCGCAATACATCTATAGACATTAATCGATTATTGGCAATAACTTTAGTCATTTCTTCTTTTTTCTATTTTATAATAATCCCGATATTTTTTAAATAACCGGGATTATAAAATTATATAAACTCGATAGCTCATGCCATTGGAATAAAAACAATTAATCTTCAAAAAACGCTTCAGCCAATGGCACGTTTTGACCGGCTATCGATGACAAACTACAATTGTAATGTAGAGAACTTAGGTCCTTCAGGGAAGTTTGCTACAAGAGCCCAGCCTGCATTCATTTCGGTGATGGCAATACCAATTGAACTTCCTAAGGTTCCTAATTGCGATTTTGGAATACTAAATTCAATCGCATTGGTAGTTGATGAAAGACTTACAATTCCAGATGATTTCAAGTTAACTCCGGAACCTACTTGTTGCCCCCAGCCCCAACCGCCATTTGGATCGGTATGTTTATAGAAATCGCCCCAACCGTTACTTACTAATGGTCCTTCAAATAAAAACTCTGCTCCAGAACCTTGAGGCCAATTGCTGTGCAAAAATCCAGTTTGGGTATTACCATCAGTATTGATATACATATCTACCAATTCCATTAGCATTTTTTTGTTTCCTTCCAAGTACACATTTACATTTGGACCGCCCGCCCAAATCTTAATTTTTTGAATAGAGCCATTTCCTGAAGTATTTTCATCTGTTACAGCAACATCGTCCCAATCTGTAAATTTTCCATCAACTTTTATATCAATAATTATAATTCTTGGTGCAGTAATCGTTTTAGTAATAAACGCTTCTTCTCCTTTGTCATTTGTCACAGTCAAAGAAACTCTTATTTCACCTTCAATTTTATAAGTGTAAATAGGATCTTTTTCAGCAGATGTATAATATAAATCCCCAAAATCCCATCGATACTTTGTACCGTTTGTTGAAAGATTGGTAAATGTAAATGTGCTTCCATCATTTGTAAAAGAAAAGTCTGCAGTAGGTTTTGTTGCTGAATCCTCTGATGACGAACCATCGCTCGAACAAGCTGTCAGCAATAACAAAACAGCAAGCAATGTTATATATTGGGTTAATTTTATTTTTTTCATGGTTTTGGAATTTAAATGTTTTGAATAACTATTTAATGATAACCGTTTGCGATAATTTATTGAATCCTGTTGTTGCTTCCCATATTCCTGTATTTGCCAAACGAACACAATAGTCTGGGCGGTCTGCCAGTTTAGAAGAACTGTCTTCTATTTTTAAAAGTAATTCATAAGTTCCTGCTGGAACTCCCGACAAACTCACCGATTCTTTTAAGTCGAAAGTCACTTTTGGCACTACTTTTCTAACATCGAAGTTTAACTTTTTCTTATATATAGTACCTCCAGTTGTTGCTCTCAAAATTAAAAAAGCATTTTTTGGATTATAAACTGGTGCAAAACCAGAATTGTTTATCAAAGCATTAAACTCCAATGAACCATTTAGTGCAACCTCTTTTTTTATGCTTGAAGAAGACACAGAAAGTCTATACCCTAATTTTCTCTCAAAATCGGTAAAACAGTTATTATTTCTCCATTCTTGCAAAACAGGACCGTAATAATCCAGATTTAAATACGTCCATTTTAAAAGTGTCATTTCTGTTTCTGCAATACTGCAACTGGCAATAGGTACATTTGCTGGAGGACAAGTTTCTCCTCCTGTTGGAACATAAAGCGCTTCATTGCTTATATATGTTTTATCAGCAGTAACATTTGTATATGTTCCATAATCGTCAACACTTGCCATAAAACAATCGTTATGAAAACCTAAACGAGCTGTATTTGACGTTCCATAACCCACTGTTGCATCCATTGCTGTTGTTGTAGCAACAAAATCCTGTTTTATTTTTGGCGTTCTTACCTGAATTTTCACTTCTTTTGGAAAAGATTCTAGAAGTTTATCTAGAATCAGTTTTTTATTTGCTGGCGTAGTAAGCTGATTAGTGGTGTAATACCATTCTCCCCAAGCTCCTACAAAACCTGCCTGTACAAAAGCAATTACATCTTTATTTTCTTCCAGAATAGGTTTTAGCTGATCTAAATGTCCAGATATTACGGCAACAGAAGCATCTGAACCATCCTGTGCATCAGTATAGGCGAAACGTAAAACACATTTTAAACCAGCTTCTCTCAAACGAGTAAAATCAGTTTTAATAAGATCTAATTGTGTCTGGCTTAAAGGAGTTGTTTTAAATTTTTCTAGATAATACAAACGTAGAATAAGACTCACATTTTCCTTCTTTAAATTATTCAAAGAGGCAGCAGTGATTGCTGCTCCTTCAGAATTTACCTGCCACGTATGCATAAATCCACGCTCTGGATTTGTAAAAACTTCGTTAGAAACCGCATACGTAACTTTTTCAAGTCCATTTGTTTGCTCTCCATTATTTTTGTCGCCATCACTTTGGCAGCTTGACGCCATATTTAGGAAAAGACAAAATAGCAATAGTAAGTTTTTCATTTTTTTTATAATTAAATTATCTGATTTCATTTTATACTTTCACAAAAAGTGATAACCTTCTAATTAATTATATCCAGGGTTCTGAATAAATTTACCTTTACCTTCACTTATTCTATCCAATGAAAAAGGAAATAATGCTTTATAAGGAGCACTTTGACTTGCCGCACCATTTAAGGCAAGAGCATGTTCTGTAAATTTTCCGTGTCGGATTAAATCTGAACGGTATTGTCCGTTTTCGCACCAATATTCATGTGATCTTTCTAGGAGAATCATATCGTTAAATTTAGATAGCGTCGCATAGTCTGCTAATTGTATTTCGCTGATTTTAGCTCTCCTTCTTACGATATTTACTAAATCTATGGCCTCTTGTGTTGGAGTTCCAGTTTTATTCGCTATCGCTTCTGCTCTTGATAGTAAAACATCAGCATAACGATATACAATAATATCTACGGTTGTTAAAGCAGTTGTTCTGGCCGCATCTGGATCAATTTTTAGCGGAATTGGCCCTAACTGCATGTAATTAGCCGGATTTGCCCTATTGTACGTTACGCCATCTGTTCCTGTAAATTCTGCAATAAGTGCATTTTTACGAATATCTGTTGCCTCAAAAGAATCATAAAATGTCCATGAACTCTGAATAGTTCCATAGCCACCACGTCCTGGATAGTTAGCCGGCAATACCATTAACTGCCATTGGTTTTCACTTGTCCCTGCATAATCTGCGGGAACTGCCCAAATTACTTCTTTACTATCTACAGGAGCTTTAATGTCCCATAAGCCCACATAATTTTCTTCTAAACCATAATAATTCATTGCCATAATTGCTGCGGCTTGTTCTTCAACTTCTGCCCATCTTTTTTCATGCAGATATAATCGAATCAATATCATTCTAGCCATACCACTACTAAATCTTCCGTAAGCTGTTTCGCCCGGTGCTTTTAAATCTGTGGCTGCATCTTTCAAATCATTTTCAATAAAACTTACCATTTCAGCATTTGAAAGTCTTGCTAAAGGTTCTTCTTTTAATGGATTTTTAAGTACATCAAGCGGTGCCACCACAAGAGGACCGTATAAATCAAAAAGTTCGTAAGCCAATAAACCGCGCGCACATTTAATTTCAGCAATTGCTTGTTTTTTAATTAACTCATTTACATTTGATGACTGAATTCTGTCAATACTTAAAGTCATACCGCTAATTTTATTGTAAAACACATCATAAAAACGCGTAAATGCAGTAGAAGTGGCTTTATAACTGTGCAAAGATGCTTCCTGCTGTACTCCATAAGGCCCTTGAAGAATTTCGGTTGTAGCATCTAACATAAACATCAACCCGTTTTCGGAAGTAGTATGAATTCCGTTTCCATAAGATCCTCTAAGCGGATAATATGCTGAAGCCACTATCGCCTGAATATCAGCTTCCGAGCTTGGAAAAATACTCGGATTAATTTCATCGTAATTTATAGACTCTAAATCGTTGCTACATCCAGAGAATACAAGCATCAATACTACTACTATATAACTTTTAAAATTTTTCATATCTTTTATATTAGAACTTAAGATCAATTCCTACTGTGTATGTTTTTACATTTGGATATGCTGCTGCGTAACCATCTGTTTCAGGATCAATACCATCATATTTGGTAATTGTAAAAAGGTTTTGTCCATCTAATCGAACAGCCGCTCCTTGCATATATTTACCAAACCATTTTTTTGGAAGATTATAACTTAATGATACATTTTGCAAACGAACAAATGATGCGTCCTGCAGGAAGAAATCTCCTGAACCATATTGTGTATATCCAAAATGTGAACCTGGTCGTGTATTGGTAGGATTATCAGGTGTCCATCTATTGTATACATTTCGCACAGCATTTCTTCCATTTTGTGCTACTCCTACCGCTGTTACCCCATAAGCAAAATCAGTCTGATCTACAATTTTTCGTCCAAACATTCCGTTAAACTGAAAATTCAACTGGAAATTTTTCCAAGTAATTGTATTGTTTAAACCTGCTACAAAATCAGGGTCAGATGATCCAAGTAAAACAGTATCAGCTTCATCAATTTTTCCATCCGGAGCGCCAGTTCTTAAGAATCTTCCATTTTCGTCTGTTACAGGATTTCCTGCTGCATCCCTAACAAAACCATTTAAATCTTTAATTTTGATTTGCCCTGGATATAAATCAGGCTGTGCAGGAACAACTTCTCCAATCTGCATTACACCATCGGCAATTTGACTGTATTGTGCACGAACTGGATCATTATACCCCATGTAAACTGAAGGCTTCCAATCTGGTGCTCTTTCTTTCCAATTTGTTCTAAATTGTGAATAAGTAAAAGTTGTTCTCCATTTAAGGTCAGGACGATCAATATTTAATGTGCTTAAAGTAAGCTCAATCCCCTTACTTTGCGTACTTCCAATATTTGCCCAAACGGTATTTATTTCTTGATAACTGTTAATAGGTTTTACAGTCAGCAAATCTGAAATTACTCTGTCGTATAATTCAAATGAACCGGAAACCCTTCTATTAAACAACTCGAAATCAACACCTAAATTTTTCTCTGTTGTAGTTTCCCATTTTAAATCAGGATTTTCAAGTCTCGAAGGAAACACACCAATTAATATTGATTCATCTGGATTTAAATAAGCCGGCTGTGCATAGAAAGCTCCAAAAGCACTTCCTCCAATTGACGCATTACCTGTTTGTCCGTATCCAAATCTAATTTTAAACTGCGACACATATTTATCTATCGATTTCATGAATGATTCTTGAGAAACATCCCATCCAACGGCAACCGAAGGAAATAATCCGTATTTATTGTTCTTTGCAAATACACTTGCACCATCACGACGGATTGTAGACGTCAACATGTATTTATCTTTATACGAATAATTAAATCTTGTGAAATAGGAAATAAAATTATTTTCAGATTTTGAAGAAGAGGTAACTTTTGTTCCTGCACCAGCATTCATATTATTCCATAAAAAGGCATCTGTAATAAAGTTGCTGTTTCCTAGTGTTGCGGCTTCAGTTCTATAGGTTTGTTGCGAATAACCTACCATTAAACCAAAAGTATTGTCTTCCATTAATTTTGTAGTATAGTTTAATGTGAAGTCGAACAAATCATCATTCTTTTCTTGAGAATTAATAGTAGCCTTCCCATTTTCTAATGCTCCGTACAAAGTAGTTCTTGGCAGATAAGTGCTTCTTTTTGAATTCCCTTGATCAAAACCTGCCTGGAATCTAGCTGTAAGACCTTTAATTGGTTTTATTTCGGCGTAGAAATTTGTTAATGTTCGATCAATGACACCTTCATCAGAAATTGTCAAAAGCGAATATGGATTAGGTTCTAAAGCATTGTCTGGGTTTATTGGATAATTACCCAATTCATCAATCGCTAAAATTTCAGGGCTTTGCTGTATAGCAGATCTTATGATTCCTGAGTTTTCATATTGATCTCCTCCTAATTGTGAATTTTGATTTTTGATTCGGCTTTTAGTCATATTCATCCCAACATTAATATAATCAGTTAATTTCTGATCGAGGCTAAAATGAAAAGTAGTTCTCTTTAAACCTGAATTTTTAATAACTCCATCTTGATTGAATAAGTTACCTGATAAAAAATACTTGGTAGATTTTGTTCCTCCGCGAAGTGATAAGTTGTTTTGTTCAATTACACCATTTCTGGTAACTAATCCAAGCCAATCTGTTCCTTTTCCAGCATTTCTAATTTGTTCATCTGAATAAATTCTTTTATATGGAATCCCGTTTACTGGAGCTGCATTTGCCTCTTCTAAGGTTTTTGGTGAATATGGATAAACTTTGTTTATAAACTCCCAATTTTCTTTTGCAGCATCATTTCTTAACTGCATCCATTCTTTCAAATCAAGGACTTCATAACTATTGTTGTATTTTTGATAGGAATATGAACCAGAGTAGTCAACTCTAACATCACCTTCATTTCCTTTTTTAGTTGTAATCAAGATAACACCATTTGCCGCTCTGGCTCCATAAATGGCTGTTGAACTTGCATCTTTTAAAACTTCTATAGATTCAATATCATTTGGGTTAAACGAATTTAAAATACTTTGCGTTCCACCATCATAACGGTTACCCGTTCCTGGTTGCTCTAAATTTGTAACTGGAAATCCATCAATAACAATTAACGGATCGTTGCTTGCGTTTATAGAGCCTGCACCACGAATTTGAATATTAAATCCACCTCCTGGTTGTGCACTATTTTGAGAAATTTGCAAACCGGCAACTTTACCTTGAAGTCCCGTTAAAACAGAAGGTGCTGATGATAACACTAAGGCATCTGATTTTACAGACGAAATCGCTCCTAAAACGTTCTTCTTTTTCTGTGTTCCATACCCTACAATCACAATCTCATTAAGACTATTGGATGAAGGTACCATTGAGACTTTTAAATTTGTGGTATTTGCAATAGCGACTTCTTTTGTCTCATATCCCACATAGGAAAATAATAAAGCTTCTGTTGTGGAAGAAACTACAATGGTAAAGCTTCCATCAAAATCAGTTGTAGTTCCTTTTGGAGATCCTTTTGGCACAATCGTTACACCAATCATTGGCTGCCCCAATTCATCTAAAACCACTCCTTTGATAGTAATATCTGCTTCTGATTTTTTATTCTCTATTGCTAATTTTTCGCTACTGTCTGTAAAAGACCCTGCATTTACTTTTAATGCTGCTATCAAGAAAAAGACAGTGAGTAATGTCCTTAATTTTATATCCTGATAATTACAGCATAATAACTTGTTACTTTTTTTCATATTATTCTGGTTAGTTTAAATGGTTAATGTAAAAAGCATACTTTGAGTAAGTCTAAATTGGTTAAGCTATAATCGAACTCAAAGTGAAAAAATTTGTCATGTTTTTTTTGATTTCATAATTCTTCTATTTTGTTTTTTGTTTGATTTTTTTATTGATGTTTTTTTCGTTTTTACTTCATTAAAATCAATCTCTTTTGAAGTGTTTTTTTTTTCTGAATTGTAGTTTCCTTTCTTGTGTTTTAAAATTGAAAATTCAACTTTAAAAAGGGCAATAAAAAAGCTGATTTTCAACTTACTTTTGGCTAAACTAAAGAATATTTTTTAATAAACAATGTCAAAATCAAAAAAATGTGTTCGTACACATGAAAAAAGTGTTTTCGAGCACATTTTTTCGAAAAAGTATTATTAAATTCTTAATGATTTCAAAAAACAGAAGCCTGAAAATTCAAATAATTACTAAAATAAATTGACAATATTTTAATAAATGGCTTATTCTTTTTGATTTTCATTTAATTATAAATCACAATAAAAAATCTTATTTAGTATGATTTAATTAAATGTTTAGTCATTATTTACAAAATAATTTATTTTTTAAAACGTGCTTTTTTTCTCACCAATTGATTACACTAAATCGGTGATTATGGTAATAAATTCTTGAGCTAATTTGTCTGCTTTTTCTTGAGAAATACTTTCCGTATAAATTCTAATAATAGGCTCCGTATTTGACTTTCTTAAATGAACCCATTGTTCTTCAAAATCGATTTTAACACCATCAATACAATTCGGTTTTTCTTTAGTGAATTTCTCAGCAATCTTTCCTAAAATTGCATCAACATCAATGGTTGGGGTGAGCTCAATCTTGCTCTTGCTCATAAAATATTCTGGGTAAGTTTTTCTAAGAGTTTTACAGGAAATTTTCAAGTTTGCCAAATGAGACAAGAACAAAGCGACACCTACTAAAGAATCTCTGCCGTAATGTGATGCCGGATAAATAATCCCGCCATTCCCTTCTCCTCCTATAACTGCATTAGTCGCTTTCATTAATTCAACCACATTGACTTCTCCCACTGCACTGGCTTCATATTTTCCTCCATGTTTCATTGTAACATCTTTTAAAGCTCTTGAAGATGATAAATTAGAAACTGTATCACCTTTAGTCCTTCCTAAAACATAATCTGCACAGGCAACCAAAGTGTATTCTTCGCCAAACATTGAACCATCTTCGCAAATAATAGCTAGTCGATCTACGTCTGGGTCTACTACAATTCCAAAATCAGCTTTTTCTGTTACCACCCATTCCGAAATATCAGTAAGATGCTCCTTTAAAGGCTCTGGATTATGCGGAAAATGACCTGTCGGATCGCAATATAACTTGATACATTCTACATCAAGCTTTTCCAACAAAGCTGGAATTGCAATTCCGCCAGTCGAATTAACTGCATCGACAACAACTTTGAAGTTTGATTTTTTTATTGCTTCAATATCCACTACTGCCAATTTTAAAACTTCTTCAATGTGTCGATTAATATAACCTTCTTTCTTTTCGTACTTTCCTAGAGCGTCAACTTCTGCAAAAAGAAAATTTTCATCCTCGGCAATTTTCAAGATTTTTTCCCCTGCCTCGGCATTTAAAAATTCTCCTCTATTATTCAAAAGTTTTAAAGCATTCCATTGTTTTGGATTATGGCTTGCCGTTACTATGATGCCACCAGCAGCGCTGTCTAATGTTACAGCAATTTCAACTGTTGGTGTAGTCGACAAACCAATATCAATTACATTTATTCCTAAACCTATAAGTGTACTTGCAACCAGATTACTAATCATTTCTCCCGAAATACGCGCATCTCTTCCCAAAACAATTGTTAAAGATTTACTGCCAGTACTTTCTTTGAGCCACATTCCGTAGGCAGCGGCAAATTTCACGGCATTAATCGGAGTTAAGTTTTCATTTACAACTCCTCCAATTGTGCCTCTTATTCCTGAAATTGATTTTATTAAAGTCATTTTTTATTTTTAAATTATTCCATTCGGATTTCCATTTTTTTACTGCTGTTTTTTATGCTTTTACAGTTAAAAAAAGGCATAAGTTGAGTACAAGCAACTCAAAAACATTATTTGAATGCTTTGCTTAATTTTTTTTATTAAGATCTAAATATTAAAAAAGAGGATTAAAATCTAGAGCTGTTCAATATTTTAATTTTACCAACTCCTATATCTATGGCCTTTGAATGCAAAAAAGACAATCATCAAATAGGCAGGGAATAAAATTAAATACGCTAATTGATTACCACTTTTTGCTGTTGCAGCAACTCCTGTAGCAATATTGGATGTGTTAATAGCATCTGCAAGCATTCCATAAAACAATGGAAAAACAGCACCACCAATAATACCCATAATTAAAATTGCGCCTCCAATTTTGGTAAATCCCCCTAAATCCTGAAGTGCCATTGGCCAAATAGCGGGCCAGCAAAGCGCATTGGCCAATCCTAAAAACGCTACTAAAATAATAACTAAAGGCAATTGCGGTATTCCTGGCAATTGAATCATGATTTTTGGAGAAAGTATCGCAATTAGCGAGACCAAAATCAGACCTAAGAATCCAGAAACTTTTAAAGCAAAAACTTGAGATACATATTTCGGAATCAAAGTAATTCCTAACACATAGCCAATTACCATAAAAGTCATGGTAAACGAAGTTAATTTTAAATAAAAAGAACCATTTTCTCCATAAACACCTAATTGTTTTCCAAATCCGCCGATAGAATCTCCGGCCAGAACTTCTGCTGCTACATAAACCATTAAAGTAATTACTCCAAAAACCAGCTGCGGATGTTTAAACGCTTCTTTTATTTGCTTGAAGATACTTAAATGCTCAGCCTGTCCTTCATCATCTAAATTGATTTCTGGAAGAGGTGAATATTTTACCAAAACTGCCAATACAAACATTATGATCGCCATATAAATATAAGGCATTTGCAATTGCAAAGCGAGTAAATCTAATGCCGTTTCTTTTTGAACCGAATTCATTGCCGCAATTTTATCTGCAGAATAATCTCCAATATTCGACAACACTAAAGCCGTCAATAATAAAGGAGCTAGAAAACCTGCCAGCTTATTGGCAATTCCTAAAACACTGATTCTGGCTGCAGCACTTTCACGCGGACCAATTACCACAACATACGGATTAGAGGCTGTTTGTAAAACTGCCAAACCAGTGCCCATTACAAATAAAGCAATTAAAAAAAGACTAAAAGTTCGTGCTTCGGCTGCTGGATAAAATAACAGAGCGCCAACCGCAATTACACCTAATCCTAAAGAAATACCATTTTTGTAGCCTACTTTCTCAATTAAGAATGACGATGGAATTGCCATTACAAAATAGGCAATATAAAAAGCAAAAGTTACAAAATACGACTGCGATTCAGTCAGTTCACAGGCTAGTTTAAAAAACGGAATTAGAGGTCCGTTAAGCCAGGTTACGAATCCAAAAATAAAAAACAAGGAGGTCAAAATGACCATGGGAATCAAAGTGCTGTTTTGATCTTTTTTTAAAGTAATATCGATTTCTGACATATTTTGGTTTTAGTTTTAGTTAGTTTTCTAAAAATCATCTGCTGACTAATTGCTGCTGATAAAATTCGATTGTTTCTTCTAATGCTCTATCAATTGTATATTCTGGTTTAAAACCCAATTGATTGAATTTTTCTGGATTTGCTTTAGAGTGTTTGATATCGCCTGGTCTTTCTTCTAAAAATTTTATCTGAGATTTAGAATTGGTTATTTCTATAATTTTTTCCGCCAATTCTAAAACTGATGTACTATGTCCTAAAGCAACATTATAGGTTTCGTTTCCTTTTTGAGAAGCCAGAATATTAGCTTTTACTACATCTTTTACATAAATAAAATCTCTTGTCTGTAAGCCATCCCCATAAATCGTGATCGGTTCGTTTTGGAGTGCTTTATTGATAAAAATAGGCACTGCAGCCGCATAAGCCGATTCTGGATTTTGCCGTGGTCCAAATACATTAAAATATCTCAAAGAAGCCGTTGGAACCTGATATTGATCGAGATACATTTTTAAATAATATTCGCCGTCTAACTTCGTAATCGCATACGGTGTCATTGGTTCTGGAAACATCGTTTCTACTTTTGGCAAAACAGGATTATTACCATAATTCGCCGCCGAAGTTGAAAGCACCACTTTACAACCTTTAGTATTTTTGGCCGCCTCTAAAATATTGATTGTTCCAATAGTATTGATTTCGATGCATTCTTTAATTTTTAATAAGGACTCCGGAACGCTGACCAAAGCCGCCAAATGAAAAACACCGCTGGCACCGCTTACGACTTCATTTACTAAATTTTCGTCACGAATATCTCCTTTTACAAACTCAACATTTAATCCGTTTAGGTTATTTTCGAATCCCGTTCTAAGACTGTCAAGTATCAAAACCTGATGTCCCTCGTTTGACAAATGTGCAGCAATATGGCTTCCAATAAAACCAGCACCTCCGGTAATTACATATTTACTCATTTCTTATTCTTTTAATGATCCCAGAAAATCCAAATTATACTCTTCCATTTCTTTAAATTGTTCCGAAAGACTTTCTATTAGTTTAAATTGATTTTTAGAACGATCCAAATTATGTTCTGGATATTCTGTTTTATAATACACGTCATTATTCAAAAAATCAGTCAAAAAACGAAGCGCCATTATAAATGTCATTGTTTTTGCCCCAAGAGGAAGGTATTTTATTTCAAGCGGCGAAAGTGATGAACTTGTTTTTTCCAGAAAACCTTTTACGTAAGCTTTATAAAATTGCAAATTAAACTGAACCAACTCCAGATTTTTTTCGTCCTCAGCTGCCGTGTTGCAAATCGTTCTTATAGCATCTCCAAAATCATAATGAATAATTCCTGGCATTACCGTGTCAGTATCAATTACGCAAAGTCCTTTTTTATTAATATCAAAAAGAGCATTAGAAATCTTAGTGTCATTGTGTGTAACCCTAAGTTTTATTTTTCCAGTGTCTTTCAAATTCTGCAAAACATGCATTTCCTCTTTTAAATCCTGAGTGATTTTAATCAAATCTTTGGCTTGTTCGATTCTTTGTTCCGAAGCTTCTTTAAGTGCGTTGTCAAACTGAGAATAACGAAAAGTCATATTATGAAAATTCGGAATTACTTCAATTAATTTTCTAGCATCAAAATCACTGGTTAGATTCAAAAATTCTCCAAACAACTTTCCTCCTTCATAAGCGATTTCTTCATTGTTTACGGTTTCAAAAGTTAAACTTCCTTCTATATAAACCATTACATTCCAGAAATTTCCCTCTTTATCCTTATAATAAAAAACACCTTTTTTAGTTCCTATAAAGGTTAAAACACGACGCTTTAATTCATCTTCAGACAATTGCTTTAGTTTTTTCAACAAATGCTGGCTTACACTTACTTTATTTGCAATAAGTCCTGGAACGTCTTTAAAAACACCTTCGTTTATTCGCTGTAAAATAAACTGTCTACGGCTATCAGCAGTTACTAAATAAGTATCATTAATATGACCGGAAGACAATTCTTCAAAAGTTTTAAAGACCTCAATATGGTCAAACTGTTCGAATATAAATTTTAATTTTTCGGCTGTCATATTACCAGAGATTAGTTGGATATACTTTTTGAGCTCTTAATTTTTCTATTTCTTTTTTTACGATTTCCTTATCCTCTTTATAAGTCACTCCAAACCATTTTGCATTGGATTGCAATACCTCAACAGAAGCATTATCCGATTTTAAAATTTCATTTACTACTGATGTAATAAAAAATTCTGCTTTTAAATCGTACTCATTTTCTTTTAAAAATTGTTCAAAAAGCGCACCTCCAAATTCAAAACATTTTGGCGTAAAACCCCAAAAGTTCATTGAAACTATTGTATTTTCATCAATAGGAATAAAATCCCCATCATCATTCTTGCGCATTAATTTCCCGTCAATTTTTTCGATATGAGTTCTTTCTGTAACATCTGTCAGATAATTATTCTCGTCAACTTGACATTCTCCTCTTGAAACAAAACCATGATCTGAAACGGTATTTTTGAGCAAATAAGCCATCATATTAAAATTATACGATTCTTTGTCCATTTCCATTAATGCCTTGGCCATTATTTCAAAAGCTTCTTTTCCGTAAAAGTCATCAGCATTAATTATGGCAAAGTTTTCAGTTACTTCATCTTTTGCCATAAGCAATGCGTGTCCCGTTCCCCAAGGTTTTTTTCGTTCCGGGTTTAAGTATTGCGATGGAACATTATCAATTTCCTGAAATACATATCCAACTTCCGCTTTCCCTGCCAGTTTTTTATTGAATATTTCTTTACATTCTTCCTCTATGTTTTTACTTATGATGAATACGAATTTTCCAAATCCTGCCTGAAGTGCATCGTATATCGAAAAATCCATTATTGTATCTCCTTCCGGCGTAAATGTATCCAACTGCTTTAATCCTCCATATCGACTTCCAATACCTGCCGCTAAAATCACGAGTGTAGGCTTATTTTTGCTCATTTAAATAGTATTATTAATGGGTTACTTTTTTAATTTCTTTTTAGATTTTTGTTTTTTTCAATCTCCTCTTTTGGGAACGTTTTGACGAGATAATAAGTTTTTGAAAACTATCACCATAAATCAAAAAATATATAGATATATCATATTTTTTAAGTTAATATTCTAAAATATCTTATCAATATTCGGCTAAAGTATATATTAATCTTCTATAAAAAAAGAAAAATATGTTAAAATGTGCTCGAACACATTAAAAATGTTATCGAACACATGGAATTTAATATTTTATGCTATCCGTTTTTTATTTATATTTGTTTTATATGGAAAAAATTTACACAATTAAGGATATAGCAGAACTTGCAGGTGTTTCAAAAGGAACAGTTGATCGTGTTTTGCACAAAAGGGGAAAAGTGTCTGAAGACGCCTTAAAAAAGGTAAATGAAATATTGGACAAGATTGACTATCAGCCTAACTTGATGGCTAGAAGTTTAAAGAAAAAACAAATTTACTCTATTTGTGTACTTATTCCAGATTCTGCAAATGACCCCTATTGGCAACCTTGTATTGACGGCATAAACGAAGCTAAAAAGGAATTCAAATCTTTTAATGTCAAAATAGAAATCTTTTTATTTGACGCCACCAATACTTCTTCTTTCGTAGAAACCAATAAAAATGTTCTTGATACATCTCCTGATGCTGTTCTATTGGTTCCTCTCTTTCATAAAGAAGCCATAGAGGCTATTGAAATTTATAATTCAAAAGGAATTATTTCGAGTATTTTTAATAATCAGCTTAAATCCAGCAGTATTAGAAGTTTTGTTGGCCAGGATTTATTTCAAAGTGGCAGAATTGCAGCAAGATTATTAGACTTACTAATAAAGAAAGGCACAATTGCAATTATTCATATTGACGAAGACTACGAGAATGCCATTCACATGCAAGAAAAAGAAAAAGGTTTTAGAGACTATTTTAATAATCTTGGCAATACTGATTTTGAAATTAAAACTTTTAAGGTAAAACATCCACAGTTTAAAAGTACCCTCAAAGAATTTTTAGATGAAAATCCAGCTATTGAAGGCCTTTTTGTTACTACTTCAAAAGCGTATCAAGTCGCGAAAATAATTGCCAAAAAACCAGAAAAGAAAATAGCTCTAATTGGTTACGATTTATTAGAAAACAATCTTGAATATTTAAACAACAAAACTATTGACTTTTTAATTCATCAAAATCCAAAAAGACAAGCCTATTTAGGAGCTACAAATTTAATTGAGCATTTTATTTTTGAAAAAGAAATAAGTTCTGAAATTCTACTCCCAATTGACATTATCAATACTGAAAATGCTAAAGATTACTTTTTATAATCTTTAGCATCTACCTTATTGACCATAAATAAAACAAATTACATTAAGGTTAAAGTACCAAAAGAACTTGCTATATGAAAATTTGGTGTTTCTGTATGTGGATTTATCCACGAAATCCAAACAGGTTCGTAATCTAAATTAGATTGTTGGATGTATTTAGCTCTATAAAGTCCTGCTTCGATTTTATTTCCTTTTATTAAATTGAATTTTTTTAGAGATTCAATACTAATGGCTATTTCAACAGTAAAAAACTCTTTTTGACTGTTTGATTTTACTTTTAGATGATTTTCAGGCCAATTCCACTCATAATCAAACTGCCTGCCTGGATAAGCAATAAAATCTAATATTCTCGGTTCAGGGTCGATTTCTAAACAATAATAAGGATTCAATAAATCATCTTTTTTAAAAAAAATCTCCACTCGATCTGATTTTGCAATACTTTCAACAGAATCATCTGTTTTGTCAATGTGAATATTTCCATCATATACTTTATATAAAAAGAAAATATGATCCAGATCCCACAAAGCTCTCAATTCAATTTTATCCGGTGTTATAGATTCCCAAGGAGAAACAAAATCAGTCAAAACTGCCGCATTGTCCCAAATCGGATTATTTCCTAAACCATCTATTTGTAAAATGTTTTTTTCAATTTGGTTTACATTGTAATTTTTCATTCGAAAAAGGTATGGAATTTTAAAACTAGAAAAGGGAGTAAAATAAGAAAATCTCTTTTACTCCCTAACAATCTTTTTTATTATTTTAAATATATTTTATTATTGCTTATTTCGTTATCGGCATTAATCTGAAGAATAACCAGTTGTGATTTTTTCAAATCAGAAACATTGATTGTTGCTGTATTCATTTCACTATATTCTTGTTTTAAAAGTACTCGACCGTTTAGATCTGAAACAGAAATTGATGCTGCTTTAATATCTTTTCCAAAATTAATAGTGATTACATCTGAAGCAGGATTAGGGAAAACAGTAAAAACTGACGCAGTTTCTTCTGTTGTTTTTGCAACAGATCTAGCTGTAGATCCAGTTTGCAATTCCGAGCATCCAATATCAATGCGACCATTTCTTTTACGGTTATTATCATCAAAATCTAATGTACCAGAATAAGTTGCATTGTATGTTGGATCACCTTTGTCGGTGGCAAAAGCACCTGAGACTAATGAAAAATCAAAAATAGCAGCATTTACAAATCCTGGAAGACCAACTACTGAATTCACATCCTGTCCTGTAGCTGTTGCAAATTGTGCTGCGTTATAAGATCCTGTTGCTGAACTGCCATTGAAACTAACTCCTGTTAAATCGATTATAAAATCGGTATTATCTTCTCTGTAATACAAATTATAATTGGAAACAAAATTTGAAATAGTATAGCCATACGATGCTAGAAATGCTTTTTTGCCAGTTGTAGCGTAAAGGATATTATTTTTAAAAGTAATTCCTGAACTGTTCTGAAAATGAACTTCACCTCCGTAAATATCAGCAATCGTACTTACGGCAGTGCCTCCAATAGTTGTAACACCATTAATAGTGGCACCTGTTCTATTTTTATAAAATGTATTATTGAAAATTTTAGTATCACTAACGCTTGTTGTGTAACCACTGCCAATAACACCACCAAAAATTGCTCCGGTTACGACATTATTATAAACTGAATTATTGTTTACAATATGACCTGTAGATTGACCTCCATTTCCTGTGGCCGTGTTTTGTTCAGCTCCAACAGCAAGTCCCACACCACAATTATAAACTTCATTTCTTTCTATGGTTACATTTAATGCACCATCTACATAAATACCGGCACTATTTGCTACGGCACTCATACAATCAAAAACTTCATTTGAAGCAATGATTCCATTTCTTGCCTGATTATTGCTCGTAGCTCCTGTTGATGTGTAATTTCCTGCCGCCACAATTCCGATATTAGCAATATCGTAAACCGTATTTCCTAAAACCGAAAAACCATTTACATTTCCAGTTAAAGTTACTGCTTCTCCCCAGCCTGTAGCACAATTGTTTATTTCACTATTTTCAATTTTTACGTTGGTAATAGCATAAGTAGCATTTCCTCCATCAACTTTTATCGCATTGGCGACTATACCGCTATTAGCAGGAATCGCAGATAAATTGTTGCTGATCCAGCCAATGTTTTTTACAATACAATTCTTGATTGTAATGTTGTTTAGATTAGCTGTAGCTCCTGAATTTGCAAGAATCCAAATTCCTTTACTTCCGTTACCAATTTTATTTGATATCGTTAACCCATCAATTGTAACATTACTTGTATTTACAATTCCTAATACGTAAGTATCTGTACTTGTCCAGCCAGATGCATTGATTATTACAGCAGCTGAACCACTTTTTTGAATTGTTAATGGTTTTCCAACATAAATAGGTCCTGTTACAGGATAAGTACCAGAAAGAACTAATACAGTTCCTCCAGACGGTGCAGCCTGTACTCCTTTTAATATGGTTTTAAACGGCAAAGTAGCAGTACCTGTACCCGTTGTATCATTTCCGGTTGTAGAGACATATGTCTGCGAAAAACCTTGTATAAAGCAAAATAAAATAATAAATGTAATTTTCTTGACTTTCATAATTTTGACATTTTAGGATTAATAGTTTAAAAAAAATCTATAGTTAAATATTGCAATATTTCTATATTCAGTAAAAAAACCTGATTGCTATTTATGTTTTCAAAATCAAAATACAGCATCACTTCAATTAATCTTAATCATTGATTTTAAAACTATTATCTATACAAAAAAGCAAACAAAAACTGGCTTATTTCTGACTAAAGTAAATAATGTTTTTTAACCTGCAACAAAAAATCAAAAAAATATGTGTTCGAGCACAAAAAAAATGATAATTTTTATTTTTTGTGATACTTTTCACACATAAAAAATACTAAAAACAATCCAAAAACACAATGTGCTTGAACACAAATAAAAAAAATACTACATGAATAATTTTTAAGAAGTTTTTCAAAATGACTTTTTTATAAACTACAGTCTATTCACAACTTAAAAGAAAAATTATAAATCTATTTTTAAACATAGGTTATATCAAAAAAAGGGGCTGTCTCAAAAGTGAGACAGCCCCTTTTCTGTAACTTAAAGAATTAAAATATTAGTTCCAGTTAAAACTAATTTTCTTTT
This sequence comes from Flavobacterium phragmitis, assembly GCF_900112575.1. Classification (GTDB taxonomy): domain Bacteria; phylum Bacteroidota; class Bacteroidia; order Flavobacteriales; family Flavobacteriaceae; genus Flavobacterium; species Flavobacterium phragmitis. The sequence goes on from NZ_FOMH01000002.1 coordinate 560,472, forward strand.
CGATTTCACTGCTTAAACTTAAAAACACCGGGCAAGTCATTGCGGCGCGTTCTAAAATTGTTCTGCTTTTTTCATCGGCATTGCTTTTCATATTAAAAACAATTTCAATTGCACCAATTCTTCTTGGTTCCGCATTCATAATCTTTGTTACTTCAGCAGTTGAACCTACGAAATCAACTTCTAAATCACGGGCTTTAATTCCCATAATGGTCATCATGCAGCTTGCTAAAGCGTTTGCAACTGTATCTGTTGGAGAAAAAGCTTCTCCTTTTCCGTTATTATCTAATGGTGCGTCAGAAATGATTTCGCTTCCTGATTGCACGTGAATTGAACTTGTTCTTAAATCTCCTAAATAGGTTACTTTTGATGTCATTAATTTGCTACTTTTAAAGTTAAGTCACTATCATAATATAAGATGTAAACACCTTTATTAGCGTGTCCTCCATCTTCTTTTCTATAATATTGAAATTTATTATCTACCTGCTGAGTCGTCATCAAATCAGCTGTTTCTTGAAATGTTTTTCCTTGCATTAAACGCATCATCGTATCAAAGGTTACGTCAAATCCTCTTGTTGCATAAGTCGTCGGATTTGCTTTGTTTTTTAGACGATATTGTTTTTCATAAATTAAAACTGGCTGTTCATCGCTTTCACGAGTTACAGAAGGATACATTAATTTTAATTTCACTAAATTATCAAAAACAATTTCGTCTGTATCCAATGTGCTATTTGGCTCAAGAATTACAAGCTGAACCTGACACGTTTTTTGAGAATCGAGTAAAGCTTTTATCGTAGCTTTTACCATCGCTGTATTTCCTGTTTCCATCACAACATAATTCATTCGGCTTGGAATCAGCAGACTTTTTAAATTCGCCACATCCAAACCGCCAGTTTCAGTTAAAGATGCAAATGCAACTCCTTTCTGATTTTGTTTGATGTAATTGATTACCGACTCTTTCTTCTTGTCTACCACAGCTACAATATTTCCGTTTTTAGAACGCATATAATCAAAAACAGCATTTCTGATTACGTCATTCGAAGGTATCGTTTGGTACAAATTATCTATCGGATTGGCGCTATCTTTTGACAAAGGCGAAATTACAGGAACATTATACGAACGAAGCATACTTGCCGCCGTTTCTGCATTACTTTGGTAAAATGGCCCAATTACTGCATCAGCATCTTGAAGTTTCTGAGTCAAACCTACAACATTCGAAGTAGTTTTGGTTTCTTGCGAATCGTAAATAGCAACATCAATTGGCAATTTCAATGTTTTTGCAGAATCAATCGCCATCAAAGCTCCAGAATAAAAATCTAAAGTCATATTTAAAAACTTATCGTTTTTAATTCTGTTAGCAGTTCCCGAAGTATCGCTTTGCACTTTAGCCAAATTAAAAGGAAGCAATAAGACTACTTTTTTACGCTCATTAATACCTCTCTTTTTGGTTAATTCAACAATTTCTGCATTTTCGTTTTCAGTAGATTTTACCTTATCAACAATCTTAATTCCGCCGCCAGAGTTTTCTACTGGTTTACCTACAGAAGAATCAGCTGGCTTATCAGTAGGAACTTGTGCTGCAATAATTGGCGCAGGAGCTATATATCCAGCCGGAACTTTCAAAACCATTCCTTCTTTTACACCTTCAGAAAGTGACGGATTTAATGCCACTAATTCCTCTTGTGATAAATGAAAAACTCTTCCTAAACTATAAAAAGTCTCTTTCGGTTTCACCTGATAATCCATATACGTTACCGCTTTTTTAGAAGATTCGACAGGTTTTTTATTTTCAGCAGGTTTTGCTGTTTCTGTTGCAACATGTTCTGTTTTTGGAGCTGTTCCTTTTATGGTAAGTCTGTAACCAACTGGTAAACTAGAAACAATATCCGGATTGCGTTTTTCTAATTCTTCTACAGTCATATTGTACTGCTTTGCAATTCTAAATTTTGTTTCTTTTGGCTGAACGTCGTGATAAACATATTTTTCAGCACCTTTTTCCTTAGCAGGTTTTACTGCAGCTTTTAGAGCAGATCCTTTTGCTGGAATAACCAATTTTTGTCCAATTTGAACACCTATTTTCTCCAAAAACGGATTTGCAGCTTTTAAAGCTTCATCAGAGATTCCGTATTTTTTCTCGATGCTGTAAAACGTTTCTTTTGGCTGCACTTCATGAATAATCTCTTTTCCTGAAACAACAGCAGTTTTAGTTTCAGAAACTTCTTTTTTTGCTTCTCCTGCTGCAGTCGGAATCAGTAATACTGTGTTTGGGCTTAAACCTGTTCTCGCATCTGGATTTAGCTTATAAATGTCATAAGGCGTAACCTTAAATTTTTGAGCAATCTGATTAATAGTTTCACCGCTTGACACTTTATACTTCACCACTTTTTCCTGAGAAAAAGCACTTGAACTGATAAAGAATACAAGAGACAATAATGTTAAATAGTATTTCATAATATGGCTTAAAACAATTTAATTTCTAATTTAAAAATATCTCACAGATTTATCCAAAAGCAAAATTCGAGCCGTTTGTTATTTCATTCAAAAATCATCTCAAATCGATTTCTGCTTTGGCAATTATGATTTCTTTATATAACTCATCTTCTTCTTTTTTCTTGCATTTATAAAGCACTTCTTCCATGTTTTCGAATTTATCGCTGTAAACATAGTACGAAAGGCTGTTAATATTGAAAAAGAAACTAGCATTAAAATCGCCAGAATCAATGAGTTTCATAATAAGCTTATCTCGGTCAACTGCGTCTGTAAATATACCCAAAACTAAGTAATACCCGTTCGAAACTTCTCTAAGATTATCATAAACTTCTACTTTTACTGTTTTATCAGGTCGTAACGGATTGTCTTTCAATTCTTGTTTCATTTCTTCCAACGAAATTGTTTTTGAATTTTCGGCAATGTTATTCTTCTTCTGTTTTTTGACTGCTTCATCCTGATATTTTTTCAGTTTCACCAAAGCCAATTTATCATCAAACTTTCGGGCTTCCATGCTATAATACGAAGCTTTGCTAATATGCCTTTTTACTTCAATTTTTTTCTGATTATCGAGAGAATCAATTTTAGCAATTAAAAGCTGATTTTTTTCGTCTCCTTTTTGCTGATCTTCTTTATAGCGTTTAATCTCTTCTAATGACAAACGCTGCTGCAAAGGTTTTGTATTGGCTTTTTTCTCGCTTTCGCGGATTTTCTTTTTATACTCCTGATTTTCCTCAACGGCAATTTTTTCTACTTTATTCATCAAACCAGCATACACTTTTCTATTTTCTGCTAATTCTTTCTTTAACTGAGATGATAATTCATTGGTTTTATTGATTCCTTCAGAAGATTGTTTTTCTAATCTTTTTGATTCTTCAACATTCAAAATATCCATTCGCTTCAATTCTTTCAAATCATCATTCATTGTCGTAACAAGCGAATCTAATTTTGCCATTAAAACATCCTGCACATTTTTATTGGCTTCTAAAACCAGACGCAATTTTTCAACCGAGTTTTCTTTAGAACCATTCATATCATTCAGATTTACTTTCAAATCATTAATCTTTATGATTTTCTGATTCATTTCTTTCTGAACAACCAATCGATCTTTAAGATCTTCAATTTCAACAGTTTTGGCTTTTGTTTTCTCGACAACAACTTGTTTTTCGGCCAAAGCCAACATTAATTCTTCACTTTCGTTTGTGGGTTGAATTCCTTTCGTATTAATAGCCAATTTGTTTCCAACAATTAATCCATTTACAATTTCAGGATTTTGAGATTCTAACTGATCGATTGAGATTCCGTATTTCTTGGCAATCGAAAACTTGGTTTCCTTTGGTTCAACCACATGAAAAATCGTTTCCTGATTGATAACACGAACTCTTCCGTCTAACGTTTTTCTTTTGTTTGGAATCGAAATCGTCTGACCAATCTGTAATCCATTAATTAAAATATCTTTATTGAGATTTTCTAAATCCTGAACTGAAACATTGTATTGTCTTGCAATACTAAACAAAGATTCTTTAGCCACAACCTGATGTGTTGTTTTTGAAGAAACAGCAATTTCTTGTTTTGAGGAATGATCTGAATTTTGAGGAATAATCAATTCTTGACCAATTTGAAGTCCGCTGGCTAAAATTTCCTGATTGGCATTCTGAATAGATTCAACCGAAACATGGTATTGTTTTGATAAACCAAACAATGTCTCTTTTGGTGCAACAATATGAGTTTGCTGTTTTGAAGTTGTATTTTCAGAGTTGTGAACTGGAATCTTTAAAACCTGATTGTCTTTTATTCCGTTTTGCGATTCGGGGTTGAGTTTGTAAATCTCCTCAATAGAAACCTTATACTTTTGGGCAATAAAATAAGCGGTTTCACCTTTTTGAATCTTGTGCTCGATAATTGAATCTTGCGCAATTATTTTGTTAAAAGACAAAATAAAGACAAGAGAAATTGTTAAAAGTTCTCTCATAAATAGTAGGTTATAAAAAATTAAGGCCTTACAAATGTAAGACCTTAATTTTAAATTATGCTACTATTCCCACTCAATTGTTGCAGGTGGTTTTGAACTAATATCATAAACTACACGATTCACTCCTTTTACTTTATTGATAATATCATTAGACACTTTCATCAAGAAATCGTAAGGCAAATGAACCCAGTCAGCAGTCATTCCATCTGTTGATTCTACCGCTCTAAGCGCTACTACTTTTTCGTAAGTACGCTCATCGCCCATAACACCAACAGAGTTTACAGGAAGCAAAATTGCTCCAGCCTGCCAAACTTTGTCGTATAATCCCCAAGATTTTAATCCTTCGATAAACACAGAATCTACATCTTGTAAAATTCTCACTTTCTCTGGAGTAATATCTCCTAAAATTCTGATTGATAATCCTGGCCCTGGAAAAGGGTGTCTTCCTAATAATTCAGGATCTATTCCTAATGTAGCTCCTACTCTTCTTACTTCATCTTTGAAAAGCATTCTAAGCGGTTCTACAATTTTTAATTTCATATAATCTGGCAATCCACCAACATTGTGGTGTGATTTAATAGTTGCAGATGGCCCTTTTACCGAAACAGACTCAATTACGTCTGGGTAAATAGTTCCTTGTGCCAACCATTTTACGTCTTCCAGTAAGTGTGATTCATCATCAAAAACTTCGATAAATACACGACCAATTGTTTTACGTTTCGTTTCAGGATCACTGATTCCAGCTAATTCGCCCAGAAAACGATCTCCAGCGTCAACTCCTTTTACGTTTAACCCCATTCCTTTGTATTGGTTCAATACATTTTCGAATTCGTTTTTACGTAAAAGTCCGTTGTTAACGAAGATGCAATATAAATTTTGCCCGATTGCTTTGTTTAATAAAACGGCTGCTACAGTAGAATCTACTCCTCCAGACAAACCAAGAACCACTTTATCGTTTCCTAGTTTTTCTTTCAATTCTGCCACCATTTCGTCAACGAAAGCATTTGGAGTAAAGTTTTGAGGAACTTCAGCAATTTTTACTAAGAAGTTTTCAAGCATTTTCTTTCCATCTGTTGAATGGTAAACTTCTGGATGGTATTGAATTGCATAAGTAGTTTCGCCTTCAATTTTGTAAGCTGCATATTCTACATCATGCGTGCTTGCTAATTTTACAGCATTTGTTGGAAGCGCTTTGATGCTATCACTATGGCTCATCCAAACCTGGCTGTTTTCTGAAACTCCTTCAAAGAAAGTTTCACCTTCTTTAATATAAGACAAGTTTGCTCTACCGTATTCTCTAGTATTTGAAGCTGCCACTTCTCCACCGCTGAAATGAGCTAAATATTGTGCTCCGTAACAAACAGCAAGTAAAGGCATCTTACCTCTAATTTGTGATAAATCAGGATGTGGTGCATCTTCTCCTCTAACAGAGAAAGGGCTTCCTCCTAAAATTACGGCTTTATAACTTGATAAATCACTTGGAATGTGATTGTAAGGAAAAATTTCGCAGAATATATTTAATTCGCGAACTCTACGCGCAATAAGCTGAGTATATTGCGATCCGAAATCTAAAATAAGTACGTTGTGTTGCATGCGCAAAAGTACTTTTTATATTCGAAATTCAAAAATTGATTTTTGATTTTTTTTAAATCAAAAGATGCTAAGCTTCTAAGCATCTAAGATTCTGAGATTTTATATTTCAAAATCTAAAAAAAACTTAGCATCTTAGCGCCTTAGAAACTTAGTTTATTAAAAGAAAAAATCCAAAAACCAAATTATTTCGTATCTAACGAAAAACCCATTTAAATTTAACTATGAAATCAAAATTTATTGCCCTGACTGTTTTTCTGTCGATTTTCTCATCCTCTTGTAATACAGTTGATGATTTATTGACTTTTACTATTTCGAATAATACTTCGATTAAAATTCAAAGTACTTCACCAATTAATCTGCCTTCGGAAATAATCACTCCAGAGGTCACAACCAATTCTTCGGCTGAGTTTGAAAACAATAAAACGAAAGCAAGTTTGGTAAAAGATGTTAAAATCAAATCCTTGAAATTATCGATTACAGATCCTTCTGACAAAACATTTACGTTTTTAAAATCGGTTCATTTGTATATTTCGACATCAAATTCAGATGAAATCGAATTGGCTTATGCTGATAATATCAACGTATCTAGCAACACAATCGATTTGATTTGTACTGATCAAAAACTAGATCAATACATTAAGGCAGACAGTTACAAAATAAGAACTAAAGTAACCTTAAAAGAAACTTTAACAAAAGATGTTACGGTAAAAGCAGATATGAAGTTTAGAGTTACTGCGGATCCTTTCTAAAAAGGTTCAAAGCTACAAAGAGACAAAGGTTCAAAGGTAAACGAAAGTGTAAAAACTTTGTCCCTTTGAACCTTTGTCTCTTTGTAACTTGCGCTAACAGCGCTTATTCTTTCGTCACCACAATAGACGCTTTAAATCCAGCGGCTAAATTATCCCAATAATCACTTGTCACCATATATCCTTTATCATCAAACACTTGAATTTCTGCAGTATTTCCTCCAAGCGTACCTATGTTTAAAGCTTCAAAATCTAATTTATTAAAACCTTGGGAAAGGTTGATTTTTACTTGCTGGAAATTCGAATCCAATAAAATTTTGTCTCGGATTACATAATCATTACAAGATACTTTTACCAAATCTCCATCAATTGCACCAAAATCACGAAACTTTACAATAAAGTATTCCGACTTGGTTTTAAAATCTCCCAGCGATATATTTTTCTTGACTAAAACACCTCGACCTTCTCTTAAACCGGCATCTTTTAAAGCTTTATCCAAATCTTTTTCCATTTTCGCGACATAACGATCTCCTGGATTCGCAAAATCAGTTTCTGTAGACATCGTAAATTTGCTCTTTTCTTCTCCGATCTGGAATTTCGATTTTGGGGTTATAGTAGTGTTTTCAAAAACATTTGGCGTTTTAATTGCTGGAATATCATTTAATTCTGCTTGTGGATCTTTTACTTCCGGAATTGGAGTCTTTTTAGGTTTTGCACTAAATTTAGGCGCCGGAATGGCTTTGAATTTAGAATTAAATTCACCCTGAGCTGACATTGACAATGCAGTAAAAAATAATATGAAAAATAAAATATGCTTCATTGAATACGTTTTTATCGAATCGGCCTTTATAATTTAAGAGTCCAGCATCACAAAAATAAAACAATTTAGTTAGGTGCTGCAACTTTAGGACTTTTATAACATTAAATTAAGCTATTTTTTGGAATCAAAAAACCTGCCAAAATATAGTTTTTCTACGAAAAACAAATTCCAAATTAAAAATTCCAAATCCCAAAACGTGATGAATAAGATTTTGAAAATTAACAGATTATTCTTAACTTCAAGACTTAATTTTACCATTTAAAATCATACTAAAAATGGATTATATCGATTATTATAAAGTATTGGATGTTACAAAATCTGCAACAGAAGCAGACATCAAAAAAGCATATCGAAAACTGGCTCGAAAATATCATCCCGATTTGAATCCGAATGATAAAGAAGCCGAAAAAAAATTCAAGGAAATTAATGAAGCCAACGAAGTTTTAAGCAATCCTGAAAATCGAAAAAAATACGATAAATACGGAAAAGATTGGAAACATGCTGACGAATTTGAAAAAGCGGGCTACGATCCTAATCAGCAGCAAAGCAGACAGCAAGGAGGCTATCAATATTCTGAAGGCGATTTTTCTGGTTTTGGAGGCGGTGATTTCTCAGGCAGCGATTTCTCAGATTTTTTCAATTCAATGTATGGCGGAGGCAGAAGCAGATCGCAGTCTAAATATAGAGGGCAGGATTTTAATGCCGAACTGGAATTAGATCTTAAATCGGCTTACACAACACATAAACAGAATTTAACGGTAAACGGAAAAAACATCCGAATTACAATTCCTGCAGGTGTTGAAAACGGACAGATTATTAAAATTCCAAATCATGGAGGACCTGGTGTAAATGGCGGGCCAAACGGCGATTTGTACATCACGTTTATCATTTCTAATAATTCCGATTTTAAACGAGAAGGAAATAATTTATATGCCGAAGCACCAATAGATCTGTACACGGCAGTTTTAGGCGGTGAGACTTACATTAACACTTTTGACGGAAAAGTAAAAATAAAAGTGCCTGCAGAAACTCAGCCGGGAACCAAAGTAAAACTGAAAGGAAAAGGTTTTCCCGTTTATAAAAAAGAAAATCAGTTTGGTGATTTGTATATTACTTACACTATAAAAATTCCAACAAAACTGTCGGATAAAGAAAAAGAGTTATTTGAAGAATTAGCAAAACTAAGAAAGTCATGAAAAATAAAAATTTAATCCAGATCAAACAGTTTTGTATTTACCACGAAATTGAAAACACTTTTATAACCGAACTTCATAATTACGGACTCATTCATATTATAACGGAAGAAAATGACGAATATCTAGAGCCTGAACAGCTTCCAACAATAGAAAAAATGATACGAATGCACTATGATCTCAAAATAAATCTGGAAGGGATTGATGCTATTGCAAATCTTTTGAATAAGATTCAAACCTTGCAGCAAAATTTAAATACAGTACAAAATAAACTTCGTCTCTACGAAGAAAAGGAAACCGAATAAAATATCACAAAAAAGCTTGATTTCCGCCTTGATTTCAAGCTTTTTTTAATCGCTTACAGAACCATAATTCTTAAATTGCGGCAACTTTAATTAACCTGAATTTGCTTTTAAAACCGTACAGACAAATTCGTAAAAATTATAAAAAATGAAAAGAGAAAACATCTTAACTGGATCTCCGTGGGAAGACAAAATGGGATATTGCCGTGCCGTAAGAATTGGCAATATTGTTGAAGTTTCTGGAACTGTAGCCATTGTTGACGGCGAAAAAGTAAAAGCTGATGACGCTTATGCTCAAACGTATAATATTTTGGAACGAGTAGAAAAAGTTTTAGAAGATTTAAATGTAGGTATGAAGGATGTTATCAGAACAAGAATTTTCACAACAGACGTTTCTACTTTTGAAGAAGTGGCCAGAGCACATTCTGCTTTCTTTAAAGATGTAAAACCAACTACAGGATTTTACGGAATCAGTAAATTGGTTGCTCCAGAATATTTGGTGGAAATCGAATTTACTGCTGTTGTCCAGTAATATTTTTTTTGCCACAAATTCCACGAATTTACACTAATTATTTCTATTCGCCATTTCGAAAAAGTATGGCGACAACTAGATTAAATCGTTTTTTTCTATTTTAATTCGTGAAAATTCGTGAAATTCGTGGCAAACTTTTTAGAATTCGTTAATGACTTCCTTAAATCCTAAACAATTCCTGCTTTCGCTTCCTAAATGGATTCTTATCTGTGCTTTAGTTGGTATATTTTCAGGTTCTGCTTCTGCTTTTTTTCTTGTTTCTTTAGAATGGATAACTCAGTTTAGAATTCATCACGACTGGATCATCTGGCTTTTGCCTTTCGGCGGATTTTTGGTCGGATTGAGTTATTTCTATTGGGGAGAATCTGTTGCAAAAGGAAACAATCTTTTACTCGAAGAATACGAAAAACCTAAGAAAGTTATTCCGTTCAAAATGGCTCCTTTAGTTCTTTTAGGAACTTTACTTACGCATTTATTTGGAGGATCTGCAGGACGAGAGGGTACAGCAGTACAAATGGGCGGTGCAATTGCTGACCAATTTACCAAGTTTTTCAACCTTGATAATTCAGAACGTAGAATTTTAATCATTCTCGGAATAAGCGCGGGTTTTGCATCTGTATTTGGAACGCCTTTGGCTGGTGCTATTTTTGCTCTGGAAGTTTTATATTTCAGTAAAATCAATTTTAAAAGTATTTTACTTTCTTTTCTAGTTGCTTATGTTGCTTATTTTACTGTAGAATTTTGGCAAATAAAACATACACATTACAGCATTCCAAAAATTCCTGAACTTAATTTAAACAATATTCTTTTTACACTTATTGTTGGAATTTTATCTGGATTTGCTGCTTTATTATTCTCAAGAAGCACTCATTTCTGGGGTTCTCTTTTCTCAAAAAATATAAAATATCCACCGCTTCGCCCTGTAATTGGAGGGATCATTTTAGCCATAGTTATTGCCGGTCTTGGATTCACAAAATTTTCAGGATTAGGAGTTCCTGTGATTGTTGATTCTTTTTCAAATCCAAACGAATGGTATGATTTTCTATTAAAAATCTTATTTACCGGATTTACTTTAGGAGCTGGTTTTAAAGGCGGAGAAGTAACTCCATTGTTTTTTGTCGGAGCTACTTTAGGAAGCGCTTTATCACTTGTAATTCCGATGCCAATTGCTCTTTTAGCCGGAATCGGATTTGTTGCTGTTTTCTCTGGCGCAACCCACACTCCTATTGCCTGCACTATTATGGGAATGGAATTATTTGGAATTGCTCCGGGATTATTTATTGCCATTGGCTGTACAATTGCTTATTTTTCTTCTGGCTCTGTCGGAATTTATAAATCGCAGATTGTAAAAGGAGCGAAGTATAAGTTGTATCAACGATTTCTTTAAAATATTTAGTCCCAGTCGCAGTTTTCGGTCACAGTCTATACTTTCGCAAATAATATGTCGAAAACTGAAACAAAAACAAGAAGACGAAGGGACTGAGACTGAAAACTGTTACTGAGACTAACCACTGCAACCGAATACTAAAAATATTTTCAGCATTACATTAAAAAAATGTAAATTCGCACACTATGAAAATACAAGATATTCAAGCGATTCAGTCATTACTCGCAACCCCTAAGAAAATTGTTATCATTCCGCATAGAGGACCTGATGGCGATGCAATGGGCTCTACATTAGGATTATACCATTTTTTAATAAAAAATAATCATCAGGCAACTGTTATTGCACCGAATGATTTCCCTAACTTTTTAGCTTGGCTTCCAGGATCTGAAACGGTTAAAATATTTGAAAGAGACACTGAAAACTGTACCAAGATTTTGGAAGAAGCAGAATTAATTTTCACTCTTGATTTTAATGCATTTCATCGTACGGGCGAAATGATGGAGCACATACTAAAAAAGCTTACAGCCCCGTTTATAATGATAGATCATCATCAAAAACCTGATGATTATGCTGCTTATACCTATTCTGACACCTCATTTGGATCAACTTGCGAGATGGTTTACAACTTTATCAATTTCTTAGATAAAAAAGAAGATATAGATAAAACAATCGCAACTTGTATTTACACTGGAATCCTAACTGATTCGGGCTCATTCCGTTTCCCGGGAACAACAGGAAATACACATCGAATTATAGCTGAACTAATTGATCTTGGAGTTGAAAATACTCAGATTCCAGTATTATTATTCGACAATAGTTCTTTCAGCAGATTACAATTATTAGGCCGTGCTTTGCAGAACATGAAGATTTTTGAAGAGCATAAAACTTCTTATACAACCCTTACACAGGAAGAACTGGATTCTTTTAATTATGTAAAAGGAGATACTGAAGGAATTGTTAATTATGGTTTAAGTATAAAAGATATTGTTTTTACTGCTATTTTTATCGAAAATAAAGACGAAGGAATCATCAAGATTTCGTTCCGTTCACAAGGAGGTTTTGATGTAAATCAGTTTGCGAGAGACCATTTTAACGGCGGAGGCCACAGCAACGCGGCAGGCGGAAGATCTGAAATTTCGATGGAAGAGACAGTTAAGAAATTTGAAGATTTAGTAACAAAACTAAAATTATAGCCCTATCATGAACAACCTAAAACTTACTATTTACAGCTTATTATTTGCTGTTCTGCTCATTAGCTGTAAGCATCCTGAGGAAGCCAGAAGACCTATTTCAAGAGCTTCGGGAGCATTCATGAAAAAATCTGCTGACCGCAATAAAAAACTAGTAGCCAGTGAAGAAGATGTCATTAAAAAAATCATCAAAAGCAATCCAAAAGTAAAATACTATGCCACTCCAAAAGGATATTGGTTTAATTACGAAGAAAGAAACGAAACGGAAACGGCAGCACCAAGAAAAGGTGATATTGCTTACTTTAATATGGAAGTAAAAGATATAAAAGGCAATATCATTTATTCTGATTCAGATCTTGGTCCGCAAACTTATTATGTTGACAAACAAGACATCATGATGGGATTACGCGACGGAATCAAAAGAATGCATAAAAACGAGACGGTAACCTTTTTATTTCCATCTCACAGCGCTTACGGCTATCACGGGGACAATAAAAAAATTGGTCCAAACGAATCCTTAATTGTTACGGTTACGCTTAGAAATTTTGTACCAGATCCAGCGGCGCAAACAGCTACTGGAGGAACTCAAACAACAAAAACAGCTGCGCCAAAACCTGCAGCGCCAAAACCTGCGACTCAAGCAAAAAAAGACACATTAACTCAATAAAAACAATATCTTAAAATGAAAAAGAGTATTTTATTATTACTAATAGCCGTTAGCTCATTTTATTCTTGTAAAGACGACCATAGCAATTTACCTGATGGTTTATATGCCGATATCGAAACAAACAAAGGTCATATCATTGTAGAATTAGATTATAAAAAAGCTCCAATTACCGTAGCCAACTTTGTAACTCTAGCTGAAGGTAAAAATGAATTCGTAACACACGAAAACCTAAAAAAGAAACCGTTTTTTGATGGTTTAAAATTCCATAGAGTTATTGAAAATTTCATGATTCAAACTGGTGATCCATTAGGAACTGGTTCTGGAGATACAGGTTATAAATTTAAAGATGAATTTTCAGATCTAAAATTTGACAAAGCTGGTGTTTTGGCAATGGCAAACAATGGCCCTGGAACAAACAGCAGCCAGTTTTTCATTACACATGTTGAAACTCCTTGGCTAGACAACAAACACACTATTTTTGGTCATGTAGTAGATCAGAAAACACAAGAGGTAGTAAACAAAGTAGTTCAAGGCGACAATATTGTTGCTGTAACTATTATTAGAAATGGAGAAGCTGCAAAAAAATTCGATGCTGTAAAAGTATTTCATGATTACTTCGTTGACATTGCTAAAGAACAAAGCAAATACGCAGCGGTTCAAAAAGAAAAAGCAGCTTATTATGCTACTGCTAAAGCAAAAGCAACTAAAACAGCAAGCGGTTTAGAGTATGTAATTACAGAAAAAGGTTCTGGTACAAAACCTGCCACTGGAAAGCAAGTATATGTAGCTTATGCAGGCTTTCTTGAAGACGGAACTTTATTTGACACTAGCATTCAAGATATTGCAAAACAATTTGGCAAATTTGATGCCGCAAGAGCAGAAGCAAAAGCATATAGTGCAATTCCGTTTACAGCTGGAAGCAAAACGGGTTTAATTCCTGGATTTATCGAAGGTCTTGAGCAACTTTCTATTGGCGATAAAGCAATTCTTTTTATTCCAAGCCATTTAGCTTATGGAGAAACTGGTGCTGGAGGAGGAGTAATTCCACCAAATGCAAATATTATTTTCGAAGTTCAATTGTTGGAGAAACCATAAAAAAGTTAATAATCATATACTTAAATCTAAAAAGTAATGAAGCTTAAATTCTTATTTTTATTCTGCTTAGCAGTAGTAAATATTCAGGCACAAACAAAAAAGCCCACTGCAAAACCTGCAGTTAAAACAAAAACGACTGCAACAGCAAAACCTGCTTCAAACCCTGGAGACGGAATCTTTGCAACCATTTCTACTTCAAAAGGAGATATTGTGGTTTCATTAGAATACACAAAAGCACCTGTAACAGTGGCTAACTTTATCACTTTAGCAGAAGGAAAAAACCCTTATGTAAAAGTAGAACGTTTAAAAGGGAAACCATTTTTTGATGGTTTAAAATTCCATAGAGTAATCAACGATTTCATGATTCAAGGTGGAGATCCACAAGGAACTGGAGCTGGAGATCCTGGATATTCATTTAAAGATGAATTTGTGGAAGAGTTGAAATTTGAAAAAGGTGGTGTTTTAGCTATGGCTAATTCTGGTCCTGCAACAAACGGAAGCCAGTTTTTTATTACTCATAAAGACACTCCTTGGTTAAATGGGAAACATACTATTTTTGGACATGTAGTTTCTGGAATGGACAATGTAAATAAAATTGTTCAGGACGATATTATGACTAAAATTACCATTACTCGCAAAGGCGTTGCAGCAAAAAAATTCGACGCGGTAAAAGTTTTTAGTGATGAAATGAAACAAGGAGAATTAAAGAAAGAAGAAGCGAAAAAAGTTGTAGCGGCAAAAGTGGCCTATTTTACGGCTACAAAAGCAAAAGCGACTACTACTGCTTCTGGCTTAAAATATGTAATCACACAAAAAGGAACTGGTGTCAAAGGTGCAGAAGGTTCTACAATTTATTTCCACTATGCAGGATATTTTGAAGATGGTAATTTGTTCGACAGCAGCATGGCTGGAGTAGCAAAAGCATACGGAAAATACGATGCCAACAGAGACAATGCGGGTGGTTATAAAGCATTTCCTTTTACAGTTGGTAAAAAAGACGGTATGATTCCAGGTTTTATCGAAGCGTTAGATATGATGACAGACGGTGAAAAAGCTATTTTCTTCCTTCCTTCTAATTTAGCTTACGGAGAAAAAGGCGCTGGAGGCGTTATTCCACCAAATGCTACTTTGATTTTCGAAATTGAAACGTATCAAAATCAGCCTTAATAACTTAGAAAAGATAAATTCTAATTCTTTGTAAAAAATACAAAAGCCATCAAAAAATAAATTTGGTGGCTTTTATATTTTAGAGAATTCATAATTCAAAGCTTTTAAATTCGATTTTATTACTAATAAATTAATATTCTCAACATAGTACGATAAAATCCTGAACAAAATGGTTTACCTTTGCCGGCTTAATTTTTCAAATCAAATAAATCATGACGTCACAAAATAACATATTAAAAGGTGTATTTTTCGTTGCATTAGGTGCTACAACATATGGAATGCTGGCAACTTTTGTAAAAATGGCCTATTCTGAAGGATATACAACCGCAGAAGTAACGACCTCACAATTTATTTATGGAATTACTGGCATACTCTTAATCAATCTTTTTCAGAGAATAAAAAACAAAAATCAAACCGTAAAAGCAACTCCAAAAAACATTTTCAGTTTAATGCTTGCCGGAACTTCATTAGGAATGACAAGCTTGTTTTACTATCTCGCTGTAAAATATATTCCTGTTTCGATTGGAATCGTTTTATTAATGCAGACCGTTTGGATGGGTGTTTTGTTGGAAATGATATTAGAAAAAAAACTGCCTTCTAAACAAAAGGTAATTGCTGTTTTCATTGTGCTTTTCGGAACCGTTTTAGCCACCAATATTATGAAAAATGAGATTTCATTAGATTGGCGCGGTCTGGTTTGGGGAATTTTAGCTGCTGCTTCTTTTACTACCACTATGTTTACTGCCAATCGTGTCGCAACCGAAATTTCATCGGCACAGAGGAGTCTTTATATGCTTTTAGGAGGTTCAATTATTGTATTTTCATTTGCTTTAGCCACTCAGGAAACAACCTTTAATCTTGAGATTTTCATTAAATGGGGAATTGTATTGTCCTTATTTGGTACTATCATTCCGCCAATGCTAATGAATCTGGGGTTTCCTTTAACTGGTATCGGATTAGGAAGTATTGTTTCTGCTTTAGAATTGCCCGTTTCTGTTATGATGGCATTTGTACTTTTGAATGAAAAAGTAGTCTTCTCTCAATGGATTGGAATTGTGTTAATTATACTTGCCATAATTATAATGAACGTCAATTTTAAACGAAAAAAGTAACCTTAAATTTACATTCTCAAAAAAAGCTTTCCTGTAATGCAATAATTGTTAATTTTTTTATAATTTCGTGATAAACAATTATATATCATGATTTTACCCTGGCATTTATATTTAATGGCTATGCTTTATATATTGGCAGGAATCAATCATTTTAGAAAACCTGGAATGTATATAAAAATCATTCCGCCCGCATTTAAGAACCCCAAATTAATAAATATTTTAAGTGGTGCTGCCGAAATAATTTTAGGCATACTCCTCACCCTGCCTTTTACGAAAAGTTTTGCTGCTTGGGGAATTATAGCCTTATTAATAGCTGTATTTCCTGCAAATGTATACATGTTTCAAAATAAAAAAGCAGGTTTTGGTTTACCAATATGGATTTTATTTGTACGTTTGCCCTTACAATTGGTTTTGATTTATTGGGCATACCAATATATTTACTAACATTCATTAACCATTAAATTATTTTATTATGAAAAAATTATTTGCAGAGTTTTTTGGAACTTATTGGCTCGTTTTTGGTGGTTGCGGAAGTGCCATTTTTGCAGCTGGCATTCCAGATTTAGGAATTGGATTTGCTGGTGTTGCATTAGCATTTGGTTTAACTGTACTTACAATGGCTTATGCTGTTGGGCATATTTCAGGTGGTCACTTTAATCCTGCAGTTTCTTTTGGTTTATGGGCAGGAGGCCGATTTTCAGCCAAAGATCTTATTCCCTATATCATCGCTCAATGTATTGGAGCCGCTGCAGCCGCAGGAACTTTATATACAATAGCCTCTGGAAAAGCTGGTTTTGTAATTGATAATACTAAAGCAGGAGCTTTTGCATCGAATGGTTTTGGGGCCTTCTCTCCTGATGGTTATTCTTTACAAGCGGCTTTCATTGCTGAGTTTGTCCTTACTTTATTTTTTCTTATTGTCATTCTTGGTGCCACTGATAAATTTGCCAATGGGAGATTTGCAGGAATCGCCATTGGTTCAGCCTTAACGTTAATTCACTTAATTAGCATTCCAATTACTAATACTTCTGTAAATCCAGCTAGATCTTTATCTCAAGCTATTTTTGTTGGCGGAGAACCATTATCACAAGTCTGGCTGTTTTGGGTCGCCCCTATTCTTGGTGCGGTAGTAGCTGGTTTTATTTATAAAACGTTATTACAGAATCATGCAGAAGCATAACTAAAAAATACTCTCACCTAAATAACAGTATTAAATAAGGCATAGCAAATCTACTATGCCTTATTTGTTTTTTGAAATTGAGCATCTCTAGTACAACAAACTTTTCTATAAAAAATCCTCAACGATATCGATATAGTGTCATCAAAATATTTATTTTTGAATAAAAACACTATTGTATTATGAATGATATTATTGATTATTTCAGTACAATTCCGTCTATGCATAGAAGCTTGATTCTTGTTGGCGGTATTACCATTTTCTGGCTGATTGAAAACGCTTTTCCATTGTTTAGAATGCAGTACAAAAAATGGCCGCATGCTGGAATAAACTTCTTTTTTACTTTCACTACGATTGTGGTCAATTTCATTTTAGCCTTTATTCTAATCAGAACAGCCAATTGGACAATCGAAAACCATTTTGGCCTTTTACAATGGATTTCTCCAATACCAATATGGCTTTACACCATATTAGGTTTATTACTTCTTGATTTAATTGGCGCTTATCTGGCACATTATGTAGAACATAAATTCAAATATTTGTGGCAGTTTCATTTAGTACATCATACCGATACTTGGATTGACACTACAACCGCAAACAGACATCATCCCGGGGAAAGCGTGATCCGATTTGTATTTACCACTTTAGGGGTTTTAATCGTTGGCGCACCAATGTGGATGGTTTTTCTATATCAATCATTATCTGTAGTGGCTTCACAGTTTAATCATGCTAATATTTCGCTTCCCGAAAAATTAGATACGTTCCTGAGTTATTTCATTGTATCGCCCAATATGCATAAGGTACATCATCATTACGTTGTGCCTTATACAGACAGTAATTATGGAAATATTTTCTCTATTTGGGACAGGCTCTTTGGAACTTTTACATCATTACCCAAAGAACAACTTGTTTATGGCGTAGATACTCATATGAAGCCTGAGGAAAACAACGAATTAAAGAATCTGCTAAAAATACCATTTCAAAAATCAAGATCTTTCAAAAACAGTTAAATCAGTAAAAAAAATAGACTTTACTGAACCAACATATTATTTTTTTTTTTAATATTGATACAGAAATTGAAAATCAATCTATTAATAATTAACACCCTATTTTGAATTAATTTTCACGAGATGAAAAAGAGTAGCCGCAAAGAATTGACTCCGGAACAAACTGAAAAACTTGTTTCGTTAGCTTTAGAAGAAAGAAATCCATTTGAAATTATAAAAAAAGAATTTGGATTAGCCGAAAAAGAAGTCTTGGAAATCATGAAGAAGAAAATGCCTCTTGAAAAATTTGAGATGTGGAAAAAGAAGGCAATTGCAAACAAACCAAAACCAAAACCAATAAAAATAGATGATTTTGATGAAGATTTGGATGGAAAGTATTATATAAAAAATAAATTCGACTAAGATGTAAAGCTCCTGTTTTTCAGGAGCTTTTTTTATTTTTTAAATTTAATGTAATTTTTTAGTAACTTTTCGATACTTTTTGTGTCAAATACAATTAACTAAACATAGACAAATGAAGAAAATACTTTACGCCTTAGCTCTAGCGGTAACCTTTTGGAGCTGTAAAACAGGTAGCACTGGAGCCGCTAAAAGCAATACAGTAGAAGTGAACATTAATTTAACTGACGTAAAAGACGACAAAGTTTTAGTTACTGTTACTCCGCCAGCCATTAAGACAGACGAAATTGTTTACAGTATTCCTAAAACTGTTCCTGGAACTTATTCGACAGATAACTACGGTAAATACTCTGAAGATTTCAAAGCTTTTGATGCCAAAGGAAATCCACTTACCGTTAAAAGAATTGACGATAATTCTTGGTCAATCTCAAATGCAAAAACTTTAAAAAAAATTACTTATTTAGTAAACGATACATTCGATACTGAAAAGGGAACGGGATTTGGAAACGACGATGTTTTCTCTCCTGCGGGAACAAACATTGATGCTGGCAAAAACTTCATGGTAAATACACATGGTTTTGTAGGTTATTTCCAAGATAAATTAGATGTTCCTTACAAAGTTACTATTACGCATCCTGAAACACTTTGGGGAGCAACTTCTATGACAGACGAAGATGCAAGCAATACATCTGACGTATTTAAAACTCCTCGTTATGCAGTTTTAGTAGAAAATCCGATTATGTATTCTAAACCGGATTACACTACATTTAATGTAAACGGAATGGACATCTTGATTGCTGTTTATTCTCCAACAGGAAAATATACCGCAGAAAGCATTACTCCGGAAATGAAAACCATGATGACTGCTCAGAAAAACTTCTTGGGCCCGGTAAATGCTACTAAAAAATACAGTGTTTTAGTATATTTATCTAGTATGGCAAAAGACGATGCTCATGGTTTTGGAGCTTTAGAGCACCCAACTGCTACAACGGTAGTTTTACCGGAATCTATGCCTAAAGAAAAATTGGTAGAAACAATGAAAGATGTAGTGTCTCACGAATTCTTCCATATTGTTACGCCATTGACTATTCACTCTAAAGAAATTCAGTATTTTGATTATAATGCGCCAAAAATGTCTGAGCATTTATGGATGTATGAAGGAGTTACAGAATATTTTGCAAACCTTTTCCAAATCAATCAAGGTTTGATTGATGAAGCTGATTTCTACAATCGTATTGCCGATAAAATTGAGCAGGCTAAACAATTAAATGATACAATGTCATTTACTGTTATGAGTAAAAATGTATTGGAACAACCTTATAAAGATCAATACTTAAATGTATATCAAAAAGGAGCTTTAATTGGAATGTGCATTGATATCATCATCAGAGAGAAAAGCAACGGAGAAAGAGGTATTTTGGATTTAATGCACAAATTATCTAACGAATATGGTGTTGAAAAACCATTTAACGATGATGAGCTTTTTGCAAAAATCACTTCATTAACATATCCTGAAGTTGGAGAATTCTTAAACAAATATGTTGCTGGAACAACTCCAATTCCTTACGATTTCTATTTAGCAAAAGTAGGTGTTACAAAAACAACTACGAAAAAAACTGGAAATCCATTTATTAAAGGACAGATTCCAAATATTACTATAGACAAAGCGACAAAAGAAATTGCTGTTCGTCCGGAATCAGAATCAATTGAATTCTTCAAAAATCTTAACTTAAAAGGCGGTGATAAAATTCTAACTGTGAATAACAAATCATACAATTTGGACAATATTTATGATTTGATTACTGAAAGTGAAAACTGGAAAGAAAATGATCCAATCACTTTAAAAATTAAGCGTGGTACAAAAGAAGAAACTATAAAAGGAACTGTAAAATTACCTTACGAAGAAGCTGAAACTTTTAAAGCTACTGATGCTTCAAAAGAGAAACTTAAAAATGCATGGTTAAAAGGATAATTTCTTTTAAAGACATAAAAAAAACCGACAAGTGATTGTCGGTTTTTTTGTTTGTCATCCTGACGAAGGAAGGATCACACTCGCAAATCGACAAAGATTATCCGCTATACTTTGTGGAGTTTCTTGTGTGATCCTTCCTTCGTCAGGATGACAAAATTGAGATTATTTCTTTACGGGAAATCTCCAGTCAAATTCATCTTTATCATTTATGATTGCTCCAATTTCGAATTTTACAACCTCATTAAATTCTGTCTGCAGAATAAACCAATTGTCTTCGTTGAAGTAGTTTTCGAAAGTATCAAAAGTTTCCTGATTGTATTTTGTGATTCCTTTTGTTGCCAGATCTTTCTTTACATCTTCAATTTTTCTTCCGATTAATTTGAATCCAAAAACTTCCAGATTATTACTTGAAGCTACGATATAACCTAATCTAAAATCTTCTTCCTGATAAAATGTCAATCGTGCTTTAAGTGCATTGTACACAAAAATCACGTTTTCATCTTCGTCTTTATAGTTTTTATCAGGTTTTCCTAAAACCGCTGTTACATCATGCTGCTTCATTCCGAAAAGCAGTTTATCAATTCCTGATTTTAAATTTATTTTCATATTGGATTGTCTTTATTTGAAGTGCAAATTTCGTGAAGTTTTTTTGTTATTCGCTACGAATTCACAAATTATATTAATTAATGTATCCTTTTGTCAGGCTGAGCGAAGTCGAAGTCCTTTTTAAGTTATAAAAGCCCTTCGACTTCGCTCAGGGTGACATTTAATATAAAGACCTAACAGGTTATAAAAACCTGTTAGGTTTGTCATATTTATTTTTCACTTTATACGTCCTACTTTTTTTGCAACGATTATATAATCTTCCGATTCCACAAAATCTATAGCCTCTAATATTGTTTTTTTAATAGAATCTCTTTCTTTTACATTAATCCCCGCTCCAAATTCAGCAATTTTAATTTCTAAAAGAAGCTGTCTTTCTAGCGGTGACCTAATTTCAACTTCTTCATTGTCCAGTAAAAGACTACCTGGGGCCCGTCTATCAGGGTCTCTTTTTCCTTTCTCCAATATCATTTTTTGAACAAATTCAATTTCATACAACTCTGATTGTTGTTTTCTCATTTTCAAAGTTATCGTCCCGCCATCCATCCAAGAAAATACATCTTCGATTATTATTTCTTCCATTTTAAGAATTCTTTATTTGGTAAAAAACTTAGCGCCTTAGTATCTTAGCCACTAATATTTACTTTTATTAGGCTTATTACTCATATAAAACGTAATTTTTCCTCCATTCATCACATCTTCATGTTTTAAAAATGGTCTGTCTAAAGGTTTTCCGTTCAAAAGAACTTTGCTCACAAATACATTTTTATCGGATTGGTTCACTGTTTCGACTTCAAAGCTTTTTCCGTTTTCTAAATTGAAAGTTCCTTTCTTTACCAGCGGGCTTCCCAAAGCATATTCATCAGAACCTGGTGCAACAGGATAAAAGCCTAAACTGCTGAAAATATACCAGACACTCATTTGTCCGAAATCATCATTTCCTCCTAAACCATCTGCTCCGTTACGATACATCTTTTTCAAAATCATTCTGATTTTATCCTGTGCTTTCCAAGGCGAATCTGTCCAATTGTACAAATACACAACATGGTGAGAAGGTTCATTTCCGTGAACGTAATTTCCAATGATTCCGTCTCTGGTAATGTCTTCTGTATTTTCAAAATATTTGTCTGGAAGATGCATATTGAACAACGAATCTAAACGAACTTTAAACTGATCGTTTCCTCCCATCATTTTAATCATTTCTAATGGATTATGAGGAACGTACAAACTGTAATTCCACGAATTTCCCTCAATAAAACCTTGTCCATGGGTATCCAAAGGATCGAACTCTTTTTTAAAAGTTCCATCAGCTAATTTTGGGCGCATAAAACCGATTTTCGCGTCATAAACATTTTTATAGTTTTCAGATCTCTTAATAAATTCATTATAAACATCTGTTTTTCCAAGTTTCTTTGCCGCTTGAGCAATTGCCCAGTCATCGTAAGCATATTCCAAAGTTTTAGAAACCGAAGCTCCGTTTTTATCTTCAGGAACGTAACCTTGTTTCATATAATATTCTAATCCGTCGTAATATGGAACTTTTGCAGTATTGACACAAGCTTGAAGTGCCTTTTCTGCATCAAAACTAATATTACCTTTTACGATTGCATCTGCGACAACAGAAACCGAATGATAGCCAATCATACACCAGTTTTCATTGGCATAATGTGACCAGATTGGCAGCATTTTATGTACGCTCTGATCAGAATGTGCCAGCATGGAACTAACCATATCCGCATTTCGTTTTGGCTGGACAATATTAAAGAAAGGATGCAAAGCGCGATAAGTATCCCAAAGCGAATAACTGGTGTAATTGGTAAAGTTTTCTGCTTTGTGAACATTCATGTCCAAACCTTTATAATTTCGGTCTAAATCCATGTATTCTGTTGGCCCAAGAAAGGCATGATACATCGCAGTATAGAAATTAACCAAATCTTCTTTTTGAATCGTTTCTACCTGAATTTTATTCAATTCTTTGTTCCAGATTTCCTGACTTTGTTTTTTTACTTTTTCAAAATCCCAGTCAGGAGTTTCTTTTTTCATATTTTCTAAAGCACCTGCAGAACTCACTGGAGACAAAGCCATCTTGATTTTAATTTTTTCTCCTTCATTGGTATCAAAATCAAAGAACAATTTTAAGTTTTGTCCTGCCATTTCAGGGAAATTCTTGGTTTGATCAAATCTTCCCCAAAAACCTCTGTAAACGCTTTTTTCTTGTGCCGCTTGTCCGTAGCTTTTGATTGGTTTGCTGAAAGACATGGCAAAATAAACAGTTCGGGTCCTCGCCCATCCATTGGTTTGGCGATAGCCTGTAATCAAAGTATCGTTTTCTACTCGCACAAAAGTCCAAACGTTCTTCTTATCATAATTGTAAATTCCAGAAGTTAAATCCAAAATGATATGTGCTTCATCTGACTTTGGAAAAGTATATTGATGCATTCCAACCCGTGTTGTTGCCGTCAATTCTGCTTTGATTTTATGATCTTCTAAAAAAACGCTGTAATATGCTGGTTCTGCTTTTTCTGTTGCATGCGAAAATGCCGATCTATAACCCGATAAAGGTTTTGAAGCAACACCCGGATTTAATTGTAGTTTTCCTGTTGTAGGCATGATTAAAAAATCACCTAAATCAGAATGCCCCGTTCCGCTGAAATGCGTGTGGCTGAATCCTACGATTGTTTTATCTTCATATTGATATCCGGCACAATATTTATAAACTTCTCCATTATATTTTCCGTTTAAGCTGTAAGCAATCGTATCGGTTTCCGGGCTTAACTGAACGCTTCCAAAAGGTACGGTTGCACCAGGATAAGTATGTCCCATTCTCGCTGTTCCAATCATTGGATCAACGTACTGAATCAGGTTTCTTTTTTCATTTACTTTCTTCTGTGCACTTATATTAGGCGCAAAACCAAGCATTAAAAGAGATATTCCAAAAAGAAAATTTCTGTGGATAATTGTAATCATTTTATCGTTCTTCTTATTTTTTGTTTTAATTCAGAAAAATACAACAAAAACTGTTTTTAAAAAATATAATTTTAATGCCGCTCAAAAGGTTTTAAATATCTTTGATATATTAAAAGTATAGCCCTAAAATGAAAAAGTATATTTTACTTCTGTTTTCTTTGTATTCTACCTTTGTTTTTTCTCAAAAAACAGAAAGCCGTAAACTTACCAAAACAGAAATCCATGAAAGAGAATTGGAAAACACAACTGATTTTCCTATTTACAGAGCTATTGAATTTCAGGATAAAGGCGGTGTTTTTGAATTGGTCTTAGGCGAAAATCAAAAAAAAATCTCTGAAAAAGATACTTTAAATACCAAAATACAAGCTATTTGTGTAGTAAATGATCACGGCGGTTTTCTTGAAAAATGGCGAATTAATGATTTATTAGAAGATTACGATCCGAAAGAAACAAATATTTGGTTTTGGACAAAATACTGCACTACTACAGATCTTGATGGAGATGGTTATATCGATCCCGTTATTGTATATGGAAGTAAAACGGAATACGGAGAAATAAGACGTGTAAAAATTATTACGGTTTACAAAAACAAAAAATATGTAATCCGCGCAGTCGAATGTGACTTAGATTATTGCAGAAGTTTCAAAAAAGACCAGAATTGGAATACGCTCCCGCAGAAAATCAAAACATCTATTGATCAGTTAGTGGTAAAACTTAGAAAAGAACAGAATTTACTATTGAAAGACGGTTAGATTAAATTCCAAATTTAAAAATTACTTCGTCTGTTCGCTATCGCTAGAGTCCAAATACCAAAAAACTTCAAACTTGAAACCTGAAACAAAAACCTACTCACTCATTTCATCGTAACGTTCCGGAACTTGCGGATCGTAAAGTGGACATTTGAATTCTTCCATGATCTCTACTAGTTTATTCATGGTTTTTCCTTCTGTGCCGTAACAGTCAATTTTTACGCTTTGCGGTGTTGTGATGACTTGGAAAGCTCCTTTTCCTTTTTGATTTTTCCAGCTGTTTTCGTCCACTCTTTCCCAGTCTGAAAAAACAGAATTGATTCTATTTACAATTACTTCTGTTTGAAGAATGGCTAAACCTTCTACTTCTTGTTTTTCAATAAGCGCTTCATAAACTTCCTGATTGTTCAGGTAAATTTCGTCTAGATATCTCCAAAAAAGTAATTCGTACATAGTAATATTTTTAAACCATATAAGAGATATAAGAAAATATAAGTGCTTTCAAAATCAATTCCATCCTGAACAAAATTGAAGGCGGTCAAATCAAAAAAAGGCTTCGACTTCGCTCAGCCTGACAATAAAACCAACCTACTTAAAATGAACTTATATCACTTATATGGTTAATTTATTTTAATAATTGAATGTTCCGTATTCGCTAGTAATAGTAAGTTTTTTAGAATCAGAAGCTTCTACTCTACCTACGATTTGAGCATCTACATTGAATGATTTTGAAATTTGAATAATATCTTGCGCGATATTTTCAGGAACATATAATTCCATTCTGTGACCACAGTTAAAAACCTGATACATTTCTTTCCAATCGGTTTTAGATTGCTCTTGGATTAATTTGAACAATGGCGGTACTGGAAATAAATTATCTTTTATAACATGTAAGTCTTTTACAAAATGTAAAATTTTAGTTTGTGCACCACCACTGCAGTGTACCATTCCGTGAATATCTTCTGGAGTATATTTATCTAAAATTTTCTTGATAATTGGCGCGTAAGTTCTGGTTGGAGAAAGGACTAATTGACCTGCATTGATTGGGCTGTTTTCAACTTCATCAGTTAAGTTTACCTGTCCTGAATAAATCAATTCTTCTGGAACAGCGGCATCATAACTTTCTGGGTATTTTTTAGCCAAATATTTCCCGAAAACATCATGACGTGCCGATGTTAATCCGTTACTTCCCATTCCACCGTTATAGCTTTTCTCGTAAGTTGCCTGTCCGAAAGAAGCCAAACCTACAATTACGTCACCTGCTTTGATATTAGCATTATCTACAACATCAGAACGTTTCATACGAGCAGTTACGGTAGAATCTACAATGATAGTACGAACCACATCTCCAACATCTGCCGTTTCACCCCCTGTTGAATGAATGGTTACACCAAAAGATTTTAATTCGTTGATTAATTCTTCTGTTCCGTTGATGATTGCTGAGATAACTTCAGCTGGAATTAAATTTTTATTTCTACCAATAGTTGAAGAAAGCAAGATATTATCAGTTGCTCCAACACATAATAAATCATCAATATTCATGATTAAGGCATCCTGAGCGATTCCTTTCCAAACAGAAAGATCTCCAGTTTCTTTCCAATACATATAAGCCAAAGATGATTTTGTTCCTGCTCCATCAGCATGCATGATCAAACAGTGTTCTGCATCTTGCGTTAAATAATCGGGAACAATTTTGCAGAAAGCCTGCGGAAATAAACCTTTGTCAATATTTTTAATGGCGTTGTGTACATCTTCTTTTGATGCCGAAACACCTCTTTGCGCGTACCTTTTGCTAGAATCTGAACTCATGAAAATTAGTTTGTGTTGATGTGGTGCAAAGATAATCCCTTTTTTTAATTCTTTGACTTATTCGATTATTTGATTCATAAAAAAAATCGGCAGAATGGGTTCTTCCGCCGATTTCCCTAAATAAAATTGGTTATGAAGCTTTTGGCTTGCTATTTTTATCTTTTCAAAACTTCTTTGAAATAATTGATTTAGTCTCAAAATCATAACCAAAATTAGAAAACTTATTAAAACAGCAACTAAGCAAACCCACATATTTTCAACAACTTAGCATCTTTTCGACAAACTGTAAGACTATCCCGATGAACTTCGAAATTCACAAAAAATAAAAACAGGAATTTACTTTCTATTTTTTCAAATTACTAAAAACAAAAAGCCTGTCTCGCATGGAAACAGGCTTTAATACAATGAAATAGAAAATTATTTCATAAACAATAACTCTCTGTATTTAGTTAATGTCCAGCTTTCATCATCTACTAATAATTCCAATTTATCACAGTGATTACGGATTTCATCAAAATACGGTTTCACTTTATTGCAATACGCTTCTGCCATTTTTTGAGCATCTGTCAATTGATTGGCTTTCTTTCTTTCATTAGTCATTGCCAATACTTTCGAATTGATTCCTTCAATATGGCCAGAAATTTCTTTTATTAAAACGATCTGCTCTCTTGCAAGAGTTTCAAACTCTTTTCCGAAGATTTCTTTTAATCCTTTTACATTTTCAATTAATGTATTTTGGTAACGAATCGCAGTTGGGATTACGTGGTTTCTAGAAATATCTCCTAAAACTCTTCCTTCAATCTGAATTTTTTTAGTGTATTCTTCTAATTCAATTTCGTAACGTGCTTCCGCTTCAACGTGATTAAAGATTCCTAACTGTTCAAATAAGTCCAAAGCTTGTTTAGAAACCTTAGCTTTAATCGCTTCGGGAGTTGTTTTAAAGTTGCTTAAACCTCTTTTCGCTGCTTCTTTTTCCCAAGCTTCGCTGTAACCGTCGCCTTCAAAAAGGATTTTTTTAGATTGTTTGATATATTCTCTTAAGACATTAAAAATCGCATCGTCTTTTTTCATGTCTTTATTTTCAATCAAGTTCTCTACTTCGTTTTTAAAGTCAATTAACTGTTTGGCAACAATAGCATTTAAAGTTGTCATTGCATTGGAACAGTTTGAATTGGATCCAACAGCTCTAAATTCCCATTTATTTCCTGTGAAAGCAAAAGGTGAAGTTCTGTTACGATCTGTATTATCTAATAATACGTCTGGAATTTTTCCAACAACATTTAATTTAAGATCCGTTTTTTCTTCTGGTGAAAGTTTTCCAGTGGTTACACTTTCTAACTCAGACAAAACTTTTGTTAACTGCGCTCCGATGAAAACAGACATAATCGCTGGTGGCGCTTCGTTTGCTCCTAACCTATGATCGTTACTTGCAGTTGCAATAGAAGCTCTTAATAAAGTTTCGTTATCATTAACCGCTTTAATCGTATTAATAAAGAAAGTCAAAAACTGTAAGTTACTCATTGGCGTTTTGCTTGGACTTAATAAGTTAACTCCCGTATCTGTTGCCAACGACCAGTTATTGTGTTTTCCGGATCCGTTTACCCCTTTAAATGGTTTTTCATGGAATAATACTTTAAAATCATGACGCTCTGCTACTCTCTGCATTACATCCATTAATAAAGAGTTGTGATCAACCGCTAAGTTTGTCTCTTCAAAAATCGGAGCCAACTCAAACTGATTTGGTGCAACTTCATTATGGCGTGTTTTTACTGGAATTCCCAACAACATACATTCCTGTTCTAAATCTCTCATATAAGTAAGCGCACGCGTAGGAATCGATCCGAAATAGTGATCATCTAACTGCTGTCCTTTTGCAGAAGTATGTCCCAACAAAGTTCTTCCTGTCATCATCAAGTCAGGACGGGAATTTGCCAATGCTTTATCAATCAAAAAATATTCCTGTTCCCAACCTAAAGTAGCAGTTACCTTTTTTACATTTTTATCAAAATAACGGCAAACTTCTGTAGCTGCTTCATCAATTGCAGATAATGCTCTTAATAAAGGTATTTTATTATCTAAAGCTTCACCTGTGTAAGCGATAAAAACAGTTGGAATACATAAAGTTGTACCATATATAAAAGCTGGTGAAGTTGGATCCCAAGCTGTATAACCTCTTGCTTCGAATGTATTTCTGATTCCTCCGTTCGGGAAACTAGATGCATCTGGTTCCTGTTGTACTAATTGTGCACCGCCAAATTTTTCTACAGGATCACTTCCGTCATAAGAAGTTTCGAAAAAAGCATCGTGCTTCTCTGCAGTTGTTCCTGTTAAAGGCTGAAACCAGTGTGTATAATGTGTAACTCCTTTTGCAAGAGCCCATTCTTTCATACCCATCGCAATGTAGTCTGCCAGCTTTCTGTCAATTTTAGTTCCGTGTTGAATAGCATCTCTAACCCCTTTAAAGGCGTCAGAAGTTAAGTATTGCTTCATTGCTTTTTCATTAAACACATTTGAACCAAATAGACTAGACTTTCTGTCGATTTCTTCAAAATGTACCGGCTTTCTGTTTGAAGCTTCTTTTAGGGCTTGGAAACGTAATGTTGACATGATTATAATTTTAAAAATTCGTATTATTTTTCATATAAAAAATGATCTGCAAATATAAAGAAATAAAATCCCTGTTTTAAACTAAAAACAGAGAATTTAACAAAAGGATTTTTCAACAGAAATCCCCTTTTTTAAAGAATAATGAAGTCGTTGTAAAGAAATATAACAAAATACCTCAATACTATCCATTAAATAAACATTTTTTGACAATTCCTTAACCCAAAAATTCAAAAACAGTACGTTTTTTTTACGAATTTATTTTTTTACAGCGTCAAAAATTACTTTTTTAAAAATATACCCCCGACAAAATTGCGCTTCTCTAAAAAATAGTACTTCCTAAAACAAAATAGCCCCCTAATTTTTAGGACTAAAAAAATAAATCTATATTTGACCCAGCGAAAAAACAAAAAAAATAAATTTATATTATTATGGCTAAAATTAAGTTAGAGTACATTTGGTTAGACGGATATGAACCAACTCAAAATCTTAGAAGTAAAACTAAAGTTGAAGAGCACGAAAATTTCAAAGGAACATTAGAAGAACTTGGAAATTGGTCATTTGACGGTTCGTCAACGAAACAAGCTGAAGGTGGATCTTCTGACTGTTTATTAGTTCCTGTTGCAATCTATCCAGATCCAACACGTATTAACGGATGGTTAGTAATGTCTGAAGTTATGTATGCTGATGGAACGCCGCACCCATCTAACGGTAGAGCCACAATTGATGATGATAATGATGATTTCTGGTTCGGATTCGAGCAAGAGTATTTCATCATGGATACTAAAACACAACTTCCACTTGGTTTCCCAGTTGGAGGATACCCTGCTCCACAAGGGATGTACTACTGTTCAGTAGGTGGAAAAAACACTCACGGTAGAAAATTAGTTGAAGAGCATGCTGATTTATGTATCGCTGCTGGAATCAACTTTGAAGGAATCAACCAAGAGGTTGCTTGCGGACAATGGGAATTCCAATTATTCGCTAAAGGAGCTAAAAAAGCTGGAGATGAAATCTGGGTTGCTCGTTACCTATTAGACCGTTTGACTGAGAAATATGGTTACTACATCGAATATCACCCAAAACCTCTAGGAGATACTGACTGGAATGGTTCTGGAATGCACGCTAACTTCTCTAACACTGTATTAAGAACATGTGGAGACCAAGCAACTTACGAAAGAATCTGTGAAGCTTTCCGTCCTGTTACAGCTGAGCACATCGCTGTTTACGGAGCTTACAACGATCAACGTTTAACTGGTAAGCACGAAACTGCTTCAATCCACGATTTCTCTTATGGAGTTTCAGACAGAGGATGTTCTATCAGAATTCCTTTGATGACTGTTCAAAAAGGATGGAAAGGTTGGTTGGAAGACAGAAGACCAGCTTCAAACGGAGACCCTTACAAAATTGCTGCTAGAATTATCAAAACTGTTAAATCAGCGCTATAATTTTAAGCTTACAATATATTATTCAAAAAGTGCCAGCATTACTTGTTGGCACTTTTTTTTAGCTATATCAAATCAAACCCGACAGGTTTTAGAAACCTGTCGGGTTTAAAAAGTCCAACGATACCAACTTTGTCAAAGTTTGAAACTTTGACAAAGTTCTACAATAACAGAAAACATATCTCATTTAAACGCCAAACCTATCAATTTCAACTTAAAAAACCTCATAACTTTATAACACTTAACATTTTACAAATAACAAACATTACTTAACTTTAAAACTAAATTTAATTTTTAAGTTAAAGTTCAAAACTTATCTTTGTATATCATTTAAAAAAACAATTTATGATAGTCTGGTCACTCTTTTTACTTGCTGTAATTTTTATCCTTGCTTTAGACCTTGGTGTCTTTAACAAAACGCCACATATTATTAGTACTAAAGAAGCCAGCAAATGGACTCTCGTTTGGGTTACTTTATCTTTTTTATTCTCAGGAGTAATTTACTGGCTGTACACAACGGATTATATCGAAAATCCAGACAAACTGTTGCCAATGGCCGCTTCAATGAAATTTATAACAGGTTACCTTATAGAACTTTCATTAAGCGTTGATAACATTTTTGTCATTGCCATTATTTTTGCTTCGTTCAAAATTCCGCAGAAATACCAGCACCGTGTATTGTTCTGGGGAATCTTAGGCGCCATTGTTTTCCGCGGTTTAATGATTTTCTTTGGTGTGATGCTGATTAACAAATTCGCATGGACCACTTATGTTTTTGGAATCTTCTTAATATTTACGGCCGTGAAAATGTTATTTTCAGGAGAAGAAGAAGATTTTCACCCGAAAGATTCTTTTGTTTACAAAACACTAGGAAAAGTGATGCCGATTACATCTGAAATGGATGGAGAGAAATTTTTCATTTCGACCAAAACTGCAAAGAAAGCTGCTACTCCATTATTTGTAGCTTTAATTGTTATTGAAGTGATGGACGTTTTATTTGCTGTGGATAGTGTTCCGGCAATTCTTGCCATAACCAAAGATCCGTTTTTAGTATTTAGTTCTAATATTTTTGCGATTCTTGGATTGCGTTCTATGTATTTCTTCTTGGCCAATATGTTAGCAAAATTCAGTTATTTAGAATACAGCTTAGTAGCGATTTTAGCTTTCGTTGGATTAAAAATGTTATTACATGATTTCTTCCACGTTCCAGAATGGGCTTCTTTAGGATTTATTGCACTTTCTCTTTTAGTTGGAATTTTAGTTTCTTTAAAATTTGGAGAAGAAAAAGTTTTAAATGATTCGTCAAGCGAAGAATAATTATTCTTGAAACATATATTCATAAAAAAAGGAAATCTTTCGATTTCCTTTTTTTTTTATGTTTTTTTTATCATTTTAACACCTTAATATTACTATCATCAATATTATACTGTTTTATAACTTGATAATAATCAGAATAATCAGGTTTACTAACCGATTTACTTGTGGTAGAAAAAGCACCTGGAACAATTACAATTCTAAAGGTCTGATTTCTAATTAAATCAGGCGTTAAAGCCAAATCATAAGTTCCTCTTGCATAGATTGTAAAATCTTCTCTACTAAAATCGAAATCATAGTCAAGCTCTCCTTGATTCAAATAAAGCGTTCTTGGAATCTGTTGCCAAACAGGAGTTGTTGCATCAATTGTTCCCGCTAATCTATAAATTAAAACAACATCAGAATTAAAAATATTAGGCGTTAATTTTCTATAAATATTATAACCATCTGCATTATTATAATCAAAATTTATATTTTGAAGTTCAAACACTTCTGCAATTAAACCATCTTGTCCCGGAGGCCCTTCTGGCCCTTCACAACTCGAAAACGCCATCATTCCAACAACAGCGAATAGTGTAAGTATCTTTTTCATAATTTTTATTTTTTAAAGGATTATACTATAAAGATATTCCAAAAATTAAACCAAAAAAAGTAATTCGGTTTATTTTAGAATAAAAAAGTCTTTATTTTTTTAGAATTCCCTGATTCTTAAGCAGTATTTTATTGAAAAATAATACATGATACGGAAGTGAATTTTCCCAATAATCCCACGTATGCGCTCCTGGACGTTCTGTATAATCGTGATCGACCTTATTATAAACTAATCTTCTATGTAATTCTCGGTTTGGTTCAATTAAAAAATCATCAACACCACAATCTATAATCAGAGGCAGTTTGTTTGCTTTCAATTTATCTGCCATTCTTAACACAGAATTCTGCTCATACAATTCGGTGTTACCGCTTTTATCTCCAAAAACGGGCTGCATCAATTTCACAACCTGAGCAGACGAATCTCTGTTCAGCATTGTACTCATATCCACTGCACCGCTCATACTTCCGGCCGCACAAAATAATTCTGGATGTCTGGCTGATAAATACAAAGCGCCGTGTCCACCCATAGAAAGACCTGTAATGACTCTTCCGTTTTTATTGGCAATTGTCTTATAGGTTTTATCTACTTTCTGAATTACTTCTTGAGTAATAAAAGTCTCAAACTGACTTTCTTTGTTTACCGGACTATCCAAATAAAAACTAAACGTCTCTCCTTCCGGCATTACAATAATCATATTATATTGGTCTGCCAGATTATGAACCAGTTTTTTGTTTGGCGTATTTTTCAACCAGTCGCTAAAATGTCCGTAAGCGCCGTGTAATAAATACATTACCGGAAATGCCGTTTTGCTTTTAGCATAAGAATTTGGTAAAACTACCGCCGCTTTGTAAGTTTTACCCATGGCGGTACTCGCAACTTGTAAAGTGTCTACTTTTGCCGCATATGTCATGGTGGTAAGACAAAGCAAAAATGCAGACAAGAGCATTTTAAATTTCTTCATTTTGATCTTTTTTTTCTGATTAGGGTTTGTAAATATACCTTTTTTTTAGAATAGAATATATGAAAAATCCGACCTGCTTTTGAGTTCAAAAAAGATAGCCACGAATTCACGAATTTATATTAAATAAAAATTCGTGAATTCGTGGCTAAAAAAAATTCTAAGCTTAAAAAATTAGCTAATTATTATCTTATGCTCATGACGGTATTGCGATGCGCTTTTACCTGTATATTGTTTAAACGATTTACTAAAGTGACTGAAATTATTAAATCCGCTTTCGTAGCACACTTCGTTAATACTCATTGGCTGTTCTGCCAAAAGTTTGGAAGCATGAACCAAACGATATTCATTTACAAACTCCGTAAATGTTTTGTTGGAAATCTTTTTAAAATAACGGCAAAAAGAAGGCGTAGTCATACTTACCAGACTCGAAACCTCGTCTATCGAAATAGATTCCTGAAAATGATCTTTCACAAAATTGAAAACCACATTCATACGATCGTTATCCTGAGTCTGCAATTCTAATGAAAAACCATCAGCATTTAATATCGTTGATTCTGTAGAAGAATCTAATTCGTCCAATATTCCTAAAAGGGTAAGCAATCTCTGAAATGGCGGTTCATTTTCCATCATTTCGATTTTCTTTCCGATTCTTTTTTTCGTTTCACCTCCAAAAGCGATACCGCCTTTAGCCTGTTTTAAAATATTCTGAACTTTTTTCATTTCTGGAGCGATAAAAAAATCGTTCCCTAAAAATTCAGGTTTAATATGAATAACGGTTTCATTTGTATTTCCCGTATTTTCATTTGTAAATCCACAATGGGGCAAATTGGCTCCTATTAAAAGTAAACTACCATTGGTATAATAAGAAACATGGCTTCCTATTTGTCTTTTTCCTGCCCCGCCATTTACATAAACCAACTCAATCTCTGGATGATAATGCCATAAATGAGCTTTACTATTGGTCTTTTCGGCGTGTTTGGTATAGGTAAAAGAACTTCCGTATGAATTAGTTATCACTTCAAGAGCTGGGGCAATTGTCTTCATGATAATTTCTTTAAAAAATAATAGCAAAATTAACAAAAACACCTAAAATAATCTAATTTTTAACCTACAACGGTTTCGTAAATGAGAATTTTACATTAAAATAACGTTATTAACACTGAAAAATTCACACCAAAACCGACTTTTTTTTCACGTCTCATTTTTTTTCTCCATATTTTTTTCAATAATCGTATTTAAAACCTGAATAAATACAAATACGTTAATTTTTGTAAGAAAAACGGAAAATTTAAGAAGTATTCAATTATTGCAAAACTTTGAAGAAAAACAATCAAATTAACAAAAACATAAGATTTAAATCAAATTTTAACCTATAACGGTTTCGTAAATGAGAATATAGCACATAAATTGGAAAATATAGTTGTTAAAATAACACAACTGCTGCTCTAACTTTGCCTCAGAGAAATGAACTAAGAATTTAAATACTACAGAATATGAAAAAGATTATGAAATTAAGTTTAGTATGTGCAGTACTTCTAACAGGAATTAGTACTTATGCAATTGATGGAAATGAAGCATTAAATCTTCATGTGTTAAAAGGAAATGGCAAGGTAATTGCTTTTGGTATTAACCAACTTCAAAAAGCAGTTATCAGTATATATGATACAAATGGTAGCTTAATCTATACTGAAAATGCATCTGGTAAAGATGGAATTTTAAGAACTTTCAGTTTAGAAGAATTTCCACAAGGAAAATACATTTTAGAAGTTGCTGATAATTACAAAAAAGTAAAATACGATATTACGGTAGATGCGAAAAGTTCTGTTTTGTCTTCAAAAGGAACTACTTCTCTAAACTAAGAAAATAGTAAGGTTAAGTGCAATTCTTCACGGCACTTAAAATTTTATACTCTAATACAGTATAAAAAGTGAGGTTAGATAGTTAGTAAGTTAAAAACTTTCAAAAGTTTTAAAAACGGCTCTTTGTGGTTACTGAGCCGTTTTTTTTTGCTCTAAAGTTTTTTAGAGTT
Source organism: Flavobacterium phragmitis (assembly GCF_900112575.1). Classification (GTDB taxonomy): domain Bacteria; phylum Bacteroidota; class Bacteroidia; order Flavobacteriales; family Flavobacteriaceae; genus Flavobacterium; species Flavobacterium phragmitis. Next base: position 596,360 of record NZ_FOMH01000002.1, read on the forward strand.
TATTACACAAAGATTCACAAAGTTTTTTCACAAAGATTCACAAAGTTTTTTCACAGAGATTCGCAAAGTTATTTTAAGCTTTGCAAATCTCTGCGTTTTTTTCTTTGCGCATCTTTGTGGTATAAACACAAAATACAATTAAAAATTTAGAACCTTAGTATCTTAGAATCTCAGCAACTTAAAAATTTCCTACAATTTGCAAATAAATCTTTAACTCAATGTAAACTAAAAATCAAGAAAACGTTGAAAAATAATAACCAAATCAGTAAAAACGGTAAAAAATAAATCAAATTTTAACATATAACGGTTTCGTAAATGAAAATATAGCATATAAATAGGAAAATATAGTTGCGTTTTTTTACTTACAACAGAAGTAATTTAGCATCAGAGAATTAGAACTAATTAATTTAAAAACTAAGTATTATGAAAAAGATTGCAAAAATGAGTTTAGTAGCTGCGTTGCTTTTTTCTGGAATAAGCACTTACGCAATTGATGGAGCGGAAGATTTTAATCTTCACGTGATCAAATCTAATGGAAAATTAATCAGTTTTGGTCTTAATCAGACTCAGAAAGCCTACTTATCTATATATGATAAAGACGGATCTCTTATTTATTCTGAAACTGCTTCAGGTAAAGAAGGAATCTTAAGAACTTTCAGCTTGGAGGAATTCCCAGAAGGAATTTACTTTTTAGAAATTGAAGACAATACAAAAAAAGCAAAATATGAAATCGCTGTAACAGAAACTGTTACTGTTTTATCTCAAAAAGCAGTTTCTTCTGTTTACAAATCAGATTTTAAAAGTACTAGCGTAGCAGTACGCTAAAAAAGTTTTTATACTCTCATACAGTATAAAAAGTGAGGTTAGATAGTTAGTAAGTTAAAAAACTTTCAAAAGTTTTAAAAACAGCTCTTTGTGGTTACTGAGCTGTTTTTTTTTGCTTTTTACTTTTTAGAGTTATCACACACAGAGATTCACAAAGTTTTATCGCAGAGATTCGCAGAGTTTTTTTTAGAACTTTGCGAATCTTTGCGTTTTCTTCTGTGAATCTTTGCGGAATAGCCACAATCTTATATGTAAATAAATTCTTAACCCAAAGCAAATTCAAAATCAAGTAAAACATTAAAAAATAATAACTGAATTAACAAAAACGTTAAAAATAATTCAAGTTTTAACCTATAACGGTTTCGTAAATGAGAATATAGCATAGAAATTGGAAAATACAGTTGCGCTTTTTCATGTATATCATAAGTAATTTAGCATCAGAGAATTAGAACTATTAATTTAAAAACTAAGTACCATGAAAAAGATTGCAAAATTGAGTTTAGCAGCGGCGTTGCTTTTCACAGGAATTAGCACTTACGCAATTGATGGAAAGGAAGAATTTAATCTTCATGTATTGAAAGCTAATGGAAAAAAGATCACTTTCGCACTTAACAGAACACAGAAAGCGAACTTAGCCATTTATGACAAAGAAGGAACTCTTATATATTCTGAAAATGCTACTGGTAAAGAAGGAATTTTAAGAACTTTCAGCTTAGAAGAATTTCCAGAAGGAACTTACTTTTTAGAAGTTGAAGACAGCATCAAAAAAGCAAAATATGAAATTAAAATCGATGATAATGCTTCATTATCTAGAACTGCAATTTCATCTGTTTACAAAGCAGGTTTTGCTAAAAATTCAAGCGTGGCTGCACGTTAAAATTTTATACTCCATATAAAAGGTATAAAATAAGGTTAAAAAGATTAAAGTATTTTATTGTTTGAAGAAAAGAAAAACAGCTCATTGTTGGTTATGGAGCTGTTTTTTTTGTTTTTATATAAAATGTATTTTTTACACAAAATAATATCCTGAAAATATATTCTTACTAATTCAAACGATTGCGTTTTAAAGCGTAAAAAAGTTTAAAAAAAATAGTAAAAAACATCAAAAATCAAAAAACCGAGAGCCCAGTATTTACGTACATTAGTTCAAACAAAACTCAAAAAAGTTTAAAATTCAGCAACTTAAGTGTTTGAAAACGGCTTTTTATTGCTAAAAATTGAATTTGTATTTGTAGTTTTGCTCGTTCCACATTTAGTAATTAACATTTAAAAAAAACATGACAAAATTTACCAAAGCCGGTTTAGTTGCTGCCTTTTTTTTAGCGACTGTTTTTACCTATGCCCTTGATGGAAAAGGTGACTTTATTCTAAACATTAAAACAGGAAACGGAAAAGTAATGAGCTTTACTTTAGACACTGTTGAAAATTCATCTTTCTCTATCTTTGATGAGAATCACAATTTACTTTATGCTGGAGAGTCTGCAGCAAACAAATTGGAAGTTTCTAAAACTATTAGTTTAGAAAGTTTTCCTGCTGGAACTTATGTTCTAGAAGTGAAAGCAAACGACAAAGTTTCGAAACACGAAATTAAAGTTGCTGCAAAAAAAGTAAAGGCAGTGAAGTTAGAAGAAACTGTTAACCACAGTCCATCTTTCCGTCGCTAAGCCTTTTTTGTCCCCAAAGAAAAAAGTTTTTAAAAAGCAGTTCTTTTACCAGGAGAACTGCTTTTTTTGTTTTGTATAGTTTTCTACTCCCCATTTAAATAAGCGCCTGGTTTTGTCATCTTGACGAAGGAAAGATCACACTCGAAACTCTACAAAGATTGCGTATTTTTGTTTCACGCAGATTTAGCAGATTCAGCAGATTTTTTTATGTACCATTTATAGTAAAAAACCTCTCGTTTCTGAGAGGTTTTCCTATATTGTAAAACTACTATTTCTCTTTAAGCAATTTTTCCAAATATTCGATTTTGTCTTTTTCCGACTGAAGCAAACGCTCGTAAAGCTTTTTATTTTCTTCTACCGTTTCCATTAATTTATCTAGTGGATTGAAAGTACAATTGTTACTATTTCCAAAATTAACCTGACTCGCTTTAGTATCATTAAAAGTATTAAAGTAATTAATTGCCGCTTCGTCTGAAAAATTCTTGATGGCTTCAACTGTTACACCAAGCGCTTTTGCAACCTCAACCAATTTTTCATCGTCAATGGTTTCGCTGTTTTCCATAGCCGAAATCGCCTGCTGATTTGTTCCTAAAGCCTGCGCCAAAGCTTCCTGCTTCATATCACGAAGTTCACGGATACGGCTTATTTTTCGCCCTATATGATTTGGTTTTGTTAGTGTGCTCATAATTCAAAGATAATAATAAAGTGTCAAAATTCGTAAAATGTAAAAAACAGATTTTTTTGCCGTACGATACAGCTAAAAATGATTTGGTACAGTGAAATTCTATTTCTTTCTTCGCCAAACCAAACAAAAGTACAATTTTTCTTATAATATTTTTATAAAAGCCAAATTGTGAAGTAAAAAACAAGATACTAACTAAAACCACATTGCCATGAAAGCCAACGAAACCGAAACTTTGCAAAAACTACAACAATTAACCGCTATGTATTTTACAACACTAAAACCTACAAATGAACCCAATTCTTATACCATTCAATTTAAAGTGGTCAATTATTTAGAACTCGGCTGTCTTATTACCGATTTACTGAAATTATGTATTCTCGCACTTGATAATGATATGCATAACTTTTCGAAGAAAGATAATAGTGCTGCTATTAATGTTTCTCTGGTTTTAGAAACGGTTTTGCATTTGTTTCCTATGGATGAAATGGAGTTCTTGGGGTTTGTTGGGGAGGTTGTTGAATGATTTTCTTTTTTGATAATCCCAAATGGTATAAACATAGCCCGTGGTTTCAACCACGGGAACGTCATATTGTGTTACTCGCATTGTGTACCCGTGGTTGAAACCACGGGCTATATTTGATAATTGGATTTTTGTTATTTCCTAGCGCGAGCGAACGAAAGGTCTAGTGCCAAAAAATCTCGTACAAAAAGCCTGAAAGGCTACCAGCTCCAAAATAGGGCAACGCCCTATTAGAGAACACCCCGCTCCAGCTCCCCTATTACATAAAACTCAATGCAACTCGAAGCCCTAAAAGGGCGATAGCTATGCTCGTTATGTAATGGCTTACGCCCCTTCAGGGCTTTCTTATCAAAACCTGTGATAGACATTGGGCGTTGCCCAATGCTGGATGATTATAGGCCTTCGGCCTTATTTAAATATTCATTCAAACAAAAAGCCTCTCATTTCTGAGAGGCTCTACATATTGAGCAAACGTCCGATAATTTCGGACATTCAAAAATGTATCATTTACATATTCCTTCTATACTGCCCACCAACCTCAAACAACGCTGAAGTAATCTGACCTAAAGAACAAACCTTTGTCGCTTCCATTAAATGATCGAATAAGTTTTCGTTTTTAATAGCGGCTTGCTGTAACGTATTTAAGTGCTCGTTTACTTTTGCTTCGTGGAAATTATGCAAGTTATCCAACATCGTAATCTGATATTGTTTTTCTTCCTCTGTAGCACGAATAACCTCAGCCGGAATTACCGTTGGCGAACCTTTTGAACTCAGGAAAGTATTTACACCCACAATTGGGAAATCTCCATTGTGTTTTAAGGTTTCGTAATACAAACTTTCTTCCTGAATTTTAGAACGTTGGTACATGGTTTCCATTGCGCCGAGAACTCCGCCTCTTTCTGTAATTCTATCGAATTCTTGTAAAACGGCTTCTTCAACCAAATCAGTTAATTCTTCAATGATGAAGGAACCTTGAATTGGGTTTTCGTTTTTCGCCAAACCTAATTCTTTATTAATAATCAGTTGAATGGCCATGGCACGACGTACAGATTCTTCTGTTGGTGTTGTAATCGCTTCATCGTAAGCGTTAGTGTGCAATGAATTACAGTTGTCGTAAATCGCATACAAAGCTTGCAGAGTTGTTCTAATATCGTTGAAATCAATTTCCTGTGCGTGTAACGAACGCCCAGAAGTCTGAATATGGTATTTCAGCATTTGGGCTCTTTCGTTGGCTCCGTATTTGTTTTTCATGGCTTTTGCCCAAATTTTACGTGCCACACGACCAATAACTGAGTATTCTGGATCTACTCCGTTTGAGAAGAAGAACGATAAATTCGGACCAAAATCGTTGATGTTCATGCCTCGGCTCAAATAATATTCTACGTAAGTGAAACCATTTGAAAGCGTAAACGCCAATTGCGTAATTGGGTTTGCTCCCGCCTCTGCAATATGATATCCAGAAATCGAAACCGAATAGAAATTACGAACGTTTTTATTAATAAAATATTCCTGAACGTCACCCATTAATCGAAGCGCAAATTCAGTTGAGAAAATACAAGTATTCTGCGCCTGATCTTCTTTTAGAATATCAGCCTGAACCGTTCCACGAACTTGCGATAACGTTTTGGCTTTTATATCATTATAAACATCTAAAGGCAAAACCTGATCTCCCGTAACACCCAAAAGCATTAATCCTAAACCGTTGTTTCCAGCAGGAAGTTCGCCTTGGTATTTTGGTCTTTCGATTCCTTTGTCTTTATATAATTTGTTGATTTTGGCTTCAACTTCTTTTTCTAATTCGTTTGCTTTGATGTAAATCTCACATTGCTGATCGATTGCGGCATTCATAAAGAAACCTAACAACATTGGCGCAGGCCCATTTATCGTCATGCTTACCGAAGTTAAAGCATGCACCAAATCGAAACCTGAATACAATTTTTTGGCATCGTCCAAACAGCAGATCGAAACTCCTGCATTTCCAATTTTTCCATAAATATCCGGACGCAAATCTGGATCGTTTCCGTATAAAGTTACGCTGTCAAAAGCTGTTGAAAGACGTTTTGCAGGCATTCCTGCGCTTACATAATGAAAACGCTTGTTGGTTCTTTCCGGTCCACCCTCGCCCGCAAACATTCTTGATGGATCTTCGCCTTCACGTTTAAACGGATATAATCCCGAAGCAAACGGAAACTCGCCTGGAACATTTTCCTGTAAATTCCAACGCAGAATATCGCCCCAACCTTCATATTTAGGCAAAGCAATTTTTGGAATCTGTAAATGGGATAAACTTTCAGAATGCGTCGCAATCTTGATTTCTTTATCACGAACTTTAAACGAGTAAACCGGATTTTTATATTTGGCAACTTTTTCATCCCAATTCAGGATAATTTCCCAATTGTACGGATCTAAATCCATTTTTACCTTATCGAATTGATTCAGCAACAGATTTAAGAAGATTCTATTTTCGTCATGTTCAACAATGCCGCTTGGCAAAACAGTCGAATCGTCAATTCCTGCTTTTGTAATTTGAGGAACTTTTCCAGAAACAGATTCAATGGTTTTGAAAATTCCGTATAATTTTTGAGCTACTTTTTGCTGCGAAATGGCTGTTTCATCATAGCTTCTATTATTCTCAGCAATTTCAGATAAATAACGTGTTCTTCCCGGCGGAATAACGAAGATTTTTTCGCTCATTTCTTTAGTGATTTCAAAAGTCGATTTCAAATCTGAATCGGTTTTTTCTACCACTTTATCCATAATCGCTTTGTAAAGCGTGTTCATTCCCGGATCATTGAACTGCGAAGCAATCGTTCCGAAAACTGGCATTTCGTCTGGGCTTTTATCCCAAAGATTATGGTTTCTTTGATATTGTTTTTTTACATCGCGCAACGCATCAAGCGCTCCACGTTTATCAAATTTGTTCAACGCCACTAAATCGGCAAAATCAAGCATGTCGATTTTCTCCAATTGTGTTGCTGCTCCAAATTCTGGTGTCATTACATATAAGGATACATCAGAATGATCCATTATTTCCGTATCTGACTGACCAATTCCTGAAGTTTCCAAAATAATCAAATCGTATTTTGCTGCTTTCAAAACCTGAATCGCTTCGGCTACATATTTTGACAAAGCCAAATTCGATTGACGTGTTGCCAGTGAACGCATGTATACACGAGGATTATTAATGGCATTCATACGAATTCTGTCTCCCAAAAGTGCTCCTCCTGTTTTTCTTTTAGAAGGATCGACAGAAATCAATCCGATTGTTTTTTCTGGGAAATCAATTAGAAAACGACGCACTAATTCATCTACTAAAGAAGATTTTCCGGCACCGCCCGTTCCTGTAATTCCTAAAACCGGAATTTTAGAACTAGAATTAATTTCGTGGATTTTATCAAAAGCTGTTTTTGCAATTTCAGGGAAATTTTCTGCTGAAGAAATCAAACGTGCAATGGCCGTAGGTGTTTTGCTTTCGATATGATCGACTTCTCCATTTAATTTGTCTCCAATAGGAAAATCGGCACGTTGCACCAAATCATTAATCATTCCCTGTAAACCAAGAGAACGGCCGTCATCTGGAGAATAAATTCTGGTAATACCATATTCATGCAATTCTTCAATTTCACTTGGCAGAATTACACCGCCTCCACCTCCAAAGATTTTAATGTGTCCTGCTCCTTTTTCGCGAAGCAGATCATACATATATTTAAAGTATTCATTGTGCCCACCTTGGTAGGAAGTCATCGCAATGGCATTTGCATCTTCCTGAATTGCGGTATTGACCACTTCTTCAACGCTTCTATCATGACCAAGATGAATCACTTCAACTCCCGTTGACTGGATGATACGGCGCATAATATTGATGGCAGCATCATGTCCGTCAAAAAGTGAAGCCGCAGTGACAATTCTTACTTTATTTTTAGGAATATATGGTATTTGTTGTTCCATTTTATGAATATGATAATTTTATGGAGGCAATTTACAAAATATTTTAATATTCGATTCTTTCTATAAGCTTATCTTAACAAAAAATAAATCGATTTCGTGAACTATGAGGGTAACAATTTACGTAAATAGTTGATATAGTTAAAGAAAGCTTAAAGACATGGCAATTTCGCAACATTTAAATAAAATCAATAAACATGTTTTAAGGCCTTCTAAAGTAATTTAGCAATGTAGAAAAGCCCCCAAATTTTTACCAAAGCTTACCATAAAAAAGTAAAAACGTAAAAATTTAAAAAAATGAGAACATTTTATTCATTCACCGTGATTTTAGGTTTGAGTTTCTTTGTATCTTCTTATAACAGAATTGAAAACAATACACCTACATATAAAAAAACTCCAGCCACTTTAACTGTTAACAATGATTCTGATCTTGCAAACGCAGAAAAAGCTAATGACTTCTTTAAAAGGTATTCAGATTTAAAGAAATATAAATCGGATGTAATGTCATTATACAAGACCAGAACTCTAGGAACGATTTGGTTTGATGAAGACGAAATCAACGAATTTGGTTCTGTTTTATATGAAAAAGCAAAAAAAACTAATGATTTAGTAATTCCTTACCAAAATGAAATTGACAAACTTTTTGATGATTCATTAGAAAACAATCCATCTAAAACGGATGCTGACATGCTTTTAAGTTCAATGTATGTTTTGTACACTAAAAAAAATAACGCAGACAAGAAAAAATTGTCATACAATGACATGCTTAAAGATTTCTTGAACTATAGTACTATCGAAGAATCATCTGCAACTGCGAACCTTGATGCCAAAGTAGAATATGACCAATATTATAAATTGGAAGATGTATTAAAAAAATACAAAAAATTAGATCGTTCACATAAATGGAAACCAATTGTTCCCGCTGAATCTCCTTATAAAGATTTACGTCCAGATGCTGTTTCCAGTACTATTGCACAAGTTAGAACTCGTTTGTACTTATTGGGCGATTTAAAAGAGGATTCTAAAAGTGATGTTTACGACCGTGAACTGATGGACGCTGTAATGAAATACAAAGTTCGTAACGGATTCAAACCGAATTATATTCTTGCAGAAGAACATATTAAAGAAATGAATATTCCACTTTCTGAGAAAATGGAAACTTTAAAATTGAATATGGAAAGATGCCGTGCCATTGCGGCTCAAATTGCAGCAAGCGATGAATATGTTTTGGTCAATGTGCCTTCGTATGAAATGGTATACGTTAAAAATGGAAAAATACAGTTGACTTCACCTGTTTTTGTTGGAGCTCCTTTAACTAAAACTACCATTTTCAATGGAGAAATTGACAGAATCGTTTTCAGTCCTTATTGGACAGTTCCACAAAGCATCGTTCAAAATGAATTACGATCTAAAATTGCATCAGATCCAAATTATTTAGCAGAGAAAAATATGGAAATGGTAAACGGACAAGTAAGACAAAAACCAGGTCCAGACAACTCTCTAGGTTTGGTAAAATTCATGTTCCCAAATTCTGATGATATTTACATGCACGATACTCCATCAAAAACATTATTCGATTTTGAAAAAAGAACCTTCAGCCATGGTTGTATTAATGTAAAAATGGCAAAAGAATTAGCTGTTGCTATGCTTAAAGATTATCCTGAATGGACACAAGCTAAAATTGATAAAGCAATGGAAGGAAAAGTAGAAAGCAGTTTCAAATTATCTAAAAAAGTGCCTATATACATTACTTATTTCACTTCTTTAGTAAATGAAAATGGAGAAATTGGTTTCTTTCAGGATGTATACGAAAAAGATAAAGAGTTAACTAGCCAAAGTGCCGTTGCAGCTCAATAAAATAATTCCCTTCAAGTGTAGTGAGAATTTATCAAAAATGATAAATTCTCACTTTGTTTTTCTAATTAAAGGTGGTAAAGATTATACCCATATTATTTTAAAGGATTTAAACACAAACAAACCCGTTTACAACCCGAAAACCCAATTATCCTACAAATAAAAACTTCTCTAAAACAACATCAACGATTGTATAAAAAATGATACTAATCAGGAAATATTGTCCTAAAATCAATCTTATACTATCCCACTGACCTACTTATCTTTGAGACTAGGAATATTTTGTTAATTCTAACACAAAATGTTGCAGTCTAACATATAAAATTGTGGCTTTATTTTTGAATAAGTACTATTTTTGAACCTTAAATAAAACCCCAATAATGAAAAAGATTTTACTATTAGCCGTTACATTTTCTCTAACGTCTTGCGCACAAGTACAACAGACTTTAAATCAATTGCCTCAAATAGCATCTCAGCTTCCAACAACAGGAACTGTAGATATTGCTTCGGGATTAAAAGAAGCTTTAAATAAAGGAATTACAGAACAAGTAAGCAAATTAACTGCCGTTGATGGGTTTTACAAAAATGAAGCCGTAAAAATATTAATGCCGGAAGAATTACAAAAAGTAGATGCAACTTTAAGAAAAGTAGGTTTAAGTTCACTTGCCGATGAAGGAATCAAAATGCTGAACCGTGCTGCTGAAGATGCGGTTAAAGAGGCAACTCCGATCTTTGTTTCAGCAGTTAAAAACATGAGTTTTACAGACGCTAAAAACATCCTTTTAGGAAATGACAGTGCGGCAACAAGCTACTTGCAAAACAGCACAACAACAGCTTTGTACGGAAAATTTAATCCTGTAATTAAAAGCTCTTTTGAAAAAGTTGGAGCTGATGTGGTTTGGAAAAATATTATCACAAAATACAACACTATTCCATTAGTGAAAAAAGTAAATCCAGATTTGACAGATTACACAACCAATCAAGCGTTATCTGGTGTTTTCAAAATGATTGCTGTTGAAGAAAAAGAAATAAGAAATGACATTTCTGCAAGAACAACGCCTTTGTTACAAAAGGTTTTCGCTCTGCAGGATGGAAAATAATTTTTTCCTAAGGTACAAAGAGACAGAGTTACAAAGGTTCAAAGCGACCTTTGCAACTTTGAACCTTTGCAACTTTGTCACTAACCAAAATAAACCAAAATGCAAAAAATAACCATTTTAATTCACTGTAAAGACCAAAAAAACATTATTGCATCTGTTACTACTTTTATTGCTCAAGTAGGCGGAAACATTACCTATATCGACCAGCATGTTGACGTAGAACAGAATGTATTTTTTATGCGATTGGAATGTGAATTTGCCAATTCTGAAATTACCATTGAAAGCTTTAAAGCTGACTTTGACAAAACACTTGCTTCAAAATTTGATATGTCTTGGGATTTGTACAGTCAGGAGCAAAAACCTAAAATGGCATTGTTTGTTTCTAAATACGATCACTGCCTTTTTGATATTTTAGGACGTTACAGCGCTGGGGAATTGAATATTGAGATTCCGGTAATTATCAGTAATCATAATGATTTGAGATGGATTGCAGAGCGTTTTGACATTCCGTTTCACCTTGTTCCTTTTACAAAAGATAATAAAGACGAAGGCGAAGCAAAACAGATTGAGTTATTAAAAGAATATGAAATTGATTTTATTGTTTTAGCCCGCTATATGCAAATCATAACGCCAAAATTGATTTCCCTTTACGAAAACAGAATCATCAATATCCACCACTCTTTTTTACCTGCTTTTCCGGGAGCAAAACCGTATCATTCGGCTTTTAAACGCGGTGTAAAAATTATTGGTGCCACAAGTCATTACGTGACCGAAGAACTAGATGAAGGTCCGATTATCGAGCAGGATATCGCAAGAGTTTCTCACATTCACTCCGTAGAAGATTTTATCATGAAAGGACGTGATTTGGAAAGAATCGTTTTAGCAAGAGCTATAAAATTGCATGCTGAAAGAAAAACGATGGTTTATAGTAATAAAACAGTAGTTTTTTCTTAAAGGTTCAAAGAGACCTTTGCAACTTTGCAACTAACCAAAAAAGACCCGACAGATTTTAAAAATCTGTCGGGTCTTTTTTTAAACAACGGTAATTCGCACTTAAAACTAAAAGAATAATTTCTCAAAAAAAGTTTCATTTGGTAGTTTGAAATGCGAGTTTTTTACATCCGTTGTCATTTTTTTTACGTTTTACATCTTATTGATTTTTAGTTTTTTATCAAACACTTTCAAGTATCTCTACTACATTCACAAACAAAATTGGCAGGTGTTGTATTTTAATAATCAAATATTATTTTTTGTTGTAAAAAGCTCAAAATCGGGTATTTAAAAATCTTAACGTATGTCCAACAAAGTAATAACAAAACCTTAACAGCATTACATCGATTTATGTCTGACCTTTGTAATGTAATAAACTGGTTATTTATTATTTTGGTTTTGGTTAGTTAAATGATGCCGGCGTCTTCGAGATGCCGGCATTCTTTTTTATATCTGTTTTTGTTTCAAGTTTCAAGTTTCATTTGTTTCAGGTTACCTTAATTTGAACATAATTTAACCGCAAAGTTCGCAAAGTTTTTTATTCAAAGGCTTTAAAAAAGCGCAAAGTTCGCAAAGCTTCGTGTAAAAAACTTTGCGAACTTTGCGGTTAAGCCTCCCAACAACTTTAAACCTGAAACGATAAGACATTAACTTATATCCAACAAAGTAATAACAAGATCTTAACAGCATTACATTGATTTATGTCGGACATTTGTAATGTAATAAACTGGTTATTTATTATTTTGGTTTTGGTTAGTTAAATAATGCCGGCGTCTTCGAGATGTCGGCATTTTTTTTATAATATTTTGTTTGAGGATTAGGGTTGTCTTACTTTGAAGATAATTTAACTGCAAAGAGCGCAAAGTTTTTTATTTAAGAGGTTTTATAAAAACGCAAAGTTCGCAAAGCTTTGTCTAAAAACTTTGCGAACTTTGCGTATGCCTTAGCGCTCTTTGCGGTTAAATCAACGTATTCTATAACTAACCTGAAACTAATTTTTAAGTCTTTCTTGTAATAGTTTGAAATAAGAGAAAGCCTTTAGTAATCGGCTTCCATGCCAAGAGAACATTTCGCCATCGACAAAGATTGTTTTGGCGTGGTGTGTAAATCTTCCAATTTCGAAAGCATCTTCTTCTTTAAACGGATAAGGTTCTGATGACAGGAAAACAATATCCGGATCGCCTTCCAATCGCATTTTCTTTAATTCTATTTCGGGATAACGGCCTTTATCTTCGTAGATGTTTTTAAAATGATTTAGTTTTAATAACTCATTTATATACGTATCCTTTCCGGCAACCATATAAGGGTCTTTCCAGATAAAATAAGCCACTTTCTTTTCCTTAATCTCTTTTATATAATTTTTGAAATCGCTTAAAGCGAAAGTCAATTTGTTGTTCCACTTTTGAGCTTCAGTTCTGCAATTGAACAATTGTCCGAAATCTGAAATCATTTGGAAATTATCTTCAATAGAAACAATATTCGTAACCCAGACTGGACAAATTTCTTTTAGCTGATTTACAATTTCTTCGGTGTTTTCTTCTTTATTACAAATGATGATATCTGGTTCTAGAAGCTTTATTTTTTCAAAATGAATCTTCTTCGTACCGCCAACAATCTTTTTGGTAGACTTAAAATGAAACGGATGCACACAAAACTTCGTTATTCCGATGATTTTATCTTCCAAACCTAAATCGTACAATAATTCGGTTTGAGAAGGAACGAGCGAAATAATACGTTTTGGAGTGTTTTCAAAAGAATGTATTGTTCCCAGTTGGTCGGTTAATTGTTTCATTTTATTTAGTCGCAGTTTTCAGTCGCAGTCTCGGTCTAAACTGTGACTGAAAACCGAGACTGAAAACTTTTATTTATTAGCAATAATCTCTTCCATTTCTTTCTGCACTTTCAAAGCCTCTTCTCTGGCCTTTTCAGCAAAATCAGTTCCTTTAGAAGCGTAGATAATGGCTCTTGCAGAATTTACTAATAGCCCTACTTTATCATTCATTCCATATTTGCATACTTCAGACAAACTGCCACCTTGAGCCCCAATTCCTGGAACTAATAAGAAACTATCTGGAACAATTTTTCTGATTTCTGTAAAATATTCTGCTTTTGTTGCACCTACCACATACATTAGGTTTTCGCTGTTTTTCCAAGTTTTAGAAGTTTCTAGAACCTGTTTGTACAATTCTTTTCCGTTTGTATTTAAAGTCTGGAAATCGAAAGCGCCTTCGTTTGAAGTCAGGGCCAGCATAATGGTGTGTTTGTTTTCGAAAGCTAAGAAAGGCTCAACAGAATCTTTTCCCATATAAGGAGCAACTGTTACACTATCAAAATTCAAATCTTCAAAAAATGCTTTTGCATACATGCTAGAAGTATTTCCAATATCACCTCGTTTTGCATCTGCAATCGTGAAGATGTTTGGATAATTCTCATTGATATAATTAATTGTTTTCTGCAAAGACATCCATCCTTTTATTCCGTATGCCTCAAAAAATGCTGTATTCGGTTTATAACCAACAGTCAAATCATGAGTCGCATCAATTATTGCTTTATTAAATTCAAAAATTGGATCTTCTGTTTCTAATAAATGCTCTGGCATCTTTGAAAGATCTGGATCTAAGCCTACGCATAAAAATGATTTTTTTTGAAGAATTTGTTCGTGTAGTTGCTGTGTTGTCATATTGTCTTTTTGCTTGTGCGGCAAAATTACAAATTATAATGGTTTATGGTCAATGGTTGAGGGTTAATTGTTGGTGGTTTCAGGTTTCAGGTTTCAGGTTTCAGGTTTCAGGTTTCAGGTTTCTTGTAAACCCGACAGGTTTTGAAAACCTGTGGGTTTAATTCAGTTTCATTTTATCTTCAAGCTTTCGGGCTGAGCGGTTCCGAGGCTTCGGGAGAAGCCTCTTGCATACTTTTTTTTTCCCCTTCTACCTCGATCAGGGCAATATCAATAATTTAGTCAAAACATGTCAATAACATTGAATTTCTGTAACTTCTATTAAAAATTGTGTAAAAGAAAATTGGGTCTGAAAGGTATCTTTGAAAATAACCTTTAATACAGACAATTATGAGCCCAAATATTGGAATTACACCAAAAAACCTAAAAAAGAGCGCTGCAATATTAGCCACGATTTTATCTAACGAAATGACTTTATATGTAAAAACCAGAAAATTTCACTGGAATATTTCAGGAAATAGTTTTATGGAATTACACAAACTGTTTGAGGAACAATACAGAATTCTTGAAGCCCAAATCGACGAAGTTGCTGAAAGAATCAATCAATTGGGCGAAAAAACAATTGGTACAATGAAAGAATTTATCGAGAACTCTACTCTTAAAGAATCTCCAAAAGAATACGCTTCACAAAAACATATGTTATCTGAACTTTTAGAAAACCACGAACAACTGGTAACCGAATTCAGAGGTTATATTCCCGTTTTTGAAAACGAAACCAATGATGCCGGATCTGCTGATTTTGTAACTGGACTGTTGCAGAAACACGAAAAAATGGCATGGATTCTAAGACGTTATCAGGTTTAATCTTCAATTTCGGTTTTAATTTTTAATTCTCAATTTTTAATTGAAATGAAAATTATACAACAGTCATTAAAATAAATGTAACATGATCCTGTTTTTTAATTTGCAATTTTACATTACAATAATTTCAAACAAAAAGCGCCATGAATACTACTGAAATAAAAGGAAACTGGAACGAGTTAAAAGGAAAATTGAAGCAAAAATATGCTGAATTAACAGATGATGATTTGATGTTTGCTGAAGGAAAAGAAGACGAAATGTACGGAAGACTTCAGCAAAAATTGGGGAAAACTAAAGAAGAATTCCACAAAATCCTGTCAGATTTGTAAATCCTTACAACTCAACCGGGAAAATACCGTCTAGTAAAAATATTAGACGGTATTTTTTTGATAATTTTATTTTAAAATACATTTAACTTGTAATTCTAAGCTTTTTTTAAGCAAAAACACCAAATAAAATAAGTATCTTTAACCAAATTTCTATAAAATGAAACTATTTATAAAGTTCGACATAAATACAATTTGCTCTCTTTATTTAAAACAAAATCTGGAACAAAATAATATCAATTTTACCACTCTAGGATTTGGAGAAATCGAGATTGAAGACAATATAGATGCCGAAGCACTGGATAATTTAAAAACTAAATTAGCTCCATGCGGTTTCGAAGTAGTTGAAAATCAAAAAAGTGTTTTGGTCCAAAAGATTAAAGATGCAATTATCGAACTTGTTTTTATGGATGACAGCAATAATTATAAAAGTTCTGTATTTTTAGCTGAAAAGCTGAACCACAGTTACGGATATTTATCGAATGTTTTCTCAGAAGTAACATACTCTTCTATTGAAAACTTTATTATTTTACAGAAAATTGAAAGAGCAAAACAATTGATTATTATCAATGAAATGAGTTTGACCGAAATTGCTTTTTTACTGAATTACTCCAGTGTTGCGCATTTGAGTACACAGTTTAAAAACACGACCGGAATTACTCCGTCTGCTTTTCAGAGAATTATTAAAAAGAGAAGAGAAAATTTAAAATAAAAACCCAAATACCGCGATCAAATGCAAAAAAACGCATTACACATTTTATTAGCCGACGATGATGAAGATGACCGTCTTTTCTTTAAAGATGCTTTTGAAGAAATCAAAATTCAGACAAATGTAAATTTTGTTCATGACGGAATGCAGCTGATGGATCATTTAATGAACACAGATAATAAACTTCCAGATATTTTGTTTCTAGATTTGAACATGCCTAAAAAAACAGGTAAGGAATGTTTGATTGAAATCAAGAAAACAGAGCATTTAAAAGATATCATCATTGCTATCTACTCTACTTCCTCGTCTGAAGAGGATATCGAAGATACCTTTATCCAAGGAGCCAATATCTATATCAAAAAACCAAGCGATTTCAACACGCTTAAAAAAATAATTAATGAGGTCGTGACTGTAAACTGGCATTATCATACTTCTGGACTAAACCGTGATAATTTCTTGCTGCGACTAAAATAAGCACACATAAATGAAGTGGATACCAAATTTTAATTCTTCAAACTCTTTGAGAGTTATTTTTGTAATCGCAGTTTTCATTCTGTTATTTCTTTCTTCAATTGCTTACAAGCATAATCAGGACTTGAATGAATCAAGTAAAGTGGTTATGCATACTTATGAAATAAACATCCAGCTCGAACGACTAATGTCGGCGATTAAAGATGCAGAAACGGGCCAGCGAGGTTATATCATAACTCGCAACGCCCGTTTTCTTACACCTTATATTTACTCGCGAGATAAAGTAAATACTTCTTTTATTACTTTAAAAAAACTGACTGCTGATAATCCGCAACAACAGGAAAATCTTCAAAAATTATTCAAACTCATTACCCAGCGTTTTGTTTCTTTTGAAAACTGTTTAAAATACAGTGATCCCAAAACTTACGATAAAAGAAAACTCGACAATCATATGTTTGGCGGTCGAATTTTGATGGAAAACATCCGCTTTAAAGTGGATGAAATGAATGATATCGAAAAAACTTTTCTAAAAACCAGACTTAAAATATACGATTCGGAAATTTCTTTAAGTCCGCTTTTTTCGATTTCGTTATTCTTGGTGGCATTATGTTTTATTTTATTGGCTTACAGACAAATCAGTCGAGATTTTGAACGCTTGAAAGTGTTTAATAAAAGACTTTTAATTTCCAGCGGTTTAATTGCAGAATCAGAAAGCATTGGTAATTTCAGTACTTGGCAATGGGATTTGGATGCCGATAAAATTGATTATTCAGACAATCAATACCGTCTTTTGGGTCACGAACCAAATTCTTTTGTTCCCAATAAAGCGACACTTTTAAAATTTGTTCATCCCGACGATAAAGAAACTTTTGCCTCTTATATGGACGGAATTGTGGAAAGAAAACAACTTCCGTTTGTTTATTATAAAATTGTCCGTCCTAATTACGAAGTCCGTTATTTCAAAACAACTGCTAAAATCGTAACCGATCAGCAGGGAAGTAAAATTTTGCTTGGAATTAATTTTGACATCACAGATGAACATTTATTAAATATCGAACTTCAGGAAAGAAATAAGGAATTGGAAAAAAGCAATAAAGAACTGGCTTCTTTCAATCATGTGGCCAGTCACGATTTACAGGAACCACTTAGAAAAATCCAGACTTTTATCTCGAGAGTTTCGGATGCCGATAAAGCCGTAATGTCCGACAGTGCGAAAAATTATATTTCTAAAATTGAAAGCTCGGCAAAAAGAATGCGTGTTTTGATTGATGATCTTCTTTTATTTTCAAGAACCAATACGACTAAAAAAGAGTTCATCAAAATCAATCTAAACGAACTTTTGGACAATGCCGAATCTGAACTAGCAGAAATTATCGAAGAAAAGAAAGCGGTTATTAAAACCAATAAACTCCCGAAACTTTCCGTAATTCCGTATCAGATCGAACAACTATTTATTAATTTAATTGGAAATTCATTAAAATACAGTCGGCCAGAAATAGAACCTGAAATATCAATTATAAGCGAAAAAGTAAATTCATCAGATTATCCAGAAATATTAGAACAATCGATAAAGAAATTTCACAAAATCACTTTCACAGATAACGGAATGGGATTTGACCCTCAGTTTAAGGAAACGATTTTTATTCTTTTCCAAAGACTGCATTCTAAAACAGATTATCCCGGAACTGGAATCGGATTGGCGATTTGTAAAAAAATTGTCGAAAATCACAAAGGTCATATCATTGCCGACAGCACACTTGGAAAAGGTTCTCAATTCACCGTTTTTCTTCCAGATTAAAGATTGAAAAAACACATCACATAAAATAGAAACAGGAGTTTAAGGAATTGTAAGAAAAAAAATCCCTGCCTTTTTAATTAACATATAAAAGAAATCATAGAAAAAACTATGGTTTCTTTTTTTTTGCCCCAAACCAAAACGGATTAAACCGTTGAATTATAAAGGATAAAGGATAAAAATAATTCGGCTATGGGAATTATATAACGTTTCGTTTTTATGCTGTAAAGCAAAATCTTTCATTCGTTAGCATCTTTGTAATGTAATACTTGAGGAAATAACAATGAAAGCAATTATCCCCTTAAAAGCTTCAATATTTAAAGTCTTTTTCTTAATCGTATTAGTACTATGCATTACGTCATGCAGAAAAATTAATCCGATTGAAAATTCTTTTAAAAACCAAGCTTTTGTGATAACAGAAAAAGAAGAGACAGAAACCTATTTCTTTATTTCGACGGCAAATGCGAGTAAGTCAATTATTTCTAAAAGTCAAATTGCACAACAAAAAAGTTCAGACGCCATCGTCCAAGAATTAGGAAAAAGAATCGAAATCCAAGAAAATCAAGTTTTGGACGAAGTATCAAAAATGGCCGCCATGAAGCTCATTGTCATTACTGAAATAAACGCCACACACAAAAGAGACCTGTACAATCTCATTGATGCAAAAGGCAACGATTTTAACGATGTCTATTTAAACGCCATGAAAGAAGCTTTAAGCGACCAGATTGAATTATTCGAAACCATTTCTAGAGAAACAAACGACAAACAGATTCTGGAACTAGTCTTGAGATTTTTGCCTGAACAATACAAGCTTTTAAGGGAAACCGAAAGAATACGAAAACAAAATGTATAAAAGCCTATTATCTATCAATTAACTAAATTTTTTACTATGAAATTACAAGCCAATTTTTTATGCGCCTTAACACTTTTTTTAGCAGCAACATTTGGAACGCTGCACGCTCAGGACAATAATGTAAATACCGAGTTCGGTGTAAAGGGGGGATTCAATATGTCGAATCTAACCAAAGACGACAACGTTGATGATAACAATATTTTATACGGTTTTAATGCCGGACTTTACGCTACACTTCCTATTTCAGATTTCGTAGCCATTCAGCCAGAGATTCTGTTTACAACAAAAGGTACTGAATACGAATACAATAACGCTTTTGGAAGTGGAAACACAAAATTCAAATTAAACTATATCGAGGTTCCTTTATTAGTGAGAGTGAATGTGACTAAAAACTTTAATATACATGCCGGTGGATATGCTTCTTACTTGGTAAGTTCTAAAGTTACTGGAAGCGGTTCTATAGACTTTAATGAAGACATTGATACAGATGATCTAGCGAAATTTGATGCAGGTGTATCTGCAGGTATTGGAGTAGATTTTAATCCAATTAGCATTGGCTTACGATACAATTACGGTTTAACAACTGTTGGGAAAGAAAGAACGATTGCTGGTACAACTTACACCTTTCCAGATGCCAAAAACAGCAATTTGACTTTATACCTTTCGTATAAGTTAAATTAAAAAAGAGAATTAATTATTAACCATTAAAATAAGAAACCATGTCTAATTTATTATATACAATCGCAGTGATTCTGGTTATACTTTGGGCTTTAGGGTTCTTTGTTTACAGCTTTGGAAGCATTATCCATATCCTTTTAGTAATTGCCATCATTGCCATTCTTCTTAGACTTATTAAAGGTCGAGAAATTTAAAACTTTTAAAATCAACAAATTATAAATATTAATCCAATTTAAAATTAATTATTATGAAAACTAGCACAACAATTTTAGGAATTTTAGGAGCCGCAGCGGCGGGAGCAGCAATAGGTGTTTTATTTGCACCAGACAAAGGTTCTAACACAAGAAAAAAAATCAAAGATAAATCGAAAGATTACGGAGATAATATTAAAACAAAATTTGACGGTATTGTTAGTACAATTAAATCAAACGGTAAAGAAATTATCGAAGATGGAAAATCTAAACTAGCTCAAGTTAAAGATGATTTTAATACACTAAAAGACGATGCTAAAGCAGTAAAATCAAACTACTAAAAGCTATCAAATTAGTGAATATTTCAAACCATAAAACCCTATATCATGGAACCAAATGCAACAACAAACGAGGAACTTAATCTTTATGAAAAAGCTGAAAATTATGCTAAAACAAGTTTAGAATTACTAAAACTAAAAACAGTATGTTCAGTTGCTGACGGTGTTTCATCATTGGCATCAAAGATAGCAATCGGGATTGTTGTTGCATTTTTTACTCTGTTTTTAAATATAGGAATCAGTTTATGGGTTGGACAAATGCTGGGAGAGTATTACTACGGTTTTTTTGTTATGGCATTGTTTTATTTAATCCTTGCCGTTATCGTGGTCAAATCGCATCATAGATTAATCAAAACGCCTATTGGTAACACTATAATCTCAAGCATTTTAAAAGAAACTAAAAACTGAGATTTAATTTATTAATACTTATAAAAGACTAACCTATGGAGGCTATATACACTATTGATCAATTAAATCGTAAAATTCAGGAATTAGAAGTTCGTCAAGATACAGAATGGTGTGCTGTCAAAGATCATATCGATGACATTAAAGAGAATTTGAAACCAATTAATCTGATTAGAAATACTGTCGAAGAAATAAACGAAACAGTAGGTTTTAAAAGTCATTTAGCACAATCGGCCATTAGTATCGGAATTGGTTATCTCGCCAAACGATTTATAGTCGGAAAAGGCGATACCATGTTCAAAGGCATTTTAGGCTCAATTGTTCAGCTTATCGTTACCAATCTGGTTTCTAAACCACAAAATGAAACTTCTGAAGAAGAGGAAGATTCATCACAGTATTAAACATCGCAAGAGTAATTTGTCAAACTAAATTTATGTATTATGGAAAAGTTAAGCGAAATAGTATTAAAAAATGGTGTATACGTTTACTCGAACCTATATAAATGTTTTGAATACACAAGAGTATTTTTAGGTGTCTAACTTTCATTATACGCTTTTGGGGGAAGCGGTTAATGAAGATTTGACCTTCACTATATATTTTTAAAAAAAGGCCAAATATACTTTGAGTATAATTGGCCTTTTTTTTAGTAACAAAGTAACAAAGGTTCAAAGTGACAAAGGTTCAAAGTGACAATAGGTTTTAAAAAACTTTGTTACTTTGCAACTTAGCATCTCTAATTATAATTTTGATAAATCGGTAATTTCAATCCAACATATACGTTCGCACCTTTTGAGTTGTTTGAAAACAGGTTTGAAACCAAAGTTCCAGAACCAACAAAAATTGGACCTGCTCTAAAACCAGTTCCAATCTGAGTTCCGCTGTATTCCATATAGGTTACTGGAAGATAAAAACTAAATTGTCTTGTCTCATATCTTGGCGTAAATGTAACCGAATTAGCAATTGTAGTTCCGTTGACTTTATTTGCATTCACTAAACTGAAATCACAGCTTAAATTCAGGTAAAATCTATTGTCGATATTCCAGTCAAAATTCGTGTGCAATGCTGTTGGCAAATTAGCTTTGACTGCTTTTCTTGATGATGTTTTAATATAATTTTGATCAAAAAACTCGAAAATGTCTTCGGCATCATCAATATCCTGCTGGGTTACTCTTCCATTTAAGTTATATGTGTTTTCTGTAATATTATTATAGTTCAAACTTCCGATATCCGTTACCGAAGCTGCTGCTTTAAACTTATAACGGTTTCCAATACAAGTATGGCAATTCGTGCGGTATTCATACGTAAAACCTAAATCTACGCCTACTCCAGCCGAAGACGGATCGAATTTCATCTTCTCTCCATTTTCATAATCATAACTTGCAGCGGTTCTTAAAGTTCCTGTAGAATAATACTCGCTCAACGCCGGATTAACAGCGTTTTTATTAAATGCGACACTAATATCACTTCCGTTGATGTAACCGTTTGCACCTGCCATTAAGTATTTTAAAGTGATTCCACCTTTTACAAAATGATCGTCGCGGTCTAACAATACAGTTCCGTAAGAAGCGCCAATTTCTGCCCACGAATTCGTAACTCCGTTTGGATTACCACCAGTAATCATAAAGCTGTTTGAGGCATCAATATCTTTATTCACCTCATCGATTAATTCCCCGTTTACATTCACCATATTGGTGATGCTACGCACACGCGAAAAAAGCGCAATACTGTGTACAGGTGTAATGTTAAGCGTAAACGAAGGTCCTAGAATATCCAGGTTTAGGTTTCCTCTGTTATTGCTTTTGAAGTTTTTGCTTGCATCAACGTCTAAATCATAATTTCCGTCCAAAGCGTCTAAAACGTTTATTCCGTATAAATCGTTTTGTCCAGTTCCGCTCATAGAAAAAATCGTAACATCCGATCTGTACTTAGAATCTACAACAGCAGACGGATTAAACAATACGCCTTGAATTCCGGCATAATTGTCGTCCCGAAAACCAAAATAAGACTGTGATCGCGCATAAAAAAAGCTTCCAAAGAAGCAACAGAAAAGTAAAGTTTTCTTCATAATTAGATTTTAAGGTTGGTTGGTCTACAAATATGAAACAAAAAATGTTAAAAAAAAACTTCTCGAATCCATCGATTCGAGAAGTTTTTTTGAGATACTGAGCTACTAAGATGCTTAGATTCTAAGTTTTACTTAAAAGCTCTTATAAATCTTACTGCTTATATACTAGCTGTAGTATTGTCCTTAATTTAAATTTAGAAAAAAAACATTATGAATGATTTTTTCTACTTGAAAACTTTACATTAATTTTTTGAAGAAATAACTTTTTTTTGGAGAGGTGCAAAGGACAAAGTGACAAAGTGACAAAGGTTTGTCCTTGTTTGTCATCTTGACGAAGGAAAGATCACACTAGAAA
>NZ_FOMH01000001.1:0-261416 GCF_900112575.1 Flavobacterium phragmitis
CATTGTATTTCTGGGCGCACGTAAATCTTCCGGTTAAAGGTCCTGACGGGTTATATCACTACAACGACGATTTCGTTGCGGTTAACAGCATGGGGAATATCGATGTCGGCAATGGAACCACTTTTGACGGGTACATCGGGGCTGCCCAGGGGTTCATCATAAAACCACCGACAAATACGATAGTTTTTAACAACGGCCAGCGTGAAACAGGCGAGAATTCGCAGTTCTTTAAAACAGCGGCATCAGGCATTGAAAGACACCGCATCTGGCTGAATATGTCCGATAAGAAAGATGTTTTCAAGCAGGTCCTTGTCGGGTATGCTACAGGAGCGACCAACACGCTGGATACTGATTTCGATGCCGTATCAATGTCAGCAAATACTCTGGCAGATTTTTACAGCATCAATTCGTCTAAAAAATTAATCATACAGGGACGTGCACTTCCTTTTATCAATACAGACGTCGTTACGTTTGGATACATGGCTGCAAAGCAAGGCGAGTATACCATTTCAATCGATCATGCGGACGGAATTTTCAATAACGGACAGGATGTTTATCTGGAAGACAAGACAACAGGAAAAACAACCAACCTTCGTCTTGCAGATTACACCTTTACATCTGCTGCAGGAACATTCAACAGCCGTTTTGTAATGCGTTACACGAATAAAACTTTGGGAGTAGACGACTTTGAAAATAGCGAGGATGGTGTTTTAGTTTCTATTAAAAACAAAATTGTTCAAGTTTCTTCTTCAAAAGAGTTAATCAATGACGTAACGGTTTACAACCTTTTAGGTCAAAAGATTTTCCACAAAGAAAAAGTTAATAGTACCGATTTAGAAATTTCAAATTTACAAACTGGAAATCAGGTCTTATTAATAAAGGTTAATCTTCAAAACGGATACACATCAAATAAAAAAGTAATAATGAATTAATATTCCTATCATTATCAAAAAACAGAAAACCCATCGTAAATGATGGGTTTTCTGTTTTTATTCCTCTTTTAATTCGTCAATTACTTTTTTTATTTCTTTTGCAAACTTCCCATAAAAATGATGTACCCATAATTCCAGTGAAACTCCCATAGAAAGCACAACAAAAACCACTATTACAAAAAAACCTATCAATTCACTATTAGAAAACTCTAAATCAAAAAAGCCTGGTATTTTAGAAAACCTATAATAGTAAAAACCTAATAAATACAAAACTATAAAGGGCGTTAATGCAAAACCAAATGTTTTATAAAGCTCCATGTTTAATCGAATATCAAAATAAGTTTCATACAAACTGTCTTTTGTTTTCAAGGTTATATTATTCAATCGTTTATAAAAAAAATAAAGCTTTGTTAAATAGTAAACACAAACTGCTACAAACAGACTGAAAAGCAAATAAAAGAAAAAAGCTGCTTTTGATGAAAATCCGCAGATTAAAGGAACAAATCCAATCGAAATAATTGCAACAGTCTGATAAGCAAACTCTATTCTTAGGTTTTTCCTAATTTTATCTAGTGGCGTATTCGCTGATTGAATTTTCTCCAAATTTGTTGGCAGCATAACGTTTTCCGTTTTTTCGTTATTCCATGCATTTTGTATATCGTTAAAATCCATACCCTTGATTTTTAATTATTTCTTTTATTTTTTCTTTGACTCTGTTTAATTTTACTCTAGCATTTCCCTCAGAAATGCCAAGATTCTCTCCTATTTCTTTATGTGAAAAACCTTCTAATTGATAGAAAATTATAGCCTTATCAATTTTTTCCAGTTTTTGAACCGCTTTATAAAAATGATCTAGCTGACTTTCTTTTATATGTGAATCGCTTTCCTCTTCTTTAATATTCTCCGAAGCAATTTCATATTTATCTACCTTTCGCTTTTCTTTTCTCAAAAAGACTATTGCAGTGTTTATTGCAACTCTGTACATCCAAGTCGAGAACTGACTTTCGTTACGAAATGTATCGTATGATTTCCAAAGCTGGCAGACAATTTCCTGAAACAAATCTTGTTGATCATCACGATTGTCCATGTACATCTTCGAAACCTTATACAGAATCCCTTTGTGGCTTTCTATCCGATTTAAAAACTCTTGTTCTTTTTCTTTCAAAACAATCTTAATTCAGGATTGGTTTTACAATATGTTCATTTTTCTCCATAAATTAATTGCAGCTTTAACAAAATACATTAAGCTTAACTACTAAAAACAAATTTTCTTTTTCCATCATTAATAGTATTGCTGATATAAATATTTTTTTGATTGATGATTGAAACTCCTCTATATTACTTATTATTTTTCTTGCACAAAACTGCGGCAAAGAAAACTAGTGAAATGATGCTGAGAATTTTGATTAAAAAGAAACTTACCAAACCTAGAATAAATCCTATTGAAGAGAAAAGGAAAAAATTGTACTTTTTTTCTTTAGAAAAAGTGGCTGTTGTTTTCATAATTATTTTAGTTTATTTGATTACAGCTCGTAAGTAATCAAACAATGAAAACGTTACAAAAAAAATTAGGCTTTATTCAAAAGCCTAATAAATACAATACTTTACGAAGTATTTTTTTTGATTTAAAAAATAAAATCTCTAATCAATTCTAAAACACGATTAATTTCTTCTTGCGAATTATAACTGTGAAGGCACAAACGAAGTCGTTCTTGTCCTTCAGGAACCAACGGAGGAAGAATTGATTGTACATCATAACCCTTATTCTGAAGTTCTTCGCTCAATTGCTTTAAATTCTCACAATCTGGCACAATAGCAGTATGAATAGCCGATTTGCTATGAACAAACATAGGTTTTAAACCTAATAAATTTTTCTGCTGATTGAAAAACACAACATTTTCACGAAGTTTCTTGATGGCTTCATTTTCAATTTTCAACTGTTGATAAGCCATCAAAATTGTTGCAACCGAATGTGGAGATAAAGCTGTACTTTCCATCAAATTTTCTGAGAAATTAACTAGATATTCCTTCAGTTCCAACGAACCTAAAATAACCGAACCATAACATCCCAGACCTTTGCCAAAACTTATAATTCGGGCAAAAACATTATTATGCAATTGCAGATACTGAATCAAACCTTCTCCTTTTTCTCCAAAAACTCCCATAGCGTACGATTCATCGACAATAAAATAACAATTGTACTTTTCTGAAAGCATAATCAATTCTTCCAAATTAGGACTATCACCATCTAAAGAAAAAACACTTTCTACAATAATATAAACATTTGAATTTGGGAATCCAAGAATAAGCTGCTCTAAATCTTCAATATCATTATGAATAAATTTAAATGATTTAGCTTTTGACATTTCAATTCCATCCCTTATCAGAGCATGACATAATTCATCGTACAAAACAACATCATTTTCCTGCATTAGAGCTTCGAAAAAGCCAACATTAGCATCATAGTCCGAATTAACAATTAAAGCCATTTCTGCATTATGAAAATCAGCAATAAAGTCCTCTGTAATTTGATAAAGTAAATGATTCCCGGAAATCAACCTAGAACCTGTAGCCCCATTTTGAAAAATTTCATTTTCGACTAAATAAGCATGTACCTGTCTAAAAATAATTTCGGCTTTTGAAAAACCAATATAATCATCAGAAGAGAAATCAACCAGATTATTAAAAACTGGCAGTTTTCGAAAAGTATTACTCCTTTTACAATTCTCAAGTTTGTGATTTAGATTTTCTGGAAGTTTCATAACGTAAATTTACAAAATTGAGGCTGGAACAAAACAAACAGCGGATCAAGTTGACCCGCTGTTATAAATTTAGTTTTTATAAAGCACTAATAAAAGGCGATTGTCTGCTATATTTAGATTCCATCATCTCTTTAATCATAAACTTCGAAATATCTAGAGCAGTAATTTTATCTCCTAAACAATCTTCTAAATTTACTGTTATTTCAGAACTATGGTCTGTAAACTCAATAAAAGGAACACGAACTTGTGTCCAATTGACATTGCTCTCTTCTAAAAGTCGATAGGCTTTTTGACGATCTTCCTGAATAATTGGAAAATTAGCTTTCATCCAATCTGTTGCCATAATCGTTTTTGGGCTTTTCTTATCAAAAGGAGTATCAATATTAAGCCCTGCCAGCAAAACATAACGATCAATTCCGAATTCATTCATTGTCTTCAAAATATAATTTGTTACTTCACTTGCCACTAAAGGCTCATCCTTCCTTTGACCAATGGTACTTAAAACAGCATCAGAATCTTTTAATAATGATTTTATGTTTTCAAAATGGAGAGCATCACCTTTGATGATTTCAATTTTATCATTCTCTATTTCGAACTTTTCAGGATTTCTAAGCAGAAGTTTTATACTAAACCCTTCTTTCAACAACTGGTTTACAAGATATTTTCCAGTTTTTCCACCGCCGCCCAGAACAGCAATTTTTGATATATTTTTCATAAGTATTCTTCATAAAATTTGACATAAATAATTTTCGCTTTATTAATCCAATAAAGCGGAAAAGACAAAAGCTTACTGAGCTTTTATCATAGTATCAATATTTTATAAAGAGATTTTAATACTTCAAAAGTAGAAAAATAAAAAAAGCCAGACAAATACTGTCTGGCTTTTAACTTATTTTAAAATTGTCTTAGTCAACTAAAACAATAATTTTATTATTTTTCATCTCGATTGTTCCTGACTTAATCTCTAAAGTATAAGTTTGGTCATTTACTTTCGTGAATTTATCAGCTGCTTCCTTAGAAAAACTGAAGCTTGGAGCTGCAATTTTAATTGTTCCTTTTTCTAAAATAGAAACAATCGGCGCGTGATGATTCAAAATCTGAAAGCTTCCATCAACTCCTGGCAAAGTAACCGAAGTGACTTCTCCTGAAAATAATTTAGCTTCTGGTGATACTATTTCTAAAATCATATTTTTTAAGTTAGAAGTTATTTGTTAAAAGTTAAAAGTTACGAAACGTATAACCTTTAACTTCTAACTTTTAACTTTATTTTTATGCTTCAGCTAACATTTTCTCTCCAGCTTCGATTGCATCTTGAATAGAACCTTTCAAGTTGAAAGCTGCTTCTGGAAGGTGATCTAACTCACCATCGATAATCATGTTGAAACCTTTGATAGTATCTTTAATATCAACTAATACACCTGGAATACCTGTAAATTGCTCTGCTACGTGGAATGGCTGAGACAAGAAACGTTGTACACGACGTGCTCTAGATACTGCAAGTTTATCTTCTTCAGATAACTCTTCCATACCTAAGATCGCGATGATATCTTGTAATTGTTTGTATTTTTGAAGAATTTCTTTTACTCTTTGTGCACAGTTGTAGTGCTCATCTCCTAAGATATGTGGAGTCAAAATTCTTGAAGTAGAGTCTAACGGGTCAACCGCCGGATAAATACCTAACTCAGCAATTTTACGAGACAATACAGTTGTAGCATCTAAGTGCGCGAAAGTTGTAGCCGGCGCCGGGTCAGTTAAGTCATCCGCAGGAACGTAAACCGCTTGTACAGATGTAATAGATCCTTTGTTTGTAGATGTAATACGCTCTTGCATTGCACCCATCTCAGTTGCCAATGTTGGTTGGTAACCTACCGCAGATGGCATACGTCCTAAAAGTGCTGATACCTCAGAACCTGCTTGTGTAAAACGGAAGATATTATCAACGAAGAATAATACATCTTTTCCTTGGTCAGATCCAGCTCCATCACGGAAATACTCAGCGATAGATAATCCTGAAAGTGCCACACGTGCACGAGCTCCAGGTGGCTCATTCATTTGTCCGAAAACGAAAGTAGCTTTAGACTCTCTCATTCCTGGCATATCTACTTTAGATAAATCCCATCCTCCATTTTCCATAGAGTGCATGAAATCATCACCGTATTTAATAATTCCTGACTCTAACATCTCGCGAAGCAAGTCATTTCCTTCACGTGTTCTTTCACCTACTCCAGCGAATACTGAAAGTCCACCGTGACCTTTTGCGATATTGTTGATCAACTCCTGAATCAATACTGTTTTACCAACACCAGCACCACCGAACAATCCAATTTTACCTCCTTTTGCGTAAGGCTCAATCAAGTCGATTACTTTGATACCTGTGAATAAAACTTCAGATGAAGTTGATAAATCTTCGAATTTAGGAGCTTGTCTGTGAATTGGCAGACCGTTCTCTCCAGTTTTTGGCAAATCACCTAAACCGTCAATGGCATCTCCAACAACATTAAATAAACGTCCATATACGTCTGGACCGATTGGCATTTGGATTGGATTTCCAGTTCCAACTACTTCATATCCTCTGCTTAAACCATCTGTTGAATCCATAGAAATGGTACGAACAGTGTTTTCACCAATATGAGATTGTACTTCAAGAACTAAAATTGTTCCGTCTTTTTTAGTGACTTCTAGAGAATCATAAATTTTTGGAAGTTCAACATCTTTACCGTTGAAAACTACGTCTACTACTGGTCCAATGATTTGAGCAACTTTTCCTATTACTTTTGACATTACTTATGTATTTATTAAATAGCTATTTAGGTTTATCGAAAATACCTCTTTTTTCAGAGCGCAAAGATAATTTTTTAAAATATAAAATCAATTTTTTTTTCATAAAAAATAGCATGATTTTGTTTGATTCATAAAACTGACCCAAAAAATAACAAAAACAGCATTTTTTTAATAAAAGAAAAAACCGCTTCATTTTATAAAATGAGCGGTTTTTTTTGAGATTAAAAAATAATTTCAATCATAGTTTTGCAGGAAACAAAACCTGATAATCGCCAATATTTACACCTTTTAAATTTGAACCATATTTGGCATTTATTGCTTGGATAAATTTGTTAGCAATAAAAGCATAACCTCTTGGAGAAGGATGAACCCCATCCAGAGAGAACATTCCGCCGGTAACAAATGTTGCTTTCAATGTAAAATCATTCATTGAAATACCATTTGGCTTATTCAAATCATCCATAATTGACTTAGCATCAACAATCGCTAAACCATTTGCTTCTGCGGCAGCATTAATTACGGCATTATAAGCATTAGTTGCCACTTCAATTTCCGCCACTTCAGAAGGCAGTAAAACATATCTATCTGGCAAAGGAAAAGTAACACCTAACTGGGACAATGAAGGCGAAGGCGAAGCAATTCCATCAGCGGCCAAAGTTGGAACTTGTCCAATTCTGGAAGACGCGCCTAAAACAATTAAATCTGTAGGAAGCGCTTGTCTTGCACGCCCAAAAATCTGCCCCATTACTGTCGCAGTTGTAGCATCTAAACCACCACCAATTAATACAGCTCTTAAATTTGCTGACAAATCCGGCAAAGTCTCATCCACAATTAACAACGGATTATTTCCAGTTGTAGACAAAAGCTTAATTCTATTTCCTTGCCCCAAAAATGTCAAAGCATTACTCAAAGGCCCATACAATTGTGCATTCAAAGTACTAACCAAACTTACCCCTCCAACACTTAAATTAGCCTGAGTTAATTGATTATAAGTTATTACATGAAAATGCGGAAGAGTTGTAATATTTGGAAGATTAGCAATAACGCCTTTTCTTCCACCTGCTACCAATTGAGCAACCAAACCTTTATAAGCAGCCTCAAAAGTCGCAGGAGGCGTCAACGGATTAACTGCTGGATCCCCACCTGCAGTTGCATACCCTAACTCATCATTACCCCCAATCCATAATGAGAAAAAAGTAGGATTCTGACTTAAGGCATCTGCCAAAACTGTCGTGGTAGCACTAGATGAAAAACGAGCAAAATAAGGATTTGCTGTCCCTGTTGCAACGCCAGCAGCATTTCCATAACCAGGAGCCAATAAATGAAAACTTTTTGCCCCAGGAACCCCCAAGTTATTAAAAGACCCGGACAAATGTGCTGTTACTTCAGTTGTTGGCTTCCCATCAACAGGAATTGGAGTACTATTAAAATACAAACGTGGTCCAGCTATAACATTTCCACCTAAAAGCAATCCTCCAATATTATCATTAGCAAAAGGGGTCTTAAACTCTCCTCCTCCTACCAGTGCAAATTGTTGCGCTAAAATATTCGGATAAGCTCCTTCCTGACCTTTAACAAATAAAGCATTATCACTAAAACCTGCCGCAAAAGAATCTCCCAATGCTACATATTTAGAAAAATCTGCACTTCCAGCTGTCAAAGGCTTACCATCAGACGAGTCCACAGGAACCGCCACATCATCATCACTATTACAAGCCATAAAGGTTAACGAAACCAATACAAGCCATTTGAAATTTTTTATCATAATTTATATTTTTTATAATTACTTGTTTCCAGATTACTCTAGAAACATCAATAATGAATTTGACTTAGAATTAAACATCTATTATGGGTTAATAGTCCAAGAAGCAAAATACTGCTGACCAATTAATCCAGCTCCAATAACTTGATAGTATTCTTTTCCTCCAATATTAGCAGCTCCTAATTTTAAAACTGATTTTAACTTCGGAATTCCATAATTTACCTGAGCATCTATCACTGTAGCCGATTTAATTATACCATCAGCAAAACCCGCTTGCCATAAATATTCGCTATTCCATCTTCCGCTTACGCTGAATCCGAAGTTTTTGAATAGTTTATCATTCCCAATAGACACCTTAACTCTGTGTTTCGGAGTATTAAACCCTGGTTCAAAACTCGGATCTTTTGCCTGATCAAAATCAAATTGAGCATAGTTATAATTTACTCCTGCCTCGAAATCTGCAATTACTTTTTTAGAAAGCCCTACACCAAATCCTAACGAATGAATTTCAACATCTGAATTCGTATAAAGTTGATAGACTCTATATTCTCCATTTTGAATTGCTCTTATAGACTGCACACCCGGATCTGTAGTTCCTGCCGCAATATTTGGACTATCTTGAGCCGTTCCATAATAAGGAGAAATCACATTCAAAGTACCAATAAAATTATTATAGATATTATAGTAACCATTAAGATCTATCGACATGCCTTCAAAAACAGAACGATATCCTAATTCAAATGCTTTTACCTCTTCAGGTTTCACATAATTTGCTCTTGATTTTTTTAACAGAGCCGCCGCGGCCACAGGATTACTATTTGCCATTGCAGAAAAAGCATTTACAGAACTCGCAATATAGGAATTCCCATACGCATCAAGACCTGTCATATCTTTTGTTGTATTTCCGCCACTGTAAGCCTGACCTTCGGCACTTAAATTAAAAGTCTCGCTAAATCTAGTTAAGTTATCAGGTGCAGAACCAATCAACACCGCGCTTCCTATGTTAAACCCAATGTATTGATCTTGAGTCGAAGGATTTCTAAAACCTGTTTGAAAAGACCCTCTGAAATTGTGATTTCTTTTTTCACCTCCAGAGTACACTAAAGACAAACGAGGCGAATAGTTTCCGTCAAAGTTTTTAGATTTATCATAACGAAGAGATCCTGTAAACTTCAATCTATCATCCAAGAACTTTTTCATTAACTGAGCATAAGCTCCATACTCATTATAATTAATAGGGCCATCTGCATCTGTATAAATTCTTCCATGAGAATTCAATTCATACGCTCTAAACGAACCTCCAACCTGAATTTCAGCAAATTTGATTATATCTCTAAAGTTATAATTAACATCCGAGTGATAAATTTTAGAATTATCCACCAATCTTGAGCCCGAAAGAACATCAGGCTCACTTATCACCTGATTGAATGCATTTTTAAACTCCGCTGTCCCTGGCAGGAAACGGCCTGTATCTGCAGTAGCTCTACCAGCCGCATGTGCTTGTTCCGGTGTCATTCCAGCCAAAGTCCCTTGAATGTACGCTCCTGCATATTGACCAAACCAAGTATTATCATCTTTCCATTTTCTGTTAACATTAATACCAGTAAAAACCATATCATAAGACTGCCCTCCACTTTCCGAAGTCGTATACCCTCTTAAGAAAAAGTTTTTCCCCTTGAACTCCAATTTATGCTGCTGCATAAAAAAGTTATTTAGATAATATCTATTTGCCCCTTGATAAACCGCATTACCAGTACCAAATTTACTTTGCCAGATAATCTCCAATCTTTCATCACCAAAAGGTCTTCCATGAAGAGAAAAATCGATTTTTGTATTCGCAGCTTTATTATCCGTCAAATCTATTTCATTATACCCCGTTCTACTAACTGTGGTATTTGGCAAAAGATTAGATGCACCAGCCGGAATCAACCCTAAAGCTTCTAATCTTAACCCAACTCCTTTGATATTTGTTGCGGCCTCATCACCATAAACATTAATACCATCATAACCAGGATTTGTCCTATCAATACCTGCCCTTGTTTTGTCATTGTAATTTGTTGCATACCAATCTGTAGCTTCCATATAAGTAAAATTAGCTTTAGCGGCGAAATATTTATTGAAAGCATGCGACAATCGAAGACCAAAATCATAATACCCATTAGTCCCCGCGGCTTCTT
The DNA here is from genome assembly GCF_900112575.1 of Flavobacterium phragmitis. Taxonomy (GTDB): domain Bacteria; phylum Bacteroidota; class Bacteroidia; order Flavobacteriales; family Flavobacteriaceae; genus Flavobacterium; species Flavobacterium phragmitis. The sequence goes on from NZ_FOMH01000001.1 coordinate 10,415, forward strand.
GCGAAGTCACACCATATTTAAAATAAGTAGAGATTCCCTGATTAGTAAATGGGCTTTTACTTGTCATGAACAAAATACCATTAAATGCATTTGCACCATATAAAGCAGAAGAAGCTCCTGGAAGAAGCTCTACACTTTGAACATCAATTTCCGAAACCCCAATCATGTTACCCAAAACAAAGTTCAACAACGGAGATGAATTATCCATTCCATCAACCAACTGCATAAAACGAGTGTTTGCAACAGTAGCAAAACCTCTGGTATTAATTGACTTGAACGACATACTACTCGTATTCATCTGAACCTCTTTCATGTTCTCCAAACCATCATAAAAAGAAGGAGAAGCCGTTCTTTTAATTTCCTGAATCCCCATTCGTTCAATGGTAACAGGAGATTCTAAAACTCTTTCAGGTGTTCTAGATGCCGAAACTACAATTTCATCCAATTTAGTCTCTTCATCCTTTAAAATTACATTCACTTTTTGATTTGCCGAAGTAACATTAATTGTTTTTGATTCAAATCCTACTGCCGAAACTTTTAAAGAAAAAGGCAGTTTAGAATTTGTAGTCAATTTGAAGGATCCATCAAAATCAGTAGACGTACCACTGTTTTCCCCGACAACAACAACATTAGCACCAGGAATAGATTGTTTGTTACCATCTGTAACCGAACCTGTTATTGTATTCTGCGCAAAAGACATTCCGCTGAACAACAACATAATTAGCAAGTAGACTCTCATTTGGGTTAGTTTTTTCGTTAGTATATATAGCCAAAATAAGCAAATATTTTAATATGTATAAAAAAACGTTAAATAAAATTCATATTTGACATCATTTTTTACAATATTTTAACTATTTAGTAATTCAATTCCTTAGAATAAAAACAAAGAAATACAAAAGAAAAACCAATATACTATGCATACATATAAATTTTAATCAAAAAATTGAAAAATTCATAAAAATACATATACAGAAAAAAAATTATGACAATAAAAAAAAGCGAGACCTAAATCTCGCTTTTTTAACATATCTATATTTCTAAAAAGAAATTATTCTACTGTAACTGACTTTGCCAAATTTCGTGGCTGATCGACATTACATCCTCTCATAACTGCAATATAGTAGGAAAGTAATTGCAAAGGAATAGTTGTAACTAACGGAGACAATGCATCTGAAGTTTCTGGAATTTCAATAACATAATCTGCCAATTCGCGAACTTGAATATCACCTTTTGTAACTACAGCGATGATTTTTCCGCTTCTAGATTTGATTTCCTGAATATTACTTACAATCTTATCATAATGTCCTTGTTTTGGAGCAATTACAATAACCGGCATTTGTTCATCGATTAAAGCAATTGGGCCGTGTTTCATCTCTGCTGCAGGATATCCTTCTGCATGGATATATGAAATCTCTTTTAGTTTTAAAGCACCTTCTAAAGCAACTGGGAAATTATATCCACGCCCTAAATAAAGACAGTTTGGCGAATCTTTAAAGGCAGCAGCAATCTCTTTTGCTTTATCATTAGTTTCTAATGCTTCGGCAACTTTTTCAGGAATAATTTCTAATTCTTGAAGGTACGTATGAAAATCTGTATTTGATAATGTTCCTTTTGCTTTTCCAAGTTTCAAGGCAATCATTGTTAAAACAGTAATCTGAGTTGTAAATGCTTTAGTCGAAGCTACTCCAATTTCTGGTCCAGCGTGTGTATAAGCTCCTGCATGGCTTTCTCTTGAAATAGAAGAACCTACTACATTACAAACACCAAATACAAAAGCTCCATTTTCTTTAGCTAATTTGATAGCCGCCATTGTATCTGCAGTCTCACCAGACTGAGAAATAGCAATAACTACATCGTCTTTATTGATAATTGGGTTTCTATATCTAAATTCAGAAGCATATTCTACTTCAACAGGAATACGAGTAAACTCTTCAAAAATATATTCCGCCACTAAACCTGCGTGCCAAGAAGTACCACAAGCAACGATTAGAATACGTTTTGCATTCAAGAATTTCTCCAAATTATCCTCGACACCGGCCATTTGAACAATTCCTTCGTTAGCATGAAGCCTTCCTCTGTAAGTATCTTTAATAACACTTGGTTGTTCGTAGATCTCTTTTAACATGAAATGATCGTAGCCACCTTTTTCAATCTGCTCCAAATTCATTTGAAGTTCTTGAATATAAGGATCTACCAAAGAGTCATCTTTAATTTTTCTGATCTTAATTGGCTTATGCAATCTAATATTAGCCATTTCACCATCTTCCAAATAAACTGCATTAGAAGTATACTCTATAAATGGTGAAGCATCAGAAGCAACAAAATACTCATTCTCCCCAACACCAATCGCCAGCGGACTTCCTAATCTCGCCGCAACAAGTTCATTTGGATTCTTTTTATCAAAAACAGCAATAGCATAGGCTCCAACCACTTGATTAAGCGCAATCTGTACTGCTTTACCTAATTTAATATTTTCTTTCTTTTGGACTTCTTCTATTAAATTAACTAAAACCTCTGTATCTGTGTCTGATTTAAAAGTATACCCTCTTTTAATCAACTCTTCTTTAAGTGGCGCATAATTCTCTATAATTCCGTTATGGATAATTACTAAATCGCCAGAATTTGAAAGATGAGGATGCGAGTTTACATCATTTGGCACACCATGCGTAGCCCAACGCGTATGGCCAATTCCAATATTTCCGTTTGTTGTAAAGCCTTCTTTTGCTTTCGCTTCCAGATCAGAGACCTTACCTTTTGTTTTACAAAGCTTTATGCCCGACTCTTCGTCATACAGCATAACACCGGCACTATCATAACCTCTGTACTCAAGGCGTTTTAACCCCTTGATTACAATAGGATATGCGTCTCTATGACCGATATATCCAACAATTCCACACATATATATTTATTAATTTGGTTTCGTGTAGTAGACCTGGAGTTTCAATCTTTTATCACCAGCAGAAGTTTTTCCACCGTACAAGACTGTCCCCAGCGGACTCATCACCGATGTTCTTGGTGTTTGAGAAAAATATTCTACAAGTTTCGGATCAGCATTATCTTTAAGCAGAACCTTGTTCTTCAATACATTTGAAGCAGTTACACCTGAACTTAAAGAAACAGCCAGTCCTAAATTAACATTTTTTAAGGTAGCATCTTTTATAAGATTACGAATATGGCTCGTAATTCTCATTTTATAATACTTTCCTTTTTTATTAGAATCAAGCGTAATCAAACCATTAAGCGTAACATCCTCTGTTGCATAATCTGCCAATACAATATTATTCGTTAAATCGTACAAATAAACTCTTTGTGGCTCTTTTGTATTAGCCATTTTATCTGCATCAATATAAAAAACAAGATTAGCTTCATTTACTTTCCAGTTTTTATATTTGACATTATTTCTAATTTCATCTAATTGATCCGGAACTTGGTTTGCACCGCTTTGAACAACACCATTAGCATCATAGCTAATAACGTCTGTTTGATCAAAAAGTTTTACAACTGCTACAGATCCTTGACCTCCTTTTAAGTAAAGCCTTTCGTCTCCTTCAGTCTTATTTACATTTGTAATTGCACTTTCATAATCAGCATTCCTAGTGTTTTGAAGAAAACTTGCTGTATTGACAATACCACCCGAAACACCAGTTTTTAAAAGCACCACAAGTTCTTTATCTTCTGTTGCATTAGCATCATCGGTAGTAGAAGCTGTTTTTGCTTTATATTTTATTGTAATTTTTCCTTCTGCAAAATTAAGTAAAGCCATGTTCGAAGGAGAACTTCCAGATTTTTCGACCTTAAAGTACAAACCTCTGAAGTATTCTTGAAAAAGATCCTCCGTAGAAAGCTTTGAAGCCACGGCCTTTAATATTTTATCTTGAAAAAACTGCTTATTAAGGTTCAAAGTCATCTGAGGAGCCGTTCTTGTAGTTGTCTTCACTCCTTGGTCATCAGTAGTTTCTACTCTAATTTCACTCGCATCAAAAAAGAATTGCTCATTTTCTGAAGCAGCACCATCATTTAATAAAACACTTTTATTAGCGATGCTAAAAAAATCATTATCCTGATCTGTGTAATAATATTGGAACAATTGAGAACCACCACTAAAATAAGTGTTTCTCATTTGCATTGTTGACTCGTACACACTTAATTTCAGTTTGTATTCGTTGCCTTGACCGCCATAAATAGAATCCAGTTTATAAGTACTGTTACCCTCTGCGTCAGTTGTTTTGTCCTTAGTAAAATATGGAATCGTAAGCTGCACGCTTTGTATTTCTGGAGATTCACCAATTGTTGGCGCGTATTCTTTAAGCCCCAACTGTGTTACAAAATTAGCCGTTGTAGAACCGAACAAAGGATTATCAAAAATCCCCAATGGATTTATTGCTATATTATTAGACTGAACTGGAGTCACTTCCTGATTGAAAGCTAAAACATTATACTCTTCTGGTTCAAGTCCAAAATGATCATCTCCAACTATACCATCACCAATTGCATTGAAATCTTTATCGCAAGAATATAAAAAAACAACAATTAAAGCTAAAAGAATTTTCTTAATAAAAGAAGTATTATACATGTTTTATAATAAGGTTAAAATTTAAAGTCCAAACATTCTGTAGAAATTTGTATATGCGTCTGCAAATGCATCTTTCGAGGCGAAAGGTAAAAAAGGTTTTCCTGAAGATTCTATAAATTTTGTTAAACTTGGAGAAACATTTTCTGACGCAATGATTACTCCATCTGAATGCAGGATACTCGCTTTTAATACATTCTCGTAATTTGGAACTTCTAAATCTGATACTGCATCATGAGGAACACCATCAAATTTAACTTTATTGATCATCTCTAAATCCAAATTCTCATCAAAAGACTGTCCGTAAACAGAAGTAATAATTTTGGTTTCAGAAAACAAAGCTTCGTGTTTATAATAATGTTTCATGTAAATCGGAAGCATTGCAGCCAACCAACCATGAACGTGAATGATATCTGGAACCCAGTTTAATTTTTTAACAGTTTCCACAACACCTTTAGCAAAGAAGATTGCTCTTTCGTCATTATCAGGATATAAAACCCCCTCCTCGTCTGCGAAGGTTGCTTTACGTTTAAAATATTCATCATTATCTATAAAGTACACCTGAATTCTCTCTTTCGGAATCGATGCTACCTTAATAATCAACGGCATGTCTAAGTCATTCACTACCAAATTCATCCCTGAAAGTCTGATCACTTCGTGTAATTGATGTCTTCTCTCATTGATATTCCCATATCTTGGCATGAAAATTCTTATCTGACCTCCTTGGTCATTAATCATTTTCGGAACGTCATAAGACATTAAAGAAACCTCATTTTCAGCCAAATAAGGCACGACTTCAGATGATACGTATAATATCCTCTTATCTTTCATAATAGTATTTTACTTAATTTTGGTAATAAAAACGTCGCAAAATTACAAAAATTTATGCAGTTTATAACTAATATATTATGTTTGCACTAAATTTTAATAATACCTCAATGCACATTTTCTACAGTAAAGCAGCTTTGATAGCCTATATTAAAACTATCAAAACCGCAAATTCAACTATTGGATTTGTACCCACAATGGGCGCTTTACACCAAGGACATTTGGCTTTAATGCAGCGTTCACTAAAAGAAAACGACGATACCGTTGTAAGCATTTTTGTCAATCCAACACAATTCAACAACCCAGAAGATTTAGCAAAATATCCAAGAACTTTAGAAGAAGATATTAAGAAAATGCGTACATTAAGTGATAAAATCATTTTATACGCGCCTTCTGTTGAAGATATTTATGAAGGAAACACCGTTTCGCAGACTTTTGATTTCGACGGATTGGAAAATCAAATGGAAGGAAAATTCAGGCCAGGACATTTTAACGGTGTTGGAACAATTGTAAAAAGGCTTTTCGAAATCGTAACACCAACCAATGCTTATTTTGGAGAAAAAGATTTTCAGCAATTGCAAATTGTTAAAAAAATGGTCGAAAAAGCAGCTTTACCTGTAAACATTGTTGGCTGTCCGATTTTCAGAGAAGAAAATCAGCTTGCAATGAGTTCGCGCAACGAACGTTTAACTGCTCAAGAACGTAAAGATGCTTCAATTATATACAAGACTTTGACGGAAGCCAAAGAGATTTTTCAAAATCACAGTCCGCAAGAAACATTAGAATTTGTAGAAAATTCTTTCAAAGACAATAACCAATTTGAACTTGAGTATTTTGTTATTGCTGACGAATCAACACTTTTACCTATCGATCAGAAAGAGAATGGCAAAAATTACCGTGCATTTATAGCAGTATTTGTTAATTCTATAAGACTGATAGACACCATTTCATTAAATTAATCTAACTTTGCAACATGCAAATTCAAGTTATAAAATCAAAAATTCATCGCGTTAAAGTAACGGGTGCCGATTTAAATTATATTGGTAGCATTACTATTGATGAAACTTTACTAGAGGCTTCAAACATTATTGAAGGCGAAAAAGTATCTATTGTGAACATTAATAATGGCGAACGTTTTGAAACTTACGCTATTAAAGGCGAAAAAAACTCAGGCGAAATCACTTTGAATGGTCCGGCTGCAAGAAAAGTTCAGAAAGATGATATCATCATCATCATTTCTTATGCAACTTTGGATTTTGAAGAAGCTAAGACTTTCAAACCGTGGATTATTTTCCCTAACGAAAATGATAATTCACTAACCTAAACCAATTCTTTCTTTTTTAAGAATTTACTTTCTTTGTCAAAGCTTTTTTGTACAAAGAATTTCTCTTTTGTCCTAATCCGAAATGATTTTGACGCTAAAATACTGTGCTTCAATTTTTACTCCATTGAACAAAGAAGCAAATAAAATAGTATATTGCTACACTATTTTCAATACATTTTTAATTTACTGAAATGCCACAAATCATGAAAAAAGTTTACCTACTAACACTTTTGATTTCATTTTCGTCGTTTGCCCAAAAAACGTTCGACAATATTAAATCAGAAAAACTGGGAGAAGAGCGTAGAATTACAATTGGACTTCCGGCTTCTTACGAAGCAAACAAAGACAAAAAATATCCTGTTCTTTATTTACTGGATGGCGATTACTTATTTGATCCTTTTTCCGGAGCTGTAAGTTATGGTTCGTATTGGGATGATATTCCGGAAATGATTATCATCGGAATTCATCAAAATAAAGACGGAGAACGTTTTGATGACACCACAATTGACCAAAACGAAGGTCTTCCTTTTGAAAAAGGTTCCAAATTTTTCGAATTCGTCGGAGCAGAATTAGTGCCTTATATTGAAAAAAAATATCGTACCTCGCCTTTTAGAATTATTGCAGGCCACGACATAACAGCAAGTTTTGCTAATTTTTATTTGTATAAAGAAATACCGCTTTTTAATGCATACATCTGCTTGAGTCCGGAACTGGCACCAAAAATGGAAGTGCGCATTGCCGAAAAGTTTGCTAAAATAAAAAAACCGGTTTTCTATTACCTTTCTGCAGGAGAAGGTGACATTAAAAAGATAAAAGAACCGATTGAAAAATTAAACAATAATATTAAAATCGCTAATAATCCGTTAGTGAATTATAAATACGATGTTTTTAAGGGTGCTACACATTACACAGAAGTATTGCATTCTATTCCAAGTGCATTGTACCAGATTTTTGAAGCCTACCGACCTATAAATTCTGCCGAATACAACGACAAAATTGCGGTTCTTCAAGAAGGTTATGCAGAATATTTAGAAAAAAAATACGCTGACATGTCTGAAGTTTTAGGAGTTCAGATTCCAGTTCGAATGAGCGATTTTAAAGTAGTAGAAAATCTTATTTTAAAAAGAAATGCTTACAGCGAATTAGGAAAAATGGCCGAAATTGGAAATGTACATTATCCAAAAGCCATGTTAGGAGAATATGAATTAGGATTAATGTATGAAAAACAAGGCGATCCAAAACATGCATCAAAAAAATACCAAAATGCTTCGCAAATGGAGCCAATTGGCGATTTAAATAAAGACATGATGTATGAGAAGATTGACGAAATGAATACGCTTGCTAAAAAAAAGTAAATAATGTCAAAAGTTAAAACTTCCTTTTTTTGTCAAAATTGCGGGACCCAATACTCCAAATGGCAAGGGCAATGCAACGCCTGCAAAGAATGGAATACAATTGCTGAAGAAATTATTCAGAAGCAGGAAAAAGTGGCTTGGAAAAGCGAACCAACTCCAACAAATAGAGCGCCACGACCTTTAAAAATAACAGAAATCGATTCGGCACAGGAAATCCGAATGGATACTACTGACGGAGAATTGAATCGTGTTTTGGGAGGCGGAATCGTTCCAGGATCATTGACACTTTTGGGTGGCGAACCAGGAATTGGAAAAAGTACACTTTTACTTCAGATTTCATTAAAATTACCCTATAAAACATTGTATGTTTCGGGCGAGGAAAGTCAGAAACAAATAAAAATGCGCGCCGAAAGAATTACTCCAAATAGCGATAACTGCTATATTCTAACGGAAACAAAAACGCAAAATATCTTTAAACAAATTGAGGCAATTCAGCCAGAAATTGTCATCATTGATTCTATTCAAACTTTACATACAGATTATATCGAATCAACAGCTGGAAGTATTTCTCAAATCAGAGAAACTACCGCTGAACTTATAAAATTTGCCAAAGAAACCAATATTCCGGTTATTTTAATCGGGCATATTACAAAAGACGGAAATATCGCTGGGCCAAAAATTTTGGAACACATGGTCGATACGGTGCTTCAATTTGAAGGCGACAGAAATCATATTTATAGAATTTTGCGTTCGCTGAAAAACCGTTTCGGTTCAACATCCGAACTTGGAATTTATGAAATGCTTGGAAGCGGTTTGCGAGAAGTAAGCAATCCGTCAGAAATATTGATTTCACACAAAGACGAAGAATTATCAGGAACCGCAATTGCCACAACTCTTGAAGGCATGCGTCCGCTGATGATCGAAATTCAATCTTTGGTAAGTACGGCAGTTTACGGAACGCCTCAGCGAAGCACAACAGGTTACAACGCTAAAAGACTAAATATGATTCTGGCCGTTTTAGAAAAAAGAGCCGGATTCCGTTTAGGTGCAAAAGATGTTTTCCTGAATGTAACGGGAGGAATTTCTGTTGATGATCCTGCAATTGACCTAGCCGTTGTGGCCGCGATTTTATCATCAAATGAAGATATTCCGGTTGGAAAAGGTTTCTGTTTTGCAGGTGAAGTTGGTCTTTCTGGCGAAATTCGTCCGGTTAACCGAGTGGATCAGCGTATTCAGGAAGCTGAAAAATTAGGTTTTGATACTATCTTTGTTTCCAAATACAATAAAATTGCTTTAAAAAATACAGGAATCAAAATCGAATTGGTCGCTAAAATTGAAGATGTTGCCAGCATTCTTTTTGGTTGATTTTATTTAGCCACTAATTACACAAATTTGCACGAATTTTTTATTGAAATTTATTAGCCGCGAAAAATAATTCGAGAAATTAGTGTAATTCGTGGCAAAAAACTAAACTTTATGAATTTTCCAAAACAAAAAATATACAAAGCACTAAAAATACTGGGAATAGTAATTCTTGTACTTTGCATTGGATTGTACTATTTCCGAAATTCTCTTTTAAAGCAGGCCATTGCCAAAGTGACTCACAAAATGGCCGTTCAGTACAACAGTAATTTTTCTGTAGAATCGGCTTCTTTTGATGGTTTATCTACCATTCATTTAACCGATGTTGTTTTGGCTCCGATAAATGCTGATACATTGGTCAAAATAAAAAATGTAGAAACCAGCATTAGTTTAAGTAATTTATTGATTGGAGATGTTCAGGTTGGAACTTTAAAAGTGGATAACGGTTATATTCAGTTGGTCAAAAAAGGTAAAAAGCGAAATTTTGATGCATTTCTGAAAAAAGACAAAGAAGAAACAGATTCCAACGAAAAACGTAAATATGCTTCATTTGCGTATCGAATCATTTCCAAAATCCTGAATTTGGTTCCAACCGATATGGATTTAAAAAACTTCAAATTCAAAATCGACGACAACGGAAAACAAACTACTGTTGATGTAGATAAATTAGTTTTAAGCGACAAACAACTGGAAACTAATCTGCATGTCCAGGCTAAAGATTTTGATCAGCGTTGGAACATTAAAGGATTTGCAGATCCAAGAAATAAAAAAGCCGATATTCGATTCTTCAATTTAGATACTGGTGCCATTCGTGTTCCATATTTGGATCAGCGTTATAATTTAAAAGCAAGCTTCGATTCGATCCGATTAAATGTTCAGAACATTGATAAAAGCGGAAGCGAACTTCATATTGATGGTTATACTTCTATCGCCAATCTTAAAATCAATCATCCAAAAATTGCGAGCAAAGATGTTATCATCAAAAATGCCCGTTTTGATTACCGCTTTTTATTGGGAGACAGTTTTATTTCGATTGACAGCACCTCGACTATGCAGTTGAATAAAATTAAAGTACGTCCGTACATTTCTTATGATACCGAAAAAGATACGGTTTATACTTTGAAAGTAGATATTCCGAAGATGAAAGCGCAGGATTTTATCGTTTCGCTTCCAGACGGTTTATTTACGCATTTTCAAGGCATGCAGGCGACTGGAAATTTCGATTACAAGCTAGACTTCAAATTCAATAAAAACAAACCCAATACGCTTGTTTTTGACAGTAAACTAAACAAAGAAGATTTACGAATCACAAAATATGGCGAAGCCGATTTAAATAAACTAAACGGCGAGTTTGTCTATCGCGCGATTATTCAAAATGTATTGCAAAGACCAGTTTTGGTTGGAAATGCCAATCCGAATTACACACCTTTAGATCAAATTTCGCCTTATCTAAGAAAATGTGTTTTAACGACAGAAGATCCGTCTTTCTTCTCTCATCGCGGATTCATCAATGAAGCTTTCAAACAATCGATTCTGAAAAACATCAGAACGAAGAAATTCTCTCGTGGCGCCAGCACAATCAGCATGCAGTTGATTAAAAATGTTTTCTTGACAAGAGAAAAAACACTTTCCCGAAAGTTGGAAGAAATCCTATTAGTTTACATTCTAGAAAACAACCGAATTGTTAGCAAAGAAAGAATGTTGGAAGTATATTTCAACATTATCGAATGGGGTCCAAATGTTTACGGAATCGGCGAAGCAAGTCATTTTTATTTCCAAAAAAGTCCAGCCGACTTGAATGTAGATGAATGTTTGTACTTGGCAACCATTATTCCGAAGCCACGAAAATTCATGTATCAATTTAACGATCAAGGAAATCTGAAAGATTACGCGATAAAAAATCAAAAGTTTTTAAAGAACTTGATGTTCCGCAGAGGTTTATTAGTTCCTGAAGATACAATTGGACAATTGCCGGTTTATATTTCTGGAAATGCGCGTTCGCTTATAAAAATCAAAGCGCCGGATTCTACAGCAGTTAAAAATGATTCATTGGCTGTGGATGATGAATTTGATTTGTAGTTTTTGCCACGAAGGCACTAAGACACAAAGTTTTTATTTCACGCAGATTTCATAAGATTTAAGCAGATTCTGCAGATGATTTCAAAAAAAATCTGCTCAAATCTTATGAAATCTGCGTGAAACTTGTTTTTTAGACATTTAGCGAATAAACCTTTGTGCCTTAGCGCCTTCGTGGCAAAAAACTATTTAAAATTCTTCAAAAACTCTTCCTTGTAAGTTGGTGAAACTTCAATTTCAGCACCGTCGTTAAGTGTAACAATGCCGCCTTTGTTATACGATTTCACGCAATTGATATTGATGATATGCGATTTATGAACCCGAATAAAAGGCAATGGCAGAATTTCTGAAAAATGCTTTAGGAAACGGCAGACCATTTTTTTGCTTCCGTTGTTGAGATGCAAATCGGTAAAATTTCCGTTACCGCGAAGACGAACGATTTCTTCCATTTTTACGACTTCAAAACCTTCAAGTGTTGGCAGGATGACTTGTTGTTTTTCGGGTTTCTGTTCATGAAAATTTTCAACGATGATTTTATTTCTGTTGAAGATTTCATGATTCATAATTTGATGCTGAACTTTGTTGACCGCCACAATCAATTCTTCAATACTAATAGGTTTTAAAAGATAATACGCGGCACTTTGATTCAAAGCACGAAGCGAATATTCCGAAAAAGCAGTGACAAATATGGTTTCAAAATGCAAATCTTTACAGGCTTCCAAAACATCAAAAGCATTTCCGAAAGGCATTTCGACATCCAGAAAAACCAATTGCGGTTTCAGTTCATGAAGCAACGGAACCGCTTCTTTGATATTTTGCGCTTCGCCGATAACCTCAACCTGCGGACAATATTTGCTCAAATAATTTTTGAGTACTTCTCGCGCAGCGAGTTCGTCTTCTACAATTACACTTTTTATCTTTTGGAGCGTCATCATATTTTGTCAATTAATGGAAAAACAATCTGAACCATTGTACCAGATTCCAGTCCTTCTTTTTCTACAATTCTAAATGTAATTTCCTTTTTGTATAACTCGTTCAAAAGCGCAATTCGTTCTTTGGTATTGTTCAAACCTCTGGATTCGTATATTTTTTGGTTTTTTGTTTTGAGCTCACCGCTTTTAGTTAAACCAATTCCGTTGTCTTCAATGGTTACGATTATTTTTTCGTTTTTGACATCGAATCGTAAAGACAGAAATCCTTTTTTATCCAAATAACGTAATCCATGCCAAATGGCATTTTCGAGATGTGGCTGTAAAATCATATTCGGAACAAAAACCCTTTCTGGATCTAGTGAATCGTCGACTGTAATTTCGAAATCAAATTTATCTTCAAAACGCAGATGTTCTAAATCCAGATATTTTTTCAACTGTTCAACTTCTTTATCCAAAGAAATAAAATCTTTATTCGAGTTTTCCATCATATTCCGCATCAGATTCGAATAGGAAGTCAGGTATTTATTAGCTTCCAATTCTTTATTTTCAGAAATAAACTGATTGACACTATTCAAACTATTAAAAATAAAATGCGGATTCATCTCACGACGCAAAGACTGAAGTGCAATTTCTTTATTTTTAATTTTAATGGAATACAGCGCTTTTACAATAAACATAAACAAAAGCAGTAACAACCCAACAGAACCAATGAGGAAATAATTGAAAGTGTTTTTCTTTGAAATCAGTTCGTCTTTCAGTGTCTTTTCTTTTTCCAGCTGACGGATTTTCTCTTCCGTAATCTGAAAAGTTTTCGCATCAATTAAAGTTGTATCAGAATGAATCAGTTTATCGAAATTGTCAAAAAACTGTTCATACAAAGCCATACTTTTTTTATCCTGCCCTTTTGTTTTGTAGTATTTAACCAAAGATGATAAACTCTTTTTGGCTTCCGCCGAATTTCCTTTTTGAAAAGATAAATCATACGCTTCTTTTAATGATGAAATCGCTTTTTCAGGTTCTTTCTTTTCAAAATAAATAGAGGAAAGGGATTGAAGCTGTTTTATTTCGGTCGTATAATCTTTGTTTTTTCTGGCTTCTGCCAATATTTTTTCACTTATCAAAAGCGCTTTATCAAACTGATTGTCTTCGGCATAAACTTTAGCAATTTCGTTTTTGATTTTTATGGCTTCTTCAGGTTTGTTTTTGGTGTAGTCTAAGGCTTTGTTGTAACTCTCGATCGCAACTTTTTTATCATTTAACTGAAGTGAATTCTGTGCTTTCTGAACGTAAGCTTCTTTGACTTCACCTTTTTTGTTTTCCTTTTTCAGTAAATCAATATTCGAATCCACATAATCTGCCTGACTTGCCGGATCGGACTGATTTTTTAAACGGTTGGCATCGTTTAAATTGATTTTTTCTTCAACTGCGTCTTTTGTCAACGAGCCCGCTTTTTCGTAGTTTTTAATCGCCGATCCAAAGTTTTTCTGGTTTTCCTGTGCTTTAGCAAGACTTCTTGTAACACGGGTTTTGTCTTCGGTAAGTTTTAATTTGGTATAACTGTTTAAAGCTCTTTTGAAATATTCTTCTGCTTTGGCGTTATCTCCATTATTTAAAAATTCATTAGCCAGCCTTTCATAATTCTGAGCAATTTTCGACTCATCATTTTCATCTAATGATTTGGATAATTCATCAGCTGTTTTACTGATTTTGGAACTGCTTTTCTCCATTTTTTTGCTAGGAATAGCCTGTGCTGTTATTCGCTGTGGAACTAACAACATTACAAAAAACAGACTAAAAACGATTAATGCACTACGCTTCACAACAAGTAATTTAGAAAATGTAAAGTAACCTAATTTCAAATTCCTATCCTATATCTTTCACCAAGTCAAACGGCCTGTTGACCCATTCTGCCAAAAATACGTTTTTTCCTGCAATACATTTGTTTCCTAATCTAAAATCAAAATCATGAAAAAACTATTCTTATCTTTTTTAATCATTCTGTTTTCTCAGTTCATCAACGCACAGGTATCAGGAAATGTGAATTACCAAAATCAATATAATGCCCAAAACACGATTAACGTTAATTTTCCTTCTAATGATGGAATAGTCGCAAGCGTAAAAGGACTTGCCAATGTTAAAGCAGATTCTTATACCGCTATTTTCAGCACCACTCAAACCGGCAAAACAACCAAAGAAGTCAACGAATTACTTGACCAGAGAATTACGCAGGCGCTGAACGAAATCAAACTTAAAAAAGGCGTTGAAACTTTTGTCGATATGATTTCGTTTGTTCCGGTTTATGAATATGAATCCGAAAAAAAAGTATTCAGCCGTAAAACCTATAACGAAGTTCCGATTGGATTTGAATTGAAGAAAAACATTCACATCAAATTCTCCGATCCCAATCAGCTGAATGAGTTTATTTCTATTTTATCCAATAATGAAATTTACGATTTGGTGCGAGTAGATTACTTTTCAAATGCTTTGGAAACCATCAAAAAAGAAATGATGACCAAAGCCAGATTGCTGATTCAGGAAAAAATGAAGAATTATGAAGTTCTTCTTGGCGAAACCTTTACAAACACTGAAAAAAGAATAACCGATGATTTCATTGTAAACTTACCCGTAGAAATGTATAAATCCTATGAAGCCTACAATAGTTCCTCTTTGAACTTAAAAAAATCGGCGAATGTCAATCAGACCATTAAATCGACAACGCTTTATTATCAGCCTGTTTTCGGTAAAGAGTTTGATTTTATTATTAATCCTTCGGTTTTAGAACCAGTTATTCAGGTACAATACGAAGTAAAAATCATCATTAACAGAGAAAAGAAACAAACTGCAAAAACGGACAAAGAGTTTATTTTGGTTACACCAAATGGCGATTTGAAAACTTTAAATATCAATACTCCAAAACAAAATTAATTTAACACATATAAACATAGATTTAAAAAAATCTTGATTTTCACACATAGCTATGTCTTTTATTATGAAGTAAAACGCCTTTATAAGTTACAAAATCTATGTTTCTATGCGTTGAAAATAATTACACCTATTATGCTGAGATCGTTTCACCAAGTCAAAAGCCCGTTTCACCCTTTGTCCGAAAAATAGGCCTTTTTTGTTTCTAAGTTTGATCTGTAATCATCAGTAAAAACTAAAAATTATGAAATCAAATCTTTTTATTTCCGCGCTATTTGCAATTGCATTTTCTATTACAAGCTGTCATTCTTCGAATGCCAATCCGAAACCAAAAACTGAAATCGAAAAACCAGCAACAGCTTCCAACACTAAAATACAAGTTGCTCTCTTGCTGGATACTTCGAGCAGTATGGACGGATTAATCGATCAGGCGAAATCAAGATTGTGGAATATTGTCAATACTTTGACCACTCTAAAATACGAAGGAAAAACACCGGATATCGAAATTGCTTTATATGAATATGGCAATGACGGACTTTCTGCAAAATCAAATTACATCCGACAAATAACACCACTTTCAACCGATTTGGATTTAATTTCCGAAAAACTATTTGCTCTGAGAACCAATGGAGGAAGTGAATATTGTGGAGCCGTTATTCAGGATGCCACGAAAGAATTGAAATGGGCAACAGAAAACAACAGCATGAAACTGATCTATATTGCAGGAAACGAAGAATTCAATCAGGGAAAAATCAGTTACAAAGAAGCGATTAGTAATGCTTTGAAAAATGGAATTTATGTGAATACTATTTTCTGCGGAGATAAAACCGAAGGCATCAACATTCTTTGGAAAGATGGCGCAGACCGAGGAAAAGGGAAATATTTCAATATTGATTCAGACAGAGCTGTAGAATATATCGCCACTCCTTATGACGACGAAATTGCCAAATGCGATGAAAAAATGAACAAAACCTATATCAATTATGGTGCAAAAGGAGCTGAGAAAAAAATGAATCAGGTGATGCAGGACCAAAACGCTAAAAAGGTTTCGGCTTCAAATTATACAGACCGTGCCGTAAGCAAATCAAAAGCAGTTTATAAAAATGACAGTTGGGATTTGGTGGACAAAGCAAAAGACGATGCCAGCGCTATTTCTAAAATTAAAAAAGAAGAATTACCAACGGAATTGCAAAACAAATCGACTGCAGAATTGCAGAAAATAGTAACTGAAAAAACAAAAGAAAGAGAAACTATTCAGAAAGAAATCAGCGTTTTGGCCAAAAAGCGTCAAGAATATATAGACGCGGAATCTAAGAAAACGAAAAAGCAAGATGATTTAGGCAATACTATCAATTCATCCATAATCGCTTTTGCCAAAGTAAAAGGATATACGGTTGAGAAATAAATGGGTATATGAAAAGCAAAATTTTCTTTCTCTTTTCGCTCTTGATTTTCTGCACCACATTTGCCTGCAGAAACAAAGACGAAAAACCGACAATCCATAAAAACTCAAAACCGATTTACTCCTACGAAGAGAAACTAAAAAGCGAAGTCAACGAAATCAAGAGATTCTTGGGGAAATCTCCGAAATACAATTCAGATGTTGCTTTCTTTTTAGATATGAAGGTAGAATCAGGAAGAAATCGGTTTTTTGTTTACGATTTAAAACATGATAAATTACTGGATAAAGGTTTGGTCGGACATGGTTCTGGTTCCGAAACAGGAATTTATGGAGAACTGAAATTTAGCAATGTCAAAAATTCCAATTGCAGTTCGCTTGGCAAATACGCCATTGGTGGTTCATATACAGGAAGATTTGGAAAAGCCTATAAATTGTACGGTTTGGATAAAAGCAACAGCAATGCTTTCGACCGAAATATAGTCTTACATAAATATGAAGATGTTCCGTTTGAAGAACAACCATATCCAATCTGCAACAGTTTAGGTTGTCCGATGGTAAATGAAAAATTCTTCAATGTTTTAGAAAAACAGATTGATAATTCTAAAAAGAAAATTATTTTAACCATTTATTATTAATTAAACCAACCTAATGACCTTTTTTGTTATCTATACCTTTATAAAACATTTTAAATTATACTCCAATGATTAAAAAACAAGCAACGGCTTTCTTATTATTTTTAGGCATTTTTGCCTTTGCGCAAAAACCAATTTTTACAACTGCAAAAGTAAAGGCGGCAACCGTATACTTTAATGCGGCCGAAATATTGGAAACTGCAAATGTTGTTCTGCCATCAGGAACCTCTGAAATAGTGATTAAAAATGTAGCGGTCAACTTAAATGAAAGTTCTATTCAAATTGGCGCACCTACAAATGTAACCGTACTTTCGGTTCAGTTTACCAACAATTATATTTCAGAATACGAAACCGATTCACAATCGCCATTATTAAAAAGAGTAAGAGATAGTATCATTTTGGTTCAGAAGGAAATACAAAAAGTAAACAATACTATTAATTCTGAAACAAAAACAATACAGCTGTTAGATAAAAATCAGCAGATTTCTGGAGCTAATTCAGGTTTAAATGTTACTGAGTTAATGAAAATGGTGGATTATTATAAAAACAAACAACTTGAAATTTCCAATAACATCAACAACCTTACAGAGAAAAAACAAAAACTAGATCAAACACTCCAAAAATTAAACAACAAACTTGAGATAAATACCGATAAAGAAGAACAGACTTCTTCCGGAAAATTGATTGTTCAGGTAATGAATAATCAGACAGGAAATATTCCGTTGGAAATATCTTATTTGACTAATAATGCTTCCTGGTCGCCTTTTTATGATTTGAGAACCGAAAGTGTAAATGCACCAATCAATATGATGTACAAAGCACAAGTTGTTCAAAATACAGGAATTGACTGGAAAAAAGTAAAACTTACTTTATCCAGCGGTCAACCAAATCAAAACAATCAGGCACCAATACTAAGTTCCTGGTTCTTAACAAATGTTGCTTATAATGATGAAGTTGTAGTTACTGGTTACGGTATGAGTAAAAGAAATCAGATACAAGGAAGTCTCTATAAAGAAAAAAAAATAAACAATGAAATGGAAATGGCAACTCCAGTAATGGCAGAATCATCTGTTTCAAATTATACAACAGTGGCAGAAAACCAGCTTAATATTTCTTTTGACATTGACATTCCGTATGATATTTTATCGAATGGAAAAATCCACAGTGTCTCTTTAAAGGAAATAAAATTACCGGCAACTTATAAGTATTATGCTGTTCCAAAAGTCGAAAATGATGCTTTTTTACTCGCAGAAATTGCAGATTACAGCAAATACAATTTGTTGCGAGGTGAAGCTAATATCATTTTTGAAGGCATGTATGTAGGTAAAACTTTTATTGAGCCAAACCAAACGAGCGACACTTTGAATCTAAGTATGGGACGCGACAAAAAAGTATCTATCAAAAGAGAAAAAGTTGCCGATAAATCAGGCACAAAATTTTTATCTGCTAGAAAAGAACAGACATTTACATTTGACCTTACTATAAGAAACAACAAAAAAGAAACTGTCGAATTAATTTTAAAAGACCAATATCCACTCAGCACAAACAAGGAAATTGAAGTAGAACTTCTGCAAAGTGATGGTGCTAAAGTCAATTCAGAAACAGGAATTCTTACTTGGCAGCTACAGTTAAAGCCAAACGAAACCAAAAAATTCAGAATTAGCTACAGAGTGAAATATCCAAAAGATCAGGTTTTAAATCTATAAAACCTTTCAAAACAAAAAGTCCCAATAATCTTGATTATCGGGATTTTGTATTTATTCAGAAACCTAATCCGTTTTAAAAACGGGTTAGGTTTGATTTTGAATATTTTTCAAGGCGCGAAGATCCTTTGTTTTTAATCTCGCAATCCCGATAGCTATCGGGAGCAAATTTTATTTTTTTAAGTTCAATAGCGTCCAGCTTTAGCTGGATGAAAATATAAACGCAACGAAAAGGGCTTTAGCCAAACCTTAAAGTTTGGCTAAAGCCCTTTTGATATCAATTTTAATTCCCCTAGCTAAAGCTAGGGGCTATTCAAAAAACTTTGCTCCCGATAGCTATCGGGATTACGAGATTAAAAAACCTTTGTGTCTTAGTGCCTTCGTGGCAAAAAATCGCCTTCGTGGCAAAAAATCGCCTTCGTGGCAAAAAAATTAAGGAGCGGGATCAGGAATAATTGCCTGAACCGCATCAATCTCATGTAAAATTTGCTTCGACAATATAACATCAATTGTATCGATATTTTCTTTTAATTGTTCCAATGTCGTCGCGCCAATAATTGAACTCGTCAAGAACGGCTGTTGCAAAACAAATCCCATTGCCAATTGCGTCAACGTTAAACCGTGTTTTTTAGCGATTTCCTGATATAATTTTGTCGCCTGCGTACATTGATCACTATTGTAGCGTTTGTATTGTGGAAAAAGATTAATTCTCGCTTTCGGATGACTTTCTCCTGTTAGAAATTTTCCAGTCAAAACTCCGAAAGCCAATGGAGAATATCCTAATAAACCAACATTTTCATATTTTGAAACTTCGGCAGAATTCACTTCAAACAAACGATTCAATAACGAATACGGATTCTGAACGGTTTTGATTCTTGGCAGATTATTGTATTTGCTTTCTTCCAAAAGACGCATCATTCCCCAAGAATTTTCATTTGAAACCCCAATGTGTTTGATTTTCCCTTCTTTGATCAATCCGTCGAAAGTTTCCAGAATTTCTCTGAAGTTATCTTCCCAAACATCATCATGTCCATGAAAAGCACGCTGTCCGAAATTATTGGTTTTCCTTTCCGGCCAATGCATTTGATACAAATCGATATAATCAGTCTGTAATCTTTTTAAACTGTTTTCAACCGCATATTTAATACTTGCTGGAGAGAAATCCAGTTTCTCCCGCATATATCCAAAACTCGGGTTCGGACCCGCAATTTTTGAAGCCAAAATCACTTTGTCGCGATTTCCTGATTTTTTAAACCAAGTTCCAATCACTTTTTCCGTGCTTCCGTAAGTCGCTTCACTCGCCGGAACCGAATACATTTCGGCCGTATCGAAGAAATTTACTCCTCTTTCAAGAGCATAATCCATTTGCGCGTGCCCTTCTGCTTCGGTATTCTGTTGCCCGTAAGTCATCGTTCCAAGGCAAATTTTACTAACTTTTATATCGGTGTTGGGTAATGTTGTGTATTTCATTTTTCTCTTTAAAGTTCAAAGTTGCAAAGTGACAAAGGTACAAAGGGATTTTTCAAATCTAAATTTGACAAAGGTTAAAAAAAGTACAAGATTTTTTCGATCTCTCCTGCAAGGTTTCCAAAACCTTGTAGGTGTTTCTTTTTATTACAAACGAACTTATACCTACAAGGTTTTGGAAACCTTGCAGGACATAAAAAAGGCTCAAAAGTAAAAACCTTTGAGCCTTTGTATCTTTGCAACTTTGAACCTTAATTAATGCTATTCAACATCTCCGCAATCTCATCTAATCTTGGCGTCAAGATAATTTCGATCCTACGGTTTTTAGCTTTTCCTTCAGGAGTTGCGTTGCTTGCCAAAGGAGAAAACTCGCTTCTTCCTGCAGCCGTTAATTTTTGTTTGTTGATTTTTGGGTTTTCGCTCAAAATGGCTACGATTGCAGTTGCTCTTTTTGTAGATAAATCCCAGTTGTTTGCAATTGGCCCGGAACCAGCATAAGGATCATCATCTGTATGTCCTTCAATCAGAACCGAAAGATCAGGATTATCACCTAAAACTTTTCCAAGTTCTACAACGGCTTTTTTTCCTTCTGTTCCAACAGCCCAGCTTCCTGAGTTGAAAAGTAATTTGTTTTCCATAGAAACATATACTTTTCCGTTTTTATGTTCAACTGTTAAACCTTTACCTTCAAAACCAGTTAATGCTTTAGATAAAGTTTCTTTCAGTTTACGCATTGCTTCTTCTTTAGCCGCAATCATATCTTCCAATTCTTTCAAACGGTTTGCTGTTTTATCTAAACGAGCTTGTTCGTCTGCAAGCGCTTTTCCTTTTGCTTCTAACTGCGCTAGCAATTCACGGTTTTTAGCCAAGTTTTTCTCTAAAGCATCATTGCTGTTTTTCTCCAATGCGTTATAAGAATCTTGTAATACTTTATATTTCTTTTGTTCAGCAGCAAAATCGGCTTTTTGTTTTGCCAAATCATCTTTAGTGCTGGCCAAATCTTTAGTCAGTTTATCACGATCTAATTCTAACTGATTTTTTGCTTTTTTCAGATTATCATTTTCATCCGTAATAGAACGGTTTTCTTTCTTTAAATCTGAATACTTTGTTTCTAAGTCATTGTAAATTTTCTTCGAAACACAAGACGTTGCGGACATAGCTAATACTAATAATCCGATGGAGGCTTTTTTAATCATCTTTCTTTAATTGGTTTTTATTTCTGGGGGCGTTTAATACTTCTCAATGACAATGACATTGTCAAAATTCAATCACAATGCCAAACTTTAATGTCAATTTTAAAACTTAAATTCTTTCAGCAAGAACAATACCAAAAATTAATCAATTTCGACTAAAACAGGACAATGATCTGAATGCATCGCGTCTGGTAGTATAACCGCTCTTTTCAATCTCTTTTCTAATACATTGCTAACCAAATTATAATCGATACGCCAACCTTTATTATTTCCTCTCGCACCTGCGCGGTAACTCCACCATGAGTAATTATGAGGTTCTTTATTAAAATGACGGAAACTGTCGATAAAACCCGATTTCATAAAAGCATCCAGCCAAGCACGTTCTGCCGGAAGAAATCCAGAAACTGTTTTATTACGCACCGGATCATGAATATCAATTGCTTCGTGACAAATATTATAATCACCACAGATAATCAGATTTGGAATCGTCAATTTTAGTTCATCTATATATTTTTGAAAATCATCCATAAACATAAACTTATGGTCCAGTCTTTCGATATTAGTCCCAGACGGAAGATATAAGCTCATTACCGAAACATCATCAAAATCGGCACGAAGATTTCGGCCTTCAAAATCCATGTGGTGAATACCCGTTCCGTAAACAATATTATTGGGTTTTGTTTTAGACAAAATGGCTACGCCGCTGTATCCTTTTTTAGTCGCAGGATAGTAATATTGAAAAGGATAACCTGCTGCTGTGATATCGTCAACTGGAATCTGATCCTGCGTTGCCTTTATTTCCTGAAGGCAGATTACATCAGGACTTGCTTGTTGCAGCCACTCAATAAAACCCTTGTTTATCGCGGCACGAATTCCGTTTACGTTATAAGAAATAATTTTCATCAGTGATTTTTTTAGGATTTCAAATGTAATAAAAAAGTGCAAAGTTTATGTTGGAAACAATGAAAAGTAGACTTTTTTGTTATCTTTGTTCGCTGTTCTAATAAATTAAAAGTACTACATGGGTTTAGTTACCGCGAAAGAAGTTGCAAAGGCAATAAATGTTGAAAAGTACGGAGTTCTCGGTACATTTTCTGGCTGGATTCTTATGAAGGTTCTTAAGATCTCTACCCTTAATAAAATTTACGATCGTAATAAACATTTGGAAGACCTTGCGTTTTTGAACGGAATTTTGGATGAGATGGAAATCAAATTTGAAATACCGGAAGAAGATTTAAAACGTCTACCAAAAGATGGTGCCTATATCACGATTTCTAATCATCCGCTTGGAGGAATTGATGGTATTTTGCTTTTGAAATTAATGCTTGAAAGAGAACCAAATTTCAAAATCATTGCCAACTTCCTGTTACACAGAATTGTTCCGATGAAAAAATATATTATGCCGGTTAATCCTTTTGAAAACCATAAGGATGCAAAATCGAGCGTAATTGGTATTAAGGAAACCTTACGTCATTTAAGTGATGGAAAACCGTTGGGAATTTTCCCTGCCGGAGAAGTTTCAACTTATAAAGATGGAAAATTAGTAGTAGATAAACCTTGGGAAGAAGGCGCTCTGAAATTAATCAGAAAAGCTAAAGTTCCGGTTGTTCCAATTTATTTTCATGCTAAAAACAGTAAATTATTCTACTGGCTTTCTAAAATTGATGACACTTTAAGAACGGCAAAATTGCCTTCTGAACTATTAACTCAGAAAGACCGTGTGATTAAAGTTCGTATCGGAAAACCGATTTCTGTTAGTGAACAAAACGAAATCGAATCTTTTGAAGAATACTCAGAGTTCTTAAGAAAGAAAACCTATATGCTGGCCAATCCGTTTGAGAAAGACACCAAACTGCTTGACACTGCAAGTCTTAAAATACCAAAAGCGCCAAAAAAAATCGTAACGCCAGCAAGCGAATCAAAACTGATTGATGAAGTTCAGGCTTTAAGAGACAGCGATGCAAGATTCCTACAAAGCAAAAACTACGAAGTTTTCTTTGCAAGTGCCAAACAGATACCAAACATTTTACACGAAATTGGTCGTCTTCGCGAAATTACTTTCCGTGAAGTGGGCGAAGGAACAAATGAATCTATCGATATAGACGAATACGATCAATATTATCACCATATGTTTTTATGGGATGATGAGACCAAAAAAATTGCCGGAGCTTACCGAATGGGATTAGGTTCTGAGATTTATCCTAAATACGGAATCGAAGGTTTTTATTTAACGGATCTTTTCAGATTTGAGCCGGAACTTCATGACATGATGCACAAGTCGATTGAAATGGGCCGTGCTTTTATTGTAAAAGAATATCAGCAAAAACCAATGCCTTTGTTCTTATTATGGAAAGGTATTATTCATACAACATTACGTCATCCTGAACATAAATATTTGGTTGGTGGTGTAAGTATCAGTAATCAGTTCTCCGATTTCTCTAAATCTTTGATGATTGAGTTTATGAAATCAAACTATTACGATCCGTATATTGCACAATACATTCATCCGAAGAAAGCATACAAAGTTAAACTAAAAGATGCCGACAAGGATTTTATCTTCGATGAAGCAGAATCTGACTTGAATAAATTTGATAAAATTATTGACGAACTGGAGCCAGGAAACTTACGTCTTCCGGTTTTAATTAAGAAATACATCAAACAAAATGCACGTGTAGTTGCTTTTAACGTTGATCCACTTTTCAATAATGCTATCGACGGTTTAATGTACATCAGAATTGCAGATATTCCAGAAAGCACTATGAAACCGGTTATCGAAGAATTTCAGATTGAATTGGAAAAGAAATTATCTGAGAAAGAAGATTAAAACAATCTATCATAAAAAATAAGACTCATAAAGCTAAACATTTATGAGTCTTATTTTTTTATACTATTCTTAAACAACCTCTTGTCGTTCGAAACTAAATATTTCTTCCCCAATAGTATCCAGTTTATCCAGTATAAATTTAGAACCAGACTCTTTCATTACCGTCCATTCATTATCTGAAACTGGCACAATCCATAAAAAATTAGTCTTTGAATCTCCAAAAGCGGGCACATTCATTTGAGGCAGAAGTTTTAATTTATTAGTCAACACTGCATACTTAAATTTATTGCTAATAATGTTTTGGAATTCTACTGTATGCCCTTCCGCCAAAAAAGTGATATAATCCCAAGGTATTGTCGTAATGCCACTTATCAGACTTGCTACATTATTTATTTCATCATTGGTTAATCCTGATTTCAAAATAATTCCAAGTTCGATTCTATTTACTTTACTTGGATCTTCATAATACATCTCAACTTTTGGCTGCGGTCGCAATGATACCGCTACGGTTGCAAAAACAATTTTTTCTTGTCCTTCGTATACATAAAGACCTTTTGGAGGCCATTCTGAATTATCGATTGCATAATACTTCTCGCTTTCTCCAAATATATCATCGTAATAATGCAAAATTTTGGGCTGTAAAGATTGGAAAGGATTCTCCTCTTCGTTCCATGCTTTAATAAAAGAAATTGTATTATTTACCCGTTTTCTCATTTCATTATCTTCAGAAAGCTCCCAGGCAAAATTGCCTTGACCAGCACAATCTCGAGCGTATCCGAAGAATCCTTCCTCTCCTCCCCAACTTGGAATTACAGCTAAAATTTCTCCATTTTCCAATAATGCAGCTCCATCTCCTTCTTCCAACCAGACAATTTCTAAGTTCTTCTCATTAAGACTTTCTTGACCATCAGGAAATTTGCAAAATTCTTTGGGTAACATTGGTGGTACACCTTTTTCCATCAATTTCACCTCTATTTCTTCAGGTGCTTTACTTAAATTTCTAATCCAGCAGCTTTTTACACCAAAATCTTCATTATCGCCAAACAAATAAAAATAAGCCGTTCTATTATCTTGTTCTACAATTGCAGTGATTGGACAACTAGGACTTCTTAATTCAAGAATAACCTTGGGTTTTTCAATCTTATTATTTCTGCTAAATAATCCCATAATTCTTTATTATTTTTTTTCAGATTAAAATTCATATTGAAGTAACGATTTTTATTTTAAAAAAGCATTATCCTCAACAAAAACTCTTCGTCTTTACTCCATTAAATCAAAAACCCATTTGGAAAATCAAATGGGATTCTTACAATAATTCTCTGAAAATCTAGTATTACATTTTCTACTAATAAAACATTTATTACAGAAACCTTTTTGGCCAACAGCGGAACCTTCGCTTTATCCAGAGAAAAATCCCATCCTTTTTTGGTGGAAGGGATTTCTTAATTACAATTTTTATTTAAAACTAGTTAAGATCTTTTCCAATCTCCTTTAAGTCTTCGAGTTCGCTTTTAGGGTCTGCACCATATTGATTTGGACCTTTTTGTCCTTCCATAGCAGCCAAATATATATCATACAATGGAATGAGAATAAACCAACCGCTTTTACCAACATCGTGCATTCGTCGAACTCCAACTGCAATAGAAGGAATTAAAACTGCCAAACTAAATATGTAGGCTAGCATTGCAAGACTTGACGAGATTATACCAAGTACTAAACTCAGAATTACACTAATTATAACGTTCACCAAAACAACCGTCCAAAATTCTTTTCTTCTAGCTCTTCCGTTAAAATTGGCATAGTTTTCAAAAACTACTTTTTTGTACATTTCTAACATAATATTCTTTTTTTCAATTATCCTACTCTTATGGATTTTCGGTTACTCCATGCTTACTAATTAAAAGCAAGATTACCGACTGTTAAATTTATTTATAGGAATAAAAAGTCATTATTATATCAGATGAAGACATTTTTAGACACAAAAAAACCCACTCATTTCTGAATGGGTTCTTTTAAAATATGATAGCTTATTAGATTAAAACCAGCCTTTTTTTCCAACCTGATAAGTTTGGTAAAATTCTTCATCTGATTTTGTCAAATAAATGATTCCTTCAATAAATCCGATTATACCGCCAATTCCGCAAGTAACTACACCAATTACTAATTGTATAATTCCTTCCTGAGTATAACCTAAAACAAATTTATGAATACCTAAATATCCAAAAAGTATTCCCATAATTCCGGCTAATACTTTCTTATTCTCTTGCCTTGGTTGAGACGGCGTATTCCAACTTTCTGGTTTTGTTGTTTCCATTTTTTATATTTATTTAGTTAATTATTAATTCCAATGTCATTAATTTCTCCATTTATATTTTTCGGGTCTGGTCCATAATAGTTGTCTCCGTACTCTCCTTCAGTTATTAATAAAACGAGCACCCAAATTGGTCCTGCCAAAGGAATTAAAGCAACTAAAATAGTCCAGCCACTTTTACCAATATCATGCATTCTTCTTACCGTAACAGCCAAAGATGGAATTAAAGAAGCTATTAAATACAGAAAAATTAGTCCGAATGCAATTGGAAAACCTATCATCCCACCAGCTATTACTGAAATCATTACTGCTAAAATAATGAAACCAAAAAGAAGGAGAGATGTAACAAGACGAAAATACCAATATTCACTTCTTCTAGCTCTTCCGCTAAAATTTGCATAGTTCTGAAACATTGCAATTTTATACCATTCAATCATAATTAAATTTTGTCAATTTTCACAAAGTCTCCTCAGTAGTTCTCTATTTCAAAACAAGAGTTATTTAGACTCATTCTTCAAAACTTGGAAACAATATTATTAAAAATTAACAAATAAAACTAATCTCACTAAATAAAATTTACAAGAAAAAACTCGTTATTAAATTCTAAAGCCTGTAGGCTATTTTTTATCGTAAACTGCTTTAATTTTATCGACAATAACCTGCGCCAAACGCTCATGGCTTTCAAAAGTCCAGCCAGCGATATGAGGCGTAAGCAAAACATTCTTGGCTTCTAAAAGATACTGAAAGGCTTCAGGAGTATTCTTATCCTGAAAAAGAGTTTCGAATGAAAGTTTCTCATATTCCAAAACATCAAGTCCTGCTCCTAAAACCTTTTTCGATTTCATCGCTTCAACTAAATCTGCAGTAACAATGTTTTTACCTCTAGATGTGTTAATGATCCAAAACGGCTTTTTAAATGCATTTATAAAGCCCGTATTAACCATTTTATCAGTTTCTGGAGTCCAAGGAAGGTGAAGACTTAAAACATCTGTTTTTTCCTGTAATTCAGCCAGCGAAACTTGTTTGGCATTTTCATCACCAACATTATCCAAAATATCATAACAAAGCACTTCGGTATCAAAACCTCTCAGTTTTTTAGCAAATGCTTTTCCCATATTTCCGTAACCGATAATTCCAACTGTTTTGAGATCCAGTTCATGCCCGCGGTTGCTCTCTCGATTCCATTGCCCTGATTTTACTTCGGCGTCGGCCTGATTCAGATTATTGAACAAAGACAAAATCATCCCCAAAGAATGTTCTGCAACGGCATTTCTGTTTCCTTCCGGCGCGGCGATAAGATGAATTCCTTTTTCAGCGGCATAATCACAATCAATACTTTCCAAACCAGCTCCTACTCTAGCTATAAACTGCAGGTTTGTTGCACTGTCTAAAAAAGTTTTATCAATCTTGAATCGGCTGCGGATTACGATTCCGTTGTAGTCTTGTATTTTTGCTTCTATCTCTTCTTTTGAAGATTTAAAATCGGCGTGATTTTCAAAACCCGCTTCTTCTAATTGGTTCCAGAGAACTGGATTATTACTGTCGATATGAAGAATTTTTATGCTCATTATTTTTTGATTTTTTACAAAACAAAAATACAGTTAATTTGATCTCGCGAAGACGCAAAGGCGCAAAGTTTTTTTGTAAACATCACAGAGATTTAAGAAGATTAGCTGTTTCTTTAATTGAAGTTCCCTAATCAAAATAAAACTTTGTGCCTTTGTGTCTTTGTGGCAAATCCTTTTTTTATTGCTTAGATTTTTTCTAACTTTGAAAGTATTCGGATTAATAAAATCCATTCTCTAAATCTTCAGAATCCTTTCAGATGAAATTAACCAAAACCTTTAAAGCCTTTTTTGAAAACGAAAAATCAGGAGGAATTATCTTGCTCTTTGTCACGATTTTATCTCTTTACCTAGCCAATTCCTCTTTTCAAGTTCCGTATGTTGCTTTTTGGGAAAAAGAAATTTCAGGACATTCTATCACAGAATGGATAAACGATGGCTTAATGACCATTTTCTTCTTATTGATTGGATTGGAATTGGAACGCGAAATTTATCATGGTGAATTATCCAATTTCAAAAATGCTTCTTTACCAATAGTCGCCGCTTTTGGCGGTATGATAGTTCCTGCTTCCATTTTCTTGGTATTAAATTATGGAACTACAACTCAAAACGGTGCAGGAATTCCGATGGCTACAGATATTGCTTTTGCAATCGGGATTTTATCGCTTCTTGGGAATAAAGTTCCTGCTTCATTAAAAGTATTTTTAACGGCTTTGGCAGTTATTGATGATCTAGGCGCTATCATTGTTATCGCTGTTTTTTACAGCACATCTATTTCATTTTTAAATCTCGGAATTGCACTTGCTATTTGGTGCGTTTTGTTTGTTTTAAACCGAATGAAAATCCACAATTTGATTCCGTATTTAGTCGGCGGTGTTGTCATGTGGTATTTTATGTTAAATTCAGGCGTTCATGCGACTATAACAGGAGTCATTTTAGCTTTTGTAATTCCGTTTGGCGATGGCGGAGAAAAAACATCTTCTTATAAACTGCAGCATTTTTTGCATCAGCCGGTAGCCTTTTTTATATTACCGCTGTTTGCTGTCGCCAATACAGCTTTAACCATAACCGAAAACTGGCACGAAGGATTAAATCACTCGAATTCATACGGAATTATTCTAGGGCTTGTTGTAGGTAAACCACTAGGCATTTTATTATTTTCTTCTGTTGGTGTAACTTCAGGTTTATGCATTCTTCCAAAAAACTTAAAATGGGCACACATTTTAGGTGCAGGAATGCTAGGTGGGATTGGTTTTACAATGTCAATTTTTATAACAGTTTTGGCCTTTAAAAATCCTGAAATAATTGTTTTCTCTAAAATCGCCATTCTGATTGCCTCCTTCTTAGCAGGCTTTATTGGTTTTGTGTATTTAAAGTATATTTTGAATAAAAACACAGTAATTTAATCTTCTATTATGACTAATTTTCGATTTTTTCTTCTGTTTATTTCTTTCTTGACTTTCACTTCCTGCAATCAAAAAACAGGGCAACTTTCTTCTATTGAAACTGTAAAAAATGAAAAAATAGTTTCCAAAGAAAATCCTAAAAATGAAGTTGAAGGAACATATATAAATACAACAGGTGATTGTCCGATTTCTGTAATTATTTCCAAAGACAAAAACGAATACCAATATATTTTTAAAACGGCTATTCGCACTTTAAAAGGAAAAGCTAAATATTCACAAAACAGTTCTGGAGAAAAGTATCTTGTTCTAGAAGGAATTCAATGGGATGAATACGAAGGTGATATTAGCAATGAAGAAGAAAATGATTCTGTTTCTCCAAAAGATCTTGAAATTCCAGTTGGTATTGATGCTTTGTATGTAAAAGATACTTTGACAATTCAAAATTATGGTAATGCTATGAATTCTTATACTAAGATTTCCGAATGTGGGTTGAAGTACATACAGCTGATAAAATCAAATTCCAAAAAATAAAAATCCCAAATTCCAATTCCAAGCTATTCGATAATGTTTGTCATTCTGAGGAACGAAGAATCACACTAGAAACTCCGCATTCAAAATCGTCAATCTTTGCCGACTTACTCTTGTGATTCTTCGTTCCTCAGAATGACAAAACTAGGCTTTAACTTTACAAAACAAAAAATTCCAAACCCCAGCAAAATTGGAATTTGGAATTTATCCCGAAGCCTCGGGATTGGAATTTCTTTAAAACTAACCTTTAATCTGTTTCAAAGAGGTTTTGATTCCTTTAATTAATGACGAACTGAAACCATTATGTTCCATTTCATTTAAACCGACAATTGTACAACCTTGTGGAGTTGTTACGCGGTCAATTAATTGTTCTGGATGCACTCGTTCTTCTAAAAGCATTTTGGCGGCTCCTTTTACAGTTTGAGCCGCAATGGCTAAAGCGGTATTAGAATCAAATCCAATTTCGATTCCTGCCTGCATAGAAGCTCGGATATAACGTAATGCATAAGCGGTTCCACAAGCACCTAAAACGGTAGCCGCATCCATTAATTTTTCGTCAATTACAGGAGCTGTTCCTAAATCTTGAAACAAGTCAACAATTGGCGCAGCATTTTCTTTGTATTTTTCAGGGAAAGAAATACAGGTTGCTGATTCTCCAAATTGTGCCGCAATATTTGGCATAATACGCACAACCGGATATTCAAAATTTGTTTTGGTCTGAAGCATTTCCAAAGACAATCCGCTTACTGCAGAAGCAATGGTTTTGTTTTGGATAACAGGTAAAATTTCAGCTAAAACAACATCAACCTGATACGGTTTTATCGTTAAAATTACCACATCGGCTTCTTGAATATTGTGTTTGTTATCTTTAGATACAGTGATTCCGTATTCAGATAAATACTGAATACTTGCTGTATTTCTTCTGGTAACGGTAACTTGATTGTTTTTCGAAAATTTAGCGATTCCCAAGGCAATAGAAACCCCAAGGTTCCCTCCTCCAATAATGTGTACTTTCATTCTTCTTGGTTTGAATTTATGATGGCTGATTAACAGTATATTTTCCGCCTGTAAATTACGCAGATTTTAGAGATTTTAAATCACTCTAAAGGGCTAATTTGTGGCAAAAATCTAGAATCCAAGAATCAAATTTGCTACACCAAAGTATAACATGATTCCGAATACGTCATTGGTCGTTGTTATAAACGGACCAGTCGCAATTGCGGGATCAATTTTATTTTTATTCAAGAAAAGTGGTACTAGAGTTCCCAAAGTTGCAGCAAACAAAATTACGACAATCATAGAGATTGAAATAGCAAATCCTACTAAATATTGCTGATACATTATTGAATGATAACAAAGTAATAGCAAAGAAATGATACTTCCTGAGATCATCGAAACTGTAATTTCTTTAGTAAAGTATGCACGGCTGAAATCTTTCAAGGTTCCGTTTGCCAAACCTTGCACGACGATTGCCGATGCCTGAACTCCAATATTTCCTGCAGTTGCAGAAAGTAATGGCACAAAAATAATTAAAGTGGAATATTTTTGGAATGTACTTTCGTTTCCTTTCAAAACAAAAGAAGCTACGATTTCAATTACCATTCCAATCAAAAGCCAAGGCAGACGAGCTTTGGTCAATTCGTAAACGCTGTCATTCGATTCAACGTCTTGCGTAATACCTGCGGCTAATTGGTAATCTTTATCTGCTTCTTCCTTGATTACGTCTACGATATCGTCAATGGTAATTCTTCCCACCAAACGCCCCAATTCGTCGACAACCGGAATAGCCTCTAAATCGTATTTCTGCATGATACGCGCAACTTCAACGTCTTCCGTATCAACATTTACAAAATTTAATTTTCGGATATAAACTTCACCAATCTGAGTTTTGGTAGAAGAAGTCAGCAAGTCTTTAAGAGAAAGTCTTCCTTTTAGACGATTTTCATCATCAACCACATAAATAGAATGTACTCTGGAAACGTTTTCAGCCTGAATACGCATTTCTTTAACGCAGGTTAAAACATTCCAGTTTTCATTTACTTTTACAAGCTCCTTCCCCATCAAACCACCGGCTGTATTTTCGTCGTAACGCAAAAGATCTACAATGTCTTTGGCGTGTTCAACGTCAACAAGTTCAGAGATTACTTCTGCTTTTATTTCCTGCGAAAGCTCTGCGATAATATCGGCAGCATCATTTGTTTCAAGCTCATCAAGCTCTTCCGCGATTTCTTTTGGTGAAAGTCGGCTTAAGATATTTTCACGCAGATCTTCTTCCAATTCCAGAAGAATTTCGGCTGTTTTATCACTATCTAAAACCTTAAAGATATAAGTTGCCTCGTCAAAATCTAATTCGTCTAAAATTTCGGCAATATCGGCATGGTGCAGATCATTAAGTAAAACTTCTAGTTCACTGTCGTTTTTCTTATTGATCAGCTCCTCTAACTGGTGTATAAATTCTTTACTAACTTTGAACTCCATCGGTTTCTATTTTTAGAGTTAGTTCAATAAACTCATCGACACTTAACTGCTCCGGACGTTTATCAAAGATAGTGTCTTCTCGCAATTGATCTGATAAATTTAATGTTTTCAAACTGTTACGTAATGTTTTTCGTCTCTGCTGAAAAGCGGTTTTCACTACTGTAAAAAATAACTTTTCGCTACACGGAAGGCTGTAATCTTCCTTTCGGGTCATTCTCATCACACCCGATTTCACCTTGGGCGGAGGAATAAAAACGTTTTCATCAACCGTAAACAGATACTCTGTATCATAGAAAGCCTGAGCTAAAACTGATAGTATTCCGTAGGTTTTCGAGCCTTTCTTTTCACAGATACGCTCGGCTACTTCTTTCTGAAACATTCCTGAAAATTCCGGAATCTGATGTTTTAAATCTAATGTTCTAAAAACAATCTGAGAAGAAATATTGTACGGAAAGTTACCAATTATGGCAAACTGTTTGTCCTGGTAAACTTCATTTATATTATACTTCAGGAAATCCTGAGAGATAATTTTGTCTTTTAATTTCGGATAATGTGCATCCAGATACGCTACAGATTCGGTATCAATCTCAATAACGTGTGTCGTAATTGGCTTTTCAAGTAAATATTTAGTAAGCACACCCATTCCTGGCCCTATTTCCAGAACCTCTTCATATCCTTTAAGACTTAAAGTATCTGCAATCGCTTTTGCGACACTTTCGTCTTTAAGGAAGTGCTGTCCTAAATGTTTTTTTGCTTTTACTTTTTCCATTTCATTTCTTGTTTGTCACGAGGCTGCAAAAGTATTGTTTTTTTTTGCCACAAAGGCTCAAAGACACAAAGATTTATTCTTTTCTCTCGATTACAATAAGAAAATTGTCTTTATTTTTATCTATTTTATTCTTAACTGGAAATTTACTCATCCTTTCACTTAAACGCAAAAAGCTGTAAAACCTTTCTACTTTTGATAATTTCAAAAAGTCTTCCTGTTGTTGCCTATTACTTTCTTCTTTTGTTTGAAATCGAATTTCCACGAATTTCCTAATAAAATGAAAACCGTGACTGTGACTGAAAACTAAAAAATTAGTGCTCTGAAATAACCTCCAACTCCGTTCTAAAAGAAAGCATTTTATCTGCAAATAAACCTAAAGCTTCTCTATGAAATTCAGGTTCGTCTTCGATATAAAACTTATCCAGCGTTTCTTTGCTGTCTGTAACATATTGAGTTGAATAAGTAATTCCGCCCATTTCTTCTTCAACCAAAACTTTTACTATTCTCGCCGAAGAGAATTTATTAGTAGCCAGAATTTCTGGTATGTGTTTTTCCTGCATCCATTTTAACCATTGGTCGTGAACGCTTTCGTGTATGTTTGTGGTAACGTTGTAAATAATCATTTTTTCTAAGGTTCTGAGATGCTGAGATGCAAAGGTTCTGAGTTTTTTTCTCTTACTTCTTGAATCTCTTCAAATCACGATATTATTATTTTTTTGATTTCAGATTTTTGATTTCAGACTTTAGATTTCAACAAGAATCTAAAGTCTGAAATCTGAATTATAAATTCTTATCCCCTCTTAACTCACGGTATTTTTTTCTGGCATCGACAAAGTAAATACTGTCTTGATGATTAAAAATTACCTTTTCATATAAAGGTTTTGCCTTTTCGGTGTCTTTTAGTTCGTCGTTGTAGATTTCTGCTGAGAAAAATAAGGCTTCGTCAACATAAATTCCGTCACTGTGATTGTCAATAATCTGTTGATATTGGCTTAAAGCCGAAGCAAAATCTTTCTGGCTTTCGTAAACTTTTCCTAAACGAAGTAACGTTACAGCTTCTATTTCCTGACCTTTAAAGTTTTTTAAAATATTTTGAAACTGCGTGATTGCTTCTTGTTTTTTATTCTGATAAATTAAAAAATCTCCTTTTGCAAATGCTTTCAAAGCGACTTGGGTCGAATCAGCTGCTGTATTATCATTAATTAAAAGAAAATATTCTAAAGCATCATTTGCAATTAACTGTGTATTGGCAGCTTTTAATTCTTTAAATTGTTTATTTGCCCATTCAAAATCGCCTTTGTAATAACTTGTTTTTGCTGCTTTCAAACTGGCTTCGTGCGCCATTACGTCATTTTTTAAATCCAATTGAATCTGCGAATAATAAATAAGCGCCTGATTATACTTCTCTTCCAAAAGCAGAATATCGGCCAGCTCCATTTTAGCATCGGCTTTTTGATATTCATTTAAATTCAATTCTAAAGCCTTTTTGATAACCGCCTTTCCTTCTTCAGTCTTTTTCAAATTAAAAGCCAGAAAATGTGCCTGAATAATCTGCAAAGATAAGGTAAAAGGATTGATTTCGTAAGTTGTCAGCAATTGCTTTAATTCCTGATCAATAACCGGATAATCCTTTTCCTGTGCATTATCAATCTTTATCTGCATTAAATACGAATTGGACTGAATCAGCAAACCTAAATCTTTGGTATTTTGAAGAATAAAGTTCAGAATTTCAACGGCTGTTTCGTCATCGTCTTCACTCATAGCAAACTGACTCAGATTAACGATGCTCATCAAAGATTCCGGTTCACGTTTGTAAATGGCTTTTTCCTGAATAAAGGCTTTACCAAATTCTTTCTGCTGTACATAAAACCAACTCAGATAATGATTCCAAAAAACATCCTGATCTTTTTGGGTTCTAAGAATTAATGCTTTTCGCATGGCATCTTTAAAAGCCGTATTATCCGTTTCCCCATTCATAAACCGGGACAACTGCGTCTGAATCAAACTGGTATTCTGCGGATTCGTGAAAGATTCCGTCAACAGTAAATCGATCATCAAATCGGTTTTACCCAATTGACCGTACAGCATTCCGATTTGAAAATTGAAATTGAAATTCGGCTGTACCTGCATTGCCGTTTGATACGATTTTAAAGCATATTCCAGTAATACTTTTTTCTCAAAAGAACTCGCGATTCCGTAGACATCGTTTGGACTTGTTTTTATCTTTTCAATTGCCTGTTCGTAGTAATTTTTAGCTTTCGAATCGTTCTTTTGTAATTGAAAATTGTATCCTAACTCCACCAGAAAAACACCTTGCTTGTAACGATTGTAACGATCCTGAATTGCTTTTTCGGCATTCGCAAACTGCTGTAACTGCTGATAACAATCGACAGTTCGCAAAAAATACTGTGTATTCGAAGGCGCACCTTTTAAAAGTTCTTCGTAACTGATTTTTGCTTTGTCAAAATCACCTTTGTCGTAATAATACTGCGCTAGCTGCTCGTTTTGTCCAAAGGCAAAACCAGAACATAATAAAACGATACAAATCAATATGTTTTTCATACTGCTTTTTTTTTAGTTTTCAGTCGCAGTCTCGGTTCTCAGTCTCACAAACTGTAAACTGAGACTGTAAACTGGGACTTTTTTTTTAGTTACTGTAAACTGGGACTTTTTTACTTTTCCAAATAATCAAAACCAAGCCAATTACTATGAACGGAATACTTAAAATCTGTCCCATATTAATCAGCATATCGTTTTCAAAAGCTTCCTGATTTTCTTTGAAGAATTCAATTATAAATCGAGCTGCAAATAATAAAGTTAAGAAACTTCCAAAAATTAAACCTTGTGCATTTCTAATTTTCTCCGATTTATACATGTAAAACAGAATTACAAAAATCAACACATAAGCAAAAGCTTCATATAATTGCGTTGGATGTCTCGGAATTAAATCGTCTCTTTCAAAAACAACTCCCCAATTTCCGTTGGTTGGTTTTCCGTATATTTCAGAATTCATGAAATTCCCCATTCTGATAAATGCTCCTGTTACAGGAACCGCAACCGCCATTTTATCCAGAAGTCCCAAGAATTGTACTTTGTATCTACGACAATATAAAATCATTGCTGTAATTACACCAATCGAACCACCATGGCTTGCCAATCCCTGATAGCCTACAAACTCATAAGCACCTTTTATTTTCTGAATTGGTAAAAGAATTTCTATCGGATGTTTGAAGAAATATTCTGGTTCGTAGAATAAACAATGTCCAAGTCTGGCCCCCAAAACGGTTCCGACAATAACATAAATCAGTAAAGTATCGAGATTGTCTAGAGAAAGATTCTCTTTTTTGTAAATATTTCTAACAATATAAAAGCCCAGAAGAAGTCCACAGGCAAAAAGAGCTCCATAATATTTTAAAGGAAAACTATCTGTGATCCAAAAAATAACGGGATCGACATTCCAGTTTAATACTCCGTTTTTCATTAGTCGCAGTTTTAGTAATTTTAAAGAAACCTGACAGGTTTTTGAAACCTGTCAGGTTTAGCTTCAAATTAATTTATAATATCAAATCCGCAGTAAGGACGTAAAACTTCAGGGATTACGATTCCTTCCGGAGTTTGGTAATTTTCTATAATTCCAGCCAAAACTCTAGGAAGCGCTAATGAACTTCCGTTAAGTGTATGAGCCAATTGATTTTTTCCATCTTTGTCTTTGAAGCGTAATTTCAAACGGTTTGCCTGGAAAGTTTCAAAGTTAGAAACAGAACTGATTTCTAACCAGCGGTCTTGTGCTGTAGAAAACACTTCAAAATCATAAGTCAAAGCAGATGTGAATCCCATATCTCCTCCACAAAGGCGTAAAACTCTGTATGGTAATTTTAGTTCTTTTAAAATTTCTTTTACATGTTCTACCATTCCGTCCAATGCAGCATAAGAGTTATCAGGATGCTCCACACGAACAATTTCTACTTTATCAAATTGGTGTAAACGATTCAATCCGCGAACGTGTGCTCCGTAAGAACCTGCTTCACGACGGAAACATGGTGTATACGCAGTATGTAAAACAGGAAGGTCACTTTCGTTCAAAATGACATCGCGAAATAAATTTGTTACTGGAACCTCAGCGGTTGGAATCAAATATAAATCATCAATTGTAGAATGATACATTTGTCCTTCTTTGTCTGGTAATTGTCCCGTTCCAAATCCTGAAGCTTCGTTTACCAAATGCGGCACTTGAACTTCGTTATATCCCGCAGCGGTATTTTTGTCTAAAAAGTAGTTGATTAAAGCACGCTGTAAACGAGCCCCTTTTCCTTTATAAACAGGAAATCCTGCTCCGGTGATTTTTACACCCAATTCAAAATCGATAATATCATATTTCTTTACCAATTCCCAGTGAGGTTGTGCGCCTTCGTGTAAAACTGGAATATCTCCCTCCTGGAAAACATTTAAATTATCATCTGGCGTTTTTCCTTCTGGAACAATATCTGCCGGAAGATTTGGTAAAGTATATAATTTATTAGTTAACTCAACAGCCAAAGCTTCTGCTTTTTCGCTCAGTTCTTTGCTTTTTTCTTTTAGTGAAACTGTTTTTTCTTTTAAGATTGCTGCTTTAGCTTTCTCTCCAGCTTTCATCAATTCACCAATATCTTTGGACAATTTATTAGATTCTGATAAAGTATTGTCTAATTCCACTTGTGCAGCACGACGATTTTCGTCTAATTGAACCACTTCTTCCACAACGCTTTTAGCATCGATATTTCGTTTTGCTAAAGCTTTGATTACTTTCTCTTGATTTTCTCTAATAAATGCAATTTGTAACATAGCTTGATTTTTATACTATTGTGTTTTTTATAACGGAAGCAAATTTAAGGAAATGTTTGTTAACAATAGGTCAAAGTTTTGCAGTAAAACCGAAATCTCTTATAAACATCAAAAGCACTCTAAAAGTGCTCTTGATGTTATTTCGAAATTCATGTTTTTTACTCTAAAAAACGATGCCTGTCATCTCTATTAAAAGCGTATTCTTTGCCGTTAAACATTAATTTCTCGGATTCTTTTTTGATTTTTAGATTGCTCTTTTCTTCCATTTCATTTTCTAAACTGTCCTCGACAGCTTCTTCATAAGAAAAGTTTTTAGTTACAATCAAATCATAAAAGCCATTTGTTTTATGATTTCCAAAACTCATTCCTGTTTCTAAGGTTTCGATTTGGTAAGTTCCACTTCCATTCGAATCTCCGTTAGTAAGACGGATGGGATATTCATAAAGGACTTTTTTAATTTCGTTGTTTGCAAGCGTGAGCAATGTAAATTTTTGTTCTGAATATAAAACAATTCTACTGCTTGCACTGGCTTCTGTATAAAAACCAATCGCAGGCGTATTCTCATTCAAATAGACCAAATCCTTTAAAATATGTGATTTCGAAAATCGAATGGCTTCGTTGTGATAATATCCGAGATTATCATCAAACTCTTCAGCGATTATATCCCCGCTTTCTCGATTGACAAATAAATATTTTCGCTGAAAGTAATTGCCTAGATTTTCGTAGCCATCTGCTTTGGAAATCTTTTTATTGTGCTCAATAATAGTCAGGACAAAAAAAGCAGTTTTATCGTCGTAGTTGATTGAGCTCGTCTCATCCATTTTAATGTTTGAGTATTTGATATTCAGATTTGATGCAACCTTAGAAAGCAAAGGCAGATTCAACTCTTCCGAATCTTTAATGTCATCCAGATTTTTAAAAACGAGTTTTTTAAGCTCCTTATTATTATTATTATTATAATCAGCGTCTGTTTCTGTCAGCGAAAGCAGTTCTTGATTCTGAATCTCTGCTTGGTTTATCGTTTTTTCACTCTTTCCGCAAGCGAATAAAAACATCAAAACTCCACTGTAGAGTATCGTTTTTTTCATAGGCATCAATTTGTTAGTAGATTTTTTTGGGCTTTTCAAATATATAATTTTCTTACAAACACAACTAAAAAAAGATCCAATTATCAAATAATACTCTAAGAAATCAATAATTACAAGGCTTTACAATCTAAAGTTTTAGCCTCTTTTTATTTCATGACCAACAAATTCTTCCAGTGTTTTAAACATTTCTTCTACCGAAAGCACTTCTGTGTCTGGATGTGATTTTAAAAATGAGGCATTCAATTCAACGATACTTTCATCCAATTCAAAATAAGCATTATTATTTAAAAGATCGCGAAACGGATTTGGGGTATCAAACTTAGACTGTAAAAATTTCCCAAGTTTGATATTGCTCTGCAAACGCAGTTTTCGGGATTGTTCTTTAAACAATTCCAAATGTTTTTTGGCACCAATTAATTCCAAGCCTTCTTCAATAAGTTCGTTTAATTCTTTATTCCAGCCAGAATCATGAACGAATTTAGAAAAATTTCCTTCTGCATATTTTGAAGCATAAAAATCCAAATAGTAACTCATCAAAGCGTCTTCGTGAATCAAATCGTCATCTATTTTTTCTTCACGCATTAAATTGATTACCGAAATATTCGAATTTACAACGTCTTGCGGGTTTTCGCTATTTGCCGCCGTTTCTGAAATTATGATTTTACCGAATTCCATTTGAGTTTATTTAAAAGATTGCTTTTGCAAAGTTGAGGGAAATTATATTATGTTTTGAAAAGAAGAAAAGATTATTTTAGTATTTAAAAAAATCCTTGTCATTTAAAGCAAGATTGTTAAAAACGATAAACTATTCATGAAAATAAAAAGCTTGATATTTAAAGTTCCCGAACCTAAATTAAAGATCGTAAAGCAACTTATAATTTATATATCTGAAAAACATTCTGAAATAATCTTTGCACCAGTTTCCAAAGAAATAGAAGCAGGCTATACTTTTGAACAACAACAGTGTGAAGTAATTAATCTTAAAAGTTCAAACGAAATTATTGGAGAAACTTTTAAAAGAAATTTTCAGAAATTCAATATCGATAAAAATAAAAATGCTTCTAGTAAAATATCAGATTGGCCTGCATTAAAAGCAAGTAAAGAAAAAACTAAAGTTGCGTTTGAGAAAAATTACACTCGTTTAATGGTTAATGGAGTTACAGAATATAATAACTTTTTCGAAATTGAAACAGTCTTAAATTACCCCATAAAAATTGAACTCACTACAACAATATCATCGCATTGTGAAAACTCAGAATTAGGTCAACGTTTATTAAGAATATATAATTGTGATATTTGCGAAAGAGTAAAATAAAACATAAAGTATGAGTTATGTCTACAAATTATAATTTAGAAAAAGAATTCCTTCAAAAGGTCGAAAGTAAAAATGATAATCAAAATAAAAGACAAATATTAAATAATGATCAAATAGAAAAACTTCTTTCAGAATACCCTAAACTACCTCAAGATTATATTGTTTATCAGCAAGAAATTGGTTCGGGAAGTTTTATGCAAGGTCAATTTAACATCACATCTTCTTTATTTGATTTAGAAGATTTAGGTTTGGAAGATCACTTTGAATTAAAATCTAATGTTTGGTTTTTTGGAGATAATTTCTGTGGCGATTTTTCTGGTTTTGATTTTGACCACAATGACGGAACTGTTGTTGAGTTTTGGCATGAAAGCGGAGAGCTTTATTACACAAACAAATCTTTTCAAAGTTACATCAGAGAGCAAATGTGCATGGATGAAAATGGAAATGAAATCCGGTAAATCAAAAAAACTAAGTAGCTTTAACGCAACCATTTAAAAAAAATCAATCTGTTAAATAAATAGTATTATTAAACTAATAACCAAAACCATGAAACAGATATTCTTATTTTTTAGCATCTTATTTGCATTTACAAGTTGTGACAATGACGATTTACCAATCACTAATGTACAATATTCATCAATTGCTAAAGGAGATTCTTTTCCTAATGATCAAAGCATTGCACCAAGATATTTAGTTATTAAAAACTCTAAAAGTTGGAATAATTTAATGACTGAAATGAGCACTCCAAATAATTTAGTAAAAGAATTCAGCGAGACTAACATTGACTTCAATAAATATCAAATTATTGCCGTTATTGACAGAACAAACGGAAATGGCGGACATTCTATAGATATTATGAAAATCAGCCAAAACCGTAAGACTGTAATTGTAAAAGTTGAAAAATTAAAAAAAGGAGACCTAACAGCTAGATTATCTAGACCTTACGATATTGTAAAAATAGAAAAGACAAACAAAAAGGTAGTTTTTGAGCAATAGTACTTAAAACCCCTTATTCTCAACCAACAGCCCTTTCAATTCATCAGCCTTCGAATAAGCTGCAAAACGTCCAGAAAGCAGCAACATTTCTTTTTCTTCGGGTGTTATTTTGAGTTTGGTCTCTACGTGAGACGAATATTCATAAAGTATTAAAAGTTCGCTGGCACCAAAATCTTTAAACTTTTCTTTGTCTAAACTGGAAAGCAAAACTTCGCCATTTTTGTCTTTTTTAAAACTTTCCAAACCAAATTTTGAAATCAATTGAGCTTTAAAATCGTCATGTAGTTTCAGCCAGCTTGCTGCTTCATCATCACTGTTTTTTAGTTCCGTAATCAAAGATTCGTATTTTTCATCTTTTTTCAACTTAGACAAATGATTCCGTAAAGTCGTAAAACCAATAACCTGATAATTGGAAGTTGGGATTTTATAGCGTTCCAAAACCGTTTCGACATCTCTTTCAAAAGTCATATATCGAGTTTGAACCGTGTACAAAGAGGCTGTTTCTAACAAAGAAATCAATCTGATTTTACCATCATTTATATAAGGCGACTTTTTTCCCTGCCCCAAACAATCAATAAAAAGTGCTTTTTTGTTTTTGTCTTTCACTTTTGTATCATTGTGAAGCAGTTCGATCAAGGTTTCATACCCCATATTGTCTGATGCTCCACCATCAACCACACATAAAATCTTATCTTGATTTTTGATTCCAAATTTGGTTTTTGGCAAAACGCCAGGAAAAGCAGAACTCGCTGTGATGGCATACGTAAGCGGAAAATCGTAACCATTATTTATTTGATTTCCGTCAAGCGGAAGGGATGCCTTATTGGGAGCCAAAGACGAATTGATTTTTAAAGCTCGAATAATATGTGGCATAAACGGAAAACGTTCTCCGTTATTATAAGCCGTTCCATTAGCAACCATTATGGGCAATTGCGGATTTAATTTGCTGTCTTTTGGAATAAAAAAATCAGACAACTGCATCTGTGTTTTAAACTTATTCTGATTTTCTGGATTTGTACTGTCGTATTGCAAAACTTCCAAATCTAATCGCTGTGCCATAGAAATTTTTTCTCCTTTTTCGTTTCGACTATTATTAAGAAGAGAAAAAAGTGTAGCTGATTTATTGACATCTGATTTGAAGGCATCGGCTTTAGAAAAGTAAAACTCATTGAAAGTGCAATTATCGTATTGTAGTTTGTTTTTCAGAATCGTCAAATAATATCCTGCAGAAAAACATCCTCCTGAAACGGTTGAAAAATAATCTACTTCTTTTAAAAAGTTACGATCCGATTTTTCTTCCTGAATTTCTTCCAATCCCAAAAGCACACCCAAACTAAAAAACTGCGCTCTAGATCCACCGCCCGAAATCCCGACTCCCAAAGCGACATTTGGATTCTGGAATCGCGCATCCCGTTCCTGAACCGATTTGTACTCGTTCAAACTTACTGCAGGAATCGAGTTATAATTAATTTCCGAAAATAGGTTTATTTTATTTTGAGCAGTTGCTACATTTGCTAAAAGAGTCAAAAAGAGTCCTATAGAAAGTCTTTTAAATATCATAAATCGAAAACATTATTTGATGCAGATAAAATTAATTGAATTAATTCAAAATGAAATAGTTGTATTTCTATTTTTTCATAATAATAACATAAAAAAAACCGCATCCAAAAAGAATACGGTTTCAAAATATTGTAAGCTAGAAAAATCTTAGTTTGTTTTCATTGGCGGTAAATCAAACGCAACAGAATCATGTTCGAAGTTGTTTCTGTGTCCTCCGTCGCAGAAAGGTTTGTTTTTAGATAATCCGCAACGGCAAAGTCCAAGTGCTTGTCTTCCTTGTAAACCGTAAAGTGCTCCTTCTGGATCCATGATTTCAAAATCTCCTTCGATTTTAATAGATCCGTTTTTATTGATGATTAATTTCGTCTTGCTCATAATTTATCTTTGTTTTTTTCGGACGGCAAAGATTGCGAAATATATTCTCATTTATAAGCGCTAAACGTAGTTTAAACTCGTTCTATTTTATGTTGGATTTGCCACGAAGGCACAAAGACGCAAAGTTTATTTATTAAATTGAAATAATCTCACAACCCCGATAGTTATCACGAGCCGAGACTCAAATAATTTTAGAATTGCGTCCAGCTTTAGCTAGATGTAATAAATAAGATTCTACAAAATGGCTTTAGCCAAATGCGCAGGTTTGGCCAAAGCCCAATCACCTCATAGTTACAACCCCTCCAGCTAAAGCTGGAGGCAATTCATGTCTAAAATTAAAATCCTTTTAATCCTCTTAGTCTGTGGCTATAAAAAACTCTGAGACTTTGAGACTTTGCGAGATTAAAACATCACAATTCTCAGTAAAAACTCAGCGAATCTCCACGTAATATTAAAATCTCAATTCTATTGCTTATTTTTGCACTCAATAAAATTGAATTATGATACAAGATCCAAAGAGATATACGATCACGGCGGCATTACCTTACACCAATGGCCCAATACATATTGGACATTTGGCTGGGGTTTACGTGCCTGCAGATATATATTCTAGATATTTAAGATTGCAAGGGAAAGATGTTGCATTTATTTGTGGAAGTGATGAACACGGTGTTGCAATTTCAATGAAAGCCAAAAAAGAAGGAATCACACCACAAGAAGTTATTGATAAATATGACGGAATCATTCGTAAATCGTTTGCAGATTTCGGGATTTCATTCAACAATTATTCTAGAACTTCGGCTAAAATTCATCATGATACGGCTTCAGAATTCTTTAGGACTTTGTATGATAAAGGCGATTTTATTGAAGAAACTACAGAACAATTATACGATGCAAAAGCCAATCAGTTTTTAGCAGACCGTTTTGTGGTTGGAACTTGCCCAAAATGTGGCAATGACGGTGCTTACGGCGATCAATGTGAAAACTGCGGTTCGACTTTAAACGCAACTGATTTGATTAACCCAAAATCGACCATTACTGGCGAAACTCCGGTTTTAAAATCAACTAAACACTGGTTTTTACCTTTGGATCGTTACGATGCTTTTTTACGCGAATGGATTTTAGAAGGTCATAAAAACGATTGGAAAAC
The DNA here is from genome assembly GCF_900112575.1 of Flavobacterium phragmitis. Lineage (GTDB taxonomy): Bacteria > Bacteroidota > Bacteroidia > Flavobacteriales > Flavobacteriaceae > Flavobacterium > Flavobacterium phragmitis. The sequence continues at coordinate 55,367 of NZ_FOMH01000001.1, forward strand.
CAACGTTTATGGTCAAGTAAAATCGTGGATCGACGCAGGATTAGAACCTCGTGCCGTAACGCGTGACTTGGACTGGGGAATCGATGTTCCTGTTGAAGGAGCAGAAGGCAAAAAACTTTACGTTTGGTTTGATGCGCCTATCGGTTACATTTCTTCTACGAAAGAATGGGCGGCACGCGAAGGAAAAGACTGGGAACCGTATTGGAAAGATCAGGATACGAAACTGGTTCACTTTATCGGGAAAGACAATATTGTTTTCCACTGTATCATTTTCCCGGCGATGTTAAAAGCCGAAGGAAGCTATATTTTACCAGATAATGTTCCTGCAAATGAATTCTTGAATTTAGAAGGAAACAAACTTTCGACTTCTAAAAACTGGGCAGTTTGGTTGCACGAATATTTAGAAGAATTTCCAGATAAGCAAGATGTTTTGCGTTACGCATTGACATCAAACGCACCTGAAACAAAAGATAACGATTTTACATGGAAAGATTTCCAAGCTAGAAACAACAATGAATTGGTTGCCGTTTTCGGAAACTTTGTGAATCGTGTGGTAGTTTTAACCAACAAATATTACGATGGAGTTATTCCAGCGCCAAACGAATTTACAGAAGTTGACGAACAAACTTTAGCAGAATTAAAAGCGTATCCAGCTGTAATTTCAAGTTCGGTTGAGCGTTACAGATTCCGTGAAGCTTTGGGTGAATTAATGAATGTGGCTCGTTTAGGAAATAAATATCTGGCAGACGAAGAGCCTTGGAAAGTGATGAAAGACAATCCGGAGCGTGTAAAAACTCAAATGTATGTGGCGTTGCAAATTGCTGCCGCGTTGAGCGTTTTGGCTGAACCGTTTTTACCTTTCACTGCTGCGAAACTTTCTAAAATATTGAATTTAGGAGATCTTAAAGAACATTTTGCAGGTTTCAGCAAATTCCTGAAAGAGAAAGATCGTAATGCAAAAGATATTTTCCTTGATAAAACATTAGGTTGGAATGACATTTCTGAAACTTCAGATTTGCTTCCAGCAGGACACAAAATTGGCGAAGCAGAATTACTTTTCGCTAAAATTGAAGACGAAGAAATACAAAAACAAATAGATAAATTGGAAGCAACAAAAACCGCTAATCTTGCCGAAAACAAACAAGCAGAACCTCAGAAAGATTTAATTCAGTTTGAAGATTTTGCGAAAATGGATATTCGTATCGGAACTATTTTAGAAGCTGAAAAAATGCCAAAAGCAAACAAACTTTTAGTATTGAAAGTAGATACAGGAATCGATGTTCGTACAATTGTTTCGGGAATTGCTGAAAGTTTTTCGCCAGAAGAAATCATCGGAAAACGTGTTTCTGTATTAGCAAATCTTGCGCCAAGAGCTTTACGCGGCGTTGAAAGCCAAGGAATGATCTTGATGACAACAAACGCAGAAGGAAAACTGGTTTTTGTAAATCCGGATGCTGATGCGCCGAATGGAGCTACGGTAAATTAATTAAAATTTATTCGATATATAACTAATAGAAAGTTATCCGCCTAAAATATCTGGCAGATAACTTTCTTTGTTTATATGACACTTTCTTAAATAATACATAATCAACTAATACAATCTGAGAATAAATTTTTAATTTTGAATATACAAAGGAAGATTATGGACTTGACTGCACAAATAAAAAAGAATTTAATATCAAGAATCAAAGATTCTAATGATTTAAATTTCCTGAATGCACTTCAGACTATTTTTGATTCATCTGAACAAGAACTTTACCAGTTGTCAAATGAGCAAAAATCAGCAATTGCAACTAGTCGCATGGAGATTGAAAATGGAAATTTTCATAAAAATGAAGAAGTAATTTCAGAAATGCGAGAATGGTTAAAAAAGAAATAGTTTGGTCTTCTTTTGCCAAACTTCAACTTGAAAATGTTCTCGAATATTATTTCATTCGAAATGAGAGCCCAACTTATAGTTTAAAATTATTGGATGAAGTTGAAGATTTATTAAATACTCTTTCAAGTTCAGAATTAATTGGGAGACTAACTTCGAACAAAATCACTCGTGTAATTTCTATGAAAGTTTATCTAATTTTCTATGAAGTAAAAGACAATCAAATTGAAATAGTATCATTTTGGGATAATCGTCAAAATATCAAAAATAGAAAAGTAAAGTAATCTCACACCTTATACAAAAAGAGTAATTTTCTTACTTTTTTATTGTTTCTTTCAAAATCATTTTTGTAAGTTTGTTCTGCAAAAAATACACTATAGGGTTTATTTAGGAACTTTCAAACAAAGTTAACATAAGCGAATCCCTCGTCATGATGTCCCTGCGGAAACAATGGGAAAACCTATCCCTATGGGGTATTTTTTGCACATCTAAAACGAGGGATTTGTGCGTTTAATATTTTCAGGTTTATGCAAAAAAGAGAAAATCAAAAACCGACACACCACGATGTAATGCCATCAATGGCAAAATTTCTTTCAGACTTATGGTTTGAAGGCGATTTTAGAGAACAACCCCATTATCTGTCTGAAATTTTCAAGCGGATTCTTGAAACAGATTTGGGAGATGATAAAGATCTAAGATCAAAAATGATGGAATGCATCAAAACAAGTGAAATGCTTGCCGAAACTCTAGAACCGTTTTCGGATAAACAAATTCAGAAAGCCTGCAATAAAATCATAACGGCTTAAGATAAAAGCGTAAATCGATTAACTTTTTTAATTGATTTGCGCTTTTTCATTCTGTACAACATCAAATCATTGATTTTCCTTTAAAATTAGTTTTCTTACAAAAAAAATAAGATATTAGCGCCAAAAGTTATTCGAAAAACTGAAAATTATGGAGCTATTAGAAAGTTTACCTACGTTGCTTAAATCTTTTTGGTACATCGCGATTCCAACAAGTTTAATTTTTCTTATTCAAACCGTTATTACCTTTTCGGGTCTTGATGTGGCTGACGGTTTCGATACCGATTTTGATGCAGATGTTCACGACGGCGATTTTCAGCTTTTCTCTTTAAGAAACCTAATCAACTTTTTACTGGGTTTCAGCTGGACCGGAATTTCTTTTTATGCTACTCTCGGCGAAAAGCCGGTTTTTCTTATTGTTACTTCATTAGTTGTTGGAGTTTTGTTTGTGCTTTTGTTTTTCTTCGTAATCAAACAAGTACAAAAACTAGCCGAAGACAATTCTTTTAAAATAACCAACACGCTTAATAAAACTGCCGAAGTTTACTTGACAATTCCCGAAAAGAAAAGTGGAAAAGGCAAAATCATGATCAGCGTAAATGGTGCATTTCATGAACTGGAAGCCATGACAGAAAATGACAGAATTCCGTCGGGAAGTTCAGTAAAAGTTGTCAAAATAGAAAACAACAACCTCTTAATCGTAGAAACCATATAATACACATACCATGTTAATGAACCCAATTATTTTGATTGCAGTTGCGGCAATCGTTCTATTCGTAACCATTTCAGCATTAATCTCGAGGTACAAGCGCTGTCCTTCGGATAAAATTTTAGTAATCTACGGACGCACCGGCGGAACCTCAGCACGCTGTGTACACGGTGGAGGTGCTTTTATCTGGCCCGTAATTCAGGATTATTCTTTTCTGGATTTAAAACCGCTTTCTATCGAAGCCAATCTGACCAACGCGTTAAGCCGTCAGAACATTAGAGTCGATGTCCCTTGTCGATTCACCATTGCCATTTCTACAGAATCTGACAGCATGAATACAGCTGCTGAAAGATTATTAGGCTTATCATCAGAACAAGTTCAGGAGCTTGCAAAAGATATTTTATTTGGTCAGTTGCGTTTGGTTATCGCAACCATGACTATTGAAGAAATTAACTCTGACCGTGATAAATTCCTAGACAACATTTCTAAAAACGTGGACAGCGAATTGAAGAAAATCGGTTTAAAATTAATCAACGTAAACGTTACCGATATTCGTGACGAATCTGGTTATATCGAAGCTTTAGGAAAAGAAGCTGCTGCAAAAGCAATCAACGAAGCTAAAATTAGCGTGGCTGAGCAAGAAAAAATCGGGGAAACTGGTAAAGCTCTTGCTGACAGAGAAAAAGACACTCAAATCGCCGAAACACATAGAGATCGTGATGTTAAAATTGCCATTACTCAAAAAGACCGTGAAATTAGTATTGCAACAGCCGCCAAAGACGAAACGATTGGTAAAGCTGAAGCTGAAAGAGATACAAGGGTAAAAACGTCTGAGGCTAATGCGATTGCGATTCAGGGAGAAAACGAGGCAAAAATTGCCATTGCGAATTCTGAAGCTATTCGTAGAGAAAAAGAAGCAGAATCGTTGCGTATCGCAATTGCTGCCGAAAAAGTACAACAAGCAAAAGCATTGGAAGAATCTTATCTTGCAGAGCAAAAAGCCGAGTTGGCGCGTTCTGAAAGAGAACGTTCTACACAAATTGCCAACATTGTAGTTCCTGCCGAAATCGCTAAACAAAGAGCCATTATCGAAGCACAAGCCGCCGCAGAAACGATCAGAGAAAATGCAAAAGGAGAAGCTGACGCGATTTTCGCTAAGATGGAAGCAGAAGCAAAAGGTTTATTTGAAATCTTAACCAAACAGGCAGAAGGTTACAAAGATGTTGTAGCGGCAGCGGGCGGAGATCCAAGCAAAGCTTTCCAACTTTTATTATTAGAGAAACTTCCTGAATTGGTTAAAACTCAAGTTGAAGCTGTTAAAAATATCAAGATTGACAAAATCACGGTTTGGGATTCTGGAAATGGTCAGGGTGAAAATGGTTCTACAGCCAATTTTGTTTCTGGAATGATGAAAACAGTGCCACCATTAAATGACTTATTCAATATGGCCGGATTAAATCTTCCATCTTATTTAAAAGGTGAAGACTTGACTTCGCCAGAAGCTCCTCCAACCCTTGAAGTTGAAGAAACGAAAGAGTAAAAATTCTTCTTTTTAAAAATAAAAAAGCGCGAACCGATTATCCTTTTTAATTGATTCGCGCTTTTTGTTTTCAAAATACTCTCTTTCTAAACTATCTTTGAAGAAAAAATATCTAAGAATAAATACATCTAATGAAACTCACTAAACCAAGATTAGCCCTAATCTGCGGTATCCTTTGCATTTCGATTTTTCCAATATTGGTAAAATTACGTTTAACACCAGGATTGATTTCGGCATTTTACCGAATGTTTTTTGCTGTTTTACTTTTACTGCCTTATGTCATTTTCAGCGGGAACTTTAAACTTCCTAGTTTGAAATTTACACTTTTGGCAATGCTTTGCGGTGTTTTGTTTTCGTCAGATGTTGCGGTTTGGAATATTGCTATTCAGGATTCGAGTGCAACTCAAGCTTCTTTACTGACAAATTTATCGCCTGTCTGGGTCGGAATTGGTTCTTTCCTTTTTCTGAAATCAAAACCTGCCACAAACTTCTGGATTGGAACTGTCGTTTCGCTTTTTGGAATGGTCGCTTTAGTTGGATTTGAGTTCTTTCTGGATTTAAATTTCGATCAAGCGTTTTTATTTGCAGTTTTATCTGGAATCTTATATTCGATTTATCTTTTGGTCAGCAAAAATGTACTTTCAGAGGTAGATGTTCTTTCGTTTATGACAATTAGTTTAACGGCTTCCAGTATCTATTTGGGAATTTTATGTTATTCGCTGGACGAACCTTTTACTGGATTTTCAAATGCAGGCTGGTTTGTTTTGGTCTTACAAGCCGTAATTTGTCAATTGTGTGCATGGCTTTCGATTAGTTACGCAACACAGCACATGCGAGCAACCAGAGTTTCGCTGAGTTTATTGAGTCAGGCAGTAATTACTTCCATTTTGGCTTGGTTGTTTTTGGAAGAAAAAATAACTTTACAGATGGTTTTCGGTGGCATCGTTTTGCTTTTCGGAATCCGAATTACTTTTTACGATAAAACGATTTCTTTGAAAAAGCTGTTTATAAAGTAAAAAATCAGCTCACAGATTTCCACAGATTAAAAGGATTAACACCGATTATTAATTAATTTTAGAAAAAGTTCTCCCGCAGATTTGAGTAGATTTATTTAAAAATCCTTCTAATCCGAGTAATCTGTGGCAATAATTATTGTAATTCGTGAATTCGTGGCAATAAAAAGTTTCACGCAGATTAGACAGATTTGAGCAGATTTATTTAAAATCCTTTTAATCCCAATAATCTGTGGCAAAAAAACCTGAAACAAAGAAACATTAAACTTGAAACAAAAGCACTATGTTACATAAAACTAAAATACCAAACTTAAAAGTAATCGCATTTGATGCCGATGATACTTTATTTGTAAACGAACCCTATTTCCAGGAAACCGAACATAAATTTTGTGCTTTGATGGAAGATTATCTTTCGCATCAAGGCATTTCGCAGGAATTATTTAAAATTGAAATCGCCAATTTGTCTTTATACGGTTACGGCATCAAAGGTTACATTCTTTCGATGATTGAAGCTGCGATGAACATTTCCAACAAAACAATTCCGGTAGAAGTCATTGAAAAAATCATTCAATACGGAAAAGAATTGCTCGAAAAACCAATCGAATTGCTGGACGGAATAGAAGAAACTCTTGAAGCTTTAAAAGGCAAATACAAACTGGTTGTGGCAACAAAAGGCGATTTAAAAGACCAACACAGCAAACTGCACCGTTCTGGTTTGGGGCATTATTTTCATCATATTGAAGTCATGTCAGACAAACAGGAAATCGATTATGAAAAACTTTTAGGTCGTTTAGATATTCAGGCACATGAATTTTTGATGATCGGAAATTCATTAAAATCAGATGTGCTTCCAGTTTTGGGAATTGGTGGCTATGCCGTTCATATTCCGTTTCATACAACTTGGGAACACGAAAAAATTAATCATACCATAGAACACGAGCATTTTAGTTCATTTGAAACTATTGCAGAAGTGGTTCCGAAATTACTATAATGAAAACACTTTTAGACTTAGAAAACTGGAATAGAAAAGAGCATTTTGCTCATTTTAAACAAATGGAAGAACCGTTCTTTGGAGCAACCGTTGAAATCGATTGTACCAAAGCGTATCAAACTGCCAAAAGTTTAAATGCTTCTTTTTTCATTTTCTACCTGCATAAAACCTTAACTGCAGTAAATACAATTGAGAATTTTAAATACCGAATTTCCGAAAACCAGATCTATATCAATGATCGTGTTGATGCTTCGGCAACTATCGGACGTGAAGATGGAACTTTTGGATTTTCATTAATTGAATATCATCCTGATTTTAAAACATTCGAACAAACGGCATTGGCAGAAATTGAGCGTATTCAGAACACAACCGGTCTTTTTACAAGATCTTTTGATGATGATAACCTGATTCATTTTTCTGCAATTCCGTGGTTGAATTTCACATCGCTTACGCATGCAAGAAGTTTTATCTATCCAGACAGCTGTCCTAAAATTTCGTTCGGGAAAATGATGGTTTCAGAAACGGGAAAAAGAACCATTTCGATGGCAGTATATGTACATCATGGTCTGATGGACGGAATGCATCTTGGGCAATTCGTTGATCTTTTTCAAGAGCTTATGAATCAATAAATTAAATGGAATAATTTTTGTTCGCAGAAACTTATGAAACAAATCTTCCTTTTTCTGGTTTTTATATATAGTACTGTTTCGCTGAGTCAAACAGTACTAGCTTCCTATCCTATAGATTTAAAAACACAGAAAGAGGAATGTGAAACTTTAAATGCAGAAAACGTTGTCACGCATGAAGTTTTCGCTTTTATTGCCTCTCGTGATAGTTTGACGATTCTCAAATACAATAGCGCTTTATTCCTAAACGATAAGTTTACCACTACCCGACAATATACCGAAAACAGATCCTTGATGGGCTATAGTTTCAGCGAAGACGGCAATCCGACTTTGTATTGGTTTTCGCCAGTAGACAACAGCATTATTGTAATCAAATATTATTTTGAAACCAAAACAACTAGAGCTTTAAAATTTGGTTTACCTGTTGACGAACAATCTATTCTAGCACAATATCAAAAGGATAATAATTTTTATCTGGTTTTGAAATACAAAGAAAAACCAGCCTTAACAGTTTACCTTTTTAAAAATGGAATGGCCGATGAAAAATTTTTGGACTTCTCCCCTTTTACTTTTCGAGATCGAAAAACACAGCAAAAGACATTCAACCAGATCTTAAATGAAAATCCGATTGAAAAAATGGAACCTGGAGAATATAATCCGCTTTATAAAGTAACTGCAAAAAGCAAACTTTATATATTGCCCAATCGCTTAATTCTCTCTTTAGATCAAGGCCTAAGAAAAACACAGCTTTTTGACATCAATCTCGAGAATTCTGAAATAACAGAAAAAACTTTTTTACAGCCCTTGGGGCAAAAAAATGCTAGAACATCCAACTCATTCTATCATGAAAACAAGCTTTATCAGATTAACGTAAACTCTAATGAGCTTTTATTTGATATTAAAGATTACAATACTGGAGAATCGATAAAATCATTCACTGTTTTAAGGAAAGATACTATTCGTTTTAATAACTCTCCTTTTTTAATGCAGATTGAGGACCGCAAACCTAAAACCATAAAGAACACCAGTAATTTTATTAAAGAACTGGCTTCTACCAATGCAGGTCTTTCTGTATATAAAAACCAAAAGAACCTTTTAATCACATTGGGCGGGACTGGCAGCAGTTCAAAAACGGTATCTATGAATGGTTTTAATATGTTTGATGATTATTTTGGAGATTTTCCTTCCACGAATTATTACAACATAGACAGTGATTATTCTGTTTTTTTTGAAAGCATCTGGACTAAAAAACTGGAATTAACCACAGAAACACATGAACCATTCGCTTCTGACAAGATTTATTATTTTATAGATACTCATAGAGAAGTGTTTATTCCCAATGTTATAAAATTAAATAACTATTCTATTTTAGGTTATTACGATACCATCGCTAAACAATATACTTTACGTAAATTCACCGACGGATTCGAGTAACCAACTTGTAATCAAATTATTACACAAAAAGAATATGCTTTTCAGCATATTTACTACGCTTATTATAGAAATATAGGCATCATTATTATCCTATTCTGACATCTTTGTGGCTTTTAGAGGAAGTTTTTACTTACAAATTGTTGTTGTTTTGATTAAAATTTATTAATCTCAAACAACAATGAAAAAAATTGTAATGACTCTGGCATTTGCTTTAAGCATAATGTATGCAGAGGCGCAAACTGAAACAAAAACCTCAGATAATTACAACAAATGGTCTATTGAATTAGCCGGCGGTTTTAACAAGGCGCAGCGTCCATTTGCATCTGGTAATTATTACAGCTCTAGAATTAGTCCTTTCACAACTGATCTAGGAGTAAGATACATGCTGAACAATAAATTTGGTCTTAAAGCTGATTTTGGATACAACTCTTTAACAGAGCAGAAAAACAGTTCACTTCCTTTTGACTCAAAATATTACAGAGTTGATTTACAGGGTGTAGCTAATTTAGGTCGTATCATGAATTTTGAAACATGGACTAATACATTTGGATTATTAGCTCATGCAGGTTTTGGAGTTGGTCAGTTAGAAAACAAAGATTATAACGTTAAAGACAAAGTTGGAAATTTGATCGCTGGTTTAACTGGACAGATAAGATTAACAAACAGAGTGGCGCTGACAGGAGACGTAACTACAATGTTAAATGCATTTCAGGATCATACTTTTGATGGTACTGCCATGAATGCAAACAGAGGCTTTTCAGGCTTGTTATTTAATGGTACTATTGGGCTAAATGTTTACTTAGGTAAAAACGCAAAACATGCTGATTGGACAGTAACTTCAAATGACAATGGTGATATTACTGCTTTAGAAAAAAAGGTAGCAGATTTGGAATCACAAGTCAAAAAAATTCCAGCACAAAAAGAAGTAATTGTTGAAAAACAAGTAGGCACACCACAACTTACTAATGATGAATTAATCAAGAGAATGATTAATGATAAGTATTACAGCGTGTATTTTGACTTTAACAAAACAACCCCAATTGAGAACTCAACTGCTGCAATTGATGTTGTTTTAACGTACCTAAGAAAAAATCCATCTGCATCACTTGACTTAATTGGCAATGCTGATCAAGTTGGAAAATCAGATTACAATCAAAAATTATCAAACACAAGAGCCAATAATGTAAAAACTATTCTAGAAAAAGCTGGAATTGCTTCCTCTCGCTTGAATGTTATTGCTAATGGTGCCGATACCTCAATTCAAAAAGATTCTGACGAAGCCAGAAGGTTAGCTAGAAGAGTTATCTTTATTGTGAAATAATTTCTTTTTTTAAAATGGTGCCTAAAGTCCTTAAGATGATTCTTAAGGACTTTTTTATTGTTTAAATTTGAGACGCTTAATCAAATAAAATTTGGAATAAATTTTGATGAACTTTTCATTATGAAAAAACTGCTTCTACTCTTTGTTTTATTTTCTAAAACAGCGCTGTTTAGTCAAACAGTACTAAACTCTTTACCATTAAATCTGAACTTTCTGGGAAAGACCCAGATTTTAAATGCTCAAGATGAAAAAAGTAAGGATATTTATGTTTTTACTTGGGATAATAAAAACGTAAATATTTTAAAATACAATCCGTCTTTATTTCTTGCGAATCAATTTACAGATTCCATCAAACCTGAAACAAGTCGGGATTTAATTGGTTACAGTATAAGTGAGAATAAAAAACCATCATTATACTGGAGTTCTCATAATTATAAAAACATTTTAATTACAGTTTATAATCTAGATAATAAAACCTCAGAATCCTTAAACTTCGATTTCCCAAAAAATCACGATTATATTATTAGCTCTTTCCAACAGAACAATATTTTCTACATTTTGGCAAAAGAAAAAGACTTTGAACATCTGCTTCTTTACAAATTTGAAGATGGGAAATGCGTTGTTAAAATGTTTGATTTTTCTTCATTTATTTTTAAAAATGAAAGAAATACCCAAATCTCTTTTAATGCTCTTATCAAATATTTCCCGATACAGAAAGTAGATCCAGATATTTATACTCCTATAGAATTGGCTTCAAGCGCCAGCAAAATGTATGTCATTCAGGATCATATTATTTTGACATTTGACAATACTCTTATCCAAACGCAAGCCTTCGATCTTAATATTAAAACTGGTGAAATAAAAGAAAAAACTTTTGATCTGCCTGCTCCAGAAACTCCGTTACGAACAACAAATTCATTTTATAGTGATAATAAATTATTCCAAGTAAAGGCAAATAAAGAATTCTTTTTATTTCAAATCAAAGATTTTGATTCAGGTAAAGGCATCAAGAATTATTCATTTTCAAAAAATGATACTATTCCTTTTATGAATTCTCCTTTCATTATGCAGATTGACAATAACGAACCTCGTCAATTAAAAACCACTGAAAAGTTTCTGAAAAGCATAAACGGACTTCCTGCCGGTGTTTCCGTTTTTAAAAACCATAAAAACAGTTTTATCACTTTTAGCGGTTTTGGTGAATATTCAGATTTTTATTTTTCCTTCAATTCTTCGACTGATTCTGGAGAACGTGTTCCTTATTCGTTAAGCAAAGCAGTTTATTTTGACGCAATGTTAAGTGAAAACCTAAGTTTCGCAAAAGACTATCAATCAAGACCTTTGGCTATTGACAATTTGTTTTACTTTTTGAATAGCAATAAAGGCATAAAACTTTATGATGCGTTAAGATTGAAAGATTTTTATGTTTTAAGTTATTTCGACAGTGGTTCTCAACAGTTTGTAATGCGAAAATTTACTGATGGCCCTATGATGCAAGACAATGGAAATCCGATTATAAATAAATCTCAATTCTCAAAACCTTTTTCTTTTGGCGATATAAAATAGTATTAAATTTATTGGAAGTGAATTGAAATACGTATTGTTTTCAGGGTTTTGAAAAAATGGTTTGGATTATTTTTTCTAATTTTACAAAAAAGACACCTATTATGCTATCAAAAAATATTGAATCGGCTTTAAACAAGCAAATCCGCATAGAAGCAGAATCTTCGCAAACGTATCTTTCTATGGCTTGTTGGGCAGAGGTACAAGGATTAGAGGGAATTGCTCAATTTATGTACACACAGTCAGATGAAGAGCGTGCACACATGCTTAAATTGGTTAAGTATGTAAACGAACGCGGAGGACATGCTCAGGTAACAGATCTTAAAGCGCCAAAAACGACTTACACTACTTTCAAAGAAATGTTTGAGGAGCTTTACAATCACGAACTTTTTGTATCGAAATCAATCAACGAATTAGTGCACATTACTTTTGAAGAAAAAGATTATGCTACACATAATTTCTTACAATGGTATGTTTCTGAACAAATCGAAGAAGAAGCAACTGCTAAATCGATCTTAGATAAAATCAACTTAATTGGAGACGATAAAGGCGGACTTTACTTGTTCGACCGTGATATTCAGCAATTAACAGTTACAAGTTCGATTGCTATCAATCCAAAATAAAAAAAGTTAAAGTTTATTTAGAACATTTAAAAATTACTTTTTTCGTTTATATTTGTCTCTGTTTTTATAATACAGAGGAAAATTGGGCAAGAAAGAAAAAGACAAGGAGAAGAAAAAGGATAAAAAGAAAAAGAAAAATTCTGAAATCCTTGATAAGATCAAGAAGATTGAAAACTGCAAATCTTCTTGCTGTGAGAAATATAAAAAGAGCGAAAAAAAGCGCTGTTCTCGCTGTCCTATGTTTGATTTATTCAAAAAAACAGCTTAACAAAATATAGAAAAACCCATTAGATTTCTCTAATGGGTTTTTTAGTTTAAATTGCAGTCAATCTTTCTGATTTTTAATTCAATTATGGAAAACTACGTTACTATACCAAAATCAAGCCTTGATTTTCTGGTTCAGCTCAAAGAAAACAATAACAAACCCTGGTTTGACGATCATAAATCTGAATATTTAATCGAATTAGAACATATTCAAAACTTTGCAGATGCTTTATTAAAAGAACTTTCAAAAACAGATGTTCTGGAAAATACTTCAGGAAAAAAAAGCGTTTACCGAATCTATCGCGATATTCGTTTCTCTAAAGACAAAACTCCTTTTAAACATTATTGGGGCGGAAGTTATACACGCGCAACAGCAGCGAGAAGAGGCGGTTATTATTTTCATCTGGAAAAAGGAAACAGCTTTTTCGCCGGTGGATTTTGGGGGCCAAATGCATCTGATTTAAAACGCATTAGAACTGAATTTGGGTTTAACTCTGAAGCTTTCCGAGAAATCCTAAACTCCAAATCTTTCAAAGATACATTTGGAACACTGCAAGGCGAACAATTGAAAACAGCTCCAAAAGGTTTTGATGCCGATCATGAAGCCATTGATTTACTGCGTTACAAACAATTTTTAATCATCAAACGTTTTACTGATGAGGAAGTATTGAGTCCAACGTTTTTAGAACAAGCTTTGGACACTTTCAAAAAAATGAGACCTTTCTTTGACTATATGAGCGAAGTATTGACAACGGATAGCAACGGCGTTTCAATTTTATAAACATACTTTTTTATAAAAGTTAAACCCGACAGGTTTAAAAACCTGTCGGGTTTGTTTTGCTTTTCGTGGCGTTTAGTCAAAATATTTACAGCAATAAAATCTCGTTTACAACAACTTCGGTGATGTATTTTTTCTCTCCGTTTTTATCATCGTAACTTCTGTGAGTTAGTTTACCTTCAATTGCGACTTCTTTTCCTTTTACAACAAACTTTTCGATAATTTCGGCAACTTTTCCCCAGGCAGTTACACGATGCCATTCGGTTTGCTCTACTTTGTCTCCTTTTTCATTTCGGTAAACATCATTTGTCGCAATTGTTAAATGTGCAAGCTTTTTACCGCTTTCTAATGTTTTAACTTCTGGATCATTCCCTACATTCCCAATTAACTGTACTCTGTTTTTCATTGCATTCATGGCGTATATTATTTAAATGTTAGTATAACTTGAAATTGTTCGTCAACTTCAACGATGCAAAGATGATACAGCCCAGCAATAACAGTCGGTTGTTAACTATTTACTATCGACTGTAACTATTTGTAACCGTTTGTAATTGGAATTGATTTTTTGTATATTTGAGAGAAATCTTACTATATGCAGGCAAAAATCAAAAAAGTCGAGTTACGAAATTTAGAAATTGAAGACTATAAACAATTAAAAAAATCAATGATTGAATCGTATCCTGAAATGGCCGATTCGTATTGGGGATCTGAAGATATAGAAAGATTGCTTTCTATTTTTCCGGAAGGACAATTGGTGATTTTAGTGGATGGAAAGGTCGTTGGTTCTGCATTATCTCTGATAGTTGATGAAAAATTAGTAGAAAAAAGACATAATTACCAACAAATTAGTGGCGATTACACTTTCTCAACCCATAATCCAAATGCTGAAATTTTATACGGAATAGATGTTTTTATTCACCCAAATTATAGAGGTTTACGTTTAGGTCGTCGATTATACGATGCCAGAAAGGAACTTTGCGAACAATTGAACTTAAAAGCCATTGTTTTTGCAGGCAGAATTCCGAGTTACCGAGAACATGCTAAAAAGATGTCTCCAAAAACCTATATCGAAAAAGTACGAACTAAAGAGTTGTATGATCCCGTTCTTTCTTTTCAGTTAAGCAATGATTTTCATGTTTTGAGGGTCATCAAAAATTATCTAGAGGGCGATGAAGAATCTAAAGAATTTGCTGTTTTACTGGAATGGAATAATATTTATTATGAAGAAAGTCCGAAACTGATTAATCTAAAGAAAAACATCATTCGTTTGGGATTAATTCAGTGGCAGATGCGTCCTTTAAACAATGTTGAAGCCTTATTCGAACAAGCGGAATTCTTTATTGATGCTGTTTCCGGATATGGATCTGATTTTGCTCTTTTTCCCGAATTATTTACGGCACCACTAATGGCAGATTATAATCATTTATCTGAGGCAGAAGCAATTCGTGAACTGGCACGCCACACCGATCCAATTAAAAAGCGTTTTCAGGAATTTGCTATTTCGTATAATATCAATATCATTACAGGAAGTATGCCTTACGTAGAAAGCGGAAATCTTTACAATGTCGGTTTCTTGTGCAAAAGAGATGGAACTTCAGAAATGTACACCAAAATTCACATCACTCCAAACGAAGTCATTCATTGGGGAATGAAAGGTGGCTCTGAGTTTAAAACCTTTGATACCGATTGCGGAAAAATCGGAATTTTAATCTGCTATGATGTAGAGTTCCCAGAACTTCCAAGACTTTTAGCAGATGAAGGAATGGATATTTTATTTGTGCCATTCTTAACCGATACCCAAAACGGATATACTCGTGTAAAACATTGTTCACAAGCAAGAGCTATCGAAAATGAATGTTATGTAGCCATAGCAGGTTGTGTTGGGAATCTTCCGAAAGTAAACAATATGGACATTCAATATGCACAGTCTTCTGTATTTACGCCTTCTGATTTTGCTTTTCCGAGTAACGGTATAAAAGCAGAAGCTACTCCAAATACAGAAATGACCTTAATTGTTGATGTTGATTTGAATTTATTGAAAGAACTTCATGAACATGGAAGTGTCAAAACATTAAAAGACAGAAGGAAAGATCTTTATGAACTTAAAAAGCTAAATTCATAAAGAGTTCATTAAATAAAAAAGCCAATGACTGTCATTCGAAGAAATCCGTTATTTGAAATCTATCTTAAAGAGGATTGCTTAGTAATTAACAATACTGATTTTAGTAAAGACAATGGCATATTTGAAATTGACAGCATTTTAAGCGTAGAACTAATCAGACATTTAGCTTTCATTGATAGAGTCATTGAAGTAACATTTGGATTTAATGTCCCTGCTAAATCTTGCGAACTTAGAATTAATTTGGAAAATGGTTTTAAGGATATTGTTCTAACCCGTTGTGACATTGAAAAAGTGGAACTTTTAATCTACCAAATCAATCAAACAATTATTAAAAGAGAAAACGAAAAACCTAGTTTATCAACGTAATAAAAATTGTTAAATGAAAACATGCCTCGAATGTTCCGTTAAGATTGTTGGCCGAGAAGACAAGAAATTTTGCTCTGATAGCTGCCGAAATGCGTACAATAACAAAATAAATAAAGATAGTACAAATTTCATGCGAAATATAAACAACAAGTTACGCAAAAATTACCGTATTTTGGCAGAGTTAAATGTAGATGGAAAATCAAAAGCATCGCGCGACAAATTATTAAACAAAGGCTTTGATTTTGAGTTCTTTACCAATATCTTACAAACCAAGACGGGAAATACATATTATTTCTTGTACGACCAAGGCTATCGTTCCTTGGACAATGATTATTTTATGCTTGTTAAAAAAGAAATATAGTTAGCGTTTATTAACCATGAGAAAAAACCAAACCTCAATTCTAGCCATTGCCTGTGTCTTAGCTCTGCTGGGCATTATCTACGCCACCATGATGCCGCAAGGAATCAGTAAAGATGACGAAGCACTCGCAGAATTCTCAACCGAAAGGGCTTTAAACCAAGTCGAAATAATTGCGCAGAAACCACATTACGTCGGATCGACAAATCATGAACTGGTTGCTAATTATTTAAAACTTGAATTAAACAGAATCGGTTTAGAAACTAGTGTTCAAGAAGGTTATACTTTAAATGACAGAGGCCTTTTAGTAAAATCTAAAAATATTTTAGCCAGAATAAAAGGAACCAACAATACCAAAGCGCTTTTACTTCTTTCTCATTACGACAGTGCTCCACATTCTTTCTCAAAAGGAGCAAGCGACGACGCTTCGGGTGTCGCAACCATTTTAGAAGGTGTTCGTGCCTTTTTATATTCTAAACATCCTCAGAAAAACGACATTATCATATTATTTTCAGATGCCGAAGAATTAGGTTTAAACGGCGCTACTCTTTTCGTAAATAAGCATCCCTGGGCAAAAGATGTTGGAGTAGTTTTAAATTTTGAAGCCCGCGGAAGTTCTGGACCAAGCTATATGTTAATGGAAACTACGAAAGGAAATGAAGCAATGGTTCAAGCTTTTTCTAATGCTAAAACTTCTCATCCTGTTTCCAATTCATTGATGTACAGCATCTACAAAATGCTTCCAAATGATACCGATTTAACTGTTTTTAGAGAACAAGGAAATATTCAGGGTTACAATTTTGCATTTATAGACGGACATTTCAACTATCATACTCAACAGGACGATGTTCAGCATTTAAGCAAAACTACCTTAGCACATCAGGGCACTTACATCATGCCTTTATTGAAATACCTGACTAATATTGATTTAACTAAAACAGAATCTACTGAAGATAATGTTTACTTTAGTGCTCCGTTTTCATTCATAAGTTATCCTTTTTCATGGGTAATGCCAATGACATTAATCGCTTTTGGATTATTGGCTTTGTTTATTTTTATCGGAAAAGTAAAAAGAATCATCACTTTCAGAGAAATATTCAGAGGTTTTGTACCTCTTTTGGGATCTATAATAATTGCTGGTTTAGTAACGTTTTTAGGATGGAAACTGATTCTGGAAATTTATCCTCAATATTCTGATCTTTTAAACGGATTTACCTATAACGGACACGCTTACATTGGTGCTTTTGTCACTTTAAGTATTGCGATTTGTTTTGCTTTCTACCACCATTTTTCTGAAGCTAAAATTACCATGAACCATTTTGTGGCTCCACTTTTACTTTGGATTATCATTAATGGATTTTTAGCCAACAGCTTAACAGGCGCAGGATTTTTAATCATTCCTGTTTATTTTGGAATTCTGTTATTCGGAATATTTGTTTTCACACAGCATTACAGTTTAGGTGTAAATCTGCTTTTCAGCATTCCGGCTTTAGCTATCATTGCTCCGTTTATCGTAATGTTTCCTGTTGGTTTAGGTCTTAAAATCTTATTTGGAAGTGCTATTTTAACCGTTTTACTTTTTGGATTATTATTGCCAATATTTGGAGATTTTGCCCGAAAAGGAATTTGGACTGTTGTTTTCTTCCTTACTTCTATTGGATTTTTCATCTACGCAGGATATCATTCCGGTTATGAACCTGGCAAAGCCAAATCAAACAGTTTATTGTATGTTTATAATGCCGACAACAATTCTGCCGTATGGACAACTTATGACAAAAACCTTGACGATTGGACAAAATCTTATGTAGGCGAAAAGAATCAAAAAGCAGTGGGTTTAAATTCACTTCCATTGGCAAGTAAATACAATACCACATTTACTTACAGCGCTATCGCACCAGTTGTGGATGTTCCTAAACCAACAATTCAGTTTTTAAGAGACAGCGTTATTGGAAATAATCGATATCTGAAAATCAGAATCACGCCAAACAGAAGAGTAAACCGTTACGATATCTACGCCAATCCAAAAATGACGTTTTATAACTTTAAAGCAAATGGTGTTTCAGAATCTCGAGCAAAAACCAACAAACTGGAACGTGAGGACAGTAAAATTCTTTGCTACTATGTTGTAGGCAACGAACCGTTGGAAATGGAATTCTACATCAACAAATCGTCTATTTTTGATATGGATTTAATTGAAAGCTCATTTGATTTAATGTCGAATCCACTTCTAAACGTTAAACCAAGAGAAAACTGGATGATGCCGACTCCTTTTGTTTTAAATGATGCTGTATTAATTCAGCAGAAATTAAAAAGATATGTCGCTCCCGTAAAACCAATTGAAACAGCTCCTGTTGTAGATAGTTTGGCTATTTCTAAAGACAGTATAAAACCGGTTCCGGTTGCAACACCAGAATAAAACAGTAAAGGCAGATTTTTTTAAGTCTGCCTTTTTTATTTTACGCTCCCGATAACTATCGGGATCAAAAGATTTGAGCAGATAAAAAATCTTTTTTAATCCTTTAATCTGTGGCTAAAAATCTTTACAACTCTTGTACCTTTGTCTCTCTGAACCTCAAAAAAATGACACAAATAAGCATATTAGGCTGTGGCTGGCTTGGATTTCCTCTAGCAAAAAGGCTAATCGAAAAAGGATATTCTGTAAACGGATCCACAACTTCTGAAAACAAACTTTCAATATTAGAAAATGCTGGAATAAAGCCCTTTTTAGTTGCGCTTGAAAGTGAAAGTATCTCAGAATCTATAATTGATTTTTTAGCAGAGAGCAAAATCTTAATAATTGACATTCCGCCTAAGTTACGAAGTGAAAACACTGATTCTGAAAAGAAAGTTTTTGTAGAGAAAATCAAAAACCTGATTCCGTTTATAGAAAAATCCGCAATTGAAAAAGTACTTTTTATAAGTTCTACTTCTGTTTATGGAGATGACAATAACTTGGTTACAGAAGAAACCGTTCCAAATCCGGAAACAGAAAGTGGTAAACAATTACTTTTAGCGGAAGCTTTACTTCAAAACAATCCTAACTTCGAAACTACAATTCTACGTTTTGGAGGATTAATTGGAGAAGATCGTCATCCTGTCAAATTTTTGGCTGGAAAAGAAAATATTGAAAACCCGGATGCTCCAGTGAATCTAATTCATCAGAAAGATTGTATTGGCATAATTGAAGAAATCATAAAACAGTCAAAGTGGAATGAGATTTTTAATGCTGTTGCATCTTTTCATCCAACAAGAGAGGAATATTATACACAAAAAGCAAAAGATTTAAATCTGGTTGTACCGAAATTCAACAATAAAAAATCAAACATTAAAAAGACTATTTCTAGCGGAAAAATTGAGATAATTTTAAACTATCAATTTAAGTTGGAGAATTATTAAACCATATAAGTTATATAAGTTCATTTAAAAAGGCTTTCCAAAAAAAACAAAATCTTAAATTGCTTATATAACTTACATGGTTTAAAAAAACTTTGCGAACTTTGCGCTAAACTTAGCGTCTTTGCGTTAAAAAATTATGGAAACAGTTTACATCAACTCCCCTTTAGGAATCACCAAAATTATTGGAGATGAAAATGGCATTGCCGTAATTTCTGTTTCTGATGTTGGCACAAACGAGGTTTCCCAGACTATTCCAGCGGTTTTACAAGAAGCAGTTTCACAGTTAAATGAATATTTCGAAGGCAAAAGAACCGATTTTGACCTCAAACTTAATCCACAAGGAACCGAATTTCAGCAGAAAGTCTGGAAATCATTATTGGAAATTCCATACGGAAAAACGGTGAGTTACATGGATCAAACCAAAAAACTAGGCGACGTCAAAGCTATTCGGGCGGTTGCTTCGGCAAATGGTAAAAACCCGCTTTGGATTGTGATTCCCTGCCACAGAGTTATCGGAACAAACGGATCACTAACAGGATATGCAGGCGGATTGTCCCGCAAGAAATGGCTTCTGGAACACGAAAATCCATCTGCTCAGCAAAGTTTGTTTTAATTTTTTTTTTAGCCACGAATTACACCAATTATCACTAATTTTCTTTTACTCAATTCTTTTCAACAAAAATTGATTTATTTTTAAAATAAGATAATTCATTCATTTTTTCTTTATGATAGGATATAAGAATTGAAATTAGTGTAAATTTATATGGAATAAAAAATTAGTGCAATTCGTGTAATTCGTGGCAAACCCAAGTAAAATTATGATTGAAAAAATAAATCTCAACAACATTCTCTTTCTTGATATAGAAACCGTTCCGGAAGAAGAAAACTTCAATTCGCTTGACGCGGAAATGCAGTCACTTTGGGATTTGAAAACACAATACCAGCGAAAAGACGAATTCTCTCCAGAAGAATTTTACGAACGTGCAGGAATCTGGGCCGAATTTGGAAAAATTATCTGTATCTCTGTCGGTTTTTTTACCATCAAAGGAGATGTTCGAAACTTTAGGGTTACTTCTTTTTTTGGTGACGAAAAGAAAATCTTAAAAGACTTTTCTAATCTGATCAACAATCATTTTAATCAGCCACAGCATTTGTTATGCGGACATAATTCCAAAGAATTTGATATTCCGTTTATAGCAAGAAGAATGATTATTAATCAAATGCCAATTCCGGATAAACTGAATCTATTTGGAAAAAAACCTTGGGAAATTCCACATCTCGATACTTTAGAATTATGGAAGTTTGGCGATTATAAGCATTTTACTTCTCTAAAACTGCTGACTAAGATTCTCGGAGTTCCATCGCCAAAAGGCGATATTGACGGAAGTCAGGTTGCCCACGTTTATTACGTTGAAAAAGATATTGACCGAATTATAACATACTGCGAGAAAGATACTATTGCCGTTGCTCAGATATTTCTTCGTTTAAGAAGAGAAGATTTGCTGATTGATGACGAGATTATTCATGTTTGATTTTTTAGGTACAAAGATTCAAAGTTGCAAAGGGACAAAGATTTTTACATGAACTTATATAACTTATATGGTTTAAAATAATTCTGATTATGATTCATTCTGAAATTTCACATCATCGTATGACTGCCCAAAAATTGTTTAAAACAACTCAATGCTCACCACAAGAAGTTGTAAAACATTTTGGTGCGATGCAAGCGCAGGATTATGCTATGGCAAAATGGGCTGTTGGATCCCGATGTGATGCTTCTGAAAAAGAAATTGAAGAAGCGGTAAATTCAGGACAGATTATTCGAACTCATATACTGCGTCCAACCTGGCATTTTGTTTCTGCAGATGATATTTATTGGATGTTGGATATTTCGGCTCCCCAAATAAAAAGATTAGCCGTTTCTGGAGCTAAAAAATTTGATGTCGATCTTAAAAAGCTCGATCAGTTTAATACCAAAATTGAAAAACTATTATCTGGAAACAATCATTTGACGAGAGAAGAAATTATGCAGGAACTTGATGTCAAAAAAACTTCTAAAGAAGATTTTCTCGCCGCCGCCATTATGATGAATGCAGAATTGGAAGGTTTGGTCTGCAACGGAAGAATGAACGGCAAACAAATTACGTATGCTTTACTTGAAGAACGTGTCGAAAAACCAAAAACAAAACTGACTAAAGAAGATGGTGTCGCCAAATTGGCTCAACGCTATTTTGAGAGTCATGGCCCGGCAACTTTGCTCGATTTTTCATGGTGGTCCGGTTTTTCTCCAACAATTTGCAAGTCAGCTATTGATGCAATTGAGTTGCAGTTAAACCATATTACTATTGACAATCAGACATTTTGGTTCGGAAAAAATTATAAAGAGGAGAATCTCTTTCACGAAAGCGTCCATTTTCTTCCTGCTTTCGATGAGATATTAATTTCGTATAAAACCCGCGAAGTTTCCTTTTCAGGAGATCATCAATCCAAAACTTTTACTAATAATGGCATCTTTAAACCGATCATTTTAGAAAATGGAAAAGTAATTGGAATCTGGAAAAGAACCATTAAGAAAGATCACATCAAAATTGAAACGGAGTTTTTTAATGAGACAGAAAGTTCTAAAAAAGAAGTTTTGTTTGAAGGAATTAAAGCTTTTGAAAACTATATAGGAACTAAAATTGTGATTGAATAAATTGCATTTTATCTTCAATATTATTGTTTTTCATGAACACTTCTCGTTTGACTACTAAAATCTTTATGCTTATTATTGCTAAATAATTACATTTACAAAAAATTATAGTTATGGTATTGAGCAGATTTTGGTTAGTTATTTTTATTTCTTCAATTATTTTTATTGTAGCCAGTTTATTTACTGCCAATACATATACTATTGATTCTGTTTTAAATGGAAAGAAAGACGATCCTATTTTAGTTTCCGAAAAGTACGTTGAAGAACTTCCTGCTTTTATCAAAGACAGCATTACGAAAGCACCAGATCAAACCATGATCGTTAATCGTGATACGCTAAATGCCGACACGACTTATGTTTATAAAAACAAAACCGTAAAAATTTTCAGCGGACTTCAGAAATCTGATGGCTTACTGCCGACTTGTAAAAGCACTTTAGTCGATTTGATTTTACCACTTATTGCCTATTTAGCCTTTTTTTGCGGATTAATGGAACTTTTAATTATTTCTGGAGCATCCGGAAATCTGGCAAAAGCTTTAAGTCCTGTTTTCGTAAAAGTTTTTCCAAGTATTCCGAAAAATCACCCTTCGATTTCCTACATGACCTTAAACTTTGCCGCCAATTTCCTCGGATTGGATTCAGCTGCAACTCCATTCGGACTTAAGGCCATGGAAAGTTTACAGGAAATAAATCCTGATAAAGACAAAGCCAGTGATGCGCAGATTATGTTTATGTGTCTTCATGCTTCCGGTTTAACATTAATTGCCACTTCAATTATTGGTTATCGTGCAGCTGCAAACGCCAGTAATCCAGCCGATGTAATGCTTCCATGTATCATCACTTCATTCATTGGTACAATCGCCGCTTTCTTAATTGTGGGAATCAAACAAAAAATTAATTTCAAAAGTGCTTCACTTCTTATTGGTTTAATGGGTTTAATTGCTGCCATAGTTGGTTTATTGATGTATGTTAATCATTTAGATCTTATTGGAAAAAACTATTTTACTTCTAATCTTTCTGGGTTGATATTATTAACAATTATCGTTTTCACTCTGATTTTTTCTTTCAGACATGAACAAAAATTCAAAGATGCTAATACAACAGTTTTTGATACTTTCGTAGTCGGAGCAAATAATGGTGTTAAAACGGGTGTTACTATTTTTCCTTATGTTTTAGGAATGTTAGTTGCCATTTCATTATTCAGAAACAGCGGTTTGTTTGAAATTATCAGTGACGGAATCGGGTTTGTATTTTCAAATATGGGTGTAAGCAAAGAAATAACTAATGCTTTGCCAGTTGCTATGCTTCGTCCGTTTAGCTCTGCCGGCTCTCGTGGATTCTTAATTGATTCGATGAATACTTTTGGTGCCGATTCTTTAACGGCTAGATTGAGCAGTATTTTCCAATGTAGCGCCGAAAGTACGTTTTATGTAATTGCAGTTTATTTTGGCTCTGTAAATATCAAAAATACACGTTATGCTTTAGGCACAATGCTTTTGGTTGATTTGATTTGTGTGATTACAGCGATTTTTGTGGCGACTTGGTTTTTTTAATTTGAAAGAAAATGAACCGATCCTACGGATCTTTTTACTAAACCTAATTTTCATAACCGGATTAAAATCCAGCCCTACAATATTTGGTCGAGCCGATGGCTCTTTTCTAAATCGAATTGAAATTCAATCGAATAACATTAAATTGGCTTAATTCGTTGTAAAGTTCCGAAGCAACGATTCTATTTTGTAGCAACGGATTTCAATCCGTTGATGATAATGACCGACATTCCATAAGTTCCGTAGGAACGGTACATTTTAGCGATTCTAACATTTAGAAAAAATGATATAAAAATGGGTCGATCCTACGGATCTTTTTACTAAACCTAATTTTCATAACCAGATTAAAATCCGGTCCTACAATATTTGGTCTAGCCAATGGCTCTTTTCTAAATCGAATTGAAATTCAACCGAATAACATTAAATCGGTTTAATTCGTTGTAAAGTTCCGAAGCAACGATTCTATTTTGTAGCAACGGATTTCAATCCGTTGATGATAATGACCGACATTCCATAAGTTCCTTAGGAACGGTAAATTTTAGCGATTCTAATATTTAGAAAAAACGATATAAAATGAACCGATCCTACGGATCTTTTTACTAAACCTAATTTCCATAACCGGATTAAAATCCGGCCCTACAATATTTGGTCGAGCCGATGGCTCTTTTTTAAATCGGATTAAAATTCAATCGAATAAGATTAAATCGGCTTAATTTTCTGTAAAAGTTCCGAAGGAACGACGTATTTTGTAGCAACGGATTTTAATCCGTTGATGATAATGACCGACACTCCATAAGTTCCGTAGGAACGGTACATTTTAACGATTCTAATATTTAGAAAAAACGATACAAAATGGGTCGATCCTACGGATCTTTTACTAAACCTAATTTCCATAACTGGATTAAAATCCGGCCCTACAATATTTGGTCGAGCCGATGGCTCTTTTTTAAATCGGATTAAAATTCAATCGAATAACATTAAATCGGCTTAATTTGCTGTAAAGTTCCAAAGGAACGATTCTATCTTGTAGCAACGGATTTTAATCCGTTGATGATAATGACCGCATTTCTATAAGTTCCGTAGTAGGAATGGTACATTTTAGCGATTCTAACATTTAGAAAAAAAGATATAAAATGGGTCGATCCTACGGATCTTTTTACTAAACCTAATTTCCATAACCGGATTAAAATCCGGCCCTACAATATTTGGTCGAGCCGATGGCTCTTTTTTAAATCGGATTGAAAAACAATCGAATAAGATTACATCGGCTTAATTTCGTTGTAAAGTCCCAAAGGAACGATTCCATTTTGTAGCAACGGATTTCAATCCGTTGACGATAATGACCGCATTTCTACAAGTTCCGTAGGAACGAATGATATTCATTACAAAAAAAGAAAGTCAAATATTACAAAAAATATCTTCTTTTCAATTAATATTCGTTCTTTAGCCAGAAAACTAAAATGGCAAACACATACCATCAAATTTATATTCAGGTTGTTTTCGCTGTAAAATATAGAGATGCTCTAATTGAGGAGAAATGGAGATCGAAATTACTAGGTGTAATTGGAAATCTGATTAATGAAACAGGATGTAAAACAATTATCGTTAATGGTGTTGAAGATCATGTTCATTGTCTTTTAGGATTAAAACCAACAATTACAATTTCAGAATTAATGAAAACAGTAAAGGCAAAGTCATCTAAATACATAAACGACAATACATTGACAAAATCCAAATTCTCCTGGCAGGAAGGTTACGGCGTTTTCTCTTACAGTCAATCTCAAATTGATTCTGTGTATAAATACATTCAAAATCAAAAAGAGCATCACAAAAAACAAAGCTTTAATGAGGAATATTTAAATTTTCTGAATAAATTTAGCATCCAATACGATGAAAAATTTATTTTTGAAAATCTAAAATAATACCATGAAAACCCCAATTTTCTTTTCCCTGCTACTTTTAATCGGATGCCAAAACAAACCTACTAATTCAGAAGCTATTGCAGAGTTACCAGTACCGCAAGAAATTGCAATGATAACAAATGATGATGCTGCGGATGAACGCGCTCTTCGAACGGATACGATTTATCTTTCAGAAGATAAAGACAGCCCAATTACACATGTTTTGGCCAATCTTGTCGATCTAAAGGCCGATCAGGACAGCATAATGACTTCTAAATTCAGATTGGATTTTTATCAAAACAAGAACAAATTGATTTCTTCTAAAGTGGTCATCAAAAATTATGAGAAAGGATCAGAATGGGGAGGCTCGATTGGCTTAACCAATACTTCTCATAAAAATTCTCCTTTTATTCAATTAGGTTTTGGATATCCTGCCTGCGGTTATGTACATGAAAACTATTTGTATTATTTCAAAAACAGTTCCTTACAGCTTGTTCATCAATGGAATACCATGTCAGATAGCGGTTGGGGAAATTGGCTGGAAATTGTAAATCCATCCAATGCTTCCGATCCAAAATCTTTTTATTGCAAAACTGTTGCATTTGTTCCTGCGGATGATGATGAAAATATGGACATGGGTGTTCTTAGTCATTCAGATTCAATTGGTTTCGAATTAAAAGGAAACCAATGGAGCAAGAAATTACTTTCGGCAAAAGACAAAGCCTACTTTCAAAAAAAGATGACTTTTGATCAATTCAACAGTACCGAATAAAACTGTGTAGAAGGTCTTATTCAAATTCTTTCTTAGGTAAATAATTTCTAAATTTGTAAAAAAAACAAAGCAATGATTGATTTTATATACCAAGATCCTTATCCGATCTTAAAGGACGATACACAGTATCGCAAAATCACCTCAGATTTTGTGAAAGTGGAGCAATTTGGAGAACGTGAAGTTTTAACTGTTGATCCAAAAGGTTTAGAGTTACTGGCTGAAGAAGCTTTAACGGATGTGTCTTTTATGCTTAGAACGACGCATTTGCAAAAACTAAGAAAAATTCTCGATGATCCAGAAGCTACAGACAACGATCGTTTCGTGGCTTATAACTTACTTCAAAATGCTTCTGTTGCTGCTGAAGGTCAGTTGCCGAGTTGTCAGGATACAGGAACGGCTATCGTAATGGCTAAAAAAGGAGAAAGCATCTTTACTGGTGTTGATGATGCTGAATGGTTAAGCCGAGGAATTTTTAATACTTACCAAAAAAGAAACTTACGTTATTCGCAGATTGTTCCTATTTCGATGTTTGAAGAAAAGAATTCAGGTTCAAATCTTCCCGCTCAAATCGATATTTATGCTAAAAAAGGAAGTTCTTATGATTTCTTGTTTATGGCAAAAGGAGGAGGATCTGCTAACAAAACGTATTTATACCAACAGACAAAATCTTTATTGAATGAAAAATCATTAGATGAATTCATTCGCACCAAAATCAAAGATTTAGGAACTTCTGCTTGTCCTCCATATCACTTAGCTTTAGTTATTGGTGGCACTTCTGCCGAAGCAAACTTAAGTGCTGTTAAAAAAGCTTCTGCAGGATATTATGACAATCTTCCAACATCTGGAAACATGGCTGGTCAGGCTTTTCGTGATCACGAATGGGAAGAAAGAGTTCAAAAAATCTGCCAGGAAAGTGCTATCGGAGCGCAATTTGGTGGAAAATATTTCACACATGACGTTCGTGTAATTCGTCTGCCTCGTCACGCCGCTTCTTGTCCGGTTGGATTGGGAGTTTCTTGTTCTGCGGATAGAAATATCAAAGGAAAAATTACTAAAGACGGAATCTTCGTTGAGCAATTAGAAGTAAATCCGAAACAATTTTTACCAGAGACAGCGCCACATTTAGAAGCACCTGTAGAAATTGACTTAGATCAGCCAATGGCCGATATTTTAGCCAAATTGTCTCAATATCCAGTTAAAACACGTTTAAAACTAAACGGAACTGTAATTGTTGCCCGAGATATTGCTCACGCCAAAATCAAAGAATTACTAGACGCTGGAAAACCAATGCCTGATTATTTCAAAAATCACCCAGTTTATTATGCTGGTCCTGCTAAAACACCAGAAGGAATGGCTTCTGGAAGTTTTGGCCCAACAACTGCTGGCCGTATGGACGTTTATGTAGATGAATTCCAGAAAAATGGTGGCAGTATGATTATGCTGGCGAAAGGAAACCGTACCAAACAAGTTACCGATGCCTGCAACAAATACGGCGGATTCTATTTAGGTTCTATCGGAGGGCCTGCTGCTATTTTGGCTCAAGACAATATTCTTAAAGTTGAAGTGGTTGATTTTGAAGAACTAGGAATGGAAGCCGTTCGTAAAATCACAGTGAAAGATTTTCCAGCATTTATTATTACAGATGACAAAGGGAATGATTTCTTTGCAAATCTATAAGAATGTTTTGCTTTTGCCACAAAGGCACTAAGACACAAAGTTTGTATATATTGAAAAACCGCCTATTTGGGCGGTTTTTTTTATTTCTTTTACTAAGCTTAAACTTAACGTCTTAGTGCCTTTGTGGCAAATCAAGCACTTAAGTCCTGTTTTTCAAAAGCTATAAAATGGGAAACTTCTCCTTTTAGATTATAAACTGGCGAAGCATCGATTTTACATTTATATGTTTTTCCGTTTTTTCGGTAGTTATCCAGTGTTTTTTCAAACGGAATTTTCTTTGCCAAAGCTTCTCTGATTTCTTTTAAAGTCTTTTTTGAAGTTGCAGGCCCTTGAAACATCTTTGGTGTTTTACCTAAAATTTCTTCTGCTTTGTAACCCGTCATTTTTTTGATGCCGCTTGACGCGAAAACTATTTTCAAATCCAAATCGGTAACCACAACAACTTCATGTTTAATTCTTTCATGAATATTCAGTTTCTTTTCATCCCAAACAAACTCATTCGAAATTTTGCTGACTCTCTCCAAATCAGAACTTAAGGCTTTAAGCTCATTCAGATATTCATAATGAAAATCCCAAGATAAGATTGGAACTGAATTTCGTTGCATTAAATCGTCAGAATTTTTATTTTTCATATTAAAACAATTCAGAAGATGAATGGATCTTTTTTCTCAAAGATACAAGAAAAACTCTGTTATAAAGAGCCTGAAATCTTAATATACGATTAAAATAGGTTGTCAAAATGTAAATTTTAACTGAACAGCAACTGCTTTTTTTACTTCGGTATTCAAATTACTTAATGAAATTCCAAGCAACCTAACAGAATCCTTCATTTTTTCCTGATATAACAATTCTTCTACGTTTTCCATAATCAGACTTTTATCCGAAATAAAATAAGGCAGTGTTTTACTTCTGGTCTGCTGTGAAAAATCGCTGTATTTTATCTTCAAAGTAATCGTTTTACCTGAAATATTGTGTCTTTTGAGTCGTTTTTCCAATGAAACTGCAATTCTTTCTAATTGTTCCATCATAAAAATCTCTGAAGAAAGATTGACATCAAAAGTATGTTCAGCTGCTACAGATTTTGTAATTCTGGATGATTTTACTTCGCTGTTATGAATGCCGCGGACTACGTTGTAATAAAAAGCTCCCGATTTTCCGAAGTGTTTTTCCAGAAACTCTAATGATTTACTTTTTAAATCAGTTCCGGTAAAGATACCAAGCTGATACATTTTTTCGGTTGTTACCTTTCCTACTCCATAAAACTTGCGAATCGGCAACTCTTCCAAAAAAGCTTCAACTTCATCTGGATTTACCGTTTTTTGTCCATTGGGTTTATTATAATCACTTGCAATTTTGGCCACAAATTTATTAATGGAAATACCTGCAGAAGCAGTTAAACCAACTTCACTGAGAATTCTTGATCTAATTTCTTGAGCTAAAAGACTTGCACTTGGGTTTCCTATTTTATTCTGCGTAACATCCAAATACGCTTCGTCAAGCGAAAGAGGCTCAACTAAGTCAGTGTATTCATGAAAAATTTTATGAATTTTAGATGAAATCTCTTTATAACGGTCAAATCTTGGTCGGACAAAAATAATTTCGGGACAATATTTTTTAGCCAAAACTCCGCTGATGGCACTTCGAACACCAAATTTACGAGCTTCATAACTTGCTGCCGAAACCACTCCTCTATTTTCTGAACCGCCAACAGCAACAGGTTTTCCTCTTAATTCAGGATTGTCCATCTGTTCTACCGACGCGTAAAAAGCATCCATATCGATGTGAATAATTTTGCGATATGTTGTTGTTTCAGACATATTGCAAATTTACAGAGGAAAAGCAATAAAAAACGTTGTAAATAGTTATAAATCATATCAATTTTTAAAGAATACAAATTCAATGAGTGCAAACCAATTATTCTTTTTATTTTTGTTCTTCTACTCCAAAAATTAAATAATGCGAACATTTGTTATAGGTGACATTCACGGCGGATTACTTGCGCTTGAACAAGTGATTGAAAGAGCCAAAGTTACCACTGAAGATACTCTAATTTTTTTGGGCGATTATGTGGACGGCTGGAGTCAGTCTGTTGAAGTAATCGACTATTTGATTGATTTAAAAAGCAAACAAAACTGTGTTTTCATTAGAGGAAACCATGATCAGCTGGCACTAGACTGGCTGGAAGAAAGACATGATGATTTTGATGAAGAAATGTGGTACAAACATGGCGGAAAAGCCACTGTTGAAGGTTATGCTAAAATCTCTGAAGAGAAAAAACAAACTCATATCGAATTTCTAGAAAATCTTCAGGATTATTACCTTGATGATCAAAACCGTCTATTTGTTCATGCAGGATTTACCAATTTAAATGGCGTAAAATGGGAATATTTTTCTAAGCTTTTTTATTGGGACAGAACGCTTTGGGAGACTGCTCTTTCTTTGGATCCAAAATTAAAAGAAGACGATATAAACTATCCAAAGAGATTTACCGTTTATAAAGAAGTTTACATTGGACATACTCCGGTAACACGAATCGGACAAACTATTCCTGTAAACAAAGCTTGTGTCTGGAATGTCGATACAGGCGCGGCATTTAGAGGCCCACTTACCATTTTGGATATCAACACCAAAGAATACTGGCAAAGCGAACCATTAAACGAATTATATTTTAACGAAAAAGGTAGGAATTAATTTATTTAAAACTTTATTTTTGCCAATCAAAATAATTAATATTAAAATTTATGAAAAAGGTTATTACACTCTTGTTTTTAGTTTCATTCGGATTTATCAACGCACAGAAAGCCTTTACAGGCAAAGGAGACACTAGAGTAAATGTTGGTGCTAATCTACAAGATGGTGGCTCTGGAATTCAGGGATCTATTGATTTTGGTTTAGGAGAAAATTTCTCTTTTGGATTTGTTGCAAACTACCTATTAGGGGTTGATAATTTTAATGGCTTCTACCACGGAAGTAATACTGCTTATAATGATCAAAAACCAGACTTCGGAGATCGTTTTGATGCTAAAGCAAGAATCAATGCTAACTTATCTAGTGTAATTGGAGTGGAACAATTAGACGTTTACCCTGGATTAAGTTTAGGTTTACATAATTTTGGAGGTCATGTTGGTGGTCGTTATTTCTTCACTGACGGATTCGGTGTTTTCACAGAAATCGGATTCCCAATTGCAAAATACGGTTCAAACAATGACCCTTTCTATCATTTGAATAATCAGGCTACTTTTAGTTTAGGAGCTTCTTTTAATTTATAATACTTTGTCGTTTGCCACGAAGGCACAAAGACACTAAGTTTTTTTAAAATAAAACCGCCATATTGGGCGGTTTTTTATTGTTTTTTTCTTAATTATTTACTTTGCGTCTTTTTTGCGTCTTTGTGCCTTAGTGGCAATACTTTTTAGATTAGCATCTCAGGAATTTCTCCTTCAATAATCAAATCAGCTTCGGTTGAAGCGATGATGTGTTCGACTGAAACACCTGGCGCTCTTTCTAAGAGCTTAAAACCTTTTCCTGTTACTTCGAGCACTGCGAGCTCCGTTACGACCTTTTTAACGCATCCTACGCCCGTTAATGGCAAAGTGCATCTTTTTAAGATTTTTGACTCTCCAGCTTTGTTTACGTGCATCATGGCAACAATAATATTTTCTGCAGAAGCAACTAAATCCATAGCGCCTCCCATTCCTTTTACCATTTTACCCGGAATTTTCCAATTGGCGATATCTCCATTTTCAGAAACTTCCATCGCGCCTAGAATCGTTAAATCGACTTTCTGGCTTCGTATCATTCCAAAGCTAAAAGCGGAATCAAAGAAACTTGCTCCAGGAAGCGTTGTAATAGTCTGCTTTCCTGCATTAATAATATCGGCATCTTCTTCTCCTTCAAAAGGAAAAGGCCCCATTCCGAGAACACCGTTTTCACTTTGAAATTCTACCGCTATATCTTCTCTAACATAATTTGCAACCAAAGTTGGAATTCCAATTCCAAGATTCACGAAATAACGGTCTTTTACTTCTTTTGCAATTCGTTTTGCTATATCTTCTTTTGTTAACATATCTCTAATGTGTCAATTTGATAATTAGATAATTTCAAAACGTAATTTAAAAAATTATCTAATTGTCCCTTTTTCTCATTATCTAATTCTTAGCTCTTACTGTTCGTTGTTCAATTCTCTTTTCAAATTTCTCTCCCTGAAAGATACGCTGTACCATAATTCCCGGAACATGAATTTGATTTGGATCTAATGAACCAACTGGAACCAATTCTTCAACCTCGGCAATTGTAATTTTTCCTGCACCTGCCATACACGCATTGAAGTTTCTTGCTGTTCCTTTGAAGATTAAATTTCCAGCTTCGTCACCTTTCCAGGCCTTTACGATAGCAAAATCTGCTTTGAAAGCTTCTTCCATAATATGCATTTTCCCGTTGAATTCTCTGGCTTCTTTTCCTTCAGCCACTTCTGTTCCATAACCTGCCGGCGTGAAGAAAGCTGGAATTCCAGCCTGTGCTGCACGACAACGTTCTGCTAGAGTTCCTTGTGGCGTCAATTCAACTTCCAATTCTCCAGAAAGCATCTGACGTTCAAATTCTGCATTTTCACCCACGTAAGAAGAAATCATTTTTTTGATTTGCTTCTTTTGCAATAACAACCCCAAACCAAAATCGTCAACTCCTGCATTGTTTGAAATACAAGTTAAATCAGAAATTGATGTATTTACCAAAGCTGCAATTGTATTTTCAGGAATACCACATAATCCGAAACCGCCAAACATAATGGTCATCCCACTTTCAATTCCGTTAATAGCATCCTGAACGTTATTTACTTTTTTTGTTATCATAACAAACTGTCTTTATTACTGTATATTTTTTGATAAAAATAAGATTTTTAGATTGAATTATAACGATTTCGTAAAAATAAAACCCAAATAAAAATCCCTTTACTAATCTTATACAAAAGAGCAGTAAAGGGATGATATATAATTAGTTGACTCTTATTGCAACATTATTACAATGCAAATTCATCTGTATTTTGTTCTGTGTCTGTAGTATCTTTTACAATTACTGGTCTTTGATAACAGTCCACTTTTATAGAAAGGTTTGCTGGGCGCTCAAATTCTGCTTTAGAAATCTGAAGGTTTTTATCGGCATAACATTTTTTCATGAAATAACCCCAAATTGGCAAAGCCGCTGTCGCTCCTTGTCCATAAGTCAAACTTTTAAAACGAGCAGAACGATCTTCACATCCAACCCAAACTCCAGTTACTAAGTTCGGAACCATTCCCATAAACCAACCATCAGATTGATTTTGTGTTGTACCCGTTTTACCCGCAATAGGATTTGTAAACATGTATGGATAACCTGTCCAGCGATTATCTCCGCTTCCTCCACCTTGAGTACGTAAACGCACACCAGAACCACTTTCTGTTACCCCTTGAAGTAATTTGATTACGGCAAAAGCAATATCTTTATTTAAAACGTCGTGAGACTCCGGAATCGGTTCGTAAATAACTTCACCGCTTTTGTTCTCAATTCTGCTTAAAAACTGTGGTTTTACATAAACTCCTTGGTTTGCGAATGTACTATAAGCCGCAACCATATCTTCAACTGTAATATCAACGGCTCCTAAGGCAATTGAAGGCTGAACCGGAATTTCTGTTTTAACTCCTAATTTTTTAGTCAATTCTACAACTGCTTCTGGACTTGTTCTGTCAATTAATTTAGCAGAAACTGTATTGATAGAAGCCGCTAGAGCTTGTTTTAAAGTAACCATACCTCTGTATCTGTAATCAGAGTTTCTTGGTTCCCAATCAGCTGTAACATGATGACGTCCTTTATGAATCATAAATGGACCATCTAAAATAGAATCACAAGGAGACATATTCAATTCTTCAATAGCGGTTGCATAAACGAAAGGCTTAAAAGTAGA
Source organism: Flavobacterium phragmitis (assembly GCF_900112575.1). GTDB lineage: Bacteria > Bacteroidota > Bacteroidia > Flavobacteriales > Flavobacteriaceae > Flavobacterium > Flavobacterium phragmitis. Next base: position 89,680 of record NZ_FOMH01000001.1, read on the forward strand.
ACCTACCTGTCTTGCTCCTTGTCCAACGTGATCGTATTGGAAATATTTATAGTTAATTCCTCCAACCCAAGCTTTGATTGCTCCAGTCTGAGGCTCCATTGACATTAAACCAGATTGTAAAAAGTGTTTGTAGTAACGGATAGAATCCAATGGTGTCATTGTAGTATCTCTTTCACCTTTCCAAGTAAAGACACGCATTTTTGTTTTTACTTTGAATGAAGCAATGATATCGTCTTCACTTTTATCCATTTCTTTCATCTGAGCCCAACGAACAGAATTTTTCATTGCCTGCATCATGATTCGCTCAGTTTCTGCTTGTGTGATGTTTACGAAAGGGGCATTTTTATTGGTTTTCTGTTCAATAAAAAACTGCTGTTGAAGGTTTTGCATATGTGCTGCAACAGCTTCCTCTGCATAAGACTGCATTCTCGAATCTATTGTAGTGTAGATTTTAAGTCCGTCTTTGTAAATATCATAATCAGAACCATCAGGTTTTTTGTTTTCTGCAACCCATTTCTTCATATAATCACGAAGATATTCTCTAAAATAAGTAGCAATACCTTCACGGTGGCTTTCCAATTTAAACTTTAAAGTAATTGGTAATGCTTTATACTTTTCTTTTTCAGACTCCGTAATCATCTTTGCTTTTACCATTTGACCTAGTACTACATCACGACGGTTTTTAACCCCAACAGGGTTTCGCAACGGATTATAGAGAGAGGAATTATTAAACATTCCAACCAATATCGCCGATTCGTCTATAGTTAAATCTTTAGGGTCTTTTGAAAAATAAGTTTGAGCAGCCGAACTTACGCCAACAGCATAATTTCCGAAATCATAAACGTTACAGTACATCGCTAAAATCTCATTTTTGGTATACTGTCTTTCCAAACGAATTGCAATAATCCATTCCTTTATCTTTTGTACGATTCTAAAAGGCAAAAAGCTAGACCCTCCTTTATGAAATAACTGTTTTGCCAATTGTTGCGTTAGAGTACTAGCTCCTCCATTTGTTCCCAGCGAAAAGGCAGCACGTAGAGTTCCACGACCATCAATTCCTGAATGTTCATAAAAACGAGCGTCCTCAGTTGCAACTAAAGCATCTACCAGATTTTTAGGTAAATCAGAATATTTAAGCTGGGATCTATTCGTTTTGAAGTATTTACCAAGCACTACTCCGTCAGAAGAAATAATTTCTGTTGCAAGGTTAGAATCTGGATTTTCTAAATCTTCAAAAGAAGGCATAGACCCAAAAAAGCCCCAAGAGGCAAATAAAAAGAAAGCTAAAATTCCCAGTAAGGTATATGCAAAAACCCTCCAGAATTTCTTTTTGTAATAATTAATATCCTTAACGTTTTTGGATTGATTGTTTTTTTTAGTAGCCATACCTATTTTTCTAATCTTTTTGTTCTATTCTAAAACCAACGTCTGTAATTCCTTCTAAAGCTTCAACACCAGCAATTTTGCCTGATTTTCTAACGGCTTGTTTGATGTGAACTTGATATTTTCCTCTAAATTTTACGTCTTCTTTGTAATAAAGTTTACTCTCTTTTATGTCTGAAAATCCATTTCCTAATAATGTTCCGTCTGGTTCAGCCATTTGGTATTCTAGGGTATCCACTTTTGTAAATCCGTTTGGCATTTCCATTGAAACAATCAAAAACAAATTATTAAACGGATAATTGTTGTTGTCTCGTATGTTTACAAAAAGATTGTACTTTTTTGTAGAATCTAAAACCGGCAGATTAAAGCTTATAATACTGTCTTTGTGCCAAGCACTTCCAACAGATTTATATTCATCAAATACTCGCTTTTTATCACAAGAAAAAAGAAGTATTGCTGCCAAAAGAAGAATCCAGCTATTTTTTATTCTCATTTTTAGTATTCGTTATTGTTTTTCTAGGTTCAGCAGATTTATTTTCATTTGAATTTTGCTTATTCGGATTGTTTTTATTCGAATTATGCTTTTTCTTATGATTTTGCTTATTAGGCTTATTCGCATTACCATTATTTGGATTGTTATTCCCTGATGGCTTAGCGTTATTCGTATTTTTTTCCTGCTGTGGTTTTATTGGAGTTGCAACACCAGCAGTTTCAGCATTTTGTTTGCGTTTGCGGTTTGGTTTTTTCTTTCTTTTTGGCTGGTCGAAACGAGTCAAACTCTCTTGTCCCATTGCATTATTGAAATCTTTTTCAGGTTCTGCAACCACTTCAAGAGCAAAATCTTCCAGAGACGAAACTTTATTTTTCTGCTTGTTTTCTGCAATAATCTCCTTAACCTGATCAATTTTTAAAACGTGCCAGTTTGCAAAATTGTTGGTATATGCAAACCACATTAATCCTTTAAAAATATCTTGTTTTTGGCAAACAGCATCACCTTTTTCAGTAATCAACTTCGTGTCATAATCCGGAAAATCTTTCAGCGCATCCATGTAAGTGTCTAACTCATAGTTTAGACAGCATTTTAATTTTCCACATTGACCTGCCAATTTCTGCGGATTCAATGATAACTGCTGATAACGCGCTGCAGAAGTATTTACACTTCTAAAATCAGTCAACCAAGTTGAGCAGCAAAGTTCGCGTCCGCAAGAACCAACTCCACCTAAACGAGCCGCTTCCTGACGGAAACCAACTTGCTTCATCTCTACTCTGGTACTGAATTCTTTCGCAAAATCTTTAATCAGCATTCTAAAATCGACACGATCATTTGCTGTGTAGTAAAATGTTGCTTTAGAACCGTCTCCCTGAAATTCGATATCCGAAATTTTCATTTCCAGTTTGTGCTGAATCGCCAATTCACGTGCACGAACTTTCATTGGTTCCTCACGATCGCGGGCAACAGACCAGATATCAATATCTTTTTGAGATGCTTTTCTATAGATTTTTGGCACATCATTACTTTCGTAATTCACTCCTTTTTTCTTCATTTGAATCTTTACCAATTCGCCTGTAAGAGTAACAATCCCAATATCATGACCTGGCGACGCTACAGTTGCTACAATATCGCCAATACTTAAAGTTAATTTTTCTGAATTTCTAAAAAATTCCTTACGTCCGTTTTTAAAACGAACCTCAACACAATCAAAAATCGCCTCTCCATTAGACGGACTCATGTTCGAAAGCCAGTCAAAAACCGTCAATTTATTGCAGCTATCGGTGCCGCAAGTCCCATTATTTTTACAACCTTTTGGTGCGCCACCATCTGAGGTTGAACAACTTGTACATGCCATAATTATATATGTAGTGCCACCAGAATGTGGCTTAAGTTCATAAACGTTTGATCGGTAAAGATAGTATTTTTTTTATTTGGCTATTTATAGATTAATTCTAAAGGGTTGTTAAATAAAAAAATGCTTTGATTTAAAAAAATAACATTTTAAAAATTCTATGCTTTTACTATTCTTTTCTGCTTTAAACAGCAAACAAAACAAAAGACTTATTCTTTCTTTTTTATGACTTATTATGGTCATTTAGAATAACTTTCAATACTATTTTGCACTTTTTGCAATAACTTAAATCTATTAAAAAATGGAAGATTTGTATTTTTCAATTGATAAAAATGTCAAAAAAATTTCTCTAAAATTGCAACGTAAATCTTGGGAATTAAATATTCATGGATGGAATTTTGAAATTGACTTACTTCAAGATTTATTCAAAACAAATTGGGCAGATAGAAAAACAATTAAAGTTGGAAAATCAGCAAATACAAGTGCGTATTGGACTATGGAAGGAGAAAATGTTATAATAATGACAGGTAATGATGATGAGACTTGGGATTTTGCAGTCATCATTTCATCTAAAAAATTAAATGATATAATTGGAAAATTCTGCAGCATTTAAGAAAACAGATAAGATAAAAAATGATTAATGACTTAGAAAAGTTTAGAGAAAAAGAGTAATATGGTAGAAAACATCACATTTATATTTAATAGTAAAGTAGCACTAGATATGCTTTTATATAATGCTTCAAAATCAGAACAATTCAGGAAATCAAGAAAAACCAGCCGTTTCATATTTATAAGCATTATTTTGCTGATCAGTTTACTTTTTATAAAATTTAACCTCCTTATTTCAGTTTGTTTCATGGCATTAGGAGTCATCTCGTTTATCGTTTTTCCTCAATATCTGGGCTATTACTATAAAAAGCATTTTTCTAAAATAATTAAAACGGAAGACTATAAAAACCGTATTGATCAATCGTTCAACATTTCTTTCAACAATGAATTTATTGAAGTTAAAAATAATCATATTCAGGCGAAACACAACGTTGGAAATTTTGAATACATATCTGAAACTAACGAATATTTTTTTATAAAACTAAAAGCTGGTGATTTTTTAGCTTATCCCAAAGAACAGATTAATGATTTTGATACACTTAAAACCTATTTTAAAAACATCTGTACCAAAAATAAAATAGAATATAAAAATGAATATGGCTGGAAGTGGAAATGAAAAATCAAAAAACTCCAATCAAATCAGGATTTCATATCCTATTTTAATTATTGCCATTATAATTTCATTTGAATCAATGTTTCTACCAAAATCTAAATTAAAAAACTCCCAAAAACCCTATTCTGTAAGTTTTACGACTTAAACTGTCATTTTTAATTTTTATCCTGAAATATATTTACGAATTTTATGTTTTATCTTACAGCATCATTTGCGAAGTCAATAATTACAAAGCAAATTGCTATTAAAATTTATCATCATTTTTAAATATATTTCAAATGCAAACACAAAACCAGATTGAAAATTTCCTTTTTCAGGGAAAATTTGACGAGGCCAGAGAATGTCTAAATAACGGAGAAACTTTTAACGAACAATATCTTAAAAACAACTTTTCTCAAATCGCCGCCAAAATAATCGAAGCCAAAGAAATTGATTTTATCGAAAGATTCATAAAAGCCGGTTTTATTGAAACGGATATCTACGAATTGGACAGTTTTGATAAATCAATCTTCAATCCTCTTTCCCGAAATATCAAAAATGATGATGCATCTCTTTCTTTCTTCAAAGAAATCATGTCAAAAGTCGATAATGTGAATGACGAAATCAGTGATCAGACTTTGTTGGGATACTGCATCGAGAAAGAAGCCGTTCCGGAAGTCATTAAAATCTTAATAGAAGATTTCGGCTGTAATGCCAATTATAAAAACAATGCACAAGAAAATTTGATTCATAAAATCGTAAATAATTATTCTTTGAATGCTGAAAAAGGTATAGCGTATATCAAAACCCTTCTTGAAAACGGAGTTGACATCAATGATAAAAATGTAGTTGGTACAACGCCTTTGATGTACGCTATTAAAAGGCATAAAAAAGAATACATTCCGATGTTATTAGAAAACGGAGCTGATCCAAATGAAAAAGACAATCAGGAAAACAGTTCGTTTTATTATGCTGTTGGCGAGCAGTTTTCGATTCCGATGTATGAAATTCTGGCCGAATCATCTTCAGCCGATTTCAACAGCATCAATAAAGACGGAAGAACTTTGCTAACTGAATTTATCCGAATGATGTCTGATTCTGAGTATGACCTAAATTCACTTCAAAGATTATTATCAGATGGTGCCGACTTAAATCACTGTGCTACTTATTACGGAAATCCAAAATCGGGTATTGATTATATTGCTGAAAAGAAATCGGGTATTCTAAAATCGGCATTAGACAGCGGATCGATTGATGTGAACGAACAGGACAACGAAGGAAATACCATTTTACACAAAGTCTGTGCTTTCAATGTAAACTATGACGCAGAAGCTGCCAAAGAAATTTACAGAAAAGTAAAACTGCTTCTTGAAAATGGCGCTGATAAAGATATTACAAACGATAAAGACGAAACCGCTCTTACGCTTGCTTCTACAGATAATTTGAAAATAAAAACGGTTGAGCTTCTAATGAAAGCTTAAACTTTTCCAGATGGTTAAATAAAAAACAACTTAAACACATAGAAACATAGATTTTTATTTGTGAACAAAAGAAATTAGAAAGAAACTAGTTTCTTACGCATAGTCCCGATAGCTATCTGGAATGTGAATTTATGCAAGTGAAACGCCTTCTTTTAAGTTTCCAGAGAACTATGTTTCTATGTGTTTAATAATAATTATATAAAACTAAGATTCTATGTCAATGTCATTTATAATTGCCTGCGAAAACGGCAACCGAAAAATAGCTGAATTGTTACTTCAAAACAAAGAAGTAGATGTAAAATATACCGACGAAAAAGGAAGAACCGCTCTTCATTATGCCGCACACAGAGGTTATCTGGATATTGTGAAAATATTGTGCGAAGACGGTGCCGATATCGATTATGAAGATCATGCGGGAGAGACGCCTTTGTTCTTTGCTTGTCTTCAAAAGCAAAAACAAACTGCTTTGTATCTTTTGGAAAACGGAGCCAAAATAGAAATCAATGATAAAAACGGTAATAGCCTGTTGCACTTGACTGTACAGACTGCTCAGGTTGAAATTGCAACAAAGTTGCTTGAGGCAGGAGTTGATGTTAATTTACTGAATAACAATGGAGAAACTCCACTTCTACTAGCTTCGGCAAGATTAAACAGAGAGATTATACAATTACTTTTAGACAAAGGTGCAGACATTAATGTGACCGATAAACAAGGCAATACGCCATTGCTTTATGCTTGTTACACCAAATCATTACCTATGGTAACTTTACTTTTGGACAACGGTGCTGATGTGAATCATGCCAATCATTCGGGCGAAAATGCACTTTTAATTGCCTGTTATGAAACCAATAGGATACTGGCGAAATTATTAGTCGAAAGAGGCGCTGATGTATTTACTTCCAATAACAATGGTTATTCTCCAATTTGGTACGCTTGTGCGAATAATCAAAAGGAAATTGTGGCTTTGTTTTTAGAAAACGGAGTTGATGTCAATTACAGCAAACCAGTTGCAGGAGACACTTCGTCTATGAACGATTATCTGGATTGGGTGGTAAGTGCTTCAAACATTTCCAACGATTCGAGTTTCACATTAAACAACAGTTACAATTATGGCGGAGAAAGTCTGCTTCATGTTGCCACCAAAAAAGGAAACCTCAGCATGGTAAAGTTAATTATTGAAACCGGAGCCAATATCAATATTCAGGACGAATCTGGAAATACACCTTTGCATTACAGTGCCGCAAACGGAAAAAAAGATGTAGTAAAATATCTTCTTGACAACAAAGCTGATGCGTCTATCGTAAACGTAAAAGAACAAAAAGCAATTGATTATTCGAATGTAAAAGGCTTTAATGAAATTACAGAACTGATTCTAAAATATGCTCCATCAGGAACAGTTGTAACTCCAATTCAGACCACACAAACTGAAACACCAAAATCCGAAGCTTCAAATTCGATGGAAACGAAGAAAAAGGCTTTATTAGATTTGAAAGAACTTCTAGATGCCGGAATTTTAACATCAGAAGAATTTGATGCTGAGAAAAATAAAATTTTAAAAGGATAAATAAACACGAAATGAAAAAAATCTTAAATGCCACAACTCTATTTTTAGTATTAATTGCTATCGTTTCTAGCTCTTGCAATAACCTTTCGCCAGAAAAAACTTTTGAAATAGCGGGATTAAATTCCAATCTATTGTCACGTTTTGGTGGTAAAGAAATAAATGAAAAACTACAGTCGGAACCACAAGTTTATGACGAAAGCCAGAAAAAGATGATTCCTTCTACTTATTACGATGCTTTCAAGTATGATATCAGCAATCTGGAAACTCGATTTCAAACTATTAAAGATATAGCCGAAGACGATGACAATAAAGAATTTCTTCAGGCATCAAAAGACTTGTTTACTTATGCAATCGCCAAACAAAAAGAAGGTTATTTGCCCATTGCAAAGATGAAAGACGAAAAAGCTTCTCCTGAACAAATTGAAAAAGCAATTGCCGATTTTGATGCTTCAACCCTAAACGACATAGATGCCAAGTTTACAAAATTGATGAATGAGGCAAAGGCATACGCCGAAAAGCATAATATTAATGCCAAAATAGGCATTTAAAAATCTGATACGAAAATTTAGATTAAAGTAAAATCGGGCATACTTTGTCCGATTTTTTTTGCTGTCATTTAAACTGATTCATTCCAACAAAATAAACCGTTTTTTCTTCATAAAAACTTCAATAATATATTCTGTCTTATTTTATCATTTTTTTGCCTTATAAAGAACAACCATCACTTAATCAGCAATTTAACTTTGTAAACAATTCCTTTTTTATTATTTAAATTATTCTTGCTGTTAGTAATTTAAAATATTCACACAACTTTTAGTCCAACTAAATCTTTGATTTCATGCAGAAGACAATCCCTCAAAAATATATTTACAATAGCACAAAAATGAGAACTTAGAGATATTAAAATTGTTGAATTAGCAACAATAAAACGTACTTAAAACAATGAAGATGGCATATTATAAAATTAATTGGAGAAATGAATTTGTTGAAGAACCTTTTATGTGTTTAATTGAAGTTGATGAAAATGGTTTTGAACAAAAAAAAATAGAGATTTATAATAATCACATAATGAAAATAGCTTCGAATAAATTTCAAAGAGGAACATTTTTAAGTCCTGATAAATTTTATTTTGAAGACTATAATTATGAATCATATAAAGAAAAGATTTCTGTTGTAGAAATTTCCATAGTTTACTTTAACATGGAATGGAACAGGGCTATTCGTATCTAGACTTATTTTGATACAGTGATGACTTCTAGTAGCTGTTTTGGGATTTAGATTTAGATATTTTTATCTGATAAAGAAACGATTGAGTTTGATTAAGAATTTAATATAAATACTTATAATAAGTGATATCAAACTATGGACTATAAAAATAATTTAATAATTAAGATTATAATTTCTGCGTGTTCGATTCTTTTTGCGGGATATCTTTTGTATATCATTTTACGACATGGTAATTACAACGGAAATGGAAGACTATTGATTTGGCCAATTATGACACCTATCATCGTAAATTTTATAGTATTTAAGCCCGACAATCTCTCTACGTGGCCCACTTCCAAACGAGGAACTTTTGTTTGTATGGTAACATTTATTCCGCTAATCCTAACAGTAGTTGCTATGTGTCTAATTGGAATGCTATTGGGGTAAAATTTTAAATTTTATTATTACGATAACGCGGATTTGCACCCGAGCGATAGCGAACTGAGGAGGTAATCCGTGCACCTAAAGTATATCTGCACTCCCGCACGAATCCTTTCGTGTGGCGTTATAGAAAGTAAAAGTCTTTTTTAAAGAATCAATATATGAAATGAGTAGAAAATTCAAATTTTATAATCCTGATGGACTAAGTTGGAACGTACCACACGAAAGGATTCGTGCGGTAGCGGGGTGATAATTGAAATAACGATGATTACGAAAACAAACAATAAATTAGAGATATAATGTTACAACCAATAATTTTATTGAATAACTATCAAATAAGATATTTAGTAATAGGCTCATTTGCAATGTTGTTAAATGGTGTTTCTGTAATTCCATCTGATTTAGATTTATGGATCGATTATAAAGACGAAAAAAACAGACATCTATTTAACAATTTCCTCAAAGAAATAGCAAAAGGAGAAACAATAAAAGACGAAGAGTTTTTTATTCATTACAAATATGGACTGTATTTATATAACTTTTTATCAGTCGCAAGTGGTTTGGAATTCGAAATGGCATATAACAATAGTACAAAAGCAGTAATTGAAAATACAAATTTAAGATGCTTAAGTCTCGACGATATTGTCCTCAATAAACTTGCGGTAAACAGACCTAAAGATGCATTAGATATTATTAAAATAAAATCATTTAATCATGGCAGAATTATATATTAAAGTTCAGGGATTATATTCCTGGAATGAAGGAAAATATTCGGTAGAACCAATTGATTTTAATAAACTGATTGAGAACTCTGAACGGATTTTATCTACAGATTTCATGGATGTCGATACAAAATCAATTACTTATTACAGCATAGATGAAATCTCTTGTCGGCTTGGAATACCTTGGGAACTATTAACCCTTTTTAATGGCATTAATAAAGAACAAAAGTTTTCTAAACTATTTTTGGAAGATATGGATGATTTAACCTCAAAAGTTATTTCAGGAAAATCAGAATTCGATGCTTTTACCATACCCGAATTATTTGACGTAAATGAAGTCAAAATATTTCCATATTGGATGTATTATTATGATCCTCCTATAGGCGTCCGTGTCAATGGCTACAATTCTAATGTTCCGCCAAATGATGAAGAGAAAATAGATCGTAGTGTTTTTGAACGAAATGAACTTTCTATTAATCCCATTCTGTTAGAATCATTTTTAAACAGAATCACAGACCGAATTATTCCTTTAAATATTTTTTCGAACAAAGATAAAATAGTAGCATTTATTGACAAGGCTTTGGCGTATTGCGAATTTGCAAAAATTTACCATATTAGAATCCTATATGATAGTGGCATGTGATGCAAAAACTGAAATAGAATTTTACTAAATATTCCATCCCCCCGCTCCCGCACGAACCCTTTCGTGTGGCGTTATAGAAAGTAAAAGTCTTTTTTAAAGAATTAATATATGAAATGAGTAGAAAACTCAAATTTTATAATCCTGATGGACTAAGTTGGAACTTACCACACGAAAGGGTTCGTGCGGGAGCGGGGCTTTAAAAGAATTGAATGCATTTATAAGCACAGCACTTATGTCTGTAGAAAAAAACACATTGCCTTTCAACACTTACCTCAAAAGAATTTAGAAATATTCATGTAAATAATTAATCAAAATATGAACTATAAAAAACTGAAAATTATATTTATTGGAATACAGTTAACGCTATTATTACTCTGTTTTTTTTACAGGTCCTTTATTGGCTTTTATGCTTTGATAAATGGTGTTATTTCGGTAGCGCTAGCACTCAAAATCTATAATGGAAAAATAGGTCCAGCTTTTGTTTTTGCCCTATTTATGGCAGGAGCTATCATTAGTTTATTACTGTGTGCGATAATTTTTGGCTTCAATTTCGATAGGTTCCAGTAATCTTCAACTTGTTAGGCATTTCTCGTTCGCTCAGATTTATCTCTGCAATGATAGCGCGGATTTGCACCCGAGCGATAGCGAACTGACGAAGTAATCCGTGCACCTAAAGTATATCGACAAAGTGAGATTAAGAGAAGATAAAAGCTATGAAAACAAATTAAGATTTACCAATTGGAGCGGGCACAGATTGCAGTCAGAAAAGAATTAGTACTAAAACACTATGCAAAGAATCTTTAGAAAATACCAAAACTAAAATGAAAAATCAGGTATATTTTGTCCGATTTTTTTTAATTTAATAACTTAGTAAATTAAAATCTCGTAATGAAAAAACTTATAGTACTCTTTCTACTAACAATCCTAATTTTTACGGTACTCACCTTCTCCACCGCCAGCTTACAAATGAAGGTCGACGGAAACGATATGTATGGTTTTCCGGCTTCGTTCTATGTTCTTTATGGTGGAATGATGACTCCCTCTCCTACAGTAGAAATGACGAGTTTTCATTTTCTGAATTTAGTCCTTGATATTGCAGTTGCTTTTATATTGGCAGTTATCGTTTTGATGTTTTATCAAAGAGTGGTAACGAAGCTTATTAAAATTGGAAAAAAATAAAGTGTTTCTAAAACGCAGATATCAATAAATGGAAATATGAAACTCGAACATGTTACAGTCAAAAAAGATCTAAAAAGAAAAACCAGTATAAAGGAAATTTACTCTGGTCTTACAATTCATATAATAATTTTAGTATTGGCTTATTTACTGGCTGTAATATCTTTTTATAAAAATCTATTTACTGATTTTACTAAGTTTTCCTTTTTGGTAGCTTTGAGTTATTGGATTATATTCTATTGTAATTCTCAGAAAATCATTGACAAAAATCAATTTAAACAATACACAGTTGTAGGTTTACTTATTGTTATTTTAAGTCTAATTCTATTAATTATAACAAATAATCGTTTTGAGAGTTTCAGCATTACGGCATTTCCTCTTTTTTATGTTGGCTATTTTCGCATATTAATATCCCTGTTTTATAAAGACTTTACAACGTTCTCAAAAAAACCAACTGTTCTTTTTGCATCAAAAGGCAAATGGACAAATGAAAATTCAGATTACTTATATGTGACCACAAAAAAAGAAATAATATTTTCTAACTTACTATTTTTTGGACCTATTGTAATTCTAAATTTGATCGCATACTTTATAATCAATGCTTAAAACCACTAAATGATGTTTGATCTTTTAACTATACTAAAACAACATACTGCCGTTTTAGAAAATAATCTCAAAGAGCTTAACCTTGATCAAGGAAAAAGCATTGCAATTGCTTTTGCCCAATTCTATTTCCTGATGCCTGATGTAACAGAATGTTTGGAAAATCGTTTGGGTATAAAAACTACTAAAGACCAGTTTATTAAAGACTTATAAAATAATACCACTTGATATATTAAAGAAGCTTTGGAAAAATATGATACCGAAACAGATGAATATGCTGATGATTTTGTCGAGTTGGAGCCTATGGAAGTCAACATCCTGAGCGGACTTGAAAATTGCATTTATAGTCTGGAAAAACCACAAAATACCCCTTCTAATTTCTTATTAATTATTGATATTCTGGATTATTATGAAAATTTCTCAGACAAACCCGAATATTGGAATAAACTGCTTGAAGAAGAAATTCAGTTTCAAAAAGAAATAGCAGAAAAACTTTCAAATGGAGAAAATCTGAATGAAAATGTTTATTTTGAACGATATAAAAATGTGTCGTTTGATGAAATTTAAAAAAACGATTATGATTAAAAACCTATTTTTTACAGCTATAGTTTTAATGCTTATTTGCTTTTCAAGCTGTAATAAAACAAAAGAAAAAACCGAAGCTGTTCAGGTTTCAGAAATGCCAACCGTCGAAGAAGTGCTTGAAGGTGATACAACTTCAGTCGAAATAAAGAAAAAACCCGAAGACTTCATTCCGAAAGGTTATGTTCCTTTTGACACCATTACAGGCGATTTTAATAAAGACGGATTAGAAGATTATATTCTCATTATCAAGGGTACCGATAAAAGTAAAGTCATTACAGACGAATATCGTGGTCAACTAGACCGAAACCGTAGGGGAATTATAGCTTTAATCAACAAAAATAACGGCTACGAACTGGCAGTTAAAAATTACGATTGTTTTTCGTCTGAAAATGAAGAAGGAGGCGTTTATTATGCTCCCGAACTTGACCTCGAAATAAAAAACGGAAAATTATATATTGCTTACCGACACGGCAGATACGGCTATTGGGAATATACTTTCAGATATCAAAACAATGATTTTGAACTGATAGGTTATGATGCCAGCAGTAATCATGGACCAGTTACGCTTACCGAAACCAGCATCAATTTCCTGACCCGAAAAAAGATTGTCAATCAAAACGTCAATGAAAACACATACGATGGTGATGAAATTTTTGAAAAAACGGAAACCAAACTTCCTCCAAACAAACTCCTTAGATTATCTGACATCAGCGATTTTGATGAATTAGATGTATCAGATAACCGATAAAAACCTCATCAATACGACAAACTATGAAATTAAAGATTTTAATGCTCTTCATTATCTCTGGAATGTTTACTGTAAAGGCTCAAAAAGCTTATGTCATTCATGATTTTATGAAAGGTCATACTTTATACTTTATTCAGCAAAAAACAGACTCAGAAACAAAAGAATATTACAAGCTAACTGATGACAAAAATAAAAAAACGGTTCTGGAATTTGGCGCAAAAGAACTTTCTAAACCGCAATTAAACAAAATCGCCAAAGAAGTTGCTTTTAAAAGTATTCCCGAAAACAATATTCGCATTCTTGGAGATGTAAATTTCGACGGCAGAGAAGATATTGTAATCCATGAAACAGAAATAAATGATGATGGATGTTATACGGCTCAGGCAACGGCACATGTTTTTATTAATACCGAAAATGGTTTTGTATATAGCCCAAGCATAAGTGAAGTTTACAATGGAGCGTTCTGTGTTCGTGGCGGTTCGTTTGAAATTGACGCTAAAAAGAAACGTATTATCACATGGAGTGCAGGCGGAGCAGCTTTGCATGTTTGTGCCTATTATAGTGTTTTGGGTAAAGAAGCCAAAATGGTTGCGAATTTTGAAGAAGAAGGTTATTATTCAATGCCTTATTCTAAAATCATAGGCAAAAAAATGGAAAACAATAAATGGGTTTCATTTACTTCCTTGTCACTCTATGAACCAGAAGTACACAAATTGCTTTCATTTGACACTAAAAATGGCAAAGGAAAAGTGATATTGTTTAACGTTGACAATATACTATATTATGCTTTTCAGCAAAACGATGAGTATCGATTTATTTCTTTTGCATATCCTTCGAGTGCTGAAAAAGCAGATAAATCGACTTTTAAATTTAAAAAACAAAATACAGATTATGAACTTGAATTTAACAGTGGTAGTGTAAAATATCTGGTTTATGAAACAACAAGTGGAGTTGGAATCAAAATTAATGTTAACGAAAAAATATCTGACTGGCAGGGAATGACCAAAGAGGGAAGTTTAGAAACATTGGTTAATAACAAGTTTAGCAATGTTACGAAGAATTAATTCTAAAATGCTCCAATTATAAATGTAGGTGTCGTATAGCTTTTTACTTACGCAATAATACCTAACAGGTTTTAAAAACCTGTTGGGTCTAACTAGAAGAATCTATATTTTTTAGTAATTGCCCTATGTCACTTTAACCGTAATGATCTTGACCGGACAAGCTTTTGCCGCCAATTCACAACTCTCAACAATCGTATGATTGGGTGATTTCAGCGTAAAAAATCCTTTTGCATTTACAGAATGAATCAAAACCGATTTCCCATCTTTTTTTGACATTTGAAAATGAACAGGATTCATTTCAACGCAGTAATTACAGCCAATGCATTTATCTCTTTGTAAAGTTACAACAACCATTATGCTTCAACAATTTTATACAGTTTATCAGACATTCTGATTCTGAATGGTAATTTGAAACTGCAATCATCGCCTTTTGTTGCTTTTTCTCCTACAACATCATTCACAAACATTTCGTCAATAATCATTTCCTGGGCTCCTGTACTTGGGCCTGTGACTAAAATTTTATCTCCAATTTTAATATCATAAGCTTCAATTTTAAATTGCCCAACTGCAGCTTTTGGAAAATAATGTGTTCCTTTACCCACATAAACCTTTTTCTGAGTCGCTACAGATCCTGGAACATCACTCCATTCTCCTAATTCCTGACCTAGATAATAACCCGACCAAAATCCACGATTGTAAACTGTTTCTAAAGCTTTCATCCAATCTGCGACTTTTTCTTTGGAAAAAGTGCCATCGTAATACGCATCAATAGCTTCACGATAGGTTTTGGTTACTGTTGCTACATATTCCGGCGCACGGCCTCTTCCTTCGATTTTTAAAACTTTAATCCCGGAATCGATAACCTGATCTAAGAAATCCAGTGTACATAAATCTTTTGGTGACATCATGTATTCGTTATCCAATTCGATTTCAAAACCTGTTTCCTGATCAATAACGGTATATTTTTTTCGGCAGTTTTGTTTGCACGCACCACGATTTGCAGATGAATTATGCGAATGTAAACTCAAATAACATTTCCCCGAAACCGCCATACACAAAGCACCATGACCAAAAATTTCGATTTCGACCAAATTTCCGTTTGGTCCTTTGATCTGTTCTTTCTCAATTTGATCTGTGATATTCTTTACTTGGCGTAAGCTTAATTCTCGGCTTAAAACCATTGTATCTGCAAACAAACTGTAGAATTTTATGGTTTCAATATTCGTTACATTCAATTGGGTTGAAATATGAACTTCCATTCCTATCGATCTTGCCATAGCGATTACGGCTTGATCCGAAGCTATTACTGCTGTAATATTGGCTTCTTTGGCTTTTGTCAATAATGTTTTTACGACTGATAAATCGTGATCGTAAATAATGGTATTTAATGTAAGATAGCTTCTAACACTTTTTGCATCGCATCGACGAGCAATTTCTTTTAAATCGTCAATGGTAAAGTTCACCGTTGAACGCGCACGCATATTAAGCTGTTCAACTCCAAAATATACGGAATCACAGCCATTGTCTAAAGCTGCTTGAAGCGACTCAAAATCTCCAGCTGGAGACATAAGTTCGATTGTATTGTTAATTGTCATTTTTGATTCTATTATTTCAATGAAATGATCTTTCAATCAGTCATCTAACAATTGACAAAAATAATGTGGGTAGAGATTAGATTCCTATGATTTATATCATAGTTTTTATTTTAAAAATTATTTGTAGTGGTTTTAATAATCGTTGTAGATATCCGTTTCGTCCATACGGTTGAAACCGCACGCTATGTTTTTTTTACGCATTGTTTGTCAATATAGCCCGTGGTTTCAACCATGGGGAACGTCCAGTTGAGTACATGCATTGCGTCCATGCGGTTGAAACCGCACACTATGTTTTCTTTGTGTATGTTTTGTCAAATATAGCCCGTGGTTTCAACCACGGGGAACGTATCGTTGAGCATTTCGATTTAATCCTGCGAAATAAATAATAATCGCGGACATACCTTGTGTTCCGGTGGTTGAAACCACAGGCTATGTTTTTCTTTGCATACTGTTTGTAAATATAGCCCGTGGTTTCAACCACGGGAACGTACAGTTGCGGACATACCTTGTGCCCATGTGGCTGAAACCGCAGGCTATGTTTTTTTTGTGTTTGTTTTATCAATATAGCCCGTGGTTTCAACCACGGGGAACGTCCAGTTGAGGACATGCATTGCGTCCATGCGGTCGAAACCGCAGGCTATGTTTTCTTTGTGTATGTTTTGTCAAATATAGCCCGTGGTTTCAACCACGGGGAACGTATCATTGAGCATTTTGATTTAATCCTGCGAAATGCATAATCATCGCGGACATACGTTGTGTTTCCTGTGGTTGAAACCACAGGCTATGTTTTTCTTTGCATACTGTTTGTAAATATAGCCCGTGGTTTCAACCACAGGAAACACATCGTTAAGCCCAGCAATTATTTGCCCTCCAACCCATGTCGTTTTATAAATCCATCAAATTCATCTTGCGTATTTTTCGTAAGATGATGTTCCTTTTGATTTTTAATGTAATTGTAAACAATATCTAACTGAGATTCACTGACAGAAAAAGTAGCAAAGCCAGTTTGCCAAGCAAATTTTTCAAGGATAAATTCTCCTCTATTCATAAAATGAGAAGAACTTCCTTTTATTTGCTTTACAATATCTGTAATTGATTTTTGTGGGTTTTGTAAAAATAAAACATGCACATGGTCCGGCATTCCATTAATGATTCTAACGGGACATCCAAGTTCAGTTAGCTCTTGCCAAATGAAATCATAAAGGTCTTTCTCAATTGAAAAATCAATTAATTCCTGACGATTTTTGGTTGCCCAAATAACGTGAATCCATAATTTGGTAAACGATTGTGACATAAATAAATTAGCATAAAATTATGCTAATTTACAATTTTATACAATTTATCTGACAAACGAATGCGGAAAGGAACCTCAAAAGTAACCTTATCACCAATTTTAGCAGATTGAGTTTCTGCACCGTTAACAATGATTCTCCCTAAAACCAATTCCTGATCTCCAGTAGTTGGACCAGAAATTAGGATTTTATCACCAACGTTTAATTCGTGATTTTCAACGGTAAATTGTCCCACTTGAGCTTTTACATAATAATGCTCTGCTTTTCCAAGAAGTACTTTCTTTACTTTTATTTTCTGACGAATATCTGCTGGCTTTTGCGCTGTTGCCAAAGCAGTTTCTGGTAATTCGCCTGAATGTTTGAATTTCAAGTTTTCCGATTTTCCTTTTCTAAATACTTTGTTTCCAACTTGTTTTCCAGTTCTTAAACGAACTTGGTCAACTAATGGCATGTGGATGATTTCTAGACATTCTGTAGAACAGCAGTTTTCCATTACGGCTTTACATTCATCACACTGAATAAATAATAAATGACAACCATCATTTTCACAATTCGTGTGATTATCGCAAGGTTTTCCACATTGGTGACATTGCGAAATAATATCATCTGTAATTCTTTCGCCTAGACGATTATCAAATACGAAGTTTTTACCAATGAATTTACTTTCTAAACCTTCTTCTTTCAATTGTTTAGCGTAATTAATAATCCCACCTTCTAACTGGTAAACGTTTTTGAAACCTTGATGTTTGAAATAAGCACTCGCTTTTTCGCAACGAATACCTCCAGTACAATACATTACCAGATTTTTATCGTCTTTGTGGTCTTTAAGCTGTTCGTTAATAATGGGTAAACTCTCTCTAAAAGTCTCAACATCTGGAGTAATCGCTCCTTTAAAATGTCCTACTTCACTTTCGTAGTGATTTCTAAAATCTACTACAATAGTGTTTGGATCATCAAGAATTTCGTTGAATTCTTTGGCTTTCAAGTGAACGCCAATATCAGTAACATCAAAAGTATCATCGTTTAAACCGTCGGCAACGATTTTATGACGCACTTTGATAGTCAATTTTAAAAATGAATGATCATCATGTTCTACAGCAACATTCAATCGGATGCCTTTCATGAAATCGTAAGCCTCAAGCGTTTCTCTAAAAGCTTCAAAATTTTCGGCAGGAACACTCATCTGAGCATTAATTCCTTCAGTAGCAACATAAATTCTTCCCAGTGCATCTAGTGCATTCCAGGCAATGAATAAATCGTTACGAAATTTTTGTGGATCTTGAATTTTGGCATACGCATAGAAAGACAACGTAAGTCGTTGTTGTCCTGCATCATCGATCATGATGGCTCTTTCTTCTGCGCTCAAAGTGTTATACAGTTGCATGCTATAAACAGTTTTAAGTTAAGAATAAATTAATTATGAATCTATAAATGGAATAAATTCGGGCGCAAAGGTAAAGCTTTCTTTTCAATTTTAAAAACAATAAAAACGGCTCATTTTTGAAACCATATAAGCTATGTATGTTCATTTAAATACAGTTGCTAAATCAAATTATCAAAAAGCAACGAAGTTGCGTTAGCAAAAAGAAAACTGTTTATCAGATTGTTACAAAAATTTCCTTAAATTTATGTGGTACAATTTTAACATTTATGATTATGAATGCTTTAAAACTACCAAAACCAATCCTTCCCCTCTTCTTTCTTCTAACCTTAACTACTTCCTGCAAAAAAGAACAACCCAAGGCACCGCCTCCTATGCAGGCTCCTTTTGTCACGGTCAAGAGTGAAGATGTCCCCATTTATAAAGATTTTGCGGGACAGACTTTTGGAGATTTAGACATTGAATTAATCGCCAGAGTTGATGGTATCCTGACCGGAATTCATTTCAAAGAAGGTCAAAGAGTCAAAAAAGGCCAACTTTTGTACAGCATTGACCCATTAGAATATGATACAAAAGTAGATCAGGTTCGCGGACAAGTTGCCGCCGCACAAAGTAATCTCGTAAATGCAGAAGAAGAATTAAAGCGAATACGCCCTCTTGCAGACATGAATGCTGTTAGTAAACGGGAATTGGATGCGGCTGTAGCCAAAGATAAAGCGGCGCGTTCCAACCTAAACAGCATGCAAGCCAGTTTGAGAAACCAGCAGATTGAACGGGGTTATTGCGACATTCGATCTCCAATTGATGGTGTTATCGGACTTTCGAATGCCAGATTAGGAGATTATATTACCCGAATTGGAAATGATGCCAAACTCAATACCGTTTCCAAACTCGAAAAAGTCAGAGTTCAGTTTACAGTAAGCGAAGCCGATTATCTTCGTTATCAAAAACAAGTCAAAGCCGGAGAACGAATTACAGACCTTTCGTTAATCCTTTCTGACGGAAGTACACATCCGTACAAAGGAAGTCTCAATTTCTCCGACACTAAAATAGATCCCACAACCGGAACCGTAACTATTGAAGCACAGTTTCCTAATCCCGACGGTACTTTACGCTCGGGGCAATTTGCAAAAGTCCGTGTTCTAATTCGCACTCAAAAAGATGCTATCGTCGTACCTCAAAAAGCCGTAACCGAAATTCAGGGACTTTTTCAGGTTTCCATCATAGACAATAAAAACACTATTCAAACCCGAATGGTCGAAGTCGGTCAGAAAATTGGTGTCGACTGGATCATTACCAAAGGTTTAAAACCCGACGAAAAAGTAGCCATCATTGGGAATCAGTTTATTCAGCCCGGCTCAACAGTTGTTCCAGTTCCTTATGTAGCCGACAAAGATAAAAAGCAGATTGCATCATCTCTAAACAACTAGATTATGGATAATTTCTTTGTACGCAGACCAATCGTAGCTATTGTTCTCTCCATTTTCATTGTTTTAATTGGAGGTCTTTCTGTCCTTTCTACTCCTATTGCCCAATATCCGGAAATTGCACCACCTTTGGTACAAGTTTCTACGAGTTATCGTGGTGCCAATGCCCTGAACGTTGAGCAAGCTGTTGCCACACCAATCGAACAAAAGGTAAATGGAGTTGAAAACATGCTTTACATGCAATCTACCAATACAGGTGATGGGAGTATGACGTTAAATATTACGTTTGATATGGGAACCGATTTGGATAACGCCACCATGCTAACCCAAAACCGTGTTAACGAAGCGACCAATAAACTTCCAAACGACGTAAAGACAACGGGAGTTACGACCAAAAAGTCGCTCTCTATGCCCATGTTGATATTGTCTTTGTATTCTCCTAACAAAACGTTTGACGGAAACTTCCTTACCAATTATGCCAATATTAACATTGTAGATGCTTTGGCCCGTATAAAAGGAGTTGGCGAAGTTACCCTTTACGGAGGAAGTAATTATGCAATGCGAATTTGGGTCAAGCCCGATATTATGGCGAAATACAATTTGACTGTTCCCGATATTATACGATCCATTCAGGATCAAAATGCCATTGCGCCTGGAGGAAAATTTGGTGCTCCTCCGGCAACGGAGAACAATGAATTTACCTATAACGTAATGCTGAAAGACCGCTTGGTCAATCCGGAAGACTTTGAAAATATCATTTTAAAATCAAACATCAACAATCAGCAGGTTCGTTTAAAAGATATTGGAACGGTAACCTTAGGAACTGAAAGTTACGCTTCGATTGCCAAATTAAACGGAAACCCTGCAGGAACAATCGGAATCAAACAAATGCCGGGTTCAAATGCTTTAGAAGTTGCCGAAAATGTAAAAAATACGATTGAAAGACTCAGCAAAAGATTTCCGCAGGATTTAAAATACCGAGTTTCATTAGACACCACTTTAGCCATTTCTGAAGGTATCAACGAAATCATGCACACTTTGGTCGAAGCGATTATTCTGGTAATCATCGTGGTTTTTATCTTTCTGCAGAACTGGCGAGCTACTTTAATTCCGCTTTTAACTGTTCCTGTTTCGCTGATTGGGGTTTTTATGCTTTTTCCAATACTTGGTTTTTCTATCAATGTACTTTCCCTTTTAGGATTAGTATTGGCCATCGGAATTGTTGTTGACGATGCCATTGTGGTTGTTGAGGCCGTAATGCATCATATCGAACAGGGAATGTCTCCGCGGGAAGCAACGAATCAGGCGATGAAAGAAGTTTCGGGACCTGTAATTGCAATTGCGATTGTATTAACCGCCGTATTTATTCCGGTAGCTTTAACGCCTGGAATTACAGGAAGATTGTATCAGCAGTTTGCCATTACAATTGCTATATCAGTGATTTTCTCTGCGTTAAGTGCTTTAACTTTAAGTCCGGCTTTATGTTCTCTTTTATTAAAACCGAATCAGGAAGCAAAAGGCTGGCTCGGAAAATTCTTTGAATGGTTCAATAAAAAATTTGGCGCTTTCACAAATAGATACACCGGATTTTCTGGTTTTCTAATTAAAAAAACTGCCCGAAGCTTAATCTTTATCGGAATAGTTGTTGGGGCAATTATTCTGCTTGGAGGAAGAATTCCGGGCGGTTTTGTACCCGAAGAAGATCAGGGATATATGTTCGTGAATATTGAACTTCCCGGCGCTTCATCTTTAGAAAGAACGGGAAAAGTTATTCAGAAAGTGGAACATATTTTATCACAGAATCAAGGTGTTGAATATTATACTTCGGTTGCCGGATTCAGTTTAATCAAAAACTCGGTTGCCACCAACAACGGATTTTTCTTTGTGGCCTTAAAAGAATGGAAAGAACGCGAACAAGATGTTTTTCAAATTTTAAAAGAAGTCAACGGAAAAGTAGTTTTCGGAATCCCGGAAGCTACAGTCTTTGCCTTTGGCCCTCCACCTATTACGGGAATAGGAAATGCCGCCGGATTCTCGATGATGCTTCAGGATCGGGAAGGAAATACACCGCAGTATCTTTTTGAAAATGCACAACAATTCATGGCAGAAGCCAAAAAGAGACCCGAAATTGGAACGATTCGAACGACTTTTAATCCGAATGTGCCACAGATTAGTCTGGATATCGATCGGGAAAAAGTCACCGAACTCAATCTTTCTTTGTCTGATGTGAATATTGCCATTGGAGCCAGTTTAGGAGGACAATACATTAACGAGTTCAACAAATTTGGACGACAGTATATCGTACTGCTTCAGGCCGATCCGAGTTATACCGTAAATCCCGAGGACATTAATAAGATATTTGTTCGAAGCAAAGACAACAAAATGATTCCCATTTCGAGTATTGCCACAATTCGAAAAGTAAGCGGACCTGAATTTACAACCCGTTTCAATTTGTACCGTGCCGCCGAAATTGGTGGAACTCCCGCTCCCGGATTTACTTCGGCGCAAGCCATGACTGCTTTACAGGAAACCGCCACAAAGGTTCTTCCTGCAGGAATGGGTTACGAATGGGCAAACATGAGTTATCAGGAAAAACAAGCAGAAGGAAAAGGAAATACTGTTTTCCTCATGGCATTGCTTTTTGTGTTTTTAATTCTCGCCGCGCAATACGAAAGCTGGAAACTGCCTTTCAGTGTTTTACTCGGAACGCCTTTTGCGGTTTTTGGCGCTTTTCTCGGATTATACATCTGTCGACTGCTAAGTCCAGATTATGTAAACAATGTTTTTGCCCAAATCGGATTGGTAATGTTGATTGGATTGGCGGCGAAAAATGCTATTCTGATTGTAGAATTTGCCAAAGAAGAATACGAAAAAGGAATGCCGGCAAAAGATGCTGCTTTGTACGCTGCAAAACTGCGTTTCCGTCCTATTTTGATGACTGCTTTTGCTTTCATTTTGGGTGTTGTTCCTTTGTTAACTGCAACTGGAGCTGGAGCTCAAGCTCGAAAAGTTATGGGAATGACCGTATTCAGCGGGATGCTCGTGGCGACCATTTTAGGAGTTTGTTTGATTCCAGTCTTATTTGTTTTTATTGAAACCTTCGGAAAGAAAAAAACCGAGGAAACCGATGAACCTAAAACAGAAGAACAATGAAAACTCTAAAGATACTTTTAGCGCTCTTTTTGATAGCTGTTTTTCCTTACGGATGTATGGTCGGACCAAAATATGCCCAACCAGAACAGCCTCAGGCAAATTCTTTTCGATATAGTAATCAACCTTCTGATACTACCAAATCGGTTAAGACTATAAAATGGTCATCGCTATTTAACGATGATGTCTTAATTGGCTTGATTGAAAAAGGAATTCAGAACAATTATGATCTTAAAATTGCCATTGCCCGCTTAGAACAGGTGCAAGCGAACCTCGGAATGGCAAAAGCCGATTTATATCCGTCTTTTCAATATTCGGGTCAGGTAAATAGTGCCGAAACTTTTCAGTGGCCTTCGGCTGCATTGGCTAATATGTCTTGGGAATTGGATTTTTGGGGAAAATACCGCCATCAGAAAAAAGCACTTCAAAATGAACTTTTAGCAACTGATGAAGCCAGAAAAGTTGTCCTCTCTACAATTGTCAGCAATATTGCCATTTCTTATTTCGAACTACGTGATTTTGACAACCAATTGGAAATTACCATTCACACTTTAGAAACCAGACAAAAAGCTTATGACATCATCAACGAACGTTTTATAAGCGGTTATGTTGCCGAATTGGATAAAGTACAAATCGAACAGCAAGTTGCTATTGCCGAAGCGAATATTCCGTTAATCAAAAGACAGATTACCGCTTTAGAAAATGCTATTTCAATTTTAATTGGACAAGTACCACAAGCTATTCCGAGAGGAAAAACCAATAGCGAATTATTGATTCTGACAGAGTTTCCAACTTCGGTTCCTTCCGCTTTGTTAGAAAACAGACCCGATGTCAAACGTCAGGAATATTTGTATAAAGCTTCGTTTGAAAGAATTGGCGTTGCACAGGCGATGCGGTATCCGTCTTTCAACATTTCGGCAATTGCGGGTTTTACCAACATTATGATTAGTGATTTATTTAATGATGGTTCTTACATCCAAAATGTTGGCGGTGGCATTACCGGCCCTATTTTCAATTTCGGAAAAAACAAACGTCGTGTAGATTACAACAGAAAATTGGCAGAAGAAATGAAGTTCAATTTCCAGAAAACCTATTTGACAGCCATTGCAGAAGTAGAAAACTCACTTCAAAACACCGCCATGTTCAAAGAAGAATGGACAGCCAGAAATCGACAAGTCGTAGCGGCTCAAAAAAACTATGATTTGTCTAATGCGAGATATTACAACGGTTACGTTTCATACTTAGAAGTTTTGGACGCACAAAGGTCATTGTTTGAAGCACAATTAAGCCTTTCGCAATTAACTCAAAAACAATTGAGTTCTATGGTTCAGCTGTATAAAGCACTCGGCGGAGGGTGGAATTAGTTTTTTTGAGGGACAAAGTGACAGAGAAACAAAGGTTAAAAGGTTTCTCAGCATATTTAATAAAAGCTTAACGTTACCTCTTTTTTTATATCACCTTATCATTCTGTAGGAATGTTTCATCGGTAAAAAAATAACGACCACCAACATTTCAAGTTCCAAAGGAACGTTTGATATTATCTGATTATAAAAATTATTAAAAAGCGATATCAAAAAATTAAACGTTCCTACGGAACGTGAAACAATAACAACAATACATTTTTTTTCGACAGATGAGATGTTCCTACGAAACATTTATATAAAACAAAAAGGGTTGTTTCAAAATTGAAACAACCCTTTTTTAATCTTTGTACCTTTGTACCTTTGTACTTTTAACCTAAAAACCTTAGAATCTTAGTACCTCAGAACCTTAGCAACTAAGAAAATTAGCAGAATTCGTTGAAAGCATCTTGCAAATTCTCAGCGATTAATTCTGCTGGACGGCCTTCGATGTGATGACGCTCTAACATGTGAACTAATTCTCCGTTTTTGAACAAAGCCATAGATGGCGATGATGGAGGAAAAGGAAACATATGTTGTCTTGCAGCATCAACAGCTTCTTTGTCAACACCAGCGAAAACTGTTACAAGGTGATCTGGTTTTTTAGCTCCCTCTAAACTCATTTTTGCTCCTGGACGTGCATTTCTAGCAGCACAACCGCAAACAGAGTTTACAACAACTAAAGTGGTACCTTCCGCTTTGATAGCATTCTCAACAGCCTCAGCACTATGTAAATCTTGAAAACCAGCAGCTGTTAATTCAGCCTCCATTGGTTTTACCATGTCTAGTGGATACATATTCTTGTCTTTTAAATTTTACTTTTGAATTGCAAAGTTACGAAGTTTACTTGCAACTCCTTAATTTGAAGTATAAAGTTTTGTTATAGTTCCATATAAAATCTTAACACTGTTAAAAACTCCTTTTTACTGTATTCTAAATAAATACTAAAAACACAATGATTTCTTATTTTTTATGAGGAAACTGATAATTGTACTGTTTTAAATGATGATTTTTCCCACTGACATTATGAGTTCTAAGAACTGTTGACTTTTTCAACTCAGCCATTTCAAGGGTAGAAAGATAACTGCTGAAATATTTCCTAAGTATTTGAATATTATTTCTCTCAACAGAATAAATGCTCTTTTTGCCTTCGTTTTTGATGTTTACCAAATTCGCTTTTTTCAACTCCAATAAGTGTTTGGATATGGTGGACTGCGCTAACGGAATCAAATCGACAATTTCCCCACAAGTTCTGCTGTCTCTTTTCCATAAAAGTGTCATAATCTGAATTCGTATAGGATGTCCCAGCGCTTTACAGATTTTGCCAATTATTTCTATTTCATCATCAAACTCTAATTGTTTTGAAATCCCCATTTTTCAGACTTGTTGATTCATTATCGCAGAAAGTCGATATATTTTTAAGACTAACAAATCTAACTAAGAGTATATTTTTCAACATCCACTAAAAGTCATTATTATAAAACAATATGTTTTTTTGGTATAAAAAGAAACTTTAAAAGTAAAGTACCAATGATTCATTTTATTTAGAAATAAAAACTATTCTTAAGACATATTTATTTTAGATAAAAAAAATACTCGAAACAAAGCCTTAATAAAAGGAAGTTTGGGGCATTTTAAAATCACTTTAAAATCTTCAACCCAATTGGTTTCTTCATCTAAAAATTTAAAAATCAGAGCTGGATTTCCCTTTTTGAATAACGAGGAAAAAATTGAACTTCCTAATTCATTATGACGATACAAAATATCCAAAAGCAGTAAATCGTAAAACCAAAAACGGCTTTTTTTATGAAACGTTTTCATAATGATTGGATTTAAAGCACTTTTGTCTTTCATAAATTCGACCAATTCAGAAGACTTCTTATCGGCATTTTTAAAAGTATAACCTGTGCTAGCTTTTGTCCATCCGCCAGCAGTTCCAATGTTTAAAACTCGTTTCGTATTCTTTTCCCAAAAAGGATAACAGGTCATTGGGATACTTCCCTGTTCTTTTTCTTTAATTTCAAACTGATTTACTC
Organism: Flavobacterium phragmitis; assembly: GCF_900112575.1. Lineage (GTDB taxonomy): Bacteria > Bacteroidota > Bacteroidia > Flavobacteriales > Flavobacteriaceae > Flavobacterium > Flavobacterium phragmitis. Next base: position 116,622 of record NZ_FOMH01000001.1, read on the forward strand.
CCAGTTTTTCGAGATAACGCTTAATTTCATTTTCGTACTCTGAAATTTCGAGCAATTTTTCTGAGAACAAAGTATACTCAACTAAGGCTTCGGTTTTGGAAACTGGCAAAACATACATAAATCGCGTATTTCCTCTTTGTTCAACCGAGAAATCCATGAAAGTTACTTCATCTGGATTAAAAACCTCTTCTTGTGTTTTTACAAACCAACCCACAAAATGCTGTTGCAAAACAGGATATTTGTTTTGTCTTTCGGCGAAAGCCTTAGTGTAAATACTGTTGAACAAATAATCGCAGGTATATCGGTTTTCTTCTGTACCCACAAAAACATGCGTTTCGAGTTCGTTGATATCGGTTACTTTTTCATTTAAAAACGTAATGTTTGAATGTTTGGAAAATTCTTCAAAAACAAAATTATAAAAATCTAATCCATTGATTTTATTATAAATATATGGCTTTAACTCAAGATCTAGCTTAATTTTTTCATTCGAAAACAAAGCCAAACGCCACTTTTTAGTAATAATCGAATTCCAGATTGAATTTTCTTTTTCCCAAAAACACCAAGTCCTGTCATTTATTTTCTTTGAATCCTGATCTAACAGCAAAACAGACTTATTTGAAAACTTTCCAGACAAAATCATTTTATAAACTGTCATTAAGGATGCCAGTCCGGTTCCAGTAAAAATGTAGTCGAAATGTTTTATTTGCGAAGAGTCCATTTTCAAAAATAAGAAAAAAAAATTTGTTCCATTTTTCAAAAAAACCAAAAAAAGATGACAATTTACTGTCGGTTTTTATCGTTTGCTTACAATGCCATTTTAATTCTATCTTAGTACTCCAAAAACAAATCTCTCTTGTATGTATAAACTAATTCTTTTTATCAAGACTTATGAACCTGATTTTAAAACAGTTTACAAGCTTCTGGATTCTATAGATAAGTTTAACCAAGATAATATTCCGGTAATTATTTCTGTGAATGATGATCATTTTGATTTTTTAAAGCCAGATTGTTTTGAAAAGTATAAAGTATATCGCGATTCTGAAATTTTTCAAACTACTGTTACCGAAGGATGGCGTTATCAGCAGATTATAAAATGCAATGTTTATAGACTTAATATCTGCGAAAACTATGTCGCCATAGATTCTGATTCTGTTTTTATACGAGACTTCTATATTTCCGATTTTATGTTTGACGAGAACACGCCTTACACCATCATGCAGGAATCGAAGGATTTATTGGAAATGACTGAAAGACTTCAAATGGATTCCCAAACTATTTTCTTCAAAAGGGCATTAAGAGACACTCGTCCATTTTTTGGGAACAAAGGCAAAGAATGGGATTACGGTCCTTCGCCCTATATTTGGAATTGCAAAGTTTGGGAACATTTTAATGAGGTGTTTTTGAAAGATCTCAACCTAGACTTTGATACCTTTTTTACTCAAATTGACAAAAAAAGCTATTCGCCAAGTGATTGTGTTATTTACGGAGAATATTTATTGAAAACCAGATTAATCAATATAATTCCAATCGGAAGTTTATTTAAAGTATATCACTATAAACGACAATATGCAATAGAAAAAAACCAGCTTAATATGGAGCAACTGAGCAAAATTTATCTCGGTTTGATTCATCAAAGCAATTGGAAAAGAAAGAAAAAGAAATGGTACCGATTTTTTCAATGGAATTAAAGAAAAACACTATTCTAAAAATTCTTCAGATGAAAAAAACAAGTAAAGTCTATTTAGTATTTCTAAACGGCAAATCTAATGCAGGAGGAGCCGAACGCATGGTGCATTATTTAGATGAATATCTCAAAAGCCGAGAAATCTCGACTGAAATAATTGATGAAGATTTTCTAAAAAACACTTTTGCAGGGAAAATATATTGGAAATTATTCAACCGCAGACATTTTGAAAAACGAAGAGCAAAATATATAGCGAGATTTATAACTGTCTTTCTTTGGCTAACGTATCGCCTGAATAAAATAGTAATCAGCAATGGAGAGCCAACGGCTTATTATCCTACAGATTACGTAATTTCTCATGGCTGTTATCATAAAATGGAATTGGACTATGGCCGAAAAGATTCTAGATTGAGCAGAGTGGCTAAACTTCAAATGAAAGCTTGTAAAAATGCCAAGAAAATAGTCGCTGTGGAATCGAATGTCAAAAAAGATTTAATACACTATTATGGGATAAGCCCAGATAAAATCAGCATTGTTCCGAATTGTATTGATCAAAATAATTTCTATCCCATTCCAAAACAGCCTTCCAACTTTAAAACCATAACATATATTGGAAGACTAGAACACGGAAAAGGTATTACCGAACTACAAGAGCTGGCAAAACTTGTTGAATTACAAACCGACTGGAAACTGCTTATTGCCTCAAACAATTCTTCTAATGCGGAACTTTTTAAACATTTACAGAATACGGAACTTTTGGTTGGATTAACAATTGGAAACATTAACAAACTAGCGTATTCTTGTGCTGACATCGTTTTCTATCCATCTTATTCAGAAAGTTTTGGAATGGTAACCATAGAAGCGCTTGCTTGTGGAAAACCCATTACAGGAAATGCTGTTGGCGTTTTACCTAAACTAGTTGAAGAAAAACATCCAGGCTGTTATCTTCTGCCCAAAAAAATAGATGAAACCATTTTTAATTTTTTCCAAGATTGTATAGAAGATTCGAAACAATATAAACCAGAAGAAATCCATGAAAAGACAATGAAAAAATTCGGAATCGAATCGTATTTCGAGCAACTGGATCAGCAATTTTTTCATCAGAATACTTAATTAGCGCAAAACAGATAACAAAACACTTCCCCATGAGAATTTTATATTTCTATCCCGAAAATCCACTACACAAAACAAAAGGAAACAATGCAAGAGCGTTGGCTTTATTAGAATATTTCAAAAACAGAAACATTGAAGTTGATTTTGTAGGTGTCGAAACAGATATATTTGGAGCAAATGAAATAAAAGCCTTGAAAGAAGAAAAACTAATTTCTGATGGTTATTTCCTTCCCATTTTTATTCGAAAGAAAAACAAGCTGAAGTATTTCTTTTATTATTCACTTCCTAACAAAATAAAAGGAAAAATTGGTTTGTTTGACAATATTCGTTCAGGTCATCTAAACGCTTTTAACAAGGTTCTAAAAGCCAATAATTATGATATTATTCTAATCTCATATCTCTATTGGTCAAAACTTGTTGTGAATAATCCGAATGTCAAAAAAGCAAAATTGATGATTGACACACACGATTTCTTAACCTCGCAATTCCAGAAAAAGAAGAATTTCCGTTTAGGACCGTTTTTTGAAAAAGAAATCGAAATCTTAAGTCATTATGACAAAATCCTAGTCATTTCTGCCGAAGAAAAATATCTTTTCTCTCAGTTTATTGATAAGGAAATTGCGTTGGTAACACATAGTTTACCGCAGAAAAGTGCTTTAAAAACTGAGTCAAAATACGATATTATTTACGTAGCAAGTGAAAACGAACACAATGTTAAATCGGCTAAATGGTTTTTTAATCTAGTTTATCCCTTGTTGCCAAAGTCTCTGAAAATTGCTGTAGTTGGAAAAATAGGCAAATTTATTGGCGAGCATAACAATGTCGAAAAAATCTCTTTTATTGAAAATCTAGATGATGCCTATCGTGAATCTAAAATTGCAATTTGTCCAATGCTCAGCGGAACTGGAATCAAAATTAAAGTCATTGAAGCTTTGTCTTTTGGAATTCCCGTAGTTTGTAATGAAAGAGGTGTCGACGGATTAGTAAACAAGACTAATAATGGCTGTTTAGTTTCAAATGACTCTAATGAATTTGCAGCTTATATAAATGAATTATTAACCGATTCCAATTTCTATCATAAAATCCATTCTGAAGCGGTTTCCTATTTCAGCAACCACCATAGTACTGATGCGACTTACAGCGTATTAGATGATGTATTTAAATTATAGCGTATCAAATTTTAAAAACAATTCTTCTAAAGCCTTATTCGAAAAAGGCTTTAGGCTTTGTTCGGAGTTTTGATGCAACTCCTGCCATAGTGGTTGATTGTTGTACAAATTAAGAATTGCCAGTGCAAACTCTTCTTTTGCATCGTAAATCAAAGCATTCCTTTGGTGAATCAATTCCATTCCCTCTGCCCCAATCGAAGAAGTTATTACTGGTAAATAATACTCAAACGCTTGTCCTATTTTGCCTTTTACACCTGCGCCATATCGCAAAGGTGCAATCATGAATTTGTTTGCAGTAAAAAAAGGCTCTATGTCGCAAACATGACCTGTGAAAATAAATCTTGAGTCTTCTATTCCTTGAATATTTTCATTAAGATTCCCAATTATATTTACTTTTATCTCATTATTTTCTTTCCAGACTATCGGCATTATTTCATGATACAAATAATGAACAGCATCAATATTGGGTTCATGTTTCGAGCCTATAAAAAGTATGCCCTCGCGATCTTCAAAAAGCAACGACTTTTCTTTACTTATTTTTGGATAATGAATGTTAGGAATGGTTATCAGTTTATCGTCATCAATATATCGTGACATAATTTCCTTTTCCACATTAGAAATGGTCGCTACCAAATCTACCTTTCGGGCTAATTTTGTTTCGATGAAAAAGAATTTCAAAAAGTTTTTCCAAAGTGAAATACGCTTCGGATTAATTTTAATGGCTCTTTTATAACGCAAAAAATGAATATCGATCATATCGTAAAGCGATATGGCTTCAGGAAGAATTTTAGATACTTTTTTTAAGTTAGAATAAAACGATTTCCCGCCATAATACCACACAAAATCAACTTTCGGAAGCGATTTTAGAAAATCAAAATAGCTCGAATATTGACTGGATTCTACAAAAACAATAGCTCCTAAATCACTAAAATAATCTACATAACCATTGTCCCTAAAAGTATTTTTTGAACAGATAATACAGTTGTAATTTTTGTTTTTAAAAAATAATATGATTTCTTTTAATCTGTTAGAACCTGAATCATGTGCAGGAGCCGGCATATGAAGAGTAAGAAATACAATTGTTTTATTGTGCGGATTATAAGTATTATAGTTTGGTATTGATTGATCGGATTGTTTTTTAACTTCTTCTTTTTGTGTATAGTATCGTTTGATACTTTTAAATATAGCCATATCTATTCTGTTTCGTCCCTATTTTTTACAAGTCTGACTATAAATATAGATAACCAAAAATGTATTTGGTTGCGTTTCTTTTAAAAAAAAATACTTTTTCTTTTAAACTAAAACTCAATTTGCTTTTCCTTTATTATCTGAAAAGCATTAAAACTTATAAAATCCAAATCCAAAAGAAAATATTGTCCATTGATTTTCAGCGATTTTTGTTTTCGAACAGTTTTTAATTAATTTACAAAACCACTGTATAACAGCAACTTATGCTAAAACAGTATGTTAAAAAGAGCATTTTTTAGTGAGAATCTATTCGAGAAGTTTTACTAGAAAAAATTTAAAATCATTAGGTGACAAATAATTCGAATATTGAAAAATAATCTCATTCTTCTCATTCAAAACACATAAAACTGGATAGACAATTTGATTGCTAATAGTTCCAAGCTCTAGAGCCAGTTCATTAACTCCAATATTATTTCCCGAAGGTTTGTATTTAAAAACTTGATTATTAAAAGTAATATCTCGTTTTTCTTCGGCATTAAAATCAATAAAATAGAATTCTGAATTAAGTTTTTCAACAACTTCTTGATTTTTGAATGTTGTCGCTTTCATTCTTTGGCAGAACTGACACCAGTCAGTATGGATAAAAACAATGATTTTTCGTTTTTGAATTTGCTGTAAACTCTCTATTTCTTCAAAAGAATAGCTTTTCAGCTGACCAAAACCGGTTCCCGAAATCACGAAGAAGAAAATAAATAGAATTAGCTTTTTCATTTTTTTTTAGTGAGTCTGATTTCTATTACTAAAAATTTTTAAACACATAGAAACATAGGTTTTTCTATTTCTATAAAAAGATAAAAGAAGAAGCTAGCTTCCACACATAGCTATGTGAATTGATGCAAGTGAAACGCCTTTCTACACAAAGCTAAACTATGTTTCTATGTGTTTAAATTTTATCTCAAAGTATATCGCAATCCAATAAACCCGCGAATCGTTTGATTTTGCCCATAAACATAAGTCGTATCAAAAGTCAAACCGTATGGATTATCTGGCGTAACTAATACTTTTCCGTTTGCATCGTATTGTACATTTTTATCGAAAGGATCATTGGTTCTTGAAATCAAAAACGGATTATTTTGTTTTGGGGTAAAGTTCAGCAAGTTTTTGACTCCGCCATACAATTCAAAATTCTTCCAGCCCGTAAACGTAAACTGAATATTCTGAATGCTGTACCAGGGCGAATTTGGATTTCTAGGATCGTATTCGTTCAGCAAAGGCAGTTTCATCGGACTATACACATTTCCCGTATAATCCAACAATAAATTCCAAGGTTCAACTTTATATGAAACGCTCCAAGTTCCAGTAAATCTTTCCGTTAGAAAAGGTCTTTCCGAAACTCCTTCTTCCACATTTTTATTATCTAAAACCGTTGCCCCAAGTATAAACTTTAAACCATTCGTAAAATTCAAATCTACATTAGTGCTTATTCCCTGACTAATGGCATAACCATCAATATTATCATAAATGATTTTATTGGGGTCGGTTTCATAATCTGTTACAATCTTATTGCTGAATCTGGTGTAAAAAGCTGTAGTTTCGATTCCCATAAATGTCCCGTTCCCAAAGTTGATTTTCTGAATATAATTCAAATTCACATTTACTGATTTCTCAGGTTTTAAATCATTTTGAATCACTACATCTCTCGAACCCGTCAAAGCAGCGTGATCTTCGGTAAATAAATTCACTACTCTAAACCCTGTTCCTGCATTTAATCTAAAAATCGTGTTTTCATTGGCTTTGAAACGATAGGCAAATCTTGGTGTAAATATCGAACCGTGAATGGAGTTATAATCATATCTCGCTCCCAGCAAAACCTGACTTTTTGGAGAAAAAGTTATTTCGTCCTGAACAAAAATTCCTGGCAACCAAGTACTTTCAGCTTCATTTGTTGCAGGTGTATTGTCATCATAATACGTATATCGGCTGGCAATTCCTGCAAGTAAATCGTTTCGTCCGATTTTTTTATCCCAGGTTAATTGAAGAAAACCGATTTTTTGATTGGCGATGTAGGAAGTTGTTCCGTAACGGCTGTCTTGATAATGCACATTTCCTGAAAACGAAAGCATCAGTTTTTCTTCAAAAGGCAATTGATAGCTTCCAATTAATTCGGCTCTTTTGGTATAAATGCTTTCTCCGTAAATTTCGTCTCCACCTCTATATTTTTTCTCCCAACGAATGTCTCCTCCCCAACGATCTTCGTACATTCCACGTGCTGCAATCGTAAAAAGCCGATTATGATTGCGCTGAAAACTCCATTTATTAAAAACCGAAACCCGGTCAGAAAGTGTTACATCGGTAAAATTGTCATTATCTTTATCAACAACCTGATCATAATTGAAATAGTTGATTCCCAAAAGAGAAGTAGCTTTTTTACCCACATTGAACTTCATTCCCAAATCAAGATTGTTTTCTAGATAAGTTGTGGTGAAATAATCTGCCGAAAACACTGGCGCATTGGTTGGATTCTTGGTAATAATATTGATTAAACCGCCAACCGCTTCACTTCCATACAAAGAAGAAGCCGGTCCTTTTACGATTTCTATTCGTTCGACCAAAGAATTCGGAATTCCAGATAAACCGTAAACTGTGGAAAGACTGCTCACAATTGGCATTCCGTCAATCATTACCAAAGTATAAGGGCCTTCTAATCCGTTTATATGAATATCTCCTGTGTTACAAACCCCACAATTCAACTGCGGACGAACTCCGTTTATATTCTGCAAGGCATCATAAATACTTGGAGTTGGATTTTTCTTAAAGAAAGTTGGCGAATAAACCTCAACGGGAACGGCACTTTCTAGCCGTTTTACTGGTTTTAAAGTTCCTGAGACCACTACTTCATTTAGTTCGTTCTGATCTTCTTTTAATTCAAAATCCAGATTTAGATTCTGATCTTCTGATATCGTTATTTTTTGGGTTAGAGATTTGAATCCAGTCGAGGTTACCGCAATTTTATAAATTCCCGCCGGAATATTTTCTAAATGATAATGACCAATTGAATCTGCTTGAGTTCTAAAATTTGTATTTAACAAACGAACATTAATTTCCTGCACAACAGGACTATATGACATTACCCTTCCCGATATATTTTGTGCGTAAATGCTTTTTGTTGAAATTATTAATATTGCCAAAAATAAATATTTCATTTTTTTAAAATTAAATTTAGACAAAACTAAAAATTAAATTTGACAAACAATGATATTAGAAACATAAATTTTTAAACGGATTGAATTCAATATGTTAGAATTTTGTTTTCGATCGAGCAAAGTCACAAAACACAAAGTTTTTTTTTAACCATATAAGTTATATAAGAAAATGTAAGTCTAGTTTTAAATGAACTTATATAACTTATATGGTTTATTTTCACTTTGCGTAATCTTCATCAATTAGTTCTTTGTTAATTACCGCTCCAGCGAAAGAACCAGTAGAAACAGCAATAGCAACTGAGCGCATTGGAGTTGTACAGTCACCGCTCGCATAAACTCCGTTAACGTTTGTTTTCTGCATTGCATCAACTTTTAATAAACCTTGTTCGTTTATATCACAGCCCAGAGTTTCAGGAATTGGACAATGTTGTTCAAAAGGCGGTCTCGCATAAATCGCTTTTACTTCAATTTTATCCTGATTTTTGAAAACGATCTTTTGGATATATCCCTCTTTATGTTCAAACGAATCTATTTCTTCTTCAAAAATTTTAACCCCATGATTGTTAAGGATTTCCGTTTGTTCCAGAGTTAATTCTGATTTTCCATTAGTACACAATCTTAAATCTTTTGTCCAATTCGAAATTAGTTTAGCATATTCAAAACCCATTTCTCCATTGGCTATAATGGCTGTTTTTTCGTTTTTAACTTCATAGCCATGGCAATATGGACAATGTAAAACCGAAATTCCCCAGCAATCTGCAAAACCTTTTATCTCAGGAATCAGATCTTTAACGCCACTTGCAAACAGGATTTTTCTTGAATTGAAAGTTTTACCAGATTCTGTAAAAACCTCAAATCCGTTTTCATTTTTAATTGCTTTTACCGCAAGTCCGTTAAAAAAATGAATTGTTTTATAAAGATCGACTTGTAATTTGGCTTTCGCCGAAATCACTGCGGGTTTTTCACCGTCCTGTGTAATAAAATTATGAGAATACGGTGTTTGTCTGTTGCAAGGCAAACCACTGTCGATAACCAAAACCTCTCGCAAAGCACGCCCTAAACTCATTGCCGCAGAAAGTCCGCTGTAGCTTCCGCCAATGATAATCACGTCATAGGTATAATTGTCTTTCATCATTTTTAATATTTAAGATGTTCTTGATATTGGAAAAAGATCATTTTTCGGAAACAAACCTCCATGATAATCTATAATTTCATCTTCTGTACAAAGGCATTTTCTAAGTTCGTTCAGAATTTCTGTCTCTTTTATTTTCTGTCCAATAAAAACAAGTTCGTTTAGTCGGTCTCCAAAATTAGCCGTCCAGCGTTCTTCTATAATATCCTGAAATTCAACAAAATTATTAAATGTCATTCTTTCACTTAACGGCATACTTGCCCACCAGACTCCAGCTCCTTCTGCCTTCATTGAACCTCCAGCCTGGCTCCAGTTAATTGCCTGTTCTGGCCGGGATGCCATCCACAATAAACCTTTACTTCTAATGATGTTCTCTGGGAAATCTGAAGTAATAAAATTCCATAATCGATTGGGATGAAATGGCCTCGAATCCCTAAACACAAAAGAATTGATTCCGTATTCCTCCGTTTCTGGCGTATGAATTCCTTCTAATTCTCTAATCCAGCCAGCTGCACTTTCGGCTTCTTCATAATTGAATAATCCTGTATTTATAATCTCGTTCGGATGTACTTTTCCTAAAACCGAAGTGATTATTTTCGCCACAGGATTCAACTTCTGAATTGAGGCTTTCAGCATTTGTAATGATTCGGAATCAATAAGATCCGTTTTATTCAAAATAATAACATTGGCAAATTCAACCTGATCAACCAAAAGATTGACTATTGTCCTGTTGTCGTTTTCTATATCTGACAGATTTTGTTCCTGCAGGGTTTTGGCCGAACCAAAATCTTTAAAAAAGTTAAAACTATCCACAACAGTAACCATCGTATCGATATAGCTAAACCTGGACAAATCAATACTGGCATCTTCATTTACAAAAGAAAAAGTCTGGGCGACTGGTATCGGTTCACTAATTCCTGTACTCTCAATAAGTAAATAATCAAATCTATTTTCCTTCGCTAATCTTTCTACCTCAAGCATTAAGTCTTCGCGTAAAGTACAGCAAATACAGCCATTGGTCATTTCAACTAATTTCTCTTCGGTTCTGGAAAGAGTATTTTCATTTTTTACAAGTTGAGCATCAATATTAACTTCACTCATGTCGTTAACGATTATGGCCACTTTTAATCCTTCTTTATTATGAAGAATATGATTCAAAAGCGTAGTTTTTCCTGCTCCAAGAAATCCGCTTAATACGGTAACAGGCAATTTTTTCATTTGTGTATGTTTTTATGATTTTTATAATTAATCAAATGCCCGATAATCATTCCGATGCCACCAAAATAAATGAGATCCAGATGAATTTCTAAAAATAAATCGGTCAAAATAGTAATCCAAATCAGGCTCATGGAAACAATCAAAATCGACGAAACCAAAAGAGTTGATTTTTTCGTAATTTTGACAATTGCAAACAAACCTATTGAAGCAAATAGTAAATCGATGATTGGATTGTGACTCAGCCCTAAAGGAAGAATCGTTAAAAGAGGAAAAATCAAACAATGCACAAGACATATCGTCGCACTTGAAATTCCTAAAATATCGTAAAAAGGTGCCGTTAATTTCTTCATTTTGTGTACTTTTACTTAATGCAATTTTGTTGCAAATATACAGATTAAATTCAAATGCAACATTGTTGCGTTAAATTTTTTAATTTATAAAAATGAAAACAACACGTAATACTACCGCGAAAACAGCTGTACTAGAGGTATTTGAGAATTCTAAAACGGCATTATCACACACCGAAATTCAAAAACAATTAAACGATGTCTGTGATCGTGTAACCATTTATAGAATTTTAGATCGTTTGGTCAACGATGATATTATCCACAAAATTTCCAATCTGGACGGAACAGTAAAATATGCCAAATGCAATCATTCTCATCAGCGCGTGCACATTCACAATCATGCTCACTTTAGCTGTGAAAATTGTCATGAAATTACCTGTCTTGAAAATGTAAAACCAAGTTATATTATGCCACACAATTATAAAGTGAACGAAATAAACTTTACATTATCAGGATTGTGCCCAAAATGTTTGAATTCTAACATATAAATTTTAGACTCGCCTAAAAATATTGTTCCGCGAATATCATTTTTCCATATATTTGTGAAAACAATACATTTACAATGAGTAAATCTTTAGAAGAAGTCCACGAATCGGTTTCTACAGAACATAAAAAAACTGGTTTCAGAAGAATATTAGCCTTTTTAGGTCCAGCGTATTTAGTGAGCGTTGGTTATATGGATCCAGGAAACTGGGCAACTGATATTGCCGGCGGAAGCCAATTTGGTTATACTTTAGTCTGGGTTTTATTAATGAGCAATTTAATGGCGCTGCTTTTACAGAGTTTAAGTGCCCGTCTCGGAATCGTAACACAACGTGATTTGGCTCAGGCTTCGCGAGAAACCTATTCAAAATATATCAATTACATTTTATACTTTTTAGCCGAAATTGCCATTGCTGCCTGTGATTTGGCCGAAGTACTCGGAATGGCAATCGGGATTAACCTGCTTTTCGGAATTCCACTTTTTGAAGGCGTTTTGATTACGGTTTTAGACACTTTCATTCTCTTATTCTTAATCAATAAAGGAATCCGAAAAATGGAGGCTTTTATTATTGCTTTGGTTGCGATAATTGGTTTCTCTTTTATTTTTGAGATGATTTTCGCAGAACCAGAAGTTTCTAAAATCATTGCAGGGTTGGTACCTTCTATTCCAAACTCTGCTGCGTTATACATCGCAATCGGAATTATTGGAGCAACGGTAATGCCTCACAACCTTTACTTACACTCTTCTTTGGTGCAAACCAGAAAATTCGATAGAAGTCCAGCGGGAATCAAACAAGCTTTAAAATACAATTTTATCGATTCTACTATCGCTTTGAATCTGGCTTTCTTCGTCAATGCTGCGATTCTAATTCTTGCGGCGGCAACTTTCCATAAAAACGGAATGTTTGAAGTTGCCGAAATTCAAGACGCACATCAGTTTCTCGAACCTTTATTAGGGACTAAATGGGCGCCAATCTTATTTGCGGTTGCCTTAATCGCTGCAGGACAAAGTTCTACTGTAACGGGAACTCTTGCAGGGCAAATTGTTATGGAAGGTTATTTACACCTAAGAATTCAGCCTTGGGTTCGTCGAATTATAACACGTTTGATTGCGATTGTACCAGCTTTAATCGTGATTTGGATTTATGGAGAAAGTGTGACTGGAAAACTTTTGATTTTGAGTCAGGTCATTTTGAGTCTTCAATTGGGTTTCGCCATTATTCCGCTGATTCATTTTGTGAGTGATAAATCGAAAATGAATGGTTTTCATATTTCTAAAACCACTCAAGTTGTTTCTTGGATCATTGCTTTGATTATTGTTTCTCTCAATGCCAAATTAGTGTATGACGAAATCACTTCATGGCTTGAAAACTCAAATCATCCTGTAATTTTATGGTTTACGGTTATTCCGTTGGCATTCGGATTCTTAGGTTTATTATTATACATTGTCTTTAAACCTTTCATTGCAAAAGCAAAATCTAAAAAAGTTATTAATCATTCACCACATAATCTAAAACTTCATTTTACACCTAAAGAAAGCAAAAGCATTAAAAACATCGCTGTTTCAGTAGATTTCTCCCATGCTGATGAAGCCGCTTTAAACAAAGCCTTTGAATTGGGTGGCATTGACACTGAATATACGCTCATTCATATCGTAGAAACGGTTGGAGCATTAATGTACGGCGTTCATGTTCACGACCATGAAACCACAATCGATGAGAAGTTATTACTGAAATACAAAGAAATGCTTTCGGAAAAAGGATTTAATATTGAAACCGAGCTTGGTTTTGGAAAACCAGCCAAGATAATTCCAGAAATCATAAACAGTGGTAACTTCGACATTCTGGTTATGGGAACCCACGGCCACACTGGACTAAAAGATATTCTTTTCGGCACAACGGTAGACAAATTGAGACATAAAATTTCAATACCTTTGTTGATTGTTAAATGAAGATGTCAAAGTTTCAGAGTCACAAAGTAACAAAGTTTTTAGCTTTGTCCCTTTGCAACTCTGTCTCTTTGTTACTCAAAAAGAAAAAAAATGACCTTTTCAGAAGAAAACTACCTTAAATCGATCTATCACTTGACCGCTGCTTTGGAGACGGAAGTGAGCACCAATGCTATTGCTGAAATTATGGAAACGAAAGCTTCCTCAGTTACAGATATGCTTAAAAAACTGGCAGAAAAAGATTTGGTGAATTATAAAAAATACCAAGGCGTTTCTTTGACTGAAAATGGAAAACTGGCAGCCAAAATGATTGTGAGAAAACACCGTTTATGGGAAGTTTTTTTGGTGGAGAAATTAAATTTCAGCTGGGACGAAGTTCATGATATTGCAGAACAATTAGAACATATCAAATCGGAGCAATTGATTAATCGTTTGGATGATTTTCTTGGAAATCCAACAGAAGATCCACACGGAGATCCAATCCCAGATGCTAACGGCCGAATTATCAAGATCGAAAAACATTTACTTTCTGAGTTATCTGACAACCAAACCGGAGTTTGTGTTGGTGTAAAAGATACTTCATCTGAGTTCCTGAAATATCTGGATAAACAAGGAATTGCTTTGGGGTCTAAAATTGAATTTCTTTCTAAAGAATCCTTTGATTTATCGGTGAAAATTAAGGTGAATGATATTGAGTTATCTATTTCGAATAAAATTGCTTCTAATTTGTTTGTAAAGCTGGTTTAGCGGGTTGTTTCGCAGAGTTTCACGAAGAATTTATTCTTTTGTCAGACTGAGCGAAGTCGAAGCCCCGCAAAGATATACTGAGAAACATATGAGTCGAACCTACGGTTCTTTTTTCCTTGTCGACAATTACGACGGATGAAATCCGTCGCTACAAAATTTAGCGAGCCTATGGCTCTTCATAATTGTAATCTACAAATCGAACATAAAGAATCTAATACCTAACAGGTTTTAAAAACCTGTTAGGATATAACAATATCACCGAAAAAGTTCTGAAGGAAGGAAATATGTTGTAGCAACTCCAAAAGGAAAAATCGAATAAATTTATGAATGAATTTGAAATCAATTCAGAAAAGAAAATAAAAGATCTTGAAGCACAATTAAAAAAACTACCAAAAGAAAAGTGGAAAATTTGGAGATTAATTGTAGTTGGAATTATTACGCCTTTTGTTGGCCCATACATTCCTCTAAGAAAGGGAATGCTAGTAGATAGAATGGGTTATCGAGATTCTGTTTTACTGTTTTTTTTAATTTTATTGATTGCAATCCCAGTGGCTTGCTATATGCATTTTCAAAAAATCAATGATCAAATATTTGATATTGAATGTGAACTTGAAAATTTAAAACAACAGAAGAAATAGAAAATGGAAATAAAAATTGCGGAATAAAACTTGGAAGCCTAAAGACTTTTTAAAAAGTTCCGAAGGAACGAACTATGTTGTAGCAACGGATTTTAATCTGTTGTTGAAATATCCACGTTGTGAATAGAGTTCCGTAGGAACGGAACATATTAATTACATTTAATATCCTAAAGACATTCAGAAAAACAAAAATGTGATTTTGAAATCGAGTGTCCTAGCCCCGATAGAAGTGAAAATCCTTTTGTGGTCTCGTAAAGGACGAGACCACAAAAGATTGCAACGGATAGCGGGATTAGCTTCTAAAAAACTTAAAAAATCCCTCTATTGATTATTTTCTTTTATCAATAAAATTTACAATTGTCTTGCTGTTTGTCATCATCAAATAGCCACAAATTGCTTTTAGAAAATAAAATATCAACCAAGAGGTTCCGGAATAATCCTTAAATAATTCTTTCTGTTTTAAAAACTCATAAATCGTTGAGCATAATTCAGGAATAGCTTCAACAAAAACAAGCGCTCCAATAACAATTACTGCAATAGAAAGAACATTACTATATGGAAGATTTATATCTATCCTGTTTTCTGTAAAACTTTTATCTAGCTTTAATACATTCACTATCCATTCGGTTTTAAACAAAAATACTCTTACTACTAAAAGATAAAGAATAAGAGTTCCAAATGTTATAAGCCAAACTGTTATTAAATTTCCCCAATCTAATTGATCTTGATTAAAAGAAAAAGTTGAAGCAAATTGTGGAATAACATATATGCTATTTACCAAAAGCCACAAACCGATTCCTTTAATAATAATTCTCCAGAAAGTCTTGATTTCCATATATCTATTTAAACTGGCAAGGTTATACAATCCCTTTCTCAATCATTTCCAGCATAACTGGCGAAGCATTTTTAAATGTCGGCGGTTGTTCGATAATACTTCCGGCGTTCTTTTTGTTTACTTTGAAAGTAACATCATTATCTGTTGTAAATAAAAGTGCGGTTAGAAATGGCTTTTTGATGTAAGTTCCTAAAATCAATAAGGCTTCATCTAAAGTATGAATGCTTTCGATTTCTTCTGTTTTGTAACGTGAAGTTAACGAAATAGAAAAAGTATCGTCTTCGTTGAGAACCAAACGAAAATAGATGTTTTTAATTTCGGTATCGCCCATCGTTTTGGCCAAAGTAAGTTTGGCGAAAGTTCCGTTTTGGATGCTTTCTTTAACTCGTTCACAAAAAAGGGCAAATATTGGTTCGTACATTTTTTTTAAAGGTGCTAAGGTTCTGAGATACTAAGATTCTAAGGTTTTACAATCTTTGTCTATTATTTAACCGCAAAGGTCGCAAAGATATACGCAAGGTTCGCAAAGTTTTTTAATTTTCCTTGTGTGCTTTGCGTAATCCCTTGCGAACTTTGCGGTTAAGAAAAAATTATTTTCCTGTAAATTCAGCTTTACGCTTTTCTAAAAAGGCTGTTGTTCCTTCTTTAAAATCCTGTGTCCCAAAACATTCTCCGAATGATTTGATTTCAGTATCGAAACCATTTTTGCCGTCTTTGAAATTGGCATTGATAGCTTTTATAGCTTTTCCTATTGCAAATGGTGCATTTTTAATGATTTTCTGAGCGATTACGTTTGTAAACGACAATAATTCTTCTTGAGGCACGACATGATTTACCAAACCGTACTCTTTTGCTTGTTCGGCAGTAATCATTGCTGCGGTCATAATCATTTCCATGGCACGGCCTTTTCCAATTAACTGTGGCAAACGCTGTGTTCCTCCATAACCTGGAATTAATCCTAAAGTAACTTCTGGAAGTCCCATTTTGGCATTGTCCGAAGCTATTCTAAAATGACACGCCATTGCCAATTCCAATCCGCCACCAAGAGCGAAACCGTTCACAGCTGCAATAACTGGTTTTTTAAGGTTTTCTATGAAATCAAATAAAGATTCTTGTCCTTCTGCCGCTAGTTGAGCACCCTCAACAGTCGTGTAATTTGCAAACTCCGAAATATCTGCTCCGGCTACAAAAGCTTTTTCTCCGCTTCCAGTTAAAATAATTACTCGAACATCATCATTTTTAGATGCAGATTCAATAGCGTTACTCAGATCACTAATCGTTGCTTTGTTTAGAGCATTTAATTTCGTTGGTCTGTTAATTGTCATAGTCGCAACTTTTTCTTCAATAGAAATTAAGATATTTTCGTAGTTCATAACGTCTGGTTTTATGAGTTTGTGATAGGTAAAGAAACCCTAAAAGTCGTTCCTTTTCCATAAGTTGATTCAAAGGTAATTGTTCCTTTATAATTTTCAATAATGTTTTTGATAATTCCGAGTCCGAGTCCCATACCGCTGGTTTTGGTAGTAAATTTGGGTTCGAAGATTCGTCCAATATCTTGTTTCTGGATTCCGATTCCGTTGTCTTTTACCGCGATTTCAACATTGTTGTTACGTCGTTTTACGGTAACAATAATAGACTTTTGAAACTGACTTTCCGGAATTGCCTGTGTCGCATTTTTAACCAAATTGGTAATAACACGTATTAATTGCGTACGATCCATTTTGGAAATGATTTCTTCTTCTTCTTTTTCGAAGACAATATAATCTTCGTTGAAAATATCCAAAGCCAATTCTACCACCTCAACCACATTCAGCGTTTCATTTTGCTGCGCCGGCATCGAAGCAAAGTTCGAAAATGCCGAAGCAACAGATGTCATGGTATCAATCTGCTGAATTAAGGTTTCGGAGTAATCATTCATTTTCTGTTTCACATCTGGATCATTCGGATCAAACTTTCTCTGGAAACTCTGAACTGTCAGACGCATTGGCGTCAACGGATTTTTGATTTCGTGTGCTACTTGTTTTGCCATTTCGCGCCAAGCTTCTTCACGTTCGCTTTGCGCTAATTTAATGGCACTGGTTTCGAGTTTGTCCACCATTCCGTTATAGGCTTTGATCAGGAAGTTGACTTCTTTGCTGTTGGCCTCCAAAACAATTTTCTCGTTTTTCTGATCCAGATTGGTTTCTTCCAAACGATCGGAAATGGTTTTTAATGATTTTGTGATATACGTCGAAAGAAAATACGCCAAAGCAAAAGCGACAATCAGCATAAAAGAATATACTTGGCTTAAACGAATCAAGAAAGTATTCAGCTCATTGTCGTAATAACCGTCATCTTCTAAATAAGGAAGATTTAGGATTCCGAGTGGTTTAAATTTTTCGTCTTTTATTAAACTGTATGAAGATCTGTTTTTAACTCCGTCGATCGTTTTAATGTCTACAAAGCGTTTTTCAATTGAAGAACGAACCAATTTCAAAATATATTCCGGAATTGGCGGTGGCGCTTTATCAACGGCAAAAGACTCCTTTGACGATTTTAAAAGTTTCCCATCAAGGCTATAAATATTGATTTCGATTTTATGAATCTGTGCCAGTTCGTGGATTTTATCTTTAAAAATCAAATCCAGATTCTGAGTTTTTAACGGATAAGTCGTAGTTGCCAGAACATAATTGATGTGTTCTTTTACTGCATTTTCTTTTCGTTCCAACCGTTCCTGATGGTATTCTTTTGCTTCAGTCTTAAACTGAATAATCGAAATCGAAGCCAATAAAAAAGATGCCACAACAATCAATACAATCATCGACAGGAAAATCCTGGTACGAAGGGAAAGCATTGACATTTTGAAGTTTAGCATATTTTTTTGTTTTTGCCACGAATTACACAAATTCGCACGAATTAAATTTTGATAATTTCAGCCACAGATTAAAAGGATTAAAATGATTTTTAAAGTAATCTCTTAAATTCAAACAATCCTTTTAATCTGTGGCTAAATAAAATTAGTGACAATTCGTGTAATTCGTGGCAACCTCTTTATTTTTTTTCTCGAATGCGCTTATAAAAACGGAATCCCAGCATAATTAAAACGGAGAATAATATAATTCCGATTACGCCGAAAATCCAGTTAATGGCACTTTTTAAAACTACTAAAAATACAACGGCAAATAGAATAATCGTAGCGCCTTCATTCCACAAACGCATAAAATTATTCGAATATTTTACTTCATCTCTTTGTAATTGCTTAAAAATCTGATGGCATTTTCCGTGATATAAATACAAAAGGAAAACGAAGCACAATTTTACGTGCATCCACGGCATTTTTATCCAAATGTGTCCAGCATCTGTAAAAAACAGCATCCAAAAAGCAAAGATACTTGCCAAAACCGCCGATGGCCATGTAATAATGTACCACAAACGGTAGGCCATTATTTTGTATTGCGCCTGCAAAATTTCTTTTTCTGGAGAAGGTTTTTCACTGGCTTCAATCTGGTAAACAAATAAACGCACAATATAAAACAAACCCGCAAACCAAGTTATCACAAATATAAGATGCAGTGATTTTAGATAATTATAATATTCCACTATATATCTCTATAATTTTGGACACAACTTGTGGCCATTTTTAAAATCTTTTTTCTTTACTCTTTATTCTATTCTCTTGCCTCTATTCTCTATTTAGCCCAATCATTAATCCAATTAGAAACTGTCTGGCACCATTCATCATCATCATTCAAACAAGGAATTGCCAAGAACTCTTCTCCTCCTTTTGCTTCAAAATCTTCTTTGGCGCGCATGGCGATTTCTTCTAAAGTTTCTAAACAGTCTGAAACGAAAGCCGGCGTTACAACTGCTAATTTTTTAATCCCTTTTGCAGGCATATTGTCAATTTCAACATCTGTATAAGGTTCTAACCATTTATCGCCTGCTAAACGAGATTGGAAAGTCAAACTATACTTGTCTTCAGGAAGTCCCAATAATTTAACCACTTGTCTTGTTGTTTCATAACATTGATGACGGTAACAGAACTCATGTGCTGGCGATGGCGTATTACAGCATGAACCGTCAATTTTACAATGTGATTTGGTTACATCGGTTTTGCGAATGTGACGCTCTGGGATTCCGTGATATGAAAATAATAAATGATCGTATTCAAATCCAACTAAATGTTTCTGAATAGAATCTGCTAAGTTTTTGATGTAGTCCGGTTTATTGTAAAATGCCGGAACATCTGTAAATTTCATGTGTGGAAATTTCTTCTTACGAATTTCTTCGGCCTTTACTAAAATAGTTAAAGTAGAAGCCATTGCATATTGCGGATATAAAGGAAAAAGTAGTACATCTGTAACTCCTTTGTCGTTCAATTCTTGAAGTCCTTTTTCGATTGTCATGCTTCCGTAACGCATTGCCAGCGAAACTGGGACATTTACCAAAGGCTGTACTTTTTGCTGCATTCTTTCTGAAAGAACCACTAACGGAGAACCTTCTTCCCACCAGATTTTAGAATAAGCATGTGCCGATTCTTCTGGTCTTTTTCTTAAAATAATCCCACGAACTAATAATGCTCTCAATAAATATGGAACGTCAATCACATATTTATCCATTAAAAATTCATCTAAATAAGGTTTAACATCTTTTGGAGTTGGACTGTCTGGAGAACCTAAGTTTACTAATAATACACCTTTCATTATGTTTTTTGCTTTTAAGCTTTTATTTTGTTTTTAAAAATTTCGGCAAAAGTAAACGCTGTACTTTATTCGAAATATGATATTTATTACTTTTTAATTATGTTCTTATTTATAAAAGTGATTAAAAGAATACTCTAATCCATCAATTTTTTAAGTATTTCTACATCTGGCAGTAATCCTTTATATTCTTTTGGCAACTCATTTACTGTTTTATAGGTTGAAACTCCCATTGCTTTATTAACATCTCTAAAAGAAAATTCCACAACTTTATTATTTTTCTCTTTACAAAGGATGATTCCAACTGAAGGATTTTCGTGAGGCAATTTTACCATTTCATCTAATGCTGAAAGATAAAAATTCATTTTGCCCAAATACTCTGGAATAAATTTTCCCTTTTTTAAATCAAAAGCCACCAAACATTGCATTTTTCGATTGTAAAAAAGTAAATCAACAAAATATTCTATATCATCTAAAATGAATCGATACTGATTGGCAATAAAAGCAAAGTCGGTCCCTAAAGAAAGTAAAAACTTTTTGATGTTTCTAACAATCTCATTCTCAATTAATCTTTCATTTTCCTCTTCGGGGTCTTCTATATTGATAAAATCTAATAAATATTCATCTTTAAAAGCCATTAAAGCCTTAGCTCGTAAATCATCTTGTGTAATTACTTTGGCAAAATTATTAGGCAAAGTACCCTGTTGCCTGAATAAATTGGATTTTAAATGATGTCTTAAAGTTGTAATACTCCAAAATTCAGAAGCTATTTTCTGAATATAAAAAATACGTTCTTCTAGTGTTTTTGTTTTTGATGATATCTCGAAATGGTGTGAGAATCCAACTTTTTGAAACTCAATCGCAAATTGGTTCGACACCATCGAACCAATTACAATTATTTGATTTTCAGAATTTTGTGCTTCACCAAATTGGTTCGATGGTAACGAACCAATTGTAAAACAATCTTCCCAGGTTTCGTAAAAAATCCTCATTTTTTTAATATTCGACGCCGAAAAGCCTCTTAATCCTGGTAATTCATTTTGTAAATCATTCGATAAAATTTCAAGAGCCTTTGCTCCCCATTTTTCCTGATGTGCTTTTTCTGAAATGAGCTTTCCAACCGCAAAATATAAACCCAGCATTTCTTTGTTTGCTAAAACAGCAACACGATATCTGCTCGCTAAAATAGCTGATTTTAATTCTTTTATAGTTTGCAAATGTGTATTTTCAATCGTCATACTCTCATTCTCTATTAAACATTCGCATTAATCGACATCAAATATTTTTTTGGTGTTGTTCCGAATTTCTTTTTGAATGCGGCTATGAAATGACTTCCTGTACTGTAACCGATTTTCAATCCTACTTCGTTTACATTATAAGAACCACTGTCTAATAGTTTTCTAGCGAAATCCATTTTGTAATCGAATAAGAAACCGTAAACGGTATCGCCATAAATTTGTTTGAAACCCATTTTCAGTTTTTTCAAATTCAAACCAATTTCATCTGCCAATTCTTGCAATCCAGGTGGCTCTGCCATATTAGCAATTACGATTTCTTTGGCTTTTCGGATTTTCAAAACATTGTCTTCGTCAATCAAAAACGGACATTGTTCAGCATTTGGGTCTTCGGTTCTGTTGAAATACAAACTCAACAATTCGTATCCTTTTCCTTTGTAATAAAGGTTTTTTATTGAAGGATGAAGATTGTAATGAAACAACTGACTCAAAACAATTGCCATTGACGGACTGATATTCCCTTCGTTATAATACTTCTTATCTTTATTATCAGGACTTAAAAAAGTGATATAATCGGCTTCGGCAGAAAATAACGCGTGAAATTTCTTGATGGAAACAATTACAGAAATCACCCAAGAATTTGGAGCCAATTCCAGATTAAGAGGCAATTCTTTCTGCGGGTTATATAAAAGAAGTGATTTTTCTTCTTTCAATTCTAAAGCATAATTGCCTTGATTGAATAAAAATTTTGCGTTTCCTTTTATCCCGAAGTGAAACTGAATTAGTCCCGTACCTATTTCATGTTGCGCAAAAAAAGGCTCCGAGCTGTCGTTCTGAAACCTGATTAGCGTAAAGTCGTCTTCAATTTTTATTTCTTCCTCCATTTTGATTCCTTATTCAAGTTGTAACTGATTTTATTGAAACGATAATTTGGGTTTTCAAAATTAAATCTTTTTGATGGGTTTATCGTTTACTGCTTCTAAATTTATAATTTATTTATTGTTTCAACCTCTTTTCTTTCTTTAAGCAATGTCAATTTACTGATTTTCAGTTTAATTCTTCTTAAAAACAAATATCAATTATTTCTTACGGTATTTATAACTGTTCTAAATTGAAAGTTTATTACAGTTTATTAAAACCAACTATAAAAAGCTCACGTAAATGATTCGTAAAAAACTAAATCAATAATTAAATAAACGCTTTTTATGAAAATTAACAAAATAGTAAAAAAGGGGCTTTGGGCAGTTCTAATAACAGGTATATTGTTTTTCGCCATCTTAGTATTTCATATCATCACAGCAAAACCTACCGTTTATGAAAGTCCTAATCTTCAAGTAAGCAGAATTGATTTTAAAGAAAACATAGATTCTGCCTACGCGAAAAAGATTTGCGCAGATTTGAGATCCATAAAAGGATTAACCACCGATTCTATAATTGTAAAAAGAAATGTAGTAGTCTACTTCCACAATAATAAAATTACCAATTCCAAAAAAGTATATGACGAATTAATGAGCAAAGGGAATTATGATGCTCAACGTTACATTCTCCCTGCTGGTTTGGCAAATAAGGAAGTTTGTCCCGTAGACCAGAATAGCTACAGCTACAAATTGTCAAAAAAAATCAATCAGTTTTTTAATTAACCTTAAATATTTATTATGAAAAATTTTTCTAAAATTACACTTGGCGTATTAATTATTGCATCGGCTTCATTAACTTCCTGCAGCAACGACGATGATAAAACTCCTGCAGAAAAACCAACTATCTATGAGAGATTAGGAGGTTCTGTTATGGTTTCTGATCCGGATAATTCAGGACAGATGATTGAGAAAGGGCGTTTAAGCTTTCGTAAAGTCGTAAACTCTACCATAGGATTAATTGTGGCAGATATCCAGTCTAATGCTTCAGGTAATTTACAGGCACATTTTGCTCCTCTTTTAGCAGAAACAGGAAACACACAGGCGACCAATATTGCTAAATTGTCAGACAACCTTACTGATTTCTTCTCTTTTAATACAGGAGGAAAAAATGCTGTAAACACTTATTCAGGCTTAAATATGTCGGCTGCTCACGATCCTGCTAGAAATCCTCGAATGGGAACTAAAGCTAGCAATGCTGATTACA
Organism: Flavobacterium phragmitis; assembly: GCF_900112575.1. Lineage (GTDB taxonomy): Bacteria > Bacteroidota > Bacteroidia > Flavobacteriales > Flavobacteriaceae > Flavobacterium > Flavobacterium phragmitis. Next base: position 140,362 of record NZ_FOMH01000001.1, read on the forward strand.
CAAAATTTGAAGGCTATGTTGGTGCTGCAGCAAATGCAAACGGTGTTGCCTCTAACACAGAACTTTACACAGATATTGTTGCTGTTTTAGAATCATTAAGAACTCCAATAGTTCAAAAATAATTTCTTTTACTTAATAGCGCTATCTTGAAAATTTAAGATAGCGCTTTTTATTCAATTCAATTTTCGAATAAAATAACGTCAGTACGATAGTAAATAATTTGAAAAATTCTATTTTCAATTTTTGAACCCTCAGCGATATTTTTTTTCAGACAAATTTTATCTATTTGCATTAAATTATTTAGAATGACTCTAAACAAAACATTTCAAATGACTTGATTTTGCTATAAAAATGCTGATTTCTAAATAAAAAGACCTCTTTAGAATTAAAAAAACATACAGCGACATAAAAAGTACTTTTAGCGTTATTTTTATCGATGGTATAGTAATAATTTTGTTGCACTTTTATGAAAGTGAATTTATGGAAAACAATAACGTACCGAAACACCTTTATTTTTACTCAGTTGGTCTGAGTTACAAAAAAGCTGATGCTGAGGTCAGAGGTCAATTTAGTTTGGATGCAGTTGCAAAGACGCGTTTGCTGGAACAGGCTAAAAACGATGGAATAGAAAGTTTAATAGTAACTTCAACCTGCAACAGAACTGAAATCTACGGTTTTGCAGAACATCCATTTCAATTAATAAAACTTATTTGCGATAATAGTAACGGATCTGTAGATGCTTTTCAAAAAGTGGGTTTCGTTTACAAAAATCAGGAAGCAATCAATCATATCTTTCGCGTAGGAACTGGTTTAGATAGTCAAATTTTAGGCGATTTTGAAATTATTTCTCAAATAAAAACCAGTTTTACGCATTCAAAATCAATGGGATTAGCCAATGCTTTTATGGAAAGATTGGTAAATGCGGTAATTCAGGCAAGTAAAAGAATTAAAACAGAAACTGAAATCAGTTCTGGTGCTACTTCGGTTTCTTTTGCTTCTGTACAATACATCCTTAAAAACGTTGAGGATATCAGCAACAAAAACATTCTACTTTTTGGAACTGGAAAAATAGGAAGAAATACTTGCGAGAATTTAGTAAAACATACTAAAAACGAACACATCACTTTAATCAACCGAACAAAAGATAAAGCTGAGAAATTGGCTGGAAAACTAAATTTGATTGTTAAAGATTATTCTGAATTACATTTAGAACTTCAAAAAGCCGATGTTGTGGTTGTAGCAACCGGCGCGCAAAACCCAACAGTTGACAAAGCGATTTTGAATCTTAAAAAACCTTTGTTGATTCTAGATTTATCGATTCCGAAAAACGTGAATGAAAATGTTGAGGAATTAGAAGGTGTAACTCTAATCCACATGGATTATTTGTCTCAATTGACAGATGAAACTTTGGAAAACAGAAAATTACACATTCCGGCTGCGGAAGCAATCATTGAAGAAATCAAAGAGGAATTTGTTACCTGGATGAAAGGCCGAAAATTTGCGCCTACAATCAATGCGTTAAAAGACAAACTAAACGCCATTAAAGTTTCTGAATTGGATTTTCAAAGCAAAAAAATTGCTGATTTCAACGAAGAACAAGCTGAAATCATCAGCAACAGAATCATCCAAAAAATCACTACTCATTTTGCAAATCATTTAAAAGACGACGATACCATGGTCGATGAAAGCATCGAATGGATCGAAAAAGTCTTCAAAATAAAAGCATCTTAAATAAAATTTAAACCATATAAGTTATATAAGTTCATTTAAAAACTGTGTTTTACCCAAACTGCTTAAATTACTTATATAACTTATATGGTTCAAAAAACAAAACATGGCTGAAAAAACAATCAGAATAGGAACGCGTGACAGCGAATTAGCACTTTGGCAAGCACACACTGTAGAGAAAAAACTAAACGATTTAGGTTATAAAACCTCGATTGTTGCAGTAAAATCTCAAGGTGATATTATTCTGGATAAGCCACTTTACGAATTAGGAATCACTGGAATTTTTACTAAAACGCTTGACATTGCGATGATCAACGGAGATGTTGATATTGCGGTGCATTCTATGAAAGATGTTCCGACTGCTTTGCCAAAAGGAATTGTTCAAGGAGCTGTTTTGCCAAGAGCCAATGTTTTAGATATTTTAGTTCATAAAGGAAACCCTGATTTTTCAAATCCAAGTACCATTGCAACGGGAAGTCTTCGTCGTCAAGCACAATGGTTTAATAAATATCCTAATCATACTGTCGTGGATTTACGTGGAAATGTAAATACACGTATGCAAAAACTACAAGACAATAATTGGGACGGAGCTGTTTTTGCAGCTGCTGGTTTAGAACGAATTAACTTAAAACCTGAAAATTATATCAATTTAGATTGGATGATTCCTGCACCGGCGCAAGGAGCAATGCTTGTGGTGGCAATGGAAAATGACAATTATACATTGGATGCACTTTCTCAGTTAAATGATATTGAAACTGAAATCTGTACCTATATCGAACGTCAGTTTTTGAGAACGCTTGAAGGAGGATGTACAGCGCCAATCGGATCTTTAGTCACTTATAACGAAGATGAAGACACTTTGCATTTTCAAGGTGTTTTACTTTCTATCGACGGAAAACAAAAAATTGAAATTGACAAAACTGTTGATATTTCGGAATGGAAAAAACTAGGTTTCAATGCAGCTCAGGAAATCCTGAATAATGGCGGAACGGAATTAATGAAGCAGATTAAAGAATCCCTGAAGAAATAATGGCAAATCCAGTTCAAATACTCTCTACAAAAATATTATCTCCTCTTCATAAGCAAGAGCTAATGAAATATGGCATTGAGTTAATCGAAGCCGATTTCATTAAAACCGAAAACAAATCTTTTGAATTAAAAAACCTCAACGAAAGTCTGATTTTTACGAGTCAAAATGCTGTTCACAGTGTTTTATCCAATCCAAAATCAGAAGAATTAATCCCGAAGCTTCGGGAGAAAAACGTGTATTGCGTTGGACTTAAAACTAAAACTCTTCTAGAGGAAAACGGATTTAATGTTGTGGCTTACACTGGTTACGCATCGGACCTAGCCGAAATTATCAGCTTAATTTACAGCAACGAAAGCTATACTTTTTTCAGTGGCAATCTTCGAAGAGATACTTTGCCAGAAGCGTTAAAAGAAAACGGAATTAAATTCAACGAAATTCAGGTTTACGAAACTACGCTTCAACCTCAGAAATTAAAAGCAAATCCAGAAGCGATATTATTTTTCAGTCCTTCTGGAGTTGAAAGTTATCTGAAAGACAACACTATAAACAAACAACTTTGTTTCTGTATTGGAGAAACCACCGCAGAAGCATTACATAAAACCACAAAAAACATCATTATTGCAGATCAGCCCACAATTGAAAATGTGATTGAAGATGTAATTCAGGAATATAAATAACAATAACAAACCTGACAGGTTTTCAAAACCTGTCGGGTTTAAAACATAGAAAATCCATGTTAAAAAACGACCTATTTTTAAAAGCATTAAAAGGAGAAACAGTACAGCGTCCACCGGTATGGATGATGCGCCAGGCAGGAAGATATTTACCAGAGTTTAGAGAACTTCGTGATAAATATGATTTCTTTACACGTTGTGAAACTCCAGAATTAGCTGCCGAAATCACAGTGCAACCAATTCGCAGAATTGCTCCAGATGCTGCTATTTTATTTTCGGATATTTTGGTAGTGCCTCGTGCAATGGGAATTCATGTAGAATTGAAAGACAATTTAGGGCCAATTATTCCAAATCCGATTCGTTCTTTGGAAGATGTTCACAAAGTGTATGTTCCAGATGTAAATGAAACATTAGGTTATGTTTTTGATGCTGTGAAATTGACTAAAGAAATGTTGAACGACGAAGTACCATTAATTGGTTTCGCTGGTTCTCCTTGGACCATTTTCTGCTATGCTGTTGAAGGAAAAGGTTCTAAAAGTTTTGACACTGCAAAAGGATTCTGTTTTTCAAACCCAGTTGCAGCGCATACTTTATTGCAAAAAATTACAGATACTACCATTTTATACTTAAAAGAAAAAGTAAAATCGGGTGTAAATGCAGTTCAGATTTTTGATTCTTGGGGCGGAATGCTTTCTCCGGTTGATTATCAAGAATTTTCATGGAAATACATCAACCAGATTGTTGACGCTTTAGCGGATATTACTCCGGTTATTGTTTTCGGAAAAGGATGCTGGTTTGCTCTTGGCGACATGGGTAAAAGTCGTGCTTCTGCTCTTGGAGTAGATTGGACTTGTTCTGCAAGAAATGCGCGTTATTTGTCTGGCGGAAACATTACATTACAAGGAAATTTTGATCCGTCAAGATTACTTTCTCCAATTCCGACAATTAAGAAAATGGTTCATGAAATGATCGACGAGTTCGGAAAAGATAAATATATCGTAAATTTAGGTCACGGAATTTTACCAAATATTCCTGTAGATCACGCCAAAGCATTTATTGACGCGGTGAAGGAATACGGGAATTAGTATTTCAGTGTTCAGTCTCATTTGATTTCCTGCAAGGTTTCCAAAACCTTGTAGGTATAAAAGTTCTTTTTTTATATTTACAGTAAAAACTTACTTTTGGGTAAATAAAAATGAAATTGGAAACACTTGATAAGGATTGTTATTATCATATTTATAATAGAGGAATTAATGGAATAACTATTTTTGAAAATGACGCTAACAAACTTTATTTCTTAAAACAATTAGCTAAATTTACAGAACATAAAATTTCAGTTTTTGCATATTGCTTGATGAATAATCATTTTCATTTAGTTATTCGCTTAAATGTAGAAGAAAAAGAGGCTACACAAGCATTTTCAAACTTATTTAATTCTTATGCTAAGGCATTTAATAAACAAACCAATAGAACAGGAAGTTTATTTGAAAAGCATTTTAAAAGGATAAGGTTAAAAGATGAAAATTATTTAAGACGACTGATTCTTTATGTTCATTTAAATCCGAAACATCATTTTGATTTAGATTTTAAAGATTTCAAATTTTCATCCTATCAAGCTTTTTTATCAAATAAAGAAACCAAAATAGAACGAAATGAAGTTTTAAATTTGTTTGGAGATTTTGAAAATTTTATCTTTTGTCATAATCAAAAGAATGATTTTTTAAACGAAACGTATACTTTTGAGTAACTTAGATTTTTCCTGTAAGGTTTCCAAAACCTTGTAGGTTTGTAACTTATTAAAAAATAAAAAGTATAACAAGAAGAAATACCTACAAGGTTTTAAAAACCTTGCAGGAAAGAAAAAAATATGCTAGCAAATCTAAACCTCAACAGAAACTCACCTTTTTCATTTATTGAATATGGATTTCAGGCTTATTATTCTTATGTGTTTTTAATGGTTTGGATGCATCCAGAATTACATCCGGTAAGTTTGATAAATGATTTGGCTGTTTTGATGGCTTTTGAGTTTATCATGGTGCATTCTGGAGTTTTTATGGCAGTTATGCCTAGAAAATGGTCTCTTTTTGTGTTTTTTCCGCTATATGCAACGTTTGCTTACTCTTTTAATGAATCTGTAGTCAATACCAATATTCTATATATTTATCTGCTTACAGTTTTAAATAGAATGCGATTTGCTTTTTCAAATGTTGCTCCCGAAGTCAGAATGTATCAAATGGGAAAATCGGCGGCTAAAGCGCTTTTCTACTTTTTATTGATTCTTGCAGTTTGTATGGCAAATTCTATAATTCCGCCATTTGGATTGACACAAGAATTTTTAGAAAAATCACATTATTTCCAAACGGTAAAATCCAGTGGATTGTTTATTGAAAAACCTTATGTCCCAATCTGTATGGGTTTTATATATTATTCGTTGCCTGTTTTATATTTTGTTTATCGTGTCATTAAAAACATAGGCAAAAGAAGCGAAACCTCTTTTACAAAAAAGCCCATAATGGCATTTCAGAAAAAAACGATCAGCAACAAAAAATTCTAGGACATTATGCTTAATAAAGGATTAAGAGATGAAGAAAAGATAAGAATTGATAACGTCCTCAAAACGTTACGAACTCTTGTTTATGTTCCTTATCCTTTGAACAATCTAGAAAAATCGAACATCGAAGATCTGCTTAAAGAAATTGGATTGAACCTCGAAACTTTATCCAGCCAAACCAATGAAGATTTAATCACATTATTAATGCGACTTCATTTTGACTGGGAACATTTAGAACAATTTGGAGATATTTTAGTCGAATTTTCTAAAGAAGAAAATTATAATTTTACGGATAAAGCTTTGGCTATTTACCAATATATCCAACAGGAAAGCAAGGTTTTTTCTTTTGGGATTAATACTAAAATTGCTTCGGCGAAAGCCAAAAAATAATTACAATGAAAGACCTATTTTACGCATACATACAAAATTTACAAAACCAAATCTGTGCAGGATTAGAAGCTGTTGACGGAACAACAAAATTCCGTGAAGATTTATGGAAACGTCCTGAAGGCGGCGGCGGAAGAACTCGCGTTATAGAAAACGGTGCTGTTTTCGAAAAAGGTGGTGTAAACATTTCTGCCGTTCATGGAAAATTACCAGATACTATGCAAAAAATGTTTGGCGTTGGCGAAGCCGATTTCTTTGCCTGCGGATTAAGTTTGGTAATTCACCCGAAAAACCCGATGGTTCCTACTGTGCACGCCAATTGGCGATATTTTGAAATGTATGATACTTCGACTTCGCTCAGTACAGGTCCTAGAAAAGTCATCAATCAATGGTTTGGTGGCGGACAGGATTTAACGCCTTATTATTTGTTTGAAGAAGATGCTAAACACTTTCATCAAACTTGTAAAACAGCTTGTGACAAACATAATCCTGAGTTTTATCCACTTTATAAAAAGAAATGTGACGAATATTTCTGGAATGCACACCGAAACGAAGCGCGTGGACTTGGCGGTTTGTTCTTTGATTATTGCAAAGCCAATGAACAAATGTCGATGGAAAACTGGTACGATTTTGTAACCGAAGTCGGCAATAGTTTCCTTGAAGCTTACGTTCCGATTGTAGAAAGAAGAAAGAATCTGCCATATAGTCCTGAACAAAGAAATTGGCAAGAAATTCGTAGAGGACGTTATGTTGAATTCAATTTAGTTCATGATAAAGGAACATTATTCGGTTTAAAGACTAATGGAAGAATTGAAAGTATTTTAATGAGCCTTCCTCCACATGTGCAATGGGTTTATGATCATCATCCAGAAACAGGAAGTGACGAAGAAAAATTAATTTTAATCTTACAAAATCCTAAAACATGGATTTAAATGTATTATATTTACAATATTAACAAAAGCTTTTATGGCAAATTCTACTGAAATATTCAAAAATGTAGTTTATCATTTGTCTAATCGTTATATAGAGCAAACTAAAATAACGTTAGACCAGTTTAATGAAAACAATGATTTTACTATACTAAAATTAATTAAGCTTCATTTTTTTGTAATAGTAATTAATAGTGAAAAAGACAGAGAATTATTGGATATAAATGAGTTTTGGGCAATGCCGTATGGACCAGTAGAAACAAACATTTATAGTCAAATTAGGAGAGAAAAAAATTTTACTGAATTTATACTTTCAAATGAAAAACTCTATTTTTCAAATAACAAACCAAATATTAATACACTAATAGAAAATAAAATAATAGATTCAATTAATTTATTATTGGAATTAGAACCAAGATTACTGTTTACTGATGCTGGTACACTTGTTGAATTAACACACAAATGGAATTGTTGGAGAAAAAATTATTCTCTTGCGAGAGCTAGAAACTCTTACTCTTCAATTATACCAAAAGAAGATATAATTAATGATATTAAAGTAGTTAATCTTGACTTAGTATAATTGATGAATTGTTTTTGGCTACAAAAAATATTAGATGAAGCGACTGACTTATCGAAATCCGATTGGTCAACAAATGCATATCAAAAAGCATTAGATGCCACAACTGAATTACAAATTGGTACTGATGATGATTATTTTCATGAGGTTTTATTAAGCAATTTTGAAAATGAAATCGAAAGTTTTGAAAAACTTTATTTAGTAAAATTTTTTGAATTTTTACATTTTTCAATTATTGGTGGAGAATGCTTTCATACTGATTTTTCAGATCTGATAAAAAAAACAATTACAATTTGTGGTAAATTTCAATTTGCAGAATTTAATGACGAAATTGACGAAGAAATTCAATTGTCATTAGAAAATAAAATTCAGGAACTAGAACCTTTATCTGTATTAAAAAAATCATTACTTGAATTCCAATCAAGTTCTAATTTTCTATTGCGATTAATAGAGAATCCATCTCTAAATACACTTTTTGACTTGTCTGATCGCACTCAAGATATCTTAGATGAGTTAAAAAGCAATACATCATTCATTCAAAATGATCTAAAAAAGGAGTTACTTCTATCAGTAAAAAACAATTTAATTCTTTTAAGGAAAGATTTTTGCTTAAAATATGACATTCAAGATATAAAAACTTTACTTATCTCTAAAAACGAATTAGAAATTTGCAGTAAGTATTTCATAAGTACGCCAACTATCTCAAAAATATTAGAGTTGTTAATTGAAAAAAGTATCTTTTTAATTAGAAAACTTATAATTAGAAAAAACAAAGAAGATAATGTCCATAATGAAAATTACGTTTTCTTAGGAAAAGAATCAAACTTTGACCTTACAGCACATAAACTTAAACTTGAAGTTTTTAAAGATTGGGACCGATATTCTAAAAATCATTTTTTAAGTGAAGACAATCACGAAAAAACAATTATCCTTAAGCGTAATGCAAAAAAAATCATAGATATTGGAAAAGTTTGTGCTTTGGATTTTCATTCTTTAACAAAATATTACAAAGATCTTAATTCTAATTTTTCAAAGTTAACTAAACTTCTTGATGAAATACAATCAATCCCTATTGATTCAACCTCTTTTGATAAATTCGCTTTAGATAAAATTAAAAATTATATATCTAACAATATATTTTCTGAAACAATAAAGAATATTTCTACTGAATCAAAAGTAGAAATTGTAGAAAATTTAATTGACTGTGAAATAGAAAAAATAGAAAAAATTCAAGATGATTCTTTCTTAAACAATTTCTTTCCTTATTATAAAATATGTGATTTTTTAAATAAATATATTGAAATAAAAATCACAGCACTTTCTTTAGACAGTCAAAATTCTAAATTTGATATTTTAGAAATTAAAAGATCTCACGAACTTTTACAAAAATACTTCAATATATTTAAAAAATATCTCAAATGGTCAAAAGTTCACTTAAATTACGCTTGTCAATTACCTTTTAAAGAGTGTATAAAAAAGCATAAAATTGATACCATTGAAATAAATGTATTTTCTTCTTCTACTTTCTCTCTTCCTATAGAATTTGAAAAATATGACGATTTCGAAAGATATACTGAAGCTTTTTTATTAAGAATTGATAATGAAATTAAAAGTTTAAATAATCTTGATGCATTTGTCAGCTTATTTAAAAAAGATAGAGATAAACTCCAAGAAGAAATCAGGAATAATTCTAACAAAAACATTGAATTATTAGGTATCTTTTCAGCAGTAATAGCATTACTGTTTCAAGGTGTAAACACGGCTCAGAGTCTTCAAACATTTGAACAAAAGATATTAACTTTTATAGCAATGTTTATAGTTTTAATTGCTTTTCTTCTTTTATTACATTATTTTGTTAATCACAGAAAAAATAAATAGCAACAAAATAGTAAAACTGGTATACACCACATTCTTTACCAGCATTTTTGGATGTTTCGCCCAAAACGATTCCATACGAAATCCCTATTTCAAATCGTACGACGATAAAATTACGGCCAGTGTTTATTATTTAGACACTTCCAATAGTTTTCAGATTGCTTCAGATAATCCGGAAACCAAAATGTATGTCAATCTTATTCCGAATCGAAGAGAACAAATTGGTTTTAACCTAAATTATAAAATCATAGATGTTGGTTTTGGTTTTGCACCTAAATTTTTGAGTCAAAACAAAGGCGATTCGCATTCCAAACATTTCAATTTCAATACCCGTTTTTATTTAAAAAAATGGATGCAGTCGTTCACTTATATCAATCAAAAAGGGTTTTATATTAAGGATGACAACATTACGGCACAACTGCCGAGTATGCGAACAATGAAAATCGGCGGATCGACGGCTTACGTTTTCAATGATAAATTTTCTTTTAAAACATTGGTCAGTCAAAACGAATGGCAGACCAAAAGTTCCGGAAGTTTCATTCCTACTTTCTCTTTTTATTACACCAATTTAGATTTAAATACGCCCGATTCATCACCAGGAGATATTTATGTTTTTACGCTTGCTCCCTCCTACTTTTACAATTTTGTGATTAGCGATCGGGTTTTAATTGGCGCCGGACTGGCGCTGGGTGCTGGGCTGAATTTGATTGATAAAGACACCTCAGCTTTATATCAGGCCGATTTCAATTTAAAATTAGCCTACAACAAAGACCGTTTCTTTGCTTTCGCAACTCTTAATACCATTAGTTTTGCTCAGGATGATAAAGTCGATCCGAGATTAAATGATCATATTGTAACCTTAAAAATTTCTGCAGGTTATCGATTTGATCCTCCCAAAAAAGTAAAAGAAGTTTATGACAAGGTGAATGATAAAATCGGGCTTTAAAAAACCTACCAACTCATAATCAATAAGTTGTAAAAATTGCTTAAATTACATGGATTTACAAAACTTAAATTCATTATTATGGCAAATGTGAACCAGGAACAATTAAATCGTATGCATTTTGGAAAAGGCTTTATCGCAGCACTAGATCAAAGCGGCGGAAGCACACCAAAAGCATTATTACAATACGGCGTACAAGAAGACAGCTATTCTAACGACGAAGAAATGTACACGCTTGTACATGAAATGAGAACTAGAATTATTAAAAGTCCCGCTTTTGACAGCGAGTATATTTTGGGTGCTATTTTGTTTGAAAATACCATGGACCGTAAGATTGATGGTTTATGGACTGCCGATTATTTATGGGAAAAGAAAAACATCGTTCCGTTTCTAAAAGTAGATAAAGGGCTTGCTGATCTTGCCAGTGGTGTTCAATTGATGAAACCTATTCCAAATCTGGATGAATTGTTGACAAGAGCTGTAGAACGAAATGTTTTTGGAACTAAAATGCGTTCGGTAATTAAAGAAGCAAATCCAGACGGAATTCGAGATATCGTAGAACAACAGTTCAGGGTTGGTTTGCAGATTTTCGAAAAAGGATTGATTCCGATTATTGAACCTGAAGTTGATATTTACAGCGCTGACAAAGAAAAATCAGAGCAGATTCTGAAGGACGAAATCATAAAACAGCTAAATGCTCTTGACAAAAATGTGAGAGTAATGCTGAAATTATCTATCCCAACAGTGAATAATTTCTATGGCGAATTGATAACAGATCCGCATGTAGTTCGTGTTGTAGCATTATCGGGAGGATATTCCAGAGAAGATGCGAATACTAAACTGGCACAAAACCACGGATTAATTGCCAGTTTTTCCAGAGCATTATCTGAAGGTCTCAGCGCAGGTCAATCTGATGATGATTTTAATGCCGTACTTGGCGAGACCATAAAAACCATTTACAAAGCTTCTATTACTTAAAAGCTACTTTTAATCTGTGGGCATAATTATTTCAACACATAGAAACATAGTTTATTAGATGTAAAAAAGGCGTTTCACTTGCATTAATGCACATAGTTAGCTATGTGTGGAAACTAGTTTCTTCTACTCTCTTTTTTCAATATGAAAATCTATGTTTCTATGTGTTAAAACATTTTCGTTTTAATTTCATTAGCCACGATCTTTTATCTAAAAAAATCCCCGAAACCTGACATTTCGGGGATTTTTGTTTTGAGCTTTATTTTGAACCCATCATATCGTCAGCCAGATCTAATGTCTGTAAAATGATGTTTTTATTGGTTTGCAAAGAGTTCAGTTTAAGGACAAACTTGAATTTATTATCAATCAGTTTTTTAGGAGATTCCATTGTAAAATCTGAAAACTGGCTTGCAAGTCTAGTCACTTTATTCATTTCATCTTCTTTAGCGTTTTGTCCGAAAGCTTTAACAGTCTGCGAAATATTCAGTTTTCCGAAGATTGCATTCTTGCTCAGATCTTTCTTTGATTCTTTCACAAAAGAACCGCTTCCCTGACTAAAATAATTTAATGTATTGCTTATCGCTACAACATCTTTATCTTTTAGGATATAAATATCGCCATATTCTTTAGTCCCTAAAATCTGGTAATAATTCCCAACTTGAGTCAGTAGTTTTTTGCGAACGCCTAACTGCAGCAATTTATCTCCAAAAGTTGGATGTGTGGAGGTAAAAACTACCGAAAACAACGGAATTGTCTTTTTCACTTTCTCTTCCGTTATTTTTTCCTCGTAATTTTCATCATAACCATATTTTTTGGTCATTACCTCAACTTCTTTCACATCGTATAAAAAAGCGCTTAAATCACCATCAAAAAGCTTTGCTGTGGCTTCTTCATCAACTATGGTCGAAATTAAATTGGTAATGATTCCAATATCCTCTTTTGTAAACTTTGGATTCTGAAACATATCTGTCATTAAAGATGGAAACTTTTCAAGTGCTGCTTTGGTGTTGATATGATAAGACATATATCCTAATGGTTTTTGAGCTGGGAAATAATTGAAGATGTTTTTGTTTATTTTTCGATCTCCAATTTTGCTTACTGCCTCAGCAATTTCTTTAGAATATTCTACAATTTCCTCGATTCTGGCATTATCATTATCAAAATAGAAATCAAGGTTTATTCCTTTTACAAAATTCCCGAAGTTCTTCTGCATTGGCAGATATTTATCATAACCTCCAAAAAGTCTCATCGGATAACTATACGCAGCATACAATGTCGAAATCATGCCGCCATAATCGACCCACGAAGAAATATCTGCTCCAATAGTAACCTTAGAAGAAGTTGGTGCTGTAAAACCATTTTCAAACAAACGTTTTATAATTTCACTTTGGTTTTCCGCCAATTTTCTATCAAATTCTGCTTGCTCTACTGAATAGGCTTCGTAAGGATTTCCTTCATGCAAATAATCTTCCTGTACAGCATCTGTTGCGACAGCTGGCTCATTAAAAACTATTGGTTCTTCTTTAGCAGAAGGCTTTCCCATTTTTGGCGGACTTGGAACTGATACTGTTGGATCACCATAAGCTGGTGCTACAATGGTGTCATTTTCATAATAATCTACGACTGCAACAGAATCCATTGCTACAGTTGAAGTTTCGTTATAAAATTTTGTTGGAAGCCTTTTGGTCAATTCAAATATCATTAAATATTCATTGTTCCAAGCCAATGATTTTTTAACTCCTTTTGGCGTAAAAACGGAATATTTGCCAAAATCCTGAATTGTGTTATTCTCTGCTCCTGCTCCTAATTTATCTACTAGAAACTGATTAACAGCTTCTTTATTTTTTATCGGAATCGTAACCTGATAATACGGAACGCTATCCAGAAAACTTCCATGAATGGTAATCTTCTGATCTAATTTGATAATGGAAGCGTATTTTCTGAGATCGAAATCAGGATTTTTACCTGTATATTTAGTAATAATGGGATGATTCAGCACTTGATTAATATCTACTTTTTTCGAAAGCTGATTTCCGTTAAACTGTACAAAATAATCGTATTTATCCAAATTGGCTTGACCAAAAGTCAGCGTTGAGGCGAATAATAAAAATAAAAAATAAAGCTGCTTCATAAATTAAGGCGTTAATTGTATTGTATTGTTCATTAAGGTCGATTTCTTGAAAACACTGTACATGCTTTGTTTCAGGAAAACCGTTTTATTGTTTTTAGAAATTTTACTATTCACATTATCAGCAGTTAAAACATCTCTATCAAAAGTATAAATAGAAGTAATACTAGCTTCTTCCAGATCTTTCTTTTTCTTTGGATCGTTGACTACTTTTTCAGGAACTGGATAAGAGGCAATTCTTTCAAAAGTTTTACCGCTTCCGCTAAAGTGAATCTGATCGCGCTGATTGTTTATCGTATTTACAACAGCATTTAATGCTTTGAGATTAGCGTAGTTGAGTTTGATGATGAAAACATAATTGCTGAAATCGGTTTTGGTCGAAACATTTGAAATCCCGTCAATCTTCAAAGCCTTACTTTTAAAATCTTCCAGTTTCTGGGTAATCTCTTGTTCATTCGGAATTTTAACGCCATCGACTTCTTCCAAAAAAATAGCCGATTTGGTTTTAAACCACGATTTCGAAAAATCAATCATCAAAGTATATTCACCACTTTGATCGTCGTGATGTTTAATTCTTTCTGTAATCTCGAAACAGCTTGTTAAGAGCAGACAGCACAATAAAGCGAGAATTTTCTTCATATTACAAATTTAGATGTAATATTCTGAAAAACCATGCTTTAGTTCAAACAATAAAAATCTAAATTTTTAGATAATATTAACGGATTCTACAACAAGCTAAACGCCTTATTCTGTTCCTTTTTCTTTAACTTTGCGCCACTCATAAAAAAGTGAGACAAACTTCAAAAAAATAAAAAACAACTACAATTTTAGAATAAGGATTTATCAATCTGTTTTCAAATTCAGGTTAAAATCTAAAATCTAAAATCTAAAATCTAAATTTATATGTTCCCATTACAAAGAGGCAGAAGATTAAGAGTAAATGAATCGATTCGTTCTTTAGTTCGCGAAACCAGTTTAAGTCCATCGGATTTTATGTTTCCAATGTTTATTGCTGAAGGAGAAAATGTAAAAGTAGAAATTCCATCAATGCCGGGAATTTTCAGAAGATCTATAGATTTAACAGTTGAAGAAGTAAAAGAACTTTATGATTTAGGAATTCGTGCTGTAAATATTTATGTAAAAGTCAGTGAAAACCTAAAAGACAATACTGGTAAAGAGGCTTGGAATTCTAACGGATTAATGCAGCAGGCAATTCGTGCCATAAAAGCCGCTTGTCCAGAAATGATCGTTATGCCAGATGTGGCTTTAGACCCATATTCTATTTATGGTCATGACGGAATTATAACAAATGGCGATGTCGAAAACGACAGTACAGTTGATGCTTTAGTAAAAATGGCCATTTCGCACGCAGAAGCTGGTGCTGATTTTGTTGCGCCAAGCGATATGATGGACGGACGCGTTTTGCGCCTGCGCGAAGGTCTGGATGCTGCCGGATTTCAGAATGTTGGAATCATGAGCTATTCTGCTAAATATGCCTCTGCTTTTTACGGTCCATTTAGAGATGCTTTAGATTCTGCTCCAAAAGAAGCTGATGTTGTGGTTCCAAAAGATAAAAAAACATACCAAATGGATTATGCCAACCGCATCGAAGCAATCAAAGAAGCTTTGTCAGATGTAGAAGAAGGTGCAGATATGGTTATGGTAAAACCGGGAATCGCTTATTTGGATATTGTTCGCGAAATAAAAAATACTGTACATGTTCCTGTAACTGTATATCAGGTTTCTGGAGAATATGCTATGATTAAAGCGGCATCTGAAAGAGGATGGCTTGATCACGATAAAATTATGATGGAACAATTAATGTGCATCAAACGTTCTGGTGCCAATCTTATTTCGACATATTTTGCAAAAGAAGCAGCAATTTTATTAAACAAATAAAATGAAAAAGATTTTATTCTTATCTGCTGTTCTAGCTTTTGCTTCTTGTAAAAAAGAAGGTTCTGAAAGTAAAGATCAAACAACAGAATCGTATTCTGAAGGAGAATCGGCTAAAGCGGCAACACCAGAAGCTTTAGGAAAAGAAATTTTTGAAGGAAGAGGAAACTGCACAGCCTGTCATCAACCCGATCAAAAGGTAATTGGGCCGAGTATCAAAGAAATCGCTAAGATTTATAAAGACAAAAAAGGCGACATGGTTACTTTCTTAAAAGGAAATGGAGAACCCATTGTTGATCCAAGTCAGTTTTCGGTAATGCAGACCAATTTTGCCATTACAAAAGAAATGTCTGACGAAGATTTAAAAGCAATTGAAACGTATATCTACAGTCATTTGAAATAATGACAAATTATGTTCCATAGGAACATTTCATCGGTAGAAAAATTATGTGTAATCATTATTTTACGTTCCGTAGGAACGTTTAATTGACACCATTTTTTAACAATCCAAAATATAAAACGTTCCTACGGAACGTAAATAAATGGGGTGGGATAATATTATTTTTCTACTACGGAATGATAACTGGTGTCAAGTTTTTGAAAACAATACTATAGTAAAAGGGCTGTTCCGTAAAATCGAGACAGCCCTTTTTTATATCATCAAAATTTAAATTACCAGATTTTAACTCGTTTTTCTGGTTCCAAATACATTGGATCTCCTTTTTTGATTCCAAAAGCATCATAAAAAGAATCTAAGTTTTTAATTGGCACAACCGCTCTGTACATTCCTGGAGAGTGTGGATCTGTTTTGACTTGACTTTTAATTGCTTCATCACGAGATTTTGTTCTCCAAACTGTTGCCCAAGAAATAAAGAAACGTTGTTCTGGCGTAAATCCGTCGATTAAACCTGGATTTCCGTGTTTTTTCAAGTACAATTGCAAACCATCATAAGCCGCGTTTGTTCCTCCTAAATCTCCAATATTTTCACCTAAAGTAAATTTACCGTCAACGAAAATTCCAGGAAGCGGTTCTAATGCGCTGTACTGTGCCGCCAATTCTCCTCCAAGAGCCGTAAACTGTTTTAAATCATCGACAGTCCACCAATCTACAAGGTTTCCTTCAGCATTATAACGAGCTCCTGAATCGTCGAAACCATGAGAAATCTCATGACCAATTACCGCTCCAATTCCGCCATAATTTACCGCTTCATCTGCTTGATAATTGTAGAATGGTGGCTGTAAAATTGCTGCTGGGAATACAATTTCGTTGTACGAAGGGTTAAAGTATGCATTTACAGTTTGCGGAGACATTCCCCATTCTGTTTTATCAACCGGTTTACCTAATTTCGCTAAGTTTTCAGAATAAGCCCATTTTGATAAATTTCTCATATTATCAAAATAAGTTCCGCCTTCGCTTACATTTTTAAGCTCTAATTTTGAATAATCTTTCCATTTATCCGGATATCCAATCTTAACTGTTAGTTTCTTTAGTTTTTCAATTGCTTTTACTTTAGTCTCTTTTGACATCCAAGTCAATGCATTGATTCTATTTTCATAAGCCTGCATTACATTTGCAATCATATCTTTTGCTTTTGCTTTTGCCTCAGCAGGAAATAATTTTTCTACATACAGTTTTCCTAAAGCTTCACCAGTTGCTCCGTTGATTACCTGTAAAGCGACTTCTTCACGTGGACGTTGTTTTAAAGCTCCTGTCAATGTTTTTCCGTAGAAATCAAAATTGGCGTTTTCGATATCTGTCGTTAAAGTTGAAGCCGTTTTATTTAATAACGACCATTTTAAATACTCCTTCCAAGCTTCTACTTTCTTTTCTGTAAAAGTCTTTTCCAAAGCAATCATATAACGTGGCTGCGCGACAATTACAGTGTCTAATTTTGTCATTCCAATTCCTGTGAAATATTTCTCCCATTGAATAGAAGGTGTATTCTTTTTCAAATCGGCAACCGCTGTTGGATTATATTGTTTTCTTCGGTCTCTTCTTTCTACGCGGTCTAGTCTAGGTGCAGACATTTCTACTTCTAAAGCCAAGATTTGTTTTGCGCTTTCTTTTGCTTTTGCTGGAGATTCTCCAATGTATTGCAACATTCTAGCAATATGAACTTCATACTTTTCACGTTTTTCTTTAGAATCTTTATCATCTGAATTGTAGTAATCCTTATCAGATAAACCTAATGTACCTGGTCCTAAAGTCACCGAATTTTTATTACTGTTTTTAGCATCAGCCCCAACATAAACTCCAAAGAAACCTGATCCGCCGGCAAGCTGCATTTCAGTGATATAATTTTGAAGATCTGCCACATTTTTAATGGCATCAATTTTCTTCAAATAAGGCTGAAGGGGTGTAATTCCTCTTTTGTTTCTGCCGACAGTATCCAAAATTGTATTGAATAAAGCAATTGCTTTGCCTTGATCTGTATTCGATTTATACTTTGGGTCTTTTGAAGCGGCTTTTAAAATAGCAAGTGCATCATCATCTGTTTTCTGGCGCAGTTCGTTAAAACTACCCCAAGAATTACGGTCACTAGGAATTTCTGTTTGATCTAACCAGGTACCATTTACATAACGGAAAAAATCCTGGCTTGCGGTAACTTTAGGATCCATGTTGGAAACATTGATTCCTGGTTCCTTTGGTTTGTTGTTTTGTGCTTGTACTGCTGTTAATGAAAACATTGCAGAAACCACACAAAACATTGGTTTGGAGAGCTTTTTAATCATTTTTGTTTAGTTTTTAAGTGTGTTAACAAACATATTGTTATTATTTTTAATTCTATGTTAAAATTTTACAATAAATCATTTGTAAGAAATATATTTATTTTATCGAATCAAATATGGATAAAACAAAGTCTAAATGACTGAAAAAAAAACGGCGCTAATTCAGCGCCGTTTTTAAATATTGTTAATATTTCATTACCAGATTTTAACTCGTTTTTCTGGCTCTACATACATCTTATCTCCTTTCTTAATATCGAAAGCTTTGTAGAAAGCATCCACATTTTGAATTGGTACATACGCTCTATACATTCCTGGAGAATGCGGATCGGTTTTTACTTGATTTTTGATTGCCTCATCTCTTGATTTTGTTCTCCAAACCGTAGCCCATGAAATAAAGAAACGTTGTTCTGGTGTAAATCCGTCAATTAATCCCGGATTTCCATTTTCTTTTAAATACAATTGTAGACCATCGTAAGCAGCATTAATTCCACCTAAATCTCCAATATTTTCTCCTAAAGTAAAATGACCGTCAACGTGAACTCCCGGTAATGGCTCGAGAGCGCTGTATTGATTTGCCAAGTCAGTTCCTAAAGCAGTAAATTGTTTTAAATCATTTTCTGTCCACCAGTCAACCAAATTTCCTTCAGCATTGTAACGCGCACCTGAATCATCAAATCCGTGAGAAATCTCATGTCCAATTACTGCACCAATTCCTCCGTAGTTAACTGCTTCATCAGCTTGATAATTGTAGAATGGCGGTTGTAAAATCGCTGCTGGGAATACAATTTCGTTGTAAGATGGATTGTAATACGCGTTTACTGTTTGTGGCGACATTCCCCATTCTGTTTTATCAACTGGTTTATTCAATTTGGCAATGCTTTCCTGAAAGCCCCATTTTGATAAATTCCTCATATTATCAAAATAAGTTCCTCCTTCAGCAACACTTTTCATTGTTAAAGCTGAATAATCTTTCCATTTATCAGGATATCCAATTTTGATTGTGATTTTATTTAATTTTTCAATCGCTTTTACTTTTGTTTCTGGCGACATCCAAGCCAAAGAATTGATTCTATTTTTGTAGGCTAAAATTACATTTTGAATCATTTTCTGCGCTTTCTCTTTTGCTTCAGCTGGGAATAATTTTTCTACATACAATTTCCCAAGAGCCTCTCCAACAGTTCCATTAACAACATCCAAAGCTCTTTCTTCAGCAGGAAGCTGTTTAATTGCCCCTCTTAATGTTTTGCTGTAAAAATCAAAACGTGCATCACTAAGCGCTGTTGACAATTGTCCAGAAGCTCCGTTTAATAAATCCCATTTTAGATATTCTTTCCAAGCTCCTACTTTATTTTCAGTAAAAACCTTTTGTAAAGCTGTCATGTATTTAGGTTCAGAAACAATTACAGTTTCTAATTTTGTAATTCCTAAACCGGCAAAATAGTCATTCCATTTAATCGCTGGAGTTAATTTCTGAATTTCAGCCACTGTCATTGGATTGTATTGTAAACGGCTGTCTCTTCTTTCCACTCTGTTCAATCTTGGCTGAGACAATTCTGTTTCTAAAGCTAAAATTTCAGCTGCACTTTGTTTTGCTTTTTCAGGAGATTCTCCAATAAACTGAAGCATTCTTGCAATATGCTGTTCATATTTTCCACGTTTTTCTTTAGAATCTTTATCGTCAGAAGTGTAATAATCTTTGTCTGGAAGTCCAAGTCCGCTTGGAGCAAGATTTACAGAATTTTTTGAGCTGTCTTTATCATCAGCACCAATATAAATTCCGAAGAAACCTGAACCACCTTCTTTTTCCATTTCTATTAAATATTTCTGAACATCAGCAACATTTTTAATAGCATCGATTTTTTTCAAATACGGTTTTAGCGGTTCAATACCTTTTTTATTTCTTCCTATTGTATCCAAGTAGGTATTGAATAAATTAACGGCTTTCCCTTGATCAGTATTCGATTTGTATTTCGGATTTTTTGCGGCGTCTTTTAGAACTGTCATTACATCTTTGTCAGTCCTTTTAATCAATTCATTAAAACTTCCCCAAGTTGTACGGTCGCTTGGAATTTCTGTTTTATCCAACCAAGTTCCGTTTACATATTTGAAAAAATCTTGACTCGGACTGACTTTGGTATCCATAAAAGATACATTAATTCCGGGTTCTTTTGGTGCGGTTTGAGCTTGAACTGCTGTTAGCGAAAACATTGCAGATATTACACCAAACACAGGTTTAGCTAATTGCTTTTTCATAAAAATTTATAGTTTAAGGGAAAATACAAACATATTGTTATTATTTCTAAAATTGTGTTAAAATTCTAACTGTAAAATCAAAAACAGGAATAAATTTCACAAATTGAAATCTTAACGTTTTTTATTTAGTTGCAAATTCATCCTAAAAGTTACAAAAGGCTGTTAAAAAAATAATGCAGTAAAGTTTTTAGAATCTGCTTTTTGTATTTTTGCACCAAATTTTTTTTATGAAATCGCTTTTATACAAATACCGCAAATTCTTTATTGTTTTAATAGTATTTTCGGTGGTTACGATATCCTTGTTTTATGCTGCTTTAAAACCAAAAAAGACTTTACCAATCTACAATCCTGCAGATGTAAATCCTGAATTAGTAGACAGTACCGTTCAATATAAAAGTAAATACCACACCATTGCCGATTTTTCTTTTGTAAACCAAAACGGCGATACCATTACACAAAAAAACTACGAAGGCAAAATTTATGTTGCCGATTTCTTTTTCACCACCTGCGGTTCTATCTGCCCAAAAATGACCACCAATTTAGAAGAAGTTCAGAAAGCAGTTATCAATAACCCAAAAGTAATGCTACTTTCTCATACTGTTTTTCCTGAAGTTGACAGTATTCCAGTTTTAAAAGCTTATGCCATAAAACATGGTGTTGTAGACAGCAAATGGAATTTGGTTACTGGCGATAAAAAAGAAATTTACAAAATGGCGAGAAAATCTTATTTGGCCGTAAAATTGGGAAGACCTGATCAATTGTATGATATGGTTCACACCGAGAATTTTGTTTTGGTTGATCAAAAAAGACGTGTTCGCGGTTTTTATGACGGAACAAATAAGGAAGACATAAAACGTCTTTTAGAAGACATCGAATTCCTGTCTCAAGAGTAAAAAACCCTTATTTTTAGAAACTTTTAGCATTTGTCGAAGTGTTAAATGCCTTGGAATAAATAATAATTGCCTACTTTTGCAATCTAAATTCAATCTAAATAAGCTTGCGAAATACAATCCACACTCTGAAAAAAGGCGAGAAAGCCATTATCAAAGATTTTGATATCGATCTTATTCCACTTAAATTATTAGAAATGGGTTGTCTCCCTGGCAGCGTAGTTGAGTTACTGCAGATTGCTCCTTTTGGAGATCCATTGTATTTGGATATTAACGGTTCGCATGTGGCGATTCGAATTGAAACGGCTCGTGAAATTGAAGTTGAACTTATCAAAACCAATTTGTAATGAGTATTCAGAATATCAATGTTGCCCTTATCGGAAATCCAAATACCGGAAAAACTTCCGTCTTCAATCAGCTTACAGGTTTAAATCAGCAAGTTGGAAATTATCCCGGAATTACGGTGGAGAAAAAAATGGGGTTTTGCAAATTGCCACATAACATCAAAGCCAATATTCTAGATTTACCTGGAACTTACAGTTTGAATGCAAGTTCGATGGACGAAAGCGTTGTTATTGAACTTTTGCTAAATAAAAATGACAAGCTATATCCAGACGTTGCTGTTGTTGTAACTGACGTTGAAAATCTGAAAAGAAACTTATTGATTTACACTCAGATAAAAGACCTAGAAATTCCGACGATTTTAGTCATCAACATGTCTGATCGTATGGAAAGAAAAGGGATTTCTTTGGATATTCCATATTTAGAAGAAAAATTAAAAACCAAAATTGCTTTAGTCAGTTCAAGAAAAGGTTTGGGAATTGACGAATTAAAAGAACTAATTGTTTCTTATAAAACCATTCCGAACGAACCTTGTTTGAGTGCTTCTGTAATTGATCCTGAATATTTTCAAAAGTTACAAAACGCTTTTCCAAATCAATTGATGTACAAATTGTGGCTGGTAATTACACAGGACGTTAACTTCTCGAATTTAGACCGAAACGAAATCCGTAATACTTTTACCAAATCACATTCAGAATTAAAGCGTTTACAACAAAAAGAAACCATCAAAAGATATCAGTTTATTAATGATGTTTTGAAAGAGGGTTTAAAAGTAGATACTTCGAATGCAACAGATATTCGCGCCAAATTAGACCGCGTTTTAACGCATAAAGGTTGGGGTTATGCGATTTTCTTTGCGATTTTGTTTTTGATTTTTCAATCTATTTTCAGCTGGTCAACCATTCCGATGGATTTTATTGACAGCACTTTTGCCTCATTAAGCAGTTGGGTGGCGGAAGAACTGCCAAGTGGTATTTTAACCGACTTACTTTCGCAGGGAATCATTCCGGGAATTGGCGGTGTTATTATTTTCATTCCACAGATTGCGTTTTTATTCCTTTTCATTTCTATTCTGGAAGAAAGCGGTTACATGAGCCGTGTAGTCTTTTTGATGGATAAAATCATGCGCCGATTTGGGCTTTCAGGAAAAAGTGTCGTGCCTTTGATTTCAGGAACAGCTTGTGCCATTCCGGCAATTATGGCGACCAGAAATATCGAAAACTGGAAGGAACGTTTGATTACTATTCTTGTAACGCCATTTACCACTTGTTCGGCAAGATTGCCGGTTTATGCGATTATCATTTCATTGGTTATTCCGAGTAAACGTGTTTTTGGAGTTTTAAATGTTCAAGGATTAACACTGATGGCTTTATATGTTTTAGGTTTTTTCATGGCTATTTTGTCTTCTTATATTTTAAACAAAGTTTTAAAATTAGAATCTAAAACGTATTTCGTTGTTGAAATGCCAAGTTATAAAATGCCTCTTTTCAAAAACGTAGGAATTAATGTTGTCGAAAAAACAAAAGCATTTATTGTGGGTGCCGGTAAAATCATTTTGGCAATATCTGTTATTTTATGGTTCTTAGCTTCTTACGGACCTGGAAAAGAATTTAATGATGCCGAAAACATTGTAAAAGAAAGATTTGCCAATACAACTTTGGACGAAACGCAGTTTGAAAACGAAGTAAACTCTCAAAAATTAGAAAACTCTTATATCGGTTTAATGGGAAGAGCAATTGAACCAGCGATTCAGCCTTTGGGTTACGATTGGAAAATTGGAATTGCTTTGATCAGTTCGTTTGCTGCCCGTGAAGTTTTCGTTGGAACATTGGCAACCATTTATAGTGTTGGAGATACCGACAACGAATCGACCATAAAAAGCAAAATGCAGGCAGAAGTCCGCCCAGATACAGGAGGAAAAGTATTTGACTTTGCAACAGGAATTTCTTTACTGTTATTTTATGCTTTTGCTATGCAGTGTGCCAGTACACTGGCTATTACCAAAAAAGAAACCAACTCATGGAAGTGGCCTGCAATGCAGTTAGGCTTCATGAGTGCGTTAGCTTACTTTAGCGCATTAATTGCGTATCAACTTTTAAAATAAAAAGTTATGTTTCAAGAAATAATAGCCTTTGCCATATTAGGATTTGCAGTTGCTTTTTTGATCAAAAAGTTCTTCTTTAAATCGAAAAAGAAAAAAGACTGTGGCAATGGAACTGATTGCGGATGCAGTTAATTGTTATGCCGCAGAGATTCACAAAATGCAACACAAAGCTTCACAGAGATTTTAATTCTTTGTGAAGCTTTTTGATTTTTTGATGTCTCTTTACAGAAAAAAAGTCTTTTATTGTTATTTTGAAAACTTTTTAAAGCTATTTATTAAATCTAATTGTGCTTGTTTTGAAAAATTTAAAAACCTTCAAAAATATGTCTGAGCAAGATAAAATAGAAATAATTAGAGACAACAGAGTTACTCGGTTATTGTGGTTTACAATTGGTTTTCTGTGTGCGTTAATAATTACACATCTCCTAATCAAAAATCATTAATTTTAAAAAAACATTTGATAATGAAAACCTAAAGCTTTTTTAATAAAAAAAGTCAATCTAAAATTAAACTAAAATGGGAAAAAGCTTTAAAACAAGATTTTGGATATTAAGTAAGTGGTCTGTAAGCATTTTCATTTTGTTATTTGCATTTAGACTTTTATATGGTTATGTTGCTTCAGATTCTACTTCCCGAAATGATTACAGTGATAACTTTTTTTCAAGTATAGACAATTTGAGAAAAAATTATGCCTCTGAAAAAATTGCTATGAAAGCTGATGTTAAAACAGCTTCTCCATCAAACAATTTGGCGTCAAATCAAAAATTTGAAAAGACAGCGTCAATAAAAACAAAAACATCTGAATTTGATAAAGATCAAAATCTTATTAAAGCAAAAACAAAATCTTATAATGCCATCATTCAATATGAACAAAGTTTAGGGCAAAAGGGCAACAGACAGATTCATCTACTTATTGGAATAAATCCTTCAAAGTTTGACAATTTTTATCTTGACCTTCAAAGAATTGGCAAGCTCAAAGATATTGAAATTACAAAAGTTGACAAGACAAATGAGTATCGTCAACTGAATGCTAAAAAGATTTCTATAGAAAAAATACTTCAGTCATTAATCGAACTAAAATCTAAAGGAGGAAAAATTTCAGATTATATTTCCCTAAATGACAAAATCTTAGAAGTTGAAGAACAACTACAAGGGCTTGGAGTTGAACTTGGAAATTTTAATACCGAAAATGAATTTTGTACTGTTCGTTTTTCAATGTATGAAGGTGCCGCAGAAAAAAGCATCAGTTTTATTCATAGAGCGAAAGTGGCTCTTGAGTGGACAATAAAGCAATTTACATTACTGGTAATTACTGTTTTCTTCCTTTCGCTGACAATTTTTATTTTATTAATAACAGTTGATAAACTGAAAATTATAAGTGCTTTAAACAAAAAAATCAACGAATAATAATACTAGCTAAAAATTGCTTTTCGTTTTCAAAAATAATTCTACAAAGGATTTCTGCCTTTGTGACTTACTTTTTTGACAAGAAACAAAATGTCTTATTATAATGGTTATAAGACTTTAACATCCTAACATTAACTAGAACAAAAATTACTTTTGCAAAAGTAAATATATCAAAAATGACAAAATTTGAAAAAAACGAAATGATTAGGAAAAAAAGTGTTTCCAGATTACTCTGGTTTTCCTTTGGTTTTTTATGCGCTTTTGTAATAATGTGCTTTTTAAAATCCAGATTATAAATGAATGTAAAACTGTTACGATTTATAACTTAACTTTAAATCCAAAACGGTTCTAGTTTAATAGAGCCGTTTTGTGTTTAAATGATCTGTTATTCAAAATTTATTTCAATCCTTCCCATTCTGCATAAAACTGCGCCAGAAAAGATTCCATAAAACGATGTCTTTCTGCAGCGATTTCTTTGCCTTTTTTGGTATTCATTTTATCTTTTAAGAGTAAAAGCTTTTCGTAGAAATGATTTATGGTTGGAGCATTGTTCTTTTTATACTCCTCTTTTGTCATATTTGTTATGGGTTCAATTTCCGGATTGTATAAAGCGCGGTTCTTAAATCCGCCGTAATTGAAAGCTCTTGCTACACCAATAGCACCAATAGCATCCAGACGATCGGCATCCTGCACAATATCCAATTCGACAGAAGAGAACTTTCTTTCGAAATTTCCGCCTTTATAAGAGATATTTTCAATGATATTGATAACATGAGCAATTATCCCCTCAGAAACATTTTCTGCTTCTAAAAACGCTCTTGCTGTTTTTGGACCAATAGTTTCGTCTCCGTTATGAAATTTGCTATCGGCAATATCGTGTAATAAAGCTCCTAATTGAACCACTGTAAGATCACATGCTGTATCTTTTGCTATCAGAAGAGCGTTTTTGTAAACACGTTCAATATGAAACCAATCATGACCGCCTTCGGCATCGTTTAATTTTTCTTTTACAAAAGCAATAGTTTTAATAATCAATTCTGAAGTACTCATACAGAAGTTTTTACAGTTTAAAAAAAAGTTGATTGTCAAAGATTTTAAATCCTTCAACAATCAACAAACATATTCTAAAGCAACAATGTTGCGTTTTAAGTTCCAAGTTCTAAAATCCCAAATTTCAATCTAAAATCTAAAATTTTAAAGTCTAGCTGGTTCTACCCATTTAAAGATGTGCGATTCTTTTGGAATTACAATTCTTTCAGAAATTTTAGCCATTCTTGCAGGTAATTTCATTAGGTAATCACGTGCTTTTTCAGCTTCATCTGTCAAATTAGAAATTTTATCAATTTCCCATTTGTTGATTAATTTCTGCATGATTTCAACGTAATCCGTTGCCGTATACACACCAATTCTTTGTGCAGAATCTGAAAACTGTTCAAATGCACTACTAATCTTTTGACCAGATTCTCTCAAAAAGTGAGCTGGCATAACGATTTTCTGCTTCATCATGTATTGAAAAGCCAGCATCATTTCGCTTGGGTCAACCTGGAAAATTCTAGTTACAAATTCGCTGTATGCATGATGGTGACGCATTTCGTCTCCAGCAATCATTTTACACATTTTAGACAATTTGTTATCGCCAAATTTCTTAGCTATCTGCGCTACTCTATTGTGCGAAACATAAGTTGCTAACTCCTGAAAACTAGTGTACACAAAGTTTTTGTATGGATCGGTTCCAGTTCCAATATCAAAACCGTCGTTGATTAAATGCTGTGTTGTCATTTCGATTTCACGCATATTCACACGACCAGATAAATACAAGTATTTATTCAAAAGATCTCCGTGGCGGTTTTCTTCTCCAGTCCATTGTTTTACCCACTTAGCCCAGCCGTTTCCTTGACTTCCTTCTTGCTGATCTATTCCTTCTACATCCATCAACCATGACTCATATGTCGGTAATGCTTCCTCAGTGATAGTATCACCAACAAGCGTAACCCAGAAATCGTATGGTAATTCTTTAGCAATTTCGCGTAATTCTTTTACCTCTTCAAAGAAGTTTTCTCCTTGAGAATTTGGTAAGAAATCCGACGGTTGCCAAATTTTTTCCACCGGGATTAAATACTGTTCAACGAAGCTATCCACGTTTTTTTCCAAAAACTGCATTACTTCTAATCTAATGTTTTTTATAGACATTACTTATTTAAAATTTGGGTTTAGATTTTAGCTCGGACTAAATCTTAAACCTGTTTATACTCATTTATTCCTTCTTTAACTGCCTTTTCAGTAATTTCCATTAATTCTTCAAACTTATAGTCTTTTACAGCCAACGCCGGATGCGCTGTAAATGTCAAATGGTTTCCTAAACCAACCGGAAACATTCCGTATTTAACTATCTTCCAAGAATTATTAATACTCACTGGTACAACATATGCAGACGGTGCATATTTGCATAAAATTTTTAAACCGCTTTGAGCGAATTCTTTTGGTTTACCCGTTTTGCTTCTTGTTCCTTCTGGAAAAATAACGGCAGATCTTGTGTTTTTTTCGATATATTCAGACAAGCCTTTGATAACTGGTATCGCTTGTTTAGGGTCTTTACGGTCAATTAGGACAGATCCTCCATGTTTCAGATTATAAGAAACACTTGGAATGCCACTTCCTAATTCCTTCTTACTTACAAATTTACAATGAAAACGTCTAAAGTACCAAATCATTGCCACGATATCGTACATACTTTGGTGATTTGCCACAAAAATAATCGGAGCGCCTTTCGGAATTGTCTCTACACCTGTCACTGTATATCTTGTCCCTACCAAATTTGTACATTTTAGAAGACAGAAATTCAGATAATCTACACTTTTCTTGTGTGCCTGATATCCGAATAAATTTAAGCAAATCCACTGAATTGGGTGAAAAACAACCAAACATAAACCAAATAATAAATAATAAATTACCGATATTGGATAAGAAATAATTTTTTCCATGCTTCAAAAATTAATGCGCAAAAGTAGTAAATATATTTTTAGACTTATTAAAATTGAAAACAATAACCGATTTTCTGGTTTAATTGTACCTTTGTCACAGAATTTGCAAATCTTTTCTGAATTAAATGAACTTCAAATACCCTAAAAACGAGCGTTTAAAAAGCAAAACCACCATTGGATTACTGTTTTCTGAAGGAAAATCGGTGTCCAAATATCCGCTTCGTTTGGTTTACCGTCAAGCGGAAGAAAATTCAGAAGAACAGACTAAAATTGGTGTTTCGGTTTCTAAGAAATATTTTAAGAAAGCCGTTGACCGCAATTACTTCAAAAGAGTGCTGAGAGAAACCTATCGTTTGAACAAACATTTACTTTTGGATAATCTGGATCAGTCCTATTCGATTATGCTTTTTTATCAAACCAAAGACCGTTTGTCTTACGAGGAAATCAATACCAAAACGATTCAGTTATTTGAGAAGTTTACTGCTCAAATAAACAAAACACCGGATTCTGAACAGAAAACCGAATTGTAAATCCCAAAACGTAAGATTAATAAGCAACTTAGACAAAAAAATCGTAGTTTTAGCTCTAAATTGAAATTTTATGCGTCAACTTTTCTTTTTATTGGTTTTGGTTTTGATTCTTTCTGGCTGTAGTAAATCTGAAGCTGAGAGTAATGATGTTGCAGTAAGCGCCGTTATGGTTCCGCCACCGCCACCTGCTGGAGCGAGTGAGTCTAATAGAAAAGATCAAGATTTAAATGAATCATCAAAAACTAAGATTCCGCAGAAAATAATCAAACAGGGATCACTTCGATTTGAAACTGATAATTTAGAAAATTCGTTCAGTCAAATTCAAAAAGCTGTTGCAAATAACAGAGCACGAATTATAAACGATTCTGAAGGAAAAGATTTTGCTACTCTTTTTAGAAATCTTACTATAAAAGTACCAAGTCAGAATTTTGACCGTTTTATAAATGATGTCTCTAAAGGTGTTTCGTATTTTGAAGTTAAAAATATCTCTGCACAAGATGTAACAGAAGAATATATCGATCTGACTTCAAGATTGAAAACCAAGAAAAAATTAGAAGAGCGTTATCTTGAAATTTTAAAGAAAGCCAATAAAGTCAGTGAGATTTTAGAAATTGAAGAACAAATTTCAACTATCCGCGAAGAAATCGAAGCCAAAGAAGGTCAGCTGAAATATTTAGAAAGCAGAGTTTCTGAAAGTACCATCACTATTGAGTTTTATAAAACAATACCTGAAAAAGAGGGCGTTAAAATATCTTACGGTTCCAAACTTTGGAGTGCAATTGAATCCGGATTCTATACTCTATCCGATTTATTGCTTTCATTATTAAGTGCCTGGCCTTTTGTAATTTTGTTTGTTGTATTTGCCTATTTTATTAGAAAAAGATTAAAAAGAAGAAAAAAAGAATAATCATGTATCCGTATTTCAAAAAGAAATTTATTATACCAGTCGCTACGGCGGGAATGTTATTTGTTGGAACCAGTTTTAAAGAAGATTTTTTTGAGATTGCCAAACAGATTGAGATTTTTACGACCCTATTCAAAGCCGTAAATACCAATTATGTTGACGAAACCAACCCGGGCGATTTGATGGACAAAGCCATCAAAAGCATGCTAGCAAGTTTAGATCCTTATACGGTTTATTTTAACGAGCAGGATGTTGTTAATTTCAAAATCAATAATACGGGAGAATATACTGGAATTGGTGCTTTGATTTCTAGAAAAAAAGACCGTTTGGTTGTTCGCGAACCTTATAAAAACTATCCAGCCGATAAAGCCGGACTAAAAGCCGGCGACGAAATCATTCAGATTGGAGATATTCTAATAGCTGATTTTAAAGATGATGCTTCTTCCTTATTAAAAGGAACAAAAAACACCAAAATCAACATTAAATACCTTCGTCAGGGAAAACCATTTACTACTGTTTTGGTTTTGGATGAAGTCGATATTAAATCGGTTCCTTTTTATGGAAAAATTGATGATAAAACGGGATATATTGTTCTAGCACATTTTAGCAGAAAAGCATCAAGCGAAGTAAAAGAAGCTTTGGAAAAACTGAAAGCTGACGGAGCGAAACAAATCGTTTTGGATTTAAGAGGCAATCCTGGAGGATTATTGAATGAAGCCATTGATATCTGTAATTTATTTGTTCCAAAGAATGAAGTGATTGTAACTACTAAATCGAGAATCGAAAAACACAATAACACTTATAAAACACAAAAAGAACCGGTTGATACTGAAATTCCATTGGCTATTTTAGTAAACGGAAAAAGTGCTTCGGCATCTGAAATCGTTTCGGGAGCTCTGCAGGATTTAGATCGTGCAGTAGTTTTGGGAAGTAGAAGTTTCGGAAAAGGTTTGGTGCAACGTTCTGTTGATCTGACTTATGGAACTCAGCTAAAAGTGACTATTTCTAGATATTACACTCCATCCGGAAGATGTATTCAGGCGCTGGATTATGCGCATAAAGATAAAAACGGTGTAGCACAAAAAACCGATGCTAAAAATTACAATGCTTTTAAAACCAGAAAAGGCAGAACCGTTTATGACGGCGGAGGCGTTTTACCGGACATTGAACTGGAAGAAGCTAAAACAAGTGCGATTGCAACAGCTCTAACTAAAAACGACGGTGTATTTGATTACGCTACATCTTACTATTATAAAAATCCAAATTTGGGCGATAAGATTCCAACTTTGACAGATGCAGATTACGCCGCTTTCAAACAATACCTAAAAACCAATAAAATTACATTCGATACAGAGACCGAAGTGGCTTTGAAAAATACTTTAGCTGCAGCTAAAAAAGAAAAAATTGACGAAACCATTACGGCAGAATATCAGCAATTGTTGACTGCTTTAGAAAAAAGTGAAACTACTTTACTGGATAAAAACCAAAAAGAAATCAAAAACATGATTTTGGAGGAACTGATTAAGAGATATCAATATCAGGAAGGTTTGTATCAGTATTATATCAAAAACAATTCAGAAATTAAAAGAGCAGTAAGTGTATTAAATAATCAGACCGAATATAAAACGATTTTAAAAATGTAGTGAATGAAGCTATCCCTAGCCATACTTCTTCTTTCATTTTATACAGTATCGGCGCAGCAAAAACCTGTTGAAACTATCTATTTTGAATTTGACAGATATGATTTGACAGACAAGCAAAAAACGGTTGTTTCGAGCTTTATAAAAAACATAGACACCTCTACGGTTGAGTCTATACAGATTTATGGGTATTGCGATGACAGAGGGACAGATTCATACAATTTTAAATTATCTAATAAACGTGCGGTTACGATTCAGAATCTCTTGGTTCGGTATGGTTTCAAAAAGAATAAAATTGTTATTCTGGAAGGAAGAGGCCGTATTGTTGTAAAGGCAGACACTGTAAAAAATCTTCAGGAAACCCGCCTGCAAAATCGGCGGGTTGATTTAATTGTCATTAAAAAAAATAGTCTGGGCAAAGGAGTTCATTCTTCTTTTAAAGACAAACTAAAAGTAGGCGACCGAGTTTATCTCGAAGCCATTCTCTTCAATATCGGTAGCGCCAAACTAACCGATTCTGCAAAAAAAGAACTGAACAAAGTTGCATTAACTCTTTTAAGCCACCAAAACATTAAGTTTGAAATACGCGGTCATGTCTGTTGCACGCCCGAAATTTATAGCGATGGCATAGATCGCGATACCAAAGAAAGAAGACTTTCATGGAATCGTGCCAAAACTGTTTTTCATTATTTAATCTCGAAAAAAATCTCGAAAAGCCGTATGACATATATTGGCTGTGGTAATAAATTTCCACTTGGAAAAGGCGATAAATACGATCGGCGGGTGGAGTTTTTAATTACACAACTTTAGTCTTTTTTCTCCCTCGAAGGCACTAAGACACAAAGTTCTATTTTTGCCCTTCTTATGGAGGAAGAATCACACAATACCGAAGCTTCTCCTTCATGCATCAGGATGAAAAAAAAATGGAGGACAATCTTTAGCGAATTCCAAGTGTTATCCAAACAAAACTCAAAAACCTTAGTGTCTTAGTGCCTTCGTGGCAGAAAAAACGTAAAAAAATTAAAAAGCCACCCAGAGGTTTAGACTGCGCGGCTTTAAAAAAACAATGGTTTTGGTAGTTAATTATATAAAAAAATTTGGCTATACTAAAAACATCTACTGTGCCAAAAGTAGCATACAATTTTTTTTAAAGCATCCAACAAAAGTTATTTGAGTATCAGATTAGGGTATTTTTATTATTACGCCTTTTGTTTTTGCCACGAAGGCACTAAGACACAAAGTTTTGTTTCTGTCAATTCCAAGAAACGAAGCAGCGCTGCAAAGCATTAAAAGTTACTGTTTGTCATTTCGACCGAAGGGAGACTCGAGCGATAGCGAACTGGCGAAGCAAATCGCACTAGAAAGTCCGCAAAGTATGGTACGCAATCTTCGTCGAATTCCTAGTGTGATTCTTCGTTCCAGGAGAACAAGAATTGAATTAAAACTTTGTGTCTTAGTGCCTTTGCGGCAAAACAAAACTTAATCTTCTAGATTCTTTAATTGAGATTCCAGATTCTCAATATATTTCTTTTGAAGTTCTAGGGTATATTTCGCTTCTTCATACAAAACCTTATAATCCAGTTGCTGTTTTTCTGCAGAAGTAACTAGTTCTTCTTCCCCTTTAGCAGGTACTTTTAACATTTCTCCTTTTCCTGTTAGGAGCCATTCTGGATTTAATTCAGGATATGCATGTAGAATTTTCTCAATAGAAGTACTATTTATTCCTGAATTATTTGAAATAGCTTTTCCAATTTGTCCAATAGAAAGTCCAGCTGTAACTGTAATCATATTATTATTTATGCCTTTTACAGACATAAATTCAGCAAGCCTTTCCGTCGTTGAAGTATTCATAAACCATTAAATATTGAAAAAAAACTACTTCTAATCACAAAATATAGAAATAAATCTATATTTTTGTTTTAGTATAAACAAAGTAAGCAAAGGTATAGTTTTAAAACAATTGACATGCAATAGTTCAAACTTTAACCTGTTTCGATACGCACCTTCAATAATTTCCAACTCCAATTTCTTTCCAAAGAAGTCTTAGATTTCTTTATAAAATCCACAATTTACGCAACTTAAACTTTTATGCGGCAAAATTCGCATAAAATCGAATGAGAAAAAACTTACAACAGATATAATTTTGCGTTTTAATTTTTAAATTTTATGAAAAAGTATTTTAAAGTGATGTTCATGATGGGGATTTTAGGCACATTGAATCTTCATGCTCAAGTTGGTATTCCCACCAACAACCCTAACGCTAATGCAGTATTAGATTTAAACAGAACGGATGGAACCAGCGAAAAAGGATTATTGCTACCCAAAGTAGCCCTCAAAGCTACAGACAATTTTGCCCCTATGGCTGCGCATGTCGCAGGTATGAAAGTATATAACACAGCCACTGATGGCTCAGGTGAAACCGCCGTAACTCCAGGAGAGTATAATAATGATGGAACCAAATGGATACGTGTTGTTTCAAAAGACGAAACCTCAGATGGCTGGGCTTTAGGAGGTAATACCAATGGTGCAATTAAAGAATTAGGAACAAAAGACGCACAGCCTCTTCCATTTATTACAGATGGAACAACTAAAATGAGTTTGTCAACTGATGGAGTTTTAGGACTAGGAGGTAATAATGATGTAGATTCCAGTATTCGTGTTCCAGATAATCCGAGTAATCCAGCTAGTGCTATGTCTCCCAGATTAAATTTAATGTCCGATAAAAACCAATCATCACCTGGATTTGTGATATCTAATTTTACTGACGATAATACATCTTATTCCACATTCAATAGTCTTGCTTTTATAAAAGGCACTGGCTCTCACCAAAATCCAAAACCAGGAGTAGATAATGATATTGTTGGCCAATTATCTTTTTATGCTTATGATAATAGATATTCTACAAAGTTCAATTTAATGACTGCGATACGAGCAACAAACTTTTTAAATGCTTCTGGCAATAAATCTGGAATACTGAGGTTGGGACTTAATTCTCATGTTACAATTTATGATAATTCTGTCGTTTTAGGATTTGGTGGTATGACTTCTTTCGATCAAAATCAAAATAAAGCTCAAATTTATATTAGTGGTAAAATAGGTGTAAATTATAAACTTCAGACCACTATTACAAATGCAAACATTTCTGACTCTGATCAAACATCATTATACATAAATACGGTAAACTCTACTGTAACATTCAATCTTGCTAAAGCAGCCGTGTCAAATAATGGTCGAGTAGCAACAATTGTTGCAAGCGGAGGTACTTCATCAAAAGTTGCACTAAAACCAGCAACAGGTGACAGCATAATACTTATGGGAGCAGCACCAATAACTACTACTACAACTGCAACAACAAATATAAAAGTAATCAGTAATGGAGTTGATACATGGTATCAAATACCATAATAAAAGCTAGATTCGCTATATAAAAACCTATCCTACAAGAATGGGTTTATAAAATTAAAAGGTTACAAGTCTGTTTTATTTAATTCATTAAAAACAAAACAAAATGACTAAAACAAAACTCACCAATGCAAGGCTTGCCAAAGGCATTTCCCAAGAAGAACTCGCAGATTTAATAGGTATGACGCAATCCAACTATAGTAGAAGAGAAAATGGTCATAAAAAAATATCGGAAGTAGAATGGATAAGAATTGCAAAAGAATTAGGCGTTAGCAAAGAAGAAATTTATGAGCCAGATGAAGATCCAGCTCCTAAAAGCGATGCCTTAAAAATGCTTCAGTTTACGATGCCTAATTTTATTCTTGAACATATTGAGCTTTTAAAAAAAGAAAACAAAATGCTGAAAGAAAAACTCAAACAGTTTAAAAATCAAAATATTAATTCCTAATCATCTCAATATGCGGGATATCATCTTCCAGATACATTTCGCTTGTTTGTACAAATCCGTGGCTTTCGTAGAATTTTTTTAGATATAATTGTGCTCCAATGGTTATGGCCTCTTTTCCAAAATTAGCTTTAATTCCAGCAATGGCTTCGCGCATTAATTCATGTCCCCATTTTTTATCTCTGTAATTGGCGTCTACCACTACTCTTCCTATCGAAGCATTATCAAAACTAATTCCGGCATCGAACAAACGGGAATAGGCCACTATTTTGCCTTCGTATTCGCCAATTAGGTGCAAGGCTTTCTTGTCTTTGCCATCAAGATCCAAATAAACGCAATTTTGCTCCACTACAAAGATTTCACTTCGCAATCTGAGCACATCGTATAGTTCGTTTACATTTAATGCCTCAAAAGGCTTTATTTTCCATTTTAACATTTTTATCGTTTATTGTTTTTGGTTTGTTGTTTATTGTTCATGGAACAAAATTACATGAAATAGAAATCCCAATCGCAAAACTGCAATTGGGATTCTTAAAAACTGTACAGAATGAAGAAGCTATTTTTTCTTCATTAAAATTTCCATGCTTTTATATTCGGTGCCATTTTTAGTGTCGTACATTTCCATTTTACGTGTTTTTGGATCTACAATAGTATACACTTCTCTGTATGAGTTCTTTTTTCCAGTTGCAGGATCTACAAATTCACCTTTGAAGGTCGCGCTTTTAGTCCTTTCGTCGTATTTACCAATTCCAACCATCATTCCGGTTCCCATATTGTCGATAAAAGTAGAGGTGTATTCTTTGCTGGCGTTATTGAATGCCAATGTGCTTTTACCTTCAAATGGTGCACCCATTATTTTTCCAACATAATTTGCTTCTTGATAGCGTCCTCCTAAAATCATTTTGATTGTGGCTACTGAAGATGCCTTTTCGGGTTTCCCATTTGGTTCGTACCAAAAAGTCATTTCACAATTCCATGTTCCTACTTCGTCGGCCATCCATTTATGTGGTTCACTCGGAGTTGCAAAATCTTGCCATGCTTTGGCTACTGCCGCAGAGTCAGCTGGTTCTGCTACTACAGGCTCTTCCGTTTTAATGCTGTCTGAAACTTTTGGCGGTTCGGTTACTGTTTCGGTTTTTATGTCTTTTTTACAAGAAACAAAACAGAGTACAAACAATACTAGTGTTGCGGTTAATTTTTTCATAACTATTTGTTTTTATGCTTGTTATAAAAACAAAAGTAAGAAATATATTAAAATGATTTGTTTCAGGTTTATGCGAATGTTTGTTTAACCGCAAAGGGCGCTAGGGTTTTACGCAAAGCACGCTAAGTTATTTGTTATATATTACTTTGCATAAAAGTAAAGTTTGCAAAGCTTTTAAACATAGCACGTGATTTTGGAAAAATGGAAACTGTTGACAGAAAATTTATAGCCACAGATTACACAGATTAAAGGGATTTTCTTTTTTTCTTTTGCCACAAATTACACAAATTAGCACAAATTTTTTTTAATGAATTAGCGTTGATTCGTGAATTCGTGGCGAAACAATAATCTTTGCGTGTATTGCGGTTAAGGAAAAAACTACCTTTTCTCCACTTTAACCGATTTGATAATAGCTTCGAGTTCCAGCATTAAATCTCGTTCTTGATTGGATGGTGAATAACAGAAACCTTCTATAACCAAAAGACGGTTATATGCTTTGTCTACAATAGCATAATTGATAAAAGGTCCTGCCATAAAATCGTTCTTCAATTCCCAAGTTCCTTTGGTTTCGAAAGCTTCTTTGTTGTCTAAGGTTACTTTTGAAAAATAGGGTGCATAAGCTTCGCTTGTTATCATTGGTGTATTAGGTTCACGACCTTTGATGTATCGCCCAACAGAATCGCGCATGCGCACAATGGAATTGACAATGTCTTTTCTCTTTTCAAAATTATGCAATGGTATTTGATAAACCAGTAAACTTGTATTACCACTAATAATCTCCTTTTTAAGCCAAATAAAATTCTTTTTGTGCAACATGTATTCGTATCCTGTTGGAATCTGAATATTTATGTGGAATTTATTCTTGATAATGGTAGGATTCAAAAGCGACTTGCGGTTATCCTCCTGTACTTTTTCAATTTCGGCATTACGGATCTGTCTTATGATTTCTGCCGAATTATCTTCAATACTGCAGATAAGATCGTCGACAGATTTTTCGTAAATACGAAAAGTGTTGTGCGGTAAATTTTTGCTGTGAATTATTTCGAATTTCTCAGCAGCCGTTTTTTTAACGACAATAATACTTCGGCTGTCGGTCACAAATCCTTCCAGCAGACGCGCCGGATATTGGTTTATGGTAAAAAGCGGTTCTTCTTGTGTAAGTCCGAGAACCGGCGAAGCAAATTTATTTCGAATACTATCACCTACTTCTCCATACCACAACTGATCATCAATAATAATCGAAATTGTGTTGGTTTTTCCAGAAACAGAATCGTTCTGTTTTTCGCCTTTAAAACAGGAAATCAGGAAAAACGGAAGTAATAGCAATAAAAAATGGGTTTTATTCATTTTCTTAATTTATGAAATAAAACCCAAATTTAAATAAGATTTTTCTTTTATCCGTTTATTTTAAGTTTCATTCCCGGTTTAATATCTTCATCTTTAATGTCATTCCATTTTTTAATATCCGAAATGGTTACTCCAGGATATTTTTTAGAAATGCTGTATAAAGAATCTCCTTTTTTAACGTAATAATCTTCACTAACGTTTTTAGAAGACGCTTTTTTCTTGAATGAATCAACCGAGTTTGATGCAATTGCTGTTGAAGCCGGCTCTTCTATAACTATCGCTGCTTTAGAAATAATCAGTGTTTTTCCTAAACCAATGTTA
Source organism: Flavobacterium phragmitis (assembly GCF_900112575.1). Lineage (GTDB taxonomy): Bacteria > Bacteroidota > Bacteroidia > Flavobacteriales > Flavobacteriaceae > Flavobacterium > Flavobacterium phragmitis. The sequence continues at coordinate 178,555 of NZ_FOMH01000001.1, forward strand.
TTTGAGGTTAAATTGTTAAGTTCTTTTAACTCCGCAATAGTCGTACCGAACTTCTTTGCAATGCTGCCTAAATTATCTCCAGCAACAACTACATAGTCCATATCTACAGCTGCTTTCTCTTTATTTTCTACAGATGCAACAGCTTGTTCTCTGTCTGCAACAGGAACAGCTTTAACAGGAATTTCCTCTTCTGCTTTGATTTTCAAGCTTCTTCCAACTGCTACTGCATTTGTTTTTAAGTTATTCCATTTTTTAATTTCTGAAATACTCACATCATATTTAGCGGCAATTGCTCCTAAATTATCTCCTTTTCTAACTTTATAAAATTCGAAATCCCCTTTCTCTACTGTTGCTGGTTTCGTCGTAGCTGGTTTTGCTTTTGGAGCATATTTTACAGCCAGTCTTGAAGAAGTCGATCGAAACTCTGTATCATGTTTCACATAAGCATAAATCTGCTCTTCATTGGAAACAAAGGTTGCGATTTTATCTTTTGGTAGTCGAATAAAATGTTGTTCTCCTTGATAATACGGAACCACATTCATTTTATAAGACGGATTTAAAAGCTGAATTTGAGACTGAGGCATGTCTAACAAATCGGCAATCTGTTTGAAAGACATTTGATTTTTGATTGCTATCGTATCAGTTTCAAAGTTTTTAACAACAGCTCTTTCTGGATTAATTCCATGTTCTTTATGATATTCAAAAAGATACATTGTAGCTAAAAAAGCCGGAACATAACCTTGAGTTTCTTTTGGAAGGTAATTACGAATGTCCCAGTATTTTGTTTTTCCGCCAGAGCGACGAATTGCTTTGGTAACATTTCCTGGACCTGAGTTGTAAGAAGCTAAAACCAGTTCCCAATCACCAAAAATATTGAACATCTTGGTCATGTATTCAGAACAGGCTGCTGTAGCTTTAAGAGGGTCGCTTCTTTCGTCGATATACGAATCGATTTTTAAAGCGTATTGTTTTCCGGTTCCGTACATAAACTGCCAAAGTCCCGTGGCGCCCATTTTAGAAACTGCTTTAGGATTTAAAGCAGATTCTACAACGGCTAAATATTTTATTTCCAAGGGAACATTGCTTTTTGCAAAAGACTCCTCAAAGATTGGGAAATAATATTCTGATAAAGCCATTAATCGAGAAAACGATTTTTTACGGTTCTTAAGAAATGACTTTATTATATTTTCTAAACCTTGATTGTATTCAATCTCAAAAGGTGATTTCTCATTCATCGCTGCCAAACGCTGTTTTAGCAATTCGGTCGGCAGTTCTTGATCAACAGTAACGTCTTTGTTGATGGTTTGAATGTCTTTGGTCAGGTCGTCATAAATATCCAAACTTACTAATTCGTTCATCCATAAACTATCTACTTTTGAAGCTAGATCGTTTCTTTTGAATGTACTTTTAATAGAATCTAAATATGTTAACTTAACTTCTGGCTTACTTTCTAAAGTCGATGCTGTTTCTTGTGAAAAGGCAGCCATCGTAAAGAAAGCAGAAACCACTATTGATATTTTCCTTACAATCATATAACATTATTTTAAAATTCTGTAATTCAAACAATTACGAGATGTGTACTTTTGCAAAAATAAGCCCTTTATCGAAGAAAACTAATTAAAAAAATGTTAATTGTGATATTTTAGTCTAAAATCGCTGCGATTCCAGGTAAAATTCTTCCCTCTAACATTTCAAGCATAGCCCCACCACCAGTAGAAACGTAGCTCATTTTATCTTCAAATCCGAACTGTTTTACAGCTGCAACAGAATCACCTCCGCCTACTAATGAAAATGCTCCGTTTTCTGTAGCCTCTGCAATATAATCTCCTAATGCAATTGTTCCTTTAGAGAAAGTTTCCATTTCAAAAACTCCCAATGGACCGTTCCAAAGAATTGTTTTTGACTCTAAAATTACTTTCTTGAAGTTCTCCAAAGATTTTGGACCTGCATCCAAACCTTGCCATCCGTCAGGAATTGCAGTTACATCTACCACCTGAGTGTTTGCTGTGTTTGAGAAATCGTCTGCAGCCACAACGTCAACTGGAATATGAACTTGTACATTTTTCTCTTTTGCTAATCTTAGGATTTCTAAAGCTAAATCTAGTTTGTCATCTTCGCAGATTGATTCACCAATTTTTCCGCCTTGCGCTTTAATGAAAGTAAATGTCATACCTCCACCAATAATCATGTGATCTACTTTATCTAAAATATTTTCGATAACTGTGATTTTAGACGAAACTTTAGAACCACCAAGAACAGCAGTTACAGGTTTCACGCTATTATTCAAAACTTTATTTAAACTGTCTATTTCTTTTGCCAATAATGTTCCGAAGCATTTTTTGTTTTCGAAAAACTGTGCAATGATTGTAGTCGATGCGTGTGCTCTGTGTGCTGTACCGAATGCATCGTTTACATAAATATCTCCAAGAGAAGCCAATTCTTTAGCAAAAACCACATTTCCTTCTTCTTCTTCAGCGTGGAAACGTAAATTTTCTAATAAAAGAACTTCACCTGGCTGTAAGTTTTTAGCAGCTGTCTGAGCTGGTTCTCCAACGCAGTTTTCAGCAAACTTAACTTCAACTCCTAAAATTTCAGAAGCTGTTTTTAAAATATGTTTTAAAGAGTATTTTTCTTCAGCGCCTTTTGGTCTTCCTAAGTGCGACATTAAGATTACACTTCCTCCTTGAGCCAAAATTGTATCAATAGTTGGCTTTGCAGCTTCAATACGTGTCGTATCAGTTACATTAAAATTCTCATCCAACGGAACGTTAAAGTCTACACGGATAATTGCTTTTTTATTTTTAAAATCGAAATCGTTTAAAGTTTTCATCTTGATAATTTTTAGTTTTTTTTTAGAAAGAAAAACAAATATAGGACTTTTAGACTTGTAATAAATTCGAATAAACTAAAAAAGAAGCAAGAAAAAGAACGAAAACGTTATAAATTTACAAAAAAAATGGTTTATTTAAGAATAAAAACAATTTTAGACCACAATTCAATACTGCCTTTTATAAAAAAACCTTTCCTGTCAACAGAAAACAGGAAAGGCAAAAAATGAATTAGGATTTATTTTTTGTTTTTGGATGATGAATTAGTCTTCTGTCTTAATAAAACAAATTGACAAATTGTTTTGAGCTGGAAACATAATGGTCTCATATTCGTTTTGGTTTTCAACATTTTTGGAGACCAAATAATTTCCTTCAATAATTCCGAAATAATTTAATAAAGGCGTGTAAAAAGTAATTCCAATTTTATGTTTGGATATATCGGTTATATCTGTATTTATAATGTCCAACTGATAATTGAGAAAAGGAAAATAGTTGTTACCTAAAACATCTGTAACACGATGAAAGTTTCCTTTTAATTGTTCTACATAGCCACTCGCCGCGATTCCTGTTAAGAAATGCAGTTGTTTTGCTTTTTCGTTTTCACTCAATAATTCTCGAAAAGTATTCTTCGGACTTGTTCTCGAATTGAACTGCTGGCTCTGCATCTGGTATTCTTTGAATGTATCTTCAAAAACATATTTATCCCACAAAGAAGAAGACGAATTATCTATGACAATACGATACGCCAATTTTATTCTAGTGATTTTCATGAATTAAGTGCTTTTAATGGGACTTCTATAACCAATAGAATGGCATTTTCTGAAAGTGCTTCCCATTCAATTTTACTGGTTTCCTTTAAAGCTAACCCGTCTTTGGCTTCCAAAAGACGGTCTTCGACTTCAAAAGCACCATTGAGAACAAATGCAAAAACACCATTTTTAGAGTTTCTCAAAGTAAACGATCCGTGTTTTCTTCCATCATAAAGTCCGATAAACCCAAGCGCTCTTTCAACTTCAAATAAAGAATAAAGCTTATTATGTCTGCTAAAATCAAATTTGTATTGCTGGAAATAGTTCTTGAAATACTGTCTTCCCATATCAAATTCGATTTCGAGATAACTCACATTTTCATTTTCATACGGATTGAAAATTTCAACCGTTAATTCGTCATCAGCAGCCAGAACGCGAATTTGATCTACACGCAGAAACTCAGTATTGCCAATACTATCTTTATATTCGATTCCGCCAAACAGAGGCAGAATAATGACATTTGTTTTTGATTTTATAAGTCGGGTAATGCATTGCTGTGGCGCCAATATTACCTCATTCAAAATCTTTAACGATCCAAATGCATTTCTAGATAAATCCTGATATTGTTCAAAATTAAAAGTCGCAAAACAATTGTGTTTTCCAGAATTGAAAACGCCTCTTAAATCTGACTTATAAATTTGGGCTGGAATCTGCGCTATCATGGTAAACTATTTTAAAAAACTAACTTGCAACGTTGATGGTATGCGTTAAAACATACCCTTCACTGATACTTCCTGTAACTGTTCCTAATTCATTTGCTACTGAATCCGAAAATACATTGTCAGACGCATTATAAGTATAACCAGACAATCCTTTTGTATAGCCATTTGCTGTTGATGCGTTTACTGTAGCCACCGCACTATTTGTTCCTTCTGGAAAAGCAATTTGTGTTACTAATAGAGAAGTTCCGCTTGCATTGTAAATATGAACGTGAATATGAGTCGCACGACCAGAATACCATCCGGGAAAAATAGAAGTAAAAGTTACCAAACCATTTTCATCTGTAGTTTGTCTTCCTCTTAAAAAATGATAAGAAGTATAATTGACTGACTGCATTGATGTTCCTCCGTATTCTGAATAATACCCATCTTTATCACAATGCCAAATGTCGACAATCGCGTCTTTTAGTACAGCACAACTTGCTTTGGTGTTTTTGATTGTAATTTTAATGGTAAAAGCCACTCCTATTCTATCCATGACAATATTTGATTTTACCAAAGATGATGGCGTAATGGTTGGAAACGGCCCTGCTGTTTCAGATGGTGTTACCGAACAGCTGCTTGAAGAAGATCCTGAACCCGAACTTGAACCTGAATCTGTTCCAGTTGATGCCTCTGATGAGTCACCATCTTTACTGCATGCGTTTATAATTGGAATGGCCAAAGTACCAATTCCTACTAAACCCAAGCCTCTTAAAAATTCTTTTCTTTCCATTTTTTGTCTTTTTAAATGTTATTCAATGAAATGATTAACAGTTATTTTGAAGTAAAATTATTGGAAATTGAGGCGTTGTAAAAAGTTTGAGGTAAACGTTATAATTTATGAGGTAAACAGATGAAATATATTTTTTGTAGTAAATTTTACCTACAAAATTACCCCATTAAATGTATATCTAATCAATGAAAAACATTTTCTTATAATCTCGATATAGTAAGAAAGAAGTAGTTTGAAAAGTACTAGAGAAAAATCCGCTTCGGATAAGCGGAATATTTATAGCAATTAAAATAAGTGGTGAGAATATAAAGCTTCGGCAGAGCGACACAAAATCAAACATCCTCAAAAAGATATTCATTTTTGAAATCAATATTGAATAATTTTAGAAACTCAATATATTCTTCTCTAAACGTTTTGGTTTTGTGATGCTCTTCTTGATTTTCAATATATTTTATCACATTCGTCAATTGTGAATGTCCATATGAAAAAGCACCAAAACCATTCTGCCATTCAAATTTTCCATTTATCCATTTTTGTTCATTAATGAATTTGGATGAACATGATTTAATATCTCTTACTAAATCTGATAATGATATATTCGGTTTTATTCCAACTAAAATGTGAATATGATCCGGCATTCCGTTAATTGCAATCACTTTTTGTTTTTGATTGGTGATAATACCAGTAATGTATTTGTAAATTTCATCTTTCTGATTTTTATAAATTAGGTTTTTTCTTCCCTTAACAGCAAAAACAATTTGTACATAAAGTTGCGAATAAGTATCAGCCATGTTGTCATTAAATGTATTGAATGGTAAATCTAGTTAATAAATTTAATTGTAGGATAAATATTTCTTTTTTTATATGGATAAATATGTCGCCCCTCTGGGGCTATATGTAGGGATTGCTAAATTATGCTATAAATATTGGGCTTCTCCGAAGCCATTTTAGAGCTCTAATAAAGTTTTAAAAGACGAATTTATAGCAACGTTTGACCAACATTATTTAAAATCTTCATTGAGGGAAATGAAAATTTTAGAAAACAAAAAAAGAGCTACGGAGAAGCCATTAAAGCTCTTGTAAAGTTTTGAATAGATGAATATTTACAGCAAAATTTGACCAAGATTATTTAAAATCCCAATTCCGAACTGGAAATTTTTAGGAAATAAAAAAAGAGCTTCGGAGAAGCTCAATATTTATAGAAATCGAATTACCATCGACAATAGAGCTCCAGAGGAGCGACATCTCTTTTTTACAATCACTGTAGATTTAGCTCCTCTGAAGCTTTATTGACCTAATTGATTTTTTTTAAATATTTTGTCTCTCTGGAGCTTAGTAAAATAAATAGAGATAATAAGATTATCTAGTACTGGAGAGCCTAATCGAATATACAATCGGTGCTATATCACTTTCCTTCGAAAAGCATAAAAAATGCTTCTTCGTAACTCGTGCTAATTGGAATTTCAGTCTGATCAATAAAGATAATTTTATTTCTGATTTTGGAAACCTTAGAAATCGGAATAATAAAGGAACGATGCACACGAACAAATTCTGTTTCCGGCAATTTTTGGATTATGGCTTTTAAGGTCATTCTTGCAACAACCGTTTTTTGATCTTTGATATGAATCTTTACATAATCATCCAAACCTTCGATATACAAAATATCCGAAAATAATATTTTAATTAAACTGTAATCGGCACGAATGAAAAGATACTGCTGCTCGATGTTTTGGTTTTGGATTTTCCATTGTGAATAAGCTTTTTCTGCAGCCTGCTCAAATCTGGAAAGCGAGATTGGTTTTAATAAATAATCGGTTGCGCTGAGCGTAAAACCTTCGACAGCAAATTCAGAATAGGCTGTTGTAAAAATGACCATGGTTTTGTGCGGGAGTTTTTTGTAAAAATCCAATCCCGAAATCGAAGGCATGTTGATATCAAGAAACAACAGATCTACGGGATATTTTTTGAGGTATTTGAATGCTTCTTCAGATTTCGTAAAAGTCCGTTCCAAATCTATGTAATCAATAGTATCACATAAACTCTGAAGGATTTCTAATGCTAATGGCTCGTCATCTAAGGCTATTGCTTTTATCATCGTATTTTAACGCTCAAATTTACGACATACTTTTCTGCTGTATCTTCAATCATTAAAGCATGTTTGTTAGGATATACCAGCTTTAATCGTTCGACTGTATTCTGAAGCCCAATACCAGAATCGGATTGAACGGAGAATGTCTTTTTATTAGAAACGTATAAAGTTAGTATTTCTTCTTCAATATCAATTTTAATATAAATTTCGGAAGTCTGATCGGGATTCACACCATATTTGAATGCATTTTCTATAAAAGAAATTAAAATAAGTGGCGTTATCACTTTTCTATGCGTACTTCCTATCACCGAATAATTAACATTTACGGTATTTCCTAATCGCGTTTTTTGAAGCGAAATAAAATTGCTGATGTAATTGATCTCTTTGGTTAAATCAATAACCTCATCATTGGAATTGACCATAATGTAACGCATCAGTTCTGACAATTGCACTACAGCATCTGGCGTTTTATCGTCTTTTTTTAAGGCAAGCGCATAAATACTGTTCAATGTATTGAATAGAAAATGTGGATTAATCTGTGCTTTTAAAAAGGCTAATTCTGATTTTACTTTTTCTTTCTCCACACTCTGCAGTCTTCCAGAAATAGCAAAAAGCAGACTGGTAGCTACGCCAATTAGATATACAAGTGTCGTATGCCCGTATTGAGTTGGTGGTCCTCCTTTGAATCCAAAAGACATGGGATGATTGCCATGCGGAGGCGGTGGAAATCTTCCATCAAAAGGTTTCGGGTGGCCGGCGAACTTTCCAGAATGGTATTCAAAATCTAAAAAGTTTCGGCTTGGATGATCTAAAACGGTTGAAATCCAAAGAAAGAATAAAAGAAAAACAATTATGATTAAATAGTACAGAAGCTTTTTATCTGAAAAGTAGAGCTTCGGAATTAAATAATAATAGTTGAAGTAAAAAAAGCAAAGAAGCGTGAAATAGATAAAGAAGTAAATCCGGTCATGCGCGTTGGTATACAAATGTGGTAATAAAAAAACGGTATTGGTTGACGTAAATGCATACGGCAAAAATAAAAAAGCGAGGCACAAAACTATGTGTTTCGCATAAAGTGAAAATTTTGCTTTCATGAATCAATTTTGGTTTATACCGTTTTGAAAAACAAAATGATAAAACTCAAATTTAATGGTATTGCAGCTTTATTTCAAATTATTGCGGTAAAAACACCTAATGTTGCGACTCGCTTTAAAATGATAGCCTTTTTCGGGCTTATATTCTAATCGTTATTTGACGATTAATCGTGAACTGGACTCTGCGTACAAGGACAGTTACTGATAGATTGTAAGAAATCAAATCCGATCGTGATTGAATGTGTTCCAGAATTGTAAGTACCAAGACCGTTAAACATTAACTGGTAAGAGTAAGCAAAATAAAATTTTGATTTCATAAAACCAGCCATTGGACCCATTGCTAATGGTTTTGGGAACTGGTCGTTTAAGAAACGGTACGAAACGCCAATCCAATAGTAATCTTCGTAACGATTGTAACGTCTGTATTTGAAGTTAAAATCGGTTGTAGAACGCTGGTCACTTGCAAAATACTGCAGGAACACCGATGGTTCATATTCTATACGTCTGTTTTCACCATCTCTAAAAGTAAATCCAGAATATAACTGAAAGTTTGAAAGCAAATCTGGTTCATTCGTTCTTTCCTTAGTCAAGTTTTTCTTTAAAACGTTATTGGCATTAAAACTTAAATAAAAACCTTTATGGCGGTATAACGCACTAATATCAAAGTTATTATTAGAAGTTTGGCGATTATCTGTTACCGTAGGATCAAGACCTCCTCCGCCTCCTTCAAAATTTCCTGTTTCTAAACGAAAAGTATTTAAGTTATACGAGATACCAAATGATAGATATTTTTCAGAATAATAATCTAAAATAAGGTGGTGTGCAAACGAAACTTTAGCTCCTGTTTGCTTAGTGTTACCGTTACTATCATTGTATAATGAAATACCAACTCCTGAACGATCCAGGACACGAAAATCTGCATACAATGATTGGTTATCTGGTGCATCTTTAATTCCGACCCATTGTGTTAAACCATTGGCTCTAATACGGAGGTTATCTCCAATACCCGCATAAGCTGGTGAAAGAATAAAAGGGTTATCAGCTAAATACTGGGTAAACACCGGTAGGTTTAACTCTTGGCTGTAACTTGTTGTTACAGCCATGAGTACTAAGGATAAAATAAGCTTTTTCATTGTAATAATTTTTTTAGATAACATCATTGGGGCTATAATTTTGTTATCTGTATAATGTGAAATGTCCAACAAACTCTCTATTATCTTTTGGATCATTTAGTTTAAGAACATACCAGTAATCTCCTGTTGGTAATTCGTCTCCATTGTATCTACCATCCCATTTTCCTCCAACTCTATATTTACCAACTACTCTACCGTATCTGTCGTAAACATCGAATGTAAGGTCTTTGTAAGCTAATGCACCACAATCAGGACCAATAGTTGTGTTAGTTCCTGTACCGTTTGGTGTAAAGTAGTTCGGCAGACAGAAGTCATAGAACGTACCAGGAACATCAATTGTAGCCTCACAACCATTTTTATCTCTCACAATTACTTTATAAACATCTGTTTTATAGATTCTATAAGTATTTGATGAAGAGAATGGTTCTCCGTTGAAACTGTACTCATAAGGAGCAAATCCTCCTGAAGCTTTCACTGATATCGTATTGATTTCATTACTTTGGTTTGTTATATCAATCAGACTTAATGGAGCAACCGGATCTACCTTAAAGATTGCTGTCGGCACTTCACAACCATTAGTGTGTCTAGCCACAATGAAGTGATCACCTGCAGGAACATCAATAAATATGTTACTTGGCTGGTAAGTACCATTGTTGTCTAATGAATAATCTACATCTGTAGGATTATTAGAAGCATCAACAGTAACTACTACTCTATTGGCTTGTGCATTGTTCACACAGTCATATGTAACTTCAGCAATTGGGTTAAGAATTACTGGCTCTGGCATATTTACTTCAAAATCGACAGGACAACCTTTAGCATCTTTCACATAAACAGTGTGTGCTCCACCGCTAAGATTTGTAAAATCAAATACTGTTTGTGTAAGTGCACCTTCTGTAAATGGTCCAGTTGGAACATCTAAACTTACGCTATATGGAGCTGTACCACCTCTAACTTCAATACTAAATGCACCATCTTTGTCTCCATCACAAACTTCAGGAATCATTGAGTTTGGAACTTCAGTAACGATTACTGGACGTGGTTCATGAATAGTGAAATCATACAATACATAACATCCATTTTCGTCTTGAGCAATTGCTTGATAATCTCCAGGAGCTAACTTATCGTAAACAACTTTTGTATCAAACTGGCTCATATTAGGAGAAACCGCGTACTTAATAATACCTGTTCCACCAGAAGCAACAATTTCTAATCTTCCGTTATTCTGACCAAAACAAGTAACATCTGTTGGGAAGAACTCAGCTTGTAGTGCTCTACTAGGCTCAGTTATAACAATCTCTTCTGATGTGATAGCACAATCAACGCTATTTACTGTTATTCTGTAAGTACCAATTGCAAGATTTTCGAATATACCGTTGTCCTGAGCTGGACGTGTCTCACTACCTGTAAGAGTATAAGTATAACTTCCTAATCCTCCGAAAGCCTCAACTATAATCGCTCCTGTTGCCTGACCAGTACATTTAACAACTGCACTTTCTTTGTTAACTTCAAGTCTTAATGGTTCTAAAGGATCAATCTCAACACTATTAGAAACAAAACTGTTACATCCGTTAGCATCTCTTACAAAGTATTTATAAGATCCCACTGGAACTTCAAAAGAAACCGTCGAAGCAAATGGTGCGCTATAGTTTGTTCCATCTGCACTATAAGTATATGGAGGAGTTCCTCCTTCTACTGTTAAAGTCAATTCAGTCAATGTTTGACATGTTTGTGCTCTAGACTGTTTCAACATAGGCGTAACCAAAGTTGGTTCTTCGATCAGAATTTCATTTGTTGTACCTTGACAAGTAAATCCATCAGTAACCGTAACACTATATCTTCCCGCTGCTAAACCACTGAAAACAGGAGACACCACAGGCCCAGAACTTATAACTGGATTTTCAGAAAGATAATTTAATGTGTATAGATAATTACTTCCTTGTCCACCTGTTGGAGGATTAACCGTAATTACACCTGTTTTATCTCCATAACAAGCAAGCATCGTTAAATTCACTGTTGCTGTTGCTGTTATTGGAGCAGGAATAACCAAAGTTTCTGTGCTACTAGCAATACAACCTTTAGAATCTTTAACATTAACTGTATATACACCTTCTGTTAAACCACTAAACGTAAACTGTTCAGAGTAATCTACTACAATTGTAGATCCTTTCACTAACTGGTACTCATATTCATTATCCCATCCACCTGTTGCAGTTGCATAAATTACACCATCGTTATTATCAGTTACACATGTAATATCATCTTTAGTTGTAGTCACAACTAATTCATTAAATGGCTGGCTAATAGTAAACATTGTTGTAACAGTACAATATGGTTTTCCAACTAAAGTTGCTGTTACGTCATACACGCCTGCTGCAAGATTTGATATAACTACTGGACCCGCATTTGCTGATCTCGTAGTAGCAAGTGAATATCCATTTGAACCCGTAATTATATAATCAAATATACCTGCCTCATTTGTTGGCGTAGGCTGATTATCAATAAAAGTCAATTCAACGCTTCCATTTGTAGTTCCATAACAAATTTCTCTATTAGTCGTTACCGCTTTGATTTCGAAACTGTTTGCACTGTTTACATAATGCGGTGTTACGATTGAACATCCTGTTGCTGGATTTGTAACCGTTACAAGATAATTTCCAATTGGTAAATCTGTAAATATACCTGTTTGATTATTCGGATTACCTGCTACAGCATTTCCAGCTGCATCTGTAATTACGAAATCTAAAACTGGATTTACTCCTGGAGTTGTTGTAACTTCAACTAAGATATCTTCATTATTTGTACAAGTAATCTCGTCTGTAACTCTAATTACTACTTTATCTAAATTAATGTATGGATTTACTGGTACAGTAACTACAACTGATCCCATACAGTTATTTTCATCGTATACATTTACAACATAGTTACCTCCTAAAAGATCTCTTTCTGTAAATACATTACGCTCTCCTTTGTACATTACAACACCATTTCTGATGAACTCGTAGTTTGGATATTTTTCGTTACCACCTGTTACACCTGTAACTGTTATAGTCGCTGCATTACTATTGTTTCCAGCTGCACAGCCGTATTGAACAACAGCTGGATTTGGTACAACAATTAATGCAGGCTCTGTAACAACAACAGTAGCTGAAGCAGGACAATTTCTTCCAGAAACAACAGATACTGTGTAAGTTCCTTGCGTTAATCCTGTAAATACTGGACTCTCTTGTGGCGTTCCTCCGTTTATACTGTACATATATTTCGGATTGTCATTTACGCCAGGGTTTGTTGGATCCATGCTCGCGATAATTGTACCATCACTTCCTCCGTTACACGTTACCGGAGTAGCAACCGCTTTAAATCCTGTAACTTCAGTAGCTTTCTCTAATTCGAATGTTACCGTATCTGTACAATTACTTGGTGTTCCTAAATCGGTTACTACAATAGTATGAGAACCATGAGCTATACCTGTAAATATTGCAGGCGTAGTAGTTAAAGTTGTTACTCCATCAAGAGTATAACTAAAGTTACCTGTTCCTCCTGTTGCAGTTGCAGTTACTTGACCATCACCATCTGCACAAGTTGGCTGAATGTCTTTTACTACATCTAAAACTACAGGCTGTAGTATAGTAAGAGCAACTGGGAATGTAGTTGTACAACCAAATCTATCTCTTACTACTAAATCGTAAGCTTTAGGTACATTCACAGTAAATGTAAGCTCTGATTGGAATCCTCCACCAATACTATAAGTAAATGGTGCCATACCGCTACCTGGGGTCACTACAATTTCGTAGTTTCCGTCTCCATCAGGACATTGTGATGTCGCTGCCGCTGTAAATCCAGTCGGAAGTGGACTAGTTCCAATATTTACTAATAAAGGAAGAGAAGTACATCCGTTAATGTCTCTAGCATAAATATGCCATGCTGTAATTGTTGGGTCAAGCTCTCTTCTTGTTTCAGGATCAAATGTCCCTGGACCAGGAATACTTGCATCAACAAATGAATACGTATATCCAGGGTTTCCACCTTTACCAAGAACCTCTACTATTGCACCTCTGTTACAATTTGCATCTAAGTTTTCTATTAAATCAACTTCAACAATAGTTGGTTGTTTTACTTCTGCAGAAGCTTTAATATCACAACCTGTAATATTATCTACAGCTGTTATTTCATAAACTCCGAAAGCTAAATTAGTTAACTCAATTGAAGCGTCTGATGTTACAGTTGGTCCTGTAAAAGGAGCGCCATCTTTAGTAATTGAGTAAGTATAAGTTCCTGCGAAACCAGAAACTGTAAAGGTTACTTTTCCATCATTTGTAGTGTTACAAGACATATCTGCAATTGACTGGCCATCTGCATTTATTCTAATAACATCTTTGATCGTTAATAACTCATCATAAGAACATGTGTTGCTATCTGTAACTCTGAACAGATAATCTCCAAATGGTAAATCATTGAATACCGCAGCAATTGTATTATCTGCAACTACTTGTGGTGTATAAGCTACTGCTGGAGCAGCACCGTTAAATTCAATAATTTCAAATGTTAATTGTCCAACACCATTTGTTGCTCTAACTGTCACATCACTGCTGTTTCCTGTAACACAAGTAATCGCTGTTGGTGTGAAGTCTAAGTCTGATGGTTTGTTTAATGGTACGATTGGTACCGTTACTACAGGAGTTTCACATCCGTTAGCATCTTTTACTGTATAAGTAACATTCGCAATTGAACCATCATTTGCAACTGATATTTTATTAGCTCCTTCTACATAACCTTTACCATTGAAATTATAGTAATAAGGCTGTGTTCCTCCTACAGGGCTTACAACAATTTCTGTTGTAGTATAACAACCTGCATTTGGTGTAATAGCGTGAGGAGCTGTAAGCTCAACCGGCTCATCTATAGTTACATTAACTGGCGCAGAAGTACATCCTTTAGAATCTGTTATTACTACAGAATATGAACCTGCTGCTAATCCAGTATAGATTCCCGTTGTATCTCCTGTTGTGTTTGCTACACCAGTAAGAACAAATGTATATGGACCAACTCCATCTGATGGTGTTATTGTTAAACTACCATCACTTAAAGTTTCACAAGTTACATCAATATGAGCTTCTAAACCTGTTGGATTAGTTGGAGTCGTTACTGTTACAGGATCTGTCTGTGCTGTACATGGTACATTACTATCTGTAATAACAAAATAGTAATCTCCAATTTGCGTAACTGTTTCTGTAAAGTCTCCTGTTGCAGTTCCTGGAAGTCCTTCTGGAACACCATTGCGATACATTTGATAAGTATATGTTCCTACACCTCCTTTAATTGTAACATCGATTAATGCAGTGCTAGGATTACAGTATAAATCTTGTTGAATAGAAGCTCCAACTATTAGCTGCTCTTCAATGATATAATCTTGCTCGTCAGTACATCCGTTTTCATCTGTTAAAACAATTTTGTATTGTCCAGGACCAGTAAATGTTGCAGTTGAGCTCGTTGCTAATCCATCAATAGTAAATGATTTAACACCATTGAAAGTTGTTGAAAGAACGTCAAGGTCTACTGTTAGATTTGCACCCCTAAAACATTGCTGTGCTGGCATGTTAAGAACTGGCGCCGCATCGTGAGTAATATCAACACGAACTGGCTCAGAAATACATAAGTTACTATCCTGAACGTAAACATCCCAAGAAAGGTTTGTTAAGTCAGTGTCTACTACTAATAAATCAGTAGCTGGCGCAAAAGTTGTTGGAGCTGGCTGACCTGCTCTAACTGCTGCATATGAATAAGCTGAAGTTCCTCCAGTTATGTTACTAATTGTAATTGTAGAATTATCTTCTGTACAATATACATTGCTACCCGTTGCAGTAAATACTATTGGAGCAGGCATTGTAATTACAACAGCAGCACTTTTTGAACAATGTGTTGTATTATCTTCTACAGTTACAGTATAAGTTCCTTCGACTAGACCATTTAAAGTTATAACATCATTAACAATACTTGGTGTAACAACTGGTAATGTTGCTGGATTATATGAAACTGAAACTGTATAATTTCCAGTCGTACTAAAATCAGAAACTGTAAAAGTTGCCGTACCATTATTGCTTGTTCCATTTAAGGTATTACAACTTACATTAGTAGATGAAGTTCGAACAATATTAATTGGAACAACTGGCTCTACTGTATAGTTACCCTCAATGTAACAACCATTTGCATCTGTAACTCTAAATAAGTAGTTTACATTTGGTGTTAAACCTGTGAATGTATCTGAATTTAAATTATCTCTATATATAGGAGAAATGATCTCATACTTAGCATAAGGAGTATATCCTCCAGTCACATCAACTCTAATATCTGCCACATTTGTTGGACAAACAGGAGCAGTAGCAATTGCAAAATCTATTGTTGTTAACTCCTGATATGGATTAACATCAACATAATTACTAAAAGTACAGCCTTTACTATCAATAACATAGTAGTAAATTCTTTGTACTGTTCCGTCATCAGTCACTAAAGTTGTATTATCATCATAATACTCTGTTCCACCGTCAAAATTATATTTGTAATCTGTTGTACCTCCTGAAGGGATAATTCTCACAACAGCCTGTTGTACTTTATTACTAGCATTACAGCTATAAGGATCAACAGTTGCTATTGCATCTAATGCTGCTGCTGGCTGATGTACATCATAAATGTGCGTTGCAGGACATCCTTTTCCTGAAGTCACTGTTATTTCATAACTTCCTTGAGGAACATTTGTAAATTTATTTCCTACTAATACTATTCCACCAGGAAGTGGCGTAGCTGTAGCAGATGCGATAGCATACGTATATGGAGTCTCCGTGTTTCCTGGAAGTAAATTAACTGTAATACTTCCTGTCGCAGAATTATAACAAGCTGCATCTATAACATCAGCATCAAAAGTAACTGGGATTGGAGCTTTCAATTCAACAGGAACTGTTGCATTACAGAAACCATCCGTAACAGTCACAGTGTAGTTTCCAAATGGTAAATTTGAAATTACATTATTTGTAACAACTGCTCCAGCAGCATCTATAGTATAAGTATAAGTACCTGTACCACCTGTAGTTGATAACGTAATACTACCAGCATTAACATCTGTACAAGTTGGATCTGCAGTAACTACAGCAGGCTGTAAATCAAGCGGTGCATTAATATTAATATCTTCAAAGTCAACACATCCGTTAGCGTCTTTAATATAAATTCTATGAGAACCCGAAGTAAGATTTGTTACAACATATGGTAATCCTCCTGTAAGAGGTGAATAAGCATTATCACTATCAACGCTTATAGAATATGCTCCAGTACCTGGATTTGTTTCTATAACATTTACTGAGAAATTACCTTCAGCCACACATCGATCTACAATTTGTAAAGCAATTTCTGGACTAGAATCTACCGGAATTATTTGTGATCTTAAAACTTCACATCCTTTTGAATCTCTTACAACAATATTCCAATCTGTTCCTGAAGAAGGATCTAATTCTATAACATTATTAGTGCTTGTAAAAACAGTTGGCATTGCAGGTGAAAGTGCTACACCATAATAATATGGAGCTGTTCCTCCAGTTGTTCTCATTGTTACAATAGCACCACTTCTACAATTTGCAGGTACCACACTAGTAATAATAGAATTAAGAGGTTGAGCTGGTTGATCAATTCTAAATGTATATGCAGTTGAACAAACCGTACCACCAACTTCAGTTACTTCCAGTATATAATTACCCGCTGGTAGATTATTAATAGTCTCTGATACAGGTCCTCCTGCCGCTCCAGTTAAATCATCTTCAATTGGTGTTGTAAGTGGCAATTGAGTTAATTCATCTAATATTCTATAATGAATAGTCGTTACTGTAGAATCATAATCCTCAACAGTAAAGTTTAATATACCATTTGCACTTCCTGCACAAGTTGCATCAGTTTGTGATGTTGCTGTAATTTTAATATTAGAAGGTGCTGGAGGCGTAATTACTTCTGCTATAGAAATACAGTTATTTTTGTCTTTTACTTGCAAATAGTAAGTTCTATTATGTGCTAAACCAATAAATGTATAACTATTGCTTGCTAAAGGAGCCGTTTCAGCTTGACCAAAAATAGAATATCTATATGGTCCTTCTCCTCCCGTTGTAGTAACAGTAACATCCACTCCTGTTGCACAGCTATTAGAATCTATTGTTGTTGTAATTTGTAAATATGGAGGTGTTTCAATTCGAAGTCTTGATGTTTCGAATTTACATCCATTAGCATCTACTATTGTAACATAATAGTAACCAAAATTTAGTCCTGAGAAAGTGTGAACAGCAGTTGGAGACACAGAAGTTTCAGTATATGTCTGTAACTGATTACGGTTAGTATCATATAATGTATAAACAAACGGAGCTACTCCACCTGAAACCACACTTACTTTAAATGTACCTAATGTATTAAGGTCACATATAATTGGAGTTCCCTCAACAAGTCCGTCGATTGGAGCAGGTTCAGTTAAAACGGCAGTACTTGCATATTCACAACCTTTCGCATCTCTTACAATATAATTATAAGTTCCAGCTGTTAATCCACCAAAAATATATTTATCTCCAAAACCAGATCCATTAAAATTGTATTTAAATGGTGCTTCGCCTGTAAGTGCATTCAATTGTACTACCCCATCTGTACCTGCATTACAAGTAGGATTTGTAGGCGTATAATCAGCAGTTACCACTGGTGTAGGATTAATAACAATTGTATTTGTTGCTTTAATACAACCATTTGCATCTGTTATTTCAAACTCATATGTTCCATCAGTTGCTGTCGTATAAACAAAAGATCTAGTTGAAGTAAAAGGAATTGGTGTTCCTGTATATGCTGCAGGCAGCACTCTTACTCTATATCCAAAAGATGGATTTCCTCCTGTCACTTTAACTTCAATGCTTGCATCTGTTGGTGAAATTGCCGCACAAGTAAGATCTTTTACTCTAACTGCCGTAGCAATCATTGCATCATTAACAGTAACTGTTTCTGTATTTGTACAGCCGTTTCCGTCTGTAATAGTTACCACATAAGTTCCCGCTCCTACTGTAAATCTATTTGCAGGACTTGGTGCAACTCCTGTATTGATAGTATAAGTATATGGTAAAACTCCATTTGCTCCCGTAGCTTCAATTATAAATGAACTACCAGAAGCAGTACATTGATTTACTACATCTAGAGTAACTGTTGGTTGTGTATCTCCTGCAATAGTAACGTTTTCAGATGTAATACATCCATTCGCATCTTTTGCATAGATTACCCAGTTTAAATCTGCACCTGAATTTGAATTGATTTCAAATACAGGATTTGGACCGTAAATTGGTGTAGCTGCAGTATTGTCTGCATCTAAAATAGCATATTCATAAGTTCCTGTTCCTCCTGTAGCATGCACTGTTACAGTAGACGTTAACTTTTTACAATTAGAATTTACATTAGAATCTATAACTAAATCTAAAGCATCTGTAGGCTCCAAAATTTCAACCTGCTCAGTAGTCGTACAGTTTGTTGTTTCATCTACAAACACAACATTATATATACCAGCTGGGCGGTTTGCTAAAGTAAATACCGTTTGATTTCTTCCTGATACAGTTGCTTCACTGTTAACAGTATAGCTATATGTCGAAGTAAAGTTTGTAACATTAAATCTAACATTTCCAGTACTTCCTCCTTTACAATAAACATCATTTAATTTAGTTGGCCTAACTGTAATCGCAACTACTGCTGGGATGTTTTTAGAAAATTCTGCATAACAGCCACTTGCATCTGTAACTCTGAAAACATAACTACCAGAAGTAAGTCCTGTAAATTCTCCATTTGCAACACCTGTAGTGTTTATCGTTGGCCCTGAAACAATTGTATAAACCAATGTTCCTGTTCCAGCTGTTGCATTAATTTTAGCAGTACTAGTTCTGCTTGCAACAGGATCACAATAAATTACAGTTGCACTAACCGAACTAATTTTAGGCGGATTAAGAGGTGAAATATTTATTGTTTTAACTGTTGTTGTACAGCCATTACCATCTTTCACAGAATATGTTACCGATTGAGGGCTTCCATTATCTGATACTTCGAATGTATTTCCAGTTTCATAAGAACCTCCGTTGAAACTATAAGTATAAGGAAGTACACCTCCTGTCACAGTAACCGTAACATCTTTAGATTCTTTTGCATTTGTAGTACTACAAGTAAATGGATCTACAGTTGCATCAGCTTCAAGTAAATCTGGTTGTGTAATCGTTACCTGAGCAGTACCCGTACAACCAATTCCATCCGTAACAGTAATATCGTAAACTCCAGCAATTAAACCTGTAGTCAAAGCAGTTGTAGAAACAGATGTTCCTCCTCTAGTTACGTTATAAGTATAAGGAGATTTACCAGCCGTTGTTGATACAGAAATAGTTCCTGTAGCAGCCCCGTTACATTTTACATCTGTTTTGCTTGTACTAATCGCAAAAGTAGTTGCATTTAAAGTAACTGGAATATCTGCTGTATAAGCATAACAAACTGGGTTTGCAGTATCATTAACTCTAAATTTATAAGTTCCTGCTGCTGTTGCAGTATAAGGACTTGTAACTGCTGAATATGCACCTCCATTAAATGAAACCGCATATGCTCGAGTTCCAGTACCTCCTGTAGAAGATAAACTTATCGTTACATTCGGTGTACAAGTAGTATTTGCTACAATTGTAGGTGTAATTGTTAACTGCTGCGGCACTATATAAACAACACTAGCTTCACAACCAAATTTATCTTTTAAAGTTAAATTATAAGTTTCAGGAGTCAAACTAAAAGTTGGTGATGATACAAAAGTAGTACCATCTTTACTGAACGTTGCTGGCCCTTGATAAGTACCTGTGATAGTCACGCTAACTGGTGATCCTGTATAACATTGCGTTGCAGGAGTATCAATTTGTGGAGCATCTTCTGTTGCGATAGAAACTGTTTTCTTAACTACACAACCATTTATATCTTTTACATATACATCAACAGTTGTTGTTAAAGATGCTGTATCTACTGTTAAAACAGTTCCATAAGGAGTTGTTGGAGCAGTAGAACCACTTGCTGCATAAGCATAAGTATATCCTGGAGCTCCACCTGTAATTCCTGTAATGCTTAATGTAGAAATTTTATTGTTACAAGTAATTTTTGAAGCATTAACTGTAAAATCAATTTGAGTGGCTGCTTTAATTGTTACTGAAGCTGTATTTGATGTACATCCAGTCGCATTATCTCTAACTACTAAAGTATAAGTACCAGTTGCTAAACCAGTAACTGTTATCGTATTATTATTTTTAGTTAGAGTTCCTGCAGTTGGAGAGAATGTATAAGTATAAGCACCTGCACTGCTTGCTCCAATAATTTCGAACGTTGCAGTTCCGTTGTGTGCACTGTAACATAATTCATTTGTAAAGTCACCAGAAACTGAAATAGATGGCGCTGCATCAATAGTTTTAGAATCTGAAGCAACACAACCATTAGCATCTGTTACTCTAAAAGTATAGGTTCCCGGAACTAATCCTGTAAATGTACCTGAAGTAGTTTGAGTTGGTGAATTTGGACCAGACGTTACAGCATAAGTAAATGGTGCAACACCTCCTACAGCTGTTACTGTAAGACTAGTTGTTGTAGCGTTACATGTAATACCAGCTGGTGTTGAAAAACTAAGTCCTGTAGGTGGATTGTATGCTGGAACTTTAATAGTTTCAGTATCTGTACAACCATTGCTGTCTCTTACATTAAAAGTGATTGTTTGTTCACTGCTTGTATTTGTTACTGTTATTGTTCTAGTTCCGTTGTAAGTTGTATTTCCTGCTCCAAAACTATAGCTATATGTTCCTGTACCACCTACAGCAGAAACAGTAATTACTGTTGAAGTGCTACAAGTTGTATTAGGTGTAAAGCTAGCAGAAGCCACAACTTCTGTTGGGTTTGCTAATGAAATATTGTAAACAGGAGAAAGACATCCTTTTCCATCTCTTACTTGATAAGTATAATCACCTGCACTTAAATTAGAAAGTGTAGCAGATGTACCAAAAGTAGCACTTCCGTTAAAACTATAAGTATAAGTCGCACCATTTCCTCCTTCTGGAGTTACTGTAATGCTTCCATCAGAACCATTGTGACATTTAGGATCTGTTCCTTTAGCCGTTGCCGTTGGAGCCAATTTTGTGCTTACCGTTACAGCTGGAGTAAGTGCTGTACAACCTTTTGAATCTGTTACTCTAAAGATATACGATCCAGCAGCTGCAGCTGGGTAAACATTAGATCCTATCGATGCAAATGATGTTCCTCCATTAGTTGATACTTCATACGTATAACCTGGAGTCCCATCAGTAGCCGTAATCGTAATTTGGGCATCTGGTGAATTTGTACAATCTAAAGGTTTAGTAACTTCTGCTCTTACAAATAATTCTCTTGCAATAATAATATCTTTTATTTCAACTGTACAACCATTTCCATCAGTAACAACAATAGTATGTGTTCCAGGACCAACATTTGTAAATGTATTATTATTTTGTCCATTACCGCCATTTAAACTATAGCTATATGGTAATTTACCATCAGAAGCTGTTACAACCAAAGTTGCTCTATCTTTAGTATCATAACATAAATCTGAATTCGAAGCCAACACCGCTTTTGGTGGAACTGGCGCAATAACTGTAATTGGATCAGAAGCTGCAGACTCGCAACCTCCTGAATCCCTTACATAAACTCTATACGTTCCAACTGGAATGTTACTTCCGTCAGCTAATTTTGTAAATACATTATTAGCTTGATACGCAATAATAATATTAGAACCTTGACGTAATTCGTACTGGTAACCTGGTTTACCTCCACCTGCAGTTGCTGTGATAACAGCACCGTCAATACAAGTAGGCTGTTTTGTTACAGTAGCCAATGAAGTAACAGGATTAGGAGCCGTAATATCTATATCAAATGACTCTGAACAAACTCCAGTCGCATCGCTTCTAATAATAATTTTGTAATTTCCAACAGCTAAATTATTAAGTTCAAGTGTAGCTGCAGTAGAAGGAGTCCATGATCCGTTATTTATTTTATATTCATATCCACTAGTAAAATTCTTTACTTCATAGACAATACTTCCTGTATTTCCTCCAGTACAAGTAACGTTGTTAATTTCTGGATCAGATACTTCAAAGCCTTTTCCGCTTTCGATTACAACAGGGAATTCTGTTTCACCGCCGCAAGATTCTGGAATCTGACGCACCCAGATATCATCAATAAGAACGTCATTACCATTAAATTCATTACTGTAAGATCTAATAACAAAACTTAAATTATTGAAAGCTTTAGGATCTAACGATAATTCTCTATACTCCCATTGTTCTGTTTTTGGAACTACCCAAGGATTATTAGTATCAGTCGTAGCCACAATTGTTTCTGGACCTCCAACACCATTTAAGTTGTTTATTAATTGGATAGTCAACTTTGGATCAGCATGTGAAGTTGATGTTTTTACGATTAAGTTTTCTGCCCATAATGAAATTATTACTGGCTGATTTGGAATTACATCAGAAATAGGTTTACTGTATAAAATACCACCAATACCTGCTGTACCACCAACGTTAACACATAAAAATCTTCCTAACGGATGTTGCGGAACCGTATGGTCTTTTGCAACAATCCAAGAATTATCGAATCTTGTTCTAATTGAACTTGCAACTGCATATTCCCCATCATTGATCCACTCA
The DNA here is from genome assembly GCF_900112575.1 of Flavobacterium phragmitis. Classification (GTDB taxonomy): domain Bacteria; phylum Bacteroidota; class Bacteroidia; order Flavobacteriales; family Flavobacteriaceae; genus Flavobacterium; species Flavobacterium phragmitis. The sequence continues at coordinate 201,678 of NZ_FOMH01000001.1, forward strand.
TCTCTATTACATTTATAATCTGGAGCTAAGTGTGTAGATGTTTCGTCTTCAAAACAATATCCTGGGTTAATACCTGGTGTTGTGGTGTAAGATCCTCTTCCAAAATCTTCAATTAATAAGTTACTGTAAGTTGGAACCTGAGTAGCTTTATATTTAACTTTAACCGTATAACTTCCTGATTTAACTCCAGTAAATACATTGTTTGTAATTGGTACGTTTGGTACATCATCTAAATAATACTCATACGTATATGCAGTATCTCCACTTGTTTCAGGAGTTGTAACTTTTACTGTACTTGTTGCTAAACCATCACAACCGTATACCGTATCAACCGTATTGATAATTGGGTTCGCTGGTATCGGATCTAATTTAACTTCATAAGGAATTGTAAAAGTACAACCGTTATCATCCTTTACAACTAATTGATATGTTCCTGGTCTAGCTGCTATTTCTCTTGCTGTTCCAAAGTGAGCTCCATTATCAAAACTAAATTGGTATGGTGCTTTACCTCCTTCAACATTATTAAATCTGATTATTCCACCATCTTTAATTCCATCTCCATCAGGATCTGTACAACCAGCTAATGCAGCAACACCAGCCGAAGCTGTCAATGCAGATGTTGGTCCTGTAATTATTACGTTTTCTGTATCGCTATAACAATGTTTTGTATCTCTAGAACCGTTACTTGTTGTATAAGTAATTGAATATCTAACTTTAACTTTATAAGTACCTGGCTCTAAATTTAAAAAGTTAGGATTGGTCTGATAAGTTGCTCCATCATTAATACTATAAGCCATAGTATTCCCATTTGGAACTATGTTTTCAATTTTAATCGAAGAAGTACCATCATAACATAAACTGCTTGTAGCATTTACGGTATAAGTTGGTTTTGAAACTACAGGAACATTAATAGAAGTTTCTGCTTTACAACCTGCATCGTCAATAACAACAATATTATATTGCCCGCCTTCAGTTACAGCGAAAGGATTTTCACTTATATAACTACTAGCACCATTTACAAAATAATGATAAGGAGCTCTTCCGTTTGATGCTGATAAAAAGATCTGACCAGGACTACAGGCCGTTAGTGGTTCTCTCAAAGTTGCCGTAACTCTTAATTGATTATTTGGTGGATTTATCCTGAAATAAACTGATTGATCACAACTTGGCTGCGGGTTACCACTTCCTACTGGACTACTAGTAACCCTTACTCTGTAATTGATACCATTAGTACCATAACTCAAAGAAGCAAAGGTATATTCAAGATCTGAAACAGGCCCAGCACTTCTTTCTATTGTATTCCCATTATATAAATAAATATAATACTGGGCATTATAATTTTCAACACCAATTTTAATACTTCCTGTATCTCCAACACAAACTGGCTGAGTCTGCTCATTAACCAAACTCATATTTCTGCGTCTTATTTGAATATTTTCAATCTTAAAAATACAAGGTATTGAAGTTACACCTTGTTGTTTAATAAAAACGGTATAGCTTCCTTCATTGTAAATTGGAAAAGTATTACTGGTCTGCCATTCCCAATTCTGGATAGTGCCATTTGGATCTGTTTTAATAGCATATTGATAACCCGTTGGAACATCAAGTATTTTTATACTTCCGCTTTGCCCGCAAAGAATATCAACATGCTCTTCTCTAGGATTTAGTGGGTTTGTAAATACGTTAAAGTAAAATCTGCTGAAACAACCGCCTGCATAATTAATAGTTAAACGGTATTGTCCTGCATCTTTTACGTTATAATCTGGTCCAGAAGCAACAGGCTGCCAGGTGCATGATTCATTTTCGTTTGCACATCTATCATTACTGACTGCTGGACAACTCGCTGTATCTAATCTTTCCCAAACAATATTAGAACTATCTGTTATTCCTGTCTTAATTAATTTTGAAGCATTTGCCCCGCATAAAAATATTTTAGGCAATTGTTTTCCATCATTAGGACAAGTAACGATTTCATCCGCAAAATCATTAACAGGATTATTGACTGTGGTTCCAAATCTTGTAACAGTAAAGGCTTCATAGATAGATCTACATGGTGCAGGAGCAAGATTATAAACATAATAGGTTCCTGGTTCTTTAGCCACAAAAGTCTGACCTCTGCCTATTTCTCTAGTTCTGGCTTCATCACTATACCATGTGTAGGTTGAATAACCGTCGGCCGCAACCAAGTTCACACTTGCAGTACACAAAGTGACATTTCTATTATATCTACAGCCAGCAACTCCAACCAAGAAGTTTGTCGCTTTTGGAACTAAAATACATCCCGTGTTTGTATTCACACTCGGATCATCAGAAATCGTAAATGTAGTATTCTGAGTTCCTTTATAAGTGGCATAAGCAGAGTTATCAATACTATCAGAGCAAGCCTCATCAAGCATGGTACAATCAGGAATTACCTGAACTTTTAATTCAATTTTTGTTTCTGTTAGACGTCCTGCTTTTAGCAGATTAGCATCTGTAACTTCAAAAACAATATTACGTGTTGCCGGAGTCCAAGATTTTACTCGCACACCTGCTGGCAACACCATATCTCCTGGATAATTAAAAATTACATTTATTGGCAATTGATCACGAATCGTAAAATCTGTAGCATCATCATTACCTGTATTTCTAAAACCAATTATATAATTTAAATGCTGGCCTAATGTTACATTTTGTCCACCAATATTAGTTCCCTTATCATTTTCTACAATTTTAGTTAAAACTATTTTTGGCTCAATAATTTCAACATTAAATGCATTAAAGAATAGACCATAACCATCACCACGGGTCTTTAACTTTAATGTTGCCTTGGTATCATTATTTTTAATAATGACATTATTAACCGTATTCCCTAATTTAATAATACCGGAATCATAACCAAGAGTATTTGAACTATTAGGTCTTCGATCATTTACACCATTAAAAGCGCCATCAACATTGTTAATTGTACTATTAAAGAAATTGTTTACTGGTCTTTCATTTGTAAAAAGATCTGTACCGTTTAAAGAGTAACTATCTCCAGTAGTATTATTATCCCCTTCTATAGCAGCAAAAGCGAGCTTTACTTTAACCTCTCCATTTGGTATCGTTTTAAATCCAGAAATTTCATAATTAACATCAGGACTATTTGCTTTAATAAAACGGAAACCATCAAACGATGTAATATACTTAGCACTTAATTTAGGGTCTTCATAAACCACAAATAAAGACCATCCTGCAGCAAATCCACCATCAATATTACCATTGGTAGCTATAACATTTGCGAGTGTATAACTCCCCTCAGGATTTGCTAAACCCTGTATTAAATTTGTTACATTACTATAGTAGGCATAAATGACCTGAGATCCATTTGCAGTATTTGGAGTATTTTCATAATAATCATAGATTTTCTCACCTTGTATTTTTTCGTAAGTATTGGTATTGGCAAGTTTGAACTCTACAGATCCCAGCTTTGTACGATCCACAACTCTATCATTAACATCTTTTATACTATAAATACCTGTCCAATAAAGACCTGCATAAGCAATCTTGTAACATTCTTTACTTGCCGCTGGTATTGTTAATGTTGCAGAGCTTGAACTAAATCGTCCTCCACCCGGATCAACATTAATATATCCCATATTAAAATTATTGTTGTCCTGTAATCCTGTGTAGTTATTGTTTGGACGTTCATTGTTTCGTACATCTCTATTCAAGATATTATTTCCAATCAAAAGCATGTCACCCTTTAAACTTTTGTCATAACGGGGAGTAAAATCCTTTTGGGCGAAAACAATAAAAGTTTGTATAAAAAATAATACAACTAAAACTGATTTTAAAGTAGTAGGTTTCTTCATATGTTTATGGTTTCAGTTTAACTAATTGTCTGTCGAAGGGGCTTTCAAAAAACAATATGTAATCTTATTTATTTTTAATTCTTTTGAATATATTTTTATTAATTCTCCACTTTTACAATCGCCATTTTGCCATTGTATGGTTTATTACCTTTTGCCTCTAATGCTTTTGTTGCATCCTGTAAACCATCAAATTTCTCATAATAGATGTAATATTTACTTGTTGCTACATTGTAAAAGAAATTAATATCTGTGCGTCCAGCTGCTACCGCTTTAGTCAAGAACTCGTCACGTTTCTCCACACTACTATGGACAGCAACAATTAAATAATAACCGTTTTCAGAATTTTTAATATTCTTAATAATCTGCATGTTTGACTGCTCTTCTCCAAAATCAAAATCATTAGCTGTCATTGGTGCATTACTTAATTTCGTTGTTTCCTTAATACGTTTAAGAGCGGCAACATCCTGTGCATATCTTCCTTGATCATTCTCATAAGCCGCACGTTTGATTCTACGCTTACGCTCGATTTCAGTCTCTGTTTTAATACGCTCTAAATCGGCTATTAAAGCAGCTCCTTCACTTTCCATTTTCAATTGAGCTGCTTTCAACTCATTTATCTTATCCAGATATGCTTTATTCAACGGATCATTTTTAGGGAACTTTTTAAGTCGATCGTTATACAGAGCCGTTAATCTGTCAATCTCATTTTTCATGCTCTTGTTAGCGTCGGCAATCTGAAGTTTTAATGCTTCTATCTGACTGTTCTCTGCTGCTACACTCTTGAATGGTTTTGGCTCTCTATAAATTCCTCTTTCACTTAAATCATTCTCCTCTTTTAAATCATTTAAATCTTTTTGTTTATTAGCAACAGTAGCTTTAAACTGACTTAATAAATCACTTTGGATTTTACTAGTACTTTCAACAGACTGTGTTAAACTTTCGATTGCTTTTCCTGTATCATCTTTTGCTTTTGCTGCAAGTGCCGCCGCTTCGGCATCTGCCTTAGCTTTTTCTGCTGCTAACTGAGCTTGACGTTCTTCTTCTTCTCTTAAGCGTCTTGTTTCTTCCTCTGCCTTTAACTTTTCAGTCGCTTCAGCATCTGCTTTTGCTTTTGCTGCGGCTAAAAGTCTTGCTTGCTCCGCTTCCATGTCAGCTTTCGCTTTTACATCGGCAGCTAATTTTGCTTGAAGTGCTTCAGCATCTGCTTTTGCTTTCGCATCAGCGGCCAATTTAGCTTGGCGAGCCTCTTCATCTGCTTTTGCTTTTGCATCGGCCGCTTGTTTTGCTTTTAATGCTTCTGCATCCGCTTTAGCTTTCGCATCTGCCGCTAATTTAGCTTGACGAGCTTCTTCCTCAACTCTTGCTTTTTCTTCAGCAGCTTGTTTTGCTAGTAATGCTTCTGCGTCTGCTTTAGCTTTTGTCTCTGCCGCTAATCTTGCTTTTTCTGCTTCTGCATCGGCCTTAGCTTTCGCATCTGCTGCTTGTTTCGCTTTTAGTGCTTCAGCATCTGCCTTAGCTTTTGCGTCTGCAGCCAATTTAGCTTGACGTGCCTCTTCTTCCTCTTGTAATTTTTTCGCTTCTGCTTCCGCTTTTGCTTTCGCAGTTGCCTCTGCATCGGCTTTAACTTTTGCGTCTGCTAATAATTTTGCTTGTAGAGCAACCATATCAGCTTTTGCTTTTGCCTCCTCAGCTAGTTTAGCTTCAGCATCTGCTTTTGCTTTCGCATCAGCAGCTAATTTTGCCTGACGAGCTTCTTCTTCTACCCTTGCTTTTTCGTCAGCAACCTGTTTTATTCTCAATGCTTCTGCATCGGCTTTCGCTTTTGCTTCGGCTGCTAATCTTGCTTTTTCGGCTTCAGCATCCGCTTTTGCTTTTGCGTCAGCCGCTAATTTTGCCTGACGAGCTTCTTCTTCTACCCTTGCTTTTTCGTCAGCGGCTTGTTTTATTCTCAACGCTTCTGCATCTGCTTTCGCTTTTGCTTCGGCTGCTAATCTTGCTTTTTCGGCTTCAGCATCTGCCTTAGCTTTTGCATCTGCAGCCAATTTAGCTTGACGCACCTCTTCTTCCTCTTGTAATTTTTTCGCTTCTGCTTCCGCTTTTGCTTTTGCAGTTGCTTCTGCGTCGGCTTTAACTCTAGCATCAGCTATTAACTTAGCTTGTAAAGCTTCCATATCAGCTTTTGCTTTTGCATCGGCTGCTAATCTTGCTTTTTCTGCTTCTGCATCTGCTTTTGCTTTTGCGTCAGCCGCTAATCTTGCCTTCTCAGCTTCTGCGTCTGCTTTAGCTTTATTTTCTGCCTCCAATTTAGCTTTAGCTGCAGCTTCCGCATCGGCTTTAGCCTTAGCATCTGCAACTAATTTAGCTTGAAGTGCCTCTGCATCTGCTTTGGCTTTGGCTTCTGCCGCTAGTTGTGCCTGACGAGCTTCTTCAGCTTGTTTTACCTTTAGTGCTTCAGCATCAGATTTGGCTTTAGCTTCGGCAGCTATCAATGCTTGTCTTGCCTCTTCATCCGCTTTTGCTTTTGCTTCTGCTGCCAATCTTTCTTTTAATGCCGCATCTTCAGCAGCTTTTGCTTTCGCATCAGCGGCTAGTTTTGCTTTGTTCGCAGCATCTATAGATGATTTTGTTTTAGCTTCTGCGGCTGCTTTCGCTTTTGCTTCTGCTGCTAATCTAGCTTGTAATGCATCTGAATCCGCTTTTGCTTTTGCATCGGCTGCAATTATAGATTGTAAATCTGCCGCCTCAGCTTTTGCTTTTGCATCAGCTTTACGTTTTGCCTCAGCTGCCTCAGCTTTTGCTTGATTATCTGCGATTAATTTCTGTCTTGCTGCTTCTGCATCGGCTTTTGCTTTTTCGGCTGCCGCTAATCTTGCTTGTCTAGCCGCTTCAGCATCGGCCTTTAATTTTTCAGCTGCCGCTAATCTTGCCTTCGCAGCGGCTTCAGAATTTGCTCTTGCTCTTTCAACCGCAAGCTGTGCAGCTGTTTTTTGCTGTGTTGGCGTTGCCGCATTTGCTGCAGCTGCTTTCGCTTTTGCTGCCTCAGCATCGGCTTTAGCCTTATCTGCTGCATCTAATTTTGCTTGTAAAGCTTCAGCATCAGCCTTAGCTTTTGCGTCTGCTGCTAATTTTATTTTTAAAGCTTCAGCGTCTGCTTGTGCTTTATCTGCTGCTAATTGTTCTGGCGTTTTTTGTGCTGCACCTGCTTTGTTTGCCGCCGCTTGTGCTCTTGCAGCCGCTGCTGCATCAACTCTTGCTTTATTATCAGCTGCCAGTTTTATTCTGCGCTGTTCTGCATCAGCTCTTGCCTTATCAGCAGCTAATTGCGCTTGTGTTTTTTGTGTTTCAGCAACAGCTTTATTTGCGGCTGCCGTTTGTGCTCTCGCGGCTACTGCGGCATCTGCCTTAGCTTTTGCCTCTGCTGCAAGTTTTATTTTAATAGCCTCAGCATCCGCTTTAGCTTTATTGTCTGCTTCCAGTTTTGCTTTTGCTTTCGCTTCGGCATCTGCTTTTGCTTTATTATCTGCTTCTAATCTGGCTTTCGCTTTAGCCTCTGCATCTGCTTTTGCTTTGTTATCAGCCTCTAATTTAGCTTTTGCTTTTGCCTCTGCATCTGCCTTCACTTTTTCTGCTGCCAAAAGTTTTGCTTGTTTTGCTTCAGCATCTGCTTGTGCTTTTGCTTCGGCAGCCAATCTGTTCTTTTCAGCAATTTCAGCTCTGTTTACTTGTGTTGCTTCTGAATTTTGTTTCGCTGGAACTCGTTTTGGCTTAGCTGGATCAATCAATGATCCTTCATCATCATCTCCGTAATAGTAATTTCTGTTTTTGAATTTGTAGGCAATTGCGAATTCATGTGATCCGCCCATATTAGAGAAATTGCCCATTCCTCTTTCGTAATTATATTCAATAGCAATACTTGGAGAAATATTAATCCCAAGTCCTGCTGAAACTCCGTATAAAGTGTTATATCCTGCCTGAGCCCAAACTCCCTGCTGAAGAGTAAGCATAGCCAAACCAGAAATAACGGTTTTGTCTTTTTTTAATTCTGTTCTTACAATACCTGAAAATTTACTTCTGTCAAAAAAACCATAACTGTCAATATAACCAGTATACATTGCATGTAGTTGAATGGCTCTTTCCGGATCTTCTTTTACCATACCCGATCCAAAATTGTACAGTACCAAATTGTTAATCGCCAATCCAAAATCCAAAAATTCTGTACCGTAATTAATTCCAGGATTTACCGTAAACAAGGTGCTTTTTGGAAAATCACCCTGTAGAATTGTAGAATCATCAGAAATGATTTTTCCAGTATTTAATCCGCTTTGGTAAACACCTACATTTAAACCAAAAGTCAAATTACTGTCTTGTTCTAAAACAATGTTATGTGCAAAATTTCCGATTGCTCCAAAAACGGTCATTAGTCCGTAATTCTGTTGAAAAAGACCTGCCGCAAAAGCTTCATTTTCTCTAAAACGTCCAGAATAATTAAACAAATAACTCTGTGGTGCATTCTCAAATTGTACCCATTGTCTTTTGTTGTAAAAGCTTATGTAGGGATTTGATTCACGAACAAAACTGAACGCTGGATTAATTATATATCTATTAAACTTTAAAGAATTTCTGATAGGTAACGAAAACGAAACAACTCCATCCTCAGAACCGTTCTGAGCATAGAGTACATTTGATAAACCATAAAATAAAGTGATGAATAGTAGGATTTTCTTCATATTATTTTATAACCGTTATTGATCCTTTTTTTTCACTTGCATCGCTTTTAATGACATAGTAATAAACCGGATTTACATTTTTAAAATCTATATTGCTTTGAGGCCAATCGCCTTGATAATTCATAACATCGAGTACTTTATCTCCGTTTGAACTTATAATAATGACTTGGGTGCTTGCATTTTTGTATTCGTCTGGGATATCCCAATAAGGATTTCCTCTTAAGCTTATAATGTTTGGAATAACTGTTGCTTTTCCCGGTTCTCCATTTATTCGGAATGAAAATTCTCTGCTGGCAGTACAACCTGATACTTGCGAAATTTTCACTTTATAATTACCTTTTACTGTAACTAAATAAGAACTTCCCGTTTCACCGGAAATTAGATTATCATTTAAATACCACTCATAAGTTGGAGTTTGAGCATCAGTAGTAACAGACACATTTAATGTTTCTCCTTCGCTTAATTTGTAACCATCCTGAGCATCGATACTAGCTTCAAAACCGTTACTCTTAAGGTCAATTGTTCCTGTTGCTTTACATCCGCCAAAATCTACCTCAACACTATAAACACCAGATTCATTTGTTGAATAGGTTCTGCTGGTTGCACCATTGATAGTAGCACCATATTTTTTCCAAACATAGCTATTTCCAGAAGTAGCTGTTAAAACAGTTCCTGCACCACTTGCACAAAAAGGATTTCCTAAACTTGAAGATATTGTAACGCTAGAACCTGAAGTAGAAGATGTAACATTTACACGATTAGAACTAAAGTTTACATCCGAACATTGTCCATAATCGATTTCTGCATAATATCTACCAGTTGTATTTACCACAAGATCTTTTGAACTTTGTCCAGCAATCACTACATCATCTTTATACCATTTGTATTTAATATTAGTAAAAGTTAATGGAGATGGTGCTTCTGCACTGATAGATAAGGTTAAACTGCCACCTGAACATAACATAGCTGTTTCACTTTTATTATTGATAAAAAATGAATTTTCGTATGCTTTATAATATGCTGGAAAAGAAGTATTTCCTAAAGAGTTTCTAAATCTTGAGCTTACAACTCCTGTAGAACTTTTAACTCTTAAACTGTATACGTCAGATCCAACTAAATTTGTTGGTACAGCATATCGGATTGTTTTTTGAGTTGCAGAAACATCGATAGTCTGAAGTAATGTTGTAGCAATTGGCGTTGTAAAACTTCCTGTGGCATCTGAAAGTTCTACAACAAAAGTTGTTCCCGCAGGAAAATCAATATAACTAAAGGTAGCGTTGAATTCATTAAAAGATCCTCCGGCGCAAAGTTTCTCAAGTCCATCAAATGTTTGAGGCACAATTGTTTGTGCATTAACACTAGATTCGAGGGCAAACAATGCGCCGAAGAATATTATCCATTTGGTAAAAGATAAAGTAATTTTTTGAATCATATAGTGCGTGTTCTGGCTAAATCTATACGCTCAAAAAACAAAATATCTATAAATGTTTCTGAAAAGTCATACTTATAGTTTTCGATGATATCTTTTGCAAGAATCGAAGTAGCTGTTAAAGATGAATCTTCTTTACATTCGTTTGATACAGAATTTGATTCAGCGGCAATAGTAAGGCTATCCTTGGGGGTGGACATCCTTACTATTAACTGATTAAAATTATCTGAACTGCTGTTTTTAAGTACAGCATTATTAGTATTGTTTTGGTTATTTTCTAATAACGCTACACAGCTATCAGAACCAGCTTCCGTTGTAGGCTTTTGTGCTGTATTCTGTGCGTATAGAGTTAACGAAATAGGTGAAACCAAAAATATTATATATAAAAAATATTTTTTCGTAGATACCATTATGTTTTGATCTTTATTTGGGTCCGTTATAGACGATACATAAATTGTGTCTGGGGACTTAATTAATAAAATTTACGCTCGGAAATAAAAATCGAAATCTATTTATCTATTGCCGCTTGAAGCCGTGATTTTTCCTAATTGTAATCTGTAATCTGGTTTTTTAGGGTTTGCGATATCAATGAAAGTTTCATTGTTACTGCTTTGAGAATAAACATTAAAGAATACACTGTTACCATACCAGCTCTCTAAATCTTCATTGTTAGAATTGTACTCAGTAAAGATGTTTCCATTACATAAGTTAAAGTACATTTCTTCAAATTTGATTTTTTTAAGATTCGCATCGTTGATCTCAATTTTACTATCTAATAAAACAGCAGGATTGAATCCAGAGATTACACTACGCTTTAATTCAAGAGAAGCACTTTCTGCAACATAAACACATTCTTTAACTAACCCTGCCTGGATATCAGATTTAATGTTTTCACTATCGTTAAGCATTGTGATATTTGTAGCGGCTACAAGAGTTTGTTTTTTTGTAAAGTCTGTTTCGTTCTTTTTCTCATAAGATTTCACCTCCATACAACGAGATCCGTCTTTATTACTTGATAAGTAAGAAGATCTAACTGCTAAAGAGTTGAATAAACGACATTGTACACCTTGTGTAAATTTGAAGTCGTCGTTGATAGATTTGTAAGAAACTAATTTTGATGCATTCACATCACCACCAAAGAAAGCAAATGAATCACCTCCAGAGTAGCTTACCATAACGTTGTCAATAACTGTTTTGCTACCCACACCTGCAACAGTCAAACCGTTGAAAGTATCTGCACCTTTTACTTTTTTACCTGCAAACTCGATTCTCACGAATCTTAAAATTCCAGAGTTTGAAGCTACGTTGTCTCCACCGTAAGTAGTAAGTGTTGGATCTAAATCAAGGTTGTAAGAACCTACGTTTCCAAATTTATTGATTGGCGCATCACCAAGGATTACCACTCCACCCCAGTCTCCAGCTTTTTTCATGCTGCGGTTTGAAGTAAATACGATTGGGTCTGTTTCTAAACCATCAGCAATAATCTGAGCACCTTTTGTAACTACCAATGTTCCTTTTGTTTCGAAATCACCAATAATTAAAGTTCCTGGTTCAATTGTTAAAACAGCGTTGTTTGTAACATATACGTTTCCTTGCAAAACGTAGATATTTCTTTTCAGCAATTTAGTATTAACAGAAATGTTTCCTGCTAAAATTTGGTTTGCTTCTCCATAGTCCACTTTGTTAGGCTTAAATTCGGTCCAATTATTTAACCAATTGTTGTAGCCCATAATTCCTTTCTCTTGTTGAGCACTCATACTCGTAACCGTCAAAAGAACGCAGATTAATTGAGTAATTTTTTTCATGATAAGGGGGTATTAGGGTTAATAATAAATTTGGGTATGCGTAAATGAAAAAACTCCTCTCGAACTTTCTTAAATTATAAGAAACCTCGAGAATGAGTCTTTTTTTATTTTGTTTTTCAAAAGCGCTCCACTTAGATTTTATCCATCTACGTAAATACTTCGAAAAAGGTTTTAAAAAAAATTATTCAATATTACATTTCGTTCAAATCGTTGAACTCGTGTAATGATTTCAATGTACTTTCGTAAAATAAAATAGCCGCAATTAGATTTCCTTTATCAGAGTAAGGCATCATCTTTCTTTGGAATTCTACCGTAGTATCCAAAAATGTCGATGTCCCAACTGCTTGAGCATCTAAGATTTTTTTGTGATCTCCATCGTCTGGAATACCAAGGTCGGCCATAGTAACTCCCGGTTTTGTAACCAAAGCAATGTAAGGAAGAGTTTTCACCAAAACTTTAATACGTTCAATGTATAACTCCAAAAGTTCCCCTTTTTGCATACCACTTAATTCTTTTTGATCATGGTATTTACGAATAAGAGCTGTTGTACTAATAATACTTCTTGGCGCGTTTTTAGCCTGTGCCGAAACGGCTGCAGTAGTTAAAATAAAAAGTGCACTTAGCAGAGTAATTTTCCCTTTCATAGATTCTTATTTATAATTGGTTGTTGATAAAAACAAAAATATAGAAATTAACTTAAATTACAACTGGAATGATTTTTTTTTTCAAAAAAAAACCTTAAAAAAACCTTAAAAATCAGTCTTATGTCGAGAAAATGTGCGTTTTAACGGGCTTTTTGTTAAAATCGTTAAAATCAAAACCGTAAGATTAACGCTATAAAAAAAGCGTCTTTTTTCTTTTAAATAATCAAAAAAAACTTACGTTTATCGATTTTCTCAAAAAAAATATTAACAAAAACATCTCGATATCTGCTCATCTTGAGCTATTTATTAACAAAATTATTCTCTATAACGACCAAAAAAAATCTTAAAGAGCACCTTAATTTTTAAAATTATGACTATAAAATAATCTTTGTGTCGAAAATTTTTGACTACATCATTTTCTTCTATCTTTGCTCCATGCAATTTTCTCAAATTTTAGGTCAAGATTATATCAAAAGCCACTTGATAAAAAGTGCTGCTTCTGGTAGAATTCCGCATGCACAATTGTTTGTTGGTCCAGAAGGAAGCGGTACATTAATAACTGCCATTGCTTATGCTCAGTATATTTTGTGTAGCAATACAGGCGATGAAAATTCGAACGGAAATGATTCCTGTAATCTAAAGTTTGATAACATATCGCATCCCGATCTGCATTTTATCTATCCAACCGTTACTACCGAAGACGTAAAAACAAAACCAAAAAGTTTAGATTTTATTCAGGACTGGCGCGGTTTTATTCAGGAAATGCCTTATGGAGGTTTATTCGATTGGTACAAAATTCTGGGCGTTCAAAACAAACAGGGAGAAATTCGTGTCGAAGATGCGCAGGAAGTTTTAAAATCGCTTTCGCTGAAATCTTATGAAGGCGGTTATAAAATCATGATTATTTGGATGGCCGATAAAATGAATATCGCCGCTTCGAATAAACTTTTGAAACTTTTGGAAGAACCATCAGATAAAACCATGTTTATTCTGATTTCTGAAAATGAAGAAGATATTATACAAACCATACGTTCCCGCTGTCAGGTAATTCACTTTAACGGACTTCCCGAAAAGGTAATTGCTGAAGCTCTGGTCGCCCGTGAAAATACAGATCCAAATTTAGCCAAAAAAATTGCACACCAGGCGCAGGGCAATTTTAATAAAGCTTTGCATTTGCTAAAAGAAGACGATGACGATTTTCCTTTTGAGCAATGGTTTGTCAATTGGGTCCGCGCTGCTTTTAGGGCAAAAGGAAATGCAGCCGCCATTCAGGATTTAATTTCCTGGAGCGAACAGATTGCCGCTTTGGGACGCGAAAGCCAGAAAAAATTCATTCAGTATTGTATCGAAATGTTCCGTCAAGCGCTTATGCTAAATTATCAAGCACCGAGTTTGGTGTATATCGAGCCAAAAGTGGATAAGTTCAAATTGGAAAATTTTGCTCCGTTTGTTAATGGAAATAATATCCACGAAATATTCAAAGAACTTTCAGATGCCATGTACCACATCGAAAGAAACGGAAATGCAAAAATTATTTTAACCGATTTATCCATCAAATTAACTCGTTTAATTCATAAAAAATAAATTTCATGAACAATGTTGCCTCAATTTTAATTTTAGCTTTTTTAGCTTTAACGTTCTTACAATCAGGTTACGAAAAAATATTTTATTGGAATGATAATGTCACTTGGCTTAAAGAACATTTTTCAAAAACGAAATTAAAAAATCATGTTCCACTGGCATTAGGGCATCTTTTAATTGTAGAATTAATTTCAGGAATTTTATGCGTTGTCGGAGGCATTCAATTATTCACAAATAACGGTCGTGAATTTGGTTTTTACGGAGCCATCTTTTCCTGCATCTCTTTGTTAATGATGCTTTTCGGACAGCGACTAGCAAAAGATTACGATGGTGCGAGAACTATTGTAATTTATTTTATACCAGCTGTAATGGCGGTTTACTGGTTAAATTAAAAAAAAACCACAGCTTTAAAGAAAGTACGTTTGCGACTTTGACAAAGAGTGGCTAACTTGAAAATGCTTAGAGGGAATCTTAAGAATAATTTTAAAAAACATTTGCTTTAAAATCTTAGCGTCTTAGCGACTTTGCGAGATTAAAACATAAAGTTTTTGTTTCAGCAACAAGAGATTTGCACGCAAAGTCGCTAAGACGCTAAGATTTTACACTTAAATTTTAAGGTTAAAAAAGAGAAACTAAAAAGAATTATATAGAATTACACAGATAAAATGATTAAAAAAATCATTCGAATCCTTTTAATCTGTGGCAAAAAAACGCTTTCATAGCGAGCAAAAAACAAATTTATTATTCAAAAAAATGAATCCAAAACATCCTTCAGAATCTCTAACTATTTTAACTGATTTAGTTTTACCGAGCGAAACTAATCCTTTAAACAATCTTTTTGGTGGCGAGTTATTAGCCCGAATGGATCGCGCTGCAAGTATCGCTGCCCGCAGACATTCACGCCGAATTGTAGTAACAGCTTCTGTAAATCACGTTGCTTTTAATAGAGCCATTTCGCTTGGAAGCGTTGTAACAGTCGAAGCAAAAGTTTCAAGATCTTTCAAAAGTTCTATGGAAGTTTTTATAGACGTTTGGGTAGAAGACCGCGAATCTGGAAACAGAACAAAAGCCAACGAAGCCATTTATACTTTTGTAGCTGTAGACGATACAGGAAGGCCTGTTGAAGTACCGCCAATTGTACCAGAAACCGAATTGGAAATCCAGCGATTTGATGCGGCTTTGCGTCGTAAACAATTAAGTTTATTATTAGCTGGGAAAATAAAACCTTCTGATGCCACGGAATTAAAGGCTTTGTTTTTGTAGTTCAAATTTGTGACAATTTGGAACAATTGGAAATAATGAAACTTCAAAAAAAGGAGTAATTTTACAATTTACAAAACAGACCAGTAAATTTTAAGAAAGAATTTTCTTAATTTTATCCGGAAAGGCAAAATAAAAATTTAGATAATTTAAGAAAATATGAGTTCAGACAAAGAAGCCAAATTAAAAGCGTTACAGTTAACACTTGATAAACTTGACAAAACCTACGGAAAAGGAACCGTAATGAAAATGGGCGACAGAGCTATTGTGGAGGTAGAAACGATTTCTTCAGGTTCACTTGGTGTTGATTTAGCTCTTGGAGTTAATGGTTATCCTAAAGGAAGAATTATTGAAATATATGGTCCAGAATCTTCTGGAAAAACTACTTTGACGCTTCACGCTATTGCTGAGGCTCAAAAAGCTGGAGGTATTGCTGCGTTTATCGATGCGGAACACGCTTTTGATAGAAACTATGCTGAAAAATTAAATGTTGATATTGAGAATCTAATCATTTCTCAGCCAGATAACGGTGAGCAGGCTTTAGAAATTGCCGAAAACCTAATCCGTTCTGGAGCCATAGATATTGTTGTTATTGACTCTGTTGCGGCTTTAACTCCCAAAAGTGAGATTGAAGGTGAAATGGGAGATTCTAAAATGGGGCTTCACGCACGTTTGATGTCTCAAGCTTTGAGAAAACTTACTGGAACTATCAGTAAAACAAACTGTACGGTTTTCTTTATCAACCAGCTTCGTGAAAAAATTGGTGTAATGTTCGGAAATCCGGAGACTACAACGGGAGGTAACGCCTTAAAATTCTACGCTTCTGTGCGTTTGGATATTCGTCGTTCAGCTCAAATTAAAGATGGTGAAAACGTAATTGGTAACAGAACAAAAGTTAAAATTGTTAAAAACAAAGTGGCGCCACCTTTTAAAACTGCCGAATTTGATATTATGTATGGAGAAGGTGTTTCTAAAACTGGTGAAATCTTAGATTTAGCAGTAGAATTTGACATCGTTAAAAAAGCGGGATCTTGGTTTAGCTATGGTGACACCAAATTAGGGCAAGGTCGTGATGCCGTTAAAGCTTTGATTAAAGATAATCCTGAACTTGCTGAAGAATTGGAAGTAAAAATTAAAGAACACATAAAAGAATTAGCAGACGCTTAATTCATTTCCATAAATAAAAACACTGATTTTGAGTCCGATAGATCCTAAAATTCTATCGGGCTTTTTATTTTTTAGAAACTTTTAAAATCTACACGCAACCATTTCAATAAATCCTCATCTTATTAAAAAGCAAGTTTCCAAAATTGATATGCCATATATCACTTTGGATTTTTTTAGAATTTACATTGGTTGGTTATTTGAACAAAAATCCGTTAGTTATTGGGTACTAACGGATTTTTTATCATTTTTTTCCTTTTTTGACGCAACCTTTTTTGCTTTTCCATATCTATACTAATGTGACGTTAACTTGAGTTATGATTAAACTCTTTATTATCAACCATTAATATTTTTAACCATGAAAGAAAAAATAGAATTGTTGTACAATAAAAACCGAAGAAAAACCAAATTAAAATTTAAAAAAGTATTACGTTTTATTTCCGAAAAGATAATTCACAGATAATGACTTTTGAATAAAAATAGGGGGTTTTTAATTCAAAGAAAAGCCGGTAGATTTTAAGAAATCTACCGGCTTTTGTATTCTAAATTATCTTTGCTAATTCTTTTTTTGAAAATCAATTAATCCGTTATAAATCAAATTTCTAACTTGATCTCTCAACTCCTTTCTGTGATCGATTGTTAAATCTTTTGTTTCAATGAAAGGAAGAATTCTCGCTCTCATTTTCCCAGGACTTCCGCTCAAAAAGGTATACGAAAAACGTTCTTTGTTATCTGGAAAAACAATTGGCACAATTGGAATCTGGTGATCAATTGCCAGTCTAAATGCACCGTCTTTAAATTCATCCAGCAAAATGCTTTCATCATCTGGAACACCCCCTTCAGGAAAAATACAAATACTTAAACCTTGATTCAAACGGCTTTGAGCTCTTTTAAAAACTTCATTTTTGCTTCGTGAAGAATTTCGGTCAACCAAAATACAGGTTCGTTTATAGAAAAATCCAAAAAGCGGAATCTTCACCAGCTCTTTTTTTCCAACAAAAACAAACGGATTTTTAATCAGAGCCAGCATAAGCATAATATCGGTCATCGAGGTGTGATTGGCCACAATCATGTAACTTTTGCCTTTAATGAGCTTCTGTTCGCGTTTTACGGTATAGTAAAATCCCATTCCGAAAAGGATAAATTTTGCCCAAATTCGAGCCATTTTAAAAAAATAAGGATATCCTTTCTCCGAAAGAATAGAAATCACTAAAAATGGCAACATAATCAAGATTGGAATCGCCATTAAGACGTAAAACCAAACGCGCCAAAGAATCCAAAAAACAATTTTAAGTATTTTCATAGCTTCAAATGTAATAAAACGGGAATGAATTTTCTATAACGAATTTATTCTATTCGCTATTTTTTTGTAACGCAGAGAACGCTGAGATTTTTCGCAAAGAAAAGAAGTTTAATCCGAGTATTGCTAAAGCAAAAAGTTCGCAGAGCTTTGTAAATAAGGTGTTATTTCTTTGTAACACAAAGATTACAGAGATTTTTCGCAAAGAAAAGAAGTTTATTTTGAGATAAATGCTAAAGCAAAAAAGTTCGCAGAGCATAACTTGAAATAATCTCTCTGAAAATTTTGCATATTCTCGGATATCTATGTTATCAATAAATTTCAAAAAATAACATTTCATTTAAAAACAAATTAATATATTTATACGAAAATCTGCGTTAAAATATAAAATAAAAATGACTGAAAATGAAATTTCGACTATTGTAATTGGTCTGGCAATCGAAATACACAGAACCCTAGGACTCGGCTTATTAGAAAATGTCTATCAGGAATGTTTATTTTATAAACTCAAAAAAAGAGGGCTCTCTGCAGAAAAGGAAAAAGCAATGCCGTTAATTTTTGAAGAAGTAAAACTGGACTGTGGATATCGCATTGATATACTAGTAGAAAATAAACTAGTTATTGAAATTAAAGCTGTCGAATCTTTAACAATAAATCACTTAGCACAGGCATTAACTTATTTAAAATTAGGGAACTATAAACTTGGATTACTGATAAATTTCAACGAACAGCTTTTAAAAAATGGAATTAGAAGAGTAGTGAATAATCTACAAATAAACCAACCTCTCTGAGACCTAATAAAAAACTCAAAAAAAAACTTAGCGTTCTCTGCGAAAAAAACTCTGCTATCTCTGCGTTACAAAGAAATACGTAGTCAACTTTGCGGTTAGAAAAAACATCACGACATTTGCAATTCAGAAAAAATTGAGAATGGCAAAAATACTTACGGGTGTTCAGAGTACAGGAACGCCGCATTTAGGAAATTTATTAGGAGCAATTATTCCAGCAATCGAATTATCAAATGATCCGGCTAACGAATCTTTTTTGTTTATTGCTGATTTACATTCAATCACTCAGATTAAAGACGGAAAAACTTTAAGAGAGAATACCTACAGCACTGCTGCAGCATGGCTTGCTTGTGGTTTAAATCCAGATAAAGTGACGTTTTACAGACAATCTGATGTGGTGCAGACTACTGAATTGACTTGGTATTTAAGCTGTTTTTTTCCTTTTCAGAGATTGACTTTGGCACATTCTTTCAAAGATAAAGCTGACCGTTTGGATGATGTTAACGCCGGACTTTTCACCTATCCAATGTTAATGGCGGCAGATATTTTATTGTATGATGCTGAATTTGTTCCTGTTGGAAAAGATCAGTTGCAGCATTTAGAAATTACACGTGATGTGGCTTCTCGTTTTAACCATCAAATGGGCGAAACTTTTGTTCTTCCTGAAGCAAAAATTCAGGAAAACATCATGTTGATACCGGGAACAAATGGAGGAAAAATGAGTAAGTCTGCCAATAACATTATCAATATTTTCTTGGATGATAAGACCTTACGCAAACAAGTAATGAGTATCGAAACAGATTCTACACCACTTGAAGATCCTAAAAATCCTGATACCTGTAATGCATTTGCAATCTATTCGCTTTTAGCAAATGAAGAACAAATTGCACAAATGAGAGCTAATTATCTTGGTGGAAATTATGGATACGGCCATGCAAAACAAGCTTTGTTTGAATTGATTACAGAAAAATTCAAAGCAGAAAGAGAGAAATATAATTACTACATCAACAACCTTGAAGAAGTAGATGCCTTATTGAAAAAAGGCGCAGCTAAAGCTTCTATAATTGCCGATGGTGTTTTGGCAAAAGTTAGAGAAGTCTTAGGGTTTTCGAAGTAATTCCCCAACTCTCAATATATTTTAAAATCAAACGTTGATTAGTTTTGAAACTGATCAACGTTTTTTTATTAAAATTCAATGATTATATATAAGGTTTTCTGTGTTAAATTGACTCAAAAAGTTTTCCCGGAAGTGGCCTTATTAAACCTTTTAATTCCATATTTAAGAGAATTCCAGACATTTTGAAAATCGGAAAATCACATTGAATGGCAATAATATCAAGTAATTCCTTTCCGTTAACTTGAAGAAAATCATATACTTTTTGTTCCTCTGGTTCCAAGTCAACAAAAAGTAGTTTCTGGATGGGCTTTGGTTTTTCTTTAATATCCCAATTCAACATATAAATCAAATCGGCCACATTGGTCAATACACTTGCTTTCTGGGTTTTAATCAAATTATTACAACCTTGACTATATTTATCAGTCACTCTTCCAGGCACTGCAAAAACATCACGATTGTATTCATTGGCCATGTTCGCTGTGATTAATGAACCTCCCTTATCTGCAGATTCTATTACGATTGTTGCTTCGCTCATACCAGCAACAATACGATTTCGGCGTACAAACTTTTCTTTATCAGGATTTGAATCGCTCCAAAATTCTGTAATAAAACCCCCATTCTCCTCCATCTTTGCCATATACTTTTTATGCGATCTAGGATATATCTGATTTAGACCGTGAGCCAAAACACCAATGGTCTGCAAATTATGATCTATAGCAGCTTGATGTGCCACGATATCTACGCCATAAGCAAATCCGCTTACGATTACAGGATCTAGTGGAGCTAAATCTTCAATCAATTTTCTGCAGAATTCTGTTCCATAAGAGGTAATCTGTCTGGTACCGACAATGCTGATTATTTTCCTGTTTTTTAAATTTAAATTTCCAGCCGTAAAAATTAAAATAGGACCATCAAGGCAATGTTTCAGTCTTTCCGGATAGCTTTCGTCTTGAAAAAAAGAAGTTTGAATGGTATTATTTTTAATAAAAGACAATTCTTTTTCGGCTTTATCAAAAACGCTTTTATCTTTTAAGTTTTTCAATAAAACACTTCCAATTCCATCAACTGCTGCGAGTTGGCTATTTTTTGCTTTAAAAATAGATTCGGCATTACCAAAAGAATGCAGTAATTTCTTCCCCATAATATCTCCTACTCCATCCACTTTTAAAAGTGCAAGCAAATAAAACAACTCTTGATCCTTCATCTTATATAACATTATGTAAAATAGAATTTCTATTTTTATTAATTCAAAAGCGCAAATATCACTAAAATAAAGTAAATTCTTAATAAATTAAATAGTTAAATTTTAAAATCACTTCCGAAATTGCATAAACACTGACTTATATATTTGAAAATGAATTCTCTAAAAATAAAACTCAATTGTTAATAAAAATTGTGAATAAAATTTTGATAACTATAAGCGATGCATAACTTTGTGATTATGAAAATCGAAGTATACATCTCACAGTTATTGTATCGTTATCAGTGTGTAACGGTTCCAGGATTTGGTGCATTTTTAACCGAAAGTCATTCAGCGCAGCTTAATCCAAGCACTAATTCGTTTTTTCCTCCTAAAAAAACCGTTTCTTTCAACAGTCGTATCAAAAATAACGACGGATTGTTAGCAAATCATATCGCGCAAGCTGAAAAAACCTCTTATGGTTTTGCTGTAAGTGCAATTGCTTTTGAAGTTTTAAGCTGGAAAAAAACATTAGAAGAAAATGGCGTAATTCTTTTGAAGAATATTGGAGAACTGCGTTTAAACTCTGAAAGTAATATCGTTTTCACACCAAACGATCAAACCAATTATCAAGCAAATTCTTTTGGATTAAGTCCTTTTGTCTCTCCTATTGTGAAAAAAGAGATTTTCGAGAAAAAAATCGAAAAAATCGCTGCAAAAGAAAAAGATGCAGTTTTATTATATGAAAATGAAGAACAAGTAAAATCTTCAAATCCATTCTTGAAATATGCTGCGATAATTGTTCTTGGACTTGGAATTACAGGAAGCATTGGTTATCCTTTATATCAAAATCAGATTGACAACCAAACTCTTATGGTTGAAAAATCGGTTCAGAAAAAAGTACAGAACAAAATACAAGAGGCCACTTTCTTTATCAAAAGTCCGCTTCCAGCAGTAACACTTTCTGTAGATTCTGCTAAAGTTGAAACAGCTGAGCCAACCATGCCTTATCACATTATCGCTGGTGCTTTTAGAAGCGAAGCCAATGCAAGAAAAGCTTACAATCAACTGATTAAAGATGGTTTCAAAGCTAGGATGCTGAAAGAAAACAAACATGGATTATTTCCAGTTTTATACGGAAGCTACACTACCATGCAAGAAGCTGAACAAGCTAAAAGAGAAATACAAAAAGGCGAAAATCCAGATGCCTGGATCTTAGTCGAAAATCTATAAAACTATTGAAAATCCTATTCTTCCGAATAGGATTTTTTTTTTGATTTCCACTGATTATAAACATTATATAAAAATTATACTTTTGAGCTTATCAAACTGTAACGATAGCAATTGAAGAAAAATCAACTTCATAAGAAATCTGAAATAAATTGTAAAAAGAAAATTTACTTTTGCTAATTCATTTTCTTCCGTTTCACGTGGAAAACATTCATTGTTAAATCAATACGAACGAAATCGTATCAGATTCCTAAAAGGAAAAAACTCTATGAGTTATAAAGAAATAAAGCCAACAGGAATTTTAAGCAATTTTGTGCAGTCCTTCTGGTATTATGAAACTTCAGAAACAGTAGTAAGGCATACTATTCTGCCCGATGGTTATTTTGATCTTATTGCCGAATTTGAAAACCAATCCTTATCCAAAGTAAAACTGACTGGAATATGGACAACGCCAAAAGATATCCACATACCCAAGAATACTACTTTCTTTGCCATCAGATTTAAACTCCTATCGCTCGAGTATTTTTTTAAAACAGAAATCAAATCTATTTTAGATACCACACAAAATTTACCTTTATCGTTCTGGAATATAGACTCTTTCGCCTTTGATGAATTCGAAAAATTTACAACCGTCGTTTCTGAAAACCTGAACGCTGAAATCATTAGATTTACTGAAATTGACAACCGGAAACTTAAATTATTTGAATTTGTGTATCAACATCAGGTAAAAACAGTTTCAGAAATTTCTACTCAAATTTTCTGGAGCAGCCGGCAGATCAATCGCTATTTCAATTCGCAGTTTGGAATTCCGCTTAAAGAATTTCTGAAAATTGTTCGCTGTAATGCTGCTTATCAGGAAATTTCAAATGGAAATCTCAAACCACAAACCGATTTCTTCGATCAGGCACATTTCATAAAAGAAATCAAAAAATATACTGGCGCTACTCCAAAGGAACTTCACAGAAATAAAAACGACCGATTTTTACAATTATCAACACGGGAAGAAAAATAATTTTGGGACTTAATTTTTTAATTTCATTCCAATGAAAATAAGTAAACTATCTCCCAATTTTGAAGTAAGAGACATCAGAAAAAGTGTCGAATTCTACACCCAGTATTTTGGCTTTAAACTAATTATGGCAGTTTCCGAAAGTCAAGACGGCGTTGACAACGTGATCCACTCCGATAAAGAATATGTCTATGCTATGTTACAGCAAGATGCTGTTGAAATTATGTTTCAACGTTCGGATACTTTTAAGACAGATGTCGCTTTTTCTGAAGGACTACCGATTGGAGCAACAGTATCTTTTTACATGGAAGTCGAAGGCATACAAAATTTATATCAAAGCCTTAAAAATGAAAAACTTGAAATTACAGAACTCCAAAAAACCTGGTACGGAATGCAGGAGTTTTATGTAAAAGATTTGGATGGCTACATCTTGGTTTTTGCTGAAAAAGCGGCATAAATAAAAAACACTTTCTCTTGAGTTGTTAGAGAAAGTGTTTTTTAAGTTTGGATTTTACTGCCTCAAAATTTTTGCATCTTGAGACAAAATTTCTTTTCCAGATTGATAAACCGTTAGAATTGCAGGCGGTGAATCGGATTGGCCTAAAACAATGATGTAGCAATTGTATGTGAAGTTTCCTTTTTTAAATTCATAGTAATGATTACCTCCAGTTCCATCGGCATGAAAAACTCCTTTTTCGATTATCAAATCTGGTTTTTCTGTCATTTTCTGTTTTACTGACCATGAAGCGTATCTGTAATTGTCATTTCCAAGATCATCAATTCTGATTCTGAATTTTGCCGTTTCAAGGATTGCAACCGGTTCTTTAAATTTTGAAAGTGAAGCATTTACTTCTTTTTTCTGCACCGCAATCAATTCTTTTTTTAATTTCAGTTCCTCATCAGATTGGTGATTTATGCTGCTAATTTTTCCATCGGTATCAATCCACAAATCGCCTCTGTTCAGCATAATTCCTCTCCAACCTACTTCCGACCAATCTATTGCCGGATCTGATTTCGTTATTTTTTCAATCAAAACTTTATCAAAAATCTGGTTGTATCTTTTTATAAAATCTTGCTTATCCTTTACCAATGGAATTGGATATTCTCGTTTAAATGGAAATTTAAAATGTTTTGAAACCGCTTCTTTATCATTGTTTTTCACTTCCAAAATAAACTTCGAAATGAATTTCTGATATTCGGGTTTCAAATCCTGTGCGTTTGTAAATAACGAACAAAAGATTAGAAATAGTAGAAAAGTTCTGTATGTTTTCATGCCAAAATTGATTTAATACTTTATAAACTAGATTTTTAAGAAACAAAACAATGTTTCACGTGGGACGTTCAAATACAATTAATTAATGCTCGCTTTGAACATTTTTAATTCATCCCAAGTAAATTCATCACCATGTTTTTCTTTCAAACCGCTTAACGATTCTTCTTGATAAAACTGAAACGCTTCTCTTAGTGCTAAAATTTTATCGTACGGCAAAACATCTGTAATTTCAATCTTTTTAGCCTGAATCAGTCTAATCAAATGTCCTTCGATGGTTTGAACATTCAATTTACGCATTCTCGCAATATCTTCTACAGAATTTTTCTCGATCCACAAATCGTACGTTTCTTCAACAGTCGTTTTTTTAGCCGTTTTAAGCTCGTTTTTCTCCGCTTTAGCTGATTTGTATCGAACCACGGGTTCTTCTGTCCTGAAAATGTCTGTATTTGTCGTTTTCAGCTCTTCTCGGATTCTTTCCGCTTTGTTGGTTTTATAATTTCGAATAACTGGCGATGATAATTTTTCTTTAGAGATTGCTTCGCCAGAAACCACAACTTCGATCAATAATTTGGCTTTCATCAATCGTAGAACTGCTTTGGTCTGCAGATCTTCCAAAAAAATCAGTTCTTCGTAAAATTCCTTGACTTTTTTAAATTTCTGAATTTCATTGATTTTATAAATCAGATCATCAACCAACTTGTCCATCGGTTTGAAGAAATAATCATAGGCCGCTTCTACCCTTTCTTTCACAAAAAACAAATCAACCGTTTCTTTGATGAAAATTTTATTGAGTTGTGCAATGAATTTCTGCGAAGGATCCAAAAGTTGCTCCATGATTTCCATTCGCTTATGCGCCCAGGCAGCGTGTTTCGCTTTTTCAGATCCTGCAGCATTTTCGTTATAACTGAAACGATGATTTCGCCATTCTTGCGCCAATTCTCCCCAATTAAAACTGTTGATCAAATAGTTATGAATAAAATTTTTGGTTTCAAAGTGAAGTGAACTCTTCAAAACTTCTTCCGTCGCTCTATTCAAAGCATAATCCATCACATCTTGATCGTTCGAAATACCATTCATCTGCATCGGAGAAAGCAAAATAAGCCCGTTTAAGGAACGCAAACGCGAAAGTGCCACATACGCCTGCCCAGGCAGAAAAACTTGTGATACATCAAGCGCTGCTTTGTCAAAAGTTAAACCTTGGCTTTTGTGCACCGTAATTGCCCACGCCAGTTTGATTGGATAATGCGCAAAGGTTCCTAAAACCTCTTCCTCGATATCTTTGGTTTGTTCGTTGACTTTGTAACGGATATTCTTCCATTCGTACTTCTCCACTTCCAGAGTCATGTTCTCTTCAGGGAAGTGAACAAAGATTTCTTCATCTGAAAGCGATTTGATTACCCCCATCTTTCCATTGAAATATCTCTTTTCAAAAGATAAGTCATTCTTAACAAACATAATTTGCGCTCCGACCTTCAATTTCAATTCTTCTTCAACAGGAAAAATCTTTTCAGGAAAATCTCCAACAACAAATGGCGTATAAATGTATTCTTTACCACCTAAATCATTGATTGACTGATTGTTAATAGAATCTGCTTTTGCATTGTGTGTAGTCAGCGTGATATAACCTTTGTTCTCTTTGAAGTCAAAATCAGGCTTAACATATTGATTTAGAATGGCTATATCTTCTGGGGTGATCTGATTATTTCGAAGATTGTTCAAAACCGAGATAAAAGCATCATCGGTTTGACGATAGATTTTTGACAATTCGATATAAATCGGTGGATACGTTTGAAGAACATGGGAATGGAAAAAGAACTTGCCGCGGTAATAGTTTTTCAGCGTGCGCCATTCTTCATCCCGAATAACTGGCGGTAACTGAAGCAAATCTCCAATAAACAACACTTGAACTCCACCAAAAGGTTGCGTGTTTCTTCGAACAGTCTGCATCATAAAATCGACAGCATCCAGCAAATCAGCTCGCATCATACTGACTTCATCAATAACTAGAAGCTCCATGTTTTTGATTACATTTCGCTTGACATTATTCATTTTGAAATGACGTCGCAGCGATTCCTTGTTTTCGAACTTAACCGTATCGGTAAATTGTGCACTTGCTTCGTACGAAGGAATAAATGCAGAAAACGGAAGCTGGAACATAGAGTGAATCGTAACACCGCCTGCATTCAAAGCTGCAATTCCAGTTGGTGCGACAACCACAGTATTTTTGTGAGTGGTTGCAATGATTTCGCGCAAAAGCGTAGTTTTTCCTGTTCCTGCTTTACCGGTAAGGAAAATAGATTTTTGCGTCTGATTGATGAATTGTAAAGTGTAAGCTGCCGCTTCTGAAACGTTTTGCATTGGGCTTGTATTAAAAACTAAAATTACCTTATTCTTATAAAAAGAAAAAACCTAAATCTTAGTGGATTTAGGTTTTTAGTAATTTAGTTAGTTTGGTAGTTTTTATTTTTTTGCTTCACCTTCTTTTGTTTCAGCTGCTGGTTTAGCATCTGCTTTTGGTGTTGCTTTGTATTTTTCGTTTAATTCTTTGATAATCTCTTTTGTGATATCATATTTATCTTCAGCATACAAAACAGTTGCAGCATCTCCAGTTCCGTAGATGTAAGAGTATCCGTTTTTCTTTCCGTAGTCTTTAATGAATTTTTTAACACCACTGATTAAAGAATCCATTTCAACTCCACTCTCTTGTTGTAATTGTTGAGCCAATGCTTGTTGAGCATATCCTAACTGTTGTTCTCTTTTTTGTAATTCCGCACCTCTTTGCTGCGCCCAAGCTTGACCATTTGCTTGTGCCTGACTTTGAAAACTAGCAGCGTCTTGTTTAAAACGTGAAATCTCAGCCTGTAATTGTCTTCCTTTTTCTTCCGCTTGAGCTTTGTATTTTGCCTCTAAATCTTTTGCCTCAGTGTACTCTTTCATCAAAACCGAAGTATCCACGTAAGCTGTTTTTACTTCCTTTACCTCTGCTGTTTTGTTACAAGAAACTGCGAAAACTGAAAGTGCGATAATAACTAATGCTTTTTTCATTTTTTTTAATTCTAATTTTAAAGTGATTGAAGACAAAAATATAAAAAAATCAATAGTAACAGCATAAAGTTTAAAAAATGCTCAAATTTTATCATATTGTTTTTATTTATAGAAAGAATTCTTACTATAAATCGACGCTATCGCATTGATTTTGATGTTTTTTTCTCCTTTTTTAAACAATAAAGGCTATTTCATCCTTGAAAAGACAAAATAGCGTTTTCTATTTTATACCGTTTTTATTTGTTCTTCAAAACATAAATATGCGAAGAATATTCTTTTGTGCTCTTGGCTTTCCAGTTCGATTTTAAACCAACGAAAAAAGCTTTGATATAATTCATTTTTCCTGTTTTATATTTTTCTGATAAAAGACTAACATAAAACGAATCAAATTTCATTGGAAGTATTTTTTCTAATTTTATATCCACTTTTTCAAAAAGCAACTGAATTGATTTTTTAGAGAAATGCCAAAAGTGAATTGGCACATCATAAGCAGCCCAAAAAGTTTCATAATGATTTGCATCAAACGATTTGTAATTTGGAACCGCAACAATTAATGTTCCAGTTGGTTTTAACAAACGCTTCAATTCCTGGATTTGTTGTTCTAAATTTGGAACGTGTTCCAAAACATGCCACATCGTAATTACATCTAAAGAATTATTTTCTAAAGTGCTAATTTCTTCTACAAACGAAATTCCTTTTTGTTTGGCAATATTTTTTGCTCTGTCGCTTGGTTCAACTCCAATAGTTTCCCAACCATTGTTTTTTGCTGTTAAAAGAAAATCTCCCGTTCCGGCACCAATATCCAGTAATTTACCTTTTTGTGGCTGTTCGCTATTAATTAAATTCAATTTATTCTGAAGCGCTATATTTTTCACAAAATGATAGGCTTTTTCAAATAAGGAACGTTTGTTGTCTGTATGTGAAATATAATCTTCACTTTCATAATATTTGCCTAAATTTTGCAGTTCAGGTTGTGGCGATGTAATCAGCATATCTAATTCTTCATCATAATACAAATCGAAAATTTCTTTTGAAACAGAATGGTCTTTTACTGTAAGAAAGTGTTTTTTGTTTAAAACGTCCATTTTTAAAATTATAGATATTTGGGTTTAATTTATAGCAAATCCTAAAAACGAAATTTCATCATTTTTAGGATTTTTTAGTTTTTGTTATTTGTTACTTTTCCAATTGATCTTAACGGCCGAAATCTTTTCATTTTCTAATCTGATATCATCCAAAACAGCAAAACCATTTCGAACATAAAATTCCAATGGTGATTTGTATTTTTTATTATTTCGTTTGAGATCCTTTTCATGATCGATTACCCAGCCGTTCAAATTTTGATTATTCTTTTTGATTTCCTCCAATAAAATTCTGCCATATCCTTTTCCTTGAAATTCATAATTCAACATTATTGCAAACCAAATTTCGCTATCGCGAAAAAAAGTATAAGCCCAACCTTGAATAACATTTCCAGAATCAATCAGAATGTAATTTTCTGTTTTTACTAAAGCATTGCAATACGACTCAAATTCCTGAAAAGTTTCATGACCAAATTGAATTGGATATTCATTATTTCGAAGTTGCCACAATGTTTCTTTTTCATTCTCTGAAAAACTATTTTGATGTACAACTTTCATTTTTTGATCTTTTTTTTATTAAAACGTTTCACGTGGAACATTGTTTTAGTTTTCAGTCACAGTTCTCAGTCTCAATCCGAACTTTCAGTACTCAGTTCTACTGAAACTGAAAACTGCCACTGCTAACTTTTTTATCTTCCCATATAAATCAAAAGCACGGAAATATCACTTGGTGATACTCCGCTAATTCTCGAAGCTTGAGAAATGGTTACAGGACGAATCTTGCTTAATTTCTGTTTTGCTTCAATAGACATTGACTTGATTTTGTTATAATCAAAATTGTCTGGAATTTTTACTTCTTCCAAACGATTCAACTTATCTGCATTATTTCTTTCTTTTTCGATATAACCAGAATATTTCACCTGAATTACGGCTTGCTCAACAATTTCTTCATCCAAATCATTCTCTTCGATGTAAGCCGAAACTTTTTCAAATTTCAACATATCTTCTAATTCAATCTGTGGACGAGAGAAAATCTTAAACATTTTATCTCCTTGTGAAATCGGTGCAGATTCTTTCGCTTCCAAAATCGGGTTTGTTTCTGCGATCGTAACACTTGTTTCTTTGAAGAATTGAACCATCTTTTCAGACTCGTTCAATTTCTTTTCCATTCTTCTTAAACGCTCTTCAGAAGCTAAACCAATTTCATATGACATTGGAGTCAATCTGAAATCGGCATTATCTTGACGCAACAATGTTCTATATTCTGCTCTTGATGTAAACATACGATATGGTTCTTCCGTTCCTTTCGTAATTAAGTCATCAATTAAAACTCCGATGTAAGCTTCATCACGTTTTAAAATCAACGGATCTTTTTCGTGCACTTTCAAGTGTGCATTTATTCCAGCCATCAAACCTTGAGAAGCTGCTTCTTCATATCCTGTTGTTCCGTTAATCTGTCCAGCGAAATACAAACCTTCCACTAACTTTGTTTCCAAAGTATGTTTCAATTGCGTTGGAGGAAAGAAATCATATTCGATTGCATAACCAGGTCTAAAGAATTTTACATTTTCAAAACCTGCTACCGAACGAAGCGCTTTGAATTGAATATCTTCAGGAAGTGAAGTTGAAAATCCGTTTACGTAAACTTCACATGTATTCCATCCTTCAGGCTCCACAAATAATTGATGGCGTTCTTTGTCTGCAAAACGATTAATCTTATCTTCAATTGATGGACAGTATCTTGGTCCTAAACTTTTGATTCTTCCATTGAACATTGGAGAGCGATCAAAACCTTCTCTCAAAATATCGTGAACATCCAAAGACGTATACGTCATATAACAAGAACGCTGATGCGTTAACGGAGAAGTCACATCTGAATAAGAAAACTTATCTGGCTTTGCATCTCCCTTTTCTTCGTTCATTTTAGAATAATCTAAAGAACGTCCATCCACTCGAGGTGGCGTTCCTGTTTTCATTCTTCCAGCTTCAAAACCTGCTTTAATCAAATCTTCGGTAATTCCGGTCGCAGCACTTTCTCCTGCTCTACCACCTCCGAATTGTTTTTCTCCAATATGAATCAAACCATTCAAAAAAGTACCATTTGTCAAAACCACAGATTTGGAACGAATCTCAACTCCAAGTGAAGTTCTAATTCCTTTTATCTTTCCGCCTTCAATTATCAACCCTTTTACCATCTCTTGATAAAAATCAAGATTTGGAGTTGCTTCCAACATCATTCTCCATTCTTCTGCAAAACGCATTCTGTCACTTTGAACTCTCGGCGACCACATTGCCGGTCCTTTCGATTTATTCAACATCTTGAACTGAATTGCAGTTCGATCAGAAACAATTCCTGAATATCCTCCAAGTGCATCAATCTCACGAACAATTTGTCCTTTTGCAATTCCACCCATCGCAGGATTACAAGACATCTGCGCAATGTTTTGCAAACTCATTGTAACCAATAAAGTTTTCGATCCCAAATTTGCAGCCGCAGCTGCAGCTTCAGAACCAGCATGGCCTGCACCAACCACAATAACATCGTATTCTTCTAAAAACATTTTGTTTTATTATTCTCCAAAAACCGCTAACGCGGTTTCTAGAATTACTTTTATATTTTTCTTGTTCCACGTGGAACGTATAATTCTTTTTATTTCAGGTTTCACATTTCAAGTTCAAACTAGAATCTTCAAACTAGAATCTTCAAACTAGAATCTTCAAACTAGAATCTTCAAACTAGAATCTTCAAACTAGAAGCTTCGAAAATGTTTCACGTGAAACATTTCAAAAACTTCCATTCTAAACTTCCATTCTAAACTTCCATTCTAAACTTCCATTCTAAACTTCCATTCTAAACTTCAAAGACCATTTCAAAATCATGTTCCACGTGAAACATCCTATTTCTTTTCTTTTAAATTCAAACTTAAAAAATCGTTCCACGTGGAACGATTTAATTTATTATTCAAAATTTTTATTCTAACGTTCCACGTGGAACGTTGTTATTTTTACCTATAATCTCTAAATATGTTTCACGTGGAACGTTGTAACAAATCAAAACTTAAAAACGTTTCACGTGGAACATCTCTATAATAAAAAGAAATTTAATTACTGTTCCACGTGAAACATCTTCATCTTCTCCTCTTCCTTAGCTCTCATTAATTGAGCATCTTCATCAGTCTTATCTTTATATCCACAGTAATGTAGTATACCATGAGACAGCACTCTTTTAAGTTCTTCGGCAAATGAAACATTGAAGTCTTTTGCATTGTCTGCAACACGTTCTACAGAAACAAAAATATCGCCATTTAACTCGTTACCAACTGTATAATCAAAACTGATAATATCAGTAAGAGTATCATGATCTAGATATTCAACGTTGATTTTATGAAGATATTCATCATCACAAAATATATAATTGATCTCTCCTTCATTCTTGTTTTCAGAAACAATTACAGCACTAAGCCAGTCACTAAAAGCCTGCTCGTCTCCTAGAGTAAAATCTGTTTCGTAATTAAAATTTATCATTTTGTATTAAAGTATTCTTGAACTTTTTGATTAAAATTCGAGCGCAAAGGTAGTGATTGTCTGTTTAATATCTCCACACTGTTTAAATATTCCAATAGTGAACTTGGTAAAGCATTTGAACGATTCGTAAATTCAGCCTTATTTGTTTCAGATTGTCTTTGTGTATCCTGACCTTGTTGCTGAACTGCATTGTTTAATTTCCATAATTCTTGCTGGATATTTAGAATGCGTTGTAAGTTCTCATTCTTAAAACCTTTATTTAAAATCTGCTTTTCAGATTGTTTCATCTGATCAATAATAGATCTGCCTTGAGCATCTAAACCTTTCTTCGCTAACTCTTTTTGAAGTGCTTCACGAAGCTTAACTTGCTCTTTGTATATTTCCATTATTGCTTCTGCATCGCCTTCTCCATCTTCTCCTTCATTACCATTCTTCTCTCCTTTTCCACTTTTTCCATCTTTACCAGAAGAACCTTTATCTCCACTTTTGTTACCTTGTCCTTCCTTTCCTTGTCCATCTTTACCCTGACCGTTTTGTCCTTGTCCAGACTTTCCATCTTTACCTTCACCAGGTTTGTCTCCCGGTTGTTGTCCAGGTTTCATTCCTTCTTTCATTTTATCTGCAAGACCTTTTTGTTTCTGAATAATATCTGGTAACTGCATTCCTTGTCCGTCTCCTGGTTTAGGTTTTCCAGCTCCCGGTTTAGGCATAGACATCTGCATGTTGTTCAATAAATCACTTAAAAAATCGGCTAACTTATTTGCTGATGAAACTGCATATTGCTGGTGTGAAACTCCTCTTGGAATCTGAACATCGGTCAAGGTTTCTATAGCTTTGTCCATGTTGTATTGCACGTTTCCTATTTCCTTAGTAACGTCTTCAGCAACCTTTGGATTACGTAATGAAAGTGCAAACAAACTATCATCTACATGTCGGAACTGCTGTTTCAAGTTCTGCTGAATCTTGATATTTTTTGTGAATGTAGAAGAACCTAGTTTCATTGCTTTGAACTGTTTCATCACATCTTCTTGCGATAAAGAATAAGCTAAAAGATTATCTAGAATCTGACGAAGCATTGCTACATCTTCCTCTAATTGTTCTTGTTCTCCACCTTCCATTTCGCTCTGCATTTCCTGAGCCATAGACTTCATTTTCTTTGCAGCACTTTTCTGTTTTGGTTTAGCTCCAGAAGTATTCTTTTTACTTAATTCCTCAGAAGCTTTATTCAAATCATTGTCTACATCTTTCTCTTTAGAAGCATCAGATGGAATATCTAAAGGCTTCTTTAAAGTCTTATTTTCTTCCTTCAAATCTTTTAAATCTTCCTGAATCTTATCAAAAGATTTATTGATTTCATCCTGCTTCTCTTTAGTATTTTCTTTCTCTTTATTAGATAACTGTTCCTGTTGTTCTGACAGTTTGTTTAGTTTCTCTGCAACTTGTTCTGCTTTCTTTGAAACATAAAAACGTTTGGTTAGCTCAACCAATTGTTCTAAATTACGAGATTGGTTTTTACTTATTTGTTTGAACTTTTCCATCTTATCAAACAGTTCTTCACTGTTTAATTTATCGTTTAAGTTCTTTAATTCGTCTAATAATTTCTGATTTTTTTCTAAATCTTTCTGGGCATTATCTAAACGCTTTTGTAAATCTTCAGCTGTTTTATCTTTCTTATCATCTTTAAACTTGTCCAAATTCTGATTCATTTTTTCAGAAAACTGTTTCATCATTTCATCTTGTTGTTTCTGACGTTTTATAAAATCATTGATCTTCTGTTGATCTTTAAACTCTAAATTATCTTTTTCTTTTCCCGTATTTTGAAGCTTATCCATTTCTGAAATCTGCTTCGTTTGGTTCTTCAAAGATTTAGATAAACTATTAATGTTTTGATTTTGCTGCTGTAATTCCTGATCCTGAATTTCATCTGTTGTAGCTACACGATCTGAAAATGTAGAAGACTTTGTAGACTTAAATCCGTGTGGTGCATCGTTATCGAAAACTTCAAAATAGTACTCGTATGAAACTCCTTCTTCTACTGGAAGATTGCTTGGAAAATTAAAAACAAACTGATCAAATACTCCAGACTTCACAGGAATATTTCCACGCTTAGCAGACTGTGGTTTGTTACGTTCATAGTATACAATTTGTAATTTCGAAAGTCCGTAATCGTCACCCAATCTTCCAAGAATATAGTTCTTATCTAGCTTCAAACTGTCTGGTGCAGGACCTACATTGATGGTTGGAAACTGATCTTTGATTACAGATAGCTGATAATCTAGTTTTTCGTAGTTTTTCACCTTATCATTAGACGTAAGAATCTGATATTCTGTATTTTGATTAATATTTTTAGCCAATTTAAACTCATTTTCTGCCTTATTGAACTTAAATACTTCATTATCTCTTTTCCATACTACTTCTTGTGTAGATTTGGTATTCATTTTCCAGGTTACAGTTGTTCCTTCTGGTACAATAGCGTTTCCAGTTCCTTGAATCGTCTCTGATTTTTTCTTCAGATAAGAAGGAAAATTTAAAACCATTTCGAAGTTTGCAATGGATGGAACTGTGATTACTTTCAATTCATATTCTTCTGAAACTACATTATTTCCTTCAAAAGAAAAGGGAACATTTTCAACAGGTTTTTCAATTTTAAATTCAAACTTTCCAGGTTGAGAAGATTCCATAAAATAACTTTCATCACCAATATGAATCATGACATTTTCTGGAACTACATTTCCAACAGATTCCATTTTGATCACAAAATCTTTGTTTTGTTCTGCTTGTAAATTAGAATTCAAAACCACAAATTTGAAAGGAGCAGGTGGTAAAAATGCAGAATTGAAATGCACTACTCTATTCAAACTTTGAGAAATTATATTGCTATTTCCAGAAATATAAAACACAGCAAAAAGCAAAATTGGCACTAAAGCCAATGGTAAATATTTTTTATTCGCTTTAAAATTGATTGCATTTCCAAAAGGAATTGGTTGCAAAGAATTAGCCTTTTGTTCTATCGAAGCCAAAACTAATTCTGAACTTTCAGCATTATTTTCAGATGACAATTGCAAAAAGTTAGTCAGTTTATCACTCACTTCTGTGAAATGATTTCCAATGATTTTTGAAGCTTGAGTATAATCAATTCCCTTTTGAAGTTTGAATAACTTAAATAATGGAAACAGAATTAAACGTACCAAAAGGAAAACTTCAACTGCAATAAATAACCAAAATAGAAACGTTCTTCCTATAGGTTTTAGCCAAAGAAAATACTCTACAAAAAGCGTAAATAGAAAATACAATAAACCAAAACCGGTAAAAAGTAATATCCCTTTTATCAGTTCGTTGGTATAATATTTCTTAATGAAAGCTTCTAACTTTTGATATATAGCAGATGATGTTTTCAAAATAAATCTGTTTTAATTATAACCTATAAAAGTAGTAATTATAAAGATTCAAATTCTAAAAAATTAAATTCCAAATTCCAAGGATTCACCTAGTTTGGAATTTGGAATTTTTAAAAATTTGAATTTATTGAAAGTCGTATCTTTGCAACAAAATTTTAAACAAATGTCAAAGCAAGTTCGTGTGCGTTTTGCACCAAGTCCGACTGGACCGTTACATATTGGCGGAGTTCGTACTGCCCTATTTAATTATTTATTTGCAAAGAAACATAACGGTGTTTTTTATCTGAGAATTGAAGATACAGATCAAACTCGTTTTGTTCCAGGTGCAGAGGCTTACATTATGGAAGCTCTTGAATGGTTAGGAATTGCTCCTGAAGAAACGGTTGGAAAAAATGAAAAATTTGGTCCATACAGACAAAGCGAACGTAAAGATTTATACCAACAATATGCAGATCAGTTGATAAATTCTGGTTGGGCATATTATGCTTTTGATACTCCTGAAGCTTTGGATGCACATAGAAAACAACACGAAGCTGAAGGAAAAACATTTATTTACAATCATCACAATCGTGAAAAATTAGATACTTCTTTGGTAATTTCTGCAGAAGAAACGGCTAAAAGAATTGCAAATGGAGAACATTATGTAATCCGTTTTAAAACTCCGGTTGATGAAACTTTACATTTAAAAGATATCATTCGTGGTGATGTTAAGTTTGAAACTAATCTTTTGGATGATAAAGTTCTTTTCAAAAGTGACGGAATGCCAACGTACCATTTAGCCAATATTGTAGATGATCATTTGATGGAAACTTCACATGTAATTCGTGGTGAAGAATGGTTACCATCGATGCCACTTCACGTTTTATTATACAAAGCATTTGGTTGGGAAGCTCCGGAATTTGCTCATTTACCTTTGATTTTGAAACCAGTTGGAAATGGTAAATTATCAAAAAGAGATGGAGACAAAATGGGATTCCCTGTATTTCCTTTAGAATGGAAAACCGAAGAAGGAATTTCATCTGGTTATAGAGAAAAAGGATTTTTCCCGGAAGCAGTTGTAAACTTCCTTGCTTTATTAGGATGGAATGACGGAACTGATAAAGAATTATTTTCTTTAGAAGAATTAGCAGAAGCTTTTGACTTAAACAGAGTTCACAAAGCTGGGGCTAAATTTGATCCAGAGAAAAACAAATGGTTCAACCATCAATATTTAGTAAAACAAAATGATGCAGATTTGGCCAAAACCTTCTCTCCTATTTTAGAGAAAAAAGGCTTCTCGACTCCGCTCGAAGTGACAACTCGTATTGTTTCACTTGTAAAAGAAAGAGCAAACTTTGTTTCAGAATTTTGGGATCTGACAGATTTCTTTTTCCAAGCTCCAACTGCTTATGATGAAAAAGCAAGTAAAAACTGGAAAGAAGAAACTCCAACTTTAATGCAGGAACTGATTTCTGTTTTAGAAAATATTGAAGATTTTACTTCTGCAAATATTGAAGCAATCGTAAAAGATTGGTTAACTAAAAACGAAATCGGAATGGGTAAAGTAATGCAACCTTTCCGTTTAAGTTTGGTTGGAGCTCTTAAAGGTCCTCACCTATTTGATATTGTTGAAATCATTGGAAAAGAAGAAACAATTTCTAGAATTCAAAAAGCGATTGAAACTTTATAATTAAAATTTCATTTAAAAATAGAAACGCTAAGTAACATCAAAAAAATGTTCTTAGCGTTTTTTTAATGTTTGATAATTCCTTTTTAGAAGAATTTTCGTAATTTACCAGAATCATAAATATAAATTACATAACCATGAGTACAGCATTTATTATCTTTTTAGTATTGGCATTCTTCATTTTCATGTCATCTTTCTTTACTGTAAAACAGCAATCGTCTGTTATTATCGAACGATTTGGAAAATTTCAGAGTGTTAGAAATTCAGGATTACAACTTAAAATTCCGATGGTTGATAGATTGGCCGGAAGAGTAAATCTTAAAATTCAGCAATTGGATGTTATCATTGAAACTAAAACAAGAGACAACGTTTTCATCAAAATGAAAGTTTCAGTTCAGTTCAAAGTGATTCAAGATAAAGTTTACGAAGCATTTTATAAACTAGAATATCCACATGATCAGATTACTTCTTATGTTTTTGATGTAGTTCGTGCTGAAGTTCCGAAACTAAAACTGGATGATGTTTTTGAAAGAAAAGACGATATTGCGGTTGCAGTAAAACGTGAATTGAACGAGGCAATGTCTGCATATGGATATGATATCATCAATACTCTGGTTACCGATATTGACCCAGACATCCAGGTAAAAAATGCAATGAACAGAATCAACGCTGCCGATAGAGAAAAAACGGCTGCAGAATTTGAAGCAGAAAGTTCAAGAATTAGAATCGTTGCCAAAGCAAAAGCTGAAGCTGAAAGTAAACGTTTACAAGGACAAGGTATTGCAGATCAGCGTCGTGAAATTGCAAGAGGTCTTGTAGAAAGTGTTGAAGTTTTAAACAAAGTTGGAATTAATTCTCAAGAAGCTTCTGCCTTAATTGTAGTAACACAACATTACGATACTTTACAATCAATTGGTTCTGATGCAAATTCAAACTTAATTCTTTTACCAAATTCGCCTCAAGCTGGAAGCGACATGTTAAACAATATGGTTGCATCATTTACAGCTTCAAACCAAGTTGGAGAAATGATGAAGAAGAATAATAAAAAAATTGAAAAACCAAAACAAACCCCAAGACAATCTGGTTATGAAGATGACATTCAACCAGACGTTCAACAATAATTTAAAAACAAAAAAGAGGCTTAATCGCCTCTTTTTTTATTTATAAACCAATTGATAATAAATGGTAAAATAGATTGTAAAATTTCTGGAAATGATTTTTTAACATAACCTGTGTAAGAGGAAACAAAACCATTTACAATATTTTGCGGTGTAATGCTTTCCTTAGTTTTCTGAAAACTCAAAACCAATTTCTGATAATTGATCTCTTTTTCTAATTTTAAGACTTCCAGATCTCTGTCGATTTCAGCATAAGAAGAGTATTTTTTCTTTTCCATAAGTCTTAGTCATTAAAAAATATTTCTGAAAATTTCTCTAAAATTGGGCCTTCAACTACTTTATCTTTTACAAAGAAAAGTAAAATGGTAAACAAAAGATAGATCCCTCCTACTGTTAAAAATCCTAAAGCATTACTTTCGAACAAAGAACCAAAAGCATAAGCTGCGGCGAAAGATCCAAAAATTAAAACCATCGTGAAACACAACAAGATCAAAGTGAATTTGAAAATCAAGGTTGTAGATTTCATTGCCACTTTAAATCCCCAAAGTTTATAGTAAGCCAAATGACTGTCAATATAAATCTTAGTTTGATCCTGAATTTTTTCAGTGTTTTCTTTTAACTCTTCAAAAGCCATAATTATAAATTTTTAAAATAAAAAAAGCACAAAACTTTACTATAAAATTAAGCAAGTTATGTGCTTTTAAAAAATTATTATTTCTGAAGTTTCGCGTTCTGTGCTTTCAATTCAGCCAATTTAGTTTCTAAAAAAGTAATTACTTCTTCTGTTTTATGGCTGACATTTGAAAGTAAATCATTCAAAGTTCCATCAAGGTTTTGAGTAGCATTTGTAAATCTTTCACGAAGAACTTCAGAGCTGGCCTCAAAAGAATCTTTGATATTATGCTTTGCATCGTCAATACCCTCTTTGATTTTTGCTCTCGTTTTTGATCCTTTATCCGGAGCAAATAAAATTCCTATTGCTGCACCTGCAGCTGCAGCCGCTAAAATTGCAGCTGCCGTATTTAAGTTCTTAGACATGATTTCACAATTTTTAAATTATTATTAAAGATACTCATTTTTAAAATGATAAAACTTTGATTAATTGTTATTTACTAAAAATTAACAATCTAATTAATACACATAAGCTACAGCTTCGTACTTTCCATCACCTTTTTCAACAATGCTTACGAAAGGATAACCATTTGAAGCCGATTTAGATTTGATTCTCATAGCAGTCTGTTTTTGATTTGCAATTGGAGGCTCACCTTTTGTCCTTGTCGAGACTCCTGTAAAACTAGCTGCTTGTTTCAGTCCAATTGTTTTTTCCTGAGGCAGCACAGTTACCATTTTGAAATCGTCTTTTGAATCTACTACTATTTTATCAGAAATTTTCTGAGTTGTTTTTGTTTGTTTATTCGTAATAGATGAAACAGCATGTTTGCTAATTTTTACTTCTTCTGAACTTCCATTCAATGAATAGTAAATTAAACCATTTTCGTTTTTTATGAAATTAACATCAAGTTGTTCACCATTGTGTTTTGTAATTTGATGTGTTTGAGAAATTGCAACATTTGCAAATAACATCGTTAGCGTAAAATATAAAATTTTCATGATTATTAGATTTAAATTAAAAATGATCAGATTTGAAATTTTAAAACTAAAGCTTCACACAAATTCAATGTTATGGAATTTTGTACATTATGATACAATTTGAAAAATACCTTTTACGCGAAATATTATCAAAGTTACACCACAATAAAAATGAGAACATAAAATTGTCTTTTCAGGAAAACAATTTTGAAAATCTACTGCTATAAAAATTACGAGTTTTTAAAAACAGTAAAATCCAGTTTAGCTTCCGTCACGGCAAATTTTAATTTTTCTTAAATCATCTCTGATTTCTGGTATTGAGTTAAAAATAGCAACTTTATAAACAATTGTATGTTAACAAGCCGTTAAACTGACAAAAATAACAGCTAAAAGTTAAATAAAAGCTCTAAATAAATAATTATTCAAAAAATGAGTTATCTATCAACTAACTTTAAAAAACGTCTTAAAATCGATTTATGACGGTTAAAATCAATATATAAAAACTATTATTTTTATATTTTACATCATTTTTATAAATAATAACTAAAAACTAAATTTTTAGTAAAAATATAATAAAAATCTATAAGTTAAAAATTAAAATCAAAGACTCAAAAAATAACAAAAAACTATAGTTTTAAATTCTATAGTCAGTTTTATAAATAATAACTATAATCTAAATTTTAAATAATAATAATAAAAAAAAATTATAATTATAAAAATTGAAATTAAAAATTTAAAAAAATAAGAAAAAACTTTAATTTAAATTTTTTGAGAAGAAAACTATAACCAAAAAAGAGAAAAATTGAAATAAAGAATTTTAAGGAATGAAAAACAAAAAAAGGTCTTCTCTATTCGACTGTTTTTTATATTAGCTCACAGATAATTTATGAAAGTCAATTATAATTTATAAAATAAATCAAAATTATAAAAATAATAAATTTTATAAATAATAAATACATTTAATTAAATAAATAAATTACATCAATTAAAACTATATTATAAAATTTAATGGGAAAAATTAGGAGTTAAAAAAGACCAAAATTAAAATAAAGCTTATAGATAAACGAAAATTTAAAAAATGAATTCCTTATCCAACATTTTTTTATTTTCCATTAAAATTAATTTATGAAAGCCACTTTTAATATATAAAAATTATAAAATTACTATTTATAATAGTTATTATATATAATAAAAAAAAGCGCTTATAAAAGCGCTTTTCATAAATTAAGTTGATATTATTTCTTCACCATTTCAGAAAGAATTTCAATTTCTCTTTCAGAAGCATTTTTTGGAGGATTTGAATATAATTTCAAAATTTCATCATCAAATTGATTTTTGAAACTTTCACTTTCAATATCTCTTAAATTTAAAAGTGCTTTTGATCTTACATAAGTCGACTCACTTTTTAAAGACATTGAATATAATTTTTTAATATCATCTTCTTCAAAATCAGTTGATTTCCAGTTTGAATATTTCAAAATAAACTGAGAAAACAACAGCGAAGCCTTATTATTGTTGATATTTTTCTTCAAAGAATTCTGTAAAAGTGAAAAAGTAGAGATGTTTTTGATGTTCTCTCCTATTGCACTTTCAATTGCAATTCTTTCAGCTTTAGTTTCAACTTTAAAATATTTGTTGATATCTTTCAAAGAATTATTGATGCTGTTTTCTTCTTTTTTACCTTTTTCTTCCCAAGCATCTTTCAATCCAACAGTCTTGTTAAACACTAATTTTGAAGCAGTTGAGTCTTTATCAACAGTAAAATATCCTAAACGTTGAAACTGAAATTTATCTTCATTTTGAGCTGTTGATAAACTTGGTTCAACATATCCAGTTACAATTTCTAACGAATTTGGATTCACAAAATCTAAGAAATTTTTCTCTTTATAACTGTCCGGCGCTTCATCTGTAAACAAACGATCGTACAAACGAACTTCTGCTTCTAATGCATGTTTGATAGAAACCCAATGTAAGGTTCCCGATACTTTTCTTTGGCTTGCTTCAGTTCCGCTTCCGCTCAAAGAATCAGTATCATAAGTAACATGAATTTCAGTAATATTTCCGTTTTCATCTTTTATAACAGATTCACCTTTAATGATATAAGCATTTTTAAGACGAACTTCTTTTCCTAAAGTCAAACGGAAAAACTTAGCTGGAGCTTCTTCCAAAAAGTCTTCTCTTTCTATGTATAATTCACGAGAAAAAGGCACTTTTCTGAATCCAGCACTTTCATCTTCCTGATTATTTTCAGCTTCCAACCACTCTTCTTTTCCTTCTGGATAATTTGTAATTACCAATTTTACAGGATCTAAAACAGCCATTACACGCGGTGCAATTTTGTTCAAATCTTCACGAATACAGAATTCTAAAACGGATACATTGATCAAATTATCACGTTTTGCAATACCAATTGTGTTAGCAAAATTACGCAAAGAAGCAGCTGTATAACCACGTCTTCTTAATCCAGAAATGGTTGACATTCTTGGATCATCCCAACCGTTAACATGCTTTTCTTTAACTAGTTGCTGTAATTTTCTTTTACTAACAACAGTGTGTGATAAGTTACGTCTTGCAAATTCTCTTTGTTTTGGACGCAGTTTATTTTCGTCAAAAATCTGATCTAAAAACCAATCGTATAATTCACGGTGAGGCAAGAATTCAAGTGTACAAAATGAATGTGAAATTTGCTCTAAATAATCACTTTGACCGTGTGCCCAATCGTACATTGGATAGATTTTCCAAGTATCTCCAGTTCTGTGGTGGTGTTTGTGTAAAATTCTGTACATAATTGGATCACGCATTAACATGTTTGTTGATTTCATGTCAATTTTTGCACGAAGAATATGTGTACCAGCCTCAAATTCACCATTTTTCATTCTTTCGAATAAATCTAAGTTTTCTTCAACAGAACGATTTCTATATGGACTGTCAGTTCCTGGAGTTGTTGGAGTTCCTTTCTGGATTGCCATTTCTTCAGAAGATTGGCTGTCAACATACGCTTTATCTTTTTTAATCAATAAAACTGCCCAATCGTATAATTGCTGGAAATAATCTGATGCATAACATTCTTCAGCCCATTTGTAACCCAGCCATTCTACATCTTTTTTAATAGCATCAACAAATTCTTGTTCTTCTTTTTCAGGGTTTGTATCATCAAAACGTAAATTCACAGGAGATTGATAATCAATTCCTAAACCAAAATTTAACGCAATAGAACTCGCGTGTCCAATGTGTAAATAACCATTTGGTTCTGGTGGAAAACGAAAGCGAAGTTTAGTATTTGAAAGACCTGATTTTACGTCTTCCTCTATGATTTGTTCAATAAAATTGAGTGATTTCTCTTCTGATGCCATTATTTTATAGTAATTTTAGCAAAGATAAAAAAGTTTATAGTTTATAGTTTATGGTTTATGGTTTTCTTTGGAAACTTACTGAAAACATGAAACGTTAAACTCAAAACCTTCAATTAATTTATTTAGTATTTTTGTATAAATATTCAGAATTATGAGACAATTAACTGTTACAATTCCAGACGATTTTTACGAAACTTTTATTAGTTTTTTCAAACATGTTCCAGACGTTTCTATAGATGAAAATGTTGAGAGTGAAATTCCATTATGGCAACAAGAAATGGTTTTAGAACGTATGAAGAATGCTAAGCCAGAGGATTATCTTCCTGTAGAAGATGCCTTAAAAGAGTTAGATAAAAAATGGCTTTAGAAGAAAATTATAAAACCATAATTCTTCAGAGAGCAAAACTAGAAGTAGATGAAACAGCTTTTTATTATGAATCTATAAGAAAAGGCTTGGGCAAATTATTTTATAAAGAGTTTAAAAACTATGCTTTGACGTTAAAAAATATGCCTTTTTTTGAGGAAAAATACAATATTGTCCGTACATTACCTTTAAAGAAATTTCCTTATACCATTCACTTTACAGTTGATGAAATAGAAAAAATTGTTTCTATTCAAGCTGTAACATCCAATTACCAAGATCCAAACACCACAAGAATAAAATTATAAAAAATGGGAGTCATTAAACTTAAAAATATCCGTACTTTTTCGTACCACGGATGTTTAATTGAAGAAGGAAAAATTGGATCTGATTACACAGTAGATCTAAAAATTAAAACCAATTTACAGAAATCAGCCGAAACAGATCATCTTTTAGACACTGTTGACTACGTACATTTGAACAAAATTGTGACGGAAGAAATGGCAATTCGTTCGCATTTATTAGAACATGTAGCCAAAAGAATCAATATTCGAGTACTGGCAGAGATAGAAACGGTAGAAAAAACAACAGTTTGGGTT
This sequence comes from Flavobacterium phragmitis, assembly GCF_900112575.1. GTDB lineage: Bacteria > Bacteroidota > Bacteroidia > Flavobacteriales > Flavobacteriaceae > Flavobacterium > Flavobacterium phragmitis. The sequence continues at coordinate 245,758 of NZ_FOMH01000001.1, forward strand.
TCTAAAATAAATCCTCCTATTGGTGGTGATGTTGAGTCAGTTACTATAAAAATGACGGAAATTAGAAAGTAATATTCAAAATTAAAATCGTAAAATTTTAAAATACTTTCTTTGAAACTTTTGAAATTTAAAGATTTTAGTTACTTTTGCCAACCGTTCAAGTAATGGCGTCGTGGCCGAGCGGCTAGGCTGGGCTCTGCAAAAGCTCCTACTCCGGTTCGAATCCGGACGATGACTCAAAAAACTCTAAAGTAATTTAGAGGTTTTTTTATGTATAATTTTTAGAAAAAATTAATTAAAATATATGTTCGAATCCTGACGATGACTCGAAAATCTCTAAAGTAATTTATAGGTTTTTTTATGTATAATTTTTAGAAAAAATTAATTAAAATATATGTTCGAATCCGGACGATGACTCGAAAATCTCTAAAGTAATTTAGAGGTTTTTTTATGTATAATTTTTAGAAAATTTAATTAAAAATATATTGTTTGAATCTGGAGGATTCCTCAAAACCTCTAAAGCAATTTAGAGTTTTTTTTATGGTAAATTTTAGGATTTCATAAGCAAACCCGACAGGTTTTTAAAACCTGTCGGGTTTATATATTTACGTTATAAACACAAAAAAACCTCTGAAATACAGAGGTTTAATTTTATATTCTTAAGTTATTAACAAACTACTTTTCTATCTTTTCAAAGGCATTTTTAACCATTTCTTTTTCTTTTGGAAACCATCCTTGAACCATTAATGCAATTCCAAAAACCATCAGAACAATACTTATTCCTTTTTTAATTTTTAAAATATTAGTTGGTGTCATTTTAGATTTTAATTGTTTGGCTAATAATATTTTAAGACAATCAACTAGTAAGTAAGTAACAATTACAGCTGTAAAAAAGGTCATCATTCTTGGTGTTTTCATTTGTAATTTTGGTCCCACAGAAATAATAACTGCCAGCCAGAAACCCAAAACACCAATGTTAATAACGTTCAATAAAAACCCTTTTACAAATAAACTTCCGTAGTTTCTTTTGATAATATCTCGGTCGATTTCTTCATCATTAATTTTTGCTTCTTTTTTTAATCTCACAAAAGAAATTATACCATAGGCCAGCATTATAATTCCACCAAAAATAAAGAGTGCAGGTTTATCTTTTAAACTGGAAATCAATCTATAACTTCCTAAATAGGCAATTGCTATAAAGAATATATCACCTAAGACTACTCCTAAATCAAAAACAATTGCAGCTCTGAATCCTTTAGTAATACTGGTTTCTAATAGTATAAAAAATACCGGACCTACCATAAAGCTTAGAAAAAGTCCCCATGGCAGTCCAGCCAGAATATCATTTATCATCAAAATACGACTTGTTATTTTACTTCTTCTATTTTACCTCCAAACACTGTTTTCTGATTAATCTGCTTTGGTTTTCCATAAATGTAAATAGAGCCTCCTGCGCTCACTTTTGCATCGACAAGAGTCGAAGCATTAACATCAGCTTTTCCGCCAGCAGAAACGCTTACTTTCGTCTGAGAAGTGGCTAATTTACTTCCAAGGAAGTAACCACCTGCTCCTAAACTTGCATCAAGGTTATCTGCTTTACCAGTTGCAGTGATTTCTCCGCCTGAAACTGAACTTACTTTTAGTTTATCAACATTCAAATCTACATTAATTTTAGCTCCTTCCTGTGCGCTTACTTTAAATGAAGTTGCTTTTATAGCTTCTTTACTTATAACTTCAGCACCTTCGTTGGCATCAATCAATTCAATATGTTTATAATACAAAGTAACTTCTAAATCATTTCCTGATAACAATTTTGGAAAAGGCATTCTTAATTTTAAAATACCGTTCTTATTAACAGCTTCTAATTCTGCTTCTCTTGTTCCTTTTATAACAACCTTATTCTCTGAAGACTGAACTAATTTTACAGTTAATTTATCGTAAACTTTTACGGTATCAAAATCGCCTAATTCTTTGGTAACCTGACCAAAAGATATTTGTACAAATAAAATTGCTACTCCAATTATTAGCTTTTTCATACTTTTATTTTTTAAATTAATACTTTATTCTGCTCGTCGCAAAAAATGAAAATCCAATTGTTTTTTAACCAAATCGGCATTTTTAACTTTCACATAAATTTCGTCTCCTAACTGCAATAAACGATTTGAAGTTGCCCCAACCAATGCATATTGCCTTTCGTCAAAAGTATAATAATCCTCTTTTATTTCTCTGATTCTTACCATTCCTTCGCATTTGTTAGAAACGATTTCAACATAAATTCCCCATTCAGTAACACCAGAAATAACACCAAGGAATTCTTCGTCCTGATGATCCTGCATGTATTTAACCTGCATGTATTTAATACTGTCGCGCTCTGCATTTGTTGCCAAATTTTCCATATTTGAGCAATGCAGACATTTAGTTTCGTAGGTTTCTTCATCTACAGAAGCTCCTCCATCCAGATAATATTGCAGCAAACGGTGTACCATTACGTCTGGATAACGACGAATTGGCGATGTAAAATGGCTATAATAATCAAAAGCTAAACCATAATGGCCAATATTATCTGTCGAATATTTGGCTTTACTCATACTTCTAATAGCAAGAGTATCAATTAGATTTTGCTCTTTTTTGCCATTTACTTCTTCCATTAAAGAATTCAAAGATTTTGCAATATCGCCTTTATTTCTAAAATCAATTTTATAACCAAATTTAGCGATAACGGTCTGCATTGCAATTAGTTTATCTTCATTTGGTTCGTCGTGAATACGGTACACAAAAGTTTTCTTTTGCTTTCCAATGTATTCCGCCACTTTTCTGTTGGCTAAAAGCATAAATTCTTCAATCAAATGATTGGCATCTTTTGAGATTTTAAAATAAACCCCTTCTGGTTCTCCTTCTTCGTTAAGATTAAATTTCACTTCAACTTTATCAAAAGAAATAGCACCTTGTTGCATTCTTTTCTTTCTTAAAATCTTTGCTAATTCATCTAGTTTCAAAGTAGCTTCAACAATTTCATCTGAAACCACATAAGATTCTCCAGTAATAGAAATATCAACTGGAATGGTATTATCTCCTTTTGTTTCAATGATATGTTGTGCTTCTTCGTAAGCAAAACGCTGGTCAGAATAAATTACAGTTCTTCCAAACCATTGATTGATAACCTGAGCTGTTGGAGAAACTTCAAATATTGCAGAGAATGTATATTTTTCCTCATTTGGACGAAGTGAACAAGCAAAGTTAGACAATACTTCTGGAAGCATTGGCACTACTCTATCTACCAAATAAACCGAAGTGGCTCTCTGATACGCTTCATCATCCAAGATTGTTCCTTCTTCCAAGTAATACGAAACATCGGCAATATGGATTCCAATTTCGAAGTTTCCGTTTTCTAACTTTTTGAAAGACAAGGCATCATCAAAATCTTTTGCATCTTTTGGATCTATTGTAAACGTAAGCGTATCACGCATATCACGACGTTTTGCAATCTCAGATTCCTGAATTGAGGTATCTAGTTTTTGTGCAAAAACTTCTACTTCAACAGGAAAATCTGCTGGCAATCCATATTCAGCCAAAATAGCATGAATCTCAGTATTATGTTCTCCAGGTTTTCCTAAAACACGAATTACAGATCCAAACGGACTATCGGCTCTTTTTGGCCAATCTTCAATCTTAACTAAAACAACGTCACCGTTTTCTGCTTCACCAATTTTATCTTTTGGAATAAAAATATCGGTATACATTTTAGGATTTGCAGTAGAAACAAAAGCAAAATTTGGCTGCATATCAATTACACCTACAAACTCTGTTTTATCTCTTTCTATAACTTCAATTACTTCACCTTCAGGTCTTTTTCCTTTTCTTCTGTTATAAACATAAACCTTTACTTTGTCTTTATCTAAAGCTCGATTCAAATTATTGGTCGGAATAAAAACATCTTCTTCAAACTCGTCACAAATAAAATATGCCGTTTTTCTGCTCGTCATATCTATCGTTCCTTCGTAGTAATCCTGACTTACAGCTTTTACTAAGTATTTTCCAGGTTCTGTTTCTACTATTTTCTTCTGAGCTGCCAAAATCTTTAGATCTTTTATAATCTGATTTCTGCTTTTTGTATCATCAAGTTCTAGCTTTGCTCCTATCTGTTTGTAATTGAATGGCTTATTAGCATTTTGCGATAAAATCTTCAAGATTTTCCCAGAGAAATCTTTCTCTTTTTTTATCGGCTTTCTAATTTTCTTACTCATATATCTTTTCTAATAAGGTTTAAAATTACGAATAAGAAATCAGATTACAGATTTTAACAAATAGAATTATTAAAATTATAACTTTTCGTACATTTACAAAAAGACCTAATATGGAAAGCTTTAAAACGATCGCCGTATTCAATTATCTGCACGAAACCGTAGTTCTCAAACACTTACTGGAACAAGAAGGAATCCCTTATTTTTTTGAAAATGAAATGACACTCTCAGTCGTTCCCTTGTACTCGGCTGCACTGGGCGGAATCAAACTCAAAGTCCATCCAAACGATTTCGAAGAAGTCCAGCAAATTCTGGACAATCTCAACAATCCGCTTAAAATCGTTTGAAACAAACTCAAATTAAATTTTCAAAACAACTTCAAATCAGAATAAAATTCAAACTCAAAAAAGAATTTTTTCAATTTCAACTTTTTTAGTTTTCAACATATATTAAATACAACAAAAAAGATTTTTAAAAATTTAAAAAAATTTGGTTGTTATTATAGCTTGTTAATATGTCGAATAAATTTTTTTCTGAAGTCATTGAAATCTCGTTTTACTTATTTATTCTGAGTTATCAACATAGTTATTTTTAGTTAAATTACTTATTTATAAGACTTTTTGTATTTTAATTAACAACGGTTGACAACCAAAAGTGAATTGATTTTGTAAATAAGTTAACATGTTGATAGTTGTTGAAAATGGTATTTTTGATATTGATAACTTTTCCAAAAATTCCCGAAACTTTTCTTGCATATTTAATTCCAGTTTTGGATTAAGTATTTTTCTTAAACAACCAAAAAAAAGTTCTAATTTTCTTTTCGAACTTATTAACATTTTCTGTTAACTTAAAGTTAATTGAATATCAAGCAATTACAAACTGCTATCAACACCTCAAAATTTTAACAAAAATTATGTTTATTATTTATTGATTATGAGATACTTATAGAGTTATTAAAATTGTTAATAACTGATAAGGTTTTGATAGTAAGATAGTTGAGAATAGTTACAAATCTATTAATGAAAACATTTATTTTATATAAAAAGAATAGAGTTCATTTCCTTTGTTAATAACACTTTCTAATCCTTTATTTTTTAGGGTTTCTTCAATGTCCGACGCAGTTTTTGAAGTACCTTTTACTGCTAAATACTTTAAAAACCAATAGGAGTATTCGTTTATAGGATCTATTTCTTCTGTTTTAAACTCTGAAATTTTTTTATTTAGCTTGTTAAATTCAAAGTTATAAGCTAATTCATATAATTTGTACAGTTCTATTTTTTGACTCTTTTTTAAATAATCAATTTCCTTTTTATCTAATGTTATTTTATAATCATTCAGGTATTCTCTGCAGATATTAAAAACTTTCTTTTTTATGTTTTTATCTATCAAAAGAGAAAAGTCATAATATTTTTGAGTAATTTTAATTGTAGTGCTGAAGTTTTTTGCTTTAAAATAGTTTATTAAATCCACAGATAGAAACTCTGTTGATAAGTTGAATTTTTCTATTTCAGATTTTAAATTTGATGTATTTTGATATCCTAAGATGTTATGGATAACTTTACCGTTGGCATCTATAATTAAAATGTTTGGAATGCCGTTTATTCCATATTTAGTAGCTAATTCCCTATTTGAATCTATATCAATTTTTAGTTTTACAAAACCTTGAAGGGTTTCTTGCAATTGTTCATTGTTCCATACATTTTTTTCCATTTCCAAGCAAGGACCACACCAAGTTGCCCAGAAATCAATAATAATAAATCTATTGGTAGTTAATGCCATTTTTTGAGCATCTTCATAGGATGTAAGCCAATTGGCATGACTAATTTGAAAGGTAAAAACTATTAGTGCTATATATTTTTTCATGGTAGAGTTTTTTTTATTTAAATATAAAAAGCAGTATTTATAAAATTATAAAACTGCTTTTTAGTGATTATTTTGATTATTCTTTCATCATGTATGAACTATATTTTGAAACTTCATACAAAGGTATTTTTCCATTCTTTTTTTCAGTATTATCGATAATATATATTACTTTACAATTTTCAAAGGCCTCATATGTACTTCTATATATACCATATTTTTTGAAAAAAGCTATTGATATAATTTGTTTTTCATGCTTTCTTAAATATGATTTTTTTACTAATTTAAAATCTGATTTAATTCCTATTTCTCTCCTATCAGAAGAAGGATAAATAGTATACCAAAATTGTAAATGAACTTTATTTCTTTTCTCAGTAAAGTCTTCAAAATTAAAAGTGTACCACCTGTCGCAGAAATCAATCTTGTTTTTTGGAAAAACTGTTTTTGTTTGAAACTTATCTTTATTAAAATTTACAAAAATTGTATCTAGTGTTCTTATATATGAAATATCTTGACAATAGATTTTACATGTAAAAAGCAGTAATATAAAGTGTATTTTTTTCATATTTTTATCTATCTAATTCTAGTTTTCCACTTCTAACATATTGATTTAATAATGATAATGCATCTGATTCTAGAGGAAAATCTTTTTTAAAACCTTTTGTTTCATCCAATCCGCTTAAACTTATGTATTTATAGTAATCTACCCAATTAAATTCAGTAGATGTCAATGGGTTTTGAGTTGGATGCATAAAATAGAAATATAATCTGCTCTAACTTTTTTTAATAAAATTACTTATTCAGATACATGACAAACATTATTTGAATTGACTTCATACATTTTAACCATTCCTCTTCTCTTTTCAGTAAAATCTATAATATATAATACTTTTGATTGTGTTAAAATTTCGCATATAATATCTTGCGATTTATGTTTTTTTAAAAAATCAATCCCAATCATATCATTTCTATGCTTTTTTTAAAATAATCTATTTACATTTCTTACTTCAGAAACAATATTTTCTTCTTTTTTATACCAATTTTTATATTTTTGATGTTGAAAATATAGGTATCCTTTATCTTTTACTAGAAAATTATATGCTCGCTCATCAAAATTAGTTGGTTGTACTCTAGTTTGTATTGAATACTTTTTTTCGTTTTTGCAACCTTTAAACTTAATGTAAATAGTATCTACTTTTTTTAAGTATTCAAAATCTTGACTAAAGATTGTTTGAGATAATAATATTGTTATTACATATAAGATTTTTTTCATATTTTAAGATTTTATAGAGTTACTTACATAAAAAATACTCATAACATCAGTTAATATCTAATCAAGAATTAATGATAATATGTGCTAAAGATTAGCCACTACTTTTTAGATTTGATAAACTCTGAATTTGGATAATCATTATGTAAATAACTCTAAAATTTTATTTGAGCCACGTTTTACCTCCAATAATATAATTGCTTAGAAAATATAGTTCATCAGAGTCTTTTGGAAAATCTTTTTTAAAACTTTTAGCTTCTTCTAATCCTTTTAAGCTTAAATATTTATAATATTCAACCCAATCCCAAGGGGTTGAAGTTAAAGGAGTTATTGTTGGGTGCATTGTTCTTTGTTGCACTTCATTTCTTCCAACACTGGTAGTTATCAAGTTCCTAATTTCAGAAAGCACTGTTTGCATGGTAGGAACCATTTTATATAAATGTTAATAATTATTCAATAGCATAACATAGATTCATAGAAACCACTCGATACATTTTAATACTTCTGCCTTTTTTTTCCGAAAAATCAATAATGTAAATTATTTTCAATCTGTTAAATATATCACAAGCAATATCTTGATAATCAAATTTTTTTAGCGAATCTATTTTAATAATTTTTTCTTTATTTTTCTTTAAAAAAGATTTCTTTATTATTTTATTTTCGGATATTCTATTCCTGTCAAATTCAAAATAAAAAGAATTGTCATTTTTTTTCTTATAATTAAAGATATAGCTTCTATTTTTGAATCCATTAATTTCTTCTGGATAATCAATTTTTATATTAAATTCTCCTTCTTTGAAGGGAATATATATAGTGTCTAATTTTTTTATGTATTTATAACTCTGCGGATACATATTGTGAACAAGCAACACAAGAGTCAATATATATAAACATTTCATTATATTAGATTTTTAAGGTTTTAGTTCTTTATGTCCATACTCAATGTATTTTGATAATAAATACAATTGATCTGTACCGTTTGGAAAATCTTGAATAAAGCAAGAAGTTTCTTGTAATCCGTTCAGACTAATATATTTATAGTATTCATTCCAAATCCAGGGCGTTGATGCTGAAGGATTGGTTATTGCTGTTGGTCGCATTGTGTATTCTGTTTCTAAAACATTTCTTCCAGCACTGGTAGTTACCAAATCTCTAATTTCAGAAAGCACATTTTGCATTGTAGGAATCATTTTGTCGTACATAAAATCATGTTGTTCGTTGATTGTAGGATACATAGAATTTAAAATTTTTACAAAATCTGCTCCTACAGAAGGATTATTGGCTTTTATAAAAAGATAGGCATGTATGCATTCATGCAAAATAGTTTTGGCATTTTCTATATTGATTTGACTTTTATCAGTATTAGGAATTAATATTTGTTTATTAATTTGAATTGTAATGTCATTTGTACCTACAGTTCGAGTTGTATTTGCATTTATTTCCTTTGTTGGCTCATCTTTATCATAAACATGGTCTGCAATTTCAAATTTTACATTAAATCGGTCACTATTATCAAACAAATCAACAAATAATTTTTGAAAGGTAGGAGATTGTGTTAAAGCATTATAGGTGCTATTAAATTTTTTTCCCTCAGTAGTATTATTATCAATGCTGGTGCGATCTACGTTTACAGGAGATCTTAACGATGCCCAAACATCGGTTAGAGAACCTTCAAAAGAGCTTGGTGCTCGATTTGCAATTGCCGCATCAAAAACATTATTTACTAAATTTATGGTTTCGATATCATAACTACCCATATAGTTTTTGTGGCTATCAAGATATTCATCTATTACAGTTCGTATATCTTGATTTTCAAATCTGTTAAAAAGATCAAATTTATTTCTATCAAATATATTAATATAATTAAAATAAGGGTCTATCATTTGTGTTGTTAAAATTGGTGTGTAGGGAATTACTTTAGTACAATTACCTCTTTCCATTGCTACACAAATATATTCTGGTAACCAATTTGGATTTTGGCTGTCAGGAGGAAAGTAAGCTCCTGCTCCAGTAGTACCACTAACTGGATTTGCACAACCTGTGCATCCTGGACCAGGGCCGGGAGTATTAGGTACTTGTGGAATTATATTGATACAACTAACAGAAACTACCCAGCCTGCTCTTTGGCTTCCTGTACCAGAACATGGTTCGCCAGGTGAATGATGTCCACCTGCTGAACATTTTTTAGGGGTATATGTTTCTATACACACTGTATATGGTTCATCAACATCATCATCTGGAAATGTTTCGCTTGAACTTTTTGCAGTTTTTGCAGTTACTATTTTTTCTTCAATATTTACTTTTCGTTTATAGTATAGAATGTCTATTTTTTTACTTCCAGTATAATCAATATTATCATTTATGTTTACGAGATGTTTTTTGATAGATTCCTTGTAATTTTCGTCTGGATAATAAGTAATTAAATAAACAGCATCTCTCAGAATATCTTTTTCTATTACAAGATTTTGAAAGATATATGAATCTCCAAATTCATTGATTATAGGAATAGTATAAGAAGTATAGTCATCCAAAGTATATTTTTTAACTTGGTTAGATAAATTTAAAGATTCTAAATTTATATTTTTAGAACTTACTCCGTCTATTCTTATTTTTTTTGAAGCATTGCTTAATATAGGATTTAAGTAGAGATCTTTTTTAACTTCATCCAAAGTGGTATTTTCCTGTTTGATGTTTGACAGAAATTCCGAATTTTTAGCTTGTTCACTAGTATCTTCAAAAGGTTCTTTGTTACAATTGTAGAATGAGAAAGAAACAAAGGTTAACAAAATTAGATTAATGAATTTAATTTTTTTCATGGCATATATTTTTGGTTATAAATTGGTTACTAAAAATAAAAGTAGTATAAAACTTATATAAAGCAAATTTTAGTGAATTTATTTTATAAGAAATTATTTATACATTAAAACCAGGCTCAAAAATATTTGAAACTATTTTTAATGCTATGATTTACTTTACTTAAATTTGCATAACACAACTTAATAAGTATAGAAAAATGAAAATTTCGATAGGAAACGACCACGCAGGCCCAGAATATAAAAAAGCAATTGTTGCCATGCTTGAAGCAAAAGGTTATGAGGTAACAAATTACGGAACAGATACAGATGCTTCTGTTGATTATCCTGATTTTGGACATCCTGTTGCCAATGATGTATCTGAAGGAAAAGCTGATTTTGGAATCGTAATCTGCGGAAGCGGTAACGGAATCGCAATGACTGTTAATAAACACCCGAAAGTAAGAGCTGGTTTATGCTGGACTAAAGAAATCGCGTATTTGACGCGTTTACACAATGATGCCAATATTGTGAGTATTCCAGCGCGTTTTACTTCTATTCATCAAGCAGTTGAAATTGTTGAAACATTCTTAGAAACTGCTTTTGAAGGCGGAAGACACCAAAATAGAGTGAATAAGATTGCTTGTTCGTAAAATGTCAAAAAAAATCGGGTGCTTCGCACCAATAGCATAAAAACACACCGGGCGGATTTTTAAATTCATCCGGTTTTTTATTTTAAGTATTTGAAAATTAATGGTTTAAAAAGATAAAACTCAGCTTATTAACAATGTTAATATCTATATATTATGAGTTAATTTCAAGTAAATCAACACAGCTTGAACTAGAATAATATATAAGAACTTCATAATAAATGTAGTTTTACTCGTTTTATGTCTAAAGAAAAACATACCTGTTAATAAGCCAATAGATCCACCAATAAAAGCGAGTACAAATAAGGTACTTTCAGGTATGCGTTTGTTGTGCCTCCGGGCTTGAAATTTATCGTAACCCGTAAGGAGAAATGTTAGGCTATTTACAAATAAAAAATAGAGTAATAAAACTTTCATGGGCTAGGAATTAAAAACAAAGATATTATTTTAGCAAAATAATTGATCTATGTACTTCGTTTTTTAACAAGTAAATATATCATTTTAAAATTAAGAATTTATTTCATTAAAAGTATGACTAATATTCAATTCATTGCCAAGTCTGTTCAGGCACCGGCAGTAAGTATTCAAAACACAGTTAAATTATTAGAAGAAGACTGTACGATTCCGTTTATTTCGCGTTACCGAAAAGATGCTACAGGAAATTTGGATGAAACTGTAATTGAGCAGATTGCAAAACTTCAAAAAGATTACGATACGCTTATAAAGCGTAAAGAAGCGGTTCTAAAATCTATCGAAGAGCAAAAAGCACTTACACCAGAATTGAAGAAAAAAATTGAGGATAGCTTTGATTTACAAGAAATAGAAGATTTTTACCTTCCATACAAAAAGAAGAAAAAAACAAAAGCTGATGTGGCGCGCGAATTTGGTCTTGAACCATTAGCAAAATTGATTATATCTGAAAGTGATGCTGATATCGATTTTGTTTCGACGCAGTACATTAATGAAAATGTTATTAACGAAGAAGCCGCTATTCAAGGCGCAAGAGATATTGTAGCCGAGTGGATTAATGAAAACATTTATGTTCGTAAACAGCTTCGTAGATTGTTTCAGCGAAAAGCGACTATTGCTACAAAAGTGGTTAAAAAGAAAGCTGAAGAAGAAGGAGCACAGAAATTCAGTCAATATTTTGATTGGGAAGAACCGTTGACAAAAGCGCCAGCGCACCGTTTACTGGCAATGTTACGTGCAGAAAACGAAGGTTTTATAAAAATGAAAATAGATGTTGATATCGATGACGCTTACGATGTTATTGACGAAATTATCATTAAAAAACAAAACAATACCACAGCTCATTTGCAATTAGCAATTGAAGACAGTTACAAACGTTTGTTGAATCCGGCAATTGGAAACGAGACTTTACAAGAAGCAAAAGCGAAAGCCGATGCTAATTCGATTCAGGTTTTTGCTAACAATTTAGGACAGTTATTATTAGCTCCACCGTTAGGGGAAAAACGTATTCTGGCAATCGATCCAGGATTCAGAAGCGGTTGTAAAGTAGTTTGTCTGGACGAAAAAGGCGATTTATTATACAACGAAACTATTTATCCGCACGCGCCTCAAAACGAGGAAACAATGGCAATCAAGAAAATTCGTTCGATGGTAAATGCCTATCAGATTGATGCGATTTCTATCGGGAATGGAACAGCTTCACGTGAAACAGAATTTTTCATCAAAAAAATAGCGTTTGATAAACCAGTTCAGGTTTTTGTGGTTTCTGAGGCTGGAGCTTCGGTTTATTCAGCTTCAAAAATTGCGAGAGAAGAATTTCCAAATTACGATGTAACGGTTCGTGGTTCGGTTTCTATTGGGCGACGACTTTCAGATCCGTTGGCCGAATTGGTAAAAATCGACCCGAAAGCAATTGGAGTAGGGCAATATCAACACGATGTTGACCAAACGAAATTAAAAGAAGAATTAGATAGTACGGTTATTCGCTGCGTAAACTCGGTTGGAATCAATATTAACACAGCAAGTAAACATTTGCTAAGTTATGTGAGTGGAATCGGGGAGAAGCTTGCCGAAAATATAGTGCAATATCGTTCTGAAAACGGCCCTTTTGAAGACAGAAAACAACTTAAAAAAGTACCACGTTTAGGAGATAAAGCATATCAACAAGGAGCAGCGTTTATTAGAATCACCAATGCTAAAAATCCGCTGGATAATTCGGCGGTGCATCCAGAGGCTTATCCGGTTGTGGAAAAGATGGCGAAAGATTTGAATATTTCTTTGAATGAGTTAATTGCAAACAAAGAAAAAACAGCGCTTATTAAGCCCGAAAAGTATGTAACACCTGAAATTGGTTTATTAACGCTGAAAGATATCATAAAAGAGCTTGAAAAGCCTGGATTGGACCCGAGAAAATCGGCTAAGGTTTTTGAATTTGATGCGAATGTAAAATCGATTAAAGATTTGAAGACCGGAATGATATTACCAGGAATTGTGAATAACATTACCAACTTTGGATGCTTTGTTGACATCGGAATCAAAGAAAGCGGATTGGTTCATATTTCTCAGTTAAAATCAGGTTATGTGAGCGATGTAAATGAAGTGGTGAAATTGCATCAGCATGTTGATGTAAAAGTGACTGAAGTTGATGAGGATAGAAAGAGAATTCAGTTGACGATGATACTTTAATAAAATTCCAATACTAAAAAATCCAAATTCCAAAAATGGAATTATAAAAAAACTCCCAAATTACAACTTGTAATTTGGGAGTTTCTATGTTTAAGATTATTTCAAAATCACTTTTTTAGTAACACTTTTAAAATCATCATTGGATATTTTTACGAAATAAACACCGGAAGCTTGATTGGTTAAATTGATTTCGGTGTTTTCTGAAATTGTTTTTTCTTGATGAATAACACTTCCAGAAGGGGAAATTACTGAAATAGTCGATTGCTGAGGCGCACTAATTGTGATTCGATCAGCGCTCGGATTTGGGAAGAGCGTAACAGTAGATTTTTCAATATCAAAATTTTCATTGGACAAATTAGCAGTTGGGGGCAGATAAAAATTACCAGTTAATAAAAAAGAGTATAATGTTTTTAGGGTATGATTAAAATAGCTGTTCGGCTCGTTAAGGTTTTTTAAATCGGTATAAGAAGCATCTAAATGCGCTTGATTTTCACCAGCCATAGCAGCGCATGCAAAAGCGCCAACAAACGTAGCATTGTGCCATTGTCCACTTACAGTTCCGTTTTGGTTGTAACCGTCTTTAATATTCGCAGTTCCGCCAAGATTAACGCGAACAAAATCAGATGATTTTTTAGCATACGTTTTGGCTTCGGCTGTTCCGTACCAAATATAATCAACAGCAATTCGCCAAGGTGTTCTGGCTGCGTCGTAAGTGTATAATTTTCCTGCATTGGCATAACCTCCAGCTTGAGAAGAATACGCTCCAGAAGCTTCACACCAATCTGAAACTAATCCACCAATAGCATTGTTTTGTACCAAATTGTTGTTGATAACTGTATAAGCTCTATTAGCTACTTGATTCCAAAAGGCTGCATCGTTTGTAAAAGCTCCGAAGGCGCGGTAATAAGCAGGAGAGAAGTAGGATATGTTTGTAATTGAACTTCCACCAAATTGATCGCCAGGTTTTAAAACATAAGTATTGGCTTCAACTTCGTAATTTTTAATAGCAGAAATTAAAGCCGTTGCATCACTTTTGTAATTGATAGTTCCAGTACTTTTCCATTGATAATCGGCAACAATAAGAGCGAAAGCGGCATCTAGTTCGGCATCGGTTGCTCCATTATAACCAATGGTTGCAGAACATCCACTGATTTTCCAGTTCATTACTTTATTACCGTTAACATTGTCTTTATAATACAACCAGAAACCATCGAACAACGTTTTATCTGCCATATAAGCAGAAAGAAGCATTCCGTAAGCAATACCTTCAGAAACGGTCTCAGAAGAGTTGTCAAATTTTACGCGGTAACGTCCGTTAGAACAGGCTTCGACAAAATTGGTTTTCCAGGTATTGTAGTTGTTTTGAGCATCTTGACTGCTTCTGGGGGTAGCCATAAGTCCGTTTCCGTGCACCTTATTGGCCGGAAAAGGCTGTGTTTGTGATTGACTTTCTAAAGCAAGAAGAAAGGCGACCACGAAAAATAGGTTTTTCATATCTTAAAAAATTTAGGGTGACTAAAAGTAAGATTTTTTAGATATAAAAAAAAGTCCCAAACTACAATTTGTAGTTTGGGACTTTTAAAAAAATCAAAACAGATTATTTTTTCAAAATAAATTTCTGAGCTTTAAATGTATTGTAATCTGTATTTTGAATTAAGTAAACACCATCGGCAAGATCTTCTAAATGGATTGTATTAAGAATATCTGTATTTAGATGTACTGATTTTACCAGTTTTCCGGCAGCATCTATTATGACATATTTTCCGTTGTATTTAGTAACGATATTTAAAACGCCACGACTTGGAACAGGATACATTTTAAATTCTGAAACGTTGAAATCATCCAGACCTAAAGTAGTTACATTGATACAATCAGAAGCAACTGTACATCCTGCAACTGTAATATCAACTTTATATTCTCCTACGACTGAAGGGGTAAAAGATTGATTGGTTTCATTTGTTAATAATGTATTTGGACATTTATACCACTGATACGTAGCTCCAGATTGATTTGCAGTTAATATTCCTGAATTTAAATTTACTGTTTTTAGAATTGCAGAAGAATTGTTAATAGTTAATACTAAAGTTTTAGTATCACAACCAACAGTGTAGTCATAATTTCCAGAAGATGTATAAGTAATACCATTCACCGGCCATGTATAACTGTCGCAAGCCGTTTCAGTTTGTGTTGA
>NZ_FOMH01000001.1:262542-653955 GCF_900112575.1 Flavobacterium phragmitis
GTATAATTTCCGGAAGTGGTATATTTTACACCATTTACCGGCCATGTATAACTGTCACAAGCAGTTTGTGTTTCAGTAGGGGACGAGGTTGAAGGAGTAATCGTTAAATTTAATTTTTTAGTATCACATCCCACAACGGTTGTGTAGGTTCCAGAACTAGTATAAGTAGTGCCATTTGCACTCCAGGTATATGAATCACAAGCAACTATAGTTTCTGGTGCTGAAGTAGTAGACGGAGTTATAGTTAAATTCAAAGTTTTGGTATCACATCCAATAACTGTTGTATATGTTCCAGAACTAGTATAAGTAGTTCCGTTTGCACTCCAGGTGTATGAATCACATGCACTTATAGTTACCGGTGGAGATGTTGTTGACGGAGTTCCTGTTACAGTTTTTACCAAAATTCTGTCACTTGCACAATAGGCTGTTTCACAAGCAACACAATAAGTAGTATTATTTGCTGTCGGAGTTGCTGTAACTGATGCTCCGGTTGCAAAACTTGTTCCTCCACTCATTGCAGTATACCAGGTAGCAGTTGTACCAAGCGGACAAGTTGCATTTAAAGTAACTGCGGTACTTCCTAAACAAGGAATATTTTGTGTATCTGTAGTTGCTGTAGCACTTCCTGGTTTAATTGAAGTTGTTGTAATATTAGAATTTACAGTTGCGAAATTAGAACCACTAACAGTTGCCTGATTGGTAACAGCACAAGTATTTTGAGGCAATGTACCAGCGGCATTAATTGTCGCACTAAAAGTAATTACTGTAGATTTTCCGGCAGCTAAAGTAAATGGTCCGGCAGAAAGTGTTGTTGCAGTTGCAGTAACAGCTGTACTTTTTGCCGTAACCGAATTATCAGTTATAGCAGGATTGTTAACAGTTGATTCTGCAGCTGGTTTTGTTTCTTCCTGAATATCGTTCTGAGGAGCCATTTTTGAAGCAGTTCCATTATCAGGAACAGTTACAGTTCCGGATACTATTTTTCCGGTATATGGAAACTCATGCAATGCAGCTCCAATACTATTATTATTAAGATCCCAAAACGTTTTTAGCCTCGCAGAATTATCCGTGTTGGCAGCCCCGGGAACAAAAGTTCCTGTACCTTGCAAAATTACCTGAGAATTTGCACTTTGTGACATTACATCAAATGTTGCTACTATTCCGGTTGCTGTATTTGTAGTATTTCCGCCGATATTTGCTGCATTTATCATGGTACTTAAACTATTATCTGCAGTAGCTACAATACCAAGATTAGCATAAGCATTATTAACAACATTAATAATATTGTTTTTTATAGTAGCATCTATTCTTGCAGAACCCGAAATGTTATTATCATTCGCATCAGAAAAAATACCATAATTACTTGCATTGTTAATAATGTTATTTGATATTTCTGTTATATGTTTGGCGTTTCCACTAACGGCTACATAAATTCCGTTACAGGTTGTTCCCAGACCAGATGCGTCAATACTATTATTATTTATGCGTCCTTTCATTGTTCCTGATCCTTGATGACCAACACTACAGGAATATACACCATTATAACTTGCTTTTAATATATTATTTATAATATTGTAGTTAACAGTTGCCGAACCATTTGCCTGTAAAGATAATCCGTTGCTTCCCGGACTTGTCGTTGCTGCATTTATGATGTTAGCATCTGTAGAAGGTGTATTGCCGCCTATTTGGATATTATTTTCAGAAGATCCATCAAAGTTTAAAGTTAATCCTGTGGTTTTTGGATTAGAAAAATCATTTTTCTTAAAAACTAAAGTGTTTTTTGAAGTTCCTCTTGCCTGAAAAATAAAGTTACTGTCACCATTTGATCTATTGAAAGAGTTTTTAAATTGAGAACCTGTTACAGTAAGACTTAGATTCGGATTTTGAGAAATTCCGTTATATGCAAAAAAACCTCTTCCCCAGGAATCATTAACATTAGTATTTGTTATAGAACATGTTCCTTTCAATTCAAGGGCAAATATTCCACCGACATTTACATTACCTCCATTTGCACTTCCGCAACCAGTGATAGTACTATTACTTAAAACAAAATTAGTAACATCATTTAAATTTATTCCCATTGAATTTGTGGTACCTGAAACAGCAATATTATCTAATGTAACTCCTCCTGATATTGTTTTAAAATGCAGAGCTGCATAAGAATCTGTATTATTATTTTGAGGATTTGGAACACTTGTATTTACTGCAGAATTACTGGAATTAATAAAATTCATATTTTTAAGAGTAACATTTGTACATGAAATAAATTCAGCACCTCTTTGTTGAATATTTTGAATTGTACCTCCAGAACCAGCTGTAGTTCCAGAACCAGTAATCTGAAAACTTCCCGGAGAATTAACAGAAATTCCTTTTGTAGAGTTTCCGTTTGCTGAAATACTTGTAAAAATACAATCGATAGTGCCAGTTCCTGTGATATTTACTGCCTGAAGATTTGTTGTATTAATAGAAGCATTTTTAATTTTCAACGCGCTTACATTTGATCCCGATAAAGTCCCTGTCATTGCTACAGCTTGAATATCATTATTAGACTTTAAACTAATACCGGATATAACAGGATTTGCACCACCGGTAGATGGTAAAGTATTGCTATATGTTGGTAAAGTAAGATTTAAAATAGAAGTCAAACTTGTGGTTGCTCCCTGACCAATTACTTTTTGATTATCGTTTAAGGTTAAAAGTCCAGAATTGGTTCCACTATAAATAAAAATAGGATTTGCACTTGAACCTGTAATACTACTTAGTTGTTTATAAGGAGTTGCTAAAGTTCCGTTTCCTGCTGATGCAGCCGCACTATTTACAAAGATTATAGGAGTACTTATAGTAATATTTACTGTTGCAGTTGAGGTTTTTCCACTTCCAGTTGTTACGGTATAAGTAAAACTATCTGAACCGGAATATCCTGCAGTTGGATTATAAGTAAAAGAACCATTTGAAGCCAAATTAGCCGTGCCATTAGTTGGAGCTGTTAAAATAGTTGCTGTTAAAGCAGTTCCGTCCGGACTTACATCATTTGCCAAAACACCTCCGGTAGCGTCTACGGTAATTCCAACATTTCCAATACAGGAATAAGAATTATTATTAGCAACTGGTGTAGCTTTAAATGAGTTTGCAACTAAGGTTAAATTAGAATCTAAAATATCCTGAAAAGTCATCCCCAGAGCATCATCTGTACCTGTATTTGTAATCGTAATAGTATAATCTAACTGAGAACCAGGCTGCGCATTTCCACCACCATTTACGGCTACAACATTATTTACAGTGACAGTTGCAGCAACAGCGGAAGTACTGGAATTCTCTTTAACTTTAGCTTTTTTACTTTTAGTATTGTCTTTTTTATCAATAAAAGTTTTTTCAGCTTTCGCTAAACTTTCAACTATAGGAGCAACAACATTTTCCTTAATAATATTATTGTACTTCATTCCAAAACTTAGAAATCCTAATAATACTATTACAACCAAGAGTTTGTTATTTTTCATTTTTTTTTGCTTTAAATTGGCCTAATCAAGAAAATACTGCTTCATATTTCATCCCCACTTCATCAAAACCAAGTGGAGTAAGAAATAATTCTAAATTGCCTTCTTCGGGATGTATAATGGTAAAAATACCCTGTTCGTAATATTCGTTTTTTTGTTGTGTACGAAAAACTATAGAAAATGGATTTCTTTCTAATGGAGAATAACTGTTGAATTCGGTCACCGAAATTAATTCCGCGTCAAGCTGAATTTCTTCCGAAATTTTAATAATAAATATTTTATCGAGTAATGAATTAAAGTTATTTACAGAGAGTAAAGATATATCCATATAATTTTGTTAATCGTTATTTTTAATTGGTTGCATTCCATTCCATTAAATGGTAAACTCCATTTGTTTCACTTATTTTTTGAAACCCTAATCTTTTATATAATTCCATAGCGGGATTAAAACTTTCAACATGAATCGTGACATTCAAATTATTGTAGGTTGCTTTATTTAAAATTTCATTTAAAATAGAGCTGCCAATATTTTTATTTCTCCATTCTGGTAGAATTGTGATGTCTATAATACGAATGCCTTTTTGTTCATAAAAGAAATCAATATATAATCTTCCAATCGTTACGTTTTCTTTTTCAATTACATAGAATTTTCCGCCAAGATAATTTTTCTGATAATATTCATGCTGAGCAGAAAACTGATGTTCTATAAAAAGTCTTTTTTGTTCTTCGTTCCAGTTAGTTCCTTTTTCTAATTCTTCTTTACGGGTACTTCCATATA
The DNA here is from genome assembly GCF_900112575.1 of Flavobacterium phragmitis. Taxonomy (GTDB): domain Bacteria; phylum Bacteroidota; class Bacteroidia; order Flavobacteriales; family Flavobacteriaceae; genus Flavobacterium; species Flavobacterium phragmitis. Next base: position 266,815 of record NZ_FOMH01000001.1, read on the forward strand.
TTTCGCAAAGTATAGGAAGATCGTAGGCTTGAATGTTACGAAGAGTAATATCTTTTATTTTTAATTCCAAAATTCAATTATTTTATCCTCGAGGTGGGTAGACTCCCTGAATAGCAATACAAAAATTCATTGTCAAATATGGCATCATATTATTATGGGGTACACTACCTCCAGTAGGATTTATACTATTGGCACTCATATCAGTATTTGCAACACCTGTAGAGTAAACTCTAACAGGATTTCCTCGCCCGAAACTATTATTTGTTGGAGAGATTGATTGCGAATTTGAAGTTGCAGCCATTAAGGAATGACTATGGGAAGGAATTTCAGATTCTAATAAAGTAACCGTTTCAGTTCCTCCTGTCTCTCCCAAATCATGTAAAGATAATCCAGGGCCTTGTCCAGGTTGCATTGGAGTTCTCCCCTGTATATCCGGTAAAGCAAAGGTACTCTTTCCGTCACCGCCATAAGTGGTTCCTAATAATGAAAATAGACTGGTTTGTTGTGATATTGGTAAAAGTTGTCCATTACAAAAAGCCCAGCCTCTTGGAGGGAAGTTAAATGGAAATATGCGTATTTCGGCCACAAAAGGATCCATAATATATCGTTTTATTGTATTAAAAAATATTGTAAAATTTGATTTTTAGGTTGGAGAAGGATATATTCCAAACAATGAAATAATAAAGTTCACACATAAATAAGGTTGAAAATTGGTATGAGGCTGACTTCCACCTTTCGCTGTGATTGATGTTACATGTAAAGGTGTTGTAGGACTTGCACTTGAAAATAATTTATTTCCTGGCGGATTAGTACTCAAGAGAGAGCCCGCAGGACTTGAAGTATCTGCTAAATTTGTTGTTGCCAATAATGCATGAGTGTGGGACGGAATCTGATTTACTGTAAGAGTAACTTCTTCAACACCGCCAGTTTCTGCCAGTGTAAAACCCTGACCGGAATGAATAGGAATTCTGCTTTGTAAATCAGGTAATGCAAAGTCACTTTGACCATCACCTCCATAAGTAGTACCAATTAAGTTAAATAATGTTTCATTCTCTGAAATAGGAAGTAATTGTCCCTGACATAACATCCACCCGGCAGGAGCAAAATTTCCTGCAAACATTCTAATTTCACCAACGTAAGGTTGTGCCATTTTTTAATTTTTACAATTAATAATTAAGTTACTGATGGAAAAATTCCTTGAAGAGCAATACAAAAATTCAGTACTAAAAAGGGTTGCATATTTAAATGAGCCTGATTACCACCTACATTTGCAAGGGTTCCCGCACTCATAGATGTTAAATTTTGATTTTGACCACTATAGACAAGATTAGGCATTGTATTGGCCAAAGCAACACTATTGTCAGGAATATTGGTAGACACAGCATCAGTTTTAGCTTTTAAAGTATGGCTATGTGCAGGCATTTCAGAAATAGTTAAAGTATGAGTTTGTTCACCTCCTTTTTCTCCCAAAGTGTGGCCATTTCCAAAATGAATTGGAGTTCTGCCACGTAAATCAGGTAATCCGAAGTTAACTCGTCCATCTCCACCAAATGTGGTTCCTAATAAGGAAAACAATCCCTGATTTTGGTTTATAGGTAAAAGTTGTCCATTGCACAACGCCCATCCTTTTGGAGCAAAGTTAAAAGACATAATACGGGTCTCGGCTAAAAATGGTTCTGCCATAATAGAATTATTTTTTATGTTTTTAAGATAAAATAGTGATTAAACAAAAAAAGAACTGACAACAAGACTATGTTGAGAGATTACTTCTTTTTGATATACAATATTATTACCTTCTTTTATGATAATTTTTGTTGTTGTTTGTTCAGAATTTAAAACGGTTTGCAGAGATACACTTCCTTTTCTCGTATCAAAACTGTATGGATTTAATTGTTGAGAAGGGGCGGGAAATAAGTAATGAGACAGGTTAACGTCATTACTATATATATTTAAATCGCTCATGGCAACAGTAATAGCTTCCAAATCAAATCCGGATAAAGATCTTAACGATTTCCATTCTCCTTTTGAATTTTTCCCAAAACACAATAGAACATCATCTACTTTTCCGGTAGTTTCGGTATGAAGATGCATTGGAAACATTTTTAGAAGTCCGTCTGAAGAACTATAGCAAAAATTTCCTGAAGCAGTGTAACCTGTTTTTTCCCAGCTCGCTATTGATTTTTTATAGCAATCAGCCAGAGATTGGTCTAAAAGAAAGGCATCAAAAAAAGTTACTTTGGAGAATTTAGAAAGAATGTTTTTTTCCTGATTTTCAGGAATTGAAAAGTTTTCTAAAGTGTTTTGAGCAACAAGTGAACCGCAAAACAAAGTTGATGCGCCTACGAATCCAACATTTTTTATAAAGTTTCTTCGCTTTAAATCGATCATATTCAATGGTTTTAGTAAAAATGACGAAGTAAAAGTACTAAAAACATTAAATGCCTGCGAAAAAAACAAAAAATTTTGTTAATAAATGCAATAATAATCGACGAACTACGTTATGATTGTAATTTATTAAGAAAAATATTATTTTTATTTAAGTAAGATGTTAAAAAAATAAACCCCAAGCTACCTAAGTAATTTGGGGTATTAATAGAGTAATAAAAAATACTTTATTTCGTTTCTTCGTCTTGTTTTTTAGCAGCAGGTTGATCGTCTTTAGCAGCGTTTTTAAATTCCTTAATTCCACTTCCTAAACCTTTCATTAATTCTGGAATTTTTTTACCTCCAAAAAGTAATATCACAATACCTACGATAACAAGGATTTCTGTAAGACCTAATCTTCCCATGACTATTATATTTAATGCCGAAGCAAATTGATTTCTTAAATTATTCCACAAAGGTATATAGAAATATACGAAATAAAAGTGTTTTTAGTTTAAAATATTTGTGCCAGACTACGTTAAATATTTTATAAAATAGTGAATTTAGCCCATTCACAAAATAATCCCGAGCTTTAGCAATACGATAAATTGTTATATTTGCTCTAATTAAAAGAGTTTATGTCAAAGAAAAAAAAGAGTTTCAGAAGAAAATTATTCACCAAAAACAGATTAGTAATTTTGAATGAAGATACTTTTGAAGAACTATTTTCTTTCAAACTCAATTTAATGAATGTCTTTGTAACATTTACTTTAGGAGGCATTTTTTTAATTCTCATTACAACTTTCATTATAGCATTTACGCCTCTTCGCGAATTTATTCCGGGATATTCTTCGACAGAACTAAAAAGAAATGCAACCAAACTGGCTATAAAATCAGATTCTCTCGAAACAGCTTTGCGACAAAATGAAGCTTATATAAAAGGAGTTCAGAAAGTTTTAAAAGGAGAATTAGAATATTCAAAATTTAATAAAGATTCTATTTTGGCAGAAACAGTTGAAGATCCCAAAGATTTGAATATGAAAGCTTCTGATGCTGAAATAAAATTAAGAGATGAGGTTGCAAAGAATGAAAAGGAACAGCCAACAAAATCTCAGAAGAAAAAGAAAAGTGACAAAAAATAATACCATAAAAAATGTCAATTAAAGCTGTAGCAGCAAAATTATTTGCTAGTAAGATATATTCAGAAACTCAAACCTGGGCCAAAAAGCCAGTCGAAACGCAACAGAAAGTCTTTAATAACCTCATAAAAAATGCCAAAGCAACCCATTTTGGCAAAGATCATCATTTTAATCAGATACAAACTGTTCAGGAATTTCAGAAAAACGTTCCAGTACGAGACTATGAAGATTTAAAGCCTTATGTGGATAAGGTTGTAAAAGGACAAGAAAATATTCTTTGGAAGGGAAAACCATTATATTTTGCTAAAACTTCTGGAACAACCTCTGGAGCAAAGTTTATTCCGCTGACTAAAGAATCTATGCCGTTTCATATTAGCGCAGCGCGAAATGCAATTTTACATTACGTTCATGAAACTGGAAATACTGGTTTCGTAGATGGAAAAATGATTTTTCTGCAAGGAAGTCCAATCTTAACAGAGAAGTACGGAATTAAATTTGGAAGACTTTCTGGAATTGTAGCGCATTTTGTTCCAAAATACCTTCAGAAAAACAGAATGCCTTCGTGGGAAACCAACTGTATTGAAGACTGGGAAACCAAAGTAGATGCGATTGTCGACGAGACTATAGTAGAAGATATGTCGGTTATTTCGGGAATTCCGTCTTGGGTACAAATGTATTTTGAGCGCTTACAGCAAAAAAGTGGAGGGAAGAAAATTGGCGAAATTTTCAAGAATTTTAACCTCTTTATTTACGGAGGAGTCAATTACGAACCATACCGTGCCAAATTCGAAAACATGATTGGCAGAAAAGTAGACAGCATCGAATTGTTTCCGGCTTCTGAAGGCTTCTTTGCTTATCAGGATTCGCAAAAAGAAAAAGGAATGCTGTTGTTATTGAATTCAGGTATTTTCTATGAGTTTATCAAAGCAGATGAATTCTTTAACGAAAATCCAAAAGCGCTGACAATCGGCGAAGTAGAAATAGGAGTAAACTATGTTTTAATTATTTCTACAAATGCAGGACTTTGGCGTTATAATATTGGAGATACTGTTCAGTTTACTTCTTTGGCTCCGTATCGTGTGATAGTTTCCGGACGTATCAAACATTATATTTCGGCTTTCGGTGAACATGTTATAGCCAATGAAGTCGAAAATGCAATGAAAGAGGCAGTAGCATCAACCAATATTGTAATTAACGAATTTACGGTTGCACCACAGATTAATCCACAAAACGGACTGCCTTATCACGAATGGCTGGTTGAATTTGAAAGGGAACCGGAAAACATGGAAGTTTTCGCTGAAACTATTGACAATTCAATGCGAAAACAAAACATTTATTACGATGATTTGATTACAGGAAATGTTTTAAGAAAAGTGGTTGTAACCAAAGTTTCGAAAAACGGATTTCAGGATTACATGAAATCACAAGGAAAATTGGGAGGACAAAATAAGATTCCTAGATTATCAAATAATAGGGATATTGCAGATAATTTGAGGTAGCATTTAGATAAATATTTTTATATTAACAAGTTATTTACTACATTTAATAAATTAGATAAGTAAATAAAAAATTAATGAATCAAGGAAAATTTCAAAATAAATACCGTGTTTCTTCAATAAGGGCTCAATGGTGGGATTATGGTTGGAACGGAGCCTATTTCATCACAATTTGTACACAAGGTAGAGAACATTATTTTGGAAAAATTCAAAATGATAAAATGGTTTTGGCAGAGGTTGGTATTATTGCTGATATATTGTGGCATCAAATTCCTGCGCACCATAAAAACGTTGAATTAGGTGATTTTGTGGTCATGCCAAATCATATTCACGGAATTTTGATTATCGATAAACAATGGGATAACGCAAATGACGTGGACATGGATTTCGTACAGACAGGGGATGCCCTGTCTCAACAATCATCGAAATCGAATCCAGGTTCACAACGTTTTCAAAACATTGGAAAAAATACTATTTCGTCAATTATTGGGTCATATAAATCTGCGGTAACCAAACATGCAAACAGATTAGGATATCCGCATCAATGGCAAAAATTATTTTATGATAATATCATTAGAAACAATAATGATTACCAAAGAATTTCTGATTACATTGTTTCCAATCCTGAAAATTGGGCAAAGGATAAATTTAAAACAGAAGATAAATCAAAATGATTTTTTAAAAAATAATGTTGTAGACACACGGCATGCCTTGTATTTGCTTACATTTGAGTTTATAAAATAAAATAGAATGAAAGAAACCAAACATATATCAAGATCAAGAGCTCAGGAATCATCTGCAGCGATAGAAAAAATGTACATCACAATGCGTCATTTGTTCAACCGTGGTTTTTATAAACCAATGGGAGTTTCTGGCGATAGTTTACGTGAATCATTATTGGCATTAAGACCTGAAATCTACGGAAATATTGCTGAAGAAAAAGTAGAATTGAACGGACTTTTATACGTTATAGAGCGTCTTCCAATTGGAATTGAGCAATGCCGTTTTATCAATTTAACTTCAGACGAAGGCTATTCTAAATCACATTTTCAGGCCATTGTTCCTCCAAAAAGAAGACGAAACTGCTATAGAATTGATGAGGAACAAATGAATGTTGAAATCACTCGTGGTCGTTCGGACATTTATGACATTCTAACACATTTGACTTTCATTTTCATCGAATCTCATAAAATTAAAAACAGAGTTTTAATTGATGACGGTGGAGAAGTTTCCCGTGACTGGCAGAAATTGGAGCAGGCAGTTATGCAGACTAAAAAGCTTTCTTTGGTAGAAAAAGAAAAAGCGATTTCGCATGTGGCTAATATTTTAGCTAGAACTTTTGAAGAAGTTTTAGATATTTACGATGCTTTTGGATCTGAAAATGCTCCAGATCGTTTTCTGCATGTAATTTATTGGTTAGGAAAACTGGCAATTGAAGAAATTGTAGAAAACAATAAACGAACCATAACATTTAGTCCTGTTTTGCGTGAACGTTTGGGACACCACATTCACGGAGAAATCTGGGCTACAAATATCAAAGAAGTTTTAAAAGCCAATGATCTTTTAAAACGCCCAATTCACGTTATAAGTGCGAATATGCATAGTGTGATGAACTCTATTTTTGCAACGCCGTTGTTGAAAACTAAGTACAAAGGCAAAACAGATTTCTTTATTTATGAAGAACTGAGCGGTTCGGGTTCAAAAGAAATAAGAGGTCAGGTAGAAGAACTGGCTTTAAAAAACGGAATGATTTCATTGCCAGATTGTTCAGGAACCAATATCGATGTTCAGATTTTTGATACGGCTAAGATTGACTGGTCAAAAACAGCCTTTTCGCATGCCAATGTAGGCGAAGAGAAACCAGTTATAATCGTAATGGATTATGCTTTTGGTGAGCAGGCTTACGAAACAATTGACGAGCTTTTGAAACCCTATAAAAAAGAAACTTTACTAAATGTAAAATCGGTTTCAATCATGGGTAAAGCAGGAATTCTGGAAGGCGGAAAAGGCGATATTATGATTCCGACGGCACATATCAACGAAGGAACGGCTGATAATTATTTCTTTGAAAATGAATTAACAGGCGCAATGTTTGAAGGAAATGAGATTGACATTTATGAAGGTGCAATGGTTACGGTTCTTGGAACTTCATTACAAAACAGAGATTTATTGAAATTCTTTCACGAATCAACCTGGGGAGTGATTGGTCTTGAAATGGAAGGATCTTATTACCAAAAAGCAATCCAGTCGGCATCCAAAATTAGAAAAAGTGTGCCTCAGGATATTAAAGTTCGTTATGCTTATTATGCATCAGATAATCCGTTGGAAACAGGAAGCACACTGGCTTCAGGCGGATTAGGAACAACTGGTGTAAAACCAACCTATTTGATTACAATTAAGATTTTAGAACAGATTTTCAACATCAAATAAAAATCATAAATGAGTACAAAAGTACCGCAAAATATAGAAGATCAGGAGATTGATTTAGTTCAGATTTCTAAAAAGATTGGTAACTTTTTCGACAGAATTAATAGTTCTATTTTTAGAACTATTCAATTTTTTCTGAGAAACTGGATTATTGTTTTAGTATTGGTTGTGAGTGGTTTTGCAATTGGCTGGTATTTAGACTCAACAAGAAAATCGTACATTAATCAGATTATCGTAGAACCCAATTTTGAGAGTGCAGAGTATTTATATTCTAAAATTGACTTGTTGCAATCCAAAGTAATTTCTAATGATACTGTTTTCTTAAAAAATGTTGTTGGAGTTAAAAAGCCAAAACTGATTAAAAAAATTCAGATCAGACCCATTGTTGAAGCGTATAAGTTTGTAGCCAATAAAGAGCGTAATTTTCAATTATTGGAACTTATGGCTGAGAATGGCGATATCAATAAAATTTTGGTAGATACCTTAACTAGCAAAAATTACAGATATCATACGGTTTCATTTACAACAAGCAAAGTTGGAGACGATAAAGATTTTGCTGTACCTATTTTGAATTTTTTAAACAATTCAGAATATTTTAATACTATTCAAAAAATAGAATTAAAAAATTTACAGTCTAATATTGTACAAAATGATTCTATAATTAAACAGATTAATATAGTTTTAAGCAATTTTTCCAATGGTACAGCGAGTGCTCAAAAGAATGATAAACTCATATATTATAATGAAAATACACAGTTGAATGACCTTATTAAAACTAAACAAGGTTTAATTGAAGAACAAGGTAGAAACAGACTTAAATTAGTTAGTTACGAAAATACAATCAAAGAAATCAGTAAAACGATTAATGTTGAAAGTAAAAAATCAATCAATAGTAAATTGAAATTTGTTTTACCTATTTTACTTGTGTTTGGTTTTATTGGATTGGTAGCGATAAGAAAATTTTATAATAAGCAAAAAACGCTTCACTCTTAATTCCTTCTATTTTAAATAGTTATTTATTATTTTAAAATGAAGAATATTTTATTACTTAAACTGAATAATGAAAGGCTAAGAGAAATTTTATTTTTTTTAGCCGTTTTATTATTAGTTATACTTCCAAAAGGAGGTTTTAAAGTAGCAGGTATTCCTTTAACCTGGGGTTATTTATATTTAGGGTTTTTATTAATTCTTTCTGTAATTGTAATAGGTAGTAAGTTTAGATTTCCTGTTAATAGTAAGCATTTTATGTGTCTAGTAGCAACAATTCCCTTTGTTGTTTATTTTTCTATTCATTTATTAGTATTTGGTTACGAAGGATCTACAGGAAATTTTATAGCATTTTACATTAGTTTTGTTTTTCTGCCGTTTCTATTTTACATTATATTAGGTCATTTTTTAGCTAAAATTGATATTGATTACATTGAAAAATTAATATCCAATTCTGTTTTTATAGTTGCTTTATACGGTATCTTTTTGTTTATCTATAAACAATATACAGGACATTTTTTGGAAATACCTTATGTAACAGTTAATGCAGGTGATTTAGGAGAACTCGCAGGTTCTAAATTTAACCGACGAGGCTCTGTTTCAAAATTGATTTCAACTTATAATAATGGAAATATTTTTGGAGTTTGCACATTAATGTTGTTTCCTATCTTTTATAAAAGAACAGCATCAAAAATTAAGATTTTTATTGTCATTTTGGCTTTAATCCTAACTTTGTCCCGAACAGTTTGGATAGGATTAATTTTCTATTTTTTAATTATTTACAGAAATAAACTACAGCAACTAGCAAAAGTTTATTTAGCTGGTGCATTATTGCTGCTCGTAATAGGATCTTTCCTGATGACCAAATATTTTCAATATGGCTCTCTTGAAGGATTTATTTTAGATTCAAATCTTGGTGGTAGAATTTTACAGATTAGAAAAGTAAACGAGATCACATTGTTTGGAAATGGACCCTATAAAATCATTGAAGAGATTGTATATCTATCTATTTTTAGACAATTTGGAATTATTGGTTTAATACTTTTTTGTATTTCTTTTTTTGCTCCAGTTTATATTTTTCTTCAAACCAAAAATAACAATCAGGTTTATTTATGGGGTATTTTAACGTATTTATTTATTTGTCTCAGTGATGGTTGTATGTTATTAATACCAACATTAGTGTTCTTCTATTTTATTTGTACAATGGCTTTCATCAACCAAAATAGAGCCAAGGAACAAAATATCGCAAAATAGAAATATGTAAATTCCATATTGACGAACCAGAACATTTTCTGTTAAAAACGAAAAAGCAAATAACAATGAAATAGAAAAATAAATATAGTTTTTAGTTTTTAAACTATATCTAAGTTTTATAAAAAATGTCATTACAAAAGTTATAAACAGAAAAATTCCTCCTTTCAAAAAATAATCAAGATATTGATTATGAGAGTTTAAATTTTCTTTTGATAAATCCTGAAAACCATATTCATCATAGCATTTATTAAGCTTGGGTTGAATAGTATTATTATTTGTACCTAAGAAATGAGATTCCTTAATTACCTTTAAGGAACAGTAACAAATAGTGTATCTGGTAGAATTTTCTATTTTATTTTTATTCAGAAATTGTATATCATCTTTGTATCTCTGTGAGAAAAAGATGATAGTAAAAAATAGTATAATAAGAGGTAACAAAATGATTTTTTTATTAAAAAATCCCTCTTTAAAAAAGAAAAAATAGCAGTTTAAGGCAATTAAAAACAAAGTTGAAAAAAGAATCATTCGTGCGTTAATGATTACCATACTTGCTAATAATAAGAAAATCAGCAATAATAAGCCTATTTTAAATTTTATAATAAGACCTTGATTATGAACTAAAAAATCAAAAAGGAAAAGTAATGCAATTCCAATCCATAAGCTTAAGTAAGTACCGTGAATATGAATGTTATTTTCTAAATTAAATCGTGCAAAATACCAGTTAAAACTATGATTAGGAATATCATTAATGTAAAAGACAAGAATGTAAATACTAAGTAACGAAATACAAAAAGAATAGGTTAAAAGTATTTTTTTTCTGTGTTTCCTAAAAAACGAAGAATCATAAAGAAAGAGGCTGAATATGGGAACTATAAAAATCAGAAGGCTATTGGAAATTGCCTGAATACTTCTGGAATTATAATAAAAAAGATTATAAGCGAATAAAAGCAGAAACGATAAGATAAAAGAAAATGTCTTTGATGAAAACAGCTTTTTTTGAGAATTATACTGAAGCAGTAAAAAGAAACTAGCAACAGACATTATAATTGCCTGCACAGCTTCAAACATATACAAACATGAAGCAAAAGCTAAAAGATACAAGAAATAAACAACGACTTTATTTATTTTAGTTTCTTTCATTTAACCAATCTTTTAAAAATAGTTTTAATTTTTTCCTGGACAGAAGCTGGCATATTTTCTCTTATAAATTGAACTAAATACTTTTTAATTTTTAATTTAAATAATTGAAAATCAGTAATTTTAATTTTTAATGAATCAATTTCATTTTCAGAGACAAATTCTAATGATTTCCATTTAGTTGGATCATTTTCATGAAAATTAGCAAACTCTTTATAATTGTTTAAGTTGATATTCTTCCAAAACTCAAAAAAAGCAATATTATCTGAATCATCTCTATGGGACCAATTAGTTATTTTGGTATAAATTTCATCATCATCTCTTGCCCAAGATTGATGTAGCAGAATAAATTTAGTAATGATTTTTTTGGAGTGCCTTGTAGCTCTCATATATTTATATTTTGGATAATTGGTAGCAACTTCGACAGCATCTAAGGAATCTTTAATGTATAAAAAACCGTCATCAACCTTTTTAAATAAAGTAATCCATTGTACATGAATTTCTACTGGATGCTTCTCAGGATTTTTTAAAAAATGACTTTTTTCTTTTAAAAAAACAGTAAAACTTTTAAAATCATTAAAATACTCATCACTATCAATTTGAATATGCCATCCACCTTCTCCCATTGCTTTTGCAAGTAAATTTCTTTCTCTCGTATCATTTTCAGAAGGAGTATTTTCAGGTACAAAAAAAGAGTCTTCGTAGATAACGATTTTCTTTAAAGTATCAAATTTCGCAACCCATTCAAAAAAAAGAGGATCAATATATAATGGATTTCCACTCCAGGTAAGACGATCTTTATCAACCGCAAGAACGATTAAGTCAGCATCATTATATACCAGCGGAATTGATTTGTATAGATATTTAAAATCGTATGAAACAAGAAAGCCAACTTTAATCATTTGCTTAAGAAATTTAAATTTTTATCCCGAAGTATGTTATAATTAAGGAACAATGTAATAAATAATTCGGTTATAATAAGCGCTGTAATCATTCCCTCTACTTTGAAGAAATAAGACAAAAGAAATGAAAAGGAAATGTTAATTATTAAACCGAAAAAGTATCCTGAAAAATAAATATTCTTTTTTTCGTGGATCAACAGAGACATATAAGCGGATTGATTGAGAGATGCTATTAGAGGAATTGGTGAAAGTAAAATTAAATATCTGCTTGATTCTAAAATATGCGAACTGCTCAAAACAGAAATAATCTGCTCTGAAAAAACAATTAAAAACAATGTTCCAGCAGAGAAAAGCAATATGTAATACTTGAAAATTTGTCTTAGAGTTTTATTTAATTCTGAAATTGAAGCAACTCCAATAGTACAAATTTTAGGAAAAACCCCCTGGAATAATACACCAATAGCATGTTTTCCTAACATAATAACTTTTTCGGAAACGCTATAAATACCAACAATTTTTGAACTGTAAAACACTCCCAAAATAAGAGTTCCAGAATTTAAAATAGAGCAAACAGTTAAATTAGTGAGAAACATTTTAAAACCACTTTGCAATTCGGCATAGATATCTTTGAGAGAGGTTGCGGTATACTTAAATTTTTCTTTTATAAATAAATAAATATAAGCTGTAATGAAAATTAGACAATCAAAAAAACCGAGGATAAAGAATAATATTTGAAATGAATTTTTGCTTTTTACAAAAAATAGAATGGTTAAAAGACAGCTTATTTTAAAAATAGAATTAATGACAAAATATATTTTTACTTTGTTTAAACCTATAAAAATCCAATGAGCATTTTGTGTGCGTGAAAAAAGCATCATAAAAAGCGAAAGAAAAAATATAGAGTTACTGCTAATAGCATTGTATAAGTGAGCAAATACAAATAACAATAAAAAAGTTGGAATGGTTAATAGTAATTTAGTATTTATTACTGTCGAAATATAGTTGTTAATGGCTTTAAAATCAGAACTTAATTTGCCAATTTTTATTGGTCCTAAAGCATTCCAAGAGTAATCATTAATTACAGAAATGTAGTTGATTAAAGAAAAAGAAATAGCAATTAACCCATAATTTGTAATTCCAAATACATGAATATAAAATGGAATAAGAATTAATGGAAATAGAAAATTAATAAAATTAATGCTAAAACTATAAAGGATATTTTTAATCACAATTACAAAAAAATAAAGGCTCCAAAATATTTGGAGCCAAATTATTAAAGTGATTTATCTATAGAATCATCTGGAGCACCTTGAGGAGCCCATGAACCAGATTTATCATTTCGCATTGTAACTCTTCCGGTTTCGGTATCTAAAACAAATAAACAGACTTCCCCAGTATCTGTTCTTTGAATAACAGTCATTTGATACTTACCAATTTGACTTTTTTCCTCTTCTTTTTTCTGAGGTTCCTGACAAGAAACTATTAATAAAGAGGCAATAATTATAAAGGCTATTTTTTTCATTTGTTTTTTTTTCAAAAGTAATTTTTTTTATCAAAGAGATAGATGTTTTAAATAAAAAATAAACAGGATTTAATTTTAAAACTTAATTTTGAAAAGATCTGTAAAGTTTTAATATAAATGAAATTAGTAATTGATATTCGTTTGATAAATGCTTCTGGTATTGGTACTTATATAAAAAATGTAATTCCTGATATTATTTCAGAATTTAAAACTGTTACAGTTTTGGGAAACAAAAATGAAATAGAAAAGTTTGACTGGAGTAGAAAAGTTGAAATTGTAGAGTTTAATTCTAAAATGTATTCTTTGACAGGACAATTATTATATCCTTTTAAAATTCCACAATGTGATGTTTTTTGGTGTCCTCATTTTAATTTTCCAATCTTTCCAATACGTGCTAAAAAGAAAGCTGTAACAATTCACGATGTAAATCATCTTACAGGAATATCTCCAATTTCATCTCTTAAAAAAAAGTATGCTTCTTTTTTATATAAAAATGCAGTAAGAAAAGCGGATGTAATTTTTACGGTTTCGGAGTTCTCTAAAAAGGAAATAGTTCACTATACAATTGCGGAATTAGAAAAAGTGAAAGTAGTATATTGTGGAGTAGATATTCCTTTTTTTGAAGAAGAAAAGCAAAGCAATATTGAGCTTCCTAAAGATTTTCTTTTATATATAGGCAACATTAAGCCTCATAAAAACTTGATTGTTTTATTACAAGCTTACAATTCTTTAAACAGTTCGTTAAAAGAAAAATATAAACTTCTAATAGTAGGGAAAAAAGAAGGTTTTATTACTGGAGATAATCAAATAGAAGAATATATCAAAACTAATAATTTGGAAAAAAACATCATTTTTTCTGGCTGGATACAAGATCAAGATTTACCTGTTTATTATCAAAAAGCCTCTTTATTTGTTTTTCCTTCTCTTTATGAAGGTTTTGGTTTACCAATTTTAGAATCACTCGCAGCAAAAACTCCTGTAATTAGTTCTAGTGCGGCAAGTCTTCCAGAGATAGGAAGTAATTTGGTGGAATATTTTGATCCAAATAATGATAAAGAACTCGCTCAAAAAATTATGAATGTTTTAAAAAATCCAGGTTTTAATAATCAAGTTTCGGGAAGTTTAAAAACACATTTAGAAAAGTTTACTTGGGAGAAATCCATAAAAAAGCATTTACAAGGATTTTACGATATCTTATATTTGATTAACAAAAAATAAATAATGATATTTTTGTTAGGAAAAGTACTGTTGAATACAGTATTATTTTTACTAACTTGTCACAAACTTTTCCAACAAACAAAAATGAAAAAAGCCCTAATCAGCGATTGGTACTATGTAAATGGAGGCGCCGAAAAAGTAATTCATTCCATAAATTCAATCTGGAATGATTTCGATCATTTTGCGCTTATTGATTTTTTGAATGATGAAGATCGTAAGTTTATTTTAAACGGTAAAAAAGCAAAAACCAGCTTTATTCAAAAACTGCCTACAGTAAAGAAAAACCATCGTAAATTTTTACAGTTATTTCCAATTGCCATAGAACAGTTTGATTTAAGTGATTATGATCTCATAATTAGTTCTTCATCGGCAGTTGCAAAAGGAATAAAAGTAGAAGAAAACCAACTTCATATTTGTTATTGTCATTCGCCAATGCGTTATGCTTGGGATTTGAGAGAACAATATTTAAAAGATGCAGGATTAACTAAAGGTTTAAAAGGACTATATGCAAAATCAGTTTTAGATAAAATGCAAAAATGGGATCTTTCGAATTCAGAAAATGTTGATTTTTTCATTGCCAATTCAAAGCATATTGCACAGCGAATTAAGAAAACTTATAACAAAGAATCAGTTGTAATTTATCCTCCAGTTGATATTGACTTTTTTAGTTTAGAGGAAACAAAAGAAGATTATTATTTAACAGCTTCCAGACTAGTTCCATATAAAAAGACACAGCTTATTGTAGAAACCTTTAATGAGTTACCTCATTTAAAATTAATAGTTGCAGGAGAAGGACCGGAATTAGAAAAACTCCAAAAAGTAGCCAAAAGCAATATAGAGTTTGTTGGCTTTATTGAAAATAAAAAATTACGAAGTTTAATGCAAAAAGCAAAAGGTTTTGTTTTTGCTGCCGAAGAAGATTTTGGAATTATACCTGTTGAAGCACAAGCTTGCGGTACTCCTGTTATAGCATTGTCTAAAGGAGGAACATTGGAAACGGTTGTAGATAATGAAACGGGTATTTTTTTCAATGAACAATCTGTACCTAAAATTAAAGAAGCAGTAATTCGTTTTGGATCAAAAAAATTTGACCCCAAAATAATCCGGGAACATGCTGTTTATTTTTCAAAACAACGATTTGAAAAAGAGATAAAAGAGTTTGTTGAAGAGAAGTATAATGAACATAAAGCATCTTTAAAAGTAAGATAAATTCAAAAAATGACTGAAAAGAATTCTCAAATCAATTACATTTGTTATGTTAAATAACCATCATGAAAAGAATACTTATAACTGGAGCTGCAGGATTTTTAGGATCACATTTATGTGATAGATTTATCAAAGAAGGATATTTTGTTATTGGGATGGATAACCTGATTACAGGAGATCTTAAAAATATTGAACATTTATTCAAACTGGAAAACTTCGAATTTTATCATCATGATATTACCAAGTTTGTTCATATACCAGGTGATTTAGATTACATTTTGCATTTTGCTTCACCAGCAAGCCCTATTGATTATTTAAAAATTCCGATTCAGACATTAAAAGTAGGATCTTTAGGAACACATAATTTGTTAGGATTGGCGAGAGTTAAGAATGCTAGAATTTTGATTGCTTCAACATCTGAAGTTTACGGAGATCCGCTTGTTCATCCTCAGACTGAAGAATACTACGGAAATGTAAACACAATTGGACCTCGCGGGGTTTATGACGAAGCAAAACGTTTTCAGGAATCCATTACAATGGCGTATCATACTTTTCATGGTGTAGAAACCAGAATTGTACGTATTTTTAATACTTATGGGCCAAGAATGCGATTAAACGACGGACGTGTAATACCTGCTTTTATTGGCCAGGCTTTGCGTGGAGAAGATTTAACCATTTTTGGAGACGGAATGCAGACACGTTCGTTCTGTTATGTTGACGACCAAGTTGAAGGTATTTTCAGATTACTACATTCTGATTATGTTTATCCGGTAAATATTGGAAATCCAGACGAGATTACGATTAAAGATTTTGCGGAAGAAATCATCAAATTGACAGGAACAAATCAAAAAGTAGTATATCACCCACTGCCAATAAACGATCCGCTACAACGTCAGCCAGATACAACAAAAGCAAAAGAATTGTTAGGTTGGGAAGCTAAAGTAAGTCGTGCAGAAGGAATGAAAATAACTTATGAATATTTTAAATCATTGTCTCCTGAAGAATTGGCAAAAGAAGAACATAAAGATTTTTCTAGTTATATAAAATAATCTAAATTCTGAAAGTATTAAACTCTAATGAATGATTTAGTATCTATTCTTACACCGACATACAATACTGAAAAGTTCATTAGAGCAACTATAGAATCTGTTCAAAATCAAACCTATGAAAACTGGGAAATGATTTTGGTTGATGATGGTTCAACAGACCAGACGGTTTCTGTTATCGAAGAATTTGCCCAAAAAGATTCCAAAATAAAAGTATTCAAATTAGAAAAAAATTCAGGAAATGGTTTTGCCAGAAATGTGGCTTTAGATAAAGCTTCTGGAAAATATATCGCTTATCTGGATTCGGATGATTTATGGCGCTCCGATAAATTAGAAAAACAAATTCAGTTCTTAAAAGCGAAGAATCTGCATTTTACTTTTAGTTATTACGATTGTATTGGCGAAGAAGGAAATGATTTAAATAGAAGAGTTGAAAATCCACAGCCGTTAACTTATAAACAATTGTTTTTCTGCAATTATGTAGGCAATCTCACGGCAATTTATGATGCAGAATACTTTGGAAAAATCAAATTAGAATCCTCCCAAAAAAGACAAGACTGGAGAATATGGCTGACGATATTGAAACAGATAAAAACTGCAGAAGCTATTCCAGAACCTTTAGCATTTTATAGGATAAGAAAAGATTCTATTTCATCGTCAAAATTCAAATTGATCAAACACAATTTTGGAGTTTATAGAGAATTTCATGGATATAATCTTGTTTTTTCGATTTTTTTGATGATGAGATTTTTGTTTACTCAGTTGATAATCAAAACAAAATATATAAAGGAAGTTTAAATATCCTTCAAGGTCGCAATTTGCGACCTTGAAGAAATTATTTTTTATAACCAATCTTCACTCTTTCAGTCTTATTTTCTTTTTTCTCAGTTAATTCATCTAAATAAGAAAATACCAATTCAATATTTTTATCATGATTCTCTAATTTCTTCTGAATCTGCATAATATCAACCTTGATTTCGGTTGTATCCAAAAGCATTTGTCTCACTTTCGTGAAAATCCTCATAATTTGAATATTGGTTTGGATTGCTTTGTCACTTTTTAGAACGCTTTACAACATTAAGACACCGTGTTCTGTAAAAGCAAAAGGTAAGTATTTTTGATATTTACCTCTTCCTTTCTCTAAGGTCACAATTTGTGACCTTAGAGAATTGTATTCTATCTTAGTAAGTTCAAACATGAAATCGTCAGGAAATCTTGATAAATTTCTTTTAACGGCTTGTTTTAATACTTTAGTTTCTATTCCTTAAAGTAATGCTAGATCACTATCCATCATCACTTTTTGTCCACGAATAAAGTATATTTTATTAGAAATTGTTTCTTCAGAAAGTAGAGCGTTATCGTTCATAAGTTTTTAATTAAAAAACAAATGTAAGATTTTATTTATTTTACAGATAAGATTTAAATTGTTTTAGCTTTCCTCGATTGGTTCTTTCTAAAACAGTTTTTCTTGTAAATGTGAAGTTCAAATTAGGCTCTAAATACAAATCGATCGCTTCTTTTATTTTTTGAATTTGTTCTGAAACTAATACTTTTTCAGCTATATATTCAATTTCAAAAGTATCAATTTTGCTTTGTTTGATGATAAATTCTTTTACATTTCCGTCGTCTTCAATTATGCTTTTGGTCACATAATAAAAAGTCAAACCTGGAGATTTTTTTCCACTTGGCAAAATAGCAACATCATTTGTTCTGCCAATGAGTTTTTTTAGAATTGGTTTTTTTGGCGTACTTTTTTCATCGAGAATTCCGATGTCGCCGATTTCATATCGGATAAAAGGATTTGCTTTATTAAAAAGTGATGTTATCACAATTTTCCCTTCTGTTCCATGTGGAACAGGATTATTGTTTTCATCTAAAATTTCTACAAACAGTGTTTCAGCATTTACCTGCCATTCTCCTTGCGGATTTTCAAAAGCAATCAAATCCAATTCTGAAGCTCCATATTCACTAATAATTGGAATGCCGAATTGTTTTTCCAAAAGTCTTTTATCCGTTTCAAAAAGCATTTCTGAAGTAACAAAACAAGCTTTCAGCGTTGGACAGATTTCTATTAGATTGATGTTTTTCTGTTCCAAAAATTTGGCAAATAATACGATAGAACTTGTATAACCATTGATATAATCAAACTTTTTGGTTTTGAATTTCTGCAGAAACTTTTCAAGAGTTTCATCAGACAAATCAAAAACAGGAAAACGAAAACGATGTGTTAAAAAATCTTTGAAACGTTCTTTTTGATATCCAATAAAATCCATCGGAATTCCATAAAAACGCGCTTGATACGAATGATTAAAGTCAATGCCAAACCAACCAAAACGCATAATATTAGAAGCCCAAGTTAAAGCATGAGAATATTTATCTTTAGCAAAAACAAAAGGTGTTCCACTCGATCCAGAGGTTTTGTTGAGGTAAATGTTTTTTCTAGAATATCCCTTGGAAAGCCTTTCTTCAAGCGGTTTTTGAAGATTTTGTTTGTTTAAAATCGGAAGATTTTCCCAATCTTCGGCTGTTGCATTTCCAGCTAACTCTGCGTAAAAGGGATTATTTTTAAGATGAAAATCAACGATTTCTCTCTTTTTGTTTTCAAGAAATGAAGCGTATTCTTCTTCTGAAAAACGAACAATTTTATCCAGTTCGGCTTTGGCTTTCTTTATAGGAAAACCATTTAGTTTGAGTGAAAAATCAAAAAGAGGAATCATTATGTTTTTAAAACAATATTTATGCTTCCAGCAGTTAGTTCTTTTTCTGAATATTTCAAGAAATCATCATGTAATTTTAAATTTTTAAACTTTTGCTCTTGTATAGAGTTTGGTTTCGGATTATCATGAGAAATATAAACAGTTTCTAAGTCTAACGAATTAAAAATATCAATGTATTGAGGAAGTCTTAATCTATTGTGATAATCAAATCTTGTTTGAATTTTGTTCCATTCTTTTGAACTATATTTTAAAAATTCTTGTAGAGACAAAGATTTATCGGAATAGGCTCTATGATCACTCGGAGAAATAAAATGAACAATATAAGATCCTTTTGGTAAAGAGGTTTTAAATTTTTTGTGCATTTCTATTATATCTTCAGGAGTTACGTGTTCTAGAACAAATCTTGAAAAGACAATATCTACTTTAGGAATTTCAGCATCTATTATATTTTGAAACGGATAATAATGAACATTTTCAGGCAAAGAATACTGATTATTCTTTACAGTTATATCACAATTATATATTTTTGAAAATAAATAATTAAAGCTTTGTATTTTTTTTGTTTGATAATGTTTATTAATATCAAAAGTATAAACATCTTTTAATTTAAATTTATGAATTAGAATATATGGTGATATTGGTAACCATCCTGAGCCAATTTCAATTGCAGATTTGTTTTGCAGATCAATTTTTAAATTTGAAAAAATTGAACCTAAAGTATTAAGCGTGTTTTCTGTATTTTTTAATTTTCCTTCGACATTTTTATTTTCTGAAAAATTCTGTAACTGATGATAGATTTTTGAGCCCAAAGAATTTGGAAGAATACTAAGAGTTTTGAAAATATATGTTTTTACGTAATGTTTCATGATTAGATTTTCGTCAAAAATAATATTTAAGAATTACTAACAGTATAGAACCAACAATTTTTTAAAGATTTAATTATTTTTTACGTGCAAAAGCAAGTATTTTTGCACCACAACTAAATACAACAACACCATGACAATTTTATTATTGGGATCAGGCGGAAGAGAGCATGCATTTGCATGGAAAATGACTCAGAGCCCACTTTGCGAAAAACTTTTTGTAGTTCCGGGAAATGCAGGAACAGCAGCAATTGCTGAAAACGTGGCAATCTCTGCTACAGATTTTGAAGCCGTAAAAGCTTTAGTGCTTAAAGAAAATATAAGTTTAGTAGTCGTAGGACCTGAAGATCCATTGGTAAAAGGTATTTACGATTATTTCAAAAACGACGAAAGTTTAAAACATATTCCGGTAATTGGACCATCTAAATTGGGTGCTCAATTAGAAGGAAGTAAAGAATTTGCAAAAGAATTCTTAATGAAACATAACATCCCGACTGCGGCTTATGACAGTTTTACTGCTGAAACAGTCGAAGAAGGATGTAAATTTCTGGAAACATTACAACCTCCTTATGTTTTAAAAGCTGATGGATTAGCAGCTGGAAAAGGAGTTTTGATTATTCAGGATCTTGAAGAAGCAAAAACAGAATTACGCAATATGCTTGTTCACGCTAAATTTGGTACAGCAAGTGCAAAAGTTGTTATCGAAGAATTCTTGGACGGAATCGAATTAAGCTGTTTTGTTTTAACCGACGGAAAAAGCTATAAAATCCTTCCTACAGCAAAAGATTACAAACGAATTGGCGAAGGTGATACAGGTTTAAATACGGGCGGAATGGGAGCAGTTTCTCCAGTTCCTTACGTAGATACAGTTTTAATGGAAAAAATTGAAACGCGTATCGTAAAACCGACAATTGAAGGTTTCCAAAAAGATGGAATCGAATATAAAGGATTTGTATTCATTGGTTTAATCAATGTAAAAGGAGAACCAATCGTTATCGAATATAACGTGAGAATGGGAGATCCTGAAACAGAAGTTGTGGTTCCGAGATTAAAATCAGATTTAGTTGAATTGTTTTTGTCTGTTGCAGATCAAAAATTAGGAGATTTTAATTTAGAAGTTGATCCAAGAAGCGCTACGACTGTAATGGTTGTTTCTGGTGGATATCCTGAAGATTTCGAAAAAGGAAAAGTTATTTCTGGTTTAGAAAATATTGAAGATTCTATTGTTTTTCATGCAGGAACAAAATTAGATAACGGAAATGTCGTTACTAATGGAGGACGTGTTATCGCGATAACATCTTACGGAGATAATTTCCAAGAGGCCGTAAAAAAATCTTATCAAAACATAGATAAACTAAGCTTTGATAAGATGTATTTTAGAAAAGATATCGGTTTCGATCTAATTTAAAAAATAATGGACCAGCCCTTAATTAATTTAAGGGTTTGGTTTTTATTTTAAAAATGAGTGAGCTGTTGTATCTTGGTTTTCTGTTCCAGCATCATCAAAAATGCGTAATTGTTTAATCCAGTAAACGATTGCTGCAGCACAAATGATCATGAAAATCCAGTTAATAGTGTTTGCACCAAACCATGTAATTAATTCCAAACGACGTAAAAAGTCAAGAGGAGCAAACAAAATGTTAACGAATAAGTATTGTATTCCTTCAAAAAAAGCTGTCATAATTCTTTAAAATTATATGTTATTTATTGTTGTGTAATGCTTTGAAGATAAAATTTGATTAATCAAATCTTTTTTCAACTTGTTCGGTTTTTCATTTTAAACAAGTATTATCTTTACAATCACAAAAGTATAAAATATCCTTATGATAACAAGTGTTTTTAAAAAATCTACGCCATTAAATTATTCATTGGTTGTAATTTTAATACTGGTTTTCTTTTTCATGTTCCAAATTAAAGACCCATCTTGGGTTACTTCTTATTTTTTGGCTTTTCAAAAAGTGAGTTTGTTGTGCTTTATTTTGGCTTCTTTTTTTATGGTAAATTTTATCGTAAAAAAGAACGGACTCAGTAAAGACAACGGTTACGCGATATTTTTCTATTTGTTGTTTCTTTTATTTTTTCCAACCCTATTTAACAATCCAAATGTTATTTATGCTAACTTTTTTATTTTGTTGGCAGTTCGAAGATTGATTTCACTTCAATCGCTTAAAGCATCAAAAGAAAAAATATTCGATGCTTCTTTTTGGATTTTTGTAGCTGCTTTATTTCAATTTTGGAGTATACTTTTCTTAGTATTGGTATTTATTTCGATTATTTTTCACGTTTCAAGAGATTACAGAAACTGGGTTTTGCCATTTATAGCACTTTTGGCGGTGGCAATATTATTTTATATGACTTCTTTAATTTTAAACATTGATGCTGTAGCTTTTTTCCAAGAAAGAGCAGTAGTTGATTTTAGAATTGACTATTTTAAGAATAATTACGAAAACGGAGCACTTTCAATTTATACTGCTGTAGCTCTATTTTTTGTAACATCAATGTTGATGACATTGTCGAACAGACCACAGATTGTACATTCTTCATACAAGAAAATTGTTGCATTCTTTTTTATAGCGGCTTTTGTTTACATTATTTCGCCAAATAAAAGCAACGATTTATTATTGTTCAGCATTGCACCGTTAACAATTATGGCAACAAGCCACGTGGAATACATGCAGCAAAAACTCAATAATGAAATTGTATTTTATGTATTGATTGCCTGTAGTTTATTTACATTCTTCTCGCAGTTATAATTTGCTTCCATAAGCAAGATCACCTGCATCTCCAAGACCTGGAACAATGTAGTTTTTCTCGTTTAGTTTTTCATCTAAAGAAGCAACCCATAAATGACAATTTTCGGGAAGATTTTCTTCTAAATGAGCAATTCCTTCTGGGGCCGCAATAACAACCACAATATGAAATTCTGTTGGAGTTGCATTTTCAATCAATTTTTTATGAACAGCGACAATAGATTGTCCTGTTGCCAGCATAGGATCTAAAAGTAGGACAGTTTTATTATTTAGATTTGAAATAGCTTGATATTCGACTAAAATTTCAAAATCATCACCACCATTTGGATGATGTCTGCAGGCTGAAACAAAACTATTTTCGGCATGATCAAAGTAATTTAAAAAACCATTATGAAGCGGTAAACCTGCTCTTAAAATCGGACATAGAACTAAATCAGTGTCAATTTCTGTTGTTTTTTTAACACCCAACGGAGTCTGAATTTCTACATTTTTATAAGGCAAAATTTTACTTAATTCGTATGCTATAATTTCACCGATGCGTTCAATATTTCGTCTAAAACGCATGCTGTCATTCTGCACATTTACATTTCTAATTTGTCCTAAGAAATGATTTAAAACGCTATTATTTTCAGATATATAGTGAATTTTCATGATGAATTTTTAATTTATTAACGAATAAAAATATGAAAACGAAAAATAATTGCTTTTTTTCGCAGCATAAAAGTATAAAAAGTATCTTTGTAACTCTAAAAAAATAAATACATGTTTTCAAAATTAGCATATTCTGTTTTCGAGCAAAGTATCAAAGATTATCACCAGTTTGATAATGTCGATCAGCCGATCAATAATCCTTATCCGAAAGATAAGTTTGAACATTTATTATATCTTAAAAATTGGATTGATACGGTTCAATGGCATTTTGAAGATATTATTCGTGATCCGCAGATTGATCCAGTTGCAGCTTTAACTTTAAAAAGAAGAATCGATGCATCAAATCAGGAACGTACTGATATGGTGGAATATATCGATAGCTATTTTTTACAAAAATATAGTGATATTAAAGTAAAAGACGGAGCAAAAATCAATTCTGAAAGTCCAGCTTGGGCATTTGACAGATTGTCTATTTTGGCTTTAAAAATTTATCACATGCATGAAGAAGCTACACGTGCTGAAGCTTCACAAGAACACAGAGATAAATGTCAGGAAAAACTAAATATTCTTTTAGAACAAAGAACAGATTTATCTACAGCAATTGAAGAATTATTGACAGATATCGAAAACGGAGACAAATTCATGAAAGTGTACAAACAAATGAAAATGTACAACGACGATGAATTGAATCCGGTTTTATATCAAAATAAAAAGTAATTTGGCAGAGTTGTCCAACAACAAAATCAAACACATAGCCGTCATGAGACTATCCGCAATGGGAGATGTCGCCATGACGGTTCCTGTTTTACGCGCATTTGTAAAACAATATCCGACTGTGAAATTAACCGTTATTTCTCGTCCTTTTTTCAAACCATTTTTTGACGGAATTCCGAATCTGGAGTTTTTCTCTTTTGATGAAAAACAGAGACACAAAGGTTTTCCAGGACTTTTACGATTATTCGGAGATGTAAAAAAACTGAAAATAGATGCTTTTGCAGATCTTCATAATGTTTTGAGATCTAAGATTGTGAGTTTACTTTTCGCTTTAAGCGGAAAAAAAAGAGCAACTGTTGATAAAGGCCGTGAAGGAAAAAAAGAATTAACAAGAGCCGAAAACAAAATTTTCAAACAATTGCCAACCATGTTCGAAAGACATGCGAAAGTGTTTTCAGCACTTGGCTTTCCGTTAGATTTATCTCATCCAGTATTTCCTGAAAAAGCAGTTTTAAATGCTGATATTCTAGAAATCATTGGAAATCAAAATGAAAAATTAATTGGAATTGCACCTTTTGCTCAATACAATTCTAAAGTTTATCCTTTGGATTTAATGCAGGATGTGATTGCAAAATTGGCCGAAAATCCGATGTATAAAATTCTACTTTTTGGAGGAGGAAAAAAAGAAATTGAAATTTTAGATTCACTTACAGAGCCTTTTGAAAATGTAATCAATATGGCTGGAAAAATTAAGTTTCAACAGGAATTGCAGTTAATTAGCAATCTTGATGTGATGCTTTCTATGGATTCTGGAAATGCTCATATCGCTGCAATGTTAGGAGTAAAAGTAGTAACACTTTGGGGAGCTACTCATCCGTATGCTGGATTTTTGCCTTTCAACCAAAGTTTAGAAAACGCCTTAACTTCTGATCGAAATCAATATCCAAAACTGCCAACTTCTGTTTATGGCAATAAAGTTGTTGAAGGTTATGAAAATGCTATGAGAACAATTTTACCGCAGCAGGTTGTTGACAAGGTTAAAGAACAGCTTTCATAAAAATCAAAAAACTTCTCTTTAATGGAGAAGTTTTTTAATCGTTAAGCAATATTTTTACTTAAATCGTATTGTTCATTAGAATCTAAGAAAGAATATCCTATTGTTTTTCTTCTTTTTTTGTTTACTATAATAGAGACAAAATTATTTTTGTCTTCGGTAGACAATAGAATATGCTCGAACTTTTCAGACGGATCTCTGTAAATTTTATAAATTAAATCCTGATCTTTAATTTTTTTAGATAAAATTTTAGCCGATTTTAGTTTACTTACATAAGGCCAGATATTAAAAATATTCGAATCGGTCTTTTTTACTTCTACCATTTTTTCGGCCATAGTTGAATTGTATTTCTCTCTTTCGAGCAACTTTGGACCTTTTTTGTTTCTCATTTTGAGAATAACTGCCAGAATGCATAGCGCAGCAGTTACAACCAGCATAATAGATAGGTATAGATGAAAGTGTTGTACGTGAGCTGTCATGATATTTAATGTTTAAATGTTTGACTAATTTTGATTGAGCTCTACAAATTCTCAAACTAGTGAGATTGAGATTACCATAATTACACCTCTAATTTAATGAAAATTTGGCAATATTTTGATAAAATTTTGCTTTTATTTCAATTAGAGCCAAATCTTTTCATCTCGACAACGACGGTAAATATAACTTTTCAGATTTGCAATTGTTTCCTGATAATTGGGTGCATCATAACCATAACGTTCATGTTCCATTTGTTCTTTTTCAATGGCATCGCATCCTTTTATGACTTCTTTGATCATGTCTAATAAAGCAAGTTCTTTATTATCAGTCTTTTGAAATTTAAATTCAACAATCTCATCCTGAAGCTCTTCACAATAATCAACCAATTTCACAACTTCTGGTTCCTCCAAAAGATATTCTTTATTCCTAAAAATTTCTCGTACTGATTTCATAAATAATTAATTTTCAATTTTTTAAATTCCAAATTCCAAAATTTATTAAAAAAGTAAATTAGCGAAAATTAGTGTTATTCGTGGCAATATTTTAAGTAAAAAAAATTCCAAACTCCAATTGTAAAGTTGGAATTTGGAATTTATAATATTGTAATTTAAAGATTTAGACGTCGTCGTAATCTACATAAATAGTTTCCGATGTCGGGTGTGCCTGACAAGTTAAAATTAAACCTTCGGCAATTTCACTATCTGTTAAAATAGAGTTTTTCGTCATTTCAGCACTTCCAGTTGTAACACGTCCTAAACAACTGCTACAGATCCCACCTTGACAAGAATAGGGAGCATCAACGCCTTGTTTTAAAGCGGCATCTAGAATCGTCTGTTTTTTAGACATTTCAAAAGTAGTTTCTTCATCATCTACTAAAACTGTAATTTTTGTATGTCCTTCTTGAGAACCCTGAATTACATTTTCTTGAGAAGAAGAAGTAAAAAGCTCAAACTTAATAGCCGATTCTTTTACATTTTTCTCTTTCAAAATATCAGATACCGTGTTGATCATTTCTTCAGGTCCGCACAAGTAGAATTTATCAAACTGTAATTCTTTGTGTTTGTTATTTAAAACAAAATTCACAGCCGATTTTTCGATTCTTCCAAATAAAGCATTTTCAGCTTTAGCCTGACTAAAGACATAATGCACAAAAAATCTGCCTACATATTGTAATTGCAAGTCATGAAGTTCTTGATGGAAGATTGTGTCTTCTGGAGTTCTGTTTCCATAAACCAATACAAATGAACTTTTAGGCTCATTTTTTAAAACTGATTTTATAATAGAAAGAACTGGAGTAATGCCACTTCCTGCAACAAAAGCTGCGTAGTTTCTTTGTCTTTCTGGATCTGGTTCAAATGTAAATTTACCTTCTGGCTGACCTACTTCCAAAACATCTCCTGCTTTTAATTTGGTATTGGCAAACTGAGAAAAAAGACCATTTTTTACTGCTTTCACAGCAATTCTTAATTCACCGCTGTCTGGTGCCGAACAAATAGAATAAGCACGTCTGATTTCTTGATTATCAAGAGTTAGTTTTAAATTAATATATTGACCAGCTATAAATTTATAGTCTGATTTTAGTTCTTCAGGAACATTAAAAAGTATAGAAACAGCATCTGCAGTTTCGCGTTTAACCTCTTTAATTATAAGTTTTAAGAATGAAGGCATGATAGAATTTTTTTGCAAAAGTAGCAAACCACTATTAAATGTTTGGTACGAAATTATTTTTTTTAACTTTTTTTGTAACGTTTTCCTACATTTGGTCTCTTACTACAAAAATACTAAAACGATAAACCATGATTAAGAAGTTTATTTACCTGGAATGGAAAGCGTTCATTAGATCCGCATCTTTTGGTAAAAACCTGGCAATGAAAATTATAATAGGGTTCTTTATGATCTATTTTTCTTTAATTTTTATTGGAATGGGAGTTGGAGCATTTTATGTTCTCAAGGATATGAAATTGGAACCATTGGTAACAGTTAATAAATTTTTGATTTATTATTTTCTTTTTGACTTAATAATTAGGTTGTTAATGCAATCAATACCAGTTCTAAACATTAAGCCGTTG
Organism: Flavobacterium phragmitis; assembly: GCF_900112575.1. Lineage (GTDB taxonomy): Bacteria > Bacteroidota > Bacteroidia > Flavobacteriales > Flavobacteriaceae > Flavobacterium > Flavobacterium phragmitis. The sequence continues at coordinate 294,808 of NZ_FOMH01000001.1, forward strand.
CTGGTTTTACCCTTTAAAAAACTTACGATTGTTCATTTCTCTTTAGGAAAAACAGCTTTATCTTTTTTCAATTGGATTCATGCTTTGTTTTTTATTCCATTTTCTGTTGTCCTGATTTTGAATGGGTACGATGTTGTTGAAATTGTTTTCTGGCATTTAGGAATCATGGCGATGATTTACATCAATAATTTTTTGAATATCATTCTAAGTAATATTGATAAATTGTTTGTTGTTTTTGCTGGGATAGTTCTTGCTTTAGGCGGAGCTCATTATTACAAGATATTTGATATTACGCTATTTACAACACCGTTTTTTCAGAGTTTTTATGATATCGACGGCGTATTTTTAATACCCATTTTAGTATTAGCAGGATTGTATGTTTTTACTTTTAAATATTTCAAGAAGAACTTGTATCTGGACGCTGGACTTTCAGTAAAACACGATATCGCTTCTACAGAAAACCTGACTTGGCTGAATCAGTTTGGAACTTTAGGAACCTTTCTTAAAAATGACATCAAATTGATAAAAAGAAATAAGAGATCAAAAACAACCATTTTTATGAGCGTTCTCTTTTTGTTCTACGGATTTATCTTTTTTGGAAACTCACATCAGCCAGCGGTAATGCATATTTTTGCAGGAATATTTGTTTCAGGAGGATTTCTATTTGTTTTTGGTCAGTTTGTGCCAAGTTGGGATAGTTCTTATTATCAGTTGTTAATGACACAAAATGTTCCATATAGAGGTTACATCACTTCAAAATGGTGGCTAATTGTGATTGCTACTTTTGTCTCTACAATTCTAGCTTCATTTTATATTTTTTATGGATGGGAAGTTTATCTCACAATTGTTGCCGGAGCAATTTATAATATAGGCGTAAACTCGCATTTAGTACTTTTGGGAGGAGCATTCACCAAAACACCAATTGATTTGAGTAATGCAGGTGGTGCATTTGGAGATAAAAAAGCTTTTAATGTTAATGCGATGCTGTTGACATTGCCAAAAATTGTTTTACCTCTATTACTGTATTGGCTTGGTCTTCACTTTGGAAGCAAACCAATCGGACTTTCTTTGGTTGCGGGTGCTGGAGTTTTAGGATTTATTTTTAAAGAAAAAGTGTTTTCATTAATTGAAAAAAGGTACAAAATGGAAAAGTACAGTACGATAAGTGCTTACAAACAAAAGAATTAATTAGAAAATAAGTCAATTTGATAATTAATCTAAAATCAACAATCTAAAATCTAAAATCATCATGATACAAGTAAATCAACTTTTAAAAAAATATAACGGTACAACAGTTCTAAATATAGAAAGTCTTGAAATTCCAAAAGGACAAAGCTTTGGATTAGTGGGAAATAACGGAGCAGGAAAAACAACTTTTTTCAGTCTGTTATTGGACTTAATTCAGCCATCAAACGGAAAGATTTTAAATCAAAATATTCAGGTTAATACCAGTGAAAACTGGAAATCTTTTACAGGTTCATTTTTAGATGAAAGTTTTTTGATTGGCTATTTAACACCAGAAGAATATTTTTATTTTATTGGAGATCTTCGCAATCAAAACAAAGCAGACGTCGATGCTTTATTGGCGCAACATGAAGAATTTTTCAATGGAGAAATTTTAAACAACAAAAAGTACTTAAGAGATTTATCAAAAGGAAATCAGAAAAAAGTTGGAATTATAGCCACATTAATTGGAAATCCAGAAGTTGTTATTTTAGACGAGCCATTCGCGAATTTAGATCCGACAACGGTTAGTCGATTAAAAAAAATAATCAAAGATTTGGCAGACAATCCAAATGTAACTGTTTTAGTTTCAAGCCACGATTTACAGCATACAGTTGAAGTTTGTGATAGAATAGTGGCATTGAATAAAGGGGAAATTGTAAAAGACATTCAGACCTCAAAAGAGACCTTGCAGGAACTGGAATTGTTTTTTGCTGTTTAAATTTCTATGATTACAAAAAGAAGCGTATTTTTACGAGTCAATTATACTAAAATTGAATTTTAGCAGTTATCAGTTTTAAAATCTTTTCTATTGAAAAAGAATACTTTTAAATATAGTTTTACTTTCGTTTTTTTATTCTTTTTGATAGCTTGTTCTACCAAAAAAAATACTTTTTTGGCTAGAAGTTCGCATTCTATTGGAACCAAATATAATATTTTGTACAATGGAGGGCTTGGTCTTGAAAAAGGTCTGCAGTCTATTCAGGCCAATAATGAAGACAATTTTTGGAAAATCCTGCCAATAGAAAAAATGCAGTTTGATGAAAATTTTTCTGAAGGAGAAAAAGCCAAAAATCCTGATTTTGAAAAAGCAGAAACAAAAGCGACCAAAGCCATTCAGAAACACTCTATGAATATTGGTGGGAGAGAAAGAAACTGGCAGATTGATGAAGCTTATTTAATGCTAGGGAAAGCACGATATTATGATCAGCGGTTTATTCCGGCAATTGAGGCATTCAATTATATTTTGTACAAATATCCGGAAAGCAATAATATTTATATCGCAAAAATCTGGCGCGAAAAGACCAATATGCGTTTAGGCAACGATGCAATTGCTCTTAAAAACATTAAACTTTTACTTAAAAAAACAGATCTAGACAAACAGACTTTTGCCGATGCAAATGCTCTTTTGGCTGAGGCATTTTTGAATTTAGAACAAAAAGACAGTGCTGTTGCCAAACTAAGAATAGCAGAACAATTTACCAGAAAAAATGAAGAGCGTGCTAGATATCGTTTCATTCTTGGACAAATGTATCAGGAAGAAGAAAAGCGCGATAGTGCCATTTATTTTTATGATCAAGTCATTGATTTAAATAGAAAAGCCGATCGTAAATACATGATGCATGCTTACGCAAAAAGAGCGCAATTGTATGATTATGAAAATGATAACGATACCATCTTTTTAAAAACGTTCAATAAGTTAGTCACAGATCGTGAGAATCGACCTTATTATGATTTCCTTTTTTATGAAATGGGAGTTTTTTATGATAAAAAGAAGGATAAAGAAAATGCTTTAAAATACTACAATAAATCTTTAGGGCGAAAATCAAAAGATCCGTATTTGATGGCTTCAGCATATCGAAACATTGGGAACATGTATTTTAAAAATACAGATTATTCAATGGCAGCGAAGTATTATGACAGTACTTTGGTTAAACTGGATCCTAAAACCAGAGAATATGCTTTTATAGAAAAAAACAGAAAAAATCTGGATAACGTTATTAAATACGAAGCAGTTTCAAAACGTAATGACAGTATTATTAAAGTATTTAATCTGCCGGCGACGGAGAAAAAGATTTACTTCGAAAATTATATTGCAGAGCTGAAGAAGAAAGATGAGGCAAAACGTCTTTTAGAAGAAAAAGAGAAAGAACGATTAGCTAATATCGATTTAAATTCGCAGGCACAAAATTCTGGAAACGGAGCGGTAAATTCTAATACTTTAGGAAAACCTGGAGAACTGGATGGAGGAGGAATAGGAATGCCTCCAGGAATGAATGATGGCGGAAGCTCCTTTTATTTCTATAATCCAACTACAGTTGCTTATGGAAAACTTCAGTTTAAAAAAATGTGGGGTAATAGAACATTGGGCGGAAATTGGAGATTGGCAGGAATAAAATCAGCTAGCGACTTGGTAATGAATGATACCATCAATGATAAAGAAGTTGCTAATGTTTTAAAAGATACTATTGTTCCAGAAAAATATACAGTTGCATTTTATACCAAACAGCTTCCAACTTCAGAAGTTGCCATGGATAGTATTGGCAAAGAACGCAATTTTGCTTATTATCAATTAGGACTTATATATAAGGAGAAGTTTAAAGAGTATAAATTGGCAAGTGATAAATTGGAACAATTGTTACGTAACAATCCAGAAGAAAAACTGGTATTGCCATCAATGTATAATTTGTACAAAATTTATCAAATTACAGATCCACAAAAAGCCGAAGCAATAAAAGCGGAGATTTCATCTAAATATCCAACTTCGAGATATGCTCAGATTTTAAATAATAAATCTGACGATCCGAATTCTAGTCCAGATGCTGAATATAAAAAATGGTACAAGCTTTTTGAAGAAGAAAAATTCGGCGAAGTCTTAGCCAATATTGATAATCTGATTAATCAATATTCTGGAGATGATATCGTTTCGAAGTATGAATTGTTAAAAGCCAATACTTTAGGGAAAGTAAATGGTTTGGAAGCTTACAAAAAAGGAATGGAGAATGTGGCAGATAATTATCCGAATAGTGAAGAGGGTAAAAGTGCCAGAGAAATTTTGGAGAAACAAATTCCTGTCCTAGAAAGATTAAACTTTACAACTACCGACAATAAAAGCTGGAAAATTTTATACGCAGTTTCAAATACAGATACCAAAACACTTAAACAAATCGAAGAAGCCATTCGAGTGTTTTTGTTAGTAGAAAACTTTGAACGATTGACAACTTCTTTCGACAAATACAATTTGAACGAAAGTTTTGTAATAATTCATGGTTTAAAATCCGAAGCTTATGCCAGAGATGTTTCGGGAGTTTTGAGAGATGATAAAAAGTACAAAATTGCACATCCTGCAGTTATTATATCTACAGATAATTATAAAGTGGTTCAGATTAAAAAGAACCTAGACGCCTATTTGACCCCAAAAACCCCATAATAATGTTTGAAAAAGTAAAGAAAAACGGAACAGAACAATTAGGAAAAACCAACCGAATCGTAGAAGGAACATCAATCGTTGGAGATATAGTATCTAAAGCCGATTTTAGATTAGACGGCGAATTGATTGGAAATTTTACTTCGCAAGGAAAAATTGTAATAGGAGCCAAAGGATCAGTCAAAGGAGAAATTATCTGTAACAATGCTGATATAGAAGGAGTATTTCACGGAAAAATAAAAGTTCTAGAAATCCTTAATATTAAATCGACTGCACAAATTCATGGAGAAGTGGCAGTAGGAAAACTATCCATAGAACCGGGAGCAGACTTCACAGCAACCTGTACCATGCTGACACATTCAAATCCAGTAATCATGTTAGAAGATGGAAAAGGAACCGAAGAATAATAGAAACAAATGGATTGCACTCATTAATATTCCGATACAAATGGGTGTAATCATTTTTTTGTTTTCTTATTTGGGAAGCTGGCTCGATGAAAATCATCCAAGCGAAAAAGTATATTACCATAAAATCTTAATTATGGTTGGTGTCGCGCTGGCACTATATAATGTATTTCGTCAAGTAAACGAAATCAATAAAACAAAGTAGTCTTCATTTTAAAACAGCATTAAATAAATATTGCATCTTTGCAGAAAATTTATTGAAAATGTTTTTAAAAAAATACGGACTTATTCTTTACCTATATATAGTAGCATTCATTTCTTATATAATTCATAAAGGAGTTTTTTTTATTCTTAAGATACAAGATCAAAATTTCTATTTCAGTCTCGAAATATTGTATTTGATCTTTTTGTTTTTTTCTACCTTATTATTAATAGGTTTGTTAATAATAAGAAAAAATAAATTTGATAGTGTTGGAATGCTTTTCATGCTCGGAACTTTTGTGCAAATGTTTTTATATTATGGATTTTTAAGACTGATTTTAGCAAACAACATTCAGAACCTGCCCGTCGAAAAAAACAACTTTTTTCTAACATTTCTTTTGTTTTTGTTATTTCAGACGATTTTAACTGCCCGATTATTAAATGAAAAGCCTTAAAATAACAATTCTTTAAAACTAGGTTTAAAAATAATTTTTCATATCCTTTTGAATATTAATAAAAAATGTACCTTTGCACCAAATTTTAGAAACGTAAAAAATAAGATTTTCCACAGATATGGTGATTTCAAACAAACCACTCAGATTTATTCTTGCAGCTTTAGTAGCTTGTCTTCCTCTAATGAGTTTTTCAAATACTGAAAAAGACTCAGCGCATGTTCAAACTGAAGTAGCTCACGAAGCCACTTCGGAAGGTAGCCATGCTGAGCCAACAGATGTTAAATCTAAGATTAAAGCATTTATTGGTCATCACGTTTTAGACTCTCATGATTTTACATTAACACAAGATGATGAGACAGGTAAATATTATGGTTTTCCATTACCAGTAATTCTTTGGGATAATGGTTTACACATTTTTTCTTCTTCTAAATTTCACCACGGGCATGAAGTAGCTGAATCAAATGGAAATTTTTACGTAATCAATCACCACGATGGTAAAATTTACAGAACAGATGCTAAGGGAACAATTACTGAAGATGAGAAAACAGGTCACCCAACAAATGTTCGTCCGTTAGACTTCTCAATTACAAAAACGGTACTTTCTATTATGGTTGCCGCTTTATTGATGTTCTGGTTATTTACAAGCTTAGCAAAATCGTATGCTAAAAACGGAGGAATATCTTCTGGAGTTGGAAGATTTTTTGAACCTTTAGTTCTTTTCATCCGTGATGATGTTGCTATTCCAAACATTGGAGAAAAACATTATAAAAAATACATGAGTTATTTGTTAACGATTTTCTTCTTTGTATTGTTTTTAAATATCTTCGGATTAACTCCACTAGGGATTAACGCAACAGGAAATTTTACAGTTACATTTGCTTTAGCAATCCTTACTTTCTTAATAACAAACTTTTCAGCAAATAAAAATTACTGGGGTCACATTTTCTGGATGCCAGGTGTACCAAAACCAATGAGAATTATTTTGGCACCAATCGAATTGTTGGGAGTTTTCATTAAACCATTTTCATTAATGATTCGTTTGTACGCGAATATCTTTGCAGGTCACATCGTATTAATGAGTATCATTGGTTTAATGTTTATCTTTAAAAGCTGGATTGGAAGTACATTATCTTTTGGATTATCATTTGTACTTTCTATACTAGAGATTCTAGTAGCATTTTTACAAGCCTATATTTTTACAATGCTGTCTGCACTTTATTTTGGTTCAGCAGTAGAAGAGCACCACCACGAAGAGGAGGGGCACCACTAAAATTTAGATTTCAGAATCAAGATTTCCAGATTTTTCATCAATCTAAATCTACATTCTAAAAATCTAAAATCAAAATTGAATGTTTAATTTTTAATATATACAAATATGAACGGTTTAAATTTCATTGGAGCTGGATTAATCGTAATCGGAGCTGCATTAGGTATTGGTAGAATTGGTGGTTCAGCAATGGACGCTATCGCTCGTCAGCCAGAAGCTTCAGGAAAAATCCAAACAGCTATGCTTATCGCTGCTGCACTTATTGAAGGTATTGGTTTCGCTGCATTATTCGCTGCTTAATTAAAACACAAAAAACAATAGTTACAACGGTTGGTTGTAACTATTGTTTCAAAAATTAAAACATTAAAAAATAAAATTGTTCTTTACGGCAATTTAAAAAAGATATAATTTAAAATTTATAATTCTATATAATGGAAAAGTTAATAAATCAGTTCGAGTTCGGTTTGTTCTTTTGGCAAGTATTAATATTTGTTGGATTAATTTTCTTGTTGAAAAAATTTGCTTGGAAACCTATTCTTGATGCAGTAAATGATAGAGAGCAAGGAATTAAAGATGCATTACTTTCTGCAGAAAACGCAAGAAAGGAAATGGAAAATCTTCAAGCAGATAATCAAAGAATTTTAAATGAAGCTCGTGCAGAACGTGATGCGATGTTAAAAGAAGCTCGCGAGATGAAAGAGAAAATGATTACGGATTCTAAAAACGAAGCACAAGCGCAAGGTCAAAAAATGATTGAGCAGGCTAAAGCGGCTATCGAAAGTGAAAAAAACGCTGCTATGGCAGAATTGAAATCTCAAGTTTCAACTTTATCATTAAGCATTGCTGAAAAATTATTGAAAGAAGAATTATCTAACAAAGAATCTCAAACTAAATTAGTGGAGAAAATGTTAGGTGACGTAAAGTTAAACTAAGACTATGGCAAGTACAAGAGCAGCAATTCGTTATGCAAAAGCAATTTTGGACTTAGCAAACTCTAAAGGTGTTGCCGAAGCTGTAAATAACGATATGAAATCAATTGCAAATGCAATTGAGACAAATTTAGAATTGAGTACATTCATTGAAAATCCAACAACAACTGTTGAAGTTAAACAAAGTGCTCTTCTAGAAGTTTTCTCAAATGTAAATGGTGTAACTAAAGGGTTATTTCAATTATTATTTGAAAACAAAAGATTTGAAATTTTAAATGCGATTGCAGTTGAGTACAGTAAAGTATACGATGAAAGCAATGGTGTTGAAGTGGCAAAAGTAACAACTGCAATTCCTATGGATGCAGCTTTAGAGGCTAAAGTTTTGGCAAAAATCGCAACTTTATCTGATAAAAAAATAACAATTGAAAATATAGTAGATCCAGCAATTATCGGCGGATTTATTTTAAGAATAGGTGACAAGCAATACAATGCTTCTGTTGCAAACAGATTACAAGTATTAAAAAGAGAGTTAAGTAATTAGTTTTTATAACACAAAAGTGTCTAAATTATAAATTAAGATGGCGGAAATCAAACCTGCTGAAATTTCAGCAATATTAAGAAAGCAAGTAGAAGGTTTTGAATCTGGTGCTACGCTAGAGGAAGTAGGAACAGTACTTCAAGTTGGAGACGGTATTGCTCGTGTTTACGGGCTGTCTAATGTACAATATGGAGAGTTAGTAGAATTTGATAACGGTATGGAAGGTATCGTATTGAATCTTGAAGAGGATAATGTGGGAGTTGTACTTTTAGGACCATCAACTGGAATTAAAGAAGGATCTACTGCAAAAAGAACTCAACGTATTGCTTCTCTTAAAGTAGGTGAGCAAATGGTAGGACGTGTTGTTAACACTCTTGGTTTTCCAATTGATGGAAAAGGACCAATCGGTGGGGACTTATACGAAATGCCTTTGGAAAGAAAAGCACCTGGAGTTATCTTCCGTCAGCCAGTAACTGAGCCATTACAAACAGGAGTAAAAGCAGTTGATGCTATGATTCCAGTTGGACGTGGTCAGCGTGAGCTTGTTATCGGTGACCGTCAAACAGGTAAATCAACTGTTTGTATCGATACAATCTTGAACCAAAAAGAGTTTTATGATGCAGGAAAACCTGTATTCTGTATATATGTTGCAATTGGACAAAAAGCTTCAACTGTAGCAGGAATCGCAAAAATGTTAGAAGAAAAAGGAGCGATGGCTTATACAGTTATCGTTGCTGCTAATGCTTCTGACCCAGCTCCAATGCAAGTTTACGCTCCATTCGCTGGTGCTGCAATTGGAGAATACTTCAGAGATTCTGGTCGTCCAGCTCTTATCGTTTATGATGATTTATCTAAACAAGCTGTTGCTTACCGTGAGGTTTCTCTTTTATTAAGAAGACCACCGGGACGTGAGGCTTACCCTGGAGACGTTTTCTACTTACACTCTCGTTTATTAGAGCGTGCTTGTAAAGTAATTGCTGATGATGGTATCGCTAAAAACATGAACGATTTACCAGATTCTATCAAATCTATCGTTAAAGGTGGTGGTTCATTAACTGCTTTGCCAATTATCGAAACTCAAGCTGGTGACGTTTCTGCATATATTCCAACAAACGTAATCTCTATTACAGATGGTCAGATTTTCCTTGATGGAGATTTGTTCAACTCTGGGGTTCGTCCTGCAATCAACGTAGGTATCTCTGTATCTCGTGTTGGAGGTAATGCTCAAATTAAATCAATGAAAAAAGTTTCTGGAACTTTAAAATTAGACCAGGCTCAATTCCGTGAATTAGAAGCTTTCGCTAAATTTGGTTCTGACTTAGATTCAGTTACTTTAAACGTAATCGAAAAAGGAAAAAGAAACGTTGAAATCTTGAAACAAGGTTTAAATGATCCTTATACAGTTGAAAACCAAGTAGCTATTATCTACGCTGGTTCTAAAAACTTATTAAGAAACGTTCCTGTAGAAAAAGTAAAAGAATTTGAAGCTGATTTCTTAGCTTACTTAAACAGTAAACATAAAGATACGCTTAACGCGTTGAAAGCTGGTAAATTAGATGACGCTATTACAGATGTTATCGAAAAAGCAGCAAAAGAAATCTCAGCAAAATATAACTAATTAGATAATTCGTTAATTAGATAATTAGGAAATGGCTTAGCATTTTTCTAATTATCTAATTTTCAAATTGTCACATTTTCTAATTAATAGATGGCAAATTTAAAGGAAATCCGTAATAGAATTACTTCCGTTTCATCAACGATGCAGATTACATCTGCGATGAAAATGGTTTCTGCTGCAAAGCTGAAGAAAGCACAAGATGCAATCACTGCAATGCGTCCTTATGCCGAGAAATTAACGGAGTTATTGCAAGATCTTTCTGCATCGCTTGAAGGTGAAGTTGGAGGAGATTACACTACGCAACGTGAAGTGAAAAAAGTATTGCTTGTAGCTATAACTTCTAACAGAGGTTTATGTGGTGCTTTCAATTCAAATATTATTAAAGAGATTAAAAATCGTACTGCTTTTTACCAAGGAAAACAAGTAGATGTTTTTGCTATTGGTAAAAAAGGAAATGATGCTTTAAGCAAAACTCATAAAGTACACGGTCATCATAATGCTATTTTTGATCATTTGACTTTTGAAAATGTTGCTGGAATCGCTGATAATCTTACAGAGAAGTTTTTGTCTGGAGAATATGATAGAATTGAATTAGTTTACAATCAATTTAAAAATGCTGCGACTCAAATCGTTCAGACTGAACAATTTTTACCGTTAGCGCCTATTAAATCTGATGCAGCTACTTCTACTGGAGATTACATTTATGAGCCTTCAAAAGAAGAGATTGTATTGACTTTAATTCCTAAGTCATTAAAAACACAATTGTATAAAGGTATTCGTGATTCATTTGCTTCTGAGCACGGAGCACGTATGACTGCTATGCACAAAGCAACAGATAACGCAACTGCATTAAGAAACCAATTGAAATTAACTTATAATAAAGCGCGTCAGGCTGCTATTACAAGTGAGATTTTGGAAATTGTTGGTGGAGCAGAAGCTTTAAATGGATAATTTATTCCAAAATATATAAAAAAAAGCCAGCATTTGCTGGCTTTTTTTTATTGGAAGTCTTTTCTTTTTTAAAAATAACTTTTATAAAATGGTGATTCTCAAATTATATAAAGTTGAGAATCACTACCATTTTATAAAAAATTGACAGATAAACTCTGCTGTGCTTTGTCTTTTATGGGAACAAACTAGCTTTATTAATCCCAGGGCTCTGTTTTTTTAAGGGTTACAATACAGCAGAATCAATCCCTTGTGCTTTGTCTTTTATGGGAACAAACAAGCTTTATTAGTCCCAGTGCTCTGTTTTTATTAGGGTTACATTACAGCTGAATCAATCCCTTATGCTTTGTCTTTTATGGGAACAAACAAGCTTTATTAGTCCCAGTGCTTCCTTTTTTATAAGGGTTGTATTTAGCTTTCTCAATCCCTGTGAAACAAATTTAGGAAAATACGTTCTAAAAAAAGTTACATAATTTTCATGTCTAATTTATATATTTCACATGTCTTTGATTTTTAATTATATAAGTCTTAACTTAAAGTTTACTTATTTTTGATTATATTTTAATAAAAAAATCATGAATCTTTTTATAAAAGAACTAATTACGTTGCAAGAAATGTTATCTCAACTTGAGATGATTAGACATTTATATCCTAAGCTCAGCTTAGAGAAATACGAGCATTATCTTCAGGAAATGGTACCTCATAATTATACTCAAATTGCAGTTTTTGAAAATGATGTTTGCCTTGGTTTAACGGGATGCTGGTCGGCTACAAAATTGTGGACAGGTAAATATCTTGAAATTGATAATTTTGTGGTTAATCCAAAATATAGGTCTAATGGAATTGGAAAAATGCTCACGGATTATGTAGAAAAAAAAGCGATTGAATTGAATTGCAGCAGTATAGTCTTGGATGCTTTTACCGGAAATTTTGGAGCGCATCGTTTCTACTACAATCAAGGTTATGCTCCCAAAGGATTTCATTTTGTGAAAATCTTAGATGAAACCAAAATGACTGTTTAAAAACAAACAGAACTTTTCTTTATTACATCAACAAAAACACCATTAAACAAAAGAAATGGTTATTTTTGTCCTACAAACATTATTACAGTTATATTTTGGGATTATATAAAAATCTATTCAAGCAAACGGCAATTTACGGACTGGCAACAGTTTTACCGAGAATGTTGAGTTTTTTATTAGTGAGATTATATACAGGAATTTTACCAACGGCAGAGTATGGAGAAGTTTCAATTGTATTATCTTGGATGGTTTTCTTTAATGTAGTGCTATCTTACGGAATGGAAACGGCTTTCTTTAGATTTTATAGTGCCGAGGATGACAAGAAAAATGTAATTGCAACTTCTACAATTTCTATATTTTGGACCTCCATTATTTTCTTATTTGTTGCGCTGATTTTTAGAAATACATTGGCTAATTTGGCAGAAGTAGATGTTCAGTATATTACCTATTCTGTTTGGATTCTAGTTCTCGATGCACTGGTTTTAATTCCATTCTCCAAATTAAGAGCCAATCAGAGGCCAATGGTGTATGCGGCAATTAAAATAGGAAACGTCGTAATCAATTTATTATTGAACATTTTCTTTTTAATGTATCTGCCGAAATTAGCAGATGCAAATCCAAATTCTGTTTGGGATAATTTATATGTAGAGAATTTCCAGATTGCTTATATTTTCATTGCGAATCTTTTGGCAAGTTTAGCTACATTCATAGTGCTTTCTCCAAATTATATTTCACTTGGGCGAAAATTCGATCCAGAACTTTGGAAAAGAATGATGAAATATGGGCTTCCAATTTTGGTTGCGGGTTTAGCCTTTGCAGTAAATGAACATTTTGACAAAATCTTATTAGGTTATCTGCTTCCTGAAAATTTAGCAAAATCTGAAGTTGGAGCTTATTCTGCTTGTTACAAATTAGGATTATTTATGGTTCTTTTTGCAACCGCTTTCAGATTAGGAATTGAACCTTTCTTTTTCAGTCATGCGAAAAACGAAAATGCTCCACAGACTTATGCCGTAATTACCAAATATTTTGTGATACTGGGTTCCCTAATTTTATTAGGAGTTATTGTATTTGCTGATGTTTTAAAATATTTATTATTAGACAATAAAACCTATTGGGAAGCCATGAAAGTGGTGCCGCTTATTATTTTAGCAAACTTCTTTTTAGGGATTTACAATAATCTTTCGGTTTGGTATAAACTGACAGACAAAACAAAAATTGGAGCATACATTTCTATTGTAGGTGCTATTGTAACTTTGGTTTTAAATTATCTTTTAATTCCAAAATACAGTTATTATGGTTCTGCGATTGCAACCATTTCGGCTTACGGAAGTATGATGCTTATTTCTTATATTTTAGGAAATAAATATTATCCAATTCCTTATGATATGAACAAAATTGGTGCTTATTTAGGTGTTTCGATATTATTTTCTGTTATTTCGTTTTACGGATTTAGAGAAAAATATTATGTTGGAATTCCACTTCTTCTAGCTTTTATATATTTGGTTTACCATTTTGAAAAAGATACTATTAAAGGTATAATGAAGAAAAAATAAGACTGATTAAAAAATTTTATACTTAAAAATGAAAATTCAAATTATCAATAAATCACAACACGATTTACCAAATTACGAAACCATTGCTTCTGCGGGAATGGATTTACGTGCCAATATTTCAGAACCAATTACGTTAAAACCTTTAGAAAGAACGATTGTAAAAACAGGACTTTTTATTGAATTGCCAATTGGTTACGAAGCGCAGGTAAGACCAAGAAGTGGATTGGCCGCTAAAAAAGGAGTTACTGTTTTAAATTCGCCTGGAACTGTTGATGCAGATTACAGAGGAGAAATAGGAGTAATTTTAGTAAATTTATCAAATGATGACTTTGTAATTGAAAACGGGGAAAGAATTGCCCAGCTGATTATTGCAAAACACGAAAGAGCGGAATGGATTGAAGTTGAAACACTTACTGAAACATCAAGAGGTGAAGGAGGCTTTGGAAGTACAGGCGTAAAATAGTTTTTGTATTTAGCAAAAACACCATAAAAAAGAAAGACCAAACCCAATGAAGATTTTTTGATCTTCCCATAAAATCAAATAAAAAATGAAAATAATTGTCCCAATGGCAGGCCGTGGATCGAGATTGAGGCCTCATACATTAACTGTTCCAAAACCATTAATTCCTATTGCAGGAAAATCTATAGTACACCGTTTAGTTGAAGATATTGCCAAAATATTGAAAGAACCAATTGAAGAAGTTGCCTTTGTTTTAGGTGATGAAGCTTTTTTTGGAGATGATGTTGTAGCAAGTTTAACAGATTTGGCAAAAAGTTTAGGAGCAAAAGCTTCAATTTACCGTCAAGATCAGCCTTTAGGAACGGGTCATGCAATTATGTGTGCAAAAGATTCTTTATCAGGACCTGCTGTTATTGCTTATGCAGATACTTTAATTAGAGCAGATTTTGAATTAGATCCATCAGCAGACGCTGTAATCTGGGTAAAACAGGTAGATCAGCCGGAAGCTTTTGGTGTAGTAAAATTAAATCAGAATAACGAAATTATTGAGTTGGTTGAAAAACCAAAGGAATTCGTAAGTGATTTAGCGGTTATCGGAATTTATTATTTCAAAGAAATTGGAGTTTTAAGAAATGAACTTCAGAATGTTTTGGATAATAATATCAAGAATGGCGGAGAATACCAGATTAATGATGGTATTAAAGCAATGATGGCAAACGGAAAAGTTTTCAAAACCGGAAGTGTTGACGAATGGATGGATTGCGGAAACAAAGATGTTACGGTAGAAACAAATACAAGAATGCTTGGTTTTCTTCATAATGATGGAGAACATTTAGTAGATTATGGCGTGACATTAGAAAACTCTACAATCATTCCTCCATGTTACATTGGAGAAAATGTTGTTTTGAAAAACACTACAATCGGACCAAATGTTTCATTAGGAAACGGATGTCATGTAACAGACAGTACAATCAAAAACAGTTTGATTCAGACTTATTCACAAATTAAAAATGCTGATTTGGATAACGCAATGATTGGAAATCATGTAAGTTATGATGGTAAATTTACCAGTATCAGTATTGGAGATTACGCTGTTTTAGAATAAAATAAAAATTAAGAAAGTTTCGTTTTGTTTAAAATGTAGTTTTAAAAATGATCAAAAAAAGAGTTTTTACAGTTTTGTTTTTTGCTTTTTTCAGCACATCGTTTTCGGTTTTTGCACAGACAGAACCGGAAGATATTGCTATGGCAACAGATGAATATCAAGACTCGTTTTATGAATCATTAAAACAAAAAGGAATCGAAAATTATGATAAAGCTATTGTGTCATTGGAGAAATGTATCAAACTAAAACCCAATGACGCTGTGGCTTATTTTGAATTAGGAAAGAACTATTTTGCTCTTAAAGAATATCGAAATGCACAGGATAATTTTGAAAAAGCAACGCAGTTAGATCCTAAAAACAAATGGTTTTGGTTGGGAATTTACGATGTAAGTTACGAAACTAAAAACTATCCACTTGCGATTGAAACGATTCAGAAAATAATTGTTTTTGACGAAGAGTACAAAGACGATTTGATTTCGTTATATATGATTACCAATCAGTATGATAAAGCATTAATTGCTATTAACGAAATGAACGACAAGTTCGGGAAATCTTCTGATCGTGAAATTTATAAAGCACAGATTCTATCGCAGGGTAAATATCAAAATGCAGAAATTGATAATTTAATTCAGCAGATTAAAAAAGATCCAAAAGAAGAATCCAATTATTTGAATCTCATTCTTTTGTATTCAAAAAATAATGAAAACGAGAAGTCGCTGGATGTTGCCAAACAATTAGCTAAAGAAATCCCAAATTCAGAATGGGCACAGGTTAGTTTGTTTAAAACCTATTTAGATGCCAATCAGGCTGATAAAGCTATAAAATCGATGAATGTGATTTTGGCAAGCTCAAAAATCGATTCAAAAATCAAACACAGAACTTTGAATGAGTTTTTGATTTATACCAATAAAAACCCACAGTATGCTGCCGATTTAGAAAAAGCTATTTCTTATTTTGATAATGATCCAAATGTTGATGTTGCCAAAGAAATTGGAAAATTTTATCATAGTAAAGGACAGTTTGAAAATGCGATTAAATATTATGAAAAAGATTTAAAAGCCAATTCAGATACGGAGCTAGAAACCAATATGTTATTGTTGGAAGCGTATTCACAAACAAAACAATTTGAACCCATGACCAAAAGAGCCATGATGCTGATTGAAGTATATCCGAGTCAGGCTCAGTTTTA
The DNA here is from genome assembly GCF_900112575.1 of Flavobacterium phragmitis. Lineage (GTDB taxonomy): Bacteria > Bacteroidota > Bacteroidia > Flavobacteriales > Flavobacteriaceae > Flavobacterium > Flavobacterium phragmitis. The sequence goes on from NZ_FOMH01000001.1 coordinate 311,151, forward strand.
TTACTATGCAGGATTAGGAAGCAACCAGCAAAAACAGTTTAAAAATGCAAAAACCGTTTTAGAAATGGGGCTTGATTATGTGGTTGATGACGAAAAATTAGAATCAAATTTTAATATTCAGTTAGGAGAAGCATATAATGGATTGGGAGATGCCAAGAAAAAAGAGGAATACTTTTTGAAGGCGAATGAAATATTAAAGAAAAAAAAGTAAAAGAGAAATTCAGATGAAAAAATATATAGCAGTACTACTACTTTCGGTTGCAGTAATCTCATGTAAAACGAAAGCAGTTGCAGTACAAAATAGTACAAGCCCAATAGTTGCACCAAAAGAAGAGAAGAAAGTAATTGAAAAACATTACGATAATAAGTTAGATTTTTCTACTCTGTACATAAAAGCAAGTGCAAAGTATGTTGATGAGAAACAAAGTCAGAATGTTACTGCCGAAATCAGAATTGAAAAAGATAAACAGATTTTAATCAGTGTTCGTTTTTTAGGAATCACAATGGCAAAGGCTTTAATAACTCCTGATGCAGTAAGTTATTATGAAAAAATAAACAGCACTTATTACGAAGGAGATTTTACAAGTTTAAGTAAATGGCTGGGAACAGATTTAGACTATAGTAAAGTACAAAACTTATTGGTTGGTGAAGCTTTTGATGATTTAAGAAAAGGAAAATATACGCAGACCATTGTAGAAAATCTTTTTAGACTGGACGAAGAGAAAGATGCGAATTTGAAGAAAACCTTTTTCTTAGACGGCGAGAAATATCTAATTCAGAAAGAGGAAATTTCACAGCCATCAGAAAACAGAACTTTACAGATTGCATACTCAGACAGCAAAACTTTCGATCAGGGAATACTGCCTACAAGTATTGAAATCAATGCGGTACAACCAAAAGGAAAGACAAGCATTAATTTGAATTATAACAATATTTCATTTAATGAAGCACTTTCTTTTCCTTATAGCGTTCCAAGTGGTTATAAAAAAATGACAATTAAGTAAATTTGCAAAAATAAAAATAGAAACATGCCAAAATTTCTCCTAAGTCTAGTTTTAGTTTGTGCCACTACTTTTGTATGGGCGCAGGATTCTCAGCAAGAAAAACTGGAACAGCGTAAAGCTCAAATTCAACAGGAAATCAGAGACAATGAAAAAATGCTTCAGTCTGTTCGAAAAAAAGAGAAATCTGCTGTGAATGAATATTTGATTCAGGCTAATAAAATCAAACTAAAAGAGAAATTAATCAATACCACTGCAAAACAGGAAAGATTGATTAGCAATGATATGTATATTAATCAGGTTCAGGTTAATAAACTAAAAAAAGAATTAAAAGTTCTAAAAGAAGATTACGCTGAGATGATTTTAAAATCGTACAAAAGCCGTTCTGAACAAAGCCGTGCCATGTTTATCTTGTCTTCTGAAAATTTTTTACAAGCCTATAAAAGAGCACAGTATCTAAAACAATATACAACTTTTAGAAAAAATCAAGGTCTTGAAATTCAGTCAAAAACAGCTCAGTTAGTTGATTTTAATGCAAAACTGGATGGACAACGACAAGTGAAAAAGAAAATTATTGCTGAAAATCAAAAAGAGAAAGTAACTCTTGAAGCAGAAAAAAAAGAACAGCAAAAATTGGTTAATTCACTTAAAAAAGACAAAAATAAAATTGCCGCAGATATTCGATCCAAACAAAACGAATCTAAACGTATCGACAAACAAATTGACCGTTTAATTCGTGAAGCGATTGCCGAAGCCAATAGAAAAGCAGCTGCTGAAAGAGCAAAAGCTAATCCAGGTACAAGTGAAGCAAAAGCACCAGTTTCATCTTCTAAAATTGCTTTAACTCCAGAAGATAAAATTTTGGCTGCAGATTTTAAAGCGAACAGAGGAAGATTGCCTTGGCCGGTAGAAAAAGGATTTATTTCTCTTGGATATGGAGATCAGCCACACCCGTTGCATCCTTCGATTACAGTTCACAATTCTGGAGTTGAGATTACAACAGAAGATGGTGCGAGCGCGAGAGCTGTATTTGCAGGAGAAGTTTCTAAAGTTATTGTTTTATCGCCAGTAAATAAAGCAGTTGTGATTCAGCACGGAGATTTCTTTACAGTATATCAAAACTTAAGTTCAGTTTCTGTAAGTCAGGGAGATAAAGTAACGATCAAACAAAATATTGGAAAAGTGAGAACAAGTGGAGATACAGGAAAAACAATTATTAAATTCCTGATTCTTCAAAATACTTCAAACAACAATCCAGAAGGATGGTTGCAAAGCAGATAAAAATATAGGGAGCAAAATTGCTCCCTTTTTTTATGGAATTTGTCCCGATAGCATTGGGATTGGAATTTTACTCATTGCTGCTGTTGCTGTAAATGATCCATATAATCTAATTGTTCCTGAACACGAGCCGAAACTTCTTGAAGTTCAACGTCATTTATTTCTTCAAATTGTCGACCGTCTTCATAACCAATCGAAACGCAAACAGAAAGAGTTTGTCGGGCTAATCCTTTAAAAGTTCCTTTGATTGGCGTACAGTCACCAAAATTTCTTCCAACCGATAGTCGAACATGATTATCCATCGTCCAAATATTATTGGTCGGATCTAAACCAATCCAGCCTTGATTTGGCGTATAAATTTCGACCCAGGCATGTGTGGCGCCTTCACCACGAAGACCACTTTCATTTGGACAAATATAACCGCTTACATATCTGGACGGAATTCCAGCAGTTCGCAAAAGCTGTAATAAAATATGAGCAAAATCCTGACAGACTCCTTTTTTATGAGCTAAAATTTCATCAACTGTTGTTTCGATATTGGTAATGCCTTTGGTGTAAGTAAAATTCTCAAAAACATAGTGATTACATTGTTGTGCAATTTCAATAATAAATTTATTTTTGATATTTATTTTTTTAAGAATGTCTTCAATTTCATTTTGTTTTTCAATTTCGTCCAAATAACAAAGGCGTAACAACATGATACTTTTCTGTTTTTCTTCTTCGATATCTTCTACAGTGGTGGAATCAATTTCCGGAATTTTGAGAGAATGATTCACACGAACCAGCATTCTGGATTCGATTGTCATTTCGGTATGAGCATCCAAAACATTAAAATTGCCAACACGATTTCCGTAGTAATCCTCAGAAATATCCACTTCCGGATTATGACTAATTAAGATTTGATATTGCAGTACTTCCTGATTTTCAAAATGATGGGGAAAAAGTCTGATTTCGTTAATACTTTCCTTTATCGGATAATTATATTGATATTTAGTAATGTGAACTATCTTGAAAAGCGCCATGTTTTTAGGTATAAGAAAAGAATAATTTTGAAAAATCTGTAGAAAATTGAGTGAGCTGATTTTTAGTATTTCGTAAAACTTCTTCCAGTTCCTGATTGGTTAAATGCTGATAATCTGTAAAAGCAACATAACTTTTCAAACGCCCAAACTGATTTTTTAATGTTCGGGCCTCGCTCATATCATTATCCTTAAAAAGACTATCCAGATAAGTATTAATCAATTCCAAAGTATAAATCACGGAGTGTGCAAAATCCTTATTAAAAATAACCTGATGAACGACTTTTCTGTTATGCGAAATGTTGCTGTAACTTTTTAAATATAGTTCGTAACCCGAAAGTGATAATAAAAGTCTTCTCCAATAAATTAAATCTTCTTCTCCTTCGAGATTGTAATTTATGGGGGCAAAATACGCCTGAGTCATAGAGATGGTTTGTAAACATCTTTCAATATGTTTCCCAATACTCGAAAAACACCAACCTAATCCTCGAGGCATTGTTACTTGAAGAATTCCATTATAAAGCAATAAATCTTTGTTCAGTTTTGTAATAACTTTTAAAGCATCACTGGTTTCCAGTTTTTTAGGCAAATCGGGTGAATTCATATAATGATACATCGAATTAATATGTTCCCATAATTCTTTGGTGATTTTATCCTGCGAACCGCGTGCATTTTCCCGAGCTTTTATCACCAAATTTTTAACTGAATTATCGTTCTGATTATCACAGATTATGTATTTTAAAACATAAGTATTATCATATTGAATAGAATGAATTTTGTCCTGAGACAAATTCGTATAATATTCTAAAAGAGGTCTGTAACCTTGAAAATCACTAATTTCTTTATCAAAAGATAAAATATAGGAAGTGTTTAAAGTAAGCAGCATTCCATCAGTTCGTTCCATGTATCGGTTAAGCCAAAACATGCCGTCTGCAACTCTACTAAGCATAATTACTTTTTTTGAATGTTATTAAATTTGTTTATTTTATAATCCAGGTATCTTTACTGCCTCCGCCCTGAGATGAATTGACAACTAGGGAACCTTCGGTTAAAGCCACTCGGGTTAATCCGCCGGGTACAATTTGAACTCCTTTTGGCCCGCATAAAGCATATGGGCGTAAATCGACATGACGCAATTTAAGCTGTCCATCAATCAGACACGGAACAGTGCTTAATTGAATAATGGGTTGGGCAATAAAATTTCGAGGTGTTTTTGTAATTTCAATTTTAGCGTTATCCAGTTCTTCCTGAGTCGCTTTATTTCCCATAATCATTCCGTAACCGCCACTCTGATTGGTTTCTTTTATGACCATATTTTCCATGTTGGCAAAAACCAATTCACGTTCGTCTAAGTTTTCCATTCTGTAAGTAGGAACATTTTTTAGAATAGGTTCCTGATTCAAATAATATTTGATCATATCTGGAACATAGGCATAAATTGCTTTATCGTCTGCAACTCCGTTTCCGACAGCATTTACAAGTGCTACATTTCCTTGTCGGTAAGCACTTATCAAACCAGGAACACCAAGTGCGCTGTCCGGTTTAAAAACCAACGGATCAAGATATTCGTCATCAAGACGCCTGTAAATCACATCGACTTGTTGTAAACCAGAAGTTGTTTTCATATAAACTTTACTATTGTTGACAACCAAATCACGACCTTCAACAAGTGGAATTCCCATTTGACGCGCCAGATAAGTATGTTCGTAATAAGCAGAATTATAAACTCCAGGTGTCAATAAAACAACATTCGGATTGGAGATATTTCTCGGCGAAAGCGAAACCAGAATATTGTGAAACAACATTGGGTAATTACTTACCATGCTGACATGATTGGATGAAAGCATATCCGGAAAAATTCGTTTGGTAATTTCTCTGTTTTCCAGCATGTAACTAACACCGCTTGGACATCGAAGATTATCTTCCAAAACATAAAATTCTCCTTTAGCACCGCGAATCAAATCTATTCCTGCAATATGAACATGAATATTGTGAGGTACTTTTATGCCCTGAACTTCCTGAATGTAATGCGGACACGACGCAATCAATCCTGCGGGAATAATGCCTTCTTTTACAATATTTTGTTCATTATAGATATCTTCCAAAAATAAATTTAAGGCCAGTAAACGCTGTTTGATTCCGGACTCAACTTCCTGCCAGTCTTTCTGTGTAATAATTCTAGGAATGATATCAAAAGGAAAAATACGTTCAATGCCATTGGCATCATCACTGTAAACAGTAAACGTAATTCCTTGGTTCATAAAAAGATCTGAGGCTTGTTTTTGTTTGTTGGTTAAGTTTTTATGACTTAAATTTTGTAAAGTTTTAAAAACTTGGCTGTAAGAATCGCGGACACCTTCTTTAGAAAACATTTCGTCCCATCCGCTATGCGTTAAACTAGGTGCTAATTTTGCCATATCCGAATTATTAAATAAATTGAATTATAGACTTTTTAGTAAAAAATAAACATTTTTTGTTCTAATTTATAAAATAATTTTTCAGTAAAACTTTAAATAGATGTGAATTTTTTAATTTATGTAGGATTCGTTTTTTCGACTTTCTATTTTGAAAAGTTTACTTTTTAGAGGTGGTTTTTTTTGAAATTTGATATTCTAAAAATGGCTCTGCACTAGTTTCTTATTTGGAAATCGGAGTTAAGAATGGACAGTGTACAAAAAAGGGAGCAATTTTGCTCCCTTTTTTTACTAGTAATTTTCTTCTAAGAAATATTTTAAAACATCTGTTGTCGTGACGATTCCTTTCAATTCTCCTTTATCAACAACTGGCGCGGCATGAAATTCTTCTTTTACAAAAATTTCGGCCAAGTCTCTAATTATAAGATCTGAGGAAACTGTTTTTGGTTTAGCAGTCATAACCTGAGGAATAGTAAGCATTTCTAATATAGCTTCATCTGCTCCATCCTGTCCGTCAAACAAAGCACCAAAAGTAAGACGGTTGATATCGGTGCGGCTGATTATGCCCACAACTTCTTTTCCGTTAACTACAGGAATATGACGGATAGAATTTGCTTTTAATTTCTCTACAACATTTTTTAAATCATCATTTTGATTTACTGTTATAACGCTCTTTGTCATAATGTGACTTATTGGTTCTCTCTTTTTCATAATTTGATTGTGTTAGATTTATATCAAATTTGAGTATTAAATGAAACTAATAAGATGATTTTTGTCAGTACAAAAAAGAACAATAAGTAGTATTTTAGGTAGCTATACTTTGTAGTAAGAAGATTTAATTTTGATTTCAAACAATAAAAATTACTATTCAAGTTCGTTTGAAATTGCTACGATTGAATTTAAAAATAGTATTTTTGCAGTATGGAAACAAATAGACAGAAAAAAATAGGCGGCGTCCTCCAGAAAGATCTGGTTGATATCTTGCAAGGTGAAGTGAGAAAAAATGGAATTTCTAATTTAGTAATTTCAGTGTCCAAAGTAAGTGTAACTACAGATTTGTCTGTAGCAACAGTATATTTAAGTATTTTTCCACAAGAAAAAGCCAAAGAAACTTTAGAGGCAATTAAAACAAATACGACCTTAATCAAACATGATTTGTCACAGCGTGTACGTTTGCAGTTACGTCGTGTTCCGAATTTAGTTTTCTTTATTGACGATTCTCTAGATTATATTGAGAAAATTGACAATGCACTTGCAGGAAAAGAAAACCCAATTGAAAATCGTGATCTTTTAGAAAAAAGAAGAAAATCATAAATTGAACTTCTCCCTTTACATAGCCAAACGATATATTTTTAGTAAAAGTAAAAATAGTGCTATTAATATTATCAACCGTATTGCCAGCATGGGAATCATTGTTGGTGCAATGGCTTTGTTTGTGGTTTTGTCCGTTTTCAGCGGATTAAAAGTTTTCAGCCTTTCGTTTACAAACGAAATTGATCCCGATTTAAAATTGACAAGTACTTATGGAAAGTCATTTTTAATTACTCCTGATCAAGAAAATCAAATCAAAAAAATGGATGGTGTTGCTTCTTACACCAAAATCATCGAAGAACGTGTTTTGTTTTTGTTTAAAGGCAAACAACAGGTTACTTATTTAAAAGGAGTTGACAGCAATTATCCTGTGGTCAATGATATAAGACAAAAACTTTTCAATGGGCAGTGGCTAAAATCAGATAGTTTTCAGGTTGTAATTGGTTATGGGTTAGCTCAAAATTTCTCAATGGGGATTTTGGACTTTGAAAACCCGCTTCAGATTTTTGCTCCAAAACCAGGAAAAGGCGCTATCGAAAATCCAGAAGAGGCTTTTAATAAAACAGATGTTTTGCCTGTTGGGATTTATTCCATTAGTGAAGAATTAGATTCTAAATACGTATTTGCAGATTTAGGTTTAACCCAAGAATTGTTAATGTACAAGCCAAACCAAATCTCTGGAATTGAATTTAAGTTAAAAGAAAATGCAGATGAAAATGCAATCAAAAAACAGCTTAATTCAATTTTTAAAAACAAAATCACGTTAAAGAACAGAGCGCAGTTAAATGAGTCTTTGTACAAAATGCTCAATACCGAAAATATTGTCGTTTATCTGATTTTTACTTTAGTAATCATTGTGGCACTTTTTAATTTGGTAGGTGCTTTGATTATGATGATTTTAGAAAAAAAGGGAAATCTTAAAACCCTTTTTAATTTGGGAGCAGAAGTAGGTCATTTGAGAAGAATCTTTTTACTTCAAGGAACTTTACTAAGCTTTTTTGGTGGTTTAATTGGACTTGTTTTAGGAATCATATTAGTCATATTACAACAACGATATGAACTCATTATGATTACACCAACTCTAGCATATCCAGTTGTTTTTTCTTTGGAAAATGTTCTAATTGTGATGACCACTATTGTTACACTTGGTTTTGCAGCTTCTTTAATTGCAAGCAGCCGAGTAAGTAAAAAATTGTTGGATTAATTTCTCCCTAAAAAATATTACTTATATTTACTGCCTTGAAAATCTACAGCATATGATTGTTTCTGCCTAATCCTAATTTTATCTCTTAGAATAATTAGGATACTTACGTTTTTATTTTTGAAGTTTAGATTTATAGATCTGAACCAATTTTATCATTTATCCTAAAATATTATGACAGAAACATCTATAAAGGAAAGTTTTATTTCCAAAATTTTTACTACAACAAAACAAGCTTTAAAAGGCGACGAATCATTTGATTATACTTCTGGAAGTATAAAGAAAGCCGTAATTCTACTTGCCATTCCGATGGTTTTAGAAATGATGATGGAATCGGTTTTTGCATTGGTTGATTTGTATTTTGTGGGACATTTAAAACACAGCAGTTTTGCTATTCAGACGGTTGGTTTGACCGAATCGGTATTAACAGTGATTTATTCTCTTGCTATCGGAATGAGTATGGCTGCTACCGCAGTTGTAGCGAGGCGCATTGGAGAAAAAGACCCAATTGCAGCTGCAAAAGCCGGAATGCAGGCGATTATTATTGCATTTGCAGTGAATAGCGTGTTGAGCATTTTCGGAATTATTTATGCTAAAGATATTTTAATATTAATGGGTTCTTCAGTGGAATCAGCCGAGCATGGTTTTCAATTTACACAGATTATGATTGGCTCTAGTTTGTGTATCATGCTTTTATTTTTAATAAACGGAATTTTCCGTGGAGCAGGAAATGCTGCAATTGCCATGAAAAGCCTTTGGATTGCTAATATTTGCAATATCATTTTATGTCCGATTCTAATTAATGGCTTTGGACCAGTTCCCGCTTTCGGATTAGTCGGAGCTGCTTTGGCAACCACTTTCGGAAGAAGTATTGGAGTTTTATACCAAGTATATCATTTGTTTTTTGGAAGCGGCATTTTAAAAATCAAGATTCCGTATTTCGCTCCAGATTTTACTCAGATCAAAGCCTTAGTGAAAATTGCAGCTCCAGGAATTTTGCAATTTGTAATTGCTTCTTGCAGCTGGATTTTCTTAGCGCAATTAGTGGCAACAACCGGCGGAGATCATGGATCAGCTGGTTATCAGACGGCGTTGAGAATTATGATGTTTTTTATTCTTCCAGCTTGGGGGTTAAGTAATGCCGCCGCAACTTTGGTTGGACAAAACTTAGGAGCAAAACAGATTGAACGCGCCGAAAAATCAGTTTATACAACCGCTCGATACAATGTGATTTTCATGGCTACGATTATGATTATCACTTTGGTTTTTGGGCAATATATTATTTCATTTTTCACGAATGATCAGCAGGTGAAAACCATTGCAATTGAAGCTTTGCAAATCATGAGCATCGGATTTATTTTCTACGGAATCGGAATGGTTTTGATCAATACATTTAATGGAGCAGGTGATACTTGGACTCCAACGGGAATCAACTTCTTCGGGTTTTGGTTGTTTCAAATTCCGCTGGCTTTTGTATTGGCAAAACATTTCAACATGGGACCAACCGGCGTTTTTATTGCCATTCCTGTTGCAGAAACTGCAATTACTTTGGCAGGAATCTTTTTTTATAAAAGAGGAAAGTGGAAACGAGTTCAAGTTTAAATTAAAATAAAAAATGCCTTCAGACACGAAGGCATTTTTTTCTAAAAGTTAAATAATTTACAAACTATGTTTTGAACTGTAAATTATTGTACCTTTGAACGTACAATAAAAAGTACTAAATTATGAAAGCAATTACAATTTCAACATTAAGGAAAAACATAAAAAATTATTTTGATGAAGTGTCTGAATCATCAGAAGTAATTGTTGTTCCGAGAAATTCGGAAGAAGATGCAGTTGTGATAATTTCAATTAAAGAGTACAACTCGATGTTAGAAACACAGCATTTATTATCAACTAAAGCAAATAGAAAAAGACTGTCAGAATCTATAGAACAAATGGAAAAAGGAAATCTGGTAGATTTTAATCTAGACGAACTTTAGACAATATGGACATTTGTTTTACTAAAAATGGCTGGGAAGAATTTGAATATTGGCTAGAAAACGATACAGATACTGCGGTAAAAATAAAAGAATTAATAAAATCTATCCGCGAGAATCCTTTTAAAGGAATTGGAAAGCCAGAACCTTTAAGGCACGATTTAAGAAGTTTTTGGTCTCGCCGAATTTCAGGAGAACATAGACTTGTTTATAAAGTCTCAGGAACAAAGGGAATTGACCAAAAATGTATTATACTGCAATGTCGATTCCATTATGACGATTAATAATTACAAAAAGGCCTTCAATTTTGAAGGCCTTTTTTATGCTTTTTAAACAAACTCATATCCCGCATAAACCTGTTCGATTTCTTTCATAATCGCAAATAAATCTTCAGGCGCATCAGTGGTAACTAATTTTTGTTTGAATTCTTTGAAAGAATGAATTCCTTTGAAATAGTTTGTATAATGGCGACGCATTTCTACAATTCCCAGACGTTCGCCTTTCCATTCCATTGACCACATCAAATGATTTCTCGCAGCTTCAACACGATCAATAACTGTTGGAGCAGGTAAGTGTTCACCTGTTTTAAAGAAATGTTTGATTTCGTTAAAAATCCACGGATAACCAATCGCAGCGCGGCCAATCATGATCCCGTCAATTCCGTATTCATTTTTATAGTGTAATGCTTTTTCTGGACTGTCGATATCACCGTTTCCGAAAATAGGCATTGTAATTCTTGGATTGTTCTTTACACGGGCAATATGCGACCAGTCAGAATGACCTTTGTACATTTGTGCACGGGTTCTAGCGTGAATGGTTAAAGCTTGAACACCAATATCCTGAAGTCTTTCGGCAACTTCATCAATATTAATTGAGTTTTCGTCCCAGCCTAAACGGGTTTTTACTGTAACAGGCAAATCAGTTCCTTTGATAACCGCTTTTGTCAAACGAACCATCAAATCAACATCTTTCAAAACTCCTGCACCAGCACCACGGCAAACTACTTTTTTTACCGGACATCCAAAATTGATATCCACTAAATCCGGTTTTACAGTAGAAACAATTTTAGATGACATTTCCATCGCTTCCTCATCTCCACCAAAAATCTGAATTCCAACAGGACGTTCATAATCAAAAATATCCAGCTTCATGCGGCTTTTTATAGCGTCACGAATTAATCCTTCCGATGAAATAAATTCAGAGTACATCATGTCAGCGCCATGCGTTTTGCATAATCTGCGAAACGGCGGATCGCTCACATCTTCCATCGGAGCTAGTAATAAAGGAAATTCGGGTAATTCTATGTTGCCAATCTTGACCATCTTCGTAATTTTTTGCAAAATTACAACTTTTCTTCGAATTGTCGTGATATTAGGTGCAAAGTGACATAGTGACAAAGTTGCAAAGGTTTTATAATCAGAACCTAAACCTTTGCAACTTTGTATCTTTGTTTCTCTGTCACTTTACTAAGTTCGGTAGTCGAAAAATCGAATTGGTTTTCGGCTCATTGGATTAAAAACCAACGGATTCAAAACTTCTTTTGAGGCAAATTCTATTTTTGGAGTTACTCTCAGTTTGGCTCTAAAATGATCTTTTATCTCTTGTAAAAATTCTGGCGTTTGTTCTTTTACCGCAATTTTAATCAGGATTTCATCTGTACCTAAATCATTGGTTGAGATTTCTATCAAATGATTTTCGATATTATCAAAACTACTCAAAACATCATTCATCGCTGGCGGATAAAGTGTTGTTCCTTTATATTTGATCATTTGTTTTTTACGGCCAACTACTGGGCCAACACGCAAAGTGTTTCTGCCACAGGCACAAGGTTCGTCATGAAACTGAACCATATCTCCCGTTTTAAAACGCAGCAAAGGCATTGCCTCAATTCCTAAAGTAGTAAAAGTAAGTTCGCCTGTTTCGCCATTTTTTACAGGCTGATTATTCTCGTCTAAAACTTCCACAATAATCAATTCCGGATGATGATGACCTCCTTTTCCGTGTTCACATTCGGTAAAAGCGGTACTCATTTCTGTCGAAGCATAAGTTGAAAACAACTTAATATTCCATTTATCTGTAATTTTTTTTGATAAGATATTCATTGAAAAATCCTGTTCTCTCAAAGATTCTCCAATGCAGATTGCCCCTTTTATGCTCGAATTATTATAATCGATTCCATGCATTTCAGCATATTCAATTAATTTCAAAAGGAAAGACGGAACTGTAATTAAATAAGACGGATTATATTTTAAAATCGAATCCCACTGCATTTCCGGAATTCCCGCACCAACACGAATAACGCCGACTTTCAATTTTCTAAGACCGAGAAAATAAGCCAAACCCGCCATAAATTTTCTGTCAATTGTGGTCATTAACTGAACGACATCGCCTTCTGCAATTCCAGCGCAGGCAAACGAAATAGCTTCATTATAAGCCAAACGATCTAAGTCAGAATCAGTTAAACCGAAAGTTACAGGATCACCAAGTGTTCCTGATGTCGATGCGTAATCAATAATTTTATGTTGCGGAACACACAAAAAATCATCATTATATTGCTGTAAATCTTCTTTGGTTGTAACGGGTAAATGCTGTAAATCTTCCAGCGTTTTAACTTTTGAAATATCAATGTTTTGTCCAGCAAAAAGTCTTTTATAAAAAGGAGAATTCTCGCTGATATATTCTAAAAGTTCAACTAGTTTTTTTTCTTGAAAAATTTTAATTTCTTCTAAAGAATCTTTTTCTATTGCTGGAATCATTTTAATTTTCTTTTGACTTTTTTTAGATATTTTTCAATCTTTTCTTTATCGGGAACTGTTGTGATTTCAAGGCTTAAAGCTTTTTGAAAATTAAGCTTCGCTTGTGCAAATTCCTTTTTTTGGTAAAAATACAATCCTGCTTTATAATACACAACCCAATAATCAGGGTTTAAGGATTGATAATGCTGTAGAAATTCAGGAGAAATTGTTTCTTTTTTATCCAGAATAGAATCTATTTTATGATCTTCAATTTTAAATTTTTTAAAATTCTGAAATGCAGTTGTTTCTAAAAAAGCATCTTTGGCAATGTTCCAATTTTCAGATTGAAAAGACGCAGTATTATTTTTGTTTTCGCCGAAAATTAAAATTAAATCATAACAGACAAACTCGCCTAATTGAAACGGATTTGCAGAAACCCAAACCAATTTTTCTTTTGGTTTAAAGATTATTCCGTGATGAGCCAGCAATTGATTTAATGCTTTTTCGTTTCCAAATCCTAGCGAAATATTTTTCAAGCCGTCTTTGTTTCGTAGAATTTCCGAAGCAATTTTAGGATTTACTTTTGGATTTTCAGACAAAAGTTCCTGCATTCTTTCAAAGCGATATTCAGAATGACTGTTCGAAATTTGTTCCAGATTTCGTTTATCTGCTGCAAAAGCATCTCCCTGAAAATGATTCGAACAAATTAATTGGTCTGAATTTGGAACATCATAAACATCCATTTTATTGGGAGAAACTTCAATCAAAATCGCTTTGTTGTCATTTGCACTTCCGACCATAATAGATTCAGAAACAAATACTTTTCTTTTTTTTGCAATAGCAATCGCTTCGTCTAAATTTTTGGCGTGCTGTAAAATTTCGCGAGTGAGAATCGAAATGGGAGTTTTTGCGCTAAGCGGAATTTTAGACTTAGAAGCATTTATGGTTACAGTCAAACCTTCAAGATTCATTCCCGAAACAGCGCCAATCATTCCGGGCCAGGTTACCATCATAAACGGAAATCCTTCTTTTGGTTTTATAAAGGCCACAATTTTATTTTCCGCGAAAGCGTCATTCACATAAAAATCAAAATTTCGAGCCAGAATTAAATTCCCATCTTCCGACTTTTCGTTCCACGCAGCAAAAGAAGAACAGCCAACCAAAGCCAAATCTTGTAAAGCGTGTCCAATGTCGTGTGCCGCATGCAGATATAAACTGCGCTGGTATTGCGGTGCGATGTTATCAAATTCGTTTGATGTATATTGAGAAACACCATAAATTTCGGTTTGATATTCATTGGGAACATTCAAATACAATTTGCGATTGAACCATTTTAAAAACTGACGAAGTATTTTCTGCTGAAATTTGGACGGAACAAAATCGGTTATTTTGGAAAAAAAAATACGTTGTTGTTTTTGTAAAAGTGAGTCGGTTAGAGCGCCAGTGTTCAGACCAATTTCGAGCGGATCTCCTTCGGCGTATAATTCCCAAAGTCCTTGTTTATTTTTTAAAAGTGAATTTTTTCCGGAAACAAAAACACTGTCTGATATTTTGGTTACGACAGGTTTTGTATTATTAAAAGCCGTAAGATCTGGTTTATGATGTTTTGATTTTGATGTACCGCAGGAAGTCAGTAAACTGAAAAAACCGATAAGGAAGAAATAAAAAATTCGGTTTTTCATGATTTAATTATTCAGAAGCTTTTTTAATTTTTTCCAGCAGATATTCTTTTCCTACAATTTCTGAGCAGGTTATGACGGCTCCAACCGTAACTCCCAAGACACCATGCATGTTAATACTTTGCCCTGTAAGATACAGATTTTCTAGTTTAGTTTTTGTCGGAATTAAAGTTTTCATCGGATTATTAGAATCTTTAACATATCCGTACATATTTCCGCCGTCTCCGCCAATATAATCGCGGTACGAAAGCGGAGTAGAAGTATGAACCGATTTGATACATTCTCTAATTCCAGGGAATTTCTTTTCGATTTCTTCTAAAAGTTTTTCGGCTTTTTCAGCTTTGAAATCTTCGTAACTTTTACCTCGTTCGTTTTCTTCAAAAGTGGTATTAAAAGTGTTTTCCCAAGCTTTTACATCATCATATTTCATGTACGTTATAAATGTCATTCCGTCTGCCCATTCTTCGTCTTTTTGTGACGGATTCATTGAAGCCATAAAAGTTTTCGGCCATGAATTGTCATCATAATCATGTGCAGTCCAAACATCTTTTGAACTTTTAAAATGGTAATAATTATGATTGATGTATTTAA
Organism: Flavobacterium phragmitis; assembly: GCF_900112575.1. Taxonomy (GTDB): domain Bacteria; phylum Bacteroidota; class Bacteroidia; order Flavobacteriales; family Flavobacteriaceae; genus Flavobacterium; species Flavobacterium phragmitis. The sequence continues at coordinate 326,359 of NZ_FOMH01000001.1, forward strand.
AAGTTTTGGGCTTAAAAACGATATAAAGACTAAAGGCAGAAAGAACACTTTCAAGACCTTGAATTCTGTTGAAAAACGGTTTTCGGAAGTTTTCCTGACCCGCCATTTTCAAAGTTGTTTTAGGTTCGATATTAGAAATAAAAAGCTTTCCCAAAACCTCGGTTCCGTCTTTCATTTTTACCGAATTTACCTCCTGATTTTCAACTTCAAATTTGGTTACTTCTTTATGTTTGAAGAATTCTCCTCCGTATTTTTTTAATTGTTTGAGAAGCTGTTTTGTAATTTGGCTTCCTCCGTTTATACAACGCCACGAACTTTCGATATAAGAATTTACAACAAGTGCGTGAACATAAAAAGGCGATTTATCCGGAATTCCGGCATACAGAAAATTAGAACCCGCCAAAACCGCTTTCAGTTTTTCGTTTGAAGTAAAAGAATCGATTGTTTCTTTCGCGTTAAGCGCTAAAATTTCATCATCATATTTCCCTTTTGATTCCAGATTATAAAGCGGAAAAGCTTTGCATACCGACTTTATTTTTTGACAGTAATTTTCGAGATTTTCTTTTTCTTCGGGAAAATAACTGGCCAATTGCTGAATGAAATTTTCGAAGCCCTGTGCATGCGGATATTCGCTTTTATCATCATCAAAAGAAATAATGTCAAAACCATTTTCATCCAGTTTTTTCAGATTTAAATGATCCATTATTCCAATGTATTTGAAATATTGATGGAGATTCTGACCTTCGTCTAAACCGCCGATATAATGAATTCCGGTATCGAAAATAGTTTTGTCGCGAACAAAAGTCTGAAGATTTCCTCCGTACTGATTGTTTTTTTCGAGTACACAAACTCTGTAGCCTTCTTTTGCCAGAATAACAGCAGAAATCAATCCGCCCAAACCGCTGCCAATGATGACTACATCGTACTCTTTTTTCATTATTTTTTCTTTAAAATAACTAATGCATTTTCGTCAGAAATAATTTCAAAATTCTCAAACTGATTTTTTAAACCAGAACAATTCACTAAAATAATTAAAGAAGCAACTGGAATTACTTTTTCAATTTCATCTTTATAACTTTCGTCAGAAATCAAAAGAACATCGTAATGATTTTCAAGTGACGATTCCAATCTATCTAAATAAACTATTTTTCGCTTTGAAACAATGTAATTGGTTTTGGCCACCAATAATTTTTCTTCATCCTTTATAAAAGAAACTATTTTGCGCTGAGGTTCCTGCAATGCTAATAAAACATCCAACTGTCCGTAATCATTTCCTAAATGAAGGATTTTTGCTTTTGGCTGAATGTGTTTATTTAAATTATAATAAACTTCAAGATTCTGTTTTAAATCTTTTTTGACGCTGTTTCCAATTTCGATTTCTTTATAATCGTAACTATTAATCAGCATTGTTTTGAAATAGTCCGGACCTTCAAGTTGTTCACGAATTTTACGATATTCGGCTTTAAAGAATGCACTTATTTGTTTGGTTCTTTCGGTATAATTTGTTCCAAATGAATCATTAGCAGGAGCAATTCTTTCTAAAATCGTAACGGTTAATTTTCCGTGATGAATGACAAAATCGCCTTTCGGAATTAGTTCTGAAGCGCCATGAATCACGACAGGAATAATATCCAGATTGAATTCTTCGGCAAGGAAAAAAGCTCCTTTATGGAATCTTTTTATCACATTACTTTCAGAACGTGTTCCTTCTGGAAATACCATTAAAGAATAACCTTGTTCTACTTTTTTGCGAAGATGTTCAACACCGCCTTCCAAACCTTCAGAAACCGGATAAAAACCAGCTTTTCTAACAACACCGCCAAAAATAGGAGAGTTGTAAACCCAGTCGCTTACGAGGAAAATAATTTTAGGACTCAACATTCCGATTGACAAAATATCTAAAAACGAAGAATGATTGGCAATAATTACGGCTGGTTTCTCGAAAGTTTCATTGAAATTATTAACGACTCTTTTGCGAATAAACGGATTCGAATACAATACTGATTTCATAAATTTTGAAATCACATATCGGAAGGCTTTCATTTTTGCTTTTTTGCTGAATGGCAAAATCGGCATAATGGTAAAACTGAAAATCGACATTACGATTCCGCCCAAACCATAATAAGCAAACGAAATTACACCATGAACAAAGGTTCGCAACTGAAAAGGCGGATTTCCTTTTTTGGGACGATTCGACAGAAATACTTTGAACAGAATTGGATAAAAAATGAAAGTAATAATCAAAGCCGCAAAAACCCCAATTAACGAAACGGATGAAATTGAAGTAAGTGCAGGATGTTTGGCAAATATCATTGCACCAATTCCTAAGATTGTTGTGATAACAGCCAAAATAATTGATGTTCTGTAAATGGCAATTTCATTAACTCCGTTCGAATATTCTTTTTGCAACGCGCTGGTCATGAAAATACTGAAATCAACTCCGTGACCAAAAATTAAGGTACACACAATCATGCTGAAAATATTCATCTGAATGCCAAAAATACCCATAATTCCAGCCGTTACAATTCCCGTTAGAGCAATTGGAATACAGCTGATGATTACCAATTCTATTCTTCGGAAAAAGAAAAATAAAATCAGAATTACGGCGACAAATGAATAATTGACAAGTGAATTAAAATCGGTTTTTAAAGTGCTGAAAAATGTTTCGTTCATCTGCTGACGATCGATTGCCACTACATTTTCTTTTGCCGAAGTTGATTTTACAAAAGCATCACGCTGTTCCGGCGCTACTTTTACTAAAGTTGAAATCGTATAAAAACCATTTTTTTCGGTAATGAATTCCTGTAATTGTAAAGCTTTGATTTTTAAAAATTCTGACGAAGAAACGGGTTTGAAATCAAAGTCCAAATGATTAAAAAAGAGTTCATAAGTTGTAGGTTTAAAACCAAGTTTGGAACCTTCGGAAATCAATTCAAATTTTACAAATTGTTTTTTTTGTGAAGCCCAGAATGAATTCCATTTGTTTATTTTTTCGATTTGCGCTTGTTGCGAAAGTACAATACCGCCAACCGAACTAAAGTTTAGAATTTTGTTCTGCTGTTTTTCTTTTGCTAAATCTCCAAAAAGTTGGCTGTTATGCTGTAAAGCTTCTTCCATAGTTTTTCCGTAAGAAGCGACATAAATTGTTTTGGAAGTTAAACTGGTACTTTCTTCCAATTGTTTTTCGGCAGCTTTGATTTCTTTTGGAATAAAATTCAGCTGTGATAAATCATTATTAAAACCAACATCATTATAAGTAAAACAGCAGATAATGGTAATAATAACACAAAGTCCGATTAAGATTTTATTATTATGAAAAGAAAAATGAGCCATTTTATCGATCATATTCTTTTTATGTTCTGCCGGATTTTCGTGTGGTTTGTATAAATGTGGAACAATTAAAAGCGAGAAAATTCCAGTTGCCATTACAATTACGGCAGCAAAAATTCCCAAATCATTCAACGCATCCGATTTTACAAAAAGCAGACATAAAAAAGCAACAGCAGTTGTAGAACTGCTCATAATGACCGGCATTGTAATGTCTTTGTACAACGTTTTGACATCGCTGTTATGTTTGTAATGCGTGAGAATGTGAATAGAATAATCAATCGTAATTCCCAATAAAATAGAACCAATTCCAAGAGAAATTGCGGAGATTTGTTCTCTCACAAAATATAAAAAGGCAACGGCAAATAATCCTCCGAATACCGTCGGCAGAAAAATAATAAGCGGAATTAAAACTTTGCGGTAAAATAAAATTAGAATCAGCATTAAGGTTAACATCGCAATGGATGTCGTTAGAATAATATCGCCTTTGATCTGATTGGCATTGGCAACAGCAATTAAGGCAGAACCAAAATAACTGATAGAAGTTTTTCCTTTAAATTTCTGATTTAGATTTTCCTGAACTGATTGTAGTTTTTCAGCAAAAAGGGTATTTTTTTCTGTTTCACTTGATGGAATATTAGAAGTAATAAAAAGCAGTAATTTCTTTTTATCCTTTGTCATTACAAAACCATTTTCGAGTGTAAAATCGTCACCAATATTTAGTTGCTGTAATTTTTTTAAAGCAATAAAAGAAATTCCAAATGGATCCTGCAGAATAAAATCCTTCGTAATAAATCCAGATGGAGAAATAATCGATTTATAATTTCCTTGAACCGTTGCTGCAATGCTGTCTTTCTGCAGTTTTTGTTCGATGTTTTTATAATCTGCATCATCCAGAAAAAGAGGCAGATTGTTGTAAACAAAATCAATAGTTTCCTGAATATTTTCTTCGTCAACTTTTCCCTGAATTCCAGTTATGTAAGATTTACAGGATTTAGAGACACTGTCTGAAAAAGTGGTTGCCATTTCTTTTAAATCATCGGCAGATCCGTTTTTTTCGAGTTTAAAAATGACAGTGGTTTTGTCGGCAAAATTGAGTTGTTTCAGCACTTTTGCCGTAACATCGGTTTTATCGTTTGTTGGGATAAGTTTGGTAATGTCTTCTTCAAATTTCAATCTTGAAGCAAAAAATCCAAAAACAAGCAGCATCAAAACAGCCAAAAGAACCGAGAGTGATTTTCTTCGGTTTACAAATAAATGAATGGCGTAAAAGTATTGATGCATGTTTTAGGTTTTAATTTTTTTTGCCACAGATTAAAAAGATTAGTTTTAGTTTGTCACCCTGAGCGAAGTCGAAGGGCGTTCCAATTGGACGTGGGCTTCGACTTCGCTCAGCCTGACAATCTGGATGTAAAAAATCATTTTAATCCTTTTAATCTGTGGCAAACTTAATTTAAATATTCGTTTTATTCTTAGAACTAAAAGTCGTCAAAAGCAAATAACTTATAAGACCAACTGATAGTGCTGAAACGGTTGCTAAAATAAGACTTCCTACGATATATTGTGTGGCATTTTTTTGAATATCGTCTAATGTTATCGAACTGTCCAAAACCAAAGGTGCATCAGCGGAAACAAAAAGACTTCCGATTTTCAAAGAGCCATAAATGATAAACGGAATAAAAGGGGGAAAGCTCACATTGGAAGTCAAAAAAGCAATGACTTTATTGAGTCTGAACAAAGCGGCTAATGAAAAAAGCAAGATGGTTTGAAATCCCCAAAACGGTGAAAGTCCAATAAAAATTCCCAAAGCAATCGCAGCCGATTTTTTAAAATTAGAATCGGAGCTTTCTAAAATATCTTCTAAAAAGAATTTTTTAAAACCTTTTTTTTTTGCCCGGCGAAAGAAATCCCGAGGTTTAATGTATAATAAAGCATTGGTTACCAAAACGGTATTTAAAATACTGATTCTGGTAAAATCCTGGAATGGACGAAAATGTGAAACTCTTTCGGCAGGATCATACAAAACCTGAATAGGAATGTTTTTAACCACAATTCCTTTCCACGCCGCACGTACAATCACTTCGATTTCAAACTCAAATTTATTGGTATAAAATCGTTTTGGAAGCAGTCGAAGTGGATATAATCTGAAACCAGATTGTGTATCTTCTAAAACAATTCCGGTTTCAAATTTGAACCAGAAATTAGAAAATTTGTTACCGAAACTACTTTTCTTAGGAACATTTTCCTGTGTCATGTTTCGGCTTCCAATCAACAGAGCATTGGGTTCCTTCTGAATTTCTTCAATGAAAATTGGAATATCTACAGCAAAATGCTGTCCATCAGAATCGATTGTTATGGCATATTCAAAATTTAGTTCAAGTGCTTTTCTAAACCCATTTCTAAGCGCACGTCCTTTTCCCAAATTTTTAGGGTGATGAATCTGCGTGAGCTGCGAATATTGTTTTAGAATTTCGCTGGTCGAATCGGTTGAACCATCATTAACAATAATGACATTTGAAGTGAAATCTAAAATAGAATCCAGCACTTTTTTCAATGTTTTCTGATTATTGTAAGTGGGTACAATAACACAGAAAGAAGTTGAATCGAGCAGATCCTGATTGAATGCGTTAGGTTTCATCGAAGAAGTTTTCTAGAGCTTATTTTACAAATTGTTTCTCTTTGTCGGAGAAACTTTTAGACTGTAAAACAAAGTCTTTAAGATAATCTTTCAGAGCACCATTTTGCGCTGCATAATGTGAAGTGATGAATTTTTTATCTTCTTTAATATTTTTCTTGTAACCCGTTATTCCAGGAACATTTTCCTGAATGCTTAAACGAATCATTCTAATTTCGATATTGTTAGGTTCGCCGGCAATAACAGATTCCAGAAGTTTTGCACCTTCTTTAAAACGGTCAATTTTATCACCTAATTTTTTCTCAAACTTCGAATCCAATAAAATAGAGGCCGCTTTATAGGCCACTAGAATTTTATCGTCATTATTTGAAATTCCAGCCATTTTTTCCACAAAATCTTTAGCATTAGTCTCTGATTTTGTAACCTCCGGATACAATTTACGAATAGAAGCCAAATCTGGCGCACCCGCAAAACTTACCCATAAAAGTAATGTCATTAATAGTTTCATAATTATATTTTTTTGTACACATTGCTCAGTTTAAGAGCAGTAGTGTCGTTAAAGTAAGTCGTGTTTTTCACTTTTACTAAATCATCTTCAGTAGTTGTAATATCAAGCTCTAAACGTAATTCTGGAGTTACTTCAGGATTAATCAGCGCCATGAATTTTACATTTGCCAAAGACTGGATCATCAGTGAACTGTTAGTAATAGATTCTGTCAGTTCTTTGATAATCTGAATCATGCAAACACCAGGCATAATAGGATTTCCAGGGAAATGCCCTTTAAAAACCTCATGTTTCTCATTGACTAAAATCGTAATATTATATTTTGAATCGGAGATTTTTTCTTCCGATAGTATTTTGTAAAAATCTTTTAAAATCATATTCTTTATTTTCCAAATGAGTAGGAAACGCCTAACTGAAAATTGATATTGGTGTTATAATCTCCAAACAAATAATAATTATTAGAATCGTTCTGATAATAATCGCTGCTCAAAACATCAAGCAGACCTTTTTTAAATCTCGCTTCAAATGTTAATCCCGAAGGCAATGCATACGCAACACCTAAAACCAAACCAAGATCATTTTGTGCTTTTCTAACCGCAAGATTATCATTCAATAAAATATCTAAAGTTGGTCCTGCCTGAAACTGAATTCCCATTGGCAAAGTAAACTTATTCATTACCGAAAGAGACAAATAGTTGATATCTAAATCTAAATATTCAACTTTATTGGTCTGGCTGACTTCGTCATAATAATTTCGCGCTACATTATTAGAACCTTGTCTGCTGTAATTAATTTCAGGTTGTAACGAGTAAATTTTAGTAATCTTGATATCAGTAAAACCACCAACATAAAAATCAGTTTTATAATCGGCATGCATTTCAGAAATGGTAGAAAAACTAAATCCACCTCTTAAACCTGGTTTGACACTTATTTGGGCTTGTATATTTAAGACTGCAAAAAAAACAGCAATAAAAAGAACGATTTTTTTAGTCATGGTTTTTACTTCGTTTTAAATTTATAGCTTATTCCAATCTGGAAAACTTGATTTAAAATTGCATCATTAGTATAATATCCGTCGTTATTATAATAATCATAACCATAAATATCTACCAATCCTTGTTTGATTCTGGCTTCAAAAGTTAGCCCGTTTGGTAATGTATAACCAACTCCTCCAACTATGGCAAAGTCAAAATCTTCTGGATTCGTATTGATGTAATTATCACTAACTTTAAGATCCAATGAAGGACCTCCTAAAATGTGAAAACCACCACCGTTAAAGTTAAACTTTGCAACTGCTCCAAGTGTTATATAATTTAGCTCATACTTTTCAGAATAATAACGGCCGTTTTCAAAATACCTTCCTTCATCACCTTGTCTGGAATAATTTATCTCTGGTTGAAGAGAGAAAAATTTATTAAATCTAATATCTACCAGTCCACCAATATAAAAATCAGTTTTAGAGCTATTATCATCTATATTGGTTAAAGTGGAGATATTTAATCCGCCTCTTAAACCCGGACTAACTCTTACTTGCGCTTCTGAAGATTGAATCCCGAAGAACAAAACAAATGCAATTACCACAAAATTTCTCATTTCGAATTGATTTAAAGTTTATTATTAGTTTAATTTTTTATTCTGATTTAAAATAATTCAGCTCGATTTTAAGCTTAATATTTTGATGAATTATCTGAATCTTTTCAGCAAAAATATTGTTTTCTGAACTGAAAAGCAGTGTAAATTTTTCTTTTGTTTTAGAAGCATGAACAATCTTTTCCAGTTTTTGATCTTTTTTGGAGATGAAAATATAGTTGTCGCGTTTACCGTCTTTTGATTTATAAATTTTAGCTGACTCATTTTCAAACTGTTCCTGAATCGAATATTCCTTTTTTAAAAGCAAACGAAAATCTTCTTTTAAAGTATTGATTAATATTTTTCGGTCTAATTCTGAAACGATGGAATTGACTTTAAAATCGTTTTCTGAAATTTCGAAATCCATTAATTTATTTCCGAATTCTGTAGTGAAAACAACACGATGCGTAGTGTCGTTTATTTTCTTGGCAATGAAAATTCCGGATAACTCATTTCCGTAAACGCTGATATTAGTTTTATAAACATAATCGGTTTTTGAATCGGAGAAATACGGAACCGTATAAGACGTTTGGTCTAATTTTTTAGGCGTATAGTTTTTTGTAACCGAACCGCAGGAAACGAATACAAGAGCTAAAACGAAATTAATTAGTAAAAACTGAATCGTCGATTTTTGCATTGATCACTTTATTTTTAAGTACAATTCGGGTATAATCTTCTGAAGACTCTAATAATTTTACCTGAACAACAGTTGCTTCTTCTTTGTCAAAAGTCAGTTCAATTTGCTTGATGTATTTTTTTAGCGTCGCATCTTTCGGAATAAACTTTGCTAGATTCTGACCTTTCACTTTGAAATACGAAATCGTAAATTCTTTATCGTCAAACATGTTTCCGCTTACACTTCCCACAATTAATTTATTGATGCGGGCAAAGATTTTACTGTTGCCAATATCAACGGCGCTTTTCTTTCCTTCGTCATTAATCAGGATTTTTCCGTTTTTAAAGGTAATGCTGTAATTGTATGGTTTTTTGTATTGCCATTGAAGCAAAGCGGGTTCTTTAAAAACCATTTTTCCGGATGTTTCAATATCTTTCGAAAGAAAATCCAAATGTTTGTACTGAACAAAATCGGTACTAAGTGTTTTGATTTTTTTGGCAACCACATTTACGTCTTCTTTAAATTGCGCAATTTCTGCAGCAGTCATTTTTTGCTCCTGAGCAAATAAACTGCCTGAAATAAAAAGGATTAGTAGGGATATTTTAGTTTTCATATTTTTTAAATTGTGCATTGTTTTTTCGCCACGAATTGCACCAATTTTTGCGAATTTTTAATTTAATAAAATCCGTTTAAATCCGCGTCTTCGCGATAGCGAATCTGTTTCATCCGCGTTCAATCTCCATAAGCTTTAAGATTCAAAAGTTCTTCAATCGAAACGACCTGATAATTATTTTGCTGTAAAAATTGCAAAAACTGTTCCAAGACCAAAACAGAGTGTTTGCCTGTATCATGCAAAAGTACGATTCCGCCGGGAGAAACTCGTTTTGTAATTCGGTTTAAAATCAATTCCTGATTTTTTGTTCCTCCATCAAGTGAACGAATATTCCAGCCAATAACTTTGTGATTTGTTTTTTCTAATACTCTTCTAATCGAAGGAGTTGTAACTCCATAAGGCGGACGAAAAAAGTTGATTTTTTTGGAAGTGAATTTTTCCAGGAGTGTATCTGTTTTCTCAATTTCCTCCCTGATTTGTTTTGCATTATAAAAATCAAAAAACTTAGAATGAGAATAGGAATGATTTCCAACTAAATACCCTTCATCAATTACTTTTTGAAGAATTTCAGGATGCGCTTCAATATTTTTTCCAATACAGAAAAAAGTAGCGCTGGCATTATATTTTTTCAGAAGCTCTAAAACTTCTAAAGTATAAGGGCTTGGCCCATCATCAAAAGTAAGCGCAATTTTTTGCTCTGTTTCTAATGGATTACTGCAATAGGCTTTTACATGATAATTAGAAGAAATTCTCGAAGAGCCAATAGCATTTATTCCAAGCCAAAGAAAAACTACAGCCCAATAATACCATATATTTATTGGCATAATAAAGTTTGCAATAAACATTAAAAGCAATAAAAGGATGAAAAATATCGAGATGTTTTTATGCGTTATCATTTGGATAGTAACGTAAAACTATGATTTTTGCCACTTAATTGATTGTACAATAAAATGGTTTTGTAAGCTGGTTTTGTCACCGAATTTACTTTTACAATTTCCGGAACTTCCTGTGTTTTTAAAATTTTAGAAGCCATCCAAAAAGCAAAAGCCGAAGCCGTATCGTATTCGCCGCTCAAATGTTTGTAATATAAAACAGGAGTTTGGGCAAAGGCATTTTCAGCGAGATTTCTGTAATAATTTTCAAAATTCGCATTTCCGTCAAAACCTAAAACTAAAGCATCGATATCTGAAATTTCTAAATGATTGGATTTCAAAAAAGATTTAATCTCAGATTCTACTTCGTTTACTTCCAAAGTATTTATAATACTAACATCTAAAAGTTCAGCGTAAGTATTGTCTTTTTTTTCATTTTCTAAAACAAAAAAACTGGCACCTTCACCATAAACGGCACCACTTGTTTTAGAAGTCAGTACATCATAAGGCGCAGTATTATCGGCTTTAATGCGTCCGTTTAATTTGAAAAGAGCAGTTGTATAATCTCCGTTTTCGTCAACGCCTCCCACTAAAATGGAATTCGCTTCGTCTTCTTCAATCTGCATTTTAGCATCAATCAAAGCCGATTCAAAAGAAACCGCACCGTTTACATAGGTAAAATTATAACCTTTACATTGCTGTAAAAGTGCAATCTGAGCACCAACTGTATTATGAGTAGATTGAATGAAAGAAGTCGGAGTTAGGAATTCTTCTTTATTATCTAAAATACTTTTCAGGAACTTTTCAGAATCTTCGATGCACCCTAAACCTGTTCCAGTAATGATAGCATCAACACTTTCTACATTAGCATCTTTCATGGCTAGGGCAGAAGCAACAATTCCGTTTTTTACTCCTTTAGCCATTCTTCGGCTTGCTGCCGGCGAAATATATTCTTTGTATGCCGGCGGAACAATTGCCAATACATTTTCATCGTGATTTACATTGGCTTCTTCCAAAAAAACAGTATCAAATGTTTTTTGAGTCGAAATACAGCCTACTCCATTTATATATGTTTTTTTTGTCATTAGCTTTTTGAAAATATAAGGGTGGAACAGTTTCCTCCAAATCCGAAAGAGTTAGATAAAACGTGTTCTATGGTTGTATTTTTTAAAGAGGTCTGTGGTGTCAAATCGAATTCCTCCATCTGCGTTTCAAAATTCAAATTCGGATAAACCACATTATTTTGAATAGACAATACGCTATAAACAGCTTCAATTGCCGCTGCAGCTGCTAATGTATGTCCGGTAAAAGGTTTTGTAGAACTAAAATCGGGCACTTTTTTGTCTTCGTAAATTCTTCGTAAAGCTCTTCCTTCAGATAAATCGTTGTTAGGCGTTGCTGTTCCATGAACGTTGATATAATCAATTTGAGAAGGTTTTAAACCCGAAACTTCAAAAGCTTTTTTCATTGCCAGATAAGCGCCGTCTCCGTTTTCAGAAGAAGCAGTTTGATGAAAAGCATCATTTGCATTTCCATAACCAGAAACTCTTGCCAGCACTTTTTTATTTTGTTTCTCAACAATTTCATCCGATTCTAAAACCAAAAAAGCTGCGGCTTCGCCAAGGTTTAATCCTTTTCTGTTGTTGTCAAAAGGTTTGTTGTAATCGTCAGACAAAATCATCAAAGTTTTAAATCCGTTGATGGTGAATTTTGACAAAGCATCGGCTCCGCCTACAATTACACGATCCAGTTTTCCGGTTTTGATTAATCTAGCGCCCAGCATAATTGAGTTTGCTGCAGATGAACAAGCGGTACTAATAGTAGAAACCATTCCTTTTAAACCCAATTCTTCCGCAATTTTTTCGGCAACATCACCGCCGTCATGACAGGTAATATATTTAACCAATTCCGGTTTTTCGAAATAATCGTAATAATGTTTCTCTGTCATGTCCATTCCGCCCACGCTTGTAGCCGAAATAAGTCCTGTTCTAAATTCGTTGATATTGGTTATGCCGGCATTTTCAACAGCTTGTTTTGCTGCCAAAGTACCAATCATAGCAGTTCTCGAAAAATTATTATCACTGTTTAACTCCAGTTCGGCGATTAATTCATCGTTGGTTTTTTTAATTTCGCCGACTTTGATAACATCTGCATGAACTGTAGAAATATTGGAGATACGGGAAATCCCGATTTTATTTTCGATTAGCGAATGAAAGTTTTCCTCAACCGAATTCCCGATTGCTGAGATAATTCCCATTCCCGTTATTGCAACACCTTTTGTCATTTTAGATTTATGATTTTAGATTCTCGAAACTTTGTCAAAGTTCAAAACTTTGACAAAGTTGAAGGATTTTAAAACAGTTTAAATTTTAGATTCCAGTTGGAAATCTAAAATCTAAAGTCTAAAATCTACAATTTATTTCGTTCTATTGGCGCTAATGTACGCTGCCATAGTTTCGATAGACTGGAAAATAGTTTTTCCTTCTTTCGGGTCAACTAATTTAATTCCGTAATCTTTATCTAAAATCACAATCAATTCAAGTGCATCAATTGAGTCTAAACCTAAACCATCTCCAAACAAAGGATCGTTATCAGCAATGTCTTCTACTGCAATATCTTCAAGGTTTAGAGTCGTGATAATTTTGTTTTTCAATTCTTCTTTTAATGCTTCCATGCTTATTTATTGTATAATGTATTGATAGTTTCGTTTGTAAATTTTGTGTTTTCTTCCTTGCTGATGGTGCAAAGAAAAGCTTTATAATCGTCTTTAAAAAACTCTACCCAGCCACACAAAACCATATCTGCTTTATTCGTATTCAAAAGAATATTAGAATAATTAGACATAAATTCTGTGTTAAAGGTGTCAAATATAAAGAAAGAATTTTCACTTTTCAGCTGATGACGGATACTTATTTCGCCCAGACAAATATTTGGCAGTGTATAAACGAAAACTGCCGGACTCGGAAAATAGTTTTCTTTATCTGAAATCGATTCCTGATATTTTACATCAGTATCTAAACTTGACGATTTATTGGCTAAAACCAAAGCGATATTATTTTCTTCTTCTGTCGAAGTTATCGGACTCAAAAGTAATTCTGATCCTAAAAAAGCCAGTTTGCTCAAAGCATCCATTTTGAAAAACTTTGGATACTGCATTTCAAAATTACGATAGGCTTGTTTAGAGAAATCAGCAAAATCTGTTGGTTCAATTTTGAAAACAGAAGTTCCGTTCAAAACAATTTCGTTGTTTTGAATGGTGATGTAGGATTGTATGTTGGTTTTGTTTTGAGTCATTGTTTATTATGAAAATTCTATTACGAAATCCAAGTGTCAATAATTTTTGAAATATGCCATTTTCCAGATTTGTTTTCAATTGTAATTTCAAATCCTCTGCCACATTTTCCACCTCCGCATGAAGCACTTGCTTCTAAAATTCCTGATGTTTTAGTTTTATTGAAATGAATTTTATGAATTGTAATAGTGCCAACCGGCATTTTGCTTTTTTTATCGTTTATGTCCCAATATATTTCCTCAGGAAATTTAGAGGTATATTGAAAATCAAATTTTTTGTTTTTTTTGAATGGTGTCAAATCAAATTTTTCATCATTGACTCTATTACTAATTATAAAATCGTGAACACCAATTAAAATTTTGTTTTTGTCATTTTTAATAGAATCTTGTTCAATTTGATATCTTTTTAATTTATCATGATAGCCAATAGTATCTTTTTTATTCGTTTTGAAATCGATCTTTGGCATTGGTGGCGGATACATAATTCTTCGATCCATATAAATAGAATCTACAATTTCGACAAAAACACTATTTAAAACCTCTTTTTCAAAATTAGATTCAGACACTTCTTTCTTTTTACATCCAAAAGATGAAATAAGAACAAGAGTTATAAATATAAATTTTGATAGTTTCATTTTTTTATTAATAATGTTGAACTTGTAAGATTTATTTACAAGTTGGAATTAAATTTTATAGATTTGATACCTTATGAAATTCTACGAAAAATATCCGCTATTAAAACAAAAAAGCTTTTTATCAAAAGTTCTTGTTGACACTGTATATTCTACAATGGCTTTAGAAGATCAAGATGTTTCAAAAATACAAATCATTAAAATTGTTGATACTATTTTGAAAGAAAGAGAACTAAACGGCTCAGCATTCTTTACTAAATAGTTTATATTATTATCTAATTCACTTTCTCAAAAACCACAGCCGTATTACAACCTCCAAATCCAGAAGCCGTTTTCAAAAAATACTTAATAGTCGCCTCTTCATTTTTCTCAATAACATTTACCTTTTCACTAACTCCAATTTCATCAAAACCTTTCGATTCAAAAAGTGTATTTTGATTCGCTGATTCTATCGCAATTACAGTTTCCAATAATCCTGAAGCACCTAAAGTATGACCGTAAAATCCTTTTAAACTATTTACGGGAACATTCTGTAAGCCTAAACGATTTAGAGCAATGGCTTCCATTTCGTCATTATAAGGCGTTGCAGTTCCGTGAGCTGAAATATAATCTAAATTATCAGTTTCAATCTGAGCTTCTTTCAAAGCATTCTGAATACTTCGAAACAAACCTTCGCCTGTTCTTGACGGCCCGGAAATATGGTTTGCATCGTTTATAGAACTATCGCCGATTACTTTAATTTTAGCATTTTTGGCTTCCGCCGAAACTAAAACGGCTGCTGTGGCTTCGCCTAAACTTACGCCAGTCCTGTTTTTAGAATACGGTTTACAAGGCAGTTCACTCATCGCCTGAAACGCATTAAATCCAGATAAAACAAATTCTGAAACTTCGTCTCCGGCAACAACAAAAATATTGTCGTAAAGTTCAGACTGAATCATTCTTTTGGCAACAGAAACGGCTAAAATTCCAGAAACGCAGGCATTTGAAACTACAATGGGTTGTGTTTGAAATCCGAAGAAATTGGCAACGTTTTGGGCTAAAACATCTAAATGTGCGTTATTAAAATTTTCTTCTGAATTCTCTTTTAAAGCGGTTACATTTCCTTTTGTCGTCGAAAGTATAAAAGCAGTTTTTGAATTCAATTCAATACGCGAATTTTTGAAAATCGGCTCTAAAGCCAAAATCATCATTTTCTCTAAACGGGAATATTTTGTTTTATTACTGATTTTTGAAAAAGCACTGTTTATTTTTTCATCAGAAATAATCGAAGCATAAAATGAATTGGGCATTAAGGAAATGTCACTATGAAGCTGAATGCCAGAATTGCCGCGAAGAATCGCCTCAACATTTGATTCGACATCAAAACCCAGAGGTGTGATGCAATTGGTTTCTGTAATGTATATTTCTCTTAACATTTTATGATTCTCGATTTCTCCTGCAAGGTTTCCAAAACCTTGTAGGTATGTTTTTTATTTAAAAGCGTTATCTTCAAAAATGATTTCACGCAGATTTGTATCAATCTTAATTATTTATACCTACAAGGTTTTGGAAACCTTGCAGGAAAACGAAAATTAATTCGTGCTAATTTGTGCAATTCGTGTTTTATTTCAACAACCCAACTTTCCTTTTCCATTCTTCATAAAAAGGAGGATTCGTCAGCATTAAATTTCCTGCTGCATCTAAAAAAACCTGAGTGGTTTCGCCTGTGCAGGCTACTTCTCCTTTGTCATCAATAATTTTAAAACGATAAATCATTTTAGCTGCGGGAGTGTCAACAACCGTGGTTTCTATTGTTACGACATCACCATAACGCAATGACAATTTATGTTCGCAGGTCGATTTTACAATTGGGGTTGTATAACCCGTTTTTGCAATATCCAAATACGTTAATCCATGTTCACGTCCAAATGCCTCACGTCCATCTTCGAAATAGGTGATATAATTGCCATGCCAAACAATTCCAAGCGGATCAGTTTCGTTAAAACGAATTCTGATTTCGTGGGAAACGGTTAGGTTCGTGGCTTCTTTAAACTGCTCTTTTCTTTTGATCATAAAATAATGCGATGGCTGATGTGAGAATAAAAAACAAAAAGGATAAACTTATTTCAGGAATAATTTCTAACAATGAAACGTTGCGCAACAAAACATCATAAAAAGCTTCTAATCCCCAGTTCATTGGAGAAGATTTGGCAATGATCTGCATGATGCTTGGCATGGCAAAAACAGGAACCCAAATACCACCGATTGCAGCTAAAATAATTACGCTAGTTGCACCAAAAGGAGCCGATTGTTCCTGCGTGCTTGCAATTGTTCCCAATAAAATTCCGAATCCGATAGCGGCAAAACCTGAAAATAAGGCAACGACACTCATTAAAAACAAATGTCCTTCGATATTTAAAGAAGGCAATCCTATGGATGGAAATAAGAATACGGCAACGGCAACCATCATATAAAACTGAATCATACAAATGACAGAATAAGTGATCGTTTTTCCGATAATCACAACAACATTAGAAACCGGATTGGTTCTTAACCGCACAAAAGTTCCCTGTGATTTTTCTTTTACAATATTGATGGATAACGGAATTACAATAAAAAATATCGCAAAAAGTGTCCAGGCCGGAACGTTGTGTTGTACTGAATTTGGACGTACTTCTTTATTATTAATCGTTGGAATTATTTCTTTGAAAGTAATAAAACTTTTCTGTTCAAAATCAGTAGTTCCTTCACCTAATTGATTTTGAAAAGTAGTATAAATGGATTTGGTTTCAATCTGCGAAATCATTTTGTCGATAGAACTCATGACAGCATTTTTGAAACTCATTTGTACCGCAGGATCAAAGTATAATTTTACTTCTTTTTCTTTTATAATGCGTTGAGGTTCGGCTGATGCAGTGCTGTCCGTCATTCCTAAACTGCTGACAATTTTTTCTACATTTTGATCTACTTTGGCCTGTAAATCTGTACTTAAATCTTTTGGAATTATAATAGCCAATTGAAATTTTCCTTTGTGGACATTTTCTCTGGCAACATCTTCTGTAATAGCTTTGTTGTCAATCTGCGTGACAACACTGAATAAATTGCTTTTTTCTAAATTCTCAAAAACAGTTTTTGAAACAGAACCTTTGTCATTGTCAACCAATAAAATCGGAATTTTAGAATCGCTTACCGTTTTAAAAGTGCTGTCTTGAATTAAAGTCACAGTGATAACCAAAACTAATGGCATTACAAACAGAATAATCAAACCGCCTAAATCACGTTTAAGCAGTAAAAATTCTTTCACAACCGACATCCAAATTTTATATAGCATCTCTCAAAGCTTTACCGGTTAATGAAATAAAAACATCTTCGAGATTTCGGGCATCTTCAACAGAAGCAATTAAACTTGAAGGAGTTCCTTTAGTAAAAATTTGTCCTTGATCGATGATGGCAATATTACTGCAGAAATCTTCGGCTTCAGCCAAATGATGAGAAGTATAAATAATGCTTGTTCCGTTTTGGTTCAATACTTTTAAGTAATCGATAATTGCATTTTTAGACTGAACGTCAACACCAACAGTTGGCTCGTCTAAGAATAAAACTTTTGGATTATGCAGAATTCCGGCAATCAGATTAACACGGCGTTTCATTCCGCCTGAAAAAGTTTGTACTTGTTTGTCGGCAAATTTTAAAAGCCCTAAAAGATCCAGAGTTTCGATTACTTTGTCTTTTAAATCATTTCCTTTTAAACCATACATACTGCCAAAATAAAGCAAATTTTCTCTGGCTGTAAGAGTAGGATATAAGGCATATTCCTGAGGAACAACACCAATAATTTTTTTAATTTTTGAAGAATGATGCTGATAATCTAAACCATCAATGGTAAAATGTCCAGAAGTTGGTTTTATTAATCCGCAGAGCATGGAGATTAAGGTTGTTTTTCCAGCACCGTTTGGACCAAGTAACCCAAAAATCTGCCCTTGAGTTATATCCAGCGAAACATTGTTCAAAGAATACATTTCTGCATTTTTGTACTTTTTCGACAGGGATTCTATTTTAATTATGGACTGCAAAATATATTTTAGCTGATCGCTTTTTTTAATTTTTTGAAAAAGATTTCTTCCCTATTGGCAATGTCCAAAAGTTCATCGGCAATAGTATTGTAAGCATCTTCTTTGGCACTTCTGTTTTTATAAATTCGCGAAGCTTCAACAGCAAAATCTCGCCATGAATCTCCAATTTTTGTCATTTCTTTAGAAAGTTCTTTCAGTTCTTCGTTACCTAAAATAACCGAAGCTTCCTGTAAAAATGCCGCATAAATAAAACGGAAACCACCGCCTCCGGTTCCAATTTCTTCCTGCATACGAACCATTTGCGCCAGATAATGATTGGCTTTTTTGGTTCCGTGTTTTATCGGCCATTTTCTAATTTGCTTGGAAACAAATTTGATGCCGCGAACGCCTACAATTGGCATTGGTGCCAACATATCACGGCAAGTATTTTTAATTCCTTTAATTATCGCGCTTTTTAAATCAACGTTTTGTGGAATCTGAATTGGATAATACATTTGACCACGTGGTGCAAAAGCTCCTTTGGCAAAACGGACTTTATCCAGTTCTTCGTGGGTTAAAGTCGTAACGGTTTCCATTACAGGATCGCTTACTAAATAATCAGTATCGGTTTTTCCGTAAACAACTAAATTGTGTGCGTTGAAATGGAAACGATATTCATCTGGAAAATAACTTAAGTTGTAAACGCCAACCTGTAATCCTGTTGGAATATTATTTTTTAAATTTTCATCTAAAGCTTTGTTAGCGTTTGAAACAGAAGAAAATTTTTGTCTTTTTATTTTTAAATTTAAACGAGTGGCGACTTTATTAAAAATCTGTCCAGGCAAAGTTCGGTAACTTATTGCCGGTGCATAATTCACTTTGATAAAAGGCAGGTATACAAAAAATAATCCTGAGCCAATACCAAAAACCATCGGTTCGCTGATGTTTAGTCCGCTGTTTTTTAGCAGATTTGACGCTACTCCATTCTCGCAATGAGCAGACTGATGATGTGTGAAAGTTAATTCCATTTATTGGGTAATGCTGTTTTTTAATTCTTCAATTGATACTTCAAAAGTATCAGCATATTTTTTTAAAATCTTATCGTTTAGTTTTGCAAAAACACTCGGTTTAAAATGTCTTTTTACGCGCCATTTCCAAAATCCTACATAACTGGATAAAATAGTAAGATCCATTTTATTGACTTCCATAAAATACACAATCGGACTTGCTTCCCCATTTAGAACCTGTTGTTTGGCATCGGCAATACGTTCGTTTATTTCATCGATCGAATTCGAAAGTGCGATTGTTTTTGGTTCCCAGCCTGTACTCAATGTTGTGGTGTAATTTCCATTTTCATCTGTTGCGTACAAAAGTTCTTTAACGTTGTTTTTCGTTAAGTTGCTGGTATCTTGTGGTACTTTATCTTTTTCCATTTTGCTAATTTAATTGATTAGGAACATACAGATTACAACTATACATAAACTAATTATTAAAAATCCAAGATTGGCGAAAGCTAAGGTTCGCTGTTTCTTTATGAATAAATAAATCATTTCTATTAGTAATCCCAAATAAAACATTTGGGTTATCAAAAATATCAGGACAAAAAATCCTAAACCGCCGTCAACATGTCTGTGTCCGGTTTCGTCGCAATATTTATGAGGGTCGTAAGTGAAATACCAAAATAAGAAAACCAACCCAAGCAAAAGAACGAGAATTCCGATTCGGATTACGAGATGTAAAATAATTTTTTTTGAATTATTCAACCGAAACTGTTTTTTGAATGAACAAATTAATTTCGCATTCTAAGAGTATCTGGTCTTCGACTGAGCTTTGACAGCTCATCGTGCATAATGTGTAATCGTCGCCAGCGAATTTTGAAATTAAATTTGCTTTAGTAATTATAGTATCGCCGACTTTAGGCAACGAATGAATTTTTACATTTTTTAAGGCACTTATAAATCCAATTACATTTACGTTCTCATTTTCTGTTCCGTCTTCGTCAAAAAAATATTTTTTTCCAACAATAGACGAACAGGTCTGCGCCGTATTTTCAATTAAACCCGCTTCGATAAAAACATTATTTTGAACAAAAATATTGTCTTCTTTTATCAAAAATATGGTTTCTACGAAATTGGAATCAATATCCAAAATCAAATCCACCATAAGCATTGGTGCTCTGTGCGGTAAATAATTTTGTATGTCAACTCCGGTATTCAAAATCATATATTATTTGGCTAAAACGGTTTTCATTTGTCCGTTTGCAATTTCTTCGTTATTTAATTTTGTTACGATATTCACCAAAGTAATCCCGGCAAATTCCTGTAAAATAGTTACTTCAGATTGAATGTTGTCGTTTAATCGAGGCAGTTTTTTTATTTCAATTTCTTTAATAGAACCGATGTAACCTGTTGGGGCAATTTCGTTTCTCAAAAAATATTGATAACCCGTATGCAATGCTACAGACTGTGCCATGTGTTCAATTAAACCTGCTTCCAGAAAAAGTTCATCGTTTACAAAAATGTTATCCTGCTGAATTTTTAAACCCGAAACCAAAGAAGTTTCGGTATAAGAATACATCGCATCGACCATCACAAAAGGGAACTTTTGCGGTAGTAAATTTTCTACCATTTCTTTTTCTAAAGAAGTCATTGTTTCCATTAGCAAACTGTTAAATACGCATAAGCAAAAGAAAATCTTCCGCTTTCAGGAACTGATAAAAGAATATGATCTCCTTTTTTCAATTTCCCTGAATTCATTAATTCTTCCAGTGCCAGATAAATTGAGGCAGAACCTACATTACCCACTCTTGAAAGATTCATGAACCATTTTTCGTCACTCATTCCAATTCCTTTTTCGCTTAATCCTTTCTTTAATCCTTCCACAAAGAAATTAGAAGAAACGTGAGGAATGAAATAATTAATATCTTCCGATTTGATGTTGTTTTTATCCATTGCCTCTTTCATGCTTTCCGCACCTTTCGAAAGGATAAATTCATCTAATAATTTTACGTCTTGTTTGATTGAAAAAACAGATTCGTTCAACCATTGTTCTGGTGCATAATCGCTCCAGCCTTTGATTTCTCCGTTTTCTAATTTGTCTCCTCCCGCATACATGCAAGTCTCTAATTCGTAAGCATACGAAAAAGCTTCCATCCATTCGATTTTTAAGGAGATTGGTCCGCGTGGTTTGTTTTCTAATAAGAAAGCACCAGCACCATCCGAAAGCATCCATCTTAAGAAATCTTTTTTGAAAGCAATAATAGGTTGTTCTTCAAGATTTTTTAAATTTTCTGCTTCGTGATTGTATTTTTGAGCATTCAGCCAAGTCGAAACTTTTTCTGAACCTGTACAGATGGCATTGTTTGAATTTCCGGAACGCACAGAAAGAAAACCAAATTTAAGAGAGTTCATTCCAGCGCAGCAAACTCCTGTTGAAGAGTTTAGTTCTACCGATTTATTTTTTAGTAAACCATGTACCATCGCAGCATGCGAAGGCAGGAAAATATCCGGAGTTGAGGTTCCGCATGAAAGTACTTCTAAATCCTGCGGTGTGAAATTTTCGTCGAATAATGGTAAAATAGCATTACGTGTTAATTCGGCATTGCTGTGTGTACTTTTACCTGTTTTGTCAACAGCGTAATATCGGCTTGTAATTTTATTATTGCGCAAAATAATACGTCTTGCTTTTGAAGCAGTATCGTTGATAAGACCTAAATAGGCTTCCATTTCATCGTTAGAAACAGCTTCATTTGGCAAATATTTTGCAGCTTTTGTAATATATACTTCAAACATAATCTAAAAATAGTCTTCTAAACTCCTTGATAATATTGAGTTTCTCTTTTTATGGTTTTTAACTTAAAAGGGTAGGAAATCAAGTGCAATATATACACTATTGGTGAGATTAACCAAATTGCAAGGAATAAATAAACATTAAATACTTTTAGAAGCTGTTTTCGTTTTTTTTGATTTTTATAAATGATGTTTGACCATTTATTAAAAATTTTATTGGCTGTTTTGTCAACAGTCACTAAGTAAGAACTAATTTTTACAGCTCCCGCGTTTACTAATTTTGGCTGTAAATCGGTGGTTAAACTATTTTTGTTGAAAGAATCCAGCATAATTTCTCCAAACTGACTTGATTCTTCGATGTCTTTATCTGAAACTCCCGGAAGCGGAAAAATACCTAAATATTTTTTTTTAACTCCGGAAAACATCCATTCTACAATGGTGATTACGCTGATTAAATTTCCAACGCGGTCTACCAAAGCTACATTTCCAACCAAATTGGCATTTGCCTCCTTTAATAAGGCTTTGATTTTTTCCTGCGCCATAATCCACATGTTTCTTGAACCGCTTATGGTAATAACAGGAGTATTGTTCAATAATTTTTTGGCATCGTCACTTTTCAAAAAGGAATTGATAGGAATAGAAGGCGATAAATACCAAACCTGATAATGAAAGAGTATCAAATCAAATTTTGTATTTACAATTTCTTCCGGAACTGGTTTTAATGCTGTGGGAATCTGTAAAAAAGATTCCGGGAAAGCATCAAAAAAAGAATCCTTGTTCCATGGAAAAGGAAAAGGTTTCTCCAGTTGTATTTCGTGAAAAGTTACATTTATATTCTCATCATTTAAAAACGGTTTTGCAATGTTTCGTGCAATAGTTTCTAGCTGTCCTGATTGAGAATAATAAATAACTAGGACATTTTTCATTTAGGTTACTTGCTTAGGTTGCGAACAAAAGTAATTAAATTTTATTTAAACAAATTTTCTTGTTTTGACTAACGCTTTTTTTAAGCCACGAATTCACGAATTAGTAAATACAATCGTGATGAATGATTTTGATTAAATTATGAATACTGTTTATTTCACGAATTATGATTCATAAAGATTATGATTTTACAAAAAAAGTAGTAATTCTAAGTAAAAATACTATTCCAATAATTAGCGAAAATTTGTGAATCGCTTTGCAAGTTCACTATCGCTTGGGTCGTGGCAAAAAAAATTACGACTTTAAATCGTTCCAAAAGTCAAAATAGTTAAACCATTGTAAAGGATATTGTCGCAGAATGCTTTCTACGCTAGTAACATATTCCTTAAGAAGACCTTTTTCGTCACGATGTTTTACCGTTGCTTCTCTAGCATATAAATGATAATGAAGGTTTGGCTCTTTCATTACATATACAAAAACAACAGGAACTTTTAATCTTGAAGCAATTAAAAAAGGTCCAGCAGGAAAGTTAGCTTCTCTGCCTAAAAGATTTTCAGATAGAGATTTGGTGCCTTCAAAATAACGATCGCCTGTAAAACAAACCAATTCATTCTTGGCCAAGGCTGAATTGATCTCAAAAATATGAGACAAATCTTCTTTGATAATGATAAATTTTACAGTTGGTTTTTGCGTGACACTTTCTAAGTAATTTTTTATGGCAGAATGCTCTAAATCTGTTGTAACCAGATTGATTTGAAAGTTGAGGTCGATGTCTCCTAAAAAGTGTTCGGCAATTTCAAAATTACCAACATGGGCACTAATTAAAACACCGCCTTTTTTCTCGGCAAGCAGTTTTTTGAGGGTTTCAATTCCGTCAAACTCATAAGTGAATTTGTTTCGCATTCCGGCAGAAATCGAAACTTTATCAATAATGGTTTGTCCAAAAGTGTAGTAACTTTTGAAAACCATTTTTTTAGATTTGAACCAGGAATACTGCAGCCTCTCTTTAAAATAATAAAAGATAGCACGATTGCTTTTCTTCAAAAATAAAAAGTAATAAGAAGCAACGAAATAAAGTAATACGTAAGCAGCTTTAACACCCGCTTTTTTAATCAAAAAAACGAATATTCTATAACCTAAAACAGTTCCTTTTGATTTGCCATCCCATTGACTCATTAAGCTGATTTGGCTTTTATTTTAGTTTCGATAAGATCATAAAAACTTTGGAAATCAGAAATTCCAACAAAATCTGCTTCAACTAGTTTTACGCCAAAGTTAGATTCGATTGAAACTACTAAATCAACATAATCTAAACTATCTAATCCAAGCGTATCTTTTAAATTAGCATTTGGTTCAATGTCGTCATTATCAACTTCAAATTCATCAACTAAAAAACCATTAATTTTTGCTATAATCTCTTCTTTATTCATCGTTCAATTTAAACTTTTTAACCACCAACGCCGAGTTGGTTCCTCCAAACCCGAAAGAATTGGACAAAAATATATCAAATTTTTTGTTTAACGTAGTTTTAACTAAATTTAATTTTGAAGCATCTTCATCTGGATTTTCTAAATTGATGTTTGGTGCAATGAAATCGTTCTGCATCATTAAGATAGAGTAAATAATTTCACTTGCCCCGGCCATCCAGCATTCGTGGCCTGTCATTGATTTGGTAGAACTTACAGGCGGATTTTTTTCGCCAAAGACTTCAAAAATCGCTTTGGCTTCGTTTGCATCACCAACAGGAGTTGAGGTTGCATGCGCATTTATATATTCAATATCTGAAGCTTGTAACTGGGCATCATCAAGAGCTCTTTTCATAGCTGTTGCAGGTCCTTCAACGTTTGGAGTTGAAATATGACCGCCATTAGATGAAAAACCATAACCGCCAATTTCTGCTATAATTGTAGCGCCTCGGGCAATGGCAGATTCGTAACTTTCCAAAATTAAAGTTGCACCACCGCCACTCGGAATTAGTCCGTCGCGCCCGGCATCAAAAGGTCTTGAAGCTTTTTCAGGATCACTTTCTCTATTAGAAAAAACACCCAATCCGTCAAAACTGCTCATGGCATATTTATTAATTTCCTGGGCACCGCCAGTAATTATGATGTCCTGAAAACCGCTTTTAATTAAAAAATACGCTAAACCAATAGAATGTGAACCGCTCGCACAAGCTGCACTTACCGTTAAGTTGATCCCTCTAAGTTTAAAAATCGTTGAAAGATTCATAGTTACGGTAGAATTCATCGACTTGAAAATTGCACCAGAACCAATAAGAGCAGTATCTTTTTTTTCTCGTACAATATCGGTAGCGTCAATAATAGCTTTAGAAACACTATCATTTCCATACATAATACCTACTTCGTGCTCATCAAAAAAAGCATCATCGATATTAGCATTTTTTAGCGCTTCTATAGTCGCCATATAAGCATATTCGGTTTCTTCACCGATGCTCATACGTTGTCTGCGCGTCAATAGATTTTTTAAATCAGCTTTTGGAACCATTCCTGTAAGGGCCGATTGAAAACCAAATTCTTTTCGTTCAGCGTCAAACTGAATGCCGGATTTTCCTTGATATAATGAATCTTTTACTTCGTCTAAAGAAGTTCCGATACAAGAATAAATTCCCATTCCAGTAATTACAACTCTTCTATTCATCGTCTTTCAAAAGTAATTTTTTTATCCTTAAAGTGTAATTTTTAAAACAAAGGCACAAAGTTTTTTTTAATCTTGCCGCAAAGGCACCAAGTCGCAAAGGTTTTTTCTAAAATCTTTATTTAATAAAACTTTGCGGCTCTGCTCCCGATAGCTATCGGGATTGCGAACAATTTTTGTTGTTAAATAAAAAACTTAAAAACAAACTTCGCCAACATAGTATTCTTTAAGAATATATTCCGCCGTTAATATTGATAATTTCTCCTGTAATATAACTTGCTTTTTTAGAAATCAAAAAGCTTACCAAATCTGCTACTTCTTCGGCTTCGCCAAAACGATTTACCGGAATCAGTTTCAGTAACTCTTTTTCGTCCAGTTCGCTTGTCATATCTGTTTTGATAAAACCCGGAGCGACTGCATTTACCGTAATATTTCGTTTTGCCACTTCTTGTGCCAATGCTTTTGTAGCGGCAACAATAGCGCCTTTTGCAGCGGAATAATTGGTTTGTCCTGCAGTTCCTTTTACTCCAGAAACAGAAACAACATTTACAATTCGTCCATATTTATTGCGAAGCATTTTTTGAATGAAAAACTGCGTTACATTAAAAAAACCATTCACGCTTGTATTCATTACGCCGTTCCAGTCTTGTGGTGTCATCCACATAAAAAGACCATCTTTTGTGATTCCGGCATTATTTACAATCGCTTCTACCAATTTTTCAGGATTGGCTTCCTGCCATTGTGTAAGAACGTTTTGTACTTGTTCAAAATCGGCAACATCAAAACCTAAAATTTCTCCTGTTGCGCCTAATTTTTGAATTTCTTGTAATGTTTCTTCGGCTGCTGTTTTATTCGAATGATAATTAATCAGAATATGATAATCGGATTCTACGGCTAGTTTTTTGCAAATAGCACTTCCGATTCCTCTCGAACCGCCTGTTACTAATACACACTTCATAAGTGAAAATTATTTCTTTTTCTTCGCTGCTGGTTTCGGTGTCGATTTGGCAGCTGGTTTGGTTGTTTTTGTTTCTTGTTTTGAGGCTTCAGCCGGAGCTGCCACTGGTTGTGGTTTTTCAGATTTCGAAAACAATTCAGCGTTTTCAAACCATTGGTTGGCTAAAACTGTGCCGTCTGGTTTAAGAAATCCCCATTTCCCTTCGTTTTTTACTCGTGCTACGCCACCAATAAATCCTTTGTCTTGCTGCACAAACATGGCAATAATAGCATTTGTTGTGATGCCGTACTGTGTTGGAATGACTAATTTTCCAGATTCGTTGATAAATCCCCAATTGTTTTCTTTAACTGGAGCTAAACCGTTTGTACTGAAAACTTCTGCATCACTGTAAGTTGGTTCAATTACAAATTTTCCTTCCGGATTAATGAATCCCCATTTTTTTCCAACTAAAACGGGTGCCAGGTTTTTAGAAAACGCTTTTCCTTTATCATAAATAGGAAGAATTACCCAGTTTCCTTTTAAATCAATATAGCCGATTTTTCCATTTTTCTTTGCAAAAGTTAAATCTTGAGTTTCGAAATCCCAGATTTTTTCAGCTCCATCCACTGGAATGAATTTTCCGCCGCTTACCAATCCGAAAGTTTTATCTTTTCTGGCCCAAGTTGTTCCTTTAAAATAATTTCCGATTTCGGCATAAGCAGGTTCAACCAGCTCTTTTCCTTCCGTATTGATGATTCCCCAGTTTTTATTTAATTCTACTCTCGCATAACCATTTTCAAAAGGTTTGATCTGATCGTATTTTGGCTCCAGAACAATAGTCATTTTGTTGTTGATTAATCCGACTTTATTGTTTTGTCTAATGAAGGCAACACCGTCATTAAAATCAAATACTTTATCAGAAACAGGTGCTTTTTGGATTTCTCCTTTTGTATTAATGTAAACCCAATCTTTATCTTTTTGTACAACTGCGATTCCGCTGTTAAAATCTTTAGCATCTTTAAAATCTGCTGGAATTATCCAACTTCCTTTTGCATCAATAAAACCCCATTTTCCGCCATTTTCTACAGCAGCCAAACCTTCAGAAAAACTTCTGGCCGATTTATATTGCGGTTCGATTTTAAAAGATCCATCTTTAGAAAGATATCCAATTTTAGAATTTTTTTTAACTAATGCCAGTTCTTGACTATTAACAAATTGAATACTTGCCAGTAGCAAAAAAATAAGTGTCTTTTTCATGATTTTAAAAATTCAATGTTTAATGATTAAAAAACTAAAAACTCTTTTTGGGGGCATATGTGGTATGTTAATCTTTAACTGTTGATCAAATAATCTTTTACTTTTTGAACAAAAGGATACATTACTTGGTCTTCCTTAAATGTTGGAATTATATTTCGAACATCGTCATACCATTTTCTGGTTGCGGATGAAATTTTATCTTTCTGTCCTAAATAATCAATTGCCTGAACAATTGTGATGAATTCGATTGCTAAAACTTCAAAAGAATTTTCAATTACTTTTGATGTAATAACCGCCGCATTTGTTCCCATGCTTACAATGTCTTGGTTATCATTGTTGTTTGGAATACTGTGCACATACATTGGGTTAGATAATGTCTGGCATTCTGCAGTGGTTGAAGTAGCAACAAATTGTACGCCCTGCATTCCGAAATTAAATCCTAATGTTCCTAAATTTACGAATGGAGGAAGAATTTCGTTGATTTTTGAATTCAATAAATAATTCAATTGGCGTTCTGCAAGCATCGTTAATTTTGTAATAACAATTTTCAGTTTATCCATTTCAAGCGAAATATAATCTCCGTGGAAATTTCCACCATGGTAAACGTGTTTGTTTTTAACGTCGATGATTGGGTTATCGTTTGCCGAGTTAAATTCGTCTTCCAAAATAGAAGCGACATTATTAATAGTTTCTAAAACCGGTCCTAAAATTTGAGGAACACATCTTAAAGAGTAATATTCCTGAACTTTTTCTTTGAAGATTTCTTCTGTATTTTCTCCAGAATATAAATGGTCTTCTCTTTTACGTATCAAAGTACTGTCAGAAAGGTTTTGTCTCATTCTTTCAGCAACTTCCTGCTGTCCTTTATGACGTTTGGTTTGGTTTAACTCTTCTGAGAAATGATCGTCGTAAGCCTGAACTAATTCGTTAATTGCACAAGAAGCTTTTAATGACCAGTCTAATAATTTTTTAGCATAATGAACATTTACTACTCCAATTCCTGTCATTACAGAAGTTCCGTTGATTAATGCCAAACCTTCTCTAATTTCTACCTGAATTGGTTTTAAACCCTCAATTTCGAAAACTTCTGAAGTTGAACGTCTTTGTCCTTTATAGAAAACTTCGCCTTCTCCAATTAAAACTAAAGCTAAATGTGACAATTGAACTAAGTCACCGCTGGCACCAACACCACCGTGTTCAAAAATTAAAGGCGTAATATCTCTATTGATTAATTCGGCCATTAAATGAATAACAGAAGGATGAACTCCTGAATTTCCTAAAGAAAGTGTATTTAATCTTGCTAGAATAGCTGCTTTTGCGCACTCTGCATTTAACGGTTTTCCAGTTCCAGAAGAATGGCTTCTAATTAAATTGTATTGCAATTGAATTTGATCTGACTCCTTAATTCTATATTGAGCCATTGGTCCAAATCCTGTATTTACTCCGTAGATTACTTTGTTTCCTGAGAATTCTTTCAAGAAATTAAAACTTTCGTTTACTCGATTTAAGACCACATCGCTTATGGCAACTTTGTTTTTCCCAAAGATTATGGCTTCAAATTCTGCTAAACTTAAATATTCATTTATTGTATTCATCAAATCGATTTTGGTTGCGCTAATTTAATTTTATTTATCAAAATAAATGTAGTTATTTTGATGATGGCAAATGTAGGTTAATTAATGATAATAATTCTAATATGACAAAGGAGTTTGTTGATGTTTTAGTGATTGGTGCAGGACCGTCTGGATGTGTCTCAGCATCGTATCTTTTTAAAAACAATGTTAAGGTTAAAGTTGTAGAAAAAACGAAGTTTCCGAGACTTGTGGTAGGCGAAAGCCTTATTCCGCGTGTTATGGATCATTTTGCTGAGGCAGAATTGTTTGACGCTCTTGATGCAATGAACTTCGAAAAAAAATTAGGCGCTCGTTTTATTAGAGGAGAAGAAATCTGCAATTTTGATTTCAGTGTGAAATTTGGAGAAGGCTGGGACTGGACTTGGCAGGTTCCAAGAGCTGATTTTGACAACACAATGGCTCAAGAAGTTATAAGAAAAGGAATTGATTTAGAATTTGAAACAGAAGTTTTGGAAGTTTCTTTCGAAGGGAAAAATTCAAAAACAATTGTAAAAGATAAAGACGGAAACCTAAAAGAAATTCACGCTAAATTTATCATCGATTCTAGTGGATACGGACGCGTTTTGCCAAGACTTTTAGATTTGGATACACCGTCAAAATTAGATTCGCATTCTTCTATTTTTACGCATGTTAAAGATATTAATAGAGAAGAAGGAGTAGAAGGAACTCAAATTTCGTTTGATATTCTGGAGACTGAAGTTTGGCTTTGGGTAATTCCGTTTTCTAATGGAAACACAAGTTTGGGTGTTGTTGGCCCAACAGATTTTATCAATTCTCTTTCTGAAAATAAAGATAATGCTGAGGCGTTGCGAAATGCGATTCAGAAATCAGATTATTATATTAAACGATTCGCTGGAACAGAATTTTTGTTTGAACCAGTTAAATTAGAAAATTATTCAAGAGCTGTAAAAAGAATGTACGGAGATGGTTTTGCCTTAACAGGAAATAGTTCGGAATTCTTAGATCCTGTTTTCTCTTCAGGT
Source organism: Flavobacterium phragmitis (assembly GCF_900112575.1). Taxonomy (GTDB): domain Bacteria; phylum Bacteroidota; class Bacteroidia; order Flavobacteriales; family Flavobacteriaceae; genus Flavobacterium; species Flavobacterium phragmitis. Next base: position 356,688 of record NZ_FOMH01000001.1, read on the forward strand.
GTAGCTTTTGCAACCGAATCTGGAATGCTGGCAGCAAAATTATATTTGAAAGAATCACAAGGAATTCCTGTTGACTGGGAAGTTGAGTTTACACAATACATGAAACGCGGAATTGCCGTTTTTACAACTTATGTGCAAGAATGGTACACAGGAAATCTGCAGACATTGTTTTTCCATCAGCCTGAAAATCCAGAAGTGAAAGAAAAAATATGTGCGGTTTTAGCAGGTTATGTATGGAACGAAGAAAACTCGTTTGTCAAGAAACACGATCACGTAATTGCGAATATGGCCTATTTATTAAATATGCAAAAAGAACAAAGCCCTGAATAATTCAGGGCTTTGTTTATAAAAAAACAATTCATTTTGTAGATTCATTCCGTAGGAATGTCTCGTCGGTAGAATTAAATTGTAATTATGATTATATACGTTCCGTAGGAACGTTTGATTAATATTTTATTTCCATAAATTAAATGTCCCTACAGGACATATTACAAAACGGCAATATTTTTTTTCTACCGACGAGATATTCCTACGGAATATTAAATAATAATATTATTTAGTTTTTTTAGCGATCAGCTTAGACATTGTTTTTGCCGTTTTAGCAAATCCTTCTCCAATTCTGGTTTCGTTGCTAAAGTTGCTTCCCCATTGGTCTCCTGGAGCTTCGTCACTGGTAATTTCCAATAATACATTTGATTTATTTGCCGTTTCAACAAATTTTAAATTCGTTGTTACTTTTGCAGGTTGTTTCATAATTCCTGCATCCCAGCCTGGGTAAATCCATACTGCTTTTACAATTAAGGTATAAGGAGTATTTAAGCCTTCTTGAAAGTTTAAATCTTTTTTCTCTTTTGTTAAAACGATATTGGCAATTTCTAAAAATTTAGGAGTCCAGATTTGGTCTTTTGCTGCAATCCATTTTTTCTCCCAAATGTTTCCGTTTCCTTTTGCTTTTTCGTCAAGGTCAGCTTTGTGTTCTTTTACATATTGTGCTTCCGACTTTTTTTCTTTCATCATAGTAAAATCACTATAATCAAATACGGTGTTGATTTCTTTTTGGTCTTTTAAAAAGTCAAAATTTCCTTGAACAACATTAATGTCCTGTGCGAACACTGCCCCTGAGATAAAGAAGCATGCGATAATTAGTTTTTTCATTTTTTGGTTAATTAGGTTTGATTTTTATGTGACTAAAATAATCAAAAGGATGAATATATAATTTGTTTTACATTAAAGTTTTAATCTCATTTTGTTTCAAAAACAAAAAAGGATTCCAAAGTCGAAATCCCTTTTATATCATTTAAATAAAGTTAGACGTTATAATCCGAAAATTTTATCCATTAAAATCCATTTTTGTCCCGGTTTTGCCCATGGTAAAGCTTGCTGGAATTTCCACATTAAAGTTTCCCATTCCTGAACTTTCTCGTTTACTGCATCAGCTTGATCTTTCTTTTCGAAAGTAAAATCGGCATCGGCTTCAATTATCATAAATAATCGGTTTCCGGTGCAGTAAATATCCAGCACTTCAATTCCGGAATCCTGAATGCTTTTTTTAATTTCCGGCCATACATTTTCATGCAGTTCTTTGTATTCTGCAATTAAATTTGCATCATCTTTTAGGTCTAACGCCAGATAGAATTTTTGAGTTGCCATAATCTAAATTTATCCTTGGTAAGCTACAGCTGTTTGTTTGCTTGTGCCTAAACCTTCAATTCCTAATTCGATTACGTCACCTGCTTTAATGTAAATTGGATCTGGTTTAATTCCTAGTCCAACTCCCGGAGGTGTTCCTGTACTGATTACGTCGCCAGGAAGCAATGTCATAAACTGACTTAAATAATGCACTAAAAATGGAATTTTAAAAATCAAGTTTGAAGTGTTACTGTTTTGGAACGTTTTTCCGTTTACAGTAAGCCACATTTTTAGATTGTTTACATCGCCAATCTCGTCTGGAGTTGCCATAATTGGTCCAAGAGGAGCGAAGGTATCAGAACCTTTTCCTTTTGCCCATTGTCCACCTCTTTCGATTTGGAAAGCTCTTTCGCTGTAATCATTTAAAAGACAGTATCCAGCGATGTAGTTTGGCGCATCTTCTTCAGAAACATAGCTTGCCTTTTTGCCGACAACAAATGCTAATTCTACTTCCCAATCTGTTTTTTCACTGTTTTTTGGAATGATCAAATTGTCATTTGGCCCGCATAAAGAAGTTGTTGATTTGAAGAAAATAATTGGTTCTTCTGGAATTGCAGCGCCAGTCTCTTCGCAGTGATCTACATAATTTAATCCAATACAGATAATTTTTGACGGACGCGCCACTGGCGAACCTAAACGAACTGAATCGCTTACTTCTGGAAGAGAGGGATTATTTTTTAAAGCTTTTTCTAATTTTGCTAATCCGTCGTTTTCAAAAAAAGCTTCGTTGTAATCTGTTACAATAGACGAAACATCGTATCTTTTATCATTTAATAAAACGCCTGGTTTTTCCTTTCCTTCTTCTCCGAATCTAATAAGTTTCATATTTTAATTTTTTTAGTAATGTGTATGTTTTTTGCCACGAATTGCACCAATTTCCACGAATTATAATTTGTGTGAATTTGTGAAATTTGTGGTTTATATTTTTTGCCACAGATTATAAGAATTAAAATGATTCGCTCTGGTTTGTCACCCTGAGCGAAGTCGAAGGGCGTTCCAATTGGACGCGGGCTTCGACTTCGCTCTGCCTGACAATAATAGAAAACGAAAATCCTTCTATCTGCGGTTTAATTTTTTTTCAACACATAGAATCATAGTTTTACTTTGTCTAAAAAGTCATTTCATTTATCTAAATTCACATAGTTCTATGTGTTCAAATCTAGATTTGTTCTTTACTCTTTTTTGCTAATCAAAAAAAATCTATGTTTCTATGTGTTTAAAAATTTTTCACGCAGATTCTGCAGATTTTAGCAGATTTAATTTAAAAATCCTTTTAATCTTTATAATCTGTGGCTAAAGAAAATTTTAGTTATTCAATTTAATAAAACCTCCATCAATTGGATAGTCAGAACCTGTGATGAAAGACGATTCGTCGCTACATAAGAATAAAGCTAAAGTGGCGATTTCTTCCGGTTTTCCCATACGACCGATTGGCTGTGATTGAGATAATTTTTCGAAAATTTCTTCTTCTTTTCCAGGATAATTTTTAGCAATAAATCCGTCTACGAATGGTGTGTGGACTCTCGCAGGAGAAATAGAATTACATCTAATTTTATCGTGTAAATAATCTTTTGCAACTGATAAAGTCATCGCCATTACAGCACCTTTTGCAGTAGAATAAGCAAAACGATCAGGAATACCAACCCAGCTTGCAATAGAAGCCAAGTTCAGGATAACTCCTCCGCCAGAACTTCTAAGCGCAGGAATCGAAGCATGAAGACAGTTGTAAACCCCTTTTACGTTTACATTCATGATGCGATCAAAATCAGATTCTGCAGTTGTGTCTACTTTTCCAACGTGAGCAATTCCTGCATTGTTCACCAAAATATGGATATTTCCAATTTTCTCAAAAGTAGATTTTACCTGTTCGTGATTAGAAACGTCGCAAGCGTGAGCAAAAACAGTTCCTCCATTTGATTTAATTTCTTCAACAGTTTCTTTTGCGCTTTCTTCCGTCAATTCTAAAACGTGAACTTCAGCTCCTTGTTTCGCAAATAAAACCGAAATCGCTCTTCCAATTCCGCTTCCTCCGCCTGTGATAATTGCTTTTTTATTTTGTAATGAAAACATTTGATATAAATTTTTATGAGTTGTTTTAATAGTCTTTTACAAAGATACACCGCGTTTCCACGGAATAAAATCGTCTTGGTTTAATTGAACTGCTTTAGGAATAATTTCGCCGCTTGCCGCTTTGATACAATATTCTAAAATTTCCTCGCCCATTTCTTCAATAGATTTTTCGCCACTAATGATTGGTCCGCAGTCAATATCGATAATATCTTTCATTCTTGTTGCTAAAACAGAGTTTGTTGCCACTTTAATTACCGGACAAACGGGGTTTCCTGTGGGCGTTCCCAATCCAGTTGTAAATAAAATTAAAGTTGCTCCAGAAGCCGCTTTTCCAGTTGTCGCTTCCACATCATTTCCTGGCGTACAAACCAAACTTAAACCTGGTTTTGTAACCAATTCGGTATAATCTAAAACATCAACAACGGGAGAAGTGCCGCCTTTTTTGGCTGCTCCAGCACTTTTGATCGCATCCGTAATTAATCCGTCTTTGATATTTCCCGGAGAGGGATTCATATGAAAACCAGAACCTACTTTATGCGCCAGTTCATCATAGGATTCCATTAAATCGATGAATTTTTTAGCTTTATCTTCGGTAATACATCTGTCGATTAAATTCTGCTCTGCACCGCATAATTCTGGGAATTCAGCCAAAAGAATTTTTCCGCCTAAAGCGACAACTAAATCTGAAGTATAACCAACCGCAGGATTTGCAGAAACACCGCTGAAACCATCACTTCCACCACATTTTACGCCAATACATAAATCGCTCAAAGGCGCATCAGTTCTTTCGTATTTGTTGATTTCGATTAAACCTTCAAACGTTTTTTTGATGGCATTGGTGATCAAAACTTCTTCGCTTTCGGTCTGTTGCTGTTCAAAAATAAATAATGGTTTATCGAAATCTGGGTTTTGTTTTTTGACATCATTTACAAAATCCTGAACTTGTAAATGTTGGCATCCCAAACTCAAAAGCGTAATTCCTCCAACGTTTGGATGATTGGCATAAGAAGCCAATAAAGCACTCAAAGTAGAAGCATCCTGACGCGTTCCGCCACAGCCGCCTTGGTGATTTAAGAATTTGATTCCGTCTACATTTTCAAAAACACGTTTGTTTTTTGGAGTTGGATTTAATTCAATATTAATATCGTTAATATCATTTCCGTTCAAATAACCTTCCAGCAGTTCGTGCGTAAATTGGTTGTATTTGTCTGTTACAGCATAACCCAATTGTTTGTGCAGTGCTTCTTTGATGACGTCCAGATTTCTGTTTTCACAAAAAACAGTCGGAATAAAAAGCCAGTAATTTGCTGTTCCAACACGTCCGTCTTTTCTTTTGTAACCTTTAAAAGTTCTATTTTCAAATTTAGAAACATCAGGTGCATTCCACTCATAAGAAGCATTTCTGTATGCGTAGGGATCTGCAGCATGTTTTAGGTTTTCGGTCGTCATTAAACTTCCTTTTGCCACATCATTTTGCACTTTTCCAACCAAAACGCCGTACATATTTACTTCTTCTCCCTGCTTCATGTCTTGCATGTAGAATTTATGTTTGGCTTTGATGAGGTCTTGTAAAACGTAAGTTTCGTTTTCAAAATGAATGGTTTCGCCTTTCTGAAGATCGGTTAAGGCAACCAATACATTATCGTCTGGATGCAGTTTTACAACCAGTTTTTTTGTGTTATTGTCAGACATTGTGTTGTTTGTTTTTTTCTTTTTTTTTTTGATGTCGCTGCTTTCGTTTTAAAACAATTTAATCCGCTGATTTTGTATAGAATTCGGGCAGTTAACGAAAAATAAAATTAGCTTTTTTACACATTGGTTAATAGTCTAATATTATCCGTATCTAATCTTTAATTATCTTTGCGGTATGAAATTGGAACAAACCAAAATAGCGTCTTATCTCAACACCAAAGTTTCGGTGCTGAATCGTATTGAACCTTTTTTTCAGGCGCCGTTTCATTCGCATCCGGAACTGGAATTGGTTTATGTGAAAGAGAGTTATGGAAAACGTATTATCGGAAATTCGGTAATGCCGTTTGAGCCTGGTGATATGGTTTTTTTAGGTTCTGATATTCCGCATGTTTGGCTGAATGATGAGAAATATTATCAGGGAATTGAGGATTTAAGAGCCAATTCGATTGTCGTATATTTTCATAAAGATATTTTCGGACCAACTTTTTACGAGTTAAAAGAAACCCAGAAAATCAACGAACTTTTTTTTCAGGCTGGAAAAGGAATTTCGATTATCGGAAAAACCAATAAACAGATTGCGAAAAAATTGGAAAAATTAGTTTCTAAAAAAGATTTTGAAGTTATCGTCGGACTGTTTGAGATTTTGTCTATTCTTTCAGAAAGTCAGGATAAGATTTACATCAACGACGAAATTTATTCGTTGATGCAGAAAGATTCGAAAGTAGATCGTCTGTCAGAGGTTTTTCAATATGTCAATAAGAATTATAAAAAGAATATTTCCTTAGAAGAAATTGCCGCCGTGGCGAATATGACGCGGACTTCTTTCTGCAGAATGTTCAGAATTAAAACCAAGAAAAATTTTGTGGATTATCTGCACGAAATCCGAATTTCGAATGCTTGTAAATTGTTATTGGAAACCGATAAAAGTATGTCTGAGATTGCGTATGAATGCGGTTATAAAACAGCATCAAATTTTAATAAACTTTTCAAAAAGGTTAAAGGAATTACGCCTTCGGATTTTAAAAATAATGCGAAAGTGAATTAGTTTTTGCCACAGATTTAAAGGATTAAAATGATTTACGTTTGTCACCCTGAGCGAAGTCGAAGGGCGTTCCAATTGGACACGGGCTTCGACTTCGCTCAGCCTGACAAAACTGGATTTGAAAATCCTTTTAATCTGTGTAATCTGTGGCAAAAAACATTTTAAATAGATCGGTCTAAATGTGTATAACCACCATCCACATAAATAATCTGTCCTGTGGTGTGGCTTGACTTTTCAGACAATAAGAAAACCACCATATTGGCTATTTCTTCAGCTGTTGTCATTCGGTTTTCTAAAGGAATATTTTTAGTGATTGCAGCCAGTTTTTCTTCTTTATTTTCAAAAGTATTGATCCACGTTTCGTAAAGCGGCGTGTAACATTCCGCTACAATTACGGCGTTTACACGAATGCTGTATTTTAGTAATTCAACCGCCCATTCTCTAGTTAAAGCATTTCTTCCACCGTTTGAAGCGGCATAAGCTGAGGTTCCGCCTTGACCCGTTTCGGCAGTTTTAGAGCCAATGTTTACAATGGCTCCTTTTGATTCTTTCAAATACGGAAGCGCGTGCTGCGCCATTAAATAATAATGCACTAAATTTTTGTGAAGCGAAGCGGCAAAATCTTCATAATTTCCGTTCTCCAATCCAACACCGTCATTAACGCCGGCATTATTTACCAATCCGTTAATTCTTCCGAATTTTGCGATTACGGCTTCAACGGCTTTTTTGCAGTCTTCAGGTTTTGTTAAATCAGCAACAACTTGATGCGCTTCTTTTCCAATGGCTTTTAATTCTTCTACGGCTTTGATGTTGTCATTTTCGTTACGTCCAACGATAAACGGAATAGCATTTTCTTCGGCTAAAACCTTCACGATTCCTAAACCGATTCCTTTTGCGCCGCCCGTAACGATAATGATTTTTTGGGTTAATGATAACTGCATGGTATTTATATATTATAATTTGAAATTCTTGTTTTATGAATGAGATGTCACCATAAGCGAAGTCGAAGGGCGTTCCAATTGGACGTGGGCTTCGACTCCGCTCAGCCTAACAAACCGGATGTAAAAATCATCTTAATCCTTTAATCTATGGTTATATTTTTTATTCAATGAATATACTTTAAAAATTTACAGCTGTTGTTCATGACAAACAACAGCTGTAAAAATAGAGAGAATAGAACTGATAATTTATTACCAGAACTTAACATAAAGCGCAGCAATAATCAATAATGTAATAACGATTAAGACTGTTGTCTGCGGTTTAACTTTAAACATTTCAGAATCAATTTCGAATGCTTTAGGGTTTACTTTTGGACCAGCAAAACTTATTAAGATCATTGCAATCATTGTGAATAAGAATGATAATCCCATACAGATGTGGAACGGAATTTCGAAAGCTCCTTTTCCATTATTGTAAGCTGTGTATAAAAGTGTGTCGTTTCCAAATAAAGCTGGAGCGTATTCGTTGAATAAAACAGATAATAAGAATCCTAAGATTACACCCACGATTGCCGCTGTTCCAGTAGTTCTTTTCCAGAACATACCCAAAAAGAACATGGCAAAAACTCCAGGGCTGATGAATCCAGTGTATTTTTGGATGTATGTAAATCCTCCAACGCCACCAATTCCTAAAACGTCATTCCATGTAAATAAAACAGCTAAAAGCATGGCAACAAAAACGGCAAGACGCCCAATGTTTACCTGCTGTTTTTCGCCAGCATTTTTTTGAATGTATTTTTTATGAACGTCTAATGTATAGATTGTAGAAATACTGTTTACTTTTCCTGCCAAAGAAGCTACAATTGCAGCAGTAAGAGCAGCGACTGAAAGTCCTTTTAATCCGGTTGGAAGGAATGTTAAGATAGCAGAATATGCCTCATCTTTTACTCCACCCTCTAATTGAGGTAAGTGTCCGCTTGTGTATAAAACGTAAGCAGCAATACCAGGAAGCATTACAATAAGAGGCATTAATAATTTAAGCATACCAGCAAACAAAATTCCTGTACGTGCTGTTTGTAAATCTGCTCCAAGTGCTCTTTGTGTAATGTATTGATTACATCCCCAGTAGTTTAAGTTAATAATCCAAATACCAGCAGCATAAGATAATAATCCAGGGAAAGTTAAATATTTGTCGATCTCAAGCTGAGAAGACGTCGCAGTTGGTTTCGGAATAATCATTTTGAAATGTTCGGGAGCCTGCTGCATTAAAACTTTAAAACCGGCAATTGCATTTTGACCAACACCAAAAGCTTCCGCAACTGTTGTTAAAGCAATATAAGAAGTCACCAAACCACCGATAATTAATACAGCTACCTGTATAACGTCTGTATAGGCTACAACTTTCATTCCTCCAAGAGAAATAAACAAAGCAAAAATAGCCAATCCAAGCATAATTACGTGAAGATATTCCCCACCAGCAAGTTTGTTAATCGCAACTGCTCCTAAATATAAAATAGAAGTAAGGTTTACAAAAACATATAAAAACAACCAGAATACAGCCATGATAAGTGCAGTAGATTCGTTGTAACGTGTTTTTAAGAACTGTGGCATAGTGTAAATCTTGTTTTTAAGATATACAGGGATAAACCACACAGCCACAATAATAAGCGCAATAGCAGCAAGCCATTCGTAAGCGGCAACTGCGATTCCTAAAAAGAAACCTTCACCACTCATACCGATGAATTGTTCTGCAGAGATGTTAGAAGCAATAAGAGAAGCTCCAATTGCCCACCATGTTAAATTTCCTTCAGCCAAAAAGTAGGCTTTAGCATCTTGTTCGTCTTGTTTACGTTTGCGGTAAACCGTGTAACCGTAGACAGAGACTACGATAAAATAAATAATAAAAACCGCATAATCTGCGAAAGCGAGGTTTTGGTTCATTGTTAGTAGTATTTTAAATAATTATTATAGGGTAAAGTTTGTTTATTTGGTTTTACAATCAGTTTTGTTTTATCTCATTAAAAATGCAAGATGTGTTTTATTTCTGTTATTTTTTTGCGAAAATAAAAGCAGAAGCCAAATGTAAAATAAAAATTTAGAAATCAACCATCAGTAAATGTGTTTTTTACATTTATAAACAGTATATTGTGTTAAATTTTTACATTCTGCATCTTAATAAAGCGACAATTCTTACACTTTTACAAGACTCTTGTAATGTACCTCTGATTGCTGCCTTAAAATTTCGGCACTTTTTTCAGGTGTAATATCACGTTGTGATTCTCCCAACATTTCGTATCCTACCATAAATTTCTTTACAGTTGCCGATCTTAACAATGGCGGATAAAAGTGCATGTGGAAATGCCATTCTGGATGCTCTAATCCGTCAGTTGGTGATTGGTGAATTCCTGAAGAATAGGGGAAAGAAGTATTAAATAAGTTATCGTATTTCGTTGTTAACTGCTTTAAGATTTTAGCAAAAGCAGTGCTTTCTTCAGCCGTAAAATTGGTGATTTTGTTTACCGCTCTTTTGCTTACAATCATTGTTTCATAAGGCCAGATTGCCCAAAAAGGAACAAGTGCTACAAAATGATCATTCTCAATTACAATTCGATCACCAACTCTTAATTCGGCTTGAACGTAATCTTCTAAAAGCGTTTTTTTATTTCTGTCGTAGTATGCTTTTAAACTGTTCTGTGTTTTTTCAACCTGAGTTGGAAGCGAAGACTGAGCCCAGATTTGCCCATGCGGATGCGGATTGCTGCATCCCATTACACTTCCTTTATTTTCAAAAATCTGAACGTGATTGATATATTTGATGTTTCCTAAATCAGTATATTCTCTCTGCCAGGTTTTGATGATAGTTTCAATTCCTTCAAGATCCATTTCTGGCAAAGTCAAATCATGTCTTGGAGAAAAACAAACCACGCGAGAAATTCCTTGTTCAGGTTTAGCTTTAAAGAAAGTATGTTTGATATCCTCTTCAAAAATAATTTCGTCTTGTTTCATAGCTGCGAAATCATTCTCAAAAACAAAGCTGCTTTCGTATGCAGGATTATGCATTCCGTTGGCGCGAACATTTCCTGGACACAAATAACAAGTTGGGTCGTATTTAGGAAGTTCTTCTGTTGAAATCGTTTCGTTTTGTCCTTGCCAAGGGCGTTTTGCACGATGAGGTGAAACCAAGACCCATTCGTTGATTAATGGGTTGAAGCGTCTGTGCGGATCTTCATTAATGTCAAAATTTTTCATTGTAGTGTGTTGTAGTTTAAAGTAACGTTGTTCCGTTTGAGATTTTTACATCATAGAATTTTAATTCAATTCCAAATGTATCTAAATAAAGCTTCGAAAACTTACTTTTAACCTCATTTTCATATCCTTTTTTTACTAAATTGATGGTACAGCCACCAAAACCGCCTCCCATAAGTCGAGAACCAATAATAGCATCGTCTTCTTTTGCAGTATCTACAAGGAAATCTAATTCCTCGCAGCTTACTTCGTATTCTTGCGATAATCCATAATGAGTTTCAAAAAGTAATTCTCCTAAAAGTTCAATATTTCCTTGATCCAAAGCTTCGCAGGCTTTGATCACACGGTTGATTTCTTTAACAACAAAATGAACTCTGCTGAACACTTTTTCAGTCATTTTATCTTTCAAACTCAAAACCTGTTCTTCGGTAGCATTTCTAAAACTTTTTACTTCTGGAAAATGAGTTTTTATAATTGCTAAACCTTCTTCGCATTCAACTCTTCTAGTGTTATATTCTGAAGTAAAAAGCGAATGTTTTACATTAGAATCCAATAAAATCAAAGAATAGTCTTTAAAGTCAGCATTGTGATATTCAAAATCCAAAGTGTTGCAGTCTAATTTGATTACTTTGTTTTCCAAACCATGAACGCTTGAAAACTGATCCATAATACCACAGTTGATGCCAACCCAGTGTTCTGCTTTTTGTCCTAATAAAGAAATATCTACTTTCTCGATTTTTAAATCAAAAAGAGATTTAATTCCGAAAATCATACCACATTCTAAAGCCGCAGAAGAAGATAATCCTGAACCAACCGGAATATTACTGCTGAAAACACAGTTGAAACCGTCAAAAGTAAATCCGTTATCCTGCAGTTGTTTAATTACGCCTCGAATATAATTGGTCCAAACCACATCACTCAATTTAACTTCCTGAGTTAAGTCGATTTCAAATTCTTCGTTTAAATCGATAGCGATAATTTTAGAGGTATTGGTGTTGTTTTTTTCAAAAGCAAAACAAATTACTTTGTCAATTGCAGCTGGTAAAACATAACCGTCATTGTAGTCAACATGTTCTCCGATAATATTGATTCTTCCTGGAGAAAGTACCGTTTTCTGTGGAGAAGATCCGAAAGATTTCTCAAAAAAAGCAACGGTATTTTGTATTAAAATATCATTCATTATATAGTTAGTTGTATTGTGGTTTTTAGAATTTTATTAATGGGTTGAGTGAAATTATTTTTTCTAATTATAGCTTAAATTAAAAATCTGTCTAAATCAGCTTTAATCTTTTAAAATCTGCGTAAAAAAATCCTAGCAAAAGTATTTCACGAAGATTTTAAAAGATTTCAGCAGATTCAATTTGATTTTACTAGCTGGATGAAACTATTTTTATTTTATCCCATCCAACGGTTATTATATTAATCTAAACTTTCAAATTTGTAAACTGTTTTCTGTGTGTATTGTTCTCCTTTTTTCAAAACAGCGTTTGGGAAATGTGCCTGATTTGGCGCATCTGGAAAATTTTGTGTTTCAAAACAAATGCCGCTTTGTGCATTGTAATCGACGTTTTCTTTTCCTTTTAGTTTTCCGAAACAATTCCCGCCTACATATATATGTACACTTGGCTGATCGGTGAAAACATTCATTCTTAGTTTATTTTTTAAACTGATAAGCTGTGCAACGATTTCCGTTTCAGAATTGACTACAAAAGAATTGTCGATAGGAAACGGACAGTTTTTAGGAGATCTAAAATCAAAATCATGATTGTTTAAATCCGTAAAATCTCCCGTTGGAATATTATCTGAATTTGTTTCCAGCATTTTAGCCGATTTGATAAACATCTGCTGTTCTAAAACATTTCCATCATGTCCGTCAAGATTAAAATAACTGTGATGTGTTAAATTAATAACTGTATCTTCTGTTGAAGTTGCTTTATAGTCTAGTTTCAATTCGTTTTCTTCTGTCAAAGTATAGGTTAAGTAAACCGTCATTTCGCCAGGGAAATTTTCATCTAAATGTTCGCTTCGAAGACCAAAAGTAATAGACGGATTTTTGCCAGTTTTTGCATCGATCACACTCCAAGCTTTTCTTCCAAATCCCATCGTTCCACCGTGAAGCGTATTTCCATTATTGTTTGCGTCAAGCTGAAATTTTTTATCGTTCAGACTAAAAGTGGCTTTATGAATACGACCGGCGTAACGTCCAACAGTAGTTCCAAAATAAGGAGCACTTGGTAAATTATACGATTCTAAATACGATTCCAGATTGTCAAACCCTAATACAACATCAGTTAATTTTCCGTATAAAGGAATCTGAATTGAAGTTACAGTTGCACCATAATTGATGATTTGAACTTTCATTCCGTTTTTATTCACTAATTCAAATGAATAAATTTCTTCCTTATCTGGCATTAAACCAAACAATTTGCAATTATGAGTGTCTTTTAAATGTGATATGTGTTTTATTTCCATATAATTTTTACCAATAATGAAATCCAAAAATAGAAACATTCTCTATATTTGCATACCAGTACCTACCAGTTTTTAATATTAATAGTCAAAATGACTTTATTTATGAACATCATTTCAATCCAAAATAATATAGGTCTTCCAAAATATAAGCAGATAATTCTGTCAATAGAAAAAGCTATTGAAGAGGGAAATTTGGTCAAAGGAGATCGTCTTCCATCGGTGAATAAAGTCTGTTTGGCGTTCTCTTTGTCACGCGATACAGTCCTTTTGGCGTACGATGAATTGAAGAAAAGAGGAATTATTTATGCTATTCCTGGCAAGGGATATTATGTTAAAAGCATTGAAATCACTATAGCTCAGAAGATTTTCCTGCTTTTTGATGAGTTGAATATTTTCAAAGAAGACATTTACAATTCGTTTCTAAAAAATATTGGAAAAAATGTTCAGGTTGATATTTTCTTTCATCATTTCAATGTTAAGGTTTTTAAAAAACTGATTAATGACAGCAATGGAAATTATACAAAATACATTATCATGCCAACAAACTTAACTGATATTGTCGATTCGATAAAAACCCTACCAGTGAATGATGTAATAATTTTGGATCAGACCAATTCGGACTTAAAATTATTTCCAGCAATTTATCAAAATCATCAAAAAGACATTTATGAAGGTTTGATGAAAGGCAAATCGCGGTTATCAAAATATAAAAAACTGATTTTGATTTTCCCAGGTTTTAGAGAACCGCCCGGAATGAAAATTGGTTTCGAATCGTTCTGTCAGGATTATGGTTTTGATTATGAAATTATTTCAGATTTTAACAATCAAACTATCGTTTTGGGAGATTTGTATATCATTCCTCAAGATCGAGATTTACTTTTGGTAATTGAAAATGCGATGGGAAGAAAATTAAAATTGGGAGAAGATTTTGGAATTATCTCGTATAATGAAACACCGTTAAAGAAAATTGCTGCAAACGGAATTACCACAATTTCAACCAATTTTGAAATGATGGGAAAAATTTTGGCCGATATGGTTCTAAAAGGTATAAAAGAACAGATCGAAAATAAATCTGCTCTCATAGTGAGGAATTCTTTATGATTTTTCCCGCAGATTTAGCAGATTTTTTTTGATAATTGATTAGCTAAATCTCCTAAATCTGCGAGAGAATAAATAAAGTTCTTATAAATTGAGTGCAAAGTTATTTTGCAGTTTTTCTTCGTATTTCTCTTTGTTAAAGGTATACAGGTAAGAACCTTTTCGAGAAGACTGCATATCTTTTTCTTCTAATTTATTTAAAATATCAAGAGAATTGATTTTACTGATGAAATTTCGTTTGTCCAGTTCTTTGCTCAAAATAGCTTCATACAATTCTAAAAGCTGACGCATCGTGAATTTCTCCGGAAGCAGTTCAAAACCAATTGGTTTTACAGAGGTTTTATAACGAAGTCTCTTAATAGCATTTTGAACCATTTCGTTATGGTCAAAAATCAAGTTTGGAGCATCATTAATTGGAAACCATTCTGCATGATAATTTTGAATCAATTCGGCATTGTGGTTTTCAATATTAATTAAAGCAAAATAAGAAACCGAAATGGTTCTTTCTACAGGATCACGGTCGATTTCACTGTAAGCATATAACTGCTCCATATAAATATCATTCAGACCTGTATAGGTATTTAGGATTCTGGTTGCGGCACTATCTAAAACTTCGTCGCGTTTTAAGAAACCTCCAATCAAGGACCATTTACCTTTTTCGGGTTCAAAATCTCTTTGGATCAAAAGGATTTTCAAACCTTCATGATCAAATCCAAAAATGATGCAGTCTACTGCCAGTAACACTTTATCGGCAGAACTATAGCTGTTTAACATATATAATTAATTTGGATTGTAAATATATGAACTTCTTAAAACGTTTCATAATTTATTAATGTTGTTTTTACATTTATGTTAAAAATGTTGCAAAAAAAGCTTTATTAATGAAAAAAGAACGTTTTTTTTTCGAATTCTTCCTCATTTTCTATGGAAATTATAAGTCAAAGGTAGAAACATTTTTAAAAGAGAATTGATTTGAGGATCATTAATTTAATGCTCAGAATTTAAATAAATTTTGGCTGTTGTTACAAAAACTAGAGAAATCAAGGTTTTTGTAAGTTTTTTTTGTTTCTTAACTTTTTGTAAATCTTGTAACAGCCCTTTGTTTCTGCCCTTTTTTTGAAATTCAATTGATAAATCTGCTTTTTGCAACCAGTTGTTTTACGAATTTAATTTTTTTACCTGACTTTTTTTTATTTAAATTTACAAATGTCAAACAGACACTTATTAGTCTAAAAAACCGAAATCCTTTAAAAATATGAAACCACTATATTTTTTTAGGTTCCAAAAAACCAAAAAACTATGAAAAAACCATTTCTCCTGCTGTTTGCGGTCTTGTGTCTGCAAACAGTAAGTGCACAAAAGGAAGCCGTAACCATTGCAATAAAAAATGATGCTTCGGCACCAACGATTAATAAAAACATCTACGGTCATTTTGCGGAACATTTAGGGCATTGTATCTATGGCGGATTTTTTGTTGGAGACACTTCAAAAATTCCAAATACAAATGGAGTTCGAAACGACATTGTCCAAGCATTAAAAGATTTAAAAATTCCGAATTTGAGATGGCCAGGCGGTTGTTTTGCCGATACCTATCACTGGAAAGACGGAATTGGACCAAAAGAACAGCGTCCAACAATTGTAAACCAATGGTGGGGAGGAGTTACAGAAGACAATAGTTTTGGAACACATGATTTTTTAAATATGTGTGAACTATTAGGAGCAGAGCCGTATTTGTCAGGAAACGTTGGAAGCGGAACGGTTCAGGAATTAGCAGATTGGGTTCAGTATGCCAATTTTGGAGGTAAGAGCCCGATGAGTGATTTGCGTAGAAAAAATGGAAGAACAGAACCTTGGAAAGTAAAATATTGGGGAATTGGAAATGAAGCGTGGGGTTGTGGCGGTAATATGACTGCGGACTATTATGCAGACGAATATAAAAAGTTTGCCACTTTTATGTCTGATTGGGGCAATACAGGAGGAATCACAAGAATCGCATCAGGGGCAAACAGTTCTGATTATAATTGGACAGAAGTTTTAATGAAGAACATTCCTTTAAGTATGCTTGGCGGTGTCGGTGTTCACCATTATGCAGTAATCAATTGGGAGAAAAAAGGTTCGGATGTTGATTTTACCGAAAAAGAATATTTTTTAACGATGCAGTCTGCCTTGAAAATGGAAGAATTAGTAACAAAACATGCTGCCGTTATGGATAAATATGATCCAGAAAAAAAAGTAGCCATGATTGTAGACGAATGGGGAGGCTGGTACGATGTTCAAAAAGGAACAAATCCAGGTTTTTTATATCAGCAGAATACTATGCGTGATGCAGTTTTGGCTGGAGCAACATTGAATATTTTCAATAATCACGCAGATCGAGTTCGTATGGCCAATTTAGCACAGTGTGTAAACGTGCTGCAGGCTGTAATTTTAACCGATAAAGCCAAAATGATTACAACGCCAACCTATCATGTTATGAAAATGTACAGCGTTCATCAAGATGCTAAATTACTGCCAGTCGATTTTAAATCGCCTTTATATACTTTCGACGGAAAAAGTATTCCAGCGGTTTCAGCGTCTGTATCAAAAGATCAAAAAGGATTGGTTCATATTTCGTTGGTCAATGTTGATGCAGTAAATAAGAACAAAATTGAAATTGATGTAAAAGATTTGGGTGTAAAAAACTTTACAGGAAGTATCATTACGTCTTCAAAACTACAGGATTATAACTCATTCGAAAATCCGAATAAAATTGTTCCGGTAGCTTTTAAAGGTTTTGAAAACAAAAAAGGAAAACTGGAAATAACATTGCCGCCTTACTCTGTTTTGGTTTTAGAAGGAAAATAAATGCAGGTCATGAAAAAATACCATTATTCTTTCATTAAGTATTTGTTTGACGCTTCTAATATTGCTTTCCAGCAAAACCGCCTGTTATTTGGTTTCCAGTTATTGAAGGAAACGCTCGGAATCGCCACAGATTAAAAGGTGTAAAAAATCGTTTGAATCTTTTTAATCTGTGGCAAAAAATTAAAAATCAACTTTTAATAAAATAAAATTAGGTAAGATTTTAAAGTTCGTTTTGATAACGATTTGAAGATTAAGTTGAAATAATTTCAGTATAATAAATGTATTGTTAACATTTGTTTTTTGAATGAAAGCTAAAATGCTGTTTTAATGCATTTATAGCAAAAATGAATTATGAAATTCAAGTTAAGTGTTTTATGTACACTTATAAAATAATTATCTCTATATTTGTCAATATTTAAAAAAGAAATAGAATGAAAAATTATGTAATAGGATTGGACTACGGAACAGATTCTGTTCGCGCGGTGCTGATAGACGCTGAAAATGGACAGGAGTTGGCATCCAATGTTTCTCATTACAAAAGATGGAAAAACAAGCAATATTGTGACGCCTCTATAAACCAATTTCGCCAGCATCCTTTGGATCATATCGAAGGATTGGAAATTACAATTCAAAATGTAGTTAAAGAAAGTAAAGTGGATCCTTCATTAGTAAAAGGAATTTGTATCGATACAACAGGATCTTCTCCTGTGCCGGTTACAAAAGACGGAACTCCATTGGCTTTGACAAAAGGTTTTGAAGAAAACCCAAACGCGATGATGGTTTTATGGAAAGATCATACTTCTATAAACGAAGCAAACGAAATTAACGAACTGGCAGTAAGCTGGGGCGGAGAAGATGTTACGAAATATGTGGGAGGAATTTACTCTTCTGAATGGTTTTGGGCAAAAATCCTTCACATTGCAAGACAAGACGAAGCGGTTAGAAATGCAGCACACACTTGGATGGAGCACTGCGATTTAATGACCTATTTATTAATTGAAGAAAAAGATTTAAAAACCTTCAAAAGAAGCCGTTGCGCAGCAGGACACAAAGCAATGTGGCACACAGATTGGAACGGATTACCGTCAGTTGAATTCTTAGAAAAATTACATCCGTATTTAGCGCAACTTCGTGGTAATTTATATGACGAAACCTATACATCAGATTTAGTTGCCGGAAAATTAAGCAAAGAATGGGCAGATCGTTTAGGGCTTTCAACAGAAACTGTTGTTGCTGTTGGAACTTTTGACGCACATTCTGGAGCAGTTGGAGCTAAAATTGAAGAAAATACTTTGGTTCGTGTTATGGGAACTTCAACCTGTGATATTCTGGTTGGTTCTTATGATGAAGTAGGAACAAAAACCGTTCGCGGTATCTGTGGACAAGTTGATGGATCTGTAATTCCTGGTTATATTGGACTTGAAGCGGGACAATCTGCTTTTGGAGATTTATTGGCTTGGTACAAAGAATTATTGATGTGGCCGACAGAACATTTATTAGGTTCTTCAGCTGTTTTGAATGATGCTCAAAAAGAACAATTAAGAGAAGAATTCAGTGATAAATTAATTGTAGAATTGACAAAAGAAGCGGAGAAAATTCCAGTTTCAGAAAGTCTTCCAATTGCTTTGGACTGGATTAATGGAAGAAGAACTCCAGATGCCAACCAAGAATTAAAAAGTGCAATTTCGAATCTTTCATTAGGAACAAAAGCACCACATATTTTCAAAGCTTTAGTAAATGCAATCTGTTTTGGAGCGAAGAAAATTGTAGACCGTTTTGAAGAAGAAGGTGTAAAAATCGACAGCGTAATCGGAATTGGTGGCGTGGCGAGAAAATCTCCTTTTATCATGCAGACTTTGGCTAACGTTTTAAACAAGCCTATTAAAATTGCAGCTTCAGACCAAACTCCAGCTTTAGGGGCGGCAATTTACGCAGCCGTTGCAGCCGGAATTTATCCAAACGTAATCGAAGCAAGCCAGAAAATTGGAAGTGATTTCGACGGAGAATATTTCCCTCAGACAGACAAGGTTGAAGCGTATCATAAATTGCTTTTAGGATACGAAAAATTAAGTGCTTTTGCAGATCCAACTATTAAAATTTCTCAAAATGAGTTCTCTTTATAAAGATTTAAAACAAGAATGTTACGAAGCCAATATGCAGTTAAATGCATTGAATTTGGTGGTTTATACTTTCGGAAATGTAAGCGCTGTGGACAGAAAAAATGGTGTTTTTGCCATTAAACCAAGCGGTGTTCCTTACGAAGATTTAAAGCCGGAAGATATTGTTATTGTCGATTTTGATAATAATGTTGTAGAAGGAACAATGCGTCCGTCATCAGATACGAAAACGCACGCTTACTTATACAAACATTGGCCAAATATTGGTGGAGTTGCACATACACATGCGACCTATTCTGTGGCTTGGGCACAATCGCAGTTGGATATTCCAATTTTTGGAACTACACATGCAGATCACTTAACGGCTGATATTCCATGTGCGCCGCCAATGGCAGATTCTTTAATTGAAGGAAACTATGAACACAATACAGGAATTCAGATTTTGGATTGTTTCAAAGAAAAAAATCTTTCATACGAAGAAGTAGAAATGATTCTAATTGGAAATCACGGTCCGTTTGCATGGGGAAAAAATGCAGCAAAAGCAGTTTACAATAGTAAGGTTTTAGAAGTCGTGGCAGAAATGGCTTATTTGACTTTACAAATAAACCCAAACGCACCAAGATTAAAAGATTCATTAATAAAGAAACATTACAATCGTAAACACGGAAAAGATTCGTATTACGGACAGTAAAATAATTTAGATTTTAGTGTGTAGATTTTAGATTTAGAATTGAAATCTGCAATATCACAAAACCAAAAATAAAATAGTAAACATAACAATTCAATATTTTCAGATTCCAACCACATGAAACCTGAAACTTGAAACAAAATAAACAAAAACAATGGTAGATATATCTCAAAAAGAAATTTGGTTTGTAGTAGGAAGCCAAGAATTATATGGTGAAGAAACGCTTAGAAAAGTAGCAGAGCATTCACAGATTATTGCAAAAGGATTAGATGCTTCATCTTCAATTCCAGTAAAAGTAGTTTACAAAGATGTAGTAAAATCACCTTCGCAAATCTTAGATGTATGTTTGGCGGCAAACTCTGCTAAAAACTGTATAGGAATTATTGCTTGGATGCATACTTTCTCTCCAGCAAAAATGTGGATTGGGGGATTGAATATCCTTAAAAAACCATTATGCCATTTACATACACAATATAATGCTGAAATTCCGTGGGGAAGCATCGATATGGATTTCATGAACTTAAACCAATCGGCACACGGAGATCGCGAATTTGGTTTCATTATGTCTAGATTACGTAAAAAACGTAAAGTAGTTGTAGGACACTGGGAAGATGAAAGAGTTCAGAAAAAATTAGGAATCTGGTCAAGAGTTGTCCTTGGATGGGATGAACTTCAAAACCTAAAAGTAGCTCGTATTGGAGACAATATGCGTGAAGTTGCCGTTACAGAAGGTGACAAAGTAGAAGCGCAGATTCGTTTTGGAGTTTCAGTAAACGGATACGATTCTTCAGATGTTACTAAGCATATAGAGAAAGTAACTGACAAGGAACTAAACGATTTATTAGCAGTTTATGAGCAATCATACAATTTAACTGATTCTTTAAAAGAAGGCGGAGCACAAAGAAGCTCTTTAGTTGAAGCAGCAAAAATCGAATTAGGATTAAGAGCTTTCCTTGAAGAGGGAGGATTTGGCGCTTTCACAGATACATTTGAAAACCTTGGAGTTTGGAAACAATTACCGGGAATAGCAACACAAAGATTAATGGCCGATGGTTATGGTTTTGGTGGAGAAGGAGACTGGAAAACAGCTGCAATGGTTAGAGCTTTAAAAGTGATGTGTGTTGGTCTTGAAGGCGGAACTTCTTTCATGGAAGATTACACTTACCACTTCACACCACAAAAATCGTATGTTTTAGGATCTCACATGTTAGAAATCTGCCCATCAATTGCTGACGGAAAACCTTCTTGCGAAGTGCATCCATTAGGAATTGGCGGAAAAGAAGATCCAGCTCGCTTGGTGTTCAATTCTCCTGCTGGTGATGCCATCAATGTTTCTTTGGTTGATATGGGAACTCGTTTCCGTTTAATTGTAAACGAAGTTGAAGCAGTTAAGCCAATGGCTGAATTACCAAAATTACCTGTTGCACGTGTTCTTTGGGATTGTAAACCAAATCTAGAAGTTGCAGCAACAGCTTGGATTTTAGCTGGTGGAGCACATCATACCGTTTATAGCCAGTCAATCACGACCGAATATATGGAAGATTTCGCTGATATTGCGGGAAT
This sequence comes from Flavobacterium phragmitis, assembly GCF_900112575.1. Taxonomy (GTDB): domain Bacteria; phylum Bacteroidota; class Bacteroidia; order Flavobacteriales; family Flavobacteriaceae; genus Flavobacterium; species Flavobacterium phragmitis. The sequence goes on from NZ_FOMH01000001.1 coordinate 378,147, forward strand.
AGAATTATTGGTTATTGATAAAAAAACTACTGTAAGAGAGTTTAAAGATAAAATTAATGCCAACGAAGCATATTATCATTTGTTTCAGCACGGCCTTTAAATTAGTCAAAAGTCTAATGTCATAAAGTCTTAAAGATTTAGTTACTTTGAGGAATTGACTTTAAGACTTTCGGCTTTAAGACTTTACTAACTTAAAAAACTATCATTTATGAATGTATTAAAACGTTCCCTTTTTATACTAAGCATGCTAGGTATTGCTATAGTTACAATTCAATGCAAAAGCGATAAAAAAATGGATAACACTACAGTTTCTTCAGATAAAAAAGCAGAAGTAACAATCGAAAAATCGGAATACGGAACAACAGCTAAAGGCGAAAAAGTCGAGAGCTATAAACTGAAAAACCAAAATGGGATGGAGGTTGATATCATCACTTTTGGAGGAAGAATTACAGATTTGAAAGTGCCAAATAAAGCTGGTGTTTCAGAAAATGTGGTTATCGGATTTAATTCTTTGGCACAATATGAAAAAGAAAATCCATTTTTTGGAGCTTTGATCGGAAGATTCGGAAACCGTATTGCTAAAGGAAAATTTACGTTAGACGGAAAAGAATATCAGTTAGCAATCAACAATGCACCAAATGCTTTACACGGTGGTCCACAAGGATTCTTCAATGTAGTTTGGAAAGCAGATGAGGTAAAATCTGGCGAAACCGCTTCTTTAAAATTATCTTATGTAAGTAAAGATATGGAAGAAGGTTATCCAGGAAACCTGAAAGTTTTTGTGACTTATACATTGACAAATGATAATCAGTTGGAAGTTTTATATGAAGCAACAACTGACAAGAAAACGGTTGTCAACTTGACACAGCATTCATATTTCAATTTATCTGGAGATTTCACCAAAACCATCTTAGATCACGAATTGACTTTAAATGCAGATAAATTAGTTCCAGTTGATGCTGATTTAATTCCAACAGGAAAATTAGAAGATGTTGCTGGTACGCCTTTCGATTTCAGAACGCCAAAATTAATTGGAAAAGACATCAATGCTAAAAATGACCAATTAGAAAAAGGAAAAGGTTACGATCACTGCTGGGTGTTGAACAATCCTGAAAAAGGAAAAACAATCATTGCAAAAGTATATCACGCAGCGAGTGGAAGAGTTATGGAAATGACAACAGACGAACCTGGAATTCAGTTCTATTCTGGAAATTTCCTAGACGGAACTTTACCAATGCCAAACGGAGGAACTTTTGCACACAGAACAGGATTATGTCTAGAAACAGAACATTATCCAGATTCTCCAAATCAGAAAAATTTCCCAACAACGGTTTTAAACCCAGGAGAAAATTATAAAACGAAAACGACCTTTAAGTTTTCAGTACAAAAGTAAATTTTTTAGAATTTGTTAATTAGTTTAGTTCTCTAAAAAACCTCGAAAGTATTTAGCTTTCGAGGTTTTATGTTTTTAGAAGCACCAGTTAAAATAAAGAGTTACGCTCATTTTTGTCATTTCGACTGAGGAGAAATCTTCGTAAGTAACTCCGCAACGCAAACCCAATCTTTGTCGAGCTACTCGTGGAGATTTCTCCTCAGTAGAAAAGACAATATTGCGTTTAATCTCAGCGTCTTCGCGACTTTGCGAGATTAATTGATTTTCTACATCATAAAAAACTTAACTTAGCAATTAAAAGGCAAAATGAAACATCTATTCAAAGCAGCGCTAAATTGGACTTCCCAACAAAATCAGAATAAATTATCTGAAAGGTTCTACAGTAAAACCCATCAAATAAAAATTGAAGGGAAACCAGTTTTGGATGTTTCAGCAGCAAAAGCTTTTAAAGGCGATCCATCATTATACAATCCAGAAGATTTACTGTTAAGCAGTTTAGTTTCCTGTCATATGATGTCGTATTTATATGTCTGTTCTCAAAATGGAATAGAAGTTTTAGAATATTCTGATAATGCAGAAGCCACTTTAGAAGTAAATCCAGACGGAAGTGGGCGTTTTGTTGAAGTAAGATTATATCCGAAAGTAAAAATTTCAAATCTAGATCAAATAGAATTGGCTTTAGAATTACATCAAAAAGCAAATCAATTGTGTTTTATTGCTAATTCCTGCAATTTTCCTGTTTTGCATGAAGCGAGTTGTGAGGTTCAGAAAATATAAAATAAGTAAAGAAAAAAGACCTTTTCAGTGAAGAAAAGGTCTTTCTTTATATTGATTTGTAGATTTAACAATAAGTATAAAGGTAGTTTAATGTGTTTGAGAAATAGATGATTTCGTCATGACTAAATTTTTTGTTTTCCTGAATTAATTTGCAGATGTTTTTATATTCAAAAAAGACTTCTTTGTTCTGAACAGGAAATTTTTTATCTAAATAAGAAGTAATGTTAGACATTTTTTCTTTTATAAGATTATCAAACTTGGTAGTGTTTGTAAGTTGTTTAAGTGTCATTGCCATATTAAAATCAATGAAATCATGCGCTAATACTGTGTTTTCTGGTTTTGTGTATGCAATAGTTTTGTCAACGGCAACAGATAAGACATCATTAAATGAAGTGAACTCTTCTATTTTGTGAAGGCTTAAAAGATGGTTTGTCAATTTGATTTTATATGAACTGGCTTCTTTTTTGAAATCAAAAGTAGCGTCAAATTTCTTTTTTTCTTCCTGTATTTTTTTGCAGAACAAATTAAAGTTTAGAACACTCTCGTTTGCTTCTTTAGGCAGGCTGGAATTTGATGCATTATCAGCATAAGTTGTAATGTTTATAAGCAAATCAGTTAATTTTGCGAAATTTTCTGAGCCAGGTTTGTTTTCTTTGATTAGGATACAAGCATTCTTGTAAATGTGCATGTCGTTTAGTTTAACATCAAATTTCCCTGGTTGAATAATCATAAGTTCATTAATTCTATCCGCTTTCTTGTTTAAAAAACGAGTAAGGTCTGTTTTAGCAAAACGAGGAGGAATTGGAGAGTATATAATCTCTTTTTTTTCTGCAGAAACTGCATTTCTCTTTTTATTTGAAATCAAAGCGTCAGCAATTTCATTTCTTGTATCTATAGTTTTAAGATTGTTAGCAATTTCGTCTGTTTCAGTAAAATCTCTTAAAACATTATAACATTGTAAAATATTCTCTTGAATTGCGATGTAATATTTTTTGTTCTTTTTATCTTCAAGATTGGTAATTGTTTTTGCCTCTGTTTTCCATATCTCTAGAGCCTGTCTAACTTTTGTTTCATCAATAGGATCAATACCGGTATTAATTAATTGAGACGCTTTGTTAAAATTTTCACCATTAAAATCTTTATCTTCTTTTAAGTAGTTAAATGCAAGATTAGCATATTTTCCGTGAGTATGGAATTTGTTTTGAAGAATGCTTCCTACTTTAATACGTAGTTTTAACAATTGTATTTGATCTACAGTCTTAACTTCTGTCTTTCTTGGTAAGTTTAAATTTTTCTGTTCTCTATATTGATTGGCTTCAAATTCTGAAAGATCAGACAGTAAAAGAGTAGTGTTTAAATTATTAGGATAGTCTAAATACCCTAAATTAGAGTTGTAACCTTTTGTATTTCCAACAGGATTAACCAAATCGGCATCTCCCAATTTAACTTCTTGAACATCAAAAACACCTTTCTCTGGATCAATCAAGAGTAAATTTGCATATAGATGAGAAATTACGGCAACCTGATATTTTAAATCTTTTTTGATGATGTGTAAAGTAGCCGGTTGGTATTTGTATTCCAATAATGCAACAAGTTTAGGGCATCCTAGATTGTTAGCAATAAAATTATTATGCAAAACGTCAGTATCTGCTACATAATATTGCATCGTTTGATCAGCAAAAAAATCTTGATCTGTTGAAGTGTATAAAAAGCCAACATCTAATGGGTTTTCTTTTAAAAACAGAGAAGGTTGTACTTCTCGTCTAACACTTAGATTGTCCCACCTGATTTTTTGGGCATTAGAAAGAGATGATATTAGTAAAATAAATAGTAATAAGTTGTTTTTCATTTAAGTTGGTTTAAGTTATTTTGGGCAATTCTATTAATTTGTAGTTTTTTTATTATAAATCAAAGGGCTTTTGGCATAAAAAAACCTCTTCCATTAAGAAGAGGTTTATGTACCCGGAGCCGGAGTCGAACCGGCACGGTTTCCCACAGGTGTTTGAGACCAGCGCGTCTACCAATTCCGCCATCCGGGCTTAGCAGACGAAAAAATAATCAAAAGTGATTATTTTAACGCAATAGAATGAAGTCATAAATGATGTCATTCCTTTAACACGGTGCAAATGTAAAAAATAAATTTAAACCAACTACTAAAAATACTTAATTTTTTGCTTTCAGTGTTCAATAAATTTTATAAATTTGCAGCTCGTTAAAACGAAGCACACACAACTAACTACATCCGAGATATTTATGTCGATTTTTCTTTGCTGAAAAAGATAAAGTCAAATTTTATAAGTGTAACGGAATAAAACAACACATTACAATGTCGCACCTAGAACCAGAAGCTAAAATTTTTGCTTGTTCACAAAGTGTTTATCTTGCAGAAAAAATTGCAAAAGACTACGGGATTCCGTTAGGAAAAGTAACGATGTCAACGTATAGTGATGGAGAATTTCAGCCATCTTACGAAGAATCAATCAGAGGTTTACGCGTTTTTATCGTGTGTTCAACTTTTCCAACTGCAGATAATCTGATGGAATTGTTGTTAATGATTGATGCGGCAAAACGTGCATCAGCAAGACATATTACAGCTGTTATGCCTTATTTTGGTTGGGCAAGACAGGACAGAAAAGACAAACCAAGAGTGCCGATTGGAGCTAAGTTAGTAGCAAATCTATTAACAGCTGCAGGAGCAACAAGAATCATGACAATGGATTTGCACGCAGATCAAATTCAAGGATTCTTTGAAAAACCAGTAGATCATTTATTTGCCTCTACCATCTTTTTGCCTTACGTGCAGAGCTTAAATTTAGAAAATTTAACCATTGCATCTCCAGATATGGGAGGGTCAAAAAGAGCTTATGCTTATTCTAAGTTTCTGGAATCAGATGTAGTAATCTGTTACAAACAAAGAAAAGCAGCTAACATTATCGACACTATGGAGCTAATTGGTGACGTAAAAGGTCGTAACGTAATCTTGGTAGACGACATGATCGATACAGGAGGAACTTTAGCGAAAGCGGCAGATCTTATGATAGAGAAAGGAGCGCTAAGCGTGAGAGCGATTTGTACACACCCAATATTATCTGGTGGGGCATACGAAAAAATTGAGAATTCAAAATTAACAGAGTTAATTGTTACCGATTCTATTCCGTTAAAGAAAGAATCTAAGAAAATAAAAGTGGTAAGCTGTGCGCCTTTATTTGCAGAAGTAATGCAGATGGTTCACCACAACAATTCCATCAGTGGAAAATTCATAATATAAAACAGTAAACACTTTTTATATTTAAAAAAGCTTAAAGTCCAAGGCTTTGGCTTAAAACAAAATAGAATATTTATATTAATAACTATATTTTTTTACAATGAAATCGATTACAATTAAAGGATCAGAAAGAGAAAGCGTGGGCAAAGTGTCAACTAAAGCCTTACGTAATGCTGGAGCGGTTCCTTGCGTGTTATACGGAGGAAATCAAGCAGTACACTTCTCGGCAGACGCTGCAGCGTTCAAAAACTTGGTTTACACTCCAAACGCACACACAGTTGTGATTGAGCTTGGAAAAGGAAAATCATTCAATGCAATTTTGCAAGACATCCAAGTTCACCCAGTTACTGACAAAATTTTACACATTGACTTCTTCCAATTATTTGATGACAAAGAAATCACAATGGAAGTTCCTGTAAAAATCGTTGGTACATCTAAAGGTGTTCTTGCGGGAGGTGTTTTACGTTTAAACCAACGTAAATTAAAAGTGAAAGCTTTACCATCAAATCTTCCTGATTTTGTTGAGGCTGACATTACTCCACTTGAAATGGGTAACAAATTATATGTTACTAAAGTTGGAAAACCAGAGTACAAAATTATGCACCCAGACAACACTGTTGTTTGTCAAGTAAGAATTTCTCGTGCTGCTATGAAAGCTGCTCAAGAAGCTGCGAAAGCTGCAAAAGCTCCTGCAAAAGGAAAGAAAAAATAATTTTTTTCAAACTATACAAAAAGCCTCAATCTTTCGATTGGGGCTTTTTTTTAGCCTCTAAGTTTCTAAGGTGCTGAGATGCTAAGTTTTTTTAGAAGCAGGAAATCCCGTTTTCAGAACAAGTGACCTTCCTGCCATCCGCTATATCTTTTCCCTGCTAAAGGAGCAGGAAAAAGGATGTCGCTTCTGTCAGGGCTAACTAGAATATATCTTTTTCATAAGATACTAAGTTGCTAAGTTTTTTCATCGTTGTCAGGCTGAGCGAAGTCGAAGCCCGCTCAAAGTATGGAATTTAGATTGTCGAGTTTCTTGGGTAACTTCAGCTTCTTTCAGTCTGACAACAAGAAATCAATATAAATCGGCATAATCTGCCAAATCTGCGAGAGACCTTTCTTTGCGTTCTTTGTCCATCTAGATAGAAACTCTTTCTTAGCGTCCTTTGCGTAAAACCTTTGCGCGCTTTGCGGTTAAATCGCACCAACAGACAATTGTCTAATTTGCACATTTTCAAATTATCTAATTATCCAATTGCCACATTCCCTAATTAACCTTATTTTTGTCAAATGATAAAATGGATAGCAAAACTGTTTTCATCAACACCAAAAGAAGAGAACATAGAAGACAATATGAAGAAATATTTAATCGTCGGATTAGGAAATATAGGAGCTGAGTATGTAAACACCAGACATAATATCGGATTTAAAGTGCTGGATTTTTTAGCCAAAAAAGAAGGACTTTCTTTTGAAACCGTAAAACTAGGCTCATTAGCAGAATATAAGTTTAAAGGGAGAACCTTTTTTCTGCTTAAGCCGAATACTTATATGAATCTTAGCGGTAAAGCCGTAAAATACTGGATGGACAAAGAAAACATTCCGTTAGAGAATATTTTGGTTATTACAGACGATTTAAACCTTTCATTTGGAACAATCAGAATCAAACCAAAAGGAAGCGACGGCGGTCACAATGGACTAAAGAACATCAATTTAGTTTTAAATACACAAAATTATACCCGTTATAGATTTGGTATCAGCGATCAGTTCAAAAAAGGACAACAGATTGATTATGTTTTAGGAGAATGGAATGCTGAAGAAGAAGCAAAACTTCCAGAGCGTTTAGAAACTTCGGCAGAAATTATCAAAACTTTTGGAACTGCTGGTTTAGAAAACACAATGACGACTTTCAACGGAAAATAAAGATTTCCAAGTATTTAATCTTTAAAAAATCGATTTATCAATTAATTAAATTGAATTATAACGAAATAGTATTTTCAATTCCAAAGTTAAATGTCTAAATTTGGGATAAATTATTATAAACCATAAAAATCATTATACCATGGCTTTTGAATTACCACAATTACCTTATGCATACGATGCATTAGAACCACATATTGATGCACGTACAATGGAAATCCATCATACAAAGCATCACAATGCTTATACTACAAATCTTAATGCAGCTATCGCTGGAACAGATTTAGAAGGAAAAACAATCGAAAATATCTTAATCAACTTAGATAAATCTAACGCTGCAGTTCGTAACAACGGTGGAGGTTTCTACAATCACAATTTATTCTGGACTGTAATGTCTCCAAACGGAGGAGGATTGCCAACAGGAGATTTATTAGCGGCAATCGAAGCTTCTTTTGGATCATTTGAAGAGTTTAAAGCAAAATTTGCTAAAGCTGGTGCTACACAATTTGGTTCTGGATGGGCTTGGTTAACAGTTCAAAAAGGAGGAAAATTAGAAGTTGTAGGTACTCCAAATCAAGATAATCCATTAATGCCAGAAGTTGCTGGTCACGGTGGAACTCCAATCTTAGGAATGGACGTTTGGGAGCACGCTTACTACTTAAATTACCAAAACAGAAGACCAGATTATATCGAAGCTTTCTTCAGTGTAATTAACTGGACAGAAGTTGCGAGAAGATTTGCTTTAGATAAATAAGAAAGTATAGCATAAAATATAGAAAAAAGACGAGCCATTGGTTCGTCTTTTTTTATGCCCATTTTTAAAAGTCTTTATTCTATGCTTTATTTTCTTTTCTCTAAAAAAAAGAAATAAAAAAGGCGGAATCACTTCCGCCTTTTTTGCCCCAAATCTACCATAAACTTAACCTACTAATGTTATGGTTTAGTAAAGGTATAGTAGTGATTATTTTGAAAAAAACATTTCGGATGAAAAGTAAGTATATCCGATAAATGGAATATACTTTATGACTGTGTCCTGTTAAAGGAAAAATATTTAAGATGAGAATCTGAAGAAAATAGAATAAAGAAAATAGAATAAAGAGAATAGAATAAAGATTTTAGGTTATAGAAAGAAGGGAAGCTTTTCTTTTAAAGAGACAATCTATATTCTATTTTCTTTATTCTCTTAAAAAAAAAGAAATAAAAAAGGTGGAATCGCTTCCACCTTTTTTGCCCCAAATCTACCATAAACTTAACCTACTAATGTTATGGTTTAGTAAAGGTATAGTAGTGATTATTTTGAAAAAAACATTTCGGATGAAAAGTAAGTATATCCGATAAATGGAATATACTTTATAATCTTGTCCTGTTGAAGGAAAAAATATTTAAGATTATGATTTAAGAGAAGAGAATAAAGAGAAGAGAATAAAGAGAATAGAATAAAGAGAATAGAATAAAGATTTTAGGTTATAGAAAGAAGGGAAGTTTTTCTTTTAAAGAGACAATCTATATTCTATTTTCTTTATTCTTTTTTCTAAAAAAAAAGAAATAAAAAAGGTGGAGTCACTTCCACCTTTTTTGCCCCAAATCTACCATAAACTTTACCTACTAATGTTATGGTTTAGTAAATGTATGGCGGATATATTTTTGAAGAAAATTTTTCAGATAAAAGGTAAGTATTTCCGATGAAGAGAATGTAATGGGTTGTTTTAGAAATATTTGAGTTTGTTCCAATAAAAAAGGTGGAATTGCTTCCACCCTTTTTGCCCCAAATCTACCATAAACTTAACCTACTAATGTTATGGTATCTCAAAAGTATTGTAGCTTTTCAATTTTACCAAACAAACAGGATGAACGGCAAAAAAAACCGATGAAATGCACAAATTAACCTTTTATTAATACTTTTTTAATAAGCTCGAGCGTCTTTTCCTTCGTAAAAATTCATAAAAGCACGATTTACAACTCGATTTCCACCTGGAGTTGGGTAGTCTCCCGTGAAGTACCAGTCACCTAAATTTTTAGGACACGCTTTGTGAAGATCTTCTACGGTTTGGAAAATAATTTTCACTTCGGCATTTATTTCTGGTGAGCTTAACATTTCTGCAATTTTATCTGAAATTTCTTCATCAGTAAATTGGCTGTAAATTTCTGTTACATAATTTACCACATCTTTATCTGCAAAATTTTCTTGCACTTTACATTTTGCATAGACTTCATCTACAATATGGTAAAGGTTTCTTTCTTTCAATAAAGCTAGTGCTGCTCTAAAAGCAACTAAACCTTCTAGTTTTGCCATATCAATTCCGTAACAATCAGGGTAACGGATTTGTGGAGCAGATGATACGATTACAATACGTTTTGGTTTTAAACGATCCATCATTTTAATGATACTCATTTTCAATGTAGTACCACGAACAATACTATCGTCGATAATAACCAAATTGTCTTCTGGTTTGATTACACCATACGTAACATCATAAACGTGTGCGACTAAATCATCACGGCTACTGTCTTCAGTAATAAAGGTTCTAAGTTTAGCATCTTTAATTGCTACTTTCTCTGTACGTATTTTTACAGCTAAAAGTTCCTGAAGAGTTTCGGCAGTAAGTGTATTTCTATTTTCTAGAATATGATTGTTTTTTCTCTGATTTAAGAAATCCTGAGCCGCTTCAACTAAACCATAAAATGAAGTTTCGGCTGTATTCGGGATATAAGAGAAAACCGTATTATCTGTATCGCTGTCAATTGCTTTAAGTACAGCAGGTAAGATGAATTTACCTAAGTCTTTACGCTCTTGATAGATTTCGGCATCACTTCCTCTTGAGAAATAAATTCTTTCAAACGAACATGCTTTTTTGACAGTTGGTTCCAAGATTTGATTCATGGTAACTTTTCCGTTTTTCTTGATGATTAAAGCATTTCCTGGATCAATTTCCTGAACGCTTTCAAAAGGTACATTGAATACAGTTTGAATAACAGGTCTTTCAGAAGCTACGACAACTACTTCGTCATCTTGATAAAAATAAGCTGGACGAATTCCGGCAGGATCTCTAAAAACAAATGCGTCACCATGACCTAATAAACCAGCCATTGCATAACCTCCATCTAAGTTTTTAGCTGAACGAGCTAAGATTTTAGCAATATCCAAACGTTCTGCGATTACTGGAGATGCGTCTCTTTTAGAATATCCTTCAGCTTTACAGTCTTGGTACAATTGCATAACTTCTTTGTCTAGGAAGTGACCAATTTTTTCCATTACTGTAACAGTATCAGCCATTTCTTTTGGATGCTGTCCTAATTCAACTAGATTTTCGAAAAGTTCTTTAACATTAGTCATGTTGAAGTTTCCAGCCAAAATCAAGTTACGGTGCATCCAGTTGCTTTGACGCAAAAACGGGTGAACACTTTCGATGCTGTTTTTTCCGAAAGTTCCGTAACGAACGTGACCTAAAAACAATTCTCCAACATAAGGAATGTTTGCTTTTAGTTCTTTCATGTTGTCTCCCAATTCAGGATGTGCTTTTAGTTCTTCACTAACACGCTCATTGATTTGTTTGAAAACATCTTGGATTGGCTGTGAATGATTAGAACGAACTCTGCTGATGTAGCGTTGTCCAGGTTCAACATCCAATTTAATGCTTGCAAAACCAGCACCGTCTTGTCCGCGGTTGTGCTGTTTTTCCATCATTAAATACATTTTCTGGATTCCGTAGAAAGCAGTTCCGTATTTTTCTTTATAGTATTCAAGCGGTTTAAGTAGTCTAACTAAAGCTATCCCACATTCGTGTTTTAAAGCGTCGCTCATTGTTTTTTGTTATTTGTGTGTTGTTGTAAGTTGTGTGTATTCGTAATAAAAAAAGCCCCGTTTTATCGAGGCTCTTAGGCATTATATTTCTATGTCAAACTGAGTTAACGACTTAAATTGCTGTAATCGAATCGCTACTTCGGCTTTGCTTAAATTTTCCATCCTTTCGGTACCAAATTTCTCTACGCAGAACGAAGCTAAATTTGAACCGTAAATAATTGCATTCTTCATGTTTCCAAAAGAAATGTTTTCACTCTGTGCAATAAATCCAGAGAAACCACCTGCAAAAGTATCTCCCGCTCCAGTTGGATCGAAAACTTCTTCTAATGGTAAAGCTGGTGCAAAGAATACTTCTCTATTGTGGAATAAAAGCGCTCCGTGTTCTCCTTTTTTGATCACCACATATTTTGGTCCCATATCTTGGATTTTAGCGGCCGCTTTTACTAATGAATATTCGCCAGAAAGTTGTCTTGCTTCTTCGTCATTGATTGTAATAACATCTACACGTTTGATAACGTCTAATAATTCTGGAAGAGCGCAGTCCATCCAAAAGTTCATTGTATCTAAAACAACTAATTTTGGTTTTTTCTCCATTTGATCTAAAACACTGCTTTGTACTAATGGGTGTAGGTTTCCTAACATCACAACATCAGCATCTTTGTAATTTTGAGGAACTTTTGGCTGAAAATCAGCTAAAACGTTCAACTCTGTTACAAGAGTGTCTCTAGAATTTAAATCGTTGTGGTACAAACCGCTCCAGAAAAAAGTTTTTCCTCCTTTTACAATTTCGATACCAGAGATATCAATATTTTTTGAAGTCAAAAGATCTAAATGTTCTTGAGGGAAATCGTCGCCAACTACAGAAACAATGGCCGATTGCAAGTTAAAAAATGATGCCGATAATCCGATGTAGGTTGCAGCACCACCTAATATTTTATCTGTTTTTCCGAAAGGAGTTTCAATCGCGTCGAAAGCAACTGTTCCAACAATCAATAGTTTATTCATTTTATGAATTTCGAATTAGGGTGCAAAGATACTTTATAAGTTACAATCTTGCAACGGTTTAGGTTCTCAAAATTTTCTTAAAAAAAAGAGAACAATTTCGAATTGAAATTACTGTAAATGAATGGATTAAAAAACTGTTTTTAATGAGGCTTAAGATAAATTTTTCAGAATTAATCTGCAAGTTTTTCGAAAATAATTGCGAATAATTTACAATTCATATTTCTTATCAAAATAATTCTTCAAAACCCCAACCTGAACCAAGATCATGATTGGAACTATCAAAATGGCGTACATTATATTTTTAGAAAAATGAATTCCTGAAAAAGTGTTCGAAATTTTATCAGAATATAATTTTCCAAATTTATCTATTTCCAGGCTGCTTTCTGATGATGAGAATAGAGAGATGTAAATAATCAAAGCGATTACAGCAACTCCCATAAGCATCCAAACGGTTTTAGAAATTAAGGGTTTGTAAGCTTTGAGTTTTTTCTCTTCCAATACATGCACTTCAGCCATTATTTTAGAAGTAAAATCTATTGATGGAGACTGCAGTTTATCTTCAGCCATCATTTTCTCAATAAGTTTTTCTATATTTTTATCGCTCTCTTTCATATGAAGATACTATTTGTTTTTTAAAGGAATATGTTATCGGCATTCTTCGTTTTGTTTTTATTTTGGAATCTTGCCGATTTCATAACACTCTATTATTTCAGGTTCTAACTGCTGTCTCAAAATTACAGCTAATTTTTGTCGGCTCCTAAACAATTTTACTTTAGCATTATTAGCTGAGATATTCATAATTTTTCCAATTTCTTCTAAATTCTGATCATCAAAATAAAAAAGTGTTAAAAGAAAATTTTCATCACTGGGTAATAAATTTAAACATTTCTGAATGGTTTGCTTTCGTTCTTTTTCTTCTAAAGCACTCAGCGCATTGTCCATTGTTTTAATTAAATGCGACGAAAAATCATCAATAGAAATATTTAAATCGTCTTTTTTGCTTTTCTTTAATCTATCTAGACAGGTATTATAAGCAATTTTATAAATCCAGGTCGAAAATTTAGATTCTCCTTTAAATTTATTCAGTGAACTGTAAATCTTAATAAACGTGTCCTGAGCAACTTCTTCGGCTTCTTCGCGGTTTTTAACCATTTTGAGAGCCAATGTAAAGATCATATCCTTATAACGGTCAACCAGAACAGCAAAAAAATTGGTCTCGCCCTGCAAAATTTTATCGATATAATGTTGATCAGTTAATGTGCTCATATTATATAGGACGACAGAGTTTCGTTTTAGGTTACAGAAATTTGAAAATAAATTCCAAACTTTTTAAATTCCAAATTCCAATCTTTAATATATAATAAAGTATTAGGAGTTGAACTTTGTCAAAATTTAAAACTTTGTCAAAATTTTTCACAATCAAAATTAATTGATAATCAGTTAGTTTTGTGGTTTAGAGTTTCTTTTTTGGAATTTTTTTTGCAAAAAGTTGTAACCTGATTTTAAAAAGCCTCGTCATATGAGATATATCAATCAATTAAAAACGTAAAATATCATGGACGACAAAATTTTAATTCCAATTAGCTTTTTCTTAATGATCTTCGGGATCGTTTATTTAGTTTATTCAACAAGAAACAGAGAGCGTTTGGCTCTTATCGAAAAAGGTGTTGATGCCAGTATCTTTTTGCAAGGAAAAGGAAGTGGAGTTCCTGCTTGGAAAATCTTCGTAGTAAATCTAGCCTTCTTATTAATAGGAAGTGGTGTTGGAATTTTTCTTGCGTTACTAATCACAACTTATACGTCTCTTAATGACGGAGCGGTTTATCCTTCAATTATCTTCATCATGGCGGGAATCGGACTTTTGACTGGATTTAAAACAGCAAAAGATTTAGATAAAGAATAAAAGACTTTTACTTAGTAATTCAATAACGTATCGAGAACTGGTTTCCGATACGTTATTTTTTTATTCTTTAGATCCGATGGTTTCGTAATAGACATCAACAGAAAGTTTAGGTTGTTGTGATGCCATAACGGCCAACTGATCGCAACGTTCGTTTTGCGGATGATTGTTGTGGCCTTTGATCCATTTAAAATCGACTTGATGTTTTCGGTAGGCAATTAAAAAACGTTTCCATAGATCTGGATTTTTTTTGTCTTTATATCCTTTTTTTTCCCAGCCAAAAACCCATTTCTTTTCAACAGAATCCACCACATATTTAGAATCCGAAACTACAAGGACTTTCATGTTTGGGTTTTTCAGTTTTTCTAAACCCACAATAACAGCCAAAAGTTCCATTCGGTTATTAGTTGTCAAACGAAAACCTTCATAGAATTCTTTCTTATGCGGCGTGCCAACCAATTCCATTACTACGCCGTAACCACCATTGCCGGGATTTCCTTTTGCCGCGCCATCTGTATATATATGTACTTCGTGCATTTTTTAATTGTAGATTTTAGACTTTAGATTTTAGATTGGATATCCTTTGTCTAAAATAATTGATTTTTAATATTGTAGTTGATATTGATTTTTGAATTTGATTTTATTCTTCTAGTAAGCTATGGATGATTTCAGGAAAATGTTTTTGCTCCAGTTCATGAATCTTTTCTGCGACTGTTTCGGGAGTATCTTCGTCTGTTAATGTGACATTAGCTTGGAAGATAATAGCGCCTTCATCATAGTTCTCGTTTACATAATGAATAGAGATTCCGGTTTCTTTTTCCTTGTTATTTACGATGGCTCTGTGGATGTGCATTCCGTACATCCCTTTGCCTCCATATTTAGGTAAAAGTGCTGGATGTATGTTGATTATTTTATTTGGATATTGTTCAATTATGTTTTCAGGAAATTTTAGTAAAAAACCGGCGAGAACAATCAAATCTGGGTCGATTTTTTGTATTTTTTGTAATACATTTCGCTCCAAAAGTTCGTTTTTTTCGAAGATTTCGACTGGAATTTGATGATTTTTTGCTCTGTCAATAACTTTTGCAGAAGCATTATTTGTAAAAACCGAAACGACCTTTGCAGTTTCAGTGCTCGAAAAATATTTTATAATATTTTCTGCGTTAGTTCCTGAACCTGAGGCAAAAACGATAATTTTTTTCATGATTGAATTTATTTTAAGACTGCAAAAAACGGAATAAAAATCGAAAATAAATAGCTTTCAAACGGCTTTCTTGAAATTAATTTTATAAATTAGTGTCAC
Source organism: Flavobacterium phragmitis (assembly GCF_900112575.1). Lineage (GTDB taxonomy): Bacteria > Bacteroidota > Bacteroidia > Flavobacteriales > Flavobacteriaceae > Flavobacterium > Flavobacterium phragmitis. The sequence goes on from NZ_FOMH01000001.1 coordinate 393,494, forward strand.
ATTTATAAACTAAATAGTTGTTTTAAAATAAAGTTTTTTATTTTTGCCAACAAATTAAATTCTAAAATTAAAGATTATGTCAGACATTGCATCAAGAGTAAAAGCGATTATCGTAGACAAATTAGGTGTTGACGAAAACGAAGTTGTAACAGAAGCAAGCTTCACTAATGATTTAGGAGCTGACTCATTAGACACTGTTGAGCTTATTATGGAATTCGAAAAAGAATTTGATATTCAAATTCCAGACGATCAAGCAGAAAACATTGCTACTGTTGGTCAAGCTATTTCTTATATCGAAGAAGCTAAAAAATAATAATACCACACCCGATTTCTAAAAATCCCAATTTTTTGAAATTCCAAATTCCGATTGGAATTTGATTTTGAAATTTGAAATTTTTAAGGATCGGGTGTTATTATTTTTTTAAATTTAAAGTTCGATTGATATTCAATCAAAAAGATATATTTATATTGTAATTCCCATGGCTCTTAAGTAACAATAAGTTAAGAAAGCGTGGGTTTTATTCGTTTAAAGTACAAAACACATATTTATGGCATTAAGGCGAGTTGTTGTAACAGGATTAGGTGCACTTACTCCTATCGGGAATAATATCCAAGAATATTGGAATGCACTTGTGAATGGGGTTAGCGGAGCGGCTCCTATAACATATTATGATACAGAAAAGCATAAAACGAAATTTGCCTGCGAAGTGAAAAACTTCAACATTGAAGATTACATGGATCGCAAGGAATCTCGTCGATTAGATAAATTTGCACAATACGCTGTTGCTGCCAGTGATGAAGCTATTAAAGATGCTGGAATTACAAACGATAACGTAAACAAACAAAGAGTTGGTGTTATCTGGGGAGCAGGAATTGGAGGTTTAGAAACTTTCCAAGATGAAGTTATGTATTATGCAAAGGGTGACGGAACTCCAAAGTTCAATCCGTTTTTTATCCCTAAAATGATTGCTGATATTGCTCCTGCACATATTTCTATGCGTAATGGTTATATGGGACCAAATTATACTACGGTTTCTGCTTGTGCATCTTCTGCAAATGCATTAATCGATGCTTTCAATTACATTCGTTTAGGAATGTGCGATGTTATTGTTTCTGGAGGTTCTGAAGCAGCAGTTACGATTGCTGGTATGGGAGGTTTCAGCTCAATGCACGCTTTATCTACAAGAAACGAAAGTCCAGAAACAGCTTCAAGACCTTTTGATGCAACCAGAGATGGTTTCGTTTTAGGAGAAGGAGCAGGAGCTTTGATTCTTGAAGATTACGAACATGCTAAAGCCAGAGGAGCAAAAATCTATTGCGAAATTGGTGGAGGCGGAATGTCATCTGATGCTTATCACTTGACTGCACCACATCCAGAAGGAATCGGAGTTATTGCCGTAATGGAAAATACGTTAAGAGATGCTGGAATGAGTCCTGATCAAGTAGATCATATTAATACTCACGGAACTTCTACTCCACTAGGAGACGTTGCTGAGTTAAAAGCAATTAGTGCTGTTTTTGGAGATCATGCTAAAAACATCAACATCAACTCAACAAAATCAATGACAGGACATTTACTTGGTGCTGCTGGAGCTATCGAAGCTATTGCTTCTATCTTGGCGATGCAGAATGGAATTGTTCCTCCAACGATTAACCATACAGTTGTTGATGAAAATATTGATCCATCATTAAACCTTACTTTAAACAAACCTCAAAAGAGAGAAGTAAATGTTGCGATGAGTAATACATTTGGGTTTGGTGGACATAATGCTTGCGTATTGTTTAAAAAACTAGTTGACTAATTTCTGTATATGAATATTATCAAAAAAATATTTTCTAAATCCCGTTCTCTAGAAGACGGGATTTTTTTTGACACTATTCAGAAAATTCTTGGTTTTCCGCCTTCGAATGTTGATTTTTATAGAAGAGCTTTCACTCATCGTTCTTCGAATAAATTAGATTCCAATGGGCATCCTATTAATTATGAGCGATTAGAATTTTTAGGAGATGCAATGTTAAGTGCCGTAATTGCTGCACATTTATTTAACAAAGCACCAAATGGAGATGAAGGTTATTTAACCAAAATGCGTTCAAAAATTGTGAGTCGTGAACATTTGAACGAATTAGGTAAAGATTTAAATCTAGTGCAGTTTGTAGAGAGTAAAGTGCCAATTCAGCATTTTGGAGAAAATATTCATGGTAATATTTTTGAATCTCTAATAGGTGCCATTTATTTAGATAAAGGCTATTCTTTCTGCGAACGATTTATTCAAAAAAGAGTAGTTACTCCTTATGTCGATATTGCTCGACTAGAAGGAAAAGTGATAAGTTATAAAAGTCTTGTTATCGAATGGTGTCAGAAGGAAAAAAGAGTTTTTCATTATGACATTTTTGAAGATAACGGCATAGATGGACAGCGTTTATTTGGAGTCAAATTGAGTATTGATGATAAAGTTGTTGCAAGAGCGAGAGCAACTTCAAAAAAGAAAGCAGAAGAAAAAGCATCGCAAAGAGCTTATTTTGCATTTCAAGAAAAAATTGACAAGAAATAGCTGCAAAAATGTTGTAAGTATCACAATGCTATAACGTTTTCGTTTATAATTTAACAAAACAACCATGTCATAACTGTTGAAGCTCCGTTTAGAAATAGTATATTTACAACTTGATTTTTCAAGACATGGCTATTCATAAATTGGATTTAGACGAATTTGACGAAATTGATTATTATTTAATGGCAATTCATACTTCATTAGAAGATTATAGATTAGCCTATTTTATCAATAAAATCCTTCCGGTAAACTTAAGTAAGAGCAAAAACGAGATCCATGCTCAAACTAAGGAAGGGGAAGCAAATTTTTCGAGATTCTATTATTATGATGAAGAAAAAGCGGTTTCCTGGAATTTAATTCAGAATAAAAACGAAATCATTTCTGTGAGTACAAATGATTTTCAGAATTTGTTTTCTAATGAGACAAGTGAGGTTTCGACAACAATTCATTTACTTCCTGAATTCAAAAAAGTCGATTTTTTCCTGAAAATAGACAATAGCGAAGAGGCGCTTAATTTTTCAGAAATTCAACAAAAATTAAAAACAATCGAAAGTATTGCAGCAATTTATGCTGTCGATACGGACAATATAAAATCAAAAAACAATCTAATTTTTTAAAAAAAATGCTAACAAACAAGAAAACCAAAATTGTTGCTACACTTGGCCCCGCTTGTAGTACAAGAGAGATCATTAAAGATATGATCGAAGCAGGTGTTAATGTGTTTAGAATCAATTTTTCGCATGCAGATTACGAAGGAGTAAAAGAAAAAATTAATATTATCAGAGGCTTAAACGAAGAGTTTGGTTACACTACTGCAATCCTTGGAGATTTGCAAGGACCAAAACTTAGAGTTGGTGTTATGGAAGAAGGTACTGTGGTAAATGATGGTGATGAAATCACTTTTACAACTGCCGAAGATATTATCGGAACATCAAAAAGAGTGTTCATGAAATATCAAAATTTCCCAAATGATGTTAACCCGGGAGAGCGTATTTTGCTTGATGATGGTAAACTTATTTTTGAAATTGTTTCAACAGACAAAAAAACAGAAGTTGTTGCTAGAGTTATTCAAGGTGGAGAATTAAAATCTAAAAAAGGAGTTAATCTTCCAAACACTAAAATCTCTTTACCAGCTTTAACAGAAAAAGATATTGCAGATGCGATTTTTGCAATTGAGCAAAAAGTAGACTGGATCGCACTTTCGTTTGTGAAAACTCCTCGCGATTTACAAGATTTACAAGAATTAATCGCTAAACATTCAGAAGTTAAAATTCCAATCGTTGCTAAAATTGAAATGCCAGAAGCTCTTGAGAACATGGATAAAATTGTAGCGTATTGCGATGGTTTAATGGTGGCTCGTGGAGATCTTGGTGTTGAGCTTCCTGCTCACGAAGTGCCATTGGTTCAAAAAGATTTGATCCGCAGAGCAAAAACAGCTAGAATTCCAGTTATCGTTGCGACTCAAATGATGGAAACAATGATTACAAGTTTGACTCCAACAAGAGCAGAAGTAAATGACGTTGCTAACTCAGTAATGGACGGTGCAGATGCTGTAATGTTGTCTGGAGAAACTGCAACAGGAAATTACCCAGTTCAAGTAATTCAAAAAATGGCACAAATTTGCGAAGCTGTAGAAAACTCTCCGCTTATTCAAGTGCCTCAAAATACTCCACAAATTAAAACAAACCGTTTTGTAACTAAAACTGTTTGCCACCAAGCCGCTTTATTAGCAAATGAAATCGAAGCTAAAGCAATTTGTACGTTAACAAACAGCGGTTATACAGCTTTCCAAATTTCAGCTTGGAGACCTTCTACAGCTCACATTTTAGTATTTACTTCAAACAGAAGAATCTTAACACAATTGAATTTATTATGGGGAGTTAAATCTTTCTACTATGATAATGACGAAAGTACTGATGATACTGTAACAGACGTAAATCAAATTGCAGTTGAGAAAGGATATGCACAAAAAGGAGATTATTTAATCAACCTTGCAGCAATGCCAATCAAAGAAAAAGGAATGGTTAATACGATGAGAGTATCTCAAATTGACTAATTTTTTTCTATTATAATTTCAAAAAAGTCGCTTAGTAATAAGCGGCTTTTTTGTTTTTACTTCTTTTTTATTCCTACTCTCAAGTTCAGATGATAGTAAATTTCGTTTCATTTGATAAATTTTCTAGAAATTTTTATTCCATTTTTGCCATAAAATGTACCTTGAATAGTTTTTTTATACTAGTACTTGAAAAAGTAAAAGAGGTCATTTTTCGGTTCATTGAGTGTGTTTCATTTTCCTAAAATGAAACATTTTGGTGCAAATTCTTCATTTTTCTTGTTTCATTTTATAAAATGAAACAAGCTGACACCAAATAATTACAATTGTTCGTTCATTTATTACTTAATTTTGAGAAGCTTAAAAAAAAGTTAAAAAACTATTTTTCAGATTTTTAAGCAAAATTAATTTGAAGCATCTTAATTAAATACAGTATTCTTTTTCTTAAAAGCCTTTTTAAAAATTACATTTTCCCATTTATTTTTTTGGATTTACAACCTCATATATATAACAAGAATCATTAACGAATTTTTATTATCATGAAACAAATCAAATTAAAATGCGGATTTACATTTACCATAAAGGTATTTACATTACTATTTTTTGCAGGAGTTTCTGTGAGCGCTCAGAGCAAGAAGCCAAATATTTTGGTGCTTTGGGGAGATGATATCGGAACAACTAATATAAGTGCTTACAGCGATGGACTTATGGGGTACACTACTCCCAATATTGATCGTTTAGCTAACGAAGGAATGCGTTTCTTGCATTATTATGGAGAACAAAGCTGTACCGCTGGTCGTGCCGCTTTTCTAACAGGACAGCATGGTCTTAGAACAGGATTAACAAAAGTTGGTTTTCCTGGAGCACCAATGGGAATGAGTCAGTTAGATCCTTCTGTAGGAGGAATTATGAAAAGTTTAGGATATGCGACGGGACAGTTTGGTAAAAATCACGTGGGGGATCGTAACGAGAGTTTGCCAACTGTAAATGGTTTTGATGAATTTTTTGGAAACCTGTATCACTTAAATGCAGAAGAAGAACCAGAATTACCAGATTATCCAAAAGATCCTGAATATTTGAAAAAATTTGGTCCAAGAGGAGTTTTAAAATGTACCGCAACCAATGTAGATGATGCCACTACCGATCCTCGTTTTGGAAGAGTTGGAAAACAAAAAATCGAAGATACAGGAGCACTTACTAAAAAAAGAATGGAAACCGTGGATGATGAAACCTCTGCAGCAGCAATTGACTTTATTAAAAGACAGCATGCAGCAGGAAAACCATTTTTCTGCTGGTTCAATGCCACTCGTATGCACCTTCGCACACACGTAAGAGCAGAACACAGAGGACGATATACTCATGGAGACAGTGAATATATTGATGGTATGATAGAACACGATGAAACCATTGGAAGCATCCTAAAAGCATTAGATGATTTAGGAATTGCCGATAATACAATTGTGGTTTATTCAACAGATAATGGCCCTCACATGAATACATGGCCTGATGGCGCAATGACACCATTCCGCTCTGAGAAAAATACCAATTGGGAAGGAGCTTTCCGTGTACCATGTATCGTTCGCTGGCCAGGACACATTAAACCAGGAACTGTAACGACAGAATTGATGAGTCATAATGACTGGATTCCTACATTCGCTTCGATTGCAGGAGAACCAGATATCGTTAACAAACTTCTAAAAGGTTATGCTGCAAATGGAAAAACATATAAAGTGCATTTGGATGGTTTTGACCAAAGTAAATTTTTAGAAGGCAAAACTCCAAAAAGCGCCAGAGATAAATTCTTCTATACAGATGATGACGGACTTTTGGTAGGATTACGAGAAGGAGACTATAAATATGTTTTCGCAGAGCAACGTTTGGGAGGAACAATGGGAGTTTGGGCAGAGCCATTTACTAAACTTCGTTTACAGAAAATATTCAATTTATATCAGGATCCATTTGAAAGAGCAGATATTACATCCAATACTTTCTGGGACTGGCAGATGAATCATGTGCAGATGATGTATGGTGCAATTCAAGATGTTGTTGTATTTGCAGAAACATTTAAAGATTATCCACCAAGATCAATACCGCCTAGCTTCTCAGCTTACACTATCATGGAAGAAGCAATGAAGGACATCAAAGCACAAAAATATATTGAGAAAAATGTGCTTCCTAAATTAAAAGAGGAAGAAGAGACAGCTTCAAAAAAGAAAAAATAAAAACAAAAAATAGAGCTTGAATCTCCCATACTTCAGGCTCTATTAAATTAAAAAATCAATATCATGTATAAGAAAATATATGTGTTGTTTCTGTTTTTGTTTTTATTGATTTCTTGTAAAAACAAATCAGAAGACACTACTACTATTAGTCCAAAAGATAGTACGGCAGTAGTTACAAGCACTGGAGATCCTTTGCCGAGTTGGAATGATGGAACTTTAAAAAGCGACATTATTGCTTATGTTGAAAAAGTAACCAAAAAAGGAAGTCCTGAATTTATTCCAGAAGAATCTAGAATTGCCACTTTTGATAACGATGGAACTCTATGGGCAGAAAAACCTTATGTGCAAGAACTTTTTGCTTTTTATCGTGTAAAAAAAATGGTTGAAGCCAATCCTGAACTTGCCAAGAAACAGCCTTTTAAAGCTGTAGTAGAAAAAGATAAAACATTTTTTGAAAAAGGAGGTGATAAAGCACTTATAGAACTTGTAGCAGCAACACATACAGGAACAAATGAAGAGGAGTTTGAAACTTCGGTTTTAGATTTTTTTAAAGATGCCAAGTATCCTCCCAAAAATATTCCTGTAAAACAAATTCGCTACCAGCCACAATTAGAGTTGCTGAATTATTTACGTGCAAATGGTTTTAAGACCTACATCGTAACAGGTGGAACAATTGAAGTCGTAAGAGCGATAGCTCAAGATTTTTATGGAATTCCAAAAAATCAGGTTGTGGGAACTTCTTTCAAATATAAGTACGATAATGCTAAAAATGAAGTCCAACGAGAACCAGCTTTAAATCATTTTAATGATAAAGAAGGAAAACCTGTTGGGATACAATTGCATATTGGTCAACGTCCTGTTTTTGCCTGTGGTAACGAAGGCGGATCTGGAGATATTGCCATGCTAAAATATTCGCAGGGAAATAAATATCCGTCTTTTCAATTATTAGTCAATCATAATGATTCGATACGTGAGTATAGTTATCAAGAAAAAGATAATGCATCATTAAATGCGGCAGCAAAAAATAAATGGCATGTTGTGGATATGAAAAAAGACTGGAAGAAAGTTTTTGCAGATTAAACACACAATGGCTTTACAGCTGAATGTCATAGTTTCTTTTTTAATCCATTAAATAAAGTTGTATGAAACATTCTTTTCTAGTATTAATACTGATGTTGTCAGTTCATTATACAACTTCTGCACAGGAAGAAAAGCCTGGAAACAGTGCACAAGAGCTTGCTGATAAACTGGCAAACCCTGTGGCAAGTTTAATTAGTGTACCGCTTCAGAATAATTTGAATTATGGAATTGGTCCTTATAATGGCGTAAAATATACTATTAATATACAGCCCGTTATTCCCTTTAAATTAAGTGACAACTTAAACTTAATAACCCGATGGATTCTTCCTGTTGTAGATCAAAGAAATATTACAGGATTGAATACACATGAATTTGGTTTGAGTGATGCTACCGTTACGGCTTTTTTTGCTCCTAAAAGTAAAAAAATAATATACGGAATTGGACCCGCATTTTTAGTTCCTACTGCTACAGAAAAACTTTTAGGAACAGAAAAATTTGGAGTTGGACCCAGTGTATTAGTAATGCATCAAGGTAAAGGTTTGTCTGTTGGTTTTATAGCCAATCAAATTTGGTCTGTGGCAGGAGCATCGGATAGCGCTGATTTTAATAGTTTTTACACTCAAATATTTATGTCTCATAGTTATAAAAGTGGTGCAAACTGGGGAGTAAATGCAGAAATTACGCAAAACTGGGAAGCCAATACAACTTTAATTTCTTTAAATCCAATGATGGGAGGAATCACAAAATTTGGAGATCAGGTGGTTCAGTTTTCTGTACAGCCATTAATTCCAATTGTGGGACATCAAGCTATAAAACCTGATTGGGGATTGAGAGCAGTTGTTGCTTTTGTTTTTCCTGGTTCATGATTTTTTATCGTAGAAAGTGAAATAATTATTCTCATGACCCTAAAAGCAATAGCAATTACCGAGAACCTTTTTGATCCTATTGCATCAAAAGCAGAACGTTACGACAAAGGCGCAGCGATTAGAAAAACGGTGCCTCGTTCTTCTCATCAGGAATGGACGGCACCAGAAGACCGCGAAGACCCTATTGCTGTTTTGATTAAGACAAGTATCGGGCGAATTGAGGATTTACTGCCCATTAGATACAGAAGAATGATTGAATCGCCTTTTGCATTTTACAGAGGTGCGGCAGCAATCATGGCAACCGATTTAGTGAATACACCCAATACAGGAATACAGTTACAGCTCTGCGGAGATTGTCATTTAATGAATTTCGGCGGATTTGCAACTCCAGAACGTAAATTGGTTTTTGATATTAATGATTTTGATGAAACCTTTCAGGGGCCTTGGGAATGGGATGTGAAAAGACTTGCGACAAGTTTTGCTATTGCGGGGAAATGGAGAAAATTTTCTAGCAAAGAATGTAAAGAATTTGCTTGGCAAGTGGCAGATAGTTACAAAAGACATATGTTGGAATACAGTAAATTATCGGCGCTTCAAATTTGGTATGCTGATTTGGATTTGGCGGAACTTATTGAATTGGGAAAAGATGAGGAATTAAAAGAGTTTCAGCAGAAGCGGATTAAAAAAGCTGCTGAATCTACAGCTCACGAAAAAGAGTTTGCAAAAATGACGTATCTCGATGGAGTTCGAGCTAGAATTAAAGACGAGCCACCGCTGATTTATCATCCGTCAGGAACCGATGAAAATTATACATTAAAAGAAGCTAAGCTCATTCATAGACGTTATGTAGAATCGCTGCCAGAAGACAAACAGGTTTTGTTAAGCCGTTATACGATGCATGACTTTGCGATAAAAGTGGTTGGTGTAGGAAGTGTTGGAACACTTTGTGGCATTAGTTTATTAATGTCGGCAACGGGAGAACCTATCTTTTTACAATTTAAAGAAGCCAGACAAAGTGTATTGGAAGCTAATGTAAAAAACAAACCCAAATACAGTCATCAAGGCGAACGGATTGTAATGGGACAGAAATTAATGCAGTCAGCATCGGATATGTTTTTAGGATGGACTAACGATGATAGGGGAAGATATTTTTATATCCGTCAGCTTCGGGATGCCAAGATAAAACCTGTTATCGAAATAATGAAAGCTCAAAATATGGCAGATTATGCTAAAGCTTGCGGTTGGGCACTGGCACGAGCTCATGCACGGTCTGGCGACCCGTCAATGTTATCAGGTTATATTGGGAATAATGATGAATTTGCTAATGCCATTTCAAAGTTTTCTGTTTCCTATGCACATCAAAACGAACTTGATTACAATAAATTGGTAGAAGCCGTAAAAGAAGGAAGATTGCCTATTTCGGCAGAAATATAGTTTTCAGTAATTAAAAAAATAAGTATGAATAGAAAAATGATGTTCATAATCGGTTTTCTGCTTATGACAATTACAACGCAAAGTCAGGCACAGCGTATTGATTCTGCTGCGGTTTATATTTTAAATAGAACGACAGAATCATTACAATACATAAAATCACGCAGCTTTAAATCGGTCATGACGTATGATATTTTCAACGAAAGTCTAGGATTGGTTAAACATTCTGTAAATGAAAAAGTTTCAATTAAATTTCCAGATAAAATTAAAATTACATCGACTGGAGATAAAGGAAACAGGATGGAGTTGATTACTATTATTATGGAGGAACCTATTACATAAAAGATACTTCTAAATATAAAGTTGTTGCACCGACAGTTGGAGTCGTGGTACAGCATCTTCCTGAAGGAGCTGAAGAAAAAACGATTGATGGGCAAAAATATATGATTTATAATAACGTGTATTATCAGCCCATTTCAAAAGATGGACAAGACAGTTATGTAGTTATACAAGGTAAATAAACTATAAATCTTTAAGTCAATATGAAAAGAATGTAAATAGAAGTAAGATTTTATTTATTTAATAGTGTTAATTGAATAAAATCATTTATCTTTGATAATGAGCTAAATAATTGTTTTACAAACACTTATAAAAAAAAGCAATTATTTAAGATATTATACGCCTTTCCTTCCATTCATGATTTTTAGATTTTAATAAGATTCGAGTTAAACAGATTTAATTATTAATTTAAATACCACAACATGAATATCAAAAGAACAAATCTTCGTCTCATCCCATTATTATTTATGGGTTTAATTTACAGTTGCTCTCCAACTGTAAAAGTTACAACAGATTATGACCATGCCGCCAATTTTGGAGAGTACAGAACCTTTGCGGTTTATGACTTAAAAGCTCAGGAAGGTCAGGTTAATCAATTAAATGTGGATCGCGTGACAAAAGCGATTCGAAATGAAATGCTGGCCAAAGGATTTACAGAATCTGACAATCCAGATTTAAAAGTAAATGCAGTATCGATTTTAAAGAATAAAACTTCAATGAGTGCCAATACTGATTTTTATGGGTATGGGGGTATGTATCGCCCTTACGGATATTGGGGAGGCGGTGCCATGATGGGCGGTGCCAACACAACATTCAATACTTATGATTATGTAGATGGTTCGCTGGTAATTGATATTGTATCTACAAAAACACAAAAACTGATTTGGCAAGGAATTGGAAATGCCGAAATCGACAGTAAACCAGACAATCCAGAAGAATTTATCGCAAGTTCTATCAAAAAAATACTGGCTGGTTTTCCTCCTGGAACAGAGAAAAAATAAGTCTTACTTATAAAAAAAACAGATGTGCTTGGTCTAATCAGTTGCTAAGCACATTTGTTTTCCAAATTCAAGTCCCCCGTTCGAAATTCTTTTTAAGAACTATTAACAGACAAATCCGCTTAAAAATGATCGATATATTGCTTTCCCTATTCTTTTTTATTGCCACGATTGCAGGTCTTGCTACTTCGCTTATGGTTCTTTTTTCTAAAAAATATTTTTCTAAAAGTTTCTTTTTAGGAATGTTTTTATTGAGCCTTGCCGTAGTGAGTATCTATAATTTTTATCTGTCGGCAAATATGTTTAAACAGTTCCCAGATCTCTTTACCATTACAAAATCGTTTATTTTTTTAGCAGCGCCCTGCTCTTTCTTGTATGTTAGAAACATTTTGTCTCCAAACAACAAAAACAAAAAATACGATTGGGTACATTTTATACCTTTTGGAATCTATTTCGTTTTAACCCTTTTTGTTTACATTGGAAGTTTTACCGATTCAGAAACTGTTGATTATGTAGGCTCTATTATCAAAAATCCATTTTCAATCTTGACTTTGACGATTTGGCTATTTTATGTGTTTTTTCAAACCATGTTGATTTTAAACTATGATTTGAAAAAGTTCAAAGGAAACCAATTTCACAGAAGCAAAGTAATCAATTGGATTCGAGTTTATAATCTTATGATTTTGTTCTTGTTTTCGGCGCTTTTTGTGTACCATTTTTTGTTGAGAAGAATAGATGTCGTAGATATTTCATGCTATTTTCTAATTTCGACTGTTTTGTTTTTTACAGTCGGCTGGCTGTATTTCAGGCCTCAGATTTTTCATGATGAAGAAGAGACATTTGATTTTGTAAGTGATAATACACTTCTTGTAAAATCTAAAGAAATTAAAACCAATCTGCCGATTCCACACGAGCTAACTACTGATAAAAAAGAAGATTATCTGCTCAAATTGGATTATGTTTTAAATGCCCAAAAGCTGTTTTTAAAGAAAGACTTTGTAATTCGGGACTTATCTGATGAAACAGGAATTTCGGTTCATCTTTTATCCAATTTAATTAATTCAGAATTTGGACTTCATTTTCAGGATTATGTTAACCTTAAAAGAATAGAGTATTTCAAGGAAAAAATAAACGATCCAGAATGGAAAGATTTGTCCTTAGAAGGAATGGCTTGGGGATCTGGTTTTAAATCTCGCACAACCTGTTTTAGAGCCTTTATAAAACATACCGGAAAATCTCCTTCAGAATACTTTAAAACCATCAGAATAAATCCAGAACGCACTACTACAAGCACTTACTATTTCAAGTAAAACTTCTCCTCCATAAAATTTCCATCTATTAGCCGCAGTTGTAAAGTCTTAATTCATTTTAAAACATTTCAGCATGAAAGCAAAAAATACTATTTCAGGAAAAACATTGCACCTTTTCTTAATGACAATTTTTGCAATGATTTCATTTTACAGCAATGCACAATTAAAAGGCGGACATATTCTAGGGTCTTCTGGGTTGCAGTCAGGAACTCAGGCGCCAGAAAACACTTTAAGTTTATATGTGCCAGGCTATATTTATACCGCAAATTGTCTGAGAAATCCAGATGGTGATAAAATTGGAAATCCAGATCTTAATATGTTTTTGACAGGAGTAGGAGCCAATTTTGTAACCGATTTTAAAATTCTTGGAGCCAATTATGGCGCAACAGTTTTAGTGGCTTTTGCATCCAATACAATTCAGGGAAGTTATATCGATTCCAAAAGTAATTTTGCTTTTACAGATATGCTTGTACAGCCTATTCAACTGGGATGGCACCATAAAAAAGCCGATTTTGTCTTTAGCTATCAAATGTATATTCCAACAGGAAAATATGAATACGGAGGCAGCAATAATAGCGGATTGGGAATGTTTATGAATGAAATTTCGGCAGGAACCACTTTGTATTTTAATGATAAAAAAACGTTCCATTTTTCAGCTTTAGCGGCATATGAAATCAACGGTAAAAAGAAAGATACCGATATCAAAACCGGAGATATTTTAAGTATTGAAGGAGGTCTCGGAAAAACATTTTACTGCATGAATGCCGAAAAAACGGCTCCAAAAGGAATTCTAAACGCGGGATTAATTTACTATTTCCAATATAAAGTATCTGATGATAAAATTCCGGTTGGAAGCTTTTTAGTTCTAGAACCAGACAAAGATCATATAGGCGCTGTAGGAGCTGAGGTGAATTATCTTCATATTGGCTGTATGACACAGGCAGGTTTTCGATGGGTTTCGGAGTTTGGAGCAATAAATAGGTTTCAGGGAAATACTTTTTTCATCACTTTGGCACATGTTTTCAGCCTCAAGAAAAAATAATGTTTTTAGAATAAGGTAAATTTTAATTGTAATTAAAGATTCTTATGAAAAACAGAAAACGATCAAAAACAAATATCTTATTCTCGCTTTTGGTTCTATTGTCATTTAATTCTTTAAATGCACAAAAATATCATATCAGTGTAAAAGATTCTCTGGACGGTGCTTTCGATTTGAGCGATTATATCATTTATGCACATGGTTTTATTGTGGTCCCGACTATTATTACTGAACCCGCTTTAGGAAATATTGGAGGAGCATTAGTGCCAATTTTTCTAAAAAAACATGCTCCGATAATTGATGAAGATGGCAAAAAACGATTCATAAATCCGGACATAACTGGTGGAATCGGAATGTATACAGGAAACAAAAGCTGGATGGCTGGCGCTTTTCGTTCGGCAACTTTGATAAAACCCAGAATATTGTATCGAGTTGCAGCGGGTTATGGAGATGTGAATTTGTCCTTTTACGCCAACAACAGACCCAATCTGCCAGATCAGGAATTCAAGCTTAATTTTAGATCGACGATTTTTTATACACAATGGCTCAAACAATTTAAAAATGCAAAATGGAGCGCAGGACCACAGTATATGTTTTTAAACTCTAAAATAAACCTACCCGATTTTAATTTACCGCCACCATTTGTAAAACCTGGCGATATAAAAAGTACGGTAAGTCAGTTGGGAGGAGCAATTCAATTTGATAATAGGGACAATATATTTACACCAGATAAAGGAATCCGTATTCAATCTGATTTCTTTTGGTCAGATAACGCAATAGGAAGCGATTACGATGCCTGGCGCGTTAATTTATCGGCAATAGGATATCATCCATTAGCTAAAACATTAATTGGCGGACTAAGGGTAGAAGGAGAGCAGGCGTTTGGGAGTCCGCCTTTTTATTTAAGGCCAGGAATTAACCTGAGAGGAATCCCCGCAGCGCGTTATCAAGGTAAAACCAGCATTGTAACCGAAGCCGAATTAAGATGGGACGTTTACAAAAGATGGAGCATCATGGGTTTTGGCGGATTGGCAAGTGCTTTTGACGATTGGGATAAGGCTTTTGCCAAACCCGTTGTATACAGTTATGGAACAGGTTTTCGATATTTAATGGCCCGAAAATTTAAACTCCGAATGGGAGTCGATGTGGCGAAAGGAAATGAAGATTGGGCGTACTATATCGTTTTTGGAAGTAATTGGATGAGGTAGTTTTTTAGTTTCAGTCTCAGTCTTACAGAGTTGCATCAATATTATTTTCTTTTCCAGTATGGCGCAACGATTTTGTGTTTCTTATGACATAAAACTAGTAATAAGATTGTTGCAGCAGTACAAAAAAGAACAGCTTGGAGGCTTCCTTCTGGACCAAAAGCTCCTCCTGTGATTAATTCTGGACCTTGTATTTTAGCTTCAAATAGACTGTTTGTTTTTTCGTTTCCAGACGTGATAGCTCCAAAAATACCAGATTGGGTAAAGTTCCACGCAAAATGTATCGCGATTGGTAGCCATAAGTTACGGCTGTACATAAAAGCCACACCAAATAAAAGTCCTGCCATAGTAATACACAATAAAGAAAGGAAATTACTATGCGGATTTATTAAATGTAAACCTCCAAAAATAAGAGCAGAAATAATCAGGGAAATATAACTTCCCAATTTTTCTTCGATAATTCGGAACACAATTCCTCGTACCAAAACTTCTTCAATAATAGCAACGGTAAACATTAGTGCAAATGGAATCAGGATTAACCTAATTGGATTTACTGCAATAACGCTGTAATTTCCGTTAAGGTAAATTACTAAAATAGTAAGCGTCTGCAAGACAAAACCAATTGCAATTCCGATGGTAACATTGCTAAAAAATCCTTTTGCAGCAAATTCTGTTATATCTCTTTTATCATATTTTTTAAAGAAGAGAATATAACTCAAAATACATGATACCGAAACGAAAAGTCCTTTTAAAAGATTTCGGTAATCTTTTTCCAGAGGAGTTAAATCCAGCAATTTTACAGCAATCTGCTGTCCGATAATAACGACTGCCATAAAAGTAAGCAGAGCAAGGATAATTTTGGTTATAGGAGAATTAAATGTTTTTTGTTTTAAGGTAAGCGTTTCCATTTGGTTTAGTTTAATGATTTATGATGAAGCAAAAGTAGCCCGCATCAAAATCAAAAAATAGAATGAAATTTGCCTTCTTTATAATTTTTGAAATTGTTTAGGTAAAAATCCAGTCTGGTTTTTAAAAGTTCGGATAAAATGACTTTGATCGGCAAAACCGCATTGAAAACTAATTTCCGTTAGATTCGCTTCGTTGGATTGTATTAGCGGAAGCGCACGATTAATTTTGATTCGGCGCATATATTCTCCCAAAGTACAGCCAAAATATTTAGGGAAATGTTTGGAGATTGTAATGGGATTTAAATTTAAAACCTTTGCTAAATCCTGTAGGTTTGGCGTTTCGTTCCAACTGTCGTTTAATAATTCATGTAGACTTTTTACCCAAAAAGGACTTTTTTCATATTTATCCAAATAATTAGAAGCTTGGGAAAGCTGCGAAAACAACATTTTGATACTATCGTTCGAAAAAGTATCAGCATTCTGAGTTTCTTTAAAAATCTTTAGAATTAAAAATTTAGTAACAGTGCTGTTTTGAATTGATTTCTCTATTATTGCTTCATTAATTTGAAGCTCTTTTAATAAATTGTCTTCAATTTCGATATTAATATTTCGGGAAGGAAAAAGAGTATTTTGGTTCAAATGCAGTTCGTCACTGTGATAAAACAATAAAGAACCAGAACCAACAGTTTCGCTGAAATTTTTTCGTTTTTCTGTTGTGCCTCCTTTTAAGAAAAGGGTTATATGTGCATTATTATGAGAATGCCAACCTTCGTAAACGGTATTCTGATATTCTGTTTCTACAATAGCAATTCCCTCATTAGTATTGAAAATGTTTTTGGTGCTGCCTAGATATTTCTCTTTTTCCAGTTCGTACATTCGGGTTTGCTTTTCGGAATTGCTGCAACCAAATTACTTCATATTTGTTTAGATCCAAACTTTAATTACAAGTGATTGAAAGTTTTGCATAATTTGTAATCTTATACATCAAAATAAAAAGATTGTGAAAAAATTAACCGCAGAATAGCAATAAATTACAAAAAAATTAATTGTTTTGTAACAAATTAGAAACATTAGAGACTAATTTTGTTAAATCTTAAACATAAATTATGAATACATTTTCATTCAAATCAGTGTTTGCGGCATCAGTATTTTTAGCTGGAACAGCAGGCTGTTTTGCGCAAGACGTGTTAGTAAATTCACTAAAACTAAACGCTAGCGACAAAAGTAAAGAGAACTTCAAATTTACAGAAGTAATTAACTTAGGAACAACATCAGTAAAATCTCAAGGGTCGTCTGGAACTTGCTGGAGCTACTCAACAAACTCATTCTTAGAGTCAGAAATGATTCGTTTAGGAAAACAGCCTGTTGAGTTGTCTCAAATTTATTCAGCAAGAAATGTGTATGTAGAAAAAGGAATTAACTATGTTCGTATGCACGGTGCAATTACACTTGGAGACGGAGGTGCTTTGCATGATGTAATTAACATGTATAAAAAATACGGAACTGTACCAAGAGAAGTTTACACTGGATTGAATTACGGAACGGATAAAAATAAATTTGCTGAAATGGCTGCGCTTATTGAAGGTGTTTTGGCTGCAGTAGTTAAAAATCCTAACGGAGAATTGACACCAAACTGGCAAAAAGCTTATGCTGCTGTTATTGATTCTTACTTAGGAAAAGTGCCGGATAACTTTACTTACAAAGGAAAAAACTATACACCGCAATCTTTTGCTAAAGAAGTAGTGGGAATTAACCCAGATGAATACGTAGAATTATCATCTTTCACAAACACACCATACTACCAAAAAACAACGATGATGGTGCCAGACAACTGGTCATTGGATCAAGTTTACAACGTAAAATTGAACGATATGACAGATGTTATCGACAATGCACTTAAAAAAGGATACACTGTAGCTTGGGCAACAGATGTTAGCGAAAAAACGTTCAGCTGGAAAAATGGTGTGGCTTATGTAGCAACTAAAAAATTCGACGATATGACTGCTGAAGAAAAAGCAGACTTATTTAATGGACCAAAAGCAGAACCAGAAATTACTCCAGAAATGCGTCAGGCTGCGTTTGATAACTACACTACAACAGACGACCACGGAATGCACATTATTGGTTTAGCAAAAGACCAAACTGGAAAAGAATACTATATCGTAAAAAATTCTTGGGGAGAAACAAACGACTACAAAGGTTTCTTGTTTGTAACTAAGAACTTCGTAAAATATAAAACTACTGCATTACTAGTAAACAAAGGAGGAATTCCTGGTGAACTTGCTAAGAAATTAGGGGTTTAATTAGACTTAGAGTTTTAAAGAAAATAGGAAAGCGCCGTAATCTTTGGATTGCGGCGCTTTTTTTTTAAGGGAAATTTATTCTAATGTGTTTAAAGCTGTAATAATAGTTCTTTTGCGATAATATTCTGGATTTTCAAAACAAACTCTTCCTCTTATTATACCTGGATGCACTTTAACTTTTTTAGAAAATTTTAAAATTGAATCGTCATCGAATTCGTCATGAGTTAAGATAAACTCGTACCAATCATCCTGATCAATTAAATTGTTTCTAGCAAATTCATCCGCTTCAAATTCCTCTTTTTCTATATTAGGCGCATTAGTGAAAAAATTCACATTTTTATACTTTTCATTTGTTAAATGTCTGTATACGTGACCGAGCTCATGCATTACATTATAAGCGAAATTGTCTAATCTACTATATTTTAAACTTAAAGCAATCGCAGGATTATCTCCAGAAATAAAGGATTTTCCATCTACTGGTGTCTGTGAAGGTCTGTCTAATGTCAAAAATTTTAT
Organism: Flavobacterium phragmitis; assembly: GCF_900112575.1. GTDB lineage: Bacteria > Bacteroidota > Bacteroidia > Flavobacteriales > Flavobacteriaceae > Flavobacterium > Flavobacterium phragmitis. Next base: position 412,313 of record NZ_FOMH01000001.1, read on the forward strand.
TCCGTACTTTTTTAATATAGATTTGGTTTTTGATATAGTGTCATTGTTTTTATAAAAACACTTTCTTAGCTCCTCAACTAATTCATTTTCTTTTGTAGGATCAAATTCATTAACTCTTTCAAGTTTTGCCTTAAATTCTGCAAGATGAGACCAAGCAATGACATTATTCTTGTTTTCTTTAAACTTAGATGATTTTCTATAATTATTAAAAGAATAACTGTTTATATTGTTTTCTAACGTATTTAAATCTGACGCGCCATACATTTTGAAAATCAAATTAATATTTTCTTCAAAATCAGTTTTTAAGATATTAAATTTTTTAAAATAAGAAATGGGAATTAAATTTTCTATTTGATTCCATGTTTTAATAATTTCTTGCTTTTTAATAATTTCTTTATCATTTTTAGCAAGATTGAGCTCGTATTCCATTTGTTTTGTGAGCCAAAAATTAGCTTTATCAAAATCAATAGCTTCAAGAGACATAGCAAGTTTCATATTTATAGGTCTATTGCCATTTAATATATTGCTAAGTAAAGAATGAGCAATATCAAGTCTTGAAGCTAATTCTCTTTGACTCAAACCCTTTTTATCCAGCATATTGCTTAAAAATACGCCAGGATGTAGAATTTGTTCTGCCATAAATAAATGATTGTAAGGTTGTTGTTATGTATATATAAAGATAATAATAAAACGCAATAATACAATATTTTTTGTTAATAACTTGTTCTGATTGTTGAAAAGACTGAATTGATGTTTGTGTTTATTTTATTTACCTTTGAATGTATTTGAATCATAACATAAAAATGAATAAAAATAATTGTATTATGAAAAATAAAGTTTACAAATTTGATAACATTTTTAATAGTTTGATTAAATAAAAAAAGCCAGGAGAAAATCGCCTGACTTGTAAAATCTTTTTGAAGTGAACAGTAGTCTGCTAAGCTTCTGAAGTTATTTTTCTATGTGACAATTCAAAAGTAACTTCTTCAAAAATATTATACAAGTTTTTTAAGTTAATTTCGACGAAATACATCTTAATATTGTGTTTTTCCTGTTTTGTATAATTTAAAAAAATAGAATAGCAATTACAATTGTTTAGATTACTGATTTTTAAATCATTATCGCTGAAATGATAAGCGGTCTAATATTCTTATTTTAAAAATTTAAAACCATATAGACATGGAAAATAATAGAGGAGCAGATGCTCCAAAATCAAAGCAACCTCTTGAATTTATAATAGAAGGGGAAAAATTCGAAACATTCGATCAATATAAAACAGGAGCTGAATTAAAACAATTAAAAGGTATTCCTCTAGAAACTGAACTATATCTTTCTATTGCAAAACCATACGACGATGAGCTTATAGAAAATGATAAATCTGTAAATCTTGCAAGACCTGATAAGGAATATTTTTTTGTTAAGAAGAAATTGCATTTCACAATTAACAAAGAGCCTTTTGTTTGGTATAAACAGTTTATAAGAGGTATACAGGTAAGAGAACTTGGGAAAATTAATCCAAATGATGATTTGTATTTGGATTTACCAGAAGGTTATGAAGATGATTTTATAACTGATGATGAAATTATTGATTTGGCAAGACCGGGTAAGGAGAATTTCTTTTCAAAGAAGCCGGATATTTTCATTATTATAGTTAACGGAAGAGATAAGTCTTGGGAGAAAAGAACAATAACTTTTGAAGAAGTTGTTGCATTAGCTGGCGGAAATTCAAATGATGGAAATAAAGCTTATACAGTGACCTATTTTAAAGGGCCGAAGCAAAATCCAAAAGGAGAAATGGCAAAAGGAGATTATGTGTATGTAACCAATAAAATGATTTTCAATGCTACAGCCACAGATAAATCTTAGTTTAGACTTAAAAAAACTCAGAGATGAGGGGTATGAATTAGAAATAAATGGTGGGTACGTATGTGCCCACCACATACCTTATGTGAATGAAAAAAAAGAGATAGGGTTTGGGGTTTTAATTTGTCCCTTAAATCTTGCTTCAGAATTTCAAACTTCAAGACCGCCTGATCATACGATGTTTTTTATGGGTGAGGTGCCGTGTCATAAAGATGGTAAACGAATGGATGAAATTCTTAATAGTAGTCCAAACCAAATGCTTTTGGAAGGGATTGTGGGTAATCATTTGTTTTCGAGTAAGCCTTCCAAGGGTAACTATGATGACTACTATGAAAAGTTTACGAAATATGTTCAGATAATTTCTGTTCCAGCAAAATCGTTAGATTCTTCAGTGACTGCAACTACTTTTAAGCCTTTTGTTGGTAATCAGACTACAAGTGTTTTTAATTATTTTGACACTAATTCTAGTAGAGCTAATATCATGAAACTAAATGAGAAGTTTGGAGGTCAAAAGATTGCTATAATAGGATTAGGAGGAACAGGATCATATATTTTGGATCAAGTTGCTAAAAACCATGTTGACGAAATCCATCTTTTTGATGCTGATGATTTTTCTCAGCATAATGCCTTTCGTTCACCCGGTGCACCTTCGTTAGATGAGCTTAATGACATGAAGAAAAAAGCGGTTTACTTTAGTGAAATATATTCAAAAATGCACAAAGGAATTGTTCCGCACATTGAGTATGTTACAAGGGATAATATTCATCTCTTGGAAGAAATGTCCTTTGTGTTTATTTGTATTGATAATAATTCTGCTAAAAAACTAATAGTAAAAGAATTGACTAAATTAAAAATCTCTTTTATTGATGTTGGTTTAGGTGTGCAATTAGTTGATGATAAGTTAATTGGGATTGTTAGAACGACTGTCGGTACGGCTGGTAAAAATGATCATTTGCTAAAAAGAATTCCTTTTGAAGAGGCAGTTGTAAATGAGTACGTTACTAATATACAAATTGCAGATTTAAATGCTTTAAATGCGATTTTAGCAGTTATAAAATGGAAAAAAATATCGGGATTTTATCAAGATCTTGTTGAGGAATTTCATAGCACTTATTCTATAAATGTAGCTGAATTGACTAATGGAGACTATCAAATATAAATTCGTTACATCAATTCCTGATGTACTTGAAGATTGTGTGTTGTATATTTCTATGGAGTATGGAACAGCTATTCATAAATGTGTTTGTGGTTGTGGTAATGAAGTTGTGACTCCATTTTCGCCTACAGATTGGGATATCAATTACGATGGTGAATCTGTTTCTTTGAATCCTTCAATTGGTAATTGGGGTTTTGAATGCCAATCTCATTATTGGATTATTAGAAATAAAATTATACATTCTCCAAAATGGGATAAGGAAGAAATTGAGTATAATAGAGGTCAAGATAAGAAACTTAAAGCGAGATTTTATGAAAAACAGATTCTTGAAAATGATAATCGAGAAAAAGAATTTGTTTCAAAAAACGAATCTGAAAAGTTGATTCCTTGGTGGAAAAAGCTGGTTAAGTATGTTAAGGGAATATTTTGATGTTTTGTGAATAAAAAAAGAGGCTTTTAATAGAGCCTCTTTTTAATTATTTATTTTTTCAAAAATGAGAATTCCCTACTTCTCCTTCATCAACCTCTCCAAATACTCCACTTTATCCTTTTCAGCCTGAACCAAACGCTCATAAAGTTCCACAACTTTATCAAGAGGATTAAATGAGCAATTGTGGTTTACAGTTGGACCACTATGAACAACAGAGCCTTCGTAATTGTTTTGGATATTGTTTAGAATTGCTTCTTCAGAAAAATTCTTAATTCCTTCTACAGACACTCCAAGAGCTTCGGCAATAGCCTTAAGTTTTTCTTCGTCTATGGTTTCGCTGTTTTCAATAGCAGAAATAGCTTGCTGGTTGGTGCCTAAAGCCTGCGCCAAAGCTTCCTGCTTCATATCGCGAAGTTCACGAATACGGCTTATTTTTCGCCCAATATGGTTTGGTTTTGTAAGTGTGCTCATACTTCAAAGATATTTAAAATTCCTGAAAAATTTATTTGTGCTGTAAAATACAAATCGCTTTTGTATGATATAGGGTTATTGCGTTTTGATACAAAAGAATCTATTGTGTAATTCGCCGGAACAAAAATAGAACTTTTCGTACAATTAAAACAAGTACTATGAAAACAGAAAACAACATCATAAATCAGTAAAAAAGTTCGTGAAAAACTTTAGAACCATTTTCATAGAAGTAAACAAAGGAAGCTTTTTCCCTAATCAGGAAGCCTTAAAGTAAAAATAGCATTTAAACGGTTTTTCGGGTTTTTTACAGAGATTTTAAAGGTGTAACTCGCTGAATTAGATATATTTAATAAAATTTTAAGACAAAACGTTAATTTTATTGCATTATCTATGAAAAAGCTCGTGGCGTTTCTAAGCGCATTCCTAATACTTATTTCTCTTAACTGTTTTGGTCAACTTAAAGACAATGCGCCTGCTTCTTCGGTTAAAGGAAAAACGATAATATTGACAGATAATCTGGCGTCCAACAGCGATTATGTAATTAAATCATATTATGTGGAGGAAAGAATCAACAAACTTTTTGGCGGTAGAATCACAACCTACGAAGTGACAAAGCTGGATATGGTTTACACCAACGATTTAGGACCAAACAACACCAGAACTGTGATTCCGAGATATGTCAAGAAAAAACAAAAAGGAACAGCAAGTTTAACGCATCCCGAAACTTCTGCAGAAAACGTTGCTGTTTCTCCAGAGCCGGTTAAAGTTGCCGTTCAGGCACCTGAAGTACCTGAAAACTATGTAAAAGTAGATGTAACCAATACCTATCAAAAAGTTCTGGAAAAAGGCTATAAAACCCCAGAAATGCTCCAAAAAGTAGCAGACCGACTTTACTTTGAAGGAAACTTCAATACTGCAGCCGGTTATTATGAACAGTTGTTTATTTTGGTCAAAGATCCAGATGTTATTTATTACTACAGATATGCTCAGTCTTTAAAAGCAATCAATCAACTGGAAAAATCAGATCTTTTGATGAAAAGGTTTAAGAGTGAGACTTTGGTGGTGAAGTAAGAGGTTTTAGCCGCAAAGACACAAAGACATAAAGCTTTTTTATTTTAAAGATATAGTTTTGTCATTTTGACTCAAAGGAGAAATCACACACGTAAATCGACACAGATTGGTAATACGCTTTGTGGAGTTTTTTAACAGCAAAGGCACAAAAGAAAAGCGCAAAGGGCGCAAAGTTTATAAAGTATAGCCCGTGGTTTCAACCACGGGAACACAATCATAAGCATAATACGTATGCATCACAGTATTTGAAACGATGGTTGTGATTGAATATTATAATTTAAATAAACGTACAGTTTTGTCATTTTAGCAGAAGGGAGAAATTGCATACGGAAATCGACACGAATTATAGATATGCTTTGTAGAGTTTCTTGTGTGATTTCTCTTTTCAGTCGAAATGACAAGATTGTAAAAAAAAAGACTATCATTTCTGATAGTCTTTTTTGCTCCCCCTCTTGGGCTCGAACCAAGGACCCTCTGATTAACAGTCAGATGCTCTAACCAACTGAGCTAAGGAGGAATCACCTTAAAAGGTTTGTATGTTTGCTAAAAAAAGTTGCTCCCCCTCTTGGGCTCGAACCAAGGACCCTCTGATTAACAGTCAGATGCTCTAACCAACTGAGCTAAGGAGGAAAGTATTGCTCTTTTTAGCGAGTGCAAATATAAAACTATTTTTAGTTTCTCAAAAACATTTTCACTCTTTTTTTGACTTTTTTTTACTTGCCTACAATGGCTTTGTAAATGTCGTTTCCGTTAGCAAATAGTAACAGTGAAATAAGTAAAACAAAACCAACCATTTGCGCATTCTCTAGGAATTTATCGCTCGGTTTTTTGCCACTAATTATTTCATATAATAAAAACATCACATGACCACCATCAAGAGCAGGAATTGGCAATAAATTCATAACTCCAAGCATAATTGACAATAAAGCAGTGATGGACCAGAAAACTTCCCAACTCCAAGAACTTGGAAAAATGTTGTAAATAGCCGCAAAACCACCTACTTGTTTGTACGCTTTAGTTTCCGGATTAAAAATCATTTTCAATTGTTTTCCGTAACCTACTAACTGATCTTTTCCTTTTTCAAGACCAACCGGAATAGATTCAAAGAAACCATATTCTTTTTTACTGATTTTGTAATAACCTAGTTTTTCCAATGATTTCATATCTAAACCACCAGAAACAACACCCAATTTACCGTCATTAGTAACCTTTAAAGTAATTGGAGTTTCTTTTAAGTCACGTAAAACAACAGCAGAAATTTGTTTTCCTTTGTTTACATCTAAAACAGCCTTAGCTTCATCAAAATATTTAATTTTTTGTCCGTTAAGAGAAAGAATCAAATCTTTTGGTTTTAAATTTTGATTTGGAGAATCTTCAGAAACCTGACTAATTGCAAAAGGTCTACGAATTCCAACAAGAAGTCCTTTTTCTGTTTTGGAAAGTTGATCAATGAAATCGGTAGGCATTGTAAGCGTTTGTTGTTTTCCGTCTCTTTCAATTAAAACATGTTTTGCCATAATGATATTTATGTTCATGTCTTTGTCAAAATTCTCTACTGTTTTTCCATCAATCGAAATAATTTTGTCACCTGTTTTAAAACCAGCTTTAATCATAGCAGGATTTTCGATAGCCACACCATCTTTCAAATCAGCATTAGCAATATAAGTATCGCCGTAAGCGAAAGCCATTCCTATATAAATAATAAAAGCCAGAATAAAGTTTACCGTAACACCGCCAAGCATAATAATTAAACGCTGCCAAGCTGGTTTAGTACGAAATTCCCATGGCTGTGGTTCTTGAGCCATCTGCTCTTTGTCCATACTTTCGTCAATCATTCCAGAAATTTTCACATAACCCCCAAGCGGAAGCCATCCGATACCATATTCTGTTTCTCCGATTTTCTTTTTGAAAAGTGAATATTTAACATCAAAAAACAAATAAAATTTTTCGACTCTTGTTTTAAACAATTTAGCAGGGATAAAATGCCCTAATTCATGAAGAATAATAAGTAAAGATAAACTCAATAGAAATTGAGAGAGTTTGATAACTATATCCATTTTTTATTTTTAGTTCGTATTTAACGCACAAAAGTAGCGTTTTATAATTTAATTTAAGACCGCAAGATAATGTTTAAGATTTTAAATGTTTGTTAATTAATAAACATTTCAATATCTCGTTTTAACAAGATGCCGTAACTTTACTTTTTAAACATTTACCTTATTTAATAGGTATTACAAATTCAGTAAAAGTTACAATTATGGCTTCACAATTATTTTCTCCTTTAACGATAAAAAACATTACCCTAAAAAATAGAATTGTCATTTCGCCCATGTGTCAATATTCTGCCGAAGACGGTTTTGCAAACAATTGGCATTTGGTTCATTTAGGAAGTCGTGCCAGTGGTGGTGCGGGTTTGATTATTCAGGAAGCAACTGCCGTTTCTCCTGAAGCCAGAATTTCGCCTTCTGATCTTGGAATCTGGAAAGATGAACATATCGAAAAACTAAGAGAAATCAATCAGTTTATTGTCTCTCAAAATTCGATTCCCGGAATTCAATTGGCGCATGCTGGACGAAAAGCCAGTGTTTCGGCTCCTTGGCTGGGCAATAAAAAATTAGATTTCGCTCAAGGCGGATGGCAGACGGTTGCCCCAAGTGCGATTCCGTATCACGACAACGAACCTTTTCTTCCCGAAGCTTTAGATAAAAACGGAATTGAAAAAGTTATTTCCGATTTCAAATCAGCAACCAAAAGAGTAGTTGAAGCGGGTTATCAGGTTTTAGAAATTCATGCCGCGCACGGTTATTTATTACACCAATTTTTATCGCCTTTAACGAATGTAAGAACAGATGAATACGGCGGAAGTTTTGAAAACCGAATTCGTTTTACATTAGAAATTGTAGAAGCCGTTCAAACCGAATGGCCTTCTAATTTACCTTTGATTGTTAGAATCTCAGCAACAGACTGGGCAGAAGGCGGATGGAATCCAGAAGAATCTGTAATACTTTCTAAAATATTAAAAGAAAAAGGAGTAGATTTAATTGATGTTTCGTCAGGCGGATTGGTTTCGCATCAAAAAATTACACTTGGGCCAGGATACCAAGTTCCTTTTGCTGAAAAAGTAAAGAAAGAAGCCAATATCGCAACAGGAGCAGTTGGTTTAATTACAGAAGCGAAACAAGCCGAAGAAATCTTAAATAACGGTCAGGCCGATTTGATTTTATTCGCCAGAGAATCATTAAGAAATCCGAATCTGCCTTTGGATTTTGCAAAAGAATTAGAAAGCGATATTCAATGGCCAAAACAATACGAAAGAGCTAAAATTTAATATTTTATAAGCCACAGATTGCACATATTAAAATGATTTTTTATTTTTTTCCGCCACGAATCACACAAATTTTCACGAATTATTTAAGTTTTAAGGCGCAACGATTTGTGTAAATTCGTGCAATTAGTGGCAAAAAGAAATCCTTTTTAATCACATTAATCTGTGGCTGAAAAAAAACATAACAACATGCAAAAATTAAAAACAGCATTATTATCGTACGGAATGTCGGGGAAAGTTTTTCACGCTCCGTTTTTAGATATTCACCAAGGATTTGAATTATTAGGTTCTTGGGAAAGAAGTAAAAAATTAATTCAGGATGATTATCCATACGTAAAAAGTTATGCCACTCTGGACGAACTTTTGGCAGACGATGTCGATTTGGTAATTGTGAACACGCCAGTAGGAACACATTATGAATATGCCAAAAAAGTACTCTTAGCAGGAAAACATGCTGTTGTAGAAAAAGCTTTTACCACAACGGTTGCGGAAGCAAAAGAATTGGCAAAAATTGCAAAAGACAAAGGATTGAAATTAGCCGTTTTTCAAAACAGAAGATGGGACAGTGATTTCAAAACCGTAAAAAAGATTATCGCCGATGGTGTTTTAGGAGATTTAGTGGAAGCTGAATTTCATTTTGACAGATACAATCCGTTGTTGAGTCCGAAAGCGCATAAAGAAACAGCGAATGATGGTGCTGGAGTTCTGAAAGATTTAGGCCCGCATATCATCGATCAGGCAGTGAGTTTATTTGGTTGTCCGAAATCGGTATTTGGAGATATTCGTGTAACGAGAGAAAACTCTGTAGTTGATGATTGGATCGATTTGACATTATTCTATTCTAATTTCAGAGTGAGAATTAAAGCAGGTTTTTTTGTAAGAGAAGCCAATCCGGCGTATACGCTTCATGGAAAAAAAGGATCGTTTTTAAAACCTCGCGGAGACGTACAGGAAGACGATTTGAAAGTGGGTAAAAAGCCAAATTTAGATTCTTGGGGAACAGAAGATGAAAGTTTACAGGGACTTTTACATACTGAAATAGATGGTAAAATTGTGAGAGAAAAAGTCCCAACACTTCAAGGAAATTATTTCAGTTTCTTTGACGGTGTTTACGATTCTATTGCCAACAATAAACCAGAACCTGTTACCGCAGATGAAGGCGTAAAAGTAATGCAGATTATAGAAGCTGCAATTGCAAGTAATGCACAGCAAAAAGTAATTAGTATATCATAAATAAAGGATTGCTTTTTTTTTGTAAGCTTCGGAGAAGCGCAATATTTATAGCAGAGAATTAATCCTTACAAAATACAGCTCCAGCGGAGCGACATGTTTTTATAATCTGAAATGTATGTCGCTCCGCTGGAGCTTTTTTAATTAGGTATATTGAATTTCTATAAATATTTTACTCCGCTGGGGTTTTGCTAATATTTTTTTTAAATATTACATCTCATCAAAGATGATTTCTTTTTGATGCGACTTCATTTTTTTGTTTCAAATTAAAAAATGAAACAAATTATAATTCGACTAAACCCGAAAAATTGTAATTTTAATAAGAAGAATTCAATCAATAACCTTCGAATTTATAAACAATAACGTTGTAAATTGTGCATAACCCTACGTTCTATGCACTTTGCCAGACGTTTTTAGTATTTTTGACAATATCCAATAAAAATTCAATATGCTGATAAACTTCAATCCATTAGCGCTTTTTCAAACCAAAGGGAAAATCAAGAAGGTATTTAGAGAAGCAAAAGCTTCTTATTTAAACCGAATTCGATTTGCCGTTGGGATGTTTTATTTCGGAATGGGATTAAGTTTTGCTACTTGGGCGAGTAGGATTCCAGATATTAAAACTGCCTTACATTTAACCGAAGGTGATTTAGGTTCTATCCTTTTTGCGCTTCCGGTTGGGCAGTTGACAATTATGCCATTTTCAGGAAAAATGGTAACGAAGTTTGGAAGCCATCGCATTTTGATTTTCTCCCTTATAATGTATGTTTTCTGTCTTATTAATTTAGGATTGGCAACAACGGCATTGCAGTTATCTCTCGGATTATTTTTGTTTGGATTATTCGGAAATCTAGCCAATATTGCTGTAAACACACAAGGCGTTTATACCGAAGTTTTATTCAAAAAAACAATCATGTCATCGTTTCACGGAATGTGGAGTTTTGCAGGATTCACGGGTGCATTGGTAGGTTTAGGAATGCTGGCTTTAAAATTAAACCCTTTGCATCATTTCTTAATTGTAGGAGGAATTGTTTTGCTGATGGTCGCTTTTAACTTCAAATTTTTGGTTAGGGCCAAAGAAAAAAAGAAAGTGAAAGAAGAAGGAAAAAAACTATTTGTAAAACCCGATTCGGCTTTGCTTTGGTTGGGCGTTATCGGATTCTGTAGTATGGCGAGTGAAGGTGTAATGTTCGATTGGAGCGGTGTTTATTTTAAAGATATTGTAAAAGCGCCAGGACCTTTGGTGGTTTTAGGTTATACTTCTTTTATGATTATGATGGCCAGCGGAAGATTCCTTGGAGACGGATTAATCAATAAATTTGGCCGTGAACGTGTTATGCAGATTAGCGGTGTTATGATTTCAGCCGGACTTTTTACAGCTGTTTTTCTTCCTTATATTGTTCCTTGTACCATTGCTTTTATGTTTGTTGGTTTGGGTGTTGCAACTATAGTTCCTACTGTTTATAGTATTGCAGGTAAAAATCCAACAGTTCCGCCTGGAGAAGCTTTAACGATTGTTTCGAGTGTGAGTTTCCTTGGTTTCTTAATGGGGCCGCCAGTAATTGGACATATCGCTCAAAGTTTTGGATTGCAGTTCTCTTTTGCCTTTATCGGAATTTTTGGAGTGCTGATTGCCTTTATGGTTTCTAAAATTAGAACGACAGCTTAATTCAATATAAAGCTTTTATTAAAAATTATAAAATCCTAAATAAATTTGTAAGAATTTATTTAGGATTAAATATTTTGTTTATATTTGAATGATAAGCGTCTTGCTTAAAATTGAAATTTTTCCAAAAACCAATTTTATCTTTTGAATAAAGGATTAGAATCCTAAAGTAATTTTCAAAGTAAATTGGATTTTTAATGGGAAAAAAATACGCAGTCTTCCTCATTTTATTGGTTTTTAATCTTGCTGATGCTCAGCAGGAAATAACAGTTACAGGAATTGTAATCGATGCCCGAACACAAAATCCGTTGGAAAATGTAGTGGTGACAATACAGAATACAGCTGTAATGCAACTCACTTCGAGAACAGGAAAATTTGAACTTCATATATTTCCAACAAAGGAACAATTGCTTTTGTTGAGAAGCCAAGGCTACAAAGATTCCCTTATAAAATTGCAATATACTTCAGGACAAAATATCAATCTTGGAATTTTACCATTAGAAGATACTTATTCAGATGAAGTTCCTGCCGCCTTAATCACATTGTCTGACAATGATTTGTCTGAAGATAATGGTTCTTCTGAAATGACATCCGGGCTTTTGCAGTCTTCGAGAGATGCTTTTATGCAGGCATCGGCTTTTAATTGGGGACAAGCCAGATTTAGAGTTCGCGGTTTGGACAGCGAAAATGCCACAACAATGCTCAATGGTATGACGATGAATAAAATATACGATGGCAGACCGCAATGGAGTAATTGGGGAGGATTGAATAATGTCCTTCGAAATCAAGAATTTTCAGTTGGAACTACCATGTCCAGTTATACTTTTGGCGGAATTTTAGGCACACAGCAAATTGCAACAAGAGCTTCATTATACCGAAAAGGAAGTTCACTTACCTTTTCTGGAAGCAATGGAGCTTATACTTGGCGTGGAATTGCAACAGAAGCTTCAGGAATGAATTCTTCGGGCTGGGCGTATGTAATTTCTGCTGGAAAACGATGGGCTCAAGAAGGTTATTTTGGAGGAACCAATTTTGATGCGGATTCCTTTTTTCTTAGTGTTGAAAAGAAATTAAATGCTAAACACGCTCTAAATTTTACAGGATTTTATACTCCAAATTCACGTGGTAAAAATTCTCCGAATACCGCAGAGGTTACCGATTTAATGGGAGAAAAGTATAATTCGTATTGGGGATTTCAAAATGGTAAAAAGAGAAATGCGAGAGTAAAAACAGTCGAAGAACCTTTGTTTATGCTCAATCATTATTTTAAAATTAATGAGAAAACAAACCTTAATTCAGCTGTTATGTATCAATTTGGAAAAGTTGGAAACAGCAATATTGATTATCAAAATGCCGATAGTCCAGATCCAGTTTATTACCGAAAAATGCCAAGTTATTTTAGTTCGCTTTATGCGAAAGATCACGGCGAGTTTTCAGGAGAATTTACACCAGATTATGAAAATGCAGAAAAAAGTAAAATCACATTTTTAGAAAACGCTCAAATAGACTGGAATGCAATGTATCTCTCCAATCAAAAGCCAACAGCTAATGGTTATGAACCCTCAAAAAGTCATTATGTTTTGTACGAAGACAGAACCGACGACAAAACTTACGCAATCAATTCAAATCTAAATTCTCAGTTAGCGTCCAATATTTCTTTTGATGGAGGATTTACTTTCAGAAAATTGAAATCTCATAATTTTCAGTATTTGATAGATCTTTTAGGCGGAGAATATTTTGATGATATTGATCCGTTTTACAAAGGAAACCTTTCGCAATCTGATTTGCTTCATCCAGACAGAAAGGTAAAACAGGGAGATATTTATGGCTATAATTATAATTTTTTAGCCAATACTTTAGATGTTTTTACGCAATTTAAGTTTACTTATAACAAGACAGAATTTTATTTAGCACAATCCTATTCGATTTCCAATTATCAAAGAGAAGGATTGTATCAAAACGGAATTTACCCAACGACTTCTCTCGGAAAAAGTGAGAAAATAAATTTTGAAAATTTTGGTTTTAAAGGCGGATTCACTTATAAAATTTCAGGAAAACAGTCGTTGTTTTTTAATGCAGCTCATTTGACAAGAGCACCTTTGCTTCGGAATACTTTTTCCAATTCAAGATTGAATAATTCTGTAATAGATGGAATTGAAAGTGAAACTATTTCTAGTGCTGAAGCCAATTATATCTATCGTTCGCCAAAATTGAAATTACGCGCAACGGCATATTACACTCTAATTAAAAATAGCTCCAAAACATCTTTCTTTTATGCCGAAGGAATTTTTGATGATGGCGCAGGTTATGATGCTACGGATGCTTTCGTCAGTCAGACTTTAACACATTTGGATAAGAAAAACATGGGAGCAGAATTGAGTTTTGAATATCAGGTTTCTTCAACAATAAAGACGACTTTAGCAGCCGCTTTTGGAAATTATATTTACAGTAGTAATCCAAACGTAACGATTACAAATGATGCTAATGCCGCAGTAGAAGGCAAACAGAAAACTTTTGATTTTGGAGAAACTTACCTTAAAAATTATAAGCAGCCAGGAAATCCGCAGCAGGCTTATTCGTTTGGATTAGAATACCGCGATCCAAAATTCTGGTGGATTGGCGCTAATGTCAATTATTTGGCAGAAAACTATATTGATGTTTCGCCCATTTCGAGAACATCTCAATTCTATATTAATTCCGCAAATGGTTTTCCTTTTCCTGAAGCAACTTCTGAAAGAGGAAACGAACTTTTGAAACAGGAACGATTTAATCCCATAACATTATTAAATATTAATGGTGGGAAATCCTGGCGTATCCATAAAAAATATATTGGACTTTTTGCAAGTGTCAATAATGTCCTGAATACAATTTATAAAACCGGCGGATTCGAACAGGCAAGAAATGCCAATTTTAGAGCTTTAAATCAAGATGTCTCCAGCGGAACACCCTCTTTTGGTCCAAAATATTATTACGGTTATGGAAGAACTTATTTTTTAAATCTCACAATTGGTTTGTAAATCAAAAATTAATGGTTATGAAGCACCTATTTTTAAAAGCAATTTTAAGTATTGTATTAGTCGCAATCGGCAGTTGTACTAATGAAACAGAAACACCACAATTGGTTTGTACACAGCCAGATTTAACAGTAAATAAAACAGTAGAAAAAGTATATGAACTCTCAGCAAATACCGCCAAACAATATTTGTATGATGATATAATTGAGGCTTATGTAGTTTCTAGTGATGAAGAGGGAAATTTTTTCAAAACAATTTATCTGCAGACAAAGGCAACGGACAAACTTCCAGCAATAGGATTTAGTGTTCCCGTTGATGCATCCAATACTTATATCGATTATAGACTTGGTAATAAAGTGTACGTGAAACTTAAAAATCAGTTTACAGATTTATATTATGGTGGCTTAAGAATTGGAAGTTTATATGTGAGTAATTCCGGTGATCCAACAATTGGAAGAATTTCTCAGAATGAATATAAAAATGTATTAAATGCTTCGTGTACTTTAATTGATGAAAATGGATTAGTTGAATCACTTTCTATCGAAGAAGCACTCAATGACAGCAAATTGAATACCTTAATAGAACTGAATGATGTTGAGTTTACAGAAGCAGCTTTAGGACGTCATTATTTCGAAGAATCTAATAATGTTGGCGGTTCTACAAATTGGAATTTAAGAGACAAAACGGGAAACCAAATTATTTTGAGAACCAGTAGTTATGCAAAATTTGCACCTCATTTTATCCCTGAAGGAAGTGGAAAAGTTAGAGGAATTCTAACAAAATTCGGCTCTGATTATCAGTTGATGATTCGTTCAGAAAATGATGTTGAGATGAATGGAAAACGTAACACACCTTTTTTTGCAGAAGATTTTCAGTCGGTTAAAAATAATGTCAATTTTGCATTGCCGGGCTGGAGCAATATTGTAGAAAAAGCAACTAAACTATGGAAAAGTATGGTCTATTCAGGAAATGGCTATGCCGAATTTAACACTACAAGCACAACAGCCGCCGAAAATGTTGCTTGGCTGATTACTCCAAAAATAAACTTAACAGGTTATAAAAATGCCGTTTTATCCTTTAGAAGCGCACAACACGATTTAAAAGTAGATTCACCTTTAAATACATTGGAAGTGTATGTTTCAACCAATTTTGATGGTGCGAGTGTTACCAAAGCCAAATGGACAAAATTGGAAGCTAAAGTTCCTTCACTTTTAAATCCTTCCCGTGAATTTATGAGTTCAGGAGGAATTGATCTTTCAGCTTATACTGGAAATATCTATATCGGTTTTAAATACATTGGTTCAGGAAAAGATAAAACGTTAAACGGTGCTTTTATGGTCGATGACGTTAAGATATTTGGAGAAAAATAAGACATGATTTTTATTTTGATAAATAATGGGTTGGTTTTTAGGTTTTTATTGAAAAGTTTGTAGTTTTTGTATTTCAAATTCTTGAAATCTAATTGAATTTTGTATTTTGGTCATCCCAAATCAATACAAAAACAAATATGAAAACCTACTTTGCTGCCATCTTATTGATGGTGTTTCCATTTTTGATGCATAGTCAAGATGATGTTAAACTAAAGCAGATTAACATTGTAAAAACAAATTACCAGAACTCTAAAGACGGTGAAATTGTAAATAAAACAATGGTCTTTAAAGACGGGAAACTTCAGACAATTACCACTTCAGATGTCGTACAGCATTTCTATTACAATAAAAACGGATTATTGGATATGACCGTTAAGGATAAAATAGGAAGTGACTGGAAAGAAGTAATCAATTATACTTACAACGCTGATAATAATATTACCAAATTTGTAAAAAAATATCAGGAAGGACCAAATTACATTACCAAAACAGTTTCGTTTGTTTATGAAGGAGCAAGGATAAAAGTAACTACTAAGAGCAGTACTAATCATCAAAATTTATTGGATGATATTGAATATTTGGTTGAAAACGGAATCATTGTAAGACGTACTTCTCGTGATAGAAATAAAGCTATTATTGGAAAATTAGAATATGTTTATGTAAACGATAATGTTTCTAAACACAAAGGTTTAGTTGGAGATAAAATCTCTAAAACGTATACTTATGACGATAAAAAATCGGTAGATCAATTGATTGTTCAGAATCTTTTTGGAGATAATTATAAAGTGATTGTGCCAATGATCTCTTACCACGAGGAGGAATTTCCTTTTGAATCGATTTCATACAATAACGAAATGAATTTCAGTCCGTCATCTACGGCATTAGTTGCGGTAAGCAGAAAATACAAATACAACAAATTAAACTTTCCAATTTCTTGTTCTCAAATTGAAGAGAATGGAATTGTAAAAACCGAAAAAACGTTTATTTACGAGTAAACGTTTCATACTGAGAGACCAATTCAGATAAATGGAATTTTGTTGAGGTAAAACTTGACGAGGTTCCATTTTTTATTGTCTACAAGCACTATATAAATTTAAAAACGAAATTGTATAATTGATTGTAGCTTACAAATCATTAAATTTGCAGCTTATTCAAGACTATGTTAGAAAAAGAAGTTATAAATTTTGAGAGAACCGTAATTGTCGGTATTGTGACTCAAAATCAAAGTGAAGAGAAACTAAATGAATATTTAGACGAATTGGAGTTTTTGACTTTTACCGCTGGAGGTGAAGTGATTAAACGCTTTTCGCAAAAAATGGAGCGCCCAAATCCAAAGACTTTTGTGGGTACAGGAAAAATTGATGACATTAATCTTTTTGTGAAAGAGAACAAAATATCGACTGTAATTTTTGATGATGAGCTTACGCCTTCTCAACAAAAAAATATTTCTAGAATTATTGATTGTAAAATTCTGGATAGAACCAATTTGATTCTAGATATTTTTGCACAGAGAGCCGAAACTTCATACGCAAGAACGCAGGTAGAATTGGCGCAATGCCAATATTTATTACCAAGACTTTCTGGTTTATGGACCCACCTTGAGCGTCAAAAAGGAGGGATTGGTATGCGTGGACCTGGAGAGACAGAGATTGAAACGGATAGACGTATTGTTCGTGACCGAATTTCACTTTTGAAAGATAAAATCAAAACGATTGATAAACAAATGAGTATTCAGAGAAGCAATCGTGGTGCAATGGTTCGTGTGGCTTTGGTTGGTTACACAAACGTTGGAAAATCGACTTTGATGAATGCAATTGGAAAAAGCGATGTTTTTGTTGAAAATAAATTGTTTGCAACTTTAGATACAACGGTTAGAAAAGTGGTGATTAAAAACCTGCCGTTTTTACTTTCGGATACGGTTGGTTTTATTCGAAAACTGCCAACTCAATTGGTAGATTCTTTTAAAAGTACATTGGATGAGGTTCGTGAAGCCGATTTACTTTTGCATGTGGTAGATATTTCGCATCCTGATTTTGAAGATCATATCGAATCTGTAAACAAGACGCTTCAGGAAATTAAAAGTAATGATAAGCCAACGATTATGGTTTTCAATAAAATTGATGCTTACAAACACCTGACCATTGATGAAGATGATTTGATTACTGAAAAAACCAGAAAACATTGGACACTTGAGGAGTGGAAACAAACTTGGATGAGTAATGTAGGAGAAGATAATGCCTTATTTATTTCAGCCAGAAATAAAGAGAATTTCGAAGAATTTAGAGAGGTAGTATACGAAGCGGTTCGCCAGATTCATATTACTCGTTTTCCTTACAATAAATTCTTGTATCCGGATTATAAAGATGCAATTGAAAAAGAAGAAGAATAAAATATAAACGGCTTTTGATAATTTTCAAAAGCCGTTTTTTTATGTTTAAAAGAAGCCTATTGTTTGAATTTAGCCCCGATGGAGGCGGTATCCTTGCTGGCCCGACGTCGGGCAAGTAAGATAAAGCCGAGAGCGGGAACTATGTTTATTAAAAAAACCTATTGTTTGGCTTCTAATTATTAAAATCCAAAATTAACGCCTAAACCAAATACTTGTCTGGTTTGAAGTCCTCTAAAAGCATTGTCATCATATATCGCTTGGAAAGCAAAATTGGCAGACAAGAATTTGTTGATTTTCATAATGATATTCAAAGAATAATTAATATCTACATTTTGAGGATCTTCTAGATAATTAGAATATAAATTAAGTGTGTTTTCTGCCGTTACATTCGTCATAATGGCTAGTTTGTAATAAACGGATGCATAAAAACCCAGTTCATAACGCATGGTTTTGCCTTCGTCAACACCAAAATAATCGCCATCAACATAAGGCAAACCGGTAAATCTATCGATACCGCTTGTATAAGCATTGTCTACAAACGTAAATTTTGAAGTTAAAGGAGCAAAATTTATTTTCAGATTTTCATCTTTTGACCAGTAAATACCAGGTCCAACAGTCAGATATCCAGGGGACATAAATTTAGTTTGTTCTGTTCTAATTTCTTTTCCATTGGCATCCTGTCCGTAAATATATCCTGTGGTAAATTGAGTCCTAAAATTTAAGAAGAAAGAGTAATACCATTCGCCAAAAGCTCTTTTTCCTACGATTGAATTGAACTCTAAACGATCATCTGTTTTTTTGCTGAAATCAGTGTTTTTGGTTTGCAATATACCATAAGAAGCCAAGACTTTGTTATCCCAAGTTACATCGTCTTTTTTATAATTGAAATCATAATTGATGCCTAAAGTTCCAGAAAAGCTATCTTCACCACCGGCAATCCAATTGTTAAAGCTGGATTGATTTAATAAAAGGGATACAGTGCCTTTTGCTTTCCAGCCTTCTTTTTCAATTGTGTCATTGAGTTTTTTTACGGCTTTTTCGGTATTTTGTGCTAATTCCTTTTCAGTATTTTGAGCTTGAACAAAAGTAAGGTTTGCTAAAACGAAGAGTAATAAAAAAATCTTTCTCATGGTATTTAGTTTAAGTGTGTTATCAAATATACTAAAAACCAATCGAAAGATAAAGGTTGACCAGCGGTTATTGCAGGTTATTTCTTAGATTGTTTGTATAAAGGTACTGCAGAACAAGCTTCCCCATACATGATGCTTCTTGCAAATTGCTGCAGATTATTTGCTGCCAAAATATAAGCACGCATTGGAACTGGTTTTCTAGAACAACCTTTTACGATTACAGGTTTGTCTGCATAAGCAGAGTAATCTATTTTACTTAGGATTTCTTCGTAAAGGCTTGCATCAAGATCTTCTATGGTTCCGTTTACAACTTTTTTAGCAAAAGGCGCTAAATGGACTCCAACTAAAATTAAAGCCCAAGCAGGAATAATAGCATCTGTACTGCAATGTACAGCAACATATTGATCTTGATATTGTGACCAATCGTGATTTTTGAGGTGTTCTCTAAAGTCTTTTTCTTTCAATAGAAATCCTTCCAAAAGCCATTGTGAAATGTCAATTTGAGTACGGATTCCTTTTGGATAATAATCCTCTAAATCAAAAACTTCTAAAGCACTATTGGCAACTTTATTGATGATTTCTTCCATTTCTTTTTAGTTTTCAGTCACAGTTTTCAGTCGCAGTTGAATACTGGGACTGAAAACTGAAAACTGTATACTTTTTAAAGCATTCCTAATTCTAATTTTGCTTCTTCGCTCATTAAATCTTTGCTCCAAGGCGGGTCGAAAGTAATTTCAACATCTACATCTTTGATGTTTTCGATTGATTTTACTTTTTCTTCTACTTCTCTTGGCAAGCTTTCTGCAACTGGACAGTTTGGTGAAGTCAGCGTCATAAGGATTTTTACTTCGTAATCTGTGTTTACCATCACGTCGTAAATTAATCCTAATTCGTAAATATCTACAGGAATCTCAGGATCGTAAATTCCTTTTAAGATTCTTACGATTGATTCTCCTAATTCGTTTGTGTCTATTTCTTGTTCCATTTTGTTATTTGTTTTTTCGCCACGAATTTCACAAATTTCCCGAATTTAAAATTAGTGCCAATTCGTGAAATTCGTGGCAAAAGAAATTTAATTTTTGTTTTTTGCATCAAAAGCCAAAGCGTACATTTTGATGTTTTTTATCATTGATACCAAACCGTTTGCACGTGTTGCTGATAAATGTTCTTTTAAACCAATTTCGTCTATAAAATCGGTATCCGCTTCCAAGATATCTTTTGCTTTTTGATTAGAAAAAGCACGAATTAAAATCGCGATTATTCCTTTGGTCAAAATAGCATCACTATCTGCTGTAAAAACAATTTTATCATTTTGTTCTTCACCTTGTAGCCAAACTTTAGACTGACAACCTTTGATTAAATTATCGTCTGTTTTATACTCTTCTTTGATTAACGGAAGTGTTTTTCCTAGTTCGATGATGTACTCATAACGTTGCATCCAATCGTCGAACATTGAAAATTCGTCTATTATTTCGTCTTGAATTTCTTTTATCGTCATAATTATTCTTTAGCAAAATCAACTAATAAATTTACTAGTTTTTCGATTTCTTTTGGCGGAAAACCATTGTCGAAACCTGCAGTTTCGTATGTTTTTCCATCTTTAGTTATTTTTAAATTTCCTATGGCTGCACCATCATAAGTTCGTTTGTCTGTTGGTGCTTTTAAGGTAGAAAGACTTTCTAAATTTACTTTTGAATATACAGAAACAATCTCGCTCCATTTTGCATCATCAATCTTGCTTTGAACAGCTTCACCGTTACGTTCTTTAACAACAGAAACAGATTTGTCATGTACTACAATACTCTTGTAATAACCTCTGGACATTGCAGAATATTCAATTTGGGTTGATGTCATATCTGCTTTTTTTTGACTGCAACATCCCGTAACAATAAAAAGTGTCAGGAGCAATAATGATACTATTCGCATATAATTTGTTTTTTTAGCTTAACATAGTTTGTGCTTTCTTAACTGCATCAACCATTGCGTCAATTTCTTCTTTTGTATTGTAAAATGAAAATGAAGCACGAATTGTTCCCGGAATACAGAAGAAATTCATAATTGGCTGTGCACAATGATGTCCAGTTCTAACTGCAATTCCTAATTTATCTATAATAGAACCAATATCGTATGGGTGGATTCCATCAATATTAAACGAAACTACAGAAGCTTTATTTTTGGTGTTTCCGTAAATTCGGATGCCTTCAATCTCGTTAAGACGTTTTGTAGCATGTTCTAACAATTCATTTTCATATTCATGGATTTTATCAAAACCAATCTCGTTTAAATAATCAATTGCAGTTCCTAAAACAATTCCACCTGCAATATTTGGCGTTCCAGCTTCAAATTTATGAGGCAGATCGGCGTAAGTTGTTTTTTCAAACGTAACTTCTTTAATCATTTCGCCACCACCCTGATAAGGAGGAAGTTTGTTCAGCCAAGTTTCTTTTCCGTAAAGAATTCCAGTTCCCGTTGGGCCGCACATTTTATGTCCTGAAAAAGCATAAAAATCGCAATCTAATTCCTGAACATCTGGTTTTAAATGCGGAACCGCCTGTGCGCCGTCAATTAAAACTGCAGCGCCAACAGCATGTGCTCTGTCGATAATATATTGGATTGGATTAATTACGCCCAATGCATTTGAAATATGATTTACAGTAACGATTTTCGTTTTATCCGAAAGTAAAGCATCGAATTCTGAAATAATTAATTCACCATTTTCATCAATTGGAATTACCTTCAAAACAGCACCAGTTTTTTCGCATAACATCTGCCAAGGCACAATGTTACTATGATGTTCCAAAGAAGAAACAACCACTTCATCACCAGGTTTTAAAATAGAAGCAAAACCATTTGCTACTAAATTGATTCCGTGTGTTGTTCCTGAAGTAAAAAGGACTTCGTGAGCAAATTTTGCGTTGATATGATCTTTTACTTTTCCGCGCGCAACCTCGTAAGCATCAGTTGCTAATTGGCTTAAAGTGTGAACGCCACGATGAATATTGGCATTGATTTCGTTATAATATTTTACTTCTGCATCAATTACAACTTGTGGTTTTTGTGAAGTAGCTCCGTTGTCGAAATATACTAATGGTTTTCCGTTTACAGTTTGTGAAAGTATTGGGAAATCAGCTCTTATTTTTTGAATATCTAGCATGTCTTATTTAGAAAAAATCTATCTACAAAAGTACTAAAACTAAATTTGTTTATACAGGAATTCTATAATTTCCTTTTATGATGCGATTGTCAGATGTTGTAAATGCTGATTTGGTAAAAATCGATTCTATTTTCTGAATTATCTCAAACAGATTTGTTATTTCGGTTCTAAAATCGTGAACATAAATTATTTATATTGCAATAAAAATACTAACATATCATGAAAAAATTTCTCAAACTATTCCTGCTTGTAGTGGTTCTCGCTTTTTTGTATTTCGGATTTACGACCTATCCAAAGCTTGATTTGATTTCGGGCTTCTCTGCCAAAAGTGTTGCATCTGGACATTTTATAGACAATCGTCCGCTAGATTTAATTGAAAAAACCGACAATGATATCGATATGATTGATTTGGCTAAAAATTCAATCGATGATGCTGGAAAATTTGCCATTTCTTCTGTTTACGGATTGAAAGAAAGAAAAGCGATTTACAGAGAAGGTTTAGGCGCTTTATTGATTAATGATGATTATGATGTTTCAAAACCGTACTTGCTTCCAAAGAGAACAAAATTGGTTAATGATCTTCCTTTTCCGTATGGAAATAATGAACCAAAAGATACCGCTTTCGCGAATGTGGATTACGCAAAATTAAAAAAGGCAATTGATGATTCATTCGATAAAAATGGGGGAAAAGCAAAACGCACACGTGCCGTTGTCGTTTTATACAAAGACAAATTAATCGGCGAGAAATATGATACTGGATTTAATAAAGACAGTAAAATTTTGGGTTGGTCAATGACAAAAAGTATTACGAGTTCGGCTTTTGGAGTTTTGGCAAAACAAGGGAAAATTGATATTTACAAACCTGCTCCAATCAAAGAATGGCAAAATGACGAACGCAAAAATATTACCATAAACGATTTGCTTCACATGAATTCCGGTTTAGAATGGGAAGAGAATTACAGTACAATCTGCGATGCTACACAAATGCTTTTCCAGGCTGAAGATATGGGAAAAGTACAAATGGATAAACCAGCGAAATACAAACCAAACACACATTGGTATTATTCATCAGGGACGACAAATTTATTATCACGAATTTTAAGAGGCCAATTTAAAACACAACAAGAATACCTAGATTTTTGGTACAGCGCCGTAATCGACAAAATCGGAATGAACTCAATGATTGTCGAGCAGGACATGTCGGGAACTTTCGTAGGTTCATCTTATGGATGGGCAACACCACGCGATTGGTCAAAATTTGGATTATTATACTTAAGAAAAGGAAATTGGAAAGGGGAACAGATTTTGGATGAAAGTTGGGTAAAATACACAGCAACACCAACAAATACTTCTGATGGAAAATATGGAGCGCAGTTCTGGCTAAACGCAGGAGGAAAATTCCCAGATGTTCCTCGTGATATGTTTTATTGTAGTGGATATCAAGGTCAAATGGTGGCGATTATTCCATCAAAAGATATGGTAATCGTGAGAATGGGAGTGAGAGAAGAAGAACCTGGATTTGATTTTAATGGGTTTTTGAAGGGGATAATTTCTTCTGTAAAAAAATAAAATTTAACCGCAAAGACGCTAAGTAAAAATCGCAAAGTTCGCAAAGTTTTGTAATAAACCTTTGCGAACTATAACTAAAAATAAGATTCAACTAATGAAAAAAATAATTGATGGAAAAATAAATCCTGCTGAATATGGTAATGCATCATGTAAAATTCTATGGATTTTAAAAGAAGCAAACATTTCCGCTGAAGATAAAGAAAAGGAAATTGATGTATGTGAAGGATTTCGTAATGATTGGCATAAAAAAAATGCTTTATCGACTCCAACATTTCGAAAAATAATTTATGCGACATATGGTATTTTAAATCCAAATGTTGAATGGGAAAATGTACCATATGCAAATCAAGAAGCTTATGAAGTGATTAAAAAAATTGCATATATAAACATCAATAAGTTTCCTGCTAATGCTTCCTCAAATGATTGGGAAATTAAAAAAGCATACGATGAAGGAAAGGATGAGCTTTTAAAACAAATTGAAGATTTGAATCCCAATGTGATAATATTTGGCAACACATTAAAGTATTTTGAAGAAGAAGATTTAGCAAGAATAAATTGGGATATTACAAATACAGAAAAAAAATACGCTGATAACAATACTAATAATACAGCTTTTTATATAATCTCTTCAGATAAATTATGTATTAATGCATATCATCCCTCGTATCCTATGATAGTAGATAAAACATATTGGCATGAAATTAGGAACGCATATAAAATTTGGAAATTAAATAAGTAAATAAAAAAATTCAAAAACCGATAAACTTTTAAAGCTTATCGGTTTTTGAATTTTATAATAGAATTTATTACAAATCAAATCCTAAATTCACGCCCAACTTCATAGCAATGATTTTAGTTATTCTTTGTTTTAATTCTGGTATTTTAATGCTTTCGATAACGGCATTTGAGAATGCGTACATCAATAAAGCTTTAGCTTCTTTTTTCGGGATTCCGCGTGACTGCATGTAGAACATTGCTGTTTCATCAAGCTGTCCAACAGTACATCCGTGAGAACATTTTACGTCATCAGCAAAAATTTCCAATTGAGGTTTTGCATTGATAGTCGCTTTGTCACTCAATAAAATGTTGTTGCTTTTTTGGAAAGCATTTGTTTTCTGAGCTTCTTTCTCAACCAAAACTTTTCCGTTGAAAACTCCAGTCGAACGATCAGAGAAAATACCTTTATAATCTTGGAAACTCTCGCAGTTTGGCTGTGCGTGGTTTACCAAAGTATAATGATCAACGTGTTGTTTGTCATTCAAGATAGAAATTCCGTTAAGCGTGCTCGTTAATCTTTCTCCGAAATGGTAAAAGTTTAAGTTGTTGCGAGTTAAATTTCCTCCAAATGAGAAAGTATGAACAGAAGCATGACTTTCTTGCTGTTGAGATACATAAGTATTGTCAACTAAGTTTGCTTCGCTGTTGTCATTTTGAATTTTGTAATAATCAACAATCGCACGTTTTTGAGCAAAAATCTCTGTAACTGAATTGGTTAAAACCGGATTTTCATTCAAACTTTGGTGACGCTCAATAATTTGAACATGTGAATTTTCACCCACAATAACCAAATTTCTTGGCTGAACCATTAAAGCCGATTCGTTTCCAGTTGAGAAATACATGATCTCGATTGGTTTGTCAGCTACTTTTTTCTTTGGGATATTGATAAACGCACCTTCAATTGCAAAAGCAGTATTCAATGAAGTCAAACTGTCATCTTTACTTGCAATTTGATTAAAGTACGTATCAATAACCATTTTATATTTTGGTTTGGTCAATGCCGATGACATTAAGCAAACATCGATTCCGTCATGCGTTGTAGAAGACAAATGCGAACTGAAAACGCCATCAATAAATACTAATTTGTATGTATCAATTTCGTGTAAAAAGTATTTTTTTACCTGATTAAATTCGATTGCATTTTCCTGCTTTGGAAAAACCGTAAAGTCATTTTTTAAGATGGCATTTAGCGATGTATATTTCCAAGCTTCTTCTTTTTTGGTTGGGAAACCTTTATTTTCGAAGTTTTTTAAAGCATTTGTGCGTATGTCATGTAAATCTGAATGTACATCGACACGCTCTTCAAAAGCCATAAAAGACGATACTAATTTTTCTTTTAAATCCATTTCTTTAGTTGTAAGTTATGAGTTATGAGTTATGAGTTTTTGCAAACTGTAAACTGTAACTGTAAACTAGTTTTCTGCTTTGATCCAATCGTATCCTTTTTCTTCTAATTCGTAAGCTAATTCTTTTCCACCAGATTTTACGATTCTACCGTTATAAAGAACGTGAACGAAATCAGGAACGATATAGTCTAATAAACGTTGATAGTGTGTAATTACGATAATAGCGTTTTTGTCGCTTTTTAATTTGTTTACACCATTTGCAACGATTCTTAAAGCATCGATATCAAGACCAGAATCGGTTTCGTCAAGGATAGCTAATTTTGGCTCTAACATTGCCATTTGGAAAATCTCGTTTCTTTTTTTCTCTCCTCCAGAAAAACCTTCATTAAGAGAACGAGAAAGAAATTTACGGTCGATTTCTAACAATTCCGATTTCTCACGAATTACTTTCAACATTTCGTTAGCTGGCATTTCTTCTTGTCCGTTTGCTTTACGAGTTTCGTTGATAGCCGTTTTCATGAAATTAGTAACGCTAACTCCAGGAATTTCTACCGGATATTGAAAAGAAAGGAAAACACCTTTATGTGCTCTCTCTTCAGGAGCTAAATCAGCAAGATCTTCTCCGTCAAGGATAACTTCACCATCTGTTACTTCATAGTTTTCGTTTCCTGCAATAACAGCAGAAAGCGTACTTTTTCCAGAACCGTTTGGTCCCATGATAGCGTGAACTTCTCCAGCTTTAACTTCTATATTAATTCCTTTAAGGATTTCTTTATCACCAATCGCGGCGTGAAGGTTTTTTATTGATAACATCTTATTTATTTGAAAATTTAGATAATTTGAAATTCGAAAATTTCAAGATTGCTATTTTTTTATTTTTATTCGTAATGTCCTTTTAATGAAAGGATATTTAATATTTCTATTGTGTCTTCGTCAATAATCTCGTAAATTAATCTATGCTCTCTGTCAATTCTTCTGGATCATACTCCCGATAAATTATACTTCAATTGTTCTGGTTTTCCAATTCCATCGAAAGGATGAAGTTGAATATCTTCGACTAAAGCATTAATTTTTCTTAAGATGTTTTTATTTCCAGATTTGACCCAAAAATCTAAATCTTTTTTGGCTTTTGGAGTAAAAATTACTTGCATAAATCCCGTAATTCTTCCATTGTCATTTTTATGCCCCTACCTTCCTTTATATCTTTTTGCCCTTGTAAAATCTCTTTTACAAACTCAGGATTGTATGGTTTTTCATTTTCTTCGACAATTTCGAAACCAAGAGATTTTGCCAGTGATTGAAAAACTGGAAAATCTTTTTTCTTTACATTTTTTAAGATTAGATCCATACTATTATTTTTATTATCCTACAGAACCTTCTAAAGAAATCTCTAATAATTTTTGAGCCTCAACAGCAAATTCCATTGGAAGTTTGTTCAAGACATCTTTACTGAAACCATTTACAATTAAGGCAATCGCTTTTTCAGTCGGAATACCTCTTTGGTTGCAATAGAAAACCTGATCTTCTCCAATTTTACTTGTAGTTGCTTCGTGCTCGATTTTTGCAGATGGATTTTTACTTTCGATGTATGGGAAAGTATGAGCTCCACAGTTATTACCCATTAATAAAGAATCACACTGAGAAAAGTTTCTAGCGTTCTCAGCTCTTGGAGAAATCTGCACTAAACCACGGTAACTGTTTTGTGATTTTCCAGCCGAAATACCTTTAGAAATAATAGTCGATTTAGTATTTTTTCCTAAATGGATCATTTTTGTTCCAGTATCCGCTTGTTGAAAATTATTGGTAACAGCAATCGAATAAAATTCTCCTACTGAATTATCTCCTTTTAATACACAAGAAGGATATTTCCAAGTTACAGCAGAACCAGTTTCAACTTGTGTCCATGAAATTTTAGCGTTTGTTTCGCATAAACCTCTTTTGGTTACAAAGTTGTAAACCCCACCTTTTCCTTCTTTATTTCCAGGGAACCAGTTTTGAACTGTAGAATATTTAATTTCAGCATCATCCAAAGCGATTAATTCAACCACAGCAGCGTGTAATTGGTTTTCATCACGGCTTGGAGCTGTACATCCTTCAAGGTATGAAACGTAGCTTCCTTCATCAGCAATAACTAGCGTTCTTTCAAATTGTCCGGTTCCTGCTTGATTAATTCTGAAATAAGTTGAAAGTTCCATTGGGCATTTAACGCCTTTTGGAATATAACAGAAACTTCCGTCAGAGAAAACTGCTGAGTTTAATGCTGCGTAGAAGTTGTCTTTTTGAGGTACAACGGTTCCTAAATATTTTTTTACTAATTCAGGATGTTCTTTGATAGCTTCAGAAATCGGGCAGAAAATAATTCCTTTTTCAGCCAAAGTTTTTTTGAAAGTTGTTGCTACCGAAACAGAATCGACAACAATATCCATTGCGATATTGTTCATCTTTTTTTGTTCGTCGATAGAAATTCCCAGTTTTTTGTACATCTCTAATAACTCTGGATCAACATCATCTAAAGTTTTATTAGGATCTACTTGTTTTGGAGCAGAATAGTAAGAGATAGCCTGAAAGTCTGGTTTTTCGTATTGTACGTTTGCCCATTCTGGTTCAATCATTTCTTTCCAAGCGCGGAAAGCCTCGATGCGCCATTCGGTCATCCATTCAGGTTCTTCTTTTTTAAGAGAAATAGCTCTTACAATCTCTTCGTTTAAGCCAATAGGGAAAGTTTCAGATTCTATATTGGTATAAAATCCGTATTCATATTCTTTAGTTTCCAGTTCGATTTTTAAATCGTCTTCGGTGTATTTGCTCATTATTTTGTTTATTGTCTAAAGTTTTGAAGTCTAAAATTAAAAAGTCAATTCAAGTCGTTATGACTTTATAACTTTCAGCTTTTGACTAAAGAGAGAATGACTCTCCACATCCGCAAGTTCTGCTTGCATTTGGATTATTGAAAACAAATCCTTTTCCGTTTAATCCGCCAGAGAATTCTAAAATTGTTCCAGCTAGATAAAGAAAAGATTTTTTTTCGACAGCAATAGATATATCGTTGTCTACGAATACTTTATCGTCTTCGTTTTTGGTTTTATCAAATTTTAATTCATATGATAAACCAGAGCATCCGCCGCTTTTAACACCAACTCTTACGTAGTCGTGCGCAGCATCAAAACCGTCGTCTTTCATTAAGTCGATGATTTTCTTTTTGGCAGTATCAGAAACTTTTATCATTGTTCTTAGATGTTTATTTTTTAATGAGCATTTTGCAGCTGTAATGAATTTAGTACAGATTTAAAACGCTAATTTTCAATGTTAAATAGAAATTGTCTGCAAAGATACGACTTAAAAACCTTTTTCCATAACGGTTCACATTATTATAACAAATGTTAAAATAGATATTACTTATTTTGGCAAAATCCAGTCTCTAAAAAACGTCTAAAATTAGAATTCGGCAATTTTTTTATTTTAAGCTGCAAATATCGTTTGTAAATGTTAAAAAACAAGTATTTATACTCATTACAAGGAAAATTTAATTGGTACTTTTGCAAAAAATTGTGAATAATTATGAAAAAACAAAATAAAATTGCTTGGTACAAACCTTTATTCATATTAATTTTTGTTTTGGGATTGGGAGCATGCGTATTAGTTTTTAGTAATGAGGCTGAGTATAACGAAAATCTATCTAGAGAAACTGGCGTAGTAGAAGAATTCTTATATGAAAATAAAGAAACAAAGGAACAAAAGAATATTTTAGATTCGTTAATTACATTAAAAGCGGCTTATGATATTGCAATCCAAGAAAAAACGGCTTTATCTGAGCAATTAGAATTGGAACGAAGAAATGTAGAGAATTTAATGGAAATCATTAAAACGTCTCAAAATCCTTCATCAGCACAGCTTAAAGTATTTCGATCACAACTTTCAGATTCGAAATTGGCATTAGAAAATAAGATAGTAGAGATTAAAAAACTGAAATCTCAGAATAAAAATTTGTTGACAGAAATTGAAAGCCAAAATGTTGTCATGTACAAGCAAAAGGCTGAAAATGATACTTTAATTTTAAAACAAAAGAAACTGGAATCGACATTGAAAGATGCATCGAAACTTTCTTTGAGTGCTTTTAAAGTTATTGCGCTTCGTGAAAAAAACTCTGGCGCAGAATTGGAAACAAATAAAGCTAAAAACACGAAAAAACTAAAAGCTAGTTTTACGGTTAACGGAAATGCAGTGGCCAAAACGGGTAGAAAAGTTTTTTATATTCAGGTTTTAGACCAAAAAAATACAGTTTTAGGAGACAATAAATTGATTGAGTTCGGAAATGATAAGGCTTTGGTTTATAGTTTTATTGTTAGTACAGACTTTCAAGGTAAGTCGGTTAATGTGTACGGCGTTCTAAATGCAAATGAAATTCCGTTTAAAAAAGGAACTTATTTTGTCAATTTCTTTGACAAGCAGGAAATAATGGGAAGTGCTTCAATCACATTAGAGTAATAGTTTTAATACTTATTTGTAGTAAAAGGAGTTTGTATTTCCTAGCTTTGTTCTTTTAGAAAATCTTACTCATGAAACTTTACCCAATCGAATCTGGAAATTTTAAATTAGACGGAGGTGCTATGTTTGGTGTGGTTCCGAAAACCATTTGGAATAAAACAAATCCTGCCGATGCTAATAATTTAATTGATATTGCTGCACGCTGTTTATTAATTGAAGATGGAAATCGTTTAATTTTAATTGATACCGGAATGGGCGATAAACAATCGGAGAAATTCTTCGGGTATTATTCGCTTTGGGGATCACATACCTTAGATAAATCGTTGGCAAAACATGGTTTTCATCGCGACGATATTACAGATGTTTTTATGACACACCTGCATTTTGATCATTGCGGAGGAAGTGTACAATGGAATGCTGATAAAACTGGTTATGAACCTGCTTTTAAAAATGCAAAATTCTGGACAAATGAAAACCATTGGGAATGGGCAACAAAACCTAATGCTCGTGAAAAAGCTTCTTTTTTGTCTGAAAATATTCTGCCAATGCAGGAAAGCGGACAGCTCAATTTTATTGCAAGACCAGAATCTGATTTTGGGTTTTCGGCAGCATTGGGTTTTGACATCTATTACGTTGATGGTCATACCGAAAAGCAAATGATTCCGTATATTAAGTATCAGGATAAAACGATTGTCTTTTGTGCCGATTTATTGGCTACAGCTGGACATATTCCGCTTCCTTATGTTATGGGATATGATACAAGACCTTTGCTGACAATGCCAGAAAAATCAAAATTTTTGAATTTGGCTGCAGATCAAAATCATTATTTGTTTTTAGAACATGATGCGCACAATCAAATCATTACAGTTGAACATACTGAAAAAGGCGTTCGATTGAAAGAAGTTTTTACCTGCGAAGAAATCCTTTAAATAGAAAATAAAAAATCCCATTTTCAACTTAATGAAAATGGGATTTTTAGTTTAACAAATTATAATTATTCTAAAATTATTTTTTTTTCGCAGAAGTGGCATCTCCATTGATTAAATGTATATAGTAAATTCCTTTTTATGAACATGCAAAGATTTATTGGTTATTTTTTATACACTTTGTAATGTTGAAATTCTTTTCAAAAAAGTTCTTCCATTTAGATTTTTAACTGTTTAATTGTTTGTTTTTTAGTTATTTGTGTTGTAGTGATTTGATTATAATTTCATCAAAATTTCATAACACATTGTTAATGGTTAGCTTTTTGTAACAAAAAAGCATAATTTAGACCCATCTTTTAACTTTACAATTATTTATAAATAGATGAGTCATATAAAACCTATTAAATTATCTGCTTTTGCATTACTTGTATTAGCAGGCTGTAGTGCAAGTTTGCAAGCACAAAAATCAGCGCCAAAACAACCAATCGTTGCTCCTTTGGCAGTGGTGAAAAAAGCACCAGTTAGTGAAAATGAATTAAAAAGATGGAGTCATTTAGATTTAGTAAAAGATTCTATTCCGGGAATGAGTGTTGACAGAGCTTGGGCTGAATTACTTCAAGGTAAAAAAGGACAGAAAGTTATTGTAGGTATTGTAGATTCTGGGGTAGATATTGAGCACGAAGATCTTCAGGGGATGATCTGGACTAATACTAAAGAAATTCCTGGCAATGGAATCGATGACGATAAAAACGGATTTATCGATGATATCCACGGATGGAACTTTCTTGGAAACGCGGTTAACGAAAATCTGGAAATGACTCGTATCGTTAAAAAAGGCGATGACGGTTCTGCTCAGTATAAAGCAGCTTTAGCACAATATAATGAAAAATACGAAGAGGCGTTGAAGGATAAAGAACAAGTAGATTTTTTACTTGATGTTCATAATACAATCAAAAAAGAACTGAATAAAGCAGACTATAAATCAGAAGATTTAAGTAAAATTACTTCAGCAGATCCAAAAGTTTTAGAATGTAAAAGAATCATGACTCAGATTTTCACAAATGCTGGGCCAACTTTTGATCCAGAAGCTGATTTTGGAGAATATAAAGAGCAAGTTTACGATCAATTAAACTATAACTTAAACAAAGAGTTTGACGGAAGAAAAATCGTAGGTGATAATCCGGAAGACATTAAAGATGCTCATTACGGAAACAATATCGTTTTTGGTCCAGATAAAGAAAAAGCGCTTCACGGAACTCACGTTGCTGGAATTATTGCGCAAATTCGCGGGAATAATTTAGGTGGAGACGGAGTAGCTTCGCCAAATGTAGAAATCCTGACAGTTAGAGCTGTGCCGGATGGGGATGAGTATGATAAAGATATTGCTTTAGCAATTCGTTATGCAGTAGATAATGGGGCGAAAGTAATCAACGGAAGTTTTGGAAAAAGCTTTTCTCCGCACAAACAATGGGTTTACGATGCTATTAAATATGCAGCTAAAAAAGACGTTTTAATTGTTCATGCTGCAGGAAACGATGGTTATAATATTGATGAAGCAAAAAACATCAATTATCCAAACGACTCTGAAGACAACGTAAAAGAATTTGCAGACAATTTAATTACTATTGGAGCAATTAATAAAGAATATGGAGAAAATGTAATCGCACCATTTTCAAACTTCGGAAAAATAAATGTAGACGTTTTTGCCCCAGGAGAAGAAATCTATGCAACAGTTCCAAACAACAAATACAAATATTTGCAAGGAACTTCAATGGCATCTCCAAACGCGGCAGGTGTAGCGGCGTTAATTCGTTCTTACTATCCAAAATTAAAAGCGGCTCAAGTTAAAAAGATTTTAATGGATTCTGGTGTGGCACTTCCTTCTAAAGTTGTTTTAGGAAAAAGTGAAAATCCGGGAGAAAAACCAGCAGCTGTTTCCTCTGTAGAATCATCAAAAACTGCGAAGATGGTAAACGCTTATAATGCTTTATTAATGGCAGAAAAAATGTCTAAAAAGTAAACATAAATACACTATTAATTTAATGGAAGAGTTCGCACTCTTCCATTTTCTATACATATCAATATGCGAAAAATTATTTTACTTTCTTTTCTAAGCTTTAGTTTAAACGCAGCTTTTGCTCAAAGCACTTCCTATTGGCAACAACATGCCGATTATAAAATGGAGGTTTCAATGGATGTAAAAAACTATCAGTACAAAGGGAAACAAGAATTGGTTTACACCAACAATTCTCCTGATACGCTGAAAAAAGTATTCTATCATTTATATCCAAATGCTTTTCAGCCGGGAAGCGAAATGGATGCACGTCTTCATTTCATTAAAGATCCAGACGGAAGAATGGTAAATAAAACAAAAGATGCCAGCGGAAAGGATATAAAACAAAGCAGAATTGAGACTTTAAAGCCAAATGAAATTGGATATTTAAAAATCACAAACTTCAAACAAGATGGTGCTGTTGCTCAAACGAGAGTTTCGGGAACTATTTTGGAAGTGACTTTGGCTAAACCAATTTTACCAAATTCTAAAACTACTTTTACATTAGATTTTGACGGACAAGTTCCGGTTCAGATTCGTCGTTCGGGAAGAAACAATTCTGAAGGAATCGAACTTTCTATGTCTCAATGGTATCCAAAATTAGCCGAATTTGATTTCGAAGGATGGCACGCAGATCCATATATTGCAAGAGAATTTCACGGAGTTTGGGGTAATTTTGATGTAAAAATTACAATTGACAAAGAATACACAATTGGAGGGTCAGGATACTTGCAAGATAAAAATTCGATTGGACATGGTTATGAAGATGCTGGTGTAACGGTGGTTTATCCTAAAAAAGCAAAAACATTAACATGGCATTTTATTGCACCAAATGTTCACGATTTTACTTGGGCGGCCGACAAAGATTATGCACATGATATTGTAAAAGGACCAAACGATGTCGATTTGCATTTCTTCTACAAAAACACTCCAAAAGTAGCCGAAAACTGGAAACAGCTTGAGCCTTTAATGGTAAAAGTTATGGATTATTATAACAGCAGAGTGGGACAATATCCATACAAACAATACTCCTTTATTCAAGGTGGAGATGGCGGAATGGAGTATGCAATGTGTACTTTGATGTTAGGAAACGGAACGCTGGAAGGAATTCTGGGAACTGCAACACACGAGTTAGGACATTCTTGGTTCCAGCATATTTTAGCTTCAAATGAATCAAAACACCCTTGGATGGATGAAGGTTTTACCACTTACATCGAAGACAGTGCTTTGAATGAATTAAAAGGAGATAAAAAAGAAGTAAATCCGTTTAAAGGAAATTACAATGCTTATTACAATCTAGTAAATTCTGGTAAAGAGCAACCGCAAACTACTCACGGAGATCGTTATGACGAAAACCGTCCATACAGTATTTCATCTTATATTAAAGGAAGTATTTTCCTTTCACAGCTAGAATATGTTATTGGAAAAGAGAATGTTGATGCAACTTTGAAAAGATATTTTAACGATTTCAAATTCAAGCATCCAACTCCAAATGATATCAAAAGAACAGCCGAAAGAGTTTCTGGAGCTGAGTTAGACTGGTATTTAACAGACTGGGCACAGACAACCAATACAATTGATTATGGAATTAAAGATGTTGCTGACAACGCAGGAAAAACAACAATTTCTCTAGAAAGAATTGGAAGAATGCCAATGCCAATCGACCTAAAAGTAGATTATACTGACGGAACTTCTGAAACATTCTACATTCCTTTAAGAATGATGAATTTCATTAAACCGAATCCAAATCCAAATCAAAAAAGAACTGTCTTAGAAGACTGGGCTTGGGCACAGCAAAACTATAGTTTTACAATCGACAAAAACAAAACAGCAATCAAAAAAATCACTATCGATCCAAGCGGATTAATGGCTGATGTAAAACAAGCAAATAATGTTTTTGAAGTGAAGTAATTCTTCAAACAAGAATAAAAAAGTCCCGTTTGATTAATTTAAACGGGATTTTTTAGTTTCAGAAGCATCACAAAAGGCATTTTAATAAACAGGATTTCCCGCTCTCGGCTATATCTCGCTGTTGCCCGACGTCGGGCCAGCAAGGATAACGCCTCCATCGGGGCTAAATACAAACAATTGGCTTCTTTTAAAGATTTAGTTTGGGGGCTGTTTCTCATTTTTGTCATTTCGACTGAAAGGAGAAATCACACATGGAACTCGACAAAGATTGGCGATTTTGCATGCGGAATTGCTTGTGTGATTTCTCCTTTCAGTCGAAATGACAAACTAATAAAAAAACTCCAGCTTTAGCTGGAGGCAATTGAGATTTTTGATTTTATAATGATAGTAAACAAATTGCGCTGAAAAAATTTAACTCAAATGCTCAATCATATCTTTTGTCATCGATTCCAAATCAAATTTATGATTCCAGTTCCAGTCTTCTCTCGCAGCAGAATCATCGATACTTGCCGGCCAGCTGTCCGCAATTTTCTGACGGAAATCAGGATTGTAAGTAATCTCAAATTCCGGAATATGTTTTTTGATTTCGGCAGCAATTTCAGTTGGAGTAAAACTCATCGCAGCTAAATTATAAGACGAATGTATTTTGATTTCCTCAACAGGAGCTTTCATGATGTTGATTGTTGCATCGATTGCATCATCCATATACATCATAGGCATTTTGGTTTCAGAAGATAAAAAGCATTCGTATTTTTTATCGGCAATAGCCTTATAAAAAATATCTACTGCATAATCTGTCGTTCCACCGCCCGGAGGAGTCGACCAGCTGATTAAGCCAGGATAACGAATACTGCGAACATCTACACCATATATATTATGATAGTATTCGCACCATCTTTCTCCTGCTTGTTTACTAATACCGTAAACAGTAGAAGGTTCCATTACGGTATATTGGGGTGTGTTTTCTTTTGGAGTTGTCGGCCCAAAAACAGCGATACTGGATGGCCAGAAAATCTTCTGAATCTTTTTGGCTTTCGCTAAATTTAAAACATGAAAAAGAGAATTCATATTTAAATCCCAGGCAAAAGCAGGATTTTTTTCAGCTGTTGCTGATAAAAGAGCCGCCATCAAATAAACATCGGTAATTTGGTGTACTTCTACCAAATGTTCAATCTGATTAAAATCTAAAGCATTGACAACTTCAAAAGGCCCTGAATTAACAACATCAGTATTTAATTTTCGAATATCAGAAGCGATTACATTTTCGGTTCCGTATAATTTACGCAGTTTTTGCGTCAGCTCAGTTCCAATCTGACCGCAGGCACCAATGATCAATATTTTAGGATTCATTTTCAAAGATTTTTAGAGAGACAAATATAACGTTTTCGCAATTACTTGCGCTTTTTAGAATCATAAATTATTAATTCGATAATTAAAAAGTTTGTTTGTTGGATTATTCTTCGTTGATAGTGCGTAGTTATTTACCGCAAAGAACGCAAATATTTTTTACAGAGTGTTATACAGTGAGAATAGTAAGTTCGCAAAGCTTTGTGTTGATATAGCTTTGCGAACTTTATGTTTGTAAATATATTCCTTAAAAAAAACTTTGCGAATTTTGCGCTAACCTTTGCGGTCTTTGCGGTTAAATTTTTCATGTTCAAATTTTAAAAACAAAGAGTGATTTGTTAAGATTTAATATATTTAGAATATAAATTCTGCAGTAAAAAAATAACCTTGATTTATGGATTCTTTAGCAAAAAACAGAATTCGTAATTGTAAATTTACTTTGTAACTTTGCACCCTAACATTTTATGAAATGAAATATAGAATAGCGCTGTTTTTACTTTTGATTTTTGTACTGCAATCTTGTCAAAATGAGAATGAAAAGCGTCTTGCTGAAAATGCAAAAGAAGCTAAGAAAAAAGAAAAAATCTTTAATAATATTAATAAGGGCTGGACTTTTATAGATGAACCTATCAATGAGGTTTCGGAAGAGAATATAAAAAACTGGGCAGAATGGCGTGATTTCTTAAAAGAAATAGGAGATAAACCTAGAAAAACGATTGGCGCATTTCAGAAAAAATCGGCGGCTATTTCTAAAAAGGCAATGGCTTTGAACAATAATATTCCGGCGCAGTTCAATCAGCCTCAAATTAAAAGCCGTATTTCGATTTTAATTACTAAAATAAAAATGCTGGATTTGTTTATTCATTTAAACACTATTCCCGATGATAAAGTAGTTTTTCTGGTTCAGGAAATCAATAAAGAATTGATTTCTTTGGAAAGACAAATGGACAAAATTGTCGAAAAAGCTAAGATACCAAAAGAACAAGGAGAAGAAGATTTCTTGAGAATGTTAGATACAACGCGCGCGATTCCGAATTCGAGTGCTCCTCAGGTTCCGATACAGCCAATAGATCAAAACGCACCAAAAGTTGAGTAAAAACGCCTTATATACAATTTATGACAATCTGCCCAAAGCGGAGCAGATTGCTAAAAGTTTACTGGAAGGAAATCAGGTCAAAATGAACCTTAATGGTTTGTTGGGATCTTCTGTTTCCTTTATAATCCGTTCCGTTTTTAAGAAAACAGAACTGCCTTTTTTAATTGTTTTAGACAACAAGGAAGAAGCGGCCTATTACCTAAACGATTTAGAGCAAATGATTGGAGAGCAGGATGTTTTGTTTTATCCCGCATCTTTCCGTCGTCCGTATCAGGTCGATGAAACAGATAATGCCAATGTTTTACTTCGTGCTGAGGTTTTAAACAGAATCAATTCCCGTAAAAAACCAGCTGTAATTGTTACCTATCCGGAAGCACTTTTTGAGAAGGTAGTAACACGTCAGCAGTTAGATAAAAACACTTTAAAAGTTGCTTTAAACGATAAAATTTCGATTGATTTTATCAATGAAGTTTTATTTGAATATGAGTTTAAAAGAGTCGATTTTATTACAGAACCAGGAGAATTTTCGGTTCGTGGAGGAATTGTTGATGTCTTTTCTTTCTCCAACGATCATCCGTATCGAATTGAGTTTTTTGGAAATGAAGTAGACAGTATCAGAAGTTTTGATGTCGAAACTCAGTTATCTGTCGAAACACACAAGAAAATTACCATTATTCCAAATGTTGAGAACAAGGTATTTCAGGAAAATCGTGAAAGCTTTCTTGATTATATTGCTGAAAAAACAGTTCTTTTTATCCAAAATACTGACGGACTTTTTAGTCAGTTAGACAAACAATTTGCAAGAGCAGAAGAAGCTTTTGAGAAATTATCTAAAGAAATAAAACACGCAACGCCGGAACAATTAGTCCTGAATCAGGCGGCGTTTATCAAGAGAGCTTTGGATTTTTCGATTGTAGAATTGGCTTCAAAACCCATTTTTAAAACGACAAAAAAATACGATTTTCATATTCAGCCTCAGCCGTCATTCAATAAACAATTTGATTTACTGCTGAATAATCTGAGCGATAATCATTTTAATGGATACAAAAATTATTTGTTCTGTTCGAATGAAACACAGGCAAAACGTTTTCACGATATTTTTGAATCTTTAGACGAAGCCAATTCAGAGAATATCCGTAAACAATATAATACAATTGTATTGCCTATATACCAAGGTTTTATTGATGAAGAAAATCAGATAACGGCTTATACAGATCATCAGATTTTTGAGCGTTATCATAGATTCAATATCAAAAACGGTTATTCTAAAAAACAGAATATTACGCTTAAAGAATTAACGGCACTTTCTGTAGGCGATTATGTAACGCATATCGATCACGGAATTGGGAAATTTGGTGGATTGCAGAAAATTCAGGTGGAGGGCAAAACGCAGGAAGCCATTAAACTGGTTTATGCTGATAATGATATTGTGTATGTGAGTATTCACTCGCTTCATAAAATTTCGAAATACAACGGAAAAGACGGTGCACCACCAAAAATCTACAAATTAGGTTCGAATGCATGGAAGGTTTTAAAGCAAAAAACAAAAGCACGTGTCAAACATATTGCATTCAATTTGATTCAATTGTATGCCAAACGCCGTTTAGAAAAAGGTTTCCAATTTGCGCCTGATAGTTATCTTCAAAACGAATTGGAAAGCTCGTTTATCTACGAAGATACGCCAGACCAAATGAAATCGACACAGGAAGTAAAAGCCGATATGGAAAGCGACCGCCCAATGGATCGTTTGGTTTGCGGGGATGTTGGTTTTGGAAAAACGGAAGTTGCTATACGTGCTGCTTTTAAAGCGGTTGACAATAGTAAACAAGTGGCTGTTTTGGTTCCGACTACGATTTTGGCGTATCAGCATTACAGAACTTTTTCAGAACGTTTGAAAGATATGCCAGTTTCTATTGGATATTTAAACCGATTTAGAACAGCCAAACAAAAAACACAGACTCTAAAAGATTTAGCAGAAGGAAAACTGGATATTGTTATTGGAACACACCAATTAGTAAATAAAAATGTAGTTTTCAAAGACTTAGGTTTATTGATTGTCGATGAGGAACAAAAGTTCGGAGTTAATGTAAAAGACAAATTAAAAACAATTGCAGCAAACGTTGATACCTTGACATTAACGGCAACACCAATTCCGAGAACGCTTCAGTTTTCGTTAATGGCAGCACGAGATTTATCGGTAATCACAACGCCTCCGCCAAATCGTTATCCGATTGAAACGAATGTGGTTGGTTTTAATGAAGAAATTATTCGTGATGCGATTTCGTATGAAATTCAAAGAAACGGACAGGTTTTCTTTATCAATAACCGAATCGAAAATATAAAAGAAATTGCTGGAATGATTCAGCGTTTGGTTCCAAATGCCAGAGTTGGAATTGGTCACGGACAAATGGACGGTGCCAAACTCGAAGAATTGATGTTAGGTTTCATGAATGGAGATTTTGATGTTTTGGTAGCCACAACAATCATCGAAAGCGGATTGGACGTTCCAAATGCCAATACGATTTTCATCAACAACGCCAATAATTTTGGATTATCAGATTTACATCAAATGCGTGGACGTGTTGGGCGAAGCAATAAAAAAGCATTCTGTTATTTCATCTGTCCTCCTTATTCATCAATGACTGAAGATGCGAGAAAACGTATTCAGGCATTGGAACAGTTCAGCGAATTGGGAAGTGGTTTCAACATTGCCATGAAAGATCTTGAAATTCGTGGTGCTGGAGATTTATTAGGCGGAGAACAAAGTGGTTTCATTAATGAAATTGGTTTTGATACGTACCAAAAAATCATGAATGAAGCGATTGAAGAATTAAAGGAAAACGAATTCAAAGATTTATATCCGGAAGAAAATGATATTGACACCAAAGAATACGTAAAAGATATTCAAATTGATGCCGATTTCGAATTGTTATTCCCAGACGAGTATATCAATAATGTTTCAGAGCGTCTGATTTTGTACAACGAATTAAGTACGATAAAAGACGAAGCAGGCTTAAAAGAATTTGAAGGAAAGCTGATAGACCGTTTTGGCCCATTACCAAAACAAGCGACTGCATTACTAAACAGCATCAGAATAAAATGGATTGCAACAAAAGTCGGAATCGAGAAATTGGTTTTGAAACAAGGCAAAATGATTGGTTATTTCGTTTCAGATCAGCAATCCGATTATTACCAGTCGGCGAAGTTTAGGAATGTTTTGAATTTTGTTCAGAAGCATAGTAATCTTTGCAAAATGAAAGAAAAACAAACCGTAAACGGCTTACGTTTGTTATTGACTTTTGAAAATGTGAAGTCTATAAAACGTGCTTTGGAGTTGATGGAGTTGTTTGAGGAGTAAATAAATTTTGCCACGAATTGCACAAATTAACACGAATTAAATTTGTGGGGATTAGTGTAATTCGTGGCTAACAATATAAAAAAATTAAGTTTTCTTTATCTTTTATTTAAGAAAAATCTTAGAACTAAAAAGTTTTCTTTGACTCCAATTTTCAAAGACAACTTTATATGCAGAATCAACATATTCTCCTATTTTTATTTTTAGGATTGACTACAATCTTCGCTCAGGAAAAAAATAAAACTATTTCAAATAATTCTTTAAAATCAGAAACGATTGATCCGCTTCGTCCTGCAGAAGCAGCATTTTATTCAGCCGTTTTACCAGGTTTGGGACAAATTTACAACAAGAAATATTGGAAGCTTCCTTTAGTGTACGGAGCAATTGGTACAAGTGCTTATTTGTATGTTGATAATAAGAAGAAGTATAATTTGTATCGAGACGAATATAAAAGCAGACTGGAAGGAACGAAAAGTAATTCCGAATCTTTGTCTGGTTTAACAGAAAGTCAATTAATTACTATACAGAAAGGGTATCAGAGAAACCGTGACTTATCTGCTTTATTTATGGTTGGATTTTATATCATCAATATTATAGACGCTAATGTCGATGCCGCTTTATCGCAATTTAATGTAGACGAAAATCTAGCCTTTAAACCTGCTGTAATCAAAAATGAGATTACACTAAAGAGTGATTTTGGGCTTGCTCTTAATTATTCTTTTTAAAAAGATAGCCACAAATTCACGAATTTTAGTTTAGCTTAATTCGTGAATTCGTGGCAAAAAACATTTTATAATTTTTTCAATCCCTTTAATTCTGAAGCAGTTCCTTCTTTGATGCTGATGGCAAAACCACCGCCTGGAGCTAAATATTGTTTCAATTTGGTTTTTGCGTTTACGATAACTTTAGTAACCGTATATTTCTGTGGATTTTGATTCCAATTGGCATCTTTAGCATCGGCGTAAATAGTGGCAATGAAATTTTTTCCCTCAGGTAAATAATCAAATGAAATGTTGGATGTTCTGGCATTTTCATCTGTAATACCACCAATAAACCATTCGTTTCTTCCTTTTGCTTTACGGGCAATTGTAATATAATCTCCAGGTTCAGCTTCCAGAATATAACTGTTATCCCAATCAACAGCTACATCTTTTATGAATTGAAATGCATCTGGAAATCTCTCGTAATTTCCTGGAATATCAGCAGCCATTTGCAACGGACTGTACATGGTAACATAATAAGCCAGTTGTTTTACTAAAGTCGTATTAACTCGTTGTGTACTTCCTGTTCCATAATACGATAAATCAGTTTGGAAAATTCCCGGTGTATAATCCATTGGACCTCCCATTAATCTTGTAAAAGGTAAAATTGTAGTATGATCTGGAGCTAATCCTCCCATAGATTCAAACTCTGTTCCACGAGCAGATTCCTGAGCAATCCAGTTTGGAAAAGTACGGTTTAATCCCGTAGGACGAACTGCTTCATGGCTGTTAATCATGATTTTATAATCGGCTGCACGTTTGGCAACATTGATGTAATGATTTACCATCCATTGTCCGTCATGATGTTCGCCACGTGGAATAATTTTTCCAACGTAACCCGTTTTTACAGCATCATAACCATTATCATTCATAAATTGAAAAGCACGATCTAAACGACGTTCGTAATTGGTTGCAGATCCTGAAGTTTCATGGTGCATGATAATTTTTACACCTTTTGAAGC
Source organism: Flavobacterium phragmitis (assembly GCF_900112575.1). GTDB lineage: Bacteria > Bacteroidota > Bacteroidia > Flavobacteriales > Flavobacteriaceae > Flavobacterium > Flavobacterium phragmitis. Next base: position 455,170 of record NZ_FOMH01000001.1, read on the forward strand.
TGCATAAGCATGAACCGCTTTTACGTCAAAATCAGGATAAGCCGTTACAAAATCAAAAACCTCTTCTTTCCAATTTCCAATCCAGTCTTCCCAGCCAATATTCCATCCTTCAATAAGAATCGCATCGAAACCGTTTTTAGCAGCAAAGTCAATGTATTCTTTGGCGCGTTCTGTAGTAGCTCCGTGTTTTCTGTTTGGAGTAAGTTTGGTAAAATCGTCTGTTATTTTCACATTGTTTTCTTTTCCAAAAGCCCATGTGCTTCTTCCTGCAACGAAATATTCCCACCAAATTCCTATATATTTCACTGGTTTAATCCAAGAAACATCTTTATAACTGGTTGGTTCATTAAGGTTTAAAATCAATTTAGAAGCTAAAATATCAGTGGCCTTATCACTTACCACAATCGTTCTCCAAGGAGTTTGTGCATCAGTTTGCATATAGCCTTTTGCACCAAGGACATCTGGTGCCAAATGACTGATCATTTTATTGTTCACCGAATCAACTTCAAGATACATCGCAGGATAATTGATTAATCCGGCTTCGTGAATGTTGATGTATAAACCATCGTCTGATTTCATCATGGATGGAGTTTGTACAGACAATGCTGCGATTGGCTGCTGGGCATTGATTTCGATTGTTGCTTTTTTCATCAACGAAGGAATCTCTGAAATTTTGGATGTGGTATAGGCATATTCGTTGGTGTCATAATCTCCCGGAATCCAGAAAATTTTATGATTTCCATTCAGATTAAATTCAGAACGTTCTTCTTTAATTACAAAATAACTTAACTCGTTTTGTTTTGGAAATTCATATCTAAATCCCAATCCGTCATTGAATAAACGGAAACGAATGCGGATATATCGGTTATTGTTTTTCGCCTGCGCTAAGGTGATAACCAATTCATTGTAATGATTACGAATTGTTTTTTCTTCTCCTAAAACCGGATTCCAGTTTTCATCAACAGAAGATTGAGCAGTATTTGTAATAGAAAAACCATCCATAAACGAAGTTCCGTTTTGAATTTCCAAACCTAACGAACTTGGTTTTATAACAGGTTTTTGTTTATATGATAATTGATAGGAAGGAATACCACCTTCTTTTAATTCAAATTTTAAAGAAAGATTTTTGTCTGGCGAAGTTATTTCTTGTGCCTGAAGTGAAAACACACTTAGAAATACAAAAAATAAGACCGCAATTTTTCTGTCCAAACGAATTTGGAACAGGATTTTTTGGGATTGAAAATTCATGTTTATTTAATTTTGTGCAAATTTAGGTTTTAAAGTTGCTTTAGAATATTAATTTTTCAATACTAAATATTGAAAAGGTTGCAGCGTTACATCCGTTCCAAGTGTTACGGAAGAACCTGTAAAAGCATCTTTCCATGTTCCTTTTAGTGTAGTTGGAATTAGTTGTTTTACGGTTGAATTGGTTAAATTAGAAAGGACGAATACTTTTTCAGCATCTTTTATCATAGTGAAAGCGCTAACGGCATCACTGCTGTAACCTGTAAATTCTCCTGTTTTAAGAGCATTACTGGTGTTTCTGAAAGCGATGATTTTTTTGTATTCAGACAGCATTTCAGTATCTGCAGCAGACCAGTCAATTGGTGTTTTGGCAAAATAGTTTAATCTTTTATCGTATCCAATTTCTTGTCCGTTATAAATCATTGGAATTGATTTTAAATATGCTGCGACTACAAAAGTTGCAATAGAGCCTTTTTTACCTCCAAAAAGTTCAAGTGGTGTTCCGTCAGAAAGGTTTACGTCATGATTGCTGGTGTATCGAACCACTTTATTTGCTGGATCATAAACATTAGCATATTCTGTAGCATTGGAATTCTGAATCGTTGTTGCCGATTTATTTTCTTTGAATAATTGCTCAATAGTATAAAAGAAATTAAAGCCAAAAGTATAATCAAAACCAGAAGCAAAATGATTGTATTTTGAACCTTCAGCGAGCATTAAAATAGTTTGATTCTTTTTAATTTTTCGAAGTTTTGTTATGGCATCTGCCCAGAAATTGTTCGGAACAAAATCGGCGTAATCGCATCTGAAACCATCAATATTCGCATTGTAAACCCAGTAGGACATCGCATCTATCATGGCCTCTTTCATTTCTGTATTGTTGAAGTTCAGCTGTGCTACATCATTATAATTGGTTCCTGGCGGAATAATAATATTACCGCTCGGATCCTGCTGATACCAATCTTTGTGCTGTGTAATCCAAGTATTGTCCCATGCGGTATGATTCGCAACCCAGTCTAAAACTACGGCCATATTTTTCTTGTGTGCTTCTTCAACTAATGTTTGAAGATCTTGTAAAGTTCCGAAATCAGGATTAACGGCTTTATAATCTTTAACAGCATAAGGAGAACCCAATTCACCAGTTGCTTTTTCTTTTCCAACAGGATAAATAGGCATTAAATAAATCACATTTGCCCCCAATTCCTGAATCTGGGTTAATCTGTCCTGAACACCTTTTAAGTTTCCAGCCTGACTAAAAGCACGAATATTCACCTGATAAATTACAGCATCTTCTTTTTTAGGCATTTTATCAAAAGGAGCTCCATATTGAGTGTAAGGAGATTCGGGAGTTTTGTTACTGTCATCAGAAGAACTGCAGGAAATAAAGGCTAAGGCCAGCAGAAATGTATAAACTATTTTTATGTTTGATTTCATGTTTCTTTGAATTTTGTTGTAATAGTCAAGAGTTTAAGATAGCCTGCCTTTCGCTCAAAAAAGGCAGGTATCACTCAAACTAATCTAGCTTATTACATGTTAGATTATTTTTTAACTATCGTACAAGTTGCGGTTTTTGGGTAACCATTACTTACAGGATCTACTTCATCAATTTTAAAAGTCACTTCATAAACTCCCGCTTCAGGGATGTCATAAGCACCTCCATTATCTAAATTGATTGTGTTTGTTGAAGGATCTGCTGGCCCATAATTGATAGTCCAACTATTGTTTAGTCTAAATTTTAACGCTCCTGTTACTAAATTAGCGGTAATTTTCCATGTTTTTGTTTGATAATCGTAGTTCATAGGAGTGCTGTTGTCCCATCCTCCAGCTTGAGAGGTTCCAACAATTCCCCAAGAATAAGGCGTTGCAGACCATTTTAAAGTATTCAAGTTTACTTTGACTTGGAAAGATCCTTCGCCAGGAAGTGCAAAATCTTTAGTGCTCATATTTACCATATCTGAGTTTGTGGCACCAGCTCCGTAAAATTGTGCCCAGTTTCTTTCCGTATTTAATTTAAATACTGGTCCATAACCCGGCAATACCGTAACGTAACCTTGATAAACTCCTTTTGCAATAGCAGGTAAAGAATTGGCGATGTCTACATTCCATTCTCCTTGGTATGCTCCTGGCATATAAATTTCGCCAAAAACGACACTTTTTTCGTAAGGAGTTACAGTCAAAGTAATAGGATTGGAAAAGACTTTGCGATCCATAGCCGCTTCCACACGTACGACTAATTTGCCTTCAACATCTATTGGAAGTCCCAAATCGACTGCAATTTTATTTAATTCCTGACCAATTAGAGTTTTGCTTAAAACAGCTGTACCAACTTCAATTCGTTTCGCTTTCAACCAAGCATTGGCGCCACTGGTATCTCCAACTAAGTCAAATTGTAAAGCATAAGTCACGGGAGCATCAATTGGAAAAGTAACTTCGGGCCATGAAACGAGTAAAACTTGATCATCTGCAGTGTCTTCTGTTAAAACAATTTTTGTAGACGAAACAGTTATTTCCGATGGGAAACTAACAGATTTCAATGTTGTTAATTCGGCGTCGTTTTCGCAGGAAGAACCCAAAAAAAGCAAACTGCCAAGTATGAATAATTTATTAATATATTTTTTCATGATCGTTTTTGTTTTTAGTAACCAGGGTTTTGTTTTAATCCGCGATTAGCATCTAAAGCTGAAGTAGGAATTGGGAACAACTTTCTGAAAGCAGGAGATGCAGGTCTAAATTCATTTGCTAATAAAAATTTGTCAAAGCGAATCATATCTTGTCTTCTGTGCCCTTCCCAGTTAAGTTCAAATCCTCTTTCGTTGTAAATGTCATCAAGAGTAGGGTTGTGGTCTAATGCATTTAATCCTGCACGTACTCTAATTTGATCAATAAAAGGTTTTGCAGCTGCTGCATTTCCTAATCGAGCATGACATTCGGCCATCATTAAAATAACATCGGCATATCTGAAAATAGGGAAGTCATTAGAAGCCCCGCCACCAGTTCTTGGAGCTACAGGATAAAATTTTACATTGCGAACTCCTGCTTGTGGATCTGCTCCCGGATTGTCTAATGAAGCAACATCCAATGTATAATTGAAACCGCCTGGTTGTTCTCCAAACAAAAACTGTTTTCTACGAATATCATTTGCATCATATTTTAGGAAAAAAGCTTTAGGAACAATTGTACCATTCCAACCACTGAAACCAAATAAAGCTTGAGCATGAGCACCGTACAAACTGCGGAATGCATAAACGTTACGAGATACAATATCTAAAGTTGCATAGATTGGAAGAATAGTTTCGTCCTCAGGAAGTACGTCTCCAAACAATTCATAATACTTGCTTCCCAAAGGATTTGAAGCATCTGCAGCTCCTGAATGAAGTGTAAATCCTCCGTCAGCGACTTTATTGCAAGCTGCTAAAGCTTCATTCCATTTTGGAGTTCCTGTATACACTTCTGCATTTAGATAGACTTTTGCCAGCAAAGTATATCCAGCCCATTTATTGAATCTTCCATAGTAATTTCCTCCTCTTGTACCTGACAATAATTCAACGTTTTCCGTTAATTCTTTTACTATAAAATCATAAACTTCCTTACGGCTTGACTGTGGAATTTTATCAACAGTAATATTATTATCAGTGAAGAAAGGGACATCACCATAATCATCAATCAATAAATAATAAAAGAAAGCTCTTAATGTTTTAGCCTCAGCAATTTTTGAAGCCTCAGCATTTGATTTTTCTAATAAACTAACCGCCAGATTAGCACTGAAAATTGATTTATAAAGCCAGTTCCAAGTATTGTTGATAATGAAGTCTGTAGGTAGCCATTCATGTTTATGCAGACGCGCAAAGTCCATTTGCCAGTCGCCTGTATTTCTGTGCGGAATAACTTGCTCGTCTGAAGACATACAGTTCATGTCGTACCATCCGTTATCTGCGCCAGCATAACCAACGCCAGAAGCGTTGTCTCTCATAAATTCGCCAGGAATTTGAGCATATACACTTGCCAATGCAATATCAGCTCCTTCAGGAGTTCCGTAAAAATCTTCTGCAGGATATTTATCGTACACATTTTCGTCTATATCTGTACAGCTAAAAAGAGTCAGGAAACACAAGCTTCCTGTTATCAATATATTTTTAATTTTCATGTTTTTTACTATTTAAATTTTACAGTCAAACCAAACGCCACGCTTCTTGTACGAGGATAAATTCCTCTGTCGCCTCCAAAGTTATCTTCAGGTCTGCCACTTCCGCTTACGTTCAATTCTGGATCAATACCTGAATAATCCGTGATTAGGAATAAGTTGTTTCCTGTAAGTGAAAGTCTAATAGTATCAATGTATTTATCTGTAAATCGGAAAGTATATCCCGCTGTAAGATTTTCTAAACGAATGAAAGAACCGTCTTCTAACCATAAATCAGAACCATAAGGAGAAGTGTAAATTCCTTGATCAACAGCACTTGCCAAAACATTCGATTTACCTATGTTTTCCAATCGGCTTAAGTTTGAGCGTAATCCGTTGTAGATTTTATTTCCTCCAGAACCTCTTAGCAATAAAGAAGCATCAAAGTTTTTATATCTGTAAGATGGATTAAAAGCAAAAGTATAAGTTGGTAAAGCAGAACCAGCATAGTAACGATCCGGACTTTTTACGCCTTGATCAATTACACCATTCCCGTCACGATCCAAAACAGTTTCAACATTATTTTCATTTTTTCCAGTATGTTCCAAAATGTAAAAAGCACCAATTGGTTTTCCTTTCACTAAATAAGAGTTTGCAGCTCCCCAAGGAACATAATCAGTATTTAAAGGAACACCATTAATACTTCCATTTAGATTAAGAACTTCATTTTTCATAAAGGAAACATTTCCTCCAAGAGTAAGTGTGCTGTTGTCTGATTTAATTACATCATAAGCAAGTGATACCTCAATACCTTTATTGGAAATACTTCCAACATTTGCTTTGATAGTAGGATATGGATATGGAGGTTGGGGTACTGTGTAATCAAACAAAAGGTTTTCTGTTTTAGAAGTGTAAACATCAACAGTTCCTCTTAATCTATTGTTTAATAAAGCGAAATCAATACCTAAATTGGTTTGTTTTTTAGTTTCCCATTTTAGATCGGCATTCGCATTTTGTGTAATTACATAGTTTGTAATTGGATTTCCTCCAAAATAAGTGGTACCGCTGCTGCCAACTAAAGACAAAGAGTTTTGAGGGTAAAGTCCTTGCTGATTACCTGTTTCTCCATAACCAGCGCGAAGTTTTAACTCATCAAACAAGTTTTGGTTTTGCATGAAAGTCTCTTTGTGGATTTGCCATGCCACAGATGCAGATGGGAAATTCCCCCATTTATTATTTACTCCAAATACCGAAGAACCATCACGACGAATACTCACTGTAACTAAATAACGGTCTAGCAAAGAATAATTTAATCTTCCTAAAAACGAAACTAAAGTTCTGTCATTTTTATAAGATTCAATATCTCCGGGACGAATTTTAGATAAATCTCCCAATTGCAAAGCATTATAAGTTGTTTTATCATTTATAAAACCTCTTGCTTGTGCATAATTACCCTGATAAGTCTGGTTTTGCCATTCGTACAATCCTAAAACATTGATATTGTGTATGCCAAATGTTTTCTTGTAGTTAAGACTTAAATTAGTTAATTTTTCATTCTGTCTTTCATTTTTGATGTTAGCAAAACCGTTTTGGTCAATTGCAACAGCCGCGGTTGATTCTACAGGCTGAAAATAACCATACGTAACATTTGTTTTTCTCCAGCTCCCGAACCAACTTGCTGTTAAACCTTTTGCTAAATCCAAATCAGCTTTTAGACTTCCAAATAAATTGTCATTTTGGGCTTCATTTGTAGTAGTTTGAGCCGCCGCGTAAGGATTTAAATATTGGAACACATTTGAATCTGTAAAATAAGTCCCGTCAGTATTGAAAACAGGATCTGTTGGTCTAACTAAATAAGCATTTGTAATTAGATTTGAGGAATAAGCAGCAGTTCCAATATTTTGGATAATACTGGTTGTATTGTTGATTCCTGTATTTAAATTGAAAGTCAATTTTAATTTATCATTCAAAGCCAATTGAGTAGCCTGAATACGTCCGATGTATTTTTGATTACTAGAATTAATTACAACTCCGTCTTGCAATATCGCCGTTAAAGAAGCTCTGTAATTAAATTTATCAGTTCCTCCACCAAAAGACAAAGTATGTGTTTGTGTAAGTCCGGTTTGAGTCAAAAGACCGTACCAATCTGTATTAGAACCGTGATTTGCAGATGCTGGAGCGCCCACGCTTTTAGCTGCTGCCCACCATTCGTCAGCATTCAACATATCTAATTTTTTCGGAATAAAATCTAAGGAAGTAGAACCTGTATATTCCATTGTAGTTCTTCCTGCTTTATTCTTTTTAGTTGTCACAATGATTACACCAGGCGCACCGCGAGAACCATAAATTGCAGTCGCAGAAGCATCTTTTAGAATATCATAACTTTCAATTTCGCTTGGCGGAACCTGATTCAGTAAATCCATATTTCCCTGAATTCCGTCTACCACTACCAAAGGATCACTTCCGCCAATTAAAGATGAAATTCCACGAATACGAACGCTCGGCCCTTGACCAGGCTCGCTTCCTAATTGGGTAATATTAACACCTGCCGCTTTTCCAGCAATTAACTGTAACGGATTTACAATAGCACCTTGATTCATATCTTTAGCCACAATAGAAGAAACAGCTCCAGTAACATCTCTTTTTGATGCTGTACCGTAACCTATAACCACAATTTCCTGTAAATCGGTTGCATCTGGAAGAAGCTGAATATTGATTACACTTTGATTGGCCACTACTTTTTTCTCTTTGTATCCAACAAAAGAAACGACAATTACAGACTGACTGCTTTCGACAGTAAGTTTGTATTTTCCATCAAAATCGGTTACGATTCCATTTTTAGTTCCTTCTTCAATAACCGATGCTCCAGGAAGAGGCAGGCCGTTTTCATCTGTAATTATTCCAGAAACAGTCTGCTTTTGAAATTCGATTCTTTCTGTTTTGAGTTCGGGTTTTTTAAGGATAATCTGGGTATCACGAATTTTAAATTCGGTTGGAGTTCCTTTGAAGAGTTTGTCTAAAACCACATATATAGACTGATCTTTTACAGAAATTGAAACGGTGCGATCCAAGTCGATGTCATTCAATTTGTAAATAAATCTGAAGTCGGTTTTTTGCTCAATGGTCTCAATAACCTTTTCGATTGTTGAATTGTTTAATTCAAGAGTGACTTTTGTTTTTTGGGCATAAGTACTTGCTTTGATATTAAACATGGCGACCAAAATAAGTAGAGTAGTTAGTTTCAATTTTAGGTCTTTTTGGAACAATGAGTATAGGAACCCATTATTCTTAGATTTTTTTTTCATAATTTTGTTAATTGATTGTAGTTAATTCGTTATATTCAATCACTTAGTTAATCGGAAATTGTTCGCAGCTCTTTCCGATTTTTTTATTCCCGCAATGTTATTTCATCATATTTTTTATTGGTTTTAAGAGGTTAGTTAATTAGTATTTGATTGTTTTTGATAGTATAGTTAATGCCGTGAATGTCGTTGAAATAGCTCATGACATTTTCGATTGATTCTTCTTTAAAACTGGCATTAAATTTCTCGTTGGCCAGTTTTTCATTTTTATTGATAATCGTCACATTGTAACGTCTTTCCAGTTTGGTAATAATGTTTTTGAAAGTCATGTTTCTAAATGTCAGTCCGCCATCAATCCATGAAGTGTAGATTTCTGTAATAACTGGTTTAGTAAAGATTGAAGCATTTTCTTTATTGAAACTTCCTTTATAACCAGGCTTTAAAATCGTATTTTTAGTAGCATCAAATTCTTCGTTAGAACGATACATTCCAACAGAACCTTCGACCAAAACAACATCGGTAAGGTTATCTTCTGGATAATTAGAAACATTAAAATTAGTTCCTAAAACGCGGACATTCAGTTCGTCAGCATTCACTATAAAAGGATGTTTTTTATCTTTGGCAACATCAAAAAAGGCTTCTCCATTCAAATAAACCTGACGATTTTCTCCAGCGATAAACTTAACAGGATATCTCAAAGAGGTTCCAGAATTTAAATGAACCATAGTTCCATCAGACAATTCTAAACGGAATTTTTTACCATACGGAATTTTAAGTGTGTTATAAACTAATTTATCAGAATCTGTTTCTTTTTCATAAACCAATTTATCGCCGTTTTGATTTCCAATAACATTTCCGTTTTTATCCTGAACCTGAACTTTACCATTTTCAGAAATAATCTGAACCGTTCCGTCTTCCATTTGTAAAACAATATCAGTGCTTTTAAAATCGAAAGGAACTTCAACGGCTTTATTCAAAAAAACTTGTTTGTACGCAAAGCCAATTCCAAGAAGCACTAAAAGTGATGCGGCAATTGAAATATACTTTCTGCGATTCGATTTTTTAGGTTGCAGTTCGATTACAGTTTCTTGTTCTTTAGCAGTGGCCAGAATATTGTCAAAAATAGAATCCGCTTTTTGAGCTTCCATTTTTGGCATTTCGTTTAGAAGTTTTTGCACTTCTTCTACTGTTGGGAAATCGTCTGTCAATTTGTTATCACGGCAATAAGCAATTACCTGCTCAGTTTCTTTGGCAGTACATTGGTTGAGAATAAACTTTTCTAAAAGCGTTTTTATTTCAGAATTTGAATTCATTAAAGAATGTTTTTTAGGTTCTGTGTTTCTATAATACAGTTGAGTGAAAGGGGAGTACTACTCAAACGTTGTAAAATTTTTAAATTTTAACATTTTGAAAAATTTATAACATTGATTTTTAGTGTTTTGAAGAAAAGTATTTCTTTAAAAAATAATAATTAAACGCAATTTTACCCTTCTGAGAAACGAAGGATTACACAAGAAATCTCTCAACTTGAATATAAAAATGATTTTTTGGGCGAGCCAGCATTATAAAAAGGGGCCAATCATCTTTGTCTTTATTCGCCCCTCTTTATAATGCTGTCGGGCTGTCCGCGCTACTTCGGTAGCTTGCTCCCATCCCTCTCGCAAATCGACGTTTTCAAGAGAACTTTTACCTATTCTTGTCATCCTGAGGAACGAAGGATCGCACTAGAAACTCCACATGCAAAATCGCCAATCTTTGTCGATTCCCGAGTGTGATCCTTCGTTCCTCAGGATGACAAGATGGAGTGGAGTTTAAAAATCAATCAAAAAAAAATCACTCCGAAGAGTGATTTTAATGGTCATTATTGTGGTTTTGGTTAGATAATTTCATCGTGAAGTTGAAAAAAACCGCGCATCGATTCGAGCGCTTTACTCATTTGATTCCGGACTGTATTTATCGATATTCCGAGTTCATTACTTATTTCTTCATAGCTCATTCCTTTTTTCCGCGACATCTTAAAAATCTGCCGTCGTTTAGGAGGAAGCTGTTTTATAGCCTGTTTTTGGAGTTTCTTACAATCGGCTTCGCGAATTGTGTAATCTCCGTATTCATGTGTTTTCTGACTTTCGTAGAAAACGGCTTCTTTCAATATAATTTCGTTTGCGGCTTTGTTCAAAACATTAAAAGCCTGGTTTCGTGCAATGGTAAAAATATAAGCCTTAAACGACTGTTCTATATTTAAACTTTCGCGGTTGAGCCAAACTTTCATAAAAACATCCTGAACATTCTCTTCTGCTGCCTCTTTTGATTTTAGAAGACTGATACTGTAACCATAAATATCTTGGTGGTATAGATCAAAAAGTTGGCGAAAAGCTTTTTCGTTGCCGTTTTTGAGTTCACTTACCAATAATTTTTCACTATGGTTGACAGCTTCTAACAATTTAATCTCGTTTATTTAATTCTAATGGTATTAAACTATCAAAATGCGAGGTCTGATGTCTGACTTCTTCGCAAATATATAAAAATATTATTCGCAACAAATTATATATAAAAAAACTTATTTCGGATTTTTTGTTAGTTTTTTAGAGAAAGATGTAAAATGTCGTGTAAAGTGGCTTTATTACAAGTAAGTGTCATATTGACGCTTTTGTAAAACAAAGTTTATTTCAGAATTTGACTTTTGAGAATATTCTTATTTGAGAAAAATGAAATTTGGGAGGAAGTACTGTATTTACTCAAAAAAAATCCTTTCATCTTTCATTAAAAAGATAAAAGGATTGTATGAAGAGGAATCAAAATGGATTCTCTAATAGGAATTCTGAACTAGTTTTTCAAGTCTTTGATAACTTTAAAAGCAACATCAACCTGATCTTCTCCAACAAGAATTGTAAACTCGTTTGAAGTCGAAATTACTTCATTAATAATAATTCCTTCCCAGGCCAAACGCTGGAAAATGAAGTAATAAATACCAGGAACTACGATATTTTCTTTTGGCAACTTTACCGTAATGGAAGCCAAATTATCTAATTTCTGAATTAGTTTTTCTCTCATAAAGTGTTTTTCAACTAAATGATTAACACTGCTGCTGACCACGATGTTGGTTTCGTTTACACCACGAGATGAGGTATAAAAAATATCAGATAAAGCATTAATATCAGAAATTAAATCTGCCTGTTTGTTTAAAACAGTTTCAGAAGCAGCAAAAGTGTAATCTGTAAGCTCAGATCGAACTGTAATCTCGCCAATATTTTTAATTACTTTATTGATTTTGTGGTTCAATTTAAAATCCAGTTCTTCTGTAAGTCGTTTTAAAGACATTACTACAGCGCCTTGTTTTACTTCTTTACCAAACTCGCTTTCTAATTCGGTCATAATATTTCGCGAAAGTGATGTCAGGTTAATAATTCCGAGCGAGAGGGCATTCAATAAAAATGGTTTTGTTTTAATGTAGTTTTCTACAATAGAAGAAACAGTTTTCATAATCTTTTTTTTTTTTTGTATTCGGTTGGTTGTTAATTTAACATTGCGATGTTATAAATCTCTGCAAATATAAATAAAAAAACAAATTGTTACAATTATAACAATAAAAAATTATGTTAAAAGTGATAAAAAGCGTCGGTAAGATGTTCAATTGCAAATGATTCGCCCTTTTTATGGATTGCAATGATGTCAAAACGGACTTCTAAATCTTCAGGAAAATCCTTTTCCCTATCGTTTATGTAGGCATTTACTGCTTTAATGAGTAATTGAATTTTTTTGGACTTCACAAAATCCTGTGGGGCACCAAAATCTAAACTCGAACGAGTCTTAACTTCTACAATTGCTAAAACAGCATCTTTTTGAGCAATTATATCTATTTCGGCTTTCTGAATAACAAAGTTTCGCTCTAGAATGGCATATCCATTTTCTTCTAGATGCGCCGCAGCAAGATCTTCTCCTAATTTTCCAAGTTCATTATGTTTTGCCATTATTTTTTTGTTACGAGTTTAAAGTTTCAAGGTGGAGGTTTTTTTGCACGCAAAGACGCGAAGTCGCAAAGTTTATTTAAATCTTTGCGACTTCGCGTCTTTGCGAGATTTTATGTGGTATTTTAAGCTCCTTAAATTAAGGATTTTTGCAATATTACTTTTTAAATGTCAATGTGCTTCCTGTTGCTGTAACTTCCATTGTAACTATATTTCCCATAACTAAAGCTCTGTTGTCTCTAATATGTCCTGCCGGGAAATTGAAAATTACGGGAATGTTATATTTTTTGGTCACATCGTCAATAATTTCAAGTGCATTTTTACCCCAAGGCACTTCATTGTCTTTCATGCTGGTCATACCGCCAATAATAATTCCTTTTAAGTTTTCGATGCATCCATTTCGTCTTAAATTCATCATCATACGGTCAATATGATAAAGATATTCATCCAAATCTTCAATAAATAAAATTTTATCCCTGCAGTCAATTGCAGAAGGAGATCCTAATAAGCTATATAAAATAGATAAATTACCGCCCACTAATTCTCCAGTTGCGCTTCCCAAACGATTCATTGGAGTTGGGCTAATAGAATACGAAATAGGCTCACCAAACAAACTTGCTTTTAAGGAACTCACAGCATCTGGAGTTGCTCTTGGAACGGTTACCGGCATAACTCCGTGAATAGATTTGTAGCCCATTGTATTTAAATGGTTGTGCAGAACCGTAACGTCGCTAAAACCAATAACCCATTTTGGATGCTGTTTGAATTTGGTAAAATCTAATAAATCCAGCATTCTAACCGTTCCGTATCCTCCTCGCACGCACCAAATCGCTTTAATATTTGGATTGTCCATTTGCTTTTGAAAATCGGCAGCTCTTTGTTCATCTGTTCCTGCCAACTGATGATAATCTAAACCAATGGTACTTCCAACAACGGCTTCTAAGCCCCAGCTGTGCAATAAATCTATAGTTGGTTTTAAGTTATCGTCGATATTTTTTCTAGCTGTTGCTAAAAGTGCGACAGTATCTCCTTTTTGTAAATAAGGTGGTGTTATCATGTTTTGTTGAGATTGACAAGTGAATGATTGAAAAGCAAAAATAAGAAATGCAGCTCTATAAAGGATAAAGTGTTTTTTATTGAACAAAAGGGTTTTCATTTTCATAATTTATCTGCTTTTTCATTTGTGTAGAAAACAAATATAGAAATTTTAGAATTTAAATTCATTTGAATTTTCTTACAATTAAATAATATGCTTAAATTGAACTTTTTAAAAAGTTAAATTTATGAAGTTTATTAGAATTAGTTTTTACATAATTGTACTTGGAATATTTCAGGGTTATTCGCAACCTAAAAAATACAAAATACATACCGTTGCATTTTACAATTTTGAGAATTTATATGACACTGTAGATGATGATTTTACAAATGATGATGAATGGACTCCAAATGGCACACAGCATTGGACAAAACAAAAATATGAGCAAAAGTTGAAAAACTTAGCAAGAGTAATTTCTGAAATTGGAACACCAGAAAATTCAAATGCCCCAGTTTTACTAGGATGTGCTGAAGTAGAAAATAGAGATGTTTTAGAGGACTTAATCAAAGAACCAAAATTACAGCAATTCGATTTCGGAATCATTCATTTTGATTCGCCCGATAAACGAGGAATTGATGTGGCTTTGCTTTATCAGAAAAAATATTTTCGCCCGACTTCTTTTTCTAATATTCCATTAATCATTTACAAAAAGAATAGTCTCAAAAAAGAAGAACAATCAGAAATTGAAGATGATGAGCTTGAAATTAAAAAAGAAAATAACAATCGTGTTTTTACAAGAGATCAGCTGTTGGTTTCGGGGTTTTTAGAAAATGAAGAAATACATATAATAGTCAATCACTGGCCATCAAGATCTGGAGGTGAAAAAGCCACAACTTTATTTCGAGAAGCCGCAGGAAAGTTGAACCGAAAAATTATCGATTCTTTACAGCAGATAAACCCACAAGCAAAAGTGATGACCATGGGAGATTTTAATGACGGACCAATTAATAATAGTATAAAAACAGCTTTGGGAGCAAAAGGAAAGAAGTCAGAAGTTTTAGAATTTGGTGTTTTTAATCCGTTTGAAGAATTAGTAAATAAAGGACTAGGTACAATTGCTTTTCGGGATTCCTGGAATATTTTTGATCAAATTATGATGACAGCATCTTTAACTAAATCAGATTTTGCAACTTTTAGTTTTTGGAAAGCAGGGATTTTCACCAGACCTTATCTTATTCAGAATTCGGGACAGTATAAAGGTTATCCGTTGCGAAATACATTAACAGAAGCAGGTTTTAGTGATCATTTTCCGGTTTATATATATTTGATAAAAGAAATTCGACAGTAGAGACGCACCGCAGTGCGTCTAACCTTTTTTTGAAATGAAATTAGAAACCTAAAGACGCACTGCGGTGCGTCTCTACAATTTCACTACCTTAGCTTTTCACAATTTAGAATTAAAAAAATGGCTATAGCAAAACCTTTCAACTTAACTAAATGGATTGACGAAAACCGTCATTTATTAAAACCGCCAGTTGGAAATAAAAATCTTTACGTAGATTCTGGCGATTATATCGTAATGATTGTGGCGGGACCAAATGCAAGAAAAGATTATCATTATAACGAAACAGAAGAACTTTTTTACCAATTAGAAGGCAGTATAAAAGTAGTAATTCAGGAAGATGGAGAACGAAAGGAAATGGAGTTAAATGCAGGCGATATGTATTTACATCCGGCAAAAGTTCCTCATTCTCCCGTTCGTTCTGCAGGTTCTATCGGATTGGTAATTGAACGTAAACGAGCTGGACAAGGTTTTACCGATGGTTTGCTTTGGCATTGTGACAATTGCAATCATAAACTTTATGAAGTGTATTTTGAACTACACAATATCGAGAAAGATTTCTTACCTCATTTTGAACATTTTTATAATTCAGAAGAATTGAGAACCTGCGAAAAATGTGGAACAGTAATGGAAACTGATCCAAGATTTGTGGCTAAGAAATAAATTGAATTTAATTTTAGATATCAAACCCGACAGGTTTTTAAAACCTGTCGGGTTTATTATCACAATAATATATGCAGAATGGATATTAAAAAGAATGATGAGATTTTAAAAGCTCAATTAAATGATGAAGAAAAATTTATTTTAGAATTAAAAGCTGATATTAGACAGGGTAAAGAAGACCTTCGGACAGGTAATTTCATTACACATGAAGAAATGCTTGCTAAATTAGAGAAAAGAGGATTGATTGAGAAAAGAAGAAAATCATAATCCTTAAAATCTGTCGCTAAATAAAAACTACAACACAAACTTTTTCCCCTGTTCAGGATAAATAAGCTTCAGTCCTAAATCGTTTTGATTTTTTAACTGCTCTTTAATTTTGGCAATATTTTTTGCAGGAGGTTTTAAATGTGTAATGATAATTTTGAAATTATTCAATGAACCTTTTCCTGCCATTTCTTCTAAAACATGAAGTTCTTTCAATAAATAGTTAGGAGTTAAATGACCAAATAAAAATTTATCTGGCTGTTCGTTAGGAAAAGAAACTTCGATAAAAATACCTTTCAATTGTTTGTTTTGAACTAAAGGAGCAACTGCCGTCCATAATGTTTTTAACTTATCGCTTTTTTCGACTGCATCTGGGCCAGTGTCACCTAAATATAAAACATATTCATTCTCGTTTTTAACTAAAAAAGCAGTGCTTTCAAATGGATTTACGTGGCTTAACGGAAAAGCCTTAACCGTCATTTTAGTATTTGAAATTGGCGTTTCTTCACCAATATTTAGAGTTTGAAAGTGATATTTTTTCAATGGAAAACCAGGGCCTTTGTCTCCAAAATTTGCCCAGGTCTGATCATTAAAATAATGATTTTCCATCATTTCCATACATTTCTCTGTTGCATAAACCGTTTTAGAAGAATCAGCAGGAGAATTGATGATTAAACCAGAGACATGATCTAAGTGGGCATGTGATATTAAATAACCTTTTATGTATTTTTTTAAAACCGTACTGGTCGAAACTTTAAAAGTTTTCTTTTCGATGGCTTTTTCAATTCCGGCATTTATAGTTCCGGCATCGAGACAGATATAATCGTTTGTGTTAATTGGAGCAAGCAAATAAGCTGAAAGGTTTTTTTCGTCAATTCCGCCTTTTATTCCTAAAGGAACTACCTGAAAAGAAGATTTTTCTTTTTGAGAAAAAACATTCGATGAAATTAAAAGGAAACAAAGAAAAAAACGGCTGAAATTATTCATAATCTAAAAAATTGGTGTTGCAAATTTCATCAATAAAATAGAAAGAAAGCACTCAATTATGGAAAAAATCATTGTAATTAATCATAAATTTACATTTATCTAAAAATATTAAATCATGATTAGAAACATAGTTTTTGTATTGTTTTTTATTTTAATGTCTTCAAAAGTATATTGCTGTGATTGCTCTGGAAAACCATCAATAGAGAAAAATTGGGAACTAGCTAGCGAGGTTTTTGTTGGGGAAATAGTAAAAATAGATAGCTTGTTATATGGAAGTTATGGACAAAAGGTCTATGTGTTTTCAGTAAAAATAAAAAAGTCATATAAAGGGAATTTTTTTCCTGGTTATGAATTTAGAGATTTGTTGGCTACTGATTCTGGGTCTTGCGACTTCTTTTTTGACATCGGAAAAGAATATCTGATTTATGCTAAGAATAATAGTTATGCTTTGTATAGCTCGATTTGCTCGAGAACTGATTTATTAAAAAATATCGATTCAACAGAATTAGTTTTGTTAGATAAATTGAACAAGGATTTTTTGAATGATAAAAAAGTTAAAATTTCAAGATTTCAAGATAATATTGAATATCAAATCGAATTAGTAAAAAATTCTTTTGAGGAAAAATTGAAGAGAAAAGAAATTATTATTTATGGTTTGTCTACATTGAGTTTTATTCTCTTTTTGATCATTTTGCTTTTAGGAAGCAAGAAAGCTTTTAAAAGGAATATTTAATTGAAATTCAATTTGAAATAATATCTTTACATTAATAATATAACAATTTTAACTAAAAAAGTTACAATGACAACAATAGCATCGCAATTTGGAATGAAGGAAGCTCTGGAAAAATTGGGCATTAAAACCCTAAATGAAGGAACATCGACGGGAATAAATAATTTTTCATCAGGAGAGATTTTAGAAAGTTATTCACCAGTTGATGGAAAATTAATTGCTTCGGTAAAAATGTCAACATCTGATGATTACGAAAAAGTAATTCAGACGGCAGCAGAAGCTTTTAAAACGTTTAGACTAATTCCTGCACCGCAACGTGGTGAGATTGTTCGTCAGTTTGGAGAAAAATTGAGACAAAATAAAGAAGCCCTTGGTAAATTGGTTTCTTACGAAATGGGAAAATCATTGCAGGAAGGCTTTGGAGAAGTTCAGGAAATGATCGATATCTGCGATTTTGCCGTTGGTTTATCTCGTCAGCTTCATGGATTAACCATGCATTCTGAAAGACCAGGACACAGAATGTACGAACAATATCATCCCCTTGGAATTGTAGGAATTATTTCGGCGTTTAATTTCCCGGTTGCAGTTTGGTCATGGAATACGGCGCTGGCATGGATTTCTGGAGATGTCTGTGTTTGGAAACCTTCAGAAAAGACACCGTTATGCGGTATTGCCTGTCAAAATATAATTGCTCAGGTTATTAAAGAAAATAATCTGCCAGAGGGAATTTCCTGTTTGATAAACGGTGATTACAAAATAGGAGAATTAATGACAGCGGATACTCGCATTCCGCTTGTTTCGGCAACAGGTTCTACCAGAATGGGAAAAATTGTAGCCCAAAAAGTGGCGGGCAGATTAGGAAAATCATTATTAGAATTAGGAGGAAATAATGCGATTATCGTGACGCCAGATGCTGATATAAAAATGACGGTTATTGGAGCTGTTTTTGGAGCAGTTGGAACAGCCGGCCAGCGTTGTACATCAACAAGAAGATTGATCATTCACGAAAGTATTTATGATAAAGTAAAAGATGCATTAGTTGCCGCTTACAAACAATTACGAATTGGAAATCCGCTTGACGAAAACAATCATGTTGGACCACTGATTGATGTTCATGCTGTAGAAATGTATGCATCAGCCTTAAATAAAGTAGTGGCCGAAGGTGGAAAAATTTTGGTCGAAGGAGGAGTACTTTCAGGAGAAGGTTACGAAAGTGGCTGTTACGTAAAACCAGCAATTGCAGAAGCAGAAAATTCATTTGAAATTGTACAACACGAAACTTTTGCTCCAGTTTTATATTTGATTAAATATTCTGGAGAAGTGGATAATGCAATCGAAATTCAAAATGGTGTTGCGCAAGGTTTATCATCGGCAATTATGACTAATAATTTAAGAGAAGCCGAAAGATTTTTATCTGTAACAGGTTCTGATTGTGGCATTGCAAACGTAAATATTGGAACTTCGGGAGCAGAAATTGGCGGTGCTTTTGGAGGTGAAAAAGAAACTGGCGGAGGACGCGAATCAGGTTCTGATGCCTGGAAAATCTATATGAGACGTCAGACTAATACAATAAATTATACGACAAATCTTCCGTTGGCCCAAGGAATTAAATTTGACTTGTAAAACGAAGTAAGAAAATAAATAAAAACCGCTTTTTTCATTAATTGAAGAAGCGGTTTTTTTAATGCCGAAATTTGTAGTATTTTTATTTTAATTTGTATTCGCCTTTATTGCCGCGACATCATTTATTGATGTTTAATTTATAAGAAAATAAAAATGACTTTGATTTTTTTGGCTGGACTTACTCCTTTTGGATATGCATTTATTGGTGTTATTCTGTTATCTTTTTTATTGGCCTATTTATGGCTGAAATCATCCCATACAAAACAAAAGGCAGGTTGTTTGTCTGTTGGTTTTACAGCACTGTTAATTGGATTTGTTTTAATGTTTCCTGTTTTATTTTCGTTTGCCATTATCCAGAACGGGAGTGAAATTGGAATAATAGGAGTTGCTGTTTTTTGGGTTTTAGTTTTGGGTTTAATGGTGTACTTTTTAACTGCAAAGAATACCACCGCGGTAAAAAAAGTTATCTTTTCTATTCTGAAATATTGTCTTTATTTAATAGTTTTTGGACTGTTTCTTACACTTGTTCTTGGAATGGCTTATTACATTTACGTTCGTCTTTTTACAACAGAAAAAAGGGATGATCCAATTTGGACAGCGTTTTTGTGTATCTTTTTTTTAGCGTCTTTGATCTTAGCGGGATTTGGTCTTTTAAACAGAAATAAAGAAGAGAAGAAAAAAGAAAAAACAACTTTTTACAGTTTAGATCAAGCAAAATTAAAATCAGAACTGGTAATCGAACTGGACTTGTCTAAACAACAATTGAAAACATTTCCAGAAGAGATTCTACATTTTAAAAATTTAAAGTTTCTGATTTTAAGTCATAATGAAATTAGCGATATTCCAAACGAAATCAATAAATTACAGAAGCTTGTAGGTTTGGATTTGAGTAACAATCCTATTTCAGATTTGGAAAGGAGCAGGATTAGAAAATTACTGTCTAAAGAAGTCGAAATTGTATTTTAAGCCTTAAAAAGTATAACTATTTGCCCTTTTATTATGAATGATTTTTTTGAATTTTTAACTCAAAATAGAGTAGATGCTGCGGAGGTTATTTTTTTAATGCTTTTTAGTTTAGGAATTGCCTTATTTCAGACTTTAATCTTTTCAGGACTTTTTAATTTGAAATTTCCTAATTGGCTTTTTTTTGTTTTATCTCCAGCTATTGTTGGGATTAGTTTTTTAATAGATGCTACTTTTCCTTTGGCTGCCGTATTGTTCTTATTTATTTCTCTTTTCTTTTTTGCGATTATTGGAATGATTTACGCAGGAATTCAGAGCAGTAAAGAGGAAAAAATAGAACGAGAAAAATTTAATAAAAAACATAATATTCCTAAAACAACATTTGGTCAAAAGGTTCTGGGAGTTTTGATTATAGCAGGTCTTTTTGGAACTTTTATTTTATTGGCCGAGACCGAAAATTTAAAACTTCTTTTTTTAATTATTCCAGGTTTTATTATTCTAAAGAATATCTTTTTTCCCAGTAATAAAAGCAAATTTATGCGTCTGCAATCCATTCTTCCCACTTCAAAAATGGATTCAATTGCAATGGGAATGGTGGAAGTTGAAGGAGATCTTGAAGAAATTGAGCCCATTATTTCTCCTTATTTTAATAAACCTTGTATTGGATATTATTATAAAATAGAAAAAGAAAGCAAACCTGATGATGATGGCAGAACGACCTATT
Organism: Flavobacterium phragmitis; assembly: GCF_900112575.1. Taxonomy (GTDB): domain Bacteria; phylum Bacteroidota; class Bacteroidia; order Flavobacteriales; family Flavobacteriaceae; genus Flavobacterium; species Flavobacterium phragmitis. The sequence goes on from NZ_FOMH01000001.1 coordinate 476,134, forward strand.
CGACTATTTTTAGTGAAGTTAAAACAGGCAAATTTAAAATTAAAGACGAAACAGGTTCTGTCACTGTTGATGGCGAAGGAATGGAGTACTTTTTTGATAGAGTTGACAATCAGCAAGGAGGTAAGACCAGATATTCTGAAACGTATCTAAGACATAACGATTACATGTTTCTGATAGGTTATGCCGCTTCAGATAATGGAAAAACAATTATAAAAAAGGGAGATTCAGATAATGTATTTGGGATTGCAATTCCAAGAAGTATTTCATTTAGAAATAAATACAAACCCTTGTTAGATTCCTTTTTAATAACCTTATTTTTTATTTCGCTTCTAATTATTTATATCATTTTAAACTAAAACAACTATGACTGTTCAAAATATTGCTTTAATTGCTGGAATAATTCTGCTTTTCGTGTTCTTTAACTTTTTTATCAGAATTTATAACAAGCTGGTTATGCTTAAAAATAATTATGAAAAAGCGTTTAGGAATATTGATGTGATTCTTATGCAAAGAGCAGAAGAAGTTCCAGAGTTGGTAAAAGTGGCTTCCAAATTTATGGAACATGAGACTGAATTATTAACGAATTTAACTAAATTAAGAACCGATTTTCTGAACTCCAAATCAGTTGGAGAGAAAATTGAAAATGCAAATGAGTTTTCAAAAACGATGAAAAACCTATTTGCTGTTTCTGAAAATTATCCAACACTAGCATCAAACAGTAATTTTTTGGAACTACAGAAAAGAGTGTCTCAGATGGAAGATAAAATTGCCGATAGAAGAGAGTTTTTTAATGATAGTATCAATCTGTATAATGTGGGAATTGAAGAGTTTCCTAACTTTATTTTAGCCAAAATTATGGGGTATAAATCCCAAAGTTTATTTGATGTAACACCAGAACAAAAGAAGTACGATGGAATTCAATTTTAATACCTTTTTTGGATACGAAGAACAGATAAACAATCAGCCTGATATCGTTATGATTTATAGTTTCGCAGGTATAGTTTTTGGAATAATGGCATTGCTTTTTTTAGCAATTATCATTAGAAAAATTGGACTTAATAGTATAAACAGTTTTATCATAAATCCGTTAATGCTGGCATTAGGACTGACATTTATAGTATCGATTCTGCCAACAGTCATTTTTTACGTAGCTACATCAGATATTTCTTTTGTAAAGATTGTTTACAGCTGGATTGTAATTTTTATTGGGATGTTATTTTTCGTTGGGATTAATCTAGAAACGATTAAAAAATGTTTGAATGAATTTGGAAAAATAACGGAACAACAAGAGTTTCGAAATCGAAAAAGATAGAAATTAAATGCAAAAAGGTTTCCAAATCAGGAAACCTTTTACGATTATAAAATGTTCAAATGTTTATTTTTTAATAATAGTTTGATTGATTGAACCTTCGGTTGTTGAAATTTTAGCAAAATAACTTCCTGATGCCAAATTACTCATATCGATATTTTCATTTCCTTTTGGAACAGTTTTTACAAGGATTCCGTTCACATTATAAATTAATATATTTTCCACTTTCTGTGTTGGATCTGATACGTATAGAATGTTTGTAACCGGATTTGGATATAAATATATTTTTGTGTCGGTGGCTAATTCTGGCTGTGCCATTTTTAATGTTCCAGTATTGTAAACCGTGCTCATATAAAATAAGTTTGAAGTATCTTTTTTGGTTATAGTATGACTTCCCGCTGTTAATGATACTGTTACAATTCCGTTTGTTGCTACTTTATCTACATTATCTACTTTAATAGTTGCGGCCGCTTCTACAAAGACTAAAGTTAAAGTACTTGCTTGAGTAGTTGTAAACGAAATGTTGGTAGAAGATTCGATTTTTAAACATTGCGTTAACGTTAAACCATTATAGGTAACAGTTCCTTTTGTTGTAGAAAGGTTTCCTGTTATAGTGTAGAAATCGCTGTCTTTTCCAGATACAGTAAAATTATGTATTTCATCTCCAGAAGGATTACTAGTTGTAACTGTTATAGTCCCGGAAGCTGTTGCGGCGGTTCCTGTTCCTGTAGTTGTTACTGTATACGATACATTTGCAGTTGGTGTTCCTGTAATCGTAATGGTTTTGGCAGAGCTGTTTTTTGTAAAGCTGATACCTGAAGCAGGTAATCCAGTTACAGTTACATCTGTTGCAGTTCCTCCCCAAGTAAATACAATTGAGCTTATTGCAGTGCCACTGGCAACAGTCTGGCTGTTATTGTTTGTAGATGTTAAAGTCTGAGTTCCTGCAGCGTTAACCGTAATCGTTCCTGATCCAGTTGCTGGATTCCCTGCTGAACCTGTTGTCGCGATTGAATAAGTTACTGTAGTGGTTGGATTTCCAGTAATCGTGATTGTTTTTGCTGTAACATTTTTTACGAATGATAATCCAGAAGCAGGTAAACCAGTTACAGTCGCGTCAGTCGCATCACCTCCCCATGTAAAGACGATAGTTTCAATCGCTGTTCCGCTAGTTACGGTTTGATTGGTGTTTGAAGTTGAAGTCAAAGTTTGATTTCCACTCGTTCCGCCTTGTACAGCAACTAAACCAGTCTGATAAGAGTTTAATGCATCTCTTAAACCAATATTTACACCGTCGGCAGTATCATCAACGGCATTGTTGAATGTCCATTGAAAATCACCTCCTGAAACACGTCCTGCATATTGCATAACAGTAGTTCTGGCATTTTCTGGTGTTTCAGGTGTGTAAGCATACATGACACTTGAATTGGTATCGAAATTATTATAAGTTTTAGCTCCTTTTTTTGATTTAATACTGCTGCTGATGGTTTCATTTCTAGTCGCTGCAACATATGCATCAAATTCTACGGGATATGTTGTAGCATTGTATCCAACAAAACGAGTTTGCCCACTCATAGTGTTGTTAAATGCTTTAATTGTGCCACCATCTTCACTTGAAAAAGTTCCTCCAGTACCATAAAAAATATCTGTTCCCTGCATAGAAGTCAGCATAGGGTATTTACAATTTCTGAAGAAATTAGCTTCAACAAAAACAGAAGAACCTAAAGTTGACCCAACACCATATTTAGAATTTCCATCATAATAATTATTATAAACGTGAGCAGAATAATAACGGATTCTTGGATGACGAGAATCAGAATGATCATACCAGTTGTGGTGATAGGTTATGTATAAACCTTCTGTAGTTCCTTCGCTTAAGCCTAATAAATTGCTTTTTCCATTATCCCAAAAATGGTTGTATGAAAAGGTTACATAAGTCGATTTTTTGCAATCCAAAGCTCCGTCACCTTTTATTTGATCTGCGTCGCCACCAGGTTTTCCATAAAAGAAATCACAATTATGTACCCAGACATAATCGTTGTCTTGCTGTAAACCAATGTTATCACCTTCACCGCTATCCACATTCATAATTCCAATATTTCGAATTTCTATGTTTGAAGCATTTTTGACTCTGATTCCCCAGCCATCTGCTGTAGCATCGTTTCCAATTCCTTCCAGAGTGATGTAGCTAGCCGCATTATTGTTGTTTTCAATAACTAAATCACCATTCATCATATAAGTTAAATCAGTGATTTGACCAATCATACGAATGATTAAAGGTCTTGTGTCTTTCCCTTTTTTATATCCGTCCAGAATCGTTTGAAGTCCAACACACGGATTAACTGATGCTCCTGTTACATTTAGTGAAATTGTGTTTTTGGTCTGTTGTGTGATGTAAAGGATTACTGCATTGCTTTTTGGAGTTCCGTCTGCATTATAAGCACCAGGAACTCTGGAGTTTGAAAATGCAAATCCGGATCTGTCATGAGCTTTAACGGTTAATGAAGTGGTTGTGGTTCCAGTTCCTTCAACACCAGAAATAACCGGTTTGATTTTTACCGTGTAAGATCCGGCTTTTAATCCTGGAATGTCGGCTCTAAAAAAAGTTCCGTAGCTTCTGATAAGCTCATTATCAATCTTTTGATCTACAAGTCCTCCACCTGTATAATATACATTGTAAGTTTGGGCATTGCTCACGGGCTGCCATTTCACGAAGACGGATTCGAGCCAGCCGCTTGCTTCTGTGATTTGTTGTGACCATGTTTGGAGGGTAATTAAAAAGAAGGTCATAAAAAGTAGATTTTTTTTCATAATTGCGTGGTTTAAATTTGTTAATAAGTAAGTGGTTTTACTATCGATAATTAGTGGTTTAATTGTAATCGATTACACTAAATTATATATTAATTTTTAATTATATAATTTTTTATATGTTAAAAAGAGAATAATTAAAATATTTTTATTTTTAAATGATAAAAATGTAATTAATTGCATGAATTGTAATTAATTACATATTAACTTGATTTGAAGAGACTCGGATTTTATTGGTCTTTTGAGAAGTTCTTTTCTAAAGGTGTAAAATTTTAATAAAAATGTATTTTTTTAAATGCAATAAATTACATTTTACATATTTGTAAGAAATTAGCTTTTTTGTTTTGATTTCATCTGAGAATATCTAAAAAAAATACTTCAAAGGGAATAATGGAAAATAAAAAAAGCCTTTTTGATTTTACTCAAAAAGGCTTCAATATTATTAAAAGAAACTTTATTAGTCTTTACTAGATAGTTTTGAAAGTAATCTTAGGAATTCAATGTACAACCAAACCAATGTAATCATTAATCCCATTGCGCCATACCATTCCATAAATTTTGGCATTCTTTCTTTCGCACCTTTTTCAATTAAATCAAAATCTAAGAAAAGGTTTAGAGCTGCTATGATGATAACAAAAACGCTGATACCAATACTCATCATCGAATTTCCGTAATGAACAGGTGTCCAACTTGAGAACATTGATATAACCCAAGAAATTAAATAATAAGTTGCAATAGCCAATGTTGCTGCCACAACTACAGATTTAAATTGTTCTGTAACTTTGACGATTTTGAATTTGTATAAACCAAGGCATACTAAGAAAGTAACCAAAGTTGCTCCAACGGCATTAATTACAATACCTGGAAATCTTAATTCGAATATGGCAGAAATTCCTCCAATAAACAAACCTTCAAATAATGCATATCCTGGAGCTAGGTAAGGAGATGCTTGAGGTCTAAAAGAAGAAATTAAGACCAAAACAAAGCCAACAATTGCTCCACCGATAGTTGGAAGCATCGGATTCATTCCATTAAATGCCATCCACCAAGTAACCATAGAGGCACCGCATAAGATTAAAAACAGGATTGCTGTTTTATTAATTGTTCCAGACACGGTCATTTCTTGATTGTAATCAATAATCTGAGCTTGGTGTACTTCAGTTCTTGGTTCAGCATCAGACGAAAAACGCTTGCTGTTTAAAAATGGATTTTTTGAATTAAAGTTCATAATTTATACATTTAATTGAACTCAAAGATATGGAGTTTTTTTGAAGTGCAATTGAATGGACGGAATTTTTAACATGAATTTCTCTTCTTTATTTGTCATAAAAAAATCCATCAAAATGGAGTTTGATGGATTTCTTTATATGATAGTATGTCTTTATCTTATTGCAATAAATCTAAAACTAATGAAGGGAATAGACCTAAAATAATGTTTAATGCAATTGATACTACTGCTGCAGCATAAATAAGGAATGGTCTTCCTGTTCTTTCCTGATTAGGCTCTTTAGAATACATCGCAATGATTAATTTGAAATAGTAACCCACACTGATAATAGAGTTAATTACTGCCACAATTACTAAACCAATATATCCTGCTTGAATAGTCTGATTGAATAAAAACAATTTAGCAAAGAATCCAGAGAAAATTGGAATTCCGGCCATAGACAATAAAGAAGCTGTTAGGATAGCCGCTAATAAAGGATTTGTTTTTCCTAATCCGTGGAAGTTAGTAATGTCTTCATTGTCTTGATCTCTGCATACATATAAAATAACACTGAAAGCAGCGATTCCTGACAAAGCATAAGCAGCAGTATAATATAATAAAACACCAGCTGAAGCAGAAACAGTCAATAATGTCATTAACATGAAACCGGCATGAGAGATTCCTGAGAAAGCAAGCATACGTTTTACGTTTACTTGTCTTAATGCCATAATATTACCAACAGACATTGAAGCGATAGAGATAATAACTACAATAACTTCAAACGTATGTAAAAGATCTTGGTTTTCTAAAGAAGAAATCACATTCATTCCAGAAATCAACTTAAATAGAGTTGCAATTGCTACTACTTTTGCCAATGTACTCATTAAAGCAGTGGTTAACGCGGGAGAACCTTCGTAAACGTCTGGAGCCCAAAAGTGGAAAGGAACGGCAGCAACTTTAAATAACATTCCAATAATCATTAAAATCAGTCCAATTGGGAACCAAATTGGTAATTCTGCAGATAATGCACTTTCGTGAATTTCGCTGATATCAAAACTTCCCATTGCTCCATAGATCAAACAGATTCCGAATAAGATAATACCAGAAGCGAAAGATCCCATTAAGAAATATTTCATACCTGCTTCGTTGCTTTTAATGTTCAAACGGTCACTTGCAGCGAGAACATATAAAGCGATAGATAAGATTTCGATTCCTAAAAAGAACATAGCTAAGTTTCCAAAAGAAACCATAGCAACAGCTCCAGCCAATAAGAATACCTTAATGGCAACGTAATCTGAAATTTTTGTTGGGTGATTTTGGTAAAAATTATGACTTAACGCTACAAGGAAAATGGTCAAAACGATAAACAATGATGAAAAAGCTGTAGAAAACTTTGACACCGCAACCATGTTGTTGTAATAACTTTGTTCCGTTCCAAATTCATAGAAATTAAGTGCCAATACACCTATTAAACCCAAAATGGTAATAGGAATGATGGCCTTTCTTAAATTAAGAATTTCAAACAATAGGCAGAAAATACCCAATCCTGTTATAGCTATTAATGTATTCATTTTTGTCTTTTTGAGTTAGGATTACAATTTGAAGTGTAATCCTAATTTATTTTTTGTTTAAAATATTAGTTCTTATTGATAACTTGTAAAATAGTTTCCAAGCTTGGTGTAATCAAATCTGTAATTGGTTTTGGATAGAAACCAAAGAATAATAAAACTGCAATGATTACAGCAAATGAAATTCCTTCGTTAAGCGTAACATCAGCAAAAGTTTTCGAATTTGTTTCGCCCAACATTACATGTTGGAACATTCTCAACATATAGTAAGCTCCTAAAATAATAGTAGTTCCACCAAGAATTGCAAACCAAATATTTACTTGAGATAAACTGTATAATACTGTAAATTCTCCAACAAAGTTAAATGTGCTTGGCAATGCAACAGAAGCTAAAACTAAGATTAAAAACATTGAAGTAAATTTTGGAGATTGCGTACGAATACCGCCCATTGCTTCAATTTCTCTAGTTTCAAATCTTCTGAAAATTACTTCAGCAGCAAAGAATAATCCCACTACCACAAAACCGTGAGCAATCATTTGCATAACAGCACCTCTTAAACCATCAAGAGTCAAAGTATAAGAACCAGCCGCAATTAATCCAACGTGGGCAAGTGAAGAATAAGCTAATAATTTTTTAAGATCTTTTTGTCTCAATGCAACAATTGATCCGTATATAACACCTGCAATTCCTAACACAATGAAAATATCCATGTATTCTTTCGCAGCCAATGGTGCAATTGGCAATTGCCAACGAATTACACTGTATAATCCCATTTTCAGCATGATACCAGATAAAAGCATTGTTCCAACTGTTGGCGCTTTTTGGTACACATTTGCCTGCCAAGTATGGAAAGGAATAATTGGAATTTTAATAGCATAAGCTAAGAAGAAAGCCAAGAAAATCCATAATTGTTCGCAAGCAGATAAATCTAATTTGTATAAATCTTCAATTAAGAAAGAACCTGCTTTTTGGTATAAATAGATAAAAGCAGTTAACATGAATAACGAACCAGCAAGTGTGTAAATAAAGAATTTAACTACTGCTTTTCTGCGTTCTTCCGCATCGCCGTTACCCCAGATCAAAGCAATGAAGTAAATTGGAATAAGCGCTAACTCCCAGAAAATATAGTATAAAAGACCATCAGAAGCTAAGAAAGTTCCTGTCATAGCAAAAGACATGAACAAGATTAGGCCGTAAAAAGCTTTAGCATTTTTGTATTCATTTCCGAAAGAAGAAAATATAATAATCGGAGTCAAAGCTGCGGTTAATAAAACCATTGCAAGTCCAAGTCCGTCTGCATTTAAAGCAAAAGAAATTTTTGGCTGAGTAATCCAGCTGTTGATTACGCTGATATTTTCGCCAGTCGAATAATTATTCAATAATACAATTGAACATCCTAAAGCAACTAAACTAAAAAGTAAAGCAACTTTTGAAGCTAGTTTGTCACCAGAAAAATAAGTGGCAAATGCACCAATTAAAAGTATAATTAATATAGTAGAAACGTTCATAGTAATAATATTATTGAGCTAAAAATATATAGGAAACAATTGCACAAAGTCCTAAAACAAAAACAAATAGATATAATCCTATACTTCCGGTTTGTAATTTTTTTCCTTGGAAAGCAATTTCGTTTGCTATTTTACCTAATCCAAATACAAGAGCTGATAATCCTGTTTCGATATAATCTCTAAAGAATTTAGATAAGCTGTTAACTGGTGCTACAAATACAGCATCGTAAACTTCATCAACATAATATTTGTTGTATAACACTTTGCTTAAACCAGTAATGTTTTCATCAGCTTCAGGAACATTATCTTGTTTAAAGTATTTTATGTAAGCAATTAAAATTCCTAATAATCCACCTAGAACTGCAACACCCATTAAAGTGTATTCAGTTGTACCTAAATGGTGCTCGCCTTCTGTTGCTTTTGCAAAAAGAGGAGCTAGGTATTCATTTAACCAGCTATTTCCAGGTAAACTAATTAATCCTCCAAAAGTGGCTAAAATAGCTAAGATGATAAGCGGAATTGTAATTAATGCACCACTTTCGTGTAAATGATGTTTTTGTTCTTCTGTTCCTCTAAATTCTTTGAAGAAAGTCAGGAACATTAAACGGAACATATAGAAAGCCGTCATAATTGATGCAACAGATCCAACAACATATAATGGAATACTGTGGTGGAAAGCGGTCAATAAAATTTCATCTTTTGAGAAGAAACCTGAGAAAAACGGAACTCCAGAAATTGCTAATGAAGAAATCAACATGGTCCAGAACGTGATTGGCATCGCTTTACGCAAACCTCCCATGTTACGCATATCTTGCTCTCCGTGTAATCCGTGAATTACAGATCCAGATCCTAAGAATAAACATGCTTTGAAGAAAGCGTGAGTGATTACGTGGAAAACCGCTACTTCATAAGCTCCAAATCCTAATGCCAAGAACATTAAACCTAATTGAGAAACTGTAGAGTAAGCCAATACTTTTTTAATATCGTTTTGAACTAATCCAATTGTAGCCGCAACTAATGAAGTAATAGCTCCAATAACTGCAATTACAGTTTGAACGTCTGTTGCAAGGTCAAAAACAAAGTTTAATCTTGTTACCATAAAGATACCAGCAGTAACCATTGTAGCTGCGTGGATCAATGCAGAAACTGGAGTTGGTCCAGCCATCGCATCAGGTAACCAAGTGTATAACGGAATTTGAGCAGATTTACCGCAAGCTCCAATAAACAAACATAAAGCAGCTAAAGAAAGTAATGGTAAATTTAAGTTAGTAGCTCCAGCAATTACAGTTTTTAAAGTTGCATAATCTAATGTCGAGAACATCGTTCCGATGATAAACATTCCGATTAATAAACCTAAATCTCCAATTCTGTTCATGATGAAAGCTTTTTTTGCAGCATCATTGTAATCCTGGTTTTTATGCCAGAATCCAATTAATAGGTAAGAACAAAGTCCAACACCTTCCCATCCGATGAAAAGAACTAATAAGTTACTTCCAATTACAAGCGTAATCATAAAGAAAACGAATAGATTTAAATACGCAAAAAACTTGTGCATATTCTCATCATCATGCATGTAACTGATAGAGTATAAGTGAATCAAAGATCCAATTCCAGTTACAAAAAGTAACCAAAGAACTGACAATTGATCTAATAAAAATCCAAGATTGATTTTTAAGTTGCTGATTTGAATCCAATCAAATAAAGTAACCTCAATTCCTTTTCCAGTTGAAGTTATTTGATTAAAAAGTAAAAGAGAAACTACAAAAGAAATCGCTACAGCAACAGTCCCGATTGCACCAGAAACTGTTTTCCCTAAGCTCTTTCCAAAAAAGACATTTACTAGAAAACCTAGTAAAGGAGTTAAAACTAAAATTAAAGCTAAATTGGTATCCATTTCTGATTATCCTTTTAAATTTTTTAAATTATCGATACTGATTGATCCAATATTTCTAAAGATAGAAACTAAAATGGCCAATCCTACCGCAACTTCGGCTGCAGCAACCGCCATCGAGAAGAACACAAAAACTTGTCCTTGTGCATCTTGATGATAAGTTGAAAAAGCAACAAATAAAAGGTTCACCGCATTCAACATAATTTCGATAGACATGAAAACGATAATAGCATTTCGTCTGTACAATACACCAAAAATACCAATACAGAAAAGTACAACACTCAAAAAGATGTAGTTTTCAATACCTATTTGATTTAATATATTACCCATTATTTATTTAATTTTTCTTTTTTAGACAATAGAACTGTTCCAATCATGGCAACCAGAAGTAAAACCGAAGCAAATTCGAATGGAACCATATATTCATCCAATAAAATTTTTCCTAAAACTTTAATAGACTGGAAATCTTCTCCTGTAGAATCGTATTCTCCAACAATTGGTTTAGAGTTAATGAAGATTGTGATTAAAACAATCAAGATTAAGCAGAAAGAAACAATTGCTCCTAAACGTGTAATTCTAGGACGGTGAACTTCTCGCTGTTCGTTTAGGTTCATCAACATGATTGTAAACAGGAACAGAATCATAATAGCACCAGAGTAGACTATGATATGAACTACTGCCAAAAACTGAGAATTTAATAATAAATAATGACCGGCAATCGAGAAGAAACAAATCACTAAGTAAATAGCTGAGTGAATTGGATTTCTGCTGAAAATAGTCAGGAAAGCAGTAATAACGGTAATAAACGCTAAAAAGCAAAAGATAACTTGGACAGTTGTTGCGTGTGCAAAATCAGGAATATGTATCATTTAGTTAGCGTTTTTAAGTTGAGCGTTTTTCAAAGCCATTTCTAAAGGCATTACTAATTTATCTTTCCCGAAAATGAAATCTTCTCTGTTGTAGTTAGCAGGCACTAAAACTTTAGATTCTGTCAAATAGATAGCATCTTTAGGGCAAGCTTCTTCACATAAACCACAGAAAATACAACGAAGCATGTTGATTTCATAGATCTCAGCATATTTCTCTTCTCTGTATAAGTGTTTTTCATCTGCTTTACGTTCAGCTGCTTTCATAGTGATTGCTTCTGCTGGGCAAGATAAAGCACATAATCCGCAAGCTGTACAGTTTTCACGACCTTGCTCATCGCGTTTCAGCATGTGCTGACCACGATAAACGGGGCTCATTTCACGAACCTGCTCCGGATAATGAATGGTAACTTTTTTTCTAAAAAGGTGTTTCACCGTAATAAACAAACCTTTTACAATCGCCACAAGATACAATCGTTCAATAAAAGTCATGTCCTTATTTGACACCACCTTCTTTCTACCCGATAATGATATAGTTTCTATTGACATTTTTACTAGTATAGTTTATGATTCAAAAATTGAATATTCAGATTTGAATCTATTTTTGTTTTTTATTTGTGAATTAGTACGGTTCTTAGAATCCTAAGAAAGCTGCAATATCGTGTCTTAATATTACAATACCGGTAATCATGATATTAACGATCGAAAGCGGAATCAAAATTCTCCAGCCTAAGTGCATTAATTGGTCATATCTAAATCTTGGAATGGTCCAACGAACCCACATGTAAAAGAATATGAAGAAACATATCTTAGCAAATAGTACCGCGATTCCTAATAAGTTAGCTGTATTTACACCAACATTTTCTACCATCCATTGCATTCCAGGATAGTTGTATCCTCCAAAAAATAAAACAGAAATAATAGTAGAAGAAATAAACATACTAGCATATTCAGCAAACAAATAGAATCCCATTTTCATGGACGAATATTCTGTATGGTAACCTCCAATTAACTCGTTCTCACATTCTGCTAAATCGAAAGGTGTTCTATTAGTTTCAGCAAAAGAACAGATTAAGAAAATTAAAAAGGATAATGGCTGATATAATACATTCCAGTGCCATTCTGACTGCTGTAATGAAATTTCTTTTAAACTCATTGTTCCAGTCATCATCAGTAAAGCAATCATCGATAATCCCATGGCAACTTCATAAGAAACCATTTGAGATGCCGCACGAATTGCTCCCATCAAAGAGAATTTATTGTTTGAAGCCCATCCACCAATCATGATTCCATAAACTCCAACAGAAAGAACTCCAAAAATGTATAATAAAGCGATATTGATATCTGTAGCCTGAAGAATAATATCTCTTCCGAAAAGGTGAAGTCTGTCTCCCCACGGAATTACAGCACTTGTCATTAACGCTGTACTCATCGCAATTGCAGGACCTACAACGAATAAAAATTTATTTGGTGTGTTTGGAAAAAACTCTTCTTTAGAGAATAATTTCATACCATCTGCAAGTGGCTGTAATAAACCTCCCCATCCAGCACGGTTTGGTCCAACACGGTCTTGCAAGAAAGCAGCAACTTTACGTTCTGCCCAAGTAGAATACATCGCCATAATCATTGTTACCGCAAAAACGACAACAATAACAACACTTTTTTCTATAATAAATGCACTTTCCATTTCTTACTATTTTTGATCTTTATCCGTTAATGGAATTGCAGCCATACTAATCTTTTTACGGTCGATATCTCTACCTAAAAGAATGTTCTTTTCAGTATCGATGGTAACTTTCTCTAATTTCTGAGTATAGTTATTTTGGTTGATAACAGAATCTTTTTCAAATTCTCTTGGCCCTTCAATAACCCAGTCATTCACATCTTTGTGATCAAAACGACAGCTGTTGCAGATGAATTCTTCTACTTCGTGGTACTCGTCTTTACGACCCGTTACACGTTGAATTTCTCCACCAAACATCCAAACGGTAGTTTTGCCACAACATCCCGGAGTAGTACATTCTCTGTGTGCGTTGTAAGGTTTGTTAAACCAAACTCTTGATTTAAAGCGGAAAGTTTTATCTGTTAAAGCTCCAACTGGACAAACGTCAATCATGTTTCCAGAGAATTCATTGTCGATTGCTTTAGAAATTCCAGTTGAAATATTAGCGTGGTCACCACGATCTAATACTCCGTGAACTCTGTTGTCTGTCAATTGATCTGCAACTTGTACACATCTTTGGCATAAGATACAGCGGTTCATATGCAGTTGAATATTTGGACCAATATCTTCTGGTTCAAATGTTCTTTTCTCTTCAATATAACGTGATTTTGGGTTTCCGTGTTCAAAACTTAAATTTTGAAGATCACATTCTCCCGCCTGATCACAAATTGGACAGTCTAATGGATGGTTGATCAATAAAAATTCTGTTACAGATTTACGCGCTTCGGTAACTCTGGCAGAAGATTTACTGTTTACTTCCATTCCGTCCATACATCCTGTTACACAAGATGCCATTAATTTTGGCATTGGTCTTGGATCAGCTTCACTACCTTTAGAAACTTCAACTAAACAACAACGACATTTTCCGCCGCTGCCTTTTAATTTTGAGTAATAGCACATGGCTGGCGGTACCAAATCTCCACCAATCATACGTGCAGCCTGCAGGATCGTTGTTCCTGGTTCTACGTCTATACTTTGACCGTCTATGGTTACTTTCATCTCTTTATTTGTTTTTTTAGTTTCAGGTTTCAGGTTTCACGTTTTCACTTGAAACTAAAAAAACTTGAAACTTTAAACTATTTTAAACTTTTTTGTTGAAAGTCGGAATATTGAAAAGAATTGCTGTCCTTTTTAACATTATGAACTTTATAACTTTCTGCTTTTATTTTTATACGATTGCTTTACCGCCAACTAAATGCTTCACTTGTGAAAAAGGTTCAGCGACAAAGTGATCTCTATTTTTGATTTTTTCAGGGAAACGAACATGATATTCGAATTCATCTCTAAAGTGACGAATTGCAGCCGCTACTGGCCAAGAAGCTGCGTCTCCTAGAGGACAGATTGTGTTTCCTTCAATTTTACTTTGAATGCTCCACAATAATTCGATATCTTCTTCACGGCCTTGACCGTTTTCAATTCTCCATAAGATTTTTTCCAACCATCCAGTTCCTTCACGGCAAGGTGTACATTGTCCGCAAGATTCATGGTGGTAAAAACGAGCAAAGTTCCAAGTGTTTCTAACGATACAAGCAGTATCGTTGTAAACAATAAATCCTCCAGAACCTAACATAGATCCGGTAGCAAAACCGCCATCACTTAAAGATTCGTAAGTCATTAAACGATCTTCACCGTTTGCTGTTTTGAAAATCAATTCAGCTGGTAAGATTGGCACAGAAGAACCTCCAGGAACAAAAGCTTTCAAAGGTCGACTTGAAGACATTCCTCCTAGATATTCATCAGAATTCATGAATTCGTCAACACTTAAACCTAATTCAATTTCGTAAACACCAGGGTTTTTGATGTGTCCTGAAGCAGAAATTAATTTAGTACCAGTTGAACGGCCGATACCAATTTTTGCATAATCGTCACCAGAATTGTTTACAATCCATGGCACTGTCGCAATAGTTTCAACATTGTTTACTACCGTTGGATTTGCCCAAAGACCAGAAACAGCTGGGAAAGGTGGTTTAATACGAGGATTTCCTCTTTTACCTTCCAATGATTCGATTAATGCTGTTTCTTCTCCACAGATATAAGCTCCAGCTCCACAGTGAACGTGAAGTTCAAGATCATAACCTGTTCCTAATATATTTTTTCCTAACCATCCGGCAGCTTTTGCTTCGGCGATTGCTCTTTCTAAGATTTTGAAAACCCACATATATTCTCCACGAATGTAGATATAAGATAAGTTAGCACCCAAAGCGTAGCTAGAAGTAATCATTCCCTCGATCAATAAGTGAGGAATGTATTCCATCAAAAATCGATCTTTGAATGTTCCAGGCTCAGACTCGTCGGCGTTACACACTAAGTGTCTTGGTCTTCCTGATTTTTTGTCAATAAAGCTCCATTTCATTCCGGCAGGGAAACCCGCACCACCACGACCACGTAATCCTGATTTTTTTACTTCTTCAGTTACTTCGTCTGGAGTTAATGTTTTTAAAGCTTTTTCTACAGAAGCGTAACCACCGTTTTGGCGATAAACTTCGTAGGTTTTAATTCCAGGAATATTGATTTTATCTAATAATATTTTTTGTGACATCTTATTTATCGTGTAATATTATTTTATCCTCTCTACAATCAGCAATGATCTGATCGATTTTTTCTTCTGTCAGTTTCTCTTTGTAGAAATCTCCCAACTGCATCATCGGAGCGTATCCGCAAGCACCTAAACATTCTACACCAGCAATGGTAAACATTCCGTCTGGAGTCGTTTCGCCCATTTTAATGCCTAATTTTTCAGAAGTATAATCCATTAAATCTTCTGCACCTCTTAAACAGCAACAAGAAGTCTGGCAGAACTCAAACATGTACTTACCAATTGGCTTTTGGTTGAACATCGTATAGAAAGTAACCACTTCATAAACCTCAATTGGTTTTATCTGAAGAATCTCGGCAACTTTATCTTGAAGTTCAATACTAAGCCAGTTGTTATGTGCATCCTGAACTTCGTGCAAAACAGGCAATAAAGCCGATTTTTGTTTGCCCTCAGGATAATGACTGATCAATTCATTGATGCGGTTCATCAATGCCTCAGTCATATTTATTTCTTGTTTGTAATGTTTTCTTTCCATTTTATTCTTGTTTTGCCACAAAGGCGCAAAGGCACAAATTTTTTAATTTAAATTCTATTATCTAAAATCTAAATTTTTAGGCGTCCAATTCTCCTGCAATTACGTTCAAACTTGAAAGGATGATAATTGCATCAGAAAGCATGGCACCTTTAATCATTTCTGGGAATGCTTGATAATAAATAAAGCATGGTCTTCTGAAATGTAATCTATATGGAGTTCTACTTCCGTCTGTTACTAAATAGAAACCGATTTCTCCATTTCCTCCTTCTACTGGGTGATAGATTTCTGCAACTGGTACAGGAACTTCTCCCATTACAATCTTAAAGTGATAAATTAAAGATTCCATAGAAGTATAAACATCTTCTTTTGGAGGAAGGTAGTAATCTGGAACTTCAGCGTGATATTCGTTTCCTGGAGGCATTTTTTCTAAAGCCTGACGAATAATGCTTAAACTTTCCCAAACTTCAGCATTACGAACACAGAAACGATCATAAGTGTCTCCTGATTTTCCAACAGGAACAATAAAATCAAAATCTTCGTAAGATGAATAAGGTTGTGCAACACGTACATCATAATCAACGCCTGCAGCACGTAAGTTTGGACCTGTAAATCCGTAAGCCATTGCTTTTTCAGCAGTGATTCCACCTACGTTTACAGTTCTGTCAAGGAAAATTCTGTTTCTCTCGAATAGGTTTTGGAATTCCTGCCATACTGGAGGGAATTCTTCTAGGAATTTATCTAGTTTTTTGAAAACTTCTGGAGACCAGTCTCTTTCAAAACCACCGATTCTTCCCATATTGGTAGTCAAACGAGCTCCACAAATTTCTTCGTAGATTTCGTAGATTTTCTCTCTAAATTGAAAAACGTATAAGAAACCAGTATACGCACCAGTATCTACACCTAAAATCCCGTTACAGATAATGTGATCCGTAATACGAGCCAGCTCCATAACGATAACTCTTAAGTACTGCGCTCTTTTAGGAACTTCAATACCCAATAGTTTTTCTACTGTCATCCACCATCCCATATTATTAATAGGAGAAGAGCAGTAGTTCATTCGGTCTGTAAGAGGTGTAATTTGATAAAAAGGACGATTTTCGGCAATTTTTTCGAAGGCTCTGTGGATGTAGCCAATAGTTGGCTCAGCCTCAAGAATTTTTTCACCATCCATTAATAGGATGTTTTGGAAAATACCGTGAGTCGCAGGGTGAGTTGGACCTAAATTTAGTACAGAAAGTTCGCTTCCATCTTCGTTTAGTCTCTCCTTAATTATTTTAGCATAACGATGCTCTGGTGGTAATAATAGTTCTGACATTTTATAATGTTGAATTATTTTTTAGCAATTTGATGTTGTTCTTCCGAAGAATCGGTCATCCTTATCTGTTCTTCCGCTGTCTTCCAATGGGAATTCTTTTCGCATTGGGTGAGACTGCATTTCGTCCATATTTAAAATACGTTTCAATTGAGGATGTCCTATAAAGTTAATCCCGAAGAAATCGTAAGTTTCTCTTTCCATCCAGTTTGAACTCAAGAAAATATTTGAAACCGATTTAATTTCTGGTTTTTCACCGTTTAAGAAAACTTTGATTTTTAATCTTTTGTTTTCGTACCAGTTGTGTAAATGATAAACAACTGCAAACTGACGCTCACTTTCATTATCCGGATAATGAATACCGCATAAGTCAGTTAAGAAATGAAATTTTAATTCTGGATCGTTTTTAAGGAATAGAATCAACGGTGTAATTTTATCAGCTGAAGCTTCTAAAGAAAAAATATCTCTTTCTTGCTGAAAGTTGAAAACATCGTTATTAAATGTTTCAGTAAGTTTATCTTGGATCAGGGTGTTTTCTAAAGCCATCTTATGAGATATTATATGAAGCTAATAATTCTTGATATTCTGGTGAGCTTCTTCTTCTTACAGATTCGCTTTTTACCAGTTCCTGAAGTCTCATTACTCCATCAACAATTTGTTCTGGTCTTGGCGGGCATCCCGGAACGTAAACATCAACCGGAATTACTTTGTCAATTCCCTGAAGAACAGAATACGTATCGAATACTCCTCCTGAAGAAGCGCACGCTCCAACAGCAATTACCCAGCGAGGTTCTGACATTTGCTCGTAAACTTGTCTTAAGATAGGTGCCATTTTTTTAGAAATGGTTCCCATAACCAATAACATGTCTGCTTGTCTCGGTGAGAAACTCACACGCTCAGAACCAAATCGAGCTAAATCGTAATGAGATGCCATAGTTGCCATGAATTCGATACCGCAACATGAAGTTGCAAAAGGAAGTGGCCACAATGAATTGGCTCTTGCTAAACCAACAACATCACTAAGTTTTGTAGCGAAGAAACCTTCACCAGTAACTCCTTCTGGCGGTGAAACCATATTTACTTTTGAATCGCTCATTTTTATTTTAGATTTCTGATTTTAGATTTTAGATTTTTTTGAAATCGTAAAAGGTAAAATCAATTTTTTAAATCAGTATTAATTTAATTAAGTTTAAATTCTAAATTTTAATTTCAGACGATTAATCTAAAATCAGAAATCTAAAATCTAAAATCGTTTTATTCCCACTCTAATGCTTTCTTTTTGATGATGTAGAAGAAACCAACTAAAAGTAAAGACATGAAAACAATCATTTTTAACATTCCTTCAATTCCTAAGTCTTTGAAGTTAACTGCCCAAGGATAAAGGAAAATAACCTCTACGTCGAACAATACAAATAAAATAGCAACTAAGAAGTATTTTACAGAGAATGGAATACGAGCGTTACCAACAGATTCGATACCACATTCGAAATTTTGATCTTTAACTTCAGAGGATCTTTTTGGCCCTAATTTTCCAGAAATAATGATTGTTCCTACCACAAAACCAACAGCTAGAATAAACTGCATTAAAATAGGAATGTAACTGTATTGATCAGATTGCATAAGCTTCGTTTTTTTACTTGAAAAGTGAGCCACAAAGATAACTTTCAAGTCTGTAAAACACAAGCTAAAAAAGGTTTTAAGTAGGGTGCAGAACGACGTTTTTGCCTAATTTTTATTGATTATAAATAACGCCCAAGAATTTTAATATTTTTTTAAGAAATAGCTCAAAAAAAAACGTCCCGATACTTCGGGACGTCTTCTGAGACCATTCAGAGGCAAAAAAAATAAATTGCTATATTTTTCTTAGATTACTGCTACTTTAGCAGCAACTTTCCCTTTTCTTCCTTCTTCTTCTTCATAGCTTACACGGTCACCTTCGCGTAATTCTTCCGCGTTAATTCCTGAAGCGTGAACGAAGATATCCTTTCCTGTTTCTTCGTCTGTAATGAATCCATAACCTTTAGACTCATTGAAAAATTTTACTGTACCTGTACGCATTGTAATTGTAATAATAATTTATAATAAAACAAATGTAACATATAAATTCATACAAAAGACATATACCTGTTAAATTTTTGTAAAAATTATTGATTTACAGTGTTTTTACGTAGTTTATTACAGCAATTTGTTTATAGAACACCAATATTTGAGAATCATTAATTGTAAGAATATAAAAAAGACTAAATTGTAAGAATTTAATAATTTGAAAAATGACGCGATTAAGATTTTTCTTAACATTTGGTTAAAGCAAAAAAGACGCTGAAATTTCAGCGTCTTTTTCTATATTTCGATTCAATTTGTAGTTTAAATTGTGTCAATTTTAATTTTTAATTCTTTCAGTTGTGCATCATCAATTGCAGCTGGTGCATCAATCATAACGTCACGTCCAGAATTGTTTTTAGGGAAAGCGATAAAATCTCTAATCGTTTCTTGTCCTCCTAAAATGGCAACTAATCTATCAAGACCAAAAGCCAATCCTCCGTGAGGTGGTGCTCCAAACTGGAAAGCATCCATTAAGAAGCCAAATTGTGCTTTTGCTTCTTCTTCAGTAAATCCTAAATATTTGAACATTAATTGCTGAGTTGCTTTATCGTGAATACGAATAGAACCTCCACCAATTTCGTTTCCGTTTAAAACCATGTCATAAGCATTTGCACGAACTTTTCCTGGTTCTGTTTCCAGTAATGCCATATCTTCTGGTTTAGGAGACGTAAATGGGTGGTGCATTGCATGATAACGACCACTCTCTTCGTCCAATTCCAATAATGGGAAATCTACCACCCATAATGGAGCAAATTCTTCTGGATTACGCAATCCTAAACGGGTTGCCAATTCCATACGAAGTGCAGATAATTGCGCTCTAGTTTTGTTTGCAGGTCCAGAAAGAACAAAAATCATATCTCCAGGATTTGCTTCTGTAGCTTTTGCCCAGTTTGCCAAATCATCATTGTCGTAGAACTTATCTACAGATGATTTGTATGTTCCATCTTCGTTGCATTTTACATACACCATTCCAGATGCTCCAACTTGTGGGCGTTTTACCCAGTCAATTAAGCCATCGATTTCTTTACGAGTATAATTTCCTGCTCCTGGAACTGCAATTCCCACAACTAATTCAGCTGCATTGAAAACTGGGAATTCTTTATGTTGTGCAAATTCGTTTAATTCGCCAAACTTCATCCCGAAACGAATGTCCGGTTTGTCATTTCCGTATGTTTTCATGGCATAATCGTAGGTGATTCTTGGGAATTTGTCTACTTCAATGCCTTTAATTTCTTTTAATAAATGTCTTGTCAAACCTTCGAAAACATTTAAAATATCTTCTTGTTCTACAAATGCCATCTCACAGTCAATCTGAGTAAACTCTGGCTGACGGTCTGCACGTAAATCTTCGTCACGGAAACATTTCACGATTTGGAAATATTTATCCATTCCACCTACCATTAATAATTGTTTGAAAGTTTGTGGAGATTGGGGCAAAGCATAAAACTGTCCTTCGTTCATACGGCTTGGTACAACGAAATCTCTCGCTCCTTCCGGAGTTGATTTGATTAAATAAGGCGTTTCAACTTCGCAGAAATCTAAATTAGATAAATATTTGCGAACTTCCATCGCTACTTTATGACGGAATAATAAACTGTTTTTTACCGGATTTCTACGAATATCCAAATAACGGTATTTCATTCTGATGTCTTCCCCGCCGTCCGTTTCATCTTCAATAGTAAATGGAGGAGTAAGAGCAGTGTTTAAAATTGTTAATTCAGAAACTAAAATTTCGATTTCACCTGTTGGAATATTTTTGTTTTTAGCTTCACGCTCAATAACAGTTCCTTTTACCTGAATAACAAATTCTCTTCCTAGAGTTTTTGCCAATTCAAAAACAGTTTTATTAGTACGACTTTCGTCGAAAATAAGTTGTGTGATTCCATAACGGTCGCGTAAATCGACCCAATTCATAAATCCTTTATCACGTGATTTTTGAACCCAGCCCGCAAGTGTAACTTCGGTATTAATATTTGAAGCGTTTAATTCGCCGCAATTATGACTTCTATACATAATCTCAATTTTAGACTGCAAAAGTAAATACAAAATTCAAGATAATATAGTAAAGTGATAAACTTGATGTATGGAATTTTAAATATTTTGTTAATTCTTAAATTACGAAGCTTTAAATTCTTTAGATTTGAATCACTAATAAACTAATAATAATACCCATGAAAAAACTTTTTGTTGCAGGTTTGGTACTTTTTAATGCTTTGAATGTGATTGGACAAGGCAAAAGTACGGTTAAGTTCACTGCTAAAATCGCAAATAGAAATAGCGACACTTTGGTCATTAAAGGAAAGGATAATTTTAAGCAAGTAATTCCAATAGATAAAAAACAAGTATTTGCAGCAACTTTTGAGGCTCCAAAAGGATTTTATATGTTTTCTGACGGAACAGAATCTTCTAATTTATTCTTAAAACCAAATTCTGAAGTCAATTTGACTATGAATGCGAAAGAATTTGACGAAACGATAGTATATAAAGGTAAAGGAGTAAACGAAAGCAACTTTTTAGCGCAGCAAGCTTTAAAAGATGAAAGTTTTCAAAAAGATGCTTTTTCAAAAGAGTTAGGAGAGTTTACAGCTTTGCTTGATGCAAAATTAAAAGCAGATACCGAAAATCTTGAAAAGGGAGATCTTGATCCAGAATTCAAAGTGGCTATGAGACGAAGCATCGAAGGCTTTAATAAATATGCTGCAGAAGAATATGATAGAGCTGCAAAAGCGAATAAAATGGTTGGGAAAGCTTCTCCAGATTTTGATTACGAAAATTTTAAAGGAGGAAAAACAAAATTATCTGATTTAAAAGGTAAATATGTTTACATCGATCTTTGGGCAACTTGGTGCGCACCTTGTAGAGCTGAGATTCCATATCTTCAAAAAATTGAAGAAAAATATCACGGCAAGAATATCGAGTTTGTGAGTATTTCTATTGATAAATTAAAGGATAATGAAAAGTGGAAAAAATTCGTAACCGATAAACATCTTGGTGGCGTACAGCTTTTTGCTGATAAAGATTGGGAATCTGAATTTGTAGTTAATTATGGAGTAACTGGAATTCCTAGATTTATTTTAATTGATCCTCAAGGAAATGTTGTGAAGTCTGAAGCACCTAGACCATCTGATCCAGAGCTTGATAAACAACTAAGTGCACTATTGAACTAAATTATTTACGAAATTTATAACGTTCTCGTAGAAAACAAGTTTTTTCTAAAACACCAGTAAAACCAGTGCCTAGGCACTGGTTTTTTAGTTTTCTGTAGTTTTCCAATGTTAAGTTTTTAGTCAATGTTACCAAATTGTTAAGTAAAAGTTTTTTTAATGTAAACTATTAATTATATTTGATAACAATTTAGTAACATTCAATAACATTTAATACCTGACGATATGAAAAAGTGTGTGATTTTAGCGGCTGTATTATTCTCTGGAATTCTAACAGCACAAGAAGGTAAACCTGAATTAGAAGCTGTTGGAAATAAAGTAAAAGCAACTTACTATTATGAGAACGGTAAAATACAGCAGGAAGGCTTTTTTAAGGATGGAAAATTGGACGGTATCTGGGTGTATTATGATGAAAATGGAAATAAAAAAACCGTTGGAGAGTACACAGACGGACTAAAAACTGGAAATTGGGTCTACTTTAATGAAAACAGCTTGAAAGAAGTTGCTTATGTAGATAACAAAGTTAGTTCAGTTAAAAACTTACAGAAAAATGCTTTAGCAAACAGAAACTAATCAAGTTTCGAAAATTATAAAGAACCGCTTTTTTTATAAGCGGTTTTTTTATGTCTTTTTTTGAACGAAAAATATAAATCTCACAAAGAAACTAAGTCCGAAGATCATTTTATAGCTTCTGGATTTAGAGTCTTTACGAGATTTAAAAAAAAACTTACTGTCTTTGTGCCTTTGTGGCCAAATACGAATTGGAGTATGTTGAGTTCTTTTTAAGAAACTACTTTTTTAGGTTTTAAATGGTAAGCAACATATAATGAAGTGGAAGCCAAGAAAATCCAGAAAGCGTCAATAAAGAAAATCTGAATTTTGTTGTGCATAAACGATGTCCAAAACCAATCTCCAGAAACAATTCCGTTTGTGATTGGAATAAGGAAACCTAAAATACTTCCAGAAATCAAGCAGAATTTATTGGTAAAGCCATCATTCTTTTTAATGATAAAAAAGATTGTTAGCAATAGCCATCCGCCAAAATAAAGTCTGAATAGATTTGCCTGGCTTAAAGGATAGAAAATCTTGCTTCCAATAAAAGCTAAAGCAGTAATTGGATACATACTCAAACAAATTGCCAAATAAATACGGACAACGGCATTGTTGAAACGTCTTTTCTTTTCGGGCATATTGTTTTTCTGTCTCGCAACCAGCCAAATCATAACTCCGGAAATGATTACAAAGCAAGTTATAATTCCCAGCAAAAAGCTTACTATTCTTAAAGCGTATCCTCCATAATCGCCAAAATGTATTCTGTATAAAACATTTTTTACAACATCTAAATAACTGGTTTGAGAGATGGGATTTTTTTTGGCAATTTCTTTTCCATCAGCAATTCGATAAACTACTTTACCAATTCCAGTAAATTTTTTGTGACTCAAAAGTTCTCCTTCAACCAAAACGTGCATATTGGCATCGCCGTAATTTTGGATAAAAACACGAGTGATTTCAAAATCAGACCAGTTCTTTTTTGTTTTCGCAACCAGTTCGTCGATATTAAATGGATTCGCCAGTTTTTTGTTTTCAAACTTATAATCTGAATCGGTGTATTCTAATTCTTTATATAATTTATCCTGATCGCCATTGTATAAAGTCTTTACAGCTGGCGCTACAAGCAACAGTTTAATCATAAAGAAAGCTCCAGTAACAGCATAAACAAATTGAAAAGGCAGACCAATCATTCCTAGTGCAGTATGTGCATCTGTCCAAAGTGTTTTTAATTTTTCTTTTGGTCGGAAAATATAAAAGTTAGAGACTATTTTATTCCAATGCAACAATACTCCAGTTACAACCGCAAACAAGAAAAACAACGCTACAAAACCAGAAAGATAATATCCTACAGGATACGGAATCTGGGCAAAGAAATGTAAACGATATAAAAGTTCTCCCAAAGAATAAGATTCTTCGTAAGTAAAGGATTTAAAGTTTTTTGGATTTAGGTAGAAAAATTGACTGTCACGTTGTTTTTTGGGAGCTAAAGTATCTTTAGTTCCTTCCATGTAAACATTGACTCTTTCTTCGTTAGAATGTTTAGAGATGGTGATATTTCTGCCGTGTAAAACATATTTTTCATCCAGATGCTTTAACGCTTTATTATAGTCTAATTGGATTTCTCTTGTAATTGCACTAGATTCACTTCTTTCCCAATTGATGATTTCATCTCTAAAAAAAGAAAAAGATCCAGCAAAGAAAATTACAAAAAGAGCCACGCTGATAACGATTCCGCTGACAGTATGTGTGTGAAAATAGATGTTGTAATGACGGTTGTTCATAAAATATTATTGTGCCGTATGGTTATAAGTTTGACCTAAATAAATAAAAAGACAAAAAAGCAGTGTCAACAGAAGGTAAATTCCCCATATTTTCCAACCGCTTTTAGCAAGAAATGCAATTATCATTAACGCTACCCAGAGAATAAAACCAGTAAAAGCCATGGTGATAAGTACATTTGCACGATTAAACCAAGCAGCTAAAGCTAAATGAAAAGTAACAGAAACAAAGTATCCTCCTAAAATAGCAGCTGTAATTTTGGAAAAGCGTGGCCAAAAAGCAGGATTTAAATATTTTGAATTCGCTGGCATATTGTAATTTAAAAATGATATTAGTTATAGTAAAGTTCTAGTAGCGCAACAAAAATTAGCAGGGCTAAAAGTACTTTGCTGTTTACTTTTTTTAATGGTTGAAGAATAACGATTAAGCTTCCAATAGTCATTAACTGAATAAAAAACATCAAAGTACCACAACCTAAAGACTGTGTAAAAAGCCACATTATATAAGCGGTTAATAATAATGTTAATCCGATAATTTTAGTTGGTTTTGGATTTTTCTGCATCCATTTTTCAAAACCCAAATCATAGGACAAAACCGCTCTTTTTGAAGTGTAATAAAGAGTATAAAAAGCTAGAAAAACAAAAAGACTGGCAATTGTAATCATAATCTTTAAAATTTAAAAAACACCTTTCTCCTAAAAGAAAGGTGTTTGAAATGTTTTTTATTAAAATCTGTATGAGAAACTTGCAACCACGCTTCTAGCATCTTTAGGGTGAACTGTTGACCATCCATCGTAAATGTCTTCATTTGCAATGTTGTTGACTTTTAATGTTAAAGTGTATTTCTCAGTTCCATAAAAGATAGAAGAGTTTAGTACTGTATATTCTGGAATTGTAAACACTCCAGCTACAGTTCTGTTCATGATTTTATTGTCGCTTGCATAGTTACCACCAAAACCTAAACCAAATCCTTTTAACTCACCTTGTGTGAATTTATAGCTAGCCCAAAGGTTTGCTAAATTCTGTGGTCCAGCACTTTCAGGTCTGTGATTTACGAAATCTGGCAGTCCTGCAGTTAAAAGAGCATCGTTATAACTGTATCCTAATACAATGTTTAGGCCGTCAATTGGGTTTGCAACAATTTCTGCTTCAAAACCTTTGTTTCTTTGTGCACCGTTATCATAACTAATCGTAGTTGTTGCTCCATAATCGGTGTAAACCATATCTCTTACTTTAGTATCATAGTAGCTAAAAGTAGCGTATAATTTTTCTTTGAATACATTTAATTTTGTACCCACTTCAAATTGAGCGGCATGTTCTGGTGAGAATGTTCTAGGTGTTCTAGTTCCATCAGCAGCGACATCAGTAATTGGTGATGGGTTTACAAAACCATCCATGTAGTTAGCAAAAATTGAAACTTTATCAAGAATTGGCTGGTAAACTAAACCAAATTTTGGAGAGAAAGTAGTTTGGTTAAAATCATCAGATTTTGTTGTTACATCTCCTGAATTCATGAAACGGTCTATACGTAAACTTGCCATAGCAGAAAGGGCAGGCGTGATATTGATTACGTTAGATACATAAGCACTAAAAACTTCTTGTTTTTGTTTGGTGTTGTTTACAGGAACCGTGGATAATGCAGCTTCAGCATGAGCTTTTGATAAATTACCATTGTCTCCATTTGTGATATAGTCATTAGGATCTGTAATTCTATATACATTTTCGTTTACAGTTTGTAAAGGATCATTTCCAATATAAATAAGACTTTCATTGTAAAGATATCCAGATCCATTATCAACTTGCATTCTGTTGAAATAATCTAAACCAGCAACAATTCTGTTTCTTAAGTTTCCAATTTTAAAATCGCCAATAAAATTTTGCTGAATATCGGTTGTTAATGTTTTAGAATCATTATTTGTAAATGATCTTCCAAGAACAATTCCGTCATTAATGCCACTAAAATTGCTTGTGATTTCATATAGATAAGCATAGTATCCTAGTGATTTCGCAGAACTTCTTGCAAGAACTGTTTGTGAAGTCCATTGGTCAGAAATTTTATAATTCATCTGTCCCTGAAGACTATACGATGGTGTTTTAAGTGTTAACTGATTACTAGTGTAAGAACGTTTGTTGTCATATCTCAATTCGTCAATGTTGTGAACGCGAAGAGGAGAAAAACGATCTAAAAACAACATAGTAGGATTTGTACTTTCACTGCTTAAAAACTCAGTATTAACTAAGAATGATAATCTTTCATTCACTTCATAAGAAAGAGAAGGAGCTACAAATAAAGATTTTCTAAAACCTGCATCTTGAAAACTATCCTCATCATGATAAGCAGCATTTATACGAAAGTTTACTTTATGTTCGTCGTCAAGAGGAGTGTTAACATCTGCAGTAACTCTGTTTAAACCGTAGCTTCCGGCAGTATAACTTATTTCTCCTCCAAAATGGTCATAAGGTTTTTTTGTAGTGATGTTGATTAAACCTCCGTAAGAGATTAAACTGCTTCCAAATAAAGTTCCGGATGGGCCTTTGATTACTTCAATTTTATCAATATTAGCAGGGTCTAAACTTCCGTTAGATAAACCTGGAAGTCCATTAATCATAGTTGGTTGAACAGCAAATCCTCTTAGAGAGAAATAACCAGCACCATCTCCGCCACGGCCAGTTGATGCCCAAAGCTGTGTTAAGCCTGGAGAGTTTTTAAGAGCATCATCAAGGTTAGTTACAACTTGTTCTTTTAATAACTCGCTGGTAATAGTAGTGTAAACCTGTGGGTTTTCAAGATTTTTAAGAGGTAATCTTGATACTTGCTGTGTTTCTTTACGTGCCAATGGGTTTTTTCTATTCCCATTTACTACGATTTCATTTAGTTCCTGAGAATTTTCACTGATTCTAAAGTCTTCTATAATAGAATCACCACTATTTAGGCTAACGCTTTTTTCTTTTGAAGAGTATCCAATTCCAGAAACTTTAATTACATAGTTTCCAGGTTTGATGTTTTTAATTTCATAGAAACCATTTGCATCTGTAACTGTTCCTATTTTAGTTCCTTTTAATACTACAGAAACATTGTCTGCAGCTTCATTATTTGTTAAACTAATCTGACCTTTGATGGTTGCTTTTTCTTGGGCTAAAGCTGATACGCTAGTCAATAAAGCAAAACAAAAACTCAAAAAAGAAATGGTAAATCTATATTTCATTTTATTTAGAATTGATTTTAATAGCGCAAATGTAGTAGTTGATTGCTAATAATACAAGCTATCCTTATTTATTCTAAATAAAATTTTTTTCAAAGGGTAAAATTTACGTTAATGTAAAAAATTAACAGCTTAAGCTAAAATTAAGACAGTATTAAGAAAAAAAAACCTGTTCAAATTGATGAACAGGTTTTTGAGTATTGTTGAAAATTATTACAATTACAATTCTAAAGCACGTTTAGCATCGCCATTCATTAATAATTCTACTGGATTTTCTAAAGCTTCTTTAACAGCAACCAAGAAACCAACAGACTCACGTCCGTCAATAATTCTGTGGTCGTAAGAAAGCGCTACATACATCATTGGGTGGATTTCCACTTTTCCATTTACAGCGATTGGACGCTCGATGATGTTGTGCATTCCTAAGATTCCTGATTGAGGAGGGTTGATGATTGGAGTAGATAACATACTTCCGAAAACTCCACCATTTGTGATTGTGAAAGTTCCTCCAGTCATATCGTCAACTGTAATTTGACCGTCACGAGCTCTTAAAGCTAATCTTTTGATTTCAGCTTCAATTCCACGGAAAGTTAATAATTCAGCATTACGAACAACAGGAACCATTAATCCTTTTGGTCCAGAAACTGCGATTGAGATGTCAGCAAAATCATAAGCGATTTTGTAATCACCATCCATCATTGAGTTAACATCTGGATATAATTGTAAAGCTCTTGTAACTGCTTTTGTAAAGAATGACATGAAACCTAAACCAAGACCACCATGTTTTGCTTTGAACGCATCTTTGTATTCGTTACGAATTTGGTTGATTGGCGTCATATTTACTTCGTTGAAAGTAGTAAGCATAGCAGTTTCATTTTTAGCTGAAACTAATCTTTCTGCTACTTTACGACGTAACATTGATAATTTTGTACGCTCAGTTCCACGGCTTCCACCAGTTGGAGTTCCCATAGAAGGTACTGCATTTACAGCATCATCTTTAGTAATTCTTCCGCCTTTACCAGTTCCTGTTACAGTTGCTGGAGCAATATTTTTCTCGTCTAATATTTTTCTTGCTGCTGGAGATGGAGTTCCCGCTGCGTAACTTGTAGCTGCAGGAGCTTGTGCTGGTTCAGCCTTTGGAGCCTCAGCTTTTACTTCAGCTTTAGGAGCTTCCGCTTTTGGCGCTTCTGTTGCTGGAGCTGCTGCTGCACCATCTGCTGGTTTAGCTGCATCTGTATCAATTAAACAAACTACAGCACCTACTGCTACTGTATCACCTTCTTCAGCTTTTAGTGTAATTACACCGCTCATTTCAGCAGGTAATTCAAGAGTAGCTTTATCTGAATCAACTTCAGCAATTGCTTGATCTTTTTCTACATAATCTCCGTCTTTTACTAACCAAGTTGCAATCTCAACTTCTTTTATTGACTCCCCTGGTGATGGGACTTTCATTTCTAAAATCATCTTATTTCTTTGTTTAAGGTTTTTATGGTTTCAATCCCGATAGTTATCGGGATTGAAACTTGAAACATTTTTTTATTATCTGAATAAATTTTTATCGAATACCATTCTAATTGCATCTGCGTGACGACGTTTTGCACGTGTGTAGCTTCCTGATGCAGGAGCAGAATATGCTTTTAATGAAGCTAATCTCCATTTTACAAGATCAAAGTTCATTAACATAAAACTGTAAGCTCCCATGTTCTTAGGTTCTTCTTGCGCCCAAACATAATCATCTGCATTTGGATACTTCGCGATGATTTCTTTAATCTGCTCAACTGGGAAAGGGAATAATTGCTCGATACGAACAACTGCAACGTCATTTCTTCCGTTGTTTTCTCTTTCAGCGACAATATCATAATAGAATTTACCTGTACAGAAAACCAAAGTTTTTACTTTCTTTTTATCTACAGTATTGTCATCAATTGTTTCTTGGAAGCTTCCATTTGCTAATTCATCCACAGTAGATACGCATCTTGGATCACGTAGTAAACTTTTTGGAGAAAAAACTACTAACGGTTTACGGAAGTTTGTTTTCATTTGTCTTCTCAACAAGTGGAAGAAGTTAGCAGGCGTTGTACAATCTGCCACATACATATTATGCCTTGCACAAAGTTGTAAGTAACGTTCCATTCTTGCAGAAGAGTGTTCAGCTCCTTGACCTTCGTATCCATGAGGCAATAACATCACGATACCGTTTTGGTTGTTCCATTTATCTTCTCCACAAGAAATATATTGGTCAATCATGATTTGAGCACCGTTAGAGAAATCTCCAAATTGTGCTTCCCAGATGGTTAAGGCTTTTGGGTTTGCTAATGCATATCCGTAATCAAAACCTAAAACTCCATACTCAGATAAAAGAGAGTTGAATACGCCAAAGTTTCCTTTTTTGTTTTCAATTCCGTTCAACAAAATTACTTCTTCTTCAGAATCTTCCACTTTAACTACAGCATGACGGTGAGAGAAAGTACCACGCTCAACGTCCTGACCAGAAATACGAACATCAAATCCTTCTGTTAAAAGAGATCCGTAAGCCAATGCTTCTGCAGTTCCCCAGTCTAGTGTATTGTTGTCGTATCCAACTTTTCTGTCTGTAACAATTTTAGTGATTTTGTTGATGAACTTTTTGTCTTCCGGTAAAGTTGAGATTGTGTTGATGATAGAATCTAATCCTTCTTTAGCGAAAGTAGTATCCACTTTTTGAAGCATTTGCGTATCTGTTACCTGAACAAATCCTTCCCATTCGTTTTTCATGAATGGCGTAATGATAGTCAAATCTTTTTTACGAGAAGCTTCTAAGTTTTCTTCTAAAGCAGATTTGTATTGTTTTTCTAAACCATTCACATAAGAAGCATCGATTACGCCTTCAGATAATAATTTCTCAGCGTAAATGTCTCTTGGGTTTTTGTGTTTAGCAATGATTTTGTATAAAACTGGCTGTGTGAAACGAGGTTCGTCACCTTCGTTATGTCCATATTTTCTATATCCTAACAAATCAATAAATACGTCACGTCCAAACTGCATTCTGTAATCTAATGCAAAAGATACAGCATGTACAACGGCCTCAGCATCGTCAGCATTTACGTGTAATACTGGAGATAAAGTTACTTTGGCAACGTCTGTACAATAAGTAGAAGAACGAGCGTCTAAATAGTTAGTTGTAAATCCAACTTGGTTGTTGATTACAATATGGATTGTTCCTCCAGTTTTGTAACCGTCTAATTGTGCCATTTGAATGATTTCATACAAAATACCTTGACCTGCGATAGCAGCATCTCCGTGAACGGCGATTGGTAATACTTTAGAGAAATCATCGGCAAAATATTTATCTTGTTTTGCTCTTGTGATGCCTTCAATTACAGCTCCAACCGTTTCTAAGTGAGAAGGGTTTGGTGCTAAATTGATGTTGATGCTTTTTCCTGATCTTGTTTTTCTGTCTGCAGTAAGACCTAAGTGGTATTTTACGTCACCGTCAAAATATTCTTGATCGTAATCTTTTCCGTCAAACTCACCAAAGATATCTTGAGTAGATTTCCCGAAGATGTTTGCCAAAACGTTCAAACGACCACGATGAGCCATTCCCATTACGAATTGTTCAACACCTTTTTCTGCAGCTTGCTCAATTAAAGCATCTAAAGCTGGGATGATAGATTCTCCACCTTCTAATGAGAAACGTTTTTGTCCAACGTATTTAGTGTGAAGGAAGTTCTCAAAAGATACAGCTTCGTTTAATTTATTTAAGATAGTTTTCTTTTCTTCTGTAGAGAAATTTGGCTGATTAACATTTACAGACAATTTATCCTGAATCCATTTTACAACGCCAGGATTTCTAATATACATATATTCAATACCAATATGCTGGCAGTAAATAGTTTTAAGGCGGTTTACAATATCTTGTAAAGAAGATGGTTGCATTCCGATTGTCTGAGCAGCATCAAAAACAGTTGAAAGATCAGCCGCAGATAATCCGAAGTTCTCGATATCTAAAGTTGGCGAAGATTGTCTGCGGTCACGAACAGGATTTGTCTTCGTGAATAAATGCCCGCGCGTACGGTATCCGTCAATTAATTTCAGAACGTTGAATTCTTTTTTTAGTTTTTCTGAAACCTGACTGTAATCTGTGTTATCGCTAGTCACGTACTCAACGATAGTTTGCACTGGATTTTCGTCGTTATAAGTTGTTTGTCCAAAGTCGAAACCTTGAAAGAAACTTCTCCAGCTAGGCTCAACGCTGTCTGGGTTAACTAAATATTGATCGTATAATTGTGCAAAGAACTCGGTATGCGCTGCGTTTAAAAATGAAAACCTATCCATAATATGAGTGAATATACTTTTTGTTATATAGAAAGGCAAAAGTACAACAATCACATTTATTTAAATCTTTTTTTTACGTACTTTTACGTAAAAATTTGTTAAAATAAACGTTAACTATGAATAAAAATCAAATTTCAATCGTTTTCAATTTCTTTTTTGTGATTTTGGCTGTTTTATTTTCAACGAATGTCTCAGGACAGCAAAAATATGTTATAGATAATAGTAATCACTTTTGGGACAAAGTTCAATTTGGAGGCGGATTGGGTCTAGGATTTGGTTCCGGATATACCGATATTTCTGTAATGCCTAGTGCAATTTATAACGTAAACCCAATTGTTGCTGTTGGAGTTGGACTGCAATTTGGCTATTTAAATTCGAGAAATTATTATGAATCGTACGTTTATGGCGGAAGTTTAATCACACTTGTGAATCCCATTCCAGAAATTCAACTATCTGCAGAGTTGGAACAAGTTAAAGTAGATACTAGATACGAATCGAATATTAACAGACCCGCTTTTTCAGATAGTTATTGGAATACTGCATTATATTTGGGCGCTGGTTACAGAACAGGAAATGTTACTATTGGTGCTCGTTACGACGTTTTGTATGATCCGAATAAAAGTCTTTACGGATCTGGATTTATGCCTTTCGTGAGAGTTTATTTTTAAATTGCTATCCCGATAGTCATCGGGACTGAGATACTAAGATTCTAAGTTTTTTAGTATGAATTATTATACTTATTGGTCCATTTCTGAATTGCCATCGAACACAAGGTCTTTTAGCGTATTTTTTTGGGTTGCAATTTTCTCTTTTATTCTTTGGGCTTTGATTAAAAAGTTTAAAAGAGGAAATGATGATTATGAAAAAGTGATATTATTGTGGACAATTGGTCTAGTTTTTAGTATATCAACAATTATGTTTTTCTATCTACAATTTTATACAACAGATACTACAGAGAAAAGAATTCAGAATCTTTTTAATTCTCCCAATGTATTAGTGGTTGAAGGGAAAATTTCCAATTTAGAAAGCTTTAGGCCGATTTCTCGAAGAAAATCTGTTACGATAGAAAAGTTTAAAGTCGATTCTATTGATTTTCAATATGAAGATGCTTTATTAGGAGGTTTTAATACTTTTACTAAAGCTAATAATGGGGTGCTTAAGAATGGTGTAAATGTGAGAATAACTTATGGGAAAAGGTATCATGAGATTTTAAAAGTGGAAATTGCTCAATAAATAAAAAGCCTTTGTCACTTTGTATCTTTCTCACTTATAATAATTCCTAAACCAAACCTTCTGCCATTCTCTTTTTAAAATCAAAAACGCAACTTGTTCCGCTAGAATTACTAAATCTGATCCATCGAGTTGTTTGATTTCGTTTTCGGGAACATCAATAATGTAAAGCAGATTTAAATATTCAGCAAATTTGTACTGAATCATTCTGTAAATCTTTTCATGAAGCTGAATTTTCAGTTCGTCAGGAGAAATGCTTAATGGAAAATCAATTCCTTCATTTGCCAGATTAAAATCTTTATTGATCTGTTCGATTAAGTTTAGATATAAAGTCTCTGCCTGCGCTTGCGCTAATAATGATTCGGTATTTACTGGTGCTACAAACATAATTATTTTAGATTTTAGACTTTAGATTGTAGATTTACTGAAAACTGAACACTAAACTTTACGTCCCATTAAATTTTCGCCAAAAGTCCTTAAAACATCTTTCTTTTCAGCGTTGATTTCCATTTTTTCCAAAGTTTCAAAAGCTTTTAAAGTATACATTTCGATAGCATCTTGTGTTGCTTTTGAAGCTCCTGATGCATTAAAAATAGCTTTTGCAGTTTCTATTTTTTCGGTATTATCCTCTAATTGTAAAGTAAACAATTGCTCTAATTCTGAAGCTTTTTCTTTTGAAGAAAATTCCAGAGCTTTTAGGTATAAATAGGTTTTTTTGTTTTCGATTATATCGCCTCCAACTTGTTTTCCGAAAGTTTCCGGATCTCCAAAAGCATCCAGATAATCGTCCTGTAATTGGAAAGCTAATCCTAAATTCAATCCGAAATCATAAATTAAATCGGCTTCATTTTCAGATGTTTTGGCTACAATCGCGCCCATTTTCATGGCGGCGGCAACTAAAACAGCTGTTTTGTATTCAATCATCTTGAGATATTCCGGAATCGTAACATCTTTACGAGTTTCAAAATCCACGTCCCATTGCTGGCCTTCGCAAACTTCAAGAGCTGTTTTGCTGAATAATTTTGCTAGATTTCTAAAGACATTTGGTTCGTATTGTTCAAAGTATTGATACGCCAAAATCAGCATCGCATCGCCAGAAAGGATTCCTGTATTTAAATTCCATTTTTCATGAACCGTTACTTGGCCTCTTCGCAAAGGTGCATCATCCATTATGTCATCATGAACAAGTGAGAAATTATGAAAAACTTCTACAGCCATAGCTGCAGGAAGAGCAACGGAATAATCAGTATTAAAAACTTCTGCCGCCATTAAAGTTAAAACCGGGCGAATTCGTTTTCCTCCAAGCCCTAAAATATATTCAATCGGTTCATAGAGATTTACAGGTTCTTTGTGAATATTTTGTTTTTTTAAATAATCAATAAAAAAATCCTGGTACTGACTAATATCGTGCATAAAATGAAATTCTGATTTTCGAGCCTCAAAGATACAATTCAATTATGAATTATTGCTTTCTAAATTTTAAATGCTGTTAAAACTTTAAAAGGATTAAATAAAAAGCGCTAAGAATGAATTTGTTAAAATATTTTCTAAAAAACTTGGAAACTTTTTTGGTATTTAGAGTTTCCTGTCTATATTTGCAGCGTTGAATGGAAACTGGAAACACTAAAAAAGTTTCCATTGAGAGTTTAAAACAATTAATAAGCTCATTAAAATCAGATATTTATGAAAACAACATGGACTTTAGATTCTACACAATCAGATGTTTTAATTAAAATGAGACATTCAAAAATTGCTTATTTAGGAGGAACTACAAATAAATTTGGCGGTTATGTGAGTCTTGAAGACAATGAAATTGAAGATGCATCGGTAGAGTTTTCACTTGATATTAATAATAAAAACGAAAGTTTTCAGCAGGTCGATTCTTCTTTACAACTTCAAGATTTTTTTGAAGCAGATGAACATCCTATTGTTAGTTTTAAATCGACTTCATTTCAAAAAGTAAACAACAATATTAACTTCATTAAAGGTGATTTAACGATTAAAGATGTGACAAGGGTGGTTGAACTTGACGCAGAATTTATTGGCGTAAATACGTATAATGGTCAAAAGAAAGTGGCCTTTGAAATTAAAGGAGATATCAAACGTCAGGATTTTGGTTTAAACTATGAATCTTTTAATCATAACAGCGGTTTGGCTCTTGGAAAAGACATCAAGTTAATCGCTAATCTTGAATTTAGCATATAAATCTTACATAATCATTAGTTTAATGTAAAATTATTACAAATATAATGGAAACTATTTTATAGATTTTAGTTTCCTAACTATATTTGTAAGGCAATTGGGAAAATTAAAATGAAAGAGAAAATAATAGCAAAAGCAAGCGAACTTTTTTTAAAGCTTGGTTTTAAGAGTGTTACAATGGATGATATTGCAGGAGAAATGTGTATTTCGAAAAAAACGATTTACAAATATTTCTGTAATAAAGAGGTTTTGATTGAAGAAAGCACTTCTTTGGTTCATGGACAGGTGCACGAAATTATGGATACCATTATCGCTAAGAATTATAATGCCATTCATGAGAATTTTGAGATTAGAGAAATGTTTCGTGATATGTTTAAAAACAACACAGATACTTCGCCAATTTATCAGCTGAAAAAACATTATCCAGAGATTTATCAAAATATCCTTTCTATCGAAATTGATCAATGTACACAATGTTTTAGAGATAATATCGAAAAAGGAATACGTGACGGACTTTATAGAGATGATTTAAATATAGAGGTTTATGTGAAGTTTTATTACACATTGGTTTTTCATATAAACGAAAATACAGTTTCTGAAAGTGAAGCACAACGAATAGAATTAGAAGCATTAGAATACCATACTCGGGCAATGGCTACTCCAAAAGGAGTCGAGGAATTAGAAAAGCAATTGAAAAGAATTAAAAATTAACCATTCCAAAATTAATCGTCATTTTTCGATGTGAGGGTAAAGAAATAATGACGGTCTTATCTCAAATTTAATAAATAGTAACACTTATGAAAAGAATCTTTCTTATAGTTTTGTGTACAATAGGCTTTTCTGCCGTCGCACAAACAACCACTTTAACTCTGAAAGACGCGGTCAATTATGCGCTTCAAAATAAAGCAGATGCTAAAAAGGCAAAACTTCAGGTTGAAAATAGCGAATATAAAATCCAGGAAGTACGTTCAAGAGCGTTACCGCAAATATCTGCAAATGGAAACCTAACGTACAATCCTATTATCCAGACAACAGTTATTGATGGAGCAGGTTTTGGACAACCGGGAACTACAATCCAAGCAGCATTTGGACAGACCTGGACTTCTACTGCAGGACTTTCTTTGACACAGGCAATTTTTGATCAATCTGTTTTTACAGGGTTGAAAGCGGCAAAATCTACTCGTGAATTTTATCAAATAAACGATCAATTGACAGAAGAGCAAGTTATTGAGAGAGTGGCGAATAACTATTATTCTGTATATGTCCAGCAGGAAAGACTCATGCTTTTGGATAGTAATTATGTAAACACTACCAAAGTTCGTGATATTGTAAAAGGTCAGTTTGACAACGGTTTGGCTAAAAAAATTGATTTAGATCGTATTGTCGTTAAAATGTCTAACATCGATACAGAACGTCAGCAGATTAAAAATCAAATTACATTGCAGGAAAATGCTTTGAAATTCTATATGGGTATGCCTATCGAAACTCAAATCGTTTTGCCAAAAGAAGAATTTGAAGTGGTTCCGGCTACCTTAACTCAAGAGCCAAATATCGAAAACAGAACAGAATATCTGCTTTTGAAAAAACAAGAAGAGCTTTTGGTTTACAATAAAAAAGCAATGCAGGCAGGATATTACCCTACGCTTTCATTAACTGCCGGTTACAATTATATTGGTCAGGGTCCTGAATTTCCTTGGTTTGCAAAACCAGATAAAGGAGTTTATTGGTCAGATTTCTCTGCAATTGGGTTAAACTTACATGTGCCAATCTTTACTGGTTTTGGTACTCGTGCAAAAGTAAGACAAGCAGATGTTGAAATTAGATCAATTCAGGAAGACATTAAAGACACTAAATTATCACTTGATCTAGATTATAAAAATGCAATGACTCAAATCAATAATAATTTGGTGACCATTCAGAATCAACAAGAAAATATGCGTTTGGCTAGTGAAATTCTTAGCAATACCAAAAACAATTATCTTCAAGGTCTAGCTTCTTTAACCGATTTGCTTGACGCTGAAAATGCATCACTTGAAGCTCAGAATAATTATACCAGAGCAGTTTTAAATTATAAAATTGCCGAAATATCTCTAATTAAATCAAAAGGCGAACTAAAATCTCTTACTAAATAACAAATTATTACAATGAAAAAAATAATTATAACAATCGTAATCATAGTCGTGGCAATTGTCGGGATTAACTTCATTTTAAATAAGAATAAGGCTGAGAATGAAGGTAAAACTGCAATTGTAGCAGAAAAAAATGCAGCAGTTTCGGTAAAAGTAGCAACGGTAAAAACAGAAGATGTAAATCTTGGTTTTACTGCAAACGGAAACTTTGCACCAATTCAGGAGTTGACTTTCTCTGCTGAAAAATCTGGAAAAGTAATCAGCGTTTTAGTAAAAGAAGGTGATTACGTAAGAGTTGGACAAACTCTTTTGACAGTAAGAGGTGATGTAATCAATGTAAATGCTCAAGCAGCTGAAGCAGCATATCAAAATGCAAAATCGGATTATGCTAGATATGAAAACGCTTTCAAAACAGGTGGTGTTACAAAACAACAATTGGATCAGGCAAAATTAGCTTTAACAAATGCGCAATCTAACTATACTCAAGCTAAAATTAATGTTGGAGATACAAGAGTAAAAGCTCCAATTAACGGATACATCAATAAAAAATATGTTGAACCAGGATCTATTTTAGCTGGAATGCCTGCAACTGCTTTATTTGATATTGTAAACGTTTCTAAATTAAAATTGACTGTTACAGTAAACGAAAGCCAAGTGGCAAGTTTAAGATTAGGAAACACAGTAAACATTACCGCTAGTGTTTATCCTGATAAAACTTTCTCTGGAAAAATTACTTTCATCGCTGCTAAAGCAGATGCTTCTTTAAACTTCCCGGTTGAAATCGAAATTACAAACAATGCTAACAACGACCTTAAAGCAGGTATGTATGGAACTGCAAACTTTGGTTCAAACAACCAAAAACAAAACTTAAAAGTGGTTCCTAGAAATGCTTTTGTTGGAAGTGTGAGCAGTAACGAAATCTTCGTAGTAGAAAACAACATTGCTAAATTGAAAAAAGTAGTTGCTGGAAGAATTTTAGGAGATAAAGTTGAAATCATCAATGGTTTGAATGACGGAGATGTAGTAATTACTACAGGTCAAATCAACTTACAAGACGGAAATACAGTAGAAATTATTAAATAAAAGTAATTAGTGGTTTAGTACTGTAGTACTTAGTCCTTAGTTTTTTAGTGTCTTGATTAGGCACCAGACTAAGAACGAAATGACTAAGGACTAGCAACTAAAAAAACTAATGACTTAATAAAAAAACATATGAAATTAGCCGAAATATCCATAAAACGTCCGTCGTTAGTAATTGTATTGTTTACAATTCTGACTTTAGGTGGATTGTTCAGCTACAGCCAGTTAGGCTACGAGCTGATCCCAAAATTCGAAACCAATGTAATTACGGTTTCAACTACTTATCCTGGTGCTTCTCCGAGTGAGGTTGAAAATACAGTAACAAAGAAAATTGAGGATGCGATTGCTTCTCTTGAAAACATCAAAAAAATCGATTCGAAATCTTATGAGAGTCTTTCGATTGTATCGATTACATTGACCTCAAATGCCAATGTTGATATTTCGATGAACGATGCACAGCGTAAAATCAATGCGATTTTGAGCGACTTACCAGACGATGCAGATCCGCCGTCATTGACTAAATTCTCTTTGAGTGATTTACCAATTATGACCCTTGGAGCAAATGGTAAAATGGACGAAGCGCAATTTTACGATTTGATTGATAAAAAGATTGCTCCAATTTTATCTCGTGTACAAGGGGTTGCTCAGGTAAACATTATTGGTGGTCAAGAGCGTGAGATTCAGGTAAATCTTGACGCTGTAAAAATGCAGGGTTACGGACTTTCAGTTCCTCAGGTACAGCAGACCATTTTGAGTTCAAACTTGGATTTCCCTACTGGAAACATTCAGACTCGTAACCAAAAAATCTTAATCCGTTTAGCGGGTAAATATAAAAACGTTGAAGAATTAAGAAACCTAGTAGTTTCTTCTCAAAACGGAATTCAGGTTCGTTTAGGAGATATCGCTGACGTTCAGGATACACAAAAAATCGCGGAGAAAATTGCGCGTGTTGATCAAAAAAGTGCGATTGTACTTCAAATTGTAAAACAATCAGATGCAAATGCGGTTGCGGTAAGTGAGCAGTTAATTAAAACTGTTAAGACATTAGAGAACGATTACAAGTCGGTTCAGTTAAAATTAGAAGTTGCAAAAGATAGTACAGTGTTTACGCTTGAAGCAGCAGATTCTGTTGTACATGACTTATTAATTGCGGTTATTTTGGTAGCATTTGTAATGTTGTTCTTCTTGCATAGTATTAGAAACTCATTAATCGTAATGGTATCTATTCCTGCCTCTTTGATTGCAACATTTATCGGAATCTATTTATTAGGTTATACGCTTAACTTAATGTCTTTACTAGGTTTATCTCTTGTTGTTGGTATCCTTGTGGATGACGCGATTGTGGTATTGGAAAATATTTATCGACACATGGAGATGGGTAAAAGCCGAATCCGTGCTGCTTATGATGGAACTGCCGAAATTGGTGCAACCGTAACTTCGATTACTTTAGTAATTGTGGTGGTGTTCTTGCCAATTGCAATGTCTACAGGATTGGTGTCGAACATTATTACACAATTCTGTGTTACGGTAATTATCTCTACGATGTTCTCATTATTGGCTTCGTTTACTATTATCCCTTGGTTATCTTCTCGTTTCGGAAAATTAGAACATATTGAAGGTAAAAACCTTTTCGGAAGAATCATTCTTGGATTTGAAAGTTACTTAACTCGTTTTACGGACTGGGTATCTAACTTGCTAAACTGGTGTTTAGATCACTATATTAAAACAATGGTTGCTATTGTGGTGATGTTCTTTGGTACAATCTTCTGGTTAATGGGAGGTGGTTACATTGGAGGAGAGTTCTTCGCATCATCTGATAGTGGTGAGTTCTTGGTACAAATTGAGATGCCAAAAGATGCTTCATTAGAGCAGACCAACTTTATGACGCAAAAAGCAGAAGCTTTCTTAAAAGGAGAAAAATATGTTTTCAGCCAGATTACAACTGTAGGACAAACCAGTGAAGGTTTAGGAGCGGCTCAGGCTACAGCTTACAAAGCAGAGATTGACGTTAAAATGATTGAGCAAAAAGATCGTACAGATGACGCCAACGTTTATGCTGCTAAAACAAAACGTAAATTAGAGAAAATTTTAGTTGGTGCTAAGGTAAAAACAGTTCCGGTAGGTATTTTAGGAACAGCAGAAGATGCTACTTTAGGTTTGATCGTAACAGGTCCAAACGTAGAAAGTGCCATGAAATTTGCAAAAATGGCTGAAGCTGAATTGCGTACTATTCCTGGAACAACTGAGATTAAATTAACAGTTGAAGACGGAAACCCGGAGATTAACGTTCAGGTTGACAGAGATAAAATGGCGGCGTTAGGATTAACACTTCAAACAGTTGGTTTAACAATGCAGACAGCTTACAGTGGAAACACTGATGGTAAATATAGAGCTGGTGAATACGAATATGATATCAACATCAAATACAACGAATTTGATAGAAAAAACATCACAGACGTTAGTAACTTGATTTTTATCAACAACGCAGGTCAGCAAATTAAATTAAACCAATTTGCTACCATTACTGAAGGTTCTGGACCAAGTAAATTAGAGCGTAGAGATAAAACGGCTTCTGTAACGGTACAAGGTCAGAACGTTGGGGTGCCAGCGGGAACAATCGTACAACAATGGCAGGCAAAATTGGATAAATTGAAAAAACCAACAGGAGTTAACTACATCTGGGGTGGTGACCAAGAAAACCAGTCAGAAGGATTTGGTACTTTAGGAATCGCATTATTAGCGGCTATTATTTTGGTTTACCTTGTAATGGTTGGATTGTATGACAGTTTCGTTCACCCGTTTGTTGTATTGTTTGCAATTCCGCTTTCGTTCATTGGGGTTTTATTTGCCTTGGCATTAACAAACAATACTTTAAACATCTTTACCATCTTAGGGGTAATCATGTTGATTGGTCTGGTGTGTAAGAATGCGATCATGCTTGTCGATTATACGAATCAGAGAAGAGCAGCTGGAGAATCAATTCGAAACGCTCTTATTCAAGCGAACCACGCTCGTTTACGTCCGATCTTGATGACAACAATTGCGATGGTGTTTGGTATGTTCCCAATTGCATTAGCATCTGGAGCTGGAGCAGAATGGAAAAACGGATTAGCGTGGGTAATTATCGGAGGTTTGATCTCTTCATTATTCCTAACATTAATTGTGGTTCCTGTAATCTATGATATTATGGAGAAAATCATTAGAAAATTCTCTAAAGGAGAAAAAATCGACTACGAAGCTGAAATGCACGCGGATTATACGCCAGCAGAATTAAGTGAAGATGGTTTTAATCCTAAACATACCCATTAATAGTTTTAATTTTTGATAATGAAATTCCGAACCCGAATTCGGAATTTCAAAATGAAAAATCCCAGATTCCTTCAAATTGGAATTTGGGATTTTTTTATTGATTATCTAAAATCATTCGACGCAGTTAAAGATTTTCTATTCATTACATTAAAACATAACCCGTGGTTTCAACCACGGGTTATGTTAAGCAAAAGGATAAATATTTAAACAGATCAAATTAGAAAAAGATCTGCGTTTATCTGCTAAAATCTTTTTTAATCTGCGTGAAAAAAAAACATTTTCAATTGGAATTTGGGATTTTGAACTTTGGAAATTAACCGTTGAGATTTTGGGTTTTTTTATTGTTAATTGAAAAATCTGTTTATTTGCATCTCCTTACAAAAATAACTATGCTACAAAAAGACAAATCTGCAGCCATTGGTTTTATTTTCATAACCATGTTAATTGACATTACAGGATGGGGAATTATTATTCCTGTGGTTCCAAAATTAATCGAAGAATTAATTCATGGCGACATCAGCGAAGCGGCAAAAATAGGTGGCTGGTTAACTTTCGCCTATGCGATAACTCAGTTTGTATTTGCCCCAGTAATTGGAAATTTAAGTGATAAATTCGGAAGAAGACCAATTATCTTGATTTCGCTTTTTGGTTTTTCGCTAGATTATATTTTATTGGCATTTTCGCCAACTATTGTTTGGCTTTTCATCGGAAGAATTATTGCAGGAGTGACCGGAGCGAGTATTACAACGGCTTCAGCATATATTGCGGATGTTAGTACTCCAGAAAACAGAGCTAAAAACTTCGGATTAATAGGCGCTGCTTTCGGATTAGGGTTTATTATTGGTCCTGTAATTGGAGGACTTTTAGGACAGTATGGATCCAGAGTTCCTTTTTATGCAGCGGCGGTTTTGTGTATGTTGAACTTTCTATACGGATTTTTCATTCTGCCAGAATCACTTAAAAAAGAAAACCGCAGGCCTTTTGACTGGAAACGTGCCAATCCAGTTGGAGCAATTCTAGGTTTAAGAAAACATCCCACTTTAATTGGATTAATTGCTGCAATCTTTTTCTTGTATGTAGGTTCTCATGCGGTACAAAGCAACTGGAGCTTTTTTACTATCTATCAATTCAATTGGGATGAAAGAATGATCGGAATCTCATTAGGAATTATTGGTTTATTGGTTGGCGTAGTACAAGGCGGATTGGTTCGTTTTATTAATCCAAAAATTGGAAACGAAAAAAGTATCTATATCGGTTTGGCTTTATACACAATCGGAATGCTGTTATTCGCTTTTGCAACAGAAAGCTGGATGATGTTTGTCTTTCTAATTCCATATTGTCTTGGCGGAATCGCTGGGCCTGCTCTGCAGTCGGTTGTAGCGAGTAAAGTTGCACCAAGCGAACAAGGAGAAATTCAGGGAACTTTGACTAGTTTAATGAGTGCTTCTTCAATTATTGGCCCGCCAATGATGGCCAATACATTTTACTTTTTCACTCATAATGATGCGCCTTTTAAATTTGCTGGAGCGCCATTTATTTTAGGAGGAGCTTTGATGTTACTGAGTACAGTTATGGCTTATTTTTCACTGAAAAGACATGCATTTGGAAAGACAGAAATGGATAAAATAGAATAAAAATAATAAAGAATATTTTCGAAAAGATTTATGTGTCGCTCCGCAGGAATAGTTTCATAAAAAAAATGGCTGTCTCAATTGAGACAGCCATTTTTTGGGAATTTTTATTTTAAATACAAATAATGATTAAAATAATCAATAATCGCTTTACCTTCTAGTAAAACATCAGCGCCTATAATGCCGTGAACAGGCTTTGCTTTATACGATTCTAAAGCTTCATTGACATGTGAAAGATCAAAAATCACAATGCTGAAATCCTTGTTTTTCCAGCTTCCTAACTGTAATTTATTTTGAGATGAAATCTGAGTTTTCATTCCCGTTCCGCCAGCGCCCGAAGCTTTTGTTTTTGATTTTTTTGCTGCTAATTCAAAGTATTCTATACCTTCGAATCCGATGCAAGTGTTCGATGCGCCTGTGTCTAAAATGAAATTTCCAGAGATGCCGTTAATTTTGGCTTTAATCTGTAAATGCTGAGTTTTAGTGATTTTGAATTTTATTTTTTTGTAATTCTCTATTTTGAGAATTTCGTGAAGATTTTCCATTTCTGTACTGATTGAAACCCAAAAATAAGCCAATTACAGCCAAAAAACTAATGATATAGAAGATATAATTTGTAGGTTTTTCGGTTTCTTCGATAGTTCCATAATAAACAAAAGCACTCCAGTAATAAGGTGATTTTTTAGCATTTGGAATGGTTTCATCTTTTAAAAAATCCCTTTTAGCATTGGCACTCGCTCGTACAAAAG
Organism: Flavobacterium phragmitis; assembly: GCF_900112575.1. Taxonomy (GTDB): domain Bacteria; phylum Bacteroidota; class Bacteroidia; order Flavobacteriales; family Flavobacteriaceae; genus Flavobacterium; species Flavobacterium phragmitis. The sequence continues at coordinate 520,841 of NZ_FOMH01000001.1, forward strand.
AAACATTGTGTTTGATTTCTTTATAAAAGTAATCCATAAAAACAGAAGTCGTATAATCGTTTACATTCCATAACGAAAATAGCAGATTTTGAGCTCCTGCAAACTGAAAACCTCTTGCAACACTCATAGCACCTTCTGCTTTATATAACTTCCCAATTCCCGTTTCACAGGCACTTAAAACCACCAAATCAGGATTAAGTTTTAAATTATAAAGTTCAGAAAACAAGATTTCTTGATCGTAAAATTTGATGCTGGCAGGAGTTTCCAAATCGCCTGAAGAAGCGTGTGTACTGAGATGTATAATAGATTTTCCTATTGAATTATTTTTAAAGTTTGAAAAACTAGCATTTTCGTTTTCAAAAAACTGTCCTTTAAAATTATGTTTTATGGATTCTAATTCATTTTTTGAAAATCTAAGTGCGTAATTCGTCTTTTTAAAAATCGGAAAAACACCGAGAATGTTTTGTTTTCCTTTTGAAAGGGTATTGGAATTCAAATATAATTCGGCCGAATTGTTGTAAGCAACATCAAATTTGTCCAGCAGATAATGCATTTTGGTAAAGTTGGTCGTATTGGACGTTTCATTGATTAAGGCTTCAAAAGGCAGAAAAGACAGAATACCATCTGGAATTAAGATTAAATTTTTATGTTTTGAAGGATTGGGAATTTGAAGCTTTTTGTAAACCTTATTTCCCAGTAAATTATATTTTTTAGGATTATTAGTAATGGCCGAAGGGTCTTTAAAAAGACCAATAAAAGAAAGCAGTTCTGGAAAAGCGTTTTTTTCGGTTTCTATTTTATGTAGTGTTATTTTATTATTTTCTAAAGTAAAATTATAAATACAATGTGTTCCGAAAAAGTATTCGATTAATAGTGCATTGTCTTTTTCTAATTTGGCATAAAGTGCAGAAAGATCAAAGTTGGTATTCTTTTTTGAACCTGTTTTGCTTTGTTTCGTTTTCAAAAGAAGCATTAATTCATTTTGTTTTTTTACTGCTTCATTGATTTTCGAAATATCCGCCAATTCCAGTTTTTGCTGTTCTTTCAGAATTGTAGTATTCCAATTTTGTAATTGCTGTAAAATCAGTTTTTCTTCTCTTGAAATCGTTTCTGAATTTTTAAGATGATTTTTTAAAACCACCGATTTAGTTTGTTCCGAAAGTAGAAAAGCGCTTTCCATATAGCTCATTTTTCTTTCTTTTTCATAAAGAGAAAGATAGATTTCAATACACTTTTCTGTTCGGTTTCGGTTTCGGACTTGTGTTATAATTTTAGAATTTTCATAAACCAAAAGTGACTGAATCATTTCTTCAATCCCAAAAGAAAGCTCGTAACTTTTCAGCGCCTCTTTAGGTTTATTTTTGGCTAAAAAAATCAAAGCCTGTAAATCCAAAGCATCCAATAAAACCGTTTCCGCATAAAGCGAATTTTGATTGGGCAGTTTACTTTTTGAACTGGAATAAGAAGGAAGAAGTGTTTTAAAAATGAATTCAATATTTTCTTGTGCCTCGGCTAATTTTCCTTCGCTGAAAGCAATAAAAGCGGCTTCATAATAAAACTGTCCTATTTTTCTAGGTTCGCGATTAGAGGTTTTATTGAATTCGGTTTTAGCTTTTTCGAAGTATTCTGATGCTTTTGCAAAATCATTTTCATTGACTTTTAACTGCGCCAGATTTCGATACCCATTAGCTAAAGTTTCCGTTTGTGATTTATCCTTTTTTAAAAAAGAAACAGCTTTTAAAAAGGAAGTTTCAGCTTCGGTTTTTTTAGAAGATAAAACAAAGTTTGTACCTAAATTATTCAGTAAAAGACCTTTTTCTGTGTTGGAGAGTTTTTCGGTTTGAATGGTATTTTCAATTAATTCGATTGCTTTATAAACATTTCCCGTATTCTGATAAACATTCGAAAGATTAAGAATTGCGGCCGTTTTTTGAGCTTTGTTTTTCTCCTGAGTGGCAATAAAATAATATTGTTTGATAGTATTTTCGGCATTTTCATAATCGCCCAAAACCGTATACAAGTTTCCTAAAGGTTTTAAACAGAATTCAACAATATCATAATTTTTCAATTTGTATTTCTGATAAATCATCCAGGCATTTTCATAGCTTTTTACCGCTTTTAAAGTTTGTCCAAATTGATTTTCGTAATAGGCTTTATTGCAGTTTAAAATGACAATCGCCAATAATTCGTCTTTGGTTTTTGGTTTTGCACTTTTCCAAAAATCACTTTCAATATTTCCGAGATTTTGTAACGCTTCCGCGGAAGGATTTGCAGTAAAACTGTCAACAGCATTATATATTTTATCCTCCTGATTTTGCCCGAAAACATTCAGACTCAGGAAAAGGAAGATAAAACCATATAAGTGATGTAAGTTCATATTATGTTGTTTTTTTGCCACGACCCGAGCGATAGCGAACAGGCGAAGCAATTTCACGAATTTTCGCAAATCGAAACTTAATAATAAGTATGATGACTGCTATTAAGCAGACTATTTTTTTAGGCCACTGATTAAAAAGATTTTTAGGGTTTTTTGTTCCGATCTCTAAATGTCGGGATGAGATTGGACTGTTTGTTTTAATCTGTGTTAATCTATATAATCTGTGGCAAAAAATTGTTTAAATCTGAGTTATGAATAGTCATGTAAGTATTATTTAAAATTAGTGGAAATTAGTGAAATTAGTGGCAAGAGATCCTTTGCGTATCTCTGTGGAACCTTCGCGTATCTTTGCGGTATAACCACCTAAAACTTCCAAATTCCATACACCTGAAAATAATTAAAATTCTGTTCAAAATTAATCACATATCGAGCACCAAGACTCGGCCCAATTCTGGCAAAACCTGCCGTTAAATCAAATAACAGACCTGTTTTTACATCTGTAAAACTGTTTTTTACTTTATCTGAAGTGGTTGTCGAACTAATCAAAAAATTCTCTTTATCGCCTTCGTAAGTATCTATTTTAATCGTCTGATTTTGCTCAGAAGAAACATTGATGTTGGCCTGAATCCCCGCACCAACACCAATGTAATTGTTGATGTTGTAGCGAATTAAAACCGGAACTTCCCAATTGATATTTTTATTTTCAGTAGAAGTGGTGGTACGCACCAACTGTCTTGTTCCATTGGCATTGGTATTAAATTCGTCTGTAACATTTACAGCACTGTTATATTGGTTTAAAGCATTTACCCATTCAACCTGCCAATAAAAACGATACGATTTAAAAGGCGAAAGCGTAGCTCCCACAAAATAACTCGTAGATTTATCCAAATCAGGATAAAAATTATAACCTGCTTTTGCACCAATCGAAAGTCCAGGCAGGAATCGGGTAGTGGCATAATTGGTAATTATCGGTTCATTTTTATCAAAAATAATGGCGGTTCGGCTTTTGGTTTTTACCTTATGAAAATCTTCGCCAAACTTCATCGAGTATTTTACAAAACCTTTTGTAGAATCTTTTTCATGAACATTTTTTTGTTCGCTTCCCGGCAGATAAATATTTTTAAAAGTAAAAATGATTTGTTTCTGTTTGATAATCGTATCAAGACAGCTTACAGTTGGTTCTTCGCCTTTTGGACAAATCGGACATTCGGGATACATGCTTTCAATCTGGAAAGTCTTTTTGTCAAACATATCCGGAACGTCTGTTTCTAAACGAATTTTCCTTGCCGGACCTTCACCATTATTCTGAAAACGGGTTTTAAAATTTACTCTTTTAAAACGAACCAGTCTGTAATTCATAAATCTTCCGTTAGAACCCATTTTATTTGGGTCATGAGAAGTCACAATTTCCATTTCCAGATTTTTCACTTTATGGTTTTTATAACTTCTGTTAGGAACAAAAATACCGCGCATGGTAACCGTTGCACTGGTATCTTTAATCATTTCGGGAGTGGTTTTGAAAGTGTAAAAAACATTTCGTGTTTCGCCCGGATTCGCGTCGTCGAATTCTAAAACAGAAACATTATGATAGGTTTTGTTGGCATCTAAAAGAGATGCGTCCAAATCTTCTTCAGTGGTTGTATTTCGGTATTTTTTGGTTTTGAAATTCCCTTCGGCGGAAGCCATAAAATTATTCGAATCATTCAAATCATCTACTGAAGCGACTAAGTTTTCTTTGACCTCACGTTCGCCCGCATAAGTTCGAAAATCACTTAATTCGAAATTATTGTGTTTGAATTGCCTTTCATTATAAAACAAATAAAGTTTGCCACTCGAAACATAATTCTCCAGATTCTGATAACTTACCACGACCACCATTTCCTGTTCCGGAATTGGATCACAGTTTTTTATAATTGCAAAACCGTTCTGATCTGCAATCGAAGCAATATCTTTATAATTAGTATCCGTAATATCATTTACAGCCACTTTTTTAGGGCGTGTTGCAGGTGGTTTCCCGTTGTCGTAATTGTTCGTTACGGCAAGTCTTGTGGTATAAGTGCCTTTCTTTTTGTAAACATGTTTCGGTTCGGCTTCTTTGCTGTAATGTCCGTCGCCGAGTTCCCATAAATAAGAATAACTTGGCTTTGGCGCCCCCGCAATCGGAATCAAAGGCGGTGTCTCGGGTTTATAAGAAACCTGATTTCCGTTTTGAATAAAACTGATGTTAGCTCTTCGGGTTATGGTGTCTTTTACTTTGGTTTGCCCTATTGAGAGAATAGAAAAGAGAATAAAGAAAATACACAGTTGTGGTTTCATAACTAGATAGTTTTGAGGCTTAAAATTTCCTGGGAAAATTTCAAACAGGATTAAATGTAAAAAAAAGTGATGAGCAAATCACCACTTTTTCTTAAAAAAAGCATTTGAAAGTTACTGAATGGCATTAATTGCAGCAACCAGCTGGGCTTCTGTACCGACTGTTGTTTCGGCTAGTGTGAAGTTATAAACGGCATTTGCTGTAGTTGTTACTCCTTTTATTGCGTATCTCCAATTACCATTATCTTCTGTTGCGAAAATGATGTGGCAGGCAAGACCAACCGGAATCTGACCGTAGTGTTCGCTGAATAATCCTTCGGCTGTGTAAGTGTCTAATTTTGCAAGCGCATTGGTACCTTCGCCATCATAAGAAAGATATACAGCACTATTGGTATTATCATATCCTTCAGGAACATCTACCAAAATGGTTGTTTTTGGTCTTGGATCGCTGTAGAAACGGTCAACATTTGTCCATCCAAAGTTTCCAAAAGTCACATAATAATTGTTTCCTTCGCCTTGAACGCCGCCTTTTCCGTCTGCGCCTCTGGCATCTTTCCAAGCCAGTTCGCCATCTTCATCAATAACTCCAGTCCATAAAGTCATTAAATTATCGTAACCATTCGTTAATGCTGTTGGAACAATCATGCTTAACGAACAAGATGTTTGTAATTCGACTCCCCCCTGAGTTGCTTTGATGAAGAATTCTCCTCCAGAAATCAAAAGATTTTTCTTTCCGTCTGGCATAATTCCCATTGTTGGTTTGTTAGTCACTAACATATTTCCTTTGTCAAAAAGCTCGATAAATTCGATATCTACTTGTCCGGTAACAGGATTTCCGTTTTTAGTTAAACAATCTCCGTTAATGTAAAGCTTCACACCCTTTGCGGATGTTAGCGTAACGACTCCATTCCCCGCTGTCATGGTAAAATTTTGAGTGTTTCTTTTTACTCCCTTTTCGTTGATGCTTTTAAAAGCAGCTGCTGTTGGAGGAGAAAGTTTAATATCATCTCCGTCTGTATCGTTGCAGCTTGCGAAAGTTGTCATAGCTAATATTAAAAGTCCGATCTTTTTAAAATTTGTTTTCATAATTTCTAGTTTTTATAAATCTGGCTTGATTGTTTCAAGTAGTTTTCAGATTTGGTTAATTAATTTTTTAGTTAAATCAATTAGGGTTTGATTTTGTTACCCTTGTTTTCAAAAATTATTTTTTAGGCTTTTATATTGTTATATCAATTGGCTTTAAAAATTGTTACCCTATATTTTTGATTTTTTTTTAAAATGACAATTTGCTAAACGAACGAATAATTGGCTAAGCATATAGAGGACGCGGATTTACACAGATTTACTACTTAATTTTTTTAATTTGATTAATAAAAAAATCCGTTTTAATCCGCGTCTTCGTGATAGCGAATCTGCCTAATCCGCGTCTGATTAGACAGGTTGTTTAATTGATTCCTTGTTGTTACGAGTAATGGATGTTTTTTTTTATTTAAATCGAAAGGCATTTATCTTCAAAGAGATTTCCGTCTTCATCAACGGCTACCAAAATGTCTTTTTTACGGGAGAAATTCAGAATCAGATAAATCCAGATAACTAACCAAAAGCCTAAAGTCATCAAACTGATAAATAAATGCAGAGCGTGGTTTATAGCTTTTTTTTCTTTAGACAACACTACATAAGGCAGTTTTTCATTATGTTCTGTAATTACAAAACCGTTGCGGGTTTTGGCAGCGATGATCTCGTAGAACCGGTCTTGGTTTTTCTCATTTACAAATTGGTAACTTTCCATTTCTTTTAATTTTTTAAAGGTTTTTTAAAAGACTTTTGTTTCGTTATATACAATTCGCTGCAATATTGTTACCCCTTATTTTTGAAAATTTCTGAGATTCTTTTTTTAAATTAGCTGTTAAAACATTTTTTTATGGATCAAAACAAAATTCATGCTGACCAAAAATATATTGAAGGACTTGCCGCAAATGATTCGGTAATTATTGAGATGATATATAAGAAGTATGCGCCCAAAGTGGTTTTGTTTATCACCAATAATTCGGGAGATAAAGATCAGGCACAGGATGTGATTCAGGAAATTATGATTTTGCTTTTTAATCAGGCGAAAGCCAATAAACTGCAGCTTACTTGTCCGTTTGATGCTTACTTTTTCTTATTGTGTAAAAGACGCTGGTTGAACGAACTGAAAAAATCATCAAACAAAGGGGTAACAATTTATGAGAACGTGGTATCTAGTAATGAATCTGCGCATGACTTAGTTACTCAAACTGAAGAATTTGACGAAAAACAACAGCTTTTTGATACGATGTTCCAAAAACTGGGAGAGAAATGTCAGGAAGTTTTAAAACTCAGTTTTAGCTTAAAATCGATGGAAGAAGTAGCCGAAAAACTCAATGTGACTTACGGTTATGTTCGAAAAAAGAAATCGTTATGTGTGGGCCAATTGACGCAGTGGATTCAGGAAGCGAAAAATTTTAACTCTTTAAAAAACAATTAATCATGAACGAAGAACGCTATATATTATTTGACCAATATCTTCAAGGCGAACTGACCGTTGATGAAAAAAGCAATTTTGAGAAACAATTAACTGAAGATCCGGAACTGGCATCGGCATTTGAAAGTTTCAAAGAAATGCATTTTCAATTAGACAATAAATTCGGAATAGAAACGGAGCGAGAAGCTTTTAAAGAAAACCTAAACCGAATTTCAGATAAATATTTCCATAAAAAGAAAAGCAAAGTAGTTTCATTGAAACCTTGGTATTTTGCGGCAGCGGCTTCTGTAGCCATTATGTTTGGGTTGTTTTTCTTTGACTATAAAAATTATCCAAATTTTGAAGATTATAACCATCCAGAAAGTGCTTATTTTACAGAAAGAGGTGTTTCTGAAGAAACTTTGAAAAAGGCTGAGGATAATTTTAATGGCAAAAGATATGAAAAGGCAATACCACTTTTTGAAGCTATTTTAAAAGAAAACAATTCAGAAGAAATTAAATATTTCTATGGTGTTTCGTTATTGCAGGTCGGAAAATATGTGAAAGCCGAAACTATTTTTAAAGAATTAGAAGCAGGAAATTCTGTTTATAAAGACAAAGCAAAATGGAATATGGCGTTGTCTAAATTAAAACAAGGGAAATATAAAGAATGTCAGGAAATTTTACAGACCATTTCTCAGGATTTTGAAGATTATGATGACGTTGAACAGCTGTTGGAAGAGTTAAATTAGTTAAAATTTAGCGAGATTGATAAAAAAAATGCGGTCTTTACGTGAAACCTCAATCGAATTTGGAATTTTAGTTCTAAATTCGATTTTCTTTTTATAAGAATTGTCCCAAAACAATTTAAAACTTAACCCTATTAATTGATGCAAAAGATTACTTTATTTCTTTTTATCATATTTTCTCAAACTGTTTTCAGTGCCACTAAAATCGCTGAAACAGAAAAACTTGCTGAGACTTGTGGTTCTGAAAACAAAGATCATTATAAAGGAAAAGTTATTGTTTTGCTTAACGAAGAATCCTTAAGTCAGGCTGAATGGACAATAATGTGTTTTCAGACAGCGGGAAATGTAACCGAACTTGATTTTAAAACTTTTCATACAAGATATACAGGAATTGGCGTTTATTACACAGATAAACGCAAAACCCAAAGAATTGGCATAGTTCCTGATATTAAAGTAAAGCCAACAATTAAAGGCATTCAGGAAGGAAAAGATGAAGTTTTAGACCGTGCTTTATTATTTATTGAAACAGGCAAATGATATTTTATTAATTCAAGTTTGTCGTCCTGAGGAACGAAGGATCACACTAGTTGATCGTCAGAAAAAATGGGGGTTTTCTTTGCGATACTACTTTTGAGATTCTTCGTTCCTTAAGATGATAAAAAAATACAGCGACCTTTGTCAAAGTTTTAAGCTTTGACAAAGGTTTTTCTCATTCTTAGCGTCATTTCTCAAGATGAACAATAGAGAAAAAAACGTTTTATCCGCGGTTTCACAAATTGAATCAGTCAAATCCGCGTCCCGTAATCTCTACAAAATTGGTATTCTTTTAATATTGTCGTAATTTTGACCACTTTAAAATGAAAGCCTTGAATTCAACACCCATTATTACCGATACCCACACGCATTTATATTCTGAAGAATTTGATCAGGATCGTGACGAAATGATGCAGCGTGCTATTAACGCAGGAGTTACCCGTTTTTTTATTCCCGCAATCGATGCAGCAGCAACTCAGTCTATGTATGATTTAGAGAAAAATTATCCCGATAATGTATTCTTAATGATGGGATTGCATCCCACTTATGTAAAAGAGAATTATCTGGAAGAATTAGCACACGTAGAAAACGAATTAGCTAAAAGAAAGTTTTATGCTGTTGGTGAAATCGGGATTGATTTGTATTGGGATAAAACACATTTAAAAGAACAGCAGATTGCTTTTAAGAAACAAATTCAGCTGGCAAAACAATATAAACTTCCAATTGTAATTCATTGCCGTGAAGCTTTTGATGAAATATTTGAAGTATTGGAAGAAGAAAAATCTGAAGATTTGTTTGGGATTTTTCATTGTTTTTCCGGAACTTTAGAACAGGCTTTGCAAGCTATTTCCTATAATATGAAATTAGGAATTGGCGGTGTTGTTACTTTTAAGAACGGAAAAATCGATCAGTTTTTAAATCAAATCGATTTAAAACATATCGTTTTGGAGACAGATTCTCCTTATTTAGCGCCAATTCCGTATCGAGGAAAACGAAATGAAAGCAGCTATTTAGTGAATGTAATTTCAAAACTGGCAGCTATTTATGAAGTTTCTGAAGAGGAAATAGCAGCGATAACAACCCAAAATTCAAAGGACGTTTTTGGGATTTAATCTAATCGTTACTTTAATGTAATTTTTTTTTTGTTCTTTTGCCCACTTAAAATCAATATAAATAATGCAGAAATTTGATGCCATTCGACCTTTTTATGATTCTGAAATAAATGAAGCACTTCATGGTGTTGTCAATCATCCTATGATGAAAACCATGATGAACTTTACATTTCCAGATGTAGAAGATGAGGTTTGGAAGGAACAATTAAAGAAAACACACTCTATTCGTGATTTTCAATGCAACTTTATTTATAATACGATTCAGAAGGTTTTAGAAAAAAGCTCTGAAGGCTTGACAACTTCCGGTTTTGAAAAATTAGAACCTAATACTTCTTACTTATTTATATCGAATCACAGAGATATTCTTTTAGATACGACACTATTAAATGTATGTTTGTTTGAACATGGTTTGGTCATGACAGCATCTGCGATTGGAGATAATTTGGTTAAGAAAGCCTTTTTGGCAACTTTAGCAAAATTGAATAGAAACTTTTTAGTTTTAAGAGGATTAACGCCTCGTGAAATGCTGCAAAGTTCTAAGCTTCTTTCAGAATATATGGGACAATTACTGCTTCGTGAAAATCGTTCGGTTTGGATTGCCCAAAAAGAAGGAAGAACAAAAGACGGAAATGACGAAACTAATCCGGGAGTTTTAAAAATGATCGGAATGGCTTCTGATGAAGAAAACTTAATGGATTATTTTAAGAAATTAAAAATAGTTCCAGTTTCCATTTCATACGAATACGACCCGACCGATGTGTTGAAAATGCCACAATTAATGGCAGAAGCCAACAATGAGGTTTACGTAAAAGATAAAAACGAAGATTTCATGAATATCATTAGTGGTATCATGGGAACTAAGAAAAGAATACACATTTCTGTCGGAGATGTTTTAGATACAGAAATCGATCAGATTGTAGCCGAAAATGATAATGCAAACAAGCAGGTTCTGGCATTGGCACAAACTATTGATGACGTTGTTTTGAAAAACTATCAATTATGGCCGACTAATTTTATTGCTTACGATATTTTAAACGAAACAGACCGATTTGCTGACAAATACAAAGAAAGCGAAAAACAGCTTTTTGAGCGTCGTTTAGAAATGCGGATCGGAAGTGATAATCCTGTGACAAGACAAGGGTTTTTGGCTATGTATGCCAATCCGGTTGTCAATAAATTAAAATACCAAGATGTCATCTAAAGCTAAAATATTATTGATTTATACCGGAGGAACCATCGGTATGAGCAAAGATTTTGAAACGGGAGCGCTTAAAGCCTTTAATTTTGGTAAATTACTACAGAAGATTCCAGAAATCAAACAATTGGATTGTGAAATCGAATCCATTTCATTTGAACATCCAATTGATTCTTCGAATATGAATCCTCAAATGTGGGCAAAAATTGCCACAATTATTGAGGAAAACTACACATCTTTTGACGGATTTGTGGTTTTGCACGGATCAGATACGATGTCGTATTCAGCTTCAGCATTAAGTTTTATGCTGGAAAATTTGTCAAAACCAGTGGTCTTTACAGGTTCGCAATTGCCAATTGGTGATTTGCGCACCGATGCAAAAGAAAATCTTATTACAGCAATTCAGATTGCATCACTTCAGGAAAATGGAAAGCCGGTTATTACAGAAGTTTGCTTGTATTTTGAATACAAATTATACCGAGGCAACCGAACTTCAAAAGTAAATGCCGAACATTTTAAAGCTTTTACAGCGCCAAATTATCCAGAATTGGTAGAATCTGGAGTGCATTTAAAATTGAACAAACATTTATTTCTTCCCATAAACAAAGATGCAAAATTGATTGTCCATAAAAATTTAGACAATCATGTTGCCATTATCAAAATGTTTCCGGGAATGAGCGAAATTGTTTTGGCTTCAATCTTGGCAACTAGTGGTTTAAGAGGAATCATACTCGAAACCTACGGTTCAGGAAACGCTCCAACTGAAGATTGGTTTTTAAACTTAATTGAAAAAGCCATCAAATCAGGAATGTATATCGTAAACGTAACCCAATGTTCAGGCGGAAGCGTAAATATGGGACAATATGAAACGAGTACCGCTTTAAAATCGCTTGGAGTGATTTCAGGAAAAGACATTACGACAGAAGCAGCAATTACAAAATTAATGTACTTGCTTGGACATAAGATTCCGCAAAACGAGTTTAAAGATATTTTTGAAACAGCACTTAGAGGAGAGATTTCATAGTTTCAAAATTCTAATATTTAAAATCCCAAATTCCATACTTTAGTTTTGGAATTTGGGATTTTTTTTATTGAGAATTTAGTTTAACCGTTCCAGTTTGTCATTTCGAGGAACGAGAAATCACACAAGAAACTCCGCAAAGTATGTCGCCAATTTTTGTAGAATCCCGCGTGTGATTTCTCGTTCCTCGAAATGACAAAATTGTGGATAATTGAAATTTAATTTTTGGAATTTTGATATGGAACCGGACAAGTTTCCAAATCTTCTTCCGTTGATTTATGTTTTTTATAATATACGTACACAATCACAGAAAGAATACAGATAATACCCTGAAGCGCAACAGTAGTTCTAACGCCAAGCGAATGAGAAACATAACCAATAATTAAACTTCCCACAGGAATCATTCCTTGATACGCCATCATAAAATAACTGATACTTCTAGAACGCATGCTCACAATACTGTGTGTCTGAATATAAATATTGATAGATGAAGTTTGTCCCATCATTCCGATGCCGCTTAAAGTCATACAGATCAAGGCGATGGTAATGCTGTTTGAAACGGCTAATATGATTACGCTGAAACCAAGAAGCAAACTCGCTGCAATCATCAATTTACCCATATTTTCAGCCGATTTTAGATTGGCTAAATAAACAGCAGATAAAACAGAACCAATTCCGGCAGCACTTTCAAACCAGCTGAAAGTTTCGGCGTTTCCACTAAAAATATCTTTGGCAAAAACGGGCATTAAAGTATTAAAAGAAATTACGAACAAACTGCTGCAGGTTAACATTAAAAGCATTCTCGCCATCTCGGTTTCTTTTTTCACATAATCCAAACCTTCAATAAGATCATCCAGCATATTCAATTTATTTTCGGCTTTAATATGCGGTGTGATTTTCATTAGCAATAACGAAATCAAAACAGGAATATAACTAATGAAGTTCCCAATAAAACAGATATCTTCTCCATATTGATGCAGAATAATTCCCGCAAGCGCAGGTCCCGCAATTCTGGCAAAGTTGTTCATTGTTGAATTAAGCGCAACGGCGTTGGGAAGATCTTCTTTATTATCGACAATATCAATCATCATGGTTTGACGGCAGGTCATATCAAAAGCGTTGATGATTCCCTGAATTAAACTTAATGCCAAGATGAAGTTGATGTTGTATATTTTTAGGTAAATCAGCAGAGCTAAAGTTCCTGCCTGAAGCATGGCAAGAGATTGCAGAAATAATAATGTTTTATGTCTATCATAACGACCAATTATGGTTCCTGCAAGAGGCGCTAAAAATAAAGACGGAATCATACTTAGAAAAGTTGCCAATCCCAATAAAAAAACAGATCCTGTAATACTGTAAACCATCCAGCTCACGGCAGTTTTCTGCATCCAGGTACCAATAACGGAAACAGATTGTCCGTAAAAGAACAACTTGAAATTTTTAGATTTTAAGGCTTTAAACATGATCTTAAATTATTTGATACAAAGTTCGGGATTATGATTTCATTAGAAAAATTAATAATTTTACTTATAATGAGTAGTAAAACTTATCAATATGGAAATCTATCAACTGCAATATTTTATTAAAACGGCTGAGGTACTTCATTTTACCAAAGCAGCAGAATTGTGTTTTGTGACGCAATCTGGGCTTTCGCAGCAAATAAAAAAACTGGAAGAAGAACTCGGTTTGCCTTTGTTTAAGCGAATCGGAAAAAAAGTACAGCTTACAGAAGCAGGTTCTGTTTTTTTAATTCATGCCAAAAAAGTGGTAGAAAATGTAGAAAACGGAAAACAGGCAATCGAAGATTTGAACGAAATGATTGGCGGCGAATTGCGAATAGGCGTAACCTACATTTTCGGATTATTGGTGTTGCCTGTTGTGAATGCTTTCGCTAAAAGATACCAGAATCTAAGAATCATAGTAGATTATGGTACAACCGAATCCTTAGAACAAAAATTGATTAATAATGAATTAGATTTAGTATTAGTGATTTCATCGCATGAAATTGGGCCTCCAATTCAAAAAGTGCCTTTGTTTACGTCAAATATGGTAATGGCGGTTGCAAAAACACATCCTTTGGCTTCTTTAGAAAAAATACCTTTTAAAAAAATAGAAGAAGTTCCGTTGATTCTACCAGGAAAAGGATCGAATTCCAGAGAATATGTAGAAATATTGTTTGTAAAACATCACATGAAACCGAAAATTTCGATAGAATTAAATTCGATTAATGCTTTATTGCAAATGGTAGAAAACAGCGACTGGGCAACTATTGTAGCTGAAAAAGCATTAAAAGGCTGGGAACATAGTCTAAAAGCTATTCAGATTACGGGCGTTGTCACTAAACGAGAATCTTTTATGCTTACGATTGGAAGCTATCAAAAGAAAGCCGTAAAGTTGTTTATGGAAGAATTTAGCAAAAGTATCAACGAATCTTAAAAATTTACGTTGTATAACTCAATTTTTTTTGAGTTCTTTGCAAACCAAAATAAAGAAAGGTGTCCGAGTGGTTTAAGGAGCTAGCCTGGAAAGCTAGTATATGGGTAACTGTATCGAGGGTTCGAATCCCTTCCTTTCTGCGAATTTTAAGTAACCTGTGAATTAATTTTTGCAGGTTTTTTTTTATCACTTAAGAATATAAGGAAACGGAATTACGGAAAACTGTAAAAAATAGGGAGATTTGAATAAAATCTCCCTATTTTTATTTATATTTGTTTTTGTAAAATTGTTCATTATGATCGAAAATGCCCCAAAAGTGCACTTCACTACAAAGATATTTGCATTGGTAAATAAACCAGATATGGTTTTGAAAATCAAGGAGATTAATAATGAGTATTTGTACTGGGATAAACTGAAATATAAAAAAGTTCCAGATTTAGAACCAGAACAATTATGGTCTGCCGTAAAGATGGCTCGTGCAGTAAATTATAAAAACATAAATTTTGATAAATATCAATTTAATTATGTGACTACAGATTATATTCAAAAAATTCTTCATTATTTTGATATGCATATTGGCGGTTATATGGGAGCTAAAAATGTTGTTCCAAATGCTGATAAGACAAGATATTTAGTAAGTGCTATTATGGAAGAAGCAATTTCGAGCAGTCAGATAGAAGGAGCTAATACTACACGTAAAAAGGCGAAAGAAATGCTTCGTAAAGAAGTAAAGCCAAAAACAAAGTCGGAACAAATGATTGTAAATAATTATTTTACAATCAAACATATTACCCAGAATCGCAACGATGAATTAACACCTGAGAAGTTATTATATATTCATGGTTTAATATCTTGCGATACTTTAGAAGATAAAAAAGAAGAAGGAGCTTTCAGAACATCTGATGATGTTCATGTGGTGAATCATGTTGATGGAGAAGTGGTTCATACACCACCCAGTAATAATGAATTGGAAAGTTTGATTAAAGATTTATGTGATTTTTTTAATACTGATACAAAAGAAACATTTATTCATCCAATTCTAAAAGCTATCGTAATTCACTTTATGATAGGATATATACATCCTTTTACTGATGGAAACGGAAGAACTGCACGTGCTTTATTTTACTGGTATTTATTAAAAAAAGGCTATTGGTTAACAGAATATTTATCTATTTCGAAAATTATTCAGGATAGTAAAACTCAATATGAAAAAGCTTATTTATATACCGAAGCCGATGCTAATGATTTGACTTATTTTATGACATATCATTTAAAAGTAATGGATAAATCTTTTGAAGCTTTGAAAGAATATATTCAGCTAAAGCAAAAAGAAAATTTACAAATTGCAAGTTTCATTAGAATTCCCAATGTTAATGAGCGTCAGGCACAATTGTTGAAAATCATTTTTGACGAACCTGAAAGTATATTTACAGTAAAAGAAGTAGAAAATCGTTTTCAAGTATCAAAATATACAGCAAGAACAGACTTGAATATGTTGGTAGAAATGAAATTTTTAGAAGTGATTCAAGTAAACAAGATTAAACAGAATTTTGTACGCTCAGAAAATTTTGATTCCTTATTGGCAAAATATAAAATCAAATAAACCTTGCATTTTGTTTGATGTAACTAAATAAAAAAAGAGATTTCAAACCTGAAATCTCTTTTTACAATATTTTATAAAAGCTTTTATTTCTTATCCAACAACTTCTCCAAATACTCATTTTTATCCTTTTCAGCCTGAATCAAACGCTCATAGAGTTTTTTGTTTTCCTCATAAACTTCGACCAATTTATCTAAAGGATTGAATGAATAATTATTAGATTGTGGAGCAATAACACTTCCACTAATTTCATTATCGTAAATATTATTAAAATAATTAATTACGGCTTCTTCCGAAAAGTTTTTAATGGCTTCAACGGTCATTCCAAGTGCTTTTGCTAATTCTTTTAATTTTTCTTCGTCTATGTTTTCGCTGTTTTCCATGGCTGAAATCGCCTGTTGATTTGTACCTAAAGCTTGTGCAAGAGCTTCTTGTTTCATGTCTTTCAGCTCACGAATACGGCTGATTTTTCGCCCTATATGATAATGGTTTGGATGTTGTGCTCATAAACCAAAGGTATTTAAAAAAAATTGAGAAAAATAAATTTTAGTAAAAAACAGCTTTAATCTTGTAAGATACTGTTTACTTTTTATCTTAATTAAGATACTTCGCTAAAACAGGATCCTTGTCCGGTGCATGATATCCCATAATAATTCTGTCTTTGAATGCTTTCTTTGAAATCACAACCAGCTGACTGCTCACGTAATTTCCGGTTGGAGAAAATGTTAGTTGATAAATGATATCGCCTTTATTCCAAATAAAATGCTCGGGATAAGTAATATAATAATCATCGAAATCATCTTTTATCTTTTTAGTTTCGTTAGGCAGTTTGTCCAAAAGAAGTTTTTGCGACTTATCGATTTCATTATATGGCGTGTTTTCGCTCTTTACAATTTCGGTTGGATTGCCCAGTTTTTTCTTGAGAAAATCGAAAAGTGCAATGCTTTGATCGTTTTTTGGATTGATTCTCATAAAAGCAATTTTATTCTCGTAAACAGTTATTGCCGTTCCCATCACATCATTTATTGGAATTCCTCCGTAGTTAAGCGGTGCCGTGTTTTTTTCGCCCATAAAGACGTAATTGGTAGACTTTTCTCCTTTGTCTACTAAATTTAGACTGGCATCTTCTCCATTAACAACGGCTTCATAATGTCCTTTTTGTTCTGTTTTGGAAGAAAAGGAAAGTCCGTCGAGATAGGTTTCGGCACTTTTGTTGAAATCTATTGAGGATAAATCCTGTGATTTTGGGCTACAGCTCATTAGTATTAGTAAGTTTAATGAAATTAAAATTTTATTTTTCATAACCAAAGTCCTTGATTTAGGTAATTTTTGCTGTTGAAAAAATAGAGTAGATGTACTAAAAATATATATTTTGACTTTTACCAAGATAAAAAATAGTTTGCAATAAAAACCTACAAAATGTAAAAAAACAATTATTAATAGAGCGATTGATTATTGAAAAATAAACTCTAAATTGGTAGTGTAATCTCATTTTAAAGAGTATGAAATCAATGTTATATGCCTTTTTAAGTTTTTTCCTTTTTTCTTCCTGTGCCTCGTTTTCGGACAAAATGGTCAAAAATAACAAGGAGAATTTATCAGAAAATGATTTGTCTAGACTGGAAGGAACTTATGAGCTGTTTCCTGATTTACAATATAACGAAAAAGGAAGTGCAGAATTGATAAATTCTCAAGATTTTAGGGTAAGACGTGATCTAAACTATTTTGTTTCGTTTAAAGAAACAAAACAGGATGGTTTTGGAGTTTATTTGGTTGATATAAAGTTGATTAGTGGAAACAAGTTGAAATTTACCACGAAAAAAGATAATATAGAAATAGAAAGTTTTGAAGTGAGAGGAAAGCTTAAAAATGGACTTTTCTATCTTGACAATAGATATTTAAAACGAAATGGGATTCCGTATCTTGCTGGTGGTTATACTAATTACAAAACCCGAATTGGGCTTGCAAAAGATAACGGCCTTTTGGTTAATTACGCTTATGATAATTCGGGTGCTATTTTGTTTCTTTTTTGGGCAGGTTCGGATTATAATTTAGGTTATCATTACAAAAGAATTGAATAGTTTAAAAATTACAGATGTATAAATACCATTTTCGTCCCGGTTATCAATCCAAAGACCTTTTAATAGATATTTTTAGCGGTGCTGAAAACGAATCTTTTATGTTTGATTTTCTGCACGTCATTCGTGAAATAAACCCCAAAACGACGGACATTCTTGATTTATGGATGAATGACGAAATTTTGATGACTTATAATTCTGAAGTTGGAGAATTTACCATCTCCAAAGATATCTGGGGTTTTGCTTTTATAATGGCAGATCATAATCAGGATGGTTTGTATAAGATTAATTCGATTTTGGAAAAGTCGGAACTGTTTGAAAAAGTTGAAGTTGATTTTGAAAACTACAAATAGAAACGAAAACGCCTACTCTAGCCCCGATAGAAGTGATATCCTTTTGTTCTGGGGTTAAGAACAAAAGATATAACGGATAGCGGGACTAAAGGTTCTTTTGAAAACGAGTTTTTCTGCTCCTTAAAAAAAGAAAAAATCATAAAGACATAGTCCTAAAAAGTTGTTCTTAAATACGGTTTCCCACATTATTTTATTCTGGAAATATTATATATTTGGCCTTTGTGTAATATAAATAACTTGATGGATTTACCTCCTTATTCGCCAGGATTGCATAAACTGGTTACTTTACAGGTCGACGAAATTTCGAAGCTAACCAACAGTGGTGGTTTTGTTGCCGTTACCAATTCTATTTTAGAAAAATACGAATTGGAAAAGGTTGGAGCAGTGGTGCATGATTTTGAAAATAAAAGTTTTACAATCTCGTACTGCCTTAAAGAATCGCATATTTGTATACACACCTGGCCAGAATACAGTCAGTTGACTTTGGATGTTTATTTGTGTAATTATCTTCAGGATAATTCGGAAAAAGTACGTGCTGTAATGGCCGATTATGTAGCCTATTTTGATGCAGCAATTATTAAAGATTTTGAAATTAACCGATAAGATATGAAGATTCCTTGTTACGATTGTAATACAGAAACCGAGTTAGAGGTTGGTTTTGAAGTTATCAATTTTGTGTGCCCGAAATGTCACAGTTTATATGCTCGTGACAACGAAGGACATTTTCGACGAAAAAATAAATACAGTAATATACTCAAAGATTATCCGCTGGAACTTGGCGATGTTGGATTTTTGAATGGAAGTAATTATAAAGTTACAGGGATACTGAAGAAAAAAGTTCATCCTGATTATACCTGGAATGAATTTATATTGCAGAATGAAGCTAAGGAATTTTTATATCTTTCTGTTTCAAACGGGCATTGGATGATGCTTACCGAAATGGAAAAGATTGATCCATTAAAAAAAGGCGTTAAAGTTCTAAATCATAATGATGAAAGATATGAATTATACGAGCATTCGGATGCTCAAATTATAGATGCACAAGGTTTTTTTGATTTTGAACTTCGCGGCAAATTAATTCATTTGGTAGAATTTATAAATCCGCCCTATATCATTTCTGTCGAAAAAATGAATAATGTGGAGACGGCTTTTCATGGAGAATATGTGAGGAAAAGTGTTATCAAAAAAGCTTTTCCTAAAAGAACAATGCCCTATCAGTCCGGAGTCGGTATGATTCAGCCTTCTCGTTTTGACTTGAGAAATACAGCCATTATTTTCTGTCTTTTTGCCTTATTGATTATTACGGCCAATTGGTATATTTATAAAGATCAGGTGGAACAAAATGTGTTTAACAGCGCGATTAAATTCAACGAATTTAATAATAAAGAAATGACTACTCCGTCGTTTGTGCTCAATGGTGCTTCGGCTCCAATGACGATTAAGGTTTCGACAGCTGTCCTTAATTCATGGGCGAACTTAAACATCGCTTTGATTAATGAAGATAATGGTGATGAAATTTATGCCAATAAAGACATAGAATATTATTATGGTACTTCTGATGGAGAATCCTGGACAGAAGGAAGTCAGTCTGAGAAATTTAATATCTGCGGTGTAAAAGCCGGAAAATATCATCTTTCGATCACGCCAATGAAAGCTCCGGAAGATTTTTCGACCAATACAATGAATGTAAGCGTAGTCTGGAATCAGCCTTCGAATCGAAATGTATGGCTGGTTATTATTGGGATGATTGCACTTTATTTTATAATACGATATTTCAAAAATCAATTTGAAAGAAGTAGATGGGCAGACAGTTCCTACTCTAATTTTGACTAAATTACTATGAATAGAATATCTGATTTTTTTGCAAATAATTGGGCTCCGCTAGCAATTGGTTTCTTTTGCTTTGGAGTTTATATGTATTTTACTCTCGCAGGAAATAGAATCTGTGATTGTGAAACTACAGAAAACTACAGATCCACAACGAGCGGAAGCCGCTCATCTTATAATCATTTTTACCACAAATAAAAACAATCAATTATGGAATTAATTCACGCTCAGCCAATAGTAAATTCTATTATCTATTCTATTTTAGGAATTGCCATTTTGTTAGTAGGCTATTTTATTATCGAAAAACTGACTCCGGAAAATACTTGGAAAGAAGTTGCAGAAAAAAGTAATGTTGCTGTTGCGATTGTTTTGGCAGCATTTATCATTGGAATTTCCATGATTATTAGTGCTGCAATTCATGGGTAAAAAGTTTCTTAGGTTTGAATTTCTTTTACTTTTTGCCGTATTTATCATTGCCACCTGCGGCCTTATTTATGAGTTGGTTGCAGGAACTTTGGCGAGTTATTTATTAGGCGATTCGGTAAAACAGTTTTCATTTATTATTGGGGTCTACCTGTTTTCGATGGGTATAGGCTCGTTTTTTTCGAAGTTTTTCAATAAGAATCTGCTGAACACTTTTGTAGAAATCGAAATTCTGGTTGGACTTATCGGCGGTTTAAGTTCGGTGGTTTTGTTTCTGCTTTTTGAAAGTGTGGGTTCATTTCAATTCATTTTATACTTATTTGTTTTCGTAACCGGTTTTTTGGTCGGATTGGAGATTCCGCTTTTAATGAATATTTTGAAGGACAGGGTTGAGTTCAAAGATCTGGTTTCGAATGTTTTTACGTTTGATTATATCGGAGCACTTTTGGCTTCGATCTTATTTCCATTGGTTTTAGTGCCGAAATTAGGCATAATGGGAACTTCTCTTTTCTTCGGAATGATCAATGTCAGCATTGCGATTGCCTTATGTTTTTTACTGAAAAGGGAATTAAAGAAACCATCTTTGTTAAGAGCAAAAGCCGTTTTCTCTTTTTTGTTATTATTGACTGTTTTTATTTTTTCGAATGATATTCTCGCCTATTCAGAAGGGAAATTATATAGCGAAAATATTATTTATACCAATTCAACTCCGTATCAGCGTATCGTTTTAACGCATAATAAGAGCGATTACAGGCTTTATTTGAATAACAACTTACAATTTAGTTCGGCTGACGAATATCGTTATCACGAAGCTTTGGTTCATCCGGCGATGTCGATGGCAAAAAGTGTCGAAAATGTTTTGGTTTTAGGTGGAGGAGACGGACTTGCTGTTCGTGAAATCCTGAAATATAAAGACGTTAAGAAAGTAACTTTGGTCGATTTGGACGAAGGAATGACCAAATTGTTTAAAACCAATTCGGTATTGACGAATTTCAATCAGAATTCGTTGAATAATCCTAAAGTTACCGTAATCAATACCGACGCTTATATTTGGGCAAAAAACAATAAAGAAAAATATGATGTCGCGATAATCGATTTTCCGGATCCGTCCAATTATAGTTTAGGGAAATTGTATTCTTTGAACTTTTATCAAACTATTAAAACCATTTTAAAAGCTGACGCAGCCGTTGTAATACAAACTACGTCGCCTTATTTTGCACCGAAATCTTTTTGGTGTATCAATAAAACGGTGATGCAGGTTTTTCCGCAGGTTGATGCTTATCACGCGTATGTTCCGTCGTTTGGAGAATGGGGATATACGATTGCTGTAAATGGTTTCGGAACCACTTTTAATACCGTAAACCGAAAAGCGGACGGATTGCGATTTTACAATTATCAATTCGACCGATTTAATTATTTTACGAATGATATGATTTCGAACCAAATCGAAATCAATCGTTTAGATAACCAGATTTTAGTACGCTATTTTGATGAAGAGTGGGGAAGACTGCAATAAATCCAGAAGGAGTTTTATAAAAATAGTGGGAGCGGCTTTAATTGCGGTTCCGTTTCTGCAGTTTTGTTCGGATAAAATTGCGGTACTGATGATTCGTTTATCAGGTACAAAATATTTACTAGGACATCGTTTATGGATAAAAGATTTTCCTAAACCGACCAAGCAAATTCAAATTCCGTATTTGATTGTTGGCGGCGGAATTTCAGGTTTAAGCGCCGCGCGACAGTTTCATAAAAAAGGAATTTCCGATTTTTTGATTTTGGAATTGGAAAATCATTTAGGCGGAAATTCTTCCAACGGAGAAAACAAATATTCTAAATATCCTCTTGGCGCACATTATTTGCCTTTACCGAATTTTAAAGACAAAGAACTGCTTCGTTTTCTAGAAGAAGAAAAAATAATTCTGAGTTACGACGAAAAAGGATTCCCAGTTTTTGATGAATTACAGCTGACTTTTGCGCCAGACGAACGTTTGTTTTACAAAAACAATTGGCAGGAAGGCGTAGTTCCAAAAGAAGGAAATTTAGTTTCTGATGATTTGGAGTTTGACAAATTCTTCAAAAAAATGGATGCTTTTAGAACCGCCAAAGGCGAAGATCAGAAATATCTGTTTGATATTCCACTTTATCTTTCTTCATCAGATTCATATAGTAGAGCTTTGGATAAAATTACCATGAAAAAATGGTTTAAGGAAAATCATTTTACATCTGAGCCTTTGTTCAATTATATCGATTATTGCTGTAAAGATGATTTTGGATTAGGAATCGATTATGTTTCGGCTTGGGCTGGAATTCATTATTTTGCCGGAAGAAAACAAGATTCTACGCCTGAAAAGCACGATAGCGTTTTGACTTGGCCAGAAGGAAATTCGCGTTTAGCCAATCATCTGAAAAAATATACGAAAGACAAAACGCTCAAAAATCATTTGGTTTACGAGGTCAAAGTAGAAAACAATAAAGTAATTGCAAAAGCTTTTGATGATGTAAATAAAACGTCGGTCGAAATAATTGCTGATAAAGTGATAATGGCTTCTCCGCAGTTTGTAAATCAATATTTGATAAAAGATCGAAAAACGTTTACTAAAGATTTTCATTATACACCGTGGCTTTTGGCAACTTTAGTCGTTAATGATCTAACGGATAATTTTAGTTTTCCGCTTTCGTGGGACAATGTAATTTATGATGCAAAAGGTTTGGGATATGTTTACGATCAGCATCAGACTGTGAATCAGGTTCAGGATAAAAAAGTCATTACATATTATTATAGTTTCTCTTCGGCTGATTTAAAGAAAACGAGAAAAGAGCTTTATAAAAAAGATAAAGAATATTGGAAACAGTTTGTTTTGAATGACTTAAAAGTAGCGCATCCGGATATTGAAGAATGCACAGAAGATATGGAAGTTTTTATTTTAGGTCACGGAATGATTTCCCCAGCACCAGGTTTTATTTTTGGAGAATCAAAAAAACAGGCCAAACAGAATATTCAAAATTCTATTTATTTTGCACACAGTGATTTATCTGGAATTTCGATTTTTGAAGAAGCTTTTCATCAGGGAATTAATGTTGTAAATGAAATTGTAGATGGAACAACCTTGGATTCATAAAGCCAAAACCGATTGGGCATTTATTATTGGGCCGTCATTTTTTGTCTTGGCGATCATTTTCATTTTTCAGGATTATATTGCTCAAATTGAAGAGAATTATTCTTTTTACACTTGGCTTTTTCTGATTGTTTTTATAGATGTAGCGCACGTTTATGCAACATTATTCAAAACTTATTTTGTTGCTGATGAGTTTCAAAAACAAAAAAGAAGATTGATTCTTTTGCCACTTTTTTGTTTCGTAACTGGAATCGTGCTTTTCTCTTTCGGCAGTTTAGTTTTTTGGTCGTTTCTAGCTTATGTGGCTGTTTTTCATTTTATCAGACAGCAATACGGTTTCATGAGATTGTACGCCAGAAAAGAAACGAAGACCAAAATCTCGGTTTGGATTGATAATCTGGCGATTTATTCTTCAACTGGATACCCAATGCTGTATTGGTTTTTTTCGTCTAAGCGAAAATTCAACTGGTTTGTAGAAAATGAGTTTTTGAGGTTTGAAAACCAAAGAATTCTTGAAATCCTGTTTTGGATTTACATCGGAATTTTGATTCTGTATGTCGTTTATACTACTGTAAAATCTATTCAGAATCAATTTTTTAATATTCCAAAAAACAGCATTATTCTCGGAACGGCTTTGTCCTGGTACTTCGGAATCGTCTATTTTAATGATGATTTGATTTTTACTTTATTGAATGTCGTTTCGCACGGAATTCCATATATGGCCTTGGTTTATTTTAAAGAAATTGACGGAAAATCGGAAACAGAATTGGGGCGTTTGTCTTTCTTAAAACAATATAAAGGTCTTTTAATTTACATTGGAATTTTGCTTTTGATTGCCTTTTCGGAAGAATTTCTCTGGGAACTGTTTGTTTGGAATGAGAATATTAATATCACAAATTTTGATTTTTCGAGCTGGCAGATTTTATTGGTTCCATTGCTTACTGTTCCGCAGTTTACACATTATTTGTTGGATGGGTTTATTTGGAAGTCTAAAAAGTAAATATTTCTCTTTTAAGGTTTGAAAAGATATTTTTAAATTTGAATATGAAAAGACAGTTTATAATTTTGGGTATTCTTTTTCTATTTCTTTGTTGTACTAAAAAAGAAAAGATAGATACATTTCCTTTTGATGAATTTGTTTTTGCTGGTGAAGCTTTGCATTCTGTTTTTTGTATAAAATTTACAAAGAGTGACACTGTTTATTATCAAAGAATATTTCCTGAACCTATAGAAAATTCTTACGCAGTTATTAATCTTGAAGAAAAAGCAGAATTGAACAAATTACTTCGGGAAACAAATTTTGAAAAATTCGATACGGTTTATGCAAATAATGTTATTGAAGATGAACAAACATATCTTATAAATGTTTCAAATCTAGGGAAAAGAAAATCGATATATCTATACGCTAGAGAAGCTCCAAAAAAATTGGATAGATTTATAAAATCTCTAGGTGAAATCAAGGGTAAATTACATTTTATGCCAACTAATAAAAAGGTAGATTTTGGAGATTTGAAATCGATTTTACCTCCTCCACTTCCGCCAATGCCTGTTAAGAAGGTTAATTAAAACGAAGACGTCTAATCTAGCCCCGATAGAAGTGATATCCTTTTGTGTTGGGGTTCAACACAAAAGATATAACGGATAGCGGGACTAAAGGTTCTTTTTAAAACGATTTTTTTCTGCTTCTAAAAAATAAAAAAACTTAATTCTGTAAAGCAGTTTTGATCTTCGGCATCATTCTTTCTACAAACATTTTATAAGCAGTTTCTGAGGGATGCAAACCATCTGAAGCCACAAGGTTTGGATTGCTGAGTCCTAAACGGGTAATATCTGTAATCGAGACAAATGCGATTTGATTGTTGTTACAATAATTTTCTGCAAAGGTGTTGTATTTGTCTATTTCTGCAGAAATTGTAGCGCTTTGATCTCCGGAAAGTGCTTTCCCGTAAGGTGTGTAGGCGTAATCTGGAATAGAAATCACGACCACATTTTTTCGATCGCCTTTTGCCAGTATAATCGCTTTGTTGACCAATTCTGGAAATTCTTTTTCGTAAACCGAAAAACTTCTATGCTGATATTGATTGTTAACGCCAATTAGAAGAGTTACCAAATCGTAGTTAGATTCTGGTTTTTGAGATTCGATTGCCGAAAGTAAATTGGATGTTGTCCAGCCTGTTGTAGCAATTATTTTAAGCGAAATGTTGCTGGAAGACATGGATCTTAAACTGGTTTTGAGCTGTTCTGGAAAGCGACAGGTTTCACAGACGCTCTGACCAATAGTGTAACTATCGCCTAAAGCTAAATAATTAATAGTATTCGGAATGGGTGGATTTGTTGTTACAGGTGGATTTACAAAGGGCGGCATAGTGGTAGTTGGAGTAGTGCCAGTTTCATCTGAACTACAGCTCAGAAGAAATCCTGAAAATATAACAATAACTATTTGTCTAAAATCTAGTTTCATAATTTGCTTAAATTTTGAGGTCGCTTTAAACAAATAGTTACGTTAAATATATGGATTTGGATTTTTTAAACCATTTCGGTTTTCATCACGATATCTTCTTCAATGGCATTCCAAAGTCCAATGCGTTTTTCTAAAGCAAGAATTGAAACCTCTTCTACTTCTTTCCATTTTTGTGCATCGTCTTCACATAATTCTGAAATCATGGTCATTGCCATTGGACCATGTTCATCTGCATCTAGTTCGATATGTCTTTCAAAATAGTATAATAATTTTGTCAAATCAGTTTCTGGAAGATTCTTTTGAAAGTTTTTCAGAATTTCTGTAAACATACTTGGAATCAAATCTTCTCTTCCAAAAGTAAATGCTGCAGCAATTTCGTGTGGTTTTCCTTCTTCGATTACTCTGAAAGTAAAATCTAAGAAAGCTTTCACATTTGGGTGCATCTGGCTTTGTTTGATGGCAACAAATATGTTTTGAAGCGAATGTACTTCTGATAAGAAACTTAAGATTCCAGTGGTATTAGCACCACAAGCTTCCATTGCTTCCAGATACATTTCGTAATGACTTTGTCTTCTTCCATCCAGTGTTAAATCGGTTTCTTCTGCAAGAACAATTTCATTGATTAAATATCTCGTTTCTGGGTTTTTAGTAGCAAACCAAGGTGTCGTTGTACAAGTAAGTTTGGCTTGTAAAGCTTTTAAAAGTGACATAAAATCCCAAACAGCAAAAACGTGTGTTTCTAAAAAGCTGTGTAAGTCGTCTATGTTTTGAATCTTATTGTATAAAGAATGTTTTAATAGTTGATCTTTTTGAGGTTGTATGCTTTTGTTTATCGTTTCGATATTCATTTTTGGAAAAATTTTGATGCAAAGATAAAAAGCTTCTTCGTTAAGAAGAAGCTTTTCGCATTGATTTTATGTATATTTTAATAGTTGCTGTTTATTTAAATGCTGGAATTCCAGTTACATCCATTCCGGTTATCAATAAATGGATGTCGTGAGTTCCTTCATAAGTGATCACACTTTCCAAGTTCATCATGTGACGCATAATCGAGTATTCGCCAGTGATTCCCATGCCTCCGAGCATTTGTCTTGCTTCGCGTGCAATGTTGATTGCCATGTTTACGTTGTTGCGTTTTGCCATCGAAATTTGAGCAGTTGTAGCTTTTCCTTCGTTTCTTAAAACACCTAAACGCCAGGTTAATAATTGTGCTTTTGTGATTTCGGTAATCATTTCTGCCAGTTTTTTCTGCTGTAATTGTGTGCCTCCAATTGCTTTTCCAAACTGAATTCTCTCTTTAGAGTAACGTAAAGCAGTATCGTAACAATCCATTGCGGCACCAATTGCACCCCATGCAATTCCGTAACGAGCAGAATCTAAACAGCCAAGCGGAGCGCCAAGACCAGATTTATTTGGTAAAAGGTTTTCTTTAGGAACTTTTACATTATCAAAAATTAATTCTCCGGTTGCAGAGGCACGAAGCGACCATTTGTTATGGGTTTCTGGAGTTGTAAAGCCTTCCATACCTCGTTCCACGATTAAACCGTGAATTCGGCCTTCTTCATTTTTAGCCCAGACAATGGCGATATCAGCAAACGGAGCATTTGAAATCCACATTTTGGCACCGTTTAAAAGATAATGATCGCCCATATCTTTAAAATTGGTAATCATACTTCCAGGATCAGAACCATGATCTGGCTCAGTTAAACCAAAACATCCAATATATTCTCCTGTAGCAAGCTTTGGTAAATATTTCATTCTTTGTTCTTCATTTCCGTATTTCCAAATGGGATACATTACTAAGGAAGATTGCACAGATGAGGTAGATCTTACACCAGAATCGCCTCTTTCGATTTCCTGCATAATTAAGCCATAAGAGATTTGGTCTAATCCAGCGCCACCATATTCGACAGGAATATAAGGTCCGAAACCACCAATTTCTCCAAGACCTTTAATTAATTGCTTAGGGAATTCTGCTTTTTGAGCATATTCTTCGATAATAGGAGAAACTTCTTTTTTAACCCATGCACGAGCAGATTCGCGAACCAATTTATGTTCGTCTGAAAGTAAATCGTCTAAGTTGTAGTAATCTGGAGATTGAAATAGGTCTGGTTTCATGTTTTTTAATTTTTAACAAAACAAATTTACGCAATAAAAATATAACAAATACAGCTTGTTTTGTTATATTTTTTAAATGTAAAAATAAAATTAATAGGAATTTGGCAAATTAATTGTAGTTTATTGATAATTTATAGACTATTTTTGAATACCAAAAATTAATTAAATGAGGCTGATCATCTCTTTTTTATTTTTATTTCTACTTAATACTACTGTGGCTCAATCTACAAAAGAGTTTACTGAACAAGAGTATATAGAATTTCAAGATAAAATACGTTTCAGTATGAACGGTAATTTTGACGAAGGACTAAAGTATGCAGCCGAACTTCAGAAATCTAGCAAGAATGAACATTTAGCCTTTGCTTATGGAGCAGGATCATATCTGTACCAGTTAAAGAACAACCGAGTTAAATGTGATGAATGGTATAACAAAGCATTAGAATACTATAAAAAAATTCCCGAATCTGTTGAAAAAATAAATATTAGAGCCTACCTATATAATTATAGAGGATTAATCGAGTGGAAAAGAAAAAACTTTGGCGAAGCCTTAAGTAATTATCAGGAAGGAATTAAGCTTTCTATCAAAACATCAGATGTTATACAAACTGTAAAATTTAAGAGCAACATGGCTTTAGTGAATTCTGAAGTCGGGAATTATGCACTTGCAGTTAAAAACCTAAGACAAAATAGTGATTTTTTGGATAAGAATGAAGGTCTTTATGAAAAAGATCAATTTCAAAATAGTAAAAGTAACATTTATACTAATTTAGGAAATGTTTATGAAAGCTATTTTATGAAGAATAGGGATAAACTATTTTTACTAGACTCCGCCGAATATTTTTATAAAAGAGCAGTAAACTTTTCACAAAACTATATAGATAACAAAATGACTGCCACTCTAAGTCTGGGAAATATCTATTTGGTAAAAAAAGATGTTAAAAACGCAGAAAGAGCCTATTTTGATATAGCGATGTATGCTAAGCAAAATAATGATGAAACTTATTATAAGATTGCAAATTATAATCTGGGAGAACTTTATTTTACACAGAAAAAGTATGACAAGGCTTTGGTTTTTTTGAAAAAGAATGATTCAATGGCGGCTCTTAAAGAAAAAAAAATAGACAAAAGTTATTTTCAATCCAATTATATTCAGGCTAAAATATATAATATAAAAAATGAACCAGAATTGGCTTTCAAGTATTCTAAATTATATTTAGATGCCTACGAAAAATATGAAGGAGAATTGCGAGAAGAGGCCTTAGATGTTAATTATAAATTGGGTACTGCTAATCTTAGTGACGAGATGGTAAGTATTCAGGAGAAGTATAAATACGAAGTTTTATGGAATAAAGCACTTAAGGTTTTCTATGTTATTTTAGTAGTAGCAATTGTCTTTTTTCTAATTAAAAACATTCGGGATAAAAATAAAGCACAGAAAAAAATGAATGCTTTGATTGAAGAATTTAAAGCTAACTTAGAGAAGAAAGAAATTGAGAAAACAATTGAAAAACCTGTAGTTTTAGAAGTTCCAGAATTAGAAGAATCTCTGCTCAAAAAGGAAAATGCAAATTTGAGTATTGATGAAGCCAAAGAAAACAAAATTGTAGAAAAACTACTGGCACTGGAAGAAAAGTTAGAATATTTAAATGCTGACTTTACACTATCTTATGCCGCTAAAAAAATCAAAACAAATACTACTTATTTATCTTATGTTGTAAATAAAAGATTTGGTAAATCTTTTGGAGAGTATTCTAACGAATTAAAGATTAATTATGTTATTAATCAGATGATTACCAATCATTTGTATCGTAAATATTCAACGCAGGCGATTGCAGAAAGTGTTGGTTTTAAGAATGCCGTTTCATTTGCAAAATCATTTCGCAAAAGAACTGGAGTATCTCCAGCTCAATTTGCGAACAATATTTAGAGCTGAATTTTTTAACCATTTCCATTTCCCCCTCCATTGTTAAGCGGGTTTGGTTGTTCTGGTGGCGTTGTTGTGTCACCACCTTTTACTACTCTTTGTGCTTCCCTGCTTATTTTTTCTATTTGAAAATCTGTGATTTTCAGTGAAATATTTTTCATGATTTTTCTTTTTTTGGATTATTTTATAAACTTTTGTTTTGGTCAGTTAGCCGTTTCCGTTTCCGCCTCCATTATTAAGTGGGTTTGGTTCTTCAGGAGGTGTTGTTGTGTCACCACCTTTTACCATTCTTTGCGCTTCTCTGCTTATTGTTTCAAATTGAAAGTCTGCTATTTTCAGTGAATTATTTTTCATGTCTCTTTTTTTTGGATTGTTTTTATAGATTTTATGATTTCGGATGGTGATTAACCATTTCCGTTTCCGCCTCCATTATTAAGCGGGTTTGGTTCTTCAGGAGGTGTTGTTGTGTCACCACCTTTTACCGTTCTTTGCGCTTCTCTGCTTATTGTTTCAAATTGAAAGTCTGCTATTTTGAGTGTATTTTTTTTCATGTTTCTTTTTTTTTTTGGGATTGTTCTATTGTTTATGATTTATATGATTAACCGTTTCCGTTTCCGCCTCCATTATTAAGCGGGTTTGGTTCTTCAGGTGGTGTTGTTGTAACGCCTCCTTTTACTGTTTTTTGTGCTTCTCTGCTTATTGTTTCAAATTGAAAGTCTGCTATTTTGAATGTATTTTTTTTCATGTGTCTTTTTTTTTTGGGGATTGTTCTATGTTTATGATTTATATGATTAACCGTTTCCGTTTCCGCCTCCATTATTAAGTGGGTTTGGTTCTTCAGGTGGTGTCGTTGTAACACCTCCTTTTACTGTTTTTTGTGCTTCTCTGCTAATTTTTTCTACTTCGAAATCGCTTAGTGTGAATGTTCTTTTTTTCATCATTTTATTATTTTTTAAGTTTAGTTTTTGTACTATTAATCTTTCACATAAATTTTTAGGCAATGAAGTCAAATGCGCTAAAATTATGCGTCAAATTTTGGTTTATGTTTTGAAATTTTTGGGTTTATTTTTGGATTAAAAGCAGTAAAAACAAATCTCGTAATTGTAAGTTTAAGCTTTCAAAATAATGAGCTGCTTTTTATGTTTTTTGAGAGAATTTTTGTTTCAAATCAGACAATTTTTTGACTACTATTTTGTCATTTTTTGTCGTCATTTTTATGATCTTTTTACTTTAAAATCATTTAATTTTTAGGGCCTTTTTTTCATGTTTTTCGATGTTTAGATTATTGCTTTTCCAAAACTAGATAAAAAGCAGAGCCGTTAATCGAAAATTGGCTTTCGGAAGTTATAAATGAAAAAATATAATCTTAAATACTTGTTTTTCAGTATTTTGCATGAGATAGTATACTTGGTATAATTTATAAATTGTATGTGGTATAATTAATAAAATGTATACATACATGCGATTTTTATCAATAAAAACTCCAATCTTTGCAGTGTAATTATGATTTAAAATCGATAAAAAGTGATGTTAAAACTGGTCCAAAAATTTTTACAAATCAACAAATACTCAGACATAAAAAATGAGTTCAAGGATCTGTTTTTGTCTCATCCAAATTATCCAAGTTTATTTGCCATTACAGACTCGTTCGATTTGCTTTCTGTAGAGAATGCAGCAGTGAGAGTTTCGAAAGAACAAATCGTCGATTTGCCATCTAATTTTTTAGCCTATTTTAAAGAGGAATTAATCCTGGTTGAAAAGATTAAAAATGGTGTTCGAATTACAACATTGAAAAAAGGAAGTCACAAATTATCTTATGATAAATTTCTTTTAGATTGGAATGGAGTAATTGTTGCAATTGAACCAAATAATGTTGTTGCAAGAGAGAACCTAAAAGTAGAGTACAATTGGCTAAAATATTTTCTGCCTTTAGTACTTCTTTCAGGATTATCTTTTTTCTATAACGGATTTAATCTATTTAGCACAGTTTTCTTAGGAACCTCAATATTAGGCCTAATTGTAAGCATATTTATTGTACAGCAAAAATGGGGTGTCAAAAACACTGTAATTTCAAAATTTTGTAATCTAAGTTCTAATTCTTCTTGTCACTCTGT
The DNA here is from genome assembly GCF_900112575.1 of Flavobacterium phragmitis. Classification (GTDB taxonomy): domain Bacteria; phylum Bacteroidota; class Bacteroidia; order Flavobacteriales; family Flavobacteriaceae; genus Flavobacterium; species Flavobacterium phragmitis. Next base: position 553,074 of record NZ_FOMH01000001.1, read on the forward strand.
TATAAGTTTTAATGACGACATTGCAAATAGATGGTTAAGTTTTTCAGATTTACCATTGCTTTTCTTTAGTTCAAGCATCATTGCAATTTTGGTTGAACCTTTAAGTTCAGCCATATTTGTTGGATTTTTGAGTTTGCTGGCAATTCCAGTAGTGGTTTGTTCTATTTGGATTCAGAAATTTGAAATTCAAAAATGGTGTGTAATGTGTTTAGCGGTCTCACTATTAATTTTAGTCCAAAGTGTTATATGGTTTTCATCAGATCTTTTTACGTTGAGTTTTAGTTTTAAAGATGTTTTTCCATACACTTTCTCTTTATTGCTGTTAATTCCTATTTGGGCGGCTGTAAAAGTGATGATTAAAAAACTGCTTGATAATGAAAACTCATTGAAAGAACTTAAAAAGTTTAAAAGAAATTATTCCCTACTAAACTTCTTGTCTAAAAAAGTAAAATACACAAAAGGATTTGAAGATTTAAGAGGTCTAAATTTTGGTAATAGAAATGCAGCTGTAAAACTTTCTATTATAATTAGTCCTAGTTGTGGGCATTGTTATAAAACATTTCAGGAGGCTTTTGAGCTAGTAATGAAATATCCAGATAGAATTTTCTTAAACGTTCTTTTTAATATTAATCCAGAAAACAACGATAATCCATATAAAGCTGTTGTAGAAAGACTATTAACAATTAACAGAACAACTCCAGGAAAAACTGTTGAGGCAATTTCTGATTGGTATATTAAAAGAATGGCTTATAAAAAATGGCTTAAAAAATGGCATGTTGATTCAGTTAGTATGATGATCAGCCAGGAAATTCAAAAACAATATGATTGGTGCTCTATGAATAATTTTAACTATACACCAGTTAAAATTGTAAATGAAAGATTATTTCCAAATGAATATGAACTGAACGAATTAAAATATTTCTTAAATGATTTTATTGATGAAGTTCAAATTTTAGAAAGAACAGCATAAAAAGAATAAAATAATAGTAACCCCAAATACCTGCAGTTATGTTAAAAAATATCTTGAAATTAAAAGGTGCAGTAGAATTGACTGCTAACGAGCAAAAAACAATAAACGGAGGTAATGCTCCTATTTGTGAGGAAGGATTTAAAGCTAAGAGATGTACAGAGTTTGGAACTGTTCCAGCTTACTGGAGCTGCGTGCCAAATAACTATGTCGGAAGCTGTTAAGACTGAAGATTTAAAGCCTGAGATTTTCCCAAGTTTGAGGCTGGCCCAAAAAACGTAAATAACCAGTTATGTTAGAAAAAATTTTAAAAAGTAAAGAAACTAAAAAGCTTACAAAAAAAGAGCAGAAAAACATTTTAGGAGGCGAAAGCACTGAGCCTAATTGTTACAATGCTGTTGTTGAAAAAAACTATGCTTGCTAATTTTAATATTTCTATAGTAACAGAGTTTTAAAATACTCTGTTACTATTAAAAATTGTGTCATTAATATGTTGAAAAAAATTTTAAATCTTAATGGTGCTCAAAGTATATCTAGAAATGAGCAGAAAACTATGAGAGGAGGAATTCCGGAGTGCTGGGTTCATGCTATTGAAGCAGGATGCATATTAATACCATCAGGCGAAACTTGTCCGATAAATACAACATCAGGTATTTGTGATACAAGTCGTCTTTGTTGTTGATTTTTAACTTTTTTAAAAGTAATACGATATAGCCTTATTTAGAATTTAGTCATGTTTTTTTTGAATGTATAGGCGCTCGATCGTGGAACATTGAGCATTTTCTCAGTATTGATGATTGGTACTGAGATTCTTAGGAGTTGGCCGCTGGGTTTGATTTTATTTGGTTAGGGTAAAACCGCGGCCATGTCCTAAAGAAATTGTGTTGCTGGTAATTTGTTTATAAATACCCAAACAGAGAAGATTTATATCTTCTCTGTTTTTTTATAGATTAACAAGAATTTTTTTTCCTACATTAGTCTTGAATAAATCAAAAGAAATTGAAGAGATTCCCTCATTATAGACAAGCCGATAATAAAGATTGCGGTCCGACATGTTTAAAGATTATAGCTAAATATTACGGCAAAACAATCAATATTCAAGAGTTGAGAGATTTCAGCGAAACAACTCGTGAAGGAAGTAATTTGCTTTTTTTGAGCGATGCGGCTGAAAAAATTGGTTTTAGAACTTTAGGAGTAAAATTATCAGTTCAGAGAATAGAGGAAGCTCCTCTTCCATGTATTCTTCATTGGAATAAAGACCATTATGTTGTTCTTCATAAAATAAAAAAAGACAAATATTATATTTCTGATCCCGCTTTTGGACTTTTAGAATACAATAAAGAAGATTTTGTAAAATTCTGGATTGGTCATAATGCCGATGATACTACAAAAGAAGGTATTGCACTATTAATAGAGGCAACTCCTGTCTTTTTTGAATCAGATTTTGAGAAAGAAGAAAATAAAGGATTAGATTTTAGATTCCTATCCAAATACTTATTTCAATATAAATCCTTTTTAATTCAGCTTGCAATTGGGCTTTTGGCGAGCAGTTTACTCAATTTGATTTTTCCATTTTTAACCCAGAGTATTGTAGATGTTGGAATCCAGAATCAGAATATTAACTTCATCTATTTAATTCTGTTTGCCATGTTGTTTATTTTTGCAGGAAGAACAGGTCTAGAATTAATCAGGAGCTGGATTTTACTGCATTTATCTACGAGGGTAAATATTTCTCTTATTTCGGATTTCTTTATAAAATTGATGAATCTGCCAATTTCCTTTTTCGATGTTAGAATGACAGGAGACATTATGCAGCGAATAAACGATCACGGCCGTATAGAAAAAATCCTAACTACTTCTTCTTTAAATGTCCTTTTCTCGGTTATAAACATGTTTGTCATGGGAGCTGTGCTCGCGTATTTCAATATACAGATATTCTTGGTATTCTTTGTGGGCAGTGTTTTTTATTTCGGATGGATCACGCTGTTTTTAAAAAGAAGAGAAGCTTTAGATTATAAGCGTTTTGCAGAAGTTTCTAAAGAACAGAGTAAAGTTATGGAACTTATTAACGGCATGCAGGAAATAAAACTTCATAATGCCGAAAAGCAAAAAAGATGGGGTTGGGAGTATGTACAGGCAAGACTTTTCAGGGTTTCGATAAAAGGATTGATTTTAGAACAGACACAGACCATTGGTTCTTCTGTAATTAATGAATTGAAAAACATATTTATTATTCTGCTTTCTGCAAAATTGGTGATAGATGGTTCCATAACACTCGGTATGATGTTGGCCATTAGTGCCATTGTAGGAAGTTTAAACGGACCTATTACACAATTAATAGAATTTGTAAGAGAGTTTCAGGATGCTAAAATTTCGCTTGCAAGATTGTCCGAAATCCATCAAAAAGAAGACGAATTGCAGCAGGAAGCACATCAGACAAGTGAAGTGCCTTTTGATGCTGATATTGAGATTAAAAACCTTACTTATCGTTATCTAGGTTCAGATATTCCAGTATTGGATAATCTGAATTTAATAATTCCAGCCAAAAAGGTAACTGCAATTGTAGGTGTCAGTGGTAGCGGAAAAACAACTCTTATGAAACTGCTTTTGAAGTTTTATGATCCTGAAAAAGGAGAGGTAACTATTGGTAATACACAGTTAAAGAATATTTCACAGAAAGCTTGGAGATCAAATATTGGAGCGGTAATGCAGGAAGGCTATATTTTTAGTGATACCATCGCCAATAATATTGCTCTTGGTGTTGATCGGATAGATAAAGAAAGATTGCTTTATGCTTCAGATGTTGCTAATATTAAAGAATATATTGGTGGACTTCCTTTAGGATATAATACAAAAATTGGAGGAGATGGAGTTGGAATGAGTACAGGACAGAAACAGCGCCTTTTGATTGCCAGAGCAGTTTATAAAAATCCTGAAATTTTGTTTTTTGATGAGGCGACTTCGGCTTTGGATGCCAATAATGAAAAAGAAATTATGAGAAAACTGGATCTCTTTTTCGAGAATAAAACAGTAGTTGTAATTGCACATCGATTAAGTACGGTGATGAATGCAGATCAGATTGTGGTTTTGGATAAAGGAAAAATTATTGAAATAGGAAATCATTCTGCTTTAGTAGAACAAAAAGGCAATTATTTTGAATTAGTTAAAAACCAGCTGCAGTTAGGAAATTAATTATGGTGGAAGAAAAAGATACATTTGAATTAAGAAGTGAAGAAGTTCAGGACATTCTGACCAAAGTACCGCATTGGATGATACGATGGGGAACAGTTCTGATATTTGCTATTATTGTCATGCTGTTTTTTGTGTCATGGTTTGTTAAATATCCCGATGTTGTAACTTCTGAAATTGTTATTACAACTAATATTCCGCCAGAGAAGATTGTTTCAAAATCTTCTGGAAGAATCGAGGCTATTCTTGTAAAAGATAAAACAGAAGTTTCAAAGAATAATACATTGGCTGTTATTGAAAATACAGCCAGCTACAAAGATGTTTTTCTGCTGAAAAGCATTGTGGAAGGCTATGATATCAATTCAGGAAAAGAATTCCCTTTTCAGTTATTAAAAAACAAACAGTTGGGAGAAATCGAAAGTGCTTTTGCCGTTTTCCAGAAAGATTATCAAGCGCAGCAGTTAAATGAGAGCCTTCATCCTTTTGATGTGGAAAGCAGAGCCCAGAGTTCAGAAAAAATTCAGTTGAAGGAAAGACTGGATATTCTGCAACAACAGAAAGTAATCAATGAAAGTGAATTGGAACTGCAGAAAAATGAAATAGCCCGTTTTGAAGCCTTATTTAAAAAAGGAATTATTTCGGCTCAGGATATGGAAATAAAAAAACTGGGTTTTTTGCAGGCGCAGAAGAATTATAGAGGCCTTTTAACGTCAATTTCCCAGTTAAAATCATCTTTGATTGACAATACAAAATCAAGTCAGAATTCTCAGATAAATAGCACTAGAGAAGAGGTTAACTTAGGGCGAAGCATGGCACAGTCTTTTTATCAGTTAAAAAAAGTAATAAAAGACTGGGAGTTAGCTTATACTTTAAAATCGTCTGTGAGTGGTGTAGTTACTTTTCTTCAGGTTTGGAACGAAAATCAAACCATTAATGTGGGCGACAATGTTTTTTCTATAATCCCTGATGCTAAAAATGGATTTGTTGGAAAAGTAAAAGCACCAGCCTTAAATTCTGGAAAAATAAAAGTAGGGCAGAGGGTTAATATTCGTCTGGCAAATTATCCAGACCGCGAATTTGGTGTATTGAAAGGCGAAATCAAAAATATTTCCTTAGTTCCGGATAAAGACGGGAATTTACTAGTTGATGTTTCGCTTCCTAATGGATTAAAAACTTCTTATGATAAACAGATTGTTTTTCAGCAGGAAATGAAAGGAAACGCCGAAATTGTAACAGAAGATTTAAGGTTATTGCAAAGAATATTATATCAGTTTAAGAGTATTTTTGAACAGGTTTAGAATTTCAAATAAAAATCTTTAGTCAATTCAATATATTCCGGAGTATAAACGTGTCTTTCTATTTCGATAACAAGTTCGTCGATTTCAATTTCGGAAACTTCATTTCGGCTAAAAGCCAATAAACTGCGTTTGATTTCTGATTTTGGAGTTCCTTTTACTCTAGTGATCTTTATTGGATATAATGCAGCTTCTTTGGCTAAAGCAATAAATTTTTCTTCTTCTTTAAAAGGAAGAATTAGGGCAAGAATTCCGTTTTCAGAAAGTAATAAATCAGCAGCTTCAACAATTTCTTCAAAAGGCATTGCGTCTTGAAATCTTGCTAAATCGCGCTGTTCATTTTCAGTTTTGTAATCCTCAGCATAAAAAGGCGGATTTGATACAATCAAATCATATTTGTCTTCAGGTTCGTCAATAAATTCGTCTAAACCGGCATGAAAACAAAATGAACGATCTCCCCACGGAGAAGCTTCGAAATTTTCTACAGCTTGCTCATAAGCGTCTTCATCAATTTCCAGGGCATCAATTTGCTCAGCATGACTTCTCTGCGCCAGCATTAATGCAATAATTCCGGTTCCCGTGCCAATATCCAAAACACTAAACGGATTATGAAAAATAGGAGCCCATGCACCAAGTAAAACACCATCTGTGCCTACTTTCATTGCTGTTTTGTCTTGTTTTACAGAGAATTGCTTAAACTGAAACATAAATATAAAATACCAATTTTTTTAAATACCAAATTCCAATTATTGAGCAGAAATTTCAAAATGAAAATTTCAATTGAAGTGGATAATTTTGTTGAGTTGCAAAAGTAAGATTAAATATTAATTTACGGCTTAGAAGTTTTGGTAATTATGGCAGAAAGAATTTTTCGTAACTCCTCAATTTCAAATAATAAAGATTCAGACAATTCTTTTTGGTCCGGATTTAAATCGTTTAATAATTGAAGCCAAAATTTTGATTCTTTTGCTTCTTTTCGGGCAATTTTAAGACGAAATAACAAATCTTTATCTCCAAGATTTTCATTTGCTTCAATGTAATTTGCTCCAACAGAACCAGAGGAGAGCACTAATTGTTTGCCATCTTCAATATTCGATGTGTTTTTAGGTAGAGTACGAATATAGATTCTACATTCTTTTGCAAACAAAAAGGTTCTTTCTTCTAGATTGTATGGCTTACTCATCATGATTATAAAATTCCAATTTATTAAATAATAAATATAAACAAAAGAATTAAAAAGAAAGTTTTTTCTTTCAAATTAGTGTCGAAAAAATTGTATTCTTTTGGGGATTTGGAGTTTAAAAAAGCCCGAATTTAACGTTGCTATGGCTTGGAATTTGGAATTTAAGATTTGGAAATTTAAACCTAAAGATACATCTCCACAAGACCTTCAGGAAGATCCATGATAACTTTTTTGTTTTCGCGATCAATTTTTACAAGAAATTGATCAATCATTGGGACTAAAATCTCTACATCACCATTTAGAACTTCAAAAAGAGGCTGTGAAGAAGAGTCATTAATAGAAGTAATTTTTCCGAAAACACCTAAACGTTTGTCTTCGATTTCAAAACCAATAACTTCGTGATAGTAGAACTTGTTACCAGTAAGTTTTGGCAACATTGATAAAGGAAGATAAATACCATTTCCAACAAGAGCATCAGCATCTTCTTCGGTATTGACGTCTTCAAAACGAACTCTAAGAAAGTCGTTTTTGTGCATTGAGCTTGACTCAATAAAAAAAGGAACCAAGTGTTTGTTGTGTTCAACAAACACTGATTCCAAATTTTCGTATAACTCAGGTTCGTCTGTGTCTAAATAGATCAGAACTTCACCTTTGAAACTAAATTTTTTAGCGATTTTACCTAAATAAAAACATTCTTCTTTACGCATTATCGCTAAGTAAAATTATGCTTCAGTTGTTTCGTTATTCTCTTCAGCAGCAGGAGCTTCTTCAGTAGCTTCAGCAACTTCTTCTGTAGCCTCTTCAGCTTGTGCAGCGGCAGCAGCTTCAGCTTGTGCAGCGGCAGCATCAGCAACACGTTTAGCGTTAACTTCTTTTTCAGCTTTTAAAGCTTTAGCTTTAGCATCAGCTTGCGCTTTTGATAAACCATCTTTTTTAGCATCAACTTTTCCAGCTTTTGCTTCTAACCATGCAGTTAATTTAGCATCAGCTTGTTCTTGAGTTAAAGCTCCTTTACGAACTCCTCCGTCAAGGTGGTGTTTCAATAAAGCACCTTTGTAAGAAAGGATAGCTCTTGCAGTATCAGTTGGTTGAGCACCATTGTGTAACCATTTAACTGCGCTGTCAAGGTTTAACTCAACAGTTGCTGGGTTAGTGTTTGGATTGTAAGTACCGATTTTCTCTAAGTATCTACCATCTCTTTTTGAGCGTGCATCTGCAGCTACTACCCAGTAAAAAGGTTTTCCTTTTTTACCGTGTCTTTGTAATCTAATTTTTACTGACATAATCTAGTGATTAAATTTTGAGGTACTCGACCTCTGTTAATTAAGGGCGCAAAGATATAATTTTTTTGTCAATAATGCGTTTCTAAACGTATAAATTGTATATAAGATTGATTATTATTGTCTTTTGAATGTTTTTTTAGGTTTATTTTAGAATAAAATTTCAAGTTAAGCGGTACTTTTGCATCAAATTCATCTTGTTATATGAAGAAATACTTTTACTTTTTACTGATTTTATCTGTTTTTACTTCTTGTGAAGAAGATGTAAAATTTAATAATCCTGCTTTTCAAACCTTAAAAGATAATGTCTTCTGGCGAGCTCGATCTTATAAAGCCTATTTTGGAGAAAATGAAAATATAATTGTGGAAGGATCTTTAGGTTATGAGCAGATAAAATTTCAGCTTTCTGAACCAGCTGAGAAGACTTATACTTTAGGAGTAAATGATGATATAAAAGCTATTTTTAAAAATACATATAAAGGACAAGAAGCAGAATTTGATACTGGAACAGGTAAAGGAAATGGTGAAATTGTTGTTACAGAATATAATACAATTGATAATACTATTTCGGGAACATTTAAATTTACAGCAGTTAATGCAAATTCCGATGTTGAAAAACAAACAATGCATTTTTCGGAAGGCGTTTTTTATAAAATTCCAGTGGAACCGAGAGGAAACTTTGTACCTGTTAGCAATTAATCTGTTGCTTTGAGCTTCATCAAATCAGAATAAAAACTTAAATAAACTCATAATATAGTAGATTAGATATAAATAAGACTACATTTGCCTCTTATTATAAATAAATATCTATGAATATTTTTGTTGGAAGCCTTCCATTCAGTATTGAGGAAGCAGATTTAAGAGAATCTTTTGAGGTTTATGGAGCAGTAGATTCTGTTAAAATTATTACTGATAAATTTACTGGAAGAAGCAAAGGTTTTGGTTTTGTAGAAATGCCAAACGATGCGGAAGCGCAAAAAGCAATTGATGAATTGAACGGTGCAACTGTTCAAGGACGTGCAATTGTAGTAAATAAATCAGAGCCTAAACCAGAAGGCGAAAGAAGAAGTTTTAATAACAACCGCGGAGGAAGTAATCGTGGTGGTTATGGAAACAGTCGTGGTGGAAATGACCGCGGAAACAGAGGAGGATATTAATATTTTTTTTCTAAAATATAAAAGGGATCAACGAAAGTTAATCCCTTTTTTTTTTGGGTAATATTTTTGTAGAGGCGCACTTCGGTGCGCCTCTACGGTTTCTTTAATTATACATTCGCAGCTAACCAGTCTCCTACTTCTTTCGTGCCGTATGCTTTGCCTCCATTGGCTAAATCTTCAGTAACTACACCAGCTTCTAAAGCTTTATTTACAGCATCTCTAATTGCTTTTCCTTCCTCCATTAATCCGAAGTTTTCGAACATCATAGCAGCAGATAAAATAGTAGCCATTGGGTTAGCAATATTTAACCCTGTCGCTTGTGGATAAGAACCGTGAATAGGTTCGAATAATGATACTTCAGCTCCCATAGATGCAGAAGGCATTAATCCCATTGAACCAGAAATTACAGAAGCTTCGTCTGTTAAAATATCTCCAAATAAGTTCTCTGTAATTAATACGTCATAAGAGTTTGGCCATTGAACCAAACGCATCGCTACAGCATCAACAAATTCGTAGCTCACTTCAACCTCTGGATAATCTTTTTCCATTGCTTGAACTGTTTCTCTCCACAAACGAGAAGTTTCTAAAACGTTAGCTTTATCAACACAACATAATTTTTTAGAACGTGTCATGGCTAATTCGAAACCTTTTTTAGCTAAACGTTGTACTTCTGCTCTTGTGTAAACACAGTTATCGTAAGCTGTATCTCCGTTGTCTTTTCTTCCTTTTTCACCAAAGTAAATTCCACCGGTTAATTCTCTTAAGAAAACCAAATCAGTTCCTTCGATTCTTTCTCTTTTTAGCGGCGATTTATCTAATAAAGATGGGAATGTAAAAGTTGGTCTTACGTTAGCAAACAAACCTAACGCTTTACGCATTTTTAATAAACCTTGCTCTGGACGTACTGGCGCAGAAGGATCGTTGTCATATTTAGGGTGGCCGATTGCTCCAAAAAGAACGGCGTCAGCATTTTTACAGACTTCGTGTGTTGAATCTGGATAAGGTTCTCCTACTGCATCAATTGCAGCAGCTCCAGTTAAAGCTGGTTTCCAAGTGATTTCATGTCCGAATTTTTTTGCAATTGCATCTGATACTTTTACTGCTTGATCGATTACTTCTGGTCCGATTCCGTCTCCGGCTAAAAGGGCTATGTTTAATTTCATTTTTAAATATTTATTATTTTAAGGTTCAAAGTGACAAAGAGACAAAGGTTCAAAGTTTTAAAAGCAGACTAAAATCTTTGTCTCTTTGTCACTTTGAACCTTTGTAACTATAGTTAAGTTATAATGTTAAGCATTTTCTGTGTTGCAATAATGGCTGCAACAGTTTGATCCGAATCTAATCCGCGGGTTTTGAATTCTTTTCCGTTGTTGACCCATGTAATAATGGTTTCGCACAACGCATCAGAACTACTTCCAGGCGGGATTCTCACGGCATAATCGATTAATTTTGGAAGCGTTAGTTTTTTGCTTTTGTAGATCTTAGATAAAGCATTCATAAAAGCATCAAACTGACCGTCGCCTTGTGCGTTTTCTTCGATTATTTCTCCGTTTAAATTTAAAGATAAAGTCGTAGATGGGCGCATTCCTTTAGAATGGACCAGCATATAAGAGTTTATTGTAATTTTTTCCTCATAAGTATGACTGTCCAAAACATCTGAAATAATGTATGGAAGATCTTCTTTTGTAACGGTTTCTTTTTTGTCGCCCAGTTCGATAATTCTTTGCGTAACCAATTTCAAGTCTTCGTTGTTTAGTTTTAAACCTAATTCCTGAAGATTTTTTTCGATATTGGCCTTGCCTGAAGTTTTTCCGAGAGCGTATTTTCTTTTTCTTCCAAAACGTTCTGGAAGCAAATCATTAAAATATAGATTGTTTTTATTGTCTCCGTCAGCGTGAATTCCAGCTGTCTGCGTAAAAACGTTGTCTCCAACAATTGGTTTGTTGGCGGGGATTCTGTAGCCTGTAAAAGTTTCAACCAATTTGCTTACAGAATATAAAGACGTTTCTTTAATATTGATTTTTGCTTCTGGCAGATAATCATTAATTACGGCAACTGTGCTTTCGAGTGGCGCATTTCCGGCACGTTCTCCCATTCCGTTTACGGTTACGTGAAGCCCGTTTATTCCTGCTTTGATGGCTTCCATAACATTGGCGACACTTAAATCGTAATCGTTATGAGCGTGGAAATCAAAATGAATGTTTGGATATTTCGCTCTGATTTTTGAAATAAATTCAAAAGTTAGAGACGGAATTAAAACCCCCAAAGTATCTGGAAGTAAAACTCTTTTGATTGGCTGAGTGGATAAAAATTCCAAAAATTGAAAAACATATTCAGGAGAATTTCGCATTCCGTTGCTCCAGTCTTCCAAGTAAACATTGGTTTCAATATTGTTCTCTTTGGCTAAAGCAATGATTTGAGCGATTTCAGCAAAATGCTGTTCCGGAGTTTTTTTTAATTGATGTGTTAAGTGATTCATTGAACCTTTGGTCAATAAATTCTGCACTTTGGCACCGGCTTTTTTCATCCAGTCAATTGAAACACCTCCATCAACAAACGTAAGAACTTCAATTCTGTTAATGTAGCCGCGTTCTTCGGCCCATGAAGTAATTCCTTTTACAGCTTGAAATTCTCCTTCGCTCACACGTGCCGAAGCAATTTCGATTCTATCAATATTTAATTCCTCCAACAACAATTGTGCAATGGTCAGTTTTTCTGCAGCAGAAAATGATACTCCTGAGGTTTGTTCACCATCACGGAGCGTCGTATCCATTATTTCAATTTTTCTTTTTTCCATATTGATATTATAATTCTGATGTAATTTGACGCGGATTTTACGGATTTGCTATCGCAAAGACGCAGATTTACGCGGATTTTTTACTTTAACAAAAAAAAATAAAATCCGTTTTTTTTCCGCGTCTTCGCAAAGCGAATCAGTTTCATCCGCGTTCTATATTCTAGAAAGACCCGAGAGGTTTTGAAGCCTTTCGGGTCTAATAGACTGAATGATATTTCTATTAGTAAGGAAGTTTATCAGCAAAAGCTTTAATATCCTCTTTCATATCTTGTAAATAATCAATGTCGTCAAAACCATTAATTAAATTGTTCTTTTTGTAACCGTTAATTGCGAATGATTCTTGCTCGCCAGTTGACAACAAAGTAATCGTTTGGTTTGGTAGATTGATTTCTAATTCTGTTTTAGGATCGGCTTCGATAGCTTTGAAAATATTAGCTAAAAATTCTGGGCTGATTTGAACCGGTAAAACACCAATATTCAGGCAGTTTCCTTTGAAGATATCTGCAAAGAAACTAGAAACTACAGCACGGAATCCGTAATCGTAAACTGCCCAGGCCGCGTGTTCTCTAGAAGATCCAGAACCGAAGTTTTTTCCTCCAACCAAAATTTTCCCGCTATAAGTTGGGTTGTTTAAAACGAAATCTGCTTTTGGAGTATCGTCTCCATTATATCTCCAGTCTCTAAAAAGATTGTCTCCAAAACCTTCACGTTTTGTAGCTTTTAAGAAACGAGCTGGAATAATTTGATCTGTATCTACGTTCTCAATTGGCAACGGAACTCCGCTGCTAGTAAGTATATTAAATTTATCGTATGCCATTTTAATTTTAGATTTTGGATTTTAGATTTTAGATTTTCTGAATGTGAGAATCTATAATAAATCTAAAAGCAATTTTATTGAATTTTTGAAATTGTTATTGCAATTGTCATTGACTAGAACAGTTCTCTTGGATCTGTCAATTTTCCTGTAACAGCAGCTGCAGCAGCCATAATTGGACTAGCAAGAAGCGTTCTAGAACCAGGACCTTGACGACCTTCAAAGTTTCTGTTTGAAGTACTTACTGCATATTTCCCAGCAGGAACTTTATCATCGTTCATTGCTAAACAAGCAGAACAACCTGGCTGACGTAATACGAAACCAGCCTCTGTCAAAATATCTAAAATTCCTTCTTCCTTAATCTGCGCTTCCACAACGTGAGAACCCGGAACTAACCAAGCTGTAACATTATCTGCTTTTTTTCTTCCTTTTACAATTTCAGCAAAAGCTCTAAAATCTTCAATACGTCCGTTTGTACAGCTTCCTAAGAAAACATAATCGATTTGTTTTCCGATCATTACATCGTCTTCGTTGAAGCCCATGTAAGCTAAAGATTTTTTGTAAGTTTCCTCACCGCCTTCAACTTCTTTTGCACTTGGGATATGTTTTGTGATGCCAATTCCCATTCCAGGGTTTGTACCGTAAGTAATCATTGGTTCGATGTCCTCCGCTTTGATGTTTAATTCAGCGTCAAATACAGCGTCAGCATCTGTTTTTAACGTTTTCCAGTATTCAACAGCTTTTGTCCAAGCTTCTCCTTTTGGAGCATATAATCTTCCTTCTAAGAAATCGAAAGTAGTTTGGTCAGGAGCAATCATTCCTCCACGAGCACCCATTTCGATACTTAAATTACAAACAGTCATACGGCCTTCCATAGTCATGTTTTCAAAAACATCACCAGCATATTCAACAAAATATCCTGTACCTCCGGAAGTAGTTAATTTAGAGATGATATAAAGCGCAACGTCTTTTGGTCCAACACCTTTACTCAATTTGCCGTTTACGTTGATACGCATTTTCTTTGGTTTTGGCTGCATAATACATTGCGTAGAAAGCACCATTTCAACCTCAGATGTTCCGATACCAAAAGCAATAGCTCCAAAAGCACCGTGAGTAGACGTATGTGAATCTCCACATACAATAGTAGCACCTGGCAAAGTAATTCCGTTTTCAGGACCAACTACGTGTACAATTCCATTTTTTTGGTGACCTAATCCCCAGTGCGAAATTCCGTATTCAGCGGCATTGTCTTCAAGAGCTTTAAGCTGGTTTGCAGAAAGCGGATCCTGAACTGGTAAATGTTGGTTTATGGTTGGTGTATTGTGGTCGGCAGTTGCAAAAGTACGTTCTGGATATAATACATTAACGCCTCTTGATTTTAATCCTAAAAAAGCAACAGGACTCGTAACTTCATGAATGAAATGGCGGTCAATAAAAAACACATCTGGCCCATCTTCAATTTTACGCACAACATGTGAATCCCATACTTTGTCAAATAATGTCTTACTCATTTTTTATTTTTTTTAATTGTAATTTCTATAACCACAGCAATTTCCTGTTCATTATAATAGCAAAACAAAAGTAAAAAAAGATAAAAAAGCGTCAATTTCGATATTTCATTATATACGATACCCAAACTAAATTACAAATTGCCAAATGGCTTTTGCAGACTAAAATTTGAAGGAATAATGATTAAGAAATAGATTTGCTTTTTCTTTTTCGGCTTAAATTTTCCTTGTTTGTTTTTTGTTTTAATAGTTTGCAAATTTATCTCAAAATCAATATAAAATATAAAAATTTAATTGAAAAAATCTAACAAAATGTATAAAAATAGTAATAATTGTTAGTTTTGGAATATGTCTAAAAAGTGCGTTTTTTGAGTTTTTTAAAGCTTTGAAAGGTGTTTTTTGGACGTTATTTAGATTTAATAAAACATCAAAATACTACGACATCCAAGAGGTGTATTTTTATGAAATTTTATGTTTTTTTGAAGCAAAAACTGATTTTTTGTAGGCGGTATTTTTGAAGGTTAATTCAGAGAATTTTTAAATTCTAAAGGTGTCAGATTCGTTTTCTTTTTGAATAATTTACTGAATGACTGCGGATATTCAAAACCTAGTTGATAAGCAATTTCTGCTACAGAAAGATTAGTCGTAATCAGAAAATCTTTTGATTTTTCAATTAATTTCGAATGAATGTGCTGTTGTGCATTTAGTCCAGTTAAATTACGAAGCATGTCACTTAAATAGTGGCTCGAAACATTAACGTGAGAAGCCAGAAATTCTACTGTTGGCAATCCTCTTTTTAAGGTTTCTGAGTTGCTGATATAATTGTCTAGCGTTTCTTCAACTTTCAATAATAAATCGTGACTGATGGTTTTTCTGGTAATGAATTGGCGTTTGTAAAAACGATTGCTGTAATTCAGCAAAACATCAATATAAGAAACAATCACATCCTGAGTCATTTCGTCTATTGCGGTATTGAGTTCGTTGTCGATGCTTTGTAATAATCCGATAATAATTGTTTTTTCACTATCGGAAAGATGCAGTGCTTCATTGGTGTCATAAGAAAAGAAGCCATATTTTTTGATGCTTTTTCCTAAAGGATAATTTCGAATAAAATCAGGATGAAATAAAAGTGTATAACCGCCATATTCAACACCTTCTTCATTTTCAGTAAAAATTAACTGAGTTGGAGAAGCAAACATGAGACCGCCTTCGTTAAAATCATAATAGCCTTGACCGTAGCCCATTTTTCCTTTGGTAGAAAACTTATAAGAGATCTTATAAAAATCAAGCAAAAAGGCATGATTCGCTAAATCTTCATTAATGACCAACTGCGTATTGTCTACCAAACTCACCATTGGATGAAGTGGTTTTGGCAGTCGAAGTAAGTCATGAAACTGCGATATAGAAGAGATTTTTGCTGGATTATTGTTTTTCTTTTCCATGATATAAAAATATGAAAATTTGAGAGATTAAATTAGGCTTTTCAAAAAGCATTGAACAGTTTGTTTGATTTTGAAAGACCAGCTTCGAAGAAGCGAAATATTTATAGAAATTGCAGTTATTATTGAGGGTAGAGCTCCAGCGGAGCGACATATTCATTACAATAAACATGTCGCTCCGCTGGAGCTTTTTTTCCATCCGTATGATTGAATTTCTATACATATTTTGCTCCGCTGGAGCTTAATAAAAAACCGTTCAATGCTTTTTGGATAGCTTCATCAGAAATTATTATTCCCCAAAAAATTGTTTGCCAAATTCAGAACGAAAAACTTCGTCTCCAACTTCTAGTCTTTGTTTGTAAAGCGCTTTTGCATCTTCGCCGGCAACATATCTTAATTGGTTTTTTCCATCCGTAGCAGCTTCATAAACAACATCGGCAATTTGTTCTGGAGTTGATGCCATTTCAAACATTGTGTCAACGCTTGCAAACATGCTGTTGGTCATCGCTTCATATTCAGGTTTTGTTGCTGTATCAAGAGAACCATGTAAAAATTCGGTTTTAATACCGCCAGGAGAAACCGTTTTAATATGTATCCCAAACGGATTTAGTTCATAAGCCATACTCTCGCTCCAACCTTCTAATCCCCATTTTGTTGCGTGATATATCGAACCTAAAGGAAAAGCAATCAATCCGCCGATAGAAGTGGTTGAAATAAATAAACCGCTTTTTCTTTCTCTGAAATATGGAATAAAAGCATTCGTAACTCGAATTACTCCCAATAAATTTGTGTCCAATTGTTTGGTGATTTGAGAATCAGAAAGACTTTCCAAAGGGCCAATTAATCCATAGCCAGCATTATTAAAAACGATATCAATGTCACTGATTTCAAGCGCTTTTTTAACTGTGTTTTGAATTTGATCATAATTCGTAACGTCCAAAGGTAAAAGCGTTACATTTTTTAATTCAGAAAGTTCGGTTTCTTTTTCAGGAGTCCTCATGGTTGCGATTACGTTCCATCCTTTTTCGTGGAATAATTTTGCCGTTGCTTTTCCTAAACCTGATGATGCGCCTGTGATAAAAATTGTTTTCATGATTATTTGTTTTTTTAATTGTTATAATTTGATGAAGCAAAGTTCAGGATACACTGTAGTTTAAAAGTGTTCATTTTGGAGTAATGAGTATCCAAAATGAATATTGAAGTTTTTTGGATTAAAAAACTTTGAGTGTAATTGTTTTTAAACACATAGAAACATAGTTTTCTTTGTCTACAAAGGCGTTTCACTCATTTTAAATACACATAGCTATGTGTGAAAATCTAGATTTTCTAAAATCTCTTTTTTACAGAACTAAAATCTATGTTTCTATGTGTTTAATTTTTTTACGAATGGCAATCAACGAGTTTTAATTAACGTTTTTGTTAACAACTTTAGCTTCTTTATTTCCCTAAAAAAAGTGTAAATTTGAATTCCTTCCATTTTTCATTACGCATTTTGCTATGTTTCATGTTGTCAGTAATTTACAATGTGAAAGATATGAAATTTTGGACACGAGCGAAGCGAACTGGCGAAGCAATTTAAAATTTGATTTTTACAACTCTATGTATTTAATATTCGATACCGAAACAACCGGATTACCAAAACGCTGGGATGCCCCAATAACCGATTCTGATAACTGGCCTCGCTGTATACAAATTGCTTGGCAGTTGCATGACGAAATGGGACAGCTTATTGAGCATCAGGATTATTTGGTAAAACCAGAAGGATTTAACATTCCGTATGATGCTGAACGTATTCACGGAATCTCGACTGAATTGGCTGAAGCCGATGGAATCACTTTGGCCGAAGTTTTAGAGAAATTCAATATTGCTTTAAGCAAAACAAAATATATCGTTGGACAGAATTTAGGTTTCGACGTTAATATTATGGGAGCTGAATTCCATAGAATGGGAGTGGAGTCTCAAATGAGTTCAATGCCAGTTTTGGATACTTGTACCGAAGTTACTGCTTCGTTATTACAACTTCCGGGAGGTCGTGGAGGAAAATTCAAATTGCCAACTTTGACCGAGCTTCACGAATATTTATTCAGTGTACCTTTCGCGGAAGCGCACAACGCAACTGCTGACGTTGAGGCAACTACGCGTTGTTTCTTAGAATTGGTTAGAAGAGAGGTTTTTACGAAAGAAGAGCTTGACGTTCCTAAAGAATACTTCAAAGATTTTCAGGAAAGAAACCCAGAGCCATTTAAACTGATTGGTTTAAAACATATCAACTTAAAAGCGGCTTCTGATAAAATCAGAGAACAACTTAAAGCTTTAGCGGGAGAAGGCACACAAAATGTCGTTTCAGAAGAAGATAAAGCCGATTTTAAAGCGGCGAAATTTGCACATTTACACAATCATACACAGTTTTCGGTACTTCAATCTACTATCGGAATTGGAAATATTGTTGCGGCTGCAGCCAAAAACGGAATGCCGGCCGTTGCTATGACCGATACTGGAAACATGATGGGGGCTTTCCATTTCGTGAGCGCCGTTATGAACCACAATAAAGCTGCTTCTGGAAAAAACAAAGCTTTGGTCGAAGCTGGAGAAGAACCAACAGAAACCGAAGTAAAACCAATCGTAGGGTGCGAATTTAATATCTGTGAAAATCACTTAGATAAAAGCAAAAAAGACAATGGTTATCAGGTTGTTTTAATGGCTAAAAACAAAGCTGGATATCACAATTTGGCCAAAATGGCTTCGATTGCCTATACAGACGGATTTTATTATGTTCCAAGGATTGACAGAAATATCGTTGAGCAATACAAAGGCGATATCATGGTTTTGTCTGGGAATTTATATGGAGAAATTCCGAGTAAAATCTTGAATATTGGTGAAAATCAAGCCGAAGAAGCCTTAATTTGGTGGAAAGAACAATTTGGCGAAGATTTCTATCTGGAAGTAATGCGCCACAATCAGGAAGATGAAAATCGTGTCAACAAAACCCTGATTGAGTTTTCGAAAAAACACGATGTAAAGTTAATCGCTACTAACAATACCTATTATTTAAATAAAGAAGATGCCAATGCACACGACATTTTATTGTGTGTAAAAGACGGTGAAAAACAAGCAACACCTATTGGACGTGGACGCGGATACCGTTACGGACTTCCAAATCAGGAATACTACTTCAAGTCGCAAGACGAGATGAAAAAGCTTTTTGCTGATTTGCCTGAAGCCATTATCAATATTCAGGAAATTATTGATAAGGTCGAAGGATATTCGCTTTATCGTGATGTATTGCTTCCGAAATTCGAAATTCCGGACGAATTTGTTGATCCTGAAGATGAAAAAGACAATGGTGTTCGCGGTGAAAATGCTTATTTGCGACACCTTACTATGGAAGGTGCCAAAAGAAGATATGGGGAAATCACAGAATCGATTCAAGAACGTTTGGACTTTGAGTTAATGACGATTTCGAACTCGGGTTATCCTGGTTATTTCTTGATTGTACAGGATTTCATCGCCGAGGCGAGAAAAATGGACGTATCGGTAGGGCCTGGTCGTGGATCTGCAGCGGGTTCAGCCGTTGCATACTGTCTCGGAATTACCAATATTGACCCGATTAAATACGACTTGCTTTTTGAGCGTTTCCTAAATCCTGACCGTGTATCGATGCCCGATATTGATATTGACTTTGATGACGAGGGTCGTGGACGTGTAATGGAATATGTAATCAACAAATACGGTCAAAAACAGGTGGCGCAGATTATCACTTATGGTAAAATGGCGACCAAATCGGCGATTCGTGATACGGCACGTGTACTAGATTTGCCGTTATTTGAAGCCGATAGAATTGCAAAACTGATTCCGGGAATGATGCCGTCAAAATGGAATTTGGCGCGTTTTATTTCTGAAAGTGAAGAGGAAGTCAAAAAAGCACTTCGCTCGGATGAATTTGACAATGTAAAAGAATTAATCGCGATTGCCAATGAAGATGATTTGGCAGGGGAAACCATTCAGCAGGCAAAAATTCTGGAAGGATCGATGCGTAACACGGGAATTCACGCCTGCGGGGTAATCATTACGCCATCGGATATTACGAATTATGTTCCCGTAACAACAGCAAAAGATTCCGATTTATATGTAACACAGTTCGACAACTCGGTTGCAGAAAGTGCCGGATTGCTGAAAATGGACTTCTTGGGTCTAAAGACCCTTACGCTGATAAAAGATACCGTAAAACTGGTAAAATACAGAACCGGAATTGAACTGAATCCAGATACTTTCCCAATCGATGATGAAGAAACGTATGCTCTTTTCCAAAGAGGTGAAACCGTTGGAATCTTCCAATACGAGTCACCGGGGATGCAGAAATACATGAAAGATTTGAAACCAACGGTTTTTGGAGATTTAATTGCGATGAACGCCTTGTATCGTCCTGGACCTTTGGAGTATATTCCGTCTTTCGTTCGAAGAAAAAATGGTGACGAGGAAATCAAATACGATTTAGATGCATGTGCGGAATATTTATCAGAAACCTACGGAATTACGGTTTACCAAGAGCAGGTAATGCTTTTGTCTCAGTCTTTGGCAGGATTTACAAAGGGTGAGGCCGACGTCTTGCGTAAAGCGATGGGTAAGAAACAAAAAGACGTACTAGATAAAATGAAGCCGAAGTTCGTTGAGCAAGCGGCCGCAAAAGGTCACGATGCCAAGATTCTGGAGAAAATCTGGAAAGACTGGGAAGCCTTCGCGAGTTACGCCTTCAACAAATCGCACTCGACTTGTTATGCTTGGATTGCGTATCAAACAGCATATTTGAAAGCGCATTATCCTGCCGAATATATGGCAGCGGTACTTTCGAATAACATGAACGATATCAAACAGGTTTCTTTTTTCATGGAAGAATGTAAACGTATGGGATTACAGGTTTTGGGGCCTTGTGTAAATGAGTCGTACTATAAATTTACAGTAAACGATGATTACGCGGTTCGTTTCGGAATGGGAGCGATCAAAGGTGTGGGTTCTGGAGCTGTAGAAACCATTGTAGAAAACAGAAAAGACGGAAGATATAAATCGATTTTTGATTTAGCTAAGCGAATTGACCTTCGCGCAGCAAACAAAAAAGCGATCGAGAATTTAGCACTTGCAGGAGGTTTTGATTCTTTTGAAGGAACAACCAGAGCACAATATTTCCACGATGATGGTGACGGAATCACTTTCTACGAAAAAGCAATGCGTTACGGATCTAAGTTTCAGGAAAATGAAAATTCATCTCAGGTAAGTTTGTTTGGAGAAACCAGTGAAGTACAAATTGCAGAGCCAGTTGTGCCACCATGTGAAGACTGGAGTACAATGGAGAAATTGGCCAAAGAAAAAGAGGTTGTCGGAATTTATATTTCTGGACATCCTCTTGACGATTTTAGGTTTGAAATGAAATACTTCTGTAATTCTCGTTTGGAAGCGCTGAAAAGCATGAACGAGTATGTTGGAAAAAACCTAATGTTTGCCGGAATTATCAATAACGTACAGCATCGCGTTGCTAAAAATGGAAAAGGTTGGGCGGCTTTCAACTTAGAAGGGTATGATGAAAGTTATGAGTTTAAGATTTTTGGAGAAGAATATTTAAAGTTCCGTCATTTCTTGATTCAGAACAATTTCGCCTTTCTGAAAATTATGATAAAAGACGGATGGGTCAATCATGATACGGGTAAAAAATCGGATCCTAGAATGCAGTTTGTTGAGATTCGTCAACTGCAGGATATTTTAGAAGCTTTCGCTAAAAAACTGATCCTTCTTTTAAATATAAAAGATCTTCATCCTGAATTTATTCATAAACTAAGCCATTTATTTAATGAAAATAAAGGAGATAATTCGGTGACTTTTGAAATCATGGAATTAGAAAAGATCAAAAAATTGGTTGAGGTAGAAACTCCAGCTGATTTTGAAGCCGAAGATGCTGTTTTTGAAGCTGAAAATGAAGATAGTGCGATAGAGGACACTAAGATTCAAGAAGTAAATGAAGTAGAAGAAATAAAAGTAGTCACTAAATTAACGATGCCGAGTCGTCGTTTGAAGGTCAAAATTTCAACTGAATTATTGCAAGAATTGGAGAAAATGCAGATTAATTTTAAATTGAACTAAAAAATTAACAGTTAAATTTTAAACACATGTTAATTTTTTGTGTTAAAAATATGCATGCATAATAGTTTTTTAGTAATATTGCCCGAAATTACAACGATTTCGTTCCAAGTCTAACTTTACAAATTGTAAGAATGTGTTTAATGTTCTAAGTTTGTATAAATCAATTAATTCAAAATTATGAAAAAGAACCTATTTTTATTAGGATTATTAGTTTGCTCAATGACCATGATGGCGCAAACAGAAAAAGCAGACAAACCAGAAAGCTGGTATTTTAAATTGGGTGGATCTTATTTCAACCAAACAGCTTCCACTGAATTTCCAACAGTTGGAGGAAATCCAGCTTTAGATAGAACTTACGTAGGAGGAAAATTAGTTTCTGAAAAAAGTGTCACAGGTTCATTTGGACAAGGTTTTAGAACTGGCGTAACTGCTGGATATCGCTTCTCTACACGTTTAGGAGTTGAGTTAGGGGTAAATTACTATACAAGTAATGATAAGAAAATGGCGCAAACAACTACAGATGCAATTTTTGTTTCAGGTGGAAAGCCTGTTTACAATTTTAAATCGGTTGGTCAAATTACAGCATTTGATCTTGCTCCAGCACTTGTAATGTTTTTAGGTGAAGCACATGGTTTTGAACCATATACTAAAGTTGGGGTTTTAGTTCCAGTTCATGGAGATTTAGAAATTACCACTGATGCAATCGTACCGACAGGTGTTGCGAATCCTGCAACTGCTGCTGTTCATAGCGTGGATAAAGTTAAGCCAAATCCAACTATTGGTTTTTCAGCTGCTTTAGGTACTTCTTATAAATTAGGAAAACATATTTCTGCTTTTGCTGAATTAGAGTATCGTAACTTTACTGTTCACGGGAAAACTAAAGAAACTACTGAGTTTAAAATGAATGGTCAAGATGCCTTAGGAACTAGAACTACTGCTCAAATCCATACAAATTATAGAGACAGATTAGATGTGAATTCGAATAATGCAGCAACAAATCCAAATGGTGTTGATTCATCAAAACCAACAGATGAATTAAGCTCTTACGTTGGAATTTCTGGTTTAGGATTAACATTAGGTATCAAATACAGTCTATAATTTTATTCCGTTATTATAGTTTTATAAAAAGAGGATATTTGAAAGAATATCCTCTTTTTGTGTATTTTGTCATTTCGACCGCAGGGAGAAATCACACGCGAGATTCGACAAAGATTGGCGAAGTTCTTTACGGAGTTGCTAGTGTGATTTACTTCGTATGTTAGCTATCGCTCGAGTCTTCCTGTGGTCGAAATGACAAAACGGAAAATACTATTTAGAAGCCTCTCTAAACTCCTTCAAAACCTGATCAATTACCCAAGTTGTTCTTGAACCCGAAACACCTTTTGATGGAGATGCATTTTCTTTTCCTAATAATTCAGCCATAACAGTTTCGATAAACGGCTGTTGAATGTGTAACGGATTTTCTATAGTAATGGTTTCTTTTTCTCCATTTGCATATTGAATATGAATTGGATCATTTCCGAAAGTAGAGAATGATATTTTTCCTTTGTCACCTACAATTTCGGTATTATCATAACGCTCAAAACTCGCAAAATTCCAGATACCAGATCCATGAATTCCGTTTTCAAATAAGAATGACATCGAAACAGCATCTTCTGCTGGATAAGCCATTAATTGAGAAGTCGCATGTCCGCGAACTGATTTTATCGGACCTAAAACAAAATCAAGAAAATCTAGAGTGTGACAAGCCAAATCAACAAAGATTCCTCCGCCTGAAATATGTGGTAAAACAGTCCATGGAAGATTGATTTCGTCATCATAACGAGCTTCAAAAGGATGATACAAAACACAGTTTACATGTCGTATAGTTCCAATTTTGCCTTTGTCAATTAATTCCTTTATTTTTAGAAAACGAGGTAAGGCTCTTCTGTAATAAGCAACAAACAAAGGGACATTATGTTCTTTACAAGCATTAATCATTTCGTTGCATTCTTCAAAAGTTAAAGCCATTGGTTTTTCAACATACACAGGTTTTCCAGCTTTGGCACATAAAATCGTATATTCTTTATGAGAAGATGGAGGAGTGGCAATATAAACCGCATCAACTTCTGGATCATTTATTAAATCTACAGCATTCGAATACCATTTCGGAACGTTATGACGTTTGGCGTAATCTTCGGCAA
Source organism: Flavobacterium phragmitis (assembly GCF_900112575.1). GTDB lineage: Bacteria > Bacteroidota > Bacteroidia > Flavobacteriales > Flavobacteriaceae > Flavobacterium > Flavobacterium phragmitis. The sequence continues at coordinate 577,015 of NZ_FOMH01000001.1, forward strand.
GTGCAGCATCTCTTCGCATTACAGCAACTAAAGCAGAGTTTGGCGCTTTCTGAAAAGCAGGTCCGCTTTTCACTTCTGTTACATTACCGCAGCCAATAATTCCCCATTTTATAATTTTCATGGTTTAAGTTTTAAGTTTCTCAAATTTAGTGTAAATGGTTTATTTAAAAAAGTTAGCCACGAATTCACGAATTTATTTTAATCTACATGTTTAAAAAAATCTATATTGAATTAGTACGAATTAATTTCACGCAGATTTTGCAGATTTAAACAGATGCGTGCAGATTTTTAAATTAAATCAGCTTAGATCTGCCAAAAATCTGCGGAATCTGCGTGAAACAAAAAAGCCACGATATTCACAAAAATAATTCGTGAATTCGTGGCTAAAAAAATTAGTTTAAAGTCTTATTTTGAAGGCAAAGCTTTAAAACCCATATTGTAAAGCGTAAAAGCTTGAATGTCTACATTTTCTTGAATAGTAGCCGCAACAGATTTTCCTGCTCCGTGACCAGCTTTGACATCAATTCTAATTAAAACTGGATTCTCTCCTGCTTGTTTTTCCTGCAATTCAGAAGCAAATTTAAAACTATGAGCTGGAACTACACGATCATCATGATCTCCTGTAGTTACCATTGTTGCAGGATAATTTGTTCCTTTTTTAACATTATGAACTGGCGAATATCCTTTTAAGTACTCAAACATTTCTTTATTATCCTGAGCCGTTCCGTAGTCAAAAGCCCATCCAGCACCAGCTGTAAAAGCATTGTAACGAAGCATGTCCATAACTCCAACAGCAGGTAAAGCCACTTTCATCAAATCAGGACGTTGTGTCATTGTGGCGCCAACTAATAATCCTCCGTTAGATCCTCCACGGATAGCTAAATAATCTGAAGACGTATATTTTTGAGCAATTAGATATTCAGCAGCGGCGATAAAATCATCAAATACGTTCTGCTTTTGAAGTTTAGTTCCTGCATTGTGCCATTTTTTTCCGTATTCACCGCCACCTCTTAAATTAGCGACAGCATAAACGCCACCGTTTTCCATCCAAACTGCATTTGCAACGCTGAAACTTGGAGTCAAACTAACATTGAATCCGCCGTAACCATATAAGATTGTTGGGTTTTTACCATCTAATTTTGTTCCTTTTTTGTAAGTAATAATCATAGGGACTTTTGTGCCGTCTTTTGAAGTATAAAAAACTTGTTTTGACTCATAATCCTCACTTTTGAAATCTACTTTCGGTTTTTGATAGATTTCAGATTTTCCTGATTTTGGTTCAAACGAATAAATGCTTCCCGGAGTTGTATAATTGGCAAAACTGTAATATAAAATCTTTTCTTCTTTTTTTCCTCCAAAACCGCCAGCAGATCCAACAGCAGGAAGTTTGATTTCACGAATTAATTTACCAGTGTAATCATATTGCAGTACAAGTGAAACGGCATCTTTTGTATAATTTGCAAAAAAGTATCCAGCACCTGTTGAAGGAGATAAAACATTTTCTGTTTCTTTGATAAAATCTTTCCAGTTTTCTGCTTTCGGATTTGCTGCATCTACAGTAACAACACGGCCATTAGGAGCATTGTAATCAGTATGTATGAATAATTTTGTTCCTTCATTTTCAATGATTGAATTAGAACTGTTGAAATTATCTACAATAGTAACAATTGGACTGTTAGGTTTAGTCAAATCTTTAATATACAATTCATTTCCATAAGTTGAATTTGCTGCAGTGATAATCAAATAATGATCATCTTCTGTTATATAACCGCTAACATATCTTCTTTTTTGATCTGCACCAAAAATTACTTTATCGTCTTTTTGAGAAGTTCCTAGCTTATGAAAGTACAATTTATGCTGATCTGTTTTTGCAGACAATTCGCTTCCTTTTGGCTTGTCATAGCTAGAGTAATAAAAACCTTCATTTTTGTACCAAGACACGCCGCTGAATTTTATGTCTACCAAAGTATCTTCTAAAACCTTTTTAGACAAGGCATCAATGATAATCACTTTTCTCCAGTCACTTCCTCCTTCAGAAATTGAATAAGCCGCTTTAGTACCGTCTTTCGAAAAATCTAGACCTCCAAGTGAAGTTGTGCCATCTTTAGAAAAAGTATTGGGATCTAAGAAAACTTCATCCTTTCCATCTTTCCCTTTTCTGTATACAACAGATTGATTTTGTAATCCATTGTTTTTAGAAAAATAGGTAAATTTTCCCTCTGTAAACGGAGCTCCTATTTTCTCGTAGTTCCAAAGTGTTTCCATTCGTTTTTTAAGTGCTGAACGAAATGGAATTTTATCTAAATAAGCGTAAGTTACTTCGTTTTCAGCTTTTACCCAGGCTCCAGTTTCGGCAGATTTATCATCTTCAAGCCAACGATAAGGATCGCTTACTTTGGTGTCAAAATAAACATCAACAGTTTCTCCTTTTTTGGTTTCGGGATATTTGATTTTGTTTTGTGCAAATGAAATTCCTGCAGTTGTTAGTGCCATTAATAAAAAAGTTTTTTTCATAGTTAGTTTTTATCTGTTGTAACAAAAATAATACTTTTTGTGAGATTGTTGTGTTATTAACCGCAAAGTACGCAAAGAGTTTACGCAAAGCACGCAAAATTAATTTCGCAAAGTCGCAGAGGCGCAAAGTTTTAAAATTTCTTTGCGCCTCTGCAACTTTGCGAGATTCTTTTAAGCGTTACTAATTAGAATAAAACTTAGCGTGCCTTGCGGTTAAATAAAGATTATAAATTAAAATTAACTCCCAAAACGATGTTTCTTCCAATATTCGGAATACCGTCTGTTTTCAGTCTTGAAAGGTGTGCAATATATTTTTTATCAAATAAATTGTTTCCGTTTAAGTTAATGTCAAAAGCAGTTTTTCCTAGTTTTACAGTTCCTCCAAAACCTAAATTAACCAAAGTATATCCTTTTGAAGCTGTTTCAAAACCACTAACATTATCCTGACTAAAAGTAGAAGAAACATTTAAAGATGCAAAACCTTCGCTTAACCAGTTTTTGATATTGAATTCAGTTCTAAGTGTGTTATTCCAGTTGTTGGCAGGAATTAAAGGCAGATAATCATTATTGTCTTTTTTTCCAGTAACCGTTTCAAAACTTGTTTCAAAATGCAACCAGTCTAAAGGGTGTGGATGAAAGTGTAAACCAACTTCACCACCATACAATTGAGCATTATCCTGAACATAAGCAAAAACATCATTATCTTCCAGAACTTCTCCAGTTGGTGAAGTGTAGATATAATTGTTTACGTGATTGTAAAATCCGTTTACGAAGAATTCAAAGTGTGAATTCTTGTATTCTAAATTCAAATCGGTTTGAACGTTTTGCTCCGTTTTCAGATTTGCATTTCCTATTTCGTATCTATTTGTTCCTTCGTGAACACCATTTGAAGTCAATTCAGCTAAGTTTGGCGCTCTAAATCCTGTTGCAACGTTTAAACGAAGCGTTAATGGCTCAGCCAATTTTGTTTTATAACCTAAAGAAGCATTAAAGCTGTCGAAAGATCTGTCAAGAGGTAAAAAATAGCCTTCTTCACCTTCAATTCCGTGTTCGATTGATGTAATGTTTCTGTTGTCAAAACGCAATCCGGCTTGTAACACGCTGTTGTTCCACTCGTAATTAGCAGTTCCAAAAACACCAAAATCGTTTGTTGTTGCATCCGGAATTAAATATTCTTCACCAGAATTTTTATTCGTTTGGTGCATTCCCTGAACACCTACAATCGTTTCAATTTTTCCGAATTTAGGAAAATGATATTTTGCATTGTAGTTGAAAGTGTTTAGTTTCATATGAAGAGAAGCTTCGTTGCTGTCTTCAAATTCGCTTCTGTCATTGGCAATATATCCTAAATCAACATCCAATTTTGAGTTTTCAAAAAAGATAACATTATTCAAACTCAATAAATGATTGAAAATTCCTTGTCTTGGAAATTGAGTGTCTTTGCTTGAAGATTGTGCTGCAATTCCGTCTTCTGGAATTCCAATGTCGAGTTTGTTGTAGTTGTATCTTAAAACACTTGAAAAAGTAGAGTTGCTGTATCCAATTCCAGTTTTAAAATCGGTTTCATTGTAGCGAGAATTCGTTACGCGGTCGCCATCGGCAATTTTGTAATCAGAATGAGTGTTGTAACTTCCACGAGCTAAAAATTTCCAATTATCAGTAGAAGTTTTTAATCCGATAGAAGAATTACTTCCTTGTGTATTGGTAAAATATTTTTGACTGAAATTAGCTTTAAAATCGCCTGCATCAGCAAATTTTTCAGGATTAAAGTATAAAACTCCACCTAAAGCATCAGAACCATATAATAAAGAAGCTGGTCCTTTTATAACTTCAACACTTTCGATTCCGGCATCGTTTAAACCTAAACCATGTTCGTCTCCAAACTGTTGGTTTTCGATACGGACACCCTGAGAATACACTAAAACACGGTTCCCGCTCAATCCACGAATTACCGGTTTTCCGATAGAAGTTCCGGTTGAAATCTGAGAAACTCCGGGAATTGTAGCCAGACCTTCAATTAAAGTTGAGGTTCCTTTTTGCTGTAAAGTTTTGATGCTTTCATGCTCAATTTTCATTACGTTCTGAGATTGTAATTTATTAAATGGAGTAGAAACCACCACTTCATCCATTTCTAAGATAGACTCTTCAAGTGTAATGTCTAAAGTGTTTTGTTTCAATAATTTTACAATAGTTTTATTTTGGTTGGCATATCCAACATAAGTAAAAGCAAGTCTAAGACTTCCGTTTGGAAGATTATTTAATTCGTACTTTCCGTTTGCATCTGTAGTAGTTCCTTTGTGAATTTCAGGTGCATAAACAGAAACGCCGGGTAATGGATTATTTTGATTATCAGTCACAATACCCGAAACTGAATTTTGAGCGGAAACAATGCCCGAGAACCCTAAAATAAGGGCAATTATAAATTTTTTCATTTGAAAATGATGCTATAGTTAAATTGATTTTTTTCTTTTGAATAAAAACCAAAACCAACAATAAAGCATTCTGATCCCGATTACAGAAACAGGATTAGAAAACTCAATGCTTTTTGAATTTAGATTAAAAGAAATGTGATTTTTTTCGAAAAACGAAAACTTAAGAAACTATAACAGTAGGAGGGCCTCGTAAGTAATAAGAGGTAATTGAAACTGAAAATATCTTCTCTGAAAAAGGGAAGAAATACGGGGTTTCCTTATCAAAAGAATGAAATTGAAAAGAGAAATCCTGCGGAATAACAAATGATTCAAAAGCAAAATGGCAAACAAAACAAACGTCATAATCGTGATGCTGATGCGTTATTTCGCCATTAGGATCATTGTAATTATGATGACACTGTTTTTCTGAAAGCTGTTTTACGATATGCTCATAACTGTGTATGGACTGAAACAATATTGAAAACAATATCGTGACAGCAAACGAAAGACTTAATATGAGCTGCTTTTTCTTCATTTCCTGCAAAGGTATAAAACATAAGAAGAAAATTCATTTATTTTTTACTGTTCCCAGCTGATTTATTGAAAAATATGCAGCAATTATTTTTATTAGCAAGTAAAATAAGAATATTTGTATTTCTTAGCATTGCTAAAAAAAGCATTATAGTATATTTGTATATGAAATAAATAAGCGCAGAAAAGCGTTTATTTTAAAATCCTCTTTTAAAACCAAATTTACGATATGCGAATTATTTTTACTTGCCTGTTTTTACTCACTTTTTTCAGCTCTTTTGCACAAGAAGAGGTTAAGCCTGAAGTAAAACCAGTCGTAAAAATAGATTCTTTGTATCGAGAAGATCAGTTTTATTTTTCGGTGACTTATAATATGTTTACCGATATTCCGATTAAGTTCAAACAAAATAAATTTTCTTTAGGACTTTCTGGAGGTTTTCTTCGTGATATGCCTGTTAATAAATCCAGAACGATTGCAATTGCTGCAGGATTAGGATTGAGTTATCAAAACTATTATCAAAACTTAACCATTTCTCAAGACGGAGCAGGTAATATTATTTATGGTGTAAACGATTCAGGACAATTTGTTTCCAACCGTTACAGACAATATTCTGTAGATCTTCCGATAGAGTTTAGATGGCGTAATTCAACTTATGAAAGCACTAAGTTCTGGCGTATTTATGGTGGAGTTAAATTGAGTTATGTTTTCTCCGATTCTTCTATTTTAGATGACGGAGAAAAAACGTATCGAATCAATAATAATGCATCTATCAATAAGTTTCAATACGGCCCATATTTGGCGGCAGGATATAATACATGGAATGTGTATTTGTATTATGGATTAAGTCCGTTGTTTGATTCTGCAACCACATTATCTGGAGAAAAAATCAACATGAAAACCTTAAATGCAGGATTGATTTTTTATATTTTATAACCACAAGTATAAAAATAAAAGCTGCGGCATTATCCCAATAAATAAACCAATTAATATTTCTCTAGATGTATGTGCCTTCATTTCTAAGCGGGATGATGCGACAACTCCTGACAATAAAATCAGTAGAGCCGGCCAATATGGATTGTGCATTTGAAGATGAATGTTTAAGCCTATTACAAAAATGGCAAAACCGCAGATGGCAACCATGTGCAGACTTGCTTTTATTTTAAAAAGGGCAAAAACCAAAGCCAGAATCGCACTGAATAACGCTCCTAGAAAAAAGAAATGAAGTTCAGGATAACGTACAATTACGATACTTCTTTTTACCAATAAAATATACAAAAAACACTGTAGAATTAACGGAATAGTGCGTTCTGAAGTTTGACTGAGCATGATCGTTTTTACATGGCCAGTTGATTTAAGTAACAGATAAAACAAGATGGGCACAATTACATTAATGACCAAAATCTGTAATAAAACAAAGTATTTTTCTTGTGTGCTAAAAAGGTCTCCTTTACAGAACAAATAAAACAAAGTGGCATACAACGATATAAAAATCGGGTGTAATATATAAGAGAAAAGTGGAAGTATTTTTTTCAAAATGCGGAAATTTATGGTGTAAAAACAAATATACTCAATAAATGTTTTCTGCCACGAATTACACCAATTTTCACGAACTCATTTGTAATTATTTTAACTAAAAATCAGTTTAATCCTTTATCCCACTAGCTATCAGTAGTGGCTAAGCTTCAAAAAATAATTCGTGAAAATTGGTGTAATTTGTGGCAACATTTTTAAGAAAATCACAACTCTTTTCTGTCTTTAATATCTTAATTTTGAAAAAAAGATATTTCTAAATGAGCCTAAATTTAAAAAGCCTGATTTCAGTTCTGAACGCCAAATGGGAAGGTTTGGAAACTGATGTTTTCATTGATCATATTTCGATAGACAGCCGTTCTCTTCAAAACGGATCGCAAACCTTGTTTTTTGCTTTGGCTGGCGTTAACAACAATGCTCATTTGTTTATTCCTGATTTAATAGAAAAAGGAGTTCAGAATTTTGTGGTGCAATACATTCCGGAAGGTCTGTCCGATAAAGCTAATTTTCTAGTTGTAGAAAATACACTGGATGCATTGCAGGAATTTGCAGCTTATTATAGAAATCTATTTCATTTTCCAGTTATTGGACTAACAGGAAGTAACGGAAAAACTATTGTAAAAGAATGGCTTAATTTTTTATTGAGTCCTGACTATAATATTATAAGAAGTCCTAAAAGTTACAATTCTCAGGTTGGGGTGCCACTTTCGGTAATTGCCATTAACGAAAAACATAATTTAGGGATTTTTGAAGCGGGAATTTCGACAGTTAATGAAATGATTAAACTGGAGAAAATCATCAAACCTAATATTGGAGTTCTCACAAGCATAGGCTCTGCACACGATGAAGGATTTTTAAATTTAGTGCAGAAGATCGATGAAAAATTGCTTTTGTTTAAAGACTGTCCGATCATTATTTATCAAAAAAACGACGTTGTCGATTCTTGCTTGACGCAATTTGCCGCAGAATATATGATGCATCCGCGAAAGCTTTTTTCATGGAGTTTTACCGATAAAGCGGCAGACGTTTTTATTCTGAAAAAAGAAAGTAAAAATGACCACACGTTTATTCAATATCAATATCAGAATGAAGTTTTTGATTTAGAAATCCCGTTTAGCGATTCGGCTTCTATAGAAAACGCTATTTCGTGTTTGTTGGTTTTATTGTATTTTAATTACGATCAAGCCAATATTCAAAGCCGAATTGAGATGCTTTATCCGGTTCGAATGCGTCTAGAAGTGAAAAACGGAATTAACAATTGCAGTCTAATTGATGATAGTTACAGTTCTGATTTTCAATCTCTCAAAATTGCTTTGGATTTCTTGGAGAGTCAAACAAAAAAAGGCGCCTCAAAAACGGTTATTTTATCAGATATTTTCCAAAGTGGATTTTCAAACGAAGAATTGTATTCTAAAGTAGCGCAGTTAATTACCGATAATAAAATTAATCGTGTAATTGGTATCGGAGCAACCATTTCTTCATTTGCAGCTAAATTTCCGAACAGTACAATGTTTCAAAACACAGCTGATTTTATAGAATCAGTTGAAAGTTTGAATTTTCAGAATGAAACCATCTTAATAAAAGGAGCAAGATCTTTTGAGTTTGAAGAAATTGTGTCGCTTCTAGAGGAGAAAACACACGAAACGGTTCTTGAAATCAATCTGGACGCCATTAGTCACAACTTTAATTACTTTAAATCAAAACTGGCTCCAAATGTCAAAATGATGGTAATGGTTAAGGCGTTTGGTTATGGAAATGGTGGACTTGAAATTGCTAAATTATTAGAACATCATAAAGTTGATTATTTAGGTGTGGCTTTCGCCGATGAAGGAATATCATTGAAAAATGGCGGAATAAAACTGCCAATTATGGTTTTAAATCCAGAATCAACCAGTTTTCCTTCGATTATACAATATCAGTTAGAACCTGAAATTTACAGCATAAAAGGTTTAAATGCATTTTTGAAAATTGCCCGAGAAAAGAAATTAAAAGATTTCCCAATTCATATCAAAATTGATACTGGAATGCATCGTTTGGGTTTTGAAGAAAACACGATCGAAGAATTGATTGAAACTTTAAAAGGAAACTCAACCGTTCGAGTGCAAAGTATCTTATCTCATTTGGCGACCAGCGATGATCCAAAACATTATGACTTTGTAAACAAACAAATTGCGTTGTTCGAGAAACTGTCTTCGAGATTGATAAACGAATTAAACATAAATCCAATTCGACATATTCTAAATACTTCTGGAATTAGCAATTTCCCGAATTCACAATACAATATGGTGCGTTTAGGAATTGGTTTGTACGGAGTTTCCAATGATCCGGCAGAACAGAAATATTTAGAAAATGTAGGAACTTTAAAATCAATTATTTCTCAAGTTCGCGTTATTCCGGGCGGAGATAGCGTGGGTTACGGACGCCGTTTTATGGCGCAAAAAGAAACTAAAATCGCAACGATTCCAATTGGATACGCAGACGGAATCTCAAGATTATGGGGAAATGAAGTTGGATTTGTAACCATAAAGAATCAAAAAGCACCAATTGTAGGCAGTGTCTGTATGGATATGCTGATGGTAAACGTTTCTGAAATTGACTGCAAAGAAGGAGACCCAGTAATTATTTTCGGCGAAAGCCCAACCGTTATTGAGATGGCAGAAGCTTTAAAAACAATTCCATACGAGATTATGACTAGTATTTCGCAACGAGTAAAGCGCGTATTTTTTCGATAGAGCACGGAATTTTAAGGAAAATTGCGTATTTTCGATATTCATTTAATATTCAACTAAACAGATCAAATATGGGATTTTTTTCAGAATTTAAGGCATTTGCAATGAAAGGCAACGTGGTTGACCTTGCTGTTGCAGTAATCATTGGAGCGGCTTTTGGTAAAATTGTAAGTTCATTTATCGAAGATGTAATTACACCTTTAGTACTAAAACCAGCTTTAGATGCAGCTCATTTATCAAGAATAGAAGATTTAACTGCTTTTGGTGGAGTTAAATACGGAATGTTTCTTTCGGCAGTAATTAACTTTATCATCGTAGCGTTTGTTTTGTTCCTGATTATAAAAGCTTTAAACAGTCTTAAAAAGAAAGAAGAACCAGCACCAAACCAACCTGCAGCACCAACTCAGGAAGAATTGCTTACAGAGATTAGAGATTTATTGAAAAATAAATAAAAATATAATACCGCTACACTAAGTCTAACTTAACCGCCTTCTAAAGAGGCGGTTTTTTTACAAAATGTTTGTTTTGTAACATTTTGTTATTTTTTGTGAATCACCTTGCCAAGACTTTTATTATACTTATTTTTGCCCTACAAATTAGATTAATTGATTATTTAAAAATATAAAAATGAGAATTGCAGTTGTTGGTGCTACCGGAATGGTTGGCGAAGTAATGCTTAAAGTTTTAGCGGAAAGAAATTTTCCAGTTACAGAATTAATTCCTGTTGCTTCTGAAAGATCAGTAGGAAAAGAGATTGAATATAAAGGAACAAAATATAAAGTAGTTGGTTTACAGACAGCAGTAGATATGAAAGCAGATATTGCCGTTTTCTCTGCTGGAGGAGATACTTCTTTGGAATGGGCTCCAAAATTTGCTGCTGCAGGAACTACTGTAATTGATAATTCATCTGCATGGAGAATGGATCCTACTAAAAAATTGGTAGTTCCAGAAATCAATGCTGCTGTTTTAACTAAAGAAGATAAAATCATTGCAAATCCAAACTGTTCTACAATTCAGATGGTAATGGCTTTGGCGCCTTTGCATAAAAAATACAATATCAAAAGAATCATTGTTTCTACTTACCAATCAATCACTGGAACTGGTGTAAAAGCGGTAAAACAATTAGAAAATGAGTACGCAGGAGTTCAAGGTGATATGGCTTACAAATATCCAATTCACAGAAATGCAATTCCTCACTGCGACAGTTTTGAAGATAACGGATACACTAAAGAAGAAATGAAGTTAGTTCGTGAAACTCAAAAAATTCTTGCTGATAACACGATTAGAGTTACGGCTACAGCGGTTCGTGTTCCTGTTGTAGGTGGACATAGCGAAGCAGTAAATGTTGAGTTTACAAATGATTTTGATGTAAACGAAGTTCGCGAAATCTTACACCATACAGACGGTGTAACGGTACAAGATAATTTAGATACCTTTACTTATCCAATGCCATTATATGCTGAAGGTAAAAATGATGTTTTTGTTGGAAGAATCCGTCGTGACGAAAGCCAGCCAAATACTTTAAACATGTGGATTGTTGCTGATAACTTAAGAAAAGGTGCTGCTACAAACACGATTCAAATCGCTGAGTATTTAATTCAAGCTGGTTTGGTATAATCTGAGAGATTAAATAAAATTGTTATAAAGAGAAAACCGTAATTGCAGTAGTGTGATTACGGTTTTTTTGATTAATTATAGTTGTATAATTTTACAAGGAACCCGACAGGTTTTCAAAACCTGTTGGGTTTAACAATGTGGTTAATCAATTTAAGGTTACTTTTGTTAGATTAATATAAATTGAAAATTTATGCCGTTTCCAGTAGATGCCAAATACATAATTGAAACCGAAGAACAATTAGAGGTTCAATTTCCGCTTTTATTCAAAGAAAAAATGATAAAGGAGAATGGAGGAGAGGCTGCAACAGAATATGATGATTGGAATTTATATCCGTTTTTTGATCAAAGCGATAAAAAGAGAATCAGCAGAACCTGTAATCATATTGTTTTAGAAACCAAGCAAGCGAGAAAATGGAATAATTTTCCGTTAAATGCAATTGCTATTGCAAGTAATGGCTGTGGTGATCAATTAGTTCTTATCCCACTCGATAATGATAACGAAAAACTAAGTGAAGTAATTTACTTTTGGTATCATGAAACGGGAGCACTGGAGAAAGTAGCAGAAAATATCAACGAATTAATAGAGAAGTAAAGCGACTTTTCGTAAGAAACCCGACATGTAAAAATTAAAAAATTCCAAATCCCAATAACGTCAAGTCGTTTTGGGATTTGGAATTTTAATATATTGGAATTTTATATTTTAATATTCTGGAGCCAATTCTAGTTCCAATCCTTCTAAATCTTCAGTAATTGGAATCTGACATCCTAAACGACTATTAGATTTTACATAAAATGCCTCTGAAAGCATTGCTTCTTCATCGTCTCCCATTTCTGGTAATGCAACATCATTTAGAACATAACATTGGCAGGAAGCGCACATGGCCATTCCGCCACAAGTTCCTTCAACAGGAAGTTCGTATGCTTTGCATAACTCCATTATATTCATTGCCATATCAGTAGGAGCCTGTAATTCGTGTATAACTCCTTCTCGATCTTTAATCTTTATTAATACATCCATTTTTTAGTATTGGAATTTTATTTTTAGAATTTGAAAACGTGTTCAAATTCTTATAATTAATTTTAACTTTTCGATTTCTGTTTTTGGCTTATTATAATGCAATATCAATGAAAAAGACTTTCGGGAGCATTAATTCTAAATGCCAGAATTTTTATCTAAATGCGGAAAACATAAAGTCGAAAACAATTAAATTGTTTACATGATATTTACCACAGTTTCAATTTGTGGTGCATATTTTTTTATTGTTGTTTCAACTCCGGCTTTCAAAGTCATTTGATTAACGCTGCAGCTAATGCAAGCTCCTTCTAAGCGAACTTTTACATGTTTATCATCTTCGATAGAAATCAATGAAATATCTCCACCATCCGATTTTAAAAATGGTCTTATCTCGTCTAAGGCCAATAAAACATTATTTGTTAATTCTTCTGTTGTCATAATTAATGTGTCAATTGTGAAAATGTGTCAATAAGATAATTATCTCCTTGACGTATTATCTCATTATCTAATTATTTAATTTTTTTTAACTGCTGAACAACCCGCCATGGTTGTAATTTTAATGGCTTCAGTCGCTGGTAAACTTTCGTTTCTGTTTACGGTTTCCTGTACCACATTACGAGTAATTTCTTCAAATACTTTTTCTATTGGCGAAGCAGTCTGTAATGCAGCCGGACGGCCATAATCTCCAGCCTCACGAATAGATTGTACAATTGGAACTTCTCCTAAAAATGGAACTTCTAAATCTTGAGCAAGGTTTTTAGCACCTTCTTGTCCAAAGATATAATATTTATTTTCAGGTAATTCTTCTGGCGTAAAATAAGCCATGTTTTCAATAATTCCTAAAACAGGAACATTGATATTGTCTTGCATAAACATTGCCACTCCTTTTTTAGCATCTGCTAAAGCTACGGCTTGCGGCGTACTTACTACAACAGCTCCAGTAATAGGAAGAGACTGCATAATAGATAAGTGAATATCTCCAGTTCCAGGAGGTAAATCAAGAAGCATGAAATCTAATTCTCCCCAATCTGCATCAAAAATCATTTGGTTTAATGCTTTTGCTGCCATTGGTCCTCTCCAGATTACAGCCTGACTTGGAGCAGTAAAGAATCCGATAGAAAGCATTTTGATTTCGTAGCTTTCAATAGGTTTCATTTTTGATTTTCCGTCAACTGTAGTAGAAACGGGTTTTTCGTTTTCAACATCGAACATAATCGGCATTGAAGGACCGTAGATATCAGCATCTAAAACACCAACTTTGAAGCCCATTTTTGCAAGCGTTACCGCTAAATTTGCTGTTACAGTAGATTTTCCTACTCCACCTTTTCCAGAAGCAACAGCAATAATATTTTTGATTCCAGGAATTGCACGACCTTTGATTTCAGGTTTCTCTGGAGATTCTACTTTAATATTTACTTTAACTTTCGCATCAGGAGATATTAATTCGTGAATTGTTTTCTTAATATCGTCTTCTGCTCTTTTTTTGATGTGCATTGCAGGAGTATGCAATACAAGGTCAACAACAGCTTCATCGCCAAAAGTAATCACATTGGTTACAGCGCCGCTTTCAACCATATTTTTTCCTTCTCCAGCAATAGTAATGGTTTCTAATGCTTTCAGAATTTCTTTTCTATCTAGTTTCATTGTAATGGGCTATTTTTCTATTCTTGGAAACCAGTTTTTAAAGATTATACTTGTTTAAACCGAATTCAGGGTGCAAAGATAACAGATTAAGTTCGGAATTAAGCGATTTTGAATTGTAATTATTGATATAGAGATTATTCAAAATTATGTTAGAATGTTTTTTGAGGCATTTTTACCATACAATGGTTCTCTAAAAACTCAATTCTAACAAATTTAGATCTAAAAGTGTATTTATATTTTTGTCTAAATTTTCTTCTTTTTTAAAAGAGATTCTCAGAAAACTTCGCTATATTTGAGTACCCAAATCAATGATTTCCAGTTATTAAAAAAGTATATGAAAACTTATTTTTCAGGAATTTTTATTGGGTTTTCTGTATTTTTTCAAAAGTTATTTTCTATCATTTAAACTTTAAAAATATGCGAAATTTTACTTTTTCTACAATCATTATTGCAGTCAGCTTTTTTGCATTTTCATTTTATTCATTTCCAGCCAAGACAAAAAGCAAAGAGGCTTCAATAAACACTAAATATGTCGCTGCAATTACTATCGATGCAGCATCGATAAACGCTTTCTTTAAAAAATATCCCAAACTCAAAAAATACCAGAAAGACGTTGAGGATCTTTACAAAACCAAGCAGTATAAATCGATTTGGTATGATGATAAAAACATCACTGAATTTGGAGCATTATTGTATCAGAAAGTAAATGTGCTCAAAGATCAGGGAATCAACAGCGAAATGCCTTACAAAGAAGTAATTGATCAAGCATTTAATGAAAGTGATAACATTGAACCGCCTCAATTGGATACCGAATTACTCTTAACCAGCATGTATATTTTTTATGCAAGCAATGTATATTCTGGTGTAGATTCCGCTACTTTAAAGAAAATAGGATGGTATTTGCCTGCTAAAAGTATTTCGTATTCTAAAATTTTAGATTCTTTACTTGTCGATACCAATCGATTAAATGAAGATGATAATCTTATGTTTAGCCAATATTATAAACTGAAAGATGCCTTAAAGAAATTCCGTAAAATTGAAACCGATAATCTTTGGCAGAAAATTACGATTGACAGTCTTAACTATAAAGACTTAAGGCCAGATGATACTGCTGTTGCTATAAAACAAATTAGAAATCGTTTGTTTGTGGAGGGAGATCTTAAACGTGATTCTCAAAGCGATGTATATGATGAAGAATTAATGGCTGGAGTTTTAAATTATAAAAAAAGATACAATCTTAAAATAAACTATGCCATAACCAGAGATCATATCAATCAGATGAATGAGCCTATAAGCAAAAGAATTAAAACCATAATGCTGAATATGGAAAGATGCCGTTGGATTCCAACTAATTTAGCTAAAGCACAAGAATATGTAATGGTTAATATTCCGTCGTTTAGAATGTTTTATGTAAAAGATGGAAAGTATGCACTTGTTTCGGATATTTTTGTAGGGAACAGACTCAGTGAAACCGTAATATTTAGCGGTATGATGGATAGAATTGTTTTCAGTCCATATTGGTATGTGCCAAACAGTATTATTCAAAACGAATTGAAGCTTCAGATTGCAAGAGATAAAAATTATCTGGCAGATCATAATATGGAATGGAACGGGGGGAAAGTAAGACAGAAACCAGGTCCTAAAAACTCCTTAGGATTGGTGAAATTTATGTTCCCAAATCCAAATGATATTTACATGCACGATACCCCTGCAAAAAGTTTGTTCGAATTTGAAAACCGTACCTTTAGTCATGGTTGTATTAATGTAAAAGAAGCAAAAAATCTGGCATTGGCTATTTTAAAAGACGATCCAGACTGGCCCGTTGATAAAATTGATAAAGCGATGAGCGGCGAAAAAGAAACAACCTGTATGCTCAAACGTAAAATTCCGGTTTACATAGGATATTTTACAGCCTGGGTTCAGGATAATGGCGAAATAAACTTTTTCCCTGATGTGTACAGTCGTGATGAAAGTCTGGATAAACTGCTTTATTCTGATTCTGTAACCATGAAATAACACCTAGTAGGTAATTTTTTGTTCGAAAACATTTCGGTGTTATACCGATATAGCATGAAAATAGGCCAATTTTTTATTGGGCTATATTGAATGCATAATCGGTATAAAATAAAAAACCCGGCAGATTTAAAAATACAATCTGTCGGGTTCTAAAAAAAATGGTCTACAAGCTTATTCGTATTTTAAATATTTTAAAACGTCTATTTTGGTTACCTGAAAAGCTTTTGTTAAAACAATTATTAATGTTAAGAACAAAAGAGAGATCAGTGCAATACCAAAAGGAACGGACGATATTCCAATTCTAAAAGCAAAATCTTCAAGCCATTTTTGTAATAAGATGTAAGCAGGAACAATTCCAATTCCAAAGCCTATTAAACAAAAAACAATATATTGTTTTGATAATTCTTTTAATAAAACATCAGTTTCTGCTCCTAATGTTTTTCTAATGGCGATTTCTTTTAGTCTTCTCTCCATCGAAAATGATGCCAAAGCGAACAAACCAAAGATTGCAATTACAATTACGACCAAATTTAAGATAAAAAACAGGTTTTTCTGCTTTACTTGTTCCGCATAAGTTTTTGCAAATCCTTTGTTAACAAATTCGTAATCAAATGGATAGTCCGGGTTTACGTTTTTCTCCCAATATAATTTCAATTTTTCTAACGTTTCTGTTAAATTATTTGGAGAAACCTTTGCATAGACATTTTGAAAGTTATTCCATTTCAAGGCTTTCATGTTTAGGAAGACCATTTGAGGTACTTTATTTTGTAATCCGGTAATGTTAAAATCTTTGACGATTCCAACAATTTTAAACTTCATATTTCCTTTTTCATTACCCCAACCCGATGTTATAACAGTGTTGATAGGGTTTTTAAGACCTAATGTTTTAGCAAGAGTTTCATTGATCAGCCAATTATCTATTGTGTCTGAGGCAAATTTTGGAGACAAATCCCGTCCTTCCACAACTTTGATTTTCATCATGTCCAAAAAGCCAAAATCCATATCTACATTTCGTGGTTGCACGAAAACGCCATTATGCGTAAAACCGGAGCTTGAATTGGTACCGTTTCCAAATGTACCTGCAAAAGTAGAAACCTGCTGAACTCCTGGTATCTTAAGGATTTCCTGTTTTGTAGTTTCGTATTTTTGTCCTTTTGTTTTGTAATCCTGATAATTGAACGGAATACGAATTACCTGATCGCCATTAAACCCAAGATCTTTGTTCATCATATAATCTACCTGAGAATTGACAATCAAGGCTCCAATGATGAAAAAGGCTGCAATTCCAAATTGAAAAATAAGCATCGAATTTCGAATCCAGATTCCGCTTTTACTTCTGGAGAAATTACCTTTTAAAACTTTTAAAGTTTCAAAATTGGAGATATAAATAGCTGGAAAAATACCTGCAAGAATGATTACTAATCCAAAAATCAAAATGAGTTGCAGGTAAAATTCAGCACCATTAATAGTTAGATTCTTTTTCAGGAAAGCATTATAAAATGGTAACGACAGTTCAACAATTGCCAAAGCAAACAAAATAGCAAGCGTTACAATTATCGCTGTTTCAAATATGAATTGGGCAATAATTTGCTTTTTAGAAGCGCCTACAATCTTACGAACTCCTACTTCTTTAGCACGCTTTATAGCTGAAGCCGTTGCCAGATTGATATAATTAACCAAAGACAGAATCAAAATTAAAAGAGATAAACCTGCCATGATATAAAGAAGCTTTAAATTTCCTGTTCCTTCAGGAGATGCCGATCCGGAAGATTTTGTACCATATAAATAGCGTGTTTTTAACTGATCCAGAATAATTTGTATCTCTCCATTTTCTTTTACATACTGCTCAACAGTCTGCCCACTAGCTTTCGCATCTTTTAAAGTTCTGTTTACAAAATTGACATTATGCATTTTCTTTAAGACCGTGGCGATATCGGCGCCTTTTTTGGTTTTAATCATCAATCCATAATTGAAATTTCCCCATTGATTAGCATCATTTTCGCGAATAATACCACCAAAAACGTAATTTGGTTCGACAGAAGAAGGTCTTATAATATGATAAACTGCTTTTATAGTATAAGGCTTATCGTTGTAAGTAATAGATTTTCCTATTGGATCTTCCTCTCCAAAAAGTAATTTTGCTTGTTCTTCAGAAATTGCCGCACTGTTTTTTTCTTTAAGAATATCCTTTTTTGCACCTTTAATGATAGGGAAAGGATAAAAATCAAAAAAGTTGTTATCGGTTACGGTTATTTTTTTATCAATCAGTTTTTTGTTCTGATATTTTATAACCGATTCGTTATACCAGTCATTTACAAAGCAAATTTGCTCAATTTCTGGTATTGTTGCCGCACAGGTTTGCCCAAAAGGAATTGAACTTGTTGTCCACGTATCGCCCGTTATTCCTATTTTGTTAAGAACCTGATAGACATTTTCTTTTTCAGGATTCCATTGATTGTACGCGTGTTCGTTATTCCAGTATAAAATGGCGAAAATGACACCGGAAATTCCGATACTTAATCCTAAGACATTTAAAAACGAAAACAATTTGCTTTGTTTCAAATGATAAATAAATATTTTAAACCAGTTAAAAATCATTTTGTTGTATATTTTTATAGTTGATATGGTTGTTTTTGTAAATCTTTCGATTTAGATCATTGTAAATATTTTGCAAACTAATTCTACCAGAACTACGAGTGCTGTAACGATAATTTTGATCATCATTTTATTATTTAGCGTCCATAAAAACATCAACATTACGTTGATTTAACTTTTCAGAAAATATAACTCCGTCTTTCATATGAATGGTTCTTTGCGAAAAAGAAGCATCATAATCAGAGTGGGTAACCATCAATATTGTAGCGCCTTTAGCATGTAAATCGGTTAGGAGTTCCATTACCTCGTTACCATTTTTACTATCCAAATTTCCTGTTGGCTCATCGGCAAGGATAATTTTTGGGTCATTTACGAGAGCTCTCGCAACGGCAACTCTTTGCTGTTGTCCTCCTGAAAGCTGTTGCGGAAAATGTCTCAAACGATGAGAAATGTTTAGTTTTTCTGCAATGGCTTCGATTTTTTGTCTTCTTTCAGAAGCTTTTACATTGTTATAAAGCAGAGGTAATTCGATATTATCGTAAACCGAAAGCTCATCGATTAAGTTGAAGTTTTGAAAAATGAAACCGATGTTTTCTTTTCTCACTTTGGCTCTTCCTTTTTCTTTTAAACCAATCATTTCCTGATCTAGTAGTTTATAACTTCCGTCATTTGCACTGTCTAAAAGTCCGATAATATTTAATAAAGTCGATTTTCCACAGCCTGAAGGTCCCATGATAGTTAAAAAATCTCCCTTTTTTATTTCTAAATTAATACCGCTCAATGCAGCAGTTTCTATTTCTTCTGTTCTAAAAACTTTGGTTAAATTCTGAATTGTGATCATAATTTTTTAAGGTTTTGAATTGTTATTAAAATCGTTTTTTGATTGATGATTGATGCCGTTCCTGCAAGGTTTTTAAAATCTTGTAGGTATTTGTTTTTTTTTGTGTTATTGTTTCTGAAGCGAAAGCTCTTCAATGTCTTTATAATCCGAGTAAGAAGAAGTAATAACAGATTCGCCTTCTTTTAGACCTTCCAAAACTTCATAATAAGATGGGTTTTCGCGTCCTAGTTTGATGTTTCTTCTTTCGGCTTTGTCTCCTTTTACTACAAAAATCCATTTTCCTGCAGCTTCCTGATTAAAACTTCCTTTTGGGATTACTAATGTTTTATTCTTTTCGGATAAAATCAGTTTTACGCCAAAACTAAGTCCGTCCTGTAATACAATTTTTTCTTTTGAGGTAAATACCAATTCGACTGTAAAGTGTCCGTTTTTTACTTCCGGAATTACTTTGGTAACCAAAACTTCAAGATTTTGACCTTTAAATTCAACCTGACCTTTAAGGCCTTCTCTGATTTTTTCCAGATAAAATTCATCAACATCAGCAGAAAGTTTGTAACCTTTTTTAGAATCGATTTTCCCGATGCTTTGACCTGCCTGAAAGTTTTGACCTAGAACAGCTTCAAAAGAAGTAAGTCTTCCCGTTTCTGGTGCTGTAATCAAGAAATTCTTTTTGTTGTTTCTAAGGATTTCCAGACTTTTTTCCATGGTCTGAATGGAACGGTTGATTTGAGAAATCTGAACCTGATTACTTTGTTTTTCTTTTTGAATGCTTTGCTGAATGGTCTTTTTACGTTCTTCCTGAAAACGAAGACTTTCTTTAAAAGTATTCCAGTCGTTTTTCGAAATCACGTCTTTGGCAAACAATTTAGCGTTTACGTCGTATAATCTTTTAGCGTCGTTATAATCATGTTCGATTAGAACAAAATCTTTGGTTAAGTTTAATTCTTGGTTTCTGATATTTAGTTTTCCTGTATTTAAATTGTTGATTTGCTCAATAATAGCGGTTTCTTGAGTTAAGTAATTCAATTCTGTATTTGGATTATATAAACGGGCAAGAGATTGTCCTTTGGTCACCATTGCACCATTTTCTACAAAAATTTCTTTTACAGAACCGCCTTCGGTAACGTTTACCAGCATTACGTTTAATGGCTCAACTTTTGCCTGAAAAACAACGAAATCTTCAAAAAAGGCTTTTTCTGCTTTTTGGATAGTGATTTCCTCTGTTTTTACATTTAAAGTTCGTTTGGTATTAAATGCAAAAACGACGATAACCACCAAAACTAAAAAAACAGCAATTGCTATTGTGAGATATCTAAATTTTTTATTTTTACGAGGAATTATCTTGTCCATTTTTTTAATATTTTACTGATAATCAATAGGTAAATACTGTGCCATAAAATTTATTATTTGTAAAGTATTGATTTTAAAGAGACTTCCAGAATCCCTTCAAAAAAGTAGTGTTCGATAATGAACAGTTGACCGTTCGGAAGCGGACAGAAAAAAAATCTTATGCGTAAAAAACAAGCCCAAATATTAATTGTTGACGATCAGGAAGAAATTCTTTTTTCGGCAAAAATGATTCTCAAAAAGCATTTTGAAACGATTTTTACAGAAAACAATCCTAAAAAAATCATTTCCATTTTAGCCGAAAATGAAATAAATGTGGTTTTGCTGGATATGAATTACCGAATTGGTTTTGAAGACGGGCGCGAAGGAATTCATTGGCTGAAAGAAATTAAAACACTTTCGCCGAATACCGTGGTAATTTTAATGACGGCTTTTGGAAAAATTGAAACTGCAGTTGAAAGTATAAAAATTGGTGCTTTTGATTATGTTTTGAAGCCTTGGCATAACGAAAAATTACTGGAAACAATTGATAAAGCGGTTACAGAAGGCAGAAAAAACATTAAAAAAACAACTGCTGAAAAAGAAGATAAAACCGAAAAGAAATATTTTGTTGGTTCTTCAGCCAAAATAAAACAAGCCTATTCTATTGCCGAAAAAGTAGCTAGAACCGATGCAAATGTTTTGATTTTGGGCGAAAACGGAACAGGGAAATATGTTTTTGCAGAATTCATTCATCAGCATTCTGAAAGAAAAAATCAGCCGTTTGTACATGTAGATTTAGGTTCTTTGAGCGATAATTTATTCGAAAGTGAACTTTTTGGATATGCCAAAGGCGCTTTTACAGATGCCAAAATAGATACTCCAGGCCGCTTTGAAAATGCTTCAAACGGAACCATTTTTTTAGATGAAATAGGAAATATTCCGTTGCATTTGCAAGCCAAATTGCTTCATGTTTTACAGACCAAAACCGTGACACGTTTGGGAGAGAGCAAACCGAGACCTTTGAATGTTCGTGTTATTGCAGCTACAAACAGTGATATCAAAACCGAAGTAAAAAATAAGACTTTCCGTGAAGATTTGCTTTATAGAATCAATACAATGGAAATTAATCTGCCTTCTTTAAGAGAAAGAAAAGATGATATTGTACCAATGGCAAATTTTATTCTGGAGCAGATTGCAGAAAAATACAATCAGGAAAATTGGTCTTTTGAAGAGAATGTGGCATCTTATCTGGAACGATATCCATGGAAAGGTAATGTTCGTGAAATGGAAAACAAAATCGAGCGTGCTTTAATTTTGGCTGAAAACAATACGATTTCTGTATTGGATTTGGATATTTTGGATTTTGAAGAAATTCAAGAAAACGACGAAAACCCTTTGTCAGAAATGGAAAAAGGTGCTATCGAAAAAGCTTTGTTCAAGCACAACGGAAACATCAGCAAAACAGCTGAAGAATTAGGTTTGTCGAGAGCTGCTTTATACCGCAGAATTGAAAAATACGATTTGAAGAATTAAGGAGAAATGAATAGCGTCCAGCTTTAGCTGGATGTAAATAGTTAAGGTAATATTCGGGGCTTTAGCCAAAATATTTAAGTTTGGCTAAAGTCTTTTTATAGTGTTAATTTTATCTCTCCAGCTAAAGCTGGAAGCAATTCAAGTAAAATAATGAAAAACTGGAAATTTTATAACGCGCTATTTGTGAGAGTTTTGTTTGTCATGGCTCTTTTTTTGTGCAGTGCTTTGTTGTTGTACAAAGGCTTTCGTTTCAATGCGCTTTTGGTAGGATTCTTTGTTTTAGTTTTTTTGTTTGAAATGTATTTTTTTGTCAAAAATCAATTGTTGTTTTATGATAAAACAATCAATTCGATACTTCACGATGATTTTTCGGCACATTTTCCAGAACAGCATAAAAAGGATAATTTCAATAGTTTGTATCAGTTATATGATACGCTTAAAATCCAAAGACAAGAACAGATCTCCAAAGAGTTAATTTATCGGTCGATTTTAAATAGTATTGACACTGCCGCTTTAATTTTGGAAAAAGAGAATGATTCCTGGTCTATTTTTATAATGAATGACTGCTTTTCAAATCTCTTTAAAGTCCCTAAAGTTGGTCATTGGAAATACCTTAAAAATTATCTTCCTGCACTTTGCAGCGAAATAGAAAATGTAGATTTTGCCGAACTTAAAAAGGCTATTTCGATTAAAATAGAAGATCAGGATTTACAGACTTTTATGCTTCAGACTTCAAGAACGCAGACTTATAATAAAGAGTATTTTATCATTCTATTGGACAGTATTCAGCGTGTTATTGAGAAAAAAGAAAAAGAGGCGTGGATTAATTTAATGAAAATCATTTCGCATGAATTAATGAATTCGCTAACGCCGATTCGTGCGCTTTCGCAGAATCTCCTTCATATCGTGGACCAAGATAAATTAGAAGAAGACGATTTTGAAGACATTAAAAGCAGTATTTCGACCATTATAAATAGAAGCGATCATTTGCAGGTTTTTGTTGAAAATTACAGAAAACTGGCCATGCTGCCAACTCCAAATAAACAAATGACGCAGATCAACGCCTTGTTTGAAGATTGCCTCCGAATCATGAATCCGATTTTAAAAGCAGAAGGAATCGAATTGATTAATGAAATCAACAGCTCTCGTTCTATTATGATAGATAAAAATCAGATGGAACAGGTAATTATTAATTTGATTACCAATAGTATTCATGCTTTAAAAGAGAAGACAGAAAAGAAATTGATTCTTTCCAGTTATACCGAAAACAATCGTTTTTTTATTGTGATTTCAGATAATGGAAGAGGGGTCGATCCTGAAATTCGTGATAAAGTCTTTCTTCCATTTTTTACGACCAGAAAAGATGGTGCCGGAATCGGGCTCACGCTCTCTAAAAACATCATTGAAGCACACGGCGGTTATTTAAGTTACCAAACCGATGCCGAAAAAACCGATTTTGTAATTTGTTTGATTTAGTGGTTTTGCCACAAAGTCACGAAGTCGCAAAGATATTTATTGTAGAGACGCACTGCAGTGCGTCTACTCAAAGTAGGTTAAAACAATAGCGATTTGATTTTTGCCCCCTCCTGCAAGGTTTCCAAAACCTTGTAGGTATCATATTTTAAAAATTAGTTTGAGAAATAGAAGAGTATAGACCTACAAGGTTTTGGAAACCTTGCAGGAAGTCATACAGAATTTTTTACGATTCAACCTCAGGCTTCCAAAAGTGTTTTTCAAAATCCACAATCTGATTATTCACGACTTTTATGCCTTCATTTTCTAATAATTGCTGCATTAAATTGGTCCCGTCAAAATGATGTTTTCCAGTCAAAAGGCCTTTTTGATTTACTACTCGGTGTGCAGGAACATCATCCATATTATGACAGGCATTCATGGCCCAGCCCACCATTCTTGCAGATCGCGCAGTTCCTAAAGCTTTTGCAATTGCACCATAAGAAGTGACTTTCCCGTAAGGGATTTGTCTTGCAATTACATAAACTCTTTCGAAAAAATTTTCCTCAGCCATAATTTTTTTGCCACAGATTTCACAGATTAAAAGGATTCTGACTTTTGGCTATTGTAGATTATTATCAAATTTAAATCTCAAATTAATGAAAAATATTTACCACAAAGTAAAAAAATCATTTTAATCTGTGAAATCTGTGGCTTATAAAATTAACCGAAATAGTAGTTTAGAATATTAAAAAGTGTTACAAGGGCAATAACTCCAGTAATACTTCCAATAATGGTATTCATGTTGCGCATTAAATAATCGGTTTTCTTTTCGATTCTTCCAAAGAAGGCTATATAACTGTATAAAGCGACAAATGAACCAAGAACTGATCCCAATACAAAAGTGAAAATGATATTGTTTTCGAAAGCAAAAAGATGATATGAAGCCAAAGTAACGCTTACTACAACATAATACGGAATCGGAAAGAAATTTAATCCAGAGAGCAGCATTCCTAAAAAGAAACGACTTTTTTTACTGCTCTTTTTAATTTTCGATTTTTTCTTGGTTTTGGGCTCTTTGGCAATAAACAAAAAATAAATCGTTAAGATTGAAAAGATTACAAAACCAACTTCTCTCAATAATGTAACAACATCTGGACGATTGTCAATTACTCGTGCAAAAAGAACCGCAACATAAACCTGAAAAAAAATAACCAAAACAGCACCAACAGCAAACCACAAAGCATTCTTTTTTCCTTCTTTTATATTTATTTTGGCTGCTGTCATGTTGATTAATCCCGGAGGAATAATCCCAATTGCGGCTGCAATAAATCCAGAAATAAAAGGAGTAAATAAGGCCATTAAATTGATTTGTAAGTTGTAAATTCAGTTTTAAAATTAAGACTAATCTTTAATTTTGAAACGAATATACGTAATTGCCTTGTTAATTTCTAGATATTGTTTCTCATAAAATGTCTGAATCGAAGTGACAACTTCTGGACTTCCTTCATTTTTGTAAACATTATGGTTCGCATATAAAACCTCGTGTCCTTCTCCATGAAGTAAACCAAGCGTGTATCCGTGCATAAATTCACTGTCGGTTTTTAAGTTTACGACACCGTCTTTTTTAAGAATCTTTTTGTATAATTTCAAAAACTCAGAATTGGTCATTCTGTGTTTTGTTCTTTTGTATTTGATCTGTGGATCTGGGAAAGTAATCCAGATTTCGTCTACTTCGCCTTCAGCAAAAATATGATTGATCAATTCAATTTGAGTACGAACGAAAGCAACGTTATGCAGCCCGTTTTCCACAGCAGTTTTAGCTCCACGCCAGAAACGAGCGCCTTTAATGTCAATTCCGATAAAATTTTTATCTGGGTATTTTTCAGCTAATCCAACAGAATATTCTCCTTTTCCACATCCTAACTCTAATACTAAAGGATTATCATTTTTAAAGAAATCAGAATTCCATTTTCCTTTTAAAGGCATTAAATCGCCTACAACTTCTTCTCTAGTTGGTTGAAAAACGTTTTGAAATGTTTCGTTCTCTCTGAATCTTTTAAGTTTATTTTTGCTTCCCACTTTTAAAAATTTTTGGCAAAATTAAGGAATATAAACGAATGAAACGGCTTAAGCGGGTTTAAATGTTTTTCACCGCAAATTCTTGTGAAGTATGTTTTGTTTTTTGCCACGAATTACATGAATTCACACTAATTTTTTCTGCAATACAGTTATAAAAATTCGTGTGAATTCATGTAATTTGTGGCAACTTTATTTTAACCGTAATGTGGTTCTGTAATTGGCTGTGCTTTTGGATCAAGAGATTCATCGTGCTGTGATAAATCCAGTCCAATATGCTCTGATTCTTCCGAAACTCTCAATGGAATAATGAAGTTCGTTACTTTAAACAAGAAATAAGCTCCGAAGAAAGTAAAGACAGAAACTAAAACTAATGCCATCATATGGTGTCCAAAAACGCTCCATCCTCCGTGTAATAAACTTGCATTTTCGCCATGCGCAAAAATAGCCGTAAGAATCATTCCCATAATTCCACCAACACCATGGCAAGCAAAAACGTCGAGAGTATCATCGAATTTTTTAGAATATTTACAGTTTACAGCGGTGTTAGAAACCAAAGCCGTTACAAATCCGAAGAACATACTTTCTGGAACCGAAATAAATCCTGCAGCCGGTGTAATGGCAACAAGTCCCACGACAGCTCCAATACAAGCCCCTAAAGCAGAAACTTTTCTTCCGTTCATTCTATCGAAGAAAATCCAAGTTAACATAGCAGCGGCCGATGAAGTAGTGGTTGTCGCAAAAGCCATAGCAGCCGTTCCGTTGGCAGCAAGAGCAGATCCAGCGTTGAATCCGAACCATCCAAACCAAAGCATTCCAGTTCCTAATAATACAAACGGAATATTGGTTGGAATATGCTGGCTGTTTTTTCTTTTTCCTAAAACAATAACACCAGCCAAAGCTGCAAAACCAGAGCTCATGTGAACCACGGTTCCTCCTGCGAAATCCTTAACACCAAAATAACTTCCTAAAACTCCAGTTGGATACCAAACGGCGTGACATAAAGGAGCATATATAAAAATCGTAAATAAACTAATGAAAACTAAATAAGAAATAAAACGAACACGTTCTGCAAATGAACCTGTAATAATTGCAGGACAAATAATTGCAAATTTCATTTGAAACAATGCAAAAAGCATAAACGGAATCGTGTTTGCCAATTGTTTATGAGGCAGAACGCCCACATAATCCATAAAAGCAAAAGTAGTCGGATTTCCGAAAAAGCTGTAAAAATGATCTCCAGAACCAAAACCAATCGGTTCTCCAAATGCCAGACTAAAAGCAACCACAACCCATAAAAGTGTTACAACTCCCAAACAGATAAAACTCTGAAGCATAGTCGAAATAACGTTTTTCTTTCCTACCATTCCACCATAAAAGAAAGATAATCCAGGTGTCATGATTAAAACTAAACAGCTTGAAGTAAGCATCCAGGCAACATCGGCAGGAACAATATGATCTGTCGTTCCGAATTCTGATAAAACATAACTATTTTCTGTTACTGTTGGCCAAAATGCACCAATTGTGCAAACGACACTGATCATAATAAAGGAAATAATCCAGCGTTTTTCTATTTTCATTTTTAAAATACTTTGTTTAACCCTATTTTTTTTGGGGTCAAAGTTAAAAAAAAATAAAGATTCTTGTTTTGAAGGCTGTTAAAATAGAGGGCGACGTTTTATTTTGATTGATTTTATAAAATACACATCGTTTTTTTGACAGTATCTTATTTTAAAGTTACAAAAAAGCGCCGTTTTTGCCGAATTTATTAAAATTAATTTCTCAATACGTTTAGTAAAGTGCTAGAAAAGTTATGTTTATAATAAGAAAGTCTTAAAATGTTTTATTTCTTTTGAAGCTTCGCAATCAAAGCGTCTTCGATTGGTGCTTTGATTTTGGTTACCGCATCAACCTCATCGTTTGGAATCGTCATTGATAGAACATAATGCTGGATTTTCCATTCGTTACCTACTTTTACCAAAACTCCAGAACCACGGCAGATTTTCATTTGAGTGTCTAACAATTCGTCAAACCAAGCAATTTTTCCCGTTTTGTCAAAAAAGATATGACGTTCTAAAGCTTTAAAGTTCCAAGTTGTTCCTTTGTCGAAATAAGGTTTTGCCCAGATTGCAAATTCTTTTTTTGTCCAGTTTTCGGTTGCATCAGTTCCAATGTAGATGGCATCGTCTGCCAAAGTATTGAAGTACGCATCATATTTAACTTCGCCGGCCGCTTTATGCCACGCATCTAAAGTTTGATTGATTTTGTTTTTGTCTGTTTGTGCGTTTGCAAAAGAAGCAATGAATAAAAGAAGTAAAAGTGTTTTTTTCATGAGATATACTATTTGAGTTTAAAGGTATAAATTTTTTTAAATCATGTAAGTGATATAAGTAAATGGAAGTTTTTTTAATGTAGTATTAACTATAGTTAGCGCGTTTTTTGTCATCCTGAGGAACAAAGGATCATACTAGAAGCTCTACAAAGATTAGCGATTCTCTTTGAGGAATATTGGATGCGATCCTTCGTTCAGGATGACATAAAATATGTATAATCTATCTGGATTTCGAAATCAAAACAATTTTAAAATCTTGTCTTTAATTATCATTAACATTCCACATGTCATTTAATCGCTCAAAAACTATTATATTTGATTTTCAATAAAAATACCATCCCCATGAATCCAAAACTACTTATAACTTCACTCGCTATAACCTCTCTTTTATTTGTTTCGTGCAAAAAGGAATTAGAACCGCAACAAAGCACATCTACTTCTGAATTGGTCCGATTGGGACTTGCAAAAGACACCGCAAAGACTGTGGCACCCGTAACACAAACCCAAATGACAAACCCCAATACGGTTTTGGGAGACACAAAAGGAATCAATCCTGCACACGGACAACCGGGACATAGATGTGATATTGCAGTGGGAGCGCCTTTAAACTCTGCGCCAACGCAGCAAGTACAGACACAACAAGGTCAAACGGTTCAAGTAAATCCAGCACAGCAACAAGTAGTTACGACTACAACGCAAGTTAAAACACCAAAAGGAATGAATCCGCCGCACGGACAGCCAGGACATAGATGTGATATTCCAGTTGGAGCGCCATTGAATTCGCCAGTGGCAAAAACAACTGCAGCTGCAAGTACAGCACAAAGCGGATCGGTTTCTCAGAATTTTACAGTTACGCCTCCGCCGGCTGCAAATCCTGTTCCTGCTTTATTGAGTACAGAAGGTACGGAAGCTACAGTAGCAGACGGAATGAATCCGCCACACGGAAAACCAGGACACAGATGTGATATTGCGGTAGGAGCACCTCTGCCAAAATCTTAGATGAAAGTGACATAGAAATAAAGTAACAAAGTGACAAAGCTCCAAGAAAACTTAGAATCTTTGTCACTTTGCAACTTATTTATTATATTAATGTTCTTTTATTTTTTCGAAAGTTGTAGTCAACGATTTTTTGGCTTTAGCCAAAGCACCACTAAATGCTTTTTCAAGAGTTTCGGCATGTTCTGTCACAGTGATTGGCTGTAATTTTACAGGACGAACCTCGATTACGCATTTTTTGTCGTGCAAGCTGAATTTTTCTCCATTTTCGTCCCCAAAATGAATCTCTACACGAGTAATTTTATCTTGAAAACGATCTAAGCTTTTCTCTGTTTCTGCAGCAAAATAGCTTTCTAATCTTGCACTTCCTTCAATGTTTTTGTCGGTGTTGATTTGTACTTTCATAATGCATAATATTTAATGATTCATTCTCAAACTTATCCAATTTAAAGGTAAAAGGCAAGTGAGTTAAGGAAATATTATGAAATTTTAAAGCAATTGTTTTTCAATTTTGTAATTTCGAATATTGCTTATAATTTTTAAGTTAAAACAAAGAAAAAACTTACTTTTTATGTTTTGTTTTTGTATGTTTGGAGTCCTAAAACTTTCAGACTATGAAAACAAAAAAAGATTTGCCCGCGTGGTATGTTGGCGGTATTGGAAACAACCGCAACGCTCTGAAAGGCGTAGGACAGCTAACCCATGTGGGTTTTATATTTCCTAAATTTTCAGATTATGAGTACTGTAAACACCCTTACCAAAGAAACGGAGTTAAGGTTAAACGAATTTTTTAATCAGGCAACAGATCCTAAAAGTTTCGCAAAAGCCATTCGAAGAGTAAATTATCTTCTCGCCATGGCTCTAATGCGAGAATGTGAAACCTTAGTAATCGACCCAAAATCTGTTGAACAAGGTTATTTCTGGCTGAATGAACTGGCAGAGGTTTTAAATCCTTATTTGGAGGATTAATAGAAATTAGAAAAGCCACAGTAGAAGTGGCTTTTTTATTGTTGTCTTTCCGCAATTGCGTTTAAAATTTCAAAAATGCAAGAACCTAAGTTTTTCTTGATATCATTGCTCCAAAAACGTAAAACTTTCCAATTCTGAGATTCCAAATACGCATTGACTTCAAGATCTCTTTGCATATTTCGTTCAATCTTTTTTATCCAGAATTCTGTGTTGGTTTGTGGTTTTTTTCTAGTTTGCCAATCTTTTCCGTGAAAGAATTCGCCATCAACAAAAATGGCAATTTTTAAGCTTCTAAAAGTCAAATCTGGACAACCAAAAACCTTTCTATTGTTTTTACGATATCTCAATCCTATATGCCACAACGCCTTTGCCAAACGAACTTCGTCTTTGGTGTTTTTGCCACGAATTCTACTCATGACTTTGGAGCGTTGTTCTGGGGTGAAACAGTCCATGGAAATTTAATTATTAAACATTTGAAATTTAATAATTAGTGGTATTTAATGGGTTACAGATTATTTGGGTAAAGTTATATTATTATATTGGTTGTTTTGTTGAAAATTTTGTTTAAATGATATCTTTTCAAAAGAACCTAATTAAGGTAAACTGAATTCTTCAACAATTCAATTCATTCCAAAAGTGATTAGACAAGTAAGTCGTGTTCTTGCTTTAAACGTTATGCGAGATTTAGAAACTCTAAAAGGAGAAAATATTAATCTCGAGGATAATTTCTATTGGTTAAATAGATTTTAGGAGATATTGAATTCTTATTTGGAGGTTGAATAAGAAATTGAACAAAGCCACTTGAGAGTAGTGGCTTTTTTGTTATTCATTATCAATAACTTTCTCAGGATAAGTGGTATTGAAATAGTTTTCAAATGCGTCGCAAAGTAGTTGTTTATCTATCTCAAACAACTCTTTTTTAATATCCCAGTCTTTGATGTATTCTTCGTCTTCATCGGAAACCTCTTCTCCTTCAAGTTTTCGTGTTAAAACATCACTTAACAATACATTATCGCAACTAGAATAGTTTGGATAATATTTCTCAATAAATGACCAGTAATCAAATTTATCGTCTTCTTTTTCATTTAGATTTTTATGGTCATTTTCTTCAAATTCTTTTGCTACTTCAAATTCTAACCAACCAACTGCTTCAGCCATTCCTTTATAAAATGCATTTCTTTCTGCTTGTGTTTCAAAAGTGTATTTCTTTACATTAATTACTTTTTCAAAATCATCAAAAGATTGATTGTTATGATATTTTATTATCTGCTCTTTGCCAAAAATTATTTCTGTTATAAATTTCATTGTCTAAAAATTGTTGTTTGATGAAAATCTAAATATTCTTTGGAGGGAAGGAATCTATCTGGTAAAATGATTGTTTTGTTGTGATATTTTAAAAAGAAATCTTCTACGGCATCTTCAAATTTATACTCGTTGAAGTACTGTGAAACTTTTATTTTATATTCAGGTGTAATAGTTATAAAACCTCTATCAAAAGCTTTATCATGAATTGAATTTATACAAACTCCGTTATGAGGGTTTAATCTAATTTTGTCATCTTTTGCCCAGGGAATTATATGACTTGCCACAAGAAAATCTGGGATTGATAAACCAGTAATACAACATTTTGAGTTATATGATGAAAGAATTGTCGAACGAAAAAAACTCTGATTTACTCTTGCTTTAATAATTGCATCTCTTTCTTTGCCCAAAGGTAAGTTATCGAGATTGATTTTTGATGTTTTTTCAATAGGTTCATTTGCAAAATTAGAAATGAGTAATTCGCTTTCGTAACCGAGATTTTCCCAATTATTACTGAATTCATTCCAAATGATTTTATCAAGTTTGCTTGCGTTTGCTAACCCAACTATTCCTTTTGCTTTAAGTTCTAAATCGAAACTTCCAAAGTTTCCGATTTTCATTTTTACAGAATTAGGACTTCTTCCAATTATTTTTGAAATTCTAATAATATCTGGATGATTGGAGCTAACCTTGTTAAATGGTATTTTGCAATAAAGATTTAGTACAACAATTGTTTGTTCTCTTGTCCAATTTTCTCCTGCCATAAAAAGTTTTTTTGAAATTTACACAAATGATGTTAATAAATAAGATTTATTCGTTTAATAAAAATGATAAAATTAATCTCTATTTCTCTTGATTTAAGTTACGTTGTTTCTAAAACATAAAACTATCTTCATCAATCGGAACAGGTTCATCTTTCATAAACAATTCAAAAGATCCAATGGGAGCAAAATCTATATTAATTATGTTATAATCATCCTTTTTACGCCATAAACGAACAGAATCAGTTCCTTTCTTTTCCAGCCACTTACGAGTTACGGGTTCTCGTTCTTTTAGACCTAAAACATCTACAAGTAACCATTGGCCTAATGCAGATTGTCCGTACCTTTTACCATTCTCATCTTTTAAAGTATTGCTTCCTGATTGTAAACCCTTCATATTGTCTTGGGTAACTAAAGCGGGAATTGTTTTTCCATTTGGGAGTTTTAATGAAAAACGAACTTCAGGTTTTTCATTTGAAGGACCTTGATAATCTTCCTTAATTTTTTCAAATTCAAAGATATTGGGGATAAAAAAATCAGGATGCTTTTTGTGAAACTCTCTAGGAATTGGGACATAAATTTCATTTAAAGGTCTTGGAGTATTACTTCCTTTGCTTTTAGGCGCCGCATTCCAAGCATTTAATCCAGATTTTTCTTCTACTTCTTTAGATTGATAAGAATATAATGGTAAGTAAGCTTCAATTATATTTGGTTCCGAAACTTTTGTTGTTTCAATAAGATCGAAGTATGCTTTCAGTAAAAATGAAAAAGGATCTTCGATAATTTTTACATCAAATTTATTTAGTGTTAGAGTATTGTATTTGCCAGAGTCAAATTTTTGCCATATTTGAGAATCGGCAAATGTATATCTGTAATCTTTGTTTCCATCAGACCAAGTTAGAGCGGAGGTTGTTGCGCTAAAATCTTTAAGTTTGTTTATATCAATTAATGGATATGCACATTCGTTTATTGTGAAAATGCCTTGGTCACGAGTTATATAATGATAAATGTTTTTGTCTTCTGATAATCCTAAGCGTTCATAATCACTTTGCATTCTTTGATTTTTAATCTCAGAAATTTTATAAGCTAATGAATGCAAATCATTACGATACGCATTAATATCATTTTGATAACGCTTGAGTTGCATGACCTTCTGAAAAGAAGGTTTGCTTCCCATCCAAGTTTTTAGTCCGATTCCTATTCGGTCATTACCAAAAACAGAAAGTACATCATGTGGTGTATTGCCAATATCAACATTTTGGCTGTTGAAAATTTTTGTAAAAACAGTTTCTTGAAATTTAGAATCAAGATATGGTATTAAATCTCCTTGTTTTTGACGAAATAAATTGGATAATGCTCCATAAACTTGTAAAAATTTTATGTACTCCTTTCTTTGTTCGACAGAAAATCGTTCCCATACGCTCATGGTGACAAGACATTTAAAATTTCTTGACTTATTCTTTCAATTAATGGAGTTGTAACAGAATTTCCCGCCTGCATGTACAATTTACTGTTTGCAATATTGGGCAAAATATATTTGTCCATTGGATATCCTTGAAAAGCAAAACACTCTTTAGGAGTTAATTTTCTAATTCCATAATCGTCTAAAATCAAAGGTACGTTATGGCCTCCTGTTCCCATATTTGCCGTTAGAGTTGGACAAACTTGATTTTTGTTTTCTCTAACATAAACTCTTCTCCATTGATATATTGTATCCTTTGAAGTTATTGTCTTCTCAAGTTCAGGATAATATTGATGCTCTTTTTTATAATATAAGTTATCAGCCTGTTTCCCTTTTTCTAAAATATCATGAATAGTTCTTGTCAAAGGCAGTGGCTCTGGGAATTTGAAATCACCATGATTTGGCACTTGCTTTTTGTCAAATGCTACAATAAAAATTCGTTCTCTATTTTGCGGAACATTTGCGTGAGTCGAAGAATTTAGCACTTTAGTATATGCTTTATAACCAAGTTTTTCTTCTAATATCTCTAAGATTACTTTGAAAGTATTTCCTTTATCATGAGAAACTAAATTTTTTACATTTTCTAGAAAAACTACTTTAGGTCTTTTGGTTTCGATAATATTTTCCAAATCAAAAAACAAAGTTCCTCTAGTGTCATGAAATCCTTTTCGATATCCTGCTATTGAAAAAGCCTGGCAGGGAAATCCTGCGCATAAAACTTGGAAATCGTTGGGGATATAATTTTTAATGCGCTTTTTGGTGATATCTCCAAATGGGAATTCACCAAAATTGGCATTATATGTTTTTTTTGAATCAGGATTCCATTCGCTTGTATATACACATTCGCCTCCGATATTTTGCAATGCAATTCTAAAACCGCCAATTCCAGCAAATAAATCTATAAATTTAAATTTGGGATTTTGAGAAGCTTTAAACGGAACATTCTCGATTTCAGATTTCAATTGTTGTATTTTAGGATCAGAAAGCAGTAGATCGGTACTTTCTTTCGGACTCTTCAATTGAACTATTTCATTTAAATAAGTGATTGCTTCTTTTTCATAATGATTTTTTACATCGTTATGAAGATTATGTAAATAATGAGTTATAACAGCTTTTTTATTATCCTCTTCTTCTAAAGTTCTAATTTTAATGTTTTTATCGTCGAATTTTTCAATATTTTCTTTTTCTGCAACCTTCATTTTTTTGATAAAATTAGAAGGTGCAATTTAGGAATAATAATCCAAAATTAGGAATAATGTTTTCCACAAACGGGATTTGATAAATGGTAATTTTGACTCTATTCTTTATCCTTCTTCCCAAACTTAATCTTAATTTTCCCCTCATTATCATAAGCAATCAAATGCAAAACAATCCCACGTTCACGAACCGCTTTTCGTTCTGCTTTGGTGGCGAGATTGACATCGTTTTTAGAATTTCGAAGCGGAATGGTAAGCGCTAGATTTGTGCCTCGGCCGAAAGAGTAAATTCCGTCTATGTCGAAGTTTAGGACGCTGGAACTAATGGTGAGTTTGTTTACATCGACTTGCTCGCCACGAAGATTCAGCGAACCCGATAAATCGCTGAAGGTAATATTCTCCACATCCCGAAGCGGAAAAGCAAATTTGCCGATTTTCATAATGGGTTCAAAGTTGAGTAAAGCGCCTTGGTTGACTTTAAAATCTAAATTTCCTTTCATAGAATTCACAATCAAATCGCCTTTACTGCTCATCAAACCGGTAACATTGGCGTTGGAAGTCAGTCGGCCTCGAATGTTTTTTGGACTGAAGGATTGAATTCCGAAATTATGGAAAGATCTCAGGAAACTCGCAATATCCACTTGATTGACTTGAGCATTCGAACTGAAAACATATTGATTTCCACTAGGCTGAATCGCTCCGTTAAATGCAATATTGCCACCAGAAGTTTGCAGCGTCCCATTTTTGAGTAGCAATTTAGAATTCAGCATCTGTAATGTAGCCTGAGTATTGGTTGCGGTAAGCGAACCGTAGGTAATTTTATCGGCTTTAAGATTAATAATCGCCGTACATTTTTCTATAACCGATTTTAACTGATTGGTAAAATTGATATTCTGTTTTTTGACTGTTTTTTTGGGAACTGTTTTTTGTGCTGGCGAATTCTTCAAAACGCCTAAAAACTGTTTGACATCAATATTCGGACAGTAAATGTTCCAATTTACGACCATTTTTTCGGGAGCATCATAATACAGATTCAGGAAATTATCGATTTTTCCGTCAATGTGAATGATGTTCTTTTTGTGTTTATAAGCAATTTTTTTGATGTAAAGCGCTTGTTCTGTAAACGATAATTGAACGGCTGTTTTTTCGGCATGAATGCTTTTCGGTAAATAATCGAAAGTAGCATCGGTAATATCAACATCGCCTGTAAAACGAGGTTTATTGATGTATAAATCGACAATGTCAAACTGAAAATTCAAATTGGCTTTGGCGTGACCACTTTCAAAATGAAGAATTTTCTCGTTGGTCATTCCGTTTAATTTCGAAATGTCAAAATCGGCATTTACGATTCCAGTGGCAATAGGTTTTTCGAGATTATTAATGACAGCCTGTGCAATTGTAAGCGGAATGGTTTCGTATTCAGCTTTAAAGTTTTTCAGAATTATAGCCGAATTCGGATCGTTAAATCCGTTTTCGGGTTTAAAGTTATTCGTAAAAATACCTTTAAAACTACAATTGGTAAACAAACCGTCCGGAATGGTCAATTCGTTGTTTCGAATATCGGCCTGAACCACAATTTTGGGATCGCCTTCCACATTCAAATCACCTTTAATATCACAGTTGACTTTTATCGGTTTTTTCAAATCAAACTGATTGAGTTTGGAACTGATATTGGCGGAAAGCAAATTAGAGGCACTTCGCCATAAAATGTCCGTTCCAATATTGATTCTGAACAGCGAATTGTTTTTTCCGATATTAAAAAACGCTGTAATGTCAAATCGGTCATCACCAATTTTTAGCTGTTGTGTTTTAATGTCAATTTTCTGTTTGTCTTCAGCATACGAAATATCAAAATTCCCTTCTAGCCATTTTTCTTTCGCAAAACTTCCGTGAACGGTATTAAAAGCCAGACTATTAATCTTGGTTTTTAAAAACAAATTCGTCTGCCAGTTATCGTCATCATAATCCACTTTCGATTTCAAACTGGCTACATCAAAATCAAATAATTTATGTCCGAGATGATTGTCTATAATTACATGAACATTGTTGAGGTTTACTTCATCAATTGTCGTTTCGGGTTTTTCGCTTTTTGAAGGCCTTTTCTTTTTCTTCGGTTTAAAGATATTCGTATTAGAATATCCGTTTTCTGCTTTGTAGATATTAATTACAGCATCATTAATCAGGATTTTATGAATGTTGATTTCATGACTTAACAAGCTCCAAATATTTAAACGGGCTTCAATTTCTTTGGCTTTCAATAAAGTATGTTTGTGTACATTCCATTGATTGTCTTTTAATTCCACTTCATTTAAAGCCAAGGTAAAATTCGGGAAACCCGTTAGAAACTTATAATGAAAGTCGGTAATATGAAACTGACCGTTGATGTTCTCGTTAATTTTATGATTGACTTTGGCAATAATTTCGGTTTTATTTTGATTGAAATATATCGACAAAGCTCCACAGGCAAGCAGAAGAATGGCAATGAGTCCGAGAATAAAAAAGCCAAAACGTTTGGCATATTTTTTAAAAGGCTCAGATTGAAGAAAGGATTTTATTTGAAGTAAAATTTGTTGCATTTGGAATAAATCTTTGGAGTATTAAAGATACTACAAAAAAGATTAACATTTCATTGGGTTGGTTTTCAGTGTAATAAGTTGTAATTTCATCCTTGTACAGTTGATAATTAATGACAATACATTTATAATGAAAACTAATTTAGTAATGGTGTTTGATTTATTTTTAATTTTTAAATTTGTACTGTAGTTTGAAAGTTAATTATTTCAAACCTAATTTTAATCTAAATATATTATGGCATTAGCAATAACAGATGCTACTTTTGATGAAGTAGTTTTAAAATCAGATAAACCAGTAATGGTAGATTTTTGGGCAGCATGGTGTGGTCCTTGTAGAATGGTTGGTCCAATCATTGACCAATTAAGTGAGGAGTATGCTGGTAAAGTAGTTGTTGGTAAAGTAGATGTAGATGCTAACCAAGAATTTGCTGCAAAATACGGTGTGCGTAACATACCAACCGTTTTGGTGTTTCAAAATGGTGAAGTAGTAGGAAAACAAGTAGGAGTAGCTCCGAAACAAGCCTACGCAGATAGCTTAGACGCTTTATTGTAATCCTTAAGATTACGATTGATATAAAAGAGGTTTGACGAAAGTCAAGCCTTTTTTATTGGTTTGAATTTTTTTTGCCACGAGTTTCACGAATTTCCACTAATTTGATTATTAGAAAAGGAGATAATTTTAACTGGTTAATTTCACAAATTTAATTCGTGAAAATTGGTGAAATTCGTGGCAAACCTTTTTAATTATCCGTTAAAAATAATAGTAAATGTAGCACCTGCATTTGGTTTGGAACAGACTTCTAACTTGCAATTAATAGCCGATGCCAAATCCCGAATTAAATGCAGACCTAAACCGGATTTGATTCCGATTACTTGAGATTCGTCATATAAAGCTTTAAATTTTTCCTGT
The DNA here is from genome assembly GCF_900112575.1 of Flavobacterium phragmitis. GTDB lineage: Bacteria > Bacteroidota > Bacteroidia > Flavobacteriales > Flavobacteriaceae > Flavobacterium > Flavobacterium phragmitis. The sequence continues at coordinate 615,353 of NZ_FOMH01000001.1, forward strand.
GTTCCGCCCGGTCCGTTATCGGTTATTGAAAGATAGTTTTTTCCGTTTTCCTGCCAGGCTTTCCAGACGATTTTGGCATTTGGTGTTTTGTCCAAAGCTTTAATGGCATTTCCGGTAAGGTTTCGGATAATGGTTTTTAGATAGTTTTCGTCTGTTTTTAGAATGATGTTTTGAGGGTTTTCGAATAGAATTTCTATATTTTCTATGCTTGAAAAATGTTTTTCGGTTTCTTCAAATAGAGTAGAAATGGCAATTTTTCTAAACTGAGGTTTAAAGTTTTCCATTTGTCCTTTGCTCCAAAGCAGAATATCTTCCATTGAGGACAATAAATTTTCGGCGCCAGTAGTAATTTTGTTCTGCATTCTGAGCGCTGTTTCTTCATCAATCAGTTCCGGATTTTCTTTTTGAAGATGCAGGAAATGGATCAGATTCGAAATAGGACTTCTTAAATCATGATTCAAAATACTAAAAAATCGAGCTTTGATTTTATTGGCTTCGTCCAATTCTTGATTTAAGGCCTGAAGTTTTAAATTCGTTTTTTTTCTATTCTGATTTTGTTTGAATAACAGTAATCCGATAATGCAAACCAAGGCGATTCCAGAAATTAAGAAAATACGCTGTTGTTTGGCTTCTTCTATCTGAATGTTTTTAATAGCATTTTCGGTAGAGAGATTCTTTATTTTTTGTTGTTTGGTTTTGTTTTGAAAACGAGCTTCTGCATTTGCAATATTTTGTTTAGCCGATTGCTCCATCATTTCATCATTATTTTTGCTGTAAATTTCATTATAATAATACGCTTCTTTCCATTGTCCCAAAGCGGCATAACTTTGAGAAAGTTTCTTATTAATCATAACAAAAGATTCCTTGTCGTATTTTAAAGCCTTTGTAGAGGCTTTTTTCAATACTTCAATTGCTTTTTTATGCTCGCCTTTTTCGTTTAAGACCTTTCCGTAATTCGTATTGGCTTCCATTATGATATCTGGATCATTTGACTTTTCTGCATACGAAACCGATTTTCGGGCAAAATCATAAGCTTTATTTATATTGCCTTGGTCTGCAAAATGTTCAGACATGCTTCTGTTGGCAAAACTTAAATTGATGAAAAGGGAGTCTTTGACAGTTGGATAGGTGTAGATAAGGTTGTAATATTTACGAATGCTGTCTTTTTCTTTTAAAACGACATAGCTTTGCAGATAATAATTACATAAATAAGCTTCTACATAAGGAGATTTCTTTACATAAGGTTTCACTTCGTTAAAATACTCAATTGCCTTTTTAAACTGTTTCATTTTGGTATACGCACTTCCAATCTGGAGATACGATATACCTATGTTTTCCTCATTGGCTAAACTTTTCTGGAGTAATTTCTTGTATGAAATCGCTTTTAATTGATAATTAATAAAGGTTTCGTATTCGGCATTATTTTGATAATATTCTGCTAAGCTTCCATTTAATACAGATTTTGTATAAGTATTTTTTGTAGTATCTAGAACCTGTTTAATGTATTTGATGAGAGATTTACCTTTTACGGTATCTTGAACGGAATAATAAACATAATTAAGCCGCATTAAAGCGGTGGTTTCGTTTTTGAGATGTTTGGCTTTTCGGGCATACTTCCAAGCTTGTTCAAAATTTACTAAAGCCTTTTGATATTGGTTGTTGGTGAATTCAAAGCCCATTCCTTTCTGCAGATAAAATCGGCTTAAGTAAGAGTAATTATTTTTAGAAATCGTGATTCCTTTTTCAGCTGCGTTGATAAGTTTAGAATAATCTTCGGCATCTAAAATTTTATTCGTGTATTGCAGCCAGACTTTAAGTTTTTCATCTACACTTGTATAACGGGCCAAATTAGGTTCCTGCTGCGAAAAAGCATTAAAATGGGAGAATACTAAAAGCAGGAACAGTAATTTTTTCATGCTATTAGATTTAAGTTTTCCTTATAACTTCTTCCAATAGGAATAATAGCTTCATTATTCAATACAATTTCGTTTGAGTTTATTTTTTGAACATATTGTTTCTGCACCGCATAACTTCTATGAATACGAACAAACGATCGAAAATGTTCTTCCTTTAAAAGATTTCCAATACTCGAAAGTACACAATGTCTTTTTCGTTCTGTAACTACCAAAGTATAATCTTTTAAGGCTTCCAGATATAAAATCTCGTGCAGTTTTACTTTGGTTTGTTCGTGGCCTTCTTTGATGTAAATAATATCGCCACCAATGCTGGCCTCAAACAAAGAAGCTTTCAGTTTAATTTCCATAAACTCCTCGATACGACTTATAGTTTGGGTAAAACGATCCAGTTTAAGTGGTTTTACAATAAAATCCAGCGTTTCAATTTGAAAACTTTCTACAGCATGTTCTGGATGTGCCGTTATAAATATGCAGACAGGAACTTCAAGAGCTTGTTTTCTAAATTCAATTCCGTTTAAGCCCGGCATATCAATATCTAGAAACAAGATGTCTACTTTTTGTTTTTCTAAAAAAGGATTGGCCTCTTCAGCCGATTCAAAAACACCTAAGATATCGAGAACGGGAAATTTCTTGGCATAAGAAACCGCAGTAAGCCTATCTATTTCATCATCATCAACAATAATACAAGTGTATTTTTTCATCATTCAAACTGAATTTAGGTTGTCTGTCTATTTAAAATGTTGTTCGTCTATTGGCTGTTTTTAGCTTGAATTTATTGCCGCAAATTTGTTTTGAAATTAAATCAGAAGGGCAAAAATACCCTGATTGATTTTTGCAAAAGTAAAGCTATTGAATTAAAAAAGAGTTATTTAATTAAATTTTTAAAACCAATTTGTTATGAAATTTTCAAAAACCATTATTACGATTTTTTTATTAGCCATTTCTACAATTTCATGCAGTAGTGATGACGGAAAAGATGGAGTAGACGGAGTAGATGGTGCACCAGGAGCGACAGGAACAGCTAATGTTATTTATAGTGCATGGATTAATGCTCCAGCAGGAACACCAGAAACAATAGATGGAACTTCTGGATTGTCCACTTCTTTTGCTGTACCACAGTTAACTGCCGATATTATGTCAAAAGGGACTGTATTAGTATATATGTCTTTTGGATCAGGTACTAATGTTTTTGCGCTTCCATATACTTCAACAGCTGGAGGAGCAGTCAATACTATTACTGCCATTTCAAATCTTAACAGCATTAAAATATTCCGATTTAAACATGCCAATGACGGAACAACAGTAGCACTTCCAGCTTCTCTTAATTACCGTTATATTTTGATTCCGGGCGGAGTTCAGGCAACAACTTCTAAAACGACTAAAGTAGATTACGCTAAAATGAGCTACGAAGAAGTTTGTGGACATTTTAATATTCAACCTTAATTATTTAAACTAAACCAATACTAAATATCATGAGAGCTTTTAAAACTATTTTTACAATTATATTAACCGCTGCTTTGGCCATTTCGTGCAGCAGTGATGATAAAGACAATACACCAAAATTTGATACTGAAAATCCGTTAGCAGCTTATTATACAGCAACAGGTTTTAGTACTGTAAGCAATTTTATTAATTCTGGTGATTACGAATTCGGTTTGGCATTTACGCCAACAGTAAAAGGGAAGATTAAAGCCATTACGCTGAAACTTCCCGCGGCAAATCCTAGCGTTCGCATAACAATCTGGGATTATACAGCAAAAACAGTATTGCGTTCTGAGACTTTAAATGTCGCAACAGCAGATGTTGAGGTTAAAAAAGAAATCAGCGAACTGGCTTTAGACAAAGACAAAAAATACCTGATTACTATGAATTCTAATGATTGGTACAAAAAGAGCAAAGCTGATAATTCGAATGTAACGTATCCTATAGTTGCAGGAAACATTACCTTCAACGAATACAGATGGATTTCTGGAACAGCACAAACGTTTCCAACAAATGTTTCGTCAAATTACAACGCAGGAGATTTAAGCTTTGATTTTCAACAAACAGAATAATTCTTTTTTTGGATAGCTTTGAATTAGTAAAGGAAAAGGTTTGACAATCGTCAGGCCTTTTTCGTTTTTAGGAAAGTACAACAGTTCTTTCTTAGCTTCAGAGTTCGCTAAGAGTTTTTCAAAATTAATTATAACGCAAAGCACGCTAAGATTTACGCAAAGGAGGCAAAGTTTTGTTTGCATAAAGCTTTGCGAACTTAATATTTAGATATTGCTTGCGTTCCAAATTAAAATGTCTTAGCGCACTTTGCGTTAAAAAACTACTTGTTGTTCGTTAAGAGTTTTTCAAAAATTAATTATAACGCAAAGCACGCTAAGATTTACGCAAAGCACGCAAAGTTTTGTGGAGTAAATCTTTAGATTAAAAGTTCGCAAAGTTTTGTCTGGATAAAGCTTTGCGGACTTAATATTTAGATATTGCTTGCGCTTCAGATTAAAATGTCTTAGCGCGCTTTGCGTTAAAAAACTGCTCGTTGTTTAACCGCAAAGAAGCCGTCCTTTAGGACAACCTCTTTTTCCAAAAATCAATTAATGGCTGTGGCTTTCGCTGTTTTCATACCCAATAACGGTAATCATATACGGCGTAGCAGAAACCTTTGTTTTTTTAATTTCTGATGAAGAAAGATTCACCTGAATTAACTCTCCAGTTGTTGGCGACGTGATATAAGCAAAACGGTCTGTAACTGCCATTTGAGGTTTTAATGTCGCATCTGTAGCTGTTGCCGTGGTTGCTTTAATTTCTTTTTCTACTTGTTGACTGCTGATGTTGAAAATTTTAAAATCACCCGAATGTAAAAGAACAGCCAATTTTTTAAGATCGTAGCTCACTTTGCATTGCATGATAGTAGTATTGGCAATAATTGGTTTTACTGTGCCGGCAACTACATCAATCAAATAAGCGCCTTTTGCGGCAGTATATCCAATGAATTTTCCAGCAGAAGCCGTTTCTAAAATACTTCCAAACCAAGCTGTTCCAAAATCTGCTGGATGATCGATTAATTTTTGGTTTCCGTTACTTTCCACAACCAAAATACCACTTGAAGAACCAAAAACAGCATAAACACCGTCTGAAGCATTTCCGTGAATTCCTTTGGTTTGAATTTTAGCATCAAAAAGAGTCTTTCCAGTATTGTCGATGATTTTTACTTTTTCAGGAAGTGTTCCTGTTACCGAATTATCTTTTTCAGTAATCGCATAAGTTCCGTTTGTAAAAGTTGCCATGGCACCGTGATGTGCCAATAAACCAGCATTTATAGTTTTGAAAACTGCGCCAGATTTATTGATTTCAGATTCTTTTCCAACAGAAAGTGTTCCGTCTCCGTCGTTGAATGTCAGAACTTCTCCAATTTTACTTTTAAAGTGTGTTGGTTTTTGAGCGATTCCAGTTAAAAAACCAAATTTCGGAACATCATCTACATCGATATGATCGCCATGTAATTCTAAACCGCTGTCAAAAGTTTCGATTAGGTTATTATCTCTGTGAATGATTCCCGCAAAACGTCCAGATTCTGTAGTGTACAAAGAAGATTTTGGAAATTTAGCCGTAAAAGAACTGATTTTATCTTCATGCGGATCAAAAAGCGTTAACTCTGTAGTTTTTTCGTCAGAAAGTAAAATTCTAACATAAGTATGTTCTTCCGAATCATGGTCGTGATCGTGATCGTCGTGATTGTCATCATCATTGTTACACGAAACCGCAAAAAGCGAGAGTGTGAATAAAAAAAGCACTTTGTAAAAATTGTTTTTCATTGTAATAAAGGATTAAAAATTTGTAAATAATTGAGTTTTGAATGGTTTGCTTATCGCGAAAACGAAAACGGAATTTTCATGGAAACAATAATGTTTCTTCCCACTTCCGGAAGTTCGATAAGTCGGTAAAAGCTGGTGTGATTTAAATATCTCGTATTAAATAAATTCTGGATCTGAATATTGATGCTGATATCCTGTTTTCCTGTTTTTACTTTTGAGCCAAAAGCCACATTAAAAACATGACTTTCAGCCGTTTTTTTCTCAGGTGGAACAATATTATTTTGCTGTACCGTAAAGCGATAATCAACAGAAAAATAAGGTTCTTTTAAAAGTCTAATTTGAGGCTCGTAATTGAATCCAAACAAAACCGATGGCGGAGGCGAGAACGGAAGCGTATAGCCTTTTTTACTGCCCGATTTTTGTTCAGAATAAAGATATTCGGCGCCAATTTCGGCACTTAAAGATTTCAGGAAATAATAACGCGTTTGGAATTCTGCGCCGTAACGTAAAACCTCACTTTGCTCGTATTCAAAAACCTGATTTCCTGCACCATAATAAATGTCATGAGCAGAAGTGGGATTCAGATAAATGAAATTTGGAAAATAGTTCACAAATGGAGTCAGCTGAAAAGACCAGTTTTGTTGATTCCATTCTATTCCTAAATCCAATTGATACGAACGTTCTGCATCCAAATTCGGATTTCCTTTTTCGAATCGAAAATAATGATAATTGACGCCATTTGAAGCCAGTTCTTTGGCAATCGGCATTCTAAAACTCGAACCTAAATTCGCTTTAAGCGAAAGATTTTCAAGATTATAATTAGTTCCAACTGACCACGTAAAGCTGTTAAAAGTTTTGGTTAAATCTTGAGAACGCTGTAAATATTCCATCTGCGCCTGATTGTTTTCAGAAACCGGACTTTGAAACCAATCGTAATACGATTTCATTTTAATAGTTCCGTAATCGTAACGAACAGCGCCATTCAGCCACCATTTTTCGTTTAGTTCTATTTTATCGTAAAAAAAGGCACCAGCGTTAAATTGCGAAAAAGCAGGAATTAAAAAACTCCATCCGCCAATGGTATTTTCCTGAGTAATAATATTGGTTCCAACCGTAATTTGATGGCGATTCAATCGGAATTCATCTTTAGCAGAAAACGACCAAACATCTTTATCATATTGACGCTCCAAATCCTGCGGAGCGTACATATCATCCGGATAAATTGGAGGCATATAACCATGATTAACATAATGACTCCATTCTCTTCTAAAGTTTTTCTGAAAACCAATCTGCATCTCAAAAGCATGATTTCCAAACTGAAAAGAAGTCGTATTACTCAACTTTAAATGATTCACCTGCTGATATGGCATTAAAATATCACGACTTGATTTATCGTGTAATTCGGTATCCACATTTCTAGGTTCTAATCCGTGCGCATTCGCGAAAAAGCCGCTTTTGGTGTGCACATTACTGAAATAGAAGACCGACTTTAAATTTTCGCCCGAATAACCCGTACTTAAATGAAAATCGTGTTCTTTTCCAGTCGTATTTCGCAAATGATTCTTATACAACGGAACAGTGTAACTGTACACCTGAACTACATCGGTTGGAACGCGATAATCGCCATAATCCATTGTGGTTACGCGGGTATCGAAGAACCAGTTTTCGTTTCTTCCGAATAAATTAATCGAGCTTCCAAATTGAGCATTATTGCTTTTTCCGGTAAGATCAACGCTTCCGCCAAAAGTATTTTGCAACGGCAGTGGAAGCGGTTTAATATTTACCGCACCGCCAACAGCATCAGATCCATAGATAAATGAAGAAGGGCCTTTTATAATTTCTACCCGATTAACAGCATATTGATCGATTTCCAAACCGTGATCGGCGCCCCATTGCTGGCCTTCGTGTTTCAATCCGTTTTCCACCACAATAACCTGATTAAAACTCAAACCACGAATAAGCGGTTTTGAACCTCCAGAACCAATCGAAATAGTTTTAACGCCCGGCAATCGCTGTAAAGACTGCATCAGGCTTCCGCCAAGATTACGTTGAATGAAACTATTGTTTACCGTTTCGACATTCAGCGATTCTTCTTTTTTGTTTTTTTGTGCAGAATTATTACTGATTAAAACTTCTTCAAGCTCCTTGATTTCCGGTTTTTTTTCAGAAGGCTGATTTTGAGAAAATACTTCCGCTGAAACCAATAAACTGATAAGTAAAAAACAATATTTCCAATACGTGGATAGGGCATTCTTCATTAATCTGATCTTATAAAATTTTAATACTTAAACCTTTCAGCGTCTGCCAGCCTTCTTTATCTGTCAGGCGAATCATAAAATGGTAATCTCCGGGATCAACATCAGCAGGAATAGTGATTTGAGCTGTTGCTTCATAAGTTTTTACACCATTTGGAATCGTGTAATTGTTGATGAAAAGCATTGGTTTTACAGGTTTTTTCACCGCTTCCATTTCACAAGTTGTCACTTCTGTACTATGCGTGTGATGATCGAAGTTGTGATGAATGTCCAGACTGTAAGAACCCAACTCAACGTTATCGCTAAAAGAAGCTTTAAAAGTGATCGTCTGACCGCGTTGAATCGTACTGCACTGAATCGGAAAAGCATTTTGTGTAATATCAATCACAGGATATTCGGTATCGATTTCAGCATTGTCGCTTGAACAAGATGTTATAAAGACAAGGGCAAAAACGCCTAGTAGAGACTTTAAATTTTTCATATTTTTATTTGGAATTAAAGTGCAAAAGGAAGCTCAAGAGATTGCGAAAAATTGATGTTGTAAGTCGTGTTTTTATACAAAACCAGAAAAGTATAATTGCCAGTTGCCCAAGATTTATTAGCAACCAAATCCTGGGGAACAGGTAAATTATTGTCTTTTGATGCGCCAATTGTAATCTTTGGTGTCTCTCTCAAAAACTTTGTCCCGTCCCATGGAATGTTCGAAAACTGACCAGCTTCGGCCATATTTTTATGTTCGAAAACATCATACACAATCACTTTGCTAAAATCAATCTGATCCACACTTTCCGGATTGTGTTTGGTATTTTTATTAATCAAAAGCAGATACATAATTCCGTCTCCTTTTACACCTTCAAGCGTAACCTGCGAACTGAAAATATCGTTGTTTTTGTATTTAGCAGTTTCATCAGAAAACTTGCCTTTTCTGTACATAAAAGCATCATTTATAAAAAGTGTAAATACTGAGGCAACTGGGTTTACAGGAATATTTTCTAATTTGTAAATCGTTAGGTTTTTCTTGATTTCTAGTTTCGTTCCGTTTTGATCGTTTATGATGATGATGAAATCGTATTTACCTTCAACGGCATCTTCGGGAATGTCAAAATGCTTGTGAATTGTGGCATTTTTTGCGCCTGCATATTGTGTCCAGGTAATTTCATGCGACCAAACTTTTGAATACGTTTCGGTACTTTTCTGCACAATTTTTACCTGTACATTTTCAATTTTATCTGAGGCCGTGACTTCAGCATTAAAATGGAAATCTTGTCCGATAGTAGCCGTTTCGTTGTTGCCAAGACCCAGTTCGATTTTGTCAATAGCTGGAATGGCCTGTTCTTTTTCTGAATCGTCGTTACTACAGCTTGTAAAAGCAATTGTCGCGAAAAACGAAGCCAGAATGAGTTTTGTTGTTTTCATTTTTTCTGATTTGATTTTGATCATTTTATAAAGAGTATTTGGGTTACGAAAGCATTGTGATTTCAATATTCAAGTCCCAGAGGGACGAAATATTTATAGAAATAAATTCATCATTTAGAAGAAAGCACCAGCGGGGTGAAACATCTTTTAAATGAATGAAAAACGACAGAACAGAACTAAAAACCTGAATAGCGGTCTAGTTCAAATGCTGTAATCGATAAAGTTGAAAAGAGAATTTCTTGTGCGGAAAAAGCAGAAATCAATGACAATTACAATATCAATCTTGTTTAGTTGCTTAAAATGAATGAAATAGCCGAATTGCCAAAGCAAAACAGAGCACAAAAAATACTAAAATGTAAAAGGCGGGGCTCGAAGTGAGAAAAGCGCCCCTTTAAAAAATGCAAAATGCGGTTTGCTGTAAAAACTAGTGTGTTTTACAACAGGATTATTCATGAAAAACTGAAAGACATGGAACTCAAATGTGCCAACAGCGCTGAACTTAAAATCGCAAATCGAACATTTATGAAACGAATGCAGTTTGGCTTTGAATTGCGGTTTTTCGGAGACAGAAAATTCTAATTTCTCTTTTGCCGAATGAGTATCCAAAATATGCTCATACGAATGGACAGCCGGAAAAAGTATTGCAAACAATACAATTAAAGGCATTAAGAGATTTATAATTTTAAGTTTCTGTTTCATTCGTGAAGATTGACTTCTGGATGAGGTATTTTTGATGCAAATTAATGCAATATTGTTGCAAATATAGAAATCTTATTTTTAAATGCAATATTGTTGCAGTAATTGTTTGTGAAAAATCAATGCTTTTGCTACTTTTAGCAAATCTTATATTCCTTAAAAATGAAAATTTTCTACAGCCTTGTTTGTTTTGTTGTCTTAATTTCCAATGGTTTTTCTCAGTCAAAAGCAAATGAATTATTTGAAAACGGTGTTTCAGAACAGCTGGCACATTTTCGTAAAAAACAAATTTCAGATCTTCAATACACTTTGTTTTTCGAAATTCCGAATCAGAAAGCAGAAAATATAAATTCTAATTTGATAGTAAATTTGAGTTTGTCCGACTTGAGTCAGCCCTTAATTTTTGATTTTAAAGAGAAAACTTCCAACATAAAAACGGTTGAAGCAAACGGAAAAAAACTTGCTGTTATTCATGAAAATGGACATATTTTAATTCCGGTTTCGGCTTTGGTTTCAGGAAAAAATAGCGTTTCCATTTCTTTCATTGCGGGTAATTTATCCTTAAATCGAAATGATGATTTTCTCTATACTTTATTAGTTCCGGATCGTGCCAGTACTTTGTTTCCTTGTTTTGATCAGCCGGATTTAAAAGCAACTTACAAACTCAGACTTTCTGTGCCAAAAGATTGGTCAGTTTTGGCTGGAGCCGATGTGGTAGAGAAACTGGATAAAGGTGATTTTACGGCTTATACTTTCGGAGAATCAGATAAAATGAGTACGTATTTGTTTTCTTTTGTTGCAGGAAAATTCAAGAATACGACACAAAAACCAGGGTTGGAAATGACGATGTTGTATCGTGAAAATAGCCCGGAGAAATTTCGCGTAAGCGCAGATACTATTTTCAATTTACATCAGCAGTCTTTAGATTTTTTAGAAAAATATACCAATTATAAATTTCCGTTTCAGAAACTCGATTTTGCTTCAATTCCTGTTTTTCAGTATGGTGGAATGGAGCATGTCGGCGCGATTCAGTACAGAGAATCGACTTTATTTTTGGACAATAGCGCAACGGACACCGAGAAATTAAACCGCGCCAAATTGATTGCACACGAAACTTCGCACATGTGGTTTGGCGATTTGGTTACGATGAAATGGTTCGACGACGTTTGGATGAAAGAGGTTTTTGCCAATTTTATGGCCGATAAAATCATGAATCCGATTTTCCCGAAAGTCAATCATAATCTGCAGTTTTTTACGGCACATTATCCAAGCGCTTACGCGGAAGATAGATCTTTAGGAACGCATCCAATCAAGCAACATTTGGCAAATTTAAAGAATGCGGGTTCGCTTTATGGTGCTATTATCTACAACAAAGCACCTATTATGATGCGTCAGTTAGAAGCTTCGATGGGAAAGGAAGCTTTTCAAAAAGGAATCCAAAAATACATTCAGAAATACGCCAACGACAATGCCGATTGGAATAATCTCGTAGAACTTCTCGATGCCGAAACTCCGCTTGACATGAAAAAATGGAGCGATGTCTGGGTTAATAAATCCGGAAGAGCCATTTTTACAGATAAAATAGAATATGATGCTAAAAACCGAATTAAAAGTTTTGAAATTCAGCAAAAATCAGAAGATAAATCAGAAAATATCTGGCCTCAGGTTTTTCAGATTGGTTTAGTTTATGCTAAAGAGGTAAAGATTTTATCGGTTAATGTTAATGACAAAAATACCGTCGTAAAAGAAGCCGAAGGACTTGAAAAACCAATTGCTGTGGTTTACAATTATAATGGTTTTGGATACGGTGTTTTTCCGCTTGACGGGAATAATTTAAATTATATTGCTTCGTTGAAAGATGAAATGTCCAGAGCTTCGAGCTATAGTAATCTTTACGAAAATACTTTGATTGGAAATGTAACTCCAAAGCAGGCTTTTGATTGTTTTTTAAAAGCTATTGAAACAGAGCAGAATGAATTGGTTTTGCGAATTGCTTCGAATAGTCTGAATACCATTTATTGGAGATTCTTTACCGAAAAACAGCAAAATAAAGTTCAGAAACAGCTTGAGGGCGTTTTGAACGAACGTTTACAGGCTAATTTATCTGCGAATATTAAAAAGACATTATTCGGATTATTTAGTTCGATTGCGTATTCTAATTCAGCAAAAGGCAGTTTGTATAAAGTTTGGAACAGAGAAATCTCGATTCCGAATTTGAAATTAAATGAAGACGATTATACCAATATGGCTATGAATCTAGCGATTTTCAAACATCCAAAAGCCGATGAGATTTTGGAGAAAACCAGAACATCCTTTACAAACCCTGATAAACAAAAGCGTTTTGAATTCTTGCTTCCTTCTTTATCAAAAGATGAATCGGTTCGAAATGCATTTATGGAATCTTTAAAAGACGATGCAAACAGAGAAAAAGAATCTTGGGTTTCGGTTGGATTGGCCAATATTCATCATCCGCTTCGTCAGGAAAGCGCTCAAAAATATATTAGATTTTCATTAGATTTGGTAGAAGAAATCCAGCGCACAGGAGATATTTTCTTTCCGAAAGATTGGCTCGATAATACAGTTGGAAGATATTCGTCGAAATTTGCTTTTGATGAAGTGCAGCGATTCTTAAAAGAAAACCCTAATTTTAGTCCGATCTTGAAACGTAAATTGTTCATGGCGACAGATTTGCTTTATAAAGCGCAAAATATTAAAAAAGAAACCGAATGAAAATTGAATCGGAAATAGAGAAAGTCTCGAGTTTTCAGCATCTTGAAATGCTGGCAAATCAGGTTGTGGAAGGTTTTATATCCGGAATGCACAAGAGTCCGTTTCATGGATTTTCGGCCGAATTTGCCGAGCATAAAGTCTATAATGCAGGAGAAAGCACCAAACATATCGATTGGAAATTATTCGCCAAAACCGATCGTTTGTATACGAAACGTTTTGAGGAAGAAACCAATTTACGCTGTCATTTGATTGTCGATAATTCGTCGTCAATGCACTATCCAGAATTGAAATCGAATCAGCCTTTTTACGAAAAGAAGATTGGGTTTGCGGTTTTGGCTTCGGCGGTTTTAATGAATATTTTAAAGAAACAGCGCGATGCCGTTGGTTTGAGCGTTTTCTCGGATAAATACGAATATTACGCTCCGGAAAAAGGAAGCGACCGTCACCACAGAATGCTTTTGAATAAACTGGAAGAATTATTGGTTCAGCCAAAAGTCAAAAAAACGACTGATACGATTACGTATTTGCATCAAATTGCGGAGAAAATGCACCGTCGTTCGATGATTATCTTGTTTACCGATATGTTTCAAACGCAGGATGACGAGAAATTATTCAACGCTTTACAACATTTAAAACACAATAAACATAAAGTGGTTTTGTTTCATGTAGTTGATAATGAGACCGAATTGAAATTTGATTTTGACAATTCACCAAGAAAATTTATCGACTTAGAATCAGGCGAAGAGGTTTCAATTTTTGCAGATAATGTAAAAGCAGAATATGAAAAAAGGGTAGAAGCCTATTTTAAAAACCTGGCTTTAACCTGTGCGAAGAACCAAATTAAGTACGTTTCGGTAAATGTGGGCGATAATTTTGAAAAAATATTGACTACTTATTTGGTTGAAAAACAAAACTTTGGATAATGATTTTAAAAAATATTTAATTTTTTTTACAAAAAGGCTTGCAGAAATGAAATTCTGTTATATCTTTGCAACCGCAATAACGCAGAGGTTTGGTAGTTCAGTTGGTTAGAATACATGCCTGTCACGCATGGGGTCGCGGGTTCGAGTCCCGTCCAGACCGCAATATTGGGGAAGCCTTTCTTAACAGAAAGGCTTTTTTGCCCAAATACGGTATCTAAGATTAGTTGTGTTGTTTTGCTACGACTTTGTAACTCGTAGCTGGTTTAGTAGTTAGACCAATGAAAAGCTTTCCACTTTTGTGGATGGCTTTTTTGATTTAAGACCTTTTGGTTTTGCTTAAATCCGAATAAATTTTATCGCAAAGAACGCAAATCTTTCGTTTTTATAATTCTAAAATAGAAAAATCGGATCAATAAGTTTAATGTTGTATTTACACTTATAAAAAACTGGTAGGGTTTTCTAAAAGGCTTTAATTCAGATATCTGGATTATTTTTTTGTAGGCCCTTCTTCACAGCCCCTTTAATGATGCTTTACATTGTAAAAATTTGATTTTTAATACTATGACGTAGATTAGGATGTTAAAAATTATTTAAAAAACAATAGCATTTTTTATTAAAACTTCTTTCGATCTTTTTAAGGTCTTTATTTTTAAAGGAATAATATGTTAGTTGTTGATTTCTAGTAATTTAAATAATTGTTAAATATTTGTTAAACCAAAAAAAGAAACAATTTAGCCTCTTTTGGGATGTAACTTCCTTAATTATAAAAAAAATACAGGATTTTTCTTAATCAATATTGTTATTTCTTGCTCTTAATCAAGAAATTAGATGTGCTTTTTTGAGCACATTTTTAAAAACTGGTAGGTACTGGTGTTTATAGTTCAAGATTTGTCTTACGTTTGTGATCTAAGCAAAAGAAAAGTGAGTTTTATCCCATAATAGAAAATGTCAATGTAGCATATTTCTTTTTTAGTTGATTTTAGAAATGGTTAGAAACGAATCTTATATCAATTAAATAAAAAAATTAGCTTATTATAAATTACTTCGATTTTGAAAGTTATTTATTAAAAGTCATTTTCAATAAAACTAAACAGATATTTTATATTTTGTTTTTTTAAAAATACCGCAATCGATTTAGTGAATTTTACATGCCAAACTATTTCTTTTAGGGCAGTAATGTAAAAATTTCTTCAAAAAAAATCCAAAAACAAATTAAGCATCATTTAAGATCAGGCAAAATCTGTACTGGTTTTAAATGAATTTGTATTTGACATAAATCATAAAACTATACTAACCCTATTATTATGAAAAAATCGATTATATTTTTTTCAATTTTATTTTGTTTGAACGGTTTTGGACAAACTAAAGCGAAAAACATTCACATTGAACCTATTAATTTTTCGAAAGTAAAAATTACAGATTCTTTTTGGCAACCGCGTTTAAAAAACCATGCTGCCAGTACATTAAATACTTGTATTGCTCAAATAGAGAGCAATACAGGACGTCTTACCAATTTTGTGAATGCAGGGAAAAGGTCAGGAAAACATTCTGGTATTTTTTATGACGATTCTGATGTGTACAAAGCATTAGAAGGTATTTCATATACCTTGATTAATAATCCTGACCCAAAATTGGAACAGACAGCTGACGACTGGATTAATAAGATTGCCAGTGCTCAGTTAAGTGACGGATACATTAATACCTACTATACTTTAACAGGATTGGATAAGCGCTGGACAAACATGGACAAACATGAAATGTATTGTGCCGGGCATCTTATTGAAGCTGGTGTTGCATATTACCAAGCAACCGGAAAACGCAAATTGCTCGATGTTGGCGAAAAAATGGTCAAACATATGATGTCAATTTTTGGTGAAGGAAAACGTCATTGGGTACCAGGTCATGAAGAAATAGAATTGGCTTTGGTAAAATTATATTCTGTTACTAAAAACAAAAAATACTTAGATTTTGCGAACTGGCTGCTGGAAGAAAGAGGTCATGGCTATGGCACAACTGGCGGTAATGGCGAATGGGATGTAAAATACTATCAGGATGAAAAACCTGTTGCTGATTTAACAGATGTTTCGGGGCATTCTGTTCGATGCATGTACTTATTTTCGGGAATGACTGATGTCGAAAAACTCGAAGGAAATTCAAAATACACTAAGGCTTTAAATTCTGTATGGGATGATGTTGTTTTACGCAACATGTATATTACTGGAGGAATTGGCTCATCTAAGCAAAATGAAGGTTTTACAGAAGATTATGATTTACCTAATCTTGACGCCTATTCTGAAACCTGTGCCTCTGTAGGAATGGTTTATTGGAATTCACGCATGAATCAGTCAACAGGGGATTCTAAATATGTAGATGTTTTAGAACGTTCTATGTATAATGCTGTTTTGGCTGGTGTTTCGATTTCTGGTGATAAATTTTTCTATGTAAATCCTCTAGCTTCAAAAGGTGACCATAACAGAAAAGCATGGTATGGCACCGCTTGTTGTCCAAGTCAGATTTCCAGATTTATTCCTTCTATAGGGAATTACATTTATGGAACTTCAGACAATGCTCTTTGGGTAAACTTATACATAGGAAGTTCTGCTGATATTGCTATTGGAAATAAAAAAATGGTTCTTAATCAGGAAACGAATTATCCATGGAACGGAGATGTAAAACTTACTGTTCAGTCTTTATCTGCTCCACTTAAAAAAGAAATAAGGCTGAGAATCCCGGCCTGGTGCAAAAAATATTCCATAGCCTTAAATGGTAAAACTGTTACAAACCTTGTTTTAGAAAAGGGATATGCTGTTTTGGAAAAAGAATGGAAAAGTGGAGATCAAATTACCCTTTCAATGGATATGCCTGTTGAAATTGAGAAAGCGGACGATCGTGTAAAAGAAGATTTGGGAAAAAGGGCCATTCAAAGGGGACCAATCGTGTATTGTCTAGAAGAAGAAGATAATAAAGCCAATTTTGGTTTTGAAAACCTCACTAAAGATACTAAGTTTGAAACTTTCTATAACCCTGATTTACTGGGTGGTATTATGCAAATCAAAACGGACGCCAGTCCTAAAGATGTATTAAACTTCATTCCTTACTATTCGTGGGATAATAGGGCTGACAGTAAAATGAAAGTCTGGATTGATTACAAAGACAAATAATCGGTCTTTAAAATCGGAATCTAAGACAGCTAAAAACTCTTCTTTTTTTAACCAAATAAAAATAAAAAATGAAAAAAATTTTATGGATACTATCAATGTGTCCTGTCCTTTTAATTGCCCAAAAACAAGCTAATAATACCAACTATCCTAACAATCGTTATCCGCTGACAGAAAAACCGTATGTAGAATTACCATTAGGATCTATTAAGCCTATGGGCTGGCTTGATGAACAAATGAAGAGAATGGCCAATGGTATGGCTGGAAACCTCGATACTCAATATGCAAAAGTGGTAGGTTCCCGTAATGGGTGGTTAGGCGGTGATGGGGATGTTTGGGAACGAGGTCCTTACTGGATTGATGGTCTTTTGCCCTTGGCTTATATCATGAAAGACAAAAAACTTATTGATAAAGTACAACCTTGGATAGAATGGACGCTGGCTTCACAAAAAGAAAACGGGTATTTTGGTCCTGATGTTGATCGTGGTCCTGAACCTGGTCTTCAGCGTGATAATGCAAAAGATTGGTGGCCAAAAATGGTGGTTCTTAAGGTAATGCAGCAATATTATTCGGCTACAAATGACAAACGTGTCATTCCGTTTTTGACTAAATATTTTAGATATCAGTTGAATGAATTGCCAAAAAATCCTTTAGGAAAATGGACTTTTTGGGGAGAACAAAGAGGAGGCGATAATTTGATGGTGGTCTATTGGTTATATTCCATAACTGGAGATAAGTTTCTGTTAGATCTAGGAGAATTAATTCACAAACAAACTTTTGACTGGACAGATACTTTCTTGAACAAGGATGACTTATTTCGTCAAAACAGTACACATGGCGTGAATTTGGCACAAGGTTTCAAGGAAACAACAATTTATTCTCAGGCCAATAATGACCCCAAATATACTTACGCCCCAAAAAAGGCTATGAAAGATATTAGAAATACAATGGGATTTCCAACAGGATTATGGGCTGCCGATGAGATGTTGCGTTTTGGAAACCCAACACAAGGATCAGAATTATGTACTGCTGTTGAAATGATGTTTTCGCTTGAAAACATGCTCGAAATTACAGGAGATGTTCAATGGGCTGATCAATTAGAACGTATAACTTATAATGTTTTGCCTTCTCAGGTTAGTGCTGATTATACTGAAAGACAATACTACCAGCAGATTAACCAAATTTCAATGACAAAAGAGTCCAGAAATTTTGTGACTTCTCATGGGAATACTGATAATTTAATGGGACTTCTTACCGGATATCCTTGTTGCACAACTAATATGCACCAAGGTTGGCCTAAGTTTACCCAAAACCTTTGGTACTCAACAATAGATAATGGACTTGCCGCATTGATTTTTGCTCCTAGCGAAGTTAATGCGAAAGTAGCAAACGGAACAAAAATCAAGGTGACAGAAACAACCAATTATCCTTTTAAAGAAGATATCAAATTTCAGTTTCAATTTATTGACAAAAAAGTAAAACAGGAAAATTTCCCATTTCATGTTAGGGTTCCTTCATGGTGTGAAAACCCAGAGCTTTTGCTGAATGGAGAAAAAATAACGGCCGAATTGCCTGCTGACAGAATTATAAAAATAACACGCGATTGGAAAAATGGCGACGAACTGATTGTAAAATTCCCAATGAAAGTGGTCGTGAGTTATTGGTATGACAATGCAGGAGTTATAGAAAGAGGACCTCTTTTATATGGCCTAAAAATGAATGAAAAATGGGAACAAAAAAATGATCCTGTAAAATTTGGCAATTATCATGAAGTAACTTCTGACTCTCCTTGGAATTACTGTTTATTGAGTAAATATTTAACTGATAAAACACTTCAGGAATCAGTTATAATCTCTCAAAAAACTGAAGTTGCTCTTTATCCATGGACAATTCAGGACGCCCCTGTTACACTCAGTATAAAAGCAAAACGAATTGTTTGGCCTGAATATAAATCTTCTGCAGGGCCAATTCAATATTTCTCACAAATTGGAGATAAAACTTCAGATGATGAAGAAACTATTCAGCTCATTCCTTTTGGATGTACAAAATTAAGGATAACAGAGTTTCCTGTACGCTAATCACTAAACAAAACTTGACCAATTTTTACAAAAACTTTACAAATAACCAAACACTAGCTATTAACAACCTAACCAATAAAAATATGAGAAGAGAAGAATTCTAATAAAACCAACACAATCAATTTCAATGTCTCATTAAATGAGAAAATGAAGCTTTTTTAGTAAAGGCCAGGTATGCCTATGTCTAAAAAAAACTAAAATTATTATTAAAAAAATAAAAGATAATCATGCTAAAAAAAATAAATTTTATACTGTTTTTTCTTTGCGCAATTACAATGCAGGCTCAGCAGACGAACGTAAAAGGAAAAGTAGTTGATGAGAACAAAGCTCCTGTTCCGAGTGTAAATGTTACAATAAAAGGGACAAATAAAGGAGTATCAACAGATATGGACGGAAATTTTTCGATTTCATTATCAAAAGATCAAACACTTGTTTTTTCTTCTGTTGGTTTTGAAAATAAGGAAGTTGTATATAAAGGTCAGTCTTTAGAAACGATACAAATCAATAGCAAATCCACTGCTCTTGATGAAATTATTGTTACTGGGGTTGCAAAAGGTACTTCTGTAAAAAAATTAGGTTTTTCTATTGAAAAAATTGGCGAAAAACAACTTAAACAAGTACCGGCAAATGATGCGGCTTCAGCTTTGCTCGGAAAAATGCCAGGAATCAGATTGGTACCTAAAGGAGGAGCACCAGGTTCAGGTTTTGATATTCAATTGCGTGGTGCAAAATCAATTACCGGAGGATCTGCTCCTTTAATTATTGTTGACGGCGTTTTAGATGGCGATATGAATATCAGCTCTGATGATATCGCCAATATTGAAGTTTTAAAAGGTGCGGCGGCTTCATCTCTATATGGCTCACGTGCAGCAAATGGTGTTATCAGCATTACAACTAAACGTGGTTCATCTTTGGCACCGGGTAAAGTTGAAGTCGATGTTAGAACAGAATACGGTCAAAACTTTTTAGGTTTTGTTCCTAAACAATCTAGTACTACAAATCGTATTATTGAAAATGGAATTGTAACAAGCAATGTTTCTCCAGATCAAATCTACGATAACAAATACCCTCAGACTTTTGATCATGTTAAAGAATTTTTCAATCCAGGAAGTTACTTAACTAATTATGTTGGATTGAAAGGCAATTCTAGTGATAATAAAATTTCTATTTACACTTCTTTGCAAACTACCCGTCAGGAAGGTATTGTAAAGATGGTACGAGGTTTAGACCGTACTAATTATAAATTAAACCTTGACTATAAGATATTGCCTAAATTAACTTTAAGAACTTCTAATTTTTATACTTCTAATAAGCAAGAAGGAGTGCAGGGAGATATTTTTGGTTCATTACTTCGTTCAGATCCAAATGCCGACTTAAATCTTCCAAATGCCGACGGAACGCCTTATAAAGTGAATGTAAATACTTTTTCTGATGGTCAAGTAAACCCGCTTTATACAGTGTACAATACAAAAAATGAAAGTTCAAGCAAAACGTTGCAGTCTCTTTTTAGTTTAGATTATGATTTTTCTAAAGAAATAAAATTCAAAGCTTCATACGGATTTACAGCTGCAAATGGTTCAACATTTTATATGCAGCCAAAAGGTATGTTGAATTACAATCTTGAAGAAGGTACTGGTTTTATCAGCAGATCAATGTGGGAAAGCAAACAAAAAAACATCACATTTGAAGGCTCTTACAACAAGCAATTTGGCAATTTCAATAGTGTGACCAAAGCGCAGTTTTTA
The DNA here is from genome assembly GCF_900112575.1 of Flavobacterium phragmitis. GTDB lineage: Bacteria > Bacteroidota > Bacteroidia > Flavobacteriales > Flavobacteriaceae > Flavobacterium > Flavobacterium phragmitis. The sequence goes on from NZ_FOMH01000001.1 coordinate 636,073, forward strand.
TATGAATCCTCAGATTATAGCGATTTATATGGCTCAGCTTCAAATTTGGCGCTTGGAGGTTTTGACCTGACAACAGTAAATGCCGGAGCAATACCTTCAACAACTTCATCTATAACCTCAACAAATGCGTATAATTATTCTTTAATTTCTGCAATTGATTATAAAGGTAAATATATTTTTGATGGATTAATCCGTCGTGATGCTTCTTCTTTGTTTGGTCCTGATGTAAGATGGCAGACTTTCTATCGTCTTTCTGGAGCATGGCGTATTTCAGAAGATTTCAAAATAAACGGAATTGATGAATGGAAATTGAGATCTTCTTATGGAATAGCAGGTTTAAGACCTCCTTATGGAGCTATTTATGAAACTTTTGCACTTAATCAAGGCGTTACCGGAAGCCAGGAAACTTTAGGTAATTCAAACTTAAAACCATCATTTTCTAAAGAATTTGAAATTGGTACCGATATTAATTTCTTAAAAAGATTCTCTTTATCTCTAACTTATTCTGTTGCTAATAATACAGACCTGATACTTAAAGTTCCAGTGAGTCCTCTTTCTGGAGCAGCATATCAATGGCAGAATGCAGCGGCAATGAAGTCAAAATCATTTGAAGCTTCTTTGAATGCTAATATTTTTAAAACATCAGAATGGAATTTAGATACTAGATTAAATTTTGATACCTATTCACAAAAAGTAACAGAATTAAATGCAACGCCTTATTTTATTGACGGAACTCGTTTTATTATCGAGAAAGGAATGAATTTCGGGACTTTATTACTTGACAAATTTGCTCACAGTTTAGATGAGGTTGCCAATCAGGTTCCTGCTGGATCTTCAGTAAATGATGTGTTTGTTGTTAACAATCAGGGATTCGTCGTAAAAAGAACTCAAGTTGGTACAATTGACGAAACTCCAATAAAGGTAACAGATGATAAAGGTATTGCATTACCAGCGGCAAAAATAAACACTACTCCTGATTTTACAATGAACTTTAATACTACTTTATCGTATAAAAAATTCACTTTTTATATGTTATGGAGTTGGCAGCAGGGCGGATATATGTATGATCACTCTGTTCGTTATATGACAGAACCATCGTTGTTTGATCAGTCCGGAAAAGCGCCAAATGAAGTAAAATCTGCTACATATTATTCTAATGGAGGACAATATATAGGATTACTTGGCTGGGATAATGATGCATTAGTTTATGATGCAACGTTTGTAAAACTTCGTGAAGTATCTCTTGCTTATGATTTTAAAATCGACCAATGGAAATTTATTAAAAATATCCGCTTTAACTTAATTGGCCGCAACTTATTAACTTTTACTAAATATCCAGGATTTGACCCTGAAACAGGAGCGAGCAAAGGAGGTGTTGATTCAAGTGCATTTAAGTTTGACAGCAACAATACTTACCCAACTCCAAGAATGGTAAGTGGTGCTCTTACTCTAACATTTTAATACAGATAATCATGAAAAAACTTAGTATACTTATATTAGTAATTTCAATATTCAGCTTCACCGCTTGCAGTGATTTTGAAAGCCTTGATAAAACAAATGAAAATTTACCAGATATTAAGGCGATGTATGCTCCTAAAGAGACTTTCTCTTTGATTAGCAATGGATACAACACATGGTATAACGGATCAATTGCGGCGAGTCCAACTATTGGTTTTGCCTGTGCCGAATTATTTCAGGCAGGTACAGCGGGTTGGGGATCAGGAACAATGTGGTTTCGTCCTCGTCAGGATTTGTTTAATAATACAACTCCTGATCCGGTTATTATCATCAATTACGGAGCATGGTACAATTACTATACAGCTGTTGGAAGCACAATGGTTTTAGCAAAACAGCTTCAGAATCCTGAATATAAAATAGTTTTAAACGGGATTGATTATACACAACGCGTAAAAGCACACAACCTAATTATTCAGGGATTATTGTATGGAAATATTGCAATGTTGTACGATAAAGCATATCTATTCAAAGAGAATGATAATGCTGTTAATTTTGATTATAAAGCAAATACAAAGTCATATAAAGAAGTAATGGATTATGCGATTGCTCAAATCGACAGCGCGATTAAAATAATTGAAGCTGATCCTGTTGATACAGATTACAGCGAGGTAATTGCAGGAACTGTTTTTGACAAAGCAACATTACTTCAGTTTGCAAATTCTATGGCTGCCAGATTATTAGTTGGTAATGCCCGTACACCTGCCGAAAATGCACAGACGGACTGGGCAAAAGTAGAAAGTTATGCTCTAAAAGGATTACAGCAAAATTTTGCAGTTGATTACAGACAAGGATGGAGAGGAAAAGTAATGACTCGTGATGAAGGCATGAATTACTTTGCTTTGCACAATATGCAATGGATTAGAGCAAGTCAATGGCTATTGCACCTGATGGCACCTGATGATCCAAACTCAGCATATCCGTTTCCGGATGGTGTTAAGCGTATGGCTCCAATAACAAATTGTCCGGATGCCAGATTAAACAAATATTTTAGTGATGATAATGATCTTGGATCATGGTTTGGCTTTACACGTGCAACCCGTCCTGGATATGGAACTTTTATAATGTCTGAATATAAATATACACGTTATCATGATGTTGTATTTAATGAGTCAGGTGCTGTAGATCATTTCTTAAAAGCAGAGAATGATTTGTACATAGCAGAAGCTAAATATCATTTGCATAAAGGAGGTGCAGCAACTTATGTTAATAATTCCCGAGTAGGATTAGGTAATTTATCTCCAGCATCAGATGGTGATACTGATTTATTAAACAAGATTTTCTACGAGCGTTATGTAGAATGCGACATGGTATGGCCACAATTAGGTTTCTTCGACAAACGTCGTACAGGAACATTGTTGCCAGGAACAGTATTTCAGTTTCCAATACCTGCTCCTGAACTTATTTCACATGGACAGCCTGTTTACACATTTGGTGCAAACAATCCGATGTAATTCTTTAAATAAAAAATTTTTAATAAAGTAAACATGAAAAAATTATTCAACAATATCTGTCTGTTATCCTTAACATTCGTTCTGATGTTTTTATCATCATGCGATAGGGATATGGATTTCGAAACAAAATCGGTAACACCACCCTCATTAAATGTTGTGGTTTATAAAAACAGCGATCAGACGCAACGTGTTGCCAATGCAACAGTGGTTATTTCCAAGATAAATCCGGCGGATGGTTCAGTGATGACACCATCAAAATTTACAAAGCAAACAGATGTTAATGGTTCGGTAAAACTTACCAATGCAGAAATGTTGCAGATTTTTCCGGAACCAACTGGAGACACACCTCGTGGTGGTCAGTTATCTTTCTCAGTAAGCTCATCAGATAATGCTTTACATGCAGTTTCTACAAGTGCTTACATAAACATGACCGATGGAGAAACCTGGCAATGGATTAATATTCAATAAGTAAACTCTTTCTGTCTTTTGAAAAAGACTGATAGAGAGTATTGTAACAACTACTAATTACCCTAACCCAACAGTTATTATAAAAATAACAGTTGGGTTTAATACAACACCTATTATGAAATTAATCGATAAAATAGCACTAATTACCCTTTTGGTTGTTTCTGGTCTGAATGCGAATGCGCAAAATCAGAAAAAAGTATTGCCAAAAGCATCCAAAATAGTGGTTAAAGTTGCTGTTGTCATTCAGGATCCGATTATAAACGGAAAAAGAATGCACGAAATAATGAAAACCCCCGGCAATAACAAACGCGAATGGGGAGATCCTTTTAAACTAAATGCAGATTACAAAGCAACTCTTGAAAAAGCAAGTGGCGGAACTGTCGAATACCAAATTGTTAAAATTTACGATACAAAAGATTACTTTACTTCTTTAAGAAAATCAGGTGAAAAACTGACTGAAGCCAGAGTAATCGAATTAATGGCAGAACCAGACTGGAAAACACTAAAAGAGGAAGGAACCAGTTTTGACTATAATGCTTTTGTAACCCATTTTGGTTTTGATAAACAACGAAACGAAGGAAAAATAAATGAAGTTTGGGTTTGGACTTTTCCTTATGGAGGAATGGCCGAGTCTAACATGATGGGAGATGGTGCCTTCTGGATTAACTCAGAACCAACTATCAATAAAAACTGTAAAGAATTGTTATCCATCATGGGCTTAAATTATGAGCGTGATGTGGCTTGCGCCATGGAAAGCTATGGCCATCGTTTTGAATCGACAATGATGAAAGTTTATGGTCCTTGGGATTATGACAGTAAAAAGGAAATTAAAGATTTAACCAACTGGGAGCGTTATACGGGATATATTAAAAACTACAATAAGTTTAATCCGGGAAAAGCACATATCGGGAACATTCACTTTCCTCCAAACGGACAAAAAGACTACGATTGGGCGAATAAAGATAAAGTAGATACTTATGCCGATAACTGGGCTTATTACCCAAATATTACCGACGAAAACCCACGTACTGTTGATTGTTCAGAATGGAAATGCAGTCATATAGGATATATGGAATGGTGGTTTTCACACATTCCTCATTTTGCAGGAGTAAATCCGAAAGACGGAAAATTAAACAATTGGTGGCATTATGTAGTAAACTATAATGAGGCCGTGAAATTGGAAAAGAAACTTAGCAAGAAAAAATAAGATTTGAGTTCCTGCAAGGTTTTCAAAACCTTGTAGGTATAAATTTCGTGTATTCAGAATCCTTACAAAGTCAAAAAAGAATCTTGCAAGAAAAGCTAAAAAAGACCTAGCAGTCCCGAAGCCTCGGGATAAAACCTGTTAGGTCTAATTAACCGCATACCTGATTCTCATTTTTTTTCAGCAATCTATTACCAAAACAATACTATAATGAAAAAATCATATTTGCTCCTATTACCCATAATCTTATTTTCGTTAATATCGTTTAAGACGCTGTTAGACAATAAAATTATCAGTATCGACAGTTTATTGCAAGATATGACTGACCGTGATAATCTGGCACGTTTTCCGGAATCTGATTATACTTGTGCGCAGTTTAGCAGTTATGACAGAGCTACAGTGGCACCAGATCAGGATGGGTGGTTTGCCAACTGGGACCGTTCGATGTTTATTCGAACCGAGAAAAGAGGTGATAAAAATGAATATGTGATGATGGACACCTCGGGGCCAGGCTCAATCGTTAGGTTCTGGATGACATTTGCAGGAAAAGATTCAGGGAAAGGTATCTTGAGAATCTATCTTGACAACAACACAGAGCCTGTTATTGAAGGCAGTGCAATGGAAATTTTAAGCGGAGGAATACTGGCAGACAGTCCGTTATCAGCTTCTGTTTCTCAATTAACCAAATATGAAATGCGCGGACATAATTTATATTTTCCTATTCCGTATGCCAAACATTGCAAAGTTACATATCAGTCTGATAATATTAAAGATGCCGGTGCCAAAACAGGCGGAGAGGCCGTTTATTATAATATAAATTATCGTACTTATAAAAAAGACGCTCAAGTAATAAGCTATTCGGCAGAAGAAAAAAACAATGCTAAGAAAATAGCACCAGCTACGGCAAATCAATTAGCGCAGTTGCAAAAAACGATAAATGTACCTACTGAAAAACATGCCCTGACAGGTGAAATAAAACCTAATGCAAAACTTAGTTTTTCTTTCAAAGGATCAAAGGCAATTCGAAAAATCAGTATCAAATTATCGGCAAAAAACCTGGAGCAAGCTTTAAGAAGCACCGTTTTGAATATTACGTATGATGTCGAAGGAAATCAAAAATCAGCAACATCAGTATGGTGTCCTGTTGGCGATTTTTTCGGAACTGGATATCAGTTGCGCGAAATAAGTACATGGTATACAGAAGTAAGCAAAGATGGCGTTTTATCGGCCTGGTGGGTCATGCCATTTGAAAAAAACTGCACCGTAAGTTTATTAAATCTCGGAAAACAAAACGTAACCGTAAGTCAGGGAGAAGTAGAAATTGGTGATTGGAAATGGGACGAAAACAGTATGCATTTTGGTACACACTGGAAAGAATATTACCATTTAAAAACCGGCGAAATGAAAAATAATTCCGGTATGGTGGGTGGTCCTTTCGATCTCAATTATGTTACACTTTCCGGGAAAGGCGTTTATGTGGGCGATGCCGTTACTTTATTCAATACCGTTTATGCCTGGTGGGGAGAAGGCGACGAAAAAATATATGTTGATGGCGAAAAATTCCCGTCACACATTGGTACGGGAACCGAAGATTATTACGGGTATGCCTGGTGTCGTCCCGAAAAAATAATAGGACATCCGTTTATAGCGCAACCAGACGGAAGCGGAAATTTTGTTCCCGGATATACTGTCAATTCACGTTACCGTTCACTCGACGTAATTCCGTTTAAGACAAGCCTTAAGTTTGATATGGAAATGTGGCACTGGACACGCGCCACAATCAACTTTGCGCCCGTTTGCTTTTATTACCTCCAAAACGGAAAAGACCAAAATGACAAACCCGATATCGAAGGTGCAAAACGTGCCGTTGCCATAAACAGAACCGATATTATTTCGCCCGTAATTCAATATAATTCAAAAAATAAACCTGTAAGTATTCAGGCAGAAAGCATGATTTTCGAAAATGCCGATGGCGGAGAATTTGCTTATGACAACAGCGAAAAATACGGCTGGGCAGATAATATGGAAGCCAACTGGTCTGAAGCAAAAATGGGCAACAAATTAAATATGGTTTTTATGTCAAAAGCCGATTGTACTGTGCCAACAAAAGGAATTTTTACCATTAGAAACAATTCCGGAAAATTCAAATTTACATTGAATGGCAAAAGCACCATTATTGATTTAACAGGCGAAAAAACAACCCTTAAAACCGTTGATTTAGGAGCTGTAAAATTAAATAAAGGAAAAAATACAATTTCGGTTGAAGTTATTGATGTTCCGCCAAGCAAAAACAACACAGTAGAGTTTGGTTTCGACCAGCTTTTGTTTGGTTTAGCAAAAAAATAAACAGAAAATGAAAAAGAAAACTCCAAATATAATAAGCCTTGTATTTGTTTTCTGTTGTTTAACAGTACAAGGACAAAAATTACCTTACCAAAACACGTCATTAAGTTACGAAGAAAGAGCAAATGACCTTGTTTCGCGAATGACAACAGAAGAAAAAGTAAGCCAGATGATGTCTGAAGCCCCGGCGATAAGCCGTTTAAACATTCCTGCCTACAACTGGTGGAACGAATGTTTGCATGGCGTTGCCAGAGCAGGTTTAGCAACAGTTTTTCCGCAGGCAATTGGTTTGAGCGCCACTTTTGATAGTGATGCAATGCTAAAAACAGCCCAAATGATATCTGATGAAGCCCGTGCCAAACATCACGAAGCGGTACGTAACGGACAATTTGGTATTTATCAGGGATTAAATTTCTGGTCGCCCAATATTAATATTTTTCGTGACCCTCGCTGGGGACGCGGGCAGGAAACGTATGGAGAAGATCCTTATTTAACCTCTGTAATGGGAGAATCTTTTGTACACGGGTTACAGGGCGATAACCCAAAATATTTAAAACTCGTAGCAACTGCCAAGCATTATGCCATACACAGCGGGCCGGAATACGAACGCCATAGTTTTGATACCGATGTAACTCCGTACGATTTATGGGATACCTATTTGCCTGCTTTTCATCATTTGGTAGAAAAAGCAAAAGTAGAATCTGTGATGTGTGCTTACAACAGATTTCAGGGTCAGGCTTGTTGTGGAAGCTCAAAATTGGAAACAGAAATTTTAAAAAAGCAATGGGGTTTCAAAGGTTATATAGTGTCTGATTGCGGGGCGATTGACGATATTTACCAACATCATAAAATTGTTCCCGATGCCGAACAAGCTTCAATATTAGCCGTTCGTTTAGGAACAGATCTTGAATGCGGAGACCGTTATGCAACACTTTTAGAGGCTGTAAAAAATAAAAAAATAGACGAAAAAGAGATAGACAAATCAGTAAAACAATTGTTTTTGTCTCGAATGAAACTCGGCATGTTTGATCCCGACGAAAATGTTCCTTACACCAAAATTCCATATTCAGTTGTCGATTCAAAAGAACATCGCCAGCAGGCAATCGAAATGGCAGAAAAATCTATTGTTTTACTTAAAAACGAAAACCATACACTGCCTTTATCCAAAAATATCAAAACCATTGCCGTAGTTGGGCCCAATGCCGATAATGCCATTTCTGTTTTAGGAAACTACAACGGAACTCCGTCACATACCATTACCCCGCTTCAGGGAATAAAAAATAAACTGGGCGATAATGTAAAAGTAATTTATGAAAAAGGAATCAATTTTACCAACGATACATTGGCGTCACCAGTTGAAATAAAAAACAATCTGAGCAGTAACGGAATAAAAGGACTAAAAGCAGAATATTTTAATAATATTAAGCTCGAAGGAACCCCAATTTTGGTTCGTAACGAAGAAGTCATTGATTTTAAAGGTGATGTAACTACAGAAATTGCTCCGGGAATTTTAGCAAAATGGATTTCTGTACGCTGGAGCGGAATTTTTACCGCCACAAAAACTCAGGCAATGTCTTTTTCTGTTACCGGAGATGATGGTTTTCGTCTGTTTATAAACGGAAAAAAAGTAATCGACCACTTTAATTATCATGAAGCGCTTACCGACTATTGTACTTTTCAGGCCGAAGCGGGAAAATCGTATGATATAAAACTGGAATATTTTCAGGGCGATCAGGGAGCCAGAATTAAATTTAGCGGAGTACTTCTGCAAAAAACCAATATGCAGGCACTGGCAGACAAGTTAAAAGAAGCCGATGCCATCGTATATGTCGGAGGTATTTCGCCAGAAATCGAAGGCGAAGAAATGCCTGTAGTTTTGGACGGTTTTAAAAAAGGAGACCGTACCACAATTGCCCTGCCGAAAGTACAAACCGAATTAATGAAATATTTAAAACAAACCGGAAAACCACTTGTTTTTGTAATGGAAACCGGAAGCGCATTGGGTATAAAATGGGAAAAAGAAAATGTGCCCGCAATCCTTAATTCATGGTACGGAGGAGAAGATGCCGGAACAGCCCTGGCCAATGTTCTTTTTGGAGATTATAATCCTGCCGGACGTTTGCCCGTAACTTTTTATGAATCAGATAAAGATTTACCTGATTATAAAGATTATTCGATGAAAAACAGAACCTACCGTTATTTTAAAGGAAAACCATTGTATGCTTTTGGATACGGGCTTAGTTATACAAACTTTAATTACACTAATCTGGTAGCTCCAAAAACAATTACAACAGGAAACGATTTCAATATTACGGTTACCATAAAAAATACCGGAAAATTTGATGGAGAAGAAGTGGCTCAGGTTTATGTTTCCCATCCTGATGTTTCATTCGAGAAACCAATTCGATCTCTGGTTGCATTTAAAAGAATCTTTTTAAAAGCAGACGAAGAGAAAAAAGTGAGCCTTACTATAAATGCACGAAGTTTATCCTTAATTACACCAAACCTGGATCGTAGTATAGAACCCGGAAACATTCAAATAGCAGTTGGCGGTCATCAGCCAGACGAAACAAACTCAACAGTAAGCACTTTAGTACAACTTAAAGGAAAAAAAGTAATCCTCGAAAAATAACCAATTAAAATATATTATGAATCAACATTTTAAAATCAGCACACTAATTGTCTGCTTTCTTCTGTCAATAACCGGACAATCACAGTCTGTAAAAACAGCTGTGTTGACAAGCAAAGAAGGAGTAGCACTAAATGGAAAGAAATTGCCGTTGGTTTCGTTTAAAATTGGCGAAACCCTTTACAACACCACGCAGGGAAAAACAAACAACAACACCACCGAAGTCGATAATAAAATCAGTGTTAGTTATACCAAAGTAGATTACGGTTACGGAATTAAAGCAACCCTTACTTTTAAAAATATAAGCAAAGACACCATTAAACTCCATAATGTAGTGCCTTTTGGAGAATCTGCCAACTACACTTATATCACCGGAAAAGGAAATCATGAATTATCACGTACCTATTTATTTCGTCCGGGATATGATCCAGTAAATGTAATTGTTCCAGATAATTCATGGGATTTAGGTTTTACAGCCATTCCAACAACAGGAAATAACGGAATCTGTGCCCTAACCAGACGTGACAGAAAATCGGTTAAAAACGGAAAAACACAACGTTTTGAAACCGTTTTATATCCTAATGCCGGAGAAGTGACCTACACACTTTGGGCAGACGATTATCAGGGCGACTGGCAGGAAGGATTGCGTTTTATGTTTCAAAAACGAATGCTATATGATGTAGAACCAAACACTTTCGATAATTCGATTATGGGGCGAAAAGATTTACAATGGTTCCGTAACAAATATGTGGTAAACCTGATGATGACCTGGGACCGTCGTTTTTATGATTCTAAAGATGGAAAATACCATGTAAAAGAATTTCTGGAAGAAGCAAAAAAACTTTACGGAGGAAGCGATGTTTACGGTATCTGGCCAACCTGGCCAACTCTTGGAATGGACCAGCGTAACCAATGGGATATGTTCAGGGATTTGCCGGGCGGATTTGACAAATTGCACGAAATATCAAATACCTGTCACGACTTAGGAACTCACTTTTTCATTTGTTACAACCCTTGGGATGGAAGTACTCGCAGCAGCGAAGGCCATTTTGACGGAATGACCAACATTATTAAAAAAGTGGGTGTTGACGGAGTTGTATTGGATACGCAAGGAGGTTCAAGCAAAGAATTACAAAATGCGGCCGATAATGCACAGCCCGGAGTTATTATGTACAGCGAAGGAATGGCAGTGCCAAAAGACATGCAGGGAATTCCGTCAGGAAGAGTTCACAATGCCTTGTACTATCCGCCAATGCTGAATTTGAACAAATTTATTAAACCCGATTTTGCTATTTTCAGAGTTACCGATATTGGTCAGGAGCGCATTAACCGTGAGCTGTATGTGGCTTTCTTTAACGGATATGGAACAGAATTGAACCTTTTTGCACCCGGAAATCCGGAATGGGTTAACGAAGAATATGCTTTGTTAGGTCAAACATCACGAGTTTTAAGAGAAAATACGTCGAACTTTATCAGCCAGAATTATACGCCATTATTGCCAACATTAAAAGACAATATTTTTGTAAACCGTTGGGATAATGCAAACAAAACCATTTACACCGTTTTTAGTTTAATACCGGAAGGATTCAGCGATTTACTATTTGCAGTAGACAATAAACCGGATACACATTACGTGGATATCTTCAATCACGAAGAACTTACTTTAAAGCAAAAAGACAACAAATGGTATGTACCGGCTACAACATCCTCTTTTAATAAAACGGATATTGGCACCAATAATGAAGGTTCGGGTACGGCCATTGCATCTTTGGCAAATAGTTTGGATGTAAAATTAAGAAATGACCAGTTGACATTTTCTTCTTCAAAAGGAACCAAAGTACGCATTTGGGCAGGAATGCCATCTTATGCAAAAGAGTACAAAGAATTTAAAACCAATAAACAAACCATTCGTTTATTTGATTATTTCCCTGATTTCCACGGAAAATTCATAGTTCAAGCTTTTGATGATAATGACGAATTGGTAGACGAGCGTATTGTAAAAACAGTACCGGGATCTGCACGTTTAACGAGCAATACAGAACGCACAAACCCGGCAAGCAAAGCGCCTAAAGGAATGGTGAAAATACCGGCTGGAAATTTTATGTGCAATCAATACGGAGTAGGAGATACTTTTATTCCTTATCCTGAATCTCCTACATTGGTAAACGAAAAAATTAGCATGCCAACCTATTACATGGATAAATATCCGGTAACCAATGCTCAGTTTAAAGAGTTTATCGATGCAACAAACTACAAACCAACGGATGCAAACAACTTCCTGAAACATTGGGAAGGCGGAAAAATTGTAAAAGGGCAGGAAAATTTCCCTGTAATTTATGTGTCTTATGAAGATGCTAAAGCATATGCAAAATGGGCAGGAAAACGTTTGCCTACCGAAGTTGAATGGCAATATGCTGCTCAAACAGACAAAGGAAATACCTGGCCTTGGTTACAAAAAGAGCCAATACAAAAAATAGAAGAACCGGTAACAAACACCCTTTCAGTCTGGAAAATAAAAGGAATTGCCGAAGACCGTTGTAATCTGGGTGATGGTAAATTATATCCGGTAGGGAAATATCCAAAAGGAGCAAATCCTTACGGTTTAGAAGACCTTACGGGTTGTGTATGGCAATTAACAAACGACTTATACGACAACGGAACCTACCGTTACATTATGATGAAAGGTGGTAGTTACTTCCTGCCATCTTCAAGCTGGTGGTATGTTCAGGGCGGACCACGCGAATTATTCTATCGTCAGTACCTGCTTCGTGTTTCACAAGGATTTGAAAGAAATGCAACCGTTGGCTTCCGTTGTGTAGTTGACGGGACCAAATAATATCAGTTTTAATTATTTTTTATTAGTTAGTAAGTCAGATTGAACAAAGCCGGTGTAATGCGTTAAAAAACATCGGTCAAGTTCAATTTGATTTATTTAAAGTTCTGAATGATTGCCAAAAGCAAATACTAAATGCATGAAAAAATGAAAAAAATATTAAAATACAGCGCCCTCATAATAACCATACTTTTTTCAGGTATGGCCTGGGCTTCACCTCCTGTTAAAGTTGCTTTGTTGGTCAACGGAAAAAAAGAACAGGCAGTTGAATATACCGCTTTGCAAAAATTCTTTGATTCGCATAAAGCCAATTATACCGTTCAAAAAATTAAGCTCGATGAAGTAGCTAAGAACAAATCAAAACTTAACGATTATCAAATTGTTTGGTACCATCGACCTGATACTCTTGAAGTTTCTGCATCTGAAACAAAAATAAAAGAAGCGGTAAAATCATATCTCACTCAGGGCGGTAAAATGATCCTGACACTCGATGCAGTAAAATTGCTTAACTCATGGGAAATCGAAAAAACACCTGTCGAAGTAAAACACCGCACCGTAGTTGATGAAGGTTTCGGGCGAAAATTAGGTTTTCATGGTTTTAGGACCCATCCGTTATTTACAGAAATGCATGGTGGCGCTTATATCTGGCAGGCCAAAGAAGACTTAACCGCAAGAACACTTGGTTTTTTTAATAAAAATATTCCAACAGCAAAAGGAAGCAAAGTTATTGGCATCGACTGGGCTTATATTACCTACGATGATAAAAATAAACTGCTTTGGGAAACCCCTTTTGGAAAAGGGAAAGTCTTAGCTATAGGAGCCTATGCTTATTATGCCTCTGAAAATTTTAACGCTATTGAATTAGAAAAGTTTACAGCGAATTGTCTTAATTATTTAAGCGGAAAATTTGATAAAGAAAAACAATATTTCTGGAGTTATGAAGAATCTAAAATTGAGAAAAACAACAAACCAGTTGAAGATATAAAAGTAAACCCATCAACAGTTTGGAAACCTAATTTTTCGGCACTTTCGTTAAGCCGAAATGCTACCAACAACTATTTTGACATAGCAGGGAAACACAGCGTGTTAATGGGAAAAGAAAAAGCAGGAATTGAAGAAATCTGGACACATCCGGTAATGTCTGTTCGTGATTTTTCTGTTGGCGTAAAAACAGCAACAAGCGATACTATTTGCTGGCTAAAAAATATAACACCAAAATTCGAAGTGCATCCCGAAGCCGTTATTCGTACCTATAAATTACCTAACGGAACTGAGCTAAAAGAAATTATCACCACAAACATCAATAAACCCGCCAGCATTGTACATTATCAATGGGACAAAAACGGGAATATCGATAATTTGGTTTATTCTGTAAAAAGCAACCTGCGCTACATGTGGCCTTATGACGAAGGCGCATTAGGATCGTTAAATTATACCTTTTCTGAAAAAAATCACACCATAATAGTTTCGGATCAAAAAGAAGAATTTGTATCGGTAATAGGGTCAAATGCTACTGGGAAATTGCTTTTGGGCGGACAGTTTGATGGTTTTAAATTTATAAATCAAAAATGGGAAACCATTCCGACAACCAAACTTCAAACCGCATTTTTGGTAACAAATGATGTTAAAAACAGCTCGTCGATTGATATTTGTTTTGCTTCAGGAAATGAAGGAATTGCTAAAACACTTACTGAGTATAAAAATAACATCAACGATGCCGAAAATGTACTCAATCAGGCAAAAAGCTATTATGAAACACTCCTAAAAAGCGTTGTAAACATAAATACTCCTGACGCTGATTTTAACGAAGGTTATAAAATGGCTATTTTAGGAGCCTCAAAATTCAAAGTAGAAACTCCAGAAATAGGAACTTCGCTTATGGCGGGATATTCGACCACAGCAAGAGGCTGGGACGGTTCTCAAAAAGTAAGCGGAAGACCCGGTTATGCCTGGTATTTTGGTCGTGATGCCGAATGGGCAAGTCTGGCATCCATCAATTATGGCGATTTTGACATCGTAAAACAAGTATTAAAAACGTTTATAAAATTCCAGAATGTCGACGGAAAAATTTATCACGAATTAACCTCAAGCGGTTCCGTTCATTATGATGCATCAGATTCCACGCCTTTATTTGTCATTTTGTTTGCTCAATACCTGCGTTATACAGGCGATATAGAATTTGTTCGTTCGAATTGGGGAGCCATACAAAAAGCAATGGATTTTTGTTACTCAACCGATACAGATGGAGATGGTTTAATAGAAATATCAAATGTTGGGCACGGCTGGCTCGAAGGCGGAAAACTCTTTGGGGCACATACCGAATTTTACCTTTCCGGAATCTGGGCAAAAGCGTTACAAGATGCCGGCTACATTGCCAAAGAAATTGGAAAGGAAACCCTGTCTCAGAAATATTTGACAGACTATAAAAAAACACAACAATCTGTTGAAGAATTTTGGAACAAAGACAACTACTATAATTACGGAAAATACAGAGACGGTTCTTTTACCAAAGATTTAATCATCTTGACCACAGTTCCCGTTTATTTTAATGTATTAGATAAAGAACGTTCCAAAACCATGACCGAATCATTTGCATCAAATTTATATGCTTCCGATTGGGGAATGCGAATGATAAGCAACAAAAGCCCGTTATACGATGCAGGAAGTTACCATTTCGGGAGCGTTTGGCCGTTGTTTACAGGCTGGACATCGCTTGCCGAATATCAAACCGGACGTTACAATCAGGGTTTTACCAACATCATGAACAATTTGCTGAACTATAAAGATTTTTCGTTAGGAAATGCTGTTGAGGTTATGAACGGCGAAACCTATCGTACAAGTGGTGTAACCTCACATCAGTGCTGGTCTGAAACCATGGTTTTGCAACCCGTTTTTGAAGGAATGTTAGGCTACCGCCCGGATGCATTGAAAAACACCGCTACACTGGCACCAAGATTACCTTTTGACTGGGATTCGTTTGAAGCTTCAAATATCAAATTCGGTAAAAACAGCTTTGATTTCAAATTCAAAAGACAATCCGGTACAGAATGGGTTTATAATTTCAACTCGGCTCAAAACTTTCAGTTGAATTTTCAGCCCACACTTCCGTTAGGATCTAAAATCGATCATATATCGGTAAACGGAAAAAATGTTCCTTACACCATTATGGATAACAACGAATATCTGGACGTAAAACTGAACGAAACTTTAGCAGTTAATTCCAATACAGAAATTAAAATTGTTTTGCAAAAAACAGGATTGTCGACATTGGCAAGTTACGGAAAACCTGAGTTTATGGCCGAGTCAAAAGGATTCAGGATTTTAAAACAACAGTTAAACGGTTCCGTTTTTAAAATTGACCTTGAAGGAAAAAGCGGTAACACTTATACGTTTAAATTACTTTTAGATCGTAATCCTGCAAGTTGTTCAGGAGTTGAATTTGTCAAAAAAACAGCCGATGGTTTTGCCTTATTTAAAGTTGAATTTCCTGCAGATAAAGAAAAATACCAGAAAAAAACAATCCAAATAAACATGAACTAAATTTCGGAAAACAAATGAAAAAAACGCTTATTATCTTAACAGCCTTTATAAGTGCAGTAATGATATCTTGTAAAGATGCCAATAAAGAGTTATTGGTCAAAGAAAAATTTGAAAAAAAGGTTGATGGTAAACAAGTATCACTTTATACATTGCAAAATAAAAATGGTGTCGTTTGTCAGATAACCAATTATGGAGCACGTGTGGTAGCATTGTCTGTTCCTAACAAAGACAAAAAAATTACAGATGTAGTTTTAGGGCATGAATCAATAGATCAATATCTTAAAAACGGAGAATATCTTGGAGCTATAGTGGGGCGTTATGGCAACAGAATCGCTAACGGTCAGTTTAGCCTTAATGGAAAAAACTATACATTGTTTAAAAATAATGGGCCCAATACGCTTCACGGAGGTAAAAAAGGATATGCAAATGTAGTTTGGGATGCACGCCCTTTTACAACCCAAAATGGAGAAAATGCAGTTGAAATGAGTTACCTGTCAAAAGATGGTGAAGAAGGATTTCCAGGAAATTTAAATATAAAAGTAACTTATACGCTCACAGAAACCAACGGATTGAAAATAGAGTATTGGGCTCAAACCGATGCCGAAACGGTTGTAAATTTAACCAACCATGCTTACTTTAACCTGAAAGGAGCAGGAAACGGCGATATTTTTTCGCATAACCTGACTATTTATGCCGATAATTTTACACCGACAGACAGTACTTTGATTCCGACAGGCAAAATTCAGAATGTTGCCAATACACCAATGGATTTTAGAACGGCTCATACCATTGGAGAAAGAATAAACGAAAAAACAATAGATTTAAAATACGGAAAAGGCTACGACCATAATTGGATTTTAAACAAAACCGGCAAAGAATTTACCCTTGCATCCATAGTTGCTGAACCTTCAACCGGAATCGAAATGAGAGTTTTTACCACAGAACCTGCCCTTCAGTTTTATAGCGGTAATTTTCTCGATGGTAAAATTATTGGAAAAGACAAAAAACAATACAATTATCGTAATGCATTTTGTATGGAAGCACAGCATTATCCGGATGCTCCAAACCACGCAAATTTTCCATCAACAACATTAAAACCGGGAGAAACGTATAAGCAGACGACGCTTTATCAGTTTCTTTTAATGAAATAGGTAATGATGAAATCCTTTAAGTTTTTTAAAGGATTTTTTTGTCTGTAATGTATATCTAGATTTTATTAAAGAAAGAAACTTCTTCTTTTTTGATTAAAATCTGAATTTTTAAAATATTGGAATTTAGCCAATTAAAAATTTCTCAATTTTTATTCGCAAAAACGCTTGCAGAAACGAAAATCTGTTGTATTTTTGCACTCGCAATAACGCAGGGTTTGGTAGTTCAGTTGGTTAGAATACATGCCTGTCACGCATGGGGTCGCGGGTTCGAGTCCCGTCCAGACCGCCTAAGTTGTTAAAAATGCCTCTCATTTGAGAGGCATTTTTTTTATATAAACTTTTCGAGGTTTAACCGCAAAGAGCGCAAAGTTCGCAAAGTTCGCAAAGTTTTATTCATATAGCTTTGCGAACTTTGTGTTTATGAGCGCAACCGTAGAAAAAATCGGATCAGGTTCAAAAGTTGGGGATTAAGCAAAAAGATTGGATAATCTGAATAAGAAAAAATCTATATTTCTAACCCCTCTGAACTGCGCTCTAAAAGCTTTTATTTTAGCATTAAAAGATTCAGCCGAAGCATTTGTGCTTCTGTTATCAAAATAGTTCAAGATTGATTTGTAATTAATGGTTATGGTATTGAGCAGGATATTAAAATTTTTAAAACCTGATTCCTCTACATTTCTATACCAATGAGCCAGTTTGGTCATGGCAATGCGCTTGTCATTGTTGTTATTGTAAATCCCTCGAAG
>NZ_FOMH01000023.1 GCF_900112575.1 Flavobacterium phragmitis
TTCTCTGTCTGTTATCGGGAAAGTCTGTGGAGCCCTGATGCTGTAGCCGTAGCCGGTAAGCATTGCTTTATTTCCGTTATAAATGATTTCCCAGGCTGATGCCGTACCGCTGGTGTTAAGATGGAAATATTTATCGAATAAAGTCAGCGGAGACAAATTGTACATTTGAAAACCTGCTTTTTCAACCGGCATTGACCAATAGGTTGCATCGTAACGGCGTACAGAAGTTTTTCTTTCATAGACTATTTCCCCCACGTTCGCCACATTGTCTTTCTGTTTCAGACTCGCTCCGCTTTTAAAAACCAGTTTGCCGTTTGACGTCACTATATTGGTAACATTCAAAGTTACTCCAGATGGAACAATAAGGTCTGGATCTGATGCGCCATTTGGAACATTGATCGTAAGCGAGCAGGCATCAATATTTGCTGCCAAAGGGTTACCAAGTGCAGAATTTATAATTACACTTTTAGAGCTGGCAGGAGGTCCATTTGACCAGCCTGATCCGTTCCATGTTGTTGAAGATTGATCTGTAATAATAACCTCTGTTTGTGCTGATGCGCAAGTAGTACCAGTTTGAATTGTAAAATAATAAGTTCCCGCGGATAAACCTGTTACTTCATAAGTTGTTCCCGTAGAACTTGTAACATTTATTGTTGCTGATGCATGACCTGTCTGATTAATTTGATAAGCACCAGAAGAAGGCAAATTTCCTAAAATTACTTTTCCTTGTGCTAAACAGTTTACATGGGTTATAGTTGTTGATGGGGCTGTTTGTAATGGATGTACCGTAACAGTCCAACTTCCTGTTGATAATGTCGAACCGGTATTACAAGTTCCATCATGTGCCGATCTCGTATATGTGGTTGTTGTGGTTAATCCTGCTGGAGGTGTATATGTAGCGCTATTTGCACCTGTTATATTAACTCCATCTGCCAGCCATTGATAAGTAATTACTCCGTCACCACCGCTTGCAGCTGTAGTACTTCCAATTTGAGAAGGATTCTGTCCAGAACAAATTGTTTCTCCAGTTGTTTGGATCGCTCCTGCCGTAAATTGAGGACGAACAGTTAAAGTAAAACTATTTCCCGTAGAGACGCACCCATTTGCATTTTTCACGGTTATTGTTCCTGTATAAGTATTTGCAACTGCAGTGGACGGAATTGTTATCGAAATAGGACTTGTTGTTAATGAAGCATCCGTAACAGGTAAAAAAGTATTTGCAGGCGAAGCGTTCCAAGTAATGCTGTAAGTTGTAGGCGTTTCAGTTGTTCCTGTATAAGCCAAAGCACTACTTGTTGTTCCATAACAAATGGTGGATGCTGTTGTTGCAGAGGCTATTGTTGGCAGTTGATTAACTTTTATTAAAAGAACAGGTGATATACTTGTACATCCATTAGAAGTAACTACTCTACGGTAATAAGTTGATGCTGTCAAAATCCCAGGCGTATAATCTTTAGTATTACTACTTGCAATAGGAGTAAAAGTCCCAGTTGCCGATGTACTACTCTGCCACTCATAACTATAGGTACTACCTCCAATTGGATCACTTCCTGTTATAGTACCAGGTGTTGTTCCTGCACATATTGGCATAGAATAAGACGCATATCCTTTATAGTTTTTAACAGTGCCAACACATGGATCTCCGAAAACTCCATTACTTGCTAAGAAAGAAACGGTATTAGAATTTCCTAAAAGACGCGTTTCTGTTGCTGACTGACTCGTATTAGAATGGCAACTTCCAATAGAATATGCACCACAATTACCATCTGGCAAACCATAACTAGCAAATCGAACAGTATTAAAATAAGTACCAGATGGAGCAACAAAATTTACGGTTCCATTTTCTGATGCGAATCCACAAACCGATCCTGATGTACCATTTGTATATGAAATGGTATTATTTCCAACTCCAACGTTTATAGTCCCGCTCGTAGTTGCCACTGCACAAGAATTTCCCGTTGTTGTAACATTATAAGTAAATTGACCTGTAACTGTTGGTGTTCCACTAATTGTTAAAATAGTTCCACTAACTGAATATATAACTCCCGCAGGCAATCCTGTAACAGTTGCTCCAGTAGCTCCTCCTCCTAAAGTCATCGTTATATTCGTCATGTTATTGTTTTGACAAACACTTCGATTCGCTCCAGATGTTATAGTGTGAACAGGATTAATAGTTACTGTTCCACCTAAACTGGCAGCAGTACATGGCGTTGTCTGCCCTGTAGTAGCAACACTGTAAGTTCCTCCTGCTGTAGGAGTACCACTTATTGTAACTGTACTTCCGCTTACATTTGAAGTCAAACCAGCTGGAAGACCTGTGACATTTACGCCTGTTGCTCCTCCACCAAAAGTATATACTATGTTTGTTATTGCTGTTCCTGGACAAACTGTAGGTGATGCTGTTCCACTTGTTAATACCAAAGTAGCCGCTGGATTTACTGTAATTGTACCATTTGCGGTAGTAGCAGTACACGGAGATGCTTGTCCTGTTGTTGTAACAGTGTAAGTTCCACCTGCTGTTGGCGTCCCACTAATTGTCAATGCATTTCCACTTATACTTGAAGTCAAACCTGCTGGAAGATTAGTGACGCTTGCACTAGTAGCGCCTCCTCCAAAGGTATAAATAATATTTGTAATTGCAGATCCTGAACAAACTGTCTGCGATGCAGCACCACCTGACCTAGTTAAAGTTGCTGCTGGATTTGTCGTAATAGAAATTGGATCGCTGCTGTACGAACACGATGCACTCGTAGCTGAAGTTACAGTTCTTCTATAATAAGTAATATTTTGAGTCGCATTACCTGTGATAGCAGCTGGAGTATAATCTTCACTAGTCATTCCTGTACCAGTAGTAACGTTTGACCATGGTCCCGTAGCACTTGATGAAGATTCCCATTGAAATCTTACAGTAGGATTTACTGTAGTACCATTATATTGATAAGAAGATCCGTCTATTAGGCCAGGAGTAGTACCGCTACAAACAGTAGTCGTTGCTGGTGCAGTTATTGTATTAGAACTGGCATTAAAAGGTGTCATACTAAATTCTACTACGTTACTTCCTCCGTTTTCATAATAATCAAGTACAAGGACACTGCTTCCCGTAAGATTAACAAATACATTTGAATAAGTTGTAGCCGATTGTTCCTGCCATTGGTTAACAACCCTTACACCGTCAACATACAATCTAACACCATCATCACCTCTTACCGTAACCATATAACAGCCGGTTTTTGTTGATCTCATCCTGTAACGTACTGCAAATTGTTCTGTACGAATAGAACCTCTCTGAGCTCCACCCGAAAGAACTGGAAAACAAACATCATTACCTCCAAAATTTTGAGTAATAGATTCTCCTGGTTCATTATAGTAACCTACATATTCTGCCCCACTAAAAGGAGTTGTTGTAGTTACAGAAGTAGGTGAAGTACCACCAGGAGGCGTAGTAGCACTTGTCCAATTATAAATGTGTCCTCTCCAAGTATTATCAGTTGTCCCAGCTAATGTCTGGTCGTCTAAAGTATTTCCAACAGAAATTAAAGAAAGAGTTAACCCTCCAGTTCCCGTAATTCCATTATTAGAACAACTTCCTGTAGATACAACAACCTTTACCTGTCCTGAATATGGTGCAACCCAATTAGTAATGGTAGCTCCAGCACTACCAGTATTGGTTGCTGCAGGTGAAACATCTGCATCTGTTGTCGCATTCAAAATATTTATTTTTTCATTATTACCTGAAAAAATATCTCCAACTTGAAATGTATAAGTATATCCTTGAATAACATTTAACAATGCGTACTGACCAGCACTTATATTTGCTGTTGTCTGTGTATTATTTGAATCAACACAAAATGAATACGTAGATCCAATCTGAGAAATTGGAGTATTGTTACCATTAATTGTAAAAGTTGCTGGTGTTCTCGTACATGATGCATTTCCTGAAGAAGCATAAAAAGTAGTTGTTCCAATTGTATTGGTATCTGACAATCCACCTGTTACTCCAACTGGATTAAAAGGAGAACCTCCTCCAATCAATGTTCCTCCGGAGTTATACCATAAAATTGGTGATAAAGTAACCTGCCCACCTGCTGGAGGTGTTACGGTCCATGTATAATTACCTGAATACGTTCCTGTAACTGTTGCCCATGTCGTAGAAATTAACGTATAAACAACACCAGCTGTTAAAGTTGCTGTTAATCTCGGCTCAGTTTGCGCGGCCCCATCATCATCTGAGCCTACAACCCAACCCGCTGAGCAAGTCCCTGGTGTAAGACCGGCTGTATATATATATGCCATTCCATCATAAGAATTGGTATCTGTCATTTTGAAGGTATAATTTCCTGTTGTGTTCACAGTAAAATTAATGGAATTATAATTTCTTGATACTGTTCCATCAAATGAACAAGTCGTAGAATTTACCATACCACCTGCAGGCATATTAGCAGTTGGATCAGTAGCTCCATTCCAAGACCCCGAAAATGTATTTGATGTAGTTACTCCACTTGACGAAGCTGTTAAAGTCCCTGAACCACCTTGGCAGATCGTAGCCGGTGTAGTAGTCGTTGGAAAACAAACTGTACCAGTAAATGTAAAATCATTAATACTATATTGCCTTGTTCCACTTCCTCCCCAAGCATAAACTCTAAAAGTTATCGAACTTGTAATACCTTGATATGAAGTTCCGGATAATGAAATTGTTCCTCCTGAAGATCCTGGAGTTGCAATATTAGCGACATACCCATCAATACTTGATCTTACGGCAAAATTTGTAACACTCGATCCACTTCCTCCAGTTTGAGCACTATATACGAGACTTACAAAGTTTATTGAATTTCCAGCACTAGGAGTTAACGTGAACTCAAAATAATTATTTAAAACAATATTATTTGCACCTGTAGTTCCACTCCATCCTGATGCATTAAATCTGTCATTACCATTTGCCGCCACTAAACTTGTACCAGAAAGTGTTGATCGCGAAATTCCCGAAACAGTAATACCTGGAGCAACTATCTGTCCCGTTGTATATGGACTTGTATTACCTGGATTATTACCATCAATATTGTTATTCCACAAAACCTGCCCAAACCCAGCAGTATGTAAAAAAATAAAAAATAAAAACGAGTAAAGTAGTTTTCTCATCATATTCAGTAGGTATTTGTTTAAATTTGTTTTTGGCTGCTAAAAAGCAAAAAAGACAATATTTCTTACATACGAAGTATTGGGGTCTTTGGTTTTTAACTCGAATCTAAAGTGTTAAAATTCTGAATTTCAGCAAAATTGTAAAAATGTTAAATTCTCGTACAAAAATATCTAAATTAGCCTAATACACAAGGTTATAATTTATTTCTTTTTATAATATTTTAACAAATTTTAGAATTATTTTATAACTAATTGACTACTATTGCATTTAATCGTTAAAACGCATGAAAAAACCGACGAAAGACACTTTCACCATCAAAGAAGCTTTACAAAAATTAGAGCATTTTTGTGCCTATCAAGAGCGCTGTCATGACGAAGTTTTGGAAAAATTGCGTAGCCTAAAAATGACTTCTGATGAAATTGATACCATCATAGTTCAGCTGATAGAGGGGAATTTTCTTAATGAAACCCGTTTTGCATGCAGTTTTGCCCGAGGCAAACACCGAATCAAACAATGGGGTAAGATTAGAATTACAAACGAATTAAAAGCGAGACACATTTCATCGACAAACATCACTTTGGCTTTAAAAGAAATCGCTCCAGAAGAATATTTTGAAACTTTTGAACGCCTAACAGAAAAAACTTGGAACAATTTGACTGAAACCAACCTCTTAAAAAAGCGCAAAAAGTTTTGCGACTATATCCTCCGAAGAGGTTACGAAAGTAATTTGGTTTACGAAAAAGTTCTAGAATTAGAACAAAACTAGATTATCACTTTTACTTCAAAAAGGAGTTAGTGTTAACTCCTTCAAAATCATTTTTATCGGCTAAAAAACCACTATAAATTCCTTACAGAACCTCAAACAACTTTTGGTTGTAAAATATTCCTTTTTTGAAGAATTTACATCAAACACGACGTTTTTTAGTCTAAAATCTCAAAAAAACATCCTCAAAAATGTTAAAATTTACGATTATTCTTATATATTTTTTTAACATTTTATAAGAATATTTAGCGAACATTAAAATTTTTAATGTAGTTCGTCGAGTATTTTAACATATCATCGAAAAAATACCCATTCTAAAAACTTCAACTATTTCTCGCTCGTAGATGTGTATATATTTGCGCGGGCAGTAATTATTATGCCAGCATAACAAACTGATAGAAAAAGATCTAGTATGAAAAAAACTCTACTTTTAATTTTATTTTTATTGCCTTTTTTGGGATTTTCCCAAACAGATTTGGTCACTTGGGACAATGGTGACAATTTTAATGCGCATGTCTTAGCTTCTACGTCACAAGTTGCATCTTCACCTATGACTGGAAGCAATCTACAAATCATAGATTACGTAGGTTTTTCTGGTTCACATTGGCCAGGAGGGACTTCAATTGACCCTTCAAAATACATCCAAATTTCCATTAAGGCACAAGCTGGTTATAAGATTGATTTATCATCTTTAAAATACGCCTACTTTCCTTATGATGGAGAACAAGGGTGTCGAAAATATCAAGTGAGATATTCAAAAAATTCATCATTTCCTTCAAACGGAACATTATTATTAGATAATCAAAATCCTTCAATAAGCGGAAAAAACAATGTCTCAATTAATTTTCCTACTGGAGTAACTTTATTACCAGAGGAAACTCTTTATATACGCTTTTATGGATATGACGTCGGAAATATTTATTGGCAAGATTCAAGATGGGGATTAGTAAATTCAAAAACATATGAAGGTGGAACTTATAATCTCCCGACAATACGAGGTACTGTTTCTGTTAACAATCCAACTTTGACAGCTAATAATGATACTGCAACAAGTGTTCAGAACAACTTTACTGTTGTTAATGTTCTAGCAAATGATCTTCAAGCAACAAATCCAATTTCTTCAGTAACAATTGCCACTCCATCAGCAAATGGAACTGCGGTTGTAAATTCAGATAGAACAATTAAATTTACTCCAACTCCAGGATTTACAGGAACAACATCTTTTACTTATACAATCGGTGATGGCACAAATACTTCAACAGCTACTGTTAATGTAACTGTAACAGCACCAAGTATTAATCCTCTTGTGGAATGGAAAGGAACGACTACAGCTACAGCAACTGTTAGTAATCCTGCTGCAATTACTGGAAATGATTTAGTTTCGGGATCAAAATCAACTGTGGTACCTATCGATTATGAAGGTTTTAAAGGAACAGGATGGACTACTAATTTTGCCAAAGATGACGATAGATATTTTCAGGTTTCGGCTACAGCAAAAACAGGTTATAAACTGAAACTAAATGCTTTCAATTTTACTTATAATGGAGAATCACAAGTAGATGTGCAAAGATATCAGGTGCGTTATTCTAAAGACAATTTTGCAACAAGCTATTTACTTTTAGATGAAGCCACTACTACAGGAAAAGTGAACAAATCTCTAAGTTTGGCCAATCTTACATTAACAGCCGGCGAAACCTTAACTATTAGAATTTATGGGTATAAATTAAAGGTTTATGGCAATTTAGGAGCTCCTATCTTTTTAGCAAACTCACATACGATAGTAACTGCAAATGGAAATACGGTGCCAACCATTACAGGAACTGTTTTAAACTACGATGCCAGCGATATAAATGCAAATGACGACAATGTAAGCACTAAGAAAAACAGATCTATTACAATAAACGCTTTAAATAATGATACTGCAGGAACAAGTGCTATTACAAATGTATCTGTTACACAGCCAGTATCTGGACAAGGAACAGTATCTATAAATCCTGATAGAAGTTTTACTTTCAATCCTGGAAATAATTTTACTGGAGCAACATTTTTTACTTACACAATTTCCAATTCGACAAAATCGTCTACAGCTACTGTGTTTGTAAATGTTGAGGAATTTACTCCAAGTCTTGTAATTTGGAATGGATTATCGCAACAGCCAATTGCTGCAGTTTCGGACACCAATGTTACTGCTTCAAACATCTCTGCAACTGGTATGTCATTTGGCCCAAACGAATATGGTGAATTTAGAGTTAACAATATTCCAGCGACTCTCGACTATTCTAAATATGTTCAAGTAAGTGTAGCACCTAAAGCAGGTTATAAATTAGATTTAACTAAATTTAAATTTACTTACAGTTCCCCTTCTAACGGTGATTCAGGACCAAAAAAGTATCAAGTGAGATACTCCACAGATTCATCATTCCCAGGAAATGGAATTGCACTTATCACTGAAACCAATGCAGTTCTTGATACCCAAACAACTGTCAGTGCAAACTTCCCAGCTGGAGTGGTAGCTACTCAAAATCAATCTGTTTATATCCGTCTTTATGTATATGATAATACCACAGGTTATACGGATTATCATCTAATTCATGACAATGGAGGAGAATTAGGACCAACAATAGAAGGAATTGTATCTGATATTAATACACTGACTGCAAACTATGATACCGCAACAACAGTTGCTAATCAGGCGGTAACCATTCCTGTTTTGGACAATGATATTCGTGGTAATCTTCCTTTACAGCCAATTGTTATATCGACTCAATCAACAAATGGAACTGCAACTGTGAGCGGTGAAAACATAATTTTTACACCTGCTAATGGCTTTGTGGGAGAAACTTCATTTGTATATACGCTTTCAAACGGAAGTACATATTCTTCAGCGGCTGTATTTGTTACGGTAACGGCTCCACCTTGCATAGCTTCTTCAACTCCAGGAATTAATTACTGGAAAGGATATGTATACACCTTTGCAAACGGTGGTACACCGGCAACAACTACTTATGTTGGTTCTGTAGCTGAAAAAGCAAATTTTGATCGAAACGTTGGGGAAGGCACTATTACAGGAGATTCAACCGCTGAGCCAAATAACTTTTGCGGTACAGTTCCAAGCAACTATTTCTTAGTTCGTTACTACATGCAGGTTAATATCACTACCGAAGAAATCTACAATTTTACAATTGGAGCTGATGATGGTGTAAGATTATATATTGACGGAAGTTTAGTTACAGGACTTACTACTGGATGGGGAGGAAGTAATAGTTATGCAAAATATGCTGCACTACATAATTTGACCGTAGGAACACATACTTTTCTTTTAGAATATTATGAAAATGCTGGATCATCAAGAGTATCATTCTCTTATGCGCCTATAAAAGGTAATCCTGCGCTTCCATTTGGTGATAAGAAATGGAATGTTTATTGTTTTACTACTCTTAACATTACAGGTAACGGAACAAACACGAAAGTGAATATTCCTGCTAATTCATACGCAGGAATGTATGAAGATCCTCTTACCAATGTAAATTCAGAGACTTACTGGAACTCGTCAAGATCACCTTCTGCTTATTCAGGATGGCAAGGGGCACCAATCAGCGATGATGATTTTACTGTTACTTATAAACGTAAAGGATTTCCATGCGGACGTTATCAAATTCAGTTAGCTAAATGTGATGATGTTGGAGAAATTTATCTTAATGGTCAACAAATTTATCTTCAAAATGGTTACACTACAGCTTTAAGCAATGTTGGGATTTATGTGTTAAATTCAGCTTCGGAAGTTGAAATTCGTTTAGGAGAAAGAGGCGGAAATGCTAATATAGCTGTAAATTTTGTACCAGTCCCAACTGTTTATGATGGAACAGGAACTCCAACCCCAGGCTCTGGAATAGAAATCAATTCAAATGTAACATTAACCTCAGACCTTACTGTTTGTTCTTGTACAGTTAATGAAAATGCTAAATTAACAGTAAAAGAAGGTGTTACGCTAACAGTTGATGAAGATATTAAAGTAAAAACTGGAGGAAAGTTGCTAATAGAAAGTGGCGGATCATTATTGCAAACTTCTACTAGTAAAAATATGTTTTCAGGCGATGCAGACTCTTTCGAAATTCAGAGAAAGACTTTAATGCGTCGTTATGATGCAACCTACTGGTCAATGCCGGTTGAAAAAACGGGTTTTGAAATGTACGATTTATCTCCGTTGACTTTATTCGATAAATATTTCCATCTTAATACCAGCGGTACTGCATCAGCTTGGGAAATTATTTACAACGGAAAAAAGGAAATGCTTACCGGTTTCGGCTATAGCATCAGGGCTCCACAGACATTCTCGATAACAGATAGAGAGGAATTTAAAGCAGTATTTAAAGGCACCCCTAATAACGGTGATATCAATATCAATGTTGCTCAAGGGAAATGGAACCTGATCGGAAATCCTTATCCTTCTGCCATATACGCAGCTCAGTTTTTAGCAGATAATTCAGGGGTTGGAACATTGTATTTCTGGGCTCACACAAATCTTCCACAGAAGGGTGCTGACGGATTATATCATTACAACGATGATTTCGTAGCAGTTAACAGCCTAGGAAACACCGAGGTAGGCAATGGAATTACTTTTGATGGGTACATTGGAACAGCTCAGGGTTTCATCATAAAACCGCCGACAAATACAATAGTCTATAATAACGGGCAGCGTGAAAAAGGCAACAATACCCAATTCTTTAAAACAGCTGCGTCAGATATTGAAAGACACCGCATCTGGCTGAACATATCCGATAAAAAAGATGTTTTCAAACAAATTCTGGTAGGATACGCAACTGGGGCAACGAATACACTGGATGCAGATTTCGATGCTGTATCAATGTCAGCAAACACTTTGGTAGATTTTTACAGTATTAATTCATCTAAAAAATTAGTGATTCAGGGACGCACACTTCCTTTTAATAATGCCGACGTCGTTACATTTGGATACATGGTTTCAAAACAAGGTGATTACACAATTTCAATTGATCATGCAGATGGAATTTTCAATAACGGACAGGATATTTATTTAGAAGACAAAACAACTGGAAAAATAACTAACCTTCGTCTTGCAGATTACACGTTTACATCTGCAGCAGGAACATTCAACAGTCGTTTTGTAATGCGTTATACTAATAAGACATTAGGAGTTGACGACTTTGAAAATGGCGAGGATGGTGTATTGGTTTCTGTTAAATCTAAAACCATAAACGTAAATTCTGCTGTCCAAAATATCAGTGAAGTACAGATTTATAACATAGGAGGACAGTCGCTTTACACTAACAATAAAATTGATTCTAATGATTTACAGATTTCAAACTTACAATCTAGCAATCAAGTTTTATTGGTAAAAGTTATTCTAGAAAATGGTGCAGTAGTTACCAAAAAAATCATTTTTAACTAATCTATATAATAGTAAATATAAATCCGGCATCTAATCACTGTCGGATTTTTTCATAATTAAATATTTTAAAAAGCATACCCAAAAACAACCCCATTATTAACCAATCTTAACCGTAAAAACTTCATGAGCACAAAAAAGCCATTGAATTTTCGTTCTTTATTATTAAAAAAAATTAGCATTCTTCTTTTTTTAATATCTCTAAAAATTACAGGTCAAAGCAATACTATAACCCGAATCCATACCGACTGGAACAGAAATGGAACAGGATATTGGACTTCAAATGCAGCGACAGCAGCTAATAATCGTCCAGACAGAGAAAATAACTTGTTAGCTTTTGAATGGAGAGGAAAAACATTCTCCACGGGTGTAGATGATGCTAAATTAACTGCCAACAGCGTTTCTTTTGACGCGCACCGTTATAGAGCTTTAAAAATTCAATCTTTAGGTTTTACTGTAGACACCTATTTTCTACAAGGCTCAATGATTGATGAATCAGCTACTAATAGAATTTTGACTCCCGCTATGGCAGGAAGCAGTGCTTCTGGCGCAGAACTTGCCGCTAGACTTACTGATGGTGCTAATGGATTAAGTTTAGGAACTGGTATCGCAAACATTGCACCTGGTATGGCAGAGTTTAAAATTGGAACAAACAATTTAAACTTAACAGGAATAAATGATGATATTCCAGACATACTAATTACCCAAGTTGCAGCTACTGGAGGAACTGCTGACGTTTTTAAGTTTGTTGATGCTTCTGGCCATACTGTAGGTAATGAAATCTCTGTAAATTTTGGTTCTGTAACAGTAATTGGAACCTATAGTTTAGATTTGTTTAGAGCCAGCAATGGCGCTCCGGCTTTTGTCGCCGCAGATAATCGCGAAATTAGAATGCTTGGTATAGAAACCAGTTCTTTTGGAATCAACAGCACAAATGCTGCTCAAGTCGATCGTTTTGTTGTAGTTTTTTCCGGAAACTCAGACTGTGCTTTTATTGCTGTAAATACCAAATCTCTAAAACTTGCCGAATTAAGTATGATCAAAAAAGCGACATTATCCTCATGTGGTAAAGCTGGCGACGTTATTACGTATAATTTTGACATCAAAAATACCGGGGAAGTTCCTATTACCGATATCAGCGTTTCGGATCCTATGCCCGGAGTAACATTCGCAAGTAATCACATTTCAAGTTTGGCAGTAGGCGAAACCGCAACGATAAATGCAACTTACACCATTACAGCCAATGATGTTGCTGCGGGAAGAATAACAAATTCAGCCACAGTAACTGGAACAGATCCAGCATTGAATACTGTTACAGATATTTCAGGTAACGACTATAATAACAATTTACCAACTACAACTATTTTGCTGGCACCACCAACAATCAATGCTGTGCATAATGTTACTTGCCCCAGCTTAGGCAGTATCGATTTAACCAACCTTCCCGCGTCAGGAACTTGGCAGATAACTCAAACAGGACATGCGTCTACTACTTACAATGGTACAGGATCTACTTTTACAGTACCTAATTTAACTGTTGGTTCTTATTCTTTTAGAGTAAGCGTCGGAGGTTGCAATTCACCTGTGACAGCTGCTACAGCTATTGGTGATGATTCTACAACTACATGGAACGGTTCAATCTGGTCAAATGGACCGCCTACCAGCTCTAAAAGTGTAATTATAAATTCTACAGCTGGTAACCCTTTGGCTGCAAATATTGATGCCTGTTCACTTACGATTAATGTTCCAAATGGCGCATCAGACCCAGACCTTATCGTTCCAGCTGGAGTAACTTTAAACATTACCAAAGCAGTAACATCAAACGGTAAACTGGTTTTTAAAAACGGAGCGAGTCTGAAACAGAAAGACAATGTGGCGAACGTGGGGGAAATAGTCTATGAAAGAAAAACTTCTGTACGCCGTTACGATGCAACCTATTGGTCAATGCCGGTTGAAAAAGCAGGTTTTCAAATGTACAATTTGTCTCCACTGACTTTATTCGATAAATATTTCCATCTTAACACCAGCGGTACGGCATCAACCTGGGAAATCATTTATAACGGAAATAAAGCAATGCTTACCGGCTACGGCTACAGCATCAGGGCTCCACAGACTTTCCCGATAACAGACAGAGAAGATTTTACAGCGATATTCACGGGTGTTCCTAATAACGGGGACATCAATGTAACTGTTGCCCAAGGGAAATGGAACCTGGTTGGAAATCCGTATCCTTCTTCCATAAATTCGGCTCAGTTTTTAGCCGATAATTCAGGTGTTGGGACATTGTATTTCTGGGCGCACGTAAATCTTCCGGTTAAAGGTCCTGACGGGTTATATCACTACAACGACGATTTCGTTGCGGTTAACAGCATGGGGAATATCGATGTCGGCAATG
>NZ_FOMH01000016.1 GCF_900112575.1 Flavobacterium phragmitis
AATGTCACAGTCGAGTAGTACTAATAATCCGTAAGCTTATGTACGAACTTTTCCCTCCCTGGTCCCAGACCAGAGAGGGAGGAAACTTTCTAAAATAAAATAATACTTATTTGTTTCTTTATCTCAGTATGTTAAGATATTGTCCGCACGCGGAAAGTTAAAAGTTGTTTGTTATAAGTTATGAGTTGAAAAACTACAAACTATAAACTACAAACCATTAACTGAAAACCTTAAGGTGGTTATTGCGGCGGGGCTCACCTCTTCCCATCCCGAACAGAGAAGTTAAGCCCGCCTGCGCAGATGGTACTGCAGTTTTGTGGGAGAGTATGTCGTCGCCTTTCTTTTGAAAACCCTGCTTCGTTAGAAGCAGGGTTTTTTGTTTTATGTCATTTTTTTGTTTTTTTATAAGGAAAACAAGGGATCAGGCTCAAAACTTCAAAAACTCAAGTGTTAGGGATGGGATCCTCCTTTTGCTTTTTTTTTTTAAGCAAAAGATACAGCAAATCCCCGAAGCCTCGGGACGGCCCGCAGGGAAACGTTATGATTGTTTTAGAAGTGTTTTGTATAAAAATCTATTGTACTCAATCCTGAAAATGAAGCAGAAAGAAAATCCTCGAAAAACTACATTGATTTGGTGTTTAAGATCAGTATAGTTGCTTGGAAATTAATAGGAGAAAAATCGTTACGATGTATTATAAGAATAATTGATTTTTAAATTTTTGAATAACTATCTCTATGTTTTTCATGGTTTAAGTTTTTGATGTTTTTATGCTCATTATCGTTAAAGACAAAAAACTCAATTTATTATTTTGTTTTATTATAATCAGATATTCAGCTTCTTATTTTTGTTAGCTTAATACTCATGAAAGAAATTGATTTTTTTTTGTGTATAAAGTCAAATTAGCGCTACATTTGCGAATAATTAGTCTAAATAAGTATAATTTTATTACTGTTGAATACCTTAAAAATGAATTTTAAACGCCCTATTTTTCTAATTATTTTAGTTTTTCTAACTGTCAGCTTAAATGCACAATCACTTCGCTTAAAGGTTGAAAATGAATCGAAAAATCCTATTTCAAATGCTTCAGTTTCTTCTGGAAATAAAATTATCGGAACAACAAATAAATCAGGTGAAGTTTCGATTTTAAGCAGTGAAATACAAAACAATACTGTTTCAATTACAGCTTCGGAATATGAACCATTTGTGCATGTTTTTTCGAATCTGCAGGAAAAAAATATAGTTTCAATTGTTTTAATCAGTGAAAATAAATTGCAAGAAGTAGTAATTACAGCTGGTAGAAAACAAGAAAATATAGCTACAGTTCCTTCTTCGATAACGATTATGAGTCAAAAAGAGATACAGGTGCAAAGCAGTATCAATACCAATTTATCTTCTATTTTAGGGAATGTTATTCCTGGACTTGGTACATCGACAAATAAGGCCACTAACTCTGGGCAGACTTTAAGAGGACGACAAGTTTTAGTTTTGATTGATGGAATTCCACAGTCAACACCTTTAATGAATGGAGCTCGTGATATTCGTGTTGTTGATGCCAATGCAATTGAGCGTATTGAGGTGATTAAGGGAGCTACTTCTATTTATGGAAACGGTTCAGGAGGTGGAATTATCAATTATATTACCAAAAAAAGTCCGCTGGTTGATAGTTTTCAGGGAATAACTACCGTTGGTACTACTTTTAATCCGTTACATGGTAAGGAAACTTTTGGTTACCGTGTTTCGCAGTTTTTTAACGGAAGAAAAAACAAATTTAGCTACGTTATTGGTGGAGCTTTTGATTATACCGGACTTCAAAGAGATGCTGATGGAAGACCTTTAGGGCAGACAGATGGTCTTTCTAATTCTTCTCAATCAAATGCGTTTGTGAAATTAGGATATGATATGGACGAGCACACGAGTTTTAATGTGGTATACAATTTTTACAGCAGTACTCAGAATGCTAAATATATTAGTCAAACAGGTGTATATGGTCAGACTCCTACCATTGGTGTAAGAGGTACAGAACCTGGTAAAAATGCAGGAACTCCATTCAATCATAATTTTATGTTTACTTTTTCGAAAAACAATTTGTTTAATTCAACACAATTGGATGTGTCGGCTTATTTGAATTCTTTTCAATCTATGAATCGTTATGTAGCTTCAGCAACGGCTTGGTATGGACCTGGACAAACAATGATTAATTCCAATAAAAATGGAACGCGAATTAATTTGAATACGCCATTTACTATAGCTTCAATGGCTTCTGAAATCACGTATGGTATTGATGTCTTAAATGATGTTACTTTTCAGGATCTTGTTGATGGACGTGTTTACATTCCTAAAATGGATATGTTAAATATTGCTCCGTATGCACAATTGAAAGTAGATGTTTTAGAAAACTTGATTTTTAAAGGAGGATTACGTTATGAAAATGCTACAGTGCGTGTTGATGATTATAATACAATTGCTTCAGGGCCAGGAAATCAAGGAAGTATTTTTGTAGAAGGAGGTAAAATCCCATATAATGCAACGATGTTCAATGCTGGTCTTCGTTTTAACAAATATGAAATCTTTAATCCATTTGTAAGTTTTTCTCAGGCGTTTGCCATAAATGAATTGGGAAGAATTTTGAGAAGCGCAGAAGAAAGTACTATTGCGAGTTTAGCGACAGACCCAATTATTACCAATAATTATGAAGCTGGTTTTTCTAGTAAGTTTTACAATTTTAATCTAACAGCAGCTTATTATATCAGTACGTCAAAATTAGGAGCTAATTTAATTGAAGTTGACGGCCGTTTGGTGGCACAGCGTGAGCCTGAAAAAATTAAAGGATATGAAATAACATTAGATTATAGATTTTCAGATAAATTGAATGTAGGTGGTAGTTATTCGTATGTTGATGGAAAAGCTGAATTTGATGATGGAAGTACCGTTTATTTAAATGGATCACGTATTGCTCCTCCTAAAGCAACTGGATTCATTAATTACAAACCTACGTCTGACTGGTTTTTGCAATTATCTTGGGTTAATACAGGTTGCCGTAATCGCTTTGAACCTAATACGAATGGAAGATATAATAATAGTGAAGGACCAATTTCAACAGTGAACCTGATTAATTTTGCAGGAAGTTATGCCTTTAATAAAAACTGGTCATTAAACTTAGGAGTTGAGAATTTATTAAACAATAGTTATTATTCTACTTTAAGTCAATATCGTGCTGTAAATGCAGATTACGTTATGGGTAGCGGTATGACAACTAGTTTAAATCTGCGTTATAAATTTTAAAAACAAATCATTTTTTGCATGCTTTGATCATATTTGAAAACCATTTAGGAAAGACATAGTAAATGAATAAAACACTTAAAAAAAATATTGGCTTTTTGCACCTTTGGCTCGGACTTGCATCCGGGCTAATTGTTTTTATAGTTGCCCTCACAGGAAGTATATTAGTTTTTGAAGATGAACTGGATGAGTTTTTTAATCCTGAATTTTATAAAGTAGCCAGTGTAGGGAAGGAGAAGCTTCCAGTGGATGCTATTATTTCTGAAGTGCAGAAAGAATTTCACCTTAAGAAAATTGACCGTATTCACTCTTTTGCTGATCCAGAAAGAAGTTTAATAATTACAGGAACTGATTCCGACAAGAAAAAAATGATTTTTTCTGTTGATACCTATAGCGGAAAAGTTTTAGGATCGGTACCTGTTAAAAAGCGTTTCTTTTCGGTTATACTTGATTTGCACCGTCATTTGGTTTTGGGAGATTTTGGACAAGCCGTTACAGGAATTAGCTGTCTCATCTTTGTGTTTATGCTTTTGTCTGGATTTGTTTTATGGTGGCCCAATAAAATTAAAAACCTTAAACAAAGATTAACAGTAAAATGGAGCGGATCGTTTAAAAGAGTAAACTGGGATTTTCATTCTACGTTTGGTTTTTATACTTTTTTAGTGCTGCTGATTATTTCGGTTACGGGTTTAACTTGGTCGTATGATTGGTTTGAAAGCGGCATTTATTTATTGGCTGACGGAACTACTAAAAAAGCTTCTACTAAAGTTGAAAACCCTACTAAAATTGATCCTGAAGGAGATAAAACATTTTTCTATCAAAGTATATTTTCGAAAACAGACAGTATTTACAAATATAAAGGAGATACACAAATCAGAATCCCATCTGACACCATAAATAGTATAATGGTGATCAAAATGAATCTTGAAAAAGACATACCAAATATTGCCAGCCTTGCTTACTTTGATAAATATACAGGCAAAATTTTAGAAACCAAACCTTACGAATCGTTTAGCGATGGCGATAAAGTAAGACGTTTGATTTACCCAATCCATACAGGTAGTATTTATGGATATCCAACAAAGATATTGGCGTTTTTGGTTTGTCTTTTTGCAGTTACACTTCCAATTACGGGACTTTTGATATGGCTTGGAAGGAAGAAAAAGAAAAAGTAAAATTACTGCCTTAACGTGGAGTTATAATTATTTATGAAGTTAGTAGTTTTTAATAATTATAACTCCATCTTAAAGCGAAGTACGTTCGATATAACGAAAAGGATTTTTTGAAATTTCCTGTTTTTTACTAAGGATTAAATCTCCTGCTTTTTGTCCCATTGCTTTAAAATCGGTACTCATTACGGTAATGTCCAGAAGTGCTTTCAACGGTGTTTCATTGTATGAAATAACACCTACATCTTTTCCTATTTTAAGTTTTTTCTCTTTAATCTGCTGGATCAGGTTAACCAAATCATGATCTTCAATTGTGATATAAGCTTCTTTAGTTTTAAACTCTAATCCGTCATAGATTTTTTCGGTAATTTCGTATTCAAAGTTATACGCATTACAGAATGCTAAAAAACCATCAACCAAAGATCCAGGAGCAGGAAAAGCTGCTTTTTCGGGATGAACGAAAATTATTTTTTTGTATTTCTTTAATTTTTTAATTCCTTCCTTTAGAGCATTAAATATATCCGATTTAAAATCCTGATATACTGCTGTAAAATCGCCAGTAATCTCTTCGCAGGAATTGTCTAAAATCACCAATTTTTCTTTCGGAATATTTTCAATAAAACTGATCACATTCGGCGTATAGTTCACGTGACCTTCCGCTGCATTTCGAAAATGAGGCATAATGACAAAATAGTTGTAATTATGAATGTTTTTTTTCATGACCTCAATAAAAAGCTGTTCATCATTATAGTAAAGATGCATATCAACATGAACATCGTTTCCCATTGTAGTCACAAAGGAATCATAAACTTCCATTTTATAAGTGCAGGGTTTATTAATTAAAAATAGGATGTTTTTGGATTTTTCATCCTCCGTCGTAACAAAATTACCAACACCCATTACAGAAAAAACCAGATTTCGGTCTCTTAATTCCTTGTAAGCTTTTTCAGCTGTATCACGTGAAATAGATTTTGCCTTGCTCAGTTCATTAATAGATGGAAGTCTATGTCCTTTTTCTATTTTTCCAGACAAAATTTCCTCAGCGAGACCGTTGGCTACCTGAATATATTTAGGAATACTAGAATTGGAGTCTATTTTTATTTCTGAATGTTGTGTCGCTGATATCATGATGGGTATTGTTTTAATTATAAGTACCGTGCTGATTTGTTAGTTATTGCCTGATTCCTTTTTCAAAGTATTTAATTCTGTTGCAGAAACCTTTATAACAGTACCATGACGCGTTCCAATTGGAAAACTAATTTGTTCCGAAATATCTTCCCAGCCTTTAGCAGTTTCTTTAACCGCACCATATTTCTTTTCCGTATATTTATCAAAATAGACAACCCAGCTGTTGTCGATTTTTACAGCAGTTGGTCCTTCTGCCCAATACTTTTCTGTTATGGGCTCGCTGGCTTTGCTGTAAGGACCCGTCAGATTTTTACTGTAAGCCACTTTAAGATTTTTTTGAACTGGATTTCGGGTTTCATCTTTTAGATACATTACATATTGTTTATCTTGTTTTACAATCGAAGCATCGATTACATTAAAACCAGGATCATAAAGCAGTTTGGTTTTGCTGAACTTTTTAAAATCTTTGGTTGTGGTATAATAAATTCGATGATTGTAACCTTTCTCTTCTTCCGATTTTGTTTCAGGGAACTTTCCATCAATAGTAGAAGCCCAGTAAATCATATAGTTTTTGCTTTTTTCATCATAAGTAATTTCTGGAGCCCAAGTATTTCTGGTTTTTTCTTCATGCATCATGACTGGAATAAATTCCTGTTTAGACCAATGAATTAAATCTTTGGACGAAGCATATCCAATACCTTTATCTGTCCAGCTCACCGTCCAGACCATGTGATATAATCCGTCTCCGCCTTTGATTACGCAAGGATCACGCATTAGTTTATCTTTTCCAACTTCAGGAGTTAAGAAGGAAGTGTCATTTTTAAGCGTATTCCATTTATAACCATCTTCGCTGTATGCCAGATGCAGTCCATCTTCGCCATTTCCTTTAAAATAAGTAAAAACATAAGCATCAGGCTGAAGGGTATAATTATTTGCAGTAAGCCATTTTTCGCAAGTTTTTGGCCAGAAAGTGTTAGTTCCTTTTACACCTAAACCAAAACCGTGTCCACCGTTTTCATACAAATGCATTTCGGCAGCAACTTTTTCCTTTTTTAAAGCCAAATAATAATTAATGCTGTTTTCTACTGGAACGGCTTTATCATCTGTTGCATGAACTAAAAATGCTTTTGGAGTTGTAGCATTTACCTGTTTTTCATTAGAATAGGAGTCAACTAGGGCACGGTCAGGATTTTTTCCCAACAGATTGTCTTTCGACCCTTGATGTGTAATACCTTCCTGAGTTGAAATAACGGGATAGATTAAAATTGAAAAATTAGGTTTTGCACTGGTTGTATCTGAAGGAGTATATATTTTATCGTCATAATGAGTACTTAAAGTTGAAGCTAAATGTCCTCCGGCAGAAAATCCCATAATGCCAATTTTGTTCGGATTAATTTTCCATTTCGAAGCATTGCGTCTGACCATACGCAGTGCTTCCTGTGCGTCCTGCAAGGGACCGATAGTTTTATTTTTCATTATTAAATCACTCGGTAAACGGTATTTTAATACAAAAGCGTGAATGCCGATACTGTTTAGCCATTCCGCAACTTTAAAACCTTCTTTGTTGATGGCCAACATTCCATAAGCTCCGCCCGGGCAGATGATCACGGCACTTCCATTTGATTTTTCAGGGTCGGCAAAATAAGGAGTTAAAGTAGGTACAGTTACTTTTCTGACTCCTTCTGCAATTCCGTCTTTATTGTAATCTATTTTTTCTACGTATTCTTTTGACTGAATTTCATCGGGAATTTTATCCCATAATGGTATTTCCTTCTTTTGTGCTAAAGCAGCAAAACTTATCAATAAAGAAGCTAAAAATGTGGTTGCTTTTAGTTTTGTGGTGTTAGTCGATTTTTTCATAAAATTCTATTGCTTCAATCTGTGATCGTGCCGATACATTATTTGTAAGAGAGTTTTTTTATCATTTCATTCTATAAATTTCTGAACCAGCCAGTAAAAAACATCCCAATCCGTAATCTTCAAAATCAGGAATTTTGTCATAAGATAACGGCTGTCCGTCTTTAGGCTCTTTTCCTGTTGACTGTAAAAAACCTAAAAATCCGTTTTCGTGAAGACTTTCTTTTGTAAGGGCATTCCAAGCTTTTTCAATTACAGGAAGATATGTTTCTTTTTTCAGAATACCGTTGTTTACGCCATAAGCCATTCCATAAACAAATAATGCAGTTCCAGAAGCTTCTTTTCCTCCAAAATTAGTTGGGTCGTGCAGACTTACATTCCAAAAACCGTCAGGTCTTTGAATTGGAACAAGCGCCGCTGCCATTGCTTTCAAATCTTTTACATATTGCTCTCTATGAGGCGCATTTTCAGGAATAATGGTCAATACTTTTGCTAACGCTGCAATCACCCAGCCATTGCCACGACTCCAATAACAGTCTTCTCCGTTTGGTTCTTTGTACGGCGGATCAAAATCGGCATCACGCCACCATAAACCGTCTTTTGGATTAAAAAGTCCATGGTCGCCGTGTTTGTTTCTTGAATACATATACATCTGGTACATTTTTTCGAAATAACGATTATCTTTTTCTAAAACCCCCATTTTTGCAAAAACCGGCATTCCCATCTGTATAGCGTCAATCCAAGACCAATCATCAAGCTGAGGCGTGTTTAAAAGCATGTTTAGATTGGCTTTTGTATTTTTTAGTTTTTTAGGGTCTGGTTCTAAATTGTACAAATCAATATACGTTTGGGCTGCACAGTAATTATCAGCATTTCGGGTAGTGTTGCCACCGTTGAATCCCCATTTGTGAAACTCAGACCAAGACATAGCATAATCATAATAAGCCTCTTTTGGGAAAATTTCATGCAGCGCCATTAATCCTTCATAATAAACTCCCCTTGTCCAGATATTGCTAGGGCGCTCTTTATTGGTAATAATTGTTTTTCCTGTTTCAGGCCATTTCTGCATAAAATAATCATTGGCCAAAATCATTTGTTTGAGTACTAATTTTTTATCAAATTGCTGTGCGGTGCCATTATAAAAAGCGCCTATAGCGAATATTAAAAGTAATTTCTTCATTTTAGATATCGTTATTTAATAGTTAGTTTAGATGTTAAAGGCGTAATGGTCACAGGGCCTAATAATCCAGAAGGCATCGGGCTCCATTTTGTAGCGTCGAATTTTTTATAATCCTTATCGACCATATTTATTTCATAAAAAATCTTCCATTCTTCTCCTTTTAATTCTTTGTCGCGAATTCTGTTGGCAGAAAGATTCGTTACCTGAATCTTCAAAATGTTTTTGCTCGATTTTAATTTCCCAATATTCAGTTCATACGGAACAGACCATGCTGTGCCAACATATTGATCATTAAGCCATACTTTTGCGCTTTCGCGGACATCTCCCAAATTTAGATTCCAAGATTCTGTTTTCGTATTCGGATTATCAAATTCCAAAGTATAGGTTGCAGAACCTGAAAAAGCTTCGGCTTTAGGACTTAAGTTTGTCCATGATTCCAAATTTGAAATTGCAACTGGACTTGGCAGTTTAGGGCCTCCTTTGTCAAAAGTAATTTTCCATTTTCCATTTAGAGGAACAGCTTCGGCAGTTGGTTCAAAATAAGTCCATTTTTTTTGTGAAACCATATTTTCTGTTTTTAGAAAATAAGACTTACCCGGTTCTATTCTGATTTTGACGAATGTTTTATCAGCTGTTTTTTTGACAATGGCATTGCCAAATTCCCTGTTTAAAGGGTCAAGAATAATGACCTCTTTGTTGCCGATTTGCAACGGAATAAAATCATCAATTGTTTTGGTGGTGTGATTGACCAAATAATATATTTTTTCTCCGTCTATTGTTCTTCTAATATATTTTAAACCTGTATTTACAAGTGTTTCTGGGTAAATCTGTACATTTTCTAATGCAGTAAAGATGTCAGAGACTGGTTTTACCTCTTTGTTTTCAGCTAAAAGTGACTGCAGTTTTTCTTCCTGCTTTTTATAATCATTAAAACCGGGAACAGATTCTGGCAGATTTTCAAAAATAATTGAGGCTCCAGCCTTTTTCAATTCAATTAATTTTTGAAGCGTTGCCAAAGGCATTTTTTTACAGGAAGGAATAATTAAAGATTTAAAAGTTCCTCCCGGAAGCACTATTTTTCCGTCAACAACTTTAGCTTCAGCTATGAAATTATCTGAAATGAAATCAACGCCGTACCCTTTTTTCATCAGCTTGTTGGTCATATCATAAAATGAGGTTCCGTGCAGCCATTCGGAAAGAGAATGTATTTTGAATTCAAAAAATAAAGTACCTTTTTTGTATTCGTTCCAAGTATCAAAAATGGGAAAATACAATAGGATTTCATTATCTGATTTTCCTTGCTGTAGTAATGACTGACAGTTGGCGATATAAGAAAATAGGGCAGGAGCGTCTTCCCAAATGCTGTTATTGGCATTGAAGTTTACAGAAGCATAAAACTGCCATCCCGGCCAAGCAGCTCTTTCTGGCGAATAAGTAGAACCATGCAGAAAAATATGATTAATTCCGTTTAGCATTAAATCTTCTGCTTCTGGTTTGCATTGTGACAATGCCGCTTTAAAATGTTCGCGAAGCCAAGTAAAGGTCTCAGAAGAAACAAGGTTTTTACCTGAAATATGCCCAGCCGATGAAGAAAATTTCAACATTACAGGATCGGCATCTCCGGGACGAATATCTTCTTTTTCACGTCTAAAACCCGGAATATCAAAAGGCATGGAACCAAAAGTTTCGCATTCTGGAATATCAGCGGAAGCGTACAAGTCGATTAGATTTCCAGGAGAACCATGTGCCTGCAGTTTGGTTTTAAAGTTTTTAGAATTGGCCCATTTCGTCCAAGGTTTGTCAAATTTATTCAGTAATAAATCACCAATAGTCTGGCGGTAATCGCTTCGAATTCTGTTGCTTATTTCATTGTCAGTTTCATTGAGCAATAAAGGCAGTTGTTTTTTAAGATCGTAACCTCTAAGTTTTAAGAATTCATCAAAAAATGCAGGAGTAAAATCCGTCCCATAAACTTCATAACTGTCGTTAAATATAGCTCTAATTTTTCCTTCACGTCCGTTGAAAGCATTGTTAAACGGAACTGTATAAGCGTTTAATGCTTCTTCAGAATAATGGTCTAATGTAAAACCAGCTCCGCCCGGAGCTGCTCTTTTTACCTGCTGACCAGTTTTTCCCGTAAAAACCGCATATAACGTATAATCTGTTTTTTTTGCAGTCCATTTTAGCTTATTAGGTTCAGGATTTGGTAATGAAACTGAACTTCCGTCAAAACCTTTGTCTTTTGATTTTGATTTACTTCCAGTAAGCTGATCTGTTAGATTAATATAAGAACCATCACTTCCATAAGCTACAGCATACAAAAGCGAAGCAGGATTTTTTTCTTTGCTGTTTTCCAGTTTAATAATCCTGTCAATTGTCTCATTTTTTTTAAGAGGATATTTTTCGACTATAAGTTTGGTAGCGGCATATTCAGGTGTAACATGAGAGCCACCATATGGCCATCCTGTACCCAATACCATATCGACCTGCATATGAAGACTATCTGCTACTTGAATGGTATAATCGAGCATTTCCAACCATTTTGGAGAAAGGTAGTCGATGAAGTTTTTTTCTTCACCTTTAACCCCATAAATCGGAGTAATTTCAACGCCTCCAATTCCTGCCTTATGAAAATCGATTAAGCTTCTCTTTAAATCAGGTTTGTCCACTGCGCTTCCCATCCACCACCATCTGGTCCACGGTTGGTTTATGTTGGAAGATACGGGCCAAGGAGATTTTTCATTTTTCTGACTAAATGAAATTATAGTTATAAAGAGGAAAAATAGGATATATGATTTTTGTATTCTCATTTTTTAAGTGGTTGGTCAGTTATAGTTGGTAAGGTATTTATATTTAGTTGTTTAAAGAATTTCTTTCTGTCTTAACTAGATATAATTATAAAGTAAAAATATTTTTTGTGAGTCAGAATGCTATCCTGTAGCGTCCTGTTTTTTGTGAATTTAATAAATGTATTATTTACAATTATTAATGTTTGTTTTTGAATAATATTCTTTTTTTGAAGTGTTAAATAAGTAATATTTTATTTTTTTTGAAAATAAATTTTGAATGTGAAAATTTGGGTTTTAGAAATATTCGTCTACTTGGAAATCAGTAAGTTGGCACTATTTATCTTGTTAAAAAAAGTAAAATAAAAATGTGCTAAAAATATAATATATTGATTTCTAACAGGATACTACAGGATACCACGGAGATTGCTTCTAGATACATTTGGATTACTAGCTAACTATTAATTAACCAAATTAAACCTCTATGAAAAACAATCTTAATCTCTTA
Source organism: Flavobacterium phragmitis (assembly GCF_900112575.1). Taxonomy (GTDB): domain Bacteria; phylum Bacteroidota; class Bacteroidia; order Flavobacteriales; family Flavobacteriaceae; genus Flavobacterium; species Flavobacterium phragmitis. The sequence goes on from NZ_FOMH01000016.1 coordinate 11,909, forward strand.
CTGATTATGATCTTATTTATGCTTGCCTACTCATCTGGCTATGCACAAGAAAAAACGGTGACAGGAACCGTTACAGATCCAGCTAAATTATCAATACCAGGTGTTAATGTAATTGTAAAAGGGACCAGCAGGTCGACCAGTACAGATTTAGACGGAAAATATTCTATTTCGGCCACATCTGGAGAAACATTGGTCTTTTCGTTTGTGGGATTTGTTAAACAAGAACTAAAAATTGGGGCCGCCACGAGTTATAATGTCTCGCTTGATGCCGAAAGCGCGAACTTAAATGAAGTGGTAGTAATTGGTTACGGGACTCAAAAGAAGAAACTAACCTCTGGAGCAATTTCAGGAATTAAAACAGAAACTTTTACAGAACGTCCAATCTCACGAATTGATCAAGGATTAATTGGTCAGGTAGCTGGGGTTCGTGTAAAACAGACTACAGGTCTCCCAGGACAACCTTTTAGTATAGAAATCAGAGGAGCTGGTTCTATTACAGCAGGAAACGAACCTTTGTATGTTATTGATGGATTCCCAATTTACACCGAGGGATCAAACAGCAATGGAGGTTTTTCTAACGGAAGTCCGCTTGACAACATGAATCCAAATGATGTAGCTTCGATTGAAGTTTTAAAAGATGCTTCTGCAGCAGCAATTTATGGCTCTAGAGCATCAAATGGAGTGGTGATCATTACCACGAAGAAAGGTAAAAGAGGAAAACCAAAATTTACTTTCAACACATACGGAGGAGTTAATAAAGAAGCTAATAGAGTGGATATGCTCTCTGCAGAAGGATGGATTAAACGTGCAAAAACGATGATCGATTCGCAATGGGTTGGTTCAGGAATTGCAGGGGCATCTGCAAGTCAGACTACAGCAGAAAGAATAGCGGCTTACAATGCGGTAAACCCTTCGACTCCGCTTACAACATCCAATTCAAGATATTTTACATATTTGTATGATGATAGATGGGATATGCCAGGACATCCAGGATTGGATTATATTGACTGGCAGGATAAAGTTTTTCGCACGGGAGAATTCAGTAATTATCAATTAACGGCTTCTGGAGCTACAGATGCTGTAAATTATTATGTGTCTGCTAATTATCAAAAAAATACTGGATACATCATCGGAACAGATTACTCTCTTTTTTCTGCAAGAGCAAATGTAGATGTTAAATTGTCTGAAAATTTTAAAATGGGAATCAATTTGGCGCCTTCATATTCCATTAAAAATGATCCTGGAGTTGAAGGAAAAGATAATACTTTGTTTAAAGCTCTTACTGCAACTCCAGTTTTTGAAAGTGCCTCAAACGCTGCAGGAGAAAAATATACAACTCGTTATGCATGGGGGTCTAGTACAACAAATATGCTGAACGCTTTAGCGAGAAAAGGAAGAAATTCCATGTACAGAAATCTAATTTCAGGATATGCTAGTTATCAGTTTGCAAAAAGTTTTACTTTAAAGAGTACTATTAATTTTGATAACTCAGATAATGTAAATGAAAGTTACACGCCAAATGATGTCATTGCAAGTATCAGAGGAGCATATAATACCTATAGAAGGCAAAATATTGTAAATGAAAATACGCTTACCTATGATAGAACTTTTGGAAAACACAGTTTTAATGTGCTTTTAGGAGAGTCTTTCAATTCATATCAAATCACAAAATCTACCATGTCATCGGGAGCGCTTTATAACAGTTCAAGTATAGAAACGCTTCCTGCAGGATCTATTGGTTCTACTAGTGCAGAGAAAAATACATTACTGTCTTATTTTTCACGTCTTCAGTATAATTTTAAAGAAAAATACATTTTTGCAGCAAGTATCAGACGTGATGGATCTTCAAAATTTGGAACCGATAGGAGATGGGGAACTTTTTCTTCTCTTTCATTAGGATGGAGAGTTAAACAAGAAGCTTTTCTTGAGAATGTTGATTGGTTGACCGAATTAAAACTAAGAGCAAGTACTGGTATAAATGGAAGCAACAATATTGGAAGTTATGCGCAGTATGCAACTCTGGGGACTTACAATTATACTATTGGGGGCACAGTTGCAATTGGTCAAGGAGCAGCTTCTATACCAAACCCTTCATTGCATTGGGAAGAATCAAAAAGTATTGATTTTGGTTTGGATTTCGGATTTATTAAAAACAGGTTTACTGGAACATTTGAATTATACAGAAAAAACAATAGCGAATTGCTTTTAAGAGTTCCCGTGCCAGGAGATTCTGGTTTTCAAACGTATTTAAATAACATTGGAGAGGTTCAGAATCAGGGATGGGAATTTGAGTTGAACTCTTTAAATGTTAAGACACCAAGTTTTGAATGGAGAACTTCTGCCAATATAAGTCATAATGAAAACAAAGTTTTGGCATTAGGTACTGGTCAGTCTAAGATTGAAATCAGCAATGCATATGACGGAGGTGTTCCATTTATAAAATTAGAAGTTGGAAAACCAATGTATACAATCTTTGGATTGAAGCAGAATGGAGTAGTGACTCAGGCGGATATTGATGCAGGCGGAACTACAATTGGAGGAAATAAATTAGTACTGGGAGATCCGAGATATGTGGATCAAAACGGAGATAAAAAAATCAATTCAGAAGATCGTGTTGATTTAGGAAACCCAACTCCAAAATATACGTGGGGAATTACCAATACTTTTAAATATAAAGATCTTGATTTAAACGTTTTGGTTCAAGGACAAAATGGGGGAACGGTTTACGGGTTAACAGGACGCGCTATTGACCGTACCGGAATGGGATCTGTAGAAAATTCATTAAACGTTGATCCAGCTGTTAGAGGAAACTGGAGAACATCTTTTGGTTATCAGGCCAATTCAGACTGGTTGTATAAATCAGATTATATAAGTGTTAGGAGTATTTCAATTGGTTATAATTTAAGACAAGCGCTTAAAGGGATTTCAAGAATCGATAACGCTAGATTATATGTAACAGGAGAAAACTGGTTTTACTGGAATAAATACAAAGTAGGCTTTAATCCAGAAGCAGTAAATACTTCAGCAAGTTCAAATAGTGATTTCTCTGTTCCTGTTGATTATGGTGGAGCGCCTTTGGCAAAATCTTTAGTAATTGGGCTTAATATTAATTTTAATTAAAAGAAAATGAAAAAATATATCATCATAGCAGCAGGTGTTTTATTATTTGCGCAGTCATCTTGTACAGATGAATTGACACAGTTGCCTTTGTCACAGGGAACAATCGAAAATTTTTATAAAACTCTAGGTGATTTTGTACAAGCTAGAAATGCAACGTATTCGATAGCTTTTCATGGAACATCTGTTTATGGTTACGCAAACCGATTAATGAATTTGAGTGAAACCAGATCGGATAATTTGATGGCTACAACACAGGCATCAAGAGATTGGGAAGGAATCAATAGTTTTTATACATCTATTAGTTCTAATACTTATGTGAAGGAAGCTTATTTGACTAATTACAATGCGATTTATAAAGCCAATCAGTTATTAGAGAAAATAGCAGAAAAAGGAGATGCGATTTTTACCAATCCTACTGATAAAACTTCAATGGCTGCAGAAGCTCGTTTTTTGAGAGCATTTTGTTATTTTGATTTAGTAAGATGGTTTGGTCGCGTACCGTTAATAGACAAAACAATAACAGCACAGGAAGCGGCAAAAATACCAAGAACAGCTGTTGTAGATGTTTATAAATTAATTATTTCCGATTTAGAAATGGCTATTGCTGATCTTCCTCCATCCTATGATACTGCGAATTTTGGTCGTGTTACTAAATATGGCGCAAAGGCATTATTAGGGCTAGTTTACATGACACGTTCAAGTCCTACTTACGGAATTGATGGCGCAACATTAGGTCTAAATGAATGGGACAAGGCGTACAAAGAATTAAATGATATTAAGTTAAGTGGTTTGTATGCTTTTGGTGCAGATTACGATCCGATTTTTAAAACTGAAGGAAATGCTAACAAAGAAAATGTACTTGTAATTCCGTATACACAAAATATTTCAACACCAGTAGGAGGTAATTTTATGGTAGAATTAGGTTATGAACCTTATTTTGCTTCTTTAAACTTGTCAGCACAAGGAGCTTTAGAATCCAGACCTATTTCAAACGGTTTTATGAACCTGTTTGCTGCAACGGATAAAAGAAAAATCTTTGGAATTGCAACAAGTTATACCGTGGCTTCTGGAACATATAAAGGCAGTTATACACTTCCGGTTTTTAAAAAATATATTGATGCGACAAGATACGGAAATGGTCGTGAGGATTGGGGAGTCGATTTTATGATTACACGTTATACAGATGTATTAATGTTAATGGCCGAATGTACGCTTCATGGCGGCGGAGGTTCGCAGGCAGAAGTTGATGATATAGTAAATAAAGTAAGAACCAGAGCAGGAGTTGCTGCAAATGCTTCTAATATTACTTTAGATGAATTGTTCGTAGAAAGAAGAAAAGAGTTTTTTGCAGAGGGAACTAGATGGTTTGACTTGATAAGATCAGGCAAAGCTGTAACAATTATGAACGCTTGGAAAGCTGCGGAAGATACTGAGAATAAAATCAGGACTATTGATAATAATTCATTGTTATATCCAATTCCGTTATCAGAAATGCTGGCAGTTCCTGGATTGTATGATCAGAATCTTGGTTACGATTAATAAATTTTGCCCCAAGCATTATTTTTTTATTTTTTGAAGAAGAAATCGTCTCATTTGAGACGATTTTTTTGTTTTGATATGATAAAAACTGGATAGTATCTCTAAAAAAATAATTCTAAATGTTATGTAAAAAGGTTTTTCAATATTGAAATCGCACTTATTTTGGGTATTATTTTCTTAGTATGTAAAAAAAAATATAAAAATTTACGATAATATTAGTTGTTATATTGGTTTGTTTTTTCTAAATGATTTTTTGGTCTTTTCCTTTTGAAATCGGGGCTTGCAAAGATTTTATTGGTTAAAAAAAACTTAATAAGTGTATTTTACACACTGTAAATTAGGAATATAAGTCAGGATACAACAGGATACGGTGCAAAATGCTTCTAAATAAATTTGGAATAACTGATTAACTAACCAAATTTAACTTTTTATGAAAAACAAATGGAGTCTATTTGCGGTCTTCTGTATGTGTGTATTTATGCATACATTGGGGTACGCACAGAACAAAACGGTCAAAGGTACAATTACCGACGTATCTGGGCTGCCTATTCCGGGGGCCAACGTTATTATCAAAGGAACAAAGCAGGGAACTAGTACTGACTTCGACGGAAAGTATTCGATAAGTGCTACTGCTGGACAGGTTTTAGTTTTTTCTTCTACAGGTTCAAAAACAGTTGAAAAGACTGTAGGGACCAATTCAGAAATTAATGTAGTGCTTACGGATGAAATATCGCAACTTAATGAGATTGTTGTTGTTGGATATGGAACTCAGAAGAAATCTGATGTAACAGGATCTGTTTCCACTATAAATGCGGAACAATTAATGAATCGACCTGTTTCAAATGCAACTGAAGCTTTACAGGGTAAAATTGCCGGGGTTGATATCACAACAAATGAGCGTCCAGGTAGTCTTGGTACCGTTCGTATTCGTGGTACGCGATCTTTAACAGCGAGCAACGATCCATTGTATGTTGTTGATGGTGTGCCATTAATGTCTGCCTCTGCCATTGAAACTTTAAACCCAAGAGATATCGAATCGATGGATATTCTTAAAGATGCTTCGGCAACTGCTATTTATGGGTCTCGTGGTGCAAATGGTGTTATCATTGTAACTACTAAACAAGGAAAAGCGGGCAGATTCAGTTTGAATTATGCTGGTACGGTAACCACTTCTGAAATTGTGGATAGGTCGCCATCTATGAGTGCGTCTGACTTTATTACTTTCAGACGTTGGGCTGCGTACAATCTTGATCCAACTAAATATGCCAATCCAGCAACGCCTACTTATGATAATGATAAACTAATTTTTGATAGTGCATTAGATGGTCAGACGTCTAGAGATAATGTGTTAAAAGGATGGGCAAGCGGTTCTTGGGATGCTTCTAAAGTAACCAATACAGACTGGACAGATTATGTAACTCAGGGAGGAGTTAGTACAGAGCATGTTATTAGTGCCAGTGGAGGTTCTGAAAAAGTAAATACATACGGTTCTGTTGGTTATCTAGATAATCAAGGTACTCAAAGAGGACAATGGTACAAACGTTATACGGCAAAACTGACTTCAAATATTAATCCGGTGGATTGGTTTAAGATGAATGCTTCTTTTAACGTTTCGTGGAGTGAGCAGGATTATGGTATGTCTACTTTAAGTGCAAGAAGCGGTACTGCTCCAGATGCTATTTATGGTGCAGCCAAACAAATTTATAATATCGCTGTTCCTTATGATGCAAACGGTAATTTGATTATTAATCCAGGTGGAGAATCAGGAGTTTATACTGTTATGGATGAGTGGAATAAAAGCACGCAACAATCTCAGACAATGCGTATTTTGGCTAATTTTTCTGCTAGTTTAGACTTTGGTAAAATGACAAAATCATTGGAAGGACTAACTTATAAGTTAAATTTCGGACCAGATTACCGTCATTGGAGAGAAGGAGCTTATATTGATGGAACATCATCTTTAAAAGTAAATTCAAATGGTAGTGCTGGTGTCAATTTTGCCCGTCTTCAAAACCGTCGTGATTTATCATGGACTGTGGATAATATTATTAATTACGATCGCACATTTGCTGTGAAACATAAAGTGGGACTAACTTTATTACAAACAGCATCATCTTGGAATATTGAAAACTCTTCAATGAGCGCGAATAATATTCCTAAACCTTCATTTTTATGGAATGCAATGGGATCGGTAGATGCTACAAATGCTGCTAATAATGCTCGTATGAGTTCGGGGCTTACGGAACGTGCTATTAGTTCTTATATGATTCGTACGAATTATGGTTACGATAATCGCTACCTATTGACAGTTTCAGGACGTTGGGATGGAGTTACGCAGTTATCTGAAGGACATAAATGGGACTTTTTCCCTTCAGCGGCATTAGCGTGGCGTATCAACAATGAAAAATTCTTGAAAGATGTGGCATGGGTTGATAATTTAAAACTTCGTTTAGGTGTAGGTACTTCTGGGAACTCTTCTGTTGATCCTTACGGAACATTAGGAAATATCAGTCAAATATTTCTTCCCTTTAACGGTATGAGCAATGTAATCGGTTTTACTACAAATGAACCATATTATACCTCTACTCAAACGGGAATGCCTAATAAAAACCTAGGTTGGGAAAAAACGACACAATACAATCTTGGTCTTGATTTTAGTTTCTTAAAAAACAGAATCAGTGGTACTGTTGATGTTTATAAATCGGATACTAAAGATTTATTATTACAAGTTGATATTCCGCCAGTATCTGGTTATCCATACATTGTTTCCAATATTGGTGAGACAAAAAATCGTGGAGTTGAGGTAACGCTTAATCTTATTCCGATACAAACGGGAAGTGGATTTACTTGGGAAACGAATTTGAATGGAGCGTGGCAGAAAGATCAAATCGTTAGTTTGGCAAATGGCGCACAAGACATGGTAAGTAACTCATGGTTCATTGGTCAGTCTATTGCGGTTCGTTACGGATATGATAATCAAGGAATCTGGCAGAATACTCCAGAAGATCTTGCTGAAATGGCGAAATGGAATGCTAATGGTTACAAATTTACACCAGGAAACGTAAGGCCTAAAGATCAGAATGGTGATTATAAAATGGATGGTACTGACCGTGTAGTTGTAGGAAACAGTAATCCTAACTGGACAATGGGATGGAATAACAACTTTACTTATAAAGGATTTGATTTAGGAATAAATCTTTATGGACGTATGGGATATACGGCTTCTTTAGGAGGTGAAGCTCTAACAGCTCATGCTAATCAACGTGAAACAGATTACTGGACTCCTGATAATCCAAATGCTGAATTCCAAAAACCAATTTTAGGGCAGGCAACTTCAGGTTCTGCAGATGCTTTCTCTGGACTTCTTGGGTTTCAAAAAGCAGCATTTGTAAAAATTCGTAACATCTCTTTGGGGTATAATTTATCTAAAGATTTTGCAAATAAAATTGGACTGGCAAACATGAAGTTTTATGTTCAGGCCGTTAATCCGGGAAGTATTTACCAGTCACTAGATTGGTATGATTTTGACACTAATAGAACGTATTTCAATCGCAGTTTTGTTATGGGCGTTGAAGTTGGTTTTTAATGAATTGTGGCGAATTGAAGTATAACATTAAATGTGAAAAAATGAATAATTTAAAAAATATAGGAATCGGTCTTTTATTAATGACGGGGGTGTTTTTTGCTTCGTGTTCAGAAGACTTTCTTGACGAAGAACAAACAAATGCTTATTCAACAGCTTATTTTGATACACCCGAAGGTCTTCAGGCATTAACAGTGTCGCTTTATGGTAATATCCGCTGGCATTTTGGTTTTGAATGGTCTTATGGAAATACATTGTATGGTACAGATGAGTTTACCAATGCCAATGACCTTACCAACGAAATGTGGAATACCTATGACAATCGTTTTGGACCAGTAGGAGCATCGACTGCAACGGGAGCGGCTAATGGAAATGCGACAAATCCAAATGCGCTTTGGGATGAAATGTACTATGGTATTGCATCTTGTAATACAATCATTGCTAAAGCAGAGACGGTAATCTCCGATTTAAAAATCAGAAATCGTTGCTTAGCTCATGCTTATTTTTTAAGAGGTTATAACTATTACAGACTTGTTGCGCAATACGGAGGTGTTGTACTGCAGACAAAACCTATTGAAGGAGTGGTTCGTAACTACGAGCGTGCTACAGAAGAAAAATGTTGGGAACAGGTAATATCTGATTTCCGTAATGCTTATACTCTTTTTGAAGGTGAAGTTTTTACTTATGGAAAAGGGATTACTTGGACAAAAGCTACTGCCGCACATTTCTTGGCAAAAGCATTATTGTTCCGTTCATCTGAGCGCAATGATGCTTGGAATGCTGCTTATAAAGATACCGATCTTAAAGAAGCAATCGATGCTTGTTCGTATGCCATTACAGCACGCGGACCATTGACGCCTAATTATAGTGACTTATATGCCAACTGGACTGGAATTGACTGTCCAAATGAACAGTTAAGTGAAATCTTGATGGCGGCTGGACACAATGGAGATGCATCCACTGTTGGTCGTTTTGGAAACAGAACTTATAGTTATTTTGCTCCTCAATTTTCAAGTTTTTCTGGAGGATGGGTGCGACGTGGTGTTTGGATTGGAAGCATGGATTTTCAGCGTTGCCGTCCAACGGAATATACTTATGGAATTTTTGATCACGTAAATGATGCACGTATGTGGAAAACATTCAGAACTGTTTATGGTGCTAATACTGTAGTTGCTCCTAATCCATCAGGCGTAAAAGTGGGTGATCCAGGTATTGTAATGATTTTGAATACTAAAAATGACAATACCTATAACAATGCTAAATTTGGCTGTAGCGTACAGGCACCAACTTGGACAGACGTCAATGGCCGTCTTCCTGAGTGGAATACTGGAGCAAGACAAACTACTACTACGGGAACTTTGGCAGTTAAAAAAGGACAATTTGTACCGAACTCTTCTGTATTATACCAAAATGGAGTTTATGTAGCACCTAACTTTAAAAATCAGCCAATTTGCAACTTCTTTGCAGGTATCAATAAAACAGATTGTGGTTCTCGTACAGCTGAAAGAGGCGATTCACATCGCGATGTAATTATGGCACGTCTTGCCGAAACTTATTTAGTGCGTGCAGAATGTTATGCTCGTCTTGGTCAGTATGGAAATGCAATGCAGGATATCAACGTAGTGAGAGTTAGAGCGCAATGGAAAGCTGGAGAAAACAGATCTTATTATAATGATGGCTCTCAAGCGTTCAAAGTGAATCCTTTAAATACAGGAACTTCAGCTACGAACTTTACAGCTTCTAATTTAGATATGAATACCTATTATTTATCTAATCCAACGCTAGCTGTTACAACTGCGGCTTCAGATTTAAGATTAACTTCTTTCCCTAACAACTTACCAGCAGAAGATGAAGCGGTTATGGTTAAAGTAGGAGCGTCAACAGATAAAGAACGTGCTATAAACTTTATTCTTAATGAGTCTACTCGTGAGCTTTTAGGAGAATGGCAACGTTGGGAAACACTTTCTCGTACTGGAATGCTGATTAAACGTGCTAAAGCATTTAATGCTGAGGCAGCACCAAATATTACAGCTAATAAACATGAACTACGTCCAATTCCTCAAACGTTTATTGATGGTTTGTTAAATGATGATGGTTCAAATTTGTCTAGTGTACAAAAAGCAGCATGGCAGAATCCTGGTTATTAAGATAAAGATTTCTTGTTATATTTTGTTTTTTGAAAGGAGCCGCCTCGTTTTTTGAGGCGGCTTCTTTATTCGTATCTAAGAATCCGTGGAAATTCTGGTTTTTAAGCCGAACTGTAATTGGAATTGTTGTTTTAAAATTGAAAATATCAGAACTGATGATGCTATTGTGTTTTAGAATTAATCATGAATGTTAGGATGTATTTAATAAACAGGGCACTACAGGATACGGATAACGATTTAGTGTTATATCTTTAAAATTTTAGGATTAAAATTATATAACTAATGATTTATTCGATAAAAATTTTTGTATTATTTATTTTTTTTGGACTAGGGCTGACTGTGTCGGCACAGGTGAAACTGCCAGATTTGGTAGGGGATAATATGGTCTTACAGCAAAATTCAAAAGTTAATTTATGGGGATGGGCTTCTCCTAACGAAAAAATAAATATTACCCTAGGGTGGCAGCAGAATGCAATAGAAGTTACAACTAATGCTGACGGTAGATGGAAAACGGCTGTTGAAACGCCTCAAGGAAGTGAAAAAAGTTATGAAATCACAATTGAAGCTTCAAATAAAATCATTCTAAAAAATATACTGATTGGAGAAGTCTGGGTTTGTTCTGGACAATCAAATATGTACTTTCCTGTTGGAAAAGAAGAGGGTACTTGGAAAACGGGTGTTAAAAACTACGAGCAAGAAATTCAAAATGCCAATTTTCCAGCCATCAGATTATTTACCGTTCCAACCAAAGCTTCTCAAAAGCCTTTAGATGACGTCAGTGGAAACTGGAAAGAATGTTCACCAAACACCATCAAAACATTTTCTGCCGTGGCTTATTTTTTTGGACGCGATTTGTACCAAAATTTGAAAGTCCCAATAGGATTAATTTCGTCTTCTTGGGGAGGAACAAAAGCAGAAGCTTGGACTTCGCAGAAAGTATTGGAAGAAAATCCAGACTTTTTGGGAATATTAGAAAATGATGCCAAGAATGAAAAAGAGTTTCAAGAGAAACTAGAAAAATATTACGCAGATTTAAAAACGGAAAGAATTTCAAATCATAATGATATAACGAAAACGGAGCTTAAAAAACCGAAAAAAGAAGAAAACAAAACTTCTTATGTGTTGTACAATGCCATGTTGCATCCATTAATCAATTACACTATAAAAGGGGTAATTTGGTATCAGGGAGAAAGTAATGCTTCAAAAGCATTTTTGTACAGAAGTCTTTTTCCTGCTATGATAAAAAATTGGAGAAGCGACTGGAATCAAGGAGATTTTCCGTTTTATTTTGTTCAGATTGCGCCGCACAAAGGCCAAAATCCTGATATAAGAGAAGCACAATTATTGGTTTCAAAATCGGTTCGAAATACCGGAATGGTTGTGACTACAGATGTCGGAGATGAAAACAACATTCATCCTATAGACAAACAAACAGTTGGTTATCGTTTAGCTTTATTGGCAAGATCTAAAACGTATGATGAAAAGGATCTAGTGTATTCTGGACCAGCTTACAATCATATGAAAATCAAAAAACAGAAAATTCAGTTGTTTTTTGATGAGGCAGAAAACGGATTTAAAAAGACAGGGGATTTAAAAGAGTTTGAAATTGCAGGAAGCGATCAAGTTTTTTATCCTGCAGAAGCAAAAATTGATGGCAAAACAATTATAGTTTCTTCTTCTAAAGTAAAAAATCCTGAGGCTGTACGTTTTGCATGGAAAGCTGTTCCGAATCCAAATTTATTTAATGCAGAAAATCTTCCAGCATCTCCTTTTAGGACTGATGATTGGGAGAGTAAAACAAATAATATTCAAAGTAAATAATCTGCAAAATCTGCGAAATCTGCGAGAGAAATTTTTAAACAAAATGGAATGAAATTAAATTCAAAACATCTTTTCTTGAACCTTGTTGTTGTATTTTTCAGCATGACATTGAGTGCGCAAGAAGCAAAAAAAGATTTGAAACAAACAGCGCCAAAACCATTGTATCGCGATCCAATTTTTGACGGAGCAGCCGACCCAACAATTATCTGGAACAAAAAAGAAAAGCTGTGGTTTATGTTTTACACCAACCGAAGAGCAAATGATTCGACGGCCAAAGGAATAACATGGGTTCACGGCACTAAAATCGGAATTGCAGTTTCAAAAGACGGCGCAAAGTGGACGTACAAAGATACTTGTAACATCGATTATAAACTTAAAGATATAACCTACTGGGCTCCAGATGTAATTGAGTATCAAAATAAATACCACATGTATCTAACGATTGTACCAGGAATATTTAATGACTGGTATCATCCGCGTTCGATAATTCATCTGACCAGCAGTAATTTGATGGACTGGAAGTTTGAATCGGAACTAAAATTGGCTTCTGAGCGATGTATTGACGCTTCGGTATTCAGACTTCCAAATGGAACATGGAGAATGTTTTACAATAATGAAAATGATGGAAAATCGATTTATTATGTAGACAGTAATGATTTGTATAATTGGAAAGACAGCGGTACAAAAATTATAAAAGACCGTGGCGAAGGGCCAAAAGTCTTTTTTTGGAAAGGAAAAAACTGGCTGATTTCTGATTCCTGGAGAGGATTGAATGTATATTCTTCAGAAGATTTTCTAAACTGGAACCGTCAAGAAAAAAATATACTGCAGCTTCCCGGAAGTGGCCAAGATGATAAAGTAATTGGAGGACATGCAGATATAGTGGTAAATGACGGGAAAGCGTATATTTTTTATTTCACTCACCCCGGAAGAACTCCAGAAAACAAAGGAGTGGATAGCTATGAAACCAAAAGAAGTTCTATTCAGGTGGCAGAGCTTGAATATAATAATGGAGAGATCAGCTGTAATCGTGACAAATCAGTTCAAATCAATTTAAAACAGTAGAAAATGGAAGATAAAAGTACCATTCGAAATGCTTTCAAAATGAAATTAAAACCGGGTTTTGAAGCAGAATATAAAAAAAGACATGACGAAATCTGGCCGGAACTACAGGTTTTATTGTCTGAAACTGGCATACAGGATTACAGTATTTTTTTGGATAAAGAAACACTGATTTTATTTGCAGTTCAAAAAATCAATCCCGATTTTGATGAAAAGTACCTGCCGAACCATCCATTAGTAAAAAAATGGTGGGCTTATATGGCAGATATAATGGATACTAATCCAGATAATTCTCCGATTGCCATTCCGTTAAAAGAAGTTTTTCATTTAGATTAAAAAATAATTTTATAACTTCTTCGCTTTCAATGATAATAGACCACTTTGGGAAACCAAAATTGTTATTGCGGCGTTAAATTGAATCTTATTAACCAAAAAATACTAACTATGAACCATTCATCTGTAAAAATACTTGCCTTAATCGCATTTGGGGTTTTTGCTTCCGCGAATGCGCAGACAAATGATGTAACCACACCTTTGCATGCCATGCAACCAGATTATGTAACGCCTTATGTTGTTCCGGAAAAAAATAATATTGAAGCCGTTTTAAATCGGGTATATAATTTTCTTGAAGAAAATACCGCTTCAAAAGTTCTCAATGCAAGTGATAATTCAGAAGTAAAAGATTTCAAAAAAGCAAAAGGCAAACTTGTTTTTTCTTCTGGTTCTTTTAGACTTACAAGTTACGAATGGGGAGTTACTTATGCCGGAATGCTTTTAGCGTCTGAAGCAACAGGAAAAAAAGAATACGCAGATTATGCCAATAAGAGAATTAAATTAATAGCGGATCTAGCCGAAAATTTTAAAAGCGATAATGTACAAGATTCACCAATTCGTACCGTTTTAAAGCCGCATGCATTAGACGATGCTGGAGCCCTTTGCGCCGCTTTTATCAAAGCAAAAAAAGGAGGACTAAATGCAAATGTTGATCCAGTAATAAATAACTTCATTAAATACATAAGCGAAAAAGAATATCGTCTAAAAGATGGAACGCTGGCTAGAAACAGACCGCAAAATAATACACTTTGGCTGGATGATATGTTTATGAGTGTTCCTGCCCTAGCGCAAATGGGCAGTTATACAGGAGATAAAAAATATTTTGATGATGCTGTAAAACAAGTCAATCAGTTTTCAGAAAGAATGTTCAACAGCCAGAAAGGGATTTACATGCACGGATGGGTAGAGTCAATGCAGTTGCATCCTGAATTTCATTGGGCAAGAGCAAATGGATGGGCAGTGATGACTATGGTAGAATTATTGGAAGTGCTTCCAAAAAATCATCCGGGATATCCTCAGGTTTTAGCACAGCTTCAAAAACATATCGCTGGGCTTATGCAATATCAAGACGGAACAGGTTTCTGGCATCAATTGCTGGACCGAAACGATTCTTATCTCGAAACTTCGGCAACTGCCATTTATACTTATTCTATTGCAAGAGCAATCAATCGTGGTTATGTGGATAAACTAGCTTACGCACCAGCAGTTTTATTAGCGTGGAATGCGGTAGCCTCTAAAGTAAATGAAAAAGGTCAGGTAGAAGGAACCTGCGTTGGAACCGGAATGGCATTTGACCCTGCTTTTTACTATTATCGTCCTATAAACTTATTTGCAGCTCATGGTTACGGGCCGGTGTTGTTGGCTGGAGCCGAAATAATTACGCTTTTAAAAAATAATCAATTTGAAATGAATGACAGTTCTATTCAGTTGAAAATTAAAGGGTAGTAGTGAAGTTATGAGTTATGAGTTATGAGTTATGAGTTATGAGTTATGAGTTAAGAGTTATGGGTTAAGAGTTATGGGTTATGGGTTTTCGAATGTACTTATACCCTTGGTTTGTCATCCTTCCTTCGTCATGATGCAATTATAACAAAGAACCTTTGTGTCTTAGTGCCTTCGTGGCAAAACATCAAGAGCATATGAAATTAACTTTAAATATATTTTTATTATTATTCACCACAGCAGTTTTTAGTCAAATTGGAAAACGCTTCCCATCTGAGAAAAAGATAATCAAAGATCCTGTCACGGGTGTTGATTTGATCTTTTTAACTACGAAAGCGGCAGGTGATTCCAAAACATATCCAACTCATCCACAATGGACAGCAGATGGCGAGTGGCTTATTTTTAGAACCAAAAGAGCCAATGGTGATGCAGTTGCGGTAAATGAAAAATCAGGCGTGATGGTTCAGGTTACAGAAGGCGGTTACAGCGGTACTTTGTGTATGGCGCAAAAATCGATGAAATTGTATTATATGCGCAAAGGCGAAGAAAATACAATGCAGATTGTGGAAGTAAATCTGGAAGCAGTTTTCAAGGACAGTCAGGCCGGAAAAATAAAAACTGTTGCAGCTTACGAACGTATTTGCGGGATAACACCTTCAGAAATGGGTGCTTCTGGCGATATGGCTTTGGATGCTGATGAAGATCGTGTGTATTTTAGAATTGGAAGAGAAGAAGCAGCTAAACATTTAGATCCGAATGTTAAACTTGAAAAAAGCTTCGGTCCTCGAAATATGGGTGCCGGTCCTGGAGGTATTGCCAGTATGAATTTAAAAACAGGAGAGTTGAAACATGTAGTTTCGGTGCCGTTTCAAGTGGGTCATATTCAATCCAATATCTGGAATCCGGGCGAACTGGTTTTCTGCTGGGAAACTGGTGGCAAATCGCCTCAGCGTACTTGGACGGTTATGGCAGACGGTACGGGTTTAAGATCGTTGTATCCAGAATCAGATTATGAATGGGTAACTCACGAAGCGGTAATTTCTAAAGATGAGGTGGCAATGGCGATTATGGGACACCGAAAAATTGATATTCAAAAAGAAACTCCGGTTGAAGTTACCGAAAGCACAGAAGTCAGAAATCCACAAAATCCAGGACAAGAAAGCAATTGGGGAAATTCGGGAACACGAGAAAAACCAACAGGTTTAGCGATTGTAAATTTAAGAACCCGCGAAATGATTATTGCTGGACAAACCAAAAGTGGCAGCGGATTATGGCACGTACACGGTTCTCCTGATGGAAGATGGGCCGTTGGGGATGATTTCTCCAGAAGTTTATATTTAATCGATCGTAAAACCAACGAAATGATAATGCTGACAACAGGCCACAAACAAACCGCAGCAGATCATGTGCATCCGACTTTTAACAGGGATGGAACTAAAATTCAAATTCAGTCAGCAATGCTTTCTGAGGATAACAGAACTTTGAATATCTGTATCGTAAATGTGCCTAAAGAATGGCTGAAGAGAAAATAGCTTTATAAGAATTCCAAATTCCAATTGAAACTCAATCGAAACAAAAATATAAACAATGAAAAAAAACAGTATTCTGGATTATTTTCCTTGCCAATATCATTATATCTAAACTGTTTATGGAACTGGAGAAAGACCAAATTGGTCATATAAAAGAAAATCAAATTAGGGCAGTACAAGAAATTATATTTCTGTAACTCAAACTGCCATTAGATAATAAAACAAAAACAAGGTACAATGAAAAAGTTTTTCACTTTAGTTTTTTGCATTTTAGGAATGGTTCAAAATGCATCTTCACAAAAATACAGCAATGACAATTTTCCCGATGGAAGCGAAATTACACCATGGTTTAAAGATTATACCAAATTAGAGCTTAAAAAATTAGGAAAACAATATAAAATTACCGACCACGGAGTAGGAACTGACAGTACCAAAATACAGACAGTAGCCATTCAGAAAGTAATAGATAAAGCAGCTGCAAAAGGTGGCGGTGTTATTGTAATTCCAAAAGGTGTTTTCCTGAGTGGTGCCTTGTTTTTTAAGCCTAAAACTAAGCTGTATGTTAGTGAAGGCGGTGTTTTGAAAGGTTCTGATAATATCGCTGATTTTCCGATTATGGCTTCGAGAATGGAAGGACAGAATTTAGATTATTTCCCAGCTTTGGTCAATGCGTACGGAGTTGATAATTTTTCAATTTCAGGAAAAGGAACGATTAACGGAAACGGAAAAAAATACTGGGATGCTTTTTGGGAGCGTCGTAAAGAAAATCCAAAATGCACCAATCTGGAAGTTTCGAGACCGAGATTAGTATTTGTGTGGAATTCAAATAATGTGCAGTTTCAGGATGTAAAATTGATTAATTCTGGTTTTTGGACGAATCATTTTTACAAATGCAATAATGTTAAACTGCTCGATTTGTATATTTTTTCGCCTCACGTTAAAGATAAAGCGCCAAGTACCGACGCTATTGATGTTGATATCTGTACCAATGTTTTAATAAAAGGCTGTTTTATGTCGGTTAATGACGACGCTGTTGCACTTAAAGGCGGAAAAGGGCCTTATGCCGACCAAGACCCGAACAATGGCGCAAACAAAAATATTATTATAGAAGACTGTAATTTCGGATTCTGTCATTCGGCTTTGACTAACGGAAGCGAGGCAATTCACAATAGAAATGTAATTATGCGCAATTGTAAAATTGACGGCGCTTCAAGATTATTGTGGCTGAAAATGAGACCTGATACTCCGCAACGCTATGAATATATCAGAGTTGAAGATATTAAAGGAGAAGCAAAAACTGGATTGGCAGTTTTTGCCTGGAAACAGTTCTTTGATTTGAAAGGACGCCCTGATATTCCGCTTTCTTACGGTGATAATGTGACGATGAAAAACATCGAATTGAAATGCGATACTTTTTATGGAGTTGAAAACGACCGGAATGTTCGTTTGTCTAATTTCACTTTCGAAAACCTGAATATCGAATCAGTAAAAACAAATATTGACAAGAGTTTGATAAATGGCGTGACTTTTAAGAATGTTTATGTGAATAAGGAGTTGGTTGAGTAATTAGGTGCAAAGAGACAAAGAGACAAAGAGACAAAGGTTTTTAACTGCCGAATTTTAAAAAATGACTTTGTGCCTTAGTGCTTTTGTGGCAAAAAACAATGACAATGAAAAAAACACTGCTATTAATTTTCTTAATTTTATCTATAAATGTCTTTTGTCAAAATAAAAATGCAACTGAGTTTTTAATTGCAGATTCCAATCATGCGGTAAACATTTTCATTGACAAAAACACAGATTCACTAATCATTTGGGCTGTAAACGAACTAGCAGATGACATTAAGGAAATAACAGGAAAACGTCCTGAAATTGGTACTACAAATAAAGTTTTAAAAAAGGGAATTTATGTTGGTCAGGTTTCTTCAAAATTATTTCAATCCAAAAACAATCAGAAAGAATTAGCGAATCACTGGGAAAAATTTTCAATTAAAAAAGAAAAAGATAATCTTCTCATTGTTGGTTCAGATGTCAGGGGAACTGTTTACGCAGTTTTTGAAATTGCCGAACGTCTCGGAATTTCTCCGTGGAAATGGTGGGCAGATGTTCATCCGTTAAAAAAAGAAAATCTTTCGTTGTATCTTCCACCAAAAGGAATCATTGCAGCTCCATCTGTGCAGTATCGAGGTATTTTTCTAAATGATGAAGACTGGGGATTACAGCCTTGGGCAGCCAAGACTTTTGAACCAGAAACAGGAGATATCGGTCCCAAAACCTACGAGAAAATTTTTCAGTTGTTGCTGCGTCTAAAAGCAAATACAATTTGGCCCGCCATGCATCCGTCTACAAGAGGTTTTTTTACCCTTTCGGGGAATAAGGAAATGGCACAACAATATCGAATTGTGATTGGCTCTTCTCATGCCGAACCGATGCTGAGAAACAATGTTGACGAATGGAAGCAGAAAATCTACGGCGATTACAATTATTTTACGAATAAATCTCAGGTTGATAAATATTGGCAGGAGCGATTGGATGAATTAAAATCGGCTCAAAATGAAATTATTATGACATTGGGAATGCGTGGTGTTCACGATAGTAAAATGGAAGGAGCAAAAGATTTAAAGGAATCAATCGCAATGGTGGAGCAGATTATTCTAAACCAGCGTGAGATGCTTTCAAACACTTTTAAAAAACCGCTTTCAGCCATTCCTCAGGCTTTTGTTCCATATAAAGAAGTATTGGAATTATATGATAACGGACTCAAAGTTCCAGACGATATAACGCTTGTTTGGCCCGATGATAATTACGGTTACATTCGTCGTTTGAGCAGTCTTGAAGAACAAAAGCGAACAGGAGGAAGCGGCGTATATTACCACATTAGTTATTGGGGACGTCCTCATGATTATCTTTGGTTGAGCACCACACAGCCAGGTTTGATTTGGTACGAAATGACAAAAGCTTATCAAAATGGCGCAAGAAAGATGTGGATAGTCAATGTTGGTGATATTAAACCTGCAGAATACGATACCGAGTTTTTTCTAGATTTGGCATGGAATGTCAACAGCATTAAATCGGATGGACTTGATGAATATCTGAAAAACTGGACGGCAAGAGAGTTTTCTGCTGTAGTAAGTGAAGAGTCGGCATTGATTATGAAAGAATATTACCGTTTGGCAATGCTCAGAAAGCCTGAATATATGGGATGGAGCCAGACAGAACCGACAACTCCCGTTAAATTTTCTGATTTTTCTGAAGAAGAATCCTTAAACCGAATAAAGGCGTATGAAAATTTAGTCCAGAAGATTGACGAACTGGAAAAATTTGTTCCAGACGAAAGAAAAGACGCATGGTTTCAATTGATAGTTTATCCTGTTAAAGGTGCTGCTTATATGAATTATAAATTTTTGTATTGGAATTTAGCAGCTATGGCTTCAGATGTAACTCAAAAAGAAAAGTATAATGCTTTAGTAGCTCAGTCTTTTGAGAAAATTCAAGAATTGACTCTTTTTTATAATGAAAAAGTAAGCAATGGTAAATGGAATTATATGATGTCAATGCAACCACGAAAACTGCCCGTTTTTGAAGCAGTTAAAAAGAATGAAAATTCTAAGGAAAAGTCAGGGAAAACAGCAGATAGAATTTACATTCAAGCCAATCAATTTACTTCTAAAAAAGACACCAAAAATTATCAATGGAAAACAATTGAAGGTTTAGGATATAGTGATGATGCCTTGACGTTGTTTCCGTTTACTCAACGTTATTTTCAAAATGAAAAACCGTCTGTTTCTTATGAATTTAAAATTGAAAAATCAGGTGAATATGAGATTGAAGTGCGTTTGCTTCCAACACATTCGAATAATTTTGACCATAAAATCGGAATTCAAGTCGACGGAAAAAGCACGGAATACTTTAAAATAAACACCAAAGACCGTGACAAAACTTGGAAAGAAAATGTGCTTAGAAACAGTGCAATCGTAAAAATTCCAGCCTCAAATCTTTCAAAAGGAAAACATATCGTTAAGATTGAAGTCAATCAAACCGGAATTGTACTCGACCAATTAGCAGTTTATCCAGCTGTTGAAGGAGGAACATATGAAATTCCGTTGAAACAAAATTGATTGGTCTAAAAAGTAGTTTGAAACTACTTGTTTTTTATGTTTCCCATCCTTGAGAACTTCAAGTCCTTAACTGGCTTTATTTCGGGATTTCAATATAATCCCTCAAATTACAGTTTTTTAGTTTTTGAATGCTTTCAGCCACGGTAAGCGCGTTCATTTGTGCACCTTCCAGACCAGTATGCGTATGGTCTTTTGGAAAAAAAGCCTTTACTTTTTCTTTTCCGAATAACTCATATTTTTGCGCCACAATTTCATTCAAATCAATGTAGAGAACATCTTGTTTTTCTGCGGCAATTTTCGACCAATTGCCATAAGTATCGGTTCTTCGTTCTACTTTGTCATTCGGCCATTCATTTCGAGGTGTCTGACTAAGAACAATTGGAATGGCGCCTTTTTCTTTGGCTTCACGAATGAATTTCTCCATATACCAACCAAAAGTATGAACAATCTCTTTAGTTCCGTCTGGACGGGTAACTTCCTGCGTTTCTTCGCCGTTTCCTTTCAAGGAACCTCTGAATTTTTCTTTATCAATATCGCCAGCATCATTATGTCCAAACTGAATGAGAATGAAATTTCCGGGTTCGAGCTGATTTTTTACTTCATTCCATAAACCTTCATAATCAAAAGTTCTTGTGCTTCTGCCACCGCGTGCTTTATTGATTACTTCGATTCTGGTCGTATCGCAATATTGAGGAAACGGAACTCCCCAGCCCACAGCATCAGGATTATTGTTATTGTTAGCCATAGTGGAATCGCCAATCAAAAAGACTTTTTTCTTGGCAGGAAGTACAATTTTTGGATGGTCTAAAATGTATTTTTTTAGAGAATTTTTACTGTTTTTCAATTCATCAATAATAACAGAAGCGGAAAGCACAGCTCCTTTTGCTGATGTATGCGTGTGGTCTCTTTTATAGAAATAAGTGCCGGTAACTTTTGCCTCGCCAAATTTTTCCATTTCGAGAGCCATTTTTTCGTTCAGGTTAATAAAAGTTACCTTTTCCTTTTCCGCAATCTGTTTAGCCCATAATCCGTATGATGTGTCATTTCGAGGTACTTTTCCATTCTGCCAGTCATTGCGCGGAATTGGAGAGCAAATAATCGGAATTGCACCTTTTGATTTCGCTTCACGAACTACCTTCTGAATATACCAGCCGTAAGTATGTACAATTTCGTGTTTTTTGGTTAGGATATTGTCGATTTCTTGGGTTTCAGAACCAATTCCTTTAATGGTGCCCCTTGC
This sequence comes from Flavobacterium phragmitis, assembly GCF_900112575.1. Classification (GTDB taxonomy): domain Bacteria; phylum Bacteroidota; class Bacteroidia; order Flavobacteriales; family Flavobacteriaceae; genus Flavobacterium; species Flavobacterium phragmitis. Next base: position 33,844 of record NZ_FOMH01000016.1, read on the forward strand.
GCGGAGACTATCATTTACAGGGCCATTATCATTATGTCCAAACTGAATCAGTACATAATCTCCTTTTCTCAGTTTATTTAAAACCGCTGTCCACAATCCTTTATCCTGAAAGGTACGACTGCTTGTGCCTCCCAAAGCATGATTTTCAATCTTGATTTTTGTCGTATCAAGATATTGCCCAATGAAATCTCCCCAGCCCCATAGACCGCCGGTTCCATCTCCTTTACCATTTTTCACAGTCGAATCTCCAACCATAAAAAGAGTAGGTCTATTGTCTTGTTTTGATGTAAAATTGAAAAATAATACAGCCAAAAGTAATGCAATAAGTATTTTAAATAATTTCATGTTTTGAATTATAAATTTTGAAAAATGTTTTGCTTGTTTGCTTAACCGCAAAGTTTCGCAAAGGTTTTACGCAATGAGCGCAAAGCTTTGCGAACTTATTTTTTTCAGTATAAGCAGATAAAATCTTTGCGTTCTTTGCGGTTAAAAGATTTAGCCCTTAAAACTGAAACTATATTTTATCTCTAAAATCAAACCATAGGTTCATTTTGATTCCTTCATCGCCACTTTTGATGCGGATATTGGTAGGCTGACTTTGAGGCCCTTGTTGTTCAAGAGGTTTAAAATCTCTCATGGCCGGAATTTCATACATAAACGAAATATCTCCTTCCGGAAAAGCCGGTTGCGGATAACTGCCAGGGAAACCATTTTTAGGCAAGTCTGGAGTAAATAACCTCAAAAATAGATTATCAGATTCACTGAAAACTTTAAAAGAAGAAGTACCTGCTTTTAAATTCGCTCCAATAACATTAGCATGATAACCTTTAAATTCAGGATATACCAGATTTTCAAAACTTTCTCCTGTAATTGTAGTATTATAATCTTTCTCCCAAATTCCGTAGGTAGTGCCTTTTATTCTATTTTTCCAAACACGGTATGGCCCCCTTCCAAACCATTTCATACCCGTGACATCCTTTTCAGGAAAACTGAAAGTGATTCCGAAAGAATTGATTTTATCTTCAAAAAATGCTCCGTCAAAACCATCAAAACCGCTTGGTGCTTTTTCGTTTTTCAGTACAATCATTTCCATTTTAAATCTTCCGTCAGCTTCCATTGTCCATTTTATAGTTGAAATTCCACCAACATAGGAAACCAAACAAACTGCTTTATCTCCCTCTTGTGAAACTTGAATGTCTTTTAGTTTCGCTTTCATTCCAATAGGACGCGGGCCATTTGTTAATGGAATAGTTGAAATTCCGTTTTTAACAGAAGTAATTTCTCCATTAGCAGCATTGAGAACAACGGTAACATTATTTCCTTTTAAAGTAACTTCGGTTGCAGTTTTAATTGCCGATGCTTTTGCTTTTGTAATTTGAACGGCTAAGAACTTATTTGCATAAAAAAGCGCTTTATGAATTGGCCATGTCCAAGTATAAATTTCTTTATTGAACTGGTCATAAGCGGTAATAGAAAGTACATCTCCTTCTGCAAAATTGTTTGGAACCGTAAACTGAATTCTACGTGTTTCTCCCGGATTTATATCAGGAATTTGAATTTGACCAGAACTTATTGCTTGTGCATTTTTATTGCTGTATAAAACATCAGCATCAGATTTTAGCACTTTAAATTCCATGCTGCACGAATTCAGATTACTAAACAAATAGTCATTTGTAATCAAAAAAGAACCGTCAAAATCTGGAGTTACTTGTTTTGGCTGAAATTGTATGGGTGCCCAAACCTCTTTTACAGTATAATAACTTCCTTCTTTTTCGCGATGAGGGCCTAGAATTCCATCGGCTGCTAAAGAACCTTTGGAATCAAATTTTACATCTCCAGTCCAGTCAGAGCGTTTTACGGCTTCGTCGAGCATTGCCCACATAAAACCTCCAGCAAAAAGCGGACTTTCTTTGTAGCGGTTCCAGAAATCTTCGAGTGCGGCGCCATGTCCGTTATCATAAGTTCCGTGCATGAATTCGGTTGGGAAAAACACATTTTCGCCAGCATTAAAACGATGCATTCCTGTTAAATAAGTTGGATAATGATGCGTATCCCAGCCATTAAAATCGGCCCACGGATGAATCACAATTCGTTTCTGAGGGTCTTTATCGGCAAAAACTTTATCGACTTCATAATTCCAGCCGCCTTCATTACCATTATCCCAGATAATTACAGAAGGATGATTCACGTCGCGTGTTACCATTTCGCTGACCAATTTCGTTCCTGTTTCAGTATCGTATGAGTTTTGCCAGCCTGCCAGTTCATTTAAAACAAAAATTCCAAGAGAGTCACAAACTTCCAGAAAGTGTTCGTCTGGAGGATAATGCCCGCGGACAGCATTCATGTTCATATCTTTGATTAGTTTTCCGTCCAGTTCACTGATGCGTTTGCTGGTACTTCGTCCTCCTTCCGGCCAAAACGAATGACGGTTAATTCCCTTCATGACAATTTTAGTTCCGTTTACGTAAATTCCGTCCTGTTTTTTAAACTCCAGAGTCCTGAAACCTATTTTTTTATTGTATTGATGAATACTATTTCCGTTTTGTTTTAAAACCAATTGCAACTCGTACAAATTAGGACTTTCCGGATTCCAAGGTTTGATGTTTTTCCATTGTGCCGAAATCTTTTCTTTAGTAGTTTTCGCTTTAAGCGGAAAAGAAAAAATTTCCAGACTTTCTCCGTTCAAACCTTTTAAAGAGGCTTCTAAAGTGGTGTTTTTTGGAATATTTTTTAAATCCAAATCAATTGTCATACTGCCATCCATTTTTGGATTTACCGCAATATGCTGAATATTTGTTTTTGGAGAAACTTCCAGCCAAACCGGACGATAAATACCTCCAAACAACCACCAATCCGCTCTTCTTTCGGCCGCGTTAACCGATTTATTGGCAGAGTGTTTCCAGACATGAACTTCCAGAATATTTTTAGCACCATAAGTTACTAACGATGAAATATCATATTTAAACTCATAAAAACCGCCTTGATGAATAGCGCCTGCCAGTTTTCCATTTACTTTTACTTCGGTGTCCGTCATGGCACCGCCAAAAACAATCTTCACTTCCTTTTCCTTGTAAGACGCTGGAACTTCAAATTCATATTTGTATAAACCTTCTTCTTTGCTTGGTTCTTTTTGATTTAGTTCTTTATACCACCGACCGTAGGTATATTCTCCAAAACCTTCTAATTCCCATTGAGAAGGAACATTTATTTTTGACCATTTTTTACTGTTATTGCCATCGGTGCAGTAAAAATCCCATTGTACAGGATGTTCAAAATCTTTTCCCGAAAGATAGATTTTGTCAGTCTGCTGTGCTGTAAGGTGTAACGAAATAAAAATGGTCAGGGCTGTGATCCACTGAATTTTAAGTTTTTTTAGTTGCATAAAAGTGGGTTCTTTGGTTAGTTTCCATCTGGTTTAGAAATTTCAAAGCGAGCGCTCATAGGCAGTGTCCAGCTCGAAATATAGTTAGGTTCTTTCGGGTCGTAATCCGGAATATCTTTTTTGATTTGCTTTTTGAGCGGAAGGTCAAGCTGACGAATTCCTTTAATAACGCATAGCGTAATTTCGTTGGCTCCAAAACTATTAAAGTGTGTGTTGTCGTCTAATGCTTTTTCCTGACCCGGAAAGGTATTGGCAGGATATTGTACAAAAGCTTTTTTGGATGCTTCGTCGCCCCAAGTTTCGTAAAGTTCGGTTGTCATTTTTGTAATGTCTATGAGGGCTGTATTGTTTTTTTGAGCTACAGCACGCATAGCTGGAGGGAAATCGCCATGTGTATCTTTTAGAGTTCCGTTTTCATTAAAAAAACGGCGTTGTGTTGGAGTAACTAAAATCGGAATTGCGCCTTTATCTTTAGCTGCTTGAGTAAATTCGGTCAGTAAATTGGAATACGATTCCCATGGGCCATTGCCGTCGCCTTTGATTTTTTCGTCATTATGACCAAATTCTACAAAGAGGTAATCTCCTTTTTTGATTTGGGAGAGTATTTTTTTTAAGCGGTTACTGGCTTTAAAAGAACTTAATGAAGAACCAGAATAAGCGTAGTTTATGACAACAACATTTTCATTAAAATAGTTCGTAATAAATTGTCCCCACGATGCCCAAGGCTCTACATCTTGGTCAGTAACTGTAGAATCTCCGGCTAGATAGAGAACCGTCAAATTGTCTTTTTTGGTGATTTTGATGCTTTGAACGGCTGTTTCGCCTAAGAATTCTAGTGTCAATTTATCATCCCAATCCAAGATGTCTTTTTCGCGGTCTTTAAGAGTAACATTCAGATTATCATCAATTTTAGGATTTCTAACATTTACATTAAAAACCTGTACTGCCGATTTTCCTTTTGCAACAATAAACTCATTAACCATTAATCGGCGGGATTCTGCTTTTATGGTTGTTTTAAGGTCTTTTTGAGCACTTCCTAAAACTACTTCAACCTGATAATTTCCTTCAGGAAGTTTCACCGAAAAGTAGACAGGTTTTTCAATAGAAAAAGAATTTGAATTGAGTTTTAGGTGGGATTCGGTATTAAAATCAAATCCATATCCTAAATCAGATTTGTATTGTAAAGATTTGGCTACTTCAATTCCTTTTTTGATTTTTAAATCGCTGCCAAACTGAAAGAGCATTGTCTTTTTTAGACTGTCTTCAGAAACTGTTTTGTTATCCAATACATTTTTCGTTGAATTATTTGAAAATGCTGAAAACGGCATTAAAATAGAAAGCAAGAATAAATACGAATATTTAAAAAATTTAGTCAATTTTTTGAGATTTTAATTTATTTGTTTTTCAAATCTAATCCTTATGGTTTTATATAGTATCCTGTACTATGATGTTAAAAAACGAACAAAAAAATAAAGTTTCAATAAAAAATAATCTTATAAGTCAGGTATGTACAGGATACGATGTAGTGAAAAAACAAAGAAATTGCATGAAAATAATATTGAATTAATAAAAAAATCAATAAATAATTTCGTTATATGTTTATTTTAAAAACATAATATTTTTCGACATTCTATGAAAGCTAAAACTTGCCGTATTGCCGTATTTACTACCATTTTTTTCTTCAATTCCTTAGTAATAATCGGACAGGAGAAAACAGTGCGCAAGATTCATTACGCACCTGAGGGAAATAGTTTTGTATTAAAAAACGGTACCAGAAAATTTAATAGAGCACTTTATGGTTCCAATACAGGTTTTAGAGCAGAGGCGGGAGATTTGCCAGAATTTGCGCTGTATATGCCAGGAATGGGAGGTAATTTTAAATTGGGTTTAATAAGTGGTAAGAGCAGCAGATGGATTAGTGAAGCATCAAAAATTCAAACCAATTATGTTTTGGGAACCATGCATTACGAAATTCAAGATGCCCTTTTGGGAAGCGCCAAACTGATTGTTGATGTTGTAGCTTTAAAAGAAAAAGAAGGTTTTATTATTAAAGTATCAGGTAGCAATGTACCAAAAGATTGCAGTCTTGTTTGGGTTTACGGTGGTGCGACAGGGAAAAAGTTCAGTCGTGACGGAGATATAGGAGCCGACCCTGAATCGGTTTTTTATCTGAAACCCGAATATTGCGTGAACAATAAATATACTTTAGAAAAACAGTCTTTTGTATTAGAATATGGTTTAGAAAGTAATAAAGAAAAAACGGGAAACAACAAGAGTTTAAGAGGATATTTTCCTGATTCTACGGTCCGTTTAGCCAATGCCGAAAAGCAGAATTCGCCTTTAGAATTGTATAATTCCGAATCGCAATCGCTTATGGTTGTTACGGGAAAAGTAAACAGCCTTCAAAACGAAAAGTATTGGCTTCTGACTTCTGAAAAAATACAAGATATTTCACAAGAAAATATTGCATCACTTTATGAAGAAGCTGTTCAGCAAACAGCAGTTTTAGCCAATAGAGTAAAAGTAGTTACACCAGACCCTTATATCAATACGTTAGGAGCTGCTCTTTCAATTGCTTCTGACGGAATTTGGGAAAGCCCTGCTTATCTTCATGGCGCAGTTGCATGGCGAATGTATCTCAATGCATGGCGAGGAGCGTACACAGCTGACCCGTTAGGTTGGCATGACCGTGCTAAATCTCATTTTAAGAGTTACAGCAACTCACAAGTTACAAGTCCAGAAAATGGCCCTGTAGTGTTCGATGCTGAAAAAAATCTCGCAAGACAGAAAGAAGAAATGGGAACATCCATGTTCAGCAGTGGCTACATCAGCAGAAATCCAAACAAAAATACTGTTGCCCATCATTATGATATGAATTTGGTTTTTATCGACCAAATGTTGCGTCATTTTAAATGGACTGGAGATACCGATTTTATGAAGGAAATGTGGCCTGTGCTTCAAAGACATATTGACTGGGAAAAACGAAATTTCGATTCAGACCGTGATGGTCTATATGATGCTTATGCCTCAATTTGGGCAAGCGATGCGCTTCAGTACAGCGGTGGCGGTGTAATTCATTCTTCGGCTTATAATTATTATGCTAATAAAACGCTGGCATCTACAGCCAAAAAAATACAGGAAGATGCATTGCCTTTTACAAAAGAAGCGGACAAAATCTTAAAAGCTTCCAATCAGAATTTATGGCTTCCCAAAAAAGGAATTTTTGCAGAATACAAAGACGCTTTAGGAAATAGATTAGTACACGAAACTCCCGGAGTATGGAGTATTTATCATGTTATTGATTCAGAAATGGTTACTCCGTTTGAGAGTTTTCAGATGTTAAATTATGTAGATAAACAGATTCCGCGTATACCAATTGAAGCAGAAGGATTAGATAAAAGCGGTTTATTCACAATAAGCACCACAAACTGGCAACCTTACACTTGGTCGGTCAATAATGTGGCATTGGCGGAACAATTGCATACCGCTTTGGCTTTCTGGCAGGGCGGACAAGCGGAAAAAGCGTATCATTTATGGGAAAGCGCTTTGATAGAAAGTATGTATTTAGGAGCGTCGCCAGGTGCTTTTGAACAGCTTTTGTACCAGGATGCGATGCGTGGCGAACTGTATCGTGATTTTGCCGACCCAATCGGAATGGCTTCAAGGACTTTGGTTGAAGGGCTTTACGGAATTCAGCCCGATGCTTTAGCAGAAACTTTGACTATCAGTCCAGGTTTTCCTTCTCAGTGGAATGAGGCTTCAATCGAAATTCCGGATATTTCATTTTCTTTTAGAAGGGAAAATAAAAAAGACAGTTACAAAATCGAAAATCGTTTTCCGTCCAAAATGAATTTAAAACTGCTTTTGGAAGCGCCTTATGATAGAATCGAAAGTGTTATGATAAACGGAAAAATTGCTTCCTACAAAGCAATTTCGGAAAGCATCGGAAAACCAAAAATCGGTATTGAACTGCCTTACAACGCTGTTTATAATGTGGTTGTAAATTGGAAAGGTTTTCCTTTGGAAACAAAAAAACAGACACCATTTTATACTAGCGGACAAGATTTACATATGATGACTCTTAAAGCTGAAATTCTTTCGGTTTACGACCCGCAGTCGGTTTTAAGTGCTATTTCGAAAACACAAAATGAACTTCATGCAAAGGTTAACGGAGAAGGAAACCGCATATTTTTTATAAAACTGAAACAAGGTGAATTGTCTTGGTGGCATCCTGTTGAAGTTAATTTTAAACCAAAATTAGAAGTGACAGCCAAACTTGCGGAAGGAAATACTTTAGAAGTTTCTATTAAAAACAATACCGTAAAAAAGATTCAAGGTTCTCTGGTTTTGAATACGAATAAAAAAGTAAGCCAGCCAATTAATTTTAATGTATTAGAAAAGAAAACAGTTCAAATTCCAGTTCAGGATTTAATACCGGGAACCAACGAATTTGAGATTAAGAGTGGCGATTCATCCATTCAAAATATGAAGATAATCAATTGGGATATTCCGTTTTCGACTTCCCATAAACAGGAATCAATTGCTCTTTCGTCCTATTTTAATGCTAAAGTTACCGATGTTTTTACCAATGAATATCTTTCGCCTAGACCAAAAACGACGACATTACAGCTTCCGAAACAGGGAATTGGCAATTGGTGTTATCCCAATTTGGAAGTAAAAATTGACGATAGTGGCCTTCGTGAAAAAGCTAAAAACAAGGAACAAATTACTTCTCCCGAAGGAATTGTATTTAAAACGCCTTCTGAAGCAGACCAAAAAAATATTGTTTTCACTTCTATGTGGGATAATTATCCGGAAAGTGTTTCGATTCCGTTATCTGGAAAAGCCTCGCATGTTTATTTTATGGTCGCGGGAACTACAAATCCAATGCAGAGCCGAATGACAAATGGCGAAATCACAGTAAATTACACAGACGGAACTTCTGAAGTTTTAGCACTTAAAAATCCGGAAAACTGGTGGCCGATCGAGCAGGATTATTTTATTGACGGATTAGCATTTACCACCGATGCTCCAAAACCGCCGAGAGTCTATCTGAAATCAGGAGAAATTTCGAGAGATTTTAAAGATTTTAAAGCTATAAAAGGACTTACCAATTATGGAGTCGAAGGCGGTGCGGGAACGATTCTGGATTTGCCATTGGATAAAAATAAAACATTAAAAAGTTTGACTTTGAAAACCATTGCTAATGATGTGGTGATTGGTTTGATGAGTTTGACTTTAATTAGATAATAATATGAAACAGCTTGAGATTTAACCGCAAAGCACGCAAGTTTTTTTTGCTTTTGGAATTCTAAAAAAAACGCAAAGTTCGCAAAGCTTTGTGTAGATAAAGCTTTGCGAACTTTGCGTTTTAAAACGTAATGTTTAGTAAAAAAACTTGCGTGCTTTGCGGTTAAAATTTCATTTCAATTAGAAACCAAAAAACTAACCCAATGAAAAAACAATTTTCAATTATTGCCATCCTATTTTCGGCATCGCTTTTTGCTCAAAAAATAGACCGAAAAGCCTTGGTAACACGACATAATGTTCAAATTACGGCAATCGATACGCTGGCTTCTTTAACAATCGGGAATGGCGCTTTTGCCTTTACGGTGGATGCAACAGGACTTCAGACTTTTCCAAAAACGTATCAAAACGGAATTCCGTTAGGAACACAGTCAGAATGGGGTTGGGACAGTTATAAAAATGTAAACGGCTATAAATTTTCAGAGACTTTAAGAGATTACAAACAGTATGGAAGAGACATTTCATATACTGTTCAAATTAAGGAACCAGCGAGAAGAGTTGAGGCGGTAAACTGGTTCAGGCAGAATCCACATTTATTGCAATTGGGAAATTTAGGCTTTGAAATCACTAAAAAAGATGGAAGTTTTGTGCAACCAAACGACCTTAAGGCGATTTCTCAGAAATTGAATTTATGGACGGGCGAAATTGAAAGTTATTTTGAAGTGGAAGGAACTCCAGTAACCGTTTACACCGCTTCGCATCAAGATAAAGATGAAATAGGTGTAAAAGTTAAGTCTGCTTTATTGAAAGAAAAACGACTGAAAATCAGTTTGCGAATTCCGTTTCCGACAGGAGATTGGGCTGATATGGGCACAAAATGGGAAGGAAAACAGAATTATAAAAGTACTTTATTTGAAAAATCGAAAACGCAGGCTGTTGTAAAACATATTATGGACAGCATTTCGTATAATGTGGGTTTAAGCTGGAAAGGAAATGCGCAGATTAAGAAAACAGGGGAACATTATTTTGTTTTAGAACCCTCAAATACAGATATATTAGAATTAAGCTGTCTTTTCGCTTTAGCGGAAAAACCAGTTTCAAATTCTTCTTTTTTGGTTATCGAAAATAGCAGCAGCAAAGGCTGGGAACAATTTTGGAAAAGCGGTGCAGCAGTTGATTTTTCGGGAAGCACAGATCCTCGTGCCAACGAATTGGAACGCAGAGTAATTTTGTCGCAGTATTTGACCAAAGTACAATGTACGGGAAAAGTGCCTCCGCAAGAAACAGGATTAACTTATAACAGCTGGTACGGAAAACCGCATTTGGAAATGCATTGGTGGCACGGTGTTCATTTTGCACTTTGGAACAGAGCAGATTTATTAGAAAAAAGCCTTCCGTGGTATCAGAAAGTTTTTGATAAAGCAAAAAATATTGCCAAAAGACAAGGTTTTGAAGGAGCAAGATGGCAGAAAATGACTGACCCAGACGGAAATGAAAGTCCGTCATCTGTAGGTTCGTTTCTGATTTGGCAGCAACCGCATTTTATTACCTATGCCGAATTGCTGTATCGTAATAAACCCGAAAAAGCAACTTTAGATTTATACAGCGAAAGAGTTTTTGCATCCGCAGATTTTATGGCTTCGTTTGCTAATTATGATGCTAAAAAAGACCGTTACGTTTTAGGGCCAGGTGTTATTCCTGCGCAGGAACGTTTCAAGGCAATGGAAACGTTTAACCCGACTTATGAGCTAGCGTATTGGAACTGGGCTTTGAAAACGGCTATTGCATGGAAGAAAAAATTAAACCAAAAAGTACCAGAAAAATGGGAAAAAGTTTTAGCTAAATTATCTCCATTGCCAATTTCAGATCAGGTTTATCTGGCGACAGAAAGTGCAACAGATTCGTATACCAATCCAGAATTTAAAACCGACCATCCTTCCGTTTTAGGGACTTTCGGAATGCTTCCAGAAACTTCTTTGTTGGATAAGAAAATCATGAAAAATACTTTCGATTTGGTTTGGAATACTTGGTCATGGGATAAAACCTGGGGCTGGGATTTTCCGATGACGGCTATGTCTGCCGCTCGCCTGCAAATGCCGGAAAAAGCTATTGATGCTTTGTTTATGAATGTGACAACGAATACCTATTTAAAAAATGGACATAATTATCAAGCAGAACGCTTAACGCTTTATCTTCCAGGAAATGGCGGATTGTTGACAGCAGTAGCTATGATGTGCGCAGGCTGGGACGGAACGAATGAAGAAAACCCGGGTTTCCCGAAAGATGGAACATGGAAAGTAAAAAGCGAAGGATTTAAGAAGTTTTTTTGAAAGATTCTAAGTTGCTAAGGTTCTGAGATGCTAATTTTTTTTTAAAGTTGAAAAAATAGATAATCTCGCAAAGGCGCAGAGTCGCTAAGTTTAGCTTTTAATTTTTTTTGTGTCTTCGCGACTTTGCGAGATTAAAAACAACAAACTCATATCTATAAATACAATATGAAAAACAGTAAATACCTTGTAATAATAATGCTTTTTTTAGGTCTAAATGTTTTTGCGCAAAGACAGATGGAAGACCTAGACCGTGGTCTTATTGCCATTAAAGATAAAGGGCATTTTTTTATAAGCTGGCGTGTTTTAGGAACTGATCTGGACAATCTAGCTTTTAATTTATATCGTAAAAGCGGTACTAAAAAAGCAGTGAAACTAAATGACAAACCAATTTTTGGCGCAACAAACTTTTTAGATACCAAAGCGAATGCTCAAGAAGAAAATACTTGGTTTGTAAAAACGGTTTTAAAAGGAAAAGAATCTGATGCAAAAGGAAGTTTTACGATTCCGGCTTCAAGTCCAGATAAAGATTATTTGTTGATTACATTGAAACCAATTGAAGGTTATACAGCAAATGACCTTTCGGTTGGTGATTTGGATGGCGACGGAAAGTATGATCTTGTGGTGCACATGACTGGAAAAGGTCATGACAATTCTCATACAGGAATTACCGATGCGCCTATTTTTCAAGCCTATACTTTGGAAGGTAAATTTTTGTGGGAAATCAATTTAGGAAAGAACATTCGCGAAGGCGCACATTACACTCAGTTTATGGTATATGATTTGGATGGCGACGGAATTTCGGAGTTTGTTTGTAAAACAGCAGACGGTACGAGAGACAGTCAGAATAATGTGGTAGGAGATGCATCCAAAGACTGGGTCGACAGAGATCCGAATTCGCCAACTTTCGGGAAAATTTTGAAAGGCCCTGAATACCTTTCTGTCTTTAACGGAAAAACAGGAAAACTAATTACAACAGTCGATTATATTCCCGAAAGAGGTGATTTGGCAGGTTGGGGAGGACATGGCGGAAGCGGTGGAAATGATACTAAAGGAAACCGTATGGATCGTTTTTTGGCTTGTGTTGCTTATCTCGACGGCATTCATCCAAGCGTTGTAATGTGTCGTGGATATTATGGAAGGACAGTTTTGGCTGCTTGGGATTTTAAAGATCAAAAACTAACTTCAAGATGGGTTTTTGATAGTAAAGATTCTGAAAATCCCTATTCGGGAATGGGAAATCATAATCTTACGGTTACGGATGTGGATAATGACGGAAAAGATGAAATTATTTATGGTTCGATGTGTGTTGATGACAACGGAAAAGGGTTGTATACAACAGGTTTCAGACATGGGGATGCTATTCATGTTTCAGATTTGGATCCTGATCGTCCAGGTCTAGAAGTTTTTGGAATTCATGAAATTGAAAATGGTACAAAAGGGCCTGGGGTTACTATTTTTGCCGCTGCAGATGGAAAAGTTTTATTTACGGATTCTCTAAATGAAGATGTTGGAAGAGGTGTTGCAGATAATATCGATCCCGCCCGAAAAGGCGCACAATTCTGGTGGTCAGGTTCTCCAAATTTGTATGATATGAAAGGCAATGTCGTTGGGAAAGCACCAAGTTCGGTTAATTTCTTAATTTATTGGGATGGAGATGCATCACGTGAAATTCTCAATTCGAATTATATCGATAAATATGAAAAAGGCCGTTTGTTTACTGCCAATGGTGCGGTTTCTAATAATGGTACAAAATCGACACCGGCACTTTCAGCAGATATTTTAGGCGACTGGCGTGAGGAATTAATTTTGAGGTCGGAAGACAATAAAGAGCTTCGAATTTATTCTACCACTATTCCGACCCAAATCAGACAATATACGCTCATGCACGATCCTCAGTACAGATTGAGCATTGCGTGGCAGAATGTTGGCTACAATCAGCCTCCGCATACCAGCTTTTATATGGGAGCAGACATGGAACCTGCTCCAAAGCCAAATATTGTGTTAGTGTCAGCAAAGAAATAGTTTAAAAGTTAATTCAGAAAGAATGCTCATAACCCTTTGGGTGAAATAGAATAAAATAGCTTCATTCAAAATTAAAAATCTAATTTAATCTGCTGAAATCCTTTAAAATCTGCGTGAAATACTTTTGCTTATAAATTTTTCACGCAGATTCATACAGATTAAAGCTCATTTATATCTAAGCTGATTTAATAGAAGTGAAAAAAGTAATTTCACCCAACAGGGTGTTCATAAGATTAAAATAAATCCAATCATGAAAAAAATAATATTTTGTACGGCTTTAGTGATTTCGTTTGTTTTTGTATCGTTCAAGAAAAATGATTCAGGCGTAACCTTAAAAGAAGTGGATGTAAAAGCACCCTTTGAAATGCCAGCGATAAAAATTCCTGATTTCAGCAACTGTAAAGAATTTTCGATTACAGATTTTGGTGCTGTAGCAGGAGATTTGAATAAAACTTCTGAGGCAATCAGTAAAGCTATTGCTAAGGCCAGCAAATCGGGTGGCGGAATTGTGGTTATTCCAGAAGGAGAATGGTTAACGAAGAAAATCCATTTTAAAAGTAATGTAAACCTGCATTTGAAAAAAGGCGCGGTTTTGCTTTTTTCAGAAAACCCAAAAGATTACCTGCCAGCGGTACGTTCGACTTGGGAAGGTTATGAATGTTATAATTATTCGCCTTTGATTTATGCGTATCAATGTAAAAATATAGCGATTACAGGCGAAGGTGAACTAAAGGCCAAAATGGACGTTTGGAAACAATGGTTTGCAAGACCTAAAGCACATATGGAAAGCTTGAAAATGTTGTATTATCTAGCTTCATACAATAAGCCCATGAAAGAAAGACAAATGGTAAACGATACGGCTAATTTTCGTCCGCAGTTTATTCAGTTTAACAGATGTGAAAATATTCTGATGGAAGGTGTGACAATTACCAACAGTCCGTTTTGGACGATTCATCCTTTTTTGTCTAAAGATGTGGTGCTTCGAAATTTGAATGTTTATGCTCACGGGCATAATAACGATGGTGTAGATCCCGAAATGAGTCAGAATGTTTTGATAGAAAATTGTGTTTTTGACCAAGGAGACGATGCGATTGCTATTAAATCCGGAAGTAATCAGGATGCCTGGAGATTGAACACGCCTTCAAAAAATATTGTAATGCGAAATTGCATTGTCAAAAACGGACATCAATTGGTGGCTATTGGAAGTGAACTTTCGGGCGGTATCGAAAATGTTTTTATTGATAATTGCACCGTTGTAGATGGAGCAAAACTCAATCATCTTTTATTTATTAAAACCAATGAACGAAGAGGCGGTTATGTAAAGAACGTTCACATGACCAATATAACTTCAGGAAAAATCGACGAGGGAATCCTCGGAATTGAAACCGATGTTTTGTACCAATGGCGAAATTTAGTTCCAACGATAGAAAGAAGACTTACGCCGATTCAGAATGTGTATCTTGAAAATGTAAAAGCTACAAACGTCAAATTTATCTCTAGAATTTTGGCGCAGAAAGAACTTCCGGTCGAAAATGTTTTTCTTAAAAATGTAACAGCTCAAAATGTTCAGGGAGAAAAATCCATTCATGAAAATGTGAAAAACTTTAGTGCTCAAAACTGATTTAAATTTTAGAAAGATGAATATCAATGCCCTTCTGTTCAAAATACTTTTAGTTTTTATATGCTGTTTTAACGGTTCTGTTGTTGAAGCGCAGTTATTGAATATTAAAAATGATTCTTTTTGGAAGACCAAAGACGGAAAACCCATTTACAGTCAGGGTGGCGGTATTTTTAAATTTACAGACCCTATAAGCGGTATTCAGAAATATTATTGGTATGGGGTGCAGTATGAAGAAGCAGATGTTTACCGCAATAATCCTGCGGTTACACTGCCAACATCAACTTTTAAATCGGTAACCTGTTACAGCTCTACAGATTTGGTTAACTGGACTTTTGAAGCCGATGTTTTGACCAAAGAAAAAGTAAATAAAAACGGTAAAACATGGGTTGGACGTTTGGGAGTTGCTTACATCAAAGAATGGAAAAAATATGTAATGTTCGTACAGCACGACTCAGAAGTATTGATTACACTTTCGGATTCGCCGACAGGTCAGTTTGAGTGGCATCAGAAAATCAATATGGAAAAAATGATTGGAACGAGCAACACTGGCGACCAGACTGTTTTTACAGATGAAGATACAGGAAAATCCTATTTAATTTATTCTTACGGAAGAGGACGTAATAAAATTTATGTTTCTGAAATTGGTATAAAAGAAGAAAAAATAAATCTTTTGGATTGTACAGAAGTTTTTAAAGGCGAAAGCCGTGAAGGAAACTGTATGTTTAAGTACAAGAATAAGTATTATATGTTTGCGTCCAATATTTATGGCTGGGATGCCTCTTTTGCTTATTATTTGGTAGCAGACGATATTCGCGGGCCTTATCTTCCTGTAAATGATATGCAGGTAATGAAAGGCACGGAAGACGATTTTGCGCACATCTCGCAAACTGGATTTTTCTTTTCTGTAAAAGGAAGCAAACAAGAAACTATTGTTTATTGCGGAGACCGCTGGGCCAATTTTGCGGGAAATGGATTGGGGTATAACCAATGGTGCCCAATTTCGTTTGAAGGCAGTACACCATATTTTAATTCGCTGAATTCATGGAATTTGGAGGAAAAAACAGGAAAATGGGAAGTAGCAAAAGACAATAACTACATTAAAAACGCCAGTTTTGAAGCCGACCGCAGACATATTCCGAGTCCCGTAAAACCTGTTCAGATTCAGTTGACGGGCTGGTTTTCTGAAGTGATTCAAGGCAATAAGATTTCGTTGGATTCAATCTCACCAGTTTTAAATCATTTTAATACCGAAGAGGAGCGTAAAACGGTAATCGGAGAAAAAAGTCTCGAAATCAGTGATAAAATAGATTTTAAAAGAAAGGTTTTTCAAACTATCGCTTATTCGCCATTTGTAAAACTGAAAGACGGTGTTTATACACTTTCTGCCAAAATAAAAAACGGCGCCGATTTTAAGAATTTAGAAATGTATGTTATCAGCGGTAACAAGAGATTTTCATATGTCATTAAAGAACAAAATACAGCGTGGAAAACCATTACTATTTCAAATATTGTTGTAAAAGGAGGAAAGGTGGAGATTGGTTTTTTGGCTGATGGAAAAGCTGGAGCTTTTTGTTATGTGGATGATTTGATATTTGTAAGTATGTAATTTTACTATAATATTTGGTTTCTTAAAGAAATCGCTATTTTGTATTGGATACTTTCACAAAATAAATAAACAGTTAAATTTACTTTCAGTAAATAAAATTCCTGATAATCCTAAGTTTTAATGGTTAAAGAACAGTAATAAAAATGAAATTAGTTTTAAAATCAATATTATTCTCATTTGTACTGATTTTTTCATCTGGAAAAATGATGTCACAATCCACCACAATTATTTTAAAAGACAACTGGCGCTTTTCCAAGGAGGTAAAAGAAGACGCTTTTTCTGTAGATTTCAATACTTCTAAATGGGAAAAAGTCAGCGTGCCTCATGATTGGGCTATTTATGGACCTTTTGACAAAGAATGGGACAAACAGGTTTCGGCAATTGAACAAAACGGAGAAAAAATTCCAACAGAAAAAACGGGTCGTACTGGATCATTACCACATATCGGAACGGGCTGGTACCGTAATACTTTCTCTATTCCTGAGTTTAAAAAAGGAAAAAAAGCACTTCTTATTTTTGAAGGTGCTATGAGCGAACCGCAAGTTTACTTAAACGGAAAAAAAATAGGAGAATGGGGTTATGGTTACAGCTATTTTTATATTGATATTACGAATGATCTTAAAGCAGGTTCAGAAAATCTATTGGCTGTTAAGTTGACTAATTTGCCTTTTTCGTCAAGATGGTATCCCGGGGCCGGACTGTACAGAAATGTTAGTGTTGTAATAAAAGAAGAGGAAAATTTTGTTCAGTGGGGAACTTTTATTACGACTCCGGAAATGAAAGGGGATAATGCTGTTGTTGATATTAAATCAGAAGTTCATGGCAGTGATATGTCAATGATTACTGAAATAAAAGATGCTGCTAATAATGTTGTAGCCACACAAAAAGGCGGAGAAACCAAAAATCAAACAATCCATCAAACAATAGAGGTCGCAAAACCTCATTTGTGGAGTCCTGAGACGCCTTACTTATACACAGCGACAACCAAATTATATGCAGCAGATGGAACTTTAAAAGATGAACAAAATATAAAATTCGGTATCCGTTTTATTAAATACGAAGCTAATAAAGGATTCAGCCTTAGTGGTAAAGTGACGAAATTTAAAGGAGTTTGTCTTCATCATGATTTAGGGCCTCTTGGTGCTGCTGTAAATAAAGCAGCGCTTAGAAGACAGCTTACGATTCTAAAAGATATGGGATGCAACGCGATTAGAAGTTCTCATAATATGCCTTCGTTTGAACAGTTGGAACTGGCAGACGAAATGGGATTCATGTTTCTGGCAGAAAGTTTTGATGAGTGGGCAAAGCCAAAAGTACAAAACGGATATCATCGCTTTTTTCAAGAATATGCTGAAAAAGACGTTGTAAATTTAGTGAGAGCGACAAGAAATCATCCTTGTATTGTAATGTGGAGTTCAGGAAATGAGGTTCCGGATCAATGGGGTGCTGAGGGGGTAAAACGTGCCAGATGGTTGCAGGACATTTTTCACCGTGAAGATCCTACAAGACCTGTGACCGTTGGTATGGATCAGGTAAAAGCCACTATGGAATCTGGCTTTGGAGCTTTGCTCGATATTCCGGGATTAAATTATAGAGTGCATCTTTATGAAGAAGCATATAAAACATTTCCACAAGGACTTATATTAGGTTCAGAAACGGCTTCGACAGTGAGTTCAAGAGGAATTTACAAGTTTCCTGTTGTACAGACAAAGAATAAAGAATATGATGATTTTCAAAGCTCTTCTTACGATTTAGAAGCTTGCAGCTGGTCGAATGTTCCTGATGAAGATTTTGTGCTTCAGGATGACAAACCTTGGGTTATTGGAGAATTTGTTTGGACTGGTTTTGACTATTTAGGAGAACCAACGCCGTATGATGAAAAATGGCCGTCAAGAAGTTCTTATTTCGGGATTTCAGATTTGGCAGGACTTCCTAAAGACCGTTTTTATCTTTACAGAAGCAGATGGAATACAAAAGAGAAAACGCTTCATATACTCCCACATTGGAACTGGAAAGGAAGAGAAGGAGAAATTACTCCAGTTTTTGTTTACACCAATTATGACAGCGCCGAGCTTTTTGTTAATGGAAAAAGCATGGGTATTCAGAAGAAAAACAATTCAACGCCACAGAACCGTTACAGATTGATGTGGAATGATGTAAAATATGAACCTGGAACCGTAAAAGTCGTGGCATTTGATTCAAATGGGAAAATAGCCGCAGAAAATGAAATTAAAACTGCTGGAGATCCTTATAGAATTGTGCTAGAAGCAGATCGTAAAACAATCAAAGCCGACGGAGATGATATTTCTTTTGTAACGGTTTCGGTGGTAGATAAAAATGGAATTCCATGTCCAACGGCAGTCAACGAACTGGAATTTAAAGTAACTGGAGCTGGAACTTATAGAGCAGCGTGTAATGGAGATGCGACATCGTTGGAAATATTTCATGATAATAAAATGAAGCTTTTTAGTGGGAAATTGGTGGTGTTGGTAAAGTCAACTAAACAAAGTGGTAGTATACAGCTTGAAGTTAAAGGTGATAATCTTGAAAAGGCAAAAATTAGTATTAAATCACTTAAATAACTTAGTATTAAAGAGTTAATAGTAATGAAGTACTTAAGAAAACACTAACCAAAAGAAATACAAAATAAAAAGAGAGTCTAAAATGTTACTAGTTAATGTTTTAGACTCGCTTTTTTGCTTTTAGGAGATATTTAGTAGGGTTTAACTCTGCCGTATATCTTTTGATTATGCCTAAATAATCCAAAAATGACTTTTATTTTATAGTAATTGGTTGATAATTTAAAAGTATTATTATCTCTTTTGTTTAAAATTGTGGCGTGGAGGGTATTTCGCTTTTTTGTGTGGATGCTTGTTTTCTTAAATAAATTTTATGTCTTTTGCTCTGAATAGCTAATAGGGCGGCAGAAGAATGGTTAAAAAGATTAGTTATGTTTTTTGACTTAGTTAAAAAAATGATTAAAACGGAATTAATGTAATCCTAAATAATGTTGTGTTTACAGGATATATAGTATAGTAAATTGTGAGAATAAGAGATTTAATACTAGGTGCGTTATTATTAGTCAGTTTTAATAGTAATGCACAATTTTCAAATTTGAAGTTTGAGAATTTTGATACCAGTAAAGGGCTGTCCAGCAGTACTTGTGTCGAAATATTCCAAGATAAAGAAGGTTTTTTGTGGTTTGGTACCATTGACGGTTTAAATAAGTATAATGGCTATGAATTTGAAATTTTCAGACCAATAGTTAATGATAAATATTCCATTAGTAACAATCGTATAAATGCCATTACAGAGGATCATCTAGGATACTTATGGATAGGAACCAGTAATGGTTTAAATGTCTTTGATAAAAAAGCGCACCGATTTTACAAAATTAATCTGGAAAAGAATATTATCGATAAAACTAATCCGAGAGAGGAAATCAATTGTCTAAAATTTGACACTCTAAAAAAAATACTATGGGTTGGTACCAAAAATGGTTTGATTAAAATTGATCTATCAACTTTTTCAAATAACTTTCAAAGTTTAAAATCAGTTCGTTATACTGCCAGCTCTAAAAACAGTAATGCATTAGATAATAATAATGTCTCTAATTTGATATTAGATAAAAAAGGACAGCTTTGGATTGGAACGGCAGGAAATAATTTGCATAAGTACAATTCCAAAACCAATGTATTTGAGCGTCAAAATATAAATTTTGAGACCAATCAGTTTTTAGATCATTTGCCTAAACAAATTATACTTGATAATAAAGGAGAATTTTGGATTGGGAATGATTTAGGGCATTTGTATGTTTATAATCCGACTACTAAAAAATATAAAAAGGTTAGTCCGGATATTTTCTTAGTACCAATTTTTCATCTATATCAAGATAGTAAAGGCTTGATTTGGGTTGCTACAGATGGAGAAGGCTTATACTTATTGGATAAAGAAAAAGGATTGATAAAACATCTCGTTCAAAATCCAGATGATCCATTTTCATTACCCAACAATCAACCGTCAAAAGTACTGCAAGATAAAGAAGGAACGTATTGGATAGCTACTTATAATAAAGGAGTAAGCAAATTAGCTTTGTTTAAATCATCGTTTGGACATCATTTCTACAAAACACAAACTTCAAATAGTTTAAGTACAAAAATTGCGCAGTCAGTATTTCAGGATAGTCGTCAGCGTATCTGGATTGGAACAGATGGAGGAGGCCTTGATATGTATGATGATACAAAAGAAACGTATAAACATTATAAAAATATTCCGGGTAATTCAAATTCATTGAGTTCCAATAAAATTCTATATGTAATTGAGGGTAATAATGATGAGTTATGGGTGTGTACCTGGGACAGAGGTCTTAATAAATTTAATACAAAGACTGGTCAGGTAAAACGGTTTTTAAATGATCCGAATAATGTTTTTTCAATAGGCCAAAACACAGTTTGGTGTGCTGCCAAAGACAAACAAGAAAGACTTTGGCTGGGAACATCTTTGGCAGGACTAAATTTATTTGATACCCAAACAGAACGTTTTTATCAGTTTAAGAATAGTCCGAATTCACCAAAAAGTATCATCAGCAATTTTGTCTTTTCTCTTTTTGTAGATTCCAAAAATAGACTTTGGGTAGGGACATCTATAGGTCTTTGTTATGTAAATCTTGATAAGTTGGATGCGAGAATACCCAAGAAAATCCAGTTTGAAGAAATTAAAATTAAAAATGTCCAGGGCAATCGTGTAAACCAGGTAATCGAAGATTACAAAGGGAATATTTGGATTGGTACAGATATGGGCTTGTTTCAATTAGATAAGAATTTACAATTAAGAAAATCCTATTCTTCCTCAAGTGGTCTTCCAAATAATTTAGTGGTTGGCTTACAGGAAGATAATAATAAAAATATATGGATTAGTACAAAGAGTGGTTTGTCTCTATTAAGTCCTAAGTCTGGTAAGATTATTAATTTTAATGTTCATGATGGCTTGCAAGGTCTAGAATTTCAAAGTAAATCAATAGCCAAAACTTTTGATGGACGTATAATAGCCGGGGGAATAAATGGGTTTAATTTGTTTAATCCCAACGATATTGTATTGAATTCAGACAAAGTAAAACCTATTCTTTCTGGTATAAAATTGTTCAATCAAAAAATTAATGCCGGTGATACGATTAATAATAGAGTTTTATTTGAAAATGATCTTAATAGTTTAGACAAATTAAAATTGGCCTATAATGAAGGTCATATATCAATAAGCTTTGTAGCCTTAAATTATCAGAATCCGGAGCGTGTCAAATATGCTTATAAAATGTCTGGTCTGGATAAAGAATATATCAATGCAGATAATAATCGTATTGCAAATTATGCCAATCTGCCACCTGGTTCCTATACTTTTGAAGTAATGGCCGCTATTGATGGGCAATGGGAAAATGCTGGTAAAACAAGTATTGAGATTAATGTTTCTCCTCCTTTTTGGAAATCATGGTGGGCATATATTTTCTATATGATTGCAGGAGCAGCCATGATCTGGTTTGGACTAAAGTATTATACCCGAAGATTAAATGAGGAGAAAGAACAAGAATTGGATCAATTAAAACTAAAATTCTTTATCAATGTTTCTCATGAATTTAGAACACCTTTGACCTTGATATTAAATCCCGTTGAGAAAATATTGACTCACTTTAATGAGCCCGATGAAGTAAAAAGATCTGCAGCTATAATTCAAAAAAGCAGTAAGCGTTTACTTTATTTGGTGGATCAATTATTGGATCTTAGAAAAATGGATTTGGGTAAATCTCATTTAGAAATTGCTAATCTGGATATTGTAAAATTTAGCAGGGAAACTTTTTTCTTGTTTGAAGATTTAGCCAAATCCAAAAACATACGTTTTGTCTTTGAATCAGAGTTTGATCAATATTATGGAAATTTTGATGCCGATAAAATTGAAAAAATACTAGCAAATCTCTTGTCTAATGCAATTAAGTTTACAGATAATGGAGGAATTATAACGTTGACATTATCTGAAATTTTTGTAGACAGTATAGGGTACAAATGGAATTATTTGAGGCCTTCGATCAATCGGAAAATGATTCAGATTAATGTTTCTGATACTGGAATAGGTTTTAAAAAGAAACAGCTTAAAGAAGTCTTTCAACGTTTTTTCCATGCTGATGCGTCTAAAGCGGGAACAGGTATTGGATTAAATTTTACGAAGAGTCTTGTTGAATTGCACAAGGGAATGATTCTGGTTGAAAGCAAATATAAACAAGGCACAACTTTTAGTGTGAGACTTCCGGCAGATTTAAAAGAAGATGGTAAAAAGATTATAGAAGCAGGAACCATAACATCCCAAGGTAAGAATATGAATGCGCTTTCATCTGCAGATTATGAAATTTCGATAGCCGATGAAAATATAAATTCGGATACAGTGGCTTCAGATTCAGATAAAAAAAGACCATTAGTACTTTTGATTGAAGATAATAAAGTGCTTCGAAGTCATCTTAAAGCAGAACTCAGCGAACAATTTAGGGTTAAAGAAGCAGTCAATGGAGTTGCTGGTTTAGAAAAAATAAGAAAGTATTTTCCAGACATCATAATCAGTGATGTAATGATGCCAAAAATGGATGGTTTCGAATTATGCCAACAGCTTAAAAGTGACTTTGAAATTAGTCATATACCTATTTTACTGCTTACAGCCCGCAGTTTAGATGAAGATCTGGCAATGGGTTATGAAAGAGGCGCTGATGCCTATTTGTCAAAACCATTCAGCATTAATGTACTTAAGGCTCGAGTTAATAATTTGCTGGAAGCACGTAAACGTTCTCGCGAACGCTTTGCTGCTGTAGGTGGAATTATTCCGGCAGCTGATATAACGATTAATTCACTCGATGAAAAATTTTTGGATAAAGCCACTAAAGCAGTTGTAGATAATGTAACTAACGTCGATTTTTCTTTAGACGATTTGCTGAATGCCTTAAATATGGGACGTTCTCAGTTTTATCGAAAAATTAGTTCCTTGACGGGACAAAATCCAAGCAATTTTATTCGAACCATAAAATTAAAATATGCGGCAGAACTGCTGATTAGCGATTCATTTTCGATTAAAGAAGTAGCTCATAATTGTGGATTCAATTCAACGGCCTATTTTACAAAGACTTTTAAGGAAGTTTTTAATGTAACGCCTTCACAATATATAGAAGAAAATAAACCAAGAAAAAATCAAGATAAGTCTATTGACTAAAAACAACAGATAACTTTATTTAAATCCGATTTAGTATTCAAATCGGATTTTTTATTGTCTTAAAATAGAGATTAGTATCCTTAATTATTTTAATTAGTAGTGACTTAGCAAACTTTATTAGTAATCATGAAGATAACAGTATAAAAAGTGCTTAAACTCCCAAATATATAGGCAATTACGCGATATTGAAATATAATTTATACTCTTTGAATCATGGTTTATACGCTCTGGATTGCTAATTTTTTAATATTGCATTGTTCGATTTTGTCGATTTAATAATTATTTCGATTTAAAATTACGAGTATTAAAATTATTAACCGTAAAAAATGTATTTATGAAATCTATACCAGCTTAAAGATTATAGTAGTAACAAACTTAAACTAATTATCAACGACCAAAAAAAATCAAAATGAATAAACTTGTTTTAAATAAAACAAATTCAATTAATCGATTAAAGCCTGCACTGCTTTGTTCGATGTTAGTTTGCATTTCTTCTCATGCATTCGCTTTAGAAAAGAGAAAGATTGGAATGATGGAAACGGTTGAATTGAATAGTGCAACACAGCAGATAATAATTAAAGGAAAAGTAGTAACTGCCGAAGATAATTTAGGTTGTCCAGGTGCTAACATTATGATTAAAGGAACCAATCAAGGCACAACCACAGACTTTGATGGAAATTTTACGATTAGTGTACCTTCTTCTGATGCCATCTTAGTTTTTAGCTTTATTGGATATCAGGAACAGGAAATTTCAGTTGCTGGTAAATCTGTAATTAATGTAGCATTAGTAGCTGACCAAAAGAAATTGGACGAGGTAATTGTAGTGGCCTACGGTACCCAGAAGAAAGTAACTTCTACAGGTTCCATAGAAACTGTTACAGCAAAAACCTTTCAGGATAGAGCTGTAACCAACCCAGTTTTAGCTTTGCAGGGAGAAACTCCGGGATTAGTGATTACCAGAAGTTCTTCAAGACCGGGTAGAGAAGCTATTAATATGCAGATTCGTGGAGCGACTTCAATCAACGGCGGTTCTCCATTAATTGTAATCGATGGAACTCCGGCTATAAACAATGAGGCTTTTTATAATATGAACCCGGACGATATCCAGTCGGTAACAGTATTAAAGGATGCTTCTGCGGCCTTATACGGTTCTCGATCTTCTAATGGGGTAATTATGGTTACTACCAAAAAAGGAAAGTCTGGTAAAATGAAAATTGATTTGTCTACGACTACCAGAGTAAACACTTTAGGTATTCGACCACAATCACCAACGATGCAGCAGTATGCAACCATTTGGCTGGATGCAGCAAAGGAAGATGGAGCGCAAGCCAATTATTGGGGATGGCAGTCTAAAGAAAATTTACAATTGATGCAGTCAGGCTACGCAGGAATATATTCAACACTATATTGGGGAGATATTTATATAGCAAATGCACCTCGTTATGATGAAATGTTTGGAAGCTCTGTTTCTACATTCAATAACGGAAGTATTTCAGGAGGAACCGAAAACACCAATTATCGAGTGTCTTATGGATATTCAGAAGATATGGGAGCTTTGCAAACGGCTTATGATGGCAAAAAACAGTATAATGTTCGATTAAATTACGATTATAAGGTTAATAACTGGCTGAATTTAGAGACAAATATGTCGTATTTAAAATATAGTTTATCTTCTCCTTCTACCGGATTAGACGGTTCATTAGCACAAGATCCACCTTTTTTCCCATCGAGAAATCCGTATGGGCAATGGTATGCGAACTTTAATATTGCGGGTAATCGTAACAGTGTAGCCGCTACAGTTGATGGAGGTAGAGATCAAACTATTAGAGATCAGATTATGATGAATTTATCGGCTACTTTTAAATTGTATAAAGGTTTATCGTTTCAGACTAAGGTAGCATACAGTAAAGACTTTTATACAAACTTAAGATATGAAATCACAGTACCGCAATACAGCTGGTATGGAGATTTAGCACCAGAATCGGTTAATTCGGCTTCTTCAATCAGACAAGAAGATAAACAAATAACTTATCAAAATTATGGTGGTTTTTTAAATTATGAAAAACAAATAGGAGATCATAGTTTTTCAGGATTATTAGGAATAACTGCCGAGAAAACCGAAGACACTAGATTGTATGGTTACAGAAAGGGATTTGTTGATAATGGAGTCTACGATCTTAATATGGGTTCTATCGAAGAAAAGGTAGAAGCTACGGGTGGTCGTGGTCATAATGGTTTATATTCTTATTTAGCAAGAGTTAATTATGGATATAAAAATAAATACTTGCTTGAAGGAAGCTGGAGACGTGACGGTTCTTCTAAGTTTGGAGATGGAAATAAATGGAACAATTTCGGTGGAGTTCAAGCAGGCTGGGTAGTAACAGAAGAAGGGTTTATGAAAAATCTTAAGCCTTTAAGCTATCTAAAATTAAGATACTCTTACGGCGAAATGGGATCTCAATCAGGAATTAGTAATTATAGTTATGTATCAAATATCAACAACGGAAGTGCTCTTTTTGGTTCTACGGCAGCCTTACAAACAGCTAGTTCTGTAGCAGGTATTACTTCTAATGATATTTCATGGGAACGTGTGGCTATGAATACATTTGGAGTTGATTTTAGCTTCTTTAATAAAAAACTCTTCGGTTCATTTGATGGATACAAAAAAAGGAATAACGGAATGTTGACCAATGTTATTTATCCAGATGTTCTAGGAGGTACTGCTCCGAAAACTAATGCAGGTGAGTTGGAAACAAAAGGATGGGAAGCTACTCTGGGGTATAGAGGACAGATTGGTAAATTCAAATATAGTATTGCCGCCAATATGGGAGATAGTCAGAACATTTTACTGAAGAAAGAAAATGCGACAGCTATTACAAACGGTGTTAATACCAATGGCGTTTTAGGTTATCCGTTAAACCCAATTTTCTTATACGAAACAACAAATTTATTTAGAGATCAGGCAGAAGTAGATGCTTATTACGCAGCAAATAATAATAATGGAGCATTACCAACAGGAGTTAATGCATTGCGTCCTGGAGATACTCAAAGAGTAGACTTAAATAAAGATGGGCAAATCGATGTTAAGGATGTGAAATTTATGGGAGATACACAGGCGCATTATGTTTATGGACTTAATTTAAATGGAACCTATGGCAAATTTGATACCTCTATTTTCTTTCAAGGAATGCTACAGCAAAACGTTCTTAGAACCGGTTTCTTTTCATATCCATTTAACACATTATACGGTAGCCAGACTACAGCTTTTATAGGTAAGACTTGGACAGAAACGAATACGGATGCTGAATATCCTAGAATGACTGCCAATACAACTAGAGCTGCTTGGAACTGGGCAAGCAATGATTTCGCTTTACAAAACAACCAATACATTAGGTTGAAATCGTTGATCGTTGGTTATACTTTGGACGACTTGAAAATTGGAAATTTCCCAATTGATAAATTCAGAATTTATTTTTCAGGAAATGATTTATTTGAATTTTCTAAAGTAAAAGATGGTTATGATCCGGAGTATGGAGATAGTTCAAATACGATTTATCCTTTTACCAGAACATTGGCTATAGGACTTAATGTTTCCTTTTAATTATTAAAATGACGAATATGAAAAATAAAGTATTAACCTTAATGCTGTCTTCAGTATTATTGTTTTCGAGTTGTCAAAATGATTACCTAGAATTAGATCCTTTGGATGCACAAACTGAAGCTTCTTATTTTAGATCAACAGCAGATTTTAAAGCCGCATCCAATGATTTTTACAATAAAATGATCAGTTGGAAAGCTATAAATAGCAGCAGTGTATTTTCTTTTATGGACTTTGGTACAGATCTTACTTCATTAGCACAAGAGGAAGGTCGCGGTAATATAATTGCAACCAATTCAGATATCTACTGGACAAATCCATATAAATATATTAGAGCCAACAACATATTATTAAAAGCTGCTGAGCAGTATACAGGTGATAAAACGGCAATTGCGCAATATGTGGCGGCGGCAAAATTCTTTAGAGCCTGGCATCACTTTTTCTTACTAAAACGTTTTGGAGGAGTACCTATCGTAACTACAGTAGTTGATATTAATGATGCTGTATTGTATGGAAAACGCAACAGCCGTTACGAAGTAATGAAGCAAATCATTAGGGATTTAGATGAAGCGATTCCAAATTTACCTACCGAACAAAATATATCTAGTGCAGATAAAGGACATTTAAGCAATTGGGCAGCAAAAGCTTTTAAGGCGCGTGTTTTATTATACGAAGCAACTTGGGAAAAATACGTTGGTAACACTACAGATGGTGATGGAACTTCTACTGGAGCTGGTACGGCAGAATCTTCTTCTAATGTAAATGCTTATTTACAGGAGGCAATTGCATTAACAAAAGAAGTAATGACTAGTGGAGGTTACCAGCTTTGGAATTACAATACACCGCTAAACAATTTTAGTATGTGTTATTTATTCAATTTAGAAGATGCTGGTTCAAATCCTGCAGGTCTAGATAAAGGAACAAACAAAGAATATATTTTATATAATAAGTACGATTTTGGTTTGTTACAGGGCGGTATAAATTTGAGCCATACGGTTTCTTCAAGATTAGCACCTTCACGCAAATTTATGGATATGTTTTTATGTTCTGATGGTCTCCCTGTAAACAAGTCGCCTTTGTTTCAAGGCTATCAGCATGTACAAGATGAATACAAGAACAGAGATTACAGACTGACTTCTTATTTTGTAGATGCGGCTACAGATGCACCACCAGTGCAGGGAGCCATTAAATTATTTGGGCCAGGTGGAGATAGTGGATCGGGTTACGCTAACAGAAAATTCCGTTCTTATAAATACGGTACTTACAGAGCAGCAAATACAGAGTCTCAGGATTTTGCTCAAATTCGATTGGCTGAAGTATATCTTATTTATGCCGAAGCTTTATTCGAATTAAACGGTGCTATTAGTGATGCAGAATTAAACGAATCAATCAATTTAATTCGTCAAAGAGCTGGATTGCCTGCTTTAACTAATGCTTTCGTTACAGCAAATGGTTTAAATATGCAGGAAGAAATAAGACGAGAAAGAGCCATCGAATTATTTGGAGAAAATTCTCGTTATGACGACTTAAAACGTTGGGGTATTGCAGAACAAGAATTAAATCAGCCAATTGTAGGTTCTGTTATTCAGGGAACTGACTATGAGGGTAATGCAAATATCTACAAGCCAGCTTCATATCCTTATGGCGAAATTAGTGTAGATACTGGAAAAGGAAATCTTAGAGCCTTGCTGTTAGATCCAGCATCCAATAGAAATTTTCAGCGTAAACACTATTTATTTCCTATCCCATTGACGCAAATACAATTAAATGGGAAATTGGTACAGAATCCAGGTTATTAATTAGGAACTTCTAAATGTATTCAAAATGAAGCAAATTATAAAAAACAATATAAAAGCAGTCACAGCATTCGTAAGTATACTATTTATTACTTCTTGCAGTGATCAGGAAAGAGAATTTGTAGGTGATCCATTGGTAACTTATCCTGCGGTAACAATAAGTTCGGTTTCTCCTACTACAGGAACTTCTGGAAATATTGTTACTTTAAGCGGGGCCAACTTTGGTCAATACGTTAAAGCAGCAAAAATTTATTTTAACGGTATAGCCGCTACTGAAATTATCAGTTATACAGATACTTCTGTTCAGGTACGTGTGCCACAGGATGCAGGAACAGGCCCAATTACTGTCAAAGTCTGGACAAATTCTGCTATTACATCTGATTTTCAATATGTAACAGGAGGAACAATAAGCAATATTGCTCCAACTTCTGTAAACGTAGGGGATTTAGTTGTCATTACGGGTAAAGGATTTGGAACTGATCCTTCAAAAGTAACAGTTAAATTTTCAAGTGATTTAACTGTAGATGCTTTTTCTGCTAAACCAGTTTCAGTGTCAGATACCCAAATTAATGTTATAGTTCCTAAAGGTGCTGCTACTGGTAAAGTAAGGGTTTGGCTGGAAAACCAAATTATCACTGGGCCTTCGTTAACTGTAATTGCACCTCCTAAAGGGAAATATATTTTTGAGTTTGATGATCCAGCGGATCCGCAATGGCTACCAGCCCAAAACGCATCTTATAAAATAGAAGATGGTAAATTAAAGGTAACTTTTGATCCAACTCAGTTAGGGACATCCGCGAGTAAACGTCGTGCTGATTTGTATACTATCATGAATGGAGTATTTCCTTCTCCAGGAGGAGCTGCCAAAGCTAAATATATACAAGCTCCGGAATATCCAATATTGGCTATGAAAATTGCTTTTACAGGTACAGGAGCGGCTAAACCAGGAACTGGTAATATCATTATTGATCCTCTCCCAACAGGTAGTGCTAATCTGGGAAATAATAAATATAAAACAGATTTAATGGCTCAAAATGTAATTTATTATGACTTGTCTGCAGATTATACAACTTTAACAGAACTAACAACTAGACAGTTCAAAATAGCTGATATCGTAGGTACTGAAACAGGTTATGAAGTTGATTGGATTCGCACATTTAAGAATCAAGCAGAACTAAAAGCTTTTTTAGGTTTATAAAATTTGAGTTAACCGAGCCAAGTAGCATTTTTTCGTCACTTGGCTGGTTTACCATAATTAAATCAATTATTTCGTATTACTGTCGAGTTTTATACTAAGTGAATCTAAGTAACTCTGGCAGAATTAATACCTATTAAAAAATAAGTATATGAAAAACATAAAATTAACAAAAACCAAATTTGTTTGGGCTTTACTTGGTTCTATTGCCTTTGTTGCATGTTCCTATGATTATGGCTTACCTCAAGACAAAAACGATGATAAATCAAATGCTTCGGAAGATATTACCGTTCCTGCTAACATGAAGTTTGTGCACCCGGGATTATTGCATTCGAAGGAAGATTTCGATCGTATGAAAACCAATGTCGCTAATAATGTAGATCCTTGGCTGGCTGGTTATAACAAAATGATTAGTAACAGTCATTCTTCTGCGACTTATGTAATGAAAGGCCCGGTTGCTACCTTAATTAGAGGGGGTGGTTCTAAAGAAGAACCATTATCAGACAATTATTCTACAGCTATGAATGATGCACATGCTGCTTATCTTACAGCTATTCGTTGGAAAATAACAGGAGATGTAGCTTATGCCAATAAATCCATTCAAATATTAAATGCCTGGGCTGCTACTTGTACTAGAATCAGTGGTGACTCTAATAAAGCTTTAGGAGCAGGTATTTATGGATACCAATTTGCCAATGCTGCTGAAATTATGCGTGATTATTCGGGCTGGAATGCGGCTGATCTGGCAAAATTTAAAAAATGGATGTTAGATGTCTTTTATCCGGTAAATTATGATTTCCTGCAAACTCATTACAATACCTGCTCTTCACATTATTGGGCTAACTGGGATTTATGCAACCTAGCTTCTATTATGTCAATTGCTGTATTAAATGATGATGTTGCAAAATATACCTATGTCATTAATTATTTAATGAAGGGTGCTGGTAATGGTCAGTTAATCAAGGCAATTAATTATGTGCATCCAAAAGGTGCTAATGACGATATCGATTTAGGACAAATTCAGGAAGCCGGACGTGATCAAGGTCATGCTCTTATGGTAGTGGGATTATTGGGAACAATTGCTCAAATGGCAGAAACTCAAGGACTGGATGTTTATGGTTACAAAGATAATTTGATCCTTAAAGGAGCAGAATATGAGGCAAAATTTAATTATGCTAGGTTAGCGGTTCCATTTAATAAATACACTAACTGTGATAATATCACGCATACAGCTGCAGCAGATGATGCCGCTCGTGGTCAAATCAGACCTGCCTGGGAAAGAATTTACAACTATTATACTGTAAAAAAAGGGATTAAAGCGAGATACGTAAAAATGGCAAAAGATCTTACTTATCCAGAAGGAGGGAGCGGCGAGTATGATCCTAATAGTGGAGGATATGATGATTTAGGTTTTGGTACATTGCTGTATTCGAGATAATATTATATGAAACTGAAAGAATACCCGTAAGCGGCATAATTTGTTTTACGGGTATTTTAAATAATATTAAGTATAAATCGAATATAGATGCTAGTTCTTTTAGGTTTAAAAAAAAGATATGTAGTTGTAGTAAGCTTTCTTGTAGCAGTAAGTAATTTGAATGCAATAGCTCAAAATAACCTTGAGAGAAAAATAACGTATAGATATGATTTTTCTCTTGTAGATCGAAAAATTCAAGCGTGGATTGCTAGCAATTATTATTCAGGCGCCGCGATTATGATTGTTAAAAACGACAGTGTTGTATTTAAAAAATGCTATGGAAATTACACAGAAGAAACTCAGGTTTTTATCGCCTCGGCGGGTAAATGGTTGGCAGCAGCGACCATTGCATCGGTTGTCGAAAAGACAAATCTTTCATGGGAGGATAAAGTAAATAAATGGTTGCCTGAATTTAAAGATAGTAAAGGCGAAGCTACTTTAAGACAGCTTTTTTCTCATACAGCGAGTTTCCCTGATTATCAACCTAAAGATTCTGTTACAGATAATTACCAAACTTTAAAGGAATCTGTTAAACATATTGTCAATTTACCGGCGACGGCTAAGCCGGGTGAGCAATTTAGTTACGGTGGACTGGCGATGCAAGTAGCGGGTAGAATGGCAGAGTTAGCAACAGGTAAAGATTTTGAAAGTCTTTTTATAGAAAATATTGCTATTCCACTGGGAATGAAAAATACTCATTTTGTCCCAGTAAATGATGAAGGAGGTCATAGTCCTATGTTGGGCGGAGGCGCTCAAAGTACTCTTGCAGATTATATGCACTTTTTAGATATGATTGCGCATGAGGGTAAATTTCAAGGCAGACAAATACTAAGTAAGTTATCCATAACAGAAATGCAGGCAGATCAAGTGAAAGATGCTTTAATTGATAGTAAAGAATACGTAGAGCGTGTTAGGTTTAAAAAACATAAAAGCATTTATGGATTAGGAGAGTGGCGGGAAGAGCTTGATGAAAAAGGCAATGCAATTTTAATTAGCAGTCCCAGTTGGGCTGGTGCTTATCCTTGGATTGATAAGAAAACAAATACCTACGGTTTCTTTATAACCCATGTCAATGTGGCTGAAGCAAATAAGGAAGGTTTTTCGGCTTTTTATAGTAGTCCTGTTTTACCTATTATGGTACGCGAAGTATACAAAAAGGCATCATTACATTAATCCAAAATTTCAAATATAATTACATGAACCACATTTTAAGACATAAAATAAGATTAACACTTTTTTTCTTTTTGGTTGCAGTACAATTATTTGCTATCACTAAAGACAGCTTGGTGGTGTATCCTGTACCGGATAAAGTAAACAAAAATTCAGATTTCATTGTGAAAGTCAGAAAGTCGAGAGGAAAATGGCAGGATGTTTTTGTTCATAATGTAAAAGTAGATCAAGTAGTGGGTATAGGACATTCAGTACAAACTGCTGCATTGGCTTCTTTTGACTTTTCTGGTAGTGTTGAGGTTCAGGTAACAGCTCTAAAAGCTAAAGTTAATCAATCTAGGATTAGACCTTTAGCCCTTACTATACCCTCAAAAGTAAAAGGAAATGTGATGAATTTTGTTCTGAATAATCCGGCTAATTTATCTATTGAAATCAATAATGATATTTTCCACAATTTGCATCTTTTTGCCAATCCACTAGAAACAAACCCTCCCAAACCGAATGATTCCAATGTAATTTACTTTGGCCCGGGAGTTCATGAAATTCCAAATCAAAAATTAAATGTTCAGTCCAATAAAACAATCTATCTGGCTGGAGGAGCTATCTTTAAAGGACAAATATGTTTAGATGGTGTGTCCAATGTTACTGTTTGTGGCCGTGGTATGGTAGATCAGGAAATAAAGCTGGGTATTCATATTGCAAACTCTAAGAATATTAAAGTAGAAGGTGTTTTTGCTTCACAATGTTTAACAGGAGGATCTGATGAGGTGAATATTGAAAATGTAAAAACAATCAGTTTTTTTGGTTGGGGCGATGGAATGAATGTTATGGCTAGTAATAATGTCCAGTTTGATAAGGTTTTCATTCGTTCATCGGACGATTGTACAACTGTATATGGCACCCGAAAAGATTTCAAAGGAGGCTGTAAAAATATCACCATGAAAAACAGCACGCTTTGGGCAGATGTAGGCCATCCTATTTTAATTGGCACACATGGAAACAGTAACAATCCAGAACTGCTTGAAAATCTAACTTATAGCAATATTGATATTCTGGATCACAAAGAAAAACAACAAGATTATCAAGGCTGTTTAAGTATTAATGTAGGAGATAATAATACGGCTAAAGATGTTCTTTTTGATACTATAAGAATAGAAGATTTTAGAGAAGGACAGTTATTAAATCTTAGGGTTTTTTATAATACAAAATATTGTACAGCTCCTGGTAGTGGTATCGAAAATGTCGTTTTTCGAAATATTGATTACGTAGGCAAAAATGCTGGGACTTCAATTATTGCAGGTTATAATGAACAGCGTAAAATAAAAAATATAGTATTCGAAAACCTTAAAATAAATGGTGTTTTGATACATGATGATATGAAGGAGAAACCTAAATGGTATAAAACAGCAGATATGGCTGGCTTTTTTGTAGGCGAACATGTTGAAGAACTTTCCTTTAAATTAAAAAAGTAATCATTTAAAATATGAAAATACGTAATCAATTAAAACTAATATTGAACTGTTGCTTTACAGTTCTCTTCTTTACAGCTTGTATTTCCAAAAATAAATCGGATGAAATGGAAATAAAAGTTAGTAACAGTTTGAATTTTGACAGAAAAGAAATTGTTACAGTAAAACGTAGTCAGATTGAAAAAATAGTAAAGAACAATTCAGAAAAAAATGTTCGTGTCAAATTAAAAGGAACAGATAAGTTTCTAACTACCCAGTGGATTGATTATGATAAAGATGGCAAAGGTGATGAATTGCTTTTTCAGGCTGAGGTACAAGCAAAAAGCGTGGCAGATTTTGTGATAATGATTGATACCGTAAAAGAGCCACAATCAAAAGTAGTGGCCTATTCTCGTTTCGTCCCGGAACGTATTGACGATTATGCCTGGGAAAATAATAGAGTAGCTTTCAGAGCTTATGGACCAGTAGCACAGCAGTTAGTTGAAGAAGGCAAAGAAGGAGGTACGCTTTCAAGCGGAATTGATCTTTGGCTTAAAAAAGTAGATTATTCTATTATTGACGATTGGTATGCAAAAAACGGGAAAGAAGCAGGTTATTATCACATCGATCATGGAGAAGGATATGATCCTTACCATGTAGGTGCTAGTCGCGGTACAGGTGGAGCAGGAGTTTGGGTTAACGATAGTTTACAAGTAGGTAAAAATTATACTAATTACAAAACCATAGCAAAAGGACCGCTACGTACTATTTTCGAATTAGATTACGCTCCTTGGAGTCAATATAAAATTAAGGAAACCAAACGTATCTCATTGGATTTGGGCAGTAATTTTTCAAAATTTGATATTATTTTAAAAGCTAAAGAACAGTTCCCAAATTATACAATTGGAATTACACTGCATGATAAAAAAGGCGAAATTAATATCAACAAAACAAAAGGTTGGTTCCGCCATTGGGAACCTATTGATAAAACTTTTTTAGGCGAAGGAATTGTACTGAATCCCGAATTAGTTACTCAGGCATTTACTAATAACGCCACAACGCCTGACCAAAGTAATTTGTTGATTGTCACCAATCCATCACAAAAAATCACTTTTTATGCTGGTTTTGTCTGGACAGGGAGTAAACAAGTAAATGAGGTTACGCAATGGGATGAGATGCTTAATAAACAAGCAGAAATAATTCAAAACCCTTTGCAGGTAACTGTGAATTAACTACAAATACCTTAGATCATTACAATGCAAAATTTAAAATACAGTATTTTTTTATTGATGTTTCTTTTCGCTGTAAAAGTGGATGCTCAAAAGGAGAGTGCGATACAAAATCAAAAACCGTATGTTTCTCAGGTTTGGCAATCTGATAAAGGAGATGGTACCTATACCAATCCCATTTTATATGCCGATTATTCCGATCCAGATGTGATTCGGGTAGGAAACCATTATTATATGACGGCCAGTAGTTTTAATTGTACGCCTGGTCTGCCTATTTTACATTCTACTGATTTAGTTAATTGGGAGATCATCAATTTTGCATTGCAAAAACAAGTGCCTGAAGAAGTATTTAATGTACCACAACACAGTAAAGGGGTTTGGGCTCCGGCAATTCGTTTTCATAAAAATGAATTCTACATTTATTGGGGAGATCCCGATTATGGTGTTTATATGGTCAAAACCAAAGATATTTACGGAAAATGGGAAGAACCTATTTTGGTTATGGAAGGCAAAGGAATTATTGACCCTTGTCCATTTTGGGAAAATGACAATGCTTATTTAATACATGCCTGGGCGGGCAGTCGCGCAGGTATCAATAGTCTGTTGACCATTAATAAAATGAATTCAGAAGGAACTAAGGTTATTGATGAGGGTAAAAATGTGTTCGATGGTCACGATAAACACCATACGATGGAAGGCCCTAAATTATATAAAAAAGCAGGATACTATTATATTTTAGCACCGGCAGGAGGTGTAGAAAACGGCTGGCAGGTTGCAATGCGTTCCAAAAACATTTATGGTCCTTATGAAGATAAAGTGGTTCTGGAACAGGGAAGCACAAAAATAAATGGCCCACATCAAGGAGCCTGGGTTACGAGTTCTGATGACAATTCCTGGTTCTTACATTTTCAAGATCAAGGAGTTTATGGCAGAGTTTTACATTTACAGCCTATGAAATGGAAAGACAATTGGCCTGTAATGGGGAAAGACTTTGATGGTAATGGTATTGGTGAACCTGTAGCAAGTTATAGCAAACCTTTTTCTAAAATACAATCAACTATAAGGAATCCGGCAGAAAGTGACGAGTTCAATGATGGTAAACCAGGCTTGCAATGGCAATGGTATGCAAACGGTTATGTAAAATGGAGCGCACAGATTCCAGGAACCAATTACCTGCGATTGTTTGCAATGAGCTTGAAGAATGAGCCAAATTTATGGAATGTGCCCAATTTACTTTTACAAAAATTACCAGCGCCAAATTTTACAGCAACAACCAAAGTAAAGCTGACTACAGAATGGAATACGGCGGGAAAAAAAGCAGGATTGTTACTCATGGGACAATCGTACTCTTATGTGGCTATTGTTTTCCACGATGATAAATATTGGGTGCAGCAGGTTATTGCAGAGAATGCAGTAAATGGTGAACAAGAGAAAATTATTGAAGAAAAACCGTTGCTTTCGAATGAAGTGCAATTGCGAATGAAAATAACAGCACCTGAAGCTCATTGTCAATTTAGCTACAGTGAAAATGGAATTGATTTTATTGAAATTGGAAAACCGGCAAAAGCGCAAAAAGACTTATGGATAGCGGCTAAAATTGGAATCTTTGCTACAAGTTTAAATAATGTCCGTATGGGCGGTTATGCCGATTTTGACTGGTTCAGAATAACAAAATAAATAACAAAAGTATATAGCGGGTTATTATACTTGCTAAAATTCAAAAAAGATATAATAAATACAATGAGGAATTTCAAATCACTTTTAACGACAATAGTATTAGTATTTACTGCTGTTACGACACAAGCCGAAAATAAGGTAACACAAGTTGAAACACTCGAAGCCTTAGAACAGTCTGCCAATGGCAACGGTCAAAATATCCAGATGAAACCGGGAGTTTATTCATTTGCTGATTATTTAACGAAAGACAGGATAACTAAGTTATTATCAGAACTTCCGAAAGCAACAGAACAGCAAAAGCGTCCTCCTCGTTGGTTTTTACGCTTTAAAGGCAATAACAACACCTTTGATTTTACAGGAGTTACCTTCGAAATCAATACCGAATTATATAAAATTTTACCCTACGGTTATACACGCTGTATTTTTATTGATGGAAATGGTAATACCATAAAAGGTTTAACCATTAAAAATACCGGTCCTAAAAATATAGGAAGTAATGGTAATATACTTTCAATTTTTGGAGACAATACTTTATTGGAAGATGTCAAATTGTATGTAAGCGGTTCAACTTATGGATATGGAGATTTGTTTGGAAAAGGAGGTCCAAATTTGACTGGTCTTCAGAAACAAAGCGGAATTATGATTGCAGGTAAAAACAATACAGTTAAAAGATGCAAAGTTTTTAGCCGTGCGTTTGGACACTGTTTTTACATCCAGACACAAGGACATAATACCGATAATGTGGTTTTAGAAGATTGTTATGCTGAAGGTGAAATGCGTACTACAAATGATATGCTGGCAGAATCAGGAGGTCTGGCAGAAAAATTAAAATATCAAAGCGTATATCAAAATCGTGATGGTCGTTATATGATTAGTCCGGGATATACAAAATCACTCTGTGAAGATGGTTTTCGCACGTATGGCGGAGTAGGTAAAGTTACGCTTCTTAATTGTACCTCAAAAAACACCCGTTCAGGTTTTGAAATCGGAGGAACAGATGATGCTAAAAATCAAACGCTATTACAAGGCTGTCAGGCTTTTGGAACAGAAAGAGGGTTTTTGATCGGGTCTAACGTAGTAGTGCGTGATTGCAGAGCAGACATGCAATTTGGACCATTATTATATCTTAGAGAAAATACGGTAGGTGCTGATGTAGAATTAGAATTAGTTCCAGACATGCCAAAATCATTGGTACACACTATAGCGACGATTGCGGGGAAAAACCATCGGGTAAAACTGTATGCAAATGATACAC
Organism: Flavobacterium phragmitis; assembly: GCF_900112575.1. Lineage (GTDB taxonomy): Bacteria > Bacteroidota > Bacteroidia > Flavobacteriales > Flavobacteriaceae > Flavobacterium > Flavobacterium phragmitis. The sequence continues at coordinate 72,136 of NZ_FOMH01000016.1, forward strand.
AAACAGCAATGCCAAGTTTACCTATAATGTTGGGATTTGGGATGCCGGCTCATGCAGAAATGAGTTCTCCTATTTTACCAATGCCAACAGAAAATATTGTAGTAATTAATGATTTACAGCATAGTTTCATCATAAAAAATGATGATGCTAAAAATCTTGAAATTAAATCGACCCTACCACAGTTAACGAATACCGAAACGCAGACAATGAATGGTAAAGGTAAATGGTAAAAGTGAAGTGATGCTGATAAAATTGAAAATTAAAGAAGAATGAGCACTAAATTCAGATTACTATTTTTTATAAGCTTTTTAAGTTTAAGTGGTTATAGTCAGATATGGCAATGGAGTGTAAAAGTAAACACAACTATTTCTGCAGAAACAAATGACCATCCGCAAGCTTTTTTATGGATTCCCGAAAATTGCAAGCAGGTTAAAGGTATTGTTTTTGGGCAACATAATATGATTGAAGAAGGGATCCTCGAACACTCATATTTTAGAAAAGTATTAGCGGAGTTGGGTTTTGCTGCAATTTGGGTTACTCCCGTAATAAGTTGGACATACGATACCACTAAAAATGAGGATAAAATAATTGAAAATGTATTTCAGTCCTTAGCAGAAGTTTCCGGATATAAGGAGTTGGCTCAGGTGCCAATTGTTCCAATTGGACATTCTGCGATGGCAAGTTTTCCATGGAATTATGCCGCATTTAATCCGCAACGTACCTTAGCTTTAGTTTCCATTCATGGCGATGCACCACAAAGTACTTTAATAGGAAGCGGTAAGCCTAATCCTGATTGGGGCAATCGAAATATAGATGGTATTCCCGCTTTGTTTATTATGGGAGAATACGAATGGTGGGAAGCCAGAATTCAGCCGGCATATAAATACATAGCTAAGCATCCCAAAAGTGTGATTACACTATTTGCTGATGCTGGGCATGGTCATTTTGATTATTCGGATGAGCTGGTAAAATATATGGCAGACTATATAAAAGCGGCAGCTATTCGTAGACTTCCTTCAAAGTCAGAAATAAGTGGTTTTACTACATTAAAAGAAGTAGAGCCAAGTTCGGGCTGGCTGATGGATAAATGGCGAAAAGATTCGATTTCTCAAGCTGTTCCTGCTTCTTTTGATAAATTCAATGGTAATCGCGCAACAAGTTCCTGGGTTTTTAATAAAAAAATGGCAATGGCCACCGAATCATTTTATGCCAGAGCGAGAGGAAAAAAACAACAATTTATTGGGTTTAAGCAAAACGGTAAGATTGTAGAATCAGTAAAGAACCATGCTAATTTTCAGCCCAAATTTGTACCTAATGCAGATGGAATAACTTTTAATTTAAGTGCTTTTTTTTCCGATTCCACTCATACTAAATCTGCTTCGTCGCATGCCGTTACAAAACTCCAATTGGATAGAATTTGCGGACCAGTTAAAAAGGTAAATGATTCAACCTTTCAAATTAGTTTTGATAAGCTGGGTTTTAATAATACAAAACGAAGTAGTGATATTTGGTTGTTAGCACATAATGAAGGTGATGAGAATTACAAAAGTGCTGTACAGCAGGTAAACATAAAATTTCCACTTTTTAACAAATCTGGCAAACAGCAAACGATTCAGTTTAATGCGCTGAAAGATGTTACTGCAAAAGTAAAAGCAGTACCATTAAAAGCTGTTTCCGACCAAAATACAACGGTACGATTTTATGTTAAAGAAGGACCGGCTTTCATCAGGGAAAACACTTTGTATTTTTCGAAAATACCACCTAAATCGAAGTTTCCAATAAAAGTTACAGTAGTGGCTTGGCAATACGGAAATCAAACAGATTTACAATCAGCGACACCAGTAGAAAATCATTTTTTTATTAAAAAAGAATAAATATGAAAAACATACATCAAAAATATAGTTTAATACTCTTAGTATTCTTTATACAGATAGGAGTCTTTGCACAAACCATTATAAATGAAACACTGCAAAAGTTAAATTCGCCTGATGGTAATTATGAATTTACTTTTTACCAAAAAGAACTTACAGCAAGTAAGAAACAAATGTATTATTCTCTTTCTTATAAAGGAAAACCTGTAGTCTTGGAATCAGAATTAGGGGTATTGATTGAAAATCAAACTTTCGAATCGGCTTTAGGCATACCTAATGATACTTGTAAAGTATGGGGAGAGAATCTTAATTTTAAGGGAGTACTTAAAAATACCGTAAATCAAACTTGGAAACCACTTTATGGAGAGAAGACTTTGATTACAGACCATTATAATGAATTGACTCTTACATTTCGTAAGGGACAAGAAACTCCCACAAATTTGACAGACGGTTACGATAAGAATAAAAGTTATTTTATGAATGTTGTAGTCCGTGCGTACAATCAAGGTGTAGCATTTCGTTATTATTTTCCTGAACCTACCAACGGTCTTTTTCTGCATATTGTTGGAGAGCAAACGCAGTTTACGATGCCAGAAGGTACCTTGGCTTATTACGAACCTTGGGCACAAGGACCTTATGATTTACTGCCTCTTAAAAACTGGAAAGGACAAAGTGAACGTCCTTTAACCATGAAATTATCCAACAAACTTAACGTCGCTATTACAGAAGCGCAGATGGTGGATTATTCGCGAATGAAATTGAGTTTAAATCCAACGAAACCCAATACAATTCAGGCCGCTTTGTATGGAAGTGTTGATGTAATTCCGGCTTATGCAACGCCTTGGCGTGTCATCATGGTTGCAGACAAAGCAGCAGATTTAATTGCAAATAATGACATCATACTGAATCTAAACCCGGAAAATCAAATAAAAAATACAGCTTTTATCAAACCGGGCAAAGTAATTCGTGTTGCAAAACTAACTCAGGCCGATGCTAAAAAATGTGTTGATTTTGCAGTAGAGAGAGGTTTGCAGTACATTCATTTAGATGCGGGTTGGTATGGTCCGGAAATGAAAATGAGTTCTGATGCTACTACGGTTTCAGAAACTAAAGATTTCAATATGCCAGAGTTAACAGCTTATGCTTCATCAAAAGGAATAGGAGTTTGGGTATATGTGAATCAAAGAGCTTTAGTGCAACAGCTTGATAGTATTTTACCATTATATAAAAAATGGGGAATTAAAGGTATTAAATTCGGATTTGTACAAGTTGGAAATCAACGTTGGTCGACCTGGCTTCATGAAGCAATTAAAAAATGTGCCGAGTATGAAATGATGGTAGACATACATGACGAATATCGTCCTACAGGATTTAGTCGTACCTATCCCAATTTAATGACACAAGAAGGAGTTCGTGGTAACGAAGAAATGCCAGATGCTAATCACAATACTATTTTACCTTTTACTCGTTTCTTAGCAGGCCCAGCGGATTATACGATTGCTTATTACAATAATCGTATTAAAAATACTCATGCCCATCAGTTGGCCTTGTCCGTGGTGTATTATAGTCCAATCCAATTCTTCTATTGGTATGATCAGCCTGCATTTTACCAAGGAGAACCAGAAATAGAATTCTTTGATAAAGTTCATACAGTATGGGATGAAACAAAGGTCATTAATGGTGAAGTAGGAGAGTTTATTACAATAGCCCGTAAAAAAGGAGATGATTGGTTTGTTGGCGCAATCACAAACAATCAATCACGTCAAATTACAATTCCTACCGCTTTTTTAACTAAAGGAAAAAAATACACTATCAAAACATTTCAGGATGATGATACAATTCAAACGCGAACCAAAGTAGCGGTTAAAGAACAAATCATAAAAGGAGGAGAAACACTTTCTTTTAATTTAAAAGCGAGTGGAGGAGTCGCGATTATAATTAGTGAATTGCCTAAAAAATAAATGGGCTATTAATAGGTAAACTAAAAGTCGCTCCAAAATTGGGAGCGACTTTTTCTATTTAAAAACTCAAGGCATTAGTATTTGCTTTTATAAATAACTTTCTACTAATGTCTTCATTTATAGCTTATGTAGATTAATAAAACTATAATTTATACTCTTTGAACCATAATTTATCTTCCTAAAAATTAAAACGAACTAATATTGGGATTGTGTTTATAAATCAAATTTGGATAAACGGGCACAGCTATTAATTTAAGCATTAATCAATTTTTATAATTTACAAATTAGTCTAAAGAAGCATTTCATCTTTTGAAGAAAATAAAAAAGTAACATTTAAAATAAAATGAAGTATTTAAACAAGTCAAAGTATATCGTATTTTCTTTGATAACTATTATAACGACATCTGCACAGTCCCATTATCCCGGACAGCATCAATCAAAAATAAAAGTTGGAGATACTAAAAATATCCAATTAACAGCTTTTGATCTTCAGAATGTGAAATTATTAGACAGTCCTTTTAAGGATAATATGATTCGGGAAAGCAAATGGATTATGGATATTAGTGCCGATCGTTTGTTGCACAGTTTCCGTAATAATGCTGGGATATACAGTGGTTATGAAGGAGGTTATTTTACCATGAAAAAATTAGGCGGATGGGAATCCTTAGATTGTGAGTTGCGAGGCCACAGTACTGGACATATTCTTTCTGGTTTAGCTTTACTGTATGCTTCTACTGGCGACAATAAATATAAAGTGAAATCTGATAGTATTGTATCTGGTTTAGCTGAAATACAAAAAGTACTAAACCAAAAAGGTTATCTCAGCGCTTTTCCCGAAAATTTAATTGATAGAGCTATAAAAGGACAAAAAGTCTGGGCTCCTTGGTACACACAACATAAATTATTTTCGGGACTTATAGATCAATATTTGTATTGTGATAATAGCCTGGCGCTTGATATTGTTAAAGGTATGGGAGATTGGGCTTATCAAAAATTAAAACCTCTTTCTCAAGAAGAACGCAAAACGATGCTACGCAATGAATTTGGAGGTATGAACGATTCCTTTTATGCTTTATATCAAATTACGGCAAATCCAAATTATAAATTCCTTGCGGAGTTCTTTTATCATGACGATGCTTTAAATCCGTTGATTGATAAAGAAGATAATTTAAATAAGAGGCATGCCAATACCTATATTCCTAAATTAATTGGTATTTCACGCGCCTATGAATTAGAAGGAACAAATAAATATCGAGAAATATCTGAGTTCTTTTGGAATACCGTAGTAGACCATCATTCATTTATTACTGGCAGTAATAGTGATAAAGAAAAATTTTTTGAACCTGATCACCAATCAGAACATTTGAGTGGATACACTGGCGAATCGTGTAATGTATATAATATGCTGAAACTGACGCGTCACTTGTTTGCGTATGATCCTAAAATTAAATATGTCGATTTTTACGAAAAGGCTTTGTATAACCACATTTTAGGACAGCAAGATCCACAATCAGGAATGGTTGCATATTTCCTCCCTATGAAACCAGGCGCTCATAAAGTATACAGCACGCCAGAAGATTCCTTTTGGTGCTGTGTAGGAAGCGGATTTGAAAATCAGGCCAAGTATGGAGAATTTATTTATTATCATGATAAGAAGAATTTGTTTGTCAACCTTTTTATTCCATCTCAATTGGTTTGGAAAGAGAAAGGATTAACGATTAAACAAGAAACAACTTTTCCAAATCAAAATAATATCAAATTAACCATTAATACAGCGGGGTCAGAAGTTGTTCCGATAAATATTAGATATCCGAATTGGGCAACAGACGGCGCTAAGATTTCAATTAATGGCGAACAGCAAAAAATTACTGTAAAACCCGGTAATTATATCATGTTAAATCGCAAGTGGAAAAATGGGGATACTATCGAAGTGGTATTTGATTTACCGTTAAAGATTACACCTGCTCCAGATAATCCAAAAATAGTAGCAGTAACTTATGGACCAATTGTCTTGGCTGCCGAATTAGGTAATGCCGATATGATAGAGCCGGCTCCCTTTAGTAATCCTAAATTATACAATGATTATTATACCTACGATTATCATGTTCCAGCTTCGATTACAAATAAGCTGAACTATTCATCTAAGGAATTACTAAAAAATATTTCCAAAGTAAAAAATAACATTTTGTTGTTTAAGATTAAGGGAAATGAAGAAACACTTAAACCAATTTCTGATATACACAGACAGCGATATACTATTTATTGGGAACTAAATAAATAATTACAGTAATAAGATTATGATTCTAAACAAACAAGTAACAGTTATATTGGGAGTATTTATCCTGCTTGCCGGCTGTGGTAAACAATTGGTTCAATCTCCGGCAGAAAATGATTTCAATGTAGATGCCGAATTGAATTATTGTGTAAAGCAAACCTCTAAAGCTTTAGCTCAAATTCCAGATAATGGTTTAATACCTAGAAATATCGCACCTAATGCCAGTCAATGGCGGATGGTAGATTACACCGATTGGACCAGTGGTTTTTGGCCAGGGGAGTTATGGTATCTTTTTGAGGCGACTGCAGACAGTAAGTGGAAAAAAGTTGCAGATAAATATACGGAGTATTTAAAACCGCTTTCGGTTTCTCCAGCTACAGATCACGATTTAGGTTTTCAGGTATTTAGCAGTTATGGTAATGGGTATCGTTTAACCAAAGATACTGAATATAAATCAGTATTACTGAAAACTGCTGATACGTTGGCCACTTTATTTAACCCAAAAGTGGGTACTATTTTATCCTGGCCTCGTGATGTGCCAAACATGGAATGGCCTCAACACAATACCATCATGGATAATATGATTAATTTGGAATTATTATTCTGGGCTTCCAAAAATGGCGGATCTAAACAATTATACGATATGGCAGTTAGCCATGCAGCAGTAACCATGAATAACCATTTTAGACCCGATTACACTTCCTATCACGCAGTAGTTTATGATAAAGAAACGGGAAAAAAAATAAAAGGAGTTACACATCAGGGGTATAGTGACAGCAGTATGTGGGCACGCGGACAGGCTTGGGCAATTTACGGCTATACGATGGTATATCGTGAAACGAATGATCCAAAATTCCTTGATTTTGCACACAAAGTAACCCGCGTTTATTTAGATCGGTTACCAAAAGATCTAATTCCATATTGGGACTTTGATGATCCTGCAATTCCAAAGTCACCTCGTGATGCATCAGCAGCAGCTGTGGTTGCCTCAGCATTGTTAGAATTGGCTGTTTACACAACTGATAATAATCTGGCTAATGAGTACAATGAAAAAGCGTTGGGGATGTTAAAGGAGTTATCCGCAAACTATCAGAGCAAAAATCATAATTCAGCACTTTTATTACATTCTACAGGACATAAACCCGCTGGTTCTGAGATTGATTATTCCATTATCTACGCCGATTATTATTATATAGAAGCATTATTGCGTTACAAAAAAATTGCTCAGGGTCAAAAGCCATTAATTACTTATAAACTTAACTAATTATAAAACCAAAATTTTAATTGCCTTTTTTAAAATGAAAAATAAAAAAATCATTTACTGGTCGGTCGTTGTGGCGTTGGCTGGTTTTCTTTTCGGCTTTGATACCGTTGTCATTTCGGGAGCCGATAAACAATTGCAGACATTATGGAATTCTTCGGATTTGTTTCATGGTTTGGTAGTCATGTCTTCTGCACTTTGGGGAACTGTATTAGGAGCTGTTTTTGGAGCATTACCTACCAACAAATTAGGTCGCAAAAACACCTTGATTTTGATAGGAGTATTGTTCTTTTTGTCAGCGGTTGGAACTGCTTTTGCGAATTCCCCAATCATTTTTTCAATTTTCCGATTCCTGGGAGGCTTAGGTATTGGCGCCTCAACTATTGCTGCTCCAACCTATGTATCCGAAATTGCTCCGGCCAAAGACCGTGGTAAGTTAGTGGCACTATATCAATTTAACATCGTATTCGGTATTCTGATTGCTTTTCTTTCCAATTATCTATTACAGGATATAGGAGAAAATTCATGGCGTTGGATGTTAGGTGTACAAGCAGCTCCAGCATTAATTTACACACTTTTGGTTTTGGGCATCCCAGAAAGTCCTCGTTACATTTTCGATTATAAAAAAGATGCAGTTAGAGCAAAAGAAATTCTTTTACTAGTAAACACTCCAGACGAAGCAGAGTTGGAATTAGAAGCTATGTCTAATGAAAAAGTAAAAGAAAAAGTAGACGAATCTATCTTTATGAAAAAATACAGAAAACCATTAATGTTGGCCTTCTTTATTGCCTTATTCAATCAATTTTCTGGAATCAATGCATTTTTATATTATGCACCGAGGATTTTTGAATTGGCAGGTCTTGAAAAATCAGCTTCTTTCTTTAGCAGTATCGGAATCGGAATGGTAAACTTAATATTTACACTGGTAGGGATTTCACTAATAGACAAATATGGTCGTAAAACTTTGATGTATTTGGGTTCTGTTGGCTATATTGTTTCTTTAGCTCTAGTGACTATGGCATTTTATTTTGAATGGAAAGGTATGGCAGTTCCTTTGTTTTTCTTTTTATTCATTGCTTCTCACGCAGTAGGACAAGGCTCGGTAATTTGGGTCTTTATTTCAGAATTGTTCCCTAATAAATTGCGTGCGGCAGGAACAGCTTTTGGAACTTCGGTACATTGGGTATTAGCGGCACTAATTCCATCTTTTATTCCTTTTTTGTTTAAACAAATTGGCGCAACTACAGTGTTCTCTATTTTCTGTCTAATGATGGTTTGGCAGTTACTATGGGTGTTTTTTCAAATGCCTGAAACTAAAGGTAGAACCCTCGAAGAACTTTCAGAAAGTTTAGCTGCAGAATCGTCTATTACACAAAATTCTAATAAAAAAGTTGAGAATGAATTCATTTAGTTTACAGGGCAAAACAGCCTTAATTACAGGAGCCACACATGGTTTAGGAATGGCTATGGCAGTTGGCCTAGCTCAGGCAGGTGCTGAATTAATTATAACAAATAACCTAAAAGAACCTTTGGATGCTGCTATTGAGCAGTATAAGGATTTAGGATTTAAAGCTTCAGGTTATGTGTTTGATGTCACCGACGAAGTAGAAGCAGAGAAACAAGTGACCCTTATTGAGAAAAATCACGGTAAAATTGATATTTTGGTGAACAATGCCGGAATTATTCTAAGAGTATTAGCTCTAGATATGCCTATCGCCGATTTCAGAAAAGTGGTTGATGTAGATCTTATCGGTCCTTTTATCATGTCTAAGTTAGTGGCTAAAAACATGGTTGAACGCCGCTCTGGGAAGATTATTAACATCTGCTCTATGATGAGTGAATTGGGGCGAGACAATGTAAGTGCTTATGCCTCAGCTAAAGGCGGACTTAAAATGCTAACCCGTAGTTTAGCAACAGAATGGGCTAAATATAATGTACAGGTTAATGCTATTGGTCCTGGATATTTTGCCACTTCACAAACAGCTCCAATTCGTGTAGATGGACATCCATTTAATGATTTTATCATCAGTCGTACACCTGCTGGACGTTGGGGAGAGCCTGAGGATCTTGCCGGTACTGCCGTATTCCTAGCCTCAGAAGCAAGCAATTTTATTAACGGACAAGTAATTTATGTAGATGGCGGTATACTGGCTACAATTGGTAAACCTTCAAACGAATAGATTTCTTACCATGAAATATTTATTTGGGACTCAGATAAAAAGTTTGGTTAATTGTTAGCTGAGTTATTTATTAGGCTGTTATCTTGTGTAGCAGCCTATTTTTACAAATTTGCTACTGATATAGGTGGGCAAACAATTTCTTAAAATTGGAAAATGAAGAAAATACTTTTAACGGCTTTTGTAATAGTTTCTAATCTATTATGGTCGCAAAAAATACAGCACCCTGCATTATTGTTAACTTCGGAAAGAGTCAACTACGCAAAAAAAATGATGGATAGTGATCCAAAATTAAAGGAAGCATGGAAAATCATTAAAAAACAAGCAGATGAAGCACTTTCTAAAAATGATTTGTTGAAGACCGATTATTTGGCTTTGGCTTATTTAATGTCTAATGATAAAAAATATGCCGAAAAAGCAAAAGAAATATTATTGAATTCAGTAAGAGGAAAACAATGGAGTAGTACCGATGAAATGATGTTGCGCAAACCCGCTTGGCGTGCAGATTTAGGATTTTCTCATAAATGTCGCATTAGTGCTATTGCCTTTGACGGAATTTACAATACACTTTCAGAAGCAGAAAGAAAAGAAATTACTGAGGGCTTGTTCAATTATGGAGTCGTACCTGGTTTAGGTGATTGGTTTTTAGAACCAACCCGAATTCATTCGCTCAATTCTATGGGACACAATTGGTGGACATCTTGTGCCAGTATGTCTGCATTGTTAGCATTAAGTATTGCAAACGAAGTACCTCAGGCAGCTACAGCAGCGGTAAAGTTTTATGAACAGTTACCAGAATGGTTTGCTTTTGCTGGTGATGAACTTCAAAATAAACCCAAAAGTTTCGATAAAAATGGAGGAATGTACGAAAGTATTAATTACGCCAATTTTGGTATATCAGAAGCTTTAGTATATATGCTGGCTTGGAAAAATGCCTACACCAATACTAAACCATTAGAAATACCAGAATTAAAAAATACGCCAGATTTTTTTATGTATTGCGCCTATCAGGGAGACAATAAAATACAAAGCCTTAATTTTGGTGATAGCAGGGCAGAAATTACAGCAGAAAATGTAATGCTGCTTCTCTATGCTTTAGGTCAAAAAGAGGATAATATGTTATGGTACTTAAAGCAAACAGAAACGGGTAACAATAGGGAAGGACTTTATAGAAATACACCTTTAGGATTTTTATATTATCCGGATACTAATAAAGCTCCTAAAGAACCAAACCTAAAAAACTCGCAGTTATTTGCTGATTTTGGCTGGGCTACCTTACGAAACAGCTGGAAACCAGATGCAACAATGTTAGCTGTAAAAAGTGGACATACCTGGAATCATTCGCATGCTGATGCTAATTCATTTTTAGTGTACCATAAAGGTGAAAATCTTATTGCAGATGGTGGTCATTGCTGGTATCCAAATCCTGCTTACCGCGAATATTTTTTTCAAAGTCAGGCGCATAATGTAGTCTTGTTCAATGGAGAAGGTCAGCCTGCTAATCAGCAGTATGAAGGTTCTATGCTGGATGGTAAACTTACTAATTTGTTGGATGCTGGTACCATAAAATATGTTTTAGCCAATGCAACTGGTCCTACCTCTAATAATTTTATCCGCAATTTTAGACATTTTTTATGGATGGATAATATCATTTATGTTGTCGATGATTTAAAAACCTACAAAGAAGGAAATTTCGAATGGCTATGGCATTTAGAAGGTGAAGTAAAAAAGAGTGGAGTAGATATTAATGTAAAACACAACGAAGCAGCGTTAACTATTCGTCCCATATATCCTGAATATATTACTCCTTCCAATTTTGTACATGACTATCCAACCTTTTCACGTTTTGAAGAACGTAAAGCTCCTTCTGAAGATTTAAAAGGAGAAACGACCTATTATTCTGTTAAATCTCCAGTAGCAGCTAGAAAAATTAAGGGATTAACTGCGATTGTTCTAAAAGAAAAAGAAACTGATAAAATGCCCAAAATAGAGAAAATTGAAGGCAAGGATTGGATAGGAGTTCGTGTGCATAATAATGGTAAGATTACAGATATTATTATCAATCAATTAGCCGATGGTACTTTGATGCATTCCAATTCGTGGATATGGGCTGGTGGTTGGGAAACTGATGCATATATGTTTGCAGTAACTTATGATGAAAACAGTAAACCAGAAAATGTAGCAGAAATTTGTATAATATATGGCAGTGCACTTCGTCGTAACAACAAAGCCTATTTTGGTTCCTTATCAAAATTAAATGTGATTCAAAAATTAGAAAGAAATACAATGTCAGTCACTATCGATGGGCAACCTCTGATTAATGTATCATTTTATACGCCTAAACAGCTTGATACTTTACTAGTGAATGGAGAAAAAACAACCTTTGATTTAAATAGTGAATATCTGAGTTTTAAATTGGACAATCGTATTAAAAATTAAATTATTAGCTGTACTTAAAAAATAAATTTTTATTCTCTCTCTTAGAACTCTTATTTTTACAAGAATAATGGAACTATTAAAGAATGGGAACTACAAAAAAATATGTATTTAAGATAACAGCTTTTTTGTTATTTGGTTTTGGAACAATATATGGACAGCAAAAAGTTACAATTGTAGCGGCTGCCAATCTTAAAGTTGCTCTGGATTCGATAAATACCGTTTTTAAAATTCAAAATCCTGCTATAAATTCTCAAATTACTTATGGTGCCTCTGGAAAATTATTTGAGCAGATTTCTAATAGTGCCCCTTTCGATTTATTCTTTTCAGCTGATATGGATTATCCGAAGAAATTAGAAGAAAAAAAGTTGACCGCTTCTAAAATCAAAATGTATGCTACAGGAAAATTAGTAATCTGGAGCAAAAAAATAGACCCGAATAAAAGTAAGATGAACAGTCTCTTAAGCACCGATATTCGGAAAATAGCTATTGGAAATCCGTCGACTGCTCCATATGGCGAGAAAGCTGTGGAAAGTTTGAAATTTTATAAAATATACGATAAGGTGAAAAGTAAACTTGTTTTTGGTGAAAACATTACTCAGGCGATTCAGTTTATTACGACTGGAAATGCAGATATTGGAATTACCGCCTTATCACTTGTCCTTACGCCGAATATGAAAAAAGAAGGTGGAAAATATTATAGTATTCCCAAGAATAGCTACACCGCTTTAGATCAGGGGTGTGTAATTTTGAAAAACGGAAAAGGAAATACAGCTGCTCTAAAATTTTATAATTTTATATCTTCAAGACAAGCGACTGCGATTCTAAAATATTACGGATATGATACAGATTTATGATGAATATAATTAACGGAATCATAACAAATATTGAATCGCATGAAGGAATGTCACTTATAAAAGTTAGGTCTAATGACGTTATATTTACTGCAATTGTTCTCGATACACCTGAAACTTCGGATTACTTAAAAATAGAAAATGATGTTAATGTTATTTTTAAAGAAACCGAAGTCATGATTTCTAAAGATCTAACGCCAAACATCAGTGTTCAAAATAAATTACATTGTGTTATTGAATCTATCCAAAATGGAGTGATTCTCAGCCAGATTAATCTTAGGTATGATCAGCAGATTATAAAATCTATTATTACAAGAAATGCCTGTGAACAATTGGATTTAAAAGAAAAGGATACAGTATTGGCTTTAATAAAAACAAACGAAGTAAGCTTGTCTGCTCATGATTAATCTAGAACCCTTATGGCTTACGGCAAAACTTGCTCTGATTACCACAATAATACTGTTTATTGTGGCGATTCCGCTTTGTTATTGGTTATCTTACACTAGATTTCGATTCAAAGCAGCTATTGAAGCCTTAATTAGCCTACCTTTAGTTTTACCTCCTTCAGTTTTAGGATTTTATCTTTTAATCGCTTTTAGTCCAGAAAATGCTTTCGGTAAATTTTTATCTGATTATTTTGATTTGAGACTGGTTTTTACATTTCAGGGATTAATTGTGGCATCTGTTTTATACAGTCTTCCATTTATGGTAAATCCTATTTTATCAGGATTAAAAAATCTGCCTGTTGCATTGCAGGAAGCTTCTTTTACACTTGGAAAATCAAGACTTACAACCTTAACGAAAATTTTACTGCCCAATATCCGCACTTCAATACTAACAGGTATTATAATGACTTTTGCTCATACGATAGGTGAATTTGGTGTGGTTTTAATGGTTGGTGGCAGTATTCCTGAAGAAACCAAAGTAGTCTCTATTGCAATTTATGAGGAAGTAGAATCGATGAATTATCAAAATGCCAATATATATGCTGGAATTTTATTTCTATTCTCTTTTTCTGTTTTGTTGGCAGTACATTTAATCAATAATAAAACCAGAAACACCACAGTTTATTAATGATACAGATTAAAGCTTATAAAATGCTGCATACAGCAGAAGGTGAATTACCGTTGGATATTTCTCTGACTATTGAAAAAGGTCAGTTTGTATCCATTTATGGAAATTCTGGAGCTGGAAAAACAACCATTCTCAGGATATTGGCTGGACTTACTCGTGCTGAAAATGGATACATTAAAGTTGGAAATGAAATTTGGGATGATTCTCAAAAAAAGTTTCATCTGCCGGTTCAAAAACGCTCTATTGGCTTTGTATTTCAAGATTTCGCCTTATTTCCGAACTTGACAGTAAAAGAAAATCTAAAGTTTGCATTATCTAAAAATGAGTCAGATGAAATGGTTGCTGAATTAATTGAACTCATGGAATTACAGTCTCTTCAGGATAATAAACCACATCAATTATCAGGAGGACAAAAACAGCGTGTTGCTTTGGCTAGGGCAATTGTGCGTAAACCAGAAATTCTTTTGCTGGATGAACCTCTTTCTGCTTTAGACGATGAAATGCGTTTTAAGCTTCAAGATTACATTTTGAAAATTCATCAAAAATATCAGTTAACGACTTTTATGATCAGTCATGTTATTGCTGAAATTTTTAAGCTCTCTGACAAAGTTATAGTTCTTGAAAAAGGAAAAATTGCCAAAGAAGGAACTCCAAATTCAGTTTTTGCTGGGCAGAAATTAAGCAGTAAGTTCCAATTAACCGGCGAAATAATCAGCATTGCAAAAAGCGATATTTTATATATTATACAGGTATCTTCTGGAAATAATATCATAAAAGTAACCGCATTAGAAGAGGAAGCAAAAGATTTTAAAATAGGACAAAAAGTACTGCTGGCTTCAAAAGCATTTAATCCTATAATTCAGATACTATAAACAATAATAATAAAAATCTACATTAAGGATGATTTCTGAAGTTACTTTAAAAAGAAATGAATCCATACTATTTTTTAGATCTTGAAAAAGAACAGTAATGAAAGTTAAATCTCATTATAAAGAGTTTATACTTTTTTTTGTGGCAGTAAGGCGTAATAATAATTTCTCTTAGAAAATTTCATCGAAGTTGTAGTCTTGGTAAGGTTTAAGTAAGTGCCACTAAAATAGGAAATTGTTTAATACAGTCTGGATTATTCTAACCTTAATTGTAATAAAGTTTACTGCTCCTTATATTTGGTTGATTGTTATCTGAATTATTCTGTAAAACTGTTAAAATGTTTAATTTAAGATAATATAGTATTGGCTTAGGATAAAATATGGTTGGATTAATTTGCTAATTGCCTCTAATTTTACAATTGTTAAAACATTCAATAAGCTAGGAATTATTGGCTATTTTTGATAAATGTGTATTTTACACGATTAGATATGTTTTAAACTCTTCTAGTTTAAAGTTAAAACCAAAATATTAAATTTTTTGAATATGAAATTATCTAGACTATTACTATTTACATTGTTAAGTTTTGGCTATATACCCGCAACGGCTTTATGGGCACAAGGCGGAGATCAGATTCTGGACGGTATTGGCGAAACAGGATTGATTGCTCGTTATGTGTTTGATGGCGATGTAAAAGATTGGTCTCGAAATAATCTGCATGGTAATATTTTAGATTCCAAAATGAAATTTGAAAATGATGCTCAATTTGGAAAAATACTTTCTTTAACAGCAGGCAGTAATAGTTATGTTACGATTCCAGGAAGTGTATTTGCAAACGAAGAATCTTTAAGTATTTCAGGATGGATTTATTTACTTTCTGATCAGCGAAATCAGCATTTTTTTGATTTCGGAAAAAACAGCAAAACTCATTTTTTTGTTGCTCCGACTGGGAATAAAGAAAAAGGTAATTTGCAAACAGAAATTACTACAGCAGGAGAAAAGTATAAGACTGATGGTCCTGTTTTAGAACTTAATAAATGGGTTCATTTGGTAGTTGTAATTGATATTCCATCAAAGTCTTTAAATACTTATGTTAATGGAGTTTTAACTGGAACAACTAAAATTGCAAAACTAAAACTAGATCAATTGTTTGATTCTAATACAGCTAAAAACAATGTTTTGCATATTGGGAAATCAATTTCGCCCGAATATCCTTATTTAAAAGCAAAATTACATGATTTTAGAATCTACAGAGTTCCATTAACAGAAAAACAGATAGGGAAAATTTACTATAATTCTTTAAAAAGCGAAGCAGAAGAAGAGGAGCCAGAACAGCCAACAGGCGATCTGCCAAAATATCCTGCGGGAACACCTCAATTGTATAATCAATATTTAACGGGCATTTTAGATATCAAAGTACAGACTGTAGTTGGCGATCTCCCTAGATTACCAGGAACTTTAAAAGGGATATATGCTAACGGAATTGAGGGCCCAGAAGTTAAAGTAATCTGGCCGGCACCGACCGATAACAGTTCTGTGCTAAAAGCGGGACAATATACTGTAACCGGAATAGTTTCAGGTACAGAATTAAAACCTAAAGCAGTTGTTACCGTTCAATCGGCAAAAGAAATTCCGACTCCAGAACTTAAACTGAAAGCATTTAATTTAGATGAAGTAACATTAAGCTCAGATTCTCATGGACATGACACAAAATTTATTGAGAATAGAGAGAAGTTCATCAAAACACTTGCAGCAACAAATCCTGATTCTTTCTTGTATATGTTTCGTAATGCTTTCGGGCAAAAACAACCTGAAAATGCAGAAGCATTAGGGGTTTGGGATACACAGGATACCAAACTGCGAGGCCATGCAACAGGACATTATTTAACAGCAATCGCGCAGGCATATGCAAGTACAGGATATGACGATGCGTTACACGAAGATTTCGCCAGAAAAATGAATTATCTGGTCGATACGCTTTATGATTTGGCTCAACTATCAGGAAAACCTCAAACAGCTGGAGGAGTTTCAGTATCAGATCCAACTGCGGTTCCTTTTGGACCAGGTAAAACAGCCTATGATTCTGATTTAAGTACAGAAGGAATTCGCACCGATTATTGGAATTGGGGAAAAGGTTTTATCAGTGCTTATCCGCCAGATCAATTTATAATGCTAGAAAAAGGCGCTAATTATGGCGGACAGAAAACACAAATTTGGGCGCCCTATTATACTTTACATAAAATTTTGGCTGGTTTATTAGATGTTTACGAAGTAAGCGGTAATGAGAAAGCGCTCGAAATATCCAAAGGAATGGGGGATTGGGTGTATGCTAGAATGAAAAAATTGCCTAATGAAACGCTAATCAGCATGTGGAACAGATATATTGCTGGAGAATTTGGTGGAATGAATGAAGTGATGGCTCGCCTTTACCGAATCACAAATGAGAAACAATATTTGGAAGTAGCGCAGTTATTTGACAACATCAAAGTATTTTACGGCGATGCAAAACATTCAAACGGATTAGCCAAAAACGTAGATACTTTCCGTGGCTTGCATGCCAATCAGCATATTCCGCAGATTGTGGGTGCGCTTGAAATGTATCACGATTCCAAAACACCTGATTATTATCGTATTGCTGATAATTTCTGGTATAAAACCACAAATGATTATATGTACAGTATTGGAGGTGTTGCCGGAGCAAGTAATCCTGCCAATGCGGAATGTTTTATCAGTCAGCCGTCAACAATTTATGAGAACGGATTCTCTGCTGGCGGGCAAAACGAAACTTGTGCGACTTATAATATGCTGAAGCTGACCAGCGGTTTATTCCTTTACGATCAGCGTGCGGAATATATGGATTATTACGAACGTGGTTTATACAATCATATTTTGGCTTCAGTAGCAGAAAACACACCTGCCAATACTTACCACGTTCCTTTACGACCAGGTTCAATAAAACAATTTGGTAATCCAAAAATGGACGGTTTTACGTGCTGCAACGGAACTGCTTTGGAAAGCAGCACCAAATTGCAGAACTCCATTTATTTTAAAAGCTTAGACAATCAGGCTTTATATGTTAATCTATATGTACCGTCAACGGTAAAATGGAAAGAAAAAAATGTCACGATAGAACAGACGACTTCTTTTCCAAATGAAGATCATACCCAGCTAACCATCAAAGGAGAAGGGAAATTTGATTTAAATGTTCGTGTACCACATTGGGCGACCAAAGGATTTTTTGTAAAAATAAATGGTAAAGAGGTCAAAGTAAAAGCGATTCCAGGCAGTTATCTTACGTTGAATCGTAAATGGAAAGACGGAGACAAAATTGAATTGCGTATGCCGTTTCAATTTCATTTAGATCCTGTAATGGATCAGCAGAATATTGCCAGCTTATTTTACGGCCCAGTTTTATTGGCGGCACAGGAAACAGAACCGCTTAAAGAATGGCGAAAAATAACTTTAGATGCCAAAGATTTAAGCAAATCAATAAAAGGCGATCCAGAGAAATTAGAATTTGTTGTTGACGGAATACCATTTAAACCATTTTACAATACATACGGACGTCATTCGGTTTATCTGGATGTTACTTTGAAATAGATTGAAATAAAAAACAAGACCCAAACCAAACAAAAAACAAACTAAACAAGCATAAACAAAGATGGGAAACAAAAAACACAGACTTGGTTTATTATTATTTTTGGGCTGTACACTAAGTATTCAGGCTCAGGATTATTGGAGTAGAATTGAACAAAAAACACCTTCTTTGGGTATTGCAGAAGTTTATCAAAAAATAAATACGCCTGCTTTTCAATTAAAGCTGGTAAAAGCATCGCAGACAGTCGCAGGTTTAAGACCCATTAAAAACTTAAACTTTGATTTTACGCCTAGTGACCGACTTGAAATTAGAGACAAAGACGGATTGTATCATCTTGGAGATATCAATTTAAGAATTAAAGAAGGCAATGGCGATTGGCAGAGTTATTCTACAGCAGCAAAACGAGCAGCGGTTACTCCTTTGGAAACTTCATCAAAAATCTTAGCGGCGGCCGATTTAGCGAATACTTTACCAAATAATATTCCAGTAACAATCAAACGTTTTTACGAACTTGATGGCAATCAATTAGTAATGCGATTTGAGATTACAAATAAATCAGATAATCCTATTGAGATTGGTGCATTGGGTATTCCGATGGTTTTTAATAATATTTTAGAAGGAAAATCACTGAATGAAACCCACGCTCAAAATGTATTTTTTGATCCTTATATTGGAAGAGATGCAGGGTATTTGGAAATAAAAAGATTAAGTGGCGAAGGACCAGCATTGGTAGTGCTTCCAAAAGAAAATATGCCTTTTGAAGCATATCGTCCGTTATTGGATGATCCAACGCCAAGAAGTATTGTTTTTGAAGGTTTTCATGAATGGATGGTTTACAGTAAAGCCTACGCAGAAAACGAATGGAAAAATGCACAGCAATGGAATACACCGACTTCATTAGTATTGAAACCAAAAGAGTCTAAAAACTTCTCTCTAAAACTCGTACTTTCTGAAGGAATCGAAGACATCCAAAACACACTTGTAAAAGAAGAACTTCCTGTTGCAACCAGTATTCCGGGATATGTTTTGCCTCAGGATATTAAATCACAGTTGTTTTTGAATTATAAAAGTGATGTAAGTTCATTTGAAATTGAGCCTAAAGGAGCACTGCAAGTTAAAGAAGACGGAAAAACACCAAAAGGGCTAAAAAAATATACCGTTCAGGGCATAAAATGGGGACGCGTCGTATTGACAATCAACTATAAAAATGGTTTAAAGCAGACCATCAATTATAAAATTATCAAACCTGAAAATGAAGTGATTAAAGATTTTGGTCATTTCTTAACGACAGCACAATGGTTCGATCAGCCAGATCCTATTTTCAAAAGAAATCCTTCGGTAATTAGTTACGATTACGAAACTAAAAAGCAACTGACTCAGGACAGCAGGGCTTGGGTGGCTGGTTTAAGTGACGAAGGTGGAGCAGGAGGCTGGCTAGCCGCGATTATGAAACAGCATATTCAGCCAGATAAGGAAGAAATCAAAAAATTAGAGCAATTTGTAGATAAAACACTTTGGGGCAATATTCAGTATAGCGAAGGAAAAAATAAATACGGAGTTAAAAAAAGTGTTTTTTATTACGAGCCAGATTCTCTGCCAAAAGGTACTTACAGCTCAGATGTCGATTATAAAACTTGGGCGGCTTGGAAACATAAAGAAGCAAACGATCCGGGAAGATCTTATAACTATCCTCACGTTGCGGCTGCTTATTGGACATTGTATCGATTAGCGAGATACAATAAAGATTTGGTAGATACCAGGACATGGGATTGGTATTTAAAACAAGCCTATCATACTTCAGTCGCAATGACGGAATTGGCGCCTTATTATGCTCAGTTTGGTCAAATGGAAGGTTCGGTATTTTTATTTATTTTAGAAGATTTGAAAAATGAAAATATGACCGAAATGGCTGCTGATTTAGAAGCAAAAATGAAAGAGAGAGCCAATCACTGGAAAGCATTGGATTATCCTTTTGGAAGCGAAATGCCTTGGGATTCTACTGGTCAGGAAGAAGTATATATGTGGTCGGATTATTTTGGTTATGATGAAAAAGCCGATGTAACCTTAAATGCAATTTTAGCTTATATGCCAACAATGCCTCACTGGGCGTATAATGGTAATGCACGCAGATATTGGGATTTTTTATACGGAGGAAAATTATCGAGGGTAGAGCGCCAGATTCATCATTATGGATCTTCCTTGAATGCAATTCCAGTTTTGAGACAATACAGAAAAAAATCGAATGATTTGTATTTATTGAAAGTAGGTTACGGCGGGCTTTTAGGCGGAATTTCAAACATTACCGAAGACGGATTTGGTTCTGCCGCTTTTCACTCTTATCCAACAGAGTTAAGAATTGATTATTTATCAGGAGATTATGGTTCTGGTTTTTATGGTTATGCGGTAAACACAGCAACTTACATTACAAAAGATGCCGACTTAGGTTGGTTGGCTTTTGGTGGTAATGTTACTACAAAAGGCGATTTAGTAAGCGTAAAATTAACTACAGCGGCAAAATCTAAAGTTTTCATTGCACCAAAACAATTGTGGTTGACATTAGATGCAGGAACTTTTGATACCATTACTTATAATACAAAAACAGAAGAAGTGGAAATTACTTTAAGCAGTAAAAACGAATTTACTCCAAACGCTTATTTAAGAAGTGATAAAGACATAAAGCTTTCTTATCCAAAAGTAAGAGGAGCTTATGAAATACTGTTGACCAATAAAGTAACTAAAATTAAATTATAAAATAAATGCATCTAAAATCAAAAAAACACTTTTGCAGGAGATTTTTACTGGGACTGTTTGGAATCATGATCAGTTTAAACGTAGCAGCTCAGAAATTTGACAAATTTTTTCCAAAAAAAGATCTAACCACTGTTGGAGTTTACTATTATCCTGAACATTGGGATCAAAGCCAATGGGATCGGGATTTGAAAAAGATTTCAGAAATGGGATTTGAATTCACTCATTTTGGAGAATTTGCTTGGGCGCAATTAGAACCTCAGGAAGGAGTTTATGATTTTAAATGGCTGGATAAAGCGGTAGAAATTGCGGCTAAATATAAGCTGAAAATTGTAATGTGTACTTCGACCGCTACACCGCCTGTGTGGCTGGTTCGAAAGCATCCTGATATATTGGCAACTTATGAAGATGGGACCAAAACAGATCATGGTTCAAGACAGCATGCTTCGTTTTCAAGTAATTATTACAGAAGCTATTCTTTAAAAATGATTGAAGAATTAGCGAAAAGATATGGCAATAATAAAAGCATTATAGGTTGGCAGGTAGACAATGAACCTGCACGCTTTTTGGATTACGGAGCCGATGCGCAGCAACGTTATCGAAATTGGCTAAAGAATAAATACCAATCGATTGATGCTTTAAATGTGGCTTGGGGAAATAATTTTTGGAGTGGCACTTATACTGATTTTGAACAAATTAATATTCCGCTTCATAAAGAATGGGGAATGAATTTACATTCGCAATTAGATCATTATCGATTTGCAGATGAAGAAACCGCTACTTTTCTGGATTCACAGGCTATTACGATTCGCAAATATGCAAGCAAAGACCAATGGATCACCTCGAACTACAGATCCAATTATAATGAAAGTTTTGTTGGAATGAGTAAAGAGCTGGATTTTGATTGTTACACCCGTTATTTGGTTTACGGAGGAAGTTTAGGAATTGGCTCGCAAGGGTATCGTTTGGGAGATTATTCGAGTATCGGAATGTCAAATGACTTTTTTCGTCCTTTAAAAGGAATGTACGGTTGTATGGAATTACAGCCGGGACAAGTCAACTGGGGAAGCATAAATCCGCAACCAATGCCGGGAAGCGTTCGCATGTGGTTGTGGCATGTTTTTGCAGGAGGCAGTAAATTTGCGTGTACTTATCGTTTTCGTGCGCCATTGTATGGTTATGAGCAATATCATTACGGAATTGTTGGCACAGACGGAGTAACGCCAACTCCCGGTGGTTTAGAGTTCAATCAGTTTATTAAAGAGATAAATACGCTACGTAAAATGTATGATGCTAAAGCAGCATTGCCAGATTACTATTTAAAACGTAAAACTGGAATTTTGTTTAATGGAGATAATGTGATGGGAATCGACTTAAACAAACAAACGAAGGAATGGAATACGATTGGACATTTTCTGAAATATTATAAAGCCACTAAATCTTTTGGTGCACCAGTTGATTTTGTGCGCGATTCGACTGATTTCTCTAAATATCCATTTTTGATTGTTCCTGCTTATCAGATGATTGACCAAAAAATGATTGATAAATTGACTTTGTATGCCAAAAATGGCGGGAACTTGGTATTAAGCTGTCGATCTGGAATACAAAATCGTTTGGGACATCTTTGGGAAGCTAAATTTTACGAACCGATGTGGAGTTTAATAGGTTCTGAAATAGAATCGTATGATTTATTAATGCCACAATCTCCGGGATTAATAAAGTTCAATAATCAGGAGTTTGCATGGACAAGTTGGGGCGATTTATTAAAACCGAATAAAGAAACGGAGGTTTGGGCCACTTATGGAAGTGAGTTTTATGCCGGAAAACCAGCAGTTATTTCTAGAAGTTTAGGTAAAGGAACCGTAACCTACATTGGCGTGGATTCTAAAAATGGCGAACTGGAAAAACAAGTATTGCGAAAACTATATCAAAAGCAAAATGTAACAATAGAAGATTATCCTGAGGGAATAATGGTAGAATATCGTGACGGTTTTGGCATTGCAGTCAATTATTCGGATAAAATCTACCAAATCAGTTTGCCAAAAAGTGCCAAGACAATCATTGGAAATCAAGCCGTAAAAACTTCCGATGTATTGGTTTGGAAATATTGATATCATTTAAAACGCTTCAATTTAATTTTATTAGCAATGTCAAACAAAGGAATTTTTTGTAACCTGATACTACTCGTTTTTACCTTACAAGTCATTGCTCAAAAAAAAGTGGAGAACAATAATTTGTCCATAGGAAATCCAATTCTGCCGGGATATTATGCCGATCCCACCATTAAAAAATTTGGAGACATCTATTATATCTATGCCACGACCGATAATGAAATGCTGGCCTCTGGAGCTCCAACGGTTTGGTATAGTAAGGACTTAAAAAACTGGTACAATTATACTATGGAAATTCCGTCTTTTACAGCCAAACCCATTACTAATTTTTGGGCGCCGGATATTGTGGTCGGAAATGATGGTAAGTATTATTTGTATTTCGGAAACTGTGAAATAGGCTGTAACATTTATGGTTATGTTTCAGATACACCAATTGGGCCTTGGAAGAAATTAAATGAAAATGATGAACCTGTTATTTCTAATGGATATCCAAGAGAAGGTTTTCCATCTTTAGATGCACAATTTTTTAGAGATACCGATGGTAAAATATACAGTTATTGGGGAACCTGGGTACATTATAATGGCGGATATGCCGTTGGAGAATTGAATACTGCTACAATGAAGAATATGATGAATTCTAAAAACATTCCATTAAGCCAGACACCAGAGCCTTTCGAAGCAGCCTATATGATGAAAAAGGGGAACAAATATATTTTAATGTATTCCGGAGCTTCTTGCCATGATGAAACTTATAATGTACGTTACTCTTACTCAGATTCTCCTTACGGGCCTTTTAAAGAAGGACTTAATAATCCGATCTTGAGTACGAACGAAGATAAAACGACTCATGGGCCGGGACATCATTCGGTCTTAGAAGATGGAAAAGATTATTACATTGTCTATCATAAACATGATTATCCAATGACACGCGGCGGTTTGGCAAGACAAGTCTGCATCGATAAAATGATTTTCGAAAATGATTCTACCATCAAAAAAGTAATTCCGACTTCAAATGGTATTAGAGAAATTGTGAAATCAAATGTACCCGAAAATATAGCTTTAAATGCTCGCGCTACCGCATCATCTTATTATCATTTACAATCGTTAGAACACGATTACGAATATAAGCCTGATTTTGCCACAGATGATAATAATGCGACTATGTGGAAAGCGGGAAGTAATGCTCTTCCGCAGGATTTAATTATAGATTTAGGAAGTGTAAAACCAATAAAAAGGGTTATGACCCAATTTGAGTTTGCCAGTTATTATTATCAATACACTTTAGAATATTCGACAGATGGAAAAAATTGGCAGTTCTATGTCGATAAATCAAAAAATCGCACTTCGGGAAGTCCAATGATTGATGATAAAAATGTTGCAGCACGTTTCTTAAAACTAAAAGTTTTAGGTACAGAAAAAACGGGGCTTTATGCGGCAGTTTGGAACATAAAAGTGTACAGCGAATTATTTGAACTTCCTTTGCCATTAGAAAATAAAATATCAAACATAGAACCAGCAGTTGTAAGTTCACGTAAAATGTTGATCGATATTGATACAGCTAATGAAAAATATGGTAGTTCATTTAAAAGTCTGCCTAATAAAGGTTCTTTAGGAGGTGTGTTTACAAAAACTGGAAATGTAAAGATTTCTTGGGATAAAGAGGATAAAATTAAAGCGCTTGATTTTGTAAATGGCGCTTTGATATTGGATAAACCGGTTCCTAAAACTTTGGCTTGGAATGGTTCATATTCTGTGGCAGTTTGGGTAAAAAATCCGGAAGTAGCCAAAGAAGGAGAGTTTCTTGCTTCATGGTGTGATCGTTCCGAATATAATTTAGCCAATTCGTTTAATGCATTGGCTTACAATAGCGGACATTATGGTGCGGCGTCGCATCTGGACGGTCATTTTGATATGAAATACAACAAAGTTCCAGAACAAAATAAATGGCATCATATTGTTTTGACTTTTGATGGAGTGGTAGAGAAAATTTATGTAGACGGAGTACTTGATAACTCTCAGAATATGATGTTGTCATCGGCTATAAAAAAGGCTAAAATTATAATTGGCGCTTCAGATATTGGAGAGAATTACTCCGGTTTTATGGCCTCTTTTAAAATGTATGATTATGGTTTGACTAAAGAGGAGATCCTAAATCTAATGAAACAAACTACTCCTAAAGCAACAAAAGGCCCTTCAAATAAATAGTTAAAAAATACCACTCAGAATGAAAAATGGATTACTGATTTTATGCGGTTTGTTACTATCCGCATACCAAGCTTCTTCTCAAACTTATGAGGTTAAATCTCCTGATGGACGTATTCAGATAAAAGTGAACAATTCAAATAAAATTTTCTGGTCGGCATCATTAAATGGAAATTTGATTATTGAGAATGCAGAAGCAGGAATGGATTTTTCATCTAAAACCAATTTTGGATTAAATCCGAAGGTTAAAAAACAAACCATTAAAAGTGTATCTCAAAATATACATGCCATAGTGCCAATTAAAGAGTCTGAAATAAAAGATGAGTACACAGAACTTTCGATTACTTATCAGGGAAATTATAAACTTAATTTCCGCGCTTATAATGACGGAGTAGCTTATCAGTTTATAGATGAAGCTAAGGAAAAACGAAATGTAGTTTCAGAGAAAGTTTCATTATCATTTCCTGAAGGTTCACGTTCCCTATTTCCGCAGGAAGAATCGATGTATTCTCATAATGAACGTTTGTATTTGGATAAATCTTTAAAGGATATTGCTTCTAAAGATTTTTGTAGTCTTCCTGTTTTGTTTACTACTCCGAAAGCTAAAGTTTTGTTTACAGAAACGGCGCTTCATGATTATCCGGGATTATTTTTGAAAGGTAACGGAAACACCACTTTAAATGCCATATTTCCTAAGTACGTTTTAGAAGCAGTAGATAAGGATGGAAAGTCAGATCGTGTACAAACCATTACGAAAGAAGCTGATTATATTGCAAAAACAAGTGGAAACAGATCTTTTCCTTGGCGTGTATTTATTATCAGCGATGATGACCGTGTTTTGGTATCAAGCAACTTGTCTTACCAGCTTGCAGCACCAAATGCACTTAAAAATACCGATTGGATTAAACCGGGAAAAGTAGCTTGGGATTGGTATAACGATAATAATATCTACGGGGTTGATTTCAAAGCGGGTTTAAATACTGAAACATATAAATATTTTATAGATTTCGCAGCAGCAAATAAAGTAGAATATGTAATTCTGGACGAAGGCTGGACAAAATCGACTACCAACATTCTTGATTTTAATCCCGCAATGGATGTTAAAGAATTAATTCGATATGGAAAAGAAAAAGGAGTCGGGATCATTCTTTGGGTACTTTGGAAACCATTAGACCAAAATTTATTGCAAATTCTAGAAACTTATAAAAGCTGGGGAGCAAAAGGAATTAAAATTGATTATATGCAGCGTAACGACCAATATATGGTCAATTCGTATGAGCAGATCGCGAGAGAATGTGCCAAACTGGAATTGTTAGTTGATTTTCATGGCGCATTTAAGCCCGCAGGTTTACACCGAATGTATCCAAATGTACTGAATTACGAAGGAGTAAGAGGGAATGAAAACAACAAATGGAGCACAGACATTACACCAGAACATACTGTCACAATTCCGTTTATCAGAATGGCAGCGGGGCCAATGGATTTTACCCCGGGTTCGATGATTAACAAACAGCCTAAAAACTTTGCTATTAGTTTTAATAATCCAATGACAATGGGAACTCGTGCACATCAGGTGGCGATGTATGTGGTTTATGAAGCGCCTTTGCAGATGATGTGTGAATCTCCGTCAACGTATTATAAAGAACAAGAGACAGTTGATTTTATTACTCAAATTCCAACAGTTTGGGATAAGACAGTTGTACTTCATGGTTCTGTTGGGAATTATATTGTGGTGGCAAGAAAAAAAGGAGATAAATGGTTTATCGGAGGAATGACGGATGCAAATGCCAGAATATTGCCAATAGATCTTTCTTTTCTGGGAGAAGGAAATTTTTCGATGGAAGTTTTTTCAGATGGAATCAATGCTGAAACATTCGCTCAAGATTATAAAAAAGAAATTATGGCGGTTGATAAGAATATCAAGGTAACAGCTAAAATGGCTTCTGGAGGAGGCTGGTCTGCAATTATTACAAAAAAGTAATGACTTTAACTTTATGTAAGGTAAAAAGCTTTTTTCCGCCACGACTAGAGCGATAGCGACTGGCGAAGCAATTCACGAGTAAACACAAATCACTGCGTTTAAAAAAGTAAAAATTCGTGTAAATTGGTTTAATTTGTGGCAGATCTTTGTGGCAATGATTTATTTTTTCCGTCACGAATTACACCAATTTGCACAAGTTATTGAGTTAAAAAAAAGTCAATTCATGGAAATTCGTGCAATTCGTGGCAAAATTTTTAGCTATAAGAACTTAATACTTTCAATTCTATCTAATCTTTTTAATTTTTTTTTGATCTTAAGATTTAAGTTCAAAGTATCAGCATCTTAGTGCCTTTGCGTGCAAAATTTCTTGTTGCTGAACAAAAGCTTTATGTTTTAATTTCGCAAAGTCGCAGAGACGCAAAGAATTTTAGAGCAAAACCTTTTTTTAATTATTCTGCCCATTCCTTCTAAGCATTTTCAAGTTAGATACTCTTTGTTAAAGTTCCAATTAAATATCTGGAAAAAAAAACTACATCTTCTAAACGAAACGAAAGATGTAGTCTGTAATGAGTAATGAAATGACATTATTTTATAATAATCTTTTTAGTTTGTTTGAAATTCTGTAATTGAATAGTGAAAGAATAAATTCCTTTTGACAAATATCAAAAAGTGAGAAGATGGATTGGAGAAATTGGCTTCAGAAAGATTATCGTTTATTGTAGCTTTCCAGTCCCACCAATTTTTTATCTACACTGGCAGGGCTTCATTGATTTTTAGGTAATCGGCCAAGAAAAACAATTTTACAAATTTAATAGTTTCGAAGTGCTTCAATATCGGCAGCTGTTTTAGCAAGAGGCTTTCCTAATAACTGATAAGAATCTTTGGTAATCAAAAAATCTTCTTCTATACGAATACCTCCAAAATTTCTGTACATCTGAACTTTGTCATAATTGATGAATTCACTGTATTTTTTTTCTGCCTGCCATTGGTCTATTAATTCTGGAATGAAATAAATTCCAGGTTCTACGGTTAGAACAAATCCTTCTTCAAGTTCTTTTGCCAGACGAAGTGATTTTAATCCAAAATCGGTGCTCTTTTTTATAGTTTCAGTGTAACCAACGTATTCTTCGCCTATATTTTCCATGTCATGCACATCCATTCCCATCATATGGCCCAAACCGCATTGAAAGAATAGGGTATGAGCACCTGCAGCTAAAGCTTCATCCAAGTCGCCTTTTACTAAACCAAGAGATTTCAACCCGGTTAAAATCTCTTTACAGGCCGTAAGATGTGAATCTTTAAAAAAAGTTCCAGGTTTAAGAGTAGCTATAGCGGCTTCTTCAGCTTTTAAAACAATATTGTAAATTTCTTTTTGCTGTGTTGTAAAAGTTTTTGAAACCGGAAAAGTTCTGGTCATATCTCCGGCATAACGCATGTTGTTTTCGGCTCCACAGTCGCATAAAACCAATTGTCCCTCCTTTAAGACATTACTGCCGGCATGATTGTGTAGGTATTGTCCGTTGACTGTTAGTATTGTTGGAAAAGCAAGATGACCGCCAAGACTGATTGCCGTGCCTTCAACTTGTCCTGCAATTTCATATTCGGTCATTCCAGATCTTGCGCTTTGTATTGCTTTTAAATGCATGGCAGCGGTTATATCTACTGCTTTTTCAATCTCAACTAATTCTTCATTCGTTTTATAAGAACGTTGTGCAATTATTGCTTTAGATAATGGAATGGATGATTTTTTAGCTATTTCATTAGGATGAATATCGAGCCATGAACTTAATTTTAAAGTAATAGCGGCACGATAAGGAGGCAGAAAATGAATAGCACGTTGCTGTTGCACAGCATTTTTGAGGACAGCCTCTATAAATGAGAAAGGCTGTACGGTCGTAATTCCTGATTTTTCTGCATCAATATTTAATGAATCTTGTGGACCAACCCAAACAGTTTGTTCGATTGTCAGGTTATCGCCGAATAGAATTTCCAGATCAGCATCAATATCGATTATTAAAAATAAAGAAGGCCTATCTATTCCAGCATAATATAAAAAACTGCTGTCTTGTCTAAAATGATAAATATTATCTCTGTAGTTCATTCCAACTTCTTCATTTCCAGGAAGAATAATCAGACCTGAACCCACTGCTTTTTTTAAAACTTGTCTTCTGTTTATATAAGTTTCTTTGCTAAACATATTTTTTTGAACTTGGTATTTAAAATGATATTATCTGCCTCCGCCTGGACAGTGTTCTTTTAAGTATTGTGTGAATAATTTCGATAAATGTTCTGTAGTACCTTCGCCTTCATTGATGCTGTGCGTACGATTAGGATAACTCATCATTTGGAATTGTTTGCCATTTTTTACTAATTCGTTGACCAGCATTTCGGCTCCCTGATAATGCACATTATCATCGCCAGTTCCGTGAATCAGTAATAGATTCCCTTGAAGTTTATTGGCATAAGTAATTGGAGAGCCTTTTATAAAAGGTTCTTTGTTTTCCTGAGGTAATCCCATATAACGTTCCTGATAAATATTATCATACAACAATTGGTTGGGGACAGCAGCAATAGCAATTCCTGTTTTATAAATTTCAGGATATTGAAATAAAAGATTCAGCGTAGTAGAACCGCCGCCACTCCATCCCCAGACTGCGATTCGGTCTTGGTCTACAAAAGGCCATTTTAGGATTTCTTTAGCCGCCATTGCCTGATCTCGGGTGTTTAGAATTCCTATGTTTTGATAGATTGATTTGCGCCATTCAGTACCTTTTGGAACAGGAGTTCCTCTTCCGTCTAAACTAATCTGAATGTATCCATCAGCAGCAATATCGCCATCATATAAAAAAGTACTGGCATAACCAGCGGCATCTTTTACTGTTGCGCCTGCAGGTTCTGTATAAACATAAAATAAAACAGGATATTTTTTAGCAGGATCAAACGGGGTTGGTTTGATCATCCAGCCGTCAAGCGTAATATTATCTGCTGTTGTAATCTGAATCATTTCCACATTACCGCTTACAGTCATATTACGATCGGTTTCTTTAATGGTCTTTTGAGTAGAAAGATTGACCCATTCTGATATTTTTTGGTTTTTATGATTGGAGAAGCGATGTTCTGCATATTTGGCATCAGGAGACAAACGATAATTATGCGTTCCAATTTCGTTGACAGGAGATACTTTTATCAGTTTACCTTTTCCGTTTAACGCTGTTTTGTATAAATATTGCTGTGTTGCATTATCCGGAGAAGCTAAAAAGTACACTAAACCATTTTTTTCGTCAACGGCTTTAATATCGATAACATCATATTTTCCATTGGTAACCAAAGTTTCTGTTTTACCGTTTTTACTGATTCGGTATAAATGTTTCCAACCATCTTTTTCCGATAACAACAGAAATTCTTTTCCGTTGTTAATCCATTTAAATCCTTCATTTTCAGTTGGTAATATATCGATCCATGAAGTGTTTTTTTCAGAATAAATCGGACTTGCTTCGCCATTTTTAGGATCACATAAAAAGAGTTTGGCTTCATTTTGTTTGCGGTTTAATTGTTCAACCAATATCGAAGAACCATCAGGAATCCATTGCATTAACGGAATATAATGTTGTTTGGAATCGCCTGGAACTTTCATCCATGTTGTTTGTTGTGAAGTTATATTCACAACTCCAACTTTGCATGCCGAAGGATCTTGTCCTACTTTTGGATATTCAACCGGAATCGTATAAGAGTATATCGAATCGGTATTATTTATCATTAAGAAGTTTTTGATTTTGGTAGCATCAATCTGCCAAAAAGCAATACTTTTTCCGTCAGGACTCCAGCGGAAACCGTCTCTGCAATTGAACTCTTCTTCATAAGCCCAGTCAAAAGTTCCATTAATCAATCGATCCGTTCCATCAGTTGTTAAGGCCGTTTCTTTTCCGGAATTCAGCTCTTCAACAAATAAATTATGCTTGCTTACATACGCAATTGAATTGTTGTCTGGAGATAGTTTCGCAAACATCAAAGACGAAGCGGGTCTGTTTTTTCCAATCTGTCGCAATTCATTTGTTTCTTTATTAAAAAGCCAGTAATCGCCACGCGTTTCCAGTCTCCACACTTTTTTTGAATTGGTATAAATCAAAACTAATTTTTCATTTTTACTGAATTCAAAATCTTTAACTTCTAAAGCTTTTGCGCTTCCTTTTGGTGTAAGCTGTTTGGCATCAACAATTACATTTCTGGTAAAATTTGGTAATTCGTACTGTATTATTTCTCCTTTTTCTGTGGTATAATAACTGCTGTTATTATTTGCCCATTTTGGTTTTTGAGCATTTGCAGTCAGAAAAAAAAGTGATAGGATAAAACAGAAAAAAAGAGAGATTGTTTTCTTCATCGTATTTTGATTAATGATTGATTTTTTATTTTATATTGGTTTCCAAAACAGGGTTTATATAATACATTTTGGTAATAGAAGCTACGTCAAATAAAGACTTTTGATCTTTTATTAAGGCAATACTCTGCCATTGATCTGATGGTATTATTTTGATTTTATCCGTATCATTTTTTAAGGTTAGCGGTAAATTAAAACCGCTTACACAATTGCTGTAACGATAGAAAACTTTGGATTTATCTTCATTAAAATAAAATTCAAAGTTTGGAATCTGTATTGTGGTAAGATATTGCTCGTAAACTTTACTGTAATCAAAATTAAGCTTTTTCGAAATATAATTTTCAATCTGTTTCGAATCTACAGTTTGATGATAAAATTCTTTTCCCAATCCGCGAATAACTTCTCGAAACAAGGCATCGTTATCCAATCCATGACGAATGGCGTGGAGCATATTTCCTGCTTTTGGATACATATCGCCGCTTCCTTGTGCGTTTACATTATAATCGGGAATAATGGGACGATCGTTTCGTATTCCTTTTCGAGTTCCGGCATTGTATTCATCTCCTGCTTGTTTTCCAAAAATGTAATCAACAAAAAGAGTTTCGCTGTAGTTGGTAAATCCTTCATGCACCCACATATCGGCCAGATCATTTGTAGTGATGTTGTTTCCAAACCATTCGTGTCCACTTTCATGAATAATAATAAAATCCCATTTCATTCCCCAGCCCGTTCCTGAACCATCGTTGCCACGATAGCCAGGTTTATAATGATTACCATAAGAAACGGCACTTTGATGTTCCATTCCGGTATGTGAGGTTTCAATTAACTGATAACCATCTTCATAAAACGGATATGGTCCCATCCAGTATTCAAATGCATTCAACATATTATGCACTTCTTTTGGCATGTATTTTTGAGCTTTTTCGAGATTATAATCCAAAACCCAATAATTCAGGTCTAAATTGCCTTTTTCTCCTTTATAAGTTTCTTTAAAATTGACATATTTTCCAATGTATGGAATGATGCAATAATTACTAATCGGATTTACGACAGCCCATTTATAAGAGGTTGTTCCATCATTGTTTTTTTTCTTAAACTCTAATCTTCCGTTGGCAATTGCGTTTAAAGAATCAGGAACAGTCATCGTTAAACTTGCACCATTATTCGGTTCGTCACTTTGATGATCTTTGCACGGATACCATACAGACGCACCAAGTCCTTGGCAGGCAACTGTCATCCAGGGACGGCCTAATGAATCTTTTGTCCAGATCCATCCACCATCCCAAGGAGCTCTTATGGCTTCATGCACTTTTCCGCTAAAGAAAATAGCCACTTTGCTGGTGGATTTAATTTTAGATTTAGGCGTTTTAATATACCAGACCCCGTTTTCCTTGGCAAAACTTAATTTCTTTCCAGATTGAATAACACTATCAATAACCAAAGGATTCTGCAAATCAATCTGCATTTTGGTATTGCTCTTTTCTTTAAGTGTTTTATAAGTTATGGTATTGCTTCCTAATATTATTTTACTATCATAATCAGGTTTTACAGTGATATCATAACGTTGTACGTCCCACCACTGTCTTTCGAGAGTTAAACTGCCTCTTAAGGTGTCTGCCAGTGTATAGGGTTTTGTTTTTTGGGCAAAAGAAATGAAATTAAAACACAAAAAAACAAGTGTGAAATAGTTCCTAATCATGGCATTTTAAGTTTGAAAGGGTTAAAAAAATGAGCTTTATCCAAAATCTTTTTTCGTTAGGAAAAAGAGTGCTGGTTTTCAAAATTATGCAGATTTAGGATATTGAAGCTAGACTTTTATTATCCTTATATAATAGAATATTACTTAAAATGGAGTAAGATAGGTTACGTTTTGATAAGTGAACTTTTAAATTCAAAAGGCGTTTTCTTTTTAATTTCTTTAAATTTTCTATTGAAATTTGAAATGTTATTAAAACCGCTTAATTCGGAAATTTCAATAATCGATAATTCCTTGTTTTTGATAAGTAGTTTCGCGGCATGTTCAATTCGGATTTCAATCAAAAATTGGAAGAAAGTCTTTTTGGTTCGGGTTTTGAAATATTTGCAGAAAGCATTTTTGGTCATGTTGGCAATTTGTGCTATTTCGTCTAAAGTGATATTTTTTTGATAATGCGTCATGACAAAATCAAAAACCATCTGCATTCTTTTTCCTTCAGCATCTGTAAAGGGTTTATTGAAAACATAATTAGAAAGGTGTTTTTTGTCTGATTGGCTAAAGGCTTTTAGCATAGACATTAAAAGGATAAAACGATCGTATTTGTCGGCTTCTTTAAACTTTTTAAACTTCCTTATAATAGATGGTTTGGCATCTCTAATTTGTATTCCGTTTTTAATAGCTGTAAAAAAAGGTTCTACAGCATTTAATTCCGGTAAATTAAAAAAATCTTTTCCGAATCCATTTTCGGTAAAAAAGACCGTAAGCATGATAGACATTCCTTTGCTTTCAGAAATGTCGCTTTTAAAAACATGTGGTAAATTGCTTCCTAATATGATGATGTCGCCTTTTTGATATTCTGTAATCATATCTCCGACTAAAATTTTGCCTTCTCCTTTCTTTATATAACTAATTTGGATTTCTTCATGCTGATGGTATTTATCATAAAAAATAGTCTCGCAGTCTTCTTGATAAATAAACGCCTCTTCGCTTGACTTTGGGATTTTAAAAGGAAAAACTTTCATTACTTGGTTATTTTTTATATTTTACGGAAAGATATGAAAATTAGTAAAAGATGAATTAAAATTAATCTAGTTTTTGTTAAAATCTTACAAATGAGATAATATTGTATAGGTTTTTGATAATAATCCTAGGTAAATTTTTTTACCCCCTTGATACCTTTGAAATAAATAAAAACAAATAAATTATGAATATTCAATGGAAAGGGGTAATGCCAGCTGTTACCACAAATTTTACAGCTGAAGACACTTTAGATTTTAAAATGTTTGAGAAAAACCTTAATTATCAATTAGATGCAGGAGTAGAAGGTGTTATCCTTGGAGGGACTTTAGGAGAAGCCAGTACACTTTTGGAAGAAGAAAAACAAGATCTTGTTCTTGAAACAGTTCGTATAGTTGATGGAAAGGTTCCTGTGATAATGAATATTGCAGAACAAACAACACGTGGTGCTATTGAAGCAGCAAATAAAGCCGAAGCAAATGGAGCGAGAGGTTTAATGATGCTTCCTCCAATGCGTTACAAAGCTACTGATTATGAAACTGTTGAATATTTTACACAAGTAGCAAAAAACACTTCTTTACCAATTATGATTTACAACAATCCAGTTGATTATAAGATTGAGGTAACTTTAGACATGTTTGAAGAACTCTTAAAGCTGGATAATATTCAGGCTGTTAAAGAATCTACAAGAGACATTTCTAATGTAACCCGAATCATTAATCGATTTGGAAGCAGATTGAAAATCCTTACTGGAGTTGATACTTTAGGTTTAGAAAGTTTATTGATGGGTGCTGACGGATGGGTTGGAGGTCTTGTTGACGCATTTCCGGAAGAAACTGTTGCAATTTATAAATTGTCTAAAGCGGGCAGAATTGAAGAAGCTTTAACTATTTACCGTTGGTTTTTGCCTTTATTGGAATTGGATATCAACGCGCAATTGGTTCAAAATATCAAGTTGGCTGAAGTGGGAACAGGATTAGGAACGGAATACGTACGTGCCCCGAGATTACCTCTTATGGGAGCTGAAAGAGAACGCGTTTTAGCTATTATTAATGATTCATTGAAAAATAGACCAACGTTGCCAGATTATAAAAGTCTGTAAGGAAAAAGAAGTTTTAGCAACTTTTTTCAATTTTAACATTACTTAACCATATAATAAAGAATACATGATTACTGGAAAAAATTACATAGGGAGTCAGTTGTCAGCTAACGGCGATAAAACCTTCAAAACGTTTAATCCGCAGGAAAACATAGATAATTCTTGGCAGTTTATAGAAGCAAGCAACGAAGAAATAGAATCGGCAGTAACTCTTGCTCACAAAGCATTTTTGACTTTTCAGAAATCTACTGGTAAAGAGAAGGCCTTATTTCTAAGAACAATTGCGGATGAAATATTGGCTTTAGGTGATAATCTCTTAGACGTTTATTGTCAGGAATCGGGCTTGCCAAGAGGCCGTGCTGAAGGCGAAAGAGGAAGAACTATAGGACAATTAAATGCTTTTGCTGATTTAGTGGAAGAAGGTTCGTGGGTTGAAGCCGCAATTGACACTGCTATTCCAGACAGAGTTCCCTTGCCGAAGGTTGATCTTCGTAAAATGAAGCGTCCTTTAGGTACTGTAGTTGTTTTTGGATCCAGTAATTTCCCATTCGCGTATTCTACTGCCGGCGGCGATACAGCATCTGCATTGGCCGCTGGATGTCCAGTTATCGTAAAAAGCCATCCCATGCATGCTGGTACTGGAGAAATGGTAGCTTCAGCGGTAATTAAAGCGGCTCAAAAAACGAATATGCCGGAAGGTGTTTTTTCTAATTTGAATAGCAGCGGCATTGAAGTTGGTGTTACATTGGTAAAACATCCTTTGGTTAAGGCTGTTGGATTTACAGGAAGTATAAAAGGCGGTCGTTCTTTATATGATTTAGCAGGACAGCGTGAAGAACCAATTCCGGTTTTTGCTGAAATGGGAAGTATAAATCCGGTAGTGCTTTTACCAGAAGCCTTAAAACAAAATTCTGAAAAATGGGCAGTGGCATGTGCGGGTTCTGTAACATTGGGTGCAGGACAGTTTTGCACAAATCCAGGTTTGATGTTAGGAATTAAAAGTGATGCTTTAAAAACGTTTACCAAACAGCTTGCCGCTGAGATTTTAAAGATTTCGCCAAGTTGTATGTTGAATCCGTCGATTTATAAAAATTATCAATCCAATAATGAGCTTTTAAGTTCTCAAAGCGGAATTGAAGTCGTGGCAGAATATGCTAAAACAGATTATCCCAATTATGCTTCACAAAAAATACTGACGGTTTCAGGTAAAATCTTTTTAGAGAATCCTGTTTTGCATAGAGAGGTTTTCGGGCCTTTTTCAATTTTAGTACAATGTGAAGACGAAATTGAATTGGTTAGTATCATTGAAAAACTGGAAGGACAGCTAACAGGTAGTATTTTGGCAGAAGAAAATGAAATTGAAAACTATGAAGAAGTAGTGGATGCTTTGGGTAATCGTGTCGGAAGAATAATTTTTAACGGATTACCGACAGGAGTAGAGGTATGTCCGTCGATGGTGCATGGCGGGCCATATCCTTCCTCATCAGATTCCAGGTTTACAGCAGTTGGAATTGGTTCCATTAAAAGATGGGTCAGACCTTTTAGTTATCAGAATTGGCCGAATAACAAACTTCCTGAGGCACTTCAGAATGAAAATCCGCTTGGAATTGCAAGATTAGTTAATAATGTTCAAACAAGAGATTCAATATAAATATGGCTAGAAAAACTTTTTTTTGTGTAGATGCACACACTTGCGGTAATCCAGTTCGAGTAGTTGCTGGCGGTGGCCCAAATTTAATTGGTGCCAACATGAGCGAGAAAAGACAGCATTTTTTAAGCCAATACGATTGGATTCGTAAAGGATTGATGTTTGAACCTCGCGGACATGATATGATGAGTGGCAGTATTTTATTTCCGCCAACTAATCCGGATAATGATTTTGGTATTTTGTTTATCGAAACTTCAGGCTGTCTTCCAATGTGCGGACATGGAACAATTGGTACGATTACCATTGCCATTGAAGAAGGATTAATCAGTCCGAAAATTCCGGGTAAAATAAATATGGAAGCGCCTGCGGGTTTGGTAAAAATTGAATACAAACAAGTAGGTAAAAAAGTGGAATGGGTTAAATTAACCAACGTAAAATCGTATTTAGCGGCTGAAAATTTAACTGTTGAATGCCCAGAATTAGGTGAATTAACTTTTGATGTTGCTTATGGCGGTAATTATTATGCTATTGTAGATCCGCAGCAAAATTTTTCCGGAATTCAGGATTTTACAGCCAGTAAGATTGTGCAATACAGTCAGGTAGTGCGGGCAAGAATTAATGAAAAATACCCAAATCTATTTATACATCCTGAAAATGATACGATTAGAGATGTAAGTCATATGTTATGGACAGGAACGCCTTTAGATCCAACTTCATCAGGCAGAAATGCTGTTTTTTATGGAGACAAAGCAATAGACCGTTCGCCTTGCGGTACAGGAACATCGGCAAGAATGGCGCAATTACATGCAAAAGGACTGCTTAAAAAAGGAGACGAATTTATACACGAAAGTTATATCGGAAGTAAGTTCGTTGGCAGAATAGAAGAAGAAACTGCAATTGACGATATTAAAGCCATTGTTCCCAGCATACAAGGATGGGCAAAAGTGTATGGTTACAATACCATAATCATTGATGAGGAAGATGATCCTTACGCGCACGGATTTCAGGTTTTGTAATTCAATCGACCTGAATTAACAGTTTTTTTAGTTTTTACAGTATCGTGAATAGGACTTTTAAACCTGCTTTTTGGAGGTTTTTAGTTCTATTGGCAAACTATTTTTATTTCTACAATCCGTTAATTGAAGAAAATAGCTTCATTGAAGGATTAAAATCTAATTTGATCTGCTGAAATCCTTTTCAAATCTGCGTGAAATGATTTTGCGTGTCAGTTTTTCACGCAGATTTACACAGATAAAAGCAGATTTAGACAGATTTATATCTACGCTGATATGATAGAATTGAAGAAATAATTTTGCCCAACGATTTTTCTATAATTAATTAATAGGGAAGTTTCCTTGTATTTGAATAACTATGAAAAAGAATTTACTCATTTTTGCCTTCTTTGTATCATTTCTGAACTGTAACATCTACTCACAGCATAAAGAAATGATACCCTATCAGCCTTCTAAAGCCGAAATTCTGGAACGGTATAAAAAAGCTTTGTTATTGGATAAAGCAGTTAAAAATACCGTTTTCAAAACCAGTATAAAAGCGCAGTGGCAAAGCGACAGAAAATCATTTTGGTATTCTAATGTTTTAAAAGACAGTATTATCGAATATATTTTGGTTGATGCCGAAAACGGAACTAAAAATATTTTATTTGACGAACCTAAACTAAGAAATACCCTAAGTTCGGTTACAGCAATTAAGACTCCTCAAAAAAGTCTGGTTATTGATAGTTTGAATTATGATGCCAAAACAAGTTCTATAGCTTTAAAATATGATAAAAACTACTATCAGGTAAAGCTTTCCGATTATAGTATTCAAAAAATTAACTCGCTGCCTAAAGACAATACAAAATATCCCAGTCTAAATCGGCAATGGCAAAGATGGAATTCTTTTAAAACAGACAGTATTTCTCCCAATAAAAAATGGGTGGCTTTTATAAAAGACTATAATGTATTTATAAAGCCAATCGCAGGAGGAAATGAAATTCAATTCACCAAAGATGGAACAAAAGAAAAATCGTATGGGGCTTTAGCGTGGTCGCCGGACAGCAAATATATTGTTGGTTATCAAATTACTCCCTTTACCGATTTGCCTGTTCATTATGTTTTAACTTCTGTGGCCAATACTACTCGAGGCGAATTGCATTCACAGCCTTATAAACAACCGGGAGATCCTTTCACAACTTATGAAATGTATTTGTTTCATATTGAAAATCAGAAAACAACAAAAGTTAACGCCCCGATAATAGATTTTTTTGATGCTCCTCAATTACATTGGAGAAAAGATAATACTAATTATTTTACGTTTGAAAAAGTAGAACGAGGACATCAGAGATTTAGAATTATTGAAGTAAATGCTCAAACTGGCGAAACTCGTTCGGTAGTAGATGAAAAGACCAATACTTTTATTTATGAATCCCGACTGTTTACGCATTATCTTAAAGAAAGCAATGAAATTGTAATGTCTTCTGAAAAAGGCGGTTGGAGACATTTGTATTTAATTGATGCGATAACAGGTAAAGAAAAAAAGCAAATTACTAAAGGAGAATGGGTTGTTCGAAGCGTTGACAGCATTGACGAAAAGAAAAGAGAAATTTGGTTTTCGGCAAGTGGCATTAATTCCAACGAAGATCCGTATTATATTCATCATTACCGTATAGGATTTGATGGTAAGAAATTAATTAATCTGACTCCTTCAAAAGGAAATCATCTGGTTTCTTTTTCAAAAAATAAGCAATACTACATCGATTCGTATTCAGAACCGAATGTGCCTACGATTATGAAGCTTCATCGTACTTCTGATGGAAAGAAAATAATGGATTTAGAAAAATCGGATGCTACGGCTTATCTCGCTACAGGAATGTCTTTGCCAGAGCCTTTTCATGCAAAAGGGAGGGATGGCGTGACAGATATTTGGGGTATAATATGCCGTCCTGCTGACTTTGATCCTAATAAAAAATATCCTGTAATTGAAAATATTTATGCAGGGCCTCAGGATTCTTTTGTTCCTAAAAATTTTATGGACCGTTATACAACTGAAATGCAGAGCTTGGCGCAGTTAGGATTTATAGTCGTACAAATTGACGGAATGGGAACAGCAAACAGATCAAAAGCTTTTCATGATGTCTGCTGGAAGAATTTAAAAGATGCCGGTTTTGAAGATCGCATTTTATGGATTAAGGCTTTGGCAAAAAAATATCCTTATGTAGATGATTCTAGAGTCGGATTGTACGGAACTTCTGCTGGAGGACAAAATGCTCTGGGAGGTTTATTGTTTCATCCGGACTTTTACAAAGCAGGAGTTGCCGCTTGTGGCTGTCACGACAATCGGGTAGACAAACAATGGTGGAACGAACAATGGATGGGATATCCGGTTGGAGAGCATTACAAAGAACAATCTAATGTGACCAATGCCGGAAAACTCACTGGAAATTTATTATTAGTAATTGGAGAAGCTGATGAAAATGTACCCCCAGAATCTACTTATCGTGTTGCCGATGCCTTAATAAAAGCGGGGAAAACTTTTGAGTTTCTGCCTTTGCCAGGCGTTGGTCACAGTGATGGCGGGCCTTATGGAAGACAGAGAAAACGAGACTTTTTTGTAAAACATTTATTAGGAGTTGATCCTCCAAGCCGAAACAATAATGAATTAAATCAATAATAAACGGAACTTATTTTAATTAAACCAAAAAACCACAAATGCTTAAAATAATAAAAAATAAAACCAGTTTTTTACCGAGATTATTGATTTTGATTGTTGTAAGTCCAGTATCTCTTTTTGGGCAGGATTTTGATTTGTATCTGCAAACCAGCGAAGTCAATAATACAATGGTGCATTATGAAGCCGATAAAGGAAGTATTATGCGGTTTTATGCTACCACTAGTAATGCCGATACTTTTGGAGGGCAATACAATGAAGGTAACTACAATACTCCCGAACGAAGAAACCGCCGTCTACAATTAATTTCAGATTATAAAAAAACACTTGAAGGATTAAATTTCGATGCCATGAACATAAATGGCAAAGTAGATTATATTTTGTTTAGCAGAAATTTAAACAGCGAAGAATACGAACTACTACAGCAGCAAAAATTATATGATAAGATAAAAGTCTATTTTCCTTTTGATGAAAAAATTTATGCTCTGGAAAAACCACGTAGAAGAGGAATCAAAGTAAATGGAGAACTAGTTGCCAAAGAACTGGAAGATTTACGTAAAACAATCAACGAACAAATTAAAAAAGTCGAAAAAATTGATGGTTTAGATAAAGCTTCTTCAGAATTTGCTGTTTTACATGCAAAAGGATTACAGGAAATTTTGAAGAATTATTTTAACTTTTATAATGGTTATGATCCCTTGTTTTCTTGGTGGGTTCCTAAAACTTACAACGAAGTTGATGTTGTGTTAGGAGAATATGCTTTGCTTTTAAAGTCAAAAAGAAAAGATACAAGCACTCAAAAAGAAGATGGAAGTGGTATAGTTGGAAATCCAATTGGCAGAGAAGAATTAATTCGGCAGCTGCAAACGGAATTTATACCGTATTCTCCGGAAGAATTGGTAGCAATTGCAAATAAAGAATTTGCATGGTGTGATGCCGAATTATTAAAAGCCTCTCGTGTAATGGGCTTTGGAGATAATTGGAAAGCCGCTCAGGAAAAAGTTAAAAATTCTTATGTGGCACCGGGAGACCAGCCTCAGGCAATGCTGGATTTATACAATCAATCAGTAGATTTTTTAAAACAAAATAATCTTTTAACCATACCGCCAATTGCAGAAGAAAGCTGGCGTATGTATATGATGTCACCCGAAGCTCAAAAAATAAATCCATTTTTTCTGGGTGGAGAATCTCTTATTATTTCTTACCCAACAAACACAATGTCTTATAGCGAAAAAATGATGAGTATGCGTGGCAATAATCCTCATTTTTCCAGAGCGACCATTCATCATGAACTAATTGCGGGACATCATTTACAGCAATTTATGAAAGAAAGGTACAAAGCGTATCGTCATTTTGATACTCCTTTTTGGGTTGAAGGAAATTCTTTGTACTGGGAAATGCTGTTATGGGATTTAAAATTCCCTCAAACGCCAGAAGACAAAATAGGTATGTTATTTTGGAGAATGCATCGCTGTGCGCGAATTATTTTTTCGTTAAACTATCATTTAGGAAAATGGAGTCCACAACAATGCATTGATTTTTTAGTCGATCATGTAGGGCATGAACGTGCCAATGCAGAAGGGGAAGTTCGCCGATCATTTGTAGGAGGCTATAGTCCGTTATATCAAATCGCTTATATGCTGGGCGGCTTGCAGTTTAATGCCTTAAAAGAAGAATTGGTCACCAGCGGAAAGATGACCTATCAGCAATATCATGATGCAATTTTGAGAGAGAATGCGATGCCAATCGAATTGTTAAGAGCATTATTGACTAATCAATCTTTGCAGAGAGATTTTAAAACCAACTGGAAATTTTACAAATTTTAATTAAGATACAAGCACATTTATGAAACAGGTAGTAGTAATAGGCGGTGGAATTATAGGATTAAGTTCGGCATTTTATTTACAACAGAGTGGCTGTAAGGTTACCGTTATCGATAAAGACCATTTTGAAAACAATTGTTCTTATGGCAATCTAGGATATGTTTGTCCGAGCCATTTTATACCCTTGGCGGCGCCGGGCATTGTTTGGCAGGGATTCAAATGGATGTTTAACTCTA
This sequence comes from Flavobacterium phragmitis, assembly GCF_900112575.1. GTDB lineage: Bacteria > Bacteroidota > Bacteroidia > Flavobacteriales > Flavobacteriaceae > Flavobacterium > Flavobacterium phragmitis. The sequence goes on from NZ_FOMH01000016.1 coordinate 115,112, forward strand.
AAAGTCCATTTTATGTAAAGCCTTCTTTTAATAAAGCATTATTGGACTGGGGAATTAATTTTGCTAAAAGTGCTACAGAGCAAAATGTTGCCAAATCGGCTATTCCGCTTCGAGATATATCCTTATTGAGCCAGAATGAATTTTTAGAATGGAAAAAAATCCCAGGTTTTGAGTTTGCCTACGAGCACAAAGGAATGCTGGAAGTTTTTCAGACAGAAGCAGTTGCTAAACATGCAGAACATACTGTTTCTAAAGGAAGAGAATTAGGTTTGGATGTGAATTTATTAGATTATGAATCCTTACAGAAATTAGAACCTCAAACCAAAATTAATGCGATAGGAGCGGTTCAGTTCAATTGTGATGCACATGTTTATCCAAATAAACTGATGAAAGTTTTAAAAGAGCATTTAGTAGCAAATGGGGTTCAGTTTCAATCAGGGGAAACTGTGGTTTCATTTGAAAAAGAGAATAATGTTGTTAAGGAAGTAATTACCGACAAACACTCTTATGAGGCAGATGAAGTTGTAATTGCAACAGGAGCTTGGACGAGAGAAATCGCTGCTTTAGTAAATGCCAAAATATCACTAATGCCGGGAAGAGGTTATTCCATCACATTAGAAAATTCCGATTATAAAGTAAATCATCCCATTATTCTGGCAGAAGGAAGAGTTGCCATAGCACCTATGGACGGCAACAAAATTAGATTTGGAGGTACAATGGAAGTAGTGCCTACAACCGAGAAACCACAATACCATCGTATCAACGGAATTCTAAATGCAGTTAAAGATTTTTTACCAGAATTTGATATTCAAAAACCAACGGAAGAAGATATTTGGTACGGTTACCGACCATGTTCTGCGGATGGGCTACCATATATCGGAAGAATAAAAAAATACAACAATGTTGTGGTTGCCACAGGACATTCCATGATGGGATTAAGCCTTGGCCCAGGTACGGGAAAATTGGTTTCAGAAATAGTGAATAGAGAAGCTACAAGTATCGATATTAATGCTTTTGAAGTAGAAAGGTTTGGATAAATGCAAATTCCAAAACAGATTTTCATTCAACAACAAAAAAAACAAAACAACAAGGAAATATGGAATCAACAACAGAAAAAAATAATTTCAAAAGATCATTAGGATTATTAGATGCTACCATGATCGTTGCGGGTTCTATGATTGGATCAGGAATCTTCATTGTTAGTGCAGACATAGTTCGGAATGTAGGATCGGCAGGTGCTTTATTGCTGATTTGGTTATTTACAGGATTTCTAACTATAGCGGCAGCGTTAAGTTATGGAGAATTGAGCAGTATGTTTCCGAAGGCTGGAGGACAATATGTGTATTTAAAAGAAGCATTCAATTCGCTTACCGGTTTTTTGTATGGCTGGAGCTTTTTTGCTGTCATACAAACGGGATCAATTGCAGCGGTTGGTGTGGCTTTTAGCAAATTTGCCGCTTATGTTTTTCCTTCCTTAAGCGAAAAAAATAGTATCATAGATTTTAGTTTCTTACAAATATCGGCAGCACAATTGACTTCTATAATTTTAGTTGTCTTTCTTACTTATGTGAATACACGAGGCGTAAAAGAAGGAAAAATAATTCAGACTATTTTTACGCTGGTAAAACTAATTGCACTGTTCGGACTTATCATTTTTGGTTTTACTCTTGCAGCAAAAGCCGATACTTGGAAAGCAAACTGGAGCACAGGTTTTTCGATTAATAAATTAGAAGGAAATACGTTGGTTCCTTACTCAGGATTTGCGGTTATGGGAGCTTTAGCGGCAAGTCTCGTTGGCAGTTTGTTCAGCAGTGATTCTTGGAATAATGTCACTTTTATTGCAGGCGAAATAAAAAATCCTTCTAAAAATATCGGAAGAAGTCTTTTCTTGGGAACTTTGATTGTAACCGTAATTTATATTGCTACCAATATGATGTATTTATCGGTTCTTTCGATAAATGAAATTGCCTATGCCGAAAATGATCGTGTGGGGGTTGTAGCATCGCAGCATATTTTTGGAAATTCGGGAACTTATATCATTGCCATATTATTGATGATTTCGACTTTTGGATGTAATAACGGCTTGATACTTTCGGGAGCTCGTGTGTATCATACGATGGCCAAAGATGGATTGTTTTTTAAGCAATTAGGGCAATTAAATAAAAACGGAGTACCGGAAAAAGCATTGTGGATTCAATGTATTTGGGCATCGGCACTTTGTTTAAGTGGTAAATACAATGAACTTTTGGAGTATGTAATATTCGTAGTTTTGATATTTTACATTTTGACCATCGCCGGAATTTTTAGACTTCGTAAAACAAAACCAGATTTAGAACGTCCGTACAAAGCAATTGGTTATCCGGTATTGCCTTTTATTTATATTATCGCAGCTTTGACAATTTGTAGTATGCTCTTGATTTACAAGTACAATTCCTCGATACCGGGATTGGCAATTGTGCTTTTAGGGATTCCTATCTACTACTATTTTGTGAGTAAAGACAAAGTTTAGAACTTGAGGATGTCTTTTTTGACCACGTATTCACGAATTGTTTTTGAAAAACGTTATGTGCAAAAAAATAAAAATTACTCTAATCTAATTAATATGGATATTTAAAAATAATTTAGAAAAATAGTAATTCTTTTTAATCCTCCAATCTGTGGCAAAAAAACAAAAACTTATAAAATATAAGTAATCATATGAAATATTCATTATTATAAAAAATTGCAGCGTGGTTTTACAGATGCTGAATTTCAAGAATCATGTGAAAAGATAGCGGTATGTTCGTTAAAGAATGTTTTCGAATATATTTACGCCAGAAAACAAATCGATTATAATAATTATTTAAAATATACAGGAATAGAATTAAAAGAGGATTTAGATTCAGTTTTAAATAATCGGAAATTTTCCTTTCAGATTTTGCAGTCAAGTAATGATGACCAAAGGAGAATACTGCATCACTGGTTAGAGAACTAGAGCTTTTACTAAAATATCTAAAAGCCCCTCACAAATTAATTTAATTAATTGTGACGGGCTTTCGACTTTTGTCGATTTCTTGATTTTTCGAATGAATCTTATTAATTGATTATTTTGAGTGCTTGATTTTGATGTTTTTTTAGTGAATTTTAAAATTAGGTGTTTTTTATTGTATTGAATTAACATATTTTTTTAAGATACCATTTTTTTTAATCAGTTTTTATTGAAAAAACATAATAAGAGGATAATATAATACAGCTTTCGGATAAATTGTTGGCTTTCTTGAGTTTGGTTATCATTTAACTTTACAAGTGTCTAAAATACACAATTGGTATTTTATGCATTAAACAAAGTATTTTTTTTTAACCAAACAAAAACCAAAAAACCAAAAAGCTATGAATTTTACTAACCATTCAGTATTGCAAAATTTTGGAAATAAATTGTTTAAGAAAAAACTGGGATTTACCATTTTTTTTCTCTTTACGGTTTTAGTTTCCGTTGCACAAACAAAGATTCAAGGTTCTATAAAAGACATTCATGGAGTTCCGATTTCAGGAGTATCAATTATGGAAAAAAATACATCTAATAATGGTGTATTATCAGATTTTGATGGTAATTTCCAGATGACCCTTCAAAAAGCAAATTCTAAATTAGTTGTTTCTTATATCGGATTTGCATCTCAGGAAGTTACAGTTTCAGGCAATAAAGTAGAGGTAGTGCTAATCGAAAATACGGAGCAATTGGCCGATGTAGTAGTAGTAGGATACGGCACTCAAAAGAAATCAAGGGTTACCAGTGCTATTGCCAGTATTAAAGAAAAAGATTTTACGAGAGGAGATATTAGAGATGCTTCGGACCTTATAAGAGGTAAAGTTGCAGGTTTAAGTATTAGCAATGGTTCTGGTGACCCTTCAGCAACTCCAAATATTTCTTTGCGTGGAGTTTCAACTTTATTAGGAGGAGCTGGACCTTTGGTATTAATTAATGGTGTTCCTGGAAGTATTGATACCGTTGCTCCAAATGAAATTGCTTCGATAGATGTTTTAAAAGATGCCTCTGCCGCCGCTATTTATGGAACTAGAGGAGCTAATGGGGTAATTCTGATTACTACAAAAACGGTAAATAAAGATATGCCATCTACCATTACCTATTCAGGATTTACATCTGTATCTGATTTTGCAAATAAAGCCAAATTTTTAGATGCCGGCCAACAGAGAAGCTTGCGTTCTCAAGGCTTCACGATTCCTTTTGCAGATGGTGGCGCTAGTACAGATTGGCTAAAAGAAATATCAGGAAGCGGATTTTCTCAGAACCATAATTTAGCTTTTAAAGGAGGAAATGCAAAGACTAACTATATCGTAAATCTTAATTATGTAGACCAAACAGGAGTTTTTAAAAATACATTTAATGAAGAATACCGATTTTCATTTGATGTTAATCATAGTATGTTCAACGACAAGTTAAGAGTTAATTTAGGTTTACTGAACGGAACAAGAAACATGGGACTTGATGAAGGAACTGTTGGGTATGCATACAGACAATCGATGATTAGAAATCCTACTGCTCCTGTATATAATCCAGACGGTACCTATAATGAAGATCCTGCAAAGTTCCAATATTATAATCCAGTAGCTATTGTAAATGAAACCATACAAGATAGAAAAGATACATGGCAAAGATTTACAGCCAATTTGACTCTTGATTTGTTACCTGGATGGGATGTAGGAGCAATGTTTGCAAAAAATAGGAATACTGGCTTTAATGGATATGCTGAAACCAAAAAACATTATTCTAATACGATTAATAAACGTAATGGAGTAGCTTCAAGAGACACAGGAAATACAGATAATGATTATATGGAATTAACTACTAAGTACCATAAAAAGTTGGACAAGCATGAGTTTACTGTTTTAGGAGGTTACAGTTATCAGTATAGTATGAATGAAGGATTCTCAGCTTCTAATTATGATTTCCCAACTGATTCTTTTTCGTATAACAATTTAGGATCAGGTAATGCTTTAACCGATGGAAAAGCGGGAATGTCAAGTTATAAGAATGATAATAAACTAATCGGATTCTTTGGTAGACTAAACTATGACTTTAATAATAAGTACGATCTTTTAGTTAGTATCAGAAGAGAAGGTTCTTCAAAATTTGGTGCCAACTATCAATGGGGGAATTTTCCAGCAGTTTCTGCAGGATGGAGTATCAACAAAGAATCTTTTCTTGAAGATGTTGCGGCTATTAATAACTTAAAAATAAGAGCAGGTTATGGAGTAACTGGAGTAATTCCTAATGATTCTTATATGTCTAAAACATTATATAACTATTCTGGTTATTTCTTTAATAATGGACAATGGATAAAAGGATTAGTCCCTGCTAGTAATCCTAACCCTGATTTGCGCTGGGAAAAAACAACAGAGGTAAATATTGGTCTTGATTTTGGATTTGCCAATAATAGAATTAGTGGAAGCTTTGATGTATACAACAAAAAAACAAGTGACATGTTGTGGAATTATGGTGTTCCAACACCGCCATATTTGTTTCCTACTATGACAGCAAATGTTGGAAAAATGGAAAACAAAGGATTTGAGGTGCTTCTGAATACCATTCCTGTTAAAACAGAGAATTTTGTATGGAATTCTTCAATGACTTTCTCACACAATAAAAACAAGCTGACTAGTCTTTCCAATGATTTATATAAAATAGAAGGAGATTATTTAAACGTTGGAAATACAGGAGACCCTATTTCATTTGCAACACATCGATTAGAAGTTGGTCAGTCCATTGGTAATTTCTGGGGATTAAAATCGGTAGATATTACAACTGATGGAAAGTGGATTGTTGAATTGCCGGATGGTACAAGACAAACGCTTACTACCGCTATGTATAACGATAATAACAAGCAGTATTTAGGAAATGGAATTCCGCAATATTATGCGGGCTGGACCAATACTTTTTCATATAAAAAGTTTGATTTGAGTGTGATACTGACTGGTGCTTTTGATTTTCAAATATTAAACTCACAGCGTATGTTTTATGAAAATCCGACAATTGCTTACAATATGTTAGATACTGCATACGACAAAGTATATGATAAAGCGGTATTAAATTATAATCAGACTTACGTAAGCTATTATATAGAACAAGGTGATTATGTAAAGGTAGATAATGTAACCTTATCTTATAATTTTGATGTTAAGCCGTTTAAATTCTTAAGCGCAATGCGATTATATGTATCTGGCAATAATTTAGGCACATTTACAAAATACAAAGGTTTGGATCCGGAAATTAAAAGAGAAGATCCTTTGACTCAAGGAATGGATAATAGAGATAAATATCCTTCTACAAGATCTTTTACTTTAGGTTTGAATGTAACTTTTTAAATTGAATCAAAATGAAGAATAAAAATATAATATATAAATTCCTTGTTTCTGGAATGTTTCTTTTGGGAGCAGGATGTACAAATTTAGATGAAACCGTTTATGATAAAGTGGTTGCAGAAGACACTAAATTTACTGCAGAAGATCTAAATAGTATTGTAGCTCCGGCTTATAATTCATTTAGACAAATTTATGCAGATTGGGATGCCGCTTTTAACCTATATGAAGACTCGTCAGATTTGATGGTTACACCACAGAGAAATGGTATTGGTTGGGGAGATTATTACATTACAATGCACTTGCATACTTATGAGGCGCCGCTTCCTCATGCAGAAGGAAATTGGAATTATTTGTTTAATGGTGTAAACAATGTAAATAAAGCTATTTTTCAAATAGAGCAAATACCGGATCTTGAGAATAGAGAAGCTGTTTATCAAGAATTGAAAGCGCTAAGAGCGATTTATTATTATTTGTTATTGGATAATTTTAGAAATGTTCCTATTGTAACCAAATACGATTTCCCAAAAGGATATTTACCTACGCAAAATACAGGCAAAGAAGTATATGATTTTGTAGAAAGTGAATTAAAAGCCGCTTTACCCTATTTGAGTGATAAGAATGATTCGGCTACTTATGGAAAAATTACAACATGGGCTGTTAAAATGACTCTAGCAAAATTATATTTAAATGCAGAAGTTTACATAGGAACACCAAAATGGACAGAAGCTTTAGCCGAAGTCAATGATGTGATAAATAGTGGTTTGTTTAGCTTAAACAGCAATTATTTGGATAATTTCAAAATTAAAAATGAAACTTCGCCAGAAGAAATATTATCTATTCCTTTTGATCAGGTAAAAGCGCCTGGAACAAGCTGGCCATTTAGAACATTAGCAGCTCCAAGTCAGGCGACTTACGAATTAGCAGGAGGACCTTGGAATGGAACTGGAGGTATTCCTCAGTTTATAGATACTTACGACCCCGATGATCAAAGATTAAAAGATTGCTGGCTAGGAGGAAAACAATATACCAGTAAAGGAGATCCAATAATGGTAGACGGTAAACAATTTGAATATATTAATTATATGACCAATGTAAACGGTTGTGAACCTAATGAGGGGTATAGAATGGTTAAATATGAAATTGGTACTGGCGATATAGCTCAAACAAGTAATGATGTTCCGTTTTACAGATTAGCCGATGCAATGATGATTAAGGCAGAGTGTTTGCTAAGAACGGGAGATGCCAACGGAGCAGCTGCAATTGTAACACAGATTAGACAAAGAAACTTTAAAAATACCAATCCAGCTAAAGCAACTGTTACAGGCGCAAAACTTTTAGGAGGAAGCGTTTATAAATACGGTACTTATGAGGCTGGAGTAATTACAAATTTGGAAGGTGGAGCAGATATTCAATATGGTGGTTTTCTGGATGAATTAGCTTGGGAATTCGTTGGTGAAGCTCATAGAAAACAGGATTTGATACGATTTGGAGTATATTCAACAAAATCTTGGTTCTCAAATAAAGCTAATCCTCAAGGTGCTTTTAGAGCTATTCTGCCGATACCTCAGGTACAGTTGGAAAGAAACAGTAACCTAAAGCAAAACCCAGGTTATATTCAATAGTTAAGATAGAATAATTTGAATTTTTTAGTTTCGATAGGGAGTAAATTAATTTTTGCTTCCTATCTTTTACTATCATTTAAAAAGGATTTTTTCTTTGAATGGTAAGTATTCTAAAATCCGTTTTTTTATCTTTAGAATTAAATAATTATCCAATAATAAATACGGTTTGATTATGGAAATTAAGGTTCATAATTTGCAAAACGGACAGGTAAGAGTTGATCGAATTCTTCCTGCCAGTGAAAATGATAACTTTCATGCATTTTCCTATACAGGAATGGCAAAACCAGTAAAATGTAAAGTTTGGCTTCCTGTATCAAGCTATTTGATAGAACACCCAAAAGGTATTGTTTTGATTGACCAAATGTGTCATGCAGAAATGCGTCAAATTAAACGTGACAAAAAAGAATTGAGTTTTTTTCAAAATCTCATTAACAAACCATTTTTAGAACTTGAGGATATCATCAGCGAAAAGCTGGCAAAAGTTGGATACAAATCTAAAGATATTGACTATTTGATACCAACTGACCTTCCATCAGACTATTCTAGAGGATTAGACTATCTTAAGAATGCAAAAAAAATCATGATAAGCGAAGTTCAATGGAATGCTGAGTCGGCAGAAAAACCATTGAGTTTACTAGATGAAAAGTGGAACAATCTAAATGTTCAAAAATATAGTTTCTCAAAAACTGGAATAGGTCCGCAGGGTTTGTCTTATGATTTGTTTGGCGATAGAACGGTAGTTTTGGTAAGTACTCCAGAATATAGTTCGGGAGCAGTAACTGCAATTATTAAAAATAATTGGATTTGTTAGTAAGGAATAAAACGAACTTTTAAGAACGTGGTTTAGGCAAATTTCTATCATACATAATAATAGTGCCTGCTACGGCTACATTTAAACTTTTTTCGGATTTGAATTTTACTAAATGATGGCATTTTTCCATAGCTTTTTTAGGTAAACCGTGATCTTCTGCTCCAAGTAAATAAACACAGCGTCTAGGATGTTCGAATGTTTCTAAATCTACAGCTTTGTCAGTTAATTCGACACCAACCAATCGTGCCCCTTTTGGTAAATTTTCAAAAAAAGCTTCGAAAGTATCATAGTGGAAATAAGGAATTGCTTTTACGGCATCATGTGTATCGCAAGCTTGTTTAGCATATCGATTGCCTATAGTAAATATAAAAGTAGCGCCTAAATTTTGAGCAGACCGCCATAAAACACCTAAGTTTTCAGGTGTTTTACCATTTTGTATTCCGATACCGAAATACTCATTTATAAAATTATCATTCATAAAGGCAAAAGTACAAACTGCAAAAACATAAATCAATTTTTTTATTTGCGACTATGTGTATTTGGTTTTAATTTGTTGTTTATTAGTGTTTTATATATTTTTTTGTGATTTTTGTTTTATTTTTCTCTTTTATAAATTGTTCTTGTGATTAAGTTTTTTAAAGATATTAGGCAGCTATTTTAGAAAAATCATGATGTTATTTAGCGGTTAACAATTGTTAAATATGCGTAAAGACTGGGATTTATTGCATTTATTTACTTAAATTTGTGGAAAGGCACATTTGAAATTGCTAACAGTATTTTAATTTCAACTGCTGATGAAACAAAATTTATCCAGGTTAAGCCCTGAGTTTTAAAATATAATAAACAGATTTTTTTATTACTCAACGTGCCAAAATAAGTTTTAATAATACCACAAAAGCCCCAAGATTATGAAAAAAATTACTTTATTGGTTTGTTTATTGCTGACAGCAGCCAGCATAAACGCACAACAGGAAAAAGGAATTATTGGATACAACAACTGGTTGGATAACTGGACAGAGTTTAAACCTCATAAAGTTGAATCTAAGGAAGCAAATCAAATTTTAGCAGGAAACATTGCCGAGAATACCAAATTACTGAAAAGAAATGTATACGTTCTTCAAGGAAATGTATATGTTACGAATAATGCCGTGCTTACAATTGAGCCAGGTACAGTAATTATTGGAGATGCGGAAACAAAAGGTACTCTGGTAATTACAAAAGGTGCTCAGATTATGGCAATCGGACAAGAAACAGATCCTATTATATTTACTTCCAACAAAAGCATGAAAAAAGCTGGCGACTGGGGTGGTGTAGTTGTTCTAGGTGACGCTCCAATCAATAAATTTGGAAGTGTAGGTTCTTATAACTTAGATCTTGATCCGGCTCTTACTGTTTACGGCGGAAACAATGAAGCTAGTAACTCTGGAGTTTTAAAATTTGTGAGAATCGAATTTGCAGGTAAAAAAGTTAAAGGTCTAGATAGTTTTAATGGATTAACTATTGCAGGAGTTGGTAACAAAACGGTTATAGAAAATATTATGGTGAGCTACTCTGGTGGTGATTCATTTGCTTTTTATGGTGGTGATGTAAATGCTTCTCAATTAGTATCATACAAATCTATCAACGATGACTTTAAATTCACACAAGGAGTTCAAGCTCGTTTGTACAATTCTTTAGCTGTTAGATCTTCTTATTTATCAAGTAATAAAGATGGATCTAGATGTTTAGAAGTAAAAGGATACGAAAAGAAAAATGAAACTGATTTTACTAAAAAATTCACGTCAGTTTCTGCTTCAAACATAACATTACTTAATGATAGTGAAAAAATTAAAGCAGATATTCAGTCAGGTTTAGTAAAAGAAGCTGTTTATGTTGCTGAAAATGCCTCTTTAGAATTAAAAAGAAGTGTAGTTTCTGGATTCAATCCTGCTGTATTAATAGACAGTAAAACTGAAATCAATTCGGCTAACTTAAAGAAAATTAAATTTGAAGAAATGTTTTTCAATCAATGTAATGGTAATATCTTCACAGAAAACAACAAAGATAATACTGACTTAGAAAATTGGTACGGAAACAGCATCTTTGCAAATGTTTATTCTCACACTGAAAATCAGGAAACTTTTGTTGATGCATACAATGCAAGAAGACCAGATTTTAGACTTAAATTAGGAAATATTACTGCTTCTAGCGGAAAGTAATTAAAATAATAGAATAATGAAAAAGAAGCCGAAACAACTAGTTTCGGCTTCTTTTTTTATTTAATAATTTATCCTATAAAATATATTATATCTGTGAATTGTGTTTAATTATTTGATATACAATAGTTTATATTGTGAAAATATATGTTGAGAAATATATTACTGTTTAAATAAAATGGGATTCAAATTTTAGTGGAAAAACAATTTAATTAACATATTGTGTATTAATACTTTAATTTTTAAAAGGGGAATGGTCCTGAAAATAGAAGGTTGCTAAATCTAAAGTACACGGTGTTAATTTTAACTATTTTGGAAATTGAAGAAAGTATAAAATATTTAAATTTGGTTTTGAAATACATGACATTCAGCAGACAAATCTTTTAAATATGGAAAAAGCTATACAATTAAAAGTGAGAAAAGATTTGGATCCCCGCCAACAGCTCACAGTCATCAAATTAAAAGGAAGCCTTATCTCGAAAGGTTATACAGAAATCATACACATTCTGGATCAAGATGACGAGTTTCATCTTAATACATTTGAAACAGCTCAAGATAGAAGGAGCGAAGTACATCAGTACATTGCGGCATTTATCAATGCCGAGAATCTCAGTGATACAATTTACATCAAGTAGCTTGCTGTGTGATTTCAGTTATTAAAAATGAAAGAATAAAATAAACTAAAAGTAAATTTAAGTTTTAAAAAGAAAGCGTCTCTTCGTCAAGAAGTGGCGCTTTTTTTATATCTAATCATTTTGCATAAGAATAGTGATTTGGTTATGCGTTACATAGTTTCAAAATAATACTGAGATATATCTTTTTTAAAACGTTGTTTTTAAGTTTCGCATAAGCAGTTGTAATTGTATAAAACACATTTTTTAATAATGGAAATTTTTTATGATAAATACGTGATAAAATTCATTCTCGATACTTTTTTATCCTCAAAAAAGTACTTTATTTCTCCTTCTAAAAATCATTATTAGTCAAATTTCCATCCCGAATTAGGATTGGATTTAATATGATCTATGATTTAAGTTTATAAATTATATCTAATAGAAATCCATAACAAAAAGCACTATAAAACTCTCTTGTTATGGATTTTTTAAATTTTAAAAGAATAAAATATTCTCTTTTGTAAGCTTCAGCGAAGCGGAATATTTTTAGAAAAATTAAATGTTTACCATATAAAGCTCCAGCGGAGCGACATAATTTTTCTTAATCTATAAAATGTGCCGCTCTGCTAAAGCTTTTATTTATTTATCTTATAGTAATTCTATAAATATTTGACCCCGCTGAGGTTTTGTCACAAGATTATCCTGTAACTATTGTATATTTAGATTTTCGTCGAAATGTATTGCGCAACTTCAGCAAGTCGGTTGGCAAATCCCCATTCGTTATCATACCATGCTGCTACAGAAAGTAAGTTTCCTTGTTTTGTTGTTAGTGGTAAATCGATGATAGAAGAATGTGGATCTCCTACAATTCTAGCAGAACTCCATTGCTCTTCCAAAACATCCAAAACTCCTTTTAAAGACCCTTCTTTGGCTGCTTTTCTAAAAACATCATTTACTTCTTCTACAGAACAATCTTTGGTTGTCACCAAGTTTAATTCGGCTATACTACCTGTTTTAGTTGGAACTCTATAGGCTTTTCCAGTAATTTTTAAATCACTCCAAATAAACTGTAATGCTTTTGCTGCTCCAGATGAAGACGGAATTATATTTTCTGCAGCTGCCCAAGAATCGCGTCTGTCTTTCATGGGTTGATCTGTCAATGATTGTGTGTTGGTGTAGGAGTGAACCGTTGAGAATAAACCATATTCAATTCCAAAATTTTCTTGAATTACTTTTACAACAGCGGCTAAAGCATTTGTTGTACAGCTTCCCATGCTTATGATTTTATGATTCGATGCATCAAATTCATCAAGGTTAATACCTTTTAAAAGTACAGCATCGCAATCAGCTAAAGATTTGCTCGGCGCACTTATCAGAACATATTTTGCTCCTTTGTCAATGTGTTTTTGAGCGTTTTCTCTGTTCGTTGCACGGCCGGTACAATCTACAACTAGATCAATTCCTAATGCGTTCCAGTCTGGAATATCCAGTTTAGAATTCTTGTACGGAATTTTTCTGTCTCCAATTATAAAATTTTCATCTGCTGTTTTTACTTCTTCGTGCCATCTTCCGTAGTTCGAATCGACACTAAAAAGCGCTCCTAGCAAATCTATATCTTGAATGTCAGCAATGACTTCAGGAACAAAAAGATTGTTTTTTAGGGCTATTCGGAGAAATTGTCTTCCGATTCGGCCAAATCCGTATAATGCTATTTTTGCCATGATATATTTGTTTTATGGATTACTAATTATTATGGGATTATATCCTAAAAAAAAGGAAACATAAAATAAGATTCTGATTATCAATTTATTAATAAAAATACTCTTTTTTATGTTTCCATTTACTACTTAAATGTTTTGGATTAATTAATTTTCACCAAATGATCTTCAATAGCTTTTCTGTGTGCTTCGTATTGAGCAGGAAGTTTCAGGTCTTTACCCAATTCTTCTAAGCTTTCATCTACAGTAAATCCAGGATTGTCGGTAGCAATTTCAAACAATACTCCTCCCGGTTCTCTGAAATACAAAGAGTGGAAATATTGTCTATCAATCTGTGGTGTAATGGACAATCCGTAAGCTTCGATTTTTTCACGGAAGTGCATCAAAATTTCATCATTTTTAACACGGAATGCCACGTGATGAACAGTACCGTTGGCATTTAAACCTCTTTTTTCATCAGTCAATTCTACCAAGTCAACAATAGCAGCATTTTCTACTGCATCTGTAGCATAACGATAACGATTTACTTCTTGATCAATTAATTTGTAACCAAAAATTTCGGTTAAGATGGCAGCGGTTGCTTTGATGTCGTTTAAAGTCAAAGTGATGTTATGAAAACCTTTTGTTGCTACATCAGCTTTCACCTCGTCTGTTTCCCAAGGTTTTCTATTATCTTCTGTTTTAGATTCGATTAATTCTAATTTCAAACCATCCGGATCTAAGAAAGTTAGATATTTTTCGCCGAATTTATCTGCTGGTTTATTATAGATTACATTGTATTGTTCAAAACGTTTTTGCCAGAAATCCAGACTTCCTTTAGGAACAGAGTAACCAATTTCTGTAGCCATTCCGGAACCTTTTCTGCCTTGCTGAATTCCTGCTCCCCAAGGGAAAAAAGTTAAGATTGTTCCAGCACTTCCAACCTCATCACCAAAGTAAAAGTGGTAAGTTCCTGGATCATCAAAGTTTACTGTTTTTTTGATGAAACGTAGTCCTAATATTTTGGAATAAAAATCGAAGTTTCTTTTAGCGTCCCCTGCAATTGCAGTAATATGGTGTAAGCCTAAAATTGTATTTTCCATGGTATGTGTGGTATTAAATTGTTATTGATTTCTTATACAAATTTACGCCCGTTATCGCTCTGAATCGATTAACCTAGATTAAGAAATAAGAAACCTTTTTTTATATCCGTAAAGAAATAACCAAATAACATTCCAAGTATGATAAAGTGTTGGTTTTTATATTGTTATTGTTTTTTTTGTTTTTAATCCTTTTCGATATATCGTCATTTTAAGATTGTTGTTATTTGTATTTAGAGAATAGAGAATAGAGAATAAAATAAAGAGAATAGAATAAAGAGAATAGAATAAAGAGAATAGAATAAAGAGAATAGAATAAAGAGAATAGAATAAAGAGAATAGAATAAAGAGAATAGAATAAAGAGAATAGAATAAAGAGAATAGAATAAAGAGAATGGAATAAAGAGGATGGAATAAAGAGGATGGAATAAAGAGGATGGAATAAAGAGGATGGAATAAAGAGGATGGAATAAAGAGGATAGAATAAAGAGGATAGAATAAAGAGGATAGAATAAAGAGGATAGAATAAAGAGGATAGAATAAAGAGGATAGAATAAAGATATTTTTATATTTCGATTCTGTGTCGGTTTCGAAGAATTGTAATACTAGAAAAGCCGACAAATTGCCGGCTGTGTTTTATAATTTTATGAATATGGATTTTCGAAGTTTTGGTTCGATATTTTTAGTTTTATGTCCTTTTCCTGTGGTATCTTCCACCAGAAGAATGGAGCCAGTTTCAAATTTTCTTTTTTCTCCTAAAGAAGTTTCAATTTCTACGCCTCCATCCAGTAAAACAATGTATTGGCGATCAGGAGCATTGTGAAAATCATAATCATAGGAGGGAAGTACTTCTCTAAAAACTATAGATTTTACAGGTTCATCATCAGATAAAAATCCGATATCTCCATTGTTTTTCAATGGAACTTCAAAGTCTTCAAAATGACTTTCTCCATTGGAATCGCTGTAAACTCGGGTAATCGTGATCATTATTTTTTATTAAAAATCAAAGCATTTGCACAATCAACTTCATCTTTACTAATAGTATGTCCCATATTAGGATAGATTTTTTTGATAACATCTGCACCCATTTTTGTCAGAAGTGCTTCAGAATCATTTACTCTTTCAACTGGCACGTGAAAATCTGGATCACTTGTTCCAATGAAGATTGGTGTGTTTTCAAAGTTTCCTGAATAATGATTTTCATAAACTTTATCGCCAATTAGTCCGCCAGTAAAAGCTACAACGCCTCCGTATTTAGCTGCATTTCTAGCAGTAAATTCCAAAGCAAGACAAGCTCCCTGTGAAAACCCAAGAAAGTAAATGTTCTCTTTTTCTATTCCGTTTTGCTGTATCGCAACTACAACTTGATGAATAGCTTCTAATGATTTTGAAAAATAAGGTTCATTTTCGTTTAAAGGAGCAAGAAAAGAGTAAGGATACCAAGTCCTGTTTTCTGCCTGAGGCGCTACCAATGCAAAGTCATCCACTTTAAGATGTTTTGCTATTGAAAGTATATCATGAGCACTTGCACCACGCCCGTGAATTAGGATTAAGGCTTTTTTAGCTTCGTCTAATGGAATACCATCTGTTAAGATTTCTGTATTCATATGTTTATATTTTTAAAATTAAAATGTTTTGAGATGTTTTTTTGCCATGAATTTGCTTCGCCTATTCGCTATCGCTCGGGGCACTATATTATATTTGAATTTGTGAAAATTTGCGAAATTCGTGGCTAAAGAAAAATCATTTAAATCATGTAATCTGTGGCTAAGATTATTTCTTCCAAATATCCTGATATTCGTCTGGATGTCTTTTGAATTGTGCATGAACATATGGACAAAGCGGTAAAACCATTAAGTTGTTAGCTCGTACATAAGAAACCATTTCTTCCAAAAGTTTTTTCGCATAACCTTTTCCCTCAGCTTCTGGTTCAACTCCCGTATGATAAACCGTTAATAAATCTGGTTTAAGGCTTACGGTCATTTCGCCCAGTTTTTTGCCGTCTACATAAAGATTAAAAGCACCATGTTTTTTCTCGTCTAATTCTAGTTTTATCGTTTCCATATTATTTTAGGTTATAATTGATGTTGTTAAATTTCTTTTACAAAGTTAGATGAGACATAAAAGTCTATCGATTAATCTAGATTAAGAAAAAAATGGGGAATTTAAATTTACGATTTATTATAGATTTAGTACTGAATTATTGAATGAAATAATAAAAAAGCAGTGCCTCAAAATAAAGAGAAACACTGCTTTTTTTATATGATATTGTCGAAATATACTTATTCCGCTCTTTCGTATGTAAATGCTTTTGATGAATTTGCTAGCAGTACAAAAAGTTTAGTTTTGGTTAATTCTTTGATTTTATACTGTATATTTTCATTTCCTACAGTAAGTAATAAATTTGTTTCTGTTTTAGTGAAAGTTCCTTCTGAAGTACTAACATTACATTCAGAATTTGCTTTTTCATCAGCTTTTACCATTATAACTGAATTGCCTTCAAAAGAAAGACTTTCAAGAAGTCGGCATTCAGTTAAACCTTCTCTGCCATTATCGCCATATTGAGCTTTTAGCATCCAAACACCGTTGATGTCACCTGATGTGTCATCTGGTATTATATCACTACTGCCTGAACACGATGCCAAGACTATTAAAAAAGCTACTAAAAGTATTTTTTTCATATGTTCAAATATATAATTGTGTAGTCAAATATAAGATAATTTCATCCAAATATAGAAAAACTTAATTAATAATAAATTTCTTGTTTTATGAAGAGTTTTTATTTAATGCTAGTATGACTATTTCAATGATTTTAGGTTTCTTTTCTCTTCTATATTTCTTATTTTTAGATTATTAAATCAGAAAATCGAAGTGATATGAGTTTAAATACCAAACGTTTACTGCCTTTTTTTCTATTATGGTCGGCATTACTAATTAAACCCGAAACAGTAACAGCCCAATTATTAGGTGCAAGTAAACGCGCAGCTGAAGAACCAGCCAAAGCTCCAGAAGATTCTTTAGGAAGAAGAACACCTCAAGGAACTGTTAACGGTTTTATAAAAGCTATTGGTGACCAGAATTACCTTCGTGCTAGTCAATATTTTGTATTAAGTAAACGCTCGTATCGTAAAACAGCAGAAAGGATTCGTATAGCAAAGACTTTTCAGCAGTTATTAGATCAAGGAGGAAATTTATCGCCATCTTCTATTATAAGCAATAAAGAAACGGGACGGACAGATGATGATTTGGGAACAGGCGTAGATCATGTTGGAAGTATATCCACAAATAAAACAGCAATTCAGCTGTATGTAGAAAACCAGTCAGATGACAGTCAGCCCGCATTATGGCTTTTTTCTGCAGAAACCGTAGAATCGATTCTCTCTGCTGATGTTTCTAAAGAAAAGACTTTTCTGGATCGAATATTACCAACCGTTTTAAAAGAAAGAAAATTAGGTAATGTTCCGTTGGGACATTGGGTAGTAGTTGTTGTGATGACCGTTTTATCTTATTTACTTGCCAGATTACTCGTATTTCTAATTGGCCTTCTGGTGCAGAAAACATGGAAAAAAGCGGCTACAGAACAGGGAACAGCTATTATAGAAGCATTAACATTGCCAGTTCACATGTATCTTACAGTACTTTTATTTGTAGCTTTTACCCAGCGCATGGGAATTAGTATAATTGTACGACAGCGTTTCGGAATCATCATTATCACAATAGGAATTCTTGCTTTTTTAATACTGCTTTGGAGAATGACCGATTTTGTAAGTATGTTTGCACGAAGCAGAATGAGTAGGAGCGGACGTATTTCGGCTATTTCAGCTATTTTATTTTTAAGTCGTACAACTAAAGCCGCTATTGTAGTATTAGGAATTATTGCTTTACTCGGAATTATTGGTGTTGATGTTACAGCGGGACTTGCCGCACTAGGAATTGGGGGTATCGCATTAGCATTAGGAGCACAAAAAACAATTGAAAATTTTGTTGGAAGTGTGAGTCTTATTGCAGATCAGCCTTTACGGGTAGGAGATTATTGTCGAATAGATGATATTAAAGGAACGGTAGAATCGATTGGAATGCGTTCGACCACGCTTAGAACTTCAGCAAGGACTATTGTAACGATTCCAAATGGACAACTATCAGCTAGTAAAATAGAAAATTATACACATCGTGATCGTTTTATATTTAATCCGATATTTAATTTTAGAATGGAAACTTCTCCAGATCAAATGCGTTATCTGTTAGTAGAATTAAGGTCTTTATTATATGCTCATCCAGCCATAAACAATTCAAACCCAATAGTTCGCTTTACGGGTATTACGGCTGATGCTTTAAAAGTTGAAGTTACAGCTTACATTGAAGCTATAAATGTAGAAACTTCTCAAGAAGTACAGGAAGATATATTATTGCGAATGATGGATATAATAGAGCAGAGCGGAACCTCTTTAGCTTATCCTTCACAAACACTTTATATGGCTCGTCATACACCATCTTCAACAGAAAAATCAGAGGCAATTTCTGAGACCATAAAAAAGTGGAAAGAAAATAACGAATTACAATTGCCTAAATTTGATCCTAAACGTGTCGAGGAATTAAAAGATACGCTTAAATATCCTGATAAAGGAAGTTTTAATACTGATCAAGAATAATTTATATCTTATAGTTATAAAGAGAATAATAAAACAAAATCAATAAGTGGCATTTGTCCTTGTTAGAATAATTGGATTAATCCTTTTGTGAGGAGCTGGGATTAATTTTCTTTACACTAACATTTATTTTGCCACTTATTTACCAAGCTAATAAATTTTCCTATTTCTTAAGTTGTACAGGTATTTGATTCAGTACCAAAAAGTGTATTTTATTTTTCTCTGATTTCCTTAATAATGTCAAGAACCTGTTTCACTTTTGCAGTCAATCCGTCAAAGTCTTTTTTATCTAATATATCTTTTGAAATTAATTGCGAACCTAAACCAACACAAGTTGCTCCTGCATTTAACCATGAACTTAAACTTTCTTTGGTTGGATAAACACCGCCTGTAGGCATAATGTTCGTCCACGGACAAGGTCCTTTTATGGCTTTGATAAATTCCGGACCATAGGTGTCTGCTGGAAATAATTTCACGATTTCACAGCCTAATTCTTCTGCCCTTGCAATTTCTGTTAAAGTACCGCAGCCAGGAGACCACAATACTTTTCTGCGGTTGCACGCAATTGCAATATCTTCCCTGAAAACAGGAGTTACAATAAAATTTGCTCCTAAACTCATATACAATGAAGCCGAAGCCGCATCTGTAATAGAACCAACTCCTAAGATCATTCCCGGAAGTTCTGCTAAAGCATATTTGTTCAGCGCTCCGAAAACTTCATGCGCAAAGTCGCCTCTGCTGGTAAACTCCATTAATCGGGATCCGCCGTCGTAACAGGCTTTCAATACTTTTTTACTCAATTCGATATCAGAATGAAAAAACAACGGAACCATACCGTTTTCTTTCATGGTCTGAGCCACTTCA
>NZ_FOMH01000004.1:0-95055 GCF_900112575.1 Flavobacterium phragmitis
ACAGCATTGTTTATGAAATCTGTGAACTGAACACAACCAATTGTAAAACAGCTACGGCTACCGTTGATGTTGTAAACACATTGGTTGCCAATGCAGATCCATTCGGAACCAAAACATCAGGTGCAACAGCGGTAACTGTTGGAAACGTTAAAACAAATGATACCTTAAACGGAATTGCGGTTACGGCAGACAACACTACAGTAACACCAAAAACAGACGGCATACTGAGCGTGGATGCAACGGGAGTGGTTACTCTTGCAGCCAATGCACCAAGCGGAAGCTACAGCATTGTTTATGAAATCTGTGAACTGAACACAATCAACTGTAAAACAGCAACAGCTTCAGTTGATGTTGGGAATGAAATAAAAGCGGTTAAAGAAACAACGACTGCTATTAATGGAAGTATAGGTGGAACAACTATAACATTAACGACGAATGATACTTTAAATGAAAATCCAGTTAATATAGGAACTAATCCGGGCCAAGTAAGTATTAGTATTGTTGGTACATTACCAACCGGATTAACCTTAAATGCTAATGGAACAATCACAGTTGCTCCAAATACACCTGCAGCAAATTATAATGTGGAATATACAATTTGTGAAGTTGGTGCTAATCCTGTAAACTGTTCTTCTGTAATCTCAGTTGTACCGGTTACAGCAGGAGATTTGGTTGCCAATGCGGACACAACAGCATCAGTTACGGGATCAAACACTCCACAGACATTAGGAGTAAATGTTCTGGACAATGATACTAAAAACGGAGTGAAACTAAATCCTGCGGATATAATCCTGACAGAATCAACGCCTGATCCAAAAGGATATCTGGTATTGAACCCGGACGGAACGGTAACCCTTGGAGCAAATGCACCGGCAGGAGATTATGAACTGACTTATACCATCTGCGAGAAACTGAATACAGACAACTGTAAATCAAATACGGTTACTGTGACAGTGACTGCGCCGACTATCGAGGCAGTTACAGAAACGACAGCATCAATCAACGGAAATACAGGAGGCACAACCGCTTCATTAACAGCAAACGATACTCTTGACGGAAAACCATTTGTTGTAGGAAGTAATCCTGGAGAGGTAACAATCAGTATTGTCGGGACATTGCCGACAGGATTGACATTGAATGCAGACGGAACAATCACGGTTGCTCCGAATACCCCAAAAGGAAACTACAATGTAGAATATAGAATCTGCGACAATAACAATTCAGGAAACTGCGACACTGTAATCTCAGTTGTACCGGTTACGGCAGGAGATTTGGTTGCCAATGCGGACACAACAGCATCGGTTACAGGATCAAATACTCCTAAGACATTAGGAGTAAACGTTCTGGACAATGATACCAAAAACGGAGTGAAACTAAATCCTTCAGATGTAATCCTGACAGAATCAACACCGGATCCAAAAGGATATCTGGTATTGAACCCGGACGGAACGGTAACCCTTGGAGCAAATGCACCGGCAGGAGATTATGAACTGACTTATACCATCTGTGAAAAACTGAATACGGACAACTGTAAATCAAATACGGTTACTGTGACAGTGACAGCGCCGACTATCGAGGCAGTTGCAGAAACGACAGCTTCAATCAACGGAAACACAGGGGGAACAACAGCTTCATTAACAGCAAACGATACCCTTGACGGAAAACCATTTGTTGTAGGAACTAATCCTGGAGAGGTAACAATCAGCATTGTGGGGACATTGCCGACAGGATTGACATTGAATGCCAACGGAACAATCACGGTTGCTCCGAATACTCCAAAAGGAAACTACAATGTAGAATATAGAATCTGCGACAATAACAACTCAGGAAACTGCGATACGGTGACTTCAGTTGTACCGGTTACGGCAGGAGATTTGGTTGCCAATGCGGACACAACAGCATCAATTACGGGATCAAACATTCCGCAGACATTAGGAGTAAACGTTCTGGACAATGATACTAAAAACGGAGTGAAACTAAATCCTTCAGATGTAATCCTGACAGAATCAACACCGGATCCAAAAGGATATCTGGTATTGAACCCGGATGGAACGGTAACTCTTGGAGCTAACGCACCGGCAGGAGATTATGAACTGACTTATACCATCTGCGAGAAACTGAATGCGGACAACTGTAAATCAAATACAGTTACTGTGACAGTTACAGCACCGGTTATTGATGCAGTTGGAGAAACATTGAATCCATCTATTAATGGAAGCATTGGAGGAACAACTACGGATTCTGTAATTGAAAACGATACCTTAAACGGAAATCAGGCTGTTATTGGAACACTTGCAGGTCAGGTAAAACTAACAGCAGTAAATGTTCCAGCGGGATTAATATTAAATGCAGACGGAACTGTAACTGTAGTAGCGAATACGCCATCAGGAGTTTACGATCTAGCATACCGTATTTGTGAGATTACGAATCCTTCAAATTGTGATGATGCAATTTCAAAAGTGACAGTAAACAATGGAACATTGGTTGCTAACTCAGATGATATCCCTGCTGTTACACCATCAAGTACAGGAAAGAATTTAGGAGTTAATATTTTTACAAATGATACTAAAAATGGCCAGCCTTTAAATCCTTCAGATGTAACATTGACAGTTTCAACACCAGATCCAAAAGGATACTTAACAGTTGACTCTGATGGAAACGTTAGTTTAGGAGCTAATGCGCCTTCAGGAGATTATGAACTGACTTATACAATCTGTGAGAAATTGAATCCAGGAAACTGCAGTTCAAATACAGTAAGAGTAACGGTTAGTGCTTTAATAATAGATGCAGTAGAAGAAACTTTAACGCCTTCTATTAATGGAAGCATTGGAGGAACAACTACAAGTTCAGTAATTGAAAATGATACGTTGAATGGAAGTTCGGCTGTTATTGGAACACTTGCAGGTCAGGTGAAATTAACAGCAGTAAATGTTCCAGCAGGCTTAACATTAAATGCAGACGGAACAGTAACCGTAGCAGCGAATACTCCTTCTGGAGTTTACAATATCGAATATAGTATTTGTGAAAATGCAAATCCTTTAAACTGTGATACTGCGATTTCTAAAGTGTCAGTTAATAACGGAAAATTGATAGCAAATGCAGATATTATTCCATCAGTTAAAGTATCTAATACAGCACAGAATTTAGGAGTAAACATTTTTACAAATGATACTAAAAATGGAACTGCTTTAAATCCATCAGATGTAAATCTGACAATATCAATGCCAGATCCAAAAGGATATTTAACAGTTAATCCGGATGGTTCAGTTAGTTTAGGTGCAAATGCTCCAGCGGGAGATTACGAATTGACTTATACAATCTGCGAGAAATTGAATCCAGGAAACTGTAGTTCAAATACAGTAAGAATTACAGTAGAAAGTAATCTTGTGGCGAATTTGGATTCAGTTCCATCAGTAGTTGGTATTAATACACCTCAAACATTAATTAATGTTTTTGCGAATGATACTAAAGACGGAAATCCTTTAGTGCCATCAGATGTAATTCTAACAACAACTGTTGCTGATCCAAAAGGGTATTTATCGGTTGATGCAAACGGAAATGCAATACTAGCTCCAAATGCACCAGCAGGTGATTATGAGTTAACATACTCAATTTGTGATAAGTTAAATTTATCTAATTGCAGTACAAATGTTGTCAAAGTAACGGTTAAGGATCCAGTAATGAATACAATCGTTGCAAATAATGACGAAGAAGGACCAATTGATGTGAAAAAAGGAATGAATGCTACGATTAACATTTTTGCAAATGACCTTTTAAACGGAGTGAGACCAAATGCATCAGATGTTGTTTTAACAATTGTAGTAGCAAATCCAAATGTAACGCTAAACGCAGACGGAACGGTGAGCATTGCTCCAAATACACCAGATGGAGTTTACAACGTAACTTATCAAATCTGCGAAGCTGCAAATACATCAAATTGCAGTCAGTCGGCAGTTGTTAAGATTACGGTAGTAAACAGTGTAACTCCAATTGATCCAGAGCCACCAATGCCTAATAAGATTACTTTAGTTGATGATACTAATATTAGTGTAGACGGAATTAATGGAGACTTAGAGTTCGTAAATGTTTTAGCAAATGATTTAATAAATGGATTACCTATTAATCCAGCAGATGTTATCGTGAAACCTTTAACAACGGATAACTATTTTGAGTGGAATGCTGACGGAACTGTAAGCGTAAAACCAAACACACCTGGAAAAACGTATACATTAACGTATCAGGTTTGCGAAAAAGCAGATCCATCAAATTGTGCAACAGCTGTATTGACTGTTTTTGTTGAAGTTCCAGCGATTGCAGTTGTTAAAAAAGCAACATTTAATGACGAAAATAAGGATGGTTTTGCAAATGCAGGCGAGACAATTACATACAATTTTACAGTAACAAATACAGGAAATGTACCGCTTAGAGAAGTTACAATAAACGATCCATTGCCAGGAGTGACTGTTTCAGGACAAGCAATTGATTTAGCAGTAAATGAATCTAACGGAACTAATTTCACCGCAGTTTACAGAATAACTCAGGAAGATATCAACAGAAAAACTGTAACCAATCAGGCAATTGCAAAAGGAAGCAGTGTAAGAGGAGTTGTTGTAGAAGATCAGTCAGATGATTCAGATAACAATGGAGATAATCCAACTATAATCAATTTAGACGGATGTACAATCGAAGTCTTAAAAGCTTTCTCTCCAAATGGAGACAGTAAAAACGAGAGATTCTACATTAGAGGAATTGAATGTTATCCAGATAATACAGTTGAGATTTATAACCGTTGGGGAGTTCTCGTTTTCAGTATAGATCAGTATAACAATAATGATAGAGCGTTTAGAGGATATTCTAATGGACGTTCAACAATTAAACAAACAGAAGGTCTGCCAGTGGGTACGTATTTCTATATTTTGAAATACAAAGACAATGCGAATGCTCCACAACAGAAATCAGGGTACTTGTACATTAATAAATAAAATAGATTACGGCTTGGTGTAAGCCAAGCCGTTTTAAAGCTTACTAAATGAAAAAGTTAATTTTAGTTTTTATGTTTTTTTCGATTGTGTCTCATGCGCAGCAAGATGCTCAGTTTACACAATATATGTACAACACAATCGAAGTCAATCCAGCTTATGCAGGTACACGTGGTGTTATGAGTGTGTTTGGATTGTATCGTACCCAATGGGTTGGTTTAGAAGGTGCTCCTCAAACCAGTACATTTTCTGTTAATACGCCTTTAAGTAATAGTGATTTAGGGCTTGGTGTTTCTTTGGTAAATGACAAAATCGGACCTACTACAGAAAATACATTATCAGCTGATTTGTCTTATACCATACCAACTTCGGCAACCTGGAATTTGTCTTTTGGTATAAAAGGAACTGCAAATCTTTTCAACATCGATATTAATAAATTGACGACAGAAGATCAGGACGATCCACAATTTCAAAGTCTTAAAAACAGATTTTCGCCAAACGTTGGAGCAGGGCTTTATTTTCATTCAGACCGTGCTTATATCGGACTATCTGTTCCAAACTTTATTGAAACCGATCGTTATAATTCTGATGATACTGCAATTTTTAAAGACAGAATCAATTACTATTTAATTGCGGGTTATGTATTTAATTTAGATCGTTTAGAATATATTAAGTTCAAACCTGCTTTGATGACTAAAATGGTAGAAGGAGCGCCTCTACAGGTAGACGTTTCCGGAAATTTTATGTTCAACGATAAATTTGTTCTTGGAGCTGCTTACCGCTGGAGCGCTTCAGTTAGTGCGATGGCAGGATTTCAGGTTACAAAAGGAATGTACATAGGATATGGTTATGATCATGAAACTACTAGATTGAGAAAATACAATTCAGGATCACATGAAATTTTCCTTCGTTTTGAGTTTTTCAATAATTATAATAAAATGATATCTCCGAGATTCTTCTAATTAATGCCAGTTATGAAAATTAAAAAAATAGGTTATACAGTTTTATTAGTATGCTTTTTTTTCCAATTAAATGCACAGAAGCAAAAAATGAGCAAAGAGGAAAAACTAAAAAAAGCAAATGAAAAGCTGATAAGCAAAGCCGATAAAAAATACGATGATTACGAATATGTTGATGCCGTAAAAGCATATAAACATATCTTAAAAAAAGGAATAGAGGACGAAAAAGTATTTCAAAGATTGGCTAATTCGTATTATTTTACTGGAGATTTAAGAAATGCAGAAAAATGGTATGGAGAACTTTTCAGAATAAATAAAGAACAACTGCCAGAATATTTATATCGATATGCACAATCTTTAAAATCGGTTGGGCATTATGAAAAAGCTGATAAAATTTTAGAGGTATTCGATACAAAAGCAACGTCACAAAATAGAGCCGCTTTAATTAGAAGTGACAAAAATTATCTAGCAGAAATTAAATCTAATTCGGGACGATATGAAATTGGAGATGCAGGTGTTAATACTGATTTTTCAGATTACGGCGGTACTGTTTACGACAATAAAATCATTTTTACCTCTGCAAGAGATACAGGCGGAATAGCTAAAACGAATTTTAAATGGACAAACAAATCGTTCTCTAAATTTTATACAGCAGATTTACTGCCTGACGGAAGTGTTGGAATAGTAAAACCTTTTCACAAAAGAGATAACGGAAAATACAATGAATCTTCTCCAATTTTTACAAAGGATGGACGTACAATGTATTTTACCAGAAACAATTTCATTGATGGCAAAAGAGGAGAAAACAGTCAAAAGGTAACACTTTTAAAATTGTATAAAGCAGAATTGGTTGATAATGAATGGAAAAATGTAAAAGAGCTGCCATTTAATAGTGACCAATACAGCACAGCGCATCCGGCTTTAAGCATAGATGAAAAAACATTATACTTTGCTTCAGATATGCCGGGAACTTTGGGAGAATCTGATTTGTATAAAGTAGCAATAAATGCAGACGGAAGTTTTGGAACACCAGAAAACTTAGGCGCAGTTATTAATACAGAAGGAAGAGAAACTTTTCCTTATATATCGGGAGAAAATGAATTGTATTTTTCTTCAGATGGTCGTCCAGGTTTAGGAGGACTTGATATTTATGTGACCAAAATTAATGATGACGGAACATTAGATGATATTCAAAATGTTGGCCAGCCGGTAAATAGTAAACAAGACGATTTTGCTTTTACAATTGATAGTAAAAACAGAAACGGATTTTTCTCTTCAAACCGTGAAAGTTCACATGGCATGGATAACATTTACCGATTTAATGAAACCAAAAGATTGGTATGTGAACAAGAGCTTTCGGGATTAATTACCGATGCAGAGTCTAATGAAATTGTAGCAAATGCTTCTCTTTTTTTATTCGATGAAAATTTCAATACTTTACAAACTATTGAGTCAGATGAAAAAGGACATTATGTGTTTAACAAAGTAAAATGCGGAAAGAAATATTCAATTCGAGTAGTTAAAGAAGGTTATAATCGCAAAGATGTTTCAGTTACTCTGAAGAAAGAAAATGGAAAAACAGATTTCCCAATTTCACTTCAAAAAATCATCAAACCAATTGAAGTTAAACAAATCGCAGTTAATAAAGTTGTTGTAAAACCGGTAAAAGTTGCCAACATTAATATTGGAGCAGATTTAGTAAAACTACTTCATATTCCGATGAACTTTTTTGATTTAGGAAAAGCAACAATCAAAAAATCGTCAGAACCGCAATTAATGAAAGTGGTAGGAGCATTTAACCAATATCCGAATTTAAAATTAGATATTCGTTCGCATACCGACAGCCGTTCTTCATCTGAAAGCAATCAGATTTTATCAGACAAAAGAGCGCAGTCAACGAGAGATTGGTTAATAAGCAAAGGAGTTGATCCGAGCAAATTGACTGCAAAAGGATACGGTGAAACACAATTAGTCAATAAATGTGCAGATGGCGTAAAATGTACAGAACAAGAACATCAGCTAAACAGGCGAAGCGAGTTTATTGTCGTAGAAATGTAAAATAAATTAAACCCTTTTCTAAAATTATAGGAAAGGGTTTTTATTTCTGGAATATTAGGATTAACATTATCAGCATATCATTCCGTAGGAATGTTTCGTCGGTAGAAAATAATATTGGTGTAAAAGAGCCGTTAGGCTCGAAACATTTTGTAAGGCCGGATTTTTAATCCGGTTTAATTATACGATCCCAGATTAAAGAGCCGTAGGTTGGACACATATTTAGCAAACAAATGAACCGTTCCTATGGAACTCATTTGATGATGATCAATTTATTTCAACGGATTTCAATCCGTTGCTACAATATTTTACATTCCTCTGGAATTTTTGAAATATTTATAAAGAATAGTTCTCTCACAATTAAAGCCCAAGCGGAGTGAAATGTTGCTCCTTCAGATTTTTTTCTACAGTAATTTTTATTACTATAAAAATGAAATAACTCCGTTAGGAGTTACTCGTCTGTAAAAGTTAAAAAATCAAATTTTCATCAAAAAACAATTCTAAAAAATTTCATTCTTTGCGTTATAATTTTGAAAATTTAGATTTTGATGTATTTTGTTTAAAATGAATTAGTTGGGTTTTAAAAAATCGATTTCGTTGCAAATTGTGTTGGTTTTTATTTTAACTTTATAAAATTAAAAACTTTTCATTATGACTGTAGATCAAATACTTAAAGCAAAAGGACGAAATGTTTATTCTGTTGTTTCCAATTTAACGGTTTATGAAGCCTTAAAAGTAATGGGAGAAAAAAATATTGGAGCAATCTTAATTATTGACGACAATAATTTAAAAGGAATATTATCGGAAAGAGATTATGCCCGTAAGATTGTTTTAAAAGATAAATCTTCCAAAGAAACTTTTGTTCATGAGATTATGGAAAGTAATGTTTTCACAGTAAAACTTTCAGATAATCTTGAAGATTGTATGGAACTTATGAGCGAAAAAAGAATACGACACCTGCCAGTTCTCGAAGACGGAATCGTCGTTGGAATCATCTCGATCAGCGATGTAGTTAAGGCAATTATAGAAATTCAGAAAGATACCATTCAGCATTTGAATTCTTATATTTCTCAATAAAGTATAGCTAAAAGCGATAAAAATTTAAAACGAGTCCAATTCTGTTGGACTTTTTTTATTTATCCAAATAGAATTTCGGAAAAAGAAAACGCTAAAAAGACTCCATTTTAAAACTAGACTTATATCTTTGTAAGCTAGATAAAAGCTAAAATAATGAACAAAGAGAGTAAAAAAAGAGAAGCGTTACTGTACCACTCAGAGCCGACTCCAGGAAAAATTCAGGTAGTTCCAACAAAAAAATATGCAACACAAAGAGACTTATCATTGGCTTATTCGCCGGGAGTTGCAGAACCATGTTTAGCAATTGCAGAAAACATTGATGACGTTTACAAATATACAGCAAAAGGTAACCTAGTTGCCGTAATTTCAAACGGTACAGCCGTTTTAGGTTTAGGAGATATTGGTCCAGAAGCAGGGAAACCTGTAATGGAAGGAAAAGGTTTATTATTTAAAATATTCTCTGATATTGATGTTTTTGATATCGAAGTAGATACAAAAAATGTTGAAGAATTTATTCAGACCGTAAAAAATATCGCTCCAACTTTTGGAGGTATTAATCTTGAAGATATCAAAGCGCCAGAATCTTTTGAAATCGAAAGAAGATTAATCGAAGAATTGGATATTCCGGTAATGCACGACGATCAGCACGGAACAGCAATTATTTCTTCTGCAGCTTTAATCAACGCATTGGAATTGGCTGGCAAAAAAGCCGAAGATGTAAAAATGGTAGTTTCAGGAGCAGGATCGGCAGCAATTGCTTGTACCGATTTATATGTTTCATTAGGAGTAAAAGTTGAAAACATTTTAATGTTTAATAGTAAAGGACTTTTAACAAAAGATAATCCTTCACTTTCGGAACTTCAATTGAAATATGCAATTGACGGAGCTAAAATAGATTTAGCAGAAGCGGTAAAAGGAGCCGATATTTTCATTGGATTATCTTCTGGAAATATCCTTTCTCCAGAAATGCTGCTTTCTATGGCAAAAAGCCCAATCGTTTTTGCAATGGCAAATCCGAACCCGGAAATCGATTATAATCTGGCTGTAGAAACAAGAAAAGACGTTATTATGGCGACAGGACGTTCAGATTTTCCTAATCAGGTAAACAACGTTTTAGGTTTCCCATATATTTTTAGAGGGGCATTAGATGTTCGTGCTAGAAAAATTAACGAAGAAATGAAAATGGCAGCCGTAAAAGCTTTAGCCATTTTAGCAAAAGAACCAGTTCCAGAGCAGGTTAACGTTGCCTACGGAGCTACAAAATTAGGTTTCGGACAAGAATATATTATTCCAAAACCATTTGATCCTAGATTAATTACAGTTGTGGCACCAGCAGTTGCAAAAGCAGCAATGGAATCTGGAGTAGCAAAAAATCCAATTACTGATTGGGTAGCTTATGAAGACACACTGCGTGAGCGCATGGGGAATGATAATAAAATGGTTCGCTTAATTACAAACCGTGCCAAATTAGATCCAAAGAAAATTGTTTTTGCAGAAGCTGATCAATTAAATGTTTTAAAAGCGGCTCAAATTGTATATGAAGACGGAATTGGATTCCCAATTTTATTAGGAAACAAAGAAGTTATCTTAGAATTAAAGCAAGAATTAGGTTTTGATGCTGATCTTGAAATCATTGATCCTAAAACAGACGAAGAAGAAGACAGACGTAACAGATTTGCAAAATCTTTCTGGGAAACAAGAGGGCGCAGAGGAGTTTCAAAATTAGATGCAGAGAAATTCATGCGCGAAAGAAACTATTTTGCAGCAATGATGGTGAATGAAGGTGAAGCTGATGCATTAGTTACGGGACATTCAAGAAGTTACCCTTCTGTTGTAAAACCAATGATGCAGTTAATCCCAAAAGCACAAAATGCTTCACTTATAGCAACTGCAAACATGATGTTGACGTCGCGCGGACCAATGTTTTTATCAGATACTGCAATCAATATTAATCCATCTGCACAAGATTTGATTAATATTGCAATTATGACTTCAAAAACAGCAAAAATGTTTGGAATTGAGCCTGTTATTGCAATGGTTTCGTTCTCAAACTTTGGTTCTTCAACTAGCGAAAGCGCTTCAAAAGTGAGAGAAGCAGTAGCTTATTTACATAAAAATCATCCGGAAATGATTGTGGATGGAGAAATTCAGGCAGATTTTGCTTTAAATCAGGAAATGCTTGAAGAGAAATTCCCATTCTCTAAACTGGCTGGTAAAAAAGTAAATACGTTGATTTTTCCTAATCTGGAATCGGCAAATATCACGTACAAATTGTTAAAAGAATTGTATAAAGTGAATTCAATTGGACCAATTATGATGGGTATGGGTAAACCAGTCCACATTTTCCAATTAGGTGCAAGCGTAGAAGAAATGGTAAATATGGCAGCCATTGCTGTTATTGATGCGCAGGAAAAAGAAAGTAAAAAGAATAAAGTAACACAATAAAGGTTCTAGTAGGGATTGGATAAATTTGTCGTAGTTTTATGGCATTTTTGTTATATTTGATACTAATAAATTATAGGTAATGATAGCACATTTGCAGGGAAGATTAGTTGAAAAGAATCCTACAGAAGTTGTAATTGATTGTGGAGGTGTTGGTTATCAGGTGAATATATCGTTGCATACCTTCTCCTTACTGCCAAATTCTGAAAATATAAAATTGTATACGCATCTTCAGATCAAAGAAGATGCGCATACTTTATATGGTTTTGCTGAAAAATCGGAGCGAGAAATTTTCAGAATGCTGATTTCTGTTTCGGGAATTGGAGCTGGTATTGCTAGAACGATGCTTTCATCAATAGAACCAAAACAAATTATAAATGCCATTGCATCTGGAGATGTTGGCATAATACAGTCCATTAAAGGGATTGGAAACAAAACAGCCCAAAGAGTTATACTTGATTTAAAGGATAAAGTTGTTAAATTGTACGATATAGACGAAGTTTTTGCAGTTCAAAACAATAGAAACCGAGATGAAGCGTTATCTGCTCTAGAAGTCCTAGGTTTTGTTCGAAAAGCTTCTGAAAAAGTAGTAGAAAAGATTGTTAAAGAAGATCCAGAAGCTACTGTAGAAACAATTATCAAGAAAGCTTTAAAAAGCTTATAAATTCATTTTATATAAAAGAATTCTATGCGTAAAATTTGTATTTTGTTGCTGGTCTTACTCTGCGGTAATGTTTTGCTTGCGCAGGTTACCCCGGCAACTCAAGATACAACTAAAACTCAATTTTCGGTTGGTAAAATTGAGCTTGAAGACCCCCCAAGTGTATTATCGGCTTACAAATACGATCCTATCACAGATCGTTATATTTATACCAACTCAGTTGATGGTTTTTCTATCGATTACCCTTTAATTCTAACTCCAAGAGAATACGAAGATTTAGTTCTGAAAGAATCCAGAAGGAATTATTTCAGAAAAAAAATGGATGCCATTGATGGCAAAAAAACTGGAGCAGAAGCTGCTAAAAAAGATTTACTTCCAAGATATTACATTAATTCAAGTTTGTTCGAAAGTATTTTCGGAAGTAATACTATTGATGTAAAGCCCACAGGATCAGTTGAAATGGATTTAGGGTTGCGTTACACTAAACAAGATAACCCTTCATTTTCACCAAGAAACAGATCCAGCTTGACTTTTGATTTCGATCAAAGAATAAGTATGAGTTTAATGGGGAAAATTGGAACACGTCTAGAAGTTAATGCAAACTACGATACACAATCGACTTTTGCGTTTCAGAACTTATTTAAACTGGCTTACACACCTTCTGAAGATGACATAGTCCAGAAAGTTGAGGTGGGTAATGTCAGCATGCCATTAAACAGTAGCTTGATAAGAGGTGCCCAAAGTTTATTTGGGGTTAAAACGCAATTGCAATTTGGTAGAACTACAATTACTGGAGTATTCTCAGAACAGAAGTCTCAAACCAAAAGTATAGTCGCAGAAAGTGGAGGGACAGTTCAGAACTTCGATTTGTTTGCGTTGGATTACGATAATGACCGACATTTCTTCCTTTCGCAATATTTTAGAAATAAATACGATAACTCTTTACGTAATTATCCACTTATCGACAGCCGTGTTCAGATTACAAGATTAGAAGTGTGGGTTACCAATAAACAGAACAGAGTAATTGCAAACAATAATAACTTAAGGAATATTATTGCACTTCAGGATTTAGGTGAAGGACAGGTAACTGGCGTGCCTGATAATGAAGTGGTCGTAATTACAAATACAGCAGGTTTTTTTAATAATCCTATAGATTCTCCTACGGACAATACAAATAATAAATACGACCCAGCTACTATTGGGCAGGCAGGAAGTTTTTTAAATTCTAATATTAGAGAAATTGTTACTGCAAATTCTGGTTTTAACAATGCAAATACCAGCGAGGGAACCGATTATTCGATTTTAGAAAACGCCCGTAAATTAACCACACAAGAATATACTTTTAATCCGCAGTTAGGATATATCTCATTACAGCAGCGCTTAGCCAATGACGAAATTCTGGCTGTAGCATTTGAGTATACAGTAGGAGGAAAAGTGTATCAGGTTGGAGAATTTGGTAGCGATGGTGTAGATGCAACTGTAGTTACAGGAAACAACAATGGCAACCAAGCGATTGTATCACAGAGTTTGGTTTTGAAAATGCTGAAAAGTAGTTTGACAAACGTTAAAAATCCAGTTTGGAACTTGATGATGAAAAACGTCTATCAAATTCCGCAGGCATACCAAATCAAACAAGAAGATTTCAGGCTTAATATCCTTTACACAGATCCATCGCCTATAAATTATATTACTCCAGTGACAGGGACAACATTCCCGACCAATCCATCACCGGAGGATATGGTAGAAAAAACTCCTTTATTGAATGTTTTTAATCTGGATCGTTTGAATTATAATAATGATCCGCAAACAGGAGGAGATGGTTTCTTCGATTATGTTCCTGGAGTAACAGTTGATGTACAAAATGCCCGAATTATTTTTACAACAAAAGAACCTTTTGGAGAACTTTTGTTTAGAAAATTAGGAGGCGGAAACTATAGTGATCCAACGACGTATAACGA
Source organism: Flavobacterium phragmitis (assembly GCF_900112575.1). GTDB lineage: Bacteria > Bacteroidota > Bacteroidia > Flavobacteriales > Flavobacteriaceae > Flavobacterium > Flavobacterium phragmitis. Next base: position 14,132 of record NZ_FOMH01000004.1, read on the forward strand.
TAACCAGAGAAAATATGTATTCCAGAATATGTATCGAAATACTCAGGCTGCCGCTTTACAAGAGGGAGAGAAGAATAAATTTTTATTACGAGGAAAATATAAATCATCAGGAAGTAATGGTATTCCTATTGGCGCATTTAATGTACCGCAAGGATCTGTTGTGGTAACGGCGGCAGGAAGACGATTGGTGGAGGGAATCGATTATAGTGTCGATTATCAATTAGGAAGAGTGCAGATTTTAGATCCTTCGCTTCAAGCGTCAAATACACCTATTGAAGTTTCGCTGGAAAACAATTCTATTTTTGGACAACAGACCAGAAGATTTATGGGAGTAAATGTCGAGCATAAATTTTCAGATAAATTTGTTCTTGGCGGGACTATTTTAAAGATGACGGAACGTCCTTTTACTCAAAAATCCAGTTACGGGCAAGAATCTGTAAATAATACTATTTTTGGTTTTAACGGAAACTATTCAACTGAAGTTCCATTTTTGACCAGATTAGCAAACAAACTGCCAAATGTTGATACAGATGTTCCTTCTAATCTATCGATTCGTGGAGAAGTTGCCTTCTTAAAACCTGATGCTCCAAAAGCAAGTGATTTTGAAGGAGAAGCAACCATTTATATTGATGACTTTGAAGGAACCCAGACTACAATCGACATGAGGTCTGCTTATGCTTGGAGTTTGTCATCTGTTCCTTTTATTAATGAAGCCGGAGATCCAACTTTTAATGCTAATTATGAAGACTTAAGGTATGGTTACAAACGAGCAAAGCTTTCTTGGTACACTATTGACCCTGTTTTTTATGCTTCTAAACCTTCAGGAATATCAAATGATGATTTGTCTTTAAATTCTACGAGAAGGGTTTACAGCCGAGAGCTTTATCCAAATACCGATATTGCTCAAGGTCAGATTCAGGTTATTAATACACTAGATTTAACTTATTACCCATCTGAAAGAGGACCTTATAACAATAATCCTGATTTTGCGACAACTAATCCTTCAGGGAATTTTGGAGGTATCATGCGTGCTTTAAACTCAACCAATTTTGAGCAGGGGAACGTGGAGTATATTCAGTTTTGGGTTTTGGATCCGTATGTTGGAAATGGACAGGCGGAGCCGGGAAATAGCGGAAAAATCTATTTCAATTTAGGTGAAGTTTCTGAAGATGTTCTAAAAGACGGAAGGAAACAATACGAAAACGGATTAGGTCCAGGTCAGGTTATGGTAAATCCACGACCAATCTGGGGAGATGTTCCAGCCTCTCAGTCATTAATCTATGCCTTTGATACCAATGCGGATAATCGTAAAAACCAAGATGTCGGTTTAGATGGTCTTCCAAGTTCAAGAGAAGGTGAAGTTTATACAAATTATGCAGGAGAGAAAGATCCAGCAGCAGATGATTATACTTATTATTTAAATACAACAGGAGGAGTCTTAGATCGTTATAAAAATTATAATGGAACTGAAGGTAACTCTGCAGTAAGTGTAGATGATCCAAATCGTGGTTCTACGACACTTCCTGATGTTGAAGACATCAATAGAGATAATACCATGAGTACCATCAATGCATATTATGAATATAGTATTGATATAAAACCAGGAATGGAGGTTGGTGATAAATATGTTACAGATGTTAGGCCAACTACCGTTGATCTTCCAAACGGAGGGACAACCAATGCAAGATGGATTCAATTTAAAATTCCTGTTTCTCAGCCACAAAAAACAATTGGAAATATCACTGATTTTAGATCAATTCGTTTTATGAGAATGTTTATGACAGGATTTAATGATCAAATGACAGTTCGTTTTGGATCTTTAGATTTGGTTAGAGGAGAATGGAGAAAGTATACAGGAGTATTAGATGCAAATTATCCTAATCCCGCAGGTGACGGAGTTGAATTTGATGTAGCGGCAGTAAATATTCAGGAGAACGGAACAAAGCAACCAGTAAACTACGTAATTCCGCCAGGAGTTCAAAGAGAACAATTGTATAACAATAATACAATTATTAATCAAAATGAACAGTCATTGGCTATGAGAATTGGCGGGACTGGTTTACAATATCAAAATGCAAAAGGAGCGTTTAAAAGTGTGAGTGTTGATATGCGACAGTATAAAAAACTAAAAATGTTTTTACACGCAGAATCGATAACAGGAGAAGTTCCGTTAGAAGATGATGAAATGATTGGATTTATTCGTTTCGGAAATGACCTTACGCAAAATTTCTATCAAATTGAGATTCCTTTAAAAGTAACTAAACCAGGTGGCTCAGCTGCTGTAAGTCCAGATTTAGTTTGGATGGATCAAAATAATATTGATTTAGCGATGTCATTGCTGACAAGAATGAAAATATTAGGAATGAATATCGATATTAATTCTCCAAAAAGAGATATTAATGGTATTTATTATCCTGATAACGATCCCGATGTTGAAGGAGGAGATAAAGATTCTAAATTAAAATTAGGTATTAAAGGTAATCCGAATTTTGGTTTGGTTCGAAATTTAATGGTCGGAGTAAAAAGCCAGTCAGACCACAAAGATTTGAAAGGAGAAGTTTGGTTCAACGAACTTCGTATGTCCGATTTGGAAAACAAAGGTGGTATGGCAGCTCTATTAAATGTAGATACCAATATGGCCGATTTGATGACATTGTCTGCATCTGGTAAAAAGAGCACAATTGGTTTTGGATCTTTGGAACAAGGTGCGAACGAAAGAGATCGTGAAGATATTCAGCAGTATAACATTGTAACCAATATAAACTTTGGAAAATTACTGCCTCAAAAGTGGGGTATAAATCTTCCGTTTAACTATGCAATTGGAGAAGAAGTTATAACGCCGGAATATGATCCTTTTAATCAAGATATCAAACTGAAACAATTAATTGCAGAGACTACAGATCCAGCAGAAAAAGATAATATTAGAACACGTGCAGTAGATTATACCAAGCGTAAAAGTATTAACTTTATTGGAGTAAGAAAGGATAGAGCGCCAGAGCAGAAACCTCATGTTTATGATGTAGAAAACTTTACATTTTCTCAATCCTATAATCAAGTTGAAAGACATGATTACGAAGTCGAAGATTATGAAGATGAACAGTCTAGTACGGCTGTAAATTATGCGTACACTTTCCAGCCAAAAGAAATAGTGCCGTTTAAGCAAAACAAATTCATGAAAAAAAGTGATTATTGGAAAATGTTGAGTGATTTTAATTTTAATTACCTGCCTTCTAATATTTCTTTTAATTCAAATATCATCAGACAGAGCAACCGTCAACAATATAGACAAGTGGAGTTGGAAGAGGGAAGCATTGGTCTTGATCCGCTTTACAGAAGAAATTTTGCCTTTAATTATCAATACGGATTTGCTTTTAATTTAACCAAATCATTGAGATTAAATTATACAGCTGCTTCTAATAATATTGTTAGAAACTTCTTGAATGATGATAATACACCAAAACCAGATTTTAATATTTGGGATGATTATTTTGATATTGGTATACCAAACCAGCATTTACAGCAATTAAAATTAGATTATGATATTCCAATCAATAAAATTCCAATTTTTAGTTTTGTAAAGGCACAGTATTCCTATACTGCCGACTACAATTGGCAGCGATCATCAACAGCTATGTCTACTTATGTTGAGAATGATGTAACTTGGGATTTAGGGAACACAATTCAAAATGCCAATTCAAATACTTTATCTACAACATTAAACATGAATTTGCTGTATAAATATTTAGGGCTGACTCCAGGAGGAAAACCCGCAGCAAAGGCTAAACCGGCAGCACCGCCAAAGCCAGGAGAAAAAATTGTAAATACACCTAAGCAAGCTACTAGCAGCAGTCCTTTTTATGATGGATTGATTGGCGTATTGACTAGTGTTAAAAATATTCAGATTAACTATACAAAAAATAGCGGAACTGTTTTACCAGGTTATATTCCAGGTGTTGGTTTCTTTGGTACATCAAAACCATCTTTAGGATTTGTCTTTGGAAGTCAGGATGATGTACGTTACGAAGCAGCTAAAAACGGATGGTTGACGACTTATCAGAACTTTAATCAAAACTTTACACAGGTAAGCAATAAACTTTTAAAGATTACAGCAAACGTAGATTTATTTCCAGATCTAAAAGTTGATTTATCAATGGATCGTTCGTATTCAGAAAACTCTTCAGAGCAATATAGCGTAGATCCAACTACTGGAAAATACATGCCTTTGTCTCCGTACACTTATGGGATGTTTTCTATTTCGACTGTATTGATAAAAACGGCTTTTTCTACAAGCAACGAAACACAATCTGCTGCATTTGATGATTTCAGAAGTAATCGTTTGATCATTGCCAATCGTTTGGCTGAAGATCATTACGGTCCAGGACCTATTCCAAGATATGATGCGTCTACTTTGCCTGCAGAAGATCCGTCAGCACCTGCAGATGATCTCGCAAATCCAAATAATGCTCAGAGAAAGATAATCCAGTCAAATGATGGTTACCCTATTGGTTTCAGTAAAAGCAATCAGGCGGTTTTACTACCGTCGTTTTTGGCAGCTTATACCGGCGCTGATGCATCGAAGTCTTCTACTGGAATTTTTAGAAGTTTCCCAATACCAAACTGGACTGTGAAATATAATGGTTTAATGCGTTATAAATATTTTAAAGATAATTTTAAACGTTTCTCTTTACAGCATGCCTATAGAGCTTCTTATACCATAAGTCAGTTTAGATCTAACTTTGATTATTTGGAGAATCCGAATGGACAGGATGTTAATTCTAACTTCTATAATAAAACCATTATGTCGAATGTCAATTTGGTAGAGCAGTTTAGTCCGCTTATCAGAGTTGATTTTGAGTTGAAAAATTCATTACGATTATTGACAGAAGTTAAAAGAGACCGTGCTTTGTCTATGAGTTTTGACAATAATTTATTGACAGAAGTGAAAGGAGTAGAATATGTAGTAGGGTTAGGATACCGTTTTAAAGATGTTATTTTCTCTTCAAGGCTGGCAGACAATCCAACAGGAATTATCAAAAGTGATATCAACCTTAAAGCAGATTTTTCATTTAGAAATAATGAAACGTTAGTAAGGTATTTGGATTATGATAATAATCAGCTGGCGGCAGGACAGAATATCTGGACTTTAAAGTTAACTGCTGATTATTCTTTCAGTAAAAACTTGACTGCGATATTCTATTACGACCATTCGTTCTCGAAAGCTGTGATTTCGACATCATTCCCTTTAACGAATATTAGATCAGGTTTCACACTTCGTTATAATTTTGGAAATTAATTTTAGGTTTCTAAACTAGATTTCATTAGAAGATTATTACATTTGTGGCTTAAATTTTAAATTATCAATTTTCAAACATACTATTATGAGCATACCAGCAAATTTAAAGTACACAAAAGATCACGAATGGGTTAGCATCGAAGGAGATGTTGCGACTGTAGGAATTACTCATTTTGCACAAAAAGAGTTAGGAGATATCGTGTATGTTGAGGTAGAAACTTTAGATCAGACACTTTCAAAAGATGAGGTTTTTGGAACTGTTGAGGCTGTAAAAACAGTTTCAGATTTATTCTTGCCATTAACAGGTGAAATCATTGCTTTTAATGAAGATTTAGAAAGTGCTCCAGAAACTGTAAATTCAGATCCTTACGGAGCTGGATGGATGATTAAAATTAAAATTGCTGATGCTTCAGAAATTGATACTTTATTATCTGACCAAGCTTATAAAGATTTAATCGGTGCCTAAACAACTCTTATTAATTTGGGCGATTATCTGCTCGGGAATTATAGCGTATCTGTGTCTAACAGATTCGGGTAATTTGCCGGTAGTTAATTTTCCAAGTTTGGATAAAATTGTACATTTCTGTTTCCATTTTGGATTTACAATTTCGTGGATTTTGTTTTTCAAAAAAGAATTAAAAGGAAAAGAAGCAGACGATTATAAAGCGTATTTGATTTCGTTTATATTCTCTGTCTTTTTTGGGATTACAATCGAGATTCTGCAAAATGCCCTTACAGTTACAAGAGCGGCAGATATTTCAGATGTTTTGGCCAATGCACTTGGGGCGTTTGCGGCAGTTTTTTCTGCTATCGCTTTCAAAAAGCAGATAGATAAGATATAAAATAGTAAAACCCACTTCGGTGGGTTTTTTTCTGCAAGAAAATCAAAGTTTTAAAAGACTATTTTTTATCAATATAAAATGTACTTTTGTGCTGGTTTTCTGCAACTTTGATTGTTATGAATGTAAAGCAATATTTAGATTCCACTTATTTAAAAACTGCCTCGCAAGCTGGTCTTTCTGAAGCAGAAAATACTATTGTTGTAAAAAAAGCAATTGCCGAAGCGATTCAGGAAGGTTTCAAGTTGATTATGATTCGTCCAGAATATGTTTCTTTAGCCAAAGAAATGATTGTAAAAGCCAATTCAGTTTTATTGGTTGGAACTGTAATTGATTTTCCAGAAGGAAAGTCAAGTCTGGAAACGAAAATTAAGGAAGCTAATGAAGCAATTGCAAACGGAGCTGACGATCTAGATTTTGTATGCAATTACGAAGCTTTCAAAAATGGGGAAATAGATTTAGTAAAAAAAGAAATCTTAATAGGAACCCAGATTGGTTTAGCCAATAATAAAACAGTAAAATGGATTATAGAAGTTGCGGCTTTGACAGATAAAGAGATTATTCAATTGTCTGCACTAATCAAAAATGTTGTGGTTTCTCATTTTAATGAAGAAGATTTTGGTTCTGTTTTTGTAAAATCTTCTACAGGTTTTTACAAAACGGAAGACAATCTTCCAAATGGAGCGACAATTCCAACCATAATTATAATGCTCGAAAATGCTTCGCCATTACCAGTAAAAGCAGCTGGAGGTGTTCGTTCGTTTGAAGAAGCATCAGAAATGATTCGTTTAGGAGTCAAACGAATTGGAACTTCGGCAGCGAAAGCCATTGCTAATGGAGAAATTTCCCCAAATCAATATTAAACAAATACCAATATTTTAAGTGAATAAGTTTTTTTTGTCCCTTGTTTTTATTTTTTCATTTTTCATTGTTTCAGCACAGCAAAATGGTAATAATTCAATTCAGCCTGGTTTTGCAGCAGAAATGTTTCCTGTTTTTCCAAACTGCGAAAATTTAGATGGTAAAAAACTAGAAAATTGTTTTTATAAAGAAGTTCAGGATTTTGTATTTGCTAATTTTCAAGTTCCTGAGAATCTGAAACAGAATAATTACAAAGGACAAGTAAAAGTACTTTTTGAGGTAAATGCTGAAGGAGAATTTAAAGTCATTTATGTTTCGGCAGTAAATGAAGAGTTGTCTGAAGAATCAAAACGTGTATTTGGAAAATTCCCCAAAATAAAACCATCTACTTATAACGGAAAAGCAACTTATTCAAAATATACCATTTCCATTGATATTCCGCTTAAGAGTTCAGAACAGCTTGCAGCAGAAGCTTTGGCAGCAGCCGAAATTTTAAAACCAATCGAAAAACCAATGACAGAGCTGGATAGTATTGTCTATAAAAAATACAATAACCCAGAATTTGAAAGTCATTTGAATATTCCATTTTCTCATAGTTATTATGCACAGTTTGATGCGGCAATGAATCAAGTTGGAAGTAATAATCACACGGCTTCTAAACCTTATACCTACACTGAGGTTTCAAAGTATTATAATTTAAAAGCTGTTAATCAATCATTACAAAAGAATGTTTCATCTTGGCTGGGAAGAAAATGGTGGAACGAAAATATGGTTCAGATTCAGGGAGAAGATTACTGGTTTTCTTTGAATCCAATTGTCGATTTGCAGCTTGGAAAAGCTTCGGATAGTGATGCTTCCTATACTTATGTGAATACAAGAGCCTTGAATTTTAGAGGTGGTTTGGGAAAACAAATCAATTTTACGACTACATTTTTTGAAAGTCAGGGGAGATTTGCGGGGTACTTCAATGATTATGCAGAATCGATTAAGCCATCGGGAGGAAACCCGGCAATTATTCCAGGAGTTGGAATTGCGAAAAGATTTAAAACTGATGCATACGATTTCCCTTTGGCGGATGCCAATATTACTTTTGCACCAAGTAAAATTTTTGATTTGCAGTTGGGTTATGGCCGAAATTTTATTGGTGATGGGTATCGTTCACTTTTGGAAGGAGATGGGGCAAGTCCGTATCCATATTTTAAAATCAATACTAATTTCTGGAAAATAAAGTATACCAATACCTATATGTGGATGAAAGATGTTCGTCCAGAAGTGACAGAAGAAAGAACCTACGCGACCAAGTTTATGGCGAATCATTATTTGAGCTGGAATGTTTCGAATAGATTAAACTTAGGTTTCTTTGAGTCTGTAGTTTGGACCGATTCGAACAACAGGGGTTTTGATATCAATTTTGTGAATCCTATTATATTTTATCGTGCCGTAGAATTTGGCTCTTCATCAAGAAGTGGAAATGCACTTTTAGGAATCACAGGTAAATACAAATGGAACAACAGCATCAATTTATATTCTCAATTCTTAATTGACGAATTTTCTGTTTCTGATGTTGGTGCAGGAAATCAAAGCTGGAAAAATAAATTTGGTTTTCAGTTAGGAGCAAAATATTTCAATGCATTTAATGTGAAAGATTTATTAGTTCAGGTTGAATTTAATCATGTTCGTCCTTATGTGTATTCGCATAGTGCAGTTATCACGAATTACGGGCACAACAATCAAAGTGTCGGGCATCAATGGGGAGGAAATTTTAAAGAGTTAATTTTAATTGGACGCTACCATAAAGGCCGTTTGTTTGGAGACGCTAAATTTACCATTGGAACAAGAGGTTTGGATTTTGATACTGCGGCTGATTCGTATAATTATGGAGGAAATATTTATAAAAGTTACGATGATAAGCGTCCTTATAATACAGGCGTAAAAGTAGGTCAGGGAAATAAAACGAGTGTCTTTATTGCAGATGTTCAAGGAGGTTATTTGATTAATCCAATGACGAATTTAAAATTATTTGGAAGTTTAATCTATCGCAATTTTGATCCAACACAGGAAACAGCAACCACTTTTAAACAAAGTACAACTTGGTTTAGCATCGGATTACGTTCGGATATTTTTAACTGGTATTTCGACTACTAGTTTTTAATAAGATTTTTCGAAACAATAGTGTTAAAGATTTGTAAGTTCTTATTTTGTGCAGGTTTTATTGAAAAAAATCTATTTTTATAGGTTTATATTCTACAATCTAATTTGTACATTTGCAGCACTCAAAAAAAATACACAAACAATAACGGTATTGAACGCTTCGAAAAATACATTATCACTCAAATCAATATTTCTAGATTTTAAAGAGATTACTAAAGCTGGTTTGGCCATCAGTGTTTTGTTTTCATCTATTGCAGGATATTTATTAGGAGTTGACTCCGATCATCCTTTTAAATGGAGTGTTTTGCTGGTTCTGTCTATTGGAGGATATTGTATGGTTGGGGCTTCAAATGCTTTTAATCAAGTAATTGAGAAAGATATAGATTCTTTAATGGATCGTACCAAAAACCGTCCCGTTCCTTCCGGACGTATGTCTCCAAAAGTGGCATTATTGGTAGCGAGTCTTTTGACGATTTTAGGGATTGTACTTCTTTATACAATCAATGCAAAGTCAGCAATGTTTGCTGCAATTTCGATATTTCTTTACACCAGTATTTATACACCATTAAAAACAGTTACTTCATTATCTGTTTTTGTGGGAGCCTTTCCGGGAGCAATTCCGTTTATGTTAGGATGGGTTGCCGCTACGGGGGAGTTTGGTATCGAAGCAGGAACTTTGTTCTTAATTCAGTTTTTCTGGCAGTTTCCTCATTTCTGGTCTATCGGATGGTTTTTGTATGAAGATTATGAGAAAGCAGGAATCTTTATGCTTCCAACAGGAAAGAAAGATAATGGAACTGCATTACAGATTATTTTGTATACAATTTGGCTTATAATAGCATCATTGCTGCCGGTTTTAGGTTTTACAGGACAATTGTTTATTTCTCCAATTGCAGCAGTTTTGGTTTTTCTTTTAGGAATCTGGATGCTTTTTTATACAGTCCGTTTGTATAAATTAAGAACGGCAAAAGCGGCGAGAACATTAATGTTGGTAAGTGTATCTTATATTTCGCTGTTGCAGATTGTATTTATAGTAGATAAATTTTTAAGATAGTTATGGAAATGACAATGAAAATAAACGAAGAACAAGAAAGAAAGTCAAAATCGGCTAAATTGATATTGCTTTTTGCTATGGTTAGTATGACCATGATGTTCGCAGGATTAACAAGTGCATTTGTGGTAAGCAAGTCTAGAGCAGATTGGTTGAAAGATTTTCAAATTCCTGTAGCATTTTATTATAGTACCGCAGTTATCATTGGTTGCAGCGTTGCTTTTTATTTTGCAAAGAAAGCAATTCAAAAAGACAATAGAAGTGCTGCTTCGGCGTTTCTTTTAGGAACTTTGGTTTTAGGAGTTCTATTTGTTGTTTTGCAATTTATAGGTTTTGGACAAATCATCGAAAGCGGTTATTACATGACGGGACAAGGTAGCTCAATTACTACAACTTTCCTTTATGTTATCGCTCTAATGCACTTATTGCACGTTGCAGGAGGATTAATTTCACTTTTAATTATAATTTATAATCATTTTAAACAAAAATACAACTCGACTCAAACTCTTGGGATAGAGCTAGGTGCGATGTATTGGCACTTTTTGGATTTATTATGGGTATTATTATTTTTATTTTTATATTTCTTTAAATAAGAAAAAAACGTAAATTTGGGAACTTTTTAACGAATATCTTTTATGGGAGCGACAGTTACTACTGCAAACAACGACGAAAAAACTTGGGGAGGCGGTCACAATGAGCCTTTAGGAGCAAGTTATGGTAAAATGATGATGTGGTTTTTTATCGTATCAGATGCCTTAACATTCTCTGGATTTCTAGGAGCTTATGGTTTTTCTAGATTTAAATTTATTGAAACTTGGCCTTTGGCTGACGAAGTGTTTACTCACTTCCCATTTATGCATGGTGTTGCGGCTCCAATGTATTATGTAGCATTAATGACTTTTATTTTGATCTTTTCTTCTGTAACAATGGTTTTAGCTGTTGATGCGGGTCACCAATTGAAAAAGACAAAAGTTGCAATCTATATGTTCTTAACTATTATTGGAGGTCTTATTTTCGTTGGTTCTCAAGCTTGGGAATGGAAAAACTTCATTAAGGGAGAATATGGTGCAGTTGAAACAGTTGGAGGTAGTTTACTTCAATTCGTGGATAAAGATGGTAAAAGAGTAGCTTTAGCTGATTTTGCTGTTAAATTGCCAGAACAAAGAGAAGCTTTAACAAGAAGCCACTCAACTTGGTTTATGGAAGATGCTGAATCTCAACCAAGCTTTACTGTTGCTGAAGTTCAAGCAGGATTTAAAGCACATCCTGAAATTTTAATTAGAACAGAAAAACTTACAGATAAAAAGAAAAAGACAATCTTATCAAGAGAAGAATCTGAAAAACATTTAGCTAGTGCTAAATATGTAGTAGAAGGTGCTAACTTGATCAGAAACGAGTACGGTAATAAATTATTTGCTGATTTCTTCTTCTTTATTACAGGTTTCCACGGATTCCACGTATTCTCTGGAGTTATCATCAATATCATTATTTTCTTTAATGTATTATTAGGTACTTACGAGAAGAGAAGAAGCTACGAGATGGTAGAAAAAGTTGGATTATACTGGCACTTCGTAGATTTAGTTTGGGTATTTGTATTTACAGTTTTCTACCTAGTTTAATTTTAGAATTTAATTATTATGTCACACGAGCACGTATCAAATACAAAAAGAATCTGGTTTGTTTTCGGATTGCTTTCAGTAGTAACTACAGTAGAAGTTATCTTAGGTATCTACAAACCTGCATCATTAGAATTCACGCATTTTATCGGTTTGAATTTGTTAAACTGGATTTTCTATATCCTAACAATTTTCAAAGCATATTATATTGTATGGGCATTTATGCACATGGAAGGTGAAAAAAGCAGCCTTAGATGGTCTGTTGTTTCTCCTGTTATCTTCCTAGTTTTATATTTATTGTTTATTCTGTTAACAGAAGGACATTATATTTATGGGGTTTTTAAAGATTCTACTATTAAATGGAATTTTTAACATGATATTAATTCGAAAAGAGTCCCGATAACATCGGGATTTTTTTATTTTTGTACCTCAATAATTTCCGTTAATACAATGAAAAAAAATATAGTTCTCTTTGTACTTTTTGTTCTGCCAATTGTAGCTTATTTATTTTTTGCTTCTGGTGTAAATAGTTTTACAACTCTTCCTGTAATAACACCAAAAGTGGCCGATTTTGGAAATTGGAAATCATTGAACGGAAAGAAAGTTTCTCTAGATAAAAAAATTACAGTACTTGGATTTTCAGGTTCAAATATTCTGGAGAATAGAGGAAATTATTTCAACTTAAATGAAAAAATATACAAACGATATAATGGTTTTGAAGATCTTCAGTTTGTAATTTTATGCCCACTTGGTACAGAAAAAGAAGCGCAGAAAATTGTGGATGCTTTATCACCTTTTACAGATGTGAAAAACTGGAATTTTGTTTTTGCATCAAATCAAGAAATTCAGCAGTTTTATGATCAGCTTCATCTAAAAGGAAAACTAAATCAAAATCTTGGAACTTCAAACGTTTATATCGTAGATAAAGAACGCAATCTAAGAGGAAGAAAAGATAAGGACGAGTATAAAGAAGGATATGATACTTTTCATCCTTCAGAATTAAGCAATGAAATGCTGGATGATTTTAAAATCATTTTATACGAATACCGCGCCGCTTTAAAGAAAAATCATAACGCTACAAAGCAACTTTAATAATCATTTATAATGTTCAAAAATAAATCATATATAGGAATCTCCTTTATCATTTTGATTTTTGGGATTTATGCTATTCCGAAAATTGTAGATCGAGTAAGTAACGGAGATGTTGTAAAAGGAAACCGTTTAGACAATGTTGAAGCTAAATCTTCAAAAGAAGCAAAACTTTTAACAATTGGTCCAGCTCCAAAGTTTGAATTAACGAATCAGGATAATGTAAAAGTTTCAAATGAAACGTACAAAGGGAAAGTGTATGTATTGGAGTTTTTCTTTACAACATGTCCTTCGATTTGCCCGAAAATGAATATGAGTATGCTGGAAATTGAAAAGACATTTTTCGGAAATCCTAATTTTGGTATTGTTTCTATTACAATTGATCCCAATCATGATACACCGCAGGTTTTAAAAGATCATGCTAAATTGTTAGGTGTAAAATCCTCGAACTGGAATTTCTTAACGGGAGACAAGAGCGTAATTATGGATTTGTCCAATAAAGGTTTCAATCTTTATGCTGGAGAAAATGATAAAGTAAGCGGTGGTTTTGAGCATTCTGGTTTATTTGCTTTAATTGATAAAGACGGAAATATCCGTTGCAGAAAAGATGAATTCGGAAATCCGACGATTTACTATGATGGGTTAGATAAAAAAGGAGTTCGAGATATTCAACAAGACATTAAAATTTTATTAGAAGAATAAAAATGGAAGACAATACTTTAGAAAAAAAATACAGCAAATTTATTATTGCAGTTTCAATTATAATTCCAGTTGTGGTTGCGATTTTATTTGGGGTTAAATTAAAAGATTTTGGTTATAATGTAGAACCGTTATCAATGCTTCCTCCAATTTATGCGACAATTAATGGTTTAACAGCTATTGTTTTGGTTTGGGCTGTTTTAGCGATTAAAAAAGGAAATCGTCTGCTTCATGAAAGATTAATGACTCTGGCTATTGCTTTTTCTGTTGCTTTCTTGGTTATGTATGTAGCGTATCATATGACTTCAGATTCTACTAAATTTGGTGGAGAAGGAGTAATTCGTTATGTGTATTTCTTTATTCTTGTGACTCACATTTTATTGTCAATTGCTATTATTCCGTTAGTGTTGATTACTTATGTAAGAGCGTTGGCGCAGCGATTTGACAGACATAAAAAAATTGCTAAAATTACTTTTCCACTTTGGTTATATGTTGCTGTAACAGGAGTTGTAGTTTACTTAATGATTTCTCCATATTATGTATACTAAAAATAAAATCCAAAAAACAAATTCCAAAATTCAAACCTTGCTATTTGGAATTTGTTTTTTCCTAATAGGAATTTCGGCTCAAGCCCAATGTGCTATGTGTCGTGCCGCTTTATCGGGAGATTCTAACACCAAAAAAGCAGAAGCTGTAAATGATGGAATTGTTTACTTAATGGTCATTCCGTATTTACTGGTAATCATAATAGGCTATTTGATTTATCGAATGTATAAAAAGAAAAAAGCAGCGTAATTTTACGCTGCTTTTTTTATCTATTACTTCAATCCGTTGACCGAAACATTAACCGTTCCGTTTATCTTTATAAAAGCGATTATTGCTTGATTTGTGAGTTGGATTTTGTCAAACTGAATATCTTCCATTTTTCCATTTACAAATACACCAGGCATCGGAGAATAATTTTTCAAATAACCTGCCATGCTCTTTTTGCCTTCTTCTAAATTAGGCTGAATCGAATAACGACAGCTTTCTTCCATTTTTCTAAGAATGTATCCTTGTGCGAGCCAGTTTGCTGTACGCATCAATTTGCTTTTGGTGTCTAAAACATAGTCTAATTTCTCAAAGTAAATTTCTTTTGTTTGAGCATTGTATGATGGAAAACCATTCAAATAAAGTGTTCCGTTAATATACCCTAAAACATCTAACGCAATAATCATTTTGCCCTCCTTATGCCAGATGGAAACATTTTTCACGGTTATTTTTTTGCTTCCCGAGCCAAATTCCTGTCCAGCAAAATTTTTGGTCATAATTTTCGAAGCATCAACATAACTTGAAATAGCAGCAATATTGGCTGAAATCTGATTCGGAATTTTAGCAACTGGTTTTAATGCAATTTTGTTAGCGTTAAATTTTGATTCAGGTTGTTTGCCGACAATGGTTTCCATATTACATTTCATACCCATATCCAATAAAAACGAATCATTTTTAAGTTTGGCATTTGTAGAGTAGATTTCGATAGGAACAATTCGAAGCCAGCTTTCATAAGTATCACTCATTTGAAATGGTGTACATATTTTTTCAACAGCTTGAAGAACATTTGGTTTAAAATCCATTGATTTCTCAATTGCTTCGTCTATTGTTTTTTCCAGTTTGCCTTTGAAAATAGAAATAGCGGGGTTTATTAAATAAGTAATCGGCATATTTTTGCCAAAAACATTCATAGTCGGGCTTTCGCTCCAATCAATAGATTTGAATTCTGTTTTTGTAGTGAGTTTCCAGTTTGTTAAAGCAGTTTCACTGGATAATGTTATAATTCCGTTTAGATTAAATTCTCGAACATCATATAATTCTACACCCAGTTTTTTAGTGCCAATACGGTATTTGATATTCGCTTTAAGCGGTAAAATTGTTTTTATTCTTTTGTCTGGATTGGCTGGATCATTTTGGATTTTGATAGGTGCCTGTTTCCAGATTTTTATTTGAATATCGTCGTCTTCGATATTGTTGTCTTCGTAGATTAATCCGTTCAGCAGAGAATTTGTCTGGTTTTCAATATCACTTAATTTGATTGTAATGGGTAAGTTGATAAATGAAGGACTGCTGTCGTAAACTAAGGGGCTTGCATCGTCTGGTTCTGGTTTTAGAGTTTCTAATTTTTGAGCTGTAGAACAGCCAGTTAGTACGGCAAGTACTGTAAATATTGAAATAATCGAAGTCAGCTTCATTAAGGTAGGGTTTAAAAATGTAGTAAAAATACGAAAACAATCATATTTTATTAAAAAAGTGTAACAATTGATACTGTTTGAAGTCTAATACAAAATAGGTAACAAAATTATTAACTTTTTATTATCATAAATTACTTAATAAAAATGTTATTATTGTCTAAAAATTTAACAATACCATGATCGAAATCAAAGATTTACACAAGTCCTACAAGATGGGAAGTTCGGAATTACACGTACTAAAAGGTATTAATTTTAATATTGAAGAAGGTGAATTAGTTGCGATTATGGGATCATCTGGTTCTGGTAAATCCACACTTCTTAATATTTTAGGAATTCTAGATGAAGCCGATTCTGGAAGTTATATTTTGGATAAAACTCCAATCAAAAAATTAAATGAAACTCTTGCTTCAAAATATCGTAACAAATTCTTAGGCTTTGTTTTTCAGTCTTTTAATTTGATCAATTACAAAACGGCGCTTGATAATGTTGCCATGCCCTTATATTATCAGGGAGTTAAAAGAAAAGAACGCTATGATATTGCGATGAAGTACTTGGAAAAAGTAGGGTTGGGGTCTCATTCTCACCACTTGCCAAATGAACTTTCTGGCGGACAGAAACAACGTGTGGCTATCGCAAGAGCATTAGCTTCAAACCCAAAAGTTTTATTGGCCGATGAGCCTACAGGAGCATTGGATACTAAAACTTCTTATGAAGTAATGGAATTGATTCAAGGGATTAATGATGAAGGTAAAACAATTTTGATTGTTACCCACGAACCTGATATTGCTGCAATGTGCAAAAGAAACGTAGTCCTAAAAGATGGATTAATTATCGATGATAAAAGAGTAGAACAAGTTAGAGCTTCGTCTTATGTTTAATATTGAACGCTGGCAGGAAATATTTGAAGCCATTTCGAAAAACCGTTTGAGAACATTCTTGACAGGAATTTCGGTAGCTTCGGGAATTTTCATTTTGGTCATTTTACTTGGTGCAGGTAAAGGACTTCAAAATGGAATTGAAAAACAATTTGAACGTGATGCAGCAGGAATTATTGAAGTTTGGTCTGGAACAACTACAAAAGAGTTTAAAGGACTAAACCCAGGAAGACGCGTTCAATTTAGAAATAGCGATTATAACCAATCGGTTCAAAAATTTGAAGATAAATTGGACTTACGTGCTTCAACCAATAATTATTGGGGTCAGTCTTTTGCGTATGGAAAAGAATCTGGAAATTATCAGTTTCGAGGTGTTGATCCAGATTACGGTGGTATAGAAAACCTTACGATTGTTCAAGGACGTTATATAAATGCTAAAGATCTTGAAAGTAATGCAAAAGTGGCTGTTATTGGAATGAAATTGAAACAGGATCTTCTTAAAGACAAAGAGGCGATTGGAGAGGAAATCTTAATTAACAATATCAGTTTTAAAGTAGTTGGGGTTTTTACAGACCCTGGAGGAGAAAGAGAAGAAACTCGTGCTTATCTTCCTTTAACTACTGTACAAAAGACATTTGGCGGAGGAGATAAAATCAGTAATTTGTTTTTTACACTAAAAAAGACAGATAATTATGATGAGGCTTTGGCGCAATCTGAAAAATTTACGCAGGATTTAAAAGACCTGTTAAAGAGTAAAAACATGGTTGCACCTGAAGATGATAGCGGTGTGGGAGTATATAATTCGGTTAAAGATGCCAAGCAGTTTTATGATCTGAATTTATATATTAGACTTTTTTTCTGGTGGGTTGGTATTTGTACAATCATAGCTGGAGTAGTTGGAGTAAGTAATATTATGCTTATTATAGTGAAAGAAAGAACAAAAGAAATTGGAATTAGAAAAGCACTTGGGGCATCACCATTTTCAATTATTTCTATGATTCTTCATGAATCAATATTTATTACGACTATTGCAGGTTTTGTTGGATTATTGGCAAGTCTTCTTTTATTGGAGTTTGTTGGTCCAATGGTTCAGAGTGAATTTTTTAGAAACCCGGAAGTAGATTTTGGCGTAGCGTTGACAACCTTAATTTTGCTTGTATTCGCTGGTGCAATGGCAGGTTTTTTTCCTGCATATAGAGCCGCTAAAATCAAACCTATTGTAGCACTTAGAGACGAATAATTATGTTTAGTAGAGATAATTGGGACGAGATTTTACAGGCTTTGACAGCCAATGTGTTCAGAACTGTTCTGACCGCTTTTGGTGTGTTTTGGGGAATATTTATTTTGGTCATATTGCTGGCTGCAGGTAATGGACTAGAAAACGGTGTTAAGAAAGGTTTTGACGGAATTGCAACAAATACGATGTTTATGTGGAGCCAGAGTACATCTAAAGCGTACAAAGGACTGCCAAAAATACGTCGTTATGATTTTAGAAACAGCGACGTTGCAGCTTTAAGACAAGCAATACCAGATTTATTGTATGTTTCTCCGAGAAACCAGCTGGGAGATTTTAACGGAACTAATAATGTGGTCAGAGGAACAAAAAACTCGGCTTTTACAATTTATGGAGATTATCCTGAATTGATAAAACAACAGCCAATGGATATTATTAAAGGCCGTTTTGTAAACCAGCAGGATATTAATGAAAGAAGAAAAGTAGCTGTTATTGGAAAAGGGGTTATTAGTGAACTTTATGGTAAAGAAGAAGAGTCTGTAGGCACCTACATAAAAATAAACGGAATAAATTTCATGGTTGTTGGAGTTTATGCTTCTAAACAACAGGGAGGAAATGCAGAACAGGAACAGAAAAATATTTTTATCCCTTTTACTACTTTTCAACAAGCATTTAATTATGGGGATAAAGTAGGCTGGATGGCGCTCACAGCAAAAGATGAAGCGTCGATTACGGAGTTGAAGCCTAAAATTTTAGAAATAATCAAAGCGTTACATTCTGTGAATCCAACAGATGAGAGAGCAGTTGGAAATTTCGATTTATATGAGCAGTTTAATAAAGTACAGAGCTTATTCAATATCCTAAAAGTAATTGCTTATTTTGTAGGAACATTGGTACTTATTTCTGGAGTAATCGGAATTTCTAATATTATGCTTATTGTGGTTAAAGAACGTACAAAAGAGATTGGAATCAGAAGAGCTTTAGGGGCAACACCAAGTGCTATTAGAAGTCAGATATTAACAGAGTCTATATTTTTAACGATTATTTCAGGGATGCTTGGAATTGCTGTGGCAACCGGAATTATTGCACTATTAAACATGGCACTCGATTCGATGCCTCCTGGTGGAAATACAATGTTTGCAAATCCAAGTGTAGATTTGCGTGTCGTATTTGTAGCATTATTAATATTGGTGGGGTCTGGATTGCTTGCAGGTTTTATTCCGGCACAGACAGCAATCAACGTGAAACCAGTAGATGCATTAAGAACAGAATAAATTATCAATCAAAATAAATCGATTAAACCAAAAACAAATGAAAAAAGGAGTAACCGTAACCATTTTAATATTTATTGCGATCATTTTCTTTGGCGCATTATATTATTTGTACGCTAAAAATCAAGAATCGCCAATTGTATTTAAAACGGAAAAACCAGAAACGAAAACAATTGTAAAAAATACAATTGCGACCGGTAATATTCAGCCTGATGAAGAGGTCTTAATCAAACCAAATATTTCAGGTATTATTGAAGAAGTGTATATCAAAGCGGGTGAAAAAATCAAAGCAGGAGATATGATTGCTAAAATCCGAGTGGTGGCAAACGTTTCAAATGTAAGTAGTACCCAAAATCAAGTTCAGACTGCTAAAATTGCTTTGGATAACCAAGAAAGGTTATACAAAAGACAAAAAACATTGTTCGAAAAAGATGTAATTTCTGCAAATGATTTTGATGCTGCGCAAGTGGCATACAATCAGGCAAAACAGACTTATCTTGCCGCTAAACAAAGTTTAGATATTGTAAAAACAGGAACGACAGCTTCTTTTGGAAGTTATGCCAATACTTTAATTCGTTCTACTGTAAACGGAATGGTTCTAGATGTTCCTGTAAAAGTGGGTAACCAAGTAATTGAAAGTAATAATTTTAATGAAGGAACAACAATTGCCAGCGTTGCCGATGTTGGAAGAATGATTTTTATTGGAAAAATTGATGAATCTGAAGTAGGGAAAATCAAAGAAAAAATGCCTATCGAGATTACAATTGGTGCTATCGAAAACAAAAAATTCGACGCTGTTTTGAATTATATTGCGCCAAAAGGAGTGACAGAAAATGGAGCAATCCAGTTTGAGATTAAAGCTCAAATGGTAAACAGAGACGATACTTTTATTCGCGCAGGTTTAAGTGCTAACGCTTCGATTATTTTGGAAAAAGCAGAGAAAGTAATGGCGATAAAAGAATCTTTGGTTCAATTTGACAAAAAAACACAAAAACCTTATGTTGAGATAGAAACTACTCCACAAAAATTCCAAAGAAGAGATTTAGTCCTTGGAGTGAGTGATGGAATCTATGTTCAAATTAAAAGCGGTTTGAAGGCTACGGATAAGATAAAAATCTGGAATCAAGGCTTGATAAATGAAGGTGAAAAAAAATAATTTAATTTGAAGGTTTAGGGATTTTTTTGGTTTTAAAAAATGTTAAATTTGCGTAGTTCGGTTTACTGCGCTTTCATCAAAAGTATATGAAAATAAATAAATATAATAGTCTCGTTTTTGCAATGTTATTCGGTTTTGGACTAACTGGGCAAGCGCAATCAAAACAATGGACACTTGAAGAATGTGTGAGATACGCATTAGAAAATAATATTACAATCAAATTGACGGAGTTAGATTTAAAATCTGCTGCAATTGATAAAAAAGGAGCTATTGGTAATTATCTTCCATCTGTAAATGCAAATGCATCACACTCATGGAATATTGGTTTGAACCAGAATATTACAACTGGTTTACTTGAAAATCAAACGACGCAATATTCATCTGTAGGAGCATCAGTTGGAGTAGATATTTATAAAGGACTTCAAAATCAAAACAATTTAAGAAGAGCCAATCTTTCTATTGTTGCTTCAAAATATCAACTATTAAAAATGCAGGAAGACATTTCTTTAAATGTTGCCAGTGCATTTTTACAGATTTTGTCTAATAAAGAAGATTTAAAAGTCAAAAAAGAGCAATTAGCCATTGATGAAAAACGTTTTGCGCGTTCTGAAGAAATGGTAAATGCAGGAACAATTCCGCGTGGAGATTTGTTCGATTTAAAAGCGACTGTTGCCACAGACAAACAAAATATTGCAGTTTCTGAGAATAATTTATTGATTTCGAGATTAAGTTTAGCACAGCTTTTACAATTAAAAGAATTTGCAGATTTTGATGTTGTGGATAATAACAATCTGGCAGACGAAAATAATATTCTAGCACAATCACCTATTGAGATTTATAACAAAGCAAAAGATATAAGAACAGAATTAAAGCTGGCTCAGACTAATCTTGAAATTGCAGAGAAAAATGTTGCAATAGCAAAAGGAGCGTATCAGCCAACATTAAGTGCTTTCTACAATTTTAATACAAGAGCAAGTTATTCTGATATTATTACTGGTTCAACTCCTAATACGACAAACCCAACATCCCAGATTGGATATGTTCAAGGAACCAATCAAGCGGTTTTGCAAAACAATTTTTCTCCTGTTTTAGGCAGTGCAGCACCTATTTTAGATCAATTTAAAGATAATAAAGGGCAGTCTTTTGGATTGCAGCTTTCTGTTCCTATTTTTAATGGCTTTTCTGCAAGAAATAATGTAGAAAGAAATAAAGTAAGTTTAGAGAAATCTAAAATAGATTTAGAGCAAAAAAGTTTAGATTTGCAACGTAACGTTTATACCGCTTTTACAGATGCTAAAGCTGCTTTAAATACTTATGAAGCATCTACTGTAACTCTAGAAGCAAGACAACAGGCTTATAATTTTGCCAAAGAAAAATATGAAGTTGGCTTGATGAATGCATTTGATTTCACCCAAGCGCAGACATTATTGACTACAGCGCAGTCTAATGTTATTACAACAAAATACGATTACATGTTTAAAATTAAAATACTTGAATTTTATTTCGGAATTCCAATCGTTCCAATTATTACAAAATAATTCATTATGAAGAAAAAAACAGTTTATTTCTTATTAGGGGGAGCAGTAATACTTATTGTAGCTTTAATTGGTCTTTCAAAGGCTGGAGTAATAGGGAATAAAGATGAAGGAAAAGAAGTGGAAACCGCAAAAGTAACAGCTTCAACAATTGTTGAAACAGTTTCTGCAACAGGTAAAATTCAGCCGGAAATAGAAGTTAAAATTGCCTCAATGGTTTCGGGTGAGATTATTTCGCTAAATGTAAAAGAAGGCCAAGTAGTAAAAAAAGGCGATTTATTAGTAAAAATAAATCCTGATTTATATACTTCTGGATTAGAAAGATCTGTTGCAAATTTAGCTGGAACAAAAGCAAGTTTAACACAATCTGATGCTAGTTATAAAGAGGCAAAATTAAATTATGACCGTAATAAAACTTTGTACGATAAAGGAGTTATTTCAAAATCAGATTGGGATAAAGCAGTTTCAACTTATGAAGTTGCAAAAGCTACAAAACAAAGTGCTTATTATAATGTTCAAAGTGCTTCGGCTTCGGTTACTGAAGCTAAAGACAATTTAGGACGTACCACAATATATTCTCCAGCAGATGGAACAATTTCTGTTCTGAATGTAGAACTAGGAGAAAGGGTTTTGGGAACACAGCAAATGGCTGGTACCGAACTTTTGCGTGTAGCCAATCTTAACAATATGGAAGTTGAAGTTGATGTGAATGAAAATGATATTGTTAAAATTAAAATTGGTGACGAAGCAAACGTAGAAGTGGATGCTTATCTGAAAAAGAAATTTAAAGGAGTTGTAACCAGTATTTCAAATTCTGCAAGTACAACTCTAACATCAGATCAAGTAACCAACTTTAAGGTTAAAGTTCGTATTTTAAAAGAATCGTATTTGGATTTATTGGAAGGAAAACCAAGTGCGTATTCTCCGTTTAGACCTGGAATGACTGCCACTGTAGATATTATTACTACTACTAAAACAAATGTATTGGCAGTGCCAATTAGTTCTGTTGTGGTAAAATCGGATACTACGGCGGTAAAAGAATTTAAAGTGGAAGATCCTAACGAGAAAAAAGCAACTCCAAAAAGTGATAAAAAATTCGAATGTGTTTTTGTAAAAGTTGGAGACAAAGCTAAAATCAGAGTGATTAAAACTGGAATTCAGGACGATACCAATATTGAAGTAATGTCCGGTCTAAAACCCGGAGACGTGGTAATTACTGGACCTTATACAACAGTTTCTAAAGAACTTAATTCTGGGGATAAAGTAAAGCTTAAAAAAGCGGAAGCTCCTAAGAAATAATATATTTTATAGGTGTCAGGCTGAGCGAAGTCGAAGCCTTTTCTAGCTTCTACTTCGCTTATTCTGATATTAATAACTAATAATTAAAATTAAATATTTTGTCTTTTATTCTCAACATCGAAACGGCTACTAAAAATTGTTCAGTATCTGTCGCAAAAGATGGTAAAACCATTTTTTGCAGTGAACTTGCAGAGGAAGGATATTCACATGCCGAAAAACTTCATGTTTTTATTGAAGAGGTAATCGCAAAAGCAGGTATTTCTGTTCAAGATTTAAATGCGATTGCAGTAAGCCAAGGACCAGGATCGTATACTGGTTTAAGAATTGGTGTTTCGGCGGCAAAAGGGTTGTGTTATGCTTTAAACATCCCATTGATAGCGGTTGATACGCTTCAGACTTTGGCTTCTCAAGCAGGCGTTACAGATGGAAAAATTGTTCCAATGTTAGACGCACGCCGAATGGAAGTGTACAGCGAAGTTTTTAATACAGACTTAACTGTTGAAAGAGCGATTAAAGCTGAAATTATAGACGAAAATTCATTTCAAGAATATACAGACAAGCTTTACTTTGTAGGTGATTGTGCCGAAAAATGTAAAGCCGTTTTAACTAAAGAAAACTTTGTGTTTATAGAGGAAGTAAAATATCCTTCAGCACAAGCGATGAGTAAAATTAGTTTTGATAAGTATCAAAAAAGCGACACTGTAGATGTCGCTTATTTTGAACCTTATTATTTAAAAGATTTTATGATTACTGCTCCTTCTAAAAAAGAGTAATATTATTTTTGTATAGTATACGGCTGCACGGCAATTCCGGCTTGGTCTAGTGCAGCTTTGCAATTTTCTAATGTTTCAGTAAAAACAGATCCATAATCAGCATTTTTAGCCCAAGGACGCACAGCAAAATCAACGGAACTAGCGGATAGGTTTTTTACAAAAACTTCTGGAGCAGGCTTTTTCAATACTTTTGGATTTTGAACTAAAACATCTAGTAAAATTTCTTTTGCTTTCTTAATGTCTGAATCATAAGAAACAGCAAAAGTCAAATCGGCTCTTCTTTCTCCCTGCATCGAATAGTTAATGATATTCCCGTTAGATAATGCTCCATTAGGAACAAATACTGTCTGATTGTTTGCTGTAATCATTTTAGTGACGAAAATCTGAATTTCAAGAACAGTTGCAATCACACCTTGTGCTTCAATTGTATCACCAACTTTAAAGGGTTTGAAAACGATAATAAGCATTCCGCCAGCAAAGTTAGAAAGTGACCCCTGCAATGATAAACCAATTGCAAGTCCCATTGCCCCTAAAATTGCTACGAATGAAGAAGTCTCGATTCCAAGGTTTGAAATAAAGGTTACGAATAATAAAATTCGTAAAGCCCACAACAATATATCGGCAAGGAATTTAGTAAGAGTTGGGTCAAGATTTCTCTTCTCCATTATTTTCCTAATAATTCGGTTTATTAGTTTTATAGCATATAAACCAACAAATAAAACTATAAATGCCGAGATTAATTTAGGCGAATAATCAATAAAAATATTAGTAAATCGAGTAACGTATTTACCGACTTGTTCTGGGTTCAGATTCATGATTTTTAAAATAAAAAACCTTCTCAAATGAGAAGGTATATTAGTTGTGCAAATATAAAAATATTTACCTTATTAGAAAACAGACATTATATCTTGTCTGCAGCTTCATCGCCGATTTCTTCTACTGCTGCAGCCGATTTTTCGCTTGAATCAACAACCGTTTCAGAAATTGTTTCAGTGGTTTCATGAGTTAGAGAAGCTGTTTTTTCTTTAACAGTGTCAATGACATCGCTTATTGCGTCTGATGCTTTATCGGCATATTCGCTTACAGTTTCTTTTGCTTTATCAGCATAATCTGCAGCTTTATCAATGATAGGCTCAGAAACTTCTTTTACTTTGTCAATAGCTTCTTCTGCAAAAGTTTCTGCTTTTTCAATATAAGGAGCAGCAGCTTCTTTAGCGTGCTCAAAAGTGGTTTCGGCATTATTTGCCAATTCTGTTACTGATTCTTTGGTTGAACCAAACAAGTTTTTAAAAAATGAAGATAATCCCATGGTTTTTAATTAATTGGTTATAAATACAATATTAATTAATTTTATAGAATTACTCGTTTTTTTGATGGTAAATAATTGATAACTAATGTTTAAGTGTAAAAAAAAGCGCCTCAAAGAGACGCTTTAAATAAAATATATCTAACTTTAGATTTAAGCATTTGAAGCTTCTACTTTTATAGCTTCATCATTCAGCATGCTTTTCAGCATATTTTCGATCCCGCTTTTTAAAGTAAAAGTCGAAGATGGGCAACCGCTGCAAGCACCTTGTAAAAGGACTTTTACTGTTTTATCTTCTTCATTGTAAGATTCGAAAGCAATATTTCCGCCATCTGCAGCTACAGCTGGTTTAACATATTCTTCTAAGATATTAATGATTTGTTGTGATGTTACATCTAGCTTGTCAAAGGCTTCATCTTTCGCAACTTCATTTTTTGTAGCTGTTTGAATCAGACTTTCGTCTAAAACCGTACCGCCGTTTTCAATAAACTGTTTAATAAAAGTTCTTAATTCTAAAGTAATTTCAGACCAGTCATTAATTTCATATTTCGTTACCGAAATATAGTTTTCATCAATAAAAATTTCTTTTACATAAGGAAATTTGAATAATTCCTGAGCTAATGGGGAAGAAGCAGTCTGGTCGATATTTTTGTATTCAACAGCATTACGAGTCAGCATTCTGCTTACTACAAATTTTAAAGCAGAAGGATTTGGAGTTGTTTCTCCGTAAACTGTAATAGGCTGTTTTTTAGCTTTGGTTTCATCAATTTTAATGATAACCCCGCCTTTTTCAACAAAAGAGCTTATTTGTTCAGCAACAGCGTCTTTAACATCATCCCAATCTACAATGCTGTATCTTTCGATAGCAATAAAATTCCCAGATATATAAACAGTCTTAACGAATGGTAAATAGAATAATTGTTGAGCCAAAGGAGAAGCCTGGGCTTCGTCAATGTTTTTGAACTCAAAGTTTTGATTTTGAGTAATAAAATCCTCAAACTCGAACTTTAAAATAGTTGGATTTTGAGTTTCTTTTATAGTGATTTTTGTCATGGCAGTATATTTTTTGCAAATTTACTAAAGTTATTTTCTACTAATAACTATATTTGATTTTTTAATGAAATAATTAAGACTCTTCTCAAGGAAATCGTGTTAAATTGCAGGAGTGAAAATTATATTGATACAAAATTGCCTTTATGAAATTTAAAATCAGGGTTTTATTAATTTTTCTTATTTGCTCCTTTTTTTCTTACTCTCAAGAAGGAATACCTGTTTATTCGGATTATTTATCAGATAATTATTACTTAATTCACCCTTCGATGGCAGGTGCAGCCAATTGTGCCAAGATTAGATTAACTGCTAGAAAACAATGGTTCGGACAAGAAGATGCGCCAACTTTGCAAACATTAAGTTTTAATGGAAGAGTAGGAGAACGTTCTGGAGCTGGTATAATTGTTTTTAATGATAAAAATGGATATCATTCTCAAAAAGGAGTCAAACTGACTTATGCGCATCATATCATGTTTTCGAGAGATGAGATTGATTTGAATCAGCTTTCTTTTGGTATCAGCGGAGGTTTAATACAGAGCCAGTTGGACGAAACGAAATTTGGAGGAACTTTTGATCCTATTGTTTTTGGTTCTATTCAAAAAGACTCTTATTTTAATATGGATATTGGTGCTTCGTATAACTTTATGGACTTTTATGCACATGCAACGGTTCAGGGTTTATTAGAAACGAGAAGAGAGTTGTATACAGAATATGAAAGTGATAACCTGAGAAAGTTTTTATTAAGTGCCGGATATGTTTTTGGTAAAAATAACAACATTACCTGGGAACCTTCAATCCTTTTTCAGTATTTTGATAAAACCAAAGAAAAAACTCTTGATTTAAACATAAAAGCTTACAAAAATATGGACTTTGGAAGTCTTTGGGCTGCGTTATCGTACAGAAGAGGTTTTGATGGAGGACAGTATCTTGCTGGAAATAATGGTGTAGCTTCTCAAAAATTACAATTTTTTACGCCTATAGTTGGTGTTAATTTCAAGAACTTTATGTTTGCTTATACCTATTCTCAAGTAATGGGAGATGTGAAATTTGATACTGGTGGTTA
The DNA here is from genome assembly GCF_900112575.1 of Flavobacterium phragmitis. Taxonomy (GTDB): domain Bacteria; phylum Bacteroidota; class Bacteroidia; order Flavobacteriales; family Flavobacteriaceae; genus Flavobacterium; species Flavobacterium phragmitis. Next base: position 41,518 of record NZ_FOMH01000004.1, read on the forward strand.
CCATCAGATTACTTTGGGGATTAATTTATTCTGTAGAAAAGAACGTTACGACTGCAACTGTCCTGCGGTTAACTAAATATTATTTTTATGCTGATTAAGTCTGTGAACGGAAAAGCGCCTCAAATTCCAGAGGATTGTTATGTTGCTGAAAATGCTACAATTGTGGGAGATGTTACTTTTGGTGATTCCTGCAGTGTCTGGTTTAATGCCGTGGTAAGAGGAGATGTTAATTTTATTAAAATCGGAAATAAAGTAAACATCCAAGATGGAGCTGTTATTCATTGCACCTATCAAAAGCACCCAACTGTAATTGGAAATAACGTTTCTATAGGTCATAATGCGATTGTGCACGGTTGCACTATTCACGATAATGTCCTGATTGGAATGGGAGCCATCGTTATGGATAATTGTGTTGTAGAAAGTAATGCAATTATTGCAGCAGGAGCTGTAGTCACTCAAAATACTGTTGTAACTTCTGGAAGTATTTATGCAGGAGTTCCTGCCAAAAAAGTAAAAGATATTGATCAATCTGATTTTGCTGGCGAAATTGAGCGCATTTCGAATAATTATGTAATGTATTCAGGCTGGTTCAAAAACGAAGAACAATTATAAAAAATCCAAAAAATAAAATTCCAGATTCCAAGGTTTAATGCTTTTGGAATTTTTGTTATTAGAATTTTAAACAATTATAGGTTGATTTTCTCAAAAAAGGCATTTTTATAGCTTTCGCTGATTGGAACTCTTTTATCACTTATCAAGACCTTATTTTTCTGAATCGATTTTACATGTTTGATATTGATAATGTACGACCTGTGAATTCGCGAAAAACCTTTGCTGGAAAGCAGATTTTCTAATTTGATTAAACTGATAAGGGTTAGTGTAAATTTGTTGTCTGTCGTGTAAATTTTGACATAATCTTTTAATCCTTCGATAAAAAGAATGTCCGCAAAATTTAATTTCACATTTTCGTATTCTGCTCTAACGAACATAAAATCCTGTTCGATTTCAGTTGCATTTGTGGTTTCAGAAATAGTCTGTGGAACAACTGCCGGCTGTAAAACCTGCTGTGCCCTTACGACTGCTTTTAAAAATCGATGAAAAGGAATTGGTTTCACCAAATAATCAACTGCACCGAGATTAAAACCTTCTACGGCATAATCTGAATAGGCAGTGGTAAAAATGACCAAAGGTTTTTTCTCGATAGTATTTATAAAATCAATTCCAGAAAAATGAGGCATTTCGATATCCAAAAAAATCAAGTCAACATTGTTCTGGTTAATAAATGAAACAGCGTCAATCGCATTGTTAAAAGAATTCATTAATTCCAACGAATCTACTTTTTTGACAAAATCCTGCAATAATTCTACAGCTAAAGGTTCGTCATCAATAATTACACATTTCATTCTTTCAGAATTAAGTTTTATAAATTGTTTTCGGCATTCAAAAGTAATTTTAAACCAGTGAATTAAGTTTTAAAATTTTCATAAAATACTGGTTAAGAAATTAAAATTATATTCTAGATAGAATAGTTCAATGTACTAGATGCCTGTTTTAATTTCATCCAATTTTAAATTTAAATGAACTCTGTAATATGCATTATCTTGAGTAATGTTTAATTCGTGTGCATTTGGATAGAGTAAATCAAGACGATTCTGAATGTTTACCAATCCAATTCCCGAGTTTTCAGGATCTTTAACATAGTTTTCAATAGAGTTTTCAATCCAGAAATCAAGATTATTGTCGGTAATGAGAATTTTAATTTTCACATGCGCAGCACCTTTGTAATCTGTTCCGTATTTAAAGGCATTTTCAACAAAAGAAATCAAAAGTAATGGTTCGATAAATTTGTTTTTGGTATCGCCATGTACATTTATTACAATGTCTTCGATATTGTTTAATCTCAGTTTTTGCAGTTCAATGTAATTCTGAATATAGTTAACTTCTTTTTCTAAAGCCACCGTTTTGTTATCTGTTTCATAAAGCATATAGCGCATAAGTTCAGATAACGTGACGATGGCATCAGGGACCAAATCAGATTTTTTGTGTGCCAAAGAATAGATGCTGTTTAGAGAATTGAATAAAAAATGCGGGTTAGTTTGCTTGCGCAGATATATTAATTCTGTATTTGTTCTATGCGTTTCGGCAATCAGTTTGTTTTGCTGATTATTATAAAACTCGGTTAATGTTCTAATAATCGCACTAATTGTTATAATCAAAATATAAAAAAACGAAGGCCCCAGTTTAAAGAAAATTGGTTGTCTCATCTCAATTCTTTGAGGCATCATGTGGCCAGGTCTCGGAAAAAAATGAGGTCCTTGCGGAATCATTCGTGCAGGCATTATATTTTCAGGTCTTAAATGTCTGAATTCAGGAATCGTATAATTGATTCTAATAATCATGAAAACAGCAATAAGGCCAAAAGCAAACCAAAAGTAAAGCCAGTATTTTTTTTGTAAAAGATAGGAAGGAACCAAATAAAAATAGTTCAGATAAAACAATGCAATTCCTGTGGTCCATTGTAGATAAAAATCACTGCTCATCTTAAACGGACTTTCGTAAAACTGAATTAATGAAGTTAAAATAAAGAAAACCCATATTGCGCAATGAAATAGAATTTTGTTATATCCGGTATTTTTTAAGGTATCTAACTGCATTTATAATTTTATTTTTAATAAAATTAAATCTTTTTTGGTTACCGCTGGTGATAAGTTTTGTTTGAGTTTTTGTTTTACAAGATCGGCTACTTTCATAGCATCACCTTCTGTTGCAAAACTTTTGTTTTCGCTAATTACCGGAATAACACTTTGTTTAATTAGAATTTTTTCTTTGTAAGCAATCGTGTATCCCCATCCTGAATTTGTTTGAAAAGAGGCAGATGTAAGAGCTTCTTTTTTGGTGCAGGAAATAAAGAACAAAAAGAATATAAAAAATAGGAAACACTTCTGGATCGACTTCCAGAAGTGTTTTTTAGCATTAGTTATCATCATCACTTTGTTCATCTAATGGTCTAAATTCCCAAGCATCATCAAAATAGGTAGAGCCAATTCTTCCTAACATATAATATCCTCTATTATTAATTGCAAAAGCTACAGCATCTGTTCTGATAGCACCTTCCATTGGAGTTCTTTCTTCCCATAAATCAGTTGTTGGATTATATTCCCAAACTGTTTTTACATTTTCACCACCTACAATGTATCCAAGTCCATTCATAGAGAAACTAGAAGCATTTGAACGTACAATCGCATAATCATCGTTGTATGAGTAATCATCGTCAGTATCTTTATCGACGTCACGTTTTCTTGTCCAAGTATCTGTTGATGGATCAAATTCCCAAAAATCTTCTTGGTAAGTACCATTGTTTACACCAGTTACTAAGTACGCTTTGTCTGCAATTACAAAAACGGTTGCATTACGTCTTTTGTTACCGCTGAAACCGTTTACAAGTGTCCAAGCATCAGTTTGATCATTGTATTGATAAAAATCTTTTAAATAATTTCCATCATATCCAGTACCAAAATAAGCTTTACCGCCTACTTGAAAACCAACGGCAGCATAACGAGCTGTTCCTGCAAAATCTGCTTTTTGTGACCAGCTGTTGCTGACAGGGTCGTATTGATAAAAATCTTTCAGTTTGTTTGTCCCATCATAACCAAGACCAACATAACCTTTATCGTTTAATGCAAAACTAGAAGCAGAACTTCTTCCTATTCCAGTAAAATCTGCTTTTTGTTCCCAATAATCCCCATTAGAATTGTAAATCCATAAATCTTTTAAATATTCATCGCCGGTATAACCGCCAACAACATAAGCGAAATCTCCAATAACGAAACTTGTTGCACTAGATCTTGCAGGGCCGTCAAAGGCTGATTTTTTAATCCAGTTTCCCATTAATTCGTCATCTTCATCATTACTGCAGCTTACAAAAAAAAGGCTCGAAAAAAGCGCTGTGAATAAAATTCCTTTTTTTAGATTAATCATAGTGTATTTAATTTTATTTATTGTTTGTATTTGATCCCTATTCCTAAGACGTAACCATTTCCTATGTTATAGTCATATATTTGACGATTACTGCTGTCTGCTAATTTGTATTTTTTATTAAAATCATAACCGGCCTTAAAATTTAAAAACCAATTTTTACTAACATTGCGATCGTATTCAAATGCTGTTGTTATTTGCGATAAAACTGCTTTATTGACGGCATCTGATGTGTCTAAATGATAAAAATTTCCGTTAAAACTATTCGTCAGTTTAAATTCATTTCTTTCATTATTCGAATACTTAATTTGAGAATCGGGAAATCCAACTCTTAAATTAGCTTTGTCACTAAATTTATAATCTAAACCCGCAATTGGAGTAAATTTTGGTGCTCCAAAAATGGAGGTTCTTCCTGCCCCAATAACCAAGTTTAATTTTGAACTCAACTGCTGGTTAATTGCTATATTTCCTAAAACAGTAATGTCGGATAGATCTAAATTTTGCTGAAAATTAGCTGTCGGAATAATAGAAAACTGCCATTTTGTTTTTTCTGATATTTCATGCGAAAATTCAAACCTGTTTTGAATCTGATTGAATTTATCTTGTTCCTGATAAAAGTCAAATTGATTCAGTTCATAACTCACTTTCAAATTCGAATATTCCAACGTGTTGGCTATTTTGTATTTAGTTCCTAAATTCTTTTTATACGAAACTGCAATATCAGTTTCATTAAAATTTATCTTATTTGTAGGCTCTATTTTGATATTTGCATAAGCAGCAAAATTTTCTTGTGCTTTGATACTTAAAAATGTAACCGAAAAAAGAGAACAAATTAAAAACCTTACTATCATTATCTATTTTATTGATTTCAAAAGTAAGCGGACAGCGTTCTTAAAAAAAAGAAGATATATATATGACGTGTTTTGATAGACTAAATCCTCTTTTTTAAGGTTGAAATGATTTTTTTGATGCCAATGTATATCATAGATAAATTTATGCGATTTGTAGCTTAAAAAAGCTTGATAGTATATGTTATAGTGTGGCGCGAAGGCTTGCATTTTATATTTGTTCAAAAAATAAATTATGCACAAGTTTATATTGATCTTGCTTTTTGTACTAAGCTTATTTTCATGCGGTACAGATACAGATACTGGAGATTTTTCTGTTGGGTCAGATTATCTGGCTTTAAGTAATAAGGTGGTTTTGATTGATACGGCTACAGTTAACATGTCAACTATCAATTTTGATTCACTTGCCACTTCCAGCACGGGGAGAATTTTAATCGGAAATTATGATGACCCTCTTTTCGGAAAAGTAAAGTCGGACAGTTATTTTCAGCTATCTGGAAATAGTTATGCTTTAAATAGTGTTGGATCTGATACTGAATCTACCAATTATGTTTTCGATTCTATTTCTATGATTCTTAAGTATGATAAGTATTATTATGGAGATACTACAAGAGTGCAGACCTTTAATATTTACAGATTAACTCAAAAAGTTAAACCTAATAAAGAAGATGATCAGTTTTATAATAATTCAACTTTGACTTATGATTCTGAAAGCCTTGGGAAAATTTCTTTTAAACCAAGACCAAAAGAAAAAGATTCTATAAATGTTCAAATGAGTAAGGTATTTGGGGAAGCACTTTTTCAAAAAATCAAAAAGAGAGAGGTTACGGATTTTGATAGTTTTACAGAATATCTAAAAGGGCTGGTACTGGTTCCAGAAAATTCAACTTCTTCAAATGTCATTGGCTTTAGTGTTTCTTCTAGTAAGGTTCGATTGTATTATTCTAAATACCAATCAGACAATGAAAATGCTTCAAATATATTAGATTTCTCAATTTTAGATACTTCCAAGCAGTTTAATTCTATTTCGTTGGATAAGACAGGCACTTTAATACAAGACCTCCCCATTTCAACCAGTAAATTGTCAAGTTTACTGACTAATAATCAGGGATTTATTCAAGCTGGAACTGGAGTAGCCTGTCGGATTGATTTTCCTAATATAAAACAACTTAAAAATATTTCGACAAATGGTGCTATTGTAGATGCAGAACTGATTCTTAAACCAGTTAATAATTCTTATTCGGATAAATATCCTTTGGCAGATTCCTTAAAGGTTTATGTTGGTAATAATTTAAACAGAATAAGTGGTACTCTCGCAAATTCTGCAGGTGGGGCAGTTTATGGGCGATTGAGCAAGAAAAGTGATGAATTTAATGAGAATGTAGGGTATTCAATTTCAGTTGGAAGTTTTCTTCAGAAAGAAATGCTGAAACAGTCTGATTCGAGATCTTCTCTGATATTAACCTTACCAGAACTTACTCAATCGGTTAACAGATTGATTTTAGGAGATCAAAAGCATTTAAACAATAAAATTCAGCTTAAAATTTATTACATCTCATATTAATGAAAAATAAAATTGTTTTATGGAGCTGCTTCATGTTAATGTCGCTGACTTCGTTTTCTCAAAGTATATCGAGCTCGCCTTATTCATTGTATGGTGTTGGAAGTTTGTATGATTCAGATTTTGGTTATCTGCCTTCTATTGGTTCTTCTGGAATTGCTTTACCGTCAGATAGTTTTATCAATAATTTAAATCCGGCTTCTTTGGGGTTTATGTATCAAAATCACTTTTTATTTGATATTGGTGGAAAAGCAATTGCCACTACCTATCAAAGTGGTTCACGTAAAGAAAGTCGAAATAATTTTCAGTTTTCACATTTGGCATTTGCATTTCCTGTCAGTAAGAAATCAGCATTTAGTCTTTCTCTTCGTCCTTATTCTAGTTCTACGTTTAAAATTTCAAATTTAAAACTGCCCATAATGGATGGACAAGAGTATTATTATCTTACAGCAGAAGGATCAGGAGGATTAAACAGCTTGGATTTTTCGTATGGATATCGAGCAGGTAAAAAACTCACAGTGGGAGCAACTGCTACTGTTCTTTTTGGAAATACTGTGGATGATCGTACTTTTCAAATTGGAAGCACGCTTACCACAATTAATAAAAAAACAGATTATAGTGGAGTACGTGCTACATTGGGAGCTCAATATAAAATCGATTCAACTTTTACAATTGGAACAACATTTAAGGTTCCGTCAAAAATCAATGCATCTAAAGTACAATCTGTAGCAGCAATTGCTGATGGAGTAACATCTACAATTGAATCTAATGTTGCTTCTGATACAGATGATTACTATATGCCGTTAGAAATCGGAATTGGTTTAAATAAACGATTTAAAAATAATTTGAGTTTTACTCTAGATTATGAGAAAAGTTTTTGGCAGGATACCAAACAGTCTGATTTGTATGGTAATTTTGTGAATCAAGATCGTTTCGCAGCTGGATTTACGTACAGTTCTAGAAAGAATGCCCGAAAATATTGGGATAGAGTAGGGTATGCAGCAGGTGTGAGTTATGATACGGGTTATCTTGAAGTTGATGCACATCGTGTTAATAATGCATCATTTTCGGTGGGTTTAAATCTGCCTATTGATAATACTTTTTCTTCCTTAAATATTTCGTATTCGTATGGTCAGAAAGGAAGAATAGCAAATGATTTAATAAAAGAAAACTACCATAAAATATCACTTAATTTAGCGTTGGACGGAATTTGGTTTGTCAAACGAAAAATTGAATAAATTAAAAGTCCTTTTGAATAACAGGATATTTATATTCTAAGATAGATTCCAATACTTTTGGGTCTGAATTGACATAAAAAATCGGATCATTTTGTTTGATTTCTGAAAAGCCTACTTTATCTTGAAGTAGGTTTTTTGTTTGTCTGGCTACAGCCTCACCAGAATCAATAATTTTAATATGATCTGGGATGATTTTTTTTATTTGAGGAATTAAATACGGATAATGACTGCATCCTAAAACCAGATAATCGATATTGGCTTCGACCATTGGTTTTAGATAAGACTCCAAAAGCTGTGTCATTTCTGGAGAATATAAATTGCCATCTTCAATAAGCTGGACAAGTCCATAACCAACTTGTTCCACTATTTTGGTATTCTGAAACATTTCGGCAGTTTTGTTGAACAACTCACTGTTTAAGGTTCCTTTTGTGGCCAAGATTCCAATTACTTGTGTCTGTGAATTATTTGCCGCAGGTTTAATAGCAGGTTCAATTCCAACAAACGGAATATCGTAATCTGCGCGTAGCTCTCGTATGGCATTTGTTGTAGCAGTATTGCAGGCAACAACAATTAGTTTGCAATTATTTTCAAGTAAAAACTCTACATTTTTTTTGCTTAATGCGACAATTTCATCCTTAGTTTTCTGACCGTAAGGAGCATTTTTGCTGTCAGCCAGGTAAATGGTTTTTTCGTTTGGAAGGAGATCGTGAATAGCGCTCCAGATGGAAGTTCCGCCAATACCAGAATCAAAAACGCCTATAGGATTATTGTTTGTCATAAAGCAAAATTACTATTTTTTAGATAAAATTTGTTACTCTAAGTTAATTCAATTCTTCAAATTATATAGAAGATTTATTTTAATTTTTTGTAAAAAAAAACTGCTCAATTTTGTAGAATTGAACAGTTGATTTTTGATTTTTTAGGGTTCTTAGAATCCTAAATCTTTTTTAACGTCAGCAGTGATGTTTGGACCATCAGCTAATAATAAAGTAGAACCGTCTAAGATGTATTGGAAACCTTTAGCTTTTCCAACTTTTTGGATAGAATTTTTAACTTTTTCCATCAAAGGTTTTACGATATCAGTTTCTTTTTGTTGTAGTTCTTTTTGTGCATTGTCTCTGTAATCAACAATTCTTTTTTGCATATCTTGAACTTCTTTAGAACGCTCACCGTTAACAGCATCAGTTACTGTAGCAGCTTCTGCTTCATACTTTTTGATTTTTACTTGATATTCATCAACCATCTTTTTGTATTCAGCATCATATGTCCCACTTAATTTTTGCAGCTGATTTTGAGCATCTAGCATAGCAGGCATTTTCGACATAATCTCGCTGACATCAACATGAGCTACCTTCGCTTGTGCGTTCATTGTGTTACTTGCTCCTAAAATTAGAATTGCAGCAATTAGTAAAGTTTTGATTTGTTTCATCATTTTTAAAATATTAATTAATTATTGGTCGTATTTGTTTTTTGCGTTTCAGTTTCTTTTGCTTTCTTAGCAGCTTCTCTCTCTTCTAAAATTTTCTTTCTTTTTTCTTCTAATTCTTTTTTACGCTGTTCGTAAAGTAACTGTCTTTCTTCTGCTTTTGTCATAGCTGGATCAGCAGTCGTTGTTGTTTGCTCTGTTCCAGTTGCAGCAGGTTTGGCAGTTGTATTTGTTTTAGCCGCTTCTGTTGCTGCAGGTGCTGTTGTGGCAGGCGTTGTTTTAGCTGTTTCAGAAACCGTGCCAGTTTTTTTAGCCTCTCTTTCAGCCGCTAAAGCTTTACGTCGGTCATCATATTCCTTTTTCTTAGCTTCCTGCTCCAATTTTCGATCTTGAATAAGTTTTTCTCTAGCCGCTTTTTTCTCGTCAAGAGCTTTTTGACGTTCTGCCATTGCTGGGTTTTCGTCTATTGCATTTTCAAGATTTTCTTTTGCTTCCTGTTCTTTTAATTGTTTTTTAGAAAGCTGTTCCCGTTTTTCCGTACGATTTAAAACTCTTAAAACCTGATCGCTGATGTCAAATCTTTTGTTGCTGAAAAGCATTGTAAGATCTGATGATTTATCAAAAATAAAGTCATAATTTTTAGCTTCTGCAATATCTTGAACCGCAGTAAAAACTTGATCTTGGATTGGCTTAGCCAAAGCCGCTTTTTGTCTCATCAAATTACCATCAGCACCAAATTGTTTCTGCTGGTAATCCATCATTTCTTGTTCTTGAAACTTAATTTCAGTTTCTCTCTCTTCAATTAATTCTTTTGTAAGTAAAGCTTTTTCTGTTTTTAAGCTTTCCTTCAGTGTATTTATATTTAATTTTTTAGCCTCAACTTCTTGTTTCCACTTCTGAGCTTTTTGCTCTAATTGGGATTTAGCTTCTTTATAATCGGAAACATTTTCTAAAATATATTCCATGTCGATGTAGCCAATTCTAGTCGTCTTACCTTGTGCCTGACTTGTATTTGCTACAATCAAGGCTAAAAATATAAATAAAAATTGTTTTCTCATAACATAACTTTATTTGATGATTTTTAACCAAACGCTATTTCTCTAAAATTGTTGTCCAATAATAAAGTGTGTTTCCCAGCCATTAGCTTTTGTTTGTCCAGGAAGCGCATCAAATCCGTAACCAAAGTCAATACCTAACAATCCAAATGCAGGCATAAATACGCGTAAACCAGCACCAGCGGAACGGCTCAAATCAAACGGATTGTAATCTTTAAACGTTGGATATGATGAACCTGCCTCTAAGAATGTTAAAGCATAAATAGAAGCTGATGCTTTTAATGTAATTGGATAACGCAATTCCATAGAGAATTTATTATAAATAGTTGCTCCAATTGGGTCTCCATTTGTATTTACCGGAGTTAAAGAGTTGTTAGGATAACCTCTCAACTGAATAGTCTCTCTACCATCCATTGAGTAATTTGCCATACCATCTCCTCCTAAGTAAAAACGCTCAAACGGAATAACACCTCTATCTTGATTATAAGCTCCTAAGAAACCAAATTCTGTAAGGGTTCTTAAAACTAATTTTCCATAAACTTTAGTATACCAGTCTCCTTTAAATTTAACTTTATAATATTCTAACCAATTGTATTTTTTCTGATCGACTTTAGATACATCTGTATCGGCACTTGCATAATCTGACCCAACGCTTGAAACTCTTCCTTGAGTGTCAGTTTTGATATAGTCACCATTATTTAACGGTTGACCAAAATCATCGTATCCATTAGTACCAGTATATTGTCTCTTATATTCTTTTTGATTTTTTAAATCGCTGTAATCAATTCCATTAAACAAAGAATATGGAGGCGTAACTTTTGCAGAAATACTAAACTCAGAACCATAAGTTGGAAATATTGGGTTAACCCCTTTATTACTTCTCGAAATTCCAATTGTATATGCTAAGTTTCTTGATGCACCATTACCAAAGGTAAACAAACCTGTGTTGTAATTGTTCAAGTCATAATGCTGATAACTTACAGATTGTGATAATACAAAGTAATCATCAGGAACAGTTAACCTTTTTGCTAAACCAACTTGGACTGTAAAAATATTAAAACTTTTGCTTCTATCAACAGTTCTGGTAATGTAATTGTTAAGAAATTGCTTACTGTATGAAATAGAAGAACTAAATTGTACTGGTTTCTTTCCTCCAAACCAAGGTTCAGAGAACGATAAACTATAGGTTTGGAAATAAGTACTTCCTTGTAAACGCAAAGCAACTTTTTGTCCATCTCCCATTGGCAAAGGCTTATAGGCTTCTTTGTCAAAGAGTTTTCTAGCCGAGAAGTTATTAAATGAAAGTCCTAACGTTCCGATGAAACCTCCACCACCGTAACCTCCTTGAAGCTCAACCTGGCTAGATCCTTTTTCTACAACATTATACTCAATATCAACAGTTCCTGCTCCAGCATCTACATTTTTGAATTTTGGATCAATTGCCTCAGGATCAAAGAATCCTAATTGTCCAATCTCACGAATTGTTCTTACCAGCTGTTCTTTACTGTATTTTTCGCCTGGTTTTGTTCTTAACTCACGATAAATAACGTGGTCGTTTGTTTTGTCATTACCAACGACAGTAATTTTGTTGAAGTATGCAATTGGACCTTCTGTAACTCTAATCTCAAAATCAATTGTGTCGTTAACCGTTTTAACCTCTACAGCATTAATATTTGAGAATAAATAACCGTTATTTTGGTATAAATTGGTGATGTCTTCAGCATCTGGTTTAGACTTATCAGCAATTCTTTTTTCCAGTAAAACTCCATTGTAAGTTTCTCCTTTTTTGATTCCTAAATAACTGCTTAAAAGGCGGTCTGAATAAACGGTATTTCCTAAGAATTTAATGTTACCAAAGTAGTATTTATTTCCTTCTTCTACATTAATCTTAATGGCAAGTGTGTTTTTTTGTTTGTTATACTTCACAGAATCGTAAATAATACGAGCATCACGATATCCTTTTTCTTTATAGGCAGCGATTACTTTTTCTAAGTCTGTTTTATACTTTTCTGGAATAAACTTAGACGCTTTAAAAACACGAATAAAGTTTTTCTGTTTTGTGTCTTTCATTGCAGCGCGCAATTGACTTCCCGTAAGTTGTTTATTCCCAATGAAGTCAATATTGCTGATTTTTACTTTATCTCCTTTGTCAACTCGGACAAGCATGTTTACTTGATTTCCTGCAATGGTATCGGGAGTAGTGGTAATAGTAACTTTTGTATTATAGAAACCGTCTTTTTTATATTTATTTTCAATGTAATTCTTTGTCGTTGTAATTAAGTTTTCATTGACTATTTTGTTTTTAGTCAGGTTGTTATCCTTAATTAAACCTTCCACTTTACCTTTCTTAACTCCAACAAATTTCACTTCGTTAAGTTTAGGGAGTTCAATAATATCTAAATCCAGATAGATACTATCGTGTTCTATTTTATTTACGTAAAAAGCAATTTCATCAAATAAACCAAGTTTACCTAATTTTTTAATTGCACTACTAATTTCTTCTCCAGGAACCGTGATTTCCTGACCTTTTTGAAGTCCTGAAAAGGTTACAACGGTTTGTTCATTGAAGCTTATTTTACCAACTACGGAAACTTTGGCTAGGATATATTTTTTCCCTTGATCAAAAGGAACTCTTTCTTGTGCTTTAATTTGTGAAAAACCACCCAGCATTAGGAGGGTAAGGACTATTTGTATTTTTTTTTGCAACACTAAAAAATTATTTAATTTGTTCACTGGTTTTTCCAAATCTACGTTCTCTTTTTTGATAACTAATAATAGCCTCATATAAATCTTGGTCTTTAAAGTCTGGCCACAAGACATTAGTAAAATACAATTCTGCATAGGCAATCTGCCAAAGCAGAAAATTACTTATTCTATGTTCTCCACTTGTTCGTATTAATAAATCTACGTCTGGTAAATTTTGCGTGTAAAGATGCTCATTTATAATTGAATCGTCAATAGTGTCTATTGAAATTATATTATTTTTAACTTTATCACTTATTGTCTTTACGGCACTTACCAGTTCTTCTCTAGATCCATAGCTTAAAGCAAGAGTTAGTGTTAGTCGAGAATTGTCTTTAGTTTTTTCCATAACATCCAAAAGCTCTTTTTGGGCTGTTTTTGGCAATTTGTCAAGATTTCCAATTGCATTAAGACGGATATTGTTTTCTTGAAGAGTAATGAGCTCTTTTTTTAAAGAATTAATCAATATTTTCATTAATGCTTGAACCTCAAGTTTTGGGCGGTTCCAGTTTTCTGTAGAGAAAGCATATAAGGTCAGATATTCAATACCCAGCTTAGCAGAAGTTTTGATAATCTCTTTTACAGATTTTGTTCCATTTTCATGTCCAAACGCACGAAGATAGCCTTGTTGTTTTGCCCATCGTCCGTTGCCATCCATAATAATGGCTAGGTGTTTAGGTAAGTTTGTGTGATCTATTGATTCTATTAAATTCATTTTATTCTGCGCAATAGCAAGGTTTTTTTCCGAAGGTGTATGTTAAGGTAACACCTGAAAAAACATACCAGTCATTATTATTTAAATTTCCAAACTTTAAAATGTTTGAACTACTTGTTTTAGGGTTACTTCCGTCGATATTGTCTGTAAAAGTATAACGTACTCCTGTTTCAAGTCCTAAAACGAAACGCGGTGTTATGTTCGATTTTATACCTAATATAAAAGGTATTGCAAGAGAGCTTGAATGTTCAGAATAAATTTCATTTGGACTTGCAGTATACCTATATAAGTTATCGAAGATAAAGAAATTTAATCCCGAATATACGTAAGGTGTGATTTTTGTGTGATAATCGTGCAGATTGAAATCAAAAAAATTAAACTCTAATCCCGCAGAAAGCTCTTTAATATTGTTGTCAAAATGATATCCTCTTTGATTTCTTCCTGTTTCTTCCGATTTATAATCATTTCCAGAAACTTCTGATTGTGTATAAGAGAATCTCCATGAGTGTCTTGGGCTTCTGTTCCATTTGTAAAGAACACCAAAAGCTATTTTTTCTGGAGCGATATAAGTTGTTTTGCCAACATCGCCAACAAAGTTGCTTCCGCCAAGAAAAACACCAAGCTCATTGATTTGAGCATTTAGTGTAATAAGCGGGAAAAAACATAACAATAAATTAAAAATTTTCTTCATTTAATTCAAAATTGCGTGCAAATATAATAATTATCAATACGAATCAAAGTTCCTTTAGTTAAATGTGCTTCTTTTTCAATTTACGTTATGATTTTGAGCCATTTAATGATGATTCACTATATGCAGAACGAGAAAATGTGGCATTATCGTATAGTAGAGAATTAGAAAAGAGTTTAATTTCTTTTATCCTCTCCCCAGAGTAATTTGTTTCTTAAGGTTTTCAAGAAAGTTTCCCCTGGAATTTCGACCATTTTAATTTTATAATCTGTTTTTTTAATTTTTAAAGTAGATTCGTTTTTCACCGAAGAAATTCTCGAATCTAATGAGACCAAATATTGGTCTTCTCTTCCTGTAACTCTTAAAGTGATTTCAGTATCATCCGGAATTACAAGTGGTCTGGCGGTTAAATTATGCGGAGCTATTGGCGTAATTACAAGACTTTTTACATCTGGAGTTAATATTGGGCCGCCACAGCTTAGGGAATATCCTGTAGAGCCGGTTGGAGTAGAAATAATCAATCCGTCTGCCCAATAGGAGTTTAAATATTCATTGTTTAGATAAGTTTCAACAGTAATCATCGAAGTAGTATCTTTTCTGCTCACGGTAACTTCATTCATAGCAAAGTTAAGTTCCTCAAAAGCTTCGTTTAGGGGTTCGGCAGTTAAACCTAATAAGGTACGTTCAGAAGTCGTGTAATTTTGATCGATAACATATTGCAATAAAATATCGATGTTCTCTTTCTGTACTTTGGCAAGAAAGCCTAATCTTCCAGCGTTTATACCTAATAAAGGAACACCAGAATTACGAACAAATGCGGCAGCCCTTAAAATAGTGCCGTCGCCACCAATACTAATGAGCATTTCAAAGCTATTATCTAAAGCAGTGCTTGGCGAAAAAGTTTTGTATTCTTTTTTTACAAGCTGTTTTTCATAAAGCATGTTCAGGAAATTTTCTTCAATGACCATTTCAACATTATTGGAATTGAAGAACATGAAAATGTCTTTTATAATGGGTTCTGTACTATTTTGATAATATTGTCCGTAAATGGCTATTTTCATTCTATGTTAAATTAGAGAATTTGTCAATGTGTCAATTAGATAATTGGGAAATGTGAAAATTATCTAATTAACTAATTTTCTCATTGGCACATTCATAACTTATATGTTGAGATATTTGTCTAAATAATCGGAGCGTTCTTTCAAACTGTTAATATAGGTATCTTCCTGATGTTCTGAAATAATCTCATAACCGTATCTTCTGTAAGTCTGAATAATTTCATTAATGGCTCCTAAAGCTATTTTAATGGTAATTTGAACGTTTTCTAAGTCGCCATCAGAAACAAAACAGCCTAAAACTTTACCATTATTGCTTTCTACAATCTGAGTTACCTCGCTCATAGAATAATCCAAAAGCCCTTTTTGAACAATAATAATGCCTCCCGGTTCTTTTAAAAATGGTGTTTCCTGAAAGAATTTCATGATATCTTCCATTTCGTAATAGCCAATGTAAGCGTTATTTTCGTCAAGAATCGGAAGTATATTGGTGTGGTTTTTAGCGAAAACTTCCAGAACATCCAGCCAAATCATCGATTTTCTGGCAAAAAAACGTTCCAAAGTATATTTGTAGTCGATCGCTTTTTTATCGGTGTCAAATGTTTCTACGTCTTCAGAAGAAATACTTCCAATAAAAACCCCATCTTCTAGAATTGGAAAATGAGAAAAATTTACATCAATAAAAAAGTCCTGAATCGATGCTATCGTTTCCTGACTATCAATCGCTCTGAAATCGTTGGTGATATAGTTTGTAATTTCTGTCATAAATCGTTGAAGATATTTGATGCAAAATAATCAAAAAATACCGAAAACTGCTGCGTTTTACTTTGTATTTTTGTCGTAACAAATATAGTGTTACTAGAATTAATTATCTATTTATATGACAAAGTTAAGTGTAAATATCAATAAAATTGCAACGCTTCGAAATGCAAGAGGCGGAAATGTACCTGATTTATTAAAAGTAGCTGTAGATATTCAGCGTTTTGGAGGACAGGGAATTACAATTCATCCGCGTCCAGATGAGCGTCATATCCGCTATCAGGATGCACGAGATTTGAAAGCGATTATTACAACAGAATATAATATTGAAGGAAATCCGCAGCATAATTTTATCGATTTGGTTTTAGAATGTAAGCCGGATCAGGTTACACTAGTTCCAGATGCAATTGGGGCAATTACGTCTTCAGCGGGTTGGGATACCATTAAAAATCAGGAATATTTGACAGAAGTAATTCAGGAGTTCCAAAGAAACGGAATCAGAACTTCCATTTTTGTTGATCCAGTTTTAGAAATGATCGAAGGTGCAAAAAAAACAGGAACAGACAGAATTGAATTGTATACAGAAGCTTTTGCGCACCAATATGATTTAGGAAACAAAAACGGAATCGATCCTTATGTAAAAGCAGCCGTATTAGCAAATGAATTAGGTTTAGGAATCAATGCTGGACATGATTTGAGCTTAGAGAATATTCAATTCTTCAAACAAAATATTCCTGGATTATTGGAAGTTTCAATTGGACACGCCTTGATTTCAGAAGCACTTTATCTTGGATTGGATAATGTGGTAAATATGTATTTGAATAAATTGAAGTAAGAATAAAATTAAAACAATTATAACCTGATGTAATTGGGTTATAATTGTTTATTTTCGCACTTTTCTTATTAAAATCTAAGTGTCGAAATCTGCTATTCTCTTTTTTTTGTTCTGTTTTTCTAACATTTTTGCCCAGTCAGATGTGAGGATAACGGGAATTATAACATCTTCTGATAACCAAAAGCTCGCTGGAGCAAATGTCTCTTTAGAGATTAATAAAAAACAGATTAATGCAGTTGCTGATAGCTTAGGAAGCTTCTCGGAGATTGTTTCTTCGGGAAATTTGATGATCAGAGTTAATCATTTGGATTTTTTATCGAAAACAGTTTACTGTAATGTCTTAAAAGACACTGTAATTTCGATTGTTTTAGAAAAAGATGCTGCACAGTTAAAGGAAGTAATTGTTCCAAATGACAAGAAAAGCGGCATCAAAACTTTATCTGCAGGAAAGCTTTCTCTTAATTTGAAAGAATTAAACGCTGTGCCAACAGTTTTAGGAACTACAGATGTCATCAAATTACTGCAATTGATGCCGGGAGTTCAGAATTCAGGAGATGCAAATGGGTATTTGTATGTTCGCGGAGGCGATCCTGGACATAATGCAATTTTGTATAATGAGTCGCCTATTTATGGAATGTCTCATTTGTTAGGAATCTTCCCTTTTTACAATACAGACCATATTAAAGATGTTGAATTTGATAAATCAAGTTCGAACCCAAAATACGGTGGACGATTAAGTTCTACTACACTTTTAAATACAAATAAAAAAATACCGTCGGAATTTTCTATTCAGGGTAATGCAGGTATTTTGGCTTCACAGTTAACTTTGTCGGTTCCGCTGACAGATAAAACGGGATTTTATGTTTCTGGAAGAAAAACATATATTGACGAAGTTATGGGACCGCTATTAAAATCAGGTTCAAATAACGACGTCCAAAATATGAAATATGGTTTTTCTGATGCCAATTTTACTTTTTTATCTCAGATTTCTAAGAAAAGTTTATTCTCATTAAATGCTTTTGTGAGTGGAGATGAATTAAAAATAAAAGACGGAAATCTAGCACTGAAAACCAATTTAAAATGGAGCAATTTTACAGTTTCCCCATCTTTAAATACTATCTTTTCTCCTAAAGTAAGTATGTCGAATTCTTTTTACTTTAGTCAATATTCGAATGAATTGAATATGGAGCAGGCAACAATTGAATTTGGAGTTTCTTCCTATGTGAAAGATTTTGGTTTTACCAATGCTGTCAAATTTTCGATTGGAAACATTCCGTTTGAGTCTGGGGTACAATACGTTTATCATGATTTACAGCCTCAAAAAGTGAATGTAGAAAATCTAACTACAGTAGATAATTATTCGCAAAGAACGATTTCTGCAAATGAAGCGGCAGTTTTTGTGAGTGCAAATCCTAAATTATTAGAAAAAGTTACGGCTGATTTAGGACTTCGGATGAATTATTATACTTCGGAATCGGATTCTTATTTGCATTTTCAGCCTCGCATGATACTGAATTATTATGCAAATGAGAATTATTCGTTTTATGCTTCTTACAATAGGCAATATCAATATCTGAGTTTAATCACGACTTCAAGCGTTGGTATTCCTACCGATTTCTGGATTGCCAGTTCTGACGAAATAAAACCGCAATCTTCTAATGAATTTTCTATAGGTTCAAACCAAAACATTACTAGAAATTTTTCGTCTTCTTTTGGAGGTTTTTATCGTTCGATGAAAAATCTGCTCGAATATCCATATGGAATAACTCAATTCAATGAAATCACAACGCTTAAGAATGATTTATATGTTGGAAAAGGAAAAGCTTACGGATTTGAAGTGATGCTGAAAAAAAGCAGCGGAAAATTTAGCGGCTGGCTGAGTTATACTTTAAGCTGGTCCGATCGAAATTTTGATGAACTCAACAATGGCAAAACGTATTTCGCAAAATATGACAGAAGACATAATCTTTCTGTCGTTGGAATGTACGATTTAAATGCAAAATGGAATTTTGGCATAACTCAAATATTTGGTTCAGGAAATCGATTCACAATGCCGACTTCCTGGTATTTTATCAATAATAATCCGGTGAAAGAATATTCAGGATATAATAATGCACAAATGCCAAATTATATTAGAACCGATATTTCTGCAAATTACTATTTCGTGAAAACTTCAAAGAAAGAAAGTGCTTTAAATTTTTCGATCTACAATACATTCAATATCTCAAATCCTATTTATGTAGTTTTGGATGTAGAAGTAAATGAAAACAAGGACAAAGTTGTGGTAAAACAAGAAGAGAAAGTTTTGTACAGAATTCTTCCTTCTGTAAGTTGGCGATTTAAATTTTAAGAAAAATGAAAAAGTATCTATTGTTTCTTTTCGGTTTAACGATAATGAGTTGTTCTAATGATAATTTTAGTGAGCAAAAAAAACTGGAGTCTAAAATAGTGGTTGAGGGTTGGATTGAAGAAGGTGATTTTGCAAATGTTTTATTGTCGAGCAGTATTCCGGTGACAGATGTTATCGATTCTACTAATGTTTTAAATCATGTAATCAGGTCAGCAAAAATTACGGTTTCAGATGGTGAAAATTTTGAGGTTTTGAGAGTGAAAAATGATAAAAGCAGAATTCCGCCTTTTGTGTATTTCGGTTCAACGCTAAAGGGCGAAGCAGGCAAACAATATTCTATTAAAATTGAATATCTCGACCGCGTTATCGAAGCGGTAACTTTGATTCCTAAATCGGTGCCTTTAAAAAGTGCCGAATATGTAAAGAAGAATGCGGCCGATACAACGGGTTATGTTTTTGTAAAATTCGATGATCCTGTAAATGAAAAAAACTATTATCAAATCGCTACAAAGATTGATGGAGAAGAACCGATTTTTGTTCCTTCCTTTTATGGAAATTTAGATGATAAAAATTTCGAAAGTCCTTCGGTTTCTGTGCAGATTAATAGAGGTGTTTTATTGTTTCCAAAAACAAAATTCACGCCTTATTTCGCTGATGGAGATTTAATTCATGTAAAATTGAGGACCCAAACTAAAGAAGCATTAGATTTCTGGAATAGCTGGCAGAACGAAATTGTAAACAGCAAAAATCCGATTTATCCATCCAACACCAGTTTAAAATCCAATATAAAAGGAGGAATTGGTATTTGGGCAGGATATGGGCAAAGTACAATAATTGTCAGAACGCCTCCAAAAAAATAAAGCCGATTTGATATTTTTCAAATCGGCTTTAAGCTATCGATTAAAAGGTGTTATTTCTTTTCGAAAGCAGCAATAAAATCTTCAAATTTAGCTTCAAATTTCTCAAATCCTTCAGAGAAATAAACACTCATTTCTACTTCAGTATTGTCGTTGAATTTCAAGTAATAAGCTTCATAAAGATATGGCTGTGTAAAAGTTTCGCCATTAGGATTCCAAAAGTTCCAATAGCTAGATTGAGCATTCCAAACAGGTAAATTAAATGTATATTCACCATCTTTTTCTGAATGTTGAACAATGTCAGCGATTTTAGTTCCATCTTTTTTAGAAACTAAAATTAATTTCATGTTTTTGTTAAAGTTAGCCGCGTTTCCTTCTGAGATTTTTTTCTCGTATGCGTTTAGCGCAGTGTAATATGCTTTATAATCGCTTTTTGGATTGCTAGAATCTAGGTAAGCTGGGCGAGTATTGTTTTTGTATAAAGCTTCTTTGTCGGCAGCTTCAGTAGCTAAATCCATGTCGGCAACAATAACAAAATTGTCCATTAATTTAAATAAACCGTTTGCTTTTCCTCTGTATTGAACAAGCTCATCATTGTCTATTAATTTATCGATTTCAGCATTGCTTCCGGCGCTAAAATCAATTAGGTTTTTTCCATTATAAGTAAGTACTGCTTTTGATGTGTTTTCAGTACCTTTTTTACCGCTCATTTCCCAAGTATATCCATCGTTCAGCGTCATTTTATAAGCAAACTCGTCTGGTGATTGGTTTTTTGAAGAGTATTTTGCAGTTTGCGTAAATGTTGCAGACTGTGTATTGTCGATAGTTAAAGTTGCATCTGAAGAAGATGGAAGGAAAATAGTATCATATACAGAAGCATTTCCATTGTAGCCATCAAAAAAATCAACTTTTACATCTGAAGAAACTGCTTTTGAAGTAAACACCGCATTATTTGCTGTCTGAGATTCTTTTGCTGGGAAAACAAATTTTAATTCTGTAGTAGAAGCAGTTTTAACCCAAGCTTTATTGGTATTGTTCCAAGTATATACTCCGTATACTCCAGAAATGTTTAAAATGTCTTCTACTTGATTACTGTTTTTTCCATTGAAAATATCAATGTGGTCAATATCCAATAATCTTGATAAATTTTCAAATGCCTCAATAGCGCTTGAACTTTTTGTTTTGTCTAATTGCGTAAGCATGTCGTTAGCTTCAGCTTCCAATTTTGTTTTTTGCTGTGCAGGGGTAAGACTTGAGTAAGGCTTTTTTAGTAATTCAGCAATTTGTTCTTCAACTGTTTGTTCTGTTTCAGGTTTGTCGTTGCTGTCATCACTAGAACATGAAATCATAAGTTGTGAAGCAACCAATGATAACAAAATGAATTTTTTAATCATGATTTTTGTTAATTTAAATGAATTAGTTGGTTAAATTTTATGGTGCGAAGGTAATTCCTTTAATTCTAAAAGCATTACGGGAAACCGTACTGTTGTAAACTTTTTTTTATTAATTTTTTTCAAATCAAAATGTACTGAGAATACATTCTGTTACAGATTAATAGATAAGTTTTTTACATTTGTAGTAGAATTCAAAAGGAAAATTTAATGTTATATTCAAAAATAGAAGGCGAAGGAAAACCTTTTGTCATCATGCACGGATTTCTTGGAATGTCGGATAATTGGAAAACTTTGGCTGGTCAATATGTAGAGGCTGGATTTCAGGTTCATCTTTTAGATTTAAGAAATCACGGACGCAGTTTTCATTCAGACGAATGGAGTTACGAAGCAATGGTTCAGGATGTTTATGAATATTGTCAAGCAAATCATTTGACAAGAATTGATATTCTAGGTCATTCCATGGGAGGAAAAGTAGCCATGCTTTTTGCAACAACACATCCAGAGATAGTAGATAAGTTAATTGTAGCCGATATTGGACCAAGATTTTACAAACAACATCATCAGGAAATTTTAGCAGGATTAAATGCTGTCGATTTTTCAGTAAAACCAAGCCGAAATGATGTTGAAGAAATACTGTCACAATATGTTCCGGATTTTGGGACACGTCAGTTTTTATTAAAAAACCTTTATTGGAAAGAACCTGGACAATTGGCTTTCCGGTTTTATTTGAATGCCTTCAATAATAATTTGGATGCGATTGGAAAACCTCTTCCAGATGATTTGGTTTTTAATAATCCGACTTTATTTATTCGAGGAGGAAATTCGGGCTATATTCAAGATTCAGATTTAGATGCAATTCGCAAGCATTTCCCAAATTTAAAATTAGAAACCATTCCAAACGCAGGGCATTGGTTGCATGCAGAAAATCCAAAAATGTTTTTTGAACTGACAACCGAGTTTTTAAAAGAATAATTTTATAGCCACGGATTGAAAGGATTTAAAAAGATTTTTTCTTTCAGATTTATAACTGCTAATCTGTGAAAATCTTTTAATCTGTGGCAAGAAAAAATAAATTTCAGTGGTTTGAGAATATAAAAAGTATTACTTTTAAATAAATTTAAAACCTGAATAATTATGAAATTATTACTTAGACTCCTTGTTACTGCTGCCCTTGTTTTATTGTTGTCTAACATTTTGACCGGAGTGCATGTTGCGAGTTTCGGTACAGCTGTAATTGTTGCAGTAGTTTTAGGATTACTGAATGTTTTTATAAAGCCAATTTTGGTTGTTTTGACACTTCCGGTAACAGTTGTTACACTGGGTTTATTTTTGCTGGTCATCAATGCTGTAATTATTTTGTTGTCTACTAAGATTGTGGGCGGTTTTGCAGTCGATTCGTTCTGGACAGCATTAATTTTCAGTATTATTTTGTCTCTACTTCAATCTATTACTTATAAAATACTGGGAGACGATAAATAAAAACAAATAGAGCAGATTAAAACTGCTTCAAATACAATAGATTAAAAACTTGGTTGGGTTGCAAAAATTTTATAATTTTGCAACCCAATTTTATTATGTAAATTAAAGAAGAAGATGGATATTAAAAGAGTAGCAATAGACGCTGTTAACGAGACAATTGTGATGAACGTTGTTCACATGGATTACAAAGGTCAGGTAGCAAAAAGAATTAACGAAAAAATGCCTTTAGCGCAAGTAAAAGGATTCAGAAAAGGACAAGTGCCTAAAGATCTAGTTGAAAAACAATACGGAAAAGCTATTAAGCAAGAAGAGATCAAAAAAGTAGTTGATTTGGCTTTAGAGCGTTATATTCAGTCTGAAAGATTAAATCTTTTAGGAACTCCTCTTGCTAAAGTAAACGAAGATTTTAACTGGGATGCTGAAGAATTAACTTTCGAATACGAAATTGGTTTAGTGCCAAACTTCGAAATTGATCTTGAAGCTAAAAATAATATCGTAAAATATATCGTTACTGCAGACGATAAATTAATCGACGGACAAGTAGAACGTATCCAAAAACAATTTGGAAAAGCAGTTCCACAAGAAGTTTCTGATGCAAAATCTGACTTAACTGGTACTTTCTCTAGCGAAGCAAACGGAATCAACAATACAACTACAATTGCTGTGGATGCATTCAGCAAAAAAGCTCAAAAACAATTCACAGGTAAAAAAGTTGGAGATGTTGTTACAGTAAGCACAAAAGGTTTATTTGATGACGATCACCAATTAATGGATTACTTAAAAGTAGGTCACGAAGGTGTTCACGGTTTAGATGTTGAAGTAAACTTTACTATAGAAGCAATCAACGGTTCTGAGCCAGCTGAATTAAACCAAGAATTATTCGACAAACTTTTTGGTGAAGGAAAAGTAGCTTCTTTAGAAGATTTAAAAGCTAAAATTAAAGAAGACGCTGAATCTCAATTTGCACAGCAAGCGGATCAAAAATTATTATTAGACGTTCAAGATTTCTTAATCGAAAACACAAAATTCGATTTACCAGCTGAATTCTTGAAAAAATGGTTGCAAACTGTTGGAGAGAAAAAACTTTCTGCAGAAGAAGCTGAAGTGGAATACGCAAGATCTGAAAAAGGTTTACGTTTCCAATTGATCGAAGGAAAAGCAATGGCTCAAAGTAACATCCAAATCACTTTTGAAGATTTGAAAGCTTTTACAGCAAATGCTATCAGACAGCAAATGGCTCAATTTGGTCAAACAAACCCAACTGACGAAGAAGTAGAAGGAATCGTGGCTAGAGTTTTATCTAACCAAGAAGAAGTAAAAAGACTTTCTGAGCAAGTTGTAGCAGCTAAATTGTTGGATTTATTCAAAGAAAAAGCAAATCCTACAACTAAAGAAGTTACTTACGAAGAATTTATTGCTGCGTCTTACGGAGAATAATTTCTAGAGAAACATTATATATTGGAGCGTCAGGTTTTTTTTCCTGACGCTCTTTTGTTTTAATTAATTTTTGATTACTTTTCAGAAGCTAATCCAGCTATCCGTTACAAGTTTTTTTACGGCTGTCTTTTTCTGTAAGGTAAAAAAAGAGCTTCCGTTGGTCGCTTTTTTAACCAACAAAAAATAGTTGCCATTTCAAAAAGCTTTCCATTGCTATCTGGGCTAGAAATAAGACAAATTGACATCCTTACGAAAGAGGTACAACCTTTGATGGAAGGATATATTATAAATGTAAAACTTAGAACACTTAAAATATGAACTACGGTAAAGAATTCAAAAAATTTGCTACAAAGCATCAAGGAGTAAATGCAATGTATTATGATAAAATTGTTGCTGCAATGACTCCAACAAACATGACACCATATATTATCGAAGAGCGTCAGTTGAATATTTCGCAACTGGATGTATTCTCAAGATTAATGATGGACAGAATTATCTTTTTAGGAACAGGTATCGATGATCAAATCGCTAATATCGTTCAGGCACAATTATTATTTTTAGAAAGTGCTGATGCTTCAAAAGATATCCAAATTTATTTAAACTCTCCAGGAGGAAGCGTTTATGCAGGTTTAGGAATCTATGACACTATGCAGTACATCAAACCAGACGTAGCTACAATATGTACAGGAATGGCGGCTTCTATGGGAGCAGTTTTATTATGTGCAGGAGCGGCAGGAAAACGTTCTGCTTTGCCTCATTCAAGAGTTATGATTCACCAACCGTCTGGAGGAGCGCAAGGTGTTGCTACAGATATGGAAATCAACTTAAGAGAAATGTTGAAATTGAAAGATGAGTTGTACAATATTATTTCTCACCATTCAGGACAAACTTTCGAAAGAGTTCATAAAGACAGCGAGCGCGATTACTGGATGAAAGCTGATGAAGCTAAAGAATACGGAATGATCGACGAAGTTTTGAGAAGAAGTTAAAAAAAAGTTTCAGGTTTCAGGTTTCAAGTTCCAATAGTTAACTTTAAACCTAAAACAAAATAAAACTTGAAACAAAAAAATAAAGGTTTAAGCTGCAAAGGCTTAAGTTTTTAAGTTTTTATTAAATTAAAAAGCTTAGAAACTTAGTATCTTTGCAGCTTAGTAACTTAAATAAAGAATGGCAAAAGTAGTATTAGAATGTTCGTTTTGTGGAAGAAAGAAGCCAGAAACTAATTTATTGATTGCTGGTATTAATGCACATATCTGCGATAAGTGTATTGAACAGGCACACGGAATTGTATTAGAAGAATTAAAATCTAGTGGAAGCGCAAAACATATTGGCGACTTAATTTTAAAGAAACCAAAAGAAATTAGAGCTTTCTTAGATCAATATGTAATTGGTCAAGACCAGACAAAAAAAGTGATGTCGGTTGCGGTTTACAATCACTACAAGCGTTTAATGCAACAGCAATTAGACGATGAAGTGGAAATTGAAAAAAGTAACATCATCATGGTGGGTCAAACAGGAACAGGAAAAACATTGGTAGCCAAAACAATTGCCAAAATGTTAGACGTTCCTTTGGCTATTGTTGATGCGACAGTATTAACAGAAGCGGGATATGTTGGAGAAGATGTTGAAAGTATTTTAACTCGTTTGCTTCAAGCTGCAGATTATGATGTAGCCAAAGCAGAAAGAGGAATTGTATTTATTGACGAAATTGATAAAATTGCCCGTAAAAGCGATAACCCGTCAATAACCCGTGACGTTTCTGGAGAAGGTGTACAACAAGCTTTATTAAAATTATTAGAAGGAACTGTTGTAAACGTACCGCCAAAAGGAGGACGTAAACATCCAGACCAGAAATTTGTTGAGGTAAATACGCAGAATATATTATTTATTGCCGGAGGAGCTTTTGATGGAGTAGAGCGTATTATTTCAAAACGTTTAAACCGTCAGGCTGTTGGTTATTCAACTTCTAAAAATGTAGATAATATTGATAAAGACAATTTACTGCAATATATCATTCCAAAAGATATTAAAGATTTCGGATTGATTCCAGAGATTATTGGTCGTCTGCCAGTTTTGACACACATGGATCCTTTGGATAAAGAAACACTTCGTGCCATTTTGACTCAACCTAAAAATGCATTGGTAAAACAATACCAAAAATTATTTTTAATGGATGATGTTGAATTTACAATTACTGATGAAGCTTTAGATTTTATTGTAGACAAAGCTTTAGAATACAAATTAGGTGCTCGTGGATTGCGTTCTTTATGCGAAGCTATCTTAACAGATGCAATGTACGAACTGCCAACATCAGACGATACAACTTTGACAATCGACAAAGAATACGCAGAACATACTCTAAGTAAAAACTTATTGAAACGTATGGAAATTGCTTCTTAATTTTTAAAAATATTTTTCTAAAACCTGTTCATTTATTTGAACAGGTTTTTTTATGCTTTTTAATCAAGTTTTTCATTGCAGATTTTATGTAAATTGTCATCATGAAAAATATTATTTTTGGCTTTGGTTTAGCTTTGGTTTTATCTTGTAATCAAAAAGATAAAAAGGAAATAGTGGTTTCTAAAAATGAACATAAAAAAGAAACAATTTTAGAAGAAAAACCCCAAGTCGAAATCAACTACAACAACTACTATAAAGAAGCACAACAATACTGTAAAACAAACAATCTCAATCAAAACAAATTTATCTTGATTGATTTAGGATTGCATTCGGGTTATAAAAGATTTTTTGTTTATGATTTTAAAAAGAAAGAAGTTTCGAAATCCTATTTGGTAAGTCACGGTTGTGGCGATAATCAATGGGGAAGGACTTCTTCTAAAGAGAAACCGCAGATAAGCAACGAATTTGATTCGCATTGTTCTTCGATTGGGAAATATGTTATTCTGGATCGCGGCGTTAGTCAGTGGGGAATCAAAGTGAATTATGTTTTACAGGGAAAGGATAAAACCAATTCCAATGCCCGTAATCGTGCTATTGTTCTCCATTCTTGGGAAGCGGTTTCAGATAATGAAGTTTTTCCTGAAGGAACGCCGGAAGGCTGGGGTTGTCCGGCAGTTTCCAACGAAAGCATGAAAGAAATCGATGAGCTTTTGAAAACAAATAAAAAAGTCTTAATGTGGATTATTAAGTCCTGATTTTTCAAACTTATGAAAATGAAACTTTCTAATTAGCGCTGATCGAAACAGTGTTTTAATACGTTTTTTTACTGTAGAGACGCACTGCAGTGCGTCTACGCACGCATAATAAGGTTTAAGATATTTCAAAATCAATTGTTGGACGCACTGCAGTGCGTCTCTACAAAAAAATTACTGTACTCTAAATTTCTCTCTATATTCAATAGGTTTCATACCAACCATTTTATAAAATACTTTTCTAAAGGCTTTTGGATCGTTATAACCTGTTTTTTCGATAATTTCTGAAATCGAAAGCTGTGTTTGTTCCAAGTATTTTTTAGAGCTTTCTACTCTTATATTCTGTAGATATTCAATTGGCGGAATTCCCGTAACTTGTTTAAAACGACGAGTCATATTTCTGGCGCTTGTTGGAATATCTTTGGTAATTTCTTCCAGTTTTTCGATAGTGTGATACTGACTTTCTATTTTTTGCTGTAACATAGCAACCAAAGTGTCATTGTGTAAATGGTTAGGCCTGAAAGTGCTGAAATAACTTTGCTTGTATCGATTTAAATCAATAGAAAATATCTTGGCAATTTTGACAGCCATTTCGTTGCCGCAGAATTTCTGAACCAGAAGAATCAATAAATGAAATGTTGAGGTAGAACCGCCGCTTGTGTACAGACTTCCATCGGCAGTCAAAGTTTCGTCTGGTTTTAGTTTTACCATCGGAAAAGCTTTGGTAAAAGCGCTGCAGGCATCAACATGTGTAGTGGCCAGTTTTTCATTCAACAAACCGGAAGCGGCAAACAAAAATGCTCCCGTACAGAAACTTGCCAATTCAGCGCCGGCTTTATGTTGTTTTTGCAACCACGGAATAAAGTTTTGGTTCTTTTTGATCATTTCGCTCATATTGTCAGTCGTAAAGGCTGGAATCAAAATGAGGTCTAAGCTAATGTCTGAAGTTTCAATAGAATGGCTTTCGTATCCAAATAAATTTCCTTGATCGGGTTGTTCTTTAGATTGAAAAATCATGATTTCGAATGGTTTTTCGGCTTCGGGACTCAATTTGTTTGCTGTTTCAAATACTTCCAGAATAGCAGCAATGCTTAGCAATTTATAGTCGTGAGGTACGATTAATCCTAGTTTCTTACTCATGATTGGTGTGGTTTTTAGAAATTAGCTTGGAGACAAAAATACGTATTTTGTCTCAAATGCCCCTAAAAATGACTTTTATTGACATTTTAAACTAATCTTAAAAAATTAAATTTGTTTTAATTAATTCGTAATTTTATAAAGATGAAAACAAAAATCTTCTTAAATCTTGCCGTAAAAGATTTAAACAAAGCAGTGGCTTTTTATAACGAACTTGGTTTTTCGACCAATCCAAAATTCACTAACGAAAAGGGCGCTTGCATTGTTATTGACGAAAATATATTTGTAATGCTTTTGGTAGAAGAGTTTTATAAAACTTTTACGAAGAAGCAGATTTGTGACGCTTCTAAAGCAAGCGAAGTTTTGATTTCGATTTCGCTGGACTCGCGTGAAAAAGTAGATGAAACGATACAAAAAGCAATTAAAGCAGGAGGAACAGACTATATTGAAGCAAAGGATTATGGATGGATGTATCAAAGGACTTTTCTGGATGTAGACGGACACCATTGGGAAGTTTTTTATATGGATGAAAGTCAGATTCCAAATGAGATGTAGAAAATAAATAAAAGTAAACGATATAAAACATATAATATGATAACAATAAAAAATACCGTTAATGCATCTCTTGATAAAGTGTGGAATTTCTGGAACACACCAGAACATATTACAAAATGGAGTTTTGCTTCTCCTGATTGGCACACACCTTATGCAGAAGCGGATTTGAGAGAGGGAGGAAAATTCAAATCCACGATGGCTGCAAAAGACGGAAGTATGAGTTTTGATTTTGGAGGAGAATTTACTTTGGTTAAACCAAATGAAGCGCTTTCATATGTGATGGGAGATGGAAGAAAGGTCGAAATTACTTTTACCGAAACAGCAGACGGAGTTGAAATAATTGAAAGTTTTGATCCAGAATCACAAAACCCTGAAGAAATGCAACGCGCTGGCTGGCAGGCTATTTTGGATAATTTTAAAAATTACGCAGAAAACAATTGATTTTTTTGCAGGTTCAAAGTGACAAAGGCTCAGAGGTGCAGAGTAGCTTAAAATAACTTACATTACTTATATGGTTTAAAAAAAACGAATAACTATCTAACTAACTCAAAAAAACAAAAAAAGATGACAAAACAAATATGGTTAAACCTGCCTGTGAAGGATGTAGCAAAAGCGAAAGATTTTTTCTGGAAAATTGGATTTTCGTTTAATGAACAACACGATACGCCAAGTTCGACTTGTATGGTTGTGGGCGAAAATAATTTTGTAGTAATGCTTTTTGAAGAAATGTTGTTTTCTAGTTTTTCTCAAAATGGGATTGTTGACACGAAATCCGGTTCTGAAGTTTTGATTTCGATTGATGCTGAAAGCAGGGAAGAAGTAGATGAACTTGCTAAAAAAGCTGAAGAAGCCGGCGGAACTGTTTTTGCTCCTCCAGCAGAAAGTCAAGGCTGGATGTACGGCTGTGGTTTTGCCGATTTAGACGGTCATCGCTGGAATGTTTTATTTATGGACTTTAGTAAATTACCAAATTGAGATGGAAAAATTAATTTTTAATATTGATGTAAAGGCTTCCAAAGAAAAAATTTGGAGGGTCTTATGGGATGACGAAACGTACAGAAAATGGACAAACGTTTTTGCCGAAGGAAGTTACGCCGAATCGAATTGGAATGAAGGGGATAAAATTTATTTTCTAGGCCCAGGCGGAGGAGGAATGAATAGTATTATAGAAAGGAAAATTCCGTATGAATATATGGCTTTTAAACATTTGGGAGAGATAAAAGATTTTAAGGAAGTGCCTATCGATGACAAAACAAATGAATGGAGCGGTTCAATGGAAACCTACAGATTGGATCAAAAAGGCAATGTAGTAGACCTTCATGTTGAGGTCGATGTAATTGAACAACATCTGGACTATTTTAAAGATGCTTTTCCGAAGGCCCTAAAAATTATTAAAGAGTTGTCTGAAGGATAAGAAAATAGAGCAAAGAAAATAGAAAATAGAGTAAAGAAAATAGAATTAAGAATTAAGATTTTTTTTTGTAAACAACAAACAACAAACAACAAACAACAAACAATTAACATTAAAAACTATAAAAACATCATGGCAGCAATAAATCCATATTTAATGTTTAACGGGACTTGCGAGGCAGCGTTCCTGTTTTATAAATCGGTATTTGGGGGAGATTTTCCATATATTGGAAAATATAAAGATGCTCCGGCAGAAGAAGGCGAAGTGCTTTCAGAAGAAGCTCTGAATCGGATCATGCACGTTTCGCTTCCAATTGGAAATACTATTTTAATGGGAAGCGACAGTCATCCAAGATATGGAGACGTAGGTTTTGGAGATAATTTTTCTATTTCAATCAATACAGAAAGTAGAGAAGAGGCAGATAAAATCTTTAACGGACTTTCTGCTGGAGGAAAAGTAGAAATGGCGATGGATGACACTTTCTGGGGATCATATTTCGGAATGTTTAAAGACAAATTCGGCGTAAACTGGATGGTGAGTTTTGATAAAAATCAGCCAATGGGAGAATTCTAAAGTTATGTTATTTTAATAGTAGAACATAATTGTTAAATTACTTGAAAAAGCACATGAAAATGTGCTTTTTCGTTTTAAAAAAACAAAGATTATTCTTTTTTATCAACAAGAGATTGCCGATTTTTGTCGCTTCAAAATCAATAAAGAAAAAATGGCAGTAGAGGATAAAGAGATAATTTTATTAAAAGTTTCTGGACACGATAAAATTGGGGTTACAGCAGGTTTAACGGCTGTATTGGCGGCGTATGATGCAAATATTTTAGATATTGGTCAGGCCGATATTCATGATACACTTTCTTTAGGGATTTTGTTTGAAATTGCTGCAGGATCTTCGTCTGCACCAGTTTTAAAAGACCTTTTGTTTAAAGCTTACGAACTGGAAATCAAAGTAAAATTTATTCCAATTTCTATAGATGACTACGAAAAGTGGGTAAAATCACAATCTAAACAACGATACATTATCAATATTTTGGGCGAAAAACTGGCGGCTTCTCAGTTGGCGGCTGTAACCAAAATCATGTCAGATCAAAACCTGAATATCGATTCTATTATCCGATTAACAGGGAGAACTTCTATTGTCGAAAAAGAGCAGTATCCGCGTTCTTGTATTCAACTATCTGTAACGGGAGAAATTGTAAATAAGATTATCATGACGGCAAGTTTTATGGAAATTTCCAGAACACTTAATGTCGATATTTCTTTCCAGGAAGATAATATTTACAGAAGAAACCGCCGTTTAGTTTGCTTCGATATGGATTCTACATTAATCCAAACCGAAGTAATCGACGAATTGGCAGAATTGAATGGAGTAGGCGATCAGGTAAGAGCGATTACAGAATCGGCTATGAATGGAGAAATTGATTTCAATGAAAGTTTCAAAAAACGTATGGCTTTGCTTGAAGGTTTAAGCGAAGAAGTATTACAAAATGTGGCGATTAATTTACCAATTACGCAAGGAGCACACCGCTTAATGAAAGCCTTGAAATATTACGGTTATAAAACAGCTATTCTTTCGGGAGGATTTACTTATTTCGGAGAATATCTTCAAAAAGAATTAGGAATAGATTACGTTCACGCCAATCGATTAGAAATAAAAGACGGAAAACTAACCGGTAAATATATCGGCGATATCGTCGACGGTCAGAAAAAAGCCGAATATTTAAAAGCGATTGCCGAAAAAGAAGGTATTCATATCAATCAAACCATCGCAGTTGGTGATGGAGCAAACGATTTGCCAATGCTGAATTTAGCTGGTTTAGGAATTGCTTTCCACGCCAAACCAAAAGTAAAAGAAAGCGCCTCAACCTCAATTTCAAGTTTAGGATTGGATGGTGTTTTATACCTTTTAGGATACCACGATAGATATATTGATATGATGTAATACAATTGTTGCCCTGACAAAGCAGATTTACCTCATTTTTTTTGTCATCCTGACGAAGGAAGGATCACATAAGAAATTCCGCAAAGAGTATCGTCAATCTTTGTCGAGTTCTGTGTGTGATCCTTCCTTCGTCAGGATGACATACTTAGCTTAAAAAAACAAAACCTCAGTCTTTTGAATAAAGAACTGAGGTTTTTTTATTTGGGCATGTCCCGCCAGAAAAAGGCGGGTCGGGCTATTCGTTACACACGAGCGATAGTGAACTGACGAAGTAATCTTTTGTGTCTCGTTAAAGAAACGAGACACAAAAGGATTCCCACTACTATCCCTCATGCGATTTAGTGGAATTATCGTTTTAAAATAAAGTAAGATTTCCAGTTGAATTATCTCCTGCTTTAGCTGAAGAAAAAATAAGACTTTATTAATTTGATATTTTAAATATTAACCTAAAAATAAGGTTACTTTTAAAAATTATAAAGTTTTCTTTCTTGGAAAATTTTATAAATCTGATTATAAATTTCTTCATTTTTTCCTTTAACCAAACTTAGCTCTATTTTTATAGCCAAATTATTAGGATCGGGAAGTTTAAGCATAATTTTTGCAAGCAAACCTTTTAGCTGTTCCGAATATTTTTCTTTATCTCTTAAAATAAAACGAACAAAAGTGTTTCCTCTAATTGAAATTTGATCAGCTTTAATAATATATGACCATCGAATTTTAATATCATTTACGTGGTCAATTAAATAATCATCTGTTAATTCTAATGCTGGAAGTTTTTTTAAATTTCGATATAAATTTTTGATTGTTTTTCTAAAATACCTCCCAGTTATTGTTAGTAAAATCAGAGCAATAATGATCCCTAAAGGTTGATTGTTGCTTAAAGCAAATAATAATATCCAACCACTAAAAATAATTAGAAAAAGAAGTGAATCAGCCCATAACTTAAGAGCGAAATATGGATAAAGAATTTTCATCTTCAATTTCTAGATTCCAATTCCTTCTTAATCTCTCTCAAAGTGTTCATATTCAAAATAAAAATAGGAAGCAATGCAATTGGAATAACATTCGAAGCACTAAAACCTTTATTAGCAATCAAAAAGATGTTCAGGCCAAATAAGAGAAGTAAAATAACACCAAATAAATAAGTTACCGTTTTTAATGATTTTTGCGTTTTAACTAATTCTTCACTAGTCATTTCGTTGAACTTCTTTTTCATTTTGGTTGGTTTTGTTGGGATTTGGGTAAAATTTATATTTTGGTTGGTTGCATTTCTTTCAATTGTTCCAAATAATCTCTTTCGTTGGAAAGTCTTGGAATTTTATGCTGTCCGCCTAATTTATCTCTTTCTTTGAGCCAGTCATAAAAAAGATTTTCTCTGGCAACGTTAATTACCAGCGGATTCAAAGTCATATTGTTGTAGCGTTTCGCTTCGTAATCAGAGTTTAAAGTCTGCAGGGTTTCATCCAGAACTTTTTGGAAAAGACCAACATCTGCCGGTTTTTTCTTGAATTCGATCATCCATTCGTGAGCGCCTTTTTCTTTGTCCTGCATAAAAATAGGGGCAACCGTATAATCAATCACTTCCGTTTGTGTTACCTGACACGCTTTTGCAATCGCTTGATCGGTATTTTCGACCATTAATTCTTCGCCAAAAACATTAATATGATGTTTGGTTCGTCCCGTAACTCTAATTCTATACGGATTTAACGACGTAAAACGAACGGTATCGCCAATTAAATAACGCCACAAACCAGAATTTGTCGTGATGACAATCGCATAATTTTTATTCAGTTCAACATCTGCCAGACGAACTACTTTTTGATTTGGAGTTCCAAAAGTATCCATGGGAATAAATTCGTAGAAAATTCCGTAATCCAGCATCAATAATAAATCACTAGAATTATTCAAATCCTGAATGGCAAAGAATCCTTCAGAAGCATTGTAAATTTCGTAATATCTAAAATCTTTGCTTGGCAGTAATTTTTTGTATTGTTCTTTATATGGAGAAAAACTCACACCTCCGTGAAAATAAACTTCAAGATTTGGCCAAAGTTCCAATAAGCTTTGTTTGCCTGTATTTTCTAAAACCTTATTCATTAAAACCAGCATCCAAGAAGGAACTCCTGCAAAACTGGTTACGTTTTCATTTTTAGTTTCGTTGATAATAGCGGCAATTTTGGTTTCCCACTCACTCATCAAAGAAGTTTTACTGCTCGGCGTACTGCTGAATTCGGCCCAGATTGGCATGTTTTCAATTAAAATAGCCGATAAATCTCCAAAGAACGTATTGTTGTTTTCATAAATCTGAGAGCTTCCGCCCAAGCGAAGACTTTTTCCTAAAAACAATTCAGAATCTTCGTTATTGTTCAAATAAAGGCATAGTAAATCTTTACTGCCTTTGTAGTGGCAGTCTTCCAAAGCTTCATTACTCACAGGAATAAATTTACTCTTAGCGTTTGTGGTACCGCTGGATTTGGCAAACCATTTAATGGGTGTTTCCCAAAAAACGTTTTGTTCGCCTAAACGGGTACGTTCGATAAGAGGCTGTAATTCTTCGTAAGTGGCGATTGGAACTCTTTCGGCAAAGGTTTGATAAGAGCTAATTGTCGAAAATTCATATTTTTTTCCAATAACTGTATTTTCGGATGCCGTGATTAAATTATGCAATAATTCTTCCTGAACTTCATTTGGATATTTTAAAAAAAGCTCTATTTGATGAATCCTTTGTTTAAGAACCCAAGAGGCAAACGAATTGATTATGGATAAAGGCATGAATTTGATTTATTAGATTACTGATTTCAGGTTTTAAATCTCACAATCCATGTAAAACTAAAAACTTAAAATTTGAATATCGAGAGACAAATAGTAACTTTGTCTTCATATCAAAAATAGTGTTTTTTTGTAAAAAACAATTCGATTTTAAACAAAGATTCTACTAATAAGGTCGAATTTTAACACTAAAAACTTTAATTCTGTTGATTCATCTAAATCAGCAATATAAATAAAAAGAGCAATGCAATATCAAGGTGTCCTGACAAAAATGCAAACCGAATTGGGAAGTCCAATTCAATACTATTTAGTTTTTGAAGATAGTTTTCTAAACGTGAATCAATTACTGGATAAAGAAATCGAAATTAATTTTGTTGGATTTCAATGTTTGAATTGCGGTAAAAAGAAAAAAATATATAGACAAGGTTTTTGCTACGACTGTTTTTATTCAAGTCCAGCAGTTGGGGATTGGATTATGAGACCAGAATTAAGTACAGCACACTTAGGAATTGCTGACCGAGATTTAGAGTATGAATCCAAAGTGCAGTTGCAACCACATATTGTGTATTTGGCAGCTGCTTGTGAAATTAAAGTTGGCGTAACCCGTAAAACCCAAGTTCCAACGCGCTGGATCGATCAAGGTGCTTCACAGGCCATAGCAGTTGTGGAGGTTCCAAACCGATATTTGGCAGGAATTACAGAGGTGGCGCTAAAAGATCATTATACAGATAAAACCAACTGGAGAAAAATGCTACAAAATTCGGTTGAGGTTTTCGATTTGGTTGCCGAAAAAGTAAAGATTGAAAGCTTAATTCCAGCTGAAGTTAAAGAATTTTTTTACTCACAAAAGAATGATTTGTATGAATTGCAATATCCAGTTTTGAGTTATCCTGCAAAAGTAAACAGTTTGAATTTGGATAAAACACCTTCATTTAGTGGTAAACTAACCGGAATTAAGGGCCAATATTTATTGTTTGAAAACGGAACGGTATTTAATATACGTGGTTCAGAAGGCTATGTTGTGACCATAGACGTGTAAGGTTTTATTGTTAAATCGTTATGTTTTTTGCTTTTAAGTTATTTTAATTTAAAATTTACAATTTATTTTGTGGTTTTGTGTTAATTAGTTGATGAATAATTATAGCTTTGATGTGTTGAAGCAAATTTAATTTTCAAAAACAAATACCCCTCAAACAAATACCACATGAGTAACTTAAAAAAAGTTAATGCTTTTAGGCGTTCCCTAATGCGCAATCTGACGAAGAATATCGGCAATTCAAATGTTAGTAATACTGGATCTATTGATAAGAGTAAGATCAAAAAAGTCTTAATCTGTAGACCAAATGGCCGATTAGGAAATATGCTTTTAATTACTCCATTAGTTGAAGAAGTAGCCAAAACGTTTCCAAGTTGTAAAATCGATGTGTTTGTAAAAGGTTTTGTCGCTCCAATTGTTTTTGAAAATTATGAGGTTGTAGATAAAATTATTCCTCTTCCTAAAAAACCATTTAAAGAGTTAATAAAATACTTTAAGGTTTGGACTTTAATAAAAAAACAGAATTACGACATGGTCATCAATGTCGATCAAAACTCTTCTTCGGGGAGACTTGCGGTAAAATTTTCAAACGCTAAATATAAGTTCTTTGGAAATCTTCCTGAAAATGTTACTTTGGAGCATGACGATTACGAACATATTGCGAAATATCCGGTATATAATTTTAGATACTTTTTAAGCCAGATTGGAATAGAAGATAAAAATGAACCTATAGCACTAATAGACTTAAAATTATCTGAAGCTGAAATTGCAAACGGTAAGCAGATTTTAGATAAAATTATTGATCCTAATAAAAGAACTATTGCCATTTTTACTTTTGCCACAGGCGAAAAATGCTATAATCCTGAATGGTGGGCGTCATTTTATACAGCACTAAAAAAGGAATATCCAAACGAAAATATTTTTGAAGTTTTACCAGTAGAAAATGTTTCTCAAATCAATTTTGAAGCGCCTACTTTTTACAGTAAAGATGTTCGCGAAATTGGTTCTGTTTTGGCAAATGTAGATGTTTTTGTAGGAGCAGACAGCGGTATTATGCATTTGTCCAGTGCTTCAAAAGCGCCAACAATTGGTCTTTTTTCGGTTTCAAACTTGAAAAAATATGAGCCTTATGGAAATGGAAGCGTAGGTTTAGGTACAAGCGTTCTTGGTGTTCCAGATTTTATTAAAGCGATAAATAAGATTCTAAACAAATAGAATTAAATGATAAAAAGAAAATCCTGTTCGAAAACAGGATTTTTTTATGGTAAAAAACTTAGAATCTTAGTGCCTTAGCATCTTAGTATCTCAAAAATTACGGATTCTTTTTCTTAAAAATACCATTCAGTAAGTCACTAGCTTTTTTAGTAACTTCTTGTGTTTTTTGCTCTTTTTCTGTTTTAGCGGCTTGCGTTGTATCTTTCGCTTTGGTGTTTTTGTTGATCAAATCTGTAAGCGCTGCAGTTCCTTTTTGCGTCAATTTCTCTTTTTGCTGATTCACCAATTGAGTCGTTAGATTACTCACAGCCGTTTTCATATCCGTACTGATTTTTGGATTTGAAAAATTACCAGTTAAAGAAGCGTTGATTGGAATATTTTCCAATTTTGCAGCATCAGCAGGAGATAATTTAGCAATCAAATTATTAGCTTCAGTTCCTAAATATTTAGCTGGAACATCAAATTTAATGGTGTAATTCATCGTTTGATCAAAGCCGTGAGTTCCGCCAATTGTAGCTTTAATATCTTGATATTTAATATCAAATGGTTTTACATTTACTTTTCCGTTGTTAAAAGTCAATGCCATTTTTAAGTCATTTAAATTCAAGTTGTTTAAATTAAGAAACTTAACATTTGCTGAAAGAGAATTCAAAAGTGTAGAATTATTAGCATTTACCGTAGTAGATAATAACTGTCCTAACAAATCACCAGAAATTGATTTTAGATCAGGAGTCAATTCTTTTGCATCCAAATTACCGTTCAATTTAATAGTCGAATTTAATTTACCATTAATGATTCCGGCAATTGGAGCAATTTTTTTCATCATGTCCAATTGCGTAAAAGTCTGCGCAATATCCACTTGATTAAAACCAAGATTCATATCAAAAGTTGGAACTTTTTCTTTTGTAGAAACAGCACCTGTTAAACCAATTGTTCCTCCGAAAATACTTGTTTTAAAGTTTTCTAATGTTGCTTTTTCATCTTTAATAAGCAGTTTCCCAGAAACATCTTTAAGTTTTAAATTGTCGTATAAAACCGTTGTCGCTTTTGCATTTAAAGTACAGTTTAAGAACGCTGGAATCTTCATTGCTTCAGCTGGTTTTGCTGCAGTTTTGGTTTCTTCTTTTGCAGGTTCGCCGGCAGTCATAAAATCATCAACAGCCAATTGATTCGAGCTCATGTTGAAGTTTCCTTTCAATTCTTGTTTTTTAAACATAAAACCGTAGAAATTCTCCAAAACTCCATTAATGCTAATGTCGCTTTTTCCAGTTGTAGCATCAAATTGTTTTAAGTTGATTTTACTTGGATTAAACTCTACTAATGCCGTGCTGATGTTCATCGATTTATTGTTTTCGTCAGTATATTTAAATCCTGACAAACTCATAGTTCCAGCATTTTTGATGTTTTCATACTGGCTTTTTTCAACAGAAGCCATATCAAAATTAGTCGTCACATCTGCTTTTAAAATACCTGCAAGAGGTTTGTCCATTTTAATTGGATAGGCTTTGGAAAGATTCGCCAAATTGATTGTTCCTTTCAAAGCTGCATCTACAATTGGGTTTACGGTTATGTTTTTGATATTCGCTTTAGCGTTAAAAACATCCTGATCAATTCTGAAAGATAGTTTGTCTAAGTTTACATAAGTATCGTTTAGAATTCCGGTCTCGTTGATGATTTTAGTATCAATTACAATATTCTGAACCGATTTTGGTAAGTTAGGATATTGGAAAGAAGAATTGTTAGAAGCAATCTCAATATTAAATTTAGGAACAGTGGTTTCTGTTAATTCTCCTTTAGCAAAACCATTTACGGTAAAGTCTCCAGTCGTTTTTACGCCTTCTAAACTTGAAGCATAAGCAGACGGAATTAAACCTAAGAAGTTGGTAAATGATGAGGTAGGAGTTTTAAACTTCAAGTCGTAAATCTGTTTGTTTTCGGCCATTTGAATGAAACCGTCAAACTCTAATGGCAATTGATTGATTAAAGCTTTGTTTTCTTTAAAAGTATATTTGCTTTGGTCCAAATCAATTCCAAGAACTGCGTCTAAAGTTAGTTTTACATCTTTCATGTAATTCATTTTATCCATGTCCAATGAAACTTTAGCCGTAGATTTTGTAGTTAAATCTAATTTTGAATTGGTAAAGTCTCCAGTTCCTTCATGATTTAAACTGTCAATTACCATTTTAATTTTTGAACCTTGATCGATATATCTAAAAGTGAAGTTCTCGATTTTATAATTCTGAATTTTTAAAGAAAGCGGTTTGCTTGCTTCGTCTTTTTTGTCTTCTTTTTGATCTTTCAAAGCAATGTCAAAGTTCCCAACACCATCTTTATTGAAGATAATGTTTACTAAACCGTTTGTAGAACTAATTCCTTGAATGCTCAAAGGTTCATCTTTTCCTTTGAAAAGTTCTTTAACACTCATTTTTAAGTTTAATTCTCCCAAAGAAATCAAAGTATCACCTTCAAAAGGCGCTTTGTTGATAATAACCAGTTTTTCAATTCCGACAGTTGCGTTCGGGAAATTCTTGAATAAACTTAAATCAGCATCTTTAAAACTTACTTTAGCATCAACACTTTCATTGATTGCTTCGACAATTTTAGCTTTGATCTGATCCTTAAAAAGAAACGGAATGGCAAATAATGCGGCAACAAATACCACAATAACAATGGCACTTATTTTTAAAACTTTCTTTAGCATATAATTAGATTTGAGGGTTTACTTTTTTAAATCGACTCATGCAAAAATAGTTTTTTTTAGCAGAGTGTGAAGATAAAGTTTTCTTAAAAATGTAAGAATAGTATTTATTTTGTTAAATAAAAAATCCGCCTGAAAGTATTTCAAACGGATTTAAAGTCTTATTTATTTTATTATTTCTGAATAAATGAAACAATCTTATCAATCAGTGTTTCAGATATCGGAAGTGTCTCGTTGTTATAACTCGCCATATTGTCGTTTTGATCACCATCAATGGTTTTCATAATATGATTCATTTTATCAATAATCTGCTTTTCTGAATTTTTATTCGCTTCGGCTAAATTTTCAGCATCTTGAACAGAAACTTGTAAATCGCTGTTTCCCTGTAAAATCAAAATCGGAATTGTAAGTTTTTTTATTTCTGTCTGTGGATTGTATTTGAACCAAGAAATCAGATAAGGCTGAATGCTGGGTCTGAAAAGCGAATTCAGCATTGGGTCGACTTTGTTTACGGTGTGTCCGCTTTTTAAGCTATCAATTATCGGGAACGTCATATCATCAAGCTGCTTCATCTTTTTGGCACCAATTTGTGTTTTGATGATTTTATCTGCCGAATCTCCAGCTCCAGCAATCGATACAAATTTATCTGCTTTTGCACCAGCAATCATTCCAATTAGAGACCCTTCGCTGTGACCAATTACGATTACTTTTGAAAAACGTTTGTCTTGTCTTAAAAAGTTAATCCAGCTTTTTACATCCTGAATATAGTTTTCAAAAACCAAAGTGCTTTCAGAATCTCCACCAGCGGCTTTACTTTCTCCAATTCCTCTTTTATCATATCGTAACGATGCAATTCCATTTTTAGCTAAAGCTTCTGCCAGCATTTTCAGCGAATTGTTTTTCATCATGGCATTATTTCCGTTTCGGTCTGTTGGGCCAGAACCTGCAATGATTAAAGCAACGGGATATTTTTTCGTTAAATCCGGAGTTGTCAGCGTGCCAAATAACTGATCGGTATTTATTTTTAAAACCGCTGGAGTCTCTTTAAAAGTAATCTCTTTTTTAGTCTGAGCATTTAAAACACTCAAAAATAAAACCGTCAAAAAAAGAATAATCTTATTCATCTTTCAGTCAATTAATAAATATTGATTCCGTACGGCATCATGGTTTGGATTCCTTTTTGTTTTTGGAATTTCTTAACCTGCTCGATTAGCATATAATTTTCTTCTCCGATTTCTTCTTTTAGGAAAGCTTCTTTAGATTTTGCAAAAGGCAGTCCAGAAAGAATATCGCTAAAAGTTTTTTCATACTCTGGATAATTCTGAGTACTGTACTTTTTGATTTTAGCAATCTTAGCCGCTTCTGCAATAGCGTCGTTTAAACCGCCAATTTTATCCACTAATCCTAATTTTACAGCTTCTGTTCCAGACCAAACTCTTCCTTGTGCAATAGCATCAACTTGTTCGAAAGTCATTTTACGTCCTTCGGCAACATGAGCAACAAAAGTGTTGTAGATTTTTTCAACTCCTTCTAAAGTAAACGCTTTAAATTTTTCGTCAACAGGTACAAACGGACTGTAATTTGCTGAATTCTCATGCGTTTTAACTTGTTCGGAGTTGATTCCCAATTTGTTGGCTAATGGGCTAAAGTTTGGCAACATTCCGAAAACTCCAATAGAACCTGTGATGGTATTGTTTTCGGCAAATATTTTGTTGGCGTTGCAGGCAATATAATAGCCTCCAGATGCCGC
The DNA here is from genome assembly GCF_900112575.1 of Flavobacterium phragmitis. Lineage (GTDB taxonomy): Bacteria > Bacteroidota > Bacteroidia > Flavobacteriales > Flavobacteriaceae > Flavobacterium > Flavobacterium phragmitis. The sequence goes on from NZ_FOMH01000004.1 coordinate 83,609, forward strand.
GTAATTCCCCATAGAGACTACAACCGGTTTTACTTTTTTTGTAATCTCAATTTCTCTCCAGATTAAATCAGAAGTAAGTGCACTTCCTCCCGGACTGTCAATTCTAAGAACAATTGCTTTTACATCGTCATTTTTTCTTGCTTCTTGTAAAGAACGACGCATTGAACCTTCACCGATAGTATTAACATCTCCTTCACCGCTTCCGATTTCGCCTTGAGCGTAAATAATTGCAATCTGATCAGTTGCAGTATTGGTTAAGGCAGTTGTTACATTATTTTGAGTATAATCTAAAATCGAAATTTTGTTATAGTCTTCGTCTTTATCAACTTTTAAAGCTTTTCTGATTGCATCATGATAGATATCTTCATAAGCAATAACGTCAACCAAATGCTGTTGTTTTGCCATTTCAGGAGTTCTGGCCAAAAGTCCGTTTGCAATTTCATTTAATTTCGGTAGCGGAATATTTCTGCTTTTTGAAATGTCTGCAGAAACAGTAGCCCAAACTGAGTTTAAAAGAGCCGTGATTTGTTCTCTGTTGGCATCACTCATTTTATTTTCTAAGAAAGGCTCAACAGCACTTTTATATTTTCCGTGACGAATCACTTCCATGTGAATTCCTGATTTATCCTGAAAATCTTTGAAAAACATAACTTCAGAAGAAAGACCTTTAAAATCCAAATCTCCTGCTGGATTGATGTAAATAGTATTAGCAACAGAAGTTAAATAATATTCTTTTTGCGAATAATCATTGGCGTAAGCCCAAACAAATTTCCCTGATTTTTTAAAGCTTTCCAATGCATTTCTTAAATCTTTGTATTGTGCAAGACCAAGAGAGGACTGATCGTTTAAAATCGAAATTCCTTTGATGTTGTCATCTGTTTTGGCCGCTTCGATAGCATTAAGCACATCGGTCAAACCAACCCCTTTTTGTTCAGAAAAACGAGTTACCCAAGGATCTTTATATTTTCCTGCATAATCGTTTTTGATTTCCTTTAAATTCAATTCGATAACCGAATTTGATTTAACCGAAACGGTATCGTCTCCACCAAAAAGTGCTGCAATAAATATTACTCCAAAGAAAAAGAGCATGATAAAAACAAAAATACCAATTACTGTAGCGAGTACATTTCCTAAAAATTTCATGTGTATATTTTTTTTTAAATAAGTAGCCAAAAAGTTTGGTTTGTTACAAATATAATCCAAATAAGATTGAATTTGATTTGACGGTTTGGTAAATATTGTTGATTTTTTTTTAAATAAAACGGATGCAGCATATTTTTTGAAATTGTAAGATAAATATTATTTTACATATATTTGGTTTTAATTTTTAGGATTATGAATAAAATAATAGTTTTCGGGATTTTTTTCTTGTTAAACAATTTTTTGATTGTGGCTCAAAAAGTTCAAATAATAAAAGTAGTAGCAGATAAAACATCAAAAACACCTTTGGATAAAGTTAATGTTTATAATGAAAAAGATAATTCATTAACGAATCGAGAAGGAGTATTCTCTTTTATTTCAGACAACGAGAATATTAATTTTAGTCTGATTGGTTATGAAGATTTAAAAACAAGTCTGCATCAGATAAAAAATCAGGATACTATTTTTTTACAAAGTAAAATGGTGGAACTTGATGAAGTCGTAGTTGGACAGGAATTAGCAATACTAAAAAAGGCGTATTCTAAATTAAGAGAGAATTACATTTTTGAGCCTTACAATGAAAATTTCTTTTTAAGATGTGTTTTAAAAAAAGACAATGAGTTGGTAAGATTCCAGGATATTTATGGAAAAGTTTCCAAGAAAAGTATTTTTAAAACCAAAATTCAGCCAGATAATAAATGTAAAGTAGAGGTTTTGAATATGAGGAAAGTTGGAATTTCTGAAAAATCTGATTTTGTCTATTTTAAATTTCAGAGTTTTGAAAAACTATTTGATTTAAACGCATTAATTTATATAGTGCCTGATGAATTTGAGCTAACTCAGGAAAAAGATATTCCTGCGGATTATTATAAAATTCGTTTTATCAGAAAAGAAGCTAACTCGATGGAGCAGAGAACCAGCGGTTATTTTGTGATTAATAAGTCAGATTTTGCTATAGTTGAAACTTATTTTGATTTTTATAATAATCCAGAAAAAGTACCTTATAGTAAAAAAAGTAAAACAGAATACAGAACAACAAGTTTTAAGAGAACAGCTAATTATAAAAAGAATTTAACTCTTGGGAAATATTATTTAAATAATGCTAATTCCAATGTTAAATTAGAACTTATCGCTAATGAGAAGATAAGAGATAGGGTTTATGATTATTCTACTCAGTATTTTGTACCGAATAGTTTTATTTCAGAAAAAACAAACTCAAATTTATCCATTGATAAAGATATTTTTAAAGTAAAATTTCCATACTCGGAACAATTTTGGAAAAGCCAGAATCAACTGCCTTTAACAACTGAATTGAAAGATTTTTTAAAAAAGGTTTCAGATAACAAAGAGAATAAAAAAGAGTTTGAAGTAGTTGGAAACTTCTAAGTGTTGGATCAAATAATGTAGTTAATTCTAAAATAGTTTTAGTTAATTTGCATTAATTATGAAATTACAGCATCAAGTCGTTTTATCGATAGGCAGCAACCAAGGCAGCAGACTAGAAAATATCCAAAATTGTATTGATTTAATTCATCAAAATGTCGGGACTGTCATTCAGGTTTCAAAACTTTACGAAACTCCAGCCTGGGGTTTTGAAAGTGATGCTTTTTATAATTGTGCGCTTCTTTTGCATACCAATTCTTCTGCACATAAAATATTAAGTCAGGTTTTGAAGGTTGAAAAAGAATTAGGAAGAATCCGCTCTAATCAAGAAGGTTATCAATCTAGAATCATAGATGTTGATTTGATTGCTTTTGATGGTGAGATTATCGATTCGGAGAAACTTCAGGTGCCACATCCTTTAATGCAAAACAGGAATTTTGTTTTACTTCCAATGCAAGATTTAAAATTAAATTGGAAACATCCTATTTTACACAAAACAATAGCCGAATTGATTGCAGTTACTCCAGATGAAAGTATCTGCACGGTCGTTCATGATTTAGAAAATCCTTTGGATGAAATACCGTTAAATCAATTTAATTACATTTCTTTTGAAGGAAATATTGGTGCTGGAAAAACTACTTTAGTGCATAAAATTGCAGAGGATTTCAATGCCAAAACCGTTTTAGAACGATTTGCAGATAATCCGTTTTTGCCTAAGTTTTATAAAGATCAAAACAGATATGCTTTTCCGTTAGAGATGTCTTTTCTAGCCGATCGTTATCAGCAGTTATCCGATGATTTGGCACAGTTTGATTTGTTTAAAGATTTCATTGTAGCGGATTATCATATTTTTAAATCGCTCATTTTTGCCAAGATTACGTTACAGGAAGACGAATATCGTTTGTATAGAAATCTGTTCGATATTATCTACAAAGAAATGCCAAAGCCTGATTTGTATGTGTATTTATATCAAAACACAGAACGATTGCTGCAAAACATCAAAAAACGCGGACGTAATTACGAACAAAATATTGAGTCTTCATATTTGGAAAAAATCAATAATGGCTATTTGGAATATATAAAATCACAAACCGATTTGAATGTTTTGATTATTGATGTTTCGGATCGTGATTTTGTAAAAAGACACGAAGATTATATCTTTATTCTGAATGAAATTAAGAAGAAAACTGCCTTTTAAATTATATGATTCCGAGTTGTTTTCTAAGTTTTACCGATAATTTTTCCTGAACAAGACGATAAGACTGCTGAATGTGTTTTTCCCATTCTGACTTTTTCATGCGGGTAATATCATCGATTAAAACCCATTTGTATTTTGCAACATAAGGTGCTGGTTTAAATCCTGGTTTAGTGCTCATTTCTTCAAATTCTTCATCTAAAACCTTAAATGAGGCTGACGTTGGATTCTGATCAAGTCCAACTACACAATACATTTTATTTCCAACTGAAAACACAAGATCATGTTCCCATTTGATATCTTCGGTTGTACCCGTTAATTTTTGACAGATTTCTCGAATGACTTCTATATTCATATTATCTTTTTAATGTAAAATGACCTCTTAAAACGGGCATAGTATCATCAATTTTTAGTGCATACCAATAATCTGAAGCAGGAAGAGGCACTTGGTTTAAAGTTCCGTCCCAGCTCATTTTGGATCTGCTTAATTGTACAATTAGTTTTCCGTATCGATCAAAAATAGCGACTTCTGCCTGAGGATAGTTTTCCATTCCGGTTACTTCCCAAACATCATTAAAAGTATCGTTATTTGGAGTAAAAAATGGAGGGAAAACAAGAACTACAAATAACTTTGTAACTTGTCCGCATCCGTTTTTTTCTCTGGCGTAAGCTGTTTGTAATCCAGCTGGAACATCGTAAAAGATGAAAGAATCTTGAAAGTGGATTCCATCTACAGAATATTCATAATATTCTTCTGCTTTTACAGGATAAACAATTGCTCTTGTTCCTTCGACTACAATACGGTCTATCTGTGGAGCTTTATGTTCTTCAACCACAATGGTTTTTGTACTGGAACAATTTTCAGGATCCGGACTTGTGACTTTTACAGTATAAGTTCCTCCCGAATTTACAGTGGTAGTTTGAGTTGTGGCTCCGTTGGACCAAAGATAATTCATTCCTGAAATTCCAGCATCTAAGGTAACATCTTGAAACTGGCATAAGGTTACATTTTCATTGGTAACAACAGGAGGAGTATAAATGATAATATTTATTGGAGTCCGATTGGGATTAATGCATCCGTTATTTGAAGCCTCAGCATAATAAGTTGTATTGGCTGATAGGGTAGGAGTTGTATAACTGTTTCCAGAGAATATGCTTGTGCCTCCTGCAGGACTTGTAAACCAATTCATATCTCCAATATTGGAAGTGGCTCGAATAGTTACAGTTCCAGGTCCGCAATTTGAATAAGAAGTTTGTGCTGCAATAGGCATATTTGGAGTGATATTAATAGTCGCTGTTACAGCTTTTCTATTCGTTTCACAGCCGGCATCAACATAATAAGTTGTAGTTGCATTAATAATTGGAGTGGTGTAAGTTGTTCCCGTTCCTAGTAAATTTCCTCCCGTTTGTGCATCAAACCATCTAATTGTTGTTCCGTCTGTTGCTGTTGCGTTAAGGGTAAAACTTCCAGAATCACAAATTGGAGATGGCGGGATTGCTGGTGTTGCGACAGGAATAGTAATTTTGGTACTTGCGGCGATTTCTAAAGGTGTTTCGCCTGGCATTCCACCATATTCAACAATATACCCTTTCGGTTGATAGTTATCTCCTGAAATGGTAGATCCTGTATTCGATAAATCATTCCAGGAACCTCTAATTCCGACTCCTGGTTGTGTGATATGAGCATAATCTTCGTCTCCTTGGTTGTTAGGTTCTCCCGTATTCCAAAAAGCAAAATTTGGTGTAGAGCCGTTAGCGTTGCCATTCCAGAAAATAGTTCCAGCTTCGGGGCCGGTAACCCATTTCCATACCCCTTCGGTTTCAGCATCGCTTCCTCCAATCCACCCTGTTCCAGAAGCTTGTTCACCAATTAATTTAGCTTCATCAGCAGATAATATTGTGGCTAAATAACCTTTAAGGCCGTAATAAGTACTTGATTCTGCAGCAACCTTTGCAGCGCTCCATGTAATTCCGATACTTGGAACAAATAGATAAAAGTGTTGTGTTGAAGGTAAATAATTGGCATTACCAATTGTTATTGAAAAAGTTCTTATGCCGGAAGCTGTGGCCGAAGAATTTGTGAAAACTACATCTTTTACAGCGTTAACTAAGTCGGAATATAAAACATCAGTGCCTGTTGGGCTTGTTATGTTTAATTTTCCTGCTGTAACGTCCCAGGTTGTCGTTACGTTAGGATGTGCTGCTGGATTTGAAAGCATAAGCTGATCTAAACCACTTGAGTACCCAGATGAGATTTGAATATAAACAGATTTAGTTCCTGTTTCTGCAGGATCGTGTGTAATGCTAAAATCAGTTACAATTTTTATTGCATTTTGTGGGCAGTATAACTGATCTCCAGTTGCTCTGACAATTGGAGCAGTTGTAGTTGAAGGTTTGTTGCAGTCATTCGAATAAACAGAAGTTGCGTCTTTGTAGCTTGACCAATTTATCGTGGAGTAATTCTCATTATCAACTTCTATGCAGGTAAGGGAAGAATTTTTTTGAAAAGCGCCAATAGAAAGATAGGTGTTTTTACCGTTTTTAAAATTCAATTTGGTAAGCTGGTTGTTATCGCACATTAAACGTTGAATAGCCGGATTTTTAGAAAAATCAAGTTCGGTTATTTGATTACTGTTGCAATATATATTAATTAAAGCAGTGTTTTTAGAAACATCTAAACTAGATAATCTATTATTGTTGCATTCTAAATTGGTTAAAAGTGTACTTGCAGCAATGTTTAAATTTGTAATTAGATTATTATCACAACTTAAATGATTTAATGCAGGATTTACGGAAACATTTAGATTTATGATTTGATTTTGTTCGCATTTTAAAAAATTAAGCATTGTGTTTTTGGAAACATCCAGATTCGCTAATTGATTTTCATTGCAATAAAGAATAGTAAGAGCCGTGTTTTTAGAAAGATCTAAACTCGTTATTCGGTTTTTTTGACAGTCGATTTCTTTTAAAGCAGTGTTATTAGAAGTGTTTAAACTTGTAATCATGTTAAGGCCACAGCTTAACTTAACAAGAGCAGTATTTTGTGAAACATCTAAATTAGATAATGCATTTTGGACACAGTATAATTCTTGCAACGAAGTGAAATCTTGTAAACCGGTTAAATTTGTACATCCTTTATTGGAAACATTTAAGGAAATCACTCCGGCGACACTTGATGTCAAAACTCTGCCGTCAATAGTAGGATTTGTATCAATCCCAAGATCAATTAAAGCTTTTTCGAAATTCGGATCTGGAATTGCGGTATATTGTTGGGCAAATCCAAAAAAACTCGAAAGCAGTAAAAAAAATAAAATCGATATTTTTGATAAATTGATACTTTTCATTTTATAAAAGTATCAATTTTATAATAATAAAAAAATATATTTGAATTTCTAACAATTTAGGATTCTAAATAATTCAAAAATCACAATATTTTAATAAAAGTATTCTCTAATTGTGATTTGGCCAGCTTATTTTTTGAAACAAATCCCAAACGACAATTCCGGCACTTACGGAAATATTTAAAGAGTGTTTTGTTCCAAGTTGTGGAATTTCTATACAGCCGTCGCAAATAGCAACAGCTTCTTGAGCTACACCATACACTTCATTGCCAAAAACTAAAGCATATTTTTGTCCCTTTTCAACTTGAAAATCCTGAAGAAATATAGAGCTTTCAACTTGTTCAATTGCCATGGTAAGAACATTTTCTTTTTTTAAGTTTTCAATAACTTCAAGAACATTTTCATGATGTTCCCAAGCTACGGTTTCGGTTGCACCCAAAGCAGTCTTATGGATTTCTTTGTTGGGAGGAGTAGCGGTAATGCCACATAAGATTATTTTTTCAATCAAAAACGCATCGGCGGTTCTAAAAACAGAACCAATGTTGTGTAGACTTCGAATATCGTCCAAAACTAATATTAAAGGTGTTTTTTCAGATTTCTTAAAATCTTCAATAGATTTACGGTCTAGTTCGCTGTTTTCGAGTTTTCTCATTGATGTTAAATTCTAGTCATAAAAAAAGCTTCCAAAGATAAGGAAGCTTTTTGATTATTTGAGTGTTTTTCAGATTAGCTTTTTACAGGATCTGGTAAAACAGTACCTTTAATAGTAAGGATTTTTGTAGGTTGTCCTTCAGCGTTAGATGTAACAGTTACCGTTTTTGTAAAAGCACCAACTCTGTCAGTAGCATATTTTACGCCAATAACACCCTTAGCGCCTGGCGCAATTGGTTCTTTTGGAGTAGTTGGAACAGTACATCCGCAAGATCCTTGAGTATTAGTGATAATTAATGGTTTAGTTCCGTTGTTAACAAAAACAAACTCACGTTTTCCGTCAGCATTGTGAGCGATAGTTCCGTAGTCAATAGTTTCCGTTTCGAAAAGCATTCCTGCTCCTTCAACTTTAGCAACTTTAGTAGCTTTAGCTTTTTTAGTTGTTTGTGCATTAGAAGCTGTAATACCAGCTACAGCTAACATAGCGAATAAAATTATTTTTTTCATCTTAAGGGTCTTTTTTTAAATGATAAACAAAGCTATATAAAAATCTTCAACCACAAACTAAAAAAATCTTAAAATATTTTAATTTTTGAAGTTTTCAATATACCGTCAAAAAATCATAAATTCGCTGTCTTAATTTTTCATTTAAAATATAATAATTTGGCAGCTAAAGAGAAAGTGGTGAAGGAAACACCTTTAATGAAACAGTACAATGAAATTAAAGCTAAATATCCTGATGCATGTCTGCTTTTCAGAGTAGGGGATTTTTATGAAACCTTTGGTGAAGATGCTATCAGAGCTTCTAAAATTTTAGGTATAACATTAACAAAAAGAGGTGCCGGATCTGATACTGAAACTGCACTGGCTGGGTTTCCGCATCATTCTGTAAATACTTATCTGCCAAAGTTGGTTAAAGCAGGACTTCGTGTAGCAATCTGTGACCAGTTGGAAGATCCAAAAATGACTAAAACGATTGTAAAAAGGGGGGTGACTGAACTTGTTACTCCTGGAGTTTCTTTGAATGATGAAGTTTTGCAATCTAAGTCAAATAACTTTTTGGCTTCAGTGTGTTTTACCAATAAAAATATTGGAATTTCTTTTTTAGATGTTTCTACGGGAGAATTTTTAACGGCTCAAGGAAATGCAGAATACATCGATAAATTATTGCAGAATTTTAATCCGAGTGAGGTTTTGGTTCCAAAGCATAATAAAAGTGATTTTAAGAATGCTTTTGGGGAAGATTTTCATAGTTTCTATTTAGAAGATTGGATTTATAAAGAAGATTATGCCTTAGAAACATTGACGAAGCATTTTCAAACCAATTCGTTAAAAGGTTTTGGGGTTGAAGAATTGAAAGAAGGAATTATTGCTTCTGGAGCGATTTTATATTATTTGTCAGAAACGCAGCATAATCGTGTGCAGCATATTACTGCAATTCAGCGTATTGCAGAAGATGCTTATGTTTGGATGGACCGTTTTACGATTCGAAACTTAGAGTTATATCACAGTTATAATCCAAATGCAGTTACGCTTTTGGATGTTATTGATAAAACACTTTCTCCAATGGGAGGGCGTTTGTTGAAAAGATGGCTGGCTTTGCCTTTAAAAGATGCAAACAAAGTGAAGAGCCGACATGAAGTGGTTTCGTACTTAAAGTCCAATCCTGAGATATTGCACAATATTCAATATCAAATTAAGCAGATTTCGGATTTAGAGCGTTTGATTTCTAAAATTGCAGCAGGAAAAGTATCACCACGTGAAGTGGTTTATTTAAAAGAATCTCTTGATGCCATTATTCCAATCAAAACAATTGCGCTCGAAAGTCCGCAGGAAGCAGTAAAAGTCATTGGAGATAGTCTGCATGCTTGTGATTTGCTTCGCGAAAAAATAAAAAACACTTTAAATCAGGATGCGCCTGTTGCCATTTCTAAAGGAAACGCAATAGCGGCGGGAGTAAATGAGGAATTAGATGAACTGCGTTCGATTTCAACTTCGGGAAAAGAATTTTTAGAAGGAATTGAGAAAAGAGAATCGGAGAGAACTGGGATTTCTTCGTTGAAGATTTCGTTTAATAATGTTTTTGGATATTATATTGAAGTTAGAAATACGCATAAAGATAAAGTTCCTGAAGAATGGATTCGTAAGCAGACTTTGGTAAATGCAGAGCGTTATATCACGGAAGAATTAAAAGAATACGAAACCAAAATTTTAGGCGCTGAGGAAAAGATTTATAAAATCGAAAGTGAACTTTTTGAGCAGTTAGTGGCTTGGATTTCTACTTACATCAAACCGGTTCAAATGAATGCTTATTTGGTGGCGCAATTGGATTGTTTGTGTTCGTTTACGCAAATGGCAGTTGAAAACCAATATGTATGTCCTGAAATTGATGATACGTTTGAATTAGATATAAAAAATGGAAGACACCCAGTAATTGAAAAACAACTGCCAGTTGGTACACCGTATATTGCCAATGATGTTTTCTTAGACCGAGAAACACAACAGGTTATCATGATTACAGGTCCTAATATGTCGGGTAAGTCGGCAATTTTGAGGCAAACGGCTTTGATTGTGCTTCTGGCTCAAATGGGAAGTTTTGTTCCTGCGGATAGTGTTAGAATGGGAATTGTAGATAAGATTTTTACCAGAGTAGGTGCTTCAGATAATATTTCGATGGGAGAATCTACCTTTATGGTGGAGATGAATGAAACGGCTTCGATTTTGAATAATATTTCAGATAGAAGTTTGGTTTTGTTAGACGAGATCGGGAGAGGAACAAGTACTTATGACGGAATCTCGATAGCGTGGGCAATTGCAGAATTTATACACGAGCATCCGGGAAGAGCCAAAACACTTTTTGCAACACATTATCATGAATTGAATGAAATGACAGAATCGATGCCGAGAATTCAGAATTTTAATGTGGCAGTGAAAGAGTTAAAAGATACTGTTTTGTTTGTTAGAAAGCTTGTAAAGGGAGGAAGTGCGCATAGTTTTGGTATTCATGTTGCTAAAATGGCTGGAATGCCTCAGCTGGTAATTTCGAAAGCACAGAAACTTTTGAAGAAATTGGAGAAGAACCATTCAAGTGATGCTTTGAATGGAATAAAATCGGCTAATGATGAAATGCAGATGAGTTTCTTTAATTTGGATGATCCGTTATTGGAAGAGATAAAAGAGGAGATTTTAAATCTCGATATTAATGCAATTACACCAGTAGAAGCCTTGATGAAGCTCAATGAAATCAAAAGAATGCTGGTTAAAAAATAAATTTCAGAAAAATTTCAATTTTAAAGTTTAGGTTATCAGAATGTTATAAAATAAGTGGATTTTTTTTTAGAGAAACGCTTGTTTAATTGGATAAATGTCCTAAATTTGCACTCGCAATACGAAACAAATCAAGTGTTGCGGTTCTTGATAAAATTTGAAATGCGAAAATAGCTCAGTTGGTAGAGCGCGACCTTGCCAAGGTCGAGGTCGCGGGTTCGAGCCCCGTTTTTCGCTCAAAAACCATACAATGCTCGGATGGTGAAATTGGTAGACACGCTGGACTTAAAATCCAGTGAACAGCAATGTTCGTGCGGGTTCAAGTCCCGCTCTGAGTACTAAAGCCTCTTCTTTTGAAGAGGCTTTTTTTATTTGCGGACTTGCAGATAATAAATTTACGTAGTAAATTTATTAGAATCTCAGAATCTCAGAATCTCAGAATCTCAGAATCTCAGAATCTCAGAATCTCA
>NZ_FOMH01000004.1:95065-424519 GCF_900112575.1 Flavobacterium phragmitis
AGAATCTCAGAATCTCAGAATCTCAGAATCTCAGAATCTCAGAATCTCAGAATCTCAAAAAAAAATCAATAATCTAAAATCTAAAATTTCTAAATGGGTGCTTTTGTAATTAGCAAACGATTTAATGATGAATATAAGTTTACGTTTACTTCTCGAAAGGGGAAAGTGATATTTACAAGTTTGAGTTATGAATTAAGGTTTGAATGCGAGGAAGATATTGAGAAATTTAAAGTAAATATTGATCAGGCGAAATTTTTGAAATTTAAAGGCTCTGGAGGGAAGTATTTCTTTAAATTGATGCTTGGGGATGTTCACTTTGCTACGAGTCGAAAATATAGTACTGAATTGCTTTTGCAAAAAGGAATAAAAGAAATTGTGACGTATTCTCCCAAGTCGGAGATTTTGGATTTTTCTTCGAGTGAATCGATTTTTGGTGATGAAGAGTTTGAAGAGGAAATGGAAGAAGCTGCGGAGTGAAAAAAGACAGGTAATAAAAAAAGCGTTTGTAAATACAGACGCTTTTTTTATTTGTTATGGATTAATGGAAGGGTTAATCGCATAAAAAAAAAACCATCTTAAAAGATGGTTTTAAAATCGTTAGAACTTAGGTTCTAATTATTTTTTTACTTCTTCTACTTTAGCAGCAGCAGAATCAACTTTAGCAGCAGCAGAATCAACAGTTGCAGCAGCAGAATCAACAACAGCAGCAGCAGAATCAACAGTTACAGCAGTAGAATCTACAGCAGCTTCTGTAGCAGCAGCGTCAGCTTTTTTACAAGATACAACAGTTAAAACAGCAACAACAGCTAAACTTAAAAATACTTTTTTCATCTTACTTTATTATAAAAGGTTAATTATTAATTCGTGGCAAAGATATAAATTTTTTAATACGTAAAATATTTTTTCACTTTTTTTTTAAAATATTTTCCTTACTCACGATTATCTTATTTATCAAATAATATGCCAAAATAAAGAAAATAATTTATATTGTTGTATGTTTTGTGTAAATTATTTTTTGTTGAAAATTCTATCGTTGTTTTGGCTCTTTTAATTGGATTTGTTGTGGTTTATTTTGTTTTTTAAGCGTTTTTGTAAACAATCATGTTTTCTGAAAACCGGTTTTAATCAGTTTAATTTTCATAAAAATGTCTTCGATTGCTTTGTAATTTACTATTGGATAGTGTGTAAAACGTTTTTTAATATGGTTTCAGTTGCTCCTTTGTTGCTTTGAATGAACGATTTGCAAATTTCACTTTTCTCTTTAAAGAAAGAATTGTCGGAGAGTAATTTGTCAAAAATTGCTTTTAATTCATTTGTATTGGAGATAACAGTGCATCCTTCTAATTCTACCAGCGAAACTGCCTCGGCAAAATTGGCATAATTTGGACCAATTACAATTGGAATTCCAAAGGTTGCGGGTTCTAAGATATTATGGATTCCTGGATTTCCAAATCCGCCCCCAACATAAGCAATTGTCCCATAGCTGTAGATTTTGGTTAAAATTCCAATAGTATCAATTATAAAGACATTGTACTTAGATAAATCTTTGTTTTCTTTTTCTGAAAATAAAATGGCTGGTTTTTTAAGCTGTGATTTAAGATTTGAAATCTGATCGGCTTTAATGTTGTGCGGTGCAATGATGAATTTTACATTCTCGGGCGCTTGATTGATGTATTCAGCAATTAAAACTTCATCTTTTGGCCAAGAACTTCCAATTACAATAGTTTGTTGATTGTTTTTAAAATTTTCGACATAATCAAGAGAATTATCTCTTTCTAAAATTGCGGCAACTCTGTCAAAACGAGTATCGCCAGAAACAATTACATTGTTAAAGCCTATAGCCTCAATTTTTTGTTTCGAACTTTCATTCTGAACAAAGAAATAAGTAAAAGCTTTTAAAGCATTTCGATAAAATCCACCGTACCATTTAAAAAACATTTGGTTGTCTCTGAAAATTCCGGAAATTAAAAAAGTTGGGGTTTTGCTTTTTTCGAGCTCCTTCAAATAGTTGAGCCAAAATTCATATTTGATAAAAAATGCAAATTCTGGATGTACTAATTTTAAAAAACGTTTGGCATTGCTTTTAGTGTCAAGAGGAAGGTAGATTGTAACATCGGCAACTGTATTGTTTTTACGCACTTCGTATCCAGATGGAGAAAAAAAGGTTACAATTATTTTGTGAGAAGGGAATTTTTCTTTGATTTTTTCTATAACAGGAAGCCCTTGTTCGTATTCGCCAAGTGAAGCAGAGTGGAACCAAATGGTTTTGTCTTCTGTTTTGATTTTTTCTTCCAAAATCAAAAAGACGTTTTTTCTGCCTTCAATAAAAAGCTTAATTTTCGGACTAAATAGTGCTATTATTCTTAAGAAAAATCCTGCGAGGTATAGGGTTACGTTGTATAAAAAAAGCATGTGATTTTTTTTGCAGCTAAATTACATTTCTTTCGACTATTTTCATTGGTTTGAAGCTATTAATAACTATTTTTGTTCCTCCTTTTAGAGATTTCTATCCAAAATAGAGTCTTTAAGTTTTAAACATTATTCAAAAATGAAAAAAATACAAATGGTTGACTTAAAGAGTCAATACGAAAAAATAAAATCTACCGTAGACGCTTCAATTCAAGAAGTTTTAGATACTAATACTTATATTAACGGACCTTTAGTTCATCAGTTTCAAAAAAATCTTGAACACTATTTGGGAGTAAAACATGTTATCCCTTGCGCAAATGGTACCGATGCTTTGCAGATTGCCATGATGGGATTGGATTTGAAGCCAGGTGATGAGGTTATTACAGCCGATTTTACTTTTGCGGCTACAGTTGAGGTAATTGCCTTGTTGCAATTGACTCCTGTTTTGGTTGATGTTGATTTACATAATATGAACATTGATATTGAAGCAGTAAAAAAAGCTATTACACCAAAAACAAAAGCAATTGTTCCAGTTCATTTATTTGGACGTGCCGCAAACATGGATGCGATTATGGAAATTGCCGCTGAGCATAATTTATATGTAATCGAAGATAATGCACAAGCAATTGGTGCGGATTATGTTTCTAAATCTGGTGCAAAAACAAAAGTTGGTGTAATTGGGCATGTTGCGGCAACTTCATTCTTTCCTTCTAAAAACTTAGGGTGTTATGGAGATGGAGGAGCAATTTTTACAAATGATGATAAATTGGCTCACATCATCCGCGGAATCGTAAATCACGGAATGTACGAGCGTTACCATCATGATGTTGTGGGGGTAAATTCCCGTTTAGATAGTATTCAGGCTGGAGTTTTAAATGCAAAACTTCCTCTTTTAGATGAGTATAATGCGGCGCGCCGTTTGGCTGCAACTAAATACAATGCAGCTTTTGCTGGAAATGCAAAAATTATTACGCCAGATTTTGATGCAAACGAAAATGATCATGTTTTTCATCAGTATGTGTTAAGAATTTTAGATGCTGATAGAAATGCTTTAATGCAGCATTTGCTGGATAAAGGAATTCCTTGTGCGATTTATTATCCAATTCCGTTGCACTCTCAAAAAGCATATCTAGATCCTCGTTACAAAGAAGATCAGTTTCCTGTTACCAATAAATTAGTCCAGGAAGTAATCGCTTTGCCAATGCATACTGAGCTTGATGATGAGCAGATTAAATTTATAACTGATTCTGTTTTAGAATTTTTAAATAAATAAAACTATGAAAAGAGCTGGTCTTTTAGTTTTGATGTTATTTCTTCAGTTTTCGGTTTTGGCTCAAAAAACGAATTCTAAAGAAGAGAACGCTGTGAGTAGTCAAGTGGAAATATTGCGTCAAGCAATGATTGATGCTGATGGTGCAAAATTAAAAGCTTTAACTTCAGCTCAGTTATCTTACGTTCATTCTAATGGTAATTTTCAAAACCAATCTGAATTTATAGATGGAATTGTAAGTGGTAAATCTGATTTTGTGTCAATTGATTTTCAGAATCAGACTATAAATGTTCAGAATGATGTGGCTATAGTTAGACATGTTTTGTCGGCTCATACCAAAGATGACGGAATAGATAGAGATATTAAAATAGGGATAATGCTAGTTTGGCAAAAGCAAAAAAATAAATGGATTCTTATTGCTAGGCAGGCTTATAAATTAACTACATAAAAAACAACCGCAAAATGAAAGTATTAGTAACAGGAGGACTTGGATTTATTGGATCTCATACTGTAGTCGAATTGCAAAATGAAGGCTATGAAGTAGTGATAATTGATAATCTTTCCAATTCTTCAGAAGATGTTTTAGGTGGGATTACAGCCATTACAGGAAAAACACCTTTGTTTGAGAAAATTGATTTAAGAGAAAAAAGTGCCGTTCAGGATTTCTTTAAAAAACATAATGATGTTACTGGAGTAATTCATTTTGCTGCTTCAAAAGCGGTTGGTGAAAGTGTCGAAAATCCATTGTTGTATTATGAAAACAATATCAACAGTTTAGTGTATTTATTGCAGGAATTGAAAGAAAAACCAGAAGCTAGTTTTATTTTCAGTTCTTCTTGTACGGTTTACGGACAAGCCGAAAAAATGCCTATTACAGAAGATGCTCCAGTTCAGGTAGCGATGTCTCCTTATGGAAATACAAAGCAGATTGGAGAAGAAATTATTACAGATACTGCAAAAGTTACCAATATCAGTGCTATTCTATTGCGTTATTTTAATCCGATTGGAGCACACGAATCGGTTCAAATTGGAGAATTGCCTTTGGGAGTTCCTCAGAATTTAGTTCCGTTTATTACACAAACAGGAGTTGGTTTGCGTCAGGAATTATCTGTTTTTGGAAATGATTATCCAACACCAGACGGAACTGCTGTTCGTGATTACATTCACGTAGTGGATTTAGCAAAAGCACACGTAATTGCCTTACAGCGATTATTAAATAAAAAGAATTTAGCAAAAGTTGAAACTTTCAATTTAGGAACAGGAACGGGAAGTTCTGTTTTAGAAGTGATTCATAGTTTTGAAAAAGTTAGCGATAAAAAACTGCCATACAAAATTATGCCTCGACGTGAGGGAGATGTTACAGAAGCTTATGCAAATACAGATAAAGCAAATAATGTCTTAGGATGGAAGGCTGAACTAAGTTTAGATGAAGCTATGGCTAGTGCTTGGAAATGGGAACAAAAAGTGAGGAATAAATAATTTTTAATAAAATTATAAATTTTTAAGATCCCAGATTATAGTAATATAGTTTGGGATCTTTTTTTAATGGCATTTTTATGAAACAAAATTTAGATTACAAATTAATATTCTCTCTTGCCACTGTTGGAATTATTTGGGGAACAACGTTTTTAGGAATCCGTGTTGCGGTTGAAACGATTCCGCCTTGGTTTGTAACTTCAATTCGTCAGGGATTGGCGGGACTAATTATGATGATGATTTTATTATTCAAAAAAGAATTAAAATGGATTGGATGGGAAAATTTAAAACACCAGCTTGTACCTTCTATTTTGATGATTGTAGTGGCGAATGGTTTTACAACCGTTGCAGAACAGACTGTGCCAAGCGGACTAGCGTCGGTAATCAGTGCGATGTCTCCTATACTTATTTTTCTGGGCAGCATTTTGTTTAAACTACAAAAACCAAGTTTTAAAGGATTTATTGGAGTTATAATAGGATTTTCGGGAGTCGTTTTTATATTTAAAGATGGACTGGGATCTTTTTTAGATGCCGATTACAGAATTGGAATGATGTTTATGGGATTTGCGATTACTGCTTGGGCGGCTGGAACAATTTACACCAAACTTCATGGGAATAAATCTAAAAATATAGTTCTTAATTTATTTTACCAGTTTACAATGGCTTCGTGCATTCAGATTGTTTTGGCATTTATTTTTTCACCTACGATTGATGTGAATTTATGGAGTACTAAAAGTATTTTAGCAGCATTATATTTGTCGATTTTTGGTTCTGTAATTGCTTTTTTCAGTTATAATTATGCTTTAAAACACGTTACTCCAGTTCAAGTTTCTATTTTGTCCTACATCAATACAGTAATTGCAGTTTTCTTGGGCTGGTTGCTTTTAGATGAAGTAATTACAGTTGATTTTATTATCGCTACAGCTCTTATTATTCTTGGAGTTTTTATTGTGAATTACAAGAAGAAGGAAAAGAAGACTGTATAAATTTTGATTCGTTTTATTTTGTAAATTTGTAAGAATTTAAAATGTAGGAATAATGGATTCGGATAAAGAAAATAAAAAAAAGGACAAGGTTGAAGAGCCAAGAGTAGAATACGAAGTTCAAAAAACAAAATTTAAAGGTATAGATCGTGAAACCTTTGATTTTGATACGGAATTTGCAAAAGGATTAACACCTGAAGAGTTTAAAGCTGAAATGTCTAAACGAATAAAAGCTTATCCTTGGAAAAAATAATTTTCGAAAATACCGTTCTAGAATATTTTGATAATTTAGTTTACACACTTTTTAAGGAAGAGTATTTTGGTTTTTCTGAATCTGCTCAGAATTATATAGATAAAATAGTTGGTTTTATTATTTCGAGTATTTCTAGTTTTCCTCATAAGAAAACTCCAAAATCACTTGAATATTTGGGTTTGAATTATGTTTTTTATAAATCTAATGCAAGAACAACGTGGTATATCTTTTTTGAAAAAAAGAATCAAAATTATCTTATTACTGGAATTCTAAATAATTACAATGAAGAAGCAAAAGAATTATAAAACAAAATCCTCATAAACCAATTTCAATGTCTATGAGGATTTTTTATATGTATAGTTTTTTTAACTGAAAACTGAGACCGCGACTGAAAACTAATTAAGCATTAGCCGTAGCAGCTTCTTTATCAATTTTATTAATCAAACCAGTTAAAACTTTTCCAGGACCAACTTCAGTAAACAAAGTAGCTCCGTCAGCAATCATTTGCTGTACAGACTGAGTCCATTTTACAGGAGCAGTTAATTGAATAATTAAGTTCTTTTTAATTTCGGCAGCATCAGAAACAGCATTTGCTGTAACGTTTTGATATACTGGACAGCTTGGAGTAGAGAAAGTAGTTGCTTCGATTGCAGCAGCCAATTCTTCTCTTGCAGGTTCCATCATTGGAGAGTGGAAAGCACCTCCAACAGGTAAAATTAAAGCACGTTTTGCTCCCGCAGCTTTCATGGCTTCGCAAGCTTTTTCAACTGCTGAAGTTTCTCCGGAAATAACTAATTGTCCTGGGCAGTTATAGTTAGCCGCAACCACAACACCATCGATAGAGGCACAAACTTCTTCCACAACATTATCAGCTAAACCTAAAACAGCAGCCATTGTAGATGGAGTGATTTCGCAAGCTTTTTGCATTGCTAATGCACGTTGAGAAACTAATTTTAAACCATCTTCAAAAGATAAAGTCCCGTTAGCAACCAAAGCCGAAAATTCGCCTAATGAATGTCCCGCAACCATTTCCGGTTTGAAATCTTCTAAAGTTTTAGCTAAAATAACAGAGTGTAAAAATACAGCTGGCTGTGTAACTTTAGTTTCTTTTAGTTCTTCGGCAGTACCTTCAAACATAATATCTGTAATTCTGAAACCTAATATTTCATTAGCTTTTTCGAATAATTCTTTGGCTAAAGCCGAATTTTCATAAAGGTCTTTACCCATTCCTGTGAATTGTGCCCCTTGACCTGGAAATACGTATGCTTTCATTTGTCTAATTTTATTTATACTTTTTTTGGAAATTGAAAAGTAGTTTCAATTGGACGGCAAAAATAATACTTTTTTAGCTTGTATAACCCTTAAACATATAAATCCATGCTAATCTTGAAAATCTCAGATTAAAAGGAGTGAGTAAAGTTATGACAACAGCAATGATAGGAAGGATTCTTAAATCGAAGTTTGTTTCGAAAAAATACTGTGCTATGCAATAGGTTGCAATTCCTTGAGCCACTGTTAATCCGTAGTTTACATACATCGCGCCAAAGAAATAGCCAGGCTCTTTTTGGAATTTATAATGGCAGTGACTGCAGTATTCATTCATTTTTGGGAAACTGAAATTAAGAAAGATATTCTTGTCTGTAAAAACTTTTCCTTTATGACAAACAGGACATTCGTTTTTTAAAATATGAGTTAATGCGCTTGACATGATATTGTTAATTTTTGTTTATACAAAGGTAATTCAGAGCGTTATAAAAGTCTTTTGAGTATCTTCGCTTATTATAGCACAATAAAGACATTTTGTCTTTAAATTTCAAAGAATAAAATTCCAAATTCCAAAATGAAAAAGTATCCCATTTATAGTGTTCAGAATTTCAGTTGTAATGATATTCATCGCGATTTTTATGTGAATACTTTTAAAGAACATTTAAAAAGTCACAGTTTTGTCGAAGAACCACATCGTCATGATTCGTATTTAATGGTCTTTTTTACCAAAGGTTCTGGATTGCATGAAGTCGATTTTGATCAATTCGAAATCAAAAGAGGAAGTTTGTTTGTGCTACAGCCTGGGCAGATGCATCATTGGAATTTGTCTGAAGATATTGAAGGTTTTGTAATTATCTTTTCGCAGGAATTGTACAATCTGTATTTCGGACAGAAAAAAATCAACGATTACAACTTTTACCATTCCATTCAAAACCGACCTGAAATGGTTTTTGAAGAAAAGGAAATTCCCAAAATCCTTCCATATTTCGATTTGCTGATTCAGGAAAATAACCAAGATAATAAATATCAATTAGACAAATTACTGAATTTGTTGGATTGCATTCATATCGAAGTAGCGAGAAAATATGGAGAAACCTATTCGCATCAAACACATTCATATAATATCAAAATCAACAAGTTTGAATCGCTTTTAGAAGAATATTTCAGAACTCAAAAATTGCCTTCGTTTTATGCAGAAAAGCTAAATATTACACTAAAACATTTAAACAGAATCTGCAACGAAATTCTACAAAAAACAGCCACAGAAGTAATTACAGATCGTGTAATTCTAGAAATAAAAAGAATGCTGATTGACAAACAATTGGCGGTGAATGAAGTTGCATTCAAAGTAGGCTACGAAGATTATTCCTATTTCTCCCGCTTCTTCAAAAAACAAACCGGAATCTCGCCAACAGAATTTAGAAACACAGTACGTTGATTTTTTTTTTAGCCACGAATTACACGAATTTCCACGAATTATTATTTTATTTTTTGCCACAGATTAAAAGGATTATTTGGATTTTAAATCTGTGAAAATCTTTTTAATCTGTGGCAAAAATTTTCGGCGTGAGAGAAAAAATTTGTGGAAATTCGTGTAATTCGTGG
This sequence comes from Flavobacterium phragmitis, assembly GCF_900112575.1. Classification (GTDB taxonomy): domain Bacteria; phylum Bacteroidota; class Bacteroidia; order Flavobacteriales; family Flavobacteriaceae; genus Flavobacterium; species Flavobacterium phragmitis. The sequence continues at coordinate 104,328 of NZ_FOMH01000004.1, forward strand.
CAAACAAAAAGCCCTGCAAAATGCAGGGCTTCAATAACCAACCAATTAAATCTAAAACCAAATAGATTAGGCTTGTTTTACAAATTGTAATTCAATATTCAAACGAACTTCTTCGCCTACTAAAACACCACCAGTTTCAAGAGCTGAGTTCCAGTTTAAACCCCAATCTTTACGATTAATTTTTCCTTCTATGCTTAAACCAACTTTAGTATTTCCCCAAGGATCAGTCATGATACCGCTAAATTCTACAGGAAATTTAACAGATTTAGAAACGCCTTTGATAGTTAAATCTCCAGTTAATTCATAATCTCCATCATCAATTTTTTTGAAAGATGAAGCTTTGAAAGTTAATTTTGGATTGTTTTCTGCATCAAAGAAATCAGCACTTCTTAAGTGTCCGTCTCTGTCTGCATTTGCAGTATCGATAGAAGCGATATCGCCAGAAAATTCGATTGCTGCATTTTCGAAATCATTTCCTTCTGTAGTAATTGTAGCGTCGTAAGTTCCAAATTTTCCTGAAACATTAGTAAACATCATGTGTTTAACTTTAAAACCAATTTCTGAGTGAGTTGGGTCAATTGACCATTTTGTAGTTGCCATAATTTTATTTTTTTTAATAATTAATTTGTTTCATTTTGATAAGACAAAGTTACGGTGACAGTTGTCCTGGAGCACTTAACCTAGATTAAGAAATAAAAAATGTGATTTTTTTTGCCACAGATTACACGGATTAAAAGGATTAAAAAAGATATTGCCACTAATTACACGAATTTCCACTAATTTTAATTCAACTTATTTCGTGGAAATTCGTGTAATTAGTGGCGAATAAAAATCACTTTAATCCGTGTAATCTGTGGCGAAAAAACTATCCATAAAGCTTAGCTTTTGTTATTCATATAAAATGTCAGCGCACCAGACGGACATTTGTTAACAGTTGAAATTATTTTCTCAGTTGTAGAGTGCTCTGGAGTAATCCAAGGTTTTTCTTTTGGACGAAAAACATCCGGATTGTTTTTGACACAATTGGCCGAATGTATGCATTTTCCAGATTGCCAAACAATCGTTACTTCGCCGTTTGTATATTCTTTAGTTAGGTTATTTGGATTCATTATCGAAAATTTTAAATAGTTAGTTTTAAATGAATTAAGACCAATTTTCATCTAATAAAAATACGTTTTCTTTTTGAGTTTCGATGAAATTTGGACAAAAAAAGAAACGATAATAAGCTGAAAATCAACTTAAATATCGTTTCTAAAAAAAATATTAATTGTAATCTTGAATTAGTAATTCATCGGAATATCCATTAATAAAAATTCAGCGTCTGTATTGGCTTTAATAGTTAAAGTGTCAGTTCCTGAAATTCCAACCGCATCACGAGAATTCAATTCTTGACCGTTGATGGTTACATTTCCTTTTAAAACGAAAGCATAAACTCCGTTTCCTTCTTTTTTGATTTTATATTCTGTTGCGATTCCGGCGTCAAAATTCCCCATGTTGAACCAAGCATCTTGGTGAATCCAAACACCTTCGTCGTCTGCATTTGGAGATAAAACCTGAGACAATTTGTTATGTCTGTCGGCAACATCCAAAGTGATTTGCTGATAACGTGGTGTAACATTTCTTTTGTTTGGAAACAACCAAATCTGCAACAATTTAGTCTGCTGATCTGCATTTGGGTTAAATTCACTATGCTGAATTCCGGTTCCGGCACTCATTACCTGAATATCACCATTTTTGATGATTTCAGTATTTCCCATACTGTCTTTGTGGGCCAAATCACCTTCTAGCGGAATTGTAATGATTTCCATATTATCGTGCGGATGCGTTCCGAAACCCATTCCTGCAGCAATCGTATCATCATTCAAAACACGAAGCGCTCCAAACTGAATTCTATCCGGATTGTACCAGCTCGCAAAACTAAAACTATGATAAGCGTTCAACCATCCGTGATTTGCATTTCCTCTTGATTCTGCTTTGTGCAATACTATATTTTCCATGATTTGTCCTTTCTTTTATTTTTATAGTACAAAGATACGGCCGATGTATACGAAAAGCACTTAATCTAGGTTAAGAAAAGATTCTGAGGTTCTAAGATGCTGAGGTTCTAAGTTTTTTTTGAAGCAGAGATTTTGGTTTTCAAAAGACGTTCAGTCCCGCTATCCGTTTCAATCTTTTGTGGTGAACCCCACCACAAAAGGATTTCCACTTCTATCGGGGCTAAACGAGAATTTTTTGTTTTCAAAAGAAGTTGTATTTATGATTGATCACAAAGTATGGCCGTGTAGTTTGTCATTCCGAGGAACGAGGAATCTCCACAAGAAGCTCCGTATAGTATGTCGACAATCTTTGTGGAGATTCCTCGTTCCTCAGAATGACAAATAGGGCGTGATAAAAGGATAGAGCTTAATTATTTAATCCTAACCAATTTCCCCTTTCCAACCACTTCATCAAGATAATTCGCAACAAGGCTTTGCTTGTCATGCATAAAAAAAGGAATAGTATCTTTTACAATCTGATCTTTTGGAATGCTGATAATCAAATCGGTATTAATAAAATTATCCAATAATATTACGTTGCCATAAGAAACTTTCCCTTTCGGCAGATATTTGTTATCAAAAGCAAAAACACTGTCCTTAAAAGTAATTTTATCTTTTAAGATATAAGCGTTATCGTCTTCAATCAAATAATTGTAACGGCCAGTAAGTTTCTCCGTTTTTTGGTTGAAGTTGATAAAAAACAAGGTTATTAGTAAGGCAAAATATTTCATGGCATTCTAACTATATTGATTCATAAACTGCTGTACAACTGCATCCGTGTTCTCATGGCGTTTCTTTCTTTCTAAAACAATTGGCGGAGCAGCTCTCTCTAAACAGTCTTTTACAGCACAAGTTTCGCAAGTTACACCAACAATTCGTTTTACCAAAGGTTTTCCATCAATGAGCTTGAATTTCTTTTTCATTGTCGGATTAATCAAAATTCCAACCGAAATACTTCGAATAGTATCATGCAAAAAAGGATCTTTTGTGGCCGATGAAAAAACTAAATATTCATTTCCACTATTGGCATAGCTGGATATTTGAGCATCAAAAAAATGAGCTTTATTTTGTTTAATCGCTTCATCAATTGTTTTGACCGAAACCCATCTTCTGCAATAATGTTCGTTGGTTTCGTTTGCATGCGGTTCCTGCTGATGTGTAATGTGCAATTCTTTATTTATTTGGTAAAAATCAGAGCCAATTTTATGTGATAAGCGTAAGAAGAATAAGTTTTTCAGCTGAAAATCTTTCGGCAATAAATTGGTCAATCGTTGATAAAAAGATTCTGGTGAAACTTCAAAACTTTCTATTAAAGAAACAAATTCTTCCGGTTTCGGATTTTCATTTTCTAAAAAATGATTGATTTTATCTACAACCAATTTTCTCGGTAATAATAAAGCGCCGGCAAAATAAGAAGCATAAAAATTATTCAGAACCTGATCGAAATTGTCAAATTTAATCCAGCTAAACGTCAGCAGACGATCAGAAATCTTCATGTAATTATAGGCAATTTCTTTAGCTAAAATAAAAGCTTTTTGCGGAGCATCAAGTTCGGTAGAAAGCAATAAAGTTTTGCTTTTTGGGACATAAATCGAACGCAAATCATCTAAAGCTTCTTGGTCTGTAAAAGCAATTTCTTGAATTTTATATTCGTATTCTTCTTTTAAAATTGCTTCCAATTCTTCAATACTGATTTTAGAATCCAAATTGATTTGAAATGATTTCGAAAACGCAATTACTTTTTCTTCTAAATCTTCAAAATAATTGCTGTGCGCTTCCTGATACGAACGCAAAGAAGCTAAAAAGAAACTTTCACGACTTAAATTATAATGTTGTGCAATTTCGATAATCGTACTAATAAAGGCATTGACTTTGGCGGGAGCATTAGCAATAATATCAATTAAATCCGCTTCCTGAATTCCGAAAAGCTCTAGCGGAATCTCTTTTAAAATTCCGGATTTTAAGATTTCGCCAATCGGAGCGAGGTTGTTATCTAGTTTTAAAGACACCATTTGGTCGTAAGTCACGTCCAAATGTTCGCATAAAAGCAAAATTTTATCTGTTTTGGGATATTTTTTTCCCTTTTCAATCTCGTTTAAATACGATTTTGAAAGATTAGTCAATTTGGCCAAACCAAAAAGAGACAAGTTTTTTTGTGTGCGAACCTGTTTCATTTTTAGCCCAAAAATCAGCTTTATATAGTCTTTTTCGATATCCATAATCCAAATGTAAGTAATATAAAAATAATCGCCAAAAAAATATTTTTAAAATTTAGCGAACGTTCGCTTGTTTTGTAAAAAACTTTTTTATAACATTGTATCGTTGAAACTTATTAATTATGAATTAGTTATGATTGATATGTTTTTAACGAAATGAAATAAAAAACAGAAAATCTGTTTTGTTAAATAAAAAATTAAAATCTGCAGCTATGAAAAACCAATTAGAGATCACTGAAATGGCTATAGAATTCCTAGCCGACAAAAAGCTTGCTTATCCAAAAATCTGGACAGAAGAAGCAACTGCGTTTATTATCGAATTGCATAAAAAATTCGAATCGCAAAGAAAATTACTGCTTTTACAAAGAGAACAGAAACAAGTCACTTTTGATCAGGGAATCATGCCGGTTTTTATTCCAGAAACCAAAAGCATCAGAGAAAGTAATTGGACAGCTGGAGAAATTCCCAAAGATTTATTAGATAGAAGAGTAGAAATTACTGGGCCAGTTGACCGAAAAATGATTATCAATGCTTTGAATTCGGGTGCTAAAACTTTTATGGCCGATTTTGAAGACAGCACATCACCAACTTGGCAAAACCTGATGGACGGCCAAATGAATTTGATTGATGCCGTTAACAAAACCATCACGTTTACGGATTTGGTGAAGCAGAAATCGTATCATTTAAACGAAAGAATCGCAACGCTGATTGTTCGTCCAAGAGGTTTGCATCTTCCTGAAAAACATGTTTTGATTGAAGGAAAAGAAATTTCGGGTTCTTTGGTAGATTTTGGTTTATATGTTTTTCACAATCACAAAAAACTTTTAGAAAACAATTCAGGACCGTATTTCTACATTCCGAAATTGGAACATTATCTAGAAGCAAGATGGTGGAATACTGTAATTGATTTTACAGAAGATTATCTAAATCTGAAACGAGGAACGATAAAAGTGACGGTTTTGATTGAAACCATAACGGCAAGTTTTCAGTTGGATGAAATCATTTATGAATTAAAAGAACATATCGTTGGCTTGAACTGCGGGCGTTGGGATTATATTTTCTCTTACATCAAAAAGTTTAGAAAAAATCCAAAATTCATCGTTCCAGATCGTGATCAGGTAACTATGACTTCACCTTTTATGAATGCCTATTCAAATCTGGTAATTCAGAGATGTCATAAAAGAGGAATTCATGCAATTGGAGGAATGGCAGCTCAAATTCCGATTCGAAATAATGAAGAAGCAAATGCTATCGCTTTCTCAAAAGTAAAAACCGACAAAGAACGTGAAGTTCGAAACGGCCACGATGGAACTTGGGTGGCGCATCCGGATTTAGTTTCAATAGCAAAAGAGATTTTTGATAAAGGAATGCCAACTCCAAATCAGATTCATGTTAAAAGAGAACATCGAAAAATCACAGAAGCAGATTTGATCGAACCGCCAATTGGATTAATCACAGAAAACGGCGTGAGAAAAAACATCAATGTAGCGGTTTTATATCTGGCTTCGTGGCTAAACGGACAAGGTGCGGCCGCTTTGCATAATTTGATGGAAGATGCGGCAACGGCTGAAATTTCAAGATCGCAATTGTGGCAATGGCTTCAAAATAAAGTGATTTTAGATAATGGACGAAAATTAGATTTGACATATTATCATGAATTGGTTTTAGATGAATGCCAAAAAATCAAAGAAGAATTAGGAGAAGAAAATCACGAAAAACAGCAATTTCCATTAGCCGAAAAATTGCTGGAACGATTGGTTGTAAACCTGCATTTTGTGGATTTCCTTACGATTCCTTGCTACAAATATTTATAAAAAAAATCTGCTTGATCTGCCAAATCTGCGAGCGAATAATTTTTTCCCGCAGATTTAGAAGATTAGGCAGATAAAATTTAGTCTTAAACAATTTAAACACATAGAAACATAGTTTTAGTATTTACATAAAAAAGGAAGAAGAAAAAAACTAGTTTTTCACACATAGTCCCGATAGCTATCGGGATGTATTGAAACAAGTGAAACGCCTTTAACCGCAAAGCATAACTATGTCTCTATGTGTTAAAAAAATAGGTCTAGTTAAAAACTGAACACTTTTAGCTGTGTACTGAACACTATTACTTACTAACCAACTTAACTTTATCATTTATGAAAACAACAGAAGACAGAATTCAGGAATTGATTAACGATTGGATTACGAACCCGAGATGGAAAGGCGTGGAACGCCCTTACACTGCGAGCGAAGTAGTGACACTTCAGGGATCGTATAAAATTGAGCATTCTATTGCCAAAATAGGTGCAGAAAAATTATGGAGAAAGTTAAAAAGTCAGGATTATGTTGCGGGTTTGGGAGCGTTGACTGGAAATCAGGCGATTCAGGAAGTCGATGCAGGGTTAGAAGCAATTTATTTAAGCGGATGGCAGGTTGCGGCTGATGCAAATCTGGCTGGCGAAATGTATCCTGATCAATCGCTTTATCCTGTAAACAGCGTGCCGATGGTGGTAAAAAAGATCAATAACGCTTTATTGCGCGCCGATCAAATTCAGACTGTAAATAATATTGAAGATAAAAAAGATTATTTAGTGCCGATTGTGGCTGATGCTGAAGCAGGTTTTGGAGGAAACCTAAATGCTTTCGAATTAATGAAATCCATGATTGAAGCGGGAGCTTCTGGAGTTCATTTTGAAGACCAGTTGAGTTCTGCCAAAAAGTGCGGGCATTTGGGCGGAAAGGTTTTGGTTCCGACTCAAGAAGCAATCAATAAACTAATTGCAGCTAGATTAGCTTCGGATGTTATGGGAGTTCCAACTTTAATTGTTGCTAGAACAGATGCCGATGCGGCAAATTTATTAACAAGCGACGCAGATCCAAGAGACAGGAAATTTTTGACTGGAGAAAAAACGCCTGAAGGTTTCTTCTATGTAAAAAACGGAATAGATCAGGGAATTGCAAGAGGTTTGAGCTATGCTCCTTATGCCGATTTAATCTGGATGGAAACCAGTAATCCAGATTTAGATTATGCGAGAAAGTTTGCAAAAGCAATGAAAAAGGAATTTCCAGATAAAATGTTAGCTTATAATTGTTCTCCATCTTTCAACTGGGCAGCAAAATTATCAGTTGCTGAAATGGAAACGTTTAGAGAAGATTTGGCCGAAATGGGGTATAGTTTCCAGTTCATCACTTTGGCAGGATTCCACGCTTTGAACACAAGTATGTTTGAATTGTCTAAAGCCTACAAAGAACGCGGAATGGCAGGATATTCTGAATTGCAAGAGCGAGAATTCGCATTACAACAAAACGGATTCAGAGCGGTAAAACATCAAGCTTTTGTAGGAACTTCTTATTTCGATGCAGTTCAAAATACAGTAATGCTAGGGAAATCAGCAATTACGGCGATGGAACATTCTACCGAGGTTGAGCAATTTTAATTTTTTTTCCGCCACGAATTCACGAATTTTTATTCTCAAAGATTATAAAAAAATAATTCGTGAATTCGTGGCGGAAATTTTTATTTTTTCAAAAGCCTAGCTTTCATTTTGCTGAAAAATTCAGGTGTTACGCCAATAAACGAAGCGATTTGTTTTTGAGGAACTTTGTGAACCAACGTTCCGTATTTTTTAGTGAATTTTTCAAAGCGCTCTTCTGCTGGCAAACTTAAATTATCCATCAATCTTTGCTGATTGGCAACTAAAGAATTTTCAATTAGAATTCTAAAAAAGCGCTCCAGCTTCGGAATTTCAAGATACAATTGTTCCTGATTTTCTTTGGATAATGAAACCACTTCGGCTTCTTCCAAAACTTCAATAAAAAGCTGTCCCGGTTTTTGCGAAAAGTAACTGTACATATCGCTCATCCACCAGCCTTCACAGGCAAAAGACAAAACATGTTCAACAATATTATCATTGATATTGAAACTTCTTAAAATCCCTGAGTTTACAAAATACGAATGTTTGCAGACTTCGCCAGCATTTAGTAAAAGCGTTTTGGCTTTATAAGTATTCGTTTCCAGTTTAGATAAAAAAAGCGCCTGTTCTTCTGGTGTCAAAGAAACATGTTTGGCAATATTTTCGAGAATTAATACCATTATTTTTTATCGTCTATTAAAGTAAATGAAGTGGCAACAAATCTGTTTCCTTTGATTTCTCCAGTAACAGAAGCTTTTCTGATAGCATTACAGAAACCGTCTTCTGCATGAGCATCACCATGTTCGTCAATTTTTGTTCCATCAACAAAATACGATTTTCCGTCAATACGAACGGCTAAATCACAGCTTTTACCTTTCATGCCAAATTTACATTCTCCGCAGGAAGCCTCCACGATTGTGGGTTTGTCAAATTTCTTTTTGCTTTGAGCTTGTACTGCAATTCCAATAAAAAGGAATGTTGCTAAAAGTATATTTTTCATATTTAAGAATTTACAGTTACTAATTTTGCCGTTTCTTTGGCGCGTTCTGTTACTTCGTTAATTGAAGTCGAAAGTGTATCATGAGTTAAAACAACTCCCATTCTTCGGTAAGGTCTTGAAGTTGGTTTGCCGAAAATCCTGAAATCGGTTTTTGGTAAAGCGGCTACTTTTTCGATTCCGGTAAAAGTTGGATTTGTAGAATCTTCAGAGGCTAAAATTACAGCGCTTGCTCCAGCTTTTTCTAAAGTAATTTCGAAAATTGGAAGGCTTAAAATTGCTCTTAAATGCAATTCGAATTCGTTGAAATTTTGAGTTCCCGCTAAAGTTACCATTCCGGTATCGTGCGGACGCGGTGAAAGCTCAGAGAAATAAACGCCCTCTTTGGTCAGAAAAAATTCAACACCAAAAAGTCCTGCGCCACCAAGAGCTTCTGTGATTTTTTCGGCCATATCCTGCGCTTCGTATAAGTCTTTTTCAGAAACTAAAGCCGGTTGCCAGCTTTCCTGATAATCGCCTCGCTCTTGTCTGTGACCAATTGGAGCGCAAAACAAAGTTGGATTATTATTTTGAGTAATCGTTAAAAGTGTAATTTCCGAATCGAAATTTACAAAAGCTTCAACAATCACTTCGATGACATCGCCACGCGAACCTGCAACAGCGTATTGCCACGCTTTTTCGATATCACTTTCTGTTTTAATTGTTGATTGTCCTTTTCCTGATGAAGACATTAAAGGTTTTACCACGCAAGGAATTCCAACTTCCTGAACGGCTTTTTGCAGTTCTTCGGCTGAAGTTGCGTATTGGTATTTTGCTGTTCTTAATCCCAATTCTTTTGACGCTAAATCGCGAATGGCTTTACGGTTCATGGTAAAGTTGGCCGCTTTCGCTGAAGGAACAACGGTAATTCCTTGCTTTTCGTAATCGTAAAAACGTTCAGTGCGAATGGCTTCTATTTCAGGAACTATAAAATCAGGTTGGTGTTTGGCTACGATTCGGTCTAATGCTTCGCCGTCAAGCATATTTATGACTTCAAAACCGTGTGCAACTTGCATGGCCGGAGCATTTTCGTAACTGTCAACTGCAATTATGGTTTGTCCGATTCGTTGTGCGGCAATGACAAATTCTTTGCCTAATTCGCCTGAGCCGAGGAGTAATATTTTCATTTTGGAGTGTTGTAATGTTTGAGTAGTAAAAGTAGGGAAAAAGCTTTTTTTAACCGCAAAGTTCGCAAAGATTTACGCAAAGAGCGCTAAATTTTTGTTTTTAAGATAAAAAAGAACTCAAAGAATTTCTCACGCAGATTTTGCAGATTCAGCAGATTTAATTTAATAACCAACTTACGTTTTAGAAAAAGTAACTACACAGTTTGTCATTTCGAGGAACGAGAAATCACACTCGGGATTCGACAAAGATTGGCGATTTTGATTGCGGAGTTTCTAGTGCGATTTCTCGTTCCTCGAAATGACAAGATTCTGGGAATTATAAAAGTAAAAGTTCTCATGAAACCGTTTGCGTGAGGGATAGAAGTGGAAAGCCCGGAGCCTGACGAAGGAAGAGCGAGGACTTGTAGCGGATAGCCCGACCCGGAGGGACACGCCCAAAATAAAAAAGTTCACAAAGATTTTAAAATTAATCTTTGTGAACCTTTGTGTATTTCTTTGTGAATCTTTGTGGTAAAAAATCAATGAAAATGATCTTCTTCAATCTCAAATTCGGCATCTTTTTCCCAGATTTCCATTTCGCAGGGTTTACAGTTGAATTTTAGTTTGTATTCTAATTCTCCCTGTTTCAAAACCAAAGGTTCTTTTACTTTAACGCCTACGATGTCTTTTTGGTGAATTGGACATTTTTTCAATTCGTATTTAATGCAATATTTAGTTGTCATTACACGAGATTTTCCTGGATCCCATTGTAATTCGAATGCTTTTTCGATTTCGGTAACACCGTGGCGTTCGTAGAATTTACGAGCCGTTTTGTTCGAAACGTTGTACATGAAATCCAGTTTAGTTTCTGGATAAGGATGTGACGTTTTTACCAATTGGTGCTCTTCACGAACGTAATTTGCCAGACGAATTTCTGTCAACTGATCGTAAACCGTTCTTCTCATTTCGTTGATTTTTGAAATAGGAAGGAACCAGTTTTGAGAAAACATAATGTTGATTTCATCAGCTGTATAAGGCGTGAAACCTGTTTTTGCTAATTGCGTTTTAATGTTTTCTTCTATAGACTCGCCCGTTTTTGTCTGCTCTTTTGGATGTTCTAAATTTACTGTGCTTACATTTCCGTCTTCATCGGTTGCGATTAATTGGAAACCAGTTTCCGTTTCTGTAAGCAATAAAGTGGTGCTTAATTTACGAACGGCACTGTCTTCTCTTTCAACGATTTTGATGAAAGCGGCGTCGTTGTTTCTGTAAATGAAAGTTCCGTCTTTGATTTCTTTTAAAACGTTTGGATATACTTTTCCGTTTTCCGCTTTGTTTACGTAGATTCCGTCGGCTTCGTTATTTTCGTTGATGAAACAAAGTCCGTCACCGTTGTTTAATAATTCGCCGTTTTCGATTTCGTAAGCACCGCCAACAGTTCGGATTAATTTACCAATGTATTGTCCTTTTGATTTTGGGCTTTCCCAAGAACCAATTGAACTGTGTCTGTCGTTTACGAAATAATCAGTATAGCCACGATTGAAAGTTCTGTTTAATGCAGAATCAAAAGTATAAGTACATTTTCCAGAAGAAGCTTTTGTGTATTTATCGCTTCCTGGACCTTCTAAATAACTATCTAATTTTTGACGAAGATAAGATACGTTGTTTTTAACGTAAGCTACGTCTTTTAATCGACCTTCGATTTTGAAAGAAACGATTCCGGCCTCGATCAAATTTGGAATCTGATCTGAAATATCTAAATCCTTAATCGAAAGCAAGTGACTGTTTCTGATTAAAGTATCTCCGTTTCCGTCGATTAAGTTATATGGTAAACGGCAGTTTTGAGCGCAAGAACCACGATTCGCGCTACGTTCTCCGTTTGCCACACTCATATAACAGTTTCCGCTGAAGGATACACATAATGCTCCCGTTACGAAAAACTCTAATTCCACATCAGCGTGGTCGTATATTGTTTTAATTTGATGCAAGTTTAATTCACGTGCTAAAACTACACGTTTAATACCAGCGTCTTTTAAGAATTTAATTTTATCTGCATCACGATTATTAGCTTGTGTGCTGGCGTGAAGTACGATAGGAGGCAAGTCCATTTCCATAATCGCCATATCCTGAATAATCAAGGCATCGACACCAATATCGTACAATTCCCAGATCATGGCGCGACAAGTTTCTAATTCGTTATCATATAAAATGGTATTGATAACTACAAAAACTTGAGCGTTAAATAAGTGCGCATATTTTACCAGTTCGGCAACATCTTCAATAGAGTTGTTTGCATTTGAACGTGCTCCAAATTGCGGTGCACCAATATATACAGCATCGGCACCACTATTTATGGCTGCGATTCCTCCAATTAAATCTCTAGCAGGAGCTAATATTTCGATTTTCTTCTTCATTACTAAAACTTTAGACTTTTGTGGTATTCCCGAAAAAAAGTGTGCAAAGGTCTAATAAATTATTCGAGTTTGCTAGCGATGAGGCGATTTTTTTGAAATTGTTAACTTAATATGGTGTGGTTAAATTAGATTTGTTAAGTTAATCAGTAATGAATTGGTATTCCGATTTTGGAATTAATCCTGCAAATTTCCACATTTCGTTGAAAGATTCTTTAGCTACAGAACCCCTCATTCCTTGATTAATTATTTTATCATATGAACTTTCAGAAGTAACGCCTCCATAATTTAATGATAAGTTAATTTTTGACATTCCGGTCAAAATTATTAAACTGTCTTTTACTAGAAAATTTAAGTAGTAAAGAGCATTTAACTTTTTTAAATTTTTTGGTGATGTTTGAATTGATAAAAATTCTTTGTCCTTTTTTTCAATTTGAAAATCATTCTCTAATATCGTTTTCCCAACCAATGTAAAATTTTCCTCAGCAGATTTACCATTTTTTATTAAAATTTTCCAAGTTCTTTTGGGAGGATTTTCAATTGAATTAGTCTGGCTAAAAGAAACTTGAACAATGAAAAGAAATGAAAATATTATAGCTGAAATTTTCATAATGTGTTGTTTTTTTATTGTTTAATATTTTTTTAATCTAATGGGAAAGTATATCCAACAGCAAATACTCCAGTTGATTGTTTTGCAGCTGGATGAAAGTATCCAGAAATACCAATTTCGAAACTATTATGTCTTCCCACTGCTAATCCTAAACTGAAAGGAATATGCATTAAAATAGTGCTTTTATTAAAATTGACGTTTGGTGTAAAAGTTTCAAATTTACCTATCGACGTTCCGATTCCACCTTCAATAAATGGGGCAACCCATGGAATTGGTGCGCAAATACGAACTTTTCCTCCCATTAAAAACGCATTAGTTGTTACTTTATATTGAGGTTGATTCTGTACGTTTTGATTTTTATCAACAGATTCAAAAATGGCACCAGCGTAGGGTCTTAAGCTAAACCATGATTTTATTCCTATAATGTATTCACCCTGAAGATAAAGACCGCCTCCCATAACATCTACTTCATCTTGACTTCCATAATCTTCGATATAATAGGAAGCGCTTGATCCGTAACCTATAGATGCTTTAATAAATTTGCCTGTTGTTTGTGCTTTTGTTTGGGTGGAAAATAAAAAAATAAAAATAGTACAAGTAAAAATACTGCGTAATTTTAAGGTCATAAAAAATAGCTTTTTGGTTAGAAATTGGTTGCAACTAAAATAGTATTATTTTTTCAGTTTTAACAAAAAACAAAAAAACTGCTTATCTATAAATAGACTAAGCAGTTTTCTAAAATAAAAAGCTTAAATGATATTAATTAGCTCTCATTTTAATTTGTGATAAAGTGTTTTGAATGCTGTTTAATTGTTTTGAAACAATGTAAACTTGGCTGTGTTCAAGATGATTTTCTTCGAGTGCTGCTTTGTACTTTTCAATTGCAGCTTCTTCACCCGTAACACAAGCGTTGATAATTGCTTTTGTGTCACCTCCTGTAAAAGAAGATTTAATGTCGATCCAAGTTCTGTGTAAAGCCCCAAGTGGACCTCCGCCAGATGTATCTGTAGATTTACCAAGTTTATTGATTTCGTCTTGCAGTTCTACAATGAATAGGGCACGTTCGCGGGCGTAATCAAGAAAATCGGCTTTCATGGCTAGATTTTCTACATGTTCTGCCGCATTGGTGTATCCTAGTTTTCCGTCTTCAAGAATAGAAATTAATCCTTCTAATGTTTTAATTGTTTCTGTTGTGGTTTCTTCTGCATGTATCATGACACATAATTTTTGAAATTAATATGTTACAAAGTTTGTAATTTATAACAGGCTTTGTTTTACAGGATTACAATCGGGATTTTATAATATTGTAGAATGGGAATTTTGAAAGGCCTATTTGGTATTTCTCGCAGATTTGGCAGATCTTGGGGATTTTTTTCTTTTGAAAATGGATTATCTCGCTTATCGGTTTGCGTGAGGGATAGCAGTGGAAAGCCCACAGCCTGACGAAGGAAGTGCGAGGACTTGTAACGAATAGCCCGATTCGCCGCGGCGAACACGCCCCAATTAAGTCCATAAAAAAAAACAGCTTAAAGTAATAAAAGTGATGAAACTTTTGAACCTTAAGCCGTTTTAATAAAACTTAGAATATGTTTATGCAGTCAAAGCTTCTTTGATTCTGCGTAATGCTTCTTTTAAAATATCGTCGCTTGTTGCGTAAGAGAAACGAATGCAGTTTGGATTTCCGAAAGCATCTCCAGTTACTGTTGCAACGTTTGCCTCTGCTAAAAGATACATTGAAACATCGTTCGCATCTTTGATTTCGTGTCCTTTTAAAGTTTTTCCGAAGAAAGAAGAAACGTCTGGGAATACGTAGAATGCTCCTTCTGGAACGTTGATTTTTACGCCTGGAATTTCTTTTAATAATCCAACAACTAAATCACGACGTGTGTGGAAAGCCTGAACCATGTGGTTTAAAACGCTTGGATCTGCATCTACAGCTGTAATTGTAGCTCTTTGTGCAACAGAATTTGCTCCAGATGTTACTTGCCCTTGAATTTTTGTACACGCTTTTGCGATGAATTCTGGTGCTCCAATGTAACCAATTCTGTATCCAGTCATTGCGAATGCTTTTGCAACTCCGTTTATAGTGATCGTTTTGTCTAACATTCCCGGAATTGAACCAATACTGCAGAAAGTTCCTGAGAAGTTGATGTGCTCATAAATTTCATCTGAAACTACGTAAATATTTGGGTGTTTTTCCAACACTTTTGCCAAAGCTGTTAACTCTTCTCTGCTGTAAACAGAACCTGAAGGATTGCATGGAGAAGAGAACCACATCATTTTTGTTTTTGGTGTGATTGCAGCCTCTAATTGCTCTGGTGTCATTTTGAAATCAGTTTCTACAGAAGTCGGAACTTCAACAGGAACTCCGCCAGAAAGTTTTACGATTTCGAAATAAGAAACCCAGTATGGTGCTGGTAAAATAACTTCGTCACCATCGTTTAACATTACTTGTGCAATGTTGTATAAAGATTGTTTTGCTCCTGTAGAAACTACAATTTGAGTTGGTTTGTAATCTAATCCGTTGTCTCTTTTGAATTTTCTGCAAATTGCTTCTCTCAATTCAAGGTAACCTTCTACTGGAGAATAGGTGCTATAATTTTCGTCTACTGCTTTTTTAACAGCTTCTTTGATGAAATCTGGTGTATTAAAGTCAGGCTCGCCTAAACTTAAACTGATAATGTCTTTTCCTTGTGCTTTTAATTCTCTTGCCAAAGCGGCCATTGCTAATGTCTGCGAAGTCGCAAGGTTGTTGATTCTGTCCGAAAGAATATGATTCATTATAAAAATTTTGAATATCCTTAAATTTGCTGTGTTGTTTAAGGAAGGTTAATTATTAATAGATTTTTTTTTAGTTTTTATGCTAATTCTGGCTTCATTCCCAACTCACGTAAATGCTTGAAGTGAGCAATAACAGCACTTCGCATTGTTTTGTATTCGTAATAGGGCAGGTTGCATTCCTTTGCAGTTTCTTTTACGATTTTTGCAATTTTGCCGTAATGAATGTGGCTTATATTTGGGAAAATATGATGCTCAATTTGATGATTTAATCCGCCAGTGTACCAGTTTACGATTGCATTTTTTGGTGCAAAATTAGTTGTAGTATACAATTGGTGAATAGCCCAAGTATTATCCATTTCTCCTAAATCATTTGGAGTTGGATTTGTAGTATGATCTACCACGTGTGCCAATTGGAATACAATACTTAAGATTAATCCTGCTGTGTAGTGCATTGCGAAAAATCCAATAAGTACTTTCCACCATGTAATTCCGATTACCATTGGTAGAACAATCCAAATTGAAACATAGATAAGTTTAGTGATAATTAAAGTAGTCCACAGAATTTTAGGATTTTTTGGTTCTCCGTAAGACAATTTTCTTTTTAAATAATTTCTCATCTGCTTAAAATCGGTTGTTAATGCCCAATTAAAAGTCAATAAACCGTATAAGAAAACAGAATAATAATGCTGAAAACGATGAAAACGATGCCATTCCGCATGTTCTGTAAATCGGATAATTCTTCCAGCATCTAAATCTTCGTCATGTCCTGGTATATTAGTATAAGTATGATGCAATACATTATGCTGTACCTGCCAGTTGTACACATTTCCAGCCAAAACATAAATGGTTCCGCCCATAAATTTATTAATCCAGCTTTTATTGGAGTAAGAACCATGATTTCCATCATGCATGACGTTCATTCCAACGCCCGCCATTCCAACGCCCATTACAATTGATAGCAACAGCATTAACCAAAAAGGCATGTCAAGTGTAAGGATTAAAAAATAGGGAGTTAAGAAAACAGCAAATAGAATAACAGCTTTTAGGTGTAATTTCCAATTTCCGGTTTTCTGAATATTATTTTCCTTGAAGTAATTGTTTACCCGAGAATTAAGTGTTCTGAAGAACTTCAGATTGTCTTGCCTAGCAAATGTCGGAGCCGTGTTATTCATAATTAATTTAAATAGTTTTCAAAGGTAATTATTATAAATTCTCAATTTGCAAATTTGAGTTAAATATTTCAATCGTAAAGTAGTACTTTTGTTAAAAATTTACAGCAATGGATGAGATATTGAAATATTTTCCCAATTTGACCGATCTTCAAATCGAACAATTTCAAAAATTAGACTTTTTATACCACGATTGGAACGAGAAAATCAATGTTATTTCTCGTAAAGACATCGATTCATTATATACAAAACACATTTTACATTCGTTAGGAATTGCTAAAATTATGAAGTTTGAACCTGGAACAACTGTTTTGGATGTTGGAACAGGAGGTGGTTTTCCAGGAATTCCATTGGCAATTCTTTTTCCTGAAACGCGTTTTTATCTGATTGATGTTATAGCGAAGAAAATAAAAGTAGTGCAAGGAGTTGCAGATGCATTGGAATTAAAGAATGTAAAAGCAGAGCAAAAACGTGCAGAATTGGTTAAAGGGGATTTTGATTTTATCGTAAGCCGTGCCGTTACCAATATGCCGGATTTTGTTTCTTGGATAAAAGACAAGATTAAGAAACAGCATAAACATAAATTGAAAAACGGTATCCTTTATCTAAAAGGCGGTGATTTGACAGAGGAATTAAAAGATTTTCCAAATGCCACCTTATATGATTTGGCAGATCATTTTGAAGATGAGTTTTTTGAAACTAAAAAGGTGGTACATCTTCCTTTGAAATTTAAACCTTAAAAAGAAACAACCCGGCAGATTTTACTCTCCGGGTTATTTTTTTGAATAAATAAAAACTATTAAAAATTAAGAATGTACTCTTGAAAGATTCAAAAATTGGTTTGCCTGATAATTTAAATTGTCAATAAAGCTATGTATTGCGTTTTTAGATGCTTCAGTAGTAGCCTTAAATTCTGAATCAAAGAAGAAATCACGGCATATTACAGGCTCGTTGGAAGAATCGTATATTTCTTCATCTATTTCGTTTAAATCTAAATTTTGATATTCACAAGGATATAAACAAATAAGCTCTATCATAATACGATTAAACCAATGATCAAATACTTTCTTTTTAGGAGTGACATGACGCACTAATAGTACTAGCCCAATAAGTTCGTTCTGAAGATGATAAGAACCCTTTTTATATAGAGTATCTATCATTCTAACATTCATATGGGCGATCCAAAGTGCTCCATTAACACAACCTGAAGCTGGAATTTCAAAATCGGTATCAAATAACAATGGATTTGTTTGTTCAGGATTATCAACAGAACACCAAAGTGCCTCAATGCGTTTTTGGGTATCGTTTGTATCTTTTGTATATCCAGTAAAGCGCCAATAAATCCATTCTAATAAGGCGGCAGCTAGTCCAACCGAAGCTTTATGATTTATTTGAGTTAGTAAATTCTCGAGATCTTCATTTTCTTCAAAAGGATCTAATAATTCATTTATTTTCTTTTTATTCCATTTAAAATCAATAGCGTGTCCAATACTTTTTGATTCTAAAATGACTTTAGGAACATTGTTTAAATTTCTCATAAGTTTAAAAATGTTTAAATAATACTAATTGATTTTGGTAGAACAAATGTATTATGATGTTTTTTTTTGAAAAGGAACAAGAGGTTTTAAAAGTATTAAAATAAGTTTTTCTAAGAAGCTATATGGTTGGCAATCAATTAAATAGGAAAATTACTACAAAACTGTGTTTGGGTTGTTTTAATGTAGGTAATTTGTTTTTTTATGTCTTGTTACTAAAAAAAAACGGTGTAAAATGAATGTGAAAAGAAAAAAATAAAAGCCGAATCTTCAAAAGATTCGGCTTTTTATATTGACAGATTCCAAAATTTGAAATCTAAACTTGAAATAGAAATTATCCTAAAAATGGATATCTGTAATCTTCTGGAGTTACAAAAGTTTCTTTAATAGTTCTTGGAGAAGCCCAACGTAGTAAGTTTAATGCAGAACCCGCTTTATCATTAGTTCCTGAAGCTCTTGCGCCACCAAACGGTTGCATTCCTACAACCGCTCCGGTTGGTTTATCATTGATATAGAAGTTACCTGCGGCATTTTGTAATTTAGTTGTAGCAACTTCGATAGCATAACGGTCTTGGCTGAAAACAGCTCCAGTTAAAGCATACTCAGAAGTAGTATCAACTAATTCTAAAGCTTCTTCCCATTTAGCATCTTCATAAACATAAATTGTGATAACAGGTCCAAACAACTCAGTTTCCATTGTCGTATATTTTGGATTTGTAGTTACAATAACCGTTGGCTCAACAAAATACCCAACAGATTTGTCATAATTTCCTCCAACGATAATTTCAGCGTCAGCATCTTTTTTCGCCTGATCGATATAACTAGCTAATTTGTCAAAAGAACCTTCGTGGATTACTGCTGTAATGAAGTTTCCAAAATCTTCTGGAGAACCCATTTTCATAGATTTCACATCAGCAATTAATTGTTCTTTTACAGCTGGCCATAAACTTTGTGGGATATAAGCTCTAGAAGCAGCAGAACATTTTTGACCTTGGAATTCAAAAGCACCACGAGTAATTCCTGTAACGACTTGTTTTACGTTTGCACTTGGGTGTGCAATGATGAAATCTTTACCTCCAGTCTCTCCAACGATTCTTGGATACGTTTTATAATTGTGGATGTTTGCACCAATTTTAGCCCAGATATCTTTGAATACGTGAGTTGAACCTGTAAAGTGAACACCAGCAAAATCACGGCTTGCCAAAACAGTATCTGTAATCATTAAAGCATCTCCGAAAACTACGTTGATAACACCGTCTGGAACTCCAGCTTCTTTGAAAACGTCGATGATAACTTTGGCAGAAAATACTTGGCTGTCACTTGGTTTCCAAACTACAACGTTACCCATCATAGCGGCACTTGCAGGAAGGTTAGCTGCGATAGCAGTAAAGTTAAATGGAGTAATAGCGTAAACAAAACCTTCTAGTGGTCTGTATTCTACACGATTCCAAACAGAAGAATCTGATTTTGGCTGATCGTTGTAGATTTGAGTCATAAACTCAACATTATATCTTAAGAAGTCGATTAATTCGCAAGAAGAATCAATTTCTGCTTGGTGGATATTTTTAGATTGACCAATCATTGTAGCAGCGTTGATACGAGCTCTGTATGGTCCAGCGATAAGTTCGGCAGCTTTTAAGAAAATAGCAGCACGTTGTTCCCATGCCATGTTTGCCCATGCTTTTCTTGCTTCAAGTGCATTAGCAATCGCTTTTTCAATATGTTGCTTTTCAGCTAAGTGGTATTTTCCAACGATATGTTTGTGATCGTGTGGAGCAGTAATGTTTCTTGTATTTCCAGTTCTGATTTCTTCGTTTCCAATATATAAAGGAACGTCAATTTGAGAATTCCACATCGTGGTATAAGCCGCTTGAACCGCTGCTTTTTCTGGTGAGTTCGGTGCGTATCCTTTTACAGGCTCGTTTACCGCTTTTGGTACATGAAAAAATCCTTTAAGCATGTTATTTAAAATTAGATTATTAGATAATTTATAGTTAGAAAATTTGATTTGTTACGAATAATCTAACGCTGCACAAAAGTACAAAGGATAAATTAATAAATTGATAATTTTATGATTAAGATAACGATAAAAAGAATCGTGCTAAAGCGATGTCTTTAATTTAAAGCAAAAGGAGCGCACATCCTAAAAGTAGGAACAATTACTTTGAATGTTTTTGTGGTAGTAAAGTTGATCATATTAAAATGACCTTTCATAGCACCGTAAGGAGATGATAATAAACAACCGGAACTATAAGTGTGATTTTCTCCCGGTTTTAAAACTGGTTTTTTTCCAATTACGCCTTCACCATCTACTACTTCTAGATCGTTTAGAGAATCAAAAATTTCCCAGTGACGTGAAGTTAACTGCACAGAATCTTTACTGTGGTTTTCAATCGTAACTACATAACTAAAAGCAAAGTGAATCTTGTAGTTCTTGAAGTAAGTACCTTCAAAACTAGTCAAAACAGATATTTTTATGCCTCGTGTAATTTGAGAAACCATACTAACGCAGTATATATGTGGTTGTTATAGTGGCAAAGTTAAGAAAAAAAATCGTTTAATCTAGAACCTTAACATTGTTTTAATTGACTATATTGATAGAGTTTGCATTTCCTTTACCAATAACGCGCTGATAACGATCTGTTGCCTCTTTATAATAAACCAGAATGGTGTACTCGTTTTCAGTCTGATAAAAGTTTCCGTCAATAGCATTTTCGTTGTCAATAACGCCTTTTTTGTCGGCAACAGTAAACTGGAAATTAGTGAATCCCTGCTTGATCATAATGGCTTTTTCGAAAACGGCTTTATCAGTGTTGTAATCCATTTTATATTCTGGCGAAAGACTATAATTGTTAAACATTCCAGTAATGTAAATGTCTTTGTTTAATCGGAATGCTGGAGCAGATAAAGTGAAATAAACCCAAGCATAATCGGCTTCAATGTCATTATTTGATGCATTGATGTTCTTGACAACAAAGTTTCCGTTGACATCTTCATAATTCGTATAAATCTGATTGCCTCTTGCAGCATTAGTATACAAATGAGCATTATAAATATCGCCGTTAGAACCTACTTTAGCAACATTGTTACTGGCGGCCCGAATGTCTTTGTTTTCAAAATATAAAAATTCATTTCCGCCCCAAAACTGAGTTTCTTTATCGTATTTATAAACCAGTTGATTGCCAATAGTATATTGTGGTACAATATTTTTTATTGCTGTATTAAAATTTCCATTTTGTAATAAAAGAACTTTTACATTCTGTAAAGGAGTCTGAAATGCTATATCATTAGATAAAATCGCAAAATCTAAATTTTGTTTGTAATCAATGTTGCTCAGGTTTCGGCTTCTTTTTACTTGAGCGGTTACGGTTGAATGATTTTCGTATAAAATAAACTTTCTTGAAAGTACTAATTCTCGGTCTTCATTTAGAATTCGTAGCATATAATTTCCGGAAAGCTTCAATTGTGTTGTAAACTGATTTGGAAAAGAAAGTCTGTAATGCGAATAAATCTGAAGTGTATTAAAGGAATTAGAGTAATCATTAATTCTTTGATTATCTAAACCGTTAATATAATCTATTTTCGGAATAGCAGTTGGCTTCCAGTCATAGTCACAATGAAGAATTTCATAATAGTAATTGGCTTCATTACCAAATAAATCATCAAACTGAAAAGCAAACGAAGAACCTAATTCAAAAATAGGAACTACATTGCTTCCGTTTTGAACAAAAGAAACGGTTTTAATATTATAAGGAGGTTCAACCTCGTTTTGTATTTGCTGAGCAGTTATCGAACTATAGAAGAAAAAAAATAAAAGGCTCTGATATAAAAATTTTGACATCCCATTTATGTTGTAAGATTGTAAATATAACAATTTTATACAACGAAAAACAGTCGGATTTATTGGTTTAACTTATTAAGAGTTCAAGATGTATTCTAGATTGGCTTCAATTTCATCATTAATATAACTTTCTTCTAAAAGTGAATCAGACAACAGTTTTTTGTTTTCCTGTAGTTTGATGATTTTTTCTTCAACCGTATTTTTAGAAATAAAACGAACCACATTTACTTTGTTCAATTGTCCAATCCTGTGTGCTCGTCCAACTCCTTGTTTTTCGGCAAAAGGATTCCACCATGGATCTAAAAATAAAACGTAAGAAGCTTTCGTAATATTTAAACCAACGCCTCCCGCTTTCAGCGAAATGAAAAATAACAATGGTTCTTCTTTTTCCTGAAATACTTTTACCTGTTGTTCTCTTTTATTGGCTGGAGTTTCTCCCGTAATTTCACAATATTGGATTTTGTTTTCCTTGCACCAGTCTGTGTAAAATCCAAGATTGGTTACAAATGAACTGAAAATAATGACCTTTTGTTTTTCGTGGACTAAAGTTTCCAGATAATTGGTAACCGCAATATACTTCCCGGAATCAATTTCAGATTCCTGATCAACCATTTTCGGGTGGTTACTCAATTGTCTCAGTTTCATCAACGTATTGATAATACTAATTTTATCCGGACTTGAGCCATCTGTTTTGAGTAAAAAGTTACGGGCTTTCGATTTTTCTTTTTCGTATAATTTCTCCTGTTCAGGATCCATTTCGCAGTAGTAAATCTGCTCTGATAATTCAGGTAAATCTTTTAAAACCTGTTCTTTTGTTCTTCGTAAAATGTAAGGTTGAACAAGAGTTTTTAATTCTGATAAAATAGTTTCATCCTGTCTTTTTTCAATTGGAGTTTTAAAATTGTCCATGAAAAATTTATAATTCCCCAAAATATCCGGATTTATAAACTGCATTTGCGACCATAAATCGTCAAGCGAATTTTCTATCGGCGTACCACTTAATGCAATTTTATGAGCCGTACTGATTTTATTTATCGCTTTGAAAATCTTCGAATCTTTGTTTTTAATGTATTGACTTTCGTCTAAGATCAAATAACGGAAATCGTATTTTTCTAAAACAGCAATATCACGGTGAACAATACTGTAACTCGTAAAAATCAAATCGGTTGTAGCTAATCTGCTTGCTAATTGTTTTCTGTCATTCCCCACATATTGCATTTTTGAAAAATGCGGAGTGAATTTCAATGATTCATTGTACCAGTTAAAAACTAAGGAAGAAGGCAAAACAATCAACGTTTTGAGCGGTTCTCTTTCTATTGTAGTTTCGTTCGAAAACAAATCAAAGTTGGTAGTTTTAGTTGTGAAACCTAGTTGTTCTTGCACCGCAACCAAAACCGCTAAAGTCTGCAATGTTTTTCCAAGTCCCATATCATCGGCCAAGCAAGCGCCTAAATTGGAATTGAAATGTCCTAAAAGCCATTGAACGCCTTCAATCTGGTACGGCCTTAAAGTAGCTTTCAGTAAATCTGAAGCTTTGTATTCGGCTTTATGAGTTACATCGTCTTTAATTTCCGGAATAGCATCCAAAGCAGTAAAGTTGCTTTTTCGCAAAAGAAGATTTCCATTTTCTGTTTTGGCTAATTTTGCCAGCGAACTGTATTTGCTAAACCATTCCAGCGGAATCAGAAAATAGTTTCCGTCAGGCAATTGGAAAAGTCTTTCTTTGCTTTTTATGTTTGGAATAATTTCGCTGAAATTAATTTTATACGTTCCAATCGTAATGATGATTTTAATATCAAACCAATCTCCAGCAGTTTCTTTGGAAGCTGAAACAACATAATTTTCAGTAATAATTTCTTTGCTTTCGGCTTTCAGATTTTCAATTGTAAAACCTAAGCTTTCCAGTTCTTCTTTATGATCAATAATAAATTGGATATTGATGTAAGGATCCGGATTTTCGGTTTCAGAATCCAATCCGTAAAATTCATTTTTGATTATGGTTAAACCGAGTTCTGCTAATTTATCAGTATAAAAAATTTCTTCAGAACTTCTTTTAAACTGAATTATTTTAGGCTGATTGGCAATGCTGAAATCTACAAACGAATGCGTTTTTTTGGTTTTGGAAGCATCAAAAGTATAACCATCATAATCAAAATAAAGATTAAGATAGTAACAGTTTTTAAAGAAATCATGAACCGGCTGAATCGCACAGGAGATAATTTTATCTCGACTTTCGACCTCAAAACCTGTCGATTCAATATCTATTTTTTTAGCGATTTCCGGAATAAAACTTTTGAAATAATCATCAACTAATTTTGATGGTATTTCAATTGATTTTTTCTTTAAAAAAGGCATCAGTTTTTTAGCGTTAAGAGCTGTTAACTGGCCTAATTTTTTATCGATAATCAGCCAGCCTGGTTCGTCTAAAAGAATATCTACTTTTTTATCCATAGGTAAAAAGGCTGTTTCGTTTTCTTTTAGAGAAAGGGTATAGGTAATTCCTTCGTCGTGTTTGTCGAATTGAATCTGAGGTTCAAAATAAAGCGGACTAACATCTACTCGTGAACGATAAAAATCTTTTTCTGGTCCGAGATTTAATGACAACGGAAATTGCTCTTTTACAATTAAATCGTAAAAGGACCCAAGATGAAATTTTAAATGCTGACGAATCGCAAAATCAATTTTGGAATCTTTTTGCAAATCAGCAATCGTCTTAGCTGATTTGATTTTGGCGCTGAATTTCTTAAAGATAAATTCAGGTTTTAAAGACTCACAAGCCGTCAGAATTTTTTTTGAATTAGAATCCAAATTATCGTAAACAATCCCGAAGCTTTGCATTACGCCGGGACTTGCTTTTTTATCCAGATATTTAATTTCATCAGTATGCTCAACAATGTAGGCGGTTGGAATATAAGTGTTGAGGTTTTTTTCTAAACTGATGTCAAAGCAAAATTGAAATGATTTTGTAGGTTCCAAGATTTGAGTTTTAGTTGGCGTGTAATTTGGGTAGCAATTTAAAATTTAAAAAGTTTTCAAAATAGGGCAATTCTGAAAACTTTTTAAATGAACTTATATGGTAGAAAACTAATTTAGTTTTCCTGTGGTTTAAAGCAAAGCGGAATAATTTCTCCTTTTGCCAAACAGTATTTTTCAACCAATTCTGGTGCTATTTTATTAGTGTAATCTTCTTCAATTACGATAAAACCCATGCTTCTTAATTTGTCAAAATAGTCGCGTCCGTAAATACGAACGTGATCGTATTGCCCAAAAATTCTGGCACGCTCTTTTTGGTCTGTAATCGAATCATCTGCAAAGGTAACGTCACGATTTAAATCCTGAGGAATTTGCAAAATCGCCATTCCGCCCGGTTTTAAAACACGGAATAATTCCTGCATTGCCTTCGTGTCATCCGGAATATGTTCTAAAACGTGATTACACAAAATCACATCATATTCGTTGTCTTTAAAAGGCAGGTTACAAATATCTGCTTTTACATCTGCCAAAGGAGATAACAGATCGGTAGTGGTGTAATCAATATTTTTTTGCTTGCGGAATAACTTGTAAAAAGCCTGTTCAGGAGCAAAGTGTAATACTTTTTTAGGTGCTGTAAAAAAATCAGTTTCATCTTTTAAGTACAACCAAAGCAAACGGTGTCTTTCTAAAGAAAGTGTACTTGGCGAAAGCACATTATTACGTTGCTTTCCGTATCCGTAAGGCAAAAAAGATTTAAAGCTTTTTCCGTCGATAGGATCTGTAAATTTATCTCCTCTTAAAGAGAAAGCCAAAATAGGACGCGCCACATAACTCAAACGAATTAATAATGGACGAGGAATAGTATTTAAAACGAATTTAAAAAGTTTTTTCACAGTTAAATAAATTTGAACACGAATTTCACAAATTGACACGGATTAATAGTGCGCTGAAATTTCACGAACTTTTGATTTGGGTTAAAGTATTATTCTTTTGTATTTAAGGCTGTCTTCTCCAAAATTGATTAATAAGCCTAATTTATTTTTTGATGCTGCTAAATAATTTAATGTTTACTTGATTTCACTTGTTGTCAATTCTGAAATCGCTTTTAATTCTAAAATAATTTCATCGAAAATAACAAAGTCTGCAAAATAGTAACTGGGTAATATAATGTCTTTATACGAAATATTATATTTTAATTCACGGCTATAAGGAATATTGTTTTGCTGAAATTCATATTCTAAAGCATCTCCGTAAACTTTTTCACTATGTCCCTTTCCTAAAATTTTATGGACTTCCATGCAAATTCCAATAATTTTATAAGATTCATCTCTTAAATATAATTCACTCATCATTTATCATTCTTTTCGGTGCAATTTAGACAAAGATTATTCCGTGTTAATTTGTGAAATTCGTGTTATAACACTAAAGGAACTTGTCTAAATTCGTCTTCTTCGTTGCTCTCGATTCCAAGAGCTTTGTAGATGTATTGGAAAGTCGATAATAATTCTGGTTTTCCATCAACTAAGGCAACGTCATGCTCGAAATGCGCACTTGGTTTTCCATCAGCAGTTAGGATTGTCCAGCCGTCTTTGAGTTGTTTGATGTTTCTTGTACCCATGTTGATCATCGGTTCAATCGCCACAACCATTCCTTCTACAAAAAGTTTTCCGCGTCCGCGTTTTCCGTAGTTTGGCATTTCTGGTTCTTCGTGCATTTTTTGCCCAACACCGTGTCCAACCAATTCACGAACTACTCCGTAACCATGAGCTTCTGTATATTTCTGAATCGCATTTCCAACATCTTCCACGCGATTTCCAGCTTTAAATTCTCTAATTCCAACATAAAGAGATTCTTTAGTTACCTGCAAAAGTTTTTTTACTTCTGGCGCAACTTCTCCAATTTCGAAACTGTATGCGTGATCTCCGTGGAAACCATTTTTAAAAGCCCCACAATCAACCGAAATAACATCACCGTTTTTAAGAGGTACATTATTAGGAATACCATGAACAACCTGAGCATTTGGACTCATACAAAGCGAATTTGGGAAATCATACAGTCCAAGGAAACTTGGAACCGCACCGTGATCACGAATAAATTCTTCCGCTAATTTGTCAAGATATAATGTAGTCACTCCTTCTTTAATTTCAGAAGCAATCATTCCTAATGTTTTTGATACGATTAAAGCACTTTCGCGCATTAATTCGATTTCCTCTCTGGTTTTTTGGATGATCATATTTTTTCAGATTTTCAGTTGGCAAAAGTACAATTTTTAATGATATTTTTTAAGTAAAATTTTTCGCCACGAATTCACGAATTATCACAAAACAAAAATTTATAAAAAAGCAGATTGCACAAATAAACGGATTGTTTTTAAATAAAATTCGTGAATTGCTTCGCCAGTCACTTTGTTCGAGTCGCGGCTATTTAAAGGCAAAGAAAGAAGAACGGTCTCAGAAAAAAGGCTTAAATTAGTAGTAAAAACGTATGTAATTATGGAAACTGTTACAGATCAGGATATAGAAAAAGCTAAGGCTTTAAAGAAAATGAAGCGATTTGCTTTGTCGCTTTTAGGCATTGCGGTCTTACTTTTTATCATATCAATTTATTTTAAAATTCCGATGCTTCAAGCTTTTAGCGAAGCTGCAATGGTGGGCGGAATCGCCGATTGGTTTGCGGTTGTGGCTTTGTTTCGCCATCCGTTGGGAATTCCGATTTGGCATACGGCTATTATTCCGACCAAGAAAAATGAAATAGGGGAGAATCTTGGAAATTTTGTTTCGGAAGAATTTCTGAATCGGGAGAAACTGGAAATCAAACTCGACGAGTTCAATTTTGCAACCAAAGCCTCAGATTGGCTTTCGCAGAAAGAAAATGCCGATAAAATTGCCAATGTAGTTGCGATTAATATTATTCCGGGAATTTTAAGAACGATTAAAGATGAAGATGTAAAACGATTTATTCAGGTTCAGTTTAAAGAAAAGCTGGAAGGAATAAATTTTGGAGACTGGGTGGCATTGGCTTTGGAACCTCTACAAAAAGGAGATTTGAAAAATCAAATGCTGACGAATCTTTTGGAAGTAATGAGTGCTGAATTGACTAATAACAAAGATTTAATCCGTCAAAAAGTAAAAGCTTCTACACCTTTATTGAGTTTTGGTTTGGCTGATAAAAGTATTACAGAAGGTGTATTTAATGGTCTTCAGGATTTTTTAAACGAAGCTAAAAAGCCCGAAAGCGTTGTACGAATAAAAATCGATGAATATATTTTTAACTTCTTAGAAAAGGTCAAAAACTCAGAAGAAATGAGGGTTAAAATCAACGATATGATTTTAGGTTTCGTTGGTAAAAAAGAAGTTCAGGATTACATAAACGGAATTTGGGACGAAATTAAACTCTCTATCACAAATGATTTAGTTAAAGGCGAAGATTCTTCTATCAAAAACAGTGTTTCTAGTTTAATTCAAAACTTTGGAAACGGAATTAAAGAAGACCCGGTAATGATTGATAAAATCAATAATTTCATCAAAAATGATTTGCTGTCTGTTCTTTTGAATAACAAAGAAGTAATTGGCGACCTGATTTCTTCAACTGTAAAATCCTGGGATGGAAAAGAGGTTTCTGAAAAATTGGAACTGGAAATTGGAAAAGATTTGCAGTATATTAGAATCAACGGAACTTTAGTTGGCGGTGTTATCGGAATTATTATTTATGGAGTAGAACAGTTGTATCATTTATTTTTATAATAAGATATTTGTAATTTTTGTCATTTCGACTGAAAGGAGAAATCACACTCGGAAATCGACAAAGATTGGCGACATACTTTACGGAGTTTCTAGTGTGATTTCTCCTTTCAGTCGAAATGACAAAAAAAAGAGGCAAATTCTAAAAATTTGCCTCTTTTTTTAATAAAGAAAATATTTTCTACAATAATGAATGACAAGTCATAGCATTAGGTTGTTGTACGCCCATTAATTCTAAAATTGTTGGAGCAATATCACCTAAAACACCATCCTGAATACTTTTCAGCTGTTTGTCAACTAAAATAATCGGCACTGGGTTTGTCGTGTGTGCTGTATTTGGAGAACCATCAGGATTGATCATGGTTTCGCAGTTTCCGTGATCGGCAATTACGATTGTTGTGTAATCATTAGCAAGAGCTGCGTCAATTACTTTTTTAGCGCAAGCGTCTACGGCTTCACAAGCTTTAATTGCTGCTTCCATAATTCCGGTATGTCCAACCATGTCTCCGTTCGCGAAGTTTAAACAAACGAAATCAACTTCACCTTTGTTCAATTCTGGAACAAGAGCATCAGCCAATTCGTAAGCGCTCATTTCTGGTTTTAAATCGTAAGTGGCAACTTTTGGAGAATTTCTTAAGATTCTTTCTTCACCTTCAAAAGGAGTTTCTCTACCACCAGAAAAGAAGAAAGTTACGTGAGGATATTTCTCAGTCTCCGCAATTCTGATTTGTTTTTTACCAGCTTTTTCTAAAACTTCACCAAGAGTTTCGGTGATATTATCTTTATTGTAAACTACTTTTACATTTTGGTATGTTTCGTCGTAGTTTGTCAATGTTACATAATATAGGTTTAGTTTATGCATGTTTTGTTCGTGGAAATCCTGCTGCGAAAGTGCTTCAGTAAGTTCACGACCTCTGTCTGTTCTAAAGTTAAAGAAGATTACAACATCACCTTCTACAATAGTTGCAAGCGGTTTTGCATTTGCATCAACCATAACAACTGGTTCGATAAATTCGTCTGTAACGTCTTTTTCATAGCTTGACAAAACACTTGAAACGGGATTTGTTGATGGAGTTCCAACGCCGTTTACCACTAAGTCATAAGCTAATTTTACACGTTCCCATCTTTTATCACGATCCATTGCATAATAACGGCCAATGATAGAAGCGATTTTTACAGGAGTATCTTTAATGTAATCTTCAAGATCATGAATGTATTTTGCTCCAGATTTTGGATCAACGTCACGTCCGTCTGTAAAAGCATGAATGTAAACCTGATCTAAACCATATTCTTGAGAAGCATCGATTAGACCGCGAAGATGTGAAGTATGAGAGTGAACACCACCATCTGAAACTAATCCTAGAAAGTGTACTTTTTTATTGTTTTCTTTAGCATAAGTAAAGGCGTCAATTAAAACTTGCTCTTTTGCTAAAGTTTTATGTTCTACAGCTAAATTAATTTTGGCTAAATCCTGGTATACAATTCTTCCGGCGCCAAGGTTCATGTGTCCAACCTCGCTGTTTCCCATTTGTCCTTCAGGTAAACCAACATTTAATCCGTCGGTTCTAAGCTGAGCGCTTGGGTAGTTTTTGTAAAGACTGTTTATAAAAGGAACATTTGCATTGTCTATTGCAGATACTTTAGGGTCAGGAGATTTTCCCCAACCGTCTAAAATCATAAGGATAACTTTTTTGTTCATTATATTTTTGTTTTCTACAAAGATAAGTCATTTCTAAACTTTGAAGAGAAAGCTTTACGACATTTATGTTTAATAAAATGAACTCAGATAAAAAATATTAATTTAATTAAAGAAGTCTTTATTTTTTAAAATTAATTCACGCTAAGCTCTCTTTCTGACTTTATTTTTGACTGCATTATAGTCAATAAAATATTTTACGCTTATAGAAAAAATGTGTTTTAGCGCATCATTATTAAGAAGTCCTGAAACGTTGTGTCTGAAATCTTTATCGATAATTCGCTCAAAATTAGAAGCATTGTTTCGGTATAAAGCAGAAAGCTGACTTCCAGGCGCGAACCACCATGAAAAAGATAAATCGGTATTCCAGGAATAAAAACTTGAGTTTTTGTTGGTTGTGTATTGTGGATAAGGATCTAGATCTCCGTTTGGTTCTAAAATTAAAATATCTTTATTATCCGCATAAGACCAATATTGACGAACCGCAAGATTAATCGTAATTGCACTGTTTACAGCATATTTTCCGCCTAAAGTATTAGAATACGTAATAACATTTCGGTTAGCAAAGATGATTTGGTTTGGAGTGTTTTCATTATTGTCATCATCAATTTGGTCAATATAACCTTTGTTGTTGTTCTTTCTGAGATAACTAAAGAAGTAAGTAAATAACAATTTATCGCTGAAACGGTATCTTGGACCAATATCAAAGCCATAAGTAATTCGTTCAGATTCATCGAAAACATTAAAAGTTCCGTTTAGATCTATGGCAAATTTATGGTTGTAGTTGGTAGAAATACTTCCCCAAGTTTCTATTCTTCTTGGAATCCCAACATATCTTCCTTCAGCTCTCGGTTCATAATAATCGTAAATTTCAAACGGATAAAAAGTTATTCCAGTTCCGTAATAATTATTTTTTACAGTAGTTAGATTAAGATTAGCATTGATGCTGTTATCCTGTAGTTTTCCTGATTCTTTATTGAATTCGGTATACATATTATAATTAATTCTGAAAGTGTTGAATTTTTTAGTCGGGTTTAAAATTCTGTAATTGGCATTTCCATAAAAATTATAATAATTGGTGTAAAAGTTTATGCCGAGGTCGTTCGGGTCATAACCTTTGCTGACATAATCGGTGCCAACACTATAGCGATAATTACCGCTCGTTTCTGCAAAACCTACTGTAGAATAAACACCGTTTTTGTCTTCAATATCATTTATATGGCTGTATTTTACATTTCCAAACAAACTATAAGTGTTGGCTTTTGTATTTAAATTCCAAGCTAGGCCCATAACATTGGCATCTCTAAAATGA
Source organism: Flavobacterium phragmitis (assembly GCF_900112575.1). Classification (GTDB taxonomy): domain Bacteria; phylum Bacteroidota; class Bacteroidia; order Flavobacteriales; family Flavobacteriaceae; genus Flavobacterium; species Flavobacterium phragmitis. The sequence continues at coordinate 136,188 of NZ_FOMH01000004.1, forward strand.
CCATTTCGGGTTACATTTGTATTAATAAAGGTTACAGAGGAATTTTTTCGGAAACGCTGATCTAAAACTAAAACATTATAATTAGTCAAAGGTTCTACAACTTCACGTCTGGTTTCGCCTGTAAGAGTATCTTTTATAGTAGCAAAGGTTTTTTCGGTAACGGCGTTTAAGACACCAATTCCTAATCCATCTTTAGTTCTTCCCGAAACTTTAAGCGCATTTACAAGATTTACACTTGCTGGGAATTCAGTGATTTCTTCATTCTCATTAAGCTCAGGTTCTGTTGATGGTATGCCACCAATTCTTCGAGAATAAAAGATATTTCCTTTGCTGAATAAATCTGTTCCTTCGGTAAAAAAAGCTCTATTTTCATTAAACTGCTGTTCGAATGGGCCTAAATTTAAAATCTGATCATCGTATTTTGTTTGTCCAAAATCCGGAATTAAAATGGCGTCAACGGTAAAGGCATCGGTAATTCCGTATTTAATATCCATTCCGCCCTTGATTGTTCCGTAGGTTTTCAGGCCGTCAGAAGCATTTAAATAATAAGAAGCGTAAGGCATAAAAAACAATCGGGTAGGAGGTTTGATGTTTTCAATTCCTTCTAGGGTTCCTGCTTGCTGGGTAAAAGTGCCTATTTTCCGGTCGACAAAATTCCAGGTGTATTTAAAACGGTCTCTTTTTATATCTCTGAAAAAGTTGATTCCCCAAGTCTGTTTGTTTTCTGCTGAAAAACGCAATGCTGAATAAGGTATTTTGATTTCGACTATCCATCCATTTTCTTTTAAGGATGCTTTACTGATCCAAACAGCATCCCAAGAGTAATCTTCGCCATTTGCATCAGTCATAATACAATCGCCCTGCACATCTGCGGCCGAAACATAAAACATAAAATCTTGCTGTCCGTCATTAAAACCATTAATAAAAACACCAAATAGGTCGGCAGTTCCAAAATTGTCTCGCTGTGAAATTTCTTTTAGAATTTTAGAGGGTTCATTATCGTACATCATAGCACCAATGTAAATGGCGTCATTGTCGTAAAGTACTTTAACTTCTGTTCTTCTTTCATAAGGAATAGATTTTCCATTATCAGGTTCAAGTATTACAAAGTCTGATGCGACTGCTGCATTTTCCCAGGCAGGTTCATCCAATTTTCCGTCAATAGAAATGTATTGTGTAATTGCCTGCGCCTTAAGTGCTTTTTTCTGGCCGTAACTGCACAAAATAGAAAACAGATAAACAAGGAAAATTGTTTTTTTCATGAATTTTGAATGGGGAATAATTTAGAAAATCATTTTAATTTAGAAAGAATAGACAGCATTTGGTTCTATTTGTTACAGTTTTTGTTTCAAGATTTCCATTTTATTTGACTTTTTTTAAGAAAAATCGCTAAAATGTTAAGATTTCGAGCATGAGATAAAATCTTACAGAAATAATATTTTTATGTTAATTATGTTAAAATTTAAACAAAAAAGGCCTGAAAATCAGCCTTATATTTTGCGAGGAATGAATTTTTTATACTTTTGCCTTACCCAAATTTTTGTTTAACCTAAAGAAATTCAATGATTTACAAAATTTATCCGCTATTTGTGTTTTTGCTATTGTCTTTTGGAAAAGATTCAAAAAACACTACAGATCTTAAAAAGAACGCTACTGTAAAGTCAATTGCTAAAGTTGAAAAAGTAACAGTTGATTCCAAAATCGAAAGCGTTTACAGTGCCCTGAATTCAAACAATTTTAAAATGCCAGAACTTAAAACTTTTACAGAAGCTTTAAAGGGATTTTATTTGTTGAAAGAGAAAGGAGTTATTAAGAAGAACATTTTGACTCTTATTGATTTCAGTTTATCATCAAACACAAAACGTCTGTGGGTGATTGATTTAACAACTAACACAATCTTGTTTAATTCTCTTGTGGCACATGGAAGAAATACAGGAGAAGAGTTTGCTACGGCATTTTCAAATCTGAATTCTTCATTTAAAAGCAGTTTAGGCTTTTATGCTACAGGTGAAATCTATCAAGGAAAACATGGTGCTTCATTGCGTTTGGATGGGTTAGAAGATGGTGTAAATGACAATGCACGTCAAAGAGGCGTTGTAATGCATGGTGCGGATTATGTTTCTGAGTCTTTTATCAGAGATCATAAAAGATTAGGCAGAAGCCAAGGCTGTCCTGCAGTTCCAGTTGAATTGACTGATGAGATTATCGAAACAATAAAAGATAAATCGTGTTTATATATTTATCATCCATCAAGAAGTTTCTCAATGGAAGAGAGATTAATTTCTTAATTTGGCATATAAATCCGAATCTAAATTATAAATATCAGCTCTGAATAGGAGCTGATTTTTTTTGCTCCAAGCGGTCCAGTACCATTGATAGAGGGCATATTTTTTCGTAATTTTGAAACTCATTGTTTTCTTAGAAGCAATAATGGTATCAATTCTGTCTTGAGGCCAGTTTCCGTCAACATCCAAAATATGCTGTGCCAATTCTAACGGATTTTCAACACGTACACATCCTGAACTCATGGAACGATTATTTCGTCCAAAAATGTTGCGATGATTGGTGTCGTGCAGATAAACGCTATGATGATTAGGAAATAAAATCTTCATTAATCCTAATGAATTGTAATATCCAGGACTCTGTACATAGCGATAATTATTAGGTTTTTTTTCGTTCCAGGCAATTGGATCTACCACATTTCCTGAAGTATCATAAATAGTTATGTTCTTTTTTGCAAGATAATTTCGGTTTCGTTTCATTGCTGGAACAACATCTTCTTTTAGAATGGTAGGAGGAACGGTCCAAGTCGGATTAAAAACAACGGTTTTTAAGAAAGAAGTAATAACAGGAGTTCTCCTTTTGCTGGTTCCAACCACAACATTTCGAACCAAAGTGGTGTCTTGGCTTTCGACAACATTTAGACTGTAATCTGGAATGTTGATAATGAAATAGTTTTCGGCTAATTCACTGTTGTACCATCTCCAGCGTTCCAAATTGGCGATAATTTGTTCTTTTCTTTTTTCTTTAGAATAATTTAAAGCTTTAATTGTTCCAGCGCCTATGACACCGTCAGAAGCAAGTCCGTGTCTTTCCTGAAACCTTTTTACAGCTTCAAAAGTTTTTTGGTTGTATATCTTTGTAAGGCTATCTTTTCCTGATAAATCATTCCAATATAAAAGCCTTTTCTTGATGTTTATTAAAGCAGCATTGGTATCATTTAAAACAATCTTGTCAACAGATTCAATTGTGTCGATGTCATCTTCTGGAAAAGTATTAATAATTTCCAGTGCTTTTAATAGCTGTTTGTAAGTTTGTGTTTTGGGCTGAATGTTATCAACAATGCTGTCTAATTTGTTTTTATTGAAAGCTTTAATCAGGACATTATTGACATCAAAAGTCTTTTCCTCCAAGTCCCAATTGTTATATAGTTTTTTCGGATCTAACTTTCCTTTATACAAATGACTTAGATATTTTTCGAAATTATAGGTCAATAATATATCATAAGTTGCCAAATCTTTATCGTTAAGCTTACTGATTTTACTTTCGAATTTCTGCAATTGAGAAGCTTTGTAATCTTCAGGATCTAAGCCTAATTTATCTGAATTTTCTAATTGAGCTAAAACGTATTTTCTTTTGGCAAGATTTCCCCAAACAGTTTGGTTTTCAGAAGCAATATAAAATTGTTTCAGTGTTTCACTTTTAAAAGTGCCAATTGCGGCAGTATCTATTTCAACTTTTCTTTCGTCAGTAAGTATGATTGCTGGCACCGGTTTTTTGATGACAGGAGTAGGTTTTGGACTGTCTTTTTTACAGCTCACAAAAATGCATATTACTACCAAAGAGTAAAGTTTCTTCATATTATAATCTTTTAAACATCAAATAATGTTCGCCAACGTCTTTAATATCAAAAGCATCACCTTGGGGCTGGTAATTCATTTTTTGATAAAAGCCAACAGCTGCTGTTCTGGCGTTAAACCAAATCAAATCAACTTTGTTTTCATTGCAGTAGGTTTCACAATGTCTGACCAAAGCTTCTCCAAATCCTTTTTTCTGATAGTTTTCTAAAACTGCCATGCCTCGGATCTGGGCTTGATTTCGTTCGGCAAATATAGGATTGATTTTTTCGAATAACGAAATAATTCCTGTTAAATTTTCATCATCAAACAAACCGAAATGATGAGTGGTTTCTAGATCGTCTCCATCAAAGATGCAACTTTCAATTGGTTTTCCTTTTCTTAAAACAGGTTGGCGAACAGCATAAGTTTCTTGGGATGGGATTTCTTTAATTGTAATCATGATTTTTTTTAAAAATAGCGAATTTATAACTTTTTAATTTTAAATAAGTTATAAAAAAATGTTGTTTTTTATTGATTTTTTTCGCCCAAAAGCTTGTTTTGAACTGAACTTTCTCTTTATATTTGCACCACCAATGCGAAAGTAGCTCAGTTGGTAGAGCTCCAGCCTTCCAAGCTGGTTGTCGCGAGTTCGAGCCTCGTCTTTCGCTCTAAGAAATCTAAATGTTTAAGTTCTGATTTTTTTTTGTCAAAAATAAATAATTTTTGATTTTTATTTTTTAATAATAAAAAATTGTTTATATTTGCACCCTGTTAATGCGAAAGTAGCTCAGTTGGTAGAGCTCCAGCCTTCCAAGCTGGTTGTCGCGAGTTCGAGCCTCGTCTTTCGCTCTTTAAAAGCCTCAAACATTGTTTGAGGCTTTTTTGTTTATAATGTCTCGTCCTAAATAAGTTGACACTAAATCGACTTATTAAGCTCCAAATTCCAATTTTTATAGTTATCTACTTTTTTTATTTTGGAATTTGGAATTTGGAATTTGGAATTTGGAATTTTTATTTTAAATCACTTAAGTCAGTTTCTGGTTCTAACTCTTGAGCTTCTTGATTTTGCTTAAATAATCTTGCAGATAAATCTCCTTTTAAAGTGATTTTATCTCCTTTTACGTCCAGCCAGCTTCCTTCTCTTAAACCTAAAACTGGAATAGTATTGAATGCGTGAAATTCTTTAATTCTTGTTTCGCGCGTTTCTCCCATGTGTTTAGATTGTAAATCAGCATCTAAATAATGCGGATTTAAATTAAAAGGAATTAATCCTAATGTCTGGAAACTTGGAGGGTAAATTATAGGCATGTCGTTTGTGGTCTGCATTGATAAACCACAGATGTTGCTTCCTGCACTTGATCCTAAATAAGGAGTTCCGTTTTTTACTGTGTCAGAAAGTAATTGCATGACGTTGTTTTTATAAAGCTGTGTAACTAATAAAAAAGTGTTGCCTCCTCCAGTAAAAATTCCTTCCGCATTTTTTACAGCATCTTGCGGATTTTCAAATTCATGAATTCCTTTTACTTCTATGTTGATTGTTGAAAAAGCTTCTTTTGCTTTTTGCGTATATTCATCATGTGATATACCGCTTGGACGTGCATAAGGAATAAATAATATGGTTTTGCAGTTCTTAAAATGCGATTCTAAAGTAGGTAAAAGATATTCTAAATATTTTCCTCCGTGCAAGGTAGAGGTGCTTGCAATAATAATGCTTTTCATGATTTTTTGACTCAAAATTTGTGCAATAAAGGTATTAAAAACTCTTTCTTGGCGCGTTTTTTTAAGATTTTAATTAACATATTTTTACCAACTCGTTAGTATTAAATTTGGACGAGATTAAGATATTTTTACCGTTTTAAGAATATTTTTAATTTGTTTCATTTTGTTTCAGAAAATTACTTGTTTTTTAGTTGTTATTGCGAGTCATACTTGTTTAGCTCAAGCCCAGGATCGTTCTGTTTTAAATGGTAAGATTGTTTCGAGTGCTTCAAACGCCGAAGGGGTTTATGTTATCAATGCGCAGACAGAAGAAACGGTAACTTCAGATGCCTCCGGATCATTTTCGATTTCAGCAAAAGCAGATGATGTCTTGGTGTTTTCTTCAATAGCTTTTAAGGAAAAAAGAATTATGCTGAAACAAGAGGATTTTTCGGATCTTAATTTTACAGTAAAGCTGAATATGGTTATGAATCAGCTACAAGAAGTAGTAATCAAACGATATGATAATATTAATGCTGAAAGTCTTGGGATAATTTCAGAGGGACAAAAAAAATATACGGCCGCTGAAAGGAAATTACAAACGGCAACCGCTTTAAATGCTACAGCAAATGGCGGAGGAATGGTTGGAGGATCCATCTCTGCTGATCCTTTGCTGAATTTTTTCTCAGGTAGAACGGCAATGCTGAAAAAAGAAGTTGCGGTAGAGAAAAAAGAGTTTTTTATGAGACTTTTGGAGAATATGTTTAGTTTAGAGCATTTTATTGATAGATTGAAAATTCCAGCAGAATATGTAAAAGGGTTTGAATATTATGCTGTAGATAATGAAAAATTTACCGCGATTTTGAATTCTAAAAATAAAACTTCTACAGAATTTCTTTTAGGAGAATTGGCTGTGAAATATAAAGAGATAATTGCTAGTGAGAATAAGTAAAAATATATTAATTGTCCAGTTTATCTTTTTTGTTCAGTTTGGTTTTGGGCAAAAAGGCAATTCAAAGGAATTGCTTGGAAGAGTAATGGAACAATCCACTCCGATTGAAGGGGTGAATATTATTAATAATACAACTCAAGTAGCTGCAGTTTCAGATGCTGATGGTAATTTTTCGATTTCAGTGCGTGAAGGCGAGGTTTTGGTTTTTTCTGCAGTAAACTTAGAGCCGCTTAGGCGGAGAATTACTTTGGAAGATTTGAATTCTAGTTTGTTGATGGTTAAAATGACGGCAAAGGAAGTCGAATTGAAAGAAGTGATTGTAAATGAAAATGCCAATATTACAGCAGAAAATCTTGGGATTATCCCATACGGGCAAAAAAAATATACACCTGCAGAACGAAAGGTTTACACCGCAACTTCAACATCGGTAGATAAACTTCTGAATGCAATGTCTGGGAGAACGGCTATGTTGAAAAAAGAGGTTAAAGTAGAAAAAAAAGAAGCGCTTTTTAGAAAGCTTGAATATCTTTTTGAAGAGAATTATTACACAGAAAGATTGCGAATTCCGGTTGATGATATTAAAGGATTTCAATTATTTTGTGTTGAAGATGCCGATTTTGCTGTATCTTTGAATACTAAAAACAAAACAATGAGTATGTTTTTAATCACCGATCTAGCAAGAAAATATCTAACAATTCTCGAAAATGAAAAATAAATTAGGAGTACTCGTTGTCTGCTTATTTTGTCAATTTGTATTAGGGCAAAACGGTTTCAGGAAACCATTACACGGTCAGGTTATCAATGATTTTTTAGCCATAGAAAGTGGTTATGTAATGAATATTAATGCAAATGTTCGAACATTTATTGGTTCTGGCGGTTTGTTTGATATCATGGCGCAACCTAAAGATACTTTGTTGTTTTCTGGCTTGACATTTCAATCAAAAAAAGTGGTTTTGACTGAAAAAGATTGTGCTGAGGTTCTTTTGAAAATAAAGCTGGATTTGGTTAATAATCAGCTTAAAGAAGTTGTGGTTCATAAGGAATTAAAAGTAAAATCATTACAAGGCGGTTCTCAAAAAATTGTAGATATGCAGTTTGAAGGGGATAACCTGTCTACACCAGAAAACAAAGCAATGCTTTCTGATCAAACCATAAAATATGGAACCGATTTTGTTCGAATCTTTAAAGATGTAAAGAAACTTTTGAGCAAAAAAGAGGAGGTTAAAGAAGAAGAAATTACAGATATTGCTTTTGTAGAATATGCCAAAGATAATTTTACAAAAGACTTTTATTCTAAAACACTCAATCTTAAAGATGATGAAGTCGAATTGTTTTTGATGTATTGCTCAAATGATCCGCATTCTAAAGAATTGGTAGATCCAGATCAGAAGTTTCAGTTGATGGATTTTATGATCAATAAGAATAAAGAATTTAAGAAAGCTGAGGCTGCTCAAAAATGAAAAAAAGAATAATTTATCCCTTGCTTGGAGTTTTGTTTCTATTGACTTCGGCATTTGCTTTTCATAAATTTTATGTAGGGGTTTTTCAAGTAAATTATGCCGCTGAAAAGAAGATGTTGCAGATTACTTCCCGAATTTTTATTGATGATTTGAATAATGCTATGGAGAAAAAGTATCACAAAAAGACATTTGTTGGTACTAGCAAAGAAACTCCGGCAGATGTTGAATTATTAAAAAAATATCTATCTGAACATTTTTCAATCAAAGTTAATGGACAGTCTAAAGCAATAGTTTTTTTATCTAAAGAAGTGGAGGCAGATGATGTTTTGGTTTGTTATTCCAGAATTCAAAATGTAGATAAATTTAAGACGTTGGAAATTTCAAATACAATATTAGTAGATTGGAATGCAGAACAGCAAAACATTACACATATTACAGCATTTGATACTAAAAAGAGCGTTCTCTTTACAGAATCTTCAAGGAAAGAAGTGTTAAAGTATTAAATAGGGTGTTAAATTATGGTTTTAATTGCTATTTTCACACCCTGATAAATTACCATTCGATTTTTATGAAAAAAATTTCATTATTATTGCTTTTTCCAGCAATGTTAATTGCGCAGGAAAAGGCAGCAACTACACCTACAAGACAGCAGGGTAAATACGATACAAACAAGTTCAGTCAAATGTATGATTTACTGGCGACTCCAAACATGTTTCGTACTGCTTCTGGAGCTCCAGGCCCAGCTTATTATCAACAACAGGCAGATTACAAAATCGATGTTGAATTGGATGATAAAAACTCAAAATTAACTGGATCTGAAGTTATAACTTATTCTAATAATTCGCCAGACAGCTTAGAGTACCTATGGATTCAGCTGGACCAAAATCAAGCAAGAGCAAATGGACAGACTTCATTAGCAGAGGGCGAAAAAATCAATCAGGTTTTACCGCTTGATGGTTTTTCTTCTAAATATTTGAAAAAAGATTTAGAACGTGGTTTTAATATTGAGCAGGTAAAAGATGCTAAAGGAAATCCAATGTCTTATACAATCAACGAAACGATGATGCGTATCAACTTGGCTTCTCCATTAAAACCTGGTGAAAAAATTTCTTTTTCTATAAAATGGTGGTACAATATCAATAACTATAGAAAAGAAGGCGGTCGTTCAGGATATGAATTATTTGAGAAAGATGGCAATAAATTATATGTAATCGCTCAGTTCTATCCAAGAATGGCAGTTTACAATGATGTTGAAGGATGGCAGAATATGCAGTTCTGGGGAAGCGGAGAGTTTGCTCTTCCTTTCGGAAACTTTGATGTAAACATTACAGTTCCTGCAGATCACGTGATTGATGCAACAGGAGAATTAATGAACAGAAGCGAAGTATTTACAGCTGAACAGGTAAAAAGATACGAACAAGCACAAAAATCATTTGATAAACCTGTAGTTATTGTAACGCAGGCAGAAGCAGAAGCAGCAGAAAAAGGTTTTTCTGAAAAGAAGAAAACTTGGAAATTCAGCGCTAAAAATGTTCGTGATTTCGGGATTGCTTCTTCAAGAAAATTCATTTACGATGCAATGGCCGTGAAAATTGGAAACAGAACTGTGATGGCAGAATCTGTTTATCCAAAAGAAGCAAACCCACTTTGGGGAGAAACTTCTACAATGGTAGTGGCTCATACTCTAAAAAGTTATTCGTCTCATACTTTCGATTATCCTTATCCAAAAGCAGTTTCTGTTTCTGCAGAAGATCAAGGTATGGAATATCCAATGATTTGTTGGAATTTTGGTCGTCCTGATGAAAATGGGGTAACGAGCAAAGAAGTTAAAAACGGAATGATTGGTGTTATTATCCACGAAGTTGGACATACTTTCTTCCCAATGATTGTAAACTCAGATGAGCGTCAATGGACTTGGATGGATGAAGGTTTAAACTCATTTTTAGAATATTTAGCTGAGCAGGAATTAGATCCAAATTTCCCTTCAAGAAGAGGACCTGCAAAAAATATCGTTCCTTACATGAGCGGAGATCAAAAGTTCTTGGAGCCAATTATGTCTAACTCTGAAACAATTCACCAATTTGGAAATAACGCATACGGAAAACCAGCAACTGGTCTTAATATTTTAAGGGAAGTGGTAATGGGAAGAGAATTGTTTGATTATGCTTTTAAAACATACGCAAACAGATGGAAATTCAAACACCCAACTCCAGAAGATTTCTTTAGGACGATGGAAGATGCTTCGGCAGTGGATCTAGACTGGTTCTGGAGAGGATGGTTCTATTCAACTGATTTTGTAGATATCGGAATTAAAGATGTAAAGCAATATTATGTTTCAGATACTCCAACAGCCGATCTTAAAGATGTAAAAGTGAGAAAAGGACGTTTTGGTTATGAAAAAGGACCTTTTGTTTACTTAGTTGCAGGAGACAATGCAGAGGTAAATCAATCTAAGAAAAAAGCTTTAAAAATTGAAGATTTTAAACCGTTAGCAGATTACGTAGATCAAACTTTTACAGCTGAAGAAAAAGCAAGTATCAAATCGCCTAAATACTTCTATGAAGTAGAATTTAATAAACCAGGCGGTATGATTATGCCAATCTTAGTGGAGATTACTTACGAGGACGGTTCTAAAGATAATTACCAATATCCAGCACAAATCTGGAGAAAAAGTAACGAAACGGCTAAAAAAGTATATGCTACAACAAAAGCAATTAAGAGTATTCAAATCGATCCAAAATTGTTAACAGCAGATATCGATGTAACCAATAATTCTTGGCCAAAAGTTGAAACGAAGTCAAAATTTGACTAAAAAGAAATAAAGTAATAGTAAAAAGTTCATCAGCTGTAAGGCTTGATGAACTTTTTTCTTTTTAAGAAATACATTTTAAAGGACTTTTTAAGTTAATTTTAAAACTCTAAGCTCTAAAATTTAATATCTTTGTGACTACAAAATTAAAAGTTATGTTTGGTATAGGAGGAGGAGAATTAGTTTTTATACTGTTTATAGTACTAATGCTTTTTGGTTCAGATAAAGTTCCAGAAATTGCACGTACAATGGGAAAAGCTATGGCTCAATTAAAAAATGCAACTAATGATATTAAAAGCGAAATTCAGAAAGGAGCAGAGGCCAATGGTCTTGATGCAAAATCTCTGAGCGATATTACTGGAAATATCAATGCAGAAATTAATAATGCAAAATCAAATTTACTTGGAGATACAGGAAATCTTTTAGGAGATACTGCAACTGAAATCGAAAAGGTAAAAGAAGATATTGATACACTCTCTGGACCTATTAAACGCCAAATGTAATGCTTGAAAAAATACAGGAATTAGATAAAGATCTTTTAATCTTTCTTAATGGATTAGGTTCTGAAACATATGATAAATTATGGCTTATTATTACCAATCAATTGTATTGGACGCCATTTTTCTTATTTCTATTCTATCTTATTTATAAAAAAATAGGAGGAAAACAAACCCTGTATTTATTGCTTTTTATTGCAGTTTTGATTGCTTTTACAGATCAAACCTGTAATTTATTCAAACATACTTTTCAGCGTTTGCGACCATGCAATGATCCGGAAATAAATTCAATTATAAGAGTTGTACAGGTTAGAAAATCATATAGCTTTTTCTCTGGACATGCAGCTAATACTATGGCGGTTGCGACTTTCTTATTTTTGATTCTAAAGCGCTATTTCAAATATTTCGGATTTATATTTCTATGGCCATTAATTTTTGCTTACAGTCGAATTTATTTAGGATTGCATTTTCCAGGTGATATTCTTACTGGCTATTTCTTTGGAGCTCTATTCGGATTTTTACTTTATTTGGTTTACAGAAAATTGAAACCACAGTATTTTCCGGGATAGATTTTTTTTAAAGATGCTAAGATGCTAAGGTTCTGAGTTGCTAAGATACTGATATACTAAGGTTTTAAAGATATGTATTATAAATTGCCTCCAGCTTTAGCTGGAGGTTTTTTTATTGGTTAAATAAAAAGGCTTTAGCCAAAATGCTTTTGAGTATTTGGCTAAAGCCTTGGATTCCAGATTGCATTCCTCCAGCTAAAGCTGGAGGCAACTCAAAATATATTTTCAGTTTAAAAACTTAGTATCTCAGAACCTTAGAATCTAAAAAATTATAGAACACGACTAACCGTTAGTCCATCACGAATAGGCAGTAAAACCGTCTCTACTCTTGGATCGTCTTTTAAAAGCTGATTGTATTCTAAAAGGACTTTTGTACTCACATCATTTGGATGAACTGGTTCTAGAATTTTGCCGCTCCATAAAACATTATCAGATAAAATAATACCGCCTTTATTCATTTTAGGAATAATCATTTCCCAGTAATTCAAGTAGTTTTCTTTATCAGCATCAATAAAAACCAAATCAAATTTTAAATCTAAATCTGGAATTATATTTACAGCTTCGCCTAAATGTTGAAAAATTTGTTTTCCCCAAGGTGATGCGTCAAAATATTTTCTCTGAAAATCAACCAATTCTTCTTTAATATCAATAGTGTGTAATTGCCCATTTTCTTGCATTCCTTCGCATAAGCATAAAGCCGCATAACCTGTATAAGTTCCAATTTCCAAAATATTTACGGGGCGAATTAATTTCGAAAGCATGCTCAAAACACGTCCTTGGAAATGACCGCTCAACATTCTTGGTAAAAGTATTTTTTGGTAGGTTTCTTTATTGAGTTTTGCCAATAATTCTGGTTCATTTTCAGAATGCTGTTCGATGTAATCTTCGAGTTCTTGTGATATAAAATGCATGTTGTAGTATCTTGTAATTTCGGGAGCAAAAATACAAAAAATATTACCGAACTATTGGGTATAAAAAAACCATCCGTTGTAGCGAATGGTTTTCCTTTATTAGCTTTTATTTAATTTATTTTTTCAAAGCTTCGTTTACTTCTTTTGCAGTTTTTACAGTTCCGTCTTTTGCAGCTTTAGCAGCATTTTCGACTTTTTCTGCACCTTTTTTAGTGGCGTCTTTTACATCTTCTGCCGCTTTTTTAGTTGCATTTTTTACATCTTGAGCAGCAGTTTCTGTTGCATCTTTGGCTTTAGTTGCTGCACTTTCGGCTTTGCTTACAGCACTGTCTTTTACTTCTTCGATGTCAGAGGTAAGAGAATCCACTTTGTTGCCAAGCGTTAATTCATCTTCTGCAGGTTTGTTTTCTTTTTTCTCGCATGATTGTACAGCGAACGCTAATAAAGCAATAACAGCTAAACTTAAAATTTGTTTTTTCATAATTACATTTTTTTTAGGTTGATAAAACTTAAAGGTTATATGGCTGAAAAATAAAAATACAAATTTTAAAATGATTGAGCTCTTTGTAAGATTATTTTTCTTTTGAGAGCAAAACAATTCCTGTGCCAAATTTTTAATTTTTGTCTGTGCGCTATTTATTTTTTTATGAAGAAAAAAGTTATTTTTTGTATAAACTAAAATTGATTACAATATCATCTTTTACTTTGATTAAACCAGCCATTTTTACTGGCGGTTCTAATTCGATATCAGAGAATTTTAAACTCAGCGTTCCCTGAATTTTGTCATCTGTATTGTATAGAATGAAATCTTTGTATTTTAAAGTTTTGTCTGTAATGTAGAAATTAAGCTTGCATTTGTAATTTTTACCATTTGGTTTGATGTCCGAAATCGAAACCGTGCTGTTTGGAAATTTTTTTACTTTGACTGTTCCCTGTAAATCTTTAGTCATGATTTTGTTGCCACAATCAAAGTCCGTCATTTTAATTTCGGTATTGAAAGTATTGTTTTTAAGACAGTTTACATAAACTGTATCCTTTACATTAAAGGTATTAGAACAATTGTATTTGCCAACTGTAGATAGTCCTGTGATTTCTATTTTAATTTTATTAATTACCACAGCGCTATCTTCTGGGAAAAAAGTGGGTTTAGCACTTCCTAGTAAAAAGAATAGTACTAAACCCATAATTAATATTTGAAATCTTGTTTTCATTTTTTTTATATTAGAACGCAATGGTTGCTTCGAATACTAAACCTTCAAATTTACCACCATAAAAATTGTTTAGATTTCCTGTAGCAGGATCTCCCGTAAATTGTGAATAATCTTTATATTTTTGATTCACGTAGTTTAATTTAGCTAGAATGTTTTTAGTCATAAACCAACCAGCACTTGCTTCAAATTTATCTACGGTAACCTTTTTGGCATCTGCATTAGATAATTTTCCAGATACAGTATTGTATTTTCCTCCGATATAGAATTGTTCAGTATTTCCAAATCTGTAAATAAGTTCTGAAGCATATTGATTAGCAGTACGTTTGTCATCTGTACCAGCTTTATCTCCTCCTGAAGCTAATTCAATTGTTCCGAAAAATTCAAGTCCTTTGTATTTTACAAAAGGGTTAATCATGTATGTTGTTGCCCAGTTTTTGAAATTAGGGTTGAACGTTGCCTCTGGAGTAGATGTTTTACTAAAAGTAGTAGCTACATCTGTCGTTGTTGTAGAAATAACAGTACCATTAGCATCGGTCTTAGTAATGGTATTTTTGTAAGCGTTGTTATTCAAGATACCCCAATACCCAAATCCTGATCTATTAGCAGAATATATGTTTGCGTTTCCAAGATTTGCATTATGATAAAGAGAACCTGTTAATCTCACTCTCAAATCTTCATTAAGCTGTTTGTCATAACCTAATTTAGCTAAGATTGATGGGCTGTGTGTTGTATTGGTATTTGGTCCAGCAGTGTAAAAAACTTCTTCATTACTTTGATTTAAATTACCATTTGTAACACCTAACATACTAACCAATCCATTTCTGTTGTAATAAACTTCCATACCCATTTCTGTAGTGAAAGAATACATCACGTTGTTTCCAACAAATGCATTTCGGATGGTATTACCGTTATCAGAACCTCTAAAGTGAGCATCACCAAAATTGTTCTCCATTTGTCCAATTTTAATTGTAGCATATTTCATGAAATCAGCCAAGAAGTCTTTTTTGATGAAGTCTAACTTGTCAATTTGTAAATATCCACCTTTTACATAAGAATCATTGTGGTGTCTTGAGGCTAAATAAACATCTAGATTTACTCTTACTCCGTCAAACAATTGAGCACCAATATACATATCAGCAGCAGGAAGAGTAAAATTGTTTTCAGTATTCATCAAACGATACCCAGTGATTGATCTAACAGTAGTTCCGGTAGCAGTATTAGTCGTAGTTGTAATACTAGCTGGTTGGTCGTTGAATGAATTTGTTGCCTGGAAATCCATGTTGAAAGCACCACCAAGGTCAATGCTAAGGCCTTTAAATTCTCTAGTGTCTTTTTGTACATCGAAAACGTTGATACCATCTTTTCCTCTAGAGATTTGGTTTTGCATGTTTCCAAAGCTAACTTGTGCATTAACAGCAAATGTGCTGATAAGTGTAATAAATAGGACATAAATCTTTTTCATGGTGGTTATAAATTAAAGTTTAAATTAAATTTCAGGGTTAGGTCCTGACCTGTTTTAATAGTTCCCAACATTGCAGTTGGTGATTTCATTCCGAAATCTGTAAAGGTTATTTTGTTAGTTCCCTGCAGATTTAAACCATCTTTTGTGACAGTGGTTTTTGCAGTTGTTTTGTAAACTTTGCTAACCCCTGCAATAGTGTAAGTTCCAGTTAACTCCCAAGTCGTTTCGTTTACTTTTTCGGCAGATTTTAGAACATATTTAATGTTTTTGTTTTTGTCTGTTTTTAAAGTTTCGTAAGCTACTTTATCCATGCTTTTTTTCTCACTTTTTATAGTTTCTGCAGGAAGTGTTATGGTTAATGCATCAATATCAGTTAATTTTCCGTTGGCGATATTTAAGGATGCAGTTCCAGTTCCAGAAGCCGATTTCATTTCCCAGTCGTGAAGTGTTGAAGTTCCAGCAACAGAGAAAGTAGATTTACTGTCTAAAGTGTAGGATTTTTGAGCTGTAGCAAATGCAGTAATTCCTAAGAATGCGATAGCAAATGCAAAAAATTTTATTCTGCTAGTTTTCATTTTTGTCATGTTTTTAGTGTAAAAAATAAGTTAATAATTTGGCCAGTTTCTGTGTTAGTACTAAGAATGTTGTTTTAACTTGTATCAAAGATCCCACTATAAATCAGAGAAATACATGATAAAAATCATTGTTAAAATTTTATTAAATGGGTATTTAATAACTACAACGTTTTCATTTTTTACGAAATCGATCACTAAGGCAAAAAAGAACGTGGGATTTTGTTGAATTATGAATTTTTAAGATTTTAGAAGTAAGAGTTCTAAAAATAATTTAGAGGATTTTTAACACTCAAAATCCATTTCATTAGCTTAAAATGATGTTGAAGATTACTGTTAAATCTTTTCCAGCTTTTACAACCCCAAGAGCCGCTTTTGGAGGAGCCATTTCAAAATCGGCAAAAGTGATTTGGTTTGAACCCTGTAAAGTAAAAGTTCCATTATTATAGGTCACTCTTACTTGTGTTACAAATTCTCTGCTTACTCCTGCAATCGTATAAACTCCCGTTAGGTTCCAAGTGGTATCGTCAATTTTAGCAGCAGATTTCAAAACGTATTCAATGTTTTGATGATTTTCTGTGTCTAAAGCTTCATAAGCCACTTTATCCATACTGGCTTTATAACTTTTTAGACTTTCTGCTAATAATGAAATGTTTAAACTGTTTATTCCAATTAGTTTAGAATCTTTAATGGTTAAGTTAGCTGTTCCGGTTCCTTCTGAAGATTTCATTACCCAATCGTGTACGGTTGAAGTTCCTGCAACTTCAAAAGTGGAGTTTGCATTTACATTATAAGTTCTTTGCGCATTTATTTGTAAAGTAGCTGTGGTGAAGAGTACTGTTAATAGGATTGATTTAATTGTTTTCATCTCGATTATGTTAGGTTAATTTTAATCAGGTGAGTTCGATGAAGTGGTTGTGAACTAACCTTATTTCTTGGGGCAAAATTAGGACTGACATAAAACAAACGAAATGATAAAAATCATGGCAAAAGTTTTATTAAATCTTTATTGTAAAGGATGGATTGTTGAGGTTATATATATAGGTAGGATTTATCAAGAATAATTTCGGTTGTAAATATTTGTCTTTTATTAAGTTGTGTGTTTTTTACGAAAGCTGTAATGATTCGCTTTTTTTGAATGAGATTTTAAGAATGTATTTAAAATACAAAGAAAAATGACAAAAGTGATTAACTTTGCAGCATGCAAATGGAGAAAAAAGACATACGCGCCTTATCAAAAGACCAGCTTCGCGATTTTTTCGTTGAAAATGGAGATAAAGCGTTTCGTGGAAATCAGGTTTATGAATGGTTGTGGAGCAAAGGAGCTCACAGTTTTGAAGATATGACTAATGTAGCTAAGGCTACAAGGTCTATGCTCGAGAATAATTTTGTAATCAATCATATTAAGGTTGATACCATGCAAAAAAGCAGTGACGGAACTGTAAAAAATGCCGTGAGACTTCATGACGGACTTGTTGTGGAATCTGTTCTAATTCCGACAGAAACCAGAACTACGGCTTGTGTATCGAGTCAGGTTGGATGTAGTTTGGATTGTAATTTCTGTGCTACAGCTAGATTAAAAAGAATGCGTAACCTTGAACCAGGCGAAATTTACGATCAAGTTCTGGCTATTGATAAAGAAAGCCGTTTGTATTATAATCATCCGCTTTCGAATATTGTTTTCATGGGAATGGGAGAACCTTTAATGAATTATAATAATGTCATTAAAGCAATTGACATGATTACTTCGGAAGAAGGTTTGGGAATGTCTCCAAAACGTATTATGGTTTCGACTTCCGGAATTCCGAAAATGATCAAAAAAATGGCAGACGATGATGTGAAGTTCAAACTGGCTGTTTCATTACATTCGGCTATAGATGAAACTCGTGCGAGAATTATGCCCTTCAGTAAAAACTTTCCGTTAAAAGATTTAAGAGAAGCTTTAGAATATTGGTACAGAAAAACCAAAAGCAAAATTTCATACGAATATGTAGTTTGGAAAGGAATCAACGACGACAAAGCTTCGGTTGATGCGTTAGTGAAATTCTGTAAATATGTGCCCTGTAAAGTCAATTTAATTGAATACAATCCAATTGATGACGGCGAATTCCAGCAAGCCTCAGAAGAGTCGATTATGGCCTATATAAAAGCCTTGGAAAATATTGGAGTGGTGGTAAAAGTAAGAAGAAGCCGAGGAAAAGACATCGACGCAGCTTGCGGTCAACTGGCCAACAAAGAAGCGTAAAAAAAAATATTCGCCAGAATTATACTCCGCTAGGAGTATCTCATCGGTAGAAAAAATATGTCCGTTCACCATTTTGAAATTGGTTCGCCATTTTTGAAATATCAACAAAAAAAAGCATTAAAAGCAAGGCGTAAGACTCGTTTTTAATGCTTTTTTTGGGCAAAAAGGATTTTATTTTTTCAAATCAATTTCTTCTGTAACCCCGTCTTTGGTTACTGTAGCAAGAGAGTCGCATTCTCCGCTTCCATAATCTATAGTTGCCGAAGCACCATTTTTAGTAATAGAAACAATTCCTTTTACAGCAAAAGATTTTCTGCAAATAGCATTAAACTCTAAAGGAGTTGTAATTTCTGCCGAGTAAGTATCTCCATTTGGGAAAGTTGTTGAACCGCTTCCTGTAACTACAAAAACATTGTCATCCCAATCGTACCAAGTATCATAACCAGAAGTCATTTCTTTAATTAAGGTTCCTTTTCGAGTATAAACGCCGCCATCATCAAACGTAATCGTTAAATCTATCGATGCGGTAGAAACAGGATGAGGGGTAACCAGCAAATTAGTTTCTTTAATAGTTCGAACAATACTTTTACTTCCCTGAAGTTTTTTGCCGTTATGATAAAATCCTTCAAAAGTGTAACTAATAGTTTGAGTCGAAGAACTAAAATCGTTAGAAAAAGAAACAATCATTTTTCCTTTAACTGTGTTTCCGTTATTTAAAGTACAGCCCTCAACACCAAAATCGACAGTTTTTGTCCAAGTATTATTAGTCAAAACGGTTGTTATAGTGGCGCAGCTTGGAAGAAAATTCTTTTTAGGGCCTCCATATTTTGAATTTATATTCAGTTGTGAGGTAAATTGATCTTCGGCAATATTGGTAACATCATCTACAGTGGCATCGATTTTGGAATTGGTGATAATTTCATCGTTGGTAATCGCTGTTCCTGATCCATCATTTGTTTTTTCATCAGAATTACAGCTGATAAAAAAAGACATCGAAATACAAGTGCTAATTAATAAAAATTTTGTTTTCATAAATAATAGTTTTGGGTTCTTCTTTTAATTAATGAATTCAAATCAGTATTAGTTAGAGCTATTTTTGGTGGTTGTTTTTAGATTAAGGCGTAATTTTTTTTAAATCCTAACTTAAAATACACAACGTATTTTTATTTAAAATAGTATATTTGGAGTCTAAATGAATATTACGTCTCAAATAAAGCAGCCTATTTTTAACGAAATGGAACTTTTCGAAAAAAAGTTCCATGAGTCGATGACTTCTAAGGTTGCCTTACTAAACCGAATCACTTATTATATCGTAAACCGCAAGGGAAAACAAATGCGTCCGATGTTTGTTTTTCTTACTGCAAAAATGGTTTCAGGCGGTACTGTAAACGAAAGAACCTATCGTGGAGCTTCGGTTATCGAATTGATTCATACCGCAACTTTAGTACACGATGACGTGGTGGACGACAGTAATCGCCGTCGCGGATTTTTCTCAATCAATGCGCTTTGGAAAAACAAAATCGCTGTTTTGGTTGGAGATTATTTATTGTCGAAAGGTTTATTACTTTCAATTGATAATGGCGATTTCGATTTGTTGAAAATCATTTCGGTTGCCGTCCGTGAAATGAGCGAAGGAGAATTGCTTCAAATCGAAAAAGCAAGAAGACTGGATATTACCGAGGACGTTTACTACGAAATCATCAGAAAAAAAACAGCAACACTTATTGCAGCCTGTTGTGCTCTTGGCGCGAAAGCTGTAATCGAAGACGATGTTCAGGTAGAAAACATGCGAAAGTTTGGTGAATTAATCGGAATGGCATTTCAAATCAAAGACGATTTATTCGATTACAGTGAAGAAGCTATCGGAAAACCAACCGGAATCGATATTAAAGAGCAAAAAATGACTTTGCCTTTAATTCATGTTTTAAATACTTGTACTCCACAAGAAAAAAAGTGGTTGATCAACTCCATCAAAAACCACAACAAAGACAAAAAACGCGTCAAAGAAGTAATTGCCTTTGTAAAAAACAATAATGGTTTGGCTTACGCCGAAAACAAAATGGTCGAATTCCAGCAGGAAGCTCTTTCTCTTCTTCAAAACTTCGAAGATTCTGAGTATAAAGATGCTTTGACTTTAATGGTCAACTACGTTATTGAAAGAAAAAAATAATCTTTTTAATTAAATAATTAGAAAATTTGTCAATTAGATAATTGATTTACTTTGTTGTAAATCAGCTGTTTTTTCATGCATTGGAATTTGGAATTTATTTTTTTTGAATTTTTTTTTAAGCCCATGCAACCATTTCAAATCGACAATCGTCTATGCTAATAGAAGTCTGTTTCTAAAACCAAAAACCAAAAGCTTATTAATGAAAATTATTTCGTTACATCAAGAAGAAACCAAAATCATAAAGTTGGCTGTCGAAAACAATCGTCAGGCACAACAGCAGATTTATGGTAAATATTCTTCAAAAATGTTAAGTGTATGCCGTCAATATATAAAGGACATTCAATTGGCAGAAGATGTAATGATAACGGCTTTCATGAAAGTGTTTACAAATTTGAAAAACTTTGAACACAAAGGAAGTTTTGAAGGCTGGATCCGCCGAATTATGGTTAACGAATGCATTTCGTATTTACGAGTTCAGAAAAAAGTAAAATTTGCCGAAGATGAATTTTTTGTTGAAGAAAGCTTTAATGAAATCGACAGTCAGTTTACAGTAGAACAGATTCAGTATTTAATTGATGCTTTGCCGGACGGCTATAAAATGGTTTTCAATTTATACGCTATTGAAGGTTACAAACACAATGAAATTGCCAAGATGTTAGGCATTAATGAAGGAACATCAAAATCGCAATTATCGCACGCTAGAAAAATGCTGCAAACACAAATTACTATTTTAAAAAAACAAGATAATGGAACCGAATAATTTTGAAAAGGATTTCCGTGAAAAGCTAGACGAACGTAGAATTGAACCAAGTAATAAAGCTTGGGATCGATTGGACGCTATGTTGAGTGTTCAAGAAGAAAAGAAACAGCCGTCAAAGAAAAAATGGCTGTATATCGCGGCAAGTTTCATAGGTTTTTTATTGATTGGAACTTTATTTTTTAATCAAAATAAAAATGCTGTTGAAACGCCAAAAACAGTAATTGTAGAAAAAGAAATCGAAAAAGAATCGGTTAAAGATCCTATTTTAAATACTGAGGATTCGGTAAAAACGGAAGTTGCTGTTTCTGAAAAACCTTCGGAAGTAATTTCAAATAAGGTAGAAAAAACAAGTAATCCAATCTCAAATAAAACCAGTAAAAATGAATCAAATCAAATAGCGGAGTCTTCAATCATCAAAAACAATCAATCAACAATCAATCAAACTGTAGTTCCGGAAAATCCTCAAAAAGAAAATGTTGACCAATTATTACAAAATGCAGAAGAAAAAGTTTTGGCTCAAAGTGGCGTTAAAAAAGCAAAAGTAAAAATCAATGCCAACGATTTGTTGAATCAGGTCGATGAGGAATTGGAGCTTTCATTTAGAGAAAAAGTAATTACGAAAGTAAACAAAAACCTGCAGGAAGTGAAAGTTGCTATATCTAATAGAAATCAGCAAGAGTGAGAATATAGAAAAAAGAATATAGAAAAAAGATTTTTAGATTCCGGAGGAACGAAGCATATTGTAGCGTCGGGTTTTAACCCGATGAAGACGGAATGAAAAATCACCATTTACAATCGATAATTATAAAATCATCAATCACTAATCAATCATTTTAAAAAATCAATCAATCATGAAAAATTTTACCATTTATTTCATTCTTTTCTTTTTCCTTTTGGTAAGTAAAGTAATGGGACAGGAAACCTTTGAATCTGAAACGAAAAGAATCGCTAATAAAATCGAGAAGATTACAAAAGAAGAAAAAGAAGCTTTAAAAGAAGAAGTTGAGGCTGTAAATGTTCAGTTGTCTGAAGGAAAGATTACGCAGGAACAGGCTGAAAAGCGTAAAAAAGAATTGGCAGAAGCAAGAGCGGTAATAATGGAAGAAAAAATTACGCTGGCTCAAAACGAACTAAACGATTTGGTTCAGAAAAAAGTAGATGGAAAAATAAAAGAAGATTCTTCTAAAGTATATATGATTCGCTGGAAATCGTATAAACATGATAAAGATTCGATTCGAGGTGAAAAGAGAACAACTTCTCAGTTTGTTTTCGCAATGGGATTAAATAACACACTTGCTGACGGAAAACTTCAGGATTCCAATTATAGTTTTATTGGTTCACATTTTTACGAATGGGGTTTTACTTATAATTCAAGATTAATGAAAAACGATAATCTGCTTCATGCTAAATATGGTCTTTCATTAATGTATAATAACATCCGTCCAACAAACAATCGTTCATTTGTGGTAGACGGAGACCAAACCAATTTGGTTGAAAATCCAATTCATTTAACGGAATCTCGTTTTAGAAATGTGTATTTGGTTGCTCCAGTGCATTTGGAATTCGATTTTACAAGACCAACAGAAAAAGATGGCGTAAAATATTTTAAAACCCATAAAAGTTTCCGTTTTGGAGTTGGAGGTTATGCGGGGATCAATGTAAAATCGAAACAGATTTTAAAATATGAAGAAGAAGATTTGAAATATAAAACCAGAATAAAAGGCGATTACAATGTAAATAATTTTGTTTACGGTCTGAGTTCGTATATCGGCTACAGAGAATTGAGTTTATATTTTAAATACGATTTAAATCCATTGTTTCAGGATAATTTAATCAAAGAAAATAACATTTCGTTGGGACTTCGATTAGATTTGAACTAAAGAATTGGTCGTTTAGTTAGTGAAAAAAGCATCTTCAAAAGAGATGCTTTTTTGTTTCAAAAAAGCAGCAAAATTCAAGTAGGATTTGTGTAATTTTACAGGCTCTTAATTTTAAAAATATTTTACATTTTGATTTCACAAAAGACTATAGATACTGTTTTTGAAACCGCTCGAGTAGAGGAGGTTATCGGCGATTTTGTGAATTTAAAACGCGCAGGAAGTAATTTCAAAGGACTGAGTCCGTTCTCAGATGAGCGCTCGCCTTCCTTCATGGTGTCACCTGCAAAAGGAATCTGGAAAGATTTTAGTACAGGAAAAGGAGGGAATTCCGTTAAATTCTTAATGGAGCATTCACAATTTACTTATCCGGAAGCCATTCGTTATTTGGCTCGAAAATACAATATTGAAATAGAAGAAACCGAGCAGACAGATGCAGAAAAAGCAATGACGGATGTTCGCGAAAGTATGTATCTGGTTTCTGAATTTGCGGCTAAATATTTTAACGACGTACTTTTAAATAGTGAAGAAGGAAAAGCGATTGGATACTCTTATTTCAAAGAAAGAGGATTTACAAACGAGACCATCAAAAAGTTCAATTTA
Organism: Flavobacterium phragmitis; assembly: GCF_900112575.1. Lineage (GTDB taxonomy): Bacteria > Bacteroidota > Bacteroidia > Flavobacteriales > Flavobacteriaceae > Flavobacterium > Flavobacterium phragmitis. The sequence continues at coordinate 159,823 of NZ_FOMH01000004.1, forward strand.
GGATATTCCCCAGAAACTTGGGACGCTTTGACTAAAGAAGCCCTTGGAAAAGGATATAAATTAGAATTTTTAGAAGGTACAGGTTTAACCATTCCAAGAGAAGACCGTCCGTTTGATCGGTTTAAAGGACGCGTAATGTTCCCAATTCAAAGTATGTCGGGGCGTGTTTTGGGTTTTGGAGGACGTATTTTAACCAATGATAAAAAAGCAGCAAAATATCTGAATTCGCCTGAAAGTGAAATTTACCATAAGAGTAAAGTGCTTTACGGAATTTACCATGCTAAACAATCTATTGCCAAACAAAACAACTGTTATTTAGTTGAAGGTTATACCGATGTAATTCAGTTTAATCAGGCAGGAATTGAAAATGTGGTGGCTTCGTCCGGAACGGCTTTAACGCCGGACCAAATTCGTTTGATCAATCGTCTGACCAGAAATATAACCGTTCTTTTTGATGGAGATGCGGCTGGTTTACGAGCATCTATTCGAGGAATCGATTTGATTTTGGAGGAAGGAATGAATGTAAGAGTCTGCTCTTTTCCTGACGGAGAAGATCCAGATAGTTTTGCTCGCAAAAATTCGCATGAGGCTTTAGTTTCTTATCTAGAAGAAAACAGCAAAGATTTTATACAGTTTAAGGCTTCTATCTTGATGGATGAAGCGAAAAACGATCCCATCAAAAAAGCCGATCTGATTCGTGATATGGTAGCAAGTATTTCAAAAATACCAGACCGTATCCAGCGTGAAGTTTATATTCAGGAATGTGCTCGAATTATGGATATTTCAGAGCAGGTTTTAGTAAGTACATTGGCACAGCTGATTCAAAAAGATCTTGCCGATGCGAACAAAAAGCAAAAGCAGGAACAAAAACCTTTTGAAGTTCATCGAAACCAACCTCCAAATGCAGGCTCATTTTCAGGAGGAGATCCGGAAGATCCAAGAACTGGTCCGCCAGAAGGTTATGATTATCCAGGAGATTCCGGATATTATTCGCAAGAACAAAATCAAAAAGTTGATATTTTATATGGTTTCGAAAGAAAAGTTATTGAAGTTTTGCTTTTGTACGGAAGTGTAGTAGAAGATTTTGAAGATGTTTTCTTGAAAGCAGATGAAGAAGGAAATGTAAAAGAAGTTTCGGAAAAAAGACAATATAAAGTATTCGAAAAAATATATTTAAGTCTTCAGGAAGATGAGATACAGCTGTCGAATGTTTTATTTCAAAATATTTACAATAACCTTATTGATTTTTATAATCAGAATGAGGTCTTTAGTTTAGATAAGTATTTGATGCGTTTGGAGCCTGAATTTGCTCAGGAAGTAACCAATATTTTAATGGAAGACGAAAGGTTGACTATTCATAATTGGGAAGGACAGAATATTTTTCCGAAGCAAAAAAGTGAAACAATCGAGCAGAATGTTTCGGAGACGATATTTGCGTTGCGATGGTATTTGGTGTCTGCAATCATTGCAGAATTAAAGAATTCTCTTTTAACCAATCCGCAAGAAGACAATTCAGAAACTTTGAGCATGGTTATGGATTATTCCAAACTATTGAATAATTTTTCGAAGAAATTAGGTCGTGTAGTAGTACCTTATCACTACCAATAAAAAGAAAAAAAACTCTATCAATCTGAGAACAGAATGATAGAGTTTTTAAGTTTTTCGGCTGTCTAAGAATAGACTTCTACCGATTTAAAATTAAATAATTTCTAAAGTCTTAGCTTTGTTTACTAAGTCAACTAAATTAGTAACATTTAATTTAGTCAATAATCTTAGTTTGTAAGTACTGATCGTTTTTTCGTTCAGATTTAAGATTTTAGAGATTTCATTGTTTTTCTTTCCATCACTTAAGTAACGTAAAACTTCAATCTCACGATTAGAAAGTTTTCTGTACAGACGCTCGCTTTTGCTTTGTTTCGCGATAAGGGCCATGTTTTTGCGTACTGTTTCGTTGATGATGATTTTTCCTTCTTGTACTTTAATAATAGAATGTCCTAGAGTTTCTAGTTTTTCTGTTTTGTGTACATACCCGGAAACTCCTGCTTTAATTGCGTTTGGAGCGTACATTTGCTCAGCAAGATCACTAAAAATAACAATTTTTGTTTTTGGGAAATTTTTCAAAATCGATTTGATTTCGAAGATACTAGAAAGACCTTCTAGTTCTAAATCTAAGATTAGAATGTCGATTTCCTTCGTCTGAAGGATGTCTCTAACCATTGAAAAATTGCCTACGTTGGCAACAATTGAAATTTGATCGTGGTCTTTGAAATAAGACTTAACGCCAAAGTGCGTCACAGGATGATTGTCTGCTAGACATACTTTAATCATAATTTTTACCTTTTTTAGAATTGTTCATGTTTTTGGAACTGTAAAATTAATAAATAAATTCTGTAGTTTATAGCTGACAAATGTTAAAAAAAATTATTTTAACGTTTTTGGTATAATGCAGACCGGAATTGGGTCCATTTTATGCTTGTTATTGGTGTTTAATCGTTTATAAATTTCAAAGACAGATTTTTCTCTCCCTTCGAAGTCAGATGCCGTTTTTCCTGACTCCGCAGACAACATTGCCCATTCTAATTCATCATAACTTGCTCCTAATTGGTCTTCATCGGTACGATTATCTCCAAATAATCCATCTGTAGGTGCTGCTGTTAAAATTGATTGTGGAATTTCTAAAAATTCTCCCAAAGCATACACATCAGATTTCATCAAATCAGCAATCGGACTTAAATCGACACCTCCATCTCCATATTTCGTATAAAATCCTACGCCAAAATCTTCTACTTTGTTTCCAGTTCCGGCAACAAGTAAGCCATGAATTCCAGCTAAGTAATATAAAGAAGTCATTCTTAGGCGTGCTCTTGTATTCGCTAATGCTAAATTCACTTTACCTTCGTCATCTGTTTTTGGAACAGCACTTTTGAATGATTCGAAAACAGCAGTTAAGTCGGTTTGTACTTCAGAAACATTTGGAAAACGTTTTTTTAGTTGTTCAATATGTTCTTTTGCTCTATTTACTTGGCTTTCTGCCTGATGAATTGGCATTTCAACACACAAAACCTTCAGTCCAGTCTGTGCACATAAAGTTGAGGTTACAGCAGAATCTACGCCTCCTGAGATTCCAATTACAAAACCGTTTACTTTCGCATTAGTAGCATAATTTTTTAGCCACTCTACAATATGCGTATTTACTTTTTCTGTCTGAATTGTGCTTTTTTTAGCCATAATAGTTTAAGTTTTAAAGTACAGGGATGTATATTTGCAGAATTATTTTTAAGTCCATAGTCACTTAAAATTCTGGTAACACAAATCTAATTAAAATAAAATGAAATTATATCGCTTTGCAGTGGTTCTATGCCTGTTTTTTTTGTCCTGCAACCAAAAATCTAAGGTTGAAAAAGAAGTGGAAGAAATTCCTGTAGATGTTAAGGTGGAACGTTTTGATAAGGTGTTTTTTGAAACCAAACCTGAAGATCTGGCAAAGATTAAAAAACAATACCCTTTTTTCTTTCCAGCAGGGAATGATGATAATGTTTGGCTGCAAAAAATGCAGGAACCAATTTGGAGAGAAGTATATGATGAGGTGCAGAAAAAGTATAGCAATTTTGAACCTGTAAGAGAAGAATTCAACAATCTTTTTCAGCACGTAAAATATTATTTTCCAAAAACTAAAATTCCAAAAGTGATTACTGTTATTGGAGAAATGGATTATAACGCTAAGGCAATTTATGCAGATAGCCTAGTTATAGTAGCTTTGGAATTGTATTTAGGAAAAGAGCATAAGTTTTATGAGTTTCCAAATTATTTAAAACAGAATTTTGAAGAAAAACAAATTATGCCAGATGTGGTTTCTAGTTTTTCTTACCGAAATATTTCAAATTCAGTAGATAAAAGTTTGGTTTCGCAAATGATTTTCGAAGGGAAACAGCTTTATGCGAAAGATTTGCTTCTTCCAAATTATACGGATGCAGAAAAAATGGGATACACACCAGAACAAATTAAATGGTGTGAAGAAAATGAGGCCTACATGTGGCGTTATTTTGTAGAAAATGAAATGCTTTACAGTGATGATCAGAAATTGACATCAAGATTTATAGCTCCTGCACCTTTTTCTAAATTCTTTTTAGAGATTGATAACGACTCTCCCGGCCGTGTCGGCGCTTGGATTGGATGGCAAATGGTACGTTCTTATATGAAAAACAATAGTGATGTTTCTTTGGCAGAATTATTTAAAATTGAGCCAAAAGAAATCTTCGAAAAATCAAAATATAAACCTAAGAAATAATGGCAAATATAAACTCAGAGATTAAATTCAATATAGAATTAGATGAAAACCGTGTTCCAGAAAAATTAACTTGGAGCGCACAAGATGGCGGTGTACAAGCCGAAGAAGCAAAGGCAATTATGTTGTCAATCTGGGACAGCAAAGCAAAAGAAACCATGCGCATCGATTTATGGACAAAAGATATGCCGGTAGACGAAATGAAGATTTTCTTTCACCAGACTTTAGTGGCAATGTCGGATACTTTTAAACGTGCAACAGATGACGAAAAAATGTCTGACACTATGAAAGATTTCTGCGATTACTTTGCAGAGAAACTGGAGTTAACAAAACAGTAAAAAGTTAAAAAAATAATAAAAATCAATTTCCAAATTCCAGTTGTAAAGCTTGGGATTTGGATTTTTTTATTCTTTTGTTTTGAAGTGAGAAAGTCATAATTTTCAGTTTATTGTCCAGTGTTAATGTTTAAATGCTGTATTTAAACAAATTTGATTTTAAATTTTAGAAAAAATGTTTAATAGGTTATTTTAGTGAAGTAAATTTTATAGTATGTTGTTCCCATTTCTCGTAAGTCTTGTCGGATTGTTTTTTTTATTGGTAAACACTGTTTCTTTTTATAGAACACGAAAAGACAAAGATTCCCATTATTTTATATTAATGGTTTATTTGATTTGTTTGTTCGTAAATGAATTATTCTGCAATATTATTGGGTTTTATGCTCCTGGATCCAATTTTTTCCTTTCACACTATTATTTCATTTTCCAATTTATTCTTTTAAGTTTATTTTTTCGTGGTTTGTTTACAAATGCAATCTTGAAGAAAGCAATACTTTTTTTTCTGGGTTTGGTTTTAGTTTTGTTGGCTGTACAATATTATAGAACGCCCAGTCTTTATTGGGAGTTTAATTTGTTTGAAATTGGCTCAACATCGATATTACTTGTTCTGTATGCAATCATTTATTTGTTTCAGAATTTCAAGAATATAAAATCAAACTATATTTATTTCTCTAACGGATTGATTATATATCTAGTCAGTAGTTCGACTATTTTTTTGAGCGGAAATACAGATGCTGTAATTTTTACCGAGCCATTTCTGCTTGATTTTTGGTTTTTTAATTCATTGTTTTACATCTTGTACCAATTTTTAATATTTAAAGAATGGCAGGCTTTGAAGCATATAAAAATGACCAAATCATAAGATAATAAGTGCTGAAAAAGCAAAATCCAAATTCCTGAAACTTTCTTATAGTTTGGAATTTGGATTTTTTTATTATTGAATATGCTCGAATATTACTTTATAGATCTTTTATTTAAATCTTTAAAAATACGTTTTAAAGCACCTGTCATCAAAGCGTCTGAATTTTTATAAAGGGTTATATTGTCTATAAGTTTATCCGACTTTTGAGTTTCCCACATTGATTTCGTGTTGCCTTTGTTGGTTATGCCTATAACTTTTTGTGAATAGATAATTTGCTGTAAATTCAAATCGTATATTTCCAACGTTACCGAGGCTTCGTTTTTCTCTGAACCATATTCGGTTTGATAAAGTTCGATAGAAGACAATTCGCTTTTATCCTTTTTAGTCGAAATATTGATGAAGAAGTCAAAGCCCGTTCCATCTTTTAGCTCTTTTAATTTTATGCTGTTAGGATTTAAAGGAATTTTTCGAGGGATGAGTAATCCTTTTGCATCATGGATATAAGTTACTCGATCTGATACATTCTTTTTAAAGAATTTCAAGGATTGTTCAGTCAGTTTTTCTTTTGAATTTTTTGGGCAGTCCAATTCGTTTAAAAGCCATTTTCCAGAAGAAAAATCAACTCCAGTTCTTTGTCCTGTTGTAAACATAAATTGCGATGTTTGGCAGGAAGAGAATAGTAACAGAACGGAAATGCAAAGTGTAAAACAAGTTGATTTAAAATTACGCATAGGTTAAGTTTGATTCGGTTCAAATATAACCTAAAAAATATTTTGTTTAAGATTTTTCCCTAAAATAAAAATTCCAATCATTACGATTGGAATTTCTCTATTTGGAATTTAGCCTAAAATTCAGAATTATTTTTAAAAACCTCCTGATTCACTTGGTCGATATAAGATAGAAGCTCCTCTTTTCCGATTGATTCTGTAGAGGATGTTACAAAATATTGTGGCATTTCGGCCCAGTTGTTAGCGTACATTTGCTTTTTGTAAGCTGCAATATGAGAATCAATTTTTCCTTTACTGATTTTATCGGCTTTGGTAAAAATGATGCAAAACGGAATTTCGCTTTCTCCCATATAAGACATAAATTCAATGTCAATATTTTGAGCTTCATGGCGAATGTCAATCAAAACAAAAGCACAAACCAATTGTTCTCGTTGTTCGAAATAATCGGTAATAAACTTTTGAAAAGTTGATTTTGTTTTCTTTGAAACTTTAGCATATCCGTAACCAGGCAAATCGACCAAAAACCAATTATTATTGATTTTAAAGTGATTTATTAATTGTGTTTTTCCTGGTTTCCCAGATGTTTTGGCTAAGTTTTTATTATTGGTAAGCATGTTTATTAAAGACGACTTACCTACGTTTGATCTTCCTATAAAAGCATATTCCGGCAAAAAATCCTTTGGACATTTTGATGCATCAGAATTGCTGACAATAAATTCGGCGGTGTTAATTTTCATGTTTCTTCGTTTTAAAACCTCCTAAAAAGTAAATAGTAATGGCTTATAAATTCTTTTCAGTAAGCCATTTTTCAAGAATTTCATTAAATTCCTGAGGGTGTTCCATCATCGCGGCATGTCCGCATTTATCAATCCAGTATAAAGTAGAATTTGGTAATAATTTATCAAATTCTTCTGCTACATTCGGAGGTGTTACAGAATCGTTTTTGCCCCAAATGATACAAGTTTCAACGTCCATTTTTGGTAGATCCTTAGCCATATTATGGCGAATGGCACTTTTGGCAATCGTTAAAGTTTTAATCAGTTTGATTCGGTCGTTAGCCGTCGCATACACTTCATCAATCAAATCGGGAGTTGCAATTTTTGGGTCATAAAATACAGCTTCAGCTTTTGTTTTGATGTATTCGTAATCGCCTCTTCTTGGATAACTGTCTCCCATTGCGCTTTCGTAAAGTCCAGAGCTTCCGGTTATTACAAGTCCAGCAACTTTTTCAGGGTAAAGCTTTGTGTGGTAAAGTGCGATGTGTCCTCCAAGAGAATTCCCTAAAAGAATTACTTTGTCAAAACCTTTAAAAGTGATAAAGTCTTTTACGTATTTGGCAAAACTTTTTACGTTTGTTTTTAAAATGCTTTGTGTATAGATTGGCAAATCTGGAATAACAACCTTATATCCTTTTGTTGGGAAATATTGTGCCACACCATCAAAGTTACTTAGACCTCCCATTAACCCATGCAGAATAACGATAGGTGTACCTTCTCCAGCTTCAAAATAGCTGTATTTGCCTTCTTTTTTGTAGTGTTTGTCCATCTAATTTAATGCCAATTTCAATTTCGACAAATATAGGGTTAAATAAATAAAAATGAATTTTTGCTGCCGTTTTTTAACTACATAATTTCAGTAGAATTTATAAATAGCTAAAAATCAGTAATTAATATCTTATTTGCAGAATTGTCTAAATGTTAAGAAAACTGCATTATAATCATTTTTTTAAGAAAATTAGCGCATTATATTTTTGAATGAATAATGGATCTGTGAATCTGTTAATTAATAGTTAAGGTATTGATTGATTGTTGATTACCAAAAGTGGTAGTAAAGTGGTTAAACTTATTAACAAAGTGGTATAAAGTGGTAAAATGTGGTAAAATTTTTTATATTTTTGCTGTATAACATGTTATACTAGTTTTTTGAACACAATTGTTGGAACATACGAATGTAAAGTCGATGCTAAAGGAAGGCTAATGATGCCTGCGCCTTTGAAAAAGCAGTTGACAGCTTCACTTCAGGACGGATTTGTCTTGAAGCGTTCTGTGTTTCAGCCGTGTTTAGAGTTGTATCCTATGGTAGAATGGGATGCAATGATGAAAAAAATCAACAAGCTTAATCGCTTTGTAAAAAAGAACAACGATTTCATTAGAAGGTTTACTGCTGGTGTTAAAGTGGTTGAGGTTGATGCATTGGGGAGATTGCTGGTGCCAAAAGATTTGGTAACGTTTGCCAGTATTTCTAAAGATGTGGTTTTTTCATCGGCGGTTAATATAGTAGAGATCTGGGATAAGGATTTATACGAAAAATCAATAAGCGGCGAAGATATGGATTTTGCGGATCTAGCCGAAGAAGTAATGGGAAATATTAATGACGACGAAGATGGAATATCATAATCCGGTTTTGCTTCATCCAACTGTAGATGGTTTAGGTATTAAACCAGATGGTGTGTATGTAGATGTTACGTTTGGAGGCGGTGGTCATTCAAAAGAGATTTTAAGAAGATTAGGGCCAAACGGAAAATTGTTTGCCTTCGATCAAGACGAAGATGCATTAGCAAATGCATTACCAGATGAAAGGTTTACACTGATCAATGAGAATTTTAGGTTCATAAAAAGATTTTTGCGTTTTCACGGAGTAAAGGCAGTAGATGGAATCTTAGCAGATTTAGGAGTCTCATCACATCAGTTTGATGTTCCGGAAAGAGGTTTTTCAACCCGATTTGATGCTGAACTGGATATGCGGATGAGTCAGAAAAATGATTTAAATGCTTACCGAGTGGTGAACGAATATGAAGAACAGGATTTACGTCGTGTTTTTTTTGATTATGGGGAGTTGAAAAACGCACCGGTTTTGGCAAGAACAATTGTTGAAGCAAGAAAAGATTATCCGATCAAAACAACTGAAGAGTTAAAAGACGTTCTGAAAAAGTTTTTGCCGGAGAAAGTTCGAAATAAAGTACTGGCTCAGATTTATCAGGCAATCAGAATTGAGGTAAATCAGGAAATGGATGTTTTAAAAGAATTTATCGAACAGTCGTTAGAGATTTTAAAACCAGGCGGAAGATTCTCGGTAATATCATACCATTCTTTAGAAGATCGATTGGTGAAAAGATTTATAAAAAACGGAATGTTTGAAGGAGAACCAGAAAGAGATTTCTACGGAAATTTTTCAGTTCCATTCAAAACAATCGGAAAACTGATTGTTCCGGATGATGCGGAAATCAAGATGAATAATAGAGCCAGAAGTGCCAAATTAAGAATCGCTGAAAAGATATAATATATATTAAGGTATAAAGAAGAATGAAAAGTGGTGTATTTAGCATATTAAAAGCAAGATTCCTGATTCATGAAGATGCGGTAAAAAACTGGAGATTCATTGTTTTTATAATTCTGCTGGCGATTTTGATGATTGCCAATACACAGCGATACGAGCAGAAGGTTTTTGAAATTGCGAAATTAAACAATGAAGTTAAAGAGCTAAGATCTGAATTTGTGGATCGACGTTCAGAATTGATGAAGTTGAAAATGGAGTCAACCATTTCGGATAAAATGTTAGAAAAACAAATTTTTCCGTCGACAGTTCCTCCAGTGAAAATAGAAGTTAAAAAAGAAGAAGAAAAAAGTTTCTTTAAAAGAATATGGCAGTAGACGATAAACATATATCCTACAGAATTTACCTCGTAGCAGTTTTCATCTTTTTGATGGCAATTGCTATTGTCGTTAAATTGACCAATATTCAATGGGTTCAAGGAGATTATTACAGACAATTGGCAAAACAACGTACCGTTAGAAACTTTGTAATCCCTGCAAACAAAGGAAATATTTATTCTGCCGATGGAAGTTTACTGGCAACTTCAATTCCGAATTACGAGATTCGTTTTGATGCCAAAGCGCCAAAAACAGAAACTTTTGAAAAATATGTAAAACCATTGTCAGATTCATTGGCAACAGTTTTGGATAAACCGAGCAGTTATTTTCAAAAGGAATTAAGAAAAGCACGTGAGAATAAAAATCGTTATTATTTGATTGCCCGCAAATTGAGTTATACTGAATATGTGAAAATTAAAAGTTTTCCATTATTCAATTTAGGAGCTTTTAAGGGTGGAATTATAGTAGAGCAGGAAACCGTTAGAAAACATCCTATAGGTAAAATTGCTGAAAGGACTATTGGTTATGACAAAATTGATCCAGCAACAGGAGTAGAAGTAGGAAAAGGAATTGAATGGGCTTTTAAAAATTATCTGAATGGAAAAGACGGTAAAATTTTAAAGCAAAAAATCGCAAAAGGGCAATGGAAGCCAATTCGTGATGTTAATGAAGTTGATCCAATTGACGGTTACGATGTAATTTCTACGATAGATGTTTTTATTCAGGATATTGCGCATCATGCTTTGCTGAAACAATTAGAAGATTATGAAGCAGATCACGGTTGTGTGGTGGTAATGGAAACACAAACAGGACATGTAAAAGCAATTTCTAATTTAGGAAGAGCAGAAGACGGATCGTATTATGAAACAACAAATTATGCAATTGCGGAATCTCACGAACCGGGATCAACTTTTAAATTAGTTGATTTAATGGCGATTTTGGAAGATAAAGTAGCTGATACAAGTACGGTTTACGATAGTCACAATGGTGTGGTTAAATATTATGGAAGATCAGTTCGTGATTCGCATAATGGAGGTTACGGAAAAGTTTCATTAGCCCGCGGATTCGAACTTTCGTCAAACACTGTAATGGTTCAGGCGGTTTATGATGCATATAAAAGCAATCCATCAAAATTTGTGAATCATATTAATAGTTACGGACTAAATAAGACGCTAGGATTGCATTTTAAAGGAGAAGGAAGGCCGTATATTCCACAGCCTGGAGATAAACATTGGTCGGGAGTTTCACTTCCGTGGATGGCATTTGGATATGGAGTTTCGGTAACGCCAATGCAGACTTTAGCATTTTACAATTCAGTTGCAAATGATGGGGTAATGGTAAAACCGCAATTCGTATCTGAAATAAAAGAATGGAATAAAACCATCAAGAAATTTGATGTAGAAGTTATAAATCCGAGGGTTTGTTCGCCAGAAACATTGAAAAAAGTGAAAGCAGTATTGCTTAATGTGGTTAAAAAAGGAACAGGTTCTAAATTGTATTCGAAAGATTTTTCAATGGCAGGGAAAACGGGAACGGCTCAGATGAATTATGGAGGAAAAGAAGGGAAATCAGCATTGTATTATGCATCTTCTTTCGTAGGATATTTTCCAGCTGATCATCCAAAATATTCTTGTATTGTAGTGGTTCATAAGCCGAATACAGCAAAAAATAATTATTACGGAGCAGATGTTGCAGGGCCGGTTTTTAAAAGAATCGCTCAAAAGATTTTTACAGATGCACCTTCAACAAATAAAATAAAACAGCTGGATTCTAAGATTGCAAAACAAGAAATCAGTTATGATAAGTTTGATAAAGAATCAAACAAAAAATTGAACCAGATTCCAGATTTAAAGGGAATGCCAGGAATGGACGCAGTTGCTTTGATGGAAAATTTAGGTTTAAAAGTAAAAGTAAACGGATTTGGAAAGGTTAAAAAACAATCGATTCAAGCAGGACAAAACATCATTAAAAACACAACTATAGTATTAGAATTATCGTGAAAATACTAAAAGACATATTATATAAGGTAGCTATTGAATCTGTTAAAGGTTCAACGGATATCGCTATTTCTAAAATTGAATTTGATTCTCGTAAAGTAGAAGCAAATGATGTTTTTGTGGCAATCAGAGGTTCGCTTTCTGATGGACATGATTATATTGAAAAAGCGATTCAGCTTGGAGCAAAAGCAATTATTTGTGATACGCTTCCAGAAAATATAGCAAGCGAAGTAACTTATATTCAGGTAAAAGACACCAATACTGCTTTGGCTTTTATGGCTGCTAATTATTTTGAAGATCCTTCTGCAAAACTAAAATTAGTTGGTGTAACGGGTACAAATGGGAAAACGACAATTGCTTCATTATTGTTTCAATTGTTTCAAAAAGCAGGTTTTAAAGTTGGATTGTTATCAACTGTAAAAATTGTAGTAGATAAAACAGAATATCCTGCAACACATACAACGCCAGATTCTTTGACAATTAATCATTATTTAAATGAAATGATTGAAGCTGGAGTGACGCATTGTTTTATGGAAGTAAGTTCGCATGGAATCCATCAAAAACGTACAGAAGCTTTACACTTTGTAGGTGGCATTTTCACGAATCTTTCTCACGATCATTTAGATTATCATCCAACGTTTGCTGAATACAGGGATGTGAAAAAATCATTTTTTGACTCACTTCCAAAATCAGCATTTGTATTGTCGAATATTGATGATAAAAATGGTTCTGTAATGTTGCAGAACACCGTTGCAAAAAAACTGACTTACGCTTTAAAATCCTATGCAGATTACAGAGCACAGATTTTAGAAAGTCAATTGTCTGGATTGTTGTTGAAAATTAACGACAATGAAGTTTGGGTAAAACTAATCGGTACTTTCAACGCGTACAATGTTTTAGCTATTTACGGAACGGCTGTAGAGCTAGGAATTGACAGTCTTGAAGCGTTGCGTTTATTGTCTGATTTAGAAAGTGTTTCGGGACGTTTTCAATATATCGTTTCAGACGGAGGCATTACGGCAGTTGTAGATTATGCACATACGCCAGATGCTTTGGAAAATGTTCTGAAAACTATAAATGATATTCGTACTAAAAACGAACAATTAATTACGGTTGTGGGTTGTGGAGGAAATAGAGACAAAACGAAACGACCAATTATGGCAAAGATTGCTTCGGATTTAAGTGACAAAGCAGTTTTGACATCAGATAATCCGAGAAATGAAGATCCAGAGGTTATTTTGGATGAAATGGAGCAGGGAGTGGAACCTCAGAATTATAAAAAAATGCTTCGAATTACGGATAGAAAACAAGCCATCAAAACTGCTTGCCAATTGGCAGAAGCAAAAGATATTATCCTGATTGCAGGAAAAGGACACGAAACCTATCAGGAAATAAATGGTGTTCGCCATCATTTTGATGATATGGAAACAATTAAAGAAATTTTAGAACAATTAAACAAATAACAATCAATTATTAAGTTCAAATACCACCAAAATGATTGGAATTTGGAATTTCAAAATTGGAATTTAAAAAATAGAAAACTATGCTGTACTATTTATTTGAATATTTTGACAAAACATTGGACGTTCCTGGAACGGGAGTTTTCCAGTACATCACATTTAGATCGGCTTTAGCATTTATGCTTTCATTGCTTTTGTCAACTATTTATGGTAAAAGGGTGATTAACTTTTTACGTCGTCAGCAAGTTGGTGAAACAGTTCGTGAACTTGGTCTTGCAGGTCAGAATGAAAAAGCGGGTACACCAACAATGGGAGGTTTAATTATCATTTTCGCTACATTGATTCCGGTTTTGTTATTTGCAAGATTGCATAACATTTATATCGTATTGCTGATAGTAACTACATTATGGATGGGGACAATTGGTTTTGTGGATGATTATATCAAAATATTCAAAAAAGACAAACAAGGATTAAAAGGGATTTTCAAGGTAATTGGTCAGGTTGGTTTGGGAATTATTGTTGGAACAGTTCTTTATTTTAATCCTGCAGTTACAGTAAGAACAGATACAGGACGTACAGATGTTTTTAGAACAGCAAATACTACAGTTGTGCTTCCTGCTCCAGTTGAAGAAAAATCTACAGCAACTACAATTCCTTTCGTTAAAAACAATGAATTTGATTATGCTGAAGTATTGTCTTTTATGGGGGATGGATACGAAAAATGGGCTTGGTTAATTTTTATTCCTGTAGTAATTTTTATTATCACAGCAGTCTCAAACGGAGCAAATCTAACCGATGGAATTGACGGACTCGCGGCAGGAACCTCCGCAATTTCTGTCCTCGCGCTAGGGATTTTCACGTTCGTTTCAGGAAATATCATTTTTTCGAATTATCTGAATATTATGTATATCCCCAATTCAGGAGAAATGACGGTCTTTATATCGGCCTTTGTGGGTGCATTGATTGGTTTTCTTTGGTACAACTCTTTTCCGGCGTCAGTTTTTATGGGAGATACTGGAAGTTTAACGATTGGTGGGATCATAGCGGTATTGGCAATCGCTGTTCGAAAAGAAATATTGATTGTTTTATTCTGTGGAATTTTCTTAGCAGAGAGTGCTTCAGTCGTAATCCAGGTGTTTTATTTTAAATATACAAAGAAACGCTTTGGAGAAGGAAGAAGAATTTTTCTGATGGCGCCTCTGCATCATCATTACCAAAAGAAAGGATATCACGAAAGTAAAATCGTAACCCGTTTCTGGATTGTTGCTGTCATGTTAGCCATATTGTCAATCATTACTCTAAAATTAAGATAAACTCAATTAAAAATTGAGAATTAAAAATTAAAATGTTATACGTTCTTATAAAATGAAAGAAAATATTATTCAAGACAAATCATTTGATTTTGCAGTTAGAATTGTCAATCTGTATAAATATTTGACAGATGTTAAAAAGGAATTTGTTTTGAGTAAGCAGGTCTTGCGATCAGGAACTTCAATAGGAGCAAACATTGAAGAGTCAATTGGAGGACGATCTGATAAAGAGTTTTTATTTAAGCTTGAAATTTCATATAAAGAAGCTAGAGAAACGATTTATTGGTTAAAGTTGTTAAAAGCAACAGAGTATATTTCTGTAGATGAATTTACCAGCATCTTTAAGGAGGCAGATGAAATTTGCAGAATATTAGCGAAAATAATATTAACCTTAAAAGGAAAATAGGAGTTCGATTATAAGGTCAGCTATGATTTTTAATTTTTAATTCTGAATTTTTAATTATAAAGTATGAGGCTAGTAGTGCTAGGAGGAGGAGAAAGCGGTGTTGGAACCGCAATCCTCGGAAAGAAACAAGGATATGACGTTTTTGTATCCGATTTCGGAAAGATAAAAGAGAGTTATAAAGAAGTTCTTATCATTAATAAAATTGCCTGGGAAGAGGAACAGCATACAGAGGATTTAATTCTAAATGCCGATGTAGTAATGAAAAGCCCGGGAATTCCAGAGAAATCTCCGATAGTAAAAAAACTAATCGCAGCTGGAGTTAAAGTGATTTCGGAAATTGAATTTGCGATTCCTTATACAGAAGCAATGACAATTGGAATTACGGGAAGTAATGGTAAAACAACCACAACCATGCTGACGCATCATTTGCTGAAATATGCAGGATTAAATGTCGGATTGGGAGGAAACATCGGAAAAAGTTTTGCCTGGCAGGTAGCCGAAAACAAATACGATGCCTACGTTCTTGAATTAAGCAGTTTTCAATTAGACGGAATAATAAATTACCGGCCGGATATAGCCATCATAACCAATATCAGTCCGGATCATTTAGATCGATATGAATATAAATATGAAAATTATATCAATTCGAAGTTCCGAATAACGATGAATCAAACCGAAAACGATTATCTCATTTATGATGCAGACGATGAGGCAAGCGTAGAGTGGTTAAAAAATAATGAAACAAAAGCAAAATTAATTCCTTTTTCATTGACCAAATCATTCGATGAAGGGGCTTCTATAAATAACAACAAAATGGAAATAAAGATTAACCAAGAAGAGTTTACAATGGATACAGAACACATTGCGTTAGAAGGAAAACATAATATGAAAAACGCCATGGCAGCAAGCTCTGTAGCAAAATTGATGCAAATTAGAAATGCAACGATTCGTGAAAGTTTATCTAATTTCCAAGGTGTTGAACACCGTTTAGAAAAAGTACTAAAAATTCAGAATGTACAATATATCAACGATTCAAAAGCAACAAATGTAAATGCTACTTTCTTTGCTTTGGATAGTATGAATGTTCCAACAGTTTGGATTGTAGGAGGAGTTGATAAAGGGAATGATTACAACGAATTAATGTCATTGGTTCGTGAAAAAGTAAAAGCAATTATCTGCCTTGGAGTAGACAACCGTAAAATTATTGATGCATTTGGAAATGTAGTGGATATTATGGTTGAAGTAAATAATATGAATGATGCTGTAAAAACAGCTCAAAGATTAACAGAAAAAGGGGATGCCGTTTTATTGTCTCCAGCCTGCGCAAGTTTCGATTTATTTGAAAACTACGAAGACAGAGGAAGGCAGTTTAAGCAAGCGGTGCACAATTTATAGATGATAGTTTAAAGTTTCAGGTTTCACGTTAAGCCGAACCTGAAACTTGAAACAAAAGAAACCTGAAACAAAACGATTATGAAAGAGCTGGTAAACAAACTAAAAGGAGATAGGGTAATATGGTCATTCGTGGCTTTATTGGCTTTGTTTTCGTTTATGCCTGTTTTTAGTGCGAGTAGTAATCTGGCGTATATTGGTCATGGAACAGGGAATACATTGGGTTATTTGGTTAAGCATTTGGCTCACGTTTGTATCGGTTTTTTGATTATTTACTGGGTTCACAAAGTGCCGTATCATTATTTTAGAGCGATTTCTAAAATTGCGCTTCCGGTAGTTTGGCTGTTGTTATTGTACACTTTATTAAAAGGAACTGTAATTGCAGGAGCCAATGCAAGTCGTTGGATTCAGGTACCGTTCATTGGAATTACGTTTCAGACTTCGACTTTAGCGGCAAGCGTTTTATTTATTTATGTAGCTCGTTATTTGTCGAAAACCAAAGAGGAAAACGAACCGTTTCAGACTTCGTTTATTCAGCTTTGGATTCCGGTGTTTATAACATTGGCTTTAATCCTGCCTGCGAACTTTTCAACCACCGCGTTGATTTTTTCGATGGTAATGATGTTAACGTTTATTGGTAAATATCCATTAAAATATATTGCTTTTATTATTGGGGCAGGAATTGCCATGTTGGCGTTTTTCCTTTTGGTGGCAAAAGCATTTCCAGAGTCAAGGTTTTTCAGCAGGGTATCCACTTGGGAAAGTCGTATTATGAATTTTACCACAGATAAACCAGATGAAGATGATTATCAAATTGAAAAAGCAAAAATTGCAATCGCTTCAGGAAAATTAGGAGGATTAGGGCCAGGAAAAAGTGTTCAGAAGAACTTTTTACCACAATCGTCTTCCGATTTTATTTATGCAATTGTAGTCGAAGAATATGGTTTAGTTGGTGGAGTCGCAATATTGGTTTTGTATCTGTTATTGCTATTCCGTTTTGTAGTTGCTTCGCATAAAGCCAATACATTATTTGGAAAATTAGTAGTCGTCGGACTCGGATTTCCAATGATTTTTCAGGCGATGATTAATATGGCAGTTGCAGTTGAGTTATTGCCTGTAACAGGACAAACATTGCCCTTAATAAGTTCTGGAGGTAGTTCGATTTGGATGACTTGTTTCTCTTTAGGAATTATCATCAGCGTGACGAAAAAAGAGGAAGAAATCGCAGAAGAGAAAGAAGAAAAAGCAAAACGTAAAGAAGCTTTACAGCGATTGATAGATAAAGAACTGGCAGAAGAAGATTTGGTTTCTGATGAAATATATGAAGAAGAGCCAGTCTATTCGATAGAAGATAATTCAAGAAATCCGATGAATGCGGTTTTAAACAAATAAAGTTAAAATATAAAAGTTTTTTAAAAAGTTGTAATTTTTAGAAAGATGACAAAGTATAAATTCATACTTAGCGGAGGAGGAACAGGAGGACATATTTATCCTGCGATTGCGATTGCAAATGAATTAAAATTACAATTTCCTGATGCAGAATTCCTTTTTGTAGGTGCCAAAGATAAAATGGAAATGCAAAAAGTGCCTCAGGCTGGTTATGAAATTAAAGGTCTTTGGATTGCTGGTTTACAGCGAAAACTGACTTTGCAAAACTTAATGTTTCCGCTTAAACTAGCAAGCAGTTTATTGGAATCAAAAAGAATAATTAAAAAGTTTAAGCCAAATGTGGTAATTGGAACGGGTGGTTTTGCCAGTGGACCATTATTACAAGCAGCAGGTTCGGCAGGAATTCCGACAGTGGTTCAGGAGCAGAATTCTTTTCCCGGAATAACGAATAAACTGTTGAGTAAAAAAGCCAATGCAATTTGTGTGGCCTATCAGAATTTAGAACGTTTTTTTCCGAAAGAGAAAATTGTTTTAACTGGAAATCCGGTTCGTCAGGATTTAATCGATATTGACAGCAAACGTGATGAAGCTATTGCTTTTTATGGTTTAGATCCAAATAAAAAAACATTATTGGTTCTGGGAGGAAGTTTAGGAGCGAGAAGAATCAATCAGTTAATTGAAAAAGAATTGCAAAATTTTCTTTCGCAGGATGTACAGGTAATCTGGCAATGCGGGAAATTATATTTTGAGGACTATAAAAAATACAATCAGCCAAATGTGAAAGTGGTTGATTTTATTGAAAGAATGGATTTCGTTTACGCGGCATCAGATATCATAATTTCACGTGCAGGAGCTTCTTCGGTATCAGAATTATGTATTGTTGGAAAACCAGTGATTTTTATTCCGTCTCCGAATGTGGCTGAGGATCACCAAACTAAAAATGCGCAGGCAATCGTTGATGCTAAGGGCGCTATTTTGTTGAAAGAATCTGAGTTAGAAAACGAGTTTAGCATTGTTTTTGAAGCGCTGCTGAAAGATTTTGGAAAGCAGAAACAGCTAAGTGATAATATTAAAAAATTGGCGATGCCAAAAGCAACTCAGGCTATTGTTGCAGAGATTGTGAAGTTAATTAAGTAGTAAAATAAAGCCGAAGGCTAAAGCATAGAGAAATGAATTTAAATCAAATACAAAACGTTTATTTTATTGGTATCGGAGGAATCGGAATGAGTGCCTTGGCTCGTTATTTCAAGTTTATTGGAAAACAAGTTTCAGGTTACGATAAAACTCCTTCTATGCTGACGAATGAATTGATTGAAAGCGGTATTGATATTCATTTTGAGGACGATATTAACTTAATTCCAAAAGAGTATTATGTGGAGAATACGTTGGTGATTTATACACCTGCGGTTCCAAAAACACATGCTGAGTGGAATTATTTTATAGAAAGACATTACGAGGTTAAAAAACGTGCAGAAGTTCTGGGAATCATTAGTAGGGATACTTTTTGTTTTGCAGTTGCAGGAACGCATGGAAAAACGACAACATCAAGTATTCTTGGTCATATTTTATTTCAAAGTGGTGCTGATGTAACCGCTTTTATTGGAGGAATTGTAGAAAATTATAATTCGAATTTAATTGGAAGCGGCAAAACGGTAACAGTTGTGGAAGCAGATGAATTTGACAGATCGTTTCTGCACTTGCGTCCAGATATTGCTTGTGTGACTTCTATGGATGCAGATCATTTGGATATTTATGGAACCAGTGAGGCAATCAAGGAATCTTTCAGAGAATTTGCTTCAAAAGTAGAAGATAAAAATAATCTCTTCATAACAAAAGAATTACCGCTTGACGGAGTTCAATGTGCTATAAATGAAGATGCTGTATATAAGGCTTTCAACGTTCGTATTGAAGATGGGGCTTATGTTTTTGATGTGCACACGCCATCGGAAATCATGAAGGATTTACGTTTCGGACTGCCTGGTAAACACAATTTAATGAATGGATTGATGGCTATTGCAATGGCTAAAACTTTCGGCACCCCGACCGATTCTATTGCAAAAGCCATTGCTTCATTCAACGGAATTAGAAGACGTTTTTCATATCAAATAAAGAGTGAAAATTTAGTATATATTGATGATTATGCGCATCATCCAACAGAAATAAATGCTGTTCATCAAGCGGTTAGGGAGCTTTATCCGGGCAAGAAAGTTTTAGCGATTTTCCAGCCGCATTTATTCAGCAGAACAAGAGATTTTGTGGATGGATTTGCAGAAAGCTTATCAAAATTTGATCAAGTGTTTTTGATGGATATTTATCCTGCAAGAGAGCTTCCGATGGAAGGGGTAACTTCTGAGTGGCTTTTGGGTAAAATGACCAATACGAACAAAAAAATTGTTGCAAAAGAAGATTTATTGGGTGAAATCAAAGCCAGTGATGCACCTATTATTGTAACAATTGGAGCTGGTGATCTGGGAGAAATGGTTCCGTCAATTAAAAGGGTTTTAAATGAAAATATTTAATTGGACAAATATTCGATTAGTACTAATTTTCGGACTGGTTTTGTTTCTATATTCCTTCGCACAACATCGAAATGGTGATCGAAAATTGAAAAAATCAATGGTTGTTTTTGTAGGAGAAAATACGCTTTTTGTGAAGCCAGAAACGGTTAATAAATTGTTGATAGAAAATAAAAGAGACGCTTCCAGTATTAGAAAAGATGAAGTAGATTTGAATAAGATAGAGAAAACCCTCGATACACAAGAGATGATTGAGAAGTCAAACGTTTTTGTAAGTATCGATGGAGTTCTAAAAGCAGTAGTAAAACAGAAGACGCCCATAGCAA
Source organism: Flavobacterium phragmitis (assembly GCF_900112575.1). GTDB lineage: Bacteria > Bacteroidota > Bacteroidia > Flavobacteriales > Flavobacteriaceae > Flavobacterium > Flavobacterium phragmitis. Next base: position 180,479 of record NZ_FOMH01000004.1, read on the forward strand.
GAGTTTATGATGGCGACGCTTCTTTTTATATTGATTACGAGGGTAATAAAATGCCTTTGTCTGACAATTTCACTGCGAGAGTTCCTCTTGTTTCAGGGGCAATTAATGAAAAAAATAACGAAGATTTAGCCGCTTTATTCCGCACAATTTACGACGATGCGTTTTTGAAAAAAAACATCATTGCAATCGAGATTATGCCGAATGGAAGCTTAAAAATGTTTAATCGAAACTTCGATTACTTCATCGATTTTGGCAGAACGATGAATGTTGATAAGAAATTTAGAAACTATAAAGCGTTTTTTCAAAAAGCAGTTTTAGATAGTTCGTTATACAAATACAAAAAAATTGACCTTAGGTTTACGGAACAAGTAGTTTGCACTAAATAATAGAAAATGGAAAAAGATAATATTGCAGTAGGTCTAGATATTGGAACAACCAAAATCGTTGCCATGATTGGCAAAAAAAATGAGTATGGTAAGTTGGAGATTTTGGGCATTGGTAAATCCAAAAGTTTGGGTGTTGCCAGAGGAGTAGTAAACAACATTACGCAGACGATTCAGTCTATTCAGCAGGCTATAATCGAAGCGGAAAATAATTCTGGTTACAAAATTAAAGATGTGGTTGTGGGTATTGCCGGACAGCACATCAGAAGTATTCAGCATACGGATTACATCAGCAGAAACAATCCTGAAGAAGTAATTGGCGAAAATGATATTCAGCTTTTAATTGATCAGGTAAATAAACTGGCGATGTTACCGGGAGAAGAAATCATTCACGTTTTACCTCAGGAATTTAAAATCGACGGACAATCTGAAATTAAAGAGCCAATCGGAATGTATGGCGGAAGATTAGAGTCTAGTTTTCACGTTGTAGTGGGGCAGGCTTCCTCAATCAGAAATGTTGGAAGATGTATTCAAAGTTCAGGAATTGAATTGTCTGGATTGACATTAGAGCCATTAGCTTCGGCAGATGCGGTTTTAAGTCAGGAGGAAAAAGAAGCGGGTGTTGCATTAATCGATATTGGTGGTGGAACAACAGATTTAGCTATTTTCAAAGACGGCATCATTCGCCACACAGCTGTAATTCCTTTTGGAGGAAATGTAATTACAGATGATATCAAAGAGGGATGTTCGATTATTGAAAAACAAGCTGAGCTTCTAAAAATAAAGTTCGGATCTGCTTGGCCGGGAGAAAATAAAGACAACGAGATTGTTTCTATTCCAGGGTTGAGAGGAAGAGAACCAAAAGAGATTTCATTAAAAAATCTTTCTAAAATTATCCACGCAAGAGTAGTGGAAATTGTAGAACAGGTTTTTGCAGAAATAAAAGCATACGGTCACGAAGATCCTCGCAAAAAGCTTATTGCCGGAATTGTTTTAACTGGAGGTGGTGCGCAATTAAAGCACATCAAACAATTGGTTGAGTACATTACGGGAATGGATACCAGAATTGGTTATCCTAACGAGCATTTGGCAGGAAACTCGGGAGAAGAAATTTCTAGTCCATTATTTGCAACAGCAGTTGGATTGGTAATGAATAGTATCGAAAATAGTTCTCAAAGTGCTGTTAGAATGGAGTTGGTTAATGAACAGCCAAAAGTTGTTTACAGAAATGCTCCGCCAGTACAGCGATACGAAGTTGAAGAAAACTACGTTGAGAAAGTAGAGACTATCGAAGAAACTAGAGAGGTTGTAAGCCGGAAGGCATCTAAAGATGAATCTACCGAAACCAAAATAAGACGATCATTTTTTGATCGATACGTCGACAAAATCAAAGAATTTTTAGACAACGCAGAATAATTAGAATAAAACAAGAAGAAGGAAATTACTTTCTGGCCCCAAGTCAAGAAGTAAAAAATGTACTTAATAAGAATTTCAAAAAACCAAAAAGATGATGAGCAACTCAGAATTTGGAAGTATTTCATTTGATTTACCAAAAAATCAATCAAATGTAATCAAAGTAATAGGTGTAGGTGGAGGCGGAAGTAACGCAATTAACCACATGTTTAAGCAAGGTATTAAAGGCGTAGATTTTATCGTTTGTAATACCGATTCGCAAGCGCTTCAAAATAGTTCGGTACCAAATAAGATTCAATTAGGACTTAATTTAACTGAAGGATTAGGGGCAGGAGCAAACCCGGACGTTGGACAGCAGTCAGCTATCGAAAGTATTTCTGATATCGAAAAAATGTTGGATAAAAATACTAAGATGGTATTTATCACTGCTGGTATGGGTGGAGGAACAGGAACTGGTGCAGCTCCGGTAATTGCTCAGTTGGCAAAAGAAAGAGAAATATTAACAGTTGGTATCGTGACGATTCCGTTTCAGTTTGAAGGGAAAGTACGTCAGGAGCAGGCGATTATTGGAATTGAGAAATTGCGTAAGCAGGTCGATTCTTTAATTGTAATCAACAATAATAAATTAAGAGAAGTATACGGAAATCTTGGTTTCAAAGCAGGATTCTCTAAAGCGGATGAAGTTTTGGCAACTGCCTCTAGAGGTATTGCTGAAGTAATTACGCACCACTATACTCAAAATATCGATTTACGTGACGCGAAAACTGTTTTGGCTAACAGTGGAACTGCGATCATGGGATCTTCTGTATCAGAAGGTGAAAACAGAGCAAAAGACGCCATCGTTTCTGCTTTAGATTCTCCTTTGTTAAACGATAATAAGATTACAGGTGCCAAAAACGTATTGTTGCTTATCGTTTCTGGAACTAACGAGATTACTCTTGACGAAATCGGAGAAATCAACGATCACATTCAGGCCGAAGCAGGTTACAATGCCAATATCATCATGGGAGTTGGTGAAGACGAATCTCTTGGGGAAGCTATTGCTGTAACTATTATTGCTACAGGTTTTGATGTGGAACAACAAAATGAAATTGTAAATACAGAACCGAAGAAAATCATTCATACGTTGGAAGATGAGCAGAGAAGTGTTCATAATTTAACAAACAGACCGATTTCATCTTTCGACTTAACAGTAGATACACCAACTACAAAAGTAGAAGACAAAGTTGTTTTTGATTTAATAGACGACGATGAAACTTTTACTCCAACTCCTACAAATGCTGTTGCTCCAGCAATTAATCAGGAAGAGTTGGTGGTTATGTCTGAGTTTATTAAAAATCTGGATGTGACTTTCGAAATTGTTTCGCCGATTACGGATATTGATTTTACAATTTCTTCACCAGAGAAACCAGCTGTTCAGCAATTTCAGCAGCAACAGCCAATTCAACAGCAGCAACCGGTACAACAACAGCGAAGAGTATTTGAAAAAGAAGAACAAACTACTTTTTCTTTTGATCTTCCTTTGTTCAAACAAGAACCTGTAAAAAGAGAGCCAGTTGTTGAGGATAACAGAGTTTTGTTTGAATTGACAAATGAAACTCGAGAAATTAAAGTAAACGATCCGGTACAGTTTGTTCCTGTAACAGAAGTTTCAGAAAACGGAATCATTAAATATTCTCTTGAAGAATATATGGAAGTGGAGAATGACTTATTGTCTTCTAAACCAGTAGAAAAAAAGGTTGAAGATACAATTCCAGAAGAATTGAATATCACTTTGAAACCAAGAACTGATTTTGCTAGTCAGCCTGATTTTTCAACAACTTCCGAAGTTTCTCCGTTAGAATTAACAATTGAAGAAACACTTCGTTTAAGAGCTGAAGAAAGAAGAAAGAAACTAAAAGAGTTTAACTATAAATTCCACAACAATGTTTCTAGAATTGACGAGTTGGAAAAAGAACCAGCTTACAAAAGATTAAGAATTGATTTATCGAATTCACAATCAAATAATACTAATTCTAGAATCTCTGTTGGAACAGATAGCAATAATGATTTGCAGTTACGTTCAAACAATTCATTTTTGCACGATAACGTAGATTAATTTTTAGCATCATAATATTAAGATGGCCCGAAAATTGGATTTAATTTTCGGGTTATTTTTTTTATCTTCGCACAGAATTTAAAAATTTGACTTTTAAAATAGTATTTTAAAAACAATATTGTCACCCTGAGCGTAGTCGAAGGGCTTCTCGTTGGAAAGGGCTTCGACTTCGCTCAGCCTGACAAACTTTAATATTAGTTAAAAAAACAAATCAATATATCAATTTATAAGCATTTGGCTTATTCAAATAAAATATAAACATGAGTTTACAAACACAAATCATGGACGAAATCAAAACGGCCATGAAAGCAAAAGATACTGTAGCTTTAGAAGCTTTAAGAGCAGTAAAATCTGAATTGTTATTGGCTTCAACGGCTTCGGGTTCTAAAGAAGAATTATCAGAAGACGAAGAAATTAAATTATTGCAGAGATTGGTTAAAACTCGTAAAGAAAGCGCAAGAATCTTTACAGAGCAAAATCGTCCAGACTTAGCGGAGCCAGAATTGGCGCAAGTTGCGGTAATCGAGAAGTTTTTACCGGCTCAATTAAGCGAAGAAGAAGTAGAAGCTGTAATAGCAAAAATCATTGCTGAAACAGGAGCTTCTGGAATTGCTTCAATGGGTAAAGTAATGGGATTAGCATCTGCTCAATTAGGCGGAACTGCTGAAGGAAAAACCATTTCTACAATTGTGAAAAAATTACTTTCGTAATTTTTAAATTCCAATTTTCTAAATTCCAAATTGGGAAACTCAATATATAAATTTCAAATTCCAAGTTTCGCTTTGGAATTTGGAATTTAGAAAATTGAAATTTAAATATTTTTGACCGCGTAGTTCAACTGGATAGAATATCAGATTTCGGCTCTGAGGGTTGGGGGTTCGAACCCCTCCGCGGTCACTATAAAAAAATGAAAGCCTGCAAAGTGTATATTTTGCAGGCTTTTTTTGGTTCGAATCCCATCAAAGTTGTTTTGTGTTGATGATGTGATTACTATCATTTTTAAATTCGTCCTCAGCTTTTTATTAAATTAAAAATCAGCCAAAAGTCCTATGTAGTTATTAGTAGCTGGCAATTCTAATTATTAATTGGACTATTTCTTAAAGTATAAGTTACCAGATTTTTTATACCCTCATGAGTATTATTATATTTTTTATTCTCCAATTCAAAGTTCATTTTTTTTAATATTGATACAGAATTAATGTTGTCAGAAGAGGGAAAAGCAGTTATTATTTTTGCTTCTAATTTTTCAAACGCATATTCTATTATTTTTTTGATTACTTCCGTCATTGTACCTTTACCTTGAAATTCACTCAACATTTCATATCCTATTTCTACAATTTCATTTTCAAGATCAAAATTCCATAAACAAATTGAACCAATTAGATTGTTATTTCCTTTTTCAGTTATAACCCAATAAATGCATTCATTTCTCGCAATTAAATTTTGCATTTTAATGATATATTCTTCTGCTTTTTTTAAGTTTGATGAATTCTCTCTTCCAACAAAAGCATTTACAATTGCATCAGAATGTAATTTATGAATTAAAACAACATCAGTTTTTTCAATATTTCTTAATATTAATCTTTCGGTAATTAGTTTAGGGAAATCTTTAAAATTCAATTCCATTCTGTACTTTTTTTGATTAATTTTTTATTTGGAATTTTGGCTTTTGCTTACCGCTAACTAATGAATACTACTGCGGGAACTTAAGTCTTTTTTAGTTAAAAAGTCATTACTAATATCTTCAATTGCTTTTAATTCTTCATTTTCGTATGAATAACTATTTCTTACAACCCTCTAAACTAATAATTAATAAAAAACTAATAGAAATCGGTTCATTTTTATTGGATTTTGTACTAAGCTAATATAATTAAAAAATTAAAGCCTAAGAATCTGGATTCTAAGGCTTTTTTTGTAGTTCGAAATTAATCTAAAAAGCGATATATTTGGCTTTATAAGGACTATAAAAATGGGATTAGATTACGATTACAGAATATACATTAAAAAGGAAAACCTTAAGAGAGCTCTAAAAATCATTTACGAACGTTCAGATAAAGAAAGGGTATCATTTGAAATAATTAATGATCAGTTATATAAAGTTAATAAATATGCTGATGGGGAAATATCAAAAACTTTACTTGAAAACTTTGGAATAAATCAAAATGTAGATACATGCATTTTAGTCGAAGAAGATAATGCGATAATTGAGTATTATTTGTATGATTTGACACAAAACTATCAACCAAATTCTCTTGATGAATCTGACTTTATAGATTTTTATAAAAGCGGGGATAATAAATGGTGGATAGGTAATGTTGAAATTTATATTAACGACTATTCTTCAAAAATGGAGAATTGTATAGAACTTCAATTTTGGGCTGTTACCAGCTCTATGAGCCAGCTTTTTGCTAAATCAATATCAGTTGACAAATATTTCAAAGAATTATGTAGCGCTACAGAGGCAGATTATGGATGTATCTATATGGAAAATAGCGGATACAGACTTATATGGGCAAAAGGAAAAGAATATAGTTTGACAGTGCCTATTCTTTGGAATAATTTTGAAGAACATGGTTTTGTAAAAGTAATTAGTGATATTCTAAAAATATAAAATGTTTGGAAAATAGTACAGTCAAAAGTACCATAAAAAAAATCCCGAGAATCTAAATTCTCGGGATTTTATATTTTATCGAATAATCTTCAAATAAGATGTATAAACATTATCACCAAGAGTAGTTCGCATATAATATACGTTTTCATCTTTTTCGGTTAAATCAAACTGAATTAAACCAGCATCGCAATAATAATATAGTAAGTTATCATCAGCAGGGAATTCAATGTTCGAAACTGGCAGTGTTGTCAATTTGGTTTCGAATACGGTCTCTCCATTGAAGTCTAATTGGAAAAGTTTTTTCTTTTTGGTATAGCCCCAGATATTATTCACTTCTTCGGTAATGTATTCGATGTTATCATCTTTAAAATCTACTTTCCATAGTTGTGTTCCTGCTTTTGAATCAATGGCGTAAACCGAACTAACTTGTGAACCCTGCGCGCCAATAAAGATTTTTTTGTCTTTATATAAGATGCGTTCCTTCACATTATTTTGATTTTCATCAAACTTAAACTGCCATAAAATATCGAGTTTTTCAGGACTTAAGGCATAAAGAGTATTCTTTTCACTTGCGATAAATATATTTTCGCCATCCGTTATTGGTTTTCCGGTTATATTTTCTTCAAAAGTTTTTTGACTGAGAACTTTTCCTGTTTTCGCATCGAAACTATAAAGATTGGTGGCACTTGGAAGGAAAATTTTGTTGTTGAAGAAAAGAGGCTGAATGTCGTTTTGTGCTAAATCTAATTTGTAATTCCATGCCAAACTGCCATCTTTTATATCAAGAGCATAAAGGTTACTGCCTTGATTTTGATTTTGAGCTGTTATAAATAATTTCCCATCGTTTATGATTGGTGTTTGATCTTTAAGAACAATCTGATCTGTAATATTACCCAATCTTGATTTCCAGAAAAGATCACCGCTTTGGTTGTCTATGGCAAAAATTTCACCATTAATAAACGGAACATATAGAACTCCATTCAATAGCGTTATTTTATTGGCGCACATTTCGGAAGGAGCATCTGTAGCTTTTACAGTCCAATTAATAGATTCAGATACTAAGTCAAATGAAAAAAGAGAACCATCATAATCATAAATCAGAATTGAGGTATCGTCTAAAGGAATTTTTTTTATCGGACGAATGGCTTTATTGGTAACCATTTCAGCGGGAGATAAACTGGCATTAATGGTATTAGTTTTACCCGTTTTTGGAGTAGCTGGTGCCTGCCCAAACATATTGATAACGGTAAATACAAATAAAAGAGTTATTAGATTTTTTTTCATTTTTAAGATTTGGGGTTGATGTTTTTTATTTTTAGGTAGAGAAAATTACTCTTTCAAAAAAACAAATATTGTAATATTTCTTTATAACTTTTTGATTCTTTAATTATTATATTTTATCAGGTTTATTTCTCAGATCGTTTTTTTCTAAAATCCTTTATTATAACATAAACCGAAAATAGAAAAGTAATAGCATAAACAGCAGCCAATGCAGGTTTTTCAAACTGCATTGTTTGAAAATCAAATTGTTTATACAAAGCTATTCCAACTATGATTGCTACAATTCGTAAAGCAAATATTGGTGCATTATTTTTATTCTCCATTTTTTAAGTTTGATTTATAAAAGAGGTTTATTTAATAGTTTCTTCTGCATTTCCTGTTTTTACTTTGCCAGTTCGTTTGTAAGTGGCAAGAATTACTTCTGTGGTTGTAACAACACTTTCTGTTAAACTAAATGCTGACGGAAGGGCATCATTAGCAAAAAGCTTTTTTCCTTTTCCAAGGATTAATGGATGAATTTTCAATCTGAGTTCATCAACCAAATCATTTTTTAGTAAAAGATGAACAAGTTCACTACTGCCCCACACTTGAATATCTAAACCATCCGAGTTTTTAAGTTTCTTTATGTCTGCCAGATTTTTGATAAAGATAGTGTTTTTCCAATCTGATTTTTTTCTGGTTTTAGAAAGGACATATTTACTGCCATCATTAATTCCGGGCCAGAATTCTTTGTTTTTTGGCCAGTAATTTTCCCAGATTTCAAATGTCTTTCTTCCCAAAAGATAAGCCGAAGGTTGAAGTTCATTTTCTACGGCTTTACGATACACTTCGTCGCCATAAGGAGCTGTCCATCCTCTGTATTTAAAACCGTCTGACTTGTCTTCTTTTGGTCCGCCCGGTGCCTGCATGACGCCGTCTAAAGAAATCATTGACAAAACAATTATTTTTCTCATAATAGTAATGGTTTTGTGTATACAAATTTAGCAAACAAATCTAATTTTTATTAAAAGATTATTGAGGCGATCTATCTTTTTAACTAAAACTGTTCAATATTTTTATATTTTAGCAAAGCAGAGACCACTAAAGGTTTCTGTTTTTTTATGCCATTATATCTATGCTGTTTTTCCTTTTAATTGGTATCTTGTTTCTTTTCATACTTGTATTCAGGATTATTGAACCAATGTATTTAATGCTGTTTAATAAACCATTATATATATTTTGGTATCCCGTTTTGAAGAAATTGAATCCAGAAGATAGGGCACTGCTGAAACGTGAATTTTCTTATTATTCTAATTTGTCAGTTAAAAAGAAAAGTTATTTCGAACACCGTGTAGAAAGTTTTATTGAGTATTATAATTTTGAAGGAAAAGGCATTGAAGTTACTCGGGAAATGAAACTGATTATTGCCGGAACTTATGTTATGCTCACTTTTGGAATGCGAAATTATCTTTTGGAGTTATTCGAAAATATAGTTGTTTATCCCTCAGTATATTATTCTACTATCAATCAGGAATATCATAAAGGAGAATATAATCCGAGGATGAAAACGATTGTTTTTTCGTGGGAAGATTTTTTAAGCGGACATGAAACCAAGGACAATATCAATCTAGGTTTACATGAATTTACGCATGTGCTGCATTTTCATTCCAAAAAAAGTTCTTCTCCCGGAGCCATTATTTTCTATGACGAGTTTATAGAAATTGAAAAATATTTCGATCAAGAAGAATTAACCAATAAACTTAAAGAAAAACAGTATTTCAGGGAGTATGCCTACACTAATAAATTTGAATTTTTGGCAGTAATTCTAGAGCATTTCTTTGAAACCCCGGAAATCTTTAAAATGGAATTTCCGGAGTTGTATAAAAATGTAAAAACAATGATTAATTTTAGAGAAGACCTTTAAAATAAGATATTCATTTTCAAAAGAAATTCCGGAAATCTATTTCGTATGCTGTAAAAAATTATCGATGTAATTTACTACCAGTGGAATATTTTGATGCTGGGGAGCGTGCCCAGTTTGTGGCAATAGAATTAACTGTGATGTTGGAAGCTGTTTGGTCAGCGGATACCAATTTTCTACAGCAAAGCTTGTATCGTGATCTCCGGAAATTATTAATATTGGTGTTTGGGTTGTTTTGAGTTTATCTCTGTAATTCTCTTTATCTTCAGCAGCATTTTCGCCTCCAGCAAAATACAGTTGGAAAACTTCCATAGTCGAAGGGATTTTAGAAACATCGATTCGTTGCGCAATTCGGTCATGAGAAGCTTTTGCTGCTTTTACGCTTTCTTCAGATTCTGGTTCAAAGAAAAGAATCACTTCGTCGTTAAAATCATTTATTGGTTTTAATGCATGATCCAGAAAAGACTGTTCCAGCGGGACTACTCTTGGACCAATTGGACCTGTTCCTAATAAAATAGTATGAGTAACCAGTTCCGGATATTGATGCATTGCAGCCTGCGTAACCAAGCCGCCATAAGACCAGCCCATAAAAATCGCTTTTTTGATTTTAAGATAATCAGCGAGATCTTTTACATCTTTTGCGACTACTTTTACATCAGTCGGAAGTGTTCCTGTTGAATATCCAATTCCTGAATAATCAAAAGTAATCACTTGATGTTTTACCGCAAGGAGATCTAAAAACAGCGGATCCCAAGTATCGAGTGTTCCTCTAAAGCGGTTAATTAATATAATTGGATTTCCTTCGCCAATAGATCGATACGCAATTGTTCGGTCTGAAAAAGTGGCATATTGCGTTTCTGAATTGGTGGCGTTTATTTTTGATGTACTCATTGTTTTAAAATTTTGATTAATAAAAGAATAAGAAACAATTTTAATGCCTTCCGAAAAAAAATAATGGATATCAGGGTTTGACAGAATTTGATGCCCGTTTTTCTAGTTTTATTTCGCTAAAAAAATTGCTTTTCACGAAATACAGCAACTCACAATTCGATTGTATCGCCAATTTTAGGCAGGAAAAGATTCAAATCGGCCTTTTTAAATTCGTCTAAAGCTTTTTGATGATCCATTTTAATGAAACCAAAAGTGTCATAATGAACGCCTAAAATTTTATTAACTTCCACCAGTTTTGAAGCTTCAATGGCTTCTTCAATTCCCATCGTCAAACCATCACCGATTGGGAAAACGGCAAAGTCAAGTTTGGTAAATTTCAGTATAAACTGCATATCAAAAGTCAAAGCAGTGTCGCCACTATAATAGAAATTTCCGTCTGGAGTTGTCAACACAAAACCACAGGCAATACCGCCGTAACTGCCATCCATAAAACTGCTTGGATGCTGGGCAATGACACATTTTACGGTTCCAAAATCAAAACTGAACTTTCCGCCTGGATTTATAGGATGCGCATTTTCGATTCCTTTTTTCAAGAGCCAGTTATAGATTTCGAAGTTTCCAAGGACTTTTGCTCCGGTATTTTTAGCAATTCTTTCCACATCTAAAATATGGTCGTAATGGGCGTGCGAAATAAAAATGTAATCGGCTTTTATTTCATCGACATTAATATCTTTTGCTAATTCGTTTTGTGTGATGAAAGGGTCGAAGAGAAGGTGTTTTCCATTAGCAAAAACAGAAAAACAAGAATGACCGTAATAAGTTATTTTCATAAAAATATATTTTTAAGATTAATAAGTTGTTGATTTTTAATTCAATAAAGATACCAATAAAAAATGCGCAGTAGTTTTACTGCGCATTTCAACTTTAAAATCTTTACAAACAATTATTTTAATTGTTCGTCAATAAGTTCTGCTAAACTAGTGTTCGAATGATCTGAGAACAGAATATCTCCATTTTTCCCAATAAGAACCCGCGTTGGAATTCCTTCTACTTTGTAAGTAGTAGCGACTTCGTTTTTCGAATCAAATACCACATTAAAAGTATATTTCTTTTCGGTAATATAATTGGTTACATTTTTAAAAACCTCGTCTTCTTTTTTGTTTTCGAATGTATTTATAAATAAGAAGGTAACCTCTTTTTCTTTGTATTTCGTAACCAATTCCTGCATTTTAGGGAAAGAAGCTTTACAGGGACCGCACCAAGTTGCCCAAAAGTCCAGAACCACCACTTTTCCTTTGTAATCAGAAAGTTTGACTTCTTTGCCATCCATGTTTTTCAGTACAAAATCGGTAGGGGTTTTACTGCCGAATTGGTCGATGATTTTTTTAGCTTTTTCTTCTTGAGCTAATTTATCGAACTTATCTTTTAACTTTTCAAACTGATCAAGAGGAAGATTTTGTACGATATAAATTTGTTTCAAAGTAGAAATAAATACAGGAGGACAGCTCTTATTAGAGTTAATTTCATTTTCAATATAATTTCTAACTTCTTCTTTGCTTTTAACTTTTTGCATCATCGCCAGATAACGCTCTTTTCCGCCGGTATCTAATCCACCGGCATTTTTTACATTGTTTTGGTATTCAAAAGCTTCATTGAATTTACCTTGTTTGTATAACAGCAGCGCATAAGTATCGGCATACATATTATACAATCCTTGATAATCAGGATAAAAGCCTTTGTTTTTCTTTTCTTCTAGAAGATCTAACGACCTTTTTGAAAGATTTGTAGCAAAGTCAATTTGTTGTACTGGCATTGTGAGATCACCACCAGACAAACCCCAAGCAAAGTTATTGTAGCTGTAGTCAGCATTATAAACGTAAGGTTCTATACTCTTTATCTTTTCCATATTTTTTTCCTCAAGATAGGTATAAAGCAAACTGCTGTAAAATGAAGATAAAGTCTCTTTTGAGCTGTCTTTGTATTTTGTTTTACAGGTATCGATTGATTTTAAGACATACTCTTCTGTTTTGTCCTTATGATTGTAAAAACGTCCAATAAATTTAGTTTTGGCTAGTGAACCAGAAGGATATTTAGCTAAAATCTCTTTTTCTAATTTTTCTTTCTCATCAGACATATTATTTAATTCATATACCTGTGTGGCAAGAACAAGATCGCTCTCAGTATTTTTTTGGAGACATACGTTGGCAAAAGCTACACCAATATCTTTATTTTGTCCTGGAGTGGCCATATTTTTTAGATAGAGATAAGACATATAGGTTTTATCCTTTTTTAAATCAGGATATTTCGCATACAGACTATCATAAGTAGCTATTTTTGACTCAGGTTTTTGATTTTTATTTAATTGAAAACGATAGTTGGCATAATTTTGAGCAATAATTCCGCCTAAAAGAGATTTGCTTAACTCTGTTTCGTTTTGAGTTCTTAGATAAACAATATATCCCTTTTTTTCATTGCTGTCAACGATTTTTTGAGCCTCGGTTATAATGACAAAAATAGTTCGGGCTGAGTCGGCAACTTTTGTAGTAAACTCATATTTTTTTCCCTTTTGAACTAAATTTTTATACTGAATTTCATCACTGAAAGAATCCAGAATTGTTGCTACAGCACCCTTTGGAACAGTTAATTCTTTTGACGGTTCATACACATAAGTATTTTCGGCACCGATTTTAAATTTTGCGTTTTTTAGATAGATTTTTCCGTTTTGAGAAAATAGATTGCTAACAACGGTAAAGAATAACAAAATGTAGATTTTTTTCATCTTTTTGTGGTTTTTTATTTGTCTGTTTCTTAATTGTTTAACGAATTGTGAAATTAAATATTATACCATCAGTTGTTTTTTTATTAAGAAAATATTAGGAAAAAGGCAGTATAGTTTTGCGTCTTTATGTATTTAAAGTATATTTTTACTGTAAAAACAGATTGTTATTTTTTTATTCCAGCTGCAGTTCTGTAGAACTCATAGCCGCTTTCAGAGCGCTTAGGAAGAAATCTTTCACGATATTCATTAGCTCCTAAATCTTCCAAAAGTTCAATATGAAATTGATGTAAATATCCCGGAAGTTCTTCAGGGAAGAAACCGAAAGTCCAATGTTCTTCTATGTTTTCGAGATCTTTCAGTAATTTTTTTCCGCCTAAAAAAGAATCTGGATTTTGAAGAATTTCTTTGTGTACGTAAGTAAAAATAACATGACTGCCACTGGCGAATTTAGAAATAAAAGAAAAGGTGCTTTTTACTGCTTCTTCTGTTAAATAATTGGTTACGCCTTCCCAAATTACCGCTGTAGGTTTTGTAAAGTCGAGATTGTTTTCTAAAGCTAATTGATCCAATCCCTGTTTGTTAAAATCAATTTGAAGAAAAGTTACGTTTTGAGGTATTTTACCAATTCGCTTTTTATAGATTGCTGCTTTAAAATTGGAAGTATTTGGATGGTCAATTTCTATTACAGGGATAGTTTGCAGAAAATCAAGACGTACAGCTCTAGTGTCAAATCCTGCGCCTAAAATTAGTACTTGTTTTACTCCTTTTGAAATGGCATTTTCCAATAAACTATCGATATATTTTGTTCTCGCAATTCCAGAAGATAAAGCACCGGGAATTTTTTTGTTTATTGTATTATTAATATATTTTGCAACAATTGGATAGTGGTACAATCGCGTTGCAAGTCTCAGTTTTGAATCTACAAAATGAATCGCATAAGGATCTGAAAATAAGCTGTCTTTACGCTGTGTTTCCAATGCTCGAAAGAACGCCATATATTGTGCCGTTCTGCTTGTTTTTTCTGCTTTCATCGGAACCTTATTTTTTAGAAAATAAATTCTCTACAACCCAAGCCGGACCAATTAACAGAAATTGGAGATCTTTTAAGAAAGAAGGTTTTTTGCCTTCAATATTATGTCCATAAAATTGCCCAATCCAAGCAATAACAAAAATGCCAATTGAAAATGCCCATAACGGTACAACTTGTCCAATATAATAATTTACAATCAAACAGATTCCAGAGAACAAAGTAATTTTAGCCGCCATTACAACAGATAATCTGATGTAGAAAACCAACACAAAAAGTAAAACAACAAAAGCCCAGTTTTCGATAATGGGTAGATTTAGGTTTAAAGTATTGGCAATAATCCCGTTCGGAATGCTCATTATGAGCCCTACAATAGAAAAGAAAATAGCTGGAACACAAATATAGTGTATGGCTTTATTGGTCGGGTTTTGGTGGCTTACAGCATATTCTGTAAACCATTGGTCTAGAGTTTTCATTTTGGTGGTTTTATAGTTAGTTGCTGTAAATCTAATGAAATTTCTTATACATTAGCAACTAACAGCAAACTAAAACTAGTAACCATAAACTATAAATTTATTTCTGATTATAATCAAAAACGTTGTCCCATAATTCATCGATTGTGATGAGAGCTTCGTTTAACGGAATGACATTCCATTTTCCGTCATTTTCTATTCCTAAACCTATGCTTTTTAGTTTCAATAAAGCATCGTTCACATCAAAATCCAAGTCGGTTTTTAAATGAGAGGCAAACCAAGATTCTATTTGAGTATCCAATTCAGATGCAGTCAAAGGATTTTGGCTTCTGTTTAAAAAGGCGTAAGCTAAAACGGTTTCTTTTAAAGCTTCTTCTTCAGACGAATTTAAAAGGGAATAAAATGCACCGCTGTTATTGCCGACATTTTTAAAATACAAACTATCAGAAAGGGTTTTAGAATATCTGATTTTTTTATTTACAAAATTATTGTACTGACGGAAACAATAAGCCGACAAAATTCCCAGTGCAATTAAACCTTGATTTAACGAGGTTTTACTATTCAATAAATCAATAGTCTCGCCAGTTTGGTAAGCATCGTACATATTGATAAGTGCTGGAATTACCTTGGCACTTAAAAGTGAAATCCCACCAAAAACACCAGGAACCCAAAGTAGCATTTTGTCTTTAAAAGACATTTTAGGAACGGCATTTGGGAATACAGTTTCGAGGTCGTTTTTAGGAACACGCTTAAAAATTTTCAAAGCAATAGAACCTGGGTCAATAGGCATTTTGCCTAATTTAACTTTTTTAGCGGCCAGATAATCGGCATCGCTGTAATTGAGGTAAATTAAAACGCGATCATAATATTCGATTTCGACTTCTTTTTTCCAGAAAAAAAACTTTTTAACCTTTTCTTTTGCTTTATGATGACCGCGGGCATATAATTCGAAATCTTTAAAAGTATTAAAATCAATTGCGAGATTTAGACCAATTAAGTCCGATTCTTCAAAAGCGGCTTTTAAGGTTTCTTCGTCGATGCGGTAATAATTACCTCGTTCTAACACCGTAAGCAACGTCTTTTTGAAAATGCTGAAATCACTTTTGCCAATAAAACCTTCACGTTCTCTTTCGCTTAAATCAGGATCGTAAAGAGCATAATGCTGTTTTAAATTTCGGTTTAGATTAAAAGATTCATAATGATAATAATGCTCAATGATATCGAATAACTTTTTGAAATCATCTGCACTTTTGGGATCCTCTGCTAAAGCAATCTGCTGTTCTAATAAAAACTCTTTGTTAAACGGAATATAATGTTCTCGCATCATGTCGATTCTAGGCTTTAATTTTTTCTGGCGTGGAAGCTGCAAAGATAGAATTTTTAGCTGCAAAGAGCACAGGAAATCTTGACAATGATTGCGTTCCAGCGGTTGAAACCGCTGGCTATATTTTACAATCTTTATCGACATGCATACCTAAATTCTTTGTTTTAGGACGATGAAAGAAGTAGAAAATAAAAAATGAGATTTCCAATCGTTACCAGCGATTTGAAATCCCATTTTGTGTTCCAAAAAAAAGTGACAAAAATTTAAAAAGCTCTCTTGATGAAAACTAAATTTTAAACTAAAAATTATTCATAGCAATATTACCACTATAAATTAGAGTGACTATGCGTATTTATACGGGTTTTTTCTAAGACGCTACCCCGATAGCTATCGGGGCTGAGATGCTAAGTGGCTAAGACTTGTTTTTGGATGGATTAGTTCCTTTCGGAATTTTTTAGTTCGATTACACCTTGAAAATATTTTATCAGTTCTTCTTTGGTTACAGAAAAAGCAGCGTTTTCTTCTTCGGTGCTTAAATACAGGTTTGCAATGCTTTCAGCATCCATGTTTTGCTTGAGGTAAAGTTCTTCTGCATATTGGATAATATGGTCTACAAAACGTTCACGTTGTCTGCCTTTTTCGATGGTTTCTGGGTCGCCATCTTTTATTTTTTCGATTACTGATTCTGGTAAATCTATAGTAAGGTACACGCAGTCTACAGCCACTTTTGAAAGCATTTCTTTTTCAACCTTTCCTGTGGCATTGCAGTAGGCACAGGGGGCAGGAACCCATTTTAATTGTCTCTTTAAACGAACAATATCTTCCCAGTCTACAAACCCTTTTCCAAGACATCTCGGACATTCTATATCTGATCGTTTAAAAAAATTAAAAATGCTCATCGGTTATAAAAAAATCTTAATGGTTCTGAATTATGCTAATTTAGATAATTAAGTAAGAAAAGTTATTCATGTGAATCATTTTTTTTAAAGAAAAGAATTAACAAAGATTATTGATTTGTTTCAGGATGAGATTTCAACATAGATATTATACAATGAAATGGCGGATACTATGAAACAAGACTGTCATTTAATATCTTAAATTTGATAATGGATTCTTCTAAAATTGATTTTTATGGAAAATATACAAACGACTAAAATGCAGGACTTCTTTAGAATTCTTCTTGGGATTTTTATGATCGTGGCCGCTTTTGGTCATTTTACTTTTCAAAGGCAGGATTTTCAGGCGCAGGTACCAAATTGGGTGCCCTTGGATAAAGACTTGGTTGTTATTCTTTCTGGAATTGTAGAAATTGCTTTAGGACTTGGTATGTTATTTCTAACAAAGTTTAAAGTACAGGTGGGAATTGCATTGGCAGTATTTTATGTCTTGGTTTTCCCTGGTAATATTGCACAATATTTAAACGGAACTTCCGCCTTTGGACTTGATACAGACCAAGCTCGTTTGATTCGATTGTTTTTTCAGCCTGTTTTGATTTTTCTGGCGCTCTGGTCTACTGGGGCGATAAGGTATTTTAGGAGGATGAAAACTTAGTTATATTTTCTACTAATTAAAATCTTCTAATTCTATTGCTTCGGGAAAATATTCTTTGAAAGTGTCGGATAAATTTTTCTCTTTAAATTTAATGATGGAATAAGAACTGTCAAATGCAATAATTTCTATTGTTGAATTAGGTATTTGAAAGTTTCCGTTTTTCCATATTAAATCGTTTCCTTCTGCAAAAGGGAGATTGTTTTCATTAATCACTATTTCTTTATTTTTTGGAATACTAGATATTACGCCCCAAATAAATTGTGTTAGAGAATTTAGAATTTCATTAAACTCTTTATTTGACAAAACAAAAAAATCTTCTTCATGATGTATTGGAAGTTCTTTGTCGGATATAAATTCGAAATCACTAATTACCCAATTATAATATTCAGTTTCTGTTTGAATTGGTTTTAATAATTCTTTTAGGTTAGTGTGAAATTCTAATTTTTCCGTTTTTTGAATTATCCAGTTCATTTTATTCAGTTTTCTATTTTATAAAAGTAATTGTTTTAGTAATTAAAAAACAACCCCCAAAAAAGGTCAGGCTTTTCAAAAATTATCTAATTATCCAAATTAACAAATTATCTCATTGACAAACCATCCAACAAAATCTGATATTTCCTTCCTACAGGAACAATATAGCCATTGGCCATTGTAAGGTTTTTAAAAGTAACAGTCGTAATTTTGGTTGTATTGACAATAAACGAACGATGAACCTGAACAAAATGCGAACAGTCAATCTCGGAACTGATGCTGGCGAGCGAACCGTAAATAATAATAGGCGATTTTAGTTTGCCGTGGTAGAGTTTCATGTAGTTGCCCAGACTTTCGATGTATAAAATATCCGAAAGCGGAGTTTCTATTGTTTGTCCGTTGGAGCGGTACGAAAATGTTTTTTCGGTATTATTGTTTTCTTTCTTTAGGGTGTTTCCGGAATGGTACGTTTTGGCTTTTTCGATGGCTTTAGAGAAGTTGTCCAATGAAATAGGTTTCATCAAATAATCAATTGCATCGTTTTGGTAAGCCGAAAGCGCAAAATCAGTATAAGCGGTGGTGACAATTGTAAGCGGACGGTTGGGCTGCAGTTCCATCAACTCTACACCAGAAATTACAGGCATATTAATGTCGAGAAAAATAATATCGTATTGGTTTTCGTTGAGCAGTTTTATGGCTTCCATACCATTAAAAGCGCTTCCAGAATGTTCCAGTTCGTCAAATTTGGAGATATGCGAAATCAAGGCTTTGTGTGCCGGCGATTCGTCATCAATTATAAGACAGCGGTAGGTAAGTGCCATATACTCAATTTTACAACAAACATATTTTTCTCTTTCTGGCAGCTTAAATTGTGTTTTAAGCCGTACACTTCCAAACGTCTTTTAAGATTTTCAATTCCGATTCCGGTGCTCGAAAGACGTGAACCAGAATCGAGATAAGAGTTCTTGATAGTAAAAGTCAAATTTCGGCATTTTACTTTTAAATCCAGATTAATAAAAGGTTCGGCAGTTTCGCCAGAAAATTTCACGGCGTTTTCTACCAAAGGCAGAAAGAACAATGGCGGAATCTCGATTTCTTTATTAACGCCTTCAATATTCTGGTTTACGGTTAATCTTTCGTTTCTAAAGGTGTAATATTCAATATATTTTTTAACGAAATCTATTTCTTCTTCAACCAAAACAAAATCTTTTTTAGACGCTTCAATTTGATAACGCAACATATCCGAAAGATTCAGGATTCGGTCTGGAACTTTATCGGGTTCTGCGAGTGATTCGCCATACAGATTGTTCATCGCGTTCAATAGAAAATGCGGATTTAACTGCTGTTTTAAAAACGATAGTTCCGATTTGTAGTTCATGATATCTTTATCGGCATCCATGATTTTTTTGGTAATCACCACATGAATGAAATAGAAAAACATTCCGTTTATAATCAAGGATAATATTTGAAGTGTTTTAAAATTTCCCAATCCCACAAGTGGAAAAAACCAATTCATAAAGAAGTAAAAACACGTCCAATAAACGGCAAGGAGAAAAAAGAACAGTTTGACTTTTTTTCTAAATAAAACTGGTTTGATAATGCAGATATTGAAAATAGTAATCCAGACAATACAAGGAAAATAACCTACTGCAATTTTGCTTAGAATATAAGACCAGCTGTGACCGTCCAGTTTTATTTCGTCATAAACACAGGCTAAAATAACCAAGTAAACCGATGTGTTTACGAACAAGTTTCTCAGAAAGAAGTTTTGATAAAGTTTAGAAATCGTCATAACGGCAAAAATAATATAATCGTATAGTTTTTAGCTCTTTGTAAAGGATAAATTATACCAACGCCATTCGTATAAATCTTACGCCGTTGGTATAAAAATACTATTATAATAGGAGTGTGTCTTTTACTTTTGAAACTGAATTTCAAATCAATTCCCAAAATAAATTTTATATCTCCCTTTTATGAAATCCAAGATTCTTTCGGTTTTAGTTGTATTTATTTCTATAAAAACCTTGGCGCAGGAAAAAGAGCCTGGTATGAAAACTTTAGGAAAAGCAATAGTCGATAAGTTTCCCACAACCAGAACTTTTGATGTACAGTACGAAAACCTTGGACCATCCAATTACGATTCGGAATTGTTTGGAAATAAATTTGAAAGAGGAAGAGTCGAAAGCCATAACCGATTTAAAGCGGCTTTTAATCTTCCGTTTTATGCCACAAAATCAAAACGGTTTGTTTTGGCGGCTTCTCTTCGTTATAAGTACGAAAGTTATGAGTTTGGTGATATTTATAATTATGGCACCAATCAGACTTATAGGAGAGCAAATCAGGATATTCATTTTTGGGCGGGCGCTTTAACGGCGACGTATATGGGAGCATTGTTTGGAAAAACTGCCATTTACAGCGCCACGGCAACTGTTGACGGCGATGAAGAAAAATTACAGCGTTTAAAAGGATTTGCTTCAGCAGTTTTAGTGCTGAAAAGAACGCCGTCGACAACCATAACGGCAGGGGTTTTGGTGTTGCTGGATCCGTCTTCTATTGTGCCAATGACACCTTTACTGTCTATAAACCATAAGTTTAAAAACTCAAAATGGGATATGGATTTTATCCTGCCACAACGTCTTTTGTTTAGAAGAGAATTGCTGGAAAACGGAAGAATTTCCTTAGGAACAGAATTAAATACTGAAAGTTTTTACTTAAATTTAAATAGCTCAAATTTAAAAGGAGTATACGAACTGAATCAGTTGGAGTTAAAGTCTGGAATTACCTACGAATATAGTTTTACCCCAAAGCTGATTGCTTTTGCCAAAGGCGGCATAAATAATGTGGTAAGCGCCCGAATTACAGAAAAAGGCGAACGAACAAACCGTTATGTTTATGACCAGAAAGAAGATGCGCAAGGGTATGTTAGAGTTGGAATATCGTATAATCTTTTTAATAGAAAATAGAGATGGATAAGTTGGAAGAATTAAAGGAAGCAGTTATGGTTGTGGAGATTTTTAAAACAAATGTTCAAAAAGAATCTGAGAAAGATTATGTCATTGCCGTGATGCAAACTCAGTTTCCTGACTATAAAATTAATTTTGATCTGGAAGACTGCGATAAAATACTAAGGGTTGAAGGAATCGATATTCAATACAACAACATTATGGATTATGTACATTGTCTAGGTTATACCTGCGTAAGACTTGAGTGAGCAATTAAAAATTTGAGAATTAAAAATTACGCTTCGTATTGATACGATGATTCATTGCCATTGATATTGATTTTTGTAATTGAAATTGAATTTTGCCATTGCCATTGAATTTTGCCATTGAAAAAAGGGTAAAAATACGCAGCTGTATCTTACGTTTTCTTTATAATTTTGTACGATAATTTTTGGTTTACTATAAAACTATTCACAGATGTTAAATCTTATTCTTTCGATTTTCATTTTTCTTTTGGAGCAGTTGTTCTAAGAATAAAATAGTATTTATTCATTGTGTTTGTCATGTCGACGAAGGAGACATCTCGGCTAGTAACTCCACAAAGTATGACAGACAATCTTTGTCGATTCCTAAATGCGATTCTTGCTTGTGTTAGGGAGGTTAAAAAAACTGTGTGGACATTCTTTAAATATAAAAAAAGCTGTAAAATTAAGTTTTTACAGCATTTTTTACTTTGTGTCTTATCGTTGTGGGCAACGGATTGCAAATCCGCACGATTGTTGTATTGAATATCTGCGCTATCTGGTTAATGATTATTTTTTTACAGACGACATAAATTTTCTGCCCATTCTCTCAGAGGACTTTTTGAGGGATTCGAGTTCTTGGGTATTTTTTGATGCCATTAAATGGAGTATTTCATTTCGATAGTTTAAATCGTCTAATAAATTTATTAAGGCAAGCTTGTCTTTTTTTGCTGTTATTAAATCATTAGATAATATCTCTTCAATAAATTTTATTGCATGAGAATTGATTTCTTCTTTCTTATGTATAATTTGAGCGCTTTTATAATCAGATTTAATAGTACCCAACATAAAAACCTGTGTCAGGCTCTCAAAAATATCTTTAAAGTCTTTAAAGTGCGATTTCTCGTTGTATTCTTTTACTAAATCCATATTAAATTTCTTCTAGCGTTATTCTAATTGTTTTATCCTTATCATCTTCTTCAAAATTCAGTACTTTAAATTTTGAGCCAGACATAAAAAGAATTTCTTTTTCATTTTGCCCGCTTTCTATACCAAATTTAGCGATTTTTTCTATTTCTTTTCCTTTTTTAGATTTTATTATGAATAGTGGGGTATTACTGAAACTTAAGGCGATTAATCTAGACTTACTACACGATAAAAAACTTTTTTCTACAATAATAGAGTTGTTTACAAATGCATCATAATATCTTTTTAACTCATAATTGCTACAATGTATTGAACGATAACAAAGTAATTTGTAATCTGGAAGTTTGCTAAGACAGTTGTTTAGATGTTTTCCTAGTTCGGGAATTTTTTCACCATCTCTTAGTTTTTCATTTAAAGACTCAAAGCCATCTTCTGAATAATAATAAATAATGGATTTTTCAAATTCGTTCAATTCTTCTATCGTGATATGTTGTTTGGAACTTTTTATTTCTTGCAATTGCTTAATCAAATTATGCTTAACATATTCTTGTAAGTCCTTGTCCATTTTTTTGTAATGATTATTAGAAATCTATTTTTCTTACGCCCCTCCTTTAATCGTAAATATAAAGTTTATAGATATAAAACATTTATTTTTTACGTTAAAAACTAGCTTTTTTATAACAATCAACAGTTTTGCTGGCCAGTTTTGTCCTCCTAAATACGTAAGAAACTTTTCTAGAAAAAAAACATACCTGTAATCTTTGTCATGTCGACGAAAGAGACATCTCCGCAAGTAACTCCATAAAGTACAGTAACCACGCAGCTTTGTCCTCCTGAGGAACGAAGACACGAGCGATAGCGGACTGGCGAAGATCACACAAGAAACTCCACGAAGTATTTCGACCAACAATTTTCCACCCAGTTTTGTCATTCTGAGGAACGAAGACACGAGCGATAGCGAACTGGCGAAGCAATCACACAAGAAACTCTACAAAGTATGGCACACAATCTTTGTCGATTCCCGAGTGTGGTCCTTCGTTTCTCAGGAGGACAATAACTGGGCGGACATTCTTTAAACATAAAAAAAGCTGTAAAAATTTAATTTTATAGCTTTTTTACTTTGTGTCTTATCGTTGCGAGCACGGATTGCAAATCTACTCTATCGGGACTTAGTGGACATTCATTGATTAATTCCTTTAATGTTAATTCTTCAGAAAGAAACTGTTGTTCTGTGAATATTTTTGAGTGAATTGGCACATTTGAAAATGCCATGCTGAATTTCACGTATTTCTTGTCTCCTTTCTTATTAAGTTTCATTCCTTCTCTTAATAATTTTGATCAAATTGTGACCATAGTGGAGTCAAAAGAAATGACATTTTGCTTTTCCTCTAAATATTTAGCTTGAAATTGGGCAAGACAGCTATTAAAAATTGCTTCAAAATGATCAGGATTAATAGCAACAAGTCTATGTCTTATTAAATTATACTTTACTTCCTTGAAGCTATTATTTGCAATGTTTTTGAAAGCTAAAGAATGATAAAATTCCTCCATTATACGAAGGCTGTTTTCTCGAACATTTAGCATTGAAAACAATAATAACTGAAATATTATTTGACGATCAAGCTTCTTGACTTGATACTCAACTTTATATTCCAATGATAATCTCTCTAATTCAGCCTTAGGGATATAGTTTAGAACTTCGGAAACTTTCATTTTTTTTAGCTCAAAAATAACTATTTTTAAGGTTTCGAACACTTATGATTGCAAATCTGCACGATCTAGTTTTTAATATGTTATTGGTGTTGCGAACAGCTGGGTATAAGGACCGTATATACCTACAGTGCCATTTGCGCTGGCTCCAGATGCAATTGCTATGTTTCCTGTTAAATTAGGTAATGTACTATTATAAGTATTTGTAGCAATAAAGCCCCAAACATATATTCTTTGCGGAGAGCTTATACTAATTGGAATTGTTCCGGTTCCATAACAATTAATAAAATCACTGCCTCCAAGATATAGAGGAGGTATAATGATGGATTTTATGTTTGAGGCATATGTTGGAGGTGTATTTGCGGTGCTTGAAGTTGATAAGAAGAATGACATGAAACCTGTATTTTGGTAACCAGGCTTTACGCACGCAGTTCCGTCCGCAACAAAATACATTGTTGAAGAAACATTCCATTGTCCGGCAGGAAGGTCAATATAGCAGCCTGTGTAAAATATAGGTTTTGTAAAAGTTATAGGTGCTGTAGTTTGAGTTGCGGGAATTACACCTAAAATAGTGTACTGGCTTGCAGGTGCTTTCCATGAAGCTACTCCTTCTCCGTCAGAAGTTAAAATTTTGCCAGCTCCTTGTGTGCCGTCTACAAGTTGAATAGCGCCAGCAGTAGTGCCGTTATTAATTTGAATTTTTGCTGCAGCACCGCCAGGTAATGGAGTAGTAGTATTTAAAAGCAATTGTCCCTCTGAGGTAATACGCATTTTTTCGATATTATTAGTTTTAATAGGCAGATCAAAATTGTCATTTGTTCCAATTGATCTTTCGTTGCCGTTTATGTTTCCGTCCAGTTGCCAGTTTATAGATGAGGTACGGATCCATTGGATTCCGTCATTAATATATTCTCCGGGAGTCACGGCAAACGAACCGCTACCAGAGGAAGCGGTATTATATACCTTCATTCCGGCTATATGTGATGTAAGTGGATAAAAATTATTGGTAGCAGATAAAGCTACTTTTGGCAATAATAGCCCTTTTGCACTTGTGCCATCAGTTCTGTTTAAGTCTAAAACGGCATCTTTATTAGGATTGTTGGTTGATATTCCCACTTGCGCGTTAACACTAATCGATAAGCACCAAAACAAAAGTGCCAGCTTGAAATAAGTTTTCATAAAATTCTAAAAATAATTGTTTGTTACTGTAAATTCCTAATTAAAGGAGTTCTAAAAAATATTTGTTTTTGTTTTTGGAGTGAGGACAACACTACAATGTGAAGTTTTGTTTCCCGAAGTGGTATTTGGAAACGAGAGGTAAATATTGGTGAAGAAGTGCTTATAATTTGTACAGCTGGCTTTCGATAACTTTTAAGGCTTCGTTGTTGAGTCTGATGTATTCGTCTTTTATCATAATGCAGATAATGCCGGTACGATCTCCTCTAATAGATTTTCTGATATAGTCCTGAGAATAGCCATATCGTGCTTGTATAATCTTTATGATATCTTGATTATAACTCGGTTTAGATTTTTCATTCTTGTCCATTGTTTTAATTTGTTTGGTCTTTTAGATTAAGAAATCTAATCTTAAAAACGTTTTACTTATATATCCATAATATTTAGTTTTTCTAACGGTTGCTAATTGGTTTTTAGTTAGTGTTTTAAAAGATTAGTTGTTATTGCCTGAAAAGCCTTGTCGATTTCTTTATAATCGCTTTTTATTTTATCTGCTGTAATACTCAAATTATTTCCGCTTAAACATTGCCGTACATAGACAGTAGTCAGCCCGTATTTTTCAACCAAAGCTTTTATTATTCGCTGGTCGTAAGTATACTTCCTGTTTTTTTTCGTTTCTTTGCTCATTTTCACTATTTGTTTCTTATTGCAAAGGCAAATATATAATCTATTTCCTACCTAGCAAAGAAATATTAGAAAATTTTCTACTAATTTATGAAGGCCATACAAAGATTATATGAATATATTAATTATAAAGGGATAAAACCAAAGCCTTTTGAGAATAAAATTGGCCTTTCGAACGGATACTTGGGGAAACAGCTTAAAAGAAATGCCGATTTGGGAGAAAGTATTCTACTTAGGGTGTTAGAAAATTGCCCAGATTTAAATCCGGTTTGGCTATTACTGGGAAATGAATCGATGTTAAAAGATACCAATAGCGGCAATCCTGTTTCTGAAGAACCAAATATTACGCATAATTTTTCGCTAAAAACAGACAAAACAAAATCAAGACAATCAATACCTTTGTTTGATATACAGGAAACAACTTCGGTAGCTGCTTTGTTTCGAAATCAAGAACAAGAGAAGCCTGTAGATTATATGACCATTCCGAATTTACCCAAATGCGATGGCGCCATCAAGGTAAGTGGCGACAGTATGTATCCTTTGATTAAAGCTGGGGATATAATCTTGTATAAAAAAGTTCAAACTAATATTAATACTATTTTTTGGGGAGAAATGTACCTAGTGTCGATTTTAGATGAGGAGGGAAATGAATTCAATATGATTCGATGGATCCAGAAATCAGAAAAAGGAGAGGACTATCTTAAATTGGTAAGCGAAAACGAAAAACACGAACCCAAGGATCTTCCTATTCAATTTATTAACGGATTGGCAATCATTAAAGCTTCTCTCCGTGTTAATTCTATGTCGTAAATAATGTGTCAATAAGATAATTAGATAATGTGCCAATTAGGTAATTAGATAATGTATATGCGCAATCTATAGAATTTTCTAATTAACACATTATCTAATTATCTAATTTCCACATTTTCTAATTGGCAAATTCCCTAAATTTGCGCCCTATGAAAAAAGCATTCCAACTCTTCGATTTCACTCAGGAAGTAAATTATAAAAACGAAATTTTAGCAGGTTTAACCGTGGCGATGACCATGATTCCAGAATCTTTGTCGTTTGCAATTCTGGCTGGATTTCCGCCTTTGGTTGGTTTGTATGCCGCTTTTATTGCTGGATTGGTAACGGCAATTTTTGGAGGAAGACCCGGTATGATTTCGGGCGGAGCAGGAGCAACAGTAATTGTTTTAATCGCTTTGATGAAATCGCATGGAATAGAATATGTTTTTGCGGCCGTCGCACTTGGCGGTGTGGTGCAAATTTGCATTGGACTTTTTAAACTCGGAAAATTTATTCGATTGGTGCCTCAGCCTGTAATGTTTGGTTTTGTAAACGGATTGGCGGTTGTGATTTTTATGTCGCAGTTAGAACAGTTTAAAACGGTAGTAAACGGGCAAGTTTCTTGGCTTCAGGGAACTCCTTTGTATATTATGCTGGGTTTGGTGGCGCTTACCGTTGCCATTGTTTTGATTTTTCCTAAAATTACAAAAGCAGTTCCGGCATCTTTAGTCGCTATTATGGTAGTTTTTGCTTTAGTGATTATTTTTAATATTGAGACCAAAACGGTAGAAGATATTGCATCAGTTCAAGGCGGATTTCCTCCATTTCATATTCCGAATATTCCATTTTCATTTGAAACTTTAAAACTGATTTTTCCGTATTCGGTAATTGTGGCGGCAGTTGGTTTGACCGAAGGTCTCCTCACACTGAATTTAGTGGATGAAATTACCGGAACCCGTGGCAACAGTAATCGTGAATGCATTGCGCAAGGAGGGTCGAATATTTTAAACGGCTTTTTCTACGGAATGGGAGGTTGTCCAATGATTGCACAGACTTTGGTCAATCTTGGTGCTGGATCAAGAGCGAGGCTTTCGGGAATTATCGCAGCTTTGACTATCTTGATTATTATACTTTTTGGTGCTCCGGTTATTGGAAAATTACCAATGGCGGCATTAGTTGGCGTAATGATGATGGTAGCGATTACCACTTTTGAATGGGCGAGTTTTAAGGTCATCAATAAAATGCCGAAACATGATGTTTTCGTTGGAATTTTAGTAGCTCTTATTACGATTGTATTGCATAATCTGGCTTTGGCGGTTTTGATTGGAGTGATTATTTCGGCTTTGGTTTTTGCCTGGGAAAGTGCCAAAAGAATCCGTGCTCGCCATTATATCGATGAAAACGGGGTCAAACATTATGAAATTTATGGGCCGTTGTTTTTTGGATCCACAACTGCCTTTTTAGAAAAATTTGATGTCCAGAATGATCCCAATCATATTATAATTGATTTCAACGAAAGCCGTGTTTCCGACATGTCAGCCATTGAAGCCTTAAACAATATTACCAAAAAATACAATCAGCTTAATAAAACAGTAGAATTACAACACTTAAGCGCCGACTGCCGACAATTATTAAAAAACGCCGATGCGGTTATTAATGTAAATGTTATTGATGATCCAACTTATAAAGTGATGAGTTAGGAATTTTAATTGCTGAAATTCCAAATTCCAAATGCGATGACAAACCCGACAGGTTTTTGAAACCTCTCGGGTTTAGTTCTCTATAATTGATTCAGTTTTGTCAGGTTGAGCAATCCCGAGACTTCTGGACTGTGTTTTGTTGTTTTTGTTTCTCATGCCAGTTTTCTGTAGAGACGCACCGCAGTGCGTCTTATTCGTAACATAACCACAATGTTTGATATTCCAGAATCTAGATTTACTATATAAACCCGACAGGTTTTGAAACCTCTCGGGTTTAGCTCTCTATAATTGATTCAATTTTGTCAGGCTGAGCAATCCCGAGACTTCTGGACTGTGTTTTGTTGTTTTTGTTTCTCATGCCAGTTTTTTGTAGAGACGCACCGCAGTGCGTCTTATTCGTAACATAACCACAATGTTTGATATTCCAGAATCTAGATTTACTATAGTAAACCCGACAGGTTTTTGAAACCTGTCGGGTTTAGTTCTCTATAATTGATTCAGTTTTGTCAGGCTGAGCAATCCCGAGACTTCTGGACTGTGTTTTGTTGTTTTTGTTTCTCATGCCAGTTTTTTGTAGAGACGCACCGCAGTGCGTCTTATTCGTAACATAACCACAATGTTTGATATTCCAGAATCTAGATTTACTATAGTAAACCCGACAGGTTTTTGAAACCTGTCGGGTTTAGCTCTCTATAATTGAATCAGTTTTGTCAGGTTGGGCAATCCTGAGACTTCGGGACAAGCCCGCGTACCAATTGGAGCGCCCTTCGACTCCGCTTAGGGTGACAATCAAGACAACGATTAGAAATATTTAAATTCCTGACAAAAATAATCTGTGGCCAATCGTTGCGCATAAGACGCACTGCGGTGCGTCTCTATAGATATACCTTGTGATTTTGGTGTAATTTTCACATCATAATAAAGAAAGATAATTTGTTTAAATTCGTGAATTGCTTCGCCCGTTCGCTATCGCTCGGGTCGTGGCGAAAAACTAAAGATTGATTTTTGTAACTTTGTAAAATGAAACTAACAGAAACTTTAGAAGATTTTTACACTGTAAAAATAAAAGGGATGCCCGAAAATCTTAAAAAAGAGATCGGACATTTTAATGTTTTTAAGCTGGATGATTATATTGGGAGCACTTGTAATCCTTTGCCTTATACGCGAAAAGACTTTTACAAAATCAGTTTAATCATTGGGAAAAACAAAGTGCATTATGCGGATAAAGTTGTTGCAATCGAAGATCAGGCTTTGTTCTTTGCCAATCCGCAGATTCCTTACAGCTGGGAACATATTGATGAAAACCAGACGGGATTTTTCTGCATTTTTACAGATGCTTTTTTTAGTCAGTTTGGGAATCTAAAAGAATATCCATTATTCCAGCCCGGTGGTAATCCTGTTGTTCCAATATCTTCAGAATTAGCAGAATCTTTAAAAACGGTCTATTTAAAAATGCTGGAAGAAATTAATTCAGATTACGCTTTTAAATATGATGTGCTTCGAAATCTAGTTTTTGAAATAATTCATCTTGCCTTGAAAACGCAGACCGTAACTGCTTCATTATACAGTAAATCGAATGCGACGATTCGGGTTTCTTCTTTGTTTTTAGAATTGTTAGAAAGACAATTTCCAATTGAATCCATTTCACAGCAAATTAATTTCCGTTCGCCTTCAGAATTTGCCAATCAGTTAAATGTACATGTCAATCATTTGAATAAGGCTTTAAAAGAAACAACTGGAAAAACAACTTCACAGATTATTTCAGAAAGAATTGTGCAGGAAGCAATGATTTTGTTGAAACAAACCAATTGGAATATTAATGAAATTGCGTGGTGTTTAGGTTTTGAAGAATTGTCTCATTTCATCAATTTCTTTAAAAAGAATGTTCAGGTTTCTCCTAAAACCTATCGTCTGACAGAAATTGTTTGATTTTTGCAGCTTCTTGTTTGATTGCTTCAATATTGTAGAAGTACTTCGCTACTACCTTTGTCCTGTATTAAAACTTAAAAAATTAAATCATGGACAATAAAAAAGTTTGGTTTATCACAGGTGCTTCAAAAGGACTTGGATTAGAATTGGCTAAAAAACTACTGGCAGAAGGATATAAAGTAGCTGCAACTTCTAGAAATGAAGAAGCTTTGACAAAGGTTTTAGGAAATACTTCGGATAGCTTTCTTCCTTTAGAAATGGATTTGGTAGATGAAAAAAGCGTTAAAAATGCTATCGATAAGACCATCAATCATTTTAAAACAATTGATGTTTTAGTAAATAATGCTGGTTATGGTTTGTTGGGTGCATTAGAAGAACTAACCGATGTGGAATCAAGAAAAAACTACGAAGTAAATGTTTTCGGATTGTTGAATGTAATCAGAAATACAATGCCGATTCTTCGTGCTAATAAAACGGGACATATTTTTAATATTTCTTCTGTTGGAGGTTATTATGGAGAATTTCCGGGTTGGGGAATTTACTGCTCCACAAAATTTGCTGTTGCTGGTTTAACAGAGTCTTTGGCCGCAGAAGTAAAATCGTTTGGAGTTCATGCAACAATCGTTTATCCAGGTTATTTTAGAACTGATTTCTTAAAAGACAGTTCGTTGTTATTGCCTCAAAATCCAATTGCAGATTATAAAGAAGTAAGGCAATCTGAAAGTGCTCATAAAGATGATATCAACGAAAATCAACCGGGAGATCCTGTAAAATTAGCAGAAGCGTTGATTAAAGCAAGCGAAGATCAAAATCCGCCACTCCATTTGTTTTTAGGAGAAGATGCTTATAATATGGCAAACCAAAAAATAGCAAGCGTTCAGGCGGAATTGGAAAAATGGAAAGCAGTTTCTGTTTCAACAGCGCTTTAATTAATAAATTCCAATAGCTGAAATCCAAATTCCAAATGCAATGATAAACCCGACAGGTTTAGAAACCTGTCGGGTTTGGTTCTCTATAATTGATTCGGTTTTGTCAGGCTGAGCGAAGTCGAAGCCCGCGTGCCAATTGGAGCGCCCTTCTCCCGAAGCCTCGGGGTCGCTCAGGGTGACATTCAATCCCTTGGCAAATTTTCTAATTGCCAGATTATCTAATTAACGAAGCATCGATTTTACATCGCTAAACTTTCCGTCAATTTCTCCCATTTGCAAGTCTAAAATATGAGCGATTAAAGGGTAAACAGAAACATTTTGAAAAGTAGGGACAGTTTTATCTACTTTGAAAGCAGGACCTTTGGCGTAAAAAATTGCATGCATGTCTTTTTCATTATTATCATAGCCATGCGTTCCACCTTTTATATGAGTACTTTCTTTGCTTACTAGACTCCATCCTTTGTCAGCTTCGACAACAAAGTCGTGTACTCTAGGATTGGTTCCATAATGCAGTCTTTTTGGGACTTCAGTGGATTTCCAGAACTTAATATGAGGCACTTTTTTTAAAGCATTGGCAATAGAATCTTGAAATCCAGCTTTTGCCTGTAGGCTCATAATCGGATTAACAACATCTTTATAGCCAAGCCATTCGGGTTTTAAATAATCTAAAACGGCTACTTTTTTATCATTACTTATATTGGCCATTCCGTGATCAGAAACAATAATTAAATTGATTTGTTTTCCGATTGGTAATTGATCCAGTCTTCGAGATAATTCTCCCATAATTGAATCCATTTTAGTTACCGCTTTTTTAGTTTCTGGCGAAAGCGGACCAAAATTATGACCAGAATGATCAGGTTCATCAAAATATAGGGTAACCAGATGAGGTCTTTGTTTTTCTGGTAATTCCAACCATTTTAAAACCGTATCGATTCTGGCTCCATATGGAATTTTACCATCATAATTTTTAAAATAACTTGGATTTCTTTTATCAATATCGGATCCTGGCCAAAAGAAGGAAGCTGTTTTTACACCTTGTTGTTCAGCTAAATTCCAAATAGGATTTCCGCCATAAAAGCGAGAATCATTTTTTGCCTTGCTTGATAATGAAAATGCTTGGTCTAAAGAAGCATCATAAAAAACATTATTGATGATTCCATGATGATCTGGATAAAGTCCCGTTACGATTGAATAGTGATTGGGAAATGTTTTGCTCGGATAAGAAGGTTTCATTGATTTGGCATGAACGCCTTCTTTGGAGATTTGTTTTAAGTTCGGAAGATTATACATTTTACCGTAATCCCAGCGAAATCCATCCATAGAAACTAGAACAACATAATTGTCTTTGCTGTTTTGGGCTTGTAAAATAAATGAAATTGCGAAGAAAAATAGAGATAGGAGCGCAGTAAAATATTTTTTCATTTTTTGAATTTGTTATAACTGCAAAGGTAGAGATAACAGATTTTTTAAAGAAAAAGAGAATGTTAAATAAAAAACATAGCCATGACTCGACCGAAGGAAATAGCCACGAATTCACGAATTATTTTTTTCTAATCTTTGTGTAAAAAAGAGTTGTGATAGATTACACAGACTAAAAGGATTCTATTTCATACGGACTATATAAAATTCAAATTAATCTGCTTAAATCACTGAAATCTGCGTAAAAAAAACTTTACAGTGTCTAAGTAAAAAGAATCCTTTTAGTCTGTGTAATCTGTGGCTAAAAAAAAGCGCCAGATAAGAAATCCGACGCTTTTAAGTTTTAAGAAGAGGATGAATTACATCATTCCTGGCATTCCACCTCCCATTGGCATTCCGCCTCCGGCATTTTCTTCTTTAATATCGATTAATGCACATTCTGTAGTAAGGATCATTCCAGAAACAGATGCAGCGTTTTCAAGAGCTACACGAGTTACTTTTTTAGGATCGATAATACCAGCAGAAAGCATGTCTACATATTCGTCAGTTTTTGCGTTGTATCCGAAATCACCTTTTCCTTCAGAAACTTTAGCTACAACAACAGATCCTTCAAGACCAGCGTTTTCAACAATAGTTCTTAATGGAGCTTCAACAGCGCGAGAAACGATTTGGATTCCTGTAGCTTCGTCAGCGTTGTCAGCTTTTAAGTCAGCTAAAGCGATTTTAGCTCTTAATAAAGCAACACCACCACCAGCAACGATTCCTTCTTCTACAGCAGCGCGAGTTGCGTGTAAAGCATCATCCACTCTGTCTTTTTTCTCTTTCATCTCCACTTCAGAAGCTGCACCAACGTAAAGAACCGCAACACCTCCAGCTAATTTAGCCAAACGCTCTTGTAATTTTTCTTTATCATAATCAGATGTAGTAGTTTCCATCTGGCCTTTAATTTGGTTTACTCTGTTTTTGATGATATCAGCTTCGCCAGCACCGCTTACGATAGTTGTATTGTCTTTATCGATAGAAACTCTTTTTGCGTTTCCTAACATTTCGATAGTTGTATTTTCAAGAGTATAACCTCTTTCTTCAGAAATTACAGTTCCACCAGTCAAGATTGCGATATCTTCTAACATTGCTTTTCTTCTGTCTCCGAAACCTGGAGCTTTTACAGCAGCAATTTTAAGAGCACCTCTTAATTTGTTTACTACTAAAGTAGAAAGAGCTTCTCCGTCAACATCTTCAGCAATAATCAACAATGGTTTTCCTGATTGTGCAACTGGCTCTAAAACTGGAAGTAATTCTTTTAAAGAAGAAACTTTTTTGTCGTATAATAAGATGTATGGAGAGTCTAGTTCCACTTCCATTTTCTCTGGATTTGTTACGAAGTAAGGAGAAAGGTATCCTCTGTCAAACTGCATTCCTTCAACAACGTCAACAAAAGTATCAGTTCCTTTAGCTTCTTCAACAGTGATAACACCTTCTTTTCCAACTTTAGCGAAAGCTGTAGCAATTAATTCACCAATAACTTCGTCATTGTTTGCAGAAATAGCCGCAATTTGTTTGATTTTATCTGAATCGCTTCCAACTACTTTAGCTTGTTTTGCTAAATCAGCTACGATCGTTTCAACAGCTTTGTCGATACCACGTTTTAAATCCATTGGATTCGCACCTGCAGCAACGTTTTTAAGACCTTCTTTTACGATAGCCTGAGCTAAAACTGTAGCAGTTGTAGTTCCGTCTCCAGCTAAATCATTGGTTTTAGAAGCCACTTCTTTCACCATTTGCGCACCCATATTTTCTAATGCGTCTTTTAATTCGATTTCTTTTGCAACAGAAACACCATCTTTAGTAACAGTTGGTCCACCAAATGATTTTCCGATAATTACGTTACGACCTTTTGGTCCAAGAGTTACTTTTACAGCGTTTGCTAATGCATCAACACCACGTTTTAAGCCGTCACGTGCTTCAATATCAAATTTTATATCTTTTGCCATTTTAATTTTTTGTTTAAAGTTTGATTTGTTTCAAGTTAAATGAAGTTCTAATTTTTTACTACTCCGTACTTAATACAATATTTTTAGATAATCGCTAAAATATCATCCTCACGCATGATTAGGTAATCAGTGCCTTCTAGTTTTAACTCTGTTCCTGCATATTTACCGTAAAGAACAGTGTCTCCAACTTTTACAGTCATAGTATGATCTTTAGTTCCGTTTCCTACTGCTACAACAGTTCCTTTTTGAGGTTTCTCTTTGGCAGTATCTGGAATAAAAATACCTGAGGCAGTTTTGGTTTCAGCTGCAACAGGCTCAATAAGTACGCGGTCTGAAAGCGGTTTAATGTTTAAAGCCATGATTTTATATTTATTAATAAGTTATACGTTTTTTTCTGTTCTATAAACTTTCAGAAATTGTGCCATGCTGGAAAAACTGACATTTTTTCTTAAAAAAAATGCCAGCTTTGACAGGCTGGCATTAGATTTTTATATTGAGCTAAAATTATTTAGTAGCTGGAGCTGCAGGAGCAGGTGTATTTCCTTGTGCTGGAGCTGCTGGTACATTTGCAGGAGCTTCAGTTTTTTCAATAAGTTTAGAATCTGTATCGCTTAAAGCTCCAGAGAAACTTAAGCTAGAAAGTAAAATTAGCACAATTAAAACAGTAGCTAAAGTCCAAGTACTTTTATCTAAAAAGTCAGTTGTTTTTTGTACTCCACCTAACATCTGCGTTCCGCTGATAGTAGAAGACAATCCGCCTCCTTTAGGATTTTGTACCATGATAACTACGATCAATAGAAAACAAACTATTGTAATTAAAACTAAAAAAATTGAAAATGTGCTCATTACTTAATTATTGTTATTGTTATTTTGTTGTAAAATCTTTATATCCGATATGCGGTCTGCAAAGAAAGTAATTTTTTCTGGATATTTCAAAATTAATATTTCATATGCCTGAATTGCCTTTGTATATTTCTTTTGTTCCAGATAAACTCTAGCCAAAGTCTCGGTCATCAAGTATGAATTATCCTCTGGAGGGCTTTCAATTGGAATAATCGGAGTACTATTTCCAGGTTTAATTGGAGAAATTTTCGGATTATTTTCGATAAATTTATCGATTATGCTAGCCTTTTTTTGTCTTTCTTCTTCTTGTTGCGCTCTTTCTGCAGCTTCTTTTGCCGCTTTTTCTTCGGGAGAAAGGTCATTTGAACGATCAATTGGTTCTGTTCTAGATAATTGAAGCCATTCTTGGAAAGAGTGTTTTTCTCTTAGCGAAAAATCTAAAGGTTTTCCAATTTCCAAATGTTCTGCAGCTGTTTTTGCAGGTTCAGCGGTTTCTTCTTCAATTTCTTCTTCAATTTCTTCTTCAGCCTCTTCAATAATTTCTTCCTGAACTTGTTCTACCGCTTCTTGTTCAATGATTTTCTCTTGAACATCCTCTTTAATTTCGACTTTAGGAATTACTGTCTCTGCTTCTTTAATAGAAGAAAGAATCGATCTTTCAAGTGGATTTAACTTAGGTTCAGGAATTATCATTTCTTCTATAACACCTTCTTCATCGTCTTCTTCAACAGCATTTGAAAAGGGTTGTTCAATAACAGGCTCGATTTTAGGCTCTTCTGTAATTGCTGGTTTGTCAGGAATCACAGTTTCTGCTTCTTTAATTGAGCTTAAAATCGAATTTTCAATACGGTCAAATTTTGGTTCTTCCTCAATTTCTTTTGTTGTTTCTGATACAGAAGGAGTTTCGGAAACTTTTATAGAACTTAAAATAGAATTTTCAATACGGTCAATTTTAGGTTCTTCAGCTTTTGGCTCTTCTGGTTTTTCTGATTCTGTATCTATAAAGGAAGGGATTTCAGTTTCTTCCATAGATTCGATTGTTTCAGAAGTCACAGTTTCTATAGTCTCCGAAATGCTAATCGGATCTATTTTCTTTTCTTCTTCAATTACAGGTTTTTCAAAAGTTACAGTCTGAGCTTCTTTAATAGTCATAAAAATAGATGGGTCTATTTCTGGAAGCGTTTTAGGTTTTTCTTCGATTACCGGTTTCTCAAAAGTAATGGTCTGAGCTTCTTTAATAGCCAGAAAAATAGAAGGGTCTATTTCGGGAATTATCTTCGTTTCTGTAGTAATTACTGGTTCTTCAATTTTTACAGGTTCTTCTGCTTTAATTGGTTCTTCCGTTTTTATAGATTCCTCTATTTTTACAGTTTGCTGTGTAGCTGTTGTTTGAACTTCATTTGCATCTGAAACAGTTTCTTCTTCTGGATTATTTTTTTCGAGCGCTTTTTTAATTTGCTCTGGAGAAATTATTTCGCTGTCGAAAACCGTAATTTCAAGAAGGTCTCTTAATTTTTGTTCGTAAAAATCATTTTGAACAGAGGTAAAGGCTTCAGAAGTAATAAAATCAAATAGAACAGAACGATCTGAAGTATGTGCTGCCGTAACTTTTAAAGCATAATTATACTTAAAACTGTTTTGGTTGTAAAGTCCTTTTAATCTTAGTGCGCGTGCACTTTGAAAATAGGGGAATTCATTCAAAACACTTCCTAATGCATCCGCCTGCTTTTCTGTAATAGCATCTGGTTTGTTCATTAAGTAGGTATAATCGGTAACGTTCATTTTTTTTGTTTAATCGTTTAACTGCTTAGTTCTTTAATTGTTTTTGAAAATCGATTAGGATTAACCGACTCCATAAATTAATATTTTACCATTTAGCCAATGACTCATTAAAGATGTCCTGCGTGATTCTTTCGAAAATTGTTTTAAGAGCATCATTTAATACTGCTCCAGTTGGAAGATCTTGTCCTGGGAAATCATAGTAGAATTCGAAAGGTTTTTCGAAATCATCTGTTTCCTTTTTCTTATTCATGAATCTAACATTAATACGAATTGACAAACGGTTCTGAGCTGCTCCAACATCACCATTTGATCCTACAGCTGTTGCAGTCATTGGAGTGATTCTGTAGTCTACAATTTCTCCTTCGTAAGTTAAATCACCATTGACACTCACTAGGTTTAGGTTGGTCTGATTCATAATCAAATCCTGTAAAGCCAATGTGAATGTTCTGTCTATTCCAGGTTCTACCAAGTCTGCATTGTTTTGGAAAAAGTTAACCTGAAAGGTTTTGGCATCGATTTTTCCAGTTCCTGTAAAGTTATATTTTATAGTACAGCCACTCAGCATGAAAAGGCTTAACAATGCAAAAAGAGAATATATTTTTTTCATAATGTTTATTGGTCAAATTCCAATTTTTGAAATTGCTGCGCCCGTTCGCTATCGCTCGGGTTCAAAATCCAAATTTCGCCAAATATAGTCATTTGGTATTTGGAATTTTAGCATTGAGGTTTATTATAGATCGAATTGTTTGATTTTGCGATATAACGTTCTTTCAGAAATACCTAATTCGTCTGCTGCCGCTTTTCGTTTTCCTTTGTTTTTTTCTAATGATTTTTTGATCATTTCGATTTCTTTTTGTTCCAAACGTAAAACTTCTTCTTCCTCTATAGTTTCGGCAAACAAATAGTTGTCATCTTGTATTTGGTAGCTGTCTTCACGAACGGCTGGTGTTGTCATTACTGCAGTTCTTGGTTCTTCTTCAAAATCAATTTCGCTGTCAGTTTCCTG
Organism: Flavobacterium phragmitis; assembly: GCF_900112575.1. Lineage (GTDB taxonomy): Bacteria > Bacteroidota > Bacteroidia > Flavobacteriales > Flavobacteriaceae > Flavobacterium > Flavobacterium phragmitis. The sequence goes on from NZ_FOMH01000004.1 coordinate 218,750, forward strand.
ATTTCCGTATATTTTCTGAATTAAATTCGGATTGATATCCTGTACTTTAGAAGTGCCGTTTTTCATTAATTCTAAAGTCAGCTTCTTCAAATCATTCAAGTCGCTTTTCATATCAAAAAGGACTTTGTACAAGATGTCTCTTTCTGTGCTAAAATCGCTTTCTTTTTTACTGTCGTTAATAACAGAAGGCAGATTGCTTCCTTCGGCTGGCAGGTAAGATTGTAGAGTTGCCAGACTAATATCTCGATTGGTTTCTAAAACAGAAATTTGTTCCGCTACATTTCGAAGCTGACGGATGTTTCCGCTCCATCTGAATTTCTGTAATAATTGTATAGCATCATCGTCCAGACGTAAAGGAGGCATTTTATATTTATGTGCAAAATCGGCTACAAATTTTCTAAATAACAAATGGATGTCATCATTTCGCTCCCTTAAAGGAGGTAAAGTGATTTCGACCGTGCTTAGACGATAGTACAAATCCTCACGGAATTTACCTTTTTCGATAGCATTAAACAGGTTCACGTTTGTTGCCGCAACAATACGAACATTTGTTTTTTGAACTTGTGAAGATCCTACTTTTATAAATTCGCCATTTTCTAGAACACGTAATAATCTCACCTGAGTTGTTAATGGTAATTCACCAACTTCGTCCAAAAAGATAGTACCGCCGTCAGCTACTTCAAAATAACCTTCACGAGTGCTTGTTGCACCTGTAAAAGCACCTTTTTCGTGTCCGAAAAGTTCACTATCAATAGTTCCTTCCGGAATTGCACCGCAGTTTACAGCAATATATTTACCATGCTTTCTGTGCGAAAGCGAATGTATAATTCTTGGAATATTTTCTTTACCAACACCACTTTCCCCAGTTACCATAACCGAAATATCAGTTGGAGCAACCTGAATGGCTTTTTCGATAGCACGATTTAATTTTGGATCATTACCAATAATCTCAAATCGCTGTTTTATTGCTTGAACTGTTTCCATTTATATTTTTTTTCTTTTGCCACGAATTCCACAAATTTCCACAAATTTTTTTCGAAATTGGGCTAATGAATAACTCTTTTATGTTGTAATGACTTTTTACTAAAGTTAACAATAATTCCTAAATCACTATCTGCCAGTTTTAAATAATTGATTGTTTGAGCAGTATATTCATCAATGATGTCTTTTGACGCTTTGATTTCTAAAATAATTTCATCGTAGACAACAAAATCAGCATAGAATTTATGTGCTAGAACAATGTCTTTGTATTGAATATTATATTCCTTTTCACGTTCAAACGGAATGTTGTGCTTTCTAAATTCATATTCGAGGGCATCTTTATAAACAATTTCCAAAAGTCCGCCACCCAATATCCTGTGAACTTCCATGCAAATTCCAACAATTTATAGCACTCTTCTTTTCTGTATAATTCCATATTTGTTTTTTAAAACAAATCTATAGAAATTTTTGAAAGAAAATTCGTGGAAATTTGTGGAATTCGTGGCAAAAAAAATTAATTCATGCTACTAAGTCCTACAGCTTCACCTTTCAAAGTTCCAGAAGTACAGCTTGTGATTTTTACATTTACGAAATCTCCAATTTTGTAATTTTCTTTTGGGAAAACTACTGTAATGCTTTGAGAATTTCTTCCTGAAAATTCGTCTTTAGATTTCTTAGAAACTTTTTCTACTAAAACTTCAACTGTTTTTCCAACAAATTCTTCGCTTCTAAACCAAGCGTGTTTTTGCTGTAAATCGACAATTTCTTGTAATCTTCTGGCTTTGGTCTCTTCCTCAACATCATCTTTCATTTTTCTTCCGGCCAAAGTTCCAGGACGCTCAGAATACGAATACATATAGCCGAAATTATATTTTACATATTCCATTAAACTCAAAGTATCTTGATGGTCTTCTTCAGTTTCAGTTGGGAAACCGGCAATCATATCCTGCGAAATCGAAGCATCGGGAACAATCGCTCTAATCTTATCAATCAAAGCCATATATTCTTCACGAGAGTGCAAACGATTCATTTCTTTTAGAATTCTGTTGCTTCCAGACTGAACAGGCAAGTGAATATGTTTACAGATATTTGGATATTTCGCAATAACATGCAAAATGCTCTCATGCATATCCTGCGGATTTGAAGTAGAAAATCGAATACGCATTTTAGGAAAACCAACAGCAACCATTTCAAGCAATTGATCGAAATCTACTGCAGTTGCTTTTTGCATTTCAGAAGCGTTTACAAAATCTTTTTTCAATCCGCCACCGTACCAAAGATAACTGTCAACGTTTTGTCCTAAAAGAGTTACTTCTTTATAACCATTATTCCACAAATCCTGAATTTCGTTCATAATACTCTGTGGTTCACGGCTACGTTCACGACCGCGTGTAAAAGGGACAACGCAGAAAGTACACATATTATCGCAACCGCGAGTAATCGAAACCAAAGCTGTGATTCCGTTGCTCATTAATCGAACTGGCGAAATATCTCCGTAAGTTTCTTCTTTTGATAAGATTACATTAATGGCGTCGCGTCCTTCTTCAACTTCTGCCAATAAATTTGGAAGATCTTTGTAAGCATCAGGACCAACAACAAGATCAACTATTTTTTCTTCTTCCAAAAACTGACTTTTCAAACGTTCCGCCATACAGCCCAAAACGCCCACTTTCATTTTCGGATTGGTACGTTTTACAGCATTATATTTTTCCAAACGTTTACGAATAGTCTGTTCAGCTTTGTCACGAATAGAACAGGTGTTCACCAAAACCAAATCGGCTTCTTCAAGAACTGAAGTTGTGTTATATCCGCCGTCAGACAAAATGGAAGCTACGACTTCACTGTCCGAAAAATTCATCGCACAGCCGTAACTTTCTATAAAAAGTTTTTTAGTATTCTCAGGTTTATTTTCCAAAACAAGACTTTCGCCTTGTTTGCTTTCTTCAATAATCTTTTCCATTGTAAAAATTCAAAGTGCAAAGATAGGGTAATTGAAACGAATATGACAAGATGTCAGATAAAGAATTAACAATGTTTTGAGAATTATTAATAGAGCATTCATTTGCAGACTTTAGTGAGGAAAAAATATAAAGAGAAATTCATAATTAACAATTCGCAATTTAGAATTATCAGGAGCTATTTCCAGCTTTCCACTCCAAGTCCTCATAAAAAAAGCAAAGTTTCTAATGTTATAAAAAGAGCTTCCGTTGGTCGCTTTTTTAAAACAAGAAACTTTTGCTTTTTTTTACTCCGGGCTTTCCGCTACAATCTGGGCTAGGAAATTCGATTTCATAAGAAAACTTAATTAGAGTAAATTGAATCTAGACTTTAAGAAATGTTTTTTTACAATTTAAAGTTTTAGCTCTGAAATTTAAAATTAAAAGGGATTTCTTGGCTAAAAATCACTAAAAGTTATACCTATATATATTATAGAGATTATTACAGATAAATCTGCAATTTTAAGTTTCATAATATCAAAATACTTCAAAAATGCATTCGTAAGGTTAATATTTAAAAAAAATAAATACTTTTGTTGCAGAAAAATAGAGCAATGGCAAAGAATTTAGTAATAGTGGAGTCACCTGCAAAGGCGAAAACAATCGAGAAATTCCTCGGTAACGATTTTCAGGTGGAGTCAAGTTATGGTCACATAGCCGACTTACCATCGAAGGAAATAGGTGTAGATGTAGAAAATGGTTTTAAACCTAAATATGAAGTTTCCCCAGATAAAAAAGCCCTGGTTACTAAACTGAAAACACTTTCTAAGAATGCCGAAACGGTTTGGTTGGCATCCGATGAGGACCGCGAGGGAGAGGCTATTTCATGGCACTTGGCGGAAGAACTAAAGCTGGATACAAAAAAGACTAAACGTATTGTTTTTCATGAGATTACAAAATCTGCGATTCTTAAAGCAATCGATAATCCAAGAGAAATTGATTATAACTTAGTAAATGCGCAACAGGCACGTCGTGTTCTGGATCGTTTAGTAGGTTACGAATTGTCTCCTGTTTTATGGAGAAAAATCAAAGGGGGACTTTCTGCTGGTCGTGTACAATCTGTTTCTGTACGTTTAATTGTGGAGAGAGAACGCGAAATACAAAGCTTTAATGCAGTTGCAACGTATTCTATTGTTGCGGAATTTGTAAACGAAGCTGGAAAAGCTTTCAAAGCAAAACTGCCAAAAAACTTTAATACTAAAAAAGAAGCCGAAGATTTCTTAAATCAAAATATCGGTTCTAAATATAAGGTAGCCGATTTAGAAACTAAACCTACCAAAAAATCTCCAACAGCACCTTTTACAACTTCGACACTTCAACAGGAAGCTGCGAGAAAATTGTATTTGCCAGTTGGAATCACAATGCAGTTGGCACAGCGTCTTTACGAAGCGGGACTTATTACTTATATGAGAACCGATTCTGTGAATCTTTCTAAAGAAGCAATGGATGCTGCACAGGCAGAAATCATTAAATCTTACGGAAAAGAATTTTCTAAACCGAGAGTTTTTGCTAATAAAAACAAAGGAGCTCAAGAAGCGCACGAAGCAATTCGTCCAACAGATATGTCTCGTCATACAGTAAATATCGATCGTGACCAAGCTCGTTTATACGATTTGATCTGGAAAAGAACTTTAGCTTCACAAATGAGCGATGCACAGTTGGAAAGAACAAACGTAAAAATTGAAGCAGATAATCATGATGAAGTTTTTACAGCTTCTGGAGAAGTATTGCTTTTTGAAGGTTTCTTAAAAGTGTACTTAGAAGGTCATGATGATGATGAGGAAGAGCAAGAAGGAATGCTTCCAGCTTTAAAAGTAAACGAAAAACTGGCTAATAACTATATTACAGCCACAGAACGATATTCAAGACCGCCTGCACGTTACACTGAGGCGTCTTTAGTTAAAAAACTTGAAGAACTTGGAATTGGTCGTCCTTCGACTTATGCGCCAACTATTTCTACAATTATCAATAGAAATTATGTTGAAAAAGGAACACTTGAAGGTGTAGAGCGTAATTACACACAGCTTACTTTGCAAAATAATAAAGTAGGGGAGAAAGTTCTGAAAGAAAATACAGGTTCTGATAAAGGAAAATTGGTTCCAACAGATATCGGAACTATTGTAACTGATTTCTTGGTGAAGAATTTCGGTAACATTTTAGATTACAATTTCACTGCAAAAGTAGAGCAGGATTTTGACGAAATTGCCGAAGGAAATATTGACTGGGCAAAAATGATGCAGGATTTCTATAATCAGTTTCATCCAAATGTAAAAGAAGTTGAGGCAAATGCGGAACGTGAAAGCGGTGAAAGAATCTTAGGAAAAGATGCCGACGGAAGACAGGTTTCGGTTCGTTTAGGAAAATTTGGACCAATGGCTCAAATTGGAGAAGCTGATGATGAAGATAAAAAATTTGCCAGCTTAATGGCAGACCAAAATATAGGAAACATTACCTTGGAAGAAGCTTTAAATTTATTTTTGCTTCCAAAAAGTTTAGGAGAATATAAAGGAGAAGAAGTAGAAGTAAATAACGGTCGTTACGGTCCTTATGTTCGTCACGGAAGTGTTTTTATCTCGTTGCCGAGAGGAGAAGATCCTTTGAATGTTTCTAAAGAAAGAGCTCAGGAATTAATTGACGAAAAAGCACTTGCTGATGCTCCGATTGCTGTTTATAAAGGAGAAGCTGTTCAAAAAGGAGTGGGGCGTTTTGGACCATTCATTAAATGGAACGGACTTTTTGTGAATGTGAGCAAAAAATACAATTTCGACAATTTATCGCAAGCAGATGTTGAAGAACTGATTGAAGATAAACTTCAGAAAAACATCGATAAGGTTATCCATAACTGGGAAGAAGAAGGAATTGTAGTTGAAAAAGCCCGTTGGGGACGTTCTGTGATTCTGAAAGGTAAAGTCAAAATTGAATTGAGTAAAGATGTTGATGCTTCAAAATTAACATTGACAGAAGTTCAAGAAATGATTGCGGCTAAAATCCCAGCAAAAAAAACGCCTGCAAAGAAAACTGCAGCTAAAACAACAACGGCTAAAAAAGCTCCAGCTAAAAAAACAGCTGCTAAAAAGAAATAAGTATAGATGGAATTTGATTTTCTAGAACCAGTTAATGATGCAATTATAAAATTCGTCAGCGCACTGTCTTCACAAGAACTTGGAAGTAAAGTTGTTTTTCATACCCAAGATCAGTTTCCTGATATTGATCAGATTAATATTGCCGTAATTGGTGTTTTAGAAGATCGTACAAATATCAATATGGTTAACGAAGTTAATCTTTCAGCAGTTCGTAAAAAGCTGTATAGTATGTTTCCAGGCAACTGGGATGCTTCAATTGCAGACTTAGGTGATATACTTGCAGGTGATTCTATAGAAGATACCTATTTTGCGGTAAAAAAGGTTGTAGCTTCTTTAATCAAGAAAAAAGTTATTCCTATAGTCCTAGGAGGTTCTCAGGATTTGACCTATGCCTTATATCGTGCTTACGATGATCTGGAGCAGATGGTTAATCTGGTAGCTGTAGATAATAAATTTGATTTTGGAAAAGAAAATGAATCAGTTTCAGCCAATTCTTATTTGACAAAAATCATTATAGATGAGCCTAATAACTTGTTTAATTACTGTAATATTGGGTATCAAACCTATTATAATTCACAGGAAGAAATTGATCTAATCGAAAAATTATTCTTTGATGCTTATCGTTTAGGTGAAATTTCAAATAAAATTACTTTAGCGGAGCCAGTTTTTAGAGATGCAGATTTAGTTAGTTTTGATTTGAATTCTGTAAAATCTTCAGCTTCAGGAAACAATGTGACTTTTGAGCCTAACGGATTCAATGGCAAAGAAATCTGTGCTTTGTCAAGATATGCGGGAATCAGTGATAAAGTTTCGGCATTTGGGGTGTTTAATCATAACAGTACAATGGCTGAAGCGGTAATTATTGCTCAGATTGTCTGGTATTTTATTGAAGGTTATCATTATCGTTCCAAAGAGTATCCTTTTGGAAGCCGTGCTAATTATTTGAAATATATTGTTCCTTTAGAAGAGGAGGAATTGATTTTTTATAAGAGTGATAAAACGGATCGTTGGTGGATTGAAATTCCATTTCAGTCAAACGGTCACAATAAGTTGAAAAGAAATACGTTATTACCCTGTTCTTATGAAGAATATTTGGCTGCTTGCAACCAAGAACTGCCAGAAAGATGGTGGAAAGCACAGCGAAAAAATGCTTTATAAGATTAAAACTTAAGGTAAATCTTAGGTTTTTGAAAACGATAGGAAAAAGTTAAATTTAATTAGTAGGAAAATAATTATATAGCATAAAAATTAACGTTTTACATCGATTTTTTGTCACAGTTTATCGATAAAATATTTTTTTTTTATTTTATTTAACATTATTTTTGAACGGTAAAATAAATTCGCAAGTAGTATTGTTTTTTAGATAAATAATAAATACGTTTACGGACTTTTAATAATGAATAGATAATCCCAAATTTATATGAAGAAGTTTATTGCATTTGCAGCAATGTTAACACTGGTAATCGGCTGTGGTAAGTCAGGTGACAAAGGTGAATTAGTTGGTGTTACAGGAGGGAAATGGCATCCCGAGAAGCCTTATGGAATGACATTAGTTCCGGGTGGATCTTTTATTATGGGTAAATCAGATGCTGATTTAGCTAACGTAGAAGACGCTCCGACTAAAACGGTAACTGTTCGTTCGTTTTACATGGATGAAACTGAAATTACTAACAGTGAGTATCGTCAGTTTGTAGAGTGGGTAAAAGATTCTACAATGAGAGTTCGTTTAGCGATTTTAGCTGATGAAACAGGACAAAAAGCTACTGATGGTAAAGGAAAAAAAGGCGGAAGTATTGCTGACTACGCATTTAATGATTCTGATCCAGAAAAAATGACAGCTTATGATAAGTATATGTACGATAACTACTATAGTGTAGGTACAAAAGACGATCCGTATGCTGGAAGAAAATTAAACAGAAAAGTTAAATTAATTAAAGATACAAAAGCATATCCAGACGAGTATTATACTGAAGTAATGGATTCTATGTATTTGCCAATTGAAGAATCATATAATGGTTTAAGAACAATTGACGTAAATAAATTGAAATTCCGTTATTCTTGGATGGATATTCAAGCTGCTGCAAAAGCTAAAGTTGGAAAAAGAAGTGATTTCGTAAAAACAGAACAGGTAAACGTTTATCCTGATACAGCTGTTTGGATTAAAGATTTCGCTTATTCATACAACGAACCAATGCATAACGATTATTTCTGGCACAAAGCTTATGGGGATTATCCTGTAGTGGGTGTTACTTGGAAACAAGCTAAAGCATTCTGTGCTTGGAGAACTTTATACAAAAATAGTTATATCAAATCTAAGAAAAAAGGTCGTGACTTGGTTAACTCTTTCAGATTGCCAACTGAAGCAGAATGGGAATATGCTGCTAGAGGAGGTCTGGAGTCTGCAACTTACCCTTGGGGAGGTCCTTATACTAAAAGTGACAGAGGTTGTTTCTTAGCAAACTTCAAACCAAGTAGAGGAGATTATGCTGCTGACGAAGCTTTATATACTGTAGAAGCTAAATCATACGAAGTTAACGGTTATGGATTATACAACATGGCAGGTAACGTTTCAGAATGGACTGACTCTGCTTACAATCCAAACGCTTACGAATATGTTTCTACAATGAATCCAAACGTAATTGATGGTAAAAATCAAAGAAAAGTGGTTCGTGGAGGTTCTTGGAAAGACGTTGCTTATTTCCTACAAGTAAGTACTCGTGACCACGAATATGCTGATTCAGCTAGAAGTTATATCGGATTCAGAACTGTACAAGATTACATGGGGACTCAGTCAACTGGTAACGGAAGTAAAAGAAAGTAATTTATAATTTTATCAATATCCAACAAATCTATTTTAAACCTAAAAAAAAAGTATTATGGCATTATTAAGTAAAAAAGCAATGAATTTCGCTTATGGTATGGGAGCGGCAGTGGTAATCGTTGGAGCTTTATTCAAAATTACTCACTTTGAGATTGGACCATTAACAGGAACAGTTATGCTTTCAGTGGGATTGTTGACTGAAGCGTTGATTTTTGCGCTTTCTGCTTTCGAACCTGTTGAAGACGAGTTAGATTGGACTCTTGTTTACCCTGAATTAGCAAATGGACAAGCTAGAAAAAAAGCTGATAAAGTTGAAACTCCAACAGACGCTCAAGGATTACTATCTCAAAAATTAGATACATTATTAAAAGAAGCTAAAATTGACGGTGAATTAATGTCAAGTTTAGGAAATAGCATCAAAAACTTCGAATCTGCTGCTAAAGGAATTGCTCCAACTGTAGATTCAATTGCAGGTCAAAAGAAATATTCTGATGAATTAGCTTTAGCTGCTTCTCAAATGGAATCATTAAATGGTTTATATAAAGTACAGTTAGAAAGCGCTTCTAGAAACGCTGAAGCTAACAAAGAAATCGCTGAAAATGCTTCTAAATTAAAAGAGCAAATGGCTTCTATGACTGCAAACATTGCTTCTTTAAACAGTGTTTACGGTGGTATGCTTTCTGCAATGAGTAACAAAGGATAATTAGTTTTTAACTAATATTAAATTTATTAATAAAAGAACTAATTAGAAAAAATGGCAGGAGGAAAATTAACCCCTAGACAGAAGATGATCAACCTGATGTATCTGGTTTTCATCGCAATGTTGGCAATGAACGTATCAAAAGAAGTTATTTCAGGTTTCGGTTTATTTAACGAGAAATTTGAAGCTTCTAATACAACATCAATCACAAACAACGCCTCTTTATTAACAGCATTAGATCAAAAAGCAGCTGAAGCAAAAGGAGAGTTTGCTATTGCAGCTCAAACTGCTCATAAAGTTGAGGCAATTTCTAAAGATTTTTACGCTTATATAGGTACTTTAAAAACTCAGGCTGTACAAGGCTTTGAAGTTGATAAAGCAACTGGAAAAATGCCTTACGAGTCTATGGACAAAGGTGATAACATCGACGACTGGTTTACAGGAGACGGTTACACTAAAAAAGGTAACGAAATTATTGCTAAAATCGAAAAATACAAAGCTGATATCAAAGCGGCTTTAGGAACAGATAAAAAATATGCAGCAATCATTTCTGAGGTTGAGAAAAAATTTGATCTTTCTGATGTAAAAAACAAAGACGGTATAAAAGAAAAATACTTAGCTTATCATTTTAAAGGCTTCCCTGCAATCGCATCTGCGGCTAAACTTTCAGCTTGGCAGAATGACGTTCAGAAAACAGAAGCTGACGTTTACAACAGTGCTTTAGGAAAAGCTGCAGTTGCGGCTGCTTCTTACAGCAACTACCAAGCAATTGTTGTTTTAGACAAAAATGCTTATTTCCAAGGTGAAAAAGTTACAGGTAAAGTGGTTTTAGGTCGTTATGACGAAAATACTAAACCAGAGAGTGTAACGGGAGCAGTATTAGATGCTGCTACTGGACAAGCAAGAATTAACTTAACTGCTGGAAATGTTGGTGAGCAAAACATTGGAGGTCAATTTAACTTCGTTGAAGATGGTAAAAAGATTAATTTGCCATTTAAAGGTACTTATGTAGTAGTTCCAAGGCCAAACTCTGCTACAATTTCTGCAGATAAAATGAATGTAGTTTATAGAGGTGTTGTTAACCCTATCTCTGTATCTTTTGCTGGTGTTGCGGATAATAAAGTTGTTGCTAGTGCTCCAGGATTGTCTTCTGCAGGAAAACCAGGAAAATATAACATGAGCCCAGGTCAAGGTACTGAAGCTACGATCTCTGTAACTGGTACATTACCAAACGGTGATAAAGTAACAGATAAGAAAACATTCAGAATTAAAGGTATTCCTGGTCCAACAGGAACAATTAGAGGTGAGATGGGAGTTGTTAAAGGTCCTAAATCTAACTTAGAGATTGCTACTATTGGAGCTAAATTACTTGATTTCGATTTTGAAGTTGGTTTGGATGTTGTTGGATTCAATATGAAAATTGCTGGACAGCCTACAGTGGTTGTAACAGGAAACAAAATGAATGCACAATGTAAACAAGTACTTTCAAGAGCAGGTAAAGGAGACCAAGTTACTATTTCTGAAATTAAAACTAAACTGGTTGGTGCTGGTAGTTATTTATTGCCAAGAACTGCTCCGGTAATCTACGAAATACAATAATAAAGTAGTGTAAGCTACGTTCAATATCTTATAATGATATCATGATGAAAGTAAGAAATTTTTTAATAGCTATTGTTTCTATCGCTGGAGGTTTTGCTTCTAATGCGCAATCTAATTTGCTTAACGCAAAAACACCTGATCAGATTGGACTTAAAACTCCTGCTCAACTAATATCTGATAATGATAAGCCTTTGGCTTATGGTTATGTAGATGATAGAGATATCTTGATGGGAAAAACGACATGGGAGATTATTGACTTAAATGAAAAAATCAACTTTCCATTGTATTTTCCGGTAGATACAGCTAATATTGGTTCTAACAGACGTTCTTTATATGACGTTCTTACTAAAGCTATTAAAAGTGGAAAAGTAACTGAAGTTTATACAGATAGTTATTTTAATACTAAAAAATCTATGAAAGACATCGAAGGATCATTATCTCGTATTGATACAACAGATGCTGGTAGAGAGTTGATTAACCAATACCCAGATGATTACAAATCTCGCGTTGTGAAGAAAAAAGTAGTTACAGGTAAAGGAAAAAACAAAAGTGTATCTTATGTTGAAGAAACGGTTGGACCAACAAGAACAGTTCCTGCTGAATATATCTTAAAACAAGACCTTACTGCTGCAGATGTTACTCAGTATAAAATTAAAGGATACTGGTATTTTGACAAACGTCAAAGTGAATTGAAATATCGTTTACTTGGTATTTGTCCAGTAACTCCAGACGTTTATACAATGAATAGTGATGAAAAGGATTACATTGAATTGTTTTGGGTATTCTTCCCAAATGCCAGAGAAGCGCTTCATGAAGCAAAAGCTTTCAACGACAACAATTCAGCTCTTCCAATTTCATTCGATCAGATTTTGAATTCAAGAAGATTTAATGCTGTAATCTATAAAGAAGAAAACCTTTATGGAGATAGAGCAATTAGTGATTACATGAAAGACAACGCTCAAAACCAGTTGTTAGAATCTGAAAGAGTGAAAGAAAAAATTCGCAACTTCGAACAAGATATGTGGAACTACTAAATAGTGCATAATCAAATATTTAAAAAACTCTTACTACCTTTGTAGTAAGAGTTTTTTTTATGTAAATAATTTAAATGTTTCTTTTTTAAAAAAGAGAGTAGATACTATAGAATTTTAAGTTAATTTTTATGTAGGAAAAATAACAATATATTTAATAAAATTTCGTTTAATGTCTAATAATTGTTATGATGCTGAAAATGAGAAATTTTTTAATTGCTGTTGTTGCTGTTCTTGGAACTTTAAATGTTCATGCACAATCGAATTTACTTAATGCCAAAACTGCTGATCAGATTGGAATTAAGACACCCGCACAGATGATATCTGATAATGATAAACCATTGGCTTATGGTTATGTTGATGATCGGGATATTTTGATGGGTAAAATGGTTTGGGAGATTATAGATTTAAACCAAAGAATAAATTTTCCATTGTACTTTCCTGTTGATAGTGTAAATATTGGAAAAGACAGGCGTTCTCTTTACGATGTTTTAACTAAAGGAATTAGAACAGGAAAAATAACTGAAGTATATACTGATAGTTATTTTAATACCAAAAAATCTTTAAAAGATATTGAAGGTTCGCTTTCTCGAGTTGATACAACGGATGCAGGTCGTGAATTAATTAATCAATATCCAGACGACTATAAGACTCGTGTGGTCAAGAAAAAGGTAGTTACGGGTAAAGGAAAAAACAAAAGTGTCTCTTATGTTGAAGAAACGGTCGGGCCAACTAGAACCGTTCCTGCGGAGTATATTTTGAAACAGGATCTTACTGCTGCAGATGTGAGTCAATATAAGATTAAAGGATTTTGGTATTTTGATAAACGCCAAAGCGAATTGAAATATCGTTTACTCGGAATCTGCCCAGTTACTCCAGATGTTTACACCATGAACAGCGATGAAAAAGATTATATCGAGTTGTTCTGGGTTTTCTTTCCCAATGCACGTGATGTGCTCCATGAAGCCAAGGCTTTTAATGAATACAATTCGGCGCTTCCAATCTCTTTTGATCAGATTTTAGATTCAAGAAGGTTTAATGCTATTATTTATAAAGAGGAAAATGTATACGGAGACAGAGAAATCAAAGATTACATTAGAGATAATGCTCAAAGTCAATTGTTGGAATCAGAACGTGTAAAAGAGAAGATCCGAAATTTTGAAGAAGATATGTGGAATTACTAAGTCCTGAATTAAATTATAAGAGAAACTCTTGCTACCTTTGTAGGAAGAGTTTTTTTATTTTATTTTTACTGCAAATGCTTGATTATTTAATCGTCGGATCTGGATTGGCTGGAATTTCTTTCGCCGAGGTTGCTCTCAAAAACAATAAATCTATTTTGGTTATAGATGACAAATCACAAAATTCTTCTAGAATTGCGGGAGGTTTGTATAATCCAGTTATTTTGAAGCGTTTCAGCGAAGTTTGGAATGCCAAAGAGCATTTAGTTCTAATGAATGAATTCTATGAACAAGTTGAAGATAAACTACAGGAAAAATTCAATTATAAAATGCCGATTCTTCGAAAGTTCTTTTCAATTGAAGAACAGAATAATTGGTTTGCAGCTTCAGATAAAATAAATCTGGCTCCTTTTTTATCAACCAAACTAATTACTAAAAAGTATCAAGGTATAGATTCTCCACATAATTATGGAGAAGTACTGCATACTGGTTACGTGAAAACTGGACAGTTGTTAGAAAGTTATAAAACCTATTTAAAAGATAATAATTTGCTTCTCGAAGAATCTTTCCATAGTTCTTTCCTTGAAATTCTTGAATCTGGAATTCAGTATAAAAATATTAAAGCCCGTAATATCATATTTGCGGAAGGTTTTGGGATGCTTAAAAATCCTTATTTTAACTATCTTCCTTTGGATGGTACAAAAGGGGAGTTGTTTTTAATAAAAGCTCCTGATTTAAAATTAGATTTAATTGTGAATACAAGCGTCTTTATTTTGCCGGTAGGCGGTAATTTGTATAAAGTGGGCGCAACTTACAATTGGCATGATAAAACCGATCTTCCAACGGAAGAAGGAAAACAGGAACTTATCGATCGAATTAAAGAAATTATTACCTGCGATTTTGAAATCGTAAAACATTTTGCTGGTGTCAGACCGACAGTTGCAGATAGAAGACCTTTAATAGGAACTCATGAAGCATACAGCGCTATTCATGTCCTTAACGGATTAGGAACACGCGGCGTAATGCTTGGACCTGCATTAGCAAAAATGTTATACGAACATATCGAAAACGGAACACCTATAGACCGCGAAGCCGATATTAAACGATTCCATAAAAGATATTTAAAATCTCTTACTCCCGACCGGCCTTAGCATCATAAGAAACAAACATATTAATGTATAAGTTTCTGGATAGTCGAAGCACAAAAGGGAATAGAACCACTAAAGTCACAATAATGGCGATAAAAGCTTGTTCTATAGAAGCTCCAAAAAAGACAAAAGAGACAATAAAGGCAGCAATTCCAACAGCAACATTCAATCCGTAGCTGACATACATTGCGCCGTAAAAGAACGATGGTTCGATTTGATATTTGAATCCGCAATGGCTGCAGTTTTCATTCATTTTTAGAACTTTACTCAAATGAAGCGGGTTTTTGTCCTCATACATGCTTTCATTTTGGCATTTTGGACAACTTCCTGTTAAAATACTATTTAGTTTCGATCCTTTTTTTAACATTTGCAAAAAATTTAAACAAAGGTACGATTTTTCAACCTTTACTGCTGATAACAATAGTTATAAATTATGCTTAATATACACAATCTTTCCGTTTCTTTTGGAGGAACCTATTTATTTGAAGAAGTAACTTTCCGTTTAGGAGCTGGAGACCGAGTAGGTCTTGTTGGTAAAAACGGAGCAGGTAAATCTACCATGCTAAAAATGTTAGCAGGAGATTTTAAACCAGATTCTGGAGTTATTTCTCAAGAGAAAGATATCAAGATGGGTTTCTTGCGTCAGGATATTGATTTTGAACAAGGAAGAACTGTACTAGAAGAAGCTTATGAAGCTTTTACTGAAATCAAAGTTGTAGAAAAGAAGCTGGAAGAAATCAACCATCAATTGGTTACCAGAACCGATTATGAAAGTGAAGAATATGCAAAAATCATAGAGGATCTTTCCGATTATACGCATCGTTTTGAACTTTTGGGCGGTTATAACTATGTTGGAGATACAGAAAAAATTCTTTTAGGTTTAGGTTTTAAAAGAGAAGTCTTTAATAACCAAACTGAAACTTTTTCTGGTGGATGGAGAATGCGTATCGAATTGGCAAAATTATTACTGCAATCTAATGATGTATTGCTTCTGGATGAGCCAACCAACCACTTGGATATTGAAAGTATTATTTGGTTAGAAAATTTCCTTCGTAATTATCCTGGAGTAGTTGTGATTGTATCGCACGATAAAATGTTTTTGGATAATGTTACCAATAGAACCATCGAAATTTCTTTAGGAAAAGCGTACGACTTTAATAAACCCTATTCTCAGTATTTAGAATTGCGTCATGAAATTCGTGAAAAACAATTGGCGACTCAAAAGAATCAGCAGAAAAAGATTGAAGAAACAGAAAAATTAATCGAGAAATTCCGTGCCAAAGCTTCTAAAGCTTCCATGGCGCAGTCGTTGATTAAAAAACTAGATAAAGTTGAAAGAATCGAAGTTGATGAAGATGACAATTCGGTAATGAATATTTCTTTCCCTGTTTCAAAAGAACCAGGAAAGGTAGTTATTGAAGCTGAAAATGTAACAAAAGCCTACGGCGATAAAACGATTCTGAAAGATATTAGTTTATTGGTGGAGCGAGGCAGTAAAATTGCTTTTGTGGGTCAGAACGGACAAGGGAAATCTACTTTTATCAAAGCTTTGGTAAACGAATTCGAATACCAAGGAAATATCAAATTAGGTCATAATGTACAATTAGGATATTTTGCCCAAAATCAGGCGGAACATTTGGATGGAGAAATTACACTTCTTCAAACAATGGAAGACGCTGCAACCGATACTAATCGTATGAAAGTGCGTGATATGCTGGGAGCCTTTTTATTCCGTGGAGACGATGTGGAGAAAAAAGTAAAAGTACTTTCCGGAGGGGAGCGTAACCGTTTGGCACTTTGTAAATTGTTATTACAGCCAATCAATGTATTGCTGATGGATGAGCCAACGAACCACTTAGATATTAAATCTAAGAATGTTTTAAAAGCTGCTCTTCAAAAGTTTGGCGGAACTTTGTTACTGGTTTCTCACGACAGGGATTTCCTTCAGGGAATGTCGAATATCGTTTATGAATTCAAAGATCAAAAAATCAGAGAATATTTAGGTGATATCAACTTTTTCCTGGAACAGCGTAATATGGAAAATATGCGTGAAGTAGAGAAAAAAGACGTGGTGAAAACTGCGCCAACTGCAAAAGAAAAAGAAGCAAGCAAATTATCATACGAAGATCAGAAGAAAGGAAAAGCGCTTCAAAACCGATTAAGTAAAATCGAAAGCCAGATCCAGCAGTTAGAAAAACAAATTCAGCACGACGATAAAATGCTGGAAACTAATTACGACAAACATATCGAAGATGCCTCTTTTTTTACGGCTTACAATAAAAAGAAACAAGATTTAGAACAATTATTAATCGACTGGGAAGTTGTTTCAGAAGAGATTGATAGTTTTAATGGTTAAGTTTTTTTAAGTTTTCAGTCGCAGTCGCAGTTTTTAGTTATATAATATACGTAAAAACCTTTGTCACAATTTGAATGTTGGCAAAGGTTTTTTAGTTTTTCAGGAGCTGATCCAGCTTTCCGCTTCAAGTCCTCATAAAAAAGCAAAGATTCTAATGTTCTAAAAAGAGCTTCCGTTGGTCGCTTTTTTAGAACAAGAAACTTTTGCTTTTTTTATTCCGGGCTTTCCGCTTCAATCTGGGCTAAAAGAGTTTTAAGTTCTTTTTTAGGGTTTAATTTTTCTTCACAGTATGTCGTCATCAATCCTGACGAAGGAAGAATCTCCGCAAGTAGCTCGACAAAGATTGGTTGCGAGAGGGATGGGAGTAGGCTACCGAAGTAGCACGGACAGCCCGACAGTATTAGGGAAAGTGGGCGAATAAAGACAAAGTAGGATAGCCCACTTTTTCTAATGGTGTCTCGCCCAAATGATTTTTAAAAACTACCTAATAATTCCAATGGATTTTGAGTGTTCTATTGCTTTGCTGCTTTCTTTAAAATAGCAGACGGAAACATTCAGGTTTTCTAAGTTCTTTAGAATCCTTTGGACTTCAGATTTTGGGGATTTGCCTGTTTGCCTGATGTAAACTGCAATTACGGTAACGGGGAATATTTTGCAGATTCGCTCATATAAAATAGGATCGTGCTGTGAATCATCTCCCAGTAAAACATATTTTAAGGTTGGGTAAAACTCGACAACATGTTTGATTTTCTGGAATTTATGATCATGGCTTCCTCTGCCGCTCATAAAAAAATCGGTAATTCCTCTTCTAATGTCTTTCAGGAGAATTACGGCTTTTGGAAGTTTGTGGATTTTGGTAAATTTTGCAATAAAACGGTATAAATTCCACTCACTGCTGGAAATGTAGAAAAAAGCATTTTCTTCTTCGGGTTTGTCTCTTCCTGCTTGACTTAAGGCTTGGTAATGAGCCACAACATCTTTGAAAACTTTACGATCGTTTACATTCTTAAAAAGTAAAATGTAAAGTTTTCGGAAAAAGTTTTTGGTGTGCGAAATCAAAAAAGTATCATCAATATCAGAAATGATTCCGAGTTTTCCTTTGTGCGGACGTATAAAACTGCCTTTGCAGATTGTAGTTTTGTTTTCGTATTTCAGACTTACTTCATATGGCATCCATCCAAAATGGGTTTCTTTTTCCAGCGGAATACAGAAATTGAAATAACCGTCGTCTAAGGTTTTAGTATGAATGATTTCGTTATTATAATGAAGATAAACATCAAAATTTTTGATGGTTTTGATTCGGAATAACTTTAGGATTGAAGTGGCATTTTTTAAGTTTTTCTTTTGAAAATCGTAATTATGCTCTCTTTTTAAAACGTGCCCCATCACAATTAATTCTTGCTCATTTGCATAACCGCGATACAATTGTAAAATTGGTTTCATTAATTACGTATATTTAGGTAACTGTAATTTACTTAATTTAAATTGGTTTTAAAAATAAAATTTTGAAAAAGAATATACTATTTGTCGTAAATCCAATATCGGGAGATTTGGATAAATCTGAATTAATAGAAGCTGTAGAAGAGTTTGCAACGACCAATCATTTTGATTTGGAAGTGTATGAAACAACAGGAAAAAATGACCAAAAAGAAATACAATCTATATATAAAGAATATAATCCTGAACGAATTATTGTAGCCGGCGGAGACGGAACCATTAAAATGGTTGCCGAAGCTGTGGAAGAATATGATGTTATAATCGGGATTTTACCTGCTGGTTCTGCAAACGGACTTTCGGTTGATTTGAATTTGCCTCAGGGAATTGAAGAAAACCTCAAAATAGCATTTTTGAGTCATTATATCGAAATGGATATGATTTGTATCAACGGCAAAAAAAGCATTCATTTAAGCGATCTGGGATTAAATGCTAATCTGGTTAAAAATTACGAGCAAAGTGATGTACGTGGTTTTTGGGGATATGCTTTGCAGGCTTTCACGACTTTAAAAGAATCAGAAGATCCGTTTGTGGCAACTATTTCGGCAAACAACAAAACAGTGGAACATACAGCAAGAATGATTGTCATAGCCAATTCGCAGAAATACGGAACAGGAGTAATCATCAATCCAAACGGAGCGATGAATGACGGAAAGTTTGAATTGGTGATTTTAAAAAGTCTGGATTTATTATTAATCGGAAAAATTATTACGGGCAATATGCCAATTGATTCCGAGGATATCGTCATTATTTCAACAGATAAAGCCGAAATAAAAACCGATTATCCTGTTAACTTTCAAATTGACGGAGAATATTGCGGGGCACAGACTTCTTTGGAAATTCATATTCTGCATAAACAGATGAAAATTGCGGTGCCTTAAAATTTCTGTAATAAATATTCATTTTCATTTTTGTTTGTTGAAATTGTCATCGTCATTGTCATTGAAATTGCCATAGTCATTGAAATTGAAAAATCTTATTTAAACGGATTTCGTTCCTGCCATTCTGTTTTTGGTTCCAGATAATTAAAAAACCTCGAAATGTTATGGTTGATTAAAGCATTGCTATGCGTAATTAAGCCATACATTTTGACAGGTTTTGCGCCGACAGAACTTTTTATTTCGAGTGCGGTTCTGGCAAATACAATTTCTTTAAATCCTTTTTTAATAGAATAAGCAATCATGTCGTAGAGCATGTTTAAATACAGCATTTTCTCGCGTTGAATACTTTCGTCGTAACCCAGAAAATAAGTATCCATGGTATCGCCGTTTTTGATGAGTGTATTGAATCCAATAAGTTTTTCATTTATGAAATAACCATACAATAAAAACTTATCTCCCATGATTTCTTTGAAGAAACTAAAATGATTTCGTGCCAAGAAAAAGGTGTTAAACGGAGCATTTTTAGCGACATGAAAGTACAAATCGTAAATAACATCTTCATATTGTCTAATGTCGGTTAATGACATTTGCTGTTTGATGATTCCTTCAGATTTCTTTCGCGCTCTTTTATATTGATCTCTGTATTTTTTTGACAAAGCTTCGATATAATCCTGTTCACTTTTCCAATTTTCCTTTATTTCAAAAACCATATTAGGCTGAGTCGAAAACGTATAATTGTTTTTAAACTCGGCTTGCAGTGGTTTTATTTCTTCAGCAGTAAAATCTTTTACGCTTGTAATGTGGACTTTTTTTCCGCTTTCTTTTAAATCTTTTTTAAGCTGGTTTATGGCTTTGTGAAGCGTTTTAATCCCTTTTGATTCTTTAATTTTTTTATCAAATACAAAAGCATTTTGTCCAGTCAGCATATTGTTACCGACGAATAAAACGTGTGAAGCAAAGTTTTTAAGTGCAAAATTTCTAACCGAAGTTTTGAGGCATTTGTCTCGCTCTCCGAATGATTCCAGTTTTTCGGCAAATAGAAATTGCGTTAAAACGATGCCGACAAGTTTTTCATCTTCAAAAAGACCGATAAAATGACAAGTCATGTTTACTGGAGAAGAATTTTCCAGAACTTCCAGATATTCGCGAGTTAAAAAGATATTGTCAACAGCCAGCGAATTCCATTCTAATGGTAATAATGAAGCGCTTTTGTAAATCTGGAAAGAATAAGTTGTATTCAAGAGTGTGAACTAATTTCGTCAAAATTAGATAATATTTGGAATAACTGAATTTCTTTAAGTTATTATTAAGAAAAACCCATTTGAGTTTTGGTCTCAAACGGGTTTTTGATATTCTGTCTTAATTATGCAAAACCGCAGACAATACCACCCATCAAAGTCAGCGTAATTAACCAGTATCCGGTATGGATAAAAATATATTTCCAAGATTTTCTTTCAAATAAACCATTAATTCCAATTAACGGAAATGCGAAAAATAAACCAGACATAAATCCGTGTAATGCTCCATGTTTAAAAGTTCTGTAAGCCATTCCGTAATCAGCCATAAAAGCAGCGAAAGAAGGTTTAGCACTGTCTATCAACGGCGGGCCTCCAACCATTCCGATTGCTCCAGACTGATGAATTGTAAGCGACATTAAAGTCATGGTAATCATTAACGAAAAAATGTACGTTAGTCCGAAAATTTTAAGCATATTTCCTTTTCGAAGTTCTTCTTGTGTGAGGTTGTTTTCTTTCATCCAGATGGTTCCGAACACTTTTGGGCTGTACCAGATAAAACCGACAACGAGTGTGACAATTGCAGAGATAAGCAATGCGACGAAGTTAATTTTCATAATATGAGGTTTTTAGAATTAGTTAGTCAAATGTAGTCAAAAAACAAATACTCATTTTAGATTTTTGTAAAGTGCTATAAATCTTGTTAATAATAATTTTATTAACAGTTTGTCGATATTATGCGAATATTATCTATGAAATATATAAATTCGTAAAATAAATTAAGAGCTAAAATCTTGCAATACTAAACAAGAATGAAAAAGCTCTTTTTCTAACCAAAAACCAAAAAATAAATTACAATGTTTACGAAAAATTAATCGTGCTTATGAATGAATTTTACACTCGTTAAAAAAGTTGATTAAATATATTTAGTTAATTGCTGAAACCGTAACTCGTTACGGTTTTTTGTTTTTTAAGCACAAGAGGTTCTTTGAAAAAATAACATTTAATTTAGAAAGGAATTTTTTATGTTTGTCTAAAATTTTATAACTTTAATACAAGTACCCAAAGAAGCAAGGTTTGTATTAACCACGCTATTACTAATTTTAATAAACAGAAATTATGACACTGCAATATCAAGGTGAGCAATACGGAAAAAAGACCACTTTTACCATTAGAATTATTGGAAATAACTTATCAAAAAGTAGTTCAAATTACCAAATCGATCTTTTGGTAGGCGACAAAAAACTTCCGACTTTTACAAGCGAGATTCACCAGAGTCTTTCAAATTGTTTAAAAGAAATCTATTTGTTCAGAAAACATAACGGAATCCAATTTGACGAGTCAACAGAGAAGATTGTTTCGCTTTTTGTTCCTTATGATAAAGTGTTGTACAACTACAATAAATATGCTTTGTTTAGAGCATAAATTTTTCTCAAAATAAGAAGAAAAAAGACCATTTGGAAAGATGGTCTTTTTTTATGGGCTTATTGAAAATAAAAAAGCTCCAGATTTCTCTGAAGCTTTTGTTTTGTTAAGTAGTCCGTGGGGGAATCGAACCCCCCTTACCAGGATGAAAACCTGGCGTCCTAACCGATAGACGAACGGACCTGCTTTGCTATTGCGGGTGCAAAATTAGAACTAATTTTGAATTATACAATAGGCTTTTGAAAAAAACTTTCTTTTGCTATTTCTAAAATATCTTTTTTAAAGCTGTCAATTTACAAATGAAAATAGTTAGATAAAATGTATTTATTTGATTTGTAATTGCTTCTTCAATGTTTATGTAGTGAGAACGAGAATTTTTATTGAGATTAAATTTTTTTCTGAAATTTTAAATTTTAAAGAATATTATTGCTTTTGAAAGAATATTCTTTTGCTTTTGTTTTTTGAAAATTCCAGTACAAATCTTAGTAAGTGATTTTATTGGTAATTTTTCAAATCTTTGATGAAAAATGAAGTAGAAATGGCAGAATCAAAAATCTAATACTGTAAAAAAAGCCTGCAGAATGTTGAATGTTTCTGCAGGCTTTGATGTTATTTTATTTGACTGAATGATTAAAAAATGACCTTTTTCGTTATGGTTTTTCCATTTTCTAATATTGTTTTAACGAGTAGTATTTGAGCTTCAGCTTGAATGTTGTTGATCTCTAAGTTGGATGCATCTATTTTTTGACTGCTGTGAAGTAGTTTTCCAGTGATGTCAAAAACAGAAACCTCTTTTAAGAGGGCATCACGAGAGTTTATGGTGATGATGTTGTTTCTTGAAACCACGGTTAATTCTTGGGTTATAGTGCCAGGTTCATCCAGTCCTAAATTCTTGTTTTCTTGATATCGTATTTCAAAACGATTATCGAATCTTCCTTTCTGTGTAGAAAAGGTGTAGCCGCCGTTTCTTAGATTATGGATTGTGCCCGTCTCCTTATCTAATATGTAGATATTCATATTGGTTAAATCTCCATCAGCACGATCAATCGATATTTTAAGATTTCCTGTAATTGATGATCTGTATCCAAGCGTAATTATGTCTGTTTGCTGCAATGGCAGAGCACGTCCCTGAATGACTAATTTTTTGTTTTCGTTAATGCTGTAAAAATCTGCGGGTAAATAAGCGTCCATAGATAACGAGTCAAAATTAACATCCCAGCCATTGGTAGCTCCCGTTATATAACCAATTAAAAGCTGTTTGAAAATACCGTCTTCATTGGTTAAATTAAGCCACACGCGATGTCTCTCTATTTGAGCTTTATTGCTTGAACTGGGAAAGTATAAGGTTTTTAAATTCTTGAAGGAACGCTCCGAAGGGACAGCTGCATATTGAGCGGTCATAGGATATAATAAAAGGAAAAGCTGTAATGCAAAAAAAGGCGCATAGGATGAGTAAAGTTTTTTCATAATCTGATAATGTAAAAAAATAATAAAAAGGCTTTTTCGATACCCACTTTCAGTAAATTCTATATTATCCTCCACAGAAAAAACACAAACAGAATCGATGGTTGGTCGATACTGAAACTTAAAAAAAATTAAATTGAAGCGTAGTTTTTTCTCTATATGGATAATTTTTAAAATTTATTCTGATTCGCTAATAAAAAAAAGATGTACTGTAAAAAACAAAGTTGAGTCTAGTTTTTGTGTATTACATCGGTTTTTTTAGTCGTTTATCGATTGTATATTACATAAAGATCCGAATTTGTTCACAAATCAAAAAATGCAAAAAAAGCTTTTATTACCTTAAAAATGCTATTTTGGAATATAATGTCTTGATGGTTATGTTTAATTCCTACAAGTTCTATTTTATACCCATGTTTTGCAGTTATGTTATAAAGAAACAGTTGAAGTTGTCTTTGATTTTGGACAGTTTCGTGATTTTTACGTTTTTTCTTTTTTCAAAAATCAACTTGAAATTGGAAAATGAGGTTTGTTTTCAAGTAAGGAAATTTATGAGGTGAAAGTTTTTAAATTATTTGTTTAAAAGCGTCTGTGTCTTGTGTTGAGGATTTGTATTGGTGGCTTAACAGTAAGATACAAAAAAATAAAGCTTTACGGAATCACGTAAAGAACTTAAATAGGGTTAAATTATATTCGCGCATAATTATTTATTTTATAAAGATGCTTATGCGGAAACTCTACTTACTGCTCCTTTTTTAGTGCCCTATTTCAATTATTCCCAAGATATTCTCTGGGAGAAATCCTATGGTGGAACACATGCCGATTACCTTTTTGATGCACAGCCGACGGCAGATTACGGATTTATACTGGCAGGAAGTTCTCTTTCTGACAAGACAGGAAATAAAGACCAGGAAAATCACGGCGATTTGGATTTCTGGATCTGGAAAATGAAAGAAAACGGAGATCTGGACTGGCAGAAAAGCTTCGGCGGCTCCGGTTTTGATCTTCTTCACAGCATTAAGAATACCAGGGACGGCGGATTTCTCCTTGCAGGAACTTCAAGTTCTGCAAAAAGTTTTCAGAAAAAAGAAAACTGCAAAGGACTCTCGGATTTCTGGATTATAAAACTTGATGCTGCAGGCGGAGAGCAGTGGCAGAGAACCATTGGCGGCAGCGGACAGGAAGAACTGCTCTGCGCATTCCAGACCAAAGACGGCGGTTATATTTTAGGAGGTTCTTCAAGCTCCAGCCCCCAGTCTGTAACCAGTTCCAAATTTGACGAAAAATCTTTTGTTTCGGATCCTTATGCTAAATCTGAAAAAAGCAGGGGAAATATGGATTACTGGATTATCAAGTTAAATCAGCAGGGAGTTATTGAATGGCAGAAAACTTATGGCGGTAAATATTCTGATTTACTGCGAAGCATGGAGCAGACTGCCGATAACGGCTACATATTGGCAGGTTATTCCAATTCTCCGGTATCCGGCGATAAAACAGAAGCAAATAAGGGAGTAGGTGATTACTGGATTGTGAAGATAAATGATACTGGACAAATTCAGTGGCAGAAAACATACGGTGGTGACGGCGATGACCAGCCTTATGTGATCCACCAGACTAAAGAGGGCGGTTATATTGTGGGAGGAAACTCAAACAGTTCGAATACATTAACTTCTCAGGGAGGCATTGTGGGGAATGGAACAGATTACTGGGTTTTAAGACTGGATGAAGAAGGCGGTGTAATCTGGAGCAAAACATTCGATTACGGAAAAGTTGATATCCTCACTTCGTTGGTTGAAAACAATGACCAGACTTATTTAATCGGTGGTCATGCACGAAATTCAGGACCTAAATCGGGCGGAGGCCTGGCTTCAAAAGCGGCCGGTGCGCTGGTAAAAGAAAAAGATGGAATTAATGATTATATCGCTTTAAAAATCAATGATCAGGGAGAGGAAGTCTGGAGTAAAACAGTTGGAAGCGGAGGCGAGGATATTCTGCGGAAGCTGGTTGAAACCAGAGACGGAGGTTATCTGATGGCCGGAACTTCCAACGGATCTTCGAAAGATAAAAATTCCAGTATCGGGGCTAATGATTTCTGGGTGGTAAAACTGAAAGATAAAGCCAAAGTCGAAAAAGTAAAAGCTAGTATTGAAGCTATTCCAAATCCTGTTTCAACTTATACTAATGTTATTATCGGCTACGATTTTAATAAAGGAACTGCTTCTGTTATAGATATCTTAGGAAGAACACTCCAAAGGTTCGATATTTCCAGTAGGACTGTGCCTGTTGATATGACTTATTATCCCGAAGGCGTCTACATCATAAAGATTCAGACTGATGTAAAAACGGAATCTGTGAAAGTTATTAAAATGATTAAATAAAAAAAGAATGATTAAAACTTTCTTAACTCTTACCAAAAGCATAATGCATCATAAAATAAAGATAAAAATAAGCCTGATATTCTTACTGCTCACAACTGTAATATATTCTCAGGAAGATACAAAACCCCAGCTGCCCAATATAAATCCGCCTTCGCCCGAATCCTTTATGTTTGCCCAATACGGTAAAAACGGCATAAACGAATATTCAGGAAAACTAAGTGCCTCAATTCCTTTATATGAATATACGGCAGGAATGTTAAAAATGCCAATTACTTTGAATTATTCTGGTGCAGGTGTTAAGGTAGAAGATATTTCAACCTGGGCAGGAATGAACTGGAACCTAAGTGTGGGAGGTGTAATTACCAGAGAAATTAGAGATGGTCTCGATGAAGTAAATTACAATAGAAATTTCATAGATGAAAACAACCTGAAAAATAATGCAAATGATTTATGTCAGCCTAATTCTCAGTTTTATTGGAGTATGGCCAGAAATGACGCTGCTTACAATACTGAGGTTGATATTTTCAATTTCAATTTTATGGGATATTCAGGAAGTTTTTATTTAGATGTAAATTTTAATCCTGTATATATTGAAAATGAAAACGAGTTGAAAATAGAAATTACAGGAGGAAACAGTGCAGCAAATCTCGTTAATAACAAAGCATTTACCATAACGACACCCGACGGGATTAAATATTATTTTGGAGGAAATGAAACCGAATCGACGATGGTGGTTTCAGGTGCTCATTCCATAAATTCAGATGGTGTTACTTCATTTTTTCTGTATAAGGTTGTTCATCCCGTAAATGGAACAATTATTTTGGAGTATGACAACATGGTTCCAAAAGCACAGCATTTAAGCAAAAGCTATGACATGAATACCCATTATTATTCAAATAATTTTGGTACAACGCTGCTTTATGTGACTCCTTTTGTAGAAAGAAAATTTACCACTAAAATATTAAGTCCCAAAAGACTGAAAAAAATCAAAAGTTTGGATAACGACTTTGAAGTTTCGTTTGTCAGGACAGATTACAATAACTATAATTTTACCAGTGTTTTAAATTCTATTATTGTAACAAGGACAAATTTCCCTAACAGGTTAGTAAAAAAAATCAATTTTAAACATGAAGCTAAAACGGCTCCAGACAAAGAAACTGATTTTTTGAAAGCGTCTCGTTTTTTCTTGATGGAATTGGAAATAAACAAAGAACTTGATCCTGTTGGAGACAAATATGAAAAATATGTTTTTGAATATGATGATCCGTTTGGTCTGCCGGACAGAATGTCCAATGCGCGAGATGCTGTGGGATATTTTAACGGAAAAAATTTAAATACATCATTGATCCCTTTACCAAGCTCTCTTTATACTTTTAACCAGCCAGAAAATTTTGCCGATCTGACACCTTCTTTTGGTCATGCAAAAAAAGGGAGTCTGACAAAAATCATCTATCCTACGAAGGGGTATTCCAAGTTTGAGTATGAGCCAATACAAGCCAGAAAGGAAAGTGATATTACGTATGGGCTTCAGATTAGCAGTTACATTCAAAATATTTTCGAATATCCTTATGAAATGACGCTTCCCGGATATAATAATTTATCTGAAGGATATATCGATTTTCCAACGATAACGACAAATCAGACTATTCAGTTTAAATTAAATCTTAAAGTTTCTGAGCATTCCAACACTTCTACGATGGCAGGCAAAGGGGTAGAGTTCATTGTTACAGATGTCACTACTGGGCAGGTTACAAATTTTACAAAAGTTTATCCTTTAATTGGATATCCTGATTTTTATGAATACACATTTGCAGTAGGACATAATTACACTTTTAAATTACGATTCAAGGACAACTATACAACCCCTAGCGATTATCAGGCAATACAATGTACAGTTGACTTTACTGTTGCTGGAAATAACACATTAGTAGAAGGGGCAGGTGTAAGGCTTAAAAGAGACATAAATTATAATGAATCAGGAGCTCAGACTGACTCTAAAAGATATTATTATGGAACTATTAATGGAGGATATAATGATGTTTCAACATTTCCTGATTTTGAATATTATCCAAGCGTTTCATTGGTAAAAGGAGGTGCAGAACCGGTAGGAAATGGTGGAACATCATTTACGGTATCCGCGTCATTTTCATCTGAAATTGCGACCAGAACGGGGAAACGAAAAGAGAGCCCTGAAAAATTTCCGGTTGTTTCCATCAGCTATGGCGGAGATAATTTTGAGAATGGAGGAATAGAAAAAACTTTTTTAAATGTTGAAGATGGATTTTCGTTTACTAAAAAAATAATAAATATAAATGATGGGTGCTTTAGAGCTTTAGGAGGAATTTACTGTGGAGCTCCACCAGAGTCTGGAATTCCCCAAAGTGCAAACATAATTAGAAAAAATTTTAAAACTAATGAGAAAACCAATCATTTGGTTTTTAATGGGAAGTTGGTCAGCGAAAGGACTTATGTAAATAAAAATAGTTCCTTGTTTAAAATCAAAGAACAGATTACAAATTACAATTTAAATGAAAAATTAGATAAGAAGGTTACAAATTTTGTTGGCCGGGTTATGGTTGATGACATGGCAGAAAGAAATTCGTGTAGTCCAGATATGACACCGCCTTTTTATAGTTCATTGGCTGCCTGTTATTTTGGATATTATTATACGAATGTTTATAATTTTAACTTAAAAAACATTACTACAGTAGACTATATTGATCCTGTACCACTAAGCAGTTATGTAAAAGTATATGACAACTATTCGTCTCTTTTGATATCACCGGACTTATTATCAGAAGGTTTGTCAGAAGAAACCAGAGTAGATCAATCGGCTGTAGAGTCATCATTTAAAAAAATAATTACGACACAGGACTATGAATACAATACGCTCCGCGGTCTGCCAAATAAAGTGACGGCTTCTACGAGTGAAGGTACAAACAAGATTATTCGTAATTTATATGCAAATCAATACAGCAGTTTAACTGGATTAACCAATTCTCAATCTGCAGCCTATCAGAAAATGATATCGCAGAATATTATTGCCTCGCCGATTCAGGTAAAGCAGTATGAGGGAAGCGCGGGGTTATTGTCAACACAATTGACAACTTTTCAGGATACGAACGGGCATGTTGTTCAGGAGTTGATAAAAACTGCTAAAGGTGATCAGGTTTTAGAAGACCGTATTGTTTTTGAGGAGTATGATGCCAAGGGAAAACCAACTTTGGTTTCCTACAAGGACGGTTCAAAAATTAAATATTTATACAATGCCAATAATCAGGTGATTGCTAAATTTGAAAACTTTACTGGCTCACTGGATCCTAATACAACAGCGATAACTTCGGATCCCTGTACATTTATAAATTCTTATACGGAATCTTTGGTTACTGTTTATAATTATGATCCGTTTACCAATATGCTGGTTAAAATAACCAGTCCTAACTGCCGTAATTCCTATTATGAGTATGATGCTTTCAACAGATTAAAGTTTATCAAAGACCATGATCTGAATGTTGTAAAGTCGTTTTGTTATAATTACAAAGGACAGGTTATAGACTGCTCGAATCAAAGTTCAACAACAGCAAAATTAACTTACAGCAATACGTTAAAAAGCGGTTCATTTACAAGAAACAACTGTGGAGCTGGAGGAACATCTACAGCAGTAATTTATACAGTAGAAGCGGGTAAATATATTTCGTATGATTCACAGGCCGAAGCAGACAATATGGCTCAGGCAGATGTGAATGCGAATGGACAGGCATATGCTAATGAAAGTAATATTGCAGAATGTATTTACGGCAACACTGCAAAGAGTGTATCATTCACGCGAAATAACTGTGCAGCAGGAGGAACGCCAGAAACAATAGTATATACCGTTCCAGCCGGTACATACACTTCTACAGAATCCCAGGTTGTTGCAGATGCACTGGCAGATCAGGACATAAATGTAAACGGCCAGAATTATGTTAATTCTAATGCAAAATGTACATTTTCAAGCGCTTCAAGAAGCGGCTTGTTTACAAGAAATAATTGTGAGGCAGGCGGAACAGGCGGTGAAAAAACTTATACAGTTCCTGCCGGACAGTATACTTCTACAGAATCTCAGGCGGCTGCAGATGCATTGGCAGATCAGGATGTAAACAACAATGGTCAGGCTTATGCTAATGCCAATGGTTCTTGTACTTTTTACAGTAAGGCCCAAAGTGGTTGGTTTACTAAAAACAACTGCTCATCTGGAGGATATGGGTCAAATGTATATTATACTCAAAATGCATCAATAGTGAGTTCGCAGATTTCTCAGGCGGATGCTGATGCTTTAGGATATTCAAAATTCATTTCAGACGGTCAGGCATACGTCAATGCGAATGGATACTGTACGTATTACAGCAGCGCACAAAGTGCTTCATTTACCAAAAACGACTGTTCCGCTGGAGGGATAGGTTCGTCTGTTTTATACAGCCAGGGATATGGAGCGGTGGCTTCAAATATTTCCCAGGCTGATGCAGATGCTCAGGGCTTTTCAAAATTCAATTCAGACGGCCAGGCTTATGCTAATGCAAATGGATACTGTACCTATTATAGCAGTGCAAGAAATGCTTCGTTTACAAAAAATAATTGTGCTGCCGGAGGAACAGGTTCTTCAGTTTCATACAGTCAGGCATATGGAGTTGTAACCTCTACTATTTCTCAGGCTGATGCTGAAACGTTAGGACTGAATAAATTTAATGCTGATGGACAAACTTATGCCAATACAAATGGATATTGTACGTATTACAGCGTTGCGCAAAGTGGTTCATTTGTTAAGAATAACTGTCCGCCAGGCGGTAGCGGATCAAGCGTTTCATACAGTCAGAATACGGGTGTTTCAGTTTCAAATATTTCACAGTCAGATGCTGATGCATTAGGTATTGCAAAATTTAATTCTGACGGTCAAGCATATGCCAATGCAAATGGCTCCTGTACTTTTTACAGCGCGGCACAAAGCGGATGGTTTACTAAAAACAACTGTTCAGCAGGAGGAAGCGGTTCAAGTCTCTATTATACTCAAAATGCGGGCATAGTAAGTTCTCAAGTTTCTCAGGCTGATGCAGATGCTCTAGGATACTCAAAATTTATTTCAGATGGACAGGCTTACACCAATGCCAATGGATATTGTACGTATTACAGCAGTGCTCGGAATGCTTCGTTTACCAAAAATAATTGTGCAGCTGGAGGAACAGGTTCTGCTGTTTCATACAGTCAGGCATATGGAGCTGTAACCTCTACTATTTCTCAGGCTGATGCTGAAACCTTAGGACTTAATAAATTTAATGCTGATGGACAGGCTTATGCTAATGCCAATGGATATTGTACGTATTACAGTGCGGCACAAAGCGGTTCATTTGTTAAAAATAACTGCCCGCCAGGCGGCAGTGGGTCAAGTGTTTCATACAGTCAGAATGCTGGTGTGTCGGTTTCAAATATTTCGCAGTCAGATGCTGATGCATTAGGTATTGCAAAATTTAATTCAGATGGGCAGGCTTATGCCAATGCAAACGGTGCCTGTACTTTTTACAGTGCAACCCAAAGCGGTTCATTCGTTAAGAATAATTGTACCTACGGAGGAACTGGTAAAAGTCTTGTTTATACACAGAATGCAGGAACAGTAACCTCTCAGGTTTCTCAGGCAGATGCAGATGCGCAAGGGCTTTCGAAGTTCAATATAGATGGTCAGGCTTATGTTAATGCCAACGGATACTGTACTTATGAGAGTAATATACAAAGTGCTTCGTTTACCAAAAATGACTGTCCGCCTGGAGGATCAGGTTCTGTAACTTCATACACAAAAAATGAAGGCGCTTATATATCTACTGTTTCCCAGTCTGATGCAGATGCGATAGCACTTGCAAATCTTAATATAGACGGTCAGGTATATGCTAATGCAAATGGATATTGTACTTTCAGCAGTGCGGCTATAAGCGGAACATTTACTAAAAATAACTGCGGACCTGGAGGGGTTGGTTATACCTTGGTTTTTGTGTTGCCGGCGGGAGCTGTAACTTCTACACAGTCACAGGCTCATGCAGATTCTCTTGCTTTGACTAAGTTTAATACGGATGGTCAGGCCTATGTAAATGAAAACTCAATCTGTACATACAGCAGTGTGGCTATGAGCGGTAATTTTACCAAGAACAACTGTGGCAGCGGTTTTACAGGATCTGTTGTTAATTACAGCCAGCCAGCAGGTGCTTCGATTTCATACAACTCTCAGGCCGAGGCAGATAATCTTGGGATGGCAAAATTGAATGCAGATGGACAGGCTTATGCTAATGCAAACGGTACTTGTCAGGGAGTAACATTTGACTATACTTATGGAGTAACTTCTCCAGAAGACGTATCGGTTACCGTTACCAGTTCTTCACCAAATCACAATGGCGCCACCTTCAACTTAAGGATTCGTTATTATAATTTCTCTTTCGTGCTTAAAACATTGGACAGAACAATAGTATTGCCGGCAGGCCAGACATCTCTAACTGCTGGCTACAGAACTGTCAGTATGGAAGAGCTTTTAGATGTGCAGCTGTTAAGCTTGATTAAAAATTAATTACTGTCATCTGATTTTAAAATATTAAGTATTTCTATGAAAAAATATATATACATATCACTCTTGATTCTGCTGAAAACGGTGACAGCAGAGTCTCAGGTTTTCAGTGATGACAATTTCATTTATACACTGGCTCCTAAAAAAGCGGTTCAGTCAGCGGATTTGAATTCATTGACAAAAGACGAGAAGAGCCAGACGGTTCAATATGTTGACGGACTCGGCCGTCCTGTGCAGACTATTGCAATGGGACAGGGCGGTAATGGCGAAGATATGGTTACGCCCGTGGTTTATGATGCTTTTGGAAGACAGGTTAAGGAATATCTGCCTTATCCTGTTTCAAACGGAAGTAATGATTATCCGAGAATTGACGGCAGTACTGCTGTCAGTGCATCAGGCACATTTTACAACGGTTTTTATAATAACGGCTCGAATTCTTTTTCAGAAAAAAAGCTGGAAAATTCGCCTTTAAACAGGTTGCTGAAACAGGCGGCTCCCGGAACCTCATGGGAAATGGGCGGCGGGCATGAAATAAAAATGGAATACCTGACCAATACTGAAAATGACGAGGTAAGGCTTTTCAAGGGCACAGCATCATGGAGTGACGATTACCAGCTGTACGGGGTCTCATTTTCAGATGCGGGGCATTATGCAGAAAACCAGCTGTATAAAACGGTTACGTATGATGAAAATACGACGGCAAGCCTGGCAGAAGGCTCTGGGTCGACAGTTGAATTTAAAAACAAAGAAGGACAGGTTGTATTAAAGAGAACCTACGATAACGGAGACAAACATGATACCTATTATGTGTATGATGATTACGGCAATCTTGCTTATGTGATTCCGCCCAAGGCAGATGGAACAATCGATATGGATGTTTTAAACGGTTTATGCTACCAGTACAAATACGACGGCAGAAATCGTCTTGCAGAGAAAAAACTTCCTGGGAAACAGTGGGAGTTTATTGTGTATGATAAACTGGACAGGCCTGTTGCAACAGGTCCTGCTGTATCGCCTTTTAAGGGAGAGAGTACAATAGGATGGATTATTACTAAATATGATGCTCTTGGAAGATCAATTTATACAGGATGGAAAAACCAGACCTGTAACTCGGCAGTGCGGACTTCACTACAGAATGACCAGAACAATGCTTCTGTTTTGTTTGAAACCAAACAGTCATCAGGCACCATTGACGGAATCGAAGCGTATTACAGTAATCTTACAGCCCCGACTGAATTTAAACTGCTGACGGTTAATTATTACGATAATTACGCGTTTCCAAATGCACAGACAATTCTTTCTTCTGTTGAAAATCAGACGGTTCTTCAGAATGTAAAAGGCATGGCAACGGGAAGCTGGACAAGAGCTTTGAGCACGGCATCCTCCACAGCCGGAGAAACCAGCACCATATTTTATGACGATAAGGCAAGACCGATAAAAAACTATCTGCTCAATTATCTTGGAGGTTATACTTCTAGCGAAAGCAGGCTTGACTTTACCGGCAAAACGCTTTACACCATTACCAAACACAAACGCACATCGGGCATCGCGGAAACAACGGTAAGGGAGGAATTCACCTATTCGGCACAGGATCGTCTGCTGACGCATACGCACCAGATAAACGGTGGCGCTATGGAACTGCTTGCTGAAAACAAATACGATGCTTTAGGACAGTTGGAAAGCAAGAAAGTTGGCAGTAATGCCCAGAAAGTAGATTATAAATACAATATCAGGGGCTGGCTTAAAGAAATCAACAACGTAGACGATTTAGAACAGGATACAGATCCGGTAGATTTATTTGCTTTTAAGATTAATTACGATACTGCAGAAACCCAGATATCAGATGTAAAAGAGCTTTACAATGGAAATATTGCTGAAACTTTCTGGAAAACGGCTTCCGATTTAAACGAAAGAGCTTACGGTTATAAATATGATAAACTCAACAGACTAAAGAATGCAGTTTACGAAAAAAACGGCATCACCACCAGTGCCTACGATGAAAACCTGACCTACGACAAAAACGGAAACATCAAAACACTGAGCCGTAAAGGAGATTATGATCCCCAGGTTGGAACTATTGATATTGATGACCTGGAATATACCTATCCGGCCAATTCCAACCAGCTTGCCAAAGTGGAAGATAACTCGAATAACGTAAGCGGATTTAATGATGCCAACAAAACAGGCGATGATTACAGTTATGATGATAACGGAAACCTGACTGCCGACAAAAATAAAAACATCACAGAAATCACTTATAATCACTTGAACCTTCCAAAGAAAATAACATTTGGAAGCGCCGGCAGTATTGAGTACATTTACACTGCGGCGGGACAGAAGATTGAGAAAATTGTAACGGAAGGAACTATAACCACAGTAACCAACTATTTAGGAGGTTATCAGTATAAGGACAACGTTTTGGAGTTTTTCCCGACAGCTGAAGGTTATGTGAAAAACGAGAACAATGCTCTTTCGTATGTGTATCAGTACAAAGATCATTTGGGAAATGTCCGTTTAAGCTACGCCCGAAATGCG
Source organism: Flavobacterium phragmitis (assembly GCF_900112575.1). Classification (GTDB taxonomy): domain Bacteria; phylum Bacteroidota; class Bacteroidia; order Flavobacteriales; family Flavobacteriaceae; genus Flavobacterium; species Flavobacterium phragmitis. The sequence continues at coordinate 253,636 of NZ_FOMH01000004.1, forward strand.
CAGAATGTTCTTGAGATTATTGAAGAGAATAATTATTATCCTTTTGGATTGAAACATAAGGGGTATAATGATTATTCACCGACAGCGAATAAGTATAAGTACAATGGAAAGGAGCTTCAAGACGAGCTGGGGCTTGGGATGTATGACTATGGATGGAGAAATTATGATCCTGCAATTGGTAGATGGATACAGTCAGATCCGTTACTAAATGATCTAAAATTTGCCCATAATTATGATGATGTTGACGCCGATGATGATGATGAAGTTTACATGTCCATTATTAATAATGCTGAAGTAGGGGGAGGAATTTATAATACTGATAATTTAAATCCTTATGGATATGGTTATAATAATCCTGTAAGTTTTGATGATCCGGATGGAAGATGTCCAACTTGTATAGTCGGTGCAATTGTAGGTGCCGCAGTTGATTATGGAACTCAAGTAGCGGCAAATTATCTTGATCCAAGTATCAAGAATAAATGGACAGATAATATTTCATTATCTTCAATCGCTTTGTCAGCGGCTGAAGGGGCATTAACACAAGGAGGGAGTGCTTTAAGGAAAGGTGTTATAAAAGGGGGGGTAATGGTAGCAAAAAATCTTGTTGAAGTTAATTCTACTACAGGGGCTTCTATCGAATTAAATCCAGGAAAAGTGATTAAAAATACACTTATAGATGCGGCAGCTGGTGCAGCTGCTAAGAAAGTAGGGAATATAGTCAAAACCGCCAAATTGGATAAAATAGCATCGAAAGTAACTGTGAATAGTACCAATAAAGCGTCAGCTTTAGTACAGAAAGTTACAGGGTTAAGCTCAAGAACTGCAAGGGAAGTTGCTAAAAAAACCGATCTTAAAGGTATCTCTAAACAATTAGCAAACGGTGTAAAAAATATTACAAACAAAAGCGTTGAAAATACGACAAATGGGTTTACAAAAAATACTGTTGATGCAATTAAAAAAAATACAAACTAATGAATAAGAAAAAAACACTTTTATTGTTGATTTTTTTAGTACTAATTTTTTTAAATAAGAATGTACTAATTTATAGACCATTATTAAACTTTGTTACTACTAAAACAATAACAGGAAAAATTATTGATAAGAAGAATTTTTTAAGAAGAGGTTATTTAACAAATGCATCTAATTTTTATTATGAATTTAATATTAATGGTAAGGAATATAGTAACCCTAGCTATGATAATAATTATAAGATTGGTGATTTTGTCCTAATTGAGTATAGTGAGTCATTTCCATTTATGAATAGAATAAAGGAAGTTGAATAGTGGACGTGCTAACGAAAATTGTAGACAAAGTTAAGGGTGCATTTTTGCACCCTTAATCATTTATTATATCCCTTTATAAAGTTTCTTCTTCTTTTTCCGTTTAAATTCTTTCGGAACATATTCATTTACTTTTTCCCCACGAAGGAGTATATCGGCTAGATTTTCTTTGACATACTCTCTTGATTCAAGATCTTGCAAGTTTTCTGAATTTGTTGAAATTGAGTTTTGATACTTTTTTTCAAGTGCAAGAATGTTCATTGCACAGCTTTCCTGAATTCCTTTTGCGCTGAATTCTTTTCCAAGACTGCTTCCATTGACAACTGACTGTGTTTTAAAGTCTATAAAAGTAATTCCATAAAGTTTTCCCTCACTGCTTTTTCTTAAAATAGTATGAATGGCTTCATCTTTGAGCCTTTCGGATAATCTCTCGATAGAAGTAATTCTTTCATCAAAAAAAGCCTGTCTCAAAGCATTTTTAATGTGGCTTTTGCCGTATTGTTTCTTTGTTTCGTTTACCCTGAATTTTTCCCCTGCTGGCGCGAGCGTCTCGCTCGTGAACACAAAGAGAATCAAAAACAAAAAAGCCATTCCGAACGGAGTGGCTTTAATTTTTATAATATTTTCTGATTATTAATTTAAGATATTTCTTATATTTATTTAAAAAAAATCAGTGAGTAGAAAATACAAGTTTGGAGAAAAATCTGGAGCCTATTTTATAAGTTTTGCAACAGTTTACTGGATAGATGTTTTACAAGAGAAGAATATTTTGGAACTATTACAGAATCATTAGATTACTGCAGAAAAAACAAAGGAATGGAGATTTACGGTTATTGTATTATGCCAAGCCATATTCATTTAATATTTAGATCTGAAGATGGAGATCCATCAGGTCTAATAAGAGACTTTAAAGGTTTTACATCAAGAAAGATGATTAAATCTATTGAATAAAATCCACAAGAAAGCAGAAAAGAATGGATGCTTTGGCTGTTTAAAAAGGCTGGAAAGAAAAACAGCAATGTCAAATTCAGACAATTTTGGCAGCAAAATAATAAGCCTGTCGAAATTTGGTCACTAAAAGTTTTTGAACAAAAGTTAAACTATATTCATAATAATCCTATCGAAACTGGTTTTGTAAATAATCCTGTAGACTGGAAATACAGTTCAGCGAGAAATTACGCCGATAATGATCACACTATTTTAGAAATGGATTTGAATTAATTTTTTTTGTGTTCACGTGCGAGACGCTCGCGCTAGCGGGGGCAAAGTCAGTCCCAAAAGCTTTCGGGATTGCGCAACGTTGCGAATAAGACTTTGCGGAGACACGGGGTTTTTCTTGAATTTTTCAGAATAAAGACAACAAAATTCATTAATACAAATTGTTATAAACAAAAAAAGCTCCAGATTTCTCTGAAGCTTTCCTTAGTAGCGGGAACAGGACTCGAACCTGTGACCTTCGGGTTATGAGCCCGACGAGCTGCCTACTGCTCTATCCCGCGATGTTTCGGGTGCAAAGATACACACTAAATACGGTTATGCAAACAATTTTAGTACTTTATTTTTTATATTTTTTGAGAGTACCGTTTTTCCTAGATTTTAAAATCCAGCAATTCTTGGTAAACATTCTCCTTTAAGCCTAGTAATAAGCCGAATGCAGGTTCTGTTTTGATGCCTTTCTCTTTGAGTTTGATAATTTCCAGTCGGAAGTTTTTATCTTTAGAACGTAGGATTTTATCTTCAATAATCATGTGTCTATAACCGTTTTGAAGTTCAGTTGGCGTGTTTTGTCCGAAGATTTCTATTTCAAAAACGTCAATAAAGAAGTTTGCAACAACCGATTCCTGATTATCAATTACAAGTTCTCTGATTCCGAAATGAGTTTCTTTCTCAAAATGCTGTTTAACTCTTTCAATAAAATCAAGTTTGTTTTCCCAATGACAAACAATATCCAGATCACTGTTTCTGATGTCAATGTTTATTGGAATAGTGCCGACTAAAATCGGATCAAAATCAACCAATTTTTCTAAAACTTTGTGTTTCGTTAAAACTTCAAAAGCCAATTGTTGTTTTTGATTTCCTGTTTTTAGGTACTCTATATTCTTGAAATCAGTCATTTTTTAATCCTTATATTTTTTTTCTTTGGCAATTTCCTGCTCTAATCTTTTGTTGATGTTGACTTTGGCATTTGCAAAAACAAAAATAGTCGTTCCGTATTCTCTTGCATATTTATTGGTAATCTGACCGCCTATAAAAGCCTTCTCAAAAAACGGACTCGTTGTTTTAAATTCATCACTGTTCTCTTCAAATTCTTTAACACGAATTAAGTTTTTGTAATAGAGATTCAAATCAAACCAATTCACGTAATCGGCATTGAAAGAAACGGCTTTAATTCCTTTTTTGGTATAATAATTTATTGCTCCCGCCTGACCGTAATTGTCGCAAAGCACTAAAGTATTTTCTGTCTTCGGAAACAAAGCATAAATAGAATCGGTTTTGCGGGCAAGTTCTTTCCAGCCCAGCATATCGGCAAAATCTTGAGATAAGTCGTGTTCTTTTCCATCTTCCCAACGGTGTGTTTCTAATTTTTCGGCAACCAATTGTTCCGGACTTCTATTTGGAAAAGCCATGAAATACATCGGAATAAAAAACAATAACGGAAGCGCAATAAATACAGGTTTTAAAAAGCGTTTCCATCCGTTTTGTAAAATGTCTGAAAGAAATACTGACCCAAATGCAATGTATATTGGATACAAACCAATAGCATAATATGATTTTGCTTTGAAGTACAAAAAGATAAGTAAAGTGAAAATGATTGAGCTGAAAAATAGCCTGTATTTCTCAAATGGTTTGTAAAATAACAACGCATACAAAGAAGCCAGAATAACAAAAAAACTTCCAATAAAAAATAGAACCTGTTCTTTTAAAAATCCTGCTCGTTCTACATTTACTAACTGCGTTTCTGCCAATTCTTTCATATGGTGCACAATTGGAAAGTGATTTCGATATTGCCATAAAAGATTGGGAAGTATAAAAAGAAATCCCATAATCAATGCAAAATAAAGTTCTTTTTTAACTAATATTTTTCTCTGATTCGAAAGTATAATAGCAGGAATTAAGCCTAGTAGTAAAAACAGGATATTGTATTTATTAAGAAAGCCAAATGCAAAAACAAAAGCGCCTAAATAAAGCCAGTTGTTTTTTTCTGAAGTGATGTATTGAATCAGGATATAATAGAATAAAGTCCAGCATAAAACATCAAGTGAGTTTGGCTGATACAACATATTGAGACGCAACAAAGAAGAAAAAACAATGCCCAATGCGCCAAGAATCAGAGCATAAAGATTTCCTTTTAAAAGCTCGATAGTTTTCCAGACAACCAAAAGCGTCAAAGCACCAAAAAGGGCAGGGAAGAATTTAATCCAAAAAACCGAATTACCCAACAATAAAATGAGACACGAAAACCAGGAAGTTACTGGCGGAACCGATAAATAGCCCCAAGCCAAATGATTTGCCTGATCCAAATGCAGGTATTCGTCACGCTGTAAATCATATTCGGGACTAATTAAGACATATTGTAAAACAAATTTTAGAAGTATAAACCCAATTAAAATCAGTGTTTTTTTATTCATGAAGTTTTTGGTTTTAAGTGTAAGTGGTTTGGTTTTAGTTAAAAGGTATCACGAATATAAAATTTATTTTGATTGAAAGGCTGAATCTGAGTTTGTTATTTGAAAACCGGCAGAATTTCTTCAAGAAATTATTCGGCATTTAGGCTATGTGCATTTATGCAAGTGAAACGCCATTTAACGTAAAGTAAATTCTATATTTCTATGTGTTTAAATATAAAACAAAAAAGCTCCAGATTGCTCTGAAGCTTTTGTTGAATTTTATTCCTCTGTTGCCGTTTCAAATTCCATGTGGTCGACAATCTCAACCTCCGGCTTGTCTGGTTTTGAAGCTTTCAGGGCATTAAATCTTTCCAGCATTTCAGTTTCGCCTTCTTCTCCGCTAAAATAAGGGAAAACATCCATAATTGGTGTTTCTGAAATAGATGGAATAGAATATTCACCCATCGTACTTTTCATTATGTGAAGTGTGTTATCATAAGCTTCGCGAACATCGTTTGCCTGAACAAGCATATACATACTCGTTTTTCTTTCCTTGCCACTTTCTTCATCATAAGCAATTAATGTAATTTTAGACTTGAACCATCTGTCAGCATTTTCAAAAGGATGAATTTCGGCATAATTGGCTACTTTAATGGCTGTGATTTTAAATTCTTCACTAGTATAAGCGGCCATTTCTTCGGTCATTCTTTTTTCTGCTTCTGTATAAGACAAAGCATCGACCAAATAAGGTTCGGTTAAAACTTTTTGTCCTCCGGTTTCATCTGTTTTTCTATATTTTACTTTGCATTCGTACCAAATTGCGCTCATTTTCTTCTAAATTTTAAGGATGCCAAAGATAAATCATACTGCAAAATAAATAGGTAAATCTCGAAATAGATATTCACAATTTATGCTCATTTTTGGTAACGTTTTGAAATTCTGAAAGTTATGTTTTTTGCGCCAAAAAAGCTTTGTAATCTTTATCATTCTTTTGAAATTTTCAGAAAAGATAAAAATAAATTATGATGTAATTATTTGTAAGTCAGTATTTTAATTGTTGTTTTTTTAAAATGATAAAAAAAAACAATTTAGCTCAAAACCAAATGGTCAATTTGAACGTAAGTGTGGGAGATAGTGGTCGGGAATGAGGTAAATTCGAATGATAATTAGTTTTTGGAACATACTGAATCTTACCGCATTTCTGGCTACTATTTTTTTATGAATTTTAAGAATACTACATGACAGGAAAATTAAACGTTCAAAGATTAAAAGAGACTTTAGATTACTTGCAAAGCAAACAGCGTGAGTTGGAAAGACAAGGTGAAAATGATACGAGAAGTATCGAGTCTATGATTAAATATCTCAAAAAAGATATGCTGGATCAATACAATTTGGAAGATCATCATTTATCTATCAAAAGGGAAATCAAAGACACCGAAACTTTTATTCAAAATGTCAAAAGTATTATTGACGTCAACTCTTAAACTTTATTCTATCGAAAGAAAACTACTTTTATTCCAGTTTATATTTTTCGTTTTTACAATCCAAAATTAGTTTGTGATTGAGGAAAAGTTTATTGCCAATCATTCCCTGCATTCCGGAACGTTTCATTAGAAATTTCTGAAGATTTGAAGTGCCTTCAATATAAGTGACTTCAGAAAGATTTAAGGCCAAATTCCCAAACTGTATTTTCTTTTTCGCAGAAGCGGAATAAACATCTAGTGTATTGCCCCAAGAATTTCCTTTCTCGGTTTTTATCAGACTATTTTTGATTTTATATTTTTCCCAGATTTCCTTTTGTGTAATCAATTCATAACCGCTTGTTCCTGTATCATACAATAGTTTTAAATCTTCATTCTCAATTTTTGAAGGAATCAATATTTTGCGTTTTTTGAATTCAAAAGCGGTAAAATCTTTTTCCTTTATTTGCTCAAGAAAAGAACATTTATTGTTTTTAAAATCTAAAACCGTGATTCGTTTTTCCAGTAAATCGGTTCCAATTGTTCCAATGATATTTTCCGCATCTGGATTGTCAAAATTGATTACACTTCCATAATTTAAAAGCTGAAAAAGAGCCGAATTAATCTTCATATTTCCAATCGTAAAACCTGTCGAAATCTGTTTTTTTACAGAGTCAGTTTTTATTCTATTCGGAAATTTTTTGGAGATTGATTCTAATGATTTTTTATAAAAAACAGTAATGGGCGAACCGGAATCAAACTGCATATAAAAGGTTTTATCAATTCCGTCAATTTGTACCGGAATCAGTAAAGCTTCATGCTGATTTTCATTACTTGAAATCCATTTTATCGGAATGTTTTCTGCAATTCCTGAAACGTTCAGATAATTCTCTGTTGGTGTGAATTTCTTTTGGAAATAAAAATATCCTCCCAATAAGGATAAAACGATAATCGTTAAAATAATAAGGGTAATTTTCTTCAATAATTTCATAACTGATTTTTTTTTGCAACATTCGGATTTAGCTTCCGATTTTCGCGCAAAATCAATACGACATTTTTACGTCAGTTTTATGACTTTGGTTATAAGAAGTTGTGTTTTAGTTTGATAGCTAATGTTTGATTTTGATTCAAACTAATGCCATTCAGAACAACAATTACCAATTTCAAGCCCATAATTGTACTTAACGGAATAAGAAAAAGAGGGAATTTTATCAAAAAAGCGTTTTGAATAAACGGACTTAAGATTAATAAAAAGGAAAGGATGAGACTTAGAAAAATTTGAATGGTAATAATCTGTTTCCCCAGTTCACGGTTTTTATGATCTTTGGTTTTATAAGTTAAAATTAAAGGAAAAATGATACTTCCAAACGGAATAATAAGCCCTGTTAAAGCCGAAAGATTGATGATTTTGGCTCTTTCAACTTCGCTTTTTTCATTTTTATTTTTGATGAGGTTTTCTGGTTCTGTTTCCAGAGACTGAGCAAGAGTTTTGAGTGTAAATCCTTTTAGAATACTTCCGGCTTCGATTCTCTGAATTGTTCTTAACGAAAGTCCCGATTTTTCGGCCAGTTCATTTTGAGTCATATTTTGGGTTTCTCTCAAAATTTTTACGTTGTTCTTCATTTGTTAGGATTGGCAGTTTGATGACGAAAATATAAAAAAGTTTTTTAAGGTTGCGTTTTAAATTATTTCACGCAGATTCTTCAGATTTAGGCAGATTTAATTATAATAATTAGTTGGGAGTAATTATTTTTAAACACATAGAAAGATAGTTATGGAATAGCTGAAAGGCATTTCATTTGCATCAATACATATAGCAAACTATGTGTTAGAAACTAGTTTCTTTTTGTCTCCTTTTTAGAGTAACGGATAACTATGTTTCTATGTGTTTAATTTTTTTCTATTAATTAGATGGGTTTATGATAATCTGCTTTTATCTGCTAAAATCTTTTTAAATCTGCGTGAAACTCTTTTAAATATTTTTCAGGCAATATTTAGCAGAATACAATCTTTATAAATAGCATCTTAAAAGTTAAAGTTTAATAAAAATTAAGCCTTTTTCTTTAACAAAATGATTAACTTGTTATAGAATAATGATTCACCTATATTAAATATTCTAAAAAATACCACTATGCGCGTATCAGTAGTTCGAAAAAACATAAAATTCACACCAGATTCCAGAAGAGTTGTCGCCCGATATTTTATGAATGGGCACGAAAGAACCCAGCAAATGGTACTTCGGATCATGATGCTCGACGAAAAACAAGTATCACAGACTTTAGAACAAACACTTCGTGAGTTCGCTAGACGTCATCGAAATATTTCTGCCGTTTTCTTTAAACATTGCGAAAGAATAAGACCTATAATAGAGGAAATGAAAATTGATTATGAAGGCATGTCTCTTGATCGTAAAATGCTAATTGGTTCTTATTGCACCATGGAATATGCCATCGAATCGGCGGCGATTTTTAATCCTTCGATTGTAGAAGATTTTGATCAGACTGGATTGGAAGCTGGCGAAAAACGTGTCGTAATTTCGTTCAGAGCTACGGGCGAAGGACATATTTCGTCAATTGTTTTTAGAAGAGGAATTCTCGATAGAAACAATGATCTGCATATCATGAAAATCGGAAATCATATTGATAAGGCCGAAATCGAACATAAGACCTTATTTAATAAAGAACGATTTTTAACGAAATTGGCAGAAATGCATACTACAGATAAGTATATTGAACAAATTATGCATGATCTTCCAGTGGAATTTGAGTTTGCAGTATTAAAAAATCTGCTTACTGAAGCGCTGAGCGATCCAGCTATCAGAGAGGAAAGAAAAACAGCTTTACAGGAAATATTATGGCTGGCCAATTCATTTTACGATTTACAATTCAAACACGATTCGGATATTACAGAGCGTGTTATTTTTCCAATTTCAGATTCTGAAAGCCGTGGAATAGAAGACGCGCGTTTTGTTCGTTTTGTAGATGATGACGATTCTGTTCGTATCATGGCAACTTATACGGCTTATAACGGACATACAATTTTACCGAAATTAATTTCTACCGAAGATTTTTATAGTTTTAGAGTAATGCCCCTTCATGGAGAAGGAGCGCAGAACAAAAATCTGGCTTTGTTTCCAAGAAAGATTAAAGGGAAATATGCCATGTTGGCCCGAATAGATGGTGTAAACAATTACATTATGTATTCTGACAGAGCAACACAATGGAATACACCGGTTTTGTTGCAAGAGCCTCGTTTTACGTGGGAATTAACGCAAATCGGGAATTGCGGATCACCGCTTTGGACAGAAGAAGGTTGGTTGGTAATTACGCATGGAGTAGGAACAATGCGACGTTATTGCATTGGTGCCTCTTTATTTGATTTGGAAGATCCGTCCAAAGAAATAGGAAGACTTACAGAACCTTTACTGGCTCCATTGGAAGATGAACGTGAAGGTTATGTGCCCAACGTAGTGTATTCCTGCGGCGCGATAATTCACAATAATAGTTTGATTTTGCCTTATGCCGTTTCGGATTATTGTTCAACTTACGGAGTTGTTGATTTGGCTGAATTGCTGGATGCGCTTCGAAAAAGTAAATAAACAAGCTTTTAGGAATAAAAAAACATTTTAAACACATAGAAACATAGATTAGGATTGTGTCGAAAAAGAGATTGGAAGAAACTAGTTTCCACATATAGCTAAACTATGTGTATCTAAATTAGTGAAATGCCTTTTTTTAATTTTCAATCCCGATAGCTATCGGGAATTTTTCTAGGTGTTTAAAATAAATATGACTATCCACTAAGAATTCACTAAAGCATATTGTGACGCGGATAAAACGGATTTACTTCGTAAAGACGCGGATTAAAACAGATTTACTATTTATTTGTATTAGATAGATGAAAAAAATCCGTTTTAATCCGCGTCTTCGCGTTAGCGAATCGGTATCATCCGCGTCTGATTATATAGATTTTTATGAAGATCAATAAATAATCATTTTCTGCTTTTTAAATCAGGAATCTTTTCGGTCAGATTCTTCCAATATCTTTTAGGCATGTGTTGAATGTGTAGCTTCGTGTTTTTACGAGATTCTATATTGACACTTTTGAAATAATTACGCCATAAACGCTGAAAGAATTCTTCGTTTTCATCGCATATTTCAGCCAGGAATTTAGAGGAAGAAGAGTTGGCATCGAACTGTATTTCGACTGTTGATACATTTTCGAGATCATAGTAAATGCCGTATTTTCGTTTGGCGTCATAAATCAGCCAGCGCTGGTCGGCGTAGCGATTTTTAAAATGATTTTCTATCAGAGGCAATACATTGCAATCTGGTTCTACAATGGCATAATACAAGTTGTCTTTTGTCAGTTTGAAACGGACAAAAGCTTTCATTCTGTGACTTTCTTTACCTGTTAAATGCGTTGCTTTTTGCACATTTAAAACAGTAGTATTGCTGAAATCCTGTTCGATATTAATTGGACTTGCCAACACATATTGTACATATCGAAACAGGGTTTCTTCAATCTGATTCATTTCAGATAAAAAAGCATAATACAAATTTGAAAATCCGCTGTTGGAAAGGTGTTTTTGAAGACCATTCAAAACACGATCGGCTTTTGAATGATCCGTATTTACAAAATGTTTATTGGAAAAAAGCAAGGCACTTGAAGTTTCGTCTTTCGCGAAAGCAACATCTTTGAATTTGTATTCATAGATTTCAAAAACAGCTGTAAGCCATCCTTCATAACTTCCGTCGTAAATTATCTGTGTCATTTTGATTAAAATAAAGCCAGCTGATTGGAAAAATTATTTTGGTATTTGCTCTTTTGAAAATTCAGAATATGCTCTTTTATTTGGGCAGAAGTAAGGTCTTTTTGAAGCTGAAAAGGAGAAGCAAAAGCTAGAAAATATTTGGAACGACTGTATGCAATTCCTAACTTTTGTAAATCGGTAGCCTGTAATTTTTTAAACTTTCTGGCCGCAACAATTTTTTTAGCGCTCAAAACTCCGATTCCCGGAATACGCAGAATCAGTTCTAGATCGGCAGTATTAATATCAACAGGAAACTGATTTAGATTTCGTAATGCCCATCCTAATTTTGGGTCGATATCCAAATCCAGATTAGGCTGGTCAAAACCAACAATTTCGTTGACGTTAAATCCGTAAAAACGCATTAACCAATCGGCCTGATACAAACGATTTTCCCGAATCATGGGAACCGGAGTTCCAATTGCAGGCAATCTGTCGTCATAACTTATGGGAACATAACCAGAATAATAAACCCGTTTCATCTGCATAGTGTCGTAGAAATAATTGGCCATTCCCAGAATTTCAAGATCATTTTCCTGCGTGGCGCCAATCACCATTTGTGTGCTTTGTCCGGCAGGAGCAAATAGCGGTGCTTTGTAGTTGGATTTCTTTTCTTCTTTATAACCGACAATTTCATTTTTAAGATATTCCATTGGTTGAATCACATCTTTGTGATTTTTGTCTGGCGCAAGTAGTTTTAGGCTTTTTTCTGTGGGCATTTCTACATTTACGCTCAAACGATCGGCATATAATCCGGCTTCTTTTAAAAGTTCTTCACTCGCACCTGGAATGGCTTTTAAATGAATATAGCCATTGAAGTTTTCTTCCAGTCGTAGTTTTTTTACAATTCGAACCAGACGCTCCATAGTGAAATCGGCATTGTCAAAAATACCCGAACTCAAAAACAATCCTTCGATATAATTTCTTCGGTAAAAACCTATGGTAAGATCTACGACTTCCTGAACCGTAAAAGCGGCACGTTTGATGTCGTTGCTTTTTCGGCTCACACAATACGCACAGTCAAAAATACAGTGATTGGTCAGTAAAATTTTTAGGAGCGAAACACATCGTCCGTCTTCTGTGTAAGCGTGACAAATTCCGTTTCCAGTGTCGCCCAAACCTTTGTCTTTGTTCTTTCGGGTGCTTTGACTGGAAGAACAGGAAACATCATATTTGGCCGCATCCGCCAAGATTGCCAATTTCTCCATTACCCTTTCGTGTACCATTTTGCTCTTAATTTTTTGTTTTGGAAATGAAAATTCATTCCCTCAAAACTACTCAATTGATCAAAAAATGACTGGAAAACAGCTGTTCCAAATTGTACCAAATTTGAATCAGTCCCAAATTAGAGTTTTAAAACTTTAACTTTTCCAGATTCAAAAACAGGTATAAATACGTGTTTTCAGGTTTTGCAAACTTTTTATATTGCGCCTCAGTAAGAAAAAAAATCGGTTATCCCCCTTAACAATTGATTTTTATCTGTAAAAAGACTTACTAGTATTAGCGAATATTTATAAACCGAATAGCTAAAACGATGAAATTTGTAAAAGGACAAGATGTCTCCTACACAGCATTGAGTGGGAGGTCTTATGAGGCAAAAGTGATAGAAAGAAAAATGGATTTCAAAAAAGGGCTGATAATAAAATCTACTTCCAAACCAATAGATTTTCATTATCTGATTGAAATTCAAAAAAATGGCACAACAGAAAATATTCTGTGTGCCGAGAATCATCTACAATTATTAGAAAAGAACAAACGACGGGTAAAGAAAGCTGCTTAAAAGTGCTGTCGTTTGCATCAACACAAATTAAACCAATTAACACGAATTCAGATTAGTGAAATTAGTGTTGAAATCAATCTGCTTTTTTTTTGCACAATGCAACTTAAAAATGTGAATTTATAAAGGCTTTGGGAGGTTATGTAACGGGCGGAATCTTTGATCATGTTTTGAAAGTAGTGGTAAAAGATCCTGAAACATTTAATGATTTTATTCGAAAATTATCTAATATTCCGAATATTAGTAAAGTGCAGAGTTCTTTTGTGATGAGTTATATTAAGCAGTCTACTAAATTGCATTTTTAGGAGAAGTAAATTTAGAATTTAAATAGTTCAGTAAAATCTATCTGTAATGCGTTACATACTTTTTCTAAAGTTGAAAGCGTTGCATTGACATTTCCTTTTTCCAATCGAGACATATTACTTTTTTCAAAGTTACATTTTGATGCTAAATCTTGCTGAGAAAGATTTTTCTGAATTCTAATTTCCTGAATTCGTTTTCCGACTTTTTGTTGTATGGTATTGTTCAAAATAAATTATCTTTTATGATAATTCAAATTTTGTTATATATTTGCCTTACTTGGTTATCATTTATGATAACTGTAAAAAATAATCTTATGGAAATGAATGAAGTGAAAAAGCTAGACGAGATAAAAAAGCTGTCCGGATTATATTTAAATACACTAAAACCAAAAGATGGAAAGTCTCCTAGTGCAGAAATCAAGATGTTGAATTATTCAGAGCTTGGCAGTGTTATTACCAACATGCTAAGGCTTTGTATTTTGGCACTCGAACAAGATTACGGTAAAAACAAAATGATTGATGTTGGATTAATTTTGGAACAAGCGTTACATCTATTTCCAACAGATGAAATGGAGTTGCTGGATTTGGTTCAGGAAATGTTGGTTCAAGGAGCATAAAAAAGAGGTCGTCTCGAAGGAATAGCTTTTTTGACAAGGAAAAATATTAATAAAAAATATTTCATCAGGAAAAGCTCCAGCGGAGCTAAATATTTATAGAAATTTAATTACGTTAATGTAAAAGAGCTCCAGCGGAGCGAAACATATGGGTATTGTAAAAAAGATGTCGCTCCGCTGGAGCTTTATTATCGACAATAATACTATTTCTATAAATATTTCGCTTTTCCAAAGCGTTTTTTTTTGTCTAATACTTTTCAGAAAATCTCTTGCCTTGTAGAATAGTTTGAATTGTTTTTAAAGCTGTTTCATTACTAAGAAGTGTTTTTACTTTTTCAAAGTATTTTCGCCAATATTATAAACTAATCAAAACTATCTATTTTGTTGTTTTTAGTGTTAATTAGGAAAAATAAACTTTTTTTAATGCTTGTTTTTCGAATCTTGATGTTTTGAATATTAGATTATGTATTTAATAAAAAAAGCTCCAGATTTCTCTGAAGCTTTGATGATTTGTAAAAGCAATACTTTTTAGAAATTAGTATTAATTTTTTTAGAACGTTCTGCAATATAAGAGATCAGCCAAGTTACCTGTCCTTCTTTCACGAAATAGACTTTCTTGGTCGCTAAATTTGGAATACTTTCCAGACAAGCAATTAAAATGTTGTTTGCCGAAATAAGATATTTTTGATCGTACGTGTTTAAAACTCTCGCGACTTCCTTATTCGTTTTTGCAAGGTTGGTAAACTTACCGAAGTTATTTTTTAAGATTGCATCGTAATCTACAGCATCTTGTAATGTCAAAGGAATGTAATGGTCTTTAACATTTTCATCATAATAAAGAGTAGAAAAAGCCCAAACTGCTCCGCCAGATAAATACAATTTATCTTTTTTCATTAAAAGCGGATTTGCTGCAAATAACTCTTGTGTTTTCTTGCGTAAGATGGTGTTATAGTCAAACGATTTTTCCTGATAAGCAGACATATCATTTGCTTGGCTTTTGTTTACTACTGTTTTTTCTACAGCATCGGTAAGCGTCATCGTTCCAAAACTAAGTTCTAAAGGAATAAACTCTAATTTATTATCTTTAAGTTCGTCAATATAACCGCCTTTAGTAGTTTGAGCACCAATATCCAAAAGGAATGCATTAGCATAATCAACAGGAGGAATTGCGCCTTTGACCAATGTTTTTGCTTCTTCGTTAACATCAAGAATTTCAAGTTCTTTGTTGGTAAGAGTAGCGATTTTATTTTTTAAAACATCAACATTAGTGGCAGAAGCAAAAACTGGAGCGGCAACGATAAAGATGTTTTCATCCAGCATTTTGTAATCGGTTCTGATTTTTTTCAACTGATCGACCACTGTAATACTTGTTTTACTGATGTCTTCTGGAGTAAGTTGTCCGTTAGCACCAATGTGATCTGCAAAAGGGATTCTTTCGGTCCAGAAAGAAAGGATTTTGTAATCGGCTTTTTTTATGTTACTTACATCAATAACAGAAACTTTGATGGCTCTTCTTCCGATTTCAATTCCAGCGTAAATACTTTTTTGAGCAAATGAATTAAGAGTGAAAAATAAATTGAAGAGAATAAAAAATAGAACTTGGGGTTTGTTTTTTTTAATCATTGTGTTGAATTAGTAATTGTAATATAATTTGTTTTTAAAAAATTGTAAAGTCTTTCTGTGGTATTTATGTGAAAGTCATAATTTTGTATTGAAAATATTAGGTTTCATTACAGGATTGCAAATTTATAAAAAACATTTACTAATGAAAAGCCAGTTAGTAAGAAAACAATGTTAAGTTTTGCAATTATAGAAAGGCATTTAACAAAGCATAAATTCAAAGTGCTTTATGATCTTTAATTTAGATTTTATTTCTATGCAGTTTTTAATTTTTTCAATTAGAAATACCTAAAACAACATGAAAAAACTGAAATATAATATAATATCCCAAAAATTTATTGCAGCAGATAAAGACATTCCTTTTATTAGAACCAATAGTAAAAGTAGCAAAGAATATAACGTCTTTATTGAAGTGTTTGATACAGATTATATAAAGTCATTTTTTAAAACATTTGATGTATCTAATCTATATGCAATCCTAATTTTGGATTTAGAACATATTTTTACTGATGCTAATTTGAGTTTTGTTTCAAAATTCAAGATTTATGATAAGAATATTGCGATTGTAAAAGTAGAGTCTGATTTTTTTGCAACCCTAAACTATAATAATAGAAATGAATTGGAGAAGCCATTTTTCTTTCGGTCAAATAATCTAGAAGAATTGAATTTGGACAAGACTTTAAGTAAATCGTTGTATCAAAGAGAAATTATTTTAGGAAATTTCAAGAAACAGGTTTTGACAATTGATGCTTTGAAATTAGTAGCCAATAAACAAATCGATACCGTTGTAGAATTCTATATTAATAGAACCGAAGCTTTCTTAGAAGATATTTTAAAATTGAAACCAAATGTTTTGGATGTAAATGAAGATTATATTTCTAAAATTGAAATCAGTTTAAGATAAAAAAAGCTCCAGGTTTCCCTGAAGCTGATTTTATGGTGAAACTTAAAAGTGATAAAAGTTTTCTATTTCTCTACTCTTTTGAAATCCAAATCCTGAAAATCGAAACTAAAATCCATGTTTGGAGAAATACCTTTCATTTTAATAGATTGTGCTTTACCTGTTTCGTCCAGTGAAAATAGAACAAGAGCATCACAATTCATGGCTTGATATCCCCATTTTACTGCAAATGTATTGGCATTATAAAAAGCCATTGGTCCATTTAGTTTTGGAGAACGAAGACATTTGATCCACAATTGTTTGTCTTTTAAAAACACTTCTGCTTTTCCAAACCAAGGGTCTTCATAAATGCCAATATAATCTTCAGTTTTTATTTTAGTATTTTTTGCAGAAGCGACTTTTTTCCAGACATTTTTGGTTACATCGTCGCTTTCCGTTTTATCTTCATCCAACCATTGGGCTACTTTATCTGTCCAGCCAAAATCATCCATACCCAAATAACTGTCCTCGATAGTATTGGATACTGCTGTAAAAAGACCGCCACCACCATTTTCAGTATTCGTTAGAATAACAATTCCTAAGTTTAAATCAGGAAATAGCGTTACTTTCGATAACATTCCTGGTAGACCGCCTGTATGTTCTACCTTAAGATTTCCTTTTGCATCCGATAAAAACCATCCTAAACCATAACCATTAAAATGAGAATTGTATCTCGGATCAGCATCTACCGGCATAATAGTATGCAGACGCCACATTTCTTCGTGATTTTTTAAAGAGAACAAAGACGATTTTTGATCTTCGTCATATTTGCCTTTATTTAATCGAACAATCATCCATTTTGCCATGTCGGCAACGTTGGAGTAAATACCTCCTGCAGCACTTGCTATTCCAATATCATAAGCTTCGATTGTTTTGATGGTTCCAGATACCGAAGAATGCGGAACGGCAAGATTTGTTTTGTTTTTCAGCAGACTTCCAACAAAGGTATGATTCATTTGCAAAGGAGTTATAATTCTTTGTTGTACAAATTGCTCATAAGGCATTCCGCTGACTTTTGCGATTATTTCCCCAGCAATTATGTAAAGTAGATTATCATAGTCAAATTTTGTTCTAAAGGCAGAAACAGGCTTGAAATGCTGAAAACTTTTTGTCACATCTTGTATTGTAAAATTAGATCCGTCGGGAAAAAACATCAAATCGCCAACACCTAATCCAAGTCCGCTGCGATGTGTTACTAAATCCTGAATGTTAAAATTCTCTGTAACATAATCGTTATACATTTTAAATTCAGGCAGATAATTTTTAACCTTATCGGTCCATTTCAATTTACCTTCGTCTTCTAAAATCGATAAAGCAGCTGTTGTAAAAGCTTTACTATTGGATGCAATTTGAAAATTGGTGTATTCGTCTACTGCTTTTTTGGTTTCGATAGAATTAACTCCGTAACCTTTAGAGTGAATTATTTTTCCGTCTTTAACCACCGCAATTGATGCTCCGGCGACTTTAAATCTTTGCAGCGTATTTAGCATTAAAGAATCAATTTTTGCAGTTGATAATTGAGCAAATGATGCCGAAGAGGCTAAACAAATAAAAAGTAATAAAGCGAAACGAATTCTCATTTTTTTCATATTAATTTCATTTTTGGACTTATCTAAAAACAATTCAAAAGGGTATCAATGTTTTTAAATTATAAGCTGATAGGGTATTTAGTGATGACGAATATAAGAAATATCTTTAATCGAAATATTGATTCAAGCAATTACAAGTAAGTAAAAGCATAAGGAATGTGTATTTCTCTAAAGTTTTTACTTAGTATTGGTAACATCCAAATATTTGACCAGTTTGTAGAAGATTACGATTTCATTTTTTGCATAATTTCAAAAAGCTTTTGATAAAATAACCAGAATCTAAATCTGAAAGAATAATATTTCATTATTTTCGTTTAAAAATCAATCATCAATCAATCATCAATCAAATCAATCAAAATGAAAAAACAAATTTTTCTTTATTTTACAGCTTTACTTTTTACAAGTACCATCTCAGGACAAGAGATAAAAGATTTCTTTTCGACCCTTGTTAAAAATAATCTTTTTAACGGCAGTGTTTTAATTTCTAAATCGGGAGAAACTGTTTTTTCTGATTTTTATGGATATGCTAATATCGAGAAGAAAGAAAAAATCAATGAAAAGTCTCAATTTACAATTGCATCAGTATCAAAAACGTTTACAGCGACAGCAATACTGCAGCTTAAACAAAAAGGAAAACTGAATATTGATGATCTTGTCCAAAAATATCTTCAGGATTTTCCTTATCCCAATGTTAGTATTAGACATCTGCTGAGCCATACTTCTGGAGTAAGTCACTACTATCGTCTGTTTGATAATGCAATAAAAGAAAATCCAGAGAAAACTTTTTCTAATGAAGATATTATACCCGCGTTAATTGAAAATAAAGTACCGCTTTCATTTGCTCCGGGAGACAAATGGGAATATAATAATGTTAATTACTGCCTTGCAGCTTTGATAGTAGAAAAAATAACAGGAATTAGTTTTAGAGATTATTTGAAAAAAAATATTTTCGTTCCTGCTAAAATGAAAGATTCATTTCTTCCTAAGGATAGAAGGCTTAAAGGACCAAATCAGGTAGAATTGTATGCTTATCCAAACTTTTATTCAACCCATCTAGTCAATGTTCAAACCTTAAAAGAAACTTTTTTAATAGATGAGAAAAGCAATTTTAATGGGCCTGGAGGCATTGTAAGTACAGCTCTAGATTTACAGAAGTATCAAAAAGCATTATTTAGTTATCAGCTTTTAGGCAAGAAAGAATTAGAAGAAGCGCTGACACCGGCAAAACTTAATGATGGAAAAATGGCTTCTTTTCGAATGGATGAAAAAGAGATTGTCTATGGTTTAGGCTGGGCAATGTACACTAATGATGCTAATGAAAAAATAGTTTTTCACGATGGTCTCAATACTGGGCTTACATCAATTTTGATGCATAATATTACTAGAAACAACACTGTTATTTTGCTGTCCAATACAGCAAGTCCAGTCTTTGTTACAGCCAATGAAGTTTTGAAATTAATTGATCATAAGCCTTATAAAATGCCTTTGCAAAATCTTTCTAGAATCTATGGCAGTCTGCTTGAAAGCGGGGATAAAGAAAAGGCAAATCAGTTAATTGAAGGATATTTAAAAAAGCCAGACACGTACGAAGCATCAGAAAGAGATTTTAATAGATTGGGATATCAATTTCTTAGACTTCAAAAAACAGACAATTCTTTACTGACATTTGCTTCGGCAACATTACTTTTTCCGAACAGTTCAAATATATATGATAGCTATGGAGAGGCATTGCTCCAAAGCGGTAAAAAAGAGGACGCGATTAAAATGTACCAAAAATCGGTTGAATTAAATCCAGATAATGAAAATGGTAAAAAAGTATTGAAAGAATTGCTGTAATTACCAGATGTAAAAGTTTTAATCAAGGTTTAGAAAACAAAAAAAGCTTCAGATTTCTCTGAAGCTTTTTTGTTAGTAGCGGGAACAGGACTCGAACCTGTGACCTTCGGGTTATGAGCCCGACGAGCTGCCTACTGCTCTATCCCGCGATGTTTCGGGTGCAAAGATACGCCGATTTTTTAGAAATGCAACGAAAACTTTAAAAAATGTTTTATTTCCTGTATTGACTTGATATGATTACCTTTGCAGACTAAAATATTATGCAAATGTCACATAAAGCAGGTTTTGTAAACATTATCGGAAATCCAAATGTTGGAAAATCAACATTGATGAATGCTTTCGTTGGAGAGCGATTGTCAATTATTACATCAAAAGCACAAACTACTCGTCATAGAATTCTTGGAATCGTAAACGGAGAAGACTTTCAGTTGGTATTGTCTGATACTCCTGGAATCATCAAACCAGCCTACGAAATGCAGGAATCGATGATGAACTTTGTAAAATCGGCTTTTGAAGATGCTGATATTTTAATCTACATGGTCGAAATAGGCGAGCAGGATCTTAAAGATGAAGATTTCTTTAAGAAAATCATTCATGCTAAAATCCCTGTTTTATTACTTTTAAATAAAATCGATAATTCGAACCAGGAACAGTTAGAGCAACAAGTTACTTTTTGGAAAGAAAAAGTGCCGAATGCAGAAATTTTCCCAATCTCAGCTTTACAGAACTTTAATGTTCCAGAAGTTTTTGGAAGAATTATCGAATTATTGCCAGAATCTCCGGCTTATTATCCAAAAGACCAATTAACAGACAAACCAGAGCGTTTCTTTGTTAACGAGACAATTCGTGAGAAAATCTTATTGAATTATAGTAAAGAGATTCCGTATGCGGTGGAAATCGTAACAGAAGAATTTCATGAAACCGACAATATTATCAGAATCCGTTCGGTAATTATGGTGGAGCGCGACACTCAAAAAGGAATCATTATCGGGCATAAAGGTGCGGCTTTGAAAAAAGTAGGGACCGATGCTCGTGCTGATTTAGAGAAATTCTTCGGAAAACAAATTCACATTGAGCTTTACGTAAAAGTGAACAAAAACTGGAGAAGTAATGCGAATATGCTGAAAAGATTCGGATATAATCAGTAAAAAGAATTTTCAGTCGCAGTTTACGGTCTCAGTCTTAAAACTGTAACTAAATTGTAAACTAGAATATATCAATAAATAGTTGCTAAAAAAGTAGTACGTCTTTGGTTTAGGGCCACGTTTTTACCAGTTTTTTTAACTGAATTCTTAAAACTGTGACTGCAAACTAAAAAAGACTACCTTTGCAAAAAATTTAAATAAAGCATTTTGGATTACAAGTGATTAGGTTTTTAGGAAGCTAAGAATCTGAAATCTAAAGTCTAAAATCTAAAATTCAAAAAAATGAGTAATAACATTGTTGCGATAGTAGGAAGACCTAATGTGGGGAAATCAACCCTTTTCAATAGGCTGATACAAAGAAGAGAAGCTATTGTAGATTCAGTATCTGGGGTTACCCGTGATAGAAACTATGGTAAAAGCGAGTGGAACGGAAAAGAGTTTTCTGTCATTGATACAGGTGGATACGTTCGAGGGTCTGATGACGTTTTTGAAGGTGAAATTCGTAAACAGGTAGAACTTGCTATCGACGAAGCCGATGTTATTATTTTTGTGGTTGATGTTGAAGAAGGAATTACGCCAATGGATGAAACTGTTGCGAAATTACTTCGTAAAGTAACAAAACCAGTTTTATTGGCCGTAAATAAGGTAGATAATGCCATGCGTGAAAAAGATGCAGTGGAGTTTTACAACCTTGGTTTAGGCGATTATTACACTTTTGCAAGTATTTCTGGAAGCGGAACAGGGGATTTATTAGATGCTTTAATTGAAGCTTTCCCAGAAAAACCGGAAGTTGAGGTTAAAGAAGATTTGCCTCGTTTTGCTGTTGTAGGACGTCCAAATGCAGGGAAATCTAGTTTTATCAATGCTTTGATTGGTAAAGACCGTTATATTGTAACCGACATTGCAGGTACAACTCGTGATGCTATTGATACTAAATTTGACCGTTTTGGTTTCGAATTCAACTTGGTTGATACCGCTGGTATTCGTCGTAAAGCAAAAGTAAAAGAAGATTTAGAGTTTTATTCTGTAATGCGTTCTGTACGTGCTATCGAACATGCAGATATCTGTATTTTGGTAATCGACGCGACTCGAGGATTTGAAGGTCAAGATCAAAGTATTTTCTGGCTAGCAGAGAAAAACCGTAAAGGTGTTGTAATCTTAGTAAACAAATGGGATTTAGTAGAAAAAGACACTATGTCAACTCGTGATTACGAAGAGAAAATCAAAAAAGAGTTAATGCCTTTTACAGACGTGCCAATTTTATTTGTTTCGGCTTTAACGAAACAACGTTTATTGAAAGCACTTGAAGCTACAGTTCAGGTTTTTGAAAATAGAAAACAAAGAATTTCTACTTCAAAATTCAACGAATATATGTTGAAGGTAATTGAGGCTTATCCGCCGCCAGCAACAAAAGGAAAATATGTAAAAATTAAATATTGCATGCAATTGCCAACACCGACACCGCAATTTGTGTTTTTTGCTAATTTACCGCAATATGTAAAAGAACCTTATAAACGATATCTGGAAAATAAAATTAGAGAGAAATGGGATTTTGCAGGAGTTCCAATCGATATTTATATTAGAGAAAAATAAAAAAAATGAGTCCCCGAATAGGGGACTTTTTCATGTTTGGTGACTACATAATTACAGGATTAATTTTTTATTGGCATTATATTTGAATAAATGTGAAAAACACAATTAAACCTTTTGCATTTTTTTAAGTCTTACTGTCCAAAACTAACCTAATTTATGACCAAAATTTATTCATTTCTATTGTTTTTAGCTTTTGTGTATTCGGCAAATGCCCAAAATAATATCGTTATTAAAGGAACAGTGGTTGATATCAATACACAGCTTCCACTTGAACTTGCTACCGTTTATTTTACCACCGTAAAAGATTCTACTATGATTGAATATGCTACGACGGATAAAAACGGAAATTTTATTATCAATACTAAAAAGTTTGACAAACCAGTTTTCTTAAAAGTAAATTACACAGGATACCAAGCTTATTTTGAAGAACAAAAAGGACTTACAGAAAGTAAAGACTTTGGAAAATTGTATATGATTGAAAATGCTAATGTTTTAAACGAGGTAATCGTGAAATCTGAAGCACCGCCAATTACCATTAAAAAAGATACCTTAGAATTTAATGCCCCTTCGTACAAAGTTCGCCCAGATGCGAATGTTGAAACTTTATTGAAACAATTACCTGGATTTGATGTTGATAATTCCGGAAAAATTACGGTGAATGGGCGAGAAGTCAATCAGGTCTTAGTTAACGGAAAAGCATTTTTTGATAAAGATGGTGCTATAGCCATTAAAAATCTTCCTGCAGATATCATTAAAAAAGTTCAGGTTTCTGACTTTAAAACAAAGAAAGAGGAATTGGCTAAACAAGAATCGACTTCAGATTATTCGAGCATTAATATCACTATTGACGAAAAGAAAAATAAAGGATATTTCGGAAAAGTTCTCGGTGGATATGGCTCGGATGAGCATTATGAAAGCAGTTTGATGATGAACTTTTTCAAAAACAAACAAAAAATCAGTGTTTTGGCATCTTCTAATAATATCAATTCGACCGGCTTTTCTATGGATGAGGTTTTTGATAATATGGGAGGCGGAAGAAATGCAAAAGGAGGCCAAGGTGCTAGCAGTGGCGGAAGAGGAATCACACAATCGACTTTGGCTGGTATAAATTATTCTGATGATTGGACGAAAGATTTGGAGTTTACGAGCAGTTACAATTTTACGAATGCGGTAACTAAAAATGATAGTAAATCGAATCAGGTTAGTTTTTTGCCGACAGGAAATATTATAACAGAGGCTGATTCTAAAACCAAAAATGAAAATACGGGGAATAATGCCAATTTTCAACTGGAATACAAAATCAATCCGACAATGCGTCTTGTTGTGGCTCCAAATTTAAATCAGTCCAATTCTACTAATAGTAATTCTTCTTTTACTTCTTCAGTAGATGAAAATGGTGAAGCATTAAACGAAAGTACATCAACTTCTCATACAGAAGGTTCTAATACGAATTTTGCGAACAGCATTAATTTCAATAAAGTATTTGAAAAGAAGTCGCGAAATCTTAGTATTGTTTTTAATAACAATAATTCTAAAAATAACTCGAACGGAATTAATATTTCTGAAACTATTTTCCATCAGGATGGAAAACCGAATGATGAGAGAAATCAGAATGCAAAAAATACTTCTAAAAGTGATACGTATGCGATTGATTTAGAATATACAGAACCAATTACAGATTCGGTTCGAGTGCGTTTTGGAACCGATTTTAACTGGCAAAATTCTATAAATGACCAAAAAACATTCAATTTTGATGAAGATACTGACCAATATTCAGATTTGAATTTATCATTGACAAATTATACAAGTTCAAAACAGAATTCGATTTCTCCAAAAGTTGGGATTACTTTACAGAAAAGTAAATTTACGCTGAATTTAAATTCAAGAACTTCAATTGTAGAGTTTGATAATCATTCTTTTTATTTGAATCAAGCAACCGATTTGAATAAAAGATATATGCTTCCTTATGGAAATGCGCAGCTTCGATACAAATTTAATCGTTCCAAAAACCTGACTTTTAAATATGATTATTCAAATGCGCTTCCGTCAGCAACTCAGTTAATGCCTGTAGCGAATTTAAATAATCCATTAAATAGTGTAATCGGTAATCCAGATTTAAATCCGATTGAAAAAAACAGTGCAGGAATCGACTTTAAAAACTTTGATTTTAGAACGCGTTCGGGATATAGTGTTTACATTAGGGGAGATTATTATAACAATGATGTAGTTTCGACTTCAATTTATGATGATAGCGGAAAAAGAAATACGACTTATGTAAATATTTCAGGAACTTATTCAACATCTATTGGTGGAAACTGGAATCAACAGATTAAAAAAGATGCGCATACTTTGCGTTACGGTTTGCGTTTGAGCGGAAATTATAATTTTGATAAAGGATTCACAAATGCCGAGTTATATAGTGCCAAATCTCTTGTAGTAACACCAAGTGTTTATGCTTCTTACGATTATGGAGAAGTGCTTTCGATTGCGCCATCATACAGTTTGTCGTATAATGAAACACGTTATGAAAACTATTCAAGAGATGCAACTTCAAATGTAATTCACAGAATAAATCTACAAACCACTTCATATTGGCCGGCGAATTTAATTTTTGGAAATGATTTTGGGTACACTTACAATTCAAACATCTCAGACGATTTTAAGAAAGATTTCTTTCTTTGGAATACTAGTTTGTCTTATGGTTTCTTAGATAAAAAATTATATGCAAAAGTAAAAGTGTATGATGTTTTAAATCAGAACCAAAGCGCAACCAGAACTATCTCTGCAACTTCGATTCGGGATGAACAAAATACAGTTTTAAAACGCTATGTAATGTTTTCTCTAGCCTATAAAATTGGAAACTTCGCTGAAAGTAAAAAAGGAGGAAAGGGAAGACAGAGAGGAGAATTCTAGTTTTAGGTTCAAAGCGACAAAGTCACAGAGTTACAGAGTTACAGAGTTACAAAGTCACAAAGTCACAAAGTTACAGAGTTACAGAGTTACAAAGAATAAAAAACGGCAAATCATAAAATGATTTGCCGTTTTTTTATAGTAAAATCTAAAATCTACGATTAATTCTATGATAAACAGTGAAGCGAATAATATCACGGTCGTAAAAATCGACACCACTTGCACGTCTTTGAAAATTCTTTAGATATCCTAATTCCAAACCTAGATTAGGAGTGAAGTGATAACGCAAAGCAACATAAAATCTGTTTTGATCAAAAGTATTTCTTTTGTTGTCTTTGCCGTAATTGAATAAAATTTCATCAGAAATAGTTCCTTTTAAGCTGCTTTGGTCTTTTTCCCAAAGTGTAAAAGTAGATTGCAGACGATATCTAAATCGGTATGCAAAGGAGAATTCGTTCAAAAGACCATTTTTATCTGTTTTTTGAATAAAACGCTCTTCCAGTTGAAAACGATTATGAAAGGTAATTTTAGCAATATCATTAATTAGAGTCAAATCCTGCTGCGATCTATATTCGGGAACAGAATAATCCGGATCTACATTTGGGTTTTGTGTATTGACATTAAAATAAGCAAGTCCAGCACCAAAATCCATTAATTTGTTTGCTCTATAACGAGCTTGAGACCGAATGACAAAAAGATTTTCGTGAATCGGATTGACAAAACTTCGATTGTCAAATTCAGAATGAATAGCCCATTTTTCACTTAAAGGAAAGATGTTATAATACCGAATCCAAGTCAGTGTCTGTTGATCGGTCTTTTTTATATTTTGCGCCAATAAAACGGGACCAAAAATTAATATAAGTATTAATTTGAAAATCTTCATTCAATCAATAAAATTCAGGCTGCGAATATATACAAACAGGAGTATATGATTTGAAATTTGATTTGTTTTTTATTCTGCTTTTTGTTTGATTTTGTGATTGTTTTGGATAACAAAAAAAGTTTTGGCTAAATAGAAGATATGTCTTTTGAGTCTAATGCGATTAAAAGTTCTTTATCTAAGTTCAGGAATAATTCAAGCTGAGGTATTATTTCCATTTCTAAAAAACGAACTTCAGGATTATTTTGATTTTCATTTCTGATGTTATTGGTCAAGTAGTATCGTTTGATAGAAGAACCTGTTTTGGAAGTTAGAATATAGCAGTAAGTATGTGCCCCTGATTTTGTTGTAATGTTTAAAATAGTATTTAACGCTGCGATTTCTTTTTTTCCAAACGGTGTGATTTTATAGAATTTGTTATCAATTTTGTCAAAAAGAAATGTTGTCCTATGCTTGATTTTTAATCTGTAGATGCAATTTAATAAAAAAATTATGCTTACTAAGATTGCAATCATAATTCCATTTTTAGAATCGTAAGCATAAAAATAGATAAGCCCCAAAGTCAAAAAGCAAATTACTAGAAAAGAGTTTAATGGAAGGTTCAATTTTACATACCAATAAGGATCATAAGAAATATGATTTGCTGACGCTGTAAAATTGTAGTAATGTGGCATAGAAATATAAATTGATTTTCACTTTTAAGACTTTATATGTTAGATAGAAAGAAGATTATCAAAGTCTTAATAGTAAATATCATTTCTTTAAATAAAACAAAATGCCACTGTAAGGTTTTAAAATAACAATTTAAGTTTTTTGTATAAAAAAAGATGAGATATGTTTTTAAGCATATCCCATCTTTACTAACCAATTCACTTGTTACTATAGCGAATATTTCAAAGTAATTCCATAGGTTCTTTGATCACCTAAAACTCCAGCATATTGTCCTGCATTTCCACCTGCTGGCAATAACTGCTCATAGTAATCTTTATTTAAAAGGTTACGTCCCCAGAAGTGAACAGATAAACCTTGTGAAGCACGGAAACCTAAACGAGCATTGAAAATAGCATAACCTTGTACCACCAAATATTTAGAAGCAGAAGGGCTTGATGAAAACTCAGAACGAGCATAAGAATCAACAGCTAAGAAAATTTTTCCTGCATTTCCGAAGAATCTCGCACGATCAGAAAGTTCTCCTCCTAATGAACCTGCCCATCTTGAAGCTCCTGGAAGAGCTGTTCCAGAGACATCTTTGAAAGATACTGGCGCTCCAGTTTCTTCTAATGGAAGCGGTGCATTTGTGAATTTTACATATTTACCATCTGTATAGGTTACAGCTCCATTAACAGTTAAATGCTCACTGAATACAAAACTTGCATCTACTTCTACACCTTGTACACGCACTTTATCTGCATTAGCAAGATAACCACGGTTTACACCCAATTCAGCTGCTTGAACATTAGTTTGAAAATCTCTAATATCTGTTTGAAATAATGCTAAATTAAAAATCGAATTTTTGAAAGGAGAAGTTTTTACTCCAACCTCATAATGATACACTTTTTCAGGTTTGATAACAGCAAGTTCCAATAACGGCTGACCTGCAGAGTTTGTAGGAAGCCCCGCAACGTTTACACCAACTGGTTTGTAGCTTTTTGCAAAAGTTCCATAAGCATTGATTTTATCCGAAGCTTTAAAAGTAACTGTGATGTTTCCAGAAAAGTCTGTGTTATCAATTGCCGAATCAAATGCCTGATCAGAATATACTTGTTTTTTCAAAGCCAATAATGCTGGATCTGTTGTTTGTAAACCTCCGTATGTTGTACGAGCATAATGAGCATCTTTTTTATCAAAATTATAGCGTAAACCTGGCAAAACATGCAGACGATCTGTAATAGCCCAGTCAATCTGACCAAATACCGCGGCACTTGAAGCTCTAATGTTAGCATCAGTTTTAATTCCGTATCCTTCAAAAAGACCTGGGGTTTTCCATAATGCACTCGTTGAACTTTGTGCAAATCTCCATTGTGCATTTCCAGATTCTTCGGTTCCATCAGTTTGCGATGTCTGATCGATAAAGAATACTCCGGCAACACCGCTTATTTTTGAAGTAATTTGCCCAGCGTAACGAACCTCTTGTGTAATTTGTGTTTGTCTTGTTGGATTCTGAGATTTAGCTAATACTTGCAATCCTGTAAAATCCCTGTCATTGGATGGATCCCAGTTCCAGAAACGCCATGCAGTTGTAGAAGTTAGTGTTCCGCCTCCAATTTTGGTATCCACATTTAAAGAGAAACCTCCCATATCTTGATTTGATCTCCATGGAGTATCATGGTCAATTTTACGATCAAAAGCATTTAAGCTTGGAAGCTGATAATTTAAATCGGCAATAATGGCATTAAACTGTCTGTAAGCCGCTCTTTGTGTCGGTGCAACACCTGCAATTACTTGAGCATATCCATCGGGACGCTGTGTTGTGATATCAGCAGCAAAAATAACATTTGTATTTACAGTTGGAGTCCAAAGTAATTGTCCTCTAATTCCTTGATTGCTTAAAGTATTTGTAGGTCTTCCTGTTGCAACGTTATCTACTAAACCGTCGCGAGAGGTGCCAGAAAAAGATATTCTACCAGCTACTTTACTTCCTAAAGCTCCAGTAACAGATGCTTTAGCCTGCAGGAAAGAGTAATTTCCGTAGCTAAGTTCAAAATCAGCACCGGAAGTAAAACTTGGTTTACGAGTTGTAATATTAAATGCTCCAGAGGTTGTGTTTTTTCCAAACAAAGAACCTTGCGGACCACGTAAAACCTCAATCTGTTCAACGTCAATAAAGTCTAAAGTAGTGGCAGCCGGACGTGCAAAATAAACACCATCGACATAGAATCCAACTCCAGGATCAATACCGTCGTTGGTTAATCCGAAAGGAGAACCCAAACTTCTAATGTTGATTCCAGTATTTCTTGGGTTTGAAGAATAAAGCTGAACTGAAGGAACTAATTCTTTAATACGATTTACATTAAATGCTCCGGTTTGTTCTGCCTGTTTTCCTGTGATTACAGAAATCGCAATCGGCACATCTTGAACTTTTTCGATTCTTCTTCTGGAAGAAACGACAACTTCGACAAGTTCGTTTTCTTCTTTAAGTGCAACCTGGATTGGATTTACAGGAATTGCAGTCAATTCGATTTCTGTTGTTTTGTATCCAACATATTGAATTAAAAGAGTCAATGGAAGTCTTCCTTCCGAATCGATGATGAATTTACCGCTGTTGTCTGTGATAGCGCTATGAGTAGTTCCTTTAATTACCACGTTTACGGCTTCTAAAGGAATGTTTTCACTTGTTGTAACTACACCTTCAATGTTTTGTGCAAACGAGATAGAGAAGGTTAAAAAAGATAATATTGTAAAGATATTTTTTATAGATGCTTTCATTTTTATATTAAGTATATATGATTAGTAGAGTTTAAAAATAAATTTTTTTAACAGCACATACACATCATACATGAATTGCCAGAAGCAGTTCTGAAAAGCTTAGTTTTATTTTGCAAAAGTTTTGTTACACCCGAGGGATTAAAATGTACTTTCATGAGATAGAATTTATTATTGGTTTGTTAATTATTTTTTGCAAATATATATAATTAATTCTATCGATTTACTAGGGATTAAAAAATATTTTTTTATTTCTTTACTAATGAAGCGATTGTGATACCTTCCATAGCCTTCAAAGTTTTGTCTCTAATTAGCATTAAACCGTGACGCAGACTGCATTCAGACTCGGTTTTACAATCAGAACAAGGCTCATAAAAATTTAAAGAAGCACATGGCAAAAGAGCAATTGCACCGTCAAATAATCGGTGAATTTCTGCCAAAGTGATGTCATTTTTGGATTTAATTAGATAGTATCCGCCAAATTTTCCCTGCTTACTGCTTACAAAACGCCCACGTTTTAGATCCAATAAAATCTGTTCTAAAAACTTTTTAGGAATATTGGCTCCATCAGCAATTTCCACTGTTCTGGAAATGTGATTTTCGTCTTGTTCTGCTAAATAAAGTAAGGCTTTAAGGGCGTATTTTGCTTTATGTGATAACATCTATTAATAAATTGTAAAATGTAAATGTATGATTTTTTAATATTGAAACCTAAACTCGAAGTCTGAAACAAAGAAAATTAGAAACATACTAAATTACCAACTTCCGCTAGAACCTCCTCCAGAGAATCCGCCTCCGCCAAAACCACCGCCGAAGCCTCCGCCTCCGCCAAAACCACCTCCGGATGATCCACCACCGAAACCGCCAAATCCACCTCCGCCACTTCTTCCAAGATTACTTAGAATAATGACATCGAGAAGACTAGGACCACCACCTCCATTGTTACCAGAATTTCCACCACCACCTCTTTTATTTCGAGATAATAAAATCAAAACAATAACTACAATAACAATAAAAGGTAAAATTGGGAAATCTTGTCCTTTGGATTTTTTACGTTCTCCTTTGTATTTTCCTGTAAAAACGTCAAAAAGTGCATCGGCTCCTTTGTCAAGTCCGCGATAATAACTTCCCGCTTTAAATTCTGGAACTATAATATTACGAATTATGGTTCCACCAATACCAGCAGTCAATCTATCTTCTAAACCATATCCAGGATTAATAGCAATTTTTCTTTCATTTTTAGCTAATAAAATAATAACACCATTGTCTTCGTTCTTTTGGCCAAATCCCCAAGTTTGAGCCCATTTTGTAGCCAGTTGGCTTACATCTTCACCTTTTAAGCTTTCGATAGTAATAACTACAATTTGAGTAGAAGTAGAATCAGAATAACGAACTAGCTTTTCTTCTAATTGCGTTTTTTCAGAAGCACTTAAAACATTAGCGTAGTCGTAAACAGAAGTTTGGAAATCAGGTTTTTTCGGGATATCAAATTGTGCAAAAATTGTATTGCAGATAAAAAACGCGACAAACAAAGAGGTTAACTGAAAAATTCTATTGGAATTTGAGATTTTATTTTGAGAATTTTTCATCATTTATCCTTTTGAAATTTCGTTTGATAACTCGTTGATATCATCTTCCTGAGAAGGGAAATATTTTTTTAATTGTTCTCCGGCATTTAAGATACCGTCAACAATGCCTTGTTTAAAGTTTCCAGCTTTAAAATGATTCATCATAATATCTTTGGTACAGTCCCAAAAATCATCAGATACTAAATCATTTATTCCTTTATCGCCACAAATTACAAAGTTTTTATCTTCCACAGCAAAATAAAGCAGTACACCATTTTGCAATTTAGTTTCATCCATTCGTAATTCATGAAAAACTTCTAAAGCTCTATCATAATGAGCTTTAGAAGTTGTTTTTTCTATATGCACTCTAATTTCGCCAGAAGTATTATTTTCAGCCATACGAATAGCTTCAACAATTTCGTGCTCTTCTTCTTTGGTTAAAAAATCTTCTACTTTTGACATGGAAATGATTTTAGAGTTAAGATTGTAGATTTTAGAATTTTACTTCAACTGGTTTATCTGCACCTGTAGAAGCTTCGAAATATGGTTTTTCTTTATATTCGCTTAAGAACCAGTTGTTAGGAATCTTTAAAACATAACCGTTGTACGTTTGTACCGATTCGTTGAAACGAGTTCTAGCCGTTAAAATCTGATTTTCAGTACTCGCTAATTCGTCCTGTAATTTCAAGAAGTTTTCATTAGCTTTTAAAGTTGGATATTGTTCAACAGAAACCAATAATCTTGATAAAGAAGAGCTTACACCGCTTTGAGCCTGATTAAATGCTGCCAATTGCTCAGGAGTTACATTGCTTGGATCAATTGTTACAGAAGTAGCTTTTGCACGTGCTTCGATTACAGCTGTTAAAGTACCTTTTTCAAAGTCAGCAGCACCTTTTACCGTGTTTACTAAGTTCCCAATAAGGTCATTACGTCTTTGGTAAGCCGTTTGAACATTTCCCCATTCTTTGTTTACCGCCTGACTGTGTTGTAAAGCAGTATTTTTAATACCAATCGACCAAAATGCGATAATAGCAATAAGTGCTATAATAATTCCTACAGGGATTAACCACTTTTTCATATTTGTTTTGATTTAAGTTTATTTCAATTTTTAATTACAATTCGTTTTTGATGTCGTTTAATTGTGTTTTTATGGACTCTAATTTACGTATTATTTCGAATTTATCTAACGTTTTCTTTTGTCCTTCTTTTAAGTGTATTTTGGCTCCTTCCAGCGTAAAACCTCTCTCTTTTACAAGATGATAAATCAATTGCAGGTTGGTAATATCTTCGGGTGTGAACATTCTGTTTCCCTTTGCATTTTTTTTGGGTTTTAGAATATCAAATTCACTGTCCCAAAATCGTATCAAAGAAGCATTGACATTAAAAGCTTTGGCCACTTCGCCAATACTGTAATATCTTTTGTCTTTAGAAAGTTCAATATGCATGATTCGTTTTTTACTATTTTACTTCAAAAATACTATTTTTTCGGAATATTAATCTAATGATTGGTTTTCTTGATTTGCCATTTGAGAAATTGCCACATATTCTACAGCCGAAATATTTCCGTAGTAGAAATTAAGCGGGTTTACGACTTTACCATCTTTATGCACTTCATAGTGACAATGTGGCCCCTCGGATCTTCCGGTGCTTCCAACATATCCAATTACATCGCCACGTTTGACTTTTTGTCCAGGTCTGCAGTTGTATTTGCTTAAATGCGCATACAGGCTTTCATATCCAAAACCATGCCTGATCACAATGTGGTTTCCATAGCCGGATGCTGTATTATCTGCTCTTGCTACGACACCGTCTCCAGTAGCATAAATTGGCGCGCCTGTATTGGCTGTAAAATCCATTCCGTTGTGCATTTTTCGCACTTTCGTGAAAGGATCAATTCTGTAGCCAAATCCGGAAGCCACTCTTTTTAAGTTTTCATTCTGAACAGGTTGAATGGCAGGAATCGCTAATAATAAACTTTCTTTCGCTCCAGCTAATTTCAATATTTCATCTAATGATTTTGATTGAATGGCTAATTCTTTTGAAAGTTTATCCACCCTTTTTGTGGTATTTAAAACCAACTGAGAATTATTATAACCTTCTAAAATCTTGTATCTTTCTGGATTTCTAAATCCAGCTTTTCTAATTGAATCAGGAATTTCGGCTTTATTAAAATAGATTCTATAAATATTATTGTCTCGTTCTTCTAATGCGTCTGCCACTTCGTCAATTTCATCCAGTTTTTTATTCAAAATGGCATATTGCAGTTTTAAATTTTCAATCTCACGAGCTTGTAAACGATCTTTTGGAGTTTCAAAATATGGAGTGTTAATTAATAGTACAAAAACTAAAAAACCAAATAAAGCTGAAGCCAGCAAAAACAATAAGGCATAACCAATTTTTATTCTTTTTCTGGTTTTTATTTTCGTATAAGCCAGATTTTCTGAGTCGTAATAATATTTTACTTTCGCCATATTTTAAAATACGCTATTTTTGCTCCCTGTAAAATAAGTTAGTCGAACGAAACGATAAAATGTTTCAGTACATCTACACTTTTTTTGCAAGAATTAATGATTAGATATTGGGGCTATTTTATCATTAGATAATGCGCAAAATAGGCAATTTATTGTTTATAATATAAGTTTTTTGATTTCATTATAAAAAACTTAACGCATCATCAAATGAATAAATTATCTAATGGTCTAATTATCAAAATGGCACATTAAACAGACACATTTTTCTAATTTAAATATGAAATCACAAGACGTACGTAAACAATTTTTAGATTTTTTTGAGAGTAAAGGGCATACTATTGTTCCTTCAGCTCCTATTGTACTTAAAGACGACCCAACCTTAATGTTCAACAACTCGGGAATGGCCCAGTTTAAAGAATTTTTCTTAGGAAACGGAACTCCAAAAAGTCCAAGAATAGCCGATACGCAAAAATGTCTTCGTGTTTCAGGAAAACATAATGACCTTGAAGAGGTTGGTATTGATACCTACCACCACACTATGTTTGAAATGTTAGGAAACTGGTCTTTTGGAGATTATTTCAAAAAAGAAGCAATCAACTGGGCTTGGGAATTATTGACAGAAGTGTATAAAATCCCTAAAGAGAATCTTTATGTTTCTGTTTTTGAAGGAAGTAAAGAGGATAATGTTCCGTTTGACCAGGAAGCTTGGGATATCTGGAAGACATTAATTGATGAAGACCGAATTATTCTTGGAAATAAAAAAGATAATTTCTGGGAAATGGGAGATCAGGGACCATGCGGCCCTTGTTCTGAAATTCACGTTGATTTACGTTCTGCAGAAGAAAAAGCTTTAAAACCAGGCAAAGAAGAAGTAAATAATGATCATCCTCAAGTAGTTGAAATCTGGAATAACGTATTTATGGAATTTAACCGTAAAGCGGATGGTTCATTAGAAAAACTTCCAGCACAGCACGTTGATACCGGAATGGGATTTGAGCGTTTATGCATGGCTTTACAAGGAAAAACATCAAACTATGATACTGATGTTTTCATGCCTTTAATTAGAGAAATCGAAACCATTACCGGAGCAAAATATACCACTAATGATGTAACAGGCATTAGTGAAGAACAAAATAAAATGAATATCGCTATTCGTGTAGTGGCAGATCACGTTCGTGCGGTAGCTTTTGCTATTGCTGACGGTCAGTTGCCTTCTAACACGGGTGCAGGATATGTGATTCGTAGAATTCTACGTCGTGCAATTCGTTACGGATTTACTTTCTTAGGAACAAAAGAGCCGTTTATTTTTAAATTGGTTGAAACACTAAGCGAGCAGATGGGAGATTCTTTCCCAGAAATCAGAACGCAGAAAGCACTTTGTTC
Organism: Flavobacterium phragmitis; assembly: GCF_900112575.1. Classification (GTDB taxonomy): domain Bacteria; phylum Bacteroidota; class Bacteroidia; order Flavobacteriales; family Flavobacteriaceae; genus Flavobacterium; species Flavobacterium phragmitis. The sequence goes on from NZ_FOMH01000004.1 coordinate 288,845, forward strand.
GAATGTAATTCGTGAAGAAGAAAATTCATTCCTTAAAACATTAGATCAGGGATTGATTCTTTTGGATGCTGTAATTTTAAATAACAACGGTGATACTGTTGATGGTAAAAAAGCATTTGAATTGTATGATACTTACGGATTTCCAATTGATTTAACCGCTTTGATTCTTTCTGAAAGGGGATTGAAATTGGACGAAGAAGGATTCCAAGAGCAATTACAATTGCAAAAAGAAAGATCTCGAGCAGCGTCTAAAGTAACGGCTGGAGACTGGAATGTACTTGTAGAAGATGACGTTCAGGAATTTATTGGATATGACAGATTATCGCATCAGGTAAAAATCACGAAATACCGTAGAGTTGAAAGTGCAAAAGACGGTGAGATTTTCCAATTGGTTTTCAATGCAACTCCATTTTACGGAGAAAGCGGAGGACAAACAGGAGACAAAGGATATTTAGAAGCTCAAAACGGTGATATCGTTTATATTATCGATACGAAAAAAGAAAATAACCAAACAATACATTTAGCAAAATCGTTGCCTGAAAACCTTACAGGGACTTTTAATGCGGTTGTTGATGCTAATCAGAGAGCTAAAACTTCGTCAAATCACTCGGCTACGCATTTATTACACCAAGGTTTGCGTAAGATTTTAGGAACCCATATTGAGCAAAAGGGGTCGATGGTAAGAAATGCATCTTTACGTTTCGACTTTTCTCATTTCTCTAAAGTAACTGATGAAGAATTGGTAGAAGTAGAAAATTTCGTAAATGCAAGGATTCGTGAGAGTCTGCCATTAATTGAAAAAAGAGGAATTCCAAAAGAGCAGGCTTTGGAAGAAGGAGCAATCGCTTTATTTGGTGAGAAATATGGTGATTTAGTTCGTATGATTAAATTCGGTGATTCTGTCGAATTATGCGGAGGAACACACGTTGCGAATACATCAGATATCTGGCATTTTAAAATCATTTCAGAAGGAGCTGTTGCAGCTGGAATCAGAAGAATTGAAGCCATTACAAGTGAAGCTGCAAAAGAATATTTTGAGTCTCAGGCTGTTTCTTTAAATGAAATTAAGGAAGCTCTTAAAAATGCTCAGGATCCGGTAAAATCAATCTTAGCATTGCAAGATGAAAATGCTCAGTTGAAAAAACAATTAGAAGCTTTATTAAAAGATAAGGCTAAAAATATGAAAGCGGATTTGGCTAAAGAATTACAAGAAATCAACGGCGTTCAATTCTTAGCAAAACAAGTAGATTTAAACCCAGAAGGAGCAAAAGATTTGGCTTACGAATTGGGCGGTTCTTATAACAACTTATTCGTAGTTTTCGCGACAGCTCATGAAGGAAAACCAATGTTGACTTGTTATATTTCTAAAGAAATTGTAGCAGCGAAAAACCTAAACGCAGGACAAGTGGTTCGCGAATTAGGGAAATATATCCAAGGTGGTGGAGGAGGACAGCCTTTCTTCGCAACTGCTGGAGGTAAAAATGTTGATGGAATTGGAGAGGCGCTTGCTAAAGCGGTTGATTTTGTGAAGTAATTAAAGATGCTAAGGTTCTAAGTTACTAAGGGACTAAGTTTTTATAATTCAATTCAAACCCGACAGGTTTTTAAAACCTGTCGGGTTTTTGTATTAATATGATTTGCTTGTAAATGTCTTAAAGTGTTGTTTTTGTGTCTTTTACGAGCTTTTTGTTAAGGCAGAAATCTATCATTTTGCAGTCTAATTTAAAAATTATATTATGAAAAGAAATTTATTTTATTTTTTAGGACTGACTTTAACAATGGTGCTAAATTCTTGTTCAAGTGATGATGCCAAGCAAGAACAACAAAACGTAATTCTACCTAAAACAATTTCTTACCAAGATTTAAGTGATTCAGAAGAAAATTATACTTCTACAATTTCGTATAATGGAGACAAGATTGTAAACAGTACTTCGACAGATGGGACTAAAACGGTTTTTACTTATACAGGTAACGTAATAACCAAAACGGAAGACTTTGAAAATGGTGAGTTGACAGACAAGATTCTTTACACTTATGAAAGTGGAAAATTAAAAGAAAAACTTAATTGTGAAATGATCAGTAAAGATTTTCCAAATGGCAAATACATTACAAAATATGTATATGTACATGATGGTACTAATGTGATTAATTATAAAACTTATAATATTGATCCAACAACCCAAGTAGAAACAGAAAATATTGTTGGGGCTCTTACTTTTCAAGGCCTAAATCTTATTCAAGATATCGAATATACTAATATCTCGAAAGTTTCAAAATCAAGAGACTACAAATATGATGAAAAAAATAATTCTCATTCAAAAGTTTTAGGTTTTGATTTACTGCTGGACCCAAAATATTCACGCAACAATATTTTAGAGTATTCTTATAGCACAAATGGGGCAGTAAATTATATAGTAACATACAGCTATATTTATAATGATAATGGATTTCCTGTTACTCAAAATTATTTAGGAACAGATGGAATTGTAAAAAGGATAGAGACAATCAAATATTAGAAAAGGTTCTTAAGTTTAACAAAAGTCTATCCTAAATTTACATTTTTTTTCGAAAGGTAAATCCGGCAGGTTTTTAAAAACCTGTCGGGTTTTGTATTTGTGGTGATTTCTCATTTTATGTCATTTCGACTGAAAGGAGAAATCACACTCGGAAATCCGCAAAGTAAGTTGCCAATCTGTGTTGATAAACTAGTGCGATTTCTCCTTTCAGTCGAAATGACAGATATTACGTTTGCTGATGATTAAACTTGAAAAACTTAGCATCTTTAAAAAAACTATTTTCTCTCACCAATTTGCTGGCGCCACATAGCATAATAAAGTCCTTTCTCCACAATTAAATCTTCGTGTTTACCTTGTTCGATGATTTTACCTTGTTCTAGAACAAAAATTCTATCCGCATGCATTACAGTTGATAAACGGTGAGCAATTAAAACTGTGATTCTGTTTTTGTCTGAGATATTTCTAATAGTATCATTAATTTCTTCTTCGGTAATAGAATCCAATGCAGAAGTAGCTTCGTCAAAAATCAATAAATTCGGATTTCTAAGAATGGCTCTGGCGATAGACAAGCGCTGTTTTTCTCCGCCCGAAACTTTGATTCCGCCTTCACCGATTGTTGTGTTTAAACCATCTTCGGCACGTCTAAGTAGTTTTTCACAGCTGGCACGTTTTAGCGCATCGTACAAATCTTCATCACTTGCATTTGGTTTAACAAATAATAAATTTTCACGGATTGTTCCTGAGAATAGTTGTGCATCCTGAGTTACGAAACCTAATTGTTTTCTTAAGTCTAATAAATCGATATCAGTAGAATCAATATCATTGTATCGAATTTCTCCTTCGGCAGGAGTGTATAGTCCAACTAATAATTTTACCAAAGTGGTTTTGCCAGAACCAGATGGCCCAACAAATGCGACGGTTTGTCCCTGTTTGATTTCGAAATTAATGTTTTCGACTGCTTTAAACTTAGCAGTTCTATGCTGGAAACTCACATTGGAAAAAAGTAATTTCTGAATAGCTCCAACGTGTTTTGGAGTTTTTGGACGAAACTCTTTCGGAGCATTTAATAAATGTTTGAAATTCTCCATAGAAACTTTCGTTTCATTCAAAGCAATAATGAAGTTTCCTAACTCCTGTAAAGGCCCAAAAATAAAGAAAGTAAAAAATACCATTGTCAATAAATCTCCAACGATAATTTTTCCGCCAAACAAGAAATAATATAAAGCAAAAACAACACAGGTTCTTAAAAAGTGAACGGTTGTTCCCTGAATAAAACTTAAGCTTCTAATGAAACGGATTTTCTCTAATTCTAATTGAAGAATTTTAAAGGTATTCAGATTTAAACGTTTCTCTTCTTGATATGTTAAACCAAGACTTTTTACCAATTCGATATTTCGCAGACTCTCAGTTGTAGAACCTGCCAAAGCATTAGTCTGATTCACAATTTTTCGAGAAACGATTTTAATCTTCTTACCTAAATACAAACTTACCAAAGCAATAATTGGAGCCGTAATTAAAAAGATAATCGAAATTCTGAAATCGATTCGGGCAACATAAACGATTACGAAGATGAAACCGATGATAGTCTGAAAAATTAAAGAAATAGAAAGTGTAATCAGTTTTTCAGAATCTATCCTAACTTTAGTCAGTTTGCTTAAGGTTTCACCGCTTCGTTGGTCTTCAAATTCGGCATAAGGAAGATCCAGAGATTTTTTGATTCCGTCAGTATACATTTGCGCGCCCGTTCTCTGAATAACAACATTGGTAAAGTAATCCTGAAAATTTTTGGTTATTCTGGAAATCATCGCAGCACCAAGCGAAAGACCAAGCCAGAAAGCCAATGATTTTATAAAACCAATTTCGTTGCCTTTATATTTTGCGATTCCGACACCGCAGTCCTGCATTAATTTTCCTGTAATTACAGAGTCTGATAAACTGAAACAAATGTTGATAGTAGCCATTATCAAAGCAAAAAATAGAAGCATTTTATGTTTGACGATGTAAGTATATAATAATTTCATAAGTGATTTAAAAAAATGGAAGATGCAAAAGTAAGGAATTGTTTTAGTTTGTGAAGTTGATTTCTGTTATTAAAAATGTAAATTTTTTATAGATTAATTTAGTATTTTTTTTCTGATTTATTTTTTATTTAAATTTTTTGTAAATAATTATGGGATTATGTTGTTGGAAACTAATTTGTTAAGAAATATTTGGATAGAGAATACTTTTGGATGTGGAATCACGTAAGGTTTTGATTTTGGGTTGTACTAGGTTTGCCACGAATAACAAAAACAAATTTAACCAAATCAAAAATGAAAAAAATTTTATGCCTTTTTGGAGCACTGACTCTATTGTTATCATCTTGTTCAAGTGATGATTCTTCTTCAGATTCTTCAGATCTTGTATTACTTAAAAAAACAGTTATTACAAATTCTGATGGCGAAAAACTGACCATTAATTACAAATATGATGGTAATAAAATAGTAAGTGCCATTGATGATTCAGGAGATACAAATCTATATTACACTTATACAGGAGATTTAATTACTAAAATAGAGTTTAAATACCCTGATGGAACTATCGATCAGATCAATACCTTTTCTTATAATGCAGAAGGTAAATTAACCACTTTTGTAAGAGTAGAACCAAATATGGATTGGGGATATAAAGAAGTTTACACCTACAATGCCGATGGTACCATTTCAGTTAAGTCATATAGAGGAGATAGTAAAACTCAAACTAGTGGTGGTGAAACATCAACTATTAAATTTGTAAATGGTGAAGTTAGTGAAATTTTAGCCATTACGGCTAATCAGCCAGATCACAAATACACATACGACAATAAAAACAATCCTACGAAAAATATATTAGGAATGGATAAAATTGCATTTGTTGATGGAGAAGGAAATGGAGTGAAATTTAACATTTTAACAGATACAGCAGATGGTGATTTATGGACAAACAGTACTTTTACGTACAATGATCAAGGATACCCAACAAAAGAAGTTGATAAAGGATCTGATAGTTTGGGAACTCTTGAGTATTTCTATTAATAATATATCTAAAAATTATATAAGCCAGAAGCGTTTGTTTCTGGCTTTTTTATGTCTGGGGTTTACCATTTTTAGAAGACCATTTTACAGTCCCATTATAAATTAACTGTAAATCGCCATCATTTTGTAAATATAATGTTGCTCCAGGATATTGCGCTGTATCAGACATCCAGGTTATTTGTTCGGGAGCAGTAAAACCTGAAGCATGTCCTTTAATAATCAGATTTCCGTCAGATTGCAAGTAACACGAAGGCTGATTACTGTACCTTGAATTTCCTTCCTGCCATATAATAGTATTATTGACAGTATTTTTTATTGATAACAGTCCAGAATCAAACTGCAGTACAAACTGTCCGTTTGGAGATTTGATAGCTTGTGTCCAAGGAATAAAATCAATTCTTTCTCCAGATTCTATTATTGATCTAATAGGAAAAGGATACCATTTGTTTATCGAAGTAATATCGATGATTGATAAATCACTCATTTCATTTACAGCAATTCCGTTTGTGGTAAGAGAAGCTGGTACATAATAATGCATGATCGAAAGAGGATCGTACTCACTGTAATTGGTTGTCTCAGGGCTTTTTATAACAAACTGATCCACTTGGTCTTTAGACCAGCCGTTTAAATCACTGTAGTATTTGTATACTTTAGGTAAATCCCAGCTGATTGTTGCAACAGGACTAGAATTTTCATGAATGAGGCCTAATGCATGTCCAAATTCATGTAAAATGGTTCTTCGTATTGAGGCTTCATTACTCGATGTTAGAGGACCCAATCGCATCGATTGTTCTTCTGTATTGCCGTAAGCAGATTTCATTCCTAAAACCGACCATGCTCCATAACTTCCCACATTAAAACCAATTCGAATATCTGCATATTCTTTTGGGGTGACATATTCAAATTTTAGATTAGCATATTTTGTCCACTCGTTGGCAATTCTTTTTACTTTTTCTTGAGCAATGGCATCGCCATCCAAAAATTTAATCTTAATTGTCTGACCAATCTGCCATCTTGGCCAGGTTATAATCGCAGCATCTGGTTTTATGGTTGGATAAGATTTTGAATCGATAAAATTAAAACTGCAGCATCCTGTCTCATCATTTGAAGCACGATTTTCTTCATTGTTACACGAAAAAAAAAGTAAAAAAGCAGGGAGTATTAGAAATGTGATAATTCTTTGCATGTTTATCTTATTGAAGAAAGGGCAAAATTAAAAGAAGATAAAATACATTTTAAAGAAGATTCTTAATTGTGTCTTATAATGATATAATTATGTCTTTTTGCGGAAAGTATGTCTTGCCAGAAAAGTTTCTTTTTGCATGTTATTTAAACTAAAAATGAAAAAGTATTTATCATATTGCTGGGCAATTCTTTTGTTTGTTTTGTTTTCCTGCTCTAATGAAGATTTTGGAGAAAACCAAAATATAATTTTGCCTAAAGTTTTAAAAACAATATATCCTGATAATCCATCAGATAATTTTGAGACCAATATTGTTTACAATGAAAATAAGATTGTAAAAGTCAGTAATAAATTCGAAAGGATTGGTTACTCATATCGCGATAATCTTATTTCTAGTGAAGTGAAATATAATATTCAAAATGGGGAAGAAGTAAAATACTCTGAGACATTTTATGAATATGAAAAGGGAAGCTTAAAAACAGTTTCTAAAATATTGAATGGAAAACAAATGAAATACGTTTATAGTAAAAATGACAATGGTTCTGTTACTATGGAAACGTATATTTTTGACACTCAAACAAAGATAGAGTCAAAAAATCCGGGATTAGTTGTTTTAACAATGGAGAATGGAAATTTAATAAATCTGGTTTCGAATTGGGGATATGATAATGTTATAACCTGTTCACGTTTTCAGTATGATAAATATAATAATGCGTTCAAAAATGTGTTAGGATTTAATCTGCTTTTAGGTCAGGAAATTTTTGGTTCTGAAACCAATATTTCTTCTTTTAATAATTTAACAAGATACTCTTATTCTCCAATTGTTTCTGGAAGTATTGTATTCGAACCGTATGCCTGTACAATGGTTTATGAGTACAATAAAAAAAGTTATCCAATCAAGAAAACAACTTATGATTATGCAGGCAGAATTATCAGTATTACGGAGTATGGATACTGAATTTCTAGTATTGTTATTTGAAATTTATTTTTATAATTGCCACAAAAAGTTTTTTTAGTACTAAAATAAGGTAAGATTTTATTGCTTTTTTTATTTGGTTTGATTTTCTTTGAAAGAACAAATTTAACCTACTAAAAAAATGAAAAAACTATTAATCCTTTTTACGGCATTATCTTTTATTGCAATTTCCTGCTCCAGCGAAGATGGTTCCTCTTCAGGAGATACTTCTGTTTTACCTCAAACCATTTCCTTCATTTATCCTGGTGCTTATTTAGGAAGAAATGGAACAAGTACGTTAAGTTTCAATGGAAATAAAATTGTAAGCACTATCAATGAATATTCGAAAACAGTATTTACCTATACTGGTGATGTTATAACGAAGCAAGAAGTTTTTGATGTGGATGAACAAGGAAAAGAAACCAAAACTGATGAAGTAGTTTATACATACGAAAACGGAAAACTAAAAACCAGAATTTTTAAAGAAAATATTACGGATCAATATCCTGATGGATATTATATTGAAAAAGTAGTTTATAATCATATTTCAAATGAATCCATTTCTTTTATCAATTACAATGTTGATAGAGATACAAAAGCTGAAATTAAAAGCAGTGAAGGAAGCCTGACGTATAAAAATGGAAATCTGATCAAAGAACAAAGAACCAGTAATTCTGTAACAATAACGAGAGAATATGAGTACGATACAAAAAATAACCCTCTGAAAAATGTTGCAGGCTTCAAACTGCTGTTAAATGAAATCAGTGAAGTTGGTCAAAACAATGTTGTCAAAACAACAGCCAAATCATCAGAGCACTCAAATACAGCTGTTTATTTAACAACTTATGATTATAATGACAAAGATTACCCGACAAAACATACTTCTTATGATAGTTGGGGTGTTTCAATCGAATATGAAATGTATTTTACTTATTAGTTTAAGAATTTATAAAAACCAAATACTTTCGGTATTTGGTTTTTTTATTGCTGATAATTGGCGAAATTCGTGTTCAAATAAAATCTCATGCAATTCAGAACTCCAATCCCAATTTCAAAAAGTAATTCGCCAATCGATTATCATTCGAAAATACTTTCTATTGGTTCTTGTTTTGCAGAAAATATGGCAGAGAAATTCGATTATTTTAAATTCCAAAACGAAACCAATCCGTTTGGAATTATCTTTAATTCCGTTTCGATAGCCAAATTGTTTGAAAGAGTTTGTAAAGAGCAAGAATTTGAAGAAAAAGACGTTTTCTTTCACAACGAACGCTGGCATTCTTTTGAAGTTCATTCTGATTTAAGTAATGCAGACCGACAGGAATTGTTGGAAACATTGAACAAAGCTATTTCAGAAACAAACAAACAACTAAAAGAAGCGACACATCTCATTATCACTTTTGGAACTTCCTGGATTTATAGAATTCTAGAAAAGGATGAAGTAGTGGCTAATTGTCATAAAGTACCGCAAAAACAATTTTCAAAAGAATTGTTATCGGTAGAAATAATTCAGAAAAGCATCCAAAACACAATGGATTTAGTTCAGGCTTTAAATCCAAATATCAATTTCATTTTTACTATTTCTCCTGTCAGACATATCAAAGACGGCTTTGTAGAAAATCAGTTAAGTAAATCACATTTATTTTCAGCTCTGCATTCGGTTCTCAAAACTGACCACTCCAAACTGACCACTGAATACTTCCCCTCATACGAAATCATGATGGATGAGCTTCGCGATTATCGTTTTTATAATGAAGATATGTTACACCCAAATCAAATCGCGATTGATTATATCTGGAAGCTTTTCAGCGAAAATTATATTTCAGAAAGCAGTATTTCGATAATGCAGGAAGTCGATGAAATTCAGAAAAGCCTTCGTCACAGAAGTTTCAATCCCGAATCAGAACAACACCAAAAATTCTTAGCAAAACTTCAGCAGAAAATAAATCAGATGGGAGAAAAAATACCGCATATTAAATTTTAATCGCAGTGACTGGTTAAAACCAACAGTTTAGAAATTAGCTGACTTTTTTTGCCACAGATTAGAAAGATTTCAAGGATTTTTTTTAAATAATCCAGCTTTATTTTTAATCTGTGTTAATTCGTGTAATCTGTGGCAAAAATTAACTCAAAACTTCTCGTCATAGCGCCTTCGTGGCAAAAACAACAATAAAATTCTAGAATAATTCCTGATAATTATGTAAATTGTTAAGGTTTAAATTTTACATTTTTGTAAAATGTGTAACCCTGCTTTTTTCAGAAGCAATTTTAATCGAACCGATTTTATTGACGTATGAATAAGAAACCCGCTTATTTTATAAAAAAAATACTTCGTATCCTGATGTGGTGCGTGGTTTCTGTAGTTGCCCTTTTATTACTTGTTATAATTTTAATCCAGGTTCCTTCGGTTCAGAATTTCGTTAAAAATAAAGCGGTTTCGTATCTTCAGGATAAGATAAAAACCAAAGTTTCTTTGGATTATATTTCGATAAAATTCCCGAAAGATGTAGTTCTGGAAGGTTTCTATTTCGAAGGTCAAAAGAAAGATACTTTGTTGGCAGGTAAACGATTAGAGGTTGATGTTGATCTTTTTAAACTCATTAGTAGTGAACTTGAAATCAATTCGGTTTCACTTGAAAATGTAAAAGCCAATATTTCCAGAAATAAAGACGGTGTTTTCAATTTCGATTACATCATAAAAGCATTTGAATCCAAAGAACCAAAAGTAGAAGATCCGAACGCGAAACCTTTTAAGATTTCGGTTGTCAAAGTAAACCTCGATCAGGTTAAATTCAATTTTAAAGACGATTTTGCTAAAAATGACATTCGTGTAAATCTGACGCATTTCGATACTAAATTCAAGAAATTCGATTTGGATCAAATGGATTTTAATATTCCAACGATTAATCTAAACGGATTAAAAGTAGTTTTAGATCAGGATGTGGTCGAGAAACTTGCCGAGGTTTCAGTAAAAACGGTTGATACGATTTCGAAACGTCCCGATTTTAAATTGGCCTTAGATAAAATAGCTTTATCTAAAATCGATATTTTATACGACAATAAAGATTCAAAACTAAATTCAGGCATTAGCTTGGGAAATTTAAATTTAATAGTAAATGAGATTGATCTTAATAAACAGTTTTTGGATTTTAATACTTTTGAAGTTAAAAATCTTAAAGGAAATTTACGTCTTGGTGCAAAAGATAAGCAGATTCAGACCCCAGACCTGGATACAACAGCCATAAAACAAGCAGGCTGGAAAGTAAAATTAAAAGAAACCAATCTGGAAAATATTGCTTTCAGGTTTGATGATGAGCAATCGAAACCTAAAACAAAAGGAATTGATTATGCACATCTCGATTTGAGGAAGTTCAATTTTCAGGCAGAGCAATTATATTACGGAAATGATACAATTTCAGGAAATATAAAAACACTTACCGTTAACGAAAAAAGCGGTCTGCAAATTCAATCTTTAAAAACGGATTTCTTTTACGGACCTAAAAATGCCTCTTTAGAAAATCTGTATTTAAAAACACCTCAAACGCTTGTTCAGGATAAAATAAAAGCCGAATACAAATCGCTTGATGCACTACAGAAAGATTTAGGAAATCTCGCGATTGATGCCAATTTGAAAGAATCGAAAATTGGTTTTAAAGATATTTTATTGTTTGTGCCTACGCTTCAAAATACGAATCCGTTTAAGAGCAATCCAAATGCAATTTTGTATGTGGACAGCCGTGTAAGTGGAAAAGTAAAAGATCTGAATATTTCCAAATTCGAAATGAGCGGTATCGGAACGACAAAAGTTTCCCTTTCGGGGAAAATTGCCGGGTTGCCAGATGCCGAAAAAGCCTATTACGATTTGAATATTAAAAAAATGTCGAGCACCGCAAAAGACATTAATATGTTCGTGCCGGCAGGAACAATTCCGAAGAATATTCAGCTTCCATCGCAGTTGAGTTTACAAGGGAAATTTAAAGGTTCTGTTCAGAATTTTAAAACGAATCTGGCCTTAAACAGCAGTTTCGGAAATGCAAAAGTTGACGCTTTATTTGATCAGCGTATTAAAAAAAGAGAAAAATACGATGCCACAGTTTCCCTAAATGAGTTTGATTTAGGAAGATTGATAAAAAATGATTCGATTGGAAAAATTACGCTTAACGCGAAAGTAAAAGGAAACGGTCTAGATCCAAAAACGGCAAATGCTGTCATTGACGGAATTGTTCAGAAAGCCGTTTTCAACAGATATACCTATAAAGATTTAACGCTGAAAGGAAACATCGAAAACGGATCTTTTGCAGTAAAATCAGGAATGGAAGATCCAAATCTGAATTTCAATTTAACGGCTTCTGGTGATACAAAAGACAAATATCCATCCGTAAAACTGAAATTAAATCTTGATATAGCCGATTTAGAAAAACTGAATCTTCACGCTGGCCCAATGAAACTTCGCGGAAATGTAGATGCCGATATTGCCAACAGTAATCCCGATTTCCTGAACGGAAAAGTATTCTTGTCCAACATTCAGATTTTACAGGATAAAGAACCAATTGTTTTAGATTCTATCCGTGTTTTTGCGTTTGCAGATAAAGACAGTAATTCGATTAAAATTTCGTCCCAGTTTCTAAAAGCAGAAGTAACAGGAAAATACAAATTGACAACTCTGGCCAATTCGGTTCAGAAATCATTGTCTAAATATATTAATCTTCAAAATCCTAAAGTCAACGCCGAATCAGATGAACAAAGATTGGCCTTTACTTTGAAAGTGGACAATGATCCAGTTCTTCTAAAATTATTGCCAAAACTAACCGCTTTAGAGCCTTTTACAATAAACGGGAACTACAATAACCAGGCAGATTCATTAGAAGTAAAAGGAACAATTCCGCGTATTGTTTATGGCGGAAACACTATTTCTGACGGAAAAATAAATATCGAAACCAAAGAAAATGCTTTAGAATATTTGGTTTCTGTAGCCTCTGTTGAAAGCGGTTCGCTTAAAATTCCTTTTACGAGTTTATCAGGAAAAGTAGAAAACAATGAGCTGACTTATGCTTTGGAAGTAAAAGATGCAAAAGAAAAACAGCAGTATTTCATTGCTGGAAACTTGAATCATGAAGACTCCAAAAACATCTTTAAAATCGATGCAGACAGTTTTATTTTAAATTACGATAAATGGACAGTTGATCCGGAAAACGCAATCGAATTTGGAGATAACCGACTTTATATCAATAAATTTTTTCTGAGCAATTCCGGAAACGAATTAAAAATCCAATCGCAGGGAACTCAAAATAATGCACCACTTCAGGTTGATTTTGTGAATTTCAAAATCGAAACCATTATGAACATGGTCAAAAAAGACGAACTGTTAATGCAGGGATTAATTAACGGAAATGCTTTGGTCGAAAATGTTATGACCAAACCCACTTTTACATCCGATTTAAAAATAGACGATTTTACTTTTAAAGAAGAAAAAGTCGGCGATTTAGAAATAAAAGTAGACAATAAAACCGAAGATACACTTGCCGCAAATGTAGTTTTAAGCGATGAAGGAAATGATGTTAAACTGACGGGAGAATATAAAATCGAAGAAGGAACTTTTGATTTGAATATGGCTATTAATAAGCTGTACATCAAAAGCATTCAAGGATTCAGTATGGGCAATATTACCGAAGGAAAAGGTTTTCTGTCAGGAAATTTTAAAGTGACGGGAAATACTTCTGCACCAAAAGTGAATGGAGAATTGAATTTTAATGATGCCGGTTTCAGAGTGACACAGCTGAATTCCTATTTTAAAACCGAGCAAGAAAAAATCACTTTCAATGAGGGAGTAATTTCTTTTGATAAGTTTTCTCTTTTAGACGAAAATGACAATGAATTGTTTGTCAACGGAACCGTTCAATCAGCTGATTTTACGAAGTACAATTTTAACCTTGTGGTTGAAGCGAATGATTTTAGAGCGATTCATTCTAAAGCCACCGATAATGATTTGTTTTACGGGGATTTATTTTTGGATACTAAATTGAATATCAAAGGAAGTTTAGAAAGTCCGGTTGTGGACGGAACACTCAAAATAAACAAAGAAACTAAGTTTACGGTGGTTATGCCTCAGTCAGATCCGTCAATTGCAGATCGTGAAGGAATTGTAGAGTTTGTTGATGAAGATAATATGTATCTGAAACAAACAGTTGAAATGCAGACTAAATTGGATCAGTCGGAATTGAAAGGAATGAACGTGAATGTTGCCATTACGATTGATAAAGAAGCCGAATTGACTTTGCTGATTGATAAATCAAACGGTGATTATTTGAACTTAAAAGGAGAAGCAGAATTAGTCGGTGGAATTGATCAGTCCGGAAAAACAACATTGACTGGAAAATATGAATTTTCGGATGGTGCTTATCAAATGAATTTTAACGGAATCAAAAGAAAATTCGATATTCAGGAAGGAAGTTATATTACCTGGAATGGCGAGCCAACGATGGCGAACATAAATATTACAGCTATTTATAAAGTAGATGCAGCTCCTATTGATTTACTTGGAAATCAATTAGCAGGAATGGAACAGTCTATTCAGAATACTTATAAACAAAAACTTCCGTTTCAGACTTTATTGAAAATGAATGGAGAATTGATGAAGCCTGAAATCTCCTTTGGAATTGTATTACCGGAAGGGAATTATAATGTTTCAACAGATGTAGTTACGACAACACAAGCTAAATTAAAACAACTGGAACAAGATCCAGCCGAATTGAACAAACAGGTTTTTGCGCTTTTATTACTAAACCGTTTTGTGGGCGAAAATCCGTTTGCGAGTCAAAGTGGAGGAATTAGTGCCGAAACGATGGCAAGACAAAGTGTGAGTAAAATACTTTCGCAGCAATTGAATAATCTGGCAGGAGAATTAATTACAGGATTTGAAGTCAATTTTGATTTAGAATCCTCTGAAGATTATACTTCTGGAACTATGCAGAATAGGACAGATTTGAATGTTGAGGTTTCTAAAAAACTGCTGGATGACCGATTGAAAGTAACTGTTGGAAGTAGTTTTGGCGTAGAAGGTGCAGAGCGTGCCAACGAAGAAAGTACCAATATTGCCGGTGATGTAGCTTTAGACTATCAATTGACAAAAGATGGTAGATATATTGTTCGTGCCTACAGAAAAAATCAATATCAGGTTGCAGTAGAAGGACAGGTGGTAGAAACAGGTGTCGCTTTTATTATTACAATGAGTTACAATAAATTCAGAGAACTTTTCCATCGAACTGAAAAAGAAAAAGAATTGATAAGAGAAGAAAAGCTTCGAAAAGAAAAAGAAAAGCAGAAAAAAAAGGAAGATAAAGAGAAGGAGCAATTGCAGGAAAATCAAATTGAAGGAAATGAACAAAAAACGTAATCATATAAAAAATCATTTTGCAAAGTATTTTGTGCTGTTATCCCTGTTTTTTGTTTTTGGATGCAGTAATACAAAATATCTTCCAGAAGGCGATTTACTGTACACGGGCGGTTCGGTAAAAGTGAAAGATTCTATTATGAAAAAGAAAGATAGAAAAGCACTGGAAACGGAACTGGAAGATTTGATTCGCCCGAAACCCAATAAAACATTTTTAGGATTACGTCCAAAGTTATGGTTTTATAATATTGCCGGCGAACCTAAAAAACAAAAAGGTTTTAGATATTGGCTTCGCACTAAAGTGGGAGAAGAACCAGTGCTTTTTAGTAAAGTCGATTTAGATTATAATGCTTCAGTTCTGCGAAATTTTACCGAAAACCGAGGTTATTTTAAAACTCGTGTAAGTGCCGATTCTACGGTAAGCAATAAAAGAGTGACAGCCGAATATACCGTTGTTCCCAAAAAACAATACATTATTAAAAGTGTCACTTTTCCGGATGATTCTTTAAAAATGTCCAAAATAATCGCCAGATCAAGCCGACGCAGTTTGTTGAAAGTTGGAAAACCATATGATTTGGATGTTATAAAAGCAGAAAGAGAACGTATCGATGCCAGATTGAAAGAAAAAGGGTATTACTATTTCAGTCCCGATTATCTTTTGGCGAAAGTAGACAGCAGTAAAGGCGATCATGAAGTGAAAATAAGATTGGTTATTAAAGATGAAACTCCTGCAAAAGCCTTAAGAGCTTATACCATAAATAACATTTTTGTGTATCCGAATTATTCTTTGGCGAATGATAGCATGGTTTACAGAAAAAAGAATATAACACAGTATAAAGACTTTACGATTATTGATACGG
This sequence comes from Flavobacterium phragmitis, assembly GCF_900112575.1. GTDB lineage: Bacteria > Bacteroidota > Bacteroidia > Flavobacteriales > Flavobacteriaceae > Flavobacterium > Flavobacterium phragmitis. The sequence continues at coordinate 304,799 of NZ_FOMH01000004.1, forward strand.
CAGAAACTTTTAAACCAAGAGTTTATGATAGAACAATTTATTTCAAAAAAGGGGATTTATACAACCGAACTGATCATAATTTGACTTTGAATCGTTTCGTGAATTTGGGTACTTTCAGCTTTGTTAAAAACGAATTTAAGCCTTCAGACAGTATTGATAATGCTTTAGATTCCTATTATTATCTAACGCTTTTGCCTAAGAAGTTTATTCGTGTTGAGGTTTTGGGTAAAACCAATTCAGCAAGTTATACAGGTACGGAATTAAATTTAAATTGGAATAATAGAAATTTCCTTCGCGGAGCAGAATTGTTTACAGCTTCGATTTTTGGAGGTGCCGACTTTCAATTGGGCGGTGTGAATAAAGGAAAGAATATTTATAAACTAGGAGGAGAAGTTAGTTTGACTTGGCCAAGATTTATTACGCCTTTCAATATCGAAGGAAATAGCGAATATGTGCCCAGAACCAAAGCAACGATTCGTTACGAATATCAAAAACGAACGCAGTTGTATGCGCTGAATTCATTTAATACTTCTTTTGGTTATTTATGGAAAGAAAATATTCGAAAAGAGCATCAGTTGAATGTAATAGATGTGACGTATGTAAGCCCGAATCATGTTACAGCCGAATATTTAGAAGATATTCAACAAGATGAAGCGCTAAGAAGAGTAATCGAAAAGCAGTTAATTTTTGGGCCAACTTACAATTATACCTACACCAATACCATGCAGAAACGCCGAAAAAATACTATCTATTTTAACGGTGAATTGGATTTGGCAGGAAATATTACCGGTCTAGTAACTGGTGCTGATTATCCGGATAAGGTTAAAACAATATTTGATGTTCCGTTTAGCCAATATGTAAAAATTAAAACCGATTTCAGACATTATTTAAAACTAGGAAAAGAAAGTGAACTCGCCAGCCGATTAATAGTTGGAGCAGGATTTGCCTACGGAAATTCGAATGTAATGCCAACGTCAAAACAATTTGTAGTGGGTGGAACGAATAGTATTCGAGCATTCAGGGCAAGAACTTTGGGACCAGGAAGTTATGTGATTCCAGAAACGACAACCAACATTAACTATACACCAGATCAATCAGCCGATTTGAAATTGGAATTTAATACCGAATATAGAGCAAAACTTTTTAGCATTGTAAGAGGAGCAGTATTTTTAGATGCCGGTAATATCTGGCTTTTACATGCTGATCCCAATAAACCTGGAGCCGAAATATCAAAAGATTTTATGAAAGAAATTGCTGTTGGTGCAGGAGCCGGTTTACGTTTCGATTTATCATTCTTAATTTTAAGAACAGATTTAGCCATTCCACTAAGAAATCCAGCACTTCCTGACGGACAAAGATGGGTTATTGACGACATAAATTTTGGAAGCAGTTCCTGGAGAAAAGACAATTTGATTCTGAATATCGCTATTGGATATCCGTTTTAGATTTTCTGCCACAAATTTCACAAATTAGCACAAATTTCTTTTTTATGTTTTTTAAAATCACAAATTAAAAATTCGAAAAAATCAAAATTTAAACGCTCCAAAAATTAGTGTAATTCGTGAATTCGTGGCGAAAAAAACTAAAAAAAGAAGTAAATTGGTCTAAAATATTTTAGAGGAATGCAAAACTTAATCAAAAGAATTATTGGTGTTAGTGTGATCGTTTTAGTCATTGTACTGGCTTTTAAATACTGCCAGTTCAAAAAAGAAGATGATTCGGATATTCAATATAATACCAATTTAATTCAACAGCAGATTCTTAATGTTGGAAAACTGGTTGTAACCGAAGGTCATTTCTCTGAAGTCATCACCTATAAAAATCAGCAGAAATATTTCTTAGACATGATTTCTTTTGAGAAAAAAGCATTGGTTGTAGTCAATGCCAATGTAACGGTTGCTTACGATCTGCATCAAATGAAATATGATGTTGATGAGAAAAATAAAACCATCACGATTCTAAACATCCCAAAAGAAGAAATTACGATTAATCCAGATATTCAGTTTTATGATGTGGAACAAAGCAAACTGAATCCGTTTACAGGAGACGATTACAATAAAATCAACAAATCGGTAAAGGCGAACTTAGCCAAGAAAATCGAAAAATCAACCCTAAAAACAAATGCTCAAAACAGACTAATCAGTGAATTGTCTAAGATTTTGATTATGACCAATTCGATGGGCTGGAAATTGCAGTATAACGGAAAAACAATTGATTCTGAAACTGAGTTAAGTCAGGATTTGAAGCTTTGAGGTTTGCCACAATCCCGATAGCTATCGGGACTAAGGCACAAAGCTTTTTTACCACAGATTAAAAGGATTATGAGGATTTAATCTGAATGTTTTTTCAAATAAAGATTTTCTCGCAATCTTGTCATTTCGACTGAAAGGAGAAATCACACTCGTATATCTACAAAGATTGGTGTTTTCTTTGCGGAGTTTCTAGTGTGATTTGCTTCGCCAGTTCGCTATCGCTCGGGTCTCCTTTCAGTCGAAATGACATAAAATGAGGAAAATCTTTGCGCCTTAGTGCCTTAGTGGCAAATTAGGCAAAGAACTATCAAAAATCAAATCCAGTCCACCAGAAATTAGATGTGCAATTTCAGGACGTTTGACTTTCAATTGATCTAAATGAACCAACACTTCCTGTAAAAGCTGTTTTTCGTCAGAATCTTTCAAAAGTTCTGCAATTTCAACAGACAATAACCAATCGTTTGAATGATTATTTTTAAGTTTTTCAAAAACAACTTTCAATTCTGTTTTAGAAGATTTATTGGTTCTGATTTCGCGAACAGTTGCATATAAATGCTCTAATTCATCACGCTCATCAGTATGTTTTGCTTTGATGGTTTTGGTTGATGGAACAATATTAATTAAATCAAAACTATTTACATCGGCTGGACCAGAGAAAGCAGAAATGACTTTTTTACCAATTGCCATATCATAATTGCCCCAATCAGGTTGGAATAAAATCGTATCGCCATGAGTAACCGTGCAATTTTTGAAACTAATTAAAATAATTTCTCCGTGAAGATTTCTAGAACCCGTAATAATTTCACCTTCTACAATAATATTGCCTTCAAATTCTAGTGTAATCTTTTCGCCTTCTACAATGCTGTAAGCCTGCAGATCCTTCGGACTCATATCTTCAATAGCCAGATTAAAACCCTTCAATTTCCCAATCGGACTTCCAAATCCGTGTGGATGTGTTAGAGTTCCATGACCAACTAATTCTTTTTCGCGGTAAGCCAACGCCGTTTTTCCAGTAGTTTGTATATAAACCGGTTTTCCTTCTTCTTCAATAACATTAGTAAAAACTCCTGAAATTTGTAAACCAGTACTCAATTCAATTGTTCCCAAAGCACTCGATTGAATTAGTTTTTTAATTCCGGAAAGACCTCCAGTACGTAAAGCCATTTTGTTGGCAAACTCTTCCAAAATCAAACTTAAATGAGAAAAAGTCGGTGTTACATACAATTGAGGTTGTAATTGCGTAATATCAAAATTCTGATTGGCTGCCGAAATATCATAAGGGATTTTCTTCACATTATTGGTCATACAGTGTGCACTTTCGCCAATTGAAGAAAGCAATCCAGCGCCATATATTTTTGGGTTTTCGACTGTTCCTATCAAGCCGTATTCAACCGTCCACCAATGTAAGTTTCTAATTTGTGCCATTTCAGACAATTCGCCCATATCATTTTGTAGATCGGCAACTGCTTTTTCAGCTTCGTCGATTTTTTCCTGTGGCGTATCTTCGGCTTCTTTTAAGATTGAAAGCAGACGAATCGCTTCGTACATTTGATAATCTTTATGAGAAGAAATTGCTTTACAGCCAATTTCTCCAAAACGTCTTAGATATTCAGCATATTCAGGATTGGCAATAATAGGAGCGTGGCCGGCACCTTCATGAATGATGTCCGGAGCAGGAGTATATTCAATATGTTCCAATTGTCGAATATCTGAAGCAATAACCAGAACATTATAAGCCTGAAATTCCATAAAAGCATTTGGCGGAATAAATCCATCAACAGCAACCGCAGCCCAGCCAATTTTACTTAGAATTCGGTTCATGCCGTACATACTTGGAATAGAATCAATTTCGATTCCCGTTTTTCGTAAACCTTGCAAATAAGAATGATGCGCTACTTTTGAAAGATAATCTACATTTTTACGCATCACATATCGCCAAACCGCCTGATTGATAGGAGTGTAATCACTATAATCTTGAGGTTTGATAAATTGCTGTAAATGTTTAGGCAATCTTTCTAATAACGGATTGGTTTCAATATTTGGATTCATTTCGAAAACGTTGTAGATTAGAATGTAAAATTACGAATTTGGACCACTAATTTTTACATTTTATCACAATATTTTTATTCGAAATTAACTTTTATTGCGTTTTTGTAGGTTTTTAAAGAAAGAGAAATTTTGTGGATTTAGCAGTCATTATTTTCGAAACTCACTCTTTCCAGTGTTTGTTCATAGTTTTCAATCTCTTTTTTAGTCATTGAAACTTCTTTTAAATCGATTTTTAACTGCTTTTTAGTATCGGGACTAATCCATAAACCAGAGAAAGTATTTCCAGTTTTCTTTAAAATTAAAACACCGCTGAAACCATGTTCAACCATAATAAATTCATTTTCAGCTTTTCTATTCTGTGTAATATCCAGATGAAGCCATTTGTTTGATTTATAACGGTATATTGCGACATAACTTAAATCAGCTGTACATTGGTTTTCTGATGCTTTAATATAAAAAGTAACGGGAGTTTTTCCATCAACCGTTCCTTTATATAAATTGGAAAATGGCGCTTGTGATTGTGCCGCTAATTGATTTATAAATGCAAAACAGATAATAACGAATAAGATTGCTTTTTTCATAACTAAAAATAGAGATTGGGGGTTAATTCATTTAGCCAAATATAAAGTTCTACTTGTTATTTGAAAGAAATTTTCTAAGATTTTTTCATGGCATTTCTCATTTCATTTTCAGCGTTTCTAAAATACTCAATTTTATGGCTGAACATAAAAGCCATATTTGTTGCTCTCATTTTGGCTTCTTCTGTAATTGGCCCTGCAAATTGCGAATCTATTGTCGTATTAAAAATAGCGATCCAACGGTCAAAATGAGTTTTGTCAACAGGTAATTGTTTATGTGGCGGAAAAGGTGTTCCAGAATAGGCACGAACATCAAAAAGAATAGTCTGCCAGAAATTATACATTTTTTGCAAATGCGGTTCCCAGCGATCTTGTAGCTTATCGTTAAAAATAGGACCAATCAAATCGTCTTTTCTAACATTAGCATAAAAGCTGTTTACCATTTGCTGAATGTCTTCTATAGTAGAAATATCTTTTAAATCTGCCATTTTATTTATTCTAGAGTTAAGTTGCAAAAATACGCCATAAGTTCTTTTTTATTTACTGACAATTATCATTTTGAAAATGATTATCCAATCAATTGCGTAAATAAATCCTGATTATCATTTAGATACTGAAATTCAAATCCGTTTTGTGTCATTTTAAGTTTAATTGGCATGATGTCTTTTTTGTTTTTCAATTCCAAACCAACGACTACAGAACCTTTTTCACGGCTGTTTTTCTTGGCAAATTGAAAATAAGTAATGTCATCATCGGGACCTAGAATATTATTTACGAATTCTTTTAAAGCTCCTGGGCGTTGTGGGAACTGAATCATAAAATAATGCATCAAACCTTCGTACAATAAAGAACGTTCTTTTATTTCGGCCGTTCTTTCGATGTCATTATTGCTTCCGCTGACAATGCAGACTACATTTTTACCTTTAATTTTATCCTTATAAAAATCCAAAGCTGCAATGGTTAAAGCTCCTGCAGGTTCTACAACCATTGCTTCTTCATTGTATAATCTTAAAATGGTTGTGCAGACTTTTCCTTCTGGAACCAGAATAATATCTTCCAAGTTATAACGGCAGATTTCAAAAGTCTTATCGCCAACTTGTTTTACAGCCGCACCGTCTACAAATTTGTCGATTGTTTTTAATGGCGTGTTTTTGTTTTCTTCAATTGAAGTTTTCATCGAAGGAGCTCCTTTTGGTTCAACACCTATGATTTTAGTGTTTGGACTTAAATGCCTGAAAACTTCAGACAATCCAGAAGCAAGTCCGCCACCACCAATTGGAACAAAAACATAATCGATTGGTTCTTTGCAGTTTTCTAGAATTTCCAATCCAACCGTTCCTTGTCCGGCAATTACTTTTTCATCATCAAACGGATGAATAAAAGTTTTATGATTTTTGATGGCATCTGCGGTTGCAGAAGCATAAGCATCATCAAAAGTATCTCCTGTTAAAACAATTTCAACAAACTTTTTTCCAAACAATTGTACTTGTTTTACTTTTTGTTTTGGAGTGGTTTTCGGCATGTATATTTTACCGTTTATTTTAAGAAGATTACAAGAATAGGCAACTCCTTGCGCATGATTACCTGCACTGGCACAGACAATTCCGTTTGCTTTTTCTTTTTCGTTTAACGAAGAAATCTTGTTGTAAGCTCCTCTAATTTTGTACGACCGCACAATTTGTAAATCTTCTCTTTTTAATAAAATAGTCGATTTGAATTCGTCCGAAAGATTCAAATTTTGGGTTAAAGGAGTAGCAGCAACTACATTTTCAAGCTGCTTTTTGGCATTAAGTACTTCATTAAATAAACTCATAGTATTTTTGTTTTTGCCACGAATTACACAAATTGACACTAATTTTAATTATTTAGAAAAAAAATAATTCGCGGAAATTTGTGTAATTCGTGGCGACTCTTAAAATTGTTTTTAAAATAAAAAACCTCCCGATGTGGGAGGTTTTTATAAATTATATTTTACAAACTTATATAACACCTCGCCATTACTGCTGAATTGCAATAATGCTAATAATAGCGATAATAATGTTGTTAAAGTTTTTCATTTTTTTTTAGCTGATTGAGTAGCAAAAGTATTAATTTTTTTTGGAAAGTTTACAGCTATTTAAATTTTTATAAAAAGCTGCAAACTGAAATTGTGACTGAAAACTATTTTTTAACTGGCGGATATTGAGCCAAAATTTTGCCTACAAATTCAGCAATTCTTTCATCTTTTTTATCGATGTTTCTTGTCAAAGTACCAACTCCTTCACCTTGCCAGATCATTTCTTTCTTTTTAGCATCAATTAAATCAATGTATAAAGTTCCTTCAGTAGAAGTAGAAACTGTGGTTTGATTACCACCGTACATCATCCATGGATTCCAACCCCAGCCCCAGCCGTAACCCCAGCCAGCACTAAATTGGTTTACATCAACTTGTTCTCTTGATTTTGTAAAGATGTTTACCAACAAATCAGGATTGTCGCTTTTAGTAAAACCTTTAGCCTGCATTTGATCATCAATAGCGCGAAGAATTCTTCTTTTATCTAAATCTGATATCTCGACCTTGTCAATTCCGGGCTTAAAGTAAGCGTATGTTTTATAAGGCGCAAAATCGACAGTTTTGTCATAATCAGAATAAACAGTCACAGTGCTGCATGAAGTAAGTATTAATAGCAGCAAAATCGGAATTAACTTAAGTGTTTTCATATTTTTAGAAATTAAATGTTCTTGTTTTAAAGTTTGTCAGGCTGAGCGAAGTCGAAGCCCTTTTGTTGTTGTAAACCTTCGACTCCGCTCAGGATGACATTACGTTATTTTAAAGTAAATTTTCATCAACTATATTAGGTAAAGTTACTTTTAATAAAGGTTCGACTTCCATTGCTCTTTTTATGGCAAAAACAGCGCCTTCATTTCGAGCCCAGCTTCGTCTTGAAATTCCGTTGTTAACATCCCAGAAAAGCATTGATGCTAAACGTTTTGAAGCCTCAGTAGAACCATCAAGAACCATACCAAATCCGCCGTTTATAACCTCACCCCAGCCAACGCCGCCACCGTTATGGATTGATACCCAGGTTGCTCCTCTAAAACTGTCTCCAATCACGTTATGAATCGCCATATCGGCTGTAAAACGAGATCCGTCATAGATATTTGAAGTTTCTCTGTAAGGCGAGTCGGTTCCAGAAACATCATGATGATCGCGTCCTAAAACCACTGCGCCAATTTCTCCTTTTGCAATGGCTTGATTGAAAGCTTCTGCAATTTTAATTCTTCCTTCAGCATCGGCATAAAGAATTCGAGCTTGTGAACCTACAACCAGTTTATTTTCCTGTGCGCCCTTGATCCATTTGATGTTATCCTGCATTTGCTGCTGAATTTCATTTGGAGCAGTTTCTGCCATTTTTTCTAAAACTTCGCAGGCAATGGCATCTGTTTTTAATAAATCTTCCGGTTTTCCAGAAGTACAAACCCAGCGGAAAGGCCCAAATCCGTAGTCAAAACACATAGGTCCCATAATATCTTGAACGTAGCTTGGATATTTGAAATCGATATTATTTTCTGCCATTACATCGGCTCCGGCACGTGAAGCTTCTAATAAAAAGGCATTTCCATAATCAAAAAAGTAAGTTCCTTTTGCGGTATGTTTGTTAATGGCAACTGCGTGACGACGTAACGTTTCCTGAACTTTTTCTTTGAATAAATCTGGATTTTCGGCCATCATTTTATTGGCATCTTCAAACGAGATTCCAACCGGATAATAACCTCCAGCCCACGGATTATGGAGTGAAGTCTGATCTGAACCTAAATCAATTTTAATGTTTTCTTTGTCAAAACGTTCCCAAACATCCACAACGTTTCCTAAATAAGCAATCGAAACCGTTTCTTTATTGGCTTTTGCCAAAGTTACTCTGGCGACTAGTTCATCTGTAGAAGTTACGACTTCGTTAATCCATCCCTGATCGTGACGAATTTTAGTGATTTTCGGATTTACTTCGGCGCAGACCGTAATACAACCTGCAATATTTCCAGCTTTTGGCTGAGCGCCTGACATTCCGCCGAGACCAGAAGTAACAAACAAACTTCCTTCAGGATTTTGCTTGATTTTTCTAAAACCGTTTAAAACCGTGATCGTAGTTCCGTGTACAATTCCCTGCGGGCCAATATACATATAACTTCCCGCTGTCATTTGTCCGTATTGTGAAACTCCAAGTGCGTTCATTTTTTCCCAATCATCCGGTTTTGAATAATTCGGGATTACCATTCCGTTTGTTACCACGACTCTTGGTGCTTCTTTATGGGAAGGAAATAATCCCATTGGATGACCTGAATACATCGTTAATGTCTGCTCATCTGTCATTTCAGACAAATATTGCATTGTCAATAAATATTGTGCCCAGTTTTGAAAAACAGCACCATTTCCACCATAGGTAATCAATTCATGTGGATGTTGTGCCACAGCATAATCCAGATTATTCTGAATCATGTGCATAATCGCTTTTGCCTGCAATGATTTTCCTGGATATTCGTCAATCGGGCGAGCATACATTTTATAATCCGGACGAAGACGATACATGTAAATACGTCCGTATTTCTCTAATTCTTCTGAAAACTCAGGAATTAATTCAGCGTGATGTTTTGGTTCAAAATAACGTAGGGCATTTTTTAGCGCCAGCTTTTTCTCTTCTGCCGAAAGAATCTCTTTTCGTTTCGGAGCATGGTTAATCGCTGGATCGTATTCCTTTTTTGGTGGTAATATATTTGGTATTCCTTGTTGTATTTGTTCTTTGAAAGTCATTTTTTTAGAGATGCTAAGGTGCTGAGGATCTAAGATGCTAAGATATTGTGCTTAGATTAACAGCAGATTAATTTTTTGTTTTTTTGATTATGTAGTCCTAACTGAGCTTAAATGCCACGATTGGGAATTTATTCAAATTATCTAATTCTCAAATTGTCACATTTTCTCATTGAAAAAAACTAAGGATAACGGATATCCGACCTGTGATACGATTTAAAAATCGTTATCTTAAACTTTCTTGAACGAATATCCATCTTTAATTTTTAGATTTTTGATTTCAGATTGGAATTTGGAATTTTAAAATTGGAATTTAAAAATACACTTCCTCATTAACACAATACGGCATTTTTTTATTCTCAAAAACAGCAATTATGTTTTGCGCTGCGCAAACCGCCATTCCGTTTCTCGCTTCATAAGTTGCTGAGCCAATGTGTGGTAAAATACAGCAATTTGGCAGAGACAATAACGGATTATCAGACTTCATCGGTTCAGGATTTGTAACGTCAAGTCCGGCTCCCCAGATTATATTATTTGTTAAAGCTTCAAATAAGTGATTTTCATTATGAAATTTTCCTCTTGCAGTGTTGATGAAAATCGAATTCGATTTCATTTTAGCAAAAGTATTTTTATTGAAGAGTTCGTTGTTTTCTGCTGTGTAATTAGCATGAATACTTAAAACATCACTTTCAGCAAGTAAGGTTTCAAAATCTACGAATTTAGCATCCAATTCTTTTTCGGCATCTTCTTTACGGGAGCGATTGTGGTAAATAATGTTCATTCCAAAAGCAGCTTTGCATTTTTGAGCCATTTCGAAACCAATTCGTCCCAAACCAAATATCCCTAAAGTTTTACCATACAATTCCTGTCCTAAATTAGCTAACGGATTAAAACTTCCCCAATCGTCATTTAAAATTCTTTTATGATTGAAAAATGATTTTCTGGCAACACTCTGCATCAATAAAAAAGCAACATCAGAAGTAGCTCTGCTTAAAACGTCAGGTGTATTTCCAACCGGGATTTTTCTGCTGTTTGCTGACGGAATATTGACAGAATCAAATCCTACAGAAAATAAAGCGATACCTTTTAAATTAGGACATTGCTGAAAAAAATCTTCATCTAAATTATTGGTTCCAACATTCAAAAGAGCATCATTTTCCTGACAGATTTTGATGAACTCTTCTCTGGATAATACATTCTCCGTTGGATTTATAGTTGGATTAATGCCTTTTTCTTGGAGCAGTTTAATGCCCGCTTCCGGTATATTTTTATTGATAAAAACGTTCATGTATATTGATGTAATTTTATGAAGGTTTGTTTATTCTTCCTGTTTTTTTATCAAATCCGTACGGACAATGACGACAGCCACTTTTACAGCAGTAACCGCGTTTTAAATGATGTTTTTCAGTAAAACATTTATAACCTTCGGGCGTATAGTAAAAATCTTCTCCTTCGATTAATTTATTTTCATTACTTTGCTCTTTCATAAATCTGCTTCGCGTTCTTTTTCGAATAATTAAAATCAAAAATAAAAATATTTGATTGTGATTTTATCGAAATCGAACAATTCTATAGCTACAAATTTATAAATTTTACAGCCAATGTTTCTGATTGTTGCCAAATATTTAATTCCGAAAGGATATCGTGGAATGGCTGTATTTCCGTTTGTAATTGTAAAATATGATTTTGATAAGACGAATGAAGTTTTCGTTAATCATGAAAAAATTCATTTAAGACAGCAATTAGAACTTTTAGTAATTCCGTTTTACATATGGTACTTTTTAGAATATTTAATTCGTTTAATTCAATATAAAAAAGGCGTTTTGGCGTATCGAAATATTAGTTTTGAAAGAGAAGCTTACGCTAAAGAAAGAGACTTAAATTATCTGAAAAACCGATCATTTTTTCAGTTTTTACATTACATCAAATCAAAATGAATCCAGTTTTCAATCAATCTATAAATATTCAATTTCCAAATGATATTTCTTTGACTATAAAGCGTGAAGATTTGATTCATCCTTTTGTTTCAGGAAATAAATTCAGAAAATTAAAATACAATTTATTTCAGGCGAAAGCCGAAAACAAAGACATCTTACTGACTTTTGGCGGTGCTTTTTCCAATCATATTGCTGCAGTAGCTTATGCTGGAAAAGAGCAGGGATTTCAAACAATTGGAATCATTCGCGGAGACGAACTTTTGCATAAAATTGAAGAAAACCCAACTTTGAAATTTGCGCAGGAAAACGGAATGCAGTTTGAATTTGTTTCGAGAGAAGAGTATCGATTAAAAAGCGAAGAATCTTTTATTGAAAAGCTGAAAGACAAGTTTGGCGATTTTTATTTGGTGCCTGAAGGCGGTACAAACGAACTCGCAGTAAAAGGTTGTGAAGAGATTTTAAAGGAAGAAGATTCGGTTTTTAATTACGTTTGCTGTGCGGTTGGAACTGGCGGTACGATTTCGGGATTAATCAATTGTGCATTGCCAAATCAGAAGATTTTGGGCTTTCCGGCGTTAAAAGGTGACTTTTTAAACGATGAAATTCGTATTTTTGCAAAAAAAGATAACTGGAATTTAATTTCTGACTATCATTTTGGAGGTTATGGCAAGATAAATTTAGAATTAATTGAATTTATTAATGCTTTTTTTGAAAAAACAAAAGTGCCCTTAGATCCAATTTATACAGGAAAGATGGTTTTTGGCGTTATAGATTTAATCGGCAAAAATTATTTTCCTGCGCATTCAAAAATTTTACTCATTCATACTGGTGGATTACAGGGAATTGAAGGAATGAATATAAAGTTGAAGCAGAAGAAATTACCAATACTCAAAACCAATGATTAAAAAAATTGTATTACTTCTCGTAATATTAGCTTTAGCAAGTTGCTCTTCTAGTAAGCCTGCCATTGCAACGACTAAAAAAGCGGCTGTACACCAAACAAGAACAGCAGCGGCTAAAAAACCTGTTTATGCTAAACCAACAGCTAAATATCCTTCTACCAATAATACAACAGAGGTTATTCAATCTACTTCAAAAACTGTTGTAACAAGCGATTTGATTAATAATTATGTTTTGCAGTACAAAGATATTGCGGTTGGAAACATGAAAGCGTATGGAATTCCTGCCAGCATTATTTTAGCGCAGGGAATTTTGGAATCAGGTGCGGGAAGAGGAGACTTAGCGGTCGAAGCCAATAATCACTTTGGAATTAAATGTCATAAAGACTGGCTGGGCGAAAGTGTTCGTCACGATGATGATGCGGCTCAGGAATGTTTTAGAAAATATAATCAGGTTTCAGAATCGTATAGAGATCATGCTTTGTTTTTGGTAGGTAAAAAGAGATATGAGTCTTTGTTTACTTATGAAAAAGACGATTACAAAGCTTGGGCAAAAGGACTTAGAGCCTGTGGTTATGCAACAGATCCAAATTATCCGGATAAATTAATTAGTTATATAGAGCGATACAATCTGCATCAGTACGATTGTCAGGTTACAGGGAAAACATATGTTGCAATTAATAAAACGGCTCCAACAAGAAGCTCAACTTCAGTGGCCTATTCTGATCCAAAGATAAATATGAACACAAACGATCCAAATTTGTATGAAGTTCAGAAAGGGGATACGTTATATTCGATTTCAAAGAAGTTCAATTTGTTAGTCGATGATTTGAAGAAAAAGAACAATCTGACTGACAATGCAATTTCAATCGGACAGAGACTTAGGGTTAAGTAGTCAGTGTTCAGTTTTTAGTGTTCAGTCTCAGTTTTCAAACAATCTAAAATCTAATATCAGAAATCTAATATTATAATGTTATATAAAAGAAGTAGTCAGCTTTTTGCTGCAGCAGAAAAAGTAATTCCAGGAGGAGTAAATTCACCAGTAAGAGCGTTTAAAGCCGTTGGCGGAACTCCAATTTTTGTAAAAAGTGCTAAAGGCGCTTATTTATATGATGAAGATGGAAACAAATTAATAGATTACATCAACTCTTGGGGACCAATGGTTTTAGGTCATGCGTATCAGCCGGTTGTTGATGCCGTAATCGAAAAAGCAAAACTGGGAACTTCATTTGGAATGCCAACAGAATTGGAAACAGAAATTGCTGCCTTAGCCGTTTCTATGGTTCCGAATATCGATAAAATACGTTTTGTAAATTCAGGTACAGAAGCGTGTATGAGCGCCATTCGTTTGGCAAGAGGATTTACAAAAAGAGATAAAATCATCAAATTTGCAGGTTGCTACCACGGACATTCTGATTCATTTTTGATTCAGGCAGGAAGCGGGGCTGTAACTTTTGGCTCACCAAACAGCCCAGGAGTTACGCAGGGAACAGCAAAAGATACTTTATTGGCGAAATACAATGATCTAGAAAATGTAAAGACATTAGTTGAAGCGAATAAAGGAGAAATCGCAGCTATTATTATCGAAGCAGTTGCTGGAAATATGGGATGTATTCCACCTGCAAAAGGTTTCTTAGAAGGTTTAAGAAAATTGTGTACAGCAAACGGAATCTTATTGATTTTTGATGAGGTAATGACAGGTTTCCGTTTAGCACGCGGTGGAGTTCAGGAATTGTACGGAATTGATGCTGATATTGTAACCTTCGGTAAAGTTATCGGTGGCGGACTTCCGGTTGGAGCTTTTGCTGCTCGTGAGGAAATCATGAATCATTTAGCGCCTCTTGGACCAGTTTATCAGGCAGGAACATTATCTGGAAATCCGTTGGCAATGGCGGCAGGATTGGCAATGTTGAAAGCTTTAGATAATGACAGAGCAATTTTTACTCGTTTAGAAGAAAAAACAGCTTATTTAGAAGCAGGAATTGACAGAGTTTTAAAAGCGAACAATGTGGTGTTTACCATCAATAGAGTTGGTTCTATGATTTCAGTTCACTTTGATGCAGATCCGGTTACAGATTTTCAAACTGCTGCAAAAGGGGATAACGAAACCTTCAAAAAATTCTTCCACGGATTATTGCAGGAAGGTGTTTACATCGCACCATCGGCTTATGAAACTTGGTTTATTACAGACGCTTTGACTTATGAAGATTTAGATTTTACCATTAATGCAATTGATAAAGTTTCTAAAACATTCTAAGATCAACCAAAAATAAATTACAAAAGGCTCGCTTTTTACTAAAAGTTGAGCCTTTTTTTATGTCTAATTTTTTTAGTTAATAAAAAGTTAATACAAATGACATCTGTTGTATGATTGTAAGTAAAATTTATTTTTGTTTGTCAAATAACTAACTAAACCAACGTTAAATGAAGAAATTTTTCATTTTATCTACGATAGCTGTTTTTACGCTATGTCCTTCAAAACAATTTGCTCAAAGCAAAAAGAAAAAAGATCAAAAAGAAGTTCCTGTAGCGTCTCCAGAAAAGAAACCGGAATCTTCGATTAAAGATTATAATAAAGTAATTACAAAAGATGCAATTTCGGACGAAGGACTTTTTACAGTTCATAAAGTTGATAAAAAATACTATTTCGAAATTCCGAATAAGTATTTAAACAAAGACATGCTTTTAGTAAGCCGACTGGCAAAATTGCCTTCTAATTTAGGCGGAGGATATGTAAATGCCGGTTCAGAAACCAATGAACAGTTAATTGTCTGGCAGCGTTTTCAGGACAAGATTTTAATCAAATCAAAATCATACAATTCGGTTGCGAATGATACTTTACCAATTAGCATTTCAGTAAAAGCCAATAATTATGAGCCAACTTTATATGCTTTCGATATTGTTGCTTTTAGTAAAGATTCGGCAAATACCGTTATTGATGTCACTAAATTTTACAGTACAGATGTAAAGGCAATCAGCGGTATTTCTGCAGAAATGCGTGAAACTTACAAAGTAAGAGGTTTGGATGATTCTAGAACTTTTATTACTGCAATGAAAAGCTTTCCAATGAATATCGAAGTAATTCAGGATATGACTTATAATGCTTCAAAACCTTCAATGCTGGAAGAATCAGAATCAATCAGTATTCAAATGAATCAATCTATGATTTTATTGCCAGAGGTTCCAATGAAACCTAGATTGGCAGATCCAAGAGTAGGATGGTTTACAGTGAGTCAATATGATTACGGGAGCAATGAATTAAAATCAGATTTAAAAACCTACATAACACGTTGGAGATTAGAACCCAAAGATCCGGAAGCTTATAACAGAGGAGAATTGGTAGAACCCATAAAACCAATTGTATATTATCTGGATCCAGCTACGCCAGAAAAATTGAGGAAATACATTAAACAAGGAATTGAAGAATGGCAGAAACCTTTTGAAACGGCTGGATTTAAAAACGCAATCATTGCAAAAGATGCACCAACTAAAGAAGAAGATCCAGATTTCAGCCCAGAAGATATCCGTTATTCTGTGATTCGTTATGTAGCAAGTACAACCCGAAATGCAGTTGGCCCAAGTGTTATTGATCCAAGAACGGGAGAAATTATAGAAAGCGACGTGATTTGGTATCACAATCATTTACGTTCTTATCGAAATAGATATTTATTAGAAACCGGAGCAGCAAATCCTTCAGCGAGAACTTTGCAGACCAGCGATGAAGAAATGGGCGAAATGATGCGAATGGTTATTGCTCACGAAGTAGGGCATGCTTTAGGATTTCCGCATAATATGGGAGCGAGCTGTGCTTATGATGTTGAAAGTTATAGAAATGGAGATTTTACACAGCAAAATGGAATTTCAGCAAGTATAATGGATTATGCTCGTTTCAACTATATTGCACAGCCGGGAGATAAAAACGTTCGTTTTATTCGTAAAATGGGAACTTATGACCATTATGCCTTAAATTGGGGATACAGAGTTATTCCAACTGCAAAATCTCCTGAAGCAGAAATTCCAACTTTAGATAAGTGGATTTTGGAAAAGGCAGGAAACCCTATTTATAAATTCGGGAAACAAAGCAGTGCTTTTGATCCAACTTCGCAGACAGAAGACATTGGAAACAATTCCATGAAAGCAAGTTCATATGGACTTAAAAATCTGGAATATGTTGCTAGTCATCTTAGCGAATGGACAAGTACTGCAACGAACAATTATCAAGATTTAGATGAATTATATAAAGAATTACTGGATTGCTGGAGCCGTTATGTTGGTCATGTGGTAACTAATGTGGGCGGAATTTATGAAAACACCAAAAAACCAAATCAGGCAGGAAGTGTATATGAAGTAGTTCCAAAAGCAAAACAAATCGAGGCAATGAACTGGCTTCAGAAAAATGCTTTTGAATCGCCAACATGGATTGTTAATGTAAAAACTTTACAAAACACTGAATTTGCAGGATACACTGAGAAATTTAGAAACCTTCAAGTGCGACAACTGAATAATTTAATGACTTTAGGAAGAATTGGAAGATTAATGGATAACGAAATTTTAAGCGGAGATAATTACAAAGCTTTAGATTTCTTCAAAGATCTTCGCAAAGGAATTTGGAAAGAATCTGCAGTTGCAGGAAATGTAACGGTTTATCGAAGAAATTTACAGCGTGCTTACATTGACAGAATGGGCTATTTGATGACAGAAGAAATTAAACCAAATGACAAATCATTTGTTTACTACAACACCGGACAATCTGACTTAAGAGCTTTGGTTCGCGGCGAATTAACAACATTAAGAAAATTGCTTGTTACAGCAAAAGCAATGGGGATTAATACGGAAACAAAATACCATTATGAAGATTGTATCAAAAGAATAGATTTGATATTGAACCCTATAAAGTAAGAAAAACAAAAGGGGCTGTCTCACTTTTGAGACAGCCCCTTTTGTTATAAATCAAATTAGATTTTATCTTCTCTGCGTTCTTTCATTTTATCCTTCATTTTGTCTTTTCTTTCTTCCTGCAGAGATTTCCATTTGGTGTATTGATCTGCTTTTAAGATTGATTTCATTTTGGCATCATTTGCGGCGACTTCATCTTCCATTTGTTTTTTGAAAGCAGCTTTTTCTGCAGCAGTTGGTTTGGTATTACTATCTTTTTTCTCTTTTCTCGCTTCTCTAAATTTTTCGGCTTTAGCACTTCTGTCTGCTAAAAGTTGTTTTACTTGTGCCTGTTGACTAGCATCTAAATTTAATTCGGAAGTTAATTTTTGAAGCTGTTTCTCATTTCGTTCTTCAGGAGTCATTCTTTCTCTTCCTTCGCGTGATGGTTTTTGGTCCATGTCTTGTGCAAAACTTGCTATTCCAACAAATAACATAGCTGCGATAAATAGTTTTTTCATTTTCAAGTTTTTTTAATTGTTTATACCAATTAGACTTTTTGAAATTCTTTAGGTTTAATCTGGTTATCAGATTTATAGTTTATTTAACAAAACTTGCAGAAACAGTATTAGATGCTTAATTCTTACAGAATTTAATTTTTATTGCTTATTTTTAATGAATTAACCAAGAATAAACCAATAACAAGAATATGGATCTGAATACCACATCAAACAAAAATAAAATTGCTTTTTTCTCAACACAGCCTTACGATAAAGCATTCTTTAATCAATACAATGCAGATTTTGGTTTTCAATTGGATTTTTTCGAAACGCAATTAAATTCACAAACTGTTGCTTTGATTGAGGAATGTGAAATTGTCTGCGTATTTGTAAATGACATAGTAAATGAAACAGTCATTAAGCAATTAGCAGAAAAGAACGTAAAAATCATTGCCTTGCGTTGTGCCGGATTTAATAATGTTGATCTAGAAGTCGCAAAAAAGCATAATATAAAAGTCTGTCGTGTTCCAGCTTATTCTCCACAGGCAGTTGCAGAACATGCTATTGCTATGATTTTGACATTAAACAGAAAAACACACAAAGCCTACAATAGAGTTCGTGAACAGAATTTTTCTTTAAACGGATTGTTAGGTTTTGATTTATTTGGGAAAACAATTGGAATTATTGGAACAGGAAATATTGGAAAAGCTTTCGCTAAAATTGCTTTAGGATTTGGCTGTAAAGTTTTTGCTTATGATATTGTAGAAAATGAAGAAATGATAAAAGACGGTGTTTCTTTTGTTGGTTTAGAAGAGATTTTCAAGTCAAGTGATATTATTTCGCTCCATTGTCCACTCAATGATCAGACAAAACATGTCATTAATAAAACCTCTATTTCTTTTATGAAAGACAGCGTAATGATCATCAATACAAGCCGTGGCGGATTAATTGAAACTTCATCAGTCATTGAAGGTTTGAAAGAAGGAAAAATTGGTTATCTGGGAATAGATGTTTACGAACAAGAAGAGAAACTTTTCTTTAGAGATTTATCGGCAGATATTATTCAGGACGATGCAATTCAGCGTTTGATGAGTTTTCCAAATGTTTTGGTAACCGCGCATCAAGCATTTTTTACCAATGAGGCTTTGACGCAGATTGCTTTGGTGACTTTTAATAATATAAAGTCATTGTTGGAAAAAAATGATATTGAAAATAAAGCAGCGTTGTTGGTCTAAATCGAATTAGATTGGTAAACCTAACAGGTTTTTAAATCCTGTCGGGTTTAGCTTGTAGAATATTTTTCGTAATTTAATTACTTGTAAAGAAAGATCTAGATTTAAAATATCAAATTATGAAAAATAAAATTCTAATTCTAGTCGGAATCGTGGCATTTTATTCCTGTCAAAATAAAGACAATTCAAAAAATATTGTAAAAACGGTTGTTCAAGATACATTGTCTAAAACACTCGGAGGAACGGCAAATTTGAGTGAAGCTACTCCAAGAGAAGACAAGGCAATAGAATTAATACGCAAGCAATTGTTGGTTTTAATAAAGAATGATATTCCTGCATTGACAAAAGAGGATCGATATTTTTATTATGATGCTTTTGACTTAAATAATGATAAGAAAAATGAATATTTTATTGGCTTCTCAAATTCTTATTTCTGCGGAAGCGGAGGCTGTTCAGGTTATATTTTAAATAATGATGGAAGTGTAATAAATCGTTTCACCGTAACTGATTTTCCAATTTATGTTACAACCTCATCGACAGAAAAATTTTATGACCTTATGTTTGAAAGCGGAGGAAAATTTCATCTTCTAAAAATGAAAAACGGAAAATATCCTTCCAATCCATCTGTTCAAGAAATCATAAGTGATATTCCAAAAGAGAGTACAAAAGTTTTGGATATTCAAGGAGAGAAATTGGAGAAGTATTCGTTTTAAAATTAAAAAATAAACCCGACAGTTTTTAAAACCTGTCGGGTTTGAAATATTATAAAATCCAACTTGGAATTTGGAATTTCAATTTTGGAAATTAACCAACTAGTTCAACAAACTTAAACTCACCATCCACAACAACTTTAGTTAGACCGTGTTTAGATAAGTTTTTCATAGAAGCATCCCATTTTTTACCGCTTAAATTAGCAGAAACTTTAAGCTGAGATAAATCCATTTTATTTTCGTTTCCTTTCAATAAAGTAATGATTACTTTTTCTTCTTCTGTCAATTCGATCTGAGCTTGTTTTTTCTCAGGACGCATTTGAGGGAATAATAGAACTTCTTGAATCGAAGCATTGTTTGTTAAATACATAATCAAACGATCCATTCCAATTCCCATTCCAGAAGTAGGAGGCATACCATACTCAAGAGCTCTTAAGAAATCTTCATCGATAATTCCGTTTGCTTCATCATCACCTTTTTCAGAAAGACGCATTTGATCTTCAAAACGCTCTCTTTGGTCAATTGGGTCATTTAATTCAGAATATGCATTGGCGATTTCTTTACCACAAACCATTAATTCAAAACGTTCCGTCAAATCTGGATTATTACGGTGCTCTTTACAAAGCGGAGACATTTCTTTAGGATAATCAGTAATAAAAGTTGGCTGAATATAATTTCCTTCACATTTTGCACCGAAAATCTCATCAATCAATTTTCCTTTACCCATTGTTTCGTCAACCTCGATTCCCATTCCACGTGCTGCTTCAAACAATTCTTGTTCTGTTTTTCCAGAAATATCAAAACCAGTAAAATGTTTGATAGAATCTGTCATGGTAACGCGTGCATAAGGTGCTTTAAAGTTGATTTTATGCTCACCAAAAGTTACTTCGCTTGTGCCATTTACAGCAATTGCACAATGCTCCAATAAACCTTCGGCAAAATCCATCATCCAGTTGTAGTCTTTGTAGGCTACATATATTTCCATTGCAGTAAATTCAGGATTATGCGTTCTGTCCATTCCTTCATTACGGAAGTTTCTAGAGAACTCATAAACACCTTCAAATCCACCAACAATTAATCTTTTTAAGTATAACTCATTTGCAATACGCATATAAAGCGGAATGTCAAGCGAGTTATGGTGCGTAATAAATGGTCTTGCCGAAGCACCACCAGGAATGGATTGTAAAACCGGAGTGTCTACTTCAAGATAACCTGCATTGTTAAAATACTCTCTCATTGCAGTGAACAATTTAGTTCTCTTTAAGAAAGTTTCTTTAACCTGCGGATTTACCGTTAAATCTACATAACGCATTCTGTAACGCAATTCGGCGTCATTAAAAGCATCGTGTACATTTCCGTCTTCATCAACTTTTGGTAACGGAAGCGGACGTAATGTTTTACTCAAGAAAGTAAAACCATTAACACGAATACATTTTGCACCAACCTGAGTTGTAAACAATTCACCTTCAATACCAATAAAGTCACCTAAATCAGTTAGTTTTTTGAACACTTGGTTGTATAAGGTTTTATCGTCACCTTCGCACAAAACATCACGATTCACGTACAATTGAATACGTCCTTCGCTGTCTTGTAATTCAGCAAAACAAGCTTTACCTTGATCACGAACACTCATCAAACGTCCCGCAACAATAACCTTCTTACCTTCCTCAAAAGTTTCCTTTATCTGCTTCGAAGTATGATTTACAGGAAAAAGATTAGCTGGATAAGGATTGATTCCCAGATTGCGTAAATTTTGAAGTTTTTCTCTTCTGATGATTTCTTGTTCTGATAATGCCATTTTGTGCTATTTTTTTAAGTGTGCAAAGATAAAGAAAAGAATGCAGATTTTAGAATGCAGATTTTAGATTTTTTGAAGCAGCAATTTGTTGGGTTTCAATCCCCTTTAGTCCCGCTATCCGTTGCAATCTTTTATGCCGAACACCGGCATAAAAGGATTTCCACTTCTATCGGGGCTGGATAAGAAACTTTTGTTTTTAAAAGAATCCTTTATTGTAAGAAAAATATATAAAAAACGGACTATCTTAGCATCTTTTAAGATAAAAACCATTTATGAAAAAAATGAAATATTTATTAATTGTATTACTTCTAATTTTAGCATCAAGCTGTCAAATAACCGAAACCATTACAATCAATTCTGATGGGAGTGGCGATATAGAAATTGTACAGCAGAGAGAAGAAAATAGTTATATGCAATTGGCAGGCGAAGAATATTCGAAAGAAAATGTGTTTCAGGATACTACTTATGTTTTCAAAGAATACATTGAAAAGTACAGGGAGAATTTTATAAAATACCTTCCAGAAGAACAAAAGTTGTTTCAAAAATATGCTGATGTAAAAGTGCATGTCAAACGAAGTTCTTACGAAAAAGAATTTCGAAACATTTTTTCACTTCACTTTAATAAAGTTTCAGAAATCCCAGATTTATTTAAAACAGAAGATTATGCTTCAGACATTCAGCATAATTATGCCCTGACGGCAGAAAATCATTATTTCAGAATAGAATATGATTTTGACGGGACAATTTTTAAACGTTCAGTTTCAATTATAAATAAAGACGAATTAGAAAAAGCAAAAGAGCAGTCTGAAAATTTTGAAAAAAAATACGGTTCTTCAAAGCTGGTGCAATCATATTTATTAAAATATCATTTCCCAAAAAAGATAAAATCAATTTCCAATTCAAAAGCTATAATCAATTCAGATGAAAAATCGTTAACATTAGAATTTAAATTGTCAGATTGTTTACGCAATCCGGAAATGACAAATCTCAAAGTAGTTTTGGAATAATAAAAAAAAAGCTTAAAGCTTATAATATCAGTGACTTAGAATCTTAGAGGCTCAGAATCCCAGAACCTAAAAAACTTCGTATCTTTGATGAAAAATTGTACCCTTATGAAATTATACCAATTACTAAGCTTTTCTTTTTTAATAGCAACATTAACGAGTTGTACTTTCACTGAAAATATTACGATTAATGAAAACGGAACAGGAAAATTCTCTGTAGATATGGACGGTTCTGCTTTAATGGAAATGGCGGGCGACCAAATAGGAAGCCAAATGGGAGCCGATGCTAAAAAAGACATAGATTCGACATTTACTTTCAAACAACTATTTGAAGAGAAAAAAGACAGTATTGCAAAATTGTCTCCAGAAGCTCAAAAAGACTTGAAAAAATTAGAGAATTTTGTGGTGAGTACTAAAATGAGTTCAGAGAAAAAGCAGTTTTTAATGAACTTTGCAACAGATTTTAAAAACGTAAACGAATTGCAAGATATTTTACAAACCATAAGTGCACTTCAAAAATTGGAAGGCAGTGCCAATGCTAGTCCGCTTGGAAGTGGTTTTGGAAACAATAATAGTAAACTAAGTTATACTTACGACGGAAAGAAATTTACAAGGAAAGCGGTAATAGATAAGCAGAAACTGGCTGAGATTAAAAAAGATTCTACAGCAGATATGAGCAAAATGATGTTTGCTTCATCGAATTACATTGTAAAATATAATTTTCCAAAAAAGATTAAGAAAGTCTCTAATCCAAATGCATTGTTTAGCGACGACCGAAAATCAATTACAATTCAATACTCTTTTACGGATTATATGGAGAATCCAGACAAACTCAACTTTGATGTTGAGTTTGAAAAATAATTAAAATGAACAAAAAAATCCAACTTCAGGATCTGGGTAATAAAGACTATAAATCGACCTGGGAATATCAGGAAGAGCTTTTCAAAGACATAGTCGATTTAAAAATCAAAAACAGAAGGGAAGAACTTGATCTGCCGACTCCAAATTATTTATTATTTGTAGAGCATCCGCATGTTTATACCTTGGGTAAAAGCGGCGATTTTGAGAATTTATTGTTAAACGAAAAACAGCTCGAAGCCAAAGGAGCGACTTTCTATAAAATTAACCGCGGTGGCGACATAACGTATCACGGACCTGGACAAATTGTAGGTTATCCTATTCTTGATTTGGAAAACTTCTTTACTGATATTCATAAATACTTACGTCTGCTAGAGGAATCTATGATTCTTACTTTGGCAGAATACGGTTTAGAGTCGGGTAGAAGTGAAGGCGAAACAGGAGTTTGGTTAGGTGTAGGAACTCCGTTTGCACGTAAAATATGTGCTATGGGCGTTCGTGCTTCACGTTGGGTAACCATGCACGGATTTGCTTTAAACGTAAATGTCGATTTGGGATATTTTGATAATATTATTCCATGCGGTATTCGAGGAAAAGGTGTGACCTCCTTGAACGTCGAACTTGGAGTAGAAAAGGTAGATGAAGATGAAGTAAAAGCTAAAATCATCAAACATTTTACAGCATTATTTGAAGCTGAATTTGTTTAAAAAATTGATTTAAATCGTTTTATCTCTCCAGAAAAGGAATTGATTGAGGGATATTTTAATGCTGAAGAATAACTAAAAAAAGCCATTTTGTTTGTAAGTCTTATTACAACGAAATGGCTTTTGTTGTAGAAAAAAATCTTAATTATTTTATTTTGATATTATGTTTCATTCGTATTCGGTTGAATGAACTATTTGTACGAAAAGTGTACTGAGTATTAATATTTTTACTTTTATTGATAATGAGATTGCTGATTTATGTTAGCTTTTTTGTACTATTTAATTTAGATAAATATAATATAAAGTAGGAAAAATATTTAAATTTAACATTTTTAAATTGTTTTCGTAAGAAAATAATTTCATTTTTGACAATTATTAACCAAAATAAACAAAAATGAAATTACAGTTTAAATGTCTCTTAACATTCTTTCTGATGTTAACGATACAATTTTCTTTCTCACAGGAAAGAGTTATTTCTGGAACGATATCCGATGAAACCGGATTTCCGCTTCCAGGTGTTAGTGTTCTCGTTAAGGGAACAAAAAAAGGTGCCCAGACCGATATAGATGGAAAATATTCTATTAAAGCATCGGCAACTGAGATTCTTATTTTTAGTTATGTAGGAATGAAAACCCAGGAAATCAAAGCGGCATCTACAGTAATAAATGCAAAGATGTCTGGTATTTCTAATGAACTTGACGGAGTTGTGGTGACCGCATTAGGAATTAAAAGAGAGAAAAAATCACTGGGATATGCCTCACAGGAAATAAAAGGAGCCGATTTAAATTCGGGAGTTGCCAGCGGGAATTTCTTAAATGAAATTTCAGGAAAAGCTGCCGGTGTTTATATAAGAAAGAATACCAATTTTGGAGGGTCAACAAATGTGGTGTCAAGGGGAGTTAAAAACCTAACAGGAGATAATCAAATGCTGATTGTTATAGACGGAATGCCTATTAACAACAGTAATATCAATTCAAACTCGGCAAAACAAACAGAAGGAGTTAGAAATACTTATGATTATGGTAATGCGGGAATGGATATTAATCCGGATGATATAGAATCTCTGAACATTCTTAAAGGTGCTGCTGCTGCTGCTTTGTATGGCTGGCAGGCTGGTAATGGAGTTATTATGATTACCACAAAAAAAGGAAAAGCTAAAAAAGGAATGGGTATAACCGTTTCAAGCGAGGTTACTATCGGTACCATTGACAAAACTACATTTCCAACATATCAGAATAAATATGGTCAGGGTTATGGACCGACTTACGATGACAAAGGAAATGCCAAAGGAATACCAGTAGGACCAACGGGAGCTTTTTTTGTAATTGATAAAAATGGAAATCAGGTTGCAACTACTTTTGATGATGCCTCATACGGTGTAGCTTTTGATCCTAATTTGATGGTATATCAATGGAACTCTTTTACACCTTATTCTTCAAATTATGGTAAAAAAACACCTTGGGTTGCTGCACAAAATGGTCCAATTACTTTTTTTCAGACCGCTCAAATTTTTAATAATTCAGTTTCTTTTGAAGATGGGAATGAAAAGACAAACGTTGTCATCAATTATAATAATTACAAAGAAAATGGAATACTACTCAATAGTGAATTAAAGAAAAACAATTTAAGCTTGAAATTAAGCCATAAGTTTACAGATAAATTATCGGCCAATGTTTTTGCTAATTATATGGCACAGACTACAGTTGGAAGAAATTCTACCGGATACAGCGGAGACAACGTAGTGAGTAGTTTTAGACAGTGGTGGCCAGTAAATGTTGATATAAAAGAACTAAAAAGTGTTTTTGAGAATTCAGGAGGACAAAACATTGCATGGAATATGGAAGACCCGGCTAACGGGAAAACAAATGTAAAGTCTCAAAATAATCCATATTTTACTAGATATAAAAATTTTCAATCTGATGAAAGAAATCGCTTCATAGGCTATGTACAACTAGATTATAAGTTAACAGACTGGCTTTTTGCTTCTGGAAAAGCAAGTACAGACACTTATGCTGAATTGCGTGAAGAAAGAAGAGCTGATGGCGCAAGCAGTGCAGTGTTTGGTGTCAGCAGAGCATCAGTTCCATCGGGATATCAAAAATACAACGGAATGTTTTCTGAACAGAATTATCAATTTACGCTAAATCTTAATAAAAAACTCAATGATAGTTTTTCTTTAACTGGATTAATTGGTTTTAATGCTTTGAGAACAAGACGAACTTCAACTTTAGCCTCGACAGAGGGAGGGTTAATTATACCAGGAGTTTATGCATTGTCAAATTCTAAAACCGCAGCTCCATTTCCTGTAGAAAAAGAAGATAACTCTGGAGTAAATAGTGCTTATTTGTCAGCTTCTTTGGGGTATAAGGATTTCTTATTTTTAGAGGGCACAGTACGTAATGATGCCTTTTCTACATTGCCAAAAGGTAATAATGCAGTAAATACTTTCTCGACATCTGCAAGTTATGTATTCACACAACATGTTAAAAAAGATTGGTTTTCGTTTGGAAAACTTCGTGTAAGTTATGCTGAGAATCCACAAGGAAATATTGATTTGTATGCATTGCAGGACACTTTTGACAAGTTTGACAATTTTGGTTCAAATCCGCTTTACTCTAAACCAAGTACCGCGGCAAATCCAAATTTACGTCCAGTAAAAACTGTTTCTAATGAAGTTGGTTTAGAGCTTCAGTTTTTTAACAGAAGATTTGGACTCGAAACCAGTATTTATAAAAGTTTAAGCTCAGATCAAATATTTCCTGTAGACTATTCTCCGGCTACAGGGTATTCTTCCCGATATATTAATGCAGGTTCGGTAGAAAATAAAGGAATAGAAGTACAGCTTAATTTAAATCCTTTAAAAAGGAAAGATTTTCAGTGGGATGTTTTTGTAAACTGGTCTAAAAATAAAAATACTGTTGTGGAATTAACAGATGGCATTGAAACACTGACTTTAGGATCTTTTCAGGGAGGTGTTAGCATTGTGGCTAAAAAAGGAAGTCCTTATGGCGATATCATTGGAGCTGATTACACCTACACAAAAGATGGACAAAAAATAACCAAAAATGGTACGTATGTATTAACATCTACTACTACCAATGTAATTGGAAATGTTACACCAGACTGGATAGGTTGAATTCGAAATAAATTTAGTTACAAACAGTTTTCGTTTGGATTCCTTATCGATATGCAAAAAGGAGGAGATATTTTTTCTTTAGATCAATATTATGGTCAAAATTCAGGTCTTTATGAATCAACTGCTGGTTATAATGAACTTGGAAATCCTGTACGTAATACATTGGCCAACGGTGGCGGTGTAATATTGCCTGGAGTAAATGCCGATGGAACACCAAATACGACCAGAACTCCATCACCAGAAGTAGCAGGTGGAATTTACGGATATACCAAAAACCCACAAAAAGCTTTTATTTATGATGCAGGTTATATCAAATTAAGAGAAGCTAGTATTACTTATAATTTTCCATCAGAAATGGTATCCAGAATGAGACTAACAGGGCTTAAATTATCGTTGGTAGGGTCTAATTTGTGGATCATTCATAAAAATCTTCCAGGTGCAGACCCGGAGAGCGGACTTAGTTCTGGGAATCTATCATCAGGATACTCAAGCGGTTCATTGCCTACAACAAGAAATATTGGCTGTAACCTAACTTTAAAATTTTAAACCATGAAAAAAATAATTATATCATTATCTTTTATCAGTATCCTCTTTTCATGCAGTAGTGATCTTACGGATGAAAATGTGGATCCTAAAAAGCCAGCAATTACTAGATCAGAATATTTGTTTTCCAATGCTCAGAAGAAAATTGTAGATCAAATGGTGAGTACCAGTGTCAATTATAATGTTTTTAGATTGTTTGCTCAGCAATGGGCTGAAACAACTTATCCGAGCGAAAGCCAATATGATATTAAAAGTCGCAAAATTCCTGATAATCATTTTGTAGTTTTCTACAGGGATGTACTGGCAGATTTAAAAGAGGCTAAAGGGATGATTACATCACAAACAGCAATCACAGATTCTGAAATTGCGGTTAAAGAAAATAAACTAGCACTTATCGATGTAATGGAGGTGTATTCTTATAGCATATTAGTTGATACTTTTGGAAATATTCCTTACTCACAGGCAGGAGATATTGTAAAGTATCCACTACCTTCTTATGATGATGCTAAGACCATTTATAAAGATCTGATAGAACGTTTAGTAAAAGATGAGATAATATTTAAGAAAAATGCCTCAAGCCCTAATTTTGGAAATGCAGATATCATCTATTTCGGAAATGCGGCAAGTAACCTAAAATGGGCAAAATTTGTTAATTCATTAGTTATTAGGCTGGCAGTAAATATTTCAGATGTTGAGCCTGCATATGCAGCAACACAGATTCAGAAAGCATTAGCAAATGGACCGCTTGCGAGTAATGCTGATAATACAAAGTTGGTTTACCTGACAACTACAGGTAATCAGAATCCTTTGTATACAGATTTGGTAGCAAGTAAAAGAACAGATTTTGTTCCGGCAGAACCTTTTGTAGCAGCAATGGATGCTATTGTTCCAGGAGGCGATCCCCGAATGGTAAAATATTTTGTTAATGACACACCTGTTCCTACCCTTCCCCCAGGAAGAACTTTTGTAGGAGGAACTTATGGTGAAGCTAATATTTATGCATCATCTTCGCATATAACAAAAACATTTAATAGTGAAACTTATCCAGGTACATTGTTTGATTATGCAGAATTACAGTTCTTATTGGCAGAAGCGAGTGAAAAAAACTTAATTCCAGGAGGATCTGCTCAGGCAAAAAAATATTATGATGCTGGAATTACAGCTTCAATGCTGGACTGGGGATTAACGCAGGCAGATGCAACGGCCTATCTTGCAAAACCTAAAGTAGATTATTTAAATGTGCAGAGTGGTGCAAACTGGAAGGAAAAAATTGGAAATCAGGCTTGGTTTGCACTTTATAACAGAGGCTTTGAAGCCTGGACATCTTACAGAAGATTAGATTTTCCAGTTTTAAAAGCACCAAAATCTGCTATTGAAAAGAATATTTTAACAGTTCCTGTTCGCTATACATATTCAGGAAAAGAACAATTGGTAAACGAAACTAATTACAGGAAAGCCGCCAACGATATTGGTGGTGATAAACTGGACACGAAATTATTTTGGGATAAATATTAAAGCCTAAAAAAAGCGAAAGGCTGTCAAATTTTGTTGACAGCCTTTTGTTATTAAAACAAATCAAGCTCTAGTTGATCAGGCAGGAGCCTAAAACTCATTCGATGGTATTTTGTTGTGCCATATTTTTTAATGGCTTCGCGATGTTCAGTAGTCGGATAACCTTTATTCTTTTTCCAATTATACATTGGGAATTCTTCATGAATTTGATCCATGTATTCGTCGCGATACGTTTTAGCTAAAACCGAAGCTGCTGCAATACTTAGAAATTTTGCATCACCTTTTATAATACTTTGATTGGGAATCGATTTTAATAATGCAATTTCATCATCAGAAAATTGTCTGCCAAAAGTATTTTTAAGTCCCAACTTGGCATTTATAGATCGGTTTCCATCTACAATAATGTACTCAGGAACGTGTTTCAGTTTTAATATACATTCCTGCATGCCTTTCATTGAAGCATTTAGAATATTTATTTCGTCAATTTCTTCCGGAAATAAATGAGTTACTGCAAAACAAAGCGCTTCCTTTTCTATAATTGGTTTTAAAAGCGCTCTTGTCTTTTCAGACAACTGCTTACTGTCGTTTAAAATGCTATTCTCAAAATCTTCGGGCAGAATTATAGCCGCTGCGGTTACGGGTCCTGCGAGACATCCTCGTCCAGCTTCATCTGTTCCTGTTTCTAGAACAAATCCTGAAAAATTTTTTGAGAGCATTTTTTTAATTTTTAAATAACAAATTAGATAAAATTTTCAGCAAAAATATTCGTTTTGACACTGTCTGCCAAGGCAATTATATAAAATGAAGTGTTTTTTTCTTTATTTGTTTTTATAATTTACCTTTGCTTAGCAAATTTTGTCAAAATAAATTTATATAAAGCCATCAAATGAGAATATTCATTTTTCTATATCTATTAGTTGTACCAACTTTATTGTTTTCTCAAGTAAAACCAGCTCCTAAGAATAATTTAGATATGAATACGGAATATTCTAGTATTACAGATACCGTAAAAAAGAAGAAAGCTAAGATTGCAACTATAGACCAATATAAAATAATTACATTGGAACACGATACAATTTACGCCGATACCTCGCTGACTATTAAAAGTGCTTACAGACAAAATCATCTTAGAAAAGACCTTTTTGGTTATCAGGAGTTTTCAAATATCGGACAGCCTTTAAATACCTTGCAATACAGTTTAACGAGTTTTTCTCCATATCCAGAAATTGGTTTTAACGGAAAACACTTTAATTATATACAAGCAGATCAAATTAAATATTATTCTGCAGCGACACCTTTTACAGAATTGTTTTTTAATACAACAATTAATAAAGGTCAAAATGTAGATTCTTTTATCACATTGAACGTTTCTAAAAACCTGAATTTTTCAATTGCCTATAGAGGTTTAAGGTCGGAAGGAGATTATATTAATCAATTGGTGAGTGCTGGAAATTTTAGATTTACAACTAGTTATGCCACTACAAGTAGACGTTATGCCATAAACGCTCATTATACTTTTCAAGATATAATGAATGAGGAAAACGGAGGAATTACGAATGATAATAACTTTGAAAGCGATAATAAAGATTACAAAAACAGACAAAGACTGCAAGTCTATTTAACTGATGCAGAATCGATGTTAAAAGGAAGAAGAATCTTT
This sequence comes from Flavobacterium phragmitis, assembly GCF_900112575.1. Taxonomy (GTDB): domain Bacteria; phylum Bacteroidota; class Bacteroidia; order Flavobacteriales; family Flavobacteriaceae; genus Flavobacterium; species Flavobacterium phragmitis. The sequence continues at coordinate 335,829 of NZ_FOMH01000004.1, forward strand.
TTTGATCATGCTTTTAGAGTAAATCCAACTGAGGGGAATAATAATCTATATGTCACTCATCAGCTTAATTATGAAAATAAAACTTACGAGTATAAACAGCCAACGGTAATTTCTACCGTTACTGATGATAATAATGTTACGACTAGAGTGCAGCGTTTTGGTGATTCGTACTCGTCCAGCAATATAAACGATCAAACAAAGTATGAAAGACTTTATAATAAAGCGGGACTTGCTTATGAAAATTCGCTTCTTGGAAAGTTTAACTTTTTTATAGATGATTACAGATCAAACTATGAATATGAACGAGTTATTGTTCGTGATGATAATACTGCTGTACCAGGGAATTTGTTTGTACAGATTAATAACGTAGGAGGACAGTATGAATACCAAAAAAACAAGTGGAATGGGAGATTTTTATATTCTAGATCAATTACAAACCAATCGCTTTCAGATTTAGATGCAAAGTTGCGATATGATTTAAATGATAAAATTAAATTTGATTTTAGATATCGTAATATCAATAAACTACCGAATAATAATTATAACCTGTATCAAAGTAGTTGGGTGGCATACAATTGGTCGAATAATTTTAAAAATGAAAAAATCAATTCTCTTAGTGCAGAGATTCAGACTCCCTGGTTAACAGGACAAGTTCAGTACACAGTTCTTAAAGATCATTTATATTTTGCGGATGCTGCTACAGATATGCAAAAAGCATCAAATATTCAAATTGTAAATCCATTTCAATATGCAAACACAATTAATTATTTGGAAATAAAAGCAAGCCGTGAATTTAAGTTTGGTCCATTTGCATTAGACAATACACTTTTATATCAAAAAGTAGATCAGTCTGACTTAATCTTAAATGTTCCTGATTTTGTGACTAGAAATACGTTTTACTATTCTGGCTACTTTTTCAAGAAAGCATTGTACATGCAGACAGGACTTGTCTTTAATTATCTGACAAAGTATTATGGAGATGATTATAATCCCGTTATCGCAGAATTTTTTGTACAGCAGAATAAAAAGATCGGCGGTTTTGCAACATTTGATTTCTTCATCAATGCCAGAATTCGTCAGACCAGATTTTATTTAAAAGCAGAACATTTCAACGCTGCTTTTACACAAAGTAATTATTATGCAACGCCTAATAATCCTTATCGTGATTTTGTATTGCGTTTTGGTTTAGTTTGGAATTTCTTCCAATAAAAAAAAGACTTACTTTATTTTAAACCACATATTAAACTTAAATAAAAATGGACTTTTCAAATAATATTTTAGAAACAATTGGTAACACACCATTGGTAAAACTCAACAAAATTGTTGCTGAAATTGATGCGTTAGTATTGGCAAAAGTCGAAACTTTTAATCCAGGTAATTCTGTAAAAGACAGAATGGCCGTGAAAATGATTGAAGACGCAGAGGCTGATGGAAGATTAAAACCGGGAGGAACTATTATCGAAGGAACTTCAGGAAATACAGGAATGGGATTGGCTCTCGTAGCTATTGTAAAAGGATATAAATTAATCTGTGTTATCTCAGATAAACAGTCAAAAGAAAAAATGGATATTCTTCGTGCTGTTGGTGCAAAAGTTGTTGTATGTCCTACAGATGTTGAGCCAACAGATCCTCGTTCTTATTATTCAGTTTCTAAGCGTTTAGCAGAAGAAACTCCAAATTCTTGGTATGTAAATCAATATGATAATATGTCAAATTCATTGGCACATTACGAACAAACTGGGCCAGAAATCTGGAAACAGACTGATGGTAAAATTACGCATTTTGTTGTTGGTGTTGGAACAGGCGGGACTATTTCCGGCGTTGGAAAATATTTAAAAGAGAAAAACCCGAACATTAAAATCTGGGGAATTGATACTTATGGTTCTGTTTTTAAAAAATACCATGAAACAGGAATTTTTGATGAAAACGAAATCTACTCCTATATAACAGAAGGAATAGGTGAAGATATTTTGCCTAAAAATGTTGACTTCTCTTTAATTGACGGATTTACCAAAGTAACAGATAAAGATGCGGCTGTTTACACCAGAAAAATTGCGCTTGAAGAAGCTATTTTTGTTGGAAATTCGGCTGGCGCTTGTATAAAAGGTTTATTGCAGCTAAAAGAGCATTTTAAGCCCGATGATGTTGTGGTAGTATTATTTCATGATTCTGGAAGCCGTTATGTAGGTAAAATGTTCAACGATGATTGGATGCGTGAGCGTGGATTCTTGGAAGAAAATGTGACCAAAGCAGAAGACGTTATTAAAGATCATATCGATAAAGAATTAATTGTGGTTCGTACAGAAGAATTGGTTTCGCATGCAATTGAACGCATGCGCAAATATAAAATTTCGCAGATTCCTGTTGTGGATATTAACGGTTTTGTAGGTTCTGTAGACGAAACAGACTTATTTAGAAGTTATGTTGCAGATAAGAATGTTGCCGAGAAACCAATCAAAGAGGTAATGGGCAAACCTTTTCCAATTGTAAAATTAGGAACTCCAATCGAAGAAGTATCAAAACTTTTTACAAAAGAAAATGATGCAGTTTTGGTTGATTTAGGAAACGGACATCATCATATTATTACAAAATACGATATTATTGGCTCGATAAAATAAGCCTTTACAAATATATTTATCCATAAATCTTGTTACTTTAGTGATTAGATTTATGGATTTTTCTTTTAAAAATATAGAATGAATTTTACTGCTATAGATTTTGAAACGGCTACAGGATATCATCCTTGCTCAGTCGGAATTGTTACAGTTCAAAACGGAATAATTGTTGACGAATTTGTAACTTTAATAAAACCACCAAATAACGAATATAACCCGTTTACGACTCGTGTTCATGGAATTTATCCAAAGGATACTGTCAATTCTAAATCTTTTTTTCAGGTTTATCCTGAAATTGAAAAGCGACTAAAAAATCGAGTTGTGGTGGCACATAATGAAAGCTTTGACCGCAATGTTTTAATGAAGTCTATGTTGCTTCATGGCTTAAATTATGAAGATCTCAATATTGCTTCAAAATGGGAATGCACTGTGAAAATCTATAAAGCAAAAGGAATAAAGCCAACAAAATTGAGTGATTGCTGTCGTGAAATGAAAATTCAGCTTAATCACCATGAAGCTTTATCAGATGCGAGAGCTTGTGCAAAGTTGTATCTACTTCGTTAAATAAATTTATTTTGTAAGAATAATTTTAAAATTTTATTATTTTTAGCTTTTGTAAAACAGTATAAAATCTAAAAATGAAAGAAGACTTTCTTCATTATCTCTGGAAATTCAAGAAGTTTGATACTCTGAATTTGAAAAGTGCACAAGGCGAATTAATTACTATTTTAAAATCGGGTGATTATTTAGAGCTTTCGGGGCCTGATTTTTTTAATGCGCAGATAGAAATTGGAAATCAAAAATGGGCAGGCAATGTCGAAATTCATTTAAAATCGTCCGATTGGTATCTTCATAATCACGAAAAAGATCCGGCTTATCAAAATGTGATCCTTCATGTAGTTTGGGAGAATGATACGGCTATTTTTAGAGAAGATAATACGGAAATTCCCGTTTTGGTTCTCAAAGACTTTGTTGATAAAGAAATACTGGCTAATTATAAAGCATTGGTTTCTCCTAAAACATGGATTTCATGCGAAAAACAAATTAAAGGTATTGACAGTTTTGTTTTTAAAAGCTGGCAGGAAAGATTGTTTTTTGAACGTTTGGAACGCAAAGCAAAATTTATTTACGAATTATTAGAAGAAACAAATCAAGACTGGGAAGCGGTTTTGTTTTGTCTTTTGGCAAAGAATTTTGGTTTAAATACAAATGGAGTTTCTTTTCTTCAAATTGCCAAATCAATTCCGTTTTCAATCATAAGAAAAGAAAGTTTCGAAAACGAAAATCTGGAAGCGTTATTCTTTGGAACTGCTGGTTTGCTTATTGGAGAAAAAGAAGATGTCTATTTTAAAGATTTAAAATTCAGATATTTTTATTTATTGAATAAGTACCAATTGGAAAGAACATTTGTTGAACCTGTGCAATTTTTTAAACTTCGCCCTGATAATTTTCCAACTATAAGACTTTCACAATTGGCAGGTCTTTATCATAAATATCAAAATTTGTTTTCTAAGATAAATGATTTAAAGTCTCTTGCGAGCGTTTATAATCTTTTTAATGTTTCGGCAAGTAGTTATTGGCAGAACCATTATCAGTTTGATAAAGAAAGTCCAAGGAAATCAAAACCATTATCGAAGGCGTTTTTAGATTTGATTGTGATCAATACGATTATTCCAATTCAGTTTGCTTATTCGGCTGTATTAGGCGAACCAATTGTTGAAGATTTAATTGATTTCATGAATGAGGTTGCATCAGAGAAAAATGCCGTAATAGATAAGTTTGTTTCGTTTGGAATAAAGCCGAAAAATGCATTTGAAAGTCAAACTTTATTAGAACTCAAAAATGAATATTGTAATCATAAAGCCTGTTTAAAATGTTCGATAGGAGTGGAACTTCTAAAAAACAATTAGATAATTTTGTATTTTTGCAATTCACGTCAACGAAGAAATCTAAAATCTTAAGTCAAAAATCTAATATCATAATATGTCGGCTATTTTAAAATTAAAATTCTTTTTTGAAAAATATGGTTTTCATGTTTCTTCTAGATTGGCAGATAAACTAGGAATGCGTGTAACAAGTGTCAGATTGTTTTTTATCTACATTTCTTTTGTTACGGCAGGTTTAGGATTTGGAGTTTATCTGACGTTGGCATTTTGGATTAGGCTAAAAGATTTAATCCGTTCCAAAAGAACTTCTGTATTTGATTTATAAATAGAAAGCTCCAAATGTTAATTTGGAGCTTTCTTTTTATATTGAAAGGGTGTAATATTTCTATTCTTCGAATCCTTTAGCGTCATTAAGCTTAGATCTTTGTTTACTGTATCCAAAATAAACAAGAATACCAATTAAAAGCCATCCAAGTGATAACAATTGAGCATCTAAACTTAAATTGATAATCAGATAAGTATTAATTGCAATTCCTAAAACAGCAATAATTGGCAAAGCTGGAACTTTAAAAGTTCTGTTTAAACCTGGTTGCTTTACTCTTAAAATCCAAACCGCAATACAAACCATTGTAAAGGCAAATAAAGTACCAAAACTTGTCATATCTGCTAATTTATTGATAGGGGTAAAAGCTGCAACTGTTGCAATAATTGCACCCAAAATCATTAAGTTGGTTTTTGGAGTTCCAGAAATAGGGTTCACTTTAGAGAAGACAGAAGGAATTAAACCATCTTTAGACATACCTAAGAAAATTCTAGATTGTCCCATAATCATTACCATTAATACAGAAACTAATCCAATAGTAGCTGCAACAGTAATAATAAATCCAGCCCATGGTTGTCCGGCGATATCAAATGCATAAGCTACAGGTGCTTTGATCGCTTCAGGATATTTCCCTAGCGGATTAAAATCTTGGTAATTCATCATTCCAGTTAATACAAGAGAAACAAGAATATATAAAGTAGTACAAACTAATAAAGAAGCAATAATAGCAAAAGGAACATCTTTTTTAGGATTAATAGCTTCTCCGGCTTGTGTAGAAACAGCATCAAAACCAACGTAAGCGAAGAAAATCGCAGCTGCTCCAGAAACAATTCCCCCAATTCCATATGCATTGTGAGTTGTTTCTTTTTCAATAATTTGAGTTGCTTCAGGAATAAAAGGACTCCAGTTTGCTGTATTAATAAAGAAAAGTCCAGCAATAATTACGAAGATAACCGCAGAAACTTTAAGAATCACAATAGCATTATTAGCTTTTGCAGCGCTTTTTGTTCCTTTAATAAGTAATGATATAACCAAAATAACGATTAAGAAAGCTGGAAGATTCATAGAAAAACCTTCTCCAGTGTAGCTTGCAGGATCCGTGGTTAGCCATTCAGGGAGTTTAATATGAAATAGTTTGAGTAATTTATTAAAATATCCGGACCAGGAAACCGCTACGGTCATCGAGCCCATTGCATATTCGAGAATAAGTCCCCAGCCAATTATCCAGGCAAAAATTTCTCCGATAGTACCATAAGCATAAGCGTAAGCAGATCCTTCAACTGGTAAAATGGAAGCAAATTCAGAATAGCAAAGAGCCGCAAAAACACAAGCAATACCTGCGATAATAAACGAAATTGCTAATGCTGGACCTGCATGATAATAAGCCCCAGTACCTGTAAGTACAAAAATTCCTCCACCGATAATGGCACCAACACCAATGGCGGTAAGACTCCATTTTCCAAGGACTCTCTTTAAATCACTTTTTTTCATATCGGCCTCAAAGGCTGATATTGGTTTAACTCTCCAAATTGACATACTATATTATTGGTTTATTTGTTATTAAGTGCCAAATGTATTGTTTTTTGTAAAAAATAAAAACAATTATCATGTTTTAAGTTATAAAATATTCATTTTTTTTACAGGACTCTCAAGAATAATTCTTTAAGTATTGATATTCATTAAATTAATTGATGTTTTGCGAAATATTTAATAATTTTTTAAAAACTACTTTTCCTGTTAATTTTATTGATACTTTTGAAGGTTTTTTCTTATTTTATGATTTGAAAATAAATTGAAAAGCTTTTTTGTTATGAATTTTAGTTATTTTAAAAGGTATCTGCATTTTACAAAGTACCAGAGAACGGGCATTTTTATGTTATTCTTAATTATAATAATGTTACAGTCAATTTATCTGTTTGCTGATTTTTCTACTACTAAAATAAAAAGTTCTGATACGGAAAAATGGCTGGCTCTTCAATCAGAAATTGATAATGAAAAAAGCTCGAAAGGAAATAATAAACCTTCTGTTTATCTGTTCAATCCAAATTTTATTTCAGATTATAAAGGGTATAAACTCGGAATGTCGGTTGAAGAAATTGATCGGTTACAGGCATTTCGTAAAGAAAATAAATACGTAAACTCAGCTGAGGAATTTCAAAAGGTTACTGGAATTTCAGATTCGTTGCTCAATAAAATTTCTCCCTTATTTAAATTTCCAGATTGGACACAGCATAAATCTGATTTTAAATCAGAGAAAATGGAATACAGCAAGAATAGTTATCCTAAAAAAGTAAAGTTTGATGTATTGGATATAAATCAAGCAACCCAGGAAGATTTAATGAAAATATATGGAATAGGAGAAGGGCTCTCAGTGCGAATCTTAAAACAAAAAGAAATTATGGGATGTTTTGTTTCAATGGACCAAATGGAAGATGTGTGGGGACTTTCGCCCGAAGTTATAAATGAATTAAAGACTCATTTTAAAGTGATAATCCCGTCAACATTAAAAAAAATAAATGTAAATGACGCTTCGTTAAAAGAATTATCACAGTTTCCATACTTCAAATATGCACTGGCAAAACAGATTGTAACGTATAGGAGTATGAACGGAAATTTTAATAATATTGAGGATTTAGCAAAAATTAAAGATTTTCCTGTTGAAAAAGCAAAAATAATTAGCCTATATTTGGAGTACTAAAAAGAAAGCAACTAATGAATTTTGAATATAACGAAACACAGTTAATGATTGCACAGTCTATAAAAGACTTTGCAGAAAAAAATATAAGACCTTATATAATGGAGTGGGATGAATCGCAGATTTTTCCAATTCCGTTATTTAAGAAATTGGGAGAAATGGGATTTATGGGGGTTTTAGTTCCTGAAGAATATGGAGGTTCTGGTTTAGGTTATCATGAATATGTTACTATAATTGAAGAAATTTCAAAAGTAGACCCATCAATAGGATTGTCAGTTGCAGCACATAATTCGTTATGTACAAATCATATTTTGACTTTTGGAAACGAAGAACAAAAGAAAAAATGGCTTCCTAAATTAGCAACAGCAGAGCATATTGGGGCTTGGGGTTTGACAGAACATAATACAGGCTCCGATGCTGGAGGAATGAATACGACGGCTGTAAGAGATGGTGATCATTGGGTGGTAAATGGAGCTAAAAACTTCATAACTCATGCAATCTCTGGAGATATAGCGGTTGTTGTGGTGCGTACAGGGGAAAAAGGAGATTCTAAAGGAATGACGGCTTTTGTTTTTGAAAAAGGGATGAAAGGTTTTTCGTCAGGAAAGAAAGAAAATAAGCTGGGAATGAGAGCCAGTGAAACTGCAGAGTTGGTTTTCGATAACTGCCGAGTTCCAGATGAAAACAGATTAGGAGAAGTTGGACAGGGATTTGTTCAGGCAATGAAAATTCTAGACGGAGGAAGGATTTCTATTGGAGCGTTATCGTTGGGTATTGCAAAAGGTGCTTACGAAGCAGCGTTAAAGTATTCAAAGGAAAGACATCAGTTCGGACAGCCGATCAGTAATTTTCAAGGGATATCCTTTAAATTGGCAGATATGGCAACGGAAATAGAGGCCTCAGAATTACTGCTTCACAAAGCGGCCTACTTGAAACAAAAACATAAAGAGGTAACTACAGCAGGAGCAATGGCGAAAATGTATGCTTCTGAAGCCTGCGTAAAAATTGCCAATGATGCCGTTCAAATTCATGGTGGCTATGGATATACTAAAGATTTTCCAGTCGAAAAATTCTACAGAGATTCTAAATTGTGTACAATAGGAGAAGGAACAACCGAAATTCAAAAAGTAGTCATTTCTAGAAATTTATTGAAAGAATAAAAATGTAGTCCATTCTCTTTTTTCTATATCCTAATTCTCTAAAGAAAAATAATTTAAATTTTATAGCTTATAATTAATAATTAATTTTTACATTTGCAGCCTTAACGAGAGGAGGTGTCTATATTATGTTAATTATACCAATTAAAGACGGAGAAAATATCGATAGAGCATTAAAGCGCTATAAAAGAAAATTTGATAAAACAGGAACTGTTCGTCAACTAAGAGCACGTACTGCTTTTATTAAGCCTTCTGTTATCAAAAGAGCTCAAATTCAAAAAGCTGCTTACATTCAAGGTTTGAAAGATAGCTTAGAAAGTTAATATTTAGCTTTTCAAAAAATAATTACCGTTAGTGGTCAAAATGTTTTAATTTTGATTCTAACGGTTTTTTTGTGCTTAATACTGAGATTTTTGACTTTTATGAAAACAAATAAAGAAGCTTTTGAGGATTATCTTTTGCTGGAGAAAAAATATTCTGTGCATACTGTGCAGGCTTATTTGAATGATGTTGTGTCTTTTGAATCTTTTGTTAGTGAAAGTTTTGAGCAGGAAAATATTGATATAGTTAGTTACAGTCAGGTTAGGAGCTGGATTGTTTTTTTGGTTGATCAGGGGATTTCGAATGTGTCGATAAATAGAAAGATGGCTTCTTTGAAGGCTTTTTATAAGTTTTTGTTGAAATCCAGACAAATTGAGATTAATCCAATGTTGAAACATAAGGCTTTAAAAGTTCCGAAAGTGGTTCAGGTTCCTTTTTCTGAAAAAGAATTAAAGGATCTGTTGAGTGAAATAGATCTTCCAGTTGGTTTTGAGGAAGTGAGGGATAAGCTTATTGTGGAGATGTTTTATGTGACAGGAATGCGTCGTGCGGAACTGATTCATTTGATGATTAAAAATGTGGATCTTTCTGCTGGTGTTATAAAAGTGTTGGGAAAGAGAAATAAAGAGCGAATTATTCCTGTTCTGCCAGTAATACTCAATCAAATTAGGGTTTATATAAAGGAAAGGGATGGTTTGGATAATGTGGTGGATTTTGATTATTTTTTTATTTCCAAAAAAGGATTAAAATTGAGTGAATCTTTTGTTTATCGTTTAATAAATTCATACTTTAGTAGGGTCTCGGAAAAGGTGAAAAAAAGTCCGCATGTGCTTCGTCATACTTTTGCAACTCACTTATTAAATAACGGGGCAGATTTGAATTCAGTTAAAGAGTTGTTAGGGCATTCTAGTTTGGCGTCTACACAGGTTTATACTCATAATAGTTTGGCGGAGCTTAAAAAAGTGTATAAAGGGGCGCATCCAAGAGGGGAATGATAACTCTAAAATGTTAAATCCTAAAATTTGTATTATGAAGGTAGATGTTCATGCAGTTAACTTTACTGTTGACAGAAAATTGGTCGATTTTATTCAGGAAAGAATGGGTAAGTTGGAAAAATACTACGACCGAGTGGTTTCGTCAGATGTTTTTTTGAAAGTTGAAAGAACGAGTGATAAAGAGAATAAGGTTGTGGAGATAAAGATTAATGTTCCCGGTGATGATTTTTTGGTAAAAAAACAGTGCAAAACATTTGAAGAGGCGGTTGAGCTTTCAGCAGAATCGTTAGAACGTTTACTTGTGAAAAGGAAGGAAAAAATAAGAGCACATATTTAATTTAAATTTTTTTTGAAAAATGTTTTGATTAAAAGATAAAATAGCTACATTTGCAGTCCGTTAGAAATAGCGGACTTTTTTAATGCATTCGCCGATGTAGCTCAGCTGGCTAGAGCAGCTGATTTGTAATCAGCAGGTCGTGGGTTCGAGTCCCTCTATCGGCTCGGAAAATTTCAAATGCGATTTGAAATTTGGTTCTTTAAAATAATGGAATTTTAAAATTAGGGGAGATACTCAAGCGGCCAACGAGGGCAGACTGTAAATCTGCTGTGAAAACTTCGCAGGTTCGAATCCTGCTCTCCCCACAAAAAAAAAGAGGTTAAGGTTTTGGGTTTTAGATTTTTAAAAATCTAAAATCTAAATTCAGAAATCTAAAATCAGAACTCTCTGCCGGTGTAGCTCAGGGGTAGAGTGCTTCCTTGGTAAGGAAGAGGTCTCGGGTTCAAATCCCGACATTGGCTCAAGTAAGTAGGAAATTGAAAATTAATATATAACTAAGATTAAAAATTAAGTAAAATGGCAAAGGAGAATTTTAATCGTTCCAAACCGCACTTAAACATAGGTACAATTGGACACGTAGATCACGGAAAAACTACATTAACTGCTGCAATCACTAAAGTATTGTCAGATGCTGGTTACTGTCAAGCAAAATCGTTTGATCAAATCGATAACGCTCCAGAGGAGAAAGAAAGAGGTATTACTATCAATACATCTCACGTAGAGTACGAAACGGCTAACCGTCACTACGCTCACGTTGACTGTCCAGGTCACGCGGATTACGTAAAGAACATGGTTACTGGAGCTGCTCAAATGGACGGAGCTATCTTAGTAGTTGCTGCTACAGATGGTCCAATGCCACAAACTCGTGAGCACATCCTTTTAGGACGTCAGGTTGGTATTCCAAGAATCGTTGTTTTCATGAACAAAGTGGATATGGTTGATGATGCTGAGTTGTTAGAGCTTGTTGAAATGGAAATTAGAGATTTATTATCTTTCTACGAATATGATGGAGATAATGGTCCTGTAGTTCAAGGTTCTGCTTTAGGAGGATTAAATAATGATCCAAACTGGGTACCTAAAATTATCGAATTAATGGAAGCTGTTGACAACTGGATCGAAGAGCCAGTACGTGACGTTGCTAAACCATTCTTGATGCCAGTTGAGGACGTATTTACAATTACAGGTCGTGGAACTGTTGCTACAGGTCGTATCGAAACTGGAGTTGCTAACACTGGAGATCCTGTTGAAATCATTGGTATGGGAGCTGAAAAATTAACTTCTACTATTACAGGAGTTGAGATGTTCCGTAAAATCCTTGATAGAGGTGAAGCTGGAGATAACGTAGGTTTATTGTTAAGAGGTATTGATAAATCAGACATCAAAAGAGGTATGGTTATCATTAAGCCAGGTTCAGTAAAACCACACTCTAAATTCAAAGCTGAGGTTTATATCTTGAAAAAAGAAGAAGGTGGACGTCACACTCCATTCCACAATAACTACCGTCCACAGTTCTACGTACGTACAACTGACGTAACAGGAGTTATTTCTTTACCAGCAGGTGTAGAGATGGTAATGCCAGGTGATAACTTAACTATTGAGGTTGCTTTATTAAGCCCAATCGCTATGAACGTAGGTTTACGTTTCGCTATCCGTGAAGGTGGTAGAACAGTTGGTGCTGGTCAGGTTACTGAAATCGTAGAGTAATTCTATTAAAATAAATAAGAAGCCAGTGATTATTTTTTAATCACTGGCTTTAATTACGGGCGTAGTTCAAGGGTAGAATAGCGGTCTCCAAAACCGTTGATGGGGGTTCGAATCCCTCCGCCCGTGCAATAAAAAATATATCAAATGACAAAAGTTACTAATTATTTATCAGAGGCTTTCGAAGAGTTAAAGTCAAATGTTACTTGGCCAGCTTGGGCTGAAGTACAAAAATTGACAATTGTTGTGGCTGTATTTTCGATTTTATTCGCTTTGGCAACTTGGGGAGTAGACGAATTTTTTGCAAAAGCTTTGGCTGGATTTTTTAACTGGTTAAAAGGATAATTTTTTTGTGATGGCAGATAATAATGTGAAAAAATGGTACGTAGTTAGAGCGGTTAGTGGTCAAGAAAATAAAGTGAAAGCTTATATCGAGACTGAGATTGCGAGATTAGGTATGGAGGATTATGTTTCTCAGGTTTTAGTTCCTACTGAAAAAGTAGTTACTGTAAAAGATGGGAAAAAATCATCTAAGGATAAAGTGTATTTTCCTGGATATGTTATGATCGAAGCTAACTTAGTTGGTGAGATTCCTCATATTATTAAGTCAATTACTAGTGTTATTGGATTTTTAGGAGAAACTAAGGGCGGAGAACCTGTTCCTTTGAGACTTTCTGAAGTAAACCGTATGTTAGGAAAAGTGGATGAATTGGCTGTTAATACAGACACTCGTTCTATTCCATTTAGTGTTGGTGAAACGGTTAAGGTTATTGATGGACCTTTCAACGGATTTAATGGATCTGTTGAAAAAATCAATGAAGAGAAGCGTAAGCTTGAAGTAATGGTTAAGATTTTCGGAAGAAAAACTCCATTAGAATTAAGTTTTATGCAAGTAGAAAAAGTATAATTTTTTGTTACACTATAATAAACCATTGTAATCGCTTCCATTGATTACAGTGTTAAATTTTTTAAAAATGGCTAAAGAAATTAGTAAGGTAGTTAAACTACAAGTTAAGGGAGGTGCTGCGAACCCGTCGCCACCGGTTGGACCTGCTTTAGGAGCTGCTGGGGTTAACATCATGGAGTTTTGTAAGCAATTTAATGCTAGAACTCAAGATAAACCTGGCAAAATTTGTCCAGTGCAAATCACTGTGTACAAAGACAAATCATTTGATTTTGTTGTTAAGACTCCTCCAGCAGCAGTTCAGTTAATGGAAGCTGCGAAGCTAAAATCTGGTTCTGGTGAGCCTAATCGTAAAAAAGTAGCTAGCGTTACTTGGGAACAAATTAGAACTATTGCTGAAGACAAAATGCCAGACTTAAACGCTTTCACAATTGAGAAAGCTATGAGTATGGTTGCTGGAACAGCTAGATCTATGGGTATAACTGTATCAGGAGATGCTCCTTTTTAATTAAGAAAAAGAAATGGCAAAATTAACAAAAAAGCAAAAAGAGGCTGCTTCAAAAATTGAAAAGAACAAATTATACTCTTTAAAAGATGCTGCTGCATTAATTAAAGTTGTTGCTTCTGCAAAATTTGATGAGTCTGTTGATATCGCAGTTCGTTTGGGTGTTGATCCAAGAAAAGCGAATCAAATGGTTAGAGGTGTAGTTACTTTACCTCACGGAACAGGAAAAGACGTTAAAGTATTAGCATTGGTTACTCCAGATAAAGAAGCTGAAGCAAGAGAAGCTGGAGCAGATCACGTTGGTCTTGACGATTACTTACAAAAAATTAAAGACGGTTGGACAGATGTTGATGTGATCATTACTATGCCTGCTGTTATGGGTAAATTAGGTCCATTAGGTCGTATTTTAGGACCTAGAGGTTTAATGCCAAACCCTAAGACAGGTACAGTTACTATGGATGTTGCTAAAGCTGTTCAAGAAGTTAAAGCTGGTAAAATTGACTTTAAGGTTGATAAAACTGGTATCGTACACGCAGGAATCGGTAAAGTTTCTTTTGGAGCTGAGCAGATTGTTGACAACGCACACGAAATTATTCAAACATTAATAAAACTTAAACCAACTGCTGCTAAAGGTACATACATTAAAGGTATCCACCTTACAAGCACAATGAGTCCTGCTATTGCATTAGACCCAAAAGCAGTATAATTGGTAGTTAAAAATTTTTAGTATGACTAGAGAAGAAAAATCAATCGCGATTGAAAATTTAACTGCGCAGTTAGCTGGTACAAATATCATTTACATTTCTGATATTTCTGGTTTAAACGCAGAGACAACTTCAAACTTACGTAGAGCTTGTTTCAAAGCAGGTATCAAATTAGAAGTTGTAAAGAACACTTTGCTTGCAAAAGCAATGGAAGCTTCTGATAATGATTATGGTGATTTACCTACAGTTTTATCAGGTAACAGTGCTATCTTCATTTCTGATGTTGCTAACGCACCTGGAAAAATTATCAAAGATTTCCGTAAGAAATCTGATAAACCAGTTTTAAAAGGAGCTTACATCAATTCTGAAGTATATATTGGGGATAACCAATTAGATGCATTGGCTACAATTAAATCTAAAGAAGAGCTTATCGGAGAAATCATTGGATTGTTACAATCTCCAGCTCAAAGAATTATTTCTGCTTTACAAAACAAATTCGCAGGAAGCGAAGAAGAAGGAGCAGAGTAATTATCAACGTAGGAAAGAATACTTTCTTACTGCTTAATTAGCGCACAATAAATAAATTATATTTTTTACAAATCATTTTAAACGATAGAAAAAATGGCAGATTTGAAACAATTCGCAGAACAATTAGTTAACTTAACAGTTAAAGAAGTTAACGAATTAGCAACAATATTAAAAGACGAGTATGGTATCGAGCCTGCTGCTGCAGCTGTAGTAGTTGCTGCTGGTGGTGGAGACGGTGCTGCTGAAGAAGCACAAACTGAATTTACAGTTGTATTGAAAGATGCAGGAGCTTCTAAATTAGCTGTTGTAAAATTAGTTAAAGAATTAACTGGTTTAGGTCTTAAAGAAGCTAAAGACGTAGTTGACGGTGCACCAAGCAACGTTAAAGAAGGTGTTTCTAAAGAAGAGGCTGAAGGTCTTAAAAAATCTTTAGAAGAGGCTGGAGCTACTGTTGAGCTTAAATAATTAAACTCAGTTTAAGAACTAGGTTTAGGTCTTGAGTTAACACTCAAAGGCCTAAACCATTTTTCGTATAATAAAATATTTAAATTTTATTATCCCATAGTTTAAAATACGAAAAAGTTTTTGATCAATACGAAGAAAGAAAATCAAACCTATTTTACTTGTTTTATTTTTAAAGATGTATTGATTATAATTAAGAAAGTATAGATTAAACAGTGTGTATTTACACAAAAATAAATTACTTTTTTTTAATCAAAATTTTGTCCATTGATGATAACAAATCAGACTGAAAGATTGAATTTTGCCTCTACAAAAAATATCCCTGACTATCCGGATTTCTTAGATGTTCAGGTTAAATCTTTTAAAGATTTCTTTCAATTAGAAACGAAATCTGACGAAAGAGGCAACGAAGGGTTATACAATACCTTCATGGAAAACTTCCCAATTACAGATACAAGAAACAACTTTGTATTGGAATTCCTAGATTATTTTGTTGATCCGCCACGTTATACAATTCAAGAATGTATAGAGAGAGGTCTTACTTATAGTGTGCCTTTAAAAGCTAGGTTAAAACTATACTGTACAGATCCAGAACACGAAGATTTTGAAACTATTGTACAAGATGTTTATCTTGGAACAATTCCTTACATGACTCCTAGTGGTACTTTTGTTATTAATGGTGCCGAGCGTGTTGTAGTATCTCAATTACACCGTTCTCCAGGGGTTTTCTTTGGACAGTCATTCCACGCAAATGGAACTAAACTTTATTCTGCCAGAGTAATTCCTTTTAAAGGTTCTTGGATAGAATTCTCTACTGATATTAACAGCGTAATGTACGCGTATATCGATAGAAAGAAAAAATTACCTGTAACGACTTTATTCCGTGCTATCGGTTTCGAAAGAGATAAGGATATCCTTGAAATTTTCGACTTAGCTGAAGAAATTAAAGTTTCTAAAACTGGTATTAAGAAATATATTGGAAGAAGACTTGCTGCGCGTGTTTTGAACACTTGGCACGAGGATTTCGTAGATGAAGATACTGGAGAGGTAGTTTCTATCGAGCGTAACGAAATCATCCTTGATCGTGATACAATTATCGACAAAGATAATGTTGAAGAGATCATCGATTCTAACGTAAAATCTATTTTGTTACACAAAGAGGATAATAACCAAGCAGATTATGCTATTATCCACAACACGTTACAAAAAGACCCTACAAACTCTGAAAAAGAAGCTGTAGAGCACATTTACCGTCAGTTGCGTAATGCTGAACCGCCTGATGAGGAAACTGCTCGTGGTATTATAGATAAATTGTTCTTCTCTGATCAACGTTATAACTTAGGTGAAGTTGGTCGTTACAGAATGAACAAGAAATTAGATTTAGATATCCCTATGGATAAGCAAGTGCTTACTAAAGAGGATATCATTACAATCGTTAAATATTTGATCGAGTTGATCAACTCTAAAGCTGAGATTGATGATATCGATCACTTATCAAACCGTCGTGTTAGAACAGTTGGAGAACAATTGTCTCAACAATTCGGTGTTGGTTTAGCTCGTATGGCTAGAACTATTCGTGAGAGAATGAACGTTAGAGATAACGAGGTGTTTACACCAATTGATTTGATTAATGCTAAAACATTATCATCAGTTATCAACTCTTTCTTTGGTACTAACCAGTTATCTCAATTTATGGATCAAACGAATCCATTAGCTGAGATTACACACAAAAGAAGACTTTCTGCACTTGGACCAGGTGGACTTTCGAGAGAGAGAGCTGGTTTCGAGGTTCGTGACGTTCACTATACTCACTATGGTCGTTTATGTCCGATTGAAACTCCTGAGGGACCAAACATTGGTTTGATTTCATCTCTGGGTGTTTATGCAAAAGTAAACGGAATGGGATTCATTGAAACTCCATACCGTAAAGTAACAGATGGTGTAGTTGATTTAGAAAGTGCACCAATCTATTTAAGTGCTGAAGAAGAAGAAGGTAAAATGATTGCTCAGGCAAACATTGATATGGATGCTTCAGGTAAAATTACAGCTAGTAACGTTATTGCTCGTGAAGAGGGTGACTTTCCGGTTGTTGAACCAAGTTCAGTACATTATACAGACGTTGCTCCTAACCAGATCGCTTCGATTTCTGCATCTTTGATTCCTTTCTTGGAGCATGATGATGCGAACCGTGCGTTGATGGGATCAAACATGATGCGTCAGGCAGTTCCGTTGATCCGTCCTGAAGCGCCGATTGTTGGTACAGGTTTAGAGCGTCAGGTAGCTTCTGATTCAAGAGTATTGATCAATGCTGAAGGGCATGGTACTGTTGAATACGTAGATGCTAATATCATTACTATTAAATACGATCGTACAGAAGACGAGAGAATGGTTAGTTTTGATGCTGATGAGAAAACGTACAACTTAATTAAATTTAGAAAAACCAATCAAGGTACAAGTATCAACTTGAAACCTATCGTAAGAAGAGGTGACAGAGTTGTTCCTGGACAAGTATTGTCTGAAGGATATGCTACTCAAAATGGAGAATTAGCTTTAGGTAGAAACTTAAAAGTTGCGTTCATGCCATGGAAAGGGTACAATTTCGAGGATGCGATTGTAATTTCTGAAAAAGTAGTTCGTGATGATATTTTTACATCTATCCACGTTGATGATTATTCATTAGAGGTTAGAGATACTAAATTAGGAAACGAAGAGTTAACAAACGATATTCCTAACGTTTCTGAAGAAGCTACTAAAGATTTAGATGAAAACGGTATGATTAGAATTGGAGCAGAGGTTAAACCTGGCGACATTTTGATCGGAAAAATTACGCCAAAAGGAGAATCAGATCCAACTCCAGAGGAGAAATTGCTTCGTGCAATCTTCGGAGATAAAGCTGGTGACGTAAAAGATGCTTCATTAAAAGCTTCTCCATCTTTACATGGTGTAGTTCTTGACAAAAAATTATTTGCAAGAGCCGTAAAAGATAAACGTAAACGTACTCAGGATAAAGATGCTTTAGGCGCTTTAGAAATGGAGTTCGAAACTAAATTTGTTGAATTAAAAGACAGATTGGTTGAGAAATTATTCTTGATCGTTAACGGAAAAACATCTCAAGGTGTAATGAACGATTTGGGTGAAGAAGTTTTACCAAAAGGTAAAAAATATACTCAAAAAATGCTTTACGCAGTAGAAGATTTTGCTCACTTAAGCAAAGGTCAGTGGGTTGCTGATGATGCTACAAATAAAATGGTTAATGATTTGATTCATAACTATAAAATTAAGCTGAACGACTTACAAGGAGCTTTAAGAAGAGAGAAATTTACTATTACAGTTGGAGATGAATTACCATCTGGAATCTTGAAATTGGCTAAAATCTATATCGCTAAAAAACGTAAGTTAAAAGTGGGTGATAAAATGGCGGGTCGTCACGGTAACAAAGGTATTGTTGCTAGAATCGTTCGCCACGAAGATATGCCTTTCTTAGAAGATGGAACACCAGTAGATATCGTATTGAATCCACTTGGGGTACCTTCACGTATGAACATTGGTCAGATTTATGAGACTGTATTAGGATGGGCTGGTATGAACTTGGGTAGAAAATTTGCTACTCCAATCTTCGACGGAGCTTCTCTTGATGAGATCAACGCCTTGACTGATGAAGCTGGAGTACCACGTTTCGGACATACTTACCTATATGATGGTGGTACTGGAGAGCGTTTTGCACAAAAAGCAACTGTGGGTGTAATTTACATGCTTAAATTAGGACACATGGTTGACGATAAGATGCACGCACGTTCTATTGGACCATACTCATTGATTACGCAACAGCCACTTGGAGGTAAAGCTCAATTTGGAGGTCAGCGTTTCGGAGAGATGGAGGTTTGGGCACTTGAGGCTTATGGAGCTTCTAGTACTCTACGTGAGATCCTAACTGTTAAGTCTGATGACGTTATTGGTAGAGCTAAAACTTACGAGGCTATCGTTAAGGGTGAAACTATGCCAGAACCAGGTTTACCAGAATCATTCAATGTATTAATGCACGAATTGAAAGGTCTAGGATTAGATCTTCGTTTGGAAGAATAAATAAAAGTTTTCAGTCGCAGTTTCAGTATTCAGTTAACGCTGAAAACTGAGACTGCTGACTATTACTAAATATTAAAGTTTTTAAGATTTATACCCGTAACCCGTTCCGATTTTTTATAATAATGCAGGGCATTTTATAACTAGCACCTCAAATAAGAGTTTGAGGTTTAGAGAAGTAAACCGAGGTAAGCGCGATGATTTAACTCTTTTGAAAGCAATTTTTGAAAGATGGAGATTATGAAAATCTAAAATCAATTTTTAACAGCAGTAAATCAATAGTAAAAACTATGATGAATAATAGAAACAATAAAGATAAGAATCCAGTAAAAAGATTTAACAAAATCTCTATTGGATTGGCTTCACCAGAATCTATCTTGAAAGAATCAAGAGGAGAGGTTTTAAAGCCAGAAACAATCAACTATAGAACGCACAAACCAGAGCGTGACGGACTTTTCTGCGAAAGAATCTTCGGACCAGTAAAAGATTTTGAATGTGCTTGTGGTAAGTATAAAAGAATTCGTTACAAAGGTATCATATGTGACCGTTGTGGTGTTGAAGTTACTGAGAAAAAAGTACGTCGTGATAGAGTAGGACACATCAACCTTGTTGTGCCAATTGCTCATATCTGGTACTTCCGTTCTCTTCCAAACAAAATTGGTTATATCCTTGGTCTTCCATCTAAGAAATTAGATATGATCATTTACTACGAAAGATACGTAGTAATTCAGCCAGGTATCGCTAAGAATGCAGATGGAGAATCATTACAAAGATTAGATTTCTTAACTGAAGAAGAATACTTAAACATTTTAGATACTCTTCCTCAAGAAAACCAATATTTAGATGATTTAGATCCTAATAAATTTGTTGCCAAAATGGGAGCAGAGTGTATTATGGATTTATTAGCTCGTATTGACCTAGATGCTTTATCTTATGAATTAAGACACAGCGCTAACAATGAGACTTCTAAACAAAGAAAAACTGAGGCTTTAAAAAGATTACAAGTTGTTGAATCTTTCCGTGAGTCTAACGAAAACCGCGAAAATCGTCCAGAATGGATGATTATGAAAGTGGTTCCAGTTATTCCGCCAGAATTACGCCCGCTTGTGCCACTTGATGGAGGTCGTTTTGCAACTTCAGATTTGAACGATTTATATCGTCGTGTAATCATCCGTAATAACCGTTTGAAAAGATTAATGGAGATTAAAGCTCCAGAAGTTATCTTAAGAAACGAGAAACGTATGTTACAAGAATCTGTAGATTCATTATTCGATAACACACGTAAAGCTTCTGCTGTTAAAACAGAATCAAACAGACCATTAAAATCATTATCTGACTCATTAAAAGGTAAGCAAGGACGTTTCCGTCAAAACTTACTTGGTAAACGTGTGGATTATTCTGCTCGTTCGGTAATCGTCGTTGGTCCAGAGTTGAAATTATATGAGTGCGGATTGCCAAAAGATATGGCTTCTGAATTATACAAACCTTTCGTTATCCGTAAATTGATCGAAAGAGGTATTGTAAAAACAGTAAAATCTGCTAAGAAAATCATTGACAAAAAAGAGCCAGTAGTTTGGGATATCCTTGAAAATGTAATTAAAGGACACCCAGTATTACTTAACCGTGCTCCTACTTTGCACAGACTTGGTATTCAGGCATTCCAACCAAAATTAATTGAAGGAAAAGCAATCCAGTTACACCCATTAGTATGTACGGCTTTCAACGCCGATTTCGATGGTGACCAGATGGCGGTTCACTTACCATTAGGGCCAGAGGCTATTTTGGAGGCACAATTATTAATGTTGGCTTCTCACAATATCTTGAACCCTGCAAATGGTGCTCCAATTACTGTACCTTCTCAGGACATGGTCTTGGGTCTATACTATATGACCAAAGAGCGTATTTCTACAGAAGATCACAAAATTATCGGTCAGGATTTAACTTTTTATTCTGCTGAAGAAGTAAATATTGCATTAAACGAAGGAAGATTAGAATTGAATGCTCGTGTGAAAATTAGAGCAAAAGATTTTAATGATAACGGAGAATTAGTGTACAAAATCATCCAGACAACTGCGGGACGTGTATTATTTAACGAAGTAGTACCTGAAGCGGCTGGATATATCAACGACGTATTGACTAAGAAAAACCTTAGAGATATTATCGGACACATTTTAAGTGTGACTGATGTACCTACAACGGCAGCTTTCTTGGATAATATGAAAGATATGGGTTATAAATTTGCATTTAGAGGAGGTTTATCATTCTCTTTAGGTGATATTAGAATTCCAGAACAAAAAACAAAGTTAATTGCAGATGCTAGAGAGCAAGTTGAAGGTATCTCAACTAACTATAACATGGGTCTTATCACAAATAACGAGCGTTACAACCAAGTTATTGACGTATGGACTTCAGCAAATGCGCAGTTAACAGAATTAGCAATGAAAAATATTAGAGAAGACCAGCAAGGTTTCAACTCTGTATATATGATGCTTGACTCTGGGGCGAGGGGTTCTAAGGAGCAGATTCGTCAGTTAACTGGTATGCGTGGTTTGATGGCTAAGCCTAAAAAATCTACTGCTGGTGGTGGTGAGATTATTGAAAACCCGATTCTTTCTAACTTTAAGGAAGGTCTTTCGATCCTTGAGTACTTCATTTCTACTCACGGTGCTCGTAAAGGTCTTGCGGATACGGCTCTTAAAACGGCCGATGCTGGTTACTTAACAAGAAGGCTTCATGACGTTTCTCAAGATGTTATTGTTAACATCGAGGATTGTGGAACTTTAAGAGGTGTTGAAGTTGCAGCATTGAAGAAAAATGAGGAAATCGTTGAATCTTTAGGAGAGAGAATTCTAGGACGTGTTGCATTACAAGACGTTATTAATCCTCTTACTAATGAAGTAATGGTTAAATCTGGAGAACAAATTACAGAATCAATTATGAGAACTATCGAAGCTTCTCCAATTGAGAAAGTAGAAGTTAGATCTCCATTAACTTGTGAAGCTTTAAAAGGAATTTGTGCGAAATGTTACGGTAGAAACTTAGCTACTGGTAAGATGACACAAAGAGGTGAAGCTGTCGGAGTTATTGCAGCTCAGTCTATTGGAGAGCCAGGTACACAGTTGACACTTCGTACGTTCCACGTTGGAGGGGTTGCTGGAGGTATCTCTGAAGAGTCTAGTATTGTTACAAGATTCGCAGGTAGACTTGAAATTGAAGATTTAAAAACAGTTAAAGGAGAAGATAGTGAAGGTAACGAAGTTGATATCGTTGTATCACGTTCAACTGAGTTGAAATTAGTTGACGAGAAAACTGGAATTGTTTTAAATACACATAACATTCCTTACGGTTCTAGTATCTTCGTTGGAGATGGAGAAACTGTTGCTAAAGGAACTGTAATCTGTAAATGGGATCCATATAACGGTGTAATTGTTTCTGAATTTACTGGTAAGATTGCTTACGAAGATTTAGAGCAAGGACAATCGTTCATGGTTGAGATCGATGAGCAGACTGGTTTCCAAGAAAAAGTAATTTCTGAGGCTAGAAACAAAAAATTAATCCCAACTTTATTAGTTTATGGTAAAGAAGGTGAATTGATTCGTTCATACAACTTGCCAGTAGGTGCACACTTAATGGTTGAGAATGGTGAGAAAATTAAAGCAGGTAAAGTATTAGTGAAAATCCCACGTCGTTCTTCTAAAGCAGGCGATATCACGGGAGGTTTACCAAGAATTACTGAGCTTCTTGAGGCTCGTAACCCTTCAAACCCAGCAGTTGTATCTGAAATTGATGGTGTTGTATCTTTCGGAAAAATTAAGAGAGGTAACCGTGAGATCGTTATCGAGTCTAAATTTGGTGAGGTTAAAAAGTATTTAGTTAAACTTTCAAGCCAAATCTTAGTACAAGAGAATGACTTCGTAAGAGCGGGAGTTCCATTGTCTGACGGTGCAATTACACCAGACGATATCTTAAGAATTCAAGGGCCAGCTGCTGTTCAACAGTATTTGGTTAATGAAATTCAAGAGGTTTACCGTCTACAAGGGGTAAAAATCAATGACAAACACTTTGAGGTTGTAATTCGTCAAATGATGCGTAAAGTTAAAGTTGAAGATCCAGGAGATACTCTATTCTTAGAAGATCAATTGATCCATACTAAAGACTTTATCCTTCAAAATGATAAATTATACGGAATGAAAGTGGTTGAAGATGCTGGAGATTCTTCTGTATTGAAACCAGGTCAGATTATTACGCCTCGTGAATTACGTGATGAAAATTCATTATTGAAACGTACAGATAAAAATCTTGTTGTAGCAAGAGATGTAATTACTGCAACTGCAACGCCAGTTTTACAAGGTATTACAAGAGCTTCGTTACAAACTAAATCATTCATTTCTGCGGCTTCATTCCAGGAGACAACGAAAGTACTTAACGAAGCTGCAGTAGCTGGTAAAGTAGATGATTTAGAAGGATTAAAAGAAAATGTAATTGTTGGACACAGAATTCCTGCGGGAACTGGTATGAGAGAATACGATAACACTATTGTAGGATCTAAAGACGATTACAACGAAATGATGGCTAATAAAGAAGAGTACATTTATTAATTAGGAAACTATGAGTAATCCGAAACAACAACAAGAGCAAATTAATATCGAGTTAGACGAAACTATTGCAGAAGGAATTTATTCTAATCTAGCAATTATTAATCACTCATCATCAGAGTTTGTTTTAGATTTTGTGAGTATTATGCCAGGGATTCCTAAAGCCAAGGTAAAGTCAAGAATTGTCTTGACACCACAACATGCTAAAAGATTATTGAGAGCAATAGGGGAAAATATCCATAGATTTGAAGCCGCTCATGGCGAAATCAAAGAAACGGAACAAGCACCAATTCCGCTTAATTTTGGTCCTGCGGGACAAGCATAAATTTTAAAGCCCCATTTTTTGAATGGGGCTTTTTTTTGCTACAATGATTTATAATAATGCATTTTATCCGATTTAATTTACTTTAATCGACAAAATTTCTTCTGATTCTTATGTTGAATTATTTTAGTAGTTCCTATGAAAGATTAATTTTTGAAATATAATGACTTAGTAAGGTTAGATTTAATTCAAATTAAAGGAAAGCGCTAATTTAAATATTAGCGCTTTTTTTATATCTAAGAATGAGATTGTTACAAGGATTGTGGAAAAAGTTTCTTGGTTGCCCAACCTTTTTATAAAAAAGATACTCTATATAAGTAAGAAAGAATCTTGAAAGTTTTTAACTTATAAATAAAGTAGTGTATGAAAAAGAAATTCACCTTAGAAATAGCAGATCCTTGTTCTGAAAATTTTGATAAAATGATTCCAAATTCGCAGGGGTCATTTTGCAGTTCGTGTATGAAGAATGTAATTGATTTAAGTAAAAAAACGAATGCTGAAGTAGCCAAATTTATTGCAGAAAATAAGGATAAAAGCATATGCGCTCGATTAAAAACGACTCAATTGAAAGAAGAATTTGTGTACAATGAAACATCAAAAATCAATACTTTAAAATATGCGGCTGTTGCTGCATCTGTTTTGTTGGCATCAAACCTTTCAGCACAAGAAAAAGAAGCTGTTAAAACAGAAATAAACTGCCCAAAACCGAATCCTTACAAAGTAGGTAAAATAGCTTATAATCAAACTCGAAATCAAGAAATTTCATTAATCATTAAAGGGAAACTGTTAGAAGCAAAAACAAATAAATCTTTTGATAAAGAAGTATACTCTAATTTAATGATTACTTTTAATAACTCGCAAAATCCTGTGAAAGTAAATCCTAAAACAGGTGAATTTTCAATAGAAACCAAAGTTTTAAAGGATAGTAAAACGATAATGGTTACAATTACAGCCAATGATTATTATCTTTCAAAAGAAATAGCCTTTGATATAAAGTCGGCTAAAAATAATGTTTTGATAAAAAACATAATTATTGATGCAGAAGAGTTTAACAGAATTTATATCGCGGGAGGATTAGGAATTAATTATACGCGATAATAATAAAATTTGCATTGTGGGGAATATAAATGAAAAAGGCTGTCATAATAAAATTGACAGCCTTTATATATTATTTTCTTCCAAAAGAATTAATCAAATTCCGATGTAAAGTATAATTTCACAGTTGGATATTTACTTTGTGTCATTTGAATAGTAAAATCAGAATCAGCTAAGAATACTAGTTGCCCGTATTTATCATGAGCTAAGAATTTTTGTTTGATACGTTTAAATTCTTTGAATTCCTCATTTTTAGCATCATCAGGTTTTACCCAGCAAGCTTTATGAACAGGGAAGTTTTCGTAAGTACATTTTGCTCCGTATTCATGCTCCAAACGATATTGAATAACCTCGTATTGAAGAGCACCAACCGTTCCGATAACTTTACGATTATTCATTTCTAAAGTAAACAACTGAGCAACTCCCTCATCCATTAACTGATCAACACCTTTTTCCAATTGCTTAGCTTTCATTGGATCAGCATTGTTAATATATCTAAAGTGCTCTGGAGAGAAACTTGGGATACCTTTAAAGCTCATGATTTCGCCTTCAGTTAATGTATCTCCAATTTTAAAGTTTCCAGTATCGTGTAGACCAACAATATCTCCTGGATACGAAATGTCAACAATCTCTTTTTTCTCTGCGAAGAATGCATTCGGACTAGAGAATTTTAAATTTTTCTTTTGGCGAACGTGATAATAAGGTTTGTTTCTTTCAAAAGTTCCCGAAACAATTTTGATAAATGCTAAACGGTCGCGGTGTTTTGGATCCATGTTTGCATGGATTTTGAAAACAAATCCAGACATTTTTTCTTCTGTAGGCTCAACTGTACGAGTTTCAGAATCTTTTGCTCTTGGAGACGGAGCGATTGTTATAAAACAATCTAATAATTCGCGAACTCCAAAGTTGTTTAAAGCTGAACCAAAAAACACAGGCTGAATTTTTCCATCCAAATAATCCTGACGTTCAAATTTTGGATAAACTTCATCAATCAATTCTAATTCTTCACGAAGTTTGTTAGCCGCTTTTTCTCCCACAATTTTATCTAGTTCAGGATTATTCTGTACGTCAGAAAAAGCAATTGTTTCTTCAATGTTTTTACGGCTGTCTCCACTAAAAAGGTTGATGTTCTCTTCCCAAAGATTATAAATTCCCTGAAAATCATAACCCATTCCGATTGGGAAACTTAACGGCGTAACTTTTAAACCTAATTTTTGTTCAACTTCATCCATTAGATCAAAAGCATCTTTACCTTCACGATCTAATTTGTTGATGAAAACAATCATTGGAATGTTACGCATTCTACAAACTGCAACTAATTTTTCTGTTTGTTCCTCAACCCCTTTTGCAACGTCAATTACAACGATTACGCTATCAACAGCGGTCAAAGTTCTAAAAGTATCTTCAGCAAAATCCTTGTGTCCAGGAGTATCAAGGATATTGATTTTTTTGTCTTTATAATTAAAAGCAAGTACAGAAGTCGAAACCGAGATACCTCTTTGGCGTTCGATTTCCATGAAGTCACTCGTTGCTCCTTTTTTGATTTTGTTGTTTTTTACAGCTCCCGCTTCCTGAATAGCACCTCCAAACAGCAGTAATTTTTCAGTTAAAGTTGTTTTACCGGCATCGGGGTGCGAGATAATTCCAAATGTTCTTCTGCGTTGTATTTCTTTTAAAAAGCTCATATTTCGTATAAATAGGTTGCAAAAGTACTATTAAATACGACTTTATAAAAATATTCACTTCTTAAATTTGGGAAGTCTTTCTTGTTCGAAGTTTTTTAGAAAAAAAATAAGGCTGTTTTGCAACAGCCTTAAATAGTCATTTTTGAAATTACTGATTAATTGACCAAATGGAATATCCCTTTGGAGGACATTGTATTTTTACCCATTTATCGGATTGCGTAGTTGGATACCAAGAAGAATTTCCTGTAAAATCTTTTATTTGCGTACTGGCCCAATTGGTCTGAATCCATCTTTCCTGCCAAACATCTGAATTATTGATATAGACAACCAAACCAGGATTCCCATTATAACCATTTCTTCTTGCAACATATTCGTCATTGTCAGAATATAAAATAGAAGTCGTTCCTGTTGCTTTATTGTTATGAATCCAGATTAGGTTATTTAGTTTGTTTTTGTCCAGCCATTCTTCATAATCTCTGTAGAAAATTGTTGGATAACCTTCGTGGGTTAATATATAGGAGTAAGCTAATAATTTGTTCCAGATTTCATCGGTATCATGGTTGGTTACAAAAGTTACGGCTCTGTAAGGATTTCGTTTCCACATCATATCGTCATTTAATAATGCTAGATTATTTCCGTCAAAAGCGTCATTCATTTTGTAGTAGCATGCAAAGTCAAATACAGAACTGTTTGCGTTATTGGCCCACCATTCCAATGTGTTTACGTTAGAATCCCAATATTCACCAACTGAAAAACCTCCAACATTAGTATTCCAAGCGTTGACAACCCAAGGACCGAAACCTTTAACGTAGTCGAATCTCCAGCCATCAAATTTCATAGTGTTTTTATAATACTTTCCAACTCCGTCAGCACGTAGCCATAGCCAGTTCTGAACATTTGGCGCAGCATGGCATAAATCAGGAAATCCTCCAAAAGATCCTTCATCATTATTTCCGTAACTGTTTTTATAAAAATCATTATAGTTACGAGGAAATTTACCCGAAGCAACTCCTGTAAAATTAGTCCAGGTATTTGTGCCTGTAAACGGATTTGCTTCAGATTGTCCCCCACTGTTGTGATTGATTACAATATCTGCATAAACTTTAATGTTTTCATTATGGGCAGCTGTAATTAAACTGACCAACTCAGCTTTAGAACCAAAGCGAGTTTCAGTACTTCCATTTTGATTGTAATCTCCAAAATCAAAGTAATCTGTCGGGTCGTATCCCATAGAAAAAGCTCCGTTCTGTGCCTTTGAAGCAGGCGGAAGCCAGATAGAACCAATTCCAGCATTGCCCCACGCGGTTACTTTGCTACTTATGGTGTTCCACCAATTCCCTCCGGCAGGAACATCCCAATAAAAAGCCTGCATCATGACACCGCCTCCGGGATTATCAACATATTTTCCAGTCGGAGAAGAATTTGAAGTTCCTGTGCTAAAAGGTTTTCCATCGTGATGCGTAACATCAATCACTTTAAAATTTTGACTTTCCGCTTTTGCGTCAGATTCATTGATTTCATTTTGTGAACATGAAAACAATAATCCAGAGATAATAGTAACCATGCACAGTTTTACAATAGGTTTTTTCATAATAGATTGTGGTTTAGTTAAATAGTTTTTTTTGTAATTACTGAACTCTTTCGCGTTAAAAACAGATGTATTTTCATTTTTAAGCTTTTAAAATTGATAATTACGCATCTAAAGTATGTTTTTTTTGATATCATTTCAATTTGTAAGAAAATAGTTTATTACGAAAACGTTGTAGTGTTGAGAAGTTTTTTTATATCGCTTATAATTAGTGTTTTATTCAAGGAAGAAAATCCATGATGAAAAAGTTTCAGTCGATTTCCAATGATCATTAATCAAACAAGATCTCAGTATCCCATAATTTTTTGTTAATAGTATATCAGATAGTTGTATTATGTAATTGAATTGTTATTTTTGTTCGTTATAAGTTAGAAAAGAACTATACTTTAATTATTTATGTTTGAAGAATTATTTTAAAACATAACTAATACAGATTATATAAAAACAGGCTTACATTCAAATAAAATTTAAAATAATGTTATTAAAAAAGTTCCAGTTAAAAACAATTGATTACAAGTTTGCACTAGCAATTTGTTTTTTTCTTTTTTGTGCTCCAATTATCACTGCACAAGAAGTAATTCCTGATGTTGTTGCTCAAAAACCGGCTGAAACACCTACTGGTGGAAAATTAAAAGTAGACGGAATTATCGCAACAGTAGGAGACTATATTGTTTTGGATTCTGATATTGACAAAGGATTTTTAGAAATTACAGCGCAAGGTGGATCTATAAAAGACATTACAAGATGCCAAATGCTTGGAAAATTGCTGGAAGACAAATTATATGCTCACCAAGCAATTCAGGATAGTATTATTGTTAGTGATGCCGAGATTAGAGGTATGATGGAAGAGCGTTTAAATTATATGACGCAGCAAGTAGGAGGAGATATCAATAAAGTTGTTGAGTACTATAAAAAAAGTTCTGTAGAGGAATTTAAAACTTATTTTGCAGACATCTTAAAAGAGCAGAAACTTGCTCAGGAAATGAGAGATAAAATCATTAAAGATGTAGAAATTACGCCTGAAGAAGTTCGTAATTTCTTTAAAAAAATACCAAAAGATGAATTGCCAACTTTTGGAGCTGAAATGGAAGTAGCTCAAATTGTTGTGGAACCAAAGGTTTCTAAAGAAGATAAGCAAAAAGTTATTGATAGATTAAAGTCTATAAAACAAGATGTACTGGACGGTTCTAGTTTTGCTACAAAAGCAGTTTTATATTCTCAAGACCCGGGGTCTTCTCCTAATGGAGGATATTATAAAATGACAAGAAAAACTCCTTTCGTAAAAGAATTTAAGGATGTTGCATTCAGTTTACAGGCAGGCGAAATTTCAGAGCCGTTTGAAACAACTTTTGGATATCATATTATTATGGTAGAAAAAATTAAAGGACAAGAGGTTGAATTACGTCATATCTTGATTTCTCCAACTGTTTCTGATGCCGCTTTAAAAGAAGCAAAAGAGAGAATTATCAATATTAGAAATAAAATTGTAGGTAACGAGATTTCATTTGCAGATGCAGCTAGAACAGAATCTGATGAAAAAGAGACAAGAGCAAATGGAGGAACTTTGGTAAATCCTACAACTCAGGATACACGTTTTGAATTGACAAAAATGGATCCAACTTTATACAGTCAGGTTTCTAATTTAAAAGGAAATGAGGTTTCTCAGCCACTTTTAAATACTGATGATAAAGGAAAGAAAACATATAAACTGATTACAGTTACAAACCGTATAGAAGATCATACTGCAGATTATGCTAAAGATTATACTAAAATCAAAGAATTAGCATTAAAAGAAAAGCAGATTAATGCTATTGCAAAATGGTTTGATAATAAGATTAAAGACACTTACATTAAAATTATTGGCGAGTACAAAGAATGTGAATTCGCAAACAACTGGTTGAAAAAATAATTTTTATTAAATAAATAAAAAGAGTTAGTTTTATGAATTCATAGAATTAACTCTTTTTAATTTTAAATACACTCATAAATGTCTGACGTAACAGCAATTCACAATTTAGTTCAAAAAAGAAACGAATTAAAAAAAGAGATAGCGAAAATAATAGTAGGGCAGGACGCCGTTGTAGATCAAATTTTACTTTGCATATTTTCTGGAGGACACGCACTTTTAATTGGTGTTCCAGGTCTGGCAAAAACCTTAATGATTAATACATTATCTCAAGCTTTAGGTTTAGATTTTAAAAGAATTCAGTTTACGCCAGATTTAATGCCTTCTGATATTTTAGGAAGTGAAATTTTGGATGAGAATAGAAATTTCAAATTTATAAAAGGTCCTATTTTTTCTAATATCATTTTAGCGGATGAGATCAACAGAACCCCCCCTAAAACTCAGGCTGCTTTGCTTGAAGCTATGCAGGAAAGATCAGTAACAATTGCTGGACAACACCATAAATTAGATTTGCCTTATTTTGTTTTGGCTACGCAAAACCCAATTGAGCAGGAAGGGACATACCCGTTACCTGAGGCGCAGTTAGATCGTTTTATGTTTGCCATAAAATTAGAATATCCAACTTTTGAAGAAGAAGTTCAAGTCGTTAAAAGAACGACTTCTGACGTAAAAACTGAGATTACTCCATTGTTTACAGCACAGGAAATTATCGATTTTCAACATTTAATCCGTAGAATTCCTGTAGCAGATAATGTTATCAAATATGCGGTAACTTTAGTAAGTAAAACACGTCCAGATAATGCTCTGACAAACGATTTTGTGAAAAATTATCTAGATTGGGGAGCAGGTCCTAGAGCTTCGCAAAACTTAATTTTAGCTGCAAAAGCACACGCCGCTTTTAATGGTAAATTTTCACCAGATATTGAAGATGTTCAGGCTGTAGCAACGGGAATTTTACGTCATAGAATTATTAAAAATTACAAAGCAGATGCAGAAGGAATAACCGAAGAAGTTATTATCAAGAAGCTGATGTAAGGTATAGCTAAAGCCTGATTTTTTAATCAGGCTTTTTTTTCTCTAATACTCGTTTCATTTATTAAACGCACTGTTTTGTTGTTAAAAAGCTTTAATAGCAAAACTTTGGTGAGTGACGTATATTTTTTATTATCATATTCGTACCACCAATAAGAGAAATACATAATGTTGTCCTTTTCCATTTTGGTGAGCCATATTCTTTCATTGTTTCTGCTGATTTCCTTAGATTCTATAATTTTATATCCATTTCCTGTCCAGCATATTAAAGGTTTGTGAATAGGAGTTTTTATGTAGATTAAAGTTTCGGGAGTTGCAATTTTAAAAACTTCGTTGGTTACCCAAACACCATTTTTGATATTGTAAACGGGATTTAGATTTTCTAGCAGAGAATAATTTTGTTCTTTTTTAATTTCGAAACTGGTGGTAAATAAAATTCCAGTGGCAAATAATATAGGTATGAATTTTGGTTGAATCTTGTCGCTTTTTATTTCATCTTTTTTGGGAATAAAAAATCGGATAAGGAATAAAATGGGAGCAATTTGATAAAAGACAAAACACACAATTCCGATGGTATGGTGCAGGATATTTTCTTCGGTACAATTGAATAAAACCAAAGTGATAATCCTGAAATAATTAGAAATAATGTTCAGAATAACTAAAACACTGCAAAAAACTAATATTTGCAGTATGCTAAAATATTTTTGTTGTTTTCGCTCTTCTAAAGTCAGTAAAAAGGCTCCCGAAAGCAATCCCGTTTTAAACATCGACAAACCCATGCAAGCGGTATCAATAGAAACTTTTGCATGGTTAATATAAAAATTAACTCCCTCGATTTTTGTTATCGGAAGAAAGTTTTTCAATGTATGATAGACGCCATAACAAAGTGTTTGTTTTATTTCGACAGTGAGATAATTAAATAATTGGTCAAAAATCGAAGAAAACAAAAAGAGACAGATAAAAGCAATAAAAGAAAATCTTCTGGTAAAACTGTAATAAATAAAACATATCAGTAATAGTAAAGCATAAAAATGTAGTGACTTTGTATGCAGTCTATAGCTGATAAATTCCAATAGAAAAATCATTCCAAGAAGTGGATAACTCAATTTTAGAGTAGTTTTTCTTCCTGCATAAAGAAATAGCAGAATGGAAAAAATGATTCCAAAGAAATTATTGTCTAGTCCGGCTAATACAATAGTGTAGTTTATAACTAACAGAATTATAATAGCCAGAATAGCAATTGATTTTTGATAAGATTGCAACAATAAAATCATTATGCTTTTTGAGTTTTGTTTTTACGATAATAAACAAAAAGTGTAGTTAAACCAATAATAATAAGTACCCATTCATGTGGTTCTGGAACAGCCCCGTCATTTTTAATAGAAGCATTTCCTAAAGTGTCGACATTTTTTTCAATTCCGTTCTTTTTATAATCTTCATCAGTTTCCAAGACGATTAACGATGAAATTGGAGTTACAATGTTGGCATCTTTTGCCAGAGTAACGTATTTATTTGAAGCCAAAGTATCGTTCTGAATTTTCACTTGTTCTTCCAAAACTTTTCCAAAAGCATACATTCTGTAAATATGATTTGGTCCATTATCTTTAAAACTGCTGTCTCTAGCGGTTTCTTGAATTGAAATGCCGGCAGGTTCAATATTTACTGAAGTTTCTTTTGTTTTGTAAACTGCAAACTGATGCTGTTTAATCATCTTTAAACTATTTTGAAGTGTAGACTGATAATAATCAACGTATTTTTGCTCTTTGACAGTCTGCCAAAACGGATTAATTTCTGGAGAAAAATTAATAACTTTTAAATTCTGTTGCTGGGTTGCTGTTCTTATTTTATTTAAGTATTCGGATCCATCAAGTTCTTCAAAGTTGGCAGAAAATGTACCTGATTTTGTAATGATTAAACTGTTCTTTGTAATCTTATAAAGTGGCAATAGTGAGTAATGCAAATTATTAAATTCAGCTTGAATGGTCTTGAAATTATCTCGATTTATTGCTGTTTTTTCTTTGTCTTTGTACACGTAAATTGAACTTCCATCCAAATTGACAAAAGATTCTATTTCGGTTAAAGTCCAATTGCTGTTTAGATCTAAAATAATTTCTGATGGAGAAAATGGAACAGCAATTTTTTGAATTTCTTCTATTTTATATGTTTTATCTTTCCATGTAAAAGAGCTAGTTTGGAATGTTTTGCTTAAAGGCATACTAGCTTCCCAATCATCCAATCCTTTTGATGTATTAACATAGAAATTATTTTTCAGTTCAAAATTTTTACTAGTTCTGACTTTTGAATTATCTGTAATCTGAATTCGAGAAAGAGTAGAAGCGTTTGAGACGTTTGGCCCTTTTATGGAGATGCTTTTATATTTCATCTCTGTTTGACCTGCTTGTAAAGGCGTAGTAAACCCGCATTTAAAAGTTCTTGGTTTTTCATAGCTTACAGGAAAAACACGAACTACAACTTTGTTGCCTTCTTTCCATTGCATCAAAGATGGGTCACGACTTTCTACGCCAACAATTTGTTTGTAGGCTGCTTGAGCTTTTTCTTTTGTGGTCAAAACTCCTTTTCTTTCAATGCCATTTACCCACAAAGAAAGCGAAGTAGCCACGGAGCCTTCAGGAAGCTGAAAAGAATAAATAGCTTCCTTGTCTTGCCAGGATTCTTTTTTGCAGGCAATATGCATAGTAATTTCTGTGTAAGCCAATCTTGAAGCAGGATAAATTTTTATGTCTTCCTTGATTTCTTTGGTAAACAAATCTTCACCACTCCATAATTGTTCTTCTGTTTCTAGCCTTTTATCGAAATTTGATTTCAGGATATTAATGCGGTCATCTGTGCTCAAATCAAGATCATTGCAAAAAGAATAAGCAATTGTGATAAACGGATTGTGAATTTTTCTTTCGTTATATTGCCTGCCTCCAAATGAGTCAAAACCTCTAAGGCTAAAGAAATCCTTCTGACTTTTATAAACAAGATCCTTTTTAAGTAAGATTTCATTAAAGAAGTTAGGTTCTAAATGTTGTGAAATCCTAATGTAATCAGGTAAGTCTTCATTATAATCAAATGATTTTGAAATTTGATTCTGACTGATTTTTTTGCTTTCACTATTCAATCGGAATGTAAAAGCAAACAAGGCAATTAGTATGCTTAAAATACCAGTAGAAAATGAGATGAAGTATTGACTATCTTCATGAAATAATTTTACAAGTTTTATAAAATGAATCAGTGAAATTAAGGCAGGAACCAAACCATAAAAACCTAATCCCAAAAGTAAAATTGTAACTACTGAAATTATAGAAATAGGAAGCAAGTATAGTGTGTAATATAATATTATAGTATAAGATAATCCATTTATAAAAAAAAGGATTAACGTGGTATTGCTCCTGTTTTGTGTATTATAGATGAAAAAATTTGAAAAGCAAAAAAGTAAAGTAACAAGATAAACCCAGACAGGCAGATTTTCAAAAATTGGAATAAAAATGTTTAAAGAAAAACATCCAATAAGCCAGTTTAAAAACAGAAAAGGAATTAGATGAACATATCGTTCTCTTTTTCTCAAAATCATAAAGGAAGCTGTTACCCCGTATATAAATTCAAAAATCAAATTTATTTGACAAAGGGGCTCTGCACTACGCGAACCCGAAGTTGCAACGGTTAAAATTATGCTAAGTAAAAGCAGGCAAAAGAATGTTATGAATAAGCTAAGCGTTACTCCTTCTTTTTGAGTAAATTCCCTAAATTTTTCAAATTTGTATTTCATAGTGTTATGTTTTTAAAAGAACTTTGAATCGCAAAGTTATAAGAAAAATTGAATTGCAAATATTTTTGAAAGATTTTTTTTAATGAAAGATTTCTGTAAAAAAGAAAGCTAAAAAGTGAGAAAGCAGTCGGCTAAAATCGCAACTATAACGTTATAATTTATTATTTAGAAACGTTCTTTATGAAAATAGAAGTAAAATCTCACTTACTTCGTAACATTAAATTTCGACTTTGTTAAAGAAAAGATTTTAAAATATGAAAAAACCATTTTTTTAATATAAAATTAATTTTTTGTCAATAACAAGCATCGAAAATCGTTTTTTAACAATAATAATTTTTGAAAAGGCTACTTCTATTATATTTTTTTTAATTCTCAGCTTTAATCTTTAAATTTGCGTACAAAAAAAAATACTTCTACTTAATTATGAATACTTACAAAGATTACATTCAAGAAATTGAAGAAAGAAAAGCCTTAGGTCTTCATCCGAAGCCAATTGATGGAGCAGAATTAGTAAGCGAAATCATTTCACAAATCAAAGATTTAGATAACGAATACAGAGAAGATTCTCTTAAGTTTTTTATTTACAATACATTGCCAGGTACTACTAGTGCGGCTGGTGAAAAAGCAAAATTTTTAAAAGAGATTATTCTTGGGCAATCTGTGGTAAAAGAAATTACTCCAGCTTTTGCTTTCGAATTATTATCACATATGAAAGGTGGACCTTCAATCGAAGTTTTACTGGATTTAGCTTTAGGTAATGATGTGGCTATTGCAAAAGAAGCGGCAAAAGTACTTAAAACGCAAGTTTTCCTTTACGAAGCAGATACAGATCGTTTAGTAGAAGCATTCAAAAATAACAATGAGATTGCTAAAGAAATCCTTGAGAGTTATGCTCAAGCTGAGTTTTTTACAAAATTACCAGAAGTAGCTGACGAAATTAAAGTAGTTACTTTTATCGCTGGTGAAGGAGATATTTCAACAGATTTACTTTCTCCAGGAAATCAAGCACATTCTCGTTCAGATCGTGAACTTCACGGGCAGTGTATGATTACACCTCAAGCACAGCAGGAAATTAGAGCGTTACAAGCACAACATCCTGATAAAAGCGTAATGTTAATCGCTGAAAAAGGAACTATGGGAGTTGGTTCTTCTAGAATGTCAGGTGTAAATAATGTGGCACTTTGGACAGGAAAACAAGCAAGTCCTTATATTCCATTCGTAAATATTGCTCCAATTGTTGGAGGAACAAACGGAATCTCTCCAATTTTCTTGACTACTGTTGACGTAACAGGAGGTATTGGATTAGATCTTAAAAACTGGGTTAAAAAAGTGGATGCTAATGGTAATGTTGTTCGTAACGAAAACGACGAGCCAATTTTAGAGCAGGCTTATTCTGTAGCTACAGGAACAGTTTTAACAATAAACATTAAAGAGAAAAAATTATATAACGGCGATCAAGAATTAATTGATATTTCTAAGGCATTTACACCTCAGAAAATGGAATTTATTAAAGCTGGAGGATCATACGCTATTGTATTTGGTAAAAAATTGCAAACATTAGCAGCAAAAGTTTTAGGTGTTGAGGCTCCGTTAGTTTATGCTCCATCAAAAGAGGTTTCTCATGAAGGACAAGGACTTACTGCAGTTGAAAAAATCTTCAACAAAAATGCTGTTGGAATCGCTCCAGGCAAAGTATTGCACGCTGGTTCTGACGTTCGTGTTGAAGTAAACATTGTAGGTTCTCAAGATACTACAGGTCTTATGACTGCTCAGGAATTAGAGTCTATGGCGGCAACAGTAATTTCACCAATTGTTGATGGTGCTTACCAATCTGGTTGTCACACTGCTTCTGTTTGGGATAAAAAAGCGCAGGCTAACATTCCTAAATTGATGAAATTTATGAACGATTTCGGTTTAATCACGGCTCGTGACCCGAAAGGTATTTATCATTCAATGACAGACGTAATTCACAAAGTACTTAACGATATTACGATTGATGAGTGGGCTATCATTATTGGTGGTGACTCTCACACCAGAATGTCAAAAGGAGTTGCTTTTGGTGCTGACTCAGGAACTGTGGCTCTTGCATTAGCAACTGGAGAGGCTTCTATGCCAATTCCAGAATCTGTAAAAGTAACTTTCAAAGGAGAAATGAAAGGATACATGGACTTCCGTGATGTGGTTCATGCTACTCAAGCACAAATGCTTCACCAATTTGGAGGAGAAAACGTATTCCAAGGAAGAATCATTGAGGTTCACATTGGAACACTTACTGCTGACCAAGCATTTACATTTACCGACTGGACTGCAGAGATGAAAGCTAAAGCGTCTATCTGTATTTCTGAAGATGATACTTTAATCGAATCATTGGAAATTGCAAAAGGCAGAATCCAAATCATGATTGATAAAGGAATGGATAACGACAAACACGTTCTTCAAGGATTGATCAACAAAGCAGACAAGAGAATTGCTGAAATTAAATCGGCTGAAAAACCAGCCTTAACTCCGGATGCAAATGCTAAATATTATGCTGAAGTTGTAGTTGATTTAGATCAAATCGCTGAGCCAATGATTGCCGATCCAGATGTAAACAACGCTGATGTTTCTAAACGATATACTCACGATACAATTAGACCTTTGTCTTTCTACGGAGGAGATAAAAAAGTAGATCTTGGATTTATTGGTTCTTGTATGGTACACAAAGGAGATATGAAAATCCTTGCTCAAATGTTGAAAAATGTTGAAGCACAAACAGGTAAAGTAGAGTTTAAAGCGCCACTTGTAGTTGCACCTCCAACATATAACATTGTAGATGAGCTTAAAGCTGAAGGTGACTGGGAAGTTTTACAAAGATATTCTGGTTTCGAATTTAATGATGATGCTCCAAAAGGTGCGGCACGTACTGAATACGAAAACATGTTGTATTTAGAGCGTCCAGGATGTAACCTTTGTATGGGTAACCAAGAAAAAGCAGCAAAAGGAGATACGGTAATGGCAACTTCAACTCGTCTTTTCCAAGGAAGGGTTGTGGAGGATAAAGAAGGAAAAAAAGGAGAGTCTCTTCTTTCTTCTACTCCAGTTGTGGTATTGTCTACAATTTTAGGAAGAACTCCTACTATTGAAGAGTATACTGCTGCGGTTGATGGTATTAACTTAACAAAGTTTGCACCTTCAAACAAATCGTTAGTAATGTAATCTTCGATTATTAATATATCAAAAGCCCGAGCGATAAACTCGGGCTTTTTCTTTTATACCTCCTCTATTTTTTGTAACTTAGAAAGTTCAAAAAAAACAGAAAATAAACAAATTACAATACTTATGGCTTTTGATATCGAAATGATTAAAAAAGTGTATGAGAACATGCCTTCACGTGTTGATAAAGCACGTGAGCTTGTTGGACGTCCACTTACTTTGACTGAGAAAATTTTATACAAT
The DNA here is from genome assembly GCF_900112575.1 of Flavobacterium phragmitis. Taxonomy (GTDB): domain Bacteria; phylum Bacteroidota; class Bacteroidia; order Flavobacteriales; family Flavobacteriaceae; genus Flavobacterium; species Flavobacterium phragmitis. The sequence continues at coordinate 374,471 of NZ_FOMH01000004.1, forward strand.
CACCTTTGGGACGGAACGCCATCTCAGGTTTTTAAGAGAGGAGTTGATTACGTTGATTTTGCACCAGACCGTGTTGCTTGTCAAGATGCAACAGCGCAGATGGCATTATTGCAATTTATGCACGCAGGAAAATCTAAAGTAGCAGTCCCAACTACTGTGCATTGTGATCACTTAATTCAAGCAAAAATAGACGCTGCAACCGATTTGGCAAGAGCAAAAACGCAGAGTAATGAGGTTTTTGATTTCTTGTCGTCGGTTTCGAACAAATATGGAATTGGTTTCTGGAAACCGGGAGCAGGAATTATCCATCAGGTTGTACTTGAAAATTATGCTTTCCCAGGCGGAATGATGATTGGTACCGATTCACATACTGTAAACGCAGGAGGTTTGGGAATGGTAGCAATTGGAGTTGGTGGCGCCGATGCTGTAGATGTAATGTCAGGAATGGCGTGGGAGCTTAAATTTCCTAAACTTATTGGAGTTAAACTAACGGGTAAATTATCAGGCTGGACGGCTCCTAAAGATGTTATTTTGAAAGTGGCTGGTATTTTGACTGTAAAAGGAGGAACTGGAGCAATCGTAGAATATTTTGGCGAAGGAGCAACAGCAATGTCTTGTACAGGAAAAGGAACAATTTGTAATATGGGGGCCGAAATTGGAGCTACAACTTCAACTTTTGGATACGATGCTTCAATGGGACGTTATTTACGTTCTACAAATCGTGCAGACGTTGCAGATGCTGCTGATAAAATTGCTCCATATTTAACTGGAGATCCAGAAGTTTATGCAAATCCAGAGCAGTATTTTGATCAGGTTATTGAAATTGACTTATCTGAATTAGAACCTCATTTAAATGGGCCGTTTACGCCAGATTTAGCAACTCCGATTTCTAAAATGAAAGACGAAGCAATTAAAAATAATTGGCCATTACAAATTCAAGTTGGTTTAATTGGTTCTTGTACGAACTCTTCATATGAAGATATTTCTCGTGCAGCTTCTCTAGCAAGACAAGTTGCGGCTAAAAATTTAAAAACAAAAGCAGAGTTCACTATTACACCAGGTTCTGAAGTAGTTCGTTCGACTATTGAAAGAGACGGATTTATTGATACGTTCCATAAAATAGGAGCAACCGTTTTTGCTAATGCCTGTGGACCATGTATTGGTATGTGGGATAGAGAAGGGGCGGAAAAAGAGGAGAGAAACACCATTGTTCACTCTTTCAATCGTAATTTCTCAAAACGTGCAGATGGTAATCCAAATACATTAGCATTTGTTGGTTCTCCAGAATTGGTAACGGCAATGGCAATTGCAGGTGATTTAGGTTTTAATCCATTAACAGATAAATTAATCAATGAAGATGGGGAAGAAGTAATGTTGGACGCTCCAACGGGAGACGAACTTCCTGCAAAAGGTTTCTATGCTGAAGATCCAGGATTCCAAGCTCCAGCTGAAGATGGTTCTGGAGTTCAAGTAGTGGTAAATCCAACATCTGAGCGTCTACAATTATTAGCGCCGTTTGATGCTTGGGATGGTAAAAATATTACTGGCGCAAAATTATTGATCAAAGCATTCGGAAAATGTACAACAGATCATATTTCTATGGCTGGACCTTGGTTGCGTTTCCGTGGTCACTTGGATAATATTTCAAACAATATGCTGATTGGAGCAGTGAATGCATATAACCAAAAAACAAATTCCGTTAAAAATCAATTAACAGGGCAATATGATGCTGTTCCTGCTGTGGCTCGTGCTTATAAAGCAGCAGGAGTGCCTTCTATTGTTGTGGGAGACCATAACTATGGTGAAGGTTCTTCTCGTGAACATGCGGCTATGGAGCCTCGTTTCTTAGGTGTAAAAGCCGTTTTGGTAAAATCATTTGCTCGTATTCACGAAACTAATCTTAAAAAACAAGGTCTTTTAGGATTGACTTTTGCAAACGAAGCAGATTATGATAAAATTGAGGAAGACGATACAATCAATTTCTTAGATTTAACCGAATTTGCTCCAGGAAAACCATTAACATTAGAGTTTGTCCATGCAAATGGCACAAAAGACATTATCTTGGCAAACCATACTTACAATGCTGGGCAGATTGGTTGGTTTGTAGCTGGGTCTGCATTAAATTTAATTGCGGCTGGAAAAGCTTAATTTACATAATTTAATGATACTAAAAACGCTCTGTAGAAACAGGGCGTTTTTTATTTTAGATCAATTTTGAGGGAAATTTACCTCTAATTATAAAGTTTTGAAATTCAGTCAAGAAGCTTTTTTGGATATTAACTAAGCTTTAAATTTGAGCTTTTGACAAAAATTAGTTGTTAAAAATCGAGGTTTTTTTACTTTAAAAAGTTAAATTCGCCATGCACGTAATAAAAATGATTTTTTTGAGTTTAAAAATTAATGTTTTTTAGCTCTTGAAATAGTAATAAAAATGTAATTCAAGAAATATGGTTTATAGGATAATAATAGTACTGTTTTTTTTTAGTTTTGGAGCCTTCGCACAGGAAAACTTTGTAAAGCACAAGATTTCAAAAGGAGAAAACCTTTCTGTTATTGCTAAAAAATACGGAGTAAAAGTAAAAGAGATTACTGATGCCAACCCAAATGCTCCTAAAATCTTAAAACTAAATTCGACAATCTTAATTCCGAATAAAAATAAAAGCACTTCAAAAACAAAGTCTAAAACTACTGAACTTGCTTTAAATAATACTTCTTCTAATAATAATAGTTCTTCTGGAACACATGAAGTGGCCGCTAAAGAAACACTTTGGGGAATTTCAAAAAAATACAATGTTTCTGTTGATGATTTAAAGAAAGCGAATCCGCTTTTGGAAACAGAAGGGTTGAAAATAGGACAGCAGATTGCCATTCCTTCCAATGCGATTGCTTCGGTTGATGAAAAACAAAATCAGAATGTTCCAGAAATTGTTTCAGCAGATGTGGAGTTGTTTAGAGAGGTTAGGGCGAAAGAAACAAAGTATGGTATTTCGAAAGAATACGGAATTACGGTTGCAGAATTAGAGCGTCAGAATCCTTCCATTAAAGGAAAAGTGCCGGTTGGATATCTTCTAAAAATTCGTGTTCCAAAAGAAAAAGCCGACGCCATTCAAGCGGCTCAAGCAGGGCAGACAATTAATGAAACGGTTGTTTCTTCTTCAACTCAAATGGCAGAAACAACACCAGAAATAAAAAGAGATTCAACTTATGTAAAAGTACCAACAGGATCTCACTCAGAATTGATAGATCAGCTTATAGCAAGTGCAACTGAAAACATTGGAACACGTTACCGTTCCGGTGGAACCACAAAAGCAGGTTTTGATTGTTCAGGATTGATGTTTTGCACTTTCGGAATCTTTGATATTAAATTGCCAAGAAGTTCAATAGAACAATCTCGAATTGGAACAAAAGTAGCTTCAGATGAAGCCCAAAAAGGAGATTTGATTTTCTTTAAAACCAACGGAAGACGCCATATAAACCATGTCGGTATGGTCGTTGAAAATATAGATGGCGAGATTAAATTTGTACATTCGTCTACACATGGAGGAGTAATGATCTCTTCTACAAAAGAACCGTACTACACTAGATCATTTTCTCAGGTAAATCGCGTTTTGGAATAAGATTTTTAAACAAAAGTTTTTTGCAATAATTCCAGTCTGAAAGGTTTATTCCAAAAATCAGAAACATATTTGTTTTCTCTTACTTTCTTAATTTCATCACTGTCTAAAGTGGAAGAAAGTACAAAAATTTCAATTCTATCTTTTACATTCTCCGGAAGTTTGTCAAATTCATCTAAAAACTCAAAACCATTCATAATAGGCATTTGAATGTCTAAAAAAATAATCAGTGAATGATGATCGGGATTCCCTGTAAGCCAGTCTATGCCTTCTTTTCCATTATTGGCAATGTACAGAGGATTAATGTCTAATCCTTTTTTAAGTAATTTTTTAGTGACAAACTGATCGATTAAGTTGTCTTCTATGATGATAAATTGAGATCTAAACGGCATGAGAGTTAGGTATAGTTACAATAAATTTGCTTCCAACATTGCTTTCTGAAAAAACAAAAATGTCTCCTTTGATGTTTTCAACGGCTTCTTTTACAATATACAAGCCTAATCCAGAGCCTTTGTTTTTGTTAGTTCCAAAATACATGTCAAAAATATTTTCTTTGTGTTCGTCATGAATTCCAATTCCATTGTCGGCGATTTCAATTTTATTTAAACCTTCACTGAAATAAGTTTTAATGGTAATAAACATTTCCTGTTTACTACAGTCGGCATATTTTATAGCATTTGAAATCAGGTTATTGATAATGATTTTCAAGCGGAGTCCGTCGCTCTCAATTTGATCTACTTCAAGTTCCTGAGTGAATTTTATTTTGCTTGCATTTTCAATATGCATCATTTGTAAGATAGCTTCGTTGAACAACTCTTTTAAGCTGACTGGTTCCATGATTATTTCTTTTCTTTTATTCTTAGAATAATCGATGATATCGCTTATAAATTGATCTTGACGCGCCAGACTTTGATGCATCATCTGAAGATAATTTCGAACCTGATTCACATCGTCTTCTAATGCTGTAATTTCAATCAAGCCTTTTAAAGAAGTGATTGGAGATCTTAAATCGTGCGATGCACTGTAAACAAAACGATCTAGTTCTTTGTTTACAATTATTAAGTTTTCGTTTTTAGCTTCTGTTTCTTTTTTAGAAACAAGAAGTCTTTTAACCATAATAGAATAATACAAACATACGCTGCAGATTATGACCAAAATGAAGAAGATATTGGTAAAGATTAATAAGTCTTTAATTTTGCGGGTTCCTTCTCCTAATGTATTCGAGAAATTTCGTTCATTAACAGTCAGACGATCGCTAATTACGCTAATTTCTTTCATGAATTTTTTTTGATCCGTGCCAGTTAGAATTTCGCGTTTTATTTTGGCGTCAATTTGCTGGCCAATCACAAAAAGTTCAAAAATCAATTTGTCGCCTTTTCCCCATTCGTCAATGGCTTTAGATAAAAAAGAAACATTTTTAAAGTTGTCAAAAAGCCAGATTACATCATTCAGGTCATCTTCATGATTTCGTCCAATTAAAAAACCATTTCTTGCCACTTGATTATCTCCTGCTTTGAGAAGTGTAATACGTGCAATTCCATCTCCCTGCGGCACTTTTATTTCCTCAAGGAACGATTTCCACTGATTTGGATTTTGAGTATACAAATAACTGATAAGATGTCTTGAGGCATCTTTTTGTGCCTTGGAATAGTGAGATTCTCCATTGACATAAGCTCTATTGGCAGATAAAATTTTAATGGTAAAAAAATTGGTGCAGATGAGTAGCGCGCAGGAAATAAAAACGATTAGAATAAGAATGAAAACATTCGGAAAACGAAAGTTTTTTAAAGCTTGTAACTTAGACATAATCTTATAATTAGTAGGTTAATAATAAAGTGTCTTTTCGTGTTTTGTATAATTTGAAAACAGTCTTATTTGGGAAAGACCGTTTGGAATTAAAATTAAACACTTGTTAAAATTATCGGCGCTTAAAAAATAGATTTGGAATGATTCTCTCAAATATAGTGAAATTTATCTTATAAGTTTTACAAAAAAATGAGTTCAAATTAAAAATTTTTCAAGCTGACTCTTTTTTGTTTAAGATGTTGTTTGGTAGTTATTTATGTCGTTTATATCTTTTGTATGAGTAAAATTAGATTTTAACTTCCTCAATTTAAAAGTGAAAAAGAGATAAAGGATGAAAAAAAAGAAGTTGAGGTTTTATGTTTCTCAATCAGCAGATTAAAATTTACCATAAATGATTAGCCTTCTGAAGGCATAAATGGCAGGAACATTTGGAAAATAAGTATTTATCCTTTTTTTAAATTCAGTAGTTAATTCTTCAAATTCTTTTTCTTTTAGACGCTCTTGATAAACGGTTAAAGCGGAGCCGGAAATAAAATCGAAAAAGTCATTTTGAGCGGTAGAAATAATAGGATATACTTTTTCGTATATAACTAAATCTTCTCCGCCGTTTTCAAAAAGGATTTTAGCATATTCGTCTAAAGTCAGAACTGGTGAAGGCCTTGTCCAATTATTTAAATAAGAAGCGAAAGGTTCTTCCTGTACCAAGTTTAAAAGTATTTTATTGAGAATATTTTCATTCTGCTGAGGCATTTGAACTGCCAGTTGTCCACCTGGATTTAGACGGGAAATAATTTTTGGAAAAAGTTCATAATGATTATCTATCCACTGTAATGCTGCGTTTGAAAAAATAACATCCCATTTGACAGTATCGTTTAGTTGATTTAAAATTGGTTTTTCTTCAAACTGAAGATTTGTTTGAATAGGAGCTTTGGTCAGCATTTCAGCTGAGTTATCGATGCCAAGAACTGTCGGATTAGTTAATTTTTCGGATAGTTTTTGGGTTAATTCACCAGTTCCACAGCCTAAGTCAATCACTTTTAGGTTGGGTTTGTCCATAATATGACCAGCCAGATCTTCAAAAGGTTTCGAACGTTCTTGTTTAAATTCGTTGTATTTTTTTGGATCCCAAGTCATAATTGTTGTTTTTATTTAAAAGTAGCAAAAAACTTTAAAGTTTAAAAGTTAATGAAGTGGCTTATTTCTTTTGATATATAAGTTTCAGTAATAATTTGATTTTAATCAAGTTCATGCCAAAAATGACCGCATCCATTTTTACACTCGGTATTTCTTCTTTCTGTATCAGTAATTTTAAAAATCCAAAGCAGTGAAATTATTGTTTTTCTATTTTCATTTTCTGGAAGAGAAGCTAATTTGTTAAAAGCAATTTTTGTTGAAAAATGCTTAAGAATCACAATGGGAGTATAAGTTGGTTTTAATGGAATTGTATTTAATGCCATTTGATATACTTCCGAATTGTAATCGCTTTTGTTTGGAATGGAATTGAAAATATAAAAATGAAGTGTTCTGAAAAGTTGTTCGAAAGAATAATTATTATCCAATAACAGCTGAACTCCAAAATCGAAATCAATTTTGTCTTGTGCAATTTTATTGATTAGTTCTTCTTGTTGATTTAATGTCATAAAATACTTTTTAAGATAATATAAGAATTAATTATTCTAAAGTTATAAAATTGACAAAACTTCTTTATATTAAATGAGCATAAAGTAATTTAGGTTTGAGATTGTTTATTGAATTCTAGAAATGTAAAAAAAACTGTAGTTTATATAACTTACAGTTTTTTAATTATAGAAAAATAGATTTAGTTTATTTTCTAAATTATAATTGAACGTTTTCCATGTGTTTTATCATTAATTGAGGTTTCCCATGAAACTCCCGATGCTGGTACAGCTCTTTCTCTGCCCCATATTCTAATCGCTTCTATTTTTTCAGGTGCTGTTTTACTAAGAGGTACAATATTTCTGAAACATTTTTCAAAAAGAGTATCATTTACAATATCATCCCCATGAATTACTGCTTGAATAGCAACATCCCTTACAGCTCCTTCTATATCTGAGCCTGCAAAACCATCTGAAATCTCAACGAGTTGATTTAATTTGCTGTCGGAAGGTTGATTTAACAAGTTTCTTTTTATGTAAAGATTTATAATATCTTTTCTTTCAGCTTCTCCAGGAAGATCAACAAAGAATAATTCATCAAATCTGCCTCTTCGTAAAAGTTCAGGAGGTAGCTTACTAACGTCATTTGCTGTAGAGACAACAAAAACTTTTGCCATGCTTTCTTGTAACCAAAATAAAAATTGTCCCACCATCCTTGTTGATGTTCCTCCGTCATTAGCGCCTGTTGCGCCCGATAACCCATTTTCAATTTCATCAATCCACAATACACATGGAGCAGCATTGTCTGCTGATGCCAAAGCTTCTTTTAATCTGTTTTCTGATTGTCCTAGATATTGCCCTTGTATGGTCGCTAAATCAAGACGATATAAAGGTAAATTCCAATTCGCAGCTATAAATTTTGCAGACAAAGATTTTCCGCAACCGGGAACTCCAACTAATAGTACACCTCTTGGCGGTCTCATTTTTCTAATTTTCAAATCTGCAGTCAAGAGTTGTTTCTGATTGTCAAGCCAATGTTGCAAACCAGATAAACCTGCAACCGAAAGGGTAGAAGAATCTAATTTTACTTTTTCTAATCCTGAAATATCACTAAATAGTTTATCTTTTGCATTGCTTAATTCTTTAATGTCCTCTTTGGTTAAAGATCCTTTAGCCATTTGTGTTGCTAATACATTTTCTGCTTCGATTTTTGTCATATTTGCTAAAATACTAGCCGCCATTTTAAAATCGGTATCTTCCCACTCTAATGGAATTGATCCTTTATAAGGGATAACGCACTCTTTGACAACTTCGAGCATTTCATCCTCGTTAGGTGCATCTAATGTAATTGTCATTCCTAAACGTTGTAGCTGAGGCCAGATAGTTTTCGTTGTAATTAAACAGATACTTCCTCCTCTTTCAATAGCTTGAATTACACAATCATATAAATGTCTTGAAATTAAATTATCATCTTCAATATCACTCACTTCGGTAAAAACAAAAGTCAGATTTTGCCTCTGTGATATATTTTGGACAGCATAATCTAGACCGCCAGCAACAGAACGATCATCATTGACACATTTTTTTGATTTTAGATCAATTGTTCCATGAGATAAATTATGAAAATAAATAGGGATATTGATTTCTTCTGCCAATTCTTGTATAACTTCTAAGACTCTTACTCGTTCTATACTTCTAATTGATATAAAAGGTATTCTAGCCCTGAACATTCGAAGAAGAGATGTCTTAAATTCTGATTTATTTGCCATTTTAAAATATTATTTTTCTTCCAGTAGGAGTTGTTGTATTATTGGTACTTGATTGTTTCTCTGAGTTTATCTCATTTTCATTAGATTTTACATTAAGCTGAAAAGAATTTAATAAAATCAATATTTTTTCATTTCTTGCTGTGTTTTTTGAATTGTTCTTTTTTAATGAAGTCCTTATTTCAGTTATAAAATCTTCCAAATCCTTTTGAAGTGTTTTTTTTAAAGCATCTGGAAAAGATTTGATTTTTACAAAATCACTGAGAGCATTAAGGTTTTGTTTTCCGTTTCTTAGAGCAATTTCAAAATCATCTTCCGTTTTTAGATTTTGTAATTCAAAATATCTCTGAAATTTATCCAGCCAGTTTTGCTTCCTTTTTTTATAAACTTCTTCTGTTTTTGTATAGAAACGATTAGCTGTTCCAGAATCGATAATAAAAGTTCCAAGATTCATATTATCAAGAACAGAATTATTTCCATCCCCAAATTGATGTAAGAGAGTCACCCATTCAGAGTAAGTTGTAGGGGGCTTTGTCATTGATTTTTAATTCTTGGATTTATAAATTGAGCTTGGGGAATAATATCCCAATCTGGAAATTTTGCATTTTGTAATTCTGCCTCCGTTCTTCCTTGAAAAAGATTTGGTAGTATTTTGATGTCCTTTTTTTCTTCATTAAGAATCTCATCAGAATCTTCTAAATTATTGTTTAAAAGTATTTTGCTCATGATTAATTGTTTTTTTGATATTAAATAATATTTCGGACTGTTTCTTTCGATACGCTTGAAAAATCTTCTGGAGTAATTGATGATATAAGATTTCTAACTTCTTCAGCTTTATTATCTTCAAAAAGATGTTCTATTCTATAATCTACGGTTTCAGCTATACATCCTCGTAAAACTTCTTTTCCTTTTTGTTTGCGTTCTGTTATATTCTCGATAATTTTATTTTTGGCCTTTTTGTGGGTGTTAAGTGAATTCCAAATAATAACGATGCCCATTCCTAAACCTAAAGCTCCAACTATGGGATTGATTGTAAATAGCCAAAAACCAAGAAAACAAATTAATGTACCAATAATTAGTAAGCCATAAGGAAATGAAAGTTTGCTTAATTCTGTTTCTAGAACTTGATCATAAAAAATTTCTTGTTCTTTTAATAGTTCATTTTCATCACTTCCATCTTTGGTAGGAACTTTAAAGTTGTCAATAGATAATTCTACGAGTTTGGGAACATTATTTCTGCATTGAGCAGTAAAAGTATCATATGCTTCTAATATCCAGGTTTGACCTATTGAAACAGCCAGTGCCTGCGTAACTCTTGTTGCACCTGATAATTCTGGATTGAATGAAGCATTAGTAAGTAGTTGTAAAAAATCAATTTGCTCATTAAAAATATGCCTTTCAGCATCCATAATGGCTTGAGCAGCATTTTTGTCTCCATCCATTTGAATAATAAGCTGATTGAATCTAACTTGTTCTTGTAATGGTAATTCTTCATCGTCAAAATTGGTAACTAGTAAAGATAGAATTTCATCTAATTGTACTTTTATCCCTTTTGAAAAGTCAGCAGATGAAGAAATAATATTTTTAAAATGTGTATTTATAACATCATGCGTTTTTGCTTCTTTTAAAGATTTTTCTAATAAATTCCAATTGGTAGTGTATTTTTCAAGCAATGGATATTTTCCTTCAGATAAAGGGCCAATCGCTACAAAAAAATTAACCCATTGTTTTTTTTGTTCATTTATAAATGTATCTCCTTGGGTTAGCTGATCCAACCAGTTTTTAACATTTACCATCATTAAATTTCTTGATGCTGGAGGGAATACTCCTGTTGTAACTGCTTCAAGAATTATAATGAATTCTCTATCAAGATTATGAGGATTTTGGTGCATAAAATAACGTTCAAGCCATTTTAAGCATGCTTCATTTCTTGTTAATCGACGCATTACCATCATAAAGAAAAGAGTAGTTTTGTAGTCATCTCTTTTTAGAGCTTCATTTAAGGCTTTTTCTGTTTTACTTTTGTCATTTCTTATCCATGAAGTTAAAGAAACTAAAGCAGGAGCTAACCAATAACCAGGAGCTTTTATCATAACTTCTTCAGTAGTAAATCTTAAAGTATCATCACTTATTACTCCTGTATCTACCCCTTGAAGAATGCCTGTTGCCATTCTTCGTACTTCAGCATAATAACCAAATTTAATTTGTAAATCCTGCTTTAAATTTCCTTGTCTTGTTTCGGCAAGTTGTAACGCTTTATGCTTTAAATCTGCTTCAACAAAATCAGAAAATGAATCGGCAAGTTTAACCAATTCGCTTTCCATTTGATCTTGTTTAAAATTTAAAGAACCTAATTCGGAATGAACTCCTGACATGTCTTTGCTAATAGATCTTAAAGCATTATTTATTATTGATAGATCTGCATATGAAATTACTTGTTGTGACATAATTATCTAGTTTGGTTAGTATTTTTTATAATTTAGAGGCAGTTCCATCTTCACGTATTAGAATGATTTTATCATCATAGATTTCTACCATCGCGTAAGCATTATGTTTGGCTACGGAACGTGCTTTCTCAAATTGAGCCTCCATTGTTTCAGTTTCTTTATAATGTTTTATGATTTGACTTCCGCTTAGGTCTAATGTGTGTACTTCATAAGGATATCCTAAAAAACATTTCGAAATAATACCTAATGGTAAATTGGCTAATTCAGCTGTGCCAAATTCTTCTTGAATTGATTTTATAAGCTCATTCATCCCTTTTGTATCGGATAATGTTTTAGCATCGAGGTTAGTGATTAAATCTAAATATTTTTTTGATCTTTTTTTTAAAACATCTCTGTCGCTAACAAAACCCGAAGTTGGAGTTTTTAGGGATATACTAACATCCAAGTTATCGGATTGGGTAAGTATTTTTCTCATATTCGTTCAATTATTGTTCGTTTTCTTATTTTCAAATGTAAAGACTCAAAAAAGTTATATTTTATGGAAAACCGTAATTATGTTTTTTAGTTATAAGCTGTTATGAAAACGAGTTTGCGTAAGGGATAGAAACGGCATCCTTTTATGGCGGGGTTCGCCATAAAAGATAGAGTGGATAGCCCGACCCGCCTTTTTCGGTGGGATACGCCCAAAAAATTTTTAGTAATCTGAAATCTATCCTGAAACTTCGGGACTAAAATCTAAACTGTTGAAAAAAAGTATATCTTTAACCAACCCTAAACCAATAACAATGCAAGAAAACGACCAAGAAAATTTTAAAAGAGAACTCGGATTATTAGACGGAACCATGCTTGTAGTAGGTTCTATGATTGGATCTGGGATCTTTATTGTAAGTGCCGATATTGCCAGACAAGTAGGTTCGGCAGGATGGCTGACACTTATTTGGCTTATATCTGGATTAATCACAATCATCGCCGCAGTGAGTTACGGCGAATTGAGCGCTATGTTTCCAAAAGCAGGCGGACAGTATGTTTATTTAAAAGAAGCATATAACAAACTTATTGCTTTTTTGTACGGATGGAGTTTTTTTGCTGTAATCCAGACTGGAACAATTGCAGCCGTTGGAGTGGCTTTTTCAAAGTTTGCAGCCTATCTGTATGAACCTTTTAGTGATGAAAATATATTGTATGAATTGGGTTCTTTTAAACTCAATGCAGCACAGTTAGTCTCTATTTTTACTATTATTTTATTGAGTTATATTAATAGTCGCGGCGTAAAGGATGGTAAAATTCTACAGACGGTTTTAACAATCATTAAAATTTTGTCTTTGCTTGGACTAGTAGTTTTTGGATTAACGCTTGGTGCGAAAGCTTCTATTTGGGATGCCAACTGGGCAGACGGATGGAGTACACGTACATTTGATAAGGACAGTGGTTCGTGGTTGCCAATTGGAGGAACGGCATTGATTTCTGGGATTTCGGCCGCGATGGTTGGCTCTTTGTTCTCAAGTGATGCTTGGAACGGTGTTACTTTTATTGCTGGTGAAATTAAAAATCCAAAACGTAATGTTGGCTTGAGTTTATTTCTAGGAACTTTTATTGTAACCATAATTTATGTTTTAACGAACATTATGTATTTGGCAGTTGTTCCTTTTGATGAAATAGCGACAGCAAAATCGGATCGTATTGCTGTTGTCGCGGCGCAATATATTTTTGGAAATATTGGAACACTGATTATCGCCATAATGATTATGATTTCGACTTTTGCCTGCAATAACGGGTTAATTATGGCGGGAGCAAGAGTTTATTATACAATGGCAAAAGATGGATTGTTTTTCAAGAAAGCGGCTGTTCTAAACAAGTCAAGTGTTCCTGCTTGGGCACTTTGGGCACAATGTATCTGGGCTTCGGCTTTGTGTCTTACAGGAAAATACGGAGATTTACTAGACTTTGTAATTATCATCGTTCTGATTTTCTACATTTTGACGATTTACGGAATCTTTATTTTGCGTAAAAGAATGCCAGATGTTGAAAGACCTTATAGAGCTTTTGGATATCCGTTTTTACCAATGCTTTACATCATTACAGCGACAGCAATTTGTATTTCTTTATTAATCACAAAATTCTCAACCTGCGGATGGGGAGTTTTGATTATGCTGACTGGTATTCCGGTTTATTATCTAACAAAACCTAAAGAATAATTTGTTTCAAGTTTCAGGTTGAAAATGAAGAAATTTATAAATAATTAAAGCGCCTTGATAATTTCAAGGTGTTTTTTTTTGAAACAAATTCTAACTAAAATTAATGAAAATATTCTAGGGAAAATTAGCAAGATGCTGAATTTAAAAAGCCTTAAAAACAAGGGATTAGAGCTTTTGTGGATTTCAATAATATGTTATATATCGTAAATTGAATTTTGTTTGGTGAAACTTCGCTAATACAATTGGTGTGTTATAAGCTTAAATCATTATTGATTCTTTCTTCGGTAGGTCTTAGAAAAATAAGATAAATAATAATTAGAATTCCAAATAGTATAAATTCTGGTTTTAAGAATAATATTAAAAATGCTGCACCTTCTAGAACTGCCCAGCGCATAATGGAAGCCGATTGATAAATAGGCATTTTTTCTTCTAATTTCAATTTAGGATCAATTTGTTTTAACTGAGATTTAAATAAAAATGTACTTGAGATATAGGCTAATACTGGTATTAATAGATAAATAGCTGACGATGAATCTATATTTGGGATTTCTAATGTTTTCAAAGAAAAATCTATTAGAAAGAAATAAGCAGCCAAAGTTCCTGCGCAAATGGCAAGATGGATAATCTGTAGGGTTTTGATTTTTTCATTCATGATTTTTGGTTTTTTTGGGGATAATGAAGATCAGACTTATACAAATATAAAGGATTGTATTTGTACTGCTTACTTTTAAAAGCAAAAAAAACACTGCGGTTAAGCAGTGTTAGAATGTAAAAATCGATGAGACTGTAATTTATACAACAGCAGGCTCAAGAGATGATTCTATAGTTGAATTAATAATTGATAGGGTAAGCGGATCTAATTCTCCAGAGAAAAAAGCTTCCAAAACCTCTTGGAAGATTGGATTTGCATTTTCTACCAAAGAAAATAAAGTCATGCAGGAACGCAATTTGCGCGCATCTAAGTCACCAAAAATTCCATCAGCCGATTTCATTTTAAAGGTTAACAATAGTTCTGAAATTTCAATTAAATGTTTTCCTAAAATTGGATGTTCCAAATAATCTGAAGCTTCTTTTAGGTCGTTAATGGCATAAAGATTTGCTGTATCACTTTTTCCTAAACCTTTAATTTGAGGAAAAATAAACCACATCCAATGCGTCTCTTTTTTCCCTTTTCCGATTTCAGAAAGAGCAGTAAGATAAAGTTTGTTCTGCGCATCTAAGAAGCGCGCTAAATCGTTGTTTGAATAAGCCATTACGGTATTATATTTTTTTAAAAGTTTGCAAAAATAGTAAAAAAGGAAGGTTCAGCCTAATAAAACGTTCATACAATCAGTATTTTAACTTTTTTCGACAGAATTTTCCTCGTCGCGATTGAGCTAATAAATCAGCTAGTTTTTAGTTCCTAATGACTTACGCATTACGTTGCGTTTGTCTAAAAGTTAAATTAATTCTAGGTAAAACTTTGCGTGCCGTTTTGGGCACATGATGCTGCCAAAAACTATTCGTAGTGCCTGCCATTAGTAGGAAAGAACCGTGATGAAGCGGAATTTCAATCTGAGGAATTTCCTTATTGAATTTATGGCGCAATTTAAATATTCTCGTTTCACCAAAAGTTACCGAAGCTATAATCGGATCTTTTCCAGAATTGTCTTCCCGGTCGCTGTGCCAGCCAACGCCGTCTTTTCCGTTTCGATATAAATTTAACAGTAGACTGTTAAAATCAAGCTGTGTTTCTTTCTCTACACGACTTCTTATTTTTAATAATTCATACGTCCAGTCTGGGCCTTTGGGATCTGCGCCTACATTGTCTTTATCTTCATACCAGGCAATCATTCTGGGAACGGTATAAGTTTTATCATAAACTTCCATTTCGTATTCTCGCCATTTAGTTTTACGCAATATTCTTTCATAAAAAGAATCCGATTCTTCTTTACTGAAAAAATTATCAATCAGAATCAGTTCGCAGTCTGGGAGATCAAATATTTTTTTACCTGCTTGTCCAGTTGTAAATAATTCGGTGTCGCTAAATAGTGTCATAATTTTAATTGTTATAGCTCTATTTCTCTCTAATCTGATTTTAGGCTAAGAGATGCTTTTTGAAGAATACTTTTCTAGGATGTTTTTCAGCATAAGAAAAAATCAATTGTTCAATATATTGATTGCTTTTATAAGGCGTAATATAATTTTTTACGTCTGAAGGTTCATGAATAGAAATATCCGATGGAAGATAGCCCATTCCATAAAAATGCCCATTTTCTATCCAGACACAGCTGCGTTCTTCTTTTGATTTTCCTTTGTCAATAATCGCAAAAGTAGGTCTGTTGTTTAACAAATAATCAATTGCATTGTCGACTTGTGCATTATGCATTAACACATCGGGCAGGCTTTGCGGATTATTATTCTGGAAAAACTCTCCTTCCTCAGATTTTGAATATTTGCAGAAACGATGATCTATTTCAAAACGTTCGGCCAGACTTCGCAATAAATTAATGCCTTCATAAAGACTGCTGAATTCATGAAGACAGACCTGAAATTTGCTCACTTTCCCAATGGCAAGATATTTATAGCCATTTCGTGCTTCGTATTGATAAATACCAAATTTAGCTTCAAAGCGTTTTAAAGCTCTGTTGTAAGTTGGCCAAAGTTTTTTGATTTCAGTACATTCCAGCAAAAGTGCCATTAATTCAGTGGCGCAAACTTCAAAAGAAATTCCGTGGATATCCCTTAAAAAATGCTGTCTCTGCGGATTAATATTATTCCCGCTGAAATGAGACGAAACGCGTTTCTTTAAATTAATTGCTTTTCCAACATAAATTACTTTTTTCGCCTGATTATAAAAATAATAGACTCCTGGTTTTTCGGGTAAATTATTAAAA
The DNA here is from genome assembly GCF_900112575.1 of Flavobacterium phragmitis. Lineage (GTDB taxonomy): Bacteria > Bacteroidota > Bacteroidia > Flavobacteriales > Flavobacteriaceae > Flavobacterium > Flavobacterium phragmitis. Next base: position 390,791 of record NZ_FOMH01000004.1, read on the forward strand.
TCATCTGGCGGAAGATTTGGAGGTAAACGCTGATCTTGTGCTGTTTTTTTAATCATTTTTTCGATTTCTCCTGCATCGTCCCATTCCATTAAAAGAGAAAATAATAGAGCAGTAGCATCGGCATCTCCGCCGGCTCGGTGTCGGTTTTCTAAAGAAATATTCAACGAATTGCAAAGATTTCCTAAACTGTAAGAACCTAAACCTGGTTTGATTTTTCGCGCAGCGCGAACAGTACAAAGCTTTTTTGCAGACCATTTAAAACCAGCTTGTTCCAATTGATGATGCACAAACGAATAATCGAAATTGACATTGTGAGCCACGAAAATACGATCGGTTAGCATTTCCAAAACCTTCTCTGAAATATCGTCAAAGATTGGCGCGTTGGCGACCATTTCGTTATTAATACCCGTTAATCCAAAAATAGAAGGAGGAATTTCCTGCTCAGGATTTACAAGTGTTTCATAACGATCCAGTACATTTTTACCATCATGAATAATGATCGCAATTTCAGTAATGCGACTTCCACTGGCATTTCCGCCTGTGGTTTCAATATCGACTATAGCATATTCCGTATTTTTCATCTTTATATAACGTAAGTTGTTCTTTAGTTATTTTTTTAGTGTTCAGTTCTCAGTCTCAGTCTCAGTCACAGTTTTCAGTCACAGTCCTGAATACTGTGACTGAGACTGAAAACTAAAACTTCATCCTATGTCTCGGCAGATTAATTTCATGTCCTGATGGATAAGGTTTTCTATGTGTAAGGCTTATATCTTCTTTAATCTGGTTTTGTGTTCGGTATTGATCTTTAGCATCCATATAACGCGGATCTGGAATAAAAGGCATTTTCGCCATTTTGGTTATCGTTATGGTAGGAAAATGGTAATCGACTTCTACAGTTCCTAACAATAAGTAACAACCTCCGCCCTGAAAAGGATGTTTTTCTAAACTATCCGGAAAATGAGCGGTGTCAAAATAAGTGCCTTCATAATCAATCCAGGTTCCAAAATACATAGCGCCTTTTTTCGTGGGAACATGTTTTCTGGAAATCAAATAAGCCAACATTCTGACTTGTTTTTTATGATATTGAACCAAATCTTTCGCCATGACATCACCACGGTATTTAGTTTGTAGAAGATCAAAAACAGTACAAGAAACGGGAAAGCTTAATAACTCTATTTCGTCAAAAGCATCTTCAAAAACAGAACGTTCCAATGTTGGAAGTTTGTATTCTTTAACGGGTTCTTGCAGTAATTTTAAATCTCTATTTTCAGGCTTAAAATTATTCAACAACAAACTGGCAGTTACCAAAAGCTGATTTTTTGTTTTTCCTGTAAAACGAAAAGCATCGATAAAAATCAAGGTTTTAACGCCTTCGATTCCAATTGGAATACGGTTGATAAAATCTTCTAAAGAAACATAATCGCCGTTTTTGTTTCGGTCTTCTTCAATCAAATGAGCAATTTTAGATTCCAGACTTTGAATGTGCATAAAGCCAAGGTAAATATCCGTTCCGTATAAAGTCGTCTGATATTCGCTTTTATTCACACACGGATTATGAATCGTTCCGCCAGACATTCGCGCTTCATGTACATAAACTTCGGTTCTGTAAAACCCGCCTTGGTTGTTAATTACCGCCGTCATAAATTCAACAGGATAATTGACTTTCAGATACAAACTCTGATAACTTTCGACCGCATAAGAAGCCGAGTGTGCTTTACAGAAAGAATATCCCGCAAAAGATTCAATCTGACGGTAAATTTCCTGACTCAACTGCAACGGATGACCTTTTTGAGCACAACTCGCGAAGAAATTATCTTTTACTTTCTGCAACGCTTCCAAAGATCTTCCTTTTCCAGACATGGCACGACGCAGAATATCGCCGTCAGGAGCGGGTAGTCCGCCGTAATGCTGGGCGATTTTAATTACATCTTCCTGATAAACCATAATGCCGTAAGTTTCACCTAGATGTTCTTTGAAAACCTCATGAAAATATTCAAACTGAGTTGGATTATTATGACGAAAAATGTACTCTTTCATCATTCCCGATTGTGCTACTCCGGGACGAATAATAGACGATGCGGCGACAAGAATTTTGTAATTGTCACAATTTAAACGACGCAGTAAACCACGCATTGCTGGACTTTCGATATAAAAACAGCCAATCGTATGTCCTTTTGCTAAATAAGAATTGCAAACCGCTTCGTCTTTAGAAATCGAAGTATCACGAATATTCACTTTTATACCGCGGTTTTTAGCAATCAGTTTTACGCTGTCGTCAATATGTCCAATACCTCGCTGACTCAGAATATCAAATTTGTCAAAACCAATATCTTCGGCAATGTGCATATCAAAAAGTACGATTGGAAAACCTTTTGGAGGCATTTCCAATGGCGTATAATTGGTAATTGGTTCTTCAGAAATCAAAATTCCGCAGGCATGCATACTTCGTTGGTTCGGATATTTTTCAAGCAGCATTCCGTATTGCTGAACCATTTTTACGATTTTATTACCATCGTGTAGTTCCATCGGATTTTTTGCCAACATATCGAGCTCTTCTTTTGGAAGGCCAAAAACTTTTCCAACTTCTCTAAAAATAGATCTATATTTAAATTCGACGTTTGTACCGCAAAAAGCAACATGATCTTTGCCGTATTTTCCGAAGATGTATTCTAAAATGACATTACGTTCCTGCCAGCTCCAGTCGATATCAAAATCCGGTGGCGTTTTTCGGTTTAGGTTTAGAAAACGTTCAAAATATAAATCCAATTCGATAGGGCAGATATCGGTAATTCCCAAACAATAAGCAATGATACTGTTGGCGCCGCTTCCGCGACCGATGTGCATAAAACCTTGGCTATTGCTATATTGAATAATATCCCAGGTAATTAAAAAATAACCGCTGAATTCCAGTTCATCAATAACTTTTAATTCTTTTTCGACACGGGCTTTTGCTTCTAGATTATCGTTTCCGTAACGATTTTTAAATCCTTCCCAAGCCAATTTGGTCAGTTTGTCTAAATCTTTTTGACGGTTTTCAGTATAGAATTTTTTATTTTTTTTAGCCGAAAAATCATATTGAAAATTACAATCGTCAATGATACGTTGTGTATTTAAAACGATTTCAGGATATTTTTCATAGAATGGCAGAATCGATTCTATAGGTTTCATCACATCCGAAACTTTGCAGAAATCAGTTTCTGTGAGTTTCGATAGAATAATATTAGTGTCAATTGCCCTAAGAATTTTATGAAGATTGTATTCTGTTTTCGTTTTAAAAGTTACAGGCTGTAAAATCACCATTTTGGAGATTTTATTTTTATGTTTTGAAGTCAAAAGACCTGAAACTTCTTCAGGACGAACTCCGATAAATTCATTTTCAAAAAGTATTTTTGGAGCATTTTCTAAAGTATAAATCACAAAAACCGATTCGAATTTTGGAGCACGCAAAGGCAAAGTTTCTCCGCTGAAATTATACTCAGTTAAAAAACGATTCATTTCAGCCAAACCTTCTGCATTTTTCGCCAAGCCAATATATCGGAATTCATGATTGCATCGAAACTCCATTCCAACCAAAGGCTTGATTTCTTTTTCCTGACACGCTTTTATAAAATCGTAAATTCCGGTAACGGTATTAATATCGGTCAATGCCATTGCTTTAATATCATGCAAAACGGCTTCAGCAATCAAATCCTTAAGCGGAATTGTGCCGTAACGTAATGAATGGTATGAATGACAATTGAGATACATTATTTTTTTCTTTTTAAAATTTCGTCTTTAGTATTGGGTTTAAAGTGAGCTCCAGCACAGCGCATTACGGCATCAAAACCGTAACGACTTTTCATTTTGTCCATCGCTTCGTAGAGTGAAAGCATTTCCTGGGTATCTTCAAAAAGATCAATTTGATAAGTTCCACGCACCAATCCGCTGAAGCGAACGCCAATCAGACGCAGACGCATACGACGCTGGTAGACTTTCTCAAAAAGTTCAATTACATTTTTGGTTAGAACATGATCGGCAGAGGTATAAGCCACTCTACATTGTTTGGTTTCGGTATCAAAATTGGCATAACGAATTTTAACCGTAACAGTTGAAGTAAGCCATTGTTCTGCACGAAGCTGAAAAGCCAGTTTTTCGACCATTCCTAATAATATTCGTCTCAGTTTTGCAAGATCAATCGTGTCCTGCGAAAAAGTCGTTTCGGTCGAAATTGATTTTCTTTCGGTATAAGGCTCAACAGGCGTGTGATCGATTCCGTGTGCTTTTTTCCAAAGTTCCAGACCATTTTTACCAATCATTTGCTGTAAAACCTCAGCAGGCATTTCGGCTAAAGTTTGAATCTTACGAACGCCAATTCGGGATAAAAGCTGAAAAGTAACTGCACCAACCATCGGGATTTTTTGAATCGAAAGCGGATTTAAAAAATCTTGTACTTTTTGTTCCGGAATTTCAAGATTTCCAACAGGTTTACCTTCTCCGGTCGCAATTTTTGAAACGGTTTTGTTGATGGATAAAGAGAAACTAATTGGCAGTCCGGTTTCTTTAATTACCTTTTGCGCTAGTTCATTTGTCCATTTATAACTGCCATGAAATTTGTCCATTCCGGTAATGTCCATATAAAACTCATCGATACTCGCTTTTTCTAAAACAGGTGCTTTTTCCTGAAGAATTTCAGTTACATCATGCGACAATTGCGAATACAATTCCATGTCGCCTTTCATCACTTTTGCGTCAGGGCAAAGTTTTAATGCCATACGAATTGGCATGGCAGAACGCACTCCATATTTACGGGCTTCATACGAACAAGATGCCACAACGCCTCGGTCTCCGCCACCAATAATAAGCGGAATTCCGTTGAGTTCAGAGTTGGTGCGTCTTTCGCAGGATACAAAAAAGGTATCCAAATCCATATGTACAATTGCCCGTGCCATTTTCCTTTGTTTTTGTATGAAACAAAATTAGTACAGATTAGAACATTTTTAGTATATTTGCTGTTCCAAATTATAACAAATTAATTATGTCCTTATTTTCAGACAACATCAGAGCATTAAGGGTTAAGCATAAAATATCGCAGGAGAAATTAGCTGAAAACCTTAGCATTACCAGAGGTAGATACGTAAAATACGAAGATGGAACTTCGGAAGCACCGTATGACATTTTAAAGAAAATTGCGTTATATTTTCATATGAGTATCGACTTGATATTATCTGTCGATATCCGTAAGATTGATGTGCAAAATTTGATAAAACTGGAAGGCAACCGACTTATTTTACCTATTCAAGTGGATAGTTTTGGAGAAAATTATATCGAAATTGTATCTCAAAAAGCAAAAGCAGGTTATCTCAACGGATATGCTGATCCAGAATATATTGAAAGTTTACAGCAGATTACACTTCCGTTTTTAGGACCAGGTAAGCATAGAGGTTTTCCAGTTGAAGGCGATTCAATGCCTCCACACGAAGATGGTTCGATTATTATTGGTCGTTATGTAGAAAAGCTTGGAGAAGTGATGGATGGCAAAACCTATATTCTGATTACCAAAAATGAAGGAATGGTTTATAAACGTCTCAATAAAAATAAAAAGAATAGTTTGGTTTTAGAATCTGATAATAGTTTTTACCCGAATTATGAAGTGAAAGCTTCTGATATTTTGGAGATTTGGGAATACGAATGCAACATCGGCCGTTCAGATAAAAAACAAGAAACGACGGAAACTGGGGAAATGAAAGATTTGCTTTTAGAATTGAAACGTGAAGTTCGAGAGATTAAGAATAATACTTCGAATACATAAAAAAAGTTTGCCACGAAGGCGCTAAGACACAAAGTTTATTTTAAATAATTCGTGAATTCGTGGCTATAAATTAAGTATAGTGATTCAAAAATCCTTCGAATCTTTAAAATCTGTGGCTAAAATAGAATTAGTGTCTTAGCGCCTTTGTGGCAAAAAAAATCTAAAAGACCTTCGCAAATCCTAATCCATATTGCTGGCCATTATAAAAAGGCATAATCATAGAAGTTGATTTGTTTTCAGAATCTGACTTAAATAGTTTTTTTGTGATATACGGATTGATCCAATACGCAATTTTGGTACTCAAAATCCCGATTCCCGCTCCAGCAGCAACATCAGTTAACCAATGACGATTGTTGTAAATTCTAAAAAGTCCGGTTCCTGTTGCAACGGCATAACCTGCAATTCCGTACCAAATCGATTTGTCTTTGTATTCTTGATATAAAAATTCTGCTCCAGCAAAAGCAGTTGCAGTATGTCCAGAAGGGAAGGAGTTGTTTGAACTTCCATCAGGTCTTTCTTCATGTACAATCGATTTCAAGCTCAAAACAGTCGTTGCCATAATAATATAAGAAGTTGCAAATATCACAGAACGATCACGCATATTATTTTTCCCTTTTACGCCAAAGGCATTCAAAGCGTAAACAGAAGCAGCTGGCGCATATTGCGAGAAGTCATCAATTGTGATTTTTTCGTCAATATCTTCTTTAACTTCTGCTCTTATCTGGCGATTGAAGCTTAAAAGTTGATCATTTCCAATTCCAATTACGCCGTACCCAATCAAAACCGACGGAATAATTAGCTGTTTGTAATTGAATTTCAAATTATTTGACGTGCTGTCAATTTTTGCAATTGAATCATTTTGCTGTGCATTCGCAGAAAATAATTCGAATAGAAATACAAGGAAAATCGTTTTGCGGAACATTGTTTTTGCAGTTATATTTTACAATAGTAACGAATGTTCGGCGCTGGTATTTTGAACTTAATTGAACCTTAAGCGAACTTTAATTTATTGGTTTTAAATAGGGTAATTGTATTAAGATTGGCTAAATTATTACAGAAAAAAGCATTGTAAATATTGTGTGATCCCTACGGGATAAATATATGTGTGCAGAAATTTTTTCTACCAATATATAATCTCTACGAGATACTCCTTTAGGAGTTAAATATTGGTAGAAAAAAAATATAAATTACAAGAAAGTCCCGTAGGGACGAACCATTTTGTAGGGCTGGATTTTAATCCAGTTTAATAATATGATTATAGCCTATAATTGTTTTTATTGTAGAATTTCTGTGTCAATCGGATTGAATCCCGATAGTTATCGGGAGGCCCTACAAAATGTACCGAGCCTACGGCTCTTCTGATAAATTTTATTAAAATATAATTTGTGAAAATTTGTGGCGAAAAAACACACACAAAGTCATTCAAAAATCTGTTTAATCCTTTTAATCTGTGGCTAAAAAAAATAAAACTTAGCGTCTTAGTGTCTTTGTGGCAAAACAAAAAAATTAAACCTTCAACGAAAACCAAAACGTACTTCCTAATCCCAAATTACTCTCAACACCAACGCTTCCATTTTGGGCTTCAATAAACTCTTTGCTAATCGCTAAACCTAATCCCGTGCCGGATTTTTGACTTCCCGGAACCTGAAAATATTTATCAAAAACTCGGTCTTTATATCGTGCATCAATTCCTTTTCCAGTGTCAATAACCTGAAATACGATTTGATTGTTTTCTTTTTTCAGTTTGATGTGGATCATACTTTTTTCAGATGAATATCTAATCGCATTCGATAAATAATTAATCAAAACCCAGCCTGTTTTTTCGCTGTCCGCTTTTACTTCGGTCAGGTTTTCATCGGCATCAACAATTAACTGAATTTGTTTTTGATCGGCTTGGACTTTTACCGCTTCAACAGCATAATTTACAATTTGATGCGGATTGCTTTTTTCGATATTCAGCTGAATATTTCCAGTTTCCAATTGGGATAAATTCAGCAATTCGCCTGTAATTTTCAACAGTCGCTGACTATCTTCTTTTATACTTTCAACCAATTGTTTCTGATCGTCGTTCATATCGCCCGTTTTCCCATTTTCAAGCAATTGAAGACTCAACTTTATAGAAGCAATCGGAGTTTTTAATTCATGTGAAACTGTGGCAATAAAATTGGTTTTAGCAAAATCCAATTCTTTAAAAAGCGTAATATTTCGCAGAATAATAACATCACCAATGTTGATTTCTTTTTCTTCTCCAGTCGGAATTATAGTAATATTCAGAATCTCTTTTTCGAAATAACTTTCTTTTCCATGAGCAAAGATTTTAAGCGGTTGTTTTTTAGGAATATCTGAATCTTCTTTTAAAATCAAAGAACGAATCAAATCATTTGATAAAGCCAGTTCTGAAGCCGATTTGCCAATAACATCTTCTAACTTCAGACCAATAATTTTTAATGCTTCATCGTTGGCAAACAAAACAATTCCTTCATGATCCAAACCAATAATTGGATCGTTCATATTGTTGATAAGCGTTTCGAGGCGTTTCTTTTCAAAAAAGAGTTTGTATAAATTACTGTCGTTGTATTCCTGAAGTTTCTGAGCCATTGTATTGAACGATTTTGCCAAATCTCCAAACTCGCTGTGACTCGTAAAATGAACTCTTTCAGAATAATTTTTATTAGCAATTTCCTTAATACTCAGCGTTAATTCTTTTATAGGATTCGCAATATTATTCGGCAGATTAACTAACAGATTAAAAGCAATCAAAAAGCATAAAGTTCCCACAATGGCAATCCATAAATTGGCAGTTTCTGCGGTATGTTGAGCAATATCGCTTTTTTGTTTTATAGCATTCATATTGAGCTTCATGATCTCAAAAATATCCTGCCTGATTTGTGTTTTTAAAGATTCATTAGAATTGTCTTTTTCTAAAAGAGAAAAGTTTTTTTTCAGGTTGTCAGTTCCTTTTTTCTCCCCAACTTCAGTAACATTTTGTGTCTGTTTCTGAAGATTGTCTTTAAAAATAACAATAGCTTTATTTTTATTAGAATTAATTTTGTCTAAAGACAAAAGCATATTTCGGGAATATTCAAGCGTGTTATAATTCGCTTTTAGAATGTTTTCAGTGTCTTTTTTTATAGAAAAAATATAAAAGGCACTAACTAAAGTGAGTATTATTATTAATAAAAATAACAATCCAACTCCCAGATTCAATTTGGTTTTAATTCTCATTTTATAAAACATTTAGTTTTTTTTGAACCATATAAGTGATATAAGAAAATATTAGAGTTTCTTTTATTTAACCGCAAAGAGCGCTAAGGTTTCGCAAAGCACACAAAGATTATATTTAAAATACTTTGCGCCCTTGCGCCTTTGCGAGCAAAAAACTCTAGCGAATTTTGCGTAAATCTTTGCGCCTTGCGGTTAAATTTCAACATCCCTAATTAAATGAACTTATATAACTTATATGGTTTAAAATTTTTTTCACGACAATATCACAAGATCAACATTTGACAAAGACAATTTGTTTAGCAAACGCCTGAAAATTGTTGTAGACAAAATTACTTTAAACAAATTAAAATGCGGTTTCCCAATACACACCGTTGTAATTTGTTTTTCTTCTACCGTTTTCAAAATAGCATCTGTAATATTTGAATTTTCCAATTTTATAACTTCTGCGCCTAATTGCACTGCGAGCTTAAAGTTATTAATTAAATGTCTTTGTTTGTCAAGTGCAATTCTCGTACTGCTTTCTTTAGGCGTTTCGACATACAAAACATACCAGGAACCATTATAATAACTCGCCAATCGCGCCGCTTTTCTAATTATAATTTTGGCTGTTTTTTCGTTACTGCTAATGCAGGCCAACAATTTTTCGTGTCGTAAAGCATGCAAATTCGGAACTTCACTTTCTACTTTTCGAACGACCTGACTTGCGACTTCTTTCAAAGCCAATTCACGCAATTGTAGAATTTGTTCCGATTTAAAAAAGTTCGCTAAAGCAGTCGGAATTTTATCTGCCGTATAAATTTTTCCTTCTTTCAAACGATCAATCAAATCTTCTGAAGTCAAATCGATATTCACGACTTCATCCGCCAACCGCAAAACATTATCGGGAATTCGCTCCTGAACATCAATGTTTGTAATACGTTTTACATCTTCGTTTAAACTCTCAATATGCTGAATATTGACAGCCGAAATCACATTAATTCCAGCTTCCAGAATCTCTAAAACATCCTGCCAGCGTTTTTCGTTTTTGCTTCCCTCAACGTTCGTGTGTGCCAATTCATCAACAATAACAACTTCCGGACGAAGATTAATAATGGCTTGTACATCAAGTTCTTCAAGCTGTTTTCCTTTATAAAAAATTGTTCGCCTTGGAATAATAGGAAGACCAGCTAATAATTCATGTGTTTCTTTCCGCATGTGCGTTTCGATGTAACCGATTTTGACATCGATTCCGTTTTTCAATAACGAATGCGCTTCCTGAAGCATACGAAAGGTCTTGCCCACACCGGCACTCATTCCAATGTAGATTTTAAACTTTCCTTTCCGTGATTTCTGAATCAAATCCAGAAAATGCTGTGCGTTGTTTTCGTTTTCCATTTTTTGTTTTGCCACAAAGGCGCTAAGTCACAAAGTTTTTTTTAGCCACGAATTCACGAATTTTTATTTGAAATAATTCGTGAATTTGTGGCGAATAAATTAGCACAAAGAAAAATCCTTTTAATCTGTGAAATCTGTGGCTAAAATATTTCTAGAAAGAAATTGCCAGCGAAGTTGTCACAAATGTATTGGTATCCGTTGGCAGATTGTCTTTATTTGTAAAAAATTCATCTTTACTTGACAGATTTCTAGCTTCAATTCTAAACATAACATTATCAGTTACTAAGTAATCAAAGTTAGCTGAAAATCCGTAAGTTTTAAATCCGTTTGGAGTTTCTGTTGCGATGATTACACCTTTTTCGTCACTGTAATATTCACCACGTGCTGCAAGCTGAATTTTATCAGTCGGCTTGTATTGCAGAATTGCAACAGGCGAAAACCAAACATCATATTTATCACTTCCTTTAGCCGATTGCTGTGAACCAATATCAAAACCAGTTGTTAAGTTTACTTTTTCAGCCACTTTAAATTGTCCGTAGAAATTATTAAAGTAACGCCACTTTTTATCAATATCAGGCTGTTCGTTTCCAACATAAGTGCTCCAATTCAAAACAACCCGATCAGATGGTTTGTACGTAACTTGCGTTCCAAAAGCTGGAGTTTGATTTCCATCTATTTTTTGAATTCTCTGCCAACCGTTTAAATACATTCCGGCCAAATACCATTTTCCAGATTCAGAAGTATAGCCAATTTTAACTCCTGCTTCATAATATGGAGAATTCTCTGCTAAAATACTTCTGGTCAAAGTCTGGCAATCTTTTCCAATCGCACTTTCAAAACCAATATGCGATGGCAAGATTCCCGCATCAATCCATAAATTATGGTTTTTGGAGATTTTAACACCAACATTTGCTTCATAAACATTTTGCAAAAGACCTTGTTCGGCAGACATATTATATTGCGGATAAGTTCCAGCCATCAAAGCAAAATTTCCACGAACATTTTCTGTCGAATAATTCACTTTTGCCATTCCCAAATTCAGGTTCACTTCATTGCTTTTATTATAACTGTAAAAAAAGTTTGGACGAGTATGATTTTCTGGTTTCCCAAAATCATAACTATAATAAACGTCTACATATCCTGAAAACGTAAACGGACTTTTTGTTTCTTCTTGTGCGTGTAAATTGCTAAAACCAAAAGCGATTAAAGCAGTAAGTATTAATTTTTTCATTTTTGTGGTATTCAATTATTTGTTTAGTAGATTTTTTAGGAGCTATTTCCCGCTATCCGTTTCAATCTTTTGCTTTTTAAAGAAAAAAGCAAAAGGATTTCCACTACTATCGGGGCTAGGACATTTGGGGTAAAAAGGCGTTTTCGTTTCCTGCAAGGTTTTCAAAACCTTGTAGGTATTTAATTTTAAGTTTCAGTTCACGCTCTGTTTGTCATCCTGAGGAACGAAGGATCACACTAGAAGCTCGACAAAGATTGGCGATTATGCAGACGGAGTGTCGAGTGTGATCCTTCGTTCCTCAGGATGACAAACTGTATGGTTACTCTGTTTATAATACCTAACAGGTTTTTAAAACCTGTTACGAGAAAAAACTTAGAGTCTCATTATATCAGAACCTTAGCATCTTAGAGCTTTAGCGAAGCTGATCCAAAGCCACATTCAATTCCAAAACATTCACAGTCTCAGGCCCAACAACAGCCGAATTAATTTTAGATTCCACCAAAGCTTTTACTTTCGCTTCAGCTAAATTTCGTTCTTTAGCAACACGTTTTACCTGAATCAAAGCACCTTGCGGAGAAACATTCGGATCTAAACCGCTTCCTGAAGCCGTAACCATATCAGCTGGAATATCAGATTTTTTCAAATAAGGATGAACTAATAAAAGCGTATCAATTCTTTTTTGAACCAAAGCCAAATACTCGGCATTGCTTGGCCCTTTGTTGCTTCCGGCGCTTCCCGCCGCGTTGTAATCAACAGCTGATGGTCTTCCCCAGAAATAATTCGATTTATCGAATTTCTGACCAATTTTTTGGTAACCAACTATTTTTCCGTTAACCGAAATAGTTTCTCCTTTTCCTTGATTTGGAGCAATTTGTGCGATTCCATAAATCGCAAGAGGATAAATAACTGCAAATAAGATTAAAGTAACTGCAGTAAGTTTTAATATTGAGAATATGTTTTTCATTTTTTTTTAAGATTCTAAGGTTCTAAGTTGCTGAGATGCTAAGTTTTTTTAGAACTCACTAATCCAGAACCGATGTTTTTATTTGAGTTTTTGTAACCCGACAGGTTTTTAAAACCTGTCGGGTTTAATCTTTACATAAAGAGCGTAACAATCAAATCAATAATTTTAATTCCAATAAAAGGAACAATGATTCCTCCCAAACCATAAATCAAAAGATTACGTTTTAAAATCGCACTCGCACCGATTGGACGGTATTCAACACCTTTCAACGCAAGCGGAATCAAAATCGGAATGATAATAGCATTAAAAATAACAGCCGATAAAATCGCACTTTCAGGACTGTGGAGATGCATAATGTTCAAACCTTGAAGCGCAGGAATTGCAGTAATAAATAAAGCAGGAACAATCGCAAAATATTTCGCAACGTCATTAGCAATTGAGAACGTAGTCAAAGTTCCGCGAGTCATTAAAAGCTGTTTTCCAATTTCAACAATCTCAATTAACTTGGTTGGGTCATTGTCAAGATCGACCATGTTTCCGGCTTCTTTCGCAGCTTGAGTACCGCTGTTCATGGCAACACCTACATTCGCTTGTGCAAGGGCAGGAGCGTCATTTGTTCCGTCACCCATCATGGCAACCAAACGTCCTTCTGCTTGTTCTTTTCGGATATAGTTCATTTTATCTTCCGGTTTAGCTTCAGCAATAAAATCATCTACACCCGCTTTTTCAGCAATAAATTTAGCCGTCAAAGGATTGTCTCCCGTAACCATAACGGTTTTGATTCCCATTCGGCGTAAGCGTTCGAAACGTTCTTTCATTCCGGTTTTGATAATATCCTGTAATTCGATTACACCTTGGATTTCATTGTTTTTTAGTACTACTAAAGGCGTTCCTCCATTAGAAGAAATAGAAATTACCTGCTGTGCTGTATCTTCTGGGAAAACATTTCCTGCTTGCAAAGCAATGTTTTTTGCTGCATCTTGTGCGCCTTTTCTAATATTGGTTCCATCTTTTAGTACTACTCCCGAAGTTCTGGTTTCGGCAGTAAACTTGATAGTGTGTGAAATGTTTTCTGTAAGAAGTGAAATGTCTGACTGCATTTTACTATTCTCATCTAACATTTTAGCTAGTTCCAAAATACTTTTTCCTTCAGGAGTGTCATCGGCAAGCGAACTCAATACAGCCGATTTCACGAAATCATCAAAAGAGATTCCTTTTGTTGGATAAAAATTAGTTGCTTTTCTATTTCCAATTGTGATCGTTCCGGTTTTATCCAAAAGCAAAACATCAATATCTCCGGCAGTTTCAACCGCTTTCCCTGATTTTGTAATTACGTTGGCGCGTAAAGCTCTGTCCATTCCTGCAATTCCAATCGCAGATAATAAACCTCCAATTGTAGTTGGAATTAAACAAACAAAAAGCGAAATAAAAGCTGCAATAGTAATAGGAGCGTTGGCATAATCTGCAAAAGGTTTTAAGGTTACGCAGACAATGATGAAGATTAAAGTGAAAGCTGCTAACAGAATTGTCAAAGCAATTTCGTTTGGCGTTTTCTGACGGCTTGCACCTTCCACCAAAGCAATCATTTTATCTAAAAAGCTTTCGCCAGGTTCAGAAGTTACTTTTACTTTAATTTTATCAGATAATACTTTTGTTCCTCCGGTTACCGAAGATTTATCTCCGCCTGCTTCACGAATTACTGGAGCACTTTCTCCCGTAATGGCACTTTCGTCGATTGTGGCAAGTCCTTCTATAATTTCACCATCAGCGGCAATTAAATCACCTGCTTCACAAATGAAAATATCGTCTTTTTTTAAGGTTGAAGAACTTACGTTTTTGATTTCTCCATTGGGCAGAATTTGTCTTGCAGGAGTTTCCTCACGAGTTTTTCTTAAACTGTCGGCTTGTGCTTTTCCTCGGGCTTCGGCAATCGCTTCGGCGAAATTGGCAAACAAAAGCGTTGCAAATAAAATTAGGAAAACAATCAAATTGTAAATAAAACTGCCTTGATCGTTTGCGCCCATTAAGATCGAAACGCAAACGGCAAACATAATGGCAGTTCCGATTTCTACGGTAAACATTACCGGATTTTTTACCATCATTTTTGGATTCAGTTTCACAAAAGACTGCAATAAAGCTTCTTTTACCTGTTTGCTTTCAAACAATGATGTGGATTTATTAGTTGTCATTTTCTTGTAAAAAGTTAAATGTTATTTGTAAAATGTTATGCGTAAAAAACACATAGGTTATAAAACATAGCCAGTGGTTTCAACCACTGGAACGCAACGTATATCACATTTTGTGTCCCGCAATTCGTTTCCCGTGGTTGAAACCACGGGCTATATTTAAAATAAGAATGAACAATTTGTTATTCAACTATGTGTTAGAAACTAGTTTCTTTTTATTTATCTTTTTCAGAAAAGAAAAAATCTATGTTTCTATGTGTTTAAAATAAATTAAGCATTGAAAAATGAGTTATTATTTTAGTGTAAAGTATTCTGCTAATGGACCTAAAGCTAATGCAGGAAAGAAAGACAAAGCAGCAATAATAGCAATCACAGCAAAAATCATTATTCCAAAAATGGAAGTATCGGTTTTTAAAGTTCCCGCACTTTCAGGAATATATTTTTTATTCGCTAATAAACCTGCAATTGCAAGAGGCCCAATAATCGGAATGAAACGGCTCAACAATAAAACAATTCCTGTTGTGATATTCCAAAACGGATTATTATCTCCCAAACCTTCAAAACCAGAACCATTGTTGGCAGCACTCGAAGTATATTCATACAGCATTTCAGAGAATCCGTGATTTCCAGGATTGTTTAGCCAGCCTGTAGCATTTCCGCTGAACCAATAACCCATTGCGGTATCATGTGCTGCAAAATAAGAAGCCAAAGCAGTTCCGGCTAAAATCAATAATGGGTGAATAATCGCGATAAAAGCAGCAATTTTAACTTCCCGTGCTTCAATTTTCTTTCCTAAAAATTCAGGAGTTCGGCCAACCATTAAACCAGAGATAAATACGGCTAGAATAATAAAGATGTAAAAGTTGAGGTAACCGACACCACATCCGCCGTAAAAAGCATTTACCATCATGGCTAATAACTGCATTGCTCCAGAAACCGGCATAGAACTATCGTGCATACTATTTACAGATCCTGTAGAAATCACTGTTGTAGCGATACTCCAGAAACCTGAAATAGCGGGACCAAAACGAACTTCTTTTCCTTCCATGGCTCCAGTTGTTTGAGCGATTCCCATTTTTGCAATAGCTGGATTTCCGTTCATTTCGCTTGAGATTGTCGGAATTACAAGAAGTAAAAAGCCAACAGTCATCACACCAAAAATGATGTAAGAGAATTTTCTTTTATTTAGGAAAAAACCAAGTGCAAAAATCATTGCAAACGGAACAATCATTTGTGCCCAAAGCTCAACAGCATTTGTAAAATAAGTCGGGTTTTCTAACGGATGAGCTGAGTTAGCTCCGAAGAATCCGCCACCATTTGTACCTATATGTTTAATAGCAATAAAGGCAGCTGCTGGCCCGCGCGAAACTTCGACATGATCGCCTTGTAAAGTTGTGATGGCATCTTTTTCTTCAAAAGTCATTGGAGTGCCACTGAAAACTAAAGCGATAGCAACAATTGCAGAAAGAGGCAATAAGATACGAGTACAGCTTTTTACGAAGTAATTGTAGAAATTCCCTAGCTTGTCTGTGGTTCTTTCTTTCATAGCGGTAAAAACCATTGCGGCAGCAGCGATTCCGACACCAGCCGAAACGAATTGCAAAAACATTAATACCATTTGCGATAAGTACGAAACCCCGCTTTCGCCTGAATAATGTTGTAAATCGCAATTGACTAAAAACGAAATGGCAGTATTAAAAGCCAAATCGGGTGTCATTGAGGGATTATTATCTGGATTTAAAGGCAGAGAACCCTGAAAAAGCAGCACAAAAAAGCAAAGAAAAAACCAAACCATATTGATGCTCAAAAGTGCTTTTAAATGCTGTTTCCAGTTCATTTCTTCAGCTGGATTGATACCGCTGATTTTAAAAATAAATTTTTCAAGCGGATTGAAAATCGGGTCAAGAAGGGTTTTATCTCCTTTGAAAATCTTAGCAATATATTTTCCGAAAGGAATGGCTAAAAAAACAGTTAGGATAAAAATACCAATGACACCTAATAATTCTGTATTCATAATTTTTATTTTTTGTGAGATGTGAAATTGTAAAAAGTGAGATGTCATTTGTAAAAAGGATTGACGCATAACATCTAACTTCTCACTTATAACTTTTCACTAGATTAAAATTTTTCGGGTTTGATTAATACGTAAATCAAATACACGAAAACGGCGATTGAAACAATAAATAGTGCAGTCATGATTTAGATTTTTTCAAAGAATTCAACTGACAGAAAACAAATCGCAAACAGTAAAACCGCTAAAGCGAGAAGGAGGATGGTGATCATAATTTTATTTTAGATTTTAGATTTTTATCGATTAAACAATTAAACAGTTAACCGATTAAACTTTTTACACTCCTGAAGCATTAACCTGTTTGATATATTCTGCTTTAAGAGTTTGTGGAAAAAGATGCGAGATATTGCAATGACGCATTTCCATAAAAGATGAAACAGAAAAAACATACACATTTGAAATGGCGTTTTTAGTTTCGATACTTCCTGTATTAAATAATCGTTCAGCAAGTGCCAAGCATTTTTTAGCCCGAACGATATTTCCAGAAATAATAGATTTTTTGGTTATCTCAGCAAACCGTTCGGCTTGTTTGTAGATTGAGGTTACTTGATTTTTCATTTGGAATGAATTTTTAATGTTCTTCCTCTGTATGCCAAAAGATGTTCCGAAAAAATAAAGAAGTGTGTAAAGTGTTGTGAATAAAAGGAATGTGTTTTATGCCAAAAATTAAGCATAAAAAAAGCCTATCATTTTGATAAGCTTTTCTCGTTTTGATAAGTTGTTTCCAAGCTTCGGAGAAGCGAAATGTTTATAGAAAATAACGAACCCACGTTCATCAGAGCCCCAGCGGGGTGAAATATTTTTTTAGATTGCGTGGGTGTCGCTCCGCAGGAGCTTTTTCTCATTTGTGATAAAATAATCTATAAATATATCGCTTCTCCGAAGCTTTAAAGATTGAATTTAAAATTTGTCATTGATATTGGAATTTGGAATTTAATTTTTGGAATTTTCTATTCCGTATTCTTCAATTTTCCTATACAAAGTCGCAATCCCAATTTCCAACAATCTAGCCGTTTCAGCCTTATTTCCTTTTGTATAATTTAAAACCTTTTGAATATGGAGTTTCTCAACACTTTGCATAGAGAAAGCAGACATTGCTTTCGAATTATTTTCAGCCTGATGTTGCATTTCATAAGGCAGAACATCTGAAGTCAAAATATCGCCATTACTCAAAATAACCGATCTTTCGATAACGTTTTTAAGTTCACGGATATTTCCCGGCCAAGAATAATTTTCTAATTTCTGCAGAAAATCATCCCCAATCTGTAAGGATTTTTTATTTGTTTTTTCAGAAAATTGTTTAACGTAATAATTCGCCAAAAGTGGAATGTCTTTAATTCTTTCTCGTAAAGAAGGCAATTTAATTTCGAAAATATTCAAACGGAAATACAAATCAGAACGGAAACGATGTTCGTCGCTTTCTACCTTTAAATCTCGGTTTGTAGCCGCAATTAATCTGAAATTTGATTTTTTTGGAGTCGTATCTCCAATGGGAATATATTCGCTGGTTTCTAAAACACGCAATAATTTAGCTTGAAGATCAATCGGCATTTCGCCAATTTCATCTAGAAACAAAGTTCCGCCATTCGCTTCTTCAATAAAACCTTTTTTATCTTTTAAAGCTCCTGTAAAAGCGCCTTGCTTATGACCGAAAAGTTCACTCTCCAGAATTTCTTTACTGAAAGTACTGCAGTTTAAAGCCACAAAAGATTTTCCAACGCGATTGCTGTTTTCGTGAATTGCCTGTGCAAAAACTTCTTTTCCAGTTCCGGTTTCGCCAGTTAATAAAACAGTCGAATCGGTTTTGGCTACTTTTTGAGCCAAATCAATAACTTGCTCGATTCCTTTTGATTTTCCTATAATAGTATTAAAAGAATATTTGTCGTTGATTCGTTTTTCAAGCTGTTGCACTTTCTTTTGCAAATGTACTTTTTCGACAGCTTTATAAAGAAGCGGAATAATTTTATCGTTATCATCACCTTTTACAATATAATCGAAAGCGCCGTTTTTCATTGCCTGAACTCCGTCCGGAATATTTCCGAAAGCGGTCAGTAAAATAACTTCTGTTAAAGGAAAACTATTTTTTATGTTTTGAAGAAAATCAACACCATTTCCGTCAGGCAATTTTACATCGCACAAAACAACATCAATTTCAGTTTGTTCCAGTTTTTTGAAACCCGATTTTAAATCCTTCGCTTCAAAAACTTCAAATCCTTCCGATTTTATAATTCGTGCCAGCAGACTTCTCAGTTTCTCTTCGTCGTCTATAATTAAAATTTTGTGTGTCATTTGCAGATAAGCTAAAAACCGAATCGGTATTTGATGTACAAATTTAGCTTTAAATCGATTTCCTTTTTGGATTCAGTGGAAATTCTTGTGCAAATTCAATTTTCAGAATTGTTCCGTTATTATTTTCCATGGTCAAATTTCCGTCAATATCATCACTCAAACCTCTTATTAAGCTCATTCCGAAAGAGTTTGCTTTTTTATCATTGAGGTTTGGATCAAAGCCAATTCCGTTGTCAGAAATAGTCAGAACATATTGCTTTTCGTCTTTCGCTTCAAGCGTAATATAAATCATTCCCGTTCGGTCGTTTGGAAAAGCATATTTAATAGAATTCGTGATTGCTTCGTTCAAAATCAATCCAAGCGGAACGGCCTGTGCCACATCTAATTCTAACGGATCAACTTTGACTTCAAAACGAATTCTCTGTCCAAGCGAAAAAGATTCACGTAAATATTCGACTAATTCTTTAATATAATTCGGCATATTAATAGTCGAAATATTCTCGGAATTATACAATTTCTGATGAATCAAAGACATCGAATGAATCCTGTGCTGACTGTTTTTAATAGCTGATAAAGCCATATCATTTTCTAGATAAGCCGATTGAGAATTCAATAAACTAATTACAGTCTGCAGATTATTTTTTACTCGATGATGAATTTCTTTCAAAAGCCATTCTTTTTCGTCCAATAAATGTCTCAGGTCGGCATTTGCTTTACTGATTTCTTTTTCTTTTAATTCTAATTTGACATTATTTCGTTGTTTTAAACGATAACGATTGTACAATAATCCAACCGTAATGAGAAGCAAAACCAAACTCCAGATTGAAACACTGTTTAGCATTTTGGATTTCTTTAAAGCCACTTCTTTTAAATTAGATTCTTGATTTAAAAGTTTGATTTCTTGTTCTTTATTTTTGGTTTCGTATTGAATTTTAAGTTCGTCAATTTGTCGGTTTTTATTTACGCCATGCAGAGAATCGCTTATTCGGTTGTATTCTTTATAATGCTCTAAAGCCGTTTTGTAATCACCATTAATAGAGTCTGTTTTATATAATAAAAGTTTAAGTGCTTCAGAACTATATCTTATATCATGTGGTTTTAAAGAAGCAATAACTTGATCAGTATAAAATTTAGCTTCTTTTGGTCTTTTGGTTTTAATATAAAATAAGGCAATTACCGTATTTTGATGCATAACTTCTCTAAATGTCTCAGGCGAATTTATTTGTTGGGAGTATTGATAAGTTTCTTTAAAATACTTTTCGGCCTGAACAAAATTCCCTAATTGATCATAACAATTCGCTGTAATATAGGCAACCGACATTTTATCAAAAGTACTTTTTGGAGGATATTTTGTAGTCATAAAATGTATATATTCCAAAGCTTCTTTTGTTTTTCCTTTTAGAGATATAGCTGCAACAGAGCTGAAAAAACTTTTATACCAAGTACCGGTATCAAAAGTATGCTGTCCAATTTCGATACTCTTTTTGTAGAGTTGTAATGCTTCTTCATGATGTCCGTAGTGATTGTAAACATCGCCTAAACGCATATAAAAGATGTCTCCAAAGGTATAATCTCTTTCTGCCTCCATTCTTTTTATACTTTTTAATGCGTAGTATAATGCAGTTGGAATATTTCTTTGTGCCAATTCAATAAAAACAATTGTGGTTTCGGCAAATTGTTGATGTGTAAAGCCAATTTTTCGCAAATCGACTAAATTTTTATATAACCTCTTTTTTGCGTCATTTATTTTTCCTGTCCAGAAATAAATGGTCGTGATTTTCATATAGTTTTCGATTCTCTTTTCTTCCAATCCTAAAGAAGCATAAATCGAAACGGTTTCTTGCAACAGTTTTTCTTTTTCAGGATCCTGATTAAACAAAAGAGTTCCGTAAGCATCCAAAGCTTCAGCAAGTTTTAATTGATCATTTTGTTTACGATACTCTGCTATAATTGACGAAAATATCTTTTTACCTTCTGACTGATTATTAGCCTGATAATAATATTTGCCTAAAAGCAATAAACTCTGATGCTGCCATTTTTTATCTTTAAGCTGATTGCTTGTGCGAACAGCATCATCAATATAAGTTTTGGCATTTTGAAGATCTTCGGGTTTGGTGCCTGGTTTAAAAAGATAAAAATTTCCTAATTGAAGTGATAATTTGATTCTATTTTCCCCTTTCGTTTTCGCCAGAAGTTTTATAACCGAATTGATGTTACCTTTTTCCATCAAATCTTTTCCAATAAGATATGAGCCGTTATTAAAACCTTCATCATAAGCAAGAGCAACAGGAAGTTTATAAGCCTTACAAGCTAAAACTACCGAACTGTCTACATCGATAGCACCTTGATTGGCATTGAACAAATACATCGAACAGGCCTGAATTAATAATCTTTTTTTAGGAAGATTATATTTGGCAACAGTTGGAGATAATTGCCCAGCCGAAGCATAACTTACAAGCAAAATCAAATAGAAAATGATTCGTTTCATAACAGGTTATAAATTAGTTTTTTGGATTGGTTTTGGTAAACAAATATAGAAAGAAAGAAGTCTGACTTTTTTAAAAAATATCAGGAAAATTCACATTAAATATGATTTTTTTTGATATAAAATTTCAAAAACACTGAAATTACTTGAGTTATTTAACTAATTTTATACCATATAATTATGAAAATATAATATTACAAATACTACATTTATGGGAACTGTGTCTGAAAAAAGCACCCAATCTGAAAATAACAACTTACAAAAGCAAATTTTAATTGTCGAAGATCAGTTTATTGAAGCGCATGATCTGCAATTAATTCTAGAAAAGGCAAACTATAATGTCATCGGAATTGTACGTTCTGTTGATCAGGCTTTGGAAGTAATTCAGACCCAGAAACCAGATTTGGTATTTGTAGATATTATGCTAAAAGGAAGCCAAACCGGAATTGATCTTGCTCATATTTTAAAAGAAAAAAATATTGGTTTCATTTTTGTCTCGGCCAATTCAAGCAAAGGAATTTTAGATCAGGCGAAGACAACTCATCCATACGGATTTATCGTAAAACCGTTTCGGGAACAAGATATTTTAACGACGCTGGAAATTGCTTTTTACAGACAAAAGTATAGCTTGGAATCGCATTTAATGCAACAATTGGATTTGAAAAATGAGATAACAGAGTTGATCAATTCCAATCTAAAGTTAGAAGATGCTTTATTAGCTTTCGCCAAAATCATTCAGACTTTTGTTTCTTTTGATTATCTGGAAACCGGATTTGTAAATGCAGAACAATATTCAAACCTTGGAATCATCCGAAAAAATATCAATCAATATCAAGTCATCAATGTAGAAAAACTTTCGCAGATTGCCGAAATATCCGTTCGGGAATTAAATGAAACCTATATCAAATCTCAAATTGATATTAAACCAATTATTTACAGCGAAGAATCTCTGATAAATAATTTTCAGGCTGCGCCGATAAAAGGAATTATTTCGCATAATTTCGGAATTAAATCCTATTTGGTTTTCCCGCTTTCTATTGCTGTTTCACAGCGTTTTTGCTTTACGTTTTACAGTCGTAATTTTAATGTGTATTCCGATGAGAATCTAAAATTACTGTCGAATCTTGAAAACATTTTTTCTCAGTTTATTTCCCGTTTTTATCTGACTGAACCAATAATTCGTATTGAACCTAAAGAGATTCCTGCAAAAAAAGAAAAAACAGAAAATATAAAATTAGGTTTTGAAGGCATAATTGGAAACAGTTCGCAAATGGTAACGGTTTTTAATTACATTAAAAAAGTAGCGCCATCGGATACTTCTGTTTTGATTTTAGGCGAAAGCGGAACGGGAAAAGAAAAAATTGCCAAAAGCATTCACGATTTGTCTCCAAGAAAAGATAAACCGCTCATTATAATAAACTGTGGAGCGATTCCTGAAAATCTGGCTGAATCTTTACTTTTTGGGCATGAAAAAGGCGCGTTTACCGGAGCAACCGAAAAACGAATCGGGAAATTTGAGTTAGCAAACGGCGGAACAATTTTCTTAGATGAAATAGGAGAAATGCCTCTCGAACTTCAGGTAAAATTATTGCGTGTTCTGCAGGAACGGGAAATTGAACGTGTCGGCGGATTAATGCCGATAAAAATTGATGTGCGAATTATCGCGGCAACCAATAAAAATCTGGAAGAAGAAGTCGCAGCAGGACGCTTTAGAATGGATTTATATTATCGACTTCACGTTTTTCCAATAATGGTTCCATCTCTAAAAAAGAGAAAAGAAGATATTCCAGAACTGACAGACCATTTCATAAATATCTACAGCGAAAGAATGAACCGAAAAGCTCCTGTACTCTCAGAAAATGCTTTAAAGCAGATTATGAATTACGATTGGCCTGGAAATATCAGGGAATTAGAACACCTTATTCAACGCACTATTTTACTCACCGAAGGCAATACGATTAAAAATATCGAGTTTTCGCCTTCATCCAAAATACACGCACAGCAAAACACCGATTCATTTTCAATCAAAACAATCATGGAAAATGAGCGTGACTACATATTATATATACTCAAAAAATGTAATGGAAAAATTTCAGGAGCAGGCGGAGCAGCCGAAATTCTGGATATTCATCCTTCGACTTTAAATTCGAAAATCAAAAAACTTGAAATTAAGAGAGAAATAAGTTAATTTGTTTTTAGTGTAACCGGTAAAATAATTTAAACACATAGAAACATAGATTTTTCTTTATAGTAAAAAGGTAATTAAAAGAAACTAGTTTCTAACACATAGCTTATGTGTTTTATTAAAAGTGAAATGCCTTTCAACAGTAGCAAAATCTATGTTTCTATGTGTTTAAAAAAATAATCAAGTAACTTTCTCAATCCATTTTGAAATGCATTCAGCAACTTCCTGCCATTCTGATTGAAGAATTACAAAATGACTTTTGTTTCTAAATTCCTTATAACAAGTTATAGAATGCATATTTCTATGTTTTTTGAAATTCCACAAAACGAGTTTTGGAGTAATAATTTTATCTTCTGAACAAGAAATAAAAAAGAGCGGAACATGTTTTTTTCTGAAATTGATTTGAGCATTTTTTGAGAATAGATTTCGAAGCGCTTTTTTGGATTCCGGAATAATTAATTTCTCGTATTCTTTTTTCGGTTCTTCAGCAAATACATTAATAAAAAAGGTATTCTGCCAGTCTTTATAGGGTAGAATCAATGTTTTTTTAGAAGAGAAAATATTCCACATATAACCTAAAATACTTTTATAAAATGAAAATTTGGAAGCCGTAAAACCTTTTGGAGGAAAAGAATTGATGCAGATTCCGGCTTCGGCCAAATCTTTCTGAAGTAGCAATTGTACTAGAAGTCCGCCATACGAATGTCCTATTAAAATGGGTTTTTCAGGAAGTTTCTCAATGATTTCAGTATAATAACACAAAAGATTATATAAAGTAATCGATCCAATTTTTACACACGAATTCTGTTTTCTTAAATTTTCTACCGAATCATTTTTATGAAGCCAGGGCGGAGCAACCACTTTGTATCCTTGTTTTTCAAAAAAAGCAAGCCATGCTTCCCAATAAAAATGACTCACAAAAGCTCCCGAAATAAACACAATCGTTTTTGTATTAGAAAGATACATAGCAGGATTTTTTTAGGTTATATTTTAAAATACAATCTATATGCCTGTTTAAAAAAGCCTTATTATTACTGAGCTGATGAGGTTTCGACTCAATTGTAATTATTATATTTCGTTAAATACTTTTTTAGGTATTGAAATATCATTTTTTTGAATGTTCACAATAGAAAATTAGACAAGAATGAAACAGATTCGCTCTGCGAAAACGCGGATAAAAACGGATTTTTCATTCGCATAAAAAAAATCCGTGTAAATCCGTGTCTTTGCGATAGCAAATCCGCTTCATCCGCGTACAATTCTACAGCATTTGATAGTTTGTTTTTAAAGAAAATGTACCTTTAAAAAATCTAACTAAGCTAAAAATGAAAATACCAAGTTTCCAGATCAAAGCATTTTTATTCATTTTGATTCTTTTACTTCAGTTCTCTTTCAATACTATTTATTCGCAAAATATTTCCTTTAAAATAAAACTAAAATCAGAAAGTAAAGTAGAAATAAAAGCTTCACCATTAAAATTCAACAAACATTTTGCTTACAGTTTTACACTTGACGATGGTTATCGTTCAGCTTATATGACTGCTTTTCCCTTATTGAATGGAGGAAAAATTAGTAGTTCATCTATTAATGAATGGAAAATCGATCAGGGTGGAGATGGATCAACTTCAAGAGGACTTTTTTATTCGGACGGATTCGGAAATAAAATTCCGTTTAAACTGGCTTTGGCTATCAATGGCGGATCAATTCGTGATCTACCTGAAAACCGAGGACATCTTTCATGGTCAGAAATCAAAGAAATGTACAACGCAGGCTGGGATATTTTGAATCATAGTTTTCATCATGCCACTAAACACGGAACAAATTATAAAACGGAAGTAACAGAAAATACAACTTCAATTAAACAAAATCTAGATTTTACAATGTCACATTTTGTGGTTCCGGGTGGAGAAGGAGATGAGAAGTATTATTTGGAATATGAAAAAGAGGCTCTTAATAATGGACATTTTTCTGTAGCGTCTTATTATGGTGCTGGTCCGGTTTACAAAGTGAATTCGAAAGTAAATTTGGATAAAATGATTTCGGCCAGAACTTTTGTATTGAGTTCAAAAGACACAATCGATTTTAAAACGATGGATCGTTATTTAAAAACGATAGATTCGATTGTAAAACAACCAGAGTCAGTTTGGTTTAACGATTTTACCCACGGAACAGGAAATGGAAATCTTTGGAATTTAAGCATGCGTTTTCTAGATTTCAAATACTATATGACAACGCTTGCCAATAAATACGGAGAAAAAGGAAACGATTCCGTCTGGATGGCACCGTGGCAGGAAGTTTACGAATATATTTGGTTAAGAGACCGAATCAAAATCGAATGCAAACAAAACAAAAAAGAAGTAGAAGTAACGATTATACTTCCCGAAATTCCTGAAACGTTTCGTCACAAGGATATTTCATTAAATATAAAAACGTCATCCAAATTTGAAATCGAATTGGCCAAAGATTTGAATATAAAAGACGACGGAAAAACAAGTCATAAACAGATTTTGATTCATTTGTAATAAAATAGGACGTAAAAATTTAAACACATAGAAACATAGTTTAGCATAGTGCTGAAAAGGCGTTTCACTTGCATAAATACACATAGTTAGTAAGCTTCAGCTATGTGTTAGAAACTAGTTTCTTTTCAACTCCCTTTTAGATAAAGAAAAATCTATGTTTCTATGCGTTTAAAAACTATACACAACGAAATAAATCAATCAATATCTTTCTCGTTGTCCTTTATAAAGGTATCGATATTCATTAAATACGGATCAATCACAATTCGCTGAGGTTTTGTTTTCAATTTAATTTTTCCTTCAATTTTATTGTTTTTTATAGCGAAAGGATAACGAAACAGCTTGCCACTTTCATCATAAATTCCAATATCTATTGTAGCATCATTTAGTATTGGTGTGCGTTTTCCAGTAGCATTTTCTCTGAATTTCTCAGAAACAGCTTTAAAAGAAACCTCATAAAAGCCATTTTTTTTCTGACTTTCAACCGAATTTATTTTAGAAGAATAGGTAATAATCTGTTTAAACATTTCATCCAATTTAGGATGCAGCTTGACATTTGCAACAGCATAAATTTCCTTTAATAAACTTTGAGCATCAGGAATCGGATTTGGATATTTCGAATGATTTAGAAAATTTCGCAAAGCCAGATTCACTTTTTCTTCCCCAATCAAAACCCGAAGCTGATGCATCACCAGCATACCCTTATCATAATGTAAATGTGGCGTTTCGTAATTTGTTTTATATAAAGGTGTTTCAGGTTCGTAACTTCGGCTGCTTAAATACAAATCCAGATGAATTTTTAAAGTTTCCAACGCTTTTTCCAAACCATGCTCTTTTTCATAAAGCATCAGTTCAGTGTATTGGGCTAAAGTTTCGGTCAAAATCCAGCTTCCTTCTTTCTGTTCCGGACTAATCTGCGCATTTCCCCACCATTCATGCGACAATTCATGAGCCGTTAATTGATTAATTACATCTTCTTTGTCCTTGTTGTTGAGATTGCTGTAAAAACCAAAATTCTCTTTCATATAAACTGTAGACGGATAAGAAGTCGCGGCAAATCCATCAGCGAAAGCAGAAACTTCGGCATAACGAATCGTTTTATACGGATATTTTCCAAAATTATTTTGGCAGTAATCCAGCGTGTTTTTTAAATCCTGAATCAGTTTCGCAATATTTCTGGAATGTCTTTTATCATAATAAACTTCAATTGAAATGCCTTTATAATTCGTTTTTTGAATTTGATATTCTGCTGACGAAAAAGCAAATCGGAACGGAATTTTTCCATTTGATTGATAATGAAAATAATTGCGGCCGTCTTTTTTCCAGTTTCCAATTAAATTTCCAACGCCAATTGCAGTTTGATTTCCAGAAGTCGAAACCACAGCGTCATAATCAATAAAATCATTTGCAACATTTGATTTCTCTTCTAGTTTTTTTAATGGAGTCTGAGATTTCAAATGTCTTTTCGTACGCTCTTTTTTACTGCTGATTTCATTAGAATCCTGATAACCGAAAAGTGGAAAATAACGGCTTATTCGCATAAAA
This sequence comes from Flavobacterium phragmitis, assembly GCF_900112575.1. GTDB lineage: Bacteria > Bacteroidota > Bacteroidia > Flavobacteriales > Flavobacteriaceae > Flavobacterium > Flavobacterium phragmitis. The sequence continues at coordinate 418,653 of NZ_FOMH01000004.1, forward strand.
GACCCGTTTTCGATTATAGAATTAAAAGCAGTATGCCCTTTAAATGGTGACCACGAAGACTCAAAGGAAAAACTAATTGTTATTTTCTGTTGAGGTTCTAATGGTTGCTCCAATCGATACCAATAATGATGAAATGCTGAAACGTCTTTTAAGCTTTTTGAATTCGGAATTTCCAGAGAAATTAGTTTCGAATTTTGATCTATATATAGGAGTAAACTATCAATTGGTCTTTCAGCGTTATTGATTAATTCGTAAGTTCCTTTTACTTCGTAACGATTTTCTTCAGGAAACAAATCGACATTACTTTTTACAGCAACAATCGTTGGCTGAACCAGATTCGTATATTTTTTAAACTGACGCTCGTATTGTTCCCTCCAATTATTCTGATCATCTTCGGTCAAATACGGATATTCAATATTCGTTTTATAAAAAAGATAACTTCCAAAACCAATAAAAAGAAGAGTTCCGAAACCCAAAATCGCTTTTTGAACACTATTAAATGAATTTCTGCGAAAGGTTTTTACAATTGATGCATTTCGTTTCCATAAAATTGCAGTCAAAGTTAAAAGCACTAAAGCCAAACCAAGATTATAAAACATCTTAATAAGAAACGGATAGCTATAAGCTCCAAAACCATTCATATCAAAGTATTCTCTTTTAAAAGAATCTCCAAATCGTAATAACGGATGTGAAATTCCCAGCTGTTCGCCAATTCCCGTACAAAACAAAATACAGATAAAGGCAGAAACGGCTAATCCTAAATATTTGTTTTTAACGAAAGTCTGAATCGCAATGATTAAAATCGAAATCAACAACATCGGAAATCCGAGATAATAAAACAAAGAAAGATAAAGATCAATTTCGATTGGAGCATTTGCGTGAACAAGCTGAAATCCGCATCCAATCAAAATACTGATGCTAATTATGATTAATGGAATGATGAAAAGCGCCGTCAGTTTTGCCATTAAAACAGCAAACTGAGAATAAGGAGCAGTATTTTCCAGCATTTCAAATTTCGAATTTTCGCTTCGGTTGACCAATTCATTGCTGTAAAACAGAAGAATTAATATTAAGATAAACGGAAGGCGATCCATTATGGTCGAAATCATTAAAGCCGTATCTGTAATTTTTTCCGCTAATCGGATACCGCCGTCAATTTCGTCTGAAATTTCAATCATCAATAAACCTGAAAATAAAAGTACAATCAGTAAAAACGGAATTCCCTTCAAAACCAAAAAAATATCCATTTTGATATTGCTTTTAAAAACTGCCCAATTATGTCTGAAAGTTTTGAATTCGATGTTTTGTGGAATCTCAGAAGAAAGAACTTGTATTTCTTTTTGAAAAACTTTTGACGTTTTTAGCTTTTTAGTTTTTGTTTTTCGGAAAGAAAACAATCGATACGAAATAAAAACCAAAAGAAATGAAACGCCAATCCATAGAATTCGGTTGAATAAAAAATTCCCTGAAAGAGAAACCAGTTCGGTGTTTTTTTCAATAGAAGTCCAATATCTCGTTTGTTCCAAAAAAGCTGCCAGCCCAAACGGATCAATCTTTGCTGCCCAGGACATGGCTTTCGCCGAAGAAGGAGAGGCATTGGCAAATATTGGTGAATTAGAAAATATAGAACCTGCTATATATAAGATGTAAATTAATAAACCGCCAACATAAATAAAAAGTTTACTTCTAGTAAGCCAAGCCAAGGCTGTCAATATCGAAAGGCATAAGAAAATATTCGGAATTACAATTACCAGATAAGGCCAGAGATAATTTAGAATTTTAAAAGGACCAATTTCACTTTCAGAAAGCCAAGACATTTGATGTCCAATAATCATTCCCAAAATAAACATTCCAAAAGAAACTACAGCAGTACTAAAAGCCGTTATAAATTTGCTCCCCAAATAATGAAATTTTGAAACGGGAGAAGAGAAGATAATCGAATCAAATTTGGTTTCGTATTCTCTTAAAAAACTTTGTGCCGCTTGAAGCGTAATCGAAAATATTGTCATCAGCGAAATCAAACCAATCGCATACGTAAGCACATAAGGACTATTTTTGTAAGCACCCGAAAAAGAGAAGTTTGCAAAAGCACTCACAAAAAATCCTAAAACCAAATAAATGATAAATGTGGCATAAAATGTCCAGCTTCTGGTATTGTTATGCCATTCAAATCGAATTAATTTAGAAAGCATAACTTTAATTTTTAAATTGATTTTGAGCTAAAACACTGAAATAAACATCGCTTAAATCTGGCGAAATCAATTCAAAACCAGAATCAGGCTGATGATCTGAGAAAACATGAATATTAATTTTTCCGGAATTCAAGTGAGATGAAATGATATCGAAGTTCAGTTTATGATCTTCTAATTCTGATTTCTGAATAGCCTTTGTCCAGATTTTACCTTTTAATGTTTCAATTGTTTCATTAGGTTTCCCTTCAAGAATCAATTTTCCGTTGGAGATAATAGCCATTTTAGGGCACAAGTCACGAACGTCTTCTACAATATGAGTAGATAAAACTACAATTATGCTTTCGCCAATTTCGCTCAACAGATTATTAAATCGGTTTCTTTCTTCCGGATCCAATCCAGCTGTTGGTTCATCTACAATAATAATCTTTGGATTTCCCAACAAAGCCTGAGCAATTCCAAAGCGCTGACGCATTCCTCCCGAAAAAGAATGAACCGCTTTTTCTTTATGCTGTAATAAATTGGTTTGCTGTAACAAATACAAAATCTGATCGTGTCGTTCCTTTTTATTGATAATTCCTTTCAAAATGGCCAAATGATCGAGAAGTCGATAAGCAGAAACCTTTGGGTAAACACCAAACTCTTGTGGAAGATAGCCCAGGTTTTGTCTCATAAACATTGGGTTTTCTATAATATTAATTCCGTTAAATTCAATAATTCCCGAAGTTGGCTCCTGTAAAGCGGCAATCGTTCGCATTAAAGTAGATTTTCCTGCGCCATTCGGCCCAAGCAGGCCAAACATGCCGTTTGTAATGTCAAGCGATAAATGGTCAATCGCTTTTGTACCATTATCGTACGTTTTGCTGAGATTTTTGATTGATAAACTGTTCATTTTTTGATTGATTTTTGTTGATTGATTAAATAATGATCTGAAAAATTAGGCAATAGAATACCTGTCGGCTCCAAAAACCGATTTTTTATAAAGAAGAAATAAGATTTAAAAGAAAACTATTCCGCTACGTATTCTAAAATATCGCCAGGCTGGCAGTCTAATATTTTACAAATAGCTTCGAGAGTATCAAATCGGATTCCTTTTGCTTTTCCAGTTTTTAGAATCGATAAATTGGCAGGCGTAATATCTAGTTTTTCTGCCAACTCTTTACTCTGCATCTTGCGTTTGGCAAGCATTACATCAACATTTACAATTATTGGCATAGTTATATAAATAAGTCTTGTTCATTCTGAAGGTTTAAACCTTGTTTAAAAATAGCAGCTAAAAAATAAGCAAAAGCACCAAGCATTCCGTGAAGTATAATAAAAAGCGAAACTTCATTATCCAGCGGAACAAAAAAGAAAGCGATGAATATTACGATAGACGGAATTAATAAATTCGATAAATAAAATCGCCTTAAATGCGAAATACCGTTAACAGTGAATAATTTAGGCTGAAAAAATATTTTGAAAACATTACTACTCAATAAAAAGAATAATCCGTACAAACTCAAAGGCGCCAGAAAATCAAATAAAATGTAAGGCAGGTTATAATCGCCCAACATCATAGGGTGAGAAGTAAACGGATAACAAACCTGAAAATACTTTCCATTATCTTTAAAAGTCAAAAACAGTCCTGTTGTTAATGTGAAAACAGAATAGGATGCCAAAAAGAAATAGACCACAGCTAAAAATCTGGTGAAGTAAAATAGTATTCTGGATACAATATGAGTTGTTTTCATATATCTTAAAAGTTAGATTTATATTGCAAATGTATAATTAATTATTGTAAAACGATAATTAATTATCAAAAAATAATTATTTGAGAAGATTAGTTGAATATTATAATTCTCTTAACACTAGAAAACAAAAGGCATCCGAATAAATGAGTTAATTTTGCATATTAGCATTTTTTTATATGAAAAACCCAATTTCAGTCTCATTATTAGAGCTCGCTATCATTACTCAGGATAGCAATGCATCAGAAACATTCCAAAAAACAAAAGATATAGCGCAATTAGCAGATACTTTAGGATACAAGCGATTTTGGCTTGCAGAACATCACAATATGGCACATGTTGCCAGTACAGCAACAGTTGTTTTAATTGGTTACATTGCAGGTCAGACCAAAAATATCCGTGTAGGTTCTGGTGGAATCATGCTTCCAAATCATTCTCCTTTAGTAGTGGCAGAACAATTCGGAACTTTGGAAACACTTTACCCAAACCGAATCGATTTAGGTTTAGGAAGAGCACCAGGAACAGATCAGCCAACTGCCGAAGCAATTCGAAAAGATTTTTTTGAGCAAGCACAGCGTTTTCCTCAAAATGTAAGCAAGCTTCAAGAATATTTTTCAAGCGAAAATGCCACAGGAAAAGTGCGCGCTTTCCCAGCCGAAGGCTTAAAGGTGCCAATCTGGATTCTAGGTTCAAGTATGGATAGTGCAGCTTTAGCGGCGGCTTATGGATTACCCTATGCTTTCGCTGGACATTTTGCACCAAAGTTGATGATTCAGGCATTTGAATTTTACAGAGAAAATTTTCAGCCCTCAGAGTTTTTAGATAAACCCAAAACAATGTCCTGTGTAAATATAATCGCAGCAGATACAAATGAAGAAGCTGAGTTGTTGTCTACAAGTTTGTACCAAATGTTTTTAAACTTAATTAGAAACGACCGCAAAGGTTTACAGCCTCCAGTTTCGTCACTAGACGATATTATGAACGAAGCAGAACGTTTTCACGTTAATCAAATGACAGTCGGAACTTTTACAGGAAACAAAGAACAATTAGTAACTGATCTTAAAAAATTCATCGACTACGCCAGAATCGACGAATTAATGGTAACAAGTCCAATCTATGATCATCAGGCAAAACTAAAAAGCATTCAGATTACAAAAGAAGTTATAGATAGTTTGAATAAAGTACTTGCATAAGTATATCGTTATCTATAAATAATGTAAGCCCGACAGTTTTTCAAAACCTGTCGGGTTTGTTTTTCTATACATATATATAATAGTGTATTCCCATTTTCCGTAGAGACGCACCGCAGTGCGTCTACTGCGTAGTAAGGACATGAAAGAGATACGAGATTTAAGAGATTGCAATTGGAATCTGGAATTTCAGAAATTGGAGTTTAAATTTTCGGGAGCAGTTTCCCGCTATCCGCTTCACACGAGCGATAGCGAACTGACGAAGTAATCTTTTGCTTTTTAAAGAAAAAAGCAAAAGGATTTCCGCTACTATCGGGGCTGTGGCCTCGGTTTTCAGCAGAAATTTCAAGGAAGAATTAGGTGTTGTTTCAGGAAATAAAATAAAAAACCCACCGCCTTTGCGCCTTTCGGATATCAAAAAGGGCAGAAAACAAGGCCTTGCGCCTTGGTGCCTTCGCGGCAGAACACCCCAAAAAGGAACAAAGTAAAGAAAAACCCCACAAGGAACGGAAAAAACTTCAGTTATAAAGGGCGAGTTATGAGAATGTTAGGAAAAAGAACAAAAAAAAGTCAAAAAAACATCCGAAAAAAGCTTGCGGAAGCGGAAAAAGGTTCTACTTTTGCACCCGCAACAGCGAAAACGTTCACAGCAATACTGACAAAGGCCAATCAAAAAGAGAAAAGAGATTTTCGGAAAAAAAAGATTGAAAAAGCCTTGCAGGATTGGGAAAAGCGTTTTACATTTGCACCCCGCAAAC
>NZ_FOMH01000012.1 GCF_900112575.1 Flavobacterium phragmitis
TCTCTATGTGTTCAAATCTAGATTTGTTCTCTTCTCTTTTTACAGATTTAAAAAAGTCTATGTTTCTATGTGTTTAAAAAGTTTAGCCACTGATTGTAAAAAGATTCAAAAAAATCTGCTAAATCTGCGGGAGAAAAAGTAAGCCACGAATTTCACAAATTTCCACAAATTATAATTCGAAAAAATTGGTGCAATCTGTGGCAAAAAAAAAACTTAAACCGTTTCCTTATTAATTGCAGTAATAAACTCCAGAATTTCCTCCGTAGTCAAAACGTAATCCGGAGTGCTATGCAGAATAGCGTTATTCGGCATAAAAGGCATATCTGCAGAAAGCGGATTCTGTACGACCGTGATTCCGCCTTCGGCCTGAATGGCTCTTAATCCGACAGTTCCGTCAGAATTTGAGCCTGAAAGTAATATTCCGACTAAAGTTGATTTGTATATTTCTGAAGCCGATTCAAAAGAAACATCTATGCTTGGTCTGCTGTAATTTATTTTTTCTGAAGTATCCAACGAAAGCGTTTCTTCTTTTTCAAATAATAAATGATAGTTGGAAGGCGCTATATAAATGAACCCCTTTTTTAAGGCCACTTTATCTTCAACTTCTTTTACCTTAACTTTCGTTTTTAAATCGATTAAAGCTTCAAGAGTTTGTTCGTCCGAATGTTTACGATGTACTACGATTACTATGGCAAAAGAAATAGGGTTTTCTATAAAAGGCAAAATCTGTAATAATGCCTGTAAACTTCCTGCCGAACCGCCTATTATAACTACTTTACAATTTGTTATTCTTTTATTTTCCTCCATATTTTCTCTTTATCAAATTGTTTGTATTTGGTTGGAGATATAGAATATTTTATAGTTTCTTTTGTTCCAAGTGCTAAAAATCCCAGCACCGCCAGACTGTCATCAAAAAGATTAACCACTCTTTTCTGCAGATTATTATCAAAATAAATTAAAACGTTACGGCATAAAATCAGATCGAATTCATTAAAAGAAGTATCTGAAACTAAATTATGCTGTGAGAAAACCATCTTTTCTGAAAGGTCTTCATTGAACTTCGCAAATCCGTAATTGGCGATATAATAATCCGAGAAATCCTCTTGTCCGCCTGAATCACGGTAATTATCGGCATAATCTTTTATCATTCTCAGCGGAAAAATACCGCTCTTCGCTGTTTCTAAAACCGATGCATTTATGTCAGTCGCATATAAAATAGATTTATGCAGTAAACCGGCTTCTTTCAGCATAATGGCCATCGAATAGACTTCTTCGCCTGTAGAACAGCCTGCATGCCATATTCTGATGAAAGGTTTGGTTCCCAATAAAGGAAGTACTTCCTTTCGAAGTGTCATATAAAAAGACGGATCACGGAACATTTCTGTCACATTCACCGTTATTTCGTCAATCATTCTTTTGCAATACTCTTCGTCTGTACGCACTTTTGATAAAAACTCATGAAAATGCGTAAATCCGTCTAAATAAAAAACCCGGTTGACACGTCTTTTCAGTGAAGCCCTCGAATAACTTCCGAAATCGAAACCATAATATTCGTAAACTTCATTTATAAGAGTTTCTAATTCAATATCTTCAATCATAATTCATTCTAAATTTCACCCAATATCTGCAATAATTTATCCACATCTACGGGTTTTGAGATGTATGCATCTGCCCCAGCCTCTAAACATTTTTCCTTATCTCCTGCCATTGCCTGCGCCGTTACCGCTACGACCAAGGTAGATTCCTGAGACGGAATGGCTTTTATTAACGGAATAGCTTCGTAGCCATCCATTTCTGGCATCATCATATCTAATAAAACAGCATCGATCAAACTGTCGTTTTTCAATATTTTTAAAGCCTCTTCGGCACTTAGACACGACAAACAGTCAAACGATTTTGCTTTTAAGGTATTCACCAAAGCAAAAATATTTCTGGAATCGTCATCTACAATCAATACTCTTTTCTTTCCCATTAGCACTTTAAAAATTAGATTTTATCATACAACCAAACACGCAGTAACGATAACAGCTGATCTACATCGACAGGTTTTGTGATATAATCTGAAGCTCCCGCTCTAATGCACTTTTCACGATCCCCCGTCATCGCTTTAGCTGTTACGGCAATTACGGCTAAGTTAAGAAATTTCGGATTACTTCTTATCTTTTCTGCTGTTTCATAACCATCCATATTGGGCATCATCATATCCAACAATACCACGTCTGTGTCTGGATTTTCATCTAAAATTTTAATCGCTTCTTTTCCGTCAAAAGCTGTAATGACATTCATTTTAAAAGCTTCCAAAGCTTTAGAAAGCGAATAAATATTACGAACATCATCATCTACAATTAATACTTTCTTTTCGAATAAAACATTGTTTAATGAATTCAGTTTCTTGTGACTTTCTTTTTTCTTGCCTTCTTTCTTTTCTTCCACCAAGTGAAGGAAAAGCGAAACTTCATCAAGCATTCTTTGGTAAGAATGTGCCGTTTTTACAATGATGGAATCGGCATATTTTCTAATTTTTAATTCTTCTTTAATCGATAAACTTTTTCCGGTAAATACAATTACAGGAAGGTTCTCTAAGCCCGGACTTTTCTTCACTCCGTCCAGAATTTCATACGCTTGCTGATCCGGAATTCCCATATCCAGGATTACGCAGTCTACATCTTGTTTGTTTAAAACGGTTAATCCTTCGGAAACATCGCTTTTAATTTCAGAATTGATATTATACGTTTCTAAGTAATACGCCAGTGCTTTTGCATGTTTCGGGTTATCTTCAATAATTAAAACCTTTTGAGATTCTTTATTGATGATATGTTCAATACGCATAAAAACTTCCGGAATCTTATCAAAAGCAACCGGTTTGTCTAAGAAATCTACCGCTCCTTTTAATAAACTTTCCTGTTTCAGTTTGTGCGAAGACATAATATGAACCGAAATATGTTTGGTCTGAGAATGATTTTTTAATTCTTCCAAAACTTCCCAACCGCTCTTAATTGGAAGTTCGATATCCAATAAAATTCCGATTGGTTTGTAGATTAAGGCAAAATTCAATGCATAATCTCCTCTTACCGCGACAACCGCTTTATAGCCTTTTTTCTGAGTGAAAGCCAAAAGTGATTTAGCAAAGCTAATGTCGTCTTCTACAATCAGAATAACCTTGTCACCTTCTACGATAGAATCCCTGTCATCTTCTATTTCTTCAGGTACAACCTGACTGATGTATTTTGGTCTTTTATCATTTGTTTCGTCCGTTTCCTCTATGACTTCAGCATCTTCAATTCTGTTAACTGAAACCCTGTTTATCGCAAATCCTAAAACCGGAAGACATAAAGTAAACGTACTTCCTTCATTTACTTTACTATTTAAAACAATTTCTCCTCTCAGCAATTTAGCCAGTTCACGGCTGATTGACAATCCTAAACCAGTTCCTCCGTATTTGCGTTTGGTCGAACCATCAGCTTGCTGGAAGGCTTCGAAAATTAAAGGTTGTTTCTCCGGCGGAATTCCGATTCCTGTATCTTTTACAATGAAGCAGATAATTTTATCGTCGTCTGTATCTACTTTTATTTCTAGAGAAACGGTTCCTTTTTCTGTAAATTTAATTGCATTCGAAATCAGGTTTTTCAGAATCTGTTCCAAACGCATTTTATCTGTTTTAATGACAATTGGCGCTTCCTTGGTAATAATTTCAAACTTGATTCCTTTTTCTTTGGCTACAATAAAGAATAAGTTATACAGACTGTCCGTGATTTCTTTGGTGGAAACATCTAAGAATTCTAAATCCATTTTACCGGCTTCAATCTTAGATAAATCCAGAATTTCGTCAATTAAACCTAATAAACTTGTTCCCGAACTCTGAATTACTTTGGCAAATTCAATTTCCTCGTTGTTCATGTTTTTATTATTGTTTTCTGCCAATAATCGGCTCAACAATAAAATGGAATTCAATGGAGTTCTTAATTCGTGCGACATATTCGCCAAAAACTCTGATTTGTAACGCGTAGTCAATTCCAACGCTTCGGATTTTTTCTGTATTTCGGTATTTTTTTCTTCTAAAAGAACACTTCTTTCGGATAATTCTTCGTTGGTTTGTTCCAATTCTTCCTGCTGTACGCGAAGTTCTTCTTCAGAAGCTTGCAATTTTTCGGTTTGTGCTTCCAATTCTGCATTGATGGCTTCTAGCTCGCTGTGCTGAACCTGAAGTTCTTCTGCCTGAGATTTGGTTTCTTCAAGCAATTCCATTACTTTTTTACGGTTTTGAGTTGCTTTTAAAGCAATACCGATATTATTGGCAACCAAATTCAAAAACTCTAATTGCAACATAGAGAAACCATAAATACTGGCCAATTCGACTGCACCTTCTACTTTGAAATCCATTAGCGGAAGCGCCACAATATGAGTGGGTTTGATTTCGCCTAAAGCGTAATTAATCTGAATATCATCTGGCGATAAAGTTTTTAATTCCAGCATTTTTCCGGAAACAATCGCTTGGCCAATAAGTCCTTCACCTTTTTTAATTCTTTCGCGGTTTTTACTCGGAATATAACTATAGCCTCCTGAAATTGCCATTTCTTCACCATCCAATACATACAAAACTCCCGCACTGCTATTCGTATATTGGCATAAAAATTCGATAACATCTTTGGATAATTTCTGAATCGTTTTTTCGCCCAGCATTTTATCATTTAAAGTAGCAACTCCCGTCTGAAGCCATTCTTTTTGAGATAATAAATCGAAAGAACTTTTAAGCGAATCTTTCATATCGTGAATAGAGGTTCCAAGCGAACCTAAAGTATCGGCTTTCCTGTCATCTATCTGAACATCATAATTCCCTTTTGAAATTTGAGTTGCGATTCCTGCAATAACTTCTAATCTTTCGGCAATTTCTTTATCTTTTTTCTCCAATTCATGCTGCAAAGCAGTTCTTTCATTGTAATCTTTCAAAATTCGAATTAGGAAAACAATAGATATTATAAAAGCAATAAAGAAAGCGACAACAATCAAAACCAAACTGTAAGTTCCGTAACGTTCTGAATTTGAATTGCGTTCTTCCAGAAGTTTTTGCTCTGTATTTTCGACCTTTCTGATGATTGCTCTCATCTCATTCATCATATTTCGGCCTTCATTCAGGTCAAAAATCAGTGTTTGTTTGTTTAAACGCTTTTTTACGATTTGATTATTTAGGTATTTAAAGAAACCGGAGCGCTTAGCGCGTAAGTCATCTAAAAGTTTTTTTTGAGAAGGATTATCGACAGTAAGTTCATCCAGCTTATCAAAATAACTATTAGATTTATTTTCGGCATCGTTAAAACGATCTACAAATTGTTCATCACCAGTAAGCAAGTAACCGCGCATGCTGGTCTGGGCTTCTGTAATAATCGATGAACCTTCATTTAAGTTGTAAATTACATCCTGAGTATGATTTACCCAAAAATTACTGTTTAGTAAGCTTTTAATACTAATAAAAGAAGCAACAGAACTAATAGTGAGTACAAGTAGTGAAACTAGGGAACTAATTAGTAAATTTCTTTTAAAATTACCATTCATATATTTCTAAATTATTTTGATTTGTATTTCAATGGAAGCACAATAATAAAGCTTGCGCCTTTTCCTACTTCACTTTTAGCTGTTATTAATCCGTTATGTTTTTCTATAATTTTCTTGGCGATTGCGAGTCCTATTCCGGTTCCTTCGTAAGTCTGGCGGTCGTTTAGGCTTTGAAAGATAATAAAAATTCTGTCTAAATAAATTTCGTCAAAACCAATTCCATTATCTTTTACCACAATTCTGCAAAAACTACCCTCCGGCGACGTGGGACTATCAAATGATTTTTCTACGATAATTTCAGAAGTGATTTCGATTTCCGGTTTTTGGTCTATTCCTGAAAATTTCAGTGCATTTCCAATCAAATTCTGGAAAACCTGACGCATCTGACTCGGAATACTATCCACAGTCGGAAGTTCGTTGGTTTTGATTGTCGCATTTTTGTTTTCTATCAGATAATCAAAATCAGATAAAACTTCCTGTAAGACTTCATTCAAATCTGTTTTTTCCGGTTTTACCTGAGCCGAAAGTCTGGAATACGCCAAAAGATCGGTAATTAAAGTCTGCATTCTTTCCGCCGATTTTATCGTTCGATTGACATAATCGACTGCTTTGTCATCGGTTTTTAAATACAGATCTTTTATAATTTTAATGAAAATCTGAATTTTACGAATCGGTTCGTTCAAATCGTGCGAAACCACCCATGAAAATTGCTGTAATTCATGATTTCGAAGTTCCAGTTCTTCGTTTTTCTGAACCAGTTCTTTGGTTCTCTCTGCAATTTTAATTTCAAGATTGTCCTGTGCTTCTTTTCTAATTTTGATTTCTTTAGAAAGAAGGTCTTTCATAACCTTAAGTTCGTTTTGCTGTTCGTAGATTTTGATAAAAGTTTTTACTTTTAAAATCAGCAAATCGGTATCGACTGGTTTGGTAATGTATTCAACAGCCCCTGTTTCATACCCTTTAAAAATATATTTCTTCTCGGTATTAAGAGCCGAAAGAAATATAACAGGAATATCTTTGGTACGCTGATTTCCGGAAAGGATTTTAACGACTTCAAAACCGTCAAGTCCTGGCATCTGAACGTCCATTATAATCAGGCAATAATCTGTTTTTAGAATTTTCTTTAAAGCTTCTTCTCCAGATTCAGCACTATCGACATCGATATTATGCAGTTCTAATGTTTTCTTTAAGGCAATAATATTGGCCCGTATATCGTCTACAATTAATACCATGCCCTTTTAAAACTAAATCTGTTGTGAATCAAAACTCTTGAATTTAAATTATTATAAAAATTTTCTTATTTTTTTATGGAATTACATAAGTAGTTCTTAAAAATGATGTGGAAATTCTCAAATGTATAAAAAAAATAACGGGCAGGTTTTTTATCTAAATCATAAATAGTTACAAAATTCCCACTTTTGATGTCTTTCTTGGGCTGAACAATGGTTCTGTAAAGCATTAGAAATTCGTGTTATTTTAACATTTTTTTAAAAACAAAGGTTTTTCATACAAAATCATTTATTGAGGCAAACAAAATTTCTTTTAAGGCAAGGCAAATTGTTGTTCTGAACTAAATTTAAAATGCATTAAAAGAAAAAATCATGACGAAGACAAAAAAATTCCCCGAACAAAAACAAAATCTTCCCGGCAACGAACATATGATGAAACCGGAACCGGAAATCATTCGAGAAAACTATGTCGGAAGTGGAAAATTACTCGGAAAAACAGCTTTTATAACCGGTGGCGACAGTGGCATTGGAAGAAGTGTTGCCGTACATTTTGCCAGAGAAGGTGCCAATATTGCGATTGTTTATCTGAAAGAAGACAAAGATGCCCGCGAAACAAAAGAGTTGATTGAAAAAGAAGGACAGCAATGTCTTTTGATAAGTGGTGATCTAAAGGATGAAAAGTTCTGTAAATCGGCGATTAAAAAATGCCATACCACTTTTAAAAATATCAATATTGTTGTAAACAACGCAGCAGTGCAATTTCCTGAAAAGGAACTAGAAAATATTACAACAGCTAATCTTCATAAGACTTTTGAAACGAATATCTATCCGTATTTTTATATTACGAAAGCGGTACTTCCCTTTTTAAATGAAGGCGATACGATTATCAATACTACTTCTGTAACTGCCTTTCGCGGAAGCGAACATCTAGCCGATTATGCTAGTACAAAAGGTGCGATTGTCAGTTTTACAAGGTCGCTCTCGACAATGCTGGCAAAACGAAAAATACGGGTAAACGGTGTTGCGCCTGGACCAATCTGGACACCGCTTATCGTATCGACTTTTGATAAATTATCAGATTTCGGAAAAGATAATCCGATGGAAAGAGCCGGACAGCCGTCTGAAGTTGCGCCTGCATATGTGTTTCTGGCGTGCGAAGACAGTAGTTATATTACGGGGCAGTTTATTCATATTAATGGCGGTGAATTGGTTGGTGCGTAGTTTTTTTAACCGCAATCCCGATAGTTATCGGGAGCAAAGATTTACGCAAGGATCGCAGAGTTTTTTAACCTCGCCAAGTCGCTAAGTTTTGTTTCACGCAGATTTGGCAGATTTTAGCAGATTTTTTATCATCTGAGTCTTCATGAAAAGTACAGTTTTTCCACAATCTTGTCATCCTGAGGAACGAAGGATCACACGCGAGAATCGATAAAAATTGTCCGCTATACTTTGTGGAGTTTCTTGTGTGATCCTTCGTTCCTCAGGATGACAAAAATACGGGCAACGAATGAAAAAATCTCAGAGCAATAGAACCTCAGCATCTTAGCAACTTAGCATCTCAGAACCTTAGACCCTTAGAAAAAAATGAATTACATAGACATCATTGGACTTTTTGCAGGAGCTTGTATCACCATCTCCACGATTCCGCAGATTTTAAAAGTTTGGAAAACCAAAAAAGTAAAAGAGATTTCCCTTAAAATGTTTTCAATACTAACTTTCGGAATTGCGATATGGATTATTTATGGCATTTTGAAAAGCGACTGGCCAATCATTATCACTAATGGAATTTCGCTTTGTTTGAATCTTATTATGGTATATTTTATTCTTCATTATGAAAAAGAGTAGTATTATAGAACATAAAATATCTCAAGCAGATATAGCAGATCTAGCAGATTTTCTATTGATTTATAAATATAATACTTTACTACCAAAACCTTCTAAAAAAGAAAAGCTCATACACAATCTTGTCCTCCTGAGGAACGAAGGAACACATGCGAGATTCGACAAAGATTGTCTGCCATACTTTGCGGAGTTCCTTGTGTGATCCTTCGTTCCTCAGGAGGACAAAAAATACACACAACAAATAGAAAAAACTTAGAATCTCAGTACCTCAGAATCTTAGAATCTTAAAGAAAAAAAACTGCTCGTATGAGCAGTTTTTTTGAAGTATATGTCAGGCTTTTTAGCTAGCTAATTTCTGGTTGTACGGTTTTAATTCCAATTGATATTTTTGCTTGAGTGTTCGCGACTGTAAACTTCTACGGATCATCTGCAAGGGCATTGTTACAGTCGAAACACTTAAAGTCGAAAGTTTTTTGATTTCGTTTATTTGTTTAGAAGCAAAATTTAAAATCGGATTAAAGGTGCTTAAATAGTTATAACTGTGTTGTGCTATCTCCAATTCCAGTACTTCTCTCAATATATTTCTCATCATCAAATAACGAACTGTTCCTTTCTTTGGAATTGCTTTTAATTCCTCGAACTTCTGTTCTATTTTATGATTTTCGTTTCCAATGTAAATGTAATTACCAGATTCATTTGTAAATATTTTTTTCACTTGAGAAACAAAATCGGTTTCTTGATTATTTACCATAGTAGGCATTCCAATTAGTGAAAACTGAATGTGTTTGTGACTGTTAAAATACAATACACTATTGATGGATGAAGAATTACTCATAATTCCCGACTGGTTTTTCTTTAAACCTTTCACATCGCCATTTGCGCCGAAACTATGGTTTAGATTTCCTTTTTCACAATACACAAAGAATACTGGTGTTAACGGATTAGATTCAATACTTAAACTAACATCTTCATTAAAGGTAAAATCAAAATTGAGATAGGTCATTTCTTTCTCAAAACGAACACCGGAAATACTTCCTTTTGCCCATTTGGATTTAAAAGTCAATTTATATTCGTTGGCGGAAATCGTTAATTTACCGTCAAAACTATCTTTAAAGTTATTAAAAACAGCATCAAATCCTCCAGTATTTATGTAAAGTTTCTTCATTATAAGGTTTTTGGTTGAACAACTGGTTAGTACTTATTTACGTACAAAAACTAACCTTGGTTTTTATCTTAATTTCTATACTTCAAATTTCGTTTATCTTGTCACTCAATTCCTTATACAATTTCGGACAGATATTTCATAATTATTATTTTGTGAGGTACAAAGGTTCAAAGTGACAGAGTGACAAAGATTTTACTTCTAAGTGCTTTATGCATAAAGAAACTCCGCCAACTAAATAAACCTTTGCCTCTTTGTAACTTTGCCACTCTATAACTCAAAAAAAAGCAGCTGCCTCAAATAAATTTGAAACAACTGCTCATCAGCAAAATAAAAATATCAATCTATTTTTACCTATCTATGTAAGTTCGTTTATGTCGGCATTTTTAGAATAATTGGCTTTTGGAATATCCTTGAAAAATTCAGCTTCTTCTAAATCCGCTGTAGGACCATAACCTAATAAATGAGTTCCTTTTCTGTTATCTTTTGTTTCGATTACATATAAAATTGACATATCATCCGGATCGCTCATTCCTTCATAGCGCTGATGTGCTACAATAAAAATATCTTCGGGCTTGTAAGCAATTTTAGTTTCTGCATCGATTAATTGATCGTTTTCAAATAAGTAAGTAACAGTATATCCTTGGTCTTGATATGTTTTTATATAGTCGGTTTCGTGTTTTGAATATTCTCGTTTCATAATTTTTATTTTAATCTATTTATCAAATTTCCGTATTGAAACGCGATAAAATTAACTCTAACGATTTTAATCGTAGCTCATTCAAAAATCATAGAAAAACTCATTTTATTTTTTATTAATTTTAACCATGCCTTACTCTGAGTAAGATTTTTTTATACGAACTTTAGAATTATTACAAGACGACAAATACCCTTTTTAATGAATAATAATTATGATTTTTTGGCAAATGGAGGAGAAATGGGAGCACTTACCCGAGCCAAAGATTGGAGCAAAACACCCGTTGGACCAGCAGAATTTTGGCCTCAAAGTCTTCGTACTACTTTGGGGATTTTGTTAAATTCTAAATTTCCAATGTTTTTGTTTTGGGGGCCAGATCATATTTGTTTTTATAATGATGCTTATCGTCCAAGTCTTGGAAACGATGGCAAACATCCTGCAATACTCGGAGAAAAAGGAGCCGATTTCTGGCCTGAAATATGGGATTTTATTCAACCTTTAATCGATCAGGTTTTAACTCAAGGAGAAGCTACCTGGCACGAAGATCAATTACTTCCCATTTATAGAAACGGTAAAATGGAAGATGTTTACTGGACTTTCAGTTATAGCCCTGTAAATAATGAAGATGGAAAGACTTCTGGAGTTTTGGTCATCTGCAATGAAACTACAGATAAGGTTTTAACCAACCAAAAGCTCAAAGAAAGCAATGAACGTCACTTAAACAGCATTTTGCAGGCGCCCAACGCAATGTGCATTTTTAGAGGCCCTGATTATACTATTGAAATTGCCAATAAACTAATGCTCGAAATTTGGGAACGAAAGGAAAAAGAAGTACTCCATAAACCCGTTTTTGATGCTTTGCCTGAAGTTCGTGACCAAGGTTTAGAAGAAATTTTAAAAAATGTTTATACAACTGGAGAAACTTTTACAGCTCAGGAACTCCCTGTGAAATTGTACCGAAAAGGCAATATCCTTACTCATTTTATCAATGTAACTTATGAAGCCTTAAAGGAATCTAACGGCGAAATCTCTGGGATTCTGTCTATTGCCAATGATGTTACACTTCAGGTCAATGCACGAAATGCTGTTGAAGAAAGTGAAAAACGTTTTAGAAATACCGTAAAACAGCTGCCGCTTGGAATTGGAATTTTAAAGGGAGAAAATCTTGTTTTGGAAATGGCGAATGCGACTTACCTTCATATTATTGATAAAAATGAAAGTGATGTTATCGATAAACCTATTTTCGACTCGGTCCCCGAAGCAAAAGAAACTGTCTTTCCATTATTAAAGAACGTTTTTGAAACAGGAGTTCCTTATTATACGGATGAACTTCCTGTGACATTAAACCGTTATAATAGTGAAGAATTGGGTTATTTTAATCTGGTATTTTATCCATTGAAAGAAAGTGACATTATTACTGGAGTTATTGTCGTAGCTTATGAAGTAACTGAAGAAGTAAAAGGAAGACATCTTTTGACCGAAAGCGAAAAAGCCTTTCGAAATATTGTGATGGAATCTCCCATTGCAATGGCAATCTTTAGAGGGAAAAAACATATTATCGAAATGGCCAATAATACTATGATGTATACCATTTGGCAAAAAGAAGAAAAAGATGTTATTGGAAAACCTCTACTGGAAGTTTTTCCCGAACTGGCTAATCAAAAATATCCCGAATTATTAGACGAAGTTATCAATAATGGTAAAACCATTCGCGAAAACGAATCTATTGCTTATGTTGATATTAAAGGAAAACTAAAAAAATTCTATCTCGATTACGAATATACACCTCTATATGAAAAAAATGGGAAATCATCCGGAATTATGGTAACCGTTAATGATGTCACACCCAAAGTTAAAGCAAGAAAAAAACTGGAAACTGCCGAACAAAGATTGCGATTGGCTGCCGAAATTGGTGAAATTGCCATGTGGGATTTAGATCTCAAAACCAAAAAACTAATCTATAGCGATAATCTACTGGAACTTTTTGGTTTTGAAAAAGACAAAAAGTTGGTTCACCAAGATATTAGAAGCAGAATTCTTCCTGAAGATGAACCTATTATAGAGGAAGCTTTAGCAAAGGCTTTTAAAACGAGTATTTACAGATATGAAGCCCGTATTTTAAAATTAGACAATACCATCAGCTGGATAAAAGTACACGGAAAAGTGTTTTTTGATGAAAATAAAGAACCTGCCAAAATGATTGGAACTGTAATGGATATTACGGTCGAGAAAAACAATCAGCAGGTTTTGGAGAAAAGCGAAAAGAAATTCAGACTCCTTGCCGACTCTATTCCACAATTAATCTGGACAAGTGATTCACTGGGAAATTTGAATTATTTTAATGAAACTTTTTATACCTATTGCGGTTATTCCAAAAAAGAAATTGAAAAAGATGGCTGGCTTCAAGTTGTTCATCCAGATGACCGGGAAGAGAATATCAAACTTTGGATGGAGTCTGTCAAAACAGGGCATGATTTTTTATTTGTGCATCGTTTTAAACGTTACGATGGAGAATATCGATGGCAACTCAGCCGTGCGATTGCACAAACAGATGAATTAGGAAAAATCCTGATGTGGGTTGGAACCAGCACGGATATCGAAGAACAAAAAAACTTTACAAATCAGCTGGAAGAACAAATTATTGACCGAACTACACAACTTGAAATTCAAAATCGTGATTTAGTCAATATGAATATTGAATTGCAGTCTTTCGCCTATATCTCAAGTCATGATCTTCAGGAACCTTTAAGAAAAATACAAACTTTCGCCAGCCGATTAAACGAATTGGATGATCAGAATATTTCGGCGAATGCCAAAACCTATTTGTCTAGAATTGAAGCATCGGCAAGAAAAATGCAGACGCTTATACAAGACTTATTGACTTATTCCCGTGCAAATTCTGCCGATCGTGTTTTTACAACTGTAAATATAAATGACATTTTGGATGAAGTAATCAGCGATTTCTCAGAAAAAATTGAAGAAAAGAAAGCCAAAGTAGAATACCATGATTTGGGAGAAGCCGTATTGATTCAGTTTCAATTCAGACAACTATTACACAATTTAGTAGAAAATGCTTTAAAATTCTCTAGAAACGGTATTCCTCCAAGAGTGCAAATTTCAGTAACAGAAGTAAATGGAAGTGCTATCCCAAATGCCGAATTTAAAGATAAAATCTACCATCATCTGAAAGTTTCGGATAACGGAATTGGTTTTGATATGGAATACAAAGAAAAAATCTTTGAGGTATTTCAGCGTTTAAATACAGAAAGCGAATTTAAAGGTACAGGAATTGGTCTTGCAATTGTCAAGAAAATTGTTGAAAACCATAAAGGTTTCGTCACCGTTTCCAGCGAAAAAGACAAAGGATCAACTTTTAATATTTTTATCCCTGATTTATCGTAAAAAATTAGAATTTGAAAACAAAATTAGATTTGGTTGGAATAAATTTATCCCACTCAATCTGAATAGCTAATTCTATAGATTTGATAATATCACTCATCAAAATAGGTTTTGTTATAAAGGCATTTGCTCCCAGAGCTCGGCATTTCTCAATAATTCCAGGTTCGCTTGAAGTAGAATAAATTACAACTGGAATATCTTTTTTATAGTCGGAATTTCTAAGCTCTTCTAAAACATCGAATCCATTTTTTCCTGGCATATTTAAATCTAGAAAAACTACATATGGAGTTGATGGCGGATTAAATATGGCACTTAGCAGTTTATCTCCTCCACTATAGGTCTGCAATTTAATTTCTCTTGGTATCGAATCTACTGCGTCGGTAAAAATGCTGATATCATCTTCGTCATCGTCAGTATATAATATAGTGTAATCAGCCATGGTGTTTTCGAGTGTAATTTTAATAAGCCAAATATAGGGTATTTTTTTGGGGTAAGCCCAATTTTGAGTTAAATTCCTACAATATCTCAAATTGGAATCTCATAATTTCTATGTTTTATTATATAATAAGAAAGAAATTAAAAATCCCAACTTTACATTTCTATTACTTATTAGATAAATACAAATTTTAAAATACAACATCATGGGAGATCATAAAGACCTTACAGACGAATTTGCTGTCGATAAAATTAAAGATCTGGCAGAACATATTAAAACCTGTATGTTTTGTACATACAATGAATATAGATTACAATCAAGACCAATGTCTGTGCAGAAAATAGACGATTTAGGACAACTTTGGTTTTTATCGGATCGAAACAGCAGTCAGAATGCTGAAATTACTGCAAATCCAACAGTAGAAATTTTCTTTTCTGAACCGCACGACAAATTCCTTACATTACATGGAACGGCAAGTATTTCGTATGATCGAGAAACGATTAAAGAATTATGGAGTCCAGTTGTAAAAGTCTGGATGCCAGGAGGCGAAGACGATCCAAATTTAAGTGTAATTAAAGTCGTGCCGGAAGACGGTTATTATTGGAATAACAAAAACGGTAAAATGGTCGCTATCGCTAAAATGACCGCTGCCTTTGTTACTGGAAAAACAATGGATGATGGAATTGAAGGAACTTTGAAACTTTAATGGTGGGGCTGGTTTAACCGCAAAGAGTGCAAAGAATTACGCAATCCCGATAGCTATCGGGAGCAAAGTTTTTTTAGCCACAGATTAAATAGATTACAAAGATTTCAAAAAATCCTAATAATCTATTTAATCTGTGGCTAAATATTTTAAACGCAAAGTTCGCAAAGCTTTATTCTTAAAACTTTGCGAACTTTGCGTTTTTTTTTAGACCCCGCATATCAAAAAACTTTGCGTGCTTTGCGGTTAAAAACAAAATTTATTTAGACATTCATTCGTTTTAATTCTAAAGCATTCAAAATACCAGCTTCGCTTGCAGTATTATTAAAATAAACAAATCCTTTCTTTTTAGTATCAATATTACTATTTATATCAGTTAATTCATCAGTAGAATAACTGGAATGAAACATTTTGGGAATTCCGTGAAATCTAATATACAATAAAGGAAAATCTTTAAAGATAGTCTGCGGAAGATTAGGATGACTCACACTGCAGAATGTAATATTATTTTCTTTGAAAGAATTCCAAACCTCAGCATTCCACCAGCTTTCATGTCTAAATTCGATTACATTTTGAAAATCATAATTCAAAATACCAATTATACTATGCAATTTTTCTTTACTAAACACATAACTAGGCGGAAATTGAAACAAAATTGCCCCCAGTTTATCCTTCATTCCATTTTTACAAATACTATAAAAGTCATCTAAAAGACTTTCGCAATCTTGAAGTTTTTTGATATGTGTAATTTCTTTTGGGACTTTGATTGAAAATAAAAAATCTTTGGGTGATTTATCGTACCAATTCTTAAAAATTCGAAGGGTTGGAAACTTATAAAAACTGCCGTTAAATTCATAAGTGTCAAAATGCTGGCAGTAAAAATTAAACCATTCTTTTGACGGTAAAGTCTGTGGATAAAATACTTTTTTCCAAAAACTGTTATAATAACTCGAGCAACCTATTAAAACTTGATTTTTCATATGTATAATTCTTGACAATTGGGACAGAAAAAACTTCTGCGTTTTCGGTCTCCAGTCTGTTTTTTGTGAATAGGAAGATTGCATCTTAGACAGACACTTTTGGTGTAAGCTTCCCAATGCTGTTTGAGTTCGAATTTCTTTTTCCAATACAAAAATTCGAAACTATAAATCGAACATTCGGCAATAATCTGACTGATTTCATTTGGCGGAATTTTTCCAATTATAGATTCTGGATGAATATAACAGCGGTACAATACTTCGTTTTTGATGATATTCCCTACTCCTGCAAAAATATTTTGATCTAGGACCACATCACAAATCATTTTATCTGGCATTTTTTCTAAACTGACTTGCGCCATTTTGGGATCCCAATTTTCATTCATTACATCGACACTCCAATCGTAATGAGAATTAATATCGCCTTCTAAGAATTTAACGGAACAGGTGTAGAAATTGAGTTCTCCATCTTCAAAAACGAGACTTAAACGTGGCGTCGATTCTTTACGTTCGTTAACTCTATAAGTACCAAACATCAGCATGTGAATTTTAACGGTAAAAGAATCAAAACAAATTAAAAAATGTTTACCCCAGGTATTGAATCTATTAATCGTCTTATCTTTTAGTCGGGAAATATCAATACTCGCATTTCCAGAAACAGAAATGATTTTCTTTCCAGTAAATTGCTGTACTTCTTCTTTTAAAATTACTATGGAAGGACCTTCTGGCATATAATTTTCTTTAGGTTTGTATAAAAAAGTGCAGTCCGAAAACTGCACTTATAAGTATATTTTATTTTTTATTCAATTTCTGCAGCTTCAAGATTCACTGCATTTACGGCAACTTCAGTCAAAATCTTATCGGCACCTTTTTCTTCATCTAGTGTCTGCTCTAAAAGTGTTGCTGCTTCCGGCAATCCTAGAGTTTCAGCAAATTGTCTTAAAGTTCCATAAGTGGCAATTTCATAATGTTCAATTTTCTGGCTTGCAGCGATAATTCCTGCATCACGAACTACTCCAATTTCGGTTTCTTCAAGCATTCCTTTGGCTTCTTCAATAAGCCCATCCATGGCGTCGCATTTTTTGGCTGTAGCTTTTTTTCCAATAATTTTAAAAACTTCCTCCAGACGAGTAATTTGTTCTTCGGTTTCGGTTAAATGATTGTCAATTGCATCTTTCAATTCTACTGAAGAAGCATTTTTAACCATTGTTGGCAATGCTTTGGTCAAAGCTTTTTCAGCCCAATAAATATCTTTTAAACCGTCTTCAAATAATTCTGTAAGTCCCGAAGCCGCATTCGATTTTGGTTTTGTAACGCCTCTAGGCGTTGTTTCTTTTGCAGTGGCTTTTTTACTATTCGTAGTTTTCTCTGTAGTTTTCATGGTAATAATTTTTATGATTAATAAGATGATAAAATTACTGCCTGCAAAATCAGACTGGTTATATGATTTTATCTTTAAATTTCATTCTAAACATCTGTTAATTATACAATTACACAAGACAATCGTATAAGAATTCCTAAATTATTCAGCGCTAAATTTGAAGATATAAATTACTAAAATTGAATATCATGGATACGACAGACAAAAGAAACAGCACCTTTCCTAAAGATCCAGGAAATCCAAATACTTCAGACAGAAACACTGTAATGAATGAGGAACTTTATGACTTAAATACAAAAAGAACCCAAAGCAGTAATGCTGAAGATGCAGAACGAGGCTACACGGTTCGAAATGGCCATAATCCGAATAAACCAAATCCTGACGAAAAACTTAACGGTTATGACGACGATTTGGACGATTTAAATGATGATTTTCATAATGACAGAGATCTGGAAGATACCGATGACGATGTTTATGAAGTGGTTTTGGAAGAAGGAGAAGAATTTGACGATGAATTCGATGAGGAAGAGGAGTACATCGAAGAGGATTTAGATGATGAAGTTGAAAATGACGAATTTGACAATCCTGCCGATACCTTCGAAAATGACTTCAGCGAAACCGAAGATGTTTTAGAAGACATCGACGATGATGAAGATTATGAAAACAACAATTATGTTGAAGACGATGTACAGCGTCAAAAGAAAAAAAATAAATTTACAAAAGAAGAGCAAAGAAGGCTTTACTAAGTAAAACCAAAAAAGCCGTTAAGTTCATTCTTAACGGCTTTTTATTGAGTTTAAAATTCAATTAATCACCAATAATTTTCAATACCGGGATATCGTCCATTCGCTCCAAGCGTTCTGCCAAGCCCGCTCTTGCTTCACTAAGTTCCTGCTCTGCTTTGCCTAATTCTTTATACCATTGCTCCTTTCCTATTGATGAAGACTCCAGTTTACGCACTATTTCATAAATTTCACCCTCAGCTTCCATCACTTTTAATCTTTTATAATAGGTCAAACTTTCGGTCATGTGTGCTAGTGCAATCATAGCCGTTAAAAAAGGATGATTGTTGGTCACATTCACATCTTTTACTTTTCCATGCTCCAATTCTACTTTCAATGCAAATGCAAATTCTTCCATATTAAAAGCTTCATGTTTGCTATTTGGGTCTAAATAGGCTTTTATAGCATGCACATTATTCATTGTCGAAAGATCAACATCTGTAGTTTTACTATTTAAATCTTTAAAAACTACATTTGCAATTGCTCTGGCTTCGGCAATTGTGGGATCGTTGTCAGGATTGTCAAAATCGCGAACCGACCAATCCCAATTTTCAGGATGAACAGGTTTAATGTATTTTTCACAAAAATCTGTTACATCATTTTTTAGGCTTACCATCACATCATCCCTTTTAATATAAACATCCTGATAAGCACCGCTTTTTGTTCCCATGATTGCTATTTTTTCTTTATTGAAACCACAAACGACACATTATCGAAATAAATGTGCCGTTGTAGTTTGTTCTTTATTTTACTGATATTCTTCTTATACTTTTGATCTTCCTGAGATTAAAGAAATAATAAATAATACTAAAAAGATGAAGAATAAAATCTTAGCTATACTTGCAGCTCCAGCGGCAATTCCGCCAAAACCAAATATTCCCGCCACTATGGCTAGAATAATAAAAATGACTGTCCAACGTAACATAATAATAGTTTTTTAGTTAATACTGATTTTGTTTGTATTGAAAGCTTTTAGAGAGATGCTTCAAACTCTATATTATTGACACGGCGATTCTAAATCGATTTGATAATTCTGAATCAATTCAGAAAAAGCTGTTTCTGTTTTTGTAAAATATTTTTTTGTGCTTCGGCTTTTCTTTACTTTATCAAAATACTTTTGGATACTTCCATCTTCGTAAGTTGAAATCAAAAGGGGATGCACATAATAATCTTTGCAAACTTTTCTAGTGTTTCCGAGTGCTTCGGCGGTTAGATCAAAAGCAGTTATAATATTTTGTTTAATTTCTTTTTCGTTGGAAGTAATTCCTAATTCCATCAAACTTTCAAAAAATATTATGGATGCTGCCCAGGTTCTAAAATCTTTTGCACTGAAATATTCTCCCGAAATAGCATGTAGATATTCATTTACAGCATGGCTATCCAATACCTTTTTTTCGCCATTTTTATCGTAATATTTAAAAACTTCATAGCCTGGAATTTCTTCGCAGCGACTTACCAATTTGATGAGTTTTTTATTTCGGGTTGTGATCGTGTGTTGTTTTCCTTTTTTACCTACAAACTCAAATCGAAGTGAATTACGATTGATATTAATATGTCTTTTTCTTAAAGTAGAAAGTCCATATGATTTATTGTCTTTGGCATATTTCTCGTTACCGATTCTGATATGCGTTTCCTCCATTAATCGAATTACCAATGCCGTTACTTTTTCTTTTGACCATTCTTTCTTTTCTAAATCAATATCGACCTGCTTTCTTATGGAGGGAAGCTTTGCTCCAAACTCTGCTATTTTGTAAAACTTAGTCTGATTCCGAATTAAATTCCATTTTGGATGATAACGGTACTGCTTTCTATTTTTAAGATCGGTTCCAACTGCTTGTAAATGTCCGTTTGTAACATCTGTAATTCGGACATTTTCCCATGCGGGAGGCAAAACAAGACTGTTGATGCGTTTGATTTCATTTTTGCTTTTTACATCTCTTCCGTTCTTTTTATAAACGAAATTTTCACCTTCACGACAACGGATAATCGTTAATTGATTATCATTTATATATTCTAAATCCAGTTTTTCAATTACTAAATGCGGCGCTTTAATCAACTGATTCATTAAGACTTCTTTTCGGGCTGCTGCATTCATGGTATTTATTTTTTTATCACTGAAATGGTTTTGATCAATTATTAGTTATTTCTTAAAGATTCAATCAGATCTTTTTTGTTCATATAAGACCTTCCTTTTATTCCAACTTTACTAGCTTGTTTTTGAAGTTCTTCTTTTGTCCATTCTTCATAAGGTTTTGCTTTTCCACCTTTTTTTCCTGCATCTGGTGTATTGGCAATACGAGCAGATTTTTCTTTGCTGTATCCTTTTTTTACCAACGCTTCATATTGCTCTTCATTCTTAATTCTCGGATTTGGCATGACTTTAAATTTTAAGGTTAAATTCTAAAAATCTGATAAGTCAAAGTTCATCAAAAAGTAAGGCGTTTCTGTTATAGAATTTTTTGCAGAATTTTCATATTTGTGGGATGGGAATTGTGAAAGACAGGATATAAAAAAATCCCGCTCATTGGAATGACGGGATTCTTTAATAAAAGAAATATTTATTTATTTGAGTTTACTTCTAATAGCAGAAATAATTTCTACATAGTTTTCAAAACTATCTGGCGAAATTATTAAGTTTTTGTTATTAACTAATTGTAATACTGTTTGAGTATATCCGTCTGTAAGATATCCTGATTTCCCTTTCATTCTAATTTTTTGAGTTTTAAAACCTATTATAGATATAAAAGGAATAAATTGTCTATGCCTAGAAATAACAAATATCTTTTCAATCCCTTCTTCTTTTATTGTTAACTTGAAAGTTTTAGCCAAATCTAATGCTGCGAAAAAGAGAAGAACTAAAAAAACAAGCGAAAAAATAAAAACAGGGTTTTTAGTAAGTTTAGAATATTGCGAAATACTATTTATGCATAAGTATAATGTAAAAATAAAAACCAGAAAACCAATCCCTGCTCTTATCCAAAACAACTTTCTAAATTTCGATTTGATTTCCATAATTATATTAATTAACTCCAACTCATATCAATTACAACTCTATTTCCCGTAATCTTAACTCTTCCGCCATAAGCACCTTTTTTAGGATGGATTTCGTAAGTAATTGTTCCATCCTTTACTTTCATTTTACTGTTTTTAAATCCTTTACTTTCTTGCATCCAATTTTTTATCTGTGAATCAGAGCAAGTAAATTCAATTATAAACTGTCTGGTAAACATACTTCCTCTTTTTTCCAGATGTGTAATATCGGCATCTTTTGGAAGTTTTTGTAACTCTCCCCAACTTAAGGCCGCTTCAATAGCTTCCTCTCTATACCAAGGCATAACAAATGGAGAGAAAAAATTAATATAAAAGCAAAAAACTCCAAAAAAGAAAATTCCGAAAAAAAACTTAGCGCTTTTTGTCATAAATTAATCACATTTTACTTTTTCTAATTTACCCGATTTAGTATCTAATTTAAGACAGGTTTGCTTTAGCAAAACCATCTTATTATTGACTACTTTATATTCTGCATCAATAACACTGCTTCCAGCACAGCACGAATTATGTTCGTAGATTCGTTTGTTTTTTTTGTCAAATTCTAAAGAACTCCCACTAAAACTACTTTCAAAATATTTTCCTGTTTTGGGATTGTACAAAAAATACAAACTGGAAGTATTTGGGCCGGCAGAGCCTCCTTCATAAACAGAAAAATCTTCTATTCCATCAAAATTATAATCATCAATACTAATGTTTCCTATTCCTAAAAGCTGGCATTCTACATCGAATTTCTGAATTAACTTATCAGTCTTTTTTTCATAAATCTTCACTCCTTTCACTTTCGGTTCATAATCATCTTTTTGTTTAGAAAGTACTAATTTAAAATACTTATCTTTAAAAGAAACCCGCTGCAGCATTTCCCTTTCTTTCCCTTCCATATCATAAGCCTGCTCTACATCAAATTCTCTTGCTAGTCTTATTGAAAGCTCTTTACCTGAATTTAAATCTTTCCAAATTCCATTTAGCTGACTACTTTTTGCATTATAGTTTTGAAATGTTAGACTAGCAGTAGCTTTATCATTTGTGTCTTTTTCTGTAAAAACCAAAGTTTTGCCCTTTATTTTAGCATCTAAGCCAATTGGAGTATCAAAATTAGTGTAGGCGTAAATTCCAGAACCAACGCCATCAGAATAAACATAGCTCACAAACTCTATTGGATATTTATCAATAAAACCTTTGTAGCTTATTTGAGCAGAAAGGAAGATTGTTGTTATAAAAAATAGGAAAGTAATTTTTTGTTTCATCAAAAATAGATTTGAGTATTCAGATTCAATATGCGTATAAATAGTTTTATTTTTTACATTATTTCAAAGATCCATCATCCTTTATGAATTGAAAAGGATAACATCCCTTATTATTTTTCCTCCTATCTGCATAAATGTTCCAAATAATCCCCTCTCCAATCTTCTGTATCATTTTCTTTAGGTGTGTCCCAGCAAATCACTCCACAAAAATTAGGTTCATCTAAGTCGTCTTTTACTACTATACCATTCTCATTACCTAAAGTAACCTTCATTCCATAAGTAAAAGTATTTTCCATTTTTTTGATTTTCTAGTTTAGCTAATATAATATCTTTTTATTTGAAAAATGAGAAATTACATCCAAATCCTATAAAAATCTCTAAAAATCCTGTAAGATATTCCTTTTTGTTCTAGATAATTTTACATCATAACATTTAAAACCATACAATCATGAAAAAGTTACTATTAGCCGGAAAAGCCATTTTAGGAGCAGGATTAATTATTATATTCCTTCAGTCTTGTAAAAACGAAACGAAACAAGAAGACCCAAAAGAAGTTGCAGAAGATGCAAACGAGGCTAAATTTGATTCTATAGACAGTAAAGAAGATGATTCTGAATTTTTAGTAGATCAGGCAGAAATCAATTTAGCTGAAATCGAAATAGGAAAATTGGCACAAAGTAAAAGTACCAATCCAGAAGTGAAGAAATTTGGTAAAATGCTTGTTGATGAGCATACTAAATCAGCTTCAGAAGTAAGCGCTTTAGCAAAAGCAAAAAACTTTACTTTACCAACTTCTCTAACAGAAGAAGGTCAAGAAGAATATAAAAAACTAAACGAAAAATCAGGTGTAGATTTTGATAAAAAATTCGCAGATATGATGATCGACGGTCACGAAAAAGCAATTAATAAACTTCAAGATGCCTCAAAAAATGCGGTAGATGAAGATGTTAAAACGTGGGCATCTAACAGCATTGCGGGTTTAACTGCACATCTAGAACATGCAAAATTATTAAAGCAGAATTTAGATAAAAAGTAAAATAAATTTAATTGGTTATTTATTTTTAAACGGCAAGGATTCTGAGATTCTGAGTAAGTATTTTTTTAAACAATTTAGTATTATTAGACCCTCAAATCTTTGCTAAAAAACCCCTCAAGAGTTGAATTGCTTGAGGGGTTTGTTTTTAGATGCAAAGGTGCAGAGGCTCAAAGTGACAGAGGTTTCCCTGTGCAAAAACCTTTGTCACTTTGAGCCTTTGTCACTTTGAGTCTTAGAGAAACTTATTTCCCAGCTATTTTCTGTAAATGCTCTGGGTATCTTGAACCTTCGATAGTAATTTTAGAAACGGCTTCATTAATTTCAGCCAAATCTTCGGCAGAGAGCTTTAGGTCTAATGCAACAAGATTTTCTTCCAATCGATGCAGTTTGGTTGTTCCTGGAATTGGAGCAATCCATGGTTTTTGAGCTAAATTCCATGCCAATGCGATTTGTGCGTTTGTGACTCCTCTGTCTGAAGCCATCTTGCCTAATAAATCAACAAAAGCTTGATTTGTTTTTCTTGCTTCAGGAGCAAAACGTGGCAGTGTATTTCTAAAATCTGTACTGTCAAATTGCGTATTTTCATCAATTTTTGCTGTTAAAAAACCTCTTCCCAACGGACTAAAAGGCACAAATCCAATTCCGAGTTCTTCTAAGGTTGGAAAAATTTCTTCTTCCGGCGTTCTCCACCAAAGTGAATATTCACTCTGCAACGCTGTAACAGGCTGAACAGCATGTGCACGGCGAATACTTTCTGCGCCAGCTTCCGAAAGTCCGAAATGTTTCACTTTTCCTTCCTGAATTAAATCTTTGATCGTTCCTGCAACCTCTTCGATTGGAACATTTGGATCTACACGATGTTGATAATACAAATCAATTACATCTGTGTTCAATCTTTTTAAAGAACCTTCAATACTTTTTCTAATCCATTCCGGACGACTGTCTAAACCTTTTTTAGAATCTCCTTCTAAAAAACCGAATTTAGTCGCAATTACAATTTTATCGCGAAAAGGAGCTAAAGCTTCTCCCAGCAATTCTTCATTCAAAAATGGTCCATAACATTCGGCAGTATCAAAAAAAGTAATTCCTTTTTCGTAAGCTGAACGCAAAAGATGGATCATCTCATTTTTGTCATGAGCAGGACCATATCCAAAACTCATTCCCATACAGCCCAGTCCCAGTGCAGAGACTTCCAGACCGCTATTTCCTAGTTGACGTATTTGCATTTTTTTTCTTTTTTAGGGACAGAGTTACAAAGGTTTCTTTGCAAAAACCTCTGGAGGTTTAAAGCTTTATCCCTTTAAACCTAGTTTCAAATTCTTTTTTATTAATTTGAGAAAAGCTAAAAGATTTATTCAAGAAAAAACTCTGAACCTTTGTAACTTTGTCACTTTGAACCTATTTCAAAGACTCCATATCAATCACAAATCGATATTTAACGTCTCCTTTTAATAATCTTTCGTAGGCATCATTCACATCATTTACGCCAATTACTTCAACATCTGAAGTAATGTTGTGTTCTGCGCAGAAATCAAGCATTTCCTGAGTTTCTTTAATTCCTCCAATTAGCGAACCAGAGAAACTTCTTCTTCCTAAAATCAAACTGAAAGAGGTTACGGGAAGCGGATCCATCGGCGCACCAACCAAAGTAAGTGTTCCATCAACTTTTAGTAAGTTTAAATAAGCATCGATATTGTGTTCTGCAGAAACGCAATCTAAAATAAAGTTTAAACTTCTGGCATGTTGTGCCATCTGTGTTTCGTCTGTAGACAATACAACCTCATCTGCTCCAAGACGTTTTGCATCATCAGTTTTAGATAAAGAAGTTGTAAAAACCACAACGTGAGCCCCCATAGCTTTTGCTATTTTGATTCCCATGTGTCCGAGACCTCCAATTCCAACGATTCCTACTTTTTGACCAGGACCTACTTTCCAGTGTTTTAATGGCGAATAAGTGGTGATTCCGGCACATAATAATGGGGCTACAGCAGCAAGATCTAATTTGTCTGAAATGTGTAGAACGAAGCTTTCATCAACTGTAATACTTTGGGAATAACCTCCGTAAGTTTGTCCTCCTAAATGTTTGTCAGGTGAATTGAATGTTTGAATATTTCCTTCATCACAAAACTGTTCCTGATCATTTTTACAATGTTCGCATTCTCTACAAGAATCCACCATACAACCTACTCCTGCCAAATCGCCAACTTTGAAACCTTTTACATGTTCTCCTACTTTTGTAATACGACCCACAATTTCGTGTCCCGGAACAATCGGATAAATGGTTCCATGCCATTCATTTCTAGCCGTATGC
This sequence comes from Flavobacterium phragmitis, assembly GCF_900112575.1. Classification (GTDB taxonomy): domain Bacteria; phylum Bacteroidota; class Bacteroidia; order Flavobacteriales; family Flavobacteriaceae; genus Flavobacterium; species Flavobacterium phragmitis. The sequence goes on from NZ_FOMH01000012.1 coordinate 25,801, forward strand.
AAGTCTGAGTGACAGATTCCGCAGTATAAAATTTCGATTTCAACATCGTGTGCCTGTACTGCTCTTCTTTTAATATCTAAGGTTTGTAATGGTGCTTCGGCTGCTTCTGTACCAAAGGCTTTAATGCTTTTTGTTTCCATTTTTTTTATAATTTGTTTCGATTTTTTGTTTCAGGTTTAACCGCAAAGAGCGCTAAGGTTTACGCAAAGCACGCCAAAGAGAATAAACATAGAACCTTGGTATCTTAGAATCTTAGCAACTTTACTAGAAACTACTTAAGAGAAAATACTCTCCGTCCGTTACAGGCTCAAGCCAAACGCCGTGACCTTTATCCACTTCTGTAATAATGGCTACATAAGAGAATTTCTCAAACGGAGTGGCACCGTACCAGTGCTCTACACCTGGTAAAATAGTCACTACTTCATTTTTTTTAAGCATTCTCACTGCACTTCCTCTCTCTTGGTAATAACCACTTCCTTCTTTTGCAATCAGCATATGCAAGCCTGCATTACTATGCCAATTACTTCTTGCGCAAGGCTCGAAAGTCACTTCCTTTACAACAGTGTTTTCTGGATGAATATCACTGGTTTGTTTTTTATAGGAAACGTCACCCGTCATGTAGGTGTTCGGGACTTTTCCTTCTTCGATAACGGCTGAATAATTTGTTGACATAAATTTACTTATTTTTTGAGTTTGATTTTATTTTAAACTATATATTATTCATTACCAAAACGTTAAGAACAACCCGTTATTCCTTTTTTTTGCATTTTCGGTAATGTATAAATTCACTGTTTGGTTAATTTTCCTTCCAGTTGGTGTAAAATATTCTAAAAGCTACATCTCGCTTTAGAAAATAGAATTGTTAATTCATTTCAGAGTTTTTCATAATTTTTCGGTTTTAGGAATTATCAGAATCAGAAACTAAATTGGAGAAAGCTAGAAGGCGCTTTATGAAGTAGTTATTTAGTCCGTTAAAAACTGATAAATGATTAATACTGTAATTTCAGAGGCAAAATTAGGCTAACAATGCTTCTGAAAAATAACAATATTCAAACAAAAAATTATGAAATTGAAACAATTTACATGCGAAATGATTTTGGAACCGTTCCTGTAAGCCTTTTAAAATAATTATTAAAATAACTTGGATATTCAAATCCTAGCGAATAACCAATGTCCGAAATACTCCAATCAGTATGCTGCAATAATGCTTTGGCTTCGTTTATAATTCGGTCCGTAATATGTGCTGTTGTTGATCTTCCTGTAACTTCTTTTACAGAACGGTTTAAATGATTGACATGGACCGCTAGACTTTGTGCATAATCCTGCGGTGTCTTTAATGCCAAAGGCTCGTTTTTGGTTTCTATCGGAAATTGTCTTTCTAATAATTCCAGGAATAAAGAGGTAATTCTGGATGAAGCATTTTTATGTTTGAAGAAATTCTCCGAAGGCTGCATCTTCATTGATTCGTGAATTATCAAGTTGACATAACTGCGCATTAAATCGTCTTTAAAAACATAATCGGTTTCATATTCCTGAATCATTTTTTGGAATAACGAATCTATAAAAACCTTTTGCTCAGCGTTTAAAGAAAAGATTGGGGTTCCTCCTATTTTAAACAAAGGCGATTCCTGCAATGTTTCAGAACGGTCTTTTGCTTTCAGGAATTCTTCTGTAAAAACGCAGGCGTAACCTTCATAATTCTCTGAAAGTGTTTCCCATGAATACGGAATAATAGGATTACCGAAAAACAAAATGCTTCCGTCGGTTTCTATGCCGCGGTCAGCGTATTGTATAAGGCTTTTGCTGGTATTGATGCAGATTTTATAAAAGTCTCTTCGGCTATAAACTGGAACTTTACTAAAATCTCCATTTATAGGATACACTTTAAATCCCTTCATTTTTAAATCTGAAGTAAAATCGCAATTCTGAGTTTCTGTCTGATTATTCATTTTGCAAAGTTATGAAAATCAAACAATATTTAGTTTTTTTTTGTTTCAGGTTTCAGGTTTCAGGTTTAACCGTAAGGAGCGCTAGGATTTACGCAATCCCGATAGCTATCGGAAGTATTTTTTTTTTTTTTTTGGGAGGGGACAAGAAATAATCTCGCAAAGTCGCAGAGCCGCAAAGTTTTTTCTCTCGCAGATTTTGCAGATAAAGGAGATTTTTTATTTTTGATTGGATTAATCTAATAATCTGCTTTATCTGCAAAATCTGCGGGAGACTATTTTAAATTTAAACTTCCAGTTCGTAATCCTTTTGCGGAAGCGGATAAAATAACTTCTTTGGCATTATCTTCTTTTTGGATAATGATTTGAGCGTAGCCGTTGAAAAGCCTTCTTTTCCAAGATTCCGCAGGCGTAATAACCTGAATAATTCCGGGATCGGTATTCATAACGTCCCAGTCTTTTATTTTTTGTAAAGGAGTTGCTACTATATGAATCGTATTTTTTCCTTCTTTTAAAATTGCTGTATTAAAAGTATATTTTAGGGAATCTTCTTTACATGGTTCTACTTTAGTTCCGTTTACAAAAACAGCTGCTTCTACTCCTATTTTTTTGTAAAAGAAACTCACTGTATTTTTAACCGAATTTCTTTTTAATTCAAATTCCCCTCTATAAACATAACTCGGTGCTTGTTTTTTATAATCACGGTCTTTAAAAGCGGTAATCCATTTACTCTCAGTATAATTTGATAATTGCTGAGGCAAAACAGCAGTTGTTTCTTCTTGCTCCTGAAAATTCGTTATCGAAACCAAAGCCAAATCATCTATAAACTGATCGTTTTCTAATGACGTTGGATTGCCGTTTCCTACGCCTAAAATTTTACCGCCTTTTATCGAAAATTCTATTTCATCGTTTGCTGTGGGAACATGAAGACCGTTTTTATCTGTAAGTTCAACCGTAATTACAGAAACATTTCCTTTTGCAACATTTTCTTTATCCAAAGACAATTTGATATTTTCAGCTTTAGCCGTGGTTTTCTGAATTTCAGTAAGTACTTTTTTACCATTCTTATATCCTACAGCTTCCAAAGTTCCCGGCGCATAATTTACTTTCCATTCTAAATGTCCATTTTGCTCCATTTTCTTTTTTCCTAAACTTTTTTTGTTCAGGAAAAGTTCTACCTCATCACAATTAGAATATGCCCAGACATCAATTGCTGCGCCTTCCATTCCACTCCAGTTCCAATGTGGTAATAGGTGTAAAACAGGTTCTTTTCCCCACCAAGATTTTAAATAAAAAACATTGTCTTTGGGAAAACCGCAGACATCCATCATTCCGAAATAAGACGTTACAGATGGCCAGCCATAAGGCGTTGGTTCTCCTCGATAATCAAAACCGGTCCAAATGAACATTCCAGCTAAATAAGGACGTTCTGCATAAAATTTCCAGCCTTCTTCTATACTATAAAAAGTAGGTCTTGGCTTTTTGTCGTAGGCACTTTGGTAATGTTTGGCATCGTCAGTAAAATAAATCCCTCGGGTTGCAAACGTAGAACCTTCCTCCGTTCCCATTCCGGGCTGATTTTTAAACTGATTTCTATGTGCATCAATATCTCCGTTTCCAAGATAATTATACCCCATAATTTCAACTACAGAAGAAATCCCGCTTTTAAATCCGCTGCTGATTCCAACCGTTATTGGTCTTGTCGGATCGATGCTTTTGGCGAAATTCTGCATTACATTGGTCACTCTTTCACCTACAATGCCACCTTCAATATTCCATTCTTCATTTCCAACCGACCAGCAGAAAATACTTGGATGATTTCGGTCACGCTCCATCATTCGTTGCAAATCATTCAAATGATAATCGTTTATTCCCATTAAACGAGTTTCATCAATCACCAACATCCCTAATTCATCACAAGCTTTTAACAACTCAGGAGTCGGAGGATGATGCGAGCAACGATACGCATTTGAACCCATTTCTTTCAGTTTCTTAATTCTGTAATACTGAATTTCGTCTGGCAATGCCGTACCAATTCCTGCATGATCTTGATGATTGTTGGTTCCTTTCAATTTTAAAGGTTTTCCGTTAAGGAAAAAGCCATTTTCAGGATCAAACATAATGGTTCTGATTCCGAAAGTAGTTTCATAGCTGTCAATTACTTTTCCGTTTTGCTGTATTTGAGTAACCAAACGATATAAATTTGGATAATCAACATCCCACAAAAGTGGATTTTTCACATTTAGTTTTGAAGTAAAAGTTGCTGTTTTATAAAATTCAGGTGCAGTAAATTGTTCAGATTTTGTTGCAATCTGTTTATTCGAAGCGTCGAAAATAGTCTGAATAACTTCTAAAGAACCAAAAAAATTCCCTTTATTTTCAATAGAAACCTCTGCCGTAATTTCAGCATCATTATTTTTCAGTTCGGAAGTTACATAAGTACCATTTGTCCTAACATGAATCGGATTTGTCTTTTGTAAATATACGTGTCTATAAATCCCTGCTCCTTCATAAAACCAGCCTTCTTCCATCGAAGCATCAGCACGTACAACGACTGTATTTTCTCCGCCATAATTGACATAAGCCGTAACATCATATTCAAAACCATTATAACCGCTTTGTTCAGTTCCAAGATAAAATCCGTTATAAAATACTTTTGAATTTCTAAAAACACCGTCAAATTTGATTGAGATAATTTTACCTAAATCACTTTCTGGAATATTAATTTTCTTTCTGTACCAGCCAATGCTTTTTTCAGGATAATTTTTACCTGCCGCTTTAAATCCGTGGCTGAAACTGGCGCTTTCGCTAAAAGGCTGTTCAACCGCCCAATCATGAGGAAGATCTAGTTTTCTCCAAGCGCGATCGTCAAAATCTTTTGCTGCAGGGCCATCTCCAAAACCTGTTTTGGTTAAATATGAAAAATAACCTTCTGCATGTCCAAAATCTTTTTTAGTGTCATATAAATGTCCGAACGAAAATCGCCATTCTTTATCAATTAAAATTAGTTCTCTATCCGATTTTTGAGCCGAAACCCAAAACGATAATAACAGAAAAAAAGAAAGTAAAGTTTTTGGAACAAAAGTGGTTTTCATAAAGATGGTTGTTAGTAAATCAAATAGCGATAAAAATAAGGTTTTTAGCATAAACGGATTAATAGTATTTTATCAAAAGCTGATAACTCATTCATATTAATGCTTCTAAACAGGCTTTCAAAATTTAGAATGAATCTAATGGCTTAAGATTCAAGAATAATTTTCTTTTGATGTAACTTTATCTTAAAATCATAAAAAAAGCAAGAATTATTATGGGTACTATTATAAACGAAAATAGACTCCACAGTAAATTTAAAACCCTGGATCATAAGATTAGCGAGCTTAATGATCAAAAGATTGTTGCTTTTTTTGAATCTTTAGGATTAACAGAAAGAAGTGATGTTGCAAAGGATTTCCTGAAATGGGAAAACATTCTGATAGTCGTTCCAAACCGACATGTATCTCATGAATTGAAATATTACAAATATGCAATTTCCAGAATTTCATTTCTAACAAATCCTTACGCAGATCAGATTCATATCTATGATCTTAAAGAATGGAAAAGAGCATCGGGAAACAAAACACAGTTTCAGATTAGAGAAATGCTGAAGACGAGTTTTGGAGGGGTTAAAAAGATTATTAAGGAATCTTAAAAACAAGGAAAAAGTAATGCGAAAAGAGGCTGTCTCAAAAGTCGAGACAACCTCTTTTTTATTTGGGTACCTATCGGAGAAATTTTCCATTTACGCGATTCTCAACAGCTTGATTTTACTTTTGAGACAGCCTCTTTTTTAATTTTTTAAAGCTGAAATTAAAAATCTAATTTCTCTTAATCAATTCTTTCACTCTTCCAAAAACAAAATTGGCTTTTTCATCAAAAACAACCATCTCAAAATCACGGGTTCCTTCGATAAAATGTCCTTCTTTCTTCGTATCAGCATAAACTTTTTCAAAATAGACATCCCTTTTTTTAAGCCATTCCAGTTGTTCTTTTTTTAGTTTAGATTGTTCTTTGGAACTTATTTTCTCTTTAAGATTTTTATAAACCACATTTAGCAGACTGTCCGATTGATTGTAATAATTTATCGAACAACCACTCATATTATTTCCTTTATCCAAACATTTCTGATAATTCAATTTCATTTTTGAAACTGTTTCCAGTGTCTGCGAATTGGATTTAAACGAAACCAAGACCAATACTGCTAAAAGTGTCTTTTTAATCATAATCTTATTTATTTAATTATTGTTATTCCTGATTGTAAAACATACAACATAAAAGCCGAGAAAACTTATTCCAAAATACTTTTTACCATATCTTCAAGCGCTTTTCCGTGAATGTTTTTAGCCAAAATAATGCCATTTTTATCAACCAAAAAGTTCAAAGGCACCGATTGCAACATATAATCGCCCACAACTGGAGACTGCCAGTATTTTAAGTCACTAACGTTTGTCCACGGTAATTTCCCTTTTGCAATGGCTCCAGTCCATAAAGGCTTTTTGGTATCCATTGAGACACCATAAATAGATAATTTATCTGGATACGCATTGTGCAACTTTAGCAATAATGGCTGTTCTTTAATGCAAGGTCCACACCATGAAGCCCAAAAGTCTACTAAAACCAAGGAACCTCTTAAAGAAGAAAGTGCTATTTTTTCTCCTTTAGTATCTGGAAGATCAATTTCTGGAGCGATGTCGCCAACATCAACACCTACAACTTGTGCTTTCACACCAGTTATTACACAACATAAGAATGTAAAAATGAGTAAAGTTTTTTTCATGATTTAAGTTTAATTTGATTTGAGGTTATTTAAATTTTGCTATAACTGCATTGTTTGTCATTTCGACGAAGGAGAAATCACACTAGAAATTCCGCAAAGTATGTCGTCAATCTTTGTCGATTTCCGAGTGTGATTTCTCCTTCGTCGAAATGACATAAAATGAGAATAGAATACAAAAACAAATATAAATTTTCTTTGCTAAAATTCTAAAACATCAAAGCATTTTCTCCTTCCACAATCATAAAATTATGCTAAATAAATTTCTCTTAATTGGTATATCGGGAAAAGTCGATATATTTGTATCATGGAAACGATAGAAATTTTTAAAGCTTTATCTAACAAGTCCAGACTACAAATGCTGGAATGGTTAAAAGAACCGGAAATTAACTTTCCGGGTCAGCTGGAACATGCCGGATTTGAACACGGAGTATGTGTGGGTCAGATTCAGGCTAAGGCTGGTTTAACACAATCGACAGTTTCAGAATATCTGTCTATTTTACAACGCGCTGGTTTTATCGAAGCCAAACGTGTGGGACAATGGACTTACTATAAACGCAACGAAGGTGCCTTTGAAGCACTTAGTAAATTAATTCAATCTAATTTGTAAAATTACTATGAGTACAAACAACCTTTTTTCTCCGTTTAACTTAAAAACGTTAAACCTGAAAAACAGAATCGTAATGGCGCCAATGACGCGCTCTTTTTCTCCAAACGGAGTTCCAACTGACGAAGTAGCCGCTTACTACCAAAAAAGAGCGGAAGGCGAAGTTGGTTTGATTTTATCTGAAGGAACTGTAATTGACAGACCTTCATCTTCTAACGACGCTAATGTTCCTCACTTTTACGGTGATTTAGCTTTAAACGGTTGGAAAAAAGTAATTGAGAAAGTTCATGCTGCAGGCGGACAAATGGGACCGCAAATCTGGCATATGGGAATTATGGATAACCATCATTCAGGATGGGTTCCTCCAGTTCCTTTCGAAGGTCCGTCTGGATTAAATCGCCCTGATTTTAGAAATGGTGTTGCCATGACTGAAAAAGATATCGAAGACACTATCCTTGCTTTTGGTAAAGCAGCTGCTGATGCTAAAAGATTAGGTTTTGACACGATCGAAATTCATGGCGCACACGGTTATTTAATCGATCAATTCTTTAGAGCTGAAACTAATTTACGTGAAGATATTTACGGTGGTAAAACTTTGCCAGAACGTAATCGCTTTGCTATCGAAGTAATCAAAGAAATCAGAAAACAGGTTGGAAATGATTTTGCAGTTATTATGCGTTTTTCTCAATTCAAACCTTCTGATTACAATTATAAACTGGCTAAAAATCCGCAGGAATTAGAAGCTTGGCTTACTCCTCTTGTAGATGCTGGAGTTGATATTATACATGCTTCTCAACGCAGATTCTGGGAACCTGAATTTGAAGATTCTGATCTAAACTTTGCTGGTTGGGCTAAAAAAGTAACGGGAGCACCAACTATTACGGTAGGTTCTGTTGGGCTTTCTGGTGATTTCTTCGGTGCATTTGCGGGAGAAAGCTCTCAGCCGACTTCTTTGGAAGAATTAAACAGACGTTTCGACAGAGGCGATTTTGATTTGGTTGCCGTTGGAAGACCTCTTTTATCTGATCCAAACTGGGTAGCTAAAATCAAAGCAGGAAAAACTGATGAGTTAAAAGGTTTTAGCAAAGAAGCTTTGGGACAATTGGTTTTAGAATAATTTTTTTTTAAGATACAAAGGTTCAAAGGGATAAAGTTTTTCCTTTGAACCTTTGTTATTTTCTACCATGCAGGTTTATATTCAAATCTGTGTATATCTGCTGAAATCTTTTAAAATCTGCGTGAAATAATTTTGCGCATCGATTTTTCACTCAGATTTATACAAATTAAGCAGATCAAATTAGATTTTATTTATTGTATTTCAGCTAACGGATCAAAAGTTAGTACAAAACATTTATCTTTGCAGTCATGAAATTCTTGAACAACATATTACGCCTTCCATTTTTCAGCACTTATTATTATGCAATAATATCTGCTCGGATAGGCTATGCATATAATTCAACGTATTCACAACTGTAAATTAAACAGATAAATTATATAACCTTAAAGCCCGGGCATTTTGTCCGGGCTTTTTTATTTTAAAAAAATGGAAACAATTCAAAAACTTAAAGAAAATGCCACCATCTTCCTTCCTGAAAATGGTTTGGAAGAAAAATTAAATCAGGTTGCAAAAGAAAACAGAAAACTGATTATCAAAGTGGGATTTGATCCTACTGCACCTGATTTACATTTAGGACATGCTGTTGTATTGAAAAAGCTAAAACAATTTCAGGATCTCGGACATCAAATTGTAATTGTAGTGGGAAGTTTTACCGCACAAATTGGCGATCCAACTGGTAAAAACAAAAGCAGAAAACCATTAAATGAAGAAGAAGTACAACACAATGCTGCTACATACATTTCGCAATTATCAAAGATTATTGATGTAGAAAAAGCGCAAATCGTTTTTAATTCTGATTGGCTTGATGCGCTTTCTTTTTCTGAGATTATTCAGATCATGTCTAATGTTACGGTTGCTCAATTAATGCACAGAAATGATTTTAATAAACGTTTTACAGAAAATACCCCTATAGCCATGCACGAATTGGTTTACCCTATTCTGCAGGGATTTGATTCAGTAAAAATCAATGCAGATATTGAAATGGGTGGTACCGATCAGCTTTTTAATTGCACAATGGGAAGACAATTGCAGGAAAATTTTAAAATGCCTGCCCAAATTGTAATGTGCATGCCTTTGTTGAAAGGTCTTGACGGAAAAGAAAAGATGAGTAAATCACTTCACAATACCATCGGTTTAATTGATGAACCAAATGAAATGTTTGGCAAAACGATGTCAATTCCGGATAATCTTATTTTGGAATTTCTAGAATTGACAACCGATTTTTCATTCAAAGAAAAACTGGAAATAAAGAAAAGGCTGGAACTAGAGAATCCGATGGACATCAAAAAGCTAATTGCAAAAAATATCATCAGACAATACCATGATCAAAATAGCGCTGAGGAAGCTGAAAGATTCTTTGTCAATCAATTTCAAAATAAAAATGCAGAAGCCAAATCATTTACCTCGGTTATGATTTCTTCTTTAGAAAACGAATCCAATCAAATTGCCTTAATTGACCTTTGTTCGTTAATTAAAAATGATATTACAAAATCGGCAAACAGAAGATTGATTGAAAGCGGTGCCGTTCAGATTAATCAGGAGAAGATTCTAAATCCATACGAGTTGGTTCCGCTAATCAAAGAGACCAAAATCAAAATCGGAAAAAGAAATTTTTATGAGTTACTTTAGGTTAAGGTGCAAAGTGGCAAAGTAACAGAGAAACAAAGGCTTTACTTTGGTTATCTAAAATGCAAAAGAGCCTGTCTTACAAGGACAACCTCTTTGAATAAAAGATAATGCTTGCTAAAAAAACACTACCATAAACTCCAAAAGGGTACATTATTTATAGAATTTCGATTAGAAAATGAAAAACATTTGCCCTTTTCTATAAATATGACTCCTCTCCAAAGCTTACAAAAAAGGAGCTGTGCTTTTTGACATCTCCTTTTTGTTTATAAATCATCATCGTCATCATCTGAATTAAAAAAATCGTTTGGATTAAATGGAATATCCTCATCTGGATCTTTATCATGCGCATTTACACCAGGTGGATTAAATAATCCCCAACTGTCTTTTATATAATTCCAAACATCAAAACTTGCCACCCAATCAATAAACAAGAAGCGGAATTCTTCAATTGTATTGCGTAAGAGATAAATATAATCAGTATCTGTAATTCCATCCTCATAGCGAAGACTTCCTGCCTGTACATATAATTCTCTTGCCGCTTTTCTAATAATTGCAGCATTTTCCATTCTAAGATCATACAAATCACCGGCTTCGGCTCCAGCAATTTTAGCGGGGATAATCATGGCGTTCTCCAACATAAATCGAACAGTCGTTTCCTGCAAAAACTCATTCTCTGCTGGAATAATCTGAACTAAACCTTCAGTTAGTTTCAAAATCTGTTCTGCCTTTTGAAAAATTGGCATTTTGTGCGTTTCATCTAATCTTGCCATATCTTATTTACATTTTGTGGTTTCAATTTTAGACGCACTGCGGTACGTCTCTACAGTTTAAAACATTATCTAATCCGCGACTGATATTCATTAAACTTAATCATTTTCATTTTATTATCTAAAAAACAAAGGGATGAAATTTAAAATTTCACCCCTTCCTGAATATCTATAACTAACAAAATTAAGAAATTCAATATTTTCTTACAGGTACAAAGTAGCAAAGAGACAAAGTGGCAAAGTTTTGTACTTTGTTTCTTTGTTACTCTGTCTCTTTGAACCTTAACTAGATCTTTTCTGAAACTTACTTACAAGCCATTTTCTAACTGGTTCATCATATAATTTTAAACATACAAAAGCCAGTACGATACTTGCGATTAAAACTCCAATTCCTTCCAGATAACCATTTTCCATAGAAACTTTATTATCTACGACCCAAGCGGTAAACCAATAAATTAACGGGTAATGTGTAATGTAAATTGGATACGAAATATCACCTAAAGCTTTACAGATTTTTAGAGAAACTTCATTTTTAATTTCTCCTCCTGCTCCAATGGCTACAATAAGAGGAAACATAACAATAATACAGAATGATTCGTATAAACCATTCATCCAAAGACTGTTTTCATCTCCAAACCTTGGCAAAGCCAAAACGATAGTAATCAAAATACTGCAGATCCAGAAAGCATTTTTTACATGAATCAGTTTTCCTAAACGACATAACAAAACACCGGCAAAAAACGGAAATAATAAACGTGTAAAACCAACATTCAACTGTTCTAAATTTAACGACCAGCCGCCAATTACATCTCCTTTTGGTCCAAAAACAGTATAATTGATTAACAGTCCAGCAAATATCAGTACGAAAACCGACATGACTTTGTTCGAAAATTTACGAAAGATTAAAGCATATAAAATGTTTGCAATGTATTCGAAGAAAAGTGACCATGCCGGACCATTTAAGGGATGCATTTCTCCCCAACCTCTAATTTCTAATGAAGGCGGAATTGGCAATAAAGTAAAACCGATTACCATAGTCAAAATCACTTTCCACACTTCCATTCTTCCAATCATTGGAAATAGAATATCAGATGCTTGAAAATAGTAAAATACAGCCCCTATAATCATTCCCATAATGACCATTGGCTGTAAACGAATCAAACGACGTTTGTAAAATTCCCACTGCCCCATTTTCCCCCAGCGATCGTCATACGCATAAGCGACAACAAATCCTGACAAAAGAAAAAAGAAATCAACGGCCAGATAACCGTGATTGATAATTTGTTTGAAACGGTTTCCTCCAGCGAAAGCTTCAAAAATATGAAAAGCAACTACCAGAATAGCTGCAACTCCGCGCAGACCATCTAAAATTTCATAGTGCTTTTTTGGTGTAATATCAGATGAAATTGAACTCATTTATATTTAGTTTTGGTTAAGTTTTTTTAGTTAGTAATGATTTTGGAATTTGGAATTTGAAAATTAACTTCCCTATTGATGATTTTTCAACCATTCGGATCTTCTTTGATCCGGCAGATGTTTTACAGAGAAATTTTCAAATTTGGCTTCAAATCCTTTTCCATCAGGAGAAGCGGCCATCAAACCAACCATAACTGGTGTATTATCCTGTAAGGGTGCATTTCTGGTCATGATATAGTTTTTATCATCAAAAGAATAAAATACCTCAACAGCATCTAATCTTCTAACGGCTTTTATCCAAATAAAAGGTGGTGCTTTTTCCAGAGTCGTTACGCTCCAGTCACTTTTATCATGTGTTACAACGGTGCTGACATTGAATTTTCCGTCAACAAACTCGACGCCAGTTTTGATATAGTTTTTTTCGTCAACACGAATCATTAAACCCATTTGATCAAAGCGGGCAATATAATTTCCTGTCAATTTTACTTTAGCTTCAAATTCACCTCCATAAGTGGCGTAATAAAACGGAGCATCATCAACCGTAAATCCGTAATGCGAAATACGCCAGTAATCACTGTTTGCCGTTACATTCATGATTAAAGCATTGTTTTTAATTTCCCATTTTTCAGGTTCATTAAACCACTGCATTTTACTTAGAGTTTGTGCTGAAATATTTTGGCACAAAAACAAACCAATTGTAAAAAATAATATTCGTTTCATTTTATTTGATTCTTATTTAGAGAAAGTAAAACTTCTAACATTTTACTCCTAACTTTTAACTTTTTTAAAACAAAAGCAAAGCTGCAAATTTTTACACTTGCAGCTTTACAAACCAACCAATTTTTAGAAATAAAAACTCTTATTTAAGTGAGAATCCCACTTTAGATTTTATATCTGTTGATGAAGCACCAATAACTGCTTCGAAATCACCAGGTTCCGCAACCCAGTCATGTTTTTTATCGTCAAAGAAACTTAAAGCCGTTTTGTCGATTGTAAAAGTTACTGTTTTTTCTTCTCCAGCTTTAAGCGATACTTTTTCAAAGCCTTTTAATTCTTTTACCGGACGTGGTAAAGAAGATTTAGAATCTGTAATGTACAATTGAACGACCTCTGCTCCTTCTCTGCTTCCTGTGTTTTTAACGTTTACAGAAAATGTGATTTTGTCCCCTGCATTGATTTGTTTTTTATCAGCCGTTACTTTTCCGTAAGCAAAAGTCGTATAACTCAAACCATGTCCAAAAGAGAATAAAGGTTTAATATTGTTTTTGTCAACCCAACGATAACCCACAAAAATTCCTTCGTTGTATTTTACTTCATCTCCACCCGGGAATTCTCCTAAAGCATGTGCACCGTTATCAGCCAATTTTACTGGGAAAGTGAAAGATAATTTTCCAGACGGATTAACATCTCCAACCAAAACATTAGCCAAGGCATTTCCAGCCTCAGTTCCTAAAAACCATCCTTGAACAATTCCCGGAACCTCTTTGATCCAAGGCATTTCCACGGCGTTTCCTGAAATATTTACGAAAACAATGTTTTTGTTCACTTTCGCCAATTCGCTGATTAATTTATCCTGACCATAAGGCAATTCTAATTGTTTACGATCGTGTCCTTCATCATCTTGATTTGGGCTTTTGTTCAAACCTCCAATAAAAAGAACAATATCAGCATCTTTAGCTACTTTTAAAGCCTCTGCAGTTAATTCTGCCTGAGGACGTTTTTCTTCTAAACTAACTTTAGCTACAACACCATTATAATTGCTTGTTGGATCTCCAACATAACCTCTAGCATACATAATTTCAGCCTGATTTCCGATTCTCTTTTTTAATCCCTCAAGCGGTGTGATTTCATATCTTGCTTTAAGTGAAGAACTTCCTCCTCCAACAGTCATCATTTTGATTGCATTTTCTCCAATTACCGCAATCTTCTTCGTTTTAGAAAGATTGATTGGTAATATATTGTTTTTGTTTTGAAGCAATACAATTCCTTCTTCTGCAATTTTACGACCAGCCAAAGCATGTTCTTCTGTTCCAAAAGATCCAAACGGACGATTTCTATCCATAGTGGTCAAGAAAGACAAACGTAAAATACGACGCACTTTCTCATCTAATTCTTTTGTCCCAACTTCTCCTTTTCTGATCATTTCAGAATATGGTTTTGCTAAATAATAGTTGTCATAAGCGTTGCTTGTTCCCCAAGAAAGTCCGTTTGTCCAAGAACCAAATTCCATGTCCAAACCATTATGGATAGCTTGTTTAGTATCGTTAACACCGCCCCAATCTGAAACCACAACTCCTTTGAAGCCCCATTCTCCGCGAAGAATATCATTCAACAAATATTCATTGTGGCAACATTGCTGTCCTTTATATTTGTTGTAAGATCCCATAATTGACCACACCTCTCCCTCTTGAACAGCCGCTTTAAAAGCAGGAAGATAGATTTCATATAATGCACGATCATCAACAATTACGTTAACCGAATTACGATTTGTTTCTTGATTGTTTAAAGCGAAATGTTTTACGCAGGCTGCAACTCCGTTTGACTGAACGCCTTTAATATAAGGAACTACCATTTTAGAAGCTAAAAATGGATCTTCTCCCATATATTCGAAGTTACGTCCGTTTAATGGACTTCTGTAAATATTAACTCCTGGCCCTAATAATACATTTTTATTACGGTAACGTGCCTCTTCTCCAATTGATTTACCATACAAAGAAGCCAATTCTTTATTCCATGTTGACGAAAGTGCTGTAAGCGCTGGAAAAGCAATACAAGAGTCGTTTGTCCATCCCGCTTGATCCCATTCATCCCATTTTACCTCTGTACGAATTCCGTGTGGCCCATCGGTCATCCAGTTTTCTGGAATACCAAGACGTTTTACACCTGGAGAACTAAATTTTGACTGCGCATGAATCATGGCGATCTTTTCATCGGTTGTCATTCGCTTAAGTGCATCTTCTACCCTTTCATCTATTGGCTTTTTATCGTCCAGATAAACTGGAACTTTATTTTGGGCATTCATTCCCAAAGAACTTAGTAAAAGTAAAACAACAACTGTTTTAACGTTTTTAAACATAATAGTATTAATTAAAGCATTAGGTTATATAGTATAATAGTGGTTTCTTTTTTAAAGAACTTTTATCATAATGTAAAACTAAAACGTTATCGTACACGATACATTTTTAGATAGAAAAAAGTAGTAAGTCAAAAAATTAAAACATTGATTTACAATACTTTAAACAAAATAAATAATAAAAAAAAGTAGTAGATTTAAAATAAATCTTTATACTTTCAAAGCCATTGAACCGATTTTCATGACCATTTCTTCGAAATCATTTCGAGAAACTACAGCCTTATTTCGAGCTCGGGTTCTATAGTTATAAATTGTGCTTAAAGAGTAACGCAAAAATGCGGCGATTTTGACACTGTCAGTAATTCCAAGTCTAATTAAGGCAAAGATTCGAAGTTCTGTATTGAGCAGTTCATTTTGTTTGAGGACAATCTGCTCTTCTGGAATTAATAAAGTATTGAAATCTTTTACGAATGTTGGATACAAGTTCAAAAAGATGATATCAAAGTTCTTGTAAAGTTCCTCTAATTCATTATCAACTAGAGTGGTTGATTTTAAGATTTTATAAATTTCATCAAACTGTTTTGCGGTTGCTTTTTTGTTTAGAATAATTCGGTAGTTTTCTAATTTATTGATGTAAGTCGAACATAAACTGAAAAAATGCGCGATATATTCTTCCTTAACTAAATTAGATTCAGACAATTGCAGATTACTCTGTTGCAGTTGATTGTTGGTTTCCGTAATATCTTTGTTCAATTCTGCCAGTTTCTGACTGGTTTCATATAATTCTGTTCGAATTCTAGAAACCTTTTTCATCTGTTTATAAACATAAATAATGGCAACTAATAAGAATAGTGAAAGCAGACTGATACAAAGCAGATAAATCTGCAACTCGCTTTTTCGTTTTTTTTCACGTTCTAAATAAGCCGTGTTGATAATCGAATAAACTTCTGACATCAACAGCGTTCTAAACTGAACATTACAATAAAGCGCATCTTCAATAGCCGATTGCGTCAATTTATAAGCCATATCAACATCGCCTATTTCATAAAAAACCAAAGCTAATTCCTGTAAGGAAGCATTATCTTTGTTGGCATTTTTAATATCTGAAGTGGCAGAAAGGGCGTAATATTTTTTTCTGTTTTCTAATTGATGTGTGGCTTCTGCAATTTTACCCAATAAATAGGTAATCATAGCGTAGTTTGGACTTTCTTCTTTTGTTTTACTCAATAAAGAAAGCAGCTGTTTTTCTGGTTCATTGTATTTTCTATGAATAAAAATATCCTGCTGGATTCTATTGATTTTATATTCTAAAGTATTGGGATTTAAAATTCCTAATAAGGAATCACGGTATTTTCCAATCTGTATTCTGTATTCCCGATTATCACTATTGGCTGCGTAGTGCTCAAAAAATTCACGATACGAAATATAATAATTAGGTAGTAATGAAGCTGAAAGTGTCTTTTTATTAATACTTTTTAAAATAGCCTCAGATTCCCGATATTTTCCAGATGAAGAATAGAGTGTTACTAATTGCAACTGTGCCAAATTCAAAAGTTCTTTGTTTTGAAGTTCTTCAGCAATTTTTATATTCTTCTTTACATATTGAATAGCCGAATCTGAATTTAACTTTTGATATTCTAAATACATCGTTTTATTATAATTATACTCCTGTTCTTTAGTAAGATTATCCGATTTTATTTTCTTGAAATTGAGAATTCTTTCTTCCTTTATTTTTACGTAATGCTGTTTGTTTTTTATGGCTTCATTTAATTGTTTTAAAATAGCATCAGAACCTTCCAATGCGAAGACTGGAAAACTTACAATAAAAAGAAACAGAAATAAGTAATAATTTTTCAAGCTGATTTAATATAAAGGAATTACAAATATAACAAAGCGAAAATATAAAAATTGAATTATTTGACTGTGGTTAAAATGTACTAAAAATAGGGGCGATTTAGTTTTTTTGACATAAATAAAATAATTAAAAACCAATATCGCTATAAATAAAATGATTTCGATCTGATTAAAACCAAACTCGAAATCATTTAAAATTTATTAGATATCAAAACTAAATATGCGCAGCAATGGGCGCGGCTAAACAGCTTTCCGGAATATCAAATGCGTTAACCAATGCCACTGCATCTGGACGAATATCCCAGCAAAGCTGATTAACGATTTTACGAACCGCTTTTGTTTTGATTGCTTCCATATAACCATCTTCCAAATACCAAGCTTTATTTTTTTCTATCTGCGAAAGCGCATACAATTGACACTGCTTTGTCAAAATCGTTTTTGATTCTTCATCTTCAATTGCTTTAATCGCGGTTTGAAATTGCTCTAAAACCACTCTTTCCAAATAAGCCTGAGCGACATCAATCATTTGATGCTGTACAACGTTAAAGGCATCATAGGCTTCTAAACCACCATCAACCAATTTTTTAATACGTCTTGCTGCAGATGCCAAAATTGTTTTTTCTCTGTGAACAAAAGCCTGAAGATGAAATTCGCTGTCTAATAAATGCTCATCATCTGTTCTTCGTGTTGCAATTGGGTTCTTTTCTGTAATTGCCGTTTTAGCATTTTCATAAACGTAATTGATAATTCCCAACGATCCCATTTCGCCAAACGATTTTCTAAACTCAGACAAACGGTTTTTCGCAACCAACTGCATTAAAACGGTATTATCTCCTTCAAAAGTGGTGTAAATTTCAGTATCATTTTTTAAAGCATCAATTCTATTTTCAGACAAATAACCTTTTCCGCCGCAAGCCTCACGGCATTCCTGTAAAATATCTCTTGTACTCCAGGTAGAATAGGATTTCATTCCGGCTGCCAAAGCTTCGATTTCCTGCATCTCTGCTTCTGTTCTATTTAAGAATCTCTTGGTTAGATATTGCAATGCAAAATGAACGGCGTATGTTTTAGCTAAATGAGGCAATAATCGACGCTGATGCATTCTATAATTTAAAATCGGAACTTCTGATCCGCCTTCTGGGCCAAATTGTCTTCTTTGATCGCTGTAGCGAATGGCGATTGTTAAACCAGATTTCGCTGCAGCCAGAGCCGAACGCGGAATCCCAATTCGTCCTCCAACTAAAGTTCCTAACATCGTAAAAAATCTTCTGTTATCACTTGGAATCGGACTTTCAAATTCCCCTTTTTCATTTACCGAAGCAAAACGATCCAGCATATCGTCTTTCGGAATCACAACATTATCAAAACTGATGGTTCCGTTATCTACTCCGTTTAATCCCATTTTATGACCGCAATCACCAATTGTTACACCGTTTACGACTTTTCCATCCGGATCACGTAACGGAACAATAAAGGCATTCACGCCATAATCATGTCCATCTATAATTAGTTTTGCAAAAACCGTCGCTTTTTGTCCGTGAACTGCTGCGTTTCCGATATATTCTTTCTGAGCATTTTTATTGGGAGTATGAATCGTAAAAGTTTGATCGTTATGATTGTACGTTGCTGTAGTTTCCAAGCCTTTTACGTTTGATCCATGATGAGTCTCAGTCATGGCAAAACAGCCCGGAAGCTTCAACGTTCCAATATCTTTTAAATATTTAGCATAATGTTTTTCGGTTCCTAAAGACTGTACGCTCATTCCCCATAATCCAAACTGAACACCAAATTTAATTACCAAACTTAAATCATGATAACTCAACGTTTCCATAATCGCAAAATAATCGGCTATGTTTTCTCCTCCTCCGTATTGTTTTGGATATGCCATATTTCCAAGGTTTTCCTCGGCTAATATTTTACACCATTTGTAAACAGTTTGCCTGAAAACATTAATATCTGTAGAAGTTTCATAAGCAAATTCAGGTCTCGAAATAACCGATTTTACTCTTTCAATTATCGCCGCTTCTTTTCCGTTTAAGATTTTGGTGATTTTCTGAATATCAAAACTGGCATTGGTATGTGAATCTGCTGTAAAAGAACCTGCTTTGGTTTTGAAGTTTTGAAGTGCTTCTTCTCCTAAAATTCCTAAATCATTTTCCAATTTTTTAAAATCGGATTCGATAGGCGATAAATCCAATTCATTTGCTGAAAGTGCTTTTGCAATATCAAAAATCGATTTGATAGAAGAAGTATCCTGAATGCTTTTTTCAATATCCGATTTCCATTGTGTGAGTTCATTTCGCGAAGGCGGATTTGAAATATCTACTTTAGATAATAAATATTCTTTTTCTTCTTCTGATAAAACAGTCAGTGAATTAATAAACTCTTTTAGTGTCGAAAATTCTTTCTGCGTCAGTAAATCATCTGACCACACTAAATAAAATAATGGCGTAAAGGCTTGAAGTTTGGTAGCTTTCATATCAATACTATTCGGGTTTGTATTTTTTTGCCACAGATTACACAGATTAAAAGGATTTTTTTTCGCCACGAATTACACGAATTTGCACGAATTATTTTTTTTAATCTAAAATGAAAATTTGTGTAAATTCGTGTAATTCGTGGCTATTTTTTTTGCACAAAGAAATAATCCTTTTAATATGTATAATCTGTGGCTTTATTCATTTAACTGCATAAAAAAACAGGAATGAAAAATAATCATTCCTGTTTAAACATCCTGTTAAGATTCTTGTAATTTTCGATTTTAAACCAATAAAAAATATGAAAACTAAGATTATGAACCTTTGGATATTGCGGTCATTTTTTGCTTGATGGCAAAAATATGATGTGAATTAAAAACTAACACTGCTATAAAAATGATTCCGTATGCGGTAACCTGCAGAGATGTGATATTCTCTTTGAAGAAAAAGGCTGCTAATCCAAATGCAATCATTGGATTGATGTTTAAAAGCATCCCGACTGTTGAAGAATTGATTCCGGAAAGTGCGTATAAATTTAAAAACAACGGAATTATCGTAAACATAATTGCAATGGTCTCAATGCAGAGATAAAACTTAAATTCCGTTGGTACCGGTCCCCCAAAAACCGGATAAAAAGGTAATAATACTAATCCTGCCAAAGTAATATGAAACGTTAATACAATAAATTTATCAAAACCTTTATTGGCACGCTGGCTTACTAAATAAGTGGCATAAGTTAATCCGATAATGATACTGAAAACCATATCCATAATAGCGGCATACGATAATAACATGCAGCCGGAAATACTTAATCCTACCGAAATCCATTGTGTTTTGGATAATTTTTCTCTTAATATGAAATAGGCCAATAAAGTGGTCAAAATTGGACAGACTAAATAAGCTAGAGAAGTTGCTTTAACGCTTACGTGATTCATCACATAAATATAAGTAAACCAATTCCCCATTAGAAAAGCGCTTCCGCCAATATTCAGTAAAACCGATTTTCTTTTTTCAGCTTTTGGTAAAGCTTTAAATATTTCTATAGTCTCTTTTATTTTTTTTCTTTTAAATAAAACAGCAATCAAAAGCATCAAAATACTACAGCTGAAAACACGAAAAAACAAAATATCCAATGATGGATATTCATGAATTGGCCTTAAAACCAAGCTGAAAAGTCCCCATGTTGTAAAGGCAATAATAGCCGCTATATAATACTTTGTTGTTTTCACAAAAACGCTGTTTTGAATTGTTTTCTTTTGATGAAGCAAATTTCTAAAAAATAAAACAGCAATACAGATACAGTTTTTGTAAATTGCACCATAACAGTTTTATTTTTTTCTGATGAAAAACGCCAATTACTTATATCTTCAATTTGCAGACCGTATCGAAAAACAGATTAAATCTGGTCTTTTGAATGTTGGCGACAAACTACCTTCCATTAGAGAAATCTGCGCTGAAACAGGTTATAGTATGAGTACAGTCAGCAAAGCGTATTATGAAGTCGAAAGCCGTTCTTTGATAGAATCTCGTCCGCAATCTGGTTATTATGTGAGTAATATTTCGGCGCGAACCATTCCGGAACCATCTTCAAGCACACCAATTTTGACTTTGGAAAACATTGAACGTGAAGATTTAGTCGATTTGGTTTACGACGACATGCGTAAAAAAGACCTTACGATGCTGTCGCTTGGTTTTCCATCAAATGAATTACTGCCAATTGCAAAACTGAATAAAGGAATGGTTCAGGCCATGCGTCAATTGCCTAACAGCGGAACGAGTTATGAGGAAATTCAGGGAAACAGTAATTTACGTAAAGAAATTGCCCGCTGGTCGTTTACTTGGGGCGGTTCTTTGACAGAAGATGATATTATTACAACTCCCGGCTGTATCTCTGCAATTTCAGACTGTTTACTGACTCTGACCAAACCGGGAGATACCATTATCACAGAAAGTCCTGTATATTTTGGAATTCTACAGCTAGCGAGATCTTTAGGTTTATATGTTATGGAACTTCCAACCAACATGACAACTGGAATCGAATTGGAAGCTGTAAAAAAGACATTGGCTTCTAATAAAGTAAAAGCTTGTGTTTTGATGAGTAATTTCAGCAATCCATCAGGAAGTATGATGCCTAACGAACATAAAAAAGAAATTGTCCGTTTAATGGATTTTTATAATGTTCCTTTGATTGAAGATGATATTCACGGCGATTTGTACTTTGGCAACAGCCGACCAACCAATTGCAAAACCTACGACGAAAGCGGGATTGTACTTTGCTGCAGTTCGGTTTCTAAATCTCTAGCACCTGGTTATCGTGTAGGCTGGGTTTCGCCTGGAAAATTCAAAAAAGAAATTCTGAGAACCAAATTATACCATACCATTTCTAACACAACGATTACACATGAAGTGGTGGGAGACTTTTTGAAAAACGGTCGTTATGAAAACCATCTTCGTAAAATTCGTCAGATTTTAAATCGAAACTGTACCAATTATATCAATACTGTTTTAGAATCTTTCCCTGCAGGAACAAAGGTAAGTCAGCCACAAGGCGGATTTTTTCTTTGGGTTGAAATGGATAAAAAAATTGATACTGCTGCGTTTTATCATTTGGCTTTAAAACACAATATCAGCATTGCGCCGGGAAGGATTTTTTCGCTTCAGGATCAATTTTCCAATTGTATGCGATTGAGTTTTGGATTGCCTTGGTCGAATGAATTGAGAACTGCTATTCAGACTCTGGGAAAATTGGCGAAACAATTGTAAATATTTCGTTTTAACATAACCCGCGGTTTCAACCGCGAGAACGTATAGAAGGTTTTGATTTTGATTGCGTTCAGTGGTTGAAACCACTGGCTTTATTTAAAATGCTTGTGAATTTAGCAATGAAAAAAAAACTGGACAGCGCAACTACACACTGTCCAGCCAACAATTAAAAGAAGACCAAAATTAAATAGTTATAAGACAAAGTAAGCGTCTTTTTCGACTTTCTTAGGTTCGTCTACTAAGTGAAATTCATTCAGAATATCAAATTCACTTTGATATTCATTCAGCATTTGCTTGATATTTTTTTCTATAGTATTTGCAATAGCCGTAACAGGTGTATCGGTTGCTCTGTTTTCGAATGGATCTTGCAAATGAATTGCCATTCTTTCGATCAAAAAGAAAGCGGCGCCAATTGCTGTAATTAACGGAATCGCGAACCAGCTTAACACACTTGTTAGACCAAAAGGCAATAACAAAATGAACAGACATAAAGTCAATCTGATATACATACTGTAGGTTGTCGGGAAAATGGTGTTTTTAATTCTTTCACATTTTCCCATTTCATCACAAAGTCTGGACAACGTATTATCAATCTCAACCTGCTGATACATATTGATTTTCTTTTCGTTTTTTGCATTTCGCAAATCTCTTGCATGCAACATCAAAATAGCATTTGGAACATTTTGATGGTTTTTGATGTATCTGATTTCTTCTTCACTCATCAAACCTTCGAGCGGTTTTATAGCATCTCTATTTCTAAGAGATTCTCCTAAACTATAACACCATGCAATTTGTCTTTTAGCAAAATTCTCTTTGAATTCACTAGCTTCAACAGAAAAATCAGGATCTTTATAAAACGTCAAAACCTGACGGATTAAGGTTCTGGAATCGTTTACAATCGCTCCCCAGACAATTCGGGCTTCCCACCATCTGTCATAAGCCTGATTGGACTTAAACGCTAATAATAAGGAAATAATGGTTCCAATCATTGTCGGAATCGCGATTGGAATATCTACGGGAAGGTTTATAAAATAGTGATGAAATATTTCAAATAGTATCGTATAAGCCAATACTAAAGCAATTTCTACTTTAATTTTCCCGAGAACGTACTTCATTGGTATTCTTTTCTTTAATAACATATTTTCGGTTTTAAATTAAATTATTACTTATTTTGAAGAGATTCGTTTAAACTATCTCTTCGTACAACGAGAGCACCGGAAGTCCCAATTTCTCATTGACATTTTCTTTTTTTACTTTTTTAAATTTGATTTTTTCGCCTTTTCGAGTTTCTACCAGCATGTCTATGTTATGCTTCGAAATGGCTTCTGATAAAAATGGTGCCACATTTTCGTAGTTGTCTTCAAAATTGGCCGTCTGGCTTACGATTTCAAAAGAGAAATTTTCGCTCAAATATTGCTGTACATCTTTTACATGAATATTTGCCGTTGAATTTTCTACATAAAGCGCTTTACTGAAAACCTCTTTGTTGATTTCGGTACTTAAATGCAGAATTGGACATTTCTGATTGCCAGCCAACTGCACAAAATATTGGTGGATTTTTTTGGTTTCCTGTTTATAGGAATGCGTCAGGATAACCAGTTTTACAGAAAAAGCTTCTATAAGACGTTTTAAAATAGGTGCAGAAAGTCCGTATTGGTTGTGTACTTTCAATTTTGCATTTGGCGTGTGATCAATAATATATCTGCAGGTTTCCAGAACCTCTTCTTGACTTTTAGTAAGTCCCGATCTCATTTCACGCAAAAAACTGGAAGATGAAAAGGTATCGGGTGCTTCTGAAACTAATACTAATATAATTTCTGATTCAGTATCTTTTGACTGATTCACCGCAGATTTAACAGCCGAAATGGTATCATCTTTTAAAGTCGTAGGTATAAGAAAATTTTTCATAAGCATAATCGTTTAGTTTATACTTACAAATTAATAATCAACAAATTAGACGCTTCTTAATCTAAAATTAGAATTTCCTAAGATTAAACATTAGATTTTTTAATGTTTCGTTTTTTGAAGATAATAGTAACAATTGTACCCTTATTTTGTTCGGACTGAACCTGTAATTCCCCTTCGTGCATTCTGATAATTTTGGAAGCTAAAGGGAGTCCTAAACCATAACCAATATATTTAGTCGCAATTTTACCTCTAAAGAAAGGTTCATATAAATGAGGAATGTCTTCTGGCGGAATTCCGATTCCAATATCGTTAATCGTAATTTTAATCATTTCGTCATTTGCCGAAAGATTTACGAACACTTCGTTGTTATCTGAATATTTTACACCATTGGTAATGATATTATTAATCGCTAATTCTAATAAAGGTTTGTTACATGGAAGCAAAAGCAAATTAGACTCTTTTGGAGCAATATTAATTATGATGCTAACACGATTATCTGGATAAATTTTGTCTAAATCCGATTTTACATCTAATAACAATTCATCTATTCTTGCAACATCCGAAACTTGTTTTTGTCCGTCGTAACCTGTTTGAGTTAACTTTAGAAGACTTTCCGTTAGATTTCCTAAACGTGATGCTTGACTGTATATGTTTTCTAAAGATTCTACATACTCATTTACTTCACGTTCTTTTAGAAGCATAATTTCTGCCTCGGCAATAATAGTTGTTATTGGCGTTTTTAATTCGTGTGAAGCATTATTAATAAAGTTAGCCTGAATTTCGAAAGAAGTTTCCAATCGATCCAACATATTATTAAAAGTATTGGTCAAATCTGATATTTCATCAGAGTTTTTAACCTCCGGTAAACGATTGTGAAGATTAGAGGCACTGATTCTCTTTACTTCTTTTGTAATACGAGCGACAGGATTGATAACTCTTTTAGCTAAAAATCTTCCTAAAAGAAAAGCCAAAATCACAAAACCGATTCCGCCAAACAACATAATTTTGACAATATAAACCGTGGTATCTTTTCCTTTGCGGTCTCTTGCTCCAACAATTACGATATATCGCTGTCCGTTTTCTTCAAAAATCTGACCTAAATAATACTTATTATCCTTTTCATAAGAATCTTTTCCTGTACTTAAAATATTAGTGTAAAAGGTATTCGGAAGATTCAAATTCGTATTATAATCAAAACTATTGTGGCTGTTGATTTTTAATACATATTCTTCTTCCTCAATTAATTCTTCGAGACCGTTTTTTTGAAGGTTTTTATAGTATTTTATTTTCTCAGGATCTTTTTGAAAATGAATAGATGCCACAATTTTGGACCTGTCATCTAAACGCTTTAAGAAATGGTATCGATTATTTTCTCTAAATAAAAAGAACACAATAATACACAATAGCGAAGTACTAAAGGTAGAAAGGGCAACGTAATTAAAAGTAATTTTTTTTCTAATATCCATTTTATGGCTTTATAACATACCCCAATCCTTTCATTGTATGAATCAGTTTGGTATTAAAAGGCTTATCAATTTTTCTTCTTAAATACGTTATATATACATCGACAACATTAGTATTCATATCAAAATTGATATCCCAGACATTATCTAAAATCTGATCGCGAGAAACGATACGTCCTGTATTTTTTGCTAAATAGTATAAAAGTTTAAACTCTTTTGCTGTCAAAACAATATTTTCGCTTCCTCTTTTTACTGATTTTGCTCTTCCATTTATCTCTAAATCACCAATTACAATGGTATCAATTTTTTCCGTTTCCTGATGCGATCTTCTGTAAAGTGCATTTACACGGGCATCTAGTTCTCCGAATTTAAATGGCTTTACTAAATAATCATCGGCACCGGCATTAAGCCCTGTGACAATGTTTTCTGAAGTTCCTAAAGCTGTAAGGAGTAAAATGGGAACAAAATTCTTGCTGGCGCGAAGTCTTCTACAAATTTCGATTCCGTTAATATCTGGAAGCATTACGTCTAAAACTACAACGTCAAAAGTATAATTATGAATCATCTCCAAAGCGGTCTTACCGTCTAGAGCTACGCTAACTTCATTATTATTTTCGGCAAATCCTTTACGCAGAATTGATAATAGATTTGGCTCATCTTCAACTATTAGTAACTTCATAGTAATTTGTATATACAACAAAAATAAGGATTGAGTTTCAAAAATAGTACTTATTACGGATAGAAATTATGATTTAATTATGAACAATTAAACCAATACATAAAAAACCAGATCAATTTACCTTCTTATTCTTATTTTTTTATATTTTTTCTTATTTTAAAAAGAAAGTAAAACTCAAGATTACTTTAGCCATTTTCAAATACTTAAACTCAAAACACTTCTCCTGCGTTTAAGTAAAATCCTTTCGAATTGTTGCCCCATGCATAGTCGGCTACAAGATTGGTTCTTGTTTTTTTGTCAATTAATATCCTAAATCCAACTCCTGCTGCGGGCTGAATGGAATGAAAAAGCCCTATATTATTGTCTGCATTACTTGCCGTAACGAAATTGATAAAAACCGTTCCGCTCAACATTTGATTACAAGTAATAGGAAAACGGAACTCTGTTGAAAGATAAACCAATCCATTTCCTCTAAATAACCCCTGTGTATAACCTTCCCCACTCCTGCTCCGTTGATCCCAACCAATAGCCGGAAGATTTAAATAAGGCACTTCGCCTCTGGTTACAAATTGACCGTAGGCCCAGATTCCTAAAATGTAACGATCATTCTTTCGCGAAAGCGGTAAAAAATGTCGATACTCCGCATACAAAACATTACTATATTTCTGATTGTGAAATAAAACGGGATTAAAGCGATAATTGAGATTCGCAAACCAGCCTCTGGAAGAATTTACCTGATTATCTCGGGAATCATAAACCAGATTCAGACTTAATCCTGTTAGGAAATATTCTAAATTATCAAAACCATGCAACTGACTGTAATTGTAATGATAGGTTAAATTTCCGTTCTCAACATCCAGTTCTTTATCTTTTATATTGGTGTACCAATCAATATTGATACCTCCACCCACATAAAAATTCTTTCTTACCTCAAAAGATGCCGTTTGATGAAATTTAAAGTAATTGTAATCCATGGATTGGGCAATAGAATCAATACTAAAACCATCGGGACGATCTCTTCTAGGCGGAATAATAGCTGTTCCAAGTCCGTAATTGGGTTGAGAAAAAATATAAAACCGATAATCGCCGCTTAGAAAAATTTTATTGTTTTTTAGCAGAATATTATTCTTGACATTAATCATCCATTGTTTTTTCACGGTATAAAGTATCCCCAGATTAGCCACAGAATATTTATCATTTTCCTGTTTCCCTTTGAAAGTATATTGTGCAACGCCACCAAAGAAAAAACCTGTAGCAGGCTGAGAACCAATTGCTGGTATTACAAGAAAAAAATCGTTTTTTGTAGGTTTTACAACGTAAACAGAATCTTTCTTTCTAAAAAGTTCTAAAATAGTTTTAGGAGAACATTCTTTTTGACTTTGAGATTCTATTTCAGTTTGAGCATTCAAAAATGACGGAATACTAAAAAGTAAAATCGTCACTTTTAATATACGTCTAAAATTCGTCTTTTTGAAAAACTCCACACTCTTAAAGTTTTAATTTTTATATAGGCCAAGATTCAAACCTTATGTAAATATAATTCATTTTCAACACTTTACATAAATAACTTTTTAAAAATCAACAAAAAAAACTGTCAATTTCTTGACAGCTTGTTATTATAAAATTTATATCAAAATTATTTTGTGATAAATTTTGGATGAATTAAATTTTCTAAAGAATAGATTTCATCCCATTTTTCCTGAGTGATTAATTTTCGTTCCAAAACAGCAATTTGATGTACACTCTTACCTGTTTTTAAAGCTTCTCCAGCAATACTCGCACTTTCTTCGTAACCGATAATTGGGTTTAATTGTGTTACGATTCCGATACTATTCATTACCATATTGTAACAATGATCAACATTTGCTGTAATTCCAACAATACATTTGTCAATCAAAGTTTGTATTGCATTTGAAAGATAATCCAAAGAAGTAAACATAGCAAAGGCAATAACTGGTTCCATAACGTTCAATTGCAATTGTCCTGCTTCTGCTGCCATTGTAACCGTTAAATCCTGACCAATTACATAAAAACAAGTCTGATTTACTACTTCTGGAATTACTGGGTTTACTTTTCCCGGCATAATAGAAGAGCCTGGCTGACGTGCTGGAAGATTGATTTCGTTAAGACCTGTTCTTGGACCTGAACTTAATAAACGTAAATCGTTGCAGATTTTAGAAATCTTAACTGCAGAACGCTTTAAAGTTCCCATAATCTGAACATAAGCTCCAGTATCAACCGTTGCTTCAATTAAATCTGGAGAAAGTGTCAACGGAATTCCAACCTCATCTGCTAAATATTTCACGCAGATTTCAGGATAACCTTCTGGGGCATTTACTTTTGTACCAATTGCAGTTGCCCCCATATTGATTTCCAACAACAATTCTTGTGCATTTTTTAACCGCTGAATATCTTCTCCAATGGTTGTTGCATAAGCTTTAAATTCCTGTCCTAACGTCATTGGAACTGCATCTTGCAGCTGTGTTCTTCCCATTTTCAGAACATCCTTGAACTCTTCTCCTTTTTTAGCGAAAGCAACTTCTAAGCCTTCAAAAGTTTTAATGAAACTTTCCATTTTCAAATACAAAGCAATTCTAAATGCTGACGGATAAGCATCATTTGTTGACTGAGAACAGTTTACATGATTGTTGGGATGAAGAAAATTATATTCGCCTTTTTTGTGGCCTAAATATTCCAATCCAATATTCGCGATAACTTCGTTAGCATTCATATTAACAGAAGTTCCCGCTCCGCCCTGAATCAAATCGCTTACAAATTCTTGATCAAATTTCCCTGCAATTACCTGATCGCTTCCGTAACAAATTGCTTCAGCAATTTTAGGATCAATTGCTCCGCAGTCTTTGTTTGCCATTGCTGCCGCTTTTTTCACATATCCTAAAGCTTTGATAAACAAAGGTTCTTTTGAAATGGGAATTCCTGTAATATTGAAATTTTCTACAGCTCTAAAAGTCTGGATTCCGTAGTATAAATGATTCGGGATTTCTAATTCTCCTAAAAAATCATGTTCCTTTCTTGTTGATTCCATATAATAAAAATGATCTGTTTTAACTTAAAAATAAGTGTAAAGCTAAAGCATTTTAGGCATTAAAAATAGAATTAGAATCAAAATGATTTAGGATTAGTTCTATTTATTTTATGGTAAATTAGTACCTTTTCACTCTCAAATAATTACTGGAAAGAGTTGAAAAAAGAAAGCGAATATTTTCTTGATAAAGAATACAATACGATTATTTACGCCAAAGACGATCTTAATTTTAAAGACTTCGAAGGTTGCGTATTTAATGATTGCAACTTCTCTGCCTGCACTTTTCTAGCCGTTACTTTTATTGACTGTGTTTTTAATGATTGCATTTTTAGTGAAGCAAAGATTAATTACGTCGCTTTGAGAACAGTCACTTTTAATCGATGTGAAATTAAAGAGGTAAATTTCGCCATGTGCGACAAATTAATTTTTGAAGTACATTTTAATAATTGTATTCTCGATTTTTCGAAATTCTACTCTTTAAAACTAAAAGGAACTCCATTTATCAATTGCAGTTTAATTGCTGTAGATTTTATGGCGACAGATTTAACAAGTGTTGTGTTTGACAATTGTGATTTGTATCGTTCCGAATTCAACAAAGCCATTGCTAACAAAGCTGATTTTAAAACAAGTTACAATTACACTATTGATCCTTCTAAAACTAAATTGAAGAAAGCTGTTTTTTCTTTGAATCAAGTGAAAGGGTTATTGTTTACGCATGATATTGTTGTGAGTTGAGCCACAGTTTGTCATTTCGACTGAAAGGAGAAATCACACTATCCCGAAGCTTCGGGACGCACAGATAGTCTCCAATCTTTGTCGAGCTCCGCGTGTGATTTCTCCTTTCAGTCGAAATGACAAAAATGCTGGAAAATTACTTTGAAATATGCTTCCCCATTACATAATCCTCCATCAAATACCCTTTCCCAATTTCTATATCAACGGTTTCTTTAATTTCGAAACCTAGCTTTTTATAGAAATTCAAAGCGGTATTAAATCGGTTTACATTTAATAAAAGTTCATTTGAATTGTTTTCTAAAGCCAGTTTTTCAATAGATTCAAAAACTGTTTTGCCATATCCTTTTCCTTGTGTTTCTGGCAAAAGATAGATTTTGTGGATTTTGGTAATGGCTTCGTTTTTATAATGATGCTCAATTCCGATAAAACCAATTACTGATTCAGAATCTGAAACCAAATAAAATAACTCTTCTTTATTCTGAATTTGTTTTGAAAGCGCTTCATCAGAATAAATGAGATCTAACATATACTCTAATTGTTCTGAAGTCAAAATTTCGCCATACGTAATGGGCCATGTTATATTTGCAATCTCTTGAATTTTAGCAATATCTTCAATCGACGCTTCGGTAATTTTAATCATATTATTTTGTAAAAACCTGATTTTCCTGTTCGCTTACGCGGATGAAAGTTGTTCTTTTAGTCAATTCTTTTAATCTTGAAGCGCCAACATAAGTGCAAGTGCTTCTAATTCCACCTAAAATATCTAAAACAGTGTGAATCACATCTCCTTTAAACGGAACCTGAACTGTTTTTCCTTCACTCGCTCTATATTCTGCAACTCCTCCAGAATGTTTGTCCATTGCAGTTTTTGAACTCATTCCGTAAAATTGTTTAAATTTTTCGCCTTTTACTTCTATCAATTCACCTCCGCTTTCCGTATGTCCTGCTAACATTCCGCCTAACATTACAAAATCGGCACCAGCTCCAAAAGCTTTGGCAACATCGCCCGGAGTTGTACAGCCACCATCGCTTATAATATGTCCGCCTAAACCGTGAGCGGCATCTGCACATTCTATAATTGCGGATAACTGCGGATAACCAACGCCTGTTTTTACGCGAGTTGTACAGACTGAACCTGGTCCAATTCCGACTTTTACAATATCAGCGCCGGCTAATAAAAGTTCTTCGGTCATTTCGCCAGTCACAACGTTTCCGGCAATAATTATTTTGTCTGGATATTGTTTTCTGGTTTTCTTTAAAAATTGAACAAAATGTTCCGAATAACCATTGGCAACATCAATACAGATAAATTTCAGTAAAGGATTTGCAGAGATTATTTTTTCGATTTTCTCAAAATCTTCTTTTCCTGTCCCAGTGCTTACCGCAATATAATCGTAGAAATCTGTAGTTACGTTTTGAAGAAAACTATTCCATTCTTCTAAAGTGTAGTGTTTATGAATGGCCGTAAAAAGTTTTTCTTTTGCCAAAACCTTTGCTATTTCAAAAGTTCCAACTGTATCCATATTGGCAGCCATAATCGGAATTCCTGTCCAACTTGCGGTGCTGTGCAAAAACTTGAAATTTTGTTCTAAGGAAACTTCTGACCTACTTTTTAATGTAGATCTTTTAGGTCTGAACATTACGTCTTTAAAGCCTAATTTTAAGTCCATTTCTATTCTCATAGCTCAAGTTTTTGGTTACTCTCAAATATAAGGAATTTTAAATTTCAGACTTTAGATTTTAGATTATAAAAACTAAAAAAAATGAACACGGATAAAACTGATTCGCTTTCGCGAAAGCGCTGATAAAAACGGATTTTTTTTTAGAATTCCACAGAGATACACAAAGTTTTTCGCAAAGCTTCACAAAGTAAAAACTGAAAACTGTCACTGAGACTGAACAGTAAAAAACTACCCGTGAATCGTTTCGTTTTTCCCGTAATTACTAATGATTGACTCTTCAAAAGCCAGCCATTCTCTCCAACGTTTTTCAACATCAATTCCAACTCCGTATTTACGAGCGTATGTGATAAAAGTGGTGTAATGTCCTGCTTCACTTTCCATTAATTCTCTATAGAAAACAGCCAATTCTTCATCTTGAATATTTTCAGAAAGTACCTTAAAGCGTTCACAGCTTCTAGCTTCAATCATAGCTGAAAAAAGAAGTCTTTCTACAAGGCCAGAAACACGGCTTCCGTCTCCGCTTCTCTTCATGTATTGATACAACTCGTTTACATATTCATCTTTACGTTCACGTCCTAATTTCAATCCTCTTTTGATGATGATATTATGCACTTGCTCAAAATGATCCACTTCTTCTTTTACCAAAGCCAATAAATCTTGAACCAAGTCCTGATGTTCTGGATTGTTTGTAATGATCGTAATGGCATTTGTTGCCGCTTTCTGCTCGCACCAAGCGTGATCGGTTAGAATTTCTTCTATATTTTTCTCCACAATATTTACCCATCTTGGGTCTGTTGGCAATTGTAATCTTAATACTCCCATTTCTAAAAGTTATGAGTTATGAGTTAAAAGTTATGAGTCTTAAAAACAAAAATCGAAAGTCAAAAATAAGACTTTTGACTTTCGACTTTAAAAACTTTAAGACTTATCTTAATTAATACGCAAAAATCGGTCTTTCGCTCATTAATTCATTTACTTGTTCAGCAACTTCTTCGATAACGTCCTCATCTGTATGATTTGCTAATACTTTATCGATAAGTGCCACAATAGTTTCCATATCTTTTTCAACCAAACCACGAGTTGTGATTGCAGCTGTTCCAACACGGATTCCAGAAGTGATAAACGGAGATTTATCATCAAAAGGAACCATATTTTTGTTTACTGTAATTTCAGCTTTTACCAATGCGTTTTCAGCTTCTTTACCAGAAATATTTTTATTTCTTAAGTCGATAAGCATCATGTGGTTGTCTGTTCCGCCAGAGATAATATTGTAACCTCTTTTTACGAAAGCATCCGCCATTGCATTTGCATTTTTCTGCAATTGCATTGCATAAGTAAAGAATTCATCTTTAAGAGCTTCACCAAAAGCAACCGCTTTAGCAGCGATAATGTGCATTAAAGGTCCACCTTGATTTCCTGGGAAAACAGCTAAGTCTAATAATGAAGACATCATTCTGATTTCTCCTTTTGGAGTTGTTAATCCTTGTGGATTTGGGAAATCTTTCCCCATTAAAATAAGACCTCCACGTGGTCCTCTTAATGTTTTGTGAGTTGTTGTAGAAACAATATGACAATGTGGAATTGGATCGCTTAATAATCCTTTTGCAATAAGACCTGCTGGGTGAGAAATATCAGCAAATAAGATAGCTCCTACACTGTCAGCAATTTGTCTGAAACGAGCAAAATCCATATCACGAGAATAAGCCGAAGCTCCTGCGATGATTAATTTTGGCTGTTCTTTAGTTGCAATTTCTTGAATTTTATCATAATCTAAACGACCAGTTTCAGCATCTACACCGTAGAATACTGGACGATATAAACGTCCTGAGAAGTTTACTGGAGAACCGTGAGTTAAGTGACCACCATGAGATAAGTCAAAACCTAAAATCGTATCACCAGGATTCAAACAAGCGTGGTACACAGCAGTGTTCGCTTGAGAACCAGAGTGAGGCTGTACGTTTGCATATTCAGCGCCAAATAATTCTTTAGCTCTGTCAATAGCAATTTGCTCAATAACGTCAACTACTTCACAACCGCCGTAGTATCTTTTGCCAGGATATCCCTCAGCATATTTATTAGTTAAAACAGACCCTGCTGCCTGCATTACTTCATCACTTACAAAATTCTCTGAAGCAATAAGCTCTAGTCCATGAATTTGTCTTTCTTTCTCCTCTTGGATAAGATCAAAAATTTGTTCGTCGCGTTGCATTTTTTTGTTTTTCGTTAATTTCACGCAAAAATACAAAAAAACGTTTGTTGTACTGTTAGATTATGATATATTTGACATGTATTTTTTCAACAAACTAATTAACATCTAACATGCCTATAACCGCCAACGATACCAGTAGAAAATCATGGTTAGAAGTGCCAGAAAATAGCGACTTCCCTATTCAGAATATTCCTTTCGGCGTGTTTCTTACCAAAGAAAATGTCGTTACAGTTGGAACACGAATTGGCGATTATGCTATAGATTTAGGGGCTTTACAACAATTAAACTATTTTGAGGGAATAGATTTAACAGACGATATGTTTATGCAGGATACGCTGAATGATTTTATTTCCGATGGAAAAAAAACATGGCGTCTGGTTCGAAATCGTATCGCTGATATCTTTGATATCAACAACCCGCAATTAAGAGATTCAACAAAACATCGAGATATTGTTATATTTAAAATCGAAGATGTAGAGATGCAATTACCCGTTTTGATTGGTGATTACACTGACTTCTATTCGAGCAAAGAACATGCTACAAACGTAGGTAAAATGTTCCGTGATCCGGAAAATGCTTTATTGCCAAACTGGCTTCATATTCCAGTAGGATATCATGGAAGAAGTTCTACTATTGTACCGTCTGGAATTCCGGTTCACAGACCAATGGGACAAACTTTGCCAGCTGGTCATGACACACCTGTTTTTGGCGCTTCACGCTTAGTAGATTTTGAATTGGAAACTGCTTTCATTACAACTGATGTCAATGTAATGGGAGAAAACATCTCTACTTACGAAGCCGAGGATTATATTTTTGGAATGGTTTTACTAAATGACTGGAGTGCTCGCGATATCCAGAAATGGGAATATGTTCCTCTTGGACCGTTTTTAGCTAAAAACTTCGCCACATCCATTTCTCCTTGGATTGTAACTATGGATGCTTTGGAGCCTTTTAGAACAAAAGGTCCAAAACAAGATCCGTCACCGCTTCCTTACTTACAGACAAAAGGAAAAAAAGCTTTTGATATTCATTTAGAAGTTTCCCTAAAACCTGAAGATCACGAAGAAACTGTTATTTCTAAATCCAATTTCAAATACATGTACTGGTCTATGGCACAGCAATTAACGCATCATACCTCAAACGGATGTCGTGTAAATTCTGGCGACATGATGGGTTCTGGAACTATTTCTGGACCAACTCCGGACAGTTTTGGTTCTATGCTTGAATTAACTTGGGGCGGAAAAAATCCGTTAAAGTTAAATGGTGGCGAAGAACGTAAGTTTATTGAAGATAATGACACTGTTATCATCAGAGGTTTCTGCGAAAACAATGAAGTAAGAATTGGTTTTGGCGAAGTTTCAAGTCAATTATTACCTCCGTTTATCAGACAATGAAGAGCAGATAAAGAATCATCTGAAAACAGATAGAAAACAAAAAAACCTTGGTTATCGCCAAGGTTTTCTTTTTTTTCTATTTTAAATCTCTAAAAACTGAAAGTAAAAATTGTTTATTCCAGAATCACCTTTACCCAAACCAAACGATGATCGGAACTTGATTCACGTTTTTCAACTAATTCTGACATTGGCTCACCTTTAGCAGGCCAGAACACTCCACTGTTGACAACCTTAAAACCAAGTTTGGATGGCAATACATAATCAGCGCGCATTCTCCAAAACGCAGTATGATTAATTCCAAAAGGATTTTTAGGACTAAATTCAGCACCACCTTTACTAGCAGGTGTAAAGTCGCTATTAACTTTCGGATCATCGACTAAAGACTTTATACCTTCTCTAATAGCGTCTCCCTCAACTGGCGAAGCGTTTTGATCACCCAATATCACAAATCGAGAATCCGGAGGCAAACCACCTTTTACTCCTTTATCATCATAAATATACGAAGCCGAATTGTCTGAAATATAATCTTTCCAGAATCGGATTTCATCGTGATTTCTTTTTCCATTACGATCCTCAGCACCATCAAAAGTAGGAGGAGTTGGATGACTGACTAAAACATGAACTGTTTTATTGCCAATCTCTACAGGAACATCCCAGTGAGATTTTGAAGACAATGGAAATTCCTTCCATGCTTTCTTGCTATACCAATCCGACCCATCCGCTTTTTTAGTAAGCAATGCTCCCGGCATATCTTTCCATTTAAAATGCTGAAAAGTACGAACTGCCTTAACATCAATAGGATATTTAGACAAAAGCATCATTCCATATTGTCCAGGATACATACCAAACGCCCATGCATCATTTCCAAAATTATCGAACTTCCCATCATTGTTCAAATCGTAAGAACTTGACTGTCCAGTATTCACTGTTGAATAGTAATAATAAGGATAATCAATAGCGGTGGTTTTACCTTGGCTAACATTCAAATAATTTTTAATAAATGCTTTTACACCAAGTTCAGGATCTTTAATATAATCGAATTCGTTTAGCAAAATAACGTCTGGCCTAACAGTCTGAATAATCTGGGCAATATTTCTAATTTGAGCATTATGCCCTGAATTAAGTTGATTAATCAGCATCTGCTCCGATTTTCCCATTGCGCCTTTGGGAGAATAATTATCAGATTCCATACTTACATTGTAGGTCGCAAATGTAAGTTCGGTTTTTTCTTGCGACTCAGACTGTGAAAAAAGAACTCCGGAAGAAAGCACGGAAAGGATAAAAAATATTTTCTTCATATAAAATTAAATCTGCATTTCTGCATTATTGAAAACACGAATATAAGAAGGTTGTCCGGACACATGATAAATCTGTCTGTTAAATATACAACAAAAAAAAGCCGCCACTTTTGGTGACAGCTTAAATAATATAAGAAAGTCTCTGTATATCTGACAATTCTATCACAGATTAAAAAAATCAAAACGATTACTTTATAATCTGTAGCTACTATTTTTATGCAGGAATCTGCTGACTTAAACAATGTAAAGTTCCAAATCCCCAGATGAAATCAATACAGCTGATTCCAATAACTTCTCTGTCAGGAAAACATTCTGCTAAGATATTTAATGCTACGCGATCATTACTATCGTTGAATGTTGGCACTAAAACGCAATTGTTCAGGATTAAGAAATTAGCATAACTCGCAGGTAATCTTAAATCTTCAAAATCTACACGTTTTGGCATTGGCAATGCTACAATTACTGGAGATTTTCCGTTTTCTAATTTTGCATTTTGCAAACGTTTCAAATTATCCTGCAAAGGCTTATAATTAGAATCGTTTTTATCAGTTTCAACAATGGTTACGATAGTATCTTCATTTACAAATCGGCATAAATCATCGATATGACCGTGTGTATCATCACCTTCTATTCCGTCTCCAAGCCAGATTACATTAGTAACTCCAAGATATTCTTTAAAAACCGCTTCATAATCTTCTTTTGTAAAACCAGCGTTACGAACTTGAATTGTTGGATGCATTAAACATTCCTCAGAAGTCAGTAAAGTTCCTTTTCCGTTTACATCAATCGCTCCTCCTTCAACAATTACCGGCTTTCCTTTATACATAACTTGCGTTAGCGGAACATCAATAAAATCCGCCACTTTACCTGGAACGAATTTATCTAATTGATAGTTTTTATATTTTGCCCAGCCATTGAAATTGAAATTTAAAGCTTCTCTTTTCGAACCATTTTTTACAATAATTGGCCCAGAGTCGCGCATCCAGCTTCTGTTGGTTTTATGAATGATATAAGAAACATTTTCAAGATTTACACGAGCTCTTTCAAGCATATCGGCAACTTTTTCTTTCAGTTTTTCGTCAGCTACAACCAAAAAAACAGTTTCAAAAGTGGCTACTTTTTTTATAAATTCTACAAAAGCCCATTGAACAGCTTCGTATTTTCCCGGCCAATCGTTACCGTTATGCGGAAAACACAATACAATTCCTTGTTGTTTTTCCCATTCTGCTGGAAATCTTCTATTATTTGTTGACATAAATAGGTTCTAATTTAGAAAGTGCAAAGATAAGCATTCGTTAGGATTATAAAACAAATGAGTAAAAATCATGCCCGTTTCACAAAAAAATATCCTTTAAAAATTAAGTTAAAGATTAAATAATACAGCCTTAATATTTAACATAGACCTCAGAATTACTTTTACCGAAACTAAAAACTAACATATGAAAAATTTATCTCTCTCATTATTAGCTGCAATTTTCATACTAGCAAGCTGCAACAATGATGAAAATTCGAACAGCGAACCTGAAGTTGTTGTTAACGAAAATCCTGGAACTTTTAAAGAAATTGGTTCTATTACAATTGGTGGAGAAGCTGCTGCAGAAATCTCTGCTTACTGCGAAAAAACAAAAAGACTTTTTACTGTAAATAACAGCGGTGTAAATCAAATTGATGTTATCGACATCTCTGATCCGACAAAACCTCTTAAAATAGGACAAATTAATTTGGCTGCATACGAAGGCGCTGCAAACAGTGTTTCTGTTTTTGATGGAAAGCTGGCTGTTGCTTTAGAATCGACTGTAAATAAACAAGGAAACGGTAAAGTAGTTGTTTTTAACACTTCAGATTATAGCTTAATTAAACAAGTTACGGTTGGTGCATTACCTGATATGGTTACTTTTTCTCCAGATGGAAAATATATTATGACTGCTAATGAAGGCGAACCAAACACTGATTATTCTCAAGATCCAAACGGAACAATTTCTATTATTGAAACAAGCTCTTATAATGTAACGACTTTAGATTTTGCTTCATTTGCTGGTCAAGCAGAAGCATTAAAAAGAGACGGATTCAGAATTTCAAAATTTGCGAAAACTAGTTTTGCACAAGATATAGAACCAGAATACATTACTATTTCTGATGATTCAAAAACGGCTTGGGTAACTTTACAAGAAAACAATGGTGTCGCAAAAGTAGATTTGACTTCTAAAACTATTACTGCCATTTATCCTTTAGGTTTAAAAGATTACAATACTGCTGAAAATGCAATTGACCCAAGTGATAGTGATGACAAAATTGCTTTTAATCCTTGGAAAGCAAAAGGATTATTTATGCCAGATGCAATCAGTCATTTTTCGGCAAATAACGTTCCTTACTTTGTTACCGCAAATGAAGGTGACGCGAGAGAATATACTGCTTATACAGATGTTAAGCGTATGAAAAATATGAAACTTGACGCAACTGTTTTTCCAGATGCTGCTACACTAAAATTAGATGCCAATTTAGGAAGATTGAACCTTGTTGCTGATATGGGTGACACTGATGGCGACGGAGATTTGGACGAAATGGTAAGTTTTGGAGCAAGATCTTTCTCTATCTGGAACGGAAATACAGGAAAAATTGTCTACGATAGTAAAAATGACCTTGACAAAAAAGCTCACGAACTAGGACTTTATGACGATAAAAGAAGTGATGACAAAGGTTCTGAGCCAGAAGCGGTGTATGTAGCCAAAATGGGAACTCAGAATATTCTTTTCGTTGGTTTGGAAAGAGCTGATGCGTTTTTAACTTATGATGTTACAAATCCAAATGCTCCACAATATTTACAAACTGTAAAAACTGGAGATGCACCTGAAGGATTATTATTCATCCCAGCCTCTAAAAGTCCAACAAAAAGAAGTTTGTTAGTAGTAAGCAGTGAAGGTGACGGAACGGTAAAAATCTACCAGCCAGATTTGAAATAATCATAAAATTATCAAAATTTTAAAAAGAGCAAAAACTAAATTTTGCTCTTTTTTTTGCTTTTCATTGATACTTAATTAACTAATTTTCATAATTATAAGCTAAAACATGGAAATTATGTAACCAGATATAGAACGTGTTTCTAAGATACGTACTCTAATTTTGTCATGAGTTTAAAATAAAAACAATTTAATTTTTGATATCATGAAAAAGAAATTAGTATCAGCCTCTTTATTATTACTATCCTTCGCTGCAGGCGCACAAAATATGGCTACCACTTCTGCAAAACCAAGTATGGACCAGGAATTCAATAAATGGTCGATAGAACTTAATGGTGGTGTTAACAAACCAACGAGAGCTATGACTCCAGGTTACACTACAGAATCTGCCAACTTCTTTCACGGAGATTTAGGTGTAAGATATATGTTTAGCCCTAAGTTTGGTTTGAAATTGGATGTTGGATACGATCAATTTAAAGAGAAAAAAAACACTCCAGATTTTGAAAGCCGTTACGTAAGAGCGAGTTTACAAGGAGTTGTGAATGTAGGACGTGCTTTAAATTTTGAAACCTGGACAAACACAATTGGTCTTTTGGCACATGGAGGTTTTGGAGTTTCGCAAATTAGTACTGAAACAGGTTTTGGAGGACAGGATTATATGGCACACGGAATTGCCGGCTTAACAGGTCAAATCAAATTGAGCAACAGAGTAGCATTGACTGGAGACCTTACCGGAATTGTGAACGGAAGACAAAACTGGAATTTTGACGGAATGGGCAACACTACAACGGGTTCATTTGACGGAGTTTTATTAAATGCTTCAGTTGGTCTAACGTTCTACTTAGGTAAACACGAAAGACACGCTGACTGGGTTGGTGAAGAAGACAGAATTAGTGAATTGGAAAGAAGAGTGGACTTAGTTGAAACTGGTCTAATCGATTCGGACAAAGACGGAGTTGCGGATTTATACGATTTAGAACCAAACACTATTGCAGGAGTTGCTGTTAACACAAAAGGACAATCTATTGATACCAATCAAAATGGTGTGCCGGATGAGTTAGAAAGCTACTTAGATAAAA
Source organism: Flavobacterium phragmitis (assembly GCF_900112575.1). Lineage (GTDB taxonomy): Bacteria > Bacteroidota > Bacteroidia > Flavobacteriales > Flavobacteriaceae > Flavobacterium > Flavobacterium phragmitis. Next base: position 66,710 of record NZ_FOMH01000012.1, read on the forward strand.
CATATGAGAAAAAAGGAGCTGGAACAGCTACAAACAACACTGTTGAAGAATTAATTAACGGAGGTTATGTAAATGTTTATTTCGACTTTAATTCGTCTAAACCAACAAATGCTTCATTGTCTGGCGTTGATTTCTTAGTGAAATATTTGAAAAACAATCCAGGAAAATCAGCTGATATTATTGGTTATGCTGATGAAATTGGAAGCTCAAGCTACAACACTGAATTATCAAGAAAAAGAGCTGAAGCTGTGAAAAAAGTAGCTGTAAATGCCGGAATTGATGCTTCAAGATTGAATGTAATTGCTAATGGAGAGGATACTTCTGTTAACAAAAATTCAAAAGAAGCACGTCAAATCGTGAGAAGAGTTACTTTCCAAGTGAAGTAATCTATATAAAGCTAAAAACGAGAAAAGGAGCTGTTTCATTTTTGAAACAGCTTTTTTTTTATAAAAATCTTTAAGCTCCAGCGGAGCGAGATATTTATAGAATTTGAAACCAACAAAGAAAAAAGCTACAGCGGAGCGATATATTAGATCATAAATAAATATGTCGCTCCGCTGGAGCTTTATATTACAAATGTCTGTTCTTTACTATAAATATCTAGCTTCTCCGAAGCTTATAAAAGAAAGAGCTGTCTTTTCAGACAGCTCTTTCTTTTATAATTTTAATCGAATTATTTATCGATTGCTCTTTTTGTAATATCTCCAAAAGCATCAATTCTTCTGTCTCTGAAGAATGGCCAATTTTGGCGAACATTTTCTTGAAGATCTAAATCAACCTCAGCAATTAAGATTTCTTCTTTATCGTGTGAAGCCTGAGCTAAAATTTCTCCTTGTGGCCCAGCGATGAAAGATGCTCCCCAAAACTGAATTCCTTCAGTTCCTTCAAGGTATTTTTCTAAACCAATTCGGTTCGCAGCCGCAACGAAAACGCCATTTGCTACTGCATGACCTTTCATTACGTTCATCCATGCTCCGTACTGATTTTCTCCGTATTGCTCTTTTTCTTTTGGATGCCATCCGATAGCTGTTGGATAGAATAAAACCTCTGCTCCTTTTAAAGCTGTAATTCTAGCTGCTTCTGGATACCATTGATCCCAACAGATTAATGTTCCAACAGTTCCTTTTTTAGTTTCGATTGCTTGGAAACCTAAATCACCTGGCGTGAAATAGAATTTCTCATAGAAATGCGGATCGTCTGGAATGTGCATTTTACGGTACAAACCAGCTTCTGTACCATCTGTATCGATAATATAAGCACTGTTGTGGTAGATTCCAGCCATTCTTTTTTCGAAGAAAGGAACAATAATTACTACTCCTAATTCTTTAGCCAATTCGCTGAAAGCAATAAATGAAGTACTGTATAATGGTTCTGCTAATGCAAAATTATCTACATCTTCGCTTTGGCAGAAATAATGACTGCTATATAATTCAGGAAGTAAGATAACCTCTGCGCCTTGACTTGCAGCATCTCTTACCCAGCTGATACATTTTTTAAGATTATTTTCAGCAACATCATTCAGGTTTAACTGAATTACTGATATTTTATATTTTCTTTTCGGCATGACATAAAATTTAGAGTGCAAAAATAACACTTTTTAAAGGAATGGCAAAGTCAGTTCAATTTACTTAACAATATGGCATAACAAAAGAGCTTAAAAGCCCTTTTTATATTTGTTGTGCAAAACTTCGTTTGGTTGAAAATATTTTTGAGATATAAATTACTTCACCTTCCACCAAATATAATATTTTAAAATCCTTAACTATAATTCTTCTATATTCAGGTTCAATTTCATCTTTTTGATATTGCTCACTAAAACGTATATTTTTAGTAGAATTCAAAATCTCGTTTTTAATATTATTTGCGCCTTGTTCAGATTTCTCTTTATAATAATTAAAAATTGTCCTTAATTGATTTTTAGCTGTATTAGTCCAAACTACCTTCAATCGCTTTTCCATTACCAATTCTCAGATTCTTTTTCTAAATCTTTTTGTGAAATATATTCTCCTCTTTCAATTTCTAATTTCACGTTAGCCAGTTCAGTTTTATACTCACTTCTGGTAACTGGTTTTCCGTCTATTGAAAATGCAACTATTTCTTCCTCTTGATAACTCTCAATTACTGCTTTTACAACTTTTAAAAGACGCTCATCAGCTGCGTTTATATATTCTAACACACTTTCTCTCAACTCTAAGGCTCCCATAATTATATTTTTTTTTGATCTTTCAAAGATAGAAATTTTCGTTCATATTTTTAATTATAACAGAAAACCATTTTACATCAGCCTAAAATCAAACCTCTGCAAAATGGCTCATCAACCTAAAAAAATATCAACTAAGAAAGCGGTTTATTCAATCACAACTTTCTGAGTCAAGAATTCAGTTTCTGATTTTTTGAATTTGATTTCGATAGTTCCTTTTGCAGTTGCTTTGAATTTGTAAACTGTCTTTTTAGGATCTGGCACTTGTTGTGTACAAACTCCATCTACTGGATATTTTGCTACAACTTGCAGACCTTTTACCTCACCGATTGTAGCTTCTGAAATCTTATCAAATTCGCCACAAGCGTTATCAACCAAATAAGTTACATCGTAACTCAATTCATCATTTACTTTTCCAGTTGCTGGACCTTCAATTTTTGTCACAAATGCTGTTTTTGTTTTAACTGATGTTTCAGCTTTATCGTCGTCGTTGCTGCATGAAATTAATACAGTTGATAAAAATAATACTACTAAAACTGATTTTAATCTAAAACTTTTCATATAAAATAATAATTAATTGTTAATTACTATGAAGATGCTGTGTAGTTGCAAAGGTTGCTTTGGTAAAATGTTAAATAGTTTACTCAAAATTTCAACCTTCTATAAATCAGAAACTTATTTTTTGTTATTTTTTTCCAAAATGCCAATATTTCTTATAAAAATAAAAACTTCTCATCTAGCCCCGATCGAAGCGACATCCTTTTTCCTGCTTCTTTAGCAGGGAAAAGATACAGCGGAGAGCGGGACAAAACTTGAACTGAAAATGATATTTCTGCTTCAAAAAAAACAAAAAAACACCAGCCTCTCGACTGGTGTTTTGAATATCTAAGAACAGAAACTAAACTGCTGTTTCTTTCTTTTTGAATATTTTTTTGAAAAGATTTACTATTCCTAGAGTTACAAAACCTAAAACTAGTCCTGCCATAAATTCTTTAATAATTGACGGAATATTAATTTCTTCTGCTAGATGATGAATATAAGGGATATAATGCACAAACAATCCTCCCGCGACCATAATCAAGGCAATTGTTCCAATTACGGTCAAAGCTTTAATTACTTTTGGAAGTGCTTGAACTAAAATATTTCCGATAAATTTTAATACACTTTTTTCTTTTTTGCTATGCTGAATCATTTTAAAACCAACTTCGTCCATACGAACAATTAGCGCTACGATTCCGTAAACACCTATAGTTGCAATGATTGCAATGATGGATACAGTAATAATCTGTTGCAATAATGGTTTCCCGATTACTGTTCCTAAAGCGATAATTACGATTTCTACAGAAAGAATAAAATCAGTTACAATTGCTGATTTTACTTTGTCTTTTTCGATTACCAAAATTTCTTCTTCGGTAAGAACTTCATCAGTTATTCCCTCTGATTCTTCATGCGCGTGAGGAAAAAAGAACTCGTAGATTTTTTCTGCTCCTTCGTATGCTAAAAACAATCCTCCCAAAACCAAAATCACCATGATGGCAACAGGGAAAAATGCACTTAACAAAAAAGCAATTGGAAGAATAATAATTTTATTCAATAACGAACCTTTACTGATTGCCCATAATACAGGAAGTTCTCTAGACGATGCAAATCCTGAAGCTTTTTCGGCATTTACAGCCAAATCGTCTCCTAAAATTCCAGCTGTTTTTTTTGCAGCAACTTTACTCATTACTGCAACATCATCCATAATTGCTGCGATATCATCTAATAGAGCGAAAAAACCTGAACCCATTTTTTTAAATTTATTTTTAGTGATGCGAATCTAGACAATTTGCCTTAATCTGCCCAACAATCGGACATCAAAATTTGTATTTTTTATTCCTATTTTTCTGCTATGTGCTTAAAACCAACTCTAACTGCATTGCCCTAACAGCACCCACAGAATAATGAAAACAATGATCGTTCCGAAACATCCGCCTCCTAATTTTTTAGCGCCATATCCTGCTAGCAATCCTCTGAAAATATTGTTCATGATTTTATTATTTAAATTAATAATTTACTGATTTTTAAAAACTTAAAATTGAATATTTCTTCAAAATTTGTTGTTATAAGAATTAGGCAAAAAGTTTCAGAATTCACGGATAAAAAAAGCACCAGCCTTTCGACTGATGCTTTTCTTAAGAATAACATGAAAAAAATTATTTAGCTGTCTGGTTTCTAAAAACCAAATTGCCATCGAAAGCATCTAATAAAATGATGCTGTCTGTTGTTATATTTCCTGCCAAAATTTCTTTTGACAATTGATTTAAAACTTCTCTCTGAACAACACGTTTTACAGGTCTTGCCCCAAAATGCGGATCGTAGCCTTTGTCGGCTAGATAAGCAATAGCTTCTGGAGTTGCATCCATTGTAATACCTTGCAACGCTAGCATTTTTGTAACGCTTTTTAACTGCAGACTTACAATTCTTGAGATATTCTCTACTGTAAGCGGTGTAAACATTACGATTTCGTCGATACGGTTGATAAACTCAGGACGAACAGTTTGTTTTAACAATCCTAAAACTTCGTTTTTAGCAGCTTCTGTTGCGGCTTCAACGCTTCCTTTTAGGTTTTCAAATTTCTCCTGAATAATATTACTTCCCATATTTGAGGTCATAATAATAATCGTATTTCTGAAATCGGCCAAACGACCTTTATTGTCTGTTAAACGTCCTTCATCCAAAACTTGCAATAAAATATTGAATGTATCCGGATGCGCTTTTTCAATCTCGTCTAAAAGCACAACAGAATAAGGTTTTCTACGAACCGCTTCCGTCAACTGACCACCTTCGTCGTAACCTACATATCCTGGAGGCGCACCCACTAAACGGCTCACGCTGTGGCGTTCTTGATACTCACTCATGTCAATACGAGTCATAGCGTTTTCGTCATCAAAAAGATATTCTGCCAATGCTTTTGCTAACTCTGTTTTACCCACTCCGGTCGTTCCTAAGAATAAGAACGATCCAACAGGTTTTTTCATGTCCTGCAAACCGGCACGGCTTCTGCGAACGGCATCACTCACGGCTTCAATCGCTTCTTCCTGACCTACCACACGTTTGTGCAATTCGTCTTCCAAATGCAATAGTTTTTCTCTTTCTGTTTGAAGCATTTTTGTAACTGGAATTCCTGTCCATTTTGCAACAACTTCTGCAATATCTTCTCTGGTTACTTCTTCTTTAATCAAAGAATTTCCAGATTGGAATTCTAACAATTGTTTTTGCAAAGTTTCTTGACGTTCCTGCGCTTCTTTTATTTTTCCGTAACGAATTTCGGCTACTTTTCCGTAATCACCTTCACGTTCTGCGCGTTCTGCTTCGTATTTAAAATCTTCGATTTCGTGTTTTACAGCCTGAATTCCGTCAACGATATCTTTTTCCTGTTTCCATTTTGCATAAATTTCGTTGCGTTCTTCTTTCAGGTTGGCCAATTCCATACCTAAAATTTTCAGTTTGCTTTCTTCTTTTTCACGTTTGATGGCTTCGATTTCAATTTCCAACTGCATGATTTTACGATCCAAAACATCTAATTCTTCTGGTTTTGAATTGATTTCCATTCGCAATTTAGAAGCAGCTTCATCCATCAAATCGATTGCTTTATCTGGTAAGAAACGATTTGTAATATATCTTTGCGAAAGTTCTACAGCAGCAATAATAGCTTCGTCTTTAATTTGAACTTTATGATGTGTTTCGTATTTTTCTTTGATTCCACGCAAAATCGAAATCGCGCTTTCAGTATCTGGCTCATCGATTAATACTTTTTGGAAACGTCTTTCTAGCGCTTTATCTTTTTCAAAATATTTTTGATATTCATCTAAAGTTGTTGCTCCAATCGCTCTCAACTCTCCACGAGCCAAAGCTGGTTTCAAGATATTTGCCGCATCCATTGCGCCTTCTCCTCCACCCGCTCCTACAAGGGTGTGAATCTCGTCAATAAACAAAACGATATCTCCGTCTGCCGCTGTAACTTCTTTTACAACCGATTTCAAACGTTCTTCGAATTCTCCTTTGTATTTTGCTCCAGCAATCAAAGCTCCCATATCTAGTGAGAAAACGATTTTATCTTTCAGGTTTTCTGGAACGTCTCCGTCAACAATTCTATGTGCTAATCCTTCTGCAATTGCCGTTTTACCAACTCCAGGTTCACCAATAAGCATTGGATTATTTTTTGTTCTACGAGTCAAAATCTGCAATACACGTCGAATTTCTTCATCGCGACCAATAACTGGATCTAGTTTTCCTGTACGCGCTAATTCGTTTAAGTTTTTAGCGAATTTATTTAGCGAATTATACGTTTCTTCTGCCGAAGCCGAAGTTACTCTTTCGCCTTTTCTTAATTCTTCTATAGCCGTTTTAAGGCCTTTTCCTGTAACTCCCTGATCTTTTAAAATCTGAGAAACTTTGCTTTTTGAATCAAAAATGGCTAAAATTAAATGTTCGATCGAAACATATTCATCGTTCATTTTTTGTGCGATAATTTCAGCTTCATTCAAAGCTTTATTAGCGTCTCTGGAAAGCATAACATCTCCTCCAGAAACTTTTGGAAAACTCTGAATTGTACTGTCTAAAACTTGTAAAAACAAGGGCACATTTACATTTAGTTTTTTCAAGATAAATGGTGCCACGTTTTCATCAACTTCAAAAATAGCTTTGAAAATGTGTTCATTTTCAATTTGCTGCTGGCCATTACGCTGTGCTAACTGTTGAGACAGCTGAATGGCTTCCTGCGATTTAATAGTAAACTTATTTATATTCATATCTTTACGTTTTTGATTGATTTTATTTGTTTGAGATTTTATAAGATTAAAGTTACGATTTATTGAGTTAGATTTTTAGCCCAAATGATTTAACTTTGTATTCGAATAGACAAATTATATTCCATAACAAAAAAACAGACAAAACGGCATTAAAAAACTGATTTTTATCATTTTTAAATGTCAAAAAGTCATAAAACGCACCAAATATGAGTTTTTTTAATTCAATCTTCGGAAGTTCAGAGAACTCAGAAGCCACAAAAAGTAAAGTAAACTGGACAGAATTAACAGATATTCTTCAATTAATGGAAATCGAAGCGATCTCAAAAGAAAAACCAGTCGTTATTTTCAAACACAGTACGAGATGCAGTATCAGCCGAATGGCATTAAAACAATTTGAAAGAGAATTTGACCTAGAAGGTGTTGTAGATGCTTATTTTTTAGATTTGATTACACACCGTGATATTTCGAACGAAATTGCAAGCCGATTTGGAGTTTATCACGAATCGCCACAATTGATTTTAATCAAAAACGGAAAAGCTGTTTACGATGTTTCGCATAGTGATATTGATGCAGAGGCTTTGAAAAACAAAGTATAATTTTTGCCACTGATTAAAGGGTTTAAAAAAGATTTTTTCGCCACAAATTTCACAAATTTACACAAATCAATTCGTGAAAATTCGTGAAATTCGTGGCGACTTAAACAAGATTAGAAAATCATTTTAATCTATATAATCTGTGGCAAAATAATTTAAAAACTTTCTCCAGATCCGCCACCACTAAAACCTCCTCCACCAAATTCCATTGGAGAATCTTGTGATTTTACTTCTGGCTTCATTCCGAAAGTTGAAGCTACAACTAATGCCTCAGCATTTAAAATTGAATCAGAATGGTTGATCCTATCTGGTTTAAATGTCAGACCGCTTTCCTTTTCTTTTAGTTTTTTAATTGAGAAATACGCTATTGCGAACAACACAAGTCCGCCCAAAGTCAATGCAACTTCTATTGGCAAAACTGCGTAATAAAATCTAATAGTGTAGATTGAAAATCCAATTGCTAAAAAACTTATCCAAAGCATAATTCTATCTTTTGTTCTTAAAGATTGAATTAAATAAACAATTGGAACAACAAAAGTAAAAGCGTAAAAGAAAAAAGCAAACGGAATATCGGTTCCTGGTTTTACTTCAGTCCCTAAAAGCTCTTCTGAAAGCTCTCGCACAATCATATAATTACAAGAAATATAAAACAATACCAAACAAAAACTATTCGCTAATAAAAGTCCACTATAATAATAATTTTTGTTTAGTTTACTGATTAATTTTTGGGTTACAAAATAGAAAACCGCTACAAAAATCATGGCGATAAATGGCAGAATAACTCTTCCAATATCTCCAAATTCAAACATTTGAAAAAATAAAAACACAGTAACAGCTAAACAAAAAACCAGCATTGAAAGTAAATGTAAGTATCTAATATACATGAAAATTGCGGTCACTGCCATAAATAAAGCTATCACAGACTGATATCCGTCTGTAGTGATTCCTATAGCAAATCCTACGTTTAAAATAGCACCTAAGATAAAAGCATCGTCTAAACCGTGATTATGAAAATTTTGTTTCGCCAATATTTCTGAACCAGCAAAACCAACAGCGGCGAAAATATAACAGCAGATTTGAAAATAAGCATTCTCTGCACTTACTCCAATAATAGAAATTGCACCGCAAATAGAGCTATATAACATACTTCCTAACAAAAGGAATCCAATTCTAACCAAAATGTTATCCTGGCTTCTAAAAGCTGGTAATTCCTTTTTTACAAATTTCTTCTGATCCTTACTTATAAAACCTCCTTTGTATAAAGTATCAGCTTCATCTACTAAGATTTGGTTATCTAGCATTTTTTTATCGTACACTATCATTCTGCTATTTCTTTATGAAAGTTTTTAATTAATTTGATAAACATAATAATTGACCCTATAAAATATACTGGCAATAAGAAGATTAGTAATTCCCAAAAATCAGAAAAATCAATAGTATCAAAAAGTCTAAACAAAAGTATGTTTGCTCCAATATAACCATATACAATCATGAAAACATACAGAGACATCGCTTTCAATTGATAGCTAATCTTATAAAAATAAAAAGTTGAGCCTGCCAAAACACCTGCAAAAATTATCCAAGTAAAACTATCTTGATGCATTAAATTACTAATTGCTGCAATACTGATAATGTGTAAAGCGAAGGTGAGAAATACTAAACTAAAATGTGTTTTTAATGCAATTCGATTACTGTAGATTGTCCATAAAATCAATAAAACCCCTAGCATCACAGCTGAGTAACTTAAACTTTGGCTGGCGTAAAAATCATTGTTGTTTAATAAATCGTGAGGTGTAACAGAAAGTCCAACATAAGCTGCTAAACCAGTAACAGCAATCGTAAGAACACTTCTATTATCAAAATAATATGCACAAAAGAAACTTACTATGGTTGGCACCAAGGTTGCCAACCCGTAATGTTCTCCAAAAGGTTTGTACTGAAATTGCAGATAACCAATAAAAATACACGTTAAAATATTAGCCAGTAAAACGAGATATTCTAAAACAGGATGCTCAAATTGTGTTTCAGTTTTTTGAAAGCCTTTTGAATTCTTGAAACAATAGAAAAAGCAAACTGCGGTTACAACTAAAAGAAGCGAAAGAATCGCAATATGTCCAATCGAATCAATATTTTCATAAATTAAAATTCCTATTCCGGAAGTGAATAATAAAACCGATAAATAAAGGAAAAGTTTTAATTCTGTATTTACCGAAAAGATGTTTAAACTTCGATATACTTTAACTTCTTCAAACTGATTTTCTGTAATCAAGCCTTTTTCAAATAGGTCTGCAGTGGCCTGCTCATTAAATTTCTTCATTTGATTCATTTAAACTTATATTCAAATATAGGCAATTTAGTATGAATTTTCTCTTTGAATTCATTACATTCAACTATTGCATTTGGTTGTTTGTTTTTATTTTCCATTTAAAACGAAACTTTTCAAGAGTGTAAAAACAACACTTATCATTCTTAGAATCAAAACTTTAAAACACAAAAAACCAATAAATTAATTTGAAATTAATTTGAAACTTTTACATTTGTGCAATCGATTACATTAACTATTGAGCCACACAAAAAAACATAAATGAAAACAAAACTTATTTTATTGGCATTGCTTATTCCGTGCTCTTTTATTTTTGCGCAAAATTATTTTATGAGCAGTCCTGAAGGATTTGGAGCTACTGCAACTGGCGGTGGAAACACTAGTCCTGTTACTGTTGCAACTTTAGCAGATTTAACCGCCAAACTTAAACTCACTACTCCGCAAGTTATTCTAATTTCCGGAACCATAACTTGTACTTACACCAGTCTGCAGATAAACGACAAAACCATTATTGGACTTCCAGGAGCTCGTTTAGTCAATTTAGATCAAACTGCTGCGGGTTCTGGAATATTAAATTTAAAACCGGGGTCAAATAATATTATCATTAGAAATTTAATTTTTGAAGGCCCTGGTGCGTATGATGTTGACGGACGAGACAATTTGACTTCTGAAGCCACCAATATTTGGGTCGATCATTGCGAATTTCAAGACGGAATAGATGGTAATTTTGACAACAAAGGCGTTGCAGATAATGTGACTGTTTCTTGGTGCAAGTTTACCTATTTAAAAACTCCAAAAGCTGGAGGATCTGGCGGTGCCGATGATCATAGATTCTCAGATTTAGTTGGTTCTTCAAAATCGGACGCTCCAGCAGATGGCCATTACAGCATAACTTTTAAAAATTGTTATTGGGCAGAAGGCTGTAAAGAAAGAATGCCGAGAGCAAGAAATGCTGAGCTTCATATTCTAAACTGTTATTATAACACATCGGTTTCAAGTTCACTGGCAATTGGTTTAGGAGGCGGTAATAATAATACAACTTGTTATGTTGAAGGAACTGATTTTGCTAAAATAGGAACCGCTTTTAAAAACTACATAAGCACAGATGGCGGAACAGTTGCCATTACATTTAATAATTCCTTAAAAGCATCGGCTGATTTTGGCGACCCTGTTTCAAAACCAACTTATGTTTACACAACAATTCCGGTTGCAGATATTGCTGGCTACATAACAAACATATCTTGTGGTGCTGGCGCGACATTGCAGGTTTCTGCTGACGGCAAAATAGCTTCAAGCTGTTCTAATTTAGGAATCGGTAAAAAAAAAAGTCAGATCTAAATCTTGAATATTATCCAACCATTATTGATAATCTATTGAATATCAAATTTCCTAGTACAGAAAACGGAACTGCTTCAATTAATTTGTTTTCTTCGAATGGATCAAAAGTTTATACAACCAAAAAAAGTGTAATTTCAGATGAAAAAATTGAATTAAATCTGGGAAATCTGGCAAAAGGAACTTATGTATGTAAAATTCAAATAGAAGATCGAAGCAAAACATTTAAATTAGTAAAAAACTAATACTTCTATAAATCAAAAGGTCATTGAAACAAATCAATGACCTTTAACTTTTCACTTTTCAAATCTTACCAGACATTAAAAAGCCTCTTTCATTTTATCTTTAATCGCATCAAGACATAAATTATTGATACTGCCTTCGTGTGTATGTTTAGTCTCTTTTGGAGATTTGTACGTTCCAGCCTCTAATTGTTCTGCAACGGCTTTATAAGCATCTCTAAACGGCATTCCTGAAACAACCATTTCGTTTAAAGTATCTACTGTAAACAAATAATCATACTTTTTATCTTCTAAAATATGATCTTTTACCGTGATGTCTTTTATTGAAAATATCGCAATATCCAAACAAGCTTTTAGGTTTTGAATCGCTGGAAATAAACCTTCTTTTAAAAGCTGTAAATCTCTGTGATAACCACTTGGAAGATTATTGGTAATTAAAGTGATTTCATATGGAAGCGCCTGAATCTTGTTACATTTCCCTCTAATTAATTCGAAAACATCTGGATTCTTTTTATGAGGCATAATACTTGAACCTGTTGTAAGATGCGCCGGAAGACCAATAAAATCGAAGTTCTGGCTCATATACAAACAAACGTCCATGGCAAATTTTGATAACGTTCCTGCCACACTTGTCATAGCAAAAGCAACTGTTTTTTCTGCTTTTCCTCGGCTCATTTGTGCAGCAACGGCATTGTACTTTAAGGTTTCAAAACCTAATTCTTGCGTTGTAAATGTTCTGTTGATCGGAAATGAACTTCCATAACCTGCAGCAGATCCTAACGGATTTTGATCTACAATTTTAGAAGCTGCATTTAACATCGTAATATCATCAATCAAACTTTCGGCGTAAGCCGAAAACCACATTCCGAATGACGATGGCATTGCGATTTGTAAATGCGTATAACCTGGCAATAATACATTTTGATGTTTTTCTGCCGATTCCATCAACAAATCAAAAAGTGTTTTTACCTGCTCTTTTATCGCTTTTAATTCATCTTTTAAGTACAAATGAACATCAACTAAAACCTGATCGTTACGAGAACGTGCGGTGTGGATTTTCTTTCCTGCATCGCCTAGTTTTACCGTTAGCAGATATTCGATTTTAGAATGTACGTCTTCGAAACTGTCTTCGATTTCGAAATTACCTACTACAATATCGGCAATGATTTCGTTTAAAGCGTCTACTAAAGATGTTGTTTCTTCTGAAGTTAACAGACCAATTTGTCCTAGCATTTTTGCATGAGCGATTGAACCTAAAGCATCGTATTTTGCTAAAACCAAATCCAGTTCACGGTCGTTTCCAACGGTGAATTGTTCGATTTGTTTATCTGTTGGTATTCCTTTTTCCCAAAGTTTCATAGTCTTTTACGTTTCGGAAGAAACCTGACAGGTTTTAAAAACCTGTCAGGTTTAACTTCGATATTATTATAATTTAAAGAAATCCGTTAGTATTTTGATATACAGGTCGACTCCTTCTACAATTTCATTTACAAAAATAAATTCGTCTGCTGAATGCGAACGTAATGTTTCTCCTGGCCCCAATTTCAAAGATTGACAGCTTAAAACCGACTGATCTGAAAGCGTTGGCGAACCATAAGTTGTTCTTCCCAAAGCAATTCCTGCCTGAACCAAACCGTGCTCGATTGGAATAGACGATGAATTTAAGTGCATTGATCTTGGCGTTACTTCGGCATTTACATTTGCTTTAACCACTTCCAAAATCTCAGCATTCGTATAACGATCTGTTACACGAATGTCAACCACTAAATCACATTCTGAAGGCACTACATTATGCTGTTTTCCGGCATTGATTTGCGTTACGGTCATTTTTACAGGACCTAAAACATCAGAGATTTTGTCGAATTTATAATTTTTAAACCATTCCATTACCGGAATTGATTTGTATAATGCATTATCATCATTTTGATGCGCGGCATGGCTTGCAGTTCCTTTTACTTTTACATCTAAAACTAAAAGTCCTTTTTCGGCAACTGCCAATTGCATTAAAGTTGGTTCTCCTACAATCGCACAATCTAGTTCTGGTAAATGTTTTAGAACACTGTTTAATCCATTTTTTCCACTGCTTTCTTCTTCGGCAGAAGCCACAATTACAATATTGTGAGAAAGGTTTTGATTTTCGTAGAAATGTACAAAAGTCGCTAATAACGAAACTAAACAGCCTCCGGCATCATTACTTCCTAAACCGAATAGTTTTCCGTCTTTTTCAATTGCTTTAAACGGGTCGTTTGTGTATGCCTGATTTGGGCGAACGGTATCGTGATGTGAGTTTAATAAAAGTGTTGGTTTGTTTTCGTCGAAATATTTGTTGAAAGCCCACACATTATTGTTTTCTCTCTTGAATGGAATTTCATTCTGATTGAACCAATTTTCGATTAAAAGAGCTGTCTGATCTTCTTCACTTGAAAATGAAGGGGTTTCGATTAAGCTTTTTAATAAACTAATTGCTTCCTGGGTAAGCGTATCTATACTTTTCATAGGTTTGGTTTCTTTGCCACGAAGGCTCGAAGTCACAAAGTTTAATTTAAATCTGTGACATTTTTAATTTGCGCAAATTTCCAAAATTAAATTTTAAAAGTACTGCGCAACTCTGTTTTTTTGCCACTAATTACACGAATTTTCGCAAATTATTTTTTTGTTTTAGATTTAAAATCAAAATGAACTTTTTCATGTCTGTTTAAAATTATTTTCTCTTTTTTAAGCAGAAAAAAATTAGTGTCAATTCGTGTTATTCGTGACTATATCTTTACAAAGTAATCGTTGTATGTGGAATATCTGAATTTTGGAGCATTTTGTGATGTCCAATTTTGATTTTCTGCACGCCTCTTGATAAACTATTAAAACAATTATCCAATTTTGGAATCATTCCGGAATGGATTACTTTTTCTTCTTTTAGTTTATTGTATAATATTTCATTGATTTGGGTTATTACAGATGAATCGTCTTCTGAGTCCATCAAAACACCTTGTTTTTCAAAACAGTAAGTCAGCGTCACATCAAAAACTTCAGATAATGCAATTGATAATTCGCTAGCGATTGTATCTGCATTGGTGTTTAATAATTGTCCGTTTTTATCGTGTGTAATCGCGCAAAGAACAGGAACAACTCCAGCCTCTAATAAAGTAGCTAATAATTTGGTATTCACTTGTTTTACATCACCCACAAATCCATAATCGATTGTTGGGTGATTTCTTTTTGTGGACTGAATCAAATTTCCGTCTGCTCCAGAAAAACCAATGGCATTATTATCTTTTGCCTGCAATTGTGCTACAATATGTTTGTTGATTTGTCCAGCGTAAATCATTACTACAACGTCAAGCATTGGAGCATCTGTAATTCGGCGTCCGTCAATCATTTGCGGAACCAAACCAATACTCTGCGCCATTTTTGTAGCCGATTTTCCACCACCGTGAACTAAAACTTTATATCCTTCTATTTTAGAAAAATCGGTTAAAAATTGTTCTAATTCTGTCGGATTGTCGATGATGTTTCCACCTATTTTGATTACTGATACTTGCATACTTTTAGGTTCAGAGAGACAAAGTAACAAAGTAACAAAGTGACAAAGTTTCTATTCAAGGTACAAACCTTTGTCACTTTGTTACTTTGCTCCTTTGCAACTATAAAATTATATTTTCTTCAAAATCTTTTGTAAAACTAATTGTGCTGAATACGTTCTGTTATTCGCTTGTTCAATTACGATTGAATTTTCTCCGTCTAAAACTTCGTCGCTTACAATTACGTTACGACGAACAGGAAGACAATGCATAAATTTTCCGTTGTTGGTTAAAGCCATTTTTTCAGCTGTAACTGTCCAATTTGGATCGCTATTGGTTACTTTTCCGTAATCGTTGAAATTACTCCAGTTTTTTACGTAAACGAAATCAGCATTTTCGAAAGCTTTGTTTTGATCGTATTCTATTTTGCAATCTTTTGTAATTTCTGGACTTAATTCGTAACCTTTTGGATGTGTGATTACAAATTCCATCTCTTTTTGTAGCTGCATCATTTCTACGAATGAATTGGCAACTGCCTGAGGCAAAGCTTTTGGATGTGGCGCCCAAGAAAGCACTACTTTTGGTTTGTCTTTGTGTCTAGGCTTGAATTCTTCCATTGTAATCGCATCTGCTAATGACTGCAACGGATGACGAATAGCACTTTCCATATTTACAATCGGCACTGTTGCATATTTCAAAAATCCTGAAATTACAGTTTCCTGATAATCTTTTTCCTTATCAACCAAACCTGCAAAAGCACGAATTGCAATAATATCACAGTATTGCGAAACTACTTCTGCAGCTTCTTTAATATGTTCTGAAGCGCCAGAATTCATTACGGCTCCGTCTTCGAATTCCAACGTCCATCCTTCGTTGGTAAAATTCATTACCATAACATTCATTCCTAAGTTCATCGCCGCTTTTTGAGTACTCAAACGCGTTCTTAAACTTGGATTGAAGAATAACATTCCAAGAGTTTTATTCTTTCCTAAACTTTGATTTTTAAGCGGATTCTTTTTGATTTTAATCGCTTGTTTTACCCATTTTGATAATGAGTTAATGTCTTTTATTGAAATATAGTTCATTTGTTTTTTTTGCTTTTTTAGTTGTTTTTTCCGCCACGAATTCACGAATTATTTTTTCAATCTTTGCGTTTTTTTTTTCGAATGAATTCGAATTAATATTTCGTTTAGATAGTAAAAAGAATAATTCGTGAATTCGTGGCTATAAAATTTTCGTAAATGGAATTTCGTCTTTCAATGCCCGCAGAATAAAATTATCATTCAGTCCGTTGACAATCCAGGTTTCGATATTTGCTGCTTTTGAAATTGCTGCTGCTTCTATTTTGGATTGCATCCCTCCTGTTCCATGTGATGATTTAGAATCGCCGATTTCTTTCTCCAACGTTTTTAAATCATTTACCAATTTTATTGTTTCTGGAACTTTATTATGAATTGATTCTTTCGTGTAAATTCCGTTTGTGTTGGTCGCAATAATCAGAATATCAACATTTAGCAATACCGCAGTTAAAGCAGCTAATTTGTCATTATCACCAAACCGAATCTCATCTGTGGCAACGGTATCATTTTCATTGATAATCGGAATGTAATTGTTTTTGACTAATACATTAATCGTATTTACAATGTTCTTTTTGGTCTGTTCTTTTTCGAAATCAGAATAAGAAAGTAAACACTGCGAGGTATTTAATCCTAAATCTTTAAAATTCTCATTGTAAATCCGCATTAAATGTGGTTGCCCGATTGAAGCTAAAGCCTGTTTCACAAAAACATCTTTATCCTGATTGTCCAGCTTTACAAACTGTTTTGCTGCTGCAATTGCTCCAGAACTTACTATGATAAATTCATATTCGTCGTTTAAAGCTGCAATCTGAACTCCAAGGTCTTCAATCTTTCCCCGCGAAATATGATTGGTTTCTTTGGTTAAAGTGTTACTTCCTATTTTTAATAAAATCCGTTTTTTTGCCATGTCTTTTGTTTTTGCCACGAAGGCGCTAAGGCACTAAGTTTTTATGTTTTTTTGCCACGAATTACACAAATTGACGCTAATTTATTCAGCATCTTAATAAAAAATAATTTGTATGAATTAGTGTAATTCGTTGCAAACCAAATCTTAAATTCTAATTATTAATTATCTAATTGCCTCAATTTTCAAATTATCTCAATTACCTAATCTGTCCTTCTCCGTAAACGTACCATTTATTGGTTACTAAATGCTGCAAACCAATTGGACCACGTTGATGTAATTTATCGGTGCTTATTGCTAATTCTCCGCCTAAACCAAATTGCCCTCCGTCTGTGAATCTAGTTGATGCATTTTGGTAAACTGCCGCAGCATCAATTGATTCCATAAACTGCTGTGCGGTTTCGTCATCTCTGGTAATAATTGCTGCAGAATGTCCTCCGCAGTATTTATTAATCATATCAATGGCGTGATCTTGAGAATCAATGGTTCCAATTACGATTTTATAATCTAAAAACTCTTCATACCAAATATCTTCATTTTGAAGTGTTTTAGTATTTTCGAAATTTGCTAATGATTTATCTACGATAACTTCCACTTTTGATTCTACTAAAGCTTTGATTAACATTGCTGTAAAACCTTCAAAATTTGGAAGCTTAGAACTGATCAAAACTTTATCTAGTGCATTACAAGCCGAAATTTTAGCTGTTTTAGCATTTAAAATTACTTTTAAAGCCAAATCTGTATCTGCATCTTCATGAACGTAAACAAAATTATTTCCTCGTCCGCTTACGATTACAGGACAAGTGGCATGCGCTTTTACAAATTCAATTAATTTTTCTCCGCCTCTTGGAACTATTAAATCAACTTTTTGAGTTGGTTTTTCTAAAAAAGCCTGAGTTTCTGTTCTGTTGTAATTCAGATATTCCACCCAATCTTTTGAAACTCCATTTTCTTCTAAAGCTTTATGCCAAAGACTTACAATTTTCAAATTTGATTTTAAAGATTCTTTTCCGCCTTTTAATAAAATCTTATTACCAGATTTAAAAGCGATTCCACCCGCTTCGATTGTAACATCTGGACGAGATTCATAAATAATTAAAATCGTTCCGAAAGCGGCTGTTTTATTTATTACTTTAATTCCATTATCATGAGTAAAATGAAAACGCTCAACGCCAACGGGATCTTCCTGTGAAGCTAACTGATTTAATGATAAAATCATTTCGTCGACTTTTTTATCATCTACTTTTAAGCGTTCTTCCATTGCTAAATCAGAGCCGTCATAATCAGCAAGATCTTCCTGATTGGTTAGGATTATCTCATTCCGCTCCTGCTCGACCAGCTTTGCCATAGTCCGCAAAACCGCATTGCGTGTTTCAATTGATAATGGTTTCATAATTTCAAGTGGTTGGTTGTTTTTTGGTTGTTTCTTTTTATAGAAACTTATTAATACCTAACAGGTTTTGGAAACCTGTTAGGATAATAGTATTATGTTTAGTTTTTTAATTCTTCTAAACTTTCTTTTAAAGCTTTTACAAACGTATCAATATCTGCTTTTTTAACAGTCAAAGGCGGTAAAATTCTTAACAGATTTTTATTGTTCGCGCTTCCTGTAAAAATGTGTTTTTCGATGATTAATTTCTTTCTTAGAGCTGCCACATCAAAATCAAACTCCACTCCAAGCATTAATCCTTTTCCTTTTACTTGTATAATGCCTTCAACTTCTTTGATTTTTTCTAAGAAATATTCATAAACTTCATTTACATTCTTTTGTAAATCTAGTTTTTCAATTACATCTAAAACTGCAATTCCTGCTGCACAAGACAAATGGCTTCCGCCAAAAGTAGTTCCTAATAAACCGAAACTAGCTTCGAACTTTGGAGAAATTAAAATCGCTCCAACTGGGAAACCATTCCCCATTCCTTTTGCAACGGAGATAATATCAGCGTTGATTCCGTGGTGTTGGAAAGCAAAGAATTTCCCACTTCTTCCGTATCCTGACTGTACTTCATCTAAAATCAAAACAACATCGTGTTTTTTGCATGCTTTTTCTAAAGCCTGAAAAAATTCAGTTGTTCCTTGGTCTAAGCCTCCAACTCCTTGAATTCCTTCGATAATTACTGCTGTAACATCACCTTTAGCTAATTCAGCTTCAACTAATTCGATTTGATTTAGAGGCAAAAACGTTACTTCTTGCTGTGCATTAATTGGCGCAACAATCTTTTTATTATCTGTAACCGCAACCGCTGCAGAAGTTCTTCCGTGGAAAGAATTATCAAAAGCCACCACTCTTGATTTTCCGTTATGGAAAGAAGCTAATTTCAAAGCATTTTCATTTGCTTCAGCTCCAGAACTGCATAAAAACAGCTCATAATCTTCAAGACTAGAAAGTTTTCCTAATTTCTGAGCCAATTCCACCTGCAAAGGATTCTGAATGGCATTCGAATAAAAACCTAAATTATCAATCTGATTTTTAAGTTTTGCTACATAATCCGGCTGTGTGTGTCCGATAGAAATCACACCATGACCGCTGTATAAATCTAAATATTCTACTCCTTTGTCGTCAATGATTGTACAATCTACTGCTTTTACTGGAGTTATGTCGTATAATGGGTAAACGTTGAATAAGTTCATGTTTTTTTGTTGTTGGTTGATTGTTGTTGGTTGATGGTCTTATCTGATGTTTCCATAAACTATAAACCAACAACTATCAACTATTATTAAAATCCGCTTGGTTTCAAATGTAAACCTGTGGTTTCTTCTAAACCGAACATTAAATTCATGTTTTGAATTGCTTGTCCTGAAGCACCTTTGGTTAAGTTATCTATAATTGATGTTATTAAAACCCGGTTTCCTTTTTTCAATAAACTAATAATACATTTATTCGTTTGTACCACTTGTTTCATGTTGATGTTGGTTGTGGTAACGGTTACGAAAGGTTCGTTTTTATAGAATTCTTCGTATTTAGCAACCAATTGCTCCAAACTATCATCGCAAACTGTATATAAGGTTGCAAAAATTCCTCTTGGGAAATCTCCTCTGTTCGGAATAAAAAGCAATTCGCTATCAAAATCATCCTGCAACTGAACCAAACTTTCTGAAATTTCACCTAAATGTTGGTGTTCAAAAGCTTTATAATGAGACAAGTTGTTATTTCTCCAGCTGAAATGAGAAGTTTCAGAAAGGCTTACTCCTGCTCCTGTGCTTCCAGTTGTAGCGTTAATATGAACATCATTATTCAACAAATTATGTTTTGCTAAAGGTAACAAAGCCAACTGAATAGCAGTTGCAAAACAACCTGGATTTGCGATATAATTTGTCTTTTTGATTTCCGCTTTATTAATTTCAGGCAAACCATAAATAAAATCTTTTCCTTCGAAATGAGCATCTTTATTCAATCTGAAATCATTTCCTAAATCAATAATCTTAGTATGACTCGCAAACTGATTTTCTTTCAAAAATGAAATTGATTTTCCGTGGCCTAAACACAAGAAAACAACATTTACATTCGGATTGATTTCAGCTGTGAAATTCATTTCGATATCGCCCATCAAATCGTGATGCGCCACAGAAAGTGGTTTTCCCGCATTTGTTGTACTGTAAACAAAATCGATGTTTACTTTTGGATGATACATTAAAATTCTGATGAGTTCTCCGGCCGTGTAGCCCGAACCACCAATAATTCCGACATTAATCATGATCTAATTTGTTTACAGATGAGAATATGTTTTGTGCATTTCCTAAAATCTTGATAAATCCTTTTGCATCGTCAGATGTCCAAGCATTGTTCATTTCGCCATACTGACCGAAACCTGTGTTCATTAAATCATTTTCAGATTCGATTCCGTCAAGTGAGAAATGATATGGTTTTAATGAAACGGTTACCGTTCCATTTACTGTTTTTTGAGTGTCTTGCAAGAAAGTTTCGATGTTTCTCATAACTGGATCTAAGAACTGACCTTCGTGGAATAACATTCCGTACCAGTTTCCTAATTGCTCTTTCCAATATTGTTGCCATTTTCCAAGAGTGTGTTTCTCCAATAAATGGTGCGCTTTGATGATAATCAATGGCGCAGCAGCTTCAAAACCTACTCTTCCTTTAATTCCGATAATCGTATCTCCAACGTGAATATCTCTACCAATTGCGTAAGCACTTGCCAGTTTTTCAAGAGCTACAATATTATTTGAAGGTTTATCTGTTTTTCCGTTTAAACCAACTAATTCTCCTTGTTCGAAATGAAGCGTAACTTTCTCTTCTCCATCTTTTTGCAATTGCGAAGGATAAGCTTCGCTTGGCAATGGCTGGCTTGAAGTCAAGGTTTCTTTTCCTCCAACGCTTGTTCCCCAAAGTCCTTTATTGATAGAATATTGTGCTTTTTCCCAAGAATAGTGAACTCCGTTTTGAGCCAAATAATCAACTTCTTCTTGTCTTGATAATTTTAAATCTCTAATTGGAGTAATGATTTCGATTTCTGGAGCGATAGTTTGGAAAATCAAATCGAAACGGATTTGATCGTTTCCTGCACCAGTACTTCCGTGAGCGATTGCAGTTGCTCCTACTTTTTTTGCGTATTTTATAGCTTCAATTGCTTGAAAAACACGCTCTGCACTTACTGATAACGGATATGTGTTGTTTTTTAATACATTTCCAAAAATCAAGTATTTGATAGCTTTATCGTAATATTTATCTAAAATGGTTAAGTTAGCATGCTGAGCACTTCCTAACTCGTAAGCTCTTTTTTCAATAGCTGTTAATTCTTCAGCAGAAAATCCTCCTGTGTCAACAAGAACAGTGTGAACTTCGTATCCTTTTTCATTTTTTAAATATTTCAAACAATACGAGGTATCTAATCCTCCGCTATAAGCTAATACTACTTTTTTCATTTTTTATAATTTAGGCTAATACTTTCGTATTTAGCAGTTTGAGATTTCTTTTTGATTAAATTTTGAATAAAAAAATAAAGGACAATATTTTGTTTAAAAACAGAGCCTGTTTAATTTTTTTAAGTCTGCTTAAAACAGCCTCATTAAAAGGATGTCTCGGCGGTGTTTTTTGTTTTTCTTTAGGATCGTACAACATTCCAGTACAAAGGCACATTTTGTTTTGTTTACTTTGTAGAATTTCAAAATTGGTACAGGTTTTACAGCCCGCCCAAAAACTTGGATCGGTTGTCAATTCTGAGAAAGGAACCGGTTTATAACCTAGTTCAGAGTTAATTTTCATAACCGCTAAACCAGTTGTAATTCCGAATATCTTAGCATCTGGATATCTTTTTAAAGAATAGTCAAAAACTTTCGATTTGATTTTTTTTGCCAAACCTAAACTTCTGTAATCAGGATGTACAATTAATCCTGAATGTGCCACGAATTTTCCGTGTTCCCAGCTTTCGATATAACAAAAACCAGCAAATTTCCCGTCTGCCAGAGCAATCATTGCATCACCATTCGACATTTTTTTCTGAATATACTCAGGAGTTCTTTTAGCAATCCCTGTACCTCTCAACAAGGCAGATGATTCTATCGTATCGCAAATTTCTTGTGCGAATTTGAAGTGTTCTTCCTGGGTAACAACAATAGAGATCTTCATTTCAATAATTGAAGTTTAGCGTTAAAAATTAAAGAATATTGTT
Source organism: Flavobacterium phragmitis (assembly GCF_900112575.1). Taxonomy (GTDB): domain Bacteria; phylum Bacteroidota; class Bacteroidia; order Flavobacteriales; family Flavobacteriaceae; genus Flavobacterium; species Flavobacterium phragmitis. Next base: position 89,321 of record NZ_FOMH01000012.1, read on the forward strand.
TGGCTTGAAATCCAGAATTGAATCCAATAAAATTAAGCAAAATAGAAGTAACATTCTCAAAATCAAAAACTTGATCAAGAAAATTTACAAAATAATAAATACTTTTAGGATATGTTTGTCCAACGGACAAATTATGTGATTTCAAAATGAAAAATGGATATGAATAAATATACGGCTATAAAACTCAGTGAACACTATAGAGATAGCGTCCGTACTTCGGGAGAAGTAATCGGTGAGTTTGTCCGTGACAAAGAAGTTATATGTAAACTTATTTTATTCATCGGTGCAAAAGTACATCTTTTTTTTATTTACAAAACAAAAAATTAAAATTCTAACATTTTTTTTTCGTTTTGTTAATACATTTGAAAAACAAAACCCGATAATCATTTCTAATTATCGGGTTTTAAATACTTTATAGTTTAAGCTTTTTATTTCTTCGTAAAAGGAATTACCTGATTATTCCCTAAAATAATCATATCGAAACCTGTTTTAGCTTCGTTAAATTTGAATTTTAATCCGGCTCTTTGTGATTCAAATGTATCTTTTTCACCGGCAACAGGAGACAAAGAGAATTTAGGATAGTTTGGAAGTTCTGCACTCAAAACACTATTTTTCTCTGTCATTTCAATGGTCAAAGGAGATTTTGAAGTCACATAATTACCTAAATATGCATCTAAAATAATATCTTTTTCCAATTTGCTTTTCCCAGCTGTCCAAACATTATTAGACTCATTATGATCAGGAAAAGCATTATCTGGATCCAAAGTGATACTCGCAATTTCTTCTGTAGAATTATGTTTGAAAGACCAGCTGTTATTACGCTGCCAAATTTCTACTGGGAGATTAACTCTTGTTACTTTTCCGCTTTTTGTTTTAACATCTAAGACAATCGGCATTGGCATTTTATCAAAATTCTCCACTGTAATAACAGCTCCTTTTGCAGGATCATTTTTTACATACATAACAGAATTGATTCCTTGATCGAATCTCCAGTTGTTTACGTACCAGCTTCTCCAGAACCAGCTTAAATCTTCACCAGCCACATTCTCCATCGTTCTAAAGAAATCATCTGGTTGCGGATGCTTGTAAGCCCAACGATTAATATAAGTTCTGAAAGCAGTATCAAAACGCTCTTTGCCTAAAATCTGTTCTCTTAAAATAATCAATCCAGCACTTGGCTTAAAGTAGCATAACATTCCAATATTAGCCTCTTTCATATTATCTGGTGAGCTCATAATCGTTTCTAGATCGGGACGAGTAAAAGACTCTGCTTCTTCATGTAAATTTGCTGCCGGCTCTTTATATTCTCCATTGTTGAAGGCAGCAGTACTTAATGAATTGATAAAAGTATTGAAACCTTCGTCCATCCACCCGAATAACCTTTCGTTAGAACCAACAATCATTGGGAACCAAATGTGTCCAAATTCGTGATCTGTAACTCCCCATAAATCTGCCCCTTTAGATTTCCATCCGCAGAAAACGATTCCTGGATACTCCATTCCTCCTTCATTTCCTGCAACGTTTGTCGCCGCTGGATAAGGATATTCGAACCATTGTTTAGAATAATGTTCGATTGAAGCTTTTACATATTCTGTAGAACGGCCATAACCATCTCTTCCTGCACTTTCTACAGGATAAGCAGATAATGCCAAAGATTTTTTACCGCTTGGAAGATTAATTTTAGCACCATCTAAAATAAAAGCAGGAGACGATGCCCAAGAGAAATCACGTGCATTTTTCATTTTATAATGCCAAGTTTTTTCAGTTCCTGCATTTGCATTTGCCGTCGCAGCAACCTCTTCAGCAGAACGAATTGTTACTGTCTGATCACTGTTAGATGCGTCTTTGTATTTCTTTAATTGATCTGCAGAAAATACTTCCTGACCATTAATCAATTCTCCAGAAGCTACCACATAATGATTTCCAGGAACAGTCAATTTTACATCAAAATCTCCATATTCAAGGTAAAACTCAGAAGCACCTAAATAAGGAGCTGTGTTCCATCCGCGCACATCATCATAGACGCACATACGTGGATACCATTGTGCAATGGTAAAGATTTTTCCATTTTTAGTTTCCAAAACTCCCATTCTGTCTGAACCTTCAAAAGGCGCTATAAATGAGAATTCTATTTTTACTTTTACAGTTCCTCCTTTTGCAGCTAATTCTTCTGGAAGAAAAATCTGCATTCTCGTATCTGTAACTACGTATTTAGCTTCAATTTCTGTTTTCTTTTTACCAACAGAAATCACTTTTACTGATTTAATTTTATTTCCGCCATCAAAAACCTGACCTTGCGCTCCATTACGGCTTCCTGTTAAAGGCACAACGGCATTTCCTCTAGAATCTTCTTTAAATAAGTTTTGATCCAAATTCAACCATAAAAACCCTAATTTATCTGGACTATTATTAGTGTACGTAATTTCGTCCGTACCTACAATCTCATTTGTAGTTCCGTTTAACTTCGCTGTGATTTGGTAATCAGCTCTGTTCTGCCAATACTCTACTCCAGGCTGACCGCTCGCTGCACGAGTTGAAGTTCCGTTTTTTGTATAAAAATGCGGACCAAAGGCATCATGATAATTGTAATTGTTTACCGGATTTGCTGCTGTCGCTGACGGAGTTTGCTGCGCCCAGACCGATGAAATCCCAAAAAATAAAGCCGCGGTTAAAATGGCTTTTGCACATTGCTTTTTCATATTTTTTAGCTGTTTATGTAGCAAATTAATGAAAAAAAAAGCTATTGACAGAGAAATTTCCAAACATAAATTCAATTTTAGCAAAATTTTATCAATAAAATAATTTAGCTCATTTTACAAGAAAACTGAATTTTATAAAATATATTTACATCACTTTAAAAAACAATCATTTTATACTTGATATTTTGACTACAACTATTTCAAATTCAAAACTAAAAGCTTCCATAAAACATGCTGGAGCTGAGTTATTTTCTATAAAAGACAATTTAAACAATGAATATATTTGGGAAGGAAATCCAGATTTTTGGGGCAAACACTCTCCTGTTCTTTTCCCTATTGTAGGAACATTAAAAAACAATACCTACACTATTAATGGCATAGAATATCAATTGCCAAGACACGGTTTTGCTCGTGATATGGAATTTGAATTAATTGATAAAACGGAAAGCAAAGCGGTTTTCTCCCTAAAATCTTCTGACGAAACACTCAAAAAATACCCTTTTGATTTTGAATTACAGCTTATTTATACACTTACTGAAAATTCTTTGGATTTAGAATACAAAATCATCAATAACAGTAAAGAAAAAATGCCTTTTTCAATTGGAGCACATCCTGCAATTGCATTACCAGATAATTTTGAAGATTATGCTCTTCAATTTGAAAAAGAAGAAGAACTTAAATATTACTTGCTTGAAAATGATTTAATTTCATCTAAGACTAAAATCTTAGAAACAACAAACAATAAAGTTTCTTTAAATTATGAGCTTTTTAAAAATGATGCTTTGATTTTTAAAAAATTAAACTCAAAGTCATTGACGATTCTAAAAAGCGCAAAACCATATATAAAAGTTGATTATCAAGATTTTCCAAGTTTAGGTATTTGGACAAAAGAAAATGCTCCATTTATTTGTATAGAACCTTGGTTAGGTTATTCTGATACGGATCAAAATACAGGAAATCTATACGAAAAAGAAGGAATTTTGATTTTGGATGAAAACAAAAATTTCTCTGCAAAATTTAGTATAACAATATTATAATACAGTTTAATATGTTAGAGTTTGATTTTTCATCTTTTCCAATTATCGAAACGGAACGGCTACTATTAAATAGAATTACAGAAGAAGATGTAAACGAAATTTTCGCCTTACGTTCTAATCCTGAGATAATGAAATATATTCCGAGACCATTAGCAAAAAACACTGATGATGCATTGGAACATATTAAAATAATAAAAGAGACAATTGATACCAACAAAGGGATTAATTGGGCAATAAGACTTAAAGATGATTCAAAATTATTTGGTTTCATAGGATTTTATAGATTACAACCAGAAAACTACAGAGCTGAAATTGGCTATATGATTTTACCTGAATTTCATGGAAAAGGATTTGTTCCTGAAGCAGTAAAAAGGCTTGTTAAATATGGCTTCGAAGAGCTAAAACTTCACTCTATTGAAGCCGTAATTGACCCTGACAATTATGCTTCTGAAAAAGTTTTACAAAAATGTGGCTTTGTTAAAGAAGCCCATTTCAAAGAATCTGATTTCTATAATGGTAAATTTCTAGACAAAGTAATCTACTCATTGTTAGAGAACTAAATACAATATTCAATTCTGACAAAAAATAATCTTGTTAAAACTAGGTTAATCGGCAATAGTAACGATTTACTTACGTTATATTTGTGCCGAAAAAAATATTCCCTTCGATTAAAAGATACCAATGAAAAAATTATTTGCCCTTACCGTTCTTCTTCTATCAATTCAATTACAAAGCCAGACTTTTATCAAATTCAACGGAGCTACCGCTTTACTTGCGGTACCAAATATTGGAATTGAAACCAGCATTGGAGAAAAAACAACTTTTAGTGCAGATATAATGGCTTCTTTTTGGGAATCATTTAACGGACATCATCCAATGAAATTCATCACTTTAACTCCAGAAGTTCGTTACCACTTTAAAGAAAAATATAACGGATTCTATGTTGGAGCACATATAGGTGCTGACAAATATGAATTACAAAAATGGAATTACTGGAATAGTAATGAATATGAAGATGGTTTTGGTTACAGAATTGGAGCAACTGTAGGTTACAACTTAAAACTAAATGACAAATTCGTACTTGACTTTTTTGTTGGAGGTGGTTGGCACCAAGGATTCTACCACGGTTACTACAACGACGGAACTCCAGGCAGATATGAAAAAGCGCCTAATTACAATAAAAGCGGTGAATGGCTTCCGTATCGTGGAGGCGTTATGATTTCTTATAAATTATAACTTAGGAAGTGTCTTAATATAAAGCTCTTCCAATTTTTTTCTCGCCCAATCTGTTTTTCTTAAAAAAGTAAGACTTGATTTTACACTTGGATTGGAATTAAAACATTTAATCGGAATTAATTCGCCTAAAGTATCAAAACCATAATAATCTACTAAGGTTTCTACAATTTTTTGAAGCGTGATTCCATGTAACGGATCTTTAGATTGATTTTGCATTTTATTTTTTTTTAAATTATATCAAAAAGGCCGTACTTAAAAAGTACGGCCTTTTCTTTTGCAAAATTACTAAATTGAATTTTACAGTAATCAAATAAAGAATAAATTAGAATACGAATTTAAATCCAACCGAAACCGGTGAAGTTAGATTAGGATTACTACCTGCTAAAGCAGTATTGTAAAACGGATCTACATTGGCTACGTGCGCCAAACCAAAATTAGTAACTGTTGTTTTATCTCCAGTTTTTGGATCAACAGTAGTTGATGTGAAGTTCGCTAAGTCATAAGAAAACTCAACTGAGAAATTTTTAGTTACAAAATAATCAAACCCTCCTGACATCGATACACCAACTTGAGTTACTTTTAATTCACTTTCTTTCTCTTTACCAGTAATAACTGGCACTGCTAATTGTCCGAAGAAATAAAGTGAACCAGCAATATTCCAATACTTTCTAACTAAAGGCTGCGCAACAAATAAATCTGTTTTAGCAGCAGTGCCCGCATCAGAATCTGCTTTAATATTAATGTACCCAACTCCTGCTCCAACAGCTACAGATGGTGTTACAAATGTTCCAACAATTGGCAAAACAGATAAAGTGGTATTTTTAGCATCTGCCGTTTTTGTCTGTTGAAAACCAAATTGAGAGGTTGCAAACCAAGCCCCTTTTAACCCTTGACTTGCTTCTTGCGCTTTAGCAGACAAACTAATTAGTACAATACTAACTAGCGTTACAATTTTTTTCATTTTAAATTTGTTTTTGAAATTATAAAGCAAACTTAAAAGGAAGCATTTTTGTCGTGGATGATTAAAATCATAGATTAGAATAAAACTTTAATTATCTTAGCCGGCGTAAGTTTTTCAATTTTGTCTTACATTTGCACTCATGTTAAAATCAGTCAATATATTAAATAAAAGAGCCCGATTTGATTATGAAATAATCGATACCTATACTGCTGGAATTGTTTTAGCAGGTACCGAAATCAAATCGATACGTTTAGGGAAAGCCAATATTACAGAAAGCTTTTGCGAATTCAGTGGCATGGAGCTTTTTGCTATTAATACTTATATCGAAGAGTATTCTTTTGGAAATCAATTCAATCATAAATCAAGAAGTGAACGAAAACTTCTTTTGAATAAGAAAGAATTAAAAACGCTTCATAAAAATGTACAAGCAAAAGGACTTACTATTGTTCCGCTGAAATTATTTACCAATGAAAAAGGATTGGCAAAATTGCAGATTGGCCTTTGCAGAGGAAAGAAAAACTATGACAAACGAGAATCTTTAAAAGAACAAGATACCAAACGAGATTTAGACCGTATTAAAAAAGCCTTTAATTAAAGACTTTTTATTTTAACATAAAACTCTGTTTATTAATATTTTATCGTTATTTTTACTTATAACCAATTTAACTGTAAAATATGAAAAAGTACTTAGTTTTGTTTTTCGCAATAATGATACTTTCAAGTTGCGGCAGTAATACAGCAATTGTTAATAGCTGGAGAGATCCAAATATTACCGTTGCTCAAGAAAATTTCAAAAAAGTTCTTGTTATGGCTTTAGTAAAAGACGAAGCTGCCAGAAGAACAACCGAAAATAGAATTGCTTCAAGCAATCCAATTTTTAAAACTTCTTATCAATATTTAAACGGAACTAATTTAAAACTTACTAAAGAACAGCAACTGAAAATTTTACAAGATGAAAATTTTGATGGCGTTGTTACCATGCGTCTAGTCAGCAAAGAAAAAGAAACTTCTTACGTACCTGGAACTTACACTGGAATGTATTACGGAGGTTTTGACGGAATGTATACCGGAATGTATGGCTATGGTTTTGGAAATTGGTACGGAATGTATTCTCCCGCATTTTATGATCCGGGCTATTATCAGGAAACTACATCTTACATGGTTGAAACCAATATTTTTTCCTTAAAAGAAAACAAACTCATCTGGACAGGAACTACAAAATCTCAAAATGTCACAGATTTAGGTCAAACTGTCGATGCCATTATGCAGGCTGTAGTGAAAGAAATGAGAAAAGACGGTTCTTTACCTCCAAAATAAAATCGATAAAGCAACATTTAATCTGTTGCTTTTTTTTTACATCATAAAAATTGACTAAATTTGTCAAGACAAAATTTTTCATTAAATGAAATCACTTCTTAAAAATGCTAGAGAGCAAAAAGGTTTAAAAACTCGTGAATTAGCACAACTTGCCGACATTGACCAAGCATTGATTAGTAAATTCGAATCGGGAACCAGAAAACCAACCAAAGATCAGGTTATTAAGCTGTCTCAGCTTTTAGAAATTGATTATGAAACCTTAATGATTGCTTGGCTTAAAGAAAAGATTCTTTATGAAATTGGTGATGAAGAATTTGTCTTAAAAGCTTTAAAAGTTGCTGAAGATGAAATCAAATACAACAAAACGGTTTCAAATCTTAAATTATCTACTTCTTTAGAGAAAATCCTAAAAGAAATCGATGCCTTAAAAGAAAAATTAGATTCTTATCGTCAATATGACAGCTTTAAAATAAAACAGGCCTTAGAATTAGAATATACTTTTGAAAGCAATAGAATTGAAGGTAACACCATGACACTTCGTGAAACTGACATGGTTATCAATGAAGGCTTGACAATTTCTGGAAAAAGCATGCGGGAACATCTTGAAGCTATAAATCATCAGGAAGCAATTGGTTTTATTAAAGAATTAATGAACAAAAACAGCTCTTTAAACGAACGAGATCTTTTATCCATTCATAATTTAATTCTACGAGGAATAATTCCGGAAGATGCCGGACGTTACAGAAAAGTTCAGGTGATGATTCAGGGAAGCAGTCACATGCCTCCACAACCTTTAATGGTTCCACAGGAAATGGAAGAATATTTTGTTTGGTATGAAATCAATAAAAATAAACTCCATCCTATTATTTTAGCGGCAGAAATGCACGAGCGTTTAGCTACAATTCATCCTTTTATTGATGGAAACGGAAGAACTTCACGACTAATCATGAATTTAATTTTAATGCAAAAAGGCTATCCTATTGCTAATATTAAAGGCGATTACGAAACTCGAATGCAATATTACCAGTCTTTAGAAATTGCTCAAACCAAAAAAGACAAAGAAGATTTTTTTCTGTTTATAGCTCAAAAAGAAAAAGAAAGTTTGGAAAGATATATTTCAATTCTTACCCAATAGAAAAGCCCGTTTTAAGCGGGCTTTCACATTAATTTTTATCTTCCAACAAAGGAACAAATCGAAATTCTCCAAACTCATGTTTTTCGAATTGTGTTTCATTTTTTCTAATTAACAAAGTCATAATCTGAACGTCTTCTCCCAACGGAATAACAAGCCTTCCTCCTATTTTTAATTGTGCCATTAATGGTTGCGGAATAAAAGGTGCACCAGCGGTAACTATAATACTGTCAAAAGGAGCAAAATTTGGAAGTCCTTTATAACCGTCCCCAAAAGAAACATGTTTTGGTCGAATATTTAATTTTGGAAACAATACAGAAGTTTGTTTAAACAATTCTTTTTGTCTTTCTACCGTGTAAACTTTCGCTCCAAGATGAAACAAAACAGCCGTCTGATATCCAGACCCCGTTCCAATTTCCAAAACTTTATGCTCTTTCTGCACTTCTAAAAGCTGCGATTGAAAAGCAACAGTGTAAGGCTGTGAAATAGTTTGGCCTGCGCCAATAGGAAAAGCCTTATCCTGATAAGCGAAATCTTCAAAACTAGAATTCAAAAAAAGGTGCCTTGGGATTTTTTTTATCGCATCCAGAACTGCTTTATCAGTAATTCCTTTTTGCTCTAAAGTGGTTACTAATTGATTACGAAGTCCTTGATGTTTGGCAGTGTCTTTCAAAATGGGTAGGTTTTATTTTCGCAAAAATAAGAAAGAAAACAGGATTTCAAATATTGATTTTTAAATAATAAAAATGTAAAGTCAAAAGTCGAAAAACAAAAGCCATTATTTGTCAGGCCGAGGATAGCCGAAGTCCTTTTCCTAACTGTACACTCCTCGACTTCGCTTTGGGTGAAAAGTTACAAAAAGAAAGAAGCAACAAACAATAAGCGACCAACAACCAATAACTCACAACCAACAACTCACAATTACCTAAATTCATTTTCACGGTAAACAAATAAATTATATTTTTGTTTAAAATACATTCTCATGTTAAAAGTAGGAGTTTTAGGTGCTGGTCATCTTGGTAAAATACATTTACGCTTATTACAACAATCTGACAAATACGAATTAGTTGGATTTTACGACGAAAATCAGGAAAATGCCGAAAGAATCTCAAAAGAATTTGGCTATAAAAATTTCAGCACAATTGCAAAACTTATTCACGCTGTCGACGTGATTGACATTGTTACTCCTACGCTTTCGCACTACAAATGCGCTAAAGTTGCCATCAAATCAGGAAAACATATCTTTATTGAAAAACCAATCGCCAATACAGTTGAAGAAGCCGAAGAAATTATTGCTTTAGCAAACGAATACAACGTAAAAGGACAAGTTGGTCACGTAGAGCGTTTTAATCCTGCTTTTATCGCTACAAAAGAAATGATCGAAAATCCGATGTTTATAGAAACGCATCGTTTGGCAGAATTTAATCCTCGCGGTACAGATGTTCCTGTAGTTTTGGATTTAATGATTCACGATATCGATGCTATTTTAAGTGTTGTAAAATCTAAAGTAAAAAGCATCAATGCAAGTGGTGTTTCGGTTATCAGCGAAACTCCGGATATTGCCAACGCCAGAATCGAATTCGAAAATGGCTGTGTTGCTAACTTAACTGCCAGCAGAATTTCAATGAAAAACATGCGTAAATCACGCTTCTTTCAAAAAGACGCATACATTTCTGTTGACTTTTTAGAGAAAAAATGTGAAGTGGTTCGTATGAAAGATGCACCAGAAGTTCCTGGAGATTTTGATATGATTTTGCAGAATGCTGAAGGTGTAAAAAAACAAATCTATTTCACTAATCCAGATGTTGAGCAAAACAATGCCATTTTAGACGAATTAAATTCGTTTGCAGATGCTATCAATAACGACACAACTCCAGTTGTAACACTTGAGCAGGCAACAGATGCATTACGCGTGGCTTATCAAATTATTGATTGTTTCAAAAAATAATAAAATTTCAAAAAATAAATTAGCCACGAATTCACGAATTATTTGGTGAATTCGTGGCTAAATCATAAAAAAATATCTAGCATAAAATGAAAACAATAGCTGTAATTGGAGCAGGAACAATGGGTAACGGAATTGCTCATACTTTTGCACAAAGCGGATTTACCGTAAAATTAATTGATGTTTCTGAAAAATCATTAGATAAAGGAATGGCAACAATTGCTGCCAACTTAGACCGTATGCTTGCAAAAGGAACAATCACTCAAGAAGATGTTGCGAAAACAATCACCAATATTATTACTTATACGGATATAAAAGACGGCGTTGTTGGTGTTGATTTGGTAGTTGAAGCCGCAACAGAAAATGTAGAATTGAAACTGAACATTTTCAAACAATTAAACGAATATTGTTCTCATAATACAATTTTAGCAACTAATACATCTTCAATCTCCATTACGCAAATTGGAGCTGTTGTAGCACATCCTGAGCGCGTTATCGGAATGCACTTTATGAATCCGGTGCCGATTATGAAATTGGTTGAAATCATTCGCGGATACAATACAAGCGATGAAGTAACTAAGATCATCATGGATTTATCTGAAAAATTAGGGAAAGTTCCTGTTGAAGTAAACGATTATCCAGGTTTCGTAGCAAACAGAATTTTAATGCCAATGCTAAACGAAGCAATCGAAACGTTATACAATGGTGTTGCTGGAGTTTATGAAATCGATACAGTAATGAAATTAGGAATGGGACATCCAATGGGACCATTACAATTAGCTGATTTCATTGGTCTTGACGTTTGTCTTGCCATTCTAAATGTAATGTACGACGGATTCAAAAACCCAAAATATGCTCCTTGCCCACTTTTAGTAAATATGGTTAGAGCTGGAAAACTTGGAGTAAAATCTGGCGAAGGTTTTTACGATTATAGCGAAAGCAAAAAAGCAGAGAAAATCTCGAAGCAGTTTTTATAAAAAGAAATACCATGTCGATTCAATCGAATTTAAATACAATCAAATCAACTTTACCTGAACATGTAACTCTGGTTGCCGTTTCAAAAACAAAACCTGTCTCCGATTTGATGCAGGCTTATGAAGCTGGGCAACGCATTTTTGGAGAAAACAAAATTCAGGAAATGACGGAGAAATGGGAACAAATGCCAAAAGATATCCAATGGCATATGATTGGTCATGTTCAGTCGAATAAAGTCAAATTTATGGCGCCTTATGTGACTTTAATTCATGGCGTTGACAGTTTGAAATTATTGCAAGAAATTAATAAACAAGCTTTAAAAAATAATAGAATTATAGATTGTCTTCTCCAAATTTATATTGCTGAAGAAGAATCTAAATTTGGTTTAGACGAAAATGAACTAAATGCACTTTTAACTTCTGCAGAGTTTAAAGAGTTAAAAAATATTCGTATCTTAGGTTTAATGGGAATGGCCACTTTTACCGAAGACCAAAACCAGATTAAAAAAGAATTTACCCATTTAAAATCGATTTTTGATTCGATAAAAGAGCTGAAAACTGACAACTGCAGTCTGAACACTATATCGATGGGAATGTCTGGAGATTATCAATTGGCAATAGAATGCGGAAGCACAATGGTTCGCATTGGAAGCAGCATTTTTGGCGGTCGTTAATTTTTCAATATCAATTGCAATTGCAAAAATCAATATCAATTTTAAAATGGGAAAAATTTAAATAGAAAAAATATTCAATTTTGAAGATCGATTAGTGCGATTTGCTGGAGAATGTATTTTTTTCACTCGACAATTAGAAAGGTTATTTGAAAATGAATATTATAAAAATCAATTAATTCGATCATCAGGAAGTGCCTCTTTAAATTTTGGAGAAGCACAAGGGACAATAACTGATAAAGATTTTGTTTTTAAAGTTTCATTAGTCGTGAAGGAGTTAAAAGAATCAAGAAACTCATTAAAAATTCTAGATTATATTAAAGAAGGCGATGACAGCAAAAGAAATAAACTTCTAATCGAAGTAGAGCAATTAATCGCAATTTCATCAAAAATGATAATAAATAAAAGATAATTTTTCAATATCAATGACAATGGCAAAAAATCAATAACAATGACAACGGCAATTTCAAAATTGAAATTGATTTTTGATATTGCAATTGTTTTTTTGATATTGTAATTGCCATTGATTTTTGACATTGACATTGAATATGTACGCAATATTAGACATAGAAACAACTGGAGGCCAATTTAATGAAGAGGGAATTACCGAAATCGCTATCTACAAATTTGATGGGCATGAAGTAGTTGATCAATTCATCAGCCTTGTCAATCCTGAAATTCCGATTCAGCCTTTCGTAGTAAAACTGACTGGAATTAATAACGCTATGTTACGTTCTGCTCCAAAATTCTACGAAGTTGCGAAACGAATTATAGAAATCACTCAAGATTGCGTTATTGTAGCTCACAACGCCTCTTTTGACTATAGAATCCTGCGTACAGAATTCAGACGTTTAGGCTACGATTTTGAAGCTAAAACACTTTGTACAGTAGAACTAGCGAAAAAACTAATTCCAGAACAACCGTCTTACAGTTTAGGAAAACTTGTTCGTTCACTAGGAATTCCAATGGCCGACAGACATCGCGCCAGTGGAGACGCTATGGCTACAACGAAGCTTTTCAAAATGCTTTTGGAAAAAGATGTTGAAAAAACCATCGTAAAAGATTTTATAAAACTCGAAGTCGAAAAAGGAATTTCTCCAAAATTCTTGGATATATTAAATCAAATGCCGGCTAAAACAGGCGTTTATTATATCTACAAAGAAGATGGGACTTTAATTTACATTGGAAAAAGCCAAAATATCAAAAAAAGAGTCAATCAGCATTTTACGGGAGTTACAACCAAAAGCAAACGAATTCAGGCGGAAGTTTTCACCATAACTTACGACGAAACTGGAAGCGAATTAATTGCACTTTTAAAAGAAAGCCAAGAGGTTAAAGTAAATCGCCCTCGATATAATCGCTCGCAAAAGAAAACTATTTTCCCTTTCGCTTTATATGCCGAAAAAGATTCAAATGGCTATATCAATTTAAAACTTGAAAAAGCAGACGGACGTAAAAAAGAAATCACTTCTTATGTTTCTTTGCAAGAAGGCAAAAATGCGCTTTTTAAGATTACGGCAAAATATCATTTGTGCCAAAAATTAACAGGTTTATACCAAACCAAAAAAGAGTGTTTTCAATATAAAATTAAAGAATGTGACGGAGCATGCATTGGCGAAATCAATCCAGAAGTTTATAATTTGAGAGTACAGCAATTCATCTCAGAAAACAGTTTTGAAAACAAAAGCATGGTCCTTATTGACAGAGGAAGAAATGTAAACGAAAGAAGTGCCATTTTAATCGAAAACGGAACTTATATAGGTTACGCTTATTACGATCTTAATTATCAAATCACGAATATTGATATCTTAAAAAATATTTTGGTTCCGATGCAGCATAATCGAGATGTAAAGAATATCATTCAGAGTTATATCCGAAAAAGCAAATCATTAAAAATACTTCATTTTTAACAAATCGAAACTTTCATTATCTTTAAGGATATGAAAAACAGAAAATCACAATACGAAATCTTCAGAGAAAAAGTCAAAATCGTTCTATATGGTACCAATACCATTTTAGGACGAATGTTCGATTTAGTATTGTTGGGTTTAATCTTATTGAGCGTTCTTCTTATAATGTTGGACACTGTTGAAGGTGTAAGCTCTAAATATCACCAACAATTGTTGATATGTGAATGGATAATTACAATATTCTTTACCATCGAATATATTTTAAGAATAATATCCATTCAAAAACCTATCAAATACATTTTCAGCTTTTACGGAATCATCGATTTGCTTGCCGTTTTACCCATGTATTTATCCATCTTTTTCCCAGGCGCAAGCATTTTATCAATCGTAAGAGCATTGCGTTTTCTAAGATTATTCAAAATTTTGCATATTCCGCAAATCAACCATCAATCCCTGCAATTAAAAGAAGCAATAGAAGCCAGTAAAGAAAAAATTCTAGTCTTCATTTATTTTGTATTAATCAGCACCGTCATAATTGGAACAATTATGTATCTGGTTGAAGGCAGAGAATCAGGATTTACCAGCATTCCAATGGGAATCTATTGGACAATCGTAACCCTTACAACAGTTGGTTACGGAGATATTTCGCCACAAACGCCACTTGGACAATTTATTGCAGCATTTGTAATGATTTTAGGTTACGGAATCATTGCCGTTCCAACAGGAATTGTAACAGCTGAATTTGCCAAAAGCAGTTTAAGAAACGGTACTGTAAGCGGTAAAAAAACATGCCGAAAATGTCAGTCACAAGTTCATTTTGACAACGCAAAATATTGTTACGAATGCGGAACAGAACTGCCTAATAATTAATTTTAGAAGCCAATCCAGCTGTACATTCCAACTCCTCCTTATATTTGTAATTTTTTAAGGCATAAAAGGAGCTTCCGTTGGTCGCTCTTTTATACCAAAAAAATTTAACAAATATAAGTCCGGGGTTTCCATTTCCATCTGGGCTAAAAACTATGAAATACCTAATTACCATTGTCGGACCAACAGCTATAGGCAAAACAGCCTTAAGTATCACTTTGGCACAACATTTTAAATGCGAAATCGTTTCGTGCGACAGCCGTCAGTTTTTCAAAGAAATGACTATCGGAACAGCAGTTCCAAGTCAGGAAGAATTAAATGCTGCCAAACATCATTTCATTCAAAACAAATCGATTTTTGAAAATTATACCGTTGGCGATTATGAAAAAGAAGCTCTAGCCAAAATCGAAGAATTATTTCAAACCAACGATTTTGTTATTCTTATTGGAGGTTCAGGTTTATATGTAGATGCCATTTTAAAAGGTTTCGACGAATTTCCCGAAATCAATCCAAAAGTTCGAGAAGAAGTAAATTCTAATTATGAAAAACTTGGAATAGAATATCTTCAAGAACAACTGAAAAATTTAGATCCAGAATATTATCAAAAAATAACAGCTGAAAATCCGCAGACATTGCAAAACCCACAACGAATGATGCGTTTTGTGGAAGTTTGCATTGGTTCTCAAAAACCCTATTCTTCTTTCTTAAACCAAAAGAAAAATAACCGCAACTTCACTCCTATCCTAATTGGTTTAGATGCAGATAGAGAAATCATTTACAGCCGAATCAACCAACGCGTTGATATCATGATGAATGAAGGATTGTTAAAAGAAGCCGAAGCACTATATCCTAACAAAGCGTTAAATGCGCTTCAAACGGTCGGTTATAGAGAATTATTTAGTTATTTTGACGGAGAATTCACTTTGCCTTTTGCAATAGAAGAAATCAAAAAGAACACCAGAAGATTCTCCAAAAGACAATTAACGTGGTTCAAACGAAACGAAAACACCAAATGGTTTGATTACGCAACAGATAGAAAAGAAATTATAAATTACATAGAAAATCTTCTAAAGTAAAATAAAGTCTTTCATCTTTGCTCTATTTTCCGCAGGAAAAATCTAAAATCTAAAATTAAAAAATGCCAATATCTCCCAACTTCACATCAGTTTTAAGCAAAGACTGGGAAATCAATTTCACGCAATGTACGCCAAACGGCTACTTGAAATATACCGATTTATGCAATCTTTTACAATTAACCGCTGCTGCACATTCTGAAGTCGGCGGAATCAGTTTTTCTGATATGCAAGAATTTGACCAAGCATGGGTTTTAAGCCGAATGCGCGTTGAAATTACAGCATTACCAAAATGGCAAGATGTTGTAACCGTAAAAACATGGATTAACAGTTTAGAAAATTCACGATCTGTACGTGCCCTGGAAATGTATGTAAACGGAAAAAAGATCGTGGGAAGCGAAACCTATTGGGCAGTTTTCAATACCAAGGCACGTCGTCCAGAGGCATTGGCATTACCTTTTGAACATTTTGAACTATTTCCTGACAAAAGAGCGACAGAAGAAGGTTTTTCAAAAATCAATATTAATCACGAAAAAGAAGCCGTTTTCGAAAAAACAGTATATTTATCCGATTTAGATATTGTAAATCATGTCAACAATGTAAAATACCTGGAATGGTGCCTTGATCATGTTGACCCAAAACGAATCATGAAACAGGAAGTAAAAAGCTTCGAAATGAATTTCATGAAAGAGCTTTCGCTACAAGATAACGTGGTAATTCATGAAAGTGAAGATGACAATCATACTACTGCAACATTCAGCATTACAAAAGACGAAAAAACGTGTTTTGCTTTGGAATTGCATTGGAAATAATTTTTTTTTCTCACTATATCCCACAATATTGTCATTTCGACGAAGGAGAAATCTCCACGAGAAACTCTACAAAGATTGGAATATAGTTGCGGAATTACTTGCGGAGATTTCTCCTTCGTCGAAATTGAAAAACTTTGCGTAATTATACTTTCTAAAAAAAACGATGCAAAATTTGCATCGTTTTTTTTTAGAAAAAATTACTTTGATTTCTTTTTAGAACCTTTCTTAGATTTCTTTTCTTTTTTCTTTTTCAGCAAATCAATTTTATTCTCAATCCTCTTCTCAACATCTGAAATATCAGATTCATAATTAAATTGCAACAAATGAAGTTTTGCATTTTTAATTTCTTTTAATGCCTCTTTAAACTTGTTTTGTGCTTCCAAAAGAATGGCTTTCTTGACATAAATTTCTGATTTGTTTATTCCTTTAACAGTCAGAGCAAAATCAATTAATTTTTGTGCTTCTTCGTAATCTTCATTTAAAATCAACGTTTTCAGATAAAACGGATATACTTCAAGAGCATGAATATTAATCGATAAAGCCTGCTGAAAATAAGATTTCGCCTCTTCATAATTCATTAATTGTTCTGCTTGAATTCTTCCGTACAAACACAAAACCATCGTGTTTTTATCATCATAAGAAAAAGCATAATCTAAAGATTCAATTGTCCCTTCCAACCAAAATGGATAATTATCCAAGGCCTGAAAAAGGTATTTATCAGTTGTTTTCATTGCGTAAATCGTTTTTTAATTTCTGACGAGGCCCCTTGTAGCTTTTCTCTACTTTGTTCTTTTTAAAATCACTTCCTGTAAAAACTCTCACGGGATTTCCACGTTCTACATTGAGTTGATTTTCCCATTGTTTTCCAACATGATTTTTAAGCTGAATTAATTTCTCGTCTTCTAGTTTTTTTAATAATCTTTCTGTTGCCAGATTTTTGTTTTGGTGCTGAGAACGGCTGTCCATAGCGACAACTGCAATTCCAGTCGGAATATGAGTTGCCCGAATAGCCGAACTCACTTTATTCACATGCTGACCGCCAGCTCCAGAACTCCGCATTGCTTGATATTGAATATCATTTTCTGATACTGAAACATTCTTCTGTTGTTCAATTTCAAAAATTCCAATAAACCAATTTTTACGCTTATGCATTTTCCTAAACTGACTCTGGCCAATCCATTGAATCGTTCCAACCCAAGATTTCACAAACTGATCAGCATTTTTTCCTTTTACAGAAATCGATGCGGTTTCAATAGTTCCGTTTTCTTCTCCTTTTTCTCTTTGGAGTAAAACCACATCTAAATTTTGATCCTGAGCTTCTTCCAAAACTTTTTTAAGCACTTGGGCGACAACCCAAGTGCATTCTGCAGGTCCGCGACCCGCTGTTATCTGAATTATTCTTTCCATTTTTCTAATATTTTAAGAAGCTTTTCTCTGTTTTTTGCTTCTTTAATAAATTTTGGAAGCCTTGAAAGCATTGTTCCGTTACCGCTTCCATTATTATTTCTTTCTCTTAAATCGGCTTTAATGTATTTTTCCAAATAGATTATATGCTCCTGATTGTAAACCCAAAATATATTTCCTTTGACTTCTTTTTGAAACCAAAGAAGCAAATTATGCCAAGGTTCCCTAACCAAGCCATCTTTTTTTGATTCTTTTCTAATTCTAGAAACAACTGGTTTTATTTCTTCCTGAAAACTGCAATGCGGACATTTAACTAGATATGTTTCTGGCCTTTCTTTAAAAACCTGAGATTCATAATCAAATTTTTCATAACAATTGCCACAATAGTGTTTCCCATACGCTTTGTAGTGATAAACTGGTTCATCAATCTTATAAAAGCAAGTTTTGCATTCAAAAGCCATTCTAGTACATTTTCCGCATTCACAATTTTTAGGAACTTCTTTCAGAACTCCTTTACATTCACATTTCGGACATACCACGAAAATCTCTTTATAAAAATTTCCTAGCCATTTATTTTCATCTTGAAACCTTTCCATAATTTTTACTTTTTAACGATCCATTCTAACAATCTTTGGCGTAAAAGTGCCTAGAACTTCAACTAGATCTGTTTGATTTGCCATTACCTTCGTAATGTCTTTATATGCCATTGGAGCCTCATCAATATTTCCACCAATTAAAGTCACATCATGTTTCTTCAATTCTTTATTGATTTGGCTTTGCGTGAAACTGCTTTTGCATTTCGCCCTCGAAAACAAACGTCCCGCGCCATGCGAAGCTGAATTCAGGCTTTCAGCATTTCCTTTTCCTTTAACAATAAAACCTGGTGCCGTCATTGAACCGGGAATAATTCCCAACTGACCTTCGCCAGCAGGAGTTGCTCCTTTTCTATGCACGATACATTCCTGACCGTTTACGATTTCTTTCCAGGCAAAATTGTGATGGTTTTCAATCGTTACCACTACTCTTTTTCCAATTGCTTTGGCAATTCGTCTGTGAATATCATCATGACAGGCTTTGGCATATTCTCCAGCTAAATTCATTGCCAGCCAATATTCCTGACCGTCGTGCGTATTCAAATCCAACCAAGCCAAATGCTGTACGTTTTTTGGCAACGGACATTGTTTTGTTGCCAAATAAGTATAATGCTTTGCAATATTAGCGCCCAATCCGCGAGAACCGCTGTGTGACAGAACAGCAAAATATTCCCCTTTTTCCAATTTCCATTCATTCTCAGGACTATCAATTTTAGCAATTCCAAATTCCACAAAATGGTTTCCCCCACCAGATGTTCCTAATTGTTTATAGGCTTTTGGAAGAAGATTTTTCAATAACGGAATATCTTGAAATCCACTATTATAAAACACCTCATGATCTACTCTTGAAGCATGTGTTTCATACATTCCAAACTTCGTATTGTCTTTTAAAATAGCTTCTAATTGATGTTCTTTTCCTTTAAAATGAGAAGCTGGCAAATCAAAAATTGAAAGGCTCATTCGACAGCCAATATCAACACCAACTCCGTATGGAATCACAGCGTTATCAGTTGCTAATACGCCACCAATTGGCAATCCGTAACCCGAATGCGCATCTGGCATTAATGCTCCTGCAACAGAAACCGGCAGTTTCAACGAATCGTACAATTGAAATTTTGCCTGTTCGTCAATTTCATTTTCACCAAAAATTTGAAAAGGAGCTCTCGTATTTTTAAGCTGATGCATTCTTACCTGAACTGGTTTGATTAAACCTTCGGCTACTTTTCCCCAAGTTCCGTTTCCTTCGTACTTTTCAGGATTCAGCAAAACATCTTTTGCTTCTGTTAGAATAGATTCTTTTTTTTCTCTTTTTCTATATCTGTTTATCTGCCCTAAGGCGATGTTTATTGAATTATTCTTTGGAAATCCTAATTTAATCAGGTCTTTTCCAGATAATTTATTTCCCATGATTTTCTATCATTTCATCTGCATATTGCTGATACAAAGCATGCAGACTTTTATTTTTAATTGGGTTTATCTCTTTTGGATTTTCTTTTTCGTAGTAACTCCATTTACGAGAACTCCCGTATAATAATCTATTTATTTTATCTCTCAGATTGTGATTAACAACATAATTGTCTATAAGCTGAATTTCGCTTTCCAAATCTGAATCGACCATCTTAGTATGTGTTATCATATAAGGACTAACACGAAGTACATATCGCCAAGGTTCATTAAATACGTAATGAATTTTGTATCTTTTACAATTACTGCACCAGCGCTCTCTTTTGTAAAAATGTACTTTTTCTTTTTCGGTCAATTCGAGTTTCGAACTTCTCCATTCCCATTCTGAAAACTCTTTTACAGTTTGGATTTTTTCAACATAAACATGTTTTCTTTTTCTCTTTTTCTTTCTCTTAAAAGATTTTTCTGGAGAAAACTGCCATGTATTTATTTTTTCCAATAATTCTCTGTAAAATGGAGCTTCACTTGATCTAGCAACATCATCTCTTAATTTAAAATTGCGTTGCCAGCCTTTTTGATAAGGAATTTCTAAAGGAACTAAAGGTAAGTTTCTGCGTTTTTTCCAAAGTTCAACTTCAAGCTTCCTTAACTGAATTAATTGTTTTTCAAAATCTTCTTTTACTAATCTTTTCTTTTTTCTTTTACTTTTAAAACGAGTGCATAATGCATACTCGTCCACCGTATAATTTTCCATAAAAAAATTATCGTGCATTAAATTAACAGCCAAAAAGGCTTAACTTTTTATCCTAACAGATAAATTTTAAAATCGATTTTCGGGAAAATTTTGAAGTGTCTAGAATAAAAAAAGCCCGAAACTTATTGTCTTCGGGCTTTTTTATATATCTAAAAGTATATTTCTAAGATTGAAATAAGCCACGAAGAATTGCTTCACCAAATACGTTTGATGTAAAGCTCTGAGATGTCGATGTAAGTACAAACACTATTTCTTCGTTTTAAAGGGTTATTAAATTTTTCGAGTGCAAATATTCAGAATTGTTTTTTGATTTTCCAAATTATTTTAAAGAAAATTCTTCAAAACAAATTAAAGCCATATTTTTTGACTCTCTAAAACTAATACTATTTATTTAAAAATCAAGCAATTAAAAACAAATCTAAATCATAAAAAAACAAACCAAAAATATTTTAGCATAATGCACAAAAAAAGCCCTGATTACTCAGAGCTTATATTTTATTTCGGTGAATTAATTATTCAGAAACTTTGCTTTTTACTACTAATCTGAAACCTTCTCCGTGAATGTTTAAGATTTCAACATCTTCATCTGCTTTTAAGTACTTTCTCAATTTAGCGATGTAAACGTCCATACTTCTTGAAGTAAAGTAATTATCGTCTCTCCAGATTTTTGTTAAAGCTAATTCTCTTGGCATTAAATCATTTTCATGAAGAATAAGCATTTTAAGCAATTCATTTTCTTTTGGAGACAATTTAATCGGCTCTTCATCTTGATAAGTCAAGAATCTCAATTTTGAATTTAAGTGGAATTTACCAATGTTAAATTCAAACTGTACTTGTTCTGCTTTTGTATCGGCTGATTTTCTTTGAATGATTGCTTTAATTTTCATTAAAAGAACTTCAGAATCAAAAGGTTTATTTAAATAGTCATCAGCACCTGCTTTATATCCTTTCAAAACATCTTCTTTCATCGATTTTGCTGTTAAGAATATAATTGGCACTTCACTGTTCTTCTCTCTAATTTCTTTGGCCAAAGTGTAACCATCTTTATAAGGCATCATTACATCGAGAATGCATAAATCATATACATCCTTCTTGAATTTCTCGAAACCTTCCATACCGTTTTTAGCTAAAGTAACTTCAAAGTCATTTAACATTAGATAATCTTTAAGAACCGCCCCAAAATTTAGGTCATCTTCTACTAAAAGTATTCTTTTGTTAGTATTTTCCATATTTTAATTTATTAATGGTATTTTTATTATAAAGGTGCTACCTTTTCCTTTTTCGCTTTCTACATATACTTGACCATTGTGATCCTCTACTATTCTCTTTACATATGCCAATCCTAAACCATGCCCTTTTACGTTATGAAGGTCACCGGTATGCTCTCTGTAAAACTTCTCAAAAACTCGTTTCTGAGCTATCTTACTCATTCCCAAACCATGATCTTTTACTTTTATCAGAATCATATCTTTTACATTCTCTGTAAAGACCTCAATTTTAGGGGTGTCTGGAGAATATTTTATGGCATTTTCCAAAATATTAACCAATACATTGGTAAAATGAACTTCATTTATTAAAACTGTCGTTCTTGCTGCATCATAATGTCTTTCGACTGTACCTTGTCTGTCTTCTAATATCAAGTTAACATGCTCAATTGCATCATCAATTATATCAGTAACTACAGTAGGCTCTTTTGTAATATCAAGCTCTCTTTTTTCCAGTTTAGAAATACGCAGTACATTTTCAACCTGAGCATGCATTCTTTTATTTTCATCCCGAATCATTTGAAGATAACGATAAACTTTCTCTTTATCTTCAATAACCTTTGGACTCCTAATAGCATCAAGTGCTAAATTTATTGTAGCAATTGGAGTTTTAAACTCATGCGTCATATTGTTTATAAAATCGGTTTTGATTTCAGAAATATGTTTTTGACGCAATAATTGATTTAATGCACTCGTATAAGCAACAATTATAATTAGTGTAAAAACTATTGATAGAATAGTAATACTTAACAACTCAGATAATAAGAACTTCTTTTTATTTGGAAAAGTTATGTACAATTCATATTTACTATTTCCTTCATTATCAGTAAAAACAGGAACTTGATAACTTGCGTTCTTATCATAATGAAAACCATCTGATCGAATCTTTGTTGGAACGCCATTATTTAGGACACCAAATTCAAACTTTGTTTTAACACCGTATTCTGCTAATTCTTTTTTTAGTAAACTTTGTAACTTTTCCTTATTAACCCTTTCTTCAATCGGTAATACATCAGTAAAATCTTTTACTGCAATATCCCTCTGCATTTTACTAAGCATTTCCAAGGTTCCTGATTTTTCAATTCTTATATCAGGTATCACACTCTGACTTAAAGAATTTTGATCAATTATGCTGTTGCTATTGTAAATTTCAGTTACTCTCTTAGAATTGAAACTTTTGAATCTGTCGCTGGAGAACTTTTTATTAAATAACAAATTATTGATACCATAATCTTCGGAGGATAAAGTATTAGAATATACAATTGTTTTATTTGTTTTACTATTTCTCTGAACGTAATAAACTTCCAGCAGGTCTTCTTTTTTGGGTTCTTTACCTGTACTGTTTTTTAAATTATTGTAATCAACAAAGTATTTGTACTGTTCCTGCTTTTCCAGTTTATCAGCAACATTCCCAATAACTTGGGTTACGTGGTATTTAAATTGTTCTTCATTATTCTTGAACGAAGAATTGAACCAAAATACTTGAACCAGAATTATCCCGATTAAGGACAAACTCATCAACAAAACAAGTATTCTAAAAAATAATTTATTCATCGAAACAAAATTAATATTTTAACAATATACTAAATAATACATTAACCAAATATTAACATTTAAGACTGATTTTGTTTTATCTTTAAAATTTTAAGAATTTTAACAACTTCTTCCTTGGCAACTTTAAGATTATTGTTATTAATCACGAAATTGCTCTTAGAAATTCGTTTTTCATCATTCCACTGCATTTTCATTCTACTTAAAACTTGTTCTCTTGTAGTTTGATCGCGTTTTATCACTCGTTCAATTCTTACCTCTTCTGGTGCAGTAACTGTTATAATTACATCACAATCTTTGTAACGTCCACTCTCAAACAAAATAGCTGCTTCATAAATAACATAATCATAGTTTTTGTATTTCAGCATCCAAGATTCAAAATCTCTTTTTACAGCTGGATGTACAATGTTATTTAATTTTGCCAATTCTTCTTTATCATTAAAAACAATCTGAGCTAATTTCGCCCGATTTAAAACATCTCCATCAAAAATGCTTTGGCCAAATGCAGTTTTTACCTCTTCTATAATCTCTTTTGACTGCATTACCCTTTTAGCTCCATCATCTGCTATATAAACAGGAACGCCCATTTCTTCAAAATAGTTTGCAACAGTTGTTTTACCGCTGCCAATTCCTCCTGTAAGGCCAATAACTTTTGCCATTATTATAATTTAAAAAACATACGTGGAAAAGCTTCTTGGGGTTTCTTTTTCAATAGAATTATTTTTACATACGATTCTAAAAATCCTGTTCCGTAACCGTAGAATTGTTTCCAAACTGCTATTACAGAAAGATATCCAATCTTAACACTTTTATTTTGAATACTTGCTGTAAGAAAAATTATAACGAAATATACGAAATATAATTGTAATAAAATATCTATATTGAAAATTAACAATAAAAAAGCTAATAATAAGCCCAGAATAAAAAGGGTCGGAAAGAAGAAAGTCAGCTTATTATGCTCTGGGTACCAGCTATTTAAAATAGGTCTTGCGATACCAAATTTCTTTACTTGTATTGAGAATTTTTCCCAATCAATTCGTCTTTTATGATACACATAAGCCTCAGAAAACAGTCTTGTCTCAAATCCTAAGTTCCATAAACGTATTGATAAATCAGGATCTTCTCCAGGATGAATATTTCCAAAACCCTTTGAAGCCTCAAAGGCTTTCTTTGAAATCCCCATATTAAAACTACGTGGCTGAAATTTGGTTATTTTCTCAGATCCTCCCCTAATTCCTCCTGTAGTCAAAAAAGAAGTCATAGCAAAATTGATTGCCTTTTGAATACTAGAAAAACTATCTAGCGCTTTATCTGGACCGCCAAAACAATCTACATATTCTCTATCTAATTCTTTACGTACTTCTGTCAAATAATTAGGCGGAATAATGCAATCGGAGTCAAAAATGATAAAATAATCTCCCCTAGCCCTCTGCATTCCGAAATTTCTAGAATCTCCAGGACCTGAATTTTCTTTAAAATAATAGGATATGTTTAATTTTCCTTGATAATTCATCACCACATCTCGGCATGGAACTGACGATCCATCTTCGACAAGAACAATTTCAAAAGCTTCATTATAATCAGATTTGGTGAGACTTTCCAAAAGCTCATCAACTTCATCTGGACGATTATACACGGGTATAATTAAAGAGAAAATCATAGCAGAATATGCGTTTTTAAAGGGAATATTTTTAAGTTCAAAAATTTTAACAAAGATAGGGTATATTAACAAAAAAACCATCAACTTTCGATTGATGGTTTTTGCTTTACTTTAAGTAAAAATAGTATTATTTGATGCTTTCTATTTCAACAACTTCGTTTGCTTCTGCGTTGTAATCAACACCTGCAAATTCGAAACCGAATAAATTCAAGAAGTCATTTCTGTATCCTGCTAAATCTCCAATTTCTGGTAAAGATTCCGTTGTAGCTTCCAACCAAAGTTTTGCTACTTTAGCTTGAACATCTTCACGCATTTCCCAATCATCAATTCTGATTCTTCCTTTTTCGTCTACAGGAACTTCAGAACCGTTGTATAATCTGTCTTGGAACAAACGCTGAATTTGCTCGATACAACCTTCATGAATTCCTTCTTCTTTCATGATTTTGTATAAAAGAGAAATGTATAATGGAATTACCGGAATTGCAGAACTTGCCTGCGTTACCAAAGCTTTGTTTACAGAAACATAAGCTTTACCACCTATAGATTTTAAAGAATCACCAATTGTAAATGCCGTAGCTTCTAAGTGGTCTTTTGCACGACCGATAGTTCCTTTACGATAAACAGCTTCTGTTAATGATGGTCCGATATAAGAATAAGCAACAGTTGTAGCGCCTTCTGCTAATAAATTTTCATTTTTTAAAGCATCAATCCACATTGCCCAGTCTTCACCTCCCATAACAGCAACTGTGTTCTCAATATCTTCTTCGTTTGCTGGAGCAATTGAAACTTCAGAAACTTTTCCTGTATGGAAATCAACTGTTTTATTTGTAAAAGTTTGTCCAATTGGTTTTAAAACTGAACGGTGCGTTACTCCTGTATTTGGATTTGTACGCACAGGAGAAGCTAAACTATAGATTACAAGATCAACTTGTCCTAAATCAGCTTTAATTAAATCTAAAGTTTCTCTTTTAATTTCATTTGAGAACGCATCTCCGTTAATGCTTTTTGCATATAAACCTGCTTTGTGAGCTTCTTTTTCAAATGCTGCCGAATTGTACCATCCTGGAGATGCTGTTTTTCCTTCAACTGGCGGTTTTTCAAAAAACACTCCAATTGTCGATGCACCAGAACCAAAAGCACTAGTAATTCTTGAAGCCAATCCGAAACCAGTAGAAGCACCAATTACTAAAACTTTTTTAGGTCCAGCAATTTCTCCTTTTGATTTTACGTATTCGATTTGATTTTTTACATTTTGCTCAGCTCCCGTTGGGTGGGCAGTCAAACAAATAAATCCTCTCATTCTAGGTTCTATAATCATCTTGCAATTATTTTTTTTTGTATTATTTCAATTTCAGTTTTAATTTTTCAAAAATAGACATTTTATCCTTAACCCTTTTCATATTGGTATTCATATTCTCAATAAAATTTGGGTTTAAAGCATTTTTCTTAGCCTCTTTATAATAATTATAAGACGCTCTATATTGCCCTTCATACTCCGCCATTCTAGCTAATTCACTGTTATAAGAAGAGTTATCAGCATTTTCCAAATTAGACAGCGTAAAATCTATATGTTGTTTTGCCTCTGCATATCTACCAATATCAATAAGCAGATAAGTATAATTTAAATATGGCGCAGCGTATTTGGGATCAAATTTCATTGCTAGTTTATAATGATAAATCCCTTTTTCATAATCACTTAACTTATTGTAGTAGATCCATCCTAAGTGATTATGAGCTTTTCCAAAATCGGGATATTGCGATAATATTTCTTCTAAAAGTTCTTTAGCATCGGCTGAATTCCCTTCAGAAATTAATGAGTCTGCTTTTATAAATTGATTTTCGTAAAAACTTAAACTTTCCATTGTGGTATTTTAATTCAACAATTCTTTTGCGTGATTCAGCGCCGAATCAGAAATATTAGCTCCAGACAACATTTGGGCAATTTCTAGAATTCGATCTTGTTGTGACAAAAGTTTTAACTCTGATTGTGTATCATCTCCAACGGTTGATTTAGAAACTTTGAAATGAGAATCGCCTTTCGCCGCAATTTGCGGTAAATGTGTAATAGCAAAAATCTGCATCGTATTACTCATTTCTTTCATAATTTCTCCCATTCTAATTGCAATTTCTCCAGAAACACCAGTATCAATTTCATCAAAAATCAAAGTTGGTAGTTTTGAATATTTAGCCAAAATCGCTTTTACAGCCAGCATAATACGAGACATTTCTCCTCCTGAGGCTACTTTTTTCAATAAACCAAAATCAGTTCCCTTATTGGCAGAAAATAAGAATTGCAACTCATCTTTTCCGTTTTGAAAATACGTTTCTGAAGTTGTTAATTCCATTTTAAAGCGAACATTCGGCATTCCTAAAGTTTCCAAAATCGAAATTAACTGCTCTGATAGTCTTGGAATAGCATTTATTCTATTTTGATGAATTTGATCTGCATAATTATCCAATTCAACCGCTTTTTGTTCAATAATTTTAGATAAAGAAGCTATTTCCTCATCCATATTATCCAATTCCAATAATGCATTTCCTAAATCGGACTGAATTTGAAGCAACTCATCAACAGAATCTACCTGATGTTTTTTCTGAAGATTATAAATCAATTGTAATTTTTGATTTACCAACTCCAACTGTGCAGGATCGTTTAATAATTTCTCTGAACAATTTTCCAATTCCTTTGAAACATCATCAAATTCAATAGTCAAACTTGATATTCTTTCAAATAAACTTTGATATTCTGCTGAAAAAGGAGCTACTTTTTGCAAAGCATTTTTAATCTCGTTTAGATTATGAAAAACACCAAACTGTTCTTCATTCGCAATGGCTAAAGATTTATCTAAAGATTCTTTGATTATTTCAACATTATTCAGCTTTTCATAATCGGCTTCCAGTTCTTCCTGTTCACCCGATTTTAATTGTGCCGCCACTAATTCATTCAGCAAAAATGTATTGTATTCCAGTTCTTTTCCAGAATCACTCTGCTTTTTAATCAAAGCATTCCATTTTGATTTATCTGATTTATAAGATTTCAAAAGCTTTTGATATTCTGAAATAATATCCGAATTAGCAGCAATAGCATCAATAATCTTAAACTGAACACTTTCGTCAGATAGTTCTTGTGTTTGCTGTTGCGAATGAATATCAATTAAATACAAACTTAAATCTTGCAGTTCCTGAAGATTAACCGGACTGTCATTTATGAAAGCACGGGATTTTCCAGATGGAAGAATTTCACGTCTAATGATTGTTTCGTCTTCATAATCCAAATCATTAGCTTCAAAAAAATCTTTTAGATTGTATTTTGAAATTTCAAATTGTGCTTCAATAACACATTTTTCTTCTTTATTTTTTAATGAAGTAAGATCTGCTCTTTTTCCCAAAACAAGACCGATAGCTCCTAAAATAATCGATTTTCCTGCACCTGTCTCACCTGTTATTATAGAAAAACCTTTAGAAAAATCTATGGCTAGCTTTTCGATAAGAGCATAATTTTTAATTGACAGCGATGTAATCATAGGGCAGTTTTGTAAAAATAAAAGTTATAGTGATAATAAAGATTGCAAAGACAGGAAACGAGATTAATATTTAATCTGTGACCATTTAGTAGAGTTTAACGGTGAAACTTTATTCAAAACATCAGTTAAATCTGTAATTGGAATACTTGGTCCACCAGAAAAAATAGAAACAATTTCATCTGATTTTGCGTCAAAGAAAACTCGAGTTATAAAAGCATTTGGTTTTACTGAATTTAGTTTTCCTATTAACAGTAAAGCATTTTTTATTTTTTCTTTTGCTGCTTTTTGATCCAAAGTCATTGCATCCAATCCTGTATGATAAGCATAAGTTGTTTGACGTAAATCACTATAAGTTGGAGCAATCATATCATTAATCAAATAGTAACGATTCTGAAGTCCGTCTGACTGATTCCATCCTCTAAATCCACCTTGCTGTGCAACATTGGCAATATTTTGCGCAGTTTGAAGATATTGATTGCCTGCTCCCATTTGAAAAGTATCGGCATCCATTCCTAAAATCAAATAACAATAAAAAGAGATAACAGAAACTAAATTAGAATCGTAAGTCGTCGGATTGAACAACAATGGTTCGTATTCAATATACCTAAAATTAAAATCTTTATCGTTGTAATTTAAAACAGGTGAAGAATAAGTAGAATTAAAAATCAATCGGGACGATTGAACCTGAATAGTTCCTGTAAACTGATCTGAGCTGTTCGAAGATAAAGTAATATACATGGAACAGTTTATTCTTTCATTTTGCTTTAAAGGAGATCCTGTCCAGTCTGTTTTATTTATAAATTCAGATAAAGAAGTCTGAAGTGTTTTAAAAACCTGATTATTGGGATTTGTAAGTCGCTCTGTATTAATAGTTACCGTACAGTTTAGCTGTTGTGCTTGCACAAAACCAAAGCTTAAAAACACCAATAGTGTAACTATCTTATTCATACTCATTTAAATATTTAATTTTACAAACACAAACAGTTCCCTATTTCTGCTTCCGGCGTATATTTTAAATTTTATTCTGAAAAATGCAACATCACCTTATTCAAAATATCAGCCGCTACCGATTCTTTTGATTTTAATTCCATTGGTTCTATTTCAAAATTCTTATCGATAAAGGTTACTTTATTCGTTTCTTTTTTAAAACCTGCTCCTTTATCTTGTAAGGAATTTAAAACAATCAAATCTAAGTTTTTTTTCTGAATTTTCAACTTAGCATTTTCAATTTCATTTTCAGTTTCTAATGCAAAACCAATCAAAAACTGATTTTTTTTGATAGCTCCTAAGGAAGACAAGATATCTTTTGTCTTTTCAAGTTCTATCGAAAACTCAGCGTCCGATTTTTTAATTTTTTGAGATGCAACAACTTTTGGCCTGTAATCCGCTACAGCCGCTGCAGCTATCGCCGCATCAACATCATTAAAATATAAATGACAAGCATCATACATTTCTTGAGCAGATACAACATCAACCACTTTAATTGAAGCGTTTTTTGCTTTATAATGTGTTGGACCGGCAATCAAAAAAACTTCTGCTCCCAGATTTGCTGCTTCATTAGCAATATCAAATCCCATTTTGCCTGAAGAATGATTTCCTATAAAACGCACAGGATCTATCGCTTCGTACGTTGGTCCAGCGGTAACTAGTATTTTTTTTCCTTTTAAAGGCAATTTGCTTTCTAAATCAGCTTCAAGAAAAGCGACAATATTTTCTGGTTCCGCCATTCGGCCTTCTCCAGACAAACCGCTTGCCAATTCTCCTGTTTCAGCAGGAATCATAATATTTCCAAAATGTTTTAAAGCATTAAAACTAGCTACTGTTGAAGGATGTTTGTACATATCCAAATCCATTGCAGGCGCAAAGTATACTGGACATTTAGCAGATAAATAGGCTGCGATTAAAAGATTATCGCAGTTTCCTGTAGTCATTTTAGACAAAGTATTGGCAGTTGCAGGCGCAATCAGCATAATATCAGCCCAAAGAGCTAATTCTACGTGATTGTTCCAAACTGCTTCTTCATCATCTTGATTAAAGAAACTTGAATGTACTGGATTTTTTGATAAGGTAGATAATGTAAGTGGGGTTACAAAATCCTTAGAAGCAGGTGTCATGATCACTTGGACATGTGCACCTGCTTTTATAAAAAGTCGTACTAAAGAAGCCGTTTTATACGCTGCGATTCCACCGGAAACTCCCAGTAAAACCTTTTTCCCGTTTAAAACTGACATTGTACTATTATTTGTTTGAACTTCTGTGGTAAGTTTTACCGTCTAACCATTCTTGAACAGCTAAAGCGTGTGGTTTTGGTAATTTCTCGTAGAATTTAGAAACTTCGATTTGTTCTTTATTTTCAAAAACTTCTTCTAGACTATCGTTATAAGTAGCAAACTCTTCTAATTTTTCAGTCAATTCTTTTTTAATCTCTGAATTAATTTGATTTGCTCTTTTAGCCATAATGGTAATTGCCTCATACACATTTCCTGTTGGCTCTTCAATAACCGTTTTGTTGTAAGTTATTGTGTTAACAGGAGCATTCGTCTTTTTTAAATCCATGACTTTTATTTATTTAGTAAATTTTTGTAAATCTGTTTCAACTCTAGCATACATTTCGTCTGCTTTTGCTTTGTATTTTGTATCGCTTTTAAACTTCATTAGGTTACCGTAAGCTACCTTAGCAACATTTAAACGCTCTTCCATTTTTGAAGGAACACTGTTAATTGCCAATTGATAAGCCGAATCATATTTGTAAAATAATGCATCTTCTTTAAAAGGCGTTCCAGGAAAATCAGCGATAAAATTATCAAATGCAACTAAAGCTGATTTATAATCTGAAATTGTATTATATCCTTTAGCATTTTCATATGCTTTTTTCTCCAATTTACCATTTAACATCTGAACTGTCTCATTTGCTTGAGCCAAATATTCCGAGTTTGGATAATTATCAATAAAAGCTTGTAATTTTTCTAATGCTTTTACAGTATCAGTTTGATCTAAACTATACACTGGAGCTAATTTAGAATAACTATATGCACCTAAAAATGCTGCTTCTTGTACTTTTTCACTTCGCGGATAACCCGAAACAAAACTTTCAAACTGATAACCAGCTAAATAATATTGCTTTGTTTTATAGTAAGACTGAGAAAACATATAAAAAAGCTTTTCTGCCTGCGGTTTACCTCTATAAGAAGGTGCTAACTGCTCAAAAAGACGAATTGCCTTGTTATATTTACCAGCATCATACATTTTAGTTGCCATCTCAAATTTAGCTGCAACATCTTCATTTTTTAAAGCTTTTTGATATTCTCCACAAGAAGCAAAAAGGGCAACAACAATTAACAATGATACTATTTTCTTCATTTATTTACTTTTATTATGATCTCTTAGACAATTTGCCAAAACAAAATCACACCGAAGTTTCGGTGGCAAATTTAGTTATTAATTTAGCGACTGCAAAATAATTTTTTAGTATCTTAAAATACTAACACTTTAACAATTATTTAATGCTGTTTTTTACAAACTCATTCAGTCGCTCTGCTAAAGAATCATCTACAGAAACTAATGGAAGTCGAACAGTATTATCAGCAATTCCAAGAGCTTGGAAGATTTGTTTGATTCCAGCTGGATTTCCTTGCTCGAAAATCATATCGATACTGTCTGATAAAAAGTAATGTGTTTTGAATGCATCTGCCACTTTTTTGTTTAGTCCTAAACGAATCATTTCTGAAAATTCTTTCGGAAAACCTTGACCAATTACAGAAATCACTCCTGCTCCACCTGCCAAAACGATTGGTAATGCCAGCATATCATCTCCAGAAATCACTAAGAAATCTTTTGGAGCATTTTTAATAATCTGCATTGCTTGAGCCATGTCTCCTGCTGCTTCTTTTATTGCAACAACGTTTTCAAAATCATTAGCTAAACGAATTACCGTTGAAGGAAGCATATTGCTTGAAGTTCTTCCTGGAACATTATATAAGATTACAGGAATTGGAGATGCTTCAGCAATTGCTTTAAAATGCTGATAAATCCCTTCTTGCGTAGGTTTATTGTAATATGGAGAAACAGACAATATTGCTTCAAAAGCACTAAAATCTCTTGTTTTTAATTCTTCAACAATCTGCATAGTATTATTCCCTCCAACTCCTAAAACTAGAGGTAATCTTCCCTTATTCACATCAATCACTGTCTTTATAACCAGCTCTTTTTCTTCTGATGTAAGGGTAGCATTTTCTGCTGTTGTCCCCATAACCACAAGATATTCAACCCCTCCATCGATAGAGAAGTTTACAATTCGCTGTAAAGCCTCGATGTCAACTGAAAAATCTTTTTTAAATGGTGTTACTAGCGCAACTCCAGTTCCTATTAATGATTGCATATTTTAATTTATAATTTATTGTATATTTTTTAAATACCTAAACAATTCCGACACGAACAGTTTATAGTTTTCTAATTCCGTATTAATCATCAAACGATTCAAATTATTATCTACAGAGGCAAATCCAACTTTGAATTGGGCCTTTGATTGGTTTGTAATCATCATTAAGAATCTATTCTCTTCATTATAATAACTCAGCAAAAGATCAAATTTTGAATTTACAAATTCATTCACAAAGTCTTCTGCAATTTCCCCCTTCCAATTAATATGACTTTTGCCAAAAGTAGGTCGCAAATACGTTTCTTTTTTCTTGAATTTTGCATTGTAAGCCAGAACTTTTATGTTTTCTGGAGCAATTCCTTGAAGTGTTAGCTCTTTTATCAACATTTCTGAATGACTTAAACTACTCTCATCTATCAATAAACCAATTGTTTGAACGTTCTTTGAAAAGTCCGTTTTTTTTTGATTACTCCAGTTATTTTTTAATGATTTTTTTACAAAAAATTCCTTTATATAATTCAAAAACATAGTACTTTTACCAGATTACAAAATTAATTATTTAAGTTTCATTTAAAATGGTAAAACTAAAAAAGTATAACGGATTTTTAAAACTTTTTGTTATATTCTTAACACTTTTTTCAATATTTTCTTGTAGCCCAAAAAACTACAACCTAACCAAGATAGAAGGAAAACAGCTTCCAGTTACTGAAAAAGCTGGCGAAACTCCCACAATCGAAGCTTTTATAAAGCCTTATCGCGATCATATCAACCAAGACTTAGACAACGTTTTAGCCTATTGTCCTGAAACGCTGGATAAGAGTACTGGAAAATGGCAGACCAACATTGGAAGTTTGTTGGCCGATGTGTGTTTACAAAGAGGCAATCTAGTTTTTAAAGCTCGTGAGAAAAAAGATATTGATGTATGCCTTTTAAATCACGGCGGTATTCGTGCTATTCTCCCAAAAGGAAATGTAACCACAAGAACGGCTTTTGAAATTATGCCTTTTGAAAACAATTTGGTTGTTATTGCTCTAAAGGGCGAACAAATCTTAGACATTGCTGCTTATATTATAAAGGAGAAAAAACCGCAACCTTTGTCTGGAATGACTTTTACAATTGCAAAAGACAATACGGCAAAGAATATTATGGTACAAGGAAAACCGCTTGACTTAAATAAAACGTATTATGTTGCTACAAATGATTATTTGGCAAATGGCGGCGACAGTATGACTTTTTTCGCAAAAGGAACTGAGAAATTTGATTTGAACTATAAGCTTAGAAATGTTTTAATCGATTATTTTAAAGAAGTGGACACTGTTGTAGCTCCTAAAAACGTCAGAATTACCGAAGAATAGATCAACAAAAAGAATATTAGCATTCCTGCAAAAAATATAAAAAATGAAAAGAAGAGAGTTTATCGAAAAAACAGCAGCGAGTACTGCCCTACTAAGTTTAGGATTGTCTTTGAGCAGTTTTGGAACAAACGATATTAAACATTTAACAATTCTACATACCAACGATGTGCACAGTCATATCGATCCCTTTCCTGCTGATGATCCGCGTAATCCAAATAAAGGAGGTGTTTCTCGTCGTGCGGCATTGATTGAATCTATTCGAAAAGAAAATCCTAATGTTCTTTTATTAGATGCCGGAGACATTTTTCAAGGAACTCCTTATTTTAATTATTACGGAGGCGAATTGGAGTTCAAATTAATGAGTATGATGAAGTATGATGCATCTACTATTGGAAATCATGATTTTGATAATGGCTTGGACGGATTATACGCTCAGCTTCCGCACGCTACTTTTGATTTCATCAACTCCAATTATGATTTCAAAAATACCGTTATGGACGGACATGTAAAACCTTATAAAATTTTCAATAAAAACGGAATTAAAGTTGGCGTTTTTGGTGTTGGAATTGAATTACAAGGTTTAGTAGATAAAAAATTGTATTTAGAAACGGTTTACAACAATCCGGTTGAAATCGCTCAGGATATGACCAAACTTTTAAAACACGAACAAAAATGTGATTTGGTAATTTGTCTTTCGCATTTAGGTTATAAATACAAAGATGATCCGGAAAAAATCAGTGACTTGAAATTTGCTGAGCAAACTCAGGATATCGATTTAATTATTGGTGGTCACACTCATACTTTCTTAGATAAACCAACCGTTGTAAAAAACAAAGCCGGTAAAGATGTTTTGGTAAATCAAGTGGGTTGTTACGGAATCAATTTAGGTCGTATTGATTTTTACTTTGATAAAGATAAAGCTCATACCAACCAAGGTACCACTATTGTTGTATAGGTTTCTTTTGAATTCTGGCTTTTTCTAAAAAGTATTCTACCATAAAGAAATAAGCCAGAATTTGGGTTACATCTCGTATTAAAACCAAAACGATAGAATACGAGAAATATTCGTTGAAAATATAAAAGATGTCTGAGAAAATGTAGCTTATCGCCATTAAAGACATTAATAGTGTAATATGAGTTCCTTTTGTGATGTAACTTACAAAACAGAAATAACTCATTATACTTAAAACAATACCATAAAAAGTATACAGCAAGTTGAATTTCTTCATATTATCAAGCTGTAAACTCAAAACAGAAATCAAAAGATAAACAATAAAAACTACCACTATAGAAATGGGCAGAATATCTCGTTTTGTCAATTTTATTCTGTCATGCTCAGTAATAAAAATTTTTACAATTAGAAGATAAACAATTAAGAAACTAATTACTGCTCCTAATTCAGAGCTTTCTATATCCATTAAATCGTAAACTTGTCCGATAAAGCAGAAAAAGAAAATTGCTCCCTCGGTTTTTCCAATTTGAAATTCACTGCTGATTAAAAAGTAGATAAAAATAGCCGGAAGAACAATCGCTTTGGCATAAGTCGCAAAAAAGTCCTGTTGTGCCCAATCAAAAATAATGGTACACAACAAGGCGAAAAAAAACAAAATTAACGACGGTTTATTCGCTTTCATTTAATTTGTTTATAAAATCTTCTTCCGATAATATAGGTATATTTAATTTAGTTGCTTTTTCTAATTTAGCTGGCCCCATATTATCTCCCGCAACGACAAAGTCGGTTTTTGCAGAAATAGAACTTCCTACTTTCCCCCCATTATCCTCTATCGCTTTCTTTAATTCATCTCTTGAAAATTGGCTGAAAACTCCTGAAACTACAAAAGTTTTACCAATAAATTTCTCGGTAGCATTTGGGTTGATTTTTTCTACAATTTCAAATTGTATTCCGTAACTTTTTAGGCGTTCTATAATGATTTTATTTTCTTCATTTTCAAAGAATTCGATAACGCTTTTTGCAATTCTTTCTCCAATTTCATCAACCAAAATCAAATCCATCAAAGAAGCTTGGCTTAAAGCATCTATATTTTTATAATGTTTCGCTAATTTTTTAGCTACTGTTTCGCCGACAAAACGAATTCCTAATGCAAACAGTACGCTCTCAAAAGGAATTTCTTTTGATTTTTGAACTCCATTCACCAGATTTTCAGCAGATTTCTGAGCCATTCTTTCTAAATGCAGAATGTCTTCTACTTTCAATTCATATAAATCAGCATAATTATGAACCAAACCATTCTTGAATAATAACGCAACGGTTTCTCCGCCAAGCCCTTCAATATCCATTGCTTTTCTGGAAATATAATGCTGAATTCTACCAATAATCTGCGGAGGACATCCGTAAAAATTTGGGCAATAATGATTCGCTTCTCCTACATTTCTAACCAATTCCGTATGACATTCAGGACAATAAGAAATATAATGCGTTGGTTCTGAATTTTCAGGACGTTTTTCTAAATCTACTGCAATAATTTTTGGAATAATCTCTCCTCCTTTTTCTACAAAAACAGTATCATTAATTCGGATATCTAATTTTTCAATTTGATCTGCATTGTGAAGAGAAGCTCTTTTTACAATTGTACCTGCAAGCTGAACCGGTTCCAAATTAGCAACGGGCGTGATAGCACCAGTTCTTCCCACTTGATATGAAATTGATTTTAATTTAGTTGAAGCCTGCTCTGATTTGAATTTATAAGCCATTGCCCAACGAGGCGATTTTGCTGTATATCCTAATTCTTCTTGATGCTGAATACTGTTTACTTTTATTACAACACCATCTGTTTCATAAGGAAGATTATGACGATGCGTATCCCAATAGTCAATAAAGTCAAAAACTTCATGCATATTATTGACTAATTTGGCTTCATTTGGTACTTTGAATCCCCAGCTTCTAGCCGATTCCAGTCCCTCAAATTGAGATTTAAATGGTAGATTATTTCCCGTAACAAAGTATAACAGACATTCTAATGGACGTTTCGCAACCTCAGCGCTGTCTTGTAATTTTAAACTTCCTGAAGCCGTATTTCTTGGGTTTGAATAAGGAGTTTCACCAATTTCAATTAATTCTTGGTTCATTTTTTCGAAACCTTTAAAAGGCAGAATAATTTCGCCTCGAATATCAAATTTATCAGGATAATTACCTTTTAAATGTAACGGAACCGATTTTATTGTTTTGATATTTGTTGTTACCTCATCACCCTGAAAACCGTCGCCACGTGTTAACGCCTGAACCAATTTTCCGTTTTCATAAGTAATACTGATAGAAGCACCATCGTATTTTAATTCGCAGGTATATTGCAAACTCACATTTCCTAAAACTCTTTGAATACGGTTTTCCCAATCCAAAAGGTCTTCTTTAGAATAAGAATTATCCAAAGAATACATTCTGTATTGATGTGCAATTGTTTTAAAATTCTTCGTAACCGCTCCACCCACTCTTTGTGTCGGCGAATTTTCGTCAAAAAACTCTGGATGCTTATTTTCTAAATCCTGAAGCTCTTTTAGTTTTATATCAAAATCATAATCAGAAATTGTGGCATTGTCTAACACATAATAGTTGTAATTGTGTTGGTTAAGTTCATTTCGTAATGTTTGAATGGTTTCTTGAATGCTCATAAAATTCTGCAAATTATAATTGTGATAAACTGATTATCAAAATTAGAATATTTTTTGTTCAAAAGCATAAAATATAAAAGTTTTAAAAAATCAAAAATCAGACTGCAAATTCATGCAATCTGATTTTCTCCTTGTCCATTATTCTTAAAAAAGAATTAAAAAAACCAACTTCCAAATGGTTTTGACGTTTTATATTTTTATCTGAAAATCAATAATTTACAGAACAAATATAAGACTATTTTTGAATAATGATAAAATCTGAACGTCTATTTAAAAGATGTTCTTCTTCTGTACATTTTACACCATTTTTACATTTATTTATTAATCGGCTTTCACCATAACCAATGGCACTTTCGATACGAGAAGAATCAATACCTTGTGACAAGATGTAATCTCTGGTTGATTTAGCTCTATTGTCAGACAATTTCAAGTTATAAGAATCTTTTCCTCTTGAATCGGTGTGCGATTCAATTTTGATTCTGATGTTTGGAAATTTCTGCATAATGAAAACTACCTTGGTCAATTCTTCAATTGCTTTTGGCGTAATATCGTATTTATCGTAATCAAAATAAATTGGATTAACATCTACTTTTTCTACTCCTTGTTTTTTTACAACTAAGTCATCGTAGTTGCTTAATTCGAAATTAACATTCGTAATCTCTCCTCCGTTATTCCCAGTCGTCTCAACTGTTTTGTCGTCACTGCTGTAATTTGGTTTTGCAGCAATCATTTTGACTACTTTATTACAAGGAACTTCTATCGCATATTTTCCATCAAAATTTGTTTTGGTTTCACCTAAAACTTCACTGAAAGAATTGTACGCTAATATTGTTACATCTGTCAAAGGCTTTTTGGTTTTACGATCTACAGCAATCCCGGAAATACTTTGGTTACAAACCGGTTTTCCTTTTACAAAAGAGTAAATATCATCATCACCTTTTCCTCCTGCTCTGTTAGAAGAAAAATAGCCGTAAGTACCTGCTTTGTTAATTATAAAAGAAAAGTCGTCTTTGTTACTGTTAACTGGTGCTCCCAGATTTTTAGGAACAGTGAAGTTTCCATCTGCAAGGAATTTACTTTCGTAAACATCTAAATCTCCCATTCCATAATGTCCATCAGACGAGAAATATAAAACACCGTTCTGATAAAATGGAAACACTTCATTACCAATTGTATTAATCGTTGGTCCTAAATTTAATGGAGAACTCATTGTTCCGTCGGCCGCAATTTTGACCACATACAAATCTGTTTCTCCAAATCCGCCTGGCATATCTGAAGCAAAGAAAAGCCATTGTCCGTCTTCACTTAAAGAAGGATGTCCAACTGAATAATCATCATTATCAAAAAATACTTTCTCTGGATTTTCTAACTTATTATCAACAATTGATCCTTTGATAATCTGGAAGTTGTTGATTTTTGCTTCATCTACAACCAATTTATTTTTCTTTACAATATTTGTTGAATAATAAATCGTTTTTCCCTGACTATCAAAACTTGCTGTTGCTTCATGATACTTCGTCATTACGTTTGGCATAAAAACAGTTTCGTTGAACAGACTTCCATCAGCAGGATT
The DNA here is from genome assembly GCF_900112575.1 of Flavobacterium phragmitis. Classification (GTDB taxonomy): domain Bacteria; phylum Bacteroidota; class Bacteroidia; order Flavobacteriales; family Flavobacteriaceae; genus Flavobacterium; species Flavobacterium phragmitis. The sequence continues at coordinate 129,043 of NZ_FOMH01000012.1, forward strand.
TCTTTCAGCGATATACAAGCTCAAAAAAGGCTGATTGTTCCAAGTATACAATTTTTCGCTAAACTTCGTGGTATCACGAGCTGAAGAAAATACAACCTGATCTTTGAAAAAAGTAGCTCCAAAATCTGATTTACTAGTATTGATGTCCAAATTTTTGATGGTATAAAGAGATTTTGCTTTGGCTAAACTGTCCATATATTGTTTTTGGGCAACATAGCGGTTGATTTCTTTTTTATCACCTTTTTTATCTAAATATTCTTTGGTAACTCTATCTGCTTCATCATAATCCATGACGGCTTTCATAGATTGGATGTAACGCAGATAGTAAATATCAGTCAAGTTGTTTCCTTGTGCTTCATATAACTTTCGATACCATTTTAACGCATTTCTGGAGTCTGAAATGAAATAATAGGAATCGGCGGCATTCTTTAAAGTCTGAGCTGATGGATTTTTGATGTTTTGCAAACATTCCTCATAAGCTTTGGAAGCATCTAAGTAGGCAAAGTTTCTAAACAAAGCATCAGCCTGCTTCAAATTAGTTTTTTGAGCGAAACTAAACGTAACGCTCAAAATTAAACTCAGGATATATAGTTTTCTCATAGGTTTTATTTTTTAGAAGAATCGAGGAGATTTGATTTTGCTTTGATTTTTCACGAATTGATAACGCAAGATGATCTCATGCGAACCATCATTGTATTTATTCAATTGACTTACAGTGTAATCAAATGCATATCCGAGATAAAAACTTGGTGCAATTTGAAAACCTGCCAGTATACTCACAGAATCATCTGTTCGATATGCTCCTCCTATGACAAATTTTTCCTGAATCATAAAATTTGCTGATATATCTGCGGAAATTGGTGCTCCGCTAACTGCTTTTACTAAAAATGCTGGTTTGAATTTTAAATTTGGATTCAAATCAAAAACATAACCTCCCATTAAAAAGAAATGCATACGATCATAATCAATAGATTCCTGAACATCGTCATAATAATCATTTCTAATAAAATTTGGAACAGAGGCACCTACATACCATTTATCTGTATAGTAATAAATTCCGGCTCCAATTGCCATTTTCATCTGATTATTAATATTTTGATTTAACAAAACATCATCGTTGTCATAATATCTTCCTTTTGACCAATCGATGTTCAGCATTCTTGCTCCTGCTTTTAAACCAAAAGCAAGTCTTTTTTCATATCCTAAAGGCAATGAATAAGAGAAGTTTCCATCAAAATAAAGCTCATTAGAAGGGCCTATTTTATCATTAACAACACTTAATCCCAAACCTACTTTTTCATTTCGGAGAGGTGAATGAATAGAAAATGACTGCGTTTCTGGAGCACCATCAATACCAATCCATTGAGAACGATACAAAAGTGCTGCTTCTATGGTTCCGGTAGATCCAGCATACGCTGGATTTACCGCCATAGTGTTATACATATATTGTGTATACTGAGGATCCTGTTGCGCTGTTGCACAAACCGTAATAAAAGAACATATTAAAATGAAATATGTTTCTAATGATTTTATATATAGTTTCATAACGATACTTATTTAGTTTAGTTAATTAGATGATTAATAGAAGTGGCTTATCTCATAATAGACAACCAGCCTTTTTTAACCGTTCCATCTCCGATGGTGATCACATAAAAATAAGTACCTGTTGGCAGCATATCCCCTCTATTAACAACTCCGGATACATTTGCAGTTCCGTTCCAATCATTTTCATAGTGTGTTTTACTGTACACTAATGCTCCGTATCTGTTAAATACTTTCAACTCATTATTCGGATAAGATTCGATACAGTCAATTCTGAACAGATCATTTTTACCGTCATTATTTGGTGTAAACTCATTGTAAACTGTCAAACAAATTGGCTCTAACGTAACTGAAGCTGAATTGTTTGATGCATCAACATCTAAAGGAGTTGAAGTTTCAACTGTTGCAACGCTAGTATAATTTCCGTTAGGCAATACTTCTGCAACGATTGTTAATACCACACTCTGTCCTGCATTTAATCTTGGAATTGTCCAAAGTTGCGTATTTGGATCGTATGTTCCTGAAGTTGTAGATGAACTTACCAATTCTAATCCGCTTGGAAGCAAATTACTCACAATTGTATTGATGAAATCGCCTTCTCCAACATTGTTAACCGTGATTGTAAAAGTTACTTTATCACCAAAATTTGGAGTTGGGTTATCAACTGTATGAGTGATGGTTAGATCAGAGCAACTTGTTACACTAACATTTAATGTTTTAGTTGTTCTTTCATCACAAGTATTGGTATAAGTAACACTAACTGTTCCAGGACCAACATCTGACCAAGAAACTGTAACAGATCCGTCTGCTGCACCTCCTCCAGTAACAATTGTGCCTCCGTTAATTGTCCACACATAATCAGATTTTCCATTTGCAATTGAGTATGTTACACCTTTGAATACACAAGGCGTATCATCTGTTGTTGCAATTTGATAAGCCGCATCATTTTCAAATGAAACAGTTATTGCCAATCTTGGTCCGTTGTCACAGCCATTAGTTGTATTTGCTAAAGCTCCAGCGTAATATGTTGTTGCTGTAAGTGGTGTATTAGCTGCTAATGGTGTTCCTCCTGTTGCTGCAGTATACCAAACTACATTTGCTTCATTCACTTGAATATTAGCTAATGTTGGCACCGCAGATAAACAGAATTTCTGAGCCGTGTTTGTTGTTGTAATTACGCTTGGCGTATTTACATTTACAGTAACAGCAAGTCTAACTGGATTTTCACAACCAATCGCACTAGAAACTGCTCCATAATAGATACCTGTTGTAAGCGTTGCAGTTGATGCAAGTGCCGTTCCTCCTGTTGCTGTAGTATACCAAACTACATTTGCTTCGTTCACTTGAATATTAGCAACGGTTGGTGAATTAAGCGTACAGAAGTTTTGAGTCGCATTATTCGTTGTTGGTGTCGCACTAGGATTAACAACTGTAACTGTTACCTGTAAACGTGTTGTACTTTCGCAACCTGTTGCTGCATCAACTATATTTCCGTAATAAACTCCAGAAGTCAATATTGTTCCTGCCGGAATCGCTGTTCCTCCTGTTGCAGCGGTATACCAAGTTACATTACTTTCGTTTACTTGAATATTGGCTATTGTAGGCGCTGCAGTAGAACAGAAAGTTTGCGCTGCATTATTTGTTGTTGGATTAATTGTGTTTCCAACTGTAACTGCCACTTGTAATCTTACACTGCTTTCACAACCCGTTGCTGGATCTTTTATAGCTCCAAAATATGTAGCTGTTGTTAATACAGCTGTTGAAGCTAAAGCAGTTCCGCCAGTTTGTGTCGTGTACCAAACTACATTGCTTTCATTTACCTGAATATTAGCAACTGTTGGGTTTGTACCAGAACAGAAAGTTTGTGTCGTTGCATTTGTTGTAGGTGTAGCCGGATCAGTTACGCTTACTGCAACTTGCAATCTTACTGAACTTTCACAGCCTGTCGTTGCATCTAATAATGCAGCGTAATAGATACCAGTTGTTAAAGCTGTTGTAGATGGAATTGCTGTTCCTCCTGTTGCAGTTGCATACCAAACTACATTGGTTTCGTTTGTCTGAATACTTGCAAATGTCGGTGCATTTACCAAACAGAAATCCTGTGTTGCATCTGCAGTTGTTGGTGTTCCCGGATCTGAAACTGTAACAGCAACCATTAATCTGGCTGCGCTTTCACAACCTGTAGCTACATCTGTTAAAGCGGCATAGTATGTTCCGCTTGTTAAGGCTGTTGTTGCAGGAATAGCTGTTCCGCCTGTTGCAGCTGTATACCAAACCACATTGGTTTCGTTTGTCTGAATACTCGCAAACGTCGGTGCATTTACTAAACAGAAATCTTGTGTTGCATCTGCAGTTGTTGGTGTTCCCGGATCTGAAACCGTAATGGTTACAGCTAATCTTACTGAACTTTCACAGCCTGTCGTTGCATCTAGTAAAGATGCGTAATAGGTACCGCTTGTTAAAGCTGTTGTCGACGCAATTGCTGTTCCTCCTGTTGGAGTATTATACCAAACCACATTGGTTTCGTTTGTCTGAATACTCGCAAACGTCGGTGCATTTACTAAACAGAAATCTTGTGTAGTATCTGTTGTTGTAGGTGTAGCCGGATCAGTTACGCTTACTGCAACTTGCAATCTTACTGAACTTTCACAGCCTGTCGGTGCATCTAATAATGCAGCGTAATATGTACCAGTTGTTAAAGCTGTTGTAGATGGAATTGCTGTTCCTCCTGTTGCAGTTGCATACCAAACTATATTGATTTCATTTGTCTGAATACTTGCAAATGTCGGTGCATTTACCAAACAGAAATCCTGTGTGGTATCAGCAGTAGTTGGCGTTCCCGGATCTGAAACTGTAACAGCAACCATTAATCTGGCTACGCTTTCACAACCTGTAGCTGCATCTGTTAAAGCGGCATAGTATGTTCCGCTTGTTAAGGCTGTTGTTGCAGGAATAGCTGTTCCGCCTGTTGCAGCTGTATACCAAACCACATTGGTTTCGTTTGTCTGAATACTTGCAAATGTCGGTGCATTTACCAAACAGAAATCTTGTGTTGCATCTGCAGTTGTTGGTGTTCCCGGGTCATTTACAATAACATCTACTGTCAATCTGGTAGCACTTTCACAACCTGTACTCAAATCTGAAATTGCTGCAAAATATTGTCCTGTTGTCAATGCTGTTGTTGACGGAATAAGTGTTCCACCAGTTAAAGCTGTATACCAAACAATATTACTTTCATTAGTCTGAATACTTGCAAACGTTGGTGCATCTTCTAAACAGAAAGTTTGAGTTCCTGCTGTTACCAATGTCGGTGTTCCTGGATCGTTTACAATTACATCTACTGTTAATCTTACAGCACTTTCACAGCCAGTTGTTGGATCTGAGATTGCTGCAAAATACTGTCCTGTTGTCAACACTGTTGTTGATGGAATCAATGTTCCACCAGTTAAAGCTGTGTACCAAACAATATTACTTTCATTAGTTTGAATACTTGCAAATGTCGGTGCATTTACTAGACAGAAGTTTTGAGTTCCTACTGTTACCAATGTCGGTGTTCCCGGATCATTTACTGAAATTGTAACAGCAAGTCTTACACTACTCTCACAACCTGTAACGGCATCTGTCGCCGCAGCATAATAAATACCATTTACCAAAGCTGTAGTCGATACCAAAGGAGTTCCTCCTGTTGCCACATTATACCAAATAACATTACTTTCATTTACCTGAATGTTTGCAATTGTAGGGTTATTTTCTAAACAGAAATCTTGTGTTGTATCTGTTGTGGTTGGCGTATTTGGATCACTAATCATGATTACTGCATCTTGAAGAGTACCCGCAAGATTTTCACATGTATTAGTACTTGCCACAGCCACATAATACGTAATCGGACTTACTGCTTTTGTTAATCCTACAGCTGTCAATACACCTGCAACATCAATTGTATAAGTTACTCCTGCTATAACAGAACCATTTGTAATTGGTTGTGTTTTATTAGCATCCAAATACCAGGTAAATACCGGACTAGTTAATGAAGGTGCCGTTGGCGTTAATGATGCAGGTGTACTGTGACAAACTGTTACATCATCTACCAAAATATCATTTACTGTTGAAGGAGGCAGAATAGTAAACGTAATTTGTTTTCTAGCTGCTTCTGTAGTTTCACAGAATTGATCAGAACTTACTCCAACATAATAAGTATAAGTTCCCGGAGCTAGTCCGTTTACAACTAATTGTGCAGTCGTTTCACCCGGAATCAACTGAGCAGTTGTTCCGTTCAGACTATACCAGTAGTAAACTGGATTAGTTAAAACTGGTGTTCCGCTTAAGCCAGTAGCTAATGTTACTGATCCTGAAACAGAACAAATAGAAGTTGTTGTTCCACCATTTAAAGTGATATCTGTTAAAGCATTTACCGGAGCAGAAGCTTTTACCTCAACGGTTACCTCTCCTCTTGCAAAAACTTCACATCCATAACGTACTGGCTGTACATAATATTTATAAATTCCTGATGCTAAATTTGCTGGCACCGTATATTTAATACCTGATGCTAAAGGGTTTCCTCCCGTTTCTGCATCATACCAAATATAGGTAGAACAAGCTTCTTCAGGAATCTGAAGTGTAATATCCGTTCTCGGACAAACTGTAATTTTGTTTTGAGGATCTGCTCCTATAACAGTTGTGTTAGCCGTTCTTTCTACTGTGTGAACTCTTAAGAAGTCCAATACTCCAAGAACACCTCCTAAACGAATTCTTACTCTATCATAAATTTCAGTTGGAGAAGATACTAATACCATTGCTAAGGAATTACCAGGAAGTAATTTCAAACTTAATAATGTACTTGTATTTTGAATTGGAGCTCCAACCGCAACATTACCTAAATAACGCTGAACTGTAAATCCAGTCAATAAATTAACGCTTAAAAGTGTTCCCGGTTTAGAAATTACAATTCTTAATGTATCACTTACAACCGATGGTGTTTTAAACTGAACAGTCAAATCTGCCGATGCTAAAGCACCGGCTCCACTATACATAGTTGCAAAAGTAGTGATATCATTATCTGCAATATTCCATGCATCACTCACACCTACCGCAGCAGTTAAGGCTCCAACAGGAAGCCCTAAATCTGTTGCTCCATAAAAAACATCCTGAATATCTCCTCCTGCACAAGTTACCGATGTAACCGGTTTGTTGTAATGTGCATCAAATACTTTTGTATTCTGAGCAACACTTAAAACTGAAGCAGACTGAATACGAATACCATTGTAATCCTGAGGGCCTGAGGCATCTGAAGGTACAAAAGTAAATTCGTATGTGTTATCACCTGAAACTAAGTTTAATAAAGATCCTGAAACTGACTGCATCGCTCCAATTGGAGTACCTCCATTCAATCCCACTACTGATAAGTTTTGTCCAACAGCCAATAAGCTATATTCTGATCCCAGTTTAACTGTAACTGGTGTTCCTTTTGCAATTGTTGTTGGCCAAGTCAAATCCTGCCATGTCGTTCCTATTCCTAAAAGTCCTAAGCCCGTAGTGATAGTTGAAAATGTTTGAGGGTTACCATCGATAGCATTTCCTCCATTTGTAACATTTCCGGTAATAATTGAACCTGATGTTTGTGCTGTTGCATAAACCCTTTCAGACAGTGTCTGACAACTTGTAAGGTCAATTACATTAATTATTTTAGTCGCTGTAGCAGTACATGTTCCATCAGTTGCTACTGCTGTATAAGTATAAACACCAGGAGTATTTAAAACCCCGGTTGTTCCACTTGGTAAAACATTTCCCTGAGGGTCATACCAGGTAACCGTTCCTGTAGAAACAGCTGATAAAGTTACATTTGAACCAACATTTACTGATTCTTGCGGATTAGTTATAACTAAACTCGGAAGCGCATTAATAGTCACTGTTACCGATTGTCTAACAGACGGACAAGCAGCAGTACTACTTTGAGCCTCAATTGAATAAACCCCACTTGTTGTAATATTAGCAGCTACATCTGCAGTTATTACATTATTTGAAGAATCATAGAAAGTATAAGTAGTAGCTCCTGTAGTATCGAAATTAGTTATGGCACTTCTTAAATTAGCACTTCCACAGCCAATTAAAGTTGAATTCACATTTAAAACAGTAGTAGAAGGGAAATTTACTGTAACTTGTTTTAATGTTCCATTCACATTTTCACAAGTTCCTCCATTCAAAATTGAAACATAATAATTGTAAGGAGTTCCTCCAGTATTCAATCCTGCAATTGTAAGTGCTCCTGTAGTAGCATCTTTTGTAAATGTTACTCCAGGTTGAGCTAAAACCGTTGTACCTGTTACAATTTCCTGAGTTTTATTTTGATCTGTATAATATTTAAACTGAGCTCCTGCAATAATTGTTGAAGGTGCTATAACTGCTCCTCCGGCACAAGTCGCTTCAATAGGAGTTGTAACTGATATGTCTGCATCAGTAGGAATTGGCAGCACAGTTACTGTAACTCCTTGGCGTAAACTATTATCACAGCCTACACGTGTTCCTTGTAAATAGTAGGTCGTTGTAGCGGATAAAGCTGGCGTTGTTAAAACTCCTCCAGGTGTAGGTGTTATTGCAGTTCCTCCTGTAGGAACAGTGTACCAAGTAAACGTTTCTGTTCCTGTTGAAACTGGAGTTAAAACAGCATTCTGTCCAACACAAATTGGATTTGCTACACCTGTTACAGCTGCATTTGGAAATCTATACGCAGCTTGATAAATATATAAATTACTTAGTAATGTAGCTGTACCGCCTAATCTAACTTCGACACGGTCAAATGGAGCAGTTGTAGCAAAACTAGCTTTGAATTTATTTCCAGATAACAATTGAATACTCAACAAACTATTATTTAATGCTGTTCTATCATTATTAAAAACAGCTCCATTATAAGTTGCTAAGGTAATATTAGACAAAAGACTTATATCTAATAGACCGCCCGGAACTTCTAAATCTACATCAATAATGTCTCCTGTTTGTCCTGGAGTAGCAAATATTAATTGTTGCTGAAGATACGCTCCAACGCCAACCGGCACAGTAAGATGAGAATATGTATTAATGTTTCCATCAACAGAATTATTTCCGTCCGTGATTGTACATAAAGCACATAATAGACCATCAGTAGATGTTGTCTGAGTACCAGCTTGCAAACAAGTACTAGCATTAGCAATTACAATAACATTTATTGCTCCTCTCGTAGGACTAACACAGTCTGTTGCATCGTTTACCGCTTCAACATAATATGTTTTATTTGCAGTTAAAGCGGGACTTGGTGTAAATGATGCTACACCAAAAGCAATCGATGTACCTCCTGTTGGAACATCATACCAATTATACGTAACACCTCCTACTGGATTTGAAACAGATAAAGTAACTGTTTGTCCTGATTGTATAATTACATCTGTAGAGGCAAAAGTTGGCACTGCTGGCAGGGGACTTACTGTCAGTGGCACTGCTGTACGAGTCGGAGTTGAACAACCGCCCACAACAGCTTCAACATGGTAAGTCACGTTTGCCGTTAAAGCAGGAGTTATAAAGGTAGTTCCTGTAAACACCAAGCCGCCTCCCGATGCAGCATCATACCAGTTATAAGTAGTACCAGCAACTGGTGCCTGAACTGTCAATGTTGTAGATTGCCCATTACAAATTGTTGATGGCGATGCAGAGACCGCAGGAAGGACAGGGTTTTCTATTAAAATCTGAACTGGGTTTCTTTCACTATTTACACAGCCATTTCTTGTGACCTCAACATAATAAGTCGTTGGTGCTGTGATAGCTGGAGTTGTAAATACAGCAGTAGAAGCTAATGGCGTTCCGCCAGTCGCGACACTATACCAATTAACAGTTTCACCAACAGCTAAAGATGCTGTTAAAGTAGTAGCTTGTCCACTACAAATCGTTGTGTTTCCAGTTATTATTGGTGCTTTATATCTATATGTAGCTTGATAAATATTTACAGTAGTCAACACTGTTGCTAAACCACCTAATCGAATTTCAACACGATCAAAGTTAGCGCCAGCAACAACACTAGCTCTAAAACGATTACCTGATAATAATTGCAAAGTAATTAATGGATTATTAACTGCAACTCTATCATTATTATATGTGGCTCCATTATAAGTAGCCAAACTTACAGCCCCTAATAATGATAAATCCGCTATTCCTCCTGGCAATTCTAAATCTACATCTACAATATCACCAGCTTTCCCTGGATTTGCAAATTGTACTGTTTGCTGAATCCATCCATTGATCAATCCAACTGGTACAGATAATTGCGTCGCTGTTGCAGAATTTCCATCCACAGAATTATTTGGATTTGCAGAACTACATAACAAACAGAAACCATTTTGAACTATTGCCTGACTGCCTGCTTCAAGACAACCTACTAGAGAAGCTGGCTGAACTGTGACAGTCACAGGGATTCTTGCGGCACTTGGACAGTTTCCATTTGGGCTTTCTGCTTCAACATAATACGTTTTTGTAGCTGTCAAAATTGGTGTAACAAAAGTTACTGTGTTAGTAGCAACTGGCGAACCTCCCGAAGCCACTTCGTACCAATTTAATTGCACTCCTGGTTCAGAAGTTGAAGCGTTAAGCGTTGCATTCTGACCTGACTGAATTGTAACACTTTGAGTTAAAACCGTTGGATTTGCTGGAACTGCTGTAGAAACAACATTTGTTTGAACTCTACTACTAACACAGCTTCCAATAGAAGCTTGTACAAAAAATGAAGTAGTTCCCAAAGGAACAGTTGGCGAATACGTTGTTCCTGTTGCTAAAGCAGTTGTAGCAGTTGCTGTAGCATACCATGAATAAGTTGTTCCTGGTACTGGATTTAAAACAGATAAAGTTGTTTGCTGTGTCGCTCCTGCAGAACAAACGTTAAGTCCAACATTGCTAATTGCTGGTGCAATTGGATTAGAAACATTTAAAACAACTGGAACACGAACATTTCCTTCACAACCTGCAGCTCTGGTTATTCCTATATAATATGTTGTATTTGCTGTTAAAGCAGGAGTTGTATAAGTATTTCCTACTGCTAAAGCTGTTGTAGAAAATTCAGAACTGTACCATGCTAATGTAGTACCAGCCGCTGGTGTTGCTGTTAAAGTTGTTGGAACTCCCGCACAAACAGTTTGTGATAAACCACCTGTTACAGTTGGCTGAGCAAATTCCAATCTAACATCATAAATTCTTAAGTTTACTAAAAGGCTTACTAAACCTCCAACCTGAACCTGAATTTGGTTGGTATCACCTGTTACTGGAAACTTTGCAACTGCAACAGTATTACCATTTAGTAAATTCAAATTCAAAAGCGGACTGTTTAAAGCCACACTTGAACCTACATTCGTTCCCGAATTTTTAGCCTGAACCGAAGCATTGGATAATAAACTTAAATCAAGCAAACCATTACCTGTACCAAAATAAATAGCAATTTGGTCACCGGCGCGGGCCGTTTGGTTTAAAGTCATTGTTTCTTCGGCGAAACATCCTAGCAATCCAACACCATTTGTTAGAGTTGCATAAGTAGATAAGCCAGCACTGTCATAAGCATTGGCCGGACTATTAACATCTAATCCAATGCACAAAAGCCCTCCTCCTGTACTATTTGTTTGAGACACAGGTCTACAAATAGTTTGAGAGAATGCATTAGTGCATAAAAAGAATAAAGTTAAAAGTCCTAATAATCTCATTTGATACTTGAGATTACAAAAAGTAAAGTTTTTTTTCATAATTTGGAAGATTAGAAAATGGACAATAAAACACCTCTTGCAGTAAGTGCAAGCACCTACGCAATTAAACAATCAGTTAAAAATCAAACAGTTAAAACAAAATCTTTAAACCTAAAATAAGGTCTGCAAATTAAGTTTCGTTAAAAAAATATTATGTTGAATTCGGCATACCAAAATATGCCAGAGAACAAACCTTACCTCTCTGAGGTAAAATCGTTCAGTCTTTTGCGAGAAAAATTGATTGTAGTCAATTTTCTCAGAGGAGTGATTTGTTGCAGGTCTAATTTTCATAATGAAAATTTTTAGTTGACGTAGAATTGGGGAAATTCTATTTTATATAGTTAGGTTCATTTTTTTAAAGAAAGTTGATTAGTCTTTCTCAAAATTACTCAAGAATAAATCTTAAGATCTGAACTCGTTTATATCAGCACAAACAATTTTGCTGTCTTTCATAAATGCGCCGAGCAGAATTTATAAAAAACAATAATTTGAAAAATAAAACTTTGGGTAATAAAATAGATTTAGAAATCGAATAACGATTATATCCATCATTGAGATGAATTAAGCTTAATAGAACAAAAAATAAAGCTAAAATAAAATTGATAAAAGTAATTGTCAATTCCATACGCAGACTTATTATAGGTTATAATTTGGTTTTTGGAAAAAAGTACAAACAAAACTTTGTTTAACTTTTCTATATTAAAATTAAAAAAATCCAAAACAGAAAACAAGGATAAAATTCCTATAATTTTTCTCTTAAATCCAAAATCAAAATTTAACAAGCCTCGAAAACATCAGAAAAACCTACTATTTTAACAAAATTAAGCGGTAAAAATTTTCTTAAATAAAAGTTCAATAAAAAGTGTTAAATATCAAAAAACAAAGTTAATTCCTACACTAATTAAAATTCTATCGACAAAAATATCCGTAATTCAGACCAAATACACAAAAAAAAGCACATCTAGAATTAATTTGCCAAAACTTTGAAAAATAAAAGGAAAACACGTAGAAATACCTGGAAGAAAATCAAAACAAACTTAAACAAAAGTTAAAATACAACAAAAAAGGCAAACAATTAACATTCAATTGTTTGCCTTTCAAAAAATGTCACAAACCTAATTATGACTCAATAATGCTATTAATTTGATTAAATAATTGTCCGTCACTTAAAAATGCTCCTTGTTTAATCAATTCAAAAATTGAAATGTTTCTTTCATCAGTGAACACTTTCTTACCTACTTTCATTTCAATATTATCTGTAAACATATTATCACTTAACCATTGAAGTCCTTCCTTAGTTAAAAAATCAGTTTCACCAGAAAGGGATTTTAAAACGATTGATTGTATGTAGGTATCAAAACAGTGAAACAAAAAGATATGATTCTTGGAAAAATGCTCCAAATACTCCGCTCTGGACAATACTCCTTCCCAAATTAAATCCGAGAATACATCCAGCTCTTGTTCTGCTACTTCAGGTTTATTTTCTTTAAGCTCTTCCCATTCTTTTCTATCAATTGCCTGTGTCGCTAAAAAACTTGCAAATTCAGCATGTAATTCATCGAACTGTTCTTTTGTTAATCTTGCGTATTTCATTAATTTTTGGATTTTAGATTTCAGATTTTAGATTTATTGCAGTACAAAAAATCTAATTATTCTAAAATTAGATAAAACAAAAAAATCCCGATTTTCATCGGGATTCTTATATAGATTTTTAAAACTATTACTTTTCAGCAACAATTTCGTAAGCTAACTCAACGATTACATCTCTGTGTAAACGAACTGAAGCATTGTATTTACCAATACGTTTTACAACACCACTAGTGATGAATTTTCTATCGATAGCATTACCAGATTTCTCTAAAGCTTCAGCAATATCGATGTTAGTGATAGAACCAAAAAGTTTCTCTCCACCAGCTTTTGCAGTAAGTTTAATTTCAAGAGCTTTCAAAGTTTCAGCCAATGCTTTAGCATCAGCAACAATTTTAGCTTCTTTGTGCGCTCTTTGTTTTAGGTTTTCAGCTAAAACTTTTTTAGCAGAAGGAGTTGCTAAAACAGCAAAACCTTGAGGAATTAAAAAGTTACGACCGTAACCAGGTTTTACAGATACTACATCATCTTTAAATCCTAAGTTTTGTACGTCTTGTTTTAAAATAAGTTCCATGTTGTTGTCCTTATATTTTAGAAGTTAGGTTCTATTATTAGAAACCAGCGACTAGAGTTTTTAATTATTTTAATAAATCGGCCACGTATGGCATTAAAGCTAAGTGACGAGCTCTTTTTACAGCTACAGAAACTTTTCTTTGGTATTTTAATGAAGTTCCAGTTAAACGACGAGGAAGAATTTTTCCTTGCTCATTTACGAATTTCAATAAGAAATCAGCATCTTTATAATCGATGTATTTGATTCCAGATTTTTTGAAACGGCAATACTTTTTAGTTTTGTTAGTTTCAATGTTTAAAGGCGTTAAATATCTGATATCTCCGTCTTTTTTTCCTTTTGCAGATTGCTCAATTGTAGACATAATAATTACGCTTTAGTAGATTTTAATTTTGCTCTTCTTCTCTCAGCCCATGAAATAGCATGTTTATCTAAACTTACAGTTAAGAAACGCATAACTCTTTCATCACGTCTGAATTCAGTTTCAAAAGCTAAAAGAACTTCTCCAGCTACTTTGAATTCGAATAAGTGATAAAAACCACTTTTTTTGTTTTGGATTTCGTAAGCCATTTTTTTAAGACCCCAATCCTCTTTCGATACCATTTCAGCTCCTCTACTAGTAAGAAATTCTTCAAATTTCGTTACTGTTTCCTTCACCTGAACCTCAGATAAAACGGGATTTAAAATGAAAACAGTTTCATAATGATTCATAAATACAATATTTATTTGTTAAAATTGGGTGCAAAAGTAATCATTAAATTTAAATACACAACACTTTTTTTCCTTTATTCGTCATAATGCAAAAAATATGCGTTCATTTTAGTTTTTTTTCCAAAAAAAACAATACATTTACTACTGCTATCCTGAATTTATTTTAAATTGACATGTTATGAAACTAAATTGTGTTGTTGTAGATGATAGTTCTATACAGAGGACAATTATTGCCAAATTGGTTAATAATCACCCAGGCTTGCATTTAATTGGTGACTTTTCTAATGCAATTGAAGCAAAAAGTTGTATCTCCCTGAATAATATTGACCTCATTTTTCTTGATATAGAAATGCCTGTTATCAATGGTTTTGATTTCCTTGACGGATTAAAATCGAAACCGCAAATTATATTTATTACTTCTAAAGCAGAATATGCTTTAAAAGCTTTTGATTACGACGCTACTGATTATCTTCAGAAGCCAATTGCTGTTGACCGCTTTAATGCTTCGGTTAAAAGAGCAATCGACATGCACTTGCTTAAAAAAGATGTCAAAGAAGAAGAAGGTGAACATATCTTCATCAAAAGTAATTTAAAAAAGCTCAAAATCTTCACTTCAAAAATAAAATGGATTGAGGCTTTTGGCGATTATGTGAGAGTAGTAACAGAAGACGACAGCAATCTGGTTCTTTCGACAATGAAATCTTTTGAAAATGATTTATCAAAAGACAAATTCATTCGTGTTCACAAATCATACATTATTAATATAGATAAGGTAGAGCGTTTTAATAGCAAATTTGCCGAAATTGGCATCACAAAAATACCTTTAAGCCGTAACAAAAAAGAAGACTTAGTAAAAGCACTTTCTACTCCTTCTTAATTACGACTAATAAAAATCGACATTCACAACAACTTTTATAGCTCTGTACTGAGCCACAGCTTCAAAACTATTCAGCATTTTCTGGATAGTTTTTTTTGTATTCCCCAAATGCTGGTTGTGTGGAATCTTAATCAAGATGCTTCTAATGTATTCATTTCGGATCCTGCTTATCGCTGGTTCTTCCGGCCCTAAAACCGGAATACCTAAATTCTGGCTCAAAACCTGATATAGCCACATCGACCCTTCTTTAAGTTTATCGTAATCACGATGTTTTAAAGTGAGTTTTATAATTCTGAAATAAGGAGGATATTTATAAATCTGACGATCGTATAACTGCTCCTTATACATACCTATATAATTATGATTTGTAACTTGCTGAATCGTATTATGATTCGGATTGTAAGTCTGAATCACAACTTTTCCTTGTTTTTCAGATCTTCCCGCTCTTCCGGCAACTTGTGTCATCATTTGAAAACTACGTTCAAAAGCCCTAAAATCAGGATGATGCAACATATTGTCGGCATTCATTATGCCAACCAGACTCACATTATCAAAATCTAAACCTTTAGCCAACATCTGAGTTCCTACCAAAACATCAATTTCTCTATTTTTAAAGGTATCGATAATCTTTTCGAAACCAAATTTACCGCGTGTTGTATCCTGATCCATTCTTCCGATTTTTGCTTTTGGAAAAATTGAGGAAAGCTCCTGTTCTATTTGTTCTGTCCCAAATCCTTTCGTTGTCAAATCAATACTGGAACAATTATGACAGTTGGTTGGCTTAGCAATAGAATAACCACAATAATGACAACGCAATTGATTTTTATGTTTATGATAAGTCAAACTTACGTCGCACTGCTGACAATGCGGAACATGTCCGCAAGTCATACATTCTATAACGGGAGAATATCCTCTTCTATTCTGAAATAAAATTACCTGCTCACCTACAGACAAAGCTTCCGCGATTTCTTCAATCAAAATATCGCTAAAATGTCCCGTCATTCTTTTCCTAAAATACTTGTCTTTTAAATCGACTAAAATAATTTCAGGAAGACGGACATTTTTATAACGTTCAGAAAGCGTTACCAAACCATATTTATCCTGCTGTGTATTAAAATAGGTTTCAATACTTGGAGTGGCAGATCCCAATAATACTTTCGCATTATGAAAATTCGCTAAAACTATTGCAGAATCTCTCGCATGATATCTAGGCGCAGGATCTGTTTGTTTAAAAGTCTGTTCGTGTTCTTCGTCAATAACTAATAAACCTAAATCGTTAAAAGGCAAAAATAAAGCCGACCTTGCTCCTATTACAATTTGTGCTTTTGGAGAATTTTCGAGCGTTTGCTTCCAAACCTCAACTCTTTCATTGTTGCTATATTTGGAATGAAAAACAGCCACTTTATCTCCAAAATGCAAACGTAATCTGGAAACCAATTGCGTAGTAAGTGCAATTTCCGGAAGCAGATACAAAACCTGCTTTCCTGTTTCCAAATATTCTTCGATTAACTTAATGTAGATTTCTGTTTTTCCACTTGAAGTCACTCCATGAAGCAGACAAACTTCTTTCTCTGCTAAACTTTCTTTAATAGCTGTAAAAGCTTTCTCTTGCGCTTCACTTAACTGAAGTTCTTTTTCCGATTTTTCCCCATTAAATGTAACGCGATCATGTTGCAAATAATATTCTTCGAAAATTTCTTTTTCTATTAAAGCTTTTACAACAGTTGAAGTCACTCCTGAAAACTCAGTTAATTTCTTCACTGTAACAGGCTTTTTTTCTGAAGCACTAATTTGAAAATAAGCCAAAACAATTTCTTTTTGTTTATTGGCATTTTTCAGTGTTTCAAGTAATTCTGCCAGACCATTATCCGATTCGTATTTCGAATGTAGTTTTACATATCGAACCAACTTAGGTTTATAGCTTTCTTTTATTTCTTCTTCTAAAAAAATAATATCTCTAGCTATTAATTTCTGTAGAATTGGAAGTATATTTTTTCTGTTTAATATAGAAGCTATTTCCTGAACCGTAAGTGAGCTTTGATGCTGTAACGCTTCATAAACTAAAAATTCATCATCCGAAAGTTCTGAATCATTGACTATGACATCTGGTTTATGCGAAACCACTGTTTCACTTTCCAATAATAATCCGCTTGGAAAAGCACCGCGATAGACGTCACCAATACCGCACATATAATAATTGGCAACCCAAAGCCAGTGTTTAATCTGAGTTTCGGTTGCGATTGGTTTTTCGTCTAAAATTTGATGGATTTCTTTGGCTTCGTACAATGTGGGCGCATTTTCATGCACATCTAATACAAGCGCCGTATAGATTTTGCTTTTACCGAAAGGCACCGCGACGCGCATTCCTTTTTGAATAAAATGGAATTCGGCTTCAGAAACACGATAAGTAAACGTTTTTGCTAAAGAAAGCGGTAAAATAACTTCGATAAAAAACATGTAGAAATTTTAAAAAGATTGAAGAATTAATTTGAACTGATAATGTTTAATTTCTTTCAAACCAATTCTCCATTTTAATTCCGTCCAAAAGCTTAAAATCTTTGACATTATCAGTAACCAAAATTAATTGATTCTCAACCGCTGTTACCCCAATTAAAAGATCAAATTCATCATTAATAGGTTTTCCTATTTTCCTAAGCCTAACCTTCTCAATTGCATATCTCTTAATTGACCCAAAAATTGGAAGTATTGTTAATCCTCTTAAAAAAACATCAACAGCTTTATTAGATTTTACTGGATCATCACTGTTTTCAGCACCAAAGCGAAGTTCTGCAACTGTTATCTCAGAAATATAACAATTTTCTAAACCTACTTGTTTCACCATTTTATCAAGATTAAGTTTTCCTCTTAAAAAGAATACACAAATACTTGTATCTAATAAATATCCCATTAAAACTTAATTTCTCTATTCTTAAAGTTTCTATTAGCTTTTATATCAGAAACTATTTCTTCTGGAGATTTTTCAGAAGCAAAGGCTCCAAAAGATTTATAGAAATCATTTTCTTTTGATTTATTGCTTTTTATAGATTTTGTTAGTCTTTCTATAAGTTCAATTTTATTTGAAAAACTAAGTCCTTCAAATAAATTTGAATAAGCCTCTAATATATTTTTATCCGTTACAGTCATCTTATCCCTCTTTACAATATAAATACAAATTTAAACTATTTTTCAACTCAAAACATACAAGGCTTTCATATTTGAGAACTACTTTTTCTTCAAAGAATTAGCCAAATAATCATTAACCAATTCGCTGGTATGATTTAAAGACTCTATATTTTTCCAATCATCGTGACCCGGAATAATGAACTTTGGATTCTTAAATTTTGTTTTGACTTTTCCAATAGATGTTTTCCATTCTTTCACATTTGCATCTCCTAAATAGCCTAAATCTTCTGCATCTGCACTTTTTACAAAACAGCCTCCGTAAAGCACTTTTTCTTTATCAAACCAAACTACAATATTGTCCGGCGCATGACCTTTTCCTGGATAATAAACTTCAAATTTATGCTGACCAACTGTAAATGTTGTATCATTCGGAATTATAAATTTTGCTCTTGGCTCTTTATTCTTTTTCAGAATATCGTCGGTCAGTTTTATTGAATACGTTTTGATTCCTTTTTTCTTGTAGAAATCAAATCCTCCTGCACGATCTTCATGAGAATGCGTTGCAAAAAGCATTACTACATCCTTATTATGTTTCGCTTTTATAGAATCTAATAAAGGCTGAAATTGTGTTTTATCCCAAGGTGCATCAAAAAGCACAACACCTTTATCTGTTACCAGATATAAGGCATTGGCAGAAATCTTGTTTCCTTTATAATCATTAAAGGTTCTATAAACATAAAAGTCACCTGTTAGATGACTTATTTGTAAAGGCGAATTCTTAGATTGTCCAAAGCTGTTTGAAACGATTGCTAAGAATAAAATTATCGAAGCTAATTTTCGCATTTAGATTTTAGAATTAATTTTTTACTCTTGTCCAGTATTGTGTTCTTCCCATCAAAGAAATCCCTACATAACCGCGAAGTTTTAATTTATCTGCCGATTCTAACGAAATATAACATTTGTATTTTTTACCGCTTGTTGGATCAAAAATTGTTCCTCCGTTATATTCCGAACCATCTTTTTTAAGTCCGTTTATAATCACCATTCCTAAAATTGGTTTGTTCTTTTCAGCACCATCACACTTTACACAAACATCTTTTTTATGGTTCTCGCGAAGTATATCTACAATCTTCCCGTATATTTTTCCTGACTTTTCGTAAATTTCTACAACCGATTTAGCTTCACCTGTTTCATCATCAATAGTTTTCCATTTTCCAATTACACTTTGGCTTTGCATGGTCAGCGCAAAGAAGAACACTCCGATAGTTAGCATCAAATTTTTCATATTATTTTTCTTTTTTTTGTTTTAATTTTCTGATAGAAGCATTCAATTCGAACCCTAAAAGCAGAATCATACAGTTTATCCAAATATAAAACATTAGAATTAATAATGTCCCAATTGAACCATAAAGTTCGTTATATTTTGAGAATTTTATAACCCAAATCCCAAAAAAGAACGAAGATATAACAATTAAAATGGTCGTAAAAACAGAACCGATGCTTATAAAAGATACTTTATTGTACTGTTTTGTACCATAACGTAATAATATTGAAGATGTTATCAAAATCATCAGAATAACAAATAAATATCGTCCTAAAATAATTAGGGGAATACGATCGCTTAAGACATCCTGAATAATTGTCTTTTGGATAAAGACCTCAAATACCACAATCGTTGCTACAGTTACAAACAATATAACGGTCATTACAAGTGAAATGGCAAGCGCGACCAAATATTGCCTAAAAAAACCTCTTTTATCAAAAACGTGTTTGGAAGATTCGAAACCGCTTAAAATTCCGTTGATGCCGTTTGCCATCAAAAAAATAGAAAGCAAGAAACCCGATGATAATAAACCAGAGTGACTATTATTCAGGATATCACTGATAATTTTACTAATAGCATCATAAGTATTTGGCGGAACACTCTGTTGGACAAACTGCAGAAAATCGTCCTGAAAATTATCGATTGGAATAAACGGAATTAAGTTCAGAATAAACAACGCAAAAGGAAATAAAGCCATAAAAAAGCTAAAAGAAACAGCACTGGCATGATAGGAGAATGCACCTTCAAGAATTCCTAAAGTGTACATTTCAAGCAAATCATACAGCGAAAAACCTTCTAACCAAGGTAACTTTATTGTTTTTAAAAGTCGGGCTAGATTGCGTATAACAGGCAATTTTTCAATCCGAGCTTCTATCTCTTGCGACATATCTTTCTGATTTTAGATTTTAGAGTTCAGATTTTAGATTTATACCTAAATTGAATATGTTTCAGAACCCAACTCATAACTCAAAACTCTTAACTCATCGCCTAAAAAGCTTTCAAACTCAAATCCATATTGTAAACAGAATGTGTTAAAGCTCCAGACGAAATATAATTTACACCGCACAAAGCATATTCACGAATGGTTTTTTCGTTGATATTTCCTGAAGATTCTGTCTGACATTTGGATCCAATAAGTTTTACGGCTTCTTTGGTATCTTCATAATTAAAGTTGTCAATCAAAATTCTGTGAACGCCGTCGCTTTGTAAAATCTCTCTAATTTCATCCAAATTACGAGCTTCTACAATAATCTTTAAATCAAGATTATTTGCCTTTAAGTATTCTTTTGTTTTAGCAATAGCACGGGTAATGCCACCAGCAAAATCAATATGATTATCTTTTAACATTACCATATCATACAAGGCAAAACGATGATTTTCTCCTCCGCCAATTTTTACAGCCCATTTTTCTGCTACTCTAAAATTGGGTGTCGTTTTTCTAGTGTCCAGAATTTTAGCTCCCGTTCCTTCTAAAAGTTGTGCGTATTGATTCGTCTTAGTAGCAATTGCCGACATTCTCTGCATCGTATTTAAAACTACTCTTTCGGCTTTTAAAATAGATTGTGAACTTCCCGAAACTTCAAAAACAACCTCTCCATATTCTACATGAGTTCCGTCTTCGATATATGTTTTTACCTTAAGCTTTGGATCTACGTATTCAAATATCATTTTAGCAAGTTCAACACCAGCAATAATTCCCTGATCTTTTACTAATAATTTTGCCTGACCATGAGCCGTATCTGGAATACAGGCCAGTGAACTGTAATCTCCTGTACCAACATCTTCTCTAATGGCATTGCTTATCAAAAGCTGTAATTCTGATTGAAACTGAACTTTACTTATCATTTTCTTATTTTTAATAATACGCTAAATTAGAACTTATTTTATGGAATTAAAAGTTTACTTTTTGCGAAAAGTTTATTATTACCTTAAATTCTGTTTTTAACAATACAGAAAATACATCTTTTTTCAAACACATAGAAACATAGTTTTACTTTGACTTTAAGAGGCGTTTCACTTGCATCAATGCACATAGTTTCAAGTGCAACCTATGTGTTGAAATCTAGATTTTTTCTAAATTCTAAATTGCTTTTACTATAAAATCTATGTTTCTATGTGTTTAAATTTTTCAAATCAAATCTGCTTCAACAATTAAAAACAGTAAATATCTCTTTTTTAACCCTTAAGATAGTGTGAAAAATAAAGTTACAATTCTTAACAAAACTTACTCTCTTAATAAGAAATCAATTAAATATCTTTGAGGTTTATTCAAACAAAAATCATGGGATTAATTAAAGATATTTATTCGGTTTCATTTTACGAAAATTTTAGCAAAGCTGTCGCTGAAGTCTATCCAACATTCGAAAAACAAAAATTCATTGAGGCAATTTTCGATGGAAATTTTGCCCAGAAAGAATGGAAAGAAAGAATGAAACATACTACTGTTGTTTTTCATCAGTTTATGCCTCAAAATTTCCCTGAAGCCGTTGCTTTAATTGATAAAATCATAGAAAACTTAAGAAAAAACAACTTTGCTGACAGCAATCTGGCTTTCGTTTTCTTTGCTGATTATATCGAAATGTATGGTTTAGACGATTTTGAAACTTCGAAGAAAGCCTTCGTTTCTATTACACAATTTATCAGTTGTGAATTTGCCGTTCGTCCTTTCATTTTAAAATATAAAGAACAAATGATCGACGAAATGATCAAATGGTCCTTGCATGAAAATCATCATGTTCGTCGGTTGGCAAGCGAAGGTTCACGTCCGAGATTACCTTGGGCAATGGCGATTCCATTTTTGAAGAAAGATCCGTCTTCTATTCTTCCAATTTTAGAAAATCTAAAAAACGATCCTTCCGAATATGTCCGAAGAAGTGTAGCCAATAATTTAAATGATATTGCCAAAGAT
The DNA here is from genome assembly GCF_900112575.1 of Flavobacterium phragmitis. GTDB lineage: Bacteria > Bacteroidota > Bacteroidia > Flavobacteriales > Flavobacteriaceae > Flavobacterium > Flavobacterium phragmitis. The sequence continues at coordinate 151,432 of NZ_FOMH01000012.1, forward strand.
AATCCGCAGATTGTATTGGAAATTGCTTCTAAATGGAAAGGTCATAGCAAAGAAACTGACGGAATTATCAAACACGGTTCAAGAACTTTATTAAAACAAGGACACCCAGAAATCCTGAGTCATTATGGTTTAGAAAGCAGTAATATTGAACTTTCGTCTTTCGAAATTAAAACACCGACAGTAAAAATTGGCGATTATTTGCAATTTCAATTTCATTTAAACAATAAAAACGAAGAACCTAAAACAGTACGTCTAGAATATGCTGTTCACTATAAAAAAGCAAAAGGACACCTGGCTAAAAAGGTCTTTAAAATCAGTGAAAAGATGTATCATCCGAATCAATTAACTAAGATCGAAAGAAATCAGTCTTTTAAATTGATTACAACGAGAGTTTTTTATACCGGAGTGCATCAATTATCTATTATAATTAATGGAACTGAGAGTGAAGTTTTGAAGTTTGAATTGATTGATTAAACCGAAAAGGTATTATCGAATATTGTCAGACTGAGCGAAGTCGAAGTCCCGCAAAGTGATTCAGCATGTGGGACTTCGACTTCGCTCAGTCTGACACAAAAACGCAACAAGTAATCGAATTTGAAAAAACACGCATTTTTATTACTTTTATAGTTAATACAAAAAGTAAGCTTTCTTAATCTAAATTAAGTTACAGATTTCCATCACAACTGTAATTTTGTTTTCAAATCAAATAATACCACATGTCAAATATCAGTTTAATTATCGAAGAACGTGCTGCCAATATTGGCAACTTTATGGTAGGTCGTTTATTGCCTTTCCGTGAAAAAAGAGCTGTCGGACCATTTGTATTTATCGACCATATGGGGCCTGCACATTTAAGTGACCACGAAAATATGGATGTTCCTCCACATCCGCATATCGGACTTTCTACTTTAACCTTTTTGTTTGAAGGAAGTATCATGCACCGCGACAGTTTGGGAACAGAATTGGAAATAAAACCGGGCGCTGTAAACTGGATGACAGCCGGAAAAGGAATCGTACATTCTGAAAGAACTCCTGAATATTTAAGACATTCAGATAAAATGCTTCACGGATTGCAAATCTGGGTGGCACTTCCAAAAGAATTAGAACAAATGGAACCAAATTTCACTCATGTTGAAGCAGATGACATTCCAGCTTGGGAAGAAGATGGTGTTTCTTACAAACTAATTGCCGGTGAAGCTTTTGGCAAAAAATCTCCCGTTCCGGTTTATAGTCCGCTGTATTTTATTGAGATTAAAAGCAAAGATGCTAAGAAAATCAATATTGGAAAAGATTTATTTGGCGAAAGCGGTTTATATATTTTAGAAGGAAGTATTAAAAATGGTGAACATGTTTATGACCCAAGACAAATTTTAATCACAACTGAAGCTTCTCTTTGTGAATTTGAAATTACCGAAAATTCAACTGTATATCTTTTTGGCGGTGAACCGTTTCCTGAAGAACATTTTATCTTTTGGAACTTTGTTTCTTCGGATAAAAACTTGATCGAAAAAGCAAAAGTTGATTGGACAAACCAAACTTTCCCAAAAGTTCCTGGAGAAACCGAATTTGTGCCATTACCTGAACCAAGAATCAAATAATTATGGATACACTTTCAGCAAAAATAGATACGCGTTTGTATCGCACAGAAATTACATCTGCCAGCGGAAATGTTTTAATTTCAGATGAACCACAATCTTTAGGCGGAAAAAATTTAGGACTGAATCCAACAGAACTTTTGGCTTCGTCATTGGCTTCTTGCACTTTAATTACTTTAAGAATGTACATTAATCGCAAACAATGGAACGTCGAAGAAATCAATATCAAAATTGATTTTGAAAGAGATTCAGAGCGAAATTGTACCTCATTTACCAGAAGAATTGAAGTAATCGGCGAAGTAGACGAAACGCAAAGACAACGTTTAGAAACAATTGCTAACAGCTGTCCTATTCATAAAACATTGACACATTCAATTGAAATCAAAACCACACTAATATAACAACCATGGAAATTCAACAAATAAACGATATAAAAAGAGGCTACTTTGAAGCAACAGAAGACGGAAAAGAAGCTGGAAAAATGACCTATACTTGGGCAGGAGATTCTAAATTCATCATTGATCATACTGAAGTAAGTCCGGAATTCAACGGAAAAGGTGTTGGAAAAAAATTAGTGATGGCTTCTGTAGAATATGCAAGAGCAAATAATTTGAAAATTATCCCACTTTGTCCTTTTGCTAAAAGCGTTTTTGATAAAGTTGAAGAAATTCGTGATGTACTTTTTTCTTAAGGGACAAAGTTTCAAAGAAACAAAGGGACAGAGGTTTTCTATCTTTGTCTAAAATTTTATTGTAGAGACGCACTGCTGTGCGTCTTTTTATTTAATAAATCATTTGAACTTTGTTCCTTTGTTTCTTTGCAACTTTGAACCTCAGATAAAAATCGTATATTTGCGCGTAATTTAATCTTAGAGTATGACAAGAATAATTACAATTTTCTGCATTTTGATAACACAAATCGGCTTTTCTCAATCGGCTGACAGTTATTTAGAAAAAATCAGAAATAATGAAGCGCTCTTAACCGCTTTCTTTCAACAAATGCCAAAAGGAGGCGATTTACACCATCATTTTTCAGGATCAGTTTATACAGAACCGCTTTTAGAAAGAGCAATTGCAGAAGACTTTTATTTGAATTTAGAAACTTTAGCGGTTTCTAAAACAAAACCTGCAAACGGAAATTGGGAGAACTTTTCATCTCTTAGAAACAAAGGAAAATTAGAGCATTACGAACAGCAGATTATGCAGACTTGGTCAATTAAAGATTATAATGGCTCTGTTCCGTCTGACGATCAGTTTTTTGATTCTTTTCAAAAATTCGAACCTACTATCAAAGGTCATTTTGCAGAAGGAATGCTGGAATTAAAAAAGCGCGCCATTGCTGAAAATGTTCTTTACATCGAAACACAATTATCAACGATTCCGTGCGATATGAATGTTTCTGATTTAGCTGATTTTAATTCCAAATTACGTCAGGCTTCTAAACAAAAAGACGAAAAAGCAGTTTTAAAACTTTTGGACGAACTGTACAAATCACTTCAGAAAAAAGAGGCTAAAAAATATGCTGAAGATTTCAATAACAATTTTCTGGCGAAACTTCATAAAGACTTAAAAATAGATGACGAAAAATTCACCATGCGTTATCAGAACTTTGTATTGCGCTTTATGGAACCGGTGGATTTATTCAAGAATCTGGTAATTGCTTTTATTTCGTCAAGCGAAAGCAAACTGACTGCTGGAGTAAATATCGTTTCTCCGGAACATGGCGAAAATTCTATGAAAGATTATTGGTTGCACATGGTGATGTTTAAATATTGTCATTCGAAATTCCCAGACGTAAAATATACGCTCCACGCAGGCGAATTGACTTTAGGTTTAGTTCAGCCAGAAGAATTGACTTGGCATATTAATGACGCGATTTATGTTGCTGGAGCAAACAGAATTGGACACGGAGTTGACATGGCTTATGAAGCAAATTCGTATGATTTATTGAAATATATGTCGAAAAATAATATTCCGATTGAAATCAATTTAGCGAGCAACGAATTCATTTTGAAAGTAAAAGAAAACAGACATCCGTTTACGCTTTATAAAGAGTTTAATGTGCCAATTGTAATCAGTACAGACGATGCCGGAATTTTAAGAAGCAATATGACAGAGCAATATGTTTTATTGGCAAAAAGATATCAGGATGTTTCATATTCAACAATAAAAAAATACGTTTACAACAGCATTAATTACAGTTTTATCCAAGACGAATCGGTTAAAAAACAATTGATTAAAGATTTAGATAATCGTTTTAAAATTTTTGAAGCGAAGTTTTCTAAAAATTAATATGTGTGAGATTTCACGCAGATTTTAAACAGATTTAAGCTGATTAACGCAGATTTTTTTCAAACTATAAATATAAAATCTGTTGAATCTGCAAAATCTGCGAGAGTATAATTTTCTCCCGCAGATTTTGCAGATCAAGCAGATAAAATTCATTTAATTATGATTTTAGAAGCCGCATTTCTATATGTAAAACCAGAATTGGCAAATCAATTTGAAGCTGATTTTGCAAAAGCTAGTCAATATATTTCGTCAATCGATGGTTATTTAGGACATCGTTTAGAGAAATGTCTTGAAGTCGAAAACAAATATCTTTTATTGGTTGACTGGAATATGCTTGAAGATCACACCATTGGTTTCAGAACTTCTGAAGCGTATTTGGAATGGAAAAATATTTTGCATCATTATTACGAACCATTTCCAATTGTAGAACATTTCGAAACGGTTTTTGAAAATAAAAAATAGTTTTTTGCCACAGATTTCAGAGATTTTCACAGATTACAAAATCCTTTATAATCCTTTTAATCTGTGGCAAAAGAAAATAAATTCGTGGCAAAAGAAAATAAATTCGTGGCAATTAGTGAAATTCGTGGCAAAAAAACTTTACAAATGAACATCAAGTTAATCGCAATAGGCAAAACAGACAATAAATCGCTTCAGACTCTGATTGACGATTATACCAAACGTTTGTCATTTTACATCAAATTTGATTTGGAGATTATTCCCGATATCAAAAGCGTAAAAAACTTATCTGAAAGCCAGCAAAAGGAAAAAGAAGGCGAATTGATCCTATCCAAACTTTCAGCAACCGACCAATTAATTTTATTGGATGAAAACGGAAAAAACTTCTCCAGCGTTGGTTTCTCTGAAGAATTGCAAAAGAAAATGAATTCTGGCGTTAAAACTTTGGTTTATGTAATTGGTGGGCCTTATGGATTTTCTGAAACCATTTATAAAAAAGCACAGGGAAAAGTATCGCTTTCACTAATGACGTTTTCGCATCAAATGGTTCGTTTATTTTTTATCGAACAATTGTACCGCGGCTTTACGATTTTACGAAACGAACCTTATCATCATCAGTAAAAATTAGTGTTCATTCACAGTTTTTTAGTATTCAGTTTTAGAAAATGTATTCTATCGGAAGTTTATCGAGATTGTAAGTCACTTCTTTTTGCAATAAAATCTTGTATCGAAGATATTCTTCATAGCTCATATTTTTATCAAACAAAAAGACTAAATCTGGAACTTTTTCAAATTTTATACTGTAAAATTGCTTTAATATTTCTGTTAATTTTATTTCTTGATTTCCCACAAAAACCTGTTGTTTTCCTTTTTTAAAGTAAACTACAAAACTTCCTTTGGCAGGTCTTTCCATTTTATAAAACACTTTCGTGAAAGGTAGAAAAGCTAAATTCTTTCCAATAGAATCTGCATAAGAATAATAGTTTTCAGATTCTTCATTCTGATGCATTTTTTCATTACGCTTTTTATCCTGCATTTTCATTACTTGCGGAATTACCAATTTCAAAGGAAGACGTTTGTCTATATTCACAATCCAATTCGTAGATATTATGGCGCTTTTTCGGTTTAAATCGGCTATTGTATCTTTTCCTTCGGTTTTAAAAAAGATATAAATAGGCGAATGATCTTGTACATCTTTTACAATTGTAACATTTGATTTTGGTAACAATACATCTTCTTTTTTTCCGCAGGAAAACAAAAAACAAACTATAGCTAAGGCAATGTATTTCATATCATTAATAACATTTTTAAAAATTATTCAGCTCTGTATTTTTCTTGTAACAATGAATAATATCTCTTTTCTAATTTAGTATAATCATTTTTCCAATCTTCAACAGTTTTTGGTACATTATACTTTGAATAATTCAAAATTAAAATCTCCTCATCCAAATCATCAAAAAAATTCCACTGTTCTTCATACTCATCTAGCTCTCCTTTCCAGATATTCATTTTATCTTTATCGATAGTTATAAGAAATTTTTCGCCAACAAATCTACGAGCTTTCCAATATAAACTAACCTTATCTGCATGATTCAAATTGAGATTTATTTTAAATACTTCATAAAAGTCAACCGGACCATTCATTCCTAGTCTAAATTCATTTATAGTCCAACTAGGTATATCTCCCAAATAAAATAGAATATCATTGTTTTCATCTATTTCAACTTTTTGAAGTACATTCAGAGTATTTAAAACATTAGGATTTTCCATAATTGTAACGATAAATTAATTAATCTTATCAAACAAAGTAACACATTCCACCGCTTCTTTCACATCATGAACACGAAGAATTTTTGCTCCTTTCATCAAAGCAATCGTATTCAGAAATGTTGTTCCGTTTAACGCTTCCTGCGGTGTAATATCTAATGTCTTATAAATCATTGATTTTCTTGAAATCCCTGCTAAAACTGGCAATTCCAACAAATTAAAAAGCTCCATTTTCTCCATTACTTCATAATTTTGGTCAGTTGTTTTTGCAAAACCGAAACCTGGATCTAAAATCAAATCGTTGATTCCTAAAGCTCTTGCTTGTTGTACTTTTTCAGAAAAATAAAAAAGCATTTCTTTTACAATATCATCATATTGCGTCAAACTTTGCATCGTCTGCGGATTACCGCGCATGTGCATCATAATGTATGGAACGTTGTATTTGGCAATCACTTCAAACATTTTGTCGTCCAATTCGCTGGCTGCAATATCATTTATGATTGTCGCACCGCTTTCTATACTCGCTTTGGCAACTTCAGCTCTAAAAGTATCAATGGATAATAATGCTTCTGGAAAATGCTTTAAAATCAATTCTATTGCGGGAACAATTCGGTCGATTTCTTCTTGTTCTGAAACAAATTCAGCACTTGGTTTACTGGAATAAGCGCCAATATCGATAAATGTAGCTCCTTCGGAAAGCATTTTATCGACTTGCAAAATAATTTCGTCTTCATTTTTATATTTTCCTCCGTCAAAGAAAGAATTTGGCGTTACGTTTAGAATTCCCATTACTTTCGGAATCGTTAAATCTACAAGTTCGCCTTTACAGTTAATAAACATTTGGTTTCAAGTTTTATTTGTTTAAGGTTTCAAGTTCATGCAGATTACACAAGTTTGGGAACTTGAAACCTGAAACCTGAAACATTTTTTCAGTTTCAAGTTCTCAGCGTTAACAATTTGTTTAGAAAAAACTTGAAACAAAGAAAACCTGAAACTTGAAACTCTTAAAAAATTATCCTTATTTTTGAAGAAATTTTAGCAAATATACAGCATATAAATGAAGAATACTTCCGAAGAGTTTGATAATGTTATCGCGGTTTGCCGTACATTGTTTATCAATAAAATGAAAGATTATGGTAGTGCATGGAGAATTTTGAGATTACCATCGCTTACTGATCAGATTTTTATAAAAGCACAAAGAATTAGAAGTTTACAGGAAAATGAAGTCCGCAAAGTGGATGAAGATGAAAAAGGAGAATTCATCGGAATTATCAATTATTCTATTATGGCTCTGATTCAGTTAGAATTAGGTGTCGTAGACCAGCCTGATTTGGACGTTGAAAAAGCAACTGAATTATATGATGCTAAAGTAAAACTGACGAAAGATTTGATGGAAGCCAAAAATCACGATTATGGAGAAGCGTGGCGCGACATGCGTGTAAGCTCTTTAACCGATTTGATTTTGCAGAAATTGCTTCGTGTCAAACAAATTGAAGACAACAAAGGAAAAACAATCGTTTCTGAAGGAATTGATGCCAATTATCAGGATATGATTAATTATTCTGTTTTTGCTTTAATACTTAATCCAATAAAATAATATTTAGCCACAAATTACACAAATTCCCACAAATCAATTCGTGTAGATTCGTGTAATTAGTGGCAGAAAAACTTTACCCCATGAAAAACATTATTACCCAATTCTCCCGATTATTTGTCGGCGTCCTATTTATCATTTCTGGATTAATCAAACTAAATGATCCAGTTGGTTTCTCTTATAAATTAGCAGAATATTTTAGCGAACCCGTTTTCAATATGCCATTTTTAGAGCCATTGGCTTTAGGACTAGCTATCTTTTTAGTAATTCTAGAAGTTGTATTAGGTGTAATGCTTTTAGTGGGTTACAAATCAAAATTAACGATTTGGGCGTTATTGCTTTTAATTGTTTTCTTTACCTTCCTTACCTTCTACTCTGCTTATTTTGATGTGGTAAAAGACTGTGGCTGTTTTGGAGATGCTTTACATTTAACGCCTTGGCAATCCTTTACAAAAGATGTTGTTTTACTTTTCTTTATTTTGATTTTATTCATCAATAAAAAATTAGTAAAACCTTTATTCTCAAAATTAGTAACCAACATTATTACTTTAATTGCCATTATTCTATGTGTATTTATGGCGGTTTGGGTTTTAAATCACAATCCGATAAAAGATTTCCGTCCGTATAAAGTGGGAACAAACATCGAAAAAGGAATGGAAATTCCGGAAGGCGCTCCAAAATCGGTTGTAGAAATGATTTTCATCTACAAAGTAAATGGTGTTGAAAAAGAATTTACGGAAAAAGATTTAATGAATATCCCTGAAGGAGCAACGTTTGTTGACCGAAAAGATAAAGTGATTTCTGAAGGTTATGTACCGCCAATTCACGATTTCACTATGACTAAAGACGATTCTGATTACAAAGATGAATTGCTTAAAGAACCAAAACTATTAATTTTTGTTACTTACGATTTGAATCTATCAAATCCAGAAGGAATGAAAAAATTAGCAAAAGTAAGTGCTGATGCAAAAGCTAAAGGATATAAAGTGATTGGAATGACTGCTTCTGGAGCAGATGAAATTGCAAAAGCTAAAAAACAATATAACTTAGATACTGAATTCTATTTCTGCGACGGAACAGCTTTAAAAACCGTTGAAAGAGCAAATCCAAGTATTGTGGTAGTGCAAAATGGAACTATTATTCAAAAGGTACATTATAATGATGTGGATGATTTGAAATTGTAATTTTCAAATTAATAAATTTTAAAGCGCCAATTCAACTAAATAGGATTGGCGCTTTTTTTATCAAATTATTAATCGTAAGAAAGATATTAAGTCACATCTTATCTTTTATATATTTGTTTCAACCAATAAAAAATACAAACTAATTAATGAAATAAATCTCAAAGTCATTCCTGACCTTTTTACTAATTGTTTTCTTAATTCAAACAAGTTCTGGCCAATCCGAAACATTAAAAAAAGACCAACGTTATATCTTTTTCCTTCACAATAAGTTTATAGAAGAAAATCCTTTGGATGTTGCACATCCAGAATATGGAAAAGCTGAATACAATGAAATCTTAGCTTCTTTTCGAAAAGACGGTTTCATTGTCTACAGCGAAATCAGAAAGAAAAATACAAATGCCTATGATTATGCCGAAAAAATAACAAAACAAATCAAAAAACTTCTAAAACAAGGAATTTCTCCAAATAAAATTACCGTAATCGGAACTTCAAAAGGCGGTTATATTGCACAATACGTTTCGACTTTTGTAGCCAATCCAGACATGAATTTTGTTTTTATTGGATGTTTCAGAGATATTGACATAAAAGAAATTCCAGATATTAATTTCTGTGGTAATATTTTAACGATTTACGAAAAATCAGATATTTATGGCGTTTCAGCAGTTAGACGAAAAGAGACTTCAAAACTTAAAGTCAATCATTTTAAGGAAATTGAATTGAATACCAATCTTAAACATGGTTTTTTATACAAAGCTTCAGACGAATGGATTGTTCCGAGTAAAAAATGGGCAAATGGAAACTATGAACTGAGATAAAATTTCAAAAAAATAAAATAATTAAGTCTTCAAATGATTCAGTTTATTTGGAGACTTTTTTATTGAAATCTGACGTTTTTTTGCTCTCAATTTTATTCCTTAAATCAAAAAATCAGTCTTTTTTTCTGATTCGAAAAGTAAAGATTAGAAAATCATCCCAATTTCTCCTCTACTATTACGATTTCATTCTCGTATTTCTAACTGAAATATAACTTATTGTTACAAAACAAACGAGTCTTCAAATTTTGTTAATCTCCATTTGGCTTTCAAATTGTTTGTTTAACTTTGTGAATTCAGTACTTAATTTTAAAAATAATTTATTTTACATATGAAACAAATTGCTTTAGTAGTAATTGCATTTATTACCTTTTCTTGCTCTCAAGCTCAAAAAACAGCTTTTTCAAAAGAGGCTTTAGCTGAAAAATTATTAGGGACAGACGATAGTCAAACTACATTTAAAAACATCTTAAAAAAATACAAAGGCAAAACTTTAGTAATTGAAGTTTGGGCTTCTTGGTGTGGTGATTGTGTAAAAGCAATGCCAAAATTAAAAGAATTACAAGCTAATAATCCTGATGTATCTTACTTATTCATTTCTGCTGACAAAACGGCTGACAAATGGAAAGCTGGAATCGAAAAACACGAATTAAACAAAGGCGATCATTATATGATGAATGACGGAATGAAAGGTCTTTTCGGAAAAGCCATCGATTTAGACTGGATTCCAAGATACATTGTTGTAGATAAAACAGGGAAAATTGTACTTTATCGCGCTATCGAAACTGATTTTGCTAAAATCGATGAAACTTTAAAATCATTGAAATAATTTTCAATTACAATAACAATGTCAAAATTCAATTTCAATTTTGACCCTTCAAAAACAAAAAATTAAAAAATAATAAAACTACCAAAAATGAGAAAATCGATTGTTGCAGGAAACTGGAAAATGCATAAAAATGCGGCGCAGACTGAAGAATTATTAAACGAATTAGTAGCTAAAATTCCAGCTAAAACAAATGCACAAGTAATTGTAGCTCCAACTTTTGTAAACTTACAAGCTGCTGTTGCAAAATTAAAAAATACCACTATCGGCGTTTCTGCTCAAAACGTTCACCAAGCTGAAGGCGGTGCGTTTACAGGAGAAATTTCTGCTGATATGTTAACTAGCATTGGTGTTAACACTGTAATTTTAGGTCACTCTGAGCGTAGAGCTATTTTCCATGAAACAGATGCTTTAATCGCAAACAAAGTAGATACAGCTTTAAAACATGATATGACTGTTATTTTCTGTTTCGGAGAAGAATTAAAAGACCGTCAATCAGGAAATCACTTTAACATTGTAGAGAACCAATTACGTGACGGATTATTCCACATTGCAAAAGAATCATGGTCAAAAGTGGTCTTAGCTTATGAGCCAGTTTGGGCTATCGGAACTGGAGAAACAGCTTCACCAGAACAAGCACAAGAAATGCACGAATTTATTAGAGAAACTATCCGTAAAGCTTTTGGAGCTGAAATCGCTGACGAAGTTTCAATCTTATACGGTGGTTCTGTAAAACCAGAAAACGCAAAAGAAATCTTCTCTAAACCAGACGTAGACGGTGGTTTAATTGGAGGTGCAGCTTTAAAAGCTGATGATTTCTTGGCAATTGTAACGGCTATCTAAATCTTTTTTTAGCCACAGATTAAAAAAAATCCTATTAATCTTTTTAATCTGTGGCTAAACAATATAAAGTGATGTATTAAACATCGCTTTTTTTATGCTTTAAATTATCAATGTTCTTGTAGATTTTCAAGCAACTTTTACTTTGTATTCTTACCTTTGCAAAAATTTTTATTTATGTCAAACATCTATTTAGGATATCATTTTACTATTGAGCCGAAAGAATTGGGTTCTGAAATTTTAGTGGCAGAATTAGGCGAAAAAGCGTTTGAAAGTTTTACAGAAACGGAAAACGGAATTTCGGCTTTTGTGAAGAAGGATTTATGGGAGGAGAATATTCTGGATGATATTTACATTTTACAATCAGAAGAGTTTAAGATTGAATATACCATTGAAGAAATCGATCAGGTAAACTGGAACGAGGAATGGGAAAAGAATTTTGAACCCATTGATGTTGACGGAAAATGCCATGTTCGAGCACCTTTTCATGAAAAAACGGATGCCGAATTTGATATCGTAATTGAACCTAAAATGAGTTTTGGAACGGGTCATCATGAAACCACCCACATGATGATTCAGCATTTACTCGAAATGGATGTAAAAGGCCTTAAAACTCTTGATATGGGATGTGGCACTGCCATTTTAGCTATTTTAGCAGAAATGAAAGGCGCTGAACCAATCGACGCTATCGATATTGATAACTGGTGTTATTTAAACTCTATCGAAAATGCAGAACGCAATAATTGCAAACACATCAGCGTTTATGAGGGCGATGCTGCTTTATTGGCAGGTAAAAAATATGATTTGATTATTGCCAATATCAACAGAAATATTTTATTGAATGATATGCAGGCTTATGTTGATGCTTTGAATCCAAAAGGGATTATTCTTTTTAGCGGTTTCTATGAAGAAGACATTCCGTTTATCGATGCTTCAAGCGTTGAGAAAGGTTTAACTTATGTTAAAAAGCTTCAGAGAAACAACTGGGTATCATTAAAATACGTAAATTAGATATTGATAATCAAATCAGTACAAAAACTTAAACAAAATGAGTACTAAAGAAAAAGTTAGAGAAAGAATTCGCGAGAAAGAAGCAACGGGTTTCAATAACGAAATTATCGTTTACAATGATGACGTAAACACTTTTGATCACGTAATTGACACTCTTATGCGTGTTTGCAGCCACACAGCCGAACAAGCTGAACAGTGTTCTTTAATTGTACATTACAACGGGAAATGCACTGTAAAAACAGGCCCGATTGAGAAATTAAAACCACAATGTACGCAACTTTTAGAAGCAGGACTGAGCGCTGAAATTGTTTAGTTGAAAATAATTCAAAAGGCATTCTATTTTATTCTATATTTGGATGAAATAGAATGCTTTTTTTATGGAGGAATATGGAAAGATATTGATTATTGCAATGCCTATATTTTTGACCTTAATTATCATCGAAAAAATATACGGCATCTATACTAAAAATGATACGGCACCTCTAATTGATAGTGTATCCAGCATTAGCTCTGGAATTACGAACTCCGTAAAAGATGTTTTGGGTCTCAGTATTACTTTTCTTTCCTACGAATGGCTTGTTTCCAAAATTGCCTTACAGCATTTAGAAGCAAACGTCCTGTCCTACTTCATTGCCTTTTTTGTCATTGATTTCTATGGTTACTGGAGTCATCGTTTAGCACATCAAATCAATTTTCTTTGGAACAAACATGCGATTCATCACAGCAGTGAAGAATTTAATTTGGCTTGCGCTCTTCGTCAGCCCATTGCGAGTTTGGTTAATCTATTTACCTTTTTGTTAATTCCTGCCGCTTTGTTAGGCGTTCCAGCTTCTGTAATTGCCATTACACTTCCTATTCATTTGTTTTTACAATTTTGGTATCATACCAAACATATTAAAAAAATGGGATTTGTGGAGCATATTTTAGTTACTCCATCTCATCACAGAGTGCATCATGCCATAAATCCAGAATATTTGGATAAAAACCATTCTCAGATTTTTATTTTCTGGGATAAACTTTTCGGCACTTTTCAGGAAGAATTAGATGATGTCCCGCCAGTTTTCGGAATCACAAGGCCTGCTAACACTTGGAATCCGATTAAGATTAATTTCCAGCATTTAACTTTGCTTATAAAAGATGCTTGGCGTGCCCCAAAATGGAAAGACAAATTCACTATTTGGTTTAAGCCAACAGGATGGCGTCCTGAAAACTTTGAAGAAAAATATCCTGTAAATAAAATTGAAAACGTTTTTGAATTTGAAAAATATGGAACACAGAATTCCAAAAGATTAATATATTGGTCTGTTGTCCAAGTTTTAATAACCTTATTGTTTGTGAGTTTTCTATTTGACAATATTGCAAAAATTGGACTTCCAAATATCTTTATTTATGGCTTTTTTATTTTTGTAACTATATATAGTTACACCGAATTAATGGATAAAAGCAGGTTTGCTGTTTTGTGGGAAATTTCACGATTAGGGATCGTAATCTGCATTATAAGCTATTCTGGAGACTGGTTTGGTTTAAATAATGTAATTCCAATTGGTAATTATATTATTTTTACATATTTAATACTATCAAGTATAACGACAGTATATTTTGTTCGTTATGAATTTAAAAACCAACCTAAACCATTATATAATTCATAATCCCCTATTATGAGAAACTCTTCATTTTTTAAACTTTTCATAGCTTTCAGCATCGTTTATCTCGCCCTCCTGTTGCTAGGTCATGACCGTTTCGATTTATTTTTAAAACCCATTTTAATACCAATTCTTGGGTTTACAGTTTATTTCTACAGAAAATTTCCAACTCAAAATACTTTATTAATTGCGCTTCTATTTTCTTGGATTGGAGATGTAATTTTGCTTTTTACTGACCTTGGAGAAATTTATTTCATACTAGGTTTAGTCTCTTTTTTAACAGCACATATTCTCTATTGCATATTATTTAATAAGCAGAACAGAGTTAGAAAAAAACAGAATAAAACCTTTTTTGTCATTGGAAGTATTTTAATTGCAGTATATTTGATCGGAATGGTTTCAGTATTAATACCACATTTGGGCGATCTTGAAATTCCAGTATCTGTTTATGCTACAGTAATTTCGATCATGCTTTTGTTTGCTTTTAACGGACTTTTGGTTTGGGAAAGACCTGGAAATATATTAGTGTTTTTAGGAGCTTTTTTCTTTGTGGTTTCTGATAGTATTTTGGCTGTAAATAAATTTTATGCACCTATTCCAAAAAATTCATTTTTTATAATGATTACCTATCTTCTGGCACAATATCTGATTGTTCTTGGTGTTTTGAAACTAAACCCAAAAAAAGTAAAAGAATCTTAGTTTATAGTATTACCTCATGAAAAAAATAACTCTTTTTATTATTTTATTAATTACTGCGACATCTTGCGTAAGCACCAAATCAACTTTAAAAAATGTAGATGACAATGCGCCTGATTTGGTTTTAAAAAAGGACAATACCTTTGTCATTACTCAATTTGCAAAGGATAAAAAATATGGCTACGACCCTGATTATCCTGTAAATATTTTTTTTCAGAATACTAATAGCGAAACGCTAAACGAAACTCGTTTTCTAAATGCTCTTGCTGGGCCTAGCGGCGAAAAAATCACTTATACCAAGCTTGAAACCTGCTGTCCGTTTCCAACCAAAAGGAGCAATATGGGCGCTGGTTTTTTGAATGTTTACGAGTTGAAATGGGAAGGACAAAAAAAGCCTGTTAAGCTGTATTTAAATATTTATGAAAAAGGGATTTTAATGGTTCCTATGGGATTGAGGTTAAAACAATAAACATGTTAAGAAAAATACCGCTCATATTACTTCTATTACTTTTCTGTGCAGGGTTCATTATGTGGGGACTTTATTTAATGGAAATTGAAGATCATTACGGTGATTTGCAAGAAATCTATTTTGAATCTGAAAATGGTGATTTGATTTTAAATAAACAAAATCAAACTTTTGGCATAATTTCAAAAAACTGGAAGAGGGCAAATGTCATTACAAAACAAAAAGATACTTTAGATTTATATGACTTTGTTAATGAGAATAGATATGAAGTCCTTAGAAGTGAAACAAAGCTTAATTTAAGTGATTTGACCTTTGAAAAACTTATGAAACTAAAAAACGAAGAATCGGTAAAATCTATCTTAAATAATTAATTTATGATAGGGACAAAGTTTTATTTTAGAATACTATTGCTTTTATGTATCTATATTTTCCCTATCATATAGCTATTTTCCTTATTAATTCGGATTCTTTATCTTCAATAGTTCCCGGTTGGAATACTACTATTATTCCCGTAAAGATTCTTTCTAATTCGATTAAATTTCTTGCCCTTCTTGCGACTGCAATTTGTTGCTGGAAACTTTCTAAGATTAAAAATGGCAAATCCATTTGTAGGTTTAAAATAAAAACAGAAGGTTGTAACAAAACATGATAAATATCATTTAGTACTTTCTTTTGATATCCTAATATTGCCACCGAATTATCCAATATGATTTTAGATGAATTATTGTAATTCCACTAAAGTCCTAGCCCTGATAGCAGCGGAAATCATTTTTCTCTAAAACTTATTTTTTCCTGGCTGGGCAGAGCGACCGAAGGAAGCTCCTGAACAGACATTGGAAAAAAAAGTTTTAGAGAAAAATATTGAAGCGAATAGCAGGAATGGCTTCATAAAATAATCTTAAATCTTAATCTGGTATTCATAAATCATGACTACCTTTGCAGTGCAAAAAAATAAATTTTATGAACATACAACATATTCCACAAATTAAACATACTGACAGCGGAAATTTCTTTTTATTAGCGGGGCCTTGCGCCATTGAAGGAGAAGAAATGGCACTGAGAATTGCTGAAAAATTAGTTGGTATTACCGACAATCTTCAGATTCCTTATGTGTTTAAAGGATCTTTTAAAAAAGCTAACCGTTCTAGAATTGACAGTTTCTCTGGAATTGGTGACGAAAAAGCTTTAAAAATCTTAAGAAAAGTATCTGAAACTTTTCACGTTCCGACTGTTACTGATATTCATACAAACGAAGATGCTGACATGGCTGCGCAATATGTAGACGTTTTGCAGATTCCTGCTTTCTTAGTACGTCAGACAGATCTTGTTGTTGCAGCTGCAAATACTGGAAAAACGGTAAACTTGAAAAAAGGACAATTTATGAGTCCAGAAAGCATGAAACATGCCGTGCAAAAAGTGTTGGACTGTAATAACGAAAATGTTATGGTTACAGATCGCGGTACCATGTTTGGCTACCAAGACATGATTGTTGATTTTAGAGGTATTCCTACTATGCAACAATATGCTTCTACTGTTTTGGATGTTACGCATTCATTGCAACAGCCAAACCAAACTGCAGGAGTTACTGGTGGAAGACCTGATATGATTGAAACCGTTGCTAAAGCTGGTATTGCTGTTGGCGTTGATGGAATCTTTATTGAAACGCATTTCGATCCTGCAAATGCAAAAAGTGATGGGGCTAACATGTTACACTTAGACTATTTTGAAGGTTTAATGAACAAGTTGGTTGCTATTAGAAAAACAATTAACGCATTTTAATTTATAATACTAAGTTCTTTGAAAACAAAAATTTTATTTTTCTTACTGACCTGTGTTTCTCTAAACACTTTTGCTCAGGAAGAAATACCAGTACAAAAATACGCCGCACACAATAAAGGAAAATTCTTTGTAATGTGGGGTGGTAATAGAGAAAGTTATTCAAAATCTGATGTAAACTTTAGAGGTAAAGATTACAATTTTACGGTTGAAGATATGAAAGCGCATGACAAACCAAAAGGATGGCATGTTGATTATATCAATCCGGCTAATATGACGATTCCGCAAACCAATTTAAGATTGGGTTACTTTTTTAGCGATCATTACAGTGTTACAATTGGTGTAGACCACATGAAATACGTAATGGCACAAAATCAAATTGCAAATGTTACCGGAAACATCAATTTGCCTGCAGATGATCCTGCATCAATTTACAATGGTAATTACAACCATACTCCTGTTGATATGTCTCAAGGAGGAGCACAAGAAGGTGGTTATGGCAATGGTGAAATAAATGCAAACGGACCAGCTTTTTTAATGTATGAGCATACAGATGGCTTAAACTACATTAACACAGAAGTTGCAAGATTTGATGATGTTTCTAAATGGTTTGGTTTACCAAACATTGACAAAGTTCAGATTAATTTAACTGAAGGATTGGGAGTTGGAGTTTTATATCCAAAAACCAATACTACTCTTTTAGGAAAAGAACGTCACGATGATTTTCATGTTTCTGGTTACGGTGTTTCTGCAAAAGCGGGTCTTAACATTACTTTTTTCAAACACTTCTATATTCAGGGAGAGTTAAAAGGAGGTTATATCAATATGCAGGATATTAAAACGACAACAAGTCCTGAAGATAAAGCTTCGCAGCACTTTACTTATTTTCAACGAATTATTGCTGTTGGAGGAATTTTCAGAATCTAAAAAACTTCTCAAATATTTAGAAAATAGCTGTCATTTTATTTGGCAGCTATTTTTTTTATTATTTACTTTGCAATTCAAAGTACTTTAAATTGTATTTTATGAAAAGTAAAAAGTTTTTATTTCCGTTGATCACATTCATCATCAGTTTTGGATGTGCTTTGTTTATTAGTCTAAAAGTTTTTCCAAATAATCCGTTTACCGGAAATAAACAGGAAAAGAAAGTTGCTAGTAAATACAAAGATGGCGATATTATTTTTCAGACTTCTGAATCGAAACAATGTGAAGCGGTTCGTATTGCAACGAATTCTAAGTTTTCGCATTGCGGGATTATTTATGATATTGACGGAAAATGGTTTGTTTTTGAAGCGGTTCAGCCGGTCAAACTAACACCGCTTGAAGATTGGATCAAACATGGAAGAGATAGTAAATATGTGGTGAAAAGATTAAAAAACGATGCTGTTTTAAAACCGGAAGTTTTGCAGAAAATGAAAGACTACAGCCAACAGTTTGATGGTAAAGAATATGATGCCTATTTTGAATGGACAGACAATAGGATTTACTGTTCTGAACTGATTTGGAAGATTTATAAAAATGCTGCAGGAATTGAATTGTCAAAACTTCGTGAATTGAAAGAATTTAATCTAACGGATCCAAGGGTTCAAAAAATATTAAAAGAACGTTATGGCGCTGCTATTCCGCTGGAAGAGAAAGTCGTTGCTCCTTCTGACCTTTCTGATTCTAGTTTACTGAAAACTGTTATAGACACTTACTAAATAGTAAAAAGCTAGTTGAGTTATTATGCCTAGCTTTTTTATTTATCAATTAACTTTGAATTTCAAAGAACTTTTAAAACTATAACTTATGAGAGATTACTTGATTGAAAAACTTTATGAATCTTCTAAAAAACCGTATCAAAAATATTTCAAGAAAAATGAACCTTGGAAAATTGATAAAACTAAATTGTTGGATTATCCTCAAGAAAGCTTAGGGTTGGGTTTGGGAAATTTTCTTTATACCAATCATTTTGATATTCAGGAAAAACTGGAAGATCATGATATTATTCATGTACTGACCAATACGGGAGTTTCGGTTTATGAAGAAATCGGAATGCAGTATTATCTTTTCGGAAACGGAAAAAGAAGTTTGTATTTGTATATGGTTATTTTAACGGGAACTCTCTTTTATCCAAAACGAATCAAATATTTCATTGAACAATACAAAAAAGGGAAAAAGGCACTTCCGTTTCATTATCTGGACTTTTCGAAAATGCTTTTAGTTCCAATTCCATCTATTCAACAAACTTTTAAAATTTAATTTCTATGAAAACTATTCAGGATAAACCTTTTAAAGAAAAACAATCTATCGAATTAGCCGTTGGTTCTTTTATAATTACTACTGTATTGTTTAGTTTATATATTATTTCAAATGAAAGTCCAAACGTTTTGGTTATTGCCTGGCCGTTTGCTTTGTTTGCAATAATTGTAAACCTCATCATGTTTGTTCATTTGACAGATAGATTCATTCATTTACCACAACAGCGAAAAGAAATTGGAATTAAGATTTTAGTATTGCTTTCTAATATTCCAATAACCTATTTGTATTATTTAATTGTCATGAAAAATTGATTATTATATGGATCGTTCCGATGGAACTTTTTGTAGCCTACATAATCTCACAACGGATTAAAATCCGTTGCTACAATATGAATCATTCCTACGGAATTTTTATGCCAAAAATGCTTTATCGTTTTTGGCATAAAAAAAAAGCTGTCAAAAATGACAGCCTATTTTCTATGTCGATTTTAAAAATCTTAGTTCGCTTTTGGCAATTCAATTCCAGTTTGGTCAATTAAATAAACCAAAGAAGTCATGGTTGCAGCGCCCAATTCTAACTCTCTTTTGTTGATGGCATCAAATTTATCGTTTGCTGCGTGGTGGTAATCAAAATAACGTTGTGAATCTGGTTTTAAACCTGCTTTTACAATCGCTTTAGAAGTTAAATGACTAATATCTGAACCTGCATGTCCAATAGTGAAACTATGCACTAAATAAGGCTCAAAAAAGTCTTTAAATCCTTGGATTTTTTTCAGGTTTGCATCGTCAGCTTCAATAGAAAATCCTCTTGGAGAAAATCCGCCTGAATCACTTTCTAAAGCAAAAATGTGGTTTTCATTCTTTTGTTTTGAAACTTCTTCATATTTAGCACCACCTTTTCCGCCGTTTTCTTCATTCATGAATAGAACCACTCGAATCGTATTTTTAGGTTTGTAATTTAAATTCTTAAGAATTCTGATTACTTCCATACTCTGCACTACTCCTGCTCCATCGTCATGAGAACCATCGGCTAAGTCCCAAGAATCTAAGTGACCGCCTACAACCATAATATTGTCAGGATTTACACTTCCTGTTAACTCTCCAATTACGTTATGCGACAATACATCTGGTAAGGTTTCACAAGATTGCTTGAAATAAAATTTTAAAGACGGATTTGCTTTTAAAGATTTACTCAATAATTCCGCTCCATTTGTACTAATTGCTGCCGTTGGAATATATTGTTCCTTTGGTAAATCGCCATAACTTTGGTTTCCTGTATGAGGAAAATCGTCTAAACGAAGTCCCATTGAACGTACAATCGATCCTACTGCTCCTAATTTTGCGGCTTCTTTTGCACCAGCATATCTTTGGTCAACACATGCTCCGTAAGATGTAAAAGTTTCAATGTTTTCAGGATTCATGGGTCTGTTATAAAACACAATTTTGCCTTTTACTTTGTCTGCTCCAAGTTCGTTTAGTTCTTTTATACCTTGAACTTCGATTACTTCAGCAGTAAGACCTGTTTTTGGAGTCGCAATAGAAGCTCCTAAAGCGCAGATTGGCACATTTGTTTTTACTTTTCCATCTAAGATATAAGCTGTTTCTTTTTCTCCTCGAACCCAATGAGGCACCATTACTTCTTGAAGATAAACTTTATCTAAACCTAATGATTCTAACTGTCTTTTGGTATATTCTACCGCTTCTGCAGCGCCTTTAGAACCAGATAAACGAGCTCCGATATCATTAGACAAATATTCTAACCAAGTGTAGCATTTTGCTTCGGTTAAAGCTTTTTTATAAAATAATTTGATGTTTTTTTCGTCATTTGTCTGAGCAGATGACAGCAATCCGTTTAAAACTAAAGCAGTTAAAAGAATCGTTTTTTTCATAGTTTCTATAGTAATTTTGGAGTTTATTCTGCCAATGGCGTATTCACAAAGGAACAAAATTTCAGACAGTTCGAAAGCTTTTTCTTCAACCTTTTCTCAAAAAAAAGCTCTGATTACAAATTCTTCAATTTGCAATCAGAGCTTTTTATTATTCCTAAAATAAAATCTATTTTACTTCGATAATCTTATTTTTAACACCACTTCCATTTTCATTAAAAGGTTCGATAGTGAAATAATATTTTGTTCCTTTATCTAAACCTCTAAAATCATATGTATTGTCTCCGTAAACCATAATGCTGTTGTATAATTTATCTGGAGTAATTCCATAATAAATATTGTATCCAATCGCATCATTTTGTTTTTTCCATGAAATCATAGCATTTCTAGAATCTGCTTTGTTTCTGTCAACTTTAAATGAAGTTACTGCTTTTGGTTTTGAAGCCAATCCGTTTCCGAAAACTCTGAAATCTGAAATGGCAAATAACCCAGAAGCATTGTGGATGTTTTCCATTTTGATGTAACGTGCTTTAAATGGCTTTGTCAATTCCACATAATCGTGCGGTACATCTTTATCATTTTTAGATTTATCTACTACCAACGTCCAGTTTTGAGCATCATCAGACATGAATATTTTGTATTGATAATAAATATCCATTGCTTTATTAAACTGCGTTGCTTTATGATCTGCATAATTAATCTGCAAGGCATTTATTTCCATTGGTCTTCCTAAATCCATTTGAAGCCATTCTCCCGGATTATCGGTTTTTGCCGACCAATAGGTTTGAATATTTTCATCGGTTAAATTCTCAGGCCCATAACAGAATTTTTCAAATACTTTTTTGCCACCGTTATCCATTCTGTGTGTTTCGACTTCCATACATTCTTCAGAAGAAGAAACTGTCACAGGCTTTTTATACGAAAGCAACATCCAGCCAGAAGAAGCGCCTTTTGTTTGATCACGCTGGCTGGTTGGCAAAACGATTGGGAAATCGCCATAAGAAGTAATCGAATACATTACATCATCTTTGTCAAATCCTGCAGGGAACATATCAATACGACGCTCAAAGCGATCTTTGATTGATATTTTACAAGTTCCGGTGTTCCAATAATTTCCGTAATTATCTGCAAAAGTATTTCCGTGTCCTGCTCCAATCACAAATCCGCCTGGTTTATAAGACATTGGATTGTGTTTTTGATAGGTAAACGGCCCAAGCGGATTATCTCCAACATGCACTCCGTTTGCATACCCTTTAAATTCTGTTGCTGGCGCACCATACTGCATATAATATTTTCCGTTGTGTTTGGTCATCCAAGCTCCTTCAATAAAATTTCCCCATGGTGCTGGTTCCATATCATTATTTGGTCCAAAACGTTCCCAACCATGAGCAGAAGGATCTAAACCAACGACTTCTTTAATCTGTCCATAAGGTTTTTGAATATCTTCAACCTCAATTGCTTTGTACAACTCCGCATAATCTGCCTGGTTTCCTTTTGGAAGCCAAGTATTATAATCTACCTCAACACCTACAAGAGGTAATTTTCCGCTTGATCCATAATACATATAGACTTTTTTGTCATCATCCTGAAAAATCGCTGGATCCCAAGTTGGAAGCATCGCCTTATCAACATGACGTGTCCATCTTCCTGATTTTGGATCAGCTGTTTTCCAGATGGGATGGTCTCTTTTCCAAGTTGAACCCACGTAAAACAAGGTATCATTTACAACCCAAGCTGCAGGCGCACATTGATCATCATCACCTGGCTGTCTTTGAAAACTTCCATAAACAAAGTTCCAGTCTGACATGTCTTTACTCCAAAAAAAACCAGCCTGATTGGTTGCAAATAAATAATATTCGCCTTTGTAAGTTATAATAACCGGATCTGCACTGGAACGACGTGAATATGGAATTCCGTTATGATTGTGAGTCGTATAATTGTAGCCAATATTGATTGGATTACAATAAGTGGTTGCTGGTCTATTAGGATCAAACCATTCGGTTTTACCTAATTTTTGTGCCAAAAGATTGTGATTGAAAAAAATCACAAACAAAATCGACATTGCAAAAAGCTTATATCTTTTTTTCATTGTTTGATAGATGTTAGTAAGCTCAGAATTATTTTTTGATTTTTAATCTTTCGCTTAAAAGTTCGGGCTCGTTTGTTGTGATGTAATTGAATTTGTGTTCTATAAGCCAATCCATATCTGCAGCTTCATTTACAGTCCAAGCATTCAAAATCACTTTATTGTCTTTTGCCTCCTGAATCCATTCCGGATGTTTTTGAAAAACAGAGTAATGATAATCTACACCATTAATATTATCTGCTTTCACTTCTTTTGGAGATTTATTTCCTTCCAAATATTGCAGTGAAGTTTTAGTATCCACTTTTCTGATTGCTTTTAGAATATCATAATCAAAACTGATGTAGCAGGTATTTTTATCGGCTTTTAATTTTTTAATGGTTTCGACAGCTGCTACACCCGTTTTTTGTCCTCTTTCTTTACTAATTTCCGAAGGTTTTATTTCACAGACTAAAAGTGTCTTTTTATTATTTCTTTTTCCTTCTGAAATATATTCGTGAAGTGTTGGAAGTTTTTCTCCGTTGGAAAGCTTAAATTTTATCAAATCAGCGTAATTCGTTTCTTCAATTAGTAGTTTATTGTAATGCGCATCGTGATTAATTACTAAAGAATCATCCGCTGTTCTCCAAACATCAAACTCTGATCCTGGCAGTTTTAGGTCAATTGCATGTCTTAATGATGCAATAGAGTTTTCTGGCAGATTATTCTTTTTCCAAGCACCGCGATGTGCTACAATGGCATTTTTCTGTGCATTACAAAAAGAAAAAACAATTAGTAATACTAATGAACTTACTATTCTAAAATTCTTCATTTCATTTCGTTTTAAAACTGGTTTTTTATTTCAGAAAAAAAGCCCTTCGCTAACCAAACACGCGAAGGGCTAATTACTAATCAATAAACCAACTATTTAGTTAACTCAAAACTAACTTTCTTGTCGGCAGCTGAATTTCCTCCCACGAAAACATCAAACTGTCCAGGCTCTGCTACGAATTGTAAATCAGAGTTGTAAAATTTTAAATCTTCAACAGTAATATCAAAACTTACTGTTTGTTTTTCACCTTTTTTAAGCGTTATCTTTTGAAAACCTTTCAATTCTCTAACTGGTCTTGTTACAGAACCAACTAAATCTCTAATGTACAATTGAACCGTTTCTTTTCCGTCAAAATTCCCAGTGTTTGTTACCTCAACAGTTACTTTTAATTTTCCGCTGAAATTCATTTTATCAGAAGAAATTTTCAGGTTTGAATAATCGAAAGTCGTGTAGCTTAATCCAAATCCGAATGGGAATAATGGCTCGTTTCTTTCGTCGATATAGTTTGATCTGAATTTTTCGAATTTACCTTCTGTATTAGAAAGTGGTCTTCCTGTATTTTTGTGTGCATAGTAAATCGGCAATTGACCAACACTTCTTGGGAAAGTTGATGTTAATTTTCCAGAAGGATTTACATCACCAAATAAAACATCAGCGATAGCATAACCCGCTTCTGTACCAGCGAACCAAACATTTAAAATAGCTGGAACTGTTTTTTCTTCTTCAGTAATTACTAACGGACGTCCATCAAATAAAACTACAACAACTGGTTTTCCTGTTTTTAATAAAGCGTTTAATAAATCTTTTTGCGCTTGTGGAATTTCCAAGTTGGTACGGCTACTAGATTCTCCGCTCATTTCTGCAGATTCTCCAAGAGCTGCAACAATTACATCAGATTGTTCTGCTACTTTTAAAGCTTCTGCTAATAATTCTTCTTTTGTGCGAGCATCACGGTGTAATGTTTTCCCGAACATGGTTGCATTTGTTTCAAACGTTTCATCATAATCTAAGTTGCTTCCTTTTGCGTATAAAACTTTAGTTCCTGCTCCTGCTACTTCTTTGATTCCTCTTAATAAGGAAACCGCATTTTCCATTTTTGTAGCCACGCTCCAAGTTCCTGGCATGTTTTCTTTCGCATCCGCTAATGGTCCAATTAAACCAATTGTTCCTGATTTTTTAAGGGGTAATAATTGATTTTGATTTTTTAATAAAACCAAAGATTGTGCAGCAATTTGACGCGCTTCTTTTCTACTGTCCATTGTGAAGATTTCCGTTTTTGCTCTTTTCTCATCACAATATTTGTATGGATCTTGGAATAATCCTAAATCATATTTTGCTTCTAAAATCAATTTTACAGCATTATCGATTGTTTCAATTTTTACTTTTCCTTCGTCTAAAGATTTTTTCAAAGTAGTCAAGAAACCTTCTCCAACCATATCCATTTCAACACCAGCATTTAAAGCTAAAGCAGAAACATCTTGAAGATCTCCCATTCCGTGAGGAATCATTTCAGGAATTCCAGTATAATCTGTTACTACAAAACCTTTAAAACCCCATTGTTTTCTTAAAACATCTGTCATTAACCATTTGTTTCCTGTTGCTGGAATTCCGTCGACTTCGTTAAAAGAAGCCATAACCGAACCTACCCCTGCATCAACTGCTGCTTTGTAAGGAGGAAAATAGTCGTTGAACATTCTGATGTGGCTCATGTCAACAGTATTATAATCACGTCCGGCTTCTGGAGCTCCGTATAAAGCGAAATGTTTCACACAAGCCAGGATTGAATTGTTTTTTGAAAGATCGTGTTGCTGGTAACCATTGACCATGGCTTTAGCAATTTGGCTTCCTAAATATGGATCTTCTCCTGAACCTTCAGAAACTCTTCCCCATCTTGGATCACGAGAAATATCAACCATTGGAGAAAATGTCCAATTAATTCCGTCTGCACTTGCTTCTTTTGCGGCAATCTGCGCACTTCTTTCAATTAAAGCCATATCCCAAGTACAAGATAATCCAAGCGGAATTGGGAATGTTGTTTCGTAACCGTGAATAACGTCCATACCAAAAAGCAATGGAATTTTTAAACGGCTTTTCTCAACAGCAATTTTCTGTACTTCTTTAATTTTTTGTACTGATTTTATATTGAACAAACCGCCCACTTTACCTTCAGCAATATTTTTTGCAACATCTGAACTGTTTGCTTGTCCTGTTGTAATATCACCTGAAGTTGGTAAATTTAACTGCCCTAATTTTTCATCTAATGTCATTTTTGACATTAATTCCGCCACAAATTCAGACTTGGGTTTAATTTTCACTGTATTTTTAGCTGGCTTTTTTTGGGCATAACCCAAAACCGCACATCCTAAAAAAAGTAAGACTAATTTGTTTTTCATTCCTAATTTATTTATTTGTTTGTATTCGTTTTTTTCTGCTGGAACATCCAGTCATAGATTTCCTGATTATCATACACTTTTGTCCAGCTGTCATGATTGGCATCATCAAAAATGGTCAGTTTTACATCTTTTGCATTACACTTTTTCAATTCTTTGTAAACTGTAATGGCATAATTCACATCGACTACATCGTCCAATAGTCCGTGGAAAATTCTGGTCGGAATATTGGCTATTTCACAAACGTGTTCTAACTGAATTAAATCTACAAAACCAGCGACAGGTACGTTTGCTGCAAATAGATCCGGATGTGCAAAAGCCAAATTCCATGAAGCCCAACCTCCTGAGCTCAAACCAGTGACATATATTCGTTCGGAATCGATTTTATTCTCTTTCTGAATTTTCAAAATCAGTTGATAAATCGACTCTATATCCCAATTCTCATCTTCCTTGCACTGTGGCGCTAGAACATAAGCATCCAACTGATGTGTTTTTAAATATTTTAGCGGACCATGAACTTTTACTTTTTCAAGCTCAGTTCCTTTTTCTCCATCTCCAGAAATAAAAACAATCAAAGGCTTTTTCTCTTTAGTATTTTTTGGTTTATGCAAAACATAACCAAGTTCGTACTTCGCCATGATGACGGTATTAATTTTTCCTGTTGTTTCGCTTTGGCTAAAGCCGAAAAAAGAAAATAAAAGAGATAAAAAAGCTAATTTGTATTTCATGTGAATTCTTAGATTCCGTATTTCCCAGATTTAAATCCAAGTTTTGTTAAACCTTGTTTTACTTCAGGTGCATTCATGAATAATTTCCATAAAAGCCCCGTTCTGTAATTTTCAATCATAACCACTTCAGGTCCCTGATCAATTGCCAGATATCGTTTTGCAACCCATTTGTTTCCTAAACTAAGTGCATCATAAAATCCTGCATCGCCCCAAGTTTCTTTTTTATGATTTTCGTATAAATTGCGAATAAAAGTCATAGACTCTTTTGGCGTGTAAACTATTGAGCTGATTGCTGCAGTTGGCGAAATCACTCCTTGATCATTACTTGGCATGTGTGCATTATATCCAA
Source organism: Flavobacterium phragmitis (assembly GCF_900112575.1). GTDB lineage: Bacteria > Bacteroidota > Bacteroidia > Flavobacteriales > Flavobacteriaceae > Flavobacterium > Flavobacterium phragmitis. The sequence continues at coordinate 178,879 of NZ_FOMH01000012.1, forward strand.
TTGAACCGTCAGGATTTCTAGAATAAGAAGCTGTTAATCCCCAATATTCAGGACCATAACCAGCGTTTTTATTTGGATTTTCAACACAATACTGATAATTGATTTTGGTCTGATTTACATTTAAATCCCAATAGTTAGCATACTTATCACTTAATTGATTTGGATCTAAACCAACATAAGAATAATGCGCCCAGAATAATGGGCCACCAAATTCCTCTGCACCATTATGTTTTAAGATTAAAGGAAGATTATATTTTGTTTTTGAAGAAACTATTTCTCCGCTTCTCGCCCATCCTTCATGATACGCTTTGGCATCAATTGCGTGAGTTGGTGAAGATGCTGCCATTACATAAGTAATCAGACATTCATTATACCCCTGAAGAGGAAAATTCATCTGCCAGGCATAATTCGGAGACCAGTGCCAATATAAAACATTTTTTTTATTTGTGTACCATTCCCAGTCGACTCCTTTCCAAAGTGCATCATATTTTTGTGCAACTGCTTTTTCTTTTTCAGAACCGTCTTTAAGATATTCACGAACTGTAATCATTCCTGCAACCAAAAATGAGGTTTCGACCAAATCACCACCGTTATCCTTGGTTCCAAAAGGTTTTACTTTTCCTGTATTTCCGTCAATCCAATGTGACCAGGCTCCATGAAAACGATCTGCTTTGCCTAAAAAATCTGCAATTTTGTTCAGTCTTTCCACTCCTTTTTCTTTTGTAATATAACCTTGAGACATTCCTGAAACGATAGCCATTAAACCAAAACCAGAACCACCTGTTGTTACAATGTTTGAATCGTTTTCAGGATAATTTCCATCCGGATGATAACGCTCTCTGGCTAATCCTGAATTGGGTTCAGCATAATCCCAGAAGTATTTAAAAGTTTGTTTTTGAACAGCATCTAATAACTGTTCATCTGTTAATGCCGCAACAACAGAAGTATTTTCCGGTACCTCTTTTTTTGATTTATCTGTATTACCGCATCCAAAAAAAGCAAAAGCCAAAAATAAAACTGAAATTCTAACCATTATAAAGATTTAAATATTGAAAAATAATCACTCCCCTCAGAAAAATTGAGGGAAGTGATTTTTAAGATTTTGATTAATAACCAGGATTTTGAGTCGTCAAACCTCCTGATTGTTGAATAACTGTAGATGGAATTGGATATAATTCATGTTTACCAACTACAAACGTTTTTCCTTGAGGAAAAGTAGGGCTCACATCTGCTTTCAATGCAGCTTCGGCTTGCCCAGTTCTTACAAGATCAAACCATCTGTCATGTTCAAAAGCTAATTCTAATCTTCTTTCCTTATAGATCGCTTTTCTAACATCTGCCTGAGCTGTTGCTGGAGTATTTCCAAGACCTGCTCTCTGTCTAATTTGATTAATCAAAGGAATTGCAGCCGAAGTTTGCCCTAATTCATTTAAAGCTTCAGCTTTCATTAATAATACTTCAGCATATCTTAAATATCTAAGGTTTGTATCTGTAAATTCCTGATTGTAAAAAGCTGATGAATAAGCTTTATAATTATACATTGGATTAGAAACTGTAGACGCTACAACTCTTCCATCATATAAAACCGAACCTCTAAAAATAATTGTTGCATTTTTTCTAACATCGCCAGCTTCATAAGCATCAGCAAGTCCTTGAGTTGGTGTATTGAAACCCCATCCCCAACCTCCGGCTCCACGAGGTGCCTGAGATACTGTGTAATTTCCAATTCCGTATCCTGGAGAAGAAGTTCCGCCAATTCCATTAATTTCGAAAATTGATTCTGAACCAAATTCTCCTTCTTTTTTATACTGCAAAGAATAATCTGACACTAAAGAATAACCTGTTACTTTATCACAATTGTCAATCACATTTTGCCATTTCTTTTGGTACAAATTAACCTTTGCCAACAAAGCATAAGCTGCTCCTTTAGATGCACGTGCAACATCAGTTCCACTGTATGACGATTTTAATGGCAAGGCCTGTATTGCGTCATTTAAATCCTTTTCAATAAAAGCATAAACTTCAGCTGGAGTTTTACGTGTTAACTGCATAATTCTGTCAGCATCATTTCCTGGTACCGGCAAATGATCAACAATAGGAACTCCTCCGTATCCTTTAACTAAAGTAAAGTACATAAAAGCTCTTAAAAATTTTGCTTCCCCTTCTAATCTAGTTCTTAAAGCTGGGCTTACATTATTAAGTTTTGGAAACATTGCCAAAGCTTGATTAGCTCTATTGATTCCTGCATAATTATAATTCCAAATACTGCTGAAAGATGGTGTAGAAGCGTTAAAAGTTAAAGCGTCTAAAACATCTTTATCTGTTCCTGTATCTCCTGGATCTGATCCCTTGTCTGCATCGTCAGTCATAATACTTGATACCCCATTCCATGCAAAAGAGGACATATCCCAAGTTAAAAATATATTATAAATTGCATCAACCATTGATGTCGCACCTGCATCGCTATCAACCAAAGCTGGATCAGCAGGGATATTTTTTGTTTGATCTACATCTAAGAAATCCTCTGAACATCCAGATACAAATAATCCAGAAAGTATAAAAAGTGATATATATAATCGTTTCATGATATTAAAATTTTAAGTTTGCACCAACTACAAATGTCTTTAAGGCTGGATAAGCATCTAGCTCAACTCCTTGTGTACCTGTAACCAATTCCCCATTTCCTAAAACCTCAGGAGAGAATCCTGAATATTTTTGAGTAATGAAAGGATTCATAGCATTTACATAAATTCGGCAATAGTTAACAAAACCATCTTCTCTTAAAGGAAGTTTGTATCCTAGTGTGATATTATTAATTCTGAAGTAATCTCCAGATTCTAAATAATAAGTTGATGCAACTGGAACTTGATTAAATGGAGCTGGGTTTGAACCTGTAGTATTTGTTGGTGTCCACATATCATTTAATAATGACGCTTCAACATTTTCTCCATAAAAACGTTGCGCTTTTTTTCCATTATATACTTTTGCTCCACCTGTACCGTATCCATCTACAGAGAAATCAATATTTTTGTAGTTTAATCCTACGGTAACTCCATAATTAGAAGTTGGCAAAACTGAACCAACATATTTTCTGTCTTTAGTTTGATCTAAAGCACCTTGAGCTACTTTATTTCCGTTTGCTGTATAGTACAACATCTGTCCATTTGTTGGATCAACGCCTGCATATTCATACATATAGAAACTTCCCAAAGGCTGCCCAACTGATGTGTTATCAAGTATTTTTGTTACCTGACCATTACCTAATGAACCTCCATTTACTGTTGCAATCTGAACATTTTTCAAACTAGCTAATTCATTTTTGTTATGAGAGAAATTTCCTCCTACCCAGTAACTTAAGTTATCTGTAATTTTATCATCCCAACGTAAAGCAATTTCGTAACCTTTGTTTGATACCTCTCCTACGTGTGTTGGAGATTCTAGTGTAATTCCTGATGTAGAATATGGCTTAACATTCAAAATTGCGTTGTTTGTGTTTTTATCATAAACATCAAATGATCCTTTTAATCTGCTATTAAACAATTCAAAATCTAAACCTGCAGATGCTTCTTCAACAATTTCCCATGATAAACTTGGGTCAATTTGAGAATTGATCGTTGTTCCTGAACCTCCATTATAATCTACTCCAGATGTAAATGACTGGATGTTTAATGGCACTTTTTGATTACCTAATTTACCCCAAGAACCTCTAATTTTTAATAGATCCAAACCTTTTATATCAGATAAGAAGCTTTCTTTAGTTACAATCCAACCAAGACCAACTGATGGAAATGTTCCCCAACGGTAGTCACTTGAATAATTTGAAGATCCGTCACGTCTAACAGTACCCGTTAATAAATATTTATCCATTAACTTATATTGTAAACGCGCAAAATAAGACGCTAATCTAGCTTGATTTTCGTTTACAGCTTTATATGTGGTTACACCTCCATTTTGTGCATAATTAATACCATCAAGCCCCCAATAGTTGCTATTTGGATTCACATTTCTAATATCTGCTGTAGTTTTAGACCTTGTACCAATCACGTTAGCTTCAATACCCGCAGTCACTTCAACATCATGAATCTCTGCAAAAACTTTGTTGTAAGTAAAATAATTAGATAAATTCCAGTTGAAATAATCATCTGTATTTCTTGTCAAAGTGTTTGTATTCAAACTCTTCTTATCATAACCAGCTTCTACCCTGCTTGGATCAGCAGCTAACCACAGACCTAAATTATCAACAAAATTATATTGTTTATAAGTGAAATATTCTCCATTAAATTGTGAAGTAAATTTCAATGATTTCATAATATCCCAATCTAATTTTAATCCACCTTGAAGTACAACCGTTTTTTGTTGCTCATTATTGTAATCTAAAGAAACAACAGGGTTTCCAACTGAATTAAAAGAATCTCCTGTTTCAGAAATAACACCATTTTTTATAAAAGGCACACCATATTTTCCATCAGGAAAACGTACGGGCACTAAAGGAGATTGTCTGTATGCAGATGTAAATGCAGACATTGGTTGCGGCGTATTTTTTATAGAACTTACACTAAAATTTTGGCTAATTTTAAGTTTTTCAGAAATTTTGTACTCGTTGTTACTTCTAAAAGTAGTACGTCCATATTCTGTACCTTTTAAGATTCCATCCTCTTCATAGTTACCAACACTAAAGAAGTATTTAATATTTTCTCCAGATCCAGAAAGAGAAACATTGTTTTGAGTATAAACTCCCGTTTGAGTTATCTCATCAAACCAATTTGTATTATATGGCTGATTTGTTGAAAATCTTCCATTTGGGAATTGGCTAATAAAAGCGGCATTATTGTACTGAATATATTGATCAGCATTTGCCATTTTTACTTTCTTAAGTGGCGATCTAAAACCAGCATAACTATCAATATCTACAACAAGTTTTCCTTTACCTGTTTTAGTAGTAATCATAATTACACCATTTGCACCTCTTGTACCATAAATTGCAAGTGCCGAAGCATCTTTCAAAACTTCATATGAAGTAATATCATTTGAGTTGATATTATTAATATTATCAGTAGGCATACCATCTACAACATATAGAGGATTTCTTCCTCCTAATGCAGTACCAACCCCTCTAATAACAATAGACGGAGTGCTACCTGGCGCGTCTGATGTAGCAACTTGAACCCCTGCCGCTTTACCTTGTATAGCTTGAGAAGCATTTATTACTTTCATCTTGGTAATTTCGTCGGATTTAATTGAACTCACTGCCGAAGTATTATCAATTTTCTTTCTGGTACCGTACCCAATTACAACTACTTCCTTTAAGGCGGTATCGCCTGATTCTTTTAAAGTGATTGTCATTGGTGCGGCTGTTGCCGGTACAGAAACTGCGTCAAAGCCTAACATAGAGACTTTTAATATGTCTCCAGGCTTTGCATTGATTGTAAAGTTTCCGTCGAAATCTGCATCAGCAGTTGCTCTGGCATCTGACGAAGCAATTATTGCTCCTGGAACTCCCATTCCATTACTGTCTACCACTTTCCCTTTAATTGCTTGAGCCTGCCCCATCATATATGTAGGCAGCAACAAGAGTGCTAAAAAGCTAAAAATAAAATTTTTCATACAGTACGTAATCGTTTAAGTTAGTAGAGCCAAATTAAACAATTACAACGTTGTAGTACATCAGATACCACTACAACACGGCTACATCATTATGTTAAATTCTAATAATATATTTCTGATTATCAACAAAATAAATATTACTTAATTTTCTTTAACATAACGTTATGATGTAGTAATGATGTATTAGAATTATGTAAAAATAGAGTTCTAAAAATATAATATCCTTAAAAAACAAAACCAAATCTTACAGACTTAATAAAAACTTCGACAGGTTTTCGTCTTGATTAAGGTTTAGCTTCTTTCTAAGGCGGTATCTGTGCAGTTCTACACCTCTAAAAGAGATGTTCATCATAGGTGCAATTTCCTTGGAAGAAAGGTTCATTTTAAGATAAACACATAGCTTAATATCCTTTGGAGTCAAGTGAGGATACTTTTTAGAAAGATTTATAATAAACTCATTATGGATCTGATTTAAATTGGTTTCAAATATTTCCCATTCGTGTTTATTTACTTCATTAATCTTTATTGCTTTTTTGATTTCGTTTTTCAGTTTAGAAAAATCTTTTTCAGTTTCCAGAATTCCTTGAATTTTATCAATCATCTCGGTCTGCTTCGCAATTGATAAAGATTTACCAGCTACTTCAGAAGATTTACTTTGCAGTTCTAATTCTAAAATATGCTTTTCGTATTCCTGAAGATTGAGTTCATTTTCTTTTTTCAGTTCCATTTCGAGAATTTCTCTCTGATGCTTTAATTCTTCTGCTTGTAATTTTAGTTTTTGAGTATATCTAAATTTATTCCATCTGTAATAGAAAAATAAAACAGCACCTATTACAAACAAATAAAGCAGAATCATCCAAAAAGAAAAATACCAAGGCTCTGCAACTTTAAATTTGTAAACAGAAACTTTTTCATAATTTGCACCATCGTGTTTAAAGATTTCTACAGAATGATTCCCGCTGCTCAAATTGTTCAGAATAATCAATCCATCAGAAATTGAAAAATAATCTTTCTCTTTATCCAGTTTATAAAATAGATTCGGTTTACTTGCTCCATAAATTCCAGAGATAGCATTAATTCTTAATTCGGTATTGAATTTAATTTTGGATTCATTCGGAATTAAAACATCATTACTAAATGCTTCTATTTCTATTTTGGAATTTTGTTTGTTTTCATATTTGAGTTTAAGCGAAATAAATCCGTCATCTAGATTAAACAAGTAATCATTGTCTTTTTTAAAGATTCTTAAATTTTCATTGATGAGTTTCCCTTTATAATATTTCTCTTGAATAATATTCCAGATAAACTTATTTCCCTCGAAATAGATATGGTATAAGATGCCATTCTGCAGAACCATAAAATGATCTTCGTCTATAGAAACAATGTCTGTTACGTTTTTAAAATTTTCATTAAACAATTCGTTTTCTTCCAATTTACCCGCAATCGAGTTATAAGTATACCAAATATTATTAATCAGAAAGAGTATTTCTTTTCTGAATTCAAAAATCTTGATGCCAAAATCGTTTACTATTTTACTTTGCTGCGTAACATTTTCAACTTTTAAAGTATTGTAATTATCATCTAGTACAACACGATACAAACCTCGATAATTATCTGCTGCCCAAATTTCATTCTTTTTATTCTGCGCTACATATTTTATAGGTTTTGCAAGATCTTTGATAATCTTATAATGTGAAAGATCTGAAGGATTATCATAAACCAAAATACCACTATACGTAGACTGAAAATAAGTATCATTTATACTGCTTTTCGACATATTCCAGCCTCCGCTGACACCGTTTATCTTCGTCAGCAAACCATTTTCATAGGAAAAAGTACCATCATTATGACCAATAACATACTTTCCATCTATTAATGAAATATTCCAGCCCTGCCCTTGTGTATTGGGCATCATGTTGAATTTTCCTGAACTGTATTCGAATATCCCGTGATTGGAAGCAATTAAATAACCTTTATTAATAGTGGCAACAGAATAAACAGAACCTAAAAGTCCTGAATTGTCATAAAAGAAAGAAATAGGTGAATTGACCTCAACATGTGCAATACCATTATCCAAACCAAGCCAAAGATCATTTTCTTTATCAAATCCTAAACTCAGCACCGAGTTATTCATTAAAACATTATCTCTTTCAATATTTTTATAAGAATTGGTTTTGAGATCTAAAATGATAATGCCTCGATTCCCTGTTCCAATAACCAGTTTTTCGTCTTTTATAAATTTTGCCACATTTATAGTAGCCGATTTCAAAGTTTCGTTTATCGGATTGTCCCAACTTTTTAAACCGTTTTTATCTACTACAAAAACACCTTTTTTCTGGGTAAATATGTAAGTCTTATTTTGGTGTTTTTCTATAGCATGAACAACCGTTTTCTTCAAAATATCCCATCCTTTTGGATTAGAAATATATTTATCGTTCATTTTAAAAATCCCATCCTGAACAGAAGCCACGTATAGATTTTTGTCTACAGCAAAACAGTACGAAATAAGGAAAGGGAATTTGATTTTTTTGATTGTCTTTCCGTTATAAATAAAGACATCATTAAAGGATTGAAAATAAAGTGAACCATTAAATCTGAAAATTTTCCAGATTTCTTCATTATCTCTTTCATCAAACAATCTTAGGTTTTTGGTAATCGAGACATAATGCATCGTTCCATCTTTTCGGTACCAGTAACCAAACTCTTTATAAGAACCAGAATAAATTTTATCTCCTTCAATAAGAATAGATCTGATAATGGTTTTATTTGGAAGTGTATATTTTTCCCATTTTACTCCATCATAACGAAGCAAATAATGATTGTTGGCAAAATACATCGCATCATCATTTCCCTGAACTACATTCCAAATTTGATTATCTCCTTGATAATCGGATTTGCTGTAATTTTCTACGAAAGGAAGTAATTCTTGTGCTTGAAGTTGTAAAGCGATGAAAAAGAAGAAAACTGATTTTAAAAGTATCGATTTCAAGATGTTCAGATTAAAACTCAAAGATACTCACAAAAAACTTAAACTGAAAACATAAAAAAAGACTCCTAGATTAAGGAGTCTTGAGAATATTAAGTAGAATATTTTAATTTCCAAGCAATTGATATACCTGATTGGCAATTTCATACTCTTCGTCAGTAGGAACAACCAAAACTTTTACAATGGAATTTTCTGAGTTGATTTCTCTTATTTCCTTAGAACGGATTTGATTTTTTGCAGCATCAATCTCAATTCCGAAATAATCCATATCGGTACAGATTAAATTGCGCATAAATGACGAATTCTCGCCAATTCCTGCTGTAAATATGATAGCATCCAAACCGTTTAAAGCTGCCGTGTAAGCACCAATTGTTTTTCGAATTCTATACGCATTCATTAATAAAGCCAGTTTACAATCTTTATCTCCTTCTTGAGCTTTAGATTCAATATCTCTTAAGTCGCTGTAACCTGTTAAACCAAGCATTCCGCTTTGTTTTAGCAGAATAGAATTTACCTCATCCGGAGTGTAGCCAAGATTTTTTACCAAATAAAAGATAACCGACTGATCAATATCTCCAGCACGAGTTCCCATAATTAAACCATTTGATGGCGAAAATCCCATTGTGGTATCAATACTTTTTCCATCTTTTACAGCGCTCATGCTGCAACCGTTCCCTAAGTGAATCGTAATGATTTTAGAATTCTTATCTAAGTAATTAATAGCCCTTTCTGAAACATATTTATGGCTTGTTCCGTGAAAACCGTAAACACGAACTTTATGCTCTGTTAAAAGAAAATTCGGAATTGCATATTTATAAGCTTCTACTGGAATTGTCTGATGAAAAGCGGTATCAAAAACCGCTACTTGTTTGGCATCTGAAAAAATTTCTTCTGCCACATTAATTCCAACCAAATGTGCTGGATTATGCAAAGGCGCAAGTTCAGAAAGCTCTTTAATTTTTTCTTTAACTTCTTCCGTAATTTCTGTAGTATTAGAAAAATAACTTCCTCCATGAACAACTCTGTGTCCAACCGCAGCAATTTCTGAAGTGGTTTTAATCACTCCTTTTTCTGGATCTAAAAGCAAATCCGAAACTTTCTGTAAACCTACTTTGTGCGTTGGGATAGGAAGTATTTCTTCAAGCGAATTTGAAGCTGTTTTAAAAGTAATATTGGAAGTTTCTAAACCAATTCGGTCAATCATACCCGAACAAATTACTTCGTTTGTCGGCATAACCATTAATTGATATTTTATTGATGAACTTCCTGAATTTATAATAAGTATTTTCATTTTTTATGTTTTTGCCACAAAGGCGCTAAGTCACTAAGTTTTTTTTATTTTATTGTTGAGATTAGTACGCGGATGACGCGGGTTTACTTCGTAAAGACGCGGATTTAAACGGATTCTCAACTCTATAAAAATTAAATTTGCGTTTTCGCGATAGCGAATCTGTCTCATCCGCGTTCCATTTTTTAATTGGATTTACATTCCTTGCGCCTGAATGGCTGTAATTACTACTGTATTGATGATATCATCTACAGTACAGCCACGGCTTAAGTCGTTTACCGGTTTATTTAATCCCTGAAGCATAGGACCAATTGCCAAGGCTCCGGTTTCTCTCTGAACGGCTTTATAAGTATTATTTCCTGTATTTAAATCCGGGAAAATTAATACGCTTGCCTGTCCTGCTACTTCTGAATCCGGCATTTTGCTTTTTCCGACACTTAAATCAACCGCAGCGTCATACTGAATTGGACCTTCAATTTTAAGATCTGGTCTTTTTTCTTTTACAATTGCTGTTGCCGTTCTTACTTTATCCACTTCATCTCCTTTTCCAGATGAACCCGAAGAATAAGAAAGCATGGCTATTTTGGGCTCAATTCCGAATGCCAAGCTTGATTCTGCTGAAGAAATAGCGATTTCCGCCAATTGCTCTGCCGTTGGATTTGGGTTGATGGCACAATCTCCAAAAACAGAAACTCTATCTTCTAAACACATAAAAAACACTGAAGAAACAACAGAAGAATTAGGTTTAGTTTTAATGAATTGAAGTGCTGGCAGAATCGTATGCTGTGTCGTATGCGCTGCTCCAGAAACCATTCCGTCTGCGTGGCCTTTGTACACCATCATGGTTCCGAAATACGATACATCTTCCATTAAATCCCTTGCCATTGTAATACTTACGTTTTTGGCTTTTCTCAGCTCGTAATATGTATTTGCATAATCCTCGTAAAATTCAGATTCTATCGGATTGATGATATTTACTTTTGAAAAATCAAGCGTAATACCAAGTTCTACTACTTTATTTTCAATTTGTTTTTTATCTCCAATAATCGAAATATCGACCACATCCATATCTAATAATCTTGCTGCCGCTGTAATAATTCGGTCATCATTTCCTTCCGGCAATACAATATGTTTTCTATGCTGTTTCGCCCTTTTAACCATATTGTATTGAAACATTTTCGGCGTCATTCCTTCCGCTTGGAAAGTGATCAATCTTTCGGATAAAGCATCGTTATCAACGTATTTCTCAAATGTCGTTATAGAAGTCTCAATCTTATGGGTATTGTTAGCATAAATCTCCGATTTTATAGAACCAATTTTATTAGTGATATGATACGTTCCGCCGTCAACAGCGATAATTGGAACAATAGCCGAAAGTCCTTCTATAAGTTTTAAGATACTTTCTTCTGGAACAATATTTCCTGTCAAAATAATTCCTGAAATGGTTGGATAATTGGCTGATTCGTTTGCTTGTAAAGCTCCCAAAATAATATCAGAACGATCTCCAGGTGTAATGACCAAAGCATTATCATGCAGATGAACTAAATAATTATGCAATTGCATCGCCCCTACGCTGTAATGTCCGATTTCATTATTCAGATAATTTTCTCCAAATAGCACTTTTGCATTCAATTCGTTTACAATTTCCTGCATTGTTGGATTATTTAAACTCGAGATAAGCGGAATAGTATTTATCAAAACATTTGAAGGCAAAGTTTTCTGTAAACTATTCGTAACCAATTCAATGTTTTCTGGCTGCACTTTATTAGCAAAAACAGATAAAACCTCAACTTCTTTGAGTTTGAAAGAATCGTAGACTAAATACAAGCTATCTAAAAGTTCTTCTAAAGTTTTACCAACTCCTGAACCGACAATTATAGTTGGAATGCCAAGATTCTTGGCAATTAAAACATTCAAATCCAATTCGATTGAAGTTCCTTCGCCCGTAAAACTGGTTCCCTCGACCAAAACGAAATCAAAACGCTCTTCCAGTTTTTTATATTTTTCAATAATCAAATCCAGAACCTCTCCTATTTTTCCTTTATTCTTTTTCTTGATTAATCTGCTTTTCGTAATCGCATATGCATCTTCAAAATGAATATCAAGGTTAAAATACGACAAAACGGTCTCAATATGATTATCTACTTCTCCGTCAACAAAATCTTCGATTATAGGCCTAAAATAGCCCACTTTGGCAGTCTTTCCGATCAAGATACTCATTAAACCGAGCGTGATGATCGATTTACCGCTGTTGTGATCGCTTGTTGCTATATATATTGCTTTACTCATAATTATTTATATTTATTCTAAATAACAAATTTAATAGAAATCATTTTTTTTCTGACTGAAACAAACGTTAAAACCATCTTCGTTTCTTGAAATAAATGATTAAGGCTATAACCAGCAGAAACATGACGCCCATAACTACAAAATAGCCATTTTGCATTTTGAGTTCCGGCATATTTTCAAAGTTCATTCCGTAAACTCCAACAATAAAAGTAAGCGGAATAAATATGGCCGAAATGATTGTCAGGGTTTTCATGATTTCGTTCATTTTTCGGCTTTGTTCCGAGAAATAAAAATTCGATGCGCTTTCCAAAGCACTCATATCTGATTCTATCTGCTCTAAAAGCTCTAAACTCTTCTGATGCAGTCTGATAAAGAAGTTAAACGTCTCTTTTTGAATTAATCCATTTTCATCGTCATCATCTTTTTTTGTTTTCAAATAATAAAGTGAATCTCTAAGTGGCACAATGGAACGTTTAAGGAAGTTTAAATTATCTCGATGGTTTTCAATTTTTTCTAAAATAATTGGTTTAGCATCTTTTTTGGTCTGATTGATTAATTCTTCCACCTTATCTTCTTCATCTTCCAATGTTATATAGAAATTCTCCATTACAGCATCCAATAATAAATAAAGAAGATAATCTACTTTTTTGGTTCTAACAATTCCGGCATGTGTACGAAGTCGCTCGCGAATGTGCGTAAAAAAATCACTTCGTTTTTCCTGAAATGAAATTAGAATTCCTTCTTTCAGAATAAAGCTAATCTGCTCCACACTAATATTATCGGAATATTCAGAAGGTAAAAGTGATTTTATATTGAAGAATAAAACATTTTGCTGTTCTTCTAATTTGGTTCTTTTAGTTGTATTTAGAATATCAGCTAAGAGGAAATCATCCAATTTAAAATGTGCTCCAATTGTTTTAAGCAAACCAATGTCATTTAAGCCATGAACATTCAGCCAATTGTTTTTTGTATAATCAAAACAAGAATTTAAGGCTAAAACTGTAAACTTATCATATTCAACAACATCTGCATCATCATAAACAAAAAGCTGCATCTCAGTTTCATGTTCTTTGTGCGTTCCTGTATATTCTAAAGTAATATGTTGCAGCTTGCGTCCTTTCTTGTATTTGATCTTTCTCATTAATGAAAATTTACAATAGTAATATTACGAAAAAGAATTCGAAGAAGAAATGACAATTGTCATTTTGATCAGAAAGATTAAACAAAAAGCATTAAATCTAAAAAGTAATATTTTTACTACTTTTGCATCGAAATCAACTTGACAGGTCATAAAAACCTGTCGCGTTTCTTGAACATATGCAACATGCAAAAAATTGAAACTCTTGAGTCTGGAAATTACTATCATATTTACAATCGTGGAATCAATAGTGAAAATCTCTTTAAAGAAAATAGAAATCATGAATATTTCTTGATGCTTTATACTAAGCATATTGATCCAATTGCCGAAACATTAGCTTGGTGTTTACTAAAAAATCATTTTCATTTATTAGTAAGAATTAAAACTTTTGAAGAAATTTTAAAAAGTCACAAGGATTATGAAATCAAAAAAATAATCCCTGCACATCAATCTTTTGGAAATTTATTTAACGCTTACACAAAAGCAATTAATAAAGGATACAATAGACATGGAGCCTTATTTGAAAGACCTTTTAAAAGAAAACTAATTAGTAACGAATCTTATTTACGTTCTGTTATAAAATATATTCATTATAACCCTGTAAATCATGGTTTTTGCGAACATCCAATAGAATATCCTTGGAGCTCTTATTCAGCTTGCATATCTGAGAAATCGACTAAATTAAAACGTGAAAAAGTGATTTCATTATTTGAAAACATTGAAAATTTAAAATCTTCTCATAATGAAAAAGAGAATTTCACTTCCTTAGAAGAATTTCTTAACTTATAATTTATTTGATTCAAACCCGACAGGTTTTGAAAACCTGTCGGGTTTAACTTCGA
>NZ_FOMH01000013.1:0-135208 GCF_900112575.1 Flavobacterium phragmitis
ATATAAACGAAAAACATAAAATGGATTTTAAACAAAAAAAGCCGAACATTTCTGTTCGGCTTTAGTCGGGGTGGCAGGATTCGAACCTGCGGCCTCCTGCTCCCAAAGCAGGCGCGATAACCGGGCTACGCTACACCCCGAAGATGTATTTGTAATACTGCCCGAAAGCGGATGCAAAGATAGAAATAAATTTCATTTACAAAAGGAAAAAATGAAAATAAATAAAACTTATTTTGACATAGTTATTTAGGATTTATTTTAACCCTAATTTTTTATAATAAAGTTTACATTTGCAACTCAAAAAAACTATAGATACTATGTCAAATACAATTGAAAAAATTAAATGCCTTATTATAGGTTCTGGTCCTGCAGGTTATACAGCAGCGATTTATGCAGCCAGAGCAAATATGAATCCAGTATTATACCAAGGAATGCAACCAGGTGGTCAATTGACTACAACTAATGAAGTTGAAAACTTTCCAGGTTATGTTGATGGTGTTACAGGACCAGAAATGATGATTCAGTTACAAGAACAAGCAAAACGTTTTGGTGCTGATATTCGTGACGGATGGGCTACAAAAGTTGATTTTTCCGGAGATATTCATAAAGTTTGGATTAACGATTCTATCGAATTGCACTGTGAAACTGTAATTATTTCTACAGGTGCTTCGGCTAAATATTTAGGATTGCCATCAGAACAACACTATTTAAATATGGGCGGTGGAGTTTCTGCTTGCGCGGTTTGTGATGGTTTCTTCTACAGAAATCAAGATGTGGTAATTGTTGGAGCAGGAGATTCTGCTTGTGAAGAGGCTCATTACCTGTCTAAACTTTGTAAAAAAGTAACCATGTTGGTTAGAAGCGAAAAATTCAGAGCTTCTAAAATTATGGAAGAGCGTGTTCGTAAAACAGAAAACATCGAAATCTTAATGAACCACGATACAGTTGAAGTTTTAGGAGATAATAATGTAGTTCACGCTATTAAAGCTTTAAATAAAACAACTGGTGAAACAATCGAAATTCCGGCAACTGGTTTCTTCGTAGCAATTGGTCACAAACCAAATACAGATATCTTTAAAGAGTATATTACTCTTGATGAGACTGGATATATCGTAAATACTCCTGGTACTTCTAAAACGAATGTTGAAGGTGTATTCGTAGCAGGAGATGCTGCAGACCACGTATACCGTCAGGCAATTACTGCTGCTGGAACTGGATGTATGGCTGCATTGGACGCTGAAAGATATTTAGCTTCTAAAGAATAAATTAGTCTCAGTTTTCAGTTTCGGTTTTCAGACTGAAGATTGTCAATTTAAAAATAAAAAGTCCCAATCGTAAAATGATTGGGACTTTTGTTTTATATTTTTTTCAGACTGAAAACTTAGATCGAATACTGTGACTGAAAATGGAGACTATTTTATCTTCTTAAATAACTTAGCTTCTTCAGAAAAACGAGTTAGTGTAATGGCAGGACTTCCTAAAAGAGAAATTTCTGCTTTATCTCCAACGGCTAATGAAAGTGTTGTTTCTGCAAAAATACTTCCTACTGCATAATTTTCAGCAGTAACGTTGGCATCTTTCAAAGTAAATTTTGTTCCTGTAAAAACCGAATTGTTATCTAATCTGATAGTTGCTTTTTCTGCAATACCTTCAATGGCAGCAGTAGCTCTCTGATACAAATCACATTTAAATTTTATAGCAGAAACCAATGTTTTAACAGAAGCATTTTTACTCAATTGTAAGCTTCCGTCTTCGGCTTTTAAATTTAGTTCTGTTTTCGATTTATCATCTGCAATTAAGGTGAATTTTTTAGAATTTACATTCAAGTACAATTTAGAGAAATCAAGACAATTCATTGTAATATCATCCAATTGTAATTCCTGAATGGCATAAACGATTGCTTCATTTTTGGTGATTACTTTATTTAATGACTTCGTGTAAGTAACCTTAACAGATAGTTTCTTAAAAATTGAAGATTCTTTGTTTGTATATAAACGAAGTGTTTTTTCTCTTAAATCCATACCAATGATATCGTGTAAATTATCATCGGCTTCGATTTTGATTTCGTTTTTTTCTCCTTGTTCTAAATATACCTCAAGATTATCATCGACTTCAATGGCGTCAAAACTGCCAACTTCTTTTATCGAAGTCGTTACAACTTTAGAACCTTTAACTTTTTCTCTTTTTTGTGCAAAAGTGAATGTTGTAACAAATAATAATAGGAGCAGTGCTGTACTTTTTTTCATTAATTCTAGATTTGATTTTGACAAATATAAAAAAATCATCCACTTTTGATGAATGATTTCTTTTATATTTAACAGTTACTTCTTTTTAGCTTTTGCTGACATTTCCGCCTGAGCTTTCAGATTTCTCAACCGTTTTAGGAGAGCCACTGTAATTTATATTTCCACCGCTTGAAGCTTGTGCTTTTAAACTTACGATAGGACGTATCGAAATTGTTCCGCCACTTGAAGCTTCTGCATGAACATCATTAGACATCAATTTACCTGCATCAATACTTCCTCCGCTTGAAACCGAAGTACTAAGACTTAATGATTTTCCTTCAATAGCTACAGAACTACCGCTGCTAGAATCAACAGAGATTTTATCTGACTCAATATTAACGTTCATTGATGCCGCGCTTGAAGTTTCTAAAGTAATGTTTTCTCCTTCGATAACATTTTTAGTTTTAACAGTTGAAGCACTTGAAGCCTCAATCTTATCCACAATAGGCATTTTTACAGTTACTTTTTTTGCTGTGATGTTGCGGAAAGAATTGTATTTGCATTCAATAACCAATGTTCCGTTTTCGACCTTAGTAACAATTTCTTTTTGAAGATTGTCATCTGCCTCAACAGTGATTTCTTTAGAATCGGCTTGCTCGATTACTACATCAATAGCGTTGCTTACTTTGATATTAGTAAAATCACCTTGAACAGTTCTTTTTTCAGTTGTAACATTACCGCTTCCTTCGATTGCGTTCAAGTTAAAATTGCATGAAGCAAATAATAATGCTGTTAGAGTTGCGATAACAAATTTTGTAATATGAATGATTATTTTGATCATGGCTTAGTTAATTTTGATTATAACTCCGTTTTTATCTGTGGTTAGTTTTCCTTTCGTTTTTTTTCCGTTTATAACTTCTTTTCCATTGATTTTTACTGAAACTTCTTTTATTGTATCATTATCAATAGTATTTATTTCTTCTGTATCATAGTCATGATCATCGTCATCGTTATCTTTTGCTGGGCAGTTTAAACATGTAACTTTAGATCCGATTACTTTATAGTTGTAATTTCCATCATAATTTAGATTAAAGAAATCGTCCTCATAGCTAAAATAATCTCTAACAGAACTATCTGGTTTAAATAGTTGTCCTTCTGGTAGATATAGGTAGATGTCAACTTCTTGTCCTCTGAATTTGTTTTTCACATCTGTCAGAAAATAGTTATCCAAAATTAATTGATTTCCGTTAACTTGAAACTTATAATTGATTTTTTCTGCTCTTTTTTTAGCATTAGTAAAAGAATTTCCTCTTGCACTTTTTTCTACCTGAATAAATGGAGCCGTTTGATCTGTGTGTAAAACATGTAAACGAACATCATTGGAATAGATCAATTCATTGTTGGCAGAATCCTGAACAAATTCAAAATCTCTGTAATGATTCAGGCTTTTTGTATAATAATCGCTGTATTTGAACTTTACATACAAAGTGTCTGTTGTGTTAATTGTTATGGCTTTCTTCTCAATTACTTTGTTATCATGAGAGATTTCAGTCGCTTGTTTAATTCCGATGCTTGCTAAAATTGCAATAGAGATAATCCAAACTGCTAGAAGTGTATATTTTGTAATGTTCCCAATTGATTTTAAGTTTGGAGACAACAATTTAAATCCTAAAAGCGTTAAGAAAAAGAACGGTATTCCAACTGCAAACAACATTAGTAAACCAAATGACCAGATTGGATATTCTGTAAAGTTTCCGGCTTCAATAAAATTCTGCCAAGGGAAATCAACAAAAATATTAGTTCCTAAAGTAAAAACTCCGATTAACAACATGATCAAAGTTGAGATTCCGCTTATGATAAGAATTACACCTAAAAACTTAGCAAAAATCTTAAAAACCGTCATGATAAAGTCTCCAAATGAACTACTTATTCTCTCAGCTCCCGACTTTACCTGGTTTCCCATTTTGTCATAGTCCGCATTTTTGAATTTTTCAGAAAGGGTATCAATTTCTTCGCGAACTTTTTTTTCGATGTTTGAAATCGTTACCGGTTCACCTGTCATTTCTAATTTCTCTGAAGTAGTAACTGCCTCAGGGGTTACAATCCAAAGAACGAAATAAGCTAAGATTCCAGTTCCAAAACCTGCAAAAACGAAGATTAAGAATACAATTTTAATCCATACGGCATCAATTCCAAAGTAATGCCCTAAACCTGTTGCTACACCGCCAATTAAACCTTTTTCTTTATCGCGGTATAATTTTTTGTGTTTTCTTTGCTCATAATTATTATAAGACTGATTTGGATTTTCTTCGTCTTCCAGTCTGTAATCTTCCGGTTGTCCCATCACCGCAATCACTTCGTCAACGTCTTTCAGTCCTACAACATGCTTTTCGCTTTTTTGTTTTTCCGACAATAATTCAGAAACACGCATTTCGATATCTTTAATAATTTCATCCTGACCAGATGAGTTGTTAAGTGATCGTTTTATAGCGTCAAAGTAGCGTGTCAATTTTAAGTATGCATCTTCATCGATGTGAAAAAACATCCCGCCTAAGTTAATATTTACTGTTTTGTTCATGACTTATTGATTTTGATTGGTGATTAAGTTTACAGCGTCAGACAATTCTGTCCAGGTACCGCTAAGTTCATTTAAAAAGGTTTGTCCTATCTCGGTTAATCCATAATATTTTCGTGGTGGCCCTGAGGTCGATTCTTCCCAGCGATAATTAAGTAAACCGTCATTTTTTAATCTAGTTAACAACGGATAAACAGTTCCTTCTACAACTAGTAATTTTGCGTTTTTTAAAGTGTCTAATATTTCTGATGTATAGGCATCTTTTTCTTTTAGGACAGATAAGATGCAAAACTCAAGAACACCTTTGCGCATCTGTGCTTTTGTGTTTTCAATGTTCATAATTTCATTTTGTTTTTTTTTGATTGAACAATTCGTTTTTTGATTGATGATGATGATTGATTTCGAATATAACTTTTAATCTGTTTCAGGATTACTTTATAAAAGGAATTGTAATCGGATATTTGTATAATTCTCCGTTTGAAGCTTTTATCGAAGCATAAATCACTAAAAAGAATTCCACAAATTTTAA
Organism: Flavobacterium phragmitis; assembly: GCF_900112575.1. Taxonomy (GTDB): domain Bacteria; phylum Bacteroidota; class Bacteroidia; order Flavobacteriales; family Flavobacteriaceae; genus Flavobacterium; species Flavobacterium phragmitis. The sequence goes on from NZ_FOMH01000013.1 coordinate 5,330, forward strand.
TAATCCGAAAAGCACTACAGCTGTAATTCCCACGCTTAACATTCCGATATGTGCTTGAAAGTCAAAATTTCTAATCACAAAATCGTGGTCATTAAAAACAGCTTCCATTGGAATGTTCTGCAAAATGACAGTAATAAAAATTGGTATAGCGATAAGTGCTAAAATCAAAGTATAAAGCAATAAGCTTAACTGAAAGTTTAAGGCTTGTTTTCCGTGATGGTCTGCAAATTCAGATTTGTCTTTGTAGTTAGTCCAAATGATTAACGGAAAAATATAGTTCCCAAATGGAATTATATATTGACTTAATGTACTCAAATGAGTAAATGCTGCTGTATTCTTTTCTGATGTTTTTTCCATGATGAGTGGTGTTGATGATTGCATGATTAAAAGTATATAGTAATTTCTTATGCAAATATATGTCTAAAAAACAGTATCTTGTTTTGCATAGTACTAATTATTAACAAAAATTTAACAATTTAAAAAGTATGAATCTGGGTTTAAATTGTTGAAAATCATTCGGAAGTATTGAATTTATTGAGGTATTTCTGATAATGGAATAATTTATTGTGCGTGCATAGTTTTTTTGTATTTTTACATAAAAAAATAAATCACATGGCACTTTCTGTATCAAAACTTAATAAGTTCGTTCTGTTTAAACTTCCTTCTGCTTACTTTTGCGGGGTTCGTGTTAAGGATATAAATGATTCGAGTTGTACTGTAACAGTCAAACACAGATGGATTAATCAGAATCCTTTTAATTCTATGTATTTTGCAGTTCAGGCAATGGCGGCAGAATTGACAACAGGAGCTTTGGTTATTTCTCAAATTCAACAAAGTGGTAAAAAGATTTCGATGTTGGTTGCCAATAACAAAGGAAACTTCACTAAAAAAGCAACTGGGAGAATAACTTTCGTATGCAATGATGGACATTTAATTGCCGATGCTATCAAAAAAACAATCGAAACTGGAGAAGGGCAGACGTTTTGGATGAAATCTATCGGAACTAACGAAGAAGGCATTCAGGTTTCGGAAATGGATTTTGAGTGGAGTATTCGACTGAAATAAGTTTTTGTTTGCCACGAATTTCACGAATTAGCACAAATTTTAAATGCGAAGTTATTAGTGTAAATTAGTGAAATTCGTGGCAGAAAAAAATAAAAAAGGCTTCGAACAATTCGAAGCCTTTTACTTTATAATGTACCGTTACTTTTTAACGCAACAAGATTTTTTGTCTTTTTTGTCTGCTGTCTTTTTACAACAAGATTCTTTTTTGGCTTTATCTTTTGAAGCTGGTTTTGTGTCCTGAGCACTTACGCTAATTGTAAATAAAGCAACGGTAACGATTGTAATTACTTTTGTCATTTTGTTTTAATTGTTTTTTGTTAGAAGAATTATAATTGAGTGAATCAAATATAAAATGATTTAACGCTTGTAAGAATAGTTCTGTTGTTAATGTTTTGGTAAAAAAATCAAAAGCCATAAACAACTTTACGCTCTTTATAGTGTCCTTTTTCTATAATCCAAACAATTTCATAGCCTCCGGCTCCATCACCATTAGTCGATGTGATGTATAAAATATCGGATTTTTGATCATAGTTTATTCGGGTATTAAAAAGATTAGGTTCAAATAAATCTTCGAAAGAATTTTTAGGCAGATTTATAGTTGTGTTATCAATAACTACGGATATATTTTTATAAGCTTCTTTAGGAATTCCTCCATCAGTTCCCCAAAACAACTTTCCGTTAATTTTTTCAAGTATTGATTTATCATTTTTAAGAAAGCTTAATTTTACGCTATTAAGGTTAAAATTTTGACTTTCAAGAATAATAGTAATGTCGTTTTTTTTGAAAATAACTTTTTTTTGAGTTTCTTTAGTTAATGGGATTTCTGTGAATTCAGACAAATATTGAATCCTGTCTTTGTATAAATAACCGCTTATGTCTTTGTCATTTTTGGAATAATCAATATTGATCCAATTGTTTTTTGGTTCAAAACAATACACAACAAAACCGTTATTTAACTTGTCTGAAATATTATTTCCTTTTGAAGCTTCAGTCCGGATATTTACATAGCCATCGTTATCTTTTATGACCGCGAATTGACCAAAAGCATTATTTAAAAATAAAACGAAAAGGATAGAAGAAATTACTTTCATTTTTGTTTACGGTTATACGATCTTTTAATTAGGTATTGAACAAGTATTGTCACTAATAAAATTGCAATAATAAGCAGTTCTGTAAAAACTAATCCGACAAAAGGCATTCCGCATCTGATTCGTCCATTTGATTCTTGATTAAGCTTATGCTCAAGAAATGCATAGGCCCAATAAGAAAAAGCAATTTGCAAGAGAAAATTAATGATGCTGATTTTGGCAAAATTTAATTTTATGCTTCTCACATAGTCTTTAATTCCAAATATAAGCTGTAAAATCAAAGGTAGAAAAAGCAGTAAAAAAGGATTGAAGTCAAACATAAGGTTAATTTTAGATTGGTTTTTAGCTGTTTTTTCTCAACCAAAATTAATGCCAATTCCTTTTAATAATTCAAATTAACCCCAAATCCAATTCCCATATCGCTGTCGTAATGCGTTGTGATTCCAAAGTTGCGGGCCACGATGTATTTCAATCCTGCCATATATTCTTTATCTGTATTCCACATTAAATTCATTCGAAGTCTTTGCGAAAGCGGAATATCTTTTCGTTCAAATTGTACTCTAACATTTCCATCGGTGTAAACCTCAACTTGTGCTTTTACGAGCATTGGTAAAGTATATTCGGCTCCGATGCTGAAAACCGAACGATTGTCTTTGGTATTTTTTTGTCCCCAAAGATTTTGTTCCTGTTCGTCCATTCCCATTTTGCGGTAACGCCAGTCAAAACCAATAAAAGGCATTAACCATTGATTTTTTCCAATGTAGCGACCAATATGAGTTTCAGTTTCATAACCATGTTTGTCGTTGTAACCCAATCTCCATTCTGTTCCGATGCTCCAACGTGTGTTGCTGAACATTGCTTCACCGTCATTCCCATTCGTAGCAAAATCATTTTCTCCCATAAAATGAAACATTCGGTCATCCATTTTAAGCATTTTGAAAGCCATTTCCGGATGATGAATCAACGGATTTGGAGCGGAATTTTCATAACTAAAAATACGTCCCATTCCAGCCATCATGTGATATAAAATATGACAGTGAAAAAACCAGTCGCCATCAGCATTTGCCTGAAACTCGATTGTATCGGTTTCCATTGGCATAATATCAATCACATTTTTTAACGGAGAATAATCGCCGTGTTCGTTTAGAATTCTAAAATCATGTCCGTGTAAATGCATTGGATGGCGCATCATCGAACCGTTGTATAAAACGATACGAACATTTTCTCCTTTTTTGATTAAAATTTTATCCGTCTCAGAAACCACTTTATTATCCAAACTCCACACATAACGGTTCATATTTCCAGAAAGCGTAAAGCGCAATTCTTTTACAGGTGCATCTTTCGGAAGATTAGTTTTAAAAGGAGATTTCAGCATGCCATAATTTAAAGTCACAATTTCTGAAGTTTCGGTGCTGTCGCTTTCCATTTTCATGTCGCCCATATTATGCATCGAATGATCCATCGCAGGTTTTGTATTTTCATCTTCACCAGAAATTTCAGGATACATTACGGCATTCATGTCCATTTTGTTCAAAGACATGTTCATGCCCATATCGTTCATTTCGCCGTTCATTTTCATCATGTCGTTCATCATTTTCATGCCTTCAAAATATTTTAATTTCGAAAGATGATGAACAGGCTGTTTTTCTCCATTTCCTAAAAACAAAGAAGCAGATCCCGTTCTGTCTTCGGCTGTAGCCAAAAAAGCAAAAGATTTATTGTCTTCAGGAATTGTAACGACAATATCATAAGTTTCAGAAACTGCAATAATCAAACGATCGACTTCTACAGGTTCTACATCATTTCCGTCGCTGGCTACAACAGTGATTTTTCCTCCTCCGTAGGTCAGCCAGAAATAGCTGGAAGCACCACCGTTTGCAATTCGCAATCGAACTTTTGAACCTGGTTTAAGATTTGAAAACTGCTGTTCATTTTTTCCATTAATTAGAAACTTTTCATAATACACATCACTCACATCCATGGCATTCATTCGTTTCCATTCATTGGTTACTTTGGTTGAAAAATGTCCCTGTTTTAAAGCTTCAAAATAGCTTTGTGTTGTTCCTTTTTTTATGGCAAACCAATCGTTGGCATTATGGAGCATTCGCTGAATATTTTCTGGTTTCAAATCTGACCATTCGCTTAAAATAACCGGAATCGTTGGCAAATCGTCGATTCCTTTTCTGATAGTCGAATCGTCTTTTTTCTTATTGATGATAAAAAGTCCGTACAAACCAATTTGTTCCTGTAATCCCGAATGACTGTGATACCAATACGTTCCATTCTGAATAATCGGGAAAGTATATTTGTGAGTTGTTCCGGGTTCAATTGGCATTTGTGTTAAATACGGAACACCGTCTTCTTTATTGGGCAGAAACAATCCGTGCCAGTGCATCGAAGTGGTTTCTTTTTTTAATTCGTTATGCACATAAATTTCAGCAATATCGCCTTCAGTAAAAGTCAGAGTCGGCATCGGAATTTGCCCATTTACTGCAATCGCACGTTTTTCTTTACCCGAAAAATTGACAATCGTATCACGAACATACAAATCGTAACGCACGACTTTTTGTGCCTTTAGCTGAAAAGCAATTAAAAAAAGGATTAGTATATATTTAATTTTAATCATGGATTATAATTTTAAATAAATTGAACATAATTTAATTTTAACACATAGAAACATAGATTCTTATGTCTAAAAAAGGGAGTAGAAGAAACAAGTTTCTACACATAGCTAAACTATGTGCATTGAAGCAAGTGAAACGCCTTTAAGCGCAATCCCGATAGCTATCGGGAATGTTTCTATGTGTTTAAAAATAATTACGCCCCAACTTACAATTTTAAATTTCTCAATCGCAAAGCATTTACGATTACAGATACAGAACTCAAACTCATTGCTACCGCAGCCAACATCGGCGAAAGCAATATTCCTAAAAACGGATATAAAATTCCAGCAGCAATTGGCACTCCCAAAGTGTTATAGATAAAAGCGAAGAATAAATTCTGTTTGATATTTGACATTACAGCGTGGCTCAAGTTTTTTGCTTTTACAATTCCGTTTAGATCACCCTTTACCAAAGTAATTTTAGCACTTTCGATGGCAACATCAGTTCCTGTTCCCATTGCGATTCCAATGTTGGATTGAGCCAAAGCTGGCGCATCATTGATTCCATCTCCAGCCATGGCAACGATTTTTCCTTGTGCCTGAAGACGTTCGATTTCTTTTAATTTATCTTCTGGGAGACAATCGGCTTTGAAAGAACTCAAATGTAAATGTTCAGCAACCGCTTTTGCGGTATTGTGATTATCGCCCGTCATCATGATGACTTCAACGCCTTGAGCAATTAATTCTTTAATGGCTTTTGCACTGTTTTCCTTAATAGCATCGGTAATGGCTACGAAACCTAAAACGCTTTTTTCAATAGCGATGTACGAAATGGTTTTTCCTAAATTCTGTTCAGAAATCACTTTTTGTTCTAAATCATTAGAAACCGAAGCACCAATTTCATCCATTAATTTTTTGTTTCCTAAAGCAACATTTTTGTTTTCTATAGTTCCTAAAACGCCTTTCCCTGCAATAGTTTCAAAACCTTGGACTTCTTTTAATGAGCTATTTTTTGCTTTCGCGAAATTTACTACAGCTTGCGCTAAAGGATGTTCGCTATGCTGATTTAAAGAAGCAATGTTTTGAAGCAGAAAATCTTCGTCATTATTTATGGCATAGATTTTTTCTACGGATGGTTTTCCTTCAGTAATTGTTCCTGTTTTATCGGTAATCAAAACATCAATTTTATTCATGTTTTCCAATGCTTCAGCATTTTTAATCAGAATTCCGTTTTGAGCGCCTTTTCCAACTCCAACCATAACCGACATCGGAGTTGCCAGTCCAAGTGCGCAAGGACAAGCAATAATTAAAACGGCAATAGCATTAATTAATCCGTAAACATAAGCAGGTTCTGGACCAAATTTTGCCCAGACAAAAAAGGTTACAATAGAAATAATTACTACAGTAGGCACAAAATATTTAGAAACGCGGTCGGCTAATTTCTGAATTGGAGCTCGAGATCTGCTGGCATTATTAACCATTTCAATAATCTGCGAAAGCATGGTTTCTGAACCTACTTTTTCGGCAATCATCACAAATGATTTTGTTCCGTTTATAGTTCCAGAAATTACGGCATCTCCTGTTTTTTTATCAACTGGAATAGGTTCTCCCGTAATCATAGACTCATCGATACTGCTTTCGCCAGTAGTTATTTTTCCATCAACAGGAATTTTTTCTCCGGGTTTTACACGAAGCAAATCACCTTTTTTAATGTTGAGAATGGAGATTACTTTATCTATTCCGTTTTCGACTAAAGTCGCTTCAGTCGGGGCTAGTTTTAGCAATTCTTTTATAGCTCCGTTGGTTTGCCCGTGCGCTTTAGTTTCCAACAATTGACCTAATAAAACCAAAGTGATAATTACAGTTGCGGCTTCAAAATACAAATGAATCGTTCCGTGATGCGATTTGAATTCGGAAGGGAAAATGTCTGGGAAAAACATTCCGACAATACTAAATAGAAAAGCAACGCTGGTTCCGATTCCGATTAAAGTGAACATATTTAAATTCCAAGTCACAATTGATTTGTATGCGCGAACGAAAAACATCCATCCGGCATAAAATAAAACAGGAATTGAAAACAAAAGCTGAACCCAATTCCATTTTTCAATCGACATGATATTGTACAATGGATTATTCGGAATCATTTCTGACATGGAAATGATGAAAATAGGAAGCGTAAACAAAATCGCGATTTTCATTTTTTTCAATAAATCAGTATAAGTTTTGTTTTCTTCACTTTCAGAAGCTTGCATTGGAACCAAATCCATTCCGCAAATCGGACAATCGCCCGGTTCGTTTGAAACGATTTCAGGATGCATCGGACAAGTAAATTGTGTTGCGGTTACAGCAACTTGAGGCACTAAATCCATTCCGCAAACTGGACAATCTCCGGGTTTGTTGTATGTTTTATCGCCTTCACAATGCATTGGGCAATAATAAACGCCATTCGCACTGTGCTGTTGTACTTTTTTAGTTACTGTTTTATGATGATCGTGACCATGATCTTCTTTTTTATGGCTAGAACAACAAGATTTAACAGCAGTTTCTCCGTGGTTTTTAGGAGAATCCATTTCAATAGTATAATTTCCAGCGGCAGTTAAAACTTCTTGAAATTTTTCTGTCGGGACGTGTTTGTCCATTGTAATAGTAGCTGTTGGCGGATTTAGAGTTACTTCTGCATGAACGCCATCCACTTCATTTAAAGTTTTTTCTACTTTCTTGCGACAGCCGTCACACGACATTCCTGAAATTATATATTGATGAGTCATTGTATTGGTTTTTAAGTATTACAATGCAAATTTCTGAAGTATCTGCGAGTTAGGTTTGTAGAATTTTGGGAATGATTTGTAAGATTTACTAAATGCTGTTTTTTTAACGCAAAGGACGCAAAGAATTTACGCAGAGTTCGCTAAGTTTTTATTTAGTTGAGATTTTTAAAAGTTCACAAAGCTTTGTGTGAATAATTCTGCGAGCTGTATTTAAACATAGCCCAAGGTTTCAACCTTGGGAAACGTGTTGTGATAAATTCAATGTGTGTTAATTATTAGATGCCAATCGTTGCGTTCCAATGGTTGAAACCATTGGTTATGTTTTACTTTTGCAATAAAATTTTCTCGCAGATTCCGCAGATATTTTTTTAGATTATTAAATCAAATCTGCTCAATCTGCGGAATCTGCGAGAGAATAATTTTTTGTGTCGAGATTAAATATTCTCGATCTGAATACGCATTTTATCTTTTGACTGTTTAAAAGAAGTAGGAGTAAAGCCTGTGATTTTTTTGAATTGATTGCTCAAATGCGCCACATTGCTATAGTTTAAGATATCCGCAATTTCGCTTAATGAAAGCTCATTATAAACCAATAATTCCTTTACTTTTTCTATTTTCTGGCTGATGAAATACTTTTCAATTGTCGTATTTTCAATTTCAGAAAACAAATTGCTCAATGAATTATAATCTTGATTTAAGTTTTCAGCCAAATAATCAGACAAGTTGATTTTTAAATCATTGTTTTTATGATGAACTAAATCGACAATCAGGTTTTTAATTCTCTCAACGGTTTTTGTTTTTTTATCATCAATTAAATCAAAACCTAAAGCTTGAAGATTTTCTAATAAAACTTCTTTTTGCTGATCGCTGATTTCTTCGTTCAGTTCGACTTCTCCCAATTCTACAGCAGTAGGTTGAAGTCCGAGTTTTTCGAACTCAGACTTCACTACCATTTTGCATCGGCTGCACACCATATTTTTGATGTAAAGCTTCATATTTATTTGATCGTTTCTACCACATTTCCGCAAGTCAGCATAGAAGAACCGTAGTAAGGGTTTTTAACTGCTTTTTCTTTGCTTAACCAATCAGCATCTGCCATTGGGCAATATTGTTTGTAAATTGGTTCGGTCGGACTTGAAACTTTTATCAAATCGTAAGTGCTTTTAGATAAAGATTTAAAAGACTCACGCTGTTTTTTAAGATCTGTTGTTGACGAAATACTTTTAGCATCAGCAGTAAGTTTCTTTACCACTTTCATCCAAACAGCATGTTCGTTGCTTTTCAGTTTGTCCATTTTTACCGCTGTAATGGCAGTAAGTAAATCTTTGGCTTTCGCCGAAGTCAATTTGCTGTCACTTTTAATAAGCGCATCTTTTACTTTAAAGTAAGCATCATAAACAGATTGTAATTGAGCATCTGCCATTTCGATTGCTGTTGATTCGGCGTTATTTGTTTTTGCCTGAATTGTATTTGCACTAAATACTACTGTAAGTGCTGTTGCTAAAGCTATAATTGATTTTTTCATTGTATATTATATTTGGTAAAGGATTTAATTTCCTTTAAAATTAATTAAAAAAATTTGATTTCAAAAAGACCCAATATGGGCTGTTACAAATACAATAATTATATTTTCGGCTTCAGCCAAATAGATGTAAATCCAGAAGAAATAGTAGAGTTGCTATAAGATGAAATGGTGTTTTTTAAAGAAAAATTAAAAACATCGTTTTGCAAATCAAAATCATTTGAAGTTAGAAAGATGTTTAATGTTGAGGTATTACAGCCAGAATGACGACATTTTCCATCACAATTATGTTTTTCTTCTTTTGAAGTTTTCTTTTCGCAGCATTTTTTTGAACAGCTGTTTTCTTCCTTAGCAACAATTTCTTTAGAGTGTCCAGTATGACATGCGTAAGTATAACTCGGGTTCAAAAAGAAGCTAAGAGTAATAAAAAGCATTATTATGTGGATTTTCTTTTTCAAAGAAATTGTTTTTAGTAGCACAAATTTAGCTAAAAATGTTTGAGGAAATAACTTTTTAAGATTTCGCTAACTAGAGTTTTTTGAAATCTGTCGGTTTCATGTTTTTACGTTTCTTGAAATAATTGGTCAAATGGCTTTCATCAGTAAATCCGAATTCGTAAGCAATCTGTTTAATCGGCAATTGATTGTTGTGAAATCTTTTTTCGATTAAAGTCAATCTTAAATTGTGAATGTATTCGCGATAGCTGATGCTGAATGTCCTTTTAAAATAAGCACTAAAATAGGTTTGAGCAATATTAAAATGCTCGGCAATCACTTTGATCTGAACCAATTTAGGCTGATAAATATTCTGATGAATGTAATTTGCAATTTGTTCATTGTCTAAATGATTAGATTGCATTTGTAAATTCATGCCTCGAATGGTTTCCTTTATCAAGCCAAAAATCGAAAGAATCTGATAGAAAACAATTGGCGAAGAAGTTACATCAATATACTTGCCATAAGTTACAATGTTTTCTACTGTGTTTTTGAGAATCGTTTTGCAAGGTTCATCAAACTTTAAAACAGTTTCTTTTAAAATTTTATCGCGCATGAAATTTTCGGGAGTATTTACGAGAAATTCATCGCAGGTCAGATTTTGTTTTGAGTTGAAGTAATTATCTGTGAATTTAATGAAAATGAAACCCGTACATTTCTTAATGTCAAAATAATGTTCGTCATCTGGCGAAATCACAAATAAATCTCCGGCTTTATAAGGCAATAGATTATTATTTAAATGATGAACACCGCTTCCTTTCTTGATGTAAATGATTTCATAATATGTATGCGTATGCGGAGGAAGATGAAATTTTTCTTCTTCAAATTCGTCAAGAACTAATGTTTTAAACTGATTTAATTTAGGCATAACTTAAATTTACAATTTTATGTCACAAATTTACAATTTATTTCTGGGCTAACAGTGTTAATTTTGCCTCGTAGAAATCTATTCCTTTCTACATTAAATCAAAATGAAAAAAAGTCTTATTGCACTCTCTTTAGGAGGGTTAACTATTGGAATTACAGAATTTGTAATGATGGGATTACTCCCAGATATTGCTTCCGATATGAAAGTCTCCATTCCGGTTGCTGGATATTTAATTTCGTCTTACGCACTTGGAGTTGTTATTGGAGCGCCTTTATTAGTAATTGCGGGTAGAAATTATGCGCCGAAAAAAATGCTTTTAATTTTAGCCTTAATGCTGGCTGTTTTTAATGCACTATCTATTATTGCTCCAAGTTATGAAGTGTTATTTGCTTCACGATTTCTTTCTGGATTGCCACATGGAGCCTTTTTTGGTGTGGGAGCGGTAGTTGCAAGCCGTTTGGCAGATAAAGGAAAAGAAGCGCAGGCCATCTCGATTATGTTTGCTGGTTTAACTATTGCTAATTTAATAGGTGTGCCAATTGGGACCTATATTGGACATCATTTTATTTGGCGTTATACTTTTGTATTGATTGCTTTCGTGGGATTATTGACATTTTTGGCCATTTATTTATGGATGCCCAATCTAGAAAAAGGAGAAAGTGTAAACATGAAAACGCAACTTCAGTTTTTTAAGAAAACAGAGGCTTGGCTGATAATAGGAATTACGGCCATTGGTTTTGGAGGTTTGTTTGCTTGGATCAGCTACATCGCACCATTATTAATCAATGTATCGAAATTTTCGCCAGAAGATGTTTCATCCATCTTAATTCTAGCTGGACTAGGAATGGTGGTTGGTAACTTCGTAGGAGGTAAATTGGCAGATCGTTTTTCGCCAGCTCCCACTACTTTGGCTTTATTGCTTGTTATGTCTACCGATTTAGTTTTAGTTTTCTTTTTTTCGTTCAATCAATATATGTCCTTATTTCTGACTTTTTTGACTGGTGCTATTTCGTTCTCTGTAATTGCTCCAATCCAGATGCTGATGATTCGCACCGCAAAAGGAGCAGAGATGATTGCTTCGGCATCTCTTCAAGGAAGTTTTAATATCGGTAATGCTTTAGGAGCCTTTCTTGGCGGATTGCCTTTGGCAGCGGGTTTTAGCTACTCATCACCTAATTTAATTGGTGTTGCCATGTCAATTATCGGAATGATTATTACATTCATATTGATGAAGTTACATCGTAAACAAGTTGCGGTACAGCGCATTTAAAAATATTTCACTCTTTTTTTAAGCCCTTAACTTTTATTTAAGGGCTTTTTTGTGTCTAGAAATGATTTTCTGTTTCTAATTATTCTCTTTTTTTCTCTACTTTGTCGGAAAATACACTTTAAAAATCTGCATATTTTTCGTCTGGATTCATTTTTTTTTAGCATCTCTTTAACTTTTTAAGTGTAAAATTAACACCTAATAATTTCGTAATTAATATTCATGTAATCGATTGTTTTTTTTATAAAAATAGAATCAAATGAACGATTAGTAATAATATTTTTAATATTTTAAGTTGAGATAAATTATATATCTCACATAAAAAAGCAACAAAAATTTCAATATATAATTTTTTTACCAAATTTTTATGAGAATTTATTTTTCGTTAAAAAAAAAATATCTATGTTTGTGTAATCGATTACAACATTTTTTTGATGTTCAAAATCGATTAAATTATAACAGTTGAAAAGTAACAGGAATTAACACTGTTATTTATAGATATAGGAAAATTAAGCATAAAATAATACCTGTAATAATTTTTAAAAATGAATTGAAAGTAACCACAAAAAACCACTTAAACCAAAACAAAGAAAAATTAACAACTTAAACAATCAACCATGAACTTTAAAGAACTATTAAACAAAGGAGCAAATTTTTGCTTTAAACTTGTTTTCTTACTGTGCTTATTGATCGGCAGTCAAATGCATGCACAGGGCACCACTATAGAGGGAACCGTGACGGATGCCGCAGGACTTTCTCTGCCAGGCGTAAATGTCTTGGAGAAAGGGACCAAGAACGGAACTTCTACTGACTTTGACGGTCACTTTAAAATAAAACTAACCAATCCGAAAGCTGTTTTAAGCTTTTCTTTTATTGGTTTTAAAAGTATTGACATTTCTACAGAAGGAAAATCTAAGGTAAATGCAACAATGATTGAAGATTCTAATAACCTGAATGAGGTTGTTGTAATTGGATACGGTACTTCTAAGAAATCTGATTTGACAGGAGCTGTGTCTACTATTTCGGGTAATGATCTGAAAAAAGTACCAGTAGCAAATGTTGCCGAAGCTTTAACAGGTAGAATCGCTGGTGTGCAGGTTATGTCGGCTGAAGGTTCTCCAGATGCTGATATTAGAATTAGAGTACGTGGAGGAGGATCTCTTACTCAAGATGCTTCGCCTTTAATTATTGTGGATGGATTTCCAATCAATAATATGAATGATATTTCGTCATCTGATATTGAGACAATGACTGTTTTAAAAGATGCTGCTTCTACTGCAATCTATGGATCTCGTGGTGCAAATGGGGTAATTTTGATTACAACAAAAAGTGGAAAAGATGGGAAAATGGCAGTGAATTTCAATATGTTCTACGGTATGAAAACTATAGCAAATGAAATTGACGTTTTGTCTCCTGAAGATTATACGAAATGGCAGTACGAATATGCGTTGCTTTCTCAAACAGGAACAAAAGTGCCTTCGGATCCAAATTCATACACAAAGTATTTTGGAAATTGGCAAGATCACGATATGTACAATGGTTTAAAAGGGAATGACTGGCAAAAACAGATTTTTGGACGAAGAGGTGAGGTGCAAAGCCGTGATTTAGGAATTAGAGGAGGAACGGATAAGCTTAATTACAACTTTAATTATGCTCATTACGATGAAAAGGCAATTATGTTGGGCTCAAATTACAAAAGAAACAATCTTGCTTTGGCTTTAAAAAGTAAAATAAGCGATAAAATTGATGTTGGTTTTACAGTGCGTTATTCTGATACTGAGATTGATGGTGGTGGTGTAAATGAGCAAAATGAAAAATCTTCATCAGATTCTCGTATGCGTACTATTGTTGGTTATGCACCTATTCCTGTATCAGGTTTGACTTCTGATGATGTTTCTGGAGACGGAACAGATGTATTAATAAATCCTTTACGATCTATTTCAGATAATGAGCGTCAGCAGTTTCGTAAGAACTTTAATATGCTGGGGAGTTTTGGATGGGAATTGGTTGATAATTTAAAATTGAAAGTAGATTTGGGTCTTGATAATTACAATAGTTTAGATTATCGTTATTATGGACGTAGTACTTACTATGTAGCTAATGCTCCAGCTAGTACATTACAGGGTAAGCCAGCCATGGTTATTACAGACGGTAAAGAAAGACGTTTTAGAAATGCGAATACGTTGAATTACGATTTCAAAAAAATAATGGGCGAAGATCATCATTTGACAGCTTTGATAGGAGAAGAAAGTATTAATTACGAAGTGAACACTGTGACTTCTACTATTCACGGATATCCTTCTTTCTTTGATTTTAATCAAGCAAAAACATTAACATCACAAGGAACACCTCAAGCAGTTGATAATTATTATAATCCAGATGATAGATTATTGTCATTTTTTGGACGCGCTAATTATGACTATAAAAATCGTTACATCTTATCGGCTACGTTTAGAGCAGATGGATCAAGTAAATTTTTATCACAAAATCGTTGGGGCTATTTTCCGGCTTTTGCAGCAGGATGGAAAATCTCTGAAGAGCGTTTCTTAAAAGGTACATCATGGATTGATCTTTTAAAAATTAGAGCTAGTTATGGTGAAGCAGGAAATAATAATATCCCTGTAGGACAGCAGACTCAAATTTTTCAATCTATTCCAACAACTTGGATTAATGGAGTTACTAGTGTTTGGGCAATTCCAAAAACAATGCCTAATCCTGATTTGAAATGGGAAACTACAGTAACTCAGAATGTCGGTTTGGATTTTGGATTCTTCAAAAATCGTTTAAGTGGTAATTTTGATGTTTATAAAAACGTTACAAGTGACTTATTGATCAATTTCCCAGTTCCAGGATCAGGATATGAATACCAATACCGTAACATGGGAGAAACTCAAAACACAGGTTTTGAAGCGACTATAAATGTTGTGGCAATTGAAAAAGCAAAATACGGATTGAATTTTTCATTTAATATGGGAATGAATAAAAATCGTATTAACTCACTAGGGGTTATGAATAATTTTGGACAAGCAACAGGTTGGGCTTCTTCACAAATTGGAGATGATTATTTAATCGCAGTTGGTTCGTCTTTAGGAACTATGTACGGTTATAAAAATGATGGAAGATACGAGGTTTCAGACTTTGATTACGTTGGTGGAAAATATGTTTTAAAAACAGGCGTAATCCCTACAGCTACTACTTTAGTGGGAGACAACACGAGTCTTAAGCCTGGAGATATGAAATTGAAAGATGTTAATGGAGATGGTGTGGTAGATTTAAAAGACAAAACAATTATTGGAAACTATAACCCTAAAAGTACAGGTGGTTTTGTAATCAATGGTAATGCTTATGGTTTTGATTTAATGGCCGCTTTCAACTGGAGTATTGGAAATGATGTTTATAATGCTGATAAAATTGAATTTTCTACAGCTACAGCTTCAGGACAATATAAAAACTTGAGTTCGACTATGGCTGATGGAAAAAGATGGACAAATTTAGATCCAGTTTCTGGTCAGTTAGTAACAGATCCTGATGCGTTAGCCGCTCTTAACGCTAATACAACGATGTGGTCTCCATACATGAGAACAGCTATATTTACAGATTGGGCTGTGGAAGACGGATCATTTTTAAGATTAAATACTTTAACTTTAGGATATACAGCCCCTCAGATGTTTACATCTAAACTTGGAGTTTCTAAATTGAGATTCTACATGACAGCAAGCAATGTTTTTGTTTGGACTAACTATTCGGGTTCTGATCCGGAAGTTTCAACTAAGAGAAAAAACCCTCTTACACCTGGGGTTGATTCAAGTCCTTATCCAAGAAGCAGACAAATGGTTTTTGGGATGAATCTTAATTTCTAATTTTAAATTATCACAAAATGAAACATAAATTAATAATAGCAGGATTGATAATTTCAAGTCTATTTAGTTCTTGCCAGCAATTTGAAGACGACTATCTAGATACAGATGCACCATCAACATTAAAGCCCGAATTGATTTTTTCTGATGCTGAACTTGCAAAAGGAGCTATTGATGGAATAAAAGTACCTTTTGCCGAAACGAACTCTTATAGAGGAAGATTTTTACCATATTATGGATTAAATACCGATGTAGAATGGTATAATGCATCACAAACGGCAGGAGATAAAGCGGATTTATGTGTTTACGATGCAAAACCAAGTAACACAGAAATGAATAATATAACTAATGCCTATGCGATGATGTATATGGGTATTGAGAGAGCTAATATTTGTATTGATGGTATACGTAAATATGGTAATCCTTTACCTGGAACAGAAATGGGACAGTTGTTAGGAGAGGCGTTAACACTTAGAGCTATTTACTATGCAGATTTGATTAAAGCATGGGGAGATGTTCCTGCTCGTTTTGAACCTATTACTACAGCAACTTTGTATTTGCCTAAATCAAGCAGAGATGTTATCTATAAGCAAATAATTGCAGATTTAGGAGAAGCATCTACATTGGTGGCATGGCCTGGTACAACTTCTTATACCAGTACTGTGGAACATGTAAATAGAGCTTTTGTAAAAGGATTTAGAGCACGTTTGGCATTGGCCGCAAGTGGTTACCAGCAATATCCTGATGGAGTAAGAAGAAGCAGTGATCCAGAACTTTCAGTTGCTACTATGTATGCATTGGCTTTAAAAGAATCTCGCGAAGTTATAGAAAGTGGTTCTGCACATTTAGAATCTACTTTTGAAGGATTATGGAGAAAATACAACCAAGAAATTACCACAGCTGGTGGAGAATCTCTTTGGGAGCTTCCTTTTTCGAATGGTCGTGGCCGTATGTTGTTTACGTTTGCAGTAAAACATACTTCTGCAAGTGATCAATTTCAGCAAAATGGAGCTAACCGTGGAGGTGTAGCTGGACCTTTACCATTTGTTTTCTACGATTATGATCAAAGTGATTTGCGTAGAGATGTTACTTGTGTGCCTTACAAATGGGGTACTGCTGTGGCAGCATCTCCGTATCCTATTGCTAAACAAGAGTTAGGGACATTAGATACATGGTATTTCGGTAAATATCGTTACGAATGGATGACGCGTAGAGTTACCTCAGATAATGATGATGGAGTTAATAAAATGTACATGCGTTATGCTGAAGTGTTGCTTATTGCCGCTGAAACAGCAAACGAACTTGAAGGCCCTAGTGCAGCAATGTCTTACTTAAAAGAAGTTCGTAGAAGATCTTTTTCTGCAGCAGATCAGGCAGTGAAAGTTGAAAACTATGTAAACGCTCTAAACAGTAAAGAAGCAATGTTTAATGCACTTGTTCTTGAGAATAAATATGAGTTTACAGGAGAAATGGAGCGTAAGCAAAATTTAATTCGTTGGAATTTGTTAAAAGTAAAATTAGACGAAGCGAAACAAAAAATGGCTGACTTATCAGCTCGTACAGGTGATTATGCTAATGTACCAGCGACTTTGTATTACAAATACAAAACAGATAATGTAAGTTTAGATATTTACGGATTAAATAGAGGAGAAACAACAAACCCTGGAGCAACATATTCATCTATTGCTTGGACATGGACAGGTACAGCGGCGGATACTAAGATAAACTCATTGTATAAAACAGGAGTTAATCCAGACAACAGACAATTCTGGCCAATATGGCAAGTGTTTCTTGATGGAAGTAATGGTCAATTAAAAAATGACTACGGTTATTAAAACCTTTAGAAATTAATAATAAATTTAAGGTATTATGATGAAATCAAAATATATATATAGAGGATTAATAGCCGTATTATTTCTTGCAATTGGAATTTCAAGTTGCGATAGTTATAACGAAGGCTTATTGGACGGTGTTGGAAACTCTAGAGAGTTTTCGCCAATTGGACTTACAGCCAGAGTTAGAAATTCAACTACGGTTGAATTAAACTGGACTGTAAAAGCAGATGAAAATGCAGATCATTATGTAGTAGAATTTAGTCCAGATGATCCTGAATTTAAAACTATTTTCAAAACCATTAATGTTACTACAAAACAATTGCCAATACAAGTGCCTTTAGAAGGAGAGACAACTTACTACATTAGAGTAAAAGCTGTAAGTGCTAGTGGTTTAGAAGACTCTAAATGGTCGATTACTTCTGCAACTACTGCATCTGAACAGATTTTCGTTCCTATTAAGCCAGAAGAAATCCAAGCAAATTCTGTTATTTTGAGATGGGCGCCTAATAGTAATGTAACTCAAATTATATCGCAGCCAGGTGATGTGATTCACACTATAACAGCGGAAGAAAAAACGAAGGGAGAAGCAACTGTTACTGGTTTAACTCCAGAAACAAACTATACTGCTACTTTAAAGAATGGAACTAAAACTAGAGGAATACTAACATTTACTAGTGGTGTTGATCTAACAAAAGGTATAATAGTAAATCCAGGGGATGATTTAAATGCTAAAGTAGCTCAGGTAACTGGAGATACAAGATTATTACTGATGCCTGGTAATTATGTGACAACGGGTGAGATTATTGTAAATAAAAAACTAATTATTAGAGGAGTAAGACCAGAGAATAAACCTAAACTTAATGTGAAATTTACTCTTGCTAATAATCCTGCTAACCCTACTGAAGCTGTAAATCTATCTCTTGTTGATCTAGATTTAAATGGAGCAAATTTAACTGGTGGTGCAATCACAATTGGTGCAACACAAGCGCAGCCTTTAGGAGATGTCTTAATAAGCAGTTCTTATGTTCATGATTATCCTTCTCAACTTATGTACGGAAATGCATCTGCTAGACTGAAGTCATTCACTGTAGATAATAGTATCATTAAAAATGTAAATACTGCTGGAGGAGCTGATTTTATCGATTTTAGAACTACATATGTTGCAAATGTGACTTTAATAAGAAGTACATTTAATAATTGTGGATCACGTGATTTTATACGTTTGGATGCAGCTGCTGGTTTGTCAGGAACAGGTTTAACAAGTAATGTGGTAATTGATGCATGTACTATATATACTCCGACATTAGTAGCTAGTAGCAGAATTTTGTATGTACGTTTTGCCACAAATGTATTGGCAGTACGAAATACATTATTTGCAGTGGGACCAGCTGTTTATACAAATTCAAATTTAACAAGTGCTCCAGGATTTGGAAATAATAATAATTTTAATTCAGCAAATTTAAAGTCAACAGGAAGTAATAACACACCTGATACAGCGGCAACGACACTAGATCCGTTATTTGCCAATGTGGCAACGGGAGATTTTACCTTAGGAAACCAAACCTTAATGGATAATAAAATTGGAGACCCTCGTTGGATAAAACAACAATAAATTCATGGTTAATAAATAGGAAAAGCGGGATGCAATTAAGTTTGTATCCCGCTTTTTTTAGTCACAGTATTCAGTCACAGTATTCAGTCACAGTATTCAGTCACAGTATTCAGTCACAGTATTCAGTCACAGTATTCAGTCGCAGTATTCAGTCGCAGTATTCAGTCACAGTATTTATTCACTATTAACAAACTGAAAACTGCGACCGCGACTGAAAACTAATAAATCATTCAATAACCAAATCAAATTTTTCTAATAAACCGGCAAGGGCAATATGCGATACTTTAGTTCCTTTGATTTTGTTTTCGGAAGGATCAAAAGCGTAATTTCTGGAAGTTCTGAAATCGGTTTTTTCTAAATTACTTTCCACGAAAGTGGAACCAGAAAGATCGCAGTTTTTAAAGACAGCCAAAGATAAATCGGTGTTCGAGAAATCGGTTTCTTTTAGAGAACAATTTATAAAATTGGTTTTCTTTAGTTTTTTATAAATGAAAGTAGAATAATCCAAAAGGCAATCTTCAAAATTCATGGAGAATAAAAAACTATTACTGGCACTAAAATCCAATCCCATTAGTTTACAACCGATAAATTTGATGTTTTTTAAACCAGTATTTTTAAGAACTGCCAATGAAAGATTACAGTTTTTAAAAGTAGAATCTAAAAAGTCGTTATGACTCAAATCGCTTTTAGAAAAGTTGCAATTAATGAATTCGCAGTTTACAAATTCTACTTGTGATAAACTCTGGTCAGAGTAATCTACGGTATCAAAAGTACGGTTTTGATATAATTTGGTTTCCATATTATTTTGTGAAGAGATTGAGGATAATTTATTCTAATTCGATACAATCAAAAATGCCGTTGTTGCGAATTAGATTTGGAATATCAAGTTCGCTGTCGATTCTTAAAATATTATCGCAGTCTTCAAGATCAAAATTCCACTGGGATTCAGGCAATAATTGATCTAGTAATAAAGATGCCAATTCAAATTTAGCGTGGCTGTCAACGGAAGTTTTAAAAACATAAATCATAATTTGCATTTTTTTCAAGAGGCAAATTTCTGAAAAACATGCACCAATTTGTTAGGATGGACTATTCAATAATTAGGACTTATCAATCATTTTTCGATAACGAATTGGTGAAATTCCTTCTGCTTTTTTAAAGAAGCGACTAAAGTAAGATTGATCTTCAAAACCTACCCGAGTTGCGATTTCACCTACAGAAAGTGTCGTTTGAAATAGTAAATATTTGGCTTCTAACAATATGTTTTCATCAATCCATTTTACAGCCGATTTTCCAGTTACAGTTTTGACACATTTATTCAAATGATTAGGAGTAACATTTAGTAAAGACGAATAATAATTGACTTGATGCTGGCTTTTTACATGATCATGAATAAGCTCTTTGAATTTGGCCGTAATAACGGCAGCGGCAGAAATTCCTTTTTTCGTTTTTTCCGCATTTTTATTCATTTCATAAAAAAGAGTAATCAAATACGACTGCACAATATTCAAATCTGTAAAGGCAGTTTCTGAATATTCTTTTTTCAATCGTTCCAAAATGTTGACAATAGAGCCAATATCCTCTTTGGGAAGACTTATTTTTGGATTTCCCGAAATCTTTAAAAAATCAAATTCATTCAACAATTCTCGGCTTCCATATTTTCTAATTAAAATATCAGGATGAAACTGACAGATATATCCTTTGTGTATATTGTTGACATTTTCAAGAGAAAAAATCTGTCCGGCGGGCACCATAATCATTTCGTTATCAGTAGTGATGTATTCCTGATGCCCCAATTTCATACTATGCTGTCCCGAAGAAATAAAAATTAAAGTATGACAGGAATGTTTAGAAGGCGGAACAGGATGCTGCATCTGCATCATTTCTTCGATTTCAAGACAGAAAAAATGATCCGAATTGGATTTGAAAAGCAAATGTATGGGATTATCTTCTCCCAGAAACTTCTCCCGAAATCCTGATGGACTGTATGTCTTTATTTTCTCAGCCTGCTTTTTTTTCATCTTAATAATATAATCTAAAATCAAGCAGTTTGCATAAATTGTAATGTTTTGTATAAAGATCTTCAACAACCTCAAACAAATTGTCGTTTTCTTGATACAGACTAAAAAATGCTTTGTCAATAGTACTGCAACTGGCGATTTTATTATAAGTAGAACCATAGCCAGAAATAGCTCTAGCGCCAGTAATATCCAAAAAATATTGTGCTTCTTCTTCGTTTAAATCTAAAACTTTAAGATTGGCAAAATGGATGATTTTACCTTTCATTTTTCCTTCAAACAATTCAGCAATTTCTTCTATGCTATAATAATAATCGTGAAGGCAGATATTGTTTTCCTGTCCCGGCATGGCAAGATAAATGATTTCATAATCTTTAAAATTATGATCTTCATACAATAAAATATTCAAACTTTCTTCTAAACCTTCAATGGTATCGCAAGTTTTATGAATACTCGAAATGCCTTGGTCAATAGCCAATTCTTCGAGACATTTTACCACATGCGTTGGGGTATGATCGTCTATATCTTTAACGCCTTCAAGGCAGAAAATAAATTTTTCATTATCCATGCAGTTTCTCTTTCTGGTTTTTAGATATTTTTTACTGGTTCTAGCAAATGTATTTTTTATATCATAAAATCCAATAGATAAAACAGACTTTAACGTCTTTTTTGGATTTTAAATTTAAGTTAGAGGTAAGTACACTTTTAAGCGTATTTTTGTAAACCGAAAACCAGTTACCCATGATACGAATTAACCATACAGCATCATTTGCTATTGAAGATATATTGTTCTGTTTTGCGCTTGAATCTGAAGCAGCAGAAGTTTTTAAAGATCAAAATGTTTTAATTACCGGAATCGGAAAAGTAAATGCAGCTTACGAATTGACAAAAGCTATTCTAAAGGAAAAGCCGTCTGTAATTATTAATCTGGGTTCGGCAGGAAGTAGCTGTTTTCAAAAAGGCGAGGTAATCTGCTGTACCAAATTTGTTCAAAGAGATATGGATGTTCGTGGTTTAGGTTTTGCATTATACGAAACGCCGTTATCTGGTCTGCCTCCAGTTTTGGAATATGGTTTAAAAATGGATGGTTTGCCTGAAGGTATTTGCGGAACAGGCGATAATTTCGAAATGGAACATAAATCTGACCCTTACAATGTGGTCGATATGGAAGCCTATGCTTTAGCCATGATTGCCATGAAAGAAAATATTCCGTTTTTATCTTTAAAATACATTTCCGATGGTGCCGATGATAATGCTGCCGAAGACTGGACAGTTCAGATTCATAAAGCGGCGATTGCCTATGGGAAAATTTTAGGATTGATTGAAGATAAGGAAGCCATTTTGTAATTGAAATGGCTTTTTTTAAAGAGTTTTATTCTTTAGATATTGTTTTTATGAATGACCAATTAAAATCATAAATGGCAATTTCTAAACCCTCATTTTTACTGATTAAATTATTCGCTATATTTTCTGCGTCTTCAATATTTTCGAAATTTAAAGAAGGACGTTCATTCGTTTCAGTTTTTAAAAACCGTGTTTTACCATCAAGCTCTAGAAGAATTCCAGTCGCTTTTTCGCATAATATTAAATGATACATAGTTTTTTTTTAAGTTAGTTGTATATTTTCAATCATTTCCTTTATCATTTTCAAAGCTTCAGTCGATGTTTTACGAATGATAATTTTATTCTTTTTATCCTTTATCAAAGCGGTAAACTGATTGTCTTCTATATTGATATCAACGATCGTTCCTCCATATTTTAAAGTGGTTTCTGCAATTGCAATAGGGAGATTTGTTGCGCCAGAAGTTCCCAAAATAAATAGTACTCCTGAATTTTTAGCAATTTTTAAAGAACTGAATTTCTTATTGGTTCGTTCATCATAATATTCATCAAACCATAAAATATTAGGTCTCATCCAGCTTCCGCAACTTTGACATTTTAAAAGTTCTATTTCTTTTTCAGTCAGATCTTCGTCAATTTCTTTTCCTTTTATTTCTTCGGGCAGATTTACGATTTCTTTACAGCCATTAGAACATTTTATTTCTCTATTGTTGCCATGAATTTCGAAAATTCTTTTGGTTCCACTTTGTCGGTGTAAATTATCAATGTTTTGGGTAATAAGATGAAATCGGTCTTTTAGGATATTTTCAATTTCAACTAACTCATTATGACTTTCATTTGGTTTGGCATTTTGAAACATTTTCTTTCTAAACAACGAATATTGCCAGACCTCTTCGGGGTGCTCTTTAAAGTATTTAAAAGTTCCGAATTCTTCCGGTTTATGAAATTGTGTTCCTTTAACCCAAATACCATCAACACCTCTGTAAGTTGGGATTCCGCTTTCTGAAGAAAGTCCCGCTCCTGTCAAAAAGGTAAAGAGGTTTCTTTTGTTTTTAGTTGAAACGTATTGTATTATATCTTCTAATTGTTGCATGTTTAGTTTAGATAAACAGAATCATATTTTTTGATTAAATATAAATTAAAAATGAATACCTCAGCTTTCTAATTTTAATTCAATAAAAAACGGACTTTTGAAAATGATTCTCCTAGCCCAGATAGAAGCGGTATCCTTTTGTGGTCTCGTAAAGAAAACGAGACCACAAAAGATATAGCGGATAGCTGGAATTAGCTCCTAATTAAAAAACTACTCTTAAAAATTAGGGTAAAAAGTACATCTACACCCCTTAAAAAGAAAAAACTCCCTCCTTTATTTTTTGCAATAGGGCTATTTTGCAGTGCATTCGATTGATTTTTTTCATAGGTTTATTGCAATTAAATTACTCGGGCGTTTATTCTATTTTGTTTATGAAAAGCATCAAAAACTACATTTTAAGTTTTATTCTATTTTTTGCAACGACTGTCAGTTCATTTGCTCAAAGTTCCGATTTGTACTTTGATCATATTAACTATGATACCAGTTTTTCGCAGAGTATGATTTCGAGTATTCATCAAACCAAAAAAGGTTTTATTTGGATTGGAACGGCGAACGGCTTGATTAGTTATGACGGATACGATTTCCTGCGATATGTTTACAACAAAGACATACTGAACAGCATCAGCAATAATCACGTCAATGTTATTCTGGAAGACAATCAAAAAGAACTTTGGATTGGAACCAATAATGGACTCAATCTTTTTAATAAAAACGAAAGAACTTTTGTACGGGTTGATGTTCAGAAAATAAAAGGCGGAAGAAACTATATTTCATCCATAATTCAGGATGACGAAAACCGAATCTGGATTGGAACTTTTGGCGGAATCAAACGCCTCAACAGACAGCAATATTTGCTGGAAGAAATCTCAAACGATCATAATTCGCCATTCAGAAAAAGCAGGGTTTTGTCTTTGTTTTACGATCGTAATTATGGCGTTTTGGTTGGAACTTCTAAAGGCTTAGAATGTTTTGATCCTAAAAATGGTTCTAAAAAAACGCTTCCCAAAGTTTTGGCAGAAAATGAAGCTTTGCTTAAATCTAAAATATGGAAAGTCATCAAAGAAAAAAATGGCGATTTATGGTTTGCCACCGAAGCCAATGGTGTTTTTCATTTTGATGTCGATAAAAGTGTTGTCAAAAATTATCTTCTGAATACAAACAACAGAAATAGTTTATCCTCAAACTGGGTAAATGATATTGTCGCTGTGGACAATAACACGATTTGGTTTGCTACAAAAAACGGTTTGTGTGTTTACAAAAAAGACAGAAACGAATTTATCAAATACGGACATAATCCACTGGAGAGTTACAGTCTTTCTGACGATGATGTAAAATGTTTTTTAAAAGATCGTCATAACGATATCTGGATTGGAACGAATGGAGGAGGAGTCAATCTGTTTCAGAAAACAAATGCCAATTTTACCAACATAAGAGAAGTAGTTAAACCGAATTTCGGATTAAATACAGCTTTCGTAAATGCTGTTGCAAGAGAAAATGACGGCGCGCTGTGGGTTGGAACAAATGGCGGAGGTTTAAATTATCTTGATTTTAGAAATAACCGAAATGCAACGTATCAGATTGAAGGTTATGATTTTGACAAAAGCGTGAATATGATTACGGCTTTGGTCAATCAGAATGAACAGAATTTGTTTTGCGGGACTTTTAACGGATTATTCAAATTCAATAAAAGCAGTAAAACGTTTCAGTTTATTCCGCTTTCGCGAAAGGATTCCAAAGAAAGAGAACGTCCGATTACTTCTTTGTTGATGGATAACGGAGATCTTTGGGTGGGAACCAACGGAAACGGATTGAAAAAAGTAATGCCCGACGGAACGGTCGAAATTTATATGGCAGACGGCAGTTCGAATTCGCTTAGCGATAATTTTATTACCGATTTGGTAAACCGAAAAGACGGACTTTGGATTGCCACACAATATGGTTTGAATTATTTTGATAAAAAACTAAAACACATTACAAGAGTCTTTAAAGCCGGGCCCAAAAGCGGTTTGTCCAACAATAGTCTTACGGTCATGTTTACCGATTCTAAAAACCGATTTTGGATTGGTGCCGAAAGCGGAGGAGTAAATTTATTTGACGAAAAGAAAGGAAGATTCTTCGAAATCAACCGTTCGATGGGATTTACAGATGAAACCATAAAAAGCATTTCGGAAGATTCGGAAGGAAATATCTGGATCAGCGATAATAATTTACTTTATAAATTAAAAACCAAAAAGTTAAGTCCGACTTTTAGAATTTCCGATTTTGAAATTACTTCCTACTCGTCCAAAGACGGATTGAAAGTAAAACAGTTTTCAAACAATTGCAGTGTAAAGCTCAACGCTAAAGAACTTGCTTTTGGCTGTTCGAACGGATTAGTGCTTTTTAATCCTTTGAAATTGATTAAAACCGAAGACAAAGCACCAATTGTCCTGACGAAACTAATCGTAAATAACGAAGAAATCAGACCCGGAAATAAAGAGGTTTTGTTGGAAAAACGCATCAGTGAAACTTCTGAAATCACTTTAAAACACGATCAGGGTTATATCGGAATTGAATTCAGTGCCATGAATTTTATTTCGCCGGAAAAAAGTGAATATGCTTATAAACTGGAAAGTTCGTTTAATAAAGACGAATGGCATGTGATAGGTTCACAACATTATATCAATTTAACGAATCTCAATTCAGGAACTTATACTTTAAAAATCAAAACGTCAAGTGGAGGCGGAGAGTGGAATCCGTCTGTTAAAACTTTAAAAATTATTATGCTTCCGCCATGGTGGAAAACGTGGTGGGCTTATTTAATTTATCTTGCTTTATTGGCGGGAGCAGGTATTTTATTGTTCCGTTTTTTACGAAACCGAGAATTATTAAAACAAGCATATTATCTGGAACAGGTAGAAAAAGAAAGACAGGAAGAATTGTATAAAATGAAATTGGATTTCTTTACCAATGTTTCGCACGAAATTAGAACGCCATTGACCTTGATAAGCGGGCCGGTTGAAGAATTATTAAGCGGAGCCGAAAAGAATTCGAATCTGGAACATAAACTGAAAATCATTAAAAACAATTCGGATCGCCTTTTGAAATTGGTCAACGAATTAATGGATTTCAGAAAAGCCGAAAAAGGAAGCATGAAAATCTATTGCGAACAACAGGATATTGTTTCGTTTTGTTTTGATATTTATGAATCGTTCCGTGGCATTGCAGTCGAGAAAAAAATCGATTATAAGTTTGTGCTGAATATCAATACGGCTTTGATTTATTTCGATAAAAACCAGATGGAGAAAGTGATTTATAATCTGCTTTCAAATGCTTTTAAATTTACGAGTAAAAATGGCAGAATCACTTTGGCTGTAGAACAAAAAGAGGGAGAAGATTATATCGAAATAAAAGTAAAAGACAACGGAATTGGAATTCCGGACAACCGTAAAAAGAAAATTTTCAAGAACTTTTTTCAGTTGGACGAGCGTGGAAGCGCCAATTTAGGAAGTGGAATTGGGCTGGCTTTAAGCAAAAGTATTGTAGAACTACATCATGGCGAAATAAAAGTGCAAACAGAAGCGGATGCGAATTTCAATACGATTTTTACCATTCAGTTGAAGAAAGGAAAAGAACATTTTAAGAAATCGCAGATTGTCGAAAATTCGGTTAAAATAGAAGAAAATGCCAACCCGATTTCTGATATTAAAACCGAAATTGATCTTTATGAACCGGAGTATGTTGAGGATACTGAAAACAGTTCTAAAAAAACCGTTTTGGTAATTGAGGATAATGAGGAAGTGCTCTCTTTTGTCTACGATATTTTGTACACCGATTATAAAGTACTGAAATTTATAAACGGAATCCAGGCGCTGGAATACATGGAAAAGGAAATCCCGGATTTGATTGTAACCGATGTAATGATGTCCGAAATGGATGGTTTTGAGTTGTGTACTATTCTAAAAACTAGTCAAAACACCAATCATATTCCGGTTATTTTATTGACAGCAAAATCGTCTACTTTAAACAGAATCGAAGGACTTTCGACTGGTGCAGATGCTTATATTTCGAAGCCTTTCAGTATTGAAGAATTAAAACTGACGATTGCGAATTTATTATCAGCCAAAGAAATCATGCGTCAGAAATATGGCGACGGATTTATTGAAGATACGGAACAGGAAAATCTAAATACACCCGAAGGACAGTTCCTAAAAAAACTGATTCAGATTATTGAAGCCAATCTTGACAATACTGATTTTGATGTCAACGATTTGGTCAACGAAATTGGAATGAGCCGAACAGTTCTTTATAAAAAAGTCCAAACGTTGACGAATCAGTCTGTGGCTGGCCTTATTAAAAATATGCGTTTAAAGAAAGCGGCGAGTCTTTTAGCCAATACTAGTTATTCGGTTTCTGAAGTTACTTATATGGTTGGTTTTAATGATCGAAAACACTTTAGTAAAGAGTTTAAGAAGTTTTATAATTTATCTCCGAGTGAGTATAAAGGGGGGCAGAGTAAAGTTTAACTGCAATCCCGATAGTTACCGGGAGCAAAGTTTTTAGCCACAGATTATTATGATTAAAAGGATTTCAAAAATCTGTGTTAATCTTTTTAATCTGTGGCTAATTTTTTCAGGGTTCGCAAATTTTTTTTACAAAGCTTTGCGGACTTTGTATTTTCGATTAGTCAGAGATTTTATAAGTAAAGTATTTTTAGCTATAAAATCTGCTCTGAAAGAGCAAAAAGCAAAAAGCATGATGCATCGCATCGTGATTAAAAAGAGCAATTCATAATCTAGCCCTGTAAGGGCGACAGCAATTTAATAGTTTTCTGTATTCATGCTAAAAACCCTTTCAGGGTAATTTTGTAGGGTTGTATTTTTTAGTAGTGCTTTGCACTACTTTTTTTGCTTTTAGGCTTTCAGCCTATTTTAAAAGTTCTACATTTAGAATTTTATACTTAAAATTACCCACCTCACAATTTTTTAAGGTTTATATTACGAATAATGCTTTTTAAAGACTTTAAAATACAAATAAACACATTCACGCCCCCAAATGCGAATGTTTTCCTCCCCTAAAACCATCATTTATTAGTCACATTTGCAACATAAATCATGACTGATTTCTATCTAACTAACCAATAAAAATTATGAAACAAAACAAACATGTCAAGATGTTTTGCCGTGAAGGGAAATATCTCCAACTAGTTTTATTACTGTTTATGTGTATTCTCTCAACCACAGCGAGTGCACAAGAAAGTCCGATTACGGGAAAAGTAGTCGATAATGCAGGATTGCCTCTTCCGGGTGTAAACGTTCACGTTAAAGGAAGCACAAAAGGAACCCAAACCGATTTCGACGGTAACTTCACCATCAGTACTGCCCCAAAAAGTACGCTTGTATTCTCTTTCATCGGAATGGATGAGGTTTCGGTAGAAACCGAAAACAGGAAAAATCTAAAAGTAGTTTTAAAACCTAGTTCTCAAGCCTTAGACGAAATCATCGTTGTAGGTTATGGTACCAAAAAGAAAAGCGATGTAATCAGTTCTGTGGCTTCGGTAAAACCGGGCGACATGACCAAAGTAGCAACTTCAGATGTTGGGGAAATGCTTCGTGGTAAAGCGGCCGGAGTACAAGTAAGTTTAAATGATGGCGGGCCGGGAAGTTCTTCTTCCATTCAGATCAGAGGAAAAAAATCGATTAACGGAAGCAACGAACCAATCGTTATTGCAGACGGAATCGTAATTGGAAACATTAATGATATTAATGCCAACGATATTGCTTCTCTAGAAATCTTAAAAGATGCCGCTGCTCAATCTATTTATGGAGCAAGAGCTTCAAATGGTGTAATCTTAATTACAACTAAAAGAGGAAAAACAGGAAAAGCAAAAATCTCATACAATGGTTTTTCCGGAGTTCAAACGATCAACAGAAATTTTGATGTTTACAGCGGAGAAGAATTTGCACAGCTAAAAAGAGAAGCCTACAGAACAAGCAATGGTGGAGTTTACAGACCAGATAATCAGGTGTTTACTCCATTAGAACTAGAATCTGTTCAATCTGGAAAATATATTGACTGGGAAAAACTGGTTTTAAGAACAGGCGTAACCAATAACCATAGTGTGAGCATTTCATCTGGAACAGAGAAAACCAGTATTTTTTCTAGTATTAACTACATCAATACTTCTGGAGTAATTGCTAATTCGGATTACGATAAGGTAGCGATGCGAGTAAATGTGGATCAAAGAATTACAGATTGGCTGAAAGTAGGAATGAATGTTTCGCTTCAGTTTTCTGAATCAAACCGCCCGAATGTGGGGAACATTTTAAATAATGCAATTAATACATCTCCGTTAGGACAAGTTTATAATCCAGATGGTTCTTTCCGTTATCTGCCGGGAGGAATTCAGGAAACACCAAATCCGTTGATTGATGTTTACGAAACCAATACTAATGAATTGAACCGTAACGACATCATGAACGTGTTTTTGGATATTAATCTGGCAAAAGGTTTTACCTATAAATTGAATGCCAGCCGAAGATCGTGGAACTACAAAGCCATGTCTTTCAATACTTCAAAGTCACTTTCAGGAATTGCTAATTCTGGACAAGGAAGCGGTTATATTCGTTTTCAGGATAATGTAGAATATCAATTGAGTAATATTTTACATTATAATTTAAATGTAGCCGAAAAAAATCATTTCAACGTAACTGGAGTTTATGAGATTACTTCTTCAGAATATAATGATTTTAGAAACTCAGCAAGCAGAATTCCGAGTGATATTCTTGGGATTTATGGTTTAGAAAGTGCTTTCTTAAATACGCCTGAAATTGGAGGAAATGAAAGATCGCTAATTTCTTTCGCAGGAAAATTAGAGTATGATTTCGACAGCAAATATTATTTTACAGTTTCAGGAAGAGCTGACGGATCTTCTGTTTTTGGAGCGAATAATAAATGGGGATTCTTCCCAGCAGTCAACGCAGCATGGAATGTTTCGAATGAAGAATTCATGAAAGAACATGTTCCGGTTATCAGCAACCTGAAATTAAGAGCAAGTTATGGTAAAGTAGGAAACCAGCCGAAAGATCCTTATCAGAGTATGGCAACAGCGACACAGAGAGATTATATTATCAATGGTGTAAAAGTTTCGGGTTATGTGCCAGGATCGCAATTATCAAATCCAGATTTAAGATGGGAAACTTCTACACAATTAAACCTAGCTGCCGATTTCGGTTTGTTCAAAAACAGATTGAATGGAACAGTTGAGGTTTACAATACAGATACTTCAGATTTATTGATTTATGAAACGCTTAACGCGAATACAGGTTACACCACCAAACTTTCTAATATTGGAAAAGTAAACAATAAAGGTTTGGAAGTAACTTTGAATGGCGATGTAATTAAAAAGAAAGATTTTAGACTGAATCTTGGCGCCACTTTTACTAAAAACAAAAATAGCATTGTAAGTATCTACGGAAAAGATGCAGACGGAGACGGAAGAGAAGATGACGCTGTTGGAAACTTATGGTTTATTGGAAAACCAATCGATGTGTACTACCGCTATAAAGCAGTTGGAATTTATCAGGAAGGTGAGAATATTCCATTGGTTACAGGAACTACATTATATCCTGGAGATATAAAATTATGGGATGCAGATCCGTCAAACGGAGCCAATCCAAATCCGGATCAGGACAGAGTAATTACGTCTAAAATGCCAGATTGGTTTGGAACTTTCTCTGTGGCTTTAGAATACAAACAATTCGATTTCTCAGCAGATATTTATACGGTTCAGGGAATTACCAGAGACAATCCGTTTTTATACGATTACGTACGTGGAGGTTCTTTAAGAGGAGTTAAAAACGGTATCAAACAAGATTATTGGACACCAGAAAATCCGGGAGGAAACTGGCCGAGACCAAGAGACGGAAATGATCCGCCGTACATCAATACTTTAGGATTGCAAGATGCCTCATACATTCGTTTACAAAACGTTTCTGTTGGATTTAAATTTCCAGAAAGCACGCTAAAACCATTAGGATTAAGCAATATGAGACTTTATGTGACAGGAAGTAATCTGGTTACACTTACCGATTACCAATCGTATAGTCCAGAAAAAGAAATATACGATTATCCGGAACCTGTTACTTGTGTTATCGGATTGCAGGTAGGTTTCTAATCACAAGGTTTAAGACATTTCAATAAATAAAAAATAACAAGATCATGAAAAATATAAATTTTCTATTTGTTTTGATTTTCGGGCTTTCTTTAGGACTTACTTCGTGCGAAGATTTTCTGGAGGAAACAGTAAAAGATCAGGTTTCAGTAGATTATATCTACAATTCTCCAGCTGGTTTAGAAGTTGGGGTTAATGCACTTTACAACCAGATGCGTTTTTACAATCTGCCATCTGGGGACAACAGCGATTTATGGGCCAATGTATTCTTTATGGTGGCAACCGATTTAGGTTTGCACAGAACGTGGAATACACCTTATGGAACAGGTCATAATCCACAATCGTTTACAGGTTCAAAATGGATTCAGGGATATAAAATCATTGACAGATGTTCGGCTATTATTACCTCGGCAAGATCTATAAAAATGGATGAAGCGGCTAAGAAAAGATTAGTTGCGCAGGCTCGTGTAATTAGAGGCGAATTGTATTTGGATTTAAAACAAATGTATGGTGGCATTCTAATCGATACGATTCCAACAACACCTCAAAATATCAACGATCCAGTTGAATATAAAGTAGCCAGCGATGCAGATGTTTACAAATTAATTGATGGAGATTTGGATTATGCAATTGCCAATCTTCCTTTTAAAGTAGA
This sequence comes from Flavobacterium phragmitis, assembly GCF_900112575.1. Lineage (GTDB taxonomy): Bacteria > Bacteroidota > Bacteroidia > Flavobacteriales > Flavobacteriaceae > Flavobacterium > Flavobacterium phragmitis. Next base: position 37,567 of record NZ_FOMH01000013.1, read on the forward strand.
TCCAGGACGTTACGGACAAGGTGTTGCCAGACACATTCGCGGAAAAAGCGCTTTATGGCAGCAAGATTGGGCAGAAGCAGCAGCACAATTTGATGCCATTATTAATGATGGAACTCATGGTTTGGTAAACCTTATTGATGTTTGGGGACAAAACGGAAATCATAAAGAATCTCTTTTTACCTATCAAAAAGACTTTTTATTAGGGCCAAGTGATGAATTAGCAGGTGGTGGCGGTTCATGGTTAAGCAGTGTTTTCACTCACAGAACTTACGAATTGAATACAAGCGAATTGGTTCAAGACGTGGCTTATGGAGGTCAGGCTTTAGGTTGGTTTTATCCAAACAATTATTTGAAATCATTATACGATCAGGCAAACGACTTGAGATTTAAAACCTATTATTATTCCGATAACTATCAAGACTATAAAATCAATGTGCCGAGTAACCCAAAATTCGGACAGCCCATTACCAATCCGGCAATTGCAGCGCCAAACGGAAATTACAGAGCTTGGCATTGGAGTTTAAAGAAATACCATGATTCAGAAAAACTGCCAATGACTTCAAACAGTTATAAAGATTATATGTATTACAGACTGGCTGAAACTTATTTATTGGCTTCTGAGGCTCATCATAATTTAGGTAATGATACTAAAGCTTTGGCTTATTTAAACAAAGTGAGAAGAAGAGGATACACTGGAAATCCTGAAAGCACTGTAACCACTTTTGATTTAACAGCTTGGACATTAAACAACTATTTAGACGAATCGGCAAGAGAATTAGCATTCGAAAATAACAGATGGTTTCTGCTGAAAAGACTTGGACTTTTGGTAGAAAGACAAAATCTATATTTCCGTTCAAGTCCATCTGGAACTATTTCTGGAGAAGTACAATTGAAAATGACGCCGGCAATGGTAAACATGCCAATTCCGCAGAGTCAAATCGATTTAATGGGAAAACCAGCAGGATTTAATGTTGGATACAATTAATTGAAACACCCTGTTTCAATCCTGATCCTTCGAGACCATGTGTTAAAAAAATCTGTTTAATCTGCCAGATCTGCGAGCTGAAAATTTTCCCGCAGATTTAGCAGATCAGCAGATAAAAATTAGATCAAAAAAGTTAAGGTTAAAAGTTAGTAATAACCCATCCGGAAGTTGGAATAATCCTAATCTGACTTCCGGATTTAAAAAGACACAAAATGATAAATAAAAAATATATTCTTGGTATACTTACCGTTTTGTTGTTTGCATCCTGCAGCAATGACGAAAAAGTAGTTTTTATTAATGCAGATGAAGGCGATACAGGAAATCCAAATCCGATTACGCAGACTTTAAAAGAAAAAGCAAAATTTAAAATTGGAGCCGCAGTCAAAATGAGAGACTTGCAAGGAGAAGCCAATTACAAAAATGCCGTTTTAAAACATTACAGCCAGATTACAGCCGAATTTGAAATGAAAATGGCAAGCATCTGGTCTTCTTCAACAGCTTATAATTATACAGCAGCCGATTATTTAGTGGGTTTTGCCAAAGACAATAACTTAGAAGTTCACGGCCATACTCTGGTTTGGTACGATTCATTTCCGGAATGGTTTAAAAATGCCAAATACGATTCCATCGCATTCGAATCAAAAGTAAAAGTTTACATTACAGACGTTGTTGGACGTTACAAAGGAAGAGTAAAAAGCTGGGATGTTGTCAACGAAGTTTTTGCTGACGGCGGTGCTATGCGAAACGAAACAGTAATCAATTCATTATTTAAAGATCCAATTGGCTTTTATGGAAGATGTTTTAGATATGCCAAAGCAGCCGATCCAGATGCGAAACTGTTTTATAACGATTACAGCGTCGTGCTGGATGCTGGAAAAAGAGCATCCATCAAAAAAATGGTAACCAGATTCAAAGCCAACGGAGTTCCGATTGATGGTATCGGAGATCAGTTTCACTACGCAACAGATACCAACAGACAAACCATGAAAACGGGTTTTACGGATATGGCTTCAACAGGATTATTAATCCATATTTCAGAATTGGACATCAAAGTCAATACAAGTAAATCTGATTCCTATGTTTTTAATGATGCAGAAGCTCAAAAACAGTCAGAAACCTACAAGTACATCACGACTATGTACGAAGAACTGCCTCAAACCCAAAAATTTGCCATTACAACTTGGGGCGTAACCGATAAATATACTTGGCTGACAAGCTTTTGGCACTATAAAGAATATCCATTGCTTTTAGATGCTGACTATAATAAAAAACCGGCTTATCAGGGATTTTTAGAAGGATTGAAATAATGTAGAAAATAGAATATAGAGTATAGAAAATAGAACATAAAGGATAGAATAAAGAACATAGAAAATAGAGTATAGAAATAGATACAAGAGATAAGAAATAAAATTTGACGAAAGTCTTTTTTGTATATTCCATTCTCTGTATTCTCCAAAATAAACAAGTCTTTTCTCTATATTCTTTTTTCTATTCTCTCAAAAAAAATAGAAATCATGAAAATAAAACTAACCCATATACCGAAATTAAAATATTTCCTTTTAGTGCTTTTTGTAGGTTTGCTTTCCTGTGAAGACGATGTACGCGAAGTGTATCTTTATAAAAAAGGAGAATTAAATGCGACTTCAACAAATACCGCTATTAAAGGAGGAGAAACAGTAACTTATACCGATTCGTCAACAAAAGTGCGTGCCATAAAATGGACTTTTCAGGGTGGTTCTCCGGGAGCTTCAATTGAACCAAATGTTGAAGTAAAATATACCAAAGCAGGAACTTTTACAACTACTTTAGAAATCACTTTTGTAGATAACACCATTCAAAAGAAAACGTTCACAGTTGAGGTCGAAGCACCGCCAACTCCACCAATTGTTATTCCAGCTGATGCACTTAAAATCTACTCTGAAAATCCTGATTTTACTAAAACCGCTCCCGTTCTAAATTGGGTTTCAAGCAATCAGTTTGTAATTAAAGAAGTGGCAACTGATGGATATGAAGGCGCTTACAGAAACTTTTCTCTTCCAGCAACACCGCCAGCTGCAGAAGCAAAATGGGCAATGGCAATTTTACAGTTTGTGAATGTTACCGATATTTCATCTTACACTTATATCAATATGGCAGTAAGAACTACAAGTACTGGAAAAATCAGATTCAGAATGAAAGATGCTTCTAATACAGGCTATGTTGAATTTGATGCAACAAGTAACTTATACGGACTAAAAAGAGATGGAAGCTGGAACATGGTTAAAATCCCGATTGCCGATTACAAAAAACAAAACCCGGCATTAGATTTAACAAAAATCAAAGACATTTTGGTGTTAAGAAGTGTTGATCCCGAAGATGTAAGAGCTTTGAATAATTATACTTTCGATTTCGATCACATTTATTTATCTAAATAATTTTTTTTAACACATAGGGACATAGATTTTTTAGACTTTAAAAAGAGTATAGAAAGAAACTAGTTTCTAACACATAGCTAAACTTTGTGAATGTAGATAATTAAAAATCTGCACCATCTGCCAAATCTGCGAGAGAAATAGCAGAAAATAAAATCTAGCTATGTGCATTTATGCAGGTAAAACGCCTTTTATAGTCAAAATAAATCTATGTTTCTATGTGTTAAAAATTAGAGCTGCTATTTCCTCTCAAAAAAAATAATTAAAAATGAATTTAAAGAAACATTCCATTTGCGTATTATTCTGTTTTACAAGTTTAATGTCGTTAAATGCTCAGAATAAAATCACCTATCAAAAAGTCGAAGCCAGGCAAAATGCTTTAGATCCAAAATGGGTGGCTTATGATGCGAAAACTATTGATAAACTACCTGGATTTAAAATAAAAAAGCAATTGCCAGGTTCGATTTACGGCAGTTCTAAAATGTGGCAGAAAGAAGCAACAGGATTTTTCAGAACAGAAAAAGTAGACAACAGATGGTGGATTATCGATCCAGAGGGATATCCGTATATTTTTAAGGGTGTTGCAGTTTTTAACGCAGGACGTTCGGTAAATCAGCAGAAAGCTTTTGATAAAAAATACGGAAGCAAAGAAAACTGGGTAAAACAGGAATCAAAACTACTTCGCGATAACGGATTTAATGGCGTAGGAGCATGGTCAAATGTTGATTTGGTTCGAAATGCTGAAAATCCGCTGGTTTATACTGTGATAATTTCTCCTATGGGAATGTATCATGCTGATCATATTAAAAAATACGGAGGAAAATATAAAGAAGCGAGCTGGCAAAATTACCGCTTTGACTTGGTTATGGTTTTTGATAAAGAATTTGATGCCTACATCGAAAAATCGGTAAAAGAGGTTACTCAGTACAAAAATGATAAGTATTTGATGGGTTATTTTACTGATAATGAACTGCCTTGGTATAACGACGCATTAGATAAACATTTAACTTTATTGGCCAAAGATGAGCAGGGTTATATCGCTGCAAAAGAATGGTTGGATAAAAGAAAAGGTTTTAATGCTTCTGCATCTGATATCACTCAGGAAGACCGAATGGCATTTACGGCTTTTTATTTTGAAACATATATGAAAAAAGTAACTGATGCGCTTCGAAAAGCAGACCCAAACCACATGTATTTAGGATGCCGTTTCAATCAGGATAAAGAACAGGAATTGACCAATCCGGAGATTTTTAAAGTGGCAGGAAAGTACATGGATATTATTTCCATCAATCATTACAGAAAATGGGAACCAAGTCAGGATTTAATGAACAATTGGGGCGAATGGTCGGGAAAACCGTTTCTGATTACAGAATGGTACACTAAAGGAGAAGATTCAGGTTTGCCCAATAATACAGGCGCAGGATGGCTAGTTAGAACACAAAAAGAAAGAGGACTTTTTTACCAGAATTTCACTTTAGAATTACTGAAAAATAAAAATTCTGTAGGCTGGCATTGGTTCAAATATATGGATAATGATCCACAGGATTTAAGCACCGATTATTCCAACCGAGATTCCAACAAAGGAATTGTGAACAGTAATTTTGAACCCTATCAGCCCTTATTAAAAGAGATGAAAGTGATTAATGATAATGCTTACGAGCTGACGCGTTATTTTGATAAAATGTAATTTTTATAAACACATAGAAACATAGATTTTTTAGACTTAATAAAGGATACTAAAAGAAACTAGTTTCTAACACATAGCTAAACTTTGTTAGTAAAATCCGGCTATGTGTATTTATAAAAGTGAAACGCCTTTTATGCTCAAAGTAGACTATGTTTCTATGTGTTTAAAAAATAAAATCTGCTTAATCTGCCAAATCTGCGAGAGAAATATCAGCCAGCAGATTTAGCAGATCAGGAGATAAAATCTAGCGATGTGCATTTATGCAAGTGAAACGTCTTTTTCTACACAAAGAAAATCTATGTTTCTATGTGTTAAAAAAATAAAATCTGCATAATCTGCCAAATCTGCGAGAGAAATTTTCGCCACAGATTTAGCAGATCAGCAGATAAATTAGTTTGCGTAAATAGAACGCGGATAAAACAGATTTGCACTCGCAAAAGCGCAGAAAAAAACAGTTTTTATTTTATTAAAAAAATCCGTTTTTATCCGCGTCTTCGTGATAACGAATCCGTTTAATCAGTGTCCTCATACAGCTACTGAATTAAATCATATAATTAAAAATAAAAACTATGAAAAAAATTGTAATGCTGTGTTGTACTTTTCTATTGATGGGAAAAGCCATAGCACAGGAAGTTCCATTAGTTTCCAATATTGCCGCCCGAAACAATATTACCTTAAACGGAAAATGGAGTTATATCGTAGATCCGTTGGAAAATGGATATTACGATTACCGCTTAATGCCTTTTAAAAACAACGGATTTTTCGAAAACAAAAAATGGAATACCACAGATTTAACCGAATATAATTTCGCTACTTCTGCCACAATGGATATTCCGTCTGATTGGAACAGCAAAGACGAAAGGTTGTTTTTTTATGAAGGAACGGTTTGGTTTCAGAAAGACTTTAATTATAAAAAAGATTCTAAAACCAAAAGGATTCTTCATTTTGGAGCAGTCAATTATGACGCAAAAGTCTACGTAAACGGAAAATTAGCAGGAACGCATGTTGGCGGTTACACGCCTTTTAATTTTGATGTAACCGATTTATTAGTTGACGGAAATAATTTTGTAGTTGTAAAAGTAGATAACAAACGCCATAAAGATAATGTGCCAACAGTAAATATGGATTGGTGGAATTATGGCGGAATCACAAGAGATGTGACTTTGGCTCAGGTTCCGAATACTTATATCGAAGATTATTTGGTTCAATTGGATAAAAAAGAAAAAGGAAAAATCTCTGGCTGGATAAAATTGAATAGTGAAACAGCAAACCAATCTGTTTCGGTTTCTATTCCTGAATTGAAAATCAAAAAGAACATTATTACAGATGCAAAAGGATTGGCATATTTTGAAATAAAAGCCAATCCAGTTTTATGGACGCCAGAAAAACCAAAATTATATGAGGTAACCATTTCTAAAGCCGATGAAAATATCGCAGATCAAATTGGTTTTAGAACTATTGAAACCAAAGGGAAAGAGATTCTTTTAAACGGAAAAAAAGTCTTTTTACGAGGCATCAGTATTCACGAAGAAGCGCCTTTTAGATCAGGAAGAGCCTGGTCAGAAGACGATGCCATTACCTTATTGAACTGGGCAAAAGAATTAGGCTGTAATTATGTTCGTCTGGCGCATTATCCACACAACGAAAATATGGTTAGACAAGCTGAGAAAATGGGAATTATGATTTGGTCTGAAGTTCCGGTTTATTGGACAATTTCATGGACAAATCCGGATACATATGCCAATGCAGAACGCCAATTGCACGACATGATTTACAGAGATAAAAACCGTTGTGGTATCGTGATTTGGTCAATTGCAAACGAAACACCACATAGTGACGAAAGAGATATTTTTCTAAGCAAATTGGCTAAATATGCGCGCACGCAAGATAATACCCGTTTAATTAGTATGGCGATGGAAGTGACCAAAAGTCCAAATAACGTAAATACACTTCATGATAATATGAATGAGTTTGTGGACATTGTAAGTTTTAATCAATATTTAGGCTGGTATAGAGGAACAAACGAATCTTGCAAAGACATGCAATGGGTAATCCCATACAATAAACCGGTTATCATCAGCGAATTTGGAGGCGAAGCTTTACAAGGTTTGCACGGAGATAAAAAAGAACGTTGGAACGAAGAATATCAGGAAGAATTATACATTCAGAATACACAAATGTTTAATAGAATTGAAGGCTTGGCAGGAGTTTCTCCTTGGATTCTAGTTGACTTTAGATCTCCAAGAAGACAGTTGCCAAACATTCAGGATTTCTTCAACCGTAAAGGATTAATCTCGGATCAGGGAATAAAAAAGAAAGCTTTTTATGTGATGAAAGATTGGTATGCTCAAAAAGAGAAAGAATATAAATAAGTTAATAGTTTAAATAGAGTTGAAAAACCTTCAAAGTCAGAAATGATTTTGAAGGTTTTTCTTTTTTACTGTTGTAGCAGTAAATATTCATTAATCAGATTGAAAAGAATAAAAAAAGATTGTTTAACGTGTGTTTTTACTGTTATAGCGGTAAAAAATGGTAAAAATATCTCTATTTCATTTTTTGTGTTTAAAAAATCAATATATTTACTGTTAAAACGGTAATTATGAATGATTTTAATTTAGGACAATTAATTAAAGAGCATCGTAAAACTGCAGGATTAACACAGCTTGAATTAGCAAATTTAGCAGGTATAGGAAAAACGACTGTATTTGATGTTGAAAAAAATAAAGAATCTGTGAGATGGGATAGTCTAAAAGCGATTCTGAATGTTTTAAATATTGAAGTGCAATTTAGGAGTCCGCTAAAAAAATAAGAAATGAGAAAAGCAATTGTTTATGTACATAATGTAAAAGCAGGTGAGCTTTTGGAAGAAGGAAATGGCAGTTATGTATTTGAATACGATGAAGATTATTCGGCTGAGCCAGTTTCACTTACTATGCCCATTGCCCATAAAAAATATTCATTCTTGAATTTTCCTCCATTTTTCGAGGGATTACTGCCAGAAGGAATAATGTTGGAAGGTCTTTTAAAGATAAATAAAATAGACAGGAAAGATTATTTTTCGCAACTTATTGCAACTGGAAGCGATTTAGTGGGAGCGGTAACAGTAAAAGAAGTTGATTATGAATAGGTGCCCAATAACATATGAATTATGTGGAGATGGATTATACAGTAGTAAAGGTTTAAAACTGCTTTCTCCTAAATTAACTTCTTTTCATAATCTTCCTTTTTCTGCATCAGAGCAGAGACAAGAAGCGGTTAATAGAGCCAGTAAATTTTCTATACAAGGTGTTCAGCCTAAATCGAGTGCTGTTTTGTCCATTAAAAAAGAACAATTCGAAATCGTAGATCAGTTTGGAAATTTCATTATCAAACCTCAAAGTGATATTTTTCCTGAGCTACCAGAGAATGAAGATCTTACTATGCGTATGGCAAAACTTTATGGAATCGAAGTGCCATTTCATGGATTGGTTTATTCTAAAGACAATTCAAAATCATATTTCATAAAAAGATTTGATCGTTACAGTAAAGGCAGAAAATTTGCTACAGAGGATTTTGCTCAGTTAACAGGAAGTACAAGAGATACCAAGTATAATTTTACGATGGAGAAAATTGTAAAAGTTTTGGATGATTTCTGCACATTTCCTTCAATTGAAAAAGCTGAACTTTTTAAAAGAATATTATTCTGTTTTATAACAGGTAATGAAGACATGCATTTGAAAAACTTTTCATTGATTACAAAATCGGGTAAAACGACTCTAGCACCAGCTTATGATTTTCTAAATTCGTCCATTGCTATAAAAAATCCGCAGGAAGAAATGGCTTTAAAATTAAAAGGAAAGAAAAGTAATTTTAAAGCTGTTGATTTGATTGATTATTTTGCAAAAGAAAGATTAGGATTAAATGATAAGATTATTGAGCAGATTATTAAAAAAATGTTTGATAATGTTGAAAAATGGAACGAGTTAATTGAAATTTCATTTTTGTCTGAAGAGATGAAAGAGAAGTATTTTAAATTGCTAAAAGAACGAGTGGGAAGATTTTAAAATAAGGGAGAAACGTAATGTATCAAGACATAGCCCAAAAAATAATAGAACTAAAGAACGCCGATTTTGAATTGAGGGAAAAACTCATTCAAAACGGAAAACTTTCGGAAGGATATAATCCAGAAATGGAAAAACTGCATAATAAAAACGCAAAGGAATTAGAAGTTATAATAAGTCAAATTGGTTATCCGTCAATTGATAAAGTTGGGGAAGAAGCCAGCCAAAGTGCGTGGATTATAATACAGCATGCAATTGCACAACCCGATTTTATGCGAAAGTGTGCCAAAGAATTAGAAAAAGCGGTTAATGAAAATAAAGCAGATCCAATAAATCTAGCTTATCTGACAGATCGAATTGCCGTTTTCGAAGGGAAACCTCAGTTGTACGGAACTCAATTTGACTGGGATGAAAACGGTGAAATGAGCCCGAATTCCTTTGATGATTTAACCAAGGTAAACGAAAGAAGAAAACAAATTGGTTTCAATACCTTGGAAGAACAAATCAAAATTATGAGAAAAAGAGTGAAAGATGAAAATCAATTGCGACCAATAGACTTTGAAAAAAGAAAACTGGAAATGGAGGAATGGCGAAAAAAGACTGGCTGGATAAAATAGGATCAGATATTATTTGATCCGTAGGAACATCTCATCGCTAGAAAAATTATATGGTCATTATTATTTTACGTTCCGTAGGAACGTTTGGTTTGGGCATCATTTTTTACCATTCGATGTCTCAAACGTTCCTACGGAACGTAAATTTACCCGTTGCCATTTTTTTCTACCAATGAAACATTCCTGCGGAATGTAATATTGAATTTAAAGATTATTTTACCAAATAGTCAACCTGATCCGCTTCGCAAAGTCTGAAATAACCAAAAGCGGTGTTATTAGCATCGGTAGTATTGATGATATTTCCTCTAATATTTCCTGGTGGAACCTGAAAAGGATTGGAGTTTGAAGCTTCCAGAATTAATTTCCAGTAATTGAAGAAGTTTTTAGAAACCCCTCTATGCGTAATTCTTACCGTATTTCCAGCTTTCATATCTTCGTGAGAATATCTGGTGCTGATTTCATTTCCGTTATAAAACTCATCATTTGTAATTTCGTATTCCGGATAAATCAAAAATTCGCTTTGATAATCGGTTACATAAAAATTGATTTGATCTGCAGGATCGTTGTAATAAAAAGTCAATTCGATTACATCTTCTCCTCCAAAATCAGGAACAATTTTCTGTTCTACTTTATTAATTGGAGTAGCAGAAGTTAGTTTTTCTGTTGCGGTATAACTTTGACCTTCGGCAGTTACAAACAATTTATACTCCATGTCAATTACAGGAACAAAATTGGTGCATTTGTAAACTCCGGCTTCCGTTTCATTAAAAGTAAAAACATCCCCATTGCTGTTTTCTACTCTAACCTGCGCGCCGGAAACCTTTGGCGTTGAGCCACTATAATAAGGAGCCGTTTTACTGATTTTTATCGTTTGTTCATTTCCGCTTGTCCCTTTTTTCCATAAAATTTCAGCATCAACGACCAATTTGGTTTCGCCTGTTTCTAGATCAAGATTTACTACATCTTCGCACGAAGCAAAAGAAAAAACAAAAAGAAGACTTATTAATGCCAGTGCTCTATTCATTACCCAATTTTTTTTCAATTTATTCATAGCATTAAAATTTAAAATTATAAGAAACCCCAGGTACAATTCCGAAAATAGAAAGTCTTCTGGTTTCGTTTGCTCCTGTATCTTCATTGGTTGTAAAACTTACTGAAGCAGCATTTTTTCTGTTGTAAACATTGTAAAGACTGAAAACCCAATAGCTTTGCCATCCTTTCTTTTTGTCTGGTTTTGGAGTATAAGTCGCCGCAAGATCTAAGTGATGGAAAAGTGGTAATCTGTTATCGTTTCTCAAAGAATAATTTGGAACATGAATGCCTCCCATTTCATAATAGCCATTTGCATAAGTTACAGGCTGACCAGATTGCAAAGTGAAATTACCATTAAAAGACCATTTCGGATTCAATTCGTAACTTCCTACAATGCTTAAATTATGCAGTTTATCATAACCAGATAAATACCATTCGCCATTTGCAACACCTGGTTCTTCAGCTGTTCTTCCTGGTGTTTTTTGTTCGGCTCTAGATAAAGTATAAGAAATCCATCCTGTGAAAACACCAACATTTTTTCTGAATAACAATTCCATTCCATAAGATCTGGCTTTTCCGTTTAGAATTACCTGTTCAATATTATTGTTAGCCAAGACATCAGCTCCGTCAATATAATCAATACGATTTTGGACATTTTTATAAAATAATTCGGTTTCTAAAGAGTAATCGCCGTCTTTGAAATTTCTGAAATAACCCATCGCATATTGATCCAAAAGCTGTGGTTTTGTAAACGGCCCGCTTGGCGTCCAGATGCTCATTGGTAACGGAGATTGTGTGTTCGACAAAATGTGAATGTACTGTGCCATTCTGTTGTAACTCGCTTTTATAGAAGTTTCGTCATTAAAAGCATAAGACAAGGCGGCTCTCGGTTCAAAATTATTAAAAGTACTGATTGCCTGTCCTTTTTTGTAATTGATGGTTCCTGTTGGAGTACCTTCTTCGTAAATTTTATATAACGGATTGTAAACAACTGCCTGACCATTTTCGTAAGTACTGATTGGTTCTGGCCCTAAACGATAAAATGAACTGTAACGAAGTCCGTATCGGAAATTCAGTTTTTCTGTAATTTGGTTTTCAAAATCGATAAAAGCAGAAGCTTCCAGAGCATATTTTTTATCTAATTGTTTGTAATTGAACTGAGAGTCTGAAGTAGTTGGCTGTACAACTCCCGGATTAAAATTATAATACAAACCGTCAATACCATAGTTAATTTTGAACTTTTCAGACTGCTGGTAATTCCAATTGTATTTCAATCCGTAGCTCTGAATATTGCTGTCCCATTTAAAACTTTCGATCGGAATTTCAAGATTAAATCTGTAGTCGCTGTAAAAACCTGATAAATTACTGTTTAAACGATCAGAGAATTTATGTTTCCAGCTCAAAATACCCATTGTGCTTCCGTAAGTACTTGCAAAACGATCGTTGATATCAAACAAATCATTTCCAAAATAACCAGAAAAAGACAACGTATTATTGGCATTAAAACGGTGGTTTATTTTTGCATTTAAATCATAAAACATGGCGGAGTTGTTATTGTCCGCCAGTTTCATGAACAAATGCGCATACGAAGCACGTCCGGAAAGGATGAACGAACTTTTCTCTTTTTGTATTGGTCCTTGAACCAAAAGGCGACTCGAAATAATTCCGATTCCTCCATTTACTTTATATTCTTCAAAATCTCCTGTTTGTTGTGCTACATCCAAAACAGAAGAAACACGGCCTCCAAATTTAGACGGAATTCCTCCTTTATATAAATCTAAACCGTTTACGATATCAGCATTGAAAATAGAAAAGAAACCAAACATGTGCGAGTCAGCATAAACAGGAGCGCCATCCAAAAGAATCAAATTCTGATCGGCAGCACCGCCCCGGACATTAAATCCTGAAGAAGCTTCTCCAGCATTGGTAACTCCAGGCAAAGTCAGAATGGATTTTAAAGGATCTGGTTCTCCCATGGCAACTGGAATCTTTTTGATTTCCTGCATCGAAAGCTTGTTGACACTCATTTGAGTTGTTTTGATGTCAGCAGCTTTATTATTCATCACAATCACTTCTCCCAACTGCTGGCTGTCAGAATCTATGTTGAAATTGATTTTAGTATCATCAGAAACAGTAACACGTTTTTCCTCATTTTTAAATCCAACATAACTTACCTGAACAGTATAGCTGCCGTTTGGAACTTCCATGCTGTATTTTCCGTTAACATCAGTTACAACGCCAGTTTCCAGTTCTTTAATGTAAACATTGGCGCCAATAACAGGTTGCTTTTCATTGTCAAATATGTGTCCGCTTAACTTGCTTTTTTTTTTAGCCGGTTTAGTTGTTTGAGATTTCTGTTTTACAAAAATATTATTGCCCACTATCGAAAATTGCACAGATGCCGTTTTGTTTAGTTCCGAAATAAGCTTTTCAATATCAGTCTGCTTAAAAGTAGTCTTTTGATTAAAGTATTTTTTATTGGTGTCAATTTGATCTGTAAAGGCAAATTTATAATCGATTTGATTTTCAATTTGCTTAAAGAATTCTTTTAAAGTTACATTTTGATCTACAGTTACTGTAACGCTCTGAGCGGTCATACATAAACTGAATAAAAAAAAGCATGCTGAAATTATATGCTTCATGAAATTTTGTATTTTTGAATAATTATTAACTGGAATAACCTCGTGTTATCCTGAATATGAGGAGGATGTGGAGTTTCGCGGCTTACATCCTTTTTTCTTTTCTACTGAAAAGTAATCTGCTTTAAATCTTCATTTATTTCAAAGTTTAGGTTATACATTTCTGATATTAATTGTACAATTGTTTTTAAATCTTCTTTTTTATTGATTCGGATTGTGATTTTCTGATTCAGATATTGAGTTGGAATTATCACTTTATGACCATAGTTTTCCTCAATATAATGGTTGAGGTTCGTTAGTTTTTCGTTTTCAAAATCAACAAAACGGCTGAATTCGGTTACCGAAGCAGTTTGATTGCCGTATGTGAATTTCTCGCCTGGTTTTAAAATCCATTTTTGATCCTGCCCTTTTACATTCATTTGAACGCTTCCTTCAAAAAGTTCAACCGTTATTTGTTCATTTTCAGATTCTTTTACAATAAAGGATGTTCCTAAAACCGTAGTGGTAGTTTCATCGCAAAAAACCTGAAACGGATGCTGTTTGTCTTTTTTGACTTTAAAATAAGCTTCACCGTCAATTTGAATTTTTCTGTTTAAAGCAAAATTATTGCCATAAGAAATTCTGGAATTTGGACTCAATTCTACTTTCGAACTGTCTGGAAGGACCACATATTTAATTTTTGATGTAGTATTTTCAATTACATTTTCAGTTGATGCAATTGTGTTTTCTTCCAAAGGCTTATTATTGAAATAAATTCCAGTTCCAATAAGCACAAAAAGCAATACAGACGCAGCCGCGAGATAACGCCAAGGCTGTGATTTGCGTTTCTTTTCTCCAAATGCTTTCGAATGAAATTCATCCCAAGAAGCTTTTTTTATTTCATCTGAATGTGAAGCTGGAGTTTCCTTCCATAGTTTTTCGAACTCGTCATCAAAATTTTCCTTTTCCATTTTCTTCGGCATTAAATCTTTTTACAATAAAATCCTTGTTTATTAAAAACACCATAAACCATTTCCTTGATTTCTCGGTTGGTTTCGATTCTTAGAATTCTTTCTCTTTTTGTGAAATCAAAATTTATGATACAATCAGAAATAACAAACTGTAAAAGAGCAACAATTAAACTCGCGTCTTTTTTAGTTCTAACATTGGTTTTATAAGCTTCAATGTGCATTTTTTTGTTCTTGTTTTTATAGATAACAAACGAGAACAAAAAAGTTCCTAATGGTTTTCGATTTTTTTTCGAATAAATTTACTGGCAAGATAAATATGATTGGCGATGGTCTTTTCAGAAAGATCCGTCCTTTCTGCAATCTCCTTATAGCTAAGGTTTTCCAGTTTGTGTAGTGTAAATATTTTTTGTTGCTGTTCAGGAAGCTGATTGATGAAGTTTTGCAGTTTTTCTTGTCTTTCTTCAAAAATTCCTGAATCGGTTTCTTCGTCTAAAATGTCAACCTGAAAAGGATCAAGCTGTACGATTTTGTTTTCTCTATTAACGTGATTGATGATAATGTTTTTGCAAATGGTGTATAATTGCTTGTCAAACAAAACATCTTCGTTGAGTAATTCTCTTTTGTTGTATAATCGTAAAAGACTTTCCTGGACAAAATCATCTGGTGTAAGAACCGTAAGATTAAATCGTCTGGCAATATTTATCAGTTTATCATAGTAATTGAAGTAAACCTCTTTGAAGGCCGCTTCATTACCTTTTTTCAAACTTAAAATAAACTTTTTATTGTCCATAACGAAAATATCGCGACCAGTTTTTAACTAATCTAAACTCATTGGTTTCAATATTATTGCATTCAAAAATACGCAGTCTTATCTTATGAATGTAATAAGCTACAAAGAACCGTAATTTAATTCTATATTTTGACGCTGTTATTGGAAAATGTTACAGTTTCTTGAATGTTTTTTTAGCTGTGAAAAATTTTAAAAGCTTTTTTTTTAGAGAAAGTGATTTCAATTACGAAATCTTTTTTGTTTGAAAACTAAATTAAACCAATAATTCCTACATTAGCGCCAACCAAAACCTAAACTATGGAGAATTTTATTCTTTTTGCCTTAATTGTTTGTATTGTTGTCTTGTTTAATAAGTTTAATAACTTAAAAGAAGAAAACGATCATCTGGATTCTCTTTACAGAAAAAACAGAGACGATTTTAATACTTTGAAAAATGAGTTAGCCGAAATCAAAAAGCAACTCTCACAATCCAATTTTATTCCTGAAAATTTACCGCCTGTTGTAAATGAACCGGAATCCGTTTTAGAACCGCAGGAAGAAGTTCTTTCTCCTATACCATCATTTGTGGTTAGTGAAGATGCTGTCGTAAACGAAAAAGAGGTTATTGAAGAATCCATTGAACCAGTGGTAACTTTCGAATCTGCATCTATTCCTGTTTTAGATAAAAAAGAAACTCCGGAACTAGAAGAAGTTTTAGAAACTCCTTCGTTTAGTGTTTTGGAATCACAGTCTGAACCACAGGTTCGTGAAGAAGAAGTTTATGTAGAAAGCGCTTTTTCCATTTTCATGAAAAAGCTCGAACAGCAATTTGTTGAAAACTGGACAGGAATTCTCGGAACAGCAATTATGGTTTTAGGAATTGGCTATTTAAGTATCTACACTGCTTTGAAAGTGTCGCCAATGTTTAGAATTTTGATTCTTTGGCTGTATGCGGGAATTTTAGTAGGATCGTATTATTTTCTGGAGAAAAAGGAAAAATGGTTTAAAACGGGACTTTGGTTGCGCAGTGCAGGAGCGAGTTTATTTTTGTTTGGCTGTTTTGGAGCATCACAAATTCCGGCATTGACTTTTATTACTAACATTCCAATTGCTTATTCGCTTATTGGATTTGGAATTGCAATCAATTTATATGTTGGTTATATTATAAAACAGCAGACTTTTTTGTCGCTTCATGTGATTTTAAGTATTTTAATTTTATGTGTAATTCCGGAGAAACTCTTAATTACATTTTTATTGGCTTCGTTAACTGCAACAGCGGGAATTGTTTTGTCTTATAAAGAAAAATGGGAATATCATTTATTAATTGTTATTTCAGGTTTTATCATATTTGATATTTGGTTTACGCAGGGAGCAAATGCCTTGACAGCGACAGAAAATCTTTTTGCCATAATAGGTATAATTTTAGTTTCTGTAAGTTGTATGTACATGCAGTACAGAAGTATTTATGCCGATACTCGTTTTGACAGAATCGCTTTTATTACACATTTAACCAATTGGGTTTTGTTTGCCGCAGGTTTGATTTTGCATTCTACCGGAAGTAAAATCAAAATTTTTGTTTTGCTTGTAGCAGGAATACTTTGTCTTTTTGCGACACTTTTTGCAAGAAAGAAAAAGATTTTTTGGCTCTATCATTTAGACGGAATGGTTTCTTTTATCCTTTTTTCTTTAAGTATAATTATGCTTAACGATTGGAAAATTGGTTACGATATTATTATTTGTGGTCTGTACTTTTTACTTATTACCTGCTTGTTTGTGGTTTATAAAAACAACGAAGCTTTACTGCATAAAATATTTTTAGTGATCAATCATGTTTTGTGTGTGTTTATTTTCCTCTTTTTTATTTCACATATCAATCCGTTTTTTGTTCAAACCTATATAACAAACATTTTTGCCACGCTGATAGTATTGGTAATTACATCATTGATGGTTCCTGTTTTTTGTTCAGTAAAAAAAGAATTTCTTGGAGTTGATGCTTTTATTTCAAAACAAAACTTGAGTTTAAACGGAATTTTCTCTGTTGTGTGCTCGATATTGTTTTTTATAAGCTGGTATCATACTATTGAAATTTCATTTTATTATCCAATTGTATTTGTTGCTTTATTATGGTGCGCTTTACGATTCAAATTCAAAACAAACACTTTTGATCTGGGAAGATTTGTGTTTTTATTAATTGCTATTGGTGTGGGATTAACTTTGATTCTGGTAGGACAAAAATCAAATTTAGATATTCTTTTCGCTTTAGGAATTATCGCTGTAATAACGCTTAACTGGTTGGTGAAATCTTTTTACAAAGACGATTCAATTGTCAAAACAATCGGAATTATTGGTGTAAATGCTTTACTGGTTTCGACGGAGTACAAATATTTAACATCGGCTACTATTATCCAGATTTTCGGATTGTTTGCAATCGCTTTATTAAATCATGAATTTTTATGGATACAGTTTAAGCAAAAACGACTTTCTGTAGGCAACCAAATCTTACTATATGGTTTTTGTCTTGCTTTTTCGGTATTCGGAAGTTTGTTGTTTGTGTACAATACGAGATTCTTAAATAATACAGAAATCGGATTAACCGCCGTTGGTATTTCTTTAATCGAAGTTTATATTTTCTTCGCTGCAAAAATCAGAAATAAATCGAACGAAATAATATCAGGATGGAAAAACTTCCATATTCTAAATTCTGATTTTATTCTTTTTAATGCTTTGGTTTTTGGTTTTTCTTGTATTGAAATAAATTACATCCCAGTTTATTTAGGCGTTTTAGCATTAATCACTTTTTGGATTTTTCAAAAAACAGAAAATATCAAGCGTTATAATGTTTATTCTTTTGTATTGCTAATTGCTTCTATAGTTCTAAGTCTATACTTGGCAGTTTATGAAGTAAATGAAGATAATAGAATCTTAATTTATTTAGTAGAAACGGGAGCGATATTGCTTTCTGCAATTTATAGTTATCTGCAACTCAAGACTTCAAAAGAAGAAGGCAAAATGTTTATTTCAATTTTGCCAGTCATTCAGAATTTATGGATCATTGTATTACTGATTATTCAAGTTGAGGTTGGCTATTTGCCAACTTTGTTTATGCTTTTGGCAATTCTAAATTTTGTTTTGATTTTATATAAAAAAGTAGAATTGGTTCCAGAAACGGTTTTAGCTGTTGGAACATTATCTATTTTGACTTCCGTTTTTTATAGTATAAGAGAGCTAAACAGTTTTGTTTTCTTAGACTGGATTCTACAGCTTTCGGCAGTTGTGTTGTTGATTGTTTTGACTTTCCTGATCCACAAAAAAGAGTTTATCAAATCCTTACAAATCGACTATCAAATTGTGGTAAATGTTTGGCTTTCGATTATTATGTTCTCGCAATTGGAACACAAATGGCTTCCAGTATTTTGGGCGGTAACAGCGATTGTAAATGCCTGGCTTTATTATAAAAAGATTGGCAGTAAAAAAGAAATCAGTATCGTTTATTATTTATTGGCTAATTTTCATTTGGCTTTCGTCAGTTTCAACTATTTTGAATCTAAATTCGAATATGTTTACCTGATTATATTTGCGCTTTTGGCATTGTATGTATTTATTGTTTACAAATTCATCGAAGAGTTTCCATTCAAAAACAGTATCATTATTTATCCAGCAACTTTTAGTATTGGATTGTTTTTATATCTCACATTCGACAAAGGAATTTTAACGTTCTTCTGGATTTTAGAATCTTTAGGGTTGTTAATTCTTGGAATTATGCTGAAAGAGAAGTATTTCCGATACGTTTCGCTTTCGCTGGTTGGAATATGCGTTATAAGATTAATGTTCTTTGATCTTTCCAATACCGATTTCTTAATCAGGGCATTAGTTTTATTGGGAGTAGGAGTGGTGCTTTTGGTTATGAATACCTTATTCAAAAAATACAAACACCGATTTGATTAAATACAAATAGAAAAGCCACAAATCATAAGCAAATGAATTTGTGGCTTTTTTTATATCATTTTAGACACACGTTTTATTCTGTCTGATTTGCAATCTTTTCTTGAAGTGAATGCTACCTTTTATAAGCTTCTGTAAGTTTATCGAGAAATTGGAAAAGCTTCTCATTTATTTCACTGAAATCGTAAGATAAAATGGTTTCAGGATTTTGAACAAATTGATATTGCTTGCTTTTAGCTAATAAATCGGTTTCACTTTCAATTAAAAGCGAAACGACTTCTGTTGTTAATTCCATATGACACTGAAAACCATACACAAGATTAGAATACGAAACAATCTGAACAGGGCAGCCTTCGCTTACAGCCAGAATTTTGCTTTCTTTTGTTAAACCCGGCATATCATTATGCCAATGTCCCACGTTTAAAACGGAACCAAAATGATTCACTTTTTCATCTTTAATTCCGTCTTCAGTTAAAGAAATAGGGAAGAATCCAATTTCTTTTTCCGGACTATGATTGAATTTTGAGCCAAAAGCTTCGCCAATTAATTGTGAACCCAGACAAACTCCTACAACAGCTTTTTTAGCAGTAATACATTTTTGGATTAAAGTAATTTCAGCCAATGCATCAAAATGAGGACATTCTTCGAGAGTTGTATTTGGACTTTGTGGCCCGCCCATCACAATGAGCAAGTCTATAAAATCGATATTATCCGGTAGTTTGTCATTTTCATAGACTTTAGAAAAAGATACATTATAGTTTCGTTTTGTTGCCCAATTCAAATAAGCACCGGGAGCTTCGTATGTTTCGTGTTGTATAATATGTATATTCATTTGTTTCTCAAATTCATTACAAATATATTTTTATCCAAAACATTTCAAATAGTCCACTTTTGCTTTTAATGTAATAGTCCAGTAAAATTCAAATTAAGGGTTAAGAGTAAGTATCATCTGAATATCAACTCTATTGTAACTGGATGAAATACCTTTAATTTCTTTAAAACCTAGTTTTTCATAAAGCTTAATTGCGGGCTGAAGTTTAGTATTGCTTTCCAGATAAATTTTAGAAGCACCTATCTCAGAAGCCCATTGAATCGCTGATTGTGCCAATAACAATCCAACGCCTTTTCCTTGTGCTTTTGGACTTACAGCCATTTTAGCTAATTCGTAATCATAATTTTCATTATCACTTTTAATTAAAGCGCAAACACCTAAAACTTCTTCATTTAAAACAGCCGAAAAAATTTCGCCTCCTTTTGCTATAATATATTCTTCGGCATGATCCAGCGCTTTGATGTCATTAGGTTCAACTTCAAAATAATTTGAAATCCATTCTATATTTAAATCCTTAAAACTTTTTTTGTACTTAGGACTGTAAGTTATTATTTCGATTTGATTGTTGTTTTTCATGATAATATTAAATGCTGTTTTTTATTATTCTGCCTAATTTTTCTAAATCCGATTCTACGCGATCATTCCATTCCATAGCATAAGTAAGTCGCATGCAATTATTGTATTGATTGTATTGCGAAAAAATTCTTCCAGGCGCAAAATTGATTTTTTGTGATAAGGCAGTATTATGTAATTCTGTTGTTGATATTCTTTCGTCCAATTCAAGCCAAAGCATAAAACCACCTTTTGGCTGTGCAATTTTAGTGTTGTCAGGAAAATAGTTTTCCATGGCACGATTGATCTGAAGATAATTGGTGTAGAGCTTATTCCTGAAAGTTCTAAGATGATGATCGTAACGCCCATATTCCAGAAAGTCAGCAATAACATCCGAAAACAAAGAAGAATTGCAGACGGTTTGCACCAGTTTTTGGCGAATGATTTTATCTTTAAATTTTCCTGGTGCAATCCACCCAACCCTATATCCTGGCGCAAGAGTTTTAGAAACAGATCCAATCCACAAAACCAGGCCTGCTTCATCGTAAAATTTACAAGGTTTTGGACGCTCCGAACCAAAATATAAATTGCCATAAAGATCATCTTCAATCAACGGAACATTGTACTGTGTTATCAATTTAACCAATTCCCGTTTATTCTCGTCAGGCATTTGAAATCCCATCGGATTGTTGAAATTGGTAATAAAACAACAAGCTTTAATTTCTGGAAGTACCTTTTTTAAAGCATCAAGATCTAATCCGTATAAAGGATGCGTTGGAATTTCAACCGCTTTTAAACCTAAAGCTTTAATTGCCTGAAGTATTCCAAAATAAGCAGGACTTTCTACAGCAACACTATCTCCGGGAGAAGTTACGGCCATCAAGGCATTGTACACGGCGTGCATGGCACCGGAAGTAATGACAAGATCGTCTTCGGTGATTTTTCCCTCCATAACAAGTGCCCATTTTGCAATGGCACGACGGAGGTTCTCTGATCCCTGAACAGGTTCGTAGGCTGTTCCTGCATCGGCTCTATTGCGGACAGCATTGATGATTCCTTTGTTAAGTTTGGCAATAGGAAGGAAATTCTTTCCTGGCAATCCAAGCGCAAACTGTGTGATGTCAGATTTGTCTATGGTGCTGAAAACTTTATCAATAAGTTCTTCAGGTGTATTTTTGGTTTCGTGATTGTTTATGCTGGCGATGGTTGGAAGCGCCGTTGTGCGTTGCGCACTTTTACTCACATAATAGCCCATTTTTGGACGTGATTCTATAAGTGAACGACTTTCCAGTTCCAGATAGGATTGCTTAATAGTATTTAAACTAACATTATAAAGTTTCTGTGCACTTCGAACAGAAGGCAGTTTGTCGCCAAGTGCCAAAGTTTCATTGTGAATCTGGTCTTCGATGATTTTGGCGATTTTTAAATATAATGTTTGATTGTTCTTCATTTTTGGTTTTTCATAAAACATTTAAAAACTGAGATAATGAACAAAATGTTCTGTGCTTTTTTTTAATTGTACAGCGTTATTGAAATTGGCGCTTCTTTTTTTCTTCAGAAAATTTACAATGTATGCGTTGAATGTTGCCTCTTCTTTATCAGTAAGATTTTCGTCATCATAAATCTTAAATTGGATCTCATTGTTTTGATCCAAAATCAAACTCGCAAAGGCATTGATTCTATTCCCTTTTTTACTGAGAAGAAAAGGGATTCCAAAAAGCATTTTGTCTTCCGTTTTACCGCATTTGTTTTTACTGAAAATGCGCTGTAAAACCTCCATGTCAAATATATAAACTTCTCTAAATGTCGTTTTTTCCTGTGTTGATGCTGTAGAGTTCATATTTTTTTTAGCAAAATTATTGCTATTGCAGATTTGGGTACAGATACAGAAAACACTTTTTTTATGGATACAGATTAAAAGTAATGATTTATTAGGAGAAATTGCCCTAAAAAGAAAAACCTTCAAACAAAAGTCTGAAGGCTTCAACTATTTTCAAATCAAATTAATGATTACAGTGTTTTAAAAGATAAAAAGTTATTTATTTTCCTGGTCAAGTTTATCGATATCCGAAATCTGATCCAATATATTGGTTTGATTAGGCGAAATATAATTTTTTACTTCAGGAGGGGTTTCTTTTTTAAAAAGTAAATCTAAGGCGTGGTATAGTTTTAATAAAACATCTTTGTCTTCTTTTGCAATATCTAAAGCAGTATTGAAATTGAAAACATAATTATTCGAATTACGTACTTCTACTTTTATCGTTTTCGATGTGATTTTAAATTTGACTATATCCATTGGTAATAAAATACTTAGATTGAAAAAATGCTGTTTTTGATGGTTTGACTTAGAATATTAAGTCACAAATCTAATGCAAATTACAAATACTTATAGATAAAAAAAACACCACTTTAAAAAAAGTGGTGCTTTTACCTGGTAGCGAGGACGGGAGTTGAACCCGTGACCTCAGGGTTATGAATCCTGCGCTCTAACCAACTGAGCTACCTCGCCTGGACTGCTATCATGAATTCCTGATTGCGGGTGCAAAGATAGAAATAATATTAAAGCGTGCAAGCATAAAATGAAGAAAAAAAAATATTTTTAAAAACGCATTGTTTTTGGACATATATTCTTATATTTCCAAAAAAATTAAAAGTAGCACATGGAGTCAAAAATACGTTACGAAATAGAGTTTCCGATCAATTCTTCGCCACAATTATTGTATCAATATATATCAACTCCGTCAGGATTACAAGAATGGTTTGCTGACAATGTTAATTCAAGAGGAGAGTTTTTTACATTTATCTGGAATGATTCACAGGAAAAAGCACGTCTAGCATCTAAAAAATCTGGCGAAAAAGTAAAATTTAAATGGGTTGATGAAAGTAGTAAAGACACTGATTACTTTTTTGAACTTCATATTTTAGTCGATGAATTGACTAAAGATGTATCATTAATGGTAGTTGATTTTGCAGAAAAAGAAGAACTTGGAGAAGCTAAACAATTGTGGGAGAATCAAATCTCAGACTTAAAACATCTTATAGGTTCTGTTTAGTAAAAGTCTATTTTATACCTTATATTTGCCCTGAACAAAATTCAGGGTTTTTTTTATGATTAATTTTAACGGAAACATAACGAAAGAAGATAATATACTAACTCTAAACCGCGGTTTTTTGTATGGCGACGGAATATTCGAAACCGTAAAAATTGTCAACGGAAAAATCTTGTTTCTTGAAGATCACTATTTTAGATTGATGGCTTCGATGCGTGTCGTTAGAATGATGATTCCTATGGATTTTACAATGGAATATTTTGAAGAACAAATTCTTAATTTGGTTAATCAATTGAATATAGCTTCTTCGGCAAGAGCCAGAATTACTGTTTTTAGAAAAGATGGCGGTTTGTATCTTCCTAAAACAAATGATATTTCATTTTTAATAAACGCCATTTCTCTTGGAAATAAAGGTTATAGTGTAAATTCAAGCGAATACGAAGTAGATTTGTATAAAGACTTTTATGTGACAAAACAATTATTATCGTCTCTTAAAACGACTAATAAGATGATTAATATAACGGGAAGTATTTTTGCAGATGAAAACGGCCTTGCCAATTGTATTTTACTGAATGACAGCAAGAATGTAGTAGAAGCACTTCAAGGAAATATCTTTATGGTTTCGGGAAATAAATTGATTACGCCACCAGTTTCAGAAGGTGCCTTAAATGGTATAATGCGTAAACAAATTTTAGCTTTAGCTAAGAAAATAGAAGGCATAGAAGTTTCAGAAGAAATAATTTCGCCGTTTGATCTTCAAAAAGCTGACGAATTATTTCTCACCAATGTAATCACAGGGATACAGCCGATAACTAAATATCGAAAAAAGGAGTTTAAAGCGAATATGGCTCATTTATTAGTGCAGAAACTAAATGAATCCATTTCTGAAAATTAATTCAGATATGGATTTTCAGGTGCATTAGACCAAATAAGATAATCGCCTCCAAGCTCAATAATCTGCTCTTTCCAGAAATGAGTGGTGGATTTTCCAATAATTTTATTCTTATAATTATTATCAGCAATAATCCAAGAGTTTCCCTGCATTTCATTTTCGAGCTGATTTTCGTCCCAGCCAGTATACCCTAAGAAAAAGCGAATGTTGTTTTTGCTGATAGCACCGCTGTTTATAAGGTCTTTAGTAGACTCAAAATCGCCTCCCCAATAAATTCCGTTCGAAATCTCAACGCTGTTTGGGATTAATTCAGGAATATTGTGAATGAAATAAAGATTATCCTGTTCTACAGGCCCTCCGTTATATATCTTAAAGTTGGCATCAATTTCCGGGATTAAGTCACTAATAGTATATTTTAATGGCTTATTAATTATAAAACCTATTGATCCTTCTTTGTTATGGTCTGCTAATAAAATTACCGATCTGTTAAAAGATAAATCTCCAATTATTGAAGGCTCGGCAATAAGCAGGTGTCCTTTTTTTAATTTTTCTGAAATCATACGGTTACAATTTTTATTAAATTTAATCATAAAAAAATTAAAATCACAAAAAAAATCGTTAAACCGCATAAAAAAACCTTCCATAAGGAAGGTTTTAATTATATTGTAAGTTTAGAGAACTTTCTTACTTAGTTCACTGCACCTTCTAATTCAGCTCCAGCTTTGAATTTTACAACATTTTTAGCTGCGATTTTGATTGTTTTTCCTGTTTGAGGGTTTCTACCATCTCTAGCAGCTCTAGAAGAAACTGACCAAGATCCGAAACCTACTAATGAAACTCTTCCTCCTTTTTTCAAAGTTGTCCCTACGTTACCTAAAAAAGACTCTAAAGCTAATTTCGCCGCAGCTTTTGTAATTCCTGCATCAGCAGCGATAGCATCGATTAATTCTGATTTGTTCATAATAATTAGTTATTAATTGTTGGTTAAAAAAAATTGTTAATACACAAATTTAGTAGGAAATCCGTTGCGTGCAAGTCTTTTCTTTAATTTTAGCAAAAATTGTTGATAACTTGCTTTTTTTGTTCATAAAGAATGTTGTTCATCGATGAAAAGCAAGTACAAACCCCTGTTTTACTGAGCTTAATAGACTTTTGCAGCGTCAGAAAAGCTAACTCCATTTAATAATTCTGAAGCAAGCATTCTCTTTTTTCCTGGCAATTGTAGACTTAATAACTGAACAAAGCCCTCTTTTATTGCAATCTTGATTTCTTTTTTATTGCTTACAATTTTTCCAATTTCAAATGAATGAGCTTCTGAAATAAGTTTTGACTCGTAAATTTTAATGCTTAATTCCTCGTCTTTATCCTTTAGAAAACACCAAGAAGCTGGATACGGACTTAAGCCTCGAATCAAATTATGGATTTCGGCTCCAGATTTTGTCCAGTCGATTTTACAGTTTTCCTTGTTTAGTTTATAAGCTGTTTTGATGTCGTCATTGTCTTGCTGAATAGTTGTAGTTACATTTCCGTTTTCAATAACTTTTAAAGTATCAATAACGGTTGTGCTTCCTAAATTCATCAAACGATCGTGTAATTGTCCGGCTGTTTCTTCTGGTTCGATTGCGATTTCCGAATTTAAAATCATCGCACCAGTATCAATTTTATCATCAATAAAGAAAGTGGTAACTCCGGTTTTGGTTTCTCCATTAATAATGGCCCAGTTGATTGGCGCCGCACCGCGATAATTGGGCAATAAAGATGCGTGAAGGTTAAAAGTTCCTAAACTTGGCATTTCCCAAACTACTTTTGGCAGCATTCTAAAAGCCACTACAATTTGTAAATTGGCATTTAAAGCTTTTAATTCGGCTAAAAAATTCTCGTCTTTTAAATTGGTTGGTTGTAATAAGGTAAGATTGTTGGCAATTGCATATTCCTTTACAGCCGAATATTTTATTTTTTGCCCGCGTCCTGCTGGTTTATCTGCAGCAGTAATCACGCCGACTACGTCATAGTTGTTTTTTATAATGGTGTCCAAAATGCCAACAGCAAATTCTGGCGTTCCCATAAAAATAATTCTCAATTTCTCCATTATGATTTTAAAGTGTATTTATTATTCGCTTGTATGATAATATGATTGTTTTCGAGCAACTCTTGAAGAACCGAAATAATATCTTTTGTATCCATTTTGATTTGGTTTTCAATTTCTCTCGAAGTCAGCGAAGCTGTTTTAAGCAAAGATAAAATCTTGTCTGCAATAGAATCGGCTTCAGTTATTTTTCCTTTTTGGGTAATACAGTAAGAGCAGATGCCACAATTCTCGTTGGATTTTTCTCCAAAGTAATTCAACACCAATCTGTTTTTGCAGGTTTTAGTGTCTTTTATGTAGTGTAAAACAGATGAAAGCTGTTCTTTTTTAACCTGATTTTGTTTTTCTAAATATTTTGCAACTCTATTAATAGTAAGATCATCTTCGCGGATTTCATTAAACAGTATGGTCGCATCGTTATTTTTAGACTTGTATTCTATGATTTCTTTCTCTTTCAGTTTTTCTAAAAGAGCGATAACTTGTTCTTCGGAACGATTCGATTTTTTTGCAATCAATCCGAGATTTAAGTTCGATTTTACCTCATAAACGCCAGGATAAGTTCTCAAAATTGCCAGTATGATTTCTTCATCATTGGGATTCAGACTCATGTAGCGAATCACTTCTTTAGATTCAAGCAAAAACTGAATGCTGATTTTTTCTGAGAATTCTTGAGACATCGTAATAATTCCCTGCTGACTTAAAAACTGCAGAGCGTTGTAAGTTTTCAAAGTAGGAAACTCATATTTGTTGCAAAAGCTATTTAGTTTAAAAGAAAAAGATTCATCTAAACCTTCGCCATAGGCAATCTGAAAATAATTACAGAGTTTAATGTACATCGTTTTCAAGAACTTCTTATCAGGAAGAATATTGATAAACTGCTGCTCGGTCTGAATCATATCCGAATTATTGTAAAGCAAAACCGAAAAAGCTTTTGCGCCATTTCGTCCCGCTCTTCCAGATTCCTGATAATAATTCTCTAAATTCTCAGGAAGTTGCGTATGAATAACGGTTTTAACATTGTCTTTGTCAATTCCCATTCCAAAAGCATTCGTGGCAACAATCACCTGAGCTTGCTGCGACATCCACAATTGCATGTTTTTGTCCTTTTCTTTTGCCGAAAGTCCGCCGTGATAATAAGTTGAAGTAAATCCTAAAGATTGCAATTGCGAAGACATATTCAGACAAGCCTTACGATTTCGGACATATATAATAGAAGGCTGTGGATTCTTTTTTAGAATTTGTTCCGTTCTGTAAAGTTTATCTTCCACTTCAAAAACCATATAAGCAATATTTTTTCGCTCAAATGATTGTTGAAAATGTCTTGGATTTTTTAATTCTAATTGCGTTCTGATATCTTCAATAACTCTTGGAGTTGCTGTTGCAGTTAAAGCCAGAAAAGGAATTTTAGGAAAGAATTTTTTTAGTTCAGAAATTTTAAGATAAGCTGGTCTAAAATCATGGCCCCATTGCGAAACACAATGCGCTTCGTCAATAGCAATTAAATTAATGGGAAGATTTTTAATGCGCTCGAGAATCCAGTCCGATTGTAATCTTTCCGGTGACATGTATAGAAATTTATAATTTCCATATTGACAATTATCCAGTAAATCTATGATTTCTTCAGTGTGAATACCGCCCGTAAGAGCAATAGCTTTGATTTCTCTTTTCTGAAGATTCATTACTTGGTCTTTCATCAAAGCAATCAAAGGCGAAATAACCAGACAAATTCCTTCTTGCATCATAGCGGGAACCTGAAAACAAATTGATTTTCCACCTCCTGTTGGAAGCACCGCAAAAGTATCCTGTCCTTCCAGAACCGAATCGATGATTTCTTTTTGCAACGGTCTAAAACTGTCGTGTTTCCAGTATTTTAGAAGAATATCCTGCGCTCCGAGCATTGCATTAGTTTTAAAGTTAAAAATTTAGAAAACAGTTCTAGTTTTGCAACTTTAAAACCTTTCGCTAAATTTTGTCTAAGATATAAAGAATTCTGTTTTCAACCGTATCTTTTGGAACCCCAATTAGTTCGTAACCGTATTTTTTATAGGTCTCAATAAGATGTTCCTGAATTTTAACAGCCTGCTCAAAATTTTCATAGCGTTCTGTATCGCTTTGGTAAATTTCTTCCCAAGGTGGCAGAATGAAAGTTTTAGTGTATTTATAGTCTTCACAAGCCTTTGTAAAATATTCCGGATATTCGTCGCCAATATAATCCATATAAGCAACTACATCAGGAATTCCTCTGTCTATAAAAACGATATTATCAGGTTCGTTAAGAGCATTTTTATATTGTTGGATACGACCTTCCAAAAGCATTTCGCTAAACAAAAGAGGCTTTTCCAAGAACAGTTGTTCAATGCCTTCTTGTTGTGCTTTCATGGTAACCTGTCTGGAGATTTCAGGATAGCAGCAAAAGCCACGAGCTACCAATTCGTTAATAAGTGTTGATTTTCCAGTACCGGGACCGCCAAGTAAAACTATGATTTGTTTTTGCACAATTCTAAAAATAAAGCGCAAATTTACCTAAACTTATTCATAATTAAAAAGAATATTTACTAGAAGCGAAAGATTTGGCATTTTTAGCAGATATGGATTCCTGCTTTCGGCTATATCTTTTATGGCGAACCCCGCCACAAAAGGATATCGCCTCAATCAGGGCTAGGAGAGAGACATGGTTTTGTTTTTGGAATTATTTATACGATGATTCCTCCTGCAAGGTTTTCAAAACCTTGTAGGTGTATTTCGATTTTCAATTTTATATGTTTCGTTCCGATGGAACTCTTTTTATATGTCCATTCAAAACAACGGATTGAAATCCGTTGCTACAAAATAAATCGTTCCTTCGGAACTTTAGCAAAAGAGCCCTTAGGTTCGATAAATATTGTAGGGACGAATTTTAATTCGTCCATCAAATAAAAGTTTAGGGTCTTAAGAGCCGTAGGTTCGGCACATATTTAATGCTGTGTAAATTTTATACCTACAAGGTTTTGGAAACCTTGCAGGAAATCAAATGATAGTTGTAAGATTTACTCACAAAACGAATACTTCCCAGAGTTTTTCCCTTTTTTAGAAGGTTCAATCAAATGCGACTCAAATTTCTTTCCTTTCAAAACATCATTTACAAAATCTAAAACATATTGTTGACCTTCATGAAAAAGATAACCAGAGAATTCATGTCCGCCACCACAAAAAGTAATCAGTTCGATATCTTTATGTAAATCTCTCATTTGGTTATAAACGGCATAAGAACCAAAAAGAATCAACCAGCCCGAGGCATTTGTCGGACAAGAACGATGTGAACCTGCAGCATATGGAACCGTGTCATCATTGCTTCCATGTGCTAATAACATCGGAATTGCTTTTTCTTTTGTTATCAAATTAATATCCTGAATGGCTCCAGAACCTCCAATAAAACCTTTGTATTTGAAATTTTCGGGCAAATTAGTTTTGTATAAATTCATCAGTTTGTAATCCCAAAACGAAGCATGAAAACCAATTTCGGCACCGGCACTAATTCCCGAAATAAAGATTTTTGAAGTATCCAGATTGTATTTGTCTGCATTCTCAATTAAAAAAGCAGTGGCCTGCCACATATCGCTTACGCCAATTTGGATTGCTTTTATTTTTTCAGTCAAAGTTCCTTTACATCCAAAATCTTTTCCTTTCATGTATAAACTGTACGAAATACTCGCGACAGCATAGCCGTTTTGCGCCATGAATTTTCCAAAATCTTTTTCGTTTGTACGTTCTCCGCCAGAAAATCCTCCGCCAAAAGCAAACATAATCAAAGGGATTTTCTCGCCAGCTTTTTTCTTTGGCAGATATAAATCTAAATCCAGCTTTAAAGTGTCATTTTGGAAATAAGTTAATGTTTTGATTTCTTGTGCTTGGATATTGCTGGATATAAGAACGATAAAAAGTAAAAGTATTTTTTTCATTGTAATGTATTTTAATCTCGCAAAGTCGCAGAGACCCAAAGAAATTAATTAAACTTAAAAACTTTGCTTCTTAGCGACTTTGCGAGCAAATTTTATAGTAATGCTTTCTCAAATATAAGCGTAAATTTTACAAAGAAATAATCTTCGATTGCATTTTTCTCTGCACCTTTGCGTCTTTGTAACTTTGTCCCTTTAAAACAAAGTTTTAACCCCAAAAAAAATCTAAAATCTAAAATCAAAAGTCTGAAATCAAAAACGTATATTTGCGTTTATTTTTAATTACGAATGGAGAACGATAAAGAAAAAAATACCGCCGAATTTTACGAAAGATTAAAAGTAGAGCTTGATAACGCAAACACTTGGCCAGCAGAATATTTATACAAATTTATTGTGCCTTCTGTAGCAGACAATGTGGAGCGTGTCGAAAAAGCTTTTGATCGAATGGGAGCGGTTATTAAAACAACAAAATCTAAAACAGGCAAATTTACCAGTGTTTCTGTAGACGTTACGATGCACAGCTCAGACGATGTGATTAGTAAATACAAAGAAGTTTCTACAATTGAAGGTATAGTTTCATTATAAACTTATGATCGAAAAATATAAAAGAGAAGCCGCAAGCGACGTTGTGTATAATTTGGAATACAATTCTGAAAGACAGCGTTTAATTATTCCAGAGTATGGTCGTCATTTACAAAAATTAATCGATCAGGCTACTGCAATCGAAGATGATGAAACGCGCAATAAAGCGGCGAAATATATCATTCAGGTTATGGGAAGTTTGAATCCGCATTTGCGTGATGTGCCAGATTTTCAGCATAAACTTTGGGATCAGCTTTTTATAATGTCTGATTTTAAACTGAATGTTGAATCGCCATATCCGATTCCGTCAAGAGACGTTTTGCAGTTAAAGCCAGAGATTTTACAATATCCGCAGAACTTTCCAAAATATAGATTTTATGGAAATAATATCAAATATATGATTGATGTTGCCAATAAATGGGAAGAAGGAGAGATGAAAAATGCATTGGTAATGGTCATTGCCAACCACATGAAAAAGTCTTTCTTAAGCTGGAATAAGGACACGGTAAAAGACGATGTGATTTTCGAACATTTATATGAACTGTCTGGTGGAAAAATAAACTTACTGCACAGTACAGAAGAGTTGTTAAATACGACAGATTTAATGCGTACAAACAAACGCATGTCGAATAAGACAGCTTCTGGAGCACAGCCAAAGGCTCAGAATAACAAGAATAACAATAAAGGAGGACAAAAAAAGAATTTTCAAAAAAACAATAATCAAAAATAAAAAAGCTACTTAGACGCTAAGTTTCTAAGATGCTAAGTTTTTTACTTAGAGTCTTAGGATCTCAGAATCTTAGAAACTTTGAAAGAACCTTAACAAAGATCTATGGGAATTTTTAAAATCGAGGGAGGAACGCCTTTAAAAGGAGAAATCACTCCACAGGGAGCAAAAAATGAGGCGTTACAAATTTTATGTGCCGTGCTGCTGACAGGAGAGAAAGTAAAAATTAATAACATTCCTGATATTATAGACATCAATAAATTAATCACTTTGTTGGGGAATTTAGGGGTGAAAATCCAGCGTAACGAACCAGGTTCGATTACTTTTCAAGCAGATGAGGTTAATGTTGGATATTTAGAAACGGAAGCTTTCAAAAAAGAAGGTGGAGCGCTTCGTGGTTCTATTATGATTGTTGGACCTCTTTTAGCTCGTTTTGGAAAAGGATATATTCCGAAACCAGGAGGTGATAAAATTGGCCGTCGTAGATTAGATACGCACTTTGAAGGTTTTATTAACCTTGGAGCAAAATTTAGATACAACAGAGAAGATCACTTTTACGGAGTAGAATCTCCAGAAGAAGGACTTCAAGGAACAGACATGCTTTTAGACGAAGCATCTGTAACTGGAACAGCAAACATTGTAATGGCTGCTGTTTTAGCAAAAGGAAAAACGACAGTTTACAATGCAGCTTGCGAGCCTTACTTACAGCAGTTATGCAAAATGTTAAACTCTATGGGAGCTAAAATCACTGGAGTTGGTTCTAACTTATTGACTATCGAAGGAGTTGAAAGCCTTGGGGGATGCGAGCACAGAATCCTTCCAGATATGATTGAAATTGGTTCTTGGATTGGTCTTGCGGCTATGACAAAAAGCGAAATTACAATCAAAAATGTAAGCTGGGAAAATTTAGGTTTGATTCCAAATACTTTTAGAAAATTAGGTATTACAATCGAAAAACGTAATGACGATATTTACATTCCGGCTCATAAAGACGGATACGAAGTAAAAACAGACATCGACGGTTCTATCTTAACTATTGCCGATGCACCTTGGCCGGGATTTACGCCTGACTTGTTAAGTATCGTTTTAGTTGTAGCTACTCAAGCAAAAGGAGACGTTTTAATTCACCAAAAAATGTTCGAAAGCCGTTTGTTCTTCGTGGATAAACTAATCGATATGGGAGCAAAAATCATGTTATGTGATCCGCACAGAGCTGTGGTTATGGGACATAATTTCGAATCTCAGTTAAAAGCAACTACAATGTCTTCTCCTGATATTCGTGCGGGAATCTCATTGTTGATTGCGGCGCTTTCTGCAAAAGGAACAAGTACTATCCAGAATATCGAGCAAATCGACCGTGGATACGAACGTATCGATGAGCGTTTAAGAGCAATCGGCGCAAAAATCGTTAGAGCTTAAATAAAAGTTAGCCACGACCCGAGCGATAGCGAACTGGCGAAGCAATTCACAAATTGCACTAATTTTTAATTTTTGAAATTCAATTACACGAATTTAATTTTTAAAAATTAGTGAAATAAGACACAATGTTAGTCTTCTTGTAATTTGTGTAATTCGTGGCAAAAAAATAAATGTCTTTAAATGACAAACGAACAAAAAGCTATAAAAGCTACTATTTTTAGTATAATAGGAAACACCTGTCTGGCCTTGATAAAAGGACTGGCAGGTTTTTTTGGCAATTCTTATGCCTTGATTGCAGATGCAATCGAATCGACAACGGATATATTTGCATCTTTTTTGGTACTGTTTGGAATCAAATATTCGAATAAGCCAGCTGATGAAAATCATCCTTACGGTCATGGTCGCGC
This sequence comes from Flavobacterium phragmitis, assembly GCF_900112575.1. GTDB lineage: Bacteria > Bacteroidota > Bacteroidia > Flavobacteriales > Flavobacteriaceae > Flavobacterium > Flavobacterium phragmitis. The sequence goes on from NZ_FOMH01000013.1 coordinate 71,118, forward strand.
AGAACCTTTAATTACATTTTTGGTTGTTGGGTTTTTAATTACATCTGCAACAATTATTGGGTACGAAAGTATTGCCAATATCGGGACTTCTCATGAATTGCCTAAATCTTGGACATTGTATGTTTTGGGAGCTATTATAATATGGAAAGAATATTCTTTTCGTTTGGTAATGAAACGAAGTAAACAAACCAATAGTTCTTCTTTGGCCGCAGACGCATGGCATCATAGAAGCGACGCGATAACTTCTGTAGCGGCTTTTATCGGAATTTCGATAGCTCTGATAATGGGAAAAGGCTACGAATCGGCAGATGATTGGGCTGCTCTTTTTGCTGCATTTTTTATTTTATATAATAGTTATAAAATTTTCAGACCCGCCCTTGGCGAAATTATGGATGAAAATTTAAATGAGGATTTGGTAGAAGAGATTCGTGTTGTAGCCCTTACTGTTCCTGGGATTTTGGGAACTGAAAAATGTTTTATCCGCAAAGCTGGAATGAAGTATCATGTCGATCTCCATGCTATTGTTTCGGCAAAGATATCTGTTAAAGAAGGACATGATTTGGCACATAAACTGAAAGATACATTGAGGGAAAATAATCCTGAATTAGGACATGTATTAATTCATGTTGAACCAGATGATTATAATTGTTAAAGTTGCTGAGGTTTTGATATTCTAAGTTCTATGATAATATTAATTTTTGTCAGGCTGAAGTCGAAGCCCGCACAAAGATTTTCATAATTCAAAAAGAAAACTGTTTAAATTACACTCTGTTCAAGTAGATTGCAATTTAAGCGGTTTTTTGAATTTGATATAAAAGTTCTGTAATATAAAAGGAAGAAAATTTAGAATAACAGAACTTTAGCAACTTAGCATCTTAGTCTAACGCATTCAAAATCTTCAGCCCAAACACAACACCATTTTGCTGAACTCCTCCTTGATAGGAATGCACATAATCTACGCGGAATAATTTGAATTTACCAAAACCTAAATTGTCTAAACCAATTGTATATTCGGTATAAGGTTTTCGGTCTGGAATGGCCAGCGAATGAAACCCGATATTCATTGTTGATTTTAAAAGATTCAATAACGGAATTTTATTCATAATATAGCCGTTATCGTTGTGTTCCAAATGCATTTCCAAATAACTATCGTTTGTGCTGTTGGCATAATAAGGCATTAAATTGAAAACATTTAAGTAACGACCCGTCGTTCCAATGTGAGTTTGATTTCCATTGAAATGTCTGTAATCTATAAAAGAAATATTCTCAGCATTAAAGAATTTTCCAGCTCTTAAATTCATGCCTAAAGTACCTTTGTTGTTTAAGTTTAAATCATATTGTACTGCAGCGCCGATTCTCTCAAATTCATATTTTTTTTCGCTTGCTGCAAAAGCTTTTTCGAAACCTAAAGTTACAGTTGGATATCGATCATCTTTAAAATTATATCTTCCATCAGGTCTTGAGATGTATTTGTTTCCGAAATTAATTCGCGCATTTATACCAGTTTTAAATAAGTGATGTTGCTCAAATGGTGCTGAAGTAAAATCATTTGGATCAAGCGGATTATTTGAAGTATACAAGTCATCTCTTTTAAAGAAAGAATAATCAGTAGTATTAAAAAGAGGTTTTCTTTGTTCATAAGCCACTTTTGCAAAGAGATTCACTCCGTTTAAAACATCTTGAGAATAATTAACTTGAGCATATTCCAAGTTGTACAATTTCATATAGTTATCTTTAAAAAATAAAGAACTTATAGAATTGACCAGTTTTGTAATGGGTTCAGCACTATTAAATTGAGCGACTTTTGTTCCGCCCGAAGCTCCAATTGTAGCATAATTGATGTTATTGAATTTATGCGAAAAATATCCAGTTGCTCTAAAACGCTCGTCTGAAAAACCATAATTAAAGGTGGTTCCAATAGAAGTTGATTTTCCTTTTTCTTCATTTTCTTTCTTGAATGAAAAGCCAGAATCTAAATTAAATCCCTGAACAGTATTGAAGCTTAAGGAAGCAATATTCAATAAACCTTGATAATTAAAAGAATATTGTTTGAATGTGTTTTTATAATCATAACCCATCAAAATATCCCAAACTTTAAATTTATTGTTTTTGGCATCTATGGAGTCAGTATATTTTTTTGATTTTCGGATGACTAAAAGACTGTCCTTCTTAGTATAATCATTGCTTTCTTCGATTGTTAGCGGAATCGGACGAATTTCATTCCAAAAGGCATTGTCTTTTTTATTGGCGTTGGCTTCAAAAGAAACAATTTCATTTCCAAATGTTTTCTTTTCAAAAGAAGCAGGAAACTCATAATTAGAATAAACGTAATTAAAGTTTCCAGAGAATTTTATTCCAAAAAGTCCAGCAGTAAAAGAAAGAGTCTGTGCATTTTTAGACCAGATTTTGTTTTTTGCGTTATAACTGAAGCTTTGAGTCAGAGACATGGTTTCGGTAAACTCGTTTTTCATCCTGTAGCCTTTTATATCCAAATCAATAGCATAAATAGCAAAACTATCATCTACTATATAAATGTAGCCTTCAAAAACGGGTTCTTTGTCTCGTTTGGGAAAGATTTTTATTTTATAAATCTGCTTATTATTATCGTCATAAAAACTTCCTTCTAATTTGTATTTGTAATAATTGAAAGCATTATCTGCAATAGGAGAAATCATTTTGACATCAAAATCTAAAGCATTATCATAAAAATCATAAGTAGACAAAGCGGCGGTGTTGTAGCTGTAACCACGGTTGTTTCCCGAGATTTTAGAAGCAATGATTTTCTCTTTTAATTTGGCAGGTTTTTCAAAAGCAATTTTCGAAACGGTTTCAGATAAATATAAAATTCCCGTTCCGGTCGAATCCAGATTGGAAGCCATATCAGCACCGAGATCTACTTTTTGACCCAGGATTTTTTTAGGAAGATCTTTTACTTTAAACATTCCTTTAGAATAAAAATCGGCAGTATAACGAGCTGTTTTTTCTGAGTTTTCTTTTTTGTTTACAATGGCATTTTTTATAATAGCATTAGCTGGATTGTTTTTAGGATCAATCACAACCTCATTTAAGGCAAAGCTCTCTTCAAGCAGTTTTACATCCAAAGTAACAGTTTTGGAATCGGGAGAAACGGTAATTTTTTGAGTTTTAAAGCCTAAATACTGAAATACAATTCGGTTTTTACCAATTTCTTTTACCTGCAATTGATATTGTCCCTGCTCGTTTGAAGTCGTTCCTCTATAAGTTCCTTCTTCAAAAATAGAGACAAACGGCAATGGATTTCCTTTTTCATCGGTTACTGTTCCTTTGATTTGGGCGAAATTAGAAATAGAAAAAATTAAAAAGGCAAGTAGCGTAAAGTTTCTCATGTAATTAGTTTCTCTTACAAAAATAGAATAACTTAAAAACGAGCCTATTAATAATTTGTTAAATTAAGACAAGTGAATTGATGAACTCAAGACTTGTATTTTTAGTTAAGTAAATTGCGTTTGTCAGGCTGAGCGAAGTCGAAGCCCTTTAAAGGGAATAAGTTCTCCAACTTCGCTCAGGTTGACAGTATTTATAGAAAAGATTGAATTGCTAATTCGTAGCTTTTTAATCCGAAGCCTAAAATAACCCCTTTTGCATTTCCAGATAAATACGATTGATGTCTGAAACTTTCTCTTGCATAAGTATTAGAAATATGCACTTCAATCACTGCAGTTGTAACCGCTTTCATCGCATCTCCCAAACCAATAGAAGTATGAGTATAAGCACCGGCGTTCAAAATAATACCATCGAATGAAAAACCAACTTCCTGAATTTTTCCAATCAATTCGCCTTCAATATTACTTTGGTAATAAGAAAGTTCGATGTTTGGAAATTTCTCTTTCAACGTTTCAAAATATTCTTCAAAAGTTTGGCTTCCGTAAACTTCCGGTTCACGTTTTCCTAAAAGATTCAAATTGGGACCGTTGATAATGCAGATTTTCATGTTTAATTATTTATGTTGAGGTATTGTAATTGTAATTGACTTTTGACATTGCTATTGAAATTGATTTTTGTCATTGCCATTGAATTGTGTAAAAATAAAAAAACCGCTCTAATTAATAGAACGGTTTTTATAAAAGTATGTGATATTCTTTTAGAACATGTATCCAGCTGAAAGTTGGAATACAGAGTTTTTAAAGTCAGCTTCTTTTGAAATTTCTGTCAGACCAATTCCGTAACGAGCCTGAACAAAAAGACCTCCAACTACTTTTAATCCTAAACCTGCGTTAAGAGAAAAGTCAAATGTTTTTGGATCTGCAACGTCAAACTCTTTTTTATTGCTTACAAGAAAAGAAGCTTGTGGACCAAGTTCTAAGCTAAGCGATTTGGTCATGTAGATTTTCGCCATTACTGGAATAGCGATGTAACCCATTTCGTTTTTAAATTCATCAATAGCATTTTTATATGTAGCTCCTTGTGTAGTATACAAAAGCTCTGGCTGAATGGAGAATTTTTCTAATAATTTAAGTTCTGCTACAAGACCTCCGTGGAAATTTGTAATACCTTCTTTGTCAACTGAAATTCCATTAAAGTCAGAACCTCCAGTTTGGTTAGCAAAGTTAACCCCAGCTTTTACCCCGATTTGTACAAATTGGGCGTTCATCGTTGCTGATGTTGCAAGGAACAATACAGCGGCTACAATTATTTTTTTCATAAAAATGTTTTTTAAATTTTTGGTATTTAAATGTTATTCTAAAGTTCAAAACTACATATTTAGCATTTTATTGCCTTATAATTTAGATTAAATAATTACTAAAATTCCCACTATATTTTGTTTTTTGAGGAGTTAAACGATGATTTTTACAGTTATATTGTTGATTTTCAGTTTTGTTTTGAGGTGTTTTTTTCTGTCTTATTTTGTTGTTTTTTTAACTTCTGATGGACTATTTTTTTGTAGGTCTAATCTTAGTTTTGGCCTAAGTAATTAAAAAATTAAAACATGAAAAAATTATTTTTAGCTGCTATTGCAGTTATGGCTTTTGGATTTGCTAATGCACAAACAGGAGGGTTTTCTAAAGGAGATACATTTATCTCTGGAGCCTTATCTGTAGGGTCAACAAAACAAGGAGATGCTAAAACTAGTAACTTTACAGTTGTTCCTAGTGTAGGTTATTTTGTATCTGAAAACATTGCTATTGGAGGTAAATTAGGATTTGGCTCTAGTAAGAATGAATTGGACTTGAAAAAAAATGAATTTACAGTTGGCGCATTTGGAAGATATTATTTTACTCCTGCTTCTCAGTTTTCAGTTTTTGCTCAAGCTGGTTTAGATTATACTAATACAAAAACTAAACCTGGTGATTACAAAGAAAACGAAATTGGAGCTAATGTTGGTTTAGGTTTAAGCTATTTCTTATCTAACCATTTTGCGATTGAAGCTAATTGGCTTGGTTTAGGGTACAGTGTAAACAATAATGGAGGACATGGTGCTGAAAAAGCTAATAGCTTTGGTTTTGGTACTGATTTACGTGATGTAAGTTTCGGAGTAATTTACAAATTCTAATACAACGATAAAAAAACATTTGATTTAGTTTTTTTAAAGGCCTTCCTCATTTGAGGAGGGCTTTTTTATATTTTGTATCTAAAGTTTTGGAAGTAATTATTTCTCATTTAACAATTTGTATTCTTATTACTATTTTATTTGTTAAAATCCAAATTAGTTTTTATGAAGAATATTTTTATATTTGATATGAAAATTAATTTAACCCAAAACAAATAAGAATGAAAAAAATAATTTTATCTGCCATTGCAGTAATGGCATTTGCATTTACCAATGCTCAGGAAACTAGATTTGGAGTAAAAGGAGGTTTAAATCTTTCAACCTTAACGGGAGAATATGAAGATGATACTAAATCATTAGTGGGTTTTCATGTTGGAGGTTTTGCTGAAATAAAAGTTATTGAAAGATTGGCAATTCAGCCAGAGCTTTTGTTTTCTGCTCAGGGAGCTCGATTTGAAGATGTATTTGGAAAATATGATGCAAAATTAAATTATATAAATATACCAGTTTTGGCTAAATTCTACATTACTAAACAGTTTACTGTGGAAGCGGGACCTCAATTAGGTTTCTTAGTCTCTGCTAAAATTGAAGGCGAAGACGCTAAAGATATCTACAAATCTGCTGATTTCGGATTTAACTTTGGAGCTGGTTATAATTTTACTGATAATTTCTCTGCAGGAGTTCGTTATACTTTAGGTCTATCAGGAGTTTATGATAATGATAATGAGGATTTGGAAGATTATTTAGATAGTTCAAAGAACAGTAACTTTGCTGTTTATGCTGCTTATAAATTCTAAACTTTCTAAACACGTATAACTAAAAGAGGCTGTCTCACTTTTGAGACAGCCTCTTTTTTTATCTCATTGTATGAGACATTTTTATCCCAAAAAATCACTTACTTTGTAAGTATGAATTGGAGCAGATATATTAAAGATTATCAATCGTATTTGAGGATAGAAAGAGGTTTGTCTAAAAACACGATTGAAAACTACAGCTTTGATATCGAACGTCTGTGTCTTTTCTTAGAAACCAATCAAATAGATGTTTCCCCAATTAAAATTTCCGATGAAATATTGCAGCAGTTTATTTACAGTGTTGCAAAAGAGGTAAATCCAAGATCTCAGGCACGTATTATTTCGGGACTGAAAAGTTTCTTTAATTATTTGGTTTTTGAAGATTACAGAAATGATAACCCTTTAGAATTAATCGAAGCACCTAAAACGGGGCGTAAACTTCCAGATACTTTATCGCTTGAAGAAATTGACAATTTAATTGATGCGATTGATTTAAGTACCAATGAAGGTGAGCGAAATAGAGCGATTCTGGAAACATTATATGGCTGTGGGCTTCGTGTTTCGGAGTTGACAACTCTTAAAATTTCTGATTTGTATTTTGATGAAGGTTTTATTAAAATTACAGGTAAAGGAAACAAAGAGCGATTTGTGCCAATCGGCTCATTAACCCAAAAGTATATTGATATTTATAGAAATGCCGTTCGATCACACCAAACGATTAAAAAAGGTGCTGAAGATACCTTATTTCTAAATAGGAGAGGAAATCAACTAACAAGAGCCATGATTTTTACTATTATTAAAGATCTGGCTCAAAAAATAGGTTTGAAAAAAAGTATAAGTCCCCATACACTACGACATTCTTTTGCGACACATTTACTCGAAAATGGCGCAGATTTAAGGTCAATCCAACTAATGCTCGGTCACGAATCAATTACAACAACAGAAATTTATGTGCATTTAGATCGCAGTTTCTTAAAAGAAGTGATGCATAGTTTTCATCCAAGAAAATAATTTTTTGAAAGTAGCGTTTGTTTTGTTGTAAAAATTTATATATTGTGTTAAAATGTTGTTGTAATAAAAACAATAATGAAAGAAGTTGTGATTTTTCTCTCTTTTTTAAAGAAAAAAATCTGAATATTTTATTTACATAAAGAAGTAGTATATGGTTTTTGATTTATATGGAAATGACGATTGCTTGGAGGTAAATAATTTTTATAAAAAATTGTTGGCCGAAATGCCTGACTTACTTTTTCAATTTATTATTGATACTGACAATAATTATTCATTCCCGCTCGTAAGCAAGTCGGCTGATGAAATATTTGAACTCTCTGCCACTGATTTTACTGATGATATAAGGCTTGTAATTTACAATAGGATTGTACCGCAGGATCGTGAGTATTTTTTTCAATCTTTGGTTAAAGCCAGAAAAGAAATTACCCCTTGGGAAATAGAGTTCAGAGCTATGCTTCCTAAAAAAGGAATCCGCTGGTTTAAAATTGTGGCGAAAACAGAATTGGCTATGGATGGCAATGTTGTTTTTTATGGACATGTTTCGGATATAACAGATTTAAAAGACAAAGAAGAAAAGCTTAGGATATCCGAAGAACGTTTTCAATTTGCTCTTGATGCTTCTACTGCTGGAATTTGGGATTGGGATATGGTAACCAATAGAGTCTTTTATTCTTCGCTTTCGCTTAAAATTTTAGAACTGGAATCTACTGATATTTTTGACGATCCGGAACGCTGGGATAAAATTGTTCATCCAGACGATTTGCCAAAATATTACTCGGACATTCAGGAACATTTTGATAATAAAATTCCGTACTATGAAAATTATCATCGTGTAATGACTTCTAGCGGTAATTACAAATGGATTTTGGATCGCGGTAAAGTGATTAAGCGTGATGAAAATGGAAAACCTTTACGTGTAATCGGTACGCATACCGATGTTTCTGCTCAGAAAGAAAAAGAGCTTGATCTTATCAAAACAATGAAATTGTATAGCGATCAAAATAGTCGTTTGCTCAATTTTTCGCATATCGTTTCACATAATTTAAATACTCAGGCCGGTAATATAAAGTCGATTTTAGATTTTATTGATGCCGATGTGAGCAGGCAAACTGTAGAAGAAATGCTGGAGCATTTGAGAACGGTTTCGAATGATTTAAATGAAACCATTTCTAATCTAACACAGATTGTAAAAACACAGAGCAATATCAATATTGCGGTTGTGCCGTTAAAGTTGTGTGAGTATATCGAAAAAACGATTTCAACCATCAAAGGATATGATAAACAACGAAACGTAACCATAATAAATAATGTTCCGAAGTATTTGACCATTAATTTTAATCCAGCGTATATGGAGAGTGTTTTATTGAATTTTACAACCAATGCCATCAAATATGCGCATCCAGATAGAGATCCAGTGATAGTGTTTGATTTTGCATTGGAACCGGAAGGTTTTAAATCTCTCAAAATTACCGATAACGGATTAGGAATTGATTTGAAAGTGTACGGAGATTTATTATTTGGAATGTATAAAACATTTCATAAACACGAAGAAGCTCGTGGGATTGGATTATATATTACCAGAAATCAAATAGAGGCGATGAAAGGGACAGTTTTGGTAGAAAGTGAAGTGGGAGTGGGGACAAGCTTTAAAATCGTTTTTAATGATATGTGAAGTCTAAATTAGAGATAAAAAAAAAGGCTGTCAAATGACAGCCTTTCTTTTTATGTAATATATCCTCGATTATTTAGCAATATTAACAGCTCTTGTTTCTCTGATAACTGTTACTTTAACCTGTCCAGGATAAGTCATTTCTGTTTGGATTTTTTGTGAAATTTCGAAAGATAAGTTTGCAGCATTATCATCAGAAACTTTTTCGCTTTCTACAATTACACGAAGTTCTCTACCTGCTTGGATGGCGTAAGCATTTTTAACGCCACTGAATCCGTAAGCTACATCTTCAAGGTCTTTCAAACGCTGGATGTAAGAGTCAAGAACCTGACGTCTTGCACCTGGTCTAGCTCCAGAAATAGCATCACAAACTTGGATAATTGGAGAAAGTAATGATTTCATTTCAATCTCGTCGTGGTGAGCTCCAATAGCGTTGCATACTTCTTCTTTTTCACCATATTTCTCAGCCCACTGCATACCTAATAATGCGTGTGGTAAATCACTTTCTGTATCAGGCACTTTTCCAATATCGTGTAATAAACCAGCTCTTTTTGCCAATTTCACATTTAATCCTAATTCTGCAGCCATGATACCGCAAAGTTTAGAAACCTCTCTTGAGTGCTGCAATAAGTTTTGTCCGTAAGAAGAACGGTATTTCATTCTACCTACAACTTTAATTAATTCCGGGTGTAAACCGTGAATTCCTAAGTCGATTACAGTACGTTTACCAACTTCGATAATTTCGTCATCGATTTGTTTTGCTGTTTTAGCAACAACTTCTTCGATTCTTGCTGGGTGAATACGTCCGTCAGTTACTAATTTGTGTAAAGACAAACGAGCAATCTCTCTACGAACAGGATCAAAACAAGAAAGAATGATTGCTTCTGGCGTGTCGTCAACAATAATTTCAACTCCAGTTGCTGCTTCAAGTGCTCTAATGTTACGTCCTTCACGTCCGATAATTCTACCTTTTACATCGTCAGATTCAATGTTGAAAACAGAAACGCAGTTTTCTACCGCTTCTTCCGTTCCAACTCTTTGGATCGTATTAATGATAATTTTTTTAGCTTCTTGCTGTGCAGTCAATTTTGCCTCTTCAATAGTTTCTTGAATATGAGACATAGCTTTAGTTTTAGCTTCAGCTTTTAAACCTTCCACCAATTGCTCTTTTGCTTCTTCGGCAGAAAGACCAGAGATTACTTCTAATTGCTGTAACTGGCTTTTGTGAAGTTTGTCAACTTCAGCTTGTTTTTTGTCTAAAACTTCAATTTTATTGTTGTATTCAGCAGTTTTAGCCTCAAAATCGTCATTGACTTTTTTAGCTTTAGAAAGTTCATTTGAAACTTGAGATTCTTTATCGCGAACGCGTTTTTCTACTTCAGCCACTTTTTTATCGCGTGCTAAAATAACTTGTTCGTGTTCCGATTTCAATTCGATAAAACGCTCTTTTGCTTGAAGGATTTTATCTTTTTTAATATTTTCAGCTTCTAAATTAGCGTCTTTTAGGATTGAAGCAGCTTCTTTTTTAGCGTTTTTGATGAGGTTTGAAATATTACTTTTCTCGATAATTTTAGCTATTGCAAAACCTGCCGCAATACCTACAATACCAATAATGATCGTTATGATGTCCATGTTTATTAGGGTTTATATATAAAAAAAGCCTACATTAATTGCTTGTATAAACTCGTAAAGACAAGTTTTGAGCTAACTCACTGTTCAAGTTTCCCAGCCAAAAGGAGGGCATACTATAGTAGCGACGATTTGCTCATTCTAAATTGTTAGTGTTGAGTTTACCAAATGTGAACTAATGTAGGCAGTATCTTAGTTTCTGTAAAGAACGTTTAATTTTCGAGATATTGATCTAAAAGCGTGTTTAATCTTTTAATTCTTTCGATAGTTTCTTCTCCATCGATTGCGTTATCAATTTGTTTTTGTTCTACCTGCGATGCAAATTGTAGTGCACACATGGCAAGAACGTCTTGTTTATCACGAACCGCATAATTTTCTTCGAACTGCTTTATCATCGCATCAATTTTTTTTGAAGCACTTCTAAGTCCTTCTTCCTGAGCGGGTTCAACCGTCAAAGGGTAAACTCGGTCTGCAATTGATATTTTAATTTTAAGCTTTCCGTCCATATTACTAATCTGATAATTGTGCTATACAGTAATCAATTTCGCGAATTAATGAATTTATTTTAAGCTTTGTCTCTCTCTTGTTATTGTCGCTGCCAAGCAATGAATTGGCTATCTTAAGTGTCTCATTTTGCTTTTTCAAAGCTTCAATTTCTTCAGATTGTTTCTGGATAATTTGCACAGCTTTGGCTAGTTCTAATCGTAATGCTTGATTATTTTTCTCTAAACCTTTTGATTTTTCAAAAAGCTTTTCAACTTTATATTCAAGAGTATCAATTATTTCTGCAATTACACTCATTATACATCCTATTCATTACTTAATCCTACAAAGTTAATATTCCTTTTTATTAATGCAATTTTTTATCGATTTTTTTGCATTAAAATAGATAAATCAATGTTTTTCAGTTAATTGTATTTTTTGTAGTTTTTTACTTGCTTTTTTTACTTGATTTTTGCTTATATTAGCAAAAATGTTGCTTATGAGATTTTCTGTACTTACCCTTTTGATTTGTAATTTTCTATTTGCTCAAACGCAATATCCTAAAGATTATTTCCGCCCTCCGCTTGATATCCCGATGCAGCTTTCCGGTAATTTTGGAGAGTTACGACCAAACCATTTTCATGCTGGTTTTGATTTAAAAACCAATCAGAGGGAAGGCTTGAGTGTTCATGCAATTGCTGATGGTTATGTGTCGAGAATTAAGATTTCAACTTTTGGAAATGGTAAATGTATTTACATTACACATGCTAACGGATATACTTCTGTTTATGGACATTTGCAGACTCCAGTTGGAGCCATTTTAGATTATGTAAAGGCAACTCATTACAAAGAGAAAGCGTATGAAATTGAGATGTTCCCAAAACCAAATGAACTTCCGGTAACAAAAGGTCAGATCATAGGTTTGTCTGGTAACACAGGTTCGTCAGAAGGGCCACATCTTCACTTCGAAATTCGTGATACTAAAACAGAATTTGTAATCAATCCAATTTTCTTTGGCTTTGACCAAAATATAAAAGATACCAAAAAGCCAACTTTGTCGAGTTTGTATGTTTATCCTTTGGATAACGCGACGGTGAATCAGTCTAAGCAGCCTTTGTTATTAGCAATGACACTTCAAAAAGATGGGAATTATTTAGCTTCAAAAGTAAAAGCAAACGGAAAAATTGGTTTCGGTATCAATGCCATAGATACAGATGACGTTTCTTTTAATAAAAATGGTGTTTTTAATGTGACTAGTTTTTTAAACGGAAATCAAAATTACAATTATCAGTTTAATACGTATTCTTTTGATGAAATGCGTTACATCAATGCTTTTATTGATTATTCGAGATACAAAAAAACAAGTCAGCGTGTACAGAAGCTTTTTATGAAAACGCCTTTTGCTTTAAGTATCATTAAAACAGATTCGCTTCGAGGTATTATAAAAGCAGAGCCGAATCTGGCCTCGACTTACAGAATAGAAGTTTCTGATTATTTTGGAAATTTAAGAACGGTTACTGTGCCAATTGAGTTTGATAGCGCAACGCCAATTGTAAATCCTGAACCGGTTACTTCTCCCTATTTTGTTCGATATAATAAAGATTCTAATTTCGAAAAAGATAATATGTCGGTATTTTTTCCAGCGGGAACTTTTTATGAAGATTTTAAGATGAACTTTGATGTTCGAAATAAAAAACTCTACATTCATGATGATACCGTTCCAGTTCATTCCAATTTCACCATAACGATAAAAGACGATTCTTATCCGGAAAATTTAAGAGATAAATTGTATATCGGAAGAGGAACAAGTCATAACGGAACAATTAGAAAAGGTGATGTTTTTACAGCCAATGCTAAGATTTTAGGGACATACGGATTGGTTTTGGATACCATTGCGCCTACTGTGAAAATTGCAAAGCCGATTCAGGACAAATGGATTAGTGATCAAAAGAAAATTGATTTTACTATTAGCGATTCTTTGTCAGGAATAAAATCATATAACGGTTATATCAACGGAAATTGGGTTTTGTTTGAATATGAAAACAAAGCCAGAAGGATTACGCATGTTTTTGATGATGCTTTATTGAATGAAGGTGCCAATGATTTAAAAGTTGAAGTTGTCGATAATGTAGGAAATACTACTATCTTTGAGACTCATTTTTTTAGAAGTCAAAAAAAATAAAATCCTAATCTTTGAGTCATAACAGGTTTATATTCGCTTTTCTTTTCGTACTCGTCGGCTGTATTTCACTAGCACAGACTGCCAGTGTTAAAGGAGTAATTTTAGATTCAGAAAAACATCCAGTATCAAGTGTCAATGTTTCTTCGCAGGGAAATTCAGTACAATCTGATTCAAATGGTTTTTTTGAAATTACAGTTCCTTCCAATAGAAAGGTCTCTTTGATATTTACCCACGTTTCTTTAAAAATGATCAGTTTAACGGTTAGTTTAAAGACAAATGAAGTTTTCGTTTTTAATCCGATTATGAACAATTCGCAGGAGCAAATGGGAGAGGTTTTTGTTTCTTCTGGAAATAGAAAACGAGTTCAGGGAATTGCAACGATTGATGCCGAAACTATAAAAAAGATTCCGGGCGCGAATGCGGGGATAGAGAATGTATTGAAAACCCTTCCAGGTGTCAATTCCAATAATGAATTAAGTACACAGTACATGGTTCGTGGAGGAAATTATGACGAAAATCTGGTTTATGTAAACGAGGTTGAAGTATACCGTCCGTTTTTAATTCGTTCAGGACAACAGGAAGGTTTAAGCTTTACTAATACGGATTTAGTGCAGAATGTCGATTTTTCTGCTGGTGGATTTCAGGCAAAATTTGGCGATAAATTGTCTTCGGTTTTAGATATTACGTACAGAAAACCAACTCAGTTTGGTGCTTCTTTTGAAGCCAGTTTTTTGGGTGGAAGCGCTTCTGTAGATTTGGTTTCTAAAAATAAAAAATGGTCAGCTGTAACGGGAGTTCGTTACCGAAATAATAGTCTGTTGGTGAATAGCCAGGATACGCAAACCAATTATACGCCAACTTTTGCAGATATTCAGACCAATATTAATTATGACATTTCTGAAAAATGGCAGATGAGTTTTCTCGGAAATATTTCGGAAAATAAATATTTGTATCAGCCTTTAACTCGCGAAACTAAATTCGGCACAATTGATCAGCCTATGGCGCTTGCGGTTTATTATCAGGGGCAGGAAAAAGATCAATATGATACGTATTTCGGGGCTTTAAAAACTACTTATAAAGCTTCGCCTTCGCTTACGCTAAAATTAATTGGATCTTTATTTCATACAACCGAAAAAGAACATTTTGATATTTTAGCACAATATCGTTTGGGAAATGTTGATCCTGAAAATCCAACTGATCCATCCACAATTGATTTCACTCGCGGAATTGGTTCACAACTGAATCATGCCCGAAATGATTTGGATGCATTAATTGCTAATATCGAATTAAAAGGGACAAAAGAGTGGAAAGAAAGTCAGTTGGAATTTGGCTTAAAATATACGAGAGAATCCATTCGTGATAGAGTAGTAGAGTGGGAAATGATTGATTCTGCCGGATTTTCTATAAATCCGCCAATTGCAATTTTGCCAGAAAATAATCAGCCGTACACTCCTTACACGGGACCTTTGTTGCCATATCAGGATATTCGTGCCACGAATTTCAATACCATCAATAGATTTTCAGGTTATGCACAATGGAACAAACAATCTGAAATAGGTTCAAGCAGAGTTTGGTATCATCTTGGAGCTCGTTTTCAAAGTTGGAATGTTTCAGGAGCTTCAGAAGAAGGGAAAAATCAGACTGTTTTAAGTCCACGTGCACAGTTTGCCATGAAACCAGATTGGGATCGTGATATGGTTTTTAGGATTTCTGGAGGATTATATCACCAACCGCCGTTTTACAGAGAACTTCGTGATTTGGATGGAGTGGTAAATCCGAATGTAAAAGCGCAGGAAGCGGTTCATGTCGTTTTGAGTAACGATTATAATTTTAGAATGTGGAACCGTCCTTTTAAATGGGTGACTGAGCTGTATTATAAATCACTTTCTGATGTCAATGTATATTCGATTGATAATGTCCGAATTCGTTATGTAGCCAATAATAATGCGAAAGCCTATGCTCAAGGTTTAGATTTTAGACTGAATGGAGAATTTGTTCCCGGAACAGAATCCTGGGTGAGTTTTGGTTATATGAAAACGGAAGAAAATTACGAAAACAAAGGATATATTGCCCGTCCGACAGATCAGCGATTGAAATTTGCAATGTTGTTTCAGGATTATATGCCGAATATTCCAAGTGTAAAAGTATATCTGAATTTAGTTTACAATACAGGTCTTCCGGGTGGAGCACCAGCTTATTCAGATCCGTATTTGTATCAAAGCAGATTAAATGATTACAGAAGAGCTGATATTGGTTTTGCTAAAGTTTTTGTGGACAGCAGTACGCAGAATACGAAAAAAGGCTGGCTAAAAAACTTCAAAGAATTGGCTGTAGGATTAGAAATTTTTAATCTTTTTAATAATCAAAATGCGATTACCAATACTTGGGTTCGTGATGTGTATTCAAAAAATCAATATGCAATTCCAAATTATATGACTTCGAGAGTTTTTAACGTTAAGATTAATGCGAGGTTATGATAGAAAAACGTAAAAAAAGGAAAAAGATTTTTTACGTTCCAGGAATGATTTCTTTGGTTTTGATTCCGCTGTTTTGTTTTTATCATTTTTTTAAAGTTGATGCTTTTATGGTTTATGGATCCTTAGATTTAATGGTTTCTAATAAAGAAGAATTTGAAAAATATAAAATTGCAGATTTAAGAAAGTATAAAAGATTTGATTTTAATGATGTAAAATTAAAAGAACTCGACAAAGTAAAAGAATTAAGATTTTTTGTTCGAGATATAGTGAAAAAGTATGACACTATAAATGGTGCTAAAATTCATTTTGGATCAAAAACAGATTATGATACTTTTGTTAATGTTATTAATTTGGTAGCAGAAGAAAAAGTGCCGACTTGGGCTTTATTTGAGAATGATATTTATGTGCTAGCAAGCCCAAAACCAAAACCAAATAAAAATAATTATCATGTAATAACTTGTGGTTATTATGAAGCCAATAAAGATTTCTGGCTAAAAGAAGAGAAAGAAAGGGAACAAGCTTATCAGCTTTCTTTGTACAAAAAGAATTGGCTTATTTTTCTAGGTTATCTAGGAATTGTTCTACTCAACATCTTTGCGCTAGTAAAATTCAATAAAAACAGAAATTACAATCAAAAATAGTATATTTGATAATCGTATATAATCGTTGTAGATGAAAAAGTATTTTAAATATATCGCCCTAATCCTTGTGGGAACCGTAATTAGTTGTCGAGAGGAAGTAAAAAAGCCAAAAGTAAGTTATGATGTTTCAAACAAAGTAAGTATTGCAAAAACAGATACGACTCAAATTGAAATTGCAGATCTTCCAATTCAGATGGAAGGAACTAATTACTTGATTCATCCTGTTGGAGATTTAAGAGTTTTTGAAAGAGGTTCAAAAGCGCGTTACGGATCTTCAAGTGTAAATGATGTGAGTTTTACGATTTCTAATTTAGGCGAATATGAAATTACAGGTTATTTGCAAAATTTGAAATTCCAACAAGTAGATTCAGATTCAATTCGTCCTTTGTCCGATAAACCGGTTTTGATTTTAACTGCAACTTATTTAAAAACAGTTGCAGACAGAACTCATAATAATGTAATGGTTTACACGCTTACAGATTCTGATACCAACAAAGACGGGAAAATTGATACAAGTGATATTAAAACTTTATACTTAAGTGATATCAGCGGAGAAAATTTCACCAAAGTTTCAGCAGATCTGGAAGAATTAGTAGACTGGAATTTAATTGAATCTAAAAACCGTCTGTATTTTAGAACAATCGAAGATACCAACCAAAATGGTCAGTTTGATAAAAATGACGTTTTACATTATAATTACATAGATTTAGCTTCAAAAAAATGGGAAGTGAAAAGTTATAAACCTATTTAAGTTGCTAAGGTTCTGAGATACTAAGATACTAAGATTTTCCAATCTTTGAGATAAATAAAGCCTGTTGAAAATATAATTTTTAACAGGCTTTATTTATGTTTTGAAAAAAAGAATCCTTCTAATCCTTTTAATCTGTGGCTAAGAAAACTTAGAATCTTAGTATCTCAGTATCTCAGAACCTTAGCGTCTCTAGATCAATATGTCACTTTCCAAATCTGATTTTTCGATTTCAAAATCAAATCCAAGGCGTTCTACCAATTCAATTACCAGTTTTTTATACCAGTTCTCTGATTTTGGATGAATATAAATCTTTTCGATTAATTGATTAATATCGACATTGATTTTTAGACCATCGTTGAGTTTTATGGTACTTTTTGAAGTGTCGGTTAAAATGCGGACTTCTCTTTCGTATTGAAAGCTTTTTCTTTTAAATAAAAAGGGAAAGAATAAATCTTCAAAAGGAATATATTCTTTTTTATAATCGATGTAATTGACTTCGCCAATATACTGATCAAAATTGTTTTCAGGTTTAACTGCTTTCTGCAATCGACCGATGGTAGACTGAATTGCCAATCCTTCACTGTTTTGAGTAAAAATCTGCCACATGGCAAATGATTCGTATTCGTTAATATGCCAACTGCTAACCGCTACTTGTTCTCTGTGTGTTTTGTAATAATTAAGAAACTCAGGATTATCGATCGCTAATTTCTTGATCTCTTCGTAAGTAGGTTCGCTAAAAGTACCTTCATATTGATCTTCAAATTTGTCAGATCGTGACATGAATAACTTTTTAGAAAGCAGTAAATCGAGGAATTTTGATAAATCAAGATATTTCCAAACTATAGTGTCGGAATCTTTAGGAAGAGTAAGATTAGGGTTGTTAAGATACATTTTATTGTGGTTAAATGATTTATTCTTTAACTAACCTAAAGTTATAAAAATAAACACAGATTAAAGAAATTAAACTCAGTTTTAATATTTCCTTAATCTGTGTAAGATATTTTGATGTTGATTTAAATCTACGACTCGAAAGACTGCATCGTTACCAGTTTATTGTAAGTGCCATTGTGGGCAATTAATTCTTCGTGAGTTCCCTTCTCAACAATTTTTCCTTTTTGCATTACTATAATTACGTCCGCTTTTTGAATTGTTGAAAGACGGTGTGCAATTACAATCGAAGTTCTGTTCTGCATCATGTTTTCGAGCGCAACCTGAACAAATTTTTCACTTTCAGTATCCAAAGCTGATGTAGCTTCGTCCAGAATCATAATCGGTGGATTTTTCAATACTGCACGGGCAATAGACAAACGTTGTCTTTGTCCGCCGGAAAGTTTGTTTCCGCTGTCTCCGATATTGGTATAAATTCCTTTTGGCAGATCTTTTACAAATTCATAAGCATTAGCAATTTTTAATGCTTCGATAATTTCATCGTCTGTAGCGTCTAATTTTCCTAAAGAAATATTGGCTTTAATCGTATCATTGAATAAAATACTGTCTTGAGTAACCAATCCCATTAAACCGCGAAGCGATTGCAGATTAATATCTTTGATGTTGATTCCGTCAATAGAAATTGAACCGTCTGTAACATCATAAAAGCGAGTCAATAAATTAGCAATTGTACTTTTCCCACTTCCAGACTGGCCAACAAGTGCAACAGTTTGGCCTTTTTTGATTTGAAGAGAAAAATCTTTTAAAACCGTTTCTTCTTCGTATTTAAAGTTTATATTCTGAACGTTGATATTGTCATCAAAAGTTGTTTTTTCAACAGCATTTTCCTTTGATACGATAGTGTTTTCTTGTTCCAGAACTTCAAGAACACGTTCTGCTGCTGCATTTCCTCTTTTCACACCATAAGAAGCTTTAGAAATTGCTTTTGCCGGAGTTAAGATGTTGTACGCTAAACTCATGTAGCCAATGAAAGAAGCTGCGTCTAGCGTTTTGTCAATTAATACCATTTGTCCTCCAAACCACAATAAGATTGTAATAACCAAAATTCCCATGAATTCACTGGCAGGAGAAGCAAGATTTTGTCGGTTTCCAATGCTGTTGGATAATTTAAAGAAACGGTCTGTAGAATTTTGAAATACAGAATTAAAGTAATTTTCTGCATTGTATCCTTTTACAACTTTCAGTCCTCCAATAGTTTCTTCGATTGTAGATAAAAAAGTACCTTGCTCTTGTTGTGCTTTAGTAGATTGTTTTTTTAGTTGTTTCCCAATTAAAGAAATTAAATAACCTGAAATCGGAATAAAAACAAAAACGAATACAGTTAGTTTAACACTAATGTAAAGCATGGCAAAAATCGTAAAGATTATGGTTAAAGGTTCTTTTACGATAAGTTCCAAAATTGCTAGAAATGAAGTCTGTACTTCATTTACGTCTCCCGATATTCTTGAAATAACGTCACCCTTTCTCTTTTCAGAATAAAAGGCTAAAGGTAGTTCCAATGTCTTTTTGTACATCGCATTTCGCATATCTCTCAATATTCCGTTTCGTAGGAAATTGATAAAAAACATTGCAAGATAATCGCATAAATTTTTTAATAAGAAGATGCTAATAATACCCGCAACCATTATGCCCAAAGTATGCCCTGCTCCATAAGTATCGGTTGTGGTTGTGATGAAATAACTCAAAGAATCTTCTCCGTATTTCTTGATTTCACTAATTCCCGTATATACTGGTTTAATGGTGTTTCTCTTAGTTTGGTCAAATAAGACCTGTACCATTGGAATTAATGATACAAAAGAAAGTGTACTGAAAAGTGCATATAGAACATTAAAGAAAATGTTTAGGAATGCGTATTTTTTATATGGATATATAAAAGGAACTATTTTTTTGAAATTACTCATTTAAATTTGAATATTTTTTTTCTGTTATGCTGGGTTTCTTTCGAATTGCAGCATTTTTTTTGGTTATAATTAGATTGTTTTTTTTTGAGTTTTTACCTCGCAAAATTAATCCAATTGGTTTGGTTTCAATTTTTTTTGGCTTTTTTTTATCAAAAAAACTCTGATTTGCATTTGTTTTAAATGTAAATCAGAGTTCTAAAAATTGAATTTAATCTATTGTGCACACACTGTGTGCACAATTATGATAGATATATAAAGAGTTTGTCACTCATTTTATTATTTCAATTGCATATCAGCAATGATGTTCTGTATTTTTTGATCTAAGAAACTTTCTGCTTCATCAAAATCCGCAACCGATTCTAATTCTGCGTTTACACTGATGTAGAATTTGATTTTCGGTTCAGTTCCACTTGGTCTTGCACAAATTTTAGAACCGTCTTCAGTGTAATAAATCAATACATTTGATTTTGGAATATCCATAGAAGATTCTTCATTTGTCAATAAATTCAAAGCAGTAGATGATTGATAATCTTCAACCATAATCACACGCTGACCATTGATTTCTTTTAAAGGATTTTGGCGTAAATTAATCATCATCTGATTAATTTCTTCTAAACCTTCCATTCCTTTTTTAGTTAATGAAA
The DNA here is from genome assembly GCF_900112575.1 of Flavobacterium phragmitis. GTDB lineage: Bacteria > Bacteroidota > Bacteroidia > Flavobacteriales > Flavobacteriaceae > Flavobacterium > Flavobacterium phragmitis. The sequence goes on from NZ_FOMH01000013.1 coordinate 91,775, forward strand.
CTAAATATTCTTTGTAGAAACCATTTTCAACATAAAGCTGTAAAAGTTCTTTATAAACAGAACTTCCTGCAGCTTTTGCCTGAGCAGCAACTTCACATATTAATAGTGTAGCAGCAACTGCATCTTTATCTCTAACAGCATCGCCAACCATAAAACCAAAGCTTTCTTCACCGCCTCCAATAAATTCAAGTTCTGGGAAATCTTTGATCATTTTAGCGATCCATTTGAATCCTGTTAATCCAACTTTGCATTCAACACCGTAGCTTGTTGCCAATTCCATCATCATTGGAGTCGACACGATAGTAGATCCAACAAATTGTTTTCCGTTGATTTTACCCGCTTTTTTCCATTGTTTCAAAAGGAAAGAAGTCATTAGAACCATGGTTTGGTTTCCGTTTAATAAAATCATTTTGCCATCATTGTTTCTAACGGCAACACCTAAACGGTCACAGTCAGGATCTGTTCCCACAACGATATCAGAATTTGTTTTATCGGCCAATGCCAAAGCCATTGTTAAAGCTTCAGGTTCTTCTGGGTTTGGAGATTTTACTGTTGGGAAATCTCCATCTGGAACAGCCTGCTCAGGAACAATGTGAACGTTTTTGTAACCAGCCTGAGATAAAACATCTGGAATAGATTTTATAGAAGTTCCGTGCAGAGAAGTAAAAACAATATGAAGATTGTCTTTTGCTTCAGCCGGAGTATTGAAACTTGCGTTTTCAATTGATGATTTTACGAATGCTTTGTCAATTTCGGTATCGATATATTGAATTAAGCTTTCGTTTGCATTGAATTTGATTTTATCGTAATCTAAACTTTCGATTACTTGAATGATTTCACCGTCTTGTGGAGGGACAATTTGTCCGCCATCCTGCCAATACACTTTATATCCATTATATTCAGGTGGATTGTGTGAAGCGGTAAGAACAATTCCGCATTGGCATTTTAAATATTTAAGAGCGAAAGACAATTCCGGAGTTGGTCTTAAATCAGAAAATAAATAAACCTGAATTCCGTTTGCAGAAAAAACATCTGCTACAACTTTTGCAAGCGTATTACTGTTATGACGGCAATCGTAAGCAATAACTACTTTTAAAGGTTCGTTTGGAAAAACTTTATGTAGATAATCAGATAATCCCTGAGTGTTTTTTCCCAATGTATATTTATTGATTCTGTTGTTTCCAACACCCATAACACCTCTCATACCTCCAGTACCAAATTCTAAGTTTTTATAAAAACTCTCTTCAAGGTCTTTTGGAGAAGTTGTCATTAATTCTTTTACTGCTGCCTGCGTTTCTTGATCAAACGTTGGTGTCAGCCATTCATTTACAGCGTTTAAAATGTTAGGTGCTATGTTCATGTAAGTTTTTGTTTATGTTTTAATAAAGGTAGTTTTTCCATAAAACTTAATTTGACTCAAAAAGATTATTTTTTCCTGATTGGTGTCAAAAATTCACTTCGCGTGCTACTTTATATCTTTCTTCATTGTTTTTGGTTCTTAAAATGATTTCGCCTAAAAAACCTGCGAGGAAAAGCTGTGTTCCTAAAATCATTGTGGTCAATGCAATATAAAACCAAGGATTGTTAGTGACCAAAGAATACTTCATTCCATTATACATATGGTATAGTTTTGAAACACCGATGTATCCTGCAGATAAAAATCCGATGATAAACATGATAGAACCAATGGCTCCAAATAAGTGCATTGGTCTTTTTCCAAAGCGAGATAAAAACCAAATCGTAATTAAATCCAGAAAACCGTTTATAAAACGTTCCATTCCGAATTTGGTTTCACCATATTTTCGAGCCTGGTGAATAACCACTTTTTCACCAATTTTTCCAAATCCGGCATTTTTAGCCAAAACAGGAATATAGCGGTGCATTTCGCCCGAAACTTCAATGTTTTTAACTACGACATTTTTATAGGCCTTTAACCCGCAGTTAAAATCGTTTAACTCAACACCAGAAGTTTTTCTAGCGGCCCAGTTAAATAATTTTGAAGGAAGATTTTTGGCTACAACAGAATCGTAACGTTTCTTTTTCCATCCGGAAACTAAATCGTATTTCTGAGCCGTAATCATTTCGTACAATTCCGGAATCTCATCAGGGCTGTCCTGTAAGTCGGCATCCATTGTAATGATAACATCACCTTTTGCTTTTGCAAAACCAGCATGTAAAGCCTGAGATTTCCCAAAGTTTTTCATAAAACGAATGCCTTTTACATTCGGATTTTCATTAGAAAAACCTTCAATAATCTGCCAAGAATTATCTGTACTACCATCATCTACAAAAATGATTTCATAAGAGTAATTGTTAGATTGCATCACTTTAATGATCCATGAGTAGAGCTCTTGAAGTGATTCCTCCTCGTTTAGAAGCGGTATAAGTATAGATAAATTCATTTATATTTTTATTCTTGTGTAGATTTGCTTTTGAAAAATGCAGCTAAAATTAATCCTAAAATAGAATAGCCGATAACGCTGAAAACAAGTCCTTTTAATTGTTCTGTAACTGAGAAAGGATTGTTTTCTCTCATTTTAGTTAAAGCTTCGTTTATAGCAGAAGCAGGAGTTCCAAACTTCTGTAAAGTTTCAGCCATATATTTAACTAATAACTCACTTAGCGTGTTTTTTGCCTCTGGGTCAATTACGTTAAATAATAAAATACTAAATAATGAAGAAATCGCTACAGCAATAATTGTAGCTATAAAAAAAGTGGTAAACGCATCTTTAAAAGAGAAAAAGCCATTGACTTCTTTTTTTGTTTTAGTAAGTAACAGGATTCCAACCACTACATAAATAACAAAAGTAAGACCGCCAATCCAGCCCGAAACAAATAATTTAAGATCTATAGCGTAGAGAGTCGCCGTAATTAATGCCAGAATAACTCCTAAAGCGATTCCATAAGTAATTCCATTCTTTTTGATAACTTCATTAATCATATTTCTATAGGTTTTAAAATTAATCCACAAATATAGTAATTCCCACTATAATCGGAGATAAAAAAAGCTTTTCGAAATAAACTAAAAAAAAGTGAGCTAAGTATTTGTTTATTAAAAAAGAATTGTAAATTTGCACACTCAAAAATAATTAAATTTTTAAACAAAAAAGAGTAGTGTTGTTTATACCTTTTCAGTTAAAAGAAAAGCTTCAAAATAAAAATGCTCTAAAACAATAAATAAAAGAAAAGATGAAAAAAGGAATTCACCCAGAAAATTACAGATTAGTTGCATTTAAAGACATGTCTAATGATGATGTTTTTATCACTAAATCTACTGCAGATACAAAAGAAACAATTGAAGTTGACGGAGTTGAGTATCCAGTTGTAAAAATGGAGATTTCTAGAACATCTCACCCTTTTTATACTGGTAAATCTAAACTTATCGATACTGCAGGACGTATTGATAAATTCAAAACTAAATATGCTAAACACGCTAAAAAATAATAGCTGTTTTAAATTATACAAAAGCCTTCCAATTCTGGGAGGCTTTTTTTATGCGTTAAATATTACTTTTCGTTAAAGTGGTTTTTTATTAAACCAGTAAAATATTTGTAACTTTGGCCTTAGGTAACCAAATCAAATTTTAACAAACACTCAATTATTTATGAACTACATTCTTTTCGACGGACCCGTTCGGAATGCTTTATTACCCTTTACTTTTACGCGGCCGGTGGCTGATATTTTGGTTGGAATTATGACTATTCGTCAAAAATGGGAAAGACGTTTAGGTTCTACAATTACCACTATAACCGAAGATTATTTATCAGAGAAATTTCCGATGGTTGAAATGGAAGAAAATGTAATGATCAACGCTGCGTATTTGCCAAATGATACTCTTGCGGAGATGGTTTCCAATTTGACTACAAATCAAGCTATATTTAAAGGAGAAGATGTAATAGCATTTTTTGCAGGTGAAAATCAGGAAGTCGATTTTGATACTTATGAAATTATTCAATACAACGACGATTGTCTTACTATCGAGCATACTTGGGATATTTTCTCTAAAAACGATGCTGCAATCCGTCAGGATTTTGATTTTTTAACCGAAGACCGAAAATCACAGCCAATTCCTAAAAGCGTAAACGTAATTGCTCCTGAAAATATATTTATTGAAGAAGGTGCAAAATTAGAGTTCGTGACTTTAAATGCTTCGAACGGACCTATATATATAGGTAAGAATACGGAGATCATGGAAGGAACTGCTATTCGTGGTCCTTTTGCTTTATGTGAAAATGCCATGGTAAAAATGTCGGCTAAGGTTTATGGTGCGACAACTGTTGGACCAGGATCTAGAATAGGCGGGGAGGTTAAAAACTCAGTTCTTTTTGCAAATTCGAATAAAGGACACGAAGGATTTTTAGGTGATTCTGTTTTAGGCGAATGGTGTAATATTGGTGCTGATTCCAACAATTCGAACCTAAAAAATAATTACGAAGAAGTAAAATTATGGAGCTACGAAACAGAAGGTTTTGCAAAAACAGGACTTCAGTTCTGCGGTTTAATGATGGGAGATCACAGTAAATGTGGTATCAATACGATGTTTAATACCGGAACTGTTGTTGGTGTAAGCGCTAATATTTTCGGTTCTGGATTTCCAAGAAATTTTGTTCCAAGTTTCTCTTGGGGAGGCGCTGCTGGATTTACAACTTACGTAACCAAAAAAGCTTTTGAAACGGCAAGATTGGTTATGAGCAGAAGAAATATAGAATTTGACGCAACCGAAGCGGCGATTATGGAGCACATTTTCGAAGAAACTAAAAAATGGAGAAAGGACTAATTAGATAATTAGGCAATTTGAAAATTAGATAATTTTTACAACCCGACAGGTTTTTAAAACCTGTCGGGTTTGTTTTTTTGCCACAGATTAATGGATTAAAAAGATTTTAGATAAAGAAGATTGTGTGAGTGGAAAATAATCTGTGGCTGAAATTATTTGTCAATTTTAATAAAATCCTCTTTCAGATTAAATTTCAATTCTAATCCATTAGTCAGTTTTGTTTCATAACCAGAAGTTCCAATTTCTATTTTGGTTACTTTTTCCTTTGGGAAATTTGTTTTGATATAAGAAGCAATCTTTTTCGGAATAACAGATTTTGGAATTTTATCATTTTTACCATCCACTTCTTTCCAGTTTCCTTTTTTGTCAAATTCAATTTCAAGCTGTTTGTCATATTGAACTTTGTATTCTGTAGAAAAGATTTCTTTTTCTTCTAAAATATAACTCGGTTTTTTTGAGCCAAAATGAGTTTTTAAGAAAGCTTGTGCGTTTGCAGGTAAAGCTTCTTTTTTAATTATCGTTTTTTGCGCATTCGCAGAAATCCCAAATAGAAATCCCATAATTAAGTAAACGGTCAGTTTTAATTTCGTTTTCATATTTTGCTGATTTATAAAATTTTATACAAGATAAGGTTAATATTTAAAATAGTATTAAATAGAAATTATCTAATTACCACATTTTCAAAATTATCTAATTATCAAATTGCCTAATTATCTAATTAATCTATCTTTGCAGCACGAAAAAACAGGGTAGTTCAATAAAAAGCTAACCGATTAAATAAAATTCACAAAAACAAATGATTACAGTTAACGATATTTCGGTTCAGTTTGGTGGAACTACACTTTTTAGCGATGTTTCTTTTGCTATTAATGAAAATGATAAAATTGCCCTTATGGGTAAAAATGGTGCAGGAAAATCTACACTTTTGAAAATAATTGCAGGAGTAAACAAGCCTTCAACTGGAAGTATCTCTGCTCCAAAAGAAGCTGTAGTAGCATACCTGCCTCAACATTTGTTGACTGAAGATGGTGCAACGGTTATGGAAGAAGCATCAAAAGCTTTCAGCGAAATTTTTAAAATGAAAGCTGAAATCGACGAAATTAATGAGCAATTAACCGTTCGTACTGATTATGAAAGTGATGAATACATGAAATTAATCGAAAGAGTTTCAGACTTAAGCGAGAAATTTTATGCAATCGAAGAAGTGAATTATGAAGCTGAAGTTGAGAAGATTTTAGTTGGTTTAGGTTTTGAACGTGAAGATTTTACACGTCAGACTTCTGAGTTTTCTGGAGGATGGAGAATGCGTATAGAATTGGCTAAAATCCTTTTAAGAAAACCAGATTTAATTTTGCTGGATGAGCCTACGAACCACATGGACATCGAAAGTATTCAGTGGTTAGAAGATTTCTTATTGAATCAGGCAAAAGCAGTTGTGGTAATCTCGCACGATAGAGCGTTTGTAGATAATATTACGAATCGTACTATCGAGGTTACAATGGGAAGAATTTACGATTACAAAGCAAAATACACGCACTACTTAGAATTAAGAAAAGACCGTCGTATCCATCAGCAGAAAGCGTATGATGAACAGCAGAAAATGATTGCTGAAAATCGTGCTTTTATTGAGCGTTTTAAAGGAACTTTCTCTAAAACTGATGCGGTTCAGTCGCGTGTAAAAATGTTGGAAAAACTGGAAATCGTTCAGGTTGATGAGGTGGATACTTCTGCATTGCGTTTAAAATTTCCACCAGCAGCGCGTTCTGGACAATATCCGGTTATTGTGAAAGAAATGTCTAAATCATATGGAGATCATGTAGTATTTAAAGATGCTAATATCGTAATCGAGCGCGGACAAAAAGTAGCATTTGTTGGGAAAAATGGTGAAGGTAAATCGACAATGATTAAAGCAATCATGAAAGAAATTGGTGTTGATTCCGGAAGCGTAGAAATTGGACATAATGCACAAATTGGATATTTTGCTCAAAATCAAGCGGCTTTGTTGGATGAAAACGCAACCATTTTTGAAACGATTGATAGTATTGCAGTTGGAGATATTAGAACTCAGATTAAAAATATTTTAGGGGCTTTTATGTTCCAGGGAGATGATATCACTAAGAAAGTAAAAGTACTTTCGGGTGGAGAAAAAACACGTTTGGCAATGATTAAATTGTTGTTGGAACCAGTTAACTTGTTAATTCTGGATGAGCCTTCGAACCACTTGGATATGAAAACTAAAGATATTATCAAAGATGCTTTACGTGATTTTGATGGTACGTTGATCTTAGTTTCTCACGATCGTGATTTCCTTGATGGGTTGGCAACTAAAGTTTTTGAATTCGGAAACAAACGAGTAAAAGAGCATTTCGAAGATGTTGCAGGTTTCCTTGCACATAAGAAAATGGATTCTATGAGAGAGATAGAAAAGTAATTTTTTCGACCTAAATAATTGAAAAGGCACAAGTTAATTCTTGTGCCTTTTTTTGTTTGGATTTTTTGATAACAGAATTTTAATGCAATTTTTTTTACAGCTCACACTTTTTTTTGTTATTTTAGTAATCCCATTTCGTGTTGACGGTAGGTAATTAGCTTTTAAGAATAAAAGGCAGAATGCTGATTTTGAATTCATTATATAAAAATAACATTTTATCTATTTGAAGTCTATGAGTAAAATTCTACTAATTCCGATTATTTTTTTCTTTCTTCTTACTCCAATATTTCTATATGCTCAAGGCGATGTTAATGCAGGAGAAAAAAAAGAAGAAAGCGAAGTAAAATACCCGCAATATCAGCTCAAAGGTCTTTTACAGGCAAGATATCTGGAAAGTTTTGGCGATAATGTCGATGTTTTAGGAGTTCATCATTCTGCAGGAGATGTTACGCAGCAATCTTTTGATATTAAAAGAATGCGTGTTGGTTTAAATACCAAATTGAGCGAAGCTACAGAAGTTGTAATCTTAGTCAACTTAGCCGATTTCAAATCGGATACCAAAGGTAAAGTTCTCGAAAATGCCTATGGGAAATATACTTTTAGTAAATACATTGCTTTAACTGGAGGGCAATTTCGTCCAGCATTCGGTATAGAAGAGCTTGTTCCGGTTGATATCATTAAATCTTTCGATTTTTCAAATCAATATTACGAATTTGGAAAAAACGGATGGACCAGTTTCCAAATTGGTGCTTCTGCAACTGGAGCTTTTGATATTGGTAAAATCCCTGTCAATTATGCGGTTTCTGTTTTAAATGGAAACGGAAAAAATGTTGAAATGGATAAGGATAATGGAAAGCAATATTCTACAAGATGGGTTTTTGAATTATCCAAAGAGCATAAAATAAATCTTGGTTTAAACGGTGGTTTCGGAAAAGTATTTAAAGAAGATGTTTTTGCCGTGGGAGCAGATATTACCAGTGATTTTAAACTGACTGATCGAATGAGTTTCGATCTTCAAATTGAATACAAACAGGGAACAAATCATAATCTTTATTTTTCTCTTCCAGCAGAAAATAGAGTGGGAGATGTTTCCAATTATCAAATGCGAGGTATTTATTTTCTGCCTAATTTAAGGTATGTGGTCAATTATAAAAAATTAACTGCATTCGAATTATCATGCCGTTACGAAACTTTTGACCCAAGTTATAAAGTAAATTCCAATGTAAGACAGACTTATACGCCCATGATCAGTTTGGAATTTGGGAAAGCTTACACAGGTCGAATCGAGATGGGATTTGAAATTGACCGATTTGACAGAAATGTACCCGATACGTCAACCTATAACGACGAATTATTTTTAATCCAATTACAGCTCCGACTTTAATTTAATATAAAATCCTTTATTATGAAAGAAGTACAGATTCCTCAAACCTTGATTACGCTTGCTGTTGGAATTGCAATTTGGCTTATTCCTGCTCCAAATGGTGTTGTTATTGAAGCTTGGCACCTGTTTGCTATTTTTGTGGCAACCATTTTAGGAATTATTCTAAAAGCGGCTCCGATGGGGACGATGTGTATGATTGCAATTGCATTAACGGCTTTTACCCAAGTTTTGGCGCCGGGAGATCCAGGCAAATCCATTACATTGGCATTAAAAGGTTTTGGGGATAAAGTAATCTGGCTTATCGGAATTTCGTTCTTTATTGCGAGAGGTTTTATAAAAACAGGTTTAGGAAACAGAATTGCTTTTTTATTTATTAGAATATTTGGAAAAAGTTCTTTAGGATTAGCTTATGGTTTAGGTCTGGCTGATTTGGTTTTGGCACCAGCTGTTCCAAGTAATACGGCAAGAGGAGGAGGGATTATTTATCCGATTATGAAATCTATGTCTATGAGTTTTGGTTCTATGCCGGATCAGCCTGAAACACATAGAAAATTAGGTTCATATCTTACTTTGAATAGTTATAATATGAATTTGATTGCATCTTCAATGTTTTTGACAGGAACAGCAAGTAATCCGATGTGTCAAAAGTTTGCTTTGAATTTAGGGATAAAAATTACGTGGATGTCGTGGGCTGTTGCGGCGATTGTTCCGGGATTGTGCGCTTTTTTTGTAATTCCGTTTGTATTATATAAAATTTACCCGCCAGAACTAAAAAAGACAGGTGATGCACCGCAGATTGCCAGAGAAAAATTAAAAGAAATGGGAGCCATAACCAGAAACGAATGGATGATGCTTTTAACATTCTTTATTCTTTTATTTCTTTGGATGACTGGCGATCTATTCTCAATAGACGCGACAACAACCGCTTTTATCGGATTGGTGATTCTGCTTTTAACTTCCGTTTTAACTTGGGATGATGTCAAAGCCGAAAAAGGTGCCTGGGATACAATAGTTTGGTTTTCTGTTTTAGTAATGATGGCAAGTTCGCTTAATGAATTGGGCTTTATTGCTTGGTTTAGTGATTTGGTAAAAGCACAAATTGGCGGATTAAGCTGGCAGATGGCTTTTCCGATCATTGTTTTGGTTTATTTCTTTAGCCATTATCTTTTTGCCAGTGCAACGGCGCACGTGGCGGCAATGTATGCGGCGTTGCTTGGGGTTGGAGTTTCGCTTGGAATTCCGGGTTTGTTGCTGGCTTTTATGCTTGGTTTTATAGGTTCATTGTACGGAACTTTAACGCATTATGGTCACGGTCCGGCACCCGTATTCTTTGGGAGCGGCTACGTAGATTTAAAGAGCTGGTGGATTAAAGGATTAGTAACTGGTTTGGTAATGCTCTTTATTTATATGGTAATTGGAGGGTTGTGGCTCCGTTTAATTGGTGATTTTTAAATCCTGATTCCTGGAGGAAGTAATTCCTTGTATCTTGGGTTTTTTTTGAAGAATGAAACAATCTTTGGGTGAATTGGAACTACTCTGTAGTTTTTCTCAGAACTTAACTCTAGAACATTTTTAAGCAAAGCATTAATTGCTTCTTCGTTTTCATAAGAGTCAGGTGTGTTGATTTTGGTTAAGAAGATTTTTTTTTCTTGAAACGAATATTCAACTGCCAGCATTCCTTCGGGTACGACAGTTTCAAATTGGCGTGCAAAAGTGTTGTCTTTGATTTCCATAGTTACAAAAGTTTCCATAGTAATTTCATTTTAGGTTATGTGTAAATAGTGAATTTGGGATCCAAAATAGTCTTGAAAGAAAATTCTTTATAAGATTTTAAAGTCAAAAATATTTCAAATACAAAGGTAATCATTTGATTTTCAATATCGAATTATTTTTTAAAGATGTAAACCATAAGATGGTGTTTCAAACTTTACTTTTTTTAGATTTCAGGAGTGAATTAGGCTTAAAATTTGATTGTCATGCTATTAAAAAAAGTAACTTTATTCTTTAGAATAAATATCTTAATGGTAATTTCATTTTAATGTTATGAGTAAAATTCCAGTTTATTTTATGCCAGGTCTGGCGGCAAGTTCATCTATTTTTGAAAGAATTAAATTGGATGAAAATATTTTTGAAATGTGTCTTCTCGAATGGGAACTTCCAAATCCTAAAGAATCCTTGTCGGATTATGCACTTCGAATCAGTAAGAATATCAAGCATGAAAATCCTGTTTTAATCGGAGTTTCTTTTGGAGGAATTTTGGTTCAGGAGATCGCCAAACATATAAAAGTCCGAAAGGTAATTATTATATCAAGTGTTAGAAGCAATCTTGAATTTCCTAGAAGAATGAAAATAGGAAAGAAAACAAAGGCATACAAATTAATTCCGATGCAGTTGATTTTAAATATAGAGAAACTGGCAAAATTTTCATTTGGCGAAAAAGTCAATAAGAGAATTAAGTTGTATGAGAAATTTCTAGCTGTTCGTGATTTGGGTTATCTGCAATGGGCGGTAGAAACTGTAATATTATGGGATCGGGATAAAATTGATGAAAATGTCATTCATATTCATGGAGATCAGGATGAGGTTTTCCCAATTAAGTATATTGATAAATGCATTTTAGTAAAAGGAGGAACTCATATTATGATTTTGAATAAATATAAATGGTTGAATGAAAATCTGCCTTCTATTATATTGGAAGATTAAATTCCAATTTTAAAATTCCAAATCCCAATTTTTTGAGCGTGTAGTTTGTCATCCTGAGGAACGAAGGATCACACTGGTAACTCGATAAAGATTGGCGAAATACTGTGCGGAATTTCTAGTGTGATCCTTCGTTCCTCAGGATGACAAGACTATTCGAAAATCTGCAGACAGAAAAAATCTAAAATTTAAGCTCTGCAATCTAAAATAAAAAATCCCAAACTCACATTGGAATTTGGGATTTATAATATTTTGAAATTAATTCTAAGAATTTAGATTTTCTTCATTTGTTCTTTCATCATGGATATTTGCTCTTTTAGCATTCCTTGTTTGTCTAACTTTTTAGCTTCGTTTAATAAGTTAGTCGCTTCAAGCTTTCTTCTGCGTGACATGGCAACTCCGGCAAGGTTTAATTTAGCAACTGCTAAATCCATATCCATTGATAGTCCAAGTTCGATAGCTTTTTTGAAATGTTTCTCTGCCTGGTTGATATTAGTCTGAGATAACATGATACCTTGTAAATAATTCAAGTATCCTTGTTGTTTTCTTACTAATGCCCCTTCTGGATTTTTGATATATGATAACCATTTATTAGCGCCTTCAAAGTCTTGTTTTCTTAATTTAAGGAAAGCTAAAAGGATAAATTCGTTTTTAAAGTAAAGAAAAATTGGAATCGCAGTCAATAAAATAAGGAATATACCATTCCCAATATTACTCTCTGTAAATTGCCAAATGCCTGCCACTACAAGAAGTCCGGCCAAAATAAGTTTAATATTTTTGTGAAACATAATTAATGTAAATTTGTGATTGCAAAGATAGTAAAAGGAATTAAAAATATTTTTATAAAAGTACTTGCCAGAAAAAAAAGTCTTTGTATATTTGCACTCGGTTTTTGAATAACGATATCAAAAACAAATTAATAAGTTAATAGATACCATTTTTAAAGATACAAAGCAATGAGCAAAAGAACATTTCAACCATCGAAAAGAAAAAGAAGAAATAAGCACGGATTTATGGACAGAATGGCTTCTGCGAATGGAAGAAAAGTTCTAGCGCGTAGAAGAGCAAAAGGAAGACATAAATTAACTGTTTCTAGCGAGCCTAGACACAAAAAATAATGTTTGTATAAACATACATAAGGCGATTACTTTTTTAGTATCGCCTTTTTTTATACCTTGTCGGTAAAAATTTTCGCAACATTCTAGTTTAGAATAGACTACGAATGTTTTTCTAAAGTACTTTATATAACTACACAATACAAAAAAAATGCCTAAAGACACATCAATTAAATCCGTTTTAATAATAGGTTCGGGACCTATTGTTATTGGTCAAGCTTGCGAATTCGATTATGCAGGATCTCAATCTGCACGTTCGATTCGTGAAGAAGGAATTGAGGTTATCCTGATAAACTCAAATCCAGCGACAATTATGACCGACCCATCTATGGCCGATCATATTTATTTGAAACCTTTAACTACAAAATCGATTATTGAAATTCTTAAGGAACATCCACAAATTGATGCTGTTTTGCCAACAATGGGAGGGCAAACTGCTTTGAACTTGTGTTTGGAAGCTGAAGAAAAAGGAATCTGGCAGGATTTCGGAGTAAGATTAATCGGTGTTGATGTAAACGCAATTAATATTACTGAGGACAGAGAGCAGTTTAAACAGCTTTTAGAAAAAATTAAGGTACCAACAGCACCTGCAAAAACGGCTACTTCTTACTTAGAAGGAAAAGAAATTGCTCAGGAGTTTGGTTTCCCACTTGTTATTCGTCCTTCGTTTACACTTGGAGGGACTGGAGCAGCTGTGGTTTACAAAAAAGAAGACTTTGATGAGCTTTTAACTCGCGGACTTGAAGCTTCTCCAATTCACGAAGTTTTGATCGACAAAGCTTTAATGGGATGGAAAGAATACGAGTTGGAGCTTTTAAGAGATAAAAATGATAACGTTGTAATTATCTGTTCGATCGAAAACATGGATCCAATGGGAATCCATACAGGAGATTCTATCACTGTTGCACCAGCGATGACATTATCGGATACCACTTTCCAAAAATTACGTGACTACGCGATCTTGATGATGAGAAGTATCGGAAATTTTGCTGGAGGATGTAACGTACAATTCGCAGTTTCACCAGACGAAAAAGAAGATATCGTGGCAATCGAAATCAACCCTCGTGTGTCTCGTTCTTCTGCTTTGGCATCAAAAGCAACTGGATATCCAATTGCAAAAATTGCTTCTAAACTAGCTTTAGGATACAACTTAGATGAATTACAAAACCAAATTACAAAATCTACTTCGGCTCTTTTTGAACCAACTTTAGATTATGTAATCGTAAAAATACCACGTTGGAACTTCGATAAATTTGAAGGTTCAGATAGAACTTTAGGTCTTCAGATGAAATCTGTAGGTGAGGTTATGGGAATCGGACGTTCTTTCCAAGAAGCGCTTCACAAAGCAACTCAATCTTTAGAGATCAAGAGAAATGGTTTAGGTGCTGACGGAAAAGGATACAAAAATTACGAACAAATTATTGAGAAACTAACTTATGCAAGCTGGGATCGTGTTTTCGTAATTTACGATGCAATCGCAATGGGAATTCCATTGAGTACTATTCACGAAATTACAAGAATCGATATGTGGTTCTTGAAACAATACGAAGAGCTTTATACTTTAGAGAAAGAAATTTCAAACTATAAAGTTTCTGATCTTCCAAAAGAATTATTGCTGGAGGCGAAACAAAAAGGTTTTGCAGACAGACAAATCGCCCACATGATGAGCTGTCTGGAAAGTGAAGTGCACACTTTGCGTATGAAGATGAACATCAACCGCGTTTTCAAACTGGTTGATACTTGTGCGGCTGAGTTTAAAGCAAAAACACCTTATTACTACTCAACATTTGAAGCTGAAATTGAAAAAGCAAACGGAGAACGTTTTGTGGACAATGAAAGTATCGTAACAGACAGAAAAAAAGTAATCGTTTTAGGTTCCGGACCAAACAGAATTGGACAAGGTATCGAGTTTGATTACTCTTGTGTACACGGAGTTTTAGCAGCAAAAGAATGTGGTTATGAAACGATTATGATTAACTGTAATCCTGAAACGGTTTCTACAGACTTTGATACTGCTGATAAATTATACTTCGAGCCAGTATTCTGGGAGCACATTTATGACATTATCCAACACGAAAAACCAGAAGGTGTAATCGTTCAGTTAGGAGGTCAGACAGCTCTTAAATTAGCGGATAAATTATCTAAATACGGTGTAAAAATCATCGGAACTAGTTTTGATGCACTTGATTTAGCTGAAGACAGAGGACGTTTCTCAGACTTATTGACTGAATTACATATTCCTTTCCCAAGATTCGGAATCGCTGAAACGGCTGATGAAGCTTCAAAATTAGCAGATACTTTAGATTTCCCACTTTTAATTCGTCCTTCTTATGTATTAGGAGGTCAGGGAATGAAAATTGTAATCAACAAAAAAGAGCTTGAAGAGCACGTTATTGATTTGTTGAAAGCAATTCCAGGAAACAAATTATTACTAGATCACTACTTAGCGGGAGCAATCGAAGCTGAAGCTGATGCAATCTGTGATGCAGATGGAAATGTTTATATCATCGGAATTATGGAACACATCGAACCTTGTGGAGTTCACTCTGGAGATAGTAATGCGACATTGCCTCCTTTCAACTTAGGGGAGTTTGTAATGCAGCAAATTAAAGATCATACGCATAAAATTGCTAGAGCTTTAAAAACGGTTGGATTAATCAACATTCAGTTTGCGATTAAAGATGATACGGTTTACATCATCGAGGCAAACCCAAGAGCTTCAAGAACGGTTCCGTTTATTGCAAAAGCTTACGGAGAACCTTATGTAAACTACGCTACAAAGGTAATGTTGGGTCATAATAAAGTAACTGACTTTGATTTCAACCCGCAATTAAACGGATATGCAATTAAACAACCTGTTTTCTCTTTCAGCAAGTTCCCGAACGTAAACAAAGCATTAGGGCCAGAAATGAAATCTACAGGAGAAAGCATCTTGTTTATTGATGACTTAAAAGACGATCAATTCTACGAATTGTACTCTAGAAGAAAAATGTATTTGAGTAAATAAACTCAAATTCTAGTATAAAAAAAAGCTCCAATGAAAATTGGAGCTTTTCTTTTTATAAGTTTTAAATTTATTCGTTTTGATTAAAGTTCATATTGTCTCTAGTGTTTTTCTGAACAGAAATGGCACCAAACAAGGCTAATAAGAATGCAAAAGCATAAAATCCTTTTTCACTTGGAAGAATCGTGGCATTCCAAAGTCCAACCACTAAAAGTACAATTGAAAGCAATGTTCCGAACCAGCAGATTCCATAATAAATATCAGTTACAGGAAGTTTTTCAAGTCTGTCTCTGACGCTTTTTTGTAATGAAACTACGGCGAAAAGACCAAACATTAAAACGGTAAAATAATATCCTTTTTCATTTAAAAGCATTTCTGCTCTGGCAAGTCCTACAATAAATCCGATTGTTCCTGCTCCAAGAGCAACCCAAGATGCCGCAATAAAGGCATTTGATGTTTTTTGTATCATATTAATTCTGGTTTAATTAGGTTTTGAGATTTGATTTTTTGGCGAATAGAGAATCTCATTTCGTAAATGTAATTATTTTAGATTAACAGCAAAATAAAAACAAGTTAAAATTAGTAGGTATAATCTTCTTTAAAATAAAAAAGAAAAGCCTCAATTATGAGGCTTTCTTGAATGTAAAAAGTAAGATGTTTTTATTTTTTAAGCAATTGCTCTAGAGGTTTTAGCTGTTCCATGTCAATTTTTGATTTTTGCAAAACCGACATCAGAGTCATAATGTTATTAGGATTCATATTTTCGCCTAAAACTCTCACTACAGCAAAACCGTTTTCTTTTCTATTGGCAAAAATGACAAATTCTTTAATATTGTCATCACTTCCAACATAGCTTACAGAAGCACCGTCTTTACCAGATCCAAATTTCATTAATTCCTGATATTTCGGATCTTTTAATATGGCTTTTACTTTGTTTCTCTCTGCTTCAAATTGAACCTGATTATTTGAGTCAGCTTTAAAAGCTAAAACATTCATTTTATCAAACGAATTTAAGGCTTCGTTTTGTTCGGCTGATAATTTTGTTTTATCAACATTTAGTATGTTTGGTGAAACATCTAAGGCAATAAAGTCCTTTTTCTCCGAATTCTCGACAAAATATTTTTGAAGTGAAGGTTCAGAATTACAACTTACTAATAGTAGTAAGAAGAGCAGGGTCGAAGTAAAAACAGTCACTTTCATTTTATTTTTTGCCTTTAGAAGCTTTTTTAAGATCAGTACCTCCAGGAAGCTGCATTTTATCTGTCAATACTGAGATTTCGTTTAAGTCAAAATTACCTGTAAGAGATAATAGTACAGTTTCGTCATTTTTTGCACCATCAACAAACATCAATAATTCTTTAATTTGAGTATCGGTTGCACCAGATTTTACCATTATTTTGACATTTTTACCACTGTCATTTACTCTCATTAATTCTTCAAGACCTGCAGTTTTGATATATTTATCTGCTGAAGCTTTCATATCGGCTTCGATCTTTGGGTTTTTAGTGGTAAACACTTTTAGGTAATCCAGTTTTTTGATAAGTGAAATGTATTGTTGTGTTTCTTTATCAGAAGCATCCACTTTTACTTTACTCATTAAATCGAACATTTTTTTGTTTACAATTACAGAGGTAACATCGTCTTGACCGTCAAATTTGTCAAAAGCACCTTGGGCGTAGAAAGTAGTTGTTGCGAATGCTAAAACTAATGTTATGATGAAATTTTTCATTTTGTTTGATTTTAATTACTGTTTAAAAATTCTGTTTTTTGATTCTTCATATTCTTTAATGTATTGTACACTTTCAATACCTACATTAACATTGTTTGATAATAAAGCCAAAGCTTTTTGAGTCGCTTTTAAAGCTTCTTGGGGATCATCGTAAGTTCCTAATTCTGTCTGTGAAGCTACTGCAGTAGTATCGTTTTTTTCGCTGACAAAAAAGTAAGTTCCAATTCCCAGCAAAACAACAGCTGAAGCTGCAATCGATAACCACGCTACGTTACGTTTTTTAGATTGTAGTGGAATCTCATACGTCGATTTCTGTTCTTTTGCTAAAGAGAAATAACCAAACATAGGTTTGTATTGCTCCAAATGCTGCGCAACATTTGATGAAGAAAAGTATTCTTTTAATTGATTTTCTTCAGCAATAGAAGTTTCTCCCTGAAAGTATTTTTCTAATATATCTTCTATTTTATTTAGTTCCATAAAGGTGTGTATTAATCATTGATTCTCTAATTTTTTTTCTTGCTCTCGAAAGGGCAACCCGTATCGCGGTTTCGTTCATATTGACGATTTTGGCTATTTCTTCAAATTCATATTGTTCAACATCCCGAAGCTGAATTAACAGCTGTAATTGTTCCGGCATTTGATTTATAATTTTTTCGACCCATTCTAAGCTGTCTTCATCTTCAATTTTTTTATCTAATCTCGGTTCGCGATCTGTGAAATTATTATGCACAATTTGCAAATTACTAGCTCTTTTAGATTTTAACTGATCCAGACAATAATTTTTAGTCATGGTCATAGCCAAAGCCTCAACACTATTGTAACTTTCCAGATTCTCTTTTTTGTTCCATAATTTAACCATTACCTCTTGAGTCGCATCTTCGGCTTCTTCAGTGCTGGTAAGCAGCCTTTTTGCCAGACGAAAAACTTTGTCTTTAAAAGGATTTACTAATTCTATAAATACTGTCTGGTTCATTAAACTGATGGTTAATCGTTAGCTTATATAGTCAAGACGAGGCACAATTCTATTTGTTACAGCAAAAACTAAATATTTTTTTACGTAAAAAAAATACTGCTTTTTTATAAAGCTAAAACTAAAGATACTACTTTTACGTTTATTCTATTATAGAAACCAATACGATATGAAAACACCTTTAAAAAGTATCCTTTTTCTTTTTTTGCTAGCTTTTTCTTTACACTCCTGTGAAGATAATGATGATGTTGCAGCTCCGGCAGATGTCCAGATTAATAGTTTTATCTGGAGAGGTCTGAATGAAGTTTATTTATGGCAGGCAGATGTTCCTAATCTGGCTGATGGCCGTAATCTAAAATCTGATTTTAATTCTTTTTTGAGAGGATATTCTAAACCAGAAAATTTGTTTGAGGATCTATTGTATAAACCAGTAAGTAAATATCCTAGTGGAACCGCTGTTGATCGTTTCAGCTGGATTGTGGATGATTATACAGTTTTAGAACAGGAACTAAGTGGTATCACAAAAAACAATGGCGTTGATTTTAGACTAAGCCTCGTTGAGTCTGGATCAAATGAAGTGTTTGGTTATGTTCGTTATATTATTCCAAATTCTGATGCTTCTACAAAAGCGATTAAACGCGGTGATATATTTACAAGTGTAAACGGAACTAAATTAACCACTTCTAATTATCAGGCATTGTTATTAAATCAGGATAGTTATACTTTGAATTTGGCAGATTATAATGGAACTACTTTTGTTTTAAACGGAAAATCGGTGGCTTTAACTAAAACTATTTTAGAAGAAAATCCAATTTTTATCAATAAAGTAATAACTTCTGGAAGCCATAAAATTGGTTATTTGATGTACAATGGCTTTTATGATGAATATGATGATAAGTTAAATCAAGCTTTTGGGGAATTAAAAGCACAAGGAGCAACAGATTTAGTTCTAGATCTTCGTTATAACGGAGGAGGAGCAGTAAGTTCTGCAGCTAAACTTGCCAGTATGATTACGGGACAGTTTGATACACAGATTTTTTCAAAAATGACGTTTAATGCCAAACAAATGCAAGGTTTGTCTGATGCAGATTTAGAAGGTCTGAATGTAAGATTTGTCAAAAACTTAAACAGTTTAAATCTGACTACGGTTTATATTCTTACAACAGCAAGTACAGCATCTGCAAGTGAATTAATCATTAACGGATTAACGCCTTATATTAAAGTAGTTCAGATTGGAGAAACTACTACAGGTAAAAACGTAGGTTCGTTTACGGTTTATGATTCTGAAACTTTGACGAAGAGAAATGTTAATCCAAATCATAAGTATGCGATGCAGCCTCTGGTTTTAAAAATTACAAATTCGGTTAATTTTGGAGATTATACGCAAGGTTTAAAACCAACGTATGAACAACTTGAAAGGATATCAACTTTTGGGGTTTTAGGAGATGCATCTGAGCCGTTGTTGAACTTGGCGATTTCGAAAATTACTGGTGCAACAGCTAAAACAATTCAAGATAATAGTTCAGAACCAAATCATCCTTATCTGACAGATTCTAAAATTATTAATGGTTTGAAACACGGTATGTACATTAAAAATGCACCAAAAGGTTTTTAAATTAAATTCTAAATAACTAAAAAGGCTTTCAGAAATGAAAGCCTTTTTAGTCCCAAAACAAATAGAATCTAATTTTCTAAAAGGAAATATTAATCGTTGAAGTAGAAACCGTTTGATCCAGCTCCAGTAACTAATTCTTTTTGTAAAACTCCAGACAAGTTGTAGATAAAAGCTTTACTGTCTGCACCAAATTTAGCATCTGCAATATAAATACGGTTATCCTTTACAGTAAAACCATATACATAACTTGCATCTGAAGCGAATAAAGCAGCAGTGGCAGCTGTTGTTGCAGTTGTGCTAATTGAATAAACTGAATTTGAAGCGGTATAATACACTTTGTCGTCTTCAATATCCATGAAACCAGCATCTCCTATACTAGAAGGAAGTGCAATACGAGAAATAGATTTATCAGATATTTTAACTTTTACAATTTCGCCGGCACCTCCATAAGGTTTTCTTAAAATAAAGATTACTCCGTCTTCTTCTTCAATAGAATCTCCATCATACCCAATTGTTACAGGAGTTTCAAGAGCTTTTGAAGCAATATTGTAAATTAAAAGTTTATCATTGTATGCATCTGTAATATAAAGTTTTCCATTTTCCTCAATAACTCTGTTTGCAGTTGAGTTTAAAGCTACTTTAGATTCTACAGTGTTGTTAGATAGGTTGATTACTGCAATGTAATCATCTGTATCTCCAGTTGCTGGATTTTCATATGAATATTCGCCAGCATTTATTACATACGCTTTTCCATCTTTTACAACACCATATCTAGGAGCAACAAGGCCAGAATCGATTTTTGCAATTAACTTAAATGTGTAGCGATTTACAACATTAATTACATTAGATCCACCAGCAATGATGTAAGCTCTGTCTCCGCTAAAAAAGATATTTTGTAAGTATCCTCCAACTGCATCAGTACCGTTTTCTTTTTCGTAAACATTTTTAGTGAAAGAAGTTAAGTCATTGCTTGAGAAAGAAATAGTTCCTAAGCTTTTGCTTCCTTCATTCAAAATAAAAAAACCATTGTCATAAGCACCTTTTGGAGTATCGTCGTCATCGCTGGAACAAGAAGCAAACAACGAAATGCTTAAAGCTATTAAAAGTAATTTACTGAATTTCATATATTAAAATTTTAAGGTTATATACATATTAAAATTGCGCCCAGGCATTGGTCTGTTTTCTAAGCTTTCATAATTTTTATTAAAGACATTTAAAACCTGAAAACCTAGTTTGGAAGAATCTAAAAATTTAAAATCATAATCGATTCCAATGTTTGAAATTGTGTAGTCGTTTACAATATCATCAGCATTATTATCTGCAGTTGTATACACAAAACCATTGTATAGAACCTGATAATAAGCGTTTATTTTATTTCGTGAATAAGAAACAGCTCCCGTAGCTTTATGAAATGGAACAAAGAAAATCTGTTTTTTAGTCTTATCGTCCTCAGAGATAGTATAAGCATATGTGGCAGTTAGGGCAAAATTATTCTTGCCGTAACTTTTTTTCCAGTTGAGTAAAGTTTCTGTTCCGTAACTATTTACTTTATCCTGATTTTGAGGAGACCAAAGACCGCCTGGTCCTGGAACCCACTGTAACATGTCTTTTATTTTGATATAATAAAAATGCTGCGTCCAAGTAATATTTTTGAATGTGAATACATTTCCAATTTCTGCCTGATAAGAACTTTCTGGTTTTAAGTCAGGATTTCCACCTGTTTCCCAGTACAAATCATTATAAGTAGGAATTCTGAAGTTCCTAGAAATATTTAATTTTAAGTTGTATAAATCACTGAATTTATATGAAGATCCAAAATTGAACAAAAGTGGCGATTTGTAATTGTCTGTAAATTCTTTTCTAATTCCAAGTTCATTTTTCCAATTTGAACCAAGGTCTTGTTTAACTAATAAAGAGGCAGAACTTATTTCGCGTACATGGCTTCCAAAGCCACTTCCATAACCATTTGTTCTGCTGTAATCTACAATTCCGTTAATTTGAGTAGATTTAAATAAAGTATAATCTAAATCTAATTTTGTAATCAGGTTCTCGGTTTTTCCGTAGGTATAATTTTTAGAGTTAATGTTTGAGAAATACTGATAGTTCTCAAAAATATAAGCCGTTTTAAAATTGGTTTTTAGTTTCCCGAAATTACCATCATATTCTAATAAATTTCGATTAAAACCATTAATGTATTTGCTTTTTGTATCTGTCTCTGTAATTAGAGAAGTATTTCTATCGGTATTGGAGGTTTGGCTATAAAGCTTTACAATATGGTTGTCGTTTATTTTATATCCCACATTCGCATTTAAAGTAATAATGTCGTACTTTCCATTTTGATTCCAGCGCTGTTCGCCTCTCCAAGTGTATCGATCTAAATATTTATAATCGTTTGTGGAGCTGTTTTTAGAAAAACCAATTTGTGTACTCCATTTTTTATTTGAAATAGAAGTTTTGTAATTAATTCCAATAGTATTAAAACTCCCGTAATCCAGCTTTAAATTATTTTCAAAACTATTAATAAATAACAGATCGTTATTTAGGTGAACGGTTCCGCCAATTGCCCCGCTTCCATAAATAACACTTCCTCCACCTGCTTTTATACTAACAGAATTATAATCAGAGCCTGAAATAGTATTGAAGTCAGTGCTTCCGTTCATTTGTGAATTAATATTAATTCCGTTCCAGATTACAGCAGTTTGTGAAGAAGTTGTTCCTCTAAATGATACAGTAGAAAGCATGCCACGACCGTATTCTTTAAAATATAAAGTAGAATTAAAGTTTAATAAATCAGTTAGTAAAGCTTCATTTTTATTAATAATAGAATCAGTAAGCTTTAAAACAGATTGTGTAGAAGAATATTTTTTTAAGTTTTTGTCCGAAACGTAGACTTCTTTGAGACTGGTAATAGAATCTTTTTGCGCCGAAATAAGCTGGCACAACAATAGAAAACAAAAAGCAACCTTTAATTTTATAGTCATAATTTCTTCACTCTTTTTCCCGAGAGTTCGATAATTTGGTTATAAAGGCAGGTCTCCTGGCTTGCGTCTTGTTGTTTTCCTTCCCATCACGCAGGGCGTGACAGTGGTTTTGCAGTTTACAACAAGCGTTCGTTTAAGAACTTAGCTTACAGTTGCGGGTACAGCTCAAGATTTTACTTGATTCCCTTTTAATGTGTTTATCAAAACACAACCTTAATTTGCTGCAAAGATAAAGTTAAAAATACAGATTATTCAAATTTGTTTCACTATTTAGCCCTAAAAGTGAAACAAATGAGGGATTTATAATTCAATTCTTATAACTTGTCCAAAATCTACTTTATTCTGAAATGCTTCCTTTAAAGGTAATGAAGTTTGATGACATAATATGCTTCTGATGATTCCGGCATGAGCCACAAGGATAATTGGATGTTCCGTTTTTGAGATTTTATCAGATAAAAAATCACCAACTCTTTTGTGTAATTCCGTGAAAGATTCGCCATTTGTAGCTTTAATATTGACAAAATCTTCCATCCACGGATTGAGTTCTTCTGGCGGAATTTCATTCCAGTTTTTTAGCTCCCAGTCGCCAAAATTCATTTCCATCAAACGTTTGTCTTCCTGATAAGAAATTACCTTTATATTTTCTTGAATATGTTTAGCTAAAATCACGCAGCGTTTTAATGGACTAGAAAAAATCAAGGCTTCTGAAGGCAATTCGGAAACAATTTTGCTGAAAATTTCATCAAAAGGTTCCAAAATATTAACATCCGATTGTCCGTAGCAGATTCCCTTTTCGCAAATCGTTTCAGTATGACGGACTAGATAAATTTCCATAAAAATAAAATACTTAGGTAAAATATAACTTCACAAACCTGTTGTGTGGCACCAAGACAATCTCCAGTATAACCATCAATCCATTTTTGGAAATATCTTGCTAAAAAATATCTTGTTATGAAAACTGGAATAACTGCAAATAGAACTTTAGGATCAAAATAAGAAAATACAAGTAAAGGAACCAATCCAAAAAAGAAAGATCCAAAAATTTCTTTCCATGTGAATTGTTTCGCAATAGGTTTGCTTTTGCTCGAAGCATCTTCGCGAGAATATTCATGAGTAAAAATGATACTGATTGCTGCTAAACGACTTAAAGAGTGCACAGAAATAAACAAGAGCCAAATTTTGAATATTGCCATCGAATCATAAACTTGAAACAACAAAATAGATTCTGAAAGCAGTTTGAATTTTAATAGAAAAAGTAAAACCAATCCAATTGCACCATACGCGCCAATTGCACTGTCTTTCATAATCATTAGGATTTTTTCCTTAGTCCAGCCTCCGCCAAAACCGTCGCACACATCTGCAAAACCATCTTCATGAAAAGCTCCTGTTGTAAGAACTGAAATGACAATTGAAAAAATAACGGCCGTTTCTGTAGAAAGAAACAGAGCAAATACAGAATAAATGATAAAAGAAATGCTTCCCACAATCCATCCAATAAAAGGAAAATATCTTGTGGCTTTATTTAAATAATCAGGATGGTGTGTAATGTTTTTTGGACATGGGATTCGGGTGTAAAACATTAAACAGGTGAAGAAGATGTGTAGTTCTTTTTTCATTAATAAATTAAATTTTAGTTTGTTTTTGTCATTTCGACTGAAAGGAGAAATCACACACGGGATTCGACAAAGATTGGAGATAAACTTTGTGGAGTTTCTAGTGCGATTTCTCCTTTCAGTCGAAATGACAAACATGGAGTTTATTTCCTACTTATTCCCGCGCTCTCAAAACTAGCCATTTCATTCAAAAAAGCTTCAGCCGACTTTAAAATCGGAAAAGTAACGGCACAACCAGTTCCTTCGCCTAAGCGTAAATCAAGATTTAGAATAGGTTTAGCTTCAAGGTATTCAAGCAGTTTTATATGTGCTTTTTCAGCAGAGCAGTGACAGAAAACAGCATTGTTTTTAATATTCGGATTAATTTTAGAAGCAATTAAAAAAACAACCGTACAAATGAAACCATCAACCAAAATCAGCATTTTATTTTTGAAAGCAGAAAGCATTCCACCTGCCATCTGAAGAATTTCAAAACCGCCAAAATAAGAAAGCTGTGATAGTAAATCGGCTTGACCGGAATAATTATCAATAGCTTTTTTGAGGATATTTTGCTTTTGAATTAATTTTTCGTCTGAAACTCCAGTTCCTTTTCCCACGCATTCTTCAAGAGGGAAATCAGTTAAAAGACTCATTAAAACAGAAGCCGTTGAAGTATTGCCAATTCCCATTTCACCAAAACCAATACAATTTGAACCTGATTTTGAAATAGTTTCGACTATAGATTTTCCTTTTTCAAAACACAATTGCACTTCAGTTTCGCTCATAGCTGGAACATGCAGAAACGATTGAGTTCCTTTAGCAATTTTACAATCTATTAATTTTGTATTTGTTGGGAAATCATAATTTACTCCAGCATCAACAATTGATAATTTGATATCATTTTGTTTGCAAAAAACATTTATTGCCGCTCCGCCGTCCAGAAAATTGTTGACCATTTGGCGTGTCACATCCTGCGGATAATCGCTTACGCCATGATTGGCAATTCCGTGATCAGCGGCAAAAACAACAATATTTGGATTTGCGATTTTTGGATTTAAAGTTTCAAAAACATTCGCCATTTGAAAAGCTAGTGTTTCTAAAGTTCCCAACGAACCAACAGGTTTTGTTTTAGAATCTATTTTTTCTTGTAAAACCTTGTGGAAATCAATTTTGTTGTCGTTTTCAGTTTTTACGTTTGGCTCAAAATCAGGAATGTTTATTTTATGAATTTCCGAAATCTCTTTGCAGATTGGGGCTTCCGATTTTTGTTTCCAATGCAATTGCTGTAACATTGGCTGGTTGTTATAATTCGTTGCTGGTTTTCCGATACAGAAATAACCAAGCGGCTCAATGTTTTCTGGTAAATCGAGGATTTTTTTAAATTGATAATAATTTAGAATCGAAACCCAGCCCATGCCGTAACCTTGTTCTGTCAGCGAAAGCCAGATGTTCTGCGCTGCACAAACGGAACTGAATTTTACGGCTTCGTTACTGCCAATAGTCCCAATGGTAAATTGATTCAAAACCGAACGATCGTAAGCAATTATGAGTCCAATAGGTGCTTCTTCAATAGCTTCCAGTTTTAGTGAATTATACAATTCTTTTTGCTCTTCGTTATCGGTAAGTTCAGCTGCTTTTTTGTTGTAATCTAAAAACAGCTTTTTAATCGAGGTTTTAACTTCATTAGATTTGATGAGAAAATATCTAGTCGCATCAGTAAGTCCAACAGATGGCGCCCAATGTCCCGCCTGTAAAGCTTTCTGAATTACTTCATCAGGAACTTCGTCGGTGGTGAAATGTCGGGTGTCACGGCGTGATTTTAGTATGTCGTCTAGATTACTCATTATAAAAATCCAATTTTTTTAAGTTCCAAATTCCAAATCTGCAGATGGAAAGATTCTAGTAAAGATAAAGTATAGTGTTGGAATTTGGAATTTTAATTTTGGAATTTCCTTTTGAGGATTGGAATTTAACCTTTAATCTTGACCGGAATTCCGGAAACCATCAAAACAACTTCATCTGCATTTGATGCTAAAAATTGATTCATCCAGCCTTGCAGTTCTACAAATTTTCTTCCGATGTGAGTTTCGGCGTGAACTCCCATTCCGATTTCGTTTGTTACAATAATGATATTGGTGTTTTTTTGATTGGCAATGGCAAGAAATTCTTTTTTTGCCTCTTCTAAACTTAGCTGAACATCATTTTTAGTGTCCACAAAAAAATTAGTAAGCCAAAGTGTAACGCAGTCAATTAAAGCTGTTTTTCCGGAGAAATCAATTTTGCTTAAAAACTTTTCTTCCTCAATATTAATCCAGCGTTCGTCTCTTTCCTGTTGATGTCTGTCAATTCGGTTTTGAAAATCAGAATCCCATTTTCTGGCTGTCGCGACATATATTGGATTATCTGAAAGTGTTAAAGCCAAGTTTTGTGCATAACTGCTTTTTCCAGAGCGTTCACCGCCGGTTATTAGGTAAATCATTTTTTTTTGAAAGGTTATAAGTTGTGAGTTAAGAGTTATGTGAGTTTATAATACAAAGTAACAAAGAGTTTTTCAACTTTTAACTCATAACTTTTAACTCATAACTTTTTAATAAGGGCAATGTCGGCAGTTATTTCCACAGCAGGTTCCTCTTTTTAAATGGTACCAGGTTTTAAAAACCATATTTCCATTTTCGATATAATAATCAATGCCTTCAATTAAAGTGTTTGTTTTGGGTAAAGAAGTCGCTTTGTTTTTAGGAGCGTTTGACGGATTTATGGTTTCTACATAGGCATCAATTTTGTCTTCGCAGGCTTCTTTAAAACAGGTCGGACAAAGGCAATCCCCTCCTTCAGAAAGAGAAAAAATGGGCGGGTAGTCGTTGCACCAGCATTTTTTTTCTACAGATATATCTCCACAGCTGAACTGAGATTCACAGCTAGAGCAAATTTTCATTTTTGTGGTATTCATGTTGTAAAGATACAATTGTTTAAATTTGTAAGAATAAAGGTAAACAAAAAAAATAGAAAATACTTTACCTTTGTCACCATCCAAAACATAAAATATGAGACATTTAGTACCGAAAATGATTTTTATAGCTTCTTTTTTTATCCTGACAGGATGTAAGAAGAATGAAAATCTAGAAACTGTAAAAACTGAAACTGCAAAAAACAGTATTGAATACGCGAGCGGACTTTCGATCGTGAAATATGATGATTATTCAGTTGTAACTGTCTCAAATCCATGGCCAAATGCCAATAAAGATTTCAAATACATTCTAAAAGAAAAAGACGGAAAAGTACCGGATAGTCTTCAAGGTTATACTACAATTCAGGTTCCGTTAGCCTCTGTTGTGGTTACTTCGACAACTAATATTCCGTTTTTAGAAATGTTGGAAGTAGAAAATAAATTGGTTGGTTTTCCTCACACCGATTATATTTCTTCAGAAAAAACGAGAGCCTTAATTGATAAAGGTTCTGTGAAAAACGTTGGACAAAATGAAAAACTAAATATCGAACAATTAATAGAATTATCTCCGGATTTGATTGTCACTTTTGGAGTGGATAACAACAATCCAATGTTGGATAATCTGAAAAAAAGCGGATTAAATGTTTTAATCCAAGGCGACTGGATGGAACAATCTCCTCTTGGAAAAGCAGAATGGATTAAACTTTACGGTGCTTTATTTGGTAAAGAAGAACAGGCAAAAGAACTTTTTGATAAAATTGTCCAAAGCTATAATCAGGCAAAAAAAATGGTGGTTGATAAACCTGCAACTTCAAAAGTTTTATATGGCTCGATGTACGAAGATGTTTGGTATGTGGCCAAAGGAAACAGCTGGGTTGCGGAGTTTATGAAAGATGCAAAAGCCAATTATTTATGGTCAGATTTAAAAGGAAGTGGAAGTGAAGGTTTGTCTTTTGAAAAGGTTTTAGACAAAGCCAAAGATGCAAATGTCTGGATTGCTTCAGGTTCCTTCAAAAGTTTAGAAGAATTACAGAAGGCAAATCCGCATTATGGAGAGTTTGATGCTTTTAAAAATAAAACGGTTTATAATTTTGAAGGTAAATTGGGAGCAACTGGTGGTACAGTTTATTACGAATTGGCTCCAAGCCGTCCTGATTTAGTTTTAAAGGATTATATTAAAATTTTTCACCCTGATTTATTATCGGGTTACGAGTTTACTTTCGCATCAAAACTGAACTAAATTGGCGAATAAAAAACGAAATACCATTTTATTTGTCATTTTGGCGTTGGGGCTTTTGCTGATGTTTTTCGCAAGCATTAGTTTAGGTTCTGTTATGATTCCTGTAAAAGATGTTTTTACTAGTTTGACTGGAGGGCATGCGACAAAATCGACCTGGGAATATATTATTATAAATTATCGCCTGCCAAAAGCCATTACGGCAGTTTTGGTTGGAACGGGTCTTTCAATCAGCGGACTTTTGATGCAGACTTTATTTAGAAATCCGCTTGCCGGACCTTATGTTTTAGGATTGAGTTCGGGAGCAAGTTTAGGAGTTGCTTTTGTGATTTTAGGAGCAGGATTTTTGCCTTCTTTTTTAAGTGTGATAGCCTTGTCTTCTTACGGAATTGTTTTAGCCTCTACAGCCGGAAGTACATTAGTTTTACTTTTGGTTTTAGTAGTTTCACAAAGATTGCGTGACACGATGGCCATTCTGATTGTGGGATTAATGTTTGGAAGTTTCACCACAGCGATTGTAAGCGTTCTGACTTATTTCAGCACAGCTGAACAGCTTCAGAAATTCACTTTCTGGTCAATGGGAAGTCTAGGGAATCTTTCATGGCCAACGATTGGCATTTTGACAACTTGTGTCACAATCGGTTTGCTTTTAAGTGCCAAAAGTATAAAGCCTTTAAATGCTTTGCTTCTTGGAGAAAATTATGCAAAAAGCATGGGTTTAAACTTTAAGCAGGCTAGATTGGTAATCATATTTGCAACGAGTATATTATCTGGAGCGATTACGGCATTTGCAGGCCCGATAGCTTTTATTGGATTAGCGGTTCCTCATATTGCCAAACTGACTTTTCAAACCAGTAATCACACAGTATTATTTTGGAGTACTTTATTTTTTGGTTCGATTATAATGTTGTTTTGCGATATTGTTTCGCAAATGCCAGGATTTGAGGTTACGCTTCCAATAAATGCGATAACGTCTATTATTGGTGCTCCGGTTGTAATTTGGCTTTTAGTAAGGAAAAGGAATTTTCAGTAAAAGATTACAAAATTTTAGTATCTTAGTTTTTTAAACACATAGAAACATAGATTTCTATTTTTTTTTTGAAAGTTGATTTGAAAATTTACTAGTAAATTAAAACATAGACTTTGCGAAAATGGAACATGTTCTTTTAAAAATTAAGATAATGATTACTCAGAAATATTTAGATGAATTGACTTTCAATGTTATAGGAGCATGCATACAAGTACATAAAGCTATTGGAAGAGGATTACTCGAAAGTGTTTATCATGAATGTTTAAAAGAAGAATTGAGTTACAGGAAAATAAATTTTGTCACAGAAATGAATGTGCCCTTGATTTATAGGGATAAAGAATTAAATGCTAATTTAAAATGTGATTTGTTTATCGAAAATTGCTTAGTCGTAGAATTGAAAGCAACATTAGAACTAAATCCTATTTGTGAAGCACAGTTAATGACTTATATGAAACTCTTAAAAGCGCCAAAAGGTATTTTGATTAATTTTAATTGTTTTAATATTTTCAAAGAAGGTCAAAAAACATTCGTAAATGAATATTACAAATTACTCCCAAAGATTTAAGCTCAAAAGCTATGTGTTAATTTACTAGTAAATTTTCAAATCAACTCTCAGAAAAAGGAAAAAAACTATGTTTCTATGTGTTTAAAAAATAACCACAATGATTAGAAGTATCTTAAATACATCAAATTTAAATATCGGATATAAATCCAAGAAAGGTGTGACGACCATTGCCAAAGATCTGAACTTAAATCTGGATTCAGGAAAACTGATTACTTTAATAGGAGCAAACGGAATTGGAAAATCGACTTTACTTCGGACTATAAC
The DNA here is from genome assembly GCF_900112575.1 of Flavobacterium phragmitis. GTDB lineage: Bacteria > Bacteroidota > Bacteroidia > Flavobacteriales > Flavobacteriaceae > Flavobacterium > Flavobacterium phragmitis. The sequence goes on from NZ_FOMH01000013.1 coordinate 122,116, forward strand.
AGGAATTCAAAAACCTTTATCAGGAAATGTTTATTTGAATGAAAAAGAGATTTCACATTATAAACCTTTGGAACTGGCGCAAAATTTAAGTTTAGTTTTAACAGAAAAACTGCCTCCAAGTAGTCTTTCGGTTTTCGAATTAGTTGCGTTGGGTCGTCAGCCTTATACTAATTGGGTTGATAAATTGTCTAATGAAGATGTTGTAAAAGTTCAGGAAGCAATGCAATTAACCCAAATAGAACACTTAGCTTCAAAAAAACATTTTCAAATTAGTGACGGACAATTACAGAAAGTCTTAATTGCAAGAGCTTTGGCACAAGATACGCCACTGATTATTTTAGATGAACCTACAACGCATTTGGATTTATTGCATAAAGTTTCTTTGTTTAAATTATTGAAGAAATTAACACACGAAACTCAAAAGTGTATTTTGTTCTCAACACACGATATTGATTTGGCAATTCAGTTAAGTGACGAAATGATTATTATGACACCGGAAAGTATTGTACAGGATCAGCCATGTAATTTAATTTCGAATGGCAGTTTTAATAATTTGTTCAAAGATGAACATATTATTTTTGATGCAGAAAAGGGGAAGTTTATTGTCAATTGATTTCGACGCTTCCTGCAAGGTTTTCCAAACCTTGTAGGCTTAAATTTTAGATTTGGATTAAAAATAATATACCTACAAGGTTTGGAAAACCTTGCAGGAGCTCAGTAACTATTTCTTCAATCCAATTTGTCTTTTCGCCTCACCAACCACAAAAGCCACAGAATTCGCAATATTAAAAGAACGAATCAGCGGTGACATCGGAATTGTCAAATGATTTTTGAATCTCGCCATAAATTCTTTGCTTAGACCAACGCTTTCTTTTCCGAAAACCAACCAGTCGCCATCCTGAAATTCATTTTCCAAATATGATTTTTCAGAATGCGAACTCATTAAAAATACACGAGACTGATCCGGAATCTGTGCAATCCATTCTTCAACGTTTTGATATTCTGTAACATCAAGATGTACCCAATAATCCAATCCGGAACGTTTTAAGTTTTTATCATTAATGACAAATCCGAAAGGATGAATTAAATGAAGTCGGCTTTCTGTACCCACACACAATCTTCCAATGTTTCCGGTATTATTTGGTATTTCAGGTTCTACGAGAACTACGTTTAGCATTTTCTTTTTAAAGTTATGAGTTAAGGGTTAAAAGTTATGAGTTTACAAAAAATATCAAATTGACACATTTTCTAATTATCTAATTGAAAATCGGAAACTTCAAGTACTTCTCCCGCTTTTAAGTTTTGCAAATATACATTTCCTATTCGTACACGAACCAAACGTAAGGTTGGAAAACCGACCGCAGCGGTCATTTTTCTAACTTGGCGAAATTTTCCTTCTCTAACTGTAATCGAAGCCCACGAAGTTGGACCATGACGTTCGTCTCGGATTTTTTTAGCTCTTACCCCAAAATCAGGAATTTCGTTTACGATGAAAGCTTTGCAGGGTTTGGTTTTGTATTTGCCTCCATCAAGACCAATTTCGACACCTTTTTGCAATTGTTCTATCGCTTCGGGCGTAATTAGTCCGTCAACCTGAACGTAATATTCTTTGTCGACTTTTTTACTTCGCACAAGTTCACTCATATTTCCATCGGTAGTCAGGAGGAGCAGGCCTTCGGAATCTTCGTCTAATCTTCCAATTGCCATTGTCCCTTCCGGAAAATCGTGTAACTCGCCCAAAAGCTTTTTCTTTCTTTTTAATTCATAAATAAATTGGCTCAAATAGCCGTAAGGTTTAAAAAGAATGAAGTGTCGGTGCATTTTTAATTTTTTGCAAAGATAGTTCTTTCATAAAATAAAAAACGAACATTTAGTATGGTAAGTCTGAATGGGATTTCATTTTTTTTAGCCATTGATAAACAAACCAAATCACAGTAATAATAAAAATGACAATTAAAATAGCATAATAATTGTCGAAAAAATCATGAAAATAACTTCCGATTAAAATATAGGCAGAAGCCATACAAAGTTTAATAAGAATAAATTCGGCATTAGACCAGCTCGTTTTGATTTTGAAGAAACTCATAAGTAAGGTTGTTAAGTTGTATCGAATAAAGGTAATAAATAAAAAAAAAGTAGATGGTAATTATGAAAGAAAATAATTACGAAATAATAATTTTTTCATAGTTGGAATTCGTAATATTAGTGATGTATAATGTAAACGAAATAAAGCCATGGAAACAAATAATTTAGGAACGAAAAAAATCAACGGTACTCAGAAAAATATTGATGAATCTAAAGGAAAAAATGTTTCTCACGACAAAGAACTGAAAGATTCTAAACTGAACAAAGAAGTAGTAACTGATGCTGATGGAAATAAAAAAATAGTAGATCGTGCACGAAACGAGAATGAAGATATCAAGACCAAACTTTCAAATACAACATCAGATAATCCAAATTCAAACCGAGGGGTTACTACAGATGAAGAAGCAAAAAAAACAGTAGAAAACAAAGACCGCAATTCTGATATAACTCCAAATCGATATCCGAATTCAAACCCTGAAAGTCATAAGGACAGAGGCAATATGAAATTGGATGAAAGCGAGTAATAATAATACGAAATTTTCAGTAAACAAAGGTCATTTTAATATCAAATAACATAACATTAGCGCTAAGCGTTAATGTTATTCTAAACTCTTGTCAAACCTTGAATATGCTTGGATATCTTCGTAAATTTAAGGTATGAATTTAAAAACATATATAAAATGGCACTTTTAGAAAATAAAGTAGCTTTTGTATCAGGTGGCGGTTCTGGAATTGGACGCGCAGTGGCAGAAGCCTACGCTCGAGAAGGAGCAAAAGTAGTAGTATCTGATATAAACGTTGAACACGGTGAAGAAACCGTAAAAATTATAAAAGAAAAGGGCGGAGAAGCTTTTTTCGTAAAAGGGGATTCGTCTAGTGCAAGTGACAACAAACGTATGGTTGAGGTTGTAGTTTCAAAATACGGCCGACTTGATATTGCCTGCAACAATGCCGGAATGGGAGGGCCTGCAAAACCAACCGGAGAATATGAGCCTGAAGCTTGGGATAAAGTAATTGCTTTGAATTTGAGCGGTGTTTTTTATGCTTGTCGATACCAATTGGAACAAATGGAAAAAAACGGGGGAGGAAGCATTGTTAATATTGCCTCTATTCACGGACAAGTGGCAGCACCAAACAGCGTAGCATATACGGCAAGTAAACATGGTGTTGTGGGTTTGACAAAAAACATTGCAGTAGAATATGCACAGAAAAACATTCGTTGTAATGCTGTTGGGCCTGGTTATATTGAAACGGCTCTTTTAAAAGACAATTTGAATAAAGACATGCTGAATGCTGTTGCAGCAAAAGCAGCAATGAATCGTTTAGGAACAGCCGAAGAAATTGCTGAATTGGTAGTTTTCTTAAATTCTGATAAATCATCATTTACAACAGGAAGTTATATTATTGCCGACGGAGGTTATACAGCGGTATAATATTTTATATAAATACATGACTAATGAAGAAGCAGTAAGCGAAAGTTTACTGCTTTTTTTTGTGTTGAAACTTCATGATTTGTAGGAAACATAGTGGTTGTAAAAAAAGGAGTTAAGATTGGATTGTTTTTGAATTATGTTTTGAATATTTTGTTTTTTGTTGTTTTTATTTTATTATCTTTAAGGTAATCTTGAAGTTTATTGTGTAATATTTATAAAACATCGACCGTTAAGTTTATGGTTTTATAATATTGGCTTAACTTTAAAGGAGATAAATTTGATTTCTAAAAACTCTATTATTTAACGTATGAAAAAACTTTACTTATCTTGCCTTTTTTGGGCTTCTATATGTTTTTTTTGCTGTATTTCTGAAAATCTTTTTGCCCAGACGATGCCAGCACCACAGACTTTACCCTATAGACAAGAGTTTAATGATTTGGCAGCAGATTATCCAGTTGGGATACAAGGCTGGAATGCAAGTACACCTTCAAGCTCAGCTATAACTACACCTTCATCTTTTACTACTACAGTTTTATCAGATAAAACCATGTCTGCTGGCGGTTCAGCTACTTCTGCATCGGGGAATATTTATAATTTTAATGAGAGAATTGGTTTTTTAAATGCTGGGAATTTTCTTGATCAATGTATAGCTCTGGCTTTAAAAACTACTGGTAATACTGACATAGAGGTGCAATATGATGTAATGGTAATTCGTAATCCATATGGTACTGGTACAAATACTCGTATTAATGAAATGGCGTTACAATATCGAGTGGGTGAAACAGGAAACTTTATAACATTGGATAGAACTTATTTTCAAAATAATACAACTACACGAACAAGTGAAAGCGCCACATTACAAAGTGAGCATATAACGGTAATGCTTCCTGCAGCATGTAACAATCAAGAAATAGTTCAGATAAGATGGATTACAAGACAAGTTTCAGGAGGAGGATCTCGTCCATCATTTGCAATTGATAATATTGATGTTAGAGAAAGTAATGATCAAAATCCGCCAGTTAATGTTTCTGGTTATCCAAAAACAGATAATATCTTGGCGCAAGGTTTTGATTTCATCAATAAAATAAATGAAATTGGAAAAACCTATTTTGTATTACTTCCAAATGGAAGTGCTGCACCAACGGCAGTACAAGTAAAAGCGGGTCAGGATTCAAACGGAGCTTCAGCTTTACAGTCAGGAGTTTTAGATATTACAAATGCATCTCAGGAATATGTAAAAACTTTTTCAAACTTAAGTTTAGGTACAACCTATTCTGTTTTTTCTGTTTCAGAAGATCAAGTTGGGAATATTCAAACAGTAGTAAATAAGGTTGATGCTACAACATTAAGTGTTATTCCTCCTGCTATATCTACAACAGTTGATGAATTAAATTTAGGTGGTTTTGAACCAAATTATGAATCTGTAATTAGAAGTTACCAAATAGGCGCTTCTAATCTTACTGGGAATGTTGTGGTAACTGCTCAATCTGATTTTTTAATTTCAAAAGATAAGGTTGCATTCTCCTCCTCTTTAACATTCATTCCTGCTGATTTTGCTTCTAATGCAACACCAGCAGTTTATGTAAAATATACTCCAGCTACAATTGGCAGTTTTACGGGCTCAATCACTCATGAAACTACTGGAGGTGCAACAAAAACAGTTACTGTAACAGCTTATGGAATAAATCCTTTTATACAAAACTTTGATGATCCAAATGTACTTTTAAAGAATATATGGACGCAATACAATGAGGCTGGACCAACCAACAAATGGTCTCATACTACTCAAGCAAGAAATATAAATTCAGGAACGGGTGCAGTTCTTATGAATGGTTTTTCTGATTCTGGAGCTAGTAAAGACTGGCTGATTTCACCAAAATTACGTTTAGATAGTTTTACACAAATTCCGTTATTATCTTTTTATTCTCGTCAATATTATGATGGTCCCTCTTTAAAATTAATGGTCTCTACAGATTATGATGGAGTAAGTGCGCCTAATACAGCAACGTGGACACAGATTGATGGACGTTTTCCAATAATTAAAGAAACCTATATAAAGTCTGAATACATAAATTTAACCGCTTATAAAACAAGCCCTATTTATTTAGCTTGGGTTTATGAAACAGCTTCTGGTGGAAGTGGCAATGCGGCAGAATGGTCTTTTGATGATTTTGCAATTACCAATGAAACGAAATATGTAGACTCAAATCCAATTTTAGATTTTGGAGATGTAAGCCAAAATACGTTTTCTGCGAGCCAATCTTTTGTTTTTACAGCAGCAGGTTATGATGATATTACGATTCAGGCTCCAGCTTCGTATCAACTATCATTAGATAATGTTTCATTTGCTTCAAACGTATTAGTTTCTTCTGCAGATGCCAAGGTAGGAAAAACAATTTACGCAAGATTTGCGCCAACAACAAAAGAACCAATAATTTCTGGTCTTTTAACTATTACTGGAACTTCGTTAAATAAACAAATAGGATCATTTACAGCTTCTTCTTGGCCTAAAGTAGATACTTTTGATGTAGTGACTTATAATGTATCATTTTTTGGGACAGATGTAGTGGGAAGTAATGGACAAGAATTTGGTCCACTAAATGATCCATTACAAATTGAGAATGTAGCCAAAGTAATGAATAAATTGAATGCAGATGTTTATGCTCTTCAAGAAGTTTCAGATGATCCTTCAATTGATGTTTTAATTCAAAAAATAAATGTGAACGGAAAAACTTTTGATAAAGTAATTTGTTCTTCATGGTCTTATTCATGGAGACTTCCTGATCCAAAGTTTCCGCCTCAGAAATTAGTTGTCCTTTATAATACGCAAACAACTTCTGTAAAAAGCACAAAAGTATTGTTTAAAGAAATTTATGATCAAGTTCTAGACAATACTTTAGTTTTGCCTAATTATCCTGGTACAGATACTCCTGAAGTGAATGATAACAGTTTTTTCTCATCTGGACGTTTGCCTTATGTAGTGGAATTAGAAACTAATATTGGAGGATTTAAAAAAGATATTACTTTGATCGATCTTCATGCGCGTGCCAATAGTGGTACAAGTATAAAAGAATATAACCAACGTAAATATGATGTTGAATATTTAAAAGATGCTTTAGATTCTCAATATGCAGACTCAAATTTAATTCTGTTAGGAGATCTAAATGATGATGTAAAAGCGTGGGTAGGAAATGTAAGTACACCTTCGTCATATGAAAAATATGTGGAGGATACTACAAATTATAATCCATTGACATTAGGCATTAGCCACTTAGGTGCCGTTACTTATTTAAATTTTACTCCACCTAGTTTCTTAGATCATATCATTGTTTCTAATGAATTGTCAGATCAATATATAACTAATTCGATTCAAGTTTATGATCCAAGAAATGACATTGCAAACTATACAAGCACAACTTCAGATCATGCACCTGTAATTGCCCGTTTCGAATTGAAACAAGATGTGCTTTCTACACCTGATTTTGGAAAAAACAAATATTATGTAAAAGCGTATCCAAATCCAGCAACTGATTTTGTAAGCTTTGATGTAAAAACGACACAAGGAAGAGACTTGAAAATTAGATTGTATGATTTTAACGGACGAGCAATTGGAACTCCGATAAGTGTTAAAAATGAATCAGAAATCAGTACAGCAGTAGTTTCTGTTCATAATCTAGCTTCGGGAGTTTATTTCTATACTGTTTCAGAAAATAATAAGGTTATTTTTAAAGATAAGATTATCAAGAAATAAATAATTTCAATGTAAAAGAAAGGCTTCCAGATTTTGGAAGCCTTTTTTATTAAAAATCTATGCGAAGATTTTTTTCAATTGATTGAAATCAATTTCATTTGAATTAGTAAGCATTATAAAATAATCTAATTGCCATTTTTGAGTTTTTTGAGCTTGTTTGCTCATAGTTTCATCCCATGGCGGATAAACTCTTGTTGCTCGTATTCCTTCTTTATTTGGAGTTGAAAAAATGCTTTTCTCTAAGAGTATATTTTTTGGAAATATAAAATGTCCCCAGTTTAAATCTTTTCGAACACTCACAATTACAAAATCAATTGGGTCCGAATCATCAAAAGGTTCAATTATTCCTGATTGATTTCGCTTCCATAAAGTAACAAACTGACCTGTTTTGGTTGGCGTAATTTTAGCTTCTCTGTAACAGATTTTACTGTTGTTGAATTGAAAACGATAAGCACTGTATTGGTCACTTTCGTCTTCTTTTTGAAGATTAGTCAGCTCCAAATGTGCTTTGTCAAAAACGGCTTCTTTTGCTAATTTTAAATCGGTTGGAATAGAAGGTGAAATAATAACATTCATAAAAAGCAAGCATTAATTTTTCTAGAAAATTACGCTAAACTAAATTTAGAATGAAACATTTAAACCAAAATTTAAACCCCATTGAAACTGGTTGAAAGACTGACTGTTTAACGGATTGATATAATAATTCATAGCCGGTTCTACAAATACATTAGTCTTTTTGTAAACACGATATTGAACGGTACTACTTAGAGTCGAGCCATAAACATAATCATTTGCACTTACATTTTGTCCAATAGAATGTCCGTCCAAAGCAACATTGTTCGAAATTAATTTCCCTACAAAACCTCCTGTATTTAAGTTAATGCTCGCTTTATTTCTGTTGAAAATAGAATAAGAAACTTCAAGTGGCATTTCGATATATCGTAAGTTCTGATCTAATTTTCCAGTTTGTATGCTGTTATCATTTTTCAAAGCTTCTTTTGTACTGTTAGACACAAAAAGATAATCTGCATTAGGGCTTACTACAGGTGAGGATGCCACATTTGACAAAGTTGCACCAGGAATAAAAAGTGCATTGCTTTTTGCACTTACATAAGAGACATTTGCAACACTTTGCCCCAATTCATTAATTTTTAGCCCAGAACCTACAGCCCATTTTTTATTGATGTTGTATTTTGTTCTAACACCATAAGAATTAGATTGTTTAGAATCTACTGTATTGCCAAGTGTTTTTTCGTTTTTAGTATTTTCAGAACTAGCCACACCAGCAAAAACAGCTACAGCCCATTTTTCTTTTTTGTCGATTAGTTTATCTTTTTTCTCTTTTTCTTCCTTTTTAGCTTCAGGAGTCAAAATGCCTTTCTCCAGATTTTGAAGTTCTGCCAGCTGCATCGAATCTACTTTGCTTAAAGCATTGTTGTTGAATTTAGTATTATTCTCTTTCGAATTGGTTTTGTATGCCAGTTCGGTAGAGGTATTTTCAGCAGGTGTTTTTGCTGAATTCTGTTTAAATACCGAATTGTTTGCGGTATTATTTTGTTTTGAAAAAGCGATATTGTTATTATTTTTTACACCAGATAAATCTTCAAAAATTGAATTGGAAAGCTGTTTTTTAGCATTAGCATTAAATTTGTTTTCTTTTCCAAAAACAATTCGTTCTTCTGAAATTCCTTTAGCATTAGTTTGTTTACTATTCCCCAAGATCGATTTTTTAGAAGAGGCAGATTTAGATTGATTCTCAGATGTATTGTAATTTTGAATCGCAAGCGATTGATTTGGCGTGTTTGCACTATTTGGCATCTGCATCTTAGATTCTGAACCAGTTTTGCTGGTTTTGTTTTTAGAATTACCAACTGCAACAGCCGTTTCTTGTTCTTGAATTTCTTTGGTATTAGAACTATTTAATTGTTTTTCAGATGGTGAAACATTTTTTAGAGCGTCTTTTGTTTCATTGGTATTTTCATTTTTTCCAGCATTATTGTTTTTAGAAGCATCTTTTGCTTTTTCTTCCAAAACTACACTGTTAGTATCAGATCCGTTTGTATTAAAGTTTTTATTTTCAAGTGAAGTAAAATGTAAAATTGAAGGCAGAAGTAACCCTAATAATAAGCATGCAGCAGCCGACCACCAAAGAATAGCTCTCTTCTTCTTTTTAGGTTTGTCTAATTTTTCCTCAATTTGTGCCCACAATTCTGGAGGCGGAACACTCGAAAAGTCTTCCATTGATGAAAAAATATCTTCTATTTTATGCTTCTTCATGCTGTCTTAAAATTTTTTATGCTCAAAATTCGCTTTTGTAAAATATGTTTGGCGCGATTCAAATTTGATTTTGATGTTCCTTCGGAGATTTTTAATAGTTCGGCAATTTCTTTGTGTTTCATTTTTTCAAAAACATACAAGTTAAAAACGGTCCTGTATTGATCTGGTAAATCCCGAATATATTCTAAAAGTTTTTCCTGTTCCATCGGAATCACCTCTAATTCCTCTTCTTCAATAAAATCGGTGTCGGGATCAAAAACATCTAAAAAGAAACTCTCCTTTTTCTTTTTGTTTAGTGTCTCTATCAGTTTATTGATGAAAATCCGTTTGAGCCATCCTTCAAAACTTCCTTCAAATTTATATTGGCTTATTTTCTGAAACACAATTACAAAAGCTTCCTGAAAAACATCTTTAGCATCATCTTCATTTTTCATATACTTCAAACATATACCATACAAAACAGGAGAGAACAACTGATAAATTTTCAGTTGTCCCTCTCTGTCATTTTTTATGCACAGTTTGATGTATTTTTCTAAATTGTCTTTCAAGAAATGGTTCAAATTTAATTTTGCAAAAATAGTTTTAAATAGCTTACAAAACTATCTTTTAAATATAGTTCTAGAACCATCTTGATTGTTACTCACAATCGTTAGGTTTTGATTATCAAGTTTTTCTATCACGTAAGTCTTGCCTTCAAAGGTTAATAAGTCGTGTTCTTCCTGATCAGTATAACCTATTCCTTTTTCTATCTGATAAGCGCTGTTTCTAATTTCTACGTTGTTTTTATAAGTAATAACTCTTCCATTAGGAGTAAAGATTACTTTTTTAGTAAAACCAATCGTTTTTGGTGTCGCTAAATAAGGATTGTTAGACCCTCCAACAGATTTTTCCCAAGTCCAAGTGTTTATAATGGAGCTTGAATCTGCTGTGTTAAAACTAGCAAAAAGAAAAAATACAGTAAAAGATATAAAAAAGTGTTTCATAATCGGATTATTTTAGACTTGTGATTTTATCTTGAATAACTTTCTTGAAAGTTTTTATTGCGGCACTTTGATCGTCGGTGTCGTTGTTATCAATGTAAATTTTAGTAACAGCAGCACCTTGGCGTAATTCAAAATAAACACCACCTTGATCTGCGGCGTCTGGAGTACCATACGTTTTAGTTTGTCCTTTTAAAGCTAGAATTTCATTAGGAACTTCTTTTAAAAGTAAAGTGTATTCTCCTCTTTTAATTGTCGGAGTGTATTTGTATTGACCAAATTCGTACTGTCCAGCAGCAACATTTAAGAATTTTAAAGTGTTGTAATCATTAATTTGATAGAATTTTTGACAATCTGCACCAGCACATTGACTATAAAAACTTCCAATGACAATATTGTCAGGATTTTCGTTTGTCTTATTAAATATAAAGCCTTTTGCTGTTTTTGGTACTAAAACAAAATCCATTGGGCTAGTTGGAGTTTGGCTTACCGTTTCACCAACAGCTGGAGACTTTTCATAATAATTAACGATAATCTGACAGTTGTTTTCTACAATCGAAGTAATTTTAATTGCATAACCAGTAGTTGTTTTGGTTCCTGCAAAAATTCCAACTAAATATTGTTTTGTAAAATCGATATTAGGATCACTTGCAACAGGACAGCTACTAGCCGTTTTTGTAAACAAGTCATTCATTTTTTCTGCAGTAGCCACAACAGTAACAGATGGTACTGATGGAGGGCTTTTTACTGTGTAGTTACATAAAAGGGGAAATCCAGTAAATTCTATATTGGTATTAGTACCGCAATCCATGTAAGAACTATCTCCATTGTTAAGTGAACAGGCACTAAATCCAAAAGCTACAAATAAGCTCAACATTAATTTTTTCATAATTTATTTTAATAGGTTTATATCTTGTAGATAGTGCTTTTAAAAAAAGGTTGCGTGAGGATGTAATTTTTTTTTTTTTTTTTTCTCAGTAAAATGTTGGTTTAGTTTGGATTGATTATGAATTCGTGAAATTTTTATTTTTAAAACTAAGCACTACGTATTATTGCGTACTTTTACGTAAAATAAACTTAGTTATGTCAGATTATCTACCATTTTTATTGGGTTTTGTTGTAGCGCTTTTTATTGGGTTATATTTAGGAAAAGTACTTTCCGGTTCAAAAACTCAATCAGAAAAAGGCATTTTTGAAGAAAGGCTGAATGCTTTGAATGCACAATTGCAGATGCAGAAAGACCAATTTGAAAATGAAAAAAATAATTTTCAGAAACAATTGCAGTTGCATGTTTCAGAAAAGGAAAGCATTCGAACAGAAAAAGATAGTCTCGCTATTCAGCTTTCTAAAAAAGAAGTTGACTTTGAAAATTTATGGGAACGCCATAAAGAACAAAAAAGCGAAATCAACGAACTTCAGGAAAAATTCACCAAAGAATTTGAAAACTTAGCCAATAAAATTCTCGAAGAAAAATCGGCGAAGTTTACAGAGCAAAATAGTGAGAATATGAAAAGTATTCTTTTGCCACTTCAGGATAAAATTCACATTTTCGAACAAAAAGTAGATCAGACGCACAAAGAAAGTATCGATTACCACGCCGCGCTCCGCCAGCAGATTTTGGGCTTAAGCGAAATGAACGCGCAAATGAGTAAAGAAACCTTAAACCTCACCAAAGCATTAAAAGGCGACAGTAAAATGCAGGGAAATTGGGGCGAATTGGTTTTGGAACGCGTTCTCGAAAAATCAGGTTTAGAAAAAGGAAGAGAATACGAAGTACAGCAGAGTTTTACGAATAGCGAAGGAAATCGGGTTCTTCCCGATGTTGTCATTAATCTTCCGGACGGAAAGAAAATGATTGTCGATTCGAAAGTATCACTTGCTGCCTATGAAAAATGGATTAACGAAGAGTCTGAACTTTTGAAAATTGAATTTTTAAAAGAACATGTTAATTCCATAAGAAGACATGTGGAACAGCTTGGAAGTAAAAACTACCACGATTTGTATCAAATGGAAAGTCCGGATTTTGTGTTGCTTTTCATTCCGATGGAACCTGCGTTTGCGATTGCTTTAAATGAAGATCCTGCTTTATACACAAAAGCTTTCGACCGAAATATTGTTATTGTAACTCCAAGTACTCTTTTGGCAACTTTAAGAACAATTGACAGCATGTGGACGAACCAGAAACAGCAGGAAAATGCTTTTGAAATTGCAAGACAGGCAGGAGCTTTATACGATAAATTTGAAGGTTTTGTTTCAGATTTAGTCCGAATCGGAAATAAAATTAAAGACACCAAAACAGAATACGAAAGCGCCATGAATAAATTGGTCGAAGGAAAAGGAAACCTGATTACAAGTGTCGAAAGACTCAAAAAAATGGGAGCGAAAGCCAAGAAATCTCTTCCGGAGAACATTATTTCAAGAGCTTTAAATTCAGATGAAAATGAATTATTAAATTAAACATTTAAACACATAGAAACATAGACTTACTTTGTCTTTAAAAGATTAAAGAAAGAAACTAGTTTCTAACACATAGTTTGCTATGTGAATTTATGCAAGTGAAACGCCTT
>NZ_FOMH01000013.1:135663-174559 GCF_900112575.1 Flavobacterium phragmitis
TTTACTTTGTCTTTAAGAGAATAAAGAAAGAAACTAGTTTCTAACACATAGTTTGCTATGTGAATTTATGCAAGTGAAACGCCTTTTTTTAGATTCCAATAAGCTATGTTTCTATGTGTTTTAAAAAAAAACTAACCATTCCAAAAAACAAAAAAGCATGACTACAGATTTTAAACCCGTTTCTTCATCAAAAGTTAGTATATCAGAATTAATGCTTCCTTCGCATACCAATTTTAGCGGTAAAATTCACGGAGGATATATTTTGCAATTACTGGATCAGATTGCGTTTGCTTCGGCATCAAAATTCAGTGGTAATTACTGTGTAACGGCTTCGGTTGATACGGTAAACTTTCTAAAACCGATTGAAGTGGGAGAATTAGTTACTATGAAAGCTTCTGTAAATTATGTAGGAAGAAGTTCCATGGTTGTGGGAATTCGTGTCGAAGCAGAAAACATTCAGACAGGCGTAATCAAACATTGTAATTCGTCTTATTTTACAATGGTTGCCAAAGACAAAGAAGGAAAAAGTGTTCAGGTTCCCGGATTAATTTTGTCCAATCTGGAAGAAGTACGCCGTTTTAGAAAAGCAATCAAACATATTGAAGTTCGCAAAGAAGTAGAAGAACACGAAAAACTGACTAATATCAATTCGATTGAAGATTTAGCAAGTTTAGAAAAGTATAATGTTCTTTTAGAAATCAGTTAAATTTCTTATATTTAATTCAAACACATTAAATAAAGAAATCATGATAAAGTTTGGATATACAATATTGTACGTTGAAGATGTAGAAGAATCAGTAACATTTTACGAGAATGCATTTGGGTTTCACAGAAAATTCATAAGCCCGGAACATGATTATGGTGAATTAATTACAGGAACAACCACACTTGCATTTGCATCAAAAAGTCTGGCATCACAAAATTTTACAGACGGTTTTATAGAAAGTAGTTTAGAAGACAAACCGTTTGCTATAGAAATTGGATTTATTGTAGAGAATGTTCCTGAAGTTTTACAAAAAGCCACTTCTTTTGGAGCTGTAATTGTATCAGAACCAGTAGAAAAACCATGGGGACAAGTCGTTGCTTACGTAAGAGATTTGAACGGTTTTTTGATTGAAATTTGTACAGAAGTTGAAAATGTAGTTTAAATACATTTTACATCGACTAAAGGTGTTTTTAGGTTAAAAACATTCACAAATATTTAGCATTAGCCGGAGAACTTTCCAAGCATAAATTTCGTAACTTTAAGTGTAATCATTAGGGTTACGAAATTTATTCACGGAGTATTGCCGTTCGATTTTTCCAGATTAGTCGGAATCTAATTTTTTTTACCTTCTGTTAACCAAGACAAATTGAATGACATAATTGTTTAAATGCAGACGATTATGAAAACAACTACCTTATTATTTTTACTTTTAACTGCTTTTTCTGTACTCGCTCAGGACAGATTTTTTACCAACACGGGAACTGTAAATTTTGAAGCTTCCGTTCCTTTATTCGAAGAGATAAAAGCAGTAAACAGACAGGTTATAATTCTTTTGGAGCCTAAAACCAGTACTTTTGTTTGTACTGTTATGATTAAAGATTTTCGGTTTAAATTAGATTTAATGCAGGAGCATTTCAACGAAAATTATTTAGAAAGCAACCGTTACCCAAAAGCGGTTTTTAAAGGTAAAATCGAAAAATTCGATTTAAAAGATATTAATGAAATCGAGAAGAAATACGAGATCAAAGGAAAATTAAATATGAAAGGCAAGTCGAAAGAAATTGTCGTAAATGCTTTAATCAAAAGAGTTCCCGAAGGAATTCAGGTAATTTCAGATTTTCCAATAACGGTTTCCGATTTCAATATCAAAATCCCAAGCAAAATAGCGTCGAAAATTTCCCAAACAGCCAATACAGAACTGACGGGAATTATTCATGATGAAGAAGGAATGTACGCTACTTTGAAATAAGAGATTATTTTAAGCAGTTAATTAATGTTTTTTCTAAATCAGTAAACTGAAATTCGAAACCTGTTTTCTGAATTTTTTCAGAAGAAACTCTTTGTCCGGTTAAAACAGCTTTACTCATTTCACCTAAAACTATTTTTAGTATAAAAGGAGGAATTTTGGGTAACCAAATACTGTAGTCAAACAATTTAGCAAATGTCTTAGAAAATCTGGAATTTGTGGTGTTGTCAGTGATGCACGCGTTGTATGGGCCTTCTAATTCTGGATCTTCAACAGCTTTTAAATAAATACCGCACAAATCGTCAATATGAATCCAAGGAAGATATTGTTTTCCCGTGCCTAAAATGGCGCCAAATCCCGATTTAAAACTCGGAGTTAGTTTTTTTAGAAAACCTTCGTTTTTACCAAAAACAATTCCGGTTCTTATTTTAACAGTTCTAATTTCTAAAGCGCCAATTTTATCAACGGCGCTTTCCCATTTTTGGCAGGTTGTACCTAAAAAATCATCTGCGGGAGGTGTATTCTCGGTGCAGATTTTATGACTGGTAACTGCGCCATAAATTCCAACTGCCGAAGCCGAGACAAAAGCTTCCAGTTTTTTATTGTTTTTTTCTAATACCGAAAGAATTAAATCAATAGGTTTTACACGGCTTTCCAGAATGGCTTTTTTTCTTTTATTTGTCCATCTTTTTTCTACAATTCCTTCGCCGGCAAGATGAATAATGTAATCAGCATTTAGAACCGCATTTTCATCAATGTAGTTTTTGTTTAAATCCCATTTATAATAGGTTATGGCAGGAGAACTTTCTTTGGCAGACCGACTCAAAACAGACACAGTAAATCCAGCTTCAAGAAGAACATCGGTTAAATGTTTTCCAATGAATCCGCTTCCGCCCGTTAATAGAACATTTTGAGCCATAATAGTTTATAATATATTTAACAGTCTAACTTGTTTAAGGATTAGTAAAGGTACTTAAACAATGTTTACCTTTATGGCAAATTCTAAATTTTAATAAAATGGCGACTAAAAAAAAGGTAATTACCAAAGATGATATCGTTTCAATATACATGGATGAAGTTTTAGAAAAAGGTCAAAAACCAAAATCGGTTTATCATTTTGCGAAAGAAAATGATTTTACAGAAGCTGAGTTTTATTCCTTTTTTGGAACATTGGAAGGTTTAGAAAAAGAAATATTCCGACTGTTTTTTGAAAACACAGTTGGATTGCTTCACAAAAATGAAGAATATCAGCAGTATGATATGAAAAATAAAATGCTGAGTTTCTATTTTACTTTCTTTGAAGTTTTAACGGCAAACAGAAGTTATGTGTTGCAGACACTTAAAATAGACCGAAATCCGCTTAAAAATTTAGTACAGCTGACTACACTTCGCGAAAGCTTTAAAAATTACGTTTCAGAAATTCTGACCGATGATTACAGACTGGAACAGGAAAAATTCCAGAAGTTTCAGGAAAAAGCTATTCAGGAATCGGCTTGGTTGCAATTGATGCTGACGATTAAATTCTGGATGGGAGACGAATCGGCTGGATTTGAGAAGACGGATATTTTTATCGAAAAGTCGGTTAATGCTTCATTTGAATTAATGAATGTAGCGCCAATGAATCATTTAATAGATTTTGGAAAATTTCTATTTAAAGAAAAAATACACAGCAGATAATGAAAACGATCGATTATATTCCAACCTCAAAAATAGAAAGAGCCGGAAAACTGGTTCAGACCGGAGCAAAAATTGGAGTAAACTACATTAAGCATTATGCCGAAAAAGTTGTAAATCCAGATTTGACCCGAGATAAACTAAACGAAAATAACGCCGAAGATATTTACGACGGACTAAAAAGCTTAAAGGGAAGTGCACTAAAAGTAGCTCAAATGTTAAGCATGGACAAGAATTTCCTGCCTCAGGCTTATGTGGAGAAATTTTCATTGTCGCAATTTTCTGTTCCGCCTCTTTCTGCACCTTTGGTTTTGAAAACGTTCAAAAATAATTTCGGTAAAACACCTTATGAAATCTTTGATGAGTTCAATCCAAATTCGGTAAACGCTGCGAGTATTGGTCAGGTTCATTTGGCGAAGAAGAATGATAAAAAGTTGGCCGTTAAAATTCAGTATCCAGGTGTTGCCAATAGTATTTCTTCAGATTTGGCTTTGGTAAAACCAATTGCAATCCGAATGTTCAATCTGCAGGGAAAAGATTCAGATAAATATTTTAAAGAAGTTGAAGATAAACTGATTGAGGAAACTAACTATTTGTTAGAATTGAAACAAAGTCAGGAAGTAGTTGATGCTTGCCATAAAATTGAAAATATCACTTTTCCGAATTATTATCCGGAGTTTTCATCAGAGAAAATCATCACGATGGATTGGATGACAGGAATTCATCTTTCTGAATTTACGGCTAAAAATACCGATCAGGAAGTGGGAGATAAAATAGGGCAGGCGCTTTGGGATTTTTATATGTACCAAATTCATGTTTTGCGAAAAGTACACGCCGATCCGCATCCGGGAAATTTTTTGGTTGATGATAAAAATCAATTAATCGCGTTGGATTTTGGTTGTATGAAACAGATTCCTGAGGATTTCTATACACCGTATTTTGAGTTAATCAATAAAAATGTGATTACGGATGAAGCATTATTTAATAAAAAGCTATTCGAATTAGAAATCCTTCGTCCAGACGATACGCCTGCAGAAGTTGAGTATTTTACCGAAATGTTTCATGATTTATTATCACTTTTCACGAAACCTTTCCAAAACGAAACTTTCGATTTTGCCGATGAAACTTTCTTTAACGCTATCGCCGAATTAGGAAAACGTTTTTCTGAAGATACAAACCTAAAAAAAATGAACGGAAACCGTGGCTCAAAACACTTCATCTACATGAACCGCACTTTCTTCGGACTTTATAATTTAATGTTCGATTTGAAAGCGAAAATTGTGGTGGAGAATTATTTGAAATATTAGGTTTTGGCTGTTTTGTTTGTTTCGCCTGTTCGAGCAAAGCTCTCGAGTAAGGTTTAAAGTTTCAAGTTGGTTCAATTTTATGTATAGAACTTTGTCAAAGTTTAAAACTTTGACAAAGTTTTTTTTCGTCTTGTTTGTCATCCTGAACGAAGGATCACAGAAGAAACTCCACACAGAATGTCGCCAATCTTTGTCGATTTACGAGTGTGATCCTTCGTTTCTTAGGATGACAAAAAATGAGTATAAATCTGCTCAATCTGCCAAATCTGCGAGAAACAAAAAATTAAGCGTACAGTAAAACCTGAAACCTGACTCGAGAGCTTTGCTCGAGCAGGCGAAGCAAACAAAATAACTTATTTCAAAATTCCCGCTTTATAAGTAGCAATTGCGCGATCTCTCGCAAAAGCGTGATCAACCATTGGTTCAGCATAACCAAAATCAAATTCAGGAATCCATTTACGGATGTATTCGCCTTTTTCGTCAAATTTCTTTTGCTGGATTTCGGGATTAAAAACTCTGAAATAAGGTGCTGCATCGCAACCTGTTCCGGCAGCCCATTGCCAGTTTCCTACGTTTGAAGCTAGTTCAAAGTCCAAAAGTTTTTCGGCGAAATAAGCTTCGCCCCATTGCCAGTTAATTAATAAGTGTTTGCATAAAAAACTAGCCACAACCATACGAACACGATTGTGCATATAACCCGTTTCATTAAGCTGGCGCATTCCCGCGTCGACCATTGGATAACCTGTGTTTCCAGAACACCAGCGTTTGAAATCCTCTTCGTTATTTCGCCATTGAATCCCATCGTAAGCCGATTTGAAGTTGTGATTGACGCAATTTGGGAAACTAAATAGAATCTGAATAAAGAATTCCCTCCAAATTAATTCACTCAAAAAGGTCTGATTTTTTCTATTGGCCCAGTTTACGAGTTTGCGAATGCTCACTGTTCCGAAACGTAAATGTGGGGAAAGATATGAAGTGCTGTCTAAAGCAGGAAAATCGCGAGTTTCTTTATAATTGGCAATTTGAGTTAAGTTGTGAGGAAGGACTTTTATTGCACTTCTTTCGAAACCAATTCCAGCTAAATCAGGAAACTTAAATTGATTTTTTGCGAAATTGGATGCCAAAGAACTAGAATCATATTCTGGAGCTGAACCTGAAAAATGATACTTTTCGAGCCATTTGTTTTTGTATGGAGTATAAACGGTATATGGAAGTCCGTCGGCTTTTGTGATTTCTTTTTCTTCGAAAATAACGTGATCTTTAAAAGAGAAAGATTCGATATTGTTTTCTTTTAAAAGAGAAGAAATGGCAATGTCACGTTTGATGGCAAAAGGTTCGTAATCTTTATTGAAGAATACATTCTGAATATCGAATTCTTCTAAAAGTGATTTCCAAACTGCTGTAGTTTTTCCTTTTTTGATTAAAATAGATGATCCGAAAGTGTTTAATTCGGTATTTATTTTTTGAAGTGAATCGTAGATAAAGCTTACTCTCGCATCATTTCTTGGTAAATTATCCAGAATATCTTCATCAAAAATAAATAATGGAATTACTGGAAACTTGGATTGTAAAGCGTGGAATAATCCGGTATTATCTTCTAGACGTAAATCACGTCTAAACCAGAAAAAGGAAACTTTTTGTTTTGTCATTTTATAATTTTCGCTTAACGAATATTTTGTATTGTGAATAATTTTAAACACATAGAAACATAGATTTTTTTTACCTAAAAAGAATTTAGAAAGAAACTAGTTTCTAACACATAGTTTCAAGATATAGCTATGTGCTTTTATGCAAGTGAAGCGCCTTTTTCTGCGCAATGAAAACTATGTTTCTATGTGCTTAAAATAAAATTTATATACTCTTTTGCTCTGCGTTAATTTGAATAATCTTGGGTTGTGATTTGGAATTGAACAATTCTTCGATTTTGTTGTATCTGAAATCAAAAATGGTTTTCAGTTTATTTCTAACAATTAATTTATTCATTAAACGGCCCAAAATTCCAAGAGGAAGAGCATAATGGACGATATCGGTCATTTTGGTTCCGCCATCTGGAGTTCTTTCGAAAAAGTGCTTGTGATGCCACAATTTGTAAGGGCCAAAACGCTGAACATCTATGAAATACTGGTTTTCTTTGCAGGCCGTAATTTCGGTGACCCAGGAAATCTTGATTCCTAAAAGTGGTCTTAAAGTGTAGGTTATGATTTGTCCGTGATACATTCGCTTGTCGTCAAAATCCTGAATGGTGAAATTCATATTATCAAGCGTGATTGTCTGCAGGTTTTTTGGACTGGAGAAAAAATCCCAGCAGTCTTCAACGCTGGCATTTACATATTGAACGGTTGCTATTTTGTATAATTTCATAAAACTGTAGTTGTAAATGTTACTTATCAGTTACATTTTATAATACTTAAATGGTACAAACAACATTCCGAAACATTCTCCTTTTTCTTTTCCAAGGTGTTTGTGATGTATTTTATGCGCTTTTCTAAGTCCGATGAGATATTTGTTTTTGGTATTTTTAAACCATTTGAAACGTTGATGAATCAAAACGTCATGAATTAAAAAATAACAGGCTCCGTAAAGCGTAACACCGCAGGCAATGAAAAACAAATAATTGAATCCGCCCTGAACACCAAAATAAAACAAGAGAATACTCGGAATGGCAAAAATGACAAAGAAAATGTCATTGCGTTCAAACGTATCCTCGTATTTCGGCTGATGGTGATCTTCGTGAAAATACCACATAAAACCGTGCATTACGTATTTGTGCGTAAGCCAGGTAACACATTCCATAAACAGAAAAACGCCTATAAAGATTAAAAAAGAAATCATTTTATAAATGTTGTAAATTAAAATTATGATTTTATTTCTTTTGAGTTTTGCTTTAGATGATAAAAGATTGACTCTAAAAGATTTTTATTTATTAGTTTTATTATTGATTCTCTCATTTTTTGTCATTTCGACCTAAGGGAGAAATCACACGCGGGATTCGGCAAAGATTGGCGACATTCTATACGGAGTTTCTTGTGTGATTTGCTTCGCCTGTTCGCTATCGCTCGGGTCTCCCTTCGGTCGAAATGACAAACTGTACGTATAATCTATACTAATTTAAGCTTATAAGTCACAAAAGATTGCGCTAAAAGTCCCGCTTTTGTATAATTAGAAACCCGAATTCTCGAATTTCCAATTTCATGTGATGGCGTATTTTTTAGCTTTTTGAGCAGTTTTTTGTAATACACATAAGCAGTATAAACTCCAAATTTGGCTTCGATTGGCAATTTTACAATTCCCTGATAAGCTATTCTGAAATCTTCTTCAATTTCCTTGATAATTTGTTCTTTCGAATCTTCGTTAAAATTGTTGAGGTTGATTCCCGGAAAATAAGCGCGGTTTAAAATCGTGCTGTCGTCTTTTAAATCTCTCAAAAAATTGACTTTCTGAAATGCCGATCCTAAACGCATGGCCTCGTCTTTTAACTGCTCGTATTTGTGTTCTTTTCCAGAAACAAAAACTTTCAGACACATTAAACCTACTACATCGGCAGAACCGTAAATGTAATCAGCATATTCGGTTTGGGTGCTGTAAGTTGATTTAATCAGATCCAGTTTCATGCTTTTTAAAAATGCCTGAACCAAATCGTCTGTGATATTGTATTCTTTTACAGTATGTTGAAAGGAGTTTAAAATAGGATTTAGGCTAATTCCCAATTCCATTGCTTTGTAATATTCTTTTTCGAAATCATCGATAAGATATTCTTTTTCGTAATCATGAAATGAATCTACGATTTCGTCGGCAAAACGAACAAATCCGTAAATGCTGTAAATGGCGTCGCGTATGCTTGGCGACAGCATTTTTACGGCAATCGAGAAAGAAGAGCTGTAGTTTTTGGTAACCAGCTTACTGCATTTGAAAGAAACGGCATCGAATAGTGATTTCATTTTTTTAAGATCTTAAAGATTTTTGAATTAATTCAGCGACTAGTTTTCCAGAAATTAACGAAGGCGGAACACCCGGGCCGGGAACAGTTAATTGTCCTGTAAAATATAAGTTACGAACTTTTTTGCTTTTTAGTTTTGGTCTCAGAAAAGCCGTTTGCAATAAAGTATTGGCCATTCCGTAAGCATTTCCCTTGTAAGCGTTATAATCGGTTACAAAGTCATTTTTACAGAACGATTTCTTAAAGATAATGTTATTTCTAATTTCTTGTTGCGTAAGTTGTTCAAAACGAGTGATTATCTTTTCGAAATATTCTTCTCTTAGGGCTTCATTATCTTCAATTCCAGGCGCAAGCGGAATTAAGAAAAAACCGGTTTCCATTCCTTCAGGTGCACAAGTCAAATCTGTTTTGGATGGGAAATTGGCATAAAATAAGGGTTCGGCAGGCCATTTTGGTTGGTCATAAATATCAATGGCGTGCTGATTAAAATCGGTATCAAAAAACAAAGCGTGATGCGAAATGTTTTCGATTTTTTTATTGAAACCGATAAAAAACAAGAGTGAAGATGGCGCAAAGATTCTGCTTTCCCAATATTCATCAGAATAAGCGCGATGTTCTTTTTCGAGTAAAGTTTCGGTATGCTGATAATCGGCGCCGCTTAAAATAATATCGGCTTTTAGGATTTCTCCATTAATAACAATTCCGGTTGCGGTTTTGTCTTCAACGATTATTTTTTCGATTGGCGAATTGGTTTTAATGGTTACGCCTAGTTCTAAAGCCAATTTTTCGATGCCGCGAATAACATCAAACATTCCCGTTTTTGGATGCCAGGTTCCGAGACCGAAATCGGCGTAATTCATGAAATTGTAGAATGAGGGCGTTTTGGTTGGTTTTGCTCCGAGGAATAAAACCGGAAATTCCAGAATCTGAATCAGCTTTTTGTTTTTGAATTTCTTGCGAATATCAGCACTGACATTTCCTAAAAACTGATTGAGTTTTAGAGCGGTTTCTTTTGTAACCAACTCCAACGGAGAAACTCCGGGACGATAAACCAAATCTTTTATGGCAATATCATAATTGCTTTTAGCTTGATTGATAAAGGTTTCCAGTTTTTGACCACTTCCTTTTTCAATTTCCTCAAATGTGTTTTTAATTGCAGCAAGATTATCATAAATGCTGATAAAATCATTTATGCCAAAATAAACACGATAAGCTGGATTGAGTTTTACCAGTTCGTAATAGTCGGAAGTTTTTTTGTCAAAGTCTTGAAAGAAACGTTCAAAAACATCGGGCATCCAATACCAGCTTGGTCCCATGTCGAAAGTAAAACCGTCTTTTTTGAATTGACGTGCACGGCCTCCAATCGTTGGATTTTTTTCATAAATAGTGACACTGTTTCCTTGATGGGCAAGATAACAAGCGGCGGCTAGGGAGGAAAAGCCAGATCCTATTATTTTGATTGTTTTTCTCATTTGTTTAACAAATATAGAAAAACTTTAAACAAAATAAAACTAGATCATGTTAATAGTTTCTTCCATTGAGTCAAAAATGCGGATTCTTTCGGGTAAACCATTTTGGTCAATATGATCGACCATTTTACCCATAAGCCAGATTTCGTTGTTTTTCTGCAACAATTTCTGTCCCATCGATTTTACATACTGATTGATTACGCTACGATCCGGCTGAACGGTCATGAAAGAAATAAAGGTAATATTCTCAAAATGTCTCGTTAAATCCTGAAGATTTTCAATCGGCATACTTTCGCCTAAATAAATGGTTTTGTAACCTTTATCCAGAATTTCGTACTGTAAGTATAATAAACCGATTTGGTGAATTTCATTCAGCGGAAGCGATAAAACAAAAATTCTGTCGGTTTTGGTTGGTTTTCTAATCTGAAGGCTTTCGGTATAAATCAATATTTTCTGCTTGATCAAATGACTCATAAAATGTTCATTTGCAGGCGTAATTGTTTCGGATTGCCACAACAATCCAAGCTCTTTTAAAAGCGGTAAAAAATGTTCTTTAAAAACTTCCTTAAAAGTCTTTTCTGAAATAAGCCAATCGAATGTATTGAAGAATAATTCCTGATCAAAATTCATCATCGCCATTTTGAAAGAAGTTATAGCATAGTTCTGAGAATTTTTCTTAGAAATGATTTCGCGTACCAATTGTGGTATCTTTTCTTCCGGATACGTTGCTATTTTAGAAATCTTATAACCATATTCGTGTAACAACGTAATGTTTAAAAGTTTCTGCAGATTGTGAAGATTGTAAAATCTAATATTAGTATCGGTTCGCATTGGTTCAAGGATATTGTATCTCTTTTCCCAGATGCGTATGGTATGCGCTTTAATTCCAGATAAGTTCTCAAGATCTTTTATGCTGAAAACAGTTTTTATATTGTTTATCATTTTTCGCGATTAGGTCGACAAATGTAAAACAAAATCTAATATACAACCTTAAAACCACATTAAAAAGATAGAGAATTAGAGGTTTAGGTATTTAAAATATATTTTTTACCTAAAATCAGGTATTTTTTTCTTAAGAAATTTATTACTTTGACAATAAAATGAAAATAGCCTTCACATAAATTATGAAGGCTGTTTTTAAAGTTGATTATTTGCAGTAATTCGCTTTGTTTTTTATGGCGCTCTGACTTCCTAATTCAATTGCTTTAGTAAAATCTTTGCAGGCATTTCTTTTATCACCATTTTCATTATATGCCAAACCTCTTAAATTGTAAGCGATATAATCTTTCGGGTTTAAACCTAAAGACGAAGTGCAGTCGTCTATAGCGCCTTTGTAATTTTTTAGTTTGTAATACACATTGGCTCTGCCGGTAAAAGCATCGGCATTCATGTTATCCAATTCAATGGTTTTGCTAAAATCGGCTTCGGCACCTTTCAAATCATTTAATTTGTATTTGGCTACACCGCGATTTTGGTAAGCTTCGACAAATTTAGAATTCATACTGATGGCTTTGGTGTAATCTGCGATGGCGCCTTTGGTGTTTCCAGCTTCAGCTTTTTTCATGGCTTTGTCAAAATAGCCAGTGGCAGATTGTGCCCATACAGAGCACGTCATCATCATAACGGATGACAATAATAGTAGGTTTTTCATAGGACTAATTTGGGATTAGTGATTCATTATTTTCTAAACGAATTTAGGGAAGTTTTTATTTTGTAAGAGAATTTATTTTTTAAATTATGATTAGAAAATTTAAACATTTGATGTGAAAGGAGAAAAAGAAAAATGTATTATTGATATACTTGCAATAAAGTTGTTTTAATCTTGGTTTTTTTAAATGAAGAATTTAAAGAAAAGTCAATTATAGAGATTTAGGATAGTAAGAGGAGGTTTGTTTTAATCTATTTTAGTTTTTCTTGTTTTTTTTCTAAAAACCCCGAAAATTAAAACAACAGAGTATGCAAACATTAACCATGATGCAAAAGTTTTACTATGGCTTTCAGGTAAATTAAGAAATAATTTTTCAAAAAACTGTATACATAATGTATCCAGTAACATTCCTGGTAAAACCATAGCGACTGCCGCTTTTACGCTTTCAAGATTGTCTAAGTTAAATTTGTTGAAAACCGAGGTTGAGATGAAGCCTAATGCTGGAATAAGGATGAGGTACAATGCAGACATTATTAAAGGATTGTCAACTATGAAAAAATAGTGACCTGCGATTCTAAATAATATAGTGGCTGAAAGCCACACCAGAAATCCAACAATAAAACTAATTAGAAGGTAATTTTCTTTTTGTGTTTTCATTATTAATCAATTAATTGTTGTTACACTAAAATAAAGATAGTTTTTTTGTAATTGTTTCTTCGTGGTTCTAGTTAGAATCTTAAGTTTTTTGATTATAACTGTAAAAATTACAAGGTATAAAAAAAGCAACTTTAAAAAGTTGCTTTTTGTGACCCGACTGGGGCTCGAACCCAGGACCCCATCATTAAAAGTGATGTGCTCTACCGACTGAGCTATCGAGTCTTCATTTCTTTAATGAGGGTGCAAAGATAAGTACTTTATTTAGTTTGCAAAGCCTTTTTGGAAAGGAATTTTAAATTAATTTCAATTGTTAGTGTAAGTGCTTACTTTGCAGTGGAATATATTTTGTTTTTTTTTGTGATAATAAAGGCGAAGAATCAAAACTGCTGATTTTTCTGAATTATTTATTTGATTAGTTTTTCGAGTCTTTGCATCATCTCTTCTTTTTCTCTTAACATACGCTCATATAAAACTATTTTTTCTTCGTGCAGTTGAATCAATTTGTCAATTGGATTGTTGTTGAAAGTTGGATTGTAATTTACCAAACCTTGAGTGTCATGAAATGTATTGGAGATAATGTTTATTGCCTGTTCCTCGTTAAAGTTTTGAAAAGCTTCTACAGGAATTTTTAATACCGCTGAAATTTGTTTCAAAAGGTTATCCTCAATTACATCTTTCTGCTCCAATAAAGAAATTTTCTTTTGACTCCAGTCTTCTCCTAAATCATAAGCCAATGCTTCTTGTTTTATGTTAAGCATTTCTGTAAAACGTTTCACGTTTCTTCCTTGATGTATTTTTTGTTACATATTGAGTGTTTGTTTTTCAAAGGCTCAAAGATAAAGCCGTACAGGTTGAAAAAATCTGATTTTCAAAGATAAAAAAATATCCTGCAAATTATCTTTTTGTGAGATATTATGTCTGTTTTGTGTGTCGCAAATGAAATTGTCGAGCAAAAGAAGAAAGGTGTAATAATAAAAAATGCGCAAGCCTCTGTACTTATTGGTTTGCGCTTTTTAATTTGTGACCACGGTGGGATTTGAACCCACACGCCCTTACGAGCACCACCCCCTCAAGATGGCGAGTCTACCGTTTCTCCACGTGGCCTAAAATGAAAAAGGTCGAGTAAAATGAATTACCCGACCTTTGTGACCCGACTGGGGCTCGAACCCAGGACCCCATCATTAAAAGTGATGTGCTCTACCGA
Source organism: Flavobacterium phragmitis (assembly GCF_900112575.1). Classification (GTDB taxonomy): domain Bacteria; phylum Bacteroidota; class Bacteroidia; order Flavobacteriales; family Flavobacteriaceae; genus Flavobacterium; species Flavobacterium phragmitis. Next base: position 149,512 of record NZ_FOMH01000013.1, read on the forward strand.
CTGAGCTATCGAGTCATTGCTTTCAAGAAATTTAATTTGTTTATCACAAAATTTGTGACCCGACTGGGGCTCGAACCCAGGACCCCATCATTAAAAGTGATGTGCTCTACCGACTGAGCTATCGAGTCATTTAATTTCTTGAATGCGGGTGCAAATATAAGGAGTTTATTTTGAAGTTTGCAAGCAATTTTATTATAAATTTGTCTTTTTTTTGGAAAAATTTCCAATTGCTTAGTTTATAAGGTTTTATTAGTATGAAGAAAATAGTATTGTTAGGTTACATGGGTTGCGGAAAGTCGACAATCGCCCAAAATTTGTCAAAAATTACAAATATTCCGTTCTTAGATTTGGATAAAATTATCGAAGAAAGAGCAAAAATGTCCATAAATGAGATTTTTGAGAAGCACGGAGAGATCTATTTTCGAAAATTGGAACACGAAATATTTGTAGAGTTATTGCAATCTGACGAAAATAATATTATCGGATTAGGTGGAGGGACTCCATGTTATGCTAATAATCATGAATTGCTAAAAGGAGAAAATGTTGATTCGATCTATTTGAAGGCATCAATCGATACTTTATATAATAGATTAGTATATAATAAAAGTAAACGTCCTTTAATTGCGAATATGGACGAAGAAGAAATGAGAGAGTTTATCGCGAAACATTTATTCGACAGAAGTTTTTACTATAATCAGGCCAAACATAAGGTTGTAGTTGATGATAAATCTGTCGAAGAAACGGTTCAGGATATATTGCAAGTTTTAGCTTAAAGAAGCGTAGTTCCCGTTTTCTGAGTCGAAAACAACCTGAACATGCTCTAATAATGAAGTCGAAAGAGAAATGCCCTTAAAGTCTGCCTTTACAGGGTATTTTTTATGATTTCTGTCAACCAGTACTGCAGTTTTGAATTTTTTAAGCGGTACGTCTAAGAAATGACGAACAGCATATATTAATGTAGTTCCAGAATTTAAAACGTCATCCACAAGAACTAATCCTTTGTTTGAATATTCTTCAGGGCTTAATGAAGTTTGTATAGTATCCTGAGGGTTTTGTTTGTTTACTTTGACCTCGCAAATCGAAACTTTTAAAGTAGAGATACTGCTTAAAGCAGTAGCTATTTTTTCTGCAAAAACAAATCCATTAGAAGCAATGCCCGCAATAACGACTTCTTCTTCGTCAACAAAAGTTTCGTAGATTTGATAAGCGATACGTTTTATTTTGTGTTCGACTTCCTGATTCGTTAAGATGATGTTACTGCTCATAATTAAATTTTTTTGCTAAAGTACAAATTTTAAAATCCAATACTAAAAATCCAAATTCCAAATTTGGCTGTTAGTTCGTTCAATGTTAAGTTTGTATTTAGGGTTTGGGAAAATTGGAATTTAAAAAAAAAAGGAATTTTTAAATTTCGTCTTCATCGTTCTCATTGAAGACTTCATCTCCGTAATCATCAATGTCTCTACGATCTTTTTTGGTTGGTCTTCCTGTTCCGCTTTTTCGATAATGTTCTTTTGATAGCTTTAGAAGTTCTAAATGTGCGTAGGCTTCTGGTGGAGTTTCGTTTTTACGATAAATATCGACCAATTTTGCACCAACACGATTTTCTGGAATATCCAACACGGTTATTATCTGTGTAATTTGATCTTTTCTAAAAGTAATTCGGTCTGTAGGAAAAACTTCTTTGGACGGTTTTGCAACCTGTCCGTTTACAGTAATGTGGTTCTTTTTGCAAGCTTCAGTAACCATGTTTCTGGTCTTGTAATAACGAACGCACCATAAGTATTTATCTACTCTCATATAATTTTCTAAATTCCAAGTTAAATTCTTTACAAAAATAAATCAATATTGTATCTTGCGCACCTAAAAAAATCATAATAATGAATAAATTTAAATATTATTTTGTTTTATTACTGGCTGGTATTGCCATCGTATCTTGTAATAAAAAAGATGATGATAATATAGAGATTACTCCTCCAAGGGATTATGCAGAGCAGTATAAGGCTGATAATGATTCGATTGTAAAATATTTAAAAAATAATTTTATTGAGGTTGATACTCAAACCTTTGATGTTAAAGTAAGTAAGATTACAGATCCAGCGACACAGGTTTCTATTTGGGACCAAAAGACTTATCCTTTGGAGTATAGAGATGTATATAATCGTGATGTGACTTATAGAGTTTATTATTTAACATTTAGAAAAGGTGCTGGAGAAGCTCCTTGTAACTTTGATAGTGTTAATGTATCTTATGTAGGAAGTCTTTTAAATGGGACTGAGTTTGATAACTCCTATGGTTTAGGGCGTGATTTGAATTTGGATGTCTATGCAGCTGTTAGTTCACTTGAAGGTTGGGGAGAAATTATGCCTAAATTTAAAACTGGAGTTCGCAGTGCTGTTGGCGCTGATGGTACATATACTTATAGTGATTATGGTGCTGGAATGATGTTTTTGCCTTCAGGTTTAGGATATTATGCTAATACTCAAAGTGCTATTCCAGCTTATTCTCCGTTAGTGTTTAGTTTTAAGTTGTATAGTTTAAGAAGAGTTGATAGTGAATACAATATTACAGCTAACGGACGTGTTGTGGTTGGAGATGGTGTTCCAACTTATTTAGAGGATATTAATGGCGACGGTTATGTTTATGATCAAAGAGATACATCAAGATTTCCTAATCTGCCAAAAGAATTAATTGATGATACAGATGGTGATGGAATTGCTGATTTTGTTGATTTCGATGATGATGGTGACGGTTATACTACTAGATTTGAAATTACAAAACCAACAGGTGCTCCATTTTCAGGAATTAGTTTGTATTATCCATACAATCCAATGCCGGATAATCCAGATACCAAAAATGTAGATGAGAGCGAAATATGGGGGATTCCTAGAAGGTTTACAGGTCCGCTTGTAGATCCAAGTAAGCCAGAATCGGCAACGAATCCTAAAACAGCTACTGTTGAAGATTACACGGATCCAACTCGATTAAGATTGCATCTGGATAAAAATAACCATTCAGGAACTGGGTACTAAATAAAATAAAAGACTATAAAAAAAACCTCGAAATTCAATTTCGAGGTTTTTTTATATATAGAAAAAAATTATTTTCTTTTAATAACTCTTTCTACAGCTTCAACAATCGCTTGATTGTTCAATTTGTATTTTTCCATTAATTGCTCTGGTGTTCCAGATTCACCAAAACTATCTTTTACAGCAACAAATTCTTGTGGAGCTGGATTGTTTAAAGCTAATACGCCTGAAACACTTTCTCCAAGACCTCCAAGATAGTTGTGCTCTTCGGCAGTTACAACACATTTCGTTTTTGCAACAGATTTTAAGATTGCTTCTTCGTCAAGAGGTTTGATAGTGTGGATGTTGATTACTTCGGCAGAGATTCCTTTAGCTTCTAAAGCTTCAGCAGCGATAAGCGCTTCCCAAACCAAGTGACCTGTAGCGATAATTGTTACATCTGTTCCTTCGTTTAACATAATCGCTTTTCCAATTACGAATGGTTCGTCAGCAGGAGTGAAGTTTGCTACTACCGGACGACCGAAACGTAAATAAGCTGGACCGTGGTGATCTGCTAATGCAATTGTAGCCGCTTTAGTCTGGTTGTAATCGCAAGTGTTGATTACAGTCATTCCTGGCAACATTTTCATTAATCCGATATCTTCTAGGATTTGGTGAGTTGCACCATCTTCTCCTAAAGTTAAACCAGCATGAGAAGCACAGATTTTTACGTTTTTATCTGAATAAGCAACAGATTGACGAATTTGATCGTAAACTCTTCCAGTAGAGAAGTTAGCGAAAGTTCCTGTGAAAGGAATTTTTCCTCCAATAGTTAAACCTGCAGCGATTCCGATCATGTTAGCTTCTGCGATTCCGATTTGGAAAAAGCGCTCTGGGTGATTTTTCTTGAATTCATCAAATTTTAATGATCCAATTAAGTCAGCACATAATGCTACAACATTTTCATTTTTTTGACCTAGTTCAGTCATTCCCGCTCCAAAACCAGAGCGAGTGTCTTTACTTCCTGTATTTTCGTATTTTTTCATTTTATTTCTTTTGAGATGTTGGTCCCTGATAGATTAGGTTCTTAAACTGAAAACTGTCTACTGAGACTGAACACTTTTTAATAGTCTGCTAAAGTTGAAACGTTTTGAGCCAAAGCACTTGCCAATTGATCGTTGTTTGGTGCTTTACCATGCCAAGCGTGAGTATGCATCATGAAATCAACACCATTACCCATTTCTGTATGTAATAAAATACAAACTGGTTTTCCTTTTCCTGTTCTTGATTTGGCATCGGTCAATCCAGCAATGATAGCGTCGATGTTGTTTCCTTCTTCAATATCTAAAACATCCCAGCCAAAAGCTTCGAATTTAGCGCGAAGACTTCCCATTGGAAGAACTTCGTCTGTAGTTCCATCAATTTGTTTACCATTAAGGTCAACAGTTGCAATGATGTTGTCTACTTTTTTAGCAGAAGCATACATGATAGCTTCCCAGTTTTGACCTTCTTGCAATTCACCATCTCCGTGTAAACTGTACACGATATGATTGTCTTTGTTTAATTTTTTAGCTTGCGCTGCTCCAAGAGCTACAGATAAACCTTGTCCTAATGAACCAGAAGCAATACGAACTCCAGGTAAACCTTCGTGAGTTGTTGGGTGCCCTTGTAAACGAGAATCTAACAATCTGAATGTTGCTAATTCTGATACAGGAAAATAACCGCTTCTTGCTAATACGCTGTAGAATACTGGTGAGATGTGTCCGTTTGAAAGAAAGAATAAATCTTCTCCAATTCCGTTCATATCAAAACCTTCTTTGCGTTCCATTATATTTTGATATAGTGTTACCAAAAATTCAGTACAACCTAAAGAACCACCTGGGTGTCCAGAGTTTACAGCATGTACCATTCTAAGAATATCTCTTCTTACTTGGATCGTTAAATCGCTTAATTGTTGAGTGTTAGGTTTCATTTTATTTGTAAAAGTTAAACTGAAGCAAAAGTAACGGATATTTTGTGGGGAGACAAATGATTTTCTGCTTTAGTTCATTTCAATTGTTAAATTTTTTTGCTCTTTTTTTATCAAAACTAAAGAAAAAACAAGAAATTGATAATCGTATAAAAAGAAATGCTACAGATTAAACGGATTGTAATGATTTTAAAATCTATTAAATCTGTGTAATCTGCAGCAAAAAGAAAACGTAGAAGTTTATAAGGTCTGATTTTTTTTAATTTGTATCGCTTTCGCTGTAATAATTATTCTCTTCATCTTCAGAACCAATATCTTCCTGCTGATCGTCTAGTTCAGAGCCGGGAACATCCAAATCATTTCCGATTTTATCGCTGTTCTGTTTCCATTCGTGATTGTCATTATTAATTATTCTTTCTCCAGAAATGTCTTGAGGATCAATGTCTTCTAGTCTTTCTTCTTGATTGTAGATGTCTTCGTTTGCTGGATAATCCATATTTTCAAGGTTTTTTTCGATTTGATTGTCCTTGATATCGTCTAATTTATCTTCTGAGTTTATCATGATTTCTAAAATTTTAGTTGAATATTAAAATTACGAAAGAAATGAATGAGTTTGTTATACTTTACTAATAGCATTGTTGCAGTTTTTACATTCCGATTTTATTGATGGACTTTCTTGAAGAACCGTTTGCGTTAGCGATTACTTCAAAATATTTTATTTTTTATTGGAGTTCAGTGAATTTCATTTAAATCGGGAATATAGCGAATAGCCCGACCGAAGGGAACGCCCAAAAAAAGTTATGAGTTATGAGTTTTTTGCATCAGGTTTTTCGGTTATTGTCTAATTTTCTAATTGAGAAATTATCTAATTAATTTTCCTGAAATTAACTTATCTTTGCCGACTGAAAAAAGAAACAAATGAAGTTCGATTTATTACAAAAAGATCCGCAGTCTAAAGCAAGAGCGGGAAGTATAACTACTGATCACGGCGTAATTGAAACGCCTATTTTTATGCCGGTTGGAACGGTTGCGTCTGTAAAAGGGGTGCATCAGCGTGAGCTTAAAGAAGAAATAAATCCGGATATTATTCTAGGAAACACCTACCATTTATATTTACGTCCGCAGACTGAAATTTTAGAAAAAGCAGGCGGATTACATAAATTCATGAATTGGGATCGTAATATTTTGACTGATTCTGGAGGATATCAAGTGTATTCTCTTTCTTCAAATAGAAAAATAAAGGAAGAAGGGGTAAAGTTCAAATCGCATATTGATGGTTCTTACCACTTTTTTACTCCTGAAAATGTAATGGAAATTCAGCGTACTATTGGAGCTGATATTATTATGGCTTTTGACGAATGTACACCTTATCCTTGCGATTATAGATATGCGCAACGTTCTATGCACATGACACATCGTTGGCTGGATCGTTGTATTAATCATTTGGAAAAAGTTCCCTATAAATACGGTTATGAACAAACGTTTTTCCCGATTGTTCAAGGAAGTACTTATAAAGATTTACGCCGCCAGTCGGCTGAATATATTGCTAATTCTGGACAACAAGGAAATGCAATTGGTGGACTTTCAGTTGGTGAACCTGCGGAAGAAATGTACGCGATGACAGAAGTGGTTTGCGAAATTCTTCCAGAAGATAAACCTCGTTATTTAATGGGAGTTGGAACACCAATTAATATTCTGGAAAATATTGCGTTAGGAATTGATATGTTCGATTGTGTTATGCCAACTCGAAATGCAAGAAATGGTATGTTGTTTACAGCAAACGGAACAATCAACATCAAAAACAAAAAATGGGAAGCAGATTTTTCTCCAATTGATGAGATGGGGCACACTTTTGTCGATACAGAATATTCAAAAGCATATTTACGTCATTTATTCGCTGCCAATGAATATTTAGGAAAACAAATTGCAACGATACATAATCTAGGTTTCTATATGTGGTTGGTTCGTGAAGCTAGAAAACATATCTTAGCCGGAGATTTTAGACCATGGAAAGAAATGATGGTTAAAAATATGAGCCAAAGACTATAAGAGGTTTCAAGTTTCAGGTTTCATGTTTCAAGTTCTCTAGAAAACTTGAAACATGAAACCTGAAACAAAACAAACAAAATTTATATGCTGACAATAATAGATAAATACATCTTAAAAAGATATCTAGGAACTTTTTCTGTGATGTTGCTTTTATTTGCACCAATTGGAATCGTAATTGACGTTTCTGAAAAAGTAAATAAGATGCTAGAAAACAAGATTCCGTTTATGGATATTGCTTTCTATTATTACAATTTTACCATTTATTTTATCAATTCACTTTTTCCGATATTCTTATTCTTATCGGTGATTTGGTTTACTTCGAAATTGGCCAATAATACAGAGATTATTGCTATTTTAAGTTCAGGAATTTCGTTTACGCGATTTTTGCGACCTTATATTATTGGGGCTACGATTGTTTCTCTTTTTGTACTGTTAATGGGATTTTTTATTGTTCCTGCCGCCAGTGAAGGTTATAACAATTTTAGATATACTTATTTAAAAGGAAACGGAAAGGAACTCATGCGAGGCGAGAATACCAATGTTTACAGACAAATTAACGATCATGATTTTATTTTTGTAAATAGTTTTAATGAAGAATCAAAAACTGCTTTTAATTTTACTTTAGAGCATTTTGAAAAAGAAAAACTTACCTATAAAATTACAGCAAGCCGTATAAAATGGGATCCAAAGAAAAAGATTTATATTTTATACGATTATACAAAAAGAACGGTTGGCGAGCTAAATGATGTGCTTGAAAAATCACCCGAAAAAAATGTTGCTTTCAAGTTTGAACTTGCCGATTTAACACCAGTTGTGTATATTGCAGAAACACTGACTTTAGGAAAACTAATTGATTTTATTGAAAAAGAAAGAAAAAGAGGTTCTGGAAACATCAATACTTATCTTGTTGTTTTGTATAAAAAATACAGTGTTCCAGTTTCTGCTTTTATTTTGACTATTATTGCTGTGGCCGTTTCTTCTATGAAACGACGCGGTGGAATGGGAACAAACTTAGCAATCGGAATCGCTATTGCTTTCTCATTTGTATTCTTTGATAAAATTTTTGGTACACTTGCCGAAAAATCTACTTTCTCACCTTTATTAGCTGTCTGGTTCCCGAATATTGTTTTCGGAATTCTGGCGGTTTACCTATTACGTAATGCGAAACGATAATTTAAAAAGTTATTTAAATCTTCACTTAATTGTTTTTATCTGGGGTTTTACAGCCATTTTGGGCGCTTTAATAACTATTGATGCCAATAATCTGGTTTGGTTTAGAATGCTTATTGCTATGATTTTTTTAGGAGCTTTTATTGCTTATAAAAAACAATCTTTTCAAGTTCCTGTAAAAGAATTTTTCAAACTAATTTTTGTTGGTTTATTAATTGCATTACACTGGATTTTCTTTTTTAAAGCCATTCACGTTTCCAATGTATCCATTACACTTTCCATTTTTTCACTAGGCGCTTTTTTTGCTTCTTTACTAGAACCTTTGTTTTATGGGCGTAAAGTTTTGTGGTATGAAGTTCTTTTTGGTCTTGTAATTATTGCAGGTTTGGGACTGATTCTTCAGGTAGAAATAAAATACCTTACCGGAGTTTATTATGCTTTGGCCGCAATCATTTTAGGAGTTTTGTTTACATTAATGAATGGAAAGCTGATTTCAGATCATGAACCTTCAGTAATTACTTTTTATGAATTTGGTGCAGGTGTTTTCTTTATTTCAATTTATTTTTTAGTTGAAGGAAAATTCACGGCAGATTTCTTTGCGCTGTCCTTAAACAATTGGGTTTTATTATTGGTTTTATCCTCTGTTTGTACTGCTTATGCCTTTACTGCATCTGTAAAAGTAATGCAGCGATTAACACCCTATACTGTAATGTTAACGACTAATTTAGAGCCTGTTTACGGAATAGTTCTGGCTTATTTTATATTAGGAGGAAAAGAAAAAATGAGTGTGGAGTTTTATATTGGAGCTGTTATAATTATTATAACCGTTATCCTAAACGGTGTTTTTAAACACTATCAGAAAAAGAAAGAGAGCTTGTAATAGTTTCCTTATTTTTAAAATGCATTTTTATACTTTAAATAACAATTAACTTCGCCAATGATATAATATTTTTATATTTGCGGTTCGATTTACAAACAAAATTCAAAAATCCATGGAATATTTAGATTTTGAGCTTCCAATTAAAGAACTTGAAGAACAGTTAGAAAAGTGCGTTATTATTGGAAAAGAATCTGACGTTGATGTAACACCTACCTGCAAGGAAATCAACAAGAAATTAGAGGAAACCAAGAAAGATATATACAAAAACCTTACGGCTTGGCAACGTGTACAATTGTCAAGACACCCAAATAGACCTTATACTTTAGACTATATTAAAGCAATTTGTGGTGATACGTTTTTAGAACTTCATGGCGACAGAGGTTTTAAAGATGACAAAGCAATGGTCGGTGGTCTTGGAAAAATAAACGGACAATCGTTTATGATTATTGGTCAGCAAAAAGGTTTTAATACTAAAACACGTCAATACCGTAATTTTGGTATGGCAAATCCTGAAGGATACCGTAAAGCTTTGCGTTTGATGAAAATGGCAGAGAAATTTGGAATTCCAGTTTTAACTTTAGTAGATACTCCGGGTGCATATCCAGGATTGGAAGCTGAGGAAAGAGGACAAGGAGAAGCAATTGCAAGAAATATTTTCGAAATGGTACGTCTTCAAGTGCCAATCATCACAATTATTGTTGGTGAAGGTGCTTCTGGTGGAGCTTTAGGAATTGGTGTTGGAGATAGAGTTTATATGTTAGAAAACACTTGGTATTCTGTAATTTCTCCAGAATCTTGCTCTTCTATTTTATGGAAAAGCTGGGAATACAAAGAGCGTGCAGCTGAAGCTTTAAAATTGACTTCTTCTGACATGAAAAAACAAAAATTAGTAGATGATGTAATTCCAGAACCACTAGGAGGAGCGCACTATGACCGCGAAACAACTTTTAAAACAGTTGCAGAATACATCACTAAAGGATATAATGAATTGAAAGACTTATCAACAGCCGACTTAATTGCCCAGAGAATGGACAAATACAGTAATATGGGCGAGTATAAAGAGTAAATTCATAAAAAGAGACTTAAAATCCGAAGCCTTACAGTTTCGGATTTTTTTTTGGTTATGAACAAATCAAGATTATTTATAAACAATTAATAGTTATAACTCGATAGCATATTTTTTTTAAATTTTGCTACTTTCGCTATATGGAAAATTTCAAAAATTTAAACCCTGTTAAGGTCGACAAAACTACGATTATCAACTTAGAAAAAGGTAAGTTGCCACCACAAGCTCTTGATTTGGAAGAAGCTGTGTTAGGTGCAATGATGATTGATAAAAAAGGGGTAGATGACGTAATTGATATTTTGCAGGCAGAAGCTTTTTATAAAGACGCACACAAACATATTTTTGAAGCGATTTTACAACTTTTTACCGAAACGCAGCCAATTGATATCTTAACTGTTTCGACTCAGTTAAAGAAAAATGGAAAGTTGGAGTTAGCAGGTGGAGATTTTTATTTAATTCAGCTTACACAGAAAATTGCTTCTTCGGCGCATATCGAATTTCACTCTCGTATCATTCTTCAAAAATTTATTCAAAGAAGTTTGATTAGAATTTCTTCAGAAATTATTGAAGCATCCTATGATGAAAGTGCAGACGTTTTTGATTTATTGGATCAAGCTGAATCTAAATTATACGAAGTTACGCAAGGAAATATCAAGCGTAGTTCTGAAACCGCACAGAGTTTAGTTTTACAAGCTAAAAAGAAAATTGAGGAGATTTCTAAAAAAGAAGGATTAAGCGGTGTAGAAACAGGTTTTCATAATTTGGATAAGCTAACTTCTGGATGGCAACCGAGTGATTTAATTATTATCGCGGCCAGACCAGCGATGGGAAAAACGGCATTTGTACTTTCTATGGCTAGAAATATCGCCATTCAATATGGACATGGAGTAGCTCTGTTCTCTCTGGAGATGGCGTCTGTTCAGTTAATTACGAGGCTTATTTCTTCTGAAACAGGATTGTCATCAGAAAAATTGCGTACAGGAAAATTAGAGCCTCATGAATGGACAATGTTAAGTACTAAAGTAAAAGATTTAGAGAAAGCACCTTTGTTTATTGATGATACGCCCTCACTTTCTATTTTCGATTTAAGAGCAAAATGCCGTCGTTTAGCGTCGCAGCATGGTATTAAAATTATTATTATTGATTATTTGCAGTTGATGACTGCTGGAGGAAATGCTAAAGGAGGAGGAAATCGTGAGCAGGAAATTTCGACCATTTCCCGAAACTTGAAAGCTTTGGCAAAAGAACTTAACGTTCCGGTTATTGCACTTTCGCAATTATCTCGTGCCGTTGAAACACGTGGATCTAGTAAACGTCCTTTGCTTTCGGATCTTCGTGAATCTGGAGCAATTGAGCAGGATGCCGATATCGTTTCGTTTTTATACCGACCAGAATATTACAAAATCGAGGAATGGGATGATGAAGAGGCTTCGCCAACTGCTGGTCAAGCTGAAATTATGATTGCAAAACACCGTAATGGGGGTATTGAAAACATTCGTTTGAAGTTTTTAGGACACTTAGGAAAATTTGATAATCTTGATGAATTTTCTGGAAGTTACGACGATTTACCGTCAAAAATGAATCATGATGATAGTCCTTTTGTTACAAATAACCTTCCGTCGGCAAATGAAGCTTTTGGAAGTAATCTGAATGACGATGACGATGACAGTGATGTTCCATTTTAATAAAATCTAAAAGCCTTATTTCTTAAGGCTTTTTTTTATGTTTTTGTGCTAATTTTCTAATTAAAATCAGTAGTTTAGCGAGACCATTAAGAAACTATTTATTTTTTTAAATTATTAACCAATAACAATTAGAATTATGAATGAAGAAAAATTTCCAGGACCTATTCAGATTCCGTTAGCAACTGCAAACGAGTGGGAACAAAGGTATCAGGATGATACTACAGTAGAAGACTTAAAAAACAATGTAAAAGCTTTTTTAATCCCAAGAGAAAGTTTGGAAAAAGTCTTAAAGCTAGAAACAGAAGCTGTTTGGGCTTATCTTGGTATCAACGATCAGAAAGAAAAAACATTACTTTTTGTAGGTGCTGAATACGATAAAGAAAAAGACAAATGGGTGAATGTTTATGGAAAAGCTGAAGGCGAAAACGAAAAAGTAGAAGGTAATACTGATGTCGTTTACGATGGCGCACGTCCAAGTCCTCCCTTTTAATTTCTAATTAAGTAAATAATGGCCGATTTTTTAATATATTCAAGTTATTTGATTTTATTGATTAATCTGATACTATATTCATTTAGCTTTTTCCGAAAGGGAAAAGCTAATGTTTTTTTTGTTTCCTATCTGTTTTTTTCATTTTTGATGCAAATTTCGATGGAACTTATCTATCATTTAGGATTAAATAATTTGTTTCTTGTTAATGTCTTTTTTCTGGGACAAATGATTTTATTAGGGCTTTTTTATGATTCATTATTTTATATAAAAACACAAAAAATATTTGTTAGGACGACTTTAGTAATTGCTGTATTGATTTTGGCAATACAATTTATTATGGATTCAGGGCAATTTTTAAAATTCAATTTATTCGAAATTACTTTAACATCATTGCTTATTGTTGTTTTTGCTCTGCTTCATTTTTATAATATGCTTACAGAAAGTAAAAAGTACTATTATATAAATATTGGAGTAGTTTTTTATTTATTAGCAAGTGCAGTATTATTTTTAATCGGTAATCTTTCTAGTGGATTAAGTAATGAGTTAAAATATCTAAGTTGGCAGTTAAATGCTTTTTTACTTATAATTTATTATTTGATTATTATGTTTGAATGGATGAAAAGTTTTGCAAAAAAAGACTTTTTAGAGGCATAGTTAAAACCGTAAAATGTAAGTAGATAATGAATGCAAGTCAAATCCCTGAAAAAGAGTTAGTAGCTATTATATTATATATCTCTCTGTTTTTTATTGTTGTTGCTGTGGCGTTGATAATATTCTTTTATTTTTCGAGAAAAAAAATTATTCAGAAAGAACTTGAAAAACTGGATTTAATACTTAGATATCAAAAGGAGCAACTACGTGCAGTTATTATTACTCAGGAAGAAGAACGTAAGAGAATTGCGCAAGATCTTCATGACGATATTAGTTCAAAATTAAATATTGTTTCTTTAAATAGTCATCTGCTTACAGCGCCAAACCTTACGGAGGCTGAAACAACTGAAATTACAGAAAATATTATAGCCTTGACAACAAAGGCCTTGGATAATTCTAGAAAAATTGCTCACAATTTATTGCCTCCAGTTTTTGAAAAATTCGGACTTAATGCTGCAATAGAAGAATTATGTGAAGAATTTGAAAGCAGTAAATCTGTAAAAACACATTATAAAAACAATATTGATTTTGAGGATAAGGATATTGATCGACATTTACATGTTTTTAGAATTTTACAAGAATTAATGAATAATTCGCTTCGTCATGGAAAAGCAACAGAAATTTGGATTGCATTTTCTAATAAAGACGGAATAAATAACTGCGATTACGAAGATAATGGAATTGGTTTTGACAGTAAAAGTGATAAAAATCAGAAAGGTCTGGGAATGAAAAATATTGACAGCCGTATATCGTTTTTAGAAGGAACTATAAAAATCACTTCAGAAATTAATAACGGGATTGTAGTGAATTTTACTTTTTAAACTCAATTTTACAGTATAAGTAAGGTTTTTATTCAATAAAATAAGGTAATAGCGTATTTTATAAATCATATTTCGTAAATTCGGCAGACCAAAGTAAACGACCAAAATCAAATAAGATGAATGCTGCTATTAAAATTGCCCTAGTCGATGATGAAATTTTGTTTCGAAAAGGAATTTCTTTTTTATTGCAGAGGGAAGATAATATCGAAATTATTTTTGAAGCCTCAAACGGAGATGAACTGATTTCTCTGTTAGATAAAAATGAAATTAAACCAGACATAATTGTAATGGATTTAAAAATGCCGGTTTTAAACGGTGTTGAAGCCACAAAAATTATTCGAAAAACATATCCTGAAATTAAGATTATTGCTTTGACAAGTTACGATACGAAGTCATTTATTGCCAATATGATTCAGGTTGGTGCTGTTGCTTATTTGATCAAAAATACTACTCCAAAAGATTTAATTCTCACAATCAATGAAGTAGCTTCAAAAGGTTTCTACTATAATGAAAGTGTTTTAAAAACAATTCAAGAAACCATTGTTTCACCTAAAAATACAAAAGGCGGACTGGAAACTAATTTTCTTTCGCCTCGAGAAGTTGAAATTCTTCAATTAATCTGCCAGCAGAAGACGACTGCAGAAATTGCAGAACATCTTTTTTTAAGTCCTAGGACTATAGAAGGACACAGAAATAATTTGCTGCTTAAAACAGAATCCAGAAATATTGCTGGTCTTGTTGTCTATGCTATTCAAAATGATTTAGCAGTACTGACAATCTGAATTAATTTGCTGTTAGAAATTGAATTGACAACACGTAATACAATATAATTGTTACTACAAGAACACACAAGCCTATTTTTTGAATTATATTCATACCCTTTTCTTGATTATTACTATCATTAAACTTCATGGTTATTGGTTTTTGCATTGATTAGTTTGATGATTTGGGATAGCAAATGTAGATAGATTATTTAATGATACTATAGGTGTTTTTACCTGTTTTCTTTCAGTGTTATAAATCAGGTATTTACCCCTGTTTTCTTATTTAACATTCCATTAAGCTAGAAAAGACGGTGTGCATTCTTTTTTATATCTTTACTAAAATAATTTTCGGATGAATAGGAGTTTATTCTACATTTTTATACTATTAATTACAGTTAACACTCGAGCATCGTTTATCTTGCTCCCAATGGATGAATCTACACAACAGAATCATTTAAAAGCTTACGGTATTACATACTGGTGTTTGAGTAGGGATTACAAGGCAAGTTGGCTTCTTAATTATCGTGGAGGTTCTTTCCTGCTTCCTGATGCTGAAGAAATTAGAAAGGAATGTAAAATCAGAGGAGTTAGTTTTGAAGTTATTTCGGATAGCGAAGAAGCTTCTATTTTAAATGAAATTTCGAGTCCTTCTCAAAATATGGAATCTGTAATTTTAGAGAAAGCGCCTAAAATTGCGGTGTATACTCCAAAAGGAAAGCAACCTTGGGATGATGCTGTAACCTTAGTATTAACGTATGCTGAGATTCCTTTTACTCCAATTTATGATGAAGAAGTTTTAAGTGATCAGCTTTTAATGTACGATTGGCTTCATTTGCATCATGAAGATTTTACAGGTCAGTATGGAAAATTTTATGCTGCTTACAAAAATACACCTTGGTATATTGATCAAAAAAGAGATTCTGAAGCATTAGCTGCAAAATTAGGTTATGCAAAAGTATCTCAAGAAAAAGGTGCTGTCGCTAAAAAAATCAGAGATTTTGTTGTTGGTGGAGGCTTTATGTTTGCGATGTGTTCTGCTACGGACAGTTTTGATATTGCACTTGCAGCTGATGGAGTTGATATTTGTGAAGCGATGTTTGATGGTGATCCTAGCGAATCAAATTATCAGTCTAAATTGAATTACAATAACTCTTTTGCTTTTAAAAATTTTACTTTAGAAAGAAAACCTGAAGTTTATGAGTTCTCAGATATTGATATGACTACGAAGAGAAGAATTGTAATGGATAAAGATTACTTTACTTTAATGGAATTTTCTGCAAAATGGGATCCGATTCCGAGTATGCTCTGCCAAAATCATACGCAGCTTGTAAAGGGTTTTATGGGACAGACAACTTCATTCGATACTTCTTTGATAAAATCAAATGTTCTGATTATGGGAACATGTGAATTAAATGGAGAATCGAGATACATACACGGTGAGAAAGGAAAAGGAATGTTTACTTTTTTCGGTGGACATGACCCAGAAGATTTTCAGCATCAGGTGGGTGATCCGCCAACAGTTTTAGATTTGCATCCAAATTCACCAGGTTACAGATTAATTTTAAATAATGTTTTGTTTCCAGCGGCAAGAAAAAAGAAATTGAAAACTTAATTCAGTTTAATGAGAATTCAAACCAGATTGGTATATGATCTGAAACTTTTCTAGCCTCCTGAAGGGAATTAAAATCTTCATAGAATGTAATAACGCCTGAATTAACAGCTTTAAAATTGGAAGCTCTGTAAAAGATATTGTCAAACTCTGATGCTAGACAGATATTGTTTTTGCATTTTTGTTTGAGTGTTGTTTTTTGATTTTTTAATGCGGAAACATATCCCATTTTCTTTAGCGGATTAAAGACAGTGTGCTTTTCAGGGCAATTAAAATCACCTAAAAAGACTAAATTTAAATCAGGATATTGATTGGGTAAAAATTTGAAATATTTAATTTCTGTTTCTGGCTGTTTCTTTTGAGTTATGGCATGAAAATTAACTAATGTAACAGTCTTTTTATTGATTTCAAATGTTGCATAATAAGGTTCACGATCAATTTCTAAGTTGAATTTTTGTTCCAGCCAGGGTTTGTTTTTTAATTTGATTTTGCCAGTTTTCCATACAAAAGCATAACGTTCTGTTTTATAACTGCTGCTAGTTGTAGGATTGCTTGTGCTATATTCCCATTTAAAACCTTTTTGATTAAGAAGTGCAGCTAATTTAGCAACAGTTTGAGCACCGCCATATCCAGCCACTACTTCTTGAATTGCAATAATATCGTATGCTTCAACTTTTTTTGCAATATATTGAAGTTCATTATCAGATTTTGATTTGCCAAAATTTTCAATATTCCAAGACAAAACCTTGGTTTGAGCAAACGATAAAAATGTAAATAATAGTAGGAGAGGGCTTAGAATGCTTTTCATGTAAATGATTAAATGAAATCAAATATAGAGGTATTTCCTATAATCTGCATCAGGCCTTTCTTAGAAGTTATTAATGTTTTTTATATCTGTTTTTTAAGGCAGTTCCGATAATGATAATTTGTAAAACTAATAGTGCAGGAATAAAGATTATTTTCCAATCAATTTCCAGCCAGCCGGTTTTTTCAGACACATAAGCAAAGCTTATTGATAAGAAAAGACAAAGAAACATTGTTTTCATGATAATTTTATTTTGAGTTGTATTAATTCTGTCAAAAAATGCAATCTTTTTATTTCTTGGTTTCATTAGTAGGTGATAGGTTTTGTACCAAATTTAGAGTTATAAAATCTATATTCCTTACGTGATTCCGTAATGCTCTAAATTATACCAAACCAAAATCTTTAGCAATTGCGATAAGATGAACATTGTTATTAGCTTTGAAATAAATTTTTAACTTGTTGATTCTTTTTTCAATACTACTGGTCCCGTTTGGAGTAATAGATAAATCCTTAAATTCCTTAGAAATACTTTCTAAAATATATCCTTGAGAAAGAAGTTTTAATATTGAAATGTCATACGATTCGATTTCAATCAAAGCTTTATCGTTAAAACTAAAAGATAAGTCAGAAGAAACAATTTTTTCTTCGTTATTGTATGCGCTTACAATCGCATTTTTTAGTTCTGTAATACTGTTTCGGCCTTTAGATACGTATGCAGTTATTCCTAAATCATTAAAAAGAGATTTAATTCGGTAGCTTTTATCTTCAATAGAAAATACAATTTTCTTAATCTTAGGCTGTACTTTGTTTACAGCTTCAATTAGTTCATCTCCACTGTTTAAGATTGCTTTTCTATGATCTGATTTAAACGATAAATCGCTAATTAATAAATCATAAGGCTCTTTTTCTAGTAAAGCTTTTTTGATCTTGAGTAAAGCTTCGTCACAGTATTTCACATGGTCAATTACAGGAACCTGCAAGTCCTCAAGTACTTGAACAACCGCAATGCTGATGCTATCTAAATCTTCGGCAACTAAAACTTTCTTAAACATATTTTTATTTTATATAGGGAATATGAAACTTATTTTAAAAATCTCCTTGTAAGCTTTTGTCAAAATTAATAGTTCCTTTTATTGTTTTATTACGGTTTTCCACATTTTGTAGTCTTTTTTCTAAAATAAGCTGATTTGGGCTTGATTTTATTGATGTTATTGATGTTATTGGAATCAAGAAGTTTGATTTTTTTGTCATTTTAAAATGGAATTTTTATAAAAGCTTTAAATCCTAGATTCGGATTTGTTGAAATGTCTATGTTTCCTTTTAGTTTGAGTATTCTGCTTTCTACATTATAGAGGCCATTTTTAAATATAATTTTTTCAGTATCGATTCCTTTTCCGTTATCAGTATAATTGATGACGATACTTTTATCAGTTGCCTTAAAATTAATCCCGACTAAAGAGGCTTCGCTGTGTTTTCTCATATTTACAAGTAATTCTTGGATGACTCTGTAAATTGTGATTTTCTTTAGTTTATTAATTTCATCCCAAGAAATATGATCCAGGCCATTTAAAATTATGTTAATATTCGAAGTGCTAAAACCAGAAATCATTTCTTTAAGCAGCACGATATAATTTTCATCGGTTGTAATTGTACAGTTTTCTTTCGAAATATCTCTGGTTCTGGAATAAATAGTATCTAAGTGGCTTAAGAGATGTTCTTTATTTTCGGCTAAAGACAAATTTTTATTTTCTACAAAAGTCATAGTATGATAGATATCATTAGCTAATTCGTCATGTAACTTTTTAGAAATCCTCGTTTCACTATTATATGCGGCTTCAATTTTTTCACGATTTGCCTTAGAAGTCAAGTAGTAGTATAAGACTAAAATAAGACACAGACTTAAAGCAATTATGATGTAAGAGATAATATTTCTATTTTTTTGCCTTTCCAGTTTTAATTCATTTTCGGCTTTGTGTGTTTTAAGTTTTAGATTTTCTTCTCTTTCACGTTTTGAATCATATTTTATTTTGGCAAATTGATTTTTAGCTTTTTGTACAACCTCATGTATACTGTCGTTTAAATTGATGTAAGAGTTGGCATAGGTCTTAAGTTCTTTGTTAGAACTATTTTTAATTATCATTTTTAATGCAGATAATCTTCCGTCGATATAATTTATTTGAGAAAACTCTTTGTAGCTTAAAAGCATGTATTTTTTAGCTAATGAAGGATTTTTTTCTTCATAAAATTGAGCCAGATGAATATAGCTCTTGCCTAATCCTAGAGGGCTGTTTATTTCTTGTCTTATTTCTAGAGCCCTTTTCATGTATTCTAAATCTTTTCCAACGTGATTTGTTTTAAAATAACATAAACCAATGTTGTCTAACAAAGAGCTGTAAAACTCATGATTTCTAATTACTTCTTTTTTTGTTTCTAATGGAATGAAAATGTCTAATGCTTCTAGGTATTTTTTCTCCTGAATTAAAGCAACACCAATATTGTTTTCAGCAGCCAATTTTTGCCAATTTGTTACATTCAATTGTAAAGCTTTCTGATTGTAGAGTATGGCATTTTTGTAATCGTATGTATCCAAATAATTGCTGCTTAAAGTAACATACAAGTTCCAAATATGAAGTTGATTTTTGACGTATTGGATATAAGGTAGCGCTTTGGTAATAGTAGCTTCACTGCCAGCATAATCACCATGAGTCTGCTGGATAATTGCCATTCGATTTAATGTTCTAATGTAATTTTCTGCATCTTTTTCTGGATTACATTTAAAAATGGCTTCGTTGTAGTAATAAAAGGCGGTATTGAATTTATTGCTATCAAATAATGTATTAGCAGTTGCAATTAATTTGTTGACTTCTGTCTTGTTTGATGTTCCTTTTTTACTAATGATTTTTTTCTTCTGGCAAGAAAGAAGGACTAATAAAATGGTAAATATGAGGTAAAATAAAGATATTCTTTTTGGTATCATGCGCCAAAAATAAATAATTTCAGAAATCATGAAAGAGTATAAATACGGTATTTTCAAATATTTTCAATTCGTATTTTTTTTGATTCTGATTTTTAAATAAATACAAAAAGCCCTTATGTACAAAGGGCTTTTGATTTTTAAGAGCTTGTAAATATTCTCTTTGTAAATTATGATGCGCGCATTCCGGTAGTAATTGCCAATCTATTCCAAGAGTTAATTGTAATAATAGCCAAAAGTATTTCTGCAAGGTATTTTTCGTCAAATAATTTAGCTGCATTTTCATAGACTTCATCAGAAACGTGGTTTCCAATTAAAGTTACTTGTTCTGTTAAAGCTAAGATTGCTTTTTCTTCTTCTGTGTAAACATCGGCTTCACGCCAAGCACTTATTAAGTAAATTCTCTGTTCCGAAATACCATGTTTTCTTGCATCAGCAGTATGCATATTAATACAAAATGCACAGCCGTTAATTTGTGAAGCACGGATTTTAATTAATTCTTTATGAACGGGAGTTAATGAAGTTGTAGAAATATATTTTTCTAAGTTCATTAATGCTTGATAAGCTTCTGGAGCAACATTCGGGATAACAATTCTTGATTTCATTTTTATATGTTTTAAAAGTTCATTACAAAGGTCAGTAATCAATACTCTCAAAAACTTGAACTACTTCAAGAAATACGTTTTAGACTTTTCCAGCCCTTATTTTACTCATAAATTCGGCAGAGAAGTCTAGATAGGAGGCAAGCATATATTGAGGAACTCTTTGGACAAAATCGGGTTGCTGATTTTTAAAATGATTATAGCGTTCTTCGGCTGACATTGTAAATAGAAACTTAATTCTCATTTGTGCGGCCCCAAATGCCTTTTGGGCAACGATACGAAAGTATTTCTCAAGATTGGGTATTTGAACTAACATCGATTCTAAAACAGTTTTTTCAAGCGCAATTACTTCTGTTGTTTCAACTGCCTGAATATAGAAATGTGAAGGAGTATGGTTGTGATAACTCAAATAATCGGTTATCCACCAATTTTCGACTCCAAATTGAAGAGTTTGTTCTGTTCCTCTTGGGTTAATAATATATTGACGCATACAGCCTTTCACAACAAAGTACATTGTGTTACAGATTTGCCCTTCTTGTAAAACATGGTCTTTTCTTTTGATTTGTGAAATGCTTAAACAGGATTCTAACAAATCAATTTCTGAAGGTTCAAGATGAATAAATTTTTGAATATGGTTAAGAATCGCCTCGTGCATCTGAGATTTTTGTTTATGTAAATTTACTTTTTTAATTTAAATATAAGTCTAAGAAATTTTAGGATTGTGATAAAAACAAAAAACCATCCCGTTTTGACGGGATGGTTTTTTTTATAATAAGTAAGTAATCTTAAATTGAGTTTATAAAACGTTTTATTTTACTTTATTAAGAATAGCTTTGAAAGCTTCTGGGTGGTTCATAGCTAAATCAGCAAGAACTTTTCTGTTCAATTCGATTCCGTTAGCTTTAACTTTCCCCATGAATTGAGAATAAGACATTCCTTCTAATCTAGCTCCAGCGTTGATACGTTGAATCCATAATGAACGGAAATTTCTTTTGTTTTGTTTTCTATCGCGGTAAGCGTAGCTCATCGCTTTCTCTACTGCATTCTTAGCAACTGTCCAAACGTTTTTACGTCTTCCAAAGAAACCTTTGGCTTGCTTCATTATTTTTTTTCTTCTTGCTCTTTTAGCAACTGAATTTACCGATCTTGGCATAATTTTAATGTGTTTTTGTAGCAGGCGTCCTGAATTGAATCAAAGGAACTTAAAGCCATACTCCAAGGTTATATAAATAATTTTTTAACCTAAAGAATTATTAGATAATTCTTAATTGTTGTTTAATGCTTTTCATATCTGTTTGGTGAACTAGCGCTGAGTGAGTCAAAGCTAATTTACGTTTTTTAGATTTTTTAGTCAAGATGTGACTTTTAAAAGCATGCTTTCTTTTAATCTTTCCAGAGCCAGTAACTTTAAAACGTTTCTTAGCGCTAGATTTTGTTTTCATTTTAGGCATTTTTCCTAGTGTTTTAATTTATTCTTACTTACTTATGTTTTTTGTTTCAAGTTTAAAGTCTCAGTTTCTAACTGAACACTGAGACTGTAAACTGAGACTATTTTTTCTTCTTCGGAGCAATGAACATAATCATTCTCTTTCCTTCCAGAACTGGCATAGCTTCAACTTTACCATGTTCTTCCAAATCTTGAGCAAGACGCAATAACAGAATCTGACCTTGATCTTTATAAATGATAGAACGTCCTTTGAAGAAAACGAAAGCTTTTAATTTAGCTCCCTCTTTCAAGAATTTTTCAGCGTTCTTTCTTTTAAACTCGTAATCATGCTCATCAGTCTGAGGACCAAATCGAATTTCTTTTACAACAACTTGAGAAGATTTAGCTTTTAATGCTTTGTCTCTTTTCTTTTGTTCGTAAACAAATTTCTTGTAATCCATGATTTTACAAACCGGCGGTTCCGCGTTTGGCGAAATTTCAACTAAATCCAATTCAAATTGGTCAGCTAAACGTAACGCATCTGCGATTTTAAAAACGCCAGGCTCAATATTCTCGCCTACAAGACGTACCTCTGGAACACGAATAAGATTGTTTATTCTGTGTGCATCTTTTTTTTCTACTCGAGGTTGAAAACCTCTGTTGCTTCTTATTGCTATGACTTTCTAATTTAAGTTAAACTGTAAATACTTTTAATGTCTTTTTTATTTCTTCGTCCACAATCGCAGCAAATTCTTCGATTGAAACTGTGATATTACCTTTTCCTTCTTGTCCGTGACGACGAATCGAAATTGTACCATTTTTCTCTTCTTCCTCGCCTACGATAAGCATGAATGGGATTTTTTGCATTTCTGCATCTCTAATTTTCTTACCGATAGTTTCGTTTCGGTTGTCAATTAGGGCGCGAATTTCGTGATTTTCTAGCAAATCTAAAACTTTTTTAGCATAATTTTCGTATTTCTCGCTCAAAGACAAGATAATAGCTTGCTCAGGCATTAGCCAAAGTGGGAAATTTCCTGCTGTATGCTCTAATAAAATTGCTATAAAACGTTCCATAGATCCAAAAGGAGCTCTGTGGATCATAACAGGGCGATGTAATTCATTATCAGCACCTTTATATGTCAAATCAAAACGCTCAGGAAGGTTGTAATCTACCTGAATTGTTCCTAATTGCCATTGTCTTCCCAAAGCATCTTTTACCATGAAATCTAGTTTCGGACCGTAAAATGCCGCTTCACCATATTCTACAACAGTATTAAGACCTTTGTCTTTTGCTGCGTTGATAATAGCGTTTTCTGCTTTCTCCCAGTTTTCGTCTGTACCAATGTATTTTTCTCTGTCTTCCTGATCTCTCAATGAAATCTGAGCTGTAAAGTTTTCAAAACCTAATGAACCAAATACATAAAGTACAAGATCAATTACTTTTTTGAATTCTTCATCTAATTGCTCTGGAGTACAGAAAATATGCGCGTCATCCTGAGTAAATCCTCTAACGCGAGTCAAACCATGAAGCTCTCCAGATTGTTCGTATCTATAAACTGTACCAAATTCAGCGTAACGTTTTGGTAAATCTTTGTACGACCAAGGTCTTACGTTATAAATCTCACAGTGGTGAGGACAGTTCATTGGTTTTAATAGAAACTCTTCGCCTTCTGCTGGAGTATGAATTGGCTGAAAACTATCAGCACCATATTTGGCATAGTGTCCAGAAGTAACATATAGTTCTTTTTGGCCAATGTGCGGACTTACAACTTGCTCGTAACCTGCTTTCTTTTGAGCTCTTTTCAAAAATTGTTCTAAACGCTCTCTAAGTGCAGCTCCTTTTGGGAGCCATAAAGGTAAACCTTGGCCCAC
This sequence comes from Flavobacterium phragmitis, assembly GCF_900112575.1. Lineage (GTDB taxonomy): Bacteria > Bacteroidota > Bacteroidia > Flavobacteriales > Flavobacteriaceae > Flavobacterium > Flavobacterium phragmitis. The sequence continues at coordinate 173,353 of NZ_FOMH01000013.1, forward strand.
TTTTTGGGAGAAAGCAAACAATTCAAGTTCTTTTCCTAATTTGCGGTGATCACGGCGTTTTGCTTCCTCAAGAAGTTCAAGATATTCGGTTAAGTCTTTTTGTTTAGGGAAAGATGTTCCGTAAACGCGTGTCAACTGTTTGTTTTTCTCGTCACCTCTCCAGTAAGCACCGGCGACACTCATAATTTTTACAGCTTTGATAATTCCAGTGTTCGGAATATGTCCACCGCGGCATAAATCGGTAAAAGTAGAATGATCGCAGAAAGTAATTGTTCCGTCTTCAAGGTTAGAAATCAATTCAGTCTTGTAAACGTTGTCTTTGTACATTTCTAATGCTTCCGCTTTAGTTACCGGACGCATTTTAAAATCAAACTTTCCTCTTGCGATTTCAAGAATACGGTCTTCGATTTTTTTGAAATCAGCTTCAGAAATTTTCTGGTCTTCAAAATCTACATCATAATAGAAGCCATTAGCAATTGCAGGTCCTAGAGTTAATTTAATTCCAGGGTACAATTCCTCAAGAGCTTGAGCCATCACGTGCGAAGTTGAGTGCCAGAAAGCTTTTTTGCCTTCAGCATCATTCCAAGTATATAAAATAAGATTACCGTCGGTCGTTAATGGAGTCTCGGTTTCAATAGTTGTACCATTAAAAGATGCAGAAATAACATTTCTTGCAAAACCTTCGCTAATGTTTTTAGCGACCTCCATTGGAGTTACGCCTTGAGCGAACTCTCTAATTGACCCATCGGGTAAAGTAATCTTGATCATTGTTTATAATTTTGTGAATGCAAATATACATGATTACAAAAATACATACAATATATATATCTATAAGATTGCTTTATTATGTAAGAACCTAAACATATCTATATAAGAGTAGATTTCATTCGTACAACCCGACAGGTTTCCAAAACCTGTCGGGTTTATTTTTTTCTATACATATATATGTATGCACAGTTTGAATTGGGTCCTAATTTTCCGTAGAGGCGCACAGCAGTGCGTCTTATGCGCATGGTTGATATACATATTAATATATTAACAGGCTGCTTAGTGTTTTTTAAGGAGCTGATCCCGCTATCCGCTCCAATCTTTTTGCGGCGAACCCCGCCACAAAAAGGATTTCCGCTTCTATCGGGGCTATGGCCTCGGTTTTCAGCAGAAATTTCAAGGAAGAATTAGGTGTTGTTTCAGGAAATAAAATAAAAAA
>NZ_FOMH01000014.1 GCF_900112575.1 Flavobacterium phragmitis
ATCTAAATCAGCAGCTTCGAGGGATTTACAATAACAACAATGACAAGCGCATTGCCATGACCAAACTGGCTCATTGGTATAGAAATGTAGAGGAATCAGGTTTTAAAAATTTTAATATCCTGCTCAATACCATAACCATTAATTACAAATCAATCTTGAACTATTTTGATAACAGAAGCACAAATGCTTCGGCTGAATCTTTTAATGCTAAAATAAAAGCTTTTAGAGCGCAGTTCAGAGGGGTTAGAAATATAGATTTTTTCTTATTCAGATTATCCAATCTTTTTGCTTAATCCCCAACTTTTGAACCTGATCCGAAAATAAAAGCAAAAATGATTGAAAGTTAGCGTATTAAAAAATGGCGCCAATTGTCTTCAATTGGCGCCATTTGGCTTTCTAGTGACCTCGACAGGATTCAAACCTGTAACCTTCTGAGCCGTAATCAGATGCGCTATTCAGTTGCGCCACGAGGCCTATTTTTGCTATCATTAAGCTATTTTTTTGTAGCTTTGTTGATTGCTTATTGCGGGTGCAAAGATAGACATAAATGTGAGATAAACAAGGAAAAAATAACAGAAAATTAAAAAAAAATGAAGATTGAAAAGTATATACGTGATATTCAGGGTTTTCCTAAAGAAGGAATTTTATTTAAAGATATCACTCCACTGCTAATTAACCCCGAAGCAAGAACAAATTGCCTTAGAATTCTGGTTGATTCTTTAGAAGGAAAGAAAATCGATAAAGTTGTAGGAGCAGAATCTCGTGGTTTTTTCTTCGGAACGTTATTGGCTCAGGAATTAAATGCCGGATTTGTTCCTGTGAGAAAACCTAAAAAGCTTCCATATGATACGATTTCTGCCTCTTATGAATTAGAATATGGGTCTGATAGTCTGGAAATGCATACTGATGCCATTAAAAAAGGAGATCGCGTATTAATTCACGATGATGTTCTGGCAACTGGCGGAACGGCAAAAGCAGTCTGTGAATTGGTTGAGAAATTGGGAGGCGAAATTGTACAATGCAATTTCTTAATGGAGCTGACTTTTCTTAACGGAAGAGAAAAAATAAAAGAATATCCAGTTTTTGCTGCATTGACGTATTGATTCAGACCAAAACAATTTTATGCTTAATGGCATAAAGCACCAATCCGATACGGGTTTTTATTTCTAGTTTGTCAAAAAGTATTTCGCGATAACCGTCGATAGTTTTAGGGCTTAAACACATTTCTGATGCAATTTCTTTATAAGTCATTTCAGTGCAGGCGTGTTTGATAAAGACAATTTCTTTTTCCTTTAAACTAATTTTTTTGTTATCGCTGTTTACTTTATTGATGAGCATTCCGGAAACCAATTCGGTGAAATAAAAGCCTTTTTCCATTACACATTCTATCGCTTCTCTAAAAATTTCGGGTGAAGTGTCTTTCAATAAATAACCTTTGGCGCCGTTGGTAATCATTTTGATAATAATTTCATCATCGTCATTAACTGATAAAGCAATTACTTTCAGGTCTGGTCGGTTTTCTTTCAACCATTTCATAGTGCTTAATCCGTCTAGAACGGGCATGTTTACATCGAGCAAAACAAGATCAATTTCAGCCGATGTATTTTCTTCAAGATAATCAATAAACACTTTTCCGTTTTCAAAACGTTCTATTACTTCATAATCCCCAAAACTTTTGATTAAAAGCTCTAAGGATTGGGAAAATAACAAATGATCATCTACAATTATAATTTTATTTTTTGAGTTAGTTTTCATGGCCTTGAGTTAAAGGGTATTCGATAGTTACACTTGTTCCAGTTTCATCAGAATTCAAAATTAGTTTGGCACCAATTAGCTTGGCTCTCAATTTCATATTGTTCAAACCTAAACCGGAATTTGATTTCTTAAGATCATATCCAATTCCGAAATCTTTTAGTTTTAACCTGAAAACCGTATCAGTAGTTTCGATAAAAACATCAAATAAATCGCTTCTGGAATGTTTTAAACTGTTATGAAGCGCTTCCTGAAAGATTCGGTAAATAATTAATTCGTGTTCTTCGTTTATCGTCGGTACGGTTCCAATCTGATTGAAATTGTATTTGATTTTTTTAAGTTTTTTAATTCTTTCCAAATCCTGCTGAATGGCTTCGAGAAAATTGTTCTGCAGTAAATTGTCTTTATTGATAATTCGGGAAAGAATTCTTAATTCGTCAAGTGATTTGGCTAAAACGGCTTTTAAATCTTTAAGTTCTTCAATATTTATATTTTTATTGCTGATTGAAATATTGAGTTGCATAATGGCAACCGAAATAATCTGACCTATATTATCATGCAGTTCTTTGCTGATTTCGGATAAAGTCTGATCCTTTATCTCGATTCTGGTTTTGACTAATTCGGACTGGAAATACAAATCGGCTTCCATTTTCTCCACTACGAAATTATTTTTCTTCTTTAGGAAATAGAAGAAAATGATAACTAAAACGATAATGAGGGTAAAGAAAACAATACCCAGTGAAATGACTAATAATTGTATTTCTTTTCGCTCCATAGAAATCCGATTATAAAACAGCTGTGTGCCAGAAAATTTAAAATAAACAAAACGAGACTGAAAATAGATTCGTCCTGTTTGATTAAAAACCAGTTTATTGCCAACATAAATGGTGTAAAGGGAACATGAAAAACGAGTATTCCTAAAACATACCAGAAAAAGACCGACTTTTTAAAATTTAATATTTTCTCAGAATTAAAAATCTCAATCAGATATAGACAAGACAAAATCAAGACTAATAAAACACCAATTGCAAAGCTGTAGGTGAAAGAACGGTTCATGTCTTCTTTAAAATATAAGCTATTCAGGAAATAGGAAATGATAAATAAGATTAGGAATAGTACAGCTGCAATTCGGTCTTTGTATTTGGTCAACAAGGCTCTTAAAAGTAATATATAGGCAGAAAAACTGGCAAACATGTAGAAATTGTAAACGTAAAAGTTTAATAAACCCGTCCATTGCGTAAAATAGTAGCCTACAATTTCGGTTATGATTGAAAACCAGATTAAAAGTACTAAAAATTTAGCTTTATTGCCAGGAAGTTTTGGAAGTGACAAGACACCAACGATTCCTGATAATAAAGCCAGATAAATGATATAAGATCTTAAAAATTCAAACATAAATATATTAGTATAATAAGCTTGGCGGTCTTCCAATGTTTCCGTAGTTCATGGGGTCGAGGTCTTGAATGTCAGCTGAAGTTGCTTCTTGTTTTAAGGCAAAACTTTGAATCTTTTCCGTATTCTTTTCTATTTTTTTTCCTGTTGGAACTAAGAATAAAGTAGTTAATCCTGCTTTTTCGCCATGTTTTTCATCGTCAGGATAAACTCCAAAATAAAAACGGATTCCATCTACATTATAACCTTGTTTTGTTCCGTTAGTTTTGATGTAATGAATATAGTTTTCTAATTCTTCCAAAGAGTACCATATGGCATTTGCATCTTCTTTTTCTGCTTTTTTAGCTGTAAGTGAAGCTCTTTTATTGTTGTAATTCACATTTAATTGTCGGGCAAATTCTTTTGTAATTAGCTGACTCGGTTTTGCGGGAGGATTTTTCATGATTTAATTATTATTTATTGGTTAAGGATTTAGTTAGCAGTGTTTTGACTACTGTTGAGGACAAAATTATCGGAATGCTGAAATTTGGACAAGGGGAAATATACCCTTTTTTTGTTGGGTAAATTTATTTAAAAAAAATGGGTTAAAGTGCTGTTACATAATATTTTGTGAAATAAGAATTTTACATCGTCAGTTTTAAGCTAGAAACAGACAGTAAAAAAATGTAAAACCTTATGAAGTAATTAACTAAAAAATTAAAATTATGTCACAACCAACACCCCTAGGTTATCCTCATGCAGGAGCCGGAACAGTAGAAATTCTATTAGAGAAAGAAGATGGAGCAGATTATGCAGTGCTTTTCTCGCCAGATCCTAACAATATGTTATTGAGAGATGCCGGTCTGCCAATGCAGTTTTACTATTATCCAAAATCACCACGTCTGGCGAAGCATCCTGATGGTAGATTTAAGTTTGCAATGCAGGTTTTTAAATCAGAAGGAGATTCTACCACAGTAATTGGTGCAGAAGGATTAGAAGAAGAGGCCGGTGCTTACACTACCTTGACCAGTACGATTGATTTGCCTGAAGCTTTATTAAAGAAGGCAATTGATAAATTGAAAACGAGACTGAATTCTGATTATAAAAATCATAGAAAATCAACTCTTTTTGGATTGTTTTCTTTCTTAATCGGAGTAGATAAAGATTTCAACACCACTAATGTCAGACCAATTCAGCTCACAGAGAACAATATTGCCATGCATGTTGTGGGTGAAAAATCACCAAATAATCCTTTTGGAGGAGCCAATCCGTGGACATTTAATATTCAGGGAGAAGGAGCCGGAACAACTTTTGGGCTTGGAGACAATGCGCTCTCAGTTTTAATGGGAAGAAACAGTGCTTCACTGGTAAAAAATGCATTGGAAATTGGAAGCAACAATCTTGTTGTCGAAAATAACATAAAGTACAAAGCTTACATGCCGACTACGGTTATTAAAACAACAATTGATGTTAAAAAAGTACACACTTATTTTTCTGCTAAAACAAGTGTGAGCTGGTCTTTTGTGGATTTAAACTGGGAACATGAATACGAAAAAATCCTTACTGAAGGTGGTATTACAAGTGAAGTGATAACGGATGAGCAATTTTCTAACGAAGAAAAGAAAAAAGTAGAAGATTCGTTATTGCAAAAACAGAGAGAATTTGCTTTTGAAATGGTTAAAAAACAAATATTTGATGCTCCTGAAAAACAATTTACACCGGTAACATCTCCTGAGAAGCCAAACGGATTTTTCAGATTATTTATGGGACTTGGAAGTGTTGGAATGAATCTTAAGTCAGGAAGCCAGATTCGTGCGGTTAAATTTACAGATGAAATCAAATTCTCTGCAATCCAGGTTTTGGATTCAAAAATCAGTGGAAATTTGACTCCGTTGACTTTGAAAACTGGAGCAGAGGCAAAAGCAGATTTGAAAAATTATATTACTGAAATTCAGCTAGACGAAGATTTTTCTAAAGTTCAGGTGATTGCTTCTTTAAACGGAGGTTTAATTAAACTGGACAAAGACAGTGATATTGTAAATGATAGCCCGGTAAGTCAGGTTTCTATTGAAGTAGGATATCCAGATTCTAAAGGTAAAATGATTTGGAAAAGTTCCGGAAGAATGATTGCGCCTGAAGGAACTCCGTTTGTAAAAAATACCAGTAAATCAGGAAAAGAAATCGATGCTATTTTTCCAGCAACCTGGAATGATAAATCAAAGGAAAAGAATGCTTTTGTGTTTGATTTTGTAAAAAATAATGGTTCAACCAAAGTTAAAGTTCGTCAAGAAGTAATGTATGAAAAAGACAAGAGAATCAAGCTAAAAGATACAACTCGAGAGTATGAATTTGAAGGAACTAAGATCTTCGTTCCACTTCCAATTCAGAACATGATCAATTATACTTTGTCAACAGAAGAACTTTATGATTGCGATACCTTGGAAGTGACTTTAAAAGTAGATAAGATGTCGTCGAAAAAGTTCAAATTCACTGTTGATAATTTTGAAGATGCGATTCCGTATAGAGCTTGGTACGAATCAGATTATACGATTAAACCAACAGAGTATAAAGTGAAATATACCTGTAGCGGAAAAATCGGTAAAAAATCTAAAAAGGTTTCTCTTTCTACAGATTATATCAAAATCGATTATCAGGAAGGCGATGTGTTATTTGAAATTCCAACAGGAACCGATGCTCAAAATGCTGATATCGAGAAAATCAGAGCTCCATTTATGGAATAATTTTTTTGAGACAATTTGCAAAAGGGACGTAATGTCCCTTTTGTTTCATAAGTCACTAATTATTAAACCTAAACGTTATGCCAGATTTAAATACATTTAAGCTCGACGGAACTAAATTGGTTCCCATAAACAGATTTAATCTTGAGCCCGCCAAACCCAGTACTGCTTTTACAGCGGTCAATTTGAAAAAAGAAGCAGAGTTTAAGGTGATAGAACATCCCATAATTCATTCTATAGATATTAAGCCGATTATTGTAACGCTCCCTTTTATTGAGAATTATTTTCCGCTTATAGAAGGTGATAAGGCAATTACAGAAAATGATTCCTTTAAGGATTATTTTAAAAATGATATTACGCTTTTCTTTCCACATGTTGAAATTGAACCAAATAATGGAACTGTTTTTTATTATGAAAATGTACCGGATAAATCTGGAAATAAAGGTGGACTTTTAGGAAAAGTTACTTTAAAATATAAGTTGAAAGACAAGTTGTTACAGGTTGATCAAAAAAGTATTACTTTAAATCTAAAAGAAGCGGTTTTAAACCTCAAAGTAAATCGTGATTTTGTAAAGGTAAACGGAATCGTTGATACAGGGACGCAGGAAATTCAGTTTGATTTGATTGATGAAGCTGTGAAAATTGCGTTCCTGAATTTAGTTTCAAATCTAAATGATTTAAAATGTAATATTGATCTTTTTTTTGATTTTAAAGGCTATTCTAAAATCAAAAGAAATTTTCTGTTTGCCAGAGATATTACCGTTTTAAAAAGCGGTATTACTCTGAAAAAAGATTTAACTTCTCCTAAAACAACAATACAGCCTAAAACAACGCTTATTAGTAGTCCGCTAATGGTGAAGGCTAATTTAGCTACAACAATAGCTCCAAAGACAGCTATTTCAGAAATACAGCGTGAGAACAGTATTAAAGCAGATGTTCAGGAAGAATATGTAAAAAGTACTTTTCTGCTTAAAGTAAATAAAACCTTAAGTTATCCAATTGGAGCAGATCCGGTAACGAGTTTATATAAGACAATTGGAGGTGGTTTTGTCAATATTCCTTTTAATCTAAATGAGGATTTTTCGCAGTTCAAACAAATCTTTGTGACAGGTTTTAATTTTAGTAAACTTTCCATTTATAAATCAATGGTGCAGCCGAATACTTTTTTGCTGATTTCCAAAGTGTATAGTTTATCAAAGGATTTGAATACCATGAAACCTTGTATTTCGACTATTTTTCATGCGTATGAAGAAGGAGCGGGGACTTCGGAAGAAATTTCAAAAATCAGTTTTCAGTTTGCAATTGGTCCAAATCTTTCTGATTTTGATTTAGCCAAATTGAAAATCGCTTTGCTTCAGAATAATTTTATTGACGGAGATGCTACAGATTATTTTGATAAAGTGCAGTTTTTGTTTCCAAATGACATTTCGGCTGAATACGAAGTTAGCGGTAATTGTTTTTTACAACAATCCGATATTTCGACGGACGGAAAACATTTTCTTTTTAATCTTTCTACCGAAAATTTATCGGAAGCGAGTATTATGATTAACGCTTTAAATAATACCATTACGCAGTACGCCAATATTAATTTTAAACATAAAGAAATAAAAGATTCCAGTGTTATAGAATTGAATATCGAACAAACGATAGGAGAAATTCTGGAAACTCTGATTGATAATTCAGCAAAGAAAATCCAGATTAACAACCAGTCTATCTCAAACTGCAAGCTTAATTCGGTACTGTTGGTTTACAATCAAAATGCTACTTATCTGAACAATGTCTTTTTTAAAAATTATCCTCAACTTATCAGTAATGATACCAGGCTTTTAGATTTTTCGGCAGTTAATCCAAGTACTTCGGGTGAATTAAAGAATGTCTTTTTCGATTTTGAAAACATAGAAAATATAAGTTCTGAATTTAGTCAGGTGGTTTCACAGTCAACCGCATACAACAGATATATTCAAGTTCAGATTAAAGGTCAGACTGCAACCACAAACAGAATTACGATTGATTTAACGGTTCAGGAAACAGGAAGTAAATTTTCAGTAGAACGTTTAAAATCTGAATTCGCGACCCCAATATTGTTCAATTTTATTGTTAAGAATACAGTGAACAATACTACTTTGATTTTTTACAAAGTCAATTATTTTGACAAAAACGACAATCTCATCGGTACAAAAAATGAAGTTTTTGATTTCTCAAAAGCATCAATCCTAACCATAAATAAAAAATAATGAGAACAATAAAAGCAGGAGCAAAGTCTCCGGAAGTTTATTATTTGAATGAACTTTTAGCTAAGTTAAAATACAATGTAATAGTTTCAGATTATTTTGGAACAGCGACAGATAAAGCAATCAGGGATTTTCAGTCCAAAAACAATCTGGTTGTAGATGGTGTAGTCGGACTAAAAACATGGTCTTCACTTTTGGAAAAAAGTAAAAACGGCTTTTCTTCTAATTCCAAGTTGCTTTCCGAGCAAGACTTAATCAATTTCTCAAATCAGTTTAATTTGGAGCTTGCAGTGGTAAAAGCGGTAAACGAAGTAGAAAGCAATGGAAAAGGTTTTCTGATTGACGGCCGACCAAAGATTTTATTTGAAGGACATATTTTCTGGAGAGAACTCGAAAAAAGAGGAATTAATCCGAGAACTTATATGAATTCAAATAATCAGGATGTTTTATTCGAAAATTACACGAAGAAGTACTATGTAGGAGGAACAGCTGAGTATACACGTTTAGAAAAAGCTAAAAACCTCGCGCAGGATAAAAGAATCATTGATTCGGCAAACAGTTCCGCTTCCTGGGGATTGTTTCAAATTATGGGGTTTAATGCAGTTTCCATCGGTTACAAAAGCATTGATGAGTTTGTAGAAAAAATGAATCAAAACGAAGGCGAGCATTTAAAAGCTTTTGGATTATTCTTAGAGAAAAACAATTTAATCACAGTTCTAAGAAATAAAAACTGGGCATCATTTGCTTTAAAATACAATGGCCCAGCCTATAAAACGAATAAATATGACGAGAAGCTGATGAAAGCCTATCAGAAATATTCAAGATAAATAAAAGTGTTTCAGGTTTCATGTTTTACTATGAACATAGTTTTTTTACCGCAAAGAGCGCAAGGTTTTTTTCTGTGTAAATGTTAAGAGAGCGTAGAAAAAGTTCGCAAAGCTTTGTGAATAAAAACTTTGCGAACCTTTGCGGAAATTCTTTGCGCTCTTTGCGGTAAAAAAAACTATACTCAAAGTACAGCAACCTGAAACCTCAAACTTGAAACAAAAAAAACAATAAACTATGAGTTATTTAGTAAATCAAATGATCAATTCTTTGTCCAATAAAGTTTTGAAATTAGAAAAAGCAAAAAGCGACCGCGATTACTCTGGCGGTGGCTGGTACGAAGAAGAAAAATACCAAATTTATCTGTATTCAGATTTTAGTGCAATTTACATCCGGGAATCTTTCAGAAGTGTTTCAGGAGGCGGACTTTATCTGCCAAATCAATCTTCTACAAAAGAATATGGAAAATGGAATATCTGTGAAGAGAACGGTAAACTATTTCTGGAAATGATTTTTGATGATAATTCCAGTGCCAAATTAGAAACCGAAAATCTAGGAACCGGAATTCAAAAACTTGGCGATCATATCTGGAATCGTTATTTGATTAGTTGAGTTGTTTCAAGTTTCAGGTTTCAAGTTTCAAGTTTTGCTATGTGTGTATTTTTACCGCAAAGAACGCGAGGTTTTTTTTCTATGCAAACGTTAACAGAATGTAGAAAAGTTCGCAAGGCTTTGTGAGTAAAAACTTTGCGAACCTTTGCGAAAAATCTTTGCGCTCTTTGCGGTAAAACTACACTCAAAATATAGCAATAAGAATGTTTTTTTATGTAAACTTTTAATGAAAACATAAAAAAAGGTTCGTAAAGCTTTATAAATAAAAACTTTGCGAACCTTTGCGTAAATCTTAGCGTTCTTTGCGGTAAAATTATGTTCAAAGTATAGAAAACTGAACCTTTAAACCTGAAAAAAAAAAAAACTATCTCAAACTAGCACCAAGCTCAGTTTCGAATGTCTGTTGTAATTTAGACATGATTTTATCGATTTGAGAATCGGTTAACGTTTTGCTGTTGTCCTGAATTGTAAAGCTTAAAGCGTAAGATTTCTTTCCTTCTGGCAATTTACTCCCTTGGTAAACATCAAATAAATTAACATCTTTTAAAAGTGCTTTTTCTGTTTGTTTTGCAAGGTTGAAAATGCTTTCGTAAGTCGTGCTTTCGTCAATTAACAAAGCTAAATCTCTACGAACTTCAGGATATTTAGGAATTTCAGTGTACTTAATTTTTCCTGTAATGATTTTCAAAACCAAATCCCAGTTAAAATCAGCATAATAAACATCTTGTTTAATACCGAAATGCTTTAAAATAGGCTTTTTAACCACACCCATTTCAACTAAAATATCATTATTATATGTAATAGCAGTTCCTTCAGAATAAATATCAGATTGAACCGGAGCATTTGAAATCTTCTCAATTCCTAAACGAGACAAAATCGCTTTTACGTATCCTTTTAGTAAAAAGAAATCTGTTGTTTTCTGCGGACTTGTCCATGTTTCTTTGTTTCTGTTTCCTGAAATTAATAAAGAAAGATGTTTGTGCTCTTCGTATCCATTTAAATATTTATGGTAAGTTTTACCAAATTCAAATAACTTTAGATCAGAATTTTTTCTGTTGATGTTGTATGAAACAGCTTCTAAACCAGAGAATAATAAAGACTGACGTAGCGTTGCTAAGTCACTGCTCAACGGATTCAGCATCGAAACATTATGTTCTTCTTTTAATGAAGTCGATAATTTAGCGTATGCCGCTGTTGTCAATGAATTGGCCATCATTTCATGGAATCCTTGAGAATTCAACTGAGAAGCGATAGTATTTTGAACTTTATAATCTTCTGTTCTTGGTGAATTGGCTACAGTCGCATTGAATTTCTTAGAGAAATTAATGTTATTATAACCGTAAACTCTAAGGATTTCTTCGATTACATCAATTTCACGCTGCACATCTACACGATAAGCAGGAATTGTTAAGCCTAGACCAGAATCAGAAACGCTGTTTACTTTAATATCCAAAGAAACTAAAATCTTTTTGATAGTATCTTTTGAAATTTCCTGACCAATGATTTTAGATACATGGCTGAAATTCAACAAAACAGAAAAATCTTCCACTTTTTTAGGATACACTTCCACGACATCAGAAGTGATTTTTCCGCCAGCCACTTCCTGAATTAAAAGTGCTGCACGTTTTAAAGCATATTCTGTAATAGTTGGATCAATTCCTCTTTCAAATCTAAAAGAAGCATCTGTACTTAATTGGTGTCTTTTTGCTGTTTTACGAATGCTAACTGGATCGAAATAAGCACTTTCTAAGAAAATTGAAGTAGTTCCTTCAGAAACACCCGATTTTTTTCCACCGAAAACTCCGGCAATACATAACGGCCCTTTTTCGTCGCAGATCATTAAATCCTCTTTATGGAGCGTTCTTTCTACATCGTCAAGCGTAACAAATTTAGTTCCTTCTTCAACCGTTTTTACGATAATTTTTCCGTTGATTTTTGCAGCATCAAAAGCATGTAAAGGTTGTCCTAATTCGTGTAATACATAATTAGTAACGTCAACGATATTATTTTTTGGAGTTAAACCAATAGCTTTTAAACGATCTTGTAACCAGCTTGGAGATTCATGTACAGAAATGCCAGAAATCGTTACACCACAATATCTTGGAGCTAAATGATTGTCTTCAACATTTACATCAATTTTAAGTGTGCGCATATCGACTCTAAAATTGCTTACAGAAGGTGTAATTAATTCGATATTAACACCACGTTGTAACATTCCGGCTCTTAAATCACGTGCAGTTCCATAATGACTCATCGCATCGGCACGGTTAGGTGTCAATCCAATTTCGAATACTTCGTCATTCGCAATTTTAAATACTTCAGAAGCAGGAGTTCCGGGAACTAAATCCTCAGCCAAAACCATGATTCCGTCATGACTTGAGCCTAATCCTAATTCATCTTCCGCACAGATCATTCCGTGGCTTTCTTGTCCGCGGATTTTTCCTTTTTTAATGGTAAATTCGGCACCATCTTTATCGTATAAAATAGTTCCGATTGTAGCAACTGGCACTTTTTGTCCTGCAGCAACGTTAGCAGCACCGCAAACAATTTGTATAGGAGCTTCTAAACCAACATTTACTGTAGTAACTTTCAATCTATCGGCATCGGGGTGTTTTTCGCAAGTCAGTACGTGTCCAACCACAACTCCTTCTAATCCTCCTTTTATCGATTGGTATTTTTCGACAACTTCAACTTCCAAACCAAGATCTGTAAGTAATTCTGAAGTCTGTTCAGATGTCCAATCTGTTTTAATAAATTGTTTTAACCAGTTGTAAGATATTTTCATTGTAACTTTTTTATTCTTAAATCAAGGTTACAAATATAAGGATTGCGTCGTGGAGTAAGAAAAAAATATTTGGTTTTTTCTTGCTGTTTTTTTGTGATTGGAAAATGCTGTATAATAAGTATTTGATAATTTATCTATTAAAATTTTATTAATTAAATATTATAAAAGACTAAAAAAATCGAATGTGTAATTTTTGTGCTATAAGATGAATGATTAGTGCTATTCTGTTTCTTTTTATGAGACTAAATTTGGATTAAATCAAAAAAGAATATCTTATGAGTACCACAGCAAAAAGACCTGAATTCAAGGCAAAATACGATAATTATATTGGTGGAAAGTTTGTAGCGCCAATTAAAGGAGAATATTTTGATGTACTTTCTCCAATTGATGGAAAAGTATTTACAAAAGCAGCACATTCTGGAAAAGAAGACTTAGAACTGGCTGTTGATACAGCTTATGAAGCATTTAAAACGTGGGGAAAAACTTCTGTAACCGAAAGAAGTATTCTGTTAAATAAGATTGCTCAAAAAATTGAAGATAACCTAGAGTATATCGCAACTGTTGAAACTATTGATAACGGAAAACCAATCCGTGAAACGTTGGCGGCAGATATTCCGTTGGCAATAGATCACTTTAGATATTTTGCAGGAGTAATCCGTTCTGAAGAAAGTTCAATCGCAGAATTGGATTCGCAGACGGTTTCCATCGCTTTAAGCGAACCTCTTGGTGTTGTTGCTCAAATTATTCCTTGGAATTTCCCAATCTTAATGGCAGTCTGGAAAATTGCGCCGGCTCTTGCCGCTGGAAACACAATCGTTTTAAAACCTGCAGAAAGCACACCGATTTCGATTATGGTTTTAATGGAATTAATTGGAGATATTCTTCCTCCAGGAGTTCTAAACATTGTAAATGGTTTTGGTGCTGAATTAGGTCGTCCGTTAGTAACCAATAAAAAAGTATCTAAAGCAGCTTTTACTGGTTCGACTACTACTGGACGTTTGGTAATGCAGTATGCAACTGAAAACATTATTCCAGTAACTTTGGAATTAGGCGGAAAATCTCCAAATATTTTCTTCCCTTCTGTGGCAGATCATGATGATGATTTCTTTGATAAAGCAGTTGAAGGAGCAGTTTTATTTGCACTTAATCAAGGAGAAATCTGTACTTGTCCTTCCAGATTGTTGATTCATGAAGATATTTACGAGAAGTTTATTAAAAAAGTAATTGAAAGAACAGAAGCAATTGTAGCCGGAAATCCGTTAGATAAATCGACTATGATTGGTGCTCAGACTTCGATTGTTCAGAAAGAAAAAATCATGTCTTATATCAAATTAGGAAAAGAGGAAGGTGCTGAATTACTGACTGGAGGAGATGAAAATAAACTAGGTGGCGAATTAGAAGGCGGTTACTACATTAAGCCAACTTTATTTAAAGGGCACAACAAAATGCGAATTTTTCAGGAAGAGATTTTCGGACCTGTTTTGGCGGTTACGACTTTTAAAACGACAGAAGAAGCTATTGAAATTGCAAATGATACGATGTATGGTTTAGGAGCAGGAGTTTGGACTCGTGATGCTCATGAAATTTATCAGGTTCCAAGAGCGATTCAATCTGGTCGTGTCTGGATTAATCAATACCATTCTTATCCTGCTGGTGCTCCATTTGGTGGCTATAAACAATCCGGAATTGGTCGTGAAAATCATAAAATGATGTTGAGCCAATACCGTCAAACTAAAAACATGCTGATTTCTTATGATAAAAAGAAATTAGGTTTCTTCTAAAGAATTAGGACTATTACTTGTACTAATTTTTAAAAATAGCACACGGATGATACTGATTCGCTAACACGAAGACACGGATTGAGACGGATTTTTTTTATTAATCTGCAAAAATCCGTTTTAATCTGCGTTTTTACGAAGTAAATCTGTTTTATCAGCGTCATTTAATTATTATTTCGTTTGGTAGATTGTTCATAAAAAGAATATAAACCAGAGATTAGGAAATCGGTAGGTTTTCTATTCTCGTAAAACCATATAATTATGCTTCCAAAAACAATGAAAGCCGCGGTCGTCAGAGAATTTGGATCTCTTTTAAAAATTGAAGAGGTTGAAGTAAAACGCCCAGGCAGAAATGAAATTCTTGTAAAAGTAATTGCAAGTGGCGTTTGCCATACCGATTTACATGCCGTTGACGGAGATTGGCCGGTTAAACCTAAAATGCCGTTAATTCCGGGACACGAAGCCGTTGGTTATGTTGCCGCGGTAGGACAGGATGTTAAAAATGTAAAGGAAGGAGATGCCGTTGGTGTGCCTTGGTTGTACAGCGCGTGCGGTGGCTGTGATCATTGCATTACTGGCTGGGAAACATTATGCGAAAGTCAACAGAATGGAGGTTACAGCGTGGATGGTGGATTTGCAGAATTTGTTATTGCAGATGCCAGATATGTGGGGATTTTACCTTCGAATGTAAACTTTATCGAAATGGCTCCGATTTTGTGTGCGGGTGTAACTGTTTACAAAGGATTAAAAGAAACTGAGGTTAAACCTGGCGAATGGGTGGCTATTTCTGGGATTGGAGGTTTAGGTCACGTTGCAGTACAATACGCAAAAGCGATGGGAATGAACGTAGCTGCAATTGATATTGGAGATGATAAATTGGAACTGGCAAAAAAACTAGGTGCCGATTTGGTTGTGAATGCGAAAAATCAAAATCCTGGAGAATTCTTAAAGAAAGAAGTTGGTGGAATGCATGGGGCGTTGATTACCGCAGTTTCTCCAATTGCTTTCAAACAAGGGCTTGAAACATTGAGAAGAAAAGGTACAATGGCATTAAACGGACTTCCTCCAGGGAATTTTGATTTGTCTATTTTTGATACGGTTTTAAATAGAATTACGATTAGAGGTTCAATCGTTGGAACCCGAAAAGACATGAAAGAAGCAATTGAGTTTGCTGCTGACGGAAAGGTTAAAGCAACCGTAACAACCTCTAAATTGGAAGATGTAAACACCGTTTTTGATAAAATGAAAAAAGGACAGATTGAAGGAAGAATTGTTCTGGATATCGCAAGTTCTTAAATAGTTGGTTATGTTAAAAGGCTGTCCAATAGTTTTTGGATAGCCTTTTTTGATTCAGAAAGATCAGTTTCGGGAAACAATATATTTATAGAAGCTGTTTTTGTTTTTAATGGCAAAGCTCCAGAGGAGCGATATCTTTTAAAAAGTTGTAATATTTCGCTCCTCTGGAGCTCTTTTGCAAAACTGTAATTGATTTTCTATAAATATCTCGCCTCGCTGAGGCTTTATAAATAGTAAGATTGTAAAAAATAAAAGAGAGCCTAGATACTTTTTCGAAACCTCTCTTTTTTAATTTTCAAAGTTATGATTAAACGTATTGATGCCACAGAAAAAGCAGTTGAATTAATCAATATCCTTAAGGAAAAACACGGAGATTTAATGTTTTACCAAGCAGGAGGATGTTGTGAAGGCACGCAGCCACAATGTTTTGAAAAAGGAGGTTATTATCAGCGTACCGGGGACGTTTGTATTGGTACAGTCGAAGACGTGGAATTTTGGGTAGACAAAGATTTATTCGAATACTGGAAACATGCTCATTTTACTTTGACCGTAATTGATGCATTTGGAGTAGGAGGTTTTTCTCTAGAAACCCCATTAAAAAAGACTTTTCAAATAGAATATCGAATTTTTACTCCCGAAGAAGAAAAGGATTTAGAACCAGTTTTTAGGATTGAATAATAAGTTTTCAGTCTCAGTCTCAGTTTTCAGTTTATTGAGATTGAGTGTTTTTTTTTGCTTCAGGTTTCAAGTTTCAGGTTTGAAAAACTTTGAACCTTTGCATCTTTGTCACTTTGTATCTAATTTATAAAAAGTAACTGATACTGTTTCGGTGTAATTCCTTCGTGTTTTTTAAATAATCGAATAAAGTAATTCGCATCTTCAAATCCAGCTAAATAACAGACTTCATTAATTTGAAGCGTTGGGTTTTTCAATAAATTTTTAGCACATTTTATTTTCTCATTTAAAATATACTCAATCGGACTCATTCCAAGCTCACGTTTAAAGAAACGATAGAAAGAAGTAGTGCTCATGCAGGCTTTTTCGCTTAAAGTTTTCAAACTCATGTTTTCCTTTAAATTCTGCTTGATGTATTCAGTAACTTCTGTAATTGGATTATTGATTTCATGAAATTTTCCTTCATCCAAAGATTTTACGGTTTGTGTCTGAATAATTCTGATCAGTAATTCTTTTAATGTTAAATCGGCTAAAATATCTTTTGTGATTGAAGTACTCATACATTCTTTGATCAGTTTATTGATGGTTGCCGCCATTTCAACATTATTGTAAAAGAAATAATTCTGGTAGTTTAACTGCCAAAACATATTGTTTCCTTCTTTCGGATATTGTTCGTTTAGGAAGTTTAGAATTTCTGCAATTTTATCCTGATCAATAGCTAAAGCCAAGCATTGAGTCGGATTATTTTTAGATGCCTCAGGGAAATCAATTTTCATTTCTACATTGGACGGTACAATAACAGTTTCGCCAGGAAGATATTCAAATTCAGGATCATCAAAAAGATGCATGACTTTCTTGCCTCGTAGCATACTTGTCACGACCAAATCATTAAATTTTAACGGAACCATTTTAGTCGATTCGTAAGTTTCAAACAAATTCAGTTCACAATGGTTAAGATTGTAAATTGTTCTGTTCTCCACAAGAGTCTTCAGTGATTTTTCTTGTGATAATTGAAGAGGATTAACTAGAAAACGCTGGTTATTCATTGAAATTTAAGTTTTTGGTGAAGACTTTAAATTTAATTAAAAATAGAATATAAAATGGCAGATTTAACGTTTTATTAAATCAATTCTTCTACATGTTTTTTGATGTTTTCTGAGATTTTTTTGGTTGGAAGATCATTTTCATCATCTCCAAACGGATCTTCAATTTCTTCGGCAATAAGTTCCAAACTAGCCAATACATAAAATATAAAAACTACAACTGGCGCAACCAGATAGCCTAAGCTTACGGAATAACCAAAAGGAAGTGTCATAGTATAAAAGAAAATGAATTTTTTAATAAAAGCGCTGTAAGAGTAGGGAATAGGAGTGTTTTTGATACGTTCACAAGCCCCGCAGATATCTGTAAAAGCAACCAATTCATCATTTAAGGTAATCAGTTGTTCACCGGAAATTTTTCCAGCATCATACAAATCATTGACTTTATGATACATGATTCTTTTTAACTGATTCGGTTTGTGTTTATGCTGATCAATTTCTAATTCTACATCTTCGAAAAGCTGTTTGCTGGTGTCTTCATCTTTTAAATGTTTATGTAAAATGTCAGCATACATCGGAATGTATTTTCTGAAAAACTTTTGGTCATTTTCGTCTTTTAAAATAGCCGAAAGTTTTATGGCAAAATTACGGCTGTTATTTACAAGTCCGCCCCAAAGTTTACGGCCTTCCCACCAGCGATCATAAGCTGTATTGGTTCTAAAAACAAGCAAAAGCGATATTACAAAACCAAGCATTCCGTGCATGATTGGAATGTTATGGATATAATCGTTTTTTGTGAATTTAAAATAATGAAGTTCAAGATAACATACAATTGCAGAATAAATTCCAATAGCAATCATAATTGGAAACAGTTTTCGAACAGTATCTGATTTATGAAAATGAAAAATAAAAGTAAACCAGTCTTTGGTATTGTATGTGATCATTTAAGTTTGTTTTGAAACAAATTTAGTTTAAAAAATAGCTCATTTGTATAAAAAGGAAAAAATATTTTGACTCAAAATAGGATAGTTTTTGATGAAATTTAGAGCCATGTAATTTACGTATATGTATAAAAAAATCTGCTAATCTGCGAGAGTAAATTTAGCTCGCACATTTAGCAGATTAGCAGATAATTATAAAAAGTTAAAATTTAAATTCAGGAAGAAATTAAAAATTGATAGTTCCTGCTAGTTCTTTTAATGCAATTTCAGATAATTTAGCCTCATATTGAGCATTGCTATAACGTACTTTTGCATTAACATAATTAAGCTGAGCCGTTCTAAAATCTAAAGTCGTAATAGTTCCAATTTTAAATTTGTCTAAAGTAATTTCCAGATTTTGTCTTGCAATTGCTTCATTATCTTCTTCCAGATCAATTAATTCCAGATTGGTTAAATAAGTTTGAAAAGCAGTGCTTAATTGTGTATTCAAAATCATGTTTTGTTGTTCTATTGCAATCTGCGAATTTTCGATCTGCATTTTGGCTACTTTTTCATTTCGGTGCTGATTGAAACCATCAAAAATATTCATAGAAGCATTAAATCCATAATTTAAACCTTTAGAAGAGTTTTCACTGGTAAAACCTAAACTGGACTGGCTTTCAGAAATATTGTAACCTGTTGTTAATCTTAGAGTAGGGTATCGGTCTGCTTTTACTTGTTTTAATTGTAATTCGGCAATACGTTTATTGATTATTTGCGATTCCAATGCTGGATTTTGTTTTTGAGCTAAATCTAATAAATCGGCTAATACTAATTTATTGTCCACATTCACTTCATCGGTAACTTTAAAATCAATTTTTGGGTCACGTGCCAGATATTGATTTAATAAGATTTTTGCATTTGCATAGGATTCTTTTTGTCTCAACAAGGCAACTTGATCCGAGTTTAAATCAACTTGCGCATTTAAAACCTCTAATTTTGAAGCTTTTCCAATACTGAATCTGTTTTTAGCCAAAGTTAATCTTTGATTTGAAATCACGATTGTAGTATCCAAAGCGGCAAGTTGATGCTGTTGCTGCACCAAATCATAATAAGCCGAATTTACCTGGCCAATTTTAAGTAAAATAGTTCTTTTAAGTTCGGCATCTCCTAATTTTTGAAGTTCTTTTAACTGGTCTAATTTGGCAAACATTTTCATTCCGTCAAAAACAGTCCATCCTAAACTTACGCCATAAGATAAGCTATTGTTTTTGGCATTGTTTAATGAAGTCGATGTTCCATCCTGACGTACTTGTGTTGAATTAGTAACACTATTATTGTCAGTGATATTTGCGGTTGCTGTTGGGAGCATTCCAGCATTACCAACAGTAACATTTGTTTCGCTTATTCTGGAATTGTTTTTTGCAATTTTAATTTCAAAATTATTCTCCAAAGCTATTGTCATAGCCTGTTCAATAGTCAGAACTTCCTGCGCATTGGTTTGAATAATGCAGGCCAAGAGAATTATTAAAGTACAGTATATATTTTTGATATTCATTTTAATTTTCTTTTACCAGGCATCACGAATTTTGATAAACAAAACTCGTGATTTTTTGGTTTCTATTTTATACTTTCTCTTTCGTATTCCTCAATATGATCAAATTCAGGATAGTGTTTTCTAGCTCTTGACCACATTAAATAGATTGCAGGAATTACAAAAAGTGTTAAAGCTAACGAAAAGATTGTTCCTCCAACAATTACAACTCCCATACCAATTCTACTGGTTGACGCAGCACCAAGAGACATTGCAATAGGAAGCGCTCCTAATGCAATTGCTAAACTGGTCATTAAAATTGGACGTAAACGTGCTTCTGAAGCTTCTAAAATAGCTTCTAATTTTGGTTTCCCTTGTTCACGTAACTGGTTGGCAAATTCGACAATCAAAATACCATTTTTAGTTACCAGACCAATCAACATTACAGTACCAATCTGGCTGAAGATGTTCCAAGTTTGGTTGAACAACCACAATGAGAATAATGCTCCTGCAACTGCCATTGGAACAGTAAGAATAATAATAAACGGATCAATGAAACTTTCAAATTGTGCAGCAAGAATCAAGAAGATTAATAATAATGCTAATCCGAAGGCGAAAGAAGTGTTTGAGCTACTTTCTACGAAATCTCGAGATTCCCCAGCTAAATCGGTTGTGAAACTTTCGTCTAAAACTTTAGCTTTAATACGATCCATTTCTTTGATACCGTCTCCCATGCTTTTTCCTGGAGCCAAACCAGCAGCAACGGTTGCCGACATATAACGATTGTTATGGTATAATTGAGGCGGATTACTCTGCTCGTATACTTTTACAACATTATCCATTTGAATCAATTCTCCGTTTTTGTTTTTTACAAACATAGAAGTTAAATCCAAAGGTTTAGATCTGTCTTTTTGGTCAAATTGCCCAATTACCTGATATTGTTTTCCGTTTTTGATAAAGTAACCAAAACGCTGTCCGCTTAAAGAAAGCTGTAAAGTTTGTGCAATATCTAAAATAGAAATTCCCAAACTTTCTGCTTTTGCTCTATCAATTGTTACATTGACCTCTGGCTTATTGAATTTTAAATTGACATCGGTAGTAGAAAAAACGTCACTTTTATTTACTTCATTCATAAAAAGCGGAATTTTTTCTCTTAATTTATCAAAGTTTGGAGCCTGAATAATGTACTGAATCGGCAAACCTCCACGTCTGTTTACTGCAATTGTAGGTTGCTGAATTACAGATATTTTAGCATCAGGATATTTTTTTGTCCATTTATTTAATTTATCGGCAATGTCTTTTTGAGATCTTTCTCTTTCTTCAGGTTCTGTGAGTGAAAGCCTTACGAAACCTGAGTTAGTTGCGGAACCTCCGGAACCTCCGGCGGTAATAACTAAGCTTACTTTTTTTTCTGGAATAGAATCATCAACCAATTGTGATATTTCCTGCATGAAGCGGTAGGTGTAATCGTAGGAAGACCCTTCTGGTGTAGTCATACGCATTGTTACAGAGCTTCTGTCGTCATAAGGAGCAGTTTCTTTCGGAAGGATCGTGAAAAATAAATAAATGATTCCAAAACAAGTAATTAGAATAGGGAAGCTTATCCATTTCTTTGCCATAAATTTTGACAAAGCTTCAGCATAACTGCTATTCATTTTTTCAAAGAAAGGTTCCGTTTTAATGTAGAATTTCGATTTCTTTTGTTCTCCGCCTTTCATCAAGTAGGCATTCAGCATAGGTGTTAATGTCAATGAAACAAAGGCAGAAATTAATACCGCTGCTCCAATGACTACTCCAAATTCCCTAAATAACCTTCCGACAAATCCTTCTAAGAAAATCACAGGTAAAAATACCGCTGCAAGAGTAACTGAAATCGAAATTACGGCATAAAAAATTTCGTTAGAACCTTTAATTGCCGCTTCAATAGGCGACATTCCTTCTTCTACTTTTTTGAAAATATTTTCAGTCACTACGATTCCGTCATCTACGACCAGACCTGTTGCGAGAACAATAGCTAAAAGTGTCAATACATTAATTGAAAATCCGAAAAGCCACATAATGAAAAATGTTGCAATTAATGAAACAGGAATATCAATTAAAGGTCTGAAAGCAATTGCCCAGTCTCTAAAAAACAAATAAATAATAATAATTACCAATATGATTGAAATTCCTAAAGTTTCGGCAACTTCTAAAACAGATTTTTTAACAAATCGTGTATTATCAAGGGCAATGTTAAGTTTGATATCTTTTGGTAAATCTTTTTTTAAAGCGTCGAATTTTTTGTAAAATTCTGTTGAAATATCTAAGTAATTAGCTCCGGGCATTGGCACAATTGCCATACCAATCATTGGAAGTCCAGAAGACATTAAGGAAGTCTCTATGTTTTCTGGCCCTAATTCGGCACCTCCAATATCGCTTAAGCGAACAATTTTATCACCATCTGTGCGAATGATAATATTGTTGAATTCTTCTGGCTTAGAGAGATTACCAACTGTTTTTACGGTTAATTCGGTATTGTTTCCGGTTAATTTTCCTGAAGGCAATTCAACATTCTGGGCATTCAATGCCGTGCGAACTTCTGCAACCGTACAGCCGTAAGCTGCTAATTTTGCAGGATCAATCCATAAGCGCATTGCGTAACGTTTTTGTCCCCAAATTTGCACGGCACTAACTCCAGGAATGGTTTCTAATCGCTGTGAAATAACGTTTTCTGCATAATCACTTAATTCTAGTGAACTTCTAGTGTCACTTTGAACAGTCATTGAAATAATAGATTCACTGTCCGCATCTGCTTTAGATACGACAGGTGGAGCATCTATGTCCTGAGGAAGATTTCTAATTGCCTGCGAAACCTTATCACGAACATCGTTGGCAGCTTCTTCTAAATCTTTATCTAAATTAAATTCGATTGTAATTGTACTACTTCCTTGGTTACTGGAAGAAGTAATATTTCGGATTCCATCAATAGCATTTACTGCTTTTTCAAGAGGTTCAGTAATTTGTGATTCGATAATGTCTGAGTTAGCACCTGTATAATTGGTGCGAATCGATACTTGTGCCGGATCGATAGAAGGGAATTCTCGAACGCCCAAAAAAGTATAACCAATAAAACCGAATAGAATAATTAATAAATTCAGTACAATGGTTAAAACGGGTCTTTTAATACTTGTAGTTGATAAACTCATGTTTGATTTTATATTTTAGAGTTCAGATTTTAGATTTAATGAGATTTAAAACTCTTAACACATAACCTGTAACTCCTAACTTATAATTATTGTACTTTAACTTTAATAGGCGCTTCATTTTTTAATGACATTACACCGCTTGTAATTAAAGTGTCTCCAGCTTTCAATCCTGACAAAATTAAGATAGAAGAATCTGTTCTTGTTGTAGCATCAACCATTACTTCTTTGGCTTGACCATTATTCGCTATAAATACTTTTTTACCGTCTTGAATTGGGATGATAGCCTGAGAAGGCACTACGATTGCATCTTTAATAATATTTAAAGGTAATTTAATATCGGCAAAAGTTCCAGGGAAAAGTTTTCCATCAGTATTATCTGCAATAGCACGAATTTGAAGAGTACGCGTTGCAACCGCAACTTCAGGTTCGATAGCGTAAATCTTGGCATTATAAGTTTTAGTAGAGCCAGAAACTGTAAAATCGATTACTGATCCGGATTGTACTTGTGATGCATATTTTTCAGGAATAGAAAAAGTAATTTTGAGTTTGCTTGTATTTACCAATTTTGCCACTAAAACGGTAGGCGTAATATAAGTTCCAGGAGAAATATTGCGCAATCCAATTTTTCCTGAAAACGGAGCTCTTACAGATGTTTTAAAAATTTGAGCTTTAATTAACTGGGTTTGTGCCTGTGCCGAAGCATGATCCGCTCTTGCAATATCAGCTTCTTCTTGGCTGATGGCTTCTTTTTGAAGTAAAAGTTTAGCTCTTCTTTCATTTTCGGCCGCCAAACCTTCTTTGGTAGCAGCTTGTCTTAACTGTGCTTTTAATTCAATATCGTTTACTTTAAAAAGGACTTGTCCTTTGGTTACAAAAGAGCCTTCATTAAAAAATATTCCTTCTACAATTCCTGAAACCTCACTATGAATTTCAACTTGTTCGTTAGCTTCTATCGAACCCGAAAGTGATAAATTATTGTCAAAAGTGGCTGTTCTTATTACAATTCCGTTAACAGTTGTTGGAGAATTTTTATCATTAAATTTTTTAGAGTCATCATTTTTGCTCTTGTTTGATATAATTCTGTAGGTAATAAAACCTCCAATTGTGACGATTAAAAGGGTGTAAATGAGGTGTTTTACTTTCATAAAATTGAGGTGGATATAGTATTTAAGGTTTCTGTTTTTAGTAAGCTTACAAATTTAACTTTTTGGTATGAAATCAGAAGCTGTTGGCTTTTATTTAACATTTGTAGGTACAAAGGTTTGCGTTTAGACTAAAAAGAGATTAAAAGGTTTAAGAAAAGATTAATTTTTTTTAATTAAGCCTAACAATCATTTTTTTAATGTTTACAAGAGTTTAGGAAGAATTTTACAAATTAGAAACTATAGTAAAATAATTTCAAAATTAAAATTTATGCATTTTGTCTGATTTTTTTTGCACTTTATCGATTTTATTTGTAACATTGGTATGTTAAACAAAATGATTTTTTTTAGCGATAATACTGATATTTTATACAGTTGATATTGTTAAATTTAAGATTTAGAGGTTGTTTTTTTAGGTTTTTTACAGAATATAGTTAATAAGATTATTAACAAGTGTTTACTTTTTTGTCGTTTAAACTAATTTAAAAGATGATTTATGAAGAAAAAATTACTTCTAACATTATGGTTTTCGTTATTACTTCTTGCTATTGGTTATCTGTTTTGGCAGAATGAATTTAAATACAGTCTTCCAACGCCAGTACCTCAAAATTATAAAGCGATAGCAATGGGTTCTAAAATCGATTTGGGAGCTTGTTGTCCGTATGATCAAAGACCTATTTTTATTCATTTCTTTAATCCAGATTGCCCTTGTTCACGATTTAACGTGCCTCATGTAAAGGATTTGATTAAGACTTACGGAAATCAGATTGATTTTAAAATTGTAGTATTAAATAAGGAGCAACGTTTTACTATTGCTGAAATTCAGGATAAGTTTGATGCTAAAATCCCAGTTTATTTTGAAGAATCAATTGCTGAAAAATGTGGCGTTTTTTCTACGCCTCAGGCGGTTTTATTAGATCCATCACATAATTTATATTATCGTGGTAATTACAATAAAACGAGATATTGTACCGACGCCAAAACTAATTATGCTCAAATGGCAATTGATGCTTATTTAAGTGAAAAACACAAACCCTCTTTTGATGCTTTTGCTATGAAAGCATACGGATGTTCGTTACCAAAATGTACCAAATAAATCTATTTCCAAAAATCCAAAAACTAAAACCTATGAAAACAAAAGCTAGCTTAAACGAACAAGATTATCTGCACAGTTTTATGTCAACAATGACTCAAAAGTCAGATAGTATTATTAATTATGTGCTTGCCGTGTACTTTTTGCTCGGTATAGGGTTGTCTTTTAAATATGACACTTTCGAAATTGGCGTTGGAGTCGGGACGCTTAATCTTTTGGCTTATTATTCGGCAAAGTTTTTTATAAAGAATTCTAAGTTTTACCAATATGTACTCGCTGTTGTTTTATCCATTTTTATGGCGCAGTATATTTATCAAATGCATGGTATGTTCGAAATGCATTTTACTGTGTTTATTGCCAGTACTATATTAATTGTATACCAGAACTGGAAATTACAGATTCCGTTAACACTTTTAGTTATATTGCATCACGCCGGTTTGGCATATCTCCAAAATTTCGTTTACAATGATGCAAATGGACTTCAGGTATATTTTTCTCAAGTAAACTTCGACTTAGAAACACTTATTATTCATACCGTTCTGGCGGCAGTTGTATTTTTCATGAATGGCTACTGGGCTTATTATTTTAAAGAGCACAGCGAAAATCATATTTCAAAAATCTCTGATGAATACGAATTGGAGAATATGAAACTGGCATCTGCAAAATACAGTTCTATGTCAGCAACAAAAGACTACAATGATTTTATTCACAGAACAACTTTAGACTTGAAACTGCCAGTAAATTCAGTTCTAAAACTTATAGATGTTTCAAAAGGTCATACAGATAATGACAAGCTGTTGTCTTATTTGGAAATGATGAGAGAAAGCGCCAAAAAAATTGATGATTTAGTTAATGATATTCATGTCAAATCAACAAACAGCAGAAACTAGTCGTTCTAATTAAATTTTATCCCCAAATATTAATTTTTTTATACCCCTGTTGTATGTTTAAGTATGATTTGCCTACTGCAGTCCCTACACTGCATAATTTAAAAAAAACTATTGATCATTTTTTAAGTGACACGATAACATTAAATTCAATCGATAAAATAGGAGCCGATTCAGAATTCGCTTTGGAAGTTGCCACTATTCTCAAAGGGCATAGAGATAATCTTAAGGTTCATGATCTTGATTATCAATATAAAAAACTAATTCAGATTACGAATGATATCCATAATCTTAATTTGGCTGTTAATAATGAAATTCCCGAATGGCTTGAATATGAATTGGGAATTGTGTTTCATAAAATCAGAAATATTCTGCTTGTTTTAGAAATTGAATTAAATTAAAAATTATTTAAGAATTCTTTTATGCGCTTAATCGAATTGTAAATTAATTTAAATGTAAAAGCTATGGATACCAGAATTAATCGTCCAACGCCTTCAGATAGAGAAGTAGATTGGAATAAGAATAAAGTGCTGCTAAGTAAGACCGACAAAAAAGGAACCATTTTATATGCCAATGAAGACTTTATAGATGTTTCTGGTTATGACGAATTCGAACTTGTTGGCCAGCCTCACAATATTGTTAGACATCCAGACATGCCCAAAGTAATTTTCAAATTCTTATGGGACAGTATTAAATCAAGTGAAAACATTCATGTGATTATAAAAAACATGGCCAAAACAGGCCGTTATTACTGGGTTGTAACCGATTTTAAAATTATCGCCGATACCGATGGAGAAATTGTAGGCTTCTTTGGAACCCGAAAATCGGTTCCTAATGATATTATTGTCAAGTTTATTGAGCCTTTATACAAAAAACTTTTACAGATTGAAGAAACCAGTGGCATTCATGCTTCTGAAGAATATCTTGTTGGTTTTTTAGAGGAACGTAAAAAGACTTATATGGAATATATAGATCATTTAATTGCGACTGGAAAAGACGATAAAAACAAAGTAAGCAAAGGTCTTTTTAGCGGTTTATTTGATAAGAATTCTTCAAAGAAATAAGATTCCTAAGAATATGCTTCATTGCGTCAATTTGAATATTCAACCCAAATTTGCCCCCAACAAATCTAAATCACCTGAATATTTAAAAAACTTATTTTAAGTGAGATGCAGTGAAGTGTGTTTTTTTTGAGGTACAAAGTTACAAAGTAACAAAGTGACAAAGTTACAAAGCTTTATAAAGTTACTTAAACCAATTACTTTGTAACTTTGTCACTCTGAATCTTTGTCCCTTTACGAAATATAATTCCAAATATTTTTCTTCTTGGTCAATTCAATGAAAATGGCTCTTAGAATGGCATTTTCAGGTTTTTGAAGGGCCGAATCTTCTTTTAAGATTTTCATTGCGTAATTTCTTGCTAGAGACAGAATTTCCCTGTCTTTTACAATATCTGCGATTTGAAGATTTAGGACACCACTTTGCTGTGTTCCCATTAAATCACCAGGACCACGAAGTTTAAGGTCAACTTCGGCTATTTCAAAACCATCATTGGTCTGAACCATGGTTTCCATTCTGGTTTTACTGTCAGAACTTAGTTTATGTCCTGTCATTAAAATGCAATAGCTCTGTTCTGCACCACGTCCAACACGTCCACGTAATTGGTGTAATTGCGAAAGCCCAAAACGTTCGGCACTTTCTATAATCATTACACTGGCATTTGGAACATTAACACCAACTTCAATTACGGTTGTAGCGACCATGATATTGGTTTTGCCTTCAGAAAAGCGTTTCATCTCGGCATCTTTATCTGCGGGCTTCATTTTTCCGTGCAGAATCGAAATGGAATATTGAGGTAACGGAAAATCACGTGAAATACTTTCGTAACCGTCCATTAAATCTTTATAATCCATTTTTTCAGATTCCTGAATTAAGGGGTAAACAATATAAATTTGTCTTCCTTTTGCAATTTCGTCACGAAGAAATTTCCAGACTTTTAATCGATTAGAATCAAAACGATGTACCGTTTGAATTGGTTTTCTTCCCGGAGGCAATTCATCAATTACAGAAATATCTAAATCGCCGTATAAACTCATTGCTAATGTTCTTGGAATTGGCGTAGCGGTCATAACCAAAACGTGTGGTGGAATATCATTTTTCTTCCACAATTTAGAGCGCTGTTCTACACCAAAACGATGCTGTTCGTCAATTACAGACAAACCTAAGTTTTGAAATTTTACTTTATCTTCTAATAAAGCGTGTGTTCCAATCAAAATTTTTAAAGTTCCGTTTTCTAATTCTTCATGAATAATTTTTCTTTCAGAAGTTTTAGTAGAACCCGTTAAAATTCTAATATTGATACCAAGCATTTCAGCAAAATGAGATAATCCAATAAAATGTTGATTGGCCAAAATCTCTGTAGGTGCCATTAAACAAGCCTGAAAGCCATTATCGATAGCCAGAAGCATGCTCATAAAAGCTACAATCGTTTTTCCAGAACCTACGTCACCTTGAAGCAGGCGATTCATTTGGGCATTGCTTCCCATGTCGGTTCTAATTTCTTTGATTACCCTTTTTTGTGCGTTCGTCAAATCAAAAGGAAGGTGATTTTTATAAAACAAATTAAAAAGTTCACCCACTTTTGTAAATGGATGCCCTTTGATTTTATGTTTTCGAATTAGATTTTTGGTAATCAACTGCAGTTGAATAAAGAACAATTCTTCAAATTTTAGTCGGAATTGCGCTTTCGCTAAAATATCGGCACTTTTTGGAAAATGAATATTAAATAACGCAGCTCTTTTCGGAATCAGTTTTAATTCTTCGATTAAAAATGGTGGAAAAGTCTCTGTAAAAAGCGCCTGAGTTTCCAGAAAAAGCTGTTCCATCATTTTATTGATAGTACGATTCGAAATGCCTTTGTTGGTTAAAGCTTCTGTCGAAGGATAAACTGGCTGCATCGCAGAACGCAAACTTCTTTCGTGTTCACTTAGTAACTCGATTTCTGGATGTGCCATACTAAACTGGCTTCCATACAAAGAACATTTTCCAAAAATTACCAGTGGTTCATTTAGCTTTAAACTTTCGCGAATCCACTTATGGCCTTGAAACCAATTGAGATCAATTTGCCCCGTTTCATCAACAAAACTAGCTACTAAACGTTTCTTATTTTTAGCAAATTCTACGGTTTTGATATTAATTATTTTACCAATAATTTGTACTTCAGAACCTGTATTCTGCAATTCATTAATCTTATAATAACGTGTTCTGTCAATATATCGATTGGGATAAAAATTGACTAAATCTCCATATTTATGAATCCCCAATTCCTTACGAAGCAACTGACCACGAGTTGGACCAACACCTTTTAAGTATTCGATTGGAGTATCTAGGAGATTATTAGACATTAAATTATTTTAGATTTCTGATTTTAGAATAATGATTATAGAACATAGAACATAGAACATAGAACATAGGTTTTAAACCCTATACTCTTTTATCTATTTTCTATACTTTTTCCTCTATTTTCTATAAAAAAGCGAAGATAGATTTTAATTGGGAATTTTGAAAGTCAAATATGGTTCTTAAGATTTTGAATGTTAAGCTTTCGTTACCATGCAAAAATTAGATCAACCATCTCAAGAATGATTAATCTTAATAATAGTTAACCTTTAAAACCTAAAAAAATGAAAAGAATTACATTTTTAGTTATACTATCTATTTCGCTGATTTCTTGTTCAAATGATGATTCTGGCAGTAAAGCAGAATTAGACGTAAATGATTATTATGGAAAATGGATAAGTACTCAATATGATTCGACCTGGAATGATCAATATTTTTTTAGTAAAGACGGAACATTTACCAGAACTAAAACAATAAACAGCTTAACTACAAATTTATCAGGTACTTTCGAAATTTTTGAAAAAAAGGAATCTGTAATACATTAACAGATTCCTTTTTTATTTTAGAAGTACCTGTTTTGATGAATAAAGATTATTCTTAGATTTGTTAAAGTATTTTAAAAGTCTAAGCCTCAAATATGAGTAAAGAAGAAAAAGTTCCTTTTGAAACTATGCTATTTTCAGGTGTTACATTCAAAGTAATCAACCGACATGAAGCACATAAAATTATTGGTGATCTTACCGATTTTAAAGATCAGAAAATCTACAATGTTTTCGAAGATACCTGGCGTTTTCCGGATTATGAAGAAAATCCAATATTTCTTTTGGCAGAAGAAGATGTCGAAATGGATTTGTTTGAAATGGATTTCAGTACAGAAGAACATCCCGATATCTTTATTCTAGGTTTTATTTTTAAAGGAAACCTTAATGTTACCAAACTAATTAGTTCTTACGATACAGATAATTCGCCTGCATTAATTGTTCTAGGAGAAACGACCACAGTTAATATTACTTTGTTTGGAAGCGTACATTATTTGGGCGGAGGTTTAAAATGTGATGTACTTGCAGGAGAATATAATCATGGAGAACTTTTTGTAAAAGGAGATGTTACGGCCTGGTTAATCTACAGCGATGATATGTGGATGCATTTTGAACGTTTTACAGATGTTCAGGCAATCGTAAATGTAAATAGACCAGATGTATTAATCTGCGGCAGGGTTACAGATACAGATGGAGCTGTAATTATAGTCGAAAACTACTTTCCATCGACTCATCAATTATCCGATATTGTAAATGATGACTTTATTGAATATACAAGTTACGGTACAGAAATATTAGGTAATAATTATTTAGATGTTTTTAAAGAAGGTCTTTCAATTATAGATTACGATAAAACAGATCGATATTTGTTTACGGATTTCCGGAATCAGTTTATAGAAATGGTTCAGATTTTATCCGAAAAAAACGAAGGGAGAATCCGTAAAACGATTTCTGAGACAGAATATCAATATGTTCCTTTTGTTTATGAAGGAATGAATTACAGTCAGATTTCAGAAGAAATAGGCAATGGCTTCAATATTCAAATGAGAGCTTTATGGTGTCATGATAATGAAGAAATCATGCTGATTTTGGAATATCAAGATGAAGAAGGAAATCCAAAACACCAATGGATTAACAACGAAACGGCACCCGGAATAGAAATGTATTGTGTAAAAGTGGCCGCTATAAAAGCTTTTGAAGTTCTTACAGCAGAAACCGATTCTAATGAAGATGAAGATGAAGATGAAGACAATGAGACTGAATATGCGGAATATGACAGCAGTTTTTCATTAGAAGATTTTGCAGTTCAATTTGGCAATTACACTATTCCAGAAGATTTGGTGAAATTATATGAATTCCAAGAAGAATACGGCTCAGAAACTTATTCAGAATGTTTTGGATTATTAGTAACAAATGATAAAACAGGAATCAAAACTTGGTCTGAAGAAGAAGAATTTTACAATAGTTTTATCGAATTTGCAGGAGCAAACGGTTCCGGAAGTTCATATGCCTATTGGCTTATTGATGATGATTTGAACAATTGTCCTATAGTTGTTTTTGGTGATGAAGGAGGCATTCATGTTGTTGCAGAAAATACTCGTAAATTAATTCATCTACTGACTTTGGATACTGAAATTTCAGTAGATTTTGATTATTGTTATTTTTATAAAGATGAAGAATACTACAGCGAAAATGAAAATAAAGAGGAATTTCACAATTGGGTAAAAAGAGAATTTAATCTTGATGCAATAGAATCAAACGAAGAAACAGAAATCATTATAAATGAAGCAAAAGAAAAGTATAAAACAAAGTTAAATGATTTTCTAACCAAGTTTGGTATTGAAATTGGAGAAGAAGAGGAATAATCCAGAAAAGGAATTTTTATCTTTGAAAAAAATAAAATTAAATGACAACACATTTAGCTCTTTTACGAGGAATCAACGTTTCTGGTCATAACATGATGAAAATGGAGGCTTTGAAAGCGATGCTGGAGAATCTCGGTTTTCAAAATATTAGAACTTATCTTCAATCTGGAAATGTTTTTGTAGACAGTGAAGAAGACGCAGCCAAAGTCGGATTTATGATCAAGCAAGAGATTTTTAAAGTTTTTGGACATGAAGTTCCTATTGTAATGATTACCAAAGAGAATTTAGAATCTTGTTTTGCTAATAATCCGTTTTTGAAAGAAAAAGAGATTGATACTAAGAAGCTTTATGTAGCTTTTGTTTCAACTTCATTAAAAAAAGAAAGTATAAATGATCTTAAAATCAGTCAGTTTAAACCTGATGAAGCCAGTATAGATGAAAATAGAATTTTTATAAAATATGCTGTTGGTGCTGGAAAAACAAGATTTGATCAAAAATATATCGAGAAAAAATTAAATGTAATTGCAACTATTAGAAACTGGAATACAGTGACTAATTTGCTTAATATGTATTCAGAATAATGAAAAAGTACTTTTTAATGTTTTTTGTTTTTGCGATGAGTTTAAATTCTGCTGTTTATGCTCAAAATGCAAAAACAGCTCCTGAAGATTTCAATGCCTTTTTTAAGAAATTTAATGCAGATCCAAAATTTCAGGTCGGCAGAGTAATTTTTCCTTTAAAATATCAGATGAATAATGAAGATTTTGAATTGACTGATTATACAATGTCAAAAGATAAATATAAAGTTTTAGCCTTAGACAGAAAATCTGATGAAAAGTACTTAAAACGTACATTATCAGTCAAAAAGCATAAAGCTACACTTCAGCAACGTGGTCTGGATAATGGAATTTATGTGGATTATATTTTCGAATTAAAAGACAATAAATGGTTTTTAAAAACCTGGATTGACCAATCTACTTAATTAGTGTCTTTTTTAAGTATAATGTATCCATTTTATGTAAGGCTCCTTTTTTCATTCCGCCTCCAAAAGGTTGCATAAAATGGATTTGCTGTGATTCATAACCTTCTTTCTTTATTGGTTCGTTTACCATTAAAGTTGGAGCTTCAAAACCAAAAAAAGTAAACTGGTGATAACGTTTTTCATTCAGTGAAAAATATCCGTTTTGTAGATTTAAAGTTTCACCAACTTTACAGTTCGCAATGGGCAGTTTGGTTTCTGAATCGTAAATATAACCTGTAATTTGGGGTCTTTTGCATCTGTTGACTAAGCAACTTTGAAGAGAAAAACAGGTAAAAATCAAAGTTACTGCAAGCGCAATTTTATTGTAGAAAGTATTCATTATTTTTTAATTAAATCACAATACCAAAAACCAAAATCAAAAGCACTATCATCGCTGGTATCACAAGCTGTGTTTGATGAATCCTCGTTTTTAGGCTTTTCATATTTTCGATAAACAATTTCGCCGATTTCAAAATCTATAGGTTTAGAAAAAATAGGGCCATCAAAAGTAAAAGTATGAAATTCGCCATTTTCTCCACAGACATCTACATTTTCTGGTAAATCATTTCTAAAATCCTCATCTATAATTCTTCCAACGAAACTTTTATCTAAATGTTTTTCATTTACACAAACGACAATGGTTTTAAATCCTAATGAAATAAATTCTTGAATCAAATCTCGGGTTGGCATTTTCCAAATAGGAAAAACACCTTCAAAGCCAATCTTTTCTAATTGTTTTTCTCGATACAATCGTAAATCTTCCAAAAAGATGTCTCCAAAAACAGAATATTTGACTCCTTTGGTTTTTAATTCTGCAAGCGTTTCCATCATTACATTTTCATAAACTTCCATTGTAGGCATTTCGGGAATTTCCATAATTTTTAATGGAATCCCAATGCTTTCGGCTTGCGCTTGTAATAATGCTACACGAACGCCATGCATAGAAATTCGCTGGTATTGTTGGTTTACGCTAGTCAACAAATATTCAATTTTGTAATCTGGATTTTGTAGTATTTTAAAAAGAGCCAAAGCAGAATCTTTTCCGCTGCTCCAATTAAATAAAGCTTTTTGGGGTGTAGGCACGATTTTGTATTTTATAATGTAAACTTACAAATTTCATTCTATTTGTTTGTGAAAGGTTTGTAACTTTGGGATTTTACATGTCAAAATGATGATGTTGTATAATGATAAATTTAAAACCGATTCTAACCGATTAAAAAATTGGGATTATTCTAGTGAAGCTGTTTATTTTATCACGATAGTGACAAAAAACAGAGAATCAATTTTCGGAAATATTGAAGAAGATAAAATGATTTTAAGTGAAAATGGACAGATTGTTGAAAGAGAACTTTTGAAATCGATTAAAATCAGAAAAAATTGGTTTTTCCATAACTGGATTATTATGCCAAATCACATACATTTATTAATTGAAATTCAAAACGAAGATATTTCGACCGAAACGAATACGACGTCATGTATTGTAGAGGCGAATAGCGTTGCGTCTACATCCAGTATATCCGCAACAGAATGCAACGAATCTTTGTCGATAAACGTTGCGGAGACGCACTGCGGTGCGTCTCTACAAAACCAATCTGACGAAATCATAGATTCCAAATTATCCACAACGAATATAGTAGAGACGCACTGCAGTGCGTCTACATCCAGTATATCAACAAAGAAATGTAGCGAATCTAAATTTTCTCGAAAATCTAATTCAATTTCATCCTTTGTAGCAATTTTTAAATCGATAACGACCAAACAGATAAACGGTACAGAATCAATTTGGCAAACCAATTATCACGATCATATTGTTAGAAATTACAAAACTTTTGAAAAGATTTACGATTATATTAAGCACAATCCAATATCTTGGGACACAGATTCTTTAAAATAAAATTTTCAATGAAATATATTTTCCTATTATTTACCAGTTTTATTTTTGCACAGCAAACACAGAATGTTGATTTCAAATCGGTTTCAGGGCAATTGTCTTTAAATTCAAAAGAAAAAACAATTTCGGGTGCCGTCGATTTTCAATTTGAGGTTTTAAGGGATTGTGACACCATTTCGCTTGATGCTAAAAACATGGAATTTTCCAATGTGAAAATCAATGACAAAGAAGTAACCATTCAAAATAACAATAAACAATTAAAATTGATTTCTCATTTTGAGAAAGGACAAAATCGTTTAACTTTCAATTATAAAACAAAGCCAAAACAAGCTTTATATTTTGTTGATATTGAAAATGATGAAGTTCAGATCTGGACACAAGGACAAGGAAGGTATACCAGCAATTGGTTTCCGAGTTTTGATGATGTAAATGAGAAACTAATTTTCAATTTAGGAATTTCGTTTGATAAAGAATATCAGGTTGTGTCTAATGGACTTTTAAAAGAAAAAAAAGAAGATGGAAATCTAATTCATTGGCAGTACAAAATGGAAAAACCAATGAGTTCCTATTTGCTGATGTTGGCAATTGGAAAATTCGATAAAAAAGAATTTAAATCTAAAAGCAAAATTCCATTAGAGTATTATTACGAGCCAAAAGATTCCAATCGTTTTGAACCGACTTACCGTTACTCAAAGCGTATTTTTGATTTTCTGGAGAAGGAAATCGGAGTTAAATATCCTTGGCAGATTAATAGACAAATTCCAGTTCGTGATTTTTTGTATGCGGGAATGGAAAATACAACCGCGACACTTTTTGCGACTCGTTATGTGGTAGATTCAATTGGTTTCTGCGATCGAAATTATACTAATGTTGATGCCCATGAATTAGCACATCACTGGTTTGGAGATTTAATCACAGCAGAAAGTAGTACGCATCATTGGCTTCAGGAAGGATTTGCGACTTATTTTGCGTTATTGGCAGAAAAAGATATTTATGGAGAAGATTATTTTTATTCCAAATTATACGATACTGCGCAGCAAATCAAATTTGCTTCGAGAACCGATACAATTCCGGTTTTAAATGCTAAAGCAAGTTCATTAACATTTTACGAAAAAGGAGCTTGGACTTTATTTGTTTTGCATGAATCTATTGGAGATAAAGCTTTTAAAAAGGCAATAAAAAGTTATTTGAACAAATATGCTTATAAAACCGTAAATACTCAGAATTTCTTCGATGAGATTAAAAAAGTATCTGATTTTGATTTGGATAAGTTTAAAAAGACATGGCTGGAATCAACAGTTTTTGATACACCGACGGCGAATGCATTGCTGAGCAAGAATAAAGCCATTGAGAAAAGATTGGAAATCGATAAGTTAAAGAAAACACCCTTGGCTGAAAAAATAGATATTTTAAAAACTACTTTGGAATCTAATGTTTATCGTTCAGTAAAAGAAGCGATTGTAGACCAATTGGAAAATGAAAAATATGAAGCAAAGAAACCACTTTTACTTTTAGCATTGGAAACTAATGATATTCAGGTTCGTCAGAATATAGCGGAAACTATGACTAAAATCCCTGAAGACTTCAGAGCAAATTATGAAACTTTTTTGGATGATAAATCGTATCAAACTCAAGAAATAGCTTTGTATTGGCTTTGGAGAAATTTTCCGTCTCATAGAACTACTTATTTGGACAAATCTAGAAACTGGATTGGTTTTAATGATTATAACCTGCGTACTTTATGGCTTTCGCTAGCATTATCAACGACAAATTACACTTCTGATCCCGAGCCTTTGATCAATGAATTAATCGCTTTTTCGTCTACTAAATATGAAGCGACAACAAGACAAAATGCTTTAGAAAAGTTGATTGCTTTTAAAATAATTAACGATCAGGTTTTGAGTAATTTAGTTGGAGCAACGACGCATCATATGTGGCAGTTTTCAAAGTTTGGAAGAGATACCATTCGACTTTTATTAAAAAATCCTGAAATGCGTGCTTCATTTAATAGAATTTTGCCTAATTTGAACCCCGATGAACAATTTCAATTAGATCGTTTGTTGAAAGAGTAGAGCATAGAAAATAGAGCATAGAAAATAGAGTAAAGAGAATAGAGTAAAGAGAATAGATTCAATAAAAGTTTATATTCTATATTCTTTTTTCTTGAATAAAAACCCAAAAATAAAACCTACATACATTTTATGAGAGCATTGGTTATTTCAGGTGGTGGCAGTAAAGGTGCTTTTGCCGGTGGTGTTGCCCAGTATTTAATAGAAGAAAAAAAGCACGAATACGATTTGTTTTTAGGAACTTCAACTGGAAGTTTATTAATTCCGCATTTAGCTCTCGGTCATATTAAAAAAATACATTCTGTTTATACCAATGTTACGATGGCAAGTATTTTTAATATTTGTCCTTTTGTGGTTAAAAATAAAGATGGAGTTGACATAGTAACGATTAATCACTTTAATGTTTTGCGTCAGTTTTTTAAAGGAAAAAGAACTTTTGGAGAAAGTAAAGGATTAAAGAAATACATACAGAATAATTTCTCTTTATCTGACTTCAACAAACTTAAAAAGCTGAAAACAGACGTTATTGTAACAGTAACTAATTTTACCAAAAACGAATCAGAATATAAATCGGTTAAAGATTGTACTTATGAGGAGTTTTGCGAGTGGTCTTGGATTTCCAGCAACTATGTTCCTTTTATGAGTCTGGTCGAAAAAAACAATTGTGAATATGGAGACGGAGGATTCTCAAGTTTGGTTCCAATACGTGAAGCAATCAACAGAGGTGCTACTGAAATTGATGTTATTGTTTTAGAAACAGAAGTAAATACAACAAAAACAGTTATTGGCAAAAACCCGTTTTCTCTAATGATTGACTTGTTTCGGATCGCTTTAGATCAGGTAGAAAAACATGATATTGCTATAGGAAAACTTATGGCAACGAACAAGAATGTAAAACTTAATTTATATTACACTCCGATAAAATTAACCGATAACGCCTTGATTTTTAATAAGGATGTTATGAAGGAATGGTGGGAACAGGGTTATGAATATGCTCAGAATAAATCGGAAGTTATGAGTGATAACAAAATATTGATTTGAGATTTATATTATGATAATTTCCTTTGATCTTGACGATACTTTAATAGCAAATAATAAATTCGATTTAGAGAAAGTAAATGTATTTCAGAAGTTGCTTAAAATCGAAAGAATAAGAAAAGGAACATTATTGTTGTTTAAAGAATTAAGAAGAAGAAAACATAAAATTTATATTTATACAACCTCTCATAGAAGTATATCAAGAATAAAGTGGATATTCTATACTTATGGTATTTCTGTTGATTATATTATAAATCAACAGAAACACCATAAAAATATATCTAATAGGAATTTTTCTTGTTCAAAGTTTCCTCCCATGTTTAATATTGATGTTCATATAGATGATTCAATAGGAGTCGAAATTGAAGGTGAAAAGTTTGGTTTTAAAACTATCTTAATTTCTGATACAGATGAAGATTGGGGTCAGAAAATATTAAAATCAATCTAAAAGTACGTTTAATACCAAAGTTCGGCCACTTCATTTTTAATAAAGCTCAAAGCAGCGTTACTTGGTGATTGTTTTTCTAATAAATCATTTAAAATTACTTCACGCAATTTATCGGCATTTTCTACTTTATCGCTCATTGCAGCCTTGCGAATCATTTGAATTGTTGCATTTTTAGCTGTCGCAATGATGGTCCAGCATTCTTCAGACATATAAATCTGCTGCGTTAAATTGTGTTCGAATTCTTGTTCTATTTGATCGATTAGAAAGTTTTCGTAATCGTGTTTGTTTTGTGAGATTGGAGAAACTCTAATTAGTAGTTTCGTTAAATTAATACGCTCTAAAAACAAAGTCATGCGCTCAAAAGCCTGCAGACGAATTGGAAGAGATTCTTTATGTGCTTGTTTATTTAGTAAAAAAGCACGTTTTCTATCGTTGTTCTTAATATGCAGTTCAAAAAAACGATAAGCTACAAATCCTGTAACTATTGCTGGCAAAGTATAACTAGCGAGTTCTATTATTTTGTTAAAATCCATTGGTATAATTTTTAAGCAAAAATATACTTTTTGACGAGAAATCCATTTTAAATTTGTGACAATAAACAAAAAGGAAACTGTACTTTTACGACTTGTTTTTTAAAGTTAGTGAAATATATTTTTAATGGATTCATACATAATACTTTTCCTTTGTTTGGCTGCTTTTGCCGCGGGATTTATTGATGCTATTGTTGGTGGTGGCGGATTAATTCAAACTCCAATGGGACTAATTTTATTGCCCAATCTTCCAGTTTCTACAGTTATTGGCACTCTAAAAATTCCAGCTTTTAGCGGTACTGCTTTTGCCGCTTTTCAGTATTTAAAAAAAGTGGTAATTCAGTGGAAATTATTAATCATAATGATGTGTTTGGCGGTTCCTTCTGCATTTTTAGGATCAACGGTTTTAACGCTTGTTAGTAATGATTTTATGAAACCGCTTTTATTAGTTGTTTTATCGTTATTGTTTATTTATACGTATGCTAAGAAAAACTTTGGACAACACGTGGCTAAAGACCATTCTGAAATGACACAAATAATTTATGCCGTTGTAATCAGTATAATTGTTGGTTTTTATGATGGATTTATCGGTCCAGGTACAGGAAGTTTTTTTGTAGTGGCTTTTATTGCACTTTTGGGTTTTGATTTTCTTCACGCTTCCGCTAATGCCAAAATGGTGAATTTGGCGACTAATTTTGGTTCGATTTGTTTATTTATGATGAAAGGTAAAATCATCTGGACAATTGCAATTCCAATGGCAATAAGCAACGGACTTGGAGGCTGGCTTGGCGCTAAACTGGCAATTAATAAAGGAAATGGTTTTATTCGAATTTTCTTTTTGATTGTGGTGGTTGGAACTTTGATTCGATTTGCTTATGATGTGTTTCTTAAATGAGATACTAAGATTCTGAGGCGCTAAGTTGCTAAGTTTTTTTTAGCAACCGTTCACCAAAACCATTAGCAATTCTAATTTGCAATTATTATATTTATTAAATAATTAAAACTATAATTATGAATGAAATTATCGAAGATTCTCAAGATTTTTATGATGATTTGTCAGGTGATACCATTCTTAAAGAGCTTCAGAAAAGTGAGGATGATATAAGAAACGGTAGAACTATTTCTTTTTCCGAGTTTAAAGAAAAATTACAAAAGAAGTACAATATTAAAAATTGATTTTTCGAATTATTTAAAGAAAGCCAATTGTTTAAATCTAGCCCCGATAGAGGCGATATCCTCGTAGTGGAGCGAAGAGATAAAGCCGAAAGCGGGAATCCTTGTTTGATAAAATGCCTATTCTTTGGCTTCAAAAAAAACTTAGAACCTTAGCATCTCAGTATCTTAGGAACTTTCTTTTTAAATTCTTAATTTTGCATAAAAGGAGAAAAATTACATGCAGAAATATATTGACCAGCTCAACGAAGCACAGAGAGCGCCTGTTTTAAAGAAAGACGGGCCAATGATTATTATTGCTGGTGCAGGTTCGGGAAAAACCCGTGTTTTAACAATTAGGATTGCGTATTTGATGGCTCAAGGAATTGATGCTTTCAATATTTTGTCGCTTACTTTTACCAATAAAGCGGCTCGTGAGATGAAACAAAGGATTTCGGATATTGTGGGAGCATCTGAAGCAAAAAATCTTTGGATGGGAACTTTTCACTCGATTTTTGCACGTATTCTTCGTGCAGAATCGGATCATTTAGGTTATCCTTCTAATTTTACTATTTACGATTCTCAAGACTCAGCGAGATTAATTTCTTCGATTATTAAGGAAATGCAGCTGGATCGTGATATTTACAAACCAAAACAAATTCTGGGGCGTATATCCAATTATAAGAACAGTTTGATTACGGTTAAAGCGTACTTTAATAATCCAGAATTGGTTGAAGCCGATGCAATGGCAAAAAGACCAAGATTAGGAGAAATTTATCAACAGTATGTGGAACGCTGTTTTAAAGCTGGAGCAATGGATTTTGATGATTTGTTGTTGAAAACCAACGAATTACTGAATCGTTTTCCGGAAGTTTTAGCTAAATATCAGGACCGTTTTCGTTATATTCTGGTTGATGAGTACCAAGATACGAACCACTCTCAGTATCTGATTGTTAGAGCTTTATCGGATAGATTTCAGAATATTTGCGTGGTTGGGGATGATGCGCAGAGTATTTATGCTTTCCGTGGAGCGAATATCAATAATATTTTGAATTTTCAAAAAGATTATGAAGGGGTAATAATGTTTCGTTTGGAGCAGAATTACCGTTCGACGCGAAATATCGTGGAAGCGGCGAATACTGTAATGGAACATAATAAAACCAAACTGGATAAAGTAGTTTGGACGGCTAACGAATTTGGACCAAAAATTAAAGTCCACCGAAGTTTGACAGATGCTGAAGAAGGCCGTTTTGTTGCGAGCACCATTTTTGAGCAGAAAATGCAGCACCAGTTGCATAATGGTTCTTTTGCAATTTTGTATCGTACCAATGCGCAGTCGCGTGCGATGGAGGACGCTTTGAGGAAACGTGATATTCCATATCGAATTTATGGCGGATTATCTTTCTATCAACGTAAAGAAATTAAAGACGTTTTGTGTTACTTACGTTTGGTTTTAAATCCGAAAGATGAGGAAGCGCTAATTCGTGTAATTAATTATCCAGCCCGTGGAATTGGAGATACAACTGTCGAAAAATTAACTATTGCGGCTAACCATTACAAACGTTCGATTTGGGAAGTAATGGTGAATATTGATAAAATCGACCTGAAATTAAATGCTGGAACAAAAAACAAATTGAAAGATTTTGTGACGATGATTCAGAGTTTTCAGGTAATTGATCAAA
Source organism: Flavobacterium phragmitis (assembly GCF_900112575.1). Lineage (GTDB taxonomy): Bacteria > Bacteroidota > Bacteroidia > Flavobacteriales > Flavobacteriaceae > Flavobacterium > Flavobacterium phragmitis. The sequence goes on from NZ_FOMH01000014.1 coordinate 41,499, forward strand.
ATCAGGATGCCTTTTATATTACGGATCATGTTGCCAAGAAAACCGGTTTGGTTCAGGAATTGAAAAAAGATGCGACTCCTGAAGGAATGGCAAAGATTCAGAACATCGAAGAACTTTTGAACGGTATTAAAGACTTTACTGAAGGACAAAGAGAAATTGACGGAGCTAGAGGTGCGCTTTCTGAGTTTATGGAAGATGTAGCCTTAGCAACAGATTTAGATAAAGATACCAATGATGATGATCGCGTGGCTTTGATGACAATTCACTTGGCAAAAGGATTGGAGTTTCCACACGTTTTTGTGGTAGGAATGGAAGAAGATTTATTTCCGAGTGCCATGAGTATGAGTACAAGAAGTGAATTGGAAGAAGAGCGTCGATTATTTTATGTTGCTTTAACAAGAGCTGAACATCAGGCTTATTTGACTTATGCACAATCACGTTACCGTTGGGGAAAACTAACAGATAGTGAACCTTCTAGATTTATTGAGGAAATCGAAGATCAGTATTTGGAATATCTAACTCCTGCAGAAACCAATTACCGTTATAAGTCGCCAATTGATGGAGATATTTTTGGAGATGTAGATAAATCTAAATTGAGATTAAACAAACCTGTTGCAGGAACTCCTCCTAAAAATGTTACCGATAATAGTCCGAAACCGGATCTTAATATTAGAAAACTAAAACCTGTTACAGGAACTAATCCAAATGCAAGTGGTGCAAATTTATTTGACAACAAATTGACAATCGGAAATATTGTAATGCACGAACGTTTTGGAAAAGGTGAAGTTATTAATATGGAAGGTGTTGGTGCAGATAGAAAAGCAGAAATAAAATTTGAAGTAGGGGGAATTAAGAAATTGCTTTTAAGATTTGCTAAATTAGATATCGTTGGATAATTGTTTTAATTATTAGGCGATAAATATGAAATATGAAATTTTAAAAGTGTAATGTTTTTAACTCAAAACAAACCTAACTTTAAATAAAAAACAAAATGGCCGAATTTATAAAAATATACCCAGATAAACCAAGTGAAGCAGCAATTGCAAAAGTAGTAAAAGTGCTTCAGAATGGTGGATTGGTAATTTATCCAACAGATACTGTTTATGGTTTAGGTTGTGATATTACCAATTCAAGAGCATTAGAAAAAATCGCTAGAATTAAAGGAGTGAAATTAGAAAAGGCGAATTTTTCTTTTATTTGCCATGATTTGAGTAACCTTTCAGATTATGTACGCCAAATTGATACCTCGACTTTTAAAATTTTGAAAAGAGCGTTACCGGGACCTTATACTTTTATTTTGCCAGGGAATAACAATCTTCCGAAGGAATTTAAAAAGAAAACTACAGTTGGTATTCGTGTTCCAGATAATAATATCATTTTAGAAATTGTACGTCAATTAGGAAATCCAGTAGTTTCGACTTCGATTCGGGATGAGGATGATGTAATTGAATATACTACAGATCCAGAATTAATCTTCGAAAAATGGCAACATCTTGTAGATATGGTAATTGATGGTGGTTATGGAGATAATGTGGGTTCTACAATTATAGATCTTTCTGAACATGAGCCAGTTATTGTAAGAGAAGGAAAGGGTGATATTGATATTTTGTAAATAAATACTTTAATTGTGTAAACTTATAAAAATAATGCCTAACTTTATTACAGTTAAAATTTAGTTAGTTATCTAAAATACTTTTATTCTTTTTAGGATACAAAAAAGCAGGTCGATTGACCTGCTTTTTCTGTTTTTATAAAATCTAAAACAAGGAATTATTTAGCTTGTTTTTTCATTTCTTTTTCAATCATATCATAGAACTGATCGATTTTTGGCATAACTACGATACGAGTTCTTCTGTTACGAGCTTTATCTTCAGCAGTATCATTAGCAACTAATGGTACATAAGAGCTTCTACCTGCAGCAATTAATTTAGCTGGGTTAACACCAAGATCGTTTGTTAATACACGAACGATAGAAGTAGAACGCTTAACACTTAAATCCCAGTTGTCTAAGATAATTCCGTTGCTTTTGTATGGTACATTATCAGTGTGGCCTTCAACCATACATTCGAAATCAGGTTTGTCATTTACAACTTTAGCAACTTTAGCTAAAACAGTTTTAGCTTTATCACTTACGTCATAGCTACCGCTTTTGAATAATAATTTATCTGCGATAGAGATGAATACAACTCCTTTTTCAACATTTACTTCGATATCTGGATCGTTGATTCCAACAGCTCCTTTTAAGCTTGTAACTAATGCTAAAGTAACACTGTCTTTCTTAGTTAAAGCATCTTGAAGTCTAGAGATTTTCAAATCTTTTTCTTTTAAGCTTTCAAGAGATTTCTCTAGGTTTTCAGCACCTTTAGTTGTTAAGATGGTTAAATCTTTAGAACTGTTGATTAAGTCTTGATTATGTTGTTTGTAGCTCTCAGCTGTTGCAGCTAATCCAGCTTTTTCTTCTAAGCACGTGTTTAATTTTACAGTACAAGAGTTTAACAAATCTTGAGTCTCTTTGTTTTTAGCTTCTAATTCCGCATATTTCTTTTTAGAAACACATGACGTTAGGGCCATTAATACTGATAGTGCGATAACTATTTTTCTCATAAATTTAATTTTAATTAGACTTGATTACAAATTTAGTTTTTAATATTTTGAATACTGTTAAAGATTTCTTTAAATAAGGTCATTTTCCTTATATAATAAAGAAAAACGATGCTTTTTACCATATAGTATTGCTGAATCTGAAATTCTTTTCGTTTTCCGAGATATTTTAAAGATACGCAATAAAATGAAAAATGTGCTTTTAAAATGGCAAAAGTATGTCCAATTTTCCCTTGTGTAAGAAAGCGCATACCTGCAATACCGTCTAAAACCATACGGAAGAAAATCACCCAGAATAATCCTCTTTTCGGTAGATTTTTGACAAGCATTAATAATGAATTTCTAAAATTCAGATACGTCTTTTTTGGATTGCCTTGTTGTAAAGTTGCTCCCCCAACATGATAAACCAGAGACTGATAATTGTATTTAATAATATGTCCTTCGTTTAAAGCACGCCAGCATAAATCAATTTCTTCTTGATGAGCAAAAAAGCTTTCATCAAAACCTCCAAGTTCATGATAAACATTTTTTCTGATAAAGAAACAAGCGCCAGATGCCCAGAATAATTCACTGTTATCATTGTATTGTCCGTTGTCTTTTTCTAAGGTTTCAAAAATCCTTCCTCTGCAGAAAGGAAAACCATATTTGTCAATGAAACCACCTGCGGCTCCAGCATATTCGAAATATTCCTTGTTTTTAAAATCAAGAATTTTAGGCTGGATAATAGCAGTTTGTTTTTCATTTTCAAAAGTTTCCAAAATGGGTTTAAGCCAATTTTCGGTTACTTCAATATCTGAATTTACTAATGCATAAATTTCAGCATCAATATGTTGTAAAGCATCATTGTAGCCTTTTGCAAAGCCATGATTGCCAGTGTTTTTTACAATTTTAATTGTAGGGAAATTTTGTTGAACAAATTCAACTGAATTATCTTTAGAGTCATTGTCTGCAACGTAAATCGTCGCGCCTTCTGAGAACTGAATAACAGATGGTAAAAACTGCTCCAGCAATTTTACTCCGTTCCAATTTAAAATGACTACTGCTATCTTATCCAAAAGTACTTTAATTATTTATTTTTAATGGTTTTCTTTATAGTCAGGCAGGCTTCTTAAAAACTCATATCTTTCGTTTTCAAAATCCATTTGACAGTAAAAATGGTTTAGTCCGTTTGTGACATTCAAAAACCGTGCCTGCATTGTCATATTGTAACGAGCAATTTGATCAAAAGTTGCCTGAGAGATTTTAACTTCGGGTGCTTTACACTCTACTAAGATGTGTATTGTGCCATCTGGATTGAATACCACAACATCGTAACGCTTTCGTAATCCATTGACAGTTAAAACTTTCTCTACATTGATTAAAGATTTTGGATATTTTTTTTCATGCATTAAAAAATGGACAACGTGTTGACGAACCCATTCTTCTGGTGTGAGAATTATAAATTTTTTCCTGATTTCATCAAAAATAGAGACTTTATTTTCGTTATTTTTGAATCGGAAACTATAAGCAGGGAAATTAAGTTTAATCATAGAGCAAAAATAAAAAATAGTTTTTCGTTTCAAACGAATTTGAAACTTTAAACTTGAAACAATAATTAAATGGACGAAGTAATTAAAATTGTCAACGATATTAAAGCCGGAGATATAAAGCCAATTTATTTTTTAATGGGTGAAGAACCTTATTATATAGATAAGTTATCGGAATATATTGAAGAGAATGTTTTAGCCGAAGAAGAAAAAGGTTTTAACCAGACGGTTTTGTACGGAAGAGATGTTTCTGTAGACGATATTGTTTCAACAGCTAAGCGCTATCCGATGATGGCTGATCGTCAGGTTGTTATTGTAAAAGAAGCTCAGGAGTTATCAAGGACAATTGATAAAATTGAATCTTATGTAGATAATCCGATGCAGACTACCGTTTTAGTGTTTTGCTATAAATATAAGACACTTGATAAACGTAAAAAAGTTACCAAATTACTGGGGCAAAAAGGAGTGGTTTTCGAAAGTAAAAAATTATACGAAAATCAGGTTGGAGACTGGATTAAACGCGTATTGGCAGGAAAAAAATATACTATTGATCCCAAAGCAAATGCCATGCTTGTGGAGTTTTTAGGAACTGATTTGAGTAAAATTAATAATGAACTGGAAAAACTGCAGATTATTTTGCCGAAAGGCACAATGATTACGGCAGAACATATTGAAGAAAATATTGGTTTTAGTAAAGATTATAATGTTTTTGAACTTCGAAAAGCAATTGGAGAACGCAATCAGTTGAAAGCTTACAAGATAGCAGATAATTTTGCTCATAATCCAAAAGAGTATCCGTTGGTTATGACAACTGGTTTGGTGTTTGGTTTTTTTGTACAGCTTTTAAAATATCACGGATTAAAAGATAAAAACCCTAAAAATGTGGCATCGGTTCTTGGTGTAAATCCGTTCTTTCTAAAAGAGTATGATTTGGCTGTGAAAAATTATCCAATGCGAAAGGTAAGTCAGATTGTAGGTGCTTTACGAGATATCGATATTAAAAGTAAAGGTGTCGGAGCGAATGCTTTACCACAATCTGATCTCTTAAAAGAAATGCTGTATAAAATATTTAATTAAGCCATTAAAATTCACGATATTTGCGTTTCTAAAAATTTTACTACTTTAAAATTATTACACAATTATGGGAATGAATAAAAATACTGTCTTAGGCTGGGCAACTTTTATAATGGTACTAATGGGATTCTTGCTTATAGGTCTCGGGGCTTTTAGATATAGTGATGTTTCAGGATGGGGATTTGGAGCTGTTGGAGTTGGGTTTTTAGCTAATGCATGGGTTTTTAATGCATTAAAAGGTAGAGTTTAAAATATTCAATGGCAATAACAATTGCAATATCAAAAAAAAAAAGTAAATAATAAAAATAAAAAATAAAAAATAAAAAATGTCAGACGATAAGAAAGTAATTTTCTCAATGCAGAAATTGAGTAAAACCTATCAGGGAGCAGACAAACCAGTACTTAAAAATATTTATTTGAGTTTTTTCTACGGAGCAAAAATTGGTATTTTAGGTCTTAACGGTTCTGGAAAATCTTCTCTTTTAAAAATTATTGCAGGGGTTGATAAAAATTATCAAGGTGATGTAGTTTTTCAGCCAGGTTACACTGTTGGATATTTAGAGCAGGAACCAATTCTTGATGATTCTAAAACTGTTATCGAAATTGTTCGTGAAGGTGCAGCTGAAACTATGGCAGTTTTAGAGGAATATAATCAAATTAATGATTTGTTTGGTCTTCCGGAATATTACGAAGATCAGGACAAAATGGATAAATTGATGGACCGTCAGGCAGCATTGCAAGATAAAATTGATGCTCTGGGTGCTTGGGAAATCGATACAAAATTAGAAATCGCAATGGATGCGTTACGTACTCCAGACGGGGATACACCAATTAAAAACCTTTCTGGTGGTGAGCGTCGTCGTGTAGCTTTATGCCGTTTGTTGTTGCAACAACCAGATGTTTTACTTCTGGATGAGCCTACCAACCACTTAGATGCGGAGTCAGTACTTTGGTTAGAGCAACATTTAGCACAATATGCAGGAACTGTAATTGCTGTAACGCACGACCGTTATTTCCTTGATAATGTTGCAGGATGGATTTTAGAGTTGGATAGAGGAGAAGGTATTCCGTGGAAAGGAAACTATTCTTCATGGCTGGATCAAAAATCGAATCGTTTAGCGCAAGAAGAAAAAGTTGCTTCAAAAAGAAGAAAAACTTTAGAGCGTGAGCTGGAGTGGGTTCGCCAAGGTGCGAAAGGTCGTCAGACAAAACAAAAAGCGCGTTTACAGAACTACGATAAATTATTAAATGAAGATCAAAAACAACTGGATGAGAAATTAGAGATCTACATTCCAAATGGTCCTCGTTTAGGAACAAATGTTATTGAAGCTAAAAATGTTGCAAAAGCATTTGGTGATAAATTATTATATGATAATTTGAATTTTACTTTGCCACAAGCTGGTATTGTTGGAATTATCGGACCAAACGGTGCAGGTAAATCTACTATTTTCAAAATGATTATGGGTGAGCAAGCTACTGACAGTGGTGAATTTACGGTTGGTGAAACTGTAAAAATTGCTTACGTAGATCAGTCTCATGCTAATATTGATCCGAACAAATCTATTTGGGAAAACTTTGCTGATGGTCAGGAGTTGATTATGATGGGAGGAAAGCAAGTGAACTCAAGAGCTTATTTATCACGTTTCAACTTTGGTGGTGGAGAGCAAAACAAAAAAGTTTCTATGTTGTCAGGTGGTGAGCGTAACCGTTTGCACTTAGCAATGACTTTAAAAGAAGAAGGAAACGTACTTTTACTGGATGAGCCTACGAATGACCTTGACGTTAATACACTTCGTGCATTGGAAGAAGGTTTGGAGAATTTTGCTGGTTGTGCTGTAATTATTTCTCACGACAGATGGTTCTTAGATAGAATCTGTACGCACATTCTAGCTTTTGAAGGAGATTCTGAAGTTTATTTTTTTGAAGGAAGTTTTACGGAATATGAAGAAAATAAAAAGAAACGTCTTGGTGGTGACTTAACTCCAAAACGTATTAAATACAGAAAATTGATTAGATAAGAATCTGAAAATTTCAATATGAAAATCCCAAATTCCAATTATTGTGAATTTGGGATTTTTTATTAGGTTTTGAATTATACTAAATTTGAATTTGGAATTTCTAAATTGGAATTTAAAAATTTAAAGAAATTTTGATTTCAATTCCGGAGTGGGAATCATACAGCTTTCTTTTTTGCCATACCAATTGTATCTGTTTTTAGCAACGTAATCATAAATCCTGTCGCTGATAAAAATAGGTACAATTCTAAAGATTTGGAGTAATTTCCAAAAACCACCAAAATTTTTAGCTATTTCAATAACAGCTGAAGATTTGTAAAAATAGGCAGTTTCAGGATTGTATAAAATAATGCTGTCCATTTTTGAAAAACTAATTCCCAGATGTTTGCAAATTTTTATTCCTAATTCTGATTGTAATGCTACAAATCTGAAAACATCTTTCTTGTCATGTTGGATAATAAATTTCACAGCAGAATCACAGAGATTGCAAACTCCATCAAAAAGAATTATTTTTTTATCTTTTGGAAGACTTTCCATTAAAAACAGAATTTTAGATTTAATATTTCAAGTTTTAATACGTGTAAAAAGTGTTAAAATGGACAAGAAAAACAGTTTATAGAGGATGTATTTATAAAATCTATTAAGTTTAAATTTTTTATAATTTTAATATATTAAAACTGGCTTTAATAAATTTATTTTAATGTGTTTTTAAAAATTGTTGACCTCTTTTGTCGTTTTACTTTTTATCGTTTCTTAAATCGCTTTATTTTGATTTTGACTATTTTTTAGCTTTTTTTAGGTTGAAAATTGTATGGACAACTGAAACCTTTATTTTTTAACTGCTTCAACTAATTCTAATTCATCCAAACTTACTTTCGAAGTAAAGATCCCGTAATTTACTGTTGCTTTATTTTTTTCTATCAAATCAATACTTCCCACAGATCTTCCGTCAAGCATTCTTACTCGATCACCTACTTTTAAAATTGGTTTAGGTTTTTCGACAACAGGTTTAAGTTTTTTCTCTTTTTTCTCTTTTCTAATTTCTTCGACTTTTACCTGTACTTCAGCAATAATTTCTTTTTGTTTTTCAACTTTTGCTTTGACTTCTTTCGGAGTTGCTTTTTTGCGTTTCGAATTTTCAATCTCAACAATTTTCAAAAATTCGCCAATTAGTTCTTTTTTGTTTTTGTTGTTGAAATATTTCTCAGCAATATCATCAATTTTTTGTCCAATGTAAATTATTTTTTGATTACTGTCGTATAATTCCTGATAGCTTTCTAATTTCTGCTGGATTTTAGTATTAATGTTTTCCATCTTTTTACTTTCCTCACGTGCACGAGTTTCTTCTTCTTTTAAATTCAGCGACGTTTTTTCCAATTTCGAACGCTCTTTCTGAAGAGTAGCAATTGTTTTGTCAAAACGAACTTTTCCAACCTCGATTTTCTTTTTCGCACGATTGATCAGTCCAAACGGAATTCCGTTTTTCTGAGCAACTTCAAAAGTAAATGAACTTCCTGCTTGTCCCAAAGCTAACTTGTACATTGGTTCAAGAGATTTTTCATCAAACATCATATTCGCATTTGTAGCATAAGGCAATTCGTTTGCTAAAATTTTTAAATTAGAATAGTGTGTTGTGATAATTCCGAAAGCTTCACGATGGTAAAATTCTTCTAAGAAAATTTCCGCCAAAGCTCCACCCAATTCAGGATCAGAACCAGTACCAAATTCATCAATCAAAAACATGGTTTTTTTATTACATTTCTTTAAAAAGTAATTCATGTTTTTTAAACGATATGAATAAGTACTTAAATGATTTTCAATAGATTGATTGTCTCCAATATCAGTTAAGATTCTGTCAAACAAGAAAGTTTCACTTCTTTCATGAACCGGAATCAAAATTCCGGATTGTAGCATCAATTGTAATAAGCCAACTGTTTTTAAGGAAATCGTTTTTCCTCCGGCATTTGGCCCCGAGATTACAATAATTCTATTTTCTTGTTTTAACTCAATGGTTTGTGGATGAGTTACTTCCTTTTTCTGTTTGTTGTTCAGATACAAAATTGGATGATACGCTTCTCTAAAGAATAATCTTCTTTCTTCAGTAATTGTTGGTAAAATTGCATTAATTCGATTTGCATATTTTGCCTTACCTGCAACGACATCAATATCGCTTAAAAAATCTTGATATTCAATTAATAAAGGAAGATAAGGGCGAATTACATTAGACAGATTTTTTAAAATTCTTGTAATTTCTTCTTTCTCTTCATATTCCAGATTTGCTAATTCTCTAGAATATTTTAAAGTGGCTTCTGGTTCGATGTAAGCAATGCTTCCAGTTTTAGAACTTCCTAAAATAGAACCTTTTACTTTTCGACGATACATTGCCAAAACCGCTAAAACTCTACGGTTCTGAACAAAGCTTTCTTTAATATCATCTAAATATCCTAAACTATTATACTGTGTTAAAGCAGAACCAAAACTTTGATTTACTTTTCCGCGAACCAAATTCATATTCTGACGAATGCCAGCCAAAGCAGGAGAGGCGTTGTCTTTAATTTCTCCGTATTTATCTACAATAGTATCAATCGCAGTAATGATATCTTTAGTCAGTTCTACTCTTGAAGCTCTTGCATTTAGATTAGGATAGTAGTCATCGAATTTTTTTAAGAAATTCAATAGTACATTTGTTGTTGCAGAAAGATTAGCAATTTTTCTAAAACTTCCCACTTCAAGAAAACTGTCTTCTATGGCAAGAAATTTTATTTCATGAGTAATCGCATCAAATCCATGATTTGGAATTGCGTTATTATTTTGAAATGAAGATACATATTCTGATGTCTGCATTAAAGACTGCATCAATTCTTCTTTGTCTCTGATTGGTTTTATTTGTAAAGCCTTTTCTTTTCCAATATCGGTGTTGCATCCATCTGAAATGGTTTCTAGAACGGTTGGAAATTGTAAGTCTTGTAACGTTTTTTCGGTAATACTGATCATTTAATAACTTTATGAAAGTAAAGGCAAAAGTACAAAAACATTATGATTGAAATCGAAAATTATCTATGCATAAATATGATTTTTAGTATTAATTTCTGAAATTCGCAAAAAAAAGTTATGGACGTAAAAATGCATTCTTCTTGGAAACCTGTTTTGAATGAAGAATTTGAAAAACCATATTTCAATACCTTAATTGATTTTGTAAAATCTGAATACGCGACAAAAGTGTGTTATCCAAAAGGGAATCAGATTTTTTCGGCTTTTGATCATTGTCATTTTGATCAGGTAAAAGTGGTTATAATTGGACAAGATCCTTATCATGGTCCAAATCAGGCTAACGGATTATGTTTTTCTGTAAATGACGGAATTCCGTTTCCGCCTTCACTATATAATATTTTTAGAGAAATCGAAACCGATTTGGGTAAGCCATTGCCAAAAACAGGAAACTTGGAGCGATGGGCAGATCAGGGCGTTTTTCTTTTAAATGCTACTTTGACCGTAAGACAATCTGAAGCCGGAAGCCATCAGGGAAAAGGCTGGGAAAAATTTACCGATGCTGTAATCAAACAAATTTCTGCTAAATCTGAAAATGTTGTTTTTTTACTTTGGGGTGGTTTCGCTCAGAAAAAAGCTTCTTTGATTGATGCATCAAAACATTATATTTTAAAATCGGGACATCCTTCGCCGTTGAGCGCTAATAGAGGTTTTTGGTTTGGAAACAAACATTTTAGTCAGACCAATGAATTCTTAAAATCTAAAGGATTGAAAGAAATTGAGTGGTGATTTTTTTTTAAAGTTACAAAGTTTCAGAGTAACAAAGGGGCAAAGGGAAAAACTTTGCTTTTTTTTCTCAATTTTGTCATTTCGACTGAAAGGAGAAATCACACTAGAGACTCTACAAAGATTGGATTTTACTTTGCGGAAAATCTAGTGTGATTTCTCCTTTCAGTCGAAATGACAGAAATATTATTTTTTTAAAATTTCTTCTAAAACAGCTTTATTCTCATAATTCACCACTTTTAAAATAATCGGCTGATTTTTTGCCGTTTTCCCTTCAATGATATACAGTTTTCCTTTTTTGAACGGAATATTGCTTTGGTCAAAATCAACATCTCCGTAAGTTAAAGTGTTTTTTATATCAGCCGTATCAACCCATTTTTCGCTTAGGGTTTGAACAGCTTTATCTGAATATTGAAAAGGTTTTGTACGAAGATTATTTAAAACTCGGGCATTTGGGAAATAATTGCAACGGGTGTCTTTACCAATAAAAAATCCTGAAACAATAAAACAACCCATAATTAGGCCGATTAAGTAATATGCAAAACGGTGTACGAACTTCATGAAATAATTTTTTTGCAAAGGTACATTAAAGTTCCTTTAAAATACAAGTAAATTAATATCGTTATCAGGTAAATCAAACCAGTCGCCAATAGCTTTGTTTGTTAGGATTCCGTGATACAGATATATTCCGTTTTTAAGTCCTTTGTTGCATCTTATAGCACTTTCTAAACCACCATCTTCGGCTATCTGATGCAGATATGGTGTTAGAATGTTACTTATTGATAATGAGGCGGTTTTGGAATAACGAGATGGAATATTTGGAACGCAATAATGTAAAACGTTATTTTTTATAAAGGTAGGTTTTTCGTGAGTTGTAACTTCAGAAGTTTCAAAACAACCTCCCGTATCGATACTTACATCAACAATTACAGCGCCTTTTTTCATGTGTTCCACCATGGTTTCGCTTACTACGATTGGACATCTTTCTTTTCCACGCATCGCGCCAATAGCGACATCACAACGTCTTAAAGCTTTTAAAAGTCCTTTTTGCTGTATGGTAGAAGTGAAAATTCTCTGGCTTAAATTATTTTGAAGACGACGAAGTTTGGTGATTGAATTGTCAAAAACTTTTACATTGGCACCTAATCCTATTGCAGTTTTTGCAGCAAATTCGCCAACAGTTCCAGCTCCAAGGATAACTACTTCAGTAGGAGGAACGCCCGTAATATTTCCAAATAAAAGCCCTTTTCCGAACTCGTTTGTAATCATTAATTCCGCAGCAATTAGAACAGATGCAGTTCCTGCAATTTCGCTTAAGGATTTAACGGCAGGATAAGAGCCGTCTTCATCCTTGATATATTCAAAAGCTAAAGCTGTGATTTTCTTTTTTGCTAATGCTTCAAAGTATTCTTTCTTTTTGGTTTTAAGCTGAATAGCCGAAATGATAGTCGTTTCAGGATTAATCATTTCAATTTCAGCTAATGTAGGCGGTTCGACTTTTAATAAAATCGGACAGCCAAAAACTCTTTTAGTATCTTTTGTGATTTCGGCACCTGCATCTGCATATTCCTTATCTGTATAACTTGAACTTTCTCCGGCTCCGGATTCAATCATTACACGATGTCCGGCATAAGTTAGGGAATTTACGGCATCAGGAGTAAGACAGATACGACGTTCCTGATAACTGGTTTCCTTAGGAATTCCTATAAATAATTCTCTTTTAAAACGACCAACCTCAAGTTTTTCTTCCTGCGGTATTAATTGTTGTTTTGTAAACGGAGTTAAGGTAATTGACATGGATTGCGCAAAAAATTAAAGGTACAAATTACGTAAAAAGTTTTAAAATTAATGCAAAAATTCTGCTAATACTGTAAATGGGAATGTTAAGAAATTTTTTATACTTCTCAGGCGATAAATTGTTTTATATATTGCTCTGTCGCTTTATTCCACAAAGATTCTCAGAGTTGACACAGAGATTCACAAAGATTTTAACTTAGATTCAATTCTCTTTTTCCGTCAGAAAGTAATTTGATATTTATTGTAGAATGTTCTTCTGGAATTAAACTTGCGATTTTTTCAGACCATTCAATAAAACACCAATTTCCAGAATATAAATAATCATCGACACCCATATCCAGAGCTTCGGTTTCTTTATTTAATCGGTAAAAATCAAAATGATACACAATTTGATTGTTGCTGGCAGAATACTCGTTAACTAAAGAAAATGTTGGACTGCTGGTTGCGTCCTGAACCCCTAAAGTTTTACATAATTGCTTGATTAATGTAGTTTTTCCAACTCCCATTTCTCCATTAAAAAGAATAATTTTTTTAGGATTAGAATCTATTATCTGCTGTGCAACTTCCTGAATTTGATCTAATGAAAAAACGATGTTCATTGTTGTTTTATTTTTGCCACGAATTTCACTAATTTTCACGAATTAAAACTTGTTTTCTTGACAAATTATCAAAATAAATTAGTGATAATTTGTGTAATTCGTGGCGATATACTTTTTATTTCGGATTAAATACCAAAAACGGAATGATCATTTCTTCTAGTGAAATTCCTCCATGTTGATACGTGTTTTTGTAATAACTTACATAATGATTGTAGTTGTTTACATAAGCCAGGAAAAAATCATTCTTGGCAAAAATAAACGAGCTACTCATATTTATTGCAGGAAGACCAATTGTTTTAGGTTCTTTAACTACATAAACATCTTTTTGCTCGTATGTCAAACTACGACCCGTTTTGTAACGCAAATTTAAACTTGTATTTTTATCTCCCACAACTTTCGACGGATTTTTTACATTAATTGTTCCGTGATCCGTAGTTAGGATCAATTTAAAGCCTAAAAGCTGTGCTTGTTGGATAATCTCTAATAAAGGAGAATTTTTAAACCAGCTCAATGTTAATGAACGATAGGCTTTGTCATCTGAAGCTAATTCTTTTACAACTTCCATTTCAGTTTTAGCATGTGAAAGCATGTCGACGAAATTGTAAACTACCGTTACTAAGTCGTTTCCTTTTAAAGCTTTAAAGTTTTCGGCTAACTTTTTACCTCCAGAATAATTTGTGATTTTGAAATAATCTTCCTTAATATTTAAGCCTAAACGCTTTAATTGTGCTGAAAGAAATTCTGCTTCATAAAGGTTTTTTCCTCCATCTTCCACGTCATTTTTCCAATATTGAGGAAATTGTTTTTCCATTTCAACAGGCATTAAACCTGAGAAAATTGAATTTCGGGCGTATTGCGTAGCGGTTGGAAGAATAGAATAATAAGGGACTTCTTTTTCTAATTTATAATAATTAGCCACAACAGATTCAAAGGCTTTCCATTGATCATATCTAAGATTGTCAATTACTACGAAAAGAATTGGTTTTTCTTTCTTTTTAAGTTCAGGAACAACCAGTTCCTTGAATAGATTGTTGGACATAATTGGCTTGTCTGCTTTTGGTGCAAACCAATCTTCATAATTTCGTTCAATAAATTTTCCAAATTGCGAATTGGCTTCTACTTTCTGAGATTCCAGAATTTCGATCATTGCTGTATCGTTTATATCTTCTAGTTTTAACTCCCAGAACAATAACTTTTTATACAACTCGATCCAATCTTCGTAAGAATTGACCATTGCCAATTCCATTGCAATTTTTCTGAATTCCTTCTGGTAATCTAAAGTGGTTTTTTCAGTAATTAACCTTGAATCATCCAGATTTTTCTTTAAACTTAATAGAATCTGATTAGGATTAACTGGTTTGATTAAATAATCGGCGATTTTAGAACCTATGGCTTCTTCCATAATATATTCTTCTTCGCTTTTGGTAATCATAATCATTGGAATAGCTGATTTTTTTTCTTTCATTTCAGAAAGTGTTTCCAGGCCACTCATTCCGGGCATGTTTTCATCCAGAAAAACAATATCAAAATTATCTTCTTCAAATAAGGCAATTGCATCAAGGCCGTTATTACAAGTAGTTACTTCGTAGTTTTTCTTTTCCAGAAATAATATGTGGGGCTTTAAAAGATCGATTTCATCATCGACCCAAAGTATTTTGATCTTATCCATAAAACAAATTAATTTATACTGCAATTTAAAAGTAATAGAACTTAAAAACTATTAAAAATAGTATAAAATTACCAAAGCAGAACTATGAATTTATTTTAAAATTTAACATTTTTTAATCTATTTTATTGATAATCATTATAATTTCGACTTTCATTTTTAAATAAAAAACACCAATCTCTTTATACTTATTTACTTATATTTGTTGACCTAAAAAATATCGCACTAGTGACTCATATCAACAAACTTAAAATATTCAACGATCCTATATATGGCTTTATAACGATTCCAAATGAGCTGGTTTACGATTTGATTCAGCATCCATATTTTCAGCGTTTACGTCGAATTTCTCAGATGGGATTGTCGTATTTAGTGTATCCAGGAGCAAATCATACTCGTTTTCATCATGCTTTAGGATGCATGCATTTGATGAAAAAAGCAATTGATACGCTTCGTTTTAAAGATGTTGTCATTTCTGAAGAAGAAGAAAATGCACTGTTAATCGCGATTCTACTTCACGATATTGGACACGGACCATTTTCTCATGCAATGGAAAAAAGTATTGTTGAAGATGTGCACCACGAAGCGATTTCATTATTATTTATGAATCAGCTGAATGACGAATTTGATGGAAGATTAAGTTTGGCGATTCAGGTATTTAAAGGAGAATATCATAGAAAATTCATGTTGCAATTGATTTCTAGTCAATTGGATATGGATCGAATGGATTACTTAAAACGGGATAGTTTTTATACAGGAGTTGCAGAAGGAAATGTGAATTCTGAACGTTTGATTCAGATGATGAATGTGGAGAACAATGTTTTGGTTATAGAAGAAAAAGGAATTTATTCTGTAGAGAAATTTCTGCTTTCCAGAAGATTAATGTATTGGCAGGCTTATTTGCATAAAACAAGTTTGGTTGCCGAATTAATTCTGATGAAAGTGCTAAAAAGAGCGAAAGAATTGACGTTAAAAGGAATTAAATTACCTTGCAGTGAACCGCTTTCGTATTTCATGCATAATAAGGTAACACTTGAAGACTTTGATGCCGAAAAACTGGATTTGTTTTCTCAATTAGATGATTTTGATATTATAAGCGCCTTAAAAGCATGGCAGAGACATAGTGATTTTATACTTTCTACTTTAAGCAAAATGATCATTAATAGAGATTTGTTAAAGATTAAGTTGAGTGCAGAAAAGATTCCGATGGAAGAATCACAATCTTTAAAAGAAGAATTTGCAGAAGCGCATCAAATCTCGGCTGTAGATGCAGGATATTTTATTTTTAGAGGAAAAATTAAAAATCAAGCATACAGTAAAGAAGCTGAACCTATCAGAATTTTGAAAAAAGATAAAACAATTGAAGATGTTGTGGAAGCTTCTGACCAGCTGAATTTGAA
Organism: Flavobacterium phragmitis; assembly: GCF_900112575.1. Lineage (GTDB taxonomy): Bacteria > Bacteroidota > Bacteroidia > Flavobacteriales > Flavobacteriaceae > Flavobacterium > Flavobacterium phragmitis. The sequence continues at coordinate 57,951 of NZ_FOMH01000014.1, forward strand.
ATCGTTATCTAAATTGGTAACAAAATATTATATCTGTTTCCCAAAACAACTTATCTAAAATTAACATTTAAAACCTATTTTTTATATTTTTGTCGCGATGAAATTTACAGCAGAACAAATAGCAGGAATTTTAGAAGGAGAAGTTGTCGGGAATCTCAATGCAGAGGTTTCTAAGCTTTCTAAAATCGAAGAAGGCGAAGAGGGATCGCTTACTTTTTTGGCTAATCCAAAGTATATCAATTATATATATACTACAAAAGCGACAGTAACAATTGTTAATGACAGCTTTATTCCCGAACAGGAAATTACTACTACTTTAATAAAGGTAGAAGATGCTTATGCAGCATTTTCTAAACTTTTACACTTTTATAATCAGGTAAAATTAAATAAAAACGGTATCGAACCTCAGTCTTTTATGTCTGAAGGAACTAAACACGGAGAGAATCTATATTTAGGTAGTTTTAGTTATATTGGACAAAATGTGGTTTTAGGTAATAATGTAAAAATTTATCCAAATAGTTTTATTGGTGACAATGTTACTATTGGTGATAATGTATTCATTTTTGCAGGAGCAAAAATTTATTCAGAAACCGTAATTGGCAATAATTGCACAGTTCATTCTGGTGTTATTATTGGTGCTGACGGTTTTGGTTTTGCTCCAAATGAAAACGGAGAATACAGTAAAGTACCTCAAATTGGTAATGTTATTATTGAAGATAATGTTGATATTGGTGCAAATACAACTATTGACAGAGCAACTCTTGGATCTACGATAATTAGACAAGGAGTTAAATTAGACAATCAGATTCAGATTGCTCATAACGTCGAAATCGGAAAAAATACAGTTATTGCTGCTCAAAGTGGCGTGGCAGGTTCTACCAAAATAGGCGAGAACTGTATGATTGGTGGACAAGTAGGTATCGCAGGTCATCTAATTATAGGAAATAATGTTAGGCTTCAGGCACAATCTGGAGTTGCTAGAAACATTAAAGATGATGAAGTTTTACAAGGAACGCCATCTCTTGGATATACTGAATTTAACAAATCGTATGTTCACTTTAAAAATCTTCCTAAGATAGTGGCCGAAGTTCAAGAATTAAAAAAACAAATAATAAACCCAAAAAATGGAAATAATGGTTAAACAGAAGACCATCAAGAATGAAATTTCACTAACAGGAGTTGGATTGCATACTGGAAAAGAAGTTACAATGACTTTTAAACCTGCTCCCGTTAATAATGGTTTCACTTTTGTAAGAGTAGATTTGCAAGGTCAACCAGTCATTGAGGCTGATGCTAATTATGTTGTTAATACTCAAAGAGGAACAAATCTTGAGAAATTAGGAGTAAAAATTCAAACACCTGAACACGTTTTAGCTGCAGTAGTTGGTTGCGATTTGGATAATATTATTATTGAATTGAATGCCTCTGAACTTCCAATTATGGATGGTTCATCAAAATATTTTGTTGAAGCTATTGAAAAAGCTGGTATTGAAGAGCAAGATGCACAACGTAATGTTTATGTTGTAAAAGAAGTAATTTCATTTACAGACGAAGCTACAGGAAGCGAAATCCTGGTTATGCCAAGCGATGAATACCAAGTAACAGCAATGGTTGATTTTGGTACTAAAGTTTTAGGTACTCAAAATGCAACTTTAAAAAGTTTAGCAGATTTTAAGGAAGAAATTGCTAGTTCTAGAACTTTTAGTTTCTTACACGAATTAGAGTCATTATTGGAAAACGGCCTTATTAAAGGGGGAGATTTAAATAATGCAATCGTATACGTAGATAAAGAAATCTCTGAATCTACAATGGAAAATTTAAAGAAAGCATTTGGTAAAGATGAAATCTCTGTAAAACCAAATGGGGTTTTAGACAACCTTACTTTACATTATCCAAACGAAGCCGCAAGACACAAATTACTTGATGTTATTGGAGATTTGTCTTTAATTGGCGTTCGTATTCAAGGAAAAATTATTGCTAATAAACCAGGTCACTTTGTAAATACTCAGTTTGCTAAAAAACTGGCTAAAATTATCAAAATAGAACAGAGAAATCATGTTCCTACTTATGATTTACATCAAGAACCATTGATGGATATTCATAAAATCATGTCAATGCTTCCTCACAGACCTCCATTCTTATTGATCGATAGAATTATTGAAATGTCTGATCGTCATGTGGTTGGTTTGAAAAATGTTACTATGAACGAGAATTTCTTTGTAGGGCACTTTCCAGAAGCTCCAGTTATGCCGGGGGTTTTAATTGTAGAAGCAATGGCACAAACTGGTGGAATCTTAGTATTGAGTACAGTTCCAGATCCTGAAAACTACTTAACATACTTTATGAAGATTGACAACGTTAAGTTCAAACATAAAGTACTGCCAGGAGATACGTTAATTTTTAAATGCGAATTGATTTCTCCTATCAGAAGAGGAATTTGTCATATGCAGGCAAACGCTTATGCAAATGGTAAATTAGTAACTGAGGCAGAATTAATGGCACAAATTGCAAGAAAACAATAATAAATTATCAAATTTATTGTTTAGGTTTGTGGCCTCAAATTAGAATATTTTAATTAAAAATATAAAACATACAGATGAATCAACCATTAGCATATGTTCATCCTGGCGCTAAAATCGCTAAAAATGTTGTAATCGAACCATTTACAACAATTCACAATAATGTTGTTATTGGTGATGGTACTTGGATTGGTTCAAACGTGACGATTATGGAAGGCGCTCGAATAGGAAAAAATTGTAACATTTTTCCGGGAGCGGTAATTTCAGCTGTGCCACAAGATTTAAAATTTGGAGGTGAAGATTCTTTAGCAATTATCGGTGATAATTGCACTATCAGAGAATGTGTTACTATTAATAGAGGAACAATTGCTTCTGGACAGACTGTAATTGGAAACAATTGTTTAGTAATGGCCTATGCTCACATTGCGCACGACTGTGAAATTGGAAATAATGCAATTATCGTTAATGGTGTTGCTTTAGCTGGTCACGTAGTTGTGGGTAATCATGCGGTTATTGGTGGTCTAGCGGCTATTCATCAATTTATTCATATTGGAGATCACGCAATGATTTCTGGTGGGTCTTTGGTAAGAAAAGATGTTCCTCCTTTTACAAAAGCGGCAAAAGAACCGTTGTCTTATGTTGGAATCAACTCTGTTGGTTTAAGAAGAAGAGGTTTTACAACTGAAAAGATTAGAGAAATTCAGGAAATCTATAGAATTTTATACCAAAAGAACTATAATACAACTCAGGCTTTAAGTATTATTGAAGCTGAAATGGAAGCAACTCCTGAAAGAGATGAAATTCTAGATTTTATTAGAAATTCATCTAGAGGAATTATGAAAGGTTACTCAGGCAACTATTAATTATTTTAGAGTTTAGATTTCTGATTTTAGATTTCTGAACTTTGAAAAAAAATGAAATAAATATTAAATAAAAAATGAAGATTGATTCTATAGGAAGAATCTGAAATCTACATTCTAAAATCTAAAATAAAAAAACAAATGGCATCTACATCAGATATTAGAAACGGATTGTGTATTAAATTTAATCACGATATCTATAAAATTATTGAATTTCTTCACGTAAAACCTGGAAAAGGTCCAGCTTTCGTAAGAACAAAACTTAAAAGTTTAACTTCAGGAAAAGTATTAGATAATACATTTTCTGCAGGTCACAAAATTGACGTTATTCGTGTTGAAACGCACACATTCCAGTTTTTATATCCAGAAGGCGACGAATTTCACTTCATGAATGCTGAAACGTTTGAGCAAATTTCTTTAAATAAAAACATTTTGGATGCTCCAGAATTATTAAAAGAAGGTACAAACGTAATGGTTCAAATCAATACAGAAACAGATTTACCATTATCAGTAGATATGCCTGCATCTGTTATTTTAGAAGTTACTTATGCTGAGCCTGGTGTAAAAGGTAATACTGCTACAAATGCTACAAAAAATGCTACAGTAGAAACAGGAGCAAACATCAACGTTCCTTTGTTTATTAATGAGGGAGATAAAATTAAAATTGATACTGCTACAGGTTCTTACATGGAGCGTGTAAAAGAGTAGTCTTTTAATTGAGATAAATTTGACAATGAGTCAATTAGATAATCTGTGAATCGACATAATTTTGTATATTCACATTCTAATTGACTCATTTTCTAATTGACAAATTTTCTAATTATACTATATGAAATTTCCAAAGAGTCATTCTTTACAAGAAATTGCTAATTTGCTTAACTGCAAATTTATTGGAAACAAAGACTTTCAAGTTTTAGGCATGAACGAAATACATGTTGTGGAGCCTGGTGATATTGTTTTTGTTGACCACCCAAAATATTACGATAAAGCTTTGCAATCGGCAGCGACTATTGTTTTAATAAACAAAGAAGTAGAATGTCCAGAAGGTAAGGCCCTTTTAATTTCTGATGATCCCTTTAGAGATTTCAATATTCTTACAAAACATTTTAGACCTTTCCAGTTTGCTAATGTTGCAATCGCTGATTCTGCAGAGATAGGAGAAGGTACTGTAATTCAGCCAAATACTTTTGTTGGAAATAATGTTAAAATCGGCAAGAACTGCTTAATACATTCTAATGTGTCAATTTACGACCATACTGTAATCGGAGACAATGTAATTATACATGCTGGAACTATTTTAGGAGCAGATGCTTTTTATTATAAAAAACGCCCAGAAGGATTTGATCAATTAGTTTCTGGCGGAAGAGTTGTTATTGAAGATAATGTTGGCATTGGTGCTTTATGTACGATAGATAAAGGGGTTACTGGTGATACAACTATTGGTGCAGGTTCTAAATTAGATAATCAAGTACATGTTGGTCATGATACCGTAATTGGAAAAAAATGTCTGATTGCTTCGCAAACTGGTATTGCAGGCTGCGTGATTATTGAAGATGAAGTAACTTTATGGGGACAAGTAGGTACCACAAGCGGTATAACAATTGGAGCAAAAGCAGTTGTTATGGGGCAGACCGGTGTAACTAAATCGGTTGAAGGAGGAAAATCGTATTTCGGAACCCCAATTGAAGAATCTAGAGAAAAATTGAAACAATTAGCCAATATTAAGAAGATTCCTGAAATTTTAAATAAATTGAAGTAATATGTCTATTAAAGAATTTGTTCAGAAATTTTATAAGTCAGATGCCTTAATTGATAGTGAAATTTTAAAAACATATCTGCATCCTGACGTTACGCTTGAATGGAACAGCAGCAAAGGTTTTATTCAGATGGATTATGACTCGATAATGGAAATGGCCAATGAACTTAGTCGTGCTTATGTGCGTTCTAAGGTTAGAATCAGTCATATTATTAGCGAAGATGATTTAGTATCAGTGCGTTACTCTCATTTTGTGAAAACAATTGAGAATCCAAGGGAGGAGATGCTTTTAGCGCATTTTTCAACGATTTGGCAGATAAAAGATGATAAACTTTATAGAGGTTACCAAATGAGTCAATTTTCTTAATATTTTTTTGACAATAAAAGAGGCAAAATACATTACAAAACCTTATTTTTGCAACACAAATTTAAAAACTACATAAAATATATATCATGAGTGTTTTAGTTAATAAAGATTCCAAAATAATTGTTCAGGGATTTACAGGAAGCGAAGGAACTTTCCACGCTTCTCAAATGATTGAGTACGGTACTAATGTTGTTGGGGGTGTTACTCCAGGAAAAGGTGGAACAAGCCACTTAGACCGTCCGGTTTTTAATACAGTAAAAGATGCTGTTGATCAAGCTGGAGCAGATACTTCTATCATTTTTGTTCCGCCAGCTTTTGCTGCTGATGCAATTATGGAAGCTGCTGATGCTGGAATTAAAGTAATTATTGCTATTACAGAAGGGATTCCTGTAGCAGATATGATTAAAGCAAATAATTATGTTAAGGAAAGAAATTCTAGATTAATTGGTCCAAACTGCCCAGGTGTTATTACTCCAGGTGAGGCTAAAGTTGGAATTATGCCAGGTTTCGTTTTCAAAAAAGGAAATGTTGGTATTGTTTCTAAATCTGGAACTTTAACTTACGAAGCAGCTGACCAAGTTGTAAAACAAGGTTTAGGAATCACTACAGCTATTGGTATTGGTGGAGATCCAATCATTGGAACTACAACTAAAGAGGCTGTTGAATTATTGATGAACGATCCAGAAACTGAAGCAATCATTATGATTGGCGAAATTGGAGGTCAATTAGAAGCAGATGCTGCTAGATGGGTAAAAGCTGACGGTAACCGTAAACCAGTTATTGGATTTATCGCTGGAGAAACTGCTCCTGCTGGTAGAACAATGGGGCACGCAGGTGCTATTGTTGGTGGTTCTGATGATACAGCTGCTGCTAAAAAACAAATTATGAGAGACAACGGAATTCACGTTGTTGATTCACCAGCTGAAATTGGTAAAAAAGTAAAAGAAGTACTTGGTTAATAAAATCCAATATTTAAAATAACAAATTCCAAAAAGTCTCAATATTTTCTTGAGACTTTTTCCATTTTAAAAGCTGAGGCAGAAAACAGAAAAAACTTAGCATCTTAGAACCTCAGTATCTTAGAGGCTTAATAAAGAAATATGTATAAAGAATTAGAAAAATTTAAAGTAAGCAGCAGTTTTACTTTTACAGTTGAAGATAGTTTAGAAGAAGTTTGCAATGCACCAGAAGGAAGCGCTGGAGTTTTTGTTGTTTATGCTGTCGAAGGAGCAGAGAAAGAACTAATTATGGTTGGGTCTACAGGAACTGTTCAGAATGACGGAACTTTAAAAAGCAAAAATGGCGGATTATACGATAAAATCGTAAACGGACATCAATTTGCTAAAACAGGAAGAAAATATTCTTGGCCAGCTCAAATGAAATTAGAAAACATTGTTGCCCTTGAAGTAGTTTGGTACGAAACTTTTACTGGAGATGTAAAAGCCATTCCAACTGCAGTTGAAGGACAGGTTTTACAAAATTTTTTAGATGAAAATGCGAAATTACCTAGCTGGAATGTAGCTTTTTAAAAAGAGAAACTTGATGAAATGCCAAGAAGCCTTACTAATCATAGTAGGGCTTTTTTATTTGAGAAAATATTAGATTTTATTTCTTATGTTAAAATCCTATAACTTGAAATTTTATTTAGTATATCAAATTTGTAGGAATTGATTAAAATGCCATATTGGTTATTTTAATGATGAAGTATGTAATTCTATTTAGTTAATTAAAATTTAACATATGGTAAATTTAAGATTAAGTAAAAAAAAGACCGCGAATACTGACGAATTTAGAAAAAGCGCCATTTTTTTTGTAATAATTGGTTTTTTAACATTAGCTTTTCTATATTTATCACACAAAAACAAAAAATAATGTTAAAATTTGATTCATTTTGTATGAATTAAATCTTCTGTTTGAGTAAAAATCTTGTTTATTTTTTGTTAAGAATAAGGTACTGAAAAGAAGAAGAGATTTTTTAAAATAATCAAATGAAAAGCCAATTTTAATAAATGTAATTAATTCGTGTTGTTTCAAGAAAGTTTACTTTTTTAAATGATTTGATTTTTACGCCTCAAAGTTTCTGCATTATGAGCCACATTTTAAAAAACAAGGTGTTAGACGATTTTATTCTTTGGAGTAATTTGAAAAACGGTGACGAAAGATCATTCTCTTTACTTTTTGAAAAGTATTATAGAGATTTAATCAATTATGGAAATTCACTTTGTCCATTTGCCGAAAAAGTTCAGGATTGTATTCAGGATGTCTTTGCAGATATCTGGATTTATCGCAGTTCATTGCAAGATAATGTAATAGTTAAAGCTTATTTGCTTTCTAGTGTTAGAAAGAGAATTGCCCGTTTACATGAAAGAGATTATGTTTTTAAGAAGACAACCAGTACAGACGTTTTGGAGTTTTTATTTGATTTTTCTATAGAAAATGCATTAGTCGAAGATGAAGTGACAGCTGAACGTGTTTTGTATTTGAATAAGTTATTGAATGATTTGCCTGGACGCCAGAAAGAAGCGCTATATCTTCGTTATCATCAAGGTTTAAGTGTAGAACAGATTGCCGAACTTTTAGATGTGAATTATCAATCTGCAAACAACTTGTTGCATCGTGGTTTGTTAAGTCTTCGTAAAGAATGGAAAGGAAGCATTCCGTTGTTAATCCTTATATATTCAGGGGTTTTGTAGTTTTTTAAGAAAAAATCAAAAAAAAATCTTAAATAAGTGAGTATATAATATAAAAACTGTCCTCTATGTTTTTGTAACCTTAATAATAAGATGCAAAAACGTAATAATTATACCGAAATAGAAGACTTCTTAGCTGATGAATCTTTTCAATTATGGATTTTATCTAAAATTGATGAACAAGGCTGGGAAGAATGGACTTTAGAAAATCTTCAAAGAGCCAAACTTGTTGAAGATGCAAGGCTTTTACTTTTAGCCATGCGAGTACCCGATTCAAAATTATCTTCGAGTCAAGTTCATGAAGCGTTGCAACAGACTTGGCAAAAAATTGAACAAAGAGAAGCACTTTCTCAAGAAACTTTAAAAATTAGAAAACTTCAAACAGTAAGATACTGGATAACCGGTGTAGCCGCAGCTGTTTTAATTGGCTTATTTTCTGCTTGGTTTTTTAAAAATGATATCTTACCAAATGACAATGTAGTAACCTACAATGAATTGGTAGAAGAGAATAACGAAGGTTTGGTAGAACAAACCAACAATAGTGAAAAATCTCAGACCATTACACTATCAGATGGCAGTTCAGTTTTGTTACAGCCCAATAGCAAATTAAGCTACCCGAAAATTTTTACTGGAAACGAAAGAAAGGTCTATTTGTCTGGTGAAGGTTTCTTTGAAATTAGTAAAAATCCTAAAAAACCATTTTTTGTTTATGCGAATGAAATTGTAACACGTGTTGTGGGGACAAGTTTCAGAATAAAAGCCTATCCAGATCAGCAAAATGTAGAAGTTTTGGTGAGAACTGGTAAAGTTAGGGTGAAACCTAATGATATGGTTCGTTCCGTTGAAAATGAAGAAATTGTTTTACTTCCTAATCAGGCTGTTCGATTTGCGCGTAAAGATTTTGTCTTTAATAAAATTACAAACATTACGGCAGATCCTGTCTTAGTTAACAGTGTCACTAATATTGAGCAATTAAGTTTCGAATTTACTGATATTCCAGTTGCCCAAATACTTGAAACAATAGAACAGGCCTATTTAGTAGATGTTGATTTCCCACATGATAAGTTAAAAGACTGCCGTTTAACTACTTCATTAAGTGATCAGCCGTTGGCAGAAAAGCTAAAAATTATTTGTAAAAGTATTGGAAATGATACTAATTACGAAATGAATGGAAACCAAATTGTGATTACAACTTCTGGCTGTAACTAGTAAGTTTAATCACTGATAAAATACCAAAATAAACGGATTGTCTAAAGCTAAAAAATGATATAACTGCCTATGTAAAAAAATAAATGCATGAAAAAAGTGCCGAATATGCTGTAACATTTTCGACACTTAAAATTTAGTAAATCACTCTCTGTAAAGAGTAATTTATGATGTTTCTTAAAATACACTCGAATAGTATTAATCAAAACAAACCAAAATTATGAAAAAACCTGTTGTCAAGCAACGATTACTTCACCAAATCATGAAAATAACGCTGTTTCAATTTGTGTTAGCACTTGTATTTTCAAGTGTAACTTTCGCAAATAATGTAAATGGGCAGAAAAAACTAGATACTAAAGTTACAATTACAGTCGAAAATCTAACTTTAGACAATGCTTTATCTAAAATCGAAAAATCTGCTCGTGTAAAATTTTCTTACAATTCTAGACTGCCTCAGCTTTCGCAGAAAGTTAGTATAGAAGCAAACCAAGAAACTTTGTCTAGTATTCTAAGCAGAATATTAGTGCCTTTTAATATTACTTTTTCAGAAGTAAGCAATCAGATTGTGCTTCAAAAGAGTACAGGTGGTTCTTTTTCAAATATCAACAATCACGATTCATTGTTTGAGCTTTTGACTTTTGGCCCAATTATTAAAGGAAAAGTAACAGATCAAACAGGAAGTCCACTTCCAGGTGCTACAGTTATGGCAAAAGGAACAAAAACGGCTGTTTTAACCGATTTTGATGGAAATTTCGTTATCGAAATGCCAGCTAACGTTAATCGTTTAGTTATCTCATATGTTGGTATGGAATCTAAAGAAATTGGTATTGAAAATACCACACCAACAATTGTTTTAACAGAAGCGGGACAAAACCTTAAAGAGGTTGTAATTACTACAGGATACGAAAAAACTTCAAAAAGAACATTTACTGGAGCAATCAGTAAAATTTCAGGATCTGAATTAAAAGTTGATGGTGTAGTTGATGTAAGCAGAATGATTGAAGGTAAAGCAGCCGGAGTTACTGTACAAAACGTTACAGGTTCTTTTGGTTCTACTCCTAAAATTACAGTTCGTGGATCTTCTTCTATTTTTGGAGATACAAAACCATTATGGGTTATTGATGGTGTGGTTCAGGAAGATATTATAAACGTAACATTTGCAGATTTAGCTTCTGGTAACTCTGCAACATTATTAAGTTCTGCTGTTGCAGGGTTAAATGCTAATGATATTCAAAGTATCGAAATTCTTAAAGACGCATCTGCTACTTCTATCTATGGTTCAAGATCTTTGAATGGAGTTGTAGTTGTAACAACAAAACAAGGACGTAGAGATGCACCTTTAAAAATTAATTATACTGTTGAAAATACTGTAAGAGCTGTGCCAAGCTATACACAATACGATGTATTGAATTCACAAGAATCTATGAGTGTTTTTCAAGAAATGAGAGAAAAGGGATATCTTAGTCAAAGCTCATCTTTAACATCTAGATTTAGTGGTGTTTATGGTATTCTGGCAAAGCAAATAAATCTTTATGAAAGCTCAAATGGAATGTATGGTGTGAAAAATGAACAGCCTTACATTAATCAATTTTTACAAAAATATGAATTAGCGAATACAGATTGGTTTAAAGTTTTATTCAGACCCTCAATTACTCAAAATCATTCATTAAGTTTTTCAGGAGGAGGAAAGAATAATACTTTTTATGGCTCTATAGGATATTATACTGATCCAGGTTGGACTGTGGCTGATAATGTAAAACAATTATCATCGAACTTAAAAGGAACATTTTACATCAATGACAGATTGAATATTACTTTATCTACTCTTGCATCTGCCCGTGATCAGGAAGCTCCAGGGACTTATGAAAGTAAAAATGATGTTGTATTTGGAAAGGTTACAAGAGATTTTGATATTAATCCTTTTAATTATGTGTTAAGTACGAGCAGAACATTAAGACCTTATGATGATAATGGAAATTTAGAATATTATCAAAATAACTGGGCTCCAATGAATATTCTTAACGAATTAAAAAATAATACTCTTGGAATAAAAGTAAAAGACATCCGTTTTCAGGCAGACTTGGATTATAAAATAAATAAGAATTTGACTTACAATTTTACAGGTTCTGCTCGTTATGCTACTACATCCAGAGAACATAAAATCTATGAAGGTTCAAATGTTGTAGGAGCTTATAATGCTGGAGTAGGTGATAATCCAAACACCCAGATTCAAAAAGACAATGTGTTTTTATATCAAAATCCAAATGATTTAACAGCACCTAAAGTTTCAGTTTTACAGAACGGTGGTTTTTTGAGAAAATACACCAACGATATGACTTCGTACAATGTTAGAAACAGTATTACATATAGAAATATACTTAATGATAAACATGAACTAGAAGGTTTCTTTGGTACTGAGTTTCGATCTGTAGATAGAAGTAATGACAATTTTACAGCTGCAGGTTTGCAATATGAAAAAGGACTTAGTGCTTTTATTGATCCTAGATTAATTGAAAAACTAGTTAATGAAGGAAATACATATTATGATTTTGGAGCAGAGAGAGAACGTACTGTTGGTTTCTTTGGGAAAGTAGGGTATACTTATGATAGACGTTATACTGCATCGGTTACTGGGCGTTATGATGGCTCTAACAGACAAGGAGATACAGGGTCTTCTAGATGGTTACCAACTTACACAGTGAGTGGTAAATGGAATATCAAAGAAGAAAATTTCATGAAAAATGTAGAATCGGTTAATAATTTAGCACTTAGAGCTTCTTATGGTTTAACAGCAACTGCTGGACCGGCTACAAATTCATTAGCAATTTACAAAAGTTATATTACAGATCGTTTTGCATCGACAGATAGAGAAAATGCAATACGTATTCAAGATTTGCAAAATCAGGATTTGACTTGGGAAAAACAATTTGAAACAAATATTGGAGTAGACTTAGGAATGTTTAACAACAGAATACAGTTTACAACAGATGTTTACAGACGTAAAGCCTTTGATTTGATTGACTATGTAATTACATCCGGAGTTGGAGGACAAGATGTGAAAATGGGTAACAATGCTGATATGGAAACTAAAGGTGTTGAAGTTGGTTTTACTACACAAAATATTGTTTCATCTGATTTTAAATGGTCTACTACATTGAATTTCTCAATTTATGATCAAAAAATCACGAAGTTAGCTAACAGGCCATCAGCATTTGATTTAATAGCTGGAAATGGTGGTAATACTGTAGGACATCCAAGAAACTCATTGTATTCTTATCAGTTTACAGGATTAAACAATGAAGGTTTACCAACATTTAAATTACAAGATGGTGCTGAAAGTAATATTACAGATGCTGATTTTCAGGACACAAATGATGTAATGAAATATTTGAAATATGAAGGATCTGTTGAGCCTAATAAATCAATTGGTTTAGCAAATACTTTTACTTACAAAAGCTGGTCATTATATGTATTCGTAGTAGGATCAGGAGGTAATAAGGTGAGATTAAATCCAGTTTATAGTAATAGATATACAGATCAAACTGTTTTTACAAAAGAATTTTCTAATAGATGGATAAATCCAGGTGATGAAAATTATACAAATGTTCCAGTTATTGCTGATCAGTTGATGAATAGAAATTATGGGAATAACAATTTACAAATTGCTTATAATACTTATAATTTTTCTGATGTTAGAATTGCCAGTGGTGATTTTGTAAGATTGAAAAACATTTCTCTTGGTTGGGAATTTCCAAGTGATTTTAAGAGAAAGTTAGGTGTAAGTACTTTTAACTTGAAAGCTTCAGCGGTTAATCCTTGGTTAATCTATTCAGATAAAAATTTGCATGGACAAGATCCTGAGTTTCGTAATACTGGAGGGGTAGCATTCCCGATTACTTCACAATATACTTTTGCAATAAACCTTTCATTTTAATAATAAAATTGATTATGAAAAATATAAAAATAACACTGTCATTATTAGTACTTATTGGGCTTAGCAGTTGTGATGATTTCCTTTCAGAAGTACCAGATAACAGAACACAAATTGACACCCCAGAAAAAATAGCAGAATTATTAGTTACAGCATACCCTAAGACTACTTATTTTGAAATTGCTGAAACTATGTCTGACAATATTTTTGACACAGAAGTAAAAACAAATGCGAATATAAGTAATGAGCAAAGTTTTAACTGGGAAATGCAAACTCAGATAGATAAAGATACTGAGAATGGATTTTGGGTTGGATCTTATGAAGCTATTGCGGCAGCAAATCAAGCTTTGGTTTCTATTGAGAAACTTGGTAGCTCGACAGATTTGAACCCTTTAAAAGGAGAAGCATTAATAACTAGAGCTTATAATCACTTTATGTTGGTTTCTTTCTGGGGTAATAGATATAATCCAGCAACTGCAGCAACAGATTTAGGAGTTCCTTATATTACAGAACCAGAAACTGCATTATTGGCGCAATACAAACGTAAATCAGTTAAAGAAGTTTTTGACTTGGTTGAGAAAGATCTTCTTGAAGGATTAAAATATATTACAAACAATTATAAAGAACCAAAATATCATTTTAATATAAATGCCGCTAAAGCTTTTGCTTGTCGTTTTTACTTAATAAAAGGAGATTGGGACAAAGTATTGGAATATTCTGAAGGTTTAGGTTCTAAACCAACCCGACTAAGAAATTATGCCGCTTTTAATGCCGCAGCTTTCGCTCAAATGCCAATCGAATATTCTAAAGCAGAACAAGACACCAATTTATTGATTAACTATCCTAATTCAACTGCAAATAGAGCGGCATCGTACAGGTTTGCTTTTCCATCACTTAAATCAGATGAATTGTTGGGTACTCAGACAAACATGTGGGGTAAGCCAAATTTAATAAGTGCAAATGGTTACTATTATGGAGGTTCAAATGTTTTTATTCCTAAGCTTTATGAGTATTTTAAATATACTAATGTTACAGCTGGTATAGGAGAAGCATATACTGCAACAGTTTTGTTTAGTAATGATGAAATGTATTTAAATCGCATTGAAGCATTGGTAATGAAAAACAGATTATCAGAAGTAAATACAGAATTAGGATATTTTTTAGGAACCAGAACTTCCGGATATAATGCTGCAACTGATATTTTAGATGAAGCCAGAGTAGTTGCTAAATACCCAGTAATTGCTAATGAATTTACTCCTTTTTATGATTTAAGTCCAGTTCAGGCTTCCTATATTAAAGCTATTGCAGAAGCTAGAAGAAGAGATTTTATGAGAGAAGGTCTTAGATGGTTTGATATTAAACGTTTTAATCTTGTAGTTGAGCACAATACTCTTGAGTTTGGTAAAGTAGTTCGAAATAATATTTTGACAAAAGATGATAAACGTAGAGCATTGCAAATACCACTTAGAGCTTCAAGCAATGGTATTGAAAAGAATCCTAGATAAATTTTAATTAGAAAGTATTATGAAAATAGCAAAAATATATAAAGCTGCATTGATGTCAGGAATATTGCTTCTTGCTTCTTGCGCCCATGAAGAGCAACCGAAGGAAAGCTGGTTAGATTTTTCAGTACCAAATAAAACAGAACTAGATAAATGGATTGGCGTAAATTTCTTAGACCCATATAATATTAATGTTTATTATATATGGAATCAAAATTTGGTAGATAATAATAGATACTTATATCCACCAAAAGGAGATAAAGTACAGCCAGCAATGGAAGTAGTTAAGAAAATTTGGATTGATAGTTATAGCACTATTGGAGGAGCTGATTTTGTTAAGAAAATTGCCCCAAGGGAATTTGTGCTTGTTGGAGGAATTAATTTAAATACTAATGGAACAGTAACATTAGGTCTTGCTGAGGCGGGTCAAAAAGTTACTCTTTTTCAGGTAGATAATCTTAATAAGAAAAACAGAGCAAACGTGACACAGTTTATCCATACTATTCAGCATGAGTACGTTCATATTTTAAATCAGACTAAACCTTTTGATGAACAAGCTTGGGCAAAATTGACTCCTACAGGATATACTACAAGCTGGTATACTGCTGCAATTGCTACATCAAGAAACTTAGGCTTTATTACTAGCTATGCGAGATTAAGTATATACGAAGATTTTGCTGAAACAGCTGCTACGATTTTAACGAGTTCAAAGGCAGAATACGATGCCATTTTAGCTAGTGTTACAGATGCTACAGCAAAAGCAAACATAAAAGCCAAAGAAGCACTTGTAGTTAAATATTACAGAGATGCTTTTAACATTGATTTTTATGCTTTGAGAGACGAAGCGCAAAAAAATACCGATTTTGTAATAAATAATTAAGAACAATAATTTTCTAAAAATAGATATTATGAAAGTTAAAAAAATATACAAGTACTTAATGATTTCATTTGGGGCTTTGCTTTTAGGATCATGTACAAGTACAGAAGTAGATGCGAAATTCGATGAAAACGCAACTGATAGATTAAGTGGCCGTAAAAAAGAGTTGAATGATCTACTGCTTTCATCTGCGGATGGATGGAAAGCAGTTTACTATACAGATAGTACACAATTAGGAGGATGGACTCATCTATTTAAATTTCTACCTCAAGGACAAGTAGATATGGCTTCAGATTTTACAATTGGTACAGATACAGATACAGGTATTTACAGAAGCCAGTACGAAATGCAGATGGGAAGTACAGTAAGTTTGGTTTTTACTACACAAAACAGAATACACCTTTTGTCTGATGCAGGAAATTCACCAACGGCAGCGCTTTTGGCAAAAGGATATTTAGGTGATTTCCAGTTTTACTATTATGGAGAAAAAAACGGAGAAATTATTTTTAGAACTAATAGGAACGGGCATTTTCTGCGTTTTGTAAAAGCCACTGCGCAGGATTGGACAGATTTAGCAAAAAATAAGCCAATGATTACTAGTCTAAATGGAGATATGTTTAGTCCTTTGTTTAGGTTAATGGAAACAAATGATGGTACTGCAACACATCAATTTGAGTTTGACTACAATACTAAAGCTCGTTTTGGAACTGCATACTCTTTGGAGCCAGGTAGCCAGGAAGCGTATGATTTAGCGTTTGCGTTTACTCCTACAGGAATTGTTTCAAAGCTTCCAGTTACCGTGAAAGGTCAGGAGCTTACAGATTTTATTTACGACAGTGCAACTAATAATTTTGTTGCTAAGGGAACAAATGGAGTTAGCGCAACACTTAAATTTACCAATGCACCTCCAGCAGTTACAGATGATTATAAACTTTTCTTAAGTGGAAAAGGAAATCCTCAGATAGTAGTGGGATATATTGCGGCTAATTTAACTACAGCCCCAACTACTTCAGATTATTTTAGATATTTAGTGAATAGACTTAATGCAAATTTATCGGCTGGTCAATCTCTTTCTAGAATACAAATGTATTTCAATACTGCTGCTAACCAGACATACATTAATTATCAATTTGTTGGCAAGACTGCTGTAAATCATATTGTGACATCATCAGAAGACCCGGTAAACAAAACTATTATTTTAACAAATCTTGGTTGGGCAACAGGAACAACTGCAGCAGATGTAGCATTATTAAGAGAGATTGATAATGAATTAACGAATTCAAAAGGTTTATACATTAAAAAAGAGAGTTTTAGAATAACATACTCTAATCCTATTTATACTCTAGCGAGTGCATCCAGTAGCTTCAGGATGACTGCTTACCAATTATAAATTTTAGTTTTCTTTTAATTTTGGTTAAAAGCAGTCTTGATTTACTGGACTGCTTTTTTTCAAAAGAATGTAATCACAAGAAAAAGTAGGTCTTATAATTTTTAAATATTTAGATTATTATGAAAAAGTATATCACTGTGGTTAATATCGTATTTTTTTTATGGGGTATTGTTTATATTTTAATTTCTGAATTTTTTAGAGATTATGTTAGAGGGTATCTTTATTTATCAATCGGAGTTATAATTCCGTTTATGATTTGGGATCTGATTAAAAAAAGAAAGAAAGATAAGATTGAGGGAACAAAAGACCTATATAATTCAATAAACAGAATGATGATTATGGCTGTAGTTCTTGTCGTATTTTTTGTCATTACAAAACAAAATCATCTATAAGAATTTTAGTTTTATTTTTTTATTTTGGAGAAGACAGCTCATTTATTGAGCTGTTTTTTTGTTTTATAAACGAATAAAATTATTAAACCATTTTTTATACGACAAATTTTATTAAACGCCCAAATACTCTATATTTGTATTTCAAAAAATAAAAACGAATACCTTAATATGAAATTACTAGAAGGAAAAGTTGCAATTATTACTGGTGCAAGCCGTGGAATCGGAAAAGGAATCGCTGAAGTATTTGCTAAACATGGAGCTAACGTGGCTTTTACATACAGTTCGTCTGCAGCATCTGCAGAAGCGCTGGAAGCAGAATTAAATGCTTTAGGAGTTAAAGCAAAAGGATATCAGTCAAACGCAGCAGATTTTAACGAAGCGCAAACTTTTGTAGATGCTGTTTTAGCAGATTTTGGAACTGTAGATATCTTGATCAACAATGCCGGAATTACAAAAGACAATTTATTAATGCGTATGTCTGAAGCAGATTTCGATCAAGTAATAGATGTAAACTTGAAATCGGTTTTTAATATGACAAAAGCGATTCAAAAAACATTCTTGAAACAAAGAGCAGGATCAATCATTAACATTAGCTCTGTAGTGGGAGTTTCTGGAAATGCTGGTCAAACAAACTATGCCGCTTCTAAAGCTGGTGCAATTGGATTTACAAAATCTGTCGCATTAGAGTTAGGTTCTCGTAACATTCGTTGCAACGCAATCGCTCCAGGTTTTATTGAAACCGAAATGACTGCAAAATTATCTGAAGATGTAGTGAAAGGATGGAGAGAAGGTATTCCATTGAAACGTGGAGGAACTCCAGAAGATGTTGCAAATGCATGTCTTTTCTTAGCTTCTGACATGAGCGCTTATGTAACAGGTCAAGTTCTTAATGTTTGCGGAGGAATGCTTACCTAAGGAGTTGATTGTTTATGGTTTGTTGTTTATTGTTCTGCAACCAAAACTATAAACCAAAAACTATAAACTATAAACCCAAATAATATATGACTTCAAATACGATATTTTTATTATTGCTTTCTTTAATAATAGCTGGTGGATTGTCGTATTTTCAATATTTTTTTAAGGCCAAAAACAAATCAAATCTGATTTGGTTTTTGGCTTCTTTGCGTTTTTTAGCCATTTTCGGATTATTAGTTTTATTGATAAATCCGATAATTTCTAAAAGTTCGCTTGAAATAACTAAAACACCTCTGGCAATTGCAGTTGATAATTCAAGTTCGATAGTAGCTTTAAAATCAGATGAAAAAGTTGTTGAATTGTATCAAAAATTAATTTCAAATCCGGCTTTAAAGGAAAAATTTGAAATTCAGTCGTATCAGTTTGATGCTGATTTCAAATCTTCGGATAAATTTGATTTCAAAGGCAACCAAACCAATCTTGATGAAGTTGCCAAAAATCTAAGAAACATCAACAAAAACCTGATTTTTCCAACGGTTATCATCACTGACGGAAATCAGACTACAGGAAACGATTATGTGTATCGATTCGATCCTGTCAATAAAGTTTATCCTTTGGTTGTGGGAGATACAACCACTTTTTTCGATTTAAAAATCAATCAGCTCAACGTAAACAAATACGCTTTTCATAAAAATAAGTTCCCGGTAGAAGTTTTTCTTCAATACGCAGGCACAAAGGCTGTAAATGCTGAGTTTACAATTACACAAGGGAATTCAATTGTAGCTAAAGAAAAAGTTTCTTTTTCACCTTCAAAAAAAACAGCATCTCTTAATTTACTTTTGCCAGCTGAAAAAGTTGGATTGCAGATTTATAAAGCAAGTATTCAATCTGTTGCAAAAGAAAAAAACAGCTATAATAACATCAAAAATTTTGCGGTTGAAATAATCGATCAAAAGTCAACTATTGCAATTGTTTCTGCCATTAATCATCCTGATATTGCGGCATTAAAACGCTCAATAGAAGTTAATGCGCAACGTAAAGTGATATTGGTTAAACCAAATCAAATTAATGATTTACAAGATATTTCGGTTTTGGTTTTATATCAGCCTACAACGGCTTTTAAAGCTATTTTTGACAATAACCGATTAGCAGGAACAAATAAATTTATCATTACAGGAAACAACACCGATTTTAATTTTCTGAATCAACAGCAAAATAATCTGATTTTTAAAATGAGTAATCAGCGAGAAGATTTTTTGACTGAATTTCATCCCGATTTTAATCTCTTTGCAATCGATAATATTGGTTTTGAAAATTTCCCGCCTTTGCAAAATCTGTTTGGAAATATTAGTACAAATGGAGATGTATCTGTTTTACTTTCGTCAAAAATCAGAAACGTTTCTACAAATGCACCTTTATTGGCTTTCGCCGAAAATCAAGGAAAAAGAACTGCTTTTCTTTTAGGAGAAAATAGTTGGAAATGGCGTTTGCAGAGTCATGTCGACAATCAGTCTTTTGAAAAGTACGATGTTTTTATTGATAAGGTTATACAATATTTGGCTTCATCGGCTTCAAAGAAATCTTTGGTTGTAACGCATGAAAGTTTTTATAATTCTGGAGAGGAGATTATAATCAATGCACAGTATTTCAATAAAAACTATGAGTTTGACGAAAAAGCAAGGTTGACAATTAGTGTTGTAAATGCCGAAACAAAACAAACTAAAAATTACGATTTATTAAAAGGAAGTAATTCGTTCTCAGCTAATCTGGAAGGACTTCCGGCTGGAAAATATAATTTCACTGTAAAAGAATTAAATTCTAATACTTCATACGCAAGTCATTTTGAAATTTTAGATTTTGATATCGAAAAACAATTTGTAAATCCTGACGTTTTAAAATTAAATCAGTTAGCACAACAAACAGGTGGAAAAGCTTTCTTTGAAGACCAGGCGGATAATTTGATTAATACTCTTTTAGAAAACAAAGAATATAAATCAATAGAAAAGAATATTTCTAGTAAAACTCCAATTATTGACTGGGTTTGGTTGTTAATTTTAATTGCTGTTTTATTGACTACAGAATGGTTTGTTAGAAAATACAACGGATTGTTGTAATGAAATATAATTGAATTCCATCTGGATTTTTTTTAATCTTTTGATTGTCAATTAAAAATGTAAATTATGAAAGTTAAATTCTTATTTATTGTAGCAATTTTGACGGTAATTATTTGTTTTTTTTCATTTTCAAAGACAAATAATACTACCAATAATAATCTTTTAGGAAACACGATTCAGCAACGTTTCCAACTGCCTCAGGGATTTGTGAGAGAAGAGGAATCTAAAACTTCATTTGATTTTTTTTTACGAAACCTTCCATTAAAATCTGTGAATTCAAATGTTTTGTATTTTGATGGAACTAAAAAACCAAATCGAAATATTTATGAAGCGGTTGTAGATTTACCCATTGGAAAACGGGATTTGCATCAATGCGCTGATGCCGTGATGCGTTTACGAGCGGATTATTTTTATAGTCAAAAACAGTACGATAAAATACATTTTAATTTTACAAATGGTTTCCGGGCTGATTTTAGTAAATGGTCCGCAGGCTACAGAATTGCAATTAAAGGCAACAAAACCAATTGGGTTAAGACTGCAAAACCATCCAACAGTTATGAAACTTATTGGAAATACTTAGAGACGGTTTTTATGTATGCAGGAACGGCTTCGTTAGAAAAAGAACTGAAACCAATTAATGTTTTAGACGTAAAAATAGGGGATGTTTTTATAAAAGGAGGCTTTCCAGGTCACGCTGTTATTGTGGTTGACATAGCTGTAAATCCAAAAAACAATCGAAAAATTATGCTCTTAGCACAAAGTTATATGCCTGCACAGGAAATTCAAATATTGAAAAACCCAAATAACAGTTCGTTGAGCCCTTGGTATGATATTGATTTTGGAACTTCTTTGAAAACACCGGAATGGACTTTTAGTTCCTCACAATTAAAACGTTTTTAGATGAAACGATTCTTTTTTTTAGTCCTTATATTTCAAAATGCTTTTTCTCAGGAAATTCCATTGAATGTTCAAAAATTAATTAAAGCATATCCAGATCAAATTATTGGTTATAAAGACAATAAAATTATTTTTAGTGATAAATCAAGTTTGATTTATGATGATTTTAAAAACAAAACGAATCAAGAATTATTAGATAATCCTGATATCGAGGATCATTTTAAGTTTATTTATCATAAAGCGGAAAAGAATTTAATTCCAAAGGAAGATCCTGGAAGAATTCGAAATGAAGTTTTTTTTAAGAAAATCTACGGAAATTCAAAATCAGAAGTTGAATCAAAAATGACTGAAATTGTTTGGTGCCCGAAATTGGTGAATCAAAAGATAAAAGTAACAACCGTAAATGGAATTGATAAAATAGTAAAAAAAATCTCAGCAGAATTAGATAATAAGCCAGAATTTAAAAAATACATTACTGATATTGGGGGTACATTTAGTTGGAGAAAAATTTCAGGAACAAACCGATTGAGTATGCATAGTTACGGAATGACAATAGATATTAATGTCAAAAATTCCAACTATTGGCAATGGGATTGCAAATGTAAAAATGAAGAAGCTACTCTTACGTATAGAAATCAAATTCCTCTCAAGCTAGTTTCAATTTTTGAAAAATATGGCTTTATTTGGGGAGGAAATTGGAAACATTATGATACAATGCATTTTGAATATCGACCTGAACTTTTGTTATAAAATTTAAAATTATTTTATTGCAAAAAAAAGTATTATTGAGAAAGTAGGTTACGAATAAAAAATTTATAATTATGGATTTCAGGCTAAAAGTTTTCTACACTGTTGCGCTCCGACTTAATTTTACTAAAGCGGCAACAGAATTGTATATTACACAGCCGGCAGTTTCCAAACATATTCAGGAACTCGAAGAAACTTATAAAACTAAACTTTTTGAACGTAACGGTTCTAAAATTGCCTTAACTCCTGCTGGAAAAATGCTGCAAAAATATACTAAAAGTATTTTTGAGATTTACCGTGAAATAGATTTTGAAATGAGTTCTTTCAACAAAGAACGTCAAGGTTTATTAAGATTAGGAGCTAGTACAACCATTTCGCAATATATTATTTCACCAGTTTTGGCCAATTTCCATCAAAAGCAAAAAGACATAAAAGTCAGTTTATTGAATGGAAACACGGAGCAAATCGAAAATGCTTTAATCAATAAAGAAATAGAAATTGGAATTGTAGAAGGACAGTCAAAAAATCAATCCATAAAATACATTCCGTTTTTAAAAGACGAGTTGGTTTTGGTCTGCAACAGCAACAATCCTCTTGTAAAACAAAATGAAATTTCTTTAAACGATTTAAAGTCAATGAAATTCATAACGAGAGAACGAGGTTCTGGAACACTTGAAGTTATAGAATTTGCATTGAAAAAAGCAGGTTTGAAATTTTCAGATTTGCAGATTGAAATGCAGTTAGGAAGTACGGAAAGTATTAAATCTTATTTGCTAAATTCGGATTGTTTTGCCTTTATGTCTATTCATGCTGTAAATAAGGAGTTGAAAAACAAAGAATTAATGGTTTTGGATGTGGAGAAATTAGCTATTGAAAGATTCTTTTACATTGCTACCTTAGTTGGGAAATCAGATTCATTGGCAGAATTGTTTATTCAAAATTTAGCCAATCATTATAACTTGAAGTTATAGTCAATTGTAATTTGCGATTGGGGTTTTTCGTTTAATAGACTGAACTTTGCAGGGTAATTATCTAGTATCCTATTTTGAAAGCAAAACAACAAACATCGGCACATTTATTTGAAATTAACCATTTAGTACAACAGGCACTTTTCGCTGTAGTAATTCTTTTATGTTTGTTTTCAATTATTTCACCTCCAATAGCTTTGTTACTTGGAGTTTTGCTTGTAAACATTTTTGGAAATCCATTTGTAGAATTCAATCATAAAGCGATCACATTTCTTTTACAGTTTTCTGTAGTAGGTTTAGGTTTTGGTATGAATGCTCATAGCGCGGTTTCAGCGGGAAAAGAAGGTTTTGTTCTTACTATAATGTCAATCTTTAGCACCTTGGTTTTTGGTTTTCTTCTTGGAAAATGGCTACAGACAGAAAAAAAGACTTCCCATTTAATTTCTTGCGGAACAGCAATCTGCGGAGGAAGCGCGATTGCAGCTATCGCTCCAGTAATTAAATCAAATGAAAATCAAACTTCAATTGCTTTAGGTGTAATTTTTATATTGAATTCAATTGCTTTATTTGTTTTCCCTTTTATCGGTCATCAATTAGATTTGTCACAAAAAGATTTTGGTTTATGGTGCGCTATTGCGATTCATGATACTAGCTCTGTTGTAGGAGCAGCAAATAAATATGGAGCAGAAGCTTTACAGGTTGCCACAACAGTAAAATTAGCAAGAGCTTTATGGATTATTCCTATTTCGCTTTTAACGGCTTTTGTTTTTAAAAACAAGAATTCAAAAACAAAAATTCCTTATTTTGTTGGATTATTTATTTTTGCAATGCTTTTAAATACTTACATTCCTTCATTGCATATTTTTACTGGACATGTAGTTGGCATCGCTAAAATCGGATTGACAATTACTCTGTTTTTAATTGGTGCAACTTTAAATTTTGCAACATTAAAAACAGTAGGAGTAAAGCCTTTGCTTCAAGGTGTCTTTTTATGGATATTTATCGCTGTTTTAGCTTTAGGATCAATTCTTTATTTGAGTTAAACTATTTTATATTTGAAAACTTGGCAACTGGTTTTCCAATCATCTGATATGATTTTCCTTTAAATGAATAACGTCTTTCAATTTCAAAATCAAACTTAGTTTTAGTTTTGGCCATTGCAGCTATTTCTTGAGGAAGAGGTGCTTCAAATTCATCTTCTGCTTTTGCATCTTTGTTAAAAGTGCCATTGGTGGTAATGATAATATCTCTAAAATGTTTTTTAGTACCATCATCTACAACTTTATATGAACCCGACCAATTGATACTTGCAACATTAGTCAAATGGTAAGAAGGAACTTCCATAATGACTTGATATTTTCCATCGAATCCAGCCACAAGATAGAGATAACCTTCATAAGGCCCACCTGCGCCACCATTGATATGCGATAAAGTAAAAGCAAATTGATCTTCTCCAATTTCTACGATTTTTGGAGTTGGACATCGTGCAAAAGCTCCAAAAGCAGCAACGGCAGGCTGAAAAGATCTCATTTCCCAAATCTTGCCGTTTTTAGCAAATTTAGCTATACCCAGCAAACCACCAGAAAATCGCCCAGTCTGTAAACCATCTTCATCGTGAACAGAATGGTTAAAAGCGATGACTTTAAATTTATTGTCTTTGGAATCAGAATAATCGATATTAGCTAAAAGTCTAGTGGCAACACCATCGGTATAAGGAAACATTTGATCGCCTTCGACACCATTAACATCTAAAAAAGGAGCAGGTTTACATGTTTTACAAATCCAGCTTACAAAGGTGTTTTGATCTGCGAGACGGTATAGTTTTCCAGGAAATAGTTTCTGCATTATTCTTTCTTCATTAAAAGGATCAGAAAATCTTAATGTCCTTTTTGAATTTAGAATAGTGTCACTGACATTTTTTGGTTTTATATCATTTTCCTGAGCAAAACAAATAACCGACAGGAAGAAAATTATATTTAGAAAAGTAAAGCGCATGTTTGTAAGGTTTAGTCCATTAACAAACTTACAAAAGAAAAATCTTTTTTTGTATGAATTTATGTTACTTAAATGGTTCTAAAATTTAAAATAAAATAATTTTAATAATCTTGAAAGGTTGTTGTTTGAATTATCCATAAATAAGGTAAATTTGCCCCTCTAATACAAAAACAAAAATGAAAAACTTCAAATCTAATCCAAAACTAATTGCCATCTGTGCTCTAATTGTTGGATTTTTTACTTTATCCTGGGGAATTGTTGGTCACGAAAGAATTAATAAAGCTGCTGTAATGGCTTTACCTTATCCACTTCAGGAGTTCTTTTATAATCATATCGATTTTATTACACAAGAAGCTTCAGTACCAGATATTCGTAAATATGCTTTAAGTTATAAAGATGAAGGGCCAAGACATTATTTTGATATGGAAAATTTTGGTTCTGCTGATAGTTACCCACAAAATTTAGAGGAGGCTAAGAAAAAATATGATGCTAAATTTTTAAGCGATAACGGTATTTTACCTTGGTATATCGAAGATATGATGGCAAAGTTAACCAAAGCTTTTAAAGATAAAAACAGAGCAGAAATCTTATTTTTGGCTGCAGATTTAGGTCATTACATTGGCGACGCACACATGCCGTTGCATACTTCTGCTAATCATGATGGTCAATTAACAGATCAAAAAGGGATTCATTCTCTTTGGGAAAGCAGACTTCCAGAGTTATTTGCTAAAAACTATAAATTAAATGTTCCTTATGCTCATTATTATGAAGATGTTCATAAAGCAATTTGGGATATGATAAATGATACACACAGTTTAGCACAACCTTTATTGGATATCGATAAAAAACTGAGAACAGCTACACCGGAAAACCAAGTTTTCAAAATGGATGCAGACGGAAAAGTAATGAAAAGCAAATACAACACAGCTGTTTTTTCTGATGAATATGCTAAAAAACTACACGATCAGTTAAATGGAATGGTAGAAAGTCAAATGAAAAAAGCAATCTCGGCAACAGCTAGTTTTTGGTATACAGCTTGGGTAAATGCTGGAAAACCAGATTTAAGTACTTTAGATTCTCCTGAAGTAACAAAGAGAAACGCTAAAGCATTAAAAGAAGACTGGGAACTATTCCAAAAAGGAGATTTATTTGGAATGAAAAATCAGAATGACTAATTTTTGTTTCAAGTTTAAAGTTTCAGGTTTACTGGAACTAAAAAAGCCTCAAGTGATTGAACTTGAGGCTTTTTTATTAGCGATTTTTTGCGTATAACTTGGTGTTCTTTGCGGTTAAACTTAAATCATTAAACTGATATTCTTTTTTCTTTAATAGATAAGAAGCAGATTGATAAAAAGCAATCGTTTCATCGACTAAATTTTTGTTTTCTGATTTCAAAGGTATCTGATCATAATAGATTTGAAATTCAGGTAAAAGACCTTCTTTTTTATTCAATTTTAATTGGAACTGCTTAATTTGCTGTTTTGGAGATAAGATGGTTAAAACATTATCTTTAATTAATCCCAAATCCTGGTAAGTCGCGATGAGAGCTCTTGGCTGATAATGAGGTTTAAAAACGTCTTGTCCGAAAAATTTGCTTTCATAATCAAAATGCAGCAATCCAAATAAAGTGGGCATAATATCAATTTGTGACATCAGTTGATTGTATTTTTCAGGTTTAATATCTGAAGAATAGATTAAAGCAGGGATTCGGTATTTATCTAAGGGAAGTTCTGTTTTTCCAGCACTTGAGGCACAATGATCGGCAACAATTACGAATACAGTATTTTTAAACCAAGGCTGTTTTTGAGCTTTGTTGAAAAATTGTTTAAGCGCATAATCAGTATATTTTACACCACCGTCACGAGATTTAATATTTCCAGGAATATCAATTTTATTGTTTGGATAAGTAAAAGGCCTGTGATTACTAACCGTCATAATATGATTGAAGAAAGGTTTGTTTTGCTTTGCTTCAGAATTCATGACTTTGATTGCTTTATTATACATGTCTTCATCACAAACTCCCCACACATTAGAGAAAGTAATTTCGTTAGGTTCAAAACTCGATTTATCAATAATCTGATAGCCATTTCCAGAATAAAAATCCTGCATATTATCAAAAAAAGCATCACCACCATACATGAATTTTACATTGTAGCCTTTTTTAAGGAAAACTGATCCAGTAGAGAATTTATTTTTATTGTCTTCTCTTTTTACAACACTTTCTCCAGCAGTCGGTGGCAAACATAAGGTTACGGCTTCAAGACCTCGAACGGTTCTGTTTCCAGCTGCGTAAGTATTGGTAAACAAAAGGCTTTTTTGAGCTAAACTATCCAGAAATGGTGTTATATTTTGTTTGTTTCCATAAATTTTCATGAAATCGGCACTTAAGCTTTCAACAGTAATTAAGACTACATTTTTACGTTTTTCCAACGAATCATTGTTTACTTTTTGTAAAGTATTTTGTCCTGAAATAGCTGGTATCTGTTGTTTTAAAAGTGCGAAAGCTTTTTGGTCAGGAATAGTTTTGTAGAATTTAAAATAATCCAATTTATTATTCTGAAATGCCAGATAAAACTTGTAGATTCCGTTAGACTGCAATTCGTTAACAAAAATATTTTTAGAGTTTTCTGTTTTCGCTAAACTTGGAATAGCAAACAATGAGGAAACAAAGAAAGTACAGTAAATAGCAGTGATTTTTAATTTTTCGGAAATATTTGGAATTTCATCAATATAGTTTCGGGAATACTTTGTAATGAAATAAGTAATCGTTCCGGTAATAACAAACAATACAGAAAATATTGGAACAACAGGATAAGACTGCATAATGTTTCCGATAACTTCATTGGTGTAAATTAGATAATTAACAGCTATGAAGTTATATTTTACTCCAAATTCATTCCAGAAGAAAAACTCACTGATTGCATTTTGCAGAATTAGTAAAACATATAAAAAGATTACAAATGCAAAAAGCCAGAATCTCAATTTAGTTCTCTGTTTTGGCAGAAAAAGGAATAAAGAAAATAATAATGTTTTAATAGAAACAAAGATCAAAACAATCTTCGGTAAAGCACCACCATATTCATCAAAAATACTTTTTCCAGATGCAATATAAATCAGAAGAGCAATAAAGCCACCAAGAATAATATATCCATAAGGTTTGTTGTACTTGGAATTGGAAATCATAATAAGATAAAGCCACAAAAATGACGAAGCCAAAACAAATACAAAAGAATCTGAAATTAGACCTAAGCTGAAGATTTTCAGACTTTCAGAGAATGTAAATGAACTTTGAGTAATAGGGTGAAAAAGAAGTACTATTCTCAATACGAAACTCACAATAAAGTACAATAGGGCTAGATTGTAAAAAGGCGAAAGTTTTTTGTAAAAAGTCATTATAAATATTTTTTTACAAAATTACTTCCAAATCATTAACGCCAGATTAATTTCAACTTTAACCTTACTTAGTAATAACTTAATGTTTGCTTAAGATATTGGTTTTATTTATAACTTTAAGTTAACTGTTTAGATGTAATTTTTAAATAATATATCTTTGATATAGAAAATAAATGCGAATCTTTAATAAAATACGATAAATGCATATTTTAATAGTTGAAGACGAACTAGGAATTGTTCAGTTTCTTAAACAAGGTTTACAAGAAGAAGGCTATCAGATAACCACTGCAAATGATGGTTCTAAAGGTTTTGAACTGGTTCAGGAACAAAAATTTGATTTGATTTTGTTAGACTGGATGCTACCTAAGATTAATGGTTTAGACTTGTGTAAAGCCATTAGGGTCAAAGACCAGACAACTCCAATCATTTTTTTAACCGCTAAAGACACTGTTCAGGAAACTATTGAAGGTCTTAAAGCTGGAGCAAATGATTATATTAAAAAACCTTTCAGTTTTGAGGAATTAGTAGAACGTATTAAAGTTCATTTTAGAAATAAAAAACAAACCGAAATCTTAACGCTTGGAACGATTACCATTGATTTGTCCAAGCATATTGTTTTAAAGGAAGAAGAAGAAATTTCGCTTACGCAGAGAGAATTCGAATTACTGACTTATTTAATTCAGCATAAAGGCAAAGTTTGTACGCGAAATCAGATTTTAAGGGATGTTTGGGAAATAAACTTCGAGTACGATACGGGGGTAATTGATGTTTTTATGAATGCAATTCGTAAAAAACTCAACCTAAAAATCGAAGAAGATTATATAAAAACTATCCGAGGCATTGGATATATTGCCAATGATTAAAAATGACATCATTATCTTTTAAAAATAGAATTGCATTAAATTATATTTTGACTACCGGACTTTTAGTTTTGGTAGTTTTTTCTGCTATTTACTTTATTGTAAAACTGACTGTTTACAATCATATTGATGACAATTTGAATATCGAAATTCAGGATCATTTGAAAGAAATCAGGATGGAAAACAAAAAAGTAATCTTTATGGATGTTGAGGAATGGGAGGAAAGAGAACACAATTCTGTAGATGTAAATCCAGTTTTTGTCCAGTTTTTAGATTTGAACAAACAAATAATTGAAAAATCTCCCAATTTAAAGAATGAAAAGCTGATTTTTCATGGAAATAAAGAACATTTTCAGCTTTTTGATACTGAATTATTAGGAAGTAAAATTCGTCAGATTCAGGTTCCGCTTCATGTAAAATCAAAGAAAGTCGGTTATTTGATTATTGCGATGTCGCTTTCAGATTCTTCAAAAGTTCTGGAAAATTTGCTGGATACTTTAATGATCTCTTTTCTAGTAATTTTATTGTTGTTGTTCTTCTTAGCCCGTTTTTTTGCCGGACGAAGTATAAGACCAATAAATGAGATTATAAATACTTCGAAAATTATCACAAAAGATAATTTAAAAACCAGGATTCCGCTTCCAAAAACAAGAGACGAATTATTTACACTTTCTAAAACAATTAACAATTTATTAAACCGAATTGAAGATGCCATAGAACGTGAAAAACAGTTTACTTCAGATGCTTCTCATGAGTTAAGAACACCTTTGACTGTAATTAAAGGAACACTTGAAGTACTGATTCGTAAACCTAGAGATAACAAAGAATACGAAGAAAAAATAAACTATTGTATTAACGAAGTAGATCATCTAAATTCACTGGTGGATCAGTTGCTTTTAATGGCAAGATTTGAAAACCAAAAACAGAATGTTAATAAAGAAAATATTTATTTAAATTCTATCATTTTGGATGTTTTAACTTTAAATGCAGAGAAGATTAAAACGAGTAAAATTAATGTCGTTTTAGAAGCGCCAGAAGAATTTTATATTTATTCGGATAATTATCTAGTAGTTACAATTCTTCGAAATATTATTTCAAATGCCGTTAAATATTCCAAAGCAAATACCGAAATCAAAATTTCATTGGTAAGAAAAGATGATCATATTTTTTGCACCATATCAGATCAAGGAATTGGAATTGCCAAAGAAGATTTAGAGTCTATTTTCAATCCGTTTTTCAGGTCAAATGCTTTAAATCATTCCGAAATTAAAGGAACAGGGCTTGGATTGTTTATTGTGAAAAGAATGACAGATTTGCTTCAGATTAAATTCAAAATAGAAAGTGAAATTGGTAAAGGAACCAAAGTTTTGCTGGTTTTTGATGAATTTGATAATTCGCTAAAGTAATTTTTAAATTAGTAAATATAAGGTAGTCTGAAATGTTTTTTAACAATAAACTATCGTTAAGTTAAAATAAAAATTGCTTTTTAATTAATTTATCTATTATATTTGCAACCGAATCAAAGAAGTAAAAAACAAAACAAATCATGATTTCGATCCAATTACATCATCATCATCTACATTATTGCTCTCAAGCGATGTGTTAATGGTATGCGTGTAAATCATCATATTTTAAAACCCGTTTGAGTACATCAAACGGGTTTTTTAATTCCACCTCTTTGTACTCAAACTATTAATCTAACAAACAACTAAAAAATGAGTACTTTAAAAATTGCAATTCAAAAATCTGGTCGTTTAAACGAAGACAGCATTCAAATCTTAAAAGACTGCGGTATCTCAATCAACAACGGGATTGATCAGTTAAAAGCCGAAGCTTCTAATTTTCCTCTTGAAGTTTTATATTTAAGAAATTCAGATATTCCACAATATTTAATTGATGGAGTAGTAGATTTAGCCATCGTTGGCGATAATCTTTTAGTAGAAAAAGGAAAAGGAATCGAAGTAGTTCAGAAATTAGGTTTTTCTAAATGTAAAGTTTCGGTAGCTGTTCCTAAAACATTCGAATACAATTCGGTACAAGATTTAGCGAATCTTAGAATTGCTACCTCTTACCCAAATACAGTTAATGAATATTTCAGTAAATTTGGCTTAACTGTAGACATTCACCAAATCTCTGGTTCAGTTGAAATTGCACCAAATATTGGACTTGCAGATGCTATTGTAGATATCGTTTCAAGCGGAAGCACGCTTTTCAAAAACAACTTAAAAGAAGTTGAAGTAATTTTAAAAAGCGAAGCAGTTTTAGCCGTTTCTCCAAAAGTTTCTCCAGAAATTCAAAAACACATTGATACATTAAAATTCAGAATTCAGGCCGTTTTAAGAGCAAGAAATTCTAAATATATCTTGATGAACGTTCCAAATGATAAAATTGATGCAGTTGGAAAAATCCTTCCGGTTTTAAGAAGTTTAACAGTTCTTCCATTAGCACAAGAAGGCTGGAGCAGTGTTCACTCTGTAATCGATAAAGATACTTTCTGGGATGTAATTGACAAGTTAAAAGAAGTAGGAGCAGAAGGAATTTTAGTTTGTCCAATTGAGAAAATGGTACTATAAAATAAAAGAAATTCCAATTTTAAAATTCCAAATTCCAATGATCGAGTTTTAGACAACAGCTTTGAGAACTTTTTTTAAACAAAGAAAAAAAAGACCTTTCGTACTTTGCGGTATAAATTTTAGACAAAGAATTGGAATTTGTAATTTAAAAAAATGGGATTTAATATATAATATTATGAATAAAATCAACAATCCAAAACCAGAAAGCTGGTCAGATATATTAAAAAGACCAACGCAGACTATTGATGATATCGAGGTTACGGTAAAAGAAATCTTCAGAGAAGTTCAGAAAAAAGGAGATGAAGCTGTGGCAAAATACACTTCAATTTTTGACGGAATTTCATTGGGAAATTACGAAGTAACTCCGGAGGAAATTACAGAAGCAATTAATTTAATTCCGAGTGAATTAAAAGAAGCGATTGAATTAGCAAAAAACAATATTTATAAATTTCACAAAGCGCAGAAAACCGATCGAGTTGAAGTTGAAACGATTGAAGGCGTAAACTGCTGGCAGGAAAAAAGGCCAATTCAAAAAATCGGTTTATATATTCCTGGCGGAACAGCTCCTTTATTTTCAACTGTTTTAATGCTTGCTGTTCCTGCTGAAATTGCAGGTTGTAAAGAAATTGTTTTGTGTTCGCCACCAGACAAAAAAGGAAAAATAAACCCAGCGATTCTATACGCGGCGAATTTATGCGGTGTAACCAAAATTCTAAAAGTAGGTGGCATTCAGGCAATTGCCGGTATGACATTTGGAACACAGTCAATTCCTAAAGTATATAAAATATTTGGCCCAGGAAATCAATTTGTGACGGTGGCCAAACAATTAGCGACTCAATTTGGCGTTGCAATCGATATGCCGGCGGGGCCATCAGAATTATTAATTGTAGCCGATGATACTGCAGTTCCAGCTTTTGTAGCTTCAGATTTATTATCTCAGGCAGAACACGGAACAGATAGTCAGGTAATATTAGTTTCGACTTCAAAAAAACTGATTGATGAAGTAGAAAAAGAAGTTCAGTCACAATTAGAAGTATTGCCTAGAAAAGCTATTGCAGAAAAAGCGATCGAAAATTCAAAATTAATTTATGTTGAAAACGATCAAACCGCTTTAGATTTAATCAATGAATATGGCCCGGAGCACTTTATTATCTGCTCTGAATATGATGATTTCTATTGTAACGGAATAGTAAATGCAGGTTCTGTGTTTATTGGAAATTACACTCCTGAAAGTGCAGGAGATTATGCTTCAGGAACCAATCATACGCTTCCAACAAACGGTTATGCCAAAAATTACAGCGGTGTAAACCTGGATAGTTTTATGAAATCGATGACATTCCAGAAAATATCGGAGAAAGGAATTCAAAATATAGGAAGAGCAATTGAAGCTATGGCTGAAGCCGAAGGATTACAAGCACATAAAAATGCTGTAACATTACGCCTACAGTCCTGCGAGGTTTCGAAAACCTCGTAGGTCTAAATAGATTTCCGATTTAGAAGCTTAATAAATAATGCCTACAAGGTTTTAAAAACCTTGCAGGAATAAAGAAAATAAAATGAGTACGTTCGATATAAATACAATAACAAGAGAAAACGTAAAATCCTTAAAACCTTATTCTTCTGCGAGAGACGAGTTTGAGGATTTTGATACAGCTGAAATGATTTTTTTGGATGCCAATGAAAATCCGTTTCAAAATGGCGTAAATCGTTATCCAGATCCGCAGCAGAATTCGGTTAAAGCGATTTTAGCTAAAAATAACAACACCAAACAAAGTCAGATTTTGTTAGGAAACGGAAGCGATGAAGTTTTGGATTTACTCTTCAGAGCTTTCTGTGAGCCAAATAAAGACAATATTATTTCGTTGCCACCTACTTATGGAATGTATGGTGTTTTGGCAAATATCAACGCAGTAGAAAACAGAGAAATTCTTTTAACTACAGATTTTCAGCCACAAGTTGAAAAGATTTTAGAAGCTGTTGATGAAAATACAAAAATCATTTTTTTGTGTTCTCCAAACAATCCAACAGGAAATTCATTTTCAGACGAAAGTGTAGTAAAATTGCTTCAAAATTTTAAAGGTTTAGTGGTAATTGATGAAGCTTATATTGATTTTTCAGATAAAGAAAGCTGGCTAACAGAAATTGATGAATATCCAAATTTGGTCATTACACAGACACTTTCAAAAGCGTATGGTTTGGCTGGAATTCGTTTAGGAATTTGCTATGCTTCAGAAGAAGTAATTTCAATTCTGAATAAAATCAAACCTCCATATAATGTAAACGAACTAACACAACAAAGAGCCAAAGAACGTTTAAAAGATTTAGAGAAAATAAAACAAGAAATAGGTTCAATTATTGAGCAAAGAGACGAATTACTTAAAGTTTTACTTGAAGTAAGTTTTGTAGAAAAAGTGTATCCAACTGAAGCCAATTTTATCTTGGCAAAAGTAGATGACGCGAATAAAAGATACGATCAATTAATCGAAAAAGGAATCGTTATTCGTAACAGAACCACACAGCCTTTATGTGAAAATTGTCTTCGTTTTACCATTGGAACAAAAGAAGAAAATGCTGTTGTAATTAGAGAATTGAAACTATTAAGCTAAGAATGTTAGCCACGAATTTCACGAATTACACTAATTAAATTCGTGCTAATTAGTGTAATTCGTGGCAACATAAAAAATAAATTATGAAAAAAGTACTTTTTATTGATCGTGACGGAACGATTGTTTTGGAACCTCAAAACTATCAATTAGACAGTTTGGATAAACTGGAGTTTTATCCAAAAGCGTTTCAATATTTGGCTAAAATTGCTAATGAATTAGATTACGAATTAGCAATGGTAACCAATCAGGATGGATTAGGAACGGATAGTTTTCCGGAAGACACCTTTTGGCCGACGCAGAATTTCATCCTAAAAGCATTTGAAAACGAAGGAGTTGTTTTTGATGAAATCTTTGTAGACAGAACTTTTCCGGAAGAAAATGCGCCTACACGCAAACCAAGAACTGGAATGCTGACTAAATACTTGAATAATCCAGAATATGATTTGGAAAATTCTTTTGTTTTAGGCGATCGTTTAACGGATGTGGAATTGGCTAAAAATTTGGGAGCAAAAGCTATTTTCATGAACGATACAGATGGCGCAGGAAGTAACGAAATTTCGGCAAAACGTGAAGAATTGAACGAAACAATCGTTTTACAAACAATGGATTGGAAGAAAATCTATGAGTTTTTAAAATTAGAAGCGCGTTCAGCATCCATTACAAGAAAAACAAACGAAACCGATATTTACATCAATCTAAATCTTGACGGTACAGGAAAAAGCAAAATCGATACGGGAATTGCATTTTTTGACCACATGTTAGACCAAATCTCACGTCATGGTCAAATGGACTTAGAAATCCTTGTAAAAGGCGATTTAGAAGTCGATGAGCACCACACCATCGAAGATACAGCAATTGCTTTAGGAGAAGTTTTCGCGAAAGCGTTAGGGAACAAATTAGGAATTGAGCGTTACGGATTCTGTCTTCCAATGGATGATTGTTTGGCACAAGCGGCAATTGATTTCGGCGGAAGAAACTGGCTGATCTGGGAAACGGAATTTAAACGCGAAATGGTTGGAAAAATGCCAACAGAAATGTTTTATCATTTCTTCAAATCGTTCACAGACGGTGCAAAAGCGAATTTAAATATCAAAGCAGAAGGAATCAACGAACATCATAAAATCGAAGCCATTTTTAAAGCTTTCGCTAAAGCCATAAAAGTAGCCGTAAAAAGAGACACCGAAAAAATGATTCTGCCAAGTACCAAAGGTATGTTGTAAAAAAGTTTTACCGCAAAGTACGCAAAGATTTACGCAAAGCACACAAGTTTTTTTTGCATTCTTAGCGTAAATCTTTGCGAACCTTGCGGTTAAGTAAAATAGTATTAATGATTTTACGTTGAAGAGAAATCTAAAATCTAAAATCTAAAATCTAAAATTAATTTTGAAAATAGTAATCATAAATTACGGAGCAGGAAATATTCAGAGCATTATGTTTGCCATTGAAAGATTGGGTTTTAAGGCTGTTTTGAGCAATAATCCAGACGAAATTAAATCGGCAGATAAAGTGATTTTTCCTGGCGTGGGCGAGGCGAGCTCGGCTATGACGAAGCTTCGCGAAAGCGGTTTGGATAGCCTGATTCCAGAATTGAAACAACCTGTTTTAGGAATTTGCCTCGGAATGCAATTGATGTGCAACAAAACTGAAGAAGGAAATACAAAAGGTCTAGGAATTTTTGATGTGGATGTTTTGAAATTTTCAAACAATGTAAAAGTGCCTCAAATGGGCTGGAATCAGATTTATGATTTAAAAACGGATTTATTTAAAGACATTTCTGAAAATGAATTTATGTATTTGGTTCACAGTTTTTACGCGCCAAATTGTGCAGAATCTATCGCAACAACAAATTATGATGTTGAATATGCCTCGGCTTTGCAAAAAGATAATTTTTACGGAACGCAATTTCATCCAGAGAAAAGCGGCGATGTTGGGGAAAAGATTTTAGGCAATTTTTTAAAAATGTAAAATTTTAAAATTCCAATTTCTTATCCCGATGCTTTGGAACCAAATTCCAATCGCAATATCAAAAATCAATCAAAATATCATCCCGATAGCTATCGGGACTAAAATCTAAAATCTAAAATCGGAATTCTAAAATTAGAAACATGAGAATAATACCAGCCATAGATATCATTGAAGGAAAATGCGTTCGTTTGTCCAAAGGTGATTATGATACTAAGATAATTTACAATGAGAATCCGCTTGAAGTAGCGAAATCGTTCGAAGCGCACGGAATTGACTATCTGCATTTAGTAGATTTAGATGGTGCAAAATCAAGTAAAATTGTTAATTATAAAATCTTAGAACAAATTGCGACACAAACCAGTTTGAAAATTGATTTTGGAGGCGGATTAAAATCGGATGACGATTTGAGAATTGCTTTTGAAAGTGGTGCAAATCAAATTACTGGCGGAAGTATTGCGGTAAAAAACCGAGCAATTTTTGAAAAATGG
Organism: Flavobacterium phragmitis; assembly: GCF_900112575.1. Lineage (GTDB taxonomy): Bacteria > Bacteroidota > Bacteroidia > Flavobacteriales > Flavobacteriaceae > Flavobacterium > Flavobacterium phragmitis. The sequence goes on from NZ_FOMH01000014.1 coordinate 94,962, forward strand.
ATTTCAGAATACGGCACAGATAAAATCATTTTAGGAGCTGATGCAAAAGACGAAAAAATTGCTGTTTCTGGTTGGTTGGAAGAGTCAAATGAAGATTTAGTTCCTTTTATTCAGGGTTATCAGTCAAAAGGAATCTCTTATGTTATTTGTACTGATATCGCCAAAGACGGTATGCTTCAAGGTCCAAGTTTTGATTTGTACAGCAAAATTTTAGCTGAAGCAGTCGGCATAAAATTAATCGCTTCTGGCGGAATTTCAACTTTTGATGAATTGCCAAAATTAGCCGAATTAGGTTGTGAAGGAACAATCATTGGAAAAGCGATTTACGAGGGAAGAATTACATTGAAGCAACTTGAAAATTATATTTTAAATAAATAGATATTCCGCAAAGATTCGCAAAGTTAAACGCAAAGATTCACAAAATTTTGCGTAGCTCTGAGAATCTTTGTGAATCTCTGTGAAACAACAAAGAAAAATGCTTGCAAAAAGAATCATACCTTGCTTAGATATAAAAAACGGAAGAACGGTAAAAGGCGTTAATTTCGTTGACTTGCGCGATGCCGGAGATCCTGTAGAATTAGCTGCAATTTATTCGGCTGAAGGCGCAGACGAATTGGTGTTCCTTGATATTTCGGCAACAGAAGAACGACGCAAAACACTTGTAAATATGGTGCGAAGCGTGGCAGAAAAAATCAATATTCCGTTTACAGTTGGCGGTGGAATTTCATCTGTTGAAGATGTAGATATTCTGCTAAATAACGGAGCTGATAAAGTTTCGATCAATTCCTCGGCAGTAAAAAATCCGCAATTGATTAATGACTTGGCGCAGAAATTTGGAAGCCAATGCGTTGTGGTTGCAATCGACGCCAAACAAATTGACGGACAATGGATTGTGCATTTAGTTGGAGGAAAAGTGCCAACTGAATTAAATTTATTCGATTGGGCCGTTGAAGTTGCAGAACGTGGAGCAGGTGAAATTTTATTTACCTCAATGGATAATGATGGAACTAAAAATGGTTTTGCAAATAAAGCTTTGGCCAAACTTTCAGAATTAGTCAATATTCCGATCATTGCTTCGGGTGGAGCTGGGAATATGCAGCATTTCGTAGATTCGTTTCAAAAAGGAAAAGCCGATGCAGCATTGGCGGCAAGCGTTTTTCACTTTAAAGAAATCGAGATCAAGGCGTTGAAACAAGAATTAAGAAATAATAATATAGAAGTTAGAATTTAGAACATACGAAAATAGAACATACGAAAATAGAGTATAGAAAATAGAGTATAGAAAATAGAGTATAGAAAATAGAGTATAGAAAATATAACAAAGGAGACAAAGGAAGGATTGAGAAACTTTTATAATCTTTAATTTTTACCTCTTTATTCTATTTTCTATATTCTTTACTCTAAAAAAAATAAATAAAAATGAACGTAGATATCAAAAGCGCACACGGATTAATTCCGGCTATAATTCAGGATTCAGAGACAAAAAATGTTTTGATGCTGGGCTATATGAACGAAGAATCGCTTCAAAAAACAATAGAAACACAAAAAGTAACATTCTTTAGCCGTTCAAAACAAAGACTTTGGACAAAAGGCGAGGAGAGTGGCAACTTTTTAAATTTGGTAAGTATCAAAAATGACTGTGATGGCGATACACTTTTAATTCAGGCAAAACCTGTTGGCCCAACATGTCACACAGGCGCAGATACGTGCTGGCAAGAACCAAATGATGCGAATTATGGTTTTATTTCTCAATTAGAAAACACTATCAAAACACGTAGAGAAAATGCTGATTCAGAAAAGAGTTATGTTGCTTCTTTGTTTGAAAAAGGAATCAATAAAATTGCGCAGAAAGTTGGTGAAGAAGCTGTTGAAGTGGTGATTGAAGCAAAAGATGAGAATGATGATTTATTCCTTAGCGAAAGCGCCGATTTACTTTTTCATTATCTTATTTTATTACAGGCAAAAGGATTTCAATTGAATGATGTTGTTGAAGTTTTGAAGAAGCGTCAGAAATAATATTTACAATAAGTCTTGTCATTTCGACCGAAGGGAGACCCGAGCGATAGCGAACAGGCGAAGCAAATCACACTAGAAACTCCGCAAAGTATATCTCCAATCTTTGTCGATTCACTAGTGCGATTTCTCCCTTCGGCCGAAAAGATAGAAAAATATGTTATTTTAGTATCAAATAATATTGATATGAGATTAGTTGTATGTTTGCTTTTATTTTTAGTCCCTACTTTAAACTATGGTTTTAAGAAAAATGTTACGCCATATTCAATAGTTATTTCTAAAGCTGTTTTAATAGTTGATGGAACTATCTCTAAGGTCTCAAAAAACGATAAATGTAGTTATTTGGGAAGAATGGTTATGTGATCCTAGAATTAAAGAATTAAAAAAAGGACAGAGACTAATTTTGTTTTTAGAAAAACTACCAAATGGTAGTTTTTATCCAGTTAATGAAAGTACTGGAGAATTATATGTAGATAATAATAGTTTTCCAAATATATTTCTTCCTAAGGATTTTTCAAATCCAACAGTTTTAAAGAAAGGTATTGCTATGTTTTTGGAAACCTATACTTTTTATGGGAATTTTAATGATAGATTTTATCAAAATATACATTGTGTACGTTATAAATCTATTTTTGAAGTTTATAAAATAGCAAAAACTAATACAGCTTTTAAGTTTTTAGTTGATAATGCGGAGTATTTTGAGCCAACAGAAGTACAGCAATTTTTCTACTAAATAATTAATTATTCCAAAAACTCAAAAACAGCAAATTCTCCCGGCTGATGAAAACCAAATTTTAAACTCTTATAAGGTTGTAATGCTTGGTATTCAATCATTTTTCCATAATCAATTCTAAAAACATTTGCTTTCCATTTTGTACCTGTTTTTGGTTTTGAAAAATTAGCATTTTTAATTTTTTCTAAACTTGTAAAAGGAATTTTAATTTCCACGGTATATCCTTCTGAATTTATATTGCTGACGGTTTCCATTCCTTTGATGTTAAAATCAATTTCCGTTTTCCATCCTCCGCATTCAGGTGAAATGCATCTTAAAAGTAAATCATAATTGGTTGAAAAAGCATTTACTCCAATCTCAACATAATTTTGTCCGTCTCCGTCGGGATCTATAAAAATTTCCACCAAATCATCAGTGTAGAATATTTGTGCATCTTTGGTTTGAGGTTTTCCAATTATATTAGAATCGGTACAATTGTAGGCGATATACAGATTTTCATCATCCCATAAAAAAGAAACATAGGTATTTTGTAAAACTTTTTCTCCGGAATTGTGAATTACAAAAGGGCCTAAAAGAGGCCTTTTCCAATCGGATAAATTCCCATCAACTGTTATTAGATCATTGGTTTTATATACAGGAATGTTTTGAGAGCAAATAGAAATTGAATAAACAAGAAAAGAGATAATTAGGTATTGTTCAAATTTCATAGACAAATAAGGAATTTTTATATTTAGTTGAATGTAAAAATAATATATTTCTCAATTTATAAAGTTTCAAAGCTTAAAACGATATTATTATACCGTATAAAGGTAGTTTCTGTTCTTTTTAAATAATAATCTTGCTGTAATTTTTTAACTCCATATTTAGTCTTTTAAAATTTTAAAATCATTTAAAAATTAGACTTTTCTTTAATATTCATAAATGGCGAAGAAAATAAAAGCAATAAAATGCCCACAATGCGGAAGTAGTCTCCATACTGTATTATCAGTGGATAATTATCTATGTAGTAATTGCAATACTGCATATTATTTAGATAATGATGACATTAACATTAATGTAAATCATCAAATTGATAAAGCTGTTTCTAGACCAGTTAATCCAATCACTATTTTGAAATTGCTAGTTCTGGCTATTGGTTTCGTGATGTTTGTGATTTTTTTATTTGTTGCTTTAAAAAAAAGTGATGCAAAAAGTTACGATAGTTTTGGCAATTCTGTTTTTAATACACCAGTTATTATTAACAATAAAATCTTCATATTAGAATTTCTTAGCAAGTCATCATTTAATAATAAAGAAACAAAAGAATTTTATTTTTCTTTTAAAGATATAGATAATGGTAAGGATTTGAAAAGAGAAAGGATAGAGGGATTGGATAAGTTAGATTCTGGAGAAATTGAATTAGCTAAGTTTTCAAATAATAAAACTTATATCGTTTTTAACAAGCAAAAATTATATGAAGTTGATGTTAATACTATGAATATGAGAGATATGACTGTGAGAATGTTCGAAAAAGATTCATTGTATACTTCAGGAATTGCTGAAATTAGTGCTTATTATGGAAGAACTTACGGAGAAAGCTTCAAAACAATGACTAATCTAGGGAAAAGTTATTACTATTATCCATTAGTAAAAAGAAGTTTTTCTTCGGACACCATTTATAGGATAGTAAATAGTGAACAATTCAAAAGAGCAAAGGACAGCGTAGTGTATACAATAAAAGCTGTGTCTGAAAGAAATGATATTCAATATAATCTCTTCAAAATCACATATAGATATAATGGTGGAGGACCTAGCGACCCAATTACGTCGTTAGGAAGATTTTATAATAAATTTGAAAATAATACTAGTTTAATTAGTTACAAGAATCTTACACCAAATCGACTATACACAAATGCGTACCTAGCTTATTTTGATGCCAGACATTTATTAGTCATAAGCACCGCTACAGCTTCTAAACAGTCACAATTATTACTTCAACGAATAGATACAGAAACAGGGAAACTAATTTGGACAGTTCCAATCAAACCTGAAAATGATCGGTATAGTTATTTTTTTGACCACAATACTTATGCTGATAAGAAGTTTGTTCTCAAACTAGATAATAATTACTATGCAGTAGTGGATGAAGATGGCAAAAATTTAAAATATCTTACGGTTTCAAATTTGTAATTTATCCGTGTATGTTAATAATAAAAAAGTTTATAAAAAGAAAAATATGGGACTTCCTAATTTATTCAGAAAACAATTAAGTTCAGTTATAGAATGGCAAAATCAAAGCCCTGATCTTTTATTTTATAAATATGAATCTGCAACTGATGAAATAAAAAATGCTAGTAAGTTAATCGTATCACCAGGTCAGGGGTGTATTGTAGTTTATCAAGGTAAAATTGAAGATGTCTTAACAACTGAAGGAGTTTATCTTTTAGAAACTGATAACCATCCATTTATTACTACTTTTTTAAATCTCCGACAGAATTTTGAAAGTGAGTATAAAATGCATCTGTATTATTTTAGAACAGCAGAATTAGTTGGGCAAAGATGGGGTACAGCAAATCCTATAAAATATGTAGACGAATTCTATAATTTTCCTGTATCACTGGGAGCACATGGTAATTACTCTATACAACTTAAAGATGTTTATAAAATATTTGCAAACCTGGTAGGATCAAAACATAGCTACACAGCAGATGATATGAGGGAACTCATAATTTCACGAATTACCTCGGAATTAGCATCTTATTTAGCTACCTGTAAATATTCATATCGTGAGATAGATTCTCACTTGGGAGACATTTCAATAGCATTGAAAGCTAAAGTATCAACTCTAGTAGAAAATATTGGTCTTTTGTTAACAGATTTTCAAATTGAAGCCACATGTTTTGATGAGGAAACACAAAATAATATTAATGCTATAACTAAGATGAGTAGAGAGTCTCGAGTTGCTGCAGAAGTAGGAATGGATTATACAGAACTTGAAAAACTTCGCGCATTACGAGATGCAGCAAAAAATGAAGGAGGTCTGGCTGGTGCAGGACTCCAAATAGGTGCTGGTATGGAATTGGGAAAATCACTTTTTTCTGAGAAGGAAAAAATAACAACTATTAACGATCAAGATGATACAGTAATGCAACTAAAAAGACTTAAGTTGTTATTAGATGAAAAAATCCTGACTCAAGAAGAATTTGACAAAAAGAAAACGGATATATTAAATAAGCTTTAAATTTTAATAGAGAATATTCTGTTTTTAGTGTATTTATTTTCGTCTTGTTTAATATTACAAAAGCAAATCATGAAATTATTATTTGGCATAGTTAGCATAGTTATGGTTTTGGCTGTAAGTGCTTTAGTTATATTTAATTTATGGGGATATGAACCAATTTCCTGGAGTATAGTATTCAAAGCAATTATAATGTTGATTATTTTCGTAATTACGAGTTTATTGAGTTATTTTCTGTATCTTTTATTTATTAAAAAATATTCTGATAGTAAAAAGAGTGATAAAAGAGTAAAACCTCTTAATTAGAAAGTTTTGCGTTTAATTCTAAGTAATTGAGAATATTAATTTTATCTGAAAGATAATATGTTTTTTGCATCACGAAATCTTTACTTATTTTTGCTCTTAAGGATTATTTTGTTTTTGAAGACACATTTAGAGCTGTAAAACACAAAAAAATCTATTTAATTTATATCTTAAAAAGAATGAAAAGACAATTTGCAAGTATTTTTGCCGCTTTTTTATTAGGTTTTACTACCAATGCCCAAGGACTTTTAAACAAGTCAGAAACGGTTTTTACACATCAGGATACTTTACGTGGAAGCATTACAAAAGAAAGAGCCTGGTGGGATTTGAAATACTATCATCTGAATGTAAAAGTAAATCCTTCTGAAAAATCGATTTCAGGTTCAAATACGGTTCGTTATACTGTTTTAACAGAAAATAACAGAATGCAGATTGACTTGCAACAACCAATGAATATTACGAAGGTAACTCAAAACGGAAAAGAGTTAAAATTTGACAGAGATGGAAATGCGTTTTTCATTACTTTAAATGAAAAACAAAAAGTTGGTGATACTAAGGAGATTGTAGTTTATTATGAAGGAAAACCGAAAGAAGCTGTAAGAGCACCTTGGGATGGAGGATTTTCATGGAAAAAAGATAAAAATGGAAAAGATTTTATCGCTACATCTTGTCAGGGTTTAGGCGCTAGTGTTTGGTGGCCTTGCAAGGATCATATGTATGATGAAGTAGAAAACATGCTAATTAGTGTAAATGTCCCAGGTGATTTAACAGAGGTTTCTAACGGAAGACTGAAGAGCGTTAAAAAAGAAAAAGACGGAACTAAAACTTTTAACTGGTATGTTTCGAATCCAATTAATAATTACGGTGTAAACATCAATATTGGTGATTATGTGAATTTCTCTGAAGTATTTAAAGGAGAAAAAGGCAATTTGGATTGTAATTATTATGTATTGAGAGATAATTTAGCTTTAGCTAAAGAACATTTCAAAGATGCTCCGAAAATGCTGAAAGCTTTTGAAAATTGGTTTGGGCCATATCCGTTTTACGAAGACAGCTATAAATTGGTTGAAGTGCCTTATTTAGGAATGGAACACCAAAGTTCTGTGACTTACGGAAATCAATACAAACAAGGTTATTTAGGAAAAGATTTAAGCGGAACCGGCTGGGGATTGAAATTTGATTTTATCATTATTCATGAGTCTGGTCACGAATGGTTTGCTAACAATATCACGTATAAAGATATCGCCGATATGTGGATTCATGAAAGTTTTACTAATTATTCTGAAAGTCTTTTTCTGGAATATTATTATGGAAAAGAAGCTGGAGCTGAATATGTTATTGGATGCAGACAAAATATAGAAAATGACAAGCCAATTATTGGACATTATGATGTAAATAATGAAGGCTCTGGAGATATGTATCCAAAAGGAGCCAATATGTTGCATACAATGCGTCAGATAATCAATGATGATGCAAAATGGAAATCTATTTTAAGAGGTTTGAATAAAACTTTTTACCATCAAACCGTTACTTCAAAACAGATTCAGGATTATATCAATGAACAATCAGGAATTAACTTTAACAGAGTTTATGCTCAGTATTTAACCACTACGCAAATTCCGGTTTTGGAATATATGTTTAAAAATGGAACTTTAGGTTACCACTGGACAAATTGCGTTTCTAAGTTTGATATGCCTGTAAAAGTTAAAATTAACGGAGTTGAAACTGTACTGAAACCAACTACAGAATGGCAGTCTGTCAAAACGGATAATGAAGACAGAAAACTGGAAGTAGATAAAAACTTCTATGTAACGACTTCTAATATAATCGAATAAAAAATTCGATAAATTTCAATTTTTTTAAATCCCAAATTCCAATTGTTGGAGTTTGGGATTTTTTACGTCTTTTTGGATAAATCCGACAGGTTTTAAGACCTGTCGGGTTTGTTGCTTTTAAGGGCAGTTTGTCATTTCGACTGAAAGGAGAAATCACACTAGTGTTTCCACAAAGATAATCGCCAATCTTTGTAGAGTTTCGAGTGTGATTTCTCCTTTCAGTCGAAATGACAAAAAAAGGCTGAAAGCTACTGTTTTCAGCCTTTTTTATTGGAATTTGGAATTTAAAAATTTGGAATTTGAATCTATCGATTGTTCAACTTCGCTTTTTCCTTAATAATATCAGCGATTTTCCTGTTTTCTATTTTACTTTCCAACCACGAAATAATATCTAAGTATAAGAAAGCTCTTTTTTCGTAAGTATTCTTTTCAAGTTCAACAAAACGAGCATGCATTTTTTTGAATTCGTTCTTAATATCAGCGGGATAAAAGTTATTTAAGTTTCTCAGGAATTTGATGATTTCTTTTTGAACTTCATGTAAATCATTCATTTTCAATAAGAACTTATAGGTGCTTTTCAGATGATTTTCTAAATAATAATCTTTTCCAAGTTCATAATGTGCAATTAAAGATAATAGTCTCGCAAAACACATTAAATCTTCACGCATTGTTAAATTCTTGTTATTGATGATTTTATCTAAATAATTGATGCATTCATTGTATTTTTCGTTTCCGAAATAGATAGAAGCAAATTTATAGAAGAATAACATTTCGTGGTGTTCATCTAGATGTTCACTGTGTATTTTTAGTTTTTCTAAAATTTCAGGAATTAAATATTCACTTTCTTCAAAAGTACCTGCTAAAATGTGAAGATTTAACTTATTGTTATAAACGTAAAGGAACGATAAAGATGCAATATTATCATTTACTGGAAATTTTGGATCTGCGATAGTTTCTTCTAAAAGATTAAGGTATTTCTTGAAATTCGATTTATACTTTAGCATATAAAGCGATTCCAGAAAATAGTGATTCCCTTTTAAGAAAAAGACAGGATTTAAATAAATCATGTTTGGATTATCGTAGAAAAGCTGTACCCATTTATAAGCATATTTGTAACTCGCTAAAAAGTCCTGAACTAAAAAGCTTCGCCACAAATTAGCATTGTAAAACCAGTACTTTTCACGGAATCCAAATTTACTTTCGTCTAATTTTGAAATATGTCTATTAAAATAATCGTCTATATATTTATATTCCTGATCGTTTTTTACATATCCGGTTTTCAGCATTATTCCGTATAACTGAAGAGATAAATTGGAAAGCTTGCTTGAAATAGTGTTACGATAATTTAATTCTTTCGCCTGAATAACCAATTCATCGGCACGACCTTGAATACTTCGGGTAATATATTGGGATTCGATTAATTTTTCAAACTCAACAATTTCATACGCCATATATTTTTCGTCATTTTCAAGCGCTTGCTGTTTTGTTTTGTCTAATATTTTTAAACTCTGTTTGTATAATCCTTTATTATAAAGAATAACAGCAAAATCCATTTGCTCACGAAGCTGATAACGAATATTCTGACTAGGAATGTTTAGTCTTATACTAACCAAGATTTGCTTGTATAAGTATGATTTTAAGTTAGATAACTGTACTTTTTGGATAACTCCGCTCTTCAGAATAAGTTTTTCATCGTAAACTTCAGATTTATCCAAAATATTGAATAGTTCGATGAATTTTGTATTTGAACTCGTCTCTAATCGGCTTGCAAAAATTTTAAACTGCCTTTTTTCTGATTTTGAAAGTGATTTGATTAAAACAAATAAGAAATCTTTTTGATGGTTAGCCATTGTAAAAAATAATAATGTAACTTATTGATAATAAAGTATTTAATAAGGTATAAATCGTTTTATGAACAGTATAATTTCATTAAAATGAATTTCGTACTGCGATAGTACAATATATATTTGTTATCAAGATGTGAAATTACATTAAATTAATGAATATGAATAGAGAGAAAGTTCAAATTTTTGACACCACTTTGCGAGATGGTGAACAGGTTCCAGGATGCAAGTTAGATACTAAGCAAAAATTAGTTATCGCAGAACGACTAGACAAAATGGGAGTTGACATTATCGAAGCAGGTTTCCCTGTGTCAAGTCCGGGCGATTTTTTATCGGTCTCTGAGATTTGCAAAATTGTAGAAAATGCAACCGTCTGCGGACTAACAAGAGCCGTAAAAAACGATATTGATGTTGCTGCAGCTGCCTTAAAGCATGCTAAGAAACCTAGAATCCATACTGGAATCGGAACTTCGGAATCTCATATACTCCACAAATTGCAAACTACTCCGGAAGATATTATTGCAAGAGCAAAATACGCTGTATCCCACGCTAAATCTTATGTAGAAGATGTAGAATTCTACGCAGAAGATGCCGGTAGAACAGATAACGCATTTTTAGCTAAAGTTTGTGAAGAAGTTATTAAATCTGGAGCTACAGTATTAAATATTCCTGATACTACAGGATATTGTCTTCCAGAAGAATATGGTGCAAAAATTAAATACTTAAAAGAAAACGTAAAAGGAATCGAAAACGTAATCCTTTCATGTCACTGTCATAATGATTTAGGAATGGCAACTGCAAACTCTATTGCAGGTGCTATTAATGGAGCCAGACAAATAGAATGTACTATTAATGGTATTGGTGAAAGAGCTGGAAATACTGCACTTGAAGAAGTAGTAATGATTTTCAAACAACACCCTTACTTAAATTTAGATACAAACATCAATACTAGAGAATTAAACGAAATGAGCCGTTTAGTTTCTGAAAGTATGGGAATGATTGTACAACCAAATAAAGCGATTGTTGGAGCAAACGCTTTTGCACACAGTTCTGGAATTCACCAAGATGGTGTAATCAAAAACAGAGCAACCTACGAGATCATGGATCCGTTAGATGTTGGTGTGAATGAATCTTCAATCATTTTGACAGCTAGAAGCGGAAGAGCAGCTTTGGCTTATCGTGCTAAAAAAGTAGGTTACGAATTGACAAAAACACAATTGGATATCGTTTACATCGAATTCTTGAAATTCGCTGACATTAAAAAAGAAGTTGTAGATGCAGATATTCATCAAATTATCGAAGCTTCAAAAATAGAAGGAGATTTAATAAGAAACTAAAATAGTATAAAAATAAGAGTTTAAGGAACAATAAGGATTTAAAGACATAAAGAGCGAGAGATTATGAATTTAAAAATTGCAGTTTTACCAGGAGATGGAATTGGACCTGAAGTAATATTACAGGCTAAAAAAGCTTTGTACGCCATTGGCGAAGTGTATAATCATGAATTTGTTTTTGAAGAAGCGCTGATGGGAGCGGTTGCTATCGATAAAACGGGAAGTCCTTTGCCAGAGCAGACTTTGAATCTGTGTCTAAATACAGATGCGGTTCTGCTTGGTGCTATTGGAGATCCTAAGTACGATAATAACCCAAACGCAAAAGTTCGTCCAGAGCAAGGATTGCTGAAACTGCGAAAAGAATTAGGATTATTTGCTAATATTCGTCCAATAAAACCTTATAAAGCCTTAATTGAATCTTCTCCTTTAAAAAGAGAAATTATTGAAGGAGCTGATTTTACCATTTTTAGAGAATTAACTGGTGGAGCTTATTTTGGAACTAAAACACTTAATGAAGAAGGAACACATGCTTCAGATTTATGTGAATATTCAGAAGAAGAAATTACAAGAATTGCACATTTAGCTTTTAAATCGGCGCAAAAACGACGCAAAAAGCTAACAATGGTAGACAAAGCAAATGTTTTGGAAACTTCAAGATTGTGGAGAAAAGTAGTTCAGAAAGTGGGCGAAGAGTATTCAGATGTTAAACTTGATTTCTTGTTTGTGGATAATGCTGCAATGCAGTTAATCTTAAATCCAAAGCAGTTTGATGTGATTTTGACTGAAAACTTGTTTGGAGATATTTTATCTGATGAAGCTAGTGTAATTACAGGTTCAATTGGCTTATTGCCATCAGTATCTTTAGGAGAAAAAAATGCTTTGTTTGAGCCAATTCATGGATCATATCCGCAGGCAAAAGGAAAAAACATTGCCAATCCGATTGCTTCGATTTTGGCAGCAGCGCTTTTGTTAGAGCATTTTGGATTAACTAAAGAAGCTAATGTTGTCTATAAAGCAGTAGAAAAAGCAATTGAATACAAAGTGGTTACAGTTGATTTGAAACCAGACTCTAAATTCGGTACAAACGAAGTAGGAGAATTTGTTTCTAATTTTATTTTCAGTAAAGACGATTTGCTGTATTTTAATAATGATAATGTTAGTATTGGACAATCCACAATTGTTTAATGTTTTCTGTTAAAAAGTGAAGATAATCACAAGAAGTGTTTGAAATGTTGAGATTTTATTTTTTTTGTTCCTCAAGTTTATTTACTTTTGTAACGCTAAAAAAATAAAACGATGCAAATCTCAATTATTATCATTTCTGTCGTGGTTGTCAATGTGATTCACACATCTGCATCAGGAATGTTATAAATATAATTGAAAAACTATATTACAAACCTTCCAAATACTGGAAGGTTTTTTTTTGAATAAAAAATTAAAAAAATAAAACTATAATGGAATTAAATAAGTACAGCAAGACCATCACTCAAGATCAAACACAGCCTGCGGCGCAAGCAATGTTGTACGGAATTGGTTTAACTGAAGAAGATTTGAAAAAAGCACAAGTAGGTATTGTGAGCATGGGTTACGATGGTAACACTTGCAACATGCACTTGAATGATTTAGCAAAAGATGTTAAAAAAGGTGTTTGGGATGCAGATCTTGTCGGACTTATTTTTAATACTATTGGAGTTAGTGACGGAATTTCAAACGGAACAGAAGGAATGCGTTATTCTTTAGTTTCTCGTGATGTAATTGCAGATTCTATTGAAACAGTTGCCGGAGCACAATGGTATGATGGTATTATTGCAATTCCTGGTTGTGACAAAAATATGCCTGGTGCATTAATCGCAATGGGTAGATTAAACCGTCCATCAATGATGGTTTATGGAGGGTCAATTCACTCTGGAAAATGGAAAGGAGAATCTTTAAATATTGTTTCTGCTTTTGAAGCTTTAGGAAAAAAAGTTAAAGGTGAAATTACTCCAGAAGATTTTAAAGGTGTAATTCAAAATTCTTGCCCGGGTCCAGGAGCTTGTGGCGGAATGTATACGGCAAATACAATGTCTTCAGCAATTGAAGCATTAGGAATGAGTTTGCCTTACAGCTCATCAAACCCTGCTTTAAGTCAGGAAAAAAGAGACGAATGTGTCGCTGCTGGAGCTGCAATGAGAATTTTATTGGAAAAAGATATCAAGCCAAGAGACATTATGACCCGTAAAGCTTTCGAAAATGCTATTACAATTGTAGCAGTTTTAGGAGGTTCTACAAATGCTGTTATGCACTTAATTGCTATGGCGCATTCAGTTGGTATCACAATCACTTTGGACGATTTTCAGGCTATTAACGACAGAACTCCTGTTCTTGCCGATATGAAACCAAGTGGTAAATATATGATGGAAGATATTCATGAAGTGGGGGGTATCCCTTCAGTAATGAAATATTTATTAAAAGTGGGACTTATCCACGGCGATTGTTTAACTGTTACAGGAAAAACAGTTGCAGAAAATTTAGCTTCGACTCCAGACTTGCAAGATGGACAAGAAGTAATTCACGAAATTCAAAAAGCACTAAAACCAACAGGAAATATTCAGGTTTTATACGGAAACCTTGCTTCTGAAGGTGCTGTAGCAAAAATCAGCGGAAAAGAAGGAGAATATTTTGAAGGACCAGCTGTTGTTTTTGAAGGTGAATTTGAAGTAATTCCAGGTCTTCAGGCCGGTAAAATCAAACCAGGTAATGTAGTCGTCATCAGGTATTGCGGACCAAAAGGTGGTCCAGGGATGCCTGAAATGCTGAAACCTACATCTGCTATTATTGGTGCCGGATTAGGAAGCAGTTGTGCTCTGATTACAGACGGTAGGTTCTCTGGAGGTTCGCATGGCTTTGTCGTAGGACACGTTACACCAGAGGCTTATGATGGCGGTGGTATTGCGCTAGTAAAAGATGGAGATATAATCGCTATCGATGCTGTGAAAAATACAATTGACCTGAAAATATCTGAAGAGGAATTTGCAGCTAGAAAAGCGGCTTGGGTACAGCCACCTTTAAAAGTGCAAAGAGGAGTTTTACTTAAATATGCAAGATCGGTTTCTAGTGCTTCAACTGGCTGTGTAACCGATAATTAATTATAAAAAATCAAAAATCAATAGTAATGACAATATCAAAAATCAGTAGCAATAAAAATTAAAAATTTCAAAAATCAATTTAAAGTTTAAGATTAAAATTGATTTTTGATACTGCCATTGAATTTTGGAATTGAATTTGACATTGAAAAAACAATATACTATGAAAATATCAGGGGCAGAAGCCGTTATAAGATGTTTGTTAGAAGAAGGTGTAGACTTAATTTATGGTTACCCAGGTGGTGCTATTATGCCGGTTTACGATGAATTATATAAATTTCAGGATCAATTACACCATGTTTTGGTTCGTCACGAACAAGGTGCAACACATGCGGCTCAAGGCTATGCAAGAGCTACAGGAAAAGTAGGAGTGGCTATTGCTACTTCAGGACCAGGAGCAACTAATTTGGTTACAGGTATTGCAGATGCACAGATAGACTCAACTCCAATGGTTTGTATTACAGGACAAGTTGGAAGACATTTGTTAGGTTCTGATGCTTTTCAGGAAACGGATATTATCGGAATTTCAACACCAGTTACAAAATGGAATTTTCAGGTAACTGAGGCATCTCAGATTCCAGAAATTATGGCAAAAGCCTTTTATATTGCTCGTTCTGGCCGTCCAGGTCCAGTATTGGTAGATATTACAAAAAATGCTCAGTTTGATGAGTTTGAATTTAGTTATGAAAAATGTACTGGAATCAGAAGTTATACTCCAGTTCCAAAATTAAACTTAGAGAAAGTTGCAGAAGCTGCAGCTTTGATCAATAGTGCCAAAAAACCGCTTATTGTTTTTGGACAGGGAATTATCTTGGGTCAGGCAGAGGATGAGTTTAAAGCTGTAGTAGAGAAATCAGGAATTCCTGCTGCATGGACCATTTTAGGTTTATCCGCTTTACCAACAGATCATCCATTAAATGTTGGTATGCTTGGAATGCATGGAAATTATGCTCCAAACTTATTGACTAATGAGTGTGATGTTTTAATTGCTTTCGGAATGCGTTTTGACGACCGTGTTACGGGGAATCTAAATACTTACGCAAAACAGGCAAAAGTAGTTCACTTTGAAATTGATCCAGCGGAAATCGATAAAAATGTTAAAACAGAAATCGCAGTTTTAGGTGATGTAAAAGAATCTTTAGCGGCTTTATTACCATTGCTTGATGCTAAATCTCATGATTTATGGCACAATGAATTTAAAGCATTAAAAGAGGTTGAATTTAATTCTGTTATTAAAGAAGAATTAAACCCAACAAATGGCAAAGGAATTTCAATGGGAGAAACTGTCGAAATGATTAACAAACACTCAAAAGGTGATGCAATTATTGTTACTGATGTTGGTCAGCACCAAATGTTTGCTTGTCGTTATGCCAAATTCAATTCAACAAAAAGCAATATTACTTCTGGTGGATTAGGAACAATGGGATTTGCTTTACCAGCTGCGATTGGAGCAAAGATGGGAAAACCAGAACGCGAAGTAGTAGCGATTATTGGTGATGGAGGCTTCCAAATGACAATTCAGGAATTGGGTACGATTTTCCAGACTCAGGTTCCGGTTAAGATTGTTATTTTAAATAATGAATTTTTAGGTATGGTACGTCAATGGCAAGAATTGTTCTTTGATAATCGATATGCATCAACAAAAATGATCAATCCAAATTTTGTTGCAATTGCAGAAGGATACCATATTAAATCTAAAAAAGTAACACAACGTGAAGATTTAGATGAAGCAGTTGCAGAAATGCTGGCTTCAAAAGATTCTTACTTCTTAGAAGTCATGGTAGAAAAGGAAAACAATGTTTTCCCAATGATTCCAACAGGAGCATGTGTTTCAGAAATTAGATTAAGCTAAAGAAAAAAAGTTTCACGTTTCAAGTTTTAAGTTCCAAGTTCGACAACTTGAAACATGGAACTTGAAACTAAAAAAACTAAAATACAAATGGAAGATAAAACATTTACCATATCGGTATACTCAGAAAATAACGTGGGGTTGTTGAACAGAATATCAGGAATATTCTTAAAACGTCACATTAATATATTAAGTCTAAATGTTTCTGAATCAGAAATTGAGAATGTTTCAAGATTTATCATTGTAGTGAATACTACTGAAAAATGGGTTCAGAATATTGTGGGACAGATTGAAAAACAAATTGAAGTAATAAAAGCATTTTATCATACAGATGAAGAGACGATTTTCTTAGAAAATGCCTTATTTAAAATCGCTTCAAGTTTGTTGTTTGACGAGAAACAAATTCAGAATATCATCAAAGAGAGTCAGGCTACAATTGTAACTGTTTCTCGTGATTTCTTCGTGATTTCGAAATCAGGAAGACGTTCTGAAATTGAAGAACTAT
Source organism: Flavobacterium phragmitis (assembly GCF_900112575.1). Taxonomy (GTDB): domain Bacteria; phylum Bacteroidota; class Bacteroidia; order Flavobacteriales; family Flavobacteriaceae; genus Flavobacterium; species Flavobacterium phragmitis. Next base: position 111,720 of record NZ_FOMH01000014.1, read on the forward strand.
ATGCAAAATTCAAACCATACGGAATTATGCAGTTTGTACGTTCGGGAAGAATTTCGGTTTCTAAACAAAAAATGGAAATTTCAAGTTTGTTAGAATCGTTCAAATAAAATTACTATTAGCTATAAATTAATCAATTATAAAATTTCATTACATTAAATATTAAAACAAAAATGGCAAATTATTTCAATACATTACCACTTAGATTACAATTAGAACAATTAGGGGTTTGCGAATTTATGGAGCAATCAGAATTTACAGACGGAATTGCAGCATTAGCTGGAAAAAAAGTTGTAATTGTGGGTTGTGGAGCACAAGGTTTGAATCAAGGATTAAATATGAGAGATTCTGGTTTAGATATTTCTTATGCATTACGTGCAGATGCAATAGCTGAAAAAAGAGCTTCTTATAAAAATGCGACTGAAAATGGTTTCAATGTGGGAACTTATGAAGAATTGATTCCAACCGCAGACTTAGTTTGTAATCTTACACCAGACAAACAACATACAGCTGTGGTAACTGCTATTATGCCATTAATGAAAAAAGATTCAACTTTATCTTATTCTCACGGTTTCAACATTGTAGAAGAAGGAATGCAAATTCGTAAAGACATCACTGTAATTATGTGTGCTCCTAAATGTCCAGGTTCTGAGGTACGTGAAGAGTACAAAAGAGGATTTGGAGTTCCAACTCTTATCGCTGTTCACCCAGAAAACGATCCAAACGGAGTAGGTTTAGATCAAGCAAAAGCTTATGCTGTAGCAACTGGGGGGCACAGAGCGGGAGTTCTAAGATCATCTTTCGTAGCTGAAGTAAAATCAGATTTAATGGGTGAGCAAACTATTCTTTGTGGTTTATTGCAAACAGGATCTATTTTATGTTTCGATAAAATGGTTGAAAAAGGAATTGATGCAGCTTATGCTTCAAAATTAATTCAGTACGGATGGGAGACTATCACTGAAGCTTTGAAACATGGAGGTATCACAAATATGATGGATCGTTTGAACAATCCTTCAAAAATTGAAGCTTACGAATTAGCTGAAGAATTAAAAGATATCATGCGTCCATTATTCCAAAAACACCAAGACGATATCATTTCTGGAGAATTCTCAAGAACAATGATGATTGATTGGGCTAATGACGACGTTAACTTATTGAAATGGAGAGCTGCGACAGGAGAAACTAACTTCGAAAAAACAGCTCCACAAGAAGCTCCAATTTCTGAGCAAGAATATTTTGACAATGGAGTTTTAATGATTGCAATGGTAAAAGCTGGTGTTGAATTGGCTTTTGAAACTATGACAGAAGCTGGTATCATCGAAGAATCTGCTTACTATGAGTCATTACACGAATTACCATTAATTGCAAATACAATTGCAAGAAAGAAATTATTTGAAATGAACCGCGTAATTTCTGATACTGCAGAATACGGATGTTATTTATTTGATCATGCTTGCAAGCCATTATTGACTGAATTCATGAAAAAAGTAGATACTAATATCATCGGAAAACCGTTTTCAACTTCAAATGCTGTTGATAATGCAGTGTTAATTGCTGTAAATAGAGAAATCCGCCAGCATCCTATTGAAGAAGTAGGAGCTTGGTTAAGAGAATCTATGACAGCAATGAAGAAAATTGGATAATTAAAAAATTGGGAATTCCCGCAGAATTGGATTTTGCGGGATTTGCACTGTATCAATGATTTGTAATATTTTGAATTAGTAAGCACTTATTAAAGAGAATAGATATAGATGCATATTGCATTCACTTAACTGCCGTGAGAGTGAGTTAAGTGATGCTAGTCCCTTATATTGGGGTATATTTGAAAAAATGTACTTGTTGAAATTTCTGTTTTAATTAATAATGATGCTGCTATTTTCAAAGTAGAGAAAAGTATTGTAAAGCAGTTTACAAGATTAATTGTTATTGAAATTTGTTAAATTAAAAAAGGCGTAATATCTATTTATTATGCCTTTTTTGCCTTTCTGTTTTGGTTTAAAAAGTAAAATTTTAATTCAAATGCAAATAATTGTCATATTTTATTAAAAAAATGTTTTTTTTTGGTAAAATTTATGAATTAAATTGTTTTAAGAATACATTCAGATTTAATACATTTATAAAAAAATTCAACAACAAAGATGAGCTATTACAAAATTGAAAATTTAGAACAATATTTCAAACATTACAATAAGTCCATAAGAGAGCCAAGAAAATTTTGGGGAAAAATAGCCGAAGAAAACTTCACATGGTACCAACAATGGGAAAAAGTAGTTGATTTTAATATGGCTGAAGCTGAAGTAAAATGGTTTACAGAAGCTAAAGTTAACATTACCAAAAACTGTATCGACAGACATTTAAGCAAAAGAGGAGAAAAAACGGCTATCATTTTTGAACCAAATGATCCTTCTGAAGAAGCTTTACATATAACGTACAACGAATTATACGAAAGAGTATCAAAAATGGCAAACGTTCTTCGCGAGCAAGGTGTTCGTAAAGGAGACAGAGTTTGTATTTACTTACCAATGATTCCTGAGTTAGCTGTTGCTGTGTTGGCTTGTGCAAGAATTGGAGCTATACATTCAGTTGTTTTTGCTGGATTTTCTGCTTCTGCAGTTTCTGCCAGAATTATTGACTGCGAATGTAAAATGGTAATCACTTCAGATGGTGGCTATAGAGGAAACAAAACAATTGATTTAAAAGGAATTGTTGATGAAGCTTTAGAAACGTGTCCATCTGTAACAAAAGTTTTAGTGGCTAAAAGAACTAATACTGATGTAAAAATGAAAGAAGGCCGTGATATTTGGTTACAGCCATTATTAGATGCAGCTCTTGATAACAGTGTTGCTGAAATTATGGATGCCGAAGATCCATTGTTCATCTTGTATACTTCAGGATCTACAGGGAAACCAAAAGGAATGGTGCATACTACAGCTGGTTACATGGTGTACACAGCTTATACTTTTAAAAATGTTTTCAGTTACGAAGAAAATGATATTTTCTGGTGTACAGCAGATATCGGATGGATTACAGGACATTCTTATATTCTTTATGGCCCGTTATTAAATGGTGCGACTACTGTAATTTTTGAAGGAGTTCCATCTTATCCAGATTTCAGCCGTTTCTGGGATATTATTGAAAAACATAAAATCACACAATTTTATACAGCACCGACAGCAATACGTTCTTTAGCAAAAGAAAGTTTAGATTATATTCAAAAGTATCCTCTAAAATCGCTTAAAGTTATTGGATCTGTTGGAGAGCCAATCAACGAAGAAGCTTGGCACTGGTTTAATGACCACGTTGGAGATAAAAGATGTCCAGTTGTAGATACTTGGTGGCAGACAGAAACAGGTGGAATTATGATTTCTCCTATTGCTTTTGTTACCCCTACAAAACCTACTTACGCTACATTGCCATTACCTGGAATTCAACCTGTTTTAATGGATGAAAAACGTAATGAAATTGAAGGTAATCAAGTGGTTGGAAGTTTATGTATTAAATTTCCTTGGCCTGGAATTGCTAGAACAATTTGGGGTAATCATGACCGTTACAAAGAAACTTATTTCTCTGCTTTCCCTGGAAAATACTTTACTGGTGACGGAGCTTTAAGAGATGAAGTTGGTTACTATAGAATTACAGGTAGAGTAGATGATGTTGTAATTGTTTCTGGACACAACCTAGGAACTGCTCCAATAGAAGATGCAATCAACGAACATCCAGCTGTGGCTGAATCTGCAATTGTTGGATTCCCTCATGATATCAAAGGAAATGCACTTTATGGATATGTTATTTTGAAAGAAACAGGAGAAGTTAGAAATAAAGAAAATCTGTCTAAAGAGATTAACCAATATATTGCAGATCACATTGGACCAATTGCAAAACTGGATAAAATTCAGTTTGTTTCTGGTCTGCCAAAAACACGCTCTGGAAAAATTATGCGTAGAATTTTACGTAAAATTGCTGAAGGAGATTTTTCTAACTTTGGAGATACTTCAACTTTATTGAATCCAGAAGTTGTGGAACAAATTATGAAAGAAAGAATTTCTTGATAAAATATAATACTGAAAAAGCCTCTTAAGTAAGATTAAGAGGCTTTTTTATTTTTAATGCTTTTCTTTTAATGCTTATGGCTACTGTACAGTTTTTAAGTTGACATCGTTAACAAAAATAAGAGGTTGCATATTGCTTAAGTTAAGGAGTGATAAAATACCATTCTTATTTTCGTTTATTCCATTTATTTTAAAACAGTATTCATCGCCATCTTTGTCTCTTAAAGTTATAAATTCCCCATTATCATCTGAATAATTTTGACAGCTGTGTGAAATACTGTATTTATACATAACTTTCATTATGTCATTGTTGTAATTATAAGCTTTTCCATCTTGAGTGAAAGTCCATTTAATACTGCGGTTTGTATTAGAATACCAGTTTCCCAAAATGCGTTTCGATGATGGATCTTGATTTTGCGCAAAAATTGTTGAAGCAAAAAGCAATAATGATAGTATAAATAACAACTTTTTCATGAATTTATAATTTAAAATAGGATTACAAATCTATGCAGAATAGAAAAAAAATGATTCTTTTGAAGCTATAAAAGTGATAGAATATGTTTTTTGTTCAATTAAAAAGCCTCTTAAATAATTAAGAGGCTTTTCTTGTTTACTATGATGATTGGAATTTCAAAGATTTTACTTAATTCCTAATCTAGATTTTAGTTTTAAAAATAAAAGCCCAATTCTGTAAGCATCTTCAGAGGAAGAATTTCGGTCACTTTTTGGGATTTTGTAAATTTCGCATAAATCGTCTAAAGAGAACTGTTTGTCATTAATGTCTGTTAGTTTTCTGTACATTACATCAACATCTAAAGCTTCATTTTTCAAACGACCACAATCTAAACGCTCTAGAGCAGCATTCAACATTTCGACATCAAAATTAATATGATGCCCAACCAGAATTGAATTTCCTATAAAATTCACGAAAGCTTCCAGTGCATCAGGCTCTGGCATTTTCATCATTTTGCTTTCAATGATAAATTCATTAGAAAGTCCGTTGTCTTGAAGATATTTATATTGCAATAAAACAGTTTCGAAACTTTCTTTTATAACAATACTATCATCAATAACAGCAAATGCACCAAGAGACAATATAACATCTTTGTCCGGATTCAAACCAGAAGTTTCTGTTGATAAAACAACAAATCTGTTTGGTCTGCTTTCGAATTTTGTTAAATAATCCTTCCAGAATTCTGGATAATCTTTATTGATATTTTTAAGCCAGTCTAGCATATTTTATGAGAATTGTGTCAATTGAAATTTACTCTTAATTAGTTCCTCGAGATCTTTCATTGGGGCTAAAGCATTTTTTAGTTTCTCCTTATCTGTTTTAGACATTTCTCTTAAATTGATATATTGACCAGAGTCGTCATTTTTTAAACCCTCAACAGTTCTAAATTTAGAAAGTGTTAGAAAAGCTTCAGCACAGCTTAAATAAATTTCAGCATTTTTAGAATCTGTTATTGCTAACTGCTTGAATCTTAAATAGGTGTTTTGTATTCCTTTTATATTTGCATTCAAAATTAATAAACGTGCGCCATCTATCAAAGGCATTAAGGCACGAGTTTTAATATCAAATTTTCCTTTATGAGGACCTTCTTCTTCGATAATGAATTTCTTGAAGAAACTTAATGGTGAATTTCTTTTTAAAGCATCATTTCCTAAGAAATCAAAAAACAAAGTGTTATTTACAGCATTCTTGAAAATCACATTTTCTATGGCTTCTTCAATCTTTGGTTCTCCAAAAACAATTTCATAATCAAAGAAAATACTACTCAAATCATTACTGTTTTCACCTGGAGTATTCATCCAGCTGTTGTATTGTTTTGTCCAGTCACTCAATGATTTACACCAAAGCATATTACTTCCCATATGGCCATTTGGACAATATTCGTAACCCACTTTTTCAAGGATAGAGGTAGTTCTTTTGGCTAATCTTAAGAAATAATCTTTTACTTCTCTGTATTTTTCAGGAGTAACATCTTCAAAAATCAAAATACTATCTTGGTCTGTCAGCAAAAGTTGTTCCTTACGCCCCTGACTACCAATGCTTAACCATGCGAAACGTGCAGGAGGGGAGCCCAAATCTAAAATAGAAAGCTCTACGGCACGTTTGATAATAGCTAGATTGATTTCGCTTGCAATATTGCTGACATGCGAAATCGGAATATTTTTCTGAATTGAATTCTGAATCAAATCTGATAAACGATCACGAATTTGTTTTAAGTCTTTCGGAAGCTGAGAACGTTTTATTTCTTTAATTAAAACACCTGGGTTACTAGCTTGAGCAACAATAAGATCGTGCTCGGAAATAATTCCTTTTACAACAGATTTACTTGTACCGTCTTTTGTAACACATAGGTGAGTTACATTATGTTTCAACATCAATAATTGTGCTTCTGCCAAAGAAACATTTTCCAAAACAGTTACAACTGGAGAAGACATAATTTTGTCGATAGTTTCCGTAATTGGGTAACGTCCAGTTGCGATTTTAGAAGACAAATCGGCATTTGTTACAATACCAATTGGGTGATTTTTTTCACAAATTATAATATTGTCGACCATTGCTTCAGTCATCATAATAGCGACATCTTTTACAATATGGCTGGCCTGAGTGGTTAGCGGCGAATTATTATAGTTAAGCGATTGAATGTATTGCATTTCAGATTGCTGATCGATATAATCAACATCAGAAATAAGTTTGCCATTAGAACTTACACTGTCTTTTGTATGGCGTGAATTGACTGCAAAACTCTCTAATAAAAAGTTTAAAACATCCGAATTATTAGCCACAAAAGGTCTAAAAACAGCGATTGGGATAGCATATATAATGCTTTCTTCTCGTGCTTTAGCCGTCATCATGTAGTTGTTTTTGGCAAAAAACGGGCGTAAACCAAAAATATCACCTTCATGGCATTTGTTTATAATAGTTTCCTCAGCGTCAGCAATTGTTGTAAGATTGATTACACCAGAAGCTACGACATAAAAACTATCATGAAGTGGATCATTATTTTGAAATAAGACCGCATGTTTTTCTAAATTAATAACACGAATATTGGTAGCAATATCCGATAATTCCTGAAAAGTTAAATTATCAAAAGGTTTGTATTCCTTCAAAAAATCAGCAATATGCTCAGCAACTGTATTCATACGTTTTTGATAAAATTTTAAAGTATCTAATGTAAAAATACTAAAATAAACTCTTACAATGAAAGCATCTTGATGAGAATCTGGTATATTTTAAAGAAATGTTAAGAATTACTGATAATAAGGCGTTAAAAGGTTTTTTTTAGAATAAAAAACTTCAAATCATTTGTATTAAAATATTTCAATGATACGATTTATGAGAATCGAATAGAAATGAAGTCATTTTATTTTTTCGCAAATATGCGATTCTGAATAATTGATTTAATAGTTTATCAAGTAAATTTTGGACACCAAATTTCTCTGAATTCTTAAAATCATTTTATCTGAGTATTTATAGCCTAAAAATCAAATTCTTGAGAATCGCTTAAAAATGAATTTATTTAATTTTTTTTGAAATATTGGATTCTCGTAAATGTTCTAGATTTTTATTCTTTTTAAATTATCTAGAGAATCTGTCAATTAATTTGAAATCGAGATTTTCTGAGAATGTTATAAAATGAAATTTTTAAGTATAATTTTCAAATATTGAATTCTCGATGATTTAATTTTAGAAGACAATTAAGAAGGTGAATGATATGAGAGGTTGAATTTAAAAATTATTGCGATATGGTAGAGTGAATAAAATCTTAGATTTTCTATTTTACATAATATAAATTATAGGTCAAAAGTGAGTATTGTAAAAAGAAGTGCATTTCATATAGATTTACTTCAATTGTTTGACTTTCAGTTTTTTTATGTTCTGTTGTTTTTTTTATCTCTTCTAAAAAATTAGAAAAGCTGATAAAATAAAATGCTATTCATACAACTTATTCAATATAACTTCTTTAGGAACCAAATCAGCGCCACCGCGTTTTGTGAATTGTAAAACACTCTCATTTGTCAATAAAACTGCATTTGAAGAAATTCCGTCTTTGTCTTTCAGTTTAATCTGTGCTTTGTCATTATTTGGATATACATATCCTGTAACATCTAAAACTCCAGAATTTAGCTCTTTACGTTCACTCGTAATTTCTGCAGTGCCGACAATTGCATAATTAGACTGAGCAATTGTAATTCTGAAAATGTAATCTTTTTTACAGTCTTTGCAATTCTCATTACTCCAGGTTCCAGAAAATCTGTTGCTTTGTGAGAATGATTTTAGTGAGATCAAAAATGCGATAAAGAGAAACTTTTTCATTGTAAACGGTTTTATTAGAAAATACGGATCAAATATAAACCAAAAAAGCATCACTATATTGTGATGCTTTTTGATGGTTGGACAAAATTTACAATTTCTTCAAGTAAACTGATTTTCCGTTTAAGGAAACATCAATCTGATTTGTTTTTTCGTTAAAAGTTGTTCTCAAAGCATTTCCGTTAAATATCGTAACGTCACCATGTACATGACCGGTTTCATTTGAGACATAATCAAATTTAACTTTTTTGTTGTCTGGTTCAATGCCTAATTTGTAACTTGAAAATTTTGTTCCTCTTAAATCAAAGTCTTGTTGTGAATCGATAATGTTTCCGTCGGCGTAAAAATTAGTAACAGATTTACTCAATGTAATATCAGGATAATACTGATTTACTTTTTTTAGAAGTTCATATTGTGCCGTGCTTGCATCTTCTTGTTTTGATGTAATAGTTTGTCCAAATGAAACTGATGCGCATAAAACTGCTACTAGTAAAAGGTACTTTTTCATAATTTTTAATTTAAAGATTAATAAATGTTTATACCAAATTATACTGGTAATGACTTTAATTTATGGTTATAAACTCAATGAAGTTCTATAACAAGTTACGAAATCTTTACCTTTGCAAAAAATTAAAAGCCTTTTTTTAAGAAAATGACAACAAAAAAATATATTAAACTTATCCTTATTTTAGGTTCTTTAACCGCCCTTGGCCCTTTTTCAATTGACATGTATCTGCCTGGTTTCTCTGGAATTGCAAAAGATTTAAATACAACTGTGGCAAAAGTCTCCATGAGTTTGTCCAGTTATTTTATAGGAATTTCGGCAGGACAATTGCTTTATGGACCATTATTAGATCGTTTTGGTCGCAAAAAACCTTTATTTATTGGTCTTTTGGTTTACATTTTGGCGTCTTTAGGATGTATTTATGTTTCTGATATTGATGCTTTTATCCTGCTTCGTTTTATTCAAGCCATTGGAAGTTGTGCGGCAACTGTGGCTTCTGTTGCTATGGTTCGTGATTTATTTCCTGTAAAAGATATACCAAAAGTATTTTCTCTTTTAATGCTTGTAGTTGGGCTTTCGCCAATGCTGGCGCCCACAATTGGTGGTTATGTTACCGAAGATTTGGGCTGGCATGCTGTATTCTTTATATTAATGTGTATGGGAATTGTAATTTTAGTTGCATCACAAATTGGCCTTCCTGATACATATAGACCAGACACGACTATTTCATTAAAACCTAAACCTATTATTACGAACTTTTTATCTGTTTTAAAAGAGCCTCAATTTTATACGTATGCTTTTACTGGAGCAATCGCTTTTTCTGGATTGTTTTCCTATGTAGCAGCTTCTCCACTTATTTTTATGGATATTTATAAAGTAGATGCTAAAACTTATGGATGGATTTTTGCTTTAATGTCGGTTAGTTTCATTGGTTCTAGTCAGTTGAATTCTATATTATTAAAGAGATTTTCAAGCGAACAAATGATTTTCGGTGCTTTGATTTCACAGTCTGTTATCAGTGTTGTTTTTTTGATTTTAGCTCTAAATGATCTTTTAGGATTGTATGAAACTATTGGAATGTTATTTTTATTCTTAGCATGTTTAGGAATTTCAAATCCGAACACAGCTGGATTAACATTAGCGCCTTTTGCTAAAAATACTGGAAGTGCCTCAGCCTTAATGGGAGCTATTCAGTTAGGTTTAGGTGCTTTGGCGTCATTTGCAATTGGAGTTTTTGTAAAAGATTCTGTTGCACCAATGGTTGCTGTAATGACGACAACGACTATTACGGCGTTCATAATTCTAAATATCGGAAAACGATTCATCAAAAATAAAGTGACAATTTCTGATAGTGATGATGTGATGATTGGTCATTAAAAAGTGGAAATTCCAATTTTTTAAATTCCAAATTCAAAAACTTGAAAAGTTATTTTAGTTACACTAAACGAAAAGCCGAAATCTAAGATTTCGGCTTTTTTTATAACGCATTCCTTTGGAATTTGGAATTTTAGTATTGGAATTTAAAAAATGCTAGTTTTGTGTTTTTTTATCAGGTCTGATGATCATTCTAAGAGATTGATCTTTTGCGAAATAAGCCACCATCCAATTCCAGAAAGTATTTAATCTGTTTCTATAAGTGATCAAAGAAATCAAGTGAATAAACAGCCAAATAATCCAGGCGAAGAAACCTTTAAAGTGCCATTTTGGACTTGGCAAATCCACAACAGCTTTTGCTTTTCCGATAATTGCCATAGAACCTTTATCTTTGTAAGCGAATGGTTTAAGCGGTTTGTTGGTAACCATTGCTTTAAAGTTTTTAGCCAGATTTAATCCTTGTTGGATTGCAACTTGTGCAACCTGTGGATGTCCATCAGGAAAATTTTTATCTCCAGCTGTAATAGCAGTATCACCAATTGCATAAATATTATCTACACCATTTACTTTATTAAATTCGTCAGTGGCCATACGTCTTCCACGGCCATAGCTTTCTTTTGGAATTCCTTCGAAAATTTTAGCCGAAACTCCCGCTGCCCAAATTAAGTTTTTGGTTTTGATGGTTTCTCCGTTTTCAAACATTACAGTGTCATCGACATAATCAACTACCTTAGTATTTAATTTTACCACAACTCCTAATTTAGTTAAGGCTTCCAAAGTATCTTTTTGAGATTCTTTGCTCATTGGTGCTAATAAAGCATCGCCACCGTCAACCAAATAAACATTACTTGCAGAAGTGTCTAATTCAGGATATTCCTTTAATAGGATATTTTTACGCATTTCGGCAAACATACCAGAAACCTCCACTCCTGTTGGCCCCCCTCCTGCTACCACGATTGTAAGTAATTTACGTCTTTTGCGCATATCTTTACAAATAGCAGCTTTTTCAAGGTTTTTAAGCAGTGTATTACGCATTACGATGGCATCATTTAAGGTTTTCATCGGAATGGCATTTTTCATTACGTTTTCCATACCAAAATAACTCGTTTCTGCTCCAGTGGCAAAAACAAGATAATCGTATTCCAATTCTCCGTTGCTTAAAGTGATTTTCTTTTCAGCAGGAGAAACAGATAATAATTCGCCTAAACGGAAACTAAGATTCTTTTTACCAGCGAAAAATTTTCTAAATGGATAACTAATGCTCGATGGCTCTAAAAAAGCCGTAGCAACTTGATATATAAGTGGTGGGAAAAAGTTATAATTATTTTTGTCTACAAGGGTTACTTGTATTTGAGGCTGATTTACAAGCTCTTTTGCAAGATTGATTCCTGCAAATCCGCCTCCAATAATGACTATTTTCATATGGTTGTAATTAATAGGATTATAGAATAATTCCTTATAAAAGTACAACTTTAATATACAATGACAAAAGTCATATTATTTACTTTTTGAATTTTTTAACTGTTTTATCAACTATATCGATTTTGTTCTGTAAGACATAACTTGCCATTAATTTCTCGATTAGTTCTTCTTTCGTTAAATGATGAAAAACGGTTTTCACTTTTGTTTTTAAATCGGCAGAAAGATCATGATTTGGTTTTGTTTTGAAGATTTGTTTGGCCCACAAAAGCATGTTGTTTTCTTCAAGACTTGCTGCAGTTGGTTTTTTAAACTCAGAAAATTTAATTCCTAATTCTCTTTCGAAATCGGCAATTTCGAAAACTTCTTCCTGCTGTAAAACAGTCAGAGAAAGTCCTTTTGCCCCTGCCCTTGCCGTTCTTCCACTTCTGTGCACATAATTTTCGTAAGTATCAGGTAAATGATAATTGATTACGTACGAAATCTCTTTTACATCAATTCCTCTCGCTGCTAAATCGGTTGCGACCAGAATATTGATATGACCTTCACGAAACTGTTCCATTATTCTGTCACGAATTCCCTGAGTTAAGCTTCCATGAAGCGCGCCTGACGAAAATTTGTTAATCGCCAAATTTTTAGCCAATTTATTAACTGCCGCTTTTGTTTTACAGAAAATAATTCCTCTTTCTCCTTCTCTTGAATTTAAGAAATGCATTAAAACTTCTAGTTTCTCAATAGGGTCAACTACAATATACTCGTGATCTATTCCTTCGTTTCCAACGGTTTCCATATTAGCACTAATCTGCACTACATTTTTGTTCAAATAATTCTGAATCAATTGTTTGATAGCACCTGGAAGTGTTGCTGAAAATAACAGCGTTCGACGTTTTTTAGGAAGCTCGGTAACAATTTCGTCCAAACCTTCTTTTAGAATGGCAATCATTTCGTCTGCTTCGTCTAAAACCAAATATTCAGTAGTTTTTAAATCAATTGCTTTGCGCTGAATCAAATCTATTAAACGTCCCGGAGTTGCTACAACAATCTGTGCGCCTTCTTTTAGTCTTTCTATTTGTGGTTTTATTGGAGTTCCTCCACAAATAGAAACAATAGATATACCAGGAATATATTTTGCAAAACCTTCTAAATTTCGAACAATCTGCTGTCCTAATTCTCTTGTTGGAACTAAAATAACAGCCTGAACCAAAACGGATTCCGAATTAACCAATTGCAATAATGGAAGTCCAAAAGCAGCTGTTTTTCCGGTTCCAGTTTTGGCTAAACCAACTATATCGTGATTTTCGTTCAAGAATAACGGAATGGTTTTCTGCTGAATTTCTGTTGGTTCAACGATATTTAAATCTCCTAAAGCTTTTAAAATCGGAGCCGAGATTCCTAATGTAGAGAATGGTTTAGACATGTTCTTTAATTTTGTTTAAAGTTTCAGGTTTCAAGTTACACCAAAAACTTAATAAGTTGAAAGGAGAAATTACATTTACTATGAAATGCTATTTCTCCTTTTATAAATTATAATACTGTTTTAGATTCCAACAACTTGAAATAGGAAACCTGAAACAAATAAAACTTTAAATTATCAATCCGGCTCATTCATGATTTTCTCACGATATTTTTTACCAATTAATAAAGTTAATCTTTGTTTGTAATCATCAACCAGCCATTCGCGGTAGTTTTTACTGCATTGGCTCAAACATTTTGAATAACGTTTGATACGGTCTTCAATATCATCATCCAGTTCTTTTGCCAGCATTTTAGCTTCCTGAAGTGTTTCTGTATTATCAACGCACATTCCGGCATGCTGATCCAGAGATTTATCTAAAACAACTTTAGAACGAAGATTCTGCTTGATGATTAATTTGTGCTCTTCATCAACATCAAAACTTACATCTGCCGTTTTGCTGAATTTCGCACGTAATTCTGGTGGCATGCTGTATTTGAAAAACATCTCGATTTCATGATCATCACGAAGATTCTCCAAATAAAACTCTGGAGATTTAAAAATATGCTGCCAGTTTACAGGATCGCTCCATAAACCAAAACGAGCTGCATTATTTCCTAAATCGATAACCGTAAACTCATCTTTTCCTGGCAGTTTACGAGAACCACGCCCAATCATCTGAAAATATAAGGTCAACGATTTTGTTGCTCTGTTTAAGATGATAGTTTCTACAGTAGGTTCATCAAAACCAGTTGTCAAAATTCCGACAGAAGTCAAAATCGCGTCTGGAGTCTTTTTAAACCATTGTAAAATATCTTTACGTTCTTCAGAACTGCTTGTGTTATCAAGGTGTCTGATATCGTAACCTGCTTCTCTAAAGGTTTCATAAACATATAATGAAGTATGAATACCATTATTAAAAATTAAGGTTTTCTTACCTAAAGAACGCTCTGTATAAGCATGAAGCAGTTTTTCCTGCATTAAGGTATTGGTATATAAATCATCAGATGATTTTACGGTATAATCACCATTAATACCAACTTTTAACGAAGTTAATCCAACATCATAACTGTAAGTTGTCGCTCTTGCCAAAAATCCTTTATCAATCAATGAACCAATAGTATCTCCCACAATAAGTTCGTGGTAACTTTGGTGCATTGGCAGTTTTATATTAGAACTCAAAGGCGTTGCTGTTACTCCAAGAATAAAAGCATTTTTAAATGAGTTTAATAATTTTCTAAACGAATTGTAATGTGCCTCGTCAATAATAACCAAACCAATATTATCCAGATGAAGTTTTTCATCGTTAATACGGTTTTTCAAAGTTTCGACCATTGCCACAAAACAAGAAAAATCATTCTGATCAGGCAGTTCTTTTACTTTACTATTGATTATTTTGTTTGTAACGCCAAAACCAGTCAACATTTTTGAAGTTTGTTTACATAATTCGATACGGTGCGTTAAAACAACCACTTTTTTATCATTGTTGGATAAATAGCGGCGAACGATTTCAGAAAATATTACTGTTTTTCCTCCTCCAGTTGGAAGCTGATACAGTAAATGGTGTTTCGGAGGAGCATTGTCTAAACGGTCAAAAATAGCATCAATATCGCCTTTTTGGTATGCATATAGTTCTTTCTTCTCTTGTCTTTCTATTTCTAAAGTGTTTTGAGACATTGTTTATTTTTGGATTTTTGCAAAAATACATCGAAAAAACAGTTTTTCATCTTTTTTTAACCTAAAATAAATGTTTTTTTTAAACTAAGATTTTTTATGAGGAAGGCTTTTAGTAGTCGATTTTCTCTAAAATGGCCTCAAAATCGTACTTATTTTTCCATTTTTGGGTTACAATTTCTTCTAAAATGGCATTAATTCGCAATTTAAAATCGCTAAAAATTCCGTTTGAAACAATAAAATTGACCGCCTGCTCAAAAGAATTCAACATGCTTTTGTAAAATAATTCTTGTTTGATATAATTTTGAGAAGAATACGTTTGTGCGATTTCAATATTATAAAGCATAATATCTGCCAAAACAAAAGAATCCACACCAAGCGTCATAAAATGTTTGATTAATTTCTGCGCAACAGATCTTCGCATTTTAGCTTTTGGACGCCATCTTGCTCCTGGTTTTTTAATAGGGAAATATTCTTGCGAGATTTTAACCTTTGCTTCCTGAAGCAATTTGTCTTCTTTTGGATTAAAAACAAAATCATAATAGGTCTTTACAGGGGCAAATTTTTCGTACAATTCAATTAGTTGTTCCTCTAATTGTTCTTTGGTCAATTCTCCTAAATATTTTTTTAAATCTCTTTTACTCATAAAGTAAAGGTAATTTTCAATTTTTTAAATTCCAAATTCCAATTTTCAGCGTATTGGACAGATTTAATTTTGATTTTTTAAATTCCAAAATCAATCCAGAATCCTTAATTTTGCTGGCTTAAAACTTAAAAAATATATACATGCTCAAGATTTTCAAAGTTACTGCCATCTTAGAGGGAATCTCTTATTTAGTTCTGTTTGCTAATATGTTGATTATCAAAAATAACAATCCTGAACTTTATCATGCACTATTACGTCCGCTTGGAATGACTCATGGAATTCTATTCATCGGATATATTGTTCTTGCTTTTTTATTGAAAAAATCGATGAACTGGGATTTAAAAACTTTCGCCATTATTCTGGTTGCTTCTCTTATTCCGTTTGGAACTTTTTATATTGAGAAGAAATATTTAGAAAATAAAGCAAATGCATAAGCTTTTGGATAAAATATTTAATTTTTTATACCCTGTTTTTAGAGACTGGGGAATGAGTCGTAATGTTGCGTCTTATACCAGTCTTATTATTAATATCGCTATTTTAATAGCACTGGCTTATGTAATTTATTACGCAGCCAAATTTATTCTCGTTACGCTTACCGCAATTTTTGCACAGCGTACCAAAACAAAGTTTGATGATTATTTAATTCAGAACAAAACTACCAGGTATACCGCTTATTTAATTCCGTTTTTCTTTATTTATAAAGCAGTTCCAGTAATTTTAGATAAATATGAATACTGGGAATTAATCTTTGGAAAAATAGTTGGTATATATATCGTTTTACTTGGATTATGGATTGTACGTACCGTCTTTAATTCGTTACGAGATTATTTAAAACAAAAACCAGAATACAGCGACAAACCAATTGACAGTTTCGTTCAGGTTATTATGATTGTGCTCTGGATTTTTGGAGTTGCCATGATAATTTCGACTTTATTCGGAATCAAAAAAGGCGAATTGTTAACTATTCTAGGAACGCTTTCAGCCATTATTATCTTGATTTTCAGAGATACAATTTTGGGATTTGTTTCGAGTGTTCAGGTTGCGATAAATGATATGGTTCGTATTGGCGACTGGATTACGATGGATAAATTTGGTGCCGACGGAGATGTTATCGAAATCAATTTGACAACCGTAAAAGTTCGAAATTTTGATAATACCATTACCACAATTCCAACGTATGCTTTAAGTTCTGATTCGTTTCAGAACTGGCGTGGGATGCAGAAATCTGAAGGAAGACGTATCAAAAGACATGTTTTGATAAAAAGCAGTACAATTCGTTTTTTAAATGATGAAGATTTACAGCAATTACGTAAAGTACAATTGATAACGTCCTACATCGACAGCAGACAAGCGGAAATCGACAGATACAATGATTTAAGAGGTGTTGACAAAACGCTTTCGCTAAATGGCCGAAATATGACTAATTTAGGTTTGTTTCGAAAATATATCATGCAATATCTGTTCAATCATCCTGGTTTGAACAAAGACATGCATATTATGTGTCGTCAATTGCAATCAACAGCGCATGGAGTTCCGTTGGAAATTTATGTTTTTTCAAGCGATAAACGCTGGGCAAATTACGAATACATAATGGCCGATATCTTCGATCACGTAATGGCTTCTGTAAAATATTTTGATCTGGAAATATTTGAGCTTCCTTCTACAATAGGGAAATTTGAATGAGTTTTTTTGTTTAACCGCAAAAGAACGCAACTTTTTTTACTACACAAGGTTTTATAAAAAACGCAAAGTTCGCAAAGCTTTGTGTAAAAAACTTTGCGAACCTTGCGTAAATCTTTGCGTTCTTTGCGGTTAAACTTTTGAATTTTAGATTATTTAGTCACTTCTTCAAAAACGAATTCCGAATTATTATATTCAATAGGAACATCTGGAACAAAGCACGGAAGATTAAAATACGTTCCGATAACTCCTTTTCCTAAATAGAGTTTGTTGTCTCTCTTTAAAAGCGCAAGAGGAACTCTTTTCCAGCCTCCGCCAAAAGAAATATAATGATAATCACCGCGAAGTGTATCGCCTCTCAAATCACCTCTGACATCTCCAGAATCTTTGCCGGTTCCGTAATGTGAGATTTCATATCGTCCGTAAAAACGTTTGTCATTGATTTTAATATCCAGAACAGCTGTATCTTTATTGTTTACAGCGCGATAGAATTTATGATTGTATTTTTCTTTGTTTTCTTTTGAATTGCAAGAAACTATTAAAAGACAGATAAATAGAAATAAGCGCATACTTTATGTTTATAAAAAAACAAAAATAGGTTTTTAGCGTGGGATTATTTCTTTAACTTTAAAGAAAACTAAAAACAAATACCATGGAAGATAGAGACACTTTTTTAAAAGAATTCAGAGGCGAAACTTTAGGAACTGTAAGTGCTCAATCTTCTCCGGATGAGATCTTTCAAAATCAGACGATCAGGCCAATCCTAAAACTTCAGAACGATTTATTTATAGCCGTTTTTATTAATTACGTTAATAAAAACAAACCTGATTTTTATTCGTATTCGGTTGAAAAAAAACTGCAGACAATCGAAAATTCCATTCAAAAAGATATCAAATTCAGAAATTCTTTGAAAGGAATTGTAATGGCGCTTTTTACGGTTGATGAGTACAATACTTATATCCAGAATTCTTCTGATTTAAATAAAAGAATGATGAATTTATTGATTGACCGATTAAAAAATCAGGTACAGTTGTTTGAAGTGGAATCGAATTAATCTGAAGAAATGATTTTGACAGATGAACACTTAATTTATCAAGATAATTGTAGAAAAATGTTTGTTGGAGAAACAATTCGAGGGATTGTTTATGGAGAAATTAGTTATGTGTTTGAAGAAAGTGATGATCAGGTTATAGAGCCTAGTTATTTTACAAAATATGCAGATATAGATACTTTGGACTATTCCATCTATTTTGAAACAAATAATAAAACTATCCACGTTTTTTGGGGCAATACATTTTTTTGTTATGGACTATTTTCGAAAGAAATTGATTTGAAACTAACTGCCAATAATTATGAGGAAAAATGGGATGTTTCAAATGAAGAAAAGTGGATAACTATTATCGGACAGAAAATTGTTGATTTTCAAATAAACTGGGAAGAGGTATCTACATCAAATATAGATGGAACAAATAAAAAGTTTTACACTTATCCGCAGACTTTTTTGTTGAAGACAGAAAATGGAACAACAATAATTGTAAGTGCCTCGGAATTTAAAGATCAAAAGCAAAATAAAATTTATGGTATGAGTGATAATTTGCTTATAACAACAAATGTCTCATTAGCAAAAGAACTTAAAATTATATAATAAATGTTCAGTCAATTTCGAGATAAACTCCCTTTATCAGAAGAAAAATGGAACAAATATGTCGGTTACTTCAACCGAATCGAAGTTCCTGCCAAAACAACGCTTTTAGAAGAAGGAGAAATTTCTAAAAAACTTTTTGTTATTGAAAAAGGCTGTATTCGGGTTTGGTTTAATCATAACGGGAAAGACTTGACTTCTCAGTTCTTTTTTGAAAATCAAAGCGTGGCTTCAATTGAAAGTTTTATGAAAAAATTTCCAAGTCCTGTCTTTGTTGAAACAATCGAGCCTTCAGTTTTATGGTGGATTCATAAAAACGATGTCGATACAATCATAGAAGAAATCAAAGAAATTCCGGAATTAAGAGACCGATTAATCGATATGCTTTTTCAAAGAACATTCGATTATATGAAACACTTTTTTTCTTTTATAAAAGATTCTCCTGCTAAGCGTTATCAAAGTTTAATTGAAGAAAAACCTCAAATTGTCCAAAGAGTTCCACAGCATTATATTGCTTCTTATCTGGGTGTAAGTACTGTGCATTTAAGCAGAATCAAAAGCAAACTCCTGCACGAAAAATAATCTAATTTCATTTGATAACAAATGTTATCGTCTGCCCGTAACCTGCTGTCTAATTTTGCTTCATAAAATTTAATAATTATGAAAGCAGCAGTAGTTTATAAAAAAGGCGAATTGCCAAAATACACAGATTTTGCGGAACCAATCGCATCAAATGAAAATGAAGTCTTAATGACGGTTAAAGCCGTTGCCATTACCAATCTGGACAAAGGAATTGCCAGTGGTGATCATTACTCCTCTGAAAAAGATAACCAAAACGGATTTGTAGTTGGCAGTGATGGAATTGGAATATTAGAAAACGGAACTAAAGTTTATGCTCGTGGTATTTCTGGAACAATAGCCGAAAAAGCTTTGGTTGAGAAAAATCGAATGGTTGTTTTGCCTAACGAAATTGATGACGCAATCGCTGCATCAATGCCCAATGCGGTGGCAGGATCAGCAATGGCGCTTCGTTTTAGAGCCGGAATAAAACATGGAGAAACCGTTTTAATAAACGGTGCAACTGGTTTTACTGGACAAATGGCGATTCAGATTGCAAAACATTACGGTGCAAAAAAAATCATCGTAACAGGAAGAAATGAGAAAGTTTTTGAAAAACTTAAAGAATTAGGTGCTGATGTAACTATTTCTTTGAAACAAGATGATGCTTCATTCATTTCTCAATTAAAAGAAATTCATCAAGAAACTCCAATTGATATTGTGATTGATTATTTGTGGGGACATTCAGCAGAACTTATTTTTTCGGTTTTAAAAGGAAATGGAAAATTCACGAATAAAACTAGATATGTTTCTGTTGGTTCAATGTCTGGCGATACTATTCAATTGTCTGCACAAACTCTTAGAAGCGTTGATTTACAGCTTTCAGGATCTGGTTTAGGAAGTTGGACAAGAGATGAAGTAAAATTATTATTCTCAGAAATACTTCCTGAAATGTTTCTTTTGGCTTCGCAAAATAAATTAAAAGTAAATATTGAAACAGTAAATCTAATCGATATTGAAGAAAAGTGGAATACTGAAGTTGCCGACGGAAAACGTCTAGTTGTGGTAATCTAAAATTTTTAAACACATAGAAACATAGGTTTGCTTTATTTTAAAGAGAATTAGAAAGAAACTAGTTTCTCAAACATAGCTATGTGTTTCTAAATTAGTGAAACGCCTTTTTTTAGGTTCTAAAATTCTATGCTTCTATGTGTTTAAATTTTATGGTTTAATATTCTAATAATTATTTAAGAACTTTCTCAAAGCGATTGGTAGTTCTCGTTTAAAGATTCTAAGTTTTTTTTAATCAGATTCTTAGCGTCTTAGCAACTTAATAGCTTAGCAACTCTAACAAAGTTTCTTCAAAACGATTTCTTGGCAAAAACTGATCTTCCAGCGCTTTTGTAAATGGAATTGGAGAATCTAAACTTGCGACTCTTTTTACTGGAGCATCAAGATATTCAAAACAATTTTCCATAATTAAAGCTGAAATATCACTTGCAATACCTCCAAAAAGTGTGTCTTCCTGATAAATTATAGCTTTTCCAGTCTTTTTAACCGAAGCAAAAATAGTTTCAGTATCCAAAGGCTGTAAAGTTCTTAAATCGATTAAGTCTGCATTAATGCCCGGATGTTTAGCTAAAGTGTCTAAAGCCCAATGAACCGGAGCTCCAAATGCAATAATTGTAACCGACTTCCCTTCTTTTACCAAAGCAGCTTTACCAAAAGGAATAGTATAATAATCTTTTGGAACTTCCTGATAAATACTTCTGTATAACAATTTATGTTCGAAGAATAATACCGGATTCGGGTCGTTGATTGCTGTATTTAAAAGTCCTTTTGCATCATACGGAAATGCAGGATAAACTACTTTTAAACCAGGAGTTTTAGTGAACCAAGCTTCATTGGTTTGTGAATGAAACGGACCGGCCTGTGTGCCGCCTCCGCAAGGCATACGAACCACTACGTCGGCTTTTTCGCCCCAGCGGTAATGTGATTTTGCCAATAAATTTACAATCGGATTAAATCCTGTAGAAACAAAATCGGCAAACTGCATTTCTACGATTGCTTTATAACCATTTATGGATAATCCCATTCCTGTTGAAACCACAGCGCTTTCACAGATTGGAGTATTACGGATTCTGTCTTTTCCAAAAGCATCAACAAAGTTTTCTGTAATTTTAAAAGCACCGCCATATTCTGCAATATCCTGCCCCATAATGACAAGATTTTTATGACGCCACATAGACTGCTCCAAACTATTTCGGATGGCATCTATAAAACGAATATTTTCTGATTCAGAGTTATGGCTATATTCTTCATATTGAAACTCTTCGTAAACATCATCTAATTCTCCACTATAAGTAGGTTCAATTTCAGGTTCAGCATTGGCTATTGCCCAATTTTCATCGATTTCTTTTTTAATTTCTACATGAAATTGTTCGTCCAATTCAGTTGTAAGCACGCCAATTTCAGTTAAATATTTTTGATAATTAGTAACAGGATCTCTCAATTCCCATTGGTTCATTAACTCTTGTGGAACATATTTTGTACCACTCGCCTCTTCATGACCACGCATCCTGAAAGTCTTAAATTCTAGTAAAACCGGATGCGGATCCTCCTGCATTTCTTTCTTTAACTGAGATAATTTATTATAAACTTCTAAAATATTATTTCCATCAATAATCCAACTTTCTATTCCGTAACCAAATCCTTTGTCTGCAAGGTTTTCGCAGGCGTATTGTTCATTTGTTGGCGTCGAAAGTCCATAGCCATTATTTTCAATAATAAACATTACAGGAAGTTTCCATACTGCCGCAATGTTTAAAGCCTCATGAAAATCACCTTCACTTGTAGCGCCTTCCCCAGTAAAAACAGCAGTGATTTTTTTGTTGTTTTGAAGTTTATCAGCTAATGCAATTCCGTCAGCAATTCCTAACTGCGGACCAAGATGCGAAATCATTCCGATAATATTGTATTCTTGGGTTCCAAAATGAAAACTTCTGTCACGGCCTTTGGTAAAACCATTTGCTTTTCCCTGCCATTGTGAAAAGAGTCTGTGGAGCGGGATTTCTCTTGTAGTAAACACCCCAAGATTTCGGTGCATTGGAAGTACATATTCAGAAGAATCTAAAACAGCCGTAACACCAACCGCAATTGCTTCCTGCCCTATTCCTGAAAACCATTTAGAAACTTTACCTTGTCGAATCAAGATAAGCATCTTTTCTTCGATTAATCGTGGTTTTAATAATTTTTTATATAAGTCTAGTAATTGAGTGTCAGTAAGGTTTTGTCGGTAAAAAAGCATGAGGTTAATTATTTTTTAGTGTTTCAAATATAACAATTTGCGCCAATTTTATTGGATTCTGAAATATTTTTTTAGTCAGAAGTCCTCTTTTAATGAATGAGCTTAAGATTATTTTCTAAAATATTCTCTACCTTTGTTTACGAAAGGTGCTTATGACACCTTTCTTTTTTAAATAAAAAATGTAAAGTATGCAAAACATTCCTAGTGTAGACTTACGTGATTTCCTTTCGGACGACCCGAAACGTAAACAAAAATTTGTAAATGAAATCGGCAGTGCATTTGAAAACATTGGCTTCGTAGCCTTAAAAGGTCATTTTCTTGATGATCAATTGGTAGACGAACTTTATGGCGAAATTAGAAACTTCTTCGCCTTGCCAATAGAAACTAAGCATAAATATGAAATCCCTGGAATTGGCGGCCAAAGAGGTTATGTTTCTTTTGGAAAAGAACATGCTAAAGGACGCAAAGAAGGAGATTTAAAAGAATTCTGGCATTTTGGTCAATATGTTGACGCAGATTCTAGATGGGCTTCAGAATATCCTGAAAATGTTGAAGTGACTGAATTACCACGTTTTAATGTTGTGGGTAAAGAGGCGTATCAAAAATTAGAGAAAACCGGAGTTTATGTTTTAAGAGCTTTGGCTTTACATTTAGGTTTAGATGAGTTTTATTTTGATGAATATGCAAAAGAAGGAAACTCAATTTTAAGACCCATTCATTACCCACCAATTACTTCTGAACCAGAAAATGCCATTCGTGCAGCGGCTCATGGCGACATCAACCTGATTACGCTTTTAATGGGAGCTCAAGGTAAAGGATTACAAGTACAAAATCATGATGGTGAATGGATTGATGCTATTGCAGAGGATGACGAATTGGTAATCAATGTTGGAGATATGTTGTCTAGACATACTAACAACAAATTGAAATCTACAATTCATCAAGTGGTAAACCCGCCAAGAGAATTATGGGGAACTTCACGTTATTCTATTCCGTTTTTTATGCATCCAGTAAGCGATATGCGTCTGGATTGTTTAGAAAACTGTATTGATGAAGAAAATCCAAAGAAATACGAAGATATTTCTGCTGGCGAGTTTTTACACGAACGTTTAGTAGAATTAGGTTTAATTAAAAAATAAACTGAAATAAATTCCATTTTATTAAAAATTCCAAATTCCGACTTTCTGTTGGAGTTTGGAATTTAATTTTTAAATATCTTTATACTTGGAATTTATTTTTTAGAATAAAAAAAATATGGACTTAAAAGATCAATTAAAGAACTTGTTTCCAGATCATGTTGAAACAAATGAACCGGAACAGGTTGAAGAACAGGAACATGTATTATATGTTCAGAAAGAACCAATGATCTGTAAATTTGAAAAAAGAAAAGGAAAACCAACTACAATTATCGAAGGCTATGAAGGATCTGATGAAGATTTTAAAATCTTAGCCAAAGAGATTAAAACCAAATTAAGCGTTGGTGGAACTTTTAAAGATGATTCAATTATTATTCAAGGAGATTACCGCGATAAAATCATGGCCATCTTAAAAGAAAAAGGATTTAAAACAAAACGTGTTGGTGGATAGGGTATAAAATTCCAATTTTAAAAGCCCAAATTCCAAGTTTAAAAACTTGGAATCTCAGTATCTCAGAACCTTAGAAACTTAAAAAGAAATGATTCAATCATCAGAATTAATACTAAACCCAGACGGAAGCGTTTACCATTTAAACCTTCGTCCTGAACATATCGCTCACGACATTATTTTTGTTGGAGACCAAAACCGAGTTGAAAAAATCACACAGTTTTTCGATTCAATCGAATATTCAGCTCAAAAAAGAGAATTTAAAACCCAAACTGGTATTTATAAAGGCAAAAGAATTTCTGTAGTTTCTACAGGAATTGGTCCGGATAATATAGATATTGTATTGAACGAATTAGATGCTTTAGTAAATATTGATTTAAAAACACGTGAACTAAAAGAAACGTTAACTTCATTAAATATTATCAGAATCGGAACTTCTGGTTCTTTACAGGAAGATATTCCAGTTGACAGCTTTGTAATGTCAAAATTTGGTTTAGGTTTGGATAATATGCTCCGCTCCTATCTAATTGATGACGTTTCGATTGCCGAAATTGAAGACGCATTTGTAAAACATACCAACTGGGATCCTAAAAAAGGAAAGCCTTATGTTACACAATGTTCGGAAAAATTAGAAAAACTAATTGAATCGGACAGAATATTCAAAGGAATTACGGCAACTGCTGGAGGATTTTACGGTCCGCAAGGAAGAGTTTTACGCTTAAATATTCAAGATGCAGAATTAAATAATAAAATGGATAATTTTAGTTTTAATGAAACTAAAATCACTAATTTAGAGATGGAAACCGCAGCAATTTATGGACTTTCAGCTCTTTTGGGGCATAATGCACTATCGCTTAACGCGATTATTGCCAATCGTGCTTCAGGAACATTTAGTGAAGATCCGTACAAAGCTGTTGATGAATTGATTGCTTATACTTTGAATAAATTGGCTGGCAAATAAAGGAGATAAATTTTAAAGGTCTAAATTATGTTTTTGAGAGTAGCACGACATACCAATGATTTAAAGAAAATAGAGGATTTTTACGTAGATATTCTTGGTTTTGAATTATTGGGAGGTTTTCAAAAACACAATAATTACGATGGAATTTTTATTGGGAAATCAGGTTTAGACTGGCATTTTGAATTTACACAATCTAATGCAAAGGCCAATCATTCTTTTGACGAAGATGACATCATAGTGCTTTATCCAAAAACAATCGCGACTTACAACGAATTAATACATAAGCTTACATACCATAATATTCCAACGATAGAACCGATTAATCCATTTTGGAAGGAAAACGGAAAAATGATTCAGGATCCAGACGGTTATCGAATTGTAATATCATCACTAAAAGCCATAATAAACGAAATTGAATAATGTCTGAAACTCATAAAAAAATACTATTTAAATATTACAGCGATTATCTGGACGAGGTAGTTTCTGAAACGATGTGGGCAGAAATTATAGATCTCGAAAAAGGTCTTTTTAAACTGGATAATATTCCATTTTTTGGACCATTAATTGCTACAGACGACATTTTTTACGCTGAATATGATGAAACAGAAGAGCGTTTCATGCATAGAAAAACAATACAAAACTCAGGAAATTCAATTGTTCAGATTGCTATTTTAGAAAAAGGTTTTGACGCAGCAATCATTCGCGAAAAATTGAAGGCAATAAATTGTTTGTCGGAGGAATTGAATGAAACTTTTTTTGCAGTAGAAATTGTGAAAGATGTAGATTATGCTTTGGTAAGAAGTGTGCTAAATGAATACGAAGCACAGGAAGTTATCGAATATGCAGAACCTTGTCTTTCAGAGAAACACCGAACAGATTTACTGAAAAACTAAACAAACTTAAGATTACGCATACCAAACAAGCAACTTAACTTAAACTTAAAATAAATGAAAACTGTCAAAATTGCGGGTGTTCCGGAACACTTCAATTTGCCATGGCATCTATGTATTGAAAATGGTGAATTTGAAGCAGAGAACATCGACTTACAATGGACAAATGTTCCCGAAGGTACTGGGAAAATGTGTCAAATGCTGCGCGACGGCGAAACAGACTTAGCAGTTATTTTAACCGAAGGAATCTTAAAGGATATTGCCGCAGGAAATCCGAGTAAAATTGTCCAGATCTATGTACAATCTCCTTTGATTTGGGGAATTCACGTAGCAGCGAAATCTAATTTTCAGACTTTAAAAGATTTAAAAAACAAAAAAGTTGCAATTTCAAGAGTGGGATCTGGATCTCAATTAATGGCTTATGTTAACGCTAGCGAACAAGGCTGGCAACCTGATGATCTGGAATTTGAAATCGTAAATACCATTGACGGCGCCGTTGATGCTTTGACGAACCAGAAAGCAGACTATTTTATGTGGGAACGTTTTATGACAAAACCTCTTGTTGATCAGGGGATATTCAGACGTATCGACGACTGCCCTACTCCATGGCCTTCTTTTATTATTGCAGTTCGTGATGAATTCTTGAAAAAGAATCCTAAAGTGGTAGAAAAAATTCTGGATATCATTAATAAAACTACGGTTGATTTTAAGGAGATTCCTGAAATTGATAAAAAATTGTCTAAACTTTTTAATCAAAAAGCATCAGATATAAAAGAATGGCTGAAATTAACACAATGGTCACAAAAAAATTTAACAGAAAAGTCTTTTAATAAAATTCAAAATCAACTATTTGATCTGGGAATTATTGATAAAAAAAGTATTTTTGTAGAAACCGTAAAAGCACTGTAATATTGCTTTTTTGATTCGTATGATGAAGTTCCCTAAAATCGACTTTCCGAGATTAAAATCTAAACTACAGGTGAAATCACCGTGGGACAGGATTATTATTTCGATTTTAAGTTTTTTGATTACAATTCCAATTTTCATCATACTGCATCAAAATTTAATCGATTTGGAATGGGCATTCAATCTGGATCGTGTATTCATCTTTATATTTGTTTTTGCAGCGATATTTTTCCTTCTGATGTATCTCAGAACGATAATTATTTTGTGCATTGCGGTTTATTTACTTGTATTGTTTTACGGAAGTGTTATTGGAAATTACGGTTTCAGTGAAATCTCAGAAGATTACAATTCAATGATTTATACCATGTCGGACAATCCATATCCTCAGGATATTATTGTGGCTAAACTGTTGCCTTTTCCCAATAAATCAAAAATTATCAATGCGATAGAATACCAGAATCCTAGAGTGCGAAATTTTGCTATTATGGCAACGAGTAAACATTTTAAAGGAATTAGAGGATATTCAGATTATAGAACTATTATTCAGTGCTTTGCTGTTTTTAAAGAGATAAACAGCCGATGGAACTACGTTAACGACCCAAAAGATGGTGATTATATCGCAACCGCCAGCGAATCTTTAGATTATTTCTCTGGCGATTGCGATGATCACTCGATCTTGATGGCAGCGGCTATTCGATCCATTGGAGGAACTCCAAGACTTATTCATACGAAAGGGCACATTTATCCAGAGATTTTAATTGGTTCAATGATTGACTTGGAAAAAGTAAATTACTTGATTAAAAACGTTCTTTTTGTCAAAGAAAGCTATGGTAAAAAACTTCATTATCACATTGACGAACGCGGACAAGTCTGGATGAATCTCGATTATACAGCCACTTATCCTGGCGGCCCATTCATGTATGAGGAAATACTGGGAGCTTTAACGCTTAACTAGAGTTTGTTTTTTTTGTGATTTTGCTAACAAAAAAAATCTTCATAAATATTTGGCTTCTAATAATTTAATATCGTTTTTTTTTGTAACTTTTTCCTGTTTAACTTTTTAATCGCATAATCATGAAAAACTCTAAATTATTTACCCTCGTAATTGCAGTTGTTGTTTTATTAATGGTTTCATGTCATACTAAAAGAAATAAATTAGTGAATTCATGGAAAGTCACTGCAATCGAACCAAAAACACCAATGTCAGATTCTACTAAAAATGCCATTCTAACTAATGGAACCCTCACATTTACAGAAGACGGACATGTTACGGGATATTTGCTTCGTGAAATAACAGACGGAACTTATGCTTTAACCAAAAAAGGAACAAGTCTTGTTATCAAAGATGAAGTCGGCACACCTTATCCTTGTGTAAGCACCATTACAGAGGATAAATTAATTTTAGATGCTAAAGAAGCTAAAATTACACTTGACAAAATTTAAAATAAATACACACCTAAATTTCGATACAAAAAACCATTCTTTAAACTGTGAAGAATGGTTTTTTTGATTTTTAAGACTGAAATTAATACCTTTGTACTTCTTCAAATGTGTTTTAGAATATGTGAAAAATATTTTCTTTCAGAAAATTTAGTGAGTAACCGCCAATCAGCGGTGCTTGATTATTATCTATAAAAGAAAGGAATTATGCTTATTCTTCAAAATATCTCTTACCAGCATGAGAATAAAAACATGCTGTTTCAAAACATTAGTTTAACTATAAATAAAAATGACAAAACGGCTCTAGTCGGAAATAATGGTGTTGGAAAATCAACATTATTGAAAATTATTGCTGGACAATTACAGCCAATTTCTGGTCAGATTATTCAAAATGCAATCCCTTATTTTGTACCGCAATTATTCGGTCAATTTAATAATGTTTCTATTTCTGAGGCCTTATCAATAAAGGATAAAATAAAATCACTTAAAGAAATACTTGAGGGTAATGTGACAGAAGAAAATCTTCAATTATTAGACGATGACTGGACTATTGAAGAGCGTTGTACAGAAGCATTATCGTACTGGCAGTTACAGGATTTAGATTTAGAACAAAAAATGGGAACACTAAGTGGCGGACAGAAAACAAAAGTATTTTTGGCCGGCATTATGATCCAACAACCCGATTTGGTTTTGTTAGATGAACCGAGTAATCATTTGGATTTTGCAGGAAGAAAATTGCTGTATGATTTTATAAAATCTACTTCAAGTTCTCTATTAATTGTTAGCCATGACAGAACGCTTTTAAATCTTCTAAACAAAACTCTTGAAATGAGTAGAAACGGCATTGCTGCTTATGGAGGGAATTATGATTTTTACAATGAACAGAAAAAGATAGAAAAAAATGCTTTGGAACTTGATGTGCAAAGCAAAGAAAAAGCGCTTAAAAAAGCCAAAGAAAAAGAACGGGAAACGATTGAACGTCAGAATAAATTAGATTCTAAAGGAAAAAAGAAGCAAGAAAAGTCTGGAGTTGCTAGAATTATGATGAATACGTTGCGGAATAAAGCCGAAAACAGCAGTTCCAAACTAAAAGATGTTCATGCAGAAAAAATCAGCGGCATTTCAGAAGATTTAAGACAGCTTCGCTCGTCACTTCCTGCAATAGATCAAATGAAGTTTGGTTTTTCTAATACTTCATTCCATAAGGGAAGAACCATTTTTAGAGCAGAAGAATTAAATTACAGTTATGGAAATCAATTGCTTTGGAAAGAGAATCTCAATTTTGAAATTCTTTCTGGTGATCGTTTAAGTATTAAAGGTTTAAATGGTTCAGGAAAAACGACTTTAATTAAAATTATTCTGGGAGAATTAAAGCCTAAAAATGGAAACGTTACTTCGCTGTCCCAAAAAACAATTTACATTGATCAGGATTATTCACTTTTGCATAATGATTTGAATATCTATGAACAGGCTCAGCAGTTTAACGATTGCGGTTTGGAAGAACATGATATCAAAATGAGACTGAATCGCTTTTTATTTTCTCAAAATGATTGGGATAAATCGTGTAACACTCTAAGCGGAGGAGAAAGAATGCGTCTTATGTTATGTTGTTTGACGATTAGTAATGAAGCTCCTGAAATTATTATTTTAGATGAGCCTACGAATAATTTGGATATTCAAAACATAGAAATTCTTACGGTTGCGCTCAATGAGTATCAAGGAACATTGATTGCGATATCTCATGACGAATCTTTTTTAGAAGAAATAAATATAAAAGAAAGCATTATGCTTTAAAAAAATAAGATTAGCGCCAGAATTATTCTGGCGCTAATCTTATGATTTTGTTTCAAATCAAGTTGCTTTTTTTTAACGGAAGTAATTTTATTTCGATAGATATTTGGTTGATATTTAAAATATTATAGAAATTATGTAAATTGCATAAGAAGATTTTATTTACAAATTTTTATTCCTCTACTTCATATACTGATTAACGTTTAATTAAAATGTAAAATACCATGAAATCACGAAACAAAATTTTCTCGCTTTTACTTGCTTTTACTCTCATCAGTGAAACGGTGCTCCCGTGTACAAGAGTTGTGTACGAAGGTTTAAACGGTACCATAATAACAGCCCGTTCGATGGACTGGCGCAGTGAAATTCCTGCCAACTTATGGATCTTTCCACGAGGTATTGAACGTGCCGGAGAAGTTGGAACAAGTTCAGTGAAATGGAAATCAAAATACGGAAGTGTGATTACGAGTTCCTGGGATATTGCTTCTTCTGACGGAATGAATGAAAAAGGACTTGTAGGTAATCTGTTGTGGCTGGTGGAATCTCAATATCCAAAATTTGAAAAGAATGGAAAAGTAAAAGGTTTGGCGGTTTCATTATGGCTTCAATATGTTTTAGATAATTTTTCGACCGTTTCTGAGGTTGTGGCCGCCTTAGAAAAAGAAGATTTTGTTGTGGCTTCCTCTCATATTCCGGGTACAAATATCTTTGCAACAGTGCATTTATCTGTTTCTGATGCTTCTGGTGATAATGCCATTTTCGAGTATATAAACGAAAAACTGGTGATCCATCATGATAGAAAATATGTTACGATGACCAACTCCCCTATTTTTAATGATCAATTGGCTATTAATACGTATTGGAAAAGCATTCCTGGAACCGTAATGCTTCCGGGAACCAATAGAGCGGCCGATCGTTTTGTAAGAGCTTCATATTATATAGATGCCATTCCAAAAACAGACAATACAAGAAGTGCTTTGGCAAGTGTTTTTGGTGTAATCCGAAATTGTTCCGTACCGCTTGGAATTTCTTCTCCTACAGAACCGAACATCTCCTCTACGCGCTGGAGAACTGTTGCAGATCAAAAAAATCTGGTTTATTATTTTGATAATGTGTTGAATCCAAACGTAATTTGGGTGGAATTCAGTAAAATTGATTTTAGTGAAAAAGGAAAAATTAGAAAGTTGAGTTTGGCTAATAATGAAAATTATTCTGGTGAATCGTTGATTAATTTTAAAGAAGCCAAGCCGTTTCAGTTTGCGGGATTGGACTAATTTATTAGCTATAAAGAGCTTTAAAAACCTTCAAATTAATCATTTGAAGGTTTTCTTTTTAAAATAAAACCAAAAATAATATTGCGCAGTCAAATGACTTCATTATATTTGCAGTCAAATAACTGCGTAATGGAAATTAGAAGAGATGTATTTCAGGCAATAGCCGACCCGACCCGAAGAGCTATATTGAGTCTGGTTGCCGTACAAGCAATGACACCTGGTGCCATTGCGGCCAACTTTAATTCGTCAAGACAGACGATTTCGAAACATATTCAGATTTTAAACGAATGTGAATTATTACATCAAACACAAAGTGGAAGAGAAATTTATTATCATTTAAATCCTCAAAAAATGAAAGAAATTGACAATTTCATTGAACCGTTCAGGCAAATGTGGGAAGATCGTTTCAACAAACTCGAGTCGATTATGAAAAATTATAAAAAATAAACCATGGAAAAGAAAACTAAAATTCATGCCGAGGAAAACAGGCATGATCTTACGATTACCAGAGAATTTGATCTTCCGGTAGAATTACTTTTCAAAGCCTACGAAGATCCGGAAATCGTGGCACAATGGATGGGGACTAAAGTAATAAAACTAGAAAGCAAAAAACATGGTGCCTGGGAGTTTGAAACCAGTGATCCTAACGGAAATGTTGTTTTTAAAGCAAACGGAGTAATTCATGATTTTATTCCAAATGAAAAAATTGTCCGAACTTTTGAAATGGATAATATCAATTTTGCACCGCAGTTGGAGTTTTTGGAATTCGAGAAACTGACAGATGGAACCAGTAAACTCACCATGCAGATTATTTATAAATCAATTGAGCACAGAACTAATCAATTGAAACTGCCATTTGCTCAAGGTTTAAATATGGCTCATAACCGATTAGAGGAAATTGTAACTAAACTAAAATAAAAGAATCATGAGTAAACGAAACAAAATTATCTATTGGATTGCCACACTTTGGCTGGCTTTAGGAATGATATCGACAGGAATTGTGCAATTAATACAGCTAAAAGAAGAAACGGAAATGATGAATCATTTAGGTTATCCGCTTTATTTTCTAACACTTTTGGGTGTTTGGAAACTTTTAGGTGTGATTGCGATATTAATTCCGAAATTTGGTTTACTGAAAGAATGGGCTTATGCGGGCTTTTTCTTTGCCATGTCCGGAGCTGTAGTTTCTCATTTGGCTGTTGGTGACGGCACTAAAGAGCTTTTTGGTCCGGTATTATTGATTGTTTTGACCATTGTTTCCTGGTATTATAGACCAGAGAACAGAAAATGTTCTGCAAACTAAAAACTTTAATGTGATGAAAAAAGAATTAACACTCAACGAACAAGAAGAGCTTTTAACTACGCTGGAAAAACGCTTTGAAAAAAATATAAACAGGCATAAAAACTTGAAATGGTCGTCTATTGAAGCCAAATTAAAAGCCAATCCCAGTAAATTATGGTCTTTAGATGAAATGGAAAGAACAGAGGGCGAGCCTGATGTTATTGGTTTTGATGAAAAAACAAAAGAATATCTTTTTGTTGATTGTTCGCCTGAAAGCCCAAAAGGTCGAAGAAGTGTTTGTTACGATCATGAAGCGCTTGAAAAAAGAAAAGAACATAAACCCGCAAACAGCGCAATTAACATGGCGGAAGAAATGGGAATTGAAATTTTGAATGAAGAACAATACAAAGAACTTCAAAAGCTTGGGAAATTTGATACTAAAACATCCAGCTGGATTCTAACTCCAGCAGAAATTAGAAAATTAGGTGGAGCTATTTTTTCTGATTTTAGATATAATACCGTTTTTGTTTATCATAACGGTGCAGAATCGTATTATGCGGCACGAGGATTTCGTGGTTTATTGAGAGTTTAGAACTAAGGAGGCTGTTAAAAAAACAGCCTTTTACTATATATATTTAAAATTATAAAAAAGAAAGATAATATAAAGAAGCTTTTAAATATGTCGCTTCACTGGAGCTTTGAAATTTAATTTTCAACATAAAAAGAGCCGTTAGGCTCGAACTATTTTGTAGGGCCGGATTTTATCCGGTTTAGATAAAACATCCTCAACACAAAGAGCCGTAGGTTCGATTCATATTTCGCAAAGAAATGACCCCTTCCTATGGAACTCATTCGATCATTGTGAACTTTTTTCAACGGATTAAAATCCGTTGCTACAATTTTTTTTCATTCCTACGGAATTTATTTGAATGCCATCAATTTATTTCAAAGAATAATCTCAATTAGGATAGCTATCTGAATTATAGGATATGGTTTCCAAAGAACCTCAGGGTGAAATATAATTAATCGATTCTTTTTTCAAAATAATTATTCTCTCAGGATCTTTTCCATTTTCTTTCCTTTCGCCAATTCATCTACTAATTTATCCATATAACGGATTTTCCTCATCAAGGGATCTTCGATTTCTTCAATACGATAACCACAAATCATTCCCGTAATTTTTGAGGCGTTAGGATTTAGTTTTGGAGCTTCATCAAAAAATGTTTGCAAATCTGATTTCTTTTCAATTTGATCTTTAAATTGGGATTCGCTATACCCTGTTAACCATAAAATTACGGTATCTACTTCTTCTTTGGTTCTACCCTTTTTTTCTGCCTTTTGAATGTACATGGGGTAAACACTGGCAAATAGTATTTTGTATACTCTGTCGTTTTTCATTCTGGTTCTTTTAAGGTTTTAATTAGTTCTCATAACCATATTCTTCGAGAGGATCATAGTTAACAAATCGAATCATTTCGTCACTTGAGCCGGAATAAGTTTCAGATCGAAGCTTTCTTTCTTTATTTTTTTCAATCAAATAAATTGCAATTTTCCCATCCATAAAATCGACTCTGGCAAATTCAACTAAATGATCTTTTCTAAGCTTTAAAAATGTTGTGCTTGAACCTGCGTAAACACTTAAAGCATCAATGCAATCCAGCTTTTTATTGTATTGAAGATTAGGATACAAATCAGAATTCTTTATTTCTATAAATTTATGCTCTTTATTTGAAAAAATAAACAATTTTCTAATATCATTAGCACCTCTGCCAGCAGTTGAATAATGAATGGTAAAATCATTGAATCCGTCGTTATTGAAGTCTTCAATTTCTGTAATCAAAGGGATATCACTTTCTTTTGGTAAAGAATAGTTTTGAATATTCTTCCATTTACCGTTTAGTTTTAGAAAAAGCTTAAAAGAAACATTGGTATTATTATCAATTGTAGTTTGAGTAATTTCAATTTTATATTTTCCCTTTTGAGCAATTCTAGTACTGTCTGTAAAAGTTTCAGTTTCTGTAAAATTCTCTTCTGCTTTGATTATTTTATGTTCAACCTTGTTCTTTATTTCTTTCTGGTTCATAACTACTTCTGAAGAAGTTTTATTATACTCAGCTGATTTATTACAATTGGCAAGTAAAACAAAAATTATCAATAATGGAATATTTCTCATTTTAGACTCATTTGAGCTTAAAATTATAAAATTATTTAAATAGACGGCAGAATATAAAATACGATAGTACAGAAAAATAATTTACCTTAGATATTAAATAAAAAAAGAAAACATGGAAGATTATAATTCATCAGACAAAATACCAAAAGTAACGGGACTTGGCGGTATTTTCTTTTTTATGGATAATCCAAAAGAAACAAAAGACTGGTACGCCAAAAATTTAGGATTGGAAATTAACGATTGGGGATCGTCAAGTTTTGAGTCTAGAAATATTGATAATCCAGAACAAATTGAATCAACGCAATGGTGTCCTTTTAAGAAAGGAGACGAATATTTTTCACCATCCAAAAAAGAGTTTATGGTGAATTATCGTGTTCAGAATATTGAAGGTCTTTTAGAAAAACTGAAAGCCAACGGAGTTACTATTCTGGATGATATTGAAACTTATGATTACGGAAAATTTGTTCATATCATGGATACCGAAGGCAATAAAATTGAACTTTGGGAACCGATTTAATTATAAATTGTAAATTATTAATTATAAAAGAAATGCTTGATATTTAAGAAAGAATATGTTTAACACTTTAGTTAAAATAAATTGCCATTCTAGAAGCAAATTTTTAAAGCAAATTGCGGGTAATTTATTAGAGAAATTTTACTGCTGTGAGATTAATTGTGCCGAGATGGATAAAAGTGTCTTGTTTGCGCATCACGGTCGCGGTTGTACAATTGTAGCTTCAAAAATTTGTGAAAATGTGGTTATCTTTCAAAATGTTTCTATTGGAGCCAATTTGAAATACAACAAAATTACTGACGAGTGGGAAAATGTCGGGAATCCGATTATTGCAAGGAATGTTATTATTGCTGATGGTGCTAAGATTTTAGGTCCAATTGTAATTGGAGAAAATTCAGTTATTGGTGCCGGATCAATTATAACCAAAAATATTCCTGCAAATAGTATCGCTTATGGCGTAAATAAATTCAAACCAAAAGATAAAAATTATGATTTCATCTTTAATGCAAATATGATTGATCCGCAGAAAATTATTGAAGTAAATAAAAAGTTAGTCTCGGAATTTAATGCACGAAATAATTAAAACAAAAAAACTCCATTACTTCTAATGGAGTTTTTTGCGTATGGAAAATTAGTTAATTCCAGATTTCATTCATTTCTGTCAAAATAATCGGTTTGCCTTCTGTTACCACAATTGTATGTTCGTGTTGTGCCATAAAACCGCCTTTATTTCCAACCATTGTCCAGCCATCTTTCATTGTTTCTGCATAAGTAGAAGTTGTAGAAATAAACGTTTCAATTGCTACAACCGAATTCTTTTTAAATCTTGTTACATTAAAACGGTCTCTGTAATTGGCAATTTCGTGTGGTGCTTCATGAAGACTTCTCCCTACTCCATGCCCGGTTAGATTTTTGATCACTTTATAACCTTTTTTCTTCGCTTCAGTTTCAATTAAAAAACCTATATCAGAAATACGAATACCGCCTTTTATGTTATGAATCGCTTTATGAAGAATTTGTTTGGAAGCTTCAATCAGTTTTTGATGTTCGTTTACATCTTCTCCAATCACGAAAGAGCCTCCGTTATCTGACCAAAAACCGTCTAATTCTGCAGAAACATCAATATTGATTAAATCTCCTTCCTGCAGAATTCTTTTATCAGAAGGAATTCCGTGGCAAAATTCATTATCGACACTGATACAAGTCCAGCCCGGAAAACCATAAGTTTCATAAGGCGCAGATTTAGCTCCAAAACTTTTTAATAACTGTCCGCCGTATTCGTCTAATTCTTTGGTTGATATACCAGCTTTGGCAAACTTTCTCATTTCTTTTAAAGTAAACGCAACAGCCTCACTGGCTTTTTTCATTCCGGCTAATTCTGCTTCTGTTGTAATAGACATGCTTTTTGTTTTAGAAATTTTCAGGCTACTAATTTACTGCTTTAAATTTTATTAACCTGTTGCGCTTAGTTATTTTTAAACACATAGAAACATAGTTATTTAACCATTTGCAGAAGTTATTTTTTTCAATTCATTAGATCAACTTAGATATAAATCTGTCTAAATCAGCTTCAATCTGTGTAAATCTGTGTGAAAAATTTATAGACAAAAGTATTTCACGCAGATTTTAAAAGATTTTAGCAGATCAAATTAGATTTTAATTCTTGAATGAAGCTATTCTATTTGTTTGAAAAACTATATTTTTACTAATCATAACTTAATTCTGAAAACGATTGGTTTTAAAATAAAAACTCCAAAATCTACTTGACTTTGGAGTTTTTGTAATGTTTTAAAAATCTTTTACCACGGACTTTCTTCACTTTCGTCTTCAATATCATTGCTGAAGAATTTTCCGGTTGGTCCGTTTTCATCTGTCAGAGTATGTTTAATAATAAAACTTGAAGCACTTTCTACACTTCCAGGTCCGCTGTGATGATTAAAATCTGTTGCGGTATAACCCGGATCAATTGCATTTACTTTGAAACCTAAATCTTTTAATTCATAAGCCAAAGTCACTGTGAAGGCATTTAAAGCTGTTTTAGAAGAAACATATGAAACCGCTTTAATTGCATAATATTTCCATGCAGGATCGCTGTGCAACGTTAACGAACCAAGACCAGACGTAATATTGCTTATTCTTGGATTTTTAGATTTTTTAAGCAATTCCAAAAATGTCTGTGTAACTCTGATGACCCCAAAAAAGTTTGTGTCAAATACGTTTTGAATATTTTCAACTGGAGTTGTCGAAGAATCTTGTGGTACATCTCCCAGAATTCCGGCGTTGTTAATTAAAATATCCAGTTTTCCATGCTCGTTTTCTATAAGATTTTTAGCTTCTAAAACGCTTTGAGCATTTGTAACGTCGATTTGAATTGCTTTTATGTTTTGAAATCCGTTTTGGGTAAGTTCTTTTACCACTTCTTCTCCTTTTTGAAGATCACGGCTTCCTAAATAAACAAATAATCCTTTTTCTGAAAGCTGTTTTGCCGTTTCTAAACCTATACTTCTATTTGCACCTGTAATTAATACTGAATCCATTTTTTATCTTTTTAAATTATTGATTACAAAGTTGCATCGATAAAAAAGAAAAACATTTGCCATATGGCAAAAAACAACTTTAACGGATATTTTTTCGGATTCGGCTTAAAGAAGATTGTGTAATTCCCAAGTAAGAAGCCAAATAAGAAAGCGGAACACGATTGATGACATTTGGAAACATTTCCATAAAAGACAAATAACGTGTCGTGGCATCTTCTGAAACCAGTGGACTTCTTCGGGAAACTTTATCAATCAATGCTTTGTTAATGATTTTGTGAACGATTTTATCCCAGCCAATAATTGTATTTAAAAGTTCTTCCCAATCCTTTTTAGAAAAAACAATCATTTTACAATCGGTAACAGCTTCAACATAAGCCGAAGAACAGATACTGTTTTCAAAGCTTTCTAAATCAACAACCAGATTGTTTTCGTCTATAAAATATTTTGTAATTTCCTCGCCTTTGTTGTTGTAATAACAGACTCTCATGACACCGTCGATAATAAAACCAACTTCTACAGACACTTTTCCAGCTTCAGAAAAATAGTTTTCTTTTTTAATTTCTCTTTCTTGGGCTTTGCTTAAAATCAGATCAATTTGTTGCTGATTTAAACTCCCAAATTTCAATATGTATGCTACTAATTCTTTCATGCACGAAAGTTAGGGATAAGTTTTTAATGAAAATTTGCCATATGGCAAAAAATCACATTCCTGGCCAATATAGAAAATTAAATTTATGCCCGTCAGGATCGGCAAATGTAAAAGTATAGCCTTGTTCGTAATTTTCAGGCTCAGAAACTATCGTTCCGCCAGCTTTTTGAACTATTTCAACCCATTGTTCTACTTCTTCCCTGCTTTGAGCAGATAAAGAAAATATCACTTCATTCTCATTTAAGGCATTAGTCAATTTACCTTTTAAGGCATTTTCGAGTCTTTTGGCAATAAAGAAATTGATTATAAAATTATTATCAGCAAAAGAAAAACTGACTAATTCATCTGTTTCTTTTCCGTTTTGTCTGAATCCTAAACCGGAATAAAAATTAATTGTTTTTTGTATGTTCTGTACGGCAAGATTTGCCCATATCATTTTCGTTTTCATCTGTTTCGGTTTTAAATCAATAGATAGTCTGCTAAAGTTAAGCAATTTAGCTTTTAGTTGAGTTTTAAAGATATTTCTTATATTAGCTTAAACAGATTTAATGAAATCAATAGTATTTGATATGAAAAACATATTCATTTTACTGGTCCTATTTTTAAGCGTCACAGTTATTCATTCTCAGCAAAATAAAACTAAGAAAACAATCATAAAACCTGCTGTTTCGAATACAGCCTCAGCACAGAAAAAGCGAATTGAAGCTATTAAAATCAAAGGTAACTTTTATGATGTTTATGAGGTATTCGAGAAAAAACTGATGTCTCAACAAACACCGCAAGATACCTTAATTTGGTACGATTTTACATTTAAGAATACAATGGGAAGTGCCTATTACAAAGAGTCGCAAAAGTATGCCACAATAAAAGGTAAAATTGCCAGAGAAGGATTCTACAAAGTAAAAAACGACACTTTAGTAGTCACGGTAAATTATTATGATCCGTATCACGGTGGCAGATTAATCGATTATTATGTTCCTGACAAAAAAGGATATTTACGCGAAGTAAAAAGCGAAATGAAAGGTATTGATACCGATACTGTTTCGGATCGATATATTAAAACAGAAAGAATGAAAGCTCCATAAAAAACTAAAACCTTAAAAACCAATATGAAGAAAATATTTCAACTAACCTTCTTATTTCTAACATCATTAATATACGGACAAAAGACCACTTTTACCATTAAATATTCAGAACAGTTAGCAGTCTATCTTTTTATAGAAAGTCTTTCTGAACATTATCCTGAAAATGTTTTTAAAACAGAATTCCAAAAATCCAAATACAATACAGAACGTTACAATAAGATAATTTCGAAGTTTGACAAATTAATATTGGATTATAGTTTTCGATTTGAAGAATATCCTTACGGATCAAAAAAGAATATGCAAACGAATGATCTTTTGAAAAAGAATTTAATTGAAACCAATACTCTTAATGATTTTAAACTTCGTTCTGCAGGCTTTATTCCAATCCAAACTTTGAGTGATTTAGCTTCGTGCATTGCTGAATTTACAAGTGTTTACAATGATTTGATTTACAATCCGAATAAAGAAAAGTTTGAAAAACAATTGGGAGATATGATAAAATATTCGAACGATAATAACATCGTTGGTTATTTTGAAACCGGACTTTTGTTTTATAATTCAAGCTGGGATAATGCGATTCCGTTTGTTTCGGCATTTTATCCTTTGCCCAATTCAAAAGGATTTACAGCTCAGGCTTTTTGCAACAATTTTATTAGTGCTGTACAAGTTGATTTGAATTCGAATAAGGATTTATTTAGTGTTATGATGCACGAAACGTATCATATTGTGTATGATGAGCAATCATTTGAAGTCAAAACAGAAATTGATACTTATTTTAAAGAAAACAAATCAATATGCAGTAATTACGCCTATCAGCTTATGAACGAAGTTTTGGCTACGGGACTAGGAAACGGATATGTCTATGAGAAACTCGATGGAAAATTAGATCCTGGAGATTGGTATAATAGAAAATATATCAATTTGATGGCAAAGAAGATTTATCTGCTAATGAAAGAATATATCGATCAGAAAAAAGCAATGGATAAAAACTTTATTGACACTTATATCAAACTTTATGAAGAAAATTTTCCAGAATGGATTGATGAACTCGATAACATAATGACTTATAGATATGTTCTTTCTGAAAATGAGACTGATTTAAGGGGAATTAATAAATTGTTTCGTTATCGCTCCAGGACAGAATTTGACTCTGAGATTACAGAAAACAGCATCAATAAAATGAAAGATACTCCTTTAACGAAAGTGGTAATCATTTCTAAAAATACTGCTGAAAAAGTTAAACTGCTGAAAAATAAATTCCCCGAATTAAAAGAATGGAAACCCAATGCAAACAAAGAATTTGCCAATAAATTTTTTCTAAATGATAAAAGCCAATTGATCATTATCAATCAAAAAGAATCTACACTTGAGGCTCTTTTTAAACTAATAAAATAATTGAATATGAAAATTTTAAAACCAATATCCTCATTATTTGCTTTAATACTTACAGGTTGTGTTGGAAACATGAATCCAACTGGTGGAAATTCATCTCCTGACTATCCTTATTTTATTACTACAGAACCCATGATGGTAAAGAAGATTATGGTTCCAAAAGGTACAAAACTGACTTATGACGAACACTTTTTTGTATCAGGAGAACAAAGTCATAAAATGAGTGAAAAAAGATTAACGGATATAAAATTGCCGGAAGGACAATACATAAATTGGGGCGGAGTTCCTGTATATGAAATTTACAAGTTTTTCAATTCAGAAATGCGTGGTTATTCTGTTTATGCGGATTTCAGTAAATTGAGTGCCGATAAAAAGACGAAGTTTTCTGAGCTCTGGCAAAGCTGTAGTAATGATATAGGGATTACAATTAAAAATGAAGACGATTGGTCGTTCAATAAAGAAAATATAGCCGATGTAGAAAGTTGTAGTGTATTGTATCAGCGTTACTTTAAAGATGATGCCAAACAACAGGATTTTCTAAATGAAATGTTGACAGAACTAAGAAAAGTTAACTCCAAGTAACATATCTTCGTTTTTATATAAATAAGCCTTTTAAAAAATTATGATCTTAGCTTTTGATACCTATTATTTTGACGAAAAAGCCAAAACCGTTTGCCTTGAATTTTCTGAATGGAATGAAGATAAAAACTTTAAAGTTTACACTGAAATTATTGATAATGTTGAAGAATATATTCCAGGTGAATTTTATAAAAGAGAACTGCCTTGTATTCTGAGTTTACTAAATCAAATTGATTTAGCTATAATTGATGTAATTGTTGTTGATGGTTTTGTGTATTTAAATGATGAAGGAAAATACGGTTTAGGCGGTTATTTATATGAAAAACTAAATAAACAAATTCCGATTATTGGTGTTGCCAAAACAAATTTTGCTTCTATAGAAAAAAATAAAAAAGCTTTGTTCAGAGGAGACAGCAAGAAGCCGTTATATATTACTTCTATCGGAATCGACTTGGAAGAAGCTTTTAATAAAGTTGAAAGTATGCATGGTGAATTTAGATTTCCTACTTTGTTGAAAGAATTGGACAGACTGACAAAAGAAGTTTGATTAAAAAAAGCTCCAAATTCATGTAGATTTTGGAGCTTTTTTGTTATTAATTTGAAGTACTCAGAAAACGATAATACTCCTTAATCTTATTTTGCAATCTATTGGCTAAATACTGATTTCCATCTTTTAATTCGCTCAATATAATTTCAGCTTCCTTAATATATTTCAGTTTCTTTT
This sequence comes from Flavobacterium phragmitis, assembly GCF_900112575.1. Lineage (GTDB taxonomy): Bacteria > Bacteroidota > Bacteroidia > Flavobacteriales > Flavobacteriaceae > Flavobacterium > Flavobacterium phragmitis. The sequence goes on from NZ_FOMH01000014.1 coordinate 154,129, forward strand.
CATCATCCCAGTAATATGGCGGTTCGTACAAATTACAGATTCGATCGGCCATTTTAACTGCCCAGACTTCTATAGGTTGTTGTTTGATTCTGCTTAAACTATCCAGTATTTTTTCGAGAGAATCTTCGATTTCGTCATTTTTGGTTAAGGCTAAAACTCCGGATGCTACTTCACTTCCAAATAAATCATTTACTCTTTCATAATTAAATACTGTGTCTTCTATAGTATCGTGAAGCATAGCACATTTCACAGCAAAATCAGCATTCATATTTTCAGTTAAACGGCTGGCATTTAAAACTTCAAAAACAACACTTCCGATATGATTGATATATTCTACCCTTTCTCCCTCATTGCTTCCGCCATATTTTTGTCCGTCATGAAGTTTTGAAACCAATTGCCAGGTATTCTGAATTTCGTCTATTGACCAGTCTTTTTCTTGTTGCATGTAGAAATGTTTTTTGATAGATTGTAATTTATGATTTTTGGAGGAGATTTACAAGTAATAATATTTAATAACTGGTTTTATGGGTATATTTTTGTTCTCGGCAATTTCTTTTTCAAACATTCCAAATCTTCATCGTTATATACTCCTGTACCATTAAAATAAATCTCCTTCAAATTGTCAGGAAATAAATTCGAATTTAAATCAGTAAGTCTTGTATCACAAAGTCCTAAAAATTTTAAGTTTTTTAATTGACTTAATGTTTCAGGAATACTATTTAACGGGCAACATTCAATCCTGAGTGTTTTTAAATTTTTCAATTGCGATATAGGTTCAGGAATTGTATCCATATCATTTCCTCTAAGCATTAAATACTGTAATGATTCCAGATTAAAAATCCAATCTGGAAAAGTTTTTAAAGGAAAATTCAGAACTGAAAGTTTTTTAAGCTTTTTAAGATTTCCAATTTCCGTTGGGAGTTCAAAATCATTTAGATAGTACGTTGATGTATCAGTCTGTATTTCTAATACTTCCAGATTTACAAACTGCGAAAATATTTCTCCTTTATCTTTTAAGCTATGATTGTAAAATTTAAGGCTTAACTTTTTACAGTTCTTAGGATTTTCTAAGGCTTCTGTTAAAGAAGAAAATTTAGTTTTTTTAAAGAAATACATTGCTTTTTATATTTGTTTAGACTCAACTAATTATTGATTATATTTATTCATCTGTAAAAATAACCATTTGTAATTATATATAAGATTAAATGGAAATTAGACTTTTAGTACTACGAACAAATGACCAAAAACGTTTGGTTGCTTTTTATAGTTTATTAGGTTTGAAATTTGATTACCACAAACATGGCAACTCCCCTATGCATTATTCGGCAGAAATTGGAAGTTTAGTTTTGGAAATTTATCCATTGGCAAAAAATCAAACCGAACCAGACATTAGTGTGAGATTAGGTTTTACAATTGATAATTTTGAAGAAACATTGAAGTTTCTTAGTGATAATGATATATCATATTCAGAACCAATACAAGCTAATTTCGGCTTTTTGACTGTTGTTTCTGATCCTGATGGACGAAAAATTGAGCTTTATAAAAAGTAGTTAATCCTATCAAAAAAAAAAGAGACCTAAAAGTCTCTTTTAATATTAGAATTGATGTATTTAAGAATGCTTATTTGTCTTTTAATATTTTTTCCAAAGCTTTAATATGTTCGTCTTTCGCTTTTAAAAGTTCCGAATTTAATCGCTTAATTTCTTCCAAAGCTTCTACCCATTTGTCTACAGGATTTACATTGAAAGTTGGATAATAATTATAACCGTTAGATTGGTCGTTAAAAGTGTTGGAAATAATACTTACGGCTTGCTCTTCATCAAAGTTCTGAAAAGCCTCTACAGGAATTCTTAAAAAATTAGAAATTTGTTTCAGCAGATTTTCTTCAATAACATCTTTCTGCTCGAGCAAAGAAATTTTCTTCTGGCTCCAGTCTTCTCCCAAATCATAAGCCAAAGCTTCCTGTTTTATGCCTAACATTTCTCTAAAACGCTTTACGTTTCTTCCCTGATGTATTTTCTGTTCCATGATGAATATTGAGGATCAAGAACAAAACTTGGGGAAGAATATCAAAATAAAATCAGAAATTTGCAGTCTAAGAATTACACATGACTGCTTTAGAACTTTTAAAATT
>NZ_FOMH01000017.1:0-116876 GCF_900112575.1 Flavobacterium phragmitis
ACGACGTCTTTTGATATGTAAATATACAAACCTGCCTCTTAAAGGGAAATCCTGAATCGTAATCTCATCCATGAAACCCTTGGAAACCAATTCTAGAGCATTGAACTCTTGCGGAGGTTTTATTTTTTCTTCAAAATACAGATGCAATACTTCTTCTGTGTTGCTGGTGGAAACTACTTCAAAGTGATCTACTAAAAAATCAGGAAGCATAAATTTTAAAAGTTCTAAAGCAGTCATGTGTAATTCTTAGACTGCAAATTTCTGATTTTATTTTGATATTCTTCCCCAAGTTTTGTTCTTGATCCATTCGAACCCCCAGAATATAATAGAAAGTGACTCTATATAATCTCCAAATTGCTTTCAATTACTATTTAATGACAAATAATGAAATCTGATTTCAAAACGTATCTAAGCATATTATTGCTATATTTGCTTAAGAGCCTGCCAGCGATGCCATTCCGATTAAAAAGCTGGCCAAACAGTCAAAACCAATATGTCATTTACGCCAGATGTCCAATATACTCAAAAACCATATAGCCAAATTTGCACAGATCTCAGACAATGACTTTGAGCAGATCAAAAAATTCTTCGACATTAAAGAAACTTATAAAAAAGAGAACCTTCTAAAGGAGGGACAGATCTGCCGGCATCATTATTTTGTTTTGGACGGCCTGCTTAGAAAGTTTTATATTAACGAGAAAGGTACCGAACAAACCACGGAATTTGCCATAGAAACATGGTGGCTTACCGATAACTTTGCCTACGAGAACCAGCTCGCGACAGAATTTTATATTCAGGCAGTAGAGAAATCAACATTGCTTTACATCACTTTGGAGAAGCAGCAGAAGTTGCTGGAAGAGTTTCCGGTAATGGAGCGCTATTTCCGTTTTGTTTACCAGAGGGCATATGCGGCGGCCCAAAAACGCATTAAATTCCTTTTCTCGTTCTCTAAGGAAGAGTTTTATTTCCAGGCAGTCAGAAACCACCCCGAATTCATCCAGCGTGTTCCCCAATACCTGATTGCTTCCTATCTAGGATTCACACCCGAATACTTGAGCGAAATACGCAAAAGGCTTCTTTCTTAAACCAGTTTAAGTTTTTTCCTTTCCTTATTGTTCAATTTTGCATGGAACAATTTAAAAATAATAATACAATGCAAAAACGACTTAACATTAAGCAGGCCGCTCCAGATGCACTGAAAGCGATGATCGGCCTTGAAAGCTACCTTTCAAAGATTTCCATATCCAAGACAGCCAAAGAACTCATAAAGATACGTGCCTCGCAGATTAACGGCTGTGCATACTGCATCAACATCCACACCCAGGACGCCGTTAAAAACGGCGAGTCAAACCAGCGTATTTTTCTCTTGAGTGCCTGGAAGGAAGCTGGGGACATTTTTACAGAAGAGGAAAAAGCAGTTCTTGCTGTAACTGAAGAAATAACATTAATCCATGAGAATGGATTAACGGATGAAACCTATACAAAGGCCTTGCAGTATTTCAGTGAAAGCCAGATAGCAGATATAATAACGGCCGTAATTACAATCAATCTTTGGAACAGGGTTGTTCTCAGCACCCATCTCCGTATAGGAGAAAGTCTTGCATAACATTGCAAAAAAAAAATAGTTTAATTACGATGCATCAAAAATTTTAGAATTACAATTAAATTTGAAGACGATAGGCCCGATTTGTTTCGGGCTTATTGCTTTTACGAAAAACTTATTTAGGATAACCAATTAGCAAACATTTTAATGTTTCCGAAAGACGGCAAATTGCTGACATTCCTCTATTTATCACAAAACATACATCAATTTTTTTGGTCCTAATAGCAACACAAATTCTTTTACATCGAGACAAAAGATTGGTACTGATAGCTGGAAACGCTCCTAAAAATCATTAATATAAAAAATCTGAGAGTAATTCATAAAGCTGAAGAAAAACAATCCTACCCTAACTAAAACATTTTTTTTAATCCTTGATAAAATTTGTAAATTTATATTTGTTTAATGCTATGAATCAATTGAGTTTGTATAATTTTTACATCAATCCCCAACGGTACATCTAAACCAAAATAATATAGCCAATGAAAGACAGACACTACATGTAGTACGCCAATCTCTTCAAATCTTCCAAAAAATTTATTGTAATTTGTCCCGTAGAGGTCACTACAGCCAAATGGCGCCAATTGAAGACAATTGACGCCATTTTTTTATATACACTATAAATACGCTAACTTTTAATCATTTTTGCTTTTATTTTCTTTATTTCAAACAATAGCTAAATTGCATTAAAGTATATACTATATAAAAAACAGCACAAATAGTCGATTTGCCACTCGATAATTTAACAGGATTCGAACACCAAAAATGAAGAAAAAATATGGCTTTGAAATATCTAATTTTTTTCTAGATACTGTTCAATTTCAGAAAATGAAATCTCATTTTAAAATGTTTTAATATTTCAAAATTATTTGAATTTTCTACTCGTACTTTTTTTAAATATAATTATTGTTCGACTGTAGCAAAAAATGGTTTATTCGTCGAAAATTTTATTAAAATTATTGACAAACTGAAATGGATTTTCTCATCAATCCCTATGCGCAGATAATACAATGCTCTTTTACTTCTTTATGATCGGAATTTCAAAAGTAGTCTTAACACTTTGCATTGAAACAAAAGTTTTAAACTTCTTAACATTAGGATTGCCAAAAAATAATTTTCTGGTCAGTTTCTCATAATCCGACATTGTAGGCAATGCAAGCACAAGTATAAAATCAACATCACCTGTTACATAATAACATTGCTGCACTTCAGCAATACTACTAAAAAGTTGCTTGGCTTCATCTATTAATTTTAGTTGTTCGTCTTTCAACTCCACTTCTACAAATATAGTCAGAGGATGCCCAAGTTCACTTTGATCTACCACTGATACGTCTGCAGTTATAACACCTGTTTCACGCATTCTCTTAATACGTCTTTGCACCGCCGCTGCTGAGAGCCCTATTCTATCGCCGATATCTCTTTGCGGTGTTAGATTATTCTTTTGAAGAATTTCTAATATCTCTAAATCAAATTTATCTAATGCCATTTTTTTATGTACTTATGAAACAAAATTGCAAATAAACACTGTAAATTAACGAAAATAAACACATCTAGTGAATTATTTTTGCATCATAAATTATTTCCCTATTATTAAATACAATTAAATGAAAGAAAAAAACAAACAACTGGCAGGGTTTTCATTAGCTATTATTGCAGCAATTTTCTGGGGTGTCTCCGGAACGTTTGGTCAGTTCCTCTTTCAGCAGAGGCAAATTAATGTCGAATGGCTTGTTACTGTGAGATTGCTTTTCTCAGCAATATTATTATTACTATTTTCCTTAATAAGTAAGCAGAAAGATCTTTGGCTGATATGGCGCAATAAAAGAGATGTTCTTCATCTGTTATTATTTAGCCTGCTTGGAATGATGGCTGTTCAATACACTTATTTTGCAGCAATTAAATACTCCAATGCGGCAACGGCAACCGTACTTCAATATTCCGGTCCAGTAATAATAGCTGTTTATCTGGCTTTAAAAAATAAAAAAAATCCAAAACCTATCGAATATCTGGCAATATTTCTTGCGGTAGTCGGAACCTATCTCTTAGTTACACATGGTAAAACTGATGGTCTTTCTATTTCCACGGCAGCTCTTTATTGGGGTTTAGCTTCTGCATTATCACTGGCTTTTTACAGCATTCAGCCAATTGGTCTGCTTAAACGCTATAATTCGGCAGTTGTTATTGGATGGGCAATGCTGATTGGAGGAATAGTACTTAGTTTTGTTCATTCTCCCCTTGACGTTACCGGAGAATGGGATAAATATACTTATTTATACACCGCATTTATAATACTTTTTGGAACTCTCGCAGCATTTTACTTCTATCTTACGGCCGTAAAAATAATCGGCTCGCAAAAAACAAGTTTGCTGGCATCAGCTGAACCCTTATCGGCAGCTATTATTTCTGTGCTTTGGCTGAATGTTACATTCGGTATAATGGACTGGATTGGAAGTATATTTATAATTTCAACAATTTTCTTACTCAGAAGATTGTAATTTTCTTTTCTAATTCTATCTTTTACTTTATTGAATTCAAAATTGAAAATAATAAAGCCAAGCAAATACAATTATACCTTAATTATAACAATCTTTCCAAATCCTCGATAATATTTGTAGAATTGTATATCAGTTTACTACCATTAACTAATATGGTTTTTATAATTTTTGCATCAATCCCCAACAGGACATCTAAACCAAAAATACAAAGCCAATGGAAGATAGACACTACATATAGTAAGCCAATCTCTTCAAATCATCCAAAAATGATGTTGTAATTTGTCCTGTTGAGGTCTCTCTACGATACAAAACAAAACCATTAATAGACTACATAAACAAATGATTATCTTTGAGTTACAAAACTCAACAGATGATGAATAACCAAAATGACAAATGGAAAATAACTCACGAGAAGGCACATAAAATGCTAACCGACGAAGGGATGAACGTCACCCTAGACGAAGGTGCTGAAATATTGTCTTTTTTAAGATTTTTGGCAGAAGGTACTGTGAAGAAATTTCTAAAAGACTCAGAAAGTGGTGAAACTGTAGAAAATACCATATTAGATAAAAAAAACTGACACTCCAACTAAAATTAAGCAGAAAAAAAATGTCTCTCCTGAAGGAGTAATTTATTGCAGTACTTGTAATTTTCTAAATAATAATTTTTAATCAAAGATTTAACTTTCAGTATTGATAAATTAAAATGCCAGATTAGCTAAATAGAACATTTATAGCACAAGCTTTATTTGGGGTTGCCTACAATTTCGCCAAAAAGAAAAAGCGTTTTTTATAGATAGTAAACCATACCAATTTGCGGTAAAATCTTAGTATAATTTATTTAGAAATAATAAACCTTAAAAAATCAATACTTAAGAAGCTCATTTTCAAATGTGTATTACATATTTTTAGGCAGATAAAATATTGAAAAAAGATATATTTGAATCTGGGTGCAGAATCGGTGCACCTAGATTCAAGATACAATTTAAAAGATTATAAAACAGCTACTTGAAGCCATAAGTTCGAAACATTACTACATGTTTACTAGACAAAATTTGGATGTGCGGATAGACAAGAAGCGCGAAATCTAACCAAATCTGAAATTCTTCCTATTATTTTCTCCAATTAGGTTGCTTTTTTGATAAAATAAATATCTACGCCTAGCAATTGTTGTTCTATTGAAGACATTAATTAATTCTTTCTTACGTTCAAAAAAAAGTATGCAGTTCGCATTTATACAATTTAATGTCTTGTCGATCGAGTAATTTTACTTTCTGCAAAAGCTGGAAAATCAGAGTGTGATGAAGTAAACGCTCTTCTTATAAAGAAGCCGCAAATGCAGTATTTAATCCTAAATCCTGTAATCTTGAGAAAAAACAAAAAGGACCGCGAGATGGATAGTTGTCAAGACTAATACCAGAGAGTAACTCCTGATAAATCAGAAAACATTGATATTACAAAAAGAATAGGAAGATTACTTTTCTTATTGAAGTATTGATAGATTTGTTGTTGCTGTTGTTGTATTGACTCTAAAAATTGGCTTATTTTCTTATCGCCACTATTCGAAAATGGAAACTAACATCGAACATTAAAAATTTTAAAATGAAAAAAATCATCCTTGTATTGCTATCTTTTTCTGTAAGTTTTGTCTTTGCCCAAAATCCGGTATCCTATCCAAAGGACACTGCCATTTCAAAACCGGAATTAAATTTTGAAGTATTATGGCATACTTTTGAAGACAACTATGCCTTCTTTAAGTTAAGGAATATTGACTGGCATGCCGCCTATCAAAAATATAGGCCGCTGATAAACGCCAATACTTCTGATGATTCTTTATATACGGTTTTTTCTCAGATGCTGGCTCCTTTTAAGGACAATCATATCAATGTTATCGTTCCGGGAATAAAGCAATTCAAATCCGTGAAACCTTCGCAGTTCGTAAAAGAGTTCCCAACGGATAGTTTGCGTAATGAGTTTTGGCAGATGGTAAATTCTTCCTTATCGCATAAACATTTTACAGCGTTGCAATACACAGGTCCAGAATTTAATCATGTACCTCTGTTTGCTTATTCGACTTCAAATGGTATTGGATACCTGCGTTTCAACAGATGCTTCGTTGATCAGGATTCTGATAATGTGCCAGATGCAGCAGTTGCAGGTAAACTTTTGGATACGCTGTTTGCAAGTTTTAAAGATGTGAAATCAATTATTGTAGATGTAAGAGATAATATTGGGGGCAATGATGAATTTGCTTATGAAGTTGCTGGCAGATTTACAGCTAGTAAAGTAATTGGGATGCATAAAAAAACGAGAATAAGAAAGGGAGGATATGAAGATTTTGGGCAGCTTGAAACATGGTACACTGAGCCTAAAGGTGTTTTTCAATTTACAAAACCCGTAGTAGTCTTAACGAATGACAAAACAGTAAGCGCCGGAGATTTATTTGCTTCAATAATGAGAGAACTGCCCACTGTAAAAATTGTCGGTTCAAGCACACGCGGTATTTACTCAAATATGTATGGCTTTACACTTCCAAATGGGTGGCTTATTTCACTTTCTAATGAGCGGTACTACGACAACAAAATGATTTGTTATGAAGGAATCGGCGCACCTGTTGACATTCATGTTCTAAATACCCAAAATGATTTGCTAAACTTAAATGACCCCGTATTAGACACAGCTATCAAAGTATTATTGAAGACCCGCAATTAAATAAACTACAGCTATTAGGAATAAAAACTAAGCAAATTTTACTGATTTTTCATAAGCTTTAGTTTTTGTGGCAATATCGTGGCACATGGTATTTTTGAAAAACAGGAAATCCGGTAAAATCGACATTTGATAAGCTTAGGTTCGAAACTTATACAACTTAATTTTATTAGTGTATTTATCCAGAGGGTTCGAGTCCTGTTCCCGCCACAAGATAGCACTTGAAATATGCTGAAAACACTCATTGCAAGTTTTGTGGCAGAATCGTGGCACTAAACTTCCTGTGGAATAACAAAATCAATAAAAACAACCACTTCAGTACTTAGGTTCAATTATATTAAAAAATCCAACTCTAACCCGTTGGAAGCAGGATTATCTAGCGCATCATTAATTCAAACCAGTCAGCATTACTTGCCTCTTTAACCGCCAGTTTATCTTCTGAACTAAGTGAGGCTAAAAAGCTCTTATAACCAAACATATATCCCGATGAGTCTTGCCCTTTGCAATAAGCATTAAAAACATTTGTTGAGTAAGGCTTTGATAAGGATGCGACCGCCTTCACGCAGGAAGCCGTTTCGTTCCAGTTTGACACCACTGTTCCCTTTATACTGTTGTAGACCGGGCATCCAACTTTCTGTCCTGCTGAGTACATGCGGGTGAGTTCTATAGATATCTCTGCGGTGTAAACGTCGTTATTCTTCTGGCACTGCGCTGTCTTCTCTGCAAAGGATTTTTTATTCTCTGCCAGCTCAGATATGGCCGCAGCATGCAAGAGTTCAATTTCTTTTTTCTTTGCATCCCGCTTTTCTTTTAAAGGCAGAAGGGCCTTTTGCTGTTCGTTTGGCAGATCGGTCTTAAGAGACCATATCTCTGCATTTAATTTTTTATTTTCTGCTTGAAGTAATGCTATGCTGTCCTTTGTCTGTTTTTCTAGCTCGGTAATACTGTCTCTAATTACAACGATCTGCTTTCCAGTCATTTCAAGTCTGGCCGCTATGCTGTCGGAAGAGAGCTCTTTCTGCAGACCATTTTTCAGGGCTTCCAATTCCTGCACCTGCACCTGTAGCTGCAATAGCCTGCTTTCATACAGAGTTTGTATAGTATTGATTTTCTGCTCATTGGACGATATGATGTTATTTTTTGATTGCAGTAACTTTTCATTATCATTTTTCAATTTCTGCTTAATTTCTTCGCTTAGGTTTTGAAATTCCTTCTCAATTCGCGGTATTTTAGCTTTGCAAATGGTAATCTTGTCATCTGATATAAGGGTTTTTACAGCAGAAGTCATAAGTTCATCTGACCACATTTTCTGCTTTGCTTTGGAGTCGTCAAGCAGAATCATTTCGTAGTTTTTGCTGTGGAGAGTTATTTCCTGGCACAGCCTATCGTTGTCATCTTTAAGTTTTTGAATCTGCTCCTTTTTTTTCAGAATAGTATTATCGCCTTTTTCCAAATTCTTAAGCTGCACCTTAAGAATGGCAATTTTCTCTGAGAATCCTTTTCGAGCAGTCTCTAATTCAGATGTTGTAGCTGGAATGGCATATCCTTTTACTTCCCCTAAATGTTTTTCAAAGCTTTGTCCTTTCTTTTCAAATTCAGATTTCCATTCATTGCATTTGCTGCATCTTGCACCCGCTTTCATATCTGCTATCAGGTTATCCCTATCCTTATAAATTTGCTCGATTTCAGATCGTAGCTTTTGCAGCTTGTCTTGCCATAGTTTCTCTAGCTGAGGCAGCTCGGACTCTAGCTGTAGAATCCGCAATCTTGACGCTTCTATAGATCCTGCCTTGCTTTCAATGGCTGATACCTCTCCGATTCCTACAGTCTGCGCATGCAATTTCATCGTACAGAAAACAGTAAGCGCTAAGCAATATATGTAATTTTTCATCCTGAAATGTTTATTTGCCAAAAGGATCATCCTCTTGTTCCGCCAAGTATAAATCTTTTAGGTATTCAAAAGCTTTTTTCAGTCTATTCTCATCTCCATCGAGTTTAAGAAATGGAATGTAAATTACGGTATCATAATCAAAATATGTCGATGTATACATGGATCCAACCAGCCTGCTGTCATAATTCCAACAGTCGCAAAAAGCGTCCCCGTTGCCAGGATAGGTACAGTACACCCTCTTTTTATATTGGTATGCCAACTGCTTAAGTGCATTGGGAATGAAACTGAGTTTTAAGAGCCCCACTTCCTGATGTGGCTGGGTTGGGATTATTTCGACTGCACTTATATGGGCAGGCAGGAATTCTACACTGGAATAAACACCGCTATAATATTCAGGGGTAGTGAAATTATAGTGCTGCCTGTTATAGCAGCCATATTGATCAGTAGCGAAGCTTCCAGTATATACAATCTTGTTATTTGACCCCGAAGCAAGGTTATTTTCATAGATATAAGCCCAAGAATCCGAAAATGAAAGCGGTGCTGCAAACTGCACTTTATCGTCGATTACAAAAGGATGGATTTTGTTTCTGGCCTCGGTTATCTTTTTATTAATGTAGTTTACCGTTTCTTGTTTCGTTAGATTCTGCGCCCGGGACGGCGTGACAAGCAGGAACATAATCCCTGCGATCAGTATCTGCACTGTTTTCATACGATTAGCAGTATTGTTAAGTATATTAATAATTTAAATCCTATGCCTTCATTTATTTAGAATGAAATCCTTTAATCGGATTTCCATTTGCCATTTACAACGTTCAAAAATAATCAAAAACAGCAAAAAAACAATACTTTACATAACTATCAACTAATTTACCTGCTCCACGTTTTTCACCCTGTATATATCCATGGCATAATCGTGGCGCATAACTTTTCTTATGCTTCTTAAATCATTAAAACCAGGCTCTATATATCTTAGGTTCGAATTGCTGAGCGATCAAAATATTTTTTAAGCTTAAGTATTCAGTATTTTTAATATATTTGTTATACAAAAAGAATAATACTACGGCCATTTGTTAGTATTTTAAGTTTTGTGTATAATTTAATATTGAAATAGTAAAATTTGAATTTGGTGCAGAATCGGTGCACTGAGGTTCAAGACAAAAATAAAGGTGGCATTTACAGCGGGTTCAAGCTTAAAGTTCGAATCCTGCTCTCCTCATCCCTATTAAATATACATAATTACCCACTAATTAGATTAAAGCAGTTTAAAAACACTAATATCCCGACCGCATTTTGATTAGAATAATCTCCAACCATTTATTTAATTTTACTAAAATCAACCCGTTCTCTTTAAATAATAGCAAATTTCATTTTAAAGAATTTTATAAAAAATTATTACAACTTAATAAATTTAAATATCCATAAGTTTTAACATTTTTTAACGTTTAACCTTAACAGGACACCCAAACCGCAACAAAACAAAAACTTAAAATAATTATCTTACAAATTCATTTGAAAATAAGCTAATTTCTTTAAATCATTCATAAAATGGTTTGTAAATTGTTCATTAAGGGTCACAAAAACCAGATGGCGCCAATTGTCTTCAATTGGCGCCTTTTTTTTATTTAAGCTCAATAAATACGATAACTTTGAATCATTTTTACTTCTATTTTTATTCTTTAAAATAATAGTAAATTGCATCAGTGTATATATTTATGCAAAAAACTGCGCAAATAATTGATTTATCATCCAATAACTTAACAGAATTCGAACACCCAGAATGAAGTGAAATTATGACTTTATTATACCCTAGTTTTTTCTAATTAATGTCCAATTTCATAAAATGAAATCTTATTTTAAAATTGTCTAATATTTCAAAATTATTTGAATTTCCCGTTCTCCTTTTCAAATGTAATTGCTACCCGACTAAAGCAAAAAATTGATTTATTTCTTTTTCTGCTGAAAATGAAAAGAGACGGCCGTGCCGTCCCTTCTGATATAATAGGCTGAAAAATTTTATTGCTTAGAGTCCACGCTTAGTGGCGGAAGATTAACTTTCTTTTCATTCATCATTTTTTTCACCTGTTCAATAGTCCTGTAGCGCTCAATCTGCATCTCGCCTGTAAAGGTTTCGCTCTGAGGCGCTCTTGGAGGTATCTTGGCATAAGTTTTCATAAGATCGGCAATTGCCTGATTAAAAATTATCGCAGTCCATGTTTTCTCTGTCCAGCTGTTCATAAACAAATCATAACGCTCCTGAGGATCCTGCCACAAATTATAAATAGCCGGAACCGTCGCTACATACGTTTCATCTCCTCTCCAGCCAAGCTGCTGTCCGGGAGCGTCACTTCCTGCAATAGCTCCGTTATCCCCACGGGTATTAAATACTGCTTTGAATTTTCCGATTCGCACAGCTCCTGGAGACAATTCTGCTTCTGTAAAATAAAACCATCTATCACGCAGCGGCGTTCCCTTTTTAAACAATACATTAGACATGTCATAACTGTCAAATACCATATCAGCACCCGCCCTGTCCTTTTTAGGAAGCTCCACGCCAGCAAGACTTGCAAATGTTGCCATAAGATCGAGTCCTCCTACGATATCATGGCTTTGGCTTCCTGGCTCAATCTGTCCCGGCCACCAAGCAATTGCAGGCACGCGACTTCCACCTTCCCTGTCTGTTCCTTTAGTACCTCTAAAAGGAGTATATCCTGAATCAGGATGCACATCCTGCCAGGCACCATTATCCACTGTATAAATGACAATTGTATTTTCTGCTATGCCCAAAGAACGAATTTTATCCATAATACGACCTACATTATAATCCATCTCCACTACGGCATCTGAATATTTGCTTTTTCCGGGAGATTTGCCAATAAATTGTTTGGAAGGAAGGTTTGGCTGATGGTTTTTAGCAAAATTGATACACATAAAGAATGGATCTTTGCTTTTTCCATATTCATCAAGCTGCTTTAAGTTGTTTTCCACCATCATCATATCCAGTTCAGCAATATTCTCTTCAGTAACCTTACTAACCTCTCTAGCTTTTCCGCCTGCTTCGCCTTCAAGTATGCCTGTAGTTACTTTTTTGAAAAGCTCCAACATCTCCGGAGACATTTCCGGATTCCAAGACTGGAAAGCATAAGTATAAGCATTAAGATGGTAAAGCACTACATTCTGCATTTTGTCAAAACCATGAGCAATAGGCATCGAATAATCTGCTTCTCCAAGGTGCCATTTTCCTGAAAAATACGTTTTGTAATTGGCTTTTTTAAGCACCGAAGCCAGCGTCCATTCTTCTTTAGGCAGCCCACCTCCCTGACCCTGAAAAGCAACAGTAGTCATGCCGCTTCGATTCGGAATGCGTCCAGTGAGCATTGCAGCTCTTCCGGGCGTGCAGCTTGGCTGTCCATAAAAGGACCAGAATTGCATTCCCTCCTTAGCCATTCGATCCAGATTGGGTGTCGGCATTCCTCGTCCGACTCCTCCTCCATAAACTCCTAAATCTCCCCAGCCCGTATCGTCTGAGATAACCATTATAATATTGGGCTTCTTTATAGTCTGAGCTTCTACATTAAAAATCACTACCGCACATAAAGTTGCAGCTAATAATATGTTTTTCTGTTTCATAACTTTAATTTATATGGATTAGTATTCAATAAAATTAAAAACCAATCCTCATAAAGATGACTTTTTTCCCCTTCAAATGGTTTCATATTATAAAATGAAACCATATATTTTTTTAAATGAAACATTAAAATAATAATAAGCGCTGCAAAATAATAGCTTTGGGACAGAACCAGCTAAAATTAATATGTTTTAATCTGAACACTAATTGGAAACTTCTCCAGTACTTCACCATAGCGGTCTAATTCGCTTGCCAATCTTACACTCGCAGGAATATGGCGTATGGTTATTGATGAAAGGGATTATTTTGTACAGCAAAACCTAAATCGCATAAAGTAATCCATAGAGCCAAAGAAAGACAATTTTACCTTAAGCACAACAATCTTTTCAATCCATCCATAATATTTGTAGAATTGTATTTTAATCTAATGACACAAACCAATTGAGTTTTTATATTTTTTTTGCATCAAACCCCAACAGTACATCTAAATCAAATTTACAAAGCCAATGAAAGACAGACTCTAAATATAGTACGCCAATTTCTTCAAATCTTCCAAAAATGATGTTGTAATTTGTCCTGTCCCCGTCAGAAAAAAAAGATATATTTAACAAGCATATATCCCTAAAAAAAAGTGGTTTGGATATCCATTAGAGTTGACACCAGATTTAGTTAAAGGGAAACAAAACTAAAAGTTGAATTTATTTATGATGGTGGCGGATTAGGAAAAGGTGCCACTGTAAAATTATATGGTGATAATAAAGAAATTGTAAATAACCCCTACAATACAAAAAAACCACTTCACTGGATAATAGCATCATTTATCATACAAATTCACTTGAAAGTAAGCTAATTTCTTTAAATCTTGCATAAAATTTGTTTGAATTTGTATCGTAGAGGTCACTAATCGGGACAAAAGATTAAAATCATCTTTTGTTCCGATTATTTTTTGCAATTAATCTACTGTTTACCAAAACAGATGCAGTTGACCATTTCATTAATTCACTTTGCAGGTTCGAAATTTGTGCTGTAATCATCTTTCATTATTTTATAATCTGAAGGTTCGATATCTGACATGTACCGAGAGAACTTATTCTTGGAATAAACAAGTCTGCTGCCTATCCTACCATTTAAAGGTTTTCAAATGCATCATTTGTATTACTTAATGCTTCAAATTTATTATTGTAATTAGAGCCCTAAAACTACTTTTACAATCTTTAGTATTCTAGATTTCATAAAAAAAACATAATTATTTATTACTATTTGATTTCAAAAAAACTTTTAATACCTAAAACCAAACACTATCATGAAAAACCGGATAAAAGCCTATTCATTTTTAACATTGATCATCTTTGCAAATGGATATGCACAAAACAAGAAACACATGGATTACAAAAGACCAATTGAAGAACGCATTTCATTCCTGATTAAAGAAATGACATTAGAGGAAAAAGTAGGTCAGATGAATCAGTACAATGGTTCTTGGGATGTTACGGGACCAAAACCAGAATCTGGTTCTAATGAAGAAAAATACAACAATATAAAAAAAGGGTGGGTTGGTTCTATGTTAACAGTTCGTGGTGTGAAGGAAGTAAGGGCAGTGCAAAAAATTGCCGTTGAAGAAACACGTCTTGGGATTCCATTACTTTTTGGCTTTGATGTTATCCATGGCTACAAAACCCTCAGTCCTATTCCACTTGCAGAAGCGGCAAGCTGGGATTTGGAAGCCATTAAAAATTCAGCTCGAGTAGCTGCTCTCGAAGCATCTGCATCGGGGTTAAACTGGACTTTTGCTCCAAATGTTGATATCACTAACGATGCTAGATGGGGAAGAGTTATGGAGGGCGCTGGCGAAGATCCCTATTTAGGAAGTAAAATTGCAACGGCAAGAGTTAAAGGTTTTCAAGGCGAGCACTTTGACAATACCTCAATTATAGCTTGTGCGAAGCATTTTGCTGCTTATGGTTTTGTAGAAGCTGGCCGAGAATACAATAGCGTAGATATGAGTAATTCAAAATTGTACAATACAGTATTACCACCTTTTAAAGCAACAGTCGATGCTGGGATTCGCACCTTTATGAATTCATTCAACACCTTAAATGGCATACCTGCAACGGGAAATGTTTTTTTGCAGAGAGATATTTTAAAAGGCGCATGGGGATTTAAAGGATTTGTAGTTTCTGATTGGGCTTCTATCGCAGAAATGATTACACACGGTTACGCAGCCAATGGTGCTGATGCTGCCAGAAAAGCTGTTGTTGCTGGTTCGGATATGGATATGGAATCAAATGTTTATGTGACAGAATTGGTTAAATTAGCCAAAAAAGGCACTGTAAAAGAAAGTCTAATTGATGATGCTGTACGCAGAATTCTTAGAGTAAAATTTGAATTAGGCTTATTTGACGATCCTTATAAATATTGTGATGAAGCTCGTGAAAAATCAAATATTGGCAATAAAGCAAATAATGAAGATGTGTTGGACATGGCTAAAAAATCTATTGTTTTATTAAAAAATGATAAAAATCTTTTGCCTTTGAAAAAATCAGGTGCTAAAATAGCATTGATCGGTGCTTTGGCAAATGATAAAAACAGTCCATTAGGCAGTTGGAGAATTGCTGCCGATGATAATACGGCAGTTTCAGTTTTGGAAGGAATGCAGCAATATAAAAATAATGTATTAGTTTATGAGCAAGGAACAGATGTCGCTTTAAATAAACAATCATTTCTAGACGAAGTAAAAATTAATTCAACCGATTTTTCTGGGTTTGAAGCGGCAAAAAAAATAGCAAAAGAGGCAGATGTTGTTGTAATGGTTTTGGGAGAAATTGGCTTTCAAAGCGGCGAAGGACGTAGCAGAACCGAATTGGACTTACCTGGAAATCAACAGCAGTTGCTAGAGGAAGTTTACAAAGTAAATCCAAATATTGTTTTGGTTTTAAATAACGGACGTCCATTAGCTTTACCTTGGGCTGCAGAACACATTCCTGCTATTGTTGAGGCCTGGCAGTTGGGAACACAGTCTGGAAATGCTATTGCGCAGGTTTTATACGGAGATTATAATCCAAGTGGTAAACTGCCAATGTCATTTCCTAGAAATGTAGGCCAATGTCCTATTTATTATAATTTGTACAATACTGGAAGACCAACAGATAAAGATAATAACGTATTTTGGTCTCATTATTCAGATGTTGAAAAAACACCGCTGTATCCTTTTGGTTACGGATTAAGTTATACATCTTTCGCATATAAAAATTTAAAAATAGCAAAACCTTCTTTTCAAAAAGGAGAAAAAATTGAAGTTTCTGTTGACGTTACAAATACAGGAAATTTTGACGGAAAAGAAATTGTTCAGCTGTATATAAACGATCCTGTCGCAAGTCTGGTAAGACCAATAAAAGAACTAAAAGCTTTTGAGCTTATAGAGCTGAAAAAAGGAGAAACCAAAACCATCCACTTTGTATTGTCAGATGAAGCACTTGGTTTTTATGATAATGATGGTAAATTTTTAGTAGAATCAGGTCTCTTCAACATCATGGTTGGCTGGAATTCAAACGAAGGATTATCCTCTAAATTTGAACTAAAATAAATCTTAAGAATAAAAAAAACATAAATTCTATAAAGAATAGTTTTTTTATCTTCTATCCTGAGTACAATAATTCCTTTTATAGGTTATTAATTGTACTCAGGATTTTGGCAATATGTCAAATTTGAACAAAAAAAATTAAGTCTTCTGTTTAGTTTTATTAATATTGTTTCTTATATCCTGAAAATTTCATTTTTAAAATATACTGGATAACCTATACTGTTACATCTAAATGAAAAATATTACCTACCTCCTACTATGCTTTTTGAGCGTCATAAACTGCTTGTTCGCTCAAGGTAAATTTGATAATTACCAGTTTAGAAGCATTCAGGAAACTACTTCAAAAAGGGCTGTTTCTTCCATCATCCAAGATAATAATGGATTTATATGGATAGGCACAAACGGAAGCGGTTTATACCGATACGACGGCGTTAATTATTTTAGTTATAAGTATGACAAAAAACCTGGTTCTGTAAACAGCAACTTTATTTATGCCACTTTCATTGATTCAAAAAATAATCTTTGGGTGGGTACTGATGAAGGTTTATGTTTGTATAACAGGGATTTAGATAATTTTACTAGAATCAATATTGAAGATGTAATCACAAAGGGATACAGTGAACCAATTACTATAAAAACAATCATTGAAGACAATAATGGTAATTTATTCCTTGGCGCTTACGGCTTTGGATTGTTCAAACTTAATATGAAAACTTTAAAAGTTTCTTTAGTGCAGTCAAAAGTTTTGGACAAACCCAATTTTCTAATAAAGTCATCCGTAAAAAGTAAGTCAGGAATTATTTATTTAGGAACCAGCTATGGTCTTTTAGAAATTGATCTAAACGGAAAAGTAAAGCAGGTTTACAAAGATAAATTTAAGAGAGAACCTCTGTTAGACGATATAGAAAATCTTGTTACAGATAAATTTGGATATATATGGCTGGGAACAACAGAAAACGGACTGATAAAAATTAAACCCGAAACAGATAATTATCAATTTGAGAATTTTGCTATAACCAAAAACAAAATTTTATCGATTGTACAAAGTAGTCTTGATTATATTGTATGTGGCACCGAAAATGACGGATTATTGGTTGTAAATTATAAGGGACAAGTACTTAGAAAATACCTGCATAGCAAATACAATAATTTCAGTTTAAAATCTAATTCTGTCTGGTCTCTATATGAAGACAAAGAAAAACGACTTTGGTTAGGATATTTCAATAAAGGTCTTGGTGTTTTTGACAAACCTAACAATAAATTCAATTCGCTTGAATCACTTGCAAACAACGATAATTCTTTACAGACCAGCTATGTAACTTCTGTTGTAAAAGATAAAAAGGGTAATTTACTAATTAGCAATGAAGGTGGCGGACTTGATATTTATAATTTAAGTGATAAAAGCTACATCCACGTAAACAAGACAAATCAAAATTATTATTCTGGTTTGGACGCCGTTGACATTCAGACCATCTTTATAGACAGCAGACAAAATATCTGGATCGGAAGCTGGGATCGTGGCATTTACTTTTTGAAAAATGGAACAAACCGATTTATTAACTATAATACTTCAAATACAACAGGATTAAAATCAAATCGGATTTTCAGTTTTTCAGAAGACTCAAAAGGCAGAATCTGGATTGGAACTTTTATAAAAGGACTTCATTATTTTGATAATAAAACCAGTACTTTTATTCATTGCAACACCAGACCGTTTACAGATAATGCTCTAGACAACGCTTTTATTCGTAAGGTTTTTGTAGACTCCGATAATATTTTATGGGTAGGAACAATCTTAGGATTGTATCAGGTCAATTTAAAAGACGAATTGAATTTTAAAGTAACAAAAATGCGCGATGCGATGTTCAGCGGCATAAACAACCACAACAGCATCCAGACTATTTTGTCTATTTATGAATCTAATGATAAAACAATTTGGATAGGAACTGATGGGCAAGGACTATTTAGTTATAACAAAAAAAATAAAACATTTTCGAATTATGATGATTATCCGGGCTTTAAGGAGAAATCCGTTCGTGCTATAATTTCTGACAATAATGGCTCTTTATGGGTAAGCGGAGGGTCTGGTTTGACAAAAATCGACTTTAAAAACAACAAAAGCACCAGCTTTAACAAAGATGATGGTCTTATTGATAATGATTTTAATAACAATGCTGTTTTTAAAGATGGAAATGGAGATTTATATTTTGGCGGTTATGAAGGCGTAAATTATTTTAATCCCAGCGAGATTAAAAAATCAGAAAAAGCACCACGCTTATATTTCAGTGATTTTAAATTATTCAATCGATCTGTCAAACCAAATGAAGAGGGTTCTCCTTTGACCAAAGTAATTTCTCAAACTCAGGAAATTACGCTCAACTATACGCAATCGGTTTTTACGATTGAATATGTGGGAATTAACTATAATTATTCTAAAAAAAATCAATACGCTTATTATCTAGAAGGTTTTGAAAAAGACTGGAATTACGCGGGAAATAACAGAACCGCAACATATACCAATCTTGCGCCGGGCAATTATACTTTTAAAGTAAAGTCAGCAAATGCAGATGGTTCCTGGAGCAACAAACAATTAGAATTGAAAATAAAAATACTACCTCCGTGGTGGAAAACCATTTGGGCTTATTTAATATATACCGCTATTTTAATTTTTCTAATTAGATATGTCAATAAGATTTATCAAAATCGCTTTAAAGCAAAACAGGCCATCCTCTTAGAAAAAGAAAAAACGATTCAGTTAGAGAAATTAAACAATAAAAAATTACAGTTTTTTACCAATATCTCACATGAATTCAGAACGCCATTAACGTTGATAATCAATCCTTTGGAGGATATTTTAAGAAGTAAAAATTTATCTCCAGAAATACACAATAAACTTAAAATCGTACATAAGAGCTCTGACAGGCTTTCGAGACTAATTAATGAGCTCATGGATTTTAATAAATTAGAATTCAACAAAATTTCGCTTCAAGCAAAAAAAATTGAGATTGTCGCTTTTACAGAAGGAATTATTGCTTATTTCAACGAGGAAGCCGCCACCAGAAATATCACGGTTAATTTTGAATCAATACCAGATGAACTTGAAGATTGGCTTGATCCTAAAATGCTGGAAAAAATACTTTTTAATATTATTTCCAACGCATTCAAATTTACGCCCGACAATGGTTTGATAACTATTCGTATAGCTGCTTTAGAAGATGATAATTCCCTGATTATTTCTGGAGAAAAAGTACCTTCATTTTCCATAACCATTACAGATACAGGATCTGGAATTCGCAAGAAAGATTTGAATAAAATTTTTGACCGGTTTTATCAGCTCAACAACGTAAACAAAGATTATTATGGCAGCACTGGAATTGGTTTAGAGGTTGTAAAACAATTTGTTGAACTGCATAAAGGAAAAATAGAGGTTGAAAGTGAAGTTGGTAAAGGCACAAAATTTACAGTACTATTTCCTTTAGGGAATTCTTTTTATAAAAAAAGTGAAATAGTTAACGAGGTCTTTACAATAGAAAAAAACAAAAATCATTTCTTAACTGAATCTGTCAACAAAATAGATGATGCTGAACCTAAAGATCTAAAAAACAATAATTCCGATCTTGATTCTTCAAAATCATATACGGTTTTAGTTGTGGAAGATAATCCAGAATTGCGAAATTATTTAAAACAGGAACTAAGTAAATCATACAAAGTTATTACAGCTGAAAATGGCAAAAAGGGTTATAACCTTGCCGTTCAAAAATTGCCAGATTTAATCATTACGGATGTTATTATGCCAGTTATGGATGGATTAGAGCTATGTAAAAACATAAAAGGAGATTTAAAAACAAGCCATATTCCTCTGTTAATGCTTTCAGCAAAAGCAATGGTAAAAGATCGATTAGAAGGTATAGATTCCGGTGCCGATATGTATTTAAGCAAACCATTTGAATTGGATATTTTAAAATCCAGTCTTGCTCAGCTTATTACAAGCAGACAAATCATGTTTAAGAAGTTCTACAGTGGCATAACCAGACAGGGGAAAGAAAAAACAACTTCACTGGATAATGAATTCATTCAAAAAATCCTGCACTTCATTACTGAAAATATCAGCGAACCCGAACTGTCCGTGGAACTTTTATCTTCTAAAATATTTTTGAGCAGAAGCCAGCTTTACAGAAAAATAAAGACACTCACTGGAATATCAGTCAATGAATTTATTAGAAATGTAAGATTGGAAAAAGCAAAACAGCTTATAGAACAGGGAAATAACAACATCAATGAAATCAGCTATAAAGTAGGTTTTACTTCTCCCTCCTATTTTGCTAAATGTTATAAAATTAAATATGGGCATTTGCCTACTCAAGAAAAAAGGATAAAAGAATAAAATGTCAAACAATTGACAGAAATATAACTTAAATATAAAAAGAGCTTCGATCTAATTAGACTGCATCCAAAAAGTTAGAAACTATTTGGGAGCAGTTCAAAGAGGCTCTTTTTTTTGCGTCTATTTCTTAAAAAGCATTTTTTTCAACTTCATAAAAAAATCAACATATAAAAAATATTCCCTTATTTTTTTAAACAAACACTATTTTTTAAGTAAAAATTTTAGCAAAAACTCAGTCTTAATTTTTGACAGTTAAGGGTGCTAATTTACTAATTATAGGGTATCAACTGTTCTTTTTGCATCATTTGTTGCAGAATATGCTTCATCTATTCTACAATAGCATACCGCTACATTTTACTTTCGTTAAGAAATATTTAAGAAAAAAGCTTTCTTGTTATAAACTCAAAAAATCAACTAACAGAAGACTCGAATTATTAAATGTTTTAACAAAACTTAACACTAATTATTTAAGTAAACTAACAACCAAATTTTTATGCAGAAAAGAACATTAAAAAAACTATTGTGTTTAATAGTATGTATGTGGGGAAATTTTTTCTACGCTCAAACTGTTAAGGGTAAAGTAACATCTGGCGGTGCCAACCTCCCTGGTGTTAGTGTAATAGTACAGGGAACAAAAAACGGAACGGTTACCGATTTTGACGGTAGTTTTGTATTAAACGATGTAGAACCAAAAGCAATGTTGCTTTTTAGTTATGTAGGATACAAAAATCTATCACTGCCCGCAGATACAAAATCAGTGATGCAGGTAGTAATGGTAAGCGACCTTGAAAAATTAAATGAAGTTGTTGTAATAGGATACGGAACATCAAAAAGAAAAGATATTAATGGAGCCGTTTCTTCTATTAAAGCTTCCGAAATTCAGGACAAACCTTTTACATCTATCGATCAAGCTCTTGTTGGAAAAGCCGCAGGTGTAAATGTTACTCAAAATTCAGGGACTCCGGGAGGAGGAATTTCTGTTCAAATTAGAGGAATTACTTCTATTAATGGGAATGAACCTTTATATGTTATTGACGGAACACCAGTTTTTGCGGATAAAAACAACGATACTTTTTCATTCAGTGCTTTAGGTGGAGGAAATGGACAAACTAAAAATTCAGCTTTGTCTGGTTTGAATATTTCAGATATTGAAACGATTGACATCTTAAAAGATGCATCGGCAACAGCCATATATGGTGCAAACGGGGCAAATGGTGTAGTTTTAATTACAACTAAAAAAGGAAAAAAAGGAAAGTCAAAATTCGCATACGAAACCTATTTAGGAACTCAGGAAATAAGAAATACAGTTGATGTTTTAAACCTGCCGGAGTATGCCGCTTATCAGGCAAAAATTTACAAATTAAATGGCGAGCCTGTTCCTTATCAATATCAAAAACCTAATTTATTAGGAAATGGAACCAACTGGCAGGATGAACTTTTCCGAACTGCTACCATGTACAACCATCAGCTATCATTTTCTGGCGAAAAAGATGGAACACGTTATTATACCTCTTTGAACTATTTTGATCAGGAAGGGATTGTTTTGAATTCAGATTTCAACAGATTATCAATGCGGTTAAATGTTGATTCTAATGTGAAATCATGGCTGAAAATTGGCAACAACCTATCTGTAAGTAAATCGTCCCAGCAAGTGGTACGTAATGATGACAGAGGAGGTTTAGTAATGAATGCCTTAAGACAATCACCAGAATTACCGGTTAGATCTCCCGACGGTTCTTATGCTGGCCCAACAAGCGGTTTAGGATCTTCGGCAAATGAGGCTACTAATCCAATCGCTTTATCAGAATATAATAATTCAACTACAGAAAGATTTAAAATAAACGGAAATCTATTTGCCGATTTTACGCTGATCAAAGGATTAGTTTTTAGAACTGAATTAGGCTACGATTTGAATTTTGCGAAAAGCAGCACTTTTGCACCTAAATATACTTTAGGAAATGTAACCGAGCTTTTAAACAAATCATTCAAACAGCAGGATCAAAGCTACTATTGGAACATCAAAAATTATTTAACCTACAATAAAACAATCAACCAGAAACACAATTTTACTTTCTTATTAGGTCAGGAAGCACAAGAAAGTCGCTATGAATATTTAAGCGGTTATAGATCTGGTGAATTTTTAAGCAAAAATTTCACGAATTTAAATATTGGAGATATTGACACTGCGGTAAACGGAAATGGTTCTGGAAGATGGTCAATGACCTCCTATATTTCACGATTAAATTACAGCTTTTCAGACAGATATTCTTTCTCTGCTTCTATAAGAGCTGACGCTTCATCAAACTTTGGGCCCAACAACAAATGGGGTTATTTTCCTTCATTCTCTGGAGGATGGACAGTTAGCAACGAAAAGTTTTTTGAGCCTCTGTCAAACAGTATAAATTACTTGAAATTTAGAGCAGGTTATGGTACGGTTGGAAATCAAAATATTCCAGCAAACAGATATCAGACCATTCTATCATTGCTTTCATCTCCTTTTGGAGGCGTTTCGCCAACAATCGACAATTTAGGAAACCCTGATATCAAATGGGAGTCACTAAAATCCTTTAACACCGGTTTTGAATTAGCAATGCTTAATAACAGAGTAAAAATAGATTTTGATTATTATGTTAAAAATTCATCCGATTTCTTGACTAAACAAATTAATGACGAATCAAATCAAAGCGCGCTCAATTATTACCTGAATACTGGAGAAATTGTAACAAAGGGAATCGAACTTACTTTAAATACAAGAAATATTGCAACAGAAAATTTCACATGGGACAGCACCATTATTTTTTCAAAATACAATAATGAGCTTACTCGTTTTCAAGGCGAAGGAAAATCTTTATTAGGAAAAGTACAATTCGACTTATACAACGTTACCAGAACTACAGAAGGACAACCAGTAGGACAGTTTTACGGATATGTAACGGATGGTTTGTTTAAAAATGCTGCCGAATTAGCTGCAGGGCCTGTTCAGGAAGCAGGAACAGGAATTGGCGATATCCGTTTTAAGGATCTTAACGGTGATGGGAAAATTGACAGTAAAGACCAGACGGCAATTGGAGATGCTATTCCCGATTTTACTTATGCTGTTACCAATAACTTTAAATATAAAAACTTTAATCTCGGAATTGTTTTAACAGGAAGCCAAGGCAACCAAATCTATAATTTTACACGTCACTATATAGACGGAATTTATCCAGGATTTGGAGACCGATTTGGAAATGTCAGCACTCAGGCAATCCATGCTTTTGAACCTGGTATAAACGAAAATACAGACGTTCCTAGAATTACCCTTAACGATCCAAATGGAAACGGAAGAATCTCAGATCGTTTTGTTGAAGATGGTTCTTATTTAAGAATTCAAAATGTATCGTTGAGCTATGATTTACCAAGCAAGATATTTGAGAACTCTTTTATATCTAAAGTAAGATTGTATATAAATGTTCAAAATCTATACACGTTTACAAAATATACTGGTTTTGATCCTGCATTAGGAAATTTAGATCAGAATATAACCCTAAGCGGTATTGATTTAGGGCGCTATCCTGTACCAAGAACAACTTCTGTAGGAGTGAATTTAGAATTCTAAGACTGATAAAAAAACACATTTAATTTAATGATTCACGATCGTTAACATAAAAAAATAGTTATGAAAAAACTTTTTAAACTTTTTATGATGGGAATGCTCATACCATTGCTGTCTTTATTTTCCTGTTCTGATGATTTTTTGGATGCCCCATCCGAAAATCAATTAACACCTGGAGATTTACCTGAAGGAGTTACAGCTTTTGACGGAATCGCAGAGAGTCTGTACTTTAAACCATGGTTTACTTTTAATGATAAATTTCTGATTGCTGTTGGAGATATGTATGCCGGAAATGCATTTACATTTGATGGTGCGTATGCGCAGTTCAAAGATGCTCAGGTAACTTCACAAAATCCAATCCTTACCGAAGGATATGTATCGTTATTTTCGGTTATCGACCAGTCTAATAATCTAATGAGTTTAGTCGAGGCTAGAAAAAGTGAACTTCCAGAAGCATCATACAAAAATGCTATCGCCATATCAAGATTCATGAGAGCAAATGCTTATTTCTATCTAGTAAGAACTTTTGGAGCCGTACCTATTATAAACAAGGCAGGTTCTGCAGCACAGCCAAAGAGAAATCTTGTTTCTGATGTTTATAAATTCATTAAACAGGACCTACAATTTGCTGTTGAAAATTTACCAGAAAGAGCAGTAAAGAAAGGATACATTACGAAATATGCCGCTATGGGGATTCTTGCAAAAGTTCATTTAACCCTGAATGAATATGGAGAATGCGCCACTTTAACGCAGAAAATTATAGGAAATCAATATATTTTAATTCAAGATTACGGAAACTTATTCAGCAGTCCAGAAAATAATAATAGCGCAGAAAGCATGTTTGCCTTACAATGGAAAGCAATTGCTACAGAATGGGGAACACAAAATACAAATCAAGCTTATATAGTTCCTGGAGGCACAGGAATTACTGGTGGCGCAGACGGATGGGGCGTTTATCTGCCTTCTATCTCACTTCAAAACGGCTTTGAACCAAAAGATACCAGAAAAAAGAGCACCATTATGACTGACGGCGATTTTTATCCAGAACTGCTAAAAAATCAAGGTGGTTTTACATACAAAAAAATATACTCATCTACAGCGGCTAATTTTAGAAAATACATTGTAGGTTCTGCTGCAGAAAGAAATGATGTATTCTTTATGAGAACTTCGCAAAATACTATCATACTGCGATATTCCGACATTTTATTAATGAATTCTGAAGCAATTCTGGCTGGAGCAAGTTCTACCAATTCTGCATCTGCTTTAAGTTCATTCAATGAAGTAAGAGCTAGAGCAGGATTGCCTGCAAAAACAGTATTGACAAGAGACGAACTTTTTAATGAAAGAAGAATTGAATTTGCACTTGAGGGACAATACTTTTTCGATTTAAAACGCCGTGGTCTAGCTGAAGCAACAGCGATTATTTCGCAGCAGGAAGTTGGTTTCTATTCTGACGATGCGAGAACAAATTTGATTTCCAGAAAAATAACTCCAGGAAGCAATTATTTTGAACTGCCTCTACCGCAATCTGCTATTGATACTAATCCATCATTATTAGAAGCTCCTGTTCCTTTTAACTTTAATTAATTATACTATGATCGATAAAATAAAATATAGAATTCTAATTCTTTTCGCATTGGTTGCTTTTACAGCCTGTGAAAATAACGATTCGGTAACGGCTAATGTAGAGGCTATGGTTGCTGAACCAGGGGATTTGTTGAATCAGGCCTTTCCTTCAAATAAAGTTAGAGTCGAAGGCCAAGGTTTACAAGGATTAAAAAAGATTACGCTGGATAATAAAATTGATATCAGTTTTAATCCAAACTATAATTCGGATAAAGCGTTTATTTTTACTATTCCTTTTGATGAAAAACTAGGGAGCAGATTTGGTGTACAGCCTATCACATTTATAACTGCAACTGGTTCAATAACTAAAAATATTGAGCTTTTGCAACCTGTTCCAACAGTTACAAAAACAATTCCAGCTGTAGCAACTCCAGGATTTCCATTAGAAATTGAAGGTACTTGGTTTTATAATATCTCATCTATAACCTTAGGAGGAAAGGCACTTAGTTATACAACAAAATCGTCTTCATCAATTATTATTGGTCTGCCTGCCAATGCCGTTTCGGGATCAGAGTTGGTAATCACTACACCGGGAGGTTCTGCAAAGAAAACAATAGATTTTGCCACAATCGTTCTCATATCTGATTTCGACGGAAATGGAGCAAGAACGGAGTGGACATCTTATGGCGACGTAGAAAGTTTTAATACAAGTACAGCGGGTGGCCCAACAGGAAATTACGCCACATTAGTCTGGGCTGGTTCAACTGCCAATGGTTACAATGGAAGCAGTGGCGGAGGCGGAGCCAGCTTCTTAAGCACTTCTAATACAGATGCCACAAAGGCCTATATTGATATGGATGTAAGTGCAAATGTTGTTGGGGCTCAGTTTGCCATTCAATTAAATACTATTGATGGTGTAAACTATGGTTACAATTTTAAAATTACAGATATAAACTGGACTACCAAAACCATATCAATAGCTGATTTCAAAGACAATTATGGATTTGGGTCTAATACAGCTGAGACTTTAAATCCGTCTAAAATTAATGAAATTAAAGTCGGAATCGCTCAAGGAGACTCCCCTAACCCAAGCGCCATCAAATTTGATAATATTAAAATTCGTTATCAATAACTGACCTTGCATAATAACTTTAAAAGAGGCTCTAATAAAAAGAAGCCTCTTTTATTAAACCAAACAAATAATTATAAATAAGATCATTCTATAAAAGAATATTCTATAATAAAAAACAGTATGAAAATTAGATTTTTATTGATGCTGACTAGTCTAGTCTTTTTTTTAAATGCCTGTTCAAAAGACGACAATGCAGTACTGGACATTTTAGAAACACCAGTTGCAAACGCTCCAAAAGACATTGTTGATAATGGTTTTAGAGCAAAGTGGAATTACGTTTCCCATTCCAAAAGCTATCTATTAGATGTTTCGACCAACGAAAATTTTTCGGCTTTTGTACCAAATTATAATGCAAAAGAGGTTACCGATTTAAATGAAGTCGTTGTAGGACTAACTGGCGGAACGCAATATTATTACCGAGTAAGAGCCAAAACAGGAACTCAGATTTCAGATTATTCCAATGTAATTAGTGTTGTCACTACGGGTTCCAGCGGTATTCCTGAAGATCCGACTTTCTTAAAAGTAAAAGCAAATAAACTGGCAAATCCATTTTTTATTGGTATGGCTGTAAAAGCTTCCCAATTAACCAACGGAACTCCTTATGATGTCATATTGAAAAATGAATTCAGCAGTATTTCTGCCGAATATGAAATGAAAATGGATCAAATCTCAACTGCAAGCGGTGTTTACAACTGGGCTGTTGCAGACAAAATTGTGGCTTATGGAAATGCTAATAAAATCAACGTTCATGGTCATGCTTTAGTTTGGCATAATGCGGTGCCACAATGGTTAAAAGATTTTTCGGGCACTGATGCTGAATTTGCTGTAGAAGTAAAAAAATACATTACTGATGTAGTTACACATTATGCAGGAAAAGTAAAATCATGGGATGTTGTTAATGAAGCCGTAGATGACAACGGCGGTGTCATGAGAAATACCATTTTTCTTAAACGAATGGGGCCAAATTACGTAAAAGACTGTTTTCAGTGGGCAAGAAATGCGGCAACTGCGGCAGGCGATACATCTTTATTGTTATTCTACAATGATTATGCGACTTCAACCAATATCGTTAAACAAGATAAAGTGTTTAGTATTTTAGATGATCTAAAAACGGCAAAAGTTATTGATGGTGTTGGTTTCCAAATGCATAATACTTATTTAAGTCCGACCAAATCTCAAATAGAAACAGATCTTAACCGAGCTGTAGCAAAAGGTTTGAAAATTCACGTTTCTGAATTAGATATACAAGTCAATCAATTTAATGATATCACTTCATTTACAAACGAAAGAAGACTCGCCCAGAAAGCAAAATACAAAGAAATGGTACAGCTTTACAATGCGCTTCCTGCCGCAAATAAATATGCCCTTACCATTTGGGGAATGAGAGACAATGAATCATGGATCCCTTACAGTACTGAACTGAATCACCCGGGGAATGACTGGCCTTTATTGTACGATTCCAATTTTGCAATTAAAAGTTCACATACAGGTTTTTTGGAAGGTTTAGATTAAATTCAAAATCCCAATCTGAAATCTAAAAAAAATAAAGCCTGCGAAATAATTTCGCAGGCTTTTTTATCCCGTAGAATGATTATCCTGATTTAAATTGGCCTTTTGTACACCGTAACATCATCTACCCACATCATTACAGTTGTAAATAAGTTTATTTTATTTGGATCAATAAAATTAGAATCTTTTGAACCTACATTTATATTGAAAATAATGGAATGCGTACCGAAATTATTAAAATTTAAATTTGATACGCTACCATTGGTATAAGTTGCAACCGTTATATTATCAACCTTAATAGTTACCGTGACAACGTTGTCTTTCATTCTCCAGAAAGATTCATATAAATGCCATCCATTATTTCCATCGACGTTAAAATTAGCCGGATAATTTCTTTCTGCTGCATTTCCCAATAAATTTGCTCCGACAGATGTTCCATAAAAAATATTGGAGGTAAAACGGCTTGCATTAGGCGCAAAAGAATAACCTTCCATAATATCGATTTCACCTTTTGTCGGCCAGCCATTGCCCTGCACGGACCAAAAAGCCGGCCAGGCACCGTATGTATCTTTAAAAGATTTGTAGGTTCCGCCATCCATTGCTATTAGCTTAATATTAGCAGAAAGCATGTACTCAGTGTTATTTTCCGGTTTGTATTGATAATTAGACGTAATGAAACCCGACTGGTATTTATAAGCGTTCAGTTTTGTTGTCTTAATTTCCAGGCATTGTTTGCCGTCTCTCCATTGAGTGGTCGGCACTGAGCTAGAATAATCGCAGTACCAGGAATTATAATCGGCCCTTTGTTCCTTTGTCCATTGCGACAAACCGGAGCCAACATCAAAAGTATCTTCAAATTGTTTCACCCAAGGCGATCCGGCAACTTTCTGAGTACTTTCCTTTGCATTGGTATCTGCCTTTTTTTCCTCCTTCAAAGCATTTTCAGCACATGAAGAAAATCCTAGAAAGCAGGTCAATAGTAATGTAATGGTGTTTACTTTTCTCATAATTTGTGGTTTAGAGGTTATTTAATTTCAATTAAATAATAAAAGTAACTTTATATGATAAGACTAGATAACAGATTTGAAGCGGTTAATAGCATAGATGTTGCATTCTGTTGTGTACCAGCAAAATAAAGCAGGAAGACAGTAACCAAACTCGTGTATTCTAAAAAAAAATACAATTGTAACAATATAGAATATTTTGTGTCTTATATGAAAAAATAGAACAATGGTAAACAAAAGAAAACTTTCAAAAATTTCCGGCTTACTTTATCTTATAATAGTCATAACAGGAATGTTCAGTCTGGCATATGTTCCCAATCAGTTATTTGCATGGGACTCCCCATCGCGTACATTTGAGAATATTCGGAACAATGAAACCTTGTTCCGAATGAGTATTGCAAGCAGTGTGATCTGTTATGTAACTTTTATCTTCCTTCCATTAGTACTTTATCAGCTGTTAGGGTCTGTCAATCGCTTTGCAGCAAAAATTATGGCAGTTCTGGCCATTGTAAGTGTTCCTATTTCTTTAATAAATCTACAAAATAAATATGCAATTCTTTACTTAGTTGAGATATCCAGACAACAGGGTGCATATTCGATAGGAGAAATTCACGCCCAGACGATGCTGTATCTCAACCAATATGATAACGGGATTTTGATCTCAACTGTTTTTTGGGGATTATGGCTTTTACCATTTGGGTATCTTACATACCGATCCGGTTTCCTACCAAAACTGCTGGGGGTATTTTTGGTACTTGGCTGTTTGGGCTATCTGATAAACTATTTCGGCAACACTTTATCAGATTCTTACAAAACACTTGGTCTAAGTCAATACTTAGGATTGCTACCTGCTTTCGGTGAGATTGGAACTTGTCTGTGGCTGCTGTTCGTAGGAGCAAAAAATAAAGAATAAACCTGATGTTACAGAATTCTTGCTACTCTCAAAACAAAAGCCTGATGCCAAAAGACATCAGGCCTGCTTGCACAGACAAACACCAACCCGACAAACCTAAGGGGAAATATTTACTTCAAGATTAAAACATCAGATTTTAACTTTCCCTACCAGATTTTCAATTCTGGAATGTGAAATTTCAGGATTTGCTCCTGGAGACTCGGCTACTAGAGCCCCTACCGCGCACGCAAAATCAATTGCCTCCTGCGGTGTTTTATCTGTAAGCAACGATGTGATTAAAGCTGCTAGAAAGGAATCTCCTGCTCCAACCGTATCGGATACCTTAACAGGATATCCCCCATTCTGATAAAGTTCTCCTTCCCACATTAATAAAGCGCCGTGTTTTCCTTTAGTGACACACATGGCCCTCACTTTGTTCTTCTCTGCAATAAAACGCATATTGTCTTCCAGACTTGTAAAAGGAGAATTCATAGTTGCCGTTATCTCAAGCAATTCCTCATCATTAAATTTTACAAAATCAGCCGATAGCATAAGCTGGTTCAGAATTTCATAGGTATAATGTGGTTTTCTTAGATTCACATCAAACACCTTATAAACATCGTTCTGAAGCAGTTCTTCCAAAGCTTTTCTTGAAACATCGTCGCGACAAACCAAACTTCCATAAATCAAAACATCAGCCGCTTTTACCGTTGCTTTTGCCAATTCATTCAATTCAATTTTATCCCAGGCAGACGGATAACTGATTTCATAAGTTGCCGATCCACGCTCATTCAAGGTAACATTAACCAAACCGGTTGGAAAATCTTCAGAAACTACGATTGTATCCGTTTCAAGTCCCAGTTGTTTCACTTGCTCTTTTATTGCTCTCCCGTCTTCATCATTGCCTACACAGCTTATCATGGCCACTTCGCAACCCAGCGTTTTCATTCGCAGGGCAACATTCAATGGTGCTCCGCCAATCTTTTTTTCATTGGCAAAAACATCCCAAAGTACCTCTCCGTATGCCACCGCCTTAAGGTTTTTTCCGTTATTCATTCTAAAATATTTTATTATTGTTCTTATTCAGGCTGGGTTATCTGAAGATTTGAGATTGTACTCGTTTGTCCTTCAGCAATTAAACCCCATTTGTTTTTGTCTCTTCCATAAATACGGTTGGTTAGCGCTACTTTTCCGTCAATATAAACTACTACAACACTTCCTTCGGCAATTATTTCAATAGTGTATTTTGTATTGATTTGAAAAGCAAATGGCAAGCGTGTCATTTCCTGTGAAGCCGAATTATAACCGCTTATTTTAGCATTAGCAATATCTAAAACTACTTTATAATAGCTTCCTGTATCATTTGTATGAAAAACAAATCCGGTTGTTCCGCTAGCTTTCGCTAAAGTGACTTCGGCTTTTATTTTGACTTTCTTACCAACACTTTTAAAAGTAACCATTGCTTTTTCTGTTTCTCCGTATAAAGAATAAGTTCCATTATTAGCTGTCGCATTTGATGAAATAGCATCTATTTCTGCAGTAGCATTCTTTTTCGAAAATAAATCCTTAACCGATTTCGGCGATTGCGTTCCCAAAGTTCCATCTGAATTTTGAATCAATTCATGAATAACCATATTTCCTGCCCAATCCTTGTTTCCTAAATCATTCTCAGGCGTTTTTCTCGCATTCCAACCAAAAACATATCTTTTATTTCCGTCAGAAGCTGTTTTTCCAGCATAAAAATATTCTCCGTCGATTCTGTCATTTTCCGGTTTTGTCCACGGACCGTTTATAGATGATGAAATTCTGTAGTGCGTTCCTTTGTTGCCACTCCAATTCTCAGAAAAAATCAAATACCAATTGCTTCCCATTTTGAAAATATCCGCACATTCCATCATCAGATAATTATCTTCAGGCGTTGTGGTATAAATTGGAGCTTGAACATCCCATTTTCCTGATGCAGGATCTGCGCTTGTATAATGCAGCAAAACAGCTTTTCTTCCTGGTTCTGTCTGCGTACTTACCAGCATTGAATATTTTTTCAATTCATCATTATAAAACACATGCGGATCTCTGAAATCATAGTTGTAATATCCCGCCGGAGCTGTAATCTTAAAAGACGGAACTTTTGTCCATTTTTTCAAATCGCTGCTGGTTGCACATAAAACACTTTCTCTTGCATTCGACTGGACAAAAGCCGGATTTTCATTGTGGCCTGTATAATAAAAATAATAGAGATTACCCACTTTGAGAACCGATCCTGTACCTATTGCAAAATCTGGTTCCAAAGTTGTACCATACGGAATGGTTTGACCTTCATAGGTAAAGTGCGATAAATCTGTGCTCTGGTATTCATGAATATCGTGAAATCCTTTTCCGGCAGGTTTATTCTGTGCGTCATGCAAAAAATAAATATGAAATTTTCCGTTATCGAAAAAAGGCATAATATCTCCGGTATAACCTGCACTATAATAGGGATCTGTTGTACCCATCCATTGCGCCGGAGGAACAGGAAAAACACTTGTAATTTCAGAATTTCCTCCTGAAATAGAACCTCCAATATAATTTTCATCCTGACTGCAAGAAACAAGTGAAAAGAAAATAAAGGCAATTGTGATTATATTTCTATATTTCATTTTAATTAAATTCAAAGTGGATTATTTTGCTGCTAAATAATTGATACTGTTTTGTGTCAGCAGTTTGATGTTTGTGATAAACTCATTTGCCTGACTTGGCACTCCGCTACTATTCGTTTCATTGTACCAATCATAAGCCCCCATAGAAATAACAATTACATTTTTATTTGTGCTTGTATTTGGAAATTCTGCAATGGTAACTCTTCCGTTCAGTTCATTATCCCAAGCTTCACTTGCGAGATTGGTTCCTCCGGTCTGGTTTCTCCAGCCTTCTCCATTATTGTATCCGCCCCATTCCGGTAAAAACCACCATGCCGTATGGTTTAATCTGAAAGTGCCGCTTTGCAATAAATTGGCTTTTCCGGCTTCAAAAGTGATTAAACCTTGAAATATTGGATGATCTTCATGACCAACGAATGACATTCCCCATGAATTTCCGTCTACAAAACCGTTTGGAAGAAAATCTCCAAAAACATTATTCGGTCCTTTTCCTGACGGAACAATTCCTAAAGCATCGACATATTGTGAAGCAAAAGAAGTCAAAAGCAAGTTTCCGCCATTTGTTCTGAAGTTTTTTAATGCATTAGTAACGTTAGGATTATAAGCCACAGAAGGTAAATTTGTAGCCGAATCAAAATGCCACCAAATCACATCAATATCACTTAAATCAGCACCGTTTTGAATACTTTCAAAAGAAATGTATTTCGCTCCCGGGAAATTATCAAACAACCAGTTTGAAGCCGTAACTTCATCCATATTTGTAATTCCTGATCTTGTAGCCGCAGTTCCTAAAAATGCCACAGTTAATCCTGTAACTGGAACTCCAACATTTGCTGTATAATTAACACTTTTCCCGTTTGATGTTATTACAAAAGTAACTGCATTTGTAAAATCAACTGTTGCTCCTGAAGCAGGTGAAATCGTAACACCAGCAGTTGTTTCAATTACTGGTTTTAGCGCTGTCAAATCTGTATTTTCAGGAAGCGTCATATTAATGGTTTTACTAATGTCGTTTACAGTTGCTGCAACGCCATTAATTGTAAAACTCTTAATTGGACTCAAAACGGTTGTGGTTACCGTATAATCTTTATATAAATTACCATTAACCACTCTAAATTTTACCGGATTTGTAAAATTCATCGCCGAATTTAATTCCGGATTTGATGTTGCGCCTTCTACAAAAACAACTTCTGGTTTTATAGCAGTTATATCTGATCCATAAGGCATTACAACAGTAATTTTTCCTGTTGCCTGATCAATGCTCCCTGAAACTCCGTTTAACTTGAATGAAAGCACATTGGATGGCGAACTCACATCAAATCCGCCAGTTTCAAAACTATTTTCGCAGGCAGTAATCATAAAAATCATCGCCAATGCTATAGACACTTTGGTCCAATATTTATTTAAAGCTTTTTTCATATTGCTGATTTTTTAAAGATTAATAACCTGGATTCTGTTTGTACAATCCCTGACTGAAATTAATTTGCTTCAACGGAATTGGGCAATATTCTTCTTTGTGCGCATCAAAAAAAGCATCTTGATAATAGGTACGTTTTGTTTTTTCTTTTGCATAAAAATCATTCATAACCTGATCTGTAATTCCCCAACGAACAAGGTCAAAGAATCGGCTTCCTTCCATTGCCAATTCTAAACGACGTTCCCAACGCAAAGCTTTACGTGCAAAATCCTGTGTCCAGTTGCAATTGATTCCGTCAACATAAGTACTAATTTTGAAGTTGCTCACATATGGCAATCTTCCTGTACTCTGCGCTGCTCTTTCTCTGATTTCATTAATTAACGGCAAAGCTTCAGATTGTCTTCCTAATTCAATCAAAGCTTCGGCACGCATCAAAATCACATCGGCATAACGAATCTGAATTCTGTTTTTAGAATTTCCGTAAAACGGATCAATATTTACAACGCAGCTACAGTTTGGGGCAACGTTTTCTTTTAATGAAGCATAATATCCGTAAGTTCCAGGCGATCTTACCCAAGCTTCAACATATAGAAATTCAGGATCGTATTTATACGGCAGACCAGGCATCGCTACGGTATGATACAATCTTGGATCAACTGTATTGGCATCGATATTTTTATAATCAAAATCTTCATTGTTGTATGTATCAAACTCAGGTAAACCATTTGCTCCGGTTTTAAAAGCATTAACTAGGTTTTGACTAGGTTTATGAAAATCACAACAGCCCAAACCTTGCGGTGTAGAAAGAACGTCTGAAAAATTCAATCTTCCATAAAGCGTTCCGTCATTATCTGAAAACTGAATCGAGAAAATAGATTCCGGTCCGTTTTCATAAGTTCCCGGTAAAAAGTTGTTGGCAAAATCTGGTTCTAAAGACGCTTTTCCAATTACTTTATCCGTTGCTGCAATTACTTCCTGCAAATGCTGCTGATTGATTCCTGTAACTTTAAATGTTTCATCCTGCGTATACGCCTGATACAATCTTGTTTTTGCCAAATATGCATAAGCTGCTTTTTTATTGGCACGTCCAACTTCTGGTTGCGTATCTGGCAAGTTATCGGCCGCTGCCTGAAAATCTTCAGCGATTTTACTCCAAAGATCTTCGTTTGAAAGCGCTTTGTTTGAAATCGTTTTATAATCTTCAACCGGAATATCTTCGGTAATATAAGGTACATTTCTGAACATGATTTTCAGCATGAAGTAAAAATGTCCTCTCAAAAAACGCATTTCAGCCATTCGTGTTTTCTTCAATGGATAATCGGCTTCTGAGATTTGTTCCAAAGCTTTCAATGCTTTATTGGCTCTTGAAACACCAACATAACTGATGTACCAGAAACTATCCAATTCGCCAAAATCTGGACGGATATTATTGGATACTTCAAAAAAGTGAAAATCCTGAATATCATTAGTACCGCTTCCGCCTTTGTAGGCATCATCTGAACGAACATTCCCAAACGGCCATAAACTATACGGAGAATCGTAATGGTCATTTCCTAACTGTGCATAAGCCGCATTCATAAATCCTTCAACATTCTCAGGCGTAACAATATCTTTTTCTGACAACACGCCACGTGGATCATTCTCTAAAAAATCGGAACAGGAAGCAAAGAAACCCAACACTGCAAATCCTGCTATATATAGTATTTTTTTCATTTTTAAATCTTTTATTATAAAGTAAAATTAAGACCAGCAGTAAAAGTTGTTGGCTGCGGATATCCAAAACCTGCATTTTCAGGATCTACTCCCGTGAAGCTTTTCGCATCAAGAATCAATAGATTCTGACCGCTGATATAAAACCTGAAACTTTCCATGCTTAATTTTTTCAATAAATCTTTTGGTAGACTGTAGCCAAACTGTAAAACTCTAAGTTTAAGGTAACTGCCATTTTCTACATAATAAGTCGAGAATCTTGATTCTGCATTTCTGTCAACCGTTGTCAAAGCTGGAATAGTTGAATTTGGATTATCCAAAGACCAAGCATTCAGCAGACGGGTTCCTTTATTTGATCCCACATCATCGACACTCCAGAAATCAGTTTGATACTTTGTGTTATTGATGACATCAACATCTGTCGCACCTTCCCAAAAAGTAGTAAAATCAAAGTTTTTATAAGACAAATTTAAATTGATACCGTACAGCAATCCTGGATTTGGGTTTCCAATCCATGTGCGGTCTTTGTCTGTAATTACGCCATCTCCATTTAAGTCTTTATAGCGAATTCTACCAAGTCCTTTTCCTTCCTGAATTGGCGAATTATCAACCTGATCCTGACTTGTAAACAATCCATCAGTAACGTAACCATACATTGAATTAATTGGGCGTCCCAAGATATTATCGTTTAGACCATCGCCACCATAATTGTTTTTAACTTCATCTGGTAATTTGGTCATTTTATTTCTGTTAGCCGAAATATTACCAGAAATATCATATTTCAGTCCAAATGAAGTTTCGTCATGATACCCTAAAGAAAATTCCCAACCTCTGTTTTCCATTGAAGCTCCATTTACCCAACGATTTCCACCTTCTCCTATAACTCCTAAATACGGTGGCAATACCAAAATATCATCTGTTTTTTTGATATAATAATCTACAGAACCGCTTAGTTTTTGCTTGAATAAACCAAAGTCCAAACCAACGTTGGTCTGTGTTGTAGTTTCCCATTTTAAATCATCATTTCCTGACTGCGTTGCGATAAAACCAGACGGAAGCAATCCGTTTCCGTTTCCTGCAATATCATAAGCCGTTCCAAAAGAAGTTGCCCAAGTTGGGCTTCCGCCTGCGTAACTTGCCAGATATAACGAGTAAACCGCTGTATTACTGATTTCCTGATTACCCGTTTGCCCCCATCCTGCTCTTAATTTTAAATCAGAAATAGCAGTTATTTTATCTTTTATGAAATTCTCATTACTGATTCTCCATCCTGCAGAAACTGCTGGAAATGTCCCAAACTGATTGTTTTTACCAAAACGAGAAGAACCGTCACGGCGAATAGTAGCCGAAACTAGATAACGATTATCAAACTCGTAATCTGCTTTTCCAAAATATGAAAGCAAAGAATATACGGTTGAAGTTCCGCTGGTAAAAGATTCTCCTGTTCCTGCATCCGGATACATATAATCCGGCGTTTCGATCAAAAAGTCATTTTTACGCAACGTGTTTGTATCATAAGTATCTTTATACATCTCCGTTCCCGCCATCAAATTCAGATTGCTTTTTCCAAAGTTTAAACTATAAATCGCAGTATTCGTCCAAGTCCATTTATCACTTATTGACTGATCGATAGTTACAGAAGTCTGATCATTTTGGAGATAACCCGATTTGTAACTTCTTTGCAGCGTACGTTTTTTATAAAAACCATAATCCATTCCGAAACTGGTTTTGATGTGCAGGTTTTTAATGATTTCCAAATCCGCGTAAGCGTTACCAAAAAGGCGCAAATAATCGTATTTGTTGTCTTTATTATATTCTAAAAGACGAACCGGATTTTGTCTGTCGTTCATTCCCCCAACAGGTCCTCCCCAACCTATTCCATCTACAGTGTGTACTGGAATAATTGGTAAAGCTCTAAGTGCAGGATCTAAAACACCTGGATCTGTAACTTCGTTTGTGCGGTTTAAACTGAAATTTTCGCCAATAACTAATTTTCCGTCAAAGTACTTGTATGAACTGTTCATTCTGGCAGAAATTCTTTCGAAATCAGTCGTTTTTACCACCCCTTCATTTCCGTAATATCCTAAAGAGAAAACATAATTCCCTTTTTCAGAAGCATTTGAAACCGATAAATCATAAGAATTGGCAACTCCGGTTTGAGAAATCGCATCATACCAATCGGTATTTGAAGCTTTTAGCGTTTGCTGAGCATCTAAATATTCCGGAACCAAAACTTTGTTCAATTGCGGTTTATTGTTGTTTACTGACCAGTCAAACTGATAACGCAAATTGTTATTATTCGGATTCAATCCGTCGTTAATATTTGCCTGCCAAAGTGCCTGTCCAAACTGGTTTGCATTTAGCACATCCAACTTTCTTGAATAATCAGAAAATGAGGCATACGTACTGAAATTGATTCTCATTTTTCCTTCTTTTCCTTTTTTGGTTGTAATGATAATTACACCGTTTGAAGCTCTAGAACCGTAAATACTTGCTGAAGAAGCATCTTTTAAAACCTGAATAGTCTCAATATCATTAGGATTCAATTCGTGCATTCCCGATTTGGTTGGCATTCCGTCGATTACATAAAGCGGATCTGTATTGTTCAAAGTTCCAACACCACGAATGACCACTTTGGTATTTCCTCCGCTTGGCGAGCCATCAGACGACACTTTTACTCCGGCAATTCTTCCCTGCAAAGCTTTGATTGGGTTTGGCTCCGGCTGTTTCATAACGTCTTTCATGTTCACAACGGCAACTGCCCCTGTAATATCCGTTTTCTTTTGTTTAGAGTATCCTGTTACCACAACTTCATTCAGTTGATTGTTATCGACTTTCAGCGTTATGTTGATTGTTTTTTGCCCTTTAACTGAAATGGATTGCGGACTGTAACCTACAAAAGAAACTACAAGTACAGCATCTGAAGCAACGCTGGGAAAGGAAAAATTCCCGTCAAAATCGGTAACCGAACTGGTATTGGTTCCCGAAATCATTACTGTGGCACCTGGAAGTGGCATTCCGTCATCAGATGAAATTACCGTTCCTTTTATTCCGTTTTCCTGTGCTATCATGAGCATTGGAAAAAAGAAAAATAGAAAATAAAAAATCTTATTTCTCATAAATTTTGGTTTGGTTAAGGTTATTTTAATAGTTAGTGATGTTTTACTGCCATTCCCTAGCAGTTTTTTTATTTTGCAAATAGATGCAACGAGCCTGAAAGAGATTATCCTTCTTACGGTTGTACGATTTGTTTTTGGATTGAATTAGAAAAATTCTATTCGATTTTCTTATTGCTTTTTATTAATGTCCAATACTTGAATAATCCCATTTTTTAGTTCTATTTTCTGCTTTGAAGAAATAGTAAGGGCTGAAAATGGTTTGTTCAGGAAAAAGATCTCCGTCATCACTTTCTCTCCATTGTTATAAAAAATTTCAATTGAAGTTTTATCCAAAATAATTTTAAAAGCAGCACTTTTTTGGCTTCCCTCCAAAAACGACTTACTTACATTTGAAGCAAACTTATCTGAGAAATCAATTCTTCCGGCTTTAGAACGATCAATGAACAAATAATTTTCTTTATTGTTTAGACCAAAACTTAAAGATTCTCCATTTGCATTTGAAAGTGTAAAAGTATAATCGTCCTGCTTCAGGTTTTTTAAATCCAGACTAATAACGGCTTTTGTTAAATCTGCTTTTCCGCTTTCGATTACTTTTAAAGTTCCTTTTCCGTTCAAACTTTGCACTTTAAGAGTTTTAGCAACATAATTATTTAATTCTCTTACTGGTTTACTCTCCAAATTATAGTGGTTTCCTTTTTTTACCAATTGCAGTTCGCGCGGAATTGTGGTGCTGCTTCTCCAAGTCGTTGTTGGAACCTGCTGTGCATATTCCCAGTTTGACATCCATCCGATAAATAATCTTCTTCCGTCTGAAGATGGAATATTATTCCATGTCACTCCTGCATAATTATCTTTTCCATAATCTGCCCAAACTGCTTTTTCGTTTTGTACTCTTTCAGCAAAACCGGCGTCCATAGTAAATGTTTTTCCATCAAAATCGCCAACAAAATATTGAACTCCGGAACCTCCATTTGGTCCGCCGGGATTCAGATTTACTATTAAAACCCATTTGGTTTCCTTTGTTCCTTCCACTTTTATTTCGAA
Source organism: Flavobacterium phragmitis (assembly GCF_900112575.1). GTDB lineage: Bacteria > Bacteroidota > Bacteroidia > Flavobacteriales > Flavobacteriaceae > Flavobacterium > Flavobacterium phragmitis. Next base: position 39,908 of record NZ_FOMH01000017.1, read on the forward strand.
GAAATCAGGACATTCCCAAACGCCGCCATGAGCACCGATATTTTTTCCGAATTCAGATGCAAATTCCCAATTTTTCAGATTTGACGATTTGTAAAACTGTATTCGATCCTGTGCAGCCAAAGCCATGATCCATTGTTTATGTGTCTTGTCCCAGGATACTTTTGGATCTCTAAAATCTCTAATTCCAGGGTTTTTCACGACAGGATTTCCTTCCTCAAATTTCTGCCATGTAAAACCATTATCGTTAGAAAAAGCAATATCCTGCTGTTCCACATCCATTTTGCCTGCTTTTTCCTTTGTCATATCATGCAACGTATAAATGGCAACAATCGGAGCTGTTTTTCCTGTTCCTAAGCCAGATGTGTTTTCCGTATCGACAACAGCACTTCCTGAAAATATATATTTGTCTTTATCTGGGTAAAGTGCAATTGGCTGTTCTTCCCATTTAATTAAATCTTTAGAAATCGCATGTCCCCAATGCATTGGTCCCCATGTGTTTCCATCAGGATAATGCTGGTAAAACAAATGATAATATCCGTTGGCAAAGAACATTCCGTTGGGATCATTCATCCAGCCTTTTTTTGGCGTAAAATGAAAGTTTGGGCGATACATTTGTTCTTCTGCCGCGCTTGATACCGCAACACTAGCAGTTTGCGCTACTGCAGAAGAGGGTTTACATCCTGCTATCGACAGTAAAACGGCACTATAAAGAGCTAACGGCAGATGTTTCTTTGATTTCATTTTTGTGGTTGTTTTTGTTAGTTAGTGTTTCGCTTAAAGCTTCTAAAGAGAGTCCTTTTGTTTCCGGCATTAAAAACATTACAAATAATAATTGCAATACCATCATCAATGTAAAAATAAGGAATACAACTTCGGGGCCGATTTCTGAGAACAACATCGGAATTAAAGACGGAATAATAGCTGCCAAAACCCAATGTACGGAACTTCCAAATGCTTGTCCGGATGCGCGAATATGATTTGGGAATATTTCGGAAATAAAAACCCAAATTACCGCACCCTGACCAATTGCATGTGAAGCAATAAAAAGGAAAAGAAAAATAGGAACCGATAAACCTCCCCAATTGTAATAAAAAGAAGCCGATACTAATCCGAGTGAGATAATATATCCAACAGAACCAATGTACATTAACAACTTTCTTCCTAATTTGTCGATTAATGCCACACCAATTAAGGTGAAAATAAGATTTGTAACTCCGATTCCGATACTGCTTAACAACGCTGTATTCTGCCCCAATCCGGCTTCTTCAAAAATTCTTGGCGCATAATATAGAAATGCATTAATTCCTGAAAACTGATTGAAAAAGGCAATTAAGAAAGCCAGAATTAAAGGGAAACGATATTTCTTCATGAAAATGTTTTCGTGTTTGGCAACACCGTTTTCACGGGAATCGTCTATTAAGTCGGAAATATTTGCCGTTGGATCTATTGCATACAAAACTTTACGCGCTTCTTCGTCACGGTTTTTAGACAAAAGCCATCTTGGACTTTCGGGAATAGTCAAAATAAAAAGAATATAAATTAGAGAAGGAATTGCCTGAACGCCAATCATCCATCTCCAGGCATTTTCGCCAATATCTTTTAGAAAATAATTAGATATAAAAGCAATTAAAATTCCTAATACAATATTAAACTGATACAAGGCTACCAATCTTCCGCGTTTGTCTGCCGGAGCAATTTCTGATACGTAAGCCGGAGCAGCAATAGTAGAAGCACCAACTCCTAAACCTCCAATAAATCTAAAGGCAGCAAAAACAAACGGGTCATTAGCGAAAGCGGCACCGATTGCTGAAGCGAAATATAAAATTCCAATCCAGAACAACGTTTTTTTACGTCCTATTTTATTAGTTGGGATTCCTCCAAAGATTGCACCAACTACAGTTCCCCATAATGCCATTGCCATAACAACTGAACCATGAAAGGCATCTGACGAGTGCCACAGAAGCTGTAATTGTTTATCAGCTCCAGAAATAACTACGGTATCAAAACCGAAAAGAAAACCTGCCAGTGCAGCAGTAACAGACCAAATCAATATCTTATTCATTGTACATGTATTAAAAACTTGTTGCTAAGATATCTGCAAAAAAAACAACTTATTTTTAATGATGTTACAATTTATTTCTATAAATATTGATAGTTTAGCATTTTAAATCCAAAACCTTTATTTACAAGGTTTTACGCAAATTAAAAAACTTTTACGAAAACCATGTAGTTTCAATTATGTTACATAACCTTCAAAATTGATACTTTAAATGAAACAATTTTAAAGACAAATTAGCTTGACGTTTTATATTCTTTAGGAGAAATTCCAAATTTATTCTTAAAGGCTGTAGAAAAATAGTTTGGAGAAGAGAAACCTAATGAGTACGCAATTTCAGAAATATTCATCTCATTTGCCTTCAAAAGTTCTGCGGCTTTCTCTAATTTGACATTATTAATATGATCGCTAATATTAATTCCAATAATTGCTTTCACCTTTCGATACAGCTGAACTCTCGAAACGCACAATTTGTCCGCCAAATCTTCAACTGAAAACTTTGGATTTTCGACATTCTTTTTAATAATGTCATTCATTTTGGTAATAAAGGACTGTTCCTGATTTCCAAATTTAGATTCAGGTTCAACTCTGTAAATATTATTGGTGTAATAATAACGTAGTTTTTCTCTGTTGAAAAGCAAACTCGATAGCGATTGTTTTAGAATTGAAAGACTAAAAGGTTTTGTCAAATATTGATCTACTCCACTCTGCAACCCTTTTAGAACCGATTCTTTATTGCTTTGAGCCGTTAGAATTATAATAGGAATATGTGAAGAACGAAGATCTTTCTTTAGTTCTTTGCTAATTTCGTAACCGTCTTTATCAACTAAATTAATATCACAGATAATAATGTCTGGAATAATTTCTAAAGCCTTTTCAATCGCATCGCTTCCGTCCGAATTATAAACTACATATTCATTGGAAAGTTTTGCTTTCAAAAAGTTAACCAGATCTACATTGTCTTCTATAATTAATAGCGAATGTTTTTCAGCATCAGAAATTGGGTTTGAATTTTTTAAATCGGGTTCTATGTTTAAATTATCGGTTATTAAACTTGGAATACTGGTTAGGTTTTCCACTTTGTGAGTAATCTGTGCTGGTTGCAAATGACTGCTTCCTTTTAATAAGGTAATCACAAATTCACTGCCTTGTTTTGATTTCAATTCAATCGTTCCCTGATGCAAAAGCACAAACTCTTTTGAGAGATGAAGCCCGATTCCTGAACTATTCTTATTGTTATTTGAAGCCCTGAAAAAGGGATCAAACACATTTGAAAGTTCATCATCAGGAATTCCAATTCCGGAATCTTTAAAATGTATCTTGACTGTATTATCCTGATTTTCGACAATTGAAATACTAATTTTACCATTGTCCGGGGTAAATTTAAAGGCATTTGACAATAAATTGAAATACACTTTATCCATTAAACCGCGATCAATAAACAGCTCCAGATTTTTGTTTTTACAAACCAATTGAAAATCAATATTTCTTCGGGCCGCTTCGCCTTTAAAGTTTGCCATGACTTCATTTGTGAAATCGTAAATCTTTGTATTGGAAGCTCTCAGCGTAAACTTTTGTTCTTCAATTTTCCTAAAATCCAGTAATTGATTGATCAAACGAAGCAATCTGTTTGAGTTCTTGTGAATCAGTTTTACTTCATCTATCAATGCGGTACCTTTAATTTTCTCATTTTCGATTAACGATTCCACATAACTCATTATTAGCGTAATAGGCGTTTTAAATTCATGCGAAAGTCCAGTGAAGAAATTCAGTTTTGCTTCATTGCTTTTAGCTGCGATCTGAGCCATTTCCTGAATTTCATTATTCTGGTCAATTACAGTTTGATTGATTCTTTCCAGTTGTTTTTTCTTTTTTGAAATCGAAATTGTAGAATAAATACTGTAAATCGTTAAGCTCAAAATAATTACAAGAAAAAAACTAAGCAATCTTACCAAATTATTTTGCGAAGCATATTCTCTTTCCTGTACTTTGATTGCTCCTTGCTGCGATTCGATAACCAACTGTTGCTGATCGACTTTATCCATTTGGTTTTCGATAATTTCAGCATTGTTCTTATCAATAACAATCGTATTCAGAATGTTGTTTCTCGAAATTGACTCTTTGTTGTACATTTTTAGTGCCAGCTTCAGCGCTTCATTTCCTCCGGTTGGATATAAAATCGTTCCATCAAGAACGCCACTTTTTACCAATTCAATTCCTCCATTTACAGAGTTCAGGGCATCCACGCCAATAAACTTGATTTTCTTTTCAAGCCCGAGGGTTTTGGCAGTTTCCCAGGCGCTTAAGGCCATTCTGTCGTTATGAGCGAAAATATATTCAATATTTGGATTTTGCAACAGAATTGCCTTCAAAGGCGCCTTAACAGATTCTTTTTCCCAGTCGCCCTGAATGGTGTTTACAATCTTAAAACGCTTACTTTCGTTGATAATCTGATTGAAACCAAGTGTTCTTTCATAAGCTGGAGATGATCCGCTGGCGCCTGTGATTTCTATAATATTACCGGAACCTTTACTGTGCGAGATAATGTAACGACCAGCGATTCGGCCAATTTCAATATTATCGGCTCCAAGATAAGCCGTATAACTTTCCCCTTCAATTTTTCGATCGACAACAAGAACAGGAATTCCCGCTTTTATCGATTTTTCTACAACTGCCGTTAAAGGTTTGGACTGGATTGGCGATACAATAATAACATCCACTTTATTCGAAATAAAACGCTCGATATCTTCGATTTGTTTCGCAACGTTATTATTGGCGTCTTTGATTGTTAAATCTACTTCAGGATGCAAGGAAGCTTCAATTTTTATTGAACTATTCATTTGCTTGCGCCAATCATCGGTCGTCATCGCCTGTGAGAAACCAACTCTAATTTTGTCACCCTGTTTTTGTTTACAGGAGATTAAACTTAAAGATGCTAAAAAGAGCATCAAAATATATTTTACAAATTGATACATGAATTTTGGATTTTGTAAATAAAAAATAAGCACTTAAAATGCATTCTTAAATCGCGTTTGTCTAAATAATTAGGAAGGATTATTTTTTAAAAGACAAGGAGAAAAGCTGTATGGTTTAAAAAGTAAAATTAAACTTTTATTTCATGTACACAAATGAGCAAACGATATATCTGATGCGATATAATAAAAATACTAATATTCATTTAATCAATTTAGAATCAAATAAATTTTCCCATGAATCCACGACGAGACATCTAAACCAAATTTATAAAACCAGATGAAAGACAAGCCATTACGTATAGTGAGCTAATTTCTTTAAATCATTCAAAAAAAAATGTTTTAATTTGTTCTGTTGAGGTCACTTTAAAAAAATCATCATCAAATCTAAAAAGTTTCAAAAAAATAAACCCTGAAAGAATTCTGTAAGATTCTTTCAGGGTTTATTTTTTATTGAAATGCTTGTTTAATTTAATCTGCCACATATTTATTATTCCAGTACAACATCAATAAAAGCGTGACAATAACGCACGAAGCAGTTCCTTCAAAAAACAAGGAAAGACAGTAATTTGCAACCGAAGGTTGACCACCAAACATAAAGGCTTCTGACAATGATTTGACATATTGGTCTCCTCCCTTTGCGTAACTGTAAATAAGCAGTGCGACAATACTAATTACCACAGCTGTAAACGAAGTAACCATAGCTGAGATTGCATTTGGAACAAATTCATTTTTACCTTCAGCCAAATTCATCTGTAATGTTCTGTTTACACCATAAAAAATGAAAAGAACATTGAGCAATCTCAAGTAAAACAGATTGGAAAGATTTAAAACCTCCATCAACAGGAAAAATAATGCTATCCCTGCAAATATCAAAAAGCCGTTAATTATTTCTTTAGATAATTTCATAACACTGATTTTAGTTTAATAAATAAAGCTCTCCCCATAATTGATATTTATAGATGAGCTTCTCTGAAGGACTAACTATTTTTTAATTGAATCTGTTCTAACATTTTGATTCCCTTTTTGTTTTGAACCATCAGTTCCTGATCCAGTAGCTCCCTCTCCAGTAGCTCCTGTTGTACCATTTGTACCATTTTGATTCTGGTTCATTGTCGCAGAAGAGTCCACAGCAGGCCCAATAGTATCAACTGACATATCCATACTATCCGTTTCATAATTATGCTGTGGATCTACAGTGTTGTTTTCATTTTTTTTACACGCTGATGTCAATCCTATTAAAAGAAGTAACATTAAAACTTTAAATCTAAATAACTTTTTCATAATACCATATTTTTTTAGTTTGTAATAAAATCAAATGTAAAGTCCTTACAAACAGTGTTTTTACATAATTATAGAAATGGTTTACAAGAATCAAATACATTTTACATCTTATTTAGTAACGATTCACATAATTGTGTAATCAATGTTTAAAATCCTGTAAAAAAAAGTTTTTACAAGACCTTAATTTTAATAAAAAATTGATTATTAACAATTTAAACAAGATTAATATGAATACAACAGCGATAACTCAGCAAGCACAAAAATCAAAATCTGTATTAAAGAAAAACGTTTCGACATTAGAAAGAGTTTTAATGGTAACCAGCGGAGCTTATTTATTATATAGCGCCTTATCTAAAGAAAAGAAAAGCATCTCAAAAGCAGGTGCAGGTGGCGCAATGCTTCTAAGAGGTATTTCTGGATACTGTCCCGTTTATGATGCCGCAGGACATTTAATGAATGACAAAGCATCTAATGTTAATATAAGATTGAACGTTGTGATTAATAAGCCTGTAGGCGAAGTATATGATTTCTGGCGTAATCTTGAAAACCTGCCTAAATTTATGAGCCATCTTTCAGGTATTAAAACTATTGATGAGAATACATCTGAATGGACAGCAAAAGGACCTGGCGGAATTGGATCAATAAGCTGGATCGCTAAAATTGCTAAAGATCGAAAAGATAAACTTTTAAGCTGGTTTTCTGTTGATGGCTCCACAATTAGAAATGCCGGCAAAGTGATTTTTAAAGCTCATGGCCATACTGCCACAGAACTTGATATTACAATTTCTTACCATGCGCCACTTGGAATTGCAGGAGAAAGTGCGGCAAAATTACTGAATCCGTATTTTGAAAAATTAGTGGAAGCGGATATTTTGAGTTTAAAAAAACACTTGGAATCCAATGAATAAACAGAGTATGGATATTGCATTAAAAAAAGGACAGGAAGTTCGTCAGGAATTTGGCGGCCCCGTCATGAAAGTAATTGGTTTTGAACCTGAACTAATAGAAAATGTAGTGACACAGTGGGAAGATGATGAAGGAAACATTATAACAGCAAAATTTATGGACTCGCTGCTTATTCCTGCTGATCAATAGTTCAAAAACTTTAAATATTTGAATTATAAAATTTATTCTTTTCTTAATTTATAAATCAAAATTGAATTATGTAGCCATTCCTAAAAATGTTTACATAATTCATTTGTAAACAAATCAAAAATGAAAACCTTTTTTAAAAACAATGGATTATCGATCTGTTTTATACTACTTTTCATTGGCGCTCTAATAGGACAGATATTTTTAGGTTTTAAAGAACATAATAAAGAATTGATTGAAGAAGGTGGAAAAATAATTTCCCTAAGTTCCTATCTCACTTCAGGACATTTCTTCGAGTCCACTTTTGAAAACTGGGAAAGTGAATTTCTTCAAATGGCACTTTTTGTTGTTCTTACAATTTCCTTAAAACAAAAAGGATCGTCAGAATCCAAAAAAATAGATGAACCCGAGGAAGTTGACAGAGAACCTGACCCAAATCGAAAAGATGCACCGTGGGCTGTTAAAAAAGGCGGTTTAATTTTGCAGCTTTACAAACACTCCTTAACTATAATACTACTTTTGTTATTCGTTATTTCGTTTATAATTCATTTCTACGGAAGTTTAAAAGACGAAAACGAAAAACTGCTTCTCCAAGGAAAACCTTTGGAAAGTGTTTCATCCTACATACAAAATTCAAGATTTTGGTTTGAATCATTTCAAAACTGGCAGAGCGAATTTCTTTCTGTTTTTGCTATAATCATGCTATCCATTTATTTCCGCCAAATAGGTTCTTCACAATCCAAACCAGTCGATGCACCGCATATGGAAACCGGAGAGTAACTGTCTTGATTTACTTTTTTCAAGTTAAATTGAAACATGAGACTTTTATAATAGCGTCCCCTAAAAGATTTGACATTGTAAGCATGCAGATTAGACCACATTTACAGCTTATTTAGAGTGAAGGAAATAAATATTTAATATGCATTTTCTCAAAATTAAAAGACAAAAGTTAAAAATTATAGTATCTTTAAATTAAAAATTACAAGTATACAAATCACTAAGTAATTTACACCTTCTGATTTAATAATATAAATGACCTTTCTAAATACTGCTTTAACTGAAAACATTTCTCCAAACTTTTCCCTGACAGCCATTGCATGCTCTGCGGAAGAATTAGAAGCCTTATATAAAATAGTCTCGCAGATTCCTAAAGATTCGGGTATTGTTTATCTTATTTTACAGCATTTATCCTCAAATAATACAAACAATCTTACAGCTGATTTATCGAAGTTAGCAAAGATTCCTGTTGTTGAGATTGTAAATAAAATAGATTTTCAGTCTGATCATATTTATGTGGTTCCTGAAAACAATTATATTACGGCAGAAGAAGGTGTTCTAAAAATGCATGCCATTAAACGCATTGATAAAATCAGTAATAATATTGATCTTTCTTTGGAGGCAATCGCCCAAGTTTATAAAAGTTTTGCCGTTGGTGTTGTTCTTTCCGGTACAACACTTGACGGTACTCACGGATTAAAAAAAATTAAAGAATTTGGCGGTATAACCATTGTTCAGAATCCTGAAACGGCAACTTTTAAAACAATGCCTCAAAATGCCATTGAAGGAACTGCGGTCGATTTTATTCTGGCTCCGGAAAATATTGCTTTTGAGTTAACCAACATCCGTAAAAGTTATCTAAGCAATCATGCCTACAGCGATGAAGAACATATTTCTAAAAAGGAAGAAGACGTGCTTCATCAAATCTTGAATCTTATTCTGCAAAAAACGGGAAATGATTTCTTTAATTACAAAAAACCAACCATAAGAAGGCGTATTACCCGCAGAATGCTGGTTTTGAAAAAAGAAACCATGAGCGATTATTACACCATTCTTCGTAACGATAAAAATGAACAGAATCTTCTTTTTAATGATTTATTAATTCCTGTTACCTATTTTTTCAGGGACGAAGATTCTTTTGAATCTCTCTCCAAAACCGTTTTACCGCAGTTAGTGCACAATTGCACCAATAATACTTTGCGCTTATGGTCAGCAGCATGTTCAACTGGTGAAGAAGCTTATTCTTTGGCTATTATTATATGCGAGTATTTGTCCGCTAATAATATAACAGATATAAAAGTACAGATTTTTGCTTCTGATATTTCGGAGCAATCCATAGCAAAGGCGAGATCTGCCATTTATTCCGCACAAGATGTACAATATATTTCTGAAACGAGATTAGAAAGCTATTTTACAAAACGCGATGGTCATTATCATGTCAATAAAATAATTCGCGATATGTGCATTTTTGCGACACATAACTTTATTAAAGATCCTCCGTTTGCCAAAATCGATTTGGTTTCCTGTCGTAATGTTATGATTTACCTCACTAATTTCCTGCAGGAAAAAGTATTGGGTTCTTTTCATTATTCTCTTAAAGAAAAAGGTTTTTTATTTCTTGGAAAGTCGGAATCAGCCAATATTGTGCCCAATTTATTTGATACTGTAGTCAAACAAGATAAAATTTACTCAAAAAAATTCACACCTGCCCGTTATGTACCTCAGGCATTCAAACCTTCTAATGCAATAAGCAATAAATTAAAAACATACGAAAGCAGTAATCCGCAAACCGATTTCAGAAAAGTTGCCGATGACATCTTATTTTCAAGATATACACCTGCAAGTGTTATTGTAAATGAGCATTTGGAAATTGTTCACTTTCATGGAGATACCTCTCCTTTTTTACTGCCAGCACCCGGGAGGCCCAATTTCAATATCCTAAAAATGGCGCGTGAAGGAATCAGCTTTGAACTTCGCAATGCTATTTCAGAAATTAGAAAGAATAAAGAAAATATCATTTTAGAAAATCTTTCTGTAAAAGACCAAAATTATCAGGCTTCTGTTGAAATTTTGCCCCTTTTGAATGATGAGGAACATCTTATGATACTTTTTTATAAAAGTCCCATTCCAGAAACCGATTCCAATTCAAAAAATGATAAAAAAAGTGTCGATCAACTTCGAATTATAGAACTCGAAAAAGAATTATCACAATTACGTGAAGATATAAAACGTGTTACAGAAGAACAGCAGATTGCTTTTGAAGAACTTCAGACAACCAATGAAGAATTATTAAGCAGTACAGAAGAACTTCAGGCTATGAATGAGGAATTGGAAACTTCTACTGAAGAACTGCAATCCAATAATCAGGAATTGATGTGTACCAATGATGAACTTTTAGATCGTCAGGAACAGTTGCTTTCGATGCGCCATTATGCGGAATCTATTGTACAAACTATCAGAGAACCTTTAATTATTATTGACAAAGACTACAATGTAAAAAGTGCCAATCCGTCTTTTTATAAATATTTTGGTTATGCTGAAAAAGACACGGAAGGATTTTCGTTTTTTGAAATTGGAAATTGTCAATGGGATATTCCAGAATTTAAAGATTTAATTTTTAAAATGCTCGTTCAGAAGCAGACCATTGAAGATTATAAATTACAGATTCTCTGCAATGGCACTGAAAAGAAAACGTTGATGGTAAACGCACGTTTAATACAGAACACCAAACCATACGGAATGATACTTCTGGCATTTGAAGATATTACAGATTTAGTGGCTTCAAATGAATTATTAAATAAAAGAAATGCAGAATTGCAAATCTACAACGAACAGTTGGAAAACTTCACTTCGTCGGCAAGCCATGATCTGCAGGAACCTCTTAATAAAATTCACATGCTATGTCAGCGAATTTTTGAAAAAGAAATTGGTTTGTCGGAAAATGGGAAACACAATCTGCAGCGTGTTATGTATTCGGTAAAAAATATGAATCAGCTCATTGCCGATCTTATCAATTATTCCAGAATAAACTTTACGGAAAAAAAATTTAAAAAGACCGATTTTAATCTTCTGGTCAAAAAAACTTTAAACGATATCAAAGATTCCATTGATGAAAAGAAAGCGGTGGTTACAGTTGATATTACAGCTTATTCGGTAAATGTAATCGCTTTTCAAATACAACAATTGCTTACCAACCTGATTCTAAATTCGATTAAATATTCTAAAGAAAATGTAGCGCCTGAAATCACGATAGAAACAACGAAAGCTTCTTCGGAAGAAATCATAAATCTTGGAGGAAATCCTGAAACAGAATACGTCAAAATTAATGTAGTTGATAACGGAATCGGCTTTGATAAGGATTTCGAAAACAGAATTTTTGAGCCTTTCTACAGACTTCATGGTAAAAGTGAATACGCAGGAAGTGGACTAGGTTTAACTCTGGTTAAAAAAATAGTTTCAAACCACAATGGTTTTATCAAAGCATCAAGTAAAATTGATATTGGAACGACTATGAGCATTTATCTTCCTTCATAACCAAATAGTCATTTCATAATTATAATGGGAATTATGAAAGTCTTTTAATCAATTATAATAAAAATTTCAAAAAAGTAGGTTTATATTTATAATTAAAGAGATGGAATGAATTATTTGAACGTTCAATTTAATTATAGCATTTCTGTAATCGCCTGATAAAATAGTCCAAAGAGTGAACTACAGCATCTATTACGGCAATTTAAAACAGAAGTTATTAGTGTGAAATAAAGGGAACAAAGTTTACTTTAGATACTAAAATAGACTTTATCCAACAGAACAAATCCATACCATTACGGTCTTGTTCTATTAATGGTATCTCTACCCTGCTGAGTCGTATTTTCTTTAGACTTAGTGGTTTTTCCCTTCTGTTCAGTACGCTGTCTATTGACTGTATCTTTCTTTGTAGTGATGCTTTTCTGCGTACTAGTTTTGTGTTTGCTTTTTTTACTGTGAATAGTGTCTGTACTTTGTTTTTTCTTAACAGGAGTTTCATGCGCAGATGCAAACCCAAAAAACAGGATTATACAAAAGCTTGCAATTAAATTTCTCATAATTCATTTCTTTTAATTAATAATTTGATTTTCAAAACAATGCTTATTTGTTTTAACTTCAATTTTATCGTTTTAAATATCAAACATTTACACCTAAAAACATTTAAATTAATAGGATTGCCATAAACCCTCATTAAAAATGAAAACAAATGAATTAATAAATCAATCAAATTCTAATTTTCCAGTAACAGCAATAGGAAGTTCTTCCGCTGAAATTGATGTATTAAAAAAAATAATATCTGATCTGCCGTCAGACTCAGGAAGAGCATATCTTATTTTTGAAAATTTTTCAGTCGCTCAGACTCCTAACCTTGCAGATTTACTTGCAACACAAACCAAAATACCAGTTACCGAAATCGTTCATCACATTGACTTAAAATCCAACCATATTTATGTCATTCCTGAAAATAATTTTCTGATTTACAAGGACGGAATATTACAATTAAAACCTCTAATTAGAGGCAGTAAAACCAATAACGGTTTCGATCTGTTTTTTGAAGCCGTCGGAAATACTTTTAAAAGTTATTCGATTGGTTTAATATTAACCTGGTCGCCCTTTGACGGCTCTACAGGTCTTAAAAAACTGAAAGAAGCTGGCGGATCAACAATGGCTGTTTTGTCAAAAAAAGCATTTATTCAAAATGCGGTAACTTCTGAATACATCGATTATTTTACACCACCAGATGATATTGCTGATAAACTAATGCAAATTCATGAACGGAACTTAGTAACGCATTCTTACGGGGAAAAAGAATCAACACCCGACGAACAGGAACTGCTGCATCAAATAATCGAAATATTATTTTTAAGAACCGGTACAGATTTCCATCATTATAAACATACAACACTACGAAGAAGAATTGCAAAAAGAATGGTGGTTACCAAACAGGAAACCTTCGAAAAATATCTTATCTTGTTGCGGAACAATACCAAAGAACAAGATTTTTTGTTTGATGATCTATTGATTTCGGTTACTTATTTTTTTCGAGATCAGGAGGCTTTTGATGATTTGTGCCAAAGCATTTTTCCTTCTTTGATTAAAAACCTATCCAATTCAACTTTACGATTTTGGTCGGCTGGTTGTTCTACAGGAGAAGAAGCCTATTCCCTTGCAATCTGTATTCACGAATATTTGGAAGAAATCAACAGAAACGATATCAAGGTGCAGATCATCGCTTCGGATTTGTCTGAAAAATGTATTTCGAAAGCAAGATTAGCCATTTATACGGCACAAGACATCAAAAATATAAGCGAAAAGAGACTTGAAAAATACTTTACCAAAAGAGACAACAGCTTTCATGTCAATAAAGTTATTCGGGATATGTGTGTTTTTGCCGTTCACGATTTAACAAAAGATGCCCCTTTTGCCAAAATTGATTTTGTTTCCTGCCGCAATGTTTTAATCTATTTTGATACCGATTTGCAGAATCAGGTATTAGCATCTTTTCACTATGCGCTTCGTGACAAAGGATTTTTGTTTTTGGGAAAACCGGAATGGACACAACACGTTCCGCACTTATTTACAACTGTCGACAAATTGAATAGGATTTACACTCGTAAAACAGTGGAGCAGTTTCTACCAAAAAAAATAACAAGAACTGATTATAACACTCGGGAAATAAATGAAAGCAGTGACCCTGAAACAAACTATAGAAAAATTGCTTCAGATATTCTGCTTGAGCATTATTCACCCGCCGCGGTAATCATTAACGAAGATCTTGAAATTGTTCATTTCCATGGTGATACCAGTCCATTTTTACAGCCTGCACCCGGAAAACCCAGTTTCAATATTTTGAATATGGTTCGTGAGGAATGGGGTTTTGAACTTAGAAATAACATTTTAAAAGCCAGAAACGAAAAAAAGAACTTTTCTGGAGATTTTATCGCCTTGAAAAAGCAGTCTTTTTTAACTTCATTCGAAATTATTTACCTTCCTGCTTATGCTGATTTACTGCTTATTATATTCTGTAAAAAACCTATTGCTTCAGCAGATTCCAGTAATCATCATTCGCTGGAAATGGAGAAAGAACTGCTGCAACTTCGCGGCGATTTTAAAAGAGTTACTGAAGAACAGCAGATTTATTTCGAAGAATTGCAGACTACAAACGAAGAATTGGTAAGCTCAAACGAAGAAATGATGCTGATAAACCAACAGCTTGAAAACTCTGCTCAGGAATTGCAGTCTAATAATCAGGAACTTTCCTGTTTAAATGATGAACTCCAAAATCGTCGGGAAGAAATAGATTCTATGCGTAATTATTACGAATCTATTGTCAATACCATTAAAGAACCGCTTCTTATTATTGATAAAAATTTTATCATTAAAAGTGCCAATCCTGCTTTTTACAACTATTTTAAAATCACTGAAGAACAAACAGAAGGGCTTTCGATATTCGATATAGGAAATTCCCATTGGGATATACCAGAATTTAGAGAATCTGTACTGAAAAAGGCAAGCCGTAATGAGGTTGTAGAAAATTTCAAAATTCAGTTTGACTTTGATATCCAGGGAAAAAAAATAATGCTCATTAACGCCACTCCAATTGTAAATGCTAATTCAAACGGAATGATCTTAATAGCGCTGGAAGATATTACTGATTTAGAACAAAGCCATGAATCTTTAAGAAAAAAAAATCTGGAACTTCATAATTATACCAAACAATTGGAATCGTTTACGATAGCGGCAAGTGATAATCTATTAGAGCCAATTCGCAAAATTTATATGTTTGGGAAAAAAGTTTTAGATTCCGAAAAAACGCTGACGGAATCTGGAAAACACAATTTAAACCGCTTGTTGACTTCGGCTGTAAATATGAATCAGCTTATGGAAGATCTAATTGATTATTCGAAAATAAATTTTGGACAGAAAGAGTTTAAAAAAACAGATTTGAATATTGTGCTAAAAAAAGTACTATCCGACTTAAAAGACAACATAAGCAAGCAGAAAGCAACAATAGAGTACAGCACGCTGCCATCGCTTCGCATTATTCCTTCGCAAATGCAGCAGCTTTTGACTCATTTGATTTCTAATGCCATCAAATATGCCAAACAAGAAAGAAGTCCGAAAATCAAAATTGGCGTAGCCGAAGTTGCTCCTGATGAATTAATAGATTTTGGAGCCAATCCCGACACACAATATATCAAACTTTTTATTAGCGATAACGGAATTGGTTTCCCAAAAAATTTTGAAACCCTTATTTTTAATCCTTTCTATAAATTGAACACAAGTGACCAACAATACGGAAGCGGACTCGGACTAACATTAGTTCAAAAAATCGTGCACAATCATAAAGGATTTATTAAACTTTCAAGTGAACCCAACAAAGGGACAATAGCTTACATCTATCTCCCCGTTTAAAATCAAATCTATAAAACAAGAATCTCCAGAAATGGAGATTTTTTTGTTTTACAACCATTTGTGGTAATTCTAGAATTATCATTTGCAATTGTATAAAAAACACATTTATGCAAAAATTAAATTTGAAACACTTGATAAATTACGGTCAGCAACTACCTATAAATCTTAAAGATAGGCTGTAATTATTTTAAAGTTTTAACTAATAAGAAACACCATGAAAAATTTTCAAGACGAAAAACAAAGAGATTTATCCATCAATACCTCCGATGGAACAAACAAAATTTTAACCACAGATCAAGGCGTTAAAATTAACGATGATAACAATTCGCTCAAAGCTGGAGATCGTGGGCCATCATTATTAGAAGATTTTATTTTAAGAGAAAAAATTACGCATTTTGACCACGAGCGAATCCCCGAAAGAATCGTTCACGCACGTGGTTCGGGTGCACACGGTTTTTTTGAAGTAACTAATCCAATTCCAGAATTGACAAAAGCAGGTTTCCTTCAGGAAAAAGGACAAATAACACCTGTTTTTGCTCGATTTTCTACCGTAGCAGGATCAAGAGGTTCTACCGATCTTGCGAGAGATGCTAGAGGATTTGCCGTGAAATTTTACACGCAGGAAGGGATTTACGATTTAGTAGCCAATAATATTCCTGTATTTTTTATTCAGGATGCTTCGAAATTTCCAGATCTTATTCATGCCGTAAAACCAGAACCGCACAACGAAATTCCTCAGGCAGCTTCGGCTCATGATACTTTTTGGGATTTTATTTCGCTAATGCCGGAATCTATGCACATGATTATGTGGGTAATGTCAGACCGCGCTATTCCGAGAAGCTACAGAATGATGGAAGGTTTTGGTGTTCATACCTTTAGATTGGTAAATGCTCAGGAAGAATCGGTTTTTGTTAAATTTCACTGGAAACCTAAATTAGGAACTCACGCTGTTGCCTGGGATGAAGCACAGAAAATTTCAGGAAAAAATCCTGATTTCCACAGACAGGATTTATGGGAAGCCATTGAAACAGGAAATTTCCCTGAATGGGAATTGGGCATTCAGGTTATTCCAGCCGAAGACGAACACAAATATGAATTTGACCTTTTAGATCCAACAAAAATTGTTCCCGAAGAATTAGTTCCCGTAACCATTGTGGGAAGAATGGTTTTGAACAAAAACCCTGAAAACTTCTTTGCCGAAACCGAACAAATTGCTTTTCATCCCGGTCATGTTGTTCCAGGAATTGATTTTTCCAACGATCCGCTTTTGCAGGGAAGATTGTTTTCTTATACCGATACGCAATTATCGAGATTAGGAAGCCCTAATTTTCATGAAATACCAATCAACAGAAGCATTGCTCCCGTTCACAACAATCAGCGTGATGGACATATGCGTCAGGAAATCAACAAAGGACGTGTAAGTTATTCTCCAAATTCACTTGGAGGAGGATGCCCGTATCAGGCAAAAATTGCCGAAGGAGGTTTTGCAAGTTTCAACGAACGTGTTGACTCGCATAAAGTAAGAGCCAGAAGCGAAAGTTTCAACGATCATTTTGGTCAGGCCAAATTGTTTTTTAACAGCCAGACGCCTGAAGAAAAAAGCCATATTGTAAAAGCACTGCGCTTTGAACTTGGAAAAGTAGAAACAACAGCGATCAGAGTCAGAATGCTGGGATTATTGGAACAAGTTGATGTAGAACTTGCTCAAAAAGTAGCGCAGGGACTTGGGGCAAAAGTTCCGACAGTATTAGAAACACCAATAAACAAAGGAGTATCTCCAGAAATAGAAGAAGCAGGAACTCAGGAACCCAAAACGGTTCAATCTTCAGTTGAATCGTCTCAAGCTTTAAGTATGGTTAATAATCCAACCAATTCACCAACAATCGAATCCAGAAAAGTAGCAATTCTAGTAACGGACGGCGTTTCAGAAGGCGCTGTAATGAACATGAAAAATGCACTGAAAAAAGCTGGTGCCAAAGGCTGTGTCATTGCACCGCATTTAGGTTCTGTTACAACAGATAACGATGGAGCAATTGCGGCAGAATTCAGTTTCCTGACTGCTTCATCCGTTTTGTTTGATGCTGTTTATGTGCCACATGGACTAGGATTAAATACTTTGGCAGAAAATGAAGATGCTCTTGAATACTTGAACGATGCCTACAAACACTGCAAAGTAATTGGTGCCGATGGTGAAGCCTCAGAAATAATTAATGCTGCACCATTTGCTTCAAAAATTACAAATGATGATGAAGGCGTTATTGTAACTAGCGAAATTGCCAGCGAAACATTTGCTCAGGAATTTATAAACGCCATGACCAAACATCGTTTTTGGCAGCGCGAACCAAACTTGTACAATTAATCAAAAAGAATATAAAAATGAAAAATTCAGAAAAACAAGGTCAGACGAATGCTGCAAAACCAAAAGCAAGTCAGACAAAAGATATTAAAAACAATGCTAAAGTAAATTTTGTAGAACCATCACCAGATGCTGCTGCAGAATTGAAAGATTTATTTATTGACAGTTTAAAGGACATTTATTGGGCAGAAAATGCGTTGGTTGGTGCATTGCCCAAAATGGCAGATAATGCTTCATCAGCAGGGCTTTCAGGAGCTATTTTAGAGCATATTTCAATAACTCAAAATCAGGTTTCTAGATTGGAACAGGTCTTTGATTTATTAGGAGAAAAAGCCGAAGGAAAAAAATGCGAAGCGATGGCGGGTTTATTAAAAGAAGGAGACAGCATTCTTTTGGAAACGACTCCCGGCGCAGTAAGAGATGCTGGCATAATCGCCGCTTCGCAAAAAATCGAACATTATGAAATTGCTACTTATGGAACCTTAGTAGCTTTTGCAAAAACAATTGGCGAAAATGATGTTGCCAAATTACTAACCCAAACGCTTGCAGAAGAAAAAGAAGCAGATTGTTTACTAAACGACGTAGCATTGAATTTGGTAAATATTGTGGCTGCAGAATAAAAAATGCTTCTATTTTTTACTTTTTTTATTACTTGAAAACACCTGTATTTTAAACAGGTGTTTTTTTTATTTTAAAAGAATAACCAGCTGTTAATTATACAATTAGAAGTGCCATTTTATATAAAATATTGATTTTTAGTCCGTGTACATTTGGCTTATTAACAAATTAAAAAAATATATTATGACAACTTCAAACACCAAAAAAAGCACTGAGAGTGCTAAGGCATCAGACAAAAAAACTGATAAAAAAGAAACAGCTTCAAAAGGCGGTTCTAAACCTGCTTCGGATTCGAAAAAAGAAACAGGCTCAACCAAAAAGTAACATTTAAAAAATTGTATTATGAAAATTGAAGAAAGAGAAAATTACGATCTGGAAGATCAGGATTTTCAAAATAAAGAACGATACGAAGATCCAGATATTGATGCGCCACCAGCAGATCATTCCATATCCGATAATGCTGAACCTGATTATGCAAATGATCTAGAAAGCCAAGAATTTGGCACTACTGAATTTGATAATGAAGATCTTGGCAATGAAAAATCAGATATTGATGAATTTGCCACAGATGAACTGGACAACGACGAATTGGACGATGAATTTGACAATGATGAATTGGAAGACGACTTTGATGACGATGAAATTGACAACGACGAGTTGGACAATGAAGATCTAGGAAACCTAGATGACGAAGAAGGAACAAATCCAGATCGAAATCTTTAAAAACACGAAAGCCGTCTTGTTTAGACGGCTTTTGTTTATAAAAAATTTTGTTTTTCTTTTTTTTCCTTAGTCAAAGGTTTAGGCTTTTTTTCTGCTTTCCAGTATTGTACAATTGTGTTTAAGACCTGCTTAAATTTTTCTTCACTGTACGGTTTAACAAAATAACTTTTGGTTGGAGTCGAATAAGCATCTATTACAAAACAGTTTGAAAAGAAAATCGAATAGAAAAGACAAGGAGAATTAAATCGTTTGTAAATAGTTTTATAGTCGATATCTTCCTGTTTACAATTTCCATTAAACTTCAATATGTTTGAAAAAAATAAAAAGGGTTTTAACTGCTGCGATACGAGAAACGTTTGTGCTTCATGAAAATTAATAAAATGTAATAATTCATTCTTTAAATTCATTTCCTCAAAGATTTGTACAAATAAGCTGAAATCTTCTTTATTTTCATCTATAATAATAATTGTTCCATTCTTATCCATGATAATTCTCTTTTTGATTTGTAAGTATTGAATGTATCTTACAAATTTCAACATTAGAACATTGGCAATTTATACAATTACACCTGAGAAGTTATATAATTTCCATATAAAGCATAATATGAAATAGAAACTACCTTATAAAAGGTCTTGTTTTATGTGGTCTTTTTGCTTTTGTGTCTTACAACCATCATCTAGAAACAACATGGGAATAATACAACGAAGAATTTAAATTATACAAATATGATTTATCTCATAAATTAAATTTGGGAGTTCAAATTCAATCTTTTATGTTCATAATTTCTAACACTAAAAATAGCAATGGAAAATTTAAAAATAAAACAAAGCAAAAGTTATTGTGAAATATCCCGCACGATAATTTACTCAGGCGAAAACGACGAATTAATATGCAGAAAAGTGTATCAAGGAGACTGGGGCGACTGGGATGACAAGCCTGAAAGTCCAGAATGTAGTCAAAATATTGATAATGAATACAATTCCCCTGATGCCGAAGCATAACTGCTAAACTTAATGCTAATTATACAATCTGTTATCATAAATAGTATAACATTCCTAAAAAATCTCTAAGTAAATTTAGACAAGTAAAAAAATGCCATTATGATTTATACCCTAATACAGCTTATATTGGTTTCTATAGCAGCAACAACAGTAATGACGTGGTTCAGTTATTCAATGTCAGAAAGTTTCAGGGAATTGTATAAAGAGCCTGTTCTTCTGGCTTATGTTATTGAAAAAATGAAATTAAAGCCAAATGCACATTCTCAAAAAATCTACGGTTGGTTGCTGCATTATGTTATAGGTCTGCTTTTTGTAATTGGGTATTATTTTGCGTGGACAAAAAATATCGTTCCTATATCGATACTTGGGACTTTGCTATTAGGAATTATCAGTGGTATAATTGGCGTAGTTAGCTGGATTATTATTTTCAACATCACAAACCATCAGCCACGAATTGATTTTCGAGGGTATTACATTCAATTGTTCTTTGCCCACGTTATATTTGCTGCTATTGCCGCGGTTCTTTATACTATTACAATAACTCTCATAAAATAGTAATAAAAGCGTATGTCACTGTCAAAATACAACCAAAAAAGAGATTTTAAACAGACAAGCGAACCGAAAGGAACAATCGCAAAATCAAAAAGTGAACTCATTTTTGTAGTGCAGAAACATGCTGCATCGCATCTTCATTATGATTTCAGACTGGAAATGAATGGCGTTCTCAAAAGCTGGGCAGTTCCAAAAGGACCTTCAATGGATCCTGATGTTAAGCGTCTTGCTATGATGGTCGAAGATCATCCTTACAGCTACAAAGATTTTGAAGGAACGATTCCAGAAGGAAATTATGGTGCTGGAAATGTAATCGTATGGGATAATGGAACTTATACCTCTGACGAAAAAACAGCCGATAACGAGAAACAAGTACTCGATGATCTAAAAAAAGGACGTCTGAGTTTTATCTTAAAAGGAAAAAAGCTAAAAGGCGAATTTTCTCTTGTAAAACTTCACGGAAAACAGGAAAATGCTTGGTTGCTGATAAAAAAACAAGATCAATACGCCTCAAATGATGACATCTTAGAAAAAAACAAATCCGTTATTTCTAAAAGAACTTTAGAAGAACTAGAGGTAAAATCAAAAAAAATAGTTTCCAAAAGCAGTCCTAAAGAAACAACCAAAACAGTAAAAAAAAATCCTAATCCTAAAAGTAAAGCTGCTTTCATAAAACCTATGCTGGCTAATACTTTTGAAAAGACTTTTGATAATGAAGAATGGATTTTTGAAAACAAATACGACGGCTACAGAACTATTGCTGTCATAAATCCCGATCAAATAGAGTTATTCAGTCGTAATAAAATTTCTTTTACCGCATCATTTAAACCTATTGCAGATGAACTTCGAAAAATAGATCACACTGTTGTGCTGGATGGAGAAGTTGTGGTTGAAAATGATTCTGGTCAAGCCGATTTTCAAATGCTACAAAACTACTTGAAAACTGGACTTGGTCATCTAAAATACTATGTTTTTGATTTATTGAATTTAGATGGTAATCTGTTAACAGAATTGTCTTTACTGGAAAGAAAAGAACTGCTGAAAATCTTATTTAATAAATACGCTTTTACCAATATTTTTTTCTCGGAACACATTGTTGGTAATGGGATAAAGCAATTGGAAAAAGCCCGAAAAAATAAAAGTGAAGGTATAATAGCCAAAAAATCCAACAGTTCCTATTCAATAGGAAATCGAAGTGGCAACTGGCTCAAAATTAAACTTTCAAATGAAGAAGAAGCCATAATTATTGGGATTACCGAACCAAAGAATTCAAGAAAATATTTTGGTGCGATACTTCTTGGACAATTTAAAGGGAAAGAATTACAGTACATTGGAAAATGCGGCACTGGTTTTACAGAAGCTGTTCTAAAAGAACTTTACACCAAACTTCTTCCCTATTTTATTGAAAAATCCCCTCTCACAGAAAAAGTTCCATTAAGAGATAAAATTCAGTGGGTCAAGCCGAAACTGATCTGCCAAGTAAAATATTCTGAATGGACACAGGATAAGCATTTGCGGCATCCTGTTTATTTAGGATTACGGGTTGATAAGAAAATTGCCGAAGTACAACTCCAGACAAATGGAAAGAATACATCCGATGGTAATGAAATTAAAAACAAAACGCTGAAAAAGGATATAATGGAAGATTTAAAAGTCCCAAAAACAGAAAATGATTATGATGTGAAAATTGGGAAAACAACACTGCACTTAACCAATCAGAATAAGATTTATTTTCCAAAAGACGGGATTACCAAGGGAGAAATTGTCCAATATTATAATGAAGTTTCAGCTCTCATTCTTCCCTATTTAAAAGACCGTCCCGAATCAATGAACCGTTTTCCTAATGGAATCGATGCGCCGTCCTTTTATCAAAAGGATATCGATCTTGATAAAACCCCTAAGTGGCTCAAAACAAAAAAAATATACTCCGAATCAAATGATGAAAATATTGACTACCTCATTTGCAACAATAAAGAAACATTACTCTATATGGCAAATCTTGGCTGTATAGAAATGAATCCGTGGAATTCTACCATCCAACATATTCAAAATCCGGACTGGCTTGTTATGGATTTAGATCCTGCAACGAAAGAAGATTTTGCTGTTGTAATTGAAACCGCCAAAACAGTAAAACAATTAATGGACGAATTGGAAACAGAATGTTTATGTAAAACTTCCGGAGCAACAGGACTTCATATTTATATACCACTTGGCGCACAATATGACTATGATTCGATAAAAATCCTCGGGGAACTCATTGCACGAGAAATCCAGTCAAGACTTCCGGAGAAAACCACAACGGAACGCAGCATCAAAAAAAGAAATAATAAACTTTATATTGACTACCTGCAAAATCGAAAAGGACAGACCTTAGCAGCGCCTTACTCTGTTCGTCCAAAGCCTGGCGCAACGGTTTCAACTCCGTTGGAATGGAGCGAAGTCAGTGAAAAATTGCATCCATCACAGTTTACCATCAAAAATGTGTTAAAACGCTTTGAGAAAAAAGGAGATTTATGGCAACCTGTTTTATCAAAAGGAGCCAATATCAAAAAAATCATTCAGAAGTTGGAAGAAAGAAAATAAGGAGGTTAAGACGATTTTTTAGTTTTGTTTTTCAAACTTGCCTTCAGCATTTCCATTAAATCATCACTCTGTTTATGAACAACTTTTAATTTAGGGGAAGTTTTACTAACTTTTCCTTTGGCTTTCTTTTTAATTATGTCCAAAAGTTTGGCAGTGTATTCGTCTTTAAACCCTGTTATGTCAAATTTTTCAGTAAGTTGATCAATTAATTTTTCTGCCATATCCATTTCTTTAGTCGCTTTTTTGGATATAGGAGGAAGTTTCAGTTCGCTGGTGCTTCTTATCTCCTGCTCAAACCTGATTCGGTTTAAAACGATGACATCTTTATATGGTTTTAAAATTGCAAGGCTTTCTTTATTCCTCAAAACAAATCGTGTCACACCTACTTTACCCGTGACTTCTAACGCATCACGAAGCAGACCATAGGCATTTAGAGCTCCTTTATCAGGTTCTAAATAATATGGTTGCTCATAATAAATACTTTGAATTTCTTTTTCCAAAACAAAACTTTCAATTGCAATTGTTTTGGTTTTAACAGCATCAGCAGCTTCAAAATCAGAATCTTCAAGTATCACATATTTGTCATCGAGTTTGTATCCTTTTACAATATTGGCAAAATCGACTTCTTTTCCTGTATTTTCATTTACTCGTTTGAATTTAATATTGGCATTGTCCTTTTTATCGAGCATATCCATATCGAGACTGCTCTCCTGCACCGCTGAAAACATCTTGATCGGAATATTTATCAACCCAAAACTCACCGATCCTGTCCATATTGATCTCATAATACATGTTTTAAATTTTATTTAAAAGTAATCCACATTTTACTATTTTCTCTTACAATATGATTCTTAAGTTTTATAGAATATTAATTATTAATTTTTCATTATAAACAAACAGGATAGTTTTGAAAACAATAAAAAACTCCTTAGAAAAAACCAAGGAGTTCTTTCGGCGGCCAGCCGGTACCTAAAAAGTATTATAATTAACTAAATTTCCACACACACCGTTTCAGACAATCCCGCTGGTCGCTTTTTAGTTCTCTTAATAGTTGGTAAAGAATTAGTGCTTTTATTAAAAATCTTCACTAAATAAAACTACAATTTTATTAGGTTCAAAAGGTATTAGATTTCACTCGGTTTTTACAAAATTCCCAGAAAACAAAAACACAAAAAGCTGTTAATTAAACAATTAAGAACTAAAATCATATAACCCTTTGCAAAATCTTTTATTATAGTTTAGTAGTGCTAATTTTAATTTATTCTATTTTCTTGGATTTAATCTTCATCCCTATCAAAACATATCCTATATTTCCGAAGATTAGCTTCAAAATTGCATCCGTTGTTGTCCGTACTAAATTAAACTCTATCAAACTAAAGAAATTAAAAAAACATGCCAACTGAAATAATATCTAAATGTGCTCGTATTCTAAAATCACAGAACTACAATATTGCATTTGCAGAAAGCGTAACGGCAGGACGCATGGCGGCAGAGTTCTCCATGACTAAAAATTCTGGAAAAGTTTTTCGTGGCGGTATTGTCTGTTATGACATATTTGTTAAAGAACAAATCTTAAACGTTCCCCATAATATAATTGAAAAATACACTCCTGAATCGGCAGAGGTTACAAGATATCTGGCTGAAAAAACAGCCGCAATGTTCTGTGCAGATTTTACTGTCGCTATAACAGGATTGGCATCACCAGGAGGTAGCGAATCCAAAGAAAAACCTGTAGGTACAATTTTCATCTGCATTGTTACTCCCTTTAACCTAATAGAACATGCTGAAGTATTTTCTGGAACTCCTGAACAGATTGTTCTAAAAGCCATTGATAAGTCGGCAGAACTAGTTTTAGCTATAATCAATTGAGACATAGTTGCCTCTTTTTTATATACAAATTTGTAGACTTTTAAGCATTTATGTCCTAAACAATTAATAGTTCGTTTTTTCACGAGAAATCCTTAGTCTGTTTATTCTAAACAGACTAAAAACAGTTTATTAAAGATTTAATCGAAGCTGAACAATGGTTTTGAAGTGGATATTCTGCGTGTATGTTTCTATTGGTTTATCGTAATTTCTCGATACTAAATATTAACAATTCCAAAATAATTTTTAAACCACACGGAACTATCCATACATATTTTTTATCTCCGCCATAACGAAGGTACTTTGGGTACTCCCTATACTTTCAACTGAACCTAATTTATTAAAAACAAAATCCTGATAATGCTTCATATCTTTGGCAGAAACTTTCATTAAAAAATCGTAGTCTCCTGAGATATTGTAACATTCTACAATTTCTTCTATTTTCATAATATCATTAACAAACTGATTTCCAATATTACGATCGTGTTGTTTCAATTTGATATTACAGAAAACAATGAATCCCCTATTTAATTTTTCTGCATCAAGAAGCGCTATGTACTTCTTAATATAACCATTGTTCTCCAATCTTTTAATACGCTCAAAAACGGGGGATGCAGAAAGATTTACCATTTTAGCAAGCTCCTTTACGGTGTATTTAGAATTATCGTGAAGTATATTTAATAACTGAAGATCAATATCGTCTATATGTTCCATAGAATATTTTACTTTAAATGAGGTTTAATTTATTTCTAAATTAGAATAAAATTCTTTAAACACAACTAAAAACAATATAAAAATCTTATTTTGCACCAATTAAAAATATAATAACCTGCACTTAAATTCATAAAAAAAAATCACACTTCTTTTCGACGAGCCATACCCTGGGCGATGATGCTGGTGGCAATCAATTGCAGAGCATGGTAAAGCATTAATGGCAACAATACGATTCCGGTAATGGTACTGTGCTGAAAGAGCACTTTTGACATAACAGTGCCGTGTACCAATGATTTTTTAGATCCGCAGAATAAGACCGTAATACGGTCTTCATTTGAAAAGCCAAGCAGGTGGCTGAGTAATCCAACACAAAAGAATACAGCAAAAAACAAGGCCATCATTCCTGTCGCGAGTCCGGCAAGTTCAAGGGCGGTGAAGCCTTCAAAAAGATGTTCGGAGAATGACTTGCAAAACGACGTGTAAATAATCGTTAGAATAACTGCCTGATCGAAATATTTAAGCTGTTTCTTGTATTTTTCAGCAATGACGCCGAAACGAGAGTTGAGACTGATACCAATGATGACAGGCAACAAGACTTGTAGAATCAACTTTAAGCCGATTTGAGTGACATCAAAATCACCTGTTGCAGAAGCTATAAACAGCCCAACCCAGAGTGGCGTAACCACTACTCCAATCAAACTGGAAATACTTGCATTGAAAATAGCTGCAGGAATGTTTCCTTTGGCAATGGAAACCATGACCACAGAAGAGGATACTGTAGACGGTAAAGCTGCCAGAAAAAATACACCCAGCCAAAGCAACTCGAAACCGTTATTGACAAACAACGGCCGAAATGCCAAAACAAGCAGCGGAAAAAATAAAAAGGTAGTAAACTGGACAACAATGTGCATTTTCCAGTTGGAAAGTCCAGCTTTTAGTTTCTCAACACTCAGTCGCATGCCATAAAACAAGAAAATCAAGGAAACGCCAACATTAGCAATCTCCTCCAGCGAAACAGGTTCTTTGACCATGCCTGGCTTTGGCAAAAAATAAGCCAGCAGAATCATGGTGGCTATCATTAACAGGAAACCGTCGAAACCTGCTTTTTTTAATACTTCTAATAATTTCTTCAATGCGTTTAAATATTATTTCTCCGTGGAGACATGGACTCCATTTTACTATATTTTAAGACTAAATCCCAAGTTCTTTGCGTATAATTTCTGCTCCTGCACTTAAAGCACTTAATTTGCCTCTAGCTACATTTCGAGATAGCGGAGCCATACCACAGTTTGTGGAAGGATAAAGATTTTCGGCATCTACAAACTCAAGAGCTTTACGCAATGTATTAGCTACTTCTTCTGGTGTTTCAATAGTGTTGGTTGCGACATCAATGGCACCGACCATTACTTTTTTACCGCGAACAAGTTCCATTAAATTTAATGGCACATTGGAGTTGTGACATTCTAAAGACACCACATCAATTTTGGATTTTTGAATTTTTGGAAAAATTTCTTCATATTGTCGCCACTCTGAACCTAATGTCTTTTTCCAATCAGTATTTGCTTGTATTCCATAACCATAACAAATATGAACCGCAGTTTGGCAATGTAAACCTTCAATGGCTCTTTCTAAAGCTGCCATTCCCCAATCGTTTACTTCATCAAAGAACACATTAAATGCAGGTTCATCAAACTGAATAATATCTACCCCCGCGTCTTGAAGTTCTCTTGCTTCTTCATTGAGTGCTTTCGCAAATTCCCATGCCAATTTTTCCCGGCTTTTATAATGGTCGTCGTATAAAGTATCTACCATTGTCAGCGGGCCTGGCAATGCCCATTTTATAGGCTTGTTAGTCTGTTTGCGTAAAAATTTAGCATCTTCAACAAAAACTGCTTTTTGACGTGCAACCTCACCCACTACCACTGGAACACTCGCATCATAACGGTTACGGATTTTTACTGTTTTACGATTTTCAAAATCCACACCGCTTAAATGCTCGATAAAAGTCGTTACAAAATGCTGGCGTGTTTGCTCGCCGTCACAAATGATATCCAAATCTGCCAATTGTTGTTCCTGCAGAGAAATGCGCAACGCATCTTGTTTCCCTTCCAGCAACTGATCGCCTTCTAATTTCCATGGTGACCAAAGTTTTTCTGGTGGTGCAAGCCAGGCAGGTTTGGGTAAACTTCCAACAATAGAGGTAGGTAATAATATTTTTTTCATAATAGTATAATTTTAATGCGTTGTAATCAATTAAAGGATAAAATTAGCAGACCATTGTTCCAAGAGACTTTTGTAAGGTTTAATGAAATGTTCTTCTGCATATTTACCTTGTTCAACAGCCAGTCGGCTGCGCTCTTCGCGGTCATAATCCACGCGAGTCAGTGAATAATCTTCGTGTTTAAGACTTGGCTGATAGATTGTTCCTGCTACAGAATTGGCATTGTAAATTTCAGGGCGATAAATCTTTTGGAAAGTCTCCATCGTACTGATTGAACTGATTAGTCCAAGATCAGTATAATCAGCAAGCAAATCTCCGGAATGGTAAAAAGCCATTGGTGCAGCACTGTTTGGAGGCATGAAAAAACGAACTTTTAAACCCATTTTAGAGAAATATTCATCAGTGAGAGAATACTCATTCTGCTGATACTCAAAGCCCAGAACTGGATGCTGATACTCAGTGCGGGTATACGTTTTGTTGCTCGATACACTTAGACAAATGATCGGTGACATCTTAAAGTGCTCTTTATAAGTGGCTGAATTCACAAAGCACTTATAAAGTTTTCCGTGCAAATCACCAAAATTTTCAGGAATAGAAAAAGTAGCTTTATTTTTATTATGCTCAATCAATAAAATACTGAAATCATAATCCCGAACATAAGAAGAATAATTATTTCCGGCAACCCCTTCGATTTGCTGGCCAGTCTTACGGTCCATAATATTCGTTTTTAAAACTTCAATCATCGGTAGATCATTACTACCATTTTTATCATCAATACTCATCGTTACTGTGAGGATTTCAAGTTTCACATGGTAACGATCCCCTTTTGGATTATCCAAATGAGCCAATGCATTGAATCGATTATTAATCATATTTAAGGCATTGCGTAAGTTTTGCTGACGATTGGATCCTCTGGCTAAGTTGGCAAAATTGGTGGTCAGACGCGTTTTACTTGAAGGTTGATAGTTTTCATCTAAACAAGTGTTTTTTAGCGTGAACACAAAATCCCTCTGGAGTGCATTCTGGGTGTTTTCAATATCCTGTTTTTCACTTATTCCTAAATCTTCTTGTATATTCGCTTTCATTTGATGGCAATATTTTAGTTTTTTTACCCTGCAAATTTGAATATAAAAGATTTAATATTTTATAAAACTCAAAAATTAAGATAATTATTCTTTTTTAATACCGATTTAAAGATTATTAACCTTTTTTCAAATATAATAATAAAGGAAAACAGATAATTATTCTTTCTAGAGCCAGAATCTAACTGATTTGAAGTTTCTCATGGCACTTCAAAAACTCTAAAAAGAAAACTAATAATTTATATTTGCTGAAATTTAAGATAGATATAGAAATGAATTTAATAGAAAATTTGAAATGGCGCTACGCCGCAAAAGCTTACACTGACATTAAAGTAGCAGAAGAAAAGGTTGATCAGATTTTAGAGGCTATAAATCTTTCAGCATCTTCTTGTGGTCTGCAATCTTATCGTGTTTTTGTTGTAAGCAACCCAGAAATCCAAAAAAAATTAGGTGCTGATTCGTATAATAGACAAATTGAATCTTGCTCTCATTTGCTGGTTTTTGCTGCATTCAATGACATGACTTCGACTTACATTGACGATTATATGGCAATGACAGAAAAACAAAGAGGTCTTGATGCCGGTACCTTGTCAGGATTTAGAAATGGACTGCATGCCTATTTTGGTGCTATTGACGCAGAGCAAAAAGCTATTTGGGCTTCCAAACAGGCTTATATTGCACTAGGAACCGCACTTATTGCGGCGGCAGAATTGAAAGTGGACGCCACTCCTATAGAAGGATTTAATGCTTCTACTATCGATGAGGTTTTGGGTTTGAAAGAGAAAGGGCTGCATTCCACAGTTATCCTTGCGTTAGGATATCGTGATTCGGATAAAGACTATATGGCAGCAACGAAAAAAGTTCGTTTGCCTATAGATGAAATGATAACGAAAATTTACTAATATTATCAGATATAAGCTGATAAATTTTCAGATACAGATTTATAAATTAAAGATGACTTGAATATGAACCGTTTTTATCTATTTTTTTGTTTAACATTTTTCTTGTTGCTAGGATGCCAAAATGAAAATGCAAATCAAGTAATTAATCGCTATTATGAAGATGGAAAATTCAACGGCAGTGTATTAATAAGTCAAAACAATCAAATAATTATTGATACAGTTTTCGGTTACAGAGATCTAAATAATAAAGTATTATTAACAAAAGAAACCCCGTTCTATATTGCTTCATTAAGTAAAACAATTACTGCAACAGCTATTTGCATTCTTGCTGAAAAAGGCCTTATTTCATTCAATGATAATGCAGCAAAGTTTCTAAACGATCTTCCAGCCTACGCCAAACAAATTACCATAAAGCAATTGTTAAATCATACTTCTGGAGTAAAAGATTATGAAAACATACTCACAAAGCAAGGACTGACAAATAAAGATGTAATTCATTGGCTACATAGTCAGGATGGATTAGAATTTAAACCAGGAACAAAATTTCAATACAGCAATTCTGGATACATTATCCTAGCATTAATTATTGAAAATGTTTCCAAAGCAACTTATGCCGAATTTTTGAAAGAAAAGATTTTCAATCCTTTGAAAATGCACCAAACAACAGTTTATGAAGCCAATACAATTATTCCAAACAAAGCTATAGGCTATGACAGAAATAAAAAAATAGATGATTATTCCATACTTACAACAGGAGATGGGGGTATTTATTCTACAGCAGAAGATTTATATAAATTCGACAAGGCATTAAGGAGAAATCAATTATTATCAGAGCAAAGTACTAAGCTCCTGTATCAAACACCAGTTTTAGAAGATCACTCCAATTCTAAATATGGTTTAGGCTGGTTTATTGAAAAATCAAATGGAATACTGATTGCCCAACATACTGGCGGATTGGCAGGCTTCAGAAGTCTGCTCTGGAGAGATTTAAAAAATGGAAATACCATTATTGTACTTACCAACCAAGGAGATGCCTTTCCTGTATTTAATTTTCTTAATGACATAAAAAAAACATTAAATTAAGTATAATTAATACTTAATTTTTATGATTATTTATTTTATCAAAAAACAATTTTGCAAACAAAAATCCAAGTTCAGAAATACTAAATATTTTTAGTGAATCTTTTTTAAGCGGTTATATTAGAAAAGTATACAACTATCATGGATTTGTATTAATCTTCACCTCTGTTATCATTCTAATTTTGTCTTATAATTTTAAACAAAATAAGAAATGAAAAAAATAATCTTAATTACTGGGGCAAGCTCTGGAATGGGAAAAGAAGCTGCAAAAGCACTTATCAAACAAGGTCATACAGTTTATGCGACCGCAAGACGAATTAATCAAATGCAGGATTTAAAAGCATTAGGAGGATATCCTATTCAGATGGATGTAACAAATGAATCTGAAATAGAAGCTACTATAAATGCAATTATTCGAAAAGAAGGAAAAATTGATGTTTTATGGAATAACGCCGGGTTCGGTTTATATGGGTCTGTTGAAGATGTTTCTTTAGATGAAGCCAGAAGACAATTTGAAGTAAATGTTTTTGGAATTGCGGCTGTAACCCAAAAGGTAGTGCCACATATGCGTAAATCAAATTCAGGAACAATTATTAATACATCTTCTATGGGAGGAAAAATGTACTTTCCTATGGGCGCCTGGTATCACGCTTCCAAACACGCAGTAGAAGGGCTAAGCGACTGCTTACGATTAGAATTGAAAGCTTTTAACATTAAGGTTGTGGTTTTGGAACCTGGCTTTATTGCAACTGAATTTGGTTCTGTCTTACTAGACAACTTCTCAAAAATCTCCAAAAAAAGTGCTTACATCAATCTGATGGAAAAAATAGTTGACGGAACTAAAAAATCTGCAGAAGGAAATGGCTCTTCCAATCCATCTGTTATTTCTGATACTATCCTTAAAATTGTAAACAGCAATAATCCGAAAACACGTTATCGAGTTGGAAAATTTGCCAAACCAATGGTCTGGATGAGAACTTATCTTGGAGATAAGCTATTTGACAAAATTGTAATGAGCCAAATGTAGTCCTAATTGTAAAATAAAAAATGATGAAAACGGCTAAAATTCTGTTTGTGCTTTTATTCGCTATGTTCTCTAAGATACAGGCTCAAATTAACGAAAAAACTATTATTGGTATCTGGGAATCTGATAAAAAGGATGTCAGAATGGAGTTTTTTAAAGATGGTTCCCATTATGCAGCCAAACTTTTATGGGGAAATCTTGTAGTTGAAAAAGATGACATAACTTCTAAAAAAGACAGCAAAAATCCAGATGCAAGATTAAGAGCTAGAAACATTCTTGGCATCATCAGCTTGACAGGATTAGAATGGAACGGGAAAGAATATACTAATGGAAAAATTTACGACCCTCCAAGTGGCGATACCTATACTTGCAAAGCATGGATTGAAGATGGCAAACTTTCTTTGAGAGGTTATTTAGGAATATCATTATTAGGAAAAACAGTAACTTGGCATAGATATAAACCATGAATCTTTACAATCATACTTTAAAAATGATACCAAAAGAATTAAACAATGTAAAAATTGAGCTGTAAAAAGTAAATTATTTTTGTTTTTTAATGAAGAACATATGAAACCGATAATCAATCTAAAAAGTATTTCTGAAATAAATAAGTTTGTACAACAGGGCAATATCAATCATCCGCTAGTAGCTGTTATTGATTTTAGCAAAGTAGACGAATATGTTGAAGAAGGTACCCGTATTTGCTGTGATTTTTATTCGATAATGTTTAAAAATTATTGTGCAAACGGATTGCGATATGGCAAACAGACTTATGATTTTCAAGAAGGAAGCCTAATCTGTATTGCTCCTAAACAGACAATGGCGATGGATAATGAAATCGAAAAAAGAGACGACATGATGGGCTGGGGACTTTTTTTTCATCCCGACCTCATTCGTAATACTTCTCTGGGATTAAAAATGAAAGAATATACCTTCTTTTCTTATGAAACATCAGAAGCCCTTCACTTATCAGAAAAAGAAAAACAAATATTATATGATTGTGTTGTAAAGATTCAAAACGAACTTCAGGAGAACATAGACAATCACAGTCAGACTTTAATTGTGTCTAATATTGAACTGCTGCTCAATTACTGTTCACGTTATTACGGCCGACAATTTATAACCCGAAAGAACGCAAATCGAGATATTGTCGCTAAAGTAGAAAACCTTATTAAGGAATACTTTAACAAAAGTGATTTAAAAAACAACAGGCTCCCAACAGTAAAAGATCTTGCAGATGCACTTCATTTATCTCCAAATTATTTAACAGACCTATTAAAAAAAGAAACTGGAATGAATGCACAGGATCACATTCATTACTTTCTTATTGAAGAAGCCAAAAACATTTTAATGAATTCAGATTCATCTGTTGCAGAAATTGCGTACTCTCTCGGTTTTGAATACCCTCAGTATTTTAGTAAATTGTTTAAAATCAAAACAGGAAAAACTCCTAAGGAGTATAGAAACTTAAATTGATTTTTTTTACAATTTATATTTATGTTCATGATGGATAAACTATGACATGATGCTACCTGAATTATTTATCCTTACTATTTACATTTTTAATTTAAGTTAAAAGACAAAGAGCTGTCTGAGGACAGCTCTTGAAAGTCTTTCCTATAAAATTTGCTTACTAATTCAGATTCTAAATGAAGTATTGGGAAGACTTTTTTTGATTTTTAGTCGCAGTCGCATTCTAACTTTTTCAAAGTTTAATCTTCAAGTCTGAAAGCTGAGACTGGGACTGGGACTGGGACTGAAAACTGGGACTGAAAACTTATTTCAAAGGATTCCCTTCTTTATCCAAAGACCCCGATTTGATAATAATCATTTTATCCAGTTTCACATACTTTTTAATCGCATCGTTTACCTGTTGCAACGTTGCTTTTTCGATGTCTTTTGGATATTGGTCGATATAATTTGGTTCCAATCCTCTTTCAATAAAACCTAAAATTGTTCTCGCTATTCCGCTTGTAGTAGACATTCCTACTTTAAAGCTTCCTATTAAATTGGTTTTCTTGTTTTCCAATTCTTCTGCCGTGATACCTTCTTTTACCCATTTATCAACCTGAACCATTGTAGCGTCAAGTCCTTTCTGGAATAAATTCGGATTGAAAGAAGCGTTTACATACCAATAACCTCCCGTTTCTATATTTCCTCCAATTCCGGATGAAATGTTATATGTTAGACCGTCATTATCACGAACCGTCTGCATTAAACGACCTGCAAATCCGGCTCCCAAAGTATAATTTCCAATGAAAAACGGAATATAATCGGCATCTGCTCTTTTTAAACCGGTGAATTGTCCAATGTATAATTCAGCGCTTGGTTTTTCAGGAATGGTTACCACTTCTGTTTTTGAAGCTGCTTTTGAAGCTTCTTCAAATTTTAATTTTTCCGAAACTCCCCCGTTCCAGTTTTTGAATGATTTTTTTAAGGAATTATTTAAGTTCGCTCCATCTGTATCTCCAACAATTACCAGACGCATTGACGCAGTACCAAAATATTTTTTATGAAAAGCTTTTACTTCATCCAGTGTCGCTTTTTTAATATTTTCGATATTCTCTTCAACACTTAAACTGTAATTTGGATTGTTTTTAGGATAAATCGCTTGTGATAAAGCAATATCTCCTCTTGTTCCTGGATTGTTTAAATCCTGTTTGACATTCCCGATAAACTGCTGTTTCAAATTTTCAAATTCTTTGGCGTCAAACAGCGGATTTCTCAACTCTTCTGCCAGTAAAGCAACAACCTGATCCAGATCTTTCTTCAAACATTTAAATCCAATATTTATTTTGAAAGAAGAAGCATTCACATTTAAATTCACTCCTAATTTCTGCAGTTTTTCTGAGAATTTGAATTTGTCATTCAGAGTTGTTCCTTTTGATAACATCGAAGCAGTTAAGGCCGGAATAACATCATTTTTAGTTTCACTGGCATAATTTCCTAATGAAATGCTCGCCGCAACAGTCACAAAATCTTTAGCCGAAGTTCTTACTGAAACCACATCGATTCCTGAAACTTTTTCTCTTTTATAAGCTGCTGTTTTTTCAACTGCATTTTCTGCTGTTGTAATTTCTTCAAATGTATTTTTTGTCGAAGAAACTTCTAAAGAATTGCTTACTGAGTGATTATCCTCTTCTTTTGGATGTCTGTAATAAAAAGGTCCGTTTTCTTCTATCAAATTATTAGCTTTTGCCAAGTCTTTATTTTGATTTCCAGACTGTTTCGGAATAAAATAACCCGTTGTGCTCTGGTCTTCCACCAGATATTTATTAGCCACACGCATCACATCCGCAGGAGTTACTTTTTTCAATCGGTCAATACCTGTAATATAATCTGTCCAATCTCCCGATGCAATCGCTTCGTTTAGTTCAGATGCAATGACACCAGAACCATCTCTTTTTAAGACAGTCTGCGCACTGATTTTCGCCACGACACGATTTACTTCCTCCTGAGTCACGCCCTCTTTCTGGATTTTTGCCACAACCTCACTGATTTTAGCATCAATATCTTCATGTTTGGAACTTGTCGGAAATCCTACTCCAATGGTAAAAAGTCCAACTTCTTTAAAGTTTGTAGCACTGGCATAAGAATAATTTCCTAGACGAGTATCAACAAAAGTTTTATTCAAAATTGCAGATGGCCCATTTCCAATAATCTGAGCCAGAATATTCAAAGCTGGAAGATCTTCATTTAAGGCACCTGGAATTTTGTAGGCTTTGTTTACAACGCCCAACTCTCCAGGTTTTCTAACCACAATTTTACGAGGGCCGTACTGCTGCGGTTCTTCCGTATAAGGCTGAGGCATTACATGAGGTGCTTTGGTAATTTTCCCGAAATATTTTTCAATCAGCTCAAAAACATTCTCTTTTCTGAAATCACCGATAATCGTTAAAGTTGCATTATCCGGCCAGTAATAGGTATTATAGAAATTCTTCAAAACCTCAATCGGCGCTTTTTCAATATCCGATTTCCATCCGATTGTGGAATGATGATAAGGATGTGCAATATAAGCCGAAGCCCAGATTTCTTTGTCCAATAAACTGTTAGGGTTGTTTTCGCCTCGTTCGAATTCGTTTCTTACAACCGTCATTTCAGCATCTTTGTCTTCTTTTAATAACAAAGAATTGCGCATTCTATCAGCTTCAATCTGAAGTGCCAGCTCGATTTTATCACTTGGCAGTGTTTCATAATAGTTGGTACGGTCGTACCAGGTTGTGGCATTTATCTGCGCTCCGTTATTTTGGAGAACATCAGGTATGCTGGTTTTATTCTTTTTGTTGAAAGTCGGCGTTCCTTTAAACATTAAATGTTCTAAAAGATGCGTTGAGCCAGTGTTTCCCAAAACCTCGTGCTTAGAACCTACGCGGTAGACAATCTGTACGGTTGCAACCGGCGAGGCATTGTCCTGTAACAGCAGCACACTCATGCCGTTTGGTTCGTACAAATATTCTTCAATTCCACCTAATTCTTTGATTTTCTTAAAATTAACCGATTTGTTCTGCGCTGAAATCAGGGTGCAGAAAGCTAGTGAGCAATAGCCCAAAAAGATGTATTTTTTCATTTTTTGTTGATTGAAATTATTCGTGTAAATATAGAACTATTCATACTTTTAAAAATGGTTTTATATTATAAAAACAGAATTAACTTACTTCTTTATAAAAATTTCTTTTAATCTAGAGTGAAGTGCTTCTTCTCTAAGGTTTTTGTCAATAATTTTACCTTCAGGGTCAATTAAATAGTTGGTAGGGACCATCTTTACACCATATAAAACAGCTGCTTCATTTTTCCATCCCTTTAGATCCGAAACATGATTCCAAGTTAATCCGTCTTTTTCAATCGCTTTTTCCCAAAGCTCTTTTTTATCATCTAGAGAAACTCCTACTATTTCAAGCCCTTTTTCATGATAAATATTGTAAGCTTTAACTACATAGGGATTTTCTTTACGGCAAGGCCCGCACCAAGAAGCCCAGAAATCTACTAATACATATTTCCCTTTGTAATCTGAAAGTTTTATCACCTTTCCGTTAACATCAGTCTGCGAAAATTCAGGAGCTGTAGCGCCAATCGCTGTTTTCTCTGCAATTTCAATTTCTTTCTTTACTTTTTTACCATAAAATGAGTTTTGAACTTCTGGCGTTAAAAGAGCATAATATTCTTTTACTTTCTCGGGAGTTCCCAATGTCACAACTCGCTCATTAATGATTAAAGCTCCTGCCAATTTATCTTTATGAGCTTTGATAAATTCTTCTGTCAGCTTATCCCCTTGAGCTTGTAAATCTTCCCAACGTTTATCTAAGAATGCTTTTTGCTCTGAAGTCAATTTAACTTTCCCTTTTTGAGTTAAAGAATCTGCCATTTTGTAAACTGGAGCCACTAAGTCATTAACCTCTTTGAATTCGTTTTTATAGTAGGATTTATAAATAGAATCCTGTTTTGCCCCTGAAAATTTTGCTTCTTGAATAGAATC
The DNA here is from genome assembly GCF_900112575.1 of Flavobacterium phragmitis. Taxonomy (GTDB): domain Bacteria; phylum Bacteroidota; class Bacteroidia; order Flavobacteriales; family Flavobacteriaceae; genus Flavobacterium; species Flavobacterium phragmitis. Next base: position 77,727 of record NZ_FOMH01000017.1, read on the forward strand.
TTTTTTAGCTTCAAAAGTGATTGTTTCGTTATCCAGCAAAAAACGAGTTCCAAACTCTGCTCCTTTTAGTTTTATCACATACAACAAAGGTTCGCTTACTTTACCTTTAAAAGTAAAACTACCATTGTTTATGGTTGAAGAATCGGTTATTTTCTTTTCGCCATCTGTAAATTCAAGATAAACTATTCCCTCTTTTACATCTGTAAATTTTCCGTTTATGGTATAACCTTCTTCTTTTTTCGAGCAGGAAGTTATGGTGCTTATCAGCGTTAAAGCCAATAAACCCGATTTTAAAATTGTATTTCTCATGATATTTTTTTTGATTTTATGATCCATTTTTTACAATAAGCTATCCAGTAGTTTTACCAATTTTTCATCTGAAGGTCTTGGTGCATTTTGGTTTACAATATTGCCTTTTGGATCTAACAAAATAAAGCGAGGAATTCCTTTAATATAATAACGATCTGAAAATTCTACAGGAGAATTACCACCTGCCCAAAGCTGTATGCCACCCATCTTTTTTTCAACAATCGTAGCTTTCCATTTCTCCAATTCTTTTTCTCTGTCAATAGAAATACTGACAAATGCGATATTTTTACCTTTGTATTTCTCTTCTATTTCATTCAAAAATGGAACTTCATTTAAACATGGATGACACCAAGTTGCCCAAACGTCTATATAAACATATTTGCCACGAAGATCTTTTAATGAAGTTGTTCCGCCTGCATAATTTAAGTAATTGTTGAATTCAGGAGATGCCATTCCAGGAGCCAATTCTTTTAAGATTTTTTTCTGTTCTTCATACATTGGTTGCATGCTTTCTTTCAATTTAGAAACATCTTCAATTTGTTTGGCTGAAAATGCTGGATCAATTTTGCCTTTATTCTTTTCTACTAAATCTATTATTGTTTTTTTATAAGCATTAATCTGTCTGTCATATTCCTTCTCTTCCAGACTTAAAAAATCACTATATGGAAATTCTCCAATCAAAGCATTGTTAAGCGAATCCTTTAAGTATAATATCGAGTTTTCGATGCTTCCTTTTCCTTCAAATTTTAGCGATTTAGCCTCATTTACAAACTTAACTTTTAAGTCCGATCCGCTTTTAAGATATACCACATTCCCTTTTGCATAATAAAGACTATAATAGCCTGGTTGATCTAATTTTATAGTTTCTTTAAAAGTACCATCACTATTAATTTTTACAGTAAAGTTTTTATTCTCTTTTCTGTTCAATATTTTTAATTCTTTGCCTTCAAGCGGTTTAGATATTTTTCCTGAAACTACTGCAAAGTCAGGATTTTTAGTTTGTGCATTCATTAAAAAGAATGGCGAAACCATTAGGACAAGTATTTGTTTAAAATTTGTTTTCATTGTTTGTTTTTTGCTAAAATGTTAAAGTATAATTGATGTTGAAATTTTAAAATAGGGTAATAATTTAGTGTACCTGATAGGTTTTAACAACCTATCAGATAAACACTAAGCATTAAAAAAAATGAATACTAATTCCGATTCAAGAATAATGGATATCTAATATCCTGGATTCTTTTCCAACAACTTATTGCCAATCATTGCTTTCAAAGGAATTGGAAGTATAAATTGATTCACAGACTTTAAAGAAGGTTTTTCAGTAAATGCAGAAACATCTCCTAAAGCATGATAACGAATTAAATCGTACCAGCATTCTCCATTTTCGAAAAACAGTTCTAGGAGTTTTTCTTCACGAATGTCTTTTAACAATTGTTCTTTAGTAGTAAATACTTTAGCCGTTGCTCCTGAACGATTTCTAATAGCATTTAATTTAGAAAGCGCCAAACTCGAATCACCGTTGCTACGTACTATAGCCTCTGCGTATATTAAATACATTTCTGCCATTCTAAGGTAGTAATTGGTGTTTCCAACTCCCGTATTTCCACTTGAGTTAAAAGGATATTTACCTTGCTTATTGGTTCCTTTTGTGTTGGCAGAATAAGCAAATAAAAATCTGGAATCATACCCTGATCCATTTCCGGTTAAATTTCCTGCTCCAGCTACCTGTGCATCTGCCACTTTTTCTAAAATAGTACTGTAAGTCGTTCTGTTGATTTGATTCATCGAAACATCTTTTTCAGTAGTATTTAGATTGGTATAAGGTGCAAAAATTACTTCTTTTGAATTGTATGTGTTTGTAAATATTGCAGCATAACTCGTTTCAAGTGCATAGTTTTCTGTGTTGTTGATTACTTCAAGTGCCAGAGTTGCCGCGCTTGTATAATCTTTAGTAGTCAGTTTTACTTTTGCAAGTAATGCTTTTGCTGCCAGACTTCCTCCGTAATAATGTTTTACATTTTTAGGTCCGTTAGTTACTGCATATTCCAAATCCTGAATAATCAGATTATAGGTTTCTTGAACTGTATTTCTTTTCTGAGCTTCTACGTCACGAGAGAATTTAGTTCGTACCACTACTCCATAATTTGAACTTAAATCATAAAACTGTCCAAAATTTCTAAGTAGATTAAAATAAGCCAGTGCTCTGTTAAATTTTGATTGAGCAATCATTTGTAATTTACTAGGTTCGTCAATTCCTACTGCACCGCCGTTTTCTAATTTTTCAATTACAATATTAGCCTGATTGATTATCGCATAGTAATTATTGTAAACTGAAGAAAGGTAATCATTGTCAGGATCTACCTGATTCAGATTCATACCTGTAGAACCAGAAATAGCGCCAGTAATAAAGCCTTCATTCCCTTCTGCTGCCAAATGAATCGGTAAAAATCCTGTGTTATATTCTCTCCATTGTTTATACACACCATTTAAAGCATTTTGTGCAGACTCTTTATCCCTGATGACATTTTCATCTGTCAATTGGTTGATTGGTTTTACTTCATCAATACTACAGCTTGCGATAGAAAGAGAGCAGATACACAGATATATAAACTTAATATGTTTTATTTTTTTCATAATAGCTAAATTAAAATTGCAGATTAAACCCAACCGAAATTGCTTTTGCAAGCGGATACGGATCATTATTTCTAGTTCTTCCTGTGATTGACGGAAGTCCGCTTTCTCCATAAGATTCAGGGTCGCTTCCTGGCCATTTGGTTAATGTCCATAAGTTGGTTCCGCTGACGAAAACATTACCACTACTTAAATGAAGATTATCTATAATTTGTTTTGGTAATTGATAGGTTAACTGAATACTTTTCAGTCTTAAATAAGAGGTGCTATACATTTGTCTGTCTGAAGATCTTGAGTTTCCTGATGGATCCTGATAAGTTGGTTTTGCGAATCTGGCATCTGTATTTGTTGGGCTCCATGTATTGTTGCCGTATTCTGCCACCACATTCTGTCCTAAATAATTGCCTCCTTGAAACAACAGCATATCCCAATAAGCCTGAGCGCCAACAGAATATTGAAATAAAGAACTTAACGATAAACCTTTATAGGTCAGCACATTTGAAAATCCTCCGAAATAATCTGGCTGCATTGTTCCGATAACAGTTCTGTCTAGTGACGTAATTTTACCATCTCCGTTAATGTCTTCGAACATATAATCACCAACACTTAAAGAAGCCCTGCTATATACACCATCTGGTGCTCCAGCATTTAGTTTGTTTAATTCCTCCTGAGTCTGAATTATTTTAACCACTTTGTATCCTGTTAAAGTTCCAACAGGTTTTCCTACTGTGTAATTATCCGCAATGTTGCTACTTATGGTAGCGCTGTTTAATTTTTCTAAAATGTTTCTGTTCAATGACCAGTTAATATTAAAATTCCATAAGAAATCCTGAGTTTTAATAATATCTGCACCTAATGAAATTTCAATTCCTTTGTTTGAAACATCCATTAAATTAGAATAATATTGCGAAGGCCCTAATTCTAATGGAACAGGAGTTTGTGCCAATGCTCCAGTAGTACTTCTGTTGTAGTAATCAAAGCTACCTTTGATTCTGTCTTTTATAACTGAGAAATCTAAACCTAAATTATACTCTTTTGTAGTCTCCCATCCGATATTTTGATTTGGCAGTGTGCTTGATGCTACTACGGCTGTACTACCTCCGTATAAGTTAGAAGAACTGGTGCTGAAAAATTGCAGATAAGAAAAATTAGCAACATTGGTAGATCCAACTTTACCAATACTACCGCGCAATTGCAGTTTATTAATATAGTCATTGTCTGCTAAGAAATTTTCTTTGGCTAAATTCCATGTCCCAGAAACAGACGGAAAATAACCTCTTTTATTGTCTGGACCAAATTTAGATGATGCATCTGTTCTAAAGTTAACCGTAAGATTGTATTTGTCTTTGTAATTATAAGTCAAACGAGAAAACAAAGAGTTAATTCCTGATTCTACAGTTTGATCAGAATATGAAGTTACTCTTTCTGCTGAACTTGCATTGATTAACACTTCATCATCTGGGAAACCTGAATAAGCATTTCTCTTATCTCTGTATTTCGTTCTGTCCCAAGAATAACCAACAAGGAAACCGAAATTATTGTCTTTGATTTTAAAATCGTAATTAGCCGTTAAATTGGTGGTAAGGTTACTGTTTACGTTTTCTAAATCAGTTAAAGTTGATTTGTTTGCGTAACCGAAATTAACCATTGTACTTTTTGGCGAAAAAATAGAATTCTGGTTGATAAACAAAGCCGAATTTACATCTGCTTTAAGCGTTAAATTTGAAATTGGAGTTACTTCGATATAAGAATTTCCAATAAAATTATATGAATTTCGGATGTTTTTATTATTTAGTGTCTGCAAAGGATTTGGTGTAAAAGTCTCAAATCCATACGTGTAATCCGACCACGGAATTAAATTTCCTTGTGCATCCAAATAAGGCTGATCTGGCCTTGCCTGAACCGCTGCTGTATTTACTCCTGCATTTGTTCTTGTAGAAGTTTCTCCTGATTTCGATCTATTATAACCGCCATTCATCGTTCCTCCTACTTTTACATACTTAGAAAGCTTAGAATCTATATGAAATCTAGTGTTGTATTGATTATAGTTATCGTTAACAATCAAACCTTCCTGATCAATAGCAGATAATCCGAAAATATAATTGGTCATGTCTGAACCTCCTGAAAAATTAATATTAGCTTGTTGTGTCAAAGCCATATCTCGAAAAACTTTATCATTCCAATTGATATCTTCTTTACCAAAAGCTTTTTCATTTAAACCTAAATATGTAGGCGGATTTTTGGAGAAATCCATATTGGCAAAATTCAGCATCCCCATATCATAAGGCGACATTGTAGAACTGGAAAGAATTCTGTTGTAAAAATCTTTGTACTCAGCCGTGTTTAAACTGCGTACAGTATTTATTGGTGTTGCAAAAAAAGTACTGTAATTAACATTGGTAACTGGCTTTCCTTTTTTTCCTTTTTTAGAAGTTACAATGATAACTCCATTTGCTCCTCTAGAACCATAGATTGAAGTTGCAGCGGCATCTTTTAGAATGTTGATACTTTCAATATCATTAGGATTTAAGGTCAATAACGGATTACTTCCTCCATCATAAGTTCCCGGCATTCCATCTACATTAAAAGGCACTCCATCAATAACATATAACGGCTGATTTAAACTTCCTGATAAAGGAGAAGTAATTCCTCTAATGTTGATCATAACCGGAGAACCTGGACGACCCGAATTTTGAGAAACCTGAACTCCTTTTATCAATCCGCCTAAAGCGCGATCAAAACCAGCTACACCGTTGGATTGTTGTACAAAATCGGTCATTTTTACAGAAGAAACGGCACCTGTAACATTGGTACTTTTTTGCTGACCATAACCAATAAGCACAACTTCATCCAGCTTACTCACACTTGGTTTCAGTGTCACATCAATAACTTTTTTATTTCCTACGGTAATTTTTTGACTTTCAAATCCCATAAAATAAAACATCAGTACGGTTTGTTCGTTAGGAACACTAATAGAGTATTTTCCATCGAAATCGGTTACTACCAATGTAGTTGTTCGCGCGGAATTCATTTCTGAAATCACATTAACACCCGGCAACGGCACTCCGTTATTATCTGTAACCCTTCCTGTGATTTCTATTGCAACAGTTTTTTGTGCCGTATTTACTGGAACTTCTTTAATAATAATGGTATTATCTGCAGATTCTTCATATTGGAAATTTCCTGCTGATAATGTCTTCCTTAGTAGATTTTCTATTGTGATTGTACCTTTTTCAAGCTTAACATCAGGTAGGCTAGCAAACATATCATAACGATATGCAAATCTATATTTAGTCTGCTGCCTGATTAAATTAAAAACTTGGTCAGGAGTTAGAGTAATATCGCTCTTAATTACAATTTTGGCATTTTGCGACAATACTTCATTGGGTATAAAGCTAAATAAGAAAAAGGATAAAAAAATAACTATTGCTCTCATAAGATAAATCGAGATGCTTTTTTTCTTCCACAAAAAAGCACTGGTAAAATTAATTTCCATAAATTTGGTTGGTTTTTGGTTAATCTTTGCGTTTAATTATAAACCTTATTAAGGGAACAAACGGTTAGTATTTTCCAGATTCAAGCCGTTTTTCCTTTTTAAAGATTTATTTAAAAATAATTGTCTTCTCTTTTATTTCATACGGTATCTTGTTTGTTTTACTAATTATATTTAAAATTTCCTCTATTTTTTGATCTTTGTCTAATATTCCATTAATGCGAACTAATTCATTTTTAGGATCTCTGAACACCACTTTTACATCATACCATCTCGCCAGCACTTTCATAATATCTTTTAATGGCATCGCATTAAAGCTGAATATGCCCTCTTTCCATGAAACTTCATTAAATACCTCGACATTTTTTATAATAAATTCATTTCCTTCTTTATCCAAAACAGACTGCTGTCCCGGTTTTAAAAATGTACTTCCTGCATTTGGACTTGATAACCTTACTTTACCATTAACAAGAGTGGTAAAAATAGATTCCTCATCCTGATAAGCTTTAAGATTAAATTCAGTTCCCAGTACCTCAATATTTTGTCCTTTTGACAAAACTTTAAAATGAGATCCTTTATGCTCTGTGCTGTGAGAAACTTGGAAGTAAGCCTCTCCATAAATAAGTTGCACCTCTCTTGTTTCTCCGTCTGTAAAAGCTACAGGAAACTTTAACTGAGATTCTGAATTAAGCCAAACTTTGGTTCCATCTGCCAGTTGAATGTTAAACTGACCGCCAGTCGGAATTGTTAAAACATTGAAAACTTGGGAAGTGGCTTTTTGCCCTGATTTATAAATAATTTTCTCGCCATTGCTGGAAGCATTCGAATTACTGTAAGCAGTACCTTTTTCAAGTCCAACTACTGATCCGTCTTCTAGGGTTAGGGTCGCTTTGTCTCTTCCAATTTCAATATCCTTATTTATTACAATCTTGTCTTGTGATTTAAAGGCCTTTTCATTCCAAACAAAATAAGTAACGGAAAAAAGCAACACTAAAGATGCGGCGGCGGCATATTTGTACCATGACTGTTTTTTACTTTGATAAAGTGGAACTATATTTTGTGCTCTTTTTTCCAAAATCGAATTCCAAGCCTTCTCTTTATTTATTAAAGAATAATCTGAAATTTTTTTGACAATGTTTATAAAATCAGTTTTCTTAGTAATAGAGTGTTCGGCTCTTATTGACTTTAGAAGATGCCTTTCATCATCTTTTAAAATCTTAAGTTTCTTTTTAATTATCAATACTGATAAGTGGAAAATATCTCGCATTAGGTTATCCTTTTTTATATAGAACAACAAAGAGATAAAAAAGTACTATCGCTTTTTGATTTTTTTTACATAAAAAACAAAAAAAAAGTTAAAACACCACAAAACAAAGGGCTATACTTCCGATAATAAGAAATATAAAAGAGTTCCCAAATCCTGAAACTGCTGTCGTAGAATGGTATAGGACTGGGATTTCAGAGTTTTTACAGTTTGAAGTTTTATACTGAGTATTTCTGAGATTTCTTGGTTTTTTAATCCTTTCAGGCTCAATTTTATAATTTCTTTTTTACGGTCTGGAAGCAGTTCAATGGCCTGATACAATTGTCTTACTATTTCCTCCTCTAAAATTTGTTCTAAAAACAAGCTGTCATCTTCTAACTGGGCGATAGAATTTGCTACAGCATATTTATCTTTAACCTTACTATGCTTAATAACATTCAAACATTTATTACGTGTCGATTTGTATAAAAAAACCTTAAGGGAAATATCATCGGGAAAATAGGGATTTTTTTCCCATAATTCAATTAATAAGTCTTGAACGAGATCTTCACACTCATCAAGAACAATCACAAAGCGATTTGCATATAATACGAGAGCTTCGTAATATAGGTCAAATACCGTTTTTAAATCGTCCTTAATACGTGGGCTATTACCTGAATTCAATTTTTCCGTGCCTTTTTAAAATTTTATGTCTGGCTGTAAAAATAATAAATTAATAATATCAGGATTTAAATCGATGTCATTTTACAGTATATTTTATTTGCTAGACTCTTACTTTAAAAAATAATATTTTAATGCTGTTTTATTATTGATTTAGAAATAATTCTTAATCTTAAATTTTAAAGAGTATTCATTTAAAGCTTAAGGGTCGATTACAGACTGTAATAAAGAAAATTGTACAGATGGAATTTGCTACTGTAATTCTTTTTTAATCATTTCAACCAAATCTTTTTTTGCAATAGTATCGCTCCAGATCCATTAATCCTACTAAAATTTAATTTCTGTTAGCAGGAAACGATGCTGGCAAAAATTTTAAATCTATAAATCAAATATTTAGCGCTTTCTCCTATTGTTACAGTACTTTTGAATCTCCTTTTGCTTCCTAAAAAACAGCAATTCCATATTGGAATCTTGGCTATTTCCTTTTGAAAAAAAATATTGTATTTTTATGACACAAATGTTTTGTAGGACAGAACATCCCAGCATACCAACCACAAAAACAACATTCCAAAAGAACTCAAATAATTTTTATAAAAATGCAGAATATAGAAAACAAAGTAGCTTATATAACAGGCGCTTCAAAAGGTATTGGTCTCGGCATCGCTGAAGCTTTATTACATAACGGTGTAAAAATAGCCATCTCAGGAAGAGACAATCAAGCACTTGAAAAGGCTAAACAGACATTAGGAAACCAGAACGTGCTTGTACTGGAGTCTGATGTTAGAAATTTTGATGACGAACTCAAAGCCGTTGAACAAATTGTATCTGAATTTGGAAAACTGGACATTGTTATTGCCAACGCTGGTATAGGAAAATTTGCGTCTATAGACGAAATATCCCTTGATGACTGGAATGCCATGATTGATACCAATCTCACAGGCGCATTCCATACCTTGAAAGCGACCTGCGGACAGCTCAAACAAAACAAAGGCTACTATATTTCAATAGCATCGTTGGCGGGAGCAATTTTTTTTGCCAAAGGAACTGCCTACAATGCATCAAAATTTGGACTTGTTGGTTTTACTCAGGCTGCTATGCTGGATCTGCGTGATTATGACGTAAAATGCACCACGATTATGCCTGGTTCTGTCAGTACAAACTTTAATGGTAATATTCCGAATGAAGATGACAATTGGAAAATCCAGCCATCAGATATAGGTCAGATGGTTGTAGATCTTTTGAAAATGAATCCTAATGTACTGCCAAGCAAAATCGAAATCCGCCCGACAAAAACAAAGTAATTAAAACATTACCAGAATAAAAAACAGCCTGAAATGGCTGTTTTTCAACTTCAGACGAATAAAACTATAATGATGATGAGACTTAATATTTCCATAACAGTATTACTAATTATAACTATGAGTTCCTGTAAATCATCAAAGGCAACTGATTTTATGGAGTTGCTGGATCAATCGGAACGGAGAGCCTTTGCCATTGTTGTTGGAAAAAATGGTTCGGGTGAAAAAAAGCTGGAATATCTGGAAAAGGATGATTTTAAAGGCGCTGCAATGGCTGTGGATCAACAGGCTGTAGAGTTCGATAAACTAATTACTGACATCAAAAAACTTTCTACTGACGGCATCCAAGAAGGAGAACAACTTAAAACTGCGTCTATTGAATATTATAAAGCTCTTAAAGAACTACATATATTCGATAAAAAAGAAATAGAACAGCAAGCGCTTCTGCAAACAGTAAAAAACGATGAATTGAAGAATGTCCAAAACAAACTTATGGTCTTATTGCAACAAAAAAAGGCTCTTTACAATTCGGTATATGAAAAAGAGGCTTTTCTTAATAGTGCCTCCGAAGCCTTTAAAGTGGCTAATGGTCTTTGATTCAGCGTTTTTATTTTATAATTAATCGACTTAATACAAACAAAAAATTCCAACTGTAAATTATATAAGGAATACTGCATAAATATATAACCAACAATCTAGACGATTTTATAGATTTAAGGTTTAATCTATCCGTCATGCGAAATGCCCCTTTATCTATGCCTCATAATGAATCCGAACGTCTAGATATTTTAAAGCGTTACAGCAATATGCTGGAAACACTTTCGGAGCACGCCTTTGATGATGCCACTTCTTTAGTATCATACATTTGTGGTGTACCTATTTCCTATATTGCTTTTATCAATGAAAACCGTCAATGGTTCAAGTCCGAAATTGGTCTTGGCTTTTCCATAGTGCCTCGCGAGATTACTTTCAGCCGTTATACTATTATGGACTCCACTTTGGTTGAAATTCATGATACACTGCTTAGTGAGCGTTTCAAAGATGATCCCGATGTAAAAGGTGGTTTAAAAATAAGATTCTATGCAGGAATGCCTTTGGTTACTCCTGAAGGTTATACGGTTGGAGTTTTATGTGCTGCAGATCATGAACCCCGAACTCTCAATGAAAATCAAAGGAGAGCACTTCATATCGTAGCACGCCATGTTATTACCACTATGGAACTCGGGATAAAAAACAGTGAACTGCATGGACAGAAAAAAATTGCCGAAAGCGCTATACTGGCAAAGGAATCCTTTTTGGCCAACATGAGTCATGAAATCAGAACTCCTCTCAATGCCGTTATTGGTTTTACCGAATTACTAGCAGGAACCCAACTCGATAAACAGCAGCGTGTTTTTGTACAAGACGTACAAACGGCAGGAGAAAATCTGCTTCTTATTGTAAATGATATATTGGATCTCTCCAAAATTGAGTCAGGCGGACTTTCACTCGAATTACAGCCTTTTAATTTAAAGAAATCGCTTCGACATGTTTATGACCTGTTAAAGGTAAAAGCTACCGATGGAGTAGAATTCAATCTATTTCTGGATGCAGAACTCCCTGAGATTATTACAGGCGATCAAGGAAGACTGAATCAGATAATGGTAAATTTGGCAGGAAACGCCCTTAAATTTACGGCCGAGGGAGAAGTGACTATTTCTGTTAAAAATAAAGGAGAAACCGAAGATGGTTATTTGATTCGGTTCTCGGTTAAAGATACCGGAATCGGAATTCCTAAACAGCATCTTGACACTATCTTTGAAAGATTTAGACAAGGCCAGGAAGACACCACCAGAAAATTTGGAGGAACAGGACTTGGACTGAGCATAGTCAAAGAACTGGTCGAACTTCACAATTCCAAAATACAGGTTAAAAGCCGTGAAGGAATAGGTTCTGAATTTTATTTTACCGTTGCCTATAAAAAACCAGCCAAAATAAAAGAAACTCCAAAAATACTTCCAGTAAATGATCTTGGCAGACTTAAAATTCTGCTTCTTGAAGATAATCGTTTGAACCAAAAACTGGCACAGAATGTCATTGAAGGATTTGGATTTGAAATTGACACAGCAGAAAATGGAGATCAAGGCATAGAACTACTTTCGGAAAATCGATATGATCTGGTATTAATGGATCTTCAAATGCCGGTGCGAGATGGTTATCAGACCACCAGATATATTCGCGGAGAACTTAAAAATGAGATTCCAATTATAGCCATGACGGCTCATTCTCTTGCTGGTGAACAACATCGTTGCCTAAATGCAGGAATGGACGGTTATGTGCCAAAACCTTTTAAACAACACGAACTTTTGGAAGCCATCAAACAAGCTTTGAAAAAAGAGCGACGTCCTTTTATCCCCATTAAAGCAGATTTATCGGCAATTGAGCAAACTGACCTTGTAAAACCCGGCTGGAAAAAAGAAGTAACCTCTCAATTTATTCTAAAAGCACCTTCTGAACTTAAAGAACTACAACGAGCTGTTTATCAAAAAGATTTCAGATCAGTACTGCAAACTGCTGAACAGCTTCAAGTATGGTTGCATCTTTTTCTGTTGAAAGGCTTAAGCATGGAGCTCGCTTATATTGAAGAGCAGGCTCATAAAAAAGAATTTACTGCTGAGACTGCTGACAATCTGGATATATTACACTGCAACATTCAGGAAATTATAAAAGAACTGCAAAAGGAAAAAAGCGACTAAATAAAAGTGATTTTTTTAAACTATTTATATTCAATAATTTCAAACAACAACTCATACTTATCTCCTAATTTTTTCTTTAATCGCTGCTTGCTTTTTTTAACTGCGTCAACTGTTACTCCCAATAAAGTAGACATCTCATAATTATTGAGATTTAATTTTTGGAGCATTATTATCCTAAGATTAGATTCTTTTAACTGAGGAAAATTTTCTATAATGGCATTATAAAAATCACTGTATTGATTGATAAATTCTCGTTTAAAAGCACTCCAATTTTCATCTGTAACTAAGTGAGAACTGAGCATTTCCTGAAGCTTACTTTTATCTTCTTCAGACTGTTTTGCAGCAAAACTTTTAATGCCTTCGAGTTCATCCTCCAAACTTAATATTTGTTTGTCTTTATTTTGAAGATCCTCAGCATAACTGTCGATATTAGAACTTGCATCTTTAAGCTTTTCTTCAAAAATCAAACGATCGCTTTCATATTCTTCTACCTTTACTCTTTTTGTATCTAATCTTTTGACTAAAAAAGTATAGGCTATTGCACTGGACAGTATCGTTGAGATTAAAATTAAAATACTGATATTTCTAATCCTTTCTCCTTGTTCTAATTGTGATCGGATTTGTTTGGTTTCATTTTCATACTTATTTTTCTGAATAAGCCAATTCGACCTTCTCAATACAGTATTTCCATTTGTTTTAAGCAAATACTCATCAAGCTGTTTGAGCTGTCGTCTCAAAATCAATTCTTTTTGAAGATTTCCATTTAAAAGCATAAGCTTTAATTCGATTACTTCCTTTAAAGAACTTCTGTAGTAGGATTTAGTGCCGGCAATTTCCCCTGCTCTTTCCAGAATTTTTTCAGCTTCGTTTTTATTATTTATTTTAAGCTGAATTTTTGCCAACAATATAGACGCATACATCTCATTTTTTTCAATTTTGAACTTTTGAGAATAAGCTATATCCTGTTTTAAAAGATTTACAGCAGTATTTATATTCCCCTTTTTTTCATAAATAAGTGCTTTATCGCCTAAGACTTTAGCATATCTTACACTATCACCTATTTTTAATGCCATAGCTTCAGATTTATCCAAATAGTGCATGGCATTTGTAATGTCTTTATTTTTGAAATAACAGTTCCCAATTGCGTTTAAAACACTTGCAGATTCTGAAGAAGGTTTTTTCATGTACTGCATTGATTTTTTTAAAAAATCTAAAGCAGACTCATCTTCTACAGTAAACATAATCCATCCAAAAAATTGAAAGGTTTCTGCTGGTAAAATCATTTCAGAAGGGTCAATCTGATTGGTTTCTTCCATAGTTTGGAGAACTATCGGAATAAGTTTGTCTATCTGACAATAAAAATATAAGTACTTGGAATAGTTTAACTGCGTCCAGATGATAAGACTTAAATCCTTGCTCCTTTTAGCTTCCTGAATAGATTGTAAATAATAATGCTCACTTTTTGGATTTATTTTATCAAAAAAAGCAGCATAACCATTTGCCAAAAGTGCAGAATATAAAATATTGTTTTTTTTATCGGATGATTTACTTAAAAAAGCCAGTCTTTTTTTTACTACTGAAGTGTCTTCTTTCTTTGGATTATTCTCTTTTACTATTATAGATTCAATATCTTTTAAGGAATCTGAGGATAACGAAAATAGTTTTTGAGATTGTAATTTTGTACAAAAAACAAATGCATATAACACAAAAAAGAAGATAATTTTTTTTGTACAGAAAGTCATTTTGGAAACTGGGGTTATTGAAACGCTAAATTAAAAAAATATAGATTTTATTTAATAAAAAAATTAACATAAAACTACTTTGAAAGTTGTTTAATACCTTCCATCCGACTTTCATATCAGATTTGGTTAAACTTTTTTTCCCGATTTAAGACATTATAAAAATAAAAAAACAACCCGATAAGGTTGTTTTTTTATTATTTGACATTAATCGATTAATGGAGGATAGTATAATTGTAATCTTTAATTTTCTTCTTAAAAATAAAATTATTTAAAATTCCATCCCAATGTTAAACCAAATGCTGTTGGTGTAATTTTAGCATTTTGTTCTGTACTGTACAAACCATTCGCTTTTCTATCGTTTGTTGATGTTGGATTAAATCCTACATAAGACTGATTGTTTTTTTGGTCAAGTATCGTTCCACTACCTTTTTCGAGAAACATTGCTACATACAAAGAATTCTTTTTACCAATATCAAATGTAAATCCAAACTCGAAAGAACTCATGAAAATTCCTTTTGTTTCATATTCCCCTGATGCTGCATAACTGCTTTCCTGTCCTATTCCATATTCAGGCAAATTATCAATTGTAAGATTAAAATCAGGGTAATAAGCTGTACCATTCACATTATCTGCTGTGGCTTTTATTTTATAACTAAGAGGCAAAAAATATTTTACTCCTGCTCTAAAATTAAAATCGATTCCTTTATTGATGTTGGTTTTTAATTGTAGAAAAAGCGGAATCTGAACAGCGTGTAATGTTTGCTTTTCTTTATAATTACTGGTCGTAACATTGTAAATAAATGCCGAACCGGAAGCATCTACTTCATAATTTGTCAGTGTGCTAGAAGGAGAAACCAAAGACAGATTTTGCTTGTATTGCGAGAATTCTATTCCTGAACCAATTCCGATATTTTTTGTAAATGAATAGATATATCCTGCTTTTACAGCCCCACCCATTTTAGTTTCGGCTAGTGTTCCATCTACATTACTTTCAAGATTACCTGCTCCAGCTTGTACACCTATATAAAATTGAGCATTAGCAACTGTAGAAAATAGTATTAATATAATTCCTAAAATGTTTTTACTATTAAATTTCATGTATGTTAGTTTTTTTACCCGAATACTCCATCCCCATTTATAAAAATGGGGACTTCATACTCTTTCATTATTTAGTTTTTCACTAAAAGGTTTTTTGTAAACGTTTTACCATTTGCCAAAGTGATCCTTACAATATAGATACCTTCAACTGCCGGAGCCAGTAAAGTTGTCTCATTTTCATTGGTTGTTTTTTGATCTACCAATGATCCACTTATTCCAAATACCTCAACATGGGCATTTATCATTTTAGCAGCATCCAAACTGGTAATCAATTGATAACTAGCATTAGGTTTAACAGGATTAGGATAAATTCTAATTGTTTCAACTGTTCCTTTTGAAGATATGGTTAATGGACAAGAAGTTATTACCGTTCCGTCTAGTTTTGTTGCAACTGCGTAATATGTCCCGTTTAAACCTCCAACTTCTTTATAATATTGCAAAGTCTGACCTGCAACTAGAATTCCGTCTTTATACCAGGTATACGATTTAAATTCTTTTGAACTATTGTCAAAGAAAATAACATTATCAAACTGTTGCTTGATCAAATTTGGTTGGCTATTTAAAACTGGCAATACTATAGTTTCAGCAGCATTGTAATTGTTATTCCCCGCTTGTGAAGCTGAAACAGTTCCTGAACCAGGATTATTAAAAATCAACTCATCATTAGAAATTGTCACCACATTCTCATTAGAAGAAGCATAACTTATTGGTAAACCACTATTTGAAGTAGCCGTTAAAACACTTGTCGTTGCTCCTTCACAATTTGAAACTAAAGTTTGGTTCCAGGTGATTACCTGATCTGCTTTGGTAATTTCAAAGTCTTTCCCATTATAAGTAATGGTATAATTGTTACCTGCAGTCAAGGTTCCTTGTCCTATTGCATAAGTTCCCGTATTCTCTCCAATTGCTCTTTTTAAAACACCTGAGAAAGTATCATTTCTAACCAAACCAGGTGAAACCGAATAGGTCAAAGCTGGATCTACTGTTCCGTACACTTTTGTTTGAGAAGCATCTGCTGTTACAGTGATTGGTTTTGCGGTAATAGCAAACGCATTTGAACCTATTAAAGTGACAACATAGTTAGATCCTGCTGTTAAACTGCCAATAGCATAAGTATAAGTTCCAACATTCTCGCCGTTTGCTCTGCTTAAATTACCGGTGAAAGTATTTCCAGTTAATAAAGTTTCGCTTGAAGTATAAGTGAAAACAGAATCTGCATCACCATATACTTTTGCTTGTGAAGCATCTGCTTTTACTGTTATTTCTCTTGGTGTAATTTCAAAATCTTTACTTTCAAAAGTCATTGTATAATTAGACCCGGCGTTCAAATCTCCTTGTTTAATAACATAAGAACCTACATTCTCTCCAATTGTTCTTTCTAAAGCTCCTGTGAAAGTATCATTTCCAACTAAAGCTGGTGAAACCGCATAAGTAAGAACTGGATCTGTTGTTCCATAAACTTTCTTTTGAGAAGCATTAGCTGTTACTGTAATAGGTTTGGCCGTAATCGTATAATCTTTACCGGTATAATTAATAGCGTAATTAGATCCGGCGCTCAAAGTTCCTTGTCCTATTGCGTAAATACCAACATTTTCTCCCGCAATTCTGGATAAAGTTCCCTTAAATGAATCTCCGTTTTCTAAAGCTGGCGTGAATGAATATGTCAAAGCGGCATCATTTTCTCCATATCCCTTAGTTTGTGAATCAGCTGTAACTGCAATTGTTTTGGCAGTAATTTCAAAATCTTCACCAGTATAGGTAATCGCATAGTTGTTACCAGCAGTCAAGGTTCCTTTTCTTATTAAATAAGTTCCTACATTTTCTCCAATTGCTCTTTCTAAAACTCCAGAGAAAATATCATTTCCAACTAAACTAGGAGAAACCGAATAAGTTAAAACCGGATCTGTTGTTCCGTATACTTTTGTTTGAAAAGCATCAGCAGTTACTGTGATTGGTTTTGCTGTAACAGCGAAGGCATTTGAACCAACCAAAGTGACAACATAGTTCGATCCTGCTGTTAAACTGCCAATAGAATAACTATAAGTTCCAACATTTTCGCCGTTTGCTCTGCTTAAGCTTCCGCTAAAAGTATCTCCAGTTACCAAAGCTTCGCTTGAAGTGTAGGTAAAAACAGGATCAGTATCACCATATACTTTTGTTTGTAAAGCATTAGCTGTTACCGTGATTTCTTTTGGTGTAATTTCAAAATCTTTACTTTCAAAAGTAATTGTATAATTTGCTCCTGCACTCAAATTTCCTTGTTTGATGGCATAAGTTCCGATATTCTGTCCAACTTCTCTAGATAAAGCTCCTGTGAAAGTATCATTTCCTACTAAAGCTGGTGAAACCGAATAGCTAAAAGTTGGATCTGTTGTTCCGTATACTTTTGTTTGAGAAGCATTCGTAGTTACAGTAATCGGTTTTGGCGTGATTGTGTAATCTTCACCAACATAATTAATACTATAGTTAGAACCTGCACTCAAACTGCCTTTTGTAATAGCATAATCCCCAATGTTTTCTCCCGAAACTCTGGATAAAGTTCCTGTGAATGCATCTCCACTTTTTAAAGCTGGTGTAAATGAATACGTTAAAGCGGCATCATTTTCTCCATACACTTTAGTTTGTGAATCAGCAGTGACTGTAATTGTCTTCGCAGTAATGACAAAATCTTTACCAATATAAGTAATGGCATAATTAGTGCCTGCGGTCAACGTTCCTTGTTCTATGCCATAAGTCCCAACATTTTCTCCTCTTATTCTTTGCAAAACACCTGAGAAAGCATCATTTCCAACTAAACTTGGTGAAACAGAGTAAGTAAGAACTGGGTCTGTTGTTCCATATACTTTTGTTTGAGAAACATCTACCGTTACTGTGATTGGTTTTGCCGTAATTTTAAAATCATTAGCAACATAGGTAAGACTATAATTTGTACCTGCACTCAATGTTCCCTGCACAATTTTATAAGTTCCTATGTTTTCCCCAGCTATTCTCTCTAAAGTACCTGTGAATGAATCTCCAGTTACTAAAGCAGGAGTGACAGTGTAGCTCAAAGCTGGCTCAACAGCACCGTATACTTTTGATTGTGAAGCATCAGCTGTTACCGTGATTGTCTTTGATGTAATCTCACCTATTTGTCCTGAAACAGTCTGAGAATTTAAAATATAATTCGAAACATCATTTCCACTAATTGTTAAGTTTTCAACTGTTATAGTTTTATTTGTCCCTACATTTTTAGTATCATATACTCCTGATGACGAATTGCTTACTGTTACATTTTCATTTGCTTCAATTCCTTTGAGCTCAAAATTAGAAGCGGTTAAAACTGCATCAGTTGTTCCGTCAAACATTTTGGTTGCACTTCCTTTCAATGAAACCTCTATTTCTTTAAGTTTCACTTCTGCTATATTAGCTACTAAAGTAGTTGCACTTAATACATAGTTTTTAGAAGCAGTTCCCGATAGTTTTAAATTGTTAATAGTAACTTGCTTGTTTACTCCTACATTTTTATTATCTAAATCACCAGCTGCAGGATTATCTACTAGTACATTATCACCATCAACAACTCCTTCCAAAGCAAAATTATTAGCATTTAATGCTATAACAGCATTAGCATTATAAACTTTTGATATTGTACCTTGTACTACAGCATTTATCGTTTTTGGTTCGATAATTAAATCGGCTTCTACAACTTTATCGTTATAATTTGGTTTGCTCAATACAGCATAAACCCTGTAAGTACCAACTTCTATTTTGTTGTTGTTAGTATAACTTACAGATACCTGACTAGGAAGACTACCTTGAATCGCTAATGATTTTTCGCTTCCGTCATAAGTGAAAGTGCTGGATGCCAGAACGAAATTATCTGTTAGATTGCCTTTTACAATGGTTAATTTAGCAATAAGCTGTTTGTTATTGTAATTGATTCCTCCGTTAATATTAACTGTAACATTATATGAGCCCACATTGATATTATCATTATTGGCATAAGTTACTGTAACTCCATCAGGAAGTATTCCATCAAGCGATAATCTTTTAGGAGTACCATCATACACTTCTTCTTTTTCTAATAAAAATATTCCGCTTGGAAGATCCGTTTTATTAATAGTCATAGAAGTTGTTAATTCAAGCGTGTTGTAATTAGAGCCTGAAATCGTAGCTTTTACATTGTTATAAACACCCGCATTCTTTTGCGTGTTTGAGTAAACCACACTTAATCCCTCAGGTAAAATTCCTGATACTTCAGGGTGTTTATCAAAACCATCATAAGTAAATGTATTTGAAGGAAATGAAATACCTGAAAGGTTCTTTTTATTAATCTTAAGTGTGTTAGACAATGTAATATCATTATAATATTCACCTCCGTTAATAATTGCTTTAACAGTATAGTCTCCTGCATTTATTTGTCCGTTTCCTTCATAAGACACAGTAGCTCCTGCTGGTAAAGCTGAAACATTTAGATATTTTGCAGCACCATCATAAGTGTATGTCTCCGGTTGTAAAGTGGCAGAAAAGTCTCCTTTTCCAACCGTAAGTTTAAAGGTTTTGGTTGCGGGAGCATAAATCTCATCTCCATTTTGCACAACTGTTATTGTAGCTTGTCCAACCCCTACTATATGAATTTTGTTATCTTTTGTAATGGAAGCAACATTAGTATTACCGCTACTATAAGTAAGGGGTGACAGTCCACTTGATGCAGTCCCTACGACAAAGTCAGCATCTGTATATTTTTTTGTTATGTCATCAGCTGTAATCGTTTGCATTATTTTAGACTCGTAGCATCCCATGTCTATAGTAGTGTTTTGAAAACGAGTGTTACCTGCAATATCTTTATTACCTCCAATTACTGTTTCATACAACGTATTATCTCCTTTGTTAACTGCTACAGATGTTGGTTTTAAAGCAAAGTTAAATGCATTTGCATCAACAAAATCAGCAGGCTGTGCATAGAAATTATTAGCTAATGTCATTGAAGTGTATAAAGATTGCGCTTTAGACAGCAAAGAGTTTTTAATTGTAACTGTCCCTCCTTCTCTATTTATATCATTGTTACCCGGAGTATCCCTGAAAGCAGCATTAAATACCTCTAAGTTAGAAGCTCCAATGGTGAAAAGATGAGATGCATTAGTTATATCATCTCCAAAAGTAGTATTCACAATTTTTACATTGGCAGCATTTACTCCTATCGAAGTACCAGTTGCTCCAGCATGATAAGCTGAATTACTATAAAATAACGTGTTATATACTGAAACATTAGAATTATCTGTAACATACATACCACCAGCTCTAAAACCCGAAGTGTTTTCTGAAAGAATACAGTTTTTTACAATAAGGTTAGAACTGTGTACACGTATTCCTCCTCCATATTCTCTTGTAATAGCCTTTCCGTTTATAGTTACAGTTCCCTCTGTCGAATGTGCCGCACTTGCCGCTGCACCTTTTACGATACTGAAACCATCAATCTCATTACTGCCTGCTGAATTAGAAACCGTAATAATATGATTGATGAGAGACTGCCCATCCAAAATTGTTTTATTCTCCTGAATACGTCTGTCATTTAAACTCTCATCGCTGATATTTCCATCAAAACCTCCATATAGTTTTACGCCGTCTAATAATAAGAAACTATTGTCTCTTCCTTCGTCAATAAAGTTCGAGTTATCTCTTGCGCTGTATTTTGGTGTATAAGTACCTTTAGCAACATAGATTTTATTTACAGTATTTGGTGTATTATTATTCAGAATGGTAGCATAACGTAAAGCTAATGACAAATCGTTTAACGCTAATTCCCATGTAGAACCATCACCGCCAACTGTTCCCTGTTTTACATACAATATGTTATTGGTCAACTTAGTATTTGGTACTATTTTTAAAGTTCCTGCTGTATAAATAAAACTATAATTATTAGAAGATAATCCACCAGGTACTATACCATTGGTATAAATACCAACTTCTGTTTTTCCTATTGCATCACCTGAATATGTAATTGATCCTGTCAACTTCGTACGATCATCACCGTTAACAAAACCTATAAAATTTACATCATAATCTGCAGTTGGCATTGCCAAATTATTGGCAAATTTAGTCTTATCGGTTGCTTTTACTGTTAAGGTTGCTTTTGCTACAGTTAGAACAAAGGTCTTTTCTGTTGGAGCATAGCTCCCATTACCAACTTGAGTGATTGTAATAGTAGATGTACCCGTATTCAGTATTTGAATTTTACCCTCTTTAATAACAGCAACATTCACGTTGCTACTTTTAGTGTAAGTTAATGGTAAACCACTGCTAACTGTTGCTGATGGATGGATAAAATCTGAATCTCCATAGATTTTTGCTACATCATCAGCTGTAATGTTTTGAACTGTTCGCAATTCTTCTGCACCAACATCAATAGTTCCTGATAAACGGCTATACCCGTTGATATCATAAGTTGAAAGACTATTAAAAGTGTAGTGTGAATTTGATCCTTTATCTTTTGCATAACTGTCTTCTCTTAACGCTCTAGTATTTGTTTTAAATATGGCATCAAAAGTAACGGTCGCACCATTGTTATAAATACCTTCTGTTATATTATCGTCTTTTTGAACAATACTATTATAAGAAACTATTCCGCTGGAAACTCCTTTGTTATTATTCATATATATAGAATTGTACAATGAGGTTACAGAATTTGTAAGATTGACAATTGCCGGCGCATCTCCATTGTTTCCGGATATCGATCTATTATCTGTAATGGTACAGTTATATAATTTTGGATTACTATTATTAACACTGTACATAGCTGAGCCATATCCATAATATCCGGCATTACCAGCTTCGTTTCCATCAACTCCAACTTTATTATTGGTAATAATACAATTTATAAGTACTGGATTACTGTTATCGTTGTATATTCCACCACCATATGTTCTGTTTAGATAGTATGGAAAAGGGAACAATGAATTATCCTTAATTATACAGTTTACAATAGTAGGAGAACTATTCTTATTATAAATACCTCCTCCTTCATATGCAATATTAGCAGAAGACCCTCCGATTGTGAATCCATCAATAATGTCGGTATTAGTTAATCCATTATCATTGTTTTCGATTACCCTGTTTCCTCTGGCTCCCTGAACAAGAATAGTCTCTGCAAATTTTCTTTTATGAGAAAGTGTGGTAACACCTTTATCCGGATCAAAACCTCCGTACATATTAACGCCCTTAAGCATATAAAAACTCTTGTTATCTACAGATGTATACTGCCCAACAGATACAAACATTTTTGTTGCTTTAGTTGCACTTGTGCTTGAATTAATTATTCTTGCTATTTCCAGTGCATCTCTAACTTCTCCCAGAGCATTATTCCATGATGTTCCATTACCTGTTGCTCCTTTTTTAACGTATAAAGTACCATCCGTTAGGGTAATATCTGGTTCAATTCTTAAATTACCATTAGTGTATGTAATATTATACTTCGAAGATGCATATCCTAACGGAATTATGGTGTAATTAGTACCTATGTTAGTAGCGTCTACAGCAGTTCCGCCATACGTCAGAGTTCCCGTTAAACTATTATCCGGAGTATCCGCAAAAACAAACCCGGAATAAGACACCGTGAATCCGTTAAATTTAGCACCATCCTGAATTTTAACTTTATTATCTGCACTTACAGTTAAGACTCCTTTATCTACGGTTAACAAAAAACTCCCGCTAACAGCATCATATTCAGCAGTATTCCCTGGTTGGTTCACTGTTATAGTCGCTGTTCCAACATTTAGTATTTTAATTTTACCATTTTCAATTGTAGCGACAGCATTATTGTTAGAAGATGTATACTCTAGTGGTAATCCACTTGATGCTGTACCGTGTGTAAATGGTTCATCTCCATATTTTTTTGTAATAGCAGCCGCTGTTATGGTTTGAATTTTATTTCTCTCAAAAGCTCCCATATCTACAGTAGTATCAATAATACGGGATTTGCCTTTTAAATCTTTGGCTGGTAAAACAATACTAGCAGGATTATTTTTACCAGTATTTAGAGCAGCACTAGTAGTTGATAACGAATAATTCGCGTCAAAAACAGCAGTTGTACCGGTAACACCGCCTATACCTTGTATCAAACTGTTTTCATAAGAAGGATTACTGGCATTATTAACAATGTCTGAACTATTTTTTACACTAATTGTATTTACAATTCTTGCAGAAGAACCATTTGCATTATATAATGCTGCTCCCTGCGCACCTGTATTATCTGCTATAGTAGCATTAAGCAGCGTAGGCAGCGATGCATTGTTGTACATAGATGCTCCATTTGGTGCTGTATTATTAATAATTAAGCAGTTAATCCATGTTGTATTGGCGCTTTCATTATAAACAGCACCTCCGTTTGTAGCAGCATTATTTGCTCTGATGATACAGTTTTCAAATCTTGCCGTAACATTTTTATTGTATATACCACCTCCATTAGCTGCATTACCATTTGTAATTGTAAAACCGTTTAAAAGAGCATTATTGGTTAAGCCATTGCCATCATTTTTAATAACAGATGCATTATTTCCTCTTAAAATACTTCCATCATTTAAATTACCTGTAATACGCTGATGTGTTAGATTTGTAATAGCATTATCAGGATCAAATCCGCCATATATTTCTATGTTTTTAGGCATTATGAATGACTTCCCTGAAGCCGGTTGATAGGTTCCTTTAGCTACAAATATTTTTTTGACTTTTTTAGGATCATTATCATCTGTATGTACGGAGTTAATATTAGAAGCTCTTGTTAAAGCAACCTCCAAATTACTTAAAGCGCTGTTCCATGAAGTACCATCTCCGTTTCCGTTTTGTTTTACATATAAGATGTTATCATTTAAAATTAAATTCGATTTAATTTCTAATGTTCCTTCTTCATACAAAACGGTGTATTTAGTAGAAGTAATACCCTGAGGAATAATTTTATAAATACCAGGTTCAGTTGCAGTAGCGGCATCACCTGAAAAAGCAAGAGTTCCAGAGATACTATTGGACTGACTATCACCAGGCTCAAAACCAGAATAAGTTACAGTATAATTAGTATTTCCGTAAACATTCCCATCAAATACTTTTACTTTATTAATAGCTTTAATTGTAAGCGGTATTTTGGTTACATTCACAACTATTTTAGTTCTAACGCTTTCGCAATTATTAGCGTTGGTTTGACTCACCCAATAGGTAGCAGAATTTTCAGACGACATATTTAAAGAAGGAACTGCTGTTAACGCTGTACCATCTTTTTCTTGTGTGTACCATTTTAAATTACTCCCATTTACTATAATTTTAGCTCCCGATTGGCCAATAATAAAATTTTGTGGAGTTTGTGCAGTTGGTGGCTCTGTCGAACTTATCGACACAGTAACGCTCGCTCTATCACTCTCACAACTATTAACCGTTTGACTTGCGTAATAGGTATTACCAGAAACTAAAGCCGTATTACTGGCTAACGGACTTCCTCCTACAGCCTGACTATACCATTTAATGTTTGAACCTGTTGCTTTTAAATCATTTACAATAGCTTCATTACAAAAAGATTGTGCTGCAACAACAGTCGGTATTGTTTTGCCAGATGCACCCAATTCATTTTCATAAGCACCAATATCAATGGTACTTACTTTTCTATTCTTTCCTGCAAAATCGGTATTTGGATATTCACTTGTATATAATGAATTATTCCCTTTATTTATTATGGAACTACAGCCTGTTAAATTAAAATTATAATTGGCTGCATCAGCAAAATAAGGGTTCGTTTCGCGAATATTATTGTTTTTATTCACAAACTTATTTTGATTATCGTACCTAAAAGAATTATTCTGAACATCGGCAGAAGTATTTGAACCATTAAGCTCTTCAAGAATATTATTGTAGAGCTTTACTTTTTTACTAAACGTGTAAATACTATAACCCGGTTTCTCATTCCAAACAGTGTTGTTTATAAAATCGACAGTTGAATTATCATAAAAAACAGCTGTAAAACTTTCATTTCCTGTGAAAACATTATTATAGAATGTATTTACACCTTCAATCACGGCAATGATACAGCCTGATTGTCCGTTACTATCTAGGGTTCCAACATTATTTTTAACGGTATTGTTGAAAAATTGGCTTTTCTTATACGTTTCAACATCTAAAACGGCCCCTACATTGGATTTATTTCCAACAAATGAATTAGTATGTATATCAGCAGCAATTACGTTCGCTAATAATATTCCCCCACCTCTTTCAACAGCATTGTTGCTTTCGAAATTGTTGTTGTTTATCGTTACCTTAGCAGTAACATTATCGCCAATGGCATTGGCATATATTGCCCCTCCAAATTTGGTAGCAGTATTGGTATTGAAAGTATTATTATTAATGACAGAATTAACTGTAATCGTTTCGAAATTAATTGCTCCTCCAAATTTACTAGCAGTATTTCCTGTAAATATGTTGTCAGAGATTTTAATATTATTATCATTAGCAGATACTATAGCACCTCCAAATCCAGAAACAGAATAACTGCTTATATCTGTAACACTATTTCCTGTAAATGTATTTCCGTTTAAAGTCGTTGTGCTTTTGTTTTCAAGTAAACACATAGCACCTCCTAACAAAGAACTATTTCCTGAAAATGTGTTTCCTGAAAAAGTAATACCATTTGTTTGAACTATAAACGTTCCTCCTCCTATACTTTTTAAAGCTTTGTTATTACTAAAATTATTTGATGTTAGTTCTGCATTTATAACTTTGCGAAGCATAATAGCTCCTCCACCTCCGGCAATTGTAGTAGAAGCCTCCATCAAAGCGTTGTTGCCAGTAAATGCACTATTCGTAATTTTAAGATTACGTATGTTTTCGTCAGCATAAATAGCACCTGCAACATCTGCACTATTGTTATCAAAAGTACAATTATTGACAATCCTCGATGACGAATTATCCTGACTCACTTTTTCAATATAAATAGCCCCGCCATAGCCTGTACCAGTCTTAATTTTATTCGCCAGGTTATTACTAAATGTTACATTACTTAGATTTAAAAGTTTTCCATCTAAATCAGAAATAGCTCCCCCCAGAGGCGCACTGTTATTATTAAAATTTCCTCCTGTAATAGTCAAATAACTAGCACTGGAGTTAATTGCACCACCATTATCTGTCGCTATGTTATTAGTAAACGTACAGTTATTAAGTGTGGTATGAGCTCCTTCCTGTAAGCATATTGCCGCACCGACTATCCCTTTATTATTTTTAAATGTTACATTTTCTAATGTTAAAGCACCTTTAATATTGTATATAGCACCTCCATTACTTTTTGGGTAAGAAGTGTTAAGTATTTCCGTTATTGTCATGTCTCCTCCCGGAACTGAAGGTATGCCAGGTAAGGCACTAAATCCTGCAAGTTGCAAACCAAATGAAGCATAGTTATAATAAGGGCTTTCTGTCATTGAAACATACCAATCCGGGTATTTGTCTTTAATATTATCATTAATAGAATTTCCTTTAGTTTCTGTAGATATTTTATAAAAGTCCCATATATCAGCTCTTCCATCACTAATAGTCAGTCCGTTTAAATAATAATTCTCATTCTCTTCAAGAGCATAAATAAGTATAACATGATGTGCGTAGTTTCCACCGCCTAAATTTCCACTAAGAATGGTTTCATTTGCAGTAATGTTTCTTTGAGAAAGATTTGTTTCGTTACCAATAAAACCTCCATATAATTGTACACCCTTTTTTAGTCCAAAAGTGTTGTTTCTGTCCTGTGTACTGTTGTTAGGCGCTAATGCTACTTTTGGCGTATATGTTCCTCTTGCAATCCATATTTGTGTACCGCTGTCTGATGAACTAATCACTTTCTGTAAGTTATCAGAAGCATTAGTCCACGAGCTTCCATCTTTACTTCCAGAACCATTTACAGTTACATATTTTATTGTTTGAGATTGTACTAAAACAGTAAAGAAAAAGAAACAAGTTACAAGTGTGTACCTTGACAAATTGGGTTGCTTTCTAAAAAGACTAAGATCTTTCGTTTTCTCCAGACAGAAATGCCATATAAAAACTAAAGACTTTAAAATCAATAAGTAGTTTTTTTCCATAAAAAAGTAAGTAATAAAATTGATTTATATAGTTTGGTTATTTGTTAAACTGTTATTTACAGCGTTAGCTTACACTGTAAATTGTAGATACATTTAATGAGAAGGAAATTTTTTCATTAAAGACTATCTGTCTGATATTCGTTTTAAATAGTTCTTTATTCAAACCAAATGTCTTTTTAGAAGTTTGAAAAGAAGTCAGACACTCACCAATATTTCTAAGACAAGAAATATTGGGATTTTGAAAGATTATAGATGAACTAAAGCACATCAAAAATAATGGTAGGTACATTTTTTTCAAGTAGGATTAAGTTTATTTGTTCTATGGAGGACTAAGATTAAAAGGGGCGCTCGATTATACTTCAAAACTAAAAATATCTTCGTTTAGCAGCCTATTTGGAAGGGTGGACAAAAAAGAGACATTTTTAAAATAGCGTTAATTTTGAATCAATAAGCTGTCATTGTCTAGATATATTTTACAAAGCACCCTTTCTCTACTACCTTTTCTTTCATAAAACCATCATTTTAAAAAAAACAATAAACCCAATAATAAATTTACGAAATACCGTAAATCAAAAAAGACTTCAAAAACCGTCAAGCCTTTATAAATAAAGACCTTAACTCAGACGGCATATTCTTTGAAAATACTGTACGGAAAATATTCTTAATCTAAAAACATGAAAACAGTACTTCGAAAAAACCCGCAAAAAAAGAGATTTTTTTCTTTCTTAATCTACATTAATCAACAAACTTTCATTCCTGCTGTAGGTTTGTAAAAAAAATCAACAACATCAATTGAATCAAAAACAGATTTAATTACAGTAGAATTTTAAACAATTATATATAAACATTTATTAATCCAAAACCACATTAAGATGAGCACTATTAAAGCACAAGACGGAACAGAAATTTTTTACAAAGATTGGGGAACAGGTCAGCCAATTGTTTTTCACCACGGATGGCCATTATCATCAGACGACTGGGATGCACAGATGATGTTTTTCCTAAAACAAGGATACAGAGTTATTGCACATGATCGTCGCGGACACGGTCGCTCTGGTCAAAGTTCTGAAGGAAATAATATGGAAACTTACGCATCAGATGTAGCAGCATTAACAGAAGCGCTTGACTTAAAAAATGCTATCCACGTAGGGCATTCAACTGGAGGAGGCGAAGTAATCCGTTACGCTGCAAAATACGGAAAAGGACGTATTGCAAAAGCAGTAATAATTAGCGCCGTAACTCCTATTATGATTCAAAACGAAAACAATCCAGAAGGTGTTCCTTTAGCTGTTTTTGATGAAATCAGACAAGGAACTGGATTCAACAGAGCACAATATTTCTACGACTTCCCTATTCCTTTTTACGGATGGAACCGCGAAGGACAAACTATTAAAGAAGGAATTAGACACAACTGGTGGCGTCAAGGAATGATGGGATCTGTTTATGCTCATTATGAAGGAATCAAAGCTTTCTCTGAATCAGATTTTACAGAAGACCTTAAAAGTTTAGACATTCCTGTTTTAGTACTTCACGGAGAAGACGACCAAATTGTTCCTTGGGAACAGGCACCGAGAGCAGCTAAACTTTTGAAAAACGGAAAACTTATTACTTATCCTGGTTTTTCTCACGGTATGCCGACAACTGAAGCAGAAACAATCAATAACGATATTTTGGCTTTTATTAAAGAATAAACCGCTATTCTTATAAATCTACTGAAACTGTCTGCTGAAGGACGCTTTTAAAGACAGTTTTTTAATCTTCAAAACGGTTTCCGTTTGAACCAGAATAAAACGGAAACTTTCTACTTTTTATCATATATAACGAATAAGGCTTCATAAAATTACGAAATATCGTAAGGTTTTTTGGTGCCCAAAAAACACAAAGTCTTACTATACAACAAACTAAAAGTTTGGCACTTCATTGGCTTAACTAATTATAAATCATTAAAATAAAAAATCATGAAACCATCAAAAAACTTATTGTCTCCAGATAACCACGCATTAGTATTAATTGATTTTGAAGGACAAATGGCGTTTGCTACCAACAACATTGCCATAAGCGAACTACGTAATAATGTTGCCATTATCTGCGGTGCATCAAAAATATTTAATGTTCCCACAATTGTAACCACTGTTTTTGAGGAAAGTTTCGCGGGTCCTGTTTTCCCAGAAATCGAAGAATATTATCCAATCGCTACTTCAGGTTATATTGATCGTACAACAATGAATACTTGGGAAGATGAAAATGCTTATAAAGCCATTACTGGAACTAAAAAACAAAAAATAGTTTTAGCGGGATTATGGACAGGTGTTTGTATCGTTGGACCTGCTTTATCGGCAATTGAAGAGGGTTACGAAGTCTATATCATTACAGATGCATGCGGTGATGTGAGTGACGAAGCTCACGAACGTGCTATCCAAAGAATGATTCAGGCAGGTGCGCAGCCTGTGACTTCTATTCAGTATATCTTAGAACTTCAAAGAGACTGGGCACGTCAGGAAACTTATGTTCCTGTAACGAATCTAATGAAAAAACACGGCGGATCTTATGGTTTAGGAATCCACTACGCTCACAATATGCTAAAACACTAAAATTTATTTTGCCTGTCGGGAATCTAATCGATAGTATTTCCGGCAGCATTAATTAAGCACTCTTAAAGCTTAAAGCTTAAAACCTAAACAATTGAATTATGAAAGCAGATCTAATTTTATTTAACGGTAAAATTCATAGTTTCAACACCGAAACACCAAACGTAACCGCAGTTGCCATAAAAGATGGGAAATTTATTGCTGTGGGAAATGACAGCAGTGTAATGGAATTGGCATCTGAAGAAACTAAAATAATCGATCTTCAAAATAAAAGAGTGGTTCCTGGAATTAACGATTCTCACATTCACCTAATTCGAGGTGGTTTGAATTACAATTTAGAATTACGATGGGACGGCGTTCCTTCGCTTGCAGATGCACTCCGAATGCTAAAAGAACAAGTGGACCGCACACCAAATCCGCAATGGGTTCGAGTGGTTGGCGGCTGGTCTGAATTTCAGTTTGCCGAACGCAGAATGCCAACTCTTGAAGAAATCAATGCGATAGCTCCTGAAACACCTGTTTTTATTCTGCATTTGTACGATAGAGCCATTATGAACAGAGCAGCGCTAAAAGCGGTTGGTTATACTAAAAATACACCTGCTCCGCCGGGAGGACATATTGAGAGAGATGCAAAAGGCGAACCAACCGGATTAATCATTGCAACACCAAATGCTATGATTTTGTATTCGACTTTGGCTAAAGGTCCTACTCTTTCGTATGAACATCAAATCAATTCAACGCGTCATTTTATGAAGGAACTGAATCGTTTTGGAATAACGAGTGTTATTGATGCCGGAGGCGGATTCCAGAATTTTCCAGATGATTATAAAGTGGTAAATGAATTGAACGAAAAGAAACAATTAACGGTTCGAATTGCCTATAATCTTTTCACTCAAAAACCAAAACACGAATTTGAAGATTTTGAAGATTGGATTGATACCGTAAAATTATATCAAGGCGATGATATGTATCGTCATAACGGAGCGGGCGAAATGTTGGTTTTTTCTGCAGCCGATTTTGAAGACTTTTTGCAGCCAAGACCTGATCTTCCTGAAAACATGGAAGCCGAATTGGAAAAAGTGGTTCGTCTTTTGGTTGAAAACCGCTGGCCGTTCAGACTTCATGCTACGTATAACGAAAGTATTACACGCTTTTTGAATGTCTTTGAAAAAATCAATAGAGAAATTCCTTTTAATGGACTTCCTTGGATTTTTGACCATGCCGAAACCATTGATGAAAGAAATATCGAACGTGTAAAAGCTCTTGGAGGCGGTATTGCGGTTCAAAGCAGAATGGCATATCAAGGAGAATATTTCACGGATCGATACGGTGCAAAAGCAGCTGAAAACACACCGCCAATCAAAAAAATGATTGAAATGGAAGTACCTGTTGGTGCAGGATCAGATGCTACAAGAGTAAGCAGTTACAATCCGTGGGTTTCAATGTATTGGATGACGGTTGGAAAAACGGTTGGAGGTTTACAATTGTACAACGAAACGAGATTGAACAGACAAACCGCTTTGGAACTTTATACCAGAGGAAGCGCTTGGTTTTCTCAGGAACAGAATAAAAAAGGAGATATCAAAGTAGGAATGTTTGCTGATTTAGTAGTTCTGGACCGTGACTATTTTACTATTGACGATGAAGACATCAAAAAAATCGAATCGGATTTAACGATTGTCGATGGAAAAATTGTGTATGCTAATGGTGATTTTTCTTCATTCTCACCGCCTCACATTCCGATTTTACCAGATTGGTCACCAACCAATATCTACAACGGATATCCGGTTAGAAGTGGTTTACAAAGTGCCATAGAGAAAAATGCAAAAGCGGATGCAAAGCCAAAACTGACGGCACAAATTCATAGTTGCTCCGGAAGCTGTGATGTTCACGCTCACAATCATGATGTTGCCAGAATGAGCAATGTCCCAGTAAATAATTATAACGCATTTTGGGGCGCTCTAGGCTGTTCCTGTTTTGCATTTTAAACTGAACAAAATGATGGAAATTATAAAACAAATCCTCCACTCTGATTTAGGATCAGCAGTGAATAATGCGGCAATTTTAGTTTTTAGAATATTGCTCGCAGTTGAACTATTCAGAGTTCACGGAATGAAAAAATTCAGATTGGAAAACGGACAAAAAGAACATGTTCCGAATCCGCTGCATTTACCAGAAAAACTAAACGCATTAATGGCTACATTTTCAGATACCGTAGTTCCTGTTTTTATTATTCTCGGTCTAGGAACTCGTCTGGCTGTTCTTCCCACAATTGGAGTTACTGCAATTGGTTATTTTGTAGTGCATCGAAAAGATTCTCTAGAAGTACGCGATGTTCCTTATATGTACACTTTATCCTTATTACTGCTGCTTACGCTTGGAGCAGGAACCTATTCACTTGATTATTACTTATTAAACCTTATTTAAAATGAAAGCAAACATCGGAATCAAACAAGAAAGCATCACAACAGTAGTGGATGTATTAACAAAAGTTTTAGCGGACGAATTTGTATTGTATACCAAAACAAAAAAAGCACATTGGAATGTTGAAGGCCCAGATTTCTACAATAAACATCTTTTCTTTGAACAGCAATACGAAGCACTTGACGAAATTGTTGATGCAGTTGCCGAAAGAATCAGAACTCTAGGACACTACGCTCCTGGAACTTTAAAAGAATATCTGGCACTGACTCATTTAACAGAAGAATTAAAAGGTCAAAACGACAGCATCAGCTATATTAAAGAGTTATTGGTGGATCATGAAAGTATTTTGATTCATTTACGTGAAAACATCAATAATTTTGCCTCAGAACTTCAAGATGCTGGAACAAGCGATTATATCACTGGGCTTTTAGAAACTCACGAAAAAATGGCTTGGATGCTTAGAGCACACTTAAGCTAAAAAATAATGTTATGGAAATACAAAAAAATATTTGGTACGTAACCCTGCTTCTCACCATGATAGCAGGGTATTGCGATACCGTAACCTTTGTCGCTGCGGATTCTATATTCTCTGCGCATGTTACGGGTAACTTTATTGTCTTTGCTTATCAAATTATCAAAGGCTCAGACATTCATGCATGGGTAAAGCTGCTTACTTTCCCTGTTTTTATTTTAGCTGTAATTGTCGGTGGCAGAATTGCTTTAAAAAGCACGAACCGTTACACCATTTTATGCTGGGAAGGTATTATACTGGTTCTAAGTGGTATTGCTTCTTATACTTTTGGCTATTTAGAAAATACAGCCGAATGGACCGTATACACAATAGCGATGACAACTGTATTTGCAATGGGACTTCAAAATGCTTTTGGAAAGCTTTACGCCAAAGAAACGCATGGCCCAACAACCATGATGACAGGAAATGTAACGCAAGCTTCTCTTGACTTAGGAAATCTACTGAGAAATGGATTAAAAGATACTGATACCTTGTTAAGTTTTAGAAAACAATTTGTTACAATCATTGGTTTTCTTATCGGTTGTTTTCTAGGAGCCGTTGCCGGAAAATTTTTTGGTTTACGGACTTTAATTATTCCTGGTGTTGCTATGATTATTTGTTATTGGTATCATCGTGAAGGCTAGAAAAACATAGGCTCGGAGTGCGGGAAGTGAATTATGATAAACCAGCAAAGAAATTCGGAGAAAATATCTTAGTTTTCCAAGATCCAGACGGTTTAAAACTAGAGTTAATCGAATCTAAAACAGAAGATAATAGAAACCTTGGGAAAACCGATGAAATAACAGCTGACAGACAATATTTTCACTCTTATATTTCAGAGAACCGGGGGGCGTTTTGTTTGAAATTGCTACCGATAATCCTGGATTTACGGTAGATGAACCTTTATATGAATTGGGAAAAAACTTAAAACTTCCTGCTCATTACAAAGCACATCGAAAAACCATTGAAAATCATTTGGCTAAAATCAATTAATCCAAACAAATAGGTTTGTAAAAGCAGAAAAAAGAGTATTTTTATTATAAAAACAAATTAAAACAAGGAGAACTTTAAAAGTCTACGCTCAAAAAGTACCAATCTCTAATCGTATATTTTTAATTTTAAAAGAACCACAACATGCAGAACGACATTTACCAGATTAAAAAAGTACTTAAAACTTCTGGCAAGGAGTTTTCTTATTACAGTCTAGCTGCAATGCAGCAACAAGGATTTGAAATCGAAAAAATGCCTTTTTCAATCCGAATTCTTTTGGAGAACGCTTTACGCAATTTCGATGATTTTGCCATTACTAGAGAAAACGTCGAAACCTTATTAAACTGGAAACCAGAAGCATCAGACAAAGATATTCCGTTTAAGCCTGCGCGAGTTTTAATGCAGGATTTTACAGGTGTTCCCGCTGTCGTTGATATTGCTTCACTTCGTGCCGAAGCAGCAAGAAGAGGTAAAAATCCAGATGCGATTAATCCGCTGATTCCTGTAGATCTTGTGGTAGATCATTCTGTTCAGGTTGATTACTTTGGAACCGAATATTCATATCTGCGCAATATGGACGAGGAATACAAACGTAATGGCGAAAGATACCAGTTTTTAAAATGGGCACAGGAATCGTTTACCAATTTCAGCGTTGTACCGCCGGGAATGGGAATCTGTCATCAAGTTAATCTTGAATATTTATCGAAAGGCGTTATAGAACGAAACGGAGAAGTTTTTCCAGATACGCTTGTTGGAACCGACAGCCATACGCCAATGGTCAACGGAATTGGGGTTATCGCTTGGGGTGTCGGCGGTATTGAAGCTGAAGCCGCTATTTTGGGTCAGCCTATTTATTTTATTATGCCAGAAGTAATTGGCTTAAAATTGACAGGGAAAATTCCGCTTGGTTCCACTTCAACCGATATGGTACTGACCATTGCAGAACTGCTTAGAAAATTTGGCGTAGTAGGTAAATTTGTGGAAGTATTTGGCCCAGGTCTTGATAATTTAAGTGTTCCAGATCGTGCTACAATTGGAAATATGTCTCCAGAATTCGGCTGCACCGTTACCTTCTTCCCTACTGACGAAAAAACATTAGAATATATGAAACTCAGTGGCAGATCGGAGGAGCAGATTCATTTGGTTGAAGATTACTGCAAAGCGAATTTGTTGTGGAGAAAAGGCGACGAAAATATTACTTATACTCATGTTTTGGAATTGGACCTTTCTTCTATAGAACCTGTTATTGCAGGTCCAAAAAGACCACAGGACAAAATTCTTCTTAAAAATTTGGAACCTTCTTTTATTGATGCTTTAGACAAAAACTTTGGCAGAAAATATTTGAAACCAGCCAAACAGATTACAACCTGGCTGGCAGAAGGCGGTTCCCAGCCTTTAAACGAAAGCAAACCTGTTCCTGAAGAAATTCAGGTTGATCCCAAAATCGAAAATGGCAGTAAAAGTGTCGAAGTAACTATTGGTTCAGAACGTTTTACTTTATCTGACGGATCTGTGGCAATTGCGGCTATTACTTCCTGCACCAATACGTCAAATCCTTTCCTTATGATTGGTGCTGGATTAATTGCAAAAAAAGCACGAGAAAGAGGCGTAAATACAAAACCTTGGGTAAAAACATCATTAGCTCCAGGATCAAAAGTTGTAACCGATTATTTAATCAAAGCAGATTTACTAAAAGATCTTGAAGCCTTGAAATTTCACGTCGTGGGTTATGGCTGTACTTCATGTATTGGAAACTCAGGTCCGCTTCCTCCGCATGTGGCTAAAGCAGCAGATGAACATGATCTTGTATTGGCTTCTGTACTTTCGGGGAATAGAAATTTTGAAGCCAGAATTCATCCGCAGATCAAAATGAATTTCCTGATGTCTCCAATGCTTGTCGTAATTTTTGCCATAGCAGGAAGAGTGGATATTGACATTGTAAACGAACCCCTTGCGTATGATTCTAATTTACAGCCTGTTTATCTAAAAGATTTATGGCCAGCAGAAGATGAAATCAGTCAAATGCTCAGCAATGTTCTGACTCCAGAACAATTCGAGTCCAGCTATGCAACCATATTTGAGGGCAATGAAATTTGGCAGCAATTGCAGATTCCTAAAGATAAAATTTACCAATGGGACGATAATTCGACTTATATCAAAGAAGCGCCATTTTTCAAAGACCTTCCAGATCATCCAAAAGCGTTGCAAAATATTGTAAATGCCCGTACTTTATTGGTTTTAGGAGACAGCGTTACTACAGATCATATTTCGCCTGCTGGATCGTTTAAAGAGAATTCCGCAGCAGGAAGTTATTTATTAAGCCGAGGTGTTGAGAAAAATGACTTTAACTCGTATGGTTCTCGCCGTGGTCATGATGAAGTAATGATCAGAGGGACTTTTGCCAATGTTCGTATCAAAAATGCTTTAGCGAAACAAGAAGGCGGTTTTACGACTTTTCTTCCAACAGGAGAAGAATTGAGCATTTATGAAGCTTCTAAAAAATATAAAGCGGCAGAAACGCCTTTAATTATCCTTGCCGGAAAAGAATACGGAAGCGGTTCTTCGAGAGACTGGGCGGCGAAAGGAACTTTTCTTCTTGGCGTAAAAGCAGTATTGGCAGAAAGCTACGAAAGAATCCATCGCAGTAACTTAGTTGGAATGGGGGTTTTACCGCTACAATATAAAAACGGTGAAAACGCGGCAAGTCTTGGACTTACTGGAACAGAAACCTTCACAATCACAGGAATTGCAGAAGATATTACACCCTTGAAAGAACTAGCCATAACAGCTGTTAAAGAAAATGGTGAAGTTTTTAATTTCACAGCAATAGCAAGGCTAGATTCACAGATTGAAATTGAATACTACAAAAATGACGGTATTCTGCAATATGTTTTAAGACAGTTTCTTCATAAATCATAAAGAAAAAAGCTTAAAAAATCAAGTTGAACTTAAAATTCCTGACTTCATAGTTAGGAATTTTATGTTTTAGATCATTAAAGAAATATAGGTTTTCTTAATTATCATGATTGTTATTTTTGATTGTTTAAGGAATAGAAAAATGATAACAATATTACTAAGAAGCTTCAATGTTGGCTATGATTTTTATCATGTTGCTTTCTCATTCCTTGATAAGAAAAAGATTAGTTTCTATTTTTATAAAATTCCATAAAAAAAGACAGATATAAAAACATCTGTCTTGATTTATAAGCGAATAACATTCAAAATAAACTATTACTTGTGCCAGCTTCTATGGCTTTGCTAAGAATTTAATACAATATTGATTATTTACTGAAATCATAACTTAACGAAGCACCAAGACCAAACTGAAATGTTGAAACATAATCATTGACAACTAATGGACCCCAATAATAGTCCCAGTAATAATCATATCCAACAGCTGCCGACATAGACTGTAGATAAGCATGAAGATTAATTGATACTGGCGAATTGGTTTTTACTTTTACACCGGCTTTAATCTCCCAAGCAAAATAGGTTCCGCTACCACTTTTTGGCGTTTCAAGTATGGCAACTCCTAAACCTGCACCAAGAAAAGGAAGCGCTTTCTGAGAGCTTGAACCAAAATAATAGGTATAATCTGCCAGTATGTAATTGATAGCGCCTTTATCATCACCGGCATTAACCTGAGTTCCTGCAGGAATTGGATTGCCGTCATTAGGTATAATACCTTTTGTATACAAAGGCATTCTCGTATCCAATCTGTTATATTTTAACTCAACGGAAGCGTTATCCATTATAAAATATTCCAAACCTATTCCATACTCAAAACCATCTTCTACCTTAGCATAAGAAGAATCGAAATCTACTCTGTCGGAAAAAGTATATCCTCCGTACAGATTAAGTAAAAATGACTGGCTGCTTTGTGCCGACACCGCCAACGAAAACAAAAAAAAGACAACTAATAAATGATACTTTTTCATAATTTTTAATTTTAGTTTGTAATAATGGAGTTATTATTAAAGCCCTTTAGTTAATAGAAAATGAATTAGTGATTGAATTAAGGCCTTATTTCTATCCAAAGTTATCTTACAAAACTAATTTTATGTCAAAATGCAAAGTCAATTAGGTTTCAAATTATAAAATGAAACCATATTATGGGATATTTACATTAAAATCATGCAACTTGTTATAAAACAGATATTTAAAGTTCAACAAAATCAGTTTTTAAAGTTGGAGCAAAAGAATATTTATTCCTTTGCAGCATCAATCCGATGCATTTTCTTGATTTTCTCTACTCCTCTTTCTTTTATTAGTTTGGCTGCATCGAGCATTTTGATTAAATGAATATAAGGTGTCGTTACGTCAGATTCTGGATATCCGTCAATGGGAGACAAAGAATGTTCTAGGATTAAACCTATAAATAGTTCAAATTCTTCCAACGTTTTTTCTTCAAATGCTTTTTGAAATACGATAAAAGGATTTTCATATTCTTCTTTTGTTAGGGAAGAAAGCTGAAAAAGCGTTTCATTTTCTAAAAACTCTTTTACTTTCCATTTTCTGCTTTTCCCTTTCAGGCAAAAACCAACTTTAAGGAATGATTTGATCACCTTGTACAAAATAAAAACATCAGAAGGATTGTCCTGTTTATAGACTTTTGTTTTATAACTGTACATTAGCATTTCGCTTACATTCTGTTTGTAATAATCCAAATGCGCAAAGGCAAAAAAAGCATGAATGGCTTTAAACACATTTTCTGCCTCATTCCCAGCCCAAAAACTGGTTTCTAGGGCTATTTTACTCTTTTTCATTCTCAATCAATTTAAAATTTTGTAACGAAATTCTGTTGTTTAAAAAGAATAATCCATTCTGAAAACATCTATAATATTCTGACAAAATAATTATCGTTTGAGATATTTTTTTATCTTTGAAACTCACGATTGTTAGCCTAAATGGCTTTATCTTTGAGCCCATAGAAAACCAATATTCATTATGGAACAGAAAATACATCAGGGAAGAAACGTAAAACGTTTTAGAGAAATGCTTAACATCAAGCAGGAAGCTTTGGCTTATGATCTGGGCGAAGACTGGACGCAAAAGAAAATTTCGATATTGGAACAAAAAGATGTAATTGAAGAAAACCTGCTAAAACAAATTTCTGCTGTATTAAAAATTCCTGTTGAGGCTTTTCAGAATTTTGATGAGGAACAGGCTGTGAATGTTATTGCAAATACGTATTCATTCCAAGATTTTAAAGATAACGCTGTCGCTTCTGGATTTAGCTACCAACCTACTTTCAATCCTGTTGACAAGATTGTTCAATTATATGATGAAAAAATCGCTTTGTATGAAAGGATGTTGAAGGAGAAAGA
>NZ_FOMH01000017.1:117859-119048 GCF_900112575.1 Flavobacterium phragmitis
TTTTTGTCTATAAAATTTATTCTAGCACTAGATTTTATTTCTTTCAAATAATAACTATCACTTCACAGAAGTTCCATAGGAACGACAAATTTTGTAGCAACGGATTTTAATCCGTTGAAATCAATTAACGCCTTTTAATAAAGTTCCGTAGGAACGATACATTTTACAATAAACCTATTAGTGCAAATTTATAATCTGTGCCCGCAACAGTACGACACAAAACAAATCATTAAAACAAAGTTTACACAGATAAATCAGCTTTTATATCTAGAAATAGAACAAACGTATCTTTGCGGGCACGGTTGAAACTCCACATACCGAAAAAGATGCCTGTTTGTTCATATATCAAATATACGTAATTAGTTTTCATTAACAAATCAACAACAAGCGATATTCACCGTCATTTTCTCTAGGTGCTCTATGAACACAAGGCAAAACTTCTTGTTTGGGATGATCAACAGCCAGTCGCCAAAGATGTCCTAAACCTAAATTAACAGGCTCCGCATTTTCATGAAGCTGATAATGCAAATCGAAAAAATTTTCCTTTAAAAAGTCTTCGAATT
Organism: Flavobacterium phragmitis; assembly: GCF_900112575.1. Taxonomy (GTDB): domain Bacteria; phylum Bacteroidota; class Bacteroidia; order Flavobacteriales; family Flavobacteriaceae; genus Flavobacterium; species Flavobacterium phragmitis. Next base: position 118,423 of record NZ_FOMH01000017.1, read on the forward strand.
CTTCGTCTGGTCCGTCATGGAGTTCTTTTAGCTTTGCGCGGATTTTTGGAATCAGAATCTTTTGTTCTGCCTGCGAATTAGCCACAATATCACTTGCCGCTCCGTGATAGGTACATAAAAAAGTATCTGTTGCAACAGGCGAACGATCTACATGAAACGAATATACATCCGTCGAAATGAAATCAAATTCATCATCACGTTCGTAACATTTCAGCAAATTAAGAGAGGGCGAAGCGCCAAAATCGGTTAATAATTGTAAATCATTTAAGATTATTTGTCTGGCAATTTTCCCTTTTTCTGAGAGTTGAAGCGCGATTAAATCTTCAGCAGAAACTTCTGTTATATTTTGTTTTAAAGATAACTTTGCTACAATCTCCTTAAAATCACCATCTAAATTTCTGTACCAGCAAAGTGCATTCATCTCTCCTTTGAAATGGGTATGCACAAGATCCGAGAAAGTAGAAACTACTCCAATTTGTTTACTGTCAGAAAATGTATTAATCATATGTAATAAATCGTTGAGTATAATTGTTTTTTAAACACATAGAAACATAGATTTTCTTTGTGGTAAAAGTCGTTTCACTTTTAATAAAACACAGAGCAAACTATGTGTTAAAAAAACTCAA
>NZ_FOMH01000003.1 GCF_900112575.1 Flavobacterium phragmitis
TATAATCTAAATCAGCAGCTTCGAGGGATTTACAATAACAACAATGACAAGCGCATTGCCATGACCAAACTGGCTCATTGGTATAGAAATGTAGAGGAATCAGGTTTTAAAAATTTTAATATCCTGCTCAATACCATAACCATTAATTACAAATCAATCTTGAACTATTTTGATAACAGAAGCACAAATGCTTCGGCTGAATCTTTTAATGCTAAAATAAAAGCTTTTAGAGCGCAGTTCAGAGGGGTTAGAAATATAGATTTTTTCTTATTCAGATTATCCAATCTTTTTGCTTAATCCCCAACTTTTGAACCTGATCCGATTTTTTCTTATTCAGATTATCCAATCTTTTTGCTTAATCCCCAACTTTTGAACCTGATCCCTGATCCAAGATAATGCACAACATTTTATGCTTTCGAAAGGATATAAAACAAAAAAGCCACTCAAATTGAGTGGCTTATTGTGAACGCAGAAGGATTCGAACCTTCGACCGCCTGCTTAGAAGGCAGGTGCTCTATCCAGCTGAGCTATGCGTCCATTATTTCAATTGTAGTCGGGGTGGCAGGATTCGAACCTGCGGCCTCCTGCTCCCAAAGCAGGCGCGATAACCGGGCTACGCTACACCCCGAGGCAAAATTTAAGCGGAGAGACAGGGACTCGAACCCTGGCGACGGTTACCCGTCGACAGATTAGCAATCTGCTCCATTACCGCTCTGGCACCTCTCCTTGCTAGTGGAATTGCTTCCGTTTTGCGAGTGCAAATGTATAACAACATTCCTTTTCTCACAAGCTTTTTTTTGAGTTTTTTTAGTTTTTTTTCATCTTTTTTCAAAACCACTTCACAATCAAACAAATAGAATTAACAAAAATTTCACCTTAAATTTAAAATTCACCTATTCAATACAAAATTTGAATTTATTCAAATAAACAGTAAATTTGCTTACTAACTATTATTAAACAGAAAATGAACAAAAGAGTTGTTATCGTTTCTGCCGTTAGAACACCTATCGGAAGTTTCATGGGCGGGTTATCTACTGTACCTGCACCAAAATTAGGCGCTGCTGCTATAAAAGGAGCCCTTTCAAAAATTAACCTTGACCCAAAATTAGTCGATGAAGTTTTCATGGGAAATGTAATTCAGGCAGGTGTTGGACAAGCTCCGGCACGCCAAGCAGCACTTTTTGCTGGTCTGTCTGAAGAAGTTGTGGCTACCACAGTAAACAAAGTTTGCGCTTCTGGAATGAAAGCTGTAATGTTTGCTGCGCAGTCAATCGCATGCGGTGACGCTGAAATTGTGGTAGCGGGCGGAATGGAAAGCATGAGTTTGATTCCACATTATGTGCAAATGCGTGCTGGAAACAAATTTGGTCCTGCAACTATGCTTGACGGAATGCAGAAAGATGGTTTAACAGATGCTTACGACAACAACGCAATGGGAGTTTGCGCTGATTTATGTGCATCTGAATACAAAATCAGCCGTGAAGAGCAAGACGCTTTCGCAATTCAATCTTATGAAAGAAGCGCTAAAGCTTGGGATGCTGGAAAATTCGACAACGAAGTTGTTCCTGTAGAAGTTCCTCAAAGACGAGGTGAACCAATTATATTTTCAAAAGACGAAGAATACACTAATGTTAAATTAGATAAAATTCCATCTTTAAGTCCAGTTTTCACAAAAGACGGAACTGTAACCGCTGCAAATGCCTCGACAATCAACGATGGAGCAGCTGCTTTAGTTTTAATGTCCGAAGAAAAAGCAAATGCTTTAGGATTAAAGCCTCTTGCTTACATAAAAGGTTATGCAGATGCAGCTCAAGAACCAAAATGGTTTACGACAAGTCCGGCAAAAGCTTTACCAAAAGCTTTGGATAAAGCAGGAATTTCAATTTCAGATGTTGATTTCTTCGAATTTAACGAAGCTTTCTCTGTTGTTGGATTAGCTAATGCTAAAATATTAAACCTTGATAACGACAAAGTAAACGTAAACGGTGGCGCTGTTTCTTTAGGACATCCTCTTGGAGCTTCTGGAGCACGTATTATTGTAACTTTACTAAATGTTTTAGAACAAAATAATGCAAAAATTGGAGCTGCTGCAATTTGCAACGGCGGTGGTGGCGCATCAGCAATTGTTATCGAAAGAGCGTAAAACAATATCTTAAAAAATCAGGAGTTATGTTTATAACTCCTGATTTTCAACTAATAAATTTCCTTAAATGTTTGGAATTTGCAATTTAGCCATAGTACCTGTTCGAGCTGAGGCCAGCGACAGAAGTGAAATTGTTACACAGCTCTTGTTTGGCGAGCATATCGAAATTTTAGAACGCCATAATCAATGGGCTCGAATCAGAATTCAATATGATGATTACGAAGGTTGGGTAGATTCTAAGCAATATCAGGAAATTACCAAAGAGCAATTTGATCTTTTGAGTAAAGAATCAATTATTTTAAATGCTGATTTAATTGATTATATCACTGCTCCAAACAATCTACTGCTTCCAATTCCGCTTGGAGCATCATTGTCTTTTTTAAACAACAGCGAAATCAATACTTCAAATTTTGATTTTGAAGGAACTAAAACCAGTGGCATAAAACCCAAAAGCGCATTAATCAAAACTGCTTTTATGTATTTAAATGCTCCGTATTTATGGGGCGGAAAAACACCTTTCGGAATTGACTGTTCTGGATTTACTCAAATGGTTTACAAATTAAACGGTTATAAAATCCACCGTGATGCCTCTCAACAAGCACTAGAAGGAGATCCTTTAAGTTTTATTGAAGAATGCGAACCAGGCGATTTAGCCTTTTTTGATAATGATGAAGGAAACATTACCCATGTCGGCATCATAATGGAAAATAATTACATCATTCACGCAAGCGGAAAAGTTCGAATTGACCGTTTAGACCACACGGGAATTTACAATCCTGAATTAAACAAACACACTCACAAACTTCGTGTTATCAAGAAAATTATCTGATTAAAGTACACGGATAAAACAGATTCCCTTTGCGAAAACGCGGATTTGTACAGATTTCTTTTTATCTCTCGCAGATTGAGCTGATTATGCCTATTTATTTAAAAAAAATCTTTTCAAATCTGCCTAAATCATTAAAAATCTGCGTGAAATAAAAAATCCTTTCTGATCTTTTTATCCCGAAGCTATCGGGAGTGGCATAAAAAGTTAAGCACGCGGATAAAACAGATTCGCTTTGCGAAAACGCGGATTCTACAGATTATTTTTTTCTCTCGCAGATTGAGCAAATTAGGCTGGCGATTCCTTGAAAAAAATCTTTAAAGTCTGGGTGAAATAAAATAATCCTTTTAATCCTTAAATCTGTGGCGAAATAATTTGTGTTAATTAGTGTAATCCGTGTTTAAGCACTCAATCGAATCGACTTTCTAAATTCAGACGGACTATACCCTTTTTGTTTTCTAAAAAACTTATTAAAGTGGCTTTCATCCGTAAAACCAAATTCATACGCAATTTCATTGATTCGTTTATCACTGAATTGCAAACGATGCTCAATCAGTTTTGTTTTATAATTACTGATATACTGTTGCATCGTTTCGCTAGCATGTTTCTTAAAATAACGGCCTAAATACGTATTCGAAATTCCGAAATAATCACTGATTGATTCTGCTTTGATTTTTTCCGGATAATAAATATTGTTCTGAATATATTGTAAAATATCCATTGCTTTGGCTTCTGTTCCAATATTAACCTGCTCCGGAAGATATTTTGCAATATTTCTCGCCACAATAATAATCAGCGTATTGACCAATTGCTGAATCAACTCCTGATTATAAACATCTTTATCCTGATGTTCACGGCAAATGGCTTCAATCATTACTTTCACCAGACATTTATCAGGATCATTTTTTAGAATACAACCGGGCTGATGATTCGCATTTTGAAGAATGTATTCCAATCGCTGAATATTCTCATTCTGCAAACTCGAATTTTTCAAATAAATATCATTAAACCTCAAAAAGAAAAATTTCGTTTGAGTTTCAATGGTAAAATTATGACAATCCTCAGGCGTTAATAAAAACAAATGCCCTGGATCATATTCAAAAATATTCTTATTAATACATTGTCTTCCCGTACCTTCTAAAATATAAACCAGTTCGAAAAAATTATGACGATCTCCCACATCTGGATATTCAGTCAGCGTCTCAAAAGAAACCGTAAAAGGTTCGTATAAGTTTTCTTTTTTCATAATCGCATTTATTTGAAGATGCAAATATACCTAAAAAAGACAAATATATACCAAATAAGAATCATAAAAACAGTATAATTTTGCTTCGTCAAATTAATCAAAATAAAATTACAATCATGGAATATAGAAAATTAGGCAACTCAGAACTTGAATTATCAGCTATAACATACGGTGCATTTGCCATTGGCGGAACCATGTGGGGCGGAACAGAAAAAAAAGATTCGATAGAATCTGTTCAGGCTTCTATTGATCACGGCGTTACTACAATTGACACTGCTCCTTTTTACGGATTTGGTTTAAGCGAAGAAATGATCGGAGAAGCTATAAAACCTTACGATCGCTCTAAAATTCAATTACTTACTAAATTCGGTTTGGTTTGGGACGGAAGCAATAACGGAAAAGGCGATTACTTTTTCGACGCTGACGACAATAGTAAAAAAGTTCCGGTTTACAAATATTCATCAAAAGCAAACGTAATAAAAGAAGTTGAAGAAAGTTTAAAACGTCTTCAAACTGATTATATTGATTTACTTCAAATTCACTGGCCAGACTCAACAACACCAATTTCTGAAACAATGGAAGCTGCTGAAAGCTTAATTCAGCAAGGAAAAATCAGAGCTTTCGGAGTAAGTAATTACAATGTCGCACAAATTCAGGAAGCACAAAAAACAATTCAAGTGGCTTCAAATCAAGTGGCATACAGCATGCTAAATCGCAAAATTGAAGAAGAACTAATTCCTTTCACAGTTGCAGAAAATATCGGAATCATTGCTTACAGTCCTATGGAAAGAGGTTTATTGACTGGGAAATATTTCACTGACAGCAAATTAAAAGAAAACGACCACAGAAACGGATATTTCAATCAATTTGATCTTCAAAAAGTAAAAACTTTGGTTGAAGAATTAACTTCTTTAGCACACGCAAAAGAAGCAAGCTTATCACAATTGGTTTTACGCTGGACAAGTTTACAAAAAGGAATTTCAATTGTGTTAGCTGGAGCAAGAAACGCAGAACAAGCTATTTCAAACGCCAAAACAATGGATTTTGACTTATCTGATTCAGAATTAGAATTCATCAACCAGGCAATTGCTAAAATAAAATAATTCTTTTTTTTTAACACATAGAAACATAGTCCTTAGTTATTGTCAAAGGCGTTTCACTCACATTAACAAAGATGGTCAGCACAATCTTGTCATTTCGACTGAAAGGAGAAATCACACTAGAAACTCCGCAAACTAAGTCGCCAATCTTTGGCGAGTAACGTGTGTGATTTCTCGTTCCTCGAAATGACAAGCTTTGAGAGCTATGTGTTTAAAAAAAATCTCAAAAAAATAAATAATTAGAATTTGGGCGTGTCCCAAGGGCCGGGCTATCCGCTAAATCTTTTTCTTTTTAAAGAAAAAAGAAAAAGGATATCGCTCCTATCCCTCACGCGTCCATTTTCATAAGAAACAACAATTAAAATGAAAAAGATATTTATAATTAACGGCGGACAAAAATTCGCACATTCAGGAGGACAATTCAACAAAACCGTTCAAGATTGGACAGTTGAATTTCTTTCTAAAAACAACGATTACGAAATAAAAACAACGCACATCGAAGATCAAATCGATTTACAAGAAGAAGTAGAAAAATTCGTTTGGGCAGATTTAATTATCTATCACACACCAGTTTGGTGGTTTCAATTGCCAAACCTTTTCAAAAAATACATCGACGATGTTTTTACACAAGGACACAACAACGGAATATACAAAAGCGACGGAAGAAGCCGTGTAAATCCAGACATCAATTACGGAACTGGCGGATTGCTACACGGACGCAAATACATGCTTACCACAAGCTGGAATGCACCTGCAACGGCTTTTACACTTCCTGGTGAATTCTTCGATCAAACTTCTGTTGATGATGGCGTAATGTTTGGTTTCCACAAAATGAACAAATTCACAGGAATGGAACGCATCGACGGGTTTCATTTTCATGATGTTGAAAAAGGCGCTACACCAGAAAATATCGTTATCTTTAAAGAGAATTACACGAAACATTTAGAGCAAACTTTTAAAAACTTATAATTATGATTTCGATTACCGCAATTTTAAAAAGTAAACCAGAGCATTTAATTGAAGTTAAAAACCTGCTGACACATCTAGTAACCGAAACTAGAAAAGAAGCTGCATGTATTCGTTACGATTTGCACACTTCCGAAAATGTTTTTATTCTTTGGGAAGAATGGAAAGATCAACCGGGATTAGACTTGCATAACAATCAATCTTATTTGCAAGAATTCATCAAAAAAACTGAAAATCTGGTTTCGAGCCCAATTCAGGTTTACAAAACCGCGCAGATTTTATAAGTTTAGTTTGCCACGAATTACACAAATTTTCACGAATTGTTTTTTAATTGAGAATATGGAGATTAGTGTAATTCGTGTAATTCGTGGCGAAAAAAAATCCTACACAATATTCAGAAAAAAGCTAAATTGCCTAAAATTTAGAAAACTAATTTTTTTATGAGCAATTATCACCTTGCCGAAATTAATATTGCCAAAATGAAAGGAGTCGATATTAACGACCCAATCATGAAAGAATTTGTAGACAATTTAGATGCTGTAAACACTTTAGCTGAAGAAAGCGAAGGTTTTGTTTGGCGTTTAAAAGATGAAACTGACAATGCTACAAGTCTTAATCCGTACAATGATGAACAAATTATTATCAATGTTTCCGTTTGGGAAAATATAGAAACATTGGAACATTATATGTACAAAACTTTTCACAGTGACTTTTTAAGACGCAGAAAAGAATGGTTTCAAAAATTCGGAAAAGCACACACCGCTATGTGGTGGATTCCAAAAGGACATATTCCTACTCTAGAAGAAGCGGTTGAAAAATTAGATTACCTTCAAAAAAACGGGCCATCAGAACTTGTTTTCGATTTAAGAACTAAATTCCCAGCTCCTAAGCAAATCGCTTAATTATTTGTTTGCCACGAATTACACAAATTTCCACAAATTTTTATTCGCTGATAAAAAATTAATTCGTGTAAATTAGTGTAATTAGTGGCTATAAAAAAACTTATTTAATTCCTCCAAAAGCGCCAAAACACATATTTTTATGCAAAATTTCTACTTTTGAAAAACCTACTTTTCTCATCAAATCCAATTGGTAATTCATCGATCTAGGCGAATCTTCTTTTTCAATATAATCCAAAACTTTCTGGCGATACTCTGCCCCTCCTATTCCTTCCAAATATATGCCATAACGTTGCCACGTATAATCATTCAACAAATCAGTATCCTGTGTAATCAAATCAGAAATCATCAAACAACCTCCTGGTTTTAATAATTTAAACAATTTCGCAAAAGTTGTTCCCCAATCGTTATCATCACGTAAATGATGCAAAACTGCACCAGCCAAGATAATATCAAAACTATTCTCTTCTAAATCTACTTCACGAATATCGCCTTGTTTTATTTCTACTTTTCCGTTCGTTTCTGCCGAAACTCTTTCAAAAGCACGATTCAACATTGGCAAACTCAAATCGACTAACGTACAATTCAAATTTGGCAGTTTAGATAACATTTTTAACGTATAATTTCCAGCTCCACAGCCTACATCCAACACATTTTTAGCATTTGGAACAATTCGTTTTGAAGCTTCCGTTATTAATTCCAAAGAAATAGTAGCATCAATTGTAGCGACTTGCCCCGTTTCTAAATTTGAAAATCGTTCGACATCATTGTCAAATCGTTCTTTGATTTCTGTAATAGTTGATTTTTTCATGGCCTTTTGTTTTTTTTAATTTTTCACGCAGATTTAAAAGAGATTAAAGCAGATTTAAAAATGATTTTCTTTTTATTCTTTATTCAAACAAAAAAATTTGCTTCGATCAGTTTAAATCTGCTAAATCTGCGAGAAACTTTTTTTTCTTTTTCTTTAATCTCTCGCAGATCAAGCAGATTGAGCTAATCTTTTTGCTATTATATGATTGGGATATTATTATGATTAAGATGATTTATCTAAAAATTAATAATCTGCTTTATCTGCTCAATCTGCGAGAGAATTATTTCTTACTCTTAAAGTTAAGGGTTATTCTTTAGGAGCTCTGAACTATACCTTGCACGCTTATCTTCTAACTCATAACTTCTAAAACCAAAATTATCTCTTTCATAAATACTTTAAAAATACTATTTTTATCAATTAACAATACTTTAAAAGTATCATGGAATTACGTCATCTAAAATACTTCTTGGCTGTAGCCGAAGAACTGAACTTTACCAAAGCTTCAGAAAAACTCTTTATTTCTCAACCTCCATTAAGCAGACAAATTGCTGAATTGGAAGAAGAACTTCAGGCAAAGCTTTTTATCAGAAACAATAAAAAAGTAGAATTGACCGAAGCTGGAAAATATTTTAAAGAAGAAATTATGGCAATTTTTCAAAATCTGGAACGTATTTCTGTGACAACAAAAAAAATCGCAGAGAATGTTTCGGGCGAATTTAGGATTGCTTATATCAGTTCGATTTATTCTGCTGTTATTTCAGATTTGATAAAACATCTGAAAGCACAATTTCCATACGTAAACTTCAAACTTTTCGAAATTTCAACAACCAAACAAATCGATGCTTTAGAACAAGGAAAAATTGAAATGGGAATTATTCGATCGCCAATTCATTCGCCTAAAATAAAATCGCATTTATGGTTTAAAGACGGATTTTCATTGGTTTACAATAAAAAATCAGTTCAGATAAAATCAGAAAATGAGATTTTAGAATTAAAAGACGAAACTTTTGTTTTCTTCAATAAAGATTACGCACCGCATTATCATGAAGTTTTATTGGAACTTTGTGCTTTTTATGGCTTTACGCCGAAAATCATCCACGAAGCAAACAACATTAATTCCATCGTACAATTAGTCAAAAACGGATTGGGAATTTCGATTGTTCCTTCAAATATTGCTAAAAACAATCACGATCCTGAGATTGGTTTTATTGAATTGAAAAAAGTGAATCTTTATACTAATGTATCATTAATAACTTCAAAAGATGATCATTCTGACATTACGCAATCTGCTGTTGCCTTTTTGCTGCCACAAAGGCGCTAAGTCGCAAAGCTTTATTTATTAAAAGTAAAAAAAGTTTCACGCAGATTCCGCAGATTTTAGCAGATTTATTCTTTAAAATTATCTGCAAAATCTGCCTAAATCTTATAAAATCTGCGTGAAATAAAAACTTTGCGTCTTAGCGCCTTCGTGGCCATAACAAAAATTCGTTACAATTTAGTACAGAAATCCACATCAGAAAAAGAGAACTTTTAAATATCTTAGCAAATTCAAATTCTACAATAAAAATTTCAATATAAAATGGCCGAGCAATCTTCAATTCAGTGTCCAAACTGCGGAACTCCTATCGACGTAAATGATGTTTTGAAACATCAATTGGAAGACAGCATCCGTAAAGAATTCCAGCAGAAAGCGAATATTCAAAACCGTGAATTAGAGCTTAAAAACGAACAATTCGAAAAAGCCAAAGCCGAATTTGAAGCGAAAAAAAAACAGGAAAATGAACTTTTTGCTGAACGTTTGGAACGCGAGAAAAAAACAGCCGAAAAAGAAATTTCTGAAAAACTAAAAGCCAAACTCGCAGAAGAGAACAAAGATCGTTTGCTTTTAATGGAAAAAGAACTCTCTGAAAAATCAGAAAAAATCAGGCAACTAAATAAAATGGAAGGTGAAATCGCAAAATTACAGCGCGAAAAACTGGAAATGAAAGAAGCGATTCAGGCCGAAGCCGAAAAGCAATTGAACGCGCAATTGGCTTTGGAACGTGAAAAAATCAGAAAACAAGAAGACGATAAAAACGAACTAAAATTCAAAGAACTTCAGAAACAGCTGGAAGAACAAAAAAAGCTGACCGAAGAAATGAAACGCAAGCAGGAACAAGGTTCGATGCAACTGCAAGGCGAAGTAATGGAATTAGCAATTGAAGAATGGCTTGCAAACAATTTCCCTCTCGACAGTATTGATGAAGTCAAAAAAGGCGCAAACGGAGCTGATTGTCTTCAAATTGTCAACACTCGCGAACACCAAAATTGCGGTTCTATTTATTATGAAAGCAAGAGAACAAAAGCCTTTCAGCCATCTTGGATCGAGAAATTCAAAAACGATATTAGAACCAAAAGAGCCAATATCGGAGTTTTAGTAACCGAAGTGATGCCCAACGGAATGGACCGAATGGGAATGCGCGACGGAATCTGGATTTGCACGTATGAAGAGTTTAAAGGTTTAAGTGCGGTTTTGCGTCAATCTTTAATTCAAATCAATCAAGCGGTTCAAGCGCAGGAAAACAAAGGCGATAAAATGTCAATGTTGTATGATTTCCTTACCAGTAACGAATTCCGTTTACAGATTGAAGGTATTGTAGAAGGTTTTACGCAAATGCAAAACGATCTGGAATCGGAAAAAAGAGCGATGCAGCGAATCTGGAAACAACGCGAGAAACAAATCGAAAAAGTGGTTCATAATACATTAGGCATGTATGGTTCGATTCGTGGTATTGCCGGAAATGCGGTTCAAAGCGTGAAAGCTCTGGAATTGGATTTTATTGAAGGTGATGATGAAGATGAAGAACCAAAGGAATTGTTTGAATAAATCTTTTATTCAAGATTTAAGCGTTAAGTTTGTCATTCCGAGGAACGAGGAATCACACAAGTGATTCCTCATGCTATATCGTCAATCTTTGCGGAGTTTCGTGTGTGATTCCTCGTTCCTCGGAATGACAAAACAGTGCGTTAATCGACTTTCTTAAAAACAGCCAATTTCCCCGAAGGATTTGACAGAATCAGTTGATTATTTCCAATAGAATAAGTAGTTGTACTCTGCAAAGCTTTTGTAAATTCTCCTTCTTTATTTCCTTGAGGACAAGCCATAAGCGTTGAAATTACTTTTGTAAAACGCAACAAATCTTTTTCATAAAAAATAGAACCGCTGATGGCGTTACAGCCTCCATAACCAGAAAATCTATTTTCTGCCGAATTAATTTCAATTCGAGGCATTTCTTTCTGAAAATCTGTTGCAAAAACTTTGTATCCATTCAATTCTTCCAAAACCCAAATATCATGAAGTCGATAATCGGTTAAATATTTTCCGCATCCGCTTAATTTCTTTGTTTCTAATTCCGAATTATTTTTGATTTCGACCTTTACACTATAAGGAGAAATTGAGCCAGACATTGAATCTTGACAATCCAATTGTTGAATTGTTATGGTTGCAGAAGTCGTTTCATTATTTACTTTATACATCTTTACATTAGCATCCATAGCTTTTATAGCTTCCACAGCAGGAAAAGTGATTTTCTCTTTTCCTGGTATTAAGGACGTAAAGACGATTTCCTCATTTCCTATTTTGATTCCCCAAAATGGTTCGTTTCCTGTTCCTTTAAAATAATATTTTAAATCTTCTTCTGTAGAACTTGGTGAAGTTGTTCCGCCCGACTCTTTGTTTGCAGTTGTTTTACAGCTTATAATAAAAATTGATAATAACAATATTGAAAGTATTTTTTTCATGAGATTTTAGTTTAAAAACATTCTTTTTCTATAAAACACTCTTAAAATTCTTATGAATTTACGACATTTTTTTGAAACACTTACATCTTGCTTCTCACTTTTCACATTTGACTTTAGGGCTCCATCTTTCAACTTTCACACTAATTTACTTATCTTTGAAATCTATTATCAAGCCAAAAAATGACTACACCTTTTCAAAAAGCAAGCGAATGGATTGATGCCGAAAACGCGCAAGATCCAAATACCGAAATCGATCAAAACAAAGAATATCCAAAAGAATTATTGTATTCCAGCAGGATGTATAAAAAATTGATGGAATTTGAACCCAAGGCATCCGAAGAGATTCAGATTGCTTCAAAAGCGCAGCATATTTGCCGATGGAAAGTCGCTCGCGAATCATACCCAATGGATCGTGTTGGTTATTTGAAATGGAGAGAAGAATTAAAAAAATTTCACTCTAAAACTACTGCCGAAATTCTGGTAAAAGCAGGTTATGATCAAACTTTTATCGATCGTGTTTCGTTCTTAATTGAGAAAAAACTACTTAAAAAAGACGCCGAAACCCAATTATTGGAAGATGTTATCTGTCTGGTGTTTTTAGAATATTACTTAGAACCTTTCGTTCACAAACATGACGAAGAAAAACTTAAAAACATCATCAAAAAAACCTGGGACAAAATGTCTGAAAAAGGACATCAAGAAGCTTTAAAAATCAATTATACTGAAGAAAATCGTAATCTTATAAAAGCCTCATTAGGGCTTTAGAAAAAAAACAAAACTACCTCATTTCTCCTTACCCATTTCTGCTATTGGCGGTCAAACTATTGCATTAAAATAAGACTGTTTTTTTAATGTTATTTTAATTTTTAGTTTCTGCATTAAAGTCTATTTTAAAGAATTACGTATATTAGCGTCTTCTTCATAGATGAAAATACGTAAAAGCCAGAATAAAAATTAAGTAAGTTATGAGTAAAAACATTCGTGTAGTATTGGTAGATGACCATGTTTTTGTAAGAGATGGGATCAAATCATTACTGGAAAATGAAATCGGAATAGAGGTTGCAGGAGAGGCTACTGATGGTCTTGATGCTCTGGAAGTAATTGAAGACTGTAATCCCGACTTACTTATAACAGACATTCGCATGCCTAATTTAAATGGTATCGAACTGGTTGAAAAACTTAAAAGTGAAAACAGCACTTTAAAAATCATAATGCTTTCAATGTATGAAACTGAAGAGTATGTTTTAAAATCTGTAAAAGCAGGTGCCGATGGCTATTTACTTAAAGGTTCAAGCAAAGATGAATTTTTAAAAGCACTTCACACGGTTGTTGCCGGCGGAAAATATTTCAGTGGGGATGTTTCTGGCATTTTAATCAACCAGATAACAAATTCATCAGGTTCATCAGAATCAAGACAGAATTTAGGAGATAAAATGATGATTACAAAAAGAGAAAAAGAAATTCTCACTCTTTTATTATCTGGAAAAGGGAATAAAGAAATCGCTGAAAATCTAAAGATTAGCAAAAGAACTGCCGAGGTACATCGATTTAATTTAATGAAAAAATTAAAAGTGAAAAACTTGATGGAGCTTTCCAACAAAGCTGCTGAATTTTCTTTGGTCTAAAACTTACGTACTTATACGTAATTTAGTTCAGCATCTTCAATTTTTAATATTCTTTTAATCTCTAAAAATTAATATGCCATAAAGATAATTATTCCGATAATACTGAAAGTATTCTGGAATGATGCATTTTAGCTAAGTATACCATTTCTCCAATCAAATAAAAACCTTAATAAATCAGATTAAAAAATAATAAGCTCTTACAAATAAGAGAGCTTGTTTTTCTTATAAATTTACTACAGAAAAAAATTTCAAACCAATGAAAGAAATCAGATTTATAATCCTATTAATCCTAGGATCCTTAACTTCTTCACAGGCACAGGAACTAGATGTTAACTTACAACTTCGACCGCGTTTTGAATATAGAAATGGATACAAAACACTTCTTCCTGAAGGCCAAAAGGGAACTTCTCAAATTTCTCAACGTTCGCGTTTAAACATTAATTTCAAACAAGATGATTTAATTGTAAAATTAACTTTCCAAAATACCAGAACATGGGGAGATGTACCAACCACAGCCATAGCAGATAAAAATGGAGTTGCTGTTTTTGAAGCTTGGGCACAATATAATTTTACAGAAAAATGGAGCGCTAGAATGGGACGTCAAGTTCTTTCTTATGACAATCAGCGTATTTTGGGTGAAATGGACTGGGCACAGCAAGCTCAAAGCCATGATGCGCTTACTATTACCTATCAGACAGAAAAGCAAAAATTAGATTTTGGAGGTGCCTATAATTCAACCGCTGAAAATACAGTGCAAACTCCATACACAGTTGCCAATTATAAAGCAATGCAATATGCTTGGTATCACAACCAATTTAGCAGTGATTTGGGTTTAAGTTTCTTATTACTTAACACTGGTTACGAATATGCAAATGCAGATGCAAAACTTTTAGTTGATTATAAGCAGACTTTTGGACCTTATCTAACTTACAAAACAAGCAAAATAGACAGCAACTTTTGGGTATATGGCCAAACTGGAAAAAGCACCGATCTGCAAGTAAGTGCTTGGAATGCCGCTGCAAATTTTAATTACAACATTACAGAATCATTCAAAGCTGGTTTGGGATATGAAATTTTATCTGGAAAAGCTTCAAATGACGGAAGTACGGTAATTAAATCTTTCAATCCGATTTTTGGAACCAACCACGGATTTAACGGTTACATGGATTATTTTTATGTTGGAAATCACATAAACAATGTTGGTTTGCAAGACGCTTTCTTAAAATTAAATTACAATATCAACAAATGGCAGTTTGCTTTGATGCCACATGTATTTTTAGCAGCAGCTGATGTTGTTACGCCCGCAAATGAAAAATTAGATTCCTATTTAGGAACTGAAATTGATGCGAGTTTTGGCTATAATTTCAAAAAAGATATCACTGTAACAGGTGGTTATTCTCAAATGTTTGGCTCTAAAACCATGGAATTTATTAAAAATGGAGATGCCAGTCATACCAACAATTGGGCTTGGCTAATGATTTCTGTTAATCCAAGAATTTTTAGCTGGAAAAAATAATTTATCTTCAAAATTATCTTATAAATTTTACCCTTTTCTTATTTCGAGAAAAGGGTGTTTTTTTTATATATAAAAAAGCGATTATATCATATAATTAATTATATTTGAAGCGATTACGAACCCCCAATTCTATCCTAATGAAACCATTTCTAAAACTTTCAATGCTGACATTTATTGTTACGCAGACAGGCATTGCCCAGAAATACAATGATGCCTTAATCTCTAAAAACTCAGAAATTAATTTTGCAAAAACGCAAAAAAGAGGAATTAAAAAAAACAACATTGTTTATTATGTCGAAAACGACATGCAAACCATATCAGCTTACAAAAAAAGTAAATTGAAATGGCAGACTAATGTAATTTCAGTTTGTGGAAAACCAAAAAAAGGAGAACCTGAAATTAGATATGTAGGTTATAACTCAGATAAGCTGCTTATCGTTATGGGAAAACATAATTTTGCTGAAATTGATGTTAATAGCGGTGTTACTACACTTGTTTAAATAAAATAAAGAGATTTTTAGAAATCTGAAATTTATATAGAATGCCCTTTTTTGTTTTTGAGAAAGGGTATTTTTTTTGTTTGAAATTCAAACTAAACCTTTCTTTATTAAGTAAATTTGATTTTGATTTCTAAAAATTTAATAATGAACAACACTTGGACCAAAAGATGGGACGACCGTTACAGCAATGAAGAATTTGCCTACGGCGAAGAACCCAACAATTACTTAAAAGAACAACTAGAAAAACTAAATCCAAACTCTATACTTTTTCCTGCCGAAGGTGAAGGACGAAATGCCGTTTTTGCTTCAAAATTAGGATGGAAAACTTCGGCATTTGATATTAGTGAAGAAGGCAGAAACAAAGCCTTAAAACTTGCTGAAGCCAATAATGTTACAATTGATTATCAGGTTGGCGAATTGGAATCTTTAGATTTTCAGGAAAACCAGTTTGATGTTATCGCATTAATTTATGCTCATTTTCCAGCAGAAATTAAATCGGATATTCATCTTCAGCTTAATGCTTTATTAAAAAAAGGCGGAATTATAATTTTTGAAGCGTTCAGCAAAAAGCACCTAGAATATCTTGCAATAAACGAAAAAGTTGGAGGACCAAAAGACATTGAATCTCTTTTTTCAATCAAAGAAATCAAAGCTGATTTTCCAAACTACGAAATCATCAAATTAGAAGAAAAAGAAATCGAACTCAGCGAAGGTTTATTCCATAACGGAACAGGTTCTGTAATTCGATTTGTTGGAAAGAAAAAATAATCAAATTCGACGTAAAGACACACTGCAGTGCGTCTCTACAAAAATTATCTTAAAAAAAATTCCCTTGAAAGATTGTAAAAGATGATCTTTGGGTTGGTGCCATTTTAACTTATAATGTTTTATTTGCTAAAAATTTCAATCCCAATACACGCGAATATACTGTGCATTCTCAGAATATCGACAAACTCGAACTGCCGACTATTTTAATTGAATTAAGTCGGAAATATTTTGAAGAATTAGGAAACTCAACAGCAGAAACAACCCAAAATCCACAGAAAAAAGAAAAAATTCAGCAAGAGATTTACCAATGTCAGGAATGCTTAACCTTGGGTAAATCAGAATTTGGAGATGAAAGCCAAGGAATTCTAAAAGGTTTAGTGATTTAGGCAATGATTATTGCTGTTCGTTATGCGAATCACCAAAAACAACTTTAAAATTTTGGAAACTATTGATAACTAACATTTTCTATAGAAAGCTTAACATTTTCATATTTAAAAATTGCGTACATTTAGCTTAACTAAGAATTATACATTATAAAAGGTTACTTCAAAAGCCATAAAATTCTTGGTTATATCTATTTATTCAATAAAAAATATTGTTATGATAAAAAGAAACTCAAGAACTGCTACTGAAAAAAATAGCGATATTCCAGCTGAAACTGCTGTAGAAAGTACAACAGAAGTTACACCTGAAGCAAAAACTACTGTTAGAAGAACCACTAAAACAGCCGTTAAAACACCTGCTTCAAAATCAACGGCCACAAGAACAACAACTTCAAAGGCGCCTGCAGCAACTGTAAAACCTTCCACCAAAACGCCTGTAAGAGCCGCTACAAAAGGAACACCGAGCGCAACTGTTAAAAAAGAAGCCACCGTTACACCAGAAAAAACAGAACCGATTGTTTCCGAAATTATAGAAATACAAACTCAAGATCTTCCAGCACCAACTGAACCAAATGAGCCAATTTTAGAAATCGACGGAACAATTCTTGAAATTGTAAAAGACAAAAAAAAAGATATAAAATCACAGCTAAAAGCAAAACTTAAAGCAAAAAAAGAAAAAGAGAAAAAAAGAGAAAAGGCTATAAAAGCCGTAATCAAAAAACTTGAAAAAGCGAAGAAAGCAAAACTTAAAGCAGCCGAAAAGAAAAAAGAAAAAGCTAAAAAGGCAAAGGAAAAAGCAAAAGCTAAAAAACTTGCTGAAAAGAAAGCGAAAGCATTGAAAAAGGCTAAAGCAAAGGCTAAAAAGAAAAAATAATATTTAGAAAGGTTTGACTTTGAAAAAGGTTAAGCCTTTTTTTATTTCATCGCATGGTTTGTCATTTCGACCGAAGGGAGAAATCACACAAGTAATTCCACATGCAAAATCGTCAATCTTTGTAGAGTTTCGTGTGTCATTTCTCCCTTCGGTCGAAATGACAAAACTGTATGGTGAGCTTTGTCAAAGTTTAAAACTTTGACAAAGTTTCTCTCGAAACCATTACCCTCCAATCGCAATCATACTACGATTATCAAAATGCAACGCAGGATCATCAATTTGTTTCATTGTAGACATTCCCGCTCTAACTTCCTTTTTACTTGAAATAGCGTCGGAAATTAAACTTGTAATTGATTCTCCATTTCTAAAAGCCGTCAGCAAATCAGTTTCAGAATTTGAGAAAAGGCAGTTTTTAATTTTTCCGTCAGCCGTCAAGCGGATTCGGTTGCAACTGTCGCAAAACGGATTTGTAATGGAACTGATGATCCCAAAATCACCTTGAAAACCGTTTATTTTATAATTTCTGGAAGTGAAGTTTTTTTCGTCTTCCAGTTTTTGAATTTCATCTGAAGAAAAAGCATTCTCAACTAAAGATAAAATCTCTTGCTGCGAAACCATTTTACTCCTGTCCCACTCGTTTCCTGCAAATGGCATAAACTCAATAAAACGAACAGAAATAGGCAGAAACTGAGTCAATTTTACAAAATCGCCAATTTCGTTATCATTAAAACCTTTTATCAAAACGACATTTATTTTTACCTGAAAATCGTTATTCAAAAGCAAATGCAAATTGTCTACTACTTTCTCAAACTGATTTCTAAGCGTTATAGAAGCAAATTTAGACGAAACCAAAGTATCTAAACTCAAATTGATTTTTTTGACATTAAACTGTTTTAAAACATCAATATGTCGGTCAATTAAAATGCCGTTTGTAGTTAAAGAAAGCGAAATATTTAAAACGGATAATTTAGAAACAATTTCAGGGAAATCTTTTCTTAGTAGAGGTTCTCCACCTGTTAATCTGATTTTATCAACACCATTTTGCGCGAAAGTCTGAGCGATGGCAAAAATCTCGTAGGCCGTCATTAAACTGACTTTTGGAGAAAGCGCGATTCCGTCCGCCGGCATGCAATAAGTACAACGCAGATTGCATTTTTCCAACAGTGAAATACGCAAATAGTTGTGTTTGCGCCCAAAACCGTCCGTCAAAATAGTGTTAGAGGCTGTCATGATTTTTTCCTTTTAAAATATGAAAAACGTGCATTATGTGCGGAAATACAGCATCCATAGATTCTCTTACTCCGTTCGTTGAGCCTGGCAAAGCCAAAACTAAACTTTTACCTAAAGTCCCCGCTACGCTTCTTGAAAGCATTGCATACGGCATTCTTTGTTGTCCGTAATTGCGAATCGCTTCTTCAATTCCCGGAATTCTGCTTTCTAAAATTGGCAATAAAGCTTCTGGCGTCACATCTCTTGGCGACAAACCAGTTCCGCCTGTAAAAATCACCAGCTGATTTTCTTTTGCGAAAGCTTTAGTTTTTTCCTGAATAATCTCCAATTCGTCTGGAATGATTTCGTAGTGCGCTGTTTCAACTCCGTATGAATCCAGTTTTTCTATTATTGTTTTTCCGGAACGATCTTCTTTGTCGCCCGCAAAAATTGAATCGGAACAAACGAAAACCGCCGCTTTTATCGCATTCGGGAATTTATTTTTGAAAGAAGATTTTCCGCCTTCTTTATTGATTAATTTAATGGTTGATATTTCGATTTCTTTATCAATCGGTTTCAGCATATCGTACATCGTCAATGCCACTATTGATGCGCCATGCATGGCTTCAACCTCAACTCCGGTTTTATAAATTGTTTTTACATTGAAGATAATGTGAATATCTAAACCCTCAATATTATATTCTACAGAAGTAAATTCAATCGGAATTGGGTGACAATCCGGAATAGATAAATGCGTGTTTTTTACCGCAAATAATCCTGCCGTTTTTGCCATTTCGAATACGTTTCCTTTTGGCACTAAATTGTTGACCACAGCATCAATTGTTTCTTGCCTGCTGACTTTTACAATTGCGGTTGCGGTTGCGACTCTTAACGTGCTTATTTTATGCGTAATATCTACCATTAACTATTTTGTTTCCATGTGAATGTATCGTTCTCAAACATTTCTTTTCCAAAAATTGGAACATCGGTTTTTATCCAGTTTACAATGGCTTCTGTTGCTTCATAAACTTGTTTGCGCCTTGTTGCCGAAACGAAAACGAATAAACAAATTTCTCCTGCCTTTACCACGCCTAAACTGTGATAAATGTGCATGCAGGTCAAATCGAATTTAGCGAAAGCTTTTTCGCGAATGGTGTACAAAGCTTCGTTCGCCATATCCGTATAAGCCGAATAATCAATTGCCACGACTGTATTATCGTGAATCACATCGGCACGAACTTGTCCTAAAAAGATGTTGTGCGCCCCTATAGTATGTTTCGATTGATGTTTGGCAATCGACTCGGCAATAAATTCAGGTGAGATTGGACCTTCTACGAATACATTTTTACTCATTACTTTTTATTTTTTTTCACAGGTTAAAAGGATTTTTTCTATTATTTTTTGTCAGGCTGAGCGGAGTCGAAGCCCAAGTCCAATTGGAACGCCCTTCGACTCCGCTCAGGGTGACAATCTAACTAATAATCTGTGGCTATAAATTTATTTCTTCTTTCAATATATTTTTCATTGCTAAAGCTCCGCCTGCAATACTTTTTATATTTTTAAATTGATGTTTTTGAAGCAATTCAACTGCAATTTTGCTTCTGATTCCAGATTGGCAGAAAACATAGATCTTTTTATTTTTATCTAATTTTTCAATTTCTATTTCCAAGTTCATTAACGGAATCTGAATCTGATTTTCCAAACTAATTTTCGGCGATTCATCAATATTTCGAACATCCAAAAACAAAACCTCATCATTGTTTATTTCATCTAAAACCGAATCAAAACTCACTTCTTCAATCACACATTTATTATATTTTTCTTCAAATACCTCTCTGTCAACTGATTTGAATTCACTCTTTTCGAAATCATATTTTTGCTGTTCGTTATTCAGCGTATTATAAACCAATATTTTTCCGCTGAGAACTTCTCCGATTCCCAAGATCATTTTTAAAACTTCATTGGCCTGAAACATTCCTATAATTCCAACCGAAACACCAAGCACTCCCGCTTCTTCACAATTCAATACATCCAAATTTTCATCTGGATACAAACATCTGTATGTCGGTCCTTTTTGATAATTGAAAACCGAAACTTGTCCCTGAAACCTGAAAATAGAACCATAGACCATTGGTTTACATGTTACTAAACAGGCATCATTAATTAAATATTTAATCGCAATATTGTCGGTTGCATCAACAATAATATCATATTTCTCAAATAACGAAAGGGCATTTTTTCCTGATAATTTTTCTGAAATCGCTTTTACTTTAACCAAAGGATTTAAGTCTGAAATCATTGCTTTGGCTTCTTTCGCTTTTGATTTTCCGATAGCATCCGTTTTATAAATCACCTGTCTCTGAAGGTTTGAAATCTCAATAACATCATGATCTACAATTCCGATTTCGCCAACACCCGCGCCTGCCAAATAAGGCATAATCGCAACGCCCAAACCTCCAGCACCAATTACCAAAACTTTTGATTCTGCTAATTTTTGCTGTCCCTTCTCTCCTATTTCTGGGAGAATTATTTGTCTGTTATATCGGTTATCTACATTCATAATTTATCCTCCGGCAAATGGTGGCAATAAAGCTACGATATCACTTGTCTGTAAAGTATAATCGGATGTTTTTGAAACTATTTTTTGATTGACCGCAACCCTAAAAGTCAGTGATTCGAACTCATATTTTTCGTCTAAATCCTGCAAGAGTTTTTGCAATGATAATTCTTTAGAAAAAGATAATTTTTCGAATTCGCATTTCGTCTTTTCGGCGACAGCTCCAAAATATTTAACCTCAATCATTTTTATAAATTTAAATTCTGAAAAATGAATTCATCTTCAAAATGTTCTTGAAAATAAGAAATCCAGCTTGATGTATTTCGCACCACTTCACCAATTACGATAATGGCTGGTGATGAAATGTTTTTTTCAGCTACCAATTTAGTAATTGTGCTAATAGTTCCGATCACTTTTTGTTCAGAATTTTTAGTTCCGTTTTGAATAATAGAAACTGGCAAATCGTCATTTCTGTTTTCTTGATAAATCGAAATAATTTCATTCAATTTATGCATTCCCATTAAAATCACGACAGTTGCAGCCGACTTTGAAGCCAGATGTACATCTTTTGATAATTCATGAGCCGAAGTTGTTCCAGTAATTACCCAAAAACTCTCAGCAACTTTTCGTTGCGTCAAACTAATTCCAACTGAAGCAGGGACTCCCAAAGCCGATGAAATTCCGGGAACAATGGCAGTTTCAATTCCGAAATCTTCTGCAAATTCGATTTCTTCACTTCCTCTTCCAAAAACAAACGGATCTCCGCCTTTTAAACGAACGACATGTCCGTGTGTTTTTGCCATAGAGACAATCAAATCGTTGATTTGGTCTTGTGTATAAGCGTGACAGCCAAGACGTTTTCCAACAAAAACAATTTCTGCTTGCGATGCATATTCTAACAATTCTTCGTTTACCAAAGCATCATACAACACTACATCGGCACTTTTCAAAGCTTTTATGGCTTTTATCGTAATCAGTTCAACATCGCCTGGGCCTGCGCCTACGATTGTTAACTTTGGTGTTTTTAAAGTTTCCATGCTGCTTTAAATTGAGTTGATATTTAAATCATCTAATTCATCTGGTGAATTAACATTGGTCAAATGATAATTTTCACTTTCTCCTATATTAATAATCTGATGTGGTACTTTTGCCAACAGATCCATCATTCTCAATTCGTTAGAATCGATAGCACTTTTGATAATTGGAACAATTTCTTTAGAATAAATTCCGATTAAAGGATGTGTTTTACTTTCTGAAGCAAAAACCGTAATTCCGGCTTCGCTGGTATGTTTTGAAATTAATTCCTCCAGAAGTTCAGTTGAAATTAACGGAATATCACAGCTTAAAATCAGATTGAATTCAGTTTCAGAATGTGATAATGCAGTGTAGATTCCGCCCAACGGTCCTTTTTCTTCAATTAAATCAGGAATTTTTTCATAATCCAAATAGTCGTATTCTTTAGATGCCGTAATTAATTTTATATGATTCGTAATCGGCAAAATCGCCTGAATGATATGCTCGATGAATGGCTTTTCCTGAAACAAAACCAATCCTTTTTCTGACTGTATTCTGGAGCTTTTTCCTCCGCAAAGAATAAATACTGTTAGTGTTTTCATGATGTTTTTGTTTCAAGTTGGGATGAGTTTTTTTTACCGCAAAGTGCGCTAAGTTTTTTCTCATTGCTACCTTATAAAATTAAGTTCGCAAAGCTAGATCTACACAAAACTTTCCGTGCTTTGCGATTGAACTTTACCGCAAAGTACACTAAGTTTTTTTTTTCATTGCTACCTTTAAAATTAAGTTCGCAAAGCAGGATCTACATAAAACTTTGTACTTTTTTCTTTTCTAATCCTAATAAATCTTTCGTCTTTATTCTATTTTCTACCCTCTTTATTCTATTTTCTCAAAAAAATTAATCAATCGGCAAAATCGTAACTAATTCTCCTGCCTGCATTTTTTCGCAGTTGTGTTCTACAATAACTAAACCATTGGCGATAGCAAAAGAATTTAGCATTGACGACGCCTGACCGTCTAAAATGGCAACACTTGTTTCATCATACAATGCTTTTAGAAACAATGTTTTACCTGTTGTATTCTTTATGTCATCGTTCAATTTTCTAACAATTTTCGGAAGATGCGTATTTGAAAAACCCATCAGGTTTTTTACTGCCGGATAAACATAAATATAGAAATTCGTTAATGATGAAGCTGGATTTCCTGGAAGTGCAAATACTAATGTATTTTTTTTAGAACCAAAGAACATGGGCTTTCCGGGTTTTTGATTTATTTTATAAAAGAGTTCTTGTACTCCATTTTCCAATAAAGCTTCTTTCACAAAATCATAATCACCAACTGATATTCCACCAGAAATCAATACAATGTCATTCTTTTTTAAGAGGTCTTTTAAGGCATTTTTAGTTTCTTTTAAACTGTCTTTTACTCTAAAAACTTTAGCATTTTTAATTCCTATAGTTTGTAAAGTGGCTTGAAGCATTATGGAATTACTCTCGTAGATTTTTCCTTTCTTTAATTTTTTCCCTGGCTCTACTAATTCGTTTCCTGTTACTAAAATGGCCACTTTAGGCTTTTTATAAACTTGTATTTCTGTAATTCCTAAACAGGCTAAAAAACCAATTGCCGCTGGTGTAATTACTGTATTGGCATCAAAAACAACATCTTCTTCATTAATTTGTTCACCTTTATTTCTAACATTTGAAAAAGGTTCCGGCATTTTGGCAATCAAAATCGAATTTTCATTAGCCATTACATCTTCCTGCATTACTACAGTATCTGCATTTTTAGGAACGTGAGCACCAGTAAAAATACGTACAGCTTCATTTTCTTTCAGTTTTACCTTTACATGATCTCCTGCCTGAGAAATTCCAACGATATCAAATTGATGCCTTCCAGAATGAATAAACGCATATCCATCCATAGCAGATTGACGAAACGGTGGCATAGCGATGGGCGAATAAATGGTTTCTGCCAGAACATAGCCAAGTGCTTTACGTACTTGTATTTTTTGTTTCGGCATATTTGAGCTATTCGCTGCAACAATTTCTAAGGCTTCTTTGACTTCAATCATTTTTATCTAGATATAAAACTAAGTAAAAATACTTATTTATAAGTATAAGTATTTCTGCTTACGATGAACATTTTTTTTGGTTTTATTTTAATTTCTATAAAATTACTCTAATTTATTCAAAATCAACTTTAAAATTTTTATCTGATTTTTATAAAATAAAAAGCAAAATGGCTTTTTAAGACGTTTTACACCCCTTTATCAAATAAAATAAACTATTTAAAATAGATTTAAAAAATGAAAAGCAAGTATAAAATACTACAATTTCTTTACTGCTTAAAAATTATTTTAACATTTGTCTGAATTCCACAAACCTTTTCATCCCTTTTAAAACAAGGCTTTCGCATACGAAACCTCATCTACAGCAAGTACATAGCGCTTTATTTTTCAAAAAAAAGCAAACAAACTTTTGGTTTTTATTATATAAAATTTAACTTTGTCTATAGGATTAGTAGAGTTTAAAATAATATTTCAAACTAAAAAATTATTATTGTGAAAACAACAGAAAGCATATTGCATTACATTCTTCCTAAAAAATACACTTATAACACTTCTTGTTGTATGTGTTTCTGTTGTTAATAATCTACTTTTGTTTTGTTTGCTAATCATCACATAAAAGCAAATTTCTTAAAAACACACCACCAAAAACATTTATTGCATTTACCCAAAAATCTTTCTGAAGCATTTTACTGCTTTGGACAGATTCTTGAAACCATACCTTTTATTCAGAAATTAAATAACTAACAACTAAAGAAAACTACAATGAAAACAATGCAAAGCTGTTGCTGTAAATAAAAAAAGCCATTTCTGCGGCAACAGAAATGGCAAGGCTTAAAGAACATTTATCACTAAATCAAGAACACTTTTAGAGTGCTGTATAAACAGTGCTCAGGGCGTCTTGTTAATTACTTAAAACCATTACAAAGAAATGAAAAAAAAATTAAACATATACATACCGCTGTTTCTACTCTTGATAACGGCGGGAATACACGCCCAAAATACCACGCCGCTTATTCAATCAAAACTCGACGGAACTGTAGTCGATGCTATTACAAATCAACCCATTATAGGTGCATCAGTTACCATTAAAGGAACAACTCACGGCGTTGTAACTGATGCCGAAGGAAAATTTTATTTTCAGACAGGACAAAAATTCCCTTATACTTTGATCGTAAGTTACATTGGATATAAAAAGTTAGAAATAATTGTAGAGAAAAACCCAGTAATTATTAATCTTAAAGAAGAACGTCAGGAACTAGATGAATTAGTAGTTGTAGGTTACGGAACTCAAAAAAGAAAAGACATTACAGGTTCTGTAGCATCGGTTCCAAAAGCCAATTTGTCTCAGGTAACTTCTTCAGCGGATAATCTTTTAAGAGGAGCAATTTCTGGAGTTGTAGTCACACAAAGTTCAGGACGACCAGGAGCCTCTTCAAGTGTGCGTATTCGTGGAGGAAACTCTATTACAGCAGGTAACGAACCGCTTTATGTTGTGGATGGAATTTTGATTTATAATGACAACTCAAACAGTTCGGCTGGAGTTGCTTATGCGGGTGCAAGTGTCAACGTATTGTCTACTATAAATCCTGCTGATATTGAATCTATAGAAGTTTTAAAAGATGCTTCGGCAACTGCTATTTATGGTTCTCGAGGTGCTAATGGCGTTGTCATTATTACTACCAAAAAAGGAACTAAAGGACAAGATAATATTTCGTACCAAGGTTATTTCGGATTCCAGAACATCTCCAAAAAACTAAGAATAATGAACGCCAGCGAATGGGCTAGTTTAAGAAATGATGTTCAGGCAAGTATTGGTCAAGCTCCATCTTTTACAGCTGCTCAGATTGAAGCGTTTAAAACTTCTGGAAGTTATGATTGGCAAGATGCCGCATTTGTGACTGCTGCGCCAATACAAAGTCATAACCTATCTTTCTCTGGCGGAGATGAAAGATCCAGATATTCAATCTCGGCTGGTTATTTTGATCAAGATGGAATAGTTTTAGGTAGTGATTTTAAACGTATTTCTCTTCGTGCTAACTATGAAAGAAATTATTCTCAGAATTTCAAATTTGGCGTAAATGCGAATTATACGAATTCTATTTCGAATGGAGTTGGATCCAGCAGCAGTGGTGGCAGAAATCCAAATCCGTTAGTTGGTGTTTTATTAACTGCTCCCGTAGTTCCTATTAAAAATGCAGACGGAAGTTACAACGTAACCAACAACCCTTATACAACTTCTGTAAATGGTTATGTTTCCAATCCGATTAATGATTTGGAAAATACTACTAATGAAACCAAAATCAATAGAATCTTGACGAGTTTATTTGGTGAATACAAAATCACTAAAAAACTAACTGCTAAAGTCGCCGTAAGCGGGGATGTTATTAATACAAAACAAAATTATTACGCCCCTGCAAATACATCAAATGGTGCAGGAACAAAAGGTTTAGCTTCTGTTGGAGATAGAGTCGTAAGCTCTGTTTTAAATGAAAACACCTTAAATTACAATACTAATTTTGGAGAAAGTCATAAGTTTTCTGCTTTAGGCGGTTACACGCTTCAATACACGAAAGGCGAGGTTGTAAATGCAGGAGCACAGACCTTTGTAAATGATGCCAATACATACAATGCTTTGCAAGATGGTGTTGCTGTAAAACCGTACAGCGATGCTTATGAAAGTGTATTAAAATCTTGGCTGGCAAGAATAAATTATTCTTATAAAGGAAAATATAATTTCACTTTATCTGGACGTGCAGATGGTTCTTCGAGATTTGGTGCTGAATCACTTTGGGGATACTTTCCTTCTGCTGGATTTTCTTGGAATATTACTGATGAAGAATTTGCGAACAACATCAAAGGCGTAACCGAAGCCAAATTGAGAATCACCGCAGGAACAACAGGAAACCAAGAAATTGGAAATTACCTTTCTTTACCAGCAATGGGTTCTGTAAACTACTCTTTTGGAGGAACATTATATACTGGTTTAGCTCCTACCCGATTGGCCAATCCCGATTTAAAATGGGAGAAAACAACTCAATATAACGTTGGATTGGATTTGTCCTTATTAGACCGAAAAATCAATTTTGTCTTTGATGTATATTACAAAAAAACAAACGATTTATTGATCAGTGTTCCTGTTCCATTGAGTTCTGGTTATGCAACAATACTTCAGAATATTGGTGGTGTTGAAAACAAAGGTTTGGAAATTGGTTTAACTACTGAAAATATTAAAACCGAAAAATTCGCATGGAATTCCAACATTGTATTTTCTGCCAACAAAAATAAAGTTACTGAAATTGGAAATGGTGTAAACGAGTTTTTCCCTGTAGTTCCAAATGGTTCATTACTACAACAGCAACCCGTTATTGTAAAGGTTGGATTGCCTTTAGGAACATTCTGGGGTTATAAAACCAACGGAATTTTCCAGACTCAGGAAGAAGTCAACACACAACCAAAAATCAACAGTTTGGCCAATACCACAGTGGGAGACAGAAAATATGTTGATGCAAATGGAGATGGCGTAATTAATGCCCTAGACAAAGGAAATTTAGGAACTTCTCAGCCAAAATTTGTCGGCAGTTTCAGCAATACTGTTTCATACAATGATTTTGATTTAAATTTCTCTTTCCAAGGATCTTATGGAGGAAAAATCTTTAATGCTTTAAATCAGCAATTAGAAATTTCTACTCTTGGAACTAATGCTGCAACCACTTTAAATGATCGTTGGACACCAACAAATCCAAGCAATGAAATTCCGAGAGCAACAAGCTCTCCGTTGGGAATTGTTTCCGAAAGATATGTTGAAGATGCTTCTTTCTTACGATTGAAATTAATCACGCTAGGTTATACTTTACCTAAAAGTGTTTCTAAAAAACTGGGGACTAAAAGTGTGAAATTCTATGTATCAGCAGAAAATTTAATTACATGGACAAAATACACTGGTTATGATCCAGAGGTAAGCTCTTACGAACAAAACAACTTATATCCGGGAATTGATTTTGGTTCTTATCCAAACTCTAAAACATTCATCTCGGGCTTGAACGTAACTTTCTAAGTAAAAAATATATAAAATGAAAAAGATCATTATAACATTCCTTTTAAGTGCCGGTTTATTGATATCATGCACAGAATTGGAGGTAACACCAACCTCTTTTGTAACCGAAGACAATTATTTTATCACTCAGGATGATGCTGTTGCTAGTGTTACCGCAGTTTACGCTTCCTTAAGCCTTGATCCGGGTGAGCAGAGTTTATTTGGTAGAAATCTTTATTTCCTAACCGATATGGGTTCAGATTATGCTGCCGCTGGAGTTTCTGCTACCAATCCGCAGGTAAGAGCCATGAGCGCTTTAACTCACGATGCCACAACCGACCGTGTTCAGGTAGCTTGGAGACAAATTTATGCAGGAATCAACAGAGCCAATGTTTCTATTGATAATATTCCGAAAGTAACAGGAAATGAAGTTATCAAAACACGATTAATTAATGAAGCTAAATTTATTAGAGCATTACTTTATTTTCAAGCGGTTCGTCTTTGGGGAGGTGTGCCAATTGTTTTACACGAAGCAACTTCTATCCAATTGGGCAGTCTTAAAACAAACAGAGCAACTGTAGAAGAAGTTTATACGCAAATTATAAAAGATTTAACTGATGCTGAAGCTTTACCGGCAACTTACACTGCTGCAGATGCCGGACGTGCCACGTCTGGAGCTGCAAAAGCTATTTTAGCAAAAGTGTACCTAACGAGAAAAGACTGGCCAAATGCAATTGCAAAATCGAGAGAAGTAATTAATGGAGGTTATGGATATGCTTTGTTCGAAGATTTTCAGGACATTTTTACCAAAACCAAAAAGAATGGAAAAGAACATATTTTCTCTGTTCAGTTTGAGCCAAATCAGGCTGGAAATGGTTCTAGCGGAAGTACTTTTCAGGCAACCTCATTTACCGGATTTACAGCAACAGAACCTGCTGATATTATCTCAGATGTTGCCTTGTTTTATGATATTTATGCACCTGGAGATAAAAGAAGAGATGTTAGCTACGCCAAACAATTGCTTAATCCGACAACGGGAACGCTTTATACTTTTCCAAAACCAATCTTCAAAAAATATCTGGATTTAACGAATCTGGCAACACCTGCAAACGTTTCAATTAACTTTCCAGTAATTCGTTATGCCGACATCCTTTTGTCTTTAGCAGAAGCGATAAACGAACAAAGCGGCCCAACAGCAGAAACTTACGAATTAATCAATCAAATCCGCAGAAGAGCTTTCGGAAAAGCCATTACAACTCCAGATGCAACTGTAGATTTAGTAGGATTAAATCAGGCAACATTTAGAGCCGCCATTCAGGAAGAACGCAAAAAAGAATTTGTTCAGGAAGGACAGCGTTGGTACGATTTGGTACGATGGGGAACTTTGGTTACAGAAGTAAAAAAAGTAACTGCTAAAAACTCTGTTTCAGAACGAAATAATCTTTACCCGATTCCGCAGAGTGAAAGAAATATCAATCCGGATGGCTTACCTCAAAATCCTGGATATTAAATTTTAAACACATAGAGACATAGATTTTAATTATTAATAAAGAAAGTAAAAGAGAAACTCGTTTCTCCAGACATAGTTGTTATGTGAATTGAAATAAGTGAAACGCCTTTTTATCACAGAGAAATTCTATGATTCTATGTGTTTTAAAAAATAATAATTAGAAAACCTAATAACTAAAAAACTATAAAATCATGAAAAAATTAAAAAATAACCTTTCAGTCAAAAGTCCCAAAAAGGGACTTTTGATTACTGCAATACTAGTTGCACAATTAGGATTTGCACAAGACACACAAGAATTTAAAGGCACAATCGGCAAGACTTTGGCAGATTCAAAAGAATATTGGCCAGAGCCTCTAACCGCTCCAAAAGGCGCTCCAAATGTGGTTTGGATTTTATTGGATGACGTTGGATTTGGTGCTTCAAGTGCTTTTGGGGGTTTAATCAACACTCCTACTTTTGATAATTTGGCCAATAACGGATTGCGTTATACGAACTTCCATACAACAGCGATTTGTGCACCAACCCGTGCCGCTTTATTGACGGGAAGAAATTCAGGAAGAGTTCATGTAAGCGGCTTTTCTCATACCATTTTATCAGCAGGTTTTCCAGGATGGGACGGAAGAATTCCTTCGGATAAAGGAACCATTGCAGAGATTCTTCGTGCAAACGGTTACAATACTTTTGCCGTTGGAAAATATGGCGTTACACCAGATGAAGATGCATCAGATGCAGGTCCGTTTGACCGTTGGCCGACAGGAAAAGGTTTCGATCATTTCTACGGATTCTTAGGTTCGCAGACCGATCAATACAATCCTGATTTAGTAGAAGACCAAGTTCATATAAAACCTGACGGACGTCATTTAAATGAATTAATTACAGATAAAGCCATCAGCTATATTCAGAAACAGCAGAAAGCGGCGCCGGGAAAACCGTTTTTCTTGTACTATGCTCCGGGAGCTGTTCATGCACCTCATCAGGTTGCCGAAAAATGGGTTGAACCATACAAAGGTAAATTTGATGAAGGCTGGGATGTTTACCGCGAAAAAGTATTGGCTAACCAGAAGAAATTAGGAATCTTTCCTCAAAATGCAGGACTGCCAGATCGTAACGCTTTAATTACGGAATGGAAAAAATTAACTCCAGACCAAAAGAAAGTATATGCCAGATTTATGGAAGTATATGCCGGATTCCTGACTTATACTGATTATGAAATTGGAAGAGTCGTAAATTACTTAAAAGAAAGCGGTCAATTGGACAACACTTTGATTTTTGTTGCAATTGGTGATAACGGAGCCAGTAAAGAAGGAACGCTGCAAGGAACAATTAATCAGAGCTTATTTTCTCAAGGAAAAACAGATGAAGAAAACTTCCAGAGTAATTTGAATAACATCGGCGAAATCGGAACAGCGAAAGGTCTAAATACGAATTATCCTTTAGGATGGGCACAGGCAACGAATGCTCCATTTAAGAACTGGAAACAAGATGCACATTCTGAAGGCGGAACACGTAACCCGTTAATCGTATTTTATCCAAACGGAATTAAAGATAAAGGCGGTATCAGAAATCAATACAGTCATGTAACCGATTTACTTCCAACAACTTTAGCGATTACTGGAATAAAAGCTCCGGAATATATCAAAGGAATTAAGCAGGACATTATCCAAGGTTCTTCATTCCAAGCTTCTTTAGACAATCCAAAAGCAGAATCATTGCATAAAGTGCAGTACTACTACATTTTTGGAAACAGAGCCATTTACAAAGACGGATGGAAAGCTTCTGCAGCACATTTACCTGATTCATTTGCTGTAAAAAAATCTTTAGGAAGCAATGAAAAACCGGCACCAAGCAACTTCGATACCGATGTTTGGGAATTATATAATCTAAATGAAGACTTCAACGAACGTAATAATCTAGCGAAAAAATATCCAGAAAAACTGGCTGAACTTCAAAAATTATTTGATGAACAAGCCAAAGAAAACAATGTTTACCCATTGATTGACTGGCAGGATGTGTACAACAGAAGAATTCACAACACTGGAGCTGATAAAGGAAAAACAATTTCAGATTTAATCAAACAGGCAACGAAACCTGGAGGCAGTTCTAATTAAAGATTTCACACAACCTGCAAGGTTTTCAAAACCTTGTAGATTTAAATTATTAAAACTAAAAAATAATACCTACAAGGTTTTGAAAACCTTGCAGGACAAACTGAATAATATGAAACGAGTAGATTATGAAATTATCGGAAAAAAGATTGTCGTGGGGATAATCTTGTTTTTAGTGCCGTTGGCCATTCTGGCTGGCGGATTAACCTTAATTAATCAATTTTTAAAATAAGAAATCATGGCAATAGTTCAAAAAGAAAAATTAGTAAGAGACTTAACGATAAGTTTTTTCATTTATTCACTGCCTGTTGTGGCAATTTACCTTTATTTTAAACTAACTGGCGGTGCTGTAAGCGAATCACACTTAACACTACCTCCATTCTTAGAATTTGCACAACCTGTTTTTGCCAACATCAGAACTTGGGGATTAACAGTATTTATGATCGTTTTAGGAATTATAGAATTCGCCGCAGGTTTATACGATGACGAATGGACTGGCGAAGAACGTAAAATTGACATTGTTTGTTTCTTGGCACCAAAATTACTTTTACCACCCGTAATTGCTTTTTTCAGCTTAACTGCTTTGCCGTATTTATTACCAAACGCTGCAAATGCATTATCTTGGGTTCCGTTTTGGGGAGGATTTTTCCTAATTGCAATTGCCGATGATTTAACGCAGTATTGGTATCACAGACTCCATCATCAAGTTCCGTTTTTGTGGCGTTTTCATAGAACACACCATTCGGCTCCGTATATGGGAATGGCAATGGCTTCTAGACAAAACTTTATTTATACGGTTTTCTTTTCTCAAATTTATTTGACTGCGACTTTAACTTATCTAGGTTTAGGGCTTCCGGCTTTATTTGTTTTAGTAATTAAAAGTTTCATTACTTTAGGCGCACACTCAAGCATTCCTTGGGATAAACCCTTTTATAAATACAAAGTATTACATCCAATTGCTTGGGTTTTAGAAAGACTGATTTCTACTCCTGCAACGCATCATGCACACCACGCAGATACGAGCGGAGATGGTGTTGGACATTTTAAAGGAAACTTCGGGAACATGTTTTTTATCTGGGATATCATTTTTGGAACGGGATTGATTACGCGTCAATATCCAAAATCATTTGGAACAAAATCATACAAACAAGAAGAATGGTACGCACAGTTTCTTTGGCCGATTTTTAAATCTAAAAAAGAAGGAAGTTCTCTTGCCGAAGGGGTATTATCACTTCCATCAAAACCAAAAGTAGTTGCTGAAGAAACTCCTGCACCAGTTTTAGAACAAGTATAATATTTCCGGATATGAAAAATCAAATCTTAAAAACCAGTTTAACAGCAATTGCCTTTTTATGGGCGATTGCTGTCTTTTCGCAAAATGAAAGTCATAATTCATTATCTTTAGATTCCTTTTATTCTAAAATAAAAAGCCAAAAGAATCCACAGATTGTTGATGCGAGAACTCCTGAAGAATTTGCCCTAAATCATATTGAAGGCGCTGTCAATTTTAATCTTCAATCTGAAAATTACGATCAGCATATCGCTAAACTAGATAAGTCTAAGCCTGTTTTTATTTATTCCATCGGTGCCGGCAGAAGTGTTGCTCTAGAAAAAGAATTACTAAAAAACGGATTTGCTGAAGCTTATAGCTTAGAAGGTGGCATTGCAAATTGGATTGGAAATGGAAAACCTTTTTATTCTAATCTGAAAAGTAAATTGTCTTTAGCAGAATTCAATAAAATTATTGCTTCGAACAAAAATGTTTTGGTTGATATTGGTTCGAAATATTGTGGGCCATGTAAAAAAGTAAAACCTATTCTGGAAACGATTCGAACAGAATACGGTTCGAATTTAAAAATCGTAGAAATTGAACTCGAAGATAGTCCGCAGGTTATTGCCGATTTAAAAACGGTAAAAGTTTTTCCAACTTTAATTCTATATGAAAACGGAAAAATTATTTTTAAGAAGGAAGGGATTAGTGATTTGAAAAATGAGGTTGATATTGCATTGGCTTCGAAGTAACATTTTTAAACCACATTGTTTGTCAGGCTGAGCGAAGTCGAAGCCCCACAATGAACTCCGCAAAGAAAATCGCTAACAGTTTGTCATTTCGAGGAACGAGAAATCACACTAGTAATTCGACAAAGATTGGCGACATTCTGTGCGGAGCTTCTTGTGTGATTTACTTCGCCTGTTCGCTATCGCTCGGGTCTCCTTCGTCAAAATGACAAATAATACGTACACAAAATGAGAAAGACGCACTGCTATGCCTCTCTACAATAAAACCTTTGTCTAAAAACAACTTACCAAACTATGGCAAACTATAAAAAAATAACCAAAATTGTTACCCCTATTTTAATAGTGCTTTTCATTCTGGCAGCTTTTCTTTTCTGGCCAATTAATACCGATGGTACTTTAGTCAAAGAAAATCAGAAATTGGCAGAAGGTAAAAAAGAATTTTTAGCATCAAAACCAAAATCTGATTCACTAGGAAAAAAGACCAATATCATTATTTTACTTGCAGATGATTTAGGTAAATATGATATTTCTCTTTACGGCGGAAAATCGACAGCAACACCACAGATTGATTCTTTGGCCGCCTCGGGAGTTACTTTTACTGATGGTTACGCCTCTGCAGCTATCTGTTCTCCATCTCGCGCTGGATTAATCACGGGAAGATATCAGGAGCGTTTTGGACATGAATATCAGCCCGGAGATCGTTATCCGAAAAATAATCTGGAATATTATGCTTTTAAATATTTACTGAATACCAATGATTGGAGATTAAACGACAAAATCGAATATCCAAACGAGGCTTCTATCAAAACACAAGGGCTTCCGAAATCTGAAATTACTTTTGCTGATTTAGCCAAAAGACAAGGTTACGCAACAGGAATTATTGGTAAATGGCATTTAGGTCACAACAAAGGATTTTTTCCTCTAGACCGTGGTTTCGATTATCATTACGGATTTTATCAGGCGTTCTCCTTGTATGTTCCAGAAGATGACAATCCGGATATTATCAATCATCATCATAAAGATTTTACAGATAAAATGATTTGGGGAAAAGGACGTGTTGGAATCGGACAAATTCGTCGTGACACTACTATTATTGACGAAAAAGCGTATTTAACCGAAAAATTTGCCGAAGAAGCTGAAGCTTTCATCGATAAGAATAAAAACAAACCCTTCTTGCTTTATATTCCGTTCAACGCACCACATACGCCATTTCAGGTTCGTAAAAAATATTACGATCGTTTTCCGAATGTAAAAGACGAAAACAAACGCGTTTATTTTGCCATGATCAGCGCTTTGGATGATGCGATTGGAAGAATTAGAGAAAAAGTAAAAAAAGAAGGTCTTGAAGACAATACCTTAATCATTTTTGCCAGCGATAATGGCGGTGCCGATTATACTTTTGCTACCACAAATGCTCCGTTAAAAGGCGGTAAATTTTCACATTTTGAAGGCGGAATCAATGTTCCGTTTGCACTTTCGTGGAAAGGAAAAATCAAACCTCATACGGTTTACAAACAACCTGTAAGCACTTTAGATTTTTTTACCACCATCGCAGCAGCGATTGGTTCAGATTTACCAAAAGACAGAGTTTATGATGGAGTTGATTTAGTCAAAACTGTCAACGAAAATAAGGTCGCGCACAAAGATTTATACTGGCGTTCCGGCGATGCAAAAGCTATTCGAAGCGGTGACTGGAAATTGGTCATTAGCGGAAAAACACATGAAAAATGGCTTTATAATCTTGCTTCAGATAAATTTGAAAAAACAGACCTCTCACAAAAAAATCCTGAAAAGGTAAAAGAATTACAAACTGCGCTTCAAATTTGGGAAAAAGGATTAATCAAACCGCTTTGGCCAAACTTGACCTATTATGAATTCAACTTTGGAAAACAGAAGTACTTTGTTGATTTGTAATCTACAGAAGAAACCTGTCAGGTTTAATTTCAAAAACCAATTGCCTCCAGCTTTAGCTGGAGGTATAAAATTTCAACACACCGAAGGCTTTAGCCAAATTTATTATTCGGCTAAAGCCTTTTCTATATTCACAAAACTTCACCTCCAGCTAAAGCTGGAGGCAATTGAAAATAAAACTCTTTAAATAAAAAATGTCAACCTCAACAAAATTTACCATTCACGAAGACTGGACTGTCGTTATTCTCGGTTTTCTTATTATTGGAATCTCTCTTTTTATTTTTCTGCCAGAAGTTCCTGTTTTCAAATGGACAAATGGAAACGATTTAATTTTCAATGTATTCGAAATCAAAAACCTTCAACATATTGGTTTCCAATTTATTTATTTTCTTCTAATTGGAAGTATCGGAACTATTTTAGTTGGAAAATCAGTCAAAAACTTCATCCTTGGATTTCCAATAATTTATCTCTTAACTATAATCGCTTTAATTCTTGCTGGAAATACAGAAGTTAAAGCACTAAATCTAGAAGCTGTAATTTTCAGTTTAGTAATCGGATTATTAATTGGCAACTTTTTCAAACTTCCAAAATGGTTTCGCTCTGCTCTATCAACTGAACTTTTTGTCAAAATCGGATTGGTTTTGCTGGGAACAAGCGTTATTTTTTCCGATATTTTAAAGGCAGGTTCATTGGGCTTAATTCAGGCATTGGTGGTTGTTTTATCTCAGGCACAATGGCCGAACCAGAGAGGTTTTGATAAATTTTATGGAATCTTAAAAGGTGCTGCTAATTACTTTGATACGAAACCGCTTCCTTTCGGAAAAACGCCTTATCCTGTAAAAATGATCCGCAATAATGAAGAACTGCATCCGAAAGACGATTCGTACTATTTTACAGATGAAATTGGAAACAATGCGGTTACTTTCTTAGACGAACAAAATAAAGAAAACAAACCTTTCTTTTTGTACTTAGCTTTTACTGCTCCGCACTGGCCATTGCAGGCAAAACCAGTTGATATTGCAAAATACAGAGGGAAATTTGACGAAGGCTGGGATGCTTTAAGAGAAAAAAGAATCAAAAAGTTAAGAGAAAACGGAATCTTACTGCCAAATCAGACAATTGCTCCAAGAGATCCTGAAGTACCGGAATGGGATAAACCAACGTATGACGAAAAACAATTCTGGAAAGCCAAAATGGAAGTTTATGCCGCAATGGTAGATAACATGGACCAAAACGTTGGGAAAGTTTTAGACAAACTAAAAGCTTTAAAGAAAGACAAAAACACTTTAATCATTTTTATTGCTGATAATGGTGCTCAAGGTGGATTCAATACGTACAATCCGTTAAGAAGAGGTTTAGTTCGTAACGATGGTCCTGTAGGCTCTTCTGGTTCTTTTGACTATCAGGAACAAAACTGGGCTTATTTGTCTAATACGCCATTACAGGACTATAAAAACAATATGCACGAAGGCGGTTTCAGTTCTCCGTTTATTGCCTGGTATCCATCCAAAATAAAAGCAGGAAGAATCGATAAAGGAACTGGACATATTATTGACCTTGCTCCTACTTTTTATGAATTGGCCGGAATTGAATATCCTAAAAACTTAAATGGCGTAAATTCTAATCCGCTTCCGGGTAAAAGTTTATTGCCTGTTTTATTTGACAATGCATCAGAAGTAAACCGTGGTGCGCCATTATTCTGGGAAAGAGCGGGAAACAGAGCAGTAAGAGAAGGAAAATGGAAATTGGTTTCTATTTATCCATCATACCAATGGGAACTTTACGATCTTGAAGCAGACCGTGGAGAAACAACCAACGTTGCGGCTCAAAACCCAGGAATTGTAAATGATCTTTCGGCAAAATATTTTGACTGGGCAGATAAAACAGGAGTGGTGGAATACAGCAAATTCAAACAAAAAAATGAATTGATTCCAGGTGCTGCTCCAAAAAAATAATTACTTTTTTTGATATTTTTAGTAATTATGACGAAAAGCGATTGTTATTTAGAACAATCGCTTTTTAAAACAAAAAAATGGTCTACAAGCCAAATGTTCTTATGAACAAAAAGGGCTGTCTCAAAAGTTTGGACAGCCCTTTTCTATTTTAAATCTCTAAAGAAAATTATCTAAAATCATTCAAAGATTTCTCGATAATTTCAAGGCATTCATTAATTTGTTCCTCCGTCATAACCAACGGTGGTGCTAATCTTATTTTATTTCCATGTGTTGGTTTTGCCAATAATCCGTTGTCTCTAAATTTCAAGCAGATTTCCCAAGCTAGATCTGATTCTTCGTTTGTATTGATTACAATTGCATTTAAAAGACCTTTTCCGCGAACCAGCGTAATCAAATCATTTTTGGCAGCAATTTTATTTAATCCTTCTCTTAAGATAACACCAAGACGTTCTGCATTTTCAGCCAGTTTTTCGTCCTTAATTACTTCAAGAGCTGCAATTGCAACCGCAGCCGCAACAGGATTTCCTCCAAAAGTAGATCCGTGCTGGCCTGGTTTAATTACATTCATTATTTCGTCATTGCATAGAACCGCAGAAACTGGATATACTCCACCAGAAATTGCTTTTCCTAAAATCAAGACATCAGGCTGAACGTTTTCGTGATGAACAGCCAATAATTTTCCTGTACGGGCAATTCCTGTCTGAACTTCATCAGCAATAAACAATACATTATGCTTTTCGCAAAGTGCT
This sequence comes from Flavobacterium phragmitis, assembly GCF_900112575.1. Taxonomy (GTDB): domain Bacteria; phylum Bacteroidota; class Bacteroidia; order Flavobacteriales; family Flavobacteriaceae; genus Flavobacterium; species Flavobacterium phragmitis. Next base: position 38,568 of record NZ_FOMH01000003.1, read on the forward strand.
TTCGCTTTTGCTAAATACCCTTCAGACGGAACATAAACTCCTGCTTCTCCCTGAATTGGTTCTACTAAAAATCCAGCAATATTTTTTGACGAATTTAAAGCGTTTTCAAGTGCTTCCAGATTATCGTATTCAATTTTAATGAAACCGTCTGTAAAAGGTCCGAAGTTTTTACGTGCCGTTTCATCGTTTGAAAATGAAATAATAGTAGTGGTTCTTCCGTGAAAGTTATTTTCGCAAACAATAATCTGCGCTTGGTTTTCTGGAATTCCTTTTACTTCATACGCCCATTTTCTAGAAATTTTTAATGCTGTTTCAACTGCTTCAGCACCTGTATTCATTGGAAGAACTTTATCAAAACCGAAATAGTTCGTTACATATTCTTCGTAGTTTCCTAATTTATCATTGTAAAAAGCACGGGAAGTCAAAGTCAGTTTTTGTGCTTGCTCTACCATTGCATTTACAATTTTTGGATGACAATGACCTTGATTTACCGCAGAATAAGCCGATAAAAAGTCATAGTATTTTTTGCCGTCCACATCCCAAACGTATACTCCTTCTCCACGTTCTAAAACTACTGGAAGTGGATGGTAATTGTGAGCTCCGTATTTATTCTCTTTTTCAATCAAAACTTCTGATTTTGACGAAAGTGCTTTTTCTGTTCTAATCATAATCTGCTTTTTATTTTTACAAAAATATTAAAATTTAAATTACAAACAGCTTGAAAATTAAGTTTTGACTTAAAAATAACAATATTTGAGTCAAAATTTATATTTTAAAACAAATAAAAAGAAAATATTTATTTAGACAGAAACAGTAATTTGTGATTAATAATTAAAAAAAATGGTTACTTTTATACATCATCAACAACTGAAATTTAAAGATTTTTATTGAATGGATTTATTAGACGAATTTGATATCAGTATTATTAAAGAATTAGAAAAAGATGGCAGAATGGCTTTTTCTGCTATTGCTACTAATTTGAAAATATCAAATACAATGGTGCATCAGCGCATCAACCGAATGATCGAACAAGGCGTAATCGGTGGCATAAAACCGATTATTCAAGAAAAGAAAATTGGGTACGACTGGGCTTCTTTTACGGGGCTTACATTAAACAAAGATTCTGATTCTGAAAGAATTATTGAAGCACTTAAAGAAATTCCTGAAATTACAGAATGTTATTATGTAACGGGTTCGTTTACTTTATACATTAAAATCATTGCCAAAAATCACGAACATATGCGTCGTATTCTTTATGAAAAAATTGATGGAATTCCCGGTATTGACAAAACCGATTCGATAGTAGAATTAGGTTGCGCTTTTAAAAGAAATATATCTTTATAAAACTACATTCTCCGCACGAGAATAATCGTTATAAACCTCACAAGAATTTACTTGTGAGGTTTTTTTGTAACATATTATTTCTGATATTTGTTAAAAATTGTAGAAAAATGAAAAACACAGTACTACTTTTATTCAGTGCAATCTTATTTTCCAATCTTATGAATGCGCAATTAAAACCAGTAAAATATTCAGAAGGAAGCCAACAATTGAATGGTTTGTTTATAAAATCGGCTAAAAAAAGTGCCAATAATCCAGGAATCTTACTTTTACCTGCATGGCTTGGAATAGATAATGCTTCTAAAGGAATTGCAGAAGAATTATCCAAACTAGGATATCATGTTTTTATCGCAGATATTTATGGAGAAGGAAATTATCCAAAAAATACGGGAGAAGCTGGAAAACAAGCTGGTTTCTATAAAACAAACTATGAAGCTTATCAAAAAAGAATCAATACTGCACTACAGGAATTAGTAAAATTGGGTGCCAATGCTGATAATATTGTAGCTATTGGTTACTGCTTTGGAGGAACCGGAGTTTTGGAAGCGGCAAGAGGACATTTAAATGTAAAGGGAGTCGCTTCATTTCATGGTGGTTTAGGCAAAGATGCCAGCCGAAAAACAGAAGTTATCAATACAAAAGTCTTAGTTTGTCATGGCGCAGACGACCCGTTTGTTCCAAAAGAAGAAATTGCTTCTTTCCAGCAGGAAATGCGTGATTCTAAAGCAGATTGGGAAATGATTTATTACGCCAATTCTGTTCACTCCTTTACCAATCCAGAAGCCGGAAGTGATAATTCGAAAGGTGCGGCTTATAATGCTTTAGCGGCCAAACGTTCTTTTGATCATTTACAGCTTTTCCTAAATGAAGTTTTAAAGAAATAATACCACTTAACTCTACCAAAAACAAATCAACCAGATAAACCAATGTCACATAATAAAATCAGAGAAGATAAAACCTGTTTGAATTGCAGACATGTTGTAGAATTAAAATTCTGCCCAAACTGCGGTCAGGAAAACAGCGACAGCCGAAAAACTTTTCACCATTTATTTGTTCATTTTTTTGAAGATCTAACGCATTATGAAAACGCGTTTTGGAAGACCATTAAAAACCTTCTTTTTAAGCCTTCAACTCTTACAAAAGAATATCTTTCAGGAAAACGTCTTTCTTATTTAGCACCTGTTCGATTATATATTTTCATCAGTTTTATTACCTTTTTATTGATTGCTATGTTTCCGAGCAAAATCAATGGAGATATTGATAAAAGTGAAAAAGAATTAAATAAGGAAATCGCTAAAGCTACTAAAGACCTCAATATTAAAAAGGAAGACAAGAAATATTTTACTTTTTTGAACATGAAAAAAATTGATTCTGTTCAGAAATATGGAAAAGAAGAAGAGAAACTGAATGCCAGCAGCTATTGGTTTGTTGAGAAAGCAAATCACGTCACTGAAAAATACACCAAAAAAGAGATTTATGTAAAATTTGCAGAAGCGTTCTTTCATAATCTTCCTAAAATTCTCTTTATTATCATGCCGTTTTTTGCTTTTTTCTTATGGCTTTTTCACAACAAAAAGAAATGGTATTATTTTGATCACGGGATTTTCACACTTCATTATTTCTCTTTCCTGTTGCTTATTTTTCTCATCATGTTTATCATAGATCGATTAATTGGTCTTTTTGGAGAAGACAGTCCATTATCTTATATCTCTGGACTCACAACTTTCGTTGGGTCAATTTGGATGTGTTATTACTTTTATCCTGCACATCATCGTTTTTATGGTGAGTCAAGGATAGTATCTTTTGTAAAAAGTTTCTTATTATTTATAATAAATTCACTTTTTATTCTATTTTTACTCACTTTATACGTTTTATACACATTTATTAATTTACACTAACTATAAGAAATGAAAAAATTACTCATTTTATTCTTAATTGTCTCTGCGTATTCATGCAAAACCGCACAGTCAACTGTATCTAAAGACAATTCGGATCCAACCAAATACGTAAAAGCAATCAGCGAGAAAGACTTAAAGAAAATGCTGTACACGATTGCTTCTGATGAAATGGAAGGTCGTGAAACAGGTTCTGCCGGACAGAAAAAAGCGGGTCTTTACATGATTCAACAATATAAAAACAGCGGTATCTCTTTTCCTAAAGGAGCTTCAGATTACTATCAGCATATCCCTGCTGCCTATTTAAATGCAAGACGCAATCAAAATTTACCAGATTCTGAGAACATCTGGGCTTTTATCGAAGGTTCTGAAAAGCCAGATGAAATTTTAGTTATTTCGGCGCATTACGATCACATTGGAATTAAAAACGGTGAAGTTTATAATGGCGCTGATGACGATGGTTCTGGAACTGTAGCCCTTATAGAAATGGCCAAAACATTTGCTAAAGCTAAAAAACAAGGACACGGACCAAAACGTTCTATTTTATTCCTTCATGTAACCGGTGAAGAACATGGTTTACATGGATCTCGCTATTATTCTGAAAATCCATTATTCCCAATTGCTAATACTATTGCCGATATCAATATTGACATGATTGGTCGCCGTGATGTTGAACACGCCAACACAAACAATTATGTATATGTTATTGGTGCAGACAGACTTTCATCTGATTTGCACAATGCAGTGGTAGCTCAAAATGAAAAATACATCAAAATGGACTTGGATTTTAAATTTAATGATCCTGCAGACCCAAACCATTTTTATGAGCGTTCTGATCACTATAATTTCGCAAAACATGGTATTCCAGCGGTTTTCTTCTTTAATGGAGTTCATGAAGATTACCACAAACAAGGAGATGAACCACAAAAAATAGAATATGACGCTCTTACCAAAAGAACACAACTAGCTTTTGTTGTCGCATGGGAATTGGCTAATAGAGAAAATAGACCGGTAGTGGATAAGAAATAAGTTATTTGTAGTTGCAAAGCGACAAAGTAACAGAGGTTTGCAAACTTCAACAATAAAAAAGGGATAAGCCTAGCTTATCCCTTTTTTATTTAGGCAGAATTCATGAGATAAAAAAACTTTGTCTCTTTGAATCTTTGTTACTTTGTCACTTAACTAGTCATTCATCGAAATCAAAAACTCTTCGTTGTTTTTTGTTTTCTTGAAGCGATCGTTTACGAAATCCATTGATTCTACTGGATTCATATCTGATAAGTATTTACGCATAATCCACATTCTCTGAAGTGTTTTTTCGTCCAATAATAAATCGTCGCGACGAGTACTTGAAGAAGTAAGATCGATTGCTGGGAAAATACGTTTATTGGCTATCTTACGGTCTAATTGAAGTTCCATGTTACCAGTTCCTTTAAATTCTTCGAAGATTACTTCGTCCATTTTAGAACCTGTTTCTGTTAATGCAGTTGCTATAATACTTAATGAACCGCCATTTTCTACATTTCTAGCCGCTCCAAAGAAACGTTTTGGTTTTTGTAATGCATTCGCATCAACACCTCCACTTAATACTTTTCCAGATGCCGGTTGCACTGTGTTGTAAGCTCTTGCTAAACGTGTGATAGAGTCTAATAAAATTACAACATCATGACCACATTCCACTAAACGTTTTGCTTTTTCCAACACGATATTAGCAATTTTCACGTGTTCTTGAGGCTCTCTGTCAAAAGTTGAAGCAATAACCTCACCTCTTACACTTCTCTGCATATCGGTAACCTCTTCTGGACGTTCGTCAATAAGAAGGACAATTAAATAAACTTCTGGATGGTTGGCTGCAATTGCGTTTGCAATATCTTTAAGAAGCATTGTTTTACCCGTTTTAGGCTGTGCAACGATCATACCACGCTGCCCTTTACCTATTGGTGAAAACAAATCTATAATTCGGGTTGAAATAGAACTTCCTTTTTCGGCAATTTTGAATTTTTCTGAAGGGAAAACTGGTGTTAAATGTTCGAAAGAAACTCTGTCTCGAACTACTTGAGGATCGTGTCCATTGATTTTTAACACACGAACCAAAGGAAAAAACTTCTCTCCTTCTTTTGGAGGGCGAACCACTCCTTTTACTGTATCTCCGGTTTTTAAACCAAATAATCTGATTTGTGAAGTTGATAAATAAATATCGTCTGGAGAAGCTAAATAATTATAATCAGAAGAACGTAAAAATCCATAACCATCCGGCATCATCTCAAGAACGCCTTCACTTTCTATAATTCCGTCAAATTCAAAATCTGAATCTCTGAAATTATTGTTATTCTTTTTATTTTTATGATTAGGATTTTGGTTGTTGTGATTTCCGTTTCCATTGCCATTCCCGTTTTGATTTTGGTTCTGATTCGGGTTTTGGTTATGGTTCTGGTTCTGGTTCGGATTTTTATTCTGATTCGGATTAACCTTTTTAGCTACTGGAGTATTAGCAGGTTTTTCAGTTGTAGTTTCTGTAGCTGTTTCTGCTTCTACGACAGCTGTTTCTTCTGCAACAACTTCTTTTTCTTTTTTCAGCGCTACTTTTTTCTCGTATGCTGACTTATTGAATTTGACCGCTTTCTGATCTTTTTTTACCGCTGGAGCTTTATCTGTTACTACTTCTGCTGTTGTTTCTACAACTGGTTCTACTGTTTCGGCAGTATCATTTTTTTGAACAGTTTCCTCTACTTGATCAAATTCTAGAACGGGAGTGTTTTTAGTATTTGCTGCTTTTGTTTTAGCAGGAGCAATTCTAGCACGCTTTGGTTTCTCCTCTTTTGTTTCCGCTGTTGCCTCTGTTTTTGGAGCTTCTGTCTGAGCAAGAGATGCTTCTTGATGTGCTAAAATCTGACTAATCAAAGTCTCTTTTTTGACACCAGTAATCTTTATTGTTTTAGCTAACTTAGCTATTTCTTGAAGCTCAGCAAGCTTCATTTCTTTTAATGCAGAAATATCAAACATGAATGTTCTATGAATTTAATTATTTTAAAAGGAAATACTGTAAAAAGAATAGGTAGATAATTAATTTGAATTGAATTGACCGCAGTATGAAGTGCTTACGGTATTATGATGCAATAATACGAATAAAATTTTATCATACAATAGTATTTTAAAAAAAGAAAATATATTTTTGTAAAACATTTTTAGATTATGATACAAAGAATTCAAACTGTATATTTATTTCTGGCTTTTGTTGCGACAGGCGTTTTAATGCTTTTCTTGCCGCTTTGGACAACAAGTGCAGGAAAGCCGTTTTATTTTATGCAGGATCAATTTTATACTATTTTATTAGGCTTGACAACAATGCTTACTGTAATCAGTATAATTTCATTTAAAAAGAGACAAAATCAGTTTGTGTTAAACAGACTAAACATCATATTAAATTTAATTTTATTAGGATTATTTGTTTACCGATCACTAAATTTATCTGGAGAAGCGGAAGTTTCTGAGAAAGGTATTGGGATGTTTCTTCCTATTGTTGCTATCGTGTTATTAGTTTTAGCTAATAAGGCCATCAAAAAGGACGAAGATCTTGTAAAATCTGTAGATCGTTTGAGATAAACCTATAAACTTAGTTTATTGCGCGAAGAAGAACCCGAATTTTACATTCGGGTTTTTTTTGGTCTAAAACGAAATAACTGTAAGATAATTTTCATTATTTTTACCGTTCAATCAGTTTTTAAAAATGGATTCTTCAATAAAAATTCATCTTGCAGATGATCATCAGGTTTTAATTGATGGTCTCTCCAACCTATTAAGAACAGTTTCTAACTTTGATGTAGTTGGAAGCTCGCTTGACGGCACGACCGTTTATGATGATGTGCTATCTGACGAAGCCGATGTTTTGATTCTGGATATCAGCATGCCTAAAAAAGACGGCATTGAAACCCTTAAAGAATTCAAAGAAAAACAATCTCCCTGCAAAGTCATTATTTTATCAAGTTATGATGATTTGAAAATCATAAAAGAAGTGATGAAACTAGGCGCAAAAGGATATCTGACTAAAAACTGTGCTGGCGAGAATATCATTGAAGCTGTTGAAGCTGTTTATCAAGGACAGGAATATTTTAGTGATGCGATTAGAGAAAAGATTTTCAATACTTTTAAAGATAATCCGAAACTGAATCAAAATGCGGTTATTGAAAACCCTATTTTAAGTCCGCGTGAAATTGAAATCATTATACTTATCGCTTTAGAATACAGTGGCAAAGAAATAAGCGAAAAGCTTTTTATCAGCTCTCATACAGTAGAAACGCATCGCAAAAACCTGATGAAGAAACTGAATATAAAAAGTACAATCGGTTTGGTAAAATATGCCCTAAAAAACAATTTGATTAATCCGTAGAAACAAACTTTATGATGGGGTTCCATTTTCTTATATCATTGTTTTTCTGTATCGCTGTTAAGGGAACTTTTCTGCCTCTAAACACAATAAAAACAAACATTAGTCTTGCAACTTCCGAAACCCAAATCAAAAGCAAAACAACTCCTGATCAAATCAAAAAATCGGAACAATTAAGAAACAAAAAGATTGTCAGTTTATCGATTCTGCTTATCATTATTATTTTTCTTTTGTTTTATTTCCTATATCAAAACAACAAATTAAAACAAAAAATAAAACGAAAAGATACGAAGCAGAAAATCCTTCTTAACATTATTAATTCCGGTATTGACACACAGGAAATCGAACGCAAAAAAATAGCTTCTTTTCTTCATGACAATATCAATTCGCTTTTGTCATCGGCAGGTTTACATTTGAATACTTTTACGGCGCAGCATGATATAAAATCTGATGAAATACAAAAGGCTAAAACCATTTTATCTGAGGCTCACGAGCTTTTAAGAGATATGTCACACGATCTCGTACCTTCGCTTTTAGTTCGTTTTGGATTAATCTATGCATTAGAAGATTTATGCGAAAAACATTCTAATTCTGCTATCCATTTTGAATTTTCTAGCTCTATTCCGATCAGTAAAAGATATGTCGAGAAATTTGAAATGAAGATTTATTTTATTGTCAGCGAATTGTTCAATAATATTATTAAACATAGTCAAGCTCAAAAAGCCACTATTTACTTAGCCGAAAACAACAATGAATTTGTTTTGACAATTCACGATGACGGAATTGGTTTTAAAACTCAAAAATTAAAAGATGCGGAAGGTTTTGGTTTAAACCGAATCAGAGCGCGCATCAAGAAATACAAAGGCCGCCTGACTATTACCTCAAAAGCGAATAAAGGAACCAAAATTACTATTCAAATTCCGCTGCCTCATTAAACTATTTTTCTCCGATTTCGATAATTTCCAAATCTTTAATTTTATCATTGTCAATTACGAAACGAAGCATGGTTCTTACTTTATGAAAACCACTTTTTCCTGCAGCACCTGGATTCATATGCAAAAGATTGTTCTTTTTATCAAACATCACTTTCAAAATATGTGAATGTCCACAGATAAAAATCTTTGGCGGATTCTGAGCCATTTCCTCCTTAACATTCGGATTGTATTTTCCTGGATAACCTCCAATATGTGTAATCCAGACCGAAACATTCTCACAAGAAAAACGATTATTTAACGGAAATTCCATTCTTGCTTTCGCATCGTCAATGTTGCCGTAAACTGCTCTTAATGGTTTTAGCTTTTTAATCGTATCCGTTACAATCAAATCTCCAATATCACCCGCATGCCAGACTTCATCAGCCTGATTTACGTATTTTAAAATTGTATCGTCTATGTGACTGTGAGTATCTGAGAGCAGGAGGATTTTTTTCATTTTTTACAAAAAGTTACAAAGATTCAGAGAAACAAAGTTACAAAGGTTTTTTATTTAGATGCAAAGGTTCAGAGATACAAAGTGACAAAGGTTTCTTTTTAGAGACGCACCTCAGTGCGTCTTTCATATTGTTTTAAAATTAATAATTTTTATATAGCTTTAGACGCACGGTGGTGTCTCTACAGATATGTATGATGAAAAAATCTTGAAATCTTCGTTTTTCTAAAACACTCCAATCTTACGCAAGACGCACTGCGGTGCGTCTCTACAGATATACATGATGAGAAAACCCTTGTCTCTTTGTCCCTTTGTCTCTTTGTCCCTTTGTCTCTTTGCTCTGAGATGCTAAGGTTCTAAGTTTTTTCTGTAGAGACGCACCGCAGTGCGTCTTTCGTGTGTGTTTTAAAATTAATCATTTTTCGATTGGCGTTAGACGTATTGCAGTGCGTCTTCATTTGGTTTTTAAATTAATTATTTCCCATCTAACGTTAGACGCACTGCGGTGCGTCTCTACAGATATGCGTGATGGAAACCTTTGTCTCTTTGTTTCTCTGAACCTTTGTTCCTAAAAAGAAAGAAACTTTTTTTCGTACCTTTGCAACTCTGAACCTTTGAACCTCTAAAGTGAGATATTTTATTCAATTTGCTTATAACGGAACACATTATCATGGCTGGCAGATACAGCCCAACGCATCCTCTGTTCAGGAAACTTTAAATAAAGCTTTTTCGGTTTTACTAAATGAACCTATCAGCATTATGGGGGCAGGAAGAACGGATACTGGTGTACATGCAACTGAAATGTTTGGGCATTTTGATACTGAAAAAACTTTGGATGTTCCAGTTTTGGTTCATAAACTGAACTCTTTTTTGCCAAAAGATATTGCCATTTTTGACATTATCCTGCTTCATGACAATGCGCATTGCCGATTTGATGCCACAAAACGAACGTATGAATATCATATCAATACCATTAAGAACCCGTTTTTGCAGGAACTGAGCTGGTATGTGAGCCAAAAATTGGATGTGAGTTTAATGAACGAAGCAGCTCAATTGTTATTGAAACATACCGATTTTCAGTGTTTTTCTAAAACGAATACGGATGTCAATACATTTGACTGCACGATTTTTGAGGCATTTTGGAAACAGGAAGAAGGAAAACTGATTTTTACCATTTCGGCAAATCGGTTTTTGAGGAATATGGTTCGCGCCATTGTGGGAACTTTAATTAATATAGGGTTACACAAAATTACGCTGGAAGATTTTGAAAATATCATTGCCAGTAAAAACAGAGAAAAAGCGGGATTTTCGGTTCCGGCACATGGTTTATATTTAACCAAAATTGATTACGATTACATTTAATAGCCCTGATTGAAGTGAAAAGCTTTTTTGAAAAAAATATCGTTTTTGTAATTTTTATGGAGCGACCAACGGAAGCTTTATAAAAATAATACAAAAACCTATTTTTGAGAAAAACTTGTAACGGAAAGCAGGAAACAGCTCCTAAAAATAAATGAAAGCAAAAGCATTCGACACAGGATTATTTAAACGAATTTTAAAATATACAAGGCCTTATAAATGGCGTTACTACGGCGTAATTATTTTTGCCGTTTCGCTTTCTATTTTTGCCGCACTTCGTCCTTATTTATTAAAAGAAACGGTTGATGGTTACATTAAAACCCACGACAAAATGGGATTATTAATGTACATTATTTTAATGGGCGTGGTTTTGTTGATGGAGGTTTTCTCTCAATTTTATTTTGTGTACTGGGCCAACTGGCTCGGGCAGGATATTGTAAAAGATATCAGGACAAAACTTTTTAAACACATTTTGAGTTTTAGAATGAAATATTTCGATTTGGTTCCGGTTGGGCAGTTGGTTACGCGTGCCGTTTCGGATATTGAATCGATTGCCCGTATTTTCAGTCAGGGATTGTTTATGATTATAAGCGATTTGATGAAAATGGTGGTGGTATTGATTTTTATGTTTTATATGAACTGGAAGCTGACTTGGATCGTGGTTGTTGCGATGCCAATTTTGGTTTACGTTACGAGAATTTTCCAGCGTAAAATGCAGGTAGCTTTTGAGGAAGTTCGTACTCAAATTGCGAACATGAACTCTTTTGTGCAGGAACGTGTGACTGGAATGAAAATCGTTCAGCTTTTTAACCGTGAAAAAATCGAAGCCGAAAACTTTAAAGAAATCAACAACAAACACAGAGTGGCCTGGATTAAGACGATTTTGTATAACTCGATTTTCTTTCCAATTGCCGATATTATTTCGTCTATTACTTTAGGATTGGTTGTCGTTTATGGTGGTTTCAGAATTTTGAACGGAGACCATTTTACCACTTTTGGAGATTTATTTTCGTATACGATGTTCATTGGAATGTTATTTAATCCTTTGAGACAAATTGCCGATAAATTCAATGAGATGCAGTTGGGAATGATTGCTGCCAATCGTGTTTTTGATATTATTGATACGCAGGATCATATTCAGGATACGGGTAAAATTGAAGCGCCCGTTTTTAATGGAAGCATCGAATTTAAGCAAGTTCGTTTTAGTTACATTCCAGAAGAAGAAGTTATCAAAGGAATTGATTTATCGGTTTCGGCTGGGCAGACTGTTGCAATTGTAGGTTCTACAGGTGCTGGAAAATCTACGATTATTAATTTATTAAATCGTTTTTACGAAATCAACAGCGGAACGATTTGTATTGACGGCGAGAATATAGAAAACTATACTTTGGCTTCTTTGAGAAAACAAATCGCTGTGGTTTTACAAGATGTGTTTTTGTTTGCTGATACGATTTACAATAATATTACTTTGCACAATCCTGAAATTACAAGAGAAATGGTAATTGATGCGGCAAAGAAAATTGGTGTTCATGATTTTATTATGAACCTGCCGAATAATTATGATTTTGATGTAAAAGAGCGTGGTGTTATGTTATCATCTGGACAACGCCAACTGATTGCATTTTTACGTTCGTATGTTAGTAATCCGAGTATTTTGATTCTGGATGAGGCTACTTCTTCTATTGATACATATTCAGAAGAAATGATTCAGCGTGCGACAGAAACGATTACAAAAGGAAGAACTTCTATTATTATTGCGCATAGATTAGCAACAATTGTAAATGCAGATAAAATTGTGGTGATGGATAAGGGATTGATTGTTGAACAGGGAACGCATCAGGAATTGTTAACTAAAACTGATGGTTACTATAAAAATTTATATGACTCGCAATTCGCTGTGGCGAACTAAGTCATAATGGTATTCGTTGAAATTTAGATTAAAAAATAGCACTTCAAGACGTGCTTTCGCAATTTACGTTATTGTCTCGATTCTGGTTACGGTTACATCGGTTTACATACTAAGTAATCTGATTACGGATTTGACCGAAAAATCGAATGATGATATAGCGATGCGTAACTTCCTTAAAAAACAGGAATTCATGTCTGAGGAGCTTACCAAGTTCTGGGAGCAGGAAAAAAGAATTGAGCATGTTTTAAAAATAAGCAGTTCTGCCAACCTTGACAATAATTTACAGCTTTTGTCTTCGCTTCAGGCGAATAATAAACTGGTGGTCAATAATTGGTTTCAGATTAATAGTAATCCTATTCATTATGGAAACAATGCTATTTCGGACGAAATTAGGAATGATGTAAAAACATTTATTCTTCAAAACAAAAATGCGGAACATCTCAGTGTAATTCTTTCGCAGGGTGGCGAATGGGTTTGGCGTATTTATTTCAAATTAATTTCAGACAACAAAACCACTGTAAAATATGGTTATGATATTAATTTAAGATTACTTCATAGTTATATTTCTAAAATAGACAAAACCAAAACGGCTACTAACTACGCTTTTGTTTTTGATAAAAACGGAACCTGCATTTATCATCCTGAAATTGCTTTTTTGGGAAAGAATATTTTTAAGATTTCGTCTTTCAGTCCGTCGGATACTATTTACAGTAAAAAACAGGATTTTTCTAAGAAGACAGCCCTATCTGAATTTTTGCAATTAGAGGTCATTCGTTTTACAAAAAAACTGGACATCAAAAACTCAAACTGGTTTGTTTGTGTTAGTGCGCCAAAAATGGTTTCGGATGAAAATGTAGCTTTAGTAAAAAAATATTCAACTTGGATTTATTCGATTACCACAGTTATGCTCCTTTTGATTTTTTATCTTTTCTCTTATGCCAACAGACGTGCTTACAGAGAAAAAGGAATTGTGATTAAAGAGAAAAACAAACTTCTGGTAGAGAATGAAAAAATCATAAAAGAAAAAGCCTTAATTCAGCTGCAACAATTAAAAGAACAGATTAATCCGCATTTCCTGTTCAATTCGCTCAATTCACTTTATATGTTGATTGGAAGCGATATTAAAACAGCGCAGAAATTTACACTGAACTTATCCCGTATTTATCGTTACTTAATTGATCCGCCAGAAAAGAATATCGTTCCGGTAAAGGATGAATTATTATTTATTGAAAAATATATCTTTTTACAGCAAACCCGTTTTAAAGACGAATTATTCTTTTCGATAGAAATCGAAGACAATATTGCGTTAGAGAAACATATCCCCTATCTTGCTTTTCAGGTTGTGGTTGAAAATGCTATTAAGCACAACACCGCTACCCAGGAAAGTCCGCTTACTACAAAAATCCTGATTAAAACTGATCAGGTCATCATCAGCAACAATCTTCAGAAGAAACTGAATGCTGAACCGAGCACCAAATTTGGATTAAATTATCTCCAAAGCATTTACAATTATTATTCAAAAAACGAATTTGAGACATCAGAAAAAGATGGCTATTTTGTTTGTACACTCCCTTTACTATCCACTCACTCCTAAAAAAAATCCATTCACTCCCTTTTTTTTTTTTGCTGAACCAAAATAAAATAGTTTCGGCTAAAAATTAACCTAAACTTAACATCTGATGAAGGAAAAGGCATTCCTGCATAATTTGATAACAATTTGCATACTCCTATTATTGTTAGCTCCGCTTACTGTTCAATCTCAAAAAAAGAAGAAAGACAAAAAAGGCGAAACTACTGAAATCAAAAAAGATTCTACCGATTCTAAAAAAGGTAAAAAATACAGCGACCTTGTTAAAAAAGGAACCGTTAAAAAAGGACTGTTCAATGTTATTCAAGTAAAAACAGATGTTTATTTCGAAATTCAGGACAGCTTATTCCAAAGAGAGTTTTTGGTTGTAAACAAATTATCTCAGGTTCCTTTTCAGGTAAACGAAGCAGGTTTAAATAAAGGAATGAATTATGAAAACAAGATTATCAGTTTTTATAAAGATACAATCGCAAAGAAAGTCTGGGTAAAATCATATGTTCCTAAAGTTTCTTCACCAAAAGAAGATGCGATTACCCAATCGGTTCAGAACAATTTTGCCGAATCTATTATCGAAGTTTTTGATATTGAAACGAAAAACAATGATTCGACTGCTGTTGTAATAAAAGTAAATAAGGTTTTTGATGGAAAACAGAAAAGCTTCAACGATGTTTTGAGCAACATTGGTTTTGGCGGTTCTGTAAAATCTGACCTTTCTTATATTGAGGGTTTAAAGTCTTTTCCTAAAAATATTGTTGTCAAATCTCAACTGACCACTTCTGTAAGCGAAGGCGGTCCGGCATTGTCTGTGACTCTTGGCGTGACAAGTAATATTGTTTTGTTGGATAAAACGCCAATGAAACCCCGTTTTTCTGATAAAAGAATTGGATTTTTTACTGAAAAACACTGGTATTTTGCCGACGCGCAACAGGCAATGCTTGAAAAAGAATTAATAACACGCTGGCGTCTTGAACCAAAAAAGGAAGACGAAGAGCGTTATTTAAAGGGTGAATTAGTAGAGCCGAAAAAACCAATCGTTTATTACATCGATCCGTCGACTCCAAAACAATGGAGAAAATATATTATTGATGGAGTTCACGATTGGCAGGCAGCTTTTGAAAAAGCAGGATTTAAAAATGCTGTTATCGCAAAAGAACCTACTGAGCAAGATTTAGATTTTGATATTGATGATGTTCGTTATTCTGTAATTACGTATGCGGCTTCTCCAAAATCAAATGCAATGGGACCATCTGTGGTGGATCCAAGAAGCGGTGAAATTATCGAAGCCGATATTATCTGGTGGCATAATGTAATGACTTCGCTTCAAAGCTGGATGCGTATTCAGACCGGACCGATTGATCCAAAAGCACGTGGCAATACATTCAGCGATGAACATATGGGAGAAGCAATCCGTTTTGTTTCTTCTCACGAAGTCGGACATACTTTTGGTTTAAAACACAATATGGGTTCTTCTTTTGCTTATGATGTTGAATCTTTAAGATCTAAAGAATTCACAGCAAAAATGGGTGGTACTGCTCCTTCTATCATGGATTATGCTCGTTATAATTATGTAGCACAACCTGAAGATAATGTTACTGTAATTACTCCCAAAATTGGAGAATACGATAAATATGCTATCGAATGGGGTTACAGATGGTATGGTCCAAATGAAAATGAAACTTTAAAACTAAACACATTAATCACCAAACACCAAAACGATCCGATTTACTTCTACGGAGAACAACAGGAAAACATAATCGATCCGCGTTCGCAGTCTGAAGATTTAGGAAACGACGCAGTTAAAGCAAGCGAATATGGTTTGAAAAACTTAAAACGTGTTGTCGATAATATCTTAAGCTGGACCTACGATAAAGATCAGTCGTATTATGAAACTGGAAAATTATACATTGGAACAATCGGACAATGGCAAATGTACAATCGTCATGTGCTGAATAATATTGGTGGTGTTTATTTGAACGAAACGGTTCATGGCGACAACAAACAAAGTTATGTTCCTGTTCCAGCTGCAATGCAAAAAAGAGCAACAGATTATTTAGCTAAAAATGTAATAACGATTCCGCAATGGTTGTTTTTTAATGACATTTTAGACAAAACCAATCCGTTGAAAGATTCACCTCTTGGCCCTTACGAATATACTCCGTACACACTTTCAAGAGAATTACAATACGGCGTTATGTATGATTTATTCAGCGACGATCGTTTGCTTCGAATGACTGAAAACGAATTGTATCAGCGTAATAAAACCAAAGATCCTGTTTTTACCGTAAATGACTTGTTTAAAAAAATGCATCAAAGTGTTTTCGCAGGAACAATTCAGAATAAATCTTTGAGCATTTTGGAGAGAATGACACAAAAGAATTACGTAGATGTTTTAATCGTTTCGACAAACAAATTATTCGAAAAAACAGATGCTAAAAAATTACTGGATATTCAGCAGACTTTAAACATGCCTCATTTATGCGGTTATTTAGACGATGCTCATATGGCAAGAAATATTAATCAGTCTTCTTTAAAAAGAGTTACAGAAGTAACTTCTGATAAAAAAGGAGAACTAAATAAAATCCTTCAATTATTAAAAACTAAAAAAAGTACAGGAGATATATCTACCCAAAATCATTACCGCGATTTGATACAACGAATCGATAAAGCCCTAAATAATACAACCTTTTAATACACAACCCAAAACATGACAAAAATTTTACAAGCCTTACTGCTATTCCTCACCATTGCAGGATACTCGCAGGAAACCCGAACTATTACGGGAATCATTCAAGACGCGACAGATTTTGGACCAATTCCTGGTGCCTCAATCTTCGTTGAGAACAATTCTATTTCGAACAAAACTGCTATGGCAGGTATTATTCATAGTGAAGCAATCGGAACTACTTCGGATTTCGATGGTAAATTCACTTTGAAAGTGGCAAAAAATGTTACTTCTTTAAGAGTAACTTTCATGGGATACAAATCGTATACTTTGGAATTAGACGGTCAAAAAAATTACACCGTTAACTTAACATCTGAAACAGCAAAACTTCAAGAAGTTGTAGTTACAGGTTACCAGAAAATTGAGAAAAGAAAAGTTACTGGAGCAATTACTAAAATAGACATGGCTGCCATTCAGCAGACTGGGGTTTCTAGTATCGACCAACTTTTAGTAGGTCAGATTGCGGGAGTTGCTGTAAGTACACCAACTGGAGCACCAGGAGCACCAGCAAAAATTAGAATTAGAGGTACAGCTTCTCTTTCTGGTTCTCAAGATCCTCTCTGGGTTTTGGACGGATTACCTTTGGAAGGAAATGACGTTCCTAAAAACTACGACAAAGACAATATCGACCAATTGAACAACTTTTCTATCGCAGGTTTAAACCCAGACGATATAAAAGATATCACGATTCTTAAAGATGCCGCTGCAACTGCTATTTACGGTGCTCGTGCTGCAAATGGTGTAATTGTGGTTACAACTAAAAAAGGTAAAAGTGGTAAAATGGTAGTAACCTTAAATACGAACACTTTTATTACGCAAAGACCAGATTTCGCTAAATTAAACTTAATGAATGCAAGTCAAAAAGTTGATTTAGAACTTGATATGGCAAGCCGTTCTGATTTAACGTATAGAGACGATGTTGGAGAAATTTCTCGTATCCTTAACGGATCAAATGAATTAGGTACATTTAGAACTGGTGGATTCTCTGCTTTAAGCCCAGCAACACAACAGTCAATTAATGCTTTAAGAAACAACAATACAAACTGGGGTAACTTAATCTACCAAACTGCAATCAATACGCAGCACGGTTTAAGTTTATCTGGTGGTGGAGAAAAATCAGATTACTATTTCTCTTTAGGATACTATGATGAAAAAGGAACAACTATTGGAACTGGTTTCAAACGTTACAATTTAACGTTGAAAAACAATTTTGAAATCACAGATAAATTCAAAGTTGGAGTTGGAATCTTTGGTTCTGAAAACAAAACTTCATCGTACTTATCAGATACTGATGTTTATACCAATCCAGGGAATTACTCACGAAATGTAAATCCATATTTGACTCCATACAATGCAGATGGAAGTTACAAATATGATCAAGATATTGCTGGTTACTCAGATCGTTATGTGCCTTTCAACATTTTAGAGGAAAGAGCAAACACCTCTTACGATTTAAAAACAAGAGCTATAAAAGCTTTATTGGATGCTGAATACAAAATTACTAGAGATTTAAAAGTAACTTCTCAGTTAGGTTTACAATTGGACAATACATCTAGCGAAAAATTTGCCGATATAGACACTTATTATACTAGAAAAGAAAAAGAAAGATCTCGTTACTTCACAAACGGGGCCTACAACTATTTCTTACCAGAAGGAGGTATTATTCAAAACTCAAATACTGACTTTTTCCAGTACAATCTAAAAACAATGGTGAATTACTCTAAAACTTTTGGAGAAAAACACGAAGTTGAAGCGATGGTTGGTAATGAGTTAAGAAGAAATTACACAACTACTGTTTCTACAAAAGGTTTTGGATTTGACAAAAACACTTTGACTACTAAGCCAATTATGTTCCCAAATGTCACTTATGCTAGTGATGCGATATACAGACAATATCAGAAACAAGAAAATGAAAATGCTTTTGCTTCATTTTTTGCTACAGCTTCTTATACTTACGATAGAAAATACAGCGTATTTGGAAGTGTAAGATATGATGGTTCAGATTTATTTGGTGTAGATCCAAAATACAAATACCTGCCACTTTGGTCAACTTCTGCATCATGGACTGTTTCTGAAGAGGATTTCTTAAAAGATAACTTAACACTATCTAACTTAAGATTCCGTGCTTCTTATGGTTTACAAGGTAATATTGACAAAAATACTTCACCATTTGTAGTAGGAACCTATAAAAACATAAGTATTTTACCTGGACAAACAGAACAGATAATTTCTGTTGAAAGTCCACCAAATGATAAATTACGTTGGGAAAAAACAACCAATACCAACTTAGGTATCGATCTTGGATTATTCAACAACCGAATCAGCATTGTATCTGATTTTTACGGAAGAAAAAGTTCTGACTTAATTGGCTTCAGAGCACTTCCTTTAGAAAATGGTTTTGATTATAGCAATCTAAACTGGGCACAAGTAACCAACAAAGGTTTTGAAATTACGTTGTCTACAAGAAATATCGATCGTCCAAATTTCAAATGGAACACAAGTATCAACTTTGCACATAACAAAAGTAACGTAGATCGTATTGCAGTACGTGATACTGATTTTCTTCCAAGTAGAGAAGGTCTTCCTGTAAACGCTGTGTTTGGATTAAGAACAAATGGAATTGACGAAAACGGTTACCCATTATTTGTAAACAAAAAAGGCGAAACAGTAAACGCACAGACTTTCTTTAAATTGTATGATCCTTATGCTGATTTCTTCCCTGGAGAACTTACAGATTCTTCTTTAACTCCAGCAGAATACAGAGATTTATTTGTGTACTTAGGTGATAGAGATCCTAAATTCACTGGAGGTCTTACAAATACTTTCAAAGTAAGTAATTTTGATTTTACAGTTGCAGCAGCATTTAATTTAAAACAAACTGTTGTAAGAACACCTCCTTACAGCGGAACTCAAGTAGACAGAGGACAAAATTATTCTATTGATATTTTAAATGCATGGTCGCCAACAAATACTTCTTCGAATTTACCCGCTATTAATGGTAAAGATTCTGGTACAGGAGATTCTTGGATGGCATACCAATGGTTCGCGAATAACACTCCATTAAACTGGAATAGTTATTTAGATACATGGGTTAGCGAAATGAGCTATATGAGATTAAGCAGTATGCGTTTAGGTTACACATTCCCTAAAACATTTACAGATCATATCAATATTCAAAGCATTAGACTTAGCGTTGAAGCAAGAAACTTATTTGTAATCAGTTCTGACTTTAAAGGATATTTTGATCCTGAAACTTACGGAAACATTTATGCACAGCCAGTTCCTAAATCATTCACTATTGGATGTAATGTAACTTTCTAATACAATTAAAGATGAAAAAAATCTCAAAATACATATTACTTTTTGCTGCTGCAATTGCAGTAACAAGCTGCGATGACTATCTGGATATTACTCCTGTTGGACGCGTTATTCCTGAAACACAAGAACAATTTCGTGCGGTATTAACATCAGGATATTCAAAATATCCGGAACACAAAGCATTAACAACACTTCGTACAGATGAATTGAAGCTGGATGAGTTTAACGAGGATATCAATCTTTATAAAGACATTTTTATCTGGAAAGATGCCAATCCGGATCGTATTACAAGAGAATTCCCATATCAGGATTTATATAATGTAATTTTCTACACGAATGTGGTAATCAACGAAGCCTCAAAAAAAATAGCTGCTTCTGAAGAAAGAAATCAATTAATTGGAGAAGCTTATGCTTTAAGAGCAATGGCTTATTTTGATTTGGTTAACCTTTTCGGAAAACCTTACAATCCTGCAACTGCCGCTTCAGACAAAGGAGTTCCATTGGCTTTAGAAATTGACTTAGAGCAAGTTTTTGTTCCTCAAAGTGTTGAAGTAATTTACAATCAAATTATTGCTGATACGCAGGAAGCTGAAAAACTAATCAATTTAAATTCACAAACAAAAGGCATAAATTATCGTTTTTCAAAAGCTGCATTATATAGCTTAGAAAGCCGTGTTTACTTACATCAACAGCAATGGCAGAAATCTTTAGATGCTGCAAATAAAGCGTTGGCAATAAACAATAATTTAGTTGATTTAAAAGCTACTTCTGTTTTTGCAACAAAATACGATTCAAAAGAATCTATTTTAGCTTTAGAAGATGGATACATTAACAGACTAAAAGGAGCTACATACGCTTCATCTGAGTTAATTGCTGCCTACGACAGAACAGCAGATTTACGTTTTCCTCTTTACTTCTTAGCAAGCGGAAGTCGTTTCAGAATTCAAAAAGGTGGTAACGATGACCAAAAATGTACGTTTAGGACTTCTGAATTGTATTTAACAAAAGCGGAAACATCATTAAAATTGAACAATGTTGATGATGCTAAATCTACCGTTTTAACCTTTGTTAAAAATAGATATAGTACTGCTGGATACACACAACTCGAAAGTAATATCAATGCAATGAATGCAACAGATTTAGCCAACTTCATTTTAGCAGAAAGACAGCGTGAATTTGCTGTTGAAGGGCACCGTTGGTTTGATTTAAGAAGAACAACACAAAAACAAATCGTTCATACTTTTAATGATGACGATTATACATTGATACAAAACGATCCGCGTTACACGATTATTTATCCTGCAAACGCGAGATTGAACAATCCCAATCTATAATACCTATTTGTTTTTTTAAGAAGGTCCAGTTTTAAGCTGGGCCTTTTTTTATTGCAAAAACTAATTACTGAATTATCTTTGCAAATAATTAGAGAAAACCAAATGTCTAAAAAATGAAAGTTGCAATCGTCGAAGACGAATATCTAGCTTCTAGTTATCTAAAATCTATTTTAGAGCAACAGGATATTTTACCAATTACAGAAATCAGTGTTCTAAAATCGGTAAAAGAAGCTGTTATTTTCTTTAGTGAAAACAAAGTCGATTTAGCTTTTATGGACATTCATCTTGGTGATGGAAAAAGTCTTGAGATTTTTGAAAAAACCATTATCGCCTGCCCTGTCATTTTTATTACCGCTTACGACTCTTATGCGATTTCGGTTTTCAAGCATTTTACAATCGACTATCTTTTAAAACCTTTTGAAGAATCAGAATTAATAGAAGCACTTCATAAATTCAAAAAAATAAAAGACAGTTTTAACAGCGATTCTACACTTCAATCTCTTGTTGCCATAGAAAATCCCGAAAGCAATAAAATACAGCGCCATTTCTTAGTAAATCATGGTTATAAACTGATTTCTATAAACGAAAGCGAAATCACTTATTTTGCTGCAACAGGAAAACATTTGTTTATTTATTTAAAATCAGGAAACAGTTATTTATATAACAGCACAATCACAGATATTATAAACAGTCTTGATCCATTTCATTTTTTCAAAATAAACCGAAAATATATTGTTCATCGAAACTGCATCAAAGAAGTCGTAAAACATTCTCATCAAAAAGTCGAACTCATTTTGACTGTTCCTTCAGTAGAAAATGATCCGATTTTTATCAGTAAAAAGGAAATCCACAACTTTAAAAACTGGCTGGACCAATAAATTAATCATTATTTAGCCATAAATTGACGTTAATTTCAAAATTAGAAAACTGCTAATTTGATAAATTGTGATTTAAAATCCGACTAAAAACTGTCAAAAACACTTTAAAACGTTAAATTAGCGTTATAGAAATCATAAAATTGCCATTTCACAATCAATGAGATAGCGAAAATTTTTCGTTTATTCTTTATCTTTGAGAGTATAGAAATCAAATGTAAAAGAATATGCCACACAATCGATTTTATCCAGATGAACAATTTAAAGAAATAGAAATAAACGCCTCATTACAACTTAAATATGCAATTTCAAACAGAGGAAGATTAATTAGCTTTACTGACGAAATTGAAAACGGCCGAATCTTAAAAGGCGGTTTAAGCGACGGATACCCAACTTTCCGTTTTAAGGTTAAAAAAGATGATAAAATCGTCAACAAATATCTTTTCTTGTACAAGTTAGTTGCTCAATATTTTATTCCGAAGGAGTCTGAAGATCAAACTTACGTATTGCATTTAGATTACAATAGAAGCAATGATGATGTGAGAAATCTTCGCTGGGCTACCAAGCAAGAAATGATGGCACACAGTCGTAAAAGTCCACGTGTAATTCAAGCCAAAAAGAATCTGATCGAACACAACTTAAAATCAGACGGACGAAAATTAACTACCACTAAAGTCATGTTAATCAAAAAAATATTAGCAAGACCGGAACAAAAAACCCGTCTTAAAATGATTGCCAAACAATTCGGCGTAAGCGAAATGCAAATCAGAAGAATTGCCAGCGGAGAAAACTGGGGACACGTTAAGGTTTAAAATGTTTATAGTTTATAGTTTTTGGTTTATAGTTAAATACACTTGACCTTTAACCTATAACGCTTAACTTATATCTAGCCACAGATTATTGGGATTAAAAAGATTTTTAAAATCTGTGTTAATCTTTATAATCTGTGGCTATTTTTTTAGTTTTAGTAAAATTGATATTGATTACAAATTGTCAGGCTGAGCGGAGTCGAAGCCCCTTTTTATAAGAAACTTTCATTCTTCAATAAAATATAAAAGCCGCAGATTATTTGGATTAAAAGGATTTTCAATCTGCGTTAATCTTTATAATCCGTGGCTTGTTTTAAAAAAAAACAAAAGCACTTCTCTCAATCCACTAAGGACTAATTACTAAGAACTAATCACTAAATCACAAAAATCTATTCATAATTCACAATTTACAATTCACAATTACTTCAGTTTCTGTGAAAAGGTCAAAATCTCTGACTTTAAAAACAAATTTTCGGGCGTTCATTTAAAATAAATCCTTAAATTCGCAAGCACAAATAACAAAAGAATAAATCGAAAGATGAGTTTCGGAATTGTAGACTTCATTTTTCGATAGTTAATACTAAAAGCAAAAAAAATGAAATACGACGTTATTGTTTTAGGAAGTGGTCCTGGCGGATATGTAACAGCAATTAGAGCTTCACAATTGGGCTTTAAAACTGCTGTAGTAGAAAAAGAAAACCTTGGTGGTGTATGTTTAAACTGGGGATGTATCCCAACAAAAGCACTTTTAAAATCTGCTCAGGTTTTTGATTATTTAAAACACGCTTCTGACTACGGATTAAAAGTTTCTGAATTCGATAAAGATTTCCCTGCTGTTATTCAACGCAGCCGTGGTGTTGCTGAAGGAATGAGCAAAGGTGTTCAATTCTTGATGAAAAAAAACAAAATTGACGTTATCGAAGGTTTTGGAAAACTAAAACCAGGAAAAAAACTTGACGTTACTGATAAAGACAATAAAGTTACAGAATATAGCGCTGATCACATTATCATCGCAACTGGTGCTCGTTCTCGTGAGTTACCAAACTTACCTCAAGATGGTGTAAAAGTAATTGGATACCGTCAGGCAATGACATTGCCAACTCAACCAAAATCTATGATTATTGTTGGTTCTGGAGCAATCGGAGTTGAGTTCGCTCACTTCTACAACTCAATGGGAACAGATGTTACTATCGTAGAATTTATGCCAAACGTTGTTCCTGTTGAAGACGAAGATATCTCTAAACAATTTGAGCGTTCTTTGAAAAAATCTGGAATTAAAGTAATGACGAACTCTTCTGTTGAGCGTATTGACACAACTGGAGCTGGAGTTAAAGCTTTCGTTAAAACAGCAAAAGGAGAAGAAGTTTTAGAAGCTGACATCGTACTTTCTGCAGTGGGAATCAAAACAAACATTGAAAACATCGGATTAGAAGAAGTTGGAATCGCTGTTGACAGAGATAAAATCTTAGTAAACGCTTACAACGCAACTAATATTCCAGGATACTACGCAATTGGAGACGTTACTCCAGGTCAGGCTTTAGCTCACGTAGCTTCTGCTGAAGGAATCAACTGTGTAGAAAAAATTAAAGGTTTACACGTAGACCCAATCGATTACGGAAACGTTCCGGGTTGTACTTATGCAACTCCAGAAATCGCTTCTGTAGGTTTAACAGAAAAACAAGCAAAAGAAAAAGGTTACGAATTAAAAATTGGTAAATTCCCATTCTCAGCTTCTGGAAAAGCAAAAGCTGCTGGAAATGCGGACGGATTCGTAAAAGTAATCTTCGATGCTAAATATGGAGAATGGTTAGGATGCCACATGATTGGTGCTGGTGTTACAGATATGATTGCTGAAGCAGTTGTAGCTCGTAAACTGGAAACAACTGGTCACGAAATCCTTAAATCTATCCACCCTCACCCAACAATGAGCGAGGCTGTTATGGAAGCTGTAGCTGATGCTTACGGCGAAGTAATTCACTTATAAAAATATACCGTTTTACGGTTATATATAATTTTTCAATTTATAAAATCCGATTTGTGAAAACAGATCGGATTTTTTTTGTTTTCATGTTTTTTTGTCATTTCGCCCAAAGGGAGAAATCTCCACAAGTAGCTCTACAAAGATTGGTATCTCATTTTAGTGAAAATCTGATTTTTATCCAAAACAGTCTTTTATATGTAAATCCATTCACAAACCATTCTTCACAATCCATAGTGAAAACATAACCAAACAAAAATTTGTTTAAAACTTTACGTAAGAAAATTTTGTCATCATTTCTAATTCCTTATTTTTATTCTCTATAAATAAGAAAGTAATGAAACTACCTTTTATAGAAATAATCGAATCCACGACAAGCAACCCTAATTTATTAATGTGGAAGTACTTCGACGAAGACAAAGAAATAAAAAACGGTGCAAAATTAACGGTACGAGAAAGCCAGCAGGCCATGCTCTTAAACGAAGGACAACTTGCCGATGTATTCTCTCCAGGACTTCATACCTTATCTACAGAAAATATTCCCATTTTAAGTAAACTAAAAGGCTGGAAATACGGTTTCGAAAGTCCGTTTAAGGCTGATGTTTATTTTTTCAACACACATCAATTCATTAATAACAAATGGGGAACTCCTGCTCCTATCTTGATGAATGATCCGCAATTCGGCCAAATTAGAATTCGAGCTTTTGGAAGTTTTGATCTTAAAATAGCCGATGCTGCCAAATTCTTTCGCCAATACGCTGGAACTTACAAACAGCTGACCATTTTTGAACTCCAAAGTCAATTAAGAGATTTTGTTGCTCCAAAATTCGGAGAAGTTTTAGCCAATGAAAACATAACCGTTACCGATGTCGCGGGAAACATTACACAGTTAGGCAAGAAAATCGAGCCTTACCTAAAACCTTATTTCGAGCAATTAGGAATCGAACTGACTCAGTTTGTCATTACAAGCGTAACCTTACCAGAAGAAGTTACCGCACATTACGATAAAATCACCAATATGAATATGGTAACCGACATGGATAAATTTACCAAATTCAATACTGCAACTGCGATTGGTGATAAAGAAAACGGACTTCACGATGCGACTCAAAATGCAGTAAGCATGGGAATTCTTTTCAATCAACTACAACAAAATAAAGAAACGCCAAAACAGGAAACGGGAGACGACATTACTTCTAAACTTCAAAAACTGAAATCATTATTTGATGCAGGTTTAATAGATGAAGATGAATTTAAAACCAAAAAAGCGGCACTTTTAAGTCAATTATAATGGAAGAAAAAAAAGTAAATTCATTTTTGAGCAGACTTAAAGAAAATGCTCAAAAACAGACTAATTACGGAGGCGAGTTTGAAACAACCGAAGCCAAAATGAGCGCCAAAGACTGTCCAAACTGCGGTGCAGGAAGAGCTAAAGAAGATGGCGTAACACATTGCGCCTACTGTGGATTTGAGTTTTTAAACGTAAAACTTACTGACGGATTATATATTAAAAAAGAAGACAATTCAATTTAAAACAACATAAGGTGTTCGGATTATTTAATAAATCAAAAGACAAAAACGAAGGAAGCAAACAGTCATATCCGGAATGGTATGCCGAACTTCAAGAATCACAGCAAAGATGGTTTTCTTTTTTAGAAAAATTAGAAGCTAAAATGGAAGAATTGGCAACAGCTTCAATTCCGGAATTAAAACAGCTTTTACAAGAAGACGAAGATTTATATAAAAGAACTTTTCATAGAGTTTATTCTGGAGTAAACGGTCAACTAAATAATATCCGTGAAAAAGCCAGAGATATTTACGAAGAAAAGGTAAATGATCTTTATTACAATATCAATTCACAGATTTCTGTTTTGGATAAACATCACGATTTACTTTCTGATTTTAGAAGTGCATGTTCCAATCGTTACAACGAATTTGATGACAAATATGATTATTGGAGAAAACAAATTGAAAAAACACAGGAACGTGATCTTGAAATCGAATATCAGAAAATATTAAATGAATTTGAAACCATCAAAGATAAGTTCAGCTGTAAACAATGTGGTGGAAATATTCTGATTGAAAAAATCTTTTTAATCGAAACTTACATTTCCTGTCCTTATTGCCACACACAAAACACATTTGCGCCAAGCACATTGGGAAGAAACCTTCAGAATATTGCCAGAGAATTGGCAGAACAGAGAACCGCTCATTTACATGAAGCTTACGAAAACGAAAAAGACAAAGAGCGTGACTTGTACCATCAGCGCCATGAATTAAGTTTGAGCATTATTCATGAATCAAATAAAAAAGTAGTAAGCGAAGTTCAGTCCAAAATGGATGATTTGGAAGAACAAAGACAATTTGCGATTCAAAATGCTCCAAAATTACGTGAGGTCTATTTGAGAGCAATGTATGACGAGTGGAATAAAATTACACCAGATTTAAAAGAACACAACGAAAAAATGTATCAGAATCAATTGAAATATTAAATTTTATTAACCCTAAAAATCGACAAATGTTTAAAAAACTTTTTGGAGCTCTAACAGGAGACAAACAGGAAAACCAAAATTATGAAGCACAGACTTCAAATGACAATTATGAAAATGATTATGAGGATAATTATAAAGAAGTAGAATACGATCCGGAAACTTTACACGGAACACATTATACAGTAGAAGATTTTGATAACGAAGTGGAAGCAAGAGCAGAAGCCTGGATTGCAGATGAACGTGCAAGTGGTGAGAACTTAGACGAAAAAGACATTCAAAACATTTATTTCAACTACAGAAGAACAGTTTACACAGAATGGAACAACTGTGATTCTGATCAAATGATTCGGTTTGAACACGCAAATTCTTTAAAATACAGTGGCATCCAGACTTCAGGATTTGTAAAAGTGGATGACAATAACCCGTTTTTAGAACCTGTTCATGGTGTAGATTTGAGAACTTATACGGCAATGTGTCTTAAAATCAGTGCTGGAATTGATTATCTAGAAGTTTGTAAAGCAATGGGATTTGAACCAATTGTTTGGGAAGAACTAAATACAATCTGGCCACAGCGTATGGGTGAAGATACATCATTTACAGTTACCACGCTTTTCGGTCAATATTATGCTGAAAATGTAACGGTTCCGCAATTGGAAAACTTAAAAGCGGAGATTTCTGAAGAAGGTGCTGCAAACTTAGAAAGAATGAAAACCGATCGTTATTTCTACGAAGAATTAGCTGGAGCAAGACAAGCGGCTTACGAATACGGAATTGATGGCGCACAATGGATTCTAGAAAACTTCGGAATCAATCTGGCCGATTTCCAATCTGTAGCCATGCAATGGATGACGGAGCAAAACCAAAACTGGAATTCTCAAGACATTATCGAGTTTTCTAATTATCAACAGGAAAAACAAAAAGAATACGCTGCAAAATTCGCCACGGAACAAGGCGGAAATATCGCAGACGACGTAAATTTCTAAATTTATTTTATGAATATTCGCTACTTACATTAATTTTAAAAAACAGCACACAGATGATATTGATTCGCTAACGCAAAGACACGGATTAAGACGGATTTTTTTATTAATCTGTATAAAATCCATTTTATCCGCGTCATCAATATTTTTTAGTAAATTACTAATCTATTTAGCGGATAGTCATATTTATTTTTGATGATAAAAAAAACCGATTTGCAAAAAAAAACAAATCGGTTTTTTATTCGTTCAAAACAACTTATAATTTGAATTAAATTAAACATTACATACCATGGAAGAAACAAAAATATTCTACGCCGACGGAGAAAATCCAAAAATGATTGAAGCTTACAAAAGAGCACAGGAAACCTTTAAATATTTCTGGAGAGAATTATCTTGGGAATACCGCCGAATAGTTCCAGGTCTTGACGTAGCCTGTGTAAAACTAGCTTTTACTCAAGAAATTGACAACGAAACTGTCGTAGAACATATGTGGATAAATGATGTAAATTTTGACGGCGAAAACATATACGGCATTTTGGTAAATGATCCAAATGAGTTGACAAATGTGGCTAACGGAGACGAAATTGCAATTCCGCTAAATCAAATCAGTGATTGGTTGTTTGCCATTAACGGACAAACTTACGGTGCTTTTACCATTCAAGCGATGCGTTCTGAAATGAGTGAAGACGAAAGAGATGCTCATGACGATGCTTGGGGATTAGATTTTGGTGATTTTAATGACATTTTGGTTGTAAACGAACAAAAAGAAAAACCAGAAAACCTGATCGAGCATCCAATGAGCAAAAACATGAAAGAAAGTCTTATTGAATTTGTAGCCAATAATCCTGAAGAAGTAACACATCAAGATGAATTAGGCTATACTTTTTTACATCGTGAAACCATTGCCGGAAATCAGACTTCAGTTGAAGTTTTATTAAAATCAGGCGCCGATAAAAATGCTAAAACCGAAAGCGGTAAAACCGCTTTGGATTTTGCCAAAGAACTAAAATGGGATCATTTACTACCATTACTTCAATAAAACCTCACAAATCCGATTTATCAAGATAAATCGGATTTTTCTTATTTTTATATAAATTAAATTTTAATTTTGTGAACTATTTCATAAAGTTTACAAAATGATTCTCCAGTCTTCAATACTTTGCAAAAAAATCTTAACAAAACTATTTGTTACTCTTTTGTTTATATCTTTTATTCTCTTATTTAATTCCTGCTATTCATATAAAGTTTATCCAAAGGAATATCGAAAAATTCAAACTAAGCAAAACAAAGAAACAGTATATATCCTAAACGATTCCTTAAAAAAAGAAGTTAAAATTTTGAAGAAATCAAACCTCTTTACTTTTACCACCGACAGTACGCAGGCAGATTTGAAAATCCAACTTTATCCAATAAAGCAATATCCATCGTGTGGGAATCCGCTTGTTGCCCAATTCATTACACTAGGACAATTACCTGTCTATTTACCAAACAATTATGAATATCAATTTGATAGAGTAAAAAAGGGAGAAATTACATCACAGACATTTAATTTACAAATTACTCAAAGATATTGGTTTTGGGATCTTTTTACATTTAATAAAAATTTTGTTAAAAAGGCAGGACAAGTATTATCAGCAAAATATCAGGAAGGGAAAAATTAATAAAGTGGCTTTAAATATAAAAAGGTGTTTTTTCATTTAAAAACAAAAAACTAATCTTTTTTTCATCTGTTTCAGATAAAGATATACTACTTTTGCGCCACCCAAATCAGATATCTGCCATGAAAAAAATATTGTTTTTATTTGCAATAGTTCTTTTTTTACCAAATCATTTCTATGCACAAACAGCAGCAGATGCTTCTGCAATGTTTGCTAAATCGTACGATTATATGAATGACTTCGAAAAAATTCTTACTTCAAGTCAGGTAAAAACTTTAAATGATTTTTTAAAATCGAGCGAGACTAAGACCACTAGCAAAATTCTTATTGTCACGACCTCTTCTATAGCTCCTTATACTGATTTAAGTGATTATTCTTTGGCTTTAGATAAATATATGCTTTCACAGCTAAAAATTGATACTTCTATTTTAATTGTAATCAGCAAACAATTAAGACAAATTCAGGTTCAAGGTGTCGAAAAAGTACGTTCAAAAATGAGCGATCAAGAACTAAAAGACATCATAACGACTTATGTAGTTCCAGAATTAAAAAAAGGAGATTACTATAAAGGTTTAGAACTGGGCGTAAAACAGCTTTTAAAAAAAATAGAATAAAAAACAAAATCCGATCTGTTGTTATAGGTCGGATTTTTTTTTATCAGAAATTCTCTATTCTGTAATAAAAGCAATATCTTGTATATTCTATAAACTAAAAAACCATTCGTATGAATTTAGAAGATTATAAAAAAGAGTTTTCAGAAGATGATGCTGTAGGCTGGTTAGAAATCGATAAGGAATTTGACCGTTTGTATCCTGATCAGGAACCTAAACACTTTGCTCCTCCGCTTCCGTATATGCTTGGTGGTGATAGTCCGCTGGATGGAGTAAGTTATTACGAAAGTGAAAAACAGGAAGATCATTATCATTTTATTACCTATGGATTTTCGGAGTTATATTATAACGAAGAAAAAGTAAATGGAGAATTCAGCAAGTGGGGATTTGAACTGACTTTTAGACTAAAACCTTATGAAGCCGATAATGGAAACCCAAGCTGGGCTGTAGCTTTATTGCAAAATATTGCCAAATATGTTTTTAGTAGCGGTAAATGGTTTGAAGAATTTCATTATATGCCGGCAAACGGGCCAATTCGTTTAGGAACCGATACCGAAATTACTGCACTAGTATTTATAAATGATCCCGAAATAGCTAAAAAACAAACGCCACATGGCGAAGTATCTTTTCTTCAAATTGTTGGAATTACAACTGCAGAATATGATCAGATAAAAAATAACGAAACAACAGTTGAAGAGTTGATCAATAAATTAAAAGAAGACAATCCGTTACTTATAACTAACTTAAACAGAAAATAATGGCTAATAGTTTTTATTCTTATGCCGCTTATATATTACCCTCTTCAAATGCAAATATTACGGCCTTAAAAGAGTATTTAGAAGAATTTTATCAGAATTCAGACGCTGGAGATCAGCCAGAAATTACTCTTAGCGATAATCAGATTACCATACTTTTTAATGATGAATATCGTTTTTATGTTTATCTATCAGAGGAAAAACATGTAAATGAAGAAGCTTTGGAAATTGCCGAAGATTTAGAAGAAGATTGGAATGAAGAGCCTTTTGATAAAGAAAAATTAAAAACGGCTCAAAAACGATTTGAAATGTGGGGAGACCAGGATTATGATATGGATTATTTTAATGATAGTTTGTTTATAATAGATCAGATAGAAAAATTTTCAGACATTATTATTTTTCAAAATAGTTAAAAACAGCTTTAAAGAGCCTCAATTTGATTCAAGGAGCATAAAATTTCATATCACAAAATGATTAATTACAACAACAAGACTTTTAAACCAGTAAGCAATACTGAAAACGGAGAAACTTCCAATGAAACAACATTTCTCTACAAACAGGAAAACAATATTTTAACTTCTGAATATTCGGGAGGAAAAATTATTTCAGGTCATTTAATAGGTTTGGTTGATGAAAATGGAAACATCGAAATACGTTACCATCAAATAAATGAAAAAGGGGAATTAATGACAGGAATCTGTAATTCTAAACCCGAAATTTTAGAAAATGGAAAAATAAGACTTCACGAAACTTGGCAGTGGACATCGGGAGATTATTCCAAAGGAAATTCAATAATCGAAGAACAATAACATCAAATTTTATAAAATGAAAAAAATTCTTGTACTCTTTCTTTTTCTGGCGAATATTACCTATTCTCAAACTAAAAAAGAAACACTTGTAGGAAACTGGAGCGCAACAGATAACAAAGGCATAAAAAACAAAATGGTTTTTAGTAATGACGATTTCGTTTCTATGACTATCAACGGTGAATTTATTGATGGAAAAAATTTCGTTGTGAAAGGTGGCAAAAATAACGGACAGAAAGGTACTTTAAAATATGAAATAGACGAGTCTACTGTACCAATGAAAATGGATATTATCGCTTCTGCCATTGAGAAAGGAAAAGCTGTTGAAAAAGGAAGGCTTTTGGCTATTTTAGATTTTATAAATAATGATGAAATTAAAATCAATATCAGCCTTAACCAAAACAGAGCTTCTGAATTTAACGAGGCCAATGAAGACAGTACCATTTTACTTCAAAGAGAAAAATAATTCTCTGGAACTTCAATAAAACAACTCTTAAAGAATCCTAAAACATTGATTTAGAAAAGACATGATATAACTAAATAACGGCAATCATGAATCAGGACATTCAAAATTACAATGACTCTCAAACAGAATCGGACAAAGCAATTTGCGATATTCTTTGTAAAATTATAACCGAAAACTTAGCTGGCGCCGAAAACAAAATCTGGCATGCACATCCCGTCTGGTTTTTAGACGGAAATCCGATTGTTGGTTACAGCAAATTAAAAGGTTCCGTGAGATTGCTTTTTTGGAGCGGACAATCTTTTGATGAAGAACAGCTGCAAAACGAAGGCTCTTTTAAAGCAGCCGAAATGCGCTATACAAATTCCGATCAAATCAATGAAGAAGATTTAAAACGATGGCTCAAAAAAGGTATTGAAATTCAGTGGGATTATAAAAATATTGTAAAACGCAAAGGAGTTCTAATCCGTTTAATGACCAAACCCTATTAACCCGAAACCAAATTAAACCAAAAAACCAAAATGAAATTTTTTCCTTTAACTGCCTTATTACTTTTAACCTCAATAACTTTTTCACAAACTAAAATGCGACCAGTAAACGAACTTATAGATCAAAACGATTCTGGATGGAAACTCGTAAAAGAATGGATTGATACAGCCAAAAACAAAGTAGAAATTCTTCCCGCCGATCCGCAAAAAGCCAAAGATGCTTTGTATCAAACACAAGTAACTACGAGTTCACCAATGGGAGCCGTAATCTACAAAACGGGCGGCATTCTAATTGATAACGGCTGGATCAGGATTTTAGGTTCGGGAAGTTCCAAATTGAACCGAAGCCTGCCAGATTGGAACAAAGGGAAATCTTTTACAAATGTCGGCGAAAGTCCGTCTTTTCTTCTTATTGCCGATGATGCATTGGGTGGTTTTTATCTGTTAAACGGTGGTGCTTTCGGAAAAGATATTGGCAAAGTATACTATTTCTCTCCCGATAATTTAGAATATGAAGCCCTTGATATTACGTATTCAGAATTCTTAGGATTCTGTTTTTCTAATGACTTGGATAAATTTTATGCAGGAAGCAGATGGAATGACTGGAAAAAAGAAGTTTCTGAATTACCTGGTGATCAAGTCTTTAATTTTTATCCGTTTTTATGGAGCAAAGAAGGAAGTGACATTAATAAAGTCAGCAGAAAACCAATTCCTGTAGAAGAGCAATACAGTCTTAATCTCGATTTAAGAAAACAATTAGGACATTAAGATTTATAATTTGGGCGTTCTGCACCGGACTTTCCACTAAATTCCCGATTAATAAAAGCTATGATTAAAAAGTCTTGTTTTGTTAATCGGGAGATACCACTTTCATCTCTAATGCATCCCATTTTCAAAAGAATATTTTGTGTTAAAATAATTAGTATTTTAGTAAGACCAGAACTACAATCTAAAACCCTGTAAATCATGCTAAAACAAATTATTTTCCTCCTTATTTTTTGTTTCGGGATTCAAATGAATTCCCAAGAAACTGGTTTTACAACTCCTGATTATAAAGCCATCGAAAAAGAAATAAACGATAAAAATTCGAAGTTTTTCTACCCCAAGTTAATGGAAAGGCTCACAAAAAATGATACACTTTTAACGCATGAAGAATACCGCCATTTGTACCTAGGTTATGTTTTCCAGCCTAAATATGATGCTTTTTGGAAATCTCCAGATGAAGAAAAACTAAACGCACTTTACAATAAAGAAAAATTGGAAACTTCGGATTACGATGAAATCATTAAATTATCAAATCATTCCTTAAGTGACTTCCCTTTTGATTTAAGACAGCTGAATTATCTTTCTTATATCTATCATTTAAAAGGAGACGAAGCGGCTTCAAAAATTGCTTCTTTCAAATTTCATAGCATTATGAATGTCATTCTATCGTCAGGTGACGGAAAAAAATGTGAAACAGGTTTTCATGTTTTACTGGTCGAACATGAATATGTACTTCTAAATCTTTTCGAATTGGAATCAAAAGGACAGTCTTTAGTCAAAAATTGTGACTATCTCAGTTTTGAAAAAGGCGCGTACAATGTCGAGGGAATTTATTTCAATATTGAAAAAATGCTAGAGAACGAAAGGAAAATGCTTCGCTAAATAAAACTCGAAATAACTATTATTAAAAATATTTCTGAAACTTCAACAATAATCTTGTTGGAGTTTTTTTTTTGATTAAAATTATATTTTTATTGTTTATCAATAAATTTTTATTAATTTAGCATCATAAACTTTTAATCTAGCTACAAATGGAAATTAAAATAGGAACGCCACAGATTCTGAAAATTTTGAATATTTTATCGTGGATCATTTTTATCGGGTTATGTGTAGAAGCCGGAATGTATCTCTTCAACGGAATTTATACCCTGACTATAAATTCGTACAATGCCCGTTTTTTGAATTTACTTGATATTTATAATTACAATGTTTCTTTTTACATTCAGGAAATATGTTTTATTAGTATTGTTGCCATCTTAAAAGCAATTATGTTTTATTTAATTGTGAAGCTACTGCACGAGAAAAAACTAAATATAAAGCAACCATTTACAGCAGAAACCGGACGTTTTATATCTTATCTTTCTTATCTGGCTTTCGGAATTGGTTTGTTCTCTCTTTGGGCTGAAAAATTCAATAGCTGGCTAATTACAAATAATGTAAAAGTTCCGACATTGGAGAGTTTAAATCTGGAAGGGGGCGGTGTATGGATATTTATGGCAATTGTATTATTTGTTATTGGACAGATTTTTAAGAGAGGAATCGAAATACAATCTGAAATTGAACTAACCGTTTAAACGAAAAAATTATGCCTATAATAGTAAATTTAGACGTCATGATGGCTAAAAGAAAAATGTCATTAAATGAACTTTCAGAAAAAGTAGATTTAACTTTGTCGAATCTTTCGATTTTAAAAACAGGAAAAGCAAAAGCCATTCGTTTCAGTACTTTGGAAGCTATTTGCAAGGTTTTAAACTGCCAGCCCGGAGATATTTTAGAATTTTCTGAAAAATAACCTATTTATACATTTTATATATTTAATTTGTGTTTTCTTACAAAAAATTAAATCTCAAATCTATAAATAATGTCAACAGAAGAAAATATAGAAAAATCGGTTTTTGAAGAAATCCCAACCGAAAAAATTTACTCAGAAAAAGCTATTCGCATTGCAACATTTTTGGCTGGTCCGCTTGTAGCAGGTTATTGCATTGCAGAAAATTTCAGAGTTTTCAATGATAAAGAAAAAGCTCAAAAAACCTGGATAATTACTGGTATAGCTTCCTTTTTTATAATTTGTTTGGTTTTTCTTTTACCTGAAAATTTCCCTTCCATAATTTTCCCGATAGTTTACTCTTTTATTGCTTCTTATTTCCTAAAAACATATCAGGAAAAAAACATTCAAAATCATATGAGTAATGGTGGCGAAACTTATAGCGGCTGGAGAATGACTCTAATTGGACTGATTAGTCTTTTAACTTTTTTAGCCATAATTATGAGTCTTCTTTTTATAGTTGGCGATAATTTCTAAATGCAACTGAGAAAAAAAGTTTAGAAAATGAATCTTCGAAAAATAAAAGTTTATCATTTATTTTGGTTTATTGCTATCTTAATTTTAGCTATTGGAATTACGCAAAACAATAATCCTTTGGCAACGATGGATATAAATATCCATGATACTTACTTTGTTGTTAGAAATATAGAAAGCACCATATTTCTTTTTCTTTGTTATTTTTTAATGGGATTAGGATATTGGTTGATTCAAAAAGTTTTCGATAAACAACTTGTACAATTTCTAACGGCAATTCATTCTGTTTTATTAATTGGAAGTTTTATTTTTTATTGGATTATTTTCTTTTGTAACCCACAATATCAGGTAAACAGTAATTTCCCTTTATATGATGATTATGTGTCTGTTAATACAGTTTTACTTATTGAATTTTTGCTAATAATTTTTGCAGCAACACCAATTTACATTATCAATTTACTAATTGGTGTTTTTAGAAAAAACAAATAAAAAGGATTATATACAGATTTCGATAAAAAAACCCGACAGGCTTTAAAAACCTGTTGGGTTTGCTATTCAAGATAAATATTGTCCGAAACACACCTTAATTTTGTCTTTTAACCACCTTAACTATTTGATTTACATATTATAAATTTACTTTTCAAATTTCTAAATCAATTTAAGATGAGTGTACATGATTTTACCACAACATTACTAGTCGATCAATCTCCGGAAGAAGTTTTCAAAGCTGTGCAAAACGTTCGAGGCTGGTGGTCAGAAGAAATTGAAGGAAAAACAGCCAATTTGAATGATGAATTTGATTATCATTACGAAGATGTTCACCGCTGTAAAATAAAACTGATTGAAGTAATTCTGAACCAAAAAATCGTATGGTTTATTGTACAGAACTATTTCAAATTCACAGAGGACAAAACCGAATGGACAGGAACAAAACCTACTTTTGAAATCAAACCAAAAGAAGGAAAAACAGAACTCACTTTCACTCATTTCGGATTAGTTCCAGAATACGAATGTTTCGACATCTGTCGTGATGCTTGGACAAACTATATCCAGAACAGTTTGAAAAAACTTATTGAAACTGGAAAAGGCGAACCCAACGCTACAGGAAAACCACAAACAGAAAATGAGAAGAAGTTATCAGCAAGAGATTAATTTTTCATAAATTCGTTGTACTAAAACACGAAAAATTATGAACCCCCTTTTTAGAAACACTTTGGCAGTTCTTGCCGGTCTTGTTGTTGGAAGCATTGTCAACATGAGTATTATATCAATAAGTGGTTCTATAATTCCGCCTCCAAACGGCGCCGATGTTACAACTCCAGAAGGTTTAAAGGCCACCATGCATTTATTTGAAGCCAAACATTTTCTGTTTCCTTTCTTAGCACATGCCATAGGAACTTTTGCTGGTGCATTGACAACTGCATTGATCGCCGCTTCAAACAAAACAAAACTGGCGTTTTTTATCGGGGCTTTCTTTTTGTTTGGAGGAATTGTAATGGTTTATACTTTGCCATCGCCAGTTTGGTTTAGCATTATTGATTTAGTTTTTGCTTATATCCCAACGGCTTATCTCGCATCTAAAATTACTGTAAAAAAGAAATAATCATGAGTACCGAATCTTCTATAAAACCTGCCAAAAAATGCTATGAGCATTTAGGTGGCAAACTAGGTGAATTGCTTTTGGAAAACTTTACCGACAAAAAATGGATTGCCAAAAAATCTGCTTCAGATAAACATTTTTATATTACCGAATTGGGAGAAAAAGAACTCACTAAACTCGGTATAGACCTTTCAAAAATCAAATCGGAAGCCATTTAATTTTATAAAATTCAATTCCTTTTCTGCAATAATTATAGCGCTGAATTTCATACCTTAGTTAGCTTTAAAATCATTGAATTATGACTAAGAAAGAAATCGCTAGAAACTTCCTGAATCTTGCCGCAAAAGGGCATTCTCACGAAGGTTTTCGATTATATATCGGAAAGAATTTCAAACATCATAACGCTCATTTCAAAGGCGACGCACAAACTTTAATGCTCGCCATGGAAGAATCAGCACGAACAAATCCGAACAAGATTTTTAAAATTCATCATATACTCGAAGACGAAAATTTGGTTGCGGTACATTCGCACTTAAAACAAAGTCCCACAGACATTGGTTTTGCTGTAGTTCACATCCTAAAATTCAAAGAGGATAAAATCGTAGAACTTTGGGATTTAGGACAGCCAATTCCGAAAGAAACTATTAACGAAAATGGAATGTTTTAGTTTGCAGTCTCAGTTTGCAGTTATAAACCGCAAACTGCAACTGAGACTGAGACTGTGACTGTAAACTGCGACTATAAACTAAAAAAACAAAATGAACTTTATTCCTAAAATCTCCTTATTATTACTTTTTATTCTTTCCAGCTTTCATTCATCGGCACAAAAAAAAGACGATTACAAAAAAAGCATTGACAGCTTAATTCAAAATACCACCAATCCAGTTTTTAACGGCGTTGTACTTATTTCGCAAAATGGCAAAATAGTATATTCGAAAACTAAAGGATATTCGAATTTTGAGACTAAAAAATCTTTGACATTAGACAGTCAATTTGAAATCATGTCACTTACCAGACAAATTACGGCTGCTTTGATTTTGAAAGAAGTTGAAAAAGGTAAAATTGATCTTCATACTCCAATAAAAAAATACCTTCCCAATTTAAAACAAACATGGGCAGATACTATAACAATTCATCAGTTATTAAATCATTCGCATGGGATCACTGATTTACAAAAACCTTT
Organism: Flavobacterium phragmitis; assembly: GCF_900112575.1. Lineage (GTDB taxonomy): Bacteria > Bacteroidota > Bacteroidia > Flavobacteriales > Flavobacteriaceae > Flavobacterium > Flavobacterium phragmitis. Next base: position 77,611 of record NZ_FOMH01000003.1, read on the forward strand.
GCTTTTTAAACCTGGAAGTGATTTTAAATATGGTAATGAAGGTTATCCAATACTCGGTCAGATTCTGGAATCTGTGTCAAAGAAAAGTTATTCAGAACTGGCTAGTAATTTGTTCAAAAAGCTTAAAATGAACAATACCTTTTGTTATTCAAATGATAAAGACAGGAATTTAGTTACTGGATATATGAATAATAGTGGTACTTTAGAAAAAGAGGAGAATAATTTAATATCACCTTACAAAGTGCCTTCGAGCGGTCTTATTTCTACTGTTAATGATCTTTTAATCTGGAATAATAACCTTCATAAAGGAAAAATTCTAAAACCCGAATCATACAAATTGATGACATCATATACGATTAAAAATCAGCATAATTTCTTTGGCAAAGAGAAAGAAGGCTATGGTTATGGTTTAAGAATTATCGAAAAAGAACCCATAAAATATTTTGGGCATACTGGTCTTGGTAACGGATTTTCTGCTGTAAATTTGTATTTCCCCGAAAGTGATGTCAGTTTGATTGTTTTAGAAAATCAGATGCCTGAAGATTCTAATTTGTTTTATGCATCAGAATTTAAAATCAAAAACATTCTTTTTAAAAGTGATTTATTAAATAAAAAATAAACTCAAAATGGCTGTCAATAAAACCACCGAAACCACAAACAGCGTTACCGATTTTATTAATACTGTTGAAAATGAAGCCAAAAGAAACGACGCTTTTGAACTTCTTAAAATTATACAGGAAATAACTGGTTTTGAACCCAAAATGTGGGGACCAAGCATCATTGGTTTCGGAAGTTATCATTACAAATATGATAGCGGACATGAAGGCGATGCACCTTTAGCTGGGTTTTCGCCAAGAAAAACAGCCATGACAGTTTATTTTTATCTTCCTGAAAAAGAAAGAGAAGAACTTTTACCAAAACTAGGAAAACATACTTCCTCTAAAGCTTGCATTTACATCAAAAAATTAGCTGATATCGACATGGAAATCTTAAAAAAGATAATTTTACTGTCGAAAGAATTTACTCAAAAATTATATCCCTCCAAATAAATGATTACATTTTTAATTCTATTAGCACTAATAGCATTTGCTCTTTACCGATTTTTAGAACACCCAAAATTCGGAAAAGCACCTTCTGGGGAAAGACTGACTTTAATTCAGAATTCGCCTCAATATAAAAACGGGAAATTCGAAAATCAGAGCTTTACCCCCGATCTTGCCGAAGGAGCAAGCATGACTGGAGTTTTGTTTGAATTTTTCTTTAAAAAAGTAGATCGAAAAACCCCAACCGATTTAATTCCGTCCGTAAAAACCAATTTACATGAATTACCAATTGATCTGGATGTCCTGGTTTGGTTCGGGCATTCATCATATTTTATTCAGCTTGAAGGAAAACGTTTTTTAATTGATCCTGTTTTCAGTGGCAATGCCTCTCCTATTCCAGGTACTACAAAATCATTCAAAGGAAGTGATGTTTATACGGTTGATGATCTTCCTGAAATTGATTATTTATTGATTACCCACGATCATTATGACCATTTGGATTATGAGACGATTTTAAAATTAAAACCGAAAACAAAAAAAATAATCACAGCTCTTGGAGTTGGTTCTCATTTTGAATTCTGGGGATTTCCAGCTGAAAATATTATTGAAAAAGACTGGTTTTCTACAATAGAACTGGATGAAAATTTAACGCTTCATACCGCACCTTCCAGACATTTCTCTGGAAGAAGTTTTAAAAGATGCAACACGCTTTGGACTTCTTTTATTTTAGAAACTAAAGATTTCAAAATGTATCTGGGTGGAGACAGCGGTTATGATAAACATTTTGCAGAAATAGGCGAAAAATACGGTCCGTTTGATATTGCTTTACTGGATAATGGCCAATACAACGAAAAATGGAAATACATTCACAATATGCCCGAAGACGTTATAAAAGCCATAAAAGACTTGAAAGCAAAAAGAGTATTTCCAGTTCATTCGTCTAAATTTGCTCTTTCACTACATTCTTGGGATGCACCTTTAATCAAAGTAACCGAACTAAATAGTTTAAGCGAAAATCCTGTTCCATTAATAACCCCAATGATTGGCGAAAAAGTGGAACTGAAAAACGAAAAACAGGAATTTAAGCAATGGTGGCGTAATATTCGTTAATTGCAATGTCACCCTGAGCGGAGTCGAAGGGCATTCCAATTGGAACGGGGCTTCGACTTCGCTCAGCCTGACAATTCGGTCAAACTTGAAACCTGAAACCTGAAACCTGAAACAAAAAAACTAAAAATGAACCTAAAAAACCTCATAATAACCATAACCTTTCTCCTTAGTTGTAATCTGTTTTCACAGAACACTTATGTCTTTCTAGGATCATACAATCGTGATAAATCGGCAGAAGCGATTCAGGTGTATCAATTGGATACTATAAATGGGAAATTGACAAAATTCACTTCGGTTAAAAATATCATCAATCCTTCTTATTTAACGGTTTCACCAAACGGAAAATACGTTTATGCCTGTACCGATACCAAAACACCAAATGCAGGAAGTATCAGCAGTTTTGAATTTAATCCTTCAAATAAAACTCTGACTTTTCTAAACAGTCAGCGAAGCGGTGGCGAAAACCCTGTTTATGTTTCGGTTCATAAAAGCGGAAAATGGATTGCAAATGCTAATTATACAGAAGGAAGTGTTTCTGTTTTTCCGATTTTAGAAAATGGTAAAATTGATTCGATTGCACAGAATTTCCAATATATGGAGGGAAGTGCACATAAAGAAAGACAAACCAGATCGCACGTTCATTCGGCTGTATTTTCGCCTGAATGCGATTATTTGTTTTTACCCGATTTAGGAGCTGATAAAATTCGTTGTTATGCTTTTGATAAAAACCAGAAAAAACCTTTAGTGGAAACGAAAAATCCATTCACCAAAACCGATTTAGAAGCTGGCCCGAGACATTTTACTTTTCATCCTAATCAAAAATTTGGATATTGTATTGAAGAAATGGCAGGACAAATAAGTGTTTATAATTATGAAAATGGAGTTTTAAATAAAATCCAGCGTATTGCCACGCATCCTGAGAAAATTAAAGATGGTTTTGAAAGTTCAGACGTTCACATTTCGCCAGACGGAAAATTTCTTTACGCTACAAACAGAGGAAAAGAAAACAACATTGCAATTTTCTCAATAGACGAAAAAGGATTGTTGAAAAACATTGGGTATCAATCTACTTTAGGAAAACATCCGAGAGTTTTTGCCATTGATGAAAGCGGAAAATTTTTAGTTGCATCGAATGTTCAAACAGGAAATGTAATTGTTTTTAAGAGAGACCCAAAAACAGGATTATTGAAAAAAGCTGGAAAAGAAGTAAAAATGGAAAACGTTTCCTGTGTTCAGATCAAAAGGATTTAATTTTTTCATTCTGACAAACTAACCAAAAAAGAAACCACAAAAACTATAAAAATGACAACATCAAATTTCAATTTACAGCCTGATATCTTAGAAAACGAAATCACAAAATTGATTCCGTTAGAAGAAAAACATTTTGAAGAATTGTTCAAAGTTGCCTCAGACCCTTTAATTTGGGAACAACATCCTTCAAAAGACAGGTATCATAGAGAAGGTTTTACTGCTTTTTTTGAAATGGCTATAAATTCAAAAGGTTCATTTTTAATTCTTGATAAACAAACAAACGAAATAATAGGCACAACTCGTTTTTATGAGTACAATCCCGAAAAATCTAGTGTTGCAATTGGATATACTTTTCTAGCTCGTAAATTTTGGGGTGGTCCTTACAATAAATCAAATAAAAAACTTCTGATTGATTATGCCTTTCAGTATGTTGATTCAATATTTTTCCATGTCGGAGCCGAAAACTTCCGATCTCAAAAAGCCGTTCTAAAACTTGGAGCTGAAAAGGTAAGAGACATGATTCTAACAGCAAATGGAATTGATATGCCTTATTTTGAATATGAATTAAAAAAGTAATACGTTAAAGGTTATGAGTTATGAGTTACGAGTTTGAACCATTAACGCATAACTCATAACTCATAACTCATAACATTTAATAATAAAAAATGAAAAGAATTACAGTATTCTGTGCCTCTAGTTTTGGTACAGAAAAAATATATGAAGAGCAAGCAACCGCATTAGGAAAAACACTTGCAGAACAAAATATCGAATTAGTTTACGGAGGCGCAAACGTAGGTTTAATGGGCGCTGTTGCAGACGGTGCTTTAAGTGCTGGCGGAAAAGTAATTGGCGTTCTCCCAAACTTTTTGAGATCAAAAGAAATTGCACATTTGGGTTTAACCGAATTAATTTTGGTTGAAAGTATGCATGAAAGAAAAACCAAAATGAACGATTTATGCGACGGCGTAATTGCTCTGCCAGGCGGTTTTGGAACTCTCGAAGAACTTTTCGAAATGCTGACTTGGGCACAATTAGGACTTCATAAAAAACCTATTGCCGTTTTGAATGTTAATGGTTTTTATGACTCTCTTATGGAATTACTTAAAACCATGACTTCCAAAGGGTTGCTTAAAGAAGTAAATAGAGAAATGCTTTTAGTGAGTGATAGTATTGATGATTTGCTACATCAAATGAGAAATTATACGCCACCAATAGTTGGAAAATGGATTGAGAAAGATAAAACTTAAAAAGTTTTTTTTTGAGATTATTTAAATGAAAATTCTTATATATTTGCCCGCGAATAACATTTAAATTCAAAAATTTCAAACTAACCCAAAATGATTAAAAAACTAACTTTATTAATTTTACTTTCTTTCTTAAGCTTTCATTCCTACTCTCAAATTGTTTTCGAAAAAGCCTACTACATTGATAACAACAACACAAAAGTCAACTGTTTAATTAGAAATCAGGATTGGATAAAAACACCAAAGGAATTTCAATATAAACTTACAGAGACTGAACAACCGCAAACTTTAACTATTCAGCAAGTCAAAGAATTTGGTTTTGAAAACGACACAAAATATCAGAGATATACTGTAAAAATTGATAGATCCAGTGAAATTATGCGTAATATGAGTTATGTTAAAAATCCTGAATTCAATGAAGAAACATTATTTTTAAAGGTCTTAGTTGAAGGAAAAGCAAGTTTGTACCAATATGATGAAAACGACCTAAAAAGATTTTTCTTTAAAACCGATGATGTAGCAATAACCCAATTAGTTTATAAAAGCTATAAGATTAACGAATCAGAAATTGGTCATAACAACCATTACAAACAACAGCTCGCAAATGCTTTGCAAGACAATTCTATTTCTGACAAAAACATTAAGAATCTAACATATAGTAAAGATAAGTTAGTTGCGTTTTTTTCGAAATATAATCATTCAATCGATCCAAAAATTGAAACAACAGAAGTCAAAGAGAAAAAAGATTTATTCAACTTAAATGTTCGCGGGGGAATAAGCAACAGTAAAGCATCAATAAAAAGACAAAACACATCTGTATACGATGTAGATTTTGACAATAAAACGCAAGTAAGATTAGGCGTAGAGGCTGAATTTATTTTTGGCTTTAATAGAAACAAATGGGCTTTTATTGTAGAACCTACTTATCAATCTTACAGTGATGAAAAAACAGTAAGAAATGCAAATGTATCTATTGACTACAAATCTATTGAATTACCTTTGGGAATTAGATATTATTCCTTCTTAAACAACAATTCTAAACTCTTTGTGAATTTTCAATATATAGTAGAATTTCAGTTAAATTCAGAAGTTAAATTTCCTCCTTTTGGTAATTTAGATGTTAGAAGTACTAAGTCTATAGCAATGGGGCTTGGTTATAAATACAAAAACAAATATAGTTTAGAATTAAGATACTCTACAAAAGATATTCTCAACGAAGGGGTTTATTTTTCATCAAAACTCGCATCGACCTCTATCATTTTTGGATATACAATATTCTAAAGGTTTAATTTAAATAGCATTAATCCAGATGAGAAAAATCTTGTCTGGATTTTTTTTATCCTAATTTTAAAATTTTCTTTCTTAAATTAGAAGTCCAAAAAATAACTTACTATTACCTCACATATTTTACACTAATCATGAAAACAGAAAATAACAAATTTGCAAAGGCCGAAATGCTAATTCGGAAACCTGTTTCAGAAGTTTTTAAAGCTTTTATTGACCCACAGATTACGAGTAAATTTTGGTTTACAAAAGGATCCGGAAAATTAGAAGAAAACCAAAAAACCGAATGGACATGGGAAATGTATGGTTTTTCGCTTTCGGTTAAAACTTTGGTTTTACAAGAAAATAAAAAAATTGTTATTGAATGGGGAAATCCCGATGAACTTACTTTAGTTGAATGGATTTTTAATCCGTTGAACGAAAATGAAACTTTTGTAAGTGTTACCAATTCGGGCTTTCAAGGAGACTCAGACAAAATAATAGATCAGGTTCGTAATTCTACTGAAGGATTTACATTGGTTTTAGCTGGAGCTAAAGCATTTTTAGAACATAATTTACAATTGAATTTAGTATTAGATAGATTCCCGAAAGGATTAGCTTAAAATAAATTTAACCGCAAAATCTGTGTGTTTTTTTTACCGCAAAGAGCGCAAAGATTTACGCAAAGTACGCGAAGTTTTTTTTGAGAATCATTAAATGAAAAAGTTCGCAAAGCATTATCTATACAAAGCTTTGCGAACTTAATATATAGATAATGCTTAGTCTAGCAATTAAAAATAACTTAGCGTACTTTGCGGTAAAAAACACAAACTGATTTAACCGCAAAGAACGCAAGAGATTTACGCAAAGCACGCGAAGTTTTTATACTGTTGCGAATTAGTCTTGCAAAGACGCTAAGGCGCAAAGATTTTTTTATATAATCGTGTAAAAACAACTTTTGCGACTTAGCGACTTTGCGAGATTCTAAACAAAACAAACTTTAAATTAATTTTTAGCCCGAATGGAAACAAAGAAACCCGAAAATATAGACGAATACATTGGCGGATTTCCCAATGATGTTCAGGAAATTTTGGAGAAAGTCCGAATGACAATTCAAAAAGCAGCACCCGAAGCCAAAGAAAAAATCAGTTATTCGATGCCAGCGTTTGAGCAGAACGGAATTGTGGTTTATTTTGCTGCTTTCAAAAACCATATCGGACTTTATGCACTTCCAAGTGGTCATGAAGCTTTTAGAGAAGAGTTGTCAAAATATAAATCAGGAAAAGGTTCTGTACAATTTCCGTTGAAAGAAAAAATGCCTTATGATTTGATTACGAAAATTGTAAAATTTAGAGTGAAAGAAAATCTTGAAAAAGTAAAAAAGAAATAATCGAATAATGAATTTAACCGAACACTACAATCAACTTTATAAAACATCTTCTGAAACTATTGCAACAGGGAAATATGTGATTGATTCAGAAATAAAAAACGAATCTGATTCGCGGTTCGGAATAACTTTATTAATTCGTCCAAACGATGAAATAAAAGCCAATATACAGCATTTTATCAATGAATTGAAAAAAGTAGAACCTGAGCAATATTTTTATCCAGATTCTGACATTCATATCACCGTAATGTCTATCATTTCATGTTCTACCGAGTTCAATTTAAATATGATTTCACCAAATGAATATATTGAATTGATCTGTAGAAGTCTTGTGGATGTCAATAAAATTAAAATTCATTACAAAGGTATAACAGCTTCTCCATCAGCAATAATGATTCAGGGATTTCCAAGTGATGAGACTTTGAATAATTTAAGAAACAGACTTCGTGAAAACTTCAAAAATTCCAATCTGCAACAAAGCATTGACAGCCGATATGAAATTTCTACGGCACATTCGACTATAATGCGTTTTCAGGACAAACTTCATGATCCCAAAAAACTAATTGAAACTGCTGCAAAATTCCGCGATTATGATTTTGGAGAATTTGATGTAAAAAGCATCGAATTAGTTTACAATGATTGGTATCAGCGAAAAAGCACTACTCGTGTTTTGGGTGATTTTGGATTGAGATAGGTCTTTCTTTTTGTTAGCCACGAATTCACGAATTTAAGCGATTCTCTTTTGAAGTCAAATTGCTTCAAATGATTTCCTATTACTCAAATTTTTCGAAACCAAATATTAAATTATTTAAACTTTCCAAAATGCCATAAAACGCCTGACGGATCGTGTAGAAAACATTCACTTCCCCAGTCTAAATATCGAATTGGAGTCAGCTTTGCTCCTTCATATTTTTGAGGAAGGTTTAAAGATAAAAGTTCACTATAATAACGTTCTACATCATCAACTTCTACAAAAATCATGGTATTGTCAATCCAGTCTTTTACGTAAGCATCTTGAAGATAGAAAGCCGTTTCATTTGCTTTAAAAACAGACATTTTTGCATCTAAAACAATTTCTTCAAAACCTAAATCACGGTAGAAACTTCTTGAGATTTCAAAATTTTTAGAACCTATAAAAGGACGGATTGATTTTATGTTGTGATTCATACTTGTTATTTTAGATTATGAAAACCATTCAATTCCATTATCAAGTCTAACAAGGAAATCAGTAAATGAGTTTCCGATTTCGACATGATACTGGGTATTTAAATCCATAAAAGGAGAAAGAATAATTTTTATACCATTATTATCCTCAAATTCAATTCCGATAAATTCACCACTTCCGTTTGTTCCGATAGCTAGTGTCTGTGGTAATTTTTCGAAAATATGATACTCTAAATTAGCATCAATAATTTCCTCTAAACTCCAAAGTTTTATGAATTCAGCTCCAATAAATTGATCAATTCCTAAATAATTTTCGACATAAAAAACATAGTCTTCCGGAAGATCAAATTTTAGATGCATTTGAATATCTTCAATCTCGACCGAAGAATTCTCATCGCGTTTTGGAAAATCATACTTTCTAAAAATCCCTTTTAATTCTTCTGTCATAAAATGATAAATAAGTTTTTACCCTTTCTTCAAAATACTTCCCAAACCACGCCCAATTTGTTCTATGGCTTCTATACCTTTTGCCAAAGGCGATGCGGTAAAATCTTCGTAGGCATCCATGGCACTTTCCTTACGGTCGTCTTGCGGATAAACCAAAATCACATTATTGTCATTGAAAAACTTTTCAATTTTTTGTGGCAATCTATCAAAAATCGATTGATATGAAACAGAACCTTTCCTTGAAAGATTGAAGACAATTAAATCGGTTGGTTTCATTTCATCAGAAATAGACTCAAAATCTTCCCAATCTGAAACATTTTTAAATCCTAATTTGGCATTTAACTTCAAATTATTAGCAATTTGCTGAATAGTTTCGTAAGTTTTATATTCGGCATGAATTACGATTGAAATACTTAATTCCTGAGATAAACGACAGATTTTCTGCAATAATACCAAGAAGCCAGCTCCTCTTTCTGAGAATGGCGGACAAACAAAAACCAATCTTTTTTCTTCTATAAAATTCTTTTGAAATCGGCAGATGAACAAACTCTTATCAACATTATTAATAATCGAATCTACATTTTCTCCAAAAATTTTATCGATAAAACCTGTTTTTCTAGGCCAGCCAACAATCACAATATCCGACATAATTTCCTTAGAAGTTCTTGCAATTCCGCTTGCAGGATTATGATCGATTCTGGCAATTGTATTAATTTTCACTTCTGAAGCAGAACCTTGAATGACAAATTTATCAGCGGCTTTTCTGTATTTTAGAATGTTCTTTTCTGCCTGATTATTGTTAGGAACAATAGTCAATAGTGTCACTGGATTAGAAGATTTTTTATCCTTAATTAAAAGTGCAAAATCTAATAAACTTGCTGCAGCAGAGGTTTTCGCCAATGGAATCAAAATATGTTCATCCAAAATTTGGTCTCTTCCTGGATCTTCCGGTGAAATTTCTTCTTCGCAGATGGCAATTTTCTTAGCTGCTTTTTCAGTAGCAAAAGAAGCTACAATACACGTAATCAGAATTAGGATAATCGTTCCGTTTAAGATGTTTTCATCCAGGATTTTGGCTTTAAAACCAACTAGAATTACGGCCAAAGTTGCTGCAGCGTGCGCACTGCTCAATCCAAAAATAAGCTGTCTTTCGGTTCTCGTATATTTAAAAACAATCTGCGTAAAAAAAGCTGCAATCCATTTTCCGAAAATAGCCACAATGCTCAACGTTCCCGCTACAATCAAAGCTGTTGGTCCGCTTAAAATCACGCTTACATCTACCAGCATTCCTACCGAAATTAAGAAAAACGGAATAAACAACGAGTTTCCAATAAATTCAATTCGATTCATCAAAGCTGACGAATGCGGAATTAAAGGATTCAATGCCAAACCTGCAACGAATGCTCCAATAATAGGCTCTACTCCTGCTACTTCGGCTAAAAAGGCTGCAAAGAAAACTACAGAAAGTACAAAAATATAATGGGCATGTTTTTCACTTTCCAGTTTTTTAAAAAACCATTTAGCAATTCTTGGAATAACCAAAAACATAATGGCCGAAAAAATCGCCAATGAAATGGTCAATTTAATCCAGAAAGCTTGATTTAGACTTCCCTGTGCACTTCCCATAATTACAGCAAGAATAATCAAAACCGCAGTATCGGTCAAAATTGTTCCTCCAACCGTAATGGCAACGGCCTGATTTTTGGCAATTCCTAATTTACTTACAATCGGATAGGCTACTAATGTATGTGTTGCAAACATACTTGCCGTTAAAAAACTGGCATTAAAATCATATTGCAACAAATAAAAACAAACTGGAAATCCTATCGAAAGCGGTAAAATGAAAGTAAAAAATCCAAATAGTAAACTCTTATTTCGATTGGCTTTAAACTCATTCATATCCAATTCTAGACCGGCAATAAACATAATATACAAAAGCCCGATGGTCGAAAATAAATCGACTGCTGAGTTTTTTGCTAAAATATTTAATCCGTGTGGACCAATAATAACTCCCGAAATAATTAGACCTATAATTCCTGGAATATTTATTTTTTTAAGTAAAATTGGAGAAAGCAGAATTATAAAAAGTATTAACGAAAAAATCAATACGGGATTGCTAAGTGGTAATTCGAATTCTTGTAATAGATGTTTGAAAAATTCTATCATATTGTAACTTTATCTTCTTGTGGTATTATAATTTGTAAAAAGACATTTTCTGAATTAGAACAAAATCCCTGAAGTATTAATATTAATGAATCGAGTCGTTTTTTTAAGATCGTTTCTTTACAAAAATACCGAAAAAACGCGAACTTTCTACGAAAACTGCATATTAAGGATTTAAATTTATTTCATTGCTGAATTATTAAAATTTAATATTTTTTTTAACAAATATTCAAGATTAACAATCAAAAATAACTATCCATTGCGTTATTCAATTATCTTTGTCTTAACAAAAAACGAACAATGGAAGAATGTATCTCAGTTTTTGATATGCTTAAAATTGGCGTTGGCCCTTCAAGCTCACATACTTTGGGACCTTGGAGAGCTGCCGAACGCTTTCTGGAAGAGCTTAAAGAGGAAGCAATTTTAGAAAATATTACGAGAGTAAAAGTCGATTTATACGGCTCTTTATCTTTAACAGGAAAAGGCCATGCAACAGATCTTGCCGTTATGCTGGGTTTGAGCGGTCAAGATCCTGAATATATTCCGGTTGAAGATATTGCAGGAATTATTAAAAAAATTGAAACGAACAACGAAATCAATTTAGGAAACCAGAAACTGATTCCGTTTTATTTTCTTCAAGACATTGTTTTCAATAAAGATTTCCTTCCTTTTCATGCCAATGGATTGAAATTTACGGCTTACAAATCGGATGATTCTGAATACGAATCTACTTTTTATTCTATTGGAGGCGGATTTGTGGTAAAAGAAGAACGTACCAATGCTAAACAAAAAGAAGCTATAAAATGTGCCTTTCCTTATCCGGTTCAAAACGCTGCAGAATTATTAGCTTATACCGTTTCTGAAAACAAATCAATTTCTGAAATCGTTTATGAAAACGAAATTTCAATGCGTCCAGAAGCAGAAGTACATTCAGAATTAATGCGTATTTGGAATACCATGCTGGAATGTATGTATATTGGTTGTCATTCTGAAGGCATACTTCCTGGCGGACTTCACGTTCGCAGAAGGGCTTTTGATATGCACCAAAATCTTATCGGATTATCTAATTATACCGATCCTCAGAGCTGGCTGGAAGAAATTAGAAAAACTGAAGTTAAATTTCGCCAGATTTTAAAATGGGTAAGCTGTTTTGCATTGGCCGTGAATGAAGTAAATGCATCTTTAGGACGTGTGGTAACGGCTCCGACTAACGGAAGTTCTGGTGTTATTCCTGCTGTTTTAATGTATTATATGGTAATTGAAAATCACAATGCAGGCGAAAAAGAAATCAAACAATTCCTAATGGTTGCCGGAGAAATTGGAAGTATTTTCAAAAAAGGCTCTACCATTTCTGCTGCTATGGGTGGCTGTCAGGCAGAAATTGGCGTTTCGTCATCGATGGCTGCTGCTGCACTTTGCGAATTAATGGGTGGTACTCCTGCTCAGGTTTTGATGGCAGCCGAAATTGCTATGGAACATCATTTAGGTTTAACCTGTGATCCAATTGGTGGTTTAGTACAGATTCCTTGCATTGAAAGAAATACAATGGGAGCCATAAAAGCTATAAACGCAGCTGAACTGGCATTAGAAACGGATTCTAAAAATGCTAAAGTTCCATTAGACAAAGTAATCAATACCATGTGGGAAACAGCAAAAGACATGAATTCCAAATACAAAGAAACCTCAGAAGGAGGCCTTGCAGTCGCAGTAAATATGGCTGATTGTTAAAAATTTAAGTTGGCCACAGATTAAAAGGATTAAAAATGATTTTTCACGCAGATTTTGCAAATTTCAGCAGATTTAAAATAAAAAATCTGCATATATCTGCCTAAATCTTTTTAAATCTGCGTGAAATAAAAATCTGTGTAAATCCTTTAATCTGTGGCTAAAACCATAAATCAACTTCATGAAAAAACTTTACTTTTTACTTTTTTTCTGTTCTGTTTTACTTCATTCGCAAGAACGTTATTTTCTAAATTCAAACACAAGATTGTATATTTCTCCTAACTCGACTTCTTTTAGAGGTTATTTTAAGTATGGAGCAGAAGTTCGTTTATTGGGAGAAAGTCAAAATGGCTGGTGCAAAATACAGGCAGATAATTTTAACGAAGGTTTTATTCAAGAGAAATATATTGCCAAAAGCCTTAATGCTAGAGACATAAAAGTTAGAGATACTGAAAATCCAATTTTAGAAGGCGGAGACACCTATTATGGTGGCAATCATCTTTTTGTAATTGTTGCGGGACTTAAAGCAAGAGCTCTACCAGATAAAAATGCAAAAATTAGAGAAATCCTTTTCAATGGAGATCCTGTTCCTGTAAATTACATTCCTGTAAATCCAGACGAATGGGTTAATATCAACGGGAGTTTTAATGAAGAATATGCGAAATTTACACTTCAAAAATTTCTAGGACAAAGACCGAATTTAGAAACGCTTATAAAAGATTTTGACAAACTAGATGTCAATGCAATTCCTGAACGCAAAACACTCAGCGAAAGAATTGTTGAATTGGCTTGGAATAGCAATTACAATGATTTGGTTCCTGCATATCAAAGATATTATGAAGTTGTAAAACAAATTAACGATCCAAAATTAATCTCCGATACGGAATTGAACATGGCTTTAGCCAAAGCATTATCCAAACATAAACTGCCAGAACAAATCAGTTCTTTTATACAGAAATCGGAATATTCATTAAAAGGCGTTAAAACAAAATCATTGTATTTAACACAAATACAATTGGTTAAAAGTTTTGGAAATCCACCGAAAAAGACTCGTATTTCAGATGAATGTGGTTTGTATTCTAGTGACCTATTTTATTATTATCCAGATTTAGAAGCTTCCGTTGATGAGAAACTAAATAAGGCCGAAATTATCAAAGTTTTCATTAACGAAAACAACAAATTTATTATCAATCCAAACGCTGTTTTGGATCATACACTGTCTGAAAAAGCTTTCATTGAAAAATATGGAACTTATGTCGAAGCTTCGTTAAAATCACCACATCAATACTTTATCTTAATGGAAGACAGTCAATTCCGATTAGAATTCAAAGAAGGGAAATTATTTTCCATCGAAATATTCTATTATTGCTGATTCCTCATTTACAATTATTCAATACTTTTACATATTCAAAAAAAACATAAAATGTCAGTAGCAAAGAAAGATTATAAAAGAATCACAACAAAGTCATTAATTGAAATGAAAAGCAATGGAGAAAAAATCTCTATGCTTACGGCTTACGATTATACAATGGCAAAAATTGTTGACACTGCTGGTGTCGATGTAATTTTAGTGGGTGATTCTGCATCAAATGTTATGGCGGGTCACGAAACGACACTGCCAATTACGCTAGATCAAATGATTTATCATGCTTCATCTGTAGTTCGTGCTGTCGAAAGAGCTTTGGTTGTAGTAGATTTACCTTTTGGTAGTTACCAATCAGACCCAAAAGAAGCACTTCGTTCTTCTATCAGAATAATGAAAGAAAGCGGTGGACACGCAGTGAAATTAGAAGGCGGAAAAGAAATTAAAGAATCTATTAAAAAGATATTACATGCTGGAATTCCAGTTATGGGACATTTGGGTTTAACTCCTCAATCCATCTATAAATTCGGTACGTACAGTGTTCGTGCAAAAGAAGAAGAAGAAGCTGAAAAATTAATCGAAGACGCTCAAATGCTTGAAAAAGTAGGATGTTTTGCAGTTGTTTTGGAAAAAATACCAGCAGAACTTGCTAAAAAAGTAGCAGACAGTATTTCGATTCCTGTTATCGGAATTGGAGCTGGTGGAGGTGTTGACGGACAAGTTTTAGTTATTCACGATATGTTAGGTATGAATAATGAGTTTAGTCCGCGTTTCTTGCGTCGTTACTTAAACTTATACGAAGAAATGACAAAAGCTATCGGTCAATATGCTGCTGATGTTAAGTCTCAGGATTTCCCTAACGAAAAAGAACAATATTAATTTTTGAGATACTAAGTTGCTAAGGTTCTAAGATACTAAGTTTTTTTAGTTCCAAAGGTTCAGAGTGACAAAGTTACAAAGGTTTTATAAATTGCCTCCAGCTTTAGCTGGAGGTTCATTTTTAAGCTTACTGGCAGGCTTTAGCCTAACTTTTTGCCGTCTAAATTTCACACCAAAATGAAAACTCTTTCAGATAAAAATAATCTCCAAATTCTTCATGAAGACAACCACTTAATTGTGGTCAATAAACGTGTTGGTGATATTGTTCAAGGTGACAAAACGGGTGACAAACCGCTGTCTGATATTGTGAGAGAATATATCAAAGAAAAATACAACAAACCGGGAGATGTTTTTTTGGGCGTAATTCATCGTTTGGACAGACCGACAACAGGAATTGTGGTTTTTGCCAGAACAAGCAAAGCTTTGTCTCGAATGAATGAACTGTTCAGTAATCGTGAAACTAAAAAGACTTATTGGGCAGTTGTGAAAAACAAACCGAAAGAAGCTAAAGCAAAACTCGTTCATTATTTAAAAAGAAACGAAAAAAATAATACTTCAAAAGCCCATTCAAAAGAAGTTCCGGATAGTAAATTAGCTAGTTTGGATTATACGACAATCAAAGAACTTCAAAATTATACGGCGCTGGAAATCAATTTACATACAGGACGTCATCATCAAATTCGGGCTCAGTTAACTGCAATTGGATCTCCTATAAAAGGCGATTTAAAATATGGCGCAGACAGAAGCAATCCTGACGGTGGTATTCATCTTCATGCCAGAAAACTAACGTTTGTTCATCCTGTTACAAAAGAGAATATTACAATTATTGCCCCTACTCCAGACGATCCAATTTGGAATGCTGTCTGATTTTTATGATTTAATTGTTAATTTTTTAAATTTTATCGACTAACTTGCATAGAGAAAAAACAAGCTGATCGTAAAAATGGATTATAAAAGTGACATCGGATATCGAAAGGAAACACTGAAAAAGTTATTACATAACATTCAGAAAAATGAAGATTTGATTATCAAAGCCTTATACGATGACTTTAAAAAACCAGAATTTGAAGCTGTTGTTACAGAAACAAGTTATGTTATTTCGGACCTTAAAAACACGATCAAAAACATTACAACTTGGTCAAAACCTAAACGCGTTTTTCCTTCTCTTCTTAATTTTCCTTCCAGCGATTATATTTACAAAGAACCTTACGGACATGTTTTAATAATTGCTCCTTGGAATTATCCTTTTCAATTGGCTTTATGTCCACTTATTGCTGCTGTTGCTGCTGGAAATAGAGTTGCTTTAAAACCATCAGAACTTACCCCACACACATCGGCTATAATTGCAAAAATTATCGAAAAAACATTTCACATTAATCATGTCGAAGTTTTTGAGGGCGGTGTAGAAGTTTCTAATAAATTATTAGCACAGCGCTGGGATTATATTTTCTTTACTGGAAGTGTCGCAGTTGGAAAAATTGTAGCCAAAGCTGCTGCCGAAAACCTGACTCCTGTAACCTTAGAATTAGGCGGAAAAAATCCTTGTATAGTTGATGAAACTGCCGATTTAAAACTTGCAGCAAAACGAATTGTCTGGGGAAAATTCATCAACGCAGGACAGACTTGTATCGCACCCGACTATGTTTTGGTTCAAAAAAACATGAAAGTCAATTTTATAACCTATTTAATCGAAGAAATCCTCAAAGCCTACGGAAAAAAAATAGACAAATCACCTGATTTTGCAAGAATTATTAATACCAAAAATTGGTTTCGTTTAACCAATATGATTCAAAACGAAAATGTGTTGTTTGGAGGCGAAAGTGACGCTAACAAGTTATATATCGCTCCTACTTTACTTGAAGAACCCGATTTAAAAAGTCCGGTTATGAAAGAAGAAATCTTTGGCCCTATCTTACCAATTCTCACTTATGAAACCGAAAATGACATCGAAAACGTCGTGAGCCGTTATGAGAAACCTCTTTCATTTTATATTTTCAGTGAAAATAATTCGTTTACCAAAAAATTAATCACCAAATACTCTTTTGGTGGCGGATCTGTAAACGACACCGTGATTCATTTCTCTAATAAAAGACTGCCTTTTGGCGGTGTTGGACATAGCGGCATCGGCGCATACCACGGCCAGCTGAGCTTTGATACTTTTTCTCATCATAAAGCTATTGTCAAAAAAGGTAATTGGCTCGACTTACCTATGCGTTATGCTCCTTACAAAGATAAATTGGCTTCAATCAGACGAATTTTAGACTGGCTGTAAAGGATTTAAAATCATTTTAGAATGTTTTATAGATTTTTATACGGAATTGATTAAAAATATTATATTTACGTCAAGATACCCATATAATATTACAAGTCAATAAAACAATTTTACGTAAAAAATGAAATCTACCCTTGCCCAAATTGAGGACATTAAAAAAAATGGCTATTCCCTTGATTTTGCTACCGTTTTTAATCATGCCTTTGAAAACTATAAAAAAATAGCCCTTTATTCTGGACTTATCATCTTGGTTTTTTCTATTCTTTTTGCAATGGCGTTTGCAGGAGTAATGGTCGCTTATTTTGGAATAGGAAGCATTACCAAGGAATTTTTACTGGATTTAGAAAACCAGAAATTTACCGCAATAGAACTTGTCATACAAACTGTTGTTATTTCGGCAGTTGCTGGAATCACAGCTCCTTTTGGCGCAGGTTTCCTTAAAATGGCAGATTCAGCAGATAAAGATATTGAATTCAATGTTTCTACAATTTTCAGCTACTACAGAGCTCCTTATTTTGGACAAGTTTTTGTTGCTGCTTTTATTCCTGCTCTTGTTGGAACCGCTCTTTCTAATTTTATTGAGAGTTTTGAAGTTTTATATGTTGGCAACGTAATTTCCTTTATGGTATCTTACTTTATGTATTTATCGATTCCGTTAGTTGTATTCGGTAATTTGAATGCAATAGACGCCATCAAATCAAGTATTGTTGTTGTAACTAAAAATCCACTAAACATATTTGCATTCTTTATCATAGGTTTTATCGGCTCATTAATTGGTATTTTTGCGTGCTGCGTGGGAATTATTTTTACTGTCGTTTTTAACAGCTCTATGATTTATGCCACTTATTTTGGAATTTTTGGAATGAATGAAGAAGAAGATTCAATTGATTCAATTGGAAAATATAATGTAGATTAAAATAGAGAAACTGTATTGAAAGAGAAATTAACCAATTCTTTTTAAGGTTTTTCAAAAGACTGTTTACACTAAACCAACATACCCCAAATTCTATGGCAACTGACTATAGTTTTTTCAATTCGGTTATTTCAGGAATTACCAGCCTTGGTAATACCTTAGAATCAATTATGACCGCATGGTATGTATTCGACTCCGACATTATTTTTTATAATAACCCTAAACTTATCGTTTTAGGGTTATCTCTTTTTGCATTTCTTTCATTGCTTGTATATCAGTTTTTTAAGATTAAAGCAAAGATTGGATATTTCATAGAAAAGAAAAAAGAACAAGACACCATCAGCAGAGAATACCAGCTTTATATCTTGTTTTTTGGTATTGCTGTAATCGTAATTGAAATCATCAATGAAATTTTCAAAATTAGACCCAAAAGTCTCTTAGTTGTAAATGTTTCAATTGGTGTTGCTGTACTTTTAATTTATTCGATAACAGATAAAATAAAATGGTTTAGAGAACATATTCAGCAGATTTTTATTTCCAGTTTTTTTATTTACATCTCCTATGTCGCATTCAATATTGTAATGCTTTCCAATGATGTTGTTCCAATTATTGTTTTCTTAATTTCATTTTTCTTTTCCTATAGCATTCTTAAACCAATTAAAATCTATTGTTTTTTTGTTGGACTTACTTTTGTTTTTTTAATTGCAACGATAACATTTCAGCTTATCCCAATAAAGTCTTCTATTTTACTAATTAATTTTTGCATCTTAATTTTTATCATTAACCAAGTAAAATATGCTGTATTACTAAATAATCGTGATAATTTCAGGTTTGCCAGCGAAATTGTTCATAAGGGAAATTCCTTAACGATTGCTTCCAATCAAAAAGGTGAAATTTTATTCTGCAGCGAGACTGTTACAGCTATTTTAGGTTATCAGCCCGAACAATTAATGGGGCTAAAATACTGGGAACTAACGCAGGATCCTGAATTCATAGAAAAAACAAATCCCATCAATAATGAAGAGAACAAACTTTACATCAGAAAACTAAAAACTGAAAATGGAGAGTTTAAATACATTCAATGGAAAGATAAAAAGTTCTCAGAAGATTTAATTATCAGTATTGGTCAAGATGTTACGGAGCAGATTATCGTTCAGGATCAATATAAAAATCTAATTCAGACCGCAACCGATATTATTTTTGAAATTGATGCCGAAGGACATTTTACTTTTATAAATGAATTTGGTTTTTCTATTCTTGGTTATTCTGAAAACGAAATCATTAGAAAGCATTACTCTAATATCATTCATGAACATTATATTAATAGTGCTGTTGATTTTTACGAAAATCTAGTTCTGAATGAAAACAATTATCCGATTATTGAAATTCCGATTCTAAAGAAAAACGGTGAAGAAATATGGATTTCCCAAAAAATTATTGTCCGTAAAAATGATTTAGGACAAACGACTGGTTTTTCTGGAATTGCACGAGATATTACAGAGAAAAAAACTATCGAAAAAGAGAAAAAAAAACGTCTCAAAAAAATTGAAGCTTATAATAATTCTACCAAAAAATTATCTACCACCGATTTCAGTAAATATGACAAACTCAATACTGTTATTGATCTAATTTTAAAAGAAGCAGCAACCATTAGTCGTGTTAATCGTGTTAGTTTTTGGAAATACCATAAAGACCTTATTCAATGCAAAAACCTTTACAGTCTTGACAATCAAAACTTAAGCGATAAGAATATTTTAAACAAAGAATCTTACCCTATATATTTTGAAACTTTAAGCAAAAAAGCCATCATTAATGCACCGGATGTATTCAATAAACTAGAAACATCCGAATTTGAAAAACTATACTTTACTAAAAACAATATCAAATCAATGCTTGATGTTCCTATTTTTTTATCGGGACAATTAGCTGGAGTCGTTTGTTTTGAAAGCACTGAAAAAAAACGCGAATGGGATAATGAAGACATTAATTATGCTAGAACCATTTCAGATGTAATTTCGCTTGCTATTTCTTCTCAGATGCGTTTAGAAGCCGAAAGAAAACTAGAATTCAAAAGTCAGCTTTTATCTGCTCTTTCTTTATGTACCGAAAAATTCCTGCTCAGCAAGACCACACAGCAGATGTTTCAGGAGACGTATGATATAATAGGAAAAGCCGCAAAAGTAGATCATATGTACTATTACGAAAAAGATCCTGTTTACAACACTGTATATCAAAAATACAAATGGTCACGTGAAGGAGTAATACATCAAATTACGCCTTTACGTCATATGACGGAAGATAATTTAAAAGAAATTTACGAAGCGGCACAACAGAAAAAAATCCTCAATACCTTAACTAGAAATCTGGATGAAGGATTTTTCAAAACTCTTTTAATCAACAATGAGATTAAATCAATTTTGATTCTACCTCTTTACATCAATGATATTTTTACTGGTTTTATTGGTTTTGACGATTGCACAAAAGAAAAAAGATGGTCCGAAGAAGAAATATATATTTTTCAGGTATTAGCCAATAATATTTCTTCTGCATTAGAAAGAAATCGAAACGAAACTAAAATCATAGAAAGCGAAGAAAAATTCAAACTGATTGCAAATAATATTCCAGGAACTGTTTATCTATCTAAATTTGATGCATTCTCTACCAAAATCTTCTTAAATGACGAAGTTTTAAATTTGACAGGTTATTCAAAATCAGAATTTATAGAAAACAATTTATCTTTTCTTTCTTTAATCCATCATGATGATAAAGAAGAAGTCATCAACAATCAGATCGACAATTTACAAAAAGGAATGCCTCTTCATAATGTCTACCGGATTAAGCGAAAAACCGGCGAATATATTTGGGTTGAGGAATTTGGAGATGTAATTAAAAGAGATGACGAGATTGAATTTGTTGGTGGTATTTACTTCGATATTACAAACAAAAAAGAAATTGAAGACGCTATAAAAGCCAAACAATTGGCTGAAGCGGCAAATAAATCTAAATCTGATTTCCTAGCCAATATGTCGCATGAAATTAGAACTCCGCTTAACGGAATTATCGGTTTTACTCATTTATTGATGAAAACCAATTTAGAAGAAATTCAGGAAAAGTACATGACAACGATTAATCAATCAGCACATTCACTACTTGAAATTATCAATGATATTCTGGATTTCTCTAAAATTGAAGCTGGAAAATTAGAACTCTTCATTGATCTTTATGACATTAAAAAAGTTCTTGGACAGGTTTTCGACTTGATTGTTTACGAATCCAATCAGAAAAATCTGGAACTGGAATTAAATATTGATCCTGATGTACCTAAATACATTTGGACAGATATTGTCAGAATCAAACAGATTTTGATTAATCTTCTTTCTAACGCAGTAAAATTCACAACAGAAGGTTCTATCAAATTAAACGTAACAGTCTTAGAAAAGAAAAAGAACAACAATCATGTGATTCGTTTTTCGGTAGTGGATACAGGAATAGGAATTTTGGAAAAAAATCAGAAGAAAATATTCAAAGCTTTTTCACAGGAAGATAGTTCTACAACTAGAAAATTTGGAGGAACCGGCTTAGGTTTAACCATTTCTAATCAGCTTCTTGCTTTGATGGAAAGTCGTTTACAACTAGAAAGTGAAATTGGTGTAGGAAGTAATTTTTTCTTTGATTTAAATTTAAAAACCAGCAACCAAAGCATTAACGACAAATACAATGCTGAATTAAAAAGTTTAAACATTGAACTGGATCCTGATAATATGGAACCAAACGAAAATACCATCACTTTTTTAATTGTTGAAGACAACAAAGTAAATATGTTACTGTTAAAGACAATTATAAAAAACCTTTACAACAACGCTTATATTCACGAATGTGAAAACGGATACGAAGCCATTCAGCAGTTTGAGAAAATAAATCCAACTATTGTTTTTATGGACATTCAAATGCCTATTATGAACGGGTACGAAACCACAAGAGCAATCCGAAACACCAAAAAAGGAAGAGATATTCCGATTATCGCAGTTACAGCAGGAGCAGAAAAAGACGAACGAAACAAATGTATTTCTGCCGGAATGGAC
This sequence comes from Flavobacterium phragmitis, assembly GCF_900112575.1. Lineage (GTDB taxonomy): Bacteria > Bacteroidota > Bacteroidia > Flavobacteriales > Flavobacteriaceae > Flavobacterium > Flavobacterium phragmitis. The sequence continues at coordinate 99,917 of NZ_FOMH01000003.1, forward strand.
GATTATATTTCGAAACCCATTATGAAAGGCAGTGTCGAAGAGACGCTGATTAAGTGGCTAGGGTAATTTTTAGTTTTCAGTCTCAGTCACAGTTTTCAGTTTGAAACTGAGACTGAAAACTGGAAACTGAGACTGAAAACTGAGACTGAAAACTGAGACTGAAAACTGAGACTGAAAACTGAGACCGAGACTGAAAACTAAATTCACCTAAATCTAAATTTTTTCACAAAAAATCTATAAATTCGTATACCCCTTTATAATAAGTTTAAAAACAATTCAATATGAAATGGCAAGGCAGAAGACAAAGTGATAATGTAGAAGACCGCAGATCAATTTCTGGTGGTGGCAAAGCCATAATTGGTGGCGGCGTAATTGGTATTATTGTTTTACTTCTGAACCTTTTTGGAGGTGAAACTGGTCAGCAGATAGCCCCAATTTTAGAACAAATGCAAGGTGGAGGTCAACAGACTGAGGCTGCAGCTCCCTTAAGCAAAGAAGATGAAGAAATGGGAAATTTCGTAAGAGTTGTTTTGGCAGATAATGAGGACATTTGGAGTAAGATTTTCGCAGAACACGGCATGACCTATGAAAAGCCAAAACTAGTTCTTTTCAAAGGAGGTGTACAAACAGCATGTGGCGGTGCATCGTCGGCCTCTGGACCGTTTTATTGTCCCGGCGATCGTAAAGTGTATATGGATTTGGGCTTTTTTGAAGAATTGAAAACCAAATTTGGCGCAAAAGGAGGCGATTTCGCTATCGCCTATGTAATTGCACACGAAATTGGTCATCATATACAAACTTTACTGGGAACGTCTGCCAAAATGCGTCAGGAACAACAAGGGAAAAGCGAAGCTGCAGCAAATAAATTATCTGTAGCATTAGAATTACAAGCAGACTTTTATGCTGGAGTTTGGGCGCATTATAATCAAGAAAATTTAGATACCGGAGATATTGAAGAAGCATTAAGTGCTGCAAACGCAGTTGGAGATGATGCCATTCAAAGTAAAATGCAGGGACATGTTGTTCCCGATTCTTTTACACACGGAACCTCCGAACAGAGAATGTATTGGTTTAATAAAGGTTATAAAACTGGAGATATTAAACAAGGTACTACATTTGAAGAAATTAGATAATACATAAAACCAAATATATTAACCACCAGAAAAGCCCGACTTTACAATCGGGCTTTTTTTTAAAAAATGTTCTTTGCCATAACTCACATTTTATCTCTATTTATTGACTAAATTTTCGTGACAATTTGTCCGATGTTTTCTACAAGAATACCAGAAGCAGAATTAAATTGAGAATGTTAGGCAATTTCATAGAACAGAATTTCAGCTGGATTTATCACTATTATTGGGCATAACCATTTCGATTCCTACCTAATAACCTGATTCTTTTTTTTAGTTATACAATGGATTCTGAACTAACATTCCTCCGCTGATATTTATCTCAACTTGTGGAATTGGCAATAATAAATCTTTTGGCCCTTGAAAAGTAGATGAATAGGCAGATAGTACGCTTTGCGCCATATCAAACCTAATTAGATCATACAACCTTTGATTTTCATAGGCAAGTTCAGCTCTTCTTTGATTTAACAAAGCGATTTTTGTTATTGAAGTACTTGTTACCGGAATTGCAAATGCTCTATTGCGTACTTTATCATAGTATTTAATTGCATTGGCATCTGTTGTAGATGTGGCAGTTCCCATAATCGCTTCCGTATACATTAAATACACATCGGCTAAACGTAAAACAAGCCAATCATTTCCGGCCAATCTAGGCGAAGTTGATGTACGTAAATATTTTCCGTTTTGAGTTGGTATCGCAGGATTAATATTTACTGCTATACGCTTATCAAGAGGATCGGCTTTCATAAAAGCAGCAAAATCATCTGTTACAAAGTTTAAACCACTTGCCTGACCTACTGTCATTTCATAAGAAAAACTCTGGCTTTCTGTAGCGCTATCATTAGAATACGGAATAGCAAATAGAATTTCATCGTTTTTCTCGTTATAGAAAATATCTTTATAGTTCGCCTGTAAGCTGTATTGCGTATCTGCAACTAATGTCGTCAATAATGGCAATGCTAAATCGTATTTTTTTTGTGTCAAATATACTTTTGCTAATATTCCTTGAGCAGCCTGTTTTGTAGCTCTTCCAAAAGAAGTAGCCGATTTTACAGGAAGTTCATTAATAGCAGTAATCAAATCACTCTGAATTAAGTCATATACTTCTGTAAGCGATTTCTTTGCAAAATATTTGGTGTCTTTAATTCCAACTACTTTATCAATTACAGGAACTTCCCCAAAAGCACGAACTAAATTAAAATGTGCCAATGCTCTTGCAAATTTCGCTTCTCCATCATAATTCATTTTTTTAGTTGCATCAGAAACCACATTTAAATGTTCCAAAACTGTATTTGCCCTAAAAATAACATTATAATTTACACTCCAATATCCCGCAACCACAGAATTGGTTGGAAGTACTTCAAAAGTTTCTAATTGTTTCCATTCTCCTTCATGCAAAGCTGTCTTCCCATTATCTGATCGCATTTCGGTTAATGCAAATTCATTCATTGGCACAGCTTGTAATCCATCGTAAATTGCAATAACAGCCCCTAAAACATCTGAATCGTTATTAAAATATTTTGTATCTGATATAGCTGATATTGGTGCTAAGTCCAAGTCTTCTTTAGAGCAGGAAACTGAAAAACCTAAAATCATTAATAATCCAAAAAATTTATACTTTGTATTTTTCATTTTCTTAATTTTTAAAATTCAACATTTAAACCAATTGATACTGTTTTGTAAATTGGCGCTGCTCCTTTTTGATAACCATAAGTTATTGGAGATGAAGGAAGCGATCCTGCACCCGTTGCAGGTAAAATTCCTTCTGGGTTATATCCTTCATAATTTTTTGCCATGATATATAATAAATTCTGGGCAGCGGTATATAAACGAAGTCGGCTTATTCCGAAATTTTTAAGATTATCTTTTGAAAAGCTATACCCTAAATTGATATTTCGTAAGGCAATATAAGATGCATCCTGAATATCCAAATTCGTGTAAATTCTTTCTCTTACTAAGCCTGTATCCGGAAAACTTGAGACAGTTCCTGCATTATTACCAAATTCGTTTTTAATATATTGCGAGTCTATGTTTCTAACTTTAGCACCATGAGATCCTTGAAACATAAAACTAAAATCAATATTTTTATATTTTAGGTTGTTGGAAAAACTCCACACTAAATCTGGATAAGGATTTCCTAAAATAGTTCGGTCATCTCCATCAATTTTACCATCTCCATTCAAATCTTTTACATAAACAGACTGTGATTGCGAATTGATTGGATAAAGCGGATTTTTAATATACTGAGGCTGAATTTCTTTTGAAACCACATAACCATAAAACGAAGATATAGGATGACCTTCAAGAGCAATCCATTCAGCTGGACGTTTTGATTCAATTACACTAATCAGACCGTTTGAACCAGCAAAATCAAGTAAGGTATTCTTATTATGAGTAAATAAAGCTGAGGCATTCCAAGAGAAATTTTCATTTTTAAGAATGGTAGAACGCAATTCCAACTCAAAACCGCGGTTTTCAACTTTACCTTTATTTACTAAAGCGCTGTTAAATCCTGTTACTCCAGGAACCGGAAGATCTAATAATAAATCTTTACTCGTTCTGATATAGTAATCAAGTGATATATTTAAAATGCCTCCAAAAATACTGGCATCTAATCCTGGGTTAAATTCTACTAATTTTTCCCATCCTAAATCTGGATTTGAAATATTAGAAACATTATATCCGTTTGAAACACCTGTTAACGAAGTACTAATAGGATTTACCAATCCAAGATGTGCATATTCTCCAATTCCTGAGTTGCTTCCCGTTTGTCCATAACTCACTCGTAATTTAAGATCTTTAACAAAATTACTTTCTTTTAAGAACTGCTCATTTGACACTCTCCATCCCAAAGAAGCTGCAGGGAAGTATCCGAATTTCTTATTCGGTCCAAATTTAGAGCTTCCGTCCGACCTGAAACTTACAGACAGTAGATATCTATCATCGAAAGAATAATTAACTCTTGTTAAATAAGAAACTAATTTTTCTTCTGTTTTAGACATAGAACCGCCACCAACACCAACATTTGCAGAAGGAATAGTTTCTATATAATCATTTACATACCCTGATCCTCTTAAATTCACAAACTCAGAATTCCAGTGTTCAAAAGTAAAACCAGCAACAGCAGCTATAGAGTGTCTCCCAAAATCATTATTATAACTAAAAATACTCTCTCCAGCAACGTGGTTTACAGTAGTAGAGTTATAGGAAGTACTTGCATCACCGGCATAGTTTTTTGTTGCCAAAACTCCAGTACGGTTATCATTTACAATGTTTCTGTAATCGCCCCCAATAGTTTGTTTAAAATTAAAATGATCTGTGAAATTAAATTTAAAATAAGTATTACCAATAAGTTTAGTCTGGCGTGTCTCATAATCTGCTTCTACCAATGAAGCATAAGGATTTCCATCGCCTGTAACACCAATAGAAGTTCCAAGTTTATCTGCTCTTGGTTTCCCTGTAGCCAGATCATAGTTTACAAAGAAACGTTCTTCGGCATAATCCCCCACTTTTACATTAGGAAATTGGTAAGTATTTACAAACTGAATAGAATGCTCATCTAAACGAATAGGAAGCCAAGGCTGCTGGCGAATAGCATTTAAATTTGAATTTGCCAAAGATCTTTGTTGTGTAATCGATGGGTTAAGCATAATGCCAAACTCTAATTTATCTGCTTTGGAATCTAAATTCACACTGGCATTCATTTTTTTATAGTTATCAGTCAACTGCACACCTTCGTCATTTGTATATCCTAATGATGCTCTAAATTTTGTGTTTTTTGTACCACCGCTGACCGATAAATTATGATCTGTAATATAACCTCCATCATATATTTCTTTCTCCCAGTTTGTATAAGTGCCTAATGCCTGAACCATTTTCATTTCATCTGTCAAAACACCATTATTACTGCTTGATACATATTGAGCCCATTTATCTGGAGTAGATAAAATAGTTGTTCTTGGCACAAACTTGTACCCCGTATAAGTATTGTAATTAAACTTGGTTGGTCCTTCTTTACCTTTTTTAGTAGTAATCATTATAACTCCGTTAGCACCTCTGGAACCGTAAATAGAAGATGATGAGGCATCTTTTAAAACTTCAACAGATTCGACCGTATTCATATCAATACTCCCCAAGAAATCTCCATCATTGCCAACTGCAATTCCATCTAATACAATTAACGGATTAGCATTAAAAGAAATAGATCCCTGCCCCCTAACTTTAATAGTTGGAGCTGCCCCAGCCGCTGGGTTTGTCTGCTGGATATTTACACCCGAAACTTGTCCCTGTAAAGCATCATCAACACGTGAAACCGGAATTTGATCTAAGTCTTTATTGGTTACTTTGGATACAGAACCCGTGATATTTTTCTTCTTTTGAGTACCGTAACCAATTACAACCACTTGGTCTAATTGATTTTGAGCTTCTGCCAAAGTCACATTCAAAACGGTTTGATTGGTAATTGTAATAGTTTGTGAAGTATAGCCTATACAGCTAAATTGTACTTTATCTCCAGCTGAAACTGAAATTGAATAAACGCCGTCAAAATCAGTAGTGGTTCCTCCCTTAGAATTTGTTACCACTACATTGGCTCCTGGAATGGGAGTCTTGTCTGAAGCTGAAGTTATTTTTCCTTTTAATGCATATTTGCTTTGAGCAAATATGCATTAAACAGTAAAATAATGAGCAATGAAAATTTAACCTTTAAATTCATAATTTACTTTTTTGGTTTGTTTTTTAGTTAGCAAGCAATATAATTGTACATCCTTCCAGTTTTAAAGTGATGAAAGAAAATCAATTCAAATTATTTTGGTTTTCCAAATTGGTTTTCCAATTTAAAAAACCAAATATAAGCTCTTTTTTCCAATAAAAAAATAAATCGATTTTTTTAACAAAAAGTGTACAGCTAAAGAGTGAAATAAAACTTAGGATAATGAAATGGATATGCTGTTTCCTTAAATCTTCATGAAGAATTTAAGAATAGAAACTAAAACATTAGTAAGTAAAGTGTTTTCTATAATAAATGCATTATGAAAATATTGGAGGTGCATGAAAGTAACTCTTTGGAATAATTACTTCAAGTCAGTACTTTCAAAAACCTTTAAATCAAATTTGATTTAGTTAATATTAAAAAATACAAAACGATAGTATTTTCCTTTTTGGATTCTATGGTTGTTTGAAATTAGGGATTTTGAATATTGAAATTTGTTTTCGGGCGAAAACAAAAAAAGCCTTGAATTTCTTCAAGGCTTTAAATCTGGGTGGCTGACCGGGTTCGAACCGGCGACCCGCGGCACCACAAACCGCTACTCTAACCAGCTGAGCTACAACCACCATTTTTGCTTAGCGAGTGCAAATATAGAACAAAGGTTGAGTTCTACAAAGAAAAAAATGAAAAATTTTCATAAAAATTACATCAAATCTTCTAAGCTATTGACTGCCAAACACCTTTCAACTGTAAAACCTTCGGCAAAATCTTTCCCAACTAACCTTCCTAAGTCCTGCGCACGATAATTTAAGCTTTCAAAGAAGTTTTTGCTCGTAATAGGTGTTGCAGGTTCGTTTGAATTTGGATCATAAAATTGAGTTTTATAAGCCATAATCGCTTCTACTTTCTTTTCTTCAAATCCTGTAATGTCAACTACAAAATCTGGAGTAATATTTTTCCACTGAATATAATGATATACCACTTTTGGCCGCCAAGCTTCTTGTGGCTCGCCATCAATTGAAGTTTCGATTTTCATTAAACCTGAAAGAAAACAAGCATCAGAAACTAATTTGCTTCCTCTTCCGTGATCGATATGACGATCGTCAATTGCATTGCACAATACAATTTCGGGTTTGTACTTACGAATCATTTTAATGACTTCTAATTGATGCTTTTCATCATTCACAAAAAATCCGTCACGCATTGCCAGATTTTCACGAACTAGAACTCCTAAAATCTTTGCTGCATCTTTTGCTTCCTGATCTCTAATTTCTGCCGTACCACGTGTTCCTAATTCGCCACGAGTCAAATCTACAATACCAACTTTTTTCCCAAGCGATACTTCTTTTAAAATTGTTCCAGCACAACCTAATTCTACGTCGTCTGGATGTGCGCCAAAGGCTAATATGTCTAGTTTCATTATCTATATTTAAGTCTCAGTTTACAGTCGCAGTATTCAGTCTCAGCAAAACTGGAAACTGTGACTGCGACTGCAAACTTGTTTTTAAGTTATTTTCAATACTCTTTTCATCGTCATTGATTTATTGACGCTTTCTTCCCATTCTTTTTCGGGAATACTTTCTTTTGTAATGCCGCATCCCATATATAAAATCGCTTTATCTTCCTGAATCTGCATGCATCGTAAATTTACAAATAAATCAGAACTTGCATTATTTCCTGCAAAAGTGCTGTTTAATTCGCCTAAAAAACCAGTATAGAAAGTTCTGTCGTAATTTTCGTTTTCCAGAATAAATGCTTTTGATTTCTTTTTTGGAAGTCCGCAAACGGCGGGCGTTGGATGTAATGTATCAATAACTTCTTCCAAAGTTGAGTTGTCTTTTAAAACACCCGAAATATCAGTCTTAATATGCCAGATTGATCCCGCTTTTAAACTATATGGTTCAGAAACGACAACCGAAGCGGTAAATTCCCGAAGCCTTTTCACAATAAAATCAGTTACAAATTGCTGTTCGTCTTTTTCTTTTTGCTGCCAAACAATTTCTGTTTCCTGAGTATCTTTTTGCGTTCCTGCCAAAGCCATGGTTTCAAATACATTTCCTTTTGCTTTTAGCAGTTTTTCTGGTGTTGCTCCCATCCAAAGCCCATTTTTTGGATGAAAAAAACAATAACAAAAAGTGGCAGGATATAACTGAACCAAGTGCTGAAAAGTTTCAATAAAATCAAATTCGGATAAAAGCACTTCTTCACTTCGCGATAAAACTACTTTTTTGAATTCTTCATTTTTGATGGCATGAATTCCCTGAGCTACTAAATATTCATATTGAAATTTAGCTTCAGGATCAAAATTCAAATCATCAATTTCGATTGGTTCAAATGAAGTTGTCTCTTTTTCGGCAGTAATAATTTCAGATTCGTTTTCTGGAATCAAGATTAATTGTTTTTCATCAAAAGAAGCAAAAACAAATCCTTTCTCGCTATAATCCAAAACCGTGTTTAAATTATTATTTAGCTGTAAAATCCCAACATATTTTTCTGAATTGGGTTTTGAATAGAGCACAAAGGGTAAATTTTGCTCTTTATGATTTTTAATTTTTAAGAAAAATGCATTCATAATTTATTCACTTTTCTTTCTATCCAAAACCATATTCGTCAGTTTGCAAAGCGAAACCAAATTTCCTTCTTCGTCAGTAATTTTAATTTCCCAAAGATGAAGGCTTCTTCCTTTATGAATAATTCTGGCAGTACCAAAAACATAACCTTCACGAATACTTTTTAGATGATTTGCCGAAATTTCGATTCCTCTCACCTCCTGCTCTTTTGGATTGATAAAAAAGAATGAAGCTGCACTCCCGACACTTTCTGCCAAAGCTACAGAAGCTCCGCCGTGCAGTAAACCCATTGGTTGATGAACGCTTGGATTTACAGGCATTTTTGCAGTTAAAAAATCTTCTCCGGCGTCGATATATTCAATTTTCAGCGTTTCCATTAATGTGTTTTTAGAAAACTCATTACAGCGCGCCAAAATCTGTTCTTTTGTATAATTCATTAAAATAAACTTTAAAAACGTAAAATTAAAGAAAGATAAGACACAAATTGAAAAATCGGTTTCTAAAATTAAAAATCAATCATAAACTTGTCAGTTTTTTGCTATTTTTACAAAAACAATCAAAATCAATCTTTGGCTATTTTTTGCCACAGATTACACAGATTAGAAGGATTTACTTTTTTTTGAAATAGCCACGAATTGCACAAATTTTCTCGAATTAAATTGAATAAAAATTTGTGAAAATTTGTGCAATTCGTGGCGAAAAAAAATCATTTTAATCTGTGGCTAAAAAAAACATTCAAATGCGTCAATACTTTGCAATCTTTATTCTGGCTTTAATTTTAGTTTTTAGTTCGTGTAGAACTGACTTTGATACCGTTGCCAGCACTGGAGATTTAAAGTTTTCAAGAGACACTGTTTATTTGGATACTGTTTTTAAAAACATCGGTTCAAGCACCTATCAATTAAAAGTATATAATCGAAGTAAAAACGACATTTCAATTCCGATTATCCAGCTTAAAAAAGGTTTGAGTTCCAAATACCGAATGACGGTTGACGGAATGGCCGGCAACAACGGAAAAATTTTTAAAGATGTTACGCTTTTAGCAAAAGACAGTTTATACATTTTTATTGAAACTACCGCAGATATTACAGACGCTAACCCGACTGATTTTTTATATACTGATGAAATTGAATTTGACAGCGGTGTCAATCTGCAAAAAGTAGCTTTGGTCACTTTGATTCAGGATGCCGTTTTTTTATATCCGAACCAAAATCCAGACGGTACAAAAGAAAAAATAAAAATTGAAGGTAAAGATGTTGACGGATTTTATCTAAATGAAAACGACCCTGAAAATGGAAACGAACTCATTTTTACCAAGCAAAAACCTTATGTAATATACGGCTATGCTGGAGTTTCGGAAAACAAAACCGTAATTTTTGAAGCTGGTGCAAGAGTGCACTTCCATGCCAATTCTGGTTTATATATTGGAGACAAGGCTTCTTTACAAATTAACGGAACAGCTTCTACAACCGAAAAACTTGAAAACGAAGTTATTTTTGAAGGCGATCGTTTAGAATCGCTGTATTCTGACATTCCAGGACAATGGAAGTCGGTTCTATTTGCGAACGGAAGCATGAATCATAATATCAATCATCTGACTTTGAAAAATGCAGTTGTTGGTTTAGATTTCAAAAATCCTTATAACAATATCACCATCCAAAACACTCAGATTTACAATTGTGTTGAGTATGGAATTTTAGCTCAAAACGCTCAGATTACGGGAGAAAACATTGTGATTAATTATGCTGGTTTAGCGAGTTTGTCTTGTGTTTATGGTGGAAACTATAAATTCACGCATTGCACTTTCAACAATAATTGGTCGACTCCTTCGCAATTTTCGGTTAGCTTGAGCAATTCGTTAACTGGAGCTGTTCCAGAATCAAATGCGCTAGCTCAAGCTACTTTTAACAACTGCATTATTTACGGTTCAAGTACAAACGAATTTAATCTGAACAAAAACTCTAATTCTCCTTTTGTTTATCAATTGAATAATTGTCTTTTAAAATTCAGCAGTTCATCTACAAATCCGCTTTATCAGTTTAAAACAGATACAGAACATTATAATAATATTATTCTAAACGAGAATCCGAAGTTTTATAAACCTTCTGAAAATAAATTCAATATTGATAAAACTTCTGCCGCTTTCGCGAAAGGGAATCAGGTGTATCTCATTCCGTTGGATATTTTAGGGATTGCAAGAACTTCTCCACCGGATTTGGGTGCTTATCAGAGTCAGGATTTCCCGAAGTAATTTTTTAGCCACAAAGTCGCTAAGGCACAAATTTTTTATTTCAATCAAAGTATACAAATAGTTTGTCATTTCGACGAAGGAGAAATCACATTAGAAACTCCGCTTGCGAAATCGCCAATCTTTGTCGAATTACTAGTGCGATTTCTCCTTCGTCGAAATGACATAAAATGAGCAAAATCTTTCCGCTTTTGAGAAAAAAAACTTTGCGCCTTTGCGTCTTTGCGAGATTAAATTTCGTCTATTCTGCAAATTTCTCGGATTTACTTTAGAAAAATTTGTAATTAAACTTTAAGAATTCCTCTTCTTCATAAAGTGCTTTTTTTATTCAAATTTGAAAAACAACAACAGTTTATAAGCAAAAATTAAAAGTCAAAAAATGTTAAATTTCAACTGAAACAAACAGCAAAAAAATTGCATTTTTAGGGCAAAAATGACGAAAAACAAATAATTAAAAAGGCATAGATTGTTGCTTTTTTTTTCGGTTTAGATTGACTAAATTTGCAGCTCAATACAACAAACTACACAAATGATCCATTTCTTTGAAAACCAAAGCAAAACTGTTTTTGCCGTACAAACGCAAAACGAAATTTCAGCTCAAGACATTTCAAAATTAAACTGGCTTTTTGCCGACGCGAATAAGATTGAAAAATCTGCATTAACAGGTTTTTTTGTTGGCCCTCGCGCAACTATGATTACACCTTGGAGTACAAATGCTGTAGAAATTACTCAAAACATGGGGATTTCTGGCATTATCAGAATCGAGGAATTTCATCCTGCAACGGAAGATTTTACTGATTTTGACCCAATGCTTTCTCAAAAATTCAACGAATTAGATCAAGAAATCTTCACTATCAATATTCAGCCAGAACCAATTCTAGAAATTGATGATATTGCAGCTTATAACAAAGTTGAAGGTTTAGCTTTAAGCGAAGAAGAAGTTGAGTATTTAAATAATCTTTCGACTAAACTAGAAAGAAAATTAACTGACTCAGAGATTTTTGCTTTCTCACAAGCAAATTCAGAACACTGCCGTCACAAAATTTTCAACGGAACTTTTGTTATTGACGGTGAAGAAAAAGAAACTTCTCTTTTTAAATTAATCAAGAAAACATCTCAGGAAAACCCTAACGATATTGTTTCTGCTTACAAAGACAACGTTGCTTTTGTAAAAGGACCAAAAGTGCAGCAATTTGCACCAAAATCGGCAGATAAACCTGATTTTTATGAAATAAAAGAATTTGATTCGGTAATCTCATTAAAAGCCGAAACACATAATTTCCCAACAACAGTTGAGCCTTTCAACGGAGCTGCAACAGGTTCTGGAGGAGAAATTCGTGACCGTTTAGCTGGAGGCCAAGGTTCTTTACCATTAGCAGGAACTGCAGTTTACATGACTTCATATTCTCGTTTGAACGATGATAGAAAATGGGAAAATGCAGTTGAAGAAAGAAAATGGTTGTACCAAACACCAATGGATATTTTAATCAAAGCTTCAAACGGAGCTTCTGATTTTGGAAATAAATTTGGTCAACCGCTTATTACAGGTTCTGTTTTAACTTTTGAACACGAAGAAGAAAACCGTAAAATTGGTTACGACAAAGTAATCATGCAAGCGGGTGGAATTGGTTACGGAAAATTAGACCAATCTATCAAACACAAACCAAAAGAAGGCGATAAAATCGTAATTCTTGGAGGTGAAAATTATAGAATCGGAATGGGTGGTGCTGCGGTTTCGTCTGCAGATACAGGAGCTTTTGGTTCAGGAATTGAGTTGAATGCGATTCAGCGTTCAAATCCAGAAATGCAAAAACGTGCTGCTAATGCCATTCGTGGTTTGGTTGAAAGTGACAATAACCCAATTGTTTCAATTCACGATCACGGTGCGGGAGGACACTTAAACTGTCTTTCTGAATTAGTTGAAGAAACTGGAGGTTTGATCGATTTAGACAAATTGCCTGTTGGCGACCCTACTCTTTCTGCAAAAGAAATTATCGGTAACGAATCTCAGGAAAGAATGGGATTGGTTATTGGTCAAAAAGATATTGATACATTACAAAGAATTGCTGACAGAGAGCGTTCTCCAATGTATCAGGTTGGAGATGTAACGGGAGATCACCGTTTTACTTTCCAATCAAAAACTAACGGTTCAAAACCGATGGATTATGCTTTAGAAGATTTCTTCGGAAGTTCTCCAAAAACGGTTATGACTGACACTACAGTGGACAGAAAATATGCTGACGTTGCATACAACGCTGCAGATTTCGAATCATACTTAAAAGACGTTTTACGTTTAGAAGCTGTTGCATCTAAAGACTGGTTGACAAACAAAGTGGATCGTTGCGTTGGAGGAAAAGTAGCAAAACAGCAAAATGCTGGTCCGTTACAATTGCCTTTGAATAATGTTGGAGTTATGGCTCTGGATTATTTAGGTAAAGAAGGAATCGCAACCTCTATTGGACACGCTCCTATTGCTGCTTTGATTGATCCGGTTGCTGGATCTAGAAATGCCATTGCAGAATCATTATCAAACATTGTTTGGGCTCCGATTAAAGACCAGTTGAAAGGAATTTCATTATCTGCAAACTGGATGTGGGCTTGTAAAAACGAAGGTGAAGACGCTCGTTTATACGAAGCTGTACAAGGATGTTCAGATTTTGCTATTGAATTAGGAATCAATATTCCGACAGGAAAAGATTCACTTTCAATGAAACAAAAATATCCAAACGACGAAGTAATCGCTCCAGGAACGGTTATTATTTCGGCTGCTGGAAACTGTACCGATATTAGAAAAGTTGTTGAACCAGTTTTACAGAAAAACGGAGATTCAATCTATTATATCAATTTATCTCAAGACGATTTCAAATTAGGAGGTTCATCTTTTGCACAAATCAGAAATACAATTGGAAATGAAACGTCTACAATTAAAGATGCTTCTTTCTTCAAAAATGCCTTTAATACCATTCAGGAATTAATTGGTGAAAACCAAATTTTAGCGGGTCACGATATCGGAAGCGGTGGTTTGATAACAACTTTATTAGAATTGTGTTTTGCTGATGTGAATTTGGGTGCTAAAATTGATTTCAGCGCTTTCGCGGAAAAAGACTTATTGAAAATCCTTTTCGCAGAAAACATCGGAATCGTATTCCAAGCTAAATCTGATGCAACTGTTGAAGCTAAATTGAAAGCTAATAATATCGAATTCTTCAAAATTGGTTCAGTTCAAGAAACTGCAGTTTTAGAAGTTGGAGCTTATAAATTGGATATTCCAACTTACAGAGATGTATGGTTCGAAACTTCTTATTTATTAGATCAAAAACAATCTAAAAACGGAAGAGCTCAGGCACGTTTTGAAAACTATAAAAATCAAGTTTTAAATTATACTTTCCCTGCACACTTTACAGGAAAGAAACCAGAAATTGATAATTCTAAACCAAGACCAAAAGCGGCTATTATTCGTGAAAAAGGAAGTAATTCTGAGCGTGAAATGGCAAATGCTATGTACTTAGCAGGTTTTGATGTAAAAGACGTTCACATGACAGACTTAATTTCTGGTCGTGAAACGCTTGAAGACATTCAGTTTATCGGAGCAGTTGGAGGATTCTCTAATTCTGACGTTTTAGGTTCTGCAAAAGGTTGGGCAGGCGCTTTCTTATATAACGAAAAAGCAAAAACAGCTTTAGATAATTTCTTCAAAAGAGAAGATACACTTTCTGTTGGAATCTGTAACGGATGTCAGTTGTTTATGGAATTGGAAGTAATTAATCCAGAGCACGAAGTTCACGGAAAAATGCTTCATAACGAAAGCCAGAAACACGAAAGTATCTTTACTTCTGTAACAGTTCAGGAAAATAACTCAGTTATGTTGTCTACTTTAGCTGGAAGCACTTTAGGAGTTTGGGTTTCTCACGGTGAAGGTAAATTCAAATTGCCTTATTCTGAAGATCAATACAATATTGTTTCGAAATACGCTTACGAAGGATATCCTGCAAATCCTAACGGTTCTGATTACAATACCGCTATGATGTGTGATAAAACAGGTAGACATTTGGTTATGATGCCTCACATTGAGCGTTCAACTTTCCAATGGAACTGGGCACATTATCCAAAAGACAGAAATGACGAGGTTTCACCTTGGCATGAAGCTTTTGTCAATGCCAGAAAATGGATTGAGAAAAACTAAGAAATATATTTTTATTAAAAGCGCCCGAAATTTATCGGGCGTTTTTTTTTTGATAGCCACGAATTACACGAATTTTCACTAATTTTTTTTAAAACCACTCCCAATAGCTATCGGAATAAAGGATTAAAATGATTTTTACGCAGTAAAAAAAATCTGTGAGAATCTGTGAAATCTGTGGCAAAAAAATAATTCGTGCCAATTCGTGTAATTTGTGGCTAAAAAAAAATCAACAAATTCGTGGCAACTGTTCTCCAACCAAAGGATTCACCACTCTTTTGCCTCCAAAAGCGCTTTCGATAATTATTTTTGATGGATGTTCCGCAGTAACAAAACCAATTTCTGATGCATTTGGATTTATCTTTTGCAGAATCTCTAATACCTCATCTTTGATTTCGGGTGCTGTGACGCAGACGAAAATCCCTTCATTCGCCACATACAGCGGGTCTAAACCTAATAATTCGCAAGCGCTTTTTACCTGATTTTCGACTTTTATATTTTCATCCAAAAGCGAAATTCCTAAATTAATTTCTGTCGTTATTTCGTGTAGAACTGAAGCCAGTCCGCCACGGGTGGCATCTCTTAAAAAATGAATTTTATTTCCGAATCGCTCAATTAAATCTAAAACTGTATGATTCAAATTGGTCGTATCACTCAAAATCTCGCTTTCAAATTCCAATCCTTCACGTTCAGACATAATGGCCATTCCGTGCGAAGCAATTGGGCCGTTTATGATTACAACATCATTTTCCTTAATGTTTTGAGTTTTAATGTTGGCTTTTTCATGAAGAACACCAATTCCCGAAGTATTAATATAAATTTTATCGCCTTTTCCTCTTTCGACTACTTTGGTATCTCCGGTAACGATTTGAACATTGGCTTTGTCCGCAGTTTGTTTTATTGATTTAATAATTTCTGTAAACTCATCCAAGCTCAAACCCTCTTCAATAATCAAAGCCAGCGAAAGATATTTTGGAACTGCACCGCACATCGAAAGGTCATTGACAGTTCCGTTTACTGCCAATTCACCAATATTTCCGCCTTTAAAAAATACTGGCGAAATAACATAACTATCTGTCGAAAAAGCCAGATTTCCTTGTAAATTTAAAAATGCACCATCGTGACGAACTTCTAAAATATCATTTTTCAGAATCTTAAAAATTACTTCATTGAGGAGTTTAGTCATGTGTTCACCGCCACTTCCGTGGTGCAGGTGAATTACTTCCTGTTTATTTTCCATTGCACAGTTTTAAATCTCTTCGCCCATTTGTTTTAAAACCTCCATAGTTCTTTTGGCTTCGGCTTCATCAATAATTCCAATTGCTGCGCCTACATGAACCAAAAGATAATCGCCTACTTTAGCTTCGGGAACTAAAGCTAAATTGACCTCTTTAATAATGCCTTCAAAAGAAACATTTCCAATTCTAAAAGTTTCATCAAGCTCTGCTGTCACTTTTTCAAGTCGGCCCGGAACTGCTAAACACATACTTATTTTTTTATAGATTGGGTTAAATAATCGTACCAGGCTGATAATCCTTCACCAGAAGTTGCCGAAACTTCAAAGAAAGTCAAATGCGGATTTACCTTTTTTGCATATTCTTTCAGTTTCTCCAAATCAAATTTCAAATACGGCAGTAAGTCAATTTTGTTGATAATACAGATTTGCGATCCCGAAAACATATCAGGATATTTTAGCGGTTTATCTTCGCCTTCTGTTACTGAAATGATAACAATTCGCTTCAATTCTCCTAAATCAAACATGGCAGGACAAACCAGATTTCCAACATTTTCAATCATCAAAACAGAATCCTGAACCGGTTTTAGTTCTTTTACTGCTCTTGATATCATTTCGCTGTCTAAATGGCAACCTTTTCCTGTATTAATCTGAACTACGGGAACATTTAATTTATGAATCCTATCGGCATCATTTGTGGTCTGCTGGTCGCCTTCGATTACAGAAAAAGCAATTTTATCCTTTAAATCAGAAATAGTTCTCTCCAATAAAGAAGTTTTTCCGGAACCCGGCGAGCTTACCAAATTGACCGAAAAAATATTCAGAGCTTCAAAAAAACCTCTGTTTCTTTCGGCAGTAAGCTGGTTTTTATACAAAATATCTTTTTCAAGCTGTACTACGCTAATTTCATGAGAATGTGAATGATTATGGAAATGATCATGATGGTGTTCGTGATCATCGTGATCATGGTCATGGTCAAAATGATGATCGTGGTGGTGGTCATGATTATGATCGTGAGTATGATAATGACCGGAATGAGAATGCAGCTGCTTCTCTCCTATTTTAGTAAACCTGATTTCATTTTCATCAGAACTGCAACCGCAAGTGGTACACATAACTAAACTATTTTATGATTATTTTCTTTATTTTTAATTCTTTGCCCGAGATTATTTCTTTAAACGGACTGTTGCAATTGGGGCAACTATCAAAAGTTTTTTCGATATGAAATTCGGTTTCACATTCGGCACAACGGGCTCGTCCGATTGGCTCTTCAACAAATAATTTTGTTTGCGCTAAAACATTTCCATTAATACATTGTGGCCATACAAAATAAAAGGAATCCATTTCAACTCCTGATAATTTTCCTATTTCTAAATAAAGTTCCAAAACTGTTTTACCTTTTATTTTGTTTACTTCTTGCTGGACAATTTTAACAATAGAAGTAGCTACAGAAAGCTCATGCATATTAACAGATTTTTAAAACATCGATTACAATCATTAAAAATACTTTACATTATTCAAGAAAAACCTGATAATTATCATCTTTAAAAAACAATTGTTTAAATAGTTTTGAAATACATTTTAACTAGCAAATAGTATTCGTTCTTTAATTAATTTTCAAATAAAGCCAAACTTTCTTAAAATATAATCAGCATGAAAAGTAAAGATAAAGTGAATGAGACCTATTACACCAGCATTGAAAGACAAGGCTATAATAGAAGAGATTTTTTAAAATTTGTGGCTTATATTGGAGCTTACATGGGCGTACAAAGTTCTGCGATTGGCCAAATTACCAAAGCGCTTGAAACCACGCCGCGTCTCCCTGTAATCTGGGAGCATTTTCAGGAATGCACCTGTTGCAGTGAGTCGTTTATACGATCAGACCACCCAATTGTAGCCGATATTATTTTAGATAAAATCTCTTTAGATTATACTTTAACACTTATGGCTGCTTCCGGACATCAGGCCGAAGCTGCAAAAAAAGCGACTATGGACAAATACAAAGGAGAATATATTCTTTGTGTTGAAGGTTCTGTACCAATAGGTGCTGATGGAAATTACTGTTGTATAGGTGGACGAAGTGCTGTCGATATTTTGAAAGAATCTGCTGCTGGAGCAAAAGCTATTATTGCTTGGGGAAGCTGTGCTACAACAGGTTGTGTACAAGCGGCAAAACCAAATCCTACGGGAGCTGTGCCTATCAACAAAATTATTACAGATAAACCAATAATAAATGTTCCGGGCTGTCCGCCAATTGGAGAAGTTATGGCTGGAATTATAGTACACGTTGTAGCATTTGGAAAATTACCAGAATTAGACAGTGCTGGTCGTCCAAAAGCTTTTTATTCTAAAAGAGTTCACGATAGCTGTTATCGAAGACCTTATTTTGATGCAGGATTATTTGCCGAAAATTTTGATGACGAAAACGCTAAAAAAGGATATTGCTTATATAAAGTAGGTTGTAAAGGGCCAAGTACTTACAATGCTTGTGGCAATATGAAATGGAATGGCGGTGTCAGTTATCCAATTCAATCTGGTCACGGTTGTTTGGGCTGTAGTGCCAAAGACTTTTGGGATGCAGGAAGTTTTTACAGCAGAGATGCTTCTGTAAATGCTGGTAGCATTGAAGGAAATGCGGATACTTTGGGTAAAATCGCTCTTGGAGGCGTAGCCGCAGGTATTGGAACTCATGCTATTCTTTCAAACATATCAAAAAGAAAAGAATTAAAAAATAGAATTACTCAGGCAACTGAAAATGAGAAACATTTAGACGATTTATAAGCTAAAAAGAGATAAAATGGCAAAGAGAATAGTTGTTGACCCTATTACCAGAATAGAAGGGCATTTAAGAGCCGAAGTAGAAATATCAGACGGTACAATCCAAGAAGCATTCCTATCATCAACAATGGTTAGAGGGCTGGAAAATATCGTGAAAGACAGAAACCCTAAAGATGTTTGGGCATTTGTACAAAGAACCTGCGGAGTTTGTACGGCAACCCATGCCACAGCATCTGTAAGGGCAGTTGAAGATGCACTTGGAATTGTTGTTCCTCCCAATGCAGAAATTGTTAGAAATCTAATGCTTGGGGCATTGTATATACATGACCACGTTGTACATTTTTATCATTTACATGCCTTCGACTGGGTTGATGTCGTAAGTGGTTTAAATGCTGATCCTGTAAAAACGTCACAATTAGCACAATCAATTTCAAATTGGCCAAAAAGTTCACCAGGCTATTTTTCTGACTTACAAAAGAGATTGAAAAGATTTGTCTCCAGTGGTCAATTAGGAATTTTTGCTAATGGCTATTGGGGACATCCTCAAATGAAATTGCCTCCCGAAGCGAATTTAATGGCTACAGCACATTATCTTGAAGCGCTGGAATGGCAAAAAGAAATTGTAAAAGTGCATGCTATTTTTGGCGGTAAAAATCCGCATCCTAATTTTTTGGTTGGAGGAATGGCATGCTCTATAAATCTCGATGACGCAAGCGGTTTAAATGCTGAGAGACTTGCTTTTGTGAGACAATTGCTAGAAGAGGGAAAACGTTTTGTAGAACAAGTTTATCTTCCTGATGTTCTTACTATCGCTGGTTTTTATAAAGATTGGGGAGCTATTGGGGGTTTTCATAATTTTATGACATTTGGTGATTTCCCTACTCAAGGGCATAATAATACGAACAACAATACTTTTAAATTTCCCGCTGGAGTTATTTTAAATAAAGACCTGACAAAAGTCCATGATTTAGATTTAAGAAATCTTAAAACCGTTGAAGAATATGTAAATAATTCCTGGTATGATTATGAGGGCGACGGAAACTTAGGTAAACAACCTTGGTCTGGAGAAACTAAAATAAATTATACAGGACCAAAACCGCCTTACACACATTTAAATGTTGACGAAAAATACAGTTTCATCAAAACACCAAGATGGAAAGGTCATGCAATGGAAGTTGGTCCACTGGCAAGAATGCTGGTTGGCTATGCCTCAGGAAGAGAAGAATTTAAAGAAATAGTCGATTCAACCTTATCAAAACTTCAAGTTCCTGTTGGGGCACTATTCTCTACTTTAGGAAGAACGGCCACCAGAGCCTTAGAATCACAATTGGTTGCCAATTGGAATTTAGAATTTTTTGATAATTTGATTGATAATATCAAAAAAGGTGATACTAAAATGGCTAACATGGAAAAATGGGAAACCTCAACCTGGCCAAAAGAAGCACAAGGAGTTGGTCTTGTAGAAGCACCAAGAGGAGCCCTAAGCCACTGGATTGTAATAAAAGATGCCAAAGTTGCCAACTATCAGCAAGTGGTTCCTTCAACATGGAATGCTTCTCCGAGAGATCCTAAAGGACAAAGGTCTCCTTATGAAAGTACCTTAATTAATACACCTGTTGCCAACCCCGAATTGCCTCTTGAAATTATTAGAACCATACATTCCTTTGATCCTTGCATCGCCTGCGCAGTGCATTTATATGATGAAAATGGCGATATCATTAAAGAAATAAATGACATAACAATCTGCACCGTTTAATTTAAATTGAACAAAATGCCAACAAAAACTAATGATTATAAAAGAGCTTACATCTGGCAATTGCCCATACGAATTTTTCATTGGGTAAATGCTTGGGCTATTACCGGATTGGTAATTACTGGATTTATTATTGGAGATCCACCAGGAATTATATCAAATAAGGAAGCTTCAGGACAATTTTGGTTTGGATACATTCGTGAAATTCATTTCATCTGTGCCTACTTATTGATTGCTGTTATGCTTTTAAGGGTTTATTTTGCTTTTAAAGGAAATAAATATGCAAACTGGCGTGTTTTTTTTCCTTTCAAAAAAGAAGGATTCAAAAGAATGTGGCATGTCATTAAATATGATATTTTTTTACAGAATGAAGAAACACAAGGTTCTCCAACGGGAGCTGTCGGTCATAACAGTGTTGCGGCGGCCTCCTATTTATTCATGTTTTTAATGGCCCTTATTATGATTGCAACTGGCTTTGCAATGTATGCTCCTAATGCCACATGGTTTTTACCAAAAATGTTTGACTGGGTTGTAACTTTAGTTGGAGGTGATTTTAATGTTAGGATTATTCATCATTTTGTTTCCTGGACTTTCATTCTTTTTGCAATAGTTCACATTTATTTAGTATTCTTTCATGATTGGTTAGAGGGCTTAGGAGAGACATCAGCAATGGTAAGCGGTTATAAATTTGTTCGAACCGAAAGAGTAAAAAAAGAACAAGAGGAAAATAAACTTTCTGAAATTGAACTGACAAATCAAAATTCTACACAGATAAAAGATATCAACTAAAAAAATATGGAAGTAGCAGTCAGCACAAGAAAAATAGACGAATTTCATTCTGATGGAAATACTATTTTAATACTCGGAATAGGGAATTATTTAATGGGAGATGAAGGTGTCGGTGTGCATTTTATAAACAGGATAGATAAAACCCAATTCCCAGAAGGCATTTCTTTTATAGATGGCGGAACTGGTGGTTTTACTTTAATTCCTTACATAGAAAATCATCAGAAAGTAATTATTGTAGATGCCACAATGGATGGCAAAGAAGAAGGAACTATTTCACTTTTGAAACCACGTTTTTCAGAAGATTTCCCCATTTCGTTAAGTGGACACAATTTTGGCCTTAAAGATATGGTCGAAATCTTGTCTATGCTCGATACCATGCCTGAAATCTATTTATACACCATTACCATTTTAAAAATGGAGCCAATGTGCATGCAACTTTCACCAAAAGTAGAAGCTTCAATAGAAAAAGTAACTGCAGAAATTATACAACAGATAGAAAGATTTAAAAACTAAAAATTGCTTTTTTTGACGCCAACATTTCAAATAACCATTTCAGGCATTGTACAAGGTGTTGGTTTCCGGCCTTTTGTGTACAATTTAGCAAATCAATTCAACATAAAAGGATATGTTTGCAATAATGAGGCTGGTGTTGTCATAATTGTTCAAAAAGAGAAAAAAATAATAGACGAATTCATTTTTGATATAAAAAAAAGACATGCTAAAAAAGCTAAAATTAATACCATCCAAATCGAGGAAATCCAAATCGAGGAAAGATTTGACCTTTTTTTTATCAAACAACCAGAAAAAGGAATTTCAATCAATGCACCTTTAACTCCCGATTTCGCCATCTGTAAAAACTGTAAAGAAGAGATTTTAGACCCGGAAAATATTCGTTACTACTACCCTTTTATTAGTTGCACTTCATGCGGACCACGCTATGCTATTGCTGAAAAATTTCCTTTTGAAAGAGAAAATACAAGTATGAACACTTTTAAAATGTGCAAAACTTGCCTGGAAGAATACAACAATCCTGAAGATATTCGCTTTCATTCTCAAACCAATTCATGTCCGGAATGTGGAATTCAAATCACCTTTACAGATAATAATGGAACCCTTACTTACGGAACAAACAAAGAAATTTTTGAATTTGTTTCGGAAAAATTAAATGAAGGAAAAATTATTGCCCTAAAAAATACTTCTGGTTATTTGCTTCTTTGTGATGCCACAAATGCCAAAACTGTTCAGGAATTACGAAATCGAAAAAAGCGTTTAACAAAACCTTTTGCCGTATTATTTCGCGATTTTAAACAAATTAAAAAACATTTATTTTGTCATAAAACCGAAAAAAAATGGCTAAAATCAACTCAGGCGCCCATTGCAATTTTGCCTCTGAAAAATCAAAAAGATTTGGCAATAAACCAGATTGCTCCAAACATGAAAACTATCGGAGCAATGTTGCCCAATTCAGGAATGTTGTATTTAATTTCTAATGAATTTCAAAAGCCTTTGGTCGCAACGAGTGGTAATTTTAATGGTTCGGCTCTTTTTTCTGATCAAGATGAAGCTGTTGCATCATTAAATTCTATAGCCGATTATTTTTTACATCATAACTTAGAAATTCAAAATTCGCAAGATGATTCGGTCATTCGCTTTTCGGGAAAACATAAGCAAAAAATTATTTTAAGAAGCGCACGAGGTTTTGCTCCAAATCTGGATTCTACTTGTCTGGAAAAAACCTCTGAAAAAATACTCTGTTTGGGTGCGTCTTTAAAAAATACGATTACCATCACTTCAAATCAGCAAATTTACAAGAGTGAATATATTGGTAATTTATTTAATTATGATGCTTACAAACGGTTTGAAAGGAAGATAAAAAACTATCAGCGCTTTTTTGATTTTGTTCCAAAAACCATTGTTTATGACCAACATCCAAATTACGAAAACAACAAAATTGTTTCTGAATTTTTAAAGGAAGATTCAGCCTTAAACACTATAAAAATTCAGCATCATGAAGCTCATTTTGCTGCAATTTTGAGCGAAAAAAAACTTTGGAAAAAATCAAAAGTATTAGGCGTTATCTGGGACGGAACGGGTTTTGGAAGCGAAAACCAAATATATGGCGGAGAGTTTTTTACATATAATAACAGCCAAATTACCAGAATAGGACATCTGGAATATTATCCTTGGATTTTAGGAGATAAAATGCCCAAAAACCCTAAAATGACAGCACTTTCTATCTGCGAAAATGATACTTATTTTCGACAATACTTTAGTCAAAATGAATTGAAAATTTATCCAAACCTCATTAAAAAGAGCGCTATAAAAACATCTTCAATGGGAAGATTAGTCGATGCGGTGGCTTTTACACTGGGCTTCCGAGAAGTCGTTTCGTTTGAAGGTGAAACCGGTATGTATCTGGAAAATCTGGCTCAAAAAGCATTTAATAAACCAAACTTAAAATTAAAGGATTATCTGAAAAACGAAAACATAACTACTATAATCCCGACAAAAGAACTTTTACTGCAAATTGTTAAAGCTGTCGAAAAGAATACTAAACCAGAAAAAGTGGCTTTAGACTTTCATTACACTTTGGTAAAGTGCATTGAAAAAGTCGCTTTATTTTCAAAATCAAAAGAAATTGCTTTTAGCGGAGGCGTTTTTCAAAACTCGGTACTGGCTGATTTAATCATAGATCACCTGAAACCAAATTACAAATTACATTTTCATGAAATACTTTCTCCAAATGACGAAAACATCTCATTTGGACAGCTCAATCATTATTTACACCTAAAAAAATAAACTATGGATATTCTTGAATTATTAGGACACATTGGTAAAACCGAAGAAAAAGATAAAATTTCTTATTCAGCTGGAGTAGTAATGGCTTTAAGTTTGAAAGATATTGGATTTGAAGAAATAAAATATGAAGATTATGTAGACGGAATGAAATCTATTTTTGAAAAAACTACAGAAAAAATTTCTCCAAAACGTTCTATTGAAATTTTTAATAATTATGTAGCGCTTCTTCAGGAAGAGTTAAAAGTTAAAAATGCAGAAATTGGAACTGCCTTTTTAGCAAAAAATGCTTCTAAAGAAAATATTATTTCATTGCCAAGCGGTTTACAATATGAAGTTTTAACGGAAGGAAATGGTAAAAAACCAAAAATTACCGATACCGTAAATGTTATCTATGAAGGTTATTTAATAAATAAAAATGTCTTTGATTCCACCAAAGACACAGGCCCTCAAAAAATGAGAGTTTTACAGACCATTAAAGGCTGGCAGGAAGCCCTGCAATTGATGCCCGAAGGTTCGCGCTGGAAAATTTATATTCCTCATCATTTAGCTTATGCCGAAATGGGAGCCCCACCAATAATTCAGCCCAATTCAACTTTGATATTCATTATTGAACTTCTAAATATTATTTAAGAGCCATATATATAAAAACTATTTCCATGAAAACTGTTTTAGCCTAAAGTAGTTTATGCGCAAAAATTAAAAAATCCGTATAATCCGTGTTTTCGCGATAGCGAATCCGTATAATCCGCGTCTAAAATTATGAGGTTGATTATAATGAAAGGTTAAGTGAATTAGTAACAAGTAAGTATAACTCGAAAAGTAATTTAAAATGAAATACCTGTCTGAATATCGAAATCCCGAGCTGGTCAAACATTATATAAATGAGATCCATAAAATAACGACAAAACCATGGAATATCATGGAAATTTGCGGTGGTCAGACACATTCATTGGTCAAAAACGGCCTTCTTGACTTATTACCAAAAAATATCCGAATGATACACGGGCCAGGCTGTCCGGTTTGTGTTACGCCTATTTCGTTAATCGATAAAGCTATCGAGTTAATGAAGCAAGAAGTAATTCTTTGTTCATTTGGCGATATGATTCGGGTTCCCGGTTCCTCAAAGAGTTTACTGCAAGCCAAAGCCGAAGGAGGCGATTTGCGTATTTTATATTCGCCTTTGGAAGCTGTAAATATTGCATCAAAAAATCCGGATAAAGAAATTGTATTTTTTGCCGTTGGTTTTGAAACTACAGCGCCCAGCAATGCACTGGCAGTACTTCATGCAGAAAAACTGGGTTTGACTAATTTTAGTTTATTGGTTTCACATGTATTAGTTCCGCCGGCAATGGAAGCCATTTTATCAGATGAGTTTTGTACCATAAATGCTTTTTTAGGCGCCGGACATGTGTGTACAATTGTTGGTCTGGAAGAATATTACCCAATTGCCGAAAAATATAAAATTCCGATTGTAGTTTCAGGATTTGAACCTGCCGATATGGTTCAGGCTATTTATCATGCTGTTTTGCAATTAGAACAAGGAAAATATGAGGTTGAAAACCAATATACCAGGTTGGTAAAAGAAGAAGGAAATGTTAGAGCAAAAGAGGTTGTAAATAGCGTTTTTACAATAGGAACTCAGGAATGGCGAGGCATTGGAGCAATTGAAAACAGCGGACTTGTATTGAGAGAAAACTACAAAATGTATGATGCCAATACTAAATTTTCAATAAAAACAACGAATAACAAAACCTACAATTTGTGTATTGCTGGTCAGATTTTAACCGGAAACAAAAAACCGAATGAATGTCCTGAATTCGGAAAAAAATGCAAACCTTCAAATCCCCTTGGAGCACCTATGGTTTCGTCTGAAGGAGCTTGTGCTGCTTATTATAACTATTTATAAAAATCATAATGCTTGGATTATTAATTACCATTTATGCCGGACTCGAACATGCTTTTGAAGCAGATCATTTACTGGCTGTAAACAATCTTGTTACAAATAGAACAAAAATTAAAGACGCCTTAAAAGACGGAATGTTTTGGGGTATTGGTCATACTGCTACTATCTTTATTGTGGGCGTCATTATGATTGGTTTTAAAATCTCAATAAGTGAAAATATATTTGGTTATCTGGAAGCGGTTGTGGGTTTAATGCTGATTATTTTAGGAGTAGTTCGCTTGTTTAAACTTTTATACAAAAAAAGGCATTCGCATACTTATTATCACAGTCATGAACATACACACAGCAATGGTGTTACGCATACACATATGCATGCGCATACTTATTATCATGCGCATCCTATTGCCTCATTTAAACACGCGCACTATGATGGATCAGCAAATTACAAAACCGCATTTGGTGTAGGTCTGGTTCATGGATTGGCAGGAAGTGGCTCATTAGTTATTTTAGTCATTTCCCAAATGAAGACTCCACTCGAAGGCTTACTTTATATTTTAATCTTTGGATTTGGATCCATAATAGGAATGTTCATCGCATCAGGGTTATTTAGTATTCCTTTTACCAAAAGTATCCTAAAATCGCAAAAATTACAATATGCTTTAATTATAATATCTTCTGTAATATGCATTGTTTATGGACTGAAGATTGTTTACACAAATTTGTTTTAGAAACATTATAAAAATACCCCGACGCTATCCCCAAATATGTCGAGGCATTTCTATTGTTAGTCTTTAAAAGCCGTTGCAATTCCCGTTACAATATTAGCAGTGCCAAAAGCAAATAATCCAGAAGCAATTGCTGCTTGTCCGGAAAAATATTGGCTTTCGCGAATCACCATACTAAAAACTGTTCCACCAGCCAATCCTGCAATTAAGCCTAAACCAATTGTAGAAATAATCCACCAAGGCTCTGGTTCCGGAATTGGAGGTTTCTTCAAAAAATTACGCCACCAGCCTGGATACTTTGTACCACACCAGCCCATCGCTAAGAAAAAAGCAGTTTCCATAGTATTTTAGTTTATATAGGGCCTACTCTTTTGCTTTTCGGCTTCCGCATTCTATCGGGGTAAAAGTAAAATTTGATCTTTTGAATTAATCTATACATTTTCCTGTTTTTGAAAGGGGAAAAACACCCTTTTTTAGAATCTTAATTTCATTTAAAGGAAACCATTAATAAGCCCTAAGTCTAATTTAATAATATCTTAAGGCGCTTTACTCGGCTGTATTTTATTCGATAAATAACTTTGTCGCATGGAAAAATGGAAACAAATTATAGTCACTGCTATTTTATTATTTAACTTTAGTCAAAACTCGTTTAGTCAAAAAACAAATGCTATAAACGGAACTGTTACAGATGGAAAAACACCAATCGAATTTGTTGATGTTGTTTTAAAATCTGTTAATGACACTACCAAAACAATTGCTTATGCGGTTACAGATACATCCGGAAAATTTATTCTGGAAAACATCCATCCAGCCGATTATGTATTGAAATTGAGATTAATTGGTTTTAAAACTGTTACTCAAAAAGTAAAATATACTGGAAACACGATTTCACTTGGAACTATTACTTTACAGGAAGATGCCAACCTTTTAAATACAGTAGTCGTAAATTCTCAGAAAAAGCAAATTCAAAAAACCAATGAAGGTTTTGTTTTTAATGCTGTTTCCAACATTACGCAATCTGGCGGAACAGCAATCGATATGCTGAAAAACATTCCAACCGTCTCTGTTGATGCCGATGATGCTATTTCACTTAGAGGAAAAACACCGCTGATTCTAATTAATGGAAAAAATTCTGCCATTACCAATATGAATCAGATTCCTGCCAGCAGTATCGAAAGTATTGAAATTATTACAAGTCCCACTGCAAAATATGATGCTAATGCAGAAAGTGGCATCATTAATATTAAACTAAAGAAAAACAATCTGAATGGCTTAAATGGAGCTGCTGTTCTTGGCGGTGGATTTGGTGCAAAAGGAAGAATGAACAGTTCCATTCTTTTGAACAATAAAACAGATAAATGGAATGTGGGACTTGCCTACGATAATCGTTTTGCTGGAAGAACCAAAAATATAAAAGGCGAAAGAACCAATTATTTTATTGATGACGAACATTTTATTAATCAAAACAGAAGCGATCAAAGAACAGAAGGCTTGCAGAATTTAAAATTCAATGCTGACTTTTCACCCAATGAAAAAAACACATTTTCGTTTGAAGCCCTTGGAAACATGGAAAGTCAGGATAATGACGAAACTCTAAAAACGGATGTTCATAATAGTTCTAATCAATTTTATTCGAGCAACAAGCGACATTCTTTAGAATTAGAACGTTCAAAAGCTGCTGAATTTGCTTTTAATTATGATCGAAAATTTTCTGATGAAAGAAAAAGTTTAAACGCAAGCATTACGACTTCCTATAACTTTCATAGAGAAAATACCAATATTGATACTGATAATTATGATGAAAACCAGAACCTTGTTGGTCCTACTTTCTGGCAGCGCACTCATAATTATGAAAAAGAAAATATTTCAAATGCTATTTTAAATTATGCTTTCCCTATTGCAACCAAATCTATGATTGAAACAGGATACAAAGGAACATTCCGTTTATTTAATTCTGATTTTCAAAGTGCAGATTTAATTAATAATGAATATGTCGTAAATCCTCTGGTTAGTACCATTTTTGATTTTAATGAACAGATAAATGCTGTTTATGGACTTTGGAATTCCTATTCGGGTTCAGAAGAAAACAAAAAATGGAAATACAATCTTGGTCTTCGCGCTGAGCAAGTTTCTAATAATGGAAAAACACAAAATGGAAATGATCATTTTTCAAATCATTATCTTAAACTTTTTCCTTCCGCTTCTGTACAATTGAATTTAAAATCGGATGAGTTTTTAAAATTGGGTTACAGCAAAAGAATCAATCGTCCGGACTTGGATGATCTAAATCCGTTTATTGATATTACTGATGCTTTGAATCCGCATGGAGGAAATCCGTATTTAAAACCTGAAATTATTCATATTGTAGAGTTGAGCTACAATAAAGAATGGGATCATTATTCTTTTTCGGGAAATGCTTTTTATAGAAATGCCAATAATACGATTAGACAATATGGTATTCTGCAAGACAATGGAGTGATTTTGTTACAGCCTCAAAATATCGGTAATACCGTTACGTATGGACTTGAAAGTATTTTTACGTTTAAACCTTTTTCTTTTTATGATGCCAATCTGAGCTTAACTGCTTTTCAGCAAAATATCAATGCCAATAACTTAGATCAGGCACAAGACTTTGTAAAAAGTGCTTTTAGCTGGTATGGAAAAATGATCAATAATTTTACTCCTTGGAAAGGCGGAAAACTTCAAATCATAGGAAACTACAATTCTTCAGTTGCAACTGCTCAGGGAAAAAGAATTCCTATATATAATGTTGATATGGGTTTTCAGCAGAAATTAGGAAAAAGCAATGCCCGCTTAGGTTTAGTTGTAACCGATATGTTTAATACTCTGGAAAGCGGTTATAAAAACAATACTTTGTTATTCAGCAACAACAGAACTTCCAAATCAGACACCCGTGCTTTGATGGTTACTTTCGCTTACACTTTCAAATCTGATTTTAAAGAAAAGTTAATGGAAAATAAGTTTTCAACAGAATAAAAAAGCCCTAAAAATTAAAAATTTCATTCTTGTATTTTTAAGTCATAGTTCTATTAAAAAATTGGACTATATTAGCCACAGAAAAAATGTACCACTAGATTTTTTCGAGCTCCAAAACACTTAAACCTACATAGAATGAAATTTTTAAAATTACTTATCTGCAGTTTATTTCTGACTGCTTTTCAATTACAAGCCCAAGTTCAGGTAGATCAAATTAAACACAATTCTAAAGAGCGTTTTATCACCACTACAATTGGTTATCCTGTTCAAGGAACTTACGCACCTTTAAATCAAAAACAACCTATTACGGTATTAAATCCAGACGGAACAGGTTTTATCCAAGCAGAAGATTTAAGCAAACAAAAAATCAACTGGGGAATAGAATGTACAGAAGAAGGCGTTCCTGTTTTTAAAGAAGGATTTAACAGCGCTTCTTATACCTTTTGGTACAGACCAAATGACAGCGAAGAATGGTTTTATTCTCAATTTTCTATTCATTTTACCAAGAAAAAAATGTTCTTAATGGGTGAAAGAGTAAAAGATTATGTCGATTACAATGTTCAATAAAAGGTAAAAAAGAGGCTTCTTATTAAAAATTTAGTCAATTTTACCCTCATTTTCTATAAAAAAGAAAACGTTTTCGTTGAATTTCAATAGTACCCGCAAAACTTCCGATTAAATTTTATAAATTTAAAAATCATACCCGATTTTTATTTAATTTGCAATAATAATTCAATATATTAAACATGGTTTCAATCACACGTCTTTTTGATTTTCCCTATTATCAACAAGAAACTTATAACCTTCCCGTTGCTCTTGCTACTAAAAAAAATGGAGACTGGGAAAAAACATCTAGCCAGGAATATATTGCAAAAGCAAATGCTATTTCGAGAGCATTATTGCGCATGGGCGTTCAGAAAGATGATAAAATTGCTTTAATTTCTTCCAATAATAGAACCGAATGGAATATTATGGATATTGGTATTTTGCAGACAGGTGCTCAAAATGTTCCCATTTATCCAACCATTGCAGAGGAAGATTATGAATATATTTTAAACCACAGTGGCAGTATTTATTGTTTTGTTTCTGATGATGAAGTTTTACAAAAAGTAAATGCCATTAAAGCCAATGTTCCGACTTTAAAAGAAGTTTATTCTTTTAACGAAATCCCAGGATGCAAACACTGGAGCGAACTTTTGACTTTGGGTGCAGACGAAAGTAACCAAAATGAAGTTGAAGCTAGAAAAGACAGTATTAAAACGGAAGATTTAGCTACAATTATTTATACTTCTGGGACAACTGGAAGACCAAAAGGAGTTATGCTTTCACACCAAAACATTGTTTCGAATGTTCTGGACAGTGCACCAAGAATTCCGTTTGATCCGGGAAAAAGTACCGCTTTAAGCTTCTTGCCTATCTGTCATATTTTTGAAAGAATGATTTTATACATCTATCAATATTATGGTGTTTCGGTATATTTTGGAGAATCTATTGATAAAATCAGTGATAATTTAAAAGAAGTAAAACCAACTGTCATTACAGCTGTGCCAAGGCTTTTGGAAAAAGTTTACGATAAAATTTATGCCAAAGGAGCTGAATTGACCGGCATCAAGAAAAAACTATTTTTCTGGGCCATTGATTTAGGTTTGAAATATGAACCATACGGAGCAAATGGTGCTTGGTATGAATTCCAGTTAAAAATTGCCCGCAAATTGATTTTCAGTAAATGGAAAGAAGGTTTGGGAGGAAATCTTGATTTAATGGTTTCTGGAAGTGCCGCTTTACAGCCTCGTTTGACAAGAGTTTTTGCTGCTGCAGAAATTCCGGTCATGGAAGGTTATGGTTTAACGGAGACTTCTCCAGTAATTGCTGTTAACGACCAGAGAAACAAAGGTTTTAAAATTGGAACCGTTGGAAAACCAATTCGCAATCTTGAAGTTAAAATTGCTCAGGACGGTGAAATTTTAATAAAAGGACCGAATGTGATGTTAGGTTATTACAAAGATCCTGAAAAAACAGCTGAAGCTTTACAAGATGGCTATTTCCATACAGGAGATATTGGAGAAGTTGACAGCGAAGGTTTCTTAAAAATTACAGATCGAAAAAAAGAAATGTTCAAGACTTCAGGAGGTAAATATATCGCTCCACAGATGATTGAAAATGCGATGAAACAATCTCGTTTTATTGAACAGATTATGGTTGTGGGTGAAGGCGAAAAAATGCCTGGAGCTTTTATTCAGCCAAACTTCGAATTCGTAAAAGAATGGGCAAAAATCCACAAAATTACTTTAGGAAGTACGGATGCTGAAATTAGTACAAATCCAGATGTCATTAAACGAATCGATGAAGAAGTGGAAAGCATCAACAAAAAATTCGGACACTGGGAACAAGTAAAACGTTTTGAGCTTACTCCTGATGTTTGGTCAATCGACGGTGGACAGCTTACACCTACGTTGAAATTAAAACGTAAAATCATTAAAGAGATTTACAAAGATCTTTATGCTAAAATCTACGGAAACAATTAATCAAAATAATATAACCAAATGGAAACGGCTGTCGATTGACAGCCGTTTTTTTTATTTCCTCAATTTGAGTTTATACTTCATAACGTCCTTAAGCATCGATTTGTTCTTTTCATTAAAAGCAAGCAATTCTGATGCGATATCCGGTTTAATTGTAATCTGATCCGCTACAATTTCGTAAGCAATATTTTTGGTGATTTCTTCTAAGTCTTCATGTTTTTTGAACTCCTGTTTCATAACCTTTAAAAACAACTCTGAATTCTCAGCCGAAACCTCTGATTCATAAATGGAAGTTATGGCTCCGGATAATTTCTCTGTTGATTCGATATTCACAAAATAGTTATTGAGGCAATTGAATGCATCTTTATTGCTTCTCCAGCCCGATATCAAAACTTCCTGTGCTCCTTCAATAATCTTAATTTTATCTTTATAAACAAAAGAGGCTTTTACAAATTGATTACTCCCTTTATATTCCTCTATGACTTTACCATAAAACTTGTCCGCTTCCGGTTTGTCTTTTAGAATGGTGTACAAATCGCCCACTTTTTCGTTTTGATTGAGTTCTCTGTATAATTCAATTGCCTGTTTGTAAACATGTCCTTTTTCGTAACACTCTGCCGCTTTGTTTTTATTATTACAATATTTAAGATGTACTGCTGCTGCTTCGCTATACAAATCGCCCTCTTCCAAAACATCAGCTGCTTTATAATAATTTTTAAGCAGTTTCATATACACATGAGCAGCCTTGGCGTAATCTTTTCGTTCTTTAAATTCTTCAGCCATTTTTTCATATCGGTTTTGTATAGTCGAAAAACGCTCCGAATCGATCAGAGCTGAACCTCCAGAACCCGATGGTTGACGTTTTGGCGCTGAATAACTTCTGGAAGAACCAGCTGAGCCACTGTCATTTACAGCCATGGCAATAATTAACACAAGTGCACCTAAAATCAAAACTAAAGCGACAAAAGGATTCATCCCACTACTACTAGTGCCTGAGGAAGAGCAACTTCTCATGTTTAACAAAAAAATCGATGCAAAAGCTAACGTCAAAACAATAGTAAAAGCTCCACATCCGGAATCGGTGGATTCATTTATCGTCTTTCCGCCTCCTCCTGAAAAAGAACCACCAGCACCAGCAGCAGAACCTGAACCAATTCCTTCAAAAGAAAGCTTTCCGCCAAATCCACCTCTTGCTGTTTTTAAGGTATCCAGAGGAATAGCCATTTTTAAAGCCAGTTCTGGATTTTTATCCAGAAGCTCCAAAAACTTATCCGTTTCTTTCTGATTTCCTTGCATTAACTTTTCCATATCAAATGGCAATTCTTCTAAAGCTTCATCATTAGAAAATGGTTTTTCTATTGATTCGAGAATCTCTTCCGTATTGGCTTCGTAACGTAACGACTCTATATGCAGCGGAATATAAACTGTTTTGGAAGGTTCGAGTATATCAATTTCTTTCAAAATTGGCGTTTCAAGCAAATCAATCCAGGAAACCTCGTCCTTCAATTCCACCAATCCAATATCAGGATGCATGAAATGATAATGTTCAGAAAATAAACTGTGCCACTCAGCCTTTGTTAGCTGAGGAGTCACAATTGTATTTTCGGGAATGAACAATTTATTTTCTATCAATTGACAATAATAGTTCTTTCCGATAGTATCAATTTTAGTCCGACTCTGATCCAAAACTAACAAACAACCAAACAACTCATTGACATTTGCTCCCGGAACCGGAAAAGCTTTGACCAAATGGAACGGTAATCCAATACTCTGAATTTCCTGAAGCCATACTTTGGCCAAACCGCTTTTTATAAAAACACCTCCTTTGGGAAATGTATTTTTAGTATTTATTCTAAGTTTAAGTTCCATTTTGTCTTACATTTTTTATAAACGGATCTAGATATTTCTCCAGAAATTCTTGCTCTTTTATACTCCTCAGGAAAGAATCTGTAATAAAATAATCGTTACCGGAATATTCTGTTTCCGAAGCCATAATTGTCCTTGCGTTTACAATAAAAGGAACATAAAACTTTGGAATATCTTCTTTACTGCTTTCAAATATCAAAATTCCGTCTTTATTCCTTACCCGACTTCCGTCCTTAGACTCAAAAGACAAGGTTTCGATGTAGCAAATTGCTCCGTTACTTTCTATCGTACTTTTCAACGCTTCGGCTTCCTGTCTTTTTACATCATTTAAAATAACACCTAGCTCTTCATCTACAACAGCTTTACTTTCAGCTAAAGTTTTAGCTGTATGTTGTTTTATTATTTTAACAAGATTGATAGCCGATGCTCCTTTGTTTTTCAGAATAAGATTTACTTTTTCATCAAATTGTATGGAAGGGTGTTTCCAGTCTTGAGCATGATAACCTCTCTTAGAAAACTCTAAGTGCATTAAGCTAAATCCGTTAATTGTGATTTCATCATTTACAATTGACAATCCTTTTAGTTTTTTTATGACACTGTATTTGAATTTACTATTCATAAAATTTTGAACAAAAGAATTTTGTTTTATGCTATAATTCACAAAAGCATCATTAATCAAATTACTGAACTCAGATTTCATTTTTATCAAACCGTCATCGACACGCCAATAGCTTGTACCATCAGTCAAATAAAACTCATTCTTATAGCCAAAAACATTAACTTTTAAATCATTAAAATCTTCATTAGAAACCAAATTACTTTTTAACTCCTGTTTATCAATATTATAAACACTAATTTTTGGAGTCGAATCGCTTACATAACACAACAGAAATCTCTCACCTTTTCCATTGGTTTTTATTGCAAAGTCTCCTTTATCGAAAGGAAGATTTGAAGCCACTTTTTTAAATCCTTTGTTGAACTCATTACTGACAAACCAGTATAAATTTCCATTCAAGTAGGTATAAAAATCTGTGCCGTAATAAAAAATATTCTGATAACTTCTCTCGATTGGAAATAAAAGCGGAATATCATCGAACTCTGTTTCAGAAGATCTGCGACGTGGTAAATCTTTCTTCTCTTTATTCCACAATTCCTCTAACGGCATTATAATATGCTGAAGCATCTTTTTGCCTTTGTTCTGATTTTTATACACTTTGATGCCTTCGATTTCCATTTCAAAAACATACTTAATCTCAGTATAATAAGTACTTATCACGTTTTTCATTGCCGTGAGTTTCAAACTATCTTCTGAAGAAAAAAGAAATACTTCCTGATTTTTACTGTTGATTTTATTTTGCTGAAAAAACGATTCAAGTCCTTCTGAACAATCCAGTTTACCACTAAGTTCGCTCAACGCTTCAATAACATCATGAACGTTTTCTAACGGAACTTCTTTATAATCCTGTCCTGCTATAAAAACTCTGCATTTAATATCCGTTTTGGGATGTCTTGCAATCGCAATCGCCGAAGCAAAAGACAGAATCTTAGGATTTCCCCAGTTTTTTAACGAACTGTCGATAATCAGAATACGTTCAAACTTATCGGCTTCCGGTGGAACTTCTCTTTGAATGTAAAGTGCTTCGTTATTGGCGATTCTGGACATAAAAACGTCATCATCATAAGCAAATTCAGAAATTACCAGTTTATCAAAATCACCTTTGTTGGTCAAATCCGAGATTCCTCCTAAAGGCTGTTCACTCGGATGATTATGATGCAACGGAATATGAAGTCCTGACCACAGTCGCTTGATAAGACTTCCGACATAAAACGTGCGGTCATCCTGTATAAGTTGTTCTATAAAAGTAGCGGTATCAGCAAGATTTTCCTCTTCTAAAATTTCTTCGTTCAGCTTGCCTTTTACCTCTTCATGCGGATTATTCTCCATCGCAGACAAAATCGACTCCACCGTTGGAAAGTTCTTTTTAAGCAAAGCCAGCGTTCTGAAATCTTTTATAAAATTGGCATTATTAAAAGGTTCTTTTACACCTGCCCTTACCAAATGATGTCTGTGCTCTTTGTACTCTTCCAGAAGCTTTTTTGCTTTTTCTGAAGAAATTCTGTTGTGACAACCATCAAAAATAGTCTGAAACATTTTCAGTCTTTTCTCACCGGTTTTATATTCATCTGGCAAGGCTGCAAGCTGTCTCATAAAACCAATACTAGCACCTAATCGAAACGAATGTTCTACAGGAAAAGATTTGGTTATTTCTATACCTTTTGCCCAATTTTGAATTTTGTCAATAGTTTCTTTACTATCGTGATTGGTTGCCGTAATAGCCAATAAAAGGGTTCCGAATGGCGGGAAATTAGTATCAGAAAGCGCTTCTAAAACTTCAAAGACAAATTTCTCATAACCAATGGTTTGTCCATTCGGAATTGTAATCGTTTCAAATACACTATCCGGAGAAAATATCTGATTTTCCCATTCCCAAAAATAGTCTGTAAACGATTGAAAATATCTTTGAAATTCCATTTTTATTTTATGAAAAAGTTAAGCGAAATGAACTAATTGATAGTGGTTTAATATTTTGTTTGGGAATAGAGGAATAACTATTATCCTTATTCCAGAGTATTAGGTTTTTATCGAAAGGATTTACTTTATCCTTCAATGTATGAGTCAAAACAGGCCATTCAAAATCATATCCTGAAGGCACTAAAAAATCATTCTTCTGCCAAAAGGTATTTCCTTTTAAAGGCAACAAAGGTTTTCCGATAATCAATGCTTTATTATGGATTACAACCCATTGCAAAGGTTCCAGTCGAAATTTTGGAGCTGATTCGATATACGCTTTCAATTCCTGATATTCTACCAGTAAAGCCTGTGCTTCTTTTTCCTCTTCTGATCGTTTTAATCGAGTCTGAAGCTTCTGATTTATACCAAAAAAGTTATGATTGAAATTCGGCAACGAAACGGGCAAACCTCTCAAAACCGGCGACCATAACAAACCCGAAGGCAGTTTTTTTGTTGGTAATTGTTTTCCTCTTTCGAACAACAAATTTTCTTTTAACTCGTATATTTTGGTATACGGAATCTGAAGAAGTTCAGCCGAGTCGATTTGTTCGGCTGAGAACTCTTTTATCCAGATGGTACTGGCCTCAAAAGCAATTTTGAGATTCTCCCAATGTCGTATTGCCCCAAGAAAATCCTTATGTTCTTTATTAATTTCTAAAAAGTACATTTTTAAATAGTTTGCAGAATTTTTTGCCACAAAGATTCTATATGTTCCTGAATATATTTTTTCTTTTCAACGTCTTTAATCCAGTCGCAACGGGTTTGAATGTATCTTAATTTATCTTTGATTACATTTTGTTCTTCAAAAGAAAGACTGTCATCCTGCCATTTTTCAATCAGATAATTTACTTCTTTCATCACACTTTCGGCATCTGGTGTTTTGTTGTACATCGCCTGCGGATGGGCTTCTGCAGAAGTATCTTTTTCGATAATTTTATTGATGATTCCTTCCAGAATTTCAATTTGCTCTTCGTTATCCCAAATGTATTTCAGTACCCAGAAATCCGACACAATCGATTCTTTTCTACCACACATTAAAGCACTTGCCGCAATAAGGTTTTGAAGTTTTACAGCGCGTCGGTCAGAAACTTTGATTCCAGTGTTTCGAAGGCTGTGAATAATATCTACATATTCATTTCGTGTAGCACTCAAATCAACCTGACGGCAAAGTTTTTGCAATTCGCGAACCTCATCTGCCGAAATAGTTGGCACTTCTTCCGTTACCGAACCTTCCAGTTTCCATCCCGCAAGTAATACCTGATGCAGTAAATCTGGTTCTACATAATCACATTTTATACGAATCAGAAAACGGTCCAACAAAGCATTTAACGACTCATCTTCGGGCATAAGGTTACTTGCGCCAACGAACATCAACGCTGGCAATTTTTTAGTT
Organism: Flavobacterium phragmitis; assembly: GCF_900112575.1. Classification (GTDB taxonomy): domain Bacteria; phylum Bacteroidota; class Bacteroidia; order Flavobacteriales; family Flavobacteriaceae; genus Flavobacterium; species Flavobacterium phragmitis. The sequence goes on from NZ_FOMH01000003.1 coordinate 138,084, forward strand.
TCTTTACCACGACGAAAGATTTTTTCGTTAAGCGCCATCAACAAACTATTCAAGATAGCCGAATTGGCGTTAAAAATCTCATCCAAGAAAACCATCGAAGCTTCTGGCATCATTCCGTCAGTATTCGTAATCAATTCTCCTTCTTTCAATTTTCGAATATCAAACGGTCCAAAAATCTCGTTTGGTTCTGTAAAACGCGTCAACAGATATTCGAAATTTTTGTCGCCCTCGATTCCTTTAGAAAGCGACCTTACGATAGCACTTTTTGCCGTTCCCGGGGGGCCAAGCAAAAAGGCATTTTCCCTTGCCAGTAATCCAATTCCCAATAAATCGATGATTTCATTTTTTCCAACAAAAGTGTCTTTGATATGTTTTAAAACGGCATTTAATTTAGCTGTAGCATTCATTATTTACTTCTATTATATTAATTCTTTTATTTTTTAAAGCTGGACCCAAAATAGTTTTTGATAATCTCCAAATCCTATTTCTAATTGTTTTTTTATAAAATCAGATTGTGCCCATTTTATAGATTTTCTTTGTACAATTCGGTCAACATAAAGTTGAAGCAAACAATCATTTGCCGCAACTACATCAAAACTTATATTTTCAGCATCTAAATCAGATCCAATCGCCGAATAATGAAACTGGATTAAATGCTGTTCTAAAATCTCAATAATCAAATCTTCTGGATCAATCTTCCTTATTTCTGTTATAATCTGAGGCAAAAAACGAAGACACAAATCTGCCGAAATAATTGCCGAAGCATCTATTTCTCCCATATAAAAGGGCAAAAGTTTTTTTAAATCGCTCATTTTATGCTCTCTATGCAACAAAAGTTCTGTGGCCAAATATACAGTTCTGGCAGCCCACAAAGCAGCTCCTGAATTAAAATCAGGTGCTTTGCCAGGATATTCTAAAATTTCATTTTCATATTCTGTTTCCAGAAACAAAACGGCTTCGGTTTCCTCTGTTTCGGCAATTGTAATTAGTTTATCATACAAAATAACCTGCTCAATGGTTCTGAGATGATAAATAGTATCCAAAAAAGGCGTTTTTATTTTCTCCATATTGTTAATTATACCTATTTTGAATCGGGTATTTTTTTAAAGAAAGTAATTTCCCGTCTCATACGAAAAATTGTACAGGAACAAATATATTATTAAATCCGAACCTTTGTTCAAATATTATTTTTAGCTTTTGCAATTGTTTTTAACAAAAAAGAGAAACTACAGCTGCTAACAACTGCAGTTTCCTTCTACAGCTATCAACCATGCATTTTGATACCTGTTTTCAACAAATTATACCAATTGTATTTATTAAATAATTCTAAATATTCTGGTATAATGCCGATGTAATATGAAAATAGAACAATGCAATTGGTCTATATTGAATATACAATCGGGATTAAATTCTAATTTGACTGTCTGCCATGCAGACTATTTTTTTTTAATGCCACAGATTAAAAAGATTTTAAAGATTTTTAATCAAACTAATTCCATTTCTTTTAATCTGTGTTAATTCATATAATCTGTGGCAAAATTTTGATTAAGTATATGATGCTACACATAATCATAAATTCTAATTTTTAAGACACCAGTGCAAAATCTTAGCAATATTTTTGGCATCATCAATTCCGCGGTGATGTGTTCCTTCTAACGGAATATTCAATAATTGCAGAGCGCCATTCATTCCCGTTGGTTTAACCAAACCGAACTTTTCGGCAAAATGTTCTTTTACATTGATATGTTCTTCTCCCATCGGATAAGAAATACCAAACGATCTGCATTGCTTCGTTAGCATATTTAAATCGTACTGACCGTAACTTGCCCAAGTATACAAATCGGGATTATACTCATCAATAAGCTGATTAATAGCATCTTCAAAACTGACTCCTTTCGTATCAAGTAAATCCTGAGTAATCGTGGTCAATTCGGTACAAAATAAACTAACACTCGAGCGCTGAGGCTTTACTAAAATTCCTTTATTCTTAGAAATTGCTCCAGTCTCTGTATCTAATACAGCCAAACCAATTTCTATAATTTCATTTTGCTGACCGCTCGGAACCGCGCTCTGCCAGCATGTGGCTTCTAAATCAATGATGATGATTTTATCTGTAGTTTTCATTTTTTTTTAAAATTTTTAAATAATTGTGTTTAATTTTTTTAATGGCAAAGGACGCAATCCCGATAGCTATTGGGATACGCAAAGGAACGCTAAGATTTTTTCGCACAGTTTGTCATTTCGACCGAAGGGAGAAATCACACGCGGGATTCGACAAAGATTGGCGACATTTTATGCGGAGTTTCCAGTGTGATTTCTCCCTTCGGTCGAAATGACAAACTTTGTGGTTACTTTGAGTTTAAAGATTTTTTTCACGCTACCGATAGCTATCGGGATTACAGATTGTGCAGATTTTTTATAATCTTTTAATCCTTTTAATCAGTGGCTAAAAAACTTTGTGACTTAGCGCCTTTGTAGCAGAAAAATTAGAAAAACATGCTTTTAATATCTCGAAAGAAACTTCTTTTCTTAGATTTTTTTTCAGGCTTCTCTTTTTTCAGAGCATTTTTCTTTTCCAAAACAGCTTTAATTTTCTCAAGCTTTTTTGCTGGTTTTGCTTCTTCTTTTTTAGAAGTTTCATAAAACTTTTTGAAAGGTCTTGGCTCAAAATCGACCATAATAGCTGCCATGTTTATAGCGTCAATGTTTGACAGATCTGTTTCTCCTTTAAAGAAGGTTTCAATAGGTCTGAATTTATCTTTCTTCTCCTTGAACTTATTCTTTTTGGCGTGATCAAAATCCAGAGACAGGAAGTTACTGAAGACATTCAAGTCATCCTTCGTTGGATTATTTTCGAAAATAAGCCAACACAAATCACGAAGTTTACCACGAGAAGGCTTGTACAAATAATCAAAGTATTGACCGCCTTTTTCTGTCTCGTATTTATTTCTAATTGCTTTTTTATATTTTTCTAGTGTATTGTTTTGCATGGTATTTTTTCTTTTGCAATTCTTAGGAATCTCAGGAAAAACAAGGTTCTTCTTGAGATTCCAGTAGTATGCAAAGCCTTAAAAACACCTTTACTTTACTGGATAAATACCTCTAAATTAGATAATCTCTAGATTTCACCTTCTCTTTCCATTGCTTAATGTGCTCCGCATTTACCTCTTTGCTCGAGGCAAACGCAGATTCACTAAGCTCAACTATACCGTCCTGACCAAACTGATGGTACGACGTAAAAACTATTTCTTGATTCATCCTTAAATTTTTATTATTAAACTTAAACTATCAACATTTACTGTTAAAGGTTTCTATTTACTTTACGAAGATTTCTTTCAACTGACCAATTACGTTTCCACCGCCTGAAATGGTGATTTCACCAATCTTATCGGCGATTTTTTCAACGTATTCCATCTCTTTCAACTTCCACAACATTTCGTTTTCTTCCATCAGCTTCGCTGTGTTTAACAAACTTCTTGTTGAAGCAGTTTCTTCTCTTCTCATGATGCTGTTCGCCTGTGCTTTTTTCTCCGCAACCAAAACCTGATTCATAATCTCTTTCATATCGCCTGGAAGAATTACATCTCTAATTCCGGCATCTGAAATTTTTAATCCTAAGTTTTCGATTTTTGAAGCCACTTCTGCCAGAATTTCTTCGGCAATAGCATCTTTTTTGTTTAACAATTCATCCAAGGTCAAACCTCCGATAAAAGCTCTTAAAGCCAATTGCATTGCTACATACAACTGCTTTTCAAAGTCCTTGTTTTCTATCAAAGCTTTCATGATATCAACCACCTGGTATCTCACAAAGAAATTGATTCTCAATCCCGCTTTATCTTTAGTCAACAATTCCTGACCTGATATTTCAACTTGCTGTTGTCTCATATCGATTGTTTTTACTTCGATTGTAATCGCGTTGTTCCAGAAGTAATGCGTTCCAGATTTCAACTCTTTTACAAAAGCTCCGTTCACAAACAACAATGCTTTATCATTGCTCGCTACAATAAACTTTCTTACGAAGTATCTCATTTTCACATTTTCCAATAAGTTTACCTTAACGTCTTCTGTGATTTCGATTTTTGACAAATCAGCTTTTGTGAATTCATTTTTCACAATTCCTTTCCAGAAAGCATATCTTCCTGGCGTTAAAACTTCTTTAAAGTTTCCGTTTACAAACTGTAATACAATTTCGTTATCGGCAACCTCAACAATTTCAAGCATTGAAGCCAAAACTTCATTTTCCAATAAAATGTTCAATTCAAATGGAGTCTGAAAAACGGCATTCATATCGTAAATCAACACATTTTTGTTTCCAAAAATCCAGTGCAAACCTTCTTCTAATACTTTAATTAATTTTCTGTTCTCGAAGACCAAGCCCACTTGGTATGCTCCGATATTAATTTTCTTTATCATTTTTATTTTGTTGTAAGGTTTAAAGTTTCATGTTTTGAAATCTATAAAACCCCTATCCTCTATTTTCTTTATTCTATTTTCTATTCTCTTTATTCTATTTTATTTAAAGTCAAACGTCTTTACATTTAACTTATAACTTACTTAAGTAAAAAACCTCCTTGCCTTTATCCTCCGAAAAAAGCGGGTGAAAAGTTGTAATTTGTCTCCCTGAGTTGTTTGTGATTATCTTTTGTTTTTATGATCCCCAAATCATTTTAACAATCAAACCGAAAAGAAAACAAGTATTTCAAAAAACAATACTTCTCGCACTGGCTTTATCATGAGTGTGAAATTTCAGTCCCGTCCCGACACTTCGGGATGAAATCTTCATTTCACTGACAAAGACAAATCAGTTTTTCTAACTGGTCATCTTTTCAAGAGTGATGGTCTCTACTGTTCACAGATTTTCAGTCTGTTGACTAGCCACTTGTCTAACCGAGTTAAAATCGGTGCAGGATTCGAACCTACGTAAACATTCTATTACTCTACCAACTGAGTTACCGCATTACTGCGGATGGGAATCGAACCCATGACACATAGATCGTGAGATAGTTTTTTGGAAAACCATCAAAACCTCCAAATCAAGTTGCATAGAAAAACATAATCCGCGGTTGCGAAAAGTTGCCTACAATGGTGCTATACAGAAACACTCAACTGGACTTGTTTGATATTTTTAAACAAAGCCTAAACTTTGTTGTATTTCAGTTTTTAAAAGAACTTCTTTTATTTCTTATTCAAATATTCAAATTACACTGCGCAATTATTTTGCGCAGTGCAAAAGAAATTAGTTAATCCATTCGATAACAGTTGACAAATAAACTTGTCGCACCTCTTCAAATCGGGTTATATTAGGGATATGATTTACTTCTAATAAATATTTAGTACCATCTTTGGCTACGATGTAATCGTTTCCAATCATATCCATTTGCAAAGTGTTCCTGATATGAATCGTATCCTCTAACAAGTCCTGATCTACAGTCATAAAAGTAGCATCGTCCGGATGAATCGATTTTAACCAGTCGTCGCCTTCCAGTTTAATCTGCCAATAGGTATCGCCAATCATCATGATTCGAACTGCTTCGCCTTCGTAAAAAGGTTCGATGGTAGCAGTAAATTCACTTTCCCACTCTCCTGTAAAACGATGTTTGTTTTCGCCACAATGCCAGTTTCCCCATTTCGCAACAGTATCACCCGTTGTATTGACAGAAGCGCCAGCACTTACAAATCCGCGTGGAGCACTAAATCTAGAAAGAGATAAAGCTTTTACCAGACAAGGAATCTTAAATCGGCAATCCAGCATCGCAGAGGCTTTTGGATAACAATCTCCTCCCCAGATCGCAAGACCTGCAATAAAGTCAAAGTCATTATCATAAATTCCGTAATAGACCACTTTATCAACCGGCAACATGCCAATTCCGTTAGATTTTTCCATATAAAGAATCTCATCTTTTACTACAATTTTTGGTATCGACTGATGCCAGATAATATGTCCTGAATATTGTGCTTTTATGATGTCATATTCTTCTTGTTCAATTCCAACAAGCGCTATTCTATTGTATAAATGTTTCATAACTTTTACTTTTTAATGTTACTTTTTTTTGCCACTAAGGCTCAAAGGCACAAATATTTAATTTAATTTGATTCTTTCATTTTGTGACTTTGCGTGAAAATTGCTCGCCAGCTTTCTTAAATTACTTTGTCAATATCTCGCAAAGACATATTTTTTTTATTTACTTATATCTTTGAACCTTTGTGGCAAACTCCTTTAAACTACTTCCATTTTTAATCGTTTAATACCAAAATCTGATTTTCTTAATTTGCACATTCTATCGTCTGAAATATGGTGGAAAACAATTCCCTCAATATCATTTTCTGATAAGAACATTTTCAATTCATCAAAATCAAAACTTAGAGAATCAAATACTTCTGAACCGTGTTTAACTAAAGTATGTTTTTCTAAGTTTTCAGGGTTACCCTGCACTTTTGGCCCGCATAATTCGTAGGTTCCATCTGCTTTCAATTCTAAATGATCAAAACCTTCAAAGAAATGTTTATCCTCAGATTTTACCCGATCACATTTTACCCAGTGCGGATGGTGTCCCGTAATTAAATCGGCTTCCTGACACGGAATCGCATTTGCCGGAATCGAACGTCCTTTTTTAGCATCAAATCGTTTGAATAATTCTCCACCAATAATTGCTACCGCTGTACCGTCAAATTTTCTGGTTGCAATTGCTTCACCGTTCATTACCCAGGCATTTTCTGCGTTTAACTTGTTTATTACTCTCGCTAAATCGTTTGGATTTTTAACGAATAATGTGCTTATCTTTTTCATCTTTATTTTTTTTAGTTTGCCACTAAGGCACTAAGGCTCAAAGTTTTTTTTTGACACTTTGTGCAAATATTTCTCTCTACTACATCTTTAAAATCTCTCACAAAGTCGCAATGTTTTCTTTTTTATATCTTGCTTTTTAAATCTTTGTGACTTCGTGTCTTTGTGGCATTTTCAATATTTGTCTGGGAAGCAAGATTCGAACCTGCGACCTCCCGCGTCCAAGGCGGGTAAACAACCACCGTTATCTTCCCAGTTTTTTCAAAGATCCTGAGGTGCTAAGGCTTAAAAACTTAGTATCTTAGATTCTTAGAACCTTAACATCTTTAAAAAAAGCGGTTCATACGGGAATCGAACCCGTTTCTCCCGAGAGACAATCGGGAAGGTTAGCCAGTAACCCCAATGAACCTGTTCCTTCTAGAGAACGTGTGATTTTGGAAGGATTCGAACCTTCATCCTGCTGTTATGCACTGCTATTCTACCAATTGAAATACAAAATCATTTATTTTTTCTTTTTACCACAATCCCAAAAGCTATCGGGACTAAAACTTAAAGTTTTCTTTTCTTTAAAGCTTATTAAATCTTTGCGACTTTGTGCCTTTGTGGCTTTGTGGCAAAACTATAGGCATAAAAAAAGCACCCGATCAAAGGTGCTTTACAAAATTCAACGTGATATAACTATCCTATTGCCTATATTGATGCACCTGCATTGTGAAACGTCCAAGATCAAATCTTGCGTTTACTGGTAATCCGTATGATATTTTATTTTGTAAAGCCATTTTATATGCTGTATTATATTTTAAAAATTCTTGTTATTATTTGAAACGTTGTGTTTCAATTTTGTTCGGCAAAGATAATGTCGAAAAAATCATATTTCCAAATATTTTTTAAGATTATTTTTCTGATTATCAACAAGTTAAAGTCAAAATTAAAGCAAAGAAATTCCTGTCCGCAAACTGGTGCAGATTCATCTTTTTATCAAATGACTGTTACTCATTAGATTACTTCTCAAGATTATATTTCGCTATTTTGATTAATCATTAAACATTTGGTCAATTATTTTTTTAGTTTTTTTAGTTAATACTTCTTTTTAATCATTTTTCAATCTCCTTTTTGTACTATTCGACGAAATCAAATTGTCTAAAAACAAAAAAAGCGTCCTACAATGTGGACGCTTTTTTGATTTTATGATGAGTTTGACTCTAAATTTTACATTTTAATTTCATAAAAATACATATAGCATCCTGATACTTTAGCCGGAAATGATCCTGCTAAGTGGTCAAAATATTTTGCTATTGAAAGTCTCATATGTATTTTTCTGTTTTTAATTATGGAGCAAATGTAGTATATTTTGTCATAATTTAACTTAGTAATTAAAATTAATTTTAACATATTTTATTAAAATCCTATTAACCACACTGAAATTCAACACTATATAGTTCACCTAAATTTGAACTCATATCTTACGAATTCGCTTTCACGAAGACGTGGATTGAAACGGATTTTTTATTTTAATTGAATTGTTTTTCGCCAGAGATTCGTAAAGGCATTGTTGTTTAAATTGTTATTTGCGATAAGAACGCAATTATTCTAACACTGAGAAATCCAACAAAGAAACAACAATTGAAACTATAAAATGAGCACATATTGCTATCAGTAATTTTTTAGGAAAAACACCATAAAAAAAGAAAGCACCTCCAATTATACCTAAATGAATCTGTTTAAAACACAATAGAATGTATTTTGAAGAAAGACTATTCAATAGGCTTGTAATTTCCAGCATTCCTGAATTATGACTTTTATCATTTTATATCTCAATAATGTGATTTATTTTTGTTTAAATAATTCGGGAAATGTTTTAATTTAAATTCATAATATCATGAAAGTAATCAAACATTCAGGTCACGTTGTGCCATTTGATATTGAAAAACTAAAAAATTCACTTCAAAAATCAGGCGCTTCACCCGATCTTATTGAAAAATGCCTAAACCAAATACAAGACCAAATCTATGATGGGATTACAACCAAACAGATTTATAAATTGGCCTTTGCTATTTTAAAAAAAGCCGCGAGCGGAGATGCAGCACGTTACAATCTCCGATCTGCTTTACAAATGCTGGGTCCAGACGGTTTTTTCTTTGAAAAATTTATTTCGCTTTTATATGCAGAGGAAGGTTATAAAACCAAAACAAATTTAATCCTGCAAGGAAAATGTGTCTCACATGAAGTAGACATAGTGCTCAAAAAAGAGAATCGAATCTCGATGATTGAATGTAAATTTCACAATAGTCGAGAAAAGTCTTCAGATGTAAAAGTTCCAATGTACATTCTTTCTCGTTTTAATGATCTTCAAACCAAACAGCACACTCTTTTTTCAAACAACGAAACCATTAACTCCTGTATTATTGTTACTAATAATCGTTTTACTAAAGATGCTGAAACTTTTGCCAATTGCAGTAAAATAGAGCTTTTAAGCTGGGATTATCCCAAAAACAACAACATCAAAAATAAAATTGATGAAACGGCGCTCTATCCTATCACCTGTCTTACAACGTTATCACTGTTCGAAAAGGAGCAATTACTTATCCTAAATATAATACTTGCAAAGGATTTAATTACGAACTCAGAAAGTCTTTATAAAATTGGTCTTAAGGAAAAACGAATTAAAAACATACTAAAGGAAGCCTCTCAAATTTGTAAACTTATTTAAAATGAAAATAAAATTTATAGGTGGATCCGGAACCGTTACTGGCTCGAAAACACTAATAGAAAGCGCTGGTGTAAGAATACTAATTGATTGCGGATTGTTTCAAGGTCTTAAAGCATTGCGAGAACTCAATTGGCAACCTTTACCCATTTTACCCTCCAGTATTGATTATGTTCTGCTAACTCATGGTCATCTAGATCATTGTGGCTGGTTGCCAAGGTTAGTAGCGCAGGGTTTTAAGGGTAAAATATATTGCACCAATCCAACTAAATCTGTAGCAGAGCTTGTCCTTTTGGATAGTGCTAAAATTCAGGAGGAGGAAGCGTATTCTGCCAACAAAAAACACTATTCTAAACATGAAAAAGCAGAGCCTTTATATACCGTGGAGCAGGCGAAAGAAGTTTTTCCTTTTTTTAAAATAGTACAACAAAATACTCCCATAATTCTGGATAATGATATCGAAGCTGTTTTTTCAACTTCGGGACATATTATAGGCGCCTGTAGCATTACATTAAACATCGAGGGCAAAACTTTGGTATTCTCTGGAGATATAGGACGCGATAATGATGTTTTGATGTTTCCTCCAACAAAACCTGTACTGGGCGATTACTTTTTTTTAGAAAGTACTTATGGAAATCGTCTGCATCCTGATCTCGATGTAAAAAAAGAGCTGGAAAACTATATCAATACAACAATACAACAAAATGGAACTGTTATTATCCCAGGATTTGCTGTTGAAAGAGCACAATCCATAATGTATCTTTTATGGCAACTTAAAACCGAAAGAAGAATACCAAATGTACCCTATATTCTCGACACACCAATGGGCGCTAATGTATTGAACGTTTTCCTGGAAAATAAACAATGGCACAAGCTCTCGCTCACTGATTGTTATGAAATGTGCAAAATGTTCCGAATAATTTCTGAATTTGAAGATACTTTGCGCATTATAGAAGATCCGCAACCTAAAGTAATTATCGCTGCGAGCGGAATGGCTACGGGAGGAAGAGTACTATCTTATTTTGAACATTATATAGGGCTTACAACAACAACCGTCATAATTGTGGGATATCAGGCTGAAGGTACACGTGGCAGAAAACTTATAGAGGGAGCTCAAGAAATCAAAATATACGGAAACTATTATGATGTAAAAGCAAAGATTGTTCAAATAGAGGGACTCTCTGCCCATGGTGATCAGGAAGATTTGTTAAATTGGCTTTCTATTTTAAAAACTGCTCCAAAATGTATTTATTTAGTTCATGGTGAAAATCAAGCCGCCGACGAACTAAGATTTAAAATCCAGGAACGATATGGCTATTCATGTAGAGTTCCGTTGATGGGAACTGATATAGAAATCTAAGATTTTTGTCTTCTAAAATATTTTACTACTTCAAACCACAACACTGAAACTGAACCTATCAAAATGCATAAAATAAAATGAAAAAGCGTAATGCGTTCAAAATTAAAAAGAGATCGCATAAAAGGGATTGTCAATAACATTGCAACCACAAACACTGTAATACAAATTATAATTGGAATCAGATTATTTTTGTATTGTAATGTAGTTGATAAGGAATAATAAAAAGATCGGTTTACGAGTGTCAAGACAACATTAGCCGTAATCAAAGTGAGAAAAACCATTGTACGGGTTAAATCCTCATTCCATTGATTATGTACCGAATACTGATAAACAAACAGCAATCCCAATGTTATGGCAATTCCCTGAAAAATACTTATTGTAAGTTCTTTTACATTAAAAAATGTCGAAGTTAAGGTTCTTGGCCCTCTTTTCATTATATCTGCTTCTGCAGGTTCATTCTCATATATTATCGAGCAGGTTGGCCCCATAATAAGCTCTAGCAAAATAACATGAAGAGGACTGAATATATTAGGATAAATCCATCCTAAAACAAGTGGAAGAAAAACAATCAGGATTATTGGGATATGTATGGATATAATATACTGAACAGCCTTTTTTAAATTAGTATAAATTTTCCTGCCCATCGCTACAGCATCGACCATTTTTGAAAGATCATCTTCTGCCAAAATAAGCGATGCGGCATCTTTAGCAATTGCAGTACCTTTTTTTCCCATAGCAATACCGATATGAGCTGCCTTGAGCGAAGGTCCATCATTTACACCATCTCCAGTCATGGCGACAATTTGTCCAGAAGCTTTCAAGGCATTTACTATCCTAAGTTTGGCATCAGGAAACATTCGGCTAAAAATATTAACATCCATAACCTTGTCCTGCAATTCTGAGTCGCTCATCTGCATGAGTTCATCTCCTGTGATGGCTTTATCAAAACCTTCAAAACCAATTTCTCTCGCTATTGCATTTGTAGTAATGGCATTGTCACCGGTAATAATTTTAACGGCTATTCCCGCTTCATAAAAAGACTGCAATACCTGAGTAATATTATCCTTAGGCGGATCATAAAATGCTACCAAACCTTTAAAAACAAAAGGAATTTCCTGCTGCATTTTAGGGTAATCGGTGCCTTCCCAATTTCCAAGCGCAACTCCTAATATCCTATAACCATTGCGTGCAAGCTTATTCATCCCTTCTATTGCTTTTTCTCTTTCTTCTCCTAAAAGATTACAAACCTCAAAAATAGCTTCGGGCGCTCCCTTTGCCGCAATAATCCGATTGCCAACCTTATCTTCAAAAACGTGAGTCATCATAGGAGGCTTGCCAGATAAAGGATATTCATGAATCATTCTAAAAAAAGTCCTAAGATCTTGAGCGGATTTTTGTTTATAAATAGCATGAATTGCAATTTCCATTGGGTCAAAAGCTATTGGTTCGCTTGCCCACATTGCTGTGGTAATGAGTTCTTCCGATTCTTTTAATTCGTTAAATGTATTTATTCCAACTTCTAATCCAGAAGGCAAGTAAAGCCCTGCCAATTCCATTTTATTCTGTGTAATGGTTCCTGTTTTATCTGTGCAAATAACTGTAGCGCTTCCTAATGTTTCAACGGTTTTCATTTGTTTCACTACGATACCCATATTCATAAGCCTTCGCGCTCCTAGAGCCATAAATGTTGTAAAAGCAACAGGAATTTCTTCGGGTAAAATACTCATAGCCAATGTAAGGGATATCAAAAGGCTTTCTAAAAAAACACCTACCCTATAATAATTAAGTATCCAAATTAAAATGAATACCAATCCGCCTATAAAAACCATTTTTTTTATAAAATCTGCTATTTGAATTTCCAATGGTGTTTTTTCTTCTGCAATAGACTCTAAGCTGTGGCCAATTTTGCCTAATTGTGTTTGATTTCCAATTTTAGTTGTCTCAAAAATAGCCACTCCAGTAGCAACAGTCGTTCCTGAAAAAACCGTATTATCCTCCAGATTCTCATTTTTAAAAACCGGCAAAGACTCACCGGTAAGCACAGATTCATTTATCGAAAAATCATTTGAGCGAACAAGAATGCCATCAGCCGGAACCAAAGCGCCTTCTTCAATAATAACCAAATCTCCCACAACAATATCCTGCGTTTTAATACTTTGCTCTGCTCCTTCACGAATAACTTTGCATAAAGGTTTGGTAAACTCCTGCAGCTTTAACAAAGCATTACGGCTTCTTTTTTCCTGATAAAGTGATATGGCAATGATCAATAAGATCGAAACTGCAAGAAATATCGCATCGCTATGTTGTCTGTTAATAAAGTAAATTGCAGAAGCTACCAGCAACAAAAGAACCATTGGTTCAGCAAAAATACTTTTGATGAAAGCTAATATCCTGTTCTCTGTTTTTAGATTATAAGCATTGATGCCAAATTTTTTCCTCGACAAAATCACTTCGTCACTATTTAGACCTTTTAATTCTTTTTCATCTTTTTCCATAGAATCTTTTTTAAAATGAAATTAATGTCAGGCGAATTATTTTAAAAATCGTCTTTCAGCTTATTATAATATTAAACAAAAAGAATTTACTTATGTGTAATTTTCAAAAAACATAATTTTCCTTTCCATTTTTTTGTCAAGTTCAAATCTATCCTAATATCCCTGCCAGATATTACAATCTTAAGTTTAAGTCTTATCCATCTGACTCAAAACAGTCGGATCCTGAATTTCATTGTCTTTGGCAAATAATAAAACTTTAGACATTACCTTAGCCGATTTTGGATCGTCATCTGCGAATGGGAGGAATAAACGACCTCTATGTTGTGAGTGAATTGGTAAATGTTATTTTTAAGAGTACACAGCAATCACTCAATTCTTGAAGGTTTATTTTTTTATGGGAAGAATTTGTAGACTAGTCCTTCTCTACTATTAAACAGTTTGGATTTATTTATTGCAAATTTATACATTGTTAATGATCTAATTCTCAAACTCATTTTTTATTTTCTCTATTCTGCTTTCCTCTAAGCGATAGATTGAACATGGAGCGTTTAGCGCTTTTTCTAGATCAATATTTTTAATTCCCAAACGATTCATGATACCTAATGGATAATAAAAATCATCATAACCATATTTCATATCCAGAAAATCTGCTTCTCCTTCTTCTATTGATAGTTGTGCTCCTTTTTCCTCTATAAATGTTTCCTCTCTTTCTATATCTACTGAAAACTCACAACTTCTAAGCAATATACCTTTACTATAAAATTCAAATACCATATTCGGTATCCATATATCTATTGTAAACCTGTACACATCAGCATTGATTGACAAAAAAGTACAAAATTCTTTTGACATTACATTGATTGCTTTACCTTCTATAATAACAAAGTCATTTATAGGTGCTGATATTACGATTTTTCCAACATCATAATAAACATAGTTTGATACATCAAGTGGAACATGTTCTATAGAAACAACACCCGCATTTATCCAAAGCTTATCCTTACTAAGCAACTCAAGGTTAAAGTTGTTTATAAAATTTTCTACTTTTTCTTTTCTAACAACTATCCAGTTATTTCGACTAAAATTTTCTATTATTGAATTCATAAGGTTTATTATGGAATGATCTTTCTACTTGCTGTTTCGAGTGCATCTCACTCATGAACTTATCAAATTGCAAATAAAACATAATAACTTCATTGTCAGGTAAAAGTGCAAAAAGAAAAACACAAAAACAGCTTTTAAAAGCCATAATTGTGTTGAAATAAGTTTTTTGTATGAAATAATTTTCAACCCAAGAAACAGGGAATTAACAAAGCAATACTGTGTTATCTATTTACGAAAAGTTTATTAAGACCTAGCAGGTTTTTAAAACCTGTTAGGTCTAATATAAGGTACTTAACTACACATAAGTCTTATCAATCTGACTCAAAACAGTCGGATCCTGAATTTCATTGTCTTTGGCAAATAATAAAATCCAATAGCGCATTACAAACCCGATAGCTTGGATTTGCAATCCGTGCCCGTTCCAATTGGTAAATCTTATTTAATTCTCAAAGTTTTTTTTTCTCTCTTTGTCGATATGCTTTGCGGGCACGGATTGAAAATCCGCGCTATCGGGTTCATTATAGTGAAAATACGAATTAAAGGAAAGGTGTGCAAGGACTCGAACCTGCATCCTCCTGTTTAGCAAACAGACGCTCTTCCAGTTGAGCTAACACCTTTGTATTTTTATTTGCCACAATCCCGATAGCTATCGGGACTAAGACACGAAGTTTTCTTTTTAAGTTTTGAAACAAAAAAACCTTTGTCACTTTGAAACTATGCGTCTTTGCTGCTTAAAAAAGAAAGGTGTGCCTGGACTCGAACCGGCAACCTCTTACCTGCTGGGTAAACGCTCTTCCAATTGAGCTAACACCTTTATATTTTTATTTGCCACAAAGGCACTAAGTTTTATTTTTAAGTTTTAAAGCAAAAAAACTTTGTCACTTTGAAACTATGCGTCTTTGTAACTTTTAAAAAAAGGTGTGCCTGGACTCGAACCTGCACCTTTCCCTGTGGTCGGGAACGCTCTTCCAATTGAGCTAACACCCTAGTGGATAGTTGGGACTCGAACCCAAAACTTTTCCTGTGGGGGGAATATTTTTCCAATTAAACTACTATCCTAATCTTTACCAATTGGAAACTTTGTAGTTTTTCAATAAGACGCCAAATATACTTTTTCCTTTTATACCCTGCACTATCGGATCAAAAATTCTGCTGGCTCCGTCTACCGAATCCAGTGGCGGAATATAGCCTTCTTCAAACTGTTTTTTTCGCAGGCTTTCTTTTGCTCCCGTCGAAATCCAACCTACATCTACACTGGTCATAAAAATAGCATCTTCTGCAAATTCTTTAGCAGAAGTCAGCGTCATCATATTCAGTGCCGCTTTTGTCATATTGGTATGCGGATGAAAAATCGTTTTGTTGGTGTAACTGAAAATCCCTTCAGACGATGTCACATTAACAATAAAACGTTCCTGAAATGCTGAGTTTAAAAATAATGGCTTTAGTTCTTTTATCAGAAAATAAGGCGCGATTTGATTAATCAGATTAACCTCGACCAACTCATACATACTGATTTCTTCTAAAGTAGAATTCCAACTTGTCTTATCCCTATTATCAACAGGCTGTCCAAAACGCGAAAGCGCTATTTCGGTTTGTTCTTCAAAACCATATTCTAGAGCTTTTACTTCTGAAGTTACCTGAGTTTTATTGGCAATCAGATTTACATTTGCCGAAAATGCTCCAAGCAGGTTTTCTTCTTTCCTGATTAAAGGACTATAATATTCATCGGGATATTTTATAGTTTGTGCCGCATTGTTTATTAAAATATCCAGACTATCAAATTTGGACTTATAAAACGATACAAACTCATTGATAGCATTTAGGTTTCTTAAATCCAGGCCGTAAATAATCAAATTATTTTTCCATTGCTCAAAATCTTCTTCGAGTTTAAGCTGTTCTAACGCAAGCGCAGGAAAACGAGTAGTAAGTACAACATTAGCATTGCTTCTCAATAACTTTAACGCTGTTGCAAAACCTACTTTTACTCGTCCGCCGGTTATAATTACATTTCGTCCTTTCAGGTCTAAATGCTGAAAACGTTTTTGATAATTTTCTTCGGCGCATTCCGGGCAAAGTCTGGTGTAGAAACTATGTGCCAGTTTATAAGACTGATTGCAGGCGTAACAATTTTTAGGCAGATTTAATTCGGTAAATTGTTGTTCGTCCGGAGCTTCTTTTTCTGCAAATAACGTTTCTCCATTTAAAGCTTTTGATACTATCGTCGCATTCTTGCTAACCTGCAAATCTTCTTGTTTTTTTGAAGTATAACTGGCGCTACGAATATTCTTTTTGGCATTTTTATGAATTTTGGTAATCAAACCCGCAAACAAATCATTGTCAGGATTCTCAAACGGATTGTCTTTTAAAGCCTGTAAAACCTTTATACAGCTTTGCCATTCCTGATCATCAAAAATATAGGTATTGTTATTGTTTTCTTTCATTATTATTAAAGAATTACAGTCCTGACTTTATTAAAAAAGGACATTCTTTTTCTATTTTACTCACTACTAATTATAGTCTCCGTTATATCGAGATGAGTCAAAACATATTTCATCAAATTAAAATTTGCCACGGCATGATCTAAAATCCATGCATCAGATGTTACAGCAATCTGATTGCTTTCTGCCATAACTTTATCCGGATTATTGACCAGTTCGACTTTCCAGTCTAAACCATTTTGCAAAGCGACTTCTTCAATTATTTGTTTTAATTTTCCGCTATTAGAGACGGGTTTGTCAAACAACCAATGTGCCGTTTTTACTTTTTCGTTTCTAAAAAAATCAACTATAATGGCAATAGCCTGTGATGTTTGGTTTACTTTTCTGTAAGTTCCATAAACACTTGACAAATCTCTTATATAACCATCCAAACCTCGGAACACATAAGCTTTTGACAAGATGCTTTCCAGCAAAATTAAGACATTAAAACCATCAATAACAATTTCTTTTCCTTCCAGTTCCTGACTTTGAATTTCTTTTGATTTCCGATCTTCAATTTGAATTTGAGAAGCACTCATTCCGCGAACCGCCTGTTGCTGACGCGAATTTAAACGATAACGGTTTCCAACCAAAACTAATGTTGCTTTTTCGCCATAACCTCTGCTCAGAAAATAATGCATATCCGTAACAGCTTCTTTTAGCTTTTGTTGCATTTTTAAAGTTCCGAAAAGTGTATCATCACTGGCTTCTTTTCCCCGGTTTTTCAGATTTGTCATTTTTTTGAAGTTAAAGCTTCGATAAAGTAACGTTCTTTTTTTGTTTCTAACTACAAAAAGTATAAAAACAGGATTGTGTTTTTCAAAAATAGATTAAAAAAGGCTGTTCGGTAGTAGAACAGCCTTTTCTCTTTTTTATCTTAAGCATACGTCTTATCAATCTGACTCAAAATAGTCGGATCCTGAATTTCATTGTCTTTAGCAAACAACAAAACTTTAGACATTACCTCAGCCGATTTCGGATCGTCATCTGCAAATGGAAGGAACAAACGTCCTCTATGCTGTGAATGAATTGGCAATATCGATAAATATTTACCCGGAACCTGATGTACAACAGCACTTCCTAAATGCACGCTATATTCTGCCAGTTGTCCTTTTATGATGGCATGGTTTCCGGTAATTTCAACATTCTTAATTTTGAATAAACGCAATGTTTCTCTTAACAATACCGCTCTCATTTCGATAGAAGAATGACTCGCTTCAGGATCAACACCGCCAACATGGGCAACGCTTACCACTAAATCAATATCACGCATTACTTCAGAGAAAATCCTTGGGTTTACATCTTCAAAAGCAATGTTTTTATAATCTTTTAACGAATGAAATTCGATGGTTTCCAAAGTCGGACTTTCGACATCTGCTGGAGAGAACCAATCGGCCAAAGCGTACATTTTGACCTGATAGCCTTCTTTATGGAAAACTTTCTGCAATCCTTGTTCGTAATCTACTTTCCAGCCTCTTCCTTTTAATAATGCTAAAGTCTGATTCGGTTGCACCTGATGTCCTGCATAACGTCTTGAAACTGATTTCTCTTTTAATTCGTCTGGCGTTGGAACATATAATTCTCTGAAAATCTGTTTAAATGGCTGTTGTAATTTATTATCAAAACAATATTTCTGATAATCTGTCCAAACATTATGTTTATGCAAATCAAAACAGTGCGCGATTCTAAAAGTCTGTTTTTCGTTTAACGAAATCATTTCTCCTAAAGCCGTTACCAGATTTCCATCTACATAAAAACCAATTTGATCTTCGTTTGAAATAAACACCAATTTCTCTAAATGTTTCGAAATAATCGGATGTTCGAAAAGGTTTTGCATTTCTGCGAATAAAAACTGATCACCACGAATCATACTTTCTTCCAGACCTTTTCTTGAACGTGTCCATTGCTCTCGCATTGTTTTGCGGTAATTCGTCAGCTCCAGAATTCCTTTGTCTTTTTTGTATTTCGGCGGAATCGATTTTAATTCTTTATCACCTTTATAGGTAACCAAATCGGCTTTTCCTTCCTTATTGATCACTAAACTTATTGTTACATCGTCTAGTTTAACCTCAGTTTCTTTAGATAAAATATTCTGAATTTGTTTGGTTTCCATTGCCCAAGTCAAACGAACTGGATCTGGATAACCTGCATTTCTGGCTAAGTTTTCCAGAGCCACACGAATCGCCAAAGCTTCGCTCGCCTGTTTCATCGAACCAAACTCTTTACTTTCTTTTTTAAACTGCTGTAAATACTCGTAACGCGCCAAAATATCTTTCTCCGGACTTGCTTTGCTCAAAGGCACCAAACCGTAAACACGCAAATAATCCTGATCGCGTTTGTCTTTTACTTTGGCCGTAACTTCCCTAATTTTCAAATCGCCCGTAATCGTGTCTGCATATAATCGTGCGCGACGGTGTCCGTTTCCGTCCGTTACATATTTAGCCGATTCGTACAGCATTTCCCATTTGGCTTTGCCTAATTTTTTATAAGCCGAAACGAACCAATCTTTGTCTACCGCTCCATCTTTAAAATCCTGTAAATCGATAGACGAGAATTTCGCCATTTCGCTTTCCAGTTCAGCATTTACAGCGCTGTAAGTGGCTGTTTTAGTATGCGCATGAAACCACCAGATTCCTTCATCCAAACCTTTCCAGTCTAAATAATTACTGATGAATTTTTGCCATTGCGGAGCATAAATTGCAGTCTGAATCAATCTTTCTTCTGAAATTTTAGCCTTTTTAACCGCTTCGTTAAACACTTTCTGAGTGTCTGATTCTAACGGATAACATCTTTTCAGCAAATAACTGAATAGTTTTTGTTTCGTCAATTCGGTATAACTCCAAGAATAAATGTAGCCTTTGTATAAACTTGCTTTTCCAAGTGCCGTAAGCATTTCGACCAAACGATTGATACCGTAAATTTTCTGAAAACTCTGCACCAAAGGCGTAACCGCAGTATTCGAATCACCTCTTTTAACCTCAACATCCAAAAATGCTTCGCGGATTTTATCAATCATCGCAACCAGGAATGGAAATCTTACCAATAATTCTTCGCTTCCAAAATGTCTGTAATGTCTTGTTCCACCTGTTAAAACCGAAATTCTTTCTGGTTCCAAAATACCTTCGTACAATTCGCCCTCTGTAATTAAATTCTGTTCAAAAGCAGTAGCGTATAAATGAATTGGCGGTTTGGTGTACGAAATATTTCTTTCCAATCCGTTTAATTGTCTCCATCTGTACAAGTTCCAAAGTTTGTTTTCCTGATCTTTGGTTAAATCTCCCAAATTGATTTTATTCAGATAAATATCAAAAAAGCCTTGATTCTGCCAGCCGTTTCCGTTATCAGAATTGTAATAATATTGATCTTTTCCCGGTTTGTATTCAAACTCTAAAATAGATTCTGGAAGATCGGCATACAAAGTCGTACACGCATCAATCAGGAAATCTGTTTCTTCTTTAAAGGCATATTTTAGCTTTAAAGCATTCAAAATATTCAGAATTGCATTATCCCAATCGTAACCTCTTTTGTTTGGGTGCGGTAATAATTCTTTATAATAAAAAACATGTTTTTCTAGGAAATCACGCCACACTTTTCGGTCGCAATTGCTTACCAACGTTATTAAAAACAAATCTCTTTCATTCAGTCCCGAATTTTCAAACCAACCAGACCAAACTTCATATAAAGGATAATTTTTAGCCAAAACTTCCTTGTCTTTTTCGTCTTTCAGATTTTTTAATGTTCTAAAAGTATTTCCAAGCAATACCGTTTGTTTGCTGTTATCGTAATTTTCGATTTCGTATTCATAATTTCGGTTGTCCTCAAATAATTGATACAACTTCGAAATTTCTTTTTTAATGTGCGACATCGATTTTGAAAAACCGTATTGCTCTGCCTTAACCGATTTGGCATACAAAGAATCGGTTTCTACCTTCGGCAAAGCATAAGCTGAAATCTGATTTGGTGTAAAAAATCCGTATCCGTTTTCTGCGCTTAAAAGGTTTTTCTTTTGCGACGGTTCTAACTGCTCGATAAATTTGGTTTCTTTTTCGGTAATTTTTGGTCTTGCCGAATACGCTTTTACCCAGTCGTTTACTTTATCGGTCAGTTTATTAATTTTCTGCAATTGCAACATAATATCCAAAGCCGACATACGCTGTTCCATATCGCCTTTTTCTACAATAGTCTCTACAAAAGAAGTGATGTTTTGGTCTTCCTGTTTGAGTAAAATCGACGTTAGGTTTTTCTTTAAATTGGAATTTTTACGTTTGTACAATTCCTGAAAAATGGCCAATTCGTCCGCAGTAAGCGTAAGATTATTTAAAGTAGAAATTGCCGAAGCCACAAGAGATTCTCCTCTGTCTTTTAGGATTTTTAAAGCGAAACTTCTCTGGAACTCCGTTGGTGCTTTTTTCTCTTTTCCGACGTTGCTTTGGAAACTGTAAAACGAATAACAGTAATAATCGCCCAGAATCTGACGCGTCAGTTTTTCTCTTAAATTGATAGAAAAACTTTCGAACTGATTTAAAATAAGTTCCAATCTGTCGTTATGATCGCCAATTAAATTGATGGCACACGAATACAAAGTATCTTTTTCGAACTTCGCATTCAACCATGAAAATACTTTTCCTTCAAAAACTTTTTCTTTTACGGTTATCGTTTCGGCAAGAGTATACACTTTGTTGAAGAAATCCGGATAATCGGCATTTTCGATATAGAATTTTGATTTGGTATTGGCTTCCAAAAGCATGTTCATTCTTGGAACGGCAAAGGCCAAAACCTGAAGATTTTCGTCGTCTAAAGCCTTAAAATAAAGAGGCATTTCGATATACGGATCGTTTGTTTCTCCTGCAAATTTCAACGCCAGGCATTTCTTTTCGAGTGTTCCTTTTTCTAACAATTCGTGCAGAAACGGAGTCGTTCTTTCGACATCCAAAACGCCCTGAACCCAAAGCGCCATATAGGCTTCGTTATTATTTTTACTGCGAATGCCAGCCGGAATCGTTTCTGGATTCGAGAAATAACCGTAAGCCAAATCGATAATATTGCGAACCGTAGTTTCTTTTTCAGAATCCCAACCCAAACCTGTCCACGTATCGATTGCTCTAACAACCGATGAAAAACGGCTCAGTTTATTGTCGATAATCACTTTGATCATATATTGCAAAGCGCCGATGCTTGTTTCGTCCAAAGCTTCTAAAACCACCTGACGAAGCCCTTCCTGACGCTGAGCCGACAAAAGCAGTTTCTCTACCAGTTCCCAGTTTTCTTTGTTCTCGCTGTTTAAAAGCGCTTTGATGATATTTCTGGAAACTTTTCCCTGTGGCTCTTTATTGAAAATAATATCTTCAAACAACTGATACAGGTTTTCTTTTTTCAAATCAAGTGCTGAAGACCACAACATAAACTGATTTCCTGAGTTCGAAATCTCGGTATCAAATCGAATCTGATCTTCGATACTCAAATCGTAATAAACCGTTTTGCTGTCCTGATAATGGTATTTGTTGGGCCCGCTGAGCAGAGAACGCAAAAAATTAACCTGATTGATCAACAGGTATTTTTTATTGTTTGGTGCTCTAAAAGAACGTCTTGTGTAACCGGTCTGATACATTTTTTGAGGCAGTCTGTTCCAGGCTTCTTTTACATAAACCGCATTTTGTTCGCCAAAGAAGAAAACCAAAAGCTCGTAATAGTTTTTGTCTTCCCAAATATTCTCTTTTACAAGTGCTGTAAACTTGTCGGCCTGTTTAGAACCCAGCGAAATATAATTGCTATAATAATTATCTTCAAGCTTAAGCAGTTCCAAACCAAACTCGGCCACTTCTTTCTTCAGTTTTGATCCAGAAAATAATTTCGTAACCAGATTACTGTTTACAATTTCCTCCAGTTCTTTCTTGAATCTCTTAATCGGATTCTCGATTACTTTACTTTTTAATAAATCTTCAATTGTCATGTTTTTATATTTTAGATTGTTGATTTTAGATTTTTTTTTGAGAAAATAGAAAATAGAATAAAGAAAATAGATTTTGTGCGTAATGCTTATTACAGGTTCATCTCTATTCTCTATTCTCTATTCTCTATTCTCTATTCTCTATTCTCTATTTTCTATTTTCTATTTTCTATTTTCTATTTTCTCTACTCCTACCAGTAACTTCCCGCCAAAAAGGTCAATCTGATAAAGGTTAAGGCTTTGTTTTTGGATAAATCGATTTCTTCTGAAAGGGTTTCGAGCTGGTCTTCGCCGTAGAAAACAGCGTACATTCCGTCTTCGAAAGCTACAATGGCATTTTCCTGCGCTTTTGCCAAATCTACTTTATTGTGGTTATAAAGCGCGCCAAAACCAACTTTTCCGGTATCGGTTAAAATGGGAAGGTAATTTTCTTTTGGAAGATGAATTTTGTCTTCGTCCTCAAACTCAAAAGAAGAAGCATGAAATAATTGTACCTGATACTCTACAATCGATTCGATTAGTTTTTGGGTGGTAATGACAGGATTTTCGATATCCAAAGCGATACTTTTTTCCTGAAGTATGGGATGTTTTTTTCCTAATTGTTTAACTGAGATGCTTATATTCATCTTTAATCGGCTTTTATTTTGAGGTCGTAATGTAAGAATTTTAAATCAGTTTATTCTTAAAATAATGTCTTTTATATGTTAAAAAATATATTAAAAATAAACTCTTGAGCATAATTATTTCAAACACATAGAAACATAGTCTTTCCTTATGTATAAAGGCGTTTCACTAATTTAAATGCACATAGTTTAGCTATTTTCAAAGTTTTTTTCGTCTAGTTTGTCATTTCGACCGAAGGGAGAAATCTCCACAAGTAGCTCTACAAAGATTGGCGCTATGCGTTGCGGAGTTACTCGCGAAGATTTCTCGTTCCTCGAAATGACAAGATTGTGGAAACTTATTGTGTCTAATCTCTTTTATAAAATTACAAACCAATACTAAAAAAATACCCTGCAAATTGGTATTTGCAGGGTTTAAGTTTTTATTGGGCTAATTTACGATTGCTTCTACAAGCCTTATAAATCTGTTTCTCTGAAAATGGCGATAAGGTTTCTACCAGATTACGGCTGGTTCTTAAACAGCTCAGTATTTTGTGCCTTAAATTGATATCGTCGCCAAACTCTGTATGCATTAAGAGCTCGAAGATTTCCTGCAAATACAGGGGCTGTTCTTTGTAATCTCCCTCAAACAATTCGTCTGAAAGGAAATTAATTACGGATGGCACTACATCACGATGTGTTGGTTTTTGATTTTCTTTTGTCATTTTTCTGAAAATATTAAACGCACGAAACCCTCATCTTCGGTTGTGACAAAACATTCTATCGAATGAGATTAGGGCTATCACTAGCTCCAGCAACGTGAATGAGGGCTTCGCTTATGTTAACTTATAAAGTTTCAAAGTTCTCGATTGCCGATAAAATGTTTTGTCGAGAACAAAGATATACTTTTATTTAAAAAGAAAGAAAAAGATTACTTAATGTTTTTATCAAAGAGAATTAAAGGATTATTTCGAATATCATACATTGTCAAGAACCTATAATTTATATCTTTTATAAAACTTAATGGAATTGCTTCTTTTGTTACAAAAACATATTCTATCGTGAAATTAGAATAATCAATAGTATTAGCAAGCACTTTTAAGGAATTTTTATTTTCAATCAACCATTGCTCTCTCTTTTCCACTTTTTGAATCCAACCTTTATCGCTTTTCTTAATAAAATTATTTATTTCTCTATTCATTTCATAAGGTGTTCTTGCAAAATTGGTGTTCTTACTTTCAATGCAAACAATTTTACTCAAAACATTATCGACTAATAAAATATCAAAATCTCCTAAATCTTTTTCATTTAACAAAATATCCGTTTTTTTAGGACCGATAGTAACTTCCTTATCAATAATTAAACAATTTAATTTAGATTTAACAAGATTAAATAATTCATCATTAAATTCATCACCTTTTTCTTTATTTATTTTTGATAAAAATGATCTCATCTTAGTTTTATCTGAATTAAAACGTCCAGAAGATATTATACCATGTAAGCTTACAAAAGAATCATATAATGCTCTAGCTCCAAAATAAATTTTTTCTTCATTCTCAACTTTTCTAATTATAAATGGTTTTTGTAATAATGATTTTTTTCTATTAAACCTCCATGGATAGTTTTGATTATTTTCTGAATCAAAAAAATTAATTTGATTACTATCATTAACCTTTATTGAAAAGGTATTTATAATCTTTTCAATTTTATCAAAACCTATATTAAGTTTTTTACTCAGAGTTGAAATGAAACTTTTTTTATGACTTGACATGATTGATCTTTCATTTTCAAAGGCTAAAAATCCACTTTCAAAAATAACATTAATGTAATCATTATAATCAACTTCAAATTCTTCCTCGAATACTAATTCATACTCATTTTTTTCAACAACCTCATGACTTTTTGTATTAATTTCAGATAATTTAAAATTTTTATTTATGAATTCATTTGAATAATCCAAAATATCTTCTTTAAATTTTTCTTGATAAAATGGTTCAAAATTTAAATTCCTAAAATCTTTGCTTGTGCCTAATCTTCCTGATTTTAAAATTGAAATACTAGTATCAGTAATATTAAAAATGTGTTCATCATACATAAATCCCCAGTTAATTATATTACTCATTAAAGCAATGCATTCATCAAATTTATTACTATCAAATGGAATAGTACCATTTGGAGGATTATCAATAATGTATTCTATTAAACATCTAACACTTAATGAAATTTGATTATTTTTTTGGATTTCTTTAGATATCACTTTTTCAATATCACAATGATTTTTAAAACATTCTATTTTCGGCATTAATTCAAATTTTGCATGTTCTCTCTTGAAAATAATTAACTCATAAAAACTAAGTAATTTTAAAAGAATATCTTCAAAATCAAATTTAGAAACGGTATTTTTAATTAAACATTCAAAATTATCAATTATCTGTTTAAGTAATTTTTCTTTTTCAATTCCTTCGAAAATTATTTCTTTTTTCAGATTAGAATATCCTAATGATTCACAAACGTCATCTAATTGCATGTTAACATGGTACGAAGAAATTCCCCTAGTATATTTTATTAAATTATTAGGATTATTTCGAATATCCATATCAGAAATTTGAAATAATATTTTTTTCTTTTGATTTATAGGCATATACTTTTCAAGAAAAAAATCGATCTCTTCAAAATTTAACTCTAAAACTTGTCGCTTGTCATCATCATAAATCTGCGATAAAATATATAAAATACGCTTTATCAATAACCGTTCTCCGAGGTTATCATTACGATATGTTACCTTGTAAAAATATGCATTTAACTTTATTGTAATTTCATTATCATTTGTAAAATAAGTGATTTGCTCAAATGGATCTTTAGAGTTATCTAGCTTACCAAATTCCAATTGAATATCCTCAATATAATCAAACTCAATTTTAATTAGTAAAGGTTTTATTTTATTAAGTTTCAGTAAGGAGCTTAAATTTGATCCTATTTCATTAAACCAAAAAGCAATAGCAATACAAATTTCAATGCTAAATTGTTTATTATCATTTTCTTTAAATACAGGTTCTATCCAAATTTCTCGATCAAATGCTCTAGATAATATTTTTTCTGAAAATTTTCCTACATCAATAGTTTTATAAATAGGCAAAGTTGCAGGAAAAGTTTCTCTTTCAACTGGTAAAAAAATAAAACTCTCATTAAAAGGATAAATCCCGACATGAACATCATTCTTTTGAATTGATTCTGTCTTAAAAGTAAGAGCATTTCCTATTTCAAAAAACAAATTATCAACTCTATGATTATCATCTAAATAAAAGCTTTCATCATTACCAATGAATACTGATAGATTATCTAAAAAAGAAGGATTAATTAAATTAATTTTGGATTTTGCTTGTGCAAAATTGTAGAGTGTTAAATTATTTAGTTTACCACTTTTATGAAGTATAACTAATTCGTCCATTCTAGCTCCTAGATAATTAGATTCTTTATTTAATATTTTATATCCTATTAATTTTGGCCTACCTATTAATAATGTGATATTAAAATCAAAAATTTCGAATTTTTTTAAGTCTTCATTATTTATAAAACTATTATACGTCCTTTTTTTGTGCTCTGTAATTTTATCTAGAACATCTTCTCCTAAATAGGGAGTCAAAGGAAAACTAGAATCAAAATCTTTACCATCATCAAAATGATATGTAACATATGCTAATTTGTCTGTATCAAAAATAAAAAGTCCTTCATATATAGGTAAGGAAGTTTGTACGAAGTCAAACTTAATTCTATTGTATCCAAAATTTTCTAAAATAAAATTACATTGTTTCCAACATTCTAACGACAATTGTTTAATCAAAGCATCAAAACATTTATATTTTATTGCAGTATGATAAATATTAAAAACTATCGCAAAAACAAAATTTGTTGGAGAAACAATCAAATAATGATTATCAATCTTAATTATTGGTTTAAAAATAATTGGATTTTCATTAACATCATTTGATTTAAAATCCTCTAAAGAAGTATTAAGTATAAAGTTTTCAATTAAATCATTATCAATATTGAATTTTTTATATAAATATTCGAAATAATCTTTTGTAAATATAAAGTTATCCAGATTTTCATATATATATTTTTCATTAGGAAAATAAATATCATTTGAATCAACATTTACATGTGATAAATTCCTTTTATAATTTAACGAAGAACAAATCAAATTAGAAATTGTCAACATGAAAAATGTTTGTCCTAATGCCTCTTTATTAAAATCATCTGAAAAAGGGTTTTCATTAGCTAGAACATTAATTAATGATTGCAATATATATACCTGTCCTTCTGTTAAACCCGGGAAAACTACCATATTCCCTAAAGGTGTCATTATATTTTCTGTAAATAAATTCTCTGGGGGATCTTCTAAGTGATGATAGGAATAATTTTCAAGCAAATATTCTTTTATTTTTTTATAATCGACAGGATTGTTTTCAAAGTTTTCTGTTTTTAAAATTTCCTTTTGAATTTCTTCAAGTCTAATATTTTTACCATGATTTTGAGGCAAGGATTTAAGCAATGCAATTAGAGTTATAAGTTCCTTTTTATTATAATTGCTAAAAAAATTGCTGTTTTCAAATTTATTCATACAACACCTTTTATATTTCTTACCACTTTGACATGGGCAAGAATCATTTCTTCCGACTTTTTTCATATCTCAAATTTTATTGCATTTCAAAAAACAGTTTTTCACTTATCCTACGTTCTCTAATTTATATTTCTTGTTTAAAGTGTATTGTTTTAAACAAATCACTAGTTATCAAAAATGGATATTTTTTCATTGATAAAATTACGGTTTTCCATATCCAATGTAATTATTGTGCATTCCCATCTCTCAAATATATACAAACAAAAAGCCTCCAAACCAAGTACAAACCCCTGATTTAAAAGCCAACAAATAATCTTTATAATTAAATTCTAAATCCAAAAAAAACTTTTAGAATTCCTAGTCGTTTCCTCCGCTACTTTAGCTAAAGTAATCCCCTTAAACTGTGCAATTGTTCCCGCAACATACGGCAGAAAAGCAGGTTCGCAACGGCGTTCGTGGTATTTCTTTAAGAGACTGTTCGGGACATTTTTAGGAAGCATAAACGGCGCATCGGTTTCAATCATCATTCGGTCGAGCGGTACATACTGAATGACTTCTTTTAAATGACTGAAACGTTTGGCATCTGAAATCGCTCCCGTAAAACCCAGATAAAATCCGTTATCGAGATAGGTTTTGGCTTCCTGCAACGTTCCCGTAAAACAATGCACAACGGCTTTTGGCAGTTTCGGCAGATAGTCTTTTGTGATATTCATAAACGAACTAAAAGCGCTTCTTTCGTGCAAAAACAACGGTTTCTGAACTTCAATCGCCAATTCGAGCTGGGCTTTGTAACATTCTTCCTGTTTGTTTCGGGGCGAAAAATCACGATCAAAATCGAGTCCGCATTCGCCAACGGAAACGACGTGTTTCAGTTCTAATAATTTCCTGAGTTTTGAAATGCTCTGCGCATCAAAACTCTTCGCATCATGTGGATGTATTCCCGCCGTAGCGTACAACACGCCCGGATACTGCCTCGCAATCTTTGCAGATTCTTCGTTATTTCGTACGCTGGTGCCTGTGAGTATCATTTGCGATACATCGGCGTCGAGCGCGTCTTGTACGACATCGTCTATGTCGTTTTGGAATTGCTTATTCGTTAAATTAATTCCTATGTCTATATAATTCATATTTTTTGTTTTTTTGCCACAAAGGCACTAAGACACAAAGTTTTTTATTCTTTGGTCTATAATTATTATTTTAATCTCGCAAAGTCGCTGAGTCGCTAAGTTTTTTTTTATTTCACGCAGATTTTAGACAGATTTAAGCAGATGCACGCAGATTATTTATAAAAAATCATTTTAAATCTGCTGGAATCTGCAAAATCTGCGTGAAAAATCTTTGCGAACCTTGCGTAATTCTTAGCTAACTTTGCGGTTAAAATTACCACAAAGCTGAGACGCACTGCAGTGCGTCTCTACACTGAACACTAAAAGCTGATCACTGACCACTAATCCTCACGGCTTCCGTCATCCGCCATTCTCACTAATTTCGGTGTAAATTTCGCTACAACATCCACTAATTCCTTCTGCGCTTCCATGACCTGATTGATATCTTTATACGCCATTGGGGCTTCGTCAAGACCTGCTCCGATAAGCGTAACGCCATGATGGCTTAGGATCGATTTCATTTCGGATTGTGTGATGTTTTTTATGGCTTGGGTTCTGCTCATTTGTCTTCCTGCTCCATGCGATGCCGAATTGATGGCATTCTCCTCACCTTTTCCTCTCACCAAAAATCCCGGCGCGGTCATACTTCCCGGAATGATTCCCATAACGCCTTTTCCGGCTGGAGTTGCTCCTTTTCTATGTACGATCACTTCTTCGCCGTTCCAGGTTTCTTTCCATGCGAAATTATGGTGGTTTTCGACTTTGGCTAAAATTGTCGCACCCAAGGCGCGTTCCATTTTGTTATGGATAATCTCGTGACAAGCCGAAGCGTAATCTCCCGCCAAATTCATCGCCATCCAGTATTCCTGACCCAATTGCGAATTCATATCCAAATACGCCAAGTTTTTGGCTACTTCTGGAAGTCTGCATTCGTCTTTGGCTATTTTAGTATAATGTCCGGCAATTGTTGCGCCCATTCCGCGTGAACCAGAATGCGTTAACAAAGCGACGTATTTTCCTTTTGGGATATTTAAAACCGCATCGTCTTTGGCAAATTCCATGATTCCGAATTCCACAAAGTGATTTCCACCGCCTGAAGATCCTAATTGCGACCAGGCTTTATCTTTCAAATTCTTCACAAACGGATTCATATTGAACGTTTCGTTCTCCAAAACCGCATGATCTGATTTGTACTGACCGTGAAATCCGTGACCTGCTCCAAAAATCGAATTCGCGATTAATTCTTTTTTGAATTTGGCTTCGTTTTCAAAGTAAAAGTCTTCCGGAATATCATAAACCGATAACGCCATTCTACATCCAATATCAACGCCAACACCATACGGAATAATGGCATTTTTTGTGGCAAGAACTCCACCAATTGGTAATCCGTAACCTTGGTGCGCGTCTGGCATTAAAGCTCCGGCAACCGTAACAGGCAATTTCATGGCAACTTCCATTTGTTTTCTGGCTCCGTCTTCGATATGATCTAATCCGTAAGCCGAATACGCATTCGGATTCTGATTTAAAGCAATGAAATCTTCTGGTTTTTCATTCGATTTTTCAATCAAAGCCACAGCCAGTTTGCTGAAAATTTTATCGTCTATATAGTTTTCTGGAGTTTCTAAGACGTTTTTGTAATGAGTGATCATTTCGTCTCTTGTGAATCCGTTTCTTTTGCTGTTTATTTTTAAGGCAATCCCAATTATTTTTCCTTCTGGGAATCCTAATTCTAATATATCTGTACCGTTTATTTGTGTTTTCATTGTTTCTTTTTTAAGTGACAAAGTGCCAGAGTTTGATAGTGACAAAGGTCTTTTACTACTACGCAGTTATTTCGCGTAGGTTTTGTTTCACGCAGATTTTGCAGATTTAAGCAGATCTAAAAGATTTTTTTTTGATAAATAATCTGCTAAAATCTTTTTTAAATCTGCGTTAAATATTAAAACCTTTGTCACTTTGTTACTATGAACCTTTGCCACTTAATCTATTAATAACTGCGTCACAACCGCTGGGTTCATCGCCCATTGCGCTGTATAAACCTCATCGGCAATTTCATTTTCGGTGATTGTCAAACCTTGAGCTTCTGCTTTTAATTGTAACAAATTACCAATATTCAATTTGCTGTTTAGTTTTGACAACAACGCCTGAACTCCTTTGAAATCCACACCACCTACAACCTGACCTCCGAAAGTCATCTCTAACCAAACGATTTCTCTTTTGGCTACATCCAACACTCCAAAAACCAAACCTTTGGCAACATTCTGCGTCACTCGAACCTGATGATCTACACACGACGGATCGTATGCTACACCAGTTCTCTCCGAAATTTTCATCGGATATTTGCTGTTCATCCAACCTACAACCAGATTTGGTGTAATACTTCCGTTGCTGTACGCATTGCAAGTAAAAGTTACAAATTTTGCTTTGGCTTTCGCCAATTCGTCGATGTTGATGTTGATATATTCGGCAGTACCAATTTTATTCGGAATGCTTCGGATATCACCGCTATGCTGACAACCTGTAGTTGTCAATCGGCTGAAAGAACAAATATCAGAACGGTCTTCGTAAGCAATATGACAGCTTAAATCCATATCCAAATGTTGTGCAGGAAGATCTTTACCCCACTGCATAAACAATCGTACTTCGTTTCCTTCAACCGGGAAACGTGTTCCCATTAAAGCAACTGGTAAATCCTGAATGGTTTCGCTTCGGTCTCCTATAGAAACCGGAATATTAAACAATTGCGGATCGATATAGATTGTTTTGTTAGTATTCGTAATTTTCGCAAATCGTTTTTTCATGGCTAAAAGACACAATTCTTCGATTTGATTTTTCATTGCTTCCAACTGAAAATCTTCGTATAATCCCAACAACTGATTTGCACCAATTCGTTTGTTTGTTCCGCCTAAAGGTTTCACACTTCTCTGCATGTTTTTATCAAAATAATTTTGAGCATACATGTTCAAAGTAAACACCAATCGAGCCGGAACTTTATCGATAATTTCTTCAAAATGAGCAATAGTTTCCTCCGCTCCAAACCAAAGCATATTCGAAAATAACGAACGGGCAAATAATCCTGGACGCTGTTTCAATAAAGCAAATGTTTTATCGGCATCAAATTTCAATCTTGACGAGTTCACTTTGCTTTGCCAAACGTCATACACTTGGTTGTAGAACACATCCATTAAAAAGTTCAATTTCTCAAACCCTTTTCTTTTGCTGTATTCTGCCAAACGCAACGCACGGATAAAACGAACCCACATTCCTCTTTTTGGATGCATCGTTTCGCACATTGTCTCAACATCCATATCCATATTATTCAGCCAGTTTGCCACCATTAAACATTCTTTTCGGGAATATTTAAGTTTCAAATCTTTTTGAGACGCAATTCTCGCCTGAACACTTGTATCTAAGACATTATGAAAATGCTGTGCATTTTTTGATGTTCTTTTGATAATCGTTTTTGGCTCGATAATTTGCAACATTCCTGTGTTTTTGTACCACAAGTATCTCAAGATATCTGTTGGTGTTTTCAAAAACTGAGACGCTTGGTCTTCTTTACCATTTTCAATCAAAAGATCAATTACCAGCATTAAAGTTTCCTTCATGGCTACTTCTGTTTTTGGTAAAGGCAAATATTGCATCGCCATTTTTAAACTATCTACCTGAGTAGCGTCTAAAGCGGTTTTAGATTGCAATAACGATATATAGAAATCATTTAAATCTTTTTCTGACCATAATTCCAACATTTTCAATTTGCTTCCTTGTCCGATATTTTCCAGTTTTCCGAATTCAAACGGAGTTCCGCAGAACGGACAACCGTTGTATCTTTCTAAGGGAAAAGTATTATCTGGAATTATATGTCCGCATTGTAAAGTTGTTCCGTTTTTAGTCTGAAAAACATTTCCGAAAAACGTGATGATATGATCTACAACAGATTCGTTGGTTGGAATATTCCATTCTTTTACCAATGGAGTCCAGTTTTTATCAGTTCCCAGGACTTCTCTCAAGACTTCTAAAACCTCGATTTTATATTTTGGATTTACGTTATTCAAAGCATGAAGCAATGATTCAGAAAAGGTAAATCCAAGTTTTGAAACATTGGCTAACAAAACTGAAGTTGTTCCTGATAAATTTTTAACGTCATTCGTAATCATTTCTGACGGAATGAAAATAGCATTTTGACGTAAACTGATTTTTAATAATTCTTTTGTTTTCATTTTTTTTAATTTTTAAAATTTAGATAATTGTGTTTCTGAGTTCTACCTAAAAGAGTTTTGAAGTAAGAAACACTTGACCTGAAATTGAGTGTAATGAATTAGCTGATTCAAATTGGAAGTTTGTGGGTTTCCCCGAGAAGTAAGCTAATTTTGACCCTCGTTTTTTTATTAATGATGATTTTAAAACTTGCCGGACTCGAACCGTAGTAACCAATTTTCTGAAGTAAGTTTCAATTGACCATTAATTGTGGAGCAGGTGGGATTCGAACCCACGACCCGGACATTAAAAGTGTAAGAAGTAAATTTTGATTGACCTTTGATTGATAATTTCAAAACTACCTGCTCTACCACTGAGCTACTGCCCCAATTATGATTGAAAAATAAAAAGGTAATGGTGTAAGTGGTACATTGGAAAGTGTTTTCGAAGTAAGTCAAACTTGACCTGTTTTATTCTTTTTCTATTTCTATGAACGTTTGTTTTTATTGCTGAACAAAGATTTCAAAACTAGTGCGCAGTTATTTTGCGCAGTATAATTTTTGTTTCATTTTTAAGAAATACTATTTGTTTTATTTCTTAAGCAAAGATTTCAAAACTACTGCGCAATTATTTTGCGCAGTAAAAAAAGAATTTTAAATTTGAGTAAAAAACAAGATGAATTTGAATAAAATCTACAGTGATTTACTTCTTAATATTGGTTTTGAAGATAATGAAATTCAGCAGAACTGGCTGGATTTAGAAAAGGCATATTCCAAAAAATCAAGGCATTACCATAATCTCACGCATTTAAAAGAAATGATTGAGAGTTTTGAAACATATCGTGATAAACTTGAAAACCCAAACGAAATATTATTTTCGATTTTTTATCATGATTTTGTGTATTCGGCTTCTAAAAAAGACAACGAACTTAAAAGTGCCGAATATGCAGTATCTATTTTTACAGATGTTAAACCCGACAGTTTTCAAAAACCTGTCGGGTTTACGAAACCGAATAAACAATTAATTTTTGATGCAATTTGTGCTACTCAGCAACATCAACACAATGCAATTGGAGATATTAATTGGTTAATCGATTTTGATTTGAAAATCCTTGCTAAAGATTGGGACGATTATAAAATCTATTTTGAACAAATTAGAAAAGAATATCGCATTTATCCTGATTTTCTATACAAACCCGGACGTGCGAAAGCGTTGAAACATTTTCTGGAAAACGAGTTTATTTTTCAGACGGATGAGTTTAGGAGTTTGTATGAGGAAAAAGCGAGAGCGAATATTGAAAAAGAGATTTCTTTATTAATATAAACCTGTTGTTAAACCCGACAGGTTTTGAAAACCTGTCGGGTTTGTATTGCGAAACAAAATCAACACAAAGCATATGTGTAGAGACGAACAGCAGTGCGTCTACGCAACGAATATCCACAATACGTTAGACACACTGCTGTGCGTCTCTACAGAAAATTAGAACCGAAAAAATTATTTTAAAAATGGATAATGAAATTTCATTATTAACGTAAATGCGTGAGGGATTGAGGCGGTATCCTTTTGTGAAATGAAATGGAACAAAAGATATAGCCGAAAGCCCGACCCGGAGGGACACGCCCAAAATATACAACGAGGAATTAATCTCGCAAAGTCGCGAAGTCGCAAAGTTTTTATTTAAAGTATTAATTAAACGCACAGTTTGTCATTTCGACCGAAGGGAGAAATCACACGAGGAATTCGACAAAGATTGGAGAAGTTCTTTGTGGAGTTTCTAGTGTGATTTCTCCCTTCGGTCGAAATGACAAAAAATGAGGAAAATCATTTTAATCCTTTAATCTGTGGCATAAAAAAATAAATCTTTGCGTCTTCGCGCCTTTGTGGCAAAACAATACAATAATGTCACAAAACAAAAACGCCTTAATACGATACAAAACGATTGATAAATGTCTTCAGAATAAATACAGACTATGGACACTCGAAGATTTAATCGAATGTTGCTCTGAAGCTTTATTTGAATATGAAGGACGACAAAATCCGATCAGCAAGCGGACTATTCAGATGGATATTCAGCTGATGCGAAGTGAAAAACTCGGTTATAATGCGCCGATCGTAGTTTACGATAAAAAGTATTATAAATATGAAGACGAAGATTTTTCGATAACCGATATTCCGTTGACGGAAACGGATATGAATGTTTTGACAGAAACGGTTTCGATGTTGAAACAATTTAAAGATTTCTCTTTATTTAATGATGTTTCGGATATTTTGCAAAGATTGGAGGATAAAATCTATGCTGAAAAGTCGCATACTAAACCTGTTATATATCTGGATAAAAATGAAAAACTAAAAGGTCTGCATTATCTGGACGAAATCTATCAGGCGATTATCAAAAAAATGGTTTTGGTTATTACCTATAAATCTTTTAAATCCAGAGACGAAAGTAAATTCCATTTTCATCCTTTTATATTAAAGGAATTCAATAATCGCTGGTTCTTAATCGGGAAGAAAAAAGCCTCACAGCCAATTACCAATTTAGCTTTGGACAGAATCATTTCGATTGACTACGATTTCAATCATCCTTATTTAGAAGAAGATTTTGATGCTGACATTTATTATAAAGATGTAATTGGCGTTACAGTCAATTCAGGATTAAACGCAAGACGTATTGAATTATGGGTCGATGCTTCGAATGCGCCTTATGTACTTACTAAACCTTTGCATGCCTCTCAGCGATTAATTAAACAAAATGAAGACGGAAGTGTTATTATACATATATATGTAATACCGAATTATGAAATGGAACGTCTTCTGTTAGGTTTTGGAAGCTGTTTGGAGATTTTGAGGCCTGAAGGTCTTAGAAATCGTATGAAAAAGGTACTTGAAGAGGCACTTTCACGCTATAATCCTGAAAACAAAACTGAAATAAATGTATAATTTTTTACAGAATATAGAATTAAATGCTTTTTAAAAACTAAAAAAGGATTTTTACAGCATTAAAAATGTTAAAATATAAAAAAAGAATAGTATATTACACTTAAAATAAACAACCAAAACCCTTTAAATCAGGGATATTTTATAACTAACCAAAAAATTATTAAAAAATTATATGCATGCATAGTATTTTTTAATTATATTTGAAATCGATATAGTTCCCCCTATGAAAGACAAAACAATAGATTATATTTTGAGAGCAACCTGGCAGGCTGTTTCAAGAATGTACAACGAAGAAGCAGCAAAGTATGACGCCACAATGGCGACAGGATTTGCTCTTTTAAGTATGGATAAAGAAGAAGGAACTCCGTCAACGGCTCTCGGCCCAAGAATGGGAATGGAAGCTACAAGCTTAACAAGAACCTTAAAATCTATGGAAGAAAAAGGTTTGATCGTTCGCAAGAAAAACCCAAGCGACGGCAGAGGTGTTCTAATCTACCTTACTGAGTTTGGCAAAGAAAAAAGAGATTTATCTAAAAATACAGTTCTAAAGTTTAATGAAACTGTTAGAAAACATGTTTCAGAAGAAAAACTGAATCACTTTATTGAAGTTTCTGAAATCATCAATGAACTGATTCACGATAAAAACATATTTAATCACACGAGCGCCAGCGAACTGGCGAAGCAAACAGAAAACACAGAAAAAGAATAATATTCTTTTCCTCCTACAAACAAATAGTAACAAATTATGAAACGCACAATTAAAAAAGTTGCTGTAATTGGATCCGGAATTATGGGTTCAGGTATAGCTTGTCATTTTGCTAACATTGGTGTCGAAGTTTTACTTCTGGACATCGTACCACGTGAACTGACCGAAGCTGAAGCTAAAAAAGGATTAACACTTGAAAGTAAAGCCGTTCGCAACCGTGTGGTAAACGAACATTTGGCGAATTCATTAAAATCAAAACCATCTCCTATTTACAGTCAGAAATTCGCAAATAGAATTACGACTGGAAATACGACAGATGATATGGCAAAAATTGCTAATGTTGACTGGATTATCGAAGTTGTAGTTGAGCGTTTAGACATTAAGAAATTGGTTTTTGAACAAATCGACAAATTCCGTAAACCGGGAACTTTGGTTACTTCAAACACTTCGGGTATTCCGATTCATTTTATGAGTGAAGGAAGAAGCGAAGATTTCCAACAGCACTTCTGCGGAACTCACTTTTTTAACCCTGTGCGTTACTTAAAATTATTTGAAATTATTCCTGGTCCAAAAACTTCAAAAGAAGTATTGGATTTCTTAAACGAATACGGATCTAAATTCTTAGGAAAAACTTCGGTTGTTGCTAAAGATACTCCAGCGTTTATTGGAAACAGAATAGGTATTTACGGAATCCAGAGTTTATTCCACTTAGTTAAAGAAATGGGATTAACGATTGAAGAAGTTGATAAATTGACTGGACCAGTAATTGGCCGTCCAAAATCGGCTACTTTCCGTACAGTTGACGTTGTTGGATTGGATACTTTGGTACACGTTGCCAACGGTATTTACGAAAACTGTCCGAACGACGAACAACACGAATTGTTCAAACTTCCAGATTTCATCAACAAAATGATGGAGAATAATTGGTTAGGGAGCAAAACTGGACAAGGTTTTTACAAAAAAGTAGATAAAGATATTCTTTCTTTAGACTTAAATACATTAGAATATCGCGCTGCAAAAAAAGCAAATTTTGCAACTTTAGAACTAACTAAAACTATCGACAAACCGATCAATCGTTTTAAAGTTTTAGTAAAAGGAACAGACAAAGCGGGAGAATTCTACCGTAAGAGTTTCGCTGGAATGTTTGCTTACGTTTCAAACAGAGTTCCTGAAATCACAGACGAATTCTACAAAATTGACGACGCTATGAAAGCTGGTTTTGGATGGGAAAATGGTCCATTCGAAATCTGGGACGCCATTGGTGTTGAAAAAGGAATCGAAATCATGAAAGCAGAAGGTTTAGAGCCTGCCACATGGGTAAACGAAATGTTGGCTTCTGGAAGCAAAAGTTTTTATACTGTAAAAGAAGGCGCTACTTATTTCTACGATATTCCAACAAAATCACAAGTAAAAGTTCCTGGACAAGATTCATTTATTATTCTGAACAACATTCGCGAAAGCAAAAAAGTTTGGAGCAATAGTGGAGCAATTATTCAGGATTTAGGAGACGGAATCTTAAACTTAGAATTCCAATCTAAAATGAATACTATTGGTGGTGACGTTCTACAAGCCATCAATAAAGCAATCGACTTATCTGAAAAAGAATATCAAGGTTTAGTTATCGGTAACCAAGCAGCGAATTTCTCTGTTGGAGCCAATATCGGAATGATTTTCATGATGGCAGTTGAGCAGGAATACGACGAATTGAACATGGCAATTAAATTGTTCCAAGATACCATGATGCGTGTTCGTTACTCTTCTATTCCAGTTGTAGTTGCACCTCACGGAATGACTTTTGGTGGTGGATGCGAAATGAGCTTACATGCTGACAAAGTTGTGGCAGCTGCAGAAACGTACATGGGATTAGTTGAGTTTGGTGTTGGAGTTATCCCTGGTGGTGGTGGTTCTAAAGAAATGACTTTAAGAGCTTCAGATTTATTCCGCAAAAATGATGTGGAATTGAATGTTCTTCAAGAGTATTTCTTAACAATCGCTATGGCTAAAGTTTCGACTTCTGGTTATGAGGCTTTTGACACTGGACTTTTACAACACGGAAAAGACATTATCGTAGTAAACAAAGATCGTCAGATCGCTGAAGCTAAAAAACATGCTTTATTAATGGCAGAAGCTGGTTACACACAGCCAATCAGAAGAAATGACATTAAAGTTTTAGGAAAACAAGCTTTAGGTATGTTCTTAGTTGGAACAGATCAAATGCAGGCTGGAAAATACATTTCTGAGCACGATAAGAAAATCGCAAATAAACTGGCTTATGTAATGGCCGGAGGTGATTTATCTGAAGCTACTTTAGTATCTGAACAATATTTATTAGATATCGAACGTGAAGCTTTCTTGAGTTTATGTACAGAACGTAAGACTTTAGAGAGAATTCAATACATGTTAACAAAAGGTAAACCATTAAGAAACTAAGCCTCGGAGAGGCGACCTGTTTGTAGAAAATGAAATGATTTTTGGTTCAGCTCCGTAGGAGCGACCTGTTTTAAAACGAATTTTATGGCTAATACCTATTCACAAATTTACATTCAAATTGTTTTTGCTGTCAAAGGCAGAGAAAATTTGATAAAAAAAGAAAACCGTGAAGAACTACATAAATTCATAACAGGTATTGTTTCAAACAGAGGTCAAAAATTATTATCCATTTTTGCAATGCCAGATCACGTTCATATTTTGATTGGAATGAAACCTAATCTTTCATTATCAGACTTAGTCAGGGATATTAAAGCAGGTTCATCAAAATTCATTAATGACAGTAAATGGATTAATACAAAATTTAATTGGCAAGAAGGATTTGGAGCTTTTTCTTATTCAAAGAGCCATTTAGATAATGTGGTGAAATATATTCTAAATCAAGAAGAGCATCATAGAAAACAAACATTTAAAGAAGAATATCTTTCATTCTTAGAAAAATTTGAAATTGATTATGATGAGAAATATTTATTTGATTGGGTTGAATAACAAACAGGCTGGTAAAACAGGTCGCTCCTAAGGAGCTTCTAAAAACATACCTAATTTAATGCTACAAACAGTAGGCCTCTCTGAGGCAACTAAAGCAGAAATAATGTATGTAAATTTAAATAAGCCTCTGAGAGGCAATCTGTTTGTAGAAAATATAATTTAAATGACAAAATTAGCTCCTTAGGAGCGACCTATAAAAACATCAAAAACAAAAACAAATGAAAACAGCATATATTGTTAAAGCTTACCGTACAGCGGTAGGAAAAGCACCTAAAGGTGTATTTCGTTTCAAACGTCCTGATGAATTAGCAGCTGAAACCATTCAGTTTATGATGGATGAGTTGCCTAATTTTGATAAAAAACGTATTGACGACGTTATGGTAGGAAATGCCATGCCGGAAGCAGAACAAGGTCTTAACGTTGGACGTTTGATCTCTTTAATGGGATTAAAGGTAGAAGACGTTCCTGGTGTTACCGTTAACCGTTACTGCGCATCTGGATTAGAAACTATCGGAATGGCCACGGCTAAAATCCAATCAGGAATGGCAGATTGTATCATCGCTGGTGGTGCAGAAAGTATGAGTTATATTCCGATGGGAGGTTACAAACCAACTCCGGATTATAAAGTGGCTGCTGCAGGCCACGAAGATTACTATTGGGGAATGGGGTTAACTGCTGAAGCTGTGGCTAATCAATATAAAATTTCAAGAGAAGATCAGGACGAGTTTGCTTACAACTCTCACATGAAAGCATTGAAAGCTCAGGCAGAAGGAAAATTCGACAAACAAATCGTTCCAATTACTGTTGAGCAGACTTTCATCAATGAAAATGGTAAAAAAGAAACTAAATCATACGTTGTAAATAAAGACGAAGGACCAAGAGCTGGAACTTCTAAAGAAGCTTTAGCAGGTTTAAGACCAGTTTTTGCTGCTGACGGAAGTGTAACGGCTGGTAACTCTTCTCAAATGAGTGACGGTGCTGCTTTCGTTTTAATTATGAGCGAAGAAATGGTAAAAGAATTAAACCTTGAACCAATCGCACGTTTGGTAAACTTTGCTTCTTCTGGTGTTGAGCCAAGAATTATGGGTATTGGTCCTGTAAAAGCAATTCCGAAAGCCTTAAAACAAGCAGGATTAACATTGAACGATATCGAGTTAATTGAATTAAACGAAGCTTTTGCTTCACAAGCTTTAGCAGTAACTCGCGAATTAAACATTAACCCAGAAATCGTAAACGTAAACGGTGGAGCGATTGCTTTAGGTCACCCTCTAGGATGTACAGGAGCTAAACTTTCTGTTCAGTTATTCGATGAGATGAAACGCAGAGGTAATAAATACGGAATCGTTTCTATGTGTGTGGGTACTGGGCAAGGTTCTGCTGGTATTTACGAAGTTCTTTAAAAAAGAGAATAGAATATAGAGTATAGAAAATAGATTTTTTCTTTGAGAATTAAGAGATATACTTTTTGGAATGACAGAATGCTTAAGAGCTTAAAATGTAGTACTAATCTTGCTTTTAATTAATTTCTTATCTTGCCTCAAAAAACATGAGACATAATTATAAGAATTTAAAGATTTGGCAACTTGGAATTACAATAGCTAATGAAATTTCAGATTTATTACTAGAATTTCCAAAACATGAACGATACGATTTGAGTTCTCAAATAAGCAGATGTTCTGTTTCGATGCCTAGTAATATTGCCGAAGGATCTTCAAGAACAGATAAATCTTTCAGTCATTTTTTAGATATTTCTCTTGGCTCTTCATTTGAACTAATAACGCAATTATTAATTGCTACACATAGAAAATATATTAACGAGATACAATTTAACCAATTAGAAATTAAAATAGAAGAATTCCAAAGAATGACAATGAGTTTTCAAAACGGGCTAAAGTAAAAGTCTATTTTCTATACTCTATATTCTATTTTCTTTCATAAAAACAAAAACAAAATGGCAGATACAATCGAAAAAAACGTGACTCGTGGTGGTCAGTTTTTAGTTAAAGAAACAAAATGCGAGGATATCTTCACACCAGAAGATTTCTCTGAAGAGCAGTTAATGATGCGTGACTCTGTAAAAGAGTTCGTTGACAAAGAATTATGGGCGCATAAAGATCGTTTTGAGAAAAAAGATTATGCGTATACTGAATCATCTATGCGTAAAGCTGGTGAACTTGGACTTCTTGGAGTTGCAGTTCCGGAAGAATACGGCGGATTAGGAATGGGATTTGTTTCTACAATGTTGGTTTGTGACTACATTTCTGGAGCAACTGGTTCGTTCTCAACTGCTTTTGGTGCTCATACTGGAATTGGAACTATGCCCATTACACTTTACGGATCTGAAGCGCAAAAGAAAAAATACGTTCCGTTATTAGCTTCTGGAGAATGGTTTGGAGCTTATTGCTTAACTGAACCAGGTGCAGGATCTGATGCTAACTCAGGAAAAACTAAAGCAGTTTTATCTGAAGATGGAAAATATTACTCAATCACTGGACAAAAAATGTGGATTTCGAATGCAGGTTTCTGCAGTGTTTTCATCGTTTTTGCTCGTATTGGAGATGATAAAAATATTACAGGTTTCATCGTAGAAAACGATCCTTCAAACGGAATTTCTATGAATGAAGAAGAGCATAAATTAGGAATCCGTGCTTCTTCTACTCGTCAGGTTTTCTTTAACGAAACAAAAGTTCCGGTTGAAAACATGTTGTCTGAAAGAGGAAACGGTTTCAAGATCGCAATGAACGCTTTGAACGTTGGTCGTATTAAATTGGCTGCGGCTTGTTTAGATGCACAAAGAAGAGTT
This sequence comes from Flavobacterium phragmitis, assembly GCF_900112575.1. Classification (GTDB taxonomy): domain Bacteria; phylum Bacteroidota; class Bacteroidia; order Flavobacteriales; family Flavobacteriaceae; genus Flavobacterium; species Flavobacterium phragmitis. The sequence continues at coordinate 180,906 of NZ_FOMH01000003.1, forward strand.
ACTTCTGGAGCTGTAAAATATGCTAACGAAAGAATTCAGTTCAACACTTCTATTTCATCTTTTGGAGCTATCCGTTCTAAATTAGCTGAAATGGCAACTAACGCTTACGCTGGAGAAAGTGCTTCTTACCGTGCTGCAAAAGACATCGAAGACAGAATCGCTGCTCGTGAAGCAGAAGGAACAAGTCACCAAGAAGCAGAATTGAAAGGTGTTGAAGAATATGCTATCGAATGTTCTATCTTGAAAGTAGCGGTTTCTGAGGACGTTCAAAACTGTTCTGACGAAGGAATCCAAGTTTTTGGTGGAATGGGATTCTCTGAAGATACTCCAATGGAAAGTGCTTGGAGAGATGCTCGTATCGCTCGTATCTACGAAGGAACAAACGAAATCAACAGAATGCTTTCTGTAGGTATGCTGATCAAAAAAGCAATGAAAGGTCACGTTGACTTACTTGGACCAGCAATGAAAGTTCAGGAAGAATTAATGGGAATTCCATCTTTTGATACTCCAGATTACTCTGAATTATTCTCTGAAGAAAAAGTAATCGTAGCTAACTTGAAAAAAGTTTTCTTAATGGTTGCTGGAAGCGCTGTTCAAAAATACGGACCAGAATTAGATTCTCACCAACAGTTATTAATGGCTGCTGCTGATATCTTAATCGAAATCTATATGGCTGAAAGTACAATTTTGAGAACTGAGAAATTAGCTAAAAAAGAAGGTGAAGATAAAGTTCAAGAGCAAATTGCTATGGCAAAATTATACTTGTACAAAGCGGTTGATATTGTAAACTTAAGAGGAAAAGAAGGAATTGCTTCTTTCTCTGAAGGTGACGAACAACGTATGATGTTAATGGGACTTAAACGTTTCACTAAATATACTAACCTTCCAAATGTTGTGGCACTTAGAGAAAAAATTGCAGAAAAATTAGTCGCAGAAAACAGTTACTGCTTCTAATTTCAAAATAGTTTTTAGCTTTTTAATTTGTTTAAACCCGCGCAAGTCCGAAACTGCGCGGGTTTATTTTTTTTGTTTTGCTACAGATTTAAAGGGTTAACACTGATTTTTTTAATCAATTAGATTCTTTAAATCGGTAATATTAACTTTTTTTTCAAAAAAAAAAACGAACTCAAATCGACGCAATATTTTTGCAACGATTTGCAAAATTTTCGTTAAAATTGATTTTTTGATTCCTCTAAAGGATTAAATATTGAGTGTATTGCTGTATATTTAGCATTCCAAAAACGCTAAAAACAAAAAAATGAAACGAATTACCTTTATTACATTAGCATTATTGTGCGTAAGTATCTCCAATACCTTTGCGCAAAAAAACAAAAAAATGGATATTATTGCCTATTACACAGGCGATTCCCAACTAATTGACCAATACGAAGTTGGAAAATTAAACCAAATCATATTTAGTTTCTGTCATTTAAAAGATGGTAAACTTACTGTTGATTCTCCGAAAGATTCTATTACGATTAAACATTTAGTTTCTTTAAAAGCTACAAATCCGCAATTAAAGATTATTGTATCGCTTGGTGGCTGGGGTGGATGTGAACCTTGCTCTGCTGCTTTCTCAACTGCTGAAGGACGCTTAAAATTTGCGAAATCTGTAAAAACTTTAAGTGACTCTTATAAAGTAGACGGTTTAGACTTAGATTGGGAATATCCTGCAATTGAAGGTCTTCCTGGTCATTTGTATCAAGCGGTGGACAAACCTAACTTCACTGAATTGGTTAAAATTTTACGTTCTACATTAGGTAAAAAATACGAATTGAGTTTTGCCGCAGGTGGTTTCCAAAAATATTTAGACGAGTCTATCGATTGGAAAGCGGTTACTCCATTAGTAAACCGTATCAACATTATGAGTTATGATTTAGTAAACGGATATTCTCAGGTTACTGGACATCATACCCCATTATACAGTACAAATCCAAAAGAAGAATCTACTGACAGAGCTGTTGAGTTTTTATTAAAACAAGGTGTACCTGCTGAAAAATTAGTAATTGGTGGTGCTTTTTACACCAGACAATGGATTAATGTAGAAAACATCAATAACGGCTTATATCAGGCCGGGAAACATGTTGAAGGCGTTAACTTTAAAGATTACGCCAAAACTTATACAGAAGCAAACGGCTGGAAATATTTCTGGGACGATAAAGCAAAAGCACCTTACTGGTACAACGCTTCAACTAAAACTTTTGCAACCTCTGATGATCTTAAATCTATTACAGCAAAAGCAGAATACGTAAAAGCTAAGAAATTAGGCGGAATCATGTTCTGGGAACTTACTTTAGACAGTTTCCGTGACGGAATGGTAAATGAAATTTACAAAGTGAAAACAGCAAAATAATTCACTTAACAACATAAAAAAGGCAGTTATTAAAAGTAACTGCCTTTTTCTGTTTTATATAATAGTAAAATTTTATTAAACTTTTGATTTGTCCAATTCTCCAATAAACGGAATAGCCTCTAGTATTTCACTTCTAATAATAGTCTGCAAATAAACCTCTAACTGAATGAACTTTGCTGCATTAATTGCCCCTATCGCTTTTTTAGCTTTTGAATAGGTTTTACAGTAAAGTTTTTCATAAGCAATATGATTTTTCAAGGTTCCTTTTGCCAATTCATCTGCTTTAGCATCAGTCAGTGTTTCATAATTGGCAGCGTAATCATTTATTAATTGAAATTTGGTCTGACCTAATGCTTTTCGCTGTATTTCATAATCATCATAAACTTTAGCAAAAGCCGTAGATTGAGCATCTGAAAGATTCATATACTGTTTTACCAGCTCACTTTTCGATTTTCCGTAAACACTTTGCAAAACATCTACGTCCTCTTTAAAAGAAGATTGTGCATAAGATGAAAATGAGACAAGGGCCATAATAAGAATAAGACTTAATTTTTTCATAGTTCTAATTTTTAATTTGTTTTTAAAAATAATATTCGTCAATAATATATCGATTTTAAAAATTTCGCATACAAAACCCTATTATACACAAGCGCTCTACTTTTTTTCTTCTTTTGGCGCACTTATCAATCCATCATAGTAAATCGGCGCTCTATTATTACTATTGACATTAAGCGTAGCTGTTCCGTTAAAGAAAATGGTAAAAAACAAATCATAAACATCATTCTTGCCTCGAACCGTTGCCTTTAGAATTGTACTTTTCTTTTTATTCTCAATTTTGATGTTTTCAGGTTTTCCTTCGAATTTAATGCCTCCATCACTATTGTATCCTACATTATAACCACGACCGAAAAAAGGAAGATCGCAAGTGGTATTTTCGGTATTAAACTTTAAAAAATAGGTGTTGTAATCCAACTGAATTAATCTGCCACCTTGTGGCGTAACTTTCTGAGCCTCGAAAACAAAATTTTTAGTATCTAAAAGTGATTGCACCTCTTTTTGTTTTTCGAGTTCTCTTTCCTGCTTAAGCTCTTTTTTTGTTTTTTCCTGTGCTGAAACAGATAAACTTAAAGCCAAAAATAACATCAGAATAAATAGTTTCGTTTTCATAACACTATTTTTTAGTAAAGCGCATCATTGCAATATCTCCGGAAATAAAATTTAAAGTCTTACCATCATCTGTAATATCATAAGAAGTTATTCTTTGAAGGGTTTTCATATAGGTCGTTTCTCCTTGACCACCATCCAGACACATCATTTTAGTCACTGCCATGGGTTGTGTAAAATCAATTTTGTTTCCATGGACAACTAATTTACCTGTATAATTATTACAACTGTTGTTTCCTGAAACTTGATTCTCTTTTGTATTAAAAACTATTGTTGGTTTTTTATTGGGATATAAACCATCAAAGGTAATTCGGGGGCCGGTAATATAATTCAGTTCCCAAGTTCCATCAAGCGATGAAGCATCACTTTTTTTACTTTTAGCAGTAGTACAAGAAAATAGTATAGAACCTAGAAAAACGAGAGCAAGAATCTTTTTCATCATAACCTTAAGTATTAAATATGAACGAATTAGAGAAGTCTGATTTCTAAAAAATGGCAAAGAAACTATAACGAATTTAAGCAATATTTTTGGTTTTTGAGCTCAATCGATATTAAATTATAACGTATAGTTTGACTTTTTTTTAACTTTTAGAGTTAAAGTATTCCGTTATTTTATGTTAAATTTACTTAATCTTTAATTAAAAATGCCCGTAAATATGAAAAAATTAATCGTTTCTTTCGCTATAATTACAGCTTTAATCATTGGCTGTAAGACAAATAACAAATCGAATGACGCTAAAACTTTGACAGTTGCTTTAGAACCAAAAAGCAATAGTAAAGTTGGCGGAACCGCTGTTTTTACAGAAAAAAATGGCAAAGTTACTTTTACTGCAAAAATTTCAGGACTTGAGCCAGGAGTTCATGCAATCCACATTCATGAAAAAGCAGATTGTAGTTCTGCTGACGGAAGTTCAGCTGGCGGACACTGGAATCCCACTTTTAAAAAACATGGAAAATGGGGAGTTGGTGAATACCACAAAGGTGATATTGGAAACTTTACTGCAGATGCAAAAGGTAATGGTTCTATCACATTAACAACAGATGAATGGTGTATTGGATGCGGAGATGCTAACAAAGACGTTCTTGGAAAAGGCTTAATTGTACACGCAGGAACAGATGACTTTACAACCCAGCCAACAGGAAATGCCGGGGGAAGAGTTGCCTGCGCAGGAATCATCAAATAAGAAAAATCATAAATAACCACTATTTTTAACAAAATCTAGTGGTTATTTCATTTTAAATGAATTCTAAAACAAGAAAAAGACATAGCTTTGCATCAGCAAAATTAAGTCAATGATTAACCCATCAGCACACGGCTGGATAGATAAGTTTTTTAGCGAACAGAAGTTTTCAGAAGCCATTCCTTTTGAGACTGTAGAATCGTTTTACTATAAAGTAAGAGAAACGGGATTTATTTATGGTCATATCATTGCCATTGATTCGCAAGTTCCGATTCCGATAAAAGGCTGGTTTAAAACCGAAATTTCTAAAGTTGCCTTACTTAATACTCTTTATCACGTTTTTTGTTTAGAGAAAAGAAATTCGGAGCCAACACATTTTATTTCAGAAGTTTTAAAGTTTTACAAACAGATGAATCCAGAAGGATTTAACCTGTTTAAAATTTTATTGCCAAAAGACACTCCTTCCCTTTCTTTAGAAACTATTATCGACGAGAGAGTACAAACAAATGACAGTATCATCAGTAAAAACTTCTCTCATTTGGTTACCAATGCACTATTGTTTATTGATGTTTTGGCTTTCAGACAATATCTAGAACATGGCGAAATTCCTGAGAAATATTTAAAACGAATTGAAGAAACCGTTTTAGGCATTGTTGGTTTGGCTTTAAAAACCAAAACTATAAAATCACAGCACGATGACTTATTAATCAAACTTTTTGAAGCTTCTATCCGTTATTCAAAATTCTCAAAAGTTACCGTTGACACTTTAGAGACTTTACAATTAGATTATTTCAAAAATAAATTGGAACAATATTATCTGATTGATATGGCTGGAATGGCGCTTTGGAGCGATGGAGTTGTTGAGAATGAAGAAGCTTACTTTCTCTATTCTTTAGGAACAACAATGGGAGTTCCTGATGATTTTGTAACCAAAAGCATGGACACAACCAATACTTTTATTACAACTCACAAAAAGAAAATTCCATACTTTAATTACTCTAATCCGGTTAAACATTTCTACGATCAGATGACACATAGTGTTGTAAAACTGATTACCAGAAATAAAAACAGATTAATTCGGGAAATTATGCAGAGTAAAGAACTTGTAATTTTACTTGCTTACTCTACAACAAGAGATTTGGATGCTAAAGAAAAGAAAAAAGTAAAAAAACAGCTTCTGGACATCTGCAAAACCATTCCGTCTCTGACTATATTTTTACTTCCAGGAGGAAGTTTATTGCTACCGATATTAATCAAGTTTATTCCAACAATGCTTCCATCAGCATTTAATGAGAATCTTGATGAAAACGAATAAAAAAAATCGCCCTTTTTAAGAGGGCGATTTTTTTATGTATCTATTAAAGATCTAATTGATAAACCGAATCCAGTTCTTCGTTTGAACTAATGGTTACATTCAAATCGGTTACAAAACCTGAATTTAAACCATAAACCCAGCCGTGAACCATTAAATCTTGTCCGTTTTTCCATGCATTTTGAACAATTGATGTTTTTGCTAAGTTATAAACCTGCTCTTTAGCATTGATTTCAACAAAAGCATTAAAACGATCCTCTTCGTTTTCGATTGAATTTAAGTATTTATCATGCAAACGATATTCATCTTTGATGTGACGAAGCCAGTTGTCAATAATTCCAACAGACTGATGTCCCATTGCAGCTTTTACACCACCGCATCCGTAATGTCCGCATACGATAATATGTTTAATTTTCAAAACATTTACAGCATAATCCAGAACGCTTAACATGTTCATATCAGAGTGAACAACCATATTAGCAATGTTTCTGTGTACAAAAACTTCTCCTGGTTTTGCACCAACAATTTCGTTTGCAGGAACACGGCTGTCAGAACATCCAATCCATAATAATGGCGGTTGCTGCCCTTTTGCCAAATCAGCAAAATAATTTGGATCTTTTGCCAATGAAGTTTCAACCCACTTTTTATTATTTTCTAATAACTGCTCATAAAATTTTCTCATTTTTTTCTTTTTTGTGTGGTAATTTCTAAGTTATAATAGTCTCAAAAAATGAACTTGATGTAAAGTTACCTAAATTTTGAGACTTCTTTTGCGTTAAAAGCACGTTATTTTAATTATTCTCCTCTAACAACTTCTTTCTGAACTATTTCTCTTTTCGCTACATCATAATAATGCTCAATCGTAACATGATTATTATTTTCTGGCGTATTCTCTAGTTCATAAGCCTCTTTAAAGCCTTTTAGTTTGACCTTAATATTTTCGTCAATTGCTCTGGTTTCTTTAAATTCACGAATTAAATCCAAAACATCATGCGCAATATATTCTGTATCATGAGCATTAATTATAACCTTTGAATTTTCAGGAATTTCATTTAACGTTTGTTTGATTGCAGCCTTATTCAAGAACGAAACTTCCTGTGCTAAATCAATATGAATGATATCTCCATCTTCATATTCTTCTTTTTTAAAGATATAAGCTCTTTTAAGATTTCCTCTCAAAACGAAAATAATACTGATGATGATACCCAACGCAACACCTTTTAGCAAATCTGTCGCAACGACAAAGACCAAAGTTGCAATAAAAGGGACAAACTGGTATTTACCCTTTTTCCAGAAATGCATAAAGGTTGCTGGTTTTGCAAGTTTATATCCCACCAAGATTAAAACTGTTGCCAATGTTGCCAATGGAATTTTGTTTAAAATCATTGGAATAGACAAAACACTTATTAATAAAAGCATACCATGAATTATGGTAGACATTTTTGATTTTGCCCCTGCATTATTGTTTGCTGACGAACGCACTACCACAGATGTCATAGGAAGACCTCCTAAAAGAGAACTTACAACATTTCCAATACCTTGTGCTCTTAACTCGACATTGGTATCGGTATATCTTTTTTGAATATCCATTCGGTCTGAAGCTTCGATACAAAGAAGTGTTTCAATAGAAGCGACAATGGCAATTGTAAGGGCAACTACCCAAACCTGCGGATTTGTAACCGATGCAAAGTTTGGCATAATTATAATTGATTTAAAATCATCAAAAGATTTTGGAACTGGCAAAGAAACCAAATGTTCTTTTGCAATTGCCAAAGCGCTTCCTGTTGATACAAATATTTCGTTTAAAACTACTCCGGCAATAACAGCTACTAAAGCTCCCGGCACTAATTTTATTCTTTTTAGAAATGAGACTTTTTCCCAACAAAGCAAGATTGTCAGCGAAACCAAAGTAACTACAACAGCTCCTAACTGAATATGATTTAAAACATCAAATAAAAATGAAAAAGAATTGCTTCCATCATTCTGAATAAAAGCCTGATCTCCTTCATAATCGGCATCATAACCAAAGGCATGCGGTATTTGTTTCAGAATAATGATAATTCCGATACCTGCCAACATTCCTTCAATTACGTTGGTTGGAAAATAGTTCGATATACTTCCGGCTCTTAAAAATCCTAATGCTAATTGAATTAATCCAGCAATAAAAACAGACATTAAAAAAACATCAAAAGCTCCTAAATCGGTAATAGCGGTTAAAACGATAGCTGTTAACCCAGCCGCCGGACCTGATACACTAATATGTGACTGACTTAGATATCCGACTACAATACCTCCGACAACACCAGCGATAATTCCAGAAAATAATGGTGCTCCAGAAGCCATTGCAATACCTAAACACAACGGAAGAGCCACCAAGAAAACCACTAAACCTGAGGCAAAATCAGATTTAAGGTTGGCAAAAAGATTGATTTTTTTTGTCATAACACAATACTAAAAAAATTATTCATAAAAGATTTACCGCGTCTGCTGTTCAAATGCGGTTAAAGATCAAAATAATCGGAAGTATTATGCTAAATTGGGAGGTGGAGCAAATATGCTCGGTGAAATATTGTCAAGTTTTACAATATTTTCAGATATAATGGTTTTCTTTTCAATGCAAACCGGCAGTAAAACTTCGTGTTCTAAAATGATTGGATGCACTACATTTTTAAGTTCTTTATGAACTTCTTCTTCCGCGATACTAAAAGACACAGCTGTATTATTGCCTTTCTTTAACGCCTGAACAATAGTTGGGGTCGATAAAAAAGCAATAAAAATGAATAATAATATGCGAGCTACAAATTTCATTGAAACAAAAATAGCGTTAAACAAATAAAATCAAAGAGATTTTTATAGAAATTTAACAAAAACAAAAAAGCAGAACGCAATTTTTATGCCGTTCTGCTTCTAATTTATTAAAATACAATATTTTACAACGTCTCTTCTAACCAAGCATTCATCATCCAGATTGTTTTTTCCTGCTCAGAAATAAAGTCACTCATCATAGAATTGGTTCCTTCATCGTTAATTTCGTCAGATTTGTTTAATATCTCTCTTTCGATTTTTAATAAATCTGATAAGGAATGAACAATTAAATGAACTGCTTTCTCGTCATTCGAAATATTTTTACCAACTGTTAATTTATTGTTTTGAATATAATCTTCAAAAGTATGTAGTGGAGTTCCTCCAATTGTCAAAACTCTCTCCGCTATCATATCAATTTTCAATTGTGCATCTGTATACAATTCTTCGAATTTTACATGTAAATCAAAAAAACGTTTTCCGCGAATATTCCAGTGAATCCCTCTCAAATTTTGATAATAAACCTGAAAGTTCGACAACAACACATTCAATTCTTTTACTAATAATTCTGACTCTTTTACAGGTAATCCTAATATATTTGTTTTCATAATCTAATTTTTTACACTAATTTACTACAAATTTAAAGCAACTTCAAGAAAATTTATATAAATAAAAATTATATTTTCTTATTTTTGCATCAAAATTTATTATCAATATGACTATAACTCAATTACAATATGTGTTAGCAGTTGCTGAACATAAAAATTTCACGCTTGCTGCCGAAAAATGCTTTGTAACGCAGCCAACTTTAAGCATGCAGATACAAAAGATTGAAGAAGAGCTAAATATCTTAATTTTCGACAGAAGCAAAAAACCTATTCAGCTTACCGATATAGGTCAGAAAATAGTAAATCAGGCTAAAAATATTGTAAACGAAGCCGATCGTATTAAAGATATAGTAGAACAACAAAAGGGTTTTATTGGAGGAGAATTCCGCTTAGGAATCATTCCAACTATTATGCCTACGATTCTTCCAATGTTCTTAAATAACTTCATCAAGAAATATCCAAAAGTTAAACTTTTAATAGAAGAGTTGAATACAGAGGAAATCATTTTAAAATTAAAAAATGGGCATCTGGACGCTGCTATTGCTGCCACTCCTCTTGAAGATGAAAAAATCAAAGAAATTGTATTGTACTTTGAACCATTTGTAGCCTATATTCCTGAAGGTCATGCAAGCTTTCAAAAAGAAGAAATCGAAGTTGCCGATTTAAATTTAAATGAAATATTACTATTGCAAGACGGACATTGTTTTAGAGACGGCATTTTAAATTTATGCAAAAGCGTTTCAGACGCCGACCAATCTAATTTCCAGATTCAAAGCGGTAGTTTTGAAACCTTAATTAAATTGGCAGACGAAGGCCTTGGCACAACGTTACTTCCGTACTTGCACACCTTAGACTTAAAAGAATCCGACAAACTGAAACTTCGAAACTTTAAGGAACCAAAACCAGCCCGTGAGGTAAGTTTGATTTACCCTAAGAGCGAATTAAAAATGCAAATCATCGATGCACTCCGATCTACAATTGCTGGCGTAATCAAGGGAGCAATTGTTTTTCAGAATGTCCAAATCATCAGTCCACTTCAAAAAAAGCAAGCATAAAAAAAGGAGCCAAATTGGCTCCTTTTCTTTTATACTTTAATTAGTTGTAGACTTGGTTTTAATTCTGGCTTTTCAATTATAAAATTCAACAGCCATTCTTGTAATTGTTCCATTTCGTATGGTAACAGTGTTTTGATAGCTTTTTCTAGCTCTTTGCAGAAAAGCACCGGATCGAAACTTACTCTTTCAAGTATTGATTTCGTGTAATCGAACATCATTTTTGACATAATAAAACAAGATTTTTGGGGGTTATCTCTATTTTTAAACTCGCACCAAATTTAAACATTAATCATATATAAAATCTCTTTTTAACTATTTTTTTTCAAAACTTTAGCAACGAATACGTTTTCTTAAAATAAATAAATCAATATAGAATCGTTCTAAACAATTCATTTAAATCTTTTTAAAGGCTCGAAACATTTCTCTTTTGCCTGGAGGCCCTGCTAACTTTTCTACAGTAAACCCAACTTCAATCATGCTTCTTTTAACAACTCCGCGAGCAGCGTAAGTAACAAGAACTCCGTTTGGTTTTAAACTATTGTACATTTTTTGAAAAATCTCGGTACTCCAAAGCTCAGGTTGCACTCTGTATCCAAAGGCGTCAAAGTAAATTAAATCAAAAATTTCAAAATCGTTTATTTCGTGAAAAAATTGTTTTCTTTTAGTTAATAAGAACTGGTCGCAAATTTCCACTTTTTCGTTCCATACACTTTTATGCATTTTCTCGAAAATGTTCTCAAATTCCAATGCGTCGAGTTCTTTCGCATAATTCATTTCTAAAATCTCATCGGCATCGACAGGATAAGCTTCTACCCCAACATAATCAATATTCTGTCCTTTTCTAATCGATTCTAAAAAAGTAATAAAAGCATTTAATCCAGTTCCAAAACCAATTTCCAATACACTAACAGATTTATCAAATAATGACAAACCATTTTTTATAAATACATGTTTCGCTTCCTGAATTGCACCATGTTTAGAATGGTAACACTCGTCCCATTCTGGCAAACGAATTGTAGTTGAGCCGTCTAGCGTTTTAATTATTTCTCTTTTCACTTTTTCGAAATTTATAATAGCTTTTTATTGATTTTCAAGCCATTTTAATATTCAAAATTAATCAAAACTAATGCGTAAAGCCTTAAAAATCGATACTTTTTTCATAAATTATTTATAAAAACCAATCAAATATTTGAGTTTATTATAAGATAAACAAATCTCAATTAAAACCAGTAAATAATGAATTTTCACTAAGCATTTTACATATTTTTACGTAATTTTGCATTCAATAAATTCTATTTCACATGATATCATCACTTTAGATTTCCTACAGTGAAAAATATCTCGCAAAAAACTTACAGAACTATGAGTACAACTCAAACAAGCAAAATTGAAATCATAAAAGCTACTTCTACAAAAATCAATGAAGTAGATTTTGACAACTTAAGTTTTGGTGCTGTATTTACAGACCATTTATTCGAATGCGATTTTAAAAACGGGCAATGGCAAAATCCTGTCATTAAACCTTATGCTCCTATTTTGATGGATCCATCTTCAAAAGTCTTCCATTACGGTCAAGCTATTTTTGAAGGAATGAAAGCTTATAAAGATGACAATAATGATGTTTGGTTGTTTAGACCAGATGAAAACTACAAACGTTTTAATAGTTCTGCAGTGAGAATGGCAATGCCAGAAATTCCTGAAGCTATTTTTATGGACGGTTTGAACGAGTTATTAAAATTAGACAAAGACTGGATTCAAAGAGGAAATGGTGCAAGTATGTACATTCGCCCTTTTATGATTGCTACAGGCCCTGGAGTTATAGCAAATCCATCTGACGAATATAAATTCATGATTTTACTTTCTCCTGCAAAAGCATATTATGGCGGTGAAGTAAAAGTAATTATTGCTGAACACTACAGTAGAGCTGCAAATGGTGGAATTGGTGCTGCAAAAGCGGCCGGAAACTATGCTGCTCAATTTTACCCAACTAACTTGGCAAACAAAGACGGTTTCCAACAAGTTATCTGGACTGATGATGCGACGCACACAAAATTAGAAGAAGCGGGAACAATGAACGTTTTCTTCAGAATTAATGATACTTTATTAACAGCTCCAACAAGCGAAAGAATTTTAGATGGTGTTACCAGAAAAAGTTTAATTACAATGGCTGAAAAAGAAGGATTAAAAGTAGAAGTTCGCCCAGTAATTGTTTCAGAACTAGTAGAAGCAGCTAAAAACGGATCTTTGAAAGAAATCTTCGGAGCAGGAACTGCTGCAGTAATTAGCGTTATCAAAGGATTCTCTTATAAAGATGAATACTTCGAAATGGCTCCAATCGAAAATTCTTATGCTTCTTTCTTAAAAGAAAAACTAACAAGTCTTCAAAACAAACTTTCTGAAGATACTTACGGATGGACAGTTAAGGTACAATAGTCCAAAACCATATAAAAAGAGAAACCCGATAAATTTATTTTTATCGGGTTTTTTATTTGAACTTAAAAACATAGATTTTTGCTTAAAAAAAAAATCAAAAAACATACTTCTAACACAAGGCTATGTGCATGTATGTAAGTGAAACGCCATTTTTTCGGCTGTCTAAAACTATGTTTCTATGTGTTTAAAAGCATTTAACCTTATTTCTTTTTAGAATAATTTCGAAAAATCTGGTTTAAAATAATTCGGCCCTTTCATTACTTTACCGTCTTCACGATAAATCGGCTGGCCATCTTCACCCAATTTACTCATATTGCTGCGCTGAATTTCATCAAAAACAGCTTCGATTTTATCTTGTAAACCATGTTCAATAATGGTACCACATAAAATATACATCATATCGCCAAGAGCATCTGCAATTTCAACTAAATCATTATTTTGAACCGCCTCATAATATTCTTCATTTTCTTCCTTCATTAAATTATAACGAAGTAATTTTTTCTCAGCTCCTAAATCGGCAGTTGGAGTTGTACTGTGCCCAATTTTAAAAGCAGTGTGAAATTCTGTTACGGCGTCAAGTTGTTTTTTCATATAGTAGTTTTCTTTTTTTGGCTAATTTAAATCACTTCTTCATAAAATTAAAATAAAATTGAATTAAATCGAAAGGTAACGTAACAGCAAATCGCATTCAATTCTCTAAATTTGCCAAAAATAATTTTAAAGCTATGTTTAGTCAGGGACAAATACTATTTGGAGTGTGTTTTTTTATTGCATTTGTAATCGTTATGATATTTGCGTATCGAAAAGATCTCGCACTGCATAAAATTTTTTACAAAGGAAATTATAAAGTATTACTTGTGTTTTTGCTGTTTATAGCTATTTTGTTTTTAATCAAAATCTTTTTTAAAAGATAATTATTTTTTGAGCGCAAAAGAGTCATTTCAGAATTAAAAATTCATCTGAATAAAATAAAACCTAATAATTTTTGGTTATTAGTAAGACTCATGATAAATTTATAACTTTACGAAATCAAACAACCTACCAATGAAAATTCTTAAGTATTTATTTCTTTTTGCGTTATTAAGTCTTGTTGCCCTAACTGTTTTTGTAGCCACACAAAAAGGAATCTTTGATGTAGAGAGAAGTAAAGTAATTAACTCACCACGCGCAACGGTTTACAGTTATCTTAATGACTTCAGAAATTATGAAGATTTTGAATCTTGGTCGGTTGAAGATCCTTCCATAAAAATGACTTTCCCAAATAAAACAAGTGGAAATGGCGCTTCTTTTTATTGGGATGGAGCTGATGGCAAAGGAAATGCAATCACTCTTAAAACAAAAGAAGGCGAAAGTATTGAACAAAAAATGCAATATGATGGTACTGAAGCCGATGTTTCTTGGACTTTAAAAGACACTTTAAACGGAAAAACCAAAGTGACCTGGAAAGCCAAAGGAACAATGAGTTTTCTTTTTAAAATATACACTGCTTTACACGGAGGTTCTAATAAAGTTATCGGAACTATCTATGAAAAAAGTTTAGCCAATATTGACAAAAACCTTGATTATGAAACCAAAACTTATGCAATCAAAGTGGATGGTTTAGTAAAAAAAACAGAGATCCCTTACATTCGCCAAACTTTTACAAGCGAAATAGAAAAGGTAAGCAAAAATGCCCGAATTGTAATTCCAAAACTTATTCATTTTAGTGAAACAAACGGATTATCTGCAAGCGGAAAACCTTTCATTATTTACCATACTTACGATACTAAAACTGGCTTAGCCAAAATATCAATCTGTTTACCAATCAATAAAGAAATCTCTATCAGTTCTGGAAGCGATATTTTATCTGGAAAATTAAACGGATTTGACGCAGTAAAAACGACACTTACAGGCGATTACTCTCATAGAAATGAAGCTATTGCCAAAACAACAGCTTTTATAAACAACGGAAAAATTACGCCACAACTAAGCTGGTCACATCTTGAAGTATTGACTTTAAGCAGACTGGATGTAAAAGGCTCTTCTAAATTGGAAACGGAAATTTATTTTCCAATCATACCCAAAGTAGAACCAGTAGTTGCCCAGCCTGTTTATTCATCAGAAACGCAGACTCAGGAACAAGAACCAACACAAACACAACCGGTGGTAAAACGCAAACCTACCGCTACCCCTGCACCTGCTACCACAACACCTCCTGCGCAAGAAGAAGAACAATCTGAATTTTAATGTTTCAAGGACAATTAAACCTTTTGTTTTAAATTCAGTCTTACTTATATTAAAGTTTACAAAACAAAAAGTTTGATAGACGAGAAGGAATTTATAAAACAATTATTAAACCCTGAAACGCAGAACACAGCGTTTCAAAAACTCTTGTCCGATTATCAGAGGCCTCTGTATTCTCATATTCGAAACATTGTTTTGAATCATGACGATGCCGATGATGTTTTGCAGAATACTTTTGTAAAAGTCTTTCAATATCTTAAAAACTTTAAAGGCGAAAGTAAACTTTTCTCCTGGATGTATCGTATTGCCACAAACGAAGCTTTGACTTTTTTATCTCAAAAGGCAAAATTAAGCGGGATTTCATCAGAAGATTTGCAGAATAAAACCATCGATAATCTAAAAGCAGACCTTTATTTTGATGGGGATGAAATTCAAATCAAACTTCAAAAAGCAATTGTAACACTTCCAGAAAAACAGCAATTAGTTTTCAAAATGAAATATTTTGAGGAATTAAAATATGAAGAAATAGCAGAAATCTTAGGAACATCTGTTGGAGCCCTTAAGGCATCTTATCATCATGCAGTAAAAAAAATTGAATTATATGTTACATCAAATTAAACCTTTTGTAACTAAAACTATCTTATAGGTATTATGAAAACATTTAAATTAGAAAACGAACCCAAAATAAAATCTGGATTTAAAACTCCAGAACATTATTTTGATAATTTTCCAGAAAAAGTTTTACAGCAATTAAACGAAAAAGAGGTTAAAGTAATTCCGTTTTACAAACGTAAAAAAGTACTTTCTTTAGCCGCAGCAGCAGTTATTGGTCTAGCTCTTATGATTCCGATTGTGAACAATTACAGAGCAACATCAAACGACCTTGATGAGGCAGCTTTAGAAACTTATTTATCCTATCAGTCTAATCTGACTCAATATGACCTTATTCAGAAATTAGATGACAGCGATATTGAAAAATTAAATAATGATATTACTCTTGAAGATGAAACTATAGAAGATATTTTATCTTCAAGTCCGAATATAGAACACTTAATTTCAGAACAGAACTAAACTTAGACTTAACTCAACTTTACTTTAAAATGAAAATAAAAAATATTTTACCGCTCCTGCTCTTTCTGACCAGTTTTTCCTTTTTTGCTCAAAATGGAAAAATCGATGAAAAACGTGAAAAAATCAAAGCTTTTAAAGTTTCATTTTTAACAACAGAATTAGAATTAACTTCAACTGAAGCCGAAAAATTCTGGCCAATATATAATGCTTACGATGACAAACAATTTGACCTGAAGCATTTAAAAATGAAAACCTACATCCGGAAATTAAATGATGACAACATCAATAATCTTTCTGAAAAAGACGCTGTAACGTTATTATCTCAAATTGAAAGCACAGATAAAGAATTGTATGTACTTCGTGAAAAATACATGGCGAGTTTGAAGAAGATACTTTCGGCAAAAAAAATATTAAAGCTTAAAAAATCTGAAGACGATTTCAATCGAAAATTACTGCAGCAATATCGAGATAAAGCCGGCAAAGATTAAATTTAATAAAGAAACAACAGCGATAAGAACCCTATATAATAACACTTACTTTATTATTTAGGGTTCTTATTTTTTATTTAAAGTTCAGTCGAACTACTTTATTGTGCCCCGCTGCAATTGCAGTATTTCTATTTATAAAACGAATTGTAAAAAGTTTTGCGTCGGTAGATAACTGCATCCAGTTTTCGCCACCATTTTGAGAATATTGTATTCCTTCAGAGCCAACACAAATAATTTCTTTTCCATTTCCCCCGGGAACATATTGTACACAAGACGCATAGCCAAATCCCATATTCTGGCCAATCAATTCCCAAGTTTTACCACCATCTTTAGTAAAGGCCTTATTATCAGTTTTATTGTTTGGAAAGTCATAATCTCCTCCTGCAATAAAACCTTGTTTAGAATCATAAAAATCGGCTGTAAAAATACCGGTCATTTCTTTTCCTTGCACAATTGGCGTTTCTACTACTTTCCAAGTTTTTGCTTTATCAGGAGAATAAAAAACACGCGCTTTTTTTCCGCCAGAAACCAACCATGTATCATTTCCTTTTATAACAATATTAGTATTACTTGCTGCAAAAGCTCCTTCGCCAACAGCATTTGTAGGCAATTTGTCTGATAATAGCTTCGTCCAAGTTTCACCTCCGTCACGAGTTACAATAACCGAAAAAGTGTCTTCTGTTGGATCACCAATTGCAATTCCTTCTTTGTCATTCCAAAACTGCATGCTATCGTAAAACACTTTCGGATTCACTTCTTTATATACTAATTTAACTTTATTGTCTTTTTTGGAAACAGCATAAAGCAAAGCGGGATTAGCTACGCTAAGCAGAAAAATATCTTTGGAAGTCTGTGCGATACTTCTAAATTCCAATTTTAAAGTATCACGGTAAATATGCTCTTCAAATTTTTCATTTTTAGTTAAATCATAATAACCGAAACGAGAATTATCAGCTCCATACCAAATTTTATTTTTATCTACCAAGATGGCTCTAATGCTAATTCTATCTTTAAATAAAGTATCTACAGTCATTGATGTAAAACCGCTGTTATAAGCAACTTTAGTTTTAGAATTAAATGTTCCAAAAGACATCAATAAAATAAAAATACTGCAAAATAAAACTAGTTTTTTCATAAGGAATTTAAATTTGGTTAACGCTAAAATACGATTATTTATAACATCTCAAATAGGTTTAGCTCATTTTCAAGAAATAATACGTCCATACTTTTATGCAAACGATTACATTTAGAAAGCAACAAACAAAACACATCTAGTTGATAAACAAACAATTACACCCACATCATTTAACAAATAAATTTATGGCACAGTAATTGGATATCTTGAAGTACAAACAATTTAATATGATTTAGTCATGAAAACGAAATTACTTTTAATAGCGATCACAGCGATAGTTTTTGGTTCTTGTGCGGCACAGAGTCAAACTACAGTTTACGCAAAAAATTCAGATATAAGCGATAATTTAGATTTAAGAGCCGTTGCTTCCATGTTTGGAGAATCTGCAAACCTTCAAGATTTTGAAAGAAGATTAAATGATCCTAAATATCAAATTTCAAACCTTGATCTTAATGGCGATGATGAAGTAGATTACCTTCGTGTAATCGAAAGTGTAGAAGACAGAACTCACGTAGTAATCATTCAAGCTGTTTTAGACCGTGATGTGTATCAAGACGTTGCAACTATTGACGTGGAAAGAGACAATTACAACAAAATAAGCGTACAGATTGTAGGTAACTCTTATTTATATGGAGCAAATTACATTTACGAGCCTGTTTACAGTGTTGCTCCTGTAATTTATACTTCTTTCTGGGTTACTAATTACAGACCTTACTATTCAACATGGTATTGGGGTTATTACCCAACTTATTATACAGCGTGGAGACCTTACCCAGTTTACAGATACAGAAACAATGTAAATGTTTGCATCAATGTTCATAACAGCTACAACTATGTAAATGTGAGAAGAAGTTATAGAGCTCCTGTAATTTACGAAACAAGACGTACGTATGGATACGAAAGAATGAGACCAAACTACAGCTTTGCCGAAAGACATTCTAATGTAAGCAATAGATATGATTTAGACCAAAGACGTATATCAAGTAGAGAAGCCAACAGAAACAGTTATAATACTAATAGAGGAAATACAGCAAGACCTATATCTTCTGACAACAGAATTTCAAATAGAAATTATGCTGAAAACAGAAACACAACAGGCAGAACTTCTGTAGACAGAAACAATGGAACATACAACTCTACTAACAGAACTGCAAATAGAAACACAGAAGGAACTGTAAATAGAGACTATTCTAACAGAGGAAACAATAGTGCAAGAGTTGAAAATACTCCAAGAGCAGAATCTAGAAACAACAATTTTGGAATGACTTCAAGAGGAAATTCTGAAAATAGAGGAAACTCTAATCGTGATATGTCTACTCAGAGATCAGAAAATTCTAGAAACTATTCTCAGAACAGAAGTAGCAACATACCATCTGCCCCAGTTCAAAGAGCTGAAGCACCAAGAAGTAATTCTGAAAACAGATCTAATTCCAACAGAGAATATTCGGCTAGACCAGCGCAAAGTCAACAGCGCTCAGAATCTCCAAGAGTAAGTCAAGAATCTCGTGGAGGAGGACAATCTCAAAGAGAAAGTGGCTCAAACTCTAGAGGCGGTGGAGGAAGAAGAGGTTAAGAATCTTTCAATTTACATATAGATTTAAAAGCACAATTTTAGGATTGTGCTTTTTTTTATCTTTTTAATTATAATAGCGGCTAATTTGTTTTAAAACAGTAAATTTGCAACCGTCTTTTATAAAAATATACATGAGCGCATCGCATAAAAACTTACATAGTAAGTTGTCTATTGGGGGTTTATTGATTACTTTAGGGATTATTTATGGAGATATTGGAACCTCTCCATTGTACGTAATGAAGGCTATTCTAGGCGATCACACCATAAATGCCGATATTGTTTTAGGAGGTATTTCTTGTGTTTTTTGGACGCTCACATTACAAACTACAATTAAATATGTACTTATTACTTTAAGTGCAGACAACCACGGCGAAGGAGGAATTTTCGCACTTTATGCATTAGTCAAGAAAACAAAAATTCAATGGCTCATTGTACCCGCCATTATTGGAGGAAGCGCCCTGCTAGCTGACGGAATTATAACACCGCCCATTTCGATTTCATCTGCTGTAGAAGGAATTAGAGCATTCTATCCGACAATGCAGACACAAACAATCGTATACATTGTAATTTCTATCCTATTTGTTTTATTTACAATTCAGCAATTTGGGACAAAACTAGTTGGTAAATTCTTTGCACCAATGATGTTGATTTGGTTTGCTATGCTTGGAACCTTAGGAACAATTCAAGTGTTGAATTACCCAGAGGTAATTAAAGCGATAAATCCATATTACGCATACCATTTATTATCTATACATCCTGATGGTTTCTTTGTTCTTGGTTTTGTATTTTTATGTACAACTGGGGCTGAAGCTTTATACTCAGACATGGGACACTGTGGTAGAAAAAACATCCGTATCAGCTGGATGTTTGTAAAAGCTACTCTGGTTTTAAACTATTTTGGACAGGCTGCTTATTTAATTCACCACGAAGGGAGCACTTTGCAGCAATTAGGAGGAGAAAACGGAAATCCATTTTACTTGATTATGCCACATTGGTTTTTACCATTCGGAATTGTAGTGGCAACTTTAGCAGCCGTGATTGCATCTCAGGCATTAATCAGCGGTTCGTTTACTTTGATCAATGAAGCAATGCGTCTTAATTTCTGGCCTAAAGTAAAAATCAAATATCCTACAGAAGTGAAAGGTCAATTGTACATTCCATCAATTAACTGGTTGTTATTTTTTGGTTGTGTTGGAATTGTTTTACACTTCGAAAAATCAGGAAACATGGAACATGCTTATGGTCTTGCGATTATTCTCTGCATGATTATGACGACTATTTTATTGAATTATTACTTAATCATGAAACGAGTGAAATTGTATTTCATGGTTCCGTTAATTACAATTTATTTATTGATTGAATTCAGTTTCCTTTTTGCTAATATCACCAAATTTGCCGAAGGTGGTTATGTTACACTGATTATTGCAAGTATGCTGATTTCTGTGATGACCATTTGGTATTTAGCGAAGAAAATCAATAAAAACTATACAAAAGTTGTTAAAGTTGACGATTACAAACAAGTCTTAGTAGAATTGAGCCAAGATTTATCTATTCCAAAATATGCAACGCATTTAGTTTATATGACTAATGCTAATCGTGTTGATGAATTGGAGGAAAAAATCATTTATTCTATTCTTCAAAAGCGTCCAAAAAGAGCAGATATTTATTGGTTTGTTCACGTTAACATTTTGACTGAACCTTATAAAACACAATATAAAGTAACTGAAATCGCTAAAGATGACATTTACAGAATTGACTTTAATCTAGGTTTTAGAGAACCAACCAAAATCAATTTGATGTTTAGAGAAGTTATCAAAGACATGGTAAAACGTGGCGAAGTAGATATTACCAGCCGTTACGAATCTTTAAACAAAAACAATATTATTGGAGACTTCAAATTTGTATTGTCTGAAAAATTCTTATCCAATGATAATGATCTAAGATGGCATGAGAATATTATCATGAACTCTTACTTCTTCATTAAAAAACTGAGTTTGTCTGAAGAAAGAGCTTTTGGTCTAGACAGTAGCTCAGTTAAAATAGAGAAATTCCCAATGGTGCTTCATGCCCCAGAAAATATTGGACTGACTAGAATAATTGTAAAAAAGGAGAATGAACCAAACGACGATTATCAGAAAAGCGCAGAAAGCAATATTGATAACAAAAAAGATATCAAAAACATTGATAGCGAAGAAAAATTTCCAAATAGTAAATCTAATGTTGAAGGTTTTTATACTAAAGAGTATTTTGATGAAAGATATTCAGAAGAAATCATTGACAAAGAAATGCTAGATGGAGCTTTGAAAATGATTGAAAGCTATTTTATTGATAATAAAATAGAGAGAAAAATCGAGCAACCTATCAATCATCCTTTAAATCTTGATCAAGCTGAATATTCTAAAGGATCTCCATTACCTTTTATATTATATTGTCAAGCTCTTGGTTTTGATGAAACGAATGTAACCTTAATGTTTTCATTTGCCATTAGTGATTATCTAATAAAAAATTACAACTTTAAATTATATAAAGATCACACCCCTGAATTCCCTTTACGAGGAATGACTCTAAAATACGATCATAATGGTTATGTTTTATCTCTTTATCCATATGAATATTCTCAAAAAGTAGTACAAGAGAATTCTAGGTTTGAAGATTTAATTACGAGAATAGAAACGAATATTGCTAATGCTCCAAATATTGATGATTTTATAAAATAAAAATCATATAAAATATGCAAAAAACACTCTTGGCTTAGAGTGTTTTTTCTTTTAATGAGAATCAGAAATAAGATTCAGTATTAAAAATTTAACTTTCAATCAATTAATAGTACCTTTGCACTTCAAATAAATAAAATGAGATTACACAGAAATTTAGTTTATACGACAATCGATTCTTTGAACGCTATTTTCAACGAAGGAGAATATGCAGACAAAGTGGTAGCCAGAGCCTTAAAAAAAGACAAACGTTGGGGAAGTTCTGACCGTAAATTTGTTGCTGAAACCATATACGAAATTGTTCGCTGGAAACGTTTATATGCCGAAATTGCTGAAGTAAAAGAACCTTACGACAGAGATAATTTATGGAGAATGTTTGCTGTTTGGGCAGTTCTTCGCGGTTATCCAATTCCGGATTGGAGACAATTGGAAGGAACTCCTGAAAGAAAAATCAAAGGCCGTTTTGACGAATTGTCTAAAAACAGAGCACTTAAAGAATCTATTCCAGATTGGATGGATGAATTAGGAGTAAAAGAATTAGGTGAAAAAGTGTGGGCAAAAGAAATTGCCGCACAGAATCAGCCAGCAAAAGTGATTCTTAGAACTAATACTTTAAAAGGAACTAAAGAAAGCCTTCGAAATACTTTAATGGATTTAAATATTGAAACAGAATATTTAAAAGACCAGCCAGAAGCTCTTGTTTTAAAAGAAAGAGCAAATGTGTTTTTAACCGATGCTTTCAAACAAGGTTTATTTGAAGTTCAAGATGCAAACTCACAACTTGTCGCAGGATTTCTGGACGTAAAACCAGGAATGCGTGTGGTAGATACTTGTGCTGGTGCTGGTGGAAAAACATTGCACATGGCTTCTTTAATGGAAAACAAAGGACAGCTGATTGCAATGGATTTGTACGAAAGTAAATTAAAGCAATTAAAACTAAGAGCTAAAAGAAACGGCGCTTTCAATATTGAATACCGTATTATCGACAGCACTAAAGTGATTAAAAAACTACACGAAAAAGCTGATCGTGTTTTAATCGATGCACCTTGTAGCGGATTAGGAGTTTTAAAAAGAAATCCAGATTCTAAATGGAAATTACAGCCTGAATTTATTGACAACATTCGTAAAGTTCAGAGTGAAGTTTTAGAAAGTTATTCTAAAATTGTAAAACCGGGAGGCAAATTAGTTTACGCTACTTGTTCTGTATTGCCATCAGAAAATCAAGAGCAGGTGGAGAAATTCTTAAAAACAGAAATCGGAAAACAATTTACTTTCATTGAAGATCGTAAAATGCTGGCTTCAGAATCTGGTTTTGACGGATTCTACATGGCTTTACTGGAACGTAAAAAATAAATTCCAATACTCAAATTCCAAATTCCAATTTGCTTTGGAATAACTCAATACTAAAAATCCAAATTCCAATTTTAAACTTGGAATTTGGATTTTTTAATTTTTGGAATTTTACTCTTGCAGAGTTGGTTTACGAAGTAACTTTCCGTTTTCGTTTTCCTTGAATTTCGCAACAAAAACTATTTCTTTTGGCTTTTCATATTTTCCTAAAACATCAAAAAAATCTGGAGCAAATTCTTGTTTTTCTCCTTCAATAACCAGCACTAATTTTTCTCCTAAAGTAGTATCCGGAAGCCCTGTCACAAAAAATCTATTATTGATTTTTCCAACCAATTTAGCTTCAATCTGTTCCGGAATCAGCTTTACTCCTCCACTATTAATTACATTATCAATCCTCCCTAAAAAGATAAACTGCTGCTCATTTAATAATTCTACCAAATCATTAGTCACAATTGGTTCGTCTGAAATTGTTGAAACATGAATGACTAAACATTGACGATCATCCTGCGAGATTTTAACATTCGGCAAAATAGAAAAAACAGAATCACCTAAACGTTTAGCTGCTATATGTGTTATTGTTTCGGTCATTCCGTAAGTTTCGTAGATTTCCGTTTTTAATGGTAAAAGTTTTTCTTCTAGAGAAGAATCCAATTTTGCACCACCAATAATCAATTTACGAACATTTGAAAGTTCCTCAATTGAATTTTGAACCTGAAGCGGTACCATGGCAACAAAATCATAAACCGTAGAGTTTAACGCTAAAGGATGTAGACTCGGAGAAACTATATCTAATTCTAATCCTAAAATTAAGCTTCGAACCAGCATCATTTTTCCGGCAATAAATTGCGTTGGAAGGCATAACAAAGCTTTATCTCCTGGTTTTAAATCGAAAAAATCTCCTGTTGCTAAAGCAGACTGTATCATAGCCTGTTTTTCTAAACGAACCAATTTCGGAAGTCCCGTAGTTCCCGAAGTTGTCATTTCTATATAATCTTTTTTATCAAACCAATCCAAAAAGAACTCGCCTATTGACTGCTCATAAGCATCTCCTTCCTTGATATAACTGTATGCAACACGGCATAAATCTTTTGCATTTAAATGGTAGCCGTTTAGCTTAAAATAATTATGAACTTTATGTTGCGTTAAATTTTGCATATTTTACTGTTTTACTTCGACATCTTGAATATCTCCTGTTAATCTTTCTTTCCAATTCGTCCAGCCGTATTTTTTACTAAAGATAAAAAGTAAAATAGGATAAATCACTACAACTGGCAGAATAACATCTATACCCGCTGAAGGTTCTGAAAGATCTTTAAATATAGAATGCGTTTGAAAAACGGACCAATCGGAAGTTACTAATAAAGCTCCAATCAGGTTATTAGAAGCATGAAAACCAAGTGCCAGCTCCATTCCTTCATCCATTAAGGTAATCACTCCTAAGAACAAACCTGTTCCTATATAGTAAATCATAATGATGTTTCCCATTTTAACTACCTCTGGATTTGCCCAGTGCATCGACCCAAAAATAACCGAAGTCATCAAAAGTGGAAACCATCTGTTGCGAGCTAAATTCGCAAATCCCTGCATCAAATAACCTCTAAAAACATATTCTTCAGTACTTGTCTGAATTGGAATTAAAATTGTCCCTAAAACAACTAAAATCAAAAAGGGAAGTAACTTAAAATTCAATACAAAATGTTCAGGAGATCTTAGATAAACAAACAAAAAACTCAACACTGAAAATATTGACCATATAAAAAAAGAGAAACTAATTCTTTTCCAATCTACTTTTGATCTAGAAGTAGTGACTGATAATAAAGTTTGATGATGAATATATTTTACGACAAAATAAATTCCTGCAAGGGCAAAAATAAAAGAAATCATAACCAAAAAAAGTGTGGTATTAGACTCAAACATTTTCATTACCCCTTGATCTGTAGTTGGAAAAGCTTTTTTTTCAACAACTGTTTTATAAAATACAGCTACTGTAAGTGGAATTTGTCCAACAAAGGAAGCTGCAATAATAAAAACAGAACCTAAAAGATATTTCCAAAACTTATTTTCAGGTTTAATTCCTTGCTCTAAAAACATAAATCTTAAATTTAAAAAAATGAGAATTCAAATTCGATAAGTTAATCTTACATTTGATATTGCTAAAATACCTCTTTTTTATTTTACGAATATTTGAACGATTAAATATAACAAAATGATACAAATCTATCACAATCCGCGATGCGGAAAATCAAGAACCTGCCTTGCTTTTATAGAACAAACCAATCAAGAATTTGAAATTATTCCTTACTTAACCCAAACACCTTCTTTTGACGAATTAAAAGCACTATTGAAACAGCTTAATCTTGAACCTCTTCAATTGGTCAGAACCAAAGAAAAAATCTGGATCGAAAATTTTAAAGGCAAAACTTTAAGCGATGATCAAATCATAAATGCGATGGTCGAAAACCCAATTTTAATCGAACGCCCAATTGTAGTAAAAGATGGAAAAGCCATTATTGGCAGAGATCCAGATCTAGTTGCTACTTTTTTAGATTGATTCTAAAATAGACTCTTAACATTTTTTTGTGAGTTCCTTCTTTAAACCAAAAACTACATTTG
Source organism: Flavobacterium phragmitis (assembly GCF_900112575.1). Taxonomy (GTDB): domain Bacteria; phylum Bacteroidota; class Bacteroidia; order Flavobacteriales; family Flavobacteriaceae; genus Flavobacterium; species Flavobacterium phragmitis. Next base: position 206,981 of record NZ_FOMH01000003.1, read on the forward strand.
CCGTCTAAAGAAAAAAGAAACCAGAAAAGATGAAGAAAATCAAATTTGCTGTATTACTTGTATTCTTGTTTACAAGTTTTTACAACTACTCACAACAAGGACCAGGAGGCAGACCTAAAGTAAAAGTCACTGGAAAAGTCTTGGAGAAAGTGAGTAAACAACCATTGGAATATGCCACAATTTCGATTACTGCACCAAATGACACAAAAGTTATTGCGGGCGGTATCACTAATCCTAAAGGAGAATTTGAGGTCGCGGTTGCACCAGGGACTTATGATATTAAAGTGGAATTTATTTCATTTAAATCAACTGAAATCAAACAAAAAAGCATCAAAGAAGATACCAATCTTGGTATCGTTAATTTATCGGAAGATGCTGCACAGTTAAACGAAGTTGTAGTTCGCGCTGAAAAATCGACTGTAGAAATCAAATTAGATAAAAAAGTCTATAATGTTGGTCAAGACATGATTGTAAAAGGCGGAAGCGTAAGTGATGTCTTAGACAACGTACCTTCAGTTTCTGTTGATACAGAAGGAAATGTAAGTTTGAGAGGAAGTGACAACATCCGTATTTTAATCGACGGAAGACCTTCGCAGGCCATCAATGTAGCAGAAGCCCTAAGACAACTTCCTGCAGATGCCATTGATAAAGTAGAAGTTATTACAAACCCATCTGCTCGTTATGACGCTGAAGGTGGATCTGGAATCATCAATATTATCCTTAAAAAAGGTAAAAACCAAGGTTTTAATGGTACTTTCATAGCCTCGGCAGGTATACCTGAAACATACGGTTTAAGTGCCAATGTGAATTATAAAACTGAAAAATTAAACTATTTCACAACAGCCGGTTATAACCATAGAACTAATGAAGGCGGCGGTTTGACCAATACTTCATACTTTAATAATAATGGTTCTCCAAAAGGTTATTTAGATGAAGACCGTGATACAAAAAGAGTAAGAGATGGTTTTAACGGAAGAGCTGGAGTTGAGTGGACACTAACTCCATCAACATTTTGGACAAATGCCATCAATTACCAAAAAAACACAGGTGAGGACACTGATTTAATTAATTATAATAATTTTGACGCAGCTCACAATTTTACAGGAAGCACTTATCGTTTAAACAATGCTGATACTGGAAGCGAAAATGTTGAATTCACTTCTAATTTAATCAAAAACTTTAACGACAAAGGCCATAAACTTACTGCCGACTTTTCTATTTCAAGAAATACAGATGACAGTAATAGCACCATTACTGCTTCTCCTAACTTTAATACAACTTTAAACGATCAGGTACAAAAACAAGTTTTACTGCAGGCTGATTATGTTCTTCCATTAGGAAAAGGCGGTCAGTTTGAAGCTGGTTACAAAGGAAGTTTTGGAGATTTAAACAATGAATATTTTGTAACAGAGAATGGTGGTGCAAAAGATCCTAATTTATCTAATACACTAGAATACAAAGAAAATATTAATGCCCTTTATACTCAGTATGGCTTTAAAGTAAATAAATTCTCTTACCTATTTGGTTTACGTTGGGAAGACACTAACATTCAGGTAAATCTATTAGAAACAAACGATTTTAATACTAAAAAATACAACAATCTGTTTCCAAGTGCTTTTATCAGCTACGAAATTTCAGATCAAAGTAATTTTACTGCAAGCTACAGTAAACGTCTAACAAGACCTAGAGGACGTTTTATGAACCCAGCGGTAAATTACTCTTCTAACGTAAATATTTTTCAAGGAAATCCAGATTTAGATCCTTCTTTAACTGATAAATATGATATTGGCTATATCAAAAGATGGGAAAAAGTAACTTTTAATACTTCTGCATATTTTGAAGACACCAAAGATGTTTTTAGCTTTGTTAGAACTCCAAACGGCCAGTTCGTAAATGGAATTCCTGTTATTTTGAGCAGACCTATCAACCTAGGAAAAGAGCAGAAATTCGGTTTTGAATTTACTATAAACTATACCCCGTTTAAATGGTGGAAAGTAAATACCAATTTCAACCTTTATAATGTACAAACAACTGGAGAGAACACTTACATTGATTTTAATAACAATGAAGTGGTACAAAATCTTGATAATAAAGCCAATACTTGGTTTGCAAGAATCAACTCTAAACTTACCTTACCATACAAAATCGATTGGCAATTAAACGGTACTTACAACGCGGAGCAAAAAACGGCTCAGGGTAAAAGCTTAGATCAATTTGCAATGAACACTGCTTTCAGTAAAGATATTTTAAAAGACAAAGCGACTATTGCATTCAATATTAGCGACATTTTCAACTCCAGAATCATGAGATCGTACACGTACCTTAAAAATGATACAACAGGAGAAAGCCAGCAATCATACGGTGAAATGCAGTTCCGCAAACGTCAATTTAATCTATCATTCACATACCGTTTCAACAAACCTAAAGGAGAAAGAGACAAGAACGCACAACCAAGAAATGATGGTGGCGGAGATGGCGGTGGAGATTTCCCTGGATAACAATAGTTAAACTCCAATATTAAAAATTCCAAATTCCAACTTTACAATTGGAGTTTGGAATTTCTTTTTGGAATTTGTATTAATTCGAATTTCATGTTTATTGACATAAAAAAAAGAACCTTTTGGGTTCTTTTTTTATGACATCAATCTAAAATTAAATAGATTGTTCTTCTTGTCTTCTTTTAGCTCTCTTTTCTTTGAACATTTCCCAGCTAGCTCCCGTAACCCAATAAGATACGAAACCAACCAAGAAAAACATTAACCAAAACCCTATAGTTAGTATGGTTAAGAAAAGTAAAAAGCCTAAGTACTGTGAAAATTCAAACATGTTTTCCGGAATTTTTGAATGTTACGACAAATGTAGCGTATATATTTTTTCTCAGCAATAAAATCTAAATCAATTTTCGTTAAATAACATTTATATGTATATTTATACTCATTTTAAATAAGGATTTTTTTTTGAATTTTATTGAACTGTCTAAATTTAGAATAATCATGAGTATTTTCAGGAGCTGTTTCCCGCTATCCGCTACACACGAGCGATAGCGAACTGACGAAGTAATCTTTTATGTTTTTAAAGAAAAAACATAAAAGGATTTTCACTACTATCGGGGCTAGTTTTCGTTTTCAAAAGAAATTTAATGCTAAAAAAAATCCGTTTCAATCCGCGTTTTTACGAAGTAAATCTGCTTTATCAGCGTTCCATTAACTTCAACAAATCACATCTAAACACTTGACAACGAATATCATATTTACATTTACAAACAACATATTTACAACAAAATGAAATACAGAATAGAAAAAGACACCATGGGCGAAGTTCAAGTCCCAGCCGATAAATATTGGGGTGCACAGACAGAACGTTCTAGAAACAATTTTAAAATCGGGCCATCGGCTTCAATGCCGAAAGAAATTATAGAAGGTTTTGCTTATCTGAAAAAAGCGGCTGCTTATGCCAATTATGATTTAGGCGTTTTACCAATAGAAAAAAGAGATGCTATTGGAGCTGTCTGCGACGAAATTCTGGAAGGAAAACTAGACGATCAATTTCCATTAGTAATCTGGCAGACCGGTTCCGGTACGCAAAGCAACATGAATGTGAATGAAGTAATTGCTAACCGTGCACAAGTACTTAAAGGTTTTGAAATTGGCGAAGGCGAACAATTCATCAAAGCCAATGATGATGTGAACAAATCACAATCATCCAATGATACTTTCCCAACTGGAATGCATATTGCCGCTTATAAAATGGTAGTCGAAACCACAATTCCTGGTATAGAAAAACTACACGCAACATTAGCAAAAAAAGCAGCTGAATACAAAGATGTTGTAAAAATTGGGCGTACGCATTTAATGGATGCAACTCCCCTAACGCTCGGACAAGAAATTTCTGGTTATGCAGCACAATTAGCTTTTGGATTAAAAGCTTTGAAAAACACTTTAGTACATTTAGCTGAAATTGCTTTAGGAGGAACAGCTGTTGGAACAGGATTAAACACTCCAAAAGGATATGATGTAAAAGTCGCAGAATATATCGCAAAATTTACCAACCATCCTTTTGTAACTGCCGAAAATAAGTTTGAAGCACTTGCAGCACACGATGCCATTGTAGAAACACACGGAGCTTTAAAACAATTGGCTGTTTCTTTAAATAAAATTGCAAACGATGTTAGAATGCTCGCTTCAGGACCTCGTTCTGGAATTGGAGAAATTCATATTCCCGAAAACGAGCCGGGTTCTTCTATCATGCCAGGAAAAGTAAATCCGACACAATGTGAAGCTTTAACGATGGTTTGCGCACAAGTAATTGGAAACGATATGGCAATTGCTGTTGGCGGGATGCAGGGACATTATGAACTGAATGTTTTTAAACCTGTAATGGCGGCTAACTTTTTACAATCGGCACAATTATTAGGTGATGCTTGTGTTTCTTTTGACGAGCACTGTGCCCAAGGAATCGAACCAAATCATAAACGAATCAAAGAATTAGTTGATAACTCATTGATGCTGGTTACAGCTTTAAATACTAAAATCGGGTATTACAAAGCGGCAGAAATTGCACAAACTGCACATAAAAACGGAACTACTCTAAAAGAAGAAGCTGTTCGTTTAGGTTATGTAACTCCTGAAGATTTTGATGCTTGGGTGAAACCGGAGGATATGGTTTGATTTGATTTGAAGTTATCCGTCATAAGTTAAGAGTTAAAAGTTTTGCTCTTGAAAATAAAAAGAGTGGTCAAACATAAAATATTTGACCACTCTTACTATTAATGATTAATTATCAACCCATAACTCATAACCCCTAACTTACTTTCCCCCCATCTACATAATCCTGCAAATAGCTGAATCGTTCTGTTAGTTTTCCGTTTTCTGTTATTTTGGCGCGTTTTAGGATTCCATCTTTATCCCCATTGAAGAAAGCTGGAATTACATATTCCATAAATTGTTCGCCGAAACCTTCACTTGCATCTTTTGGAATTTCGCAAGGCAAATTATCTACTGCCATAACAGCAACTGCTGCAGGATGAAAGAAATCTACTTCCCTATCTTCCAACGGAAAATACCCATACAAAGGCTCCGCAATTGTTGATGAACGAACAGTTGACGCAATCGGGCCATTTACATCACAAGAAATATCTGCCACCACTTTTAATTTACAATCGCTCGCATTTAGCATTTCTTTAGTTAAAATCATTGGCGCATTGCTGGCATAAAAATGTCCCGCAAAATAAATATCTGAAACTTTAGTGAATCGTTCAAAATCAGATTCGTATTCTTCTGGATTTTGTACAAAATCATTAAAATCTAAAACCTGCCCATCTTTTCTTTTGTTGTATTCTAAAACATCAAGTTGTACATAAACTGCCTGCGCATAGGTTTTAGTTAAATAATTATCTATTGTAATTTCTTTTACTTTAATGGCATCCAAAATTTCTTTTACACCGCTTCCAACCTTTCCAGTTCCTGTAACCACAAATTTCAAAGCCGGCATCGTAATGCGTTTTAAATGCTTTATCAAATCTTCTTTTCCTGAAAGTGTTTCTGCTTTTGGCAGTTTAAACAATTCAAATTTAATTCCGAACGCACGAATTCCGTTATAAACACCAACCATTCCCGCGTATCGACCAAAACCAATTAAACGACGGTCATGTTCATCTACAATAGTTTCGTGATCGTACAAATCAATTTTTTTCTCTAAAATAGCCTGTAGCAGTTTTCTATTATGAGGCTGTTTTTTAATAGTATGGGAGAAAAAGAAATAAGCTTTGTTTGGAATCAGATTCTCTACAGGAACTTCTTTCACACCAAATAAAACATCGCAATCAGAAACATCATCAGTAACCAAAATTCCCATGTTTTTATAATCATCATCAGAAAAAATTCTAATATCAGAACTTTCTACTTTTACAGCTGCTTCATGATAAAGCTGCTTTAATTTTGTTAATTCATTTGGAGAAAATACAACTCTTCTATCCGGCGGATTTTTTCTTTCTTTTATGATTCCAAATTTCATTTAAAACTGATTTTAGATATTTAATAATATAACTTTTTATAGTATTTTTGTTTCAAATATAACAAATTTAGTTAAAATTTTGTTTCTAAAATTCTATTTAAAATGTTTTAAAACCGTTAAAAGCTGAAAAACAAACAACTGTATTTTATGATTCTTAAAAAAAAGTTAAAAAACACAAATTAAAGCCTCAGAATTGAGAAAACAACAAAATTGAATTCGATATATTTGTTTTTAAAGAACGATGCAAATGATTTTCCTTAAAAAAACAAAGATACCACAAATACTTTTCTCTGTACTAGTTTTGAGTTCATGTGGTCAAAACAAAAAAACAGATACAGTTACTACCAATACAGTCGAAGATACCTTACCTAAAATGAAGCCGTTAGGTGCAGAACCAAAAGTTTCTCAAGCCTATAAGAACTCGGTGGTTGGAAGAATAAATCACTTTTACAATAAAAACTGGCCTAATAATAATATGAATGGAAGCTTCTTAGTTGCCAAAAATGGTCAGATACTTTTTGAACGCTACAATGGTTTTGCTAATAAAAATGAAGGGACTAAAATAACACCCGAAACACCTGTACAAATAGCTTCAGTAAGCAAAGTATTGACCGCAACAGCCGTTTTAAAATTGGTTAATGCAGGAAAAATTGATTTAGATCAAAAGGTTAATACTATTTTGAAAACATTCCCATATGAAGAATGCACCATCAGAATGCTTCTCGATCACCGTACTGGAATGCGTAATTATGCTTATTTTACAGATAGAGACAAATCTATTTGGGATCGTCACAATCAGTTGACGAATAAAGATATTCTGGATATTCTGGCAACAAAAGATATTGGTTTAGAATCCAGAACCGGAACACGTTTCAGCTATTGCAATACCAACTATGCGATGCTGGCGCTTATTATCGAAAAAATCACTGGTTTAAGTTATAAAGAAGCCATGTCCGAAATGATTTTCAAACCTTTGGGAATGAAAAACACTTATGTTTTTGACGATGACAAAGACAGAAAAAAAATCGTTCCTTCTTATAAAGGGAACGGTGTCGAAATTGGTTTTGATTATTTGGATAATGTATATGGAGACAAAAACGTTTTTTCTACAGCACGAGATCTTTTAAAATTTGACCGTGCAAGACAATCTCCAGACTTTTTAAAACCTGAATTACTGAAACAAGTTTACACTGGTTACAGCAACGAAAGAAAAGGAACTAAAAATTACGGTCTAGGAATCCGAATGATCAATTGGGAAACGGGACAGAATTTCTATTTCCATAACGGCTGGTGGCATGGCAATACTTCATCTTATATCACTTTAATGAACGAAGGCGTTACGATAATTGCACTTTCGAACAAGATGACCAGAAACACTTATGCGGTTCGTAAACTGGCTCCAATCTTTGGAGATTACCCTTTTAACTTTAAAGAAGAAGAATAACAAAATTTTTCTGAAAATTTTAGCAGAAAGTAATTTCAAATACTCTAAATTTGCAGACTTATTTTTTGGGGTCGACTGGTTTTGACAGCAAGTCGAATTGAACAGTAAGCACGTCGAGCATTGAGACCTTGCTCGTAAATATAAGATCTCAAACTTTTACACGGCGAAAATAATTACGCTTTAGCTGCTTAATCCGAATCATAGTAAGATTGCGCCACGTCTCTACAAGGTAGGGAAGCTGGATTCTCCTGGAAAGCCTTGGTTTGTGGCGTTCCGTTCAGGGGAACCGTAAAAATAAACCTAGATATCCATGAGCTTCGGGTGGATTTCGAAATTTAAGAAGATAAGTGTTGGGTGGTTGTTTCTGGCCTAGCTCAACATCGAAAATTCAATCAGGAAATAAGCGTGTAGAAAGCTCTTTAGTTGCTTGTTTGGACCCGGGTTCGATTCCCGGCGACTCCACAAAAAAGCCTGTAAACTTTGTGTTTACAGGCTTTTTGTTTTTTTATTACCATTATTGTTATGATATTATTTCTTATGTTTTTTTCAATTTTGGACAAATTCAAAACATTTATATTAAAAACTGAAATACAATTTTCGTAGTCCCTTTTAATTTCGCTTTAGATATTCAATATAAAAGAATATAATAAACCGATTAAACTATGAAAAAAACCTTCAGCTTATTTCTAGCTCTTTCTGCAATTACTTTAAGTTCTTATGCAAAACCCAATCAAGGAGATTCAACTTACGATTGGTTTAAGAAAACAACAGAAGTAATTCATTTTCAATTAAGCAAAGCAGCCCAAACCTATAAACCCGGAAAAAATCCTCGTTCTGTATACCCAAACGGAACGGTAAGACTAGCAGGTCTAACAGACTGGACAACTGGTTTCTTCCCCGGAAGTCTTTGGTATGGATATGAACTCACAGGCGACAAAAAGTTAGCAGAAGACGCTAAAAAATTCACATTGGCTCTTGATTCTATCCGTAATATAAAAAACACACATGATGTTGGTTTCATGTTGTATTGCTCTTATGGAAATGCCTACAGAATTACAGGAGATAAAACTTACCTGCCTGCACTGAGTGATGGAGTTGCAAACCTGTACGCCAGATTTAATCCTAAAATTGGAGTGATTCGCTCCTGGGATTTTCCATGGTGGCATTATCCTGTAATTATTGACAATATGATGAATCTCGAATATCTCTATTGGGGAACAAAACAATTCAACAAACCAGAATATACTAATGCTGCAGACACTCATGCCTTGACAACCATGAAAAATCACTTCAGAAAAGACTTTAGTTCTTACCATGTTGTTGACTATGATCCTGCAACTGGAAAAGTTTTACGTAAAGCTACACATCAGGGATTAACAGACGAATCAGCATGGGCGCGTGGTCAGGCTTGGGGGCTATACGGATATACGGTATGTTATGAAAACAGCAAAAACCCAAAGTTTTTAAAACAAGCTGAAAATATTGCGAAGTTCATTATGAACAATCCCAAAACACCTAAAGATAAAATACCTGTATGGGATTACGATGTACACAATGCCTTAGAGACTGATGAACTTGCTCCAAGAGATGCTTCGGCTGCTGCAGTAATAGCATCTGCTTTATTGGAATTGAGCACACAAGTAAAAGACGGTCAAAAATATGTTGCTTATGCCGAAGAAATATTAAAATCTTTATCATCAGATGCCTATTTGGCTAAGCCAGATGAAAATAGTTACTTTTTACTTAAACATAGCGTAGGTGCTTTTTTATACAATTCTGAAATTGATACTCCGCTTGATTATGCTGATTATTATTATCTAGAAGCCTTAAAAAGATATGCAGAAATCAAAAAAATTCAACTTTAAAAAATGAATCCTCTAAAATTAATTTAATGAACCTTAAAACACATTACCTATAGAAAAAAAAAGAAGCCTTTGTATAGCTGGCAATTATAATCAACTATAGAATTGCTTACCTACTAACGCAACCAAAAACCTCTATAATTATGAAAAAAAGTTTACTTGCTTTACTCTGTGTATTTGCTCTGTTAGAAGCCAAAGCACAAAATTCCAGCTGGGTATATGACTTTGGCACCGTCGCTGCAGCTCCATACACATCCACTAATTATAGTTCCACTTATTTGCCTGCACCGTTGACTGGTGCTGGCAATTCAGGTGTTAGGGCTTCGTCGACCGCCGAAGGCCCCGTTGAATTGATTTCTTCCAACTTTGCTGGTGGCAGTGGAGCCGAACTTAAAATGACCAGTGGCACTACTACGCCAGGCGCGAAATTTGGTCTTGCTCCTTTTACAGCTACTCCTGTTGCCAATTTTCAATGCAAGATTAACATCAGCTCAGGAACCAACGGCAGGTTTTTATTATATTTTGGTAACGGAAGTAATTTTACCAGCAGTAGCGGATTAAGTTTACCGCAAACCTTTGCCGCCTTACGATTATCTCCTACTTCCACTGCTGTTAGCCTCGATTGGCTTTCTTCAGCCACTAGTCCCAACTACACAACAGTCGGACTTTCTCAAACTACGCTTAATAAAAATCAGGCATATACTCTGAAATTTTTCATGAACAACAGTAACAGCACAACATCATATGTAACTGGAAGCGGCACAAACACAACGACACACAACCTTTTGGCGGGAACTTTTGATATTTGGATTGACAATGTAAAAGTGCTTACCAATGCTGATCCCGGAGCAGGTTTACTTCCACAGGGAACAACTATTAATGGAATGAATTTGCTGAATGTGGGAGCAGGTTCATCAGCTCCGGTAATTTATATTGATGATATCACTTATTCTAATTTTTTAACTGCCAGCCCTCCACCTCCACCACCGACTATCACTGGTACAATTCTAAATGTTAATTATGAAAACGGAACTACAAATTCTGGCTTTACGGGTATTGATGTTACACATGCTACCGCACCCGATGCAGCATTTATTGTACCCGGATATAATAGCACCTACGGCATAGGGCATACTGTAAAAATGGGAAACCCTGCCTACGAATCTGACGGTGGACAACGCAGTGAATCTTCTACAGTTGACGCATATCAATTTTTTCCCGGAGAAGAGCGACGCTATGAAGTAAGTATTAAAATGAAGGATTGGCCTGCCTGGACTTCTACAGACCCGCTTTACGGCGTAGTCCTATTTCAGCTAAAAATGAGCGATGGTGTGGGAGAACCATTAAGAGTGATTGCACAGCGAAACGGTATTGAAAGCAAAAGAGATGTGAGAAATGCAAATGGCGATGCAATAACAACTTCTGCACCATTAGTAGATAATTTCCGCAATTATGTAAATGATTGGATCCACCTACGTATTGATGTAAAGTGGACCACCAATGCTACCGGGTACATTAAGATATATACAAAACTGCCGGGAGAGCAGGATTACAGCCTTAAAGACCAGTCGGAAAACATTGTAACTTTTGTCAGCCAATCGGCAGGAAATATAGGCTATTTAAAATGGGGGGTTTATACGCGAGCCGGAAACCCGGGAGAGTCATTAGAAGGCAATACTACACTTACTTTTACAGCCCATCATGACAATATAAAAGTGTTTGAGCTTAACAATACCAGTACCCCTATCGCTCTTTGGAATAACATGATTACAGATAATAATCCTGCCTATCTGCCGGCACCTTATTCTCCTGCTAACGATGTGCTGGCGTCTAATGTATTATCTAACAGCACTTCGCCAAGCTCAGATTTTTCCCGTAACTCGCTGACGCCCGCCGGAGGTGCTACCCTTAACGGCAGATATTTATTGGGTGGCTGGGCAACAGGTTCGGCCGTTGCGCCCAGCCCGTTTGATGCTGCACAATATTATGAATTTAAAATTGCACCAAAGCCATGCCACCAACTGAACTTTAAAAATATAACCTTTAATTGGAGAACCGCAGGCGTTACAAATCCCAACACATACGTATTACGCTCCAGCCTCGACAATTTTACCAACAACATTTCGGCACCGGTTACTGTAAGCGACGATGCTACCAATACGAGTAATTTTGGAAACAGCTCTATTTATGATTTGGCTAATATTTCAACAAACTCCGAAATAACTTTTAGGATGTATTGGTATGGAGCTACCACTTCTGGAGGTCTTGTGGGTATCGACAATTTTACTTTTAATGGAAATGTTTTGGCAGTAGAATCAAACTTGCAAATAGAAACAAAAAATAATATAATAAAAAACACCGATAATGCCGTTTCTACTTACACAGTGCAAAGCAATGAGTTTGATGCAACAGCTACAGGCAACTGCGACAATATTACGTACAGCTACGTGTTAAGTGGCGCGACAATAGCTAGCGGAACAGGCTCTCTAGCCAATAAAGTTTTTAATAAAGGCGTGACCACAGTTATCTGGACTGCCACTGACGGATGCAGCAGCAATACAACTTCTTTTAATATTACAGTCAATGATATAGAGAAACCATCCTTTACTTTGCCAGATGCAATAACAGTTAGTAATGATGAAAACCAATGCGGTGCAGCAGTATTACTACCTCAACCGATAGTTACTGATAACTGTGCTGTGGCAACTATTACCAACAATGCGCCGGAATTGTTTCCGCTGGGCACAACAACTGTTATCTGGACTGCCGTTGATGTAAACGGCAATACCGCTACGACTTCTCAAACGGTAACTGTTATTGATTCCGCAACTCCGACATTAAACGCAATTGCTTCTGTTTCTCTTTGTTATGATACTAGCAATAATTACACAATTCCTTTGGCAACAGCCACAGATAATTGTACTATAAATACGGTTACTTACGAGATTACAGGCGCAACCACAAGAAACGGAAACGGATTGGATGCAAGCGGGAATTTTAATGTGGGACAATCTAGCATCAAATGGACCGTCACTGACAACGCAGGAAATAGTAATACCGCTACAACTACAGTAACCATCAACAACATATTCTCTTCTAACATTTCTGATGTCTATGCCGTAAATCCCGGCGGAAATGCAAATACCATTTATTTAGGCTATGGTCCTTCGTCACTAGCGCTAACCGCTACGCCTTCAAACGGAATAGCTCCTTTTACTTATTTATGGAGCAATGGAGCAACAGCAAATACTATTTCAGTAAGTCCTTCAACAATAGGAATTCATGATTATAATGTAGTAATTACAGATGCTCTAGGCTGTTCTACTTCAACTTCAAAACAAATAAAAGTGGTTGATGTTTTATGTGCGTCTAAAAAAGTTACAGTATGCCATAACAATAAAAGTCTTTGTATTTCTACCAATGCCGTTTCAGCACATTTGGCTCACGGTTGTTATCTGGGCGATTGCCAAAATACATTTGCTAAAAACAATATGATTTCAAAACAAATTGATGATTTTGAAGCTATTGTGTCGCCAAATCCTACTAGAACAGAATTCCAAATAACCATTACAGGAGGAGATGAAACCCAAGCCATTTTGATTAATCTCTTTGATCTTTCAGGAAGAAAAATAAACACAGTAAAATCAAATTACACATCATCTATGATACTCGGCAGTAATTTGAGTCCGGGAGCTTATCTAGCCGAAATACATAATGGAACAAATACACAAACAATCAAGTTAATAAAACAGTAATATGATTTTTACTGACTTAATGAACACATAAAGATTTAAGAAGCTATTTTTGATCATCAGAAATAGCTTCTTGTTATATAAAAAACAAGTACTATTCTTTTAATTAACATCTAATGATCAATCTAAAAACAACAACAGTATTTCTTTTTACGCTATTGACAGTTTGCCTGACCCAAGCGCAAGAAATAAAAATAAAAAAAGAAAGTTTTGATGCTATCAATCTTAATTATCCTGGTTTAGAAAAAGCAAACAAGCTATATATTTCTGGTAAATATGAGGATGCAGCAAAAGCTTTATTGGACTATTATCGCAATAGAAAAAACATTAAACATCCTGATTTTAATATAGGTGACGAAGCCCGTTTTAGAGGTAAAGATATTGGAAAAGCCAATCAGGAAAAGGCAGACAATGCCTTGGAGCATAAATTTCAGCCACACAAAGGTTATGGCTTTTTCGATTATGGCAAAGACATTAATTGGGAATATTGGCCTATAAAAGACAATGAAGTGCGTTGGCAATTGCACCGCGTAGCCTGGTGGCAATCACTGGGATTAGCTTATCGCAGTACAGGCGACGAAAAATACGCAAAAGAATGGATTTTCGAGTTTAACGATTGGGCCTTCAAAAATCCTTTAGGTAAGTCTAAAGAAAACGATCGTTATGCGTGGCGTCCGCTAGAAGTTTCTGACCGAATCCAAAGCCTGCCAGGCACCTTTAATTTATTTGTGAATTCCCCAAATTTTACGCCATCGTTTTTGCTTGGCTTCTTAAACCTGTACAACAAACAGGTCGATTACATAACACAACATTATACCAAAGATGGCAACCATTTGCTGTTCGAAGCACAACGTGTATTGGGTTCCGGAGCTATTTTTCCAGAGTTTAAACTTGCCGAAATCTGGCGCAAAAGCGGGATCGAAATACTTACTAGAGAAATAAAAAAACAAGTTTATCCTGATGGTGTTCAGTTTGAACTTTCGCCAGTCTACCACGTAGCAACTATCGAGATTTTTTTAAAAGCCTACAATTCGGCAAAACTGGCTGGGGTCGAAAAAGAATTTCCAGCTAGCTTCATTAAAACTACCGAAAATATGACGGTGGCAATAGCAAAAATATCGTTTCCTGATTATAATAATCCTATGTTCGGTGATTCATGGATACAAGAAAAATCATACCGATTAAAGCAGTTTCAAAGCTGGTCTAAAATATTTCCCGATAATCACGTACTAAAATATTTTGCTGCAGATGGCAAAGAAGGTACAATAGATTTCTTATCAACAGCTTTACCAGATGCAGGGTTTTACACTTTTCGTAACGGATGGGATGATAAATCGACTGTAATGATTTTAAAAGCCAGCCCTCCGGGTGAATTTCATGCACAACCCGATAATGGTACCTTTGAACTATTTGTGAAAGGACGCAATTTTACACCAGATACAGGTTGCTATATCTATAGTGGTGATGCTGAAGTGACTAAAATGAGAGATTGGTACCGTCAGACAAAAGTTCATTCCACATTAACGTTGGACAATCAGAATATGTTGATTACTAAAGCAGAACAAAACAAATGGAAAACCAATAAAAATCTGGATTTGATTACCTATACTAATCCAAGTTATAAGAATTTGAGTCATCAGCGTTCGATTTTTTTTATTGATGAGAAATATTTTGTGATTATTGACAAAGCTATCGGTTCAGCCACTGGAAATCTGGGTGTTCATTTTCAATTAAAAGAAGACAGTAATCCCGTTTTCGATAAAACCAATAACAAAGTCTACACCACTTATGCAGACGGCAATAATCTCTTAATTCAATCTTTAAATTCGGATAAGTTATCACTGAAAGAAGAAGAAGGAAAAGTATCGTATGCCTATGCAAAAGAAATCGCAAGACCTACTTTTGTTTTTGAAAAGCCAAAAAGCAACAGTACAACAGAACAATTTATAACTGTATTATATCCGTTTGACGGAAATAAAATGCCAGAAATTAGTATTCAACCCAATGCAGATAACGATTATGAAAAAGGGAATATTAGTCTGAACATTATCATTGATGGCAAAAAAAGCGAACTAAAAACCAGCCTGAAAGATTAAGTGATTTTTCTCTACACTTTCTAAAGACGTCTAAAACTATTCTTTTAGGCGTCTTTTTTTATCCTCCAATTCTTTTAAAACAAATTCAAAATTAGTTTTCTGTACTTCATCCTAAGTAATTTAAATTCATAAGGCAATTTCAAATTTAATTTTATCAGTTTTATCTGAAAAGGAAATAAGAAACAGCCCTTTTTGGACTCTAATTTTATTAAAAATTACATCGTTTTCGTTAACAATTTACTGTATTTAATTTAACATTCATCAAACACAAATTATTGGAGAATAACTCAGTAAAAACAATACTTTATTTATAAAAAAGCAAATCAAAAAACACGTCAAAACCTTGGTTTCAAAGGGTTTTTAAATAATTCACAAAGCAATATTAATCAAAATCAATAGTTATTTGGACATTTTCGAAACTCATCTGTATAGTCGATTTATATATTTGTTTTTATTATAAACAAAAAAAACATGACCAAGCCAAAAAAAATGAACCGACCATTACAAAATCTATTTTTATTTCCTCAGCGTAAAATTCCCCAGCGACTTTCTGAAGTTAATAAATTGTTATAATTTTCTCAACGAACAACAATAGACGGATTGTTTTAAAAAAGAAAAAAAATATAACATAGAACCAAACTTATCACAAGAGTAATTTCGGGATTTCGTAACCGTAATAAAATTATTAGATCAATATCTGCTTGAAATTTACAGAAAAAGTAGCCGCTAATTAATTTTGTAAAACCCGAATATCGACTTAAATAATATTAATAGGAATTAAGATTAAAGCTTATTCCAGTTTAAAGAAAAATTATGAAAAGGACTATATTTTTATTTTTGTTACTTGCAACTTGCCGAGTTGTATACGGACAAGATGTAGTTACAGTAAAAGGTACTGTAACGGACTCACAAGGGATGCCAATACCAAGTGCTACTATCTCTGAAAAAGGGACACAAAACAGCACAATTTCCACAATGGATGGTATTTATCAAATTAAAGTTAAATCGAACGCAATATTAATATTCTCTTATCTAGGTACAAAAACAACTGAAGAGAAGGTTCGCAACAGATCCTCTATTAATATCAAATTACAGGAGGAAACTAACGATCTTAACGAAGTAGTTGTTATCGGGTATGGTACGAAATCTAAAAAAGATCTTACAGGTGCAATATCTTCCGTTAAAGGAGATGAGCTTGCAAAGGTACCAGTGCAAAACGTGGCAGAGGCTTTACAAGGACGTATTGCTGGTATGCAAGTAAGTATGCCGGATGGAACGCCAGGGTCTCAGCCTTCTATTACCATAAGAGGCGGCATGTCTATAACTCAAAGTAATGAACCTCTTTATGTTATTGACGGAGTACCTCAAACTGGTGGATTAGGATTTTTGGACACGATGGATATTGAGACAATGGATGTTCTAAAAGATGCCTCATCGACTTCTATTTATGGTGCACAAGGTGCAAACGGGGTAATCTTAGTAACTACTAAGAAAGCAAAAGCAGGTAAATTAACGCTTAGTTACGATTCTTATGGGGGAATAAAAATGGTAACTTCTGAAATTCCTGTAATGAATCCGTACGATTATGTTAAGTTGATGTATGAAACCAATCTTGGAACTGTACGATTTGATGCGTTTACTAATAATTACGGTAATTATAACGAATTTGAAAGTCTTTATGCAAACCGAGCTGGTAAAAACTGGCAAAAAGAAGTATTTGGAAAACCAGTAGTAAATCAGTACCACAAAGTGAGCATTAGTGGTGGTGAGAATGATACAAAATATAATATGTTTTATTCCAAAAGTGATGATCAAGGTATTATGCAAGGGAGTGCGTCAACAAAAGACATTCTTAAGCTGGCCTTAAATCATACTATGGGTAAAAAGTTAACGCTTAATGCTATCATTAATTATTCTGATCAGAAAATAACAGGATTAGGTACTAATGAAGGAGGAAATGCCCGATTAAGCATGTTACAAACGTTACTTCAATACCGACCTGTAATTGGAAAATCAGGATCAGATGATGCACTGGAGGATTTAATTATTGACCCATTAGACAATCCTGCTTCTCCTGTGTTTCAAAATCCACAGATTACAATTGATAATCAAAAAAGAGAATCTACTATACAGGCCTTAAATTCAAGCCTTCAACTTCAATACAATTTTACCCCTAAAATTATTTACAGA
Organism: Flavobacterium phragmitis; assembly: GCF_900112575.1. GTDB lineage: Bacteria > Bacteroidota > Bacteroidia > Flavobacteriales > Flavobacteriaceae > Flavobacterium > Flavobacterium phragmitis. The sequence continues at coordinate 224,337 of NZ_FOMH01000003.1, forward strand.
GGTTTGGTAAGCTACACTACTTCAGGCACAACAAAGAAATATTTCAATGGTGCTGAGGGGATTCAGGCTATTAGATCTGGAGGACCAAACGGCGGAATTACCGACCTTAGCAGCTATCGATTTAACTACAACAATACGCTATCATACAATACTACATTCAAAAAAGCACACAAATTTGATGTTACGCTTGGACAAGAATACATTTACAATTATGCTGAATCACATTCCGTTAGTGCTTCTGCCTTCCCTGTTGTGAATATGGGGTGGGATAAATTAGAGTTAGGCACGATTCCAGGAATTCCAACATCGTATGCTGAAGATGATAAAATGTTGTCCTTTTTTGCCAGATCTAATTATTCTTTTAAAGACAAGTACTTACTTTCAGCAAGTATTAGAGCCGATGGTTCCTCTAAGTTCGGTTCACAGAACCGATGGGGTTACTTTCCTTCAATATCAGGAGCCTGGAGAGTCATCAACGAGGATTTCATGAAAGACTCCACTACTTTTTCTGATTTAAAACTTCGTTTAAGTTATGGTGAAGCTGGAAATAACAGAATAGCAAATTACGCTGCATTAGGAATATATACTACAGGTTCTTATCCACTTAACAATCAAAGTGTAATTGCTGCTTTTCAAAATAACATTCCTAATCCGTCACTTAAATGGGAAGCTACTAAATCTGCAAATATTGGTTTAGATTTAGGTTTTTTCAAACAAAGAATAGCGCTTACTACTGAACTATATGAAAACCGTTCTAAAGATTTACTCTTTAACACGCGCCTAGCTGCCAGCTCAGGTTTTCAAAAACAATTCCAAAATATTGGATCAACATCAAGCAAAGGAATTGAATTTACACTAAATACAGTAAATGTTAGAAATCCTAACTTCATTTGGAACACAAGTTTTAACATAGCTTTCAACAAGACTAAAGTTCTTCGTTTGAGTGAAGGCGAAAACACAATGTTAACCAATAGCTATTCTACTATTAACGACTACATATTACAAGTAGGAAAACCTGTTGGTATTATGTATGGCTACGTTAATGATGGTTTATATCAGGTCAGCGATTTTGATTACAATGCAACAACTAATACTTATACTCTAAAATCAACTGTACCTGCAGATAACGTTGTAGTTCAGCCAGGATACATGAAATTCAAAGATATTAGCGGACCAAATGGAGTACCTGATGGCAAAATTACAGATTTAGACAGAGTTCCTATAGGAAATGCTAATCCTAAATTCTCTGGTGGTTTCAATAACACATTTACATACAAAGGATTGGATTTAAGCATATTTCTAAACTTTACTGTGGGCAACGATATTTATAATGCAAACACCTTAAACAATTCCAGACTAAACCAGGATGTTTTAAATACATTAGAAATATTTGCAGACAGATGGACTACTATTAATGCAGCAGGACAACGAGTTACAAACCCTGATGAATTAGCTGCTTTAAACGTTGGAAAAAAGAATCCATCTTATCTGGGTGGCAGTGGAGGTCGTTTGTACAGTGATATCATAGAGGATGGATCATTTTTACGTATCAATAATATAAGCTTGGGATATACATTGCCTAAAAAGTGGCTAAATGATACTAAAATTTCAAGAATGAGATTTTACTTTACTGCCTATAATTTATATGTATTTACCAAATATTCAGGCTATGATCCTGAAGTTAGTGTAATTAATAATTCTTTAACGCGAGGAGTTGATTTTAGTGCTTATCCAAGAGCTAAATCCTTTGTTACAGGTGTAAATATTTCACTATAATTAATTTAAAGTCAGAACAAATGAAAACGAAAATATTCTCTATAAAAGCAATAGTTGCACTTGGTTTAACTTGTCTTCTCCTTCCTCTTAGTTCTTGCGAAGATCAACTTGAGGTAACCCCCTATTCTTATTTCACATCTGCCAACTTTTTTTCTAATGTAGATGAGGCCAACATGGCAACCTTGGGTGTGTACGAAATAATGTCATCTCTGGAAACGTATGGATGGTATGTTCCGCAAGTATTTGATCTTGATACTGATATCGGCCAGGTATCTGGGCTATCTAATGATGATTGGAGAACAATACCACATTATTTAGCACTTTCTCAAACTCCGTTTTTTTACACCTTATGGAGTAAATACTACGCAGGAATTGACAGAGCAAACGTTGTGATTGAAAAAATACCTCAAATGGATTTGTATACCAATGGTACACAAACTGAAAAAGACCAATTGAAGGCATACCTTGGTGAGGCTAAATTTTTACGTGGCTTTTATGCCTCAGAATTAGTGCGTCTATGGGGAGATGTTCCTTTTAAAACTAAAAGCTCACAAGCAGGAGACAATCTCAGAGGAGGACTTGTCAATCGTCAGGAAATATATTCGCAGATCGTAAAAGATATGAAAGAAGCATCTGAGTTATTACCCGCAACTCTGTCTTTGAACGAACGTGTAAACAAATGGACTGCTAAATCGATGCTTGCCCGCATAGCTTTGTTTGCGGGCGGGTATTCATTACAGCCAAATAAGCAAATGGAACGTCCATCTAACTATAAAGATTATTACATCTTAGCACAACAACAAATCAATGATGTTATGGCTGCAAATGTTTATAAGCTAAACAATAATTATGCTCAGGTATTTAAAAATCAATGTAAGCATATATTGGAACCTACCGAAAATATTTTTGAAGTTGCCTTTTTTAATCCTTCTGGTTTTAGAGAAAATGGATCTTGGGTCGGACATTGGAACGCTCCTACAACAGCCAATGGGGTTTATGCCTCAACAGGAACCAGATATTTAACCGTAAGGCCTTTCTATGAAAGTTTTCAAAATAATGATCAAAGAAAAGATTTTGCTGTAGCACGATATACTATCAATGCTGCGGGGGCACGAGTATACGGTTATGTTACAAGCGTTAGACAAGACGAACAATGGGCAGTAGGTAAATGGAGTCGCGAATACCAAACAGGAAAAACAGAAGAAAGACAGTATACACATATTAACTATGTTGTTATGCGTTATTCAGACCTATTGTTACTCAGAGCTGAAGTAGAAAACGAACTTAATGGAGGTCCTAATGCTATTGCATTGGAGGCTATTAACCAAGTAAGAAGAAGAGCTTATGGATTAGATAATACTGGTAGCGGGATAGCACTAACCATTACAAATGCAGGTACTGGTTACACTACTAATCCAACTTTAACAATTACTGGCGGTGGTGGTGATTATGCAAATGCCGTAATAACAGCACGCAATACAGATAATAGCCTAAAGACCATCGTTATTAACAATGTTGGTCAGGGTTATACCTCAGTCCCAACAGTTTCTATTACAGGGGGTGGTGGAGCCAATGCAGTGATAACAGCATCTCTAATTCCTAAACCTGCAACCAGTCAAATTTATGTTCCTACCGGTTTAAGTCAAAATGCCTTTTTAGATCTTATTATCGATGAGCGTGCAAAAGAGCTTTGTTTTGAAGGAATGCGCCGTTCAGATTTGATTAGATGGAATAAACTTGGTACTAAAATCGCAGAAACATCCACTAAAGTACTAGCTATCCGTAGCAATTATTTTTATCCGTCTGCAACTAATTTTATTCCAAACCAACATGAGCTATATCCTTTCCCACAAAATGAAACGGATGTAAACAAAAATATTACACGCCAGAATCCTGGATATTAATTTTCACACTGTTGAGCAATAATTAATGCAGAACTTTTCGGTTCTGCATTTTTTTTTCATCTATGAATAAAAACCTACATATTCTTAAAGTTTGAATGAATTTTAATCAAAATTGATAGATTTTAGGTTAAAATCTAATTTATAATGGGCTTTAAAATCTTTATTTAGCCATAACAAATCCAACTGAGATGCTCAATTAAAAGAAAAAAATAAAATAGCATAAAAAACTTAAGTAAACCCTTGTATTATGATTACCACATTAAATAACACACAAATACCACAATCATACGCGATCGGAATCGATGTTGGAGGCACCGCTCTAAAGTGCGGAGTTGTTAACGAATTTGGAGAAGTACTTTTTTCTTATTTAGTCTCACTTAAAGGCGCAAAAACAGAGCAGGAAATTATACTCTTAATTGCCAATCTTATTCAACAATGTACAGAACGATTAAACGAATCTATTCTTGGCATCGGAATTGGTTTTCCTGGAGTAATTGAAGAAAATGTAATTATTGGTGGTGCAGATAATCTTCCTGGATTTGTTCAGTTTCCGTTGGGTAAAGTTATAAGCGAATTAACAGACCTTCCCATAATTATAGATAATGATGCTAATTTAATGGGGCTCGGCGAATTGAGCTATGGAGCAGCAAAATATTCCAGCGATGCTGTATTTCTGACTGTTGGTACAGGGATAGGTGGTGCAATCTTGATTGATCATCGCTTGTATAGCGGTTTTAAAAATCACGGTGCAGAATTGGGTCATATTGTTATCGAACATGGTGGTTTAAAGTGCTCATGTGGAGGTCGGGGTTGCTTAGAAGCTTATGCTTCAATAACTGCTCTTTTAGAATTTTATAAAAAGGAAAGCGGAAATTCTTCCAATGAAATAGATGGTAAATACCTTATAGAAAAATACCATGCCGGCGAACCTAATGCTGTAAAAGCGCTGGAACGTCATTTTGATTATTTAGCCTCAGGCATCATTAGTTTTATAAACATTTTTAGTCCGCAAAAAGTTGTTATAGGCGGCGGAATTAGTGAATCCGGCCCATTTTACATTAATGAGTTAATTAAAAGAATAGATGAATTGGTAATTCCGATAACCGCAAAACATACTGAAATTGTAGCGGCCAATCTAGGCAATAAAGCCGGTATTTTGGGATGTGCCGCACGTGTCTTTCAAAATTTCAAATCAATTGAATATGAAACGAAATAATTTTTTAGTCTGTGTTATTTTGGTAATCTGGTTTGTCATATCGTTTGTCACCAATATTTTAGGGCCTTTAATGCCATTGATTATTGAAACTTATAAGCTTAGCCTGACAATGGCCGCTTTTTTACCCTTTTCATTTTTCTTAGCCTACGGAATCATGTCAATCCCGGCTGGAATAATGATTGAAAAAATAGGCGAAAAAAAATCAATGTTGATAGCCTTTTCCTTAAACTTGATTGGTGCATTATCATTTGCATTTCACCCCACTTATACCATAGCTCTTAGCTCTTTATTTGTCATTGGTATCGGAATGGCCATGTTGCAGGTTATCATTAATCCGTTGATGCGTACAGCTGGTGGAGAGGAAAATTTTGCTTTTTATTCTGTTATGGCCCAAATGATTTTTGGTTTGGCCTCATTCGTAAGTCCGTTTGTTTTTAGCTATATGATTAAATCTTTAAATGGAGGAATCGCAAATATAATAACCGATAATTTGCGAGATTTAGTAGGAAATAATGCTTATTGGACTTCTTTGTATTGGCTTTTCAGTCTAATTTTTGTTATAATGGTTATTTTACTAACAATCATTAAAATACCCGTTGTCAAACTTAATGATGATGAAAAGTCGGGAACTTTTAAGACCTATCTCAATCTTTTAAAACAAAAAGAAGTGTGGCTTTTTTTCTTAGGAATTGTAGCTTATGTAGGTACAGAACAATCTCTGGCCAATTGGATGTCGGAATTTTTACGCGCTTACCACAATGTAGACCCAAGCACAGTTGGAGCTAACACGATTGCGCTTTTTTGGGGATTAATGACAGTGGGATGCCTTCTTGGATTACTTATCTTAAAAATATGGGATTCAAAAAAGGTATTAAAATCAGCTTGTATTCTCTCTGTTTTAATACTATTCGTCGCTTTATTTGGAAATACACAAATGGCATTATGGGCATTTCCTGCAGCTGGTTTTACTATTTCGGTAATGTTCTCTATTATCTTTTCTTTGGCACTTAATTCAGTTACCAAAAATCATGGCTCTTTTTCAGGTATTTTATGTTCTGGTATTTTTGGAGGAGCATTGGTTCCTTTAATTGTAGGCAACCTTGGAGATTTTATAGGCTTAAAATATGCTTTACTATTCCTTTTCCTAACGCTCGGTTATATCTTATTTCTTTCTTTTACTGCCCAGCCAATTGTGGCAAATAAAACGATAAAATTAAAAGATTTATTTAAAACATTATAAAATATAGCCAATCTTAAAATACCCTTATCCATTAAGCAAAACAGACTTATTCCCAGTTATCATCTACTATAAGCATTGATTTTGGTTAATTTTAATATCATTTTAAACAAATTTAAAACACAAAGAATCCATAGATAACTAAATTCGTCTTTTGTTAAAAAGAGTTATCACAGCAAAAAAAATCTGCTACATCAAATTAGATATATTATGCTACTTAAAAAAAACATATTAACAATCTGTTTATTGACGTTACTGAATGTTCCATTTACAAGCAGTGCACAGACAACTGCAAAACCGAATATTCTAATCATAATGACAGATCAGCAAACTGCTGATGCTATGAGCATTGCCGGCAATAAAGATTTACATACACCGGCAATGGATCGCTTAGCGAAAAACGGAGTTCGATTTACAAGAGCCTACTGTGCACAGCCATTATGCTCACCGTCACGCACATCTTTAATGAGTGGAAAAATGCCCTATGAAACCGGTTTTATAGGGAATTCGCCAGAAAAAGATGGTCAATGGCCGGAAGATCTCTTAATGATGGGTAAAATTTTTCAAAACGGAGGTTATAAAACAGGCTATGTTGGAAAATGGCATTTACCTGTACCTACTACCAAGAAAAGTCAACACGGTTTTGAATTTATCGAAAACACCAATTTTCTAGATTATAATGATGCCGCGACACCTTCGTTTTGTGCACGCTTTATCAAAGAGAATAAGGACATTCCTTTTTTACTGGTAGCTTCTTTTTTGAATCCGCATGATATTTGCGAATGGGCTCGTGACGAGGATTTAAAAATGGATGTTTTAAAAGATGCGCCACCACCTGATCAATGTCCTGCCCTTCCTGCTAACTGGGAGATTCCTCTTAATGAACCTAAAATTGTTCGAGATCAGCAAAAAACAGTAGGACTGCGCACCTACCCTTCTGTAAATTACACCCCTGAAAAATGGCGTCAATACCGTTGGGCCTATAACCGTCTGATTGAAAAAGTAGATGTATATATCGAAATGGTAATGGCATCGCTTAAAAAATATGGCGTAGAAAAAAATACCCTCATTATTTTTACAGCAGATCATGGCGATGGTTATGCAGGTCATAGCTGGAACCAAAAACAAATTCTATACGAAGAAGCTGCAAAAATTCCTTTTATCATCTCAAAATTAGACGGATCTATTCCTGCCCGAACTGATGATATGTTAGTTTGTAATGGTATCGACCTTATTCCTACTATATGTGGATTTACTGGCGTAAAAAAGCCTGAAGCTTTAAAAGGAATTGACCTGAGTAAAAAAATAACTAATCCATCGCAAATACTACGTGACACCTTGGTTATTGAAACTGATTTTGCCGATAATGAAGACCTTTTAGGTATCAGCGGGCGTTCTGTAATTACCAAAGATTTCAAATATATAGTTTACAACAAAGGTGTTATTAAAGAACAGCTTTTTGATTTGAGTAAGGATCCTGGTGAAATAACCAATCTTGCGGTAGACAAAACATATAAAAAGAAGCTCATTAGTATGCGCAATTATTTAAAAAAATGGTGTAAAACGAACGGCGATAATTTTACAGCTGAGCTATGATCACAAGATATTCTCTTTAATCTTCTTGTTTATCAGGAAAATCAAAATAACAAACAAAGTAATGAAAAAAATAACTTCGCTGTACTTTCTACTACTTTTTATAAACGTTTTTGCGCAGCAACAATCATCCGTTATAAAACTAACAGCAGATAAGCTGCACGGTCGTTTAAGAGAATGGCCTTATCCCGCCAATGGCATAACAGTCCCTACTAACAGTCCATCATTATTATGGCCTGGTACGAATGGAAAAGAAAAAATTGTTTTGGCAGGAGATATTGGTGACGATTTTGAACTTGACCCTAAAATCCATCAGGTTATTTACAAAGTAATACTGGCAAGCGATAAAGATTTTAAACAAAACGTTATAGCAGGGAAAGAACAGCCTTGGGCTATGTATCCTTTACATCAGGCCTTAAAACCAGGAAATTGGTATTGGAAGTATGCTTATGCTACTAAAGGAAAGCAAAATTGGGTTTGGTCACCAGTATACAATTTTGTGATTGACTCCAAACACAATAATGACAAAGTTACACCAACAGCAGAGCAAGTTCTAAAACGCCTAAGTGGTCCACATCCCCGACTTTGGAATATGCATCAGATTGGGAAAGAATTTTATCAAAATAATCGTAATAATCCTGAAGCAGCCAAATTCATTGCTTACGCAGAAAAGTTGATGCTGGAACCATTGCCCGAAGAAAAACCACGAAGATTTATTGATACGACAGGACAAACGACACTTCAAAAAAAGATTGCTGTAGAATCAATGTATCATGGTTTTGGTGATATGGTAGGCAATCCCGTTCGTAATTTATGTATTGCCTATCAGCTAACAAAAGATAAGCGCTTTATAATTGATGCTAAAAAAAGAGCACTGAATATTGCAAAAATGAATCCCGATGGATTAGCTACCCGTGATGATTTTACAGGTGGTGCCATACTGGAAGCAGTAGGATGGTTTTATGATACTGGTTACGATTTTCTAAGTGAGGATGAAAAAAAATTGTTTCTGAAAGTAATCAAATTACGTGGCGAACGAATTTATCGACACCTTCCTAACCGTTTCGAAATCAATATAAACGATAACCACATATGGCAAATTACCCTTCGAAATTTGGCTATTGGAGCGGTTTCGGCATCAAATGAAGTTCCCGAAGCTAATGAATGGTTAGAATATATCTATGAAGTATGGTCAGCACGTTTTCCTATTTTAAGCAACACTGATGGAGGCTGGCACGAAGGAAGTGGCTACTTTAAAGTAAATTTCAGATCATTCCTTTACCTGTCTCAGATGTTAAGTGATTTAAGCGGTTTTGATTACTTCAACAACATTCCGTGGATGCAAAATCTGCCTTATTTCTTACTATACACACATCCTTCCAATGCATCTTGCATGGCCATGGGAGATATGTGGGAAAAAGAACCCGGTATCGCCAAAATAGATGCCTTTTTTGCAGATGGACTAACGTATAAAATCGATAATCCATACCTCAACACTTATGTTGCCAACATTAAAAAAGATTATCCAAATTATTTTAATGGCACTGATGATTTATTATTCTATCGTCTTTTAAACTACAAATCAAAACGCAATTTACCTGAATCATCTTTGGCAGAATTACCAAAAGCACGTTTATTTAAAGATGTAGGGATTGTCGCAATGCATGAGGATCTCGCAAATCCAGATAAAAGCCTTAGCAGTTATTTTTTCAGCATTCCTATGGGCTCATCCGGACATGGTCATGCTTCGCAAAATGCATTTACCATTAATTACAAAGGTAAAACAATTTTTGGTGGCACTGGTTATTACAGCAATTTTAGCGATCGTCATAACCTTCTTGACTATCGTACCGCGCGAGCGTATTCAACCATTTTAGCGGATAGTCTTGGGCAAAAAATTGGAGAAAACGGTTATGGTTGGGTACCTCGTTTTATTACGGGTAAACATGTACAATATGCGCTCGGAGACGCTACAAATGCATATGGTCCCATTACCAATGAATTTTGGCTTGAACGTTTTAAAAGTATAAATGTAATCCCTAATGAGGCTAATGGTTACGGCCAACCAAACATCACCTTATATCGCAGACATTTATTACAGTTAGAAGGCGGTTATGTTGTACTTTACGACGAACTCGAAGCCAAAAAACCTATAAAATGGACTACACAGTTTCAGGTGCCTTATTATACTATGACACCCGAAAATTCAGCGGCCAGCACCCAACAAAATTTTGAGGTAAAAACCGATGTAGGAAAAGTGATGACAAGCGTTTTTACCAACTTACCAACAACTATGATAGTACACAATAAATTTGCAGAAACAGCAGTAAACTGGAATAAAGTATTGGGACCCGATGGTAAAGTTTTTGAATATAAAGAGCAATGGCATGCAGGAATTACCTCTACACCACAACAAAAATTTCGTTTTTTAACCATTATTCAAATTAAAGATGGCAAAACCGAAATATTAAAAACTATTAAACTGGCTGACGGAATTACCAGCGTTAAAGTAGGTAATTGGAATATTCAGGCACAGTTAGACGGCACTAAACAACCAGCCCTGCAGGCTAATAACAATGTATTAAAAACCATCTTTAACTACGGAGCATTACCTGTAACTGTTGATAATAAAAAATACAAACATAAAATTGATGGAAGTTCTATGCTGATAGAAACAGTAAAAGGAAAAACCAACCAGCAAGAAGTTGTAGATGAACTGCCAGACGTAGCAAAATATGATTCAAAGGACTAAATACAATAACATGCCGAAATATAAACTGACTAACAACCCAAAATATGTTACTAAAATAAAATGAAAAATATATATCTCCTTGCCTTTATCACATTAACAATCACCTCATTTGCGCAACAATCAGCTACTATAAAATTAACGGCCGAAAAATTGCATGGACGTGTACGTGAATGGCCATATCCGGTAAATGGAATTACAGTCCCAACCAATGCTCCGGCGTTGCTTTGGCCTGCTACTAACGGAACAAACATGGTAAAATCAATGGAAACTGGCAGCGAAGTTCCTGAAGATCCCAACATTGGTAATGTGCGCTACCAAGTAATGCTGGCAACCGATAAAGATTTTAAAAACAACCTAATTACCAGTGGTCTGCAAAGCTGGGCAGTTTATCCCTTGCATCAACCGCTAAGAGCCGGGCGTTGGTACTGGAAATATGGTTTTGCCTTAAAAGGTACAAATCAATGGACCTGGTCACCGATTTACGATTTTATTGTGGATGCTAAACATGCAAATGAAAAAGTTTCGCCACCCGTTGCCGATGTAATTAAACGCAACGAAGGTCCACATCCAAACTTGTGGAATATGAATAAAATTGGAGAAGAATTTTACAGAAACAATCTGCAAAATCCTGAAGCTCAAAAATTGGTTAAATATGCCGAAAAATTAATGCTTGATCCTTTGCCTGTAGAAAAACCAAGACGTATTATTGATACTGTTGGGAAAAATCCGCTGGAAAAAAAGAAAATTATAGAATGGATGTATCATGGTTTTGGAGATATGGTAGGAACTCCTATTCGTAATTTGGTTATCGCATACCAACTCACAAAAGACAAAAGATTTATTTTAGATGCAAAACGCAGAGCGATAAATATTTTGAATATGGATCCTAACGGATTGACCACACGAGATGATTTTAATAGTGGTGCTGTATTAGAAAATTTGAGTTGGTTTTACGATGCCGGTTATGATTTTTTATCTCCAGAAGAAAGAGAGAAGTTCAAAGAAAATATAACTTTTAGAGCAAAACGTATTTACAACCATCTCCCAAATCGTTTCGAACTCCATGTGAGCGACAATCACGTTTGGCAAATTACCTTGCGTAATCTGGCTATCGGTACAGTTGCAGTAATAAACGAAGTTCCTGAAGCCAAAGAATGGCTTACGTATATGTACGAAGTCTGGTCGGCACGTTTTCCAGTGTTGGGTACTACAGATGGTGGCTGGCATGAAGGAAATGCCTATTTTGTAGTAAACTTTAGATCTAACATTTACCTGTCTCAACTTTTTGGAGACTTTAGCGGAATCGATTATTTCAAACTTCCATGGATGCAAAATACGCCTATGTACATGTTATACTCACATCCTCCTACTTCGGCGTCAACTGCAATAGGCGATATGTGGGAAAACATTCCCAAAATAAACAAGGGGGAAGCGGGCTACTTAGAAGCGCTGAGCTACCGAATAGACAATCCGTATCTAAATTGGTATGTAGATGAAATTAAAAAAACTTTTCCACAATACTTTACTGGTACAGACGATTTCCTGCTGTTTCGTTTATTAAACAATAATCCAAACAGAAAATTAATCAGTACGTCTCCTGAAAAATTACCTAAAACCAGGAAATTTGCAGATATAGGTTTAGTAGCAATGCATGAAGATCTGAGTAATGCCGATAAAACGTTAAGCAGTTATCTCACTAGCAATCCATTTGGTTCATCAGGTCATGGCCATGCTTCTCAGAATGCTTTTACTATTAATTATAAAGGAACCGTATTGTTTGGAGGTACCGGATATTACAGCAATTTTAGTGATAGACATAACTTGTTAGACTACCGTACGTCAAGAGCATATAACACTATTTTAGCTGATAGTTTAGGTCAAAAAATTGGTGAAGAAGGTTATGGTTGGATAGCTCGGGCCATTTCAGGAAAACATATCCAATATGCTTTGGGAGATGCAAGCAATGCTTACGGCGATATTAAAAGCGAGTTTTGGTTGGATCGATTTAAGCAAATAGACCTCGAGCCAAACAAAGCCAATGGTTTTGGAGAAAGCGGTGTAACATTGTATCGCCGACACATGTTGCAACTAACGGGTGGTTATATTATACTATATGATGAACTGGAAGCCAAAAAACCCGTAAAATGGACCACTCAATTCCATACACCATACGCCACTATTGAAGCACAAAAGACAGAAAATCCAAATCAGCAAAACTTTATTGTAAAAACTAATTTAGGTAATGTTAGTACAAACGTTTTTGCCAGTGCCCCATTAAATATTGTGGTTCATGATAAATTTGCTGAAACAGCTGTAAACTGGAACAATGTAAATGATGCAGACGGCAAAATCAAGGATTTCAAACTGCAATGGCATGCGGGAATCACTTCTGAACCAAAACAAAAATTCAGATATCTAACTATTATTCAGGTTAAAGATGGCAAAACCGAAATCATTAAAACAATTTCAAACAATAACGGTTTATTTCAGTTGCAAATTGGCGATTGGGAAATAAAAACACAACTGGACGCAGAAAAACCTGCAGGCTTGCAAGTTTTAAATAAAACATTAAAATCACTATTTAGTTATGGCAATTTATCTATTAATTTTCAAGGTAAAAATTATGTGCCTAAAATTAAAGACAGCTCCCTATTATTAGAAATGAAGGATTCAAAATTAGATAAACAGGAAGCTATTGATGAATTACCGGATGTTGCCAATTACGATAAAAACTAAAATAAAAAAGGTGTTTTCTTTTTCTCTAAATTAGAGTCAATTTATTTTAAAAAGAGAAAATCAAGCTCAGCCAAATAATAATTTCTAACATTCATGAAAAAAACGATTGCTTTTTTCGCTTTTTTAAGCCTGCTTCTCTTTGCAGTGACAGGACATGCTCAGGTACAAGATCGGTATTTTCGTAATATTTCGGTCGATAAAGGCTTGTCTCAAAGCTCTGTTTTTGCTATTAAGCAAGATACATTAGGTTTCATCTGGGTTGGAACCCAAGATGGTTTAAATCGTTATGACAGCAAAGGTTTTAAAGTTTATCGACCAATCAAGAATGTCAAAAACAGTTTGCAATCCTATTACATTCGAAGCTTATTTACAGATCATAAAGGACAATTATGGGTTGGCAGCAATAAGGGGATAAGTGTTTATAATTACAATACAGACAGCTTTACAAATTACCCGCTTCCTCGTAGTATCGGCGAATGGTATATTGCTTCAATAACGGAAGACAACACCCATAAAATCTGGGCAACCTCTATTACCGGAGAAGTTTTTGTTCTTTCGCCAGAAAGTCAAAATTTTACAACAATCAAGTTCAATGCTTCTTCTCATGAAATTAAAGAAATCTCCTATATTGGCGTTTGGCAAAAACAAATCATTCTAGGCACCAACGTTGGACTATTTAAATTACATCCGAATACACATCAACTCATAAAAATTAATTTGGGTACAAAAAAACTTTATGTAAATGATGTTTTTATCGATGGAAAAAATCTATGGGCTGTCACAGAAGGTAATGGCGTAATAAATTATAATGCTGAAAATGGAAAAATTGTTTCTCTACTCCATAATTCGGCAGCAAATAGCATTGCGGACAACAATGTAAGATGTGCAGGAAAAGATACAGAAGGAAATATTTGGTTTGGAACTTTTAGGGGACTCTCTATTTTTAATCCGAAAACAAATTCTTTTACCAATTATTACCACCAAATAACACAACCGTACACCATCAGTCAAAACTCTGTCCGTTGTTTTTTTAGAGACAAGCAAAACGGAATTTGGCTAGGTACCTATTATGGAGGTTTAAACTATTATCATAAAAATGACATTAAGTTCAATCTTCTGAGTCAAAACTCAGGAAAACCATCCTTAAATGACGAAGTTATTGGCGTTATAAAGCAAGATTCAAAAGGCAATTTCTGGATTGGAAGTAATGACAAAGGTGTAAACTATTGGAACAAAAATACCAATACGATTAGCTATTATTTCAACAGTGAAAACAATCTAAACAGTTTAAGTTCCAATAACATCAAGGCTATTGCTTTTGATGATAATGGCAACGTATTGATTGGTACACACAATGGAGGTTTAAATTTACTCAACCCAAACAGTGGTCTTGTACAGCATTTTCGTCATGACGAGAATAATCCCAACTCGATTGCTAGCGATTTGGTGTACAGTTTGCTAAAAGATTCTAAAGGCAGAATATGGGTTGGCACAAGACCAGGATTAGATCAATATCATCCAGAAACAAAAACTTTTACCCATATTCATTTAGATAATGCAGGGAAAAGACCTACTTCTGATGATATTACTTACCTTTTTGAAGACAGTAAAAAAAGAATCTGGATTGGTACTACAAACGGTGTAACATTATTTTATCCTGATAATTTTTTGTTTGGAAACATCGGCCATGGAAAGCTAAGCGATGACATCGTAACTTGTATTACCGAAGATCAAAAGCACAGAATTTGGGTTGGTACAAGAAGTGGACTAAGGTTATATGATGAAACACAGGAATCATTCATTAGCTTTAAAGCAAAAATAGATTTTCTTAAAGAAACAATTTATGGAATAATTCCAGATGAAGATGGAAACCTCTGGATTTCTACTAATAGTGGATTAATCAAATTCAATCCCGACAAAAGAACTGTTCAAACTTTTGATCAAAGCGACGGACTGCAAAACAAGCAATTTAATGATTATGCTTTTTGCAAGGCTAAAGACGGAATGCTGCTTTTTGGCGGAATTAAAGGAATCACATATTTCTATCCTTCAATGGTAAAGCAGCTACCAGTTCCTTTAAAGTTAAGTTTTACAGGCCTGGAAGTTTTAAATAAAAATGTTGCTGTTGGAGATGACACAGACATTCTGGAAGAACATATAGATCGGTCAAATGAATTAGAAATTGCCCCTGAATACAAGCAATTCAGTATCTTATTCAATACTTTTAATTACATATCTTCAAATCGTACTTACTACTATTACAAATTAGATGGAATAGATAAAGACTGGCAACGAACTGATGAATTGAAAGTTAGTTATAGCAACTTACCCGCAGGAAAATACAATTTCCAGATCAAAGCCATTGGACCAAACGGTGAAACAAGCACTATTCGAAACTTAAAAATTAGCATTCTTGCACCCTGGTACAAAACAATCTGGTTCTTCCTACTGTTATTAATAATTATTGGTACAGCTGCATACATTGGTTATAAAATCATTAAAGAAAGAATTAAAGCCGTTCAACAATTAAAACTCGAGCGAATCGATAAAGAAAGAGTGAGTTACATCAATCAGGTAAAAATGGACTTTTTTACTAATGTTTCGCATGAATTAAGAACTCCTCTAACATTGATTTTAGCTCCTTTAGAAGAGTTATTAAAAATGCCTTTTATCGACAAAACATTCAAAAAGAAACACGAACTAATGTTTATTAATGCCAAAAGACTTTACAATTTAGTTGATCAATTATTTGAATTTAGAAAAACCGAAATGGGAACGCGTCAGCTAAAAGTTGGAAAAGGAGACATTGTAAGATTTACACAGGAAATTTTCGAATCATTTAAACCACTTTCAGAGAAAAACAACGTGAATTATACCTATCACGCTGAAGAGTCACAGTTGTTATTTTATTTTGATAAAGATGCAATGGAAAAAATTCTGTTTAATCTCTTGTCAAATGCTTTTAAATACACCAAAGCAGGTCAGACCATACATGTTGAACTAATTAAGAAAAAAGATACTGTACAAATAAAAGTCGCTGACACGGGTGTCGGAATTAGCAAGGAAGATTTATCAAAAGTTTTCGACCGTTTTTATCAGGTAAACAATCGTGAGATAAATTTGGGCTCCGGTGTTGGATTGGCTTTTACCAAACGTCTAGTAGAATTGCATCATGGAAATATTTCTGTAGAAAGTGTAATGGAAAAAGGCAGCGTATTTACAATTGCCATTCCGATTTCTGATCAGGTATATAAAGATGACCAGCACGTTGAAGAATCAGCTTACGATTTGTCTATTATTTCAGATAACGAACTTGAAACAGCTGATTCTTTATTAAAAGAAGAAAATGAGATAATCGAAAAGGACCAACCTACTAAATTGCTTATTGTCGATGATAACAAAGAGATTTTAGATTATCTAAAGGATTATTTTGATAAGATTTATGACGTTACAATAGCTTATGATGGTCAAATGGCATTAGATCTTTTAGAAATTCAACCCTATGATCTTATTATCAGTGATGTGATGATGCCTGAATTGGATGGATTGCATTTTTGCAAAAGAGTAAAGCAAAATATCAACACATCACATATTCCGTTTATGCTTTTGACAGCAAGAACTGAAACGAGTCAACAAATAAAAGGATTAGAAATGGGTGCCGATGATTATGTGACAAAACCTTTTTCGACGCCTTTGCTTGCTGCAAAAATTACAAACTTGCTGCGCTCTCGTAAAAGATTAAAAGAGTATTATTCTATTGGAAAAGAAATGGTTCCAGAAAATATTGCTTTCAATACTTTAGACGAAGAGTTTTTAAAAGAAGCTATTCGTATTGTCGAAGATCACTTGGCTGATTCTGAATTTTCGGTGGATCATTTTAGCAGGGAAATCGGAATGAGCCGATCTAATCTTTACTTAAAACTGAAAGCCATTACAGGCGAATCTGCAATGGATTTTATAAAACGAATTCGTTTTAAAAAGGCAGTCGAATTAATGCAAAGCAAGCGATATACCATTGCTCAAATTACTTATATGTGCGGTTTTAATTCGCCTTCTTATTTCTCCATGGCATTCAAACAGCATTACGGATGTATGCCCAGCGAATATTTATCCCGATTAGAAAACACAACGGAATAACTAACTACAACAAAACAACTTACAATGCAAATAACAGCAGTTCATCTTAGCTCTTAAAACCTAAGAAAGGTTTAAAATCAATCTTAACAATTCCTTTTTTTTAATTCAAAAATCCCGTCCAAAAAGACTTTTGGTATTCGGGCAGTCTCAACTATGTCTTAACTGAACCTATTCGTTAAACTTTCAAAATAAATCTTATGAAAATTTTATCTCTTTTAATAGCTTTTGTTTTGCCGCTCACTATAGCAGCACAAAACAAAACTACCATTACCATTGCAAACAATTCTACACTAGACAGAAAGGAAGCTGTTACTGCTATAAAATGGGAAAAAATACTTCTCTCCTATCCGCAGCTTGATACTTCAAATTTTGTCGTAATCAACAGTGTAACCCAAAAACAGATTCCGTATCAATTAGAACACCGAGGTCAAACTACTATTCAAAATTTATTGGTTCAAATAGATTTGAAAGCTAAAAGTTCGCTTAAACTTTTGATTCAAAAAGGAAAATCAGAAAAATTTACAGCTAAAACCTATGCCCGATTCGTACCAGAACGATTAGATGATTTTGCTTGGGAAAATGATAAAATCGCTTTTCGTGCTTACGGAAAAGCATTAGAAAAAACAGAAGGCGATGCTTATGGTTTTGATGTATGGGTTAAAAGCACTTCTAAATTGGTTTTGAATGATCGTTACAAACGCAACGATTATCATATTGACCACGGCGACGGACTAGATTATTATCATGTAGGTTATACTTTGGGAGCTGGAAATATGGCACCATTTGTAAAAGATACCATTCGTTATTCTGGCAATTATCAGCAATGGAAAATATTGGATAATGGACCGCTTCGTACCACTTTTCAATTAATTTACGATAGCTGGAATGCTGGCGGAATAAAAATTCAAGCGGTTAAAACCATTACTATCGATGCTGGATCACAACTAAACCGAATAGAAAATCTATACACTTTTAACGATACCAAACCACTGGCTGTTGTAGTGGGTATCATCAAAAGAGAAAAACCAGGAGTTATTTCGTTAAACGAACAGCAAGGCATTATGGGATATTGGGAACCCACTTTTGAAAAAGATGGTACAACAGCGGTGGGTTCAATATTAACTTCTCCAATTGAAACCATGTGGGTTAATAAAGAACAATTATTGGCTAAAACTTTTGTAAAAAATAATGAGCCCATAATTTATTACGCTGGCGCAGCTTGGGATAAAGCAGAAAAAATTACCAATGCTCAACAATGGTTTAAGTATCTGGATCATTTTCAGGAAGAACTTAAAAATCCGCTTGTTGTAAGTGTAAAATAATAAACGATAAACTAAGAACACTATTAACTAAAAAACAAAAAAATGTCAATTAACTTATTTGATTTAACAGGAAAAACAGCTTTAATTACAGGAGGAGTTCACGGATTAGGAATGGCTATGGCTAAAGGACTTGGACATGCGGGAGCAAAAATTGTAGTAAACGATCATTCTTCTCAAGAAGCTGTAAACAATGCAATTGCAGAATACAAAGCTGAAGGAATTGAAGCCTACGGATACTTATTTGATGTGACCAATGAAAGTGCCGTGATTGAGGCAATTACTAAAATAGAAGCCGAAGTTGGTCCAATAGATATTCTAATCAACAATGCCGGAATTATCAAAAGAACCCCTATTATAGAAATGGAAGTTGCCGATTTTGAAGCGGTAATAAAAGTAGATTTAACGGGGCCTTTTATCGTTTCTAAAAATGTAGTAAAAGGAATGATCAATCGAGGTGGTGGGAAAATCATCAATATGTGCTCTATGATGAGCGAATTAGGAAGAGATTCTGTAAGTGCTTACGCATCTGCAAAAGGAGGTTTAAAAATGCTGACTAAAAACATGGCCACTGAATGGGCTAAATACAACATTCAAACCAACGGAATTGGTCCAGGTTATTTTGCAACTAGTCAAACAGCGCCAATTCGAGTAAATGGTCATCCGTTCAACGAATTTATTATGGGAAGAACTCCTGCTGGGCGTTGGGGAAATCCAGAAGATTTACAAGGAGCGGCTATCTTCTTGAGCTCAAAGGCCAGTGATTTTGTAAACGGACATGTTGTTTATGTTGATGGCGGTATTTTGGCTACAATTGGAAAGCCTTCTAACGAATAATAGCGAATGCAACTTGATACATTAAAGTATTTAATTTGATTTTTATACTTTAATGTATCAGCTTTTTAAACACTCCTTTTTACAGGATCATTTCGTTTTTAAATTTTTAATTTTCAACAAGATGAAAATTCAACAACGCTTCTGGAAAATTATATAAAATAATAAATTGTTTGAAGCAGTATTTTTAGGATAATCTAATTACAGAAATTAGAAATCATTAATTATTCATTATTTAAATTGATTACTATGAGATCCGAAAATTATATGTCCGAAGAATTTACAAACGAAATGAATTCATACGAAGAACAATTACTACTAAATTATGATGATTATTTGGAAGGCGATTATACAAATAGATTGACGGCTTCAAATCATTACAATCTAGAACTTGGGGAATTGGAAGATAATCTTGAATATGATTTTGATTCTGAATATGATGAAAATGATTGGGAAGAAGAAGAAGAAGAATCAGATGAAAGTATTGCAGGCGAATACGATAAAAATGAAGAAAAGCCTGGTGCTTTTGAAATGATAAGTTAATAAAACATGAAAAATTTATCACTGATTTTAATCTGCATTTTACTTTTTTCCTGCCAAAAAAAGGAAAATAATATTATTCCCAAAGAGGAAAAAAACATTATTTCTATTGATTCTTCCACAACTATTGTTAAAGAGGAAAACAAACAAATAGGCGATACTATTTTTATGAACTTTAAAGATAATAAAGACCTCTTTTTAGCGGAAAGCAGTTTGGATTCTATAAATTCGAAAATATATGTCAAATTTAAGAATGAAGATGCAGCCGAATTAAAAGCAGAAATTTTACCTGCCAAAGGCAAAGGAAATATCCGTTTCAATCAAATCATTTTACCTGATAACACTTCAGATGGTCCGTTTGGAATGGATTTAAAAATACCGTTAAAACAAAAAGGAAGTTATGTATTGGTAATTGGACATTCTTTAATGGCTGAAAATCCCTATTATGGTAAATTTAAAATACAGCTTGAAGTAAAAAAAGAATAATCTTTTTTTACTGATTTCCCTCGCAGATAAAAATATGATCCGGGTCACTTTCTTTTAAGTTAATTAAAGTCTCTCTTAAATTCGTTCCTAGATTAGAGGTGATTACCCGCAGCAATTGTTTTAAACCATTAAAACTATTTGGCTTGACCAAATAACAAATAGACCCCAATTGGGAAGCCCTTTCGATATCATTTTTATGAGAAGAAGTCGAAATCATAATTACAGGTATGTCTTTATAAACAGGTTCATTTTTAACCAATTTAAGACAATCCCAGCCATTCATTACTGGCATATTAAGATCTAGAAAAATAAGCTGTGGTTTTTCGGTAATTTCATTAAGTATCTTCCACGCTTCATTTCCATTTTCTGCACAGTGGCAGGTAATATTTTCATTTATTTCTTCTAGTGCCTCACAAAACATTTCGGTGTCATCCGTGTCGTCGTCAGCCAGTAAAATTATTTTTTTGCTCATACTTAAATTCCATTATCTTGTTGCTTTAAAGGAAGCTTTATTGTAAACACCGCTCCTGCATAAGGTCTTCCAACCGCTGCAATACTTCCTCCGTGCCGCTCCACTATTTTTTTACAAAGTGACAATCCCAAACCTGTTCCTTCGTAAACATCTTTAGAGTTAAGCCTTGTAAAAGTTTCAAAAATTTGTGCAGACTGCTCATTTTCAAAACCAATTCCATTATCCTCAACCGTCATTAGGGCAATCACTTTTTGATTCTCCATTATTATCTTTGAGGATATTGTAATCTTAGGCGGCACGCCATTTTTAGCAAATTTAATAGAATTATTAATCAAATTATAAAAAAGCTGATACAACAATACCAAAGCTCCTTCCAGCTTTGGCAAGTCATTATAATGAATTTCTCCTTTTGTATTCTGTAAAGAGACTTCTAAATCACTCTCAATATTTTTCAAAACATCATTAAGATCCACCAATGTAGCCTTTTGTAAATTGGCATTAATCTTAGAATACATTAAAACCCCATCAATCATATTAAACATACGATCTGCTGCAACATGAATTCTTCCAATAAATCTCGCTGCCGACTCATCTAGTTTACCTTCCAGATGTTCTTCCAATCTGCTGGTAAACGTTTTTATCTTTCGCACCGGTTCTTTTAAGTCGTGTGATGCCACATGGGCAAACTGTTGCAAATCTTCATTAGATCGCTGTAATTCTTTCGTTCTATCTGCTACGAGGCTTTCCAATTTTTCGGTAATTGTTTTTTGTTCGTGTATGTCTGTACAAGTACCAAACCATCGTACAATAACTCCCGTTTTATCACGTATTGGAACTGCTTTACTTAAAAACCAGCGATACAGCCCTGTATTTTTATTTTCTAATCGAAATTCCAACTGATAACTGGTACCGCTTTGTACACTTATATACCACGTTTCGAGTACTGGCAATACATCATCACGGTGGAGCATTGGTACCCAGCTTTCATCTCCAAATTTTTCTTCTTCCAATCCAGTATATTCATACCAGCGTTTATTGTAATAATCCACACAACCATCTGGTTTTGCTGTCCAAATTACTTGCGGTACTAAATCTGCCAGCTGGCGGAATTTTTCCTCACTGTCTTTGATGATTTGCTGTACCTCTTTTTGAGAAGAAATATCGCCCGCAGCACCAAACCATTCAATTATATTGTTTTGATCATCTAAAATAGGAATCGCTCTCGAAAACGTCCAACCTAAAGTACCATCTGGTTTTAAGGCTCTATGCTCCATCTCAAATATTTTTTTATTTGTAATGGCATCAGCAATAAGGCTTAAAGCTTTTTCTTGGTCTTCGATATAGATAAACTTATCAATCCAGTTCAACACAACATCGCCTTCGTCTGAAAGCAAATCAATTCCTTCTAGATTACGCATTACGGTCCAATCGGCATTCATTCGATACACAAAATCAGATGAAGCATTAACCAAAACACGGAAACGGTTTTCACTCTCTTCCATTTTTTTGCGCGCCACAACCTGTTCTGTAACATCAACGGCTACTTGAATCATTCCAGTTATCTTTCCATCTTCAATCAACGGACGATAAGCCAGATTATAATAATAGTCGCGCATTACTCCTGTTCTGTTATGCTGTACCAGAACTTCGCTTTGATCAAAAGGAGTTCCTTCGTTATACACATTTTGAACCTGAGTCCAAACGTATTGCCCTTTTAATTCGGGCAAAACATCAATCAACGGCATTCCGATAATTTCCTCTCCACGCCCAATCATGGCGAGCATGTGTTTATTGATCTGCTTGATAACCAAATCATCACCCATCAAAACTAAAGTCGGTGAAGGAGTTTGATCAATCATGGATCTTAAAATCGCTTCACTTTCTTCAATTTTTTTACTTGCCAAAAGCTGTTGTTCCTCGGCTTGTTTTATTTCTGTAATATCACGAGTTGTTCCAGCAATTGCTTCCACTTCACCCTCTTCATTAAAAACAGGAGCAAAAATATAGTCATAAACTCTCTTTCCTAGTTCAGCATGCGGAAAAGACACCGTTCCCCTGATTATTTTTTTAGAAGCGACTACTTCATCTATTTCTCTTTCATGCATTGCTGCATGCCATTCTTCGTATCCGTTATCTCGCAATCCTTTTCCAATAGCATCTTCAGCAGATTTTCCCCACATGGTGAGTAAAGCCTTGTTTGCATAAGTAAATTTATAAGAAAGGTCAAAAACATATACCAAATCTGGAGTTGTATTGGTAATGGAATGATAAAATCGAGTTTGTTTTTCAGCAGTTTCCAAAGCACTCTTCAGCGCTATTTCTGTCTTTTTTCTTTTGGTTAAATTTTCTGTAGTAACAATCAATAACTCTCCTTGTTTTACCAGTGAAAATCTGTACCAATATTTTAAGCCGTTGATGGTGTATCTGCATTCAAAATCTGATGCAATACCGGTTGATGCTGTATGAATAAATTTTTCCAGAATGCCATTTTCTTTTATCCCTGGAAAAACTTCGCTATAAAATCTGCTTTTATAGTTTAAATCGTTAATCTGCTTTAATGCTGCAGCATTTAAAAACAATATCGAAAAGTCTGTAATCTCTTGATGATCATATACAGATTGAAGTACGGCAATGCCATTGGCTGTTGAGTCAAAAATAGTCTGAAATAAATTTTGATTCTCTGTTAACTCCATTGTTCCGCTTACTGTATAAAAAAGTACCGTTAGTTTTTAAATTGCCCAGTCAAACACGGCTAAATTTGATTTTGAATTGCCTTTTCAGCTAGTGAAAAAGAGATGCTCACTGCCTTTTGTAAAAGCTAATATAATTAATTTTATTACATGTAATAAATTATTTGCAAACGTATTGAACGCCACTTTTGGATCCTATTTCTAAGTAAGAATTAATAAAGGTTAAATCTGTCATTTTTTAGGAAGCAAATCATCTAAATCTGACAAAGTATAAAATTTAAGATCATTAAGCTTCATATAACGGCAGACAAATTCTAAAGTTTCGATTTTTGTCTGATAATTTTCAGTTACTTCTTTAACTGGTTTATGACTGCATAGAATTAAAATTTTATTGTGTTTTTTAGCGTAATCCAGTAATTCTAAAAGATACGGAATACTAAAATGAATATGACTGTTATCAATATCAAAAGCAAAGACAATTTTTGAATTATTAAAATAACTGTCTTGCTTTTCTGGAAGTTCGCCTCCAAAAGCTCTTCCTCGAATAATTTTAAAATCTGGAGACAGCGCTTTATCCAGTTCATCAGATCTTTCGCCGTACGGATAAGCAAAAGAAGTTACATTGAAACCTTTCTTTTTCATCGAAACAATCATAGGATTTATTTCTTGTTGCATGTAGGCATCTATTCCGTTTTGCTGCACAAATTTTACAGCGTTGTAATGATGATAACCGTGGCCTGCAATTTCGTGCCCGTATTTTTGCATTTCGAGAAGCTTTTTAATTTCAGGAGCTCCAATAGAGTCTATTCGGCAGACATTAAAAGTAGCTCTCCAATTATACTTTTTCAAAGCATTATCAGCTTCTGCCCATTCATCGACATAAGCATCGTCAAAAGATAAAATTACACCTGCTTTGTACGGTTTTGGTACTGGTTTTTCTTTTTTGTTATCACAGGAAAAAATAGTTAAAAACATTAAAAAGAACATTGTTCTAATAAATACCTTCATAAAGTGCTTTGATTAAAATGAAACTTCAACTGTGCTTTTGTAGAATAGAATATCTCAAATATAAAAATTTTTGCGCTCTTTTACTTACCCTTTTTGAATTAACCAAACAAAATATTACTGCTGTTTTTATAGTCCAAAATACTATACTTTTAATTATTTTTATAGTATCATAATTTCGTACTCATCCAATGATAATCAAGAAAAAAACTAATTGGTTCAAAATGCTTTTTGAGTGGAACGGTTCCGTTTTACCACAATTACTTCCAAGACTTCTCTTATTACTGTTGTTTTCTCTTGTGGTCGTCTATTTTAAAGCTTTTTTATTAGAACATAATCTGCATATCAATCCGGCCGCTTTTACTTTATTTGGAATAACGCTTGCTATATTTCTTGGTTTCAGAAACAATGTAAGTTATGACCGTTTTTGGGAAGGAAGAAAACTCTGGGGCGCACTCCTCAATGATACCCGTTCCCTTACCAGACAAAGCATTTCGCTTATTAATGATAAAGAATATGAAACGAAACGCGATGAGTTCATCAATCTTCTGATCGCCTTTGTTTACAGTTTGAAGCATCAATTGAGACATACCAATGCTGAACAAGATTTAAAACGGTTACTTGAAAATGAATTTGCCGAAAGTTTAAAAGAAGTTCGTTACAAACCTATCATCATTTTAAGAGAACTCGGAAATTGGATTAAAAAAGCAAAAGCAGACGGTAAAATTGACAGCGTTACTCAATTGGCTTTTGAAGAAAATCTGAACAAACTTTCGGATATTGTAGGCGGATGCGAACGAATTGCCAGCACTCCTATTCCTTATACTTATAGTGTATTATTGCACCGCACCGTTTATATTTATTGTTTTATGCTTCCATTTGGATTTGTTGAAACATTAGGCTGGATTACTCCATTTATAATTGTATTTATTGCCTATACTTTTGTTGCCCTCGAAGCTATTGCCGATGAACTGGAAGATCCGTTTGGAATACAGCCTAATGATCTGGCGCTAGATGCTATGTCTGAAATGATCGAAAATACACTGCTGGAATTAAACGGTAAAAAAATTAATCCCTTGAAAACAAATAGTGATTATTATATTACCTAAAATTGCATTGTTTATTTAGCAACACTATTCATCCATGAATAAAGTACTATTAGTTGAAGATGACCCAAGAGTGGCTTCTTTCATTTTAAGAGGTTTGGAAGAACATCTTTATCAGGTAAAAACCGTTTCTAAAGGATACGACGCGATTAATGCTGTCACAGAAAATGATTTTGACATTATCATTCTCGACATTATGCTTCCAGATATTACGGGTTTTGAAGTCTGTGAAGTTTTAAGAAGCAGGAAAATAATAGTACCTATACTTATTTTGAGTGCTCTCGATACGCCTCAAGAAAAAATTAAAGGATTACAGGCTGGAGCCGATGATTATTTGGCTAAACCTTTTTTATTTGAAGAACTCTTGGCCCGAATCAACGCACAGTTGCGCCGAGCCGAATTTAGTGCGGGAATTTTAGATTTTCAATCGTATGCGGGAATTGAAATCAATATGAAAGAGCAGAGTGCTTCTAGAGAAGGAAAAGAATTAAATCTTTCCTCCAGAGAACTTAAACTTTTGATTTTCTTTATGAAAAACCGTGAAAAAGCGTTATCAAGAATAGCAATAGCCGAAGCGGTTTGGAATCTAGACTTAGACATGAATACCAATACTGTAGATGTTTATATAAATTACTTAAGAAATAAAGTGGACAAGAATTTTGCTGAACCGCTTATTCATACTGTAAAAGGAACTGGGTATATGCTAAAAAAGAAGTCCCATGAATCTCAAGAATAAACTAGCTGTAAATTCTACAATACTCTTTGCTTTTATTGTCGGACTTCTTCTGATCGCATCTTTTTTGCTTTTTAAAAACCACCGAAAAGATCTTTATTACGAAAGACTGGAAGACAGCGCCTTAATAACAGCCTTTTTCTATTTTGAAAAAGATGAGATTACCAAAATGGATAGTGTTAGTTATGAAGAAATAGAAACTCAGTATAATAAAATAACAAACCAGTCCATCAGAATCTACAATGCAAAAAGTAAAAAATTGTATTTGCATGATGATGTCCCCATTAAATTAGGTGATCATGAATTGAAGGCTATTTCTAAAGACCAAATATTACATTTCACTATAGATAATCGTCAATTTACTGGACTTTATTACAAAGACAACCAAGGTGATTTCATTATTGTTGTCTCTGGAATTGATGATGTCGGAAATCAGCAGCTCGAAAGGCTGGCTATTGTATTTATACTCTTTTATATCGTTGGAATTGTACTCAATTATCTTTTGGGAAGATTCTTGTCCAGACAGACTTTCAGGCCTTTTGAAGATGTTATCTCAAAAGTAAACACCATTACAACAGAAAATCTGCATTCGAGGCTCGAATTGCCTACAGCCAGCGGAAAAGATGAAATAAAGGAATTGATTACCACCTTTAATTATCTTTTAGAAAGACTGGAAAATGGTGTCAGCATACAGAAAAATTTTCTTAAAAATGCCTCCCACGAACTCAAAACGCCACTTACTATCATCATAGGTGATATTGAAGTTGCTTTACAGCATAGCAGAACCAATGAACAATATGAAGAAATACTAAAATCTCTTCGAAAAGACACGCTTCATTTAAAATATACTTTAGACGGATTATTGATTCTGTCTGGACTGGAACTTTCAGAACCGCATCAAATGGAAAATATTCGTATTGATGAAATTTTATGGAGTATACTGGAAAAGAAAGCCATAGAATATCCGACAGTCAAAATAGCGCTTAATCTGGATGCGATTATAAATAATGAAGATTTATTAACTGTGCATGCCAACAGACACATGATTTTTATTGCACTTTATAATATTATAGATAATGCCATTAAGTTTTCATTTCCCTTACCAGTAAACATAATTGCATTAGAAGACAATGGAAAACTTCTTATAAAAATTATAGATCAGGGTTCTGGAATCGATCAGAAAGATATCGAATCTATTTTCGATTTGTTTTTTAGAAGCGATCGCACAAGACATATTCAAGGTCAAGGATTAGGGCTTTTTATTACCATGCAGATTTTGAAGCGTCATAATATAACTTTAGCTGTAGATTCTGAACTGGAAAAAGGCACTGTTTTTTCTCTTCTGTTTCCCTAAATTTCTACATAAAAATTTATGACTATTCGTTACTTGCACTAATTTTAAAAATAGCACACGGATGATACTGATTCGCTAAAGCGAAGACACCGATTAAGACGGATTTTTTATTAATCTCCATAAAATTTAAGCATAAAATCCGTTTTAATCCGCGTTTTTACGAAGTAAATCCGTTTTATCTGCGTCATTAATTTGCTTTAGTAAATTATGAGTCTTTTTAGCGGATTGTCATATAAAAATTAATGCTTTTTTATTCTTCTAAAATTCAATTTTCTACGTTTGATAACATTGGCATAATACTCTAATCTATCTCTAATCTACTTTAAATCTAAGTCTAATCCCTTATTTTATGGGCTTTAGCACAAACCTATTGATTTTAAAGGGATAGCCGTTTTTTTATCCAATAACATCTTGTTTATCTTAAGTTAACAAAGAATTGTTTTTTGATTTTTCGTTAACATTAGCCTTAAATCGAATCGAATTAAAGAGTTTTTATTTGTCGTGAAATAAAAACTAATAAACAACATGACAAAACTAAGACTCTTTTTTACGGCTTTAATGCTCCTGACTATAGGGAACATTTTTGCCCAAATTACAACCTCATCTTTATCCGCCAGAGTTAATGATGGTACAAGCCCTCTTACAGGTGCTGAAGTAACCTTGACACATTTGCCTACTAATGCCGTTTACAAAGCTACAACAGACAAACTAGGTCGCTTTAGTTTCGAAAACTTAAATGCGGGCGGACCTTATGAATTAGAAATTAAAAGTTCTGGAACCAAAGATTATTCTAATGCTCAAATTCATTTAGCTTTAGGAGACAATGATTTACCAACTATTGTAGTTGGAAAAGCTGACAATAATGTTTTGGAAGAAGTAGTTATAACAGGTTCTAAACCTTCTTCTAAAAACAATGGTACAAATATTAGCGAAAAACAAGTAAATGGTCTTCCATTAATCAACAGAGGAATTCAGGATGTTACGAAATTAGTGCCTCAAAGTTCTAATAACTCTTTTGCTGGAACTAACTTCAGATACAATAACGTAACAATTGACGGTTCTATTAATAATGATGCTATTGGTTTCAGTCCATCTTTAGGAGGTCAATCTGGAACTTCAGGAATGCCGGGAAGCAGTACGCGTTCTAACTCTATCAGTTTAGATGCGATTCAAGATATTCAAGTTTACATTGCTCCTTATGATATTAAATTAGGAAACTTTTTAGGAGGAAGTGTAAATGCTGTAACAAGAAGCGGTACAAACACTGTAACAGGATCTATTTACAGTTACGGAAGAAGTGCAGCAATTACCGGCCCTAACAATGCTGGTGACGGATCAAAAATGCCAAATGCTTTTGGAGATTACCAAGTTGGTTTTAGAGTAGGACTTCCAATTGTAAAAGACAAATTATTCTTCTTTACCAATATGGAATATGCTGAAAGAACAGATCCGATTTTTTATAATGCAGGACAAACAGATTCAAATGGTAAATTAACTTCTCTTGTTGATAATGCAACTGCTGAACAAATTTCAAACTTTGTTAAAACAAATTACGGTTTTGATCCAGGAACTTATGGTGCTTACAATAACTTTTCTAAAAGCCAGAAATTCTTCAATAAATTAGATTGGAAAATTAACGAAAAACACTCTATTTCATTACGAAACAATACGGTTATTTCTCAAGCAACAAACTTAGAGCGCGACGCGGCAAACTTTAGATTCTCAGGAATGGACTTTACTCAAAAAAATCAAGCAATCAGCACGGTTTTAGAATTAAAAAGTCATTTCAACAGCCAATGGTCTAACTCATTCATAGCAAGTTATTCTGCAATTAAAGATTATCGTGATCCGAAATCAAGCAATATTATGTTCCCACAGACAGAAATTGGTTATAAAGGAGGAACTATTTTCTTAGGAAACGATCGTGAAGCAACTGTTTTCAATATGAAACAGAATACAACTGAAATCACTGATAACTTAACATACAAAACAGGAAATCATACTTTATTGTTTGGTACTCACAACGAATTCTACGATATCAACTACGGATTTGTAAATGCACTTAACGGAAGAATCTCTTATAAATCTCTTGCCGATTTCTACAACAAACTACCAACTCGTGTACGTGGAACTTATCCTTTTGATGGTTCTTCAAGAGATGAAATTTTCAATAATCCTTATGCACAATTTAACGTAAACCTTTACAGTGCTTATGTTCAGGATGAAATTAGAATTGGAAGCAAATTAAAAGTAACTCCAGGTGTGAGAGTAGATTATACCGATATGCCAACTAAACCAAAATTAAGCCAGCAGGTTCAAAACTCTCCAGCTGATCCAAATTATGGTACAACGTATACTTATACGCCTTTAAGCCAAATCAAAAACAATTTCTTTGGTTCAGCTTTAGTTTCTCCAAGAATCGGATTTACTTATAATGTTGACGAAGACAAAACACTAGTTTTAAGAGGTGGTTCTGGAGTATTTACAGGCAGAGTTCCTTTTGCATGGTTAGGATATGCTTATTACAATGATGGTGTAGGTTACGGAAGTTATGACAAAAACAACTTAACTGCCGCTCAAGTTGCAGCAACTGGAGATCCTTTATCTCCAAATGGATTAAACGGATACCACGACGCAACTCCAAAAGTTCAGGCCGATTTAATTGATAACAAATTCAAAATGCCAGCTGTTTTAAGAAACTCACTTGCAATAGATAAAATCATCAACGGATATAAATTTACTACTGAAGGAATGTACACTAAAGTAATTCGTGATCTTGAATTCCAACAGGTAAACAAAACGGATAACCCTACTTATTTCTCTTACGACACCAATCATCAGATGCCGATTTATGCAGCAAATATCAATGCAGCTTTTTCAAATGCTTATTTGTTGTCTAATACGAATAAAGGATATCGTTACAGCATAACAGAAATGATTTCTAAAACATACGATTTTGGTCTTAACTTTATGGTAGCTTACACTTACGGAGATTCTAAAGACGTAACTAATGGAATTCGTAACTCTATGGAAAGTAACTTCCAAATGAACCAATCATTAACTCCAAATGATCCTCAATTGGCAACTTCAAACTTCAACATCAAACACAGAATTGTTTCTAATGTTGGATATGCAGTAAAATTAGCTGACAACAATACTTTCTCTGCTAACGTATATTTTAATGCACAATCAGGGAATCCATTTTCTTGGGGATTTGTAAACTCCACAATTGCCGGAACAGGACAAGCAGCAGGTTTAGCTTATATCTTTAAGGATGCTGCAGAAGCAGCAAAATATATTGGGGTAAGTACTGCAGGAGTTCCTTCAGCAACAGCTGCACAGCAAGTGGCAGATTACGAAGCATTCATTAATGGGAATGACTATTTAAAAAGCAGAAGAGGAACATTCACACAAAGAAATGGTGATACTACTCCATGGAACATTCAAGCTGACTTAAAATTAATGGACGAAATTAAAGTAAACAAAGTAGGTACTTTCCAAATTTCATTCAGCATGGCAAATATCGGAAACCTTATCAACAAAGATTGGGGAAGAAGCTATTTTGTTCCAAACACTTATAATTCAACAGCAAGTATTGGTTTAACTAAATCAGGAAACTTAGGCGGTGTTGCAACAGGCGATCCAACTTATACTTTCCAAAAACCAACTTCTACACCTTATACGATAGATCAGTTAGCTTCAAGATTCCAAGGACAGCTTGGCTTAAGATACTCGTTCTAAAGATAGTTTGTGTTTATTTTTTGATTATCTCCCAGTTATCCTTTAAATAGCTGGGAGATTTTTCTTTAATCTCTTCTCTATATTCTCTTCTCTATATTCTCTTCTCTATATTCTCTTCTCTATATTCTCTTCTCTATATTCTCTTCTCTATATTCTCTTCTCTTTATTCTTTTCTCTTTATTCTTTTCTCTTTCGTCTTCTCTGCATCTAATAAAACAGCTAATTGAATACAAGGAGAATCAGACCGATTACTCCACGCATGATTTGTGCCACGTTGAATTACAATATCACCCGCCTGCAATAAAGTTTCCTCCTCCTCTACAATGAGATAAATTTCTCCAGCCAGAATCACAATATAATCTAAAGTATCGGTTTGATGCATTAGCGGATGAGGCTGTCCTTCGGGTGCTACAATTCCTAAATCTTTGTCTGGCGGAATTTGTACATAACGAAAGTAACTTCCGTTTTTGGGCGTATTCGGAAAAGCAGTATTTTCAATTTCTTTTTCATCAAATTTTGCCGGTGTACTATCCGTTGACCAAATATCCGAAATAATCAATCCCGGAAAATGCTCCGAAACATTGGTTACGATTTGGTCTTGTTCTATTATTGATTTTCCATTTCGTAAACCCGTTACGACTCTTCTTGGAATTGTTTTCATATTTTAATTTTGCAATTTTAAGAAACCTGGCAGATTTTGAAAACCTAGCAGGTTAACTATGTGTTAGAAACTAGTTTCTCTTGATTACCTTTTTAATAACAAAAAAACTATGTTTCTATGTGTTTCAAATTTTAGTAAAAACCCAACAGGTTTTGAAAACCTGTTGGGTTAAAAAAACTAACTAATCTAACTTAAACCAATCTTTTACTTCATTTGTTATGGAATCTTTTATTTTAGGATTTTCAAATTCATTCGATGCAGGATTATATTCATAATCTTTTTGCCATTTTTTATAATTCGAAGCTACTTTCTCAATCGCATCACAGATATAGAAAAGCTCTTCATTGGTCATAATTGGATGTAAGGACAAACGAACCCAGCCTGGTTTATTCGTCTGATTTCGCTGTAATAATTCACTAGTAATTTCTGCCGATTTTTTCTCATTAATATTGAAAAGGTAATGCGCATAAGTACTCGCACACGACCAGCCACCGCGAACCTGAATTCCGAAACGGTCGTTCAAAAGTCTTACAATCAAATTGTAATGAATATCTTCAATCACAAAGGAAACACAGCCAATTCTTTCTGTTGTTAAATCTCCCAGAATAGATAAACCTTGAATTTTTTGAAGTCTCGAAAAACAAAGATCAAGCAATTCTTTTTCTCTTTTTTTGATATTTTCAACTCCCATTTGCTCTTTTAATTCTAAAGCCAACGCTACTCTAATTACCTGCAAAAATCCTGGAGTACCTCCGTCTTCGCGAACTTCAATCACATCACTGTAACAATATTTTCCCAACGGATTAGTCCATTTTACATTTCCTCCACCTGGATTATCTGGAAAATCAGATTGGTATAATTTTTCATTAAAAACCAAAACTCCAGTAGTTCCTGGCCCACCCAAAAATTTATGAGGCGAAAAGAAAATTGCGTCCAATTGCTCTTCGGGATCTTTTGGATGCATATCAATTTTGACATAAGGTGCAGAAGCAGCAAAATCAACAAAACAAAGTCCGCCGTTTTGATGCATGATTTTCGCTAATTCATGATAAGGTGTAATAATTCCCGTAACATTAGAACAAGCTGTAAACGAACCTATTTTCAAGCTTCGGTCTGCATATTTTTTAATTTCCTCACAGAGCACTTTTGGATCGACCAAATTATTTTCATCAGGTGGTAAAATCACCACTTCGGCATTTGTCTCGTACCACGGAACCTGATTCGAATGATGTTCCATGTGAGTTATAAAAACCACAGGCCTGTCTTCTTTATAATCTGTTCGCAAACCCATAATGCGCTGTAATTTTGATAAAGCAGCTGTCATTCCGGTTCCCGTAGTCACCAAAACATCAGATGCATTGGCATTTACCGCTTTTTTAATAATTTCTCTGGCATGTTGATAAGCATAAGTCGAAGCCTTTCCTGTTTGGCTTGAAAATGAATGTGTATTGGCAATCATTGGTCCCATTTTGTTTAGCATAATATCCTCGATCGGAACATATAATCTTCCGCTGGCAACCCAGTCGGCATAAACTATATTTTGTTCTCCGTAAACCGATTCAAAAGTATGATCGATTCCTACTGTATTTTCTCTAAATTTAGAGAAGTAACACTCTAACTCAATTGGTTCTTTCGTTGTCTCAATAGCATTCATTTCCTTATCATTTTTAATTAACTATATTCTATTACTGTTTTCATTATTTTTTTCCACTTTATTTCTCATCCGTCACAAGATTATGTGGAGCTGTTTCTTAAATCTTTTTATCTAAAAGCGATTTTAACGTCGCCTGTAATTCTTCTCCCTGAAGATTTTTAGCTACAATTACTCCTTTCGAATCGACTAAATAATTGCCCGGAATCGCTCTGATTCCGTATAATTTAGCCACTGCACTATTCCAGAAAAGTAAATCTGAAACATGTGTCCATGTCAAATTATCATCCTGAATTCCTTTGATCCAGTTTTCTTTCTTTTTGTCTAAAGAAATCCCGACAATGTTGAATCCTTTATCATGAAATTCTTTGTACGTTTTTACGATATTTGGATTTTCTCTTCGGCAAGGTCCGCACCATGAAGCCCAAAAATCGACTAAAGTGTAGCCTTTTAAATTTTCATAAAAGCGAATTGGTTTTCCATTTGGATCATTGGCTGTAAAATCAGGCGCTTTTTTTCCAACTGCCAAACCGTCCAAAACGAGAGCTAAATCTTTTAGTTCTTTCACATAAGTGGTTGTCTGAAGACTTTTATCCAGCAAAGCAATATTTTCTCTAATTTGTTCCGGAGACAATCTATAAGACCAGTTTCTGTACAACACATAAGCCGAAACTATCGATTTTGGATTCTCTATAATGAATTTACTGATTTCCACATCTTTCGATTTTTTGTAAGTTTCAAACAAGTCCTGAGAAACCGAACCTTCTACAACAGAATTATTGTAATATTTCTTTGGGTTTAATTTTACCGTAATTGGTCCTTTTTCAAGAAAAACATACAACGGACTACTTTCTGTATTTACACTTAAACCGTACAATTCCGGCGTTTTTATTTTAGTCTTAAAACTAAAACTGCCATCTTTTACTTTTACCGAATCAATTGTGGTAAACATTTTATTGTGAAATTTTTGCAGATAAACATACTGCGCTACAGTATCTACAACAGTTCCCTTTAATTGTAAATTACTTTCCTGCGCCTGAGTTTGTGCAACTCCAAAAAATAGGGCAAAACCTAAGATTATTTTTTTCATTATATTTT
Organism: Flavobacterium phragmitis; assembly: GCF_900112575.1. Lineage (GTDB taxonomy): Bacteria > Bacteroidota > Bacteroidia > Flavobacteriales > Flavobacteriaceae > Flavobacterium > Flavobacterium phragmitis. Next base: position 259,378 of record NZ_FOMH01000003.1, read on the forward strand.
GATTTTAGTTTATGATTGGACAAAAGAATTCCTGAGACCTATTTCAAAATGGTCTTTAGAAAATGTTGTTTTTCAAAAATTACTGGGAGAATTTTACTTGTCGCGCATTCGAAAAAAGGCAAGACTGTTTTCTTCGAACATTACATTCAAAAGTTCGTAACCGGCGTATAAAGTTGAATCTGTTTTCATTTTAAAAAATAAAAAGTTTTACAAAGATGATCTTATTCAGATTTTGAGGAAATCTTTTCTTATCTGTCCCGCAAAGCGGGAAGGATTTAGCACCTTATTCGGCAACAGGTTGCTAAGACGTCAATGGGCCTATTCCCTCGGTCTTTCTGGATAAATATCATTCAGAACTTTTCTGCGATACAAATATATATTAATTCTATCAAATAAGTAGCATTTAATATTGTTTTTTTTCAGAATTTATTTTTGAAGTCTTTTCAGCATCAATAAAAGCATTGAAAAACAATATTTTAAAATAAAAAAACTCATTCCTTTTTGAAATGAGTTTGTAGTTTATCTGAGATTATTTTTTGTTCTTTCTTCTTTTAGCACTTTCAGTCTGTAATTTTATACTGTCTTTTTGAATTCCACTTGAAGGCGTGTAGGTAGAACCATCTGTGGCACTTTCTCCTGGACCTGTTCCTGTGCCCGCTGTACTTTCAACTCCTTCTTTTTCCATATTCGTAATTTGAATACTCTTTGCTGCTGGTGATATACCGCCCGAACTAGTACCCGTAACTTCTGTTGTATCTTTTGTTTGTTGCACCGTATCAACAGGGACAGAATTTGTATCTATTGTATCACTATAACCATCATTATTTTTACAAGAAGAAAATAATCCGATAATAATTACCAAAAATAAGGCTTTCCATTTCAATAACGCTTTCATAATAAATGTTTTAAATATTTACAAATGCTAAGTAACTACTTATAAAACGGCTTATTTTACAGTATTTCTGATAAATTTTATATAACAGCAATTGATTTATTTTTCACTCTGATAATTATTCCGTAGAAATGTTTCATCGGTAAAATAACGGAAATAGGGGCTGTCTTAAAAACTAAAAGACAGCCCCTATTCTAACCAATAAAGTAATTTAAAATGTAACTAATTTCACTCCTAAAGTAAACCATCTCGAAGGCAGAGGCACCGCTCCTACTTCATAATAAGTCGCATTGAATATATTTTGTGCATCTAAAAAGATGGTGAATTTATTGATTGACTGACTTACTCTAAAATCATTTACCCAATAAGACGGTCCTGTGATTCTCTCGTTAAAACGGGTTGCAAACAAAACAGAGAAATTCTTAAACTGATAATCTATTGTATTGGTAATTTGATGTTTTAAAGATGAAATAAGATACTTGGAGTATATTTCTGTACGGGAACTTTTAAATTCAGAATCCAAATAAGTGTACGCTAAAAGAATGTTTAATCTAGAATCTTTAGAAAAATCAAATCTATAAGTGCCGCGTAAATTGATTCCGTTTGTGTTTAGATCTCCGGTGTTCTGACTTTGCCACGGCTGGGTCGTTAGATTACGCATCCAATCGATGTAATTATCAATTTTTCTGTAGAAATAATTGGCATTCAAACTCAATGCTTTTTTATTGTATTTGAAACCAATTTCGCTCTGGAAAGCATTTTCTGAATCTAAATCGGCGTTTCCAATATTTCCTGTTTGTTTCAAATACAAATCTGTAAATGATGGAATTCTTTGGCTTGTTCCCACATTCCCAATAATTTTAAAGGCATCTGTAATTGCATAACTAGCATCAATTCCAGGATAAACCTGCCATTTGTAATCCGAATTATAATTTAAATAAGTTCCAATGTTTACATCAAATTTTTCCGTAAAACTCGTTCTGTATTCAGCATAAACACCAACGTTTTCGCGATCGTGATCTCCGATATTGGAAGAATGAATGTTTTCGTTTCTAAATTCTGCTCCAAAACCAATTTCTCCTTTAGACAATTTCACTGTAGAGTTTAATTCTCCCGCAATCGAATTGGTATAATGCTGGCTTCTTCCAACAGCTAAATTTGAGTTTCCTAAATAACGATAATCATCATAGTTATAACGATAGGTTACTCTTGGCATAATTTTCCAGTTTTCTGTAATAGCATGTTTCGACTGAATGTTGGCAAAAGTAGTCTGTACAATTTCAGTCGAATTGATATCACCCGGCGCTGCGTAGAATCCGTTAGCTCCAAAACCATTTTTGATGTATCCGGCAGAACCTAAAATTTCATTAGAATCATTGATTTGTACATTTCCCTGATAGAAAATTTTATTGTTTTCAAATGCTGTATTGTATCGGTAACCATTGCTTTTATCGTGAGAAGCAAAAATTAAATGCTGCTGTTTTTCTTTACCTAAAACAGCTCCAGCCTGAACTCCTGTCCCATAAAATGTATCTCCTGTATCTCTTGTATCTTTTTCAAAGTTAGAACCCGCATAAGTACTTACTAAAAATCCAGAATCTGTTGTTTTTTTAGTGATAATATTAATCGCTCCCGTCAAACTGTTAATTCCATAAATTCTTGCAGCCGGTCCGCGAACCACCTCAATTCTTTCAATAACTTCAACCGGAAGAGGCAAATTCAGCATATTGTGAGCCGTTTGAGAATCTATTACTTTAGCTCCGTTTAATAAAACAACAGTCTGTTCAAAACTTCCTCCGTCAACACTGATATCTGCCTGAGTTCCAAATGGCCCTCTTTGTCTGATATCAACTCCATTGGCATATTGTAATACTTCCTGAAGTGTTCTTCCCGGAAGTTTCTTTATAGTTTCACTGCTGATCACATAAACATTTCTGTTTTGCTTAGAAATAGGGGTATTAAAACGGTTTTCATTGATGATAACCTCGTTCATTTCATTGATGGAATCCTTTTTGGTCTGCGCATAAATGTTGGAACAAATTACTGCAAGGGCAGCAAAGTAGATTTTTTTCATTTGGTCAATTTTTTTTGGCAAAAGTAGTATCTTGCCGTACTAATCAAGTATGCCAGTTTTATAATTATGAGTAGTCCGGTTGAAATTCCTTTTAAAAGCTTTATAGAGCTTAAGCCTGAAGAAAATACTGCCTTGTATCTTCAGATTGTTTTTGAATTTATAAAAGCGATTCAAACTGGTTTTCTGCCTGAAGGAACAAAACTTCCCGGAACTCGTATTCTCTGTAAAGTATTGGATGTAAACCGAAATACTTTGATTAAAGCTTTTCAGGATCTGGAATCACAAGGCTGGATTGAAACGCTTCCAAACAAGGGAACTTTTATTTTATCTCAGCAAAAACAAAAAAATAAAGCTGAGTTTACAACTTTAAAAAAACAAAATTCATCACAATTTGATTCAGGGTTTACTTTCCAGCGTTCTACGATTCTCGAAAATCCAATAGAAATCAGTAATCTACCGTATCAGTTTAATGATGGAATGCCAGACTTACGTTTGGTTCAAACCGATGTTTTGGCGCGATTATATGTTTCAAAACTAAAAAGACATAAAACGACTAAAACCTACGAACAAATACAGCTTCGTTCACATTCTAATTTTAAGACGCAGTTTTCGAATTATCTGAATCTGACCAGAGGAATTCGCATTTCGACTTCTAATCTTTTGACGACAAGCAGTCACGAAATTGGGTTATATCTTGTTACAAAAGTGCTCATCAATCCGGGAGACAAAGTGGTTGTGGCTTCTCCAGGTTATTACATGTCCAATATGACATTAACCAATACTGGAGCACAGATTATTTCGATTCCCGTAAACGAAGATGGAATTGATACCAAACGTTTGAAAGAAATCTGTGAAACATCCCAAATCAAATTGTTATATCTTACTTCCAATTATCATTATCCAACCACAATTTTGCTCAGTGCTAAAAAGAGAATTGAAGTTTTGGAATTAGCCAACCAATACGGATTTGTTATTCTGGAAGACGATTATGATTTTGATTTTCATTACGATAATAATCCTGTTCTGCCTTTAGCTGCTTTCGATTCTAACCAACGCGTCGTTTATATTGGTTCTTTTGGAAAATCACTTCCATCCGGATTCAGCTACGGATTTGTAGCCGCTCCGGCTGAGTTTATTAAAGAATTGGAAAAACATCAAAACATTCTAGAACCTAGTATTGATGTTATGAAAGAACAGGTTTTAACAGAATGGATTTCTGAAGGTGAAGCGCATCGGCTTTCGAAAAAAAACAAAAAAATCTACAAAGAGCGAAGAGATTGTTTCGTTTCCTTGCTGAACGAAAATTTAAAAGGTAAAATAAAATTTAAAGTTCCACCGAGAGGATTAGCGATTTGGGTAGAATGGCTGGATGATTTTAATTTGATCAAATTTCAAAAAGAATGTGCTGCAAATAAGCTGTTTTTGCCCAAGACCATTTTATATCAGACAAAAGATTTAAGAGCTACTCGTTTAGGATTTGGACATTTAGAAAAAGAAGAAATGCAGAAAGTAGTTTCTATTTTAAAAACCTCATTAGAAACCACAATTCATTAACAAACTGAAAATTATATAATTACCAACTAAAATCTTATAACAAAAAATAATATTTCGAAATTAACTTTGAAAGAGAGATTATAATCCAAATAAGGTTTTTTATGGATATTTATGTGATTATAGAACTACTTTTAATTTCAATTGGCGCAACATCTGCCATGACTTGGTTTAGTTATGCCATGTCTGGAAGTTTTAGAGAACTGTACAAAGAACCAGTTCTTTTAAGTTTTGCATTAGAAAGAACGCACATTAGTCATTCGGAACGTTATCAAGAAACATGGGGATGGCTGATGCATTATGTTATTGGGTTCCTATTTGTAATGGGATACCACATTATATGGGCAGAGAATATTTTGCCTCTTACGTTGTTAAGTACTCTTATACTAGGAGTTACAAGCGGAGCAATTGGTATATTCAGCTGGATATTTATATTTAAAATAACCAGATATCGAGCCCCAATTGATTTTAATGGTTGTTATATTCAGTTGTTCTTTGCCCATATTTTTTTCGCATTGATAGTCGCTTCATTTACTTTTATCTCGGAAATACTTTCAATTGTGGCAAAAAATTATGTCATCTTATAAAATATCTTAATACTATTTTATGTCTTATTAGGACAAAAAACAGGGCTGTTTCAAAAAGAAACAGCCCTGTTTTTTTAAGATATAATTCACCTATGTGTTAGAAACTAGTTTCTTTCTTTGTTCTTTCGCAAAACAAAAAACCTATGTTTCTATGTGTTTAAAAATTTTAACCCAAAGATAATCTTAATTGTTACCAGCCCTTTACAGCGCCACCTTTAAATTCCTGTTCAGCAGCTTTTTCTACTTCTGGAGATTGAAAAGCCTGTAAAAACTGTTTTACCTTTTCATCATTTTTATTGTCCTCACGACTTACCACCAAATTCACATACGGAGATTCCTTATCTTCCACAAATAAAGCATCGCGAGAAGGAACCAATCCCGCTGCAGAAGCAAAAGTATTATTGATAATCGCAATTGAGACATTTTCATCATCCAAAGCTCTAGGTAATTGAGGTGCTTCTAATTCTAATATTTTTAAATTTTTAGGATTACTAACAATGTCGGTTACTTTTGGAAGCAATCCAACGCCATCTTTTAACTTCAATAAACCATTTTTCTGTAAAAGCAATAAAGAACGTCCACCGTTTGTTGGATCATTTGGAATGATGATAGTGCTTTCGTTTTTCAGTTCAGAAAGATTTTTGATTTTTTTAGAATAGGCAGCAATCGGATATACAAATGTTTTTCCGATAATAGCCAGTTTGTAACCACGCTGTTTAGATTGTTCATCCATATATGGTTTATGCTGAAAAGCATTGGCATCAATATCTCCCTGACTTAAAGCTTCATTGGGAATTACATAATCGTTGAAAGAAACCAATTCTACTTCTAAACCAAATTTTTCTTTGGCTACTTTTTTCGCTACTTCCGCTACTTTCAATTCTGGGCCAGAAGCCACACCTACTTTTATAAAATGAGGATCGTTGTTTTTACTTTTTCCGCAGTTTGACAACACAAGCGCCAAAGCCAAAACTCCAGCTGTTTTCAAAATATTTAATTTCATAATTCCTATTTTTTTTTTAAAATTCTAAATTTTTAATTGATTAACGATGGTCAAATCGTTTCGATAATCGGTCTCCCACAAACTGAATCAGGAATACTAAAAGCACTAATAAAGCCAAAACTGAGTTCATGGTCACGGCATCATAACCAATATATCCGTACTGATAACCCACTTGTCCAAGTCCGCCTGCTCCAACAGCTCCACCCATTGCAGAATAACCTACAAGAGTAATCAAGGTAATCGATGCTGCGTTGATCAACGAAGGAAGTGCTTCTGGTAGTAATACTTTATACACAATTTGAAAAGGTGTCGCGCCCAAAGCTCTTGCCGCTTCAATTAATCCCGAAGGAAGACTTAACAAACTGTTTTCGACCAAACGGGCAATAAATGGCGCGGCGCCAATGCTCAGTGGCACCAAAGCGGCACTTACTCCAATTGAAGTTCCCACAATGGCACGTGTAAACGGAATCATCCAAACAATTAAAATAATGAATGGAATTGAACGAAAAACATTTACCAAAACCGATAAAGTCCTATTTAAAACAGGCTGCTCTAAAATTTGATTTTTACGAGTCAGAAACAATAAAATTCCTGTTGGAAGTCCAATTAAAAAACCAAAAAAGCCCGAAACAAAAGTCATAACAATGGTTTCCCATGTTCCTTTTAACAATAAATCTATAAGAGAATCAGACATAACCTAAAATTTCTGTTTTAATGTGTTTTGAATTAAAATATTGAATTGCCGCATCGTAGTTTTCGCGTTTTCCTGATAATTCAATCAGCATTACGCCAAAATTAACTTCCCCTGCCTGATCCATTTGTGCGCTTACGATTTTGAAATCGGTATCGAAAAGTCTTGAAACTTCTGAGATAACGGGTTCGTTAACCGATTTCCCTGTCATTTCCAGTTTCAATAACGGATTTAGATTTCCATTATCTTCTTTCTGTAATTTTTCCTGATAAACAGATGGAATTTCAATATGAAGCGAAGAAGAAATAAATTCTTTTGTCAATTCATGTTTTGGATCTGCGAAGATTTCGCCCACACTTCCCTGCTCTATTAGTTTTCCGTGACTGATTACTGCCACTTCATCGCAGATAGATTTTACCACTTCCATTTGATGCGTAATCAACAAAACGGTAATATTAAGACGTTTGTTAATGTCTTTCAATAAATTCAAAATAGATCTTGTTGTAGCTGGGTCCAATGCACTTGTAGCTTCGTCGCATAAAAGTACTTTTGGATTATTGGCTAAAGTTCTGGCAATTGCCACTCTTTGCTTTTGTCCGCCCGAAAGGCTTGCTGGATAATCATTTGCTTTTTCTGCCAGACCAACCAATTGAAGCAATTCTAAAACTCGAGTTTTGATTTCAGATTTTGCAGTTCCCGTCAATTCCAGCGGAAAAGCAACATTATCAAAAACTGTTCTAGAAGAAAGCAGGTTAAAATGCTGAAAAATCATTCCGATTTGTCTTCTTTCCTTAGCCAATTCAGAATTGGATAATTGCATTAAAGCTTTCCCATCTACAATAATTTCTCCTGAAGTAGGTCTTTCTAATAAATTCACACATCGAATTAAAGTACTTTTTCCAGCACCCGAAGTTCCGATTACACCAAAAATTTTACCCTCAGGAACGCGGAGCGAGACATCAGACAAAGCAGCAACAATTCTGTCTTTCTGATGAAAAGTTTTGGTTACGTTTTTTAATTCAATCATTTTTCTAATTAAGATTTAAAAACAAAAAAGCCTTTCAACTATCTATGAAAGGCTTTTTCAAATAAATTATATCATTTTATATATAAGCCAGATCAATAAATTTCATAGCAACGTTACAGCACATCATATTGCTGCTATGATAATTCTTCATATTCTGGTTGTTATTTTTCATTGGTGCTGCAAATTTAAATAGTAATTTTCAATTTTAAAGCAAAAATCATCAAAACTTTTATTTTCCTATCAAATTGATAGACTACTAAAACAATTCCTTATAAAAAATAAAAAACTCCAGATTCCTCAGAAGTTTTCTATTTCAATATCAATTATTTATTAAAATCTTAATGTTTCTATTTCGCTTAAATCAGCATTGAATTTGACAAAAGTGGCAGGAAATCCAGCTTGAATCTTTCCTATTTTATCCTGCATTCCAATTGCAGCAGCAACTCTTGTTGTTGCCATTTTTATGGCTTCATCTGCCGAAACATGGAGATGATTGTAGGCATTTTGCACCGCTTCTGTCATTGAAATGGTAGCTCCGGCTAAATTACCATCTTCATTTCTATAAAAACCATTTTCTAAATGAGCATCAAAATTATCCCATTTAAAATTTTCAACCTTTCGGCCTAAAAAAGTCGCATCGCTGATTAGAAAAAATTTATCTTTCTTCAATTTATAAGCCACTCTAGCTGCCGCATAATCACAATGAGCACCATCTAGAATAACCGGCGCATAAACGCTTTCATTTTCAAAAACAGCTCCAACTAGACCCGGCTCGCGATGTCCGAACTGCGTCATGGCGTTAAACAAATGTGTTACGAGATTAATTCCTTTTGCAAAATAAGGCTGTGCTTCTTTATGACCAATGGTAGAATGTCCGATCGAAATGGTAATACCGCTCTTGACTAGCTTATTTAATTGCTCTTGAGTAAAACATTCTGGAGCGATTGTAATTACTTTGATGACATCTTTTCCTTTTTCAATAATTTCGTCAAGTTCTTCATCAGTTGGTTTTCGAACCTGATCAATACTATGCGCACCGCGTCGTAACGGATTCAAGAAAGGGCCTTCCAAATGCATTCCAATTACACCGTTGTTATGTTTTTTCATATAAGCACGAACGGCTTCAATTCCTGCTAAAATGGTTTCTTTTGAAGAAGATATCAAACAAGGTAAAATCTGTGTTGTACCATATTTCAAGCTTGCATCGTAAATATCCTGAATGGTTTCTTCGTTTGGTGTCTGGCTGAAATAAAGCCTTTCTCCGCCATTAATCTGAATGTCTATAAATCCCGCAGAAAGATGATTGCCTCTCAAATCAATTTGTTCTACATCATTCGGAATTTCTTTTTGCACCGAAATAACTTTTCCGTTTTCTATAATTACAACTCCATTTTCAATTATTTCGTCGCCTGTATGTACAACAGCATTTACAATTGCTTGTTTCATTTTTCAATCTTTCTTTATAGGATGATTTATATTTCCAAATTTAAGATGGAAGATTGAATTAATTTACGTTCAAAGCAAAATAATTACTTTTTACATAACCTTACCTCTTTGGTGTTTGAAAAAAAATCGAAAGAAAAATTAATCTGCTCCTCCATCAACACTATCAAAGGTTTCGCGTTCTTTAGGTTTAACGCTGTATTTAAGAGAAAACATTGGGCCGTAATACACATCAAACTGATTTCCGTTTGCGCGTAACTGCATCTGACCAATTATACCCACGAGAAAATGAAGGTTTGGTGTAATCCCGGCACTATAATAAACAGACAATCTAAAAATATCGAAATGTTCATCGGCGTAATCTTTAGAAGCAAATTTGAGCATCAATTCTGTGTAGTAACCAATATTGGGTGCCAGAAAAATAGGTTTCTCTTTGTTTTGTCTCAAAAAATGATTGACTCCAAAACGGGCTCTTAATCTAGGTATAGTTTGATGATTTCCATTGCGGTCATCAAAAAATTTGGTTTCAAAACGCAGCTGTTCAAAAATAGATCCTTTGGGCATGTTCTGAGAAAGTGTTCCCATTATGATTAATCTATTTTCTAATGTTTTATAATTTCCTGCTTCTTCAACTGCATATTTCTGATTGTGCGCATATCCAAGCCATAATTTTAAATTTTTAAAACCCGAATACATGAGCCAAGGTCTTATTACTTTTCGCTGTGTATATTCAAACGGATTATCGTTTGTATAAGCACCTTGCGTAACTAACTGTACATCGACCTGACCGCTGAGATGCCATTTTTCTATTAATGGAAAAGCAACATCTACTTCTTCAATAGAAGCCGGAATAAATCCCATGGAATAAGGAGCATCCTGTGCTTTTAAAAACGGAGACATCAATAGGAATCCAAACAAAATCAAACTTCTTTTAAATAAATCCATGGCATTCCTTATTTAAATTGCTGATTATAAACAGAAAACTCATCAAATTTAAAGAAAGAAGCCTACCACAATTCAAAAAAGCGGTTTCATATTATAAAATGAAACCATCTTTAAATACTATTTTATAAAAAAGGTTGTTACAAAAGAACATCTCAAGTTGAGAAGCTTCGGAGAAGCGCAATATTTATAGAAAATACATCTATTGTTGATGCAAAAAGCTCCTGCGGAGCGACATCTGTTTTTTTTATAAAATTATTAATATATGTCGCTCCGCTGGAGCTTTATATTGTAAATTTTTACTCCTTTCTATAAATATTGCGCTTCTCCGAAGCTAATTTTCTAAATCCATACCAATAAAAGAGAACTCCAGTCGAACAAAATATGAATCGAACCTACGGCTCTCTATTTTTCGGACGTTTTATCTAAACCCGATTAAAATCCAGCTCAACAAAATGGTCCGAGCCTAATGCCTCTTTTGAACTGATTAAAATCGGGCTGAATTAGTTGATCTGCATTAGAAAACTTTGGTTCAATTCAATTCTTCACCACTTTTTCTATACTAATCTCTAAAAACCAAAAAGGCCATCCACTGTTTTCTTGGACGGCCTCTTTAAAAAAAAATAAACTCTGAAAATTAATCGTATGCAGACAGGTACGGGTCGCATCACTTTTTAAAATTAATCTGGATTTGCCAATATTTTATACAATTCGGCATTCGAAATGTAAAACTGATTCTCTAAGCTAATCTGAGACAACTTAGCGCTTACCAGATTATTCTCTCTTGAATTGATTAAGAAAATAGAACTTTCACCAAATGAAAACAGCTTTTCTTCTGAATTTAACATAGTCATATAATCTTTTACCAAATTATCAATAACGATTTTTTGTCTTCGTAAAGAAGCAATTTCGGTCTGTTGTGCTTTGATTTTATTTTTAAGTTCTAAACGCTGCTGCCCAATATCAAACTGCAAATCCTGAATCTTTAATTTTGCCATTTTTAAATTTCCTCTTTCTTTTCTTAGGAAAATTGGAAAACTAAAATCGATATTAAACTTATAATCGTCTGCGTTGAATGTGTTCCAATAATTTGGATCTGAAATATAATTGTAACCGACATTTATTTTTGGCAGCAGTGAATTGGCTTTCAGTTGTCTGTTTACTTCCAAAATATCCATTTTAGTTTCAAGAGACTGAATTTTTGGATGTGAATCCAAAGACTCCATTTCGACCATCATTGCATCCGTTCTTAGCGTTTCTTCGATTGTCTGAATTAAATTCTGTTCTGGTTTTACCAAATCACCTAATTCAACTGGAACATTTTCAATCCATAGAAAATTAGCCAATTTCAGTTTTGCTTTCGCTAATTTCAAATTTCCGTTCTCCACATTCAATTCCCTGTTTCTAACGGTAATTTTAGCTTCAACGCTGTCAATTGCAGCGCCATCGCCTGCGTCAATAAGTTTTTTAACCCCTTGAAAACGAGTGCTGGCAAAACCTAAATAATTTCTATACAATTCAGCTTCATTGTAACTTCTTCTCCACTCAAAATAAGCTTCGCTTGCTTGATACAAAACTTCAATAGCTCTTAGTTTTCGTTGTGCGTCACTTAGTTTTAAGTTCAATTTTCCTTCTCTCACATCAGCCATACGCTGATTGATAAACATTCCCTGACCTAAGGCAACAGTAATTCCAAGCGAAGCCAAACCAGCTTCTGGTGTTCGATTCTGCGGATTGTAATATTGTCCGTCTGTATCATCAAAACCTGCTTTGATCTCTACTCCATACCAAGTCGGAATTTTGAAACTGCTGTTCAATAACGAATAATATTCCGTTCCTTTAAATTCTTTCTTATTGTAATCTACTTCAATTTTCGGATCAAATCCGCCTCGCGCTGCCATCAATTTGGCTTGTGCGTTGGTAACTTCAAGATTGGCTTGTTTTACCAGTGGATGGTATTTTTTTACGTATCCCAAAAATTCACTGTAACTAAGCTCTTCTTCATTAAAGTTCTGACTTTGAAGCGTAGAAAAACTGAGTAGAAATAAGAAAGAAAACGATTTTACAAGATTTCTCATTTTACTTTTTCTCCTTTCCTTTTTCTTCTTTTTCTCCAGAATTATAATAATTTGGCGGGAAGCCATTTAAGTTTCGCCAAATTTCATACCACACAGAAACCGTTTCCAACAACGCAATACTTTGCGCTCCAGCACCAATACTTAATTCTTTCGGCCAATGACGATCTTCTCCATCTGGCGAAACTAAAATTCGGTATTTTCCATTCGAACTGATAAAGTTTTCAATTGCAACCACTTTACCGCCATAAGTTCCGTAAGACAATCCAGGCCAGCCAGAAAATACAATTCGCGGCCATCCATCAAACCAAACACGGACCTTTGCACCTCGGTGAACTAATGGTAAATCGATTGGGTCTACATAGGTTTCTACCGCAATATCATAACTTGCAGGCATAATGCTTACAATCGAAGTTCCTTCTTTAATCGTTTCTCCAATACCTGCGAGTAAAGCACGGTTTACATAACCGCTCTGAGGTGCTGTAATGTAGTACAAACCATTTCTAAGTCTATAATTGGTATATTGATTTTCCAATTTATTCACCTGAGCTTCTGTATCATACTGTGTGCTTAAAGCCGTGAACTTATCACTTCTTGATTTCGAAATCTTTTCAGCATATTCAGCCGTTATTCTATTAATTTCAACTTTCGCATTAATTAATTCGTTTCTGCTGCTTAAAAGCTTGTTTTCTTGTGTAATAATATACGCTTCAGATTCTTGCAGTTTTAATCTTTTCTGCTCCACATCTGTCATTGGCTTCAAGCCTTCTTTATTTAAAGCTGTCGAACGGTCAAATTGTGTTTTTGCAATTCGAAGCTGCGTTCTTACCGCAACCAAATCCATACTGTCGCTTTTTATTTTCAATTGCGCTTGACGGATTTTATTCTGAGCCTGTTGTAATTTCAGCTGCCTTTCCGTATTCAAAGACTGCGCCTGAACATCTAGAGAACCAACTTTATCGCTGTATGATTCTGCCGCCATTTTTTTAGCATCAACCTGCTGTTTGGTATTGTTAACCAAATTAGGATCCAGATAATCTTCTTTGATCTCTGAAATAAAAAGTATCGTATCTCCTTTTTTTACGTAATCACCTTCTTTTACATACCATTTTTCAATTCGTCCCGCAATAGCATTATGCACAGTCTGCGGTCTCTGATCTGGTTTTAAAGTCGTAACAGAACCATTTCCCGAAATATTTTGTGTCCAAGGCAGAAAAAGACAGCCTAAGCAAAATATTAGAAAACCAACTATGACTCTGTTTAAAATTTTATAATGAGGTCTTCGGGCAACACTTGTAATCGATTTGTATTGACCCGGAGTTATAAGTACGTTATTATCTTTAGATATATTGAGCATGATTAAAGCTTTATGTCGTTAATAATTTTTCCGTCATCAATCGTGATCATACGACTGCATTTGCTCTTCCAGACATCACTTTTAGAAGTTACAATTACCGTCCAGTCATTTTCTTCGGAAAGTAAAAAATCAACAATTTTATTCGAAGTCAATTCGTCCATTTTATCCACTGGATCTTCTAAGAATAAGATATTTGGTTTCCCCACAATACTTCTGGCCAAAAGAATTTTTTGCACATCAGAAGCAGAAAGTTCACGTCCTCCTGGATGAATTTGGTTTTCCAATCCATTCTCGAAAGTTTTGATGTCAGGCGTAAGCCCCACATTATCTAAAGCCCATTTTAAATCATCGCTGTTCAATTTTTCATTTCCAAAAACAATATTCTCTCGAATTGTTCCTGCAAATAAGGTATCGCCTTGAAGGAAAGTTCCAGCCTGAGCTCTATAGGTATCTTCGCTTAAACGATTCATGTAATTATCTGTCACATACATCGCCCCGCTTTCCGGCTCCAGAACTCCAGAAAGAAGTCTAAGTAAAGTACTTTTTCCAGCTCCGTTAGTTCCCGTAAGAATAATTTTTTCTCCCTGAGAAATTTTCAAGTTGATATTCTTAAGCGATTTTTTGCTGTGATCTGGATAATTGTAATTGATACTTTCGGTTTCAATGTTGATTCCTTTTTCTGTTTTTCCAGAAGTTTCTGGAATACAAGAAATTTCCATATCTGTTACCTGACCGATTTTTTCAACAGAAGTCAATACATCGTAGAACGATTCTAATCCGAAAATGATTTTTTCTACTGAGTTAATCAACAATACAATTACGATTTCAGCTGCTACGAACTGCCCTATGTTCATTTGGTGGTGAATTACCAGAAAACCACCGATCGACAATAAGGCAGCAGTAACAATTACTTTAAAAATAGTGAGCTGAATGTATTGTTTTTTCATTACCTGAAAGTGCTTTTCACGGTAATTTACATAGTTGCTTGCATATTTGTCATTTCTGTCCAAAGCATATTCAAAAGCTCCTTTTTTACGGAAACTTTCTCTGTTACGAGCAATTTCCTGAAGCCATGCCGCCACTTTATATTTAAACTTTGATTCGTTTAAACTGGTTTCTAAACCGTCTTTGTACGAAAATTTAAAAATTACCCATAAAATGACAATAAACAGCAGTCCAATTACCATAAAGAAAGAATGATAAAGCACTAATAAAATGATTCCCAGACCAACCTGAAGAAAGGCCGTACAGAAATCAAGCAGTAATTTTGCCGTTCCTTTTTGCACCATCAAAGTATCGAAGAAACGATTGGCTTTTTCCGGAGCATATTCTGAATACATTTCTTTAAATTTAATCAAAGGCATTCTGTACGCAAACTCAAAAGAAGAACGCACAAAAATTCGTTGCTGCAGATTCTCTACAATACGCAACTGCAAGATGGTCAAAACGCCACCAAAACCAACTCCGATTGTAACCAGAATAACAAGAACAATCCAAGAAACACTAAGCTGTCCGCTTTGAATGAAGTTAATAATAGCCTGAATTCCTAAAGGCAGTGAAAGGTTTACTAAACCCGCAAATGCAGCATAGAAGATAATTTGATATACATCACGCTTATCGAGCTGCAATAAGTGGTAAAATCGTTTAAATGGTGTCATGAATTTAAGTATAAATACAAGATTATTACATAGAATAAATATACGGCAAAAACCGCATTCGAGATTAAGATTTTTTCTTCTTATCCCTAAAAAACAAGTATTTATGAATTTGCCCGAGGAGGCGGTATATCTATTTTACCATGAAAACCAAATGAGAAGTTTGTATTATCAATATATTTTTTTCCTTTCTGTTCGATTAGAAAATATAAGTTTGGCATTAATGATTCAGAAGAAATCAAATATTCCATTACTGGAATTCCTTTTCCTAATTTGGCTGTTTTGGTATCCTTTGTTTTGTAGTCGTCCAGTTCTTCTGGAATACCGTCACATTTAAAGATTTTTTTCAGAAAATTACAAGTAATCCCTTTAACAGTATAGGTTTCTGCATTAGCGTTGATGATTCGGCTAACACCATTCGAGATGTTTAAACTGCTGATTAAAAAATAGCCGACTAGCAACACCTGAAGGCATTTACATAAAAAGCTATTTTTAATTTTATTCAACATACTCTAAAAGGCGAAAAATTTAAATTAAATCAATGGAATTGAATTCCAAACTCCAATGAATTAAGGCAATTATCTTGATTTTTCTGAGCGCGCAAGTTATAGCCATTTTTTTTCTAGAACATTAAAATAACATTAGAATTTAGAATCGTTCAAAACTTTACAAAGAAATTAACAAGACATTCTCACACTTTTAACCATCCTCGAAATTATATAACATCGAGCAATAATTCTATAACTCATAAAGTGGATTGGAGTCTACTTTTGGATATCGAAAATTCGACGAAGTATAATCCCGAAATTTAAGATAAGTGTTACCCGAAATAGAAACCCGATTTACAAACCATTTAATAGATGATCTCAATATGATTTATGCAAAAAATGATTTGACCCGATTTTTAGATGCCCAAAACAAATTGTACTTAACTGCCTATTCTGAACTTAAGAAAGGTAAAAAAGAAACCAATTGGATGTGGTTCATTTTTCCGCAGATTCAAGGTTTAGGAAAAAGTACTCTTTCTGATTATTATGCTGTCGCTAATTTAGAAGAAGCAACAGCCTATCTTAATCATCCCGTTTTGGCAAAACATTTAATTGAAATTTCAAAACTATTACTGACTTTCAAAAAGAAATCTGCTGAAGGTATTCTAGGTGAGCTCGACGCTCGAAAACTGCATTCGTCTATGAGCTTATTTGTTCAGGTAGAAAATGCTGATCCTGTATTTCAAGAGGTCTTGGATACTTTTTTCTATGGTCATTTAGATCAAATGACTTTAAATTTTACTCAAAAAACTGTTGTCCTGCCAGAGACAGTACTTTCTTAATACTCTTAGAACAAAAAAAGGGAATAGCTCGTAAACTATTCCCTTTTTGATTAACAACATAATTATAAATAAAGAACAAACCCTGAGCTTTAGCTTTTCTCAAAATTAGAAACGCCTTTTTTTAGGCAATTCAAATATTCTTCAATATTGTTCCAAGTATCTGCCCCGCAAATCACAGCAATTATTGCCATAACAAGGGTGTCGTTTAACTCGTGAAGTTTGCTTAAATCTCGACTATTGTTTTCTATTTGGCTAAAAACACTAATAATTTACCTCACATAAAAATAGATTAATACACTTACTATCAAACATTAACACACAACCATTAAATACAATTAGCGAGATTTTTACTATTAACTATGATGCGTTCACCCTGTCTGTTAAATTAGGTGATTAGACAATGTGAATTTCACTCCGACTTTACCCAACTTTAGAATATATTAATTTACCACTTTATATTTATGCTTAAAAGAAAGGAAATGAATAAGAAAGAGCCGGCATTCGCCAAACCCTTTCCTTTTTTTAATTATTAACTATAAAGAACGAACCTAAAAAATTCTATAAGAAGCTAAATTAATTATGGTTTTCCAATTAAGAATTCATATCTGAACTGCTTTGTTAAATCATTATAATGGCGCAATTTAGGCCCAATCATATTATGTGTATTACCGGGGTAAAGCATCATGTCAAACTTTTTGTTCATTTCCTGCAATTTAGCTGCAAACTCCAGGGTATTCATTACATGTACATTATCATCGGCCATACCGTGTATCAGTACTAGACGCCCCTTTAAATTCTCTATATTCGTTAAAACGGAGCTGTTTTTATAGCCTTCAGGATTTTCGGCCGGTGTATCCATAAATCGTTCAGTATAATGCGAATCGTAATATTTCCAGTCGATAACACTACCTCCGGCTATACCATATTTAAAAACATCAGGTGCATTAACCAAAGCATAACAGGTCATATAACCACCATAGCTAAAGCCAGAAATTAACACCTTATCCGGATCAGCCTGTTTGTTTTCGATCAGCCATTTTACAGACTGGCTCCAATCTTTAATTTCCCAATGGCCTAATTGTCTGTGCATATAGTTTTGGCCAACTTTACCGAATTCATAGGCCCCACGATGATCCAGATAAGCATAAATAAACTGCTCTCTATCCGCTCTGAAAATACTTTCATTGAAAGCATCATTTGTCGCAGTTGTTGCCGGTCCGCCGTAAATAACAACTATTAGCGGATATTTTTTACCAGGCTCCATTTTAGCCGGATAAGAGATCCTGCCAGGCAAATCAAACTTCCCATCTTCACTTTTTACAGTAATTAATTCATCTTTCCAGTTAGCTTTCGATAAGTCAAAATCCGAACCTTTTCTATCGCCAAGTACTTTAATTAGTTTGCCTTGATTATTCAATAAAGCCAGCTGATCGGGGGTTGATATATTTGAATATTTACTTATAAAATAACTTCCATCAGGAGAAAAATTAACCTGATGGGTATACGAACCAAAGGTTAAACGTTTCAGATTTTTTCCATTAAAATCTACGCGGTATAGATCATCATGATTTTTATGTTCGCGGTTAGCGATAAAATAAACCACTTTGTTTTTTATATCTGCATATTTAATACCTTTCACTACAAACTGCCCGTTTGTAACCGCAGACATTTTTTTTTCTGCTACGTTATAATAGTACACCTGACGATATCCAGATTTATCACTGATAAACAAAAAGTCGTTGTTGTTTCCAGGAAAAGATAAACGCTCTTCCTCATCCAGGTTAATCCAGGTGGCTTGTTTTTCTTCATAAAGCTGTTCTGTTTTTCCTGTTGAAGGTTTTACTGAATAAAGCTTATACTGATCCTGACCCCGATTTAGCCATTGTACCAAAAGGGCTTTGCCATCTGTTTGCCAGTAAGGTCTCCCAAAATACTGATCTGTTTTTTCATCCAGATCTGTCCAAACGGTTTTACCATTTTCGATAGAAACCATCCCGATTTTAACCTCAGGATTGGAGTCACCCGGCTGGGGATAACGTTGGGTTTTTACAACACCATGATCGGCACCGGCATCGGTTATGGTAAAAAGTGGAACCTTGGTTTCATCTGTTCTGAAAAAAGCAATGCTTTTGCTATCCGGGCTCCACCAGAAAGCTCTGTAATTAGTGTCCCGGCCTAAAATTTCTTCCATATATACCCATGAGGCATAACCATTCAGAATATCGTTGCTTCCGTCATGAGTTAAACGGGTTTCCTTTTTACTTTTAACATCCAGCACATATAAATCATTATTTCGTGTAAAGGCAATAAAATTACTATCCGGCGAAAATTCCGGGTTTACTTCCTCAAGATCGGGGCTGTTGGTAATACGTTCCTGCTGCTTCCCGTTATTTAGATAAATATCCTTATTCTTTACCTGCAAATCTTTAGGTCTTGTTGGGTACAAATCGTCTCCGGTATATGGCTTTTCGCTGCCTGTTTTTGCATCTACTTCAAAAGCAAGGCTTTTTCCACTTTGTTTATCGAACTTGCTAATTATAAAATGATTCTTGTCTGTCCATTTAGTAACAGTGGGTAGGGGCAATAAACCATTGTCAGATTTGCCAGTTTGTGCCCAGGTATTTAATATGCTGAATGCAAATGCACATAAGATCCGTAGTTTAATCGTTTTTAACATCTTTTAGTGTTATCAAAATTATTTTTTGTAAAATTTAACAAACCTTTTTCTAGCCAAATGTGGTATTATTTGGCCCTCCTTCGGCAACAAACTGACTATATAAATGCCAGCCGTTTTCTATAATGGCTTTTGCCTGCAATTCGTATTCAGTATCAGAAATTTTCTGCACACTGGTTTTCCGCTTAACTGGATTGTATATCTGAGCCTGCCCTATTGATAAAAAGAACAACAGGAGACATATTAAAAACACGTTTTTATTCATGATGATGTTTTTTTTGAAAGAAAGAGGGCTGAATAGCAAAAAACAACCCTCTAAAAATTCTCTATTGCGATTACATTTGCTTAATAACTCAAAATAATTAATCTATAGAGACATAAACATTAAACTCTTTTTATAAAACTTAACAGGAAGGCTTACTTCAAAGGTTTGTAAACTATTTTGTAGGTTTTAGCTTTTGATAAGAAAGAATTTGCAAAATCCTGAATATCTTTTACCGTAATTTTATTTACAATATCAGTAAAGTTTTTAGGATGATCCATATTATAACCGTTTGTAAAATAATTGTAAATCAAATTCATGCTGTAAGCATTAAAATCTTTACTGTCTGTTCTTGATTTTATATAACTCTTTTTGGTTTTCTCTATATCTTCCTTATCAATTTTGCCTTGCTTGATTTCCTCAATTTCCTGATATACAATTGGCAGTAAAGCTTCTACCCTGTTGGCATCACAATCAAAAGCAATATTAAGCTGTACTGTTGGTTTTGGCAGTTTTTCCAAGCTTACATTTACCTGAGCGCCATAAGTTCCGCCTTCTTTTTCACGTAAGCTTTCTGTGTATCTCAGTGTAAGGATGTCACCAAAAAAAGAAGCTATAATTCTGTTTTTCTGAGAATAAGTATATTCGTTTTGAAACTTAACTCGAACAGAGCTTTTTGGTGTTTCCATTTTAAGGAAAACATCTTTATTAATTTTGTCAGAAACCCAGTCAACCGTATTATCTTTAAAATTTTCTTTTCGTTTGATGCCGTCAATACTTGCAATGTATTTTTCTAAAAGCGGTTTTAAAACGTCTGGCATTATATCTCCAACAATAAAAAACTCAAAGTTTGACACATCAGCAAAACGATCTTTGTAGATGGATTTCATTTTATCAAATGATAAATCATCAATATATTGTTGGTTCATCAGTCTTATTTTTGGATTATTTTTGCCATAAACAGTTGCTGTTAAGCTGTCTGCCATTTTAGAACGAATATCTTTATCCTTGTTTTTAAGCATATTTTCCATTCTTTGTTTTAAAAGTGCAAATGCCTCAGCATCAAATCTCGGCTTTTCAAAACGGAGATATATCAACTGCATCATGGTCTCGATGTCTTTTGTATTGGCTGAACCAGAAACTGTCTCTGTAAAATTTTCAATTGAAGCAGAAGCCGATGCTGTTTTTCCTGCCAAAACTTTATCCAAATCTGTATTCGACAAATCATTTATCCCCGACATTCCCGCAAGACTTGTAGCATAAGTTACATTAGGCAAATCTTTTGGCTCGTACAAAGATGCACCGCCAAAACTTTCGGCTTTTAGTTTGACATCTTTTTTGTTTTTGTCAGCAAATTTGTAGTGCACTTTTACCCCATTACTCAATACATACGTAATGGCATCAATTGCTGTTTCTTTTTTCTCTGATACAATTTTACCAGATTTGATCTTGATATCGCCCAAAAGAGATTTTCCAGCAAATGAATCTACATAAGGCTCTAAAGAAGGGTCATTCTCAGCTTTTTTAATAATATCAAATGCCTGTTCCTGAGTCAGATTATTTTCGTTTTCAACTCCCGTTACTGTTACAACACGATTTTGCGGTGTGTATAATTTACTTAGTTGCTCTTGAAGTGTTTTTGAATCCAGTTTTTGTAATATTTCTTTAACCATCTCAAACTCCGCTTTTGGATCACTGATTACTTCGTGTTTCAGATAATTGTCTTTTACCATGCCAATTACCGCTTTATGCGAAATCTCATCGATTTTTTCGAGGTATTTTTCATAGTTTGATAGATTCTTAGTTACTTCTCTTTCTATTTCGCCTTTTGAAAATCCAAATTTGTACGCACGTACAAATTCATTCATAGCAGCTGTAAAGGCTTCCTGCTGTTTATTTGGTTTGGGAGAAATCCCTATAAATAAAATATCATTTAAACGGGTAAAACTTTGAAAGCCTATTTGAGCACCTCTAAAAGCGCATTCCTGCTTTTGCCCCATTTCAGCCAATCGATTGTTGATCAATGAAAAAGCAATGTCGCGTTGAGTCGATTTTTCCAAATCAGCAAAAGTTCCGGTTGGTTTTTCGGCTGTATGACGAATCATATAATTGATACTGGAAGATGAAACTTCTCTGTCTAAAGCCAATCTAAAAGCAGACGCATTGTTATCTGGAATAGCAATTTCAAAACGTTTCTTCGGGTTTTTAGGCATCGGAATATCTGCAAAAAGCTTTTTGATTTTTGCTTCAATTTCTGCAACATTTATGTCTCCAACAACGGCGATTGCCTGTAAGTCTGGACGGTACCAATCTTTATAAAAATCTTTTAACGCCTGATATTTAAAATTCTTCACAATATCCATATCCCCAATTGGCATACGGTCTGCATATAATGAATTGTTATAAACAATAGGTGCCGTTTGATTCAATATACGCATTCTGGCATCTTGTCTCGTTCTCCATTCTTCGGTAATTACGCCACGTTCTGCATCAACTTCTTCATTGGTTAGGGATAAAAAGCCAGACCAATCGTGTAAAACCAGCAGACAGCTATCTACAACAGCATCATCTTTAGACGGAATATTATCCAAATTATACACCGTTTCGTCAAAACTGGTGTAGGCGTTGATATTTTTTCCAAAAACGGCTCCTTGTTTCTGCATGGTATTCAGAATCCCTTTTCCTTCAAAGTTTTTGGTTCCGTTAAACGCCATATGTTCCAGAAAATGAGCCAGCCCTTTTTGCTGGTCATTTTCTAAAATCGATCCTACATTCTGAATAATATAATAACTTGCTGTATTTTTATTGACTGTTGTGGGATAAATATAATAAGTCATCCCATTTGGCAGAACTCCTTTTTTTATGGTTTGATTGACTGTAATTGGGTCATTTGCTTTGAAACTCTGTGCCTGACTTAAAAAAGCACTTCCAATTAGGAATAGAAAAACGATTAGCGATTTTTGTTTATAAAACATATGTTTTTGTAATTATACTTTTAGTAATTTATCTAATTCCTCTCTTAAACCAGATTCAGAAGGGCGCATTGCATTTGTATTTATAATTTTGCCTTCGGTATCAAATAACAAAAATCTAGGAATTGCATTTACTCCATAATTTTTAGCTATATCTGACTCAAAATCTTTGTCTGCCATTAACTGAATTCCTTTTAGGTCTTCCTTTTTCACAAAATCTTTCCATTTCTGAATGTCTTTTGCTTTATCTAATGACAGACTTATAAAAACAATATTCTTGTCATGGTAATCTTCTTCTAATTTTTTCATATGTGGAATTTCAACTTTACACGGTCCGCACCAAGTTGCCCATAAATCTACATAGACAAATTTTCCTTTAAAATCTGAGAATGAAACTGGTTTATCATTAATATCATTATATTTAAATTCAAAACCTTTTTGACCTACATTTTTATGCAGTTCTTTTTCATATTCTACTAAAAAAGCTTTACTGGCATCTGAGATTAAATAAGGCCTTATTTTTGGAGCTATTTTTTCATATTCTTCAATTCTCAAACGAGAATTTTGAATACCTTCTCGAAGAAAAGCGTCTTTTAAAGCTGGGTCAGAAATGTGAGTAATAGCTTCAGCGAGGTAATCTAAACGTCCAACAGGATTTTCTTCAGTCATTTTTATATAAGAAAAATAATGACTCATCAAGGAAAGCCCATTTGCCAATTTTAAAAGATCAGGATCTTTAAATTTTATATTGCTCTGCCATTGTTTCATTACTGCTGGACGATTGTCTTTTTCCGGATGTTCTGTGCGGGGCATCATAAAAAAAAGATAGGATAAATCTTCAACATCGGTATCTACTGCTAATTTGAGTAACTTATTAAAAACTTTGTCTTTTGTATTTATACTCTTTTTAAATGTTTCGGCTTTTGCCAAACCTCCATCTATAAAAGGATAAAAATCTTTATAAGTTGTATTGTATTTAGGAACATCGCAAAAATGCCCAAAATCGTTATAAATTTCGTTGGCTTTTTGAACTAGGGCATTCTGTCCTATATTTTTACCTGTTAAAACATAACTGTTTTCAGATATAGACAAATTGATGTCTTGTTTAGGCTCCAGATAAAGCCTAATAAGCTGTTGTCTTTTCTTAAACTGCCCATAATCAATATAATAAAAACCTGGATCTACAATAGGAAGCATAAAACCAAATTCTTTCGAAGCATTAATTTTTGAGGTTGCAACCACAATAGTTTTACCATCTTCAGCTTTAAGAAGGTTTATTTCATTTGTATTGTTTTCTGGAATTAAAAATTTCCCACTAATTAGTACATATTCCGAAATAGACCCAGCAAATCCGAAATGGGAAATTAGAAGCATGATAAAAACCAGATATAATGTTTGTTTTTTCATTGTATTTTTTTGTTTGTTCTTAAATAATATATTTTGTTTTAAAGACGAATGCATGAGTTCATGCATTCGTCGTATTTTAATTATTTATCTTGCTCTAAATGCAACATCAACAATTTTGCATAAACCTGTATAGTTGTTGGTTAAAACTAAAGCGCCATTTACTGGCGGAACAGTGTATAATTGTAACGTACCCGTAGTACCATAACTTCCTACCACAAGTTTATTGGCAAATGTTTTGGCATTAGCATGAAAACCTATATAAGTAATTTCTTCTGAACCTTTATCTAGCATTAATTTTGCTGACTGCGTACCATGATCGTATTCGTATAATTTACCGCCTACAGTGTAGAACAAATATCCAGAATCAGGGCTTACAGCAAAATGAGTTGCTTTATCAAAATCAGGTGCATTTAGGATTTCTTTATAATAAGTCTGTACAAAACCAGTATTAAATCGAAGCAAATTATACTTACCTGTTGTTATATCTTTTAATACTGCAAAATTCTCCATACCGTTAAAGGATGAAGTAGTCATATAAACCAAATCGCTTTTTGTGTTACTCCAGTCCAATACTGTACCTGTACCAATAGCTTCAGGCATTTTAGAACAAATTCCATCCATAGTACTGTAACGAAGAAAACGTCGTCCATCTCTATCATAAAACACTGGTGACCCCAGTACTCCTTGATTTTCAGCAATAAAAGGAGCAGCATAAAAAGATTTTGTTTCTGTATCTACTTTATTCTGTGGCAAACTATATCCAATTTGCTGTATTCTCATATAATAATAAATATTTCCTTTACTGTAAATGAAATTTTCGCCTGACAATGCAGATTTCATAAAATCCACACCAAAATTTCTGGGAATACTTCCATCTACCATTTCATAAGCAATATTTTGTGTTGGAGTCCATCCAAAAGAATCCTGATCTATACGTGATGTACCAGATTCTGAAGCTGTAATATAAATTCCATACATGAGCGGAGTTATCATTGGATTTTTAAAACAATAGACATTTACTGCTTTACCGCTTAATTTCAAACCTGAGCCTGCTTTATCTAGAACATCTGTAATAATTTTGTGTTCTGCAACATTTGGCAATATGGAAATCATATCCAATCTTGCTTTACTTTCTACATCTCCTAAAACTAACCATCCTTCGTAAATAGAAGATACTACAGTTAATGTAAAAGGTTCCTGTTGCCAGGTCACTCCCGTAATATTATCCTTAACAAAATAATACACTTTATATTTTGCTGGTGCTAATTTTAAGTCAATATCAAGATTTTTTGTTTTGGCAATTACGAACTTTGCTTCTGGTGCGTTTATTATTAAAGTATTAACAGCTACCCACTCATATGTATAACGATTGGGATCATTTCCATCATCCAAAGTTGGATTTAAATTTGGTGTTATTTTAAAATGTTCTCCGTTATAAATAGTATATTCTTTTTCTATGCCTGTTGCCTTAATTTCATTTATATTTTTATAATTATAATTACCTAAATCATCTGCACAGCTCACACTCAAAAGAAACAGTGTAAGTAATGCTATTTGTAACTTTATATTTTTTAACATAGCCATTTTCAGTTTTAAATTCATAATTTGCTTTTTAAGGAAATGTCATTTCTGTACCATTATCTTCATAAATCGTATTACCTGAAGCTTTTTGATCAGCCAAATAGCGTTTCATAAAACTACCATAATAACGCACCTCAGCTGTGCTTAAACCTAATGCCCCTATTTTTTGATCAAACATCGATGGCTCAAGTTGCAATAAATCACACATCAAAAACAGTTTTTTTGCTGTAAATACCCCCAAAAAACCAACTGGCCAGCCTTGTGGCTGTGATAATAAATCTCCAAACGTCAATTTAAAACGAGTTAAATTCATTGTTTTTTGTGTGAGTGTATTAATAACTTTTGTTTGCATCTTAGTCGTAAAAAATTCATTCTCTTCTAAATTTAATACCAGCGTTACATTTTTAAGTTTTAAATCAGGTGTTCTGTACATTGTAACTGCAATAGTATCTACTTCTTTTCTTGCTCTTATGATTATATTTTTTGGCAAAGAAAAATGAGTTCCTTCATTAGCTGTACTTGACTGATCTATTGTACATTTAACTGTTCTATCAACATCGCTCAATTTACCTTGAACTCTTAAAGGAATGAGATAAACTTTTTTTTGAATCGCAGTATTATCAAAAGCGAAACTTACTCCCGTACTATCTATTAATGGACCATTTTTTACAAGAGGGAAAATCGCTGCCGAAAAATAAATATTATCTGTATTATCATATGTTTTTATCTCTTCCTGGTTGCATGAGGTAAATCCTAAAAAGGACAAAAGAACCACACTTATAATCAATATTTTTTTCATGTTTTACTATATTAAATTATTGAAAATTAATTTCAGAGTCTGGTAAAGGCACCACATATTGATTTGTTCCCATAGTGATATTTCCTACCGTTGCAGCTCCATTAGCAATTGCTGCTGTATTTGTTCTCTTGTAATAAAAAAACAATTGTCCTTCGCCTATAAACTCTTTTTTATATTCTTTGGCTACTTCTGTTGCTACTGATGCTGTAGCAGCTAAATTGTTTAACCCTCTATTGAAACGCAATGTATTCAGAAAAGTAATTCCATCTGCTGGAACTGTTGCGGTTTCAGCTGCAATCAAATACATTTCTGAAAGTTTGAACATTGGAATTTGTAAACGGAAAAGTTTAGTTTTATCATCTACATCTGCGTACTTAAAAAAAGTTTTTTGAGTCTTACCGCCTGTAACTGGTACTTTCCAACTTGGTAAACTTCTATAATCATTGTCATTCGATTCAAAAACAGCGTTAATGCGGTTTAGTAGTGGCGCATATATGTGAATAATATCCAGATTAGAATCAAATAGGTCCATTTGTTTCGTATATAAAGTATAATCACTTATTGAAAAGAAATTTTCTGATGAAAAAGTACGATCAGGATTGGTTGCATTTGTAGCTTCCGAAAAAGAAGTCCATGGAAAAAAAGCAGTTGATTTTGTAAAATCAATCACTTCCCTCGCCGTTATTGATGCACTTGATTTATCTCCAGCATATAAAAGCACACGGGCTTTTAAGCATTTTACAGCTAGATAATTCATTCTCTGTCCTCTGTTTGCAGAATAATACGGATTGGCATCAAAAGCTGTTGACGCATTGTATTTTCCTGAAGTAAGAACAGGATCATTTTTTAAAAGAACAAGGGAAGCGTCCAAATCTGCCAGTATTTTTGTAATTACTTCATTTGCTGGCAAAAGTGGACTGTTTCCTGTTGTAAAATTATCGTAATATGGTATTGAAGGATTTGAAGGAGACACTTTATAAATTGGTCCATACAATCGCAACATATCAAAATGTAGCATAGCACGAATTCCAATAGCTTCGCCTTTTAACTCATTTGTTTTTTCAGTTGAAATAACTCCTGAAAATTTATCGATGTTTTCTAAGAATTTATTACAAGATAAAACAGTATTAAATGCTTTTTCCCAAATAGCTGTAAAAGTAATTTTAGGTACACTTTCAGTATATGCATAAGTTGCAATTTTGGAACTAACATGGGAAGAGTTTATGTTATACTGCTGCCCTAAAATTTCGACAGCATCCATTGTTAATTGTTTTCCGTACAAATTATTATCTGCTAGCTGAAGGTAAAGACCATTATGTGCATTTTGAATCCCAGATTCACTGCTGTAGGCCTGATTTTCTAGAATCTTATCCTTTGGTACTACATCCAAAAAGTCACTGCAACTAATTGCCATAATCGACGCTAAGAAAACGAATGTTATTTTATACAAATATTGTTTCATGATTTCGATATTAAATAGATAAGTTTAAACTAAGTGAATACGTTCTTGCAAAAGGATAATCGATTCCACGTTCTGCTTTTATGGTAGAAACACGGAAAAACTCATTTGCCAGAACATTAATCCCTAGGCCTGTTAATCCATTTCTTTTTAGCCATTCCCTGTCTGTTAATCGGTATCCTAAACGAACAGATTCTCCTGACAGATAATTATCTTTTTGAATAAAACGGGAAGATATTGGAGTTGAACTGGTCAAACTGATCGCCTTAAATTCTGCCATTTGACCCGGAGTAGTCCAGCGGTCTGTAAGAGCTCTTGCATCCTGATTGTCGAAAATATTACTAGATGAGATATTTTCTACTTTATTGAATAAAGCACTGTTAAATCTATCAGCACCCAAACTGTAGCGTACAAAGAGACCAAAACTAAATCCTTTATAAGTTAGATTTGTAGAAACAACTCCTGTTGCTTTTTCTCTGGAATTCCCCATCACTACTTCATCTTTCTTATCAAAAATATAAGTAGTCTGTCCATTTTTCTTTAAGAAAACTTCTTGCCCCGTTGCTGGATCAATTCCTAATGATGGTACTGCCCAAAGATCATTTGTACTGGCACCATCATAATATCGGGTTAAACTTCCCGCTTTTTGAGCGGCATCGTTTAAGGAAGATAAAGCATTATTAAAACCACCTAGTTTATTACTATTTGAGGTCGCCATCAAACCTACACCCCAAATAAAATTATCTTTTACATTATAAATAAAGTTATAGTTCATTTTAAGTTCTAAACCTTCAGTAGTCAAGTATCCTAAATTTATAGGATAACCATCAATTCCTGTTGAAGAAGCTAAATCGATCGCTACAATTTGTGGTGTAGTTTTGCGTCTGTAAGCTCCGATAGTTGCCGTTAATTTATTTCTGAACATCGCCAGATCTAAACCAACAGATAAGTCCTTGGTTTTTTGTGCTTCTAAATTAGGATTGGCGATCTGAGAAATTGCTATACCAGAACCAAAAACATTAGTATTGGGGTTATAAGCATAAACATCATAAGAAGCATACCCAACTAAATTCTGATTTCCGGTCTGACCAATATTGGCGCGTACTTTTAATACGTTTACAATATCTTCGTTCATTTTAAACTCGTTGTTCAAATTCCATCCTAAACCAATGCCCCAATAGGGTGAGTATTTTTTGTTTGAACCAAAATTGGTAGCCCCAGAAATGGTCTGAGTAAAATCGAACAAAAAGCGTCGGTCGTAAGCGTAGTTAATTTGATTGGTCAAATCAACACTTCTAATTAAATCGGTGTAAATTTTTGGTTTTGCATAAGGTTCATATCCAAAAGCAAATGCCGGATTTCCATCTACTCCAATTGGGAAACCTCTTAAAGCAGATGTATAAGAATTGTTTCTGGTTTCGAGAGCAGAAGCCCTGATTGTATAATTAAAAGAATGAACATTATTAAAAACATTTGAATAGGTACCACCAATATTGGCATTCCACTTGTCTATTCGGGCTTCTTGTCTAGTATAGGTTCCTTTTTCTGTAGCATTTTTTTTTATAAATTGGGTATCATCTGGAGAAACAAAGACAGTATTATTGATATCCATTTTAGAAATTGACAATGCGCCAGTCGTTTTAATGTGCGTGTTTACATCATAGTTTAAAGCAAAATTATTAGTAAAATTAAAGTTGTTTCCTTTGTTATAACTTGGCAAAAAAACATTATACAATGGATTTGGCGCCTGATTTACCGGAATATACACTTTATCAGGAAGTGGAGCAGTCGTTCCATCCAAATAACGAGTGATCACGCCATTTTCATTGTATTTTGGATAATAGGGACTTGTTTTTGCCCAAGTTGCAAAAGAACCATAAGGGGATTCCTGATTTGTACCGCCAGAAACAAAGAAAGTATTACTAAGACTTAATTTATTTTTTTTGTACACTAAACCCGCATTATAGCCCCAGGTATTATGTTCTGAGCCTTTCATGGTTCCAGTCAAGGATTTGTAATTTCCTGCTATATTGAATCTAAATTCTTCAGTTCCTCCTCCCAAATTTAAACTATGCCCAGAAGTAATCCCCATCTGTATGGGTTCATTTAGCCAATACGTATTTACACCTCTCCGAACATCAGCAAGCCTTTTATTATAAACTTGATCCCACTCAAACTGCGTTGCTGGCGACGCTCCTGAATAAGCATTAAAAGCCCCGGATAGTCTTTCAAACTCTAACTTTTGTTCTGCATTCATTAAATGATACACACTTAAATCGGCTACTTCAAAAGCAGAATTGTATACATAGGAAACCTGTAGTTTTCCCTGTAAAGGCTTTATCGTTTCAATAACCACAACTCCGTTGGCGGAACGTGCACCATATAAGGCAGTAGAAGCCGCATCTTTTAATAGCGTAATATTGGCAATTCTGTTAATATCTAAATCAACTACCTGTTGTAATGTGGTTGGAAATCCATCCAAAATAAATAATGGCTGGTTAGGATCGTCTTTAAACTGGCTTTCGACTTGATTTGCCGAGATACTGGTCTGCCCTCTTACCTCTATTGTAGGCAAAACATTTGGGTTTGAACCAACCAAATTATTGTTGACAACAATAAAAGAGGGATCTAAAGATTTTAAAGCCTGCACCGCATTTTGTGTCGATACCTGTCTCAATTCCTCTCCTCTAAAAGAGGTTACTGCTCCTGTTATGAGTTCTTTTTTACGAACTGTAACTCCTGTGTTTATAGTAACTCCTGTTAACTCTTTTGTTTCTTCCTGAAGTGTTACATTTATTACTTTTCGATTGTTTACTGCCACCATTTCTACTTTATGGCCTACATAACTAAAAAATAGTGTTCCATCACTAGGTGCAGTTATGGAGTATTTTCCATCAAAGTCTGTCTGCCTAGTCGTATTGGTACCATTAACTTTTATATTGACCCCAGGCAAAGGTTCTTTTCTTTGATTGGTTACTACCCCCTTAACTTCGATCCAAGTCGATTGCTCTACTTTTTTTTCGGGACTTGGCTTAACTTCATTAATAACAATTGTATTGTTTGGAGTAAAACTAAAAGTGAAGCCTTTTGCAGGAAAACTTGTTTTTAGCAGATCCCCTACCTTGATGGTTCCTTTTTTTAAATGGACTTTAGGGAGTTCCTTGAACAAATCTTCCTGATAAATAAAGGTGCAATTAGTTTGTTGTTTAATAATATCAAACACCTCATCTACCGTAACCATTTTATCAGTTTCGATTGTAATTTTTGTGTTTTGAGAAAAAACGCTGGCAGGCGAAAAACCAAAAATGGTGGAACAGAACAAGAAGATAAAAGTTCTCATAATGGTAATAATTAGTCTTCTTCTAAAAAAGAAAAGAACGTCGGTTAATTTAAAATTCATAGATTTACATGTTAGTTGGTTGGTTAATTTTTAGAATTAATTAATTGACTCGCATTGCAAAAGGGATAAAGTGCAGTACGGTGAGAGGTCTAAACTTTATTCCCTTTTCTTTTTACTTAATGGTTATGGTTTTGTCTTTTATTTCATAGGCATTAATAAAATTACTGTTCTTGATTGTGGCTACTATTTCTTCGAGTTTCTGGTTTTTATTCAAAACTCCGTTAAACTTTACATTTCCTAGTTCTGGATTCGCAAAAACAAAATCGGCATCATACCATCTCGACAATACTTTTGCAATGTCTTTTAATGGCATTCCTTTAAAAACAAAAAGTCCTTTTTTCCATGAAATCTCATTGTAGACATCAACTGTAGAAATTGAAATTTCATTGCTGTTGGCACTGATTCTTGACTGCTCATTTGGTTTCAGGATTTCTTTTGCTTTGTTATTGTTTATGGCTACTTTTCCTTTTACAAGCGTGGTATAAATTGTATTTTCATCTTGATACGCTTTGATATTGAATTCTGTACCCAAAACTTCAACATTTTGCATTTGCGTTTTCACTTTGAATTTTGCTCCTTTATGTTTCGTACTTGACGATACTTCAAAATAGGCTTCTCCATATAACAATTCTACTTGTCTGGTTTCACCTTCGGCAAATGATACCGGATATTTCAATTGGGATGCTGAGTTTAACCAAACTTTTGTACTGTCTGCCAATTGCACAAAAAACTGCCCGCCTCTGGGTATTGTCAATATATTGTTGGCTATTTTCTCAGATTTACTTTTTGCATCATAAACCAATTTTTCTCCATTGCTCGAAACATTTCCTTTAGTATAGGCTTTTCCTTTTTCAAGCGCTACGACAGATCCGTCTTCTAAAGTCAATGTAGCTTTGTCACTTCCTACTGCAATGTTTTGGACTGCAACTGTAGGCAAAGCTTCTGGCTGTTCTTTTACTACAGTTTCAGTAGTTTTAAATAATGCGGTAATAGAAATCAACAACACTATAGCTGCCGCTGTTGCAATTTTAAAAATGGATCTGGAATAAAATGGCTTGAACGGTATAACTTTAACTTCTTCAACTTTTAAGCTATTTTGAATTCGTAGCAACATTCGGTTCTCAATTTCATCTTTTGAACCTAGTGATTCATCCCATTCTGCATTTGTTTGGAAACTTTGGTAATAATTAAGTAATTTTTTTTGCTCTTTTATATTGGTTTCTCCAGAAAGATACTTCTCCAGCAACGCCAAAAATTCGTCTTTTTTCATTTTGTATTTTAAATTAATTGGGGCTCATTTTAAGTAAGTGTCAAAAACAAATGTTATCCCCTAGTCGGAATAGCATTTTTTTTATTTTTTTGAAGAATATGAAATAAGACAATAGAACTAATACTGTTATTCCAAGAATAACAGTCTCACTTTTCTATTAATTTAAAGGCGTGTAAAGAGAATAAATCTTACTTAAAAAGATTTTTTGAAAGCCATAAAACCATTGCCATACTTGTACTGGTTCCCATTGATAAACGAATGGCATGAAGCGCTTTCGTAATATGGTTTTCGACTGTTTTTGTAGAAATATCCAAACGTTCAGCTATTTCTTTATGACTGAGCTGTTCTTCCCGGCTCAGCTTATAGACCAATTGGCATTTTTCAGGAAGATTATTTACAACCATATTTATATGCTGTATCAATTCTTCATGCATCAATTGCGTCTCGGGAGTGGTATTTTGAAAACGTGTATTTAATTCCTCAAAAAGTTCTACACGAATTTTGTCTTTGTTTTTTTTGATCTGATTAAAAACCTGATATCGAGCGCAAGCATACAAATAACTTTTTAGGGAAGTATGAATTTCTAGTTTTTCTCGATTGTGCCAAATATTCATAAAAACATCCTGAATAACGTCTTCACATAATTCTTTATCTTTTAAGACATTGTAAGAAGCCATAAATAAGGGTTGCCAAAACTTATTATACAATTCTGTCAAAGCAGATTCGTCGTTCCTTTTCAGACGATTTAGTATAAGAATATCTGGATTTAGATTCTGTTTTGACAAGTTGCCTTAATTTTAAGTAAGAATAAAGTCACGAAATTAGCAAATATTTCGAATCTGTTAAGAATTATAAGAAAACTATATTAAAAATAGCTTCAAATTTCAAAAACGTGTACGAACAAACTTTTAAAAATCTTAATTGTTTGATAAGTTTAAATCCTATAAAAATAAGATCTTCTTCAGTAATAAACATTTAAGATAATTGTCGACTTAGAGTTGTCTATTATTTTTTCAAGCCTTTTAAAAAAAACTTCATTCACCATCGGACAGCCGTGACTGAGCGCGATGTAATAATCTTGTTCATTTTCCGGAACTGCCGAATACGAATGCAGTACAATCATTCTCTTAACTGCATTATTGTTGGTCTGATCTAATCCTTTTAAAATATAAGATTTACCAAAACCTCCTCTATAGGATTTCCCAACCGCATAGCGCCCCAATGAAGTACAGTTCGAATTGGGTTCATTGCTAAATTTTAGTTCTCCTCTAATATCGGTTTCCGAGCCGGAACCGTTTGCTACTAAACCTTCATCAATTATCTTATTATTTTCTAAATCATAAACAAAGAATCTGTTTTTACCTGATTTGATTCTCATATCCATAAAAAAGGCAATTTTTGAGTTATAAGAACCGGATGCAATCATAGACTTTACTGCTTCAATCTGCTGACTAAAACGTTCTGTTTCGGAATCGGTAAAAATTTTATTCTCATCATGTCCATGATTCCCAAAAACACATGTGGTTACAAAGAATATCAATTTTAGAATTTTCATAAAGCGGTTTAAGAATTTAAAATGTTTAAAATCATCTACTTAACGATGCAAAATTAAATCTGCTTTCTTTATGAAATATTTCCTAAAAGTCTAAAAAACAACAAAATAAGATTTATTTTAAAGAAATAGAATCTTGGATTTTCATTTAAAAAACTTAAATTTGGACTACCAAAAAAAAGTCCAACAATCCAAACAACCAGTCCAGATGCTTCGTCCTTGGCCATTAGAAATTCAGCTTGACAAAAAATCCGATAAAGCGATTTACCTTCAAATTGCCGATGCAGTAATTGAGGCTATAAAAACAGGAAAATTAATTGGCGGAAATGCATTACCAGGAAGCAGACAACTGGCTGAATTATTGAAAGTCAACCGAAATACTGTTGTTGAAGCTTTGGATGTTTTAATTGCCGAGGGCTGGCTGATTTCTGTTGACAGAAAAGGAACTTTTGTTACACATCCGCTTCCACAGTTTTCTCCCGTTTCAGAAGATAAACAGGAATCGAAAACCATTATTGAAGAAACTAAAAGTTATCTGAGTTTTGATGACGGTCTTCCCGACAGCCGATTGGCACCAATGAATGATTTGGCAAGAGCCTACAGAGAATTGTTCAGCCGAAGATCACGCTGGCAGATTATGGGTTACAGCAGTGAATTAGGAAATCCTGAATTCAGAAAATCGATTGCCCAAATGCTGAATTTCAAACGTGGTATGCGTATTTCTCACGATCAAATCTGCATTACCCGCGGCAGCCAGATGGCGATGTATCTTGCTTCACATTGTATTTTGGAAGCGGGAGATTTTGTTTTAATTGAAAATCCGGGTTACAAACCTGCCTGGGAAACTTTTGAAAATGCGGGAGCAAAGCTACTTCCCGTAGATTTAGAACCCGACGGATTAGATATAAATCAGGTTGAAGAGTATCTGCTAAAGCATCCAAACATAAAAGCGATTTATGTAACACCGCATCATCAGTTTCCTACTACCGTAACTTTGTCTCTAAAAAAAAGATTAAAACTTATTGAATTATCCAATCAATATGGTTTTACGATTATTGAAGATGACTATGATAACGAGTTTCATTTTGGACAACGCCCAATTTTACCGCTTTCCAGTTATTCAGCTTTAAAAAATTACATTTATATCGGCACTTTCAGTAAAATTGTGGCTCCTGCACTACGTATCGGTTACTTGGCAACTTCATCTGAAAACATTCAGAAAATAGCAAAACATCGAAAAATCATTGATGTTCAGGGCGATAATATTATGGAAGAAGCAGTTTTATACCTCATCAACGAAGGCAAAATAAAACGTCATCTTAAAAAAGCTACTCTTGTTTATAAAAGTAAAAGGGATTATTTTGAAAGTCTTTTAATTCAACATCTTCAAGGCAAAATTACTTTCACAAAACCGGAAGGTGGATTAGCATTTTGGATTGTTCCCAATTCTGAAATCAACGTTTTACAAGTTCATGAAAAACTAAAATTACAAGGAATTCAGATTATGAATCCAGAAAGATTCAGCTTCAGCGAAACCATAAAAGGATTTCGTTTGGGATATGCTTCTCTTTCAGAAAAACAAATGGAAGAAGGGATTAAGGCGCTTGCTAAGCTTTTGTAAAAAAGTTTTTTAAACACATAGAAACATAGTTTTGATGCTGTTGAAAGGCATTTCACTTGCAATAAAACACAGAGACTATGTGTTAAATGCTGTATCGTTTTTTTTAAACCTTATTCAGATAAAGCCCTTCGACTTCGCTCAGGGTGACATGATGTTTGTCTGGCTGAGCGGAGTCGAAGCCTTTCTATGTGTTTGAATCAAATTTAATTACAGTTTTCCATTTCAATAATAGAAAACCCATTTTCCCGGATTTGGTTTTCAACTTCGATTGGTGCTTTATCAATGTGGCAGAAACGGCATTCTTTAGACGATAAAGTCTGTCCTTCCTGCGCTACACTTTTTAGGTATATTTTACCATATTTATACACTTGTTCGGCATCATTGACATTTTCATCTACCAAAATATCAAAGTGCATTATTTTTCCATCTTTGCGGGTTACATAAGTATCCCAAACTGCTATTTTCATTTTTTTTTAGTTTCTAAGTTACTAAGTCACTGAGTGGCTGAGTTTTATTGTTTTATGGTACAAATTTACGTTGGATCTGAAAGTTGAAAATCATCCAGTTTTTTCATTTTTTGAAAGATACTGGTCCAGTAAAATTTTAAGAGTTAGAATTAATTTTACAGGATGAAAAATGAGATAATTTTTAATTTACTAAAGGTGCATCAGCGTATCGAAAATGCCTGTAAAACTTCTGGACGAAATCCTGCCGATGTTCAGCTTTTACTAGCTACTAAAACCGTTCCAGCAGACCGAATCAGAATTGCTATTGAAGCGGGTGAAACTTTAATGGGCGAAAACAAAATGCAGGAATTACGGGATAAAGATTCCGAATTGAAACATCTTCCTATCGAACGTCACTTTATTGGACATCTTCAAACGAATAAAGTAAAAGATGTTCTGAAATATGTAAGTTGTATTCAATCTCTCGACCGCTTGAATCTGGCAGAAGAATTAAACAAACAGCTTCTAAATCAAAATAGAAAACTGGATGTTTTTGTACAGGTGAATACTTCTTATGAAGAAAGTAAATTCGGTCTAGAACCTTCAACTGTTTTGGATTTCATCAAAAAAATAAAATCATACGAGACTTTAAACATTAAAGGTTTAATGACGATTGGTTTATTGGATGTTGAGAAAGAAAAAATGATTCCGTCCTTAAGACTTTTAAGAACGATTCGGGATGAAATTTATAAAGAAGGAATTGAAGGTTTACAAGATTTAAAACTTTCTATGGGAATGTCTCAGGATTTGGAACTTGCGATTGCAGAAGGTTCCAACATGGTTAGAATTGGTACTTCGATTTTTGGAAACCGCTTTCTCGGAAAAGAAATCTGGAACGAAAACATTACAGAATAAAACTTAATTTTGCTGAAAATATACCGCAGATGAATCTGAATGATCTTACCGTAAACGATACCGAAAAAATTGCTTTAGACGATTTGTTCTTTAGTGATGAAAACAAAACTGCTTTATTACAGATTATCAAAGAACACCAATATATCGAAGAGCTTAAAAAGTATAATCTTAAAGTGGATAATAAAATTCTGTTGCACGGAAGTTCTGGCTGTGGCAAAACGACAACCGCAAAAGCAATTGCTCATACATTAAATAAAAAAATCATTATTGTTAACCTCAGCACCGTAATCGATTCCAGAATTGGCGAAACTTCTAAAAACTTAAAAGCAATTTTTGATAAGGCCATTCGCGAAAGAGCCGTTTTATTTTTAGATGAGTTTGATCAAATCGGAAAAAGTCGTGACAGCGATGATAAAGATGTTGGAGAAATGCGTCGTTTGGTCAACACAATAATTCAGCTTTTTGATTATTTCCCTGCTGATAGTTTATTGATTTGTGCTACCAATCATTACGAAATTATTGACAGCGCTTTGCTCCGAAGATTTCAACTTCGTTTGAAATATGAAATGCCTGCAGACGATCAACTGAATGTTTATTATGATAAAATTTTGAGCTTATTCCCATCTGAATATCAAAACATCGAAAGGCATTATGCAATTTCTTACGCCGAAGCTTTGGATTATATACATACCACAATGAAAAAGCAGATTATTGCATCATTAGAATCCAGATAAAAATTTGATAGAGTTTTTTATTTGCCACGACCCGAGCGATAGCGAACAGGCGAAGCAATTACACAAATTTCCACGAATTAATTTATGAAAATTGGTGCAATTTGTGGTTAAAAAATAATTACACCGTTTTTTGTTTAAATATAACTATTAGGCTTTAACCAAATTTATGCTTTTGGCTAAAGCCCTATTCTGTGAATTTATTTGTTAATCTCCAGCTAAAGCTGGAGGCAATTAGCTTTTTAATTTGTGAAAATTTGTGTAATTGCTTCGCCTGTTCGCTATCGCTCGGGTTGTGGCTAAAAAATAATTCACACCTAAGAAACACATTTAAAATAAAAAACCCGCTGTAAAAATTTTACAACGGGTAATTTTCTTGGGTGGAGTTTTATATAGAAATATAGTGTACAAATTTTATAAACCTCTTGTCAACCAGCCTTTTTTGTTTGCTGTTGCAATGGCGTAAGGTGCAATCCAGAATAAACTGAAAGTGTAGAAAACACTGTATGAATACGCCCAGAAAGACTCAGCCAAATTGTATCTTTTTGCATAGAACAACATTGAAAAGCTTGAGAAAATTAAAATGGCCAAGAATGTTGAACTTATGAATAATATTGGATGAACTGCAATAAAATAAAACATAAACAAGATAAAAGGATAGGTCATTGCGATTTTAAAGAACTGATTTGCAAAAAGCATTCTTGCTCCAAATTTTGATCCTTTTCTAAAATCTTTGAAAACATATTTTGCCATCATCAGGTTTTCACGAACGTTACTTCTCGCCCATCTTATGAACATTTTATATAATCCTTTGTATTCTTCAGGAACGTTAGTCAATACCACTGCGTTTCTTTGGAATTTAACTTCAAAACCTTGTTTCAAAATCATATTTGTCAAAGCACGATCTTCTCCAATATCTGATGGCTCGCCCATAAAAGTCTGGTTGATCCATTCTGGAAGACAGTTGAAAACTGCATCCCTTTTATACGCTGCCAAAGCTCCTGGTGTACATAATACAGATCCTAATT
Source organism: Flavobacterium phragmitis (assembly GCF_900112575.1). Classification (GTDB taxonomy): domain Bacteria; phylum Bacteroidota; class Bacteroidia; order Flavobacteriales; family Flavobacteriaceae; genus Flavobacterium; species Flavobacterium phragmitis. The sequence continues at coordinate 298,122 of NZ_FOMH01000003.1, forward strand.
CGCTTTCTGCAGAACGCTGGAATTCAAAACTCATTACGAAACTTACATTCAGCATTTTTGGTAAAATAGCCGATTTGTTGTTTAAAACCTGAACGTTTCCTGCAACAGCTCCGCATTTTTTGTTTACCACAAACGGACTAACTAAGTTTCTTAAAGTATCTTTTTTCACAATAGAATCACTGTCAACCGTGACAAAGATTTCTCCTGTTCCCAGTTTAAAACCTCTGTACAAGGCCTGACGTTTCCCTTGATTTTTTGGTTGTTGGAAAATCGTTACACGATCTCCTAATTTTGCTTTTGCTTCCTGCATCCAGTACCAGGTATCATCTTTACTACCATCGTCAATCGCTAAAAGCTGTAATTTTTCTGCTGGATAATCGCTGTCTGCAAGACTTAATAAAGTATCCCAAACCAATTTTCCTTCGTTGTATGCTGGAACTATAATCGTACAAGTTGGCAATAAATCATCTGAAACTGATTCGATTGCTTTGTATCTTAAGTACAAATAAGAACTGTAAAGGAAAACTCCCGTTTGATAAAAGAATAAAATAGTCGTGATGATTAAAAATGGTAATCCCCAAGTCGAAGCGATTCTTTCAAAATGAAATTGCTCGAAATCGTCTTGTAAAAGATATACTGCATATACTCCTGCCAGCATTAGCACAAATGTCCCAATAAGAACGGCTAATCCAAACGGACTTGTTGGTCTTTCTACGTGTATTTTTGTTGATTTTTCTTTAGTTCCGAAAATAGAACCGTTTACTGATTTTCCACTGATAGCTGTACTACCATTAGAATAAAATTGTTCTGAGATAAATGTTTCGCTTTCCATGCTTATACTCCTTATTTGATTGCTTAATTATGGCTTTTAGTAAAATCTTTTCTTTCTGCTTTATTGTTGCTCGTATGGAGAGAACAATAAAAAAACAAACTCATCAAAGATTTTGACATAAACACAATTTGCAACTGGCGTGCCAATACGGTTTAAAGCTGGTATAGAGCATTTTATAAAAAAGAGGTGCAAAAATAGTGTATAATTATTTTACACTTTGTGGATACAGTAAACAACAAATGGTGCTTCTTTAGATAAAAAAAAGGCATTATTAAAAGGGATTCAAAGAGATTGGGTTCTCATTTTACTGACTTATTTCATCAGCATACTGCAAGAATATAGTAAACGTATTTTTTAAAATAAAATTGCATCCATTTATGAAAACCTATTTTAAACGTTTAAATATTTTGATTTGAGAAAAACATTCTTCCTAAAAAAACGGGAAATCTGACCGAAAAAAGTTAAATTTATCGAAATAAATATAACCCTAAATTGAGAATATAAGAAAATGAATACAGAGCGCTATAATCTTTTACTCGCTGATGACGATGATGATGACTGCCTTTTCTTTAAAGAAGCTCTCGACGAAACCTCAATTAACGCTGCTCTTTCTATAGTGCACGATGGAGTACAATTGATGGATTATTTAAAAACCAACAGTTCGAATAATTTTCCAGATGTACTTTTTCTTGATTTAAACATGCCTAGAAAAAATGGCATAGAATGTCTAGCAGAAATCAAAGCAGATGAAAAACTAAAAAATCTGCCCGTCATTATTTTTTCGACTTCATTAGACAGCGAAATTGTAAACAACTTATATAAAAATGGCGCTTCCTATTATATTCGAAAACCAGGTGATTTTTCTAAATTGAAAAAGGTAATCGAAATTGCCCTGACTACAGCATCTGAGAATAATTTCAGACAGCCCGAAAGAGCTCATTTTATCCTGCAACCTTAAATCTTCTTTGGAATGAACCACAACAAAAAAGAACATTATTTTCTTTCCGATGGTGGAGAAATGGGAAGTTTAATACGTTCTGCAGATTGGAGCAAAACTCCTTTAGGCAATCCAGAGAAATGGCCACAAAGTCTAAAAACAATGACCGCAATGATGCTTGGCAATCCTTTTGGGATGTACATTGCGTGGGGCAAAAATTATACGCAGTTGTACAATGATGCTTTCCGTCCAATTTTGGGTGTTTCAAAACATCCCGACGCTTTAGGAGGAAGTGCTCAAAATACCTTTACTGAAATCTGGGATACTATTGGCCCAATGTTCGCCGATGTTATGAAAGGCAAGGCAGTAAGTTTTCCTGATTTTAAAGTTTCAATGAATCGAAATGGTTATCCAGAAGACTGCTTTTTTGATTTTTCGTACAGCCCAATCAAAATAGAAGACGGTTCTGTCGGTGGTATTTTAGTTACTGTAATAGAAACCACCGAAAAGAAAATTGTTGCAGATGCCTTACAGGAAAGTAACGCGCGATTCGTTAACAATATTATGCAGGCTCCTGTTGCGATGTGTATTTTTAGAGGAGAAAATCATGTAATTGAAATTGCCAACGAACAAATGATTCAGCTTTGGGGTACAACAGCAGAAAATATTATCAATAAACCAATTTTTGAAACTCTGCCAGAATTAGAGAAACAAGGCTTGGGCGAAATTCTCCACAACGTTTTTACAACAGGCAAAAAAAATACAACCGATGAACTTTTTATCCAGCTTAACAGAAACGGACAAACCGAAAATACTTATGTCAATTTTGTTTACGAAGCCCTTAGAGAAGCTGACGGAACAATTTCGGGAGTTGCCACAATTGCAACCGAAGTAACGGCACAAGTTTTGGCACGTTCTAAAGTGGAAGAAAGCGAACAAAAAATACGTCAACTGGTAGAAAATGCACCTTTTCCTATCGCGGTTTATGTTGGTAAAGAAATGCGTATCGAATTGGCCAATGATTCTATTATAAAAGTTTGGGGGAAAGGTCCTGACGTGATTGGAAAAACATATACAGAACTTCTTCCTGAACTAAAGGATGAGCCTATCTTCAAGCAAGTACAAACCGTATACGAAACTGGCGAATCTTTTCATTCTAAAAACAGTGAAATTAATCTGATAGTAGACAATGTCTTAAAAACTTCTTATTTTGATTACAGCTTTACTCCTCTTTACGACATTTCTGGAAAAGTATATGCCGTAATGAATACCGGAGTGGAAATAACCGATATATTTTTGGCCAAACAAAAAATTGAAGAAAGCGATAAACGTTTCCGTAATACCGTAAAACAAGCGCCTGTTGGAATTACAATTCTTCGCGGACCAGAATATGTGGTTGAAATGGCAAACGAAGCTTATTTAAAACTTGTTGACAGGCAAGAAGATACTTTTGTTGGCAGACCTTTATACGATTCACTCCCAGAAGTAAAAGATACTGTAAGCGCCTTGCTTGATGGTGTATTAAATACCGGAATTCCATTTCATGGAAATGAGGTTCCGGTTCCAATAAAACGATACGGGAAAATTGAAACCTGTTATTTTGATTTTCTTTATCATCCTTTAAAGGAAGAAAATGGAACTATTTCAGGTATTTTAGTAACCGCTACAGAAGTAAGCGAAAAAGTCGAAGCCCGTAAAAAAATCGAGCTAAACGAAGACCGTCTTAAAATTGTGGTCGAAGCCAGCGAATTGGGTACTTGGGAACTCAATGTAAAAACCCGAAATCCAATTTATTCTAAAAGATATCTCGAAATTATAGGCGGTTATACCGAAGATGTTTCGTTAACGCATGAAGAATTGCTGGCACATCTTCATCCTGATGATGTACATATCAGAAATAGAAGTTTTAAAGAAGCATTAACTTCTGGATTTCTACATTATGAAGCACGTGTAATCTGGAAAGACAAATCAATACATTGGGTCGAAGGAAAAGGTAAAGTTTTTTATGATGAAAATAATGAACCTTCAAAATTGATTGGAACTGTTAGAGATATTACAGAAGAAAAAAAATACCAGCAGAAAATTGAAGAAAGCGAGAAGAAACTACGCAATCTTATCATGAAGTCGCCTGTGCCAAAAGCAATTTTGCGTGGCAATGACTTTGTAATCGAAATGGCCAATTTTGTGCTGTTAGATAATATCTGGAAAAAAGAAGAAGCTGATGTTCAAGGGAAAAAACTATTAGAATTATTTCCAGAATTAGAAAAACAGAAATATGCCACATTACTGAAACAGGTTTATGAAACTGGAAAAGTGTATGCCGAATCAGAATCACTTCTTTATATCGAAAATGAAGACAGTCAATTTTATGTAGATTTTGAATTTGCCCCGCTCCGCGAAAGTGATGATTCTATTTCGGGAGTCAGAATGACACTTATTGATGTTACTGAAAAAGTCGAAACCCGAAAAAAAATCGAAGAAAGCGAAATGCGATTCCGTTCTCTTACGGAAAGTATTCCGCAGTTAATTTGGGAAACCAATGCTGAAGGAAATGCTTTATTTACTTCTGGAAAATGGCTGGAATATACCGGAATTCAACCTGGTACTGAAGGTTCCTGGGAAGCCATGATCCATCCAGACGATTTTCAAGAAAATATCAGAATCTGGCAAAATGCGCTTAAAACGGGCGAAATGTATCGCTGTGATGTAAGAATGCGCAGAAAAGACGGAAACTACCGTTGGCACACTGTAATTGGAGAACCTGTTTACAATATTGAAAATAAAATTATAAAATGGGTAGGTGCCTTTACGGATATTCATACCGAAAAAGCGTTTACGCACGAACTGGAACAGCAAGTTACAGCTCGAACAAGGGAATTAATTCAGATTAACGAATCGCTCCGAAAAAGTGAAGAACGTTATCATTTAATGGTTGAAGAGATTCAGGAATATGCTATTATATACCTCAACCGAGATGGTATAATTGAAAACTGGAATGTTGGAGCCGAAAAAATAAAAGGGTATAAAGCAGAGGAAATTATTGGAAAATATTTTGCTGTTTTTTACACCGAAAAAGATCAAAAAAACAATCTTCCGCAAACGCTTTTACAACGTGCAAGAGATAATGGAAAAGCAATTCATGAAGGCTGGCGAACTCGTAAAAACGGGAATTTATTTTGGGCCAGCGTGGTAATCACCGCCGTTCATAATAAACAGGGCGAAGTAATTGGTTTCTCAAAAGTCACCCACGATTTAACCGATAAAAAAAGAGCAGACGATACTTTGAAACTAAATGCAATGGAGCTCGAACAGAAAAACAACGAGCTGGAAGAAATGAACAAAGAACTTCAATCCTTTGCCTATATTTCAAGTCATGACTTACAGGAACCGCTTCGTAAAATCCAGACTTTTGCTTCGCAGATTATAGAAAAAGAAGCTGCTAATTTATCTGAAAATGGTTTAGACAAATTTAGAAGAATGCAGAACGCCGCACAACGAATGCAGACTTTGATAAACGATTTGCTTTCCTACTCGAGAACCAATGTGCAGGAACGTAATTTTGTAAAAATTGATCTTTCTCAAATTATTGAAGAAGTAAAAGACGATTTAAAAGAAGAATTGGAACAAAAAAATGCTGTAATTGAAGTAGAAAAAACATCCGAAGTCAACGTTATTCTGTTTCAATTCAAACAGCTTTTATATAATTTAATCAGCAATTCATTAAAATTCTCTGATCCTGATGTTCCAGTTAAAATTAAAATCACAAGCAAGATTGTTACAGGAAAAGAGTTAAACAATGAAAAACTAATATCTTACAAAGATTACTGCCACATTCGGGTTTCAGACAACGGAATCGGTTTTGAATCGCAATACAATAAAAAGATTTTTGAAGTTTTCCAGCGTTTACATGGAAGAGACCGCTACAACGGAACCGGTATTGGCCTTGCAATCGTAAAGAAAATTGTAGAAAACCATAACGGAATGATTACGGCTTCAGGCGTTATGAATGAAGGTGCTTCATTTGATATTTATATACCCGTTAATTAAAAATATCAAATTCCAAATTCCAAATTCCAATAAAAAAAACGGAAATAACTTTAAGAGCTATTTCCGTTTTTATTTTTTAAAGAAAATCAATTATCTAGAGTAAACTGTAATTACTCCAGTTGTTTTGTCTTTAATTTTAAGTTCTTTGTTGGTAAGATTCATGATATCACTGGTTGTACTTAAGTTACCAATTGTAATTGTTAAATCATTATGAGATCTTACATAAGTCCCTGTAGTTTCTGTCAAAGCACACTCTGATCCATCATAATCACCTATAACTGCTGCATTGCTTACTCTCAAATCCAAATAATCCATTGGACATCCACTTTGATTTGCTGGAGCATCAATTAAAACTTCTTGGCCATTCACGATTGTTCCTGTTTGTCTCAAGTTGTATTTTCCTTGAATTGGAACAATTGTCTCCCCTTCGTTATCGTCACTGCTACATGATGCGGCAAATAATCCTAAACTTAAGGCTGATACTAATAATAATCTTGTAGTTTTCATGTTGATTTGTTTTTTATTGATATAATTTAATAATGCTAAATTAAATGTATATCCTTACAAAAAATTTCATGATTTAAAGAAATTATTACATAAATCGCATTTTAACGAAATTTTATTTTCTTACATATTTATTAATAATATAAGGAGTAATTGGTCTTAATGCTCTTCCAGTTTCGGGATGCATCCCATGTGTATTAAAATACTGGATACTATCTCCCACTTTCGCATACCATATGATGGCTTTTTCATTTTTAAAAAATATTGTGGTATCGCTAACTTTAATTCTTCTAAGATTTATAATTCTTTCGTCATACGGTTCAGGCGAATTAAATGTCCCTATTCCTTGAATTTTCAAGTCACAACTGACTTCTTCATAATGATCTCCAGACCATTGTATACATTCCTTCTTCGACAAGTTAAAATAAGTGATCAAACCTAATCCAACTAAAACAATAGCTGCGATTCCTAAATATCTCCACCTATCAGATTTTGGCTTTTCATCTATAGGAGTTGATGATGGTCGTTGTTCTTCATCTTGAGTTGGTTCCGAATCTTGATTTTGAATTTCTTCAGGCTCTTCAATATCGAAAGTATCTTGTGGTTCAATCGATTTTTCATTTTTTACCTCATCAATCAGATCATTTGAAGAGCGTGTTTCATCTAGAAGACTTGCATTTGTTAATTCATTAAATAATTCTACATCATTTTTATAATTTCCACTTTTTGCTTCTTCAATTAAATTCTCAGAAGAAACTTTTGGATTAGAAAAAGGAGTATTTCTTAATTCATCCATCAATTTTAACTCATCTGGATCAAATTGCTTTCTAAACTTGGCAAAAGGTCTAGGCTGGTAATCTACCAAAATGGCGGCAAGATCTACAACATCTATTTTTTCAGGATCAGTTTCTCCTTTAAAAAAAGTTTCGATGGGTCTAAATTGGTTAGTTTGTTGTCTAAACTTATTCTTTGTATTAATATCAAAAGGAAGACCTAGTAAAGAATTTACAGCAACTAAATCATCTGAATGCATTTTATTTGTTTCAAATATTTCCCAACAAAACTTATTCAGTTTAGCCCTTGTAGGATGATTCAAATAAATGAAATTATCACCGTCTTTTATCTCTTCATATTTGTTTTTAACGGCTTTCTTATAATAATTCTCTAAAGTATTGTTATTCATAAGCATCAAGTTTTTTTTGGATTTTCAAGGAATTCTAAGGAATTCAAGGGATGTCCAAAAACTAAATCGGAAATCCCGGAATTCCGTATCAATACAGCCTCAGAACCGCTGTTACTTTGCCTAAACAAAATTAGTTAACGTTTTGATCTGCAGGTCAAAAACAAATGTACAAAACTAGTTAAGTAACCAAGTGCGGAAAACCGTAAAACGGAGTTTATCCCGGGAAGTATAAATAAAATTTTATAGTTCTACGCACTTCACTTCCCAAACAAGTCGGCAATGCCATAACAAGTTCAGAACCTTTCTGAACGGCAAAGCCCTTTTACTAAATCTTAAATCATTAAAAAAAATGAAAACACTATTTACATTGGGAGCGTGCGCGCTATTGAGTTTGACAATTTTTTCTTGTACTGCTGAAGAATTTGAAACTGAAGCTAAAAAATCGGAAATACAAAAAGTGATTCCGTCAGATGTTCAAGCAATCGAAACTGGACCTGGAGATGATCCTGTTAATCTTCCACCACCTCCACCTCCAAAAAAATAACAAATAAAATTTGTTATTTTCAATAAATGATTAAATTCGGGGAAAGTAATATATATGTTACAATCCCCGTTTTTTTATTTTTTCATTTTCCTTCTTTTTATTTCCTGTGAGGAGAAAACAGACGTGTTACTAAATAGTGATACTAATGTAAAAGAAGCCGTAAAACTACAGCAAAAAGCCACAGAAGAATTTAAAAAGAGCAATTACAATAGTTCTTTTTACTACTTCAACAAATCAAAAATTGCATTTGAACATTTAAAAGACAGTGCAAATGTTACCTATAATTTGATCCAAATGGCGAACATACAACAAATAAACGGTGATTATTATGGTAGTAAAGAGACATTAACAGAAGCGCTTCCATATGTAAAAAATGATTATAATTTTAAGTGTGCAATTAATAACTTCTTCGGAATTGCAGACAAAGAACTTGCAATTTATGATGACGCGATATTTTATTATAATCAGGCAATAAAAGATTCCAAAGATCAACTTACTAAACAATCTCCTCTTAACAATATTGCTGTTGTTTACATCAAACAAAAAAAATATGATGAGGCTATTACAATTCTCGAACGAATTTTAAAAACTAAAGAATTCGATAGATTTGAAAAAAGTAAAGCAAGAGTAATCGACAATCTCGGATTTGCCTACTTTAAAAAAGGTTCAAATGAAAAAGGACTTCAGCTCATGCAGGAAAGTCTAAAATTGAGAAATCAGATTAGCGATTCGTATGGAAGCATAGAAAGTTATACTCACTTAGCAGAATATTATTCAAAAACCGATATTACTAAATCGAATGAATATGCAAAAAAAGCTTATGCAATAGCAACCCAATTTAATAGCGTCGACGAAAGATTGAAAGCACTGTCTCTTTTAATTTCAAATAATGCTGGACTGCAATATGCACAAAACTATTTAAGTATAAATGATAGCATAATTAAAATTAGAAACAACTTTAAAAACAAATTTGCTAAAATAAAGTACGATTCTAAAAAAGAAAAAGACGAAAATCAGAAACTTCGTTTAAAAAATGCTGAAAACCAGCTGTCGATTCAACGCGCGCAATATCAGCAGTATTTATTCATCACCATTTCTCTTTTTTTAGCTGTCCTAATTTTTTATTTAATAAAATATTACAGAAATAAAAACCGTACTGAAAAAATAAAAACAGCTTACGATACCGAAACAAGAATTGCAAAAGATATTCATGACGAACTGGCAAATGATGTTTTCAATACAATCACATTTACTCAGACTCAATTGCTAACAGCCGAAAACAACAAAGAAACCTTATTACAAAAACTAAATCATATTTATACTCGCGTTCGGGGTATATCAAGAGAAAACAATGATATAGATACTGGGATAAATTATTCCGACAACTTAAAAGAAATGCTTTCTACTTATAATAGCGATAATACAAATGTTCTAATTAATGGTATCGAAAAAATAAGCTGGGAACTAATTGAGGAATTAAAAAAGATAACCATTCACAGGGTTTTGCAAGAACTAATGGTCAACATGAAAAAGCATAGTGAAGCTTCAGTCGTTGTTCTAAAGTTTGAAACAGACAACAAGATCTTTATAAGTTATAGTGACAACGGAAAAGGCTGTGAAAAATCAACAATTATAAAAAATGGTTTACAAAATATGGAAAACCGTATTCTAGCCATAAAAGGAACTATTACTTTTGAAACTGAACCTAATAAAGGTTTTAAAGTCAAAATAACAATGCCAAAATAAAAGCCTATGTTTAAAAAAGTAATAATTGCCGAAGATCTTGATGCAATGAATTTAGGAATTCAACAAGTTTTAAAAGATTTAAACATTGCAGATTTTCAACATTCCAAATTTTGCGATGACGCGTTTCTAAAAATCCGAAGAGCTATTCAAGATAACGAGCCTTACGATTTGTTAATTAGTGATCTTTCTTTTAAAATAGATCATCGTGAAGTAAAAATTGTAAATGGTGACGAATTAATTCAAAAAGTTCGTGAACTGCAACCTGATATGAAGATCATCGCTTATTCTGTTGAAGATAAAAGCTATCGTATTAAATCACTTTTCGACAATGCCGAAATTGATGCTTTTGTATTGAAAGGCTTAAACAGTATTGAAGAATTGAAAAAGGCGATTCATTTAATTTCAAGTTCCGATCAAAAATTTATTTCTCCAGAAGTCGCTTCTGCACTTCAGGAAAAAGGTAATTATGAAATAGACGATGTTGATATTAAAATCCTGAAATATTTAGCTGCAGGAACTTCACAAGACGAAATCATAGATATTTTTAAAAATACAGATATTAAACCCAATAGCAAAAGTGCTATGGAAAAAAGATTAGCAAAACTGAAAGACTTTTTCAAAGCTAATAATACTGTTCATTTGGTCTCTATTGTAAAAGATATGGGAATAATCTAAATTCCACTACTCCATTTTTTAAAGCTCCCTCGGGAGCTTTTTTTATTTCTTCTATTTGATTTTTATGGATTATGGATTTCCGTAAAATACTGGTTTTGATTGGGGTTACTTTTGGGTTATAAATTTAAACTACCGACCTATGGAAATGAATATTCAACTCAAATCGTTAGCAGATAAAATAAATCAGTTAAAAAGTAAAATTGAAACAGAAGAATCTACTAAACATGCCTTTGTACTGCCTTTTATTAATATTTTAGGTTACGATGCATTTAATCCTCTTGAAGTAGTTCCAGAATTCACAGCAGATCTTGGATTAAAAAAAGGAGAAAAAGTCGACTATGCAATCTTTCAAAATGGAGAACCAATTATCATTGTTGAATGTAAAAGCTGGAAAGAAAAATTAACCGTTCATAATTCACAATTATTCCGCTATTTTCATGTTACAAAGACTCGCTTTGCTCTTTTAACAAATGGAATTAATTATCAATTCTTTACTGATTTAGACGATCAAAACAAAATGGATGAAAAACCATTTCTTGAATTTGATATATGCAATTTAAAAGAGAATACTATACATGAGATTGCAAAATTTCATAAAACCAATTTCGATGTCAACAATATTGTAAGCAATGCCAGTTCTTTAAAATATATTAAAGAAATAAAAAAACTTATAAATACAGAACTAGAGAGTCCTTCAAATGATTTTACAAAACTATTTGCGAACAAAATATATACAGGAAGACTAACTGAAAAAGTAGTCGATGAGTTTAAAGATTTAGTTCAAAAATCAGTTACTCAATTCATTAATGATAAAATTAATGATAGATTAAACGCTGCTTTAACCAAAGAGACGATCAAACAACAAGACGAAGAAATCCTAATAACTGAAGACGATACTAAAATTATTACAACTGAAGAAGAACTTGATGGTTATCGCATAGTAGTTGCTATTTTACGTCGAAAACTGCCTACAAACAGAATTGTATATCGTGATACACAATCTTATTTCGGAATTCTGTTAGATGATAATAATCGTAAACCCTTATGCAGACTTCATCTCAATGGAGGCAAAAAATACTTAAGTCTTTTCAATGATAATAAAATAGAAACCAAAGTTTTAATCTCATCTATCGATGACATTTATCAATTTGAAAAACAATTACTGGAAACCTTAGCACTTTATGAAATTGACTAAAACAAAATAATTATGATAAATGAACTAAAACAGTTCTTAAATGAAGAACAAGACCCTAAAGCAGTAGAAAAACTAATGCCAAAAATTGTTGGATTACTCACATCTGGAGAACAGATTGAATACATTGCTGTACAAAAAAAACCTGCAATTAATTTATCTCCAGACTGTATCGCATTAACTAACAAAAGAATAATTTTCTGTAGACCTAAAAATTTAGGTTTATCGATGGATTTTCAAGATTATGCATGGAAAGATATTGCAGATTGTCATATGAAAGAAGGCATCATTGGCGCTACGTTTTCAATGAAAACAATACGTGGCACTATGAATATGCTTGATTATTTGCCAAAAGCCCAAGCTAGAAAACTTTATCAATTTGCACAGCAAAAAGAAGAGGAAATGATTATTTACAGACGAGAACATGACCTAGAAACCAAAAGAGCAATTGCAGGAGGTGGAATTACGGTAAACGCTGGCTTGCCAACTTCTCAAAATCAGGAACCAAAAGAAGATCCTTTAGAGACACTTCAAAAATTAAAAAAACTGCTCGAGAGTGAAATTATCTCACAAACTGAATTTGATAATAAAAAAACAGAAATTTTATCTAAAATGTAAATTATGAAAAGTAAAGCAACCGCAACAATTTTGGCTCTCTTTTTTGGAGGAATTGGAATCCATAAATTTTACTTAGGGTAATCCGTACAAGGCATCTTTTATTTATTATTCTGCTGGACATTGATTCCAAGCCTATTAGCCTTGATTCAATTCATTGGATTATTATTAATGTCTGATCATTCTTTTAATGTCAAGTACAATAATGGTTTTTAGAAAACAAGAAAGCTTTTAATTAGATTATACTTTTTAAAGCTCCTAGCAGGAGCTTTATTTTTTTTGATATTCCTGATTTAAAACATTATCTAAATATAGACGCCCTACGGGATGATAATTGATAAACAACAAAAAAATCCCGTATATGTACTCATTTTAGAGAATCTAATTCTAATTAGATTTATCAAAGTAAAATGCTATCTCCAACCAAACACCCAAAACGCCTATGCAAAAAAACTACCTCATCTTACTTTTTGTATCTATACTTTTTTCCTGCAAACATCCAGATGCTCCTCCACCATCAACAGAAATAAATTCATTTTATAAACCTGTAATTACTGCAGATGATCGTAAAACAATAACTCCGGAAGAAGCCAAAACCTATCATGTAAATACAACTTATAAGTACAAATACAGAACGGGAAATCCTGGACACTATAAATACAATTATGATGTAAAAGGAATAAATACAACTGGAGACTCGGTTTTTGGGAATATAATTGTTCAAGGAAAATATGGAGCCGGAATTTTAATTGATAGTATTGCCGAAACAGAAATAAATACCGAATGGATTGCTCACGGAAAACTAAAAGCTCTTGATAAACATGGAAATGAATACCATTTAATTGTTAAATAAAATTATATAATGAAATATACTTTACTCTTACTAATTGTTTTTTCAAGCTCTTTCAAACCACCTGAAACTAATGTTTATATCTGTGGTTCGACTGGTGCAAAAAAATATCATTATAATGAAAATTGTCGCGGACTTCGTTCTTGTCGTAGCGAAACGGTAAAAACATCGCTCAAACAAGCTAAAGGTTTGGGTTTATCACTTTGCGGATGGGAAGATTAATTCTTCTCATTTTTTACATTTAATTATTTGATAATAATCACTTTACAATAAATTCACATTGGTTTTATTAATTTGATATAAAACTAATCGTTATGAAATTCTTTAATCTAAATTTTCTGGTATCATTCAAAGAATGGCTTTTTTTAAGAGCTATGCAATCTTCTTTCCTACACTAATAGAAACGTTTAAAAACAAGGAAAGTCTTATTGAATGAATAAAATTGAAAACTCATTTTTGAACAAAAACCAATTTGGGGAAGATTTCTTGTGGGGTGTTTCAACCGCCGCTTTCCAAATTGAGGGAGCGCATGATTCTGACGGAAAAGGTTCTTCTATCTGGGATGTTTTTACTTCTCAAAAAGGAAAAATAAAAAACGGTGATCATGCCTTAACTGCTTGCGATTTCTACAACTCTTATCAAGATGATATCGATTTGATTCGGGAATTAAATATTCCAAATTTCAGATTCTCTATCAGCTGGCCTAGAATTATGCCAACTGGAATCCATCCTATAAATCAGGCCGGAATCGATTACTACAATAAAATCATAGATTCTCTTCTTGCTTCGGAAATCGAACCTTGGATAACGCTTTATCATTGGGACTTACCGCATGAACTAGAATTAAAAGGAGGCTGGACGAACCGGGAATCGGTTTCTTGGTTTTCAGAATATGTAGAAGTTTGTGTACAGTATTTTGGCGACCGTGTCAAAAACTGGATGGTAATCAACGAACCTTCTGTATTTACTGGTGCGGGTTATTTTTTAGGCATTCATGCACCTGGGAAAAAAGGAATTACCAATTACTTAAAAGCCATGCACCACGTAACTTTAGCAACAGCTGCAGGTGCAAAAATTATCCGAAACAGAATTCCTAGTGCGAATATCGGAACCACGTTTTCTTGCACGCATATCGAACCTGCAACAGAAAGCGCAAAAGATGTTGAAGCCGCAAAACGAGTAGACACTTTATTGAACAGAACTTTTATAGAACCTATTTTAGGATTGGGCTATCCGCAGAAAGATCTTCCTGTTCTTAAAAAACTCAACAACTATATTTTAGGAGACGATTTAGACAATCTTGCATTCGATTTTGATTTTATTGGTCTTCAATGTTACACGCGTGAGGTGGTAAAATCGGCAATGTTGATTCCGTATATTGGTGCCGAATTGGTAAGCGCCGAAAAACGGAATGTAATTGCTACAGAAATGGGCTGGGAAGTCTATCCGCCAGCATTATATCATGTGCTTAAAAAATTCAATGAATATAAAGGAATCCGAAAAATTATAATCACTGAAAACGGCGCTGCTTTTCCAGATACGGTAACCAACGGAAAAGTATTCGACATCAAACGAACTCATTATATTCAAGATCATCTAGAACAGATTTTAAAAGCCAGAAATGAAGGCTTAAATGTGGAGGGTTACTTTGTCTGGAGTCTAACCGATAACTTCGAGTGGGCAGAAGGTTATAATGCCCGTTTCGGATTAATTCATGTGGATTTTGAAACGCAAAAACGAACTATTAAAAATTCAGGATTGTGGTTTAAAGACTTTTTATCTTAAGACTAATTCCTAACATTATAAAAGGCTTTCACATTTTACTTGTGAAAGCCTTTTTTTTGAATCAAACAGCATCAAATGGATTTAACGCAGTCTGTATTTATAATTTTGCTTTAAAATCCCAATATGAACTTTGCCATTATTTTTTAAATGAGCAGTTACAAGAACATATTTTTCTTCTGGATACTTAATATCATAGCTAAATGCAGTGTCTTTTACTTTTATTTGAAGCGTGTGTTTTCCATCATCTGATACAGACAATGCTGTTGTTTCATAAGTAGGCATTGCTTCTGTTGCTTTTAAATTGATATCCTTTACTTTTTTGTTGTCCAAAAGTATTTCGAGTTTTAAGTTGTCTAATTTCATGTCGGTTGGCTGTTCAAAAGACACCACATATTTTTTACATCCGAAAATGCAAAAAACAATCAATAGAGATAAAAGCTTTCTCATAAAAAATGGTTTTTTATTTTTATAAATATAAATAATTTTATTTCATGAATGCAATCTAAATACCTGCTAAATTTTCTTCAAAGTCCGATTCGAAACACCATCAAATTCCAAGAAAAAAAATCAGTATTTTCAGTAAAAAAAATCGATTAATTTATTGATTTTATTAGGTTTAACGGTATTTTTTTCTTATCTTTATAGTGTAAATAACAGTAAATATATGCCGAAAACTACACTTTTTAAAAGCCAAAATTACACCTCAAAAAATGATTCTTTTTACGACTTCAAGTATTTCATTTTTTCAAATGCTTCTTCATTTCATTCCGAAATTATTCAACCTAATCTTTTTTCTGCACAAAGTATAAACAAGCAGAAGAAACTAGAGCAACTGCTCCAATCGCAATCGTAATTATTTTACGAGGATATATTTTCTGAACCATTCTTTTAGAAAATAAGTCTTTAAAATTAAATGAAAGATTTTCTTTTTTGGAAAATTCTTTTGACTCTTCATGTTCAGTATTCACCAAAACTCTTTTTTCTATGTCATTATTTTCTATTTCAAAATTTAAATTTTCATTGACACTTTCAATTTGTTTTGCTAAATCAATTCTGCACTTTTCATTAAATTTTTTAAAAGGCCGAGGTTGAAAATCGACTATAACTGCCGCAAGATTTATAGCATCAATATTCGAAGGATCTGTTTCACCTTTAAAGAAAGTTTCAATTGGTCTAAATTTATCTTTTTGCTCCTTAAACTTATTCTTTTTAGAGTGATCAAAATCTAAACAAAACAGATTTTTAAAAACATTTAAATCGTCTTGAGTTGGCTTGTTTTCATAAATAAGCCAGCATAAATCGCGGAGTTTTCCGCGGGAAGGGCTGTGCAAATAATCAAAGTATTCTCCTTCTCTTTCGAGTTCGTATTTAATTTTAATTGCCTTTTTATATTCTTCTAATGTGTTATTCATCTTCGCTTTTTTAGGAACCACTTTAAACTGTCTATTTTTCTTTTAACAAAACACTTTTATATGCCATCAAACACTTTCAAGTTTTATTCCAATTTCTGTTTTATTTCTACATTTTTTTTAAACTCTTCAGCCAACTTTTTGAAGGCTTTTTGCATCTATACTATTATAAAGATTCGTCTAAAATTAAATAGTATTTAATAAAAAACAGGCATTGCATTTTTACATTATTGGGAATTTGCGGGAATCTCTGGGAAACGCGGGAATTCTGGGAATTCCTTATCTACAGTGGTCTAAAAGTGCCTTTCCTTTGCATCAGAAATTAGTTCAAGTTTTGTCTGCAGACTAAAACAAATATATAAAACTAGTTCTAATTCACATTGTGGAAAACCGTAAGACCAGGTTTATTCGGGAAGTATAAATTACGTCTTACAGTTCTACACAGTTACTTCCCCAAAAACAATTTGGTGTCGCCAAAACAAACTCTGGATCATTCCGGACAGCCACACCTATGTCTAATTTCTAAATCAAATCAAAATGAAAAAATTAATACTATTTATCGCTTTTGCGTTATTGTTCACTATATTTTCTTGTACTCCAGATGAGTACGAGACTCAAACAACAAAGAAGGTTGAAAAACCTATTGATAGGATAAAGGCTGTTCCTGATGATGGTCCTGGTGATAAAGGTACAGGTACAGGTACAGGTACAGGAACACCTCCTCCTCCACCTCCAGTTATTTAAATATATATTTTTATATCTAATTAATTACTATTTTCGGGGAAAGTAAATTTATATGTTACGGTCCCCGTTTTTTTATTTTATTATAGTACTTTTTCTTTTCTCATGCGAAGAAAAAAAGACTATTAATCCTAAAACAGAATCTATACAAAAAGAGGCTTTTGCACTGCGAGATGAAGCTATTAAAAGCATTGAAGAACAAAACTTTAACACCGCTTTATATCAGTTCAATAAGTCAAAGGCTCTTTTTGAAACTCTAAAAGACAGTGCCAACATTTCATATATACTTCTTCAAATCGCAGTTATTCAGCAAACTAATGGAGACTACTATGGCAGTAAAGAAACAATGACTGAAGCATTGCAATACACTAAAAACAAACTTTATTCCGCTGACATAAATAACAGACTAGGAATTGCTGACAAAGAGCTTTCACTCTATGAAAGTGCTATTTCTTATTATAAAGAAGCATTAAGTGAATTTGAAGACCCTCTAATAAAGCATGCTCCTTTACAAAATATCGCAGCTGTATACATTCAACAAAAAAAATACGATAAAGCAATCCCCATCTTAGATTCTCTTTTAGGTTCTCTCTCAAAGAGAGGTTTAAAGGAAAGAGCTTTACCTAGTGACAAATCTATACTTCTTGATAATTTAGGTTATGCCTATTTTAAAAATGGACTAGACGAAAAAGGATTTAATTTAATGAACGAAGGATTCCAGATAAGAATTGAAACTAAAGATACTTATGGAAGCATAGAAAGTTACCTTCACCTAGCAGATTACTATTCGAAAAAAAATCTTCAAAAATCAGATGAAAACGCTCTTGCCGCTTACAATATTTCCACAAAACTAAATAGTGTAGATGAAAGATTAGAAGCTCTGCAAATTTTAATCTCAAATAATCACAGCGCAAATACTTCCAAATATACCCAAAAGTATTTTACACTAAATGACAGTATTATCAAGATTAGAAACAACTTCAAAAATAAGTTTGCTAAAATCAAATACGATTCCAAAAAAGAAAAAGACGAAAACGAAAAACTCCGTTTAGAAAAAGCTGAAAACGAATTATCGTTACAAAAAGCCAGCTATATGCGTATTGTATTTGTTATTGTTTTTGTTTTTTTAGTGGTTTTAATTGCGATTCTAATTCGTTATTATAAAAACAAAAACAAGGCTATCGAATTAAAAACGTCATACGATACCGAAACCCGAATTGCAAAAAAAATCCACGATGAATTAGCCAATGACGTATTTAATGTAATCGCTTTTGCCGAATCCCAGCCTTTAAGCGCCGAAAATTCGAAAGAGAATCTACTGCAAAAACTAGATGACATTTACGGCCGTGTGAGAGGAATTTCTAGAGAAAACAACAGTATCGATACTGGGGCAAATTTTACACGAAGCATCAAAGAAATGCTTTCTGTGTACAACACCCGCGAAAGAAACATTATCGTAACCAATTTGGAAGAAATGAACTGGGAATCGATTGACGATATGAAGAAGATTACCATCAGCCGAATTTTACAGGAACTAATGGTAAATATGAAAAAACACAGCAAAGCAAACCTTGTGGTCATAAAATTTGAAAGCGATCTAAAATCAATCCTAATTAGTTATATGGACAATGGTGTGGGCTGTGAAAAAAGCACTATTGTAAAAAATGGTCTTCAAAATATGGTAAACCGTCTTCTGGCAGTAAACGGAACTATCGATATTGACACGGAACCTGAAAAAGGATTTAGAGTCAAAATAATCATTCCGGAACAAACACAGATTAAAGTTTAAAATAAAAAGCCTTTCAGAATACTCCGAAAGGCTTTTCTCTTCAAAAAACAATAAAATTATAACCTTTTTAAGCTTATAATGTTTCGTTTAAAACGGCAACTGCCTCTTTCCAGTTATTCACTCGTAAATGATGGGTTTGGTTGATATTATGAAATGCTGTAAACATAATGGGTTTTCCAATACAATAATCCAGATTTTTACAATGATCATCAATCAGATAATCGGTTTTAATGATTCTTTTACTGCCACATAAAACAATATTTTCCCATTTAATAAAAGGAAAATGTTCGCCCAGCCAAGCTACTTTTTCAGCCAACGAAAGCGGAAATTCCGTCGCTGCCGAAACAATAAAAATCTCAAAATTCTTTTGTAATTCGCGTACACTTTCAACCGCATCGGGCATTACAGGTAATGTTCTGAAGAAATTATCTTTATTTAATATTTCAATCAACAAATCCCTTCCGTTAAAAGCTTCCTCTTCGCTTAATCCTTGAATACTTTCTTTTGTAAGAGTAGTTCCGTATGCTGCATTATAATGGTCAATTATCTGTAATTCTACATCGGCCAGTACGCCATCCATATCTATTGCAATTGTTTTCTTATTCATTGTAAAATTATTTTGCGGTAAAATTATGCAAAAATTGCAAAATATTGCAGTTTTTAACTTATTTTTGCAATATAAAACCGCAAACAAAATGAAAAAGGAAGAGCGTCAAAAGACAATTTTAGAATATTTATCTAAAGAACATCGTGTTTCATCGGCAGAATTAAGTGAATATTTGAGCGTTTCCGAAGATACTATCCGACGTGATTTAAAAGAACTTTCAGATCAAGGACTTCTAAAAGCCGTTCGCGGTGGTGCGGTCGCTCCTTCTCCTATTCCCCTACATTACAGAAAAAGAGAAAAACACGATATCGAAAACAAAAAGATTATAGCCCAAAAAGCAATTTCGTATTTAAAAGACGGACAAGTTGTTTTTATTGACGGAGGAACAACTTCTCTGGCTTTAGTGGCAAGTTTTCCCTACGATTTAAAATTAACTGTTATTACCAATAGTTTTCCAGTCGCTTCTTTAGTCGAAGATTTACCGAATATCGATTTAATTTTTGCAGGCGGTAAAATGTGTAAAACCTCTTTCACCACTTCTAGTATCGAAACTATGGATTTCTTCAGAAATTTCAGAGCTGATGTCTGTATTCTGGGAATCTGCAGTATTCATCACGAAAGAGGCATTACAGGAATTTTATACGATGATTCGATGCTGAAAAAGAATATGGTTCAGAATTCTAACTTTGTTATTGCATTAAGTTCCATCGAAAAAGTAGAAACAGCCGAATCTTATTTTGTATGCCCTATAAAAGATATTAATGTTTTGGTGACGAATGTTGCGCCTGAAGAAGAGATTTTAAAAGCGTATCAAAATACAGGATTGACGATATTATAATTTAAGTGATAATAAGGAGCTATTCCAGCCATCCGCTATATCTTTTCCTGCCTAAAGAAGGCAGAAAAAGGATACCGCTTCTGTCTGGGCTAGGGCACTCGGTTTCACAAGGACGTCCATGTTTTTTATTTTCAAAACACAAAAAAGCCTTTCAGAATTTTACTCCTGAAAGGCTTTCTTTCTCTACAAATTAATTGGCAAAATTATTTCCATCCGCCAACTAAGTCTCTATAAACATGGACAGCAGGTTTATTTGGAATACTGATTTGATTTTTTTTTCGATGCTGCGCAATCCCGAAAGCTCTCGGGACTGACTTTGCGCGATTTCAGTTAGTAAAATTTGAAATTAAAACTTAAGTTTTTAATTAGTATTAATTTTTTACAAATCCTTAATTAACTCACTAGGATGAATTTTTAAAGCTTGCGCGATTTTAAACATAGTACTTATTTTCATTTCCTGCGAGCCTTTTATATATTTCCTTAAATTTTCTACATCCATTTCAGCATCATGAGCAACTTCTCTTGTCTTTAATTCATTGCTGTTAATCACTTCTTTTATCTTTACTCCAAGTTCTTTTACTACTTGAGGAATTTCACTTTTTCTTTCTCTTTTCATAGAAATGAAATTACAAGTAATGGATTGTTTTAATACGATTGTTAAAAATCGATTGTTTTCAACCGATATTTTATATATTTGTTTTTAATTGTAAATTAAATCTTATATAAAATGGAAGTGCAAAATGAAGAAAAAGGGGAAGCATTACTAGAGTTAATGACAAAATCAAACTATTTTACCAAACTAAAACCAGAGCATAAAAAAGACGATTCGTTTACTGTACCGCTAAAAGTATCTTCGTATAACGAATTAAACATGATGGTTTCAGATTTACTCAAAGCAAGTATTATTCTGCTTAATCCAGAAACGAAAAGTTTTTCCAGTTTTACAAAAGACCAAAATATCAACGTAATGACTTTTCTCGAAATCGCCCTGCAGCTATTACCAGAAGAAGAAATGGAATTGCTGGATGATTTACATAAGGTTTATTTGGAATGCTGATTTGATTTTTTTCGATGCTGCACAATCCCGAAAGCTTTAGGGATTGCGCAGCCTTTCAGTTGAGTACTTCGTGAAACGGGGCTAGGGCACTCGGTTTCATAAGAACCTTTTTAAAAATCATTATTTCAAAACACAAAAAAGCCTTTCAGAATTTTACTCCTGAAAGGCTTTCTTTCTCTACAAATTAATTGGCAAAATTATTTCCATCCGCCACCCAAGTCTCTGTAAACATGAACCGCAGCATTAAGTTGTTCTTTTTTAGTATCGATTAGTTCTAATTTTGCTTCCAAAGCATCTCTCTGCGTCATTAAAACCTCAAAATAATCGACTCTAGCCGATTTAAACAAATCGTTTGAAACATCAATAGAAGTATTTAAAGCGTCAACTTGTTTAGATTTCAAATCGTAACCTTTTTGAAGATTCTCAATCTTAGACAATTGATTGGACACTTCTAAATAGGCATTTAAAACTGTACGATCATAATTGTACAAGGCTTGAAGTTGTCTTGCATTTGCACTTGCAAACTCCGCTTTGATTGCATTTCTATTAATCAAAGGAGCTACAAGATCTCCTGCCAATGAATATAAAAGCGATTCTGGCATGGTGAACAAATAGGAAGGTTTAAATGCATTTACTCCAATCGCAGCAGTAATATCCAAAGAAGGATAAAACTCAGCACGAGCTACTTTTACGTCTAATTTTGAAGCTACTAATTCCAATTCAGCTTGTTTAACATCTGGACGGTTCTGCAACAATTGAGACGGAATTCCCGAAGTTACAACCGCTGGCAACAAGCTTAAGAAATTAGTATTGCTGGTTCTTTTAATTTCCTGAGGATATCTACCTAATAAAAAGTTGATCTTGTTTTCAGTTTCTTTGATCTGCTGTAAAATATCAAACTCCATACTTTGCGAAGTTAAAACCTCTGCTTCAAATTTCTTAACTCCCAATTCAGTTGCTCTTGCCGCTTGCTTTTGAACTTTTACAATTTCCAAAGCATTAGTCTGCAATTTGATAGTTTGTTTTACAATATCCAATTGGTTGTCCAAAGCCATTAATTCATAATAAGAATCAGCTACTTCAGCGATGAGGTTGGTAATCACAAAGTTTTTACCTTCTACCGTTGCTAAATATCTGTTTAAAGCCGCTTTTTTAGAATTACGCAGTTTTTTCCAGATATCGACTTCCCAATTCGCATAAGCTGCAATGGTAAAATCTCCAAGCGGATCAGGCATTTCTTTGCCTGGCTTAATTTCTGTAGTAGCATCACCCGCACCTTGGCTGGTATATCTACCTACTTTTTCAACTCCAGCTCCAGCACGTAATCCTGCTGTTGGCAGTAAAAGTCCTTTTTTTACACGAATATCATTTTTTGCTATTTCGATTTCCTGCAAAGTAATATTGAGTTCCTGATTATTTTTAAGCGCAATATCAATTAAATCTACTAGATTTTGATCTTTAAAATAATCTTTCCAAGCTAAAGCAGCTGTATTGTTATTTGCATCCTGTGTTTGGACTGTTTGGCCAAACGAATCAGGCACTGGTGCACTTGTCGTTACTGCTGCCTCAGGTGCAGGGGTTTTACACCCTGCAACTGCTAGACATACAGCTAATGCAATACTATATTGATATGATTTAACTTTATACATGATTGTTATCAATTTCTTCTGTTAATGGATTTTCTTCTTCATGTTTTACCAATTTATATTTCTCGGCAACCTTGGCAAAAATGAAATACAATCCTGGAATCACAAAGACTCCGCAAATAGTTCCGATAAGCATACCTCCGGCCGCAGCAGTACCAATAGTTCTGTTTCCAATTTTACCTGGACCTGTTGCAAAAGCAAGCGGTAATAAACCAGCAATAAATGCAAACGAAGTCATCAAAATTGGACGAAACCTTGCTTTTGCTCCTTCCATTGCAGACTGCAATACAGATAATCCTGTAGCGTGTCTCTGAATTGCAAACTCCACAATCAGTACGGCGTTTTTACCCAATAAACCAATCAACATTACCATGGCTACCTGAGCATAAATATTGTTCTCTAATCCTGTTAATTTCAATAAAAGGAAAGCTCCAAAAATACCCGCAGGCAACGAAAGTATTACTGATAATGGCAGAATAAAACTTTCGTATTGTGCCGCTAATACCAAGTAAACGAATCCTAAACAGATCAAGAATACCCAAATAGCCTGATTCCCTTGTGCCACCTCATCGGCAGAAATACCTGCCCAGTCAATGTCATATCCTCTTGGTAATTTTTTAGCCGCAACTTCCTGAATTACTTTAATTGCAGTTCCAGAACTATAACCCGGAGCAGGAGAACCACTAATTTGTGTTGAGGTATACATATTATGACGAGTGATTTCTGAAAGTCCATATACTTTTTCTAATTTCATGAAAGCAGAATACGGTACCATTTCATCACGATCGTTTTTCACATACAATTTCAAGATATCATCTGGCTGTGCACGATATTCTGGCGAAGCCTGAACAATAACTTTGTAGTTGATACCAAACTTAATGAAACTGATTTCGTAGTTACTTCCCACAAGAGTAGATAAAGTATTCATCGCATTTTCGATAGAAACTCCTTTCTGTTGCGCCAAATCATTATCAACCTTCATCATGTATTGAGGGAAACTAGAGCTATAGAAACTAAATACGTTTGATAATTCTGGCTGTTTATTCAATTCAGCAACAAAGTCGTTGTTTACCTGTTCCATTCTCTTATAATCTACAGAACCCGTTTTATCTAATAAACGAAGCTCAAATCCTCCTGCAGCTCCATATCCTGGTACAGCAGGCGGTTGGAAGAATTCGATATTAGCACCTGTAATATCTTTACATTTTTCCTCCATTTCGTGCATAATCTCCAAAACAGATTCTTTACGGTCGCTCCAGTCTTTAAGGTTCACCAAACACGTTCCAGAGTTAGCTCCTGTACCTTCAGAAAGAATCTCATAGCCCGCTAATGAAGAAACCGATTTTACTCCGTCAATATCCTCAGCGATTTTTTGAACTCTTTCTGCAATATTATTTGTTCTTTCTAATGATGAACCTGGAGGTGTCTGAATTACGGCATAAAACATTCCCTGATCCTCATTTGGAATAAATCCTGAAGGAACAGAACTGCTTATGATCCATGTTCCAATACAGAAAACTACAAGCACTACAATAGTAACCACTCTCCTATCAACAATTTTACCTAATAGATTTTGGTATTTACCTTGTGCTAAATTGAATTTTTCGTTGAAAGCATCAATAAATCTATTTGCAGGAGTTTTCTTTTTAGGCGTTCCGTGATTGTTTTTTAACATCATTGCACAAAGTGCTGGTGTCAATGTCAAAGCCACAATACCAGAAAGGATAATCGCAGTTGCCATGGTTACAGAAAACTGTCTGTAGAATACTCCAACCGGTCCAGACATAAACGCTACCGGAATAAATACTGCCGCCATAAGAAAGGTAATGGCAATAATTGCCCCCGCGATTTCATGCATTGCTTTCTTAGTTGCTTTAAATGGCGACAGATGTTCTTCTTCCATCTTGGCATGAACGGCCTCAATAACTACAATCGCATCATCGACCACGACCCCAATTGCTAATACTAAAGCGAATAATGTGATTAAGTTCAATGAAATATCAAAGAATGTCATAAACACAAAAGTTCCAACCAATGATACTGGTACCGCAATTGCAGGAATAACCGTAGAACGCCAGTCTCCCAAGAAAAGGAAAACTACTAAACCTACCAGAATAAAAGCTTCAACCAAAGTGTGGATTACTTTTTCGATAGAAGCATCAAGGAATTTAGAAACGTCATATGAAATTTCATAATCCATACCTTTTGGAAATCTTGTTTTGATTTTTTCCAGTTTGGCCTTAACCTCTTCAATAACCTGATTCGCATTACTTCCAAAAGATTGTTTCAATACAATCGCAGCAGATGGTCTCCCATTTAAATTAGAATAGATATCATACATCGAGCTTCCAAACTCAACATTTGCTACATCTTTCAATCTTAAAAGCTCTCCATTTGGATTTGCTTTTACTACAATATTCTCATACTGCTCTTTTGTTGTAAAACGACCAGAATATTTCAATACATATTCGAATGCCTGTGAACGTTTACCAGAACTTTCTCCTGTTTTACCTGGAGAAGCCTCCAAACTCTGACTAGACAATGCTTCCATTATCTCATCAGCAGAAATTTTATAAGCTAACATACGATCTGGTTTTAACCAAATACGCATGGCATATTCACGTGTTCCTAAAATATCTCCAGAACCAATACCATTTACCCTTTTCAATTCAGAAAGTACGTTGATATCAGCATAGTTATACAAGAACTTCATGTCTGTATTTTTGTCTGTACTGTAAAGGTTCACGTACATCAACATACTTGGTACTTCTCGCGTAATTTTAATACCCTCGCGAATTACTAAAGGAGGTAATTTATTGGTAACCGAAGCCACACGATTCTGAACGTTAATAGCAGCTTGGTTAGGATCTGTTCCTAGGTTGAAAACTACTTTAATTGTAGCTTCACCATCATTTCCAGCATCAGAAGCCATATATTTCATCCCTGGAACCCCGTTTAGAGCCCTTTCCAGCGGAATAACAACCGCCTTAATCATCAGCTCACCATTAGATCCTGGATAATCTGCGGTAACATTCACCATTGGAGGTGAAATGGTAGGGAATTGTGTAATTGGTAAATTCAATACAGACAAAACCCCTAAAAAGACAATTATCAGCGATATTACTATCGACAATACAGGTCTTTGAATAAATTTATTAAACATTTTATATCTTTTAAATGATTAAACTAAAAGGAAATCAATAAGTTGAAGAAGCAGTTTTAACTGAAAACTGCGACTGAATACTTTTATTCCGCTTTTAAGCGCAGGTTATTAATTACCTTTTTAGGAGATTCAAATTCGTATTTAATTTTATCATTTTCTTTTACTTTCTGAACGCCTTCAAGTAAGATTTTGTCGTTTTCGTTCAGTCCGCTTTTGATCACGTATAGATCAGGAATTTCTCCTGTAATCGTGATTTCTCTTGAACTTACTTTGTCATCTTTACCTACAATGAAAACGTATTTCTTGTCCTGAATTTCGTAAGTAGCTTTTTGTGGGATTACAATAGCATTTTTCAACGGAACATTCATTTGAACTTGTCCTGTTTCACCGTTTCTAAGCAATTTACTTGAATTTGGGAATCTTGCTCTAAAAGCGATATTTCCAGTTTCGTTATTGAATTCACTTTCTATAACTTCAACATTTCCTTTTTCTTTGAAAATGTCTCCATTAGCCAAAACCAAATTCACTTTGTTATCTGCACGATCTTTAATGTTTGTTTCATAGCTGATATATTCAGGCTCAGAAACATTGAAATAAGCAAACATCTGACTGTTGTCTGAAAGACTTGTCAATAATTCACCTTCATCAATTAAACTTCCTAATTTCAATGGAATTCTGTCAATTGTTCCATCAAATGGCGCTCTGATTTCTGTGAATGATAAATGTAGTTTTGCCAATGCCACTTCAGCTTTTGCAGACTGTAATTTTGCTTGAGCTGAACTCAATTCGTTTTTAGAAACTATATTTTTATCAGCCAAAAGTTTTGAATTTTGCAATTCGATTTCTACTGATTTTTGTTCCGCCTGAGCTTTAAGTAATTCAGACTGATACATGTTTGGCATAATTCTAAACAACAGCTGTCCTTTTTTTACAAACTGTCCTTCATCGACATAGATGTTTTGTAAAAACCCTTTTTCCTGGGCACGGATTTCGATGTTTCGTACAGATCTAATCTGCGAAACGTATTCCTTCGTAAACGAAGTGTCAATTTTTACTGGATTAGTTACAGTGAACTTTTCCTCTTCTTCTTTTTCTTCTTTTTTTTGTGTACAACTGGTTAAGCACACTAAGGCCATAAAGCCTGTGATCAAGATGATTCTTTTCATGATGTTTAAATGGAAATTAAGCGATTGAATGCTTGGAATACAAAGATTCCTTAAAGATGGAATGTAACATCAGTAAGCTTTAGTCTGATCTTAATTGTAATATAAGCGGCAATAAGAAAAAAATATACAGCGGCAAGATATGCAGGATCGCAACTTAGGCAACCAATGTATATTTTAAAATCAAATTCTTAATACTCGTTGAGTAATGTATAAAGGATTTGAATGCCCAAAGGAAGGCGTAGAAAATTTAAAACGATTGGAATCATTTGCAGCAGATTGATCTGATAATGTCAGATACAATTCATCTATTAAGCTGTAAGATGCTGCGAAAAATTTATTCGTAAGTCCATCAACATCATCTTTTCCTAGAAGGTCTTCTTCGATATCAATATCAGTAGCGTCTTCGATAGTCGAAGATCCACGTTCATGATTCGTGAATTTTACTCGATGTTTCTTTTCAAAATTATGGTGTTGCGATAAGCCAAAAGTATTTGCATTAAGATATTGACCTCCGCCGAACAGAAGCATATTCATGAATACTAAAAAGACTATTAACTTTCTCATTTGGGTGCGAAAGTAATAAAAGATTGGAATAAAAAAAATAAAATAAGAAATCCTTAACATGTAATTGCAAACGAAAACGTTTTCAGTTTAAAAGAAATTCAAATTTAGAACTTTTAAAGAATCAAAAACCACATAAACAACTATATTACAACAACTTAAAACAAAACTTCCATGATTGTAAATTCTTGTCCAGCTTTGTTAAAAACTTCTCCAGTATCATACATGCCAAATTTTTCGTAGAATTGTTTTTTTTCTTTTCTGGCATTACACCATATTTTTTTAATTCCTTTTTTTTGTGCAGTCTTAAAAATATATTTCAAGAGTAAAGAGGCAATCCCTTTTCCCTGATAAGAATTTAAAGTTGCTAATTTTCTAAACTGCATCACATCTCCTTCTATAAAACAAGAAACAATTGAAACTAATTGATTGTCATCAAAAACGCCATAATGCAGTCCAAAATTATCTTCATCAAGCTGTACAAATTCAAACGGCTGATCGGGCCACATCACTTCATGTCTGATTTTCCATGTATCGGAAGCATCAATATTTTTAATTTCCATTTTAATTTATTTCAAGTCAATCAAAAATAACACTTTTGTCACGAAACAAGAAACTTCAATTGTTTTTGAAAACTACTTTATTTATAAAAAAATAAATCAGACAAATCATTCAATTTAAGTCAATTATGATTATTTTTATGAAGCCAAAATCAAATAAAATCCGTTATGAAAAAATTCTTTTTAGCAGTATTTTTATGTATTTGCGCAAATGGATTCGCGCAATTGATACAAGTTGGACCTCAAATTTCTACGAATATCACTTCTATAAATACCAGTAATTTTAGTTCTGATCATACTAATACGGGAATTGGTTTTGCTGCATTTGCCAGAATAAATCTTTTGCTTTTTTATGGTCAAGCCGAATTTGGTTATGCAAAATCCAATTTCAGTGTTTATCAAAATGGTGTGGGTGAAACCGAATTTAAACTAGGAGGAACTGATGCTTCGCTGATTTTTGGATATAAACTTATTCCACTAGGAAAACTAGGAAACGTACGAATTTTTGCGGGATACAATTGGAAAAATTATTCCAGCATTAGTACCAGCAATAATTTAAATTCTATTGCAATAGACAAAAACAACCACAGTATAATAGGCGGCGCTGGAGTTGATCTTTGGAAATTAACTTTTGATATAAGATATCTTGCAGGATTAAATGATATAGATTCTTCTAATGGCGAAATTAAAACTGGAGTTACAAACTTTTCTCTCGGATTTAAATTCTTGTAGAGCATCTACTATATAAAAAAAGAGGCTGTCTCAAAAGTAAAATCAAGCTGTTGAGAATCGCGTAAATGGAAAATTTCTCCGATAGGTACCCAAATAAAAAAGAGGTTGTCTCGACTTTTGAGACAGCCTCCTTTTTTATTAAAACTTAGTGTAATAACTTTCTTCGTTATCGTTTTTTATTTTTTCGATTCCATCTTCTGTTTTAACTGCTACATTGATTACATGAAGCACATCTGCTTTTTCATTAAGACTGCAGTTCCAAATAGTACCATCAGAAAGGATAATCTCAGAAAACAATGATACCGTATTATTGGCATCATTATAAATTAAATCTTCTGTTTTTAAAAGCTTCTTAGCTTTCGTTTTTTTATCTACTTCGTAAAACAAAATCTGATTTTCTTTAATTTCAATCAGTTCTTCAACTACTGATTGGTTTTCAGTCTCTGCAGTTGTACTTGCCCAAACCGGCTGGCTTCCAGACCTTTTCCAGGTACCAACTGCTTGATCCAAGATTTCTTTTCGCAGTACTTCACGCAAAGTATCTACTTTTTTTATTGCTTCCTGAGCAATTTCGTTTTCAGGTTTAATTTTAGCCGCTAAAGAGAATAAATCTATAGCTTTAACAAAATCAGCTTTTTTGTAGTAGGAAATAGCTAATTCATACTTGCTTTTTTGAAATGCAGTCTTTTGGTCATTTTGTCCAAAAAATTGAAGGCTAATCAAAAAAACAATTAGGGGGAATGTTTTTTTCATTATAATGGGGGATTGATTTGTTGCTCTGCAAACCTAATTTTTTTGAATAAAGTTTCCTACTTTTTTCATGTATTTTTAAACTATTTAAAATGAATCAAAATAAAAAGAGAACCTAAAACATTAGATTCTCTTTTTATTTTATTGAACTTTGTTATTAATTCGAAAATGAATTCAAGACTTCAATCGCTTTTTTTGCATCTTTTTCATTTACAAAAATATGATCGTGATAATAAGCTGCCACGACATTACAACTGATTCCATTATCCGAAAGTGCTTTCGAAAACGCGGCTGTTAAACCCACAGCTTCTAACGACGAATGTACTGTAAGCGTTATCCAAGCCATTAGAACGGAATACTCTAATTGCAATAAATCAGCAGTTTCTTTTTTTAGTATTAAAGTAATTGCTTCTTTTTCCCTGAAAAACATTTCTACAATATCTAGATTAATGTTTCCCAAATTTTCTACCTGACAAAAAACATAATTTCCTGCATTCAATTCAGGTTTCATGCTTTTTAGTAATTGTTTTAAATCTTTTTCTCCAGACATTTTTAATTATTTCACCATTAGGCTATTATTTTTAGGAGTTGCATCCATAAAAATACCACCGTCAAGTTCTACTTGTTTAATTTTCTTTGTGTTTTTCAACACAATTTTAGCCATTTTTTGATTCTTTTCCCAAATTGCAGGCGTTTGATGTAAAGTTACTTTTGAATTATCTGCATAAGTAATTATAACATCAAAAGGAATCGCAAAACCACCAATATTCTCTACTGTAATAACTTTATTATCAGCAGAAACACTTTTAACTGCAATATCTAAATAATGGTTTGTAAAGAACCAATTATTGAAAAACCAATTTAGGTTCTTTCCTGTTGAGGTATTGAAAGAATTAAAATAATCCCATGGAATTGGATGTTTTCCGTTCCAAGTATCCATGTAATCGTGCAATGCTTTTTTGAACAATTCATCGCCTAACATGTCTTTTAAAGCCAGATAAGACAAAGAAGCTTTTCCGTATGAATTATTTCCATAACCCGCTCCAGAAACCTGCGTAGACATTGAGATAATCGGCTGATCTTCTTCTGTAGAGCGATCGTTGATATATCCTTTTACTCTAAAATTTTTATAAAATGCATCTGCAGCTTCTTTTCCATGCTCATCAATTCCGATTAAATATTCAAAAGTAGTTGCCCATCCTTCATCCATAAAAGCATAACGCGTTTCATTAATTCCCATATAAAAAGGAAAATAAGTATGTGCAACTTCATGATCTTGTACCAATTGTGCAAATTTTGCATCTCCCATCTGCGAATCATTACACATCATTGGATATTCCATATCTGCAAAACCTTGAAAAGCCGTCATTTTAGAAAAAGGGTACGGAACTCCAGGCCAATTATTAGAAAACCAATCTAAAGCGAATTGATTATTCTTTACCGAATTTACAAAATCAGTTCCATTAACATCATAAGCTGCTTGTACACTTGCGCGACGATTTGTTTTCTTATCGACAACCACACTGCTTGCATCCCACAAATAATGATCACTTAAACCAAATGTAACATCAGTAATATTTTTCGCTTCAAACTTCCAAACATTCCAATCGTATTGTTTCGTCACAATACCGCTTTTCATTTCTTGTTCGTTTGCGATATGCAAGATTTCATCTGTTGTATAAGACTTTTTCAAACGAGCTGCAAATTCCGGCTGTAAAACCTCGTCTGGATTTACTAAATCCCCCGTCGCATAAACAATATAATTTTTAGGTGCTTTTACAGAGAAAACATAATCATTAAAATCATTATAAAACTCCTGACGATCTGTATGCGGCAACATATCCCAGCCATTATAATCATCATAAACCGAAACTCGCGGATAACTATAGGCAACAAAAAAAGTAGTTTCGTCTATTTGACCTTCTCTGCCACTTTCTTTAGACAACGGATAACTCCATTGGATATTTATGATGGTTTTTGAGTTCGGTAAAATTGCTTTTTTCAATTTTACAGTTCCAACTGTCCCCCATTTTCTGGCATTTTCTTTATAAACCTCGTTCTCTATTTTTAGTAATGAGATAGTTAATCCATCACTTAAAAAATCATCACTTACACTGCTTCCTCTAGGCGAGGATGGTTTATGAAGATTGTTCACAAATCGGATGGCCAAACTTCTTAAAGTGTCTTTACTGTTGTTTTCGTAGATAATGGTTTCTGTTCCACTTACAATTTTCGTTGCAGGATCAACAGCAATTTCCATATTATATTTTCCGTGGTTCTGCCAGTAGTTAGTTCCAGGTTTTCCGTCTTTAGAACGTGTTCCGTTTAGGTAAGCCTGTTTTATATTTCTTGGCATATAAAGTTCCTGAGCAAAGGTATTTTGGGTAAAAAAAACAAATGCTACTACTGCAAAATGCAATATTCTCTTTTCCATAAGTTATTCTTAGGTCTTTTAAATTAATTTTTGATAACAAATTAGTGGATTTCTTTCGACTATTGTTACAAAGCATTGCAAATTTAATTATTAATTGTGAATTGTTATGAGGTTGGTGGTTTGTAGTTTATTGTTTATTGTTTGTTGTTTATTGTTTGTTGTTTGTTGTTCGTTGTGGTTAGAGCTAACACTTCTAACTTCTAACTTCTAACTTTTAACAAGAAAACTTAGAATCTTAGCATCTTAGTATCTCAGCATCTTAAAAAATAAAAAACCGTCTGCCACTAAAGCGACAAACGGTATCTACAAATTAATATATAACCTTGATGACTACAAAATATAATCGGTATTAATAAAATTCGATTCTTTGCTGTTCAGCAATTCCTGCAGAATCTCATTATTATAATCGATATCTTTTGAAGCTACAAACGTACGGATTGAGAAAGAACGCAAAGCATCTGGAATGCTCAAAGTTCCCACAGCCGAATCTTTACGTCCTGTAAAAGGGAACGCGTCTGGTCCTCTTTGGCAAGAACTATTTAAGTTTACTCTGCAAACTAAGTTTACCAAAGCATCAATAAGTGGTGCAAGTGTCTTAATATCTTTACCAAACAAACTTACCTGCTGACCGTAATTTGATTCAGCCATATCTTTCAATGGTTCTTTAATGTCTTTGAACGAAAGAACTGGAACTACCGGTCCAAATTGTTCTTCGTGATACACTCGCATTTCCTTGTTTACCGGATATAAAACGGCTGGAAAAATATAATTATCAGTATGTTTTCCTCCTTTTTCATTAATGATTTTTGCTCCTTTACCAGTTGCATCATCAATTAATCCTTGAATATAACTTGGTTTTTCTGATTCCGGAAGCGGAGTTAAAGAAACTCCTTTATCCCATGGATTTCCAAAAACTAAGCTATCTACTTTTTCAGCAAAACGTTTGTTGAATTCTTCTCTAATAGATTCATGAACATATAATACTTTCAAAGCCGTACAACGCTGTCCATTAAAAGACAAACTTCCGGTAATACATTCCTGAATAGCTAAATCTAAGTCGGCATCTGGTAAAATGATTGCTGGATTTTTAGCTTCAAGCCCTAAAATCAAACGCAATCTATTTTTATTTGGATGCTGGTCTTGTAAAGCAATAGCCGATTTACTGTTTCCAATTAATGCCAAAACATCAATTTTTCCAGATTTCATGATTGGAGAAGCCACTTCACGTCCTCTACCGTAAACAATGTTGATTACACCTTTTGGAAAACTGCTTCTGAAAGCTTCCAATAATGGTGAAATACATAAAACACCATGTTTAGCAGGCTTGAAGATTACAGTATTTCCCATAATCAAAGCTGGAATCAACAATGAAAAAGTTTCGTTTAAAGGATAATTATATGGTCCAAGACATAATACAACTCCAAGAGGTCCACGACGAATCATAGCGTTTACGCCCTGTACTTTTTCAAAATGCGAGCTGCGTCCGTTTAATTCTTTATAGCTGGCAATAGTATCGTAAATATATTCTACTGTTCTGTCGAATTCTTTCTGCGAATCTCCTAATGATTTCCCAATTTCCCACATCAAGTATTTTACTACTTCTTCGCGGGTTTCTTTCATTTGTTTCACAAAATTCTCCATGCTTTTAATACGATCGGCAACTTTCATAGTCGGCCATAAACCTTGCCCCATATCATAAGCATTCGTTGCAGCTTCAACTACTTCTGCTGCTTCTTTTTCTCCCATAAAAGGAATCGATCCTAATAAAGTCGGCGAATATTTTTCTGTTGAAGAAATAGTAGAAAACACAGGTGTGGTTTGCCCTGTCCATTGTTTCAATTCTCCATTTACAAGATAAGTATCTTGATTTATCAGCGTATTAATCTGATATTCTTCTGGTATAAAACTCATAATTTGGTTATTTAATGGTCTGGTAATTCTATAATCAAAAGAAAAAAGAGGCTTTTTTATGCCTCTTCTTCTTTTATGGTTGTACTGTTTCGCCTTCCCAATCCAGGATTCCGCCAAGCAGATTGTAGGCATTTTGTATACCCAATTCGTTCATAATCTGGCATGCTTTTGCACTTCTAGCCCCAGAACGACAGTATACATAATAATTTTTATTTTTATCTAATTCTTCAATTTCGTAAATGAACCCCTGCCCTTTATTGATATCAATGTTTAAAGCATTCTCAATGTAGCCGTCATTAAATTCGTCTTCAGTTCTTACGTCAAGTATAACTGCATTTTCGTCAGCTTCTAACTGAGCAACCCAATCTTCTTGTGATAAATTCATAATAAAATGTGTTTTTGTAAAATTACGACGTTTCTATTTATAAAAAACGTACCAAATG
The DNA here is from genome assembly GCF_900112575.1 of Flavobacterium phragmitis. GTDB lineage: Bacteria > Bacteroidota > Bacteroidia > Flavobacteriales > Flavobacteriaceae > Flavobacterium > Flavobacterium phragmitis. The sequence continues at coordinate 332,839 of NZ_FOMH01000003.1, forward strand.
CGATTTCGATTATTATTCTCAGAAAACGTTTTAGAGAAAGTATTATAATCAGTGATTTACAAATTTAGTTACTATTTTTAAAAATTCAGTCTACAAAATCGGTAGAAAATAGGATTTTTTCATTTTCATAAAATACATCTAAATTCTAGTTTCTTGACAATTAATACCAAATCAAACTATTATCTTTGTAACAAATTATAATTTTCAATCTCTTTTTGATAAAATTTAAGTCGTAAAAAATCACATCTGTCAGTTCGAGCGGAGTCGAGAACTCTATACATCTCGACTCCGCTCGATGTGACAAAACTATTTATAACAATGCAAAATTCATTAAAAACCATCTTTCCTAATTTCTCCAACGAACTTATTGCTACTATTGAAGAAAATGGAAGTCTTCAGGATTTTGAGGCCGGAACTATTTTGATGCGTACAGGGCAATACATCAAGAATACGGCATTAATTACCAAAGGTAAAATCAAAATTTATCGTCAGGGTGAAGATGGCGGCGAATTTTTATTGTATTATTTACAACCAGGCCAAGCTTGCGCAATTTCAATGATCTGCACGGCAAAAAGCGAAAAAAGCCAAATTATGGCCAAAGTGGTTGAAGATGTTTCGGTAATGATGATTCCACTGCAATCTATGGATAAATGGATGATGGAGCATCGAAGCTGGTACGAATTTGTCATTGAAACCTACAGAAGCCGTTTTGAAGAAGTTTTGGAAGTAGTCGATAATATTGCTTTCCGTTCTATGGACGAACGTTTAGAGTTTTATTTAAAAAGACACTCAGATGCCTGTGGCTGTTCTGAAGTTAATCTTTCACATCAAGAAATCGCAACCGAATTGAATACTTCTCGAGAAGTTGTTTCCAGATTACTCAAAAAAATGGAACAACGCGGTCTGGTAAAACTCAACCGAAACCAGATTGAATTATTAAAGTAAAAGTTTTTTTTTCCACAGATTAAAAGGATTATTATGATTTCTTTTTATTAAGAATAGAAAATCCATCTAATCCTTTTAATCTGTGGCTAAAATATTTCCTGGTGTCAGGCTGAGCGAAGTCGAAGCCCAGAAAGGATTTCGACTTCGCTCAATGTGACACAATAATTTGTGAAAATTTGTAAAATTCGTGGCTAAAAAAATCCTTCTGTGATAAATGTTACTGTGGGATTCTAATTTCCGAGGCAACTTTGCATTAAAATAAATGCAATGGAATATTTTGGCTTTTTTGCTTCAATCATAATCGGAATCACACTTGGCTTAATAGGCGGAGGCGGATCGATTTTGACTATTCCAATTTTAGTTTATTTATTTAAGGTCAATCCAGACCAGGCTACTTCTTACTCTTTGTTTATTGTGGGATTAACGGCTTTATTTGGCAGTTACAGCCATTATAAAATGGGGAATCTAAAACTGAAGTCGGCTTTGTATTTTGCAGTTCCTTCGGTGGTTTCTATTCTGATTATACGTGAAGTAATTTTTCCGCAGATTGCCAAAACCTTATTTTGTGTAGCATCCTATACAGTTTCAAAAGATTTTCTGATTATGGTAATCTTTTCTGTCTTAATGATTACTGCAGCAATTTCGATGATCAAAAAAAATCAGCCCGAAATAAAATCGGCAGAAACCAACTATCTACAATTAAGTATTATTGGATTTCTAGTTGGAATTGTAACTGGTTTTCTTGGTGCTGGAGGCGGATTCTTAATTATTCCAGCTTTGCTTTTTTTTGCCAATTTACCTATGAAACAAGCTGTTGGAACCTCGTTATTGATTATTACGATTAATTCCTCAATAGGTTTTGCCGGCGATTTGTACATTGGCACACCTATCAATTATACTTTTCTTTTAAGTGTATCAGCAATGGCTTTAATCGGAATGTTTATTGGCAGTCAGCTTTCTAAAAAAATAGATGGCTCAAAATTAAAACCGCTTTTTGGGTGGTTTGTACTTGTAATGGGATTTTACATCATTACAAAAGAAGTCTTGTTCTAAAGTTATACGAAGATCCAGCAGATCAGCGTAGTTTTTTTTATATTTTGAATTTAGTTTTACTTGTAGAGTAATCTTTGTCAAAGCCTAAGCTTTGACAAAGATGAAACTAAAAAAATCCGTTTATCCACGAAGATAAACGGATTTTTTTTGACATGAGTTTTATATTAATACAAATGTTGTTTTAAACAAATAAAATAATCAATATTAACCGATACCGTTTCTGTGTTATTTTTCTGTTCTCCACCAGTGATAATAATTGTGAAGTCCATCGTATTCAAATCCACAACGAGGATACAATTGATTTCCTATAACATTTGTTTTTTCTGTTTCCAACATTAACCCACATGCTCCGGTTTCTTCACACCATAGTTTACTGCGATCAATTAATGCAACAGACAACCCTTTACTACGATATTCCGGATGAACAAAAAGATCACTTAACAACCATTGCTTTTGCAATTTTGTGTAATGAAAAAGTTTGTAGAGCTGCACAAATCCAACCGCTTTTTGATCTGCAATTGCTAAAAAAATATCCGATTCATTATTTAATAACCGATCTTTAAGAAATGCTTTCCCTTTTTCTACATTCGATTCCTGACGATAAAAAACACGATAAAGGTTAAAAAGTTCTGCTACTTCATTGAGATCTTCAATACTTGCTTTTTTGATTTTGTAATCCATTGCTTTAAATGTTTAGTTAAAAAGCGAATGTATTACAAAGAAGAAACTCCCCTACAGTCCAGTTTGCAAAAAACAAGCTCGTCCAGCAATTTTATATCTCCCCAAATTTTATTTTATAACGTTGAAGTTCATTCTCTGTTCTATTTAAGAGCTTTTCTAATAATTGAATTTTATCTTCGTAAAGCTCCTTTAATACTGATGAATTATCAGCATTTATTAAAATACTCCCGTTGTTGTTTCCTGTTATTTTACTATTGTTGTTATTATTAAAATTGCTGAAGTACTTATCGTATTCAAAACTAATAATATCTTCTACTGTAACATCTAAAATCTTTCCTATGTCAACCAGTTTTTCATAACTCAAAGAAGTTTTTCCCTTTTCAATTTTGCTGTAACCTGCCTGGGTCACACCTAATCTTTCTGCCATGTATTCTTGAGTATAATTCTTTAACTCTCTAATGTTTCTGATTTTGTTTTTAATTGTTGCGGCCATAATTTTTCTGATTTGGGGTCATGTATAGTTAAAACAGCCAGCCGTTAAAAATAGTAACGACATAACTATACTTATTTTTGGGTATTCTAAAGCTACTACATTCTAAGTAATTTATATAGTAGAAATTGGTTAATTTTTTCTTTTGGTAATAAAGTAACCGTACATAAAAGCTGCCATTATGAAAACAAAATCATAAAGTGCAATCTTAAATACAAACATTTTTGAATTATCTTATTACGCAGTTCTTCCTATGCTTCTTTCAAACTGAAGACCTAAATATCGATCTATCTGTTTACCAATTAAAACACGATCTTCGGAAGCAATTTTTGTTCTTATTTCCTTCCTGTAAATATCTTTTACAAAAATAAAATACTCGAACTCATTCTTATTTTTAAATCTTGCCGCTATAATAAGCGTATAACATAAAAGTGCTGGGATAATATAATATAGATCCATTAAGTTGGAAAAAATCATACAATAATAAGCAGCTGCAGTTACAACAATGAAAGCACCATTTTCCAGCAAATACTTTTTCTTTTTTTTGAGTAATCTAAGCTCTCTTATTTCGTCAAATTCGTACTGCCATTTTTTTGAGTTGTAATCAAATTTAATCTTGTCGGGTAAAATTTTTAAGGGCATAATTCTAGGTAGGTAAAAAATAAATTTAAGTTTTTTTGGAAATCACTTTTCTAAGAATTCTAGGGGAAAAAATTCTTAGATACGCAATATTAAGCAATAACTTCTTTTTTTTCTTACGCCGTAACTTATAGAATATAACTATTAGTTGTAATTAAATCTTTAATTGATGATTATGCTTATAAAATGGGCTTAATTAGGACATTATATTTTGAAATTCTGTCAAAAATCAAAATAAAATTCTGTTTATTTCCAGAAAACAAACAGATTCCTCATTTATTGTTATTTTAGTATTCTTTTAGCCGTTTTTGTAAATATTTTGTTTTATTAAATATCGATCAAAATGATTTACATTTTTTGGGCGTTTCCTTCGGCCGGGCTATCCGCTAAATTCCCGATTAACAAAAACTACGGCTAAAAAGCCTTGTTTTTCTAAATCGGGAGATACCGCTCCTATCCCTAACGCATATTTGGGTAAAACCACGTTTCAATCTATTTTATTTTCTCCAAGAATCCATTATCTCTTTATTATCCAAAATAAATTTTTCTTTATTTCTATAAACCGTAATAATTGTTTCTCCTTTTTTCTTTATCAGTGAATCTCCAATATTAATTTGTGCCCAAAACTGACCAAAAAGAGCAACTTTAGTTTTATCTTTAAAATATATCACTGAAGCGTTATGATTGAATTTATCAAAACCTTTATCAATTACTAATCCATCAAAACTTTCCTCTTTAATGTTTTTGAGTGAATTATCAATTCTTTTCTTATCAGTATCAATGAGAAAGGTTTTAATAAAAAGAAAAACTGCAAAAATACCAACTCCAATATTCAAAGCTTTTTTTACTTGTATATTTGAAAACTCAAAATCTTCTTTTCCCATATATAGTACTAGTTTCAATTCCCTCTTAACTTTACTAGAAAGTAAACAAATCTATACAAATAAAAGCCCTTAACCAAACCTTATAATTTTGGCTAAAGCCAAATCATTGAACTAAAAAAAACCTCCAGTTAAAACTGGAGGCAATTCATTTTATTTTTAATTCAAATAATAATTGGTGAAAATTTGTGCAATTTGTGGCAAACAAAAACTTAATGTTCTCCATATCCAATATCATCCATTTTTCCGCTGAAAACGCGATATTGAATTATGAAATAAATAATTACCAAAAATAGTGCTATAAAAAACCAACTCAATCCAGCATTTAATCCATATTCATGTGCAGCAGTATTATAAATTGTCAACGACGGATTTACTTTATTGGTTGAAGGCAGTACATTTGGAAAAATCGAAACAGCTGTCGAAGCAAATCCTCCAACTAAAAAGAACGTCGAGAATAAAAACCCATGACCATCTTTTTTAAAGGAACGCACTTTAAACAGACCTAAAATCCCAACAAAAGTCAATAACGGAAAAAACCAAAGAATCGGGTTTTCAACGAAATTATGAAACGGTTTTGGTTCAATAAAATGCCAAATCTGAAGCGAGATACAAACTAAGACCAGCAAAACAATATTCAACGCAAAAACAACTTTTTTCAATTTCGGATTTAAAGCAGAATTCGTTTTATAAATAATCCAGTTTGCACCGTGAATCGTCAAAGCCACAACACTTACAACACCGAGAAAAAGCGTAAACCAGTCAATAATTCCCAGTTCATTTGCCTGCGGACTAAAAGTTGGATTCCATAAAGGCAGAAAGAAATAATGCGCTTCCTGCGTTGAAACTCCGTTTTGCACCATTCCAAGATTTACACCGCGAACGATATTTCCCAATGCAATTCCAAAGAACAAAGCCAAAAGCAAACTCGCAAGTCCGAACGCTTTATCCCAAATACTTTCCCACATATGATTATGTACCTGACCGCGCATCTCCAATCCGATGGCTCGAAAAATCAAAAGCCATAAAATCATAATCAACGGAAGGTAAAATCCGCTGAAAGAAGAGGCATATAATGTCGGAAAAGCAAAAAACAAAACACCTCCCGCTGCAATTAACCAAACTTCATTGGCATCCCAAAACGGACCAATTGCATTCGTAATTGCTTTTTTATCCTTTTCTGTATCAGCAAAAAATAAATGAATAATTCCTGCACCAAAATCATAACCGTCTAAAACCAGATAAACGGCCAAAATTCCCATTAAAACTACGTACCAAAAAAATTCCATACTTATATTTTTTCTGTTGAAAGTTCCACATGATGTGGTCCTTTATTGATAATTTTTCCAACTAAAAGTAAAAACAGCATTCCGAGTAAAAGATATAATCCTATAAAGCCAAGTAAGGTAAACAATGTATTTCCCGAAGAAACTGTTGGCGAAGCGCCTGCTGCTGTTCGTAATAAATTATAAACTAACCAAGGCTGTCTTCCTAATTCGGCCGTGTACCAGCCTGTTGTATTGGCAATATACGGAAACGGCATCATGAACATTAACGACCACAAAATCCATTTGGTCTCGAATAATTTCCCTCTTATTAATTGAAAAAGAGAAATCACCATCAGTCCAATAAAAACCGTTCCCAGACCCACCATTATATGATAAGCATAATATAGTCCGGAAATATTGGTTGGATGCAAATCTTCTTCAAACTGATCTAAACCTTGTATTTCCTGATCCCAGTTTCCGTAAGTCAGGAAACTTAGAATGTTTGGAACTGCAATTTTATTATCCAGTTTTTTATCTTTCACATCGGGCTGACCAATTAAGACAATTTCAGAACCTTTCTTTTCGGTATGAAAAATTCCTTCCATTGCTGCAAAAGTTACAGGCTGGTATTTTACAACATTTTTTGCCGCTAAATCTCCTGTTGGAACTGCTACAACAATACTCGAAATCAATCCGAAGATTACTCCGGTTTTCAAGAATAATTTCCCAAAAGAAACATTCTTTTTACTTAAAATATAGAAGGCACCAATTCCGGCGACAACAAAAGAACTTGTTACCAAAGAAGCGGCCTGATTATGTAAATAAGAAGGCCAAAGCCACGGATTTAAAAATAAAGCCTGAAAGTTATTCAGCACAAATTTTCCGTTTTCCAAAATTTCATATCCAACCGGATTTTGCATCCACGAATGCGTTGCTATAATTAAGAATCCGCTGGCCCAGGAACCAATCATGATTAATAATCCGGTTACAAAATGCCATTTATGTCCAAGCAGTTTTTCTCCAAATAAAAACAAACCTAAAAATGACGATTCGAGAAAGAAAGAAAACATTCCTTCCATTGCCAGTGTCTGACCAATGATTCCGCCTGTTAATTCGGAGAATTTTGCCCAGTTGGTTCCAAACTGAAATTCCATCGGAATTCCGGTTACAACGCCCATTGCAAAATTAAGAGCGAAGATTTTCATCCAGAAATGGGTGGCGTGATTGTATTGTTCGTCTTTAGTTTTAAGAAATTTCCATTTGAAGTAAACAATGATCAACGAAAGACCCATTGTAAGCTGCGGAAAAAGGTAGTGAAAAGTAATGGTGAATGCGAATTGCATTCGATCATAAAAGAGCATTTCTTCCATAAGTGGTAATTTGTTTATGAAGTTCCACAAATTTAACCATTACAACCCGAATTAACGCCCTTTAAAAAAAGTTTATCGCTTGATATTTGTTAAACTTTTCAACAATTTAAAGAGTAGAAATGAAACTTGTCATTTTTTGAGTTACATACAGTTTGTCATTTCGACCGAAGGGAGAAATCACACTAGAAACTCGACAAAGATTGGAGATATACGTTGTGGAATTCCGCGTGTGATTTCTCCCTTCGGTCGAAATAACAATATTGTGTGTAGATTTACGTGCTTAAACTTAACCCGTGGTTTCAACCACGGGAAATGTATGGTGATATAGATTGTGTTCCTGCGGTTGAAACCGCAGGCTATGTTTAATTTTTAATAATGTGGTTAATATTGATTATTTTTCTAAAATCCCTTTTTCAACGCTTTCATTAATCAAACCTTCGGCATAATTCCACAACGATGCTGAACCATTTTTAATGACGCTCTTTTTCTCATAAACTTTATCATAGGTTACTCCAAACTCTTTCCATGTTCCGCCGTTGTTAGAAGTATTCTGCAATAAAGGCTCTAATCTATCCATAGATCTGGCAAATTTGGCTTCGTTGGTTTCTCCAGCTTCAAATTCTTCCCAGATCGCAATTAATTCTTCGGCTTGATTTTTCGGCAGTAAACCAAAAATCCTATTGGCAGCTAATCTTTCTTCATCTGTATTATCGTGACTTTTTGTAGTATCATAAATAAAAACATCACCTGCGTCAATTTCTACGATATCGTGTATCAAAACCATTTTTACGACTTTCAAAACATCAATTGGCGCATTGGAATGTTCAGCCAGAACAATCGCCATCAAAGCTAAATGCCAGCTATGTTCTGCATCATTTTCGCATCGGTCACTGTTGAACAATTTTGTTTTTCGCTGAATGTATTTTACTTTATCAATCTCTTTTATAAAAGCAATTTGATCTAATAAGTCTTTTGTGTTCATTTTATTTTTGTTTTGAAATGACATTCGTCATATGCAAAATTAAAGCTTAAAGCGTAATTGCTCAACTTTAAATCACTTTATATAACTCCTATGGCAAAATCCACATCATTTTTTTTCAGAAATCAAATTTCTGTAACATTAGTCACCTATTTTAATGGAAAACAAAGTTATCTTTGTACCCCACATATTTTAGATTTCATATCATGAAAATAGAACAAATTTACACCGGATGTTTAGCACAAGGTGCTTATTATATTACCTCAGATGGTGAAGCTGCTATAATTGATCCTCTTAGAGAAACGCAACCTTATTTAGATCGTTTGGAGAGAGACAATGTAAAATTGAAATACATTTTTGAAACCCATTTTCACGCCGATTTCGTCTCTGGACATGTTGATTTAAGCAAAGAAACAGGCGCTCCAATTGTTTACGGACCAAACGCTGCCTGCGAATTTGACTGCATTTCTGCAAAAGACGGGCAAGAATTTAAAATCGGAAAAGTAACTATCAAAGTTTTACATACTCCGGGTCACACTATGGAGAGTACAACATTTTTACTTGTTGACGAAAACGGAAAAGATCACGCCATTTTCTCAGGCGATACTTTATTTATCGGAGATGTCGGGCGTCCGGATTTAGCGCAGAAAGCAGCTGGAATGACGCAAGATCAATTGGCAGGGATTTTATTTCATTCTTTAAGAGATAAAATCATGACACTTGCTGACGATGTTATCGTTTATCCTGCACACGGTGCCGGAAGTGCCTGCGGAAAAAATATGAGTAAAGAAACTGTTTCGACTATCGGAAACCAAAAAGCAACTAACTATGCTTTACGAGCCAATATGACAGAAGCTGAGTTTATTCAGGAAGTAACAGATGGTTTATTACCTCCTCCAGCCTACTTCAGCATGAACGTAGCCATGAACAAAGGCGGATACGAAAGTTTTGAAACTGTTTTACATAACGGAATGAAAGCTATTAACGTAAAAGAATTTGAAGCAGTTGCAGAAGAAACCGGCGCTTTAATTTTAGATACAAGAAGTGCAGCCGATTTCCACAAAGGTTTTATTCCACAATCTATTAATATTGGAATCAATGGTGATTTTGCACCGTGGGTTGGAACTTTAATTGCCGATGTAAAACAGCCAATTATTTTGGTTACAACCGTTGGAATGGAAGAAGAAACTGTTACTCGTTTGAGCCGTGTTGGTTTTGATACCATCATTGGACATTTAGAAGGCGGTTTCAAAGCATGGCAAAAAGCAGGTTTTGAAATTGATACCATTAACCGAATCACGGCAGAACAATTTGCAAACGAAGTGAATCTTGAAACGGACAAAATTGTTGACATTCGCAAAGAAACTGAATATGCTGCAGAACATATTGAAGATGCCTACAGTAAACCTTTAGCTTATATTAATGACTGGGTAAAAGATATTAACCCGAATGAGCATTTTTATCTGCACTGTGCAGGCGGATACAGAAGTATGATTGCTGCTTCGATTTTACAAGCACGCGGTTTCAGAAATTTCTCTGAAGTGGAAGGCGGTTTTGGAGCAATTTCAAAAACTAATCTTCCAAAATCAGATTTTGTTTGCCAAAGTAAAACATTAAACGCATAATTTTAAGGTACAGAGATCCAAAGGTGCAAAGCGACAAAGTTTTTCCCTTTGAACCTCTGCCCCTTTGAACCTTTGAACCTAAAAAAATGAGTATATTAGAAATCATTAAAGAACCTTGGCCTTGGTATGTTGCGGGTCCGTTGATTGGATTAACCGTTCCTATTTTATTAATTATTGGAAATAAATCTTTTGGGATTAGTTCGTCACTTCGTCATATTTGTGCGGCTTGTATTCCGGCAAATATCTCCTTCTTTAAATACGACTGGAAAAAAGAAAGCTGGAATTTATTCTTTGTTTTAGGAATTTTCTTTGGTGGCGTTATTGCAGCTTATTTACTTTCTAATCCAAATCCAGTTGAAATTGCTCCAGAACTTTCAGCACAATTAGCAGGTTACGGAATCACCGAACATACTGGCTTAGTTCCTGCTCAACTCTTTTCTTGGGAAAGTTTATTGACACTTCGCGGATTCATTATGATGGTTGTGGGCGGATTTCTAGTTGGTTTCGGAACACGTTACGCAGGTGGATGTACGAGCGGACATGCGATTATGGGACTTTCAAATTTACAATGGCCATCTTTAGTCGCTACAATCTGTTTTATGATTGGCGGTTTTATAATGTCACTTTTGATTTTACCTTATATTCTTTCACTTTAAAATTTCAAAAATGAGCAATCTAGAAAATAAAAATACAGACAGCGAAGGAATCAACGCAAGCCATAAAAAAGAAACTGCATTTGCAAATCTTAAATATTTAATCGTCGGCATCTTTTTCGGAATTGTATTCGTAAAAGCCGAAATCATCAGCTGGTTCCGTATTCAGGAAATGTTTCACTTCCAGTCGTTTCATATGTATGGCGTAATTGGATGCGCTGTTGTAGTTGGCTTAATATCGGTGCAATTGATTAAAAAATTCAACATCAAAACTCTTAATGGCGAGAAAATCGAAATCCAGCCAAAGACTTTCAGTAAAGGACAAATTTATGGTGGTCTGATGTTTGGTTTCGGATGGGCAATTACGGGAGCTTGTCCAGGGCCACTTTTCGCTCAAATTGGAACTGGAGCAACGGTTATTGTGGTTACTTTAGTAAGTGCGATTGCAGGAACTTGGGTTTATGGATTGATTAAGGATAAACTTCCTCATTAAAATTTGTTTCAAGCTTGAAGTTGATTTAACCGCAAAGCTCGCAAAGATATACGCAAGGTTCGCAAAGTTTATTTATAAAGCTTTGCGAACTTTGCGCTTTATAAAAGTCTTGTTTATAAAAAACCTTGCGAACTTTGCGGTTAAATTTCTCAACGTTAATCAACTTGAAACATTAAACCTGAAACAAATAAAACCAAAAACTTTTCTTCATCCATTTTTAATTTCCTTTTGTTAAGTTTGTTTAAAACAAATAAGTCCCATAAAAGCAGCGTAAAACATGAACCGTTCAGAACAGTTATCCAGATTACAGAATACCGAAAATTGGGACGTAATAATTATTGGTGGTGGAGCAAGCGGACTTGGAACTGCCATTGATGCAGCAAGCCGAGGTTATAAAACCATTTTATTAGAAGCCGTAGATTTTGCCAAAGGGACTTCCAGCAGAAGTACTAAATTAGTTCACGGTGGCGTGCGTTATCTCGAACAAGGAAATGTGCATTTGGTAAGAGAAGCATTAAAAGAAAGAGGATTAATGGCACAAAATGCTGGACATTTAGTCAAAAATCAATCTTTTGTAATTCCGAATTACAATTGGTGGAGCGGTTACTTTTATACCATCGGATTAAAAATCTACGATTTATTATCAGGTTGTTTGAGTTTGGGTAGTTCAAAGTACATTTCAAAAAAGAAAACTATTGAAATGCTCCCAAATGTAGAAGAAAACGGATTGGTAAATGGTGTTATTTATCATGACGGCCAGTTTGATGATTCTCGTCTGGCGGTTAATCTTGCCCAGACAGCTGTTGAAAATGGAGCTTGTGTTTTAAACTATACAAAAGTTGTCAATTTATTAAAAGACAACAACAATCAGGTAATTGGTGTTGAGGTAACCGATCAGGAAACTGGAATTACTTATAGTCTAAAAGCTTCTACTGTAATAAATGCAACAGGAGTTTTTACCAATGCTATAATGAAGTTAAACGACACCGTTTACAAAAAATATATTGTTCCAAGTCAGGGAATTCATTTGGTATTTGATAAATCTTTTTTACCTAGTGAACATGCCTTAATGATTCCGAAAACCAAAGACGGAAGAGTTTTATTTGCTGTTCCATGGCATAATCGCATTGTAGTTGGAACTACTGATACTTTAATCAAAAAGCAAAGCTTGGAGCCTATTGCATTAGAAAGCGAAATCCAATTTGTTTTGGAAACCGCCCAGCGCTTCTTAGCAAAAAAACCAACAAGAGCTGATGTGCTTTCCGTTTTTGCTGGATTACGTCCGTTGGCAGCACCAAAAGAAGAGGGGAAAAGTACAAAAGAAGTTTCGAGAAGTCATAAGATTATTGTTTCTGAAACTGGCTTAATAACCATTACCGGTGGAAAATGGACAACCTACAGAAAAATGGCAGAAGAAATAATCGATAAAGCTATTTTAAAAGGAAAGCTTCCTAAAAAATCTTGCGTGACAGAACATTTAGCTATTCACGGAAACAAAACGACTAATAATCTTGATCGTGAAAATCACTTATATATATACGGTAGCGATATTTCAGAAATACTGCAACTACAAGAAAACGAACCTGAATTAAAAGAAAAACTACATCCAAATCACGAATTCACGATTGCCGAAGTCGTTTGGGCTGTACGTTACGAAATGGCGAGAACAGTCGATGATGTTTTGGCAAGACGTGTTCGATTGTTGTTTTTAGATGCTAGAGCAGCAATTCAATCTGCTGAAAAGACAGCACGAATTATGGCTAAAGAATTGAATCGAGATGAAAATTGGATCAGTAAAGAAATTGAAGATTTCAATGAAATTTCCAAAGGTTTTCTCCTTTCAGAGTTCAGAAGCAACTCAAAAATAGATTTTCAAACGCTTTAAACGTTCAAAATAAACTAAAAAAGCATAAGTCGTTTCTGCCATTAACAGCATTTCTATTTTGCAGTATCAAATTCAGTAAAATTTATTCGCAAGGGTTCAAGACTAAGATTATTTATAATTTAAAAAACTAAAAATCAACACTTTATTTCAAAAAATAGAATTAATTTCATTCTGATTTTCAATCCAATAAGCTCTTTGAATTCTTACATGTTTTAATAATTAACAAATTTTTAACACGACACTTGTATATACAAATATCAAAAGTTCTACATTTGTATATACAAATTATACACTTACGACTATGACAATTGAAGAGGTTATTAAGAGTACGGTTAAGATGGATAATGCGAAAAAAGTTATTCTGAATATCATGTACACACAAAATGTCGTTCAGGATCATTTCAACGAGTTAATTAAACCGTATGATTTATCTGGAGAGCAATACAATGTGTTACGTATATTAAGAGGGCAAAAAGGGAAACCAGCCAATATGTGCGTAATACAAGAACGAATGCTTGCTAAAACAAGCAACACAACAAGATTGGTAGACAAATTATTGTTAAAAGAATTTGTAACCCGAAATGTCTGTCCAGATAATCGAAGAAAAATAGAAGTTTTGATTACTCAGAAAGGATTAGATGTTTTAAAAGAATTAGATCCAAAAGTAGACGAACACGAAAAAGCGTTTGCTGACAATCTAAAACCAGAAGAATTACTTTTCTTAAATCAGTTATTAGAAAAATTTAGAACCAACAAATAAAATTACTATTATGAGCAATATCGTAGAAAATCTAAATTGGAGATATGCAACAAAACAATTTGATGCAACAAAAAAAATCTCTGATACAGATCTAAGCACTTTAAAAGAAGCCGTTAGATTAAGTGCTTCTTCATACGGATTACAACCATACAAAGTTATTATCGTTGAAAATCCAGCGTTAAGAGAAGAATTAAAAGCGGCAGCTTGGGGACAAACTCAAATTACAGATGCTTCTCACCTATTTATTTTTGCAAATGACTTAAACCTTGACACTGCATCTGTAGACAAATACATCAGCAATATTAGCGAAACCAGAGGCGTACCAGTTGATGCTTTAGGTGGATTCAGCGACATGATGAAAGGTGTAATCACCAATTTATCTGCTGAGGCAAAACATATCTGGACTGCAAAACAAACTTATTTAGCCTTAGGAAACTTATTAAATGCTGCTGCAGAATTAAAAATTGATGCTACTCCTATGGAAGGTTTCAATGCTGCTAAATTCAACGAAATTTTAGGTTTCGACAAATTAGGTTTAAATGCATCAGTAATCGCAACAGTAGGTTACAGACATGATGAAGATACTACACAACACTATAAAAAAGTTAGAAAATCAAACGAAGAATTATTTATCACACTATAATTATTTATTAATCCAAATTCAATTTTAATTTTAAAAACATGAAAAATTTAAAAACAATTGCAATAGCATTATTCGTAGCAGCAGCTGGAATCTCAGTAAACGCTCAAACAAAAAAAATCGACGTTAAAGCATCTACTATCAAATGGGTAGGTAAAAAAGTAACTGGAGAACACTCTGGAACTGTAAACTTCAAAGAAGGAGCTGTAGTTTTCAAAGGAAAAAAATTAGCAGGTGGTAGCTTTACAGTTGATATGACTTCATTAACTTCAACTGATTTAACTGGAGAATACCAAGGAAAATTAAACGGGCACTTAAAAGCTGACGATTTCTTCGGAACTGATAAATTCCCAACTGCAAAATTAGTTTTCAAAACTATCAGTTCAAAATCTACTGATGTTTACGCTGTAACTGCTGATTTAACTATCAAAGGAATCACTAAACCGGTAACTTTTGACATCACTGTAAAAGGAAACACTGCTACAACTGCTTTCAAAGTTGACAGAACTAAATACGATATTAAATATGGTTCAGGTAGTTTCTTCGACGGTTTAGGAGACAAAACTATCAATGACGAGTTCGAATTAGCTGTAGCTTTAAAATTCTAATTTTTAAGACTTACTAGTTCAAAAAAATACAAAACCCCGACAGTTTAAAATTGTCGGGGTTTATTTTTTTATTTTGTTCTCTTCATATTTATAGGATTTTGACGAGTATCAAAGACATCCAAAATTAGACTGCGTTTTTTTCTAAATTAATCCAGTAAATTATTTTATAATTTTTGAAAATTAAATAACGTATTTCTCTTGAATAATTAAGTAAAAGTTCTTCTTTTTGACCAATTTCAGACTGTGTTTCTAACTTAAGTGTTTCTTTTGTAATCCTAAAATCCCAACTACAAGATTCTTTGCTAAATTTAAACTAGCTGTCCTTTTATAGTAATCAAAAATACTCTTCAATTCTGCCTTAGCAAAATCAGTCCAAACAATTCTTAGCGCCATTTCTCAATTTCGGCAATTAAATCATTTGCATCCGTTACTCGCCCATTTACAGAATCTTCAACAGAACTATCAATTCTTTTTTGAAAATCAGATATTGACATTGGTTCTAATGAGGAGTCAATTTTATTTTCTTTTTTTAATAATTTTTCGAACTGAGAAATTGCTTTCTCACTTTCCAATTTCAGAAAGTCTCTAATAAAATTTACTTTTCTAGTATCTAAGTCCATCACTTTCTATTTTTATCAAAGTTACAAATTATCTCTAAATGAAAATTTACTGGTTTCAATTTTAATATAATTTGGTATAAGTCGATTTGAATTTCTTTTCAAAAACATAACGTTCTTAATATTAAAATAACGCTTTCGTAATAAGCTTCGGGACTTTGATTAACATACGGCTTCTAATTTTGGGACAATTAAAAAAATCAAAAACTAGAAATTAAAATCATAGTTATGAAAACAAAATTACGCATTGCTTCTATCACATTCATTATCAGCCTTTTCGCACACGCACAGCAACAGCCAAAAGGAATTACAGGAAATACAAACTGGATGAACAACTGGACTAGTTTTAGGCCTGCTGTTAATGACTACAGCGAAGCTACTAATATCATAGCTGGAACTATCGATAAAGATACCAGATTAGTAAAACGTAATGTCTACCATTTAGTTGGCGTTGTGTATGTTACCAATAACGCTACTTTAACAATAGAACCCGGAACCGTAATCCGTGGAGATGATAAAACCTGCGGTACTCTTGTAATTACAAACGGAGCAAAAATTATTGCTGAAGGTTTGGAAACCGACCCCATTATCTTCACTTCAGAAAATGAAATAAACAATAGAAAACCAGGTGACTGGGGCGGAATTATTGTTTTAGGAAAAGCGCCTATTAATACTTTAGGAGGTGTTCATACGTTACCTTTTGATCTGGAGCCGACTTTAAATCATTACGGAGGTCAGGATCCGGAAGATAATTCAGGGATTTTAAAATATGTGCGAATTGAATATGCGGGTAGAAAATTAAGCGCTTCTAAAGAACTTAACGGACTTTCTCTTGCAGGTGTCGGAAGAAAAACCATCGTAAGTAATATCCAGATTAGTTTTTCAAATGATGATTCTTTTGAGTGTTATGGAGGAGATTTAAATCTTAGCAACCTTATCTCATTTAGAACAACAGATGATGATTTTGATTTTACACAAGGTGCTCAAATTAACATTAGTAATAGTATTGCGATTCGTCATCCATTTTCTTCAGACATTTCAGGTTCAAGATGTTTTGAAGTTGACTCTTATGAGAAAATTGCCAATACGGATATGACGAAAAAAATGACCAAAATAAATGCCAGCAATATCACTTTGGTCAATCTGGAAGAAAACAATCAAGGTTTGGTAAGGGAATCTGCTTACATCAGAGAAAACACCTTTTTCAACCTGACCAATAGTGTAGTTTCAGGTTTTGCTCCTTTTGTTTTACTTGAAGGTGCAATTGGAAATGGAGAAGCAAATCTTTCTAAAATTAGCTTTAAAAATGTGATTGCCAACAACTGCAAAGGCGAAATTGAAAGTGAATCTGCAAGTAACAATACAGGGATAAAAAACTATTATGGTAACCCTCAATACGATATCCAATTCACAAAAGTAAAGCTAAACGAACTATTTTATCTTCCAAATATAAAAGCAAATCCAGATTTTAGATTAAATGTAAACAATACGCTGGCTATTGGAAATTAAGGAGTTGTAATGCATCAGCTAAATAAAATTTAACAAATTTTGAAATTTTGAAAAGATTTTTTTGAAATTTTATGTACGCTATTTAAAATTACATTTATATATTTGTCACATCAAAATAAAGAAATGAGAACAATTTTAAACAATACTTGGTGGTGGAGCAATTTACGTCAGACGTCGTGAACAAAGCTTCCTATGGTATTGTAAGAAAACTATAAATATAAAAGGCTTGTCATCACGACAAGCCTTTTTTTTTGGTCATAATTTAAATTAAAAACGAACACAATTAAAAAACTACATACATTGAAACCTTTTATCCTTAATACCAATTACAAGCAAATTCTGGCAGACACTGTTACGCCGGTTAGTATTTACTTTAAAATCAGAGATAAATTTCCTAATAGTTTATTACTGGAAAGTAGTGATTACCACGGAAATGACAACAGTTTCTCTTATATCTGCTGTAATCCAATTGCTACTATCAAAATCGAAAGCGAGGTTATCTCGAAAACTTTTCCTGACGGAACTTCAGAGAAAATCAATATCGATTCTTCAACAAATATTCCACAGGTAATTCAGGAATTTTCAGGTCAGTTTAAATCGGAGAAAAATGATTTCAAATTCATTAACAACGGTTTATTCGGATACATTTCTTACGATGCCGTTCGTTATTTCGAAAAAGTTTCAATTGCAAAAAAAGACAATGCAACTTCAATTCCAGATGTTTTTTACGCTGTTTACCAAAACATTATTGCGATAAACCATTTCAAAAATGAAGCTTATATTTTCTGCCACAGTGTAGATGGAAAAAATAACATTGCAGAAATCGAACAATTGTTACAATCCAGAAATATAGCTTCTTATAAATTTTCTAAAGAAGGCGAAGGTTTTTCTAATTTAACCGATGAGGAATTTAAAGAAAATGTGGCTTTAGCCAAAAAACACTGCTACAGAGGTGATGTATTTCAATTAGTATTATCACGTCGTTTTACGCAGGGATTTAAAGGTGACGAATTCAATGTTTACAGAGCTTTAAGAAGCATTAATCCTTCTCCGTATTTGTTCTTTTTTGATTATGGTGATTTTAAAATCTTTGGTTCTTCTCCGGAAGCACAAATTATTGTAAAAGACAGAAAAGCCGAAATTCATCCAATTGCGGGAACTTTTAAAAGAACAGGAGATGATGAACGTGATGCCCTTTTAGCCAAAGAACTTTCTGAAGATAAAAAAGAAAACAGCGAACATGTAATGTTGGTTGATTTGGCAAGAAATGATTTAAGCCGAAATGGTCATGATGTTAATGTAGAAAAATACAGAGAAGTTCAGTTTTTCTCTCACGTAATTCACTTAGTTTCAAAAGTAACAGGACATTTACATGACAAAGCGACAACTATGCAGGTTGTAGCAGATACTTTTCCTGCGGGAACATTAAGCGGAGCTCCGAAACACAGAGCCATGCAGTTAATTGAAGATTGCGAAAAAACAAACCGTAACTTCTACGGAGGTGCAATTGGTGTAATGGATTTTGATGGAAATTTTAACCACGCCATTATGATTCGAACTTTCCTTTCTAAAAATCATCAATTACATTGTCAGGCGGGCGCCGGAATTGTAGCAAGCTCAGATGAAGAAAGCGAAATGCAGGAAGTTTACAATAAATTAAGAGCCTTGAATACAGCGCTGGAAATGGCAGAGAAAATTTAGTAGTCAGTGTTCAGTTTTTAGTGTTCAGTCATAAAACTTGAAACAATTAACAAACAAACCATAAAAACCATGAGAAAAGCAATTTCAATTTTAGTTTTAATCATTACAATTTTATCTTGTAATTCTGAAAAGAAAAATCCGATTGAGGGAACCTGGCGTCTTATATCAGCTGAAACTACTGAGAAAGATTCGACTTTTTCTACTTTCAATAAAAACACCAAAATGATTAAGATTATAAATGATTCTCACTTTGCTTTTCTAAATCATGATTTGAAAAACGGGAAAGATT
Organism: Flavobacterium phragmitis; assembly: GCF_900112575.1. GTDB lineage: Bacteria > Bacteroidota > Bacteroidia > Flavobacteriales > Flavobacteriaceae > Flavobacterium > Flavobacterium phragmitis. Next base: position 351,925 of record NZ_FOMH01000003.1, read on the forward strand.
CAACAACAGCATTATATTTTGCAGGAGGCGGAAAATATACTTTGAAAGACAGTATTTATACCGAAAATCTAGAATATTTTAATAATCGCAACTGGGAAAACAACAAGTTTGAATTTGTAGTAAAAGTTCAGAACGATACCTTAATTCAAAAAGGAATAGAAAAAATAGAAAAATTAGGCGTAGATCATATTATTATTGAGAAATACGTTCGAGAAAAATAAAATTTAGTTGCCAGTCTCAGTCTCAGTTTTCAGTAAAAAACTTAGTATCTCAGAACCTTAGCAACTTAGAAACTTAAAAAAAATGAAAAAGATTTTAGTTATAGACAATTACGATAGTTTCACTTACAACTTAGTACACTATTTAGAAGATTTAAACTGCGAAGTTACCGTTTACAGAAACGATGAATTTGATATTGATGAAATTGCGTCATTCGAAAAAATATTACTTTCTCCAGGGCCAGGAATTCCGGATGAAGCAGGTCTATTAAAAGCAGTAATCGAAAAATACAGTCCGACAAAAAGTATTCTTGGCGTTTGCTTAGGACAACAGGCAATTGGCGAAGTTTTTGGCGGAACACTTTCAAATCTTGATAAAGTATATCACGGCGTTTCGACAAATGTAAAAACGGTGGTAGATGATGAAATTCTGTTTGAAGGCTTAGGAAAAGAATTTGAAGTGGGAAGATACCATTCTTGGGTTGTAGACACCAACCTTCCTGACGAACTTGAAGCTACTTCATTTGATGAAAACGGTCAGGTAATGTCTTTAAGGCATAAAAATTATGATGTTCGAGGCGTTCAATTCCACCCAGAAAGTGTATTAACTCCAAACGGAAAAAAAATGTTAGAGAATTGGGTGAAGAGTTAGTGATCAGTGTTCAGTCCCGAAACTTCGGAATAGTATTCAGTCACAGTTTACAGTTAGAGCAAAAAACTCATTATCTCAGAATCTTAGCAACTTAGAATCTTAAAAAAAAAATGAAAACTATATTAAACAAATTAATCAATCATGAAGTGCTTTCTAAAGGAGAAGCAAAACAAGTATTGATTAATATTTCAAGCGGTCAGTATAATCCAAGTCAGATTTCAGCATTTTTGACCGTCTTTATGATGCGAAGCATTACAATCGATGAACTTTCGGGATTTCGTGAAGCTTTATTGGAATTATGCATTCGTGTCGATTTATCAGCTTATAATACTATCGATTTATGCGGAACGGGTGGTGACGGAAAAGATACTTTCAATATTTCTACTTTAGCCTCATTTATTTCTGCAGGAGCCGGAATTAAAATCGCTAAACACGGAAATTACGGAGTTTCATCTATTTCAGGATCAAGCAACGTGATGGAAAAAATGGGAATTAAATTCAGTAACGATCCTGACTTTTTAGAAAAATGCATCGATCAGGCAGGAGTTTGTGTTTTACACGCTCCCCTATTTCACCCTGCGATGAAAAATGTGGGGCCAATCAGAAAAGAACTGGCTGTAAAAACCTTCTTTAATATGTTGGGACCAATGGTAAATCCATCGTTTCCACAAAATCAATTGGTTGGCGTTTTCAACTTAGAATTGGCGAGAATGTACGCTTATTTATACCAAAATACTGATGTGAATTTCACCATCTTACATTCGCTTGACGGCTATGATGAAATTTCATTAACAGGTCCAACAAAAACCATTTCCAACCACATGGAGGGAATGTTAAATCCGGAAGATTTTGGTGTTCATCTTTTATCGCAAACTGAAATTGAAGGCGGAAAAACCATTGAAGAATCTGCCGAAATTTTTACCAATATCATTTCAGGAAAAGGAACTGAAGCACAAAACAATGTGGTTTGCGCCAATGCCGCAATGGCAATCGCAACAGTAACAAAATGCTCTCCAAAAGAGGGTTTTGAATTAGCAAAAGAAAGTTTATTGTCTGGAAAAGGGCATCAAGCACTTAAAAAATTACAAGAATTAAGTAAATAAAAACAAACACAAATTTCACGAATTAGCACTAACAAATTTGTGCCTTTGTGACTTCGTGGCAAAACAACAACAATGAACATTTTAGATAAAATAATAATAGACAAAAAAAGAGAAGTCATTCTGAAGAAATCAATCATTCCCGTTTCTCAGCTGGAAGCTTCTGTATTTTTTGGAAAACAAACCATTTCTCTTAGTCAGAAATTAAAAGAAAGTAATTCTGGAATTATAGCAGAACACAAACGCCGTTCTCCTTCAAAATCCATTATCAACAATAATTTTACTGTTGAAGAAGTAGTAAAAGGTTATGAAGACGCTGGAGCTTGTGGAATTTCAGTTTTGACTGATGGAAAATATTTCGGAGGATCTCTTGACGATTTACTTCTGGCGAGATCATCAGTAAATATTCCGCTTTTGCGAAAAGAATTTATTGTAGACGAATACCAAATTTTAGAAGCAAAAGCGCACGGAGCCGATTTAATTCTTTTAATAGCAGCAGTTTTAACTCGTGAGGAAATAAAATCTTTATCTGAATTTGCAAAGAAATTAGGCTTGGAAGTTTTATTGGAAGTTCACAATCAGGAAGAACTGGAAAAGTCTATTATGCCAAGTTTGGACATGATTGGTGTAAATAACAGAAATTTAAAAACGTTTGAGGTAAGTTTAGATTTCAGCAAAGAATTGGCATCACAAATACCGAATGATTTTGTTAAAGTTTCTGAAAGCGGTATTTCATCAATCGAAGCCATTCAAGAATTAAAACCTTACGGTTACAAAGGTTTCTTAATTGGAGAAAACTTCATGAAAACCGACAATGCAGGACAAGCCGCAACAGAATTTATTAAACAGCTTTAAATTTAGTTTGCCACGAATTTCACAAATTACACTAATTCAATTCGTGGAGATTAGTGTAATTCGTGGCAAAAAAATAAAAAAACTTAGCGCCTTTGTGTCTTTGCGCCAAAAAGAAAAAAAAACTTAGTGTCTTAGCGCCTTCGTGGCAAAAAAACAAATAAAAAAATGAAACTTAAAATATGCGGTATGAAATATCCTGAAAATATTCTCGAAGTAGGCGCGCTGTTGCCTGACTATATGGGATTTATTTTCTGGGACAAATCCGCGCGATATTTTGACGGAACGATTCCTGAACTTATAAAAACAGTCAAAAAAGTAGGTGTTTTTGTAGATCAAAGTCGGGAGGAAATTCTGGAAAAAATCGCAAAATACAATTTACAAGCCGTTCAGTTACACGGAAATGAATCTGTGGAATTTTTATCAGAACTAAAACAACAATTACCGAAAAAAGTCGAAATTATAAAAGTATTTTCAGCCGATGAAAATTTTGATTTTGAAGTTATAAAACCTTTTGAAGCAGTCAGCGATTATTTTTTGTTTGACACCAAAGGAAAACTTCCAGGAGGCAACGGAACAACTTTCGACTGGACGATATTAAAAAAATACAATTCCAAAAAACCTTTCTTTTTGAGTGGCGGAATCGGAATGAATGAATTAAAAGCTATTGAAGAAATTTCAAAAACCAATTTACCCATCTACGCTGTCGATGTAAACAGTAAATTTGAAATTGAGCCAGGGCTGAAAAACAGAAATTTATTTAGCAATTTCAAACGAAAATTTGATGTTGCCAACTTTTAAAATTTAAAAAAATGAGTTTTAACGTTAACGAAAAAGGATATTACGGAGAATTTGGAGGAGCTTACATTCCAGAAATGTTATATCCAAATGTAGAAGAACTACGCCAGAAATACTTAAGCATTATGGATGAACCTGATTTTAAAGCAGAGTTCAATCAACTGCTTAAAGATTATGTAGGACGCCCTAGCCCATTGTATTTTGCAAAACGTCTGTCTGAAAAATACAATACTAAAGTTTATCTAAAAAGAGAAGATTTAAATCATACTGGAGCGCATAAAGTAAACAATACAATCGGACAGATTTTATTAGCAAAACGTCTGGGCAAAAAAAGAATTATTGCTGAAACCGGAGCTGGTCAGCATGGTGTGGCAACTGCAACAGTTTGTGCTCTTATGGGAATTGAATGTATCGTTTATATGGGCGAAATTGACATTGCACGCCAAGCGCCAAACGTGGCTCGTATGAAAATGCTAGGCGCTGAAGTTCGTCCGGCACTTTCGGGTTCAAGAACTTTAAAAGACGCAACGAACGAAGCCATTCGCGACTGGATCAACAATCCTGTTGATACACATTATATTATTGGATCGGCAATTGGACCGCATCCTTATCCGGATATGGTAACTCGTTTTCAGAGTATTATTTCAGAAGAAATCAAATGGCAGTTAAAAGAAAAAGAAGGACGTGAAAATCCGGATTATGTAGTCGCTTGTATTGGCGGTGGAAGTAACGCTGCAGGAACGTATTACCACTTTTTGCACGAACCAGAAGTTGGAATTATCGCCGTTGAAGCAGCTGGAAAAGGAGTTGATAGCGGTCATAGCGCCGCAACAAGTAAATTAGGAAAAGTTGGTGTAATTCACGGCTGTAAAACACTTTTAATGCAAACTCCGGACGGACAAATTACAGAACCGTATTCTATTTCTGCTGGTTTGGATTATCCTGGTGTTGGGCCTTTGCATGCGCATTTAGCACAAAGCGGACGCGGGGAATTTTTCTCTGTAACCGATGACGATGCAATGAATGCTGGTTTACAATTGACAAAATTAGAAGGAATTATTCCAGCAATTGAAAGTGCCCACGCTTTTGCAGTTTTGGATCAAAAGAAATTCAAACCGGAAGATATTGTAGTAATCAGTCTTTCTGGACGTGGCGATAAAGATTTAGATAATTATATTGATTACTTTAAATTGTAATAAAAATTGTAATTTGGACGTTGGTTTTTTATAATTGCCAACGCTAACAAATAACGAGAAAAATCATAATTATGGAACTATTATTCTCATACGGAACACTTAGATCAAAACAAATTCAGATGCAGATTTTTAATAAAGTTTTAGTTGGAACTCAAGATCAAATATTGGGTTACAAATTAAAAAGTTTACAGATAGAAGAGGAATTTGGAATGGCTGATTATGTTGTTGCAGTACCAAGCGAAAGCCTAGAAGATGTTATACATGGTGCTGTTTTTGAAGTTACGAATAACGAATTATTAAAGGTCGATCAATTTGAATCTAATTCCTACAAAAGAGTTCAGGTCAAACTAAAATCAGGAAGAACGGCTTGGATTTATACGGAAAATAAATAATTAAAAATGATTTTAGCGGTAGCACAAACAAAACCAAAACGCGGCAATATTGCTTCAAATTTATTAGACCATTACAGACTTATTGAATTGGCTGCACAAAATGGAGCACAATTAATTGCTTTTCCTGAAATGTCAATTACTGGATATGAAAGAGAAAATGCTATGGATTTCGCTTTCGCCGAAGACGATTACAGGATCGATCATCTGAAAGATTTGGCTACAGATTATAATATTATCATTGTTGCCGGAGCTCCAATTTTAAAAGAAAATCAATTGTTTATTGGTGAGTTCATTATTGCTCCAAACGATTCGGTTTCGATTTATACGAAGCAGTTTCTACATGAAGGCGAAGATGAATTCTTCCAGTCTTCATTTGATAATAATCCGATGATTACTATTGAAGATCAAAATATTTCATTTGCCATTTGTGCGGATATTGACAATCCAAAACATCCGGAAAATGCTTCAAACAATAAAACTGATATTTATATTGCAAGTATTTTCTTTTCACCAAACGGAATTCCAAATGCGTACAAAGCTTTAAAAAATTATGCTGAAAAGCACAAAATGAATGTCTTAATGTCGAATTTCAGCGGTGAATCCTGGGGTTCTCCTTCAGCTGGGCAAAGTGCTTTCTGGAATAATAAAGGAGAATTAGTTGGACAAATAAATGATTATGACGCCGGATTATTATTGGTTGAAAAACGAAATGATAATTGGGAAACTAAAGTTATTATCAATTAGTCTAAACTCCTTCAAGGTTTCCAAAACCTTGTAGGTATAAATCACTTAAAAACATAAAACACCTACAAGGTTTTGGAAACCTTGAAGGAGAAAAACATACTAAAAATGAATAGAATAACTCAAAAATTACAAGAAGATAAAAAGATACTTTCCATCTATTTTTCTGCAGGATATCCAAACTTAAATGATACAGTGCAGATTATTCAGGATTTAGAAAAAAACGGAGTTGATTTAATCGAAATTGGACTTCCTTTCAGTGATCCTTTGGCAGATGGGCCAACTATTCAGGCTAGTTCTACACAGGCACTTCATAACGGAATGACGACTCAGATTCTTTTCGACCAGCTGAAAAACATCCGCGAAAGCGTAAAAATTCCGTTGATTATTATGGGATATTTTAACCCGATGTTACAATATGGTGTTGAAGCTTTCTGCAAAAAATGTGCTGAAATTGGGATTGACGGATTAATTATTCCTGATCTTCCGGTTGATGTTTACGCCGACGAATACAAAGCGATTTTCGAAAAATATGGTTTGATCAATGTATTTTTGATTACTCCTCAAACTTCAGATGAACGTATTCGTTTTATTGACAGCGTTTCAAACGGATTCATTTATATGGTAAGTTCTGCAAGCGTTACAGGATCACAGTCTGGCTTTGGAAATACTCAGGAAACCTATTTTGAAAGAATTGCTGAAATGAATTTGAAAAACCCACAAATTGTTGGCTTCGGAATTTCGAATAAAGAAACTTTTAATCAAGCTACTAAATATGCTAAAGGTGCTATTATTGGAAGTGCTTTTATTAAATATTTAAGCGAAAGCGGAAGCGGTAAAATTGAAGAGTTTGTTGGAGAGATTCGATAATTAAACGTAAATTACACGGTATTTCAATTTAAGAATCCGTGTTATGCAACAATATTCTCCAGTAAAAGTATTGTCTATACTTTTCTTAAACTTAATGTTTTGTATGGTATATGCACAAGAAAAATCTACTTTGCGTATACCAACAAAACAAGATACTTTAAACGGATCAATCACTCCAGAAAGAATTTGGTGGGACATTCAGCATTACGACCTTACTATAAAACCTGATTACACTACCAAAACAATATCGGGAAAAAATACAATCGAATACAATATTGTCCAAAAAGAACATTCTGATTTAATGCAGATTGATCTTGTCGCTCCTCTTAAAATTGACAGTATTTTTCAGAAAGGAAAAAAGATTACTTATACTCAGAATGAAAATATCTGGTACATAAAACTTCCTAAAAAACTTCTTCCTAAAAATAATAAAATCACGATTTATTATTCGGGGAAACCTACAGAATCAATAAAACCGCCTTGGGATGGAGGCTTGGTCTGGGCGAAAGATTCCTTAAATCGCCCATGGATTTCTGTTGCCTGTCAGTACAAAGGAGCTAGTTTATGGTATCCTTGCAAAAATGCCTTATATGATGAACCCGACAAAGGAGCAAGTATTAGTATTTCTGTACCAGACAGTTTAGTAGCAATTGGAAATGGACGTTTAAAAAGTAAAATTAAAAAACCTGACAATACTTCAACTTATAAATGGGAAGTCAAAAACCCGATTAATCATTATGGCATTACTTTTTATATTGGGAATTATATCAATCTCAACGAAACTTTTAATAGTGAAAAAGGTCCTTTAACCATGGACTTCTGGATTCTCGACTATAATAAAGAAAAAGCTATAACCCACATGATTCCCGAAGTTAAAATTACGATGAAATCTCTCGAACATTGGTATGGTCCCTACCCTTTTCATGAAGACGGCTTTAAAATGGTTGATGCTCCTTACATAGGAATGGAACATCAAAGCGCCATTGCTTATGGCAGTTCTTATAAAAAAGGAACAAACAAAAAAGGAGGCGATATTTCGAATACAGGCTGGGGCAAGAAAACAGATAAAATTATTGTTCATGAAATAGCTCATGAATGGTTTGGCAATAATATCACAGCAAGTGATATTACTGATAGATGGATTCAGGAAGGATTTGCCGGTTTAGGTGAAGAACTGGTTATAGCTGATTTGTGTGGCAGACAGGCTGGAAATGAATTTATGAATGGCCGATTCAGAACGATAGAAAATGACAAACCTGTCATAGGACGATATGGAATAAACGAAGATGGAAGCAACGACAATTATGTAAAAGGCTGGGCTGTTATGCATATGATAGGAGCTATTATAAACGATGATCAAAAATTTCGAGAAATATTGCGTGGTCTAAATCGAAATTACCATAATAAAGTTGTTACAACACAGGAAATTGAAACTTATGTAAGTACAAAATCTGGTATTAATTTTCAGTATCTATTTGATCAATATTTGAGAACAAACAAGATTCCTGTTTTAGAGTATCAATTTAAAAATGGACTACTCAATTACCGTTATTCAAATTGCAACAAAGACTTTGTTATGCCTATAAAAACAAATTGGACAAAAGATATTTGGATACATCCTACCACTTCATGGCAGACACTAAAAATTGAAAATGAGGCTTCGGCAACAGATCTAAAAGTTGATATTAACTTTTATATAACCGTCCAAAAACCTTACTAACTCTGGATAAAATGAATGTAAAGAGTTAAAAACAACTACACCGTTTTATGTTAATATTGTGTTAAAATAAAATTAAACAAGCGTTTAAATTAAACAACTGTTTAATTTTGCATTCGATTAGAAACAATACCATGTCACAGATCGAATTAAACGACAAAAAAATTCAGATTCTTAATGTAGCTGAAAAGCTTTTTTCTGAGAAAGGATTTGAGGGGACATCAATACGAGACATTTCCAAAGAGGCAAAAATCAACATTGCCATGGTTTCGTATTATTTTGGTTCAAAAGAAAGGCTACTGGAAGCTTTGATTTTTCACAAAACTGTTGATTTAAAACTACAACTCGAAAATTTATTACAAGAAAGTATCGAACCTCTTGAAAAAGTCAATAAATTAATCGAAATTTACATTAACAGAATTTGCCTTAACAAAGGGATTTACAGGGTTTTACATTTTGAACTTTACAATAAAAAGAGAGAAAAAAGCCTGCAAGCATTTACTGAACTTAAAAAAGGAAATTTAAAATCAGTTGAAAGCATTATCAAGCAAGGTCAAGCTCAAGGAGTTTTCAGAAAAGATGTTAATATCCAACTGATTACCCCAACTATTATTGGAACCTTTTTTCACTTTCATATGAATCGCTCTTTCTTCGAAGAATTATTTGATTTAAAAACGGAAGAAATGTTTAACAATTACATTAAAAACGATCTTACAAAGCACATTCAACAAACTATAAAAGCGCTACTTGTTTATGAAAATTAGTCAATTAATGCTCTTTGGAGTTTTCTTTATCGGAATATCTTCAGTAGAAGCACAAGAAAAAACAAGTTTAACTTTAGATGAAGCCGTAAAGATGGCTTGGGAAAAGAGTAACGAAGTTACACTTGCCAACACTAAGGTAAACACCAAAAAACACGAGTTAACAGCCGTAAAAAACAATCAGTATCCAGATCTTAAAATTTCTGGTCAATATCAGCGCCTAACAAAAGCTTCGATTGATATGCCTGGTCAGGGCGAAAGTGCTTCTTTAGCTTCTCCAGATCGCGCTATGCTTGGAATGGCAAATTTAAGCTTACCAATTTTTGCAGGTTTTAAAATTCAAAGTAGCATTGATGCTTACGACAGCATGTATGAAGCTGAAACTGCAAATGCTGCAAAAACGAAAGAAGATGTTGCTTTAAAAGTAATTACTTATTACACTGCTTTATACAAAGCACAAAAAACTTTAGATGTTTTAAACGAAAATCAAAAAAGCGCTAAACAACGTGTTACTGATTTCACTGAATTAGAGAAAAACGGAATTATTCCGAGAAATGATTTATTGAAAGCACAATTGTTAGTTTCAAAAACTCAATTATCTATTGATGAAGCAACTAACAACTTAAACAACATCAATTTCTACCTGACAACTTTATTGAAAATGGCTCCTGAAACAAAACTTCAGGTAAATGAAGATGATTTCTTTAATTTAAAAACAAATAATGCTCCAACTACTGATGCATTAGCATTGGAAAGCAGAAAAGATTTAGAAGCCATTCGTTTGCAATCTAAAGCTTCGGAGGCAAATATTAAGATTGCAAAAGCAGGTTACTACCCAACACTTTCATTGCTTGGAGGTTATACAGCTTTAGATCTTAAAGATATTATTACAGTAAAATATGCAATGAATTTTGGTTTAGGTTTATCGTATGATTTATCTGGAATCTTAAAAAACAGTGCACACGTTAAAGAAGCTGAAAGCAGAGCTTTAGAAGTTAAAAACACTGAAGCTATCATGACAGACCGTATTAAAGTTGAAGTTCAGAAATCTCTTGAAGATTATGACCTAGCAATCAACCAAAGTGTGGTTTATGAAGAAGCCCTTCAGCAGGCAGCAGAGAACTACAGATTAGTAAAAGATAAATTCGACAATGGTTTGGCAGACACCAATGACTTGGTTGAAGCTGATGTTGAACAATTAAGTGCAAAAATTAACACTGCTGTAGCCAAAGCAAATATTATTCAAAAATACTACGAATTACTTTCAGTATCAGGACAATTATCACAATCATTCAATCTTTCAAAAATATAATCGATAACTCTCATGGAAAAGAAAAAGACAAATAAAAAATTCATTATCATACTAGCCGTTTTGGTTTTAGTGGGAGGAACATACGGAATCTCTAAATATTTACACGCACAAGCTCACGAAGAAACTGATGACGCTCAGATTGAAAAAAGAATGAATCCGATTATCCCAAGAGTTTCGGGATATATCAGCAAAGTGTATGTGAAAGATAATGATTATGTAAAAAAAGGAGATACTTTATTTACTATCGACAAGAGAGATTATCAATTAAAGATTGATGAAGCTAACGCTGCTTTATTGGGAGCTGAAGGACAATTTGAAGCTGCAAAAGCAGATATCGGAAGTGCTTATGCAAGCATCTCTGTTTCTGATGCTCAAATGAGATCTGCAAGTGGTTCTATCGAAAGTGCAAAGATTAGATTGAGACAGCTTACAAACGATTATAACCGTTACAATAACTTGTACAAAACGCATACGATTACAAAACAGCAATACGAGCAAGCTTTAACTGCAAAAGAAGAGGCTGAAAACCAAGTACGAGTTTTAGAACAGCAGCAAAAAGCGACTTCTTACCAAAAATCGGTTATCCAGTCAAAATCTAAAGTTTCTGACAAACAAACCGAGGTTGCTGCAGCAAACATCAAAAAAGCAAAAACAATGTTAGATGTTGCGCACTTAAACCTTTCTTATACTGTTGTTACTGCTGCAATTGATGGTCAAGTTTCTAAAGTAGATATTCAGCCAGGACAATTGGTACAGCCAGGACAATCTTTATTTTATATCATCAATAACAATGAGGCTTGGGTTGTAGCTAACTTTAAAGAAACTCAATTGAACAAAATGGTTGTGGGACAAAAAGTAAGTTTAAAAGTAGATGCATATCCAAACTATGAGTTTAAAGGAACTGTATCTTCTTTCTCTCCTGCAACAGGGTCTCGTTTTTCATTGTTACCTCCTGATAACGCAACAGGAAACTTCGTAAAAACAATTCAGAGATTACCAGTAAAAATCACGATTGACGAATCTAACGATCCTGAAAAAGTAAAACTTTTAAGACCAGGAATGAACGTTGACGTTGATGTACATTTAAAATAAAACATGGCAGGAGCAGTACAAGCAGACGACGATTTAGTAGAATACGGTTTCAGACGTGTTGTCATTACGATTACAGCAGTACTTTGTGCACTGTTGGAAATCGTGGATACTACGATTGTAAACGTAGCGCTGACAGACATGCGCGGAAGTCTTGGTGCTACCTTGACCGATGTGGCATGGGTAATTACAGCATACGCAATTGCGAATGTTATTGTAATTCCGATGACGAGCTGGCTATCACAGCAATTTGGAAGACGTAACTATTTTGTGGCTTCCATTATAATATTTACAGTCTGTTCCTTTTTGTGTGGTAATGCCACCAATATTTGGGAACTTGTTGCCTTCCGATTCGTACAAGGTATGGGTGGTGGAGCGCTGCTGGTAACAGCCCAAACGATTATTACAGAAAGTTATCCCGTAGCAAAACGTGGAATGGCACAGGCTATTTACGGAATGGGAGTAATTGTTGGTCCAACTCTTGGTCCGCCATTAGGAGGATATTTAGTAGATAATTATTCTTGGCCGTATATTTTCTACATCAATATTCCGTTAGGGATTATTGCTACAATTTTGGCAATTACTTTTGTTAGAAGTCCGAAATATGGTGAAAAATTAAAAGCCAATCAGGTTGACTGGTGGGGAATTATTTTGTTGAGTACTTTTATTGGTTCTTTACAATTCGTACTGGAACACGGACAACAAGATGACTGGTTTAATGATTCACTTATTGTAACCTTAAGTGTTGTTACAGTCTTAGGATTGGTTCTTTTTATTTGGAGAGAGCTTACATACAAATATCCAATTGTAAACTTAAGTGTTTTAAAAGATGGAAACTTAAGAATTGGAACTGTAATGTGTTTCATCTTAGGTTTTGGATTATACGGTTCAACTTTAATTATCCCAATCTATACACAGTCGATTTTAGGATGGACAGCAACTGATGCTGGTTTATTATTAATTCCAGGATCTATTACAACAGCGGTTATGATGCCGTTTGTGGGTAATATGATTCAGAAAGGTGTTCCACAGGGCTATATGGTTGGAGTTGGATTTTTGATTTTCTTCTTCTTCACCTTCATGATGTACAGCCGTATGACACCAGATACTGGAGTTGAACATATGTACTGGCCTTTAATTTTAAGAGGGATTGGATTAGGATTACTTTTCGTTCCCATTACCACACTTTCGCTTTCGACTTTAAAAGGAAAACAAATTGGTGAAGGAGCGGCATTTACTGGAATGATGCGTCAGTTAGGTGGATCTTTTGGTATTGCGATTATTACCACATTCATTACCCGTTTCAGCCAGTCGCACCGAGTAGATTTGATTAATAATCTTGACCCAGCCAAATTTGAAGTACAACAGCGAATTGCAGGAATGCAACATGCGTTTATGGCAAAAGGATACAGCGCTGATGTGGCACTGAAAAAAGCGTATCAAGCTATCGAAATGTCAGTCATGAAACAAAGTACTGTAATGGCTTATATGGATATTTTCCTTTACTTAGGAATTATGTTTTTATGTTGCATACCGATTATTCTCTTCATTAAAAAAGGGAAGAACAAAATTAGTGCAGCCGACGCAATGCATTAATAATAATAAGTTTATAATACGCAGAAACGCCGAATTCATTATTTAGAATTCGGCGTTTATTTTTTAGTCACAGTTTTCAGTGACAGTTTTCAGTTTATAAGCTTTATGCTAAAAAACTTAGTCCCTTAGTATCTTAGAACCTCAGCATCTTTAAAAAACCTATCTTGTAAAAACCAAGTGATTTCCTTTTGAAAGATTAGCATCAAAACGGTATCCTTCGTAATTAAAACCTTTTAAATCGTCAATAGTTTCAGCATTAGTATCGATGATATAACGAACCATCATTCCTCTCGCCTTTTTAGCAAAGAAGCTGATCATTTTTAGTTTTCCATCTTTGTAATCTTTAAAATCTGGAGTAATTACAGGAACTTTTAAAGCTTTTACATCAACAGCAGAGAAATATTCATTACTCGCTAAATTCACGAATAGTTCATCTTTTTTCAATTCTTTGTTTAAAGCTTTAGTTACAACAGGTTTCCAAAACTCGTGAAGGTTTTTATATTCGCCGACTGGCATTTTAGTTCCCATTTCTAAACGATAAGCCTGCATTAAATCTAAAGGTTTTAAAAGACCATAAAGTCCAGATAAAATTCTCAATTTATCTTGTAAAACATCTAATTTCTCTAGCGGAATCGTATAAGCATCCAAACCTGTATAAACGTCACCATCAAAAGTATAAACTGCCGGGCGAGCATTTTCAGCTGTAAAAGGCGTTTTCCATTCTTGGTTTCGTTTCCAGTTTAAATCGGCTAGTTTATCTGATATTGACATAAGTTCTGATAATTCAGCTGGCTTTTTTGTCTTTACAACTTTATGAACCACTCTGGCTTCTTTTAAGAATGAAGGTTCAGTATATTGAGATGTTGGTAATTCTTTTTCGAAATTCAATGATTTCGCTGGAGATATAACAATTTTCATGTGTGCTTTTTTCTATGATTCAAAAATACAAATTGAATTTCTAAAAATTGATTATCGAAATTGATTTGTTTTATGAGGGTATAGTTTTTTTCGCCACGAATTCACGAATTACACTAATTATTTCTACAAAGATTTTTTGCCACTCCCGATAGCTATCGGGATAAACAGATTTCCACAGATTTTTTAATCATTTTAATCCTAATAATCTGTGGCAGAAAAAATAAATTCGTGAAAATTCGTGAAATTCGTGGCCACCCTTTCTCAATTCATAAAAATCAATGCAACAAAATGTGAAATTGTTCAAAAAAGTGGGCTGTAGATTATAATAGGCATTTTCTATGTTGTAAATTTGCATGCATTTTATTTCTACTTAAATTTAAAATGCACTTTTATTCAAAAATTGAATTCGTGGCGATACAAACAAACTATAAAACTGCTTTACAAAACAAAATCTTCGATATTATTTCGAAAGCTTCTCAGGAATTAAAAGTTGACTCTTATGTGATAGGAGGATTTGTTCGTGATTTGCTTTTAAATCGAGGTTCAAAAAAAGATATCGACGTTGTGGCAGTTGGAAGCGGCATTGAATTGGCTCTTAAAGTTTCCGATTTACTTCCGAACAAACCAAAAGTTCAGGTTTTTAAAACGTACGGAACTGCTATGCTTCGTTTTGAAGATACCGATATTGAATTTGTGGGTGCAAGAAAAGAGTCTTACAATCGTGACAGCCGAAATCCAATTGTGGAAAACGGAACTTTGCAAGACGATCAAAATCGTCGTGATTTTACGATCAATGCGTTGGCTTTATCATTGAATTCAACTAATTTCGGAGATCTTTTAGATCCGTTTGATGGATTGACCGATTTAGAAAATAAAACAATAAAAACGCCTTTGGATCCAGATATTACCTATTCTGATGATCCTTTGCGAATGCTTCGTGCCATTCGTTTTGCAACACAATTGAATTTCGAAATTGAAGAAAATTCATTAAATGCCATCACAAAAAATGCAGATCGCATTAAAATCATTTCTGGCGAAAGAATTGTGGATGAACTAAATAAAATTCTTTTGACTGACAAACCTTCAACTGGTTTTTTACTTTTATACAAAACCGGGCTTTTAGATTTGATTTTACCTGAATTAACTGCTTTAAATCAGGTTGAAGAAATCGAAGGTCATACCCATAAAAACAATTTTTACCATACACTAGAAGTTGTAGATAACATTTGTCCAAATACGGATGACGTATGGTTGCGCTGGTCTGCATTATTGCACGATATTGGAAAAGCACCAACCAAACGTTTCAATAAAAAACAAGGCTGGACTTTTCACGGACATGAATTTTTAGGCGGAAAAATGGCGAAGAAAATCTTTGAACGTTTGCACATGCCCTTAAATCACAAAATGAAATTTGTGCAGAAAATGGTTATCATGAGTTCACGCCCGATTGTTTTGGCGCAAGATATTGTGACTGACAGTGCGGTTCGTCGTTTAGTTTTTGATGCTGGCGAAGATGTAGAAAATTTAATGACTTTATGTGAGGCCGACATTACAACCAAAAATCCTTCGAAATTCAAAAAATATCATAAGAATTTCGAAGTTGTCCGCAAGAAAATTGTAGAAGTTGAAGAACGTGATCATGTACGTAATTTCCAACCGCCAATTACGGGAGAAGAAATTATGGAAATATTTGATTTGAAACCTTCAAGAGAAATTGGTGTTTTAAAAGAAGCGGTTAAAGAAGCTATTTTAGAAGGCATTATTCCAAATGAATATCAGGCAGCTTATGATTTTGTGATTAAAAGAGCCGAGAAATTAAACTTAAAACCTAAAAAATAAAAGACATGCTTGGTTTTCTTATTCTAATCATGCTTTTCGCAATGCTAACAATTCCCAATCTTCTTTTTATCAAAAAACTGAAGGTTATTAATAAGAATACAACAAAACATAAATTGATGTTTTTATTCATCAATATTATTGCAATAGCATTTATAACGTTTTTCTATATAAAATTTCAAAATATTATTCTAAAAAAGTACTTCGAAATTGATGAAAACACAAATGGAGGTGTTATAATAACATTGCTGGCAATAATCTTACTGAATAGTCTTCTAAATATATTTATTATAAAAATCTACATAAAAAAAATTAGCAAATCAAACGAAATCGAATTAATCGGAAAAGAATGAAAAAAGAGAATAAATCAGTAATCATTTGGTTACTATCGGGTTGTGTTTTATTATTTTTAATGGTTGTTGTGGGCGGAATTACCCGCTTAACCAATTCGGGTTTATCGATGACCGACTGGCATTTGGTAACCGACACATTTCCGCCAATGACAGAAGCCAAATGGCAGGCCGCTTTTGACGAATATAAAAAGTTTCCTGAATACCAAAAAATTAATATTCACAACGATTTCCAATTAGCAGATTATAAATTCATCTATTTCTGGGAATGGTTTCACCGATTCATCGGTCGCATTATCGGATTGGTTTTCTTTGTTCCTTTTGTTTACTTTTTAGCCAAAAAGAAATTAGACACTCCAACTATAAAAAAGTGTATTGTTCTTTTAGCAATGGGAGGTTTCCAAGGATTTCTAGGATGGTTTATGGTTCGCAGCGGACTGATTGACAATCCAGACGTAAGCCACTTCAGACTTTCATTACACTTAACTTTTGCTTTTATCACTTTTGCTTATACACTTTGGGTGGCACTTGATTTAATTTATCCTGAAAGAAATATCAATAAAATTTTACCGCTTCGCACCATTGCACGTTATGCTTTAGTAGCTTTATTAATTCAGATTATTTATGGTGGATTTGTGGCAGGGTTAAATGCAGGATTAATTCACAATCACTGGCCGTTAATGAGTGACGGAGAATTTATCCACGAATCGGTTTTTATTGAGCAGTCTTCTTTGGTAAAGAATTTAATTGAAGGAAAAAGCGGGGTTCAGTTTGTACACAGAACTTTTGCTTATGTTGTGGTAGCCGCAATTCTGTTTCTATTCTTTAAAAGTAAAAAATATACTCTTACCAGAACACAATCAAACGGAATCAATACTTTAGTAGTTTTTGTTTTTATTCAATTTTTACTTGGAGTATTTACTTTATTATACAGCGTTCCTTTAGCATTAGGATTAATTCACCAGATTATGGCGTTTTTCCTTTTGAGTGCAATGACGTTTACGTTACATAGATTAAGTAAATAACGTTATGAACGATACCTAAAAAGAGCTGAAATTTTCAGCTCTTTTTTTTGTTGTTTATGAATATTAAACTAATTATATGATTCGAACCTACGGCTCTCTATTGCGAACGCATTATTTTTTTAACTGGATTTAAAAATCCAGCCCTACAAAATGTATCGAGCCAATGGCTCTTAAACAACAAAAAGTCATTGAGAAAAAATAAAAATTCCGTAGGAATGAAAATATATTGTAGCGACTGGATTAAAATTCAACCTTACAAAATGTATCGAGCCAATGGTTCTTCTTAAACAACGAAAAGTTATTGAGAAAAATTAAAAATTCCGTAGGAATGAAAAAGATACTGTAGCAACTGATTTTAATCCGTTGGCATAATAAATCCGTCCTAAATAAAGTTCCGTAAGAACGACACATCTTGCAATCCATTAAAAAACTATCCCAGCCAAGCTTTAAAATCCTGCACTTTCTCACGGCTCACGATTACCTCATCGTCTTTATAACTTGGTAAAATCACTTTTAAACGTGAATTCGTATAAACCTGAATTTCTTTGATTGCTTTTAATGGCACAATAAATTTTCTGCTTACGCGAAAGAAATCCTTTTTGTCTAGTTCCTGTTCCAGAATTTCCAAAGTCGAATCGATCAAATAATCACGATTGTCATAAGTATGGATATAAGTTCCTTTATTTTCGCTAAAGAAACATTCGATTTCTTCTGTAGTAATAACTTTTAAATGCTGTCCAATTTTAACCGTAAATCTTTTTTTATACGTTTTCTCAAAAGGATTGGAAAGCATTTGGCGAATCTGCTCAAAGTCTAATTGCAGGTTTGAAGTTTCTGCCTCAGCTTTCGGCATTCGGGTTTTGAATTTTGAAACTGCTGTTTCCAGATCATCTTCATCAATTGGTTTTAAAAGATAATCAATACTGTTTAATTTGAAGGCCTTTAAGGCATATTCATCATAAGCAGTGGTAAAAATGATAGCACTTTTTATATCAATCTTTTCAAAAATTTCGAACGATAAACCATCTGACAATTGGATATCCAAAAAAATTAAATCGGGATGTGGATTGTTTTCAAACCATTCGATAGATTCTTCAACCGAATGAAGCATCGTTTCTACTTTTACATCTAACTTTTCAAGTTTTCTTTGCAGCAATCTTGCCGCTGGTTTTTCGTCTTCTATAATTAATGTGATCATTTACTATAATGCTAAAATTTGAAAAAATATTCGTTCAAAGTTACTCCCATTTATTTTTATTTGAAGCTTCTTTATCCATATATTTTTGGATTTTTCTTTGCTCCCAATCAGAACCGAAAAACCATTCTGAACTAAAAACAGACAATCCATGTGCTACTAAACCAATTCCCCAAAACAAGGCTGTCGAATAGGTATGCCATTCAGACAAACCGCTGAAATCAATTCCTCCTACTTCATGGTTCCTGCTTAAACTTGATGCAATAATAATGATATTTACTATTATATAAACCTTCAAATGTGAATAGAACCCTTTTATCTTTTTTACCTTTTTGTAAGCTGCATTGTAACTTTCGTCTCCCGTAAATTCCTTTCCATAATGTTTCTCGTATTCTCTTCCTAATTCATCATAAAATTGTCTTCTTAAACGTCCCATAATATTATGCTTTTAAACTAATTATTTCCACTTGTTTTTATTCTGTTTTTCCTTTTCCATAAATTCTTTGATTTTTCTTTCTTCCCATTCTTTACCCATTCCTGGAAAAACTTCAAAAACCTTTAACCCATGAAAAACTACTCCTACTCCCCACCATAATAATGGCCAAAAAAACCATAAATATTGCGGTGATGTATATAAATTTATAAAAATCAAAATTGCATTCACTAATACAAAAGCAACTAGATTGCCATAAAAGCCTTTTATATTTTCAACTTTTTTTCTTGCTTGGAGGTATCTATCCTCTTCATTTAAATTCATTTCCATAATTACTCCCATTTTTGTGTTTTTTGTCTTTTATCTAAAATACTTTTTACTTTACGTGCCTCCCATTCCTCATCAAAAATTCTGAAAGAAGCAAAAACGTCAATTGCTGAACCTATATAAACTGCTGACCAGATAATCATTACAACACCATTTAAAAACCGAATTGGAAAAACATTCAAAGGCAGTTCTGTATATTCTTTTAAAAGGAAAAGAGTCATTCCAATCATGTAAAGAAATGTATGCTTGTAAAATGATTTCAGTTTCAAAACTTTTTTGCTGGCCAATTGTTGCAATTCTTGCTGTTCTTGATCTGTATTAAAATTAGTTTCCATAATTACTCCCAAGTTTTTCTATTTTTTTCTTTGTCCATGATTTCTTTAATCTTTCTTTCTTCCCATTTTTTATTAAAGAAAGGAGGCAGACTAAAAACTTTCAATCCGTGTAAAACAATTGCCATTCCCCAGCCCATCAAACACCATAAAAACCATAAATATCCAGGCGAAGTCATAAGATTTACTACAATTACAATTGGATTTACCAATACATAAACTGTAAGATGCTCGTAAAACTCTCGAATTTCTTTTACTTTCTTTTGAGCATCATAATAACGATCTGCTTCTGTAAAATCTTTTTCCATGATTATTTCCAAGTTTTTTGTTTGTTGTCTCTTTCCATAATCTCTCTGATCTTTCTTTCTTCCCAATCGGAGCTGTAACCAAACACTTTAAAGGCGTGCATTGCTACTCCGAATCCCCATCCTAAAGCAGAAAACCAAAACCATTGAAATCCTGGTGAAAATCGTAAGTTTATAAAAATTAAAAACGGAATAACACAACAATAAGAAATCACATTGGCATAAAATCCTTTTAGTTCTTCTACTCTTTTTTTAGCTCTATAATAAGCTTTTGCTTCGTCGTTGAAATCTGCATTTGCTTCCATAACTGCAATTTGTTTTGTTAAAATTGGAATTCTAACCGTAAAATTTTTATCGTCTTCTTGAACTTTTACTTTTCTATCGGTTATAATTCCGTATCGATTTACAATATTCTGCAGTCCAACACCTCGCCTGTCCTGCAGCACTTCTTTCTTCTGAAGATCATTTTGGATAGCCAAATAATCTTTATCAATAAATATTCTAATGTGCAAGGGTTTCTGCTCACTTACCACATTATGTTTAACCGTATTTTCGAGTAAAAGCTGTAACGAAAGCGGTACTACTTTTGCTTCTGGATTTATGTTTTCTGTTGGCAGTTCGTAAAACAAACTGTTCTCAAAACGCATTTTCAACAGATTCATGTAGGTTTTTGCAAAAGACAATTCATCTTCAACCGAAACCAGTTCTTTATCTTTCTGCTCTAAAACATATCGATAGATTTTAGATAAAGAAGTGGTAAAACGCTGTGCATTATCTGGATTTTCTTCAATCAATGAACTTAAAACATTCAAACTGTTAAAAAGAAAATGCGGGTCAATCTGGTTTTTTAAACTTTCAAATTTCGCATTTGCGGTTCCAGCAATAATTTTCTGCTGTGTGACTTTATTTTCCTGATAGAGTTTATAAAAATTAAGTCCATGAAAAAACAATAAAACAATAAATGTCATTACCGCTGATTCGATATAATTTTCTGCTTGTTCATGGGCAAGAAAACCAATGATGGTCCTGTTCTCGATTATTACATTTGTAAACAAACGTAATATTCCGATTATGATCATCGATATCAAAAATGAACTTATAAAACCTATTAGGATTCTTTTTAGCGAATATGGATTTTCTTTGAAAACCCTATCCAAAAACTCAAAAAGAACAACATTTACGATATACAAAACCACACTGTAAAGCATGCAGTACAAGAAATAGATGTAAAGATTCTTGTTGAAAACTGCTGTTCCTAAAGAAGCAAACCGAATTAGAAAAGAAAATAAAAATACTATTCCTCCAACTAAACATGCTTTTAACAAATTAGGTTTTAATATCATGGTGGCTTATAACTGTTTAAATTATTTACAAGTTTTTTGAACTTCTAAAGCTCTTTCTAATCCCCATTTTGGAGAATAAGGCGTTTCTGGTTTAAATGTACCAAAAAGTTCGATAGCTTTATTCACTTGTGCACATAAAGGTTTTGTATCTACTCCTGTCCATTTTGCTCCTCCTAATTGGTAATCAGCTTCACCAAAAACGGCTCTTGGATTGTTTGGATCTAATGCTTTAGCTTTTGCGTAAGCTTCCATCACTTTTCCTGAATATTTCATTCCGTTTGTCATTGGATCTGCCACGACATATCCAGTATAAATTAAAGCTTGTAAAACATATAATTCTGAATTGCTTTGGTCTTTTAGCATTTCTGCATCTACAGCGTCTTGAGATTTGGTCAACAACAAATCGATTTTTGTTTTATCTTTTTCTGTAAAAACGGCTAATGTGTTTACTAAACCAACATAATAATTAGGAAGCCAGCTCGTTTTTTCTGCTGCTGCAATTCTTTCAAACATTGCAGAAGCTTCTGCATTTTTTCCTTCTTTCCAAAGTCCGAAAGCTTTGTTCATTCCTTGTTCAAATTGTGTCTGTGCAGATAATAAACTGCAGATAAATAATGTAATAACTGTGATAATTTTGGTCATGATTTCTTTTTTTTAAAGTTACTAAGGTTCTAAGTTGCTAAGATTCTAAGTTTTTTTATTGATGATTAAAACTCTTTTTCAGGTACAAAGGTTCAGAGTTGCAAAGGTTCAGAGTATTGATTTTCTTATTATTAACATTTAAAAAACTTTGACCCTTTGTCACTTTGTTTCTTTGTCCCTTTTAATTTATACTTCAAAAGTATGTCGGATTTTACTGTTTTAAAATTAAATGATACCGAGTTGTTGATTTTTGATGATGAATTGTTTTTTCCTTGAGGTTCAAAGGTTCAGAGTTACAAAGTAACAAAGGTTTTTCTTTTTAAATATATATGTAAAACCTCTGAAACTTTGCCACTTTGTTTCTTTTTAAGATGCTGAGTTTCTGAGATGCTGAGCTTCTAAGTTTTTCTCTTAGTATCTCAGAATCTCAGCATCTATACCAGGAACTACAAGTTTTTCAACTGATTCTCATTTTTATTCTGGCTGATTGTCCAGAAGAACCCTACGAAGAAAAATCTATCGGCAGTTGGCACTACGGCTTGTCTTTGATAAACTCCGCTTGCGTCTGGCGTTTTGGCATAATCATATCCAAAAACATTCTGAGTTCCTAAAATGTTTGACACTGAGAAATAAAGGATTTTTTGTGTTGTCAATAAATAAGCCCAGTTGAAACTCAAACTATTATATGATTTTGTTTTGCCGCTCATGAATTGCGTTTGGTTTGGGTCATTGTATGGACGCCCTGAACTAAAACTATTTGTAAATCCTACTTGTGATTTCCAGTCTGTAATGAAATACTTTGTTACAACTGACAAACTATGATTCGCAATAAAATTGGGAGTTGCCATCGTTGGGAAATTTTTATATTGTCTTTCTGAGTCGATATAAGAATACGAAATCCAATATTCTAAGTTTTTATACAGATTGCTATCTCTCCAAAGCAAATCAAATCCTTTTGCGTAACCTGAACCGTTATTATTGAATACCGAATTGTACTGAATGTCTTGTGTATCATATTGAACTAAATTGCTGTAATCTTTGTAATACAACTCTGTTCTAAGCAATTGTCCAGGTTTTGTAAAAGTGTAATTCAAAATATAATGTCTTGCTTTTTCACTTTCAAACTGATGGTATTTTGAATATTTAATATAATCTACAACAGGCGTTTGAGTAAAATCTCCGTAAGCAAATGAAAACTGACTGCTTTTTGAAGCTTTAAATCCTAAGGAAGCTCTCGGTGCAATATTGTTTTCGTTTAATAAACTGTTGTTCGAATATCTTAAACCAACTTTTAAAGCTAGGTTTTTAGAAAAAGCAATATCGCCTTCAGCATAACTTGCAAAAATATTAGAGTCGTATCCGTTGGCACCACTGATAGAAACATTGTCATCAAAATTTTGGTTGTATTTTGTAATAAAACAATCTGTCCCAAAAGATAATCTGAAGAAGTTAGAAACCTTTTTTGATAATTTCAATTTTAACTGCGCTGCATTTTCATCACTGTCCACATCAGTAATATCATACTTCAGTTTATTTTTACTGTAACCGTAGCTGATTCCAGATGTTAACTGCCAGCCAGTTCCAATTGTTCCTTTATAAGAAGAATTCAGATAAAAGTTGTTATTGTTCATATCCGTTCTAATTGGATTTTCGAAATTGATGTTTTTCTGATTTAAATCGAATTTTTCTGAATCAAAAGAAGCGTATAATTTGAAGATTCCGTTTGTAAATTTATATCTATAAACCGTTTCACCACCAAGTGATTGATAGGGATTATTCCAATCTACATTCTGAGGAATAACGGCTTGGTAAGGAGCTAAATTGATATAAGCCATGTTCACACTCAAAGAACTTTTTTTCCATTTCTGCGTATTTCCTAAACTCAATCCAACCGTCATTAATCCAATATCTGTTTTTTCATGATCCTCTTCGTCATTAGTATTCAAAAGCAAAACACTTGATAACGCTTCACCATATTCAGCTGAATATCCACCAGTAGAAAAAGCAATTCCGCTAAACAAGAAAGGAGAAAAACGGCTTCTTGTTGGTAAGTTGTTTGTTGTTGCACCATAAGGCTGTGCGACTCTGATTCCGTCAACAAAAGTCTGTGTTTCGCTGGCTTCACCTCCACGCACAAACAAACGTCCGTCCTCCCCTACAGTCTGCGTACCTGGCAAAGTCTGTAAAGCGGCAACAATATTTCCTGCCGAACCCGCTGTAGTTACAATATCTAAAGGTTTTAAAACCGAAACTCTTGCTTTATCTCCCGATTCTAAAGTTCCTGCCGTAATTACAACTGCATCAAGAGCATTCATATTTTCTCTTAATTTTATTACTTGATCTTTAAAATTAGTAACATCGATTTCTTTCTTATAGGTTTCGAAAAGTAAAAAGCTGATTACTATAAACTGATTTCCTTCTGCAGTTGTCTCAAAAGAAAATTCCCCAGTTTCAGAACTTGTTGCTCCATCATAAGTTCCATCAATGTAAATATTTGCACCAGCAACCGGTTTACCTTTTTGGTCTGTAACTTTTCCCGAAATAACATTTTGAGCAAAAGTCAAAGTGCTTAACAATAATAAAATAAAAGTAATTCTGGTTTTCATATCATTTTTGGTTTTTGATGAAGCAAATGTATTTTAACAATTCCTGTTAAAAAATATATAATAACCCAACTGTAGATTTTCGAGGATGAGTTGTAAATACCAAAATTTGTATCTTAGCTAGGAATTCCAAAAAATCACCATTTATGTCAGAAAGCAAAAGAATCTCAAATTTATATCAGTCCATTTATAATGGAAATCCTTGGCTGGAAGTTAATCTGGCTAATACCTTAAAAAATGTAACGGCAGAACAAGCGTATAAAAAAGCCAATCCAAACCTAAACACGATTTGGGAAATTGTGAATCATCTTATACAGTGGAGAAGAAACATTCTGGAACGCATGCAGGGAGAAGTAATCATAACTCCAGATCATAATTATTTTGTACCTGTTTTAGATCCTTCTGAAGCAGCTTGGGCACAATCGCTTCAAACATTAGCAAAATCACAGGAATCTTGGAATGCTTTTTTTGAAAGTTTTAATGATGAAGATTTAGCAAAAATCTATGTCAATAATGGTCATACGTATTACGAACATATTCATGGAATTATTCAGCATGACGTGTATCATTTAGGACAGATTGTTATTTTGAAGAAGTTATTAAACACCTAAATATTATGAAAAATGCTGTTTTCTTTTTAGCTTTTTTATTCTTCAGTGCAATTGGTTTTTCACAAGATACTGAAACAAAATACGATGAAAAATTGGCAAAGTCACTGAATGCTGACGAATACGGAATGAAGAAATATGTTTTCTGTCTTTTGAAATCGGGAAACAATACAACGGCATCAAAAGAAGAACGCAAAAAATTGTTTGAAGGTCATATGGCCAACATTGGTAAATTAGCCAAAGAAGGAAAACTGGCTGTTGCAGGGCCTTTTATGGAAAACGACCGAAATTACAGAGGTATTTATATTTTTAATGTCGAAACAGTACAAGAAGCCAAAAAACTGGTAGAAACAGACCCCGCCATAAAAGCCAATTTACTAGAAGCCGAATTAACGCCTTGGTATTGCTCTGCTGCATTACAGGAAATTCCGAAAATGCACGATAAAATTGCCAAGACGAAAATGTAAACGATTCACTCTATTTAATTTTTATGAATAAATCAGTTTTTAGAATTTCGATTTTTGTATTATATCTTATCATTTTTATTTTAGGCACAAATTGCTACGCGAAAATTGATTCTAATAAATCTAAAATTAGAAAAAAGACAAGCCAAATTGTACTAAAAATAGAAAAAGTCAATGTTTTGATGGGCTCTGCAGTATATGCTTCTGGGATGAGGCCCAAACAATATGACAACTTCGAAGAATTAAAAAAATATGCTTCAAAAGAGGAATTAATAACCCTGACAAATCATACTAATGGAGTTGTGAGATGTTATTCTTTCTGGGCTTTATTAGATTATAAAGAAATCGATTTATTTCCAATTGTAAAAGATCATATAAAGGATGACTCCGCAATAGAAACTCAATTTGGATGTACAGCATCTTTAGAAAAAGTAGGTGATTTTTTTATAAATCTTGTTACTCCAAGTTATGTTGATGATGAAGTTAAAAAACTGAATGAAAAAGAACTAAAAACATTAGACAGTCTTTTAATTTATAAAGAAAATAATCTTGATTCAAGATTTCGTGCTATTGAAGAAGCCGAAACAACTGAATTATTATATCCAAAAGTTAGAGAATTAGTAACTAAATTTAATAATCAAAGTGCTTTAGTAACTCTCGCCAAATATAAAAATGAAAAAGATATTGAACTTATTTTAAATAATAAAGACGATGATGCTGGCAATTTCTATACCTATAAAGCAATACAAAATTTTCCAGACTTAAGGTTTCAAGAATTTTTAGAAGATAATCTTAATTCCGGCCTTAACGACACACACTATGATAATGAATGGAGAGAATTATATATTGCTATTGCAGCTTTTAAAAGTCCTAAAGCTTTAGAATTATTAAGCTACCCATTTACAAAAGTTAAAAATCCAAACATAAAAAAATATCATATAAACTTTGTTTATGATGCAATCATATTGAACAAATTCACTCTTTATGATAATTTACTTTGGAAAATTTGGGAAGAAGAAAATGTTCTCACGCTGGATGGTTTCAAATATCTTTTAAAAATAGATTCATCGAAAACTTATCTATTAAGTAAAAAAAAATTAAAACCAAATTGTATAGTTGAGAACCAATCTCCACTTTCTATAATTAGTAATGAAAATATCATTGGTGAAAATTTAGATGAAACAATCTTAAATTTTATTTTAATAAACGATAAGGATTTAGCTTATGAAATAATTACAAACAAAATTTCGGAAGCTAAGGTTATTGAATTTGAAATATATTGCAAAAAAATTTTTGAATTAAAAGACCCTATTTTCATTGAGCCACTTTTTAAAAGATTAGGAAAAGAAGACAATACTTATGTTTATACCCAAATTGTACAAACTTTAATTTCTTTTAAAGATAATGATATCAATAAAAGAATACTAGAAACAAGAAAACAGAACAAAAATATGAATACAGGTTGGGGAAGTAATTCTTTAAATGAAATTCTAAAAAAGAATAATATAAAATAATGAAAACAGAAAAAGAAAAAATGATTTCTGGCGAATACTACAATGCTTTTGATCCAGAATTATTTAAAGGCCGCCGAGCTGCTAAAAATCTTTTACATAGTCTAAATGTAAAAGAATACAGAGTTACCAAAAAAGCAAAAGAAATTTTAAAAGAACTGATCCCGAATGCTGGAGCAGGACTTTATATCGAACCTCCTTTTCATTGCGATTACGGTTATAATATTTTCTGTGGAGAAAACGTTTATTTTAATGTAAACTGTGTTGTTTTAGACTGTGCACCTGTAAATATTGGATCCAATGTATTTATTGCGCCGAATGTTCAAATTTACACCGCTTCGCATCCGCTTGACGCTGAATTAAGAAAAACGCTCGAAAATGCTTATCCGGTTACCATTGGAGACGATTGCTGGATTGGAGGCAATTCGGTTATCTGTCCTGGTGTTACAATTGGAAAAGGTTGTGTTATAGGAGCCGGATCTGTGGTTACAAAAGACATTCCGGACAACTCACTTGCTGTTGGAAATCCTGCGAAAGTAATTAGAAAATTAAATCAAGAATCTGAATCCAAATCATAATGCTTACTCTCAACAAAGTCCATCATATTGCCATTTTATGTTCCGATTACGAAAAATCGAAATATTTCTATACACAAATATTAGGTCTGACTATTATTAGAGAAATTTATCGTGAAGAACGTCAGTCTTATAAATTAGATCTGGCTTTAAATGGTTCGTATGTGGTTGAATTATTTTCCTTTCCAAATCCGCCGCAACGACCTTCAAGACCTGAAGCCGTAGGTTTACGTCATTTGGCTTTTGAAGTAATCAATCTGGAAGAAACTATTGCTTTTTTATCATCAAAAAATATAGAATCAGAACCAATCCGAATTGATGAAACTACCCAAAAACGTTTCACTTTTATTGCTGATCCTGATTTACTGCCGATTGAGTTTTATGAGCGTTAAGCTTTTTTTTTTGCCACGAAGGCGCTAAGACACTAAGATTTTTTTGTTTAATACAACGACTAAACACGTAGTTTGTCATTTCGACGAAGGAGAAATCACACTCGGGATTCGACAAAGATTGGCGACACACTGTACAGAGTTTCTAGTGTGATTTCTCCTTCGTCGAAATGACAAAAAATGCGAAATATCTTTGCATCTTAACGCCTTCATGGCAAAACCTTGATACGAAAGCTTTTCTTACTAATCCCCATTTTAACACACTAAATTAAAGATTTCCTATAAAAAACCGAATTTGATACTTAATTTTGTAATCCGCATAAAAAAAGTGCGATTTCAAATTTACTCCTGATGAACAAAACGGCGCAAATCAAAAAAAATCATCAATTCATTAAATTCCGAAAATTAGTTATTGTTTCTATTTTAATTGGCTTTCTTTCAGCTTTCCTCGGAATTTCACTCAAAAAAATAACCGAGTATTACGAAGAAATTTTCTTTCATGAAGTTTCAATTCATCCATTCTTTTACATTATTTTCCCAGTTTTCGGATTATCTGTAATTTATTTTCTGAGGCAATATCTTTTCAAGAAAAAAGAAAATAAAGGTATCAAAGAAGTTTTTGAAAGCACACAGACTAAAAAAAATCTTCCATCTTATAAAATTCCATCTCACTTCATAAACGGATTATTGACTGTTATTTTTGGAGGTTCAACCGGAATTGAAGTTTCGACAGTTGTAGCAACTGCCACTATTGGTTCCGTTGCTCATGAAAAAGAAAATGTTTTCCGTCAATACAAAACCGAATTAATTTGTGCGGGAGTTGCTGCCGGAATTACAGCACTTTTCAGCAGTCCGATTGCAGGAGTTTTATTTGCTTTTGAAGTTATTTCCAGAAAAGTCACTCGCGCTTTTCTTATTTCTAACTTAATTGCTGTTTCAATTGCTTTTGGTTTACTGACCATTTTAAAAGAAGAACCTTTATTTGTGGTTTCCATTACAACTTGGCATTTAAAAGCCATTCCTTATTTTATCCTTTTAGGAATTTTGGCCGGAATGAATTCTGTTTATTTAACCAAATGTGTTTTATTTATTAAATCGCAATTTGGGAAAATCAATAAACATTATTACAAAATCATTATCGGATCTGCAGTTTTAAGTATTTCGCTTTTCTTTTTCCCTCAATTATATGGAGAAGGTTATCATGCTATAAAAGGGATTTTTGGAACTTCAAACCAACTTCCATTAACTATAACTCTCGCTTTATCTTTTATTGCTATATTGATTTTAAAACCAATTGTAACTTCAATTACGCTTGCTTCCGGAGGCGACGGCGGAGTTTTTGCGCCTAGTTTATTTATCGGAGCATTTTTAGGGTTATTATTAGCTTCTGTTTTAAATACCTTTTTCCATGTCAATGTGATTCCTGTCAATTTTATGATTATTGGCATGGCAGCTGTTTTAAGTGCCAGCATTCATGCTCCATTTACAGCCATCTTTTTGGTCTGCGGTTTGACGAATGATTACACTTTGTTTTTTCCAATCCTTGCCGTTTGTCTGATTTCAAAATATACAGCGAAAGCAATTTATCCATATACAGTGTACAGTTATTCCTCAACTTTGATTAAATAATTTAGCCACAGATTGTACAGATTAGAATGATTTTTTTTCGCCACAAATTCACAAATTTCCCTAATCTATTTAGCGTAAAAAATTCGTGAATTCGTGGCTAACAATACCACAATAGAATATCAAATTATGCCAACTCAAAAATTAAAAAGAAGCTATCGCAAAACACGTTATATTCTTTACAAAGAAACTTTAATTGATTATAAAGAACATTTTTGGTCGTTTTTAGGATCTTTTGTTGGCATTGGAATTTTGGCTTATCTTGAATCTTCCCACTTTTACGGACCTGATGCTGTTTACTTAATTGGATCTTTTGGAGCATCAAGTGTTTTAGTTTATGGCATTATTCAAAGTCCATTTTCGCAACCTCGTAATTTAATTGGAGGTCATTTGATTTCGGCTTTTATTGGTGTTACCGTTGGTAAACTGGTTCCTGATATTATCTGGCTAACGGCTCCTCTTGCTGTTTCACTTTCCATAATTTTCATGCAGATTACCAAAACACTACATCCACCAGGAGGAGCTACGGCTTTGATTGCTGTTACAGGATCAGCCCAAATAAAAGGCCTGGGATATATGTATGTAATTTCACCTGTTTTAACCGGAGTTCTGATTTTATTTGTAACAGCCCTTATTTTTAACAATATGACTTCGAGCAGAAGTTATCCAAGTCATAGCACTTATCACAAACATTATCATAAAATTAGAAAGAGATTGACTGGAAAATAATTTCTTCTTTTTTATCCAACTGTCACCCTGAGCGAAGTCGAAGGGCTTTCCTACTGGTATGAGCTTCGACTTCGCTCAGCCTGACAAACTATTTGAAAATTAATATTTTAAAATCTTTTCAACAAATCGTAATTCAGAATTCGTATTTCGTTTTTTATATTTTACCTTTGACCTCTCAATAAAAACAAAGATTATGGTTTATAAATTTAGAGTAATTCTAGACGCCGAAGAAGATATTTTTAGAGACATTGCTATTCTTGAGGAAGATACTCTTGAAGATTTACACAATGCAATCTTCAATGCTTTTGGTTTTGACGGATCTGAAGTAGCTTCATTTTATACTTGTGATGATACATGGAATCAAGAAGATGAAATTCCGCTTTTTGATACTGGAGATGTTCCTGGCGAAATAAGAACCATGAACGATTACCCATTATCTAGTATCTTAGACAAAGAAAATACTAAAATCATTTACGTTTACGATTTCATCAGTATGTGGACTTTCTTAGTAGAATTGGCCGCTATAGAAGATGAAGCTGTAGGAGCAACTTATCCTGAAACTTTATTTTCTCACGGAGAAATGCCTTCAGACGCTATCGAAAAAAACTTCGAAGCCGATGATATGCACAACGACATCTACGGAGAATTTGAAGACGATTTAGATGAAGATGATCTTGACATGTTCGAAGGCGACGACAGCTTCGAAGATTATGGATTTGAGGAGAATTGGAATTAGTTTTCTAGGTTCAAAGATACAGAGTGACAAAGAGACAAAGGTATTTATCTTAAGAACGAGCATTTTTATTGTAAGTTTTTTCGTATTTTTAATATTTATTTCTTAAATATATGAACTATGAAAACTTTTAGAGACCTTTTAATTTGGCAAAAATCTATGAATCTGGTAACTGAAATTTACCAATTAACAAATTCATTCCCTAAAGAAGAAATTTATGGTCTGTCTTCGCAAATTCGGCGATCTTCAATATCAATACCAAGTAATATTGCGGAAGGATATGGCAGAAATGGAAATACTGAACTACTAAGATTCTTAAGTATTTCTATTTCATCCTTATTCGAAATGCAAACACAGCTTGAAATTTCATTCAATCTAAAATATATAACCGAGTACCAATTCAGTAAAACAAACGAAGAGAGCAGAGAATTAGAGCGAATGTTAAGCGCTTTTATAAAAAAATTAAAAGATCGCAAGTAAACACTTTGTCTCTTTGTCACTCTGTCACTTCAAACCTAAAAATAAATGATTAATCTTTTCAACACCCACATCGATACGCTTTCTATACATCGCGTAGGAAACAAGAGCCGTAACGAAGCTATTTTTTTATCAGAGCAGCCATTTAATCTTAATGATGAAATTGTTCCTTTGATAAAAGAATTCTTTTTTAAGCCTTTTAGAGAAAAAGAAGAAAACTATTATCAGTTTGCACACGAAGTGGACTTGGATTACAACGACATGTTTAAATATGCAACTGAGATTTTTACTAATCCAGCCAATGTGCATGAGGTTTCTAAAAATATCACAAAACATCTATACGAGCAGTCCAATCATCCGCATATTAAAAACGGAGAGGTTTATGTAACTTACTTGACCAATTTAAGTATTGATAACAATGTAGTGGATGCTATTGGTATTTTTAAAAGCGAATTACAAGCTGACTTTTTACAATTTGAAGAAAAAGAAAGCAACCTTGAAATGATTCTGCAACAAGGAATCAACTTGAATAAATTAGACAAAGGATGTTTAATTTTCAACTTTAAAAAAGAAGAAGGATATAAAATCCTGACTGTAGACAGCAACCGTTATGATGCTCGTTACTGGTTAGAGCACTTTTTATCTGTTGACGCTTTTGAAGATGAAAATTTCATCACTAAAAAATATTTAAAATTCTGTCAGAACTTCGCAAAAGACGTGGTTTTGCCAGCAGAAGACAAGAAAGAGGAAGTAATGTTTATGAACAGATCTGTGAATTATTTCGCTAAAAATGATCAGTTTGAAGAACAAAATTTCTTGAATGAAGTACTAGACAATCCTGAATTAATTCCTGAATTCAAAAACTACAAAGTGGATAAAGGAGAAAAATACAGCATCGAAGATGTAACCTCATTCCCAATTGCCAACGCAGCAGTTTCTGACGCTAGAAAATCGATTAAAAACGTTATTAATCTGGATACTCACATTCAGATTAAGATGGATTTTATCAATCCTGAAAGTGCAGAAAAATTTGTTGAAAAAGGCTGGGATGAAGAAAAACAAATGTATTACTACTTGGTTTACTTCAACAAAGAAGAGAAAAACTAAGAAGTTTTCATTTTCTATTACTTACTTATTAATACAGAAAACGGCAGCTACATTTGTAACTGCCGTTTTTTTATTTTACCTCTTTTATATTCACAAAACGGAAAAAACTGCTTTTACAATATCATCGTAAACCTGTTTATTTCTTTCTCCAGTACGAGCCAAAACCCGAATTCCGGAATAATTATTAAAGATGAACCTGGCTAAGACTTTTGCTTCAAGTGCTTTTGAGATATGACCCGCCTCCTGCCCTTTTTTAACTGCATTCGTAAAAACTTCCTCCATCGTCTGACTGTTATTTTTGACAATTTCAGAAATTTCTTCATCATGCATCGCGAGTTCTACAGAAGAATTAACCATAAAACAACCTTTTGTAATTCGGTCTTCAAAACTTTCGATGACGGCTTGTTTAAAAATATCGTGCAATGTTTCTTTGACATTTTCAGATTTCTCTAAAAGCTCTTTTACACTATCTTGTGCTTGTTTTTGATAACGCTGTAACGATTTGGAAAACAACTTTTGTTTGTCTCCAAAAGTATCGTACAAACTCGAACGGCTTAACCCCAAATACGTTACCAAATCCTGAGCAGATGTTCCGTTATATCCTTTGTGCCAAAAAATTTCGATTGCTTTATCCAAAGCCTGATCTTCATCAAATTCTTTCGTTCTAGCCATGATACTCAAATTAAATTTCTTCACAAAGATAATGATTTAACGGAACAATCGTTCCTGAATTAGTCAAAAAAATTATAATACTGTATTTACAGTAAGTCCACCATCAATCACAATTTCAGTTCCTGTTATGAATGATGAATCATCTGAAGCAAGGAAACTAATAGTTTTTGCAACCTCAGCAGCTTGTCCAAAACGTTTCAATAGAATTTTCTCACCAAGGGCAGCTCCTAAACCTTCTACTTCTTCTTTTTCTAAACCTACTTTACCATACAAAGGTGTTTCAATTGGCCCAGGAGAAACGGCATTCACTCTAATTTTTCTTCCAGCTAATTCAGCGGCAAAGATTCTGTTTAATGATAAAACGGCTGCTTTGCTTGCCCCATAAACACTTGAACCTGGCATTCCTAATTGAGCATTTACTGAAGTATTAAAAATAATAGAACCTCCATCATTTAAAATTGGCAACACTTTTTGAACGGTAAAATAAACTCCTTTTACGTTCACATTCATTATACTGTCATAATGCTCTTCTGAAGCTGAATCTACAGGAGCAAAAGCTGCAATTCCTGCATTCAGAAATAAAATATCTACTTTACCGAATTTTGACTTCACTTTTTCAACCAAATTATCAATTGATTTTAAATCGGATTGATCTGCTACAATTCCAGTAACGTTTAATTCTGTTTCGGCTTTTGCCAAAGCTTCTTTGTTTCTTCCTGTTACAATTACTTTTGCACCTTTTGATGCTAATTCTGCAGCGGCTGCATATCCAATTCCACTGTTTCCACCTGTTACGATTGCAACTTTGTTTTCTAAATTTTTCATTTTAATTATTATTTAAGTTATTGATTATTCAATTATTATGGCACAAAGATATAATAACGGAACGATCGTTCCGTTATTATTAAAGTTAATTTTTTGTTAAAACAACCTTATATCATATAAAACCTGAACAAAACAAGGGATTTTGTTTATTGAACCATAAAGGAAAGAAATCATAAAATGTCGGGCATTCTTAATTTATCCTTAATTTTGCATTAAAAAATAAACAAGATGGATATTCAATTTTTCAAAGAAAGTCCTTTCACTACCATAATATCATTCCACAAGCTAATTGAATCATTTGAAGAAATTGCTTGGTCTGATGTGGATTACAGATCAGATTATGCAAAAGCAATTCTAAAACAAATTGAATCAATCCCTGAGTTACGAACTGGAATTCAGGATTATTCTGTTATTAAAGAGAATGAAGGTTTAATCAAAAATATCTTAGCCGATTTGTTTCCAACCGCTTTAACACATAATGAAATAAAAGCGGTTACTATTCCATTCCAAAACATCTCTTTTAATTATACAGAGCGTTTCAAGAAGATTTTGAAAAATGCTGGAGACGAATTTTATATGGAAATTCGTGATTTTGACGATCATCAATTTTATGTAAATAACTGTTGTTTGATATTGGCATATTATTACAATTACAATATTGATTTTAATAAACCTTTTTTCTACGATATTCCAGATGAAGAAGGTGTAGAAAAACACTATCGCATTTTGTACAATGCAGATTTCATGGAAATTACTCCAACTGACAGTTCTGTAGAATTAACGCAGCAAGATATCGATCAACTGATTGATAATTATAATGATATTGAGTTGTGGAAATCGAAATTTCCGCCAGGAAGCTGGATTTTAAAAGGTTTTGGAATTGTCTCTCTTTTTGATGCTACCACCGAAAGTGCAATTTCTACATTAAAAAGCAATCTTTTAAAGCCAAATACAAAAAGCCTAGACTCTGATAATATTCTCGAAAACATTTTTAGATCTATTTTTAAAATTCCGAGTCTAAAAGTTGGCTTTATCATCTATAATCCTGAAGAAGAAAAGTTTATCAGACCTATTAAATTCGACAAACAAATAACAAGCTTTTTACTTCACACTGATCAGGAAGTGGATTGTAAAAATGCCTTTTTCGGATGTTCTTTTGAAAACCTTCTAGATAAAAATGAGCCTTTTGTAATTTCAAATGTGAAAAAGTTTATTGAGGAATCGACAAATAAACATTTAGGAGAGCATCTGTTAAGACAGGGAATTCAGAGCTGTGTTTTTGCACCAGTTACAAAAGATGGTCATTTATTAGGTGTTATCGAATTAGTTTCTGAAAATGCAAGAGATTTAAACAGCGTAAATGCAACAAAACTAGAATTGGTTCTTCCGTATTTAACCGATACCATTGATCGTTACAATACAGATATGCAGCACCAGATCGAAGCGATTATTCAGCGAGAATATACTACGATTCATCCTAGTGTATATTGGAAGTTCAGGAAAGAATCTCAAAACTATTTTCAAAACATAAACCATACAAAAGATTATATTTTTAAAGAAATCGTATTTAAAAATGTATTCCCACTTTACGGTCAGATTGACATAAAAGGTTCTTCTGAACACAGAAATGAAACCGTAAAAATTGATTTAAAAAGTCAGCTTTCAGCGCTTTTGGAAATTTTTGATAATCAGGAAGCTAATTCAAATCTGGTTCTTTTGGAACAGAGAAAATTTGAACTGGAATCATTGCGAAGCGAATTGGATTTTCCTTTAAAAGCCGATACTGAACAGCATATTCAGCGTTATATTGAAGAAGAAATCCACCCGATACTTAAAAACACAAAAAGTAACCCTAAAAGCGAAAAATTAGAAAAACTTTACTTTGAAACTCTGGATGAAAAAACAGGAATGTTTTATCAGGAAAGAAAGAAATTTGACAATGCGATGTCCATCATTAATAAAAGACTGGCAACCGTTTTAGATAAAAAACAGGTTGAAGCCCAGCAGATTTATCCGCATTATTATGAACG
The DNA here is from genome assembly GCF_900112575.1 of Flavobacterium phragmitis. Lineage (GTDB taxonomy): Bacteria > Bacteroidota > Bacteroidia > Flavobacteriales > Flavobacteriaceae > Flavobacterium > Flavobacterium phragmitis. Next base: position 388,274 of record NZ_FOMH01000003.1, read on the forward strand.
TTTTAAAACAGATGGCGTAGAACACAATTTGTATATTGGAGCTTCAATTTCACCAACAAAACCTTTTGACATTATGTATCTGCATAACCTTCGTTTATGGCAATTGCAGACTTTATGCGAAATGGAACTAGAACATCATCAATTGAAAGAATCACTTCCGTATGAATTGGATGTAACGTCTTTAATTTTGGTTTTCAGTTCGCCACTTTCTATTCGTTTTAGAATGGATGAAAAACGCTTTGATGTTGATGGAACTTATAATGCTAGATATGAAGTTGTTAAAAAACGAATTGATAAATCGCATATTAAAGGAACAACCGAAAGAATTACCGAAAAAGAGAAAATTACAATCGTGTATTCTCAAAACAGCGAAGAAGCTGAATATTTGAAATACATTAAATACCTACAGCATAAAAAAATTCTGGAACCGGCAATAGAGCAATTTGAAGTTGAAGATCTTCAGGGAGTTTCCGGTCTAAGAGCGATTCGTGTGAAAGTAATTAATAATACTTCAAACTCAGCAGTTAAAAAGATAACCTATCAAGATTTATTAGATGAGCTCAACTAAAAGTTGAGCTTTTTTATGGAACACGGATAAAACGGATTCGCTATCGCGAAAACGCGGATGAACGCAGATTTTATTTTGATTCATTGAGAGAAAAATCCGTTTTTATCCGCGTTTTCGCGATAGCGAATCCGTAAAATCAGCGTCTAAATTTTAAATCGATTTAAAGGCAATTACAAACGAGATTACAGTTATAATCAATCCAAACATAAAGAAGTTATAAGCGATACGAAGCAAATTATACTTTCGCTGTAAAACTAATCCCAGATAATACAAATCTTTTATCATGGTTGAATAAAGATAATCTCGGTCTTTCATCATTTCATTCATGGCCCAGTCATAATCTTCCAAAGGCATTTTATAAAAATTTCCGAAAAACATTAAATTCACCTTTTTAGCTTCAACATCTCCTCGGGTAAAAAATCCTGATGTTACTTTTGGCCTTGTCGAAAGAATCGCAAAAATAATGGTGATTACACTTGACATCAGCATGATGAAAGTCGGTACAACTAAATGCGCATTTTTTGGACTGTCTAATTTTGGAATAATAGAGGATAAAGCAATCGAGATAATAATAGCATTTACAGACAATAAAATATTGGCTTTACTATCGGCAATGCCACTTAATCTGGTGTGGTTTCCAAGTGTCACACGAAACAAAGTGTCGATACCTCTATCTGGTTTTTCAACTTTTTCTTTCTTTTTATTTTCTTCTTCGATCGCTGCAGCCGCTTTTAATTCCTGTTTATTGATTTTCTTCTGAATCAAAAGCAGATTTTTCTCTTTTAAAGGCTGCCATTTTCTTAAAGCATAATCGGTGTAAAAGCGATGTTTGTTCAATAAAAAGTTTAAGTTTTCTTTTGTCCATTCGGCATTAGAGAAACTTACAATTCCTGTATTTTTTAGTTCCAAACGCAGTAATTCGCAGGTTGTCGTATATTCTTCCCCCATTAAATGAGCGTAATCTGCATCTCTGATTATCTTTTCTAAATGTGTTTTAGGTTCATATTCTTTAACTGTAGCGAGAATCAAACTCGAAACAAGTGCAATAAATTCTTCCGATTTTCCTTTTTCGCGCAGGAAATCGGCAGCTATTTTAATACTTGATTTTTCGTGGTTTTCGTAACCTTCAACATAACCCGTATCATGAAACCACGCGGCAACCAAAAGTGCTTCTTTATCCTCGTCTTTAACATCCTCTTTTTTACAGAGTTCCTTCACTGCAGTAACTACTGTGTAAGTATGGTTAAAATTATGATAAGAATATAAATTAGAAAGTTTATCTTTGAGTAAATTACTGACGAAATCCTCGGATTGTTCTATTAGATTCATAAAGAATATTTTTATACCACTAAATTATGAAATTGTTTTTGGATAATCATTTTATTGCAAAAATTAAAACTGGAACGGTTACATTATTACTGCTTTTCCTCGTTTATTCTTGTGCAACTCACAAGCCCCAATATGGAAAAAATGTTAGCTCGATCGAGAATGAAAACGCTACAGATACCATAAAAATTGACCATACCTTTTTTCTTGTAGGAGATGCTGGAAATGCTGACGAAGAACAAGCGCAGCAAACACTAGAACTTTTGCATCAAAGACTGAAAAAAGCGAGCAAAAAATCGACTTTGCTTTTCTTAGGCGATAATATTTATCCTAAAGGTTTTCCAAGCGATAAAAAGTCTGGAGACAGAGCTTTGGCTGAAACCAAACTAAAAAATCAATTAAAATTAGCCGACGGTTACAGAGGAAAAACCATTTTTATCCCTGGCAATCACGATTGGTACAGCGGTATTAAAGGCCTTGAACTGCAAGCTGATTTTGTAACGAAACATTTAAAGGATAAGAAAGCGTTTCTTCCTAGAAAGTCTTGTCCGATAGAAGATGTCAAAATTGATAGTATTACAACGTTAATTACTATTGATAGTGAATGGTTCCTAGAAGACTGGGATGATCATCCAACCATTAACGATAATTGCGAGATTAAAACCAGAGAAGCTTTTTTTGAAGAATTAGAAAGTCTTTTAAACAAAAACCAAGAGAAAACAGTGATTCTGGCTATTCATCATCCTTTACTGAGCAACGGAACTCACGGTGGACAATTTTCATTAGAAAAACAATTATTTCCATTAGAGAAAAAAATTCCGCTTCCAATAATTGGTTCTTTTATTAATTTATTGAGAAAAACTTCTGGCGTTAGTCCACAGGATATTCAGAACAAACAATATACGATTTATGCAAAACGAATTAAAACGCTTTTGCAAAAGCAGAAAAATGTAATTGTAGTTTCTGGACACGACCATAATTTACAATACATCAGCAACGAAAATATTCAGCAGATTATCAGCGGTGCAGGTTCTAAATCTGAAGCGGCAAGAGCTGTCAATGAAAATGATTTTTCGTATGGTGGAAATGGTTACGCCACTTTGACTTTATTTAAAAGCGGTGATGCTAAAGTTTCTTTTTATGGAAATGAAAACAACAAAGAAAAACTGCTTTTTGAACGTGAAATCATAAAAGCCAAAGAAATCAACTGGGCTTCGGATATTCCGAATAATTTTCCATCAAAAATTACTACTTCTATCTATTCTCCAAAAATGACAGATAAAAGCTGGTTGCATAGTTTTTTATTTGGAAAACATTACAGGAAATACTATAGCATGCCAATTGAGGCTAAAGTTGCCACTTTAGATACTTTAAAAGGAGGTTTAAAACCAATTCGTGGAGGTGGCGGACATCAATCGGTTTCTTTAAGAATGTCTGATCCAAAAGGACGTGAATTTGTGATGCGAGGCATGAAAAAAAGTGCCACTGTATTTTTACAATCTGTTGCTTTTAAAGATCAATATGTGGTAAATGATTTTGAAGATACTTATGCCGAAAGTTTCTTATTTGATTTTTACACCACTTCTCATCCTTATGCGCCTTATGCGATTGATGGCATGTCTAACAAAATTGGATTGCTTCATACCAACCCGATTTTATATTATATTCCGAGACAAAATGGTTTGGGCGAATTTAATGCGGGTTTTGGAGATCAGTTGTATATGATTGAAGAAAGGCCAGCCGATAATCATTTAGATGGCAAAAACTTCGGAAATCCAAGTAATATTATTGGAACTGATGATGTAATGCTGAATCTCCATAAAGATGAAAAATACTCGATTGACGAAAAAGAATATATAAAAGCCCGTTTGTTTGACATCTTAATTGGAGACTGGGACAGACACAGTGACCAATGGCGTTGGGCGGAATTTAAAAAAGATGGAAAAGTAATTTACAAACCAATTCCGCGAGACCGTGATCAGGCTTTTGTAAAATACGATGGCGCTTTGCTTTCCATTTTAATGAATATTCCAGCATTACGCCACATGAGAACTTTTAAGGATAAAATTGGGAATGTAAAATGGCTGAGCAGAGAACCTTATCCGCAAGATTTAGCTTTCTTAAAAACGGCTGACCAAAAAGACTGGATTGAACAGGCAAAATATATTCAGGAGAATTTATCGGATGCAGATATCGAAAAGTCTTTTAAAAACATGCCGAAAGAAGTTCAGGATGAAACGGTTGACGAAATCATTCGAAAACTAAAAAACAGAAAAAGAGAGCTTCAGAAATATGCGGCCATTTATGCTGATGTTTTAAGCAGAACAGTAATGATTGCTGGAACGGACAAAAAAGACAAATTTGTTTTGAATCATAATGCTAAAAAAAGCATTGAAATTCAAGTTTACAGAACCAAAAAAGAAGGCGACGAGTTATTATACACTAAAACGGTTACAGATGCTAAAACCAAAAATTTATGGATTTATGGTTTAGATGATAATGATATTTTTGAAGTTAAAGGAAACTACAAATCAAATATTAAAATTCGTTTAATTGGTGGGCAAAACAATGATACTTATAACATTGAAAACGGAAGAAAGGTTATTGTTTACGATTTCAAATCAAAAGAGAACACCTATAATTTAGATTCTAAAACACAAACACAGTTAACAGACGATTATGATGTTAACTTATACAATTATGAAAGGCCAAAATACAATGTAGTTTCTGGTCTTCCGAATATTGGATTCAATCCTGATGATGGTGTAAAAGTTGGAATTAACTTAAATTACACGGTTAATAATTTCAAACAAAATCCGTACACGCAGAGACATGTTTTAAATGCTTTTTATTATTTTGCAACGGGCGGTTTAGAATTTAACTATGCGGCACATTTTCCAGGATTACTTGGTAAATGGGTAATTGATGTGGAATCTCTTTACACGACGCCAAATTTTGCCATGAACTATTTTGGTTACGGAAATGAATCGAAATATGATGACGATCTGAGTATGGATTACAATCGTGTTAAAATCAGAAAATTTAATGCTTCTGGAGCGATTAGACATGTTGGACGATATGGAAGTGAATTCAGTATTCAACCTATTTTCCAGAGAATGACTGTTGAAGAAACCGATAATCGTTTTATAAACCTTCCAAATATTGTGAACCCTGATGTATTTAACAGTCAAAATTATGGAAGTTTAAAAGTAAAATATCTTTTCAAAAATTCTGATTTTGCTGCGAAACCAACTTTAGGAATGTATTTTATGATTGCCGGAACTTGGACAACTAATCTGGATGAAACCAATAAAAATTTCCCAACTCTAGAAAGTGCTTTAGGATTTACACATAAAATTGACAAAACGGGTAAACTGGTTTTAGCAAGTTATCTGAAAGGAAAAGCCATTTTCAACAACAATTACGAATTCTATCAAGGAGCGGCTTTAGGAGGCGATACTGACTTAAGAGGTTTTAGAAACGAACGTTTTTTAGGAAGTTCCTATTTCTCTCAAAGTTCTGATTTACGTTTAAGTATTGGCAGAATTAGAAAAACGATTGCTCCTTTTACTTACGGAATTCTTGGAGGATTTGACTACGGAAGAGTTTGGCTTGATGGTGAAGATTCTAAAAAATGGCATCACGATTACGGTGGCGGACTTTGGTTAAATGCAATTAATGTTCTTACTGCCAGAATCTCTTACTTTAAATCTCCTGACGAAATTGGAAGGGTGATTTTTGGAGCGGCTTACAGCTTCTAGCTTTAGGTTCAAAGTTGCAAAGGCTCAAAGGAACAAAGTTTTTTTTCAGCCACGAATTACACTAATTTTCACTAATTTTTATTTAAAATATAATTCGTGGAAATTAGTGTAATTCGTGGCTAACTTTTTTCCTAGTGACTTAGAAGCTTAAACTCGTATACATTCCCACCTATTTTATCTGCTTTTTCATCGGCGATTAGCAGGGTGTTATTGTCTTTGAAAACGATGGCTTCTTTTTGTGAAAAATGATTTAATTCGATTTGGGTATGAGTTCCTTTGTGGAATAAATCTCCTTGAAAACCTTTGAATAAAAGCACTTTATCATGACTTAACAGAGCTACTTTTTTTCCGTCAGGACTTATTGTCGCGCTCGTTAACACACAATGATTGTAATTACTGCAGGTTTTGAACTCTCCTATTCTAACGGCTTTTTGATTCCCTGATGCATTTTTTATTTTGTAGATAAAGGCGGTTCCATCAAAACCTTTGCTTCTGTTTTTTGTAAAAAGATAAAAATAGCCGTTGTGTTCAAAGAAACCTTCAACGTCGTAAAACATTTCTTTTTTCTTTGGAGGAAATTCTTTCTGTTCCGGATATGAAAATGAGATTTTATATTCGGCGGAAGCCACATCTTTATTCAGCTGATTTTTTGCTAATTTATAAATACATAAATCTCTTCTTTCGTTATCATTATTTCCGAAATCACCAATATAAATATTTCCAGCTTTGTCTTTTGTAATGTCTTCCCAATCTACATTTTTCGCATTTGAAACTGTAATTGTTTTTTCTATTTTTCCTTTAGAATTTAAAGCATAAATAGCATTTTTATTGCCGCTGTCTTCTAATGTATAAAGCAGATTGTTTTCTAGAAAATAGGTTATTCCTGAAACTTCTTTTAATTTCTTAGGAAGTGAATAAAGTACTTTCAAATCATTACCAGATTGCTGTTGACAAGCCAATAAAACTATTGAAACGACTATTAAAAAAGATTTTTTCATAAGATTATAATTTTTGTAAACCATATAAGTCATATAAGTCCATTAAATCTGTTTCTTAAATTCACTTATATGACTTATATGGTTCAATCTTTTAAACTAAGTTAGTGTTTTTAAAATTACGTGTAATAAATTCGAATGCCGCATGCATGATATGTCCCATTGATTTGGCATTTTTAAATTTCATGTCATTGGTATATCGATACAATTCCATTTTAAGTTGGTTTAGATGTTCTTCGGTTGAAATGGTATCATGACACATTATGTTTAGAAGCTTTTTAATTCTGTTTTCTGCCGAATGGATACGTTTTGCCAATATTGCTCTTTCTTCATCTTTGTATTGAAAAATAGAACGTTCTTCCAGTTTTTCTTTTATCAGCTGAATCATCGGCGAATTTTCTTTGAAAAACTGCGGACGATATACTTTAAAATTTCCTTCGTAACACTGCTGGTCAAAATCGATTGGACGAATTTTATAGACTACCTGATCGAAATCGTGAATCGGGACAATTACATAGTTATAGGCTCTCATATCTCCTAGAAGACGAATCATGCAACGTTCATTAAACTTTACGAACTCCTTTGCTATCTGCGCTTTTTCCATTTCAGAACAGTTTTCAAGCAAAGTATCCATAAAAACATCGCCTGGAATTCCAATAATGTGTTCTTCTATCAAAGTGTCTTTATACACCAGAAAGTTGATTTTGTCTGGAGATAAAATATCTTCCAGTTCTAAACCATAAATTCGGGATGCATCGGCTTTTTTGATGTAAAAATGAACGTAGTTATCATTTAGAATGTTTCGAACTTTGATTCTAAAAGGTTTAGAATTTCCAAACGTACAGTAATCAATTGCATCAATATTTAGGTATTGAATTATTTCGCTGTTTCCATCGGAATGCAGTAATGAATAAATCCTTTTAAGGTTTAAATCAATTTCATTGCGTTCAAATTCGCTGTAATAAACTCGAATCCAAAGTGTATCATTATCATGTTTGTCATAAACATTTATAGAACCAGAAAAACGAAGCAAATCATCATAAAACACAGAAACTTTAGAAATACGTTCGTATCGCTCCAAATAACTTAAAAGTGGCTGCGTTAAAGGATAAGAAGGTTTTTTTAAAACCATTAAAGGCTCGCTCATTTTGAATATCTTTATTACAAATTTACATCAATAGGATTGAATGTTAGAAATTAAAGTAACAAAAATCAAATTGGTTCGTCATACTAAAAACTAAAACCAGAAAATTTGGAAACCATATTAACCATTGAGAATCTAAATAAAAGATACGGTCGAATTCAGGCTCTAAAAAATGTATCTTTTTCAATACAAAAAGGTCGTGTTTATGGCATTCTTGGGCCAAACGGCAGTGGAAAATCTACTACATTAGGAATTGTCCTTAATGTTGTCAATAAATCTTCTGGTAATTACCGCTGGTTTGATGGAAATGTGGAAACGCATGAAGCTTTGAAAAAAGTTGGAGCCATTATCGAGCGTCCAAACTTTTATCCTTATATGACAGCAGAGCAAAACCTAAAACTGGTTTGCAAAATCAAAAACATCAATTATGCTAAAGTCAATGAAAAATTAGAGTTGGTTGGTTTAAGCGAAAGAAAAGACAGCAAATTCAGCACCTTTTCTTTAGGAATGAAACAACGTCTAGCGATTGCATCGGCACTTTTGAATGATCCTGAAATTTTGATTTTAGACGAACCAACCAACGGATTAGATCCGCAGGGAATTCATCAGATTCGAGATATTATTAAAAAAATTGCCTCTCAGGGAACTACTATTTTATTGGCTTCACATTTATTGGATGAAGTTGAAAAAGTCTGTTCAGAGGTGGTTGTTTTAAGAAAAGGAGAAGTTTTATATTGTGGTTCTGTAGACGGAATGTCATCTAATGAAGGTTTCTTCGAAATTTCTTCAAATGACAATGAGGTTTTAAAATCGGTTCTAAGCAATCTTGACGCTGTTGGGCAAATAAAAGAAGAAGAGGGAAAAGTTTTGGTTTACTTAAAATCCGAATTATCTGCTTCAGAATTAAATCAGTTTTTATTTTCGAAAAATGTTGTTTTAAATCATTTGGTAAAACGTAAAAATAGTCTGGAAGCTCAATTTTTAGAATTAACCAAAAACACTAATCCAAAATCCAACTAAGCCATGAAAAGACTTATCTCTATAGAATTACAAAAAATCTGGATGAACAAAGCCAGTAAAATATTGACTTTAACTTATTTTATATTACTTTCTTTTATTGCTTTAATTGCCTCAATTAAATTTGATGTCGGACCTTTTAAATTTCATTTGGCAGAAATGGGAATTTTCAATTTTCCGTTTATCTGGCATTTTAATACTTACATTGCCGCTTGGCTGAAATTTTTTCTGGCCATTGTAATAGTTTCTATGATGGCTAATGAATATAGCTATGGAACTCTAAAACAAAACCTAATTGATGGTTTGAGTAAAAAAGAATTCATTTTATCTAAGTTTTTAACTGTAGTCTTGTTTGCTTTTTGTTCGACTATTTTTGTTTTTATAATGAGTCTTATTCTTGGATTAGTTTTTTCATCTTACAATGAACTAGATGTAATCATAATGGATTTAGATTATCTTTTAGCCTTTTTTGTAAAACTGACAGGGTTCTTTTCGTTCTGTTTATTCTTAGGAATTTTGGTAAAAAGATCTGCTTTTGCACTTGGTTTTTTATTAGTATGGAGTATTGCTGAAGGTATAATAAAAGGAATTTTAAAATTCAAAATTTTCCCTGAAAGCAATACTGATGAATATATAATGCAGTTTCTGCCATTAGAATCGATGTCAAATTTAATTATAGAACCTTTCTCTAGATTATCTGTAGTAAAAAATATTGGAACACAAATTGGAATCGAAACTGATGTTAATTATAGCGTGAATTATTCTGCAGTTTTAATTGTTTCTATCTGGACTTTTTTATTTATCAACTTTTCTTACAAACTATTAAAAAATAGAGATTTGTAGTATATTTGCTATACTATGAATTATTTTAAAAGCCTTTTACTCTTATTACTTGTAAACTTCACATGTATTTGTGCCAATGCACAAGTAATCACTATAGATGGCGCAAGAACGCCACAGCAATTAGTAGAAAACACTTTAGTTAACAGCTCTTGTCTCGCTATTAGCAATACTGCTGGTAAGGGAGATGGAACTTTTCCCATTGTACCTATGAGTTATGCTTATTTTAATTCAGGTACAAGCAATTTTCCCTTTTCTGAAGGTGTGGTTTTGAGTACCTCTATGGCATCACAAATAGCAGGACCTTATACAGCCTCAATGGGAGGAGGGAGTAATCTTTGGTTAGGAGATTCTGACCTGGATCAAGCTTTAGGAATTACTTCTGTGAATGCAACAGTCTTAGAGTTTGATTTTGTTCCTTTAACGGATTTGATTAGTTTCAATTACATTTTTGCTTCAAATGAGTACCAATACGGCTATCCTTGTTCCTATTCAGATGGTTTTGCTTTTTTAATTAAAGAAGCAGGAACAGGCGACCTTTATAAAAATATAGCTACATTACCTAATACAAATACTCCCGTATCTTCATTAAATATTCGCCCCACAATTGTACCTGGAAAAGATCGAAATGGAAATGATTATAATGGTTGTCCAGCAGTAAATCAGGAATATTTTAATGGATTTAATCCGCCATCTGCACCAATTAATTTTACAGGACAAACCATTGTAATGAATGCTAGAACCAACGTTACACCAGGAAAAACATACCATATTAAACTTGTTATCGGCGATGACAGATTTCAATATTACGATTCAGCCGTGTTCTTACAAGCAGGCAGTTTCACGTCAAAAATTGATTTTGGTGAAGATAGAACCGCAGCAAACAATAATTCTGTCTGTTATGGAGAAACAATACTTTTGGATACAAAACTATCTCCTTCTTATACTTATAAATGGTTTAAAGATAATGTAGAAATTATTGGCGCAAACGCTTCATCGTATAGTGCCACAGAAACTGGAAATTATAGAGCAGAAGTGACATTTGCACCATCAACTTGCGCTGTAATGGGAGAAATTAAACTTGAATTTGCTCCTGAGATTCTTTCAACAAATACCACATTATTGCAATGTGATGACAACACAGATGGTTTCTCAATTTTCGATTTAACTAAAGTGAATAATATCGTAAAAAACAATATTTCATCCACTTTGAATGAAGGGTATTATGAAACTTTGGCAGATGCACGAAACAAAACAAATAAGATCACAACACCACAAGCCTACATTAACAAATCTCCAAACCAAATTGTATATGCTCGTCTGGAAAATGAATTTGGCTGTTTTATAACGGCAACTGTAACACTGCAAATCGCAACAACTTCAATTATAGATCCTGCCCCTATAAATACTTGTGATGAAGACGAAATCCAAGACGGATTTTATCAGTTCAATTTGAATACTGAAGTTACACCAGTAATCACAGCTGGTCTTCCGAGTGGATTAACAGCTAATTATTTTTTAACGGCTAACGAGGCATTAACAGAAACAAATCCGCTTCCTAATATCTTTAAAAATACTATTGCTTATAATCAAACCATTTATGCCAGAGTGGTAAATGGCCCAGATTGTTATGATGTTGTTCCTGTTCCGCTTGTGGTAAATACTTTTGATCCTCCAAATTTTGAAGACGAATCAGAATATTTATGTCCAAATAGTACTACAACTCTCACTGTTGATACTGGTTTCAGCAGTTATTTATGGAATACTGGCGAAACCTCAAATACTATAAATATTAATACAGCTGGAGATTATTCAGTAACAGTAAAAGGTTCTAATGGCTGTGAAAAAACAAAAAACTTCAAAGTTATTTCATCTGAACCTGCGGTTATTACAAATGCTGTTACTAAAGATTTCTCAGGAAACGATAATTCAGTACTACTCGAATATACGGGAACTGGCGATTATGAATTTTCATTAGATGGCTTAACTTTTCAAGACAGTCCCATATTTAATGGAGTACCTACAGGAACATACAACGCTGTCGCAAGAGATAAAAATGGCTGTGGTTTGTCAAATCTTTTTTTAGTTTATGTCTTAGATTATCCTAGATTCTTTACTCCAAATGGAGATGGTTATAATGATTTATGGTTTATTAAAGATTCTAACCTGCTTCCAGATTATACTATTAGTATTTTTGACCGGTACGGAAAATTATTAAAACAAATGAATCAGAATAGTATGGGCTGGACTGGAAACTTTAACGGACAAAAATTACCTTCAGACGATTATTGGTTTACCCTAACTTTTGTAGACGGCAGAAAAGTAAAAGGTCATTTTAGCCTAAAAAGATAAAAAATCTCTTTAATCGCTGACTTTTTTTTTAATTTTTCATCTTAAACTTATATTTGAAACAAGAAAGCTTTAAAAAACTCTTAAAATTTCAACTATTTGAAAAGAAAAGACAATCAATCTTAAAAGAGAATTAAAATATATTCTATTTTTGGTTTAGGCGATTCAAATCAGTAACAGCCATTTAACAAGCCAATGAAAAAAATATTACCCTTCTTTCTGTTTCTGCTTTGCATTTTAGATTGTTTCTCACAATTTAGTAAGACTCATTATATTCCACCTTTGATTTCTGTTGATGGACTTGCAAACGATCAATATTTATATATTTCAACTCCAAGTTTGACAGCTGTAAATTTCAAAATCATAGCCAATAATGGCAACGTAGTCAATGGAGTCGTAAGTAGTACTAATCCTTATTTCTACTATATAGCAACAGGAAGTAATACACAATTATTTGCTCCACCAAACAACAATGGAATTGTGTCAGGGCGCGGTTACGTAATTGAAGCCGAGGATTTAATTTATGTAAGTGTGAGAGTAAATGCTGGATTAGCTCAAAATGGACAATATAGTCATGCTGGTGGCTTAGTTTCTAAAGGAAACAGCGCTCTTGGCACGACTTTTAGATTGGGAGCAATGTTAAATCCATTATATGACGAAACATTGTTGAACTTCGCCTCAATCATGGCTACAGAAAACAATACTAAAATCACTATTTCAAATATTCAAAACGGCACTCAGCTTTTAGATGGAACGGTAATTTCTGGGCCAATATCAGTTACATTAAATAAAAATGAAAGCTATGTATTGGCTTTGAAAAACTACAATGATGCCCAGCCTGTTTCAAACAGTTCAAAAATGATTGGAGCATTAGTCCAATCTGACAAATCAGTTGTCGTGAATTCTGGATCATTTGGAGGAAGTAATAGTACTGTCATGACAAATCAGGGAAGAGCTTCTGTTCCTGCAGGGAGAGATGTGGGTTTTGATCAAATCGTTTCTCTTGAAAAAACAGGAAAAGAATATATATTCATAAAAGGTCTTGGCACCGATGAATTAGAACGTGTATTACTAGTTGCACATTATAATAATACAGACGTTTTTCTTAACGGTTCTTCATCTTCATACAAAACACTTAACAGTGGAGAATATGTAGTAATTGACGGAAGCCAATTTGATAATGGAAGTTTATACGTAAAGACATCTGCAAACGTATTTGCTTATCAAAGTATTGGAGGAACCATACAGCCCGCTAATCAAAATATGTTCTTTGTACCTCCAATAAACTGTGCAACACCAAATACAGTAGATAATATTCCTCAAATTCAATCTATTGGCAGTAACACTTTTAATGGTTTTCTCAATATTGTAACCGAAAGCGGAGCTACTGTTTCCTTAAACAACTCTCCTATTACAGAATCTCCAATTGCAATTCAAGGAACGGCAGATTTCGTACGTTATAATATTCCTAATTTATCTGGAAATATAGCTGTAAAATCAACTAAGCAAATCTATGTTTCTTATTTTGGGACGAATGGCGCAGCAACTTACGGCGGGTATTATTCAGGTTTTGATTTAAAACCTGAAATTGTCAGCGGTAAAATTACACTCGACAATTCTTCATGCATTCCAAATGTATCTTTAAAAATAAATACATTATCCTCTTATGATACTTTTCAATGGTATAAAGATGATGTTCTTATCGTTGGCGAGACTAAAAACAGTTACACTCCTACCCAACCTGGTTTTTATCAGGTAAGAGGAAGTATATCGGGTTGTGTTACGAACATTTTCTCTGACAAAATTCCGGTAAGTGAATGCCCCATTAATCAGGACAATGATTTAGTAAATGACAATATTGACATTGATTATGATAATGACGGAATAACAAATTGTACTGAATCTTATGGAGATTTGCCTATAAATATTTCAAACCCACTTTTAGGATTAGTAAAAGTTGGCGCATATTCTAATTCTTTTACTGGTGAAATTACCAATCCTCTGCCGGTCGTAGCACCTGTAAGCGGAAGCGCAGATGGAAGTTTTATTACCCATATTGCTTCTGGAAAAGGAGCTTCGACGAGTTATTCTCTAAAATTTACAAATCCTATAAACCTGCGTTTAGAATACAGCTCGACGGCAAACACTGATGAATTATTAAATCCTGATGCCGAATACATTATTAATTCTGATATTAATAAAACTTTTACTGTTTTAAATCCTGATAATCAGTTATTGATTGACACTAATTATGACGGAATATATGAAAGTGGTGTTAAAGAATTTTCTTCTTTCGAAATCCGCTTTCGATTAAATGGAAATGTTCCTTTACCAGCGGGAACTGGTACATTCAAATTCCAGTCTTATCAAACTCAATCTTTTAAAATCACCCATAAAAATCTAGTTGATACTGCTGCAAACAAATCAGCATTTAAACTTGTTGCTACTTGCGTGCCTAAAGATACTGATGGAGATGGAATCCCTGATCAATTGGATTTAGATTCAGACAATGATGGCATTCCAGACTTAATAGAATCGCAAATACAGCCAAAACCATTATCTAACACAGACGCTAATTTAGACGGATTAGACGATATTTTTGTCTTATCGGCTAGTCCTTTAGATACTGATCAAGACGGAATTCCAAACTATCTTGATTTAGATAGTGATAACGATGGAATATATGATTTGGTAGAATCTGGTAGCAATGCTCCCGATGCAAATAGAGATGGAGTGATTGATACTATGGATTTTGGAACCAACGGATTATCAAATTCTCTAGAAACCAGTCCCGATAATGGTATTTTAAAATATACTGTTTTGGATTCTGATAATGACGGCATAAAAAATTATACAGAACTTGACAGCGATGACGATGGCTGTAATGATGTTATTGAAGCCGGTTTTACAGATCCAGATTTTGACGGTCAGTTAGGAAAGGCTCCAGTAATTGTAGATTCTTTCGGAATTGTAACCAGCAGAACTGATGGATATACCGCACCAAATGGGAATTATATTATTGCAACTCCAATTATAATTACAAAACAACCCGAAAATCAAACCATTTGTGAATTGGAAAAAGCAATTTTCTCTGTAGAATCCAATGCCGACAGTTTCCAATGGCAGTTCTCAACTGATGGCGGCACTATTTGGAATGCTTTAACTGAAAATACGGTTTATACTGGAACCAAAACCAACGCTTTGACGATTCAGAAAACAAGCAACACAATGAATGGTTATCAATATCGTGTGCTTTTAAATAGAATCAATAATGCTTGTGGATTGACTTCGGCAAATTCTGTGACGTTAAAAATTCTAGCACTTCCAGTATTAAATTCTCCTGTTACAATTGTACAATGTGATGATGATACCGATGGCATTTCAAATTTTAATATAACGGAGAAAAACAGCTTTGTTTCCGCCAATGCTTCAAACGAAACTTTCTCTTATTACACTACTTTAGCTGGAGCCAATACAAAAGATGTCACAGCATTAATTTCAAATCCTCTTGCTTTTACAAGCAATAACAAAAGTATCTGGACAAGAGTTGAGAATTCAAATGGATGTTTTTCTGTTGCGCAATTAAATCTGGTAGTTTCAACTACACAAATTGACCCTGCTTTTAAAAGATTATTTACTGTTTGTGATGATTCAGTCGAAAATATAAGTGCAGATACAGATGGTATTGCAACCTTTGACTTTAGCAGTGTGACTAAGGAAATTGAAGCAATGCTTCCTTCCGCAAGTATCAATTATTCAATAAAGTATTATGCAAATGAAATAGATGCTTTTGCAGAAACTAACGCAATACCAAATCCTTCTAATTATAGAAATTCGACACCAAATCAACAGAATATCTGGATAAGAGTCGACAGTAATCTAGATAATGCTTGTTTTGGAATAGGACCATTTATAACATTAAAAGTAAATGCAAAACCCAATATAGATATCAATATCGACAAGAGTGATGACGGATTGGTTTGTTCCAATTTGCCAACCTTTTATATTAAACTTGATGCAGGAATCATCGGAAATATCCCAGCCAGTACATACACTTATGTCTGGTCTAAAAATGGAAGTATAATTCCGGGAGAAACAAATGAAACTTTAGATGTTAATGAAGAAGGAAAATATACCGTAGAAGTTTTTACAAAAGATGAAACCAGTTGCAGTAGAACTCGAACCATTACTGTAACTGCTTCGGATATTGCACATCTCGATTCTGTCTCCATATCGGATTTATCAGACTTCAATACAGTCGAAGTAAATGTTTCGGGAACAGGAAATTATGAATATAGTATTGATGATCCAAACGGTTCTTTTCAAGATTCGAACTACTTTGAAAATGTTCGTGCTGGAATACATGAGCTTTATATCAATGATAAAAATAAATGCGGAAAAATATCCAAAACTATTGCTGTACTTGGAATTCCTAAGTTTTTCACACCAAATAATGATGGTCATAATGATTATTGGAATATACAAGGAGCCGATGACGTTTTTAACACAGGAGCAAAAATCCTTATTTTCGATCGATATGGTAAATTAATCAAGCAGATTTTAGCTTCTGGCAATGGCTGGGATGGAACGTATACTGGAAGCCCAATGCCCGCAGATGATTATTGGTACACTATAAAACTGGAAGATGGACGAGAAGTAAAAGGACATTTTAGTTTGAAAAGATAACTTTTTAATAAATTCCAATTTTAAAAAATCCAAATTCCAAATTCCAAACAAAAACATTAAAAAAAAGAAATCCCAAACTCCTAATTGGAATTTGGGATTTTTTATTTAGAATTTAAAACTGATTAGATTTTATATCTTTTTCTATCTGTTTCGCTTAAGTAGATTTTTCTTAAACGTAAAGATTTTGGAGTAACTTCAACATACTCATCTTTTTGAATGTACTCTAAAGCTTCTTCTAAAGAGAATTTGATAGCTGGAATAATTCTAGCTTTATCATCAGCTCCAGAAGAACGTACGTTAGAAAGTTTTTTCGTTTTAGTAACGTTAACAGTCATATCGTCGCTACGAGTATTTTCTCCAATTACTTGCCCTTCGTAGATATCCTCGTTTGGATCAACGAAAAATTTACCACGATCTTGTAATTTATCGATAGAGTAAGGAATAGCTTTTCCGTTTTCCATAGAGATTAATGAACCGTTGTTACGTCCAGGAATTTCTCCTTTGTATGGTTCGTACCCGATGAAACGGTGTGCCATAATAGCCTCACCAGCAGTAGCAGTAAGCAATTGATTTCTTAAACCGATAATTCCACGAGATGGAATGTTGAATTTAATAATCATACGCTCTCCTTTACCTTCCATAGAAAGCATTTCTCCTTTACGGATAGTTACGAACTCAACCGCTCTACCTGAAAGGTTTTCCGGTAAATCGATAGTCAATTCCTCAATTGGCTCACATTTCACACCATCAACTTCTTTGATGATTACTTGCGGCTGACCAATTTGAAGCTCGTATCCTTCTCTTCTCATTGTTTCAATAAGAACAGATAAGTGCAATACACCACGACCAAAAACCATGAATTTATCAGCAGAATCAGTCTCTCCAACTTTCATTGCTAAGTTTTTCTCCAACTCTTTTGTTAATCTTTCACGGATATGACGAGAAGTAACAAATTTACCTTCTTTACCAAAGAAAGGAGAATCGTTAATGGTAAACAACATACTCATTGTTGGCTCGTCGATAGCGATAGTTTGCAAAGCTTCCGGATTTTCGAAGTCAGCGATAGTATCACCAATTTCAAAACCTTCAATACCTACAACAGCACAAATATCTCCGGCAACAACTTCTTCTACTTTTCTACGGCCTAAACCTTCGAAAGTATGTAATTCTTTAATTCTAGATTTGATGATTTTACCATCTCTTTTTACTAGAGAAATTGGCATTCCTTCTTTTAAAGTACCTCTTTCAAGACGTCCGATAGCGATACGACCTGTAAAAGAAGAGAAATCTAAAGAAGTAATCAACATTTGTGGAGTACCTTCAGATACTTTAGGAGCAGGAACATTAGCAATTACCATGTCTAATAAAGGCTCAATGTTTTGTGTTTGCACTTTCCAGTCATCAGACATCCAGTTGTTTTTTGCAGAACCGTAAACCGCTGGGAAATCCAACTGCTCTTCAGTTGCACCTAATTCAAACATTAAGTCAAAAACTTTTTCGTGAACTTCTTCAGGAGTACAGTTTTCTTTGTCGACTTTGTTGATAACTACACAAGGCTTAAGACCTAAGTCAATCGCTTTTTGTAATACGAAACGCGTTTGTGGCATTGGTCCTTCAAAAGCATCCACTAGTAAACATACACCATCGGCCATGTTCAATACACGTTCAACTTCACCTCCAAAATCGGCGTGGCCTGGAGTATCGATAATATTGATTTTTGTTCCTTTATATTGAACAGAAACGTTCTTAGAAGTAATTGTAATACCTCTCTCACGCTCTAAATCATTATTATCTAAGATTAAATCACCTGTGTTTTCGTTCTCACGAAATAACTGACAGTGATACATAATTTTATCAACCAAAGTTGTTTTACCGTGATCGACGTGGGCAATAATTGCAATGTTTCTAATAGATTCCATCTGTGATTTTTAATGGGCGCAAAGGTACACTTTATTTTTAAAAAAAAAATGTTTCTATCATAGTTTGCGTATATACAATCAATTAGTTAATACAAAACATCAAAATATAGCCCTCAAAATAGTATTAACATATGTTTAGTTATAGTTAATTTAACTATATTTGGAGTAATGAAAAGTAAAACTCTCCAAATTACTCTTATTTACACCATCATCTCGATACTTATGGCTGTTTTATGTCATAAACTACTCATAGGTCACTTTTCATCTTCAGAATACTTGTATTTATCCCTTATAAAAGACATTATATTCATTTTAATTACAGGATTGGTTTTTAGATTTATACTTTCAAAAAATGAAAAAAGAAGCAAAACAATTTTTGAAAAGCTAAACAAAACCAACGAAGAAATAAAAGAATCCAATGAGAAATATGACATTGTAGCAAAAGCAACTAGCGACACTATTTGGGATTGGAAAATACAAGAGGATAGCATAAATTGGAACAAAGGAATTGAAAGTGTTTTCGGGTATAACCCAGAAGAAGTAGGAAAAACTTCTAAATGGTGGTTTGACAAAATCCACCCGGAAGATAGTATCCGAATGTCAATAAAACTATATTCTTTCATTGAACAAAAAACGGAAAAATGGCAGGATCAATATCGCTTTAGATGCGCAGACGGAACTTATAAATATGTTCTAGACAGAGGCTTTTTATTGAAGGATGAAAACGGAAGAGCTATCAGAATGATTGGAGCCATTCAGGATATTACCAAACAAAAAGAAGAAGAACAACGATTAAAACTTCTGGAAACCGTAATTACACAATCTAAAGATTCCATTTTAATCACAGAGGCCAATTCTCCTGATGGAAAAATTCCAAAAATAGTGTATGTTAACCCTGCATTCTCTCAAATGTCAGGTTATTTATCCAATGAAATAATCGGAAAGTCGCCAAACATTTTTAAAGGACCAAATTCCGACTCTGAAGAATTAAAAAAACTCTTAAAAGCTATCAAAAATGAAGAAGAATGTCTCATTGAAACTATAACTTATACTAAAAACAAAGAAGAATACTGGGTTCGTTTTTCTATGATTCCAATTTTCAATAACGAAGGCGTTATTTCGCATTGGATTTCCATACAAAGAGATATTACCGATGAGAAAAAACTGGAAACAGAAAAAGAACATCTCATCCGTGAATTAACTCAGAACAATAAAGACCTAAAACAATTCTCTTATATTACCTCTCACAACCTGAGAGCGCCTTTATCGAATTTAATTGGATTATTAAATCTCATCGAAGACATTCCATTAGAAAACGAAGAATTAGAAGAAATTTTAGCTGGCTTTACCAAATCAACACATTTACTAAATGAAACAATAAACGACTTAGTAAAAGTTATCATCATAAAAGACAACCCTTCAATGCAAAAGGAAGAAGTTTCTTTAAAAGAAGTTTTTGAAAATGTCTTCAGCCAGCTCTCCTTTCAGATAGAGCTGCACAAACCAATAATTAAACTTAAATTTGACAAGGTACCGGAACTAAATACAAACAAAGCATATATTGAAAGCATTTTACTAAACCTACTGACCAACTCAATTAAATACAAATCAGAAAACAGAAAATTAAAAATATCAATTACAGCCGATAAGATAGACAACAAAACGATATTAACCTTCAAGGACAATGGAATTGGAATTGATTTAGAAAGAAATCGAGATAAAGTTTTTGGACTTTACCAAAGATTTCACAATTATCCGGACAGTAAAGGATTAGGCCTTTATCTTGTAAAATCGCAGGTAGAAACAATGGGAGGAATAATTTCTATCGAAAGCGAAGTCAACAAAGGAACCACATTTACAATAACATTTAAAAACTAATTATTATGCTCGAGCAGATTTTATGCGTTGACGATGACCCCATCACGCTGATGTTATGCAAAAAAGTAATTTCTAAATCTTCATTTTCGCATGAAGTTATTACAGCTCAAAACGGTGAAGAAGCACTCCATCATTTCAACACCTTAAAATACACAAACGACAAAAACAAAAAAAAACCAGAATTGATTTTCTTAGACCTAAACATGCCAATAATGGGAGGCTGGGAATTTCTAGACCATTTCACTTCATCGGATTATAAAGAATTCAATTCTGTCCCTGTAATTGTTTTATCTTCTACAATTGACCCCGAAGATCTGGCCAAAGCAAAAAAGTATCCAATTATCATTGATTTCCTGTCAAAACCAATTACAATTCCGATGCTGGAATATCTTAAGAAAAAAATAGACCTTTAGGAAAAATTCCAATCTTTAAATTTCAAAAAACAAAGACTTAAAGTTCAAGTATTACATTTTACAAATAAAAATTGCAAATTCCAATTATCATATAAATTGGAATTTGCAATTTTTTATTAATGGGATTTTACAATTGGAGTTAAAACAAAAAAAGTCCCCTAGAAGAGGACTTTTATATTTTTAGCAAATTGTTTTTATTACAATTTAGCAACGTGTTTAGTTAATTTAGACTTCAAGTTAGAAGCTTTATTATCATGAATGATGTTCTTTTTAGCTAATTTATCAATCATAGAGATTACAGTAGATAATTTAGCAGCAGCATCAGATTTATCAGTAGCTAATCTCAATGCTTTAATAGCATTACGAGTAGTTTTATGTTGATATCTGTTAAGAACTCTTTTCTTTTCGTTACTTCTGATTCTTTTTAATGCTGACTTATGATTTGCCATTTTCTTTAATTTTAGATGTAATAATTATTATAAATACTAGTTAAAAAAGAAAAACCTCCCACAATTGCAAAACAATCACTTTGGTTTTAACTAATAAAATAAAAACCGAGACACCAATTTTTATTTTACAAAACTTATTTACAACTAATTTTGTAGTCCGTAGGGGAATCGAACCCCTGTTACCAGGATGAAAACCTGGCGTCCTAACCCCTAGACGAACGGACCTAAATTCTCCTAAGTTGGAAACTATTCAATATGTAATATAACTTGTAGTCCGTGGGGGAATCGAACCCCCCTTACCAGGATGAAAACCTGGCGTCCTAACCGATAGACGAACGGACCGTGCTTCTCTAATGCGGATGCAAAGATACATCTATTTTTTATCTGCACAATAGCTGATGCTATTTTTTTTATAATTTTTTAGTACGCCTTCGCGAAAAGCACTCTTTTAGAAGAAGGATTCCCAGTAAACACACAGGTTCCCGCCTCTTCAACAGCATCCAAAGGAATACAACGGATGGTTGCTTTTGTCAAATCTTTTATTTTTTCCTCCGTAGCCGCAGTTCCATCCCAATGTGCAGAAATAAAACCTCCTTTACCTTCTAAAACTTCCTTAAACTCCTCAAAATTATTCACTTCCGTGATGTGTGTATTACGATAATCGAAAGCTTTATCAAATAAATCTTTTTGAATCTGTTCTAAAAGATTATTTACATGATCAACAATATTTTCGCTGGCAACAACTTCTTTCGTCAAATTATCACGTCTTGCCACCTCAAAAGTTCCGTTTTCTAAATCTTTCGGACCAACTGCAATTCTAACAGGAACACCTTTCAATTCCCATTCTGCAAATTTAAATCCTGGTTTTTGAGTTGTTCTATCATCATATTTAACAGAGATTTTCAGTTTTCGCAGTTTTGCCGTTAACTCATTAACCGCAGTTGTAATCTGAGCTAATTGCTCATCTGTTTTATGAATTGGAACAATAACAACTTGAATTGGCGCTAAATTTGGAGGCAGCACCAAACCTTGATCATCAGAATGTGTCATAATTAAAGCCCCCATCAAACGAGTCGAAACTCCCCATGAAGTTCCCCAAACGTGCTCCTGCTTTCCTTCTGCATTAGCAAACTTAACATCAAATGCCTTAGCAAAGTTCTGTCCTAAAAAGTGAGATGTTCCAGCCTGCAACGCTTTTCCATCTTGCATCAATGCTTCAATACAATACGTCTCATCAGCACCAGCAAAACGTTCTGTTTCTGTTTTAATTCCTTTAACTACAGGAATCGCCATGAAGTTTTCAGCAAAATCGGCATAAACATTCATCATTTTTTCAGATTCCTCTATAGCTTCTGCTTTTGTCGCATGAGCCGTATGCCCTTCCTGCCATAAAAACTCAGCAGTTCTTAAAAACAAACGTGTACGCATTTCCCAACGAACCACATTTGCCCATTGATTAATCAACAAAGGTAAATCTCTATAAGACTGCACCCATCCTTTATATGTAGACCAGATAATTGCCTCACTTGTTGGACGAACAATAAGCTCTTCTTCCAATTTAGCATTCGGATCAACCATTAATTTCCCAGGTCTTTCTTCATCATTTTTTAATCTGTAATGTGTTACTACAGCACATTCTTTTGCAAATCCTTCAGCATTTGTCTCTTCAGCCTCAAACATGCTCTTAGGCACGAATAAAGGAAAATAAGCATTTTGATGTCCCGTTTCTTTGAACATACGATCTAATTCAGCCTGCATTTTTTCCCAAATGGCATATCCGTACGGTTTAATCACCATACATCCTCTAACTCCTGAATTTTCAGCTAGATCTGCCTTAACAACCAGCTCGTTATACCATTTCGAATAATCTTCTGATCTTGTAGTGAGGTTCTTACTCATATTATATAGTTTGGCACAAATTTTGTTTTCAATAATTTTAACTAAATAGTTTGACAAAACTAACTATTTTTGTAATGTGCAACAATAAAAATCACCACAGATATGAAAACTAACATTTCTCTTCGCCGAAACTCTAATCATTTTTACATAATTGGATTAGTGAGTTTATTACTAGCGTCGTGTGGTTCTTACCAAAATTCATCTTATTACGATAATGACGGTGTATATGGTAACTCATCATCAAATCGCTACGTGCAACAATCCAATGGCACAAGCAATCAATACAAAGAATACTTCAGATCTTTGCAAGACGACGATCAGCCAACTGAAATCTTTACAGACGTTGACAATTATACTAATTACTCAGAAAGCGACAGCACTCAAACTGCCTCTGTAGGCTATCCTGCATGGGGAAGTAGCAGTTCTGACGTTTCAGTAAACTTCTACACTAGCCCAACATGGTCTATGGGATTTGGATGGGGATATCCATATTACGGATGGGGTTACGGCGGTTACTGGGGCGGAGGCTACTGGGGAGCTGGCTGGGGATATCCAGGCTACTGGGGTAGCTGGGGTTATCCAGGTTATTGGGGGCCAGGCTGGGGCTATCCAGGATATTGGGGTGGCAGATATTACGGCTACAACAACTACAACTATAGTTACGGAAGAAGAGGCTCTGCTGCTTACTATGGAAACAGATACTACACCAACAACAGAAATTACACTTCTTCTAACAGAGGTTTTATAACAAATAGAAATTATACCACTAACAGAAGCAGCTACACAACCAACAGAAATTACACCACTAATAGATCATCTAACGGTTACACAGACTTTAGAAGAAGCTCAAACTCTACCTATAATAGAGGCACAGACAGTCCTACCTTTACAAATAGAAGAAGCTACAACAATAGCACAGATTACAGCAACTCTGCCAACAGAAGATCTTACAACAATAGCGGCACAACAAACAGAAGCTACACACCTAGCAACAACAGCAGTTCATCTAGAAACTACAGTCCTAGCCCATCACGTTCTATGAATAACAGCGGAGGAGGAAGCATGAGATCGTCTGGCGGTGGCGGTGGCGGAGGCATGAGATCTGGCGGTGGCGGCGGAGGAAGAAGATAATTCTTCCTCAGTAAACTAATTCAAACTAAAAATTATCCAAATGAAAAAAATACTATTCCTACTAATAACAGGAATAACTGTCAGCGCGTCATATTCTCAAGAAGTTTCAGATGCCTTGCGTTATTCTCAAGACAACTTAACCGGAACTGCACGATTTAGAGCCATGAGTGGTGCGTTCGGAGCTGTTGGAGGCGATTTATCTTCCCTAAGCGTCAATCCTGCTGGATCCGCAATCTTTAATACAAATCAAGTTGGAGTATCTTTTAGCAATCAGAATATCAAAAACAATTCAGAATATTACGGAACTCAAACTTCAGACAAAGCGAATTCATTTATCTTAAATCAAGCAGGTGGCGTTTTTGTTTTTAAGGACCGAAACCCTTCTAATAAGTGGAGTAAAATCGCAATTGGTGCCACATACGAAAACACAAATAATTTTAATAATAATATATTTTCTGCCGGAACAAACCCAACCAAATCAATTGACGGCTATTTCTTAGCATATGCAAATGGCGAACCAGGAAAAAACAACGGAGTTCCATTAGGCGTTATTAAAAATTTAGACTACAGAGATCAATTTTTTACAGAACAACAAGCCTATTTTGGATATAGAGGTTACGTAATTAATCCTGTAAACCCCTTAGATGACAACAACACCCAATATGTAACAAATGTACCAGCAGGCGCGCCTGGAGAAAATGGAAATTATCATCAAGAAAACGAAGTTTACACCAGAGGATACAATAGTAAAGTAAGTTTCAACATTGCAACTTCATACAAAGAAAGATTGTATTTTGGAGCAAATTTAAACGTTCACGTCACAGATTACAGGAGGTCATCAAGTTTTTATGAATACAACAACAACCCTTTAGAAACTTATGAAACAATTTCAAACTTACGTTTCAACAATGAGTTATATACTTACGGAAATGGATTTTCATTTCAACTTGGAGCAATAGGCAAAGTAACAGAAGCCTTTAGACTTGGTATAGCCTACGAATCTAATACATGGTACGAGTTATATGATGAGCTTTCTCAAAGTCTTTATACAACAACTGAAACCAGTTCAGGCGCAACTTTTGATAATGCAATAAATCCAAATGTTGTTAATGTATACGACTCCTACACCTTACAAACTCCTGGAAAATGGACATTCAGCGCCGCATACGTTTTTGGAAAATCAGGTTTGTTAAGTATTGATTATGCGATAAAAGATTATGGAAATTCAAAATTCAAACCAATAAACGACGAAGGATTTTCAAGAACCAATAGAGACATCAGCAGCAGTCTGACCACTGCAGGAGAATTAAGAATTGGAGCAGAATACAAAATCAAACAACTAAGCTTAAGAGGCGGTTATCGTTTTGAAGGAAGTCCTTATAAAAACGGAACTACAGTTGGAGATTTGAACAGCTATTCTGGTGGTTTAGGCTACAGCTTTGGATCAACAAAGTTAGATTTAGCCTATTCTTATTTAGAAAGAAAATCAAATCAAGGTTTTTTCTCAAAAGGTTTTATCGATGGGGCCAACATCAATTCTAAACTCAACAATGTAACCCTTACTTTATTATTTGAATTGTAATTAAGAATAAATAGATGAATGAAGATTTCCGTCAAATCAATTTGGCGGATTTTTTTTATCCGTAAAACAACTGCCTTTCATCCAAAAACCTTCACAAAAAAACACCTAAATAAAACCGAAACAAGTGGTGTTTGAATAAAAAAGTGTAATTTTGCACTCCAATTTATAAAAGTATGAGAACCAAGTCTTTAAAAAAGAACAAAATTAACGTAATCACTCTTGGGTGTTCAAAAAATGTTTATGACAGTGAAGTCCTTATGGGACAGTTGCGCGCTAATGGAAAAGAAGTTGAACATGAAGCTCCAGCAGAAAAAGAAGGAAACATTATTGTAATTAACACTTGTGGTTTTATTGACAATGCAAAAGCAGAATCAGTAAACATGATTTTGGAATACGCCGATAAAAAAGACAGAGGACTTGTTGACAAAGTATTCGTAACAGGATGTTTATCTGAACGTTACAGACCAGACTTAGAAAAAGAAATTCCGAATGTAGATCAATATTTTGGAACTACAGAATTGCCTCAATTATTAAAAGCTTTAGGAGCAGATTATAAACATGAGCTACTTGGAGAACGTTTAACTACAACTCCAAAAAACTACGCCTATTTAAAAATCGCAGAAGGATGCGACAGACCTTGTAGTTTCTGCGCAATTCCACTAATGAGAGGTTCTCACGTTTCTCAGCCAATTGAAAAATTAGTTAAAGAAGCTGAAGGACTTGCCAAAAATGGTGTTAAAGAATTAATTTTAATTGCTCAAGACTTAACGTATTATGGTCTTGACCTTTATAAAAAAAGAAATCTTGCCGAATTACTAGAAGCTTTGGTTAAAGTTGAAGGCATTGAATGGATTCGTCTGCATTATGCATTCCCAACAGGTTTTCCAATGGATGTTTTGGATGTCATGAAACGTGAACCAAAAATCTGTAACTATATAGACATTCCGTTACAGCACATTTCAGATTCAATCTTGAAATCAATGCGTCGCGGTACCACTCAAGCTAAAACAACTCAATTATTGAAAGATTTCCGCGCTGCAGTTCCTGGAATGGCAATTAGAACGACTCTTATTGTTGGTTATCCTGGCGAAACTCAGGAAGATTTTGAAATTTTGAAAGATTTTGTTCAAGAAATGAAATTTGACAGAATGGGATGTTTTGCTTATTCTCATGAAGAAAATACTCATGCTTACTTACTAGAAGATGATGTCCCAGACGATGTAAAACAAGCAAGAGCAAATGAAATAATGGAATTACAATCACAAATTTCATGGGATTTGAACCAAGAGAAAGTTGGTAAAGTTTTCAAATGCATCATTGATAGAAAAGAAGGAGCACATTTTGTTGGCCGAACTGAGTTTGATAGCCCTGATGTTGACAATGAAGTTTTAATAGACGCTTCTAAACATTATGTAAAAACAGGTGAATTTGTTAATATAAAAATAATTGAAGCTACAGAATTTGATTTATACGGAGAACCTGCTTAAATTTACGCTGAACAATTGTTAATACTAGACAAAAATACTTTTATGAAACTTACACAAAACTTAATTATTTTCGTTTTTACTTTATTTTGTTTCAACTCTGTTTCTGCTCAATATGGAAATGGCTATTATAATAATGGCTATGGTAACGGTTATGGAAGAGGCGGCGGAATGGGAATGGATAGAAGTATGATGGCGGGACAAGGGCAAGGCTCACAAAGCAAACCTAAAGAAATTCCTGTGGAAGAAACTGCCAGTAAAATTACTGAACAGATGAAACCAGAACTTAAACTTGATGATTTACAAGCAATTGCCATTACAAATGTTTTAGCAGACAGTTTAAGAGAGCAAGGCATTTTATTAAAAAATGAGAGTAGCAATCAAGATTTAAAAATTGAGCAAATGAAAGCTCTAAGAGAAACTACTGATAAAAAAATCATCTCTTTTTTAAATCCAGATCAAGTTGAACCTTATAAGACTTTCATGGAAAAATTGAAAGAAGGCAAGACAGGCAAACCTAAAAAGAAAAAAAATAAGGATTCTAAAGACTCTAAAGAAGTAAAAGAAAACGCAGATACGAAAATTGAAGAATAATCGTTTAAGCTTATAAACAACGAATTATGACAAAAAAGCATTTTTGTTATCTGATTTTAGCCGTAATTATCAGCGCTTGTTCTACTAATCCGTACAAGACTACCGAAAAAGCGTACGACCAGCAGCTAAAAACTTTAGAAAACCAGATCACGAGCAAGGAAGTACAGCCAATTCCAGCAACCACGGTTGTTATTGACACTACTTATGCACAGCAGTTGAAAATTGTAAAAGATACTTTGTCAAAGACAAATTCAACTTATTTGCAAAATGGGATCAATACGGAATGGATTGGAACCGTAAATTTCAATTTAAGAAAACCGAGTTTCGTTATCATCCATCATACTGCTCAAGATTCATTACAACAGACTATAAATACTTTTACCAAAACCAAAACACAGGTAAGTGCTCATTATGTCATTTCTGAAAATGGAAAAGTAGTTCAAATGCTTAATGATTATCTTAGAGCTTGGCATGCGGGAAATTCAACTTGGGGAAAAGTAACCGATTTAAACTCCTGTTCTATTGGAATTGAACTTGACAATAATGGTTTTAAACCTTTTACCGAAGCACAAATAAGTAGTTTAGTCGCTTTATTGACAAAATTGAAAAAGGATTACAATATTCCAACTCAAAACTTCATAGGCCATGCCGATATTGCTCCAGGAAGAAAACAAGACCCAAGTGCTTTATTTCCTTGGAAAACACTAGCTGAAAAAGGTTTTGGAATCTGGCAGGACGAAGTTTTAGAACCAGCTCCTTTTGATTTTAAAATAGAACCCGCCCTTAGAATCATTGGATACAACACCAAAAATTTAACTGCAGCAATTCAAGCTTTTAAATTGCATTATATCCAAACGGATACAACATCCGTTTTAGACAGAAAAACAATTGATACTATTTATTCTATCTACAAGAAACAAGTTCAATAAATAACATAAACTGGCTTTAAAATATATAACGCATTTCTAATAAAGAAATGCGTTTTTTTTATTTATAAAATCAATCATACTTGAGAAAAACAATAAAAATATGGTACGCAAAAAGATGCACTGCGGCGCATCTCTACAGCTACAAATACAAAAACAACAGCATTTTCACAGTTATAATTGATTAAACAAAGCACAGTTGCGACTTTCACTTCCAACCCTTAACTTCCAACCCTTAACTTTTAACTTTTAACTCTTAACTCTTAACTCTTAACTCTTAACTCTTAACTTCCAACTCTCAACTTCCAACTCTCAACTTCCAACTCTCAACTTCCAACTCTCAACTTCCAACTCTCAACTCTCAACTTCCAACTCTTAACTTCTAACTCTTAAAAAAAAAAAAGCTGCCAAAACATTAATATGTTTCGACAGCTCCAAAAAAAAAAAAAAAATATCAATCTTTATCTCTAGAAAGAGTATGTTGTTGCAATTAAAGCATAGAAGCTTCCTCCTGT
Source organism: Flavobacterium phragmitis (assembly GCF_900112575.1). GTDB lineage: Bacteria > Bacteroidota > Bacteroidia > Flavobacteriales > Flavobacteriaceae > Flavobacterium > Flavobacterium phragmitis. The sequence continues at coordinate 417,750 of NZ_FOMH01000003.1, forward strand.
TGGCAATGCATCTTTATCTAAGAATATATCTTCAGAGGCTGCATCGTATCTTAGCTCAGGAATAATTGTAAGTTTTCCAACTTTGTAATTTAAAGAAACTGTGTTTGCAAATACACTAGATCCTGTTAATGTTCCCATACTTGGCGCTGCATCTTTAGCATCAAAATACTCCATTCTGTAAGCCAGCAATAATGATGGACTGAAAGAATAATTAGCATATCCAACTATTGAAAACCATTCTCCGTCTAAAGCGCTGTCAAAATCATTTGTTGTTTTTGCATAAGTCGCATTTAAGCCAAGAGAGAAACTATCACTAATTGTTTTCGAAGCAGTTAAATCAAACTGAGTTTTATTCTCGTCTGACACTGGAATGATACTTCCTGGTATTGCATTTGTACTTCCTGTTGTAAAGTTCAAATAAGCACTTCCGGTATCACCAATATACCCCACTTGTCCAATGAACGTTTTTTGGTAAGATCCCGCATCCATAGCCGATTTAAAATCGGTTGGATTTGTCAATCCTAACATAGCTGTGAATTTCCCTGACGTATATTGGGCTTTCACACCAGTATTAAAGAACGGTCCGTATGAGAAAGCATACGACATACTGTAGTTTTTGTTATCTACAGCATCTAAAACTTCATATCCTATATGAGTTCCGAAACTACCCGCAACGAACTTAAATTCATCCGTTACATTGTAGGTAAAATACAACTGTTTAATTAAAAATTTTGCACTTGCATCTTTATCCGGTGTCTCATTATACGAAAACTCTGCTGCTCTTTTTCCGAAACCTAAGTCTACAAAAACAGAAGCTTTTCCGAACGTATGACCTGCTTCTATCGACGCCATTCCTAATTCGAATGAATTCTGTGAGTTGGTGAAGCTCGTTAATCCATTCATTTGTTTTGAAAAATCATATTTATAGTACGCATCTGCAGAACCTCCCCATGTGGTTGCTGGAGCGGCTGCTTCCTCTTCTTGGGCAAAGGCAAAAGAACTTGTTAACATCGCGGCTAAAATGTGAAATGCTTTTTTCATGTTTTAAATTGGTTTTTAGTTATTAAATTGATTCTGGTTAGTTAATCGTTTATATATCTATGTAATAGTATAAGTCATTTCTAAAACCTTTCATGCGCCTTCAAATCATCATCATTTTCATTAGCGAATTTATTAACTTTTGTATCATCAGAATAATTCAAAACCGCTTTTTTGACGTTTTTAGTGAAGAATTACGGATTACAAAAATTAAATTAACAATAATCGTTATTTGATATTATTCTTCAATTGTTTTTGAAAATTCAATAACAGGTTTTTACACAAATAGACCTAAAAATACAATGCAAAACAAAAAACAACCCTTTTTAAAAACAAAAAACATCACTAAAAAGCATAAAAAAAATACCATACCCCATAAATTTTAGGGGTAATTATAAAAAATACAAAAATAAAGACAAACAGAAACAACATATAGACATGAACTCAACCGTAAAAATCAAAGAAAATAATTCTTACAAAAATTAATCTCAAAAGCACATTGCGTTCAATGGCAATTTTAAGCATCAAAAACTGACTTATAATAAAAAAGCCCGCTCTTATTTGAGCGGGCCATCTATCTTGTTTATCATTTTTTATTCCGACTTATTATATTTTCTTAAATACTCACGGACCTTTATTCCAGACTCTTTTAAATCCTCGTCTTTCCATTTTCCATCAGATTCGGCAGTTTTGTTTAAAATTGAACATGTTTCATCTTTATCCGATACTGACCAAGTAATCCAACTTATCTTTTTAGCTTCCATCCAATCAATATAATCCTGCCAAGCTTGGTAATTTAATGGTCCATCACCAGAAGCTTCCATTCCAGCTGATTCTGATACGAAAACCGGCAGACCGCTTTTTATTGCTGCGTCCGTTCTGTCTCTTAAGTCTTTTCCGTGTGTGGCCGCATAAAAATGCATTGTATACATTATATTAGCATAACCTGTTATGGGATCTTCAGCAGGAAGATCGATATCCTGATCCCAATGAGGACATCCAACCAAAATAATATTATTAGGATCGTTCTCTCGAATCACTCTAATTACTTCTTCAGCATAATTTTTTACTTCCCACCAAGTCTCATAATCGGGCTCATTAAAAACTTCATATATAATATTAGGATACTTAGCATACTTTTTTGACATTTCTGCAAAAAACTCTTTAGCTTCTTTTAAGTTTATATTATGACTATGCCAATCTATAATTACATAGATATCTGATTTTATAGCACCTTTTACCACCGCTTCTACTTTTTCTTTAGAAAACTGCGGATTATTTATATAGGAGAGATCACCGAGCTCTACTCCCATTGCAGCACGAACTATATTACAATTAAAATCTTTCTTAAGCCAGTTTACCGCCTTTTCATTATAAAATCTAGGCCATAAACTATGCCAGCCAAAACTCAAACCTCTAAGAACAATTGGATTGTTATTCTTATCTACCAACTGTGTTCCCTGAACGCTTAGCTGACCATGTTTTTTTACAAACTGAGCTTTTGAAGCGTGTACAAAAATCAAAATAAAAACAATGACATAATAAAGCTTAGATTTCATAATACATTTTTTAAGGAATTAATTTTAAAGTAACCACATCATGTGAAGCTATTGCAGTACTAAATATTTTTTTCGTATTTCCTGCTTCTTTATTTTTCCAAAGATCTTTTATTTTGAATGTTGTTTTTGCAAAATTTGCTTCATATCCAAAATCAACATCCTTGAAATTGTTTTTATTCCAATCAAAACTGAATTTCTTTGCTGTTTCAGTTCTATTAACAAAACTCACTGCCCAAGCTCCATCTGAAAGTGGTTTCACCCATACTTCTACTCCATCTAATACAGCGTATTTAAATCCTTGAATCCCTAATTTATCTTGATTTACTGCCAGAAGTTCTTTATTGGTTAAAATTGCTAAAGTTTCTTTTGACATTTTTCTATAATCATTTCCTGTAAATAAAGGTGAAGACAGCATGCACCACATTGCAAAATGTGTTTTATCTTCTGTATCATTCATTTCGTTTCCAACCTCCATCATATCAAAATCATTCCAATGATCTGGACCAGAATATTTACGAATATCTTTTCGCATATCGACGATTTTCATAAATCCCCAAGAAGACCAATTTTCTGGGTGCTTGAATTCGCAGTCAAAACAAGGATAAATATCTCCCGAAATTCTCCAAAGATTCCCAATTGGTTTTCCCCATTCCCATGGCTTATTGTCACCCCATTCGCAAAGACTGAAAACAATTGGTCTGCCCGCCGTTTTCAGCGCATTACTCATGGTTGCATATGCTTCTTTAGCCGTAATTCCTTCTGTGTTGCACCAATCGTATTTTAGAAAATCAATTCCTAGTTTCGCATAAAATCTAGCATCTTGATATTCGTAACCTCTTGTACCAGGATAACCTGCACAAGTTTTTGTTCCTGCACAATTATACAAGCCAAATTTTAACCCCTTATTATGCACATAATCAATCAGCGCTTTCATTCCGTTTGGAAATTTTACTGGATCTGGCACTAAATCTCCATTTTCATCTCGTTCATGCGTCATCCAGCCATCATCTAATACAATATAATTATATCCAGCAGCCGCTAAACCAGATGAAACCATAATATCTGCTGTTTCCTTTACTAACTTTTCATCAATATTGGTTGCAAAAGTATTCCACGAATTCCAGCCCATTGGCGGCGTCATGGCAAGACCTTCAAATTTTCCGCCCAATTGTTTGTGGGTATTACCTTGACCAAAACCAAAACTGGTTATACTAAAAGCAAGTAGTAAAGCAATTTTTTTCATTTTTTCTAATTTAAAATATTTAAAAAAATGTTCCCTAATTTTTCAATCAGAGAACATTTTTAAACTAACTAAAACAAACTATTTTATAAAAATCCTAAATCATCTATATAAAGGATACTACCTGGAGTAATAGTACCTCCAGAAAATTCTTGAATAAATACACTGTCAAAATTACCATCAGTTAAAAGCTCTGGATGCAAAGCAGAAATAGGAATTGAAATATTATTCCATTGCCCAGGCACTAAAGTAACCGTTGTACCTTTAGCAGAATCACCTGTATCACTATTTATGGTCACCATAATTTTAGTGCTTTCTGTTGGGAATATAGACATTTTAACAAATTGATAATCCGAAGTATTTAGCGCTAAATCTGAATGCATAAAAAGACCACTCCAAGCTTCAGCAACTTTTTTAATTGCATTTGTACCTCTACTGACTTTTTCTGTGCTTTCCCAGGTGATATCACCTCCCCAGCCCCAGCCCCATCCTTTCAATGAGTCTTCGTATAATAAATATTTTAGCCCAATACCGCTTGGAGCAGAAACGCCAAAATCAGTTTCTACAACAATAAGTGCGTAAGAATTAAAATCGGCTGGAACCGTTGCTTTTATTTCTGTTTTAGAAACCGCAGTAAATGTAGCCGCAGTAGAACCGAATTTCACACTTTTAACTTTTACAAAATTTTGTCCTGTAATTGTAATAACATCTCCCGGAGAAGCTAAAACTTGCGATAGAGTACTAATTACTGGAGCTGGAGGTGTTAATTCAATCACATTACTTAAAACATTTACAAAACCATTTGTCCCGTAATAATCTAGCCCTGGCGCTTCTTTATCAGATCCGTTAACCTTTAAAACGCCATTGGTTACATTAATGCTTAGCAGATATAGATCAGAATTCAACGCATTTGCCATTGTAGCATAATCCCCTGTTTCCAAATAATCAGCCTCGACACCTGTAAGTTTACCCACTCTTTTTTTGACACCTTTAATAACATGACTTAAAACAAGTTGTTTTAAATCTTCTACAGGAACTAAATTTATATCTGGATATCCTAAATTATTTACATAACCATTGGCTACCAAATAAGCATCGAAAGTAGCATCGTTTGGAACAAAATAAGTATAATTATCAGCCGTATCTAACGTCGATTCTAAACCAGCTAATTTTATTGCTTTTGTAAACGTCGTTAAATTACTATTTGCCTGAATTAAGCCATATGCCGTATTGTAATTTTGCTGTGTTCCTCCAATATCTTCAATTTCGTTATCGCAGGAAGAAGCTGCAACAACCAAAAAGACACTTAGAGCAATGTGTTTTACTTTATTATATATATTTTTCATAAATTCTCTTTTAGTTTTTTAATTATGAATCCTGATTAATAGACTAAATTTTATTGTTCAAATCTATTTTTTTGAATCCTAACAATTATTTCAACACCAATCCGACATCGTCTAGATAGATCACATTTCCGCCAAAACCGCCAAATTCTTGATATCCAATTTGAGATAATTCAGTTGGATTACCAAGTGAACTATATGGCACCTCAACATAAGTCCATGAAGTTCTGACATCAACTATCACAATGTTTTTCTCAGTATCTCCATTAGCAAAAAACTTCACTTTTCCTGCTTTTTCACCTTTAACCCAAAATCTTACCGCTTTGAATTTATCTGTATCATGATAAGACCAATTATTAATACCAATTACATATCCATCCCATTCTCCTGCCTTCCATTGGATACACTTAGTTCCCTGATAAACATCTTTAGCATAAGCCGCATCAAACTCATTAGTACCATCCCAAAGAGATTGCCAGCCCCAAATATTAGTAAAAGCATCGTCATAAATTTCGGAACCTATTACTTGTGGAGCTACCGTTGTTCCAGAGACATTTGTTATCGATAAATTTTTCAAATAACTTCCTTCAGGAACTTTAACCACAATTTCTGTTAATGTTGAAGAAATCGGCTCTACTCGAATATCTCCAAAATTAACTACAGGACGCAAGAAATATTCACCAGTAATGGTGATGATATCTCCTGGGTTTGGATTGACAGGAAATCCTGTAATATTAGGATTTGGAGGTCTGATAGCTATTTTATAACTCAAAGTTCCTTTACCTGTAACTATCTTCATCTCATCCATTTCATTGTAGTACGGTGTTTTTGCATCGACCAATACCACAATAGCATTATCTGTTACGAAAGTTGGATTAAAATAAGACTCTAATCCATTAAATGAAATCGATTTTAATGTAGCAAAACCAGATCCTCTAATGATGTAGTAATTTCCTGCATTAATGATATCCGTCGGAACATCAACTTCTCGATCTCCTTCAACCAAAGGATCGTCAACAACAGATCTGCTAATTCCAGTCACTTCAAGTTTTCCAGACGAACCTGCTCCATCATCATTTGAACAAGAAGCCAACAGCAAAATTGAAATCGAAGCCAAAAAATACAACTTCAATAACATTCTATTTTTTATATTTTTCATAGTGATTTACTTTTAAAAAATTATTTGAAAGCGTAAGGAACTGGCGCCTCTTTCAACTTTGGATTTTTTCTAACTTCAATATCTGGTTTTGGATAAATAAAATCGGTTGGCGTAGGCGTGTAATGCATTACTCCTTGCGAATCAAAACCTCTATCTTGCTGAGAAATTATATTGATTGCTTCCTGACGTGGCAATCTTCCTAAATCGAACCAAAATTCTCCTTCAAAAGCAAATTCGACTCTACGCTCATGAAATAAAGCCACTTTTGTTAAAGGCACATTTGCCCCTAAAGTTCCTAGACCCGCTCTAAACCTTACTTTATTAAATGATTCTTTTGCTGCTGCATTAGTAGTTTCATCTGCTCCTGCCATAATTGCCTCTGCATGAATTAATAAAAGATCGGCATAACGCATAATATAATTACAGTTATTCATTCCTCCCCAAGAATCAGCTGGTCCTGTCTCACTAGTAACTTGGCCTACAACATATTTCTTAACAGCTGCTCCTGTATTAGCTAATACATCCGGATATTTTGTTTTGTCCATAACAAAACCTACAACACCGTCTCCTTTCATGTTAGGATAAGAATCCCCATAAATCATAAAAGACTCTTTTCTTCTTAAATCTCCAATTTCAAAAGCATCCTGAACATCATTACTTGGAACATAAGTAGCACCATACGAAGCATTATCATTCAAAATATCTAAACCATATTGAATATTAGAGAAATTCCCTCCTCCATAAGTATTTATAGCTCCAGACCATTGCCAAGAATAAATAGATTCTTCGTTGTTATTTTTACTTGTCAAAAACAAATCTGCGAAATTTGGCAGTAATCCAAACTCACCAGAGTTAATTACCTTTTCAGCCATTACTTTAGAATCTGCATATTTTTTTTCATATAAATATACTTTGGCTAAAAATGCTTCGGCAGAACCTTGAGTCACAAAAATGTTCTCTCCACCAGGAGTTCTAGATCTCATTCTTGCTTTAAGATTTGCTGCTGCAAATTTCAAATCATTTTCAATGAAGGTATACACATCTTCAATTCTGTTGGTATTAACTAGAGGATCCTTAGCCAAAGCTAAATTATCTTCTATAATTGGCACTGGTCCATACAAACGAACCAAATAAAAATAGGCAATCGCTCTAAAGAAATGTGCCTCAGCAATAGTATTTTTAATCACTGCTCTGCTCACATTAGCCGTAGCATTTTTTTCAATATTATTAATTAAGTTATTGGACTGTGCTACAATTGCAAAACAAGCTCTCCAAGGATCCAGCAAAATTGGACTATCAGAAGTCAATTTAAACTGAATCAGCTCTGGTCCATCAGCATAGGCTAAACAGTTTCCAGATGAAAGCTCAGACAATGCGTAAAAGTTCTTAGTATAATAAGGAGCCCACATTGCACCATACATTCCATAAGTAGTTCTTGCAACCTGCTCATCAGTATTATAAAACTGGTCACTGCTGTAACTATCTTCAGATGGGCGATCCAAAAAATCTTCGCTACAAGAAGTAGTTGCCAAACCTAGTGTTAAGAATAAAACCAAGGTCTTTATATTGATATATTTTTTCATAAGAGTAGTAATTAAAATTCTAAATTCATTCCAAAAGTGAAACTACGATTGGTAGGATAACGACCAGAATCAATTCCTGATAATAATGGATCTTGATTGTACGATCCTACCTCTGGATCATAACCAGTGTATTTGGTAAATGTGTAAAGATTTTGAATACCAAAATAAAATCTTAATTTACTAATGCTCGCTTTTGAAATCACGTCAGAAGGCAGATTATAACCTAAAGTTACTTGCTGGATTCTTAGATAGGAACCGTCCTCTACATAACGATCAGAGATAGCTATATTTGGATGTCCGTCACCACCATCAGGTCTTGGGTATTTGGCATCCGTATTTTCTGGCGTCCAAAAATCTGCAGCTTCTGCCAATTGATTTTCATACAAACGTTGGTTTTTAGTACCTGCACGTCTTGTTAAGTTCATTACTTTATTACCATAGACTCCTTGTAACAGAACCCCTAAATCAATATTTTTATAGGTAAATGTATTGTTGAAACCATAAGTGAATTTTGGCTGTGGATTACCAATATAAGTCAAATCCTTTTCATCAATAAGACCATCTTTGTTTTGATCTACATACTCAACGTCTCCTAACTGACTTTTTACCGCTTTATTTCCTGTAAAAGGAATAGGTGCATTTGCCAATTGTTCATTCGTTCTGATTATACCAACAGACTGATATCCGTAAAACTGACCAACTGCCTGACCAACTATTGTTTTAGTTACTGCTTTTGTAGTATAATCATTAAGCATTACATCTTTAGTCAAATCAAAATTATCCTGCAGGCTTAACAATTTACCTCTATTAGTTGAGAAAGTCGCTTTTGAAGTCCAAGAAAAATTCTTCCCAAACTTATTATTATAATCTAGAGTCATTTCAAAACCTTGGTTTCTTAAGCTACCTAAATTTACACTAGGTGCTCCTAAACCTCCTTGATAAGCATCTGTTCCTGTAACATAATAAGGTAACGGTAAAACAAATAAAAATCCAGCAGACTGTTTTCTATATACTTCAAACGTTGCTTGCAGCTTTGATTTAAAAAGTGTAAAATCCAAACCTATATTGGTTTGTTGAGAAGTCTCCCAAGTTAAGTCAGGATTGGCAATGTTATTGACTGTAAAGAAATTACCCATAGCCGATTTTATTGCACGAACGGTACTCATGTAACCCCCACCGCCAATATTTTGGTTTCCTGTCTCACCATAACCAACTCTAATTTTGATATTGTCAATATATTCTCTAGTTCCTTCCATAAAACTTTCGTTTGAAAGTTTCCAAGAACCTGAAATCGAAGGAAAGTAACCCCATTTTTGACCTGGTCCAAAATTAGAACTTCCGTCTGCCCTCATTGATGCAAGGAGAGTATATCTATTATCATAATCATAATTAAAAGTTCCGAAGTAAGAGTAAAAAGCAGAGCTTCCTTTGTATTCTGAAGCCACAAGTGTATCTGGATCACCTAAACTAATAGAATGAACATCATTACTTACCAAACCAGAAACTGTTTGTGAATTTCCGAACCAATGACTATCATTAGCCTCTTGAGCTGCTAAGAAATTAAAATGATGATTACCTGCATCAACTTTATAGGTTAAAACGTTTTTAACATTAAGACCATACCAATTGTTCGCTCTCTCTGTTAGCTGGTTAGTCTCTCTGACTGCGGCACCCCATTTATAAGTAGGTTGAAAACCTTCAAAATTATCCACATTTGTAGATCCTCCAAATTCAAATTTATATTCAAGTCCTTTTGCCAATCTGAAGCTCGCATAAAAATTTCCTATAAAATTTTTCTTAATCAGTTTATTAGTATTCATCAAAGCAGAAGCCACTGGATTGATCCAAACACCAATTGATCCATCTGCCGGTGGTCCTGCATAGTTACCATTAGTATCTTTTACCGCAACATCAGGAGTAGACAAGATAGAAGTACTAATAATTCCATTACTTGCACCATTAATAGTGATGTCTTCATTGGTAATTCCAGTTCCAAGAGAAACCCCAACTGTCAGCCAATCTTTAAGTTTGCTGTCAATATTCGTTTTAAAACTATATCTTTTGAAAGCTGAACCAATAACAATACCTTCCTGATTGGTATAACCACCTGAAATATAATAATTAGTACCATCTTTTGCACCTGAAAACGAGATCTGATGATTATTCATTATTGCCGTTTTATAAATCTCATCCTGCCAATTTGTTCCTTTACCTAAAACAGATGGCACAGCAAACTCGTCTCTCGGCGTTACACCGTAAACAGCGGCCAAAGCATTTTGCTGCGCTGCGTATTGACTTAAAGTCATAGTATCTAATAAGCGAGTTACATTTTGAACAGAGAAATAGGAATCATATGTGATTTTCCCAGTTCCCTTTTTACCTCTTTTAGTAGTAATAATTACAACCCCATTCGACGCTCTAGAACCATAAATAGCAGTTGCAGAAGCATCTTTTAAAATATCCATAGTTTCGATATCATTGGGATTCAAAAAAGCAATAGGGCTAGAAGTTACGTTTCCTGTGTTTGCACCCAGATAGCCTGTAACAATCGAACCTCCGGTTGCAGTATTTGCAGCATCTCCAGAAATCGGAATACCATCTATTACATACAACGGTTCGTTAGTTCCAGATATCGAAGTAGTTCCACGTATTTTCACTGACACACTACTTCCTGGCTGTCCAGAATTATTCGTTACTGCCACCCCTGCAGCACGCCCTTGTAATAATTGATCTACTGATACTTGTGGAGAATCTGCAATATCTTTTGAAGTTACTGTAGAAATAGCCCCCGTTAAATCCTTTTTCTTAACGCTACGATATCCTACGTTTACCAGAACTTCACGTAAATCCTCTGCACTAAGTTTTAGGACAACATTGATTATCCCTCCATTTTTCACATTAATTGTTTGTGTAACATAGCCAATAAATGAAACAGAAATAATAGAATTTGCAGGTGCATCGATAGAATATTTTCCATCAAAATCTGTTGAAACTGTCTTTTTTGTACCTGTAACCACTATGTTCGCTCCAGGAATAGATAATCCTTTGTCGTCCGATACTGTTCCAGAAACTTTTACCTGAGCCGTAATAAAATTACTTGTCAGTAACAAAAATAATATCAAAGGAGCGGCTCTGTGGTTAGCCTTCCAATGAATGAAGCTAGTCATTAGTTTTTTCATAATAAATGTTTGGTTAGTTTAAATTTGTTTATGCCAATTGTTTATTGCCAATTTAAGAGATAAAAAAAGCAGGGTGTATTTTTTCTCTTAAATTATTTAACAAATCTATAACAGAGAGAATTATCAAATCGATAATATTATATCATTTAATGATAATATTTTTACTTTAAACGAATAAAAAAACACATATTAAAATAAAACACATCAAAAATTACATTATTCTCAATGGTAATCCTCAAAAGAACCTAAACCATACATAAAAAACAACAAAAACTCAAAAATCAAACGTTTTCGTTAAAAATAATATTTGTTAGTGATAAAAAAGTATCATTATAAAATACGTTTCAAACCAGAAAAATCTTCTCTATACTGACTAGGTGTACAGTTTTTCGTCGCTTTGAAACTGCGATTGAAGTTCGCAATATTATTAAAACCTGATTTGAATGCCACTTCAGAAACACTCATATCTTTTTCTACCAGCCAACGTGCCGCATAACCAATTCGGATATCATTAATATAATTCACAAAAGTTTTTCCAGTACGTTTTTTAATAAAACGATTAAAAGAAATAATAGACATACTGGCTACATTGGCAACATCTTCCAAAGTAATTTTTTCAGCAAAATGTTTCTGCACATATTCGTAAACTAATTTCATTTTATCGTAATCATCAAACGTATCATAGTCTACTGTATAAGTAGAAAGCAGACGTTGATTTCTAGAATTTGCCAGATCATATAATAGAGAAGTAATTTCCAGAAAATAATCCATTCCATCTAGTTTCGAGAGCCTCACAAGCCTTGGCGTCAATTCTTCAGCCGTTTTTTTAGAAAAAAGAATACCATGAATAGATCGATTAAACATATCCCGAATTGGATTCATGATACGTCTCGACAATAACGATTCGTGAAATAAATCGTTATGAAACTGAATCGTAATCTCATGAATTTTTTTACTAGTACATTTATTAAGTTCCCAGCCATGATATAAATTTGGCCCAATCAAAACCAGCTCGACATTATCGATTTCTTCAATATTATCTCCCACAACTCTCTTCACTCCTTTTCCGTTTAAAATAAAGTTTATTTCGAATTCTGGATGATAATGAACAGGAAAATCGAAGCTGTCTTTTACACGATCGAAAACCAAAAAACTATCACCTGCTGAAAGAGGCGCAATTTCTCTATAAAAATTTTTTGTAGTACTCATCTTAAAAACTATTTCCAGGAAAGCAATATTTCTCTTTTTTGACTGCAATAATATGATATATAATTGATAAAATAATATTAATTACACGATATTCATCCAATTATCTTTGAAAAATAAATTATCATTTCTTCAAAAAGAGCTTTAATAATAAACATTAATCATTTTTAATGGAATATCTTTTTATAGTTTTAATAATTTTAGAGGCAAATTGCTAAAGAATTTTCGAACAAAATAGTCAATAGATTTTCAGAACCTAAATCATTGTATCTTTAGCATTTAGCTCCATAACAACTAACAATCCGATAATGAAAAAACATTTTATCATGCTTCTAACAGTTGTATTAATTGGTACTTCTTGTAAATCACAGAAAAAACCAAGTGATACAAATTTGTCACTTTCAGATAAAAAAGCAACTTCAGAGACTAAAACACTTTACAAAAACTTATATACACTATCTCAAAAAGGTTTTCTATTTGGTCATCAAGACGATTTAGCGTATGGAGTAAAATGGAAATATGAAGATGGACGAAGCGATATAAAAGATGTTGCTGGCGATTACCCAGCCGTTTATGGATGGGACATTGCAGGCTTGGAGAAAGACAGTCCTAATAATATAGACGGTGTTCCTTTTGCTAAAATGAAACAATATATTATTGAGGCCAATGCAAGAGGTGGCATTTCAACCATAAGCTGGCATTTTGATAATCCTGCAACAGGAAAAGATGCTTGGGACCATACTCCAAATTCGTTGAAAACAATTTTACCTGGTGCAGAAAACCATAAAAAATTCATTTCCTGGTTAGACAAAGCCGCGGTTTTCTTCCTGTCTTTAAAAGATAAAAACGGAAAAAACATTCCAATTCTCTTCAGACCTTTTCATGAACTTACTGGTGGCTGGTTTTGGTGGGGAAAAGGAAATTGTACTCCTGAAGAGTTTAAAACGGCTTGGAAATTCACCTTTGACTACCTTCAGAAAAAAGGTGTCCACAATTTAATCTATGTATACAACACTGGTAGTTTTGGCACTGAAGCCGATTTCCTAACCAACTATCCCGGAGATAATTATGCTGATATTTTAAGTTTTGACACTTATCAAAACAGTAATGATCCGAATGGAGAAAAATTCATAAGTGAAGTTCAAAAACAATTTAAAATTCTCAATAAAATAGGCACTGAAAAACACAAATTGATCGCATTGGCTGAAGCAGGTTACGAAGCGGTTCCTGATCCAAAATGGTGGACAGGTACTTTGTTAAAAGCAATTGGAGATTATAAAATTTCTTATGTCTTATTATGGAGAAATCATGGCTGGCAGGAAAAAGAGCAAAAAATGCATTATTACGCACCATTTTCTGGACAAGTAAGTGAGAAAGATTTTGTCGATTTTTATAACCTAGATAAAACTATATTTGAAAAAGACATTCCAAAAAAATTAAAATAACTGCCCAAAATAAATTAAAACCTTAAAAAATAACCAATGCACGACAAAATCAGTTTAAAAGAAAAAATCGGTTACGGACTTGGAGATGCTGCTTCATCTATGTTCTGGAAAATTTTCAGCATGTATTTACTGTTTTTCTACACCGACGTTTTCGGATTAGCACCTGCCGTAGTAGGAACTATGTTTTTAATTACCCGAATCTGGGATTCTTGTTTTGACCCAATTGTTGGGATTCTGGCTGACAGAACCAAAAGCAAATGGGGAAAATTTAGACCTTACTTACTTTGGGTAGCTATACCTTTTGCCGTAATTGGAGTATTAACTTTCTATACACCTGATTTTGATGAAAAAGGCAAAATCATTTATGCCTATGTTACCTATTCTTTAATGATGATGATTTATTCTTTGATTAATGTTCCTTACGCTTCACTTTTAGGTGTAATGTCTTCTGATCGAAAAGAAAGAAATACACTTTCCTCCTATCGAATGGTTTTTGCTTTTGGCGGAAGTTTATTAGCGCTTTGGTTAATTGAACCTTTAGTAAATTACTTTGGAGGAAATCTCAATTCTAAATCGGGATGGCTGGCAACAATTGCCGTTTTCGGATTCATTACAACTATCTTTTTCTGGGCTTGTTTTGCATTCACAAAAGAAAGAATCAAACCTATTGCAGATGAACAAAACAACCTAAAAGAAGACCTAAAAGATCTTTGGAAAAATAAACCTTGGTGGATTTTGCTTGGTGCTGGAATTGGAGCATTAGTTTTCAATTCTATTCGTGATGGAGCTGCTGTTTATTACTTTAAATATTACGTAAGTAGTGCTGTAAATTTTGATTTTTCACTTTTTGGAAGTGATTTTCACATGACACCAACTTCAATTTATTTGATTTTAGGACAAGCAGCAAACATCATTGGCGTAATCATCGCTACACCAATTGCCAACAAAATTGGTAAAAAGAAAACCTTTTTTGGAGCTATGGCTTTAGCAGCAATTTTAAGTCTTATTTTCTATTTATTCGGAAAAGAAGATATTTTCTTAATCATGAGTTTTCAGGTTTTAATCAGTATTTGTGCAGGCTGTATTTTCCCATTAATCTGGTCCATGTATGCTGACAGCGCCGATTATTCGGAATGGAAACAAGGACGAAGAGCAACAGGATTGGTTTTTTCAGCTTCTTCAATGTCGCAAAAATTCGGCTGGACCATTGGCGGTGCCGGTGCGGGATGGCTTTTAGGATATTTTGGTTTTCAGGCCAATGTGGAGCAAACCGTGGCAACTCAAAACGGAATTCAATTAATGTTAAGCATACTGCCGGCAATTGCAGCGGCTATATCTGTTGCATTCATTTTATTTTACCCTTTATCAGAAGAAAAACTACAAATTATAGAACAGGATTTAAACGAAAAGAGAGATCAAAATTAACAAACAATACAGATAAAGAAATCAATTTATATGACAACAATAACATCTTCGGCGACTTTTCAGGAAAGAAAATCGGCATTGGAAAAAGAACATAAAGCGCTGATTGAGCTTAAAAACATTCCAGAACAAACGGCTGGAAATGGCATATACGAACGTTATAAAAACCCTGTTGTTACTGCAGCACATGCTCCTTTAAACTGGCGTTTTGATTTTAACGAAAACACGAATCCATTTTTGCAAGAAAGAATTGGTATCAATGCCGCTTTTAACGCTGGTGCAATCAAATGGAACGACAAATATCTTCTGGCTGTTCGTGTAGAAGGAATTGACAGAAAATCGTTTTTTGCGATTGCCGAAAGTCCAAACGGAATTGATAATTTCAAATTTTGGGATAAACCTTGTGTAATTCCGCAGACTGAAGATCCAGATACAAATGTCTACGACATGCGTTTGACCCAGCACGAAGACGGTTATGTGTATGGTATTTTCTGTACAGAAAGAAAAGATCCAAAAGCTCCAAAAGGCGATACAAGTTCAGCTGTTGCCAATGCCGGAATTGTACGCTCTAAAGATTTAATAAACTGGGAAAGATTACCCGATTTAATTTCGAATACAGGTCAACAGCGAAATGTTGTACTACATCCAGAATTTGTAAACGGAAAATATGCTTTATACACGCGTCCGCAGGATGGTTTTATCGATGTTGGATCAGGAGGCGGAATAGGTTTAGGTTATGTGGAAGACATGAAAAATCCAATTGTAAAAGACGAAAAAATCATTTTTGGGAAACAATATCATACCATTTATGAATTGAAAAATGGTTTGGGACCAGCACCAATTAAAACTTCAAAAGGCTGGTTGCATATGGCACACGGAGTTCGTAATACCGCTGCAGGATTACGTTATACTTTATACTTGTTCATGACCGATTTAAATGATATTGCAAAAGTTACGCATGTTCCAGCTGGACATTTTATGGGACCTGAAGGAATTGAAAGAGTTGGCGACGTATCGAATGTTTTGTTTTCTAACGGATGGATTGAAGACAAAGATGGAACTGTTTATGTGTATTATGCTTCTTCAGACACTAGAATGCATGTGGCTGTTTCTACTGTAGACAAACTAGTTGATTATGTTACCAATGCTCCTGCTGACACTTTTGTTTCTGCAGGTTCTGTACAAACCATTATTAATCAAATCGAAAGAAATAACACAATTTAAAATATCGTGTCATTACAATCAAAGCTTTTAAAATCGGAACTGACTGCAGAACTTGATGCCATTCTAAACTATTGGTCAGAACGAACTGTAGATGAGAAAAATGGCGGTTTTGTTGGACAAATCGATTTTAACGATCATCTTATTGCCAATGCAGAAAAAGGTTCAGTTTTAAATGCCCGAATTCTTTGGACGTTCTCTGCCAGTTATAAAACCACAAAAAACGAAAACCACAAAAAACTGGCAAAGAGAGCATTTGATTTTCTTGCAGCTTATTTTTATGACACACAATTTGGAGGTCTTTTTTGGAGTATTAATGAGGATAAAACTCCAAAAGACACCAAAAACCAGATTTATGCTCTAGCCTTTGCGATTTATGGTTTATCTGAATATTATGCGATTTCGAAAGAAGAAAAAGCACTAGAAATAGCTAAAAATCTATATCAAAAAATTCAGGAACACAGTTACGATCCTGTCAACAAAGGTTATTTTGAAGCTTTTACCAGAGATTGGCAACCAATTGAAGATTTACGCCTAAGCGCCAAAGATGCCAACGAAAAGAAAACCATGAATACACATCTTCATATTATCGAAGGTTATGTTAATTTATATAAAGTCTGGAAAGACGAAAAACTGCTTGAAGTTATTATCGAACTTCTGGAAACTATCGAGAAATATTTCATCAATACCAAAACAGGACATTTACGTTTGTTTTTTGATGAAAACTGGAAAGAAAAACCAGATGTTATCTCATACGGACATGATATAGAAGCGGCCTGGCTTTTACAGCAATGCGCCGAAATTTCGGGTGATGAAACTTTGATTGCAAATTATAAAAAACATGCCGTTCAAATTGCCGAAGTAACCAAAGAAGGTTTAGACACAGATGGCGGTTTGTGGTACGAGTACAATCCTGAAAAAGATGAATTGATAGCTGAAAAACATTGGTGGCCTCAAGCCGAAGCCTTAATTGGTTTTTACAACGCTTATCAATTAACAGGAAAAGAAGAATATCTGGATATTGTTTACAGGAACTGGAAATTCATAAAAAAACATATAATCGACCAGCAAAACGGAGAATGGGTTTGGGGAGTTTTCCCTGACTATACTGTAATGAAAAAAGACAAAGCCGGATTCTGGAAATGCCCCTATCACAACGGACGCGCCTGCATAGAACTTATGCAGCGAATTCAAGATTAATTTTATTCAATTCTAATTTTAAGTCGTTATGAAACATTTTTTTCTTTTTAGTTTATTGCTCACCTCTTTACTAATTGATGCACAAACCAATCTCCTAAAAAATGGAGGTTTTGAATACGATTTAACCAATTGGAACGGACAAGAAAATGGTGCACTTTCTCCTTATGATAGAAAATCTGGGAAAAACAGTGCCTTAATTAATCAGTTTACGGGTGCAGAATGGAGAGCATTTGATCAAACTGTTCCGCTTGCAAGAAATACTTATGCGATCGAATGCAATGCCTGGATGAAAGTTGAAGGCGTGGAAAATCAAAAAGAAGATTATAAAGCAGCAATCGTAATTGTAGAATTTCTCACTAGTGCAGACAAATCAATTAGCTCCGAAACAATTGCTCGTGCAAAAGGAACAACCAATTGGATCAATTATAAAAAGGCTGTAAAAGTTCCCACAGAAGCTAAAAAAATCAAAGTTATGCTGGCTTTGGCGCAAACAAACGGTACTGTATTTTTTGACGACATAAAAATAACAACACTTTCTGAAGAAGAATTTTCAAAATTGACTCCAGAAACCAAATAAACCAAGATGAAAAAATCACTTTTGAAAATAATAGCACTGAGTTTTTCTATTTTAATTTTGGTTGGATGTTCTTCAGATAATGATTCCAATAACGAAGTCATAGTCGATCCACCGACACAAGATGATCCCTTAACGACATCAAATGTAACGACTTACATGGTTGATCCAAGTGCTACAAACGAAACTAAAGCGCTGTTCTATAATTTAAAAAGACTAGCACAGACCAAAACGGCTATAGGTCAACAAGATGCCTTCAATGGTTTTTATCAGGATACGGGAGGAGATTCAGATATCAAAAAAAATACAGGTTTTGATCCTGCTGTTTTAGGATCCGATTTTATGTTTATAACCGATAAAAGCAATAACGAACAATCTAACAACTGGTTCTACCAGCAGGAACAAAAAATTACCGCCGATGTTAAAGCCGCTTACGCGAAAGGAATAATCAATACCTTCAGCTGGCATTTGAGAGAGCCTAATAAAGAAGAATCTTTTTATGCTGCTGATATGACTTCTGAACATAAATCAACAGCTTTTAGAAGTATTCTTCCAGGAGGAGCAAATAACGAATGGTACAAAAAGAAACTAGACAAAGTGGCCAAAGTTATTCTGAATCTAAAAGGTGCCAATGGCGAATTGATTCCTGTAATCTTTAGACCTTTCCATGAATTTGATGGAAGCTGGTTTTGGTGGGGAGCCGATTTTTGTACAGCAGATGAATACAAAAAAGCTTATCAGTTTACGGTTGATTATTTGAAAAACACAAAAGGAGTCCACAACATTCTGTATGCTTTTTCTCCTGATAATTCCTATACTACCGAAACCAATTACTTAAGCCGTTATCCGGGTGATAAATATGTCGATATTATCGGAATGGATAATTATGGTGATTTTAATAATCAAGGGCAGACAGGATCTGACAAAGCCAATGCTAAACTGAAAATTCTTTCGGATTACGCTAAAGCAAAAGTAAAAATCGCCGCTTTGACCGAAACAGGTTATCGTGTTACCAATACAACACCTGCCGTTACCGATTGGTTTTCGACTTTATTATACAGTGCTTTAACTAAAAATGATATTCAGATAAGTTATGTTATGTTTTGGAATAATAATTCGGACGGTTATTATGTTCCAAATGGAACGGTTTCTAATGCAACCGATTTTAAAACTTACAGTCTCAAAACAAAATCAGCTTTGGTGAATTCCCTGCCAAAAATGTATGAAATGCCAAAATAATGACTCAAACCCGACAGGTTTCAAAAACCTGTCGGGTTTAGCTCCAAAAAATACAAATTATGAAAAACAGATTTTTTAAAACACTTTCCTTAGCCTTGATTTTCTCTACGATAGCTTGTCAGGCACAGGAAAAAATTACCGTAAAAGGAAACCAGTTTTACAAAGGCGACAAACCCTATGCTTATATCGGAACCAATTATTGGTACGGGAGCATGCTGGCTTCAAAGAAAATCGGCGACCGCAAAAGACTGATTCGTGAACTGGATTTAATGAAGAAAAACGGAATTGATAATCTACGTATTTTAGTCGGTGCCGATGGCGGAAAATATGATTTTACCGTTCGCCCAGCGTTGCAATACGAGCAGGGAAAATACGACGAAGATTTATTGGATGGATTGGATTTCCTTCTTAATGAAATGCAAAAACGAAATATGTATGCCGTTTTATACTTAACTAATAACTGGGAATGGTCTGGCGGAATGTCGCAATATTTGGAATGGAATGGTAAAGGCCCTATTCCTGTTCCTAATATTCCGCCAAATACTTGGCCTCAGTTTATGTCGTATACAGAGCAATTTCACAGCTGTGAACCTTGTATGGAAGCTTTAAATAATCATGTTAAATTTATTATTGGAAGAACAAATACTTATTCTAAAAAGAAATACAATGAAGATAATACCATTATGTCATGGCAGGTTGGAAATGAGCCTAGGCTTTTTACAATAGAAAACGAAGTAAAATTCACAAAATGGCTGAATAACATTGTGGATCTGATTAACAGTTTAGACAAAAATCATTTGGTTTCTACTGGTTCTGAAGGAAAAAACAGTTCGAATGACAGTATGGAAATCTTTGAAAGAACACACCAAAACCCAAATATCGATTATTTAACGATGCATATCTGGCCTAAAAACTGGAATTGGTTCAAAGCGGACAATGCTGAAACTACAATGCCCAAAACAATTGAAAATGCTGGTAAATATATTGATGATCACATCAAAGTGGCCAACAATCTAAAAAGACCCATTATCATTGAAGAATTTGGTCTTCCGAGAGAAAATGAAAATCTGAATGCGGGAGCTTCTTCTGTTTACCGAGATAAATTTTACAGCTATATTTTCGGAAGAGTTGCAGAAAGCGTTAAAAATGGCGGGCCATTGCAAGCAGCCAATTTTTGGGGATACGGTGGTGAAGGAAAAGCGATTCATCCTGATGGAAAATGGAATCCAGGAGAGCCTTTCACAACAGATCCACCGCAAGAACCGCAAGGCTTAAATTCGGTTTTTAATGGAGATAAATCGACATTGAAAATTGTAAAAGATTATAATCTGAAATTGAAAAAATAGAATGAAATTCATACCTGTTTTTCGTAGAGACGCACTGCAGTGCGTCTTATGCGTAAAGAATATGTGCGACGTAAACTGGGCGTAGACGCACTGCGGTGCGTCTCTACAGAATAACCAAAACAAAAACTTCATGAAAAATATATTTATTCTTTTTTGTTTTACCCTCGCAAACTTTTCTTTTTCACAAAAGAAACAGGATTTCAACATAATTTCTCCAAATGGAAAAATCGATGTGAAAATTGCTGTGAATGACAAAATTTTATGGTCCATTTCGCATGAAAAAGATTTGATTTTAGCACCTTCCGAAATGACTATGACTTTGGACGGAAATGTTATTTTAGGAAAAAATCCAGTTGTCCTAAATTCAAAAAAAGAAAGCGTCAATACTTCTTTTGAAACGCCTTTATACAAAAAAAAGACCGTAAAAAATCAATACAATAAATTGACTATCAACTTTAAAAATGATTTCGCAATTGAATTCCGTGTTTTTGACGATGGAGCAGCATATCGTTTTATCACAAAAAAGAAAAAAGAGATTACAGTAAAATCAGAAGAAGTAGTTTTAAATTTTGATCAGGATTACAATACTTTAATGCCATATGTTCGTGATTTGAGAAATCCAAAAGATCAATTTATTTCTTCGTTTGAATCGCATTATGAAAACAAAAAAATCAGTGAATTTTCTAAAGATACTTTGGCATTTTTACCTTTTTTAATTGATTATAAAAACCATAAAAAAGCAGTTTTCCTTGAAGCAGATTTAGAAGATTATCCAGGATTATTTATCACCAACAATAAAAACAAAACAGGTTTTGAATCTCGTTTTTCAAAATATCCAACTCAAGAAACCAATGGCGGATTTAATTTCCTCAACAAATTAATTACAGAAAGAGCCGATTATTTGGTAAAAACCAAAGGAACCAGAACTTTTCCGTGGAGAGCGATTGTAATTGCTCAAAATGATGCCGATTTAGCCAATAACGATATCGTTCAAAAATTGGCTGAACCATCAAGAATAAAAGATATTTCGTGGATAAAACCTGGAAAGGTGGCCTGGGATTGGTGGAACGACTGGAATATTTACAATGTCGATTTCAAAGCAGGAATCAATACCCAGACTTATAAATACTATATTGATTTTGCTTCTAAAAACAAGGTTGAATATGTGGTTTTAGATGAAGGCTGGAGTGTTGAAACGGATATCATGAAACACAATCCAAATGTAGATTTGGAAGAATTGATTGCTTACGCGAAAGAACGAAACGTCGGTATTATTTTGTGGGCTTCGTGGATGGCAATCCATAATAAAACAGAAGCCGTTTTTGACAATTATGCAAAACTGGGCGTAAAAGGTTTTAAAGTCGATTTTATAGATCGTGACGATGCCAAAATGGTGAATTCCGTTTATGATATTGCGCAGAAAGCAGCAAATCATAAGCTAATTATTGATTTCCACGGAATGTACAAACCAACTGGAATTCAGCGTACTTATCCAAATATTTTAAATTTTGAAGGCGTAAAAGGTTTAGAAAATAATAAATGGACACCAAATGATGATGTACCGCTTTATGATTGTACCATTCCATTTATCCGAATGATTGCCGGCCCAATGGATTACACACCAGGCGCGATGCGAAACGCCACAAAAAGCGAATTCAAACCTAGTCATTCGACTCCTATGAGTCAGGGAACCAGATGTCACCAATTGGCGCTTTACACTATTTTTGAAGCTCCTTTACAAATGATGGCCGACAGTCCAACGGCTTTTATGAAAGAGCAGGAAAGTACCGATTTTATTGCTAAAATCCCAACTACTTTTGATGAAACTCTAGCTCTTGATGGCGAAGTTGGAAAATATGTTTCAATTGCCAGAAAAAAAGAAAATATTTGGTATTTGGGTACCATAACAAATTGGGATCCCAAAGACATTACAATTGATTTTTCTTTCCTTGAAAAAGGCAAAAAATTCCAAGCTGAAATTTTCTCTGATGGCCTAAATGCCGACAAAGCCGCAACAGATTATAAAAAAGAAATCATAACCGTGGATTCAACAACGAAACTAAAATATCATTTGGCAAGCGGTGGCGGATTGGCAATGATTATTAAATAAAAAACTCTTCTAAAAGTTTTCAAACCCGACAGGTTTTGAAAACCTGTCGGGTTTAATTACGAAAACGTAAAACCTATATTATTGGAAACCGACAGGTTTTAAAAAGCCTGTCGGGTTTGTTACTCATGACATAAACGTTATGCTAATATCTTCTCAATCTCATTCAATTCATCATGCGTAAATTCAGTATTCTCCAAACAATCAATATTATTACACAATTGTTTTACAGAACTCGCCCCAATTAAAACTGATGTAATTCGTTTGTCTTTTTGCAGCCAAGCCAAAGCCATTTGTGCCAAAGACTGATTTCTGTTTTTAGCAATTTCATTCAGCTGAATTAATTTCTGAATTCTTTCCTGCGTAACCTCATCTTCCCTCAAATGTCCGTTTGGATTATGGGCTCTTGAATTTTCTGGAATTCCGTTTAAATATTTATCTGTTAAAAGTCCTTGTGCCAAAGGCGAAAAAGCAATGCAACCTACTCCTTTTTCTTCTAAAACATCTAATAAACCATCTTCAACCCAACGTTGCAACATAGAATATTTTGCTTGGTGAATCAAACATGGCGTTCCTAATTGCTTTAAAACATCAACCGCAACACGAGTCTGTTCTGCCGAATAATTACTAATTCCAACATAAAGCGCCTTTCCACTTCTAACAGCATAATCTAAAGCCATCATGGTTTCTTCGATTGGTGTTTCGGGATCCGGACGATGCGAATAAAAAATATCTACATAATCGACTTTCATTCTTTTTAAACTCTGGTCTAAACTTGACAATAAATACTTTCTTGATCCCCAATCTCCATAAGGTCCATCCCACATAGTGTAACCTGCTTTGGTTGAAATAATAATTTCATCACGCAGATTTCCCTGAAAGTTATGCCACAAAATTTTACCAAAATTAGTTTCAGCAGAACCGGGAACTGGCCCATAATTATTGGCTAAATCATAGTGCGTAATTCCTTTATCAAAAGCCTCTACAGCAATACTTTCTGCATTATCAAAATTATCTACTGATCCGAAGTTATGCCATAATCCTAAAGAAATCTCTGGAAGCAGCAAACCGCTTTTCCCGCATCTGTTATATTTCATTGTTTTAATTTATAAGTTGAAGGTTTAATAGATTTTAAAAATACGAAAAAATACTAAGCTTTGCCACAAAGGCACAAAGTCACTAAGATTTTTAAACAAAAAGAAATCGCCACGAATTTACGAATTATTTATTTAAAATTTGTGAATTCGTGGCGAAAAAAAAACCTTTGCTTCTTAGCGCCTTCGCGGCAAAACCCTTTTTAGTCTTTTATTTCAAAACCACCTTGCAAACCTTTATCAGAACTTCCTCCAACCATAATTTTAAAAGTTCCAGGTTCAACCAAATAAGTTCCCTCGTTGTTATAAAATCCTAATTCTTTATCCGTTAAAGTAAAGTTTACGGTTTTAGTTTCTCCTTTTTTCAGATTAACCAATTCAAAACCTTTCAATTCTTTTATCGGACGCACAATACTTGCATATTCATCATGAATGTATAATTGAACAACCTCTTTCCCATCATAGTTTCCAGAGTTTGTAACCTCAACACTCACCTGAACTTTTTCTCCTTTTGCAAAAGCAGTTTTATTAATTTTCAGATTTTTATAATCGAATTTAGTGTAGCTTAAACCAAAACCAAACGGAAACTGAGGTGTTTTTTCTACATCCATATAATGCGACCAGAAAACGTTTTTATCACTATCAACTGGTCTTCCTGTGCTGTATTTGTTATAATAAATTGGCACTTGTCCCACATTTCTTGGAAACGACATTGGCAGTTTTCCACTTGGGTTATAATCGCCATATAAAACCTGTGCCACAGCATTTCCAGTTTGAGTTCCCAAATGCCAAGCTTCTACAATTGCCGGCACATTCTCTGCAGCCCACGGAATACTCAACGGACGACCGTTATTTAAAACCAAAACCACATTTGGATTTACTTTATAAATTTCTTCTAATAATTCTTGTTGTAAGCCTGGTAAATTCAAATCGGTACGGCTTCTTCCTTCACCGCTTTGGAAACCATATTCACCTAAAACCATTACCACAACATCTGCATTTTTTGCGGCTGTTTTTGCTGCTTCAAATCCGCTTTTGTCTGTGGTGTTGAAAACTGTTTCCGTTAAGAAAGTAGCTTTTTGTTTTAATAAATCTGCTCCTTTTTCAAAAACCAATTGATTGTCTTTGTATTGTTGCATTCCTTCTAAAACCGAAACTGCAGTATCATCAGAAGCTGCAATTCTCCAGCTTCCTAAAGGACTGTTTTTATCATTTGCCAAAGCTCCAATCAAAGCAATCTTTTGTCCTGATTTCTTTAACGGAAGTAAATTCTTTTCATTCTTTAATAAAACGATCGATTTTTTCGCCATGTCCAAAACGCCTTCATTATTGGCTTTACTTCCAACCACTTCTTTTTCACGTTTTTCATCGCAATATCTGTACGGATCATCAAATAATCCCAATTCAAATTTCACACGAAGAATTCGGCGAACGGCATCATCAACCAAAGATTCTTTTACTTTTCCTGATTTTACCAAATCAACCAATTTTGCCACATACAAATACGATTCCATATCCATATCA
The DNA here is from genome assembly GCF_900112575.1 of Flavobacterium phragmitis. Lineage (GTDB taxonomy): Bacteria > Bacteroidota > Bacteroidia > Flavobacteriales > Flavobacteriaceae > Flavobacterium > Flavobacterium phragmitis. Next base: position 443,229 of record NZ_FOMH01000003.1, read on the forward strand.
GAACCCGCAACTACAGCTTTTGCAGTTGCATCGGCTTCGTCTTTTGCATAACCATGTGCAATCATTTCGCGAATCGAAGCGTAATCAGAAATTACAAATCCGTCAAACTTCCATTTTCCTTTCAAAATATCTCTTTGCAAGAAGACATTTCCAGTTGCAGGAACACCATTTAACGTATTAAATGAATTCATAAATGTACGAACTCCCGCATCAACAGTGGCTTTAAAAGGTGGCAGAACCGAATTGTACAATTTAGAGTTACTGATATCTACAATATTATATTCCAAACCGGCTTCAACATAACCATAAGCAGCAAAATGTTTCGCACAAGCCGCAATCGTATTTACTTTAGCCAAATCGGCAACCGTTTCTCCCTGAAAACCTTTTACTCGGGCATAAGCCACTTTGCTTCCTAAATATGGATCTTCTCCCGCACCTTCCATCACACGTCCCCATCGCGCATCATTTGCCACATCGACATTGGGTCCAAAAGTCCAATTAATTCCAGACGCCGAAGCTTCATCTGCCGCAATTGCCGCCGATTTCTTAATCGCTTCTAAATCCCAGCTCGCTGCTTCTGCCAACGGAATCGGACTTAACGTTTTATAGCCATGTATTACGTCAAAACCAATAATTAACGGAATCCCCAAACGAGTTTCTTCTACAGCAATTTTCTGAACAGCACGAACTTCCTTAACACCACGAACCGTCAGCATCGATCCGACTAATCCTTTTCTTAAATGTTCATATTTTAATTCGGCTGATCCACCTTTTGGTGCTGGTCCCGTAACATCCCAAAAACCATTATATTGATTCATCTGTCCTACCTTTTCCTCAAGCGTCATCAACGGCAAAAGCAAATCTATACGCTGCTCAACAGTTTTATTTTTATCCAGATACGGCTTTTTTTGTGCATTCATATTTCCAATCGTAAAAAGGGAAAAGACCCCAATAAATATTATTTTTTTGTTTTTCATAGTGTGGTTTAGTTAGTTTTTTCTTTAAGATTCTGAGGTTCTGAGATGCTAAGATTCTAAGTTTTTTTTGGCGTGTCCCGCCGAAAAAGGCGGGTCGGGCTTTCGGCTATATCTTTTGTTCCGTTTCTCTTCACAAAAGGATACCGCCTCAATCCCTCACGCAAATCGGTTTCAAAAGACACAATCTTGTCATTTCGACTGAAAGGAGAAATCACACTCGGAATTCGACAAAGATTGGCGAATTTCTGTGTGGGACTTCGACTTCGCTCAGCCTGACAAAAAATGCGGAAAATCTACATTTTAAAATCTAAAATCATTCCGTCATAAAACAAGAAGCCGGCAAATTCGCTTTATTAAACAAATCCGATTGCGTTGTGTTTCCCCATGCAAATCTCACTTTTGTTGGAGAAATCACTTTTTTACTTGTCAAAATCACTTCGTTATTTTTAATTGAAGCTTCGGCTGGATAGAAAACTCCATCTGTTCCTGCAACTTCAAACTGATTGGATTTTTTATCTTTAAAATACAATCCGTCTGCATAGTCAAAAGAGACGGTTGCTTTATTTTTGTCTATCTTAAAGGTTTTAAAAAGTGGTCCATTAACCAAATTAGAATTGGTTTTATAAATTTCAGCCAAAGCTAAATTCGCCAAACGAATTCCAACCGATTTCTTATTTTTTGGATGAATATCAATCGTATCCGAAATATCACTGATTACCACCATTCCAGTTTTCGGAACTTCTTTCAAAAGTTTTCGCTGAGAATCTCTTACCGTCACATTCGAAAAGTTATTGCTTCCGGTCTTAAATGGCGCTATCTGTACATAATAAAACGGAAATTCGTCTTTCCATTCTTTTCTCCAAGATGTAATTAAAGCACCTAATGTTTTATCATAAACTAAAGAACCAACATTAGATTCTCCCTGATACCAAAGCGTTCCCGCAATTTTAAATCCGATAATTGGGTAAATCATTGCATTGTAAGCACGTCCAGGCTGTCTTGGTCCATATTCTTGTTCATTGAGTTTTTTAGCGTTTTCTAATAAAACAGGATCGTTATTAACAACTTCAGATGACATCCAGATTTCAGCAGGAGTTCCGCCCCAATTCGAAGAAATTAATCCGATAGGAACATTTTTTAAATCCTCGCGAAGACGTTTAGCAAAAAAGTATCCAACCGCACTAAAATATTTCATGGTTTCAGGAGTTGATTCAGTCCAATTTCCCAATAAATTATTCTGTGGATTTTCGGCTGTCAATTTCGGAACCGTAAAAAATCGGATATTCGGATTTGTGGCATTTTTAGCTTCTTCTTCTCCCTCGTCAATTCCCCAGCTTACCGACATTTCCATATTAGACTGACCTGAACAAAGCCAGACTTCCCCAATCAAAATGTTTTTCAAAACCACTTCATTATAACCTTTTATAGAAATCGTAAAAGGTCCGCCCGCTTCTGGAGTTTTAATTGTCAATTCCCATTTTGCCTGATTGCTGGCAACGGTTTTATATTCTTGATTATTCCAACTCGAAACCAATTTGATTTCTTCTTTTGGATTGGCCCAACCCCAAATTTTCACTTCAGAATTGCGTTGTAAAACCATATTGTCTCCAAAGATATTTGGAAGCGAAACATTTGCCATCATAGTACTGGAAATCAACAGAAAGAAAACAAACTTAAATATATTATTTTTCATTTAGAAGCTTTTTTAAAAAAGGTCCGTATTGATCTGCCATTACTTTTTGATCTGCCACATCTGGATGTCCTAAACAGCCATTTGGTTTCATTGGTTTAAACTTAAAAATCAAAATAGGTTTATGCGATTTATCTGTTGCAAAAGCTTGCTTTACTTTGTTAAGACAATCTTCAAAGACCACTGCTCTGTCTCCACCAACCATTGGACTGTTTGTAATTACAATTTGTGCTTTTGGATTGTGTTCATAAAGCATTTTTATAAAATTGATATAATTCGAAACGTATTTTTCAGCATTAAAAGGCAAACGCTCTTTCTTGCCATCTCCACCAGAAAAATCATTAGTTCCCAACGCAATGCTGATAATATCTGGCTGAAAAGCAAAATCATATTTCGGTTTTGAAGTCTCTTTTGTGAGATATAAATTTTGATAAACGTCTGGCATAATGGCTTCGTCTCTATTTTCATCATTCCAGTTTCGGTAGATTCCGATTCCTGAAACAGAACTTGTCAGGTAATCAACATCAATTGCTCTCGAAAGCGTCGGACCATATGCATAATATCCGTTATGGTGATCCATATATTCCCCTTTTTCACAATTAACAGCATCACTTGCCGCTGCGCAGGTTATAGAATCTCCTATAAATTCTATTTTCTTTTTCTTTTTTGCTGTAATTGAAGTCAGTTTTGCAGTCGTACCTGCAAATAAAACCCCTCCCGTATGTGCTTCTGTATTTTTGTATATTTCCAGTTTATGCACTTTATTTGAAGAAGTCGTTTTTATTGGAAAAGATTGTGCCGGGCCTTTTTCAATTTTAATTTTCCCAAGATATTTTCCATCCAAAACTAAATCAACATAATTATGATGTTCATACGAGTCAACACTTTGCAGTGATATCGAACATTCGTTTCCAATGAAATTAAACGAAACTGAAGAAGCAGTTCCTATTAAAACAACATTTCCGTTCTGAAGTTGTTCAATACGACCTTGGTACAAGAAAGTTTTAGCAGAATTTTGAGTTTGTGAATTCGAAACTACTGAAATCAGCAAAAACGAAATTAAAAGAGTTATTTTTTTGAGAAACATAATTTATTTGTTAAATCTAAATACGATTCACAAATATATTTGAAATGAATTATTCAGAAAGATACTAAAATGTCAAAATACGATAAAAAAACACCACATAAACACATCATTTGGATGCCAAATGGTGCACATTCGTACTTTTTAGGGTGTTTTTGTGCTTTTTAAAACAAAATAACGGTTTATCTTTAGCGTTTCAATTTATATAAAACTAAAAAAAATGAGATCACGCCTACTGTTATTTTTACTTCCTGTTATTTTTCTTTCTTCTTTCACTTTAAAAAAGAAAGAACCTCAAATAGTAGTTCCAAACACTAAAATTCAGACCGAAGTAAATCGTGATTCTATTATTTCTTATGCCAAACAATATCTAGGAATTCCCTACAAATATGCCAGCAGTGATCCAAACAAAGGTTTCGACTGTTCTGGTTTTGTGAGTTATGTTTTTAAGCACTTTAACCAAACACTTCCTAGAAGTTCCAGCGGTTATAAAAATTTAGGAACGGCTTTAAAACCGGAAGAATTTAAAGTGGGGGATGTTTTAGTTTTTTATGGATATAAAAACAGAAATGTAGTGGGGCATGTCGGCATCATCTGCGAAGCCAACGGGATGCAGTCCAAATTTATTCATGCCTCTTCAGGAAAAGCACAACAAGTGACTATAACAGCGCTTGATACAGAACATTATACCAAACGCTTTTATAAATGTGTTGATGTTTTGGCTAAATAGTTTTATTATTATTTTTTCACGCAGATTTTGCAGATTATAGCAGATTTAATTAGATCTTTTGCTCACTTCAATAAATAAATCTGTGAACATCTGCTTAAATCTTTTCAAATCTGCGTGAGATCAACTTTTATTCTTCGGTTAAGAGCTTTAGCAAACTCTCGTCTCTTTGGTAATATACCAAACGGTTTTATAAATGTGTTGATGTTTTGGCTAAATAGTTTTATTATTATTTTTTCACGCAGATTTTGCAGATTATAGCAGATTTAATTAGATCTTTTGCTCACTTCAATAAATAAATCTGTGAACATCTGCTTAAATCTTTTCAAATCTGCGTGAGATCAACTTTTATTCTTCGGTTAAGAGCTTTAGTAAACTCTCGTCTCTTTGGTAAATATCTTTATAGAAATTTAGTTGTCCGTCACGATCTACCCAAGCCGTAAAATAACCAATATAAACCGGAACTTTTTTCTTCAAAGTATACCAGCTTTCTTTTCCGGCATGCATGGCTTTATCAATTCGTGCTGGATTCCAAGCTGGATCTGGTTTTAATAACTCAATTGCCAATTCTCTTGGTTTTGCTACACGAACGCAACCGTGACTGAAAGCTCTGCTTTCTCTTTCAAATAAACTTTTTGACGGTGTATCATGCAGATAAATATTGCTTGAATTTGGAAATAAAAACTTTACCAATCCCAAAGAATTATTTCTCCCAGGAAGCTGACGGACAGAGCCATTATTCCACTCCAAGTTTTTCTTTTGCAAATAATTTTTGTCTCTAGCCATTCCCGGTTTTATCTCCGATTTTATAATACTCGGCGGAACATTCCAATACGGACTAAAAACAATGTTGCTCATCATTCCACTGAAAACAACTGTTTTTGTCATGGCTTTCCCCACAACAACTGCCGATGTAAAAGCAATTTTTCCATCTTCAATTATATACAATTTGAACTCCGGAATATTCACTTCAATGTATTTCTGTCCTTTTTCCAATTCGGGATCAATCCATCTGCAACGCTCCATATTGGCAATAATGGTTTTGATTCTTTCCGAAACCGGAATATTTAAGTCTGTAATATGTTCTTTTAAAATACTATTTTTTGGTGCATAGCCATGACGCAATTCATAGTTTTTCATGGCTTTCATTAAAACTGTATCGCAAACCGCGCTTTTAGTATCTTCCTCAAGATCTTTAGTTACAAAAAGCCTTTCTCTGATTTGAGCAATCACATTGGATGAATCTCCTACTTTCAGACTTTTATAATCTTCTCCGGTTTCAATTGTTTTCCATCCTCCTTTTTTCTCTATTTCACGATATTCTTTCAGCGCATCACGAAGTTTGTAATACTGGCTGAACATCTTTTTTTTCTTATCATCCTGTATGGTTGATTTCTTAAAGATTGAATCTGAAAGTACTTGGTAATTCAGTTTTTTACGAGGTAAAAGCCATTCTAAAGAAACCACTGTTTTTTCGTCAAAACCACCAACTTTTTCACCGTAATAGTAATATAAATTAGAAAGCAATAAATCGGTATCTTCTTTTGAAAGTTTAGAATTAGCATTGTTATCAAAAACGGAACTTAGTTGTTCATTATAAGGAAAATTAGCTTTTAAACCTTCCTGATCCAAGTTTTTGTACTGATTGAATAAGGTGTTACCAAATTCCACTACCCCTTTATTATCCTGCCATAATTGAGTGGATTTGTTTTTTTGATACAAGGAAGTCACATCCGTTTTAAATTTTGCCAATTTTGGATAACTTTCATAAAACTTTGCAATGCGGACAGTATCAATAGTAAGCTTTAATTCCGGGATTTTTTCAACTTTATTTATTACATTTTCTTCTTTCTTATCTGCTTTCGAATTACACGAAAAAACAATCAGAAAAACAACTGCGATTAAGGGCGTATACCAAATTTTCATAAGTAGGAATTTTTATTAAAAGTAAAAAAAAATCTATTAAATCAAAATCTTAAAAAAGCGAATCGTAGATATGCTATTTTTATATTATTCGCAAAGTCTCCAAAAACAAAAAGCCCCAAACAATTTCTTGTTTAGAGCTTTTACCATATAACCAACCTATTAAAAATCTTAAATTACCGTACCCTTTAAAGTAAGGATTTTTGGAGTTGTTTCTGCACTTGTTGTCACAGTAACCGTCTTTGTAAACGCTCCTTTGTTTGCTGCATTATAAGTAGCAGTAATTTTTCCGGATTTACCAGCCTGAATTGGTTCTTTTGTATAGTCTGTAGCAGTACAACCGCAAGAACCCTGAACATTGGTAATCACTACAGCAGTTTTTCCAGTGTTTTTAAATTCATAAACAATTGCTTTTGGAGTTCCTTGTGGAATTTGTCCAACATCAATTGTTTCTGCTTTCCATACAATTGTAGAAGCTGTAGTTTCTGAAATTGCAGTTTCTGAAACTAGAGATTTTACCGGAGCAATTGCCGAAAAAGACATTAGGCCTAAAGCCAAAGCTAACATCGAAATTTTAATTATTTTCATAACGGATATATTAAAATGGTTTATAGTTCATTTTGATATTACAAAGGTAATTCAGACAAAATCAAAACGCTGTTAACCGCTTTCAAACGTTTGTTAATGACTTGTTAACCGCCTGTTTTTAGGCTAAAATTGATTAATATTACACTCTCAAAATTGCTTATTCTTGAAAATTAATAAACTCAACAGTATCATTCTCTTAGGATTGGTAGCCATCATTAGTATATTGGTGGCACAATTGCTATGGACAAAAGAGGCTTTTACTATCGAACAAAAGAAACTGAGTCAGAAGGCACATATTGCTCTGCTTGAAGTGGCTAAAAAATTGTACGAAGGAACGAATCATGAACTTCCTGCTCAGAATCCAGTACAGAAAATTTCGAATGACTATTATATCGTAAATGTTGATAATGAATTTGAACCCGAAATTTTAGAGTTCTATTTGAAAACAGAATTCAAGAAAATGAATATCACCACCGATTTCGAATACGCAATGTACAATTGCCAAAGCGACGAAATGATTTATGGTGATTATATTACGCTTACAAAGAAAAAATCAGAATGTAAAAAGACTGTTTATTTTCCGAAACATAAAAATCTGGTTTATTATTTCGCTGTTCGTTTTCCGAATGAAACGACTTATTTGTTTAGCTCGATGCGATTCTGGTTTATTCTTTCGACTGCTTTGATCTTAATTTTGCTGATTTACGTTTATTCTATTTTCAAACTTTTACAGCAGAAAAAATACTCTGAATTACAGCGTGACTTTATCAATAATATGACGCATGAATTTAAAACGCCTTTGGCTTCCATTCTTATTGCTTCTAAATATTTGATTGAACAAAAGCCTATTAAAGAAGATAAAAAACTTTTTACTTATACTGATATTATTATCAATCAGGGGAATAAGCTGAATAGCCATATTGAAAAGATTTTAAATATCGCGAAATCAGATTATGCTCCTTTGGAACTCAACAAAGAAAGTATTTTGATTGTTCCGATAATTGAAGAAGCTATAGAAAACATCAAGTTAAAATATCCTGAAGCTTCTCTTTCTATTGAAACGGCATCAACTCAATATTTAATCAATACAGATGCTTTTCATTTTGGTAATCTGGTTTATAATTTATTGGATAATGCAGTGAAATATTGCAATGAAAAACCTGAAATCAAAATTAAAATCACAGAAGAAAGCAATTGTTTAAAACTAGAGTTCAATGATAATGGAATTGGGATTAATCCTAAAAAAATATCTTTTATCTTTGATAAGTTTTACCGTGTTCAGAACGAAAAAAGTAACGAAGTCAACGGATTTGGTCTTGGCTTGTTTTATGTAAAAGAAATCTGCAATCTTCAGAGCTGGAAAATAAAAGCCGAAAATAATCCGGAGAAAGGCGTTACCATAACTTTATCTATTCCTTATAAAAAATGAGAAACTTCAAAATACTTTATGCAGAAGATGATGAAACTCTTGCGTTTTTAACCAAAGATAATTTGGAACAAAACAATTATGACGTAACGCATTGTTCCGACGGAAAATCAGCTTTAAACATTTTTGAAGAGGAAGAATTCGATATCTGTATTTTTGATATTATGATGCCAAAAATGGACGGTTTTGAGTTGGCAGAAGCGGTTCGAAAAATTGATGTTGATGTTCCAATTATTTTCCTTTCGGCCAAAACTTTAAAAGAAGACCGAATTAAAGGTTTACGTCTTGGAGCCGATGATTATTTGGTTAAACCTTTTAGTATTGAAGAATTATTATTGAAAATTGAAATCTTCTTAAAGCGTTCTCAGAAAAATATTCCGCCTGCAAAAACAATTTATGAGGTAGGAAAATATCAGTTTGACACCAAAAATTTTATTCTTTTTAATGATGAAGAAAAAGTCGGATTGACACAACGTGAAGCCGAATTATTAAAACTTTTTCTGGATCACAAAAATTCTGTTTTAAAACGCGAACAAATCTTAACCTCTTTATGGGGAACAGATGATTATTTTATGGGAAGAAGTCTAGATGTTTTTATTTCGCGTCTCCGTAAGATCCTGGCAAACGAAGAAGGGATTTCGATAGAAAACCTGCATGGAATTGGGTTTAGGTTTTCTATTGGGTAAACTTTTTTTCTTTTGAAGCAAAGTAACGACAACGTTTTGTCATTTCGAGCGTAGGAGACTCGAGTGATAGCGAACAGGGGAAGCAAATCACACACGCTAATCGCCAAAGATTGTCGATATACTTTGCGGAGTTCCTAGTGTGATTTCTCCCTTCGGTCGAAATTGACAAACTAGAAGTAAACTTATTGAATAAAAATTATTAGTAACTCCAACATAAAAAACAGATTTCGCTTTATTTGTCAAAATATAAATGAAATAGGTATGAAAACCTTCTTGTAAATGCATAAACTTAAATAATAACAATCCTGTTAAAAATAAAGAAAAATCTGTAAATTAATTTTCGAAAAACTTTGTATTTTTAATATCTAATTTTCTTGGATATGAAATTACATCATTTGCGAAATGCCACTTTGGTGATTGAAACAGAAAAGCATGTCATTTTAGTTGACCCAATGTTAGGCAAAAGAAAAACAATTCCTCCTTTCACTATTTTCAGATACAAACCAAAACGAAATCCACTGGTGGCACTGCCTAAAAACAGTCGCGATATTTTAAGCCGTGTGACGCATTGTTTGATTACACATTTACATCCGGATCATATTGATAAAGCAGGTGAAGTATTTTTGAGAAGAAAAAGTGTTCCTGTAATTTGTAGTTCCAAAGACGAGAAAGCACTTGTCCAACGTGGCTTGAGCGTAATTCAAACCCTAGAATATTGGGAACCGCAAAAATTCCTCGACGGAAAAATAACTGGAATTCCTGCTATACACGGTTACGGATTTGTCGCCAAATTAATGGGAAATGTAATGGGATTTCATATTGAGCTGGCCGATCAAAAATCAATTTATATTAGTTCTGATACCATTTTTACAGAACATGTCGAAAAAGTTTTGACAGAGTTAAAACCTGACATTGCCACTGTTGCTTGCGGTACCGCAAGATTAGATTTTGGACAGCCCTTATTAATGCGAATGGATGATATTTTGAAATTCACCAAATTGGCTCCGGGAAAAGTTTTTGCTAATCATTTAGAGGCTTTAAATCATTGTCCAACAACTCGTTTACTACTAAAAAATGCTCTTTCGGACAATGGCCTTTTAGGAAAAACGGTTGTACCAAATGATGGTGAATGTATTGAGTATTAGTTAAAGTACCAACAATCCAAACTCACGCAAAGTATTTACAGGTTTTGAATACCAAAACAATTCAAAATCTTCTAATTCGGATTCGAAATCATTCTTTACTTCCTGGAAAGTAAAGTTTTTAGCATTTGAAATCGAAATCTTAGACAGAATCGAAATCAGCCATTCTCCTTCTGCTTTACTAGTCTGAACATCGAAACTTTCTTTTTTATCATGAAAAGTAAGCGACATCATTTCCCAGCTTCTTCCTTTTTTTGATTTTTTGAAAATTTCAGCAGAAGGTTTTCCGCCAAGCCAGACTACTTTTGCATTTGGTTTTGTATTGAAATCGTTTTGTTCTTCAAGTGCGTTAAAGATAAAATCCGGATGAATTTTTGTTTTCGGAATCTTAAAATCGAACCATTCCTGCAGTTCGTAATCAAAACAAATTCCGTGCATGAAATTAAAGAGTGATTTTTTTAAGCCAAAGCTAAATTTATCATGATTGATTCCCGTTGCATCCGTATATTCAATATCATTATTGGCGAAAGCTCCAATTTTTTCCGTTTTCTTAGTTACGCCAAACTGTTCCGGATACAATCCAACCGGACTATGAGCTGTCAAAGCAAACTGATGCCAGAATCCAGATTGCAAAACCCCCGCTTCAAAAAGCTGGCGAACCATTTCTAGACTATCAACCGTTTCCTGAATCGTCTGAGTTGGGTATCCATACATTAAATATGCATGTACCATAATTCCCGCTTCGGTGAAATTTCGAGTTACTTTTGCGACTTGTTCTACTGTAACGCCCTTGTCAATTAATTTTAGTAATCGATCTGAAGCAACTTCTAAACCACCAGAAACGGCAATGCAGCCAGAAGCTTTTAGCAACAGACATAAATCTTTTGAAAAACTTTTTTCAAAGCGAATATTTGTCCACCAGGTTACGGCTAGTTTTCTTTTTAGAATTTCAAGCGCCAGAGCACGCATTAAAGCTGGTGGAGCCGCTTCGTCCACAAAATGGAATCCATTTTGTCCTGTTTTTTCAATTAATTCTTCTATTCGATCGCAAAGTAAACTTGCTGCAACGGGTTCGTAAACTTTTATGTAATCTAGAGAAATATCACAGAAAGTACATTTTCCCCAATAACAACCGTGTGCCATTGTGAGTTTATTCCATCGTCCATCACTCCACATTCTGTGCATCGGATTTACAATTTCGATAACCGAAATATATTTATCCAAAGGCAGATCGGAGTAATCCGGAGTTCCAACCTGAGATTGTTTGTAATCGTGTTTTAAAGAATTATTTTTATAAACCACTTCCCCATTTTCCAATAGAAAAGTCCTTTTAAATGAATTATAATCCGGATTTTCTAAATTAGCTATTAATTCTTCGATTGGCACTTCACCATCATCTAAAGTAATAAAATCGAAAAACTCAAAAACACGTTTATCCGAAAGCGAACGCAATTCGGTATTTGGGAAACCGCCCCCCATTGAAATCTTAATTTCAGGATTATTCTGCTTTACCCATTGCGCCGAACGAAATGCACTGTATAAATTTCCAGGAAACGGAACAGAAATTAAAAACAAAGTTGGTTTTACAGTTTCAATTTTTTCTTTCAAAAGTGAAATTAAAATGGAATCGATATAAGTTGGTTCTTTTTGAAGCTCGGCGTATAATTCGTCAAACGAATTGGCACTTCTTCCTAAACGTTCTGCATATCGGCTGAAGCCAAAATTTTCATCGACACATTCTACAATAAAATCCGAAATATCTTCAAGATATAAAGTAGCCAAATGTTTGGCTTTATCCTGAGTTCCCATTGTTCCAAAAGCCCAATCCAATTCTTCCAACTGCGCAAAACGAGAAGCCTCGGGCAGAAAATCTTCCTGACAAATCTGCAAGGCTAAAGTTGGATTTTTTCCTTGCAAAAACTGAATTACAGAATCAATTGTTTTGATGTACTCATCCTGTAAAGCAAAAATACGTTTCGAGTTATCTAAAATTTCATTTCCAACAACATCAAACTTAAAACTTGAAACTTGAAACAAATTTTGAAGTCCTTTCTTTGAAAACAATTCTAAAATGACATCAATACCCAAATCAGCCTGAACCGATTCTATATTCTTTGTATTCAGAAAACCTTTTATATACGCCGTTGCCGGATACGGAGTATTCAGTTGGGTAAATGGCGGTGTAATTACAAAAAGTTTTGTTTTCAAATGGAATTATTTTTTTTGCAAAAATACAGGTTATTGAGGACTTTTTCGCATTTGATTTTTTGATTTGAAATTGTAAACATTTAATTACATTTGTCTCAGCCCAAATTACTCAAATGAAACAAAAATTACTTTTTCTTTTTCTACTAGTTACAGTTGCATTATTCTCTCAAAATAAAAATCAATCTATTGGTTTTAAAGAAAACAAAGGACAAATTGTAGATCAAAATGGAAAATTAAACACAGCTGTTAAATATTTATTAAACGCGAACGGTTTAAATGTCCAACTCAAAACAAATGGCTTTTCTTATGATGTTTATGAAGTAAAAAAAACTCCAATTCTTGGTTTAAGAACTGCAAAAACACTTCCTTATTTAACTCAAAAAGAAAAGGAAAGAAAAGAAGAATTTAATTTAGAATATGTTTTTCATCGAATAGACATTGATTTTCTAAACTCCAATCCAAAAGTTGAATTAATTACCGAACAGAAATCAACTGATTTTGACAACTATTATAATATTCCAAATAAACCTGAAGGAATTACCGGAGTTTATCAATACAAACAAATTACTTATAAAAACATATACCCAAATATTGATGTTGTTTTTACAATTCCTGATGATCCACAAAAGACCGTCGAGTATAATTTTGTAATTCATCCAAAAGGAAATATCTCGGATATCCAGTTAAAATTTAATGGTGCAGAAACGAATTTAGTGAATAACAAAATCCAAATGAATGTTCGTTTTGGAAAGATGGAGGAAACGCTTCCTGCAAGCTGGATTGAAGAAAAAGGGCATAAAAAAGAGATTATTGTTGGGTATAAAAAAATAAAAAAAGATGTTTATGGATTTCGTTCGGCCAATTTTTTAAGTGGAAAAACTGTTGTAATTGATCCTGTACCTATTAAACTATGGGGAACTTTGTACGGAGATAAAACTAATAATTATTACATACTTGAAACCACTAGTTTAATTGCTGATAATTTAGGAAACTCATATCTAACTGGCGCTACATCAGCCTTTAATTCTTCCTTTGCGAGCTCTGGCGCACATCAATTAACAATTCCTCCTTCAATATATACCTCAACAAATGGAATAATTGCAAAATTTAGTCCAGATGGAAATCGCTTATGGGGAACTTACTATGGAGGTAAAAATTTTAATCAAATTACTGATATAAAAATAGATTCTCAACAAAACCTAGTTATTTCTGGAATTACTCAAGGAGATACAAATATTAGTACTTCTGGAGCATTCAAATCTAACATAAGCGGAGACTACGATGCATTTTTAGCTAAATTTAACACTTCGGGTGTAAGGATTTGGGGAACCTATTTGGGGGGAGAAAATATAGATGCCGCATATGCCCTGGATGTGGATTTGAATAATAACATCTATGTTGTTGGCAGAACTAAAAGCAAATCAAATATTTCGATTAATAACAATTTTCAGACGCAATGGAATAATGATTTTGATGGTTTTATTTCAAAATTCAATACTAATGGAGACATTGTTTGGAGTACTTATGTAGGAGGAGAAAATTGGGATGAACTCCAAAATATAGTGGTTAAAAACAATTACTTTATTACGGGTGGATATTCCCTTAGTTACAATAATATTGCTTCGTCAGGAGTTTTTCAGGAACACCATGATGTTAATAATCATTCAGACGGAATCGTGTATAAATTTTCTCTAAATGGAGATCGAATTTGGTCATCGTACTACGGAGGAGAACAGGTTGATTATATTTATACTATCGCAGTTGATGATGAAGACAACATTTATCTAGGAGGAGAAACAGCAAGTAACAACAATATAACAACACCAGGAAGCTTTGAAAGCTCTAACATTCTTTCTCTATATAAAGGTTTTTTAGTAAAACTAAGTAGTAACGGAAAAAGGATTTGGGGATCTTACTTAGGTGAAGCTCTTCCTTATTCTCTCTTTTTTAGAAATAACTCTTTATATATTGGAGCTACAAATAATCGTTCTTATAGTACTAAATTAACAACTCCTTGTTCTTACAAACCAAATAATGAATCTTCGGAAGGATACATTGGTAAATTTTCAAAAGATGGCGAACTTATTTGGGGAACCTATATTGGGGGAACAAGTACATTTCGAAAAACTAAAATTGCCTTAGGAAACAATTCCATATTCATTAGCGGAATTACTTATTTAAAAAACGGAATTACAGATAATACATCATATCAGCAGAACCTTTTAGGTACAGAAAATTATTTTTTGATGAAATTTCAAGAAAATAATTCAACTACGGTTCCTGAGCTCGAAAGTAATTCCCCTGTTTGTACAGGAAGTACTTTGGAACTAAAGTCATCTGGTGGAACAAATTATTTTTGGACTGGACCAAACGGATTCACATCAACAGAACAAAATCCAATTATAATCAATGCCAAATCAATAAACAGTGGCGAATATATATGTTTAATTGGTGGGGTAGCTGAATGTGAAAAGACAAAAAAAATAACAGTTTTAGTTAATGAAACTAATACTCCAACTACAATCGCAAATCAACAATTTTGCACGGGACAAAACCCAACAATATCCAACTTGGAAATTACTGGAAATTCAATAAAATGGTACGATGCACTAACAAATGGAAATTTATTAGCAGAAACAACAAATCTAGAAAACGGTAAAACGTATTACTCATCTCAAACAGAAAACGGTTGCGAAAGTCCAAGATTTGGAGTTACGGTTTCAATAGTAAATACTCCTTCTGTTCCATCTGGAAATCCAGAGCAATCTTTTTGTAAAAAAGAAAACAAAACTCTTAATGACATTCACATAACGGGACAAAATGTCAAATGGTTTGATACCATGATGTCTGCATCAGCATTACCAAATACTACCTTATTAGAAAACAACAGAATCTATTATGCATCTCAAACTGTTGGATGCGAAAGTGACAGAACGCCAATTTTGGTTCATGTTTACGATACTCCTTTACCCACTGGAAATAACAACCAGCAATTTTGTATTGATGAAATTGCCACTTTAGAAAATTTAAACATAACTGGAACTAATATTAAGTGGTATGATACTTCAACAGCTGGAAATATTTTACCTGAAACAACTTTGTTACAAACTGCAATTTATTACGCTACGCAGACTGTAAACAGTTGCGAAAGTGAAAGATTTGAAGTAAACGTTAAAATCCAAGACACTCAAATTCCTATTGCAGATTCTCCACAAATATTTTGTATTCAAAAAAATGCAAAAATTAGTGACATTAAAGTTTCGGGCAATAACATCAAATGGTACGAAAATATTTCTTCAAATATTTCTATTTCAGAATCAACACCTCTTGAAAACGGAATTACTTATTATGCCACTCAAACTATCAATAAATGTGAAAGCGATAGAATTCCTGTTACCATAAATATTTTAGAAGCAACAACTAGCGATTGTATCCATTTTGTTGAGGAACTTCCATACCCAAAATTCTTTACTCCGAATAATGATGGTCATAATGATACTTGGACGATTGATTTTGCTTATTTAGCCCCAAACAGCGGTATTAGAATTTTTGACCGTTATGGGAAATTTATTAAAGAATTACGTCCAGACACTTCTTGGGACGGAACTTACCTTGGTCATCTGGAACCCGCATCAGATTATTGGTTTATTGTCAAAAGATTAAATGGTACAGAATTTAGAGGCCATTTCAGTTTGAAGAGATAATATAAAACACAAAGTCCGCAATTCTTAATAAGGATTCCGGACTTTTATTTTTTAAGATATTAACTTTTAAAACTTATGTTCATCTTTACTAATTACTATAAATGAAATCAAAGAAATAAAAGCAGCTGTTACCAAATAATAGCCCACATAACTCACATCATATGTCTTGGCTAACCAAATGGCAATCATTGGTGCAAAAGCTGCTCCCAAAATCCCAGCCATATTAAAAGTTAATGATGCTCCAGAATAACGAACATTTGTTGGAAATAACTCTGATAAAAAAGTACCTAACGGACCATAAGTAAATCCCATTAAAGACATTCCGATACAAGCAAAAATCGTAACTAATGCTATGTTTCCGACACTTAAGAAATAAGAAAAGAAAAATCCGAAAACAGCAATTGCAGCTGTAGCCAGAATAAGCATTTTACGGCGCCCAATTTTATCTGCCACCACCGCAGAAACTGGAATAAAAAGCGCAAAAAACAATACAGAAAATAACTGAATCAACAATCCATCTCTTTTCACGATACCTAAATCTGAAGTTGCCCAGCTTAAGGTAAATACAGTCATCAAATAGAAAACCAAGAAAGTTGTGATCGCTGCAAAAGTTCCAAAAATCAATTGGTTCTTATATGATTTTACTAATTCCAGAAAAGGAACTTTAACTTCTTCCTGCTCTTTTTTAGAATTTTCGAAAGAAGGTGTCTCTGTAATTTTTGTTCTGATGTAAAAACCAACGATTACCAACAAAGCACTAGCAATAAATGGAATTCTCCAACCGTAATTCATAAAATCTTCATTGCTCATCGAATCGGTTAAAAGCAAAAAAGTTCCTCCCGAAAGCAGTAATCCAATTGGCGCTCCTAGTTGCGGAAACATTCCGTACCAAGCGCGTTTATTTGGTGGAGCATTTTCTATAGCCAATAAAACAGCTCCTCCCCACTCGCCTCCTAAACCAACACCTTGTCCAAATCTGCAAAGCATTAACAATAAAGGTGCTGCAACTCCAATACTTTCATAACTTGGCAGAAAACCAATCGTAACTGTAGAAATTCCCATAGTTAATAAAGCGGCAACTAAAGTAAATTTTCGACCAATTTTATCTCCATAATGTCCAAAAAAAGCAGAACCCAAAGGACGAGACAAAAATGCAATTGAAAATGTTGCTAAAGACTCCAATGTTGCCATTGTCGAATCTGAACTAGGAAAAAATAACTGTGGAAAAACCAACACCGCTGCATTGGCATAAATATAAAAATCAAAAAATTCGATTGTTGTGCCAATAAGGCTTCCAAAAAGAACATGTTTTAAGGAGTTCTTTTTATTCGGGTTCGTTTTCATGTAAAATTGATATAACTTTTTTTTGATTACAAAAATATAGTTTCATTATTAATAATTTACATTTAAGAGGATTAGTTTCAAAACACTTTCAATTTTTTAACAAAATTCATGTGTTTTATATTTTAACAAACTAATTACTTATCGATTTTCAAAAACCTGATTCAGGGAACTTTAAAATAAAAATGAAAAATCAAATCTTAAGCATTCGTTAAAAACGTTTTTAACTGTATATTTTCATTAAATTTACAGCTGTCAAAAATAAATTTAAAATTATGCCTACCGACTGTATCAGCTTTCAATCTTCTGGTTATTTTTCTAAACTAATGCAAGATTACTTAGATCAAAAAGAAGAATTAAAACCGCTGTACAATAATTTTCCAACCTTAGAAAATTTCGAAAAACAAATTGCTGAAAAAACAGCTAATTTTGATCACAACAACCGAATCCCATTGGTTAAAACCTTGGAAAAACAATACCAAAATATTGAAATTTCAGATTCGACGAAACAAAATATTTCGCTTTTAGCACTCGAAAATACTTTTACCATTACAACCGGACATCAGCTAAATTTATTCAGCGGGCCGTTGTATTTTTTGTATAAAATCATTTCTGCAATTAATTTAACCAAAGAATTAAAATCTAAATATCCTTCTTACAATTTCGTTCCTGTTTATTGGATGGCAACGGAAGATCATGATTTTGAAGAAATTAATTATTTCAATTTTAAAGGAAAAAAAATCCGTTGGAATGCTGAAAGTACAGGCCCAGTTGGAAGATTATCTACTACTGGATTGGAAGATTTATTTGAAATCTATTCTAAAGAATTAGGCTCAAGCACGAATGCCAACGCACTGAAAAAGCTATTTGAAGATGCGTACTTAAAACATGAAAAATTAGCCGATGCTACTCGTTATTTAGCAAACGCTCTTTTCTCTAATTATGGTTTAGTCATTATAGATGCAGACGATGTCAATTTAAAACGTGCCTTTATTCCGTTTGTAAAAGAAGAATTAGAAAATCAAACTTCATTTAAAGCGGTACAAAAATCAATTGAACAACTTTCAGATTATACTGTTCAGGTAAATCCAAGAGAAATCAATTTGTTTTATATCGAAGATAAACTGCGTGAAAGAATCATTTTTGAAAACGATAAATATTTAGTCAACAATACCAAAATTGCATTTTCAAAAGAAGAAATTCTAAAATTATTGGAAAGCAGTCCTGAAAAATTCAGTCCAAACGTAATCATGCGTCCGCTGTATCAGGAAATTATCCTTCCTAACCTTTGTTACATTGGCGGAGGCGGAGAAATCGCGTATTGGTTAGAACTAAAAGCATTTTTCGAAGCTGTAAAGATTACTTTCCCAATCTTATTAGTACGAAACTCTGTTCTTTTAGCAACTGAAAAACAGGCTAAAAAAGCGGATAATTTAGGGTTAAGCTGGAAAGATTTATTTAGCAAATCAGAAACTCTGATTAATGCTATTACACATAAACTTTCTCCGTTTCCAATTGATTTGACAGAGCAGAAAGAAGCACTTGAAAAACAATTCAACTATCTTTTTGAATTGGCTGAGAAGACCGACAAATCATTTTCTGGAGCCGTAAAAGCACAGGAAATAAAACAGAAAAAAGGATTAGAAAATTTAGAAAAACGTTTATTAAAAGCGCAAAAAAGAAAACTTCAGGATCAATTACAGCGTGTTAATGATTTGCAGTGCGAACTGTTTCCTAACTATAGTCTTCAGGAGCGCCAGACTAATTTTTCCGAATTTTATTTAGAAAAAGGCGATCAGTTAATTCCACTTTTAATTCAAAAATTAAAACCTTTAGAACATAATTTTGATATCATAATCATCTAAAATAATTATCTTTAGAAATTCAAAGTAATAGTTTAGGAACAAATAACCAGCTCATTTCCGAAAGTATTGCTTCTCTCAAACCAAATAGAATTATATTTTATAACCTATTAACGAACTAACCAAATGGTAAGAGAACGCCTAATTTCGCTTGATGTCTTTCGCGGACTGACTATTCTATTGATGACAATTGTAAACAATCCCGGAGACTGGGGCAATGTTTATCCACCACTTTTACACGCACATTGGAACGGCTGCACACCAACCGATCTTGTATTTCCTTTTTTTGTTTTTATAATGGGAGTTGCAGTTCCGCTGGCAATGCCGGACAAAACTTATGACGAGAAAACATTCAACAAAATCCTGATTCGTTCCTTAAGAATGCTCTGTCTTGGGATATTTTTTAATTTCTTTGGTAAAATTCAACTGTTTGGACTCGAAGGAATTCCGCTTCTTATCGGCAGATTAGTAATCACTTTTGCTGTTGGTTATGCCTTGATGGGAAGTTTCAACACAAAATTAAAAAACATTTTTGCTTTTGGCATATTAGCATTGTATCTCATTTTAGCTTATGGAGACTTTGAAAATTATCAAGATGTAAGGCTTCCAGGAGTTCTACAGCGTATTGCCGTTGTTTATTTTGTAGTTTCTCTTTTGTATTTAAAAACCTCTCGAAAAACACAATTAATTACAGGATTCGTTTTACTTTTTGGTTATTGGGCAGTTATGACCATAATTCCAGTTCCGGGATTTGGAGAAGCCAATTTAGAAAGAGGAACCAATTTAGCGGCTTGGGTTGACAGCGTTTTACTAAAAGGACATATGTATCACGAAACCAAAACCTGGGATCCCGAAGGAATATTAAGCACAATTCCGTCTATTGTAAACGGAATTATCGGTTTATTCATTGGACAAATTTTACTCCTCGGCGCAACTAAAATCAACAAAGCACAAAGAATGGGAATGATTGGTGTCGGATTTATTTTTTTCGGTTTAATGTGGGATTTAGTTTTCCCAATAAACAAATCAATCTGGACGAGCAGTTATGTTTTGTATACAACTGGTCTTGCAACTGTATGTCTAACGGCATTGTATTACATCATTGATATAGCCGAATATAAAAAAGGATTCAAACTGTTTGTTATTTGGGGAGTCAATCCAATGATTGTGTTTTTTGCGTCACAGATTATTCCGCAGGCATTAACCATGATCCGATTCCAAAATCCTCAAAATCCCGAAGAACAGACTAATCTATTAGATTATTTGTATCGTTTTGGAATTGCACCATTTTTTAGCAATCCAATGACAGCTTCTTTAGCGGGCGCGTTGACCTATGTAGCTATCTGGACTTTTATCCTTTGGATTTTCTATAGAAACAAATTGATATTCAAAGTCTAAATTTGCTTCACCATCATTGTAGAGACGCACCGCAGTGCGTCTTTTTTATTATGATTCGGTGCATCCTGTTAGATACACTGCAGTACACCTCTACAAAAATGGTTTAAAAAAAACATTTCTTGCCCAAAACATCGTTCCTAACGACTTTTAATTATGAATTTATTAAAATCAATTGATAAAAAAAGTATACTTTTGCACAAAATTTAATAAAATACAAAATGGCAACAAATAGAACTTTTACAATGATTAAACCAGATGCTGTTGCAAACGGACACATCGGGAACATCTTAGCAATGATTACTAATGGTGGTTTCAAAATCGTTTCATTAAAATTAACTCAATTAACTGTAGCTGATGCTAAAGCGTTCTACGCAGTTCACGCAGAAAGGCCTTTCTACGGAGAATTAGTTGAATTTATGTCTCGCGGACCAATTGTTGCCGCTATTTTAGAAAAAGATAACGCAGTAGAAGATTTCAGAACTTTAATTGGAGCTACAAACCCGGCTGAAGCTGCTGAAGGAACTATTCGTAAAGCATACGCTACTTCAATTGGAGAAAATGCAGTTCACGGATCCGACAGCGACGAAAATGCTGCTATCGAAAGTGCATTCCACTTTGCTGGAAGAGAGCAGTTTTAATTTATGATTTTAGAGTTCAGCTTTTAGATTGCTGAGCTTAAACATAAAAATAAAAAAATCCATTCGTTGTGCGAATGGATTTTTTTATATCGAAAAATCTAAAATCTAAAATTAGCGAAGCACAACATCCTTCACGACATCACGTCTCAATTCTTCATTAATCATTTTAACGATTTTGGATTTTCCGTGGCTTAATTCTTCCCGTAAAACAGCCGAACCTAATTCAACATACAAAGTACTGCCTTTAAGAATAACGTTTTTCGTGTAAGTATTCACACCACTTCCCATAAGATTTTTCCAGGCGTCGCGAACATCAATTTGATCCATTCCGGCCTGTAACTTATTCACTTGGATAATCTGCTGTAAAACAGCACTAATTGTAGATTCGCTATTTAGTCTTTTCGCCATCGTTTAATAGATTAATTGGTGCTGCTTTTTTATAATGATATTCTATTTTTTGTGGATTTTTAACCACTAATTCTTTATCCGAAAGCGAGATGATTTCTTCGCTCCATTTCGTATAATCTGTTTTATAATCCAAGTAAACATGTTCTCCCGCAAAACGAACCGACACATTTTCAAAAGTATCCGTAGTTAAAAATGTGCCATCAAACTGTGGCATTACTTTCGTTCGAATGCCTTTATTATCTTTAATTTGAAAAAAATCAAAAGTTTCATTCATCTTATAGTCCTTCTCTTCTCCCTTGTCAAAAACTACTTTTTCAATTTCCCAATAACCGTTTAAGTTAGCAATATCTTCAGGTTTTACATCTTGTTTACAGCTTACAAACAAAAGCGATAAAACCAAAGTCATAAAAGTGTTTTTCATAAGTACTCAAATTTTTATAAGGATCTGAAACCTGCTGTCCGCTGTATTCCCGATAAACAAAAACTACGGCTAAAAAAGCCTTGTTTTTTCTAAATCGGGAGATGCCACTTCCATCAGGGCTAGGGCATCAGTTTTCAAAAGATTTTTCTCGGACTACAAAGGTAAGCTTATAATCATCAAAAGAAACAAAAAATCACAAAACACATTAAACTATTTTGCATATTTTTGGTCAAACCCCAAAACCAAAAACAAAAAGACATGACCAAAACTATTTACGGATTATTGACAGCCTTATTATTTATAAGCTGCAGTAAAGATTCAACAGAACCTGATGCAACTCCTTCAGAGAACATGTATTTCCCTCCTCTAACAGGAACAACTTGGGAAACAAAATCAATCACAGAGCTAAAATGGAATCAAAATGCTGTACAGCCACTTTTAGATTATCTAGAACTCAAACACTCCAAATCCTTTATGATTTTAGTAAACGGAAGAATTGTTCTAGAAAATTACTTTAATAATCACACCGCTTCTACGAACTGGTATTGGGCAAGTGCCGGAAAAACTTTAACTTCAACAGTAACTGGAATTGCTCAACAAGAAGAACTTTTAAATATAAACAATAAAGTTTCTCAATACTTAGGAACAGGCTGGACTAGCGAAACTCTTGCCAAAGAAAATCTAATAACCTGTAAACATCTTTTAACCATGACATCTGGTCTTGATGATTCTACTGACGATGTAGACCCAGAAGATTTAATCTATAAGGCTGATGCTGGAACTCGATGGGCTTATCACAATGTTTATGTAAAACTGCAAGATGTAGTTGCCAAAGCCAGTGGACAAACTTGGCAGAACTATTTCAATACCAGGTTAAGAGACAAAATCGGCATGGATGGTACTTGGATACCACTTGGCGTAAATAGTGTCTATGCAAGTACAACAAGAAGTATGGCTAGATTTGGCTTATTAATGCTCAACAAAGGAAAATGGGAAAATAACATAATTTTAAACGAAGCCTTTTTTAACGAAGCAACCAATACTTCACAAAATATTAATTTAGGTTACGGATATTTATGGTGGTTAAACGGTAAAGCCAATTATCATTTGCCACAATCGCAGTTAACCTTTCAAGGAAGTGTAATTCCGACTGGACCTAGTGATATGTTTATGGCTTTAGGAAAAAATGACCAAAAGATTTATGTCGTGCCAAGCAAAAACATGGTAGTAATCAGAATGGGAGATGCAGCTGACAATGTAAATCTTGCCCTATCTGATTTTGACAAAACGTTGTGGGAGAAAATTAATGCTTTATATCAATAAATTTCGAATTGCAGTTTAAATCAACTGCCATCCTTTATTTTTTAAAAAACTTTTACAGCTTTTACAAAAATCCTTTTCTTCATTCAGTGGGTTTCCGCCTCCAGCATCGCGCATTAAACAAGTTTTAATTTTGCAATGCGGTAAACCTGCTGTATGACCTAATTCATGCAAAACCAATTTATAAAACTGGCTATTTCTATGCTTTTTAGATAATCTAAAATCGGAAACAAAGCAGGCTTTTCCAGGCATATAACCTAAACCCATTACACCCCAGTCTTTGATATTATTTTTTGTTGCACTAATATCAAGATGTGACAAACCTACAATAACAGAATCACTGCCGATATTATTTTTAAGATTCTTAATAATACTATCTGCTCGATATATATTACGCGGTTTGTAAAATGAATTTTCAGGAAAGTCTATATTCTGCCTTAAAACAACATTAGGATTTATTGTTTTTATTTCGGTAAGGACTTTTTGAGATTGTTTGGGTTCAAAATCCCCCAAAGGCTGTATCACTAGAACCTTTTGATTTTTTACAGTATTTTCATTGTCTCGTTTGTTTATGCAACCGCACAAACTGAACAACAGAATGAAAATACCGTATTTCATATTAGTTAAAAGCGCACTAAATCAATTATTTTTTATTCGCATTTGTTCTTTTAAGAACTCCTAAAAAGAACAAGATAATTCCAGCAACCATCAAAATATAGTAAACCGAAAGATTATTATCTTTTAGCACATTTGCCAAAACAAAACATATCACGCTTGCAAAATAAAACGCAACAGCAGATATGTTTTTCAAAGATTCAAAACTCATTATTTTTTATTTAAAGAAACTATCAACGAATTCATATTTATTAAAGACTTGTAAATCCTCAATTCCTTCGCCAACACCAATATATTTAACTGGAATTTGAAACTGGTCCGAGATACCAATAACCACTCCACCTTTTGCTGTTCCGTCCAATTTAGTTACAGCTAACGAAGTAACTTCTGTCGCAGCTGTAAATTGTTTTGCCTGTTCAAAAGCATTTTGTCCAGTAGAACCGTCCAAAACCAAAAGTACATCGTGTGGCGCATCAGCAACTACTTTCTGCATTACACGTTTTACTTTTGAAAGCTCGTTCATCAAATTGATTTTATTATGAAGACGTCCAGCAGTATCAATAATCACAACATCTGCATTTTGTGCAACTGCCGACTGTAATGTATCAAAAGCAACAGAAGCTGGATCACTTCCCATATTTTGTCTTACAATTGACACCCCAACACGATCTGCCCAAACTTGCAATTGATCAATTGCTGCCGCGCGGAAAGTATCTGCCGCACCTAAAACTACCTTATGACCTGCTTTTTTAAACTGATAAGCTAATTTTCCAATTGTTGTTGTTTTTCCTACTCCATTAACTCCAACAACCATTAAGACGTAAGGTTTCTTATCTTTTGGAACTTCAAACTCTGTCGCTTCACCTGTATTTGTTTCAGATAACAAAGCCCCAATTTCATCTCTTAGAATCTGGTTTAATTCATCTGTTCCTAAATATTTATCTTCGGCAACACGTTTTTCAATTCTTTCAATGATTTTTAATGTCGTATTAACTCCAACATCTGAGCCTACAAGAACTTCTTCCAGATCATCTAAAACATCATCATCGACTTTAGATTTTCCGGCAACAGCTTTGCTTAACTTCGAGAAAAAAGTAGTTTTTGTTTTTTCAAGACCTTTGTCTAAAGTCTCTTTTTTTTCGGTAGAGAATAATTTTTTAAAAAAACTCATTTTTTGTAGATTATTAGATTTATTAGATTTCTAGATTTTCAGCCAAGAAATCCAAATCTTTAAAGAAAGTGCAATTGTCTTTCGAAAAAAGCCCAATTGTTACGATTCTTTAAATTTTTAGACAAATATAGGTAATAAAAAAGCTACTTCCGAAAGAAAGTAGCTTTTCTATATAATGTAATTGTAATTATTTCTTTTTCAAGAATTCATCAACTTCTTCAGGAGCCATAATAGATTCTACGAATGTATATGCACCAGTTTTAGGAGATTTTACCATTTTGATGGCTTTTGATAATCTCTTAGAAGATGTTTGTAACGATGCTACGGTTTTCTTTGCCATGATTCAAATGTTTTGAAATTCAATAAATCTTCAAATGAAAAACCATTTGAGATTTTATCAAAATCTCTAATTATTACTTAATTTCTTTGTGAACAGTTACTCTTTTTAAGATTGGATTAAATTTTTTAATCTCTAATCTATCTGGAGTATTTTTTTTGTTCTTAGTTGTAATATATCTAGAAGTTCCTGGAACACCAGAAGTTTTGTGCTCAGTACATTCTAAAATTACTTGGATTCTATTACCTTTCTTTGCCATCTTGCTATATATTTATTTAGGAAAAGATTATTTGATAAATCCTTCTGACTGCGCTTTTTTCAAAACTGCAGTGATTCCATTTTTATTAATTGTTTTTATCGTAGATGCTGCTACTCTAAGAGTAATCCATCTATCTTCTTCTGGAAGATAAAAACGCTTTTTAACTAAGTTTACAGAAAACTTTCTCTTAGTTTTGTTCATAGCGTGAGAAACGTTATTTCCTACCATCGCTCTTTTACCTGTAAGGTCACAAACTCTTGACATTATACTTATCTTTTATCGTTATTCAAAATCAGGGTGCAAAGAAAAGAAAAATAAACCATTGTAGCAAAAAATTATTGCACAAATTTTAAAATTTCTTTCTGCAATATTTCTAAACTCTTAACTGTTGCCCTATCTACCACTTTTTCACGAGGTTGTCCGAAGTTAAATTCTTCTACAATTACCTCTTTTGGGGTCGCCAAAGCGATAAAAACGGTGCCAATTTCCGCATCAGAATCGCCTTTTGACGGGCCTGCGTTACCAGTTGTGGCTATACCATAGTCAGTCTGCAGTAAGTTTTTCACATTCAAGGCCATAGACGACGCAACTTCTGCACTTACCACTGAATGTTTGTCTACCAACTCTTTTGGAACTCCAAGCACGTTTATTTTTGCTTCAGTCGCATAAGAGACTACGCTTCCTTTAAAATAAGCTGACGCTCCGGGCACAGCAGACAATAAAGACGCGACTCTTCCGCCAGTAAAACTTTCAGCTGTAGAAACTGTTTTATTTTGCTTTGTCAAAAATTTACCAACTACAGTCTCTAGCGTTTCATTTTCTTCATAACCCACAATTATATCATGAATTATCAAATCCAACGAACGTACATTTTCTTCGATCGCTGTTTCTAAAACTTCTTTATCAGTTCCTCTTGCCGTTAATCTTAAACGAACACGGCCCGGATTTGGCAGATAAGCTAATTTTATAAACTCCGGTAGGTTATTTTCCCATTGCTCAATACGTTCCGCCACTAAACTCTCTCCCTGACCATAAGTCAGAATGGTTTTATGAATAATGTATGGACGTTTATATTCTTTAACTATTTTCGGAATAATTTCTTCTTCAACTAGATATTTCATTTCATAAGGAACTCCCGGAAGCGAAATAAAAACAGTGTTTTCTTTCTTCATCCACATGCCTGGCGCTGTCCCTACTTTATTTGGCAGCACAGTACAAGTTGACGGCACTAAGGCTTGGTCTTTATTTAACTGCGAAATCGGTCTTTTGTAAAAACCTTCGATCAATTGCGTAACATGCTCCAAAACTTCTGGATTGACAACCAATTCATCATCAAAGTATTCACAGAACGTTTTCTTCGTTACATCATCTTTAGTTGGACCAAGTCCACCCGTAACTATGACAACATCCACTTTATTCTGCAACTGAGCAAAAGTGTCTAAAATATGCTTTTTATCATCGCTTATAGACAGCATTTCTGCTACCTCAACTCCAATTCTATCTAATGATTTAGCAATAAAAGCTGAATTTGTATCTACGATTTGACCAATTAGAATTTCATCTCCAATTGTTATGATTGCTGCTTTCATATTTATTTAAGGAAAGTTTTACCTGATTCAAACAGGTTTTTATTACGAAGAAAATCCTTGAATCTGTTTTTTTTTTTTACAGAAATAGCACCTTCAAAATTAGAAAACAAAACCCAATCCTTTTCAAAACAAGAATTGGGTTCCATTTGTATTTTACAAATCAAAGTCTTTTTTAATTTCTTTGATTGCTTCTTTAACTTGCACTTTTATACTTTTAAAAGTTTCAATAATATCTTTTTTCTTGCCTTCTGCTTTGGTCCAAGCCTCTACTTGAAGAATTTCTTCAAAAGCTACATTTAATCCCATTAAATCCAAAGTAGGCTTTATTTTATGAGCATAGGAGTAGGCATATTTATGATCCTTCTTCTTAATTCCTTCTTTAATTTGTTTTAAATCTTCCGGAACTTCCGTAACAAACAAAGTTAAAATTTGATTTACAAATTCAGGATCGTTATCTGAAAGTGCGTACACTTTCGAAAGGTTGTATTTTAAAGCCATTATTTTACTTGTATTCTGAATAATTTTTTATCTTCTAAAAAGCCCTCTAAAACATCATTTGGTTTTACAGCCGAAACACCAGCAGGCGTTCCTGTAAAAATAATATCTCCAATTTTTAAGGTAAAAAACTGAGACACATGCGAAATCAATTCATCAATCTTCCAAAGCATCATTTCCGAATTCCCTTTTTGAACCGTTTCACCATTTGTTTTCAATTCAAAATTAAGGTTTTCCATAGAAACAAAGTTAGTTTTTGGCAAAAAATCACCAATAACCGCCGAACCATCAAACGCTTTGGCTTTTTCCCACGGAAGCCCTTTTTCTTTTAATTTACTTTGTAAATCTCTTGCCGTAAAATCGATTCCAACACTTATTTCGTCATAATATTTATGAGCAAATTTAGGCTCAATGTATTTTCCAACTTTATTGATTTTTACAATAATTTCTATTTCATGATGAACATCTTCAGAAAACTCCGGAATCACAAACGGATGCTGCTTCAACAAAACCGCCGAATCGGGTTTCATAAAAACTACCGGCTCACTTGGACGTTCGTTCTTTAATTCTTCTATATGATTGGCATAATTCCTGCCGACACAGATAATCTTCATTCTTTTTAGTTTTCAGTCGCAGTTTTCAGTCGCAGTTTACTAAATACAGAAATAGTCCCAGTTAAAACTGAAAACTGAGACTGCGACTGACAACTTATTTCGTATTTAATTTTCTCAATTTAATTGCTGTCAAAACTTTTTTGGTATACAAAGGAAAATCAGCATTTTGAATCCAGCTGAAATAACCTGGTTCTGATTCTAAAACTTTCTCCACTTTCGCTCCTTTGTGCTTTCCAAAAGTAAAAATTTCTTCGTCATCTTTATCAAAAGCAATCATTCCGGCAAAATCTGCAATCTTTTTACGAGTTGTAAATTCAGATAATGCTTTCATATCATTTTCCAATTCTGGATAACGATCCAACTGTGCTTTCAGAATTTCATAAGTCGCCATAGTATCAGCTTCAGCTGAATGGGCATTATCTAAACTTTTTCCACAATAAAATTTCAAAGCTGCACTTAGAGTTCGCTCTTCCATTTTATGAAAAATAGTCTGCACATCTACAGAAACTTTGTTTTTCATATCAAAATCAACTCCTGCACGAAGCAATTCTTCTGCCAAAAGTGGGATATCAAAACGATCGGAGTTAAAGCCACCCAAATCGCTGTCTTTAATCATATTATGAATATGAGGCGCTAATTCTGCAAAGGTTGGTTCGTTAGCTACTTTTTCATCAGTAATGCCGTGAACCGCTGTAGTCTGAGGAGGAATTGGAATTGTTGGATTAACCAGCCAGGTTTTACTTTCTTTATTTCCGTTAGGAAAAACTTTAAATATTGAAATTTCTACGATTCTATCTTTACCGATGTCAATTCCCGTTGTTTCGAGATCAAAAAAGCAAATTGGCTTGTTAAGTTTTAATTCCATTTCTAATTTTTATAAGTTTACAAATGTAATTTTTAAAGCCGAATATCTCCCTTTATTCTCGTTTTTTTTTGTCGAAAAAAGCTTTCATTTAACGATTTTAACTTTTAAGAAATAGGTCAATAACAACTTAAAGCATTACCACTTAACGCTTTTCTTACAAAACACAAAAAAATCCGATTAGTTATAAACTAATCGGATTTGAAACATTTCTTATAATTGATTTTAGAAATCTCGATCTACATCAAAAGCTTCTAAATACTCTGCCACTCTTTTCACAAAACTTCCTCCCAATGCTCCATCTACCACTCTATGGTCATAAGAATGAGACAAGAACATTTTCTGACGAATTCCAATAAAATCTCCTTCTGGAGTTTCAATAACAGCAGGAACTTTACGAATTGCTCCAAGAGCCAAGATTCCAACTTGAGGTTGATTGATAATTGGCGTTCCGAAAACACTTCCAAAAGTACCAACATTTGTCACCGTGTAAGTTCCGCCTTGTGTATCGTCTGGTTTTAGTTTTCCAGCTTTTGCACGGTTTCCTAAATCGTTAACCGCTTTTGCCATTCCAACCAAATTCAATTGATCGGCATTTTTAATCACAGGAACAATTAAATTTCCGTTTGGTAATGCTGCTGCCATTCCTAAATTGATATTTTTCTTTTTGATGATATAATCTCCATCAACAGAAATATTCATTCCAGGAAAATCTTTTAAGGCTTTTGCAACCGCTTCCATCATAATTGGGGTAAAAGTCAATTTCTCACCTTCTCTCTTTTCGAAAGCTGTTTTTACTTTATCTCTCCATTTCACAATGTTTGTTACATCTACTTCAATAAACGACTGAACGTGAGCCGAAGTCTGAACTGAAGCAGTCATATAACCCGAAATCAGTTTACGCATTCTGTCCATTTCAACAATTTCGTCAGCACCATTTACAGAAACCGGAACTGCCTGCTGGCTTTTTTGAGCAACTGGCTCAACTGCTTTAGGAGCTTCAGTTTTTGGAGTTTCCGCAATTACTTTAGGAGCTTCTTCAATTGCTTTTGGCGCTTGTACTGCTCCAGATTTGCGATCTTCTATATATTTTAAAATATCTTCTTTAGTCACTCGTCCATCTTTTCCTGAACCTGCAATATTTTCAAGTTCATTCAAAGTCACATTTTCTTCTTTTGCGATATTTTTTACTAATGGAGAAAAGAATTTATCCGAACTTGAAAAATCTGTACCTGCTACAGTTTCTTTTACTGTTTCAATTGTTTTTTCAAGTTCAACTGCTTCTGCTGGTGCAACAGTTTCTTCTACTGAAATCGTTTCTGTAACTACCGTTTCACCACCTTCAGTTTCAATAATAGCAATAGTCTGCCCTACTTGCACCAAATCATCTTTTCCAAACAACTGCTCAACTAAAATCCCTGATACTTCGCTAGGCACCTCACTGTCAACTTTATCGGTTGCAATTTCGAGTACAGCTTCATCAGCTTCAATTTTGTCTCCAACTTCTTTCAACCAGTTTGTAATGGTTGCTTCAGCGACACTTTCTCCCATTTTCGGAAGCTTTAATTCAAATCTTGCCATATTGTTAATCTAAAAGATGTTTTTGATTTTCAGATTGCGAAATTAATGAATATTTTAAACATAAATTACACTTAATATAATTTTTTACTCAATTTTATAATTTGCCCTCTGTCATTTCTGGAATTACTTCCAATAATAAAACCCGTTTTTTTGGGAAATATTTTAAAAGTAACCTTCTTATCTTTAAGAGTTTCTATGATTTCGATACATTTTTTGAATGAAATATAGTGATTATCCAAAATGATCTCTGCCTTTTTACCCTTTAAAATCAGGCACGAATTTACCATTTTTTCCTCTTTGAATTCTAAAAAACTAACTTTATTTTCCAAAATCGAAGCCAGTTTTTTAGTGAAATTCTCATTTTCGGAGTAAAAAAAATAGCTTTCTGGCAATCGATTATCCTTTCGTTTTCCCTGAAACATTTTCGCAATAGAAAACAAAAAAGTACCAATCTGAATAAAAAGACTAAAAAACCCGGATTTCTTAAAATGCTTTTGATAAAAGAAATTCATAGCTTCCTGAAAACGTTTCATATATTTTTCGTCTTTCACTGTACTTTCTCCCTTATAATGGAGGACTGTTGTTTCATGAAAATAGAAATTAGTTTTTTCCAATAGCAACGCACGGTAAGACAAATCGATATCATCTGCGTACATAAAGCAGTTTTCGTCAAAACCATCTAAATCTTCATATAGTTTTTTTTCTAAGAACATAAAAGCCCCAACCAGAATATCGACTTTTCCGGTTTCGTTTTCATTTAAATGCTGGGCGTAATATTGATTGAAAAGTTTTGTCTTAGGAAATATTTTATACAAACTAAAAATCTTTGTAAAAGCCACCCATGGAGTCGGAATTCCTCTTTTACTTTCGGGCAGAAATTCTCCTGTTCCGTCAATTAATTTACAACCAATAATTCCGAGATTGTTTTGCCTTTCGGCGAAAGCCAGAATTTTAGTAAATGTATCTTCTGCAACAACAGTATCGGGATTTAAGATACAAATGTACTTCCCATTCGCTTGACGAAAACCTATATTATTCCCCTTCGGAAAACCAAAATTTTCTTGGTTTTGAATCAGTTTTACGTCTGGAAATTTCTCTTTCATCATCAAAACACTTTCGTCTGATGACTTATTATCTACCACAATAATTTCTGCATCAATCGTCGTGATTGCTTCCTGAACGCTCAAAACGCATTGTTCCAGAAAATAACGCACATTATAATTGAGAATAATAATCGATAATTGCATGAATACTTGATCTTGTAGATTTTGGCCGAAAGTTAGAAATTTTCTGATAACCCCAAGCGAAGTGACCAATCGTTTTTACTAATTCCGTAATCAAGTGCCAGATTACTACCGTTACGTTTGTTCCATTTTATGCGAATTCCGGTTCCGATAGCAGGATTCCATTTTTTAAATTCGTAAGTATCCAATTTTGAAACTGAAGAAATATTAGTAAAAAACACTGCTCCCCAAAAACCATTTCTACTGATATCTGTTCGATATTCGGTTTCAAAATAAACCAAGGCATTACTTCGATATCTGTTTTTGGTAAAACCACGTCCTGTTTTTCCGTCACGATCCCAACCAATACTTGGTAAATCCAAATAATGCGGTTTTCCGCCAAAGGTTGACCAATAAAAAGCTCTTGAAGCCCAAACTCTGTGTTTGGTTTTACTGAAAGAATGATATTTTCTGGCATCTATATATAAGGATTGCCATTTATCACCTCTACTCCACTGGTATTCATTCGTAAATCGGCCTCAATGTATAATCCTTGTTTTGGGTTGATGATATTTTCCCGTGAATCATACAAACCCTGAATCGCGAATCCAAAAGAAGTTTCGTCTGAATAATCTCCTTTCATATATTGATTATAATCGGTCTGCTCTTCTATATAAGATTGCTCCGAAATATTTTGATAATTATCTAAAAGAAATCCCATTCCCAACCGATAATTCCCAACAATTTTTCTGGTTACAAATTGATAAAAACGCCACTGCTGATAATCGAGCGTTGACATTTTGTCTTTAGAATCATGTTCTCCCAACCCGTAAGTATCCTGTGGATAAATCATATAGCGATAATCTCCAATAAAATTCCATTTATTTTCGCTTGTATAAACGTAAGACTGAACAGGAAATACGTATTGTTTGGTAAAACTAAAATAAGGCGAAAAAGTAACCTGAGACATTTTGGTCTTTTCGTGATCTTCACCCAAGTAAAAAGTAGTCAAAAAGGAAACTACCAAACCTGTACTGGAATTTACATCAACAGGAACCGGAAGCAATGAGAAAGCCAGCTTTTTTTGCTTATCTTTTTTGATCGTATCGTTTTTATCAAAGATTTTGTGAATAACATCTAATATATCCTGATTTCCCACAGTCAGACTATCGCTTTGAGCGTTACAAAACGAGCTTATTAAACAAAAACAGAATACATATATGATTTTTAAATTACTCACTCACAACATTTTACAAACCATCTTTTACAAATTTAGAATTTTTAATTTATAATTATGTTTAAAATTTTAGCTGAATAAAAACGAATTTTAAATGATTCAAAAAAACTACATTTGAGTTTCCAATAATCTGATTTTTACAAAGTCTTATGCGTCAATTATCACTTTACCTATTAGTTTTTAGTTTTATTTGCTTTTCAGCGATAGCTCAGGAAAAAACAGAAAATCTTGTAAAATCTAACAAATGGTTTATCGCTGGCCCTTCAAAAGAAAGTGAAGAAACGATAAATGCCGTTCGATTAAAAAACGGAATAATTACGGTAACTTCTGAAGATAATCCGAAAGGAGAAATCGAACTAAATGTTATGATTACTCCATCAGAAATAAATGATGGGATTCCGACTAATCTTCCGAATGAATCAAAATTTGTCGAAATCACTTATCAGTCTTCTCAAATTATAAAACTACAAGCGAGAGAAGGAAATTCAGAAGGAACAGCTTGCGTACATGGAGGTTCACATCCAAGAGTTAGTCTTCCGGCTTCTCCAGATCAATTTAAAACTATAAAAATTCCATGGTCGGATTTTAAACAGGACGAACTTCCAAATGGAAAACTTTTGAATATTCACAATTTATGTAAGTTCAATTTTGTGAATTATAATCCAAATTCCGGATCGGTGTTGAAGATTAAATCAGTTATCATAAATTAGCTTCAAATGCAGTCAATTTTTTTTACCGCAAAGAGCGCAAAGAATTTTGATAATAATATTTAAAAATATAAAAGTTCACAAAGCTTTTTCTACACAAAGCTTTGCGAACTTCGAAGTTTGCAAAACTCACCTAAAAAAACTTTGCGCTCTTTGCGAAAACTCTTTGCGCTCTTTGCGGTAAAAAATCACTCCAAAAATTCAGAAACTATAAATGCAACTGAATTTTATATCTGTTTAAGATTTTCATTACGAAAAGCATAATTGTAGAGAATACCAAAGACCAGATAATCCCTGGAACACCTACCCTAAAATATCCTGGAATAATGTGTATGTTAATTGCTTTACAGAAATAATAAATCACACCCGGTAAAATATAAATTAAAAGCGGATTTGCTGCTGCGGGCATAAAAAATTCACTCCATTTGGTTTGTTTTTTAACTTCCATCAGCCAATACAAAAAGTAAAACAATATGGTACAGATTCCGGCAGAAATCATTGTCCACGATGGAGTTCCTTGTATTTTTGAAATTCCAAATAAAGGCCTCAAACCAAATCCAACAGCGAAAAACAATAGAATAAAAACAATTACAGGCCAGTTGATTTTATTTTCAATCTTTCGATCAAAAAAGAGCAGTGAGATTACAACTCCAGCTGAAACCAAAGCGCCATGTGTAAGATGACCAGCAATAAAACTTAACCAAGATGTATTTTGAACAAACGAATTTTCAGTCAGATTTAACGCATTCATTACCACACAAAAAATTAAAAATCCAATCATAGCCCATAAATTTCCAGAGACCAGCCAATAATAGATAACCGTAAAAAGATACGCCCAACCAATTAAACCGAGAATTCCCCACCATTTTGGAGTCATTCCTCTTTCACCGGTATCTTGTATGTACAAAAAGTATAGCGTGATGAGAACCAAAATCCCTCCGTATTGCAATACATTTTTTAACCAAAGAGGAAAATCTTTTGGGTATTTATTCCAGATTGGGATTGGCATTGCATAGGCCAAAAGTCCCCAAAGAGCTGGAGCAATTATCATTTTAGAAGCATCAAAACCATATTCGGCATTGACCATATAAACACCGATAATAATAAGTGCTAAAGCTCTTTTTAAAGTATGAGTCCAAATAGTTTTGGTGCTGTCACCTTTTATCAGTCTGGCGTTAAAAGCAAAAGGAACAGACATTCCGACAATAAATAAAAAAGCAGGAAAAACTAAATCAACAAAAGTCATAGCATCGGCATCGGCTGGCATATGTCTCATCCATTGTGGCACATGTTGAATACTTGCCAATTCGTTTACAAAAATCATTACAAAAATCGTAATTCCGCGTAAAGCATCAATCGAAATAATTCTTTGATTAAACAAATTCTCTTTTATTTTCATAATTTTTTACTTTTCTACTAAAAATCAAATATAACATAATTCTAAAACGACTTATTAGAAATTCTGCATTAATTTTGCAGTTTATAAATTTGAGTTACACGTATTTGCCCCATGTTTACATTCTTTAAATCAAAACCTTTTTTGAAAGACCTTTTAGGAAGTGATTATGTCGATATTCATTCGCATTTACTACCTGGAATAGATGATGGTGCAAAAGACATTGAAAAAACAAAAAAGCTTATAAAATCCTTTCAAAAGCTTGGAATTTCGCAATTCATCACAACACCACATATAAGTCATTATATATGGAATAATTCTGAGCAGAGGATTATTCAGAAATATGATGAAACTCAATCTCTACTAAAAGAAGAAAACTTTCGCCTTCCGTTTAAAACTGCAGCAGAATATTTCATGGATGATTGGTTTGAAAATCACCTCAAAACAGAAAAACTTCTTACTTTAAAAGATAATTATGTACTGGTAGAAATGTCGTACATAAATGCTCCTGTACAGTTGTACAAAATATTATTTGATATACAAGTTGCAGGATATATTCCAGTTTTAGCTCATCCGGAAAGATATCTATTTTATAATAAAAATTTGAGCGAATACGATAAAATCAAAAATGCAGGATGTAAATTTCAGCTGAATTTATTAGCAATGGTCGGCTATTATGGAAAAGAAATTACCCAAACAGCAGAACATCTATTAAAGAAAGGAATGTATGATTTTGTAGGAACAGACGTTCATCATAATAAACACATTGAATGTTTTGAACAAAAAGTAAAAACAGATCAAATTCCTGCTTTAAAGGAAATCATTAAGAATAATCAATTTTTCAGATTTGAATAATTATCAATAAGCATTTTCTTCTCCTTTGACAATATTCATAATTGTTCTAATAATAATTTTTATATCCAACAAGAGACTCCAATTTTCGATGTACCAAATATCACAGTCTACTCTGTTTTCCATGTCTTCAAGTTTTTTAGTCTCTCCGCGGTAACCATTGACTTGTGCCCATCCTGTAATTCCTGGTTTGGCATAATGGCGGACTGAATAATTGTCAATTAATTCACCATATTCTTTTGCAAGATTAATCATATGAGGTCGTGGTCCAACAACAGACATATTTCCAAAAAGAACATTAAAAAACTGTGGAAGCTCGTCTATACTGGTTTTACGTATAAAAGCTCCGAATTTCGTTATACGGCTATCTCCTTTCCCTGCCTGTTTATCGTGAGCCAGATCATTAAGATACATACTTCGAAATTTTAAACAGGTAAAAGGTCTGTTATCACGTCCAGAACGTTTCTGCTTAAAAAATACAGGTCCGGGCGATTCTATTTTGATAATTACAGTAACTAAGGGAAATAACCATGGAAAGATTGTTAAAATAACCAGTGAAGAAAAACAAACATCAAACATTTTTTTAACCAATCTGTTGATTGCTAATTCTAAAGGCTCCTGACGCAACATTAATACTGGTGTATTTTCATAAAATGAAATCTCAACTTTGTTAGATTTCGTATACAATTGAAAATCAGGAATAAATTTTATCCTAACTAAATTTTGCTCACATATTTTTATTAGCTTATTGATTGTTTCAACATTATCAATATGAAGTGCAACATAAAGTTCATCTACTTTTTCTTTGACTATAAATTCCTGAACCTTATCAAATCCTCCTAAAAACGGAACATACATTTCTTCTAATTCTTCATTTTTTTCATCAAAGAAACCCAGAAATTTATATCCGTAAGTCAAATTTTTAGCCAATATTTTACGCATTTTTTCGCCTGTTTCATTGGCTCCTACCACAACGAATTTTTTGAAATTATATCCTTTTGCTCTTATTTCTTTCAAAATTTTCATAGAGATATAACGAGAAATAAGTAATATTCCAAAAAAGAATAAATAGAAGTATAACAACCTAAGTCTTGAAATATCTGCAAAATTTAAAAAGACAACAATGATTGCTATTAAAGATGCATGAATGAGAAGTTTACGAATAGTACGACTTACGATGGATTCGATACGTTCAATACGAACCATTCTATAAGAATCTTTATTCAGAAGTAAACCTATCCATATCAAATTAGCAACTAGCGAAACTGTTTTTTCTTCTTTTAAAAACACTTCCTCAATACTACCGTATTTTGCTAAAGAAGAAAGGAGTATTGATACATTTAATAAAATTACATCCCAGCACACAAACAAAAGTTTGAAATAACGGGACATTCGAATATGTGATAATTCTTGTAAAATTTTCATCATGAACTTTTCAAAGCAGAAGTATGGCAAAATATTTACAACGAAAATAGTCTTTTAATTATTCTTAAGTAATACTTTTAAATCAATTCTTTTTTAATTTTTATTATTTTTTTTAATGCTGGTCTAAATCTTTTAAAACAAAAAACGGCTCAAAATCTTGAGCCGTTTAGATAACTTATTATTTTCAATATCAAAAAAATCGTTTGTACCATGGTTTAGCCAAAACTACTCCATAACCATATCCGTAACCATAACCTTTGGTTGAATCGGTATCATTAAGCACTATACACATATTGGGAAGTTTATTTTCTTTATAAAGTGTATTTGCAATTGACAACATGCGTTTTTCTAATACATTTGCTCTCATAACATAAACAAAAGTATGAGCATTTTTTGCTATCAATAAAGTATCTGTAACCAAACTCACTGGCGCGGTATCAACAATAATATAATCATATTCTTTCTTAAGCTGTTCAAATAGCTCCTCAACCTTTTCTCCCATTAATAGCTCAGCTGGATTGGGCGGAATTATCCCTGCAGGCAGAATATAAAAATTCTCGTATTTTTTATCTTTTATGATATACTCCTGAATACTTTTATCCGAAGAGGACAAGTAATTTGTAAGACCAACATTAGGGACATCAATATATTCAGCAAACTTAGGACTTCTAATATCCATTCCCACAAGCAAAACTTTTTTTCTTGATAAAGCAAAGGTCGCTGCAAGGTTTATAGAAATAAATGTTTTTCCCTCCGAAGAAAAAGTCGAAGTTACAAAAATAGTTTTAGCAAGTCCTTCAGGTACTTTATTGAGCATAAATTCCAAATTGGTTCTCACGATTCGTATCGCCTCAGCGGAACTTGAACGACTTTCTGTTTTTATTAACTCTTCAGCGTCATGTGAAGTAGGAACATCTCCTATAAAAGGGATCGATGTTTTTCCTTCAAGATCTAATTTACTCTTAATCTTGGTGTCTAATAAATCATTTGTATAAATAACTCCAAAAGGAACAAATATCCCTAACAATAAGCCTGCTAGATAAATAATTTTCTTCTTCGGACTTATAGGGTCTTTTTCAGCTTTGGCCACATCAATTACTCGTGCATTAGGTTCTGTTGCGGCTAATGAAATTGCTGTTTCTTCTCTTTTTTGCAATAAATATAAGTACAGTTCTTCTTTGACTTTTTGCTGTCTTGCAATAACTCTGAATTGACGTTCCTGTTCAGGAATTTTACCTATTTTATTTTTAAAAACTCCTCCTTGTCCTTTAATGTCGTGGTTTTGAATTTGAAGATTCGATTGTAAACGCTTTATACTCTCTATAACGTTTAATTTTAAAGAACCAATCTGTTGATCTAGTTTAACTACAGAAGGATTTTCAGTAGTAGCCGACTTTAAAATTCTATTTCTATCGAGAACCAGCTGATTATACGAATTAATCAATGTTCCTAAATCACCTTTATCAGATATCATATTTGTCGGTAATAAGTCCGAATTACTGCCCTTTTTAATAAAATCTAATAAAGAAGATGCTACATTTAACTGGATTTCTGTTTCAATTCCTTTTTTATCATATTCCGCGGCTCCTTCAATAAAGAGTTTCGCTTCAGAATCAACATCTGTCAGTTTATTTGTTTTTTTGAAAGATTCAACATCTTGCTCAACTCCATCCAATTCTTTGGCAATTAAGCTTAAGCGTCCAGCAATAAATTTTGACGTATTTTCAGAAATGTAATTTTTATCCTCAGCCGCGTCATTATTATAAATTTGAATCATATTATCTAAAAAATCTTCTGCTTTTTTTCCAACAGGGTCAGAAATAGAAATATTTACGACACTACTAGTTTTACTTACAGACTCGACTTTTAATTTTGCCCTAAAGCTTTCTGTTACTTCATCAATTGGACTTATCACTACATTAATTGATTTAAAATCATCAGCTTCTTTCATAGAAAAAAAAGAAGTTTTATCAATAATCAATGTACCAATTTTTGTTTGGATCTTTTCTCCAAATTTAAACTTTCTCTTATTTGATAAAATAAAAGCTTCCTGATTTTCTGTTTTATTTTCTAACGAAAAAGTATTGAAATCCAACAAATCACATTTCAAGACAACCTCTGC
Organism: Flavobacterium phragmitis; assembly: GCF_900112575.1. GTDB lineage: Bacteria > Bacteroidota > Bacteroidia > Flavobacteriales > Flavobacteriaceae > Flavobacterium > Flavobacterium phragmitis. Next base: position 483,257 of record NZ_FOMH01000003.1, read on the forward strand.
TTCGTTAAATGAGTCTAGTTTATTTATAAAATCAATTTTGATTGGAGCTTGTGCATAAATATCACGGTCAATAACCTTTCCCTCAACAAATAATACTGTGCTAAGATTTAACTTTCTTATGGTGTTCTCAACTAATGTTCTTGATTTTAAAACTTCAATTTCATTATCAACATTATTTTTCATACTGCCTCCTAGTCCTAAATCCGAAAAAGCAGATAATTCAGAAAGCATTCCGCCTTTTTTTTCATCTTTAACTAATATGCTCGTTGTTGCCTCATAAGTAGGCATTGTATACCGTAGATATAAAAAAGCCAATACCAAAGAGATTACGATACTAACTAAAAACCAACGCCAATGAACTAAATATTTAAATAATTGTTCCTTAACATTACCATCTTCAACTTCATCTTCAATGGTTTCATTATAAAAATCTTTCATTTATTTATTATTTAAAAATTAGGACAGCAAGTGATACCAATATGGAAACTGTCGATATTATTACAGAAGTATTAGGACCTACTGCTGATGAATTCACTCTAGTTCTATTTGGTTCAACATATACGACATCATTCTGGTTTAAATAATAGAAAGGAGAATTTATAAAATCTGATTTCGTAATATCTACTCGATTATATGACTTTACACCATTATTTTCCCTAATAATGAGAATATTATTTCTTTTACCGTATATCGTTAAGTCTTTGGCCATACTTATGGCCTCAATAAGTGTGATTCGTTCTGAAGTTACAGAATAGGTTCCTGGCAAATTGACTTCTCCTTGTAATGAAATTTTGAAATTCGTGATGCGAACATTAATAATTGGATTTTTAATATACTGTCCGATTTTACTTTGTAATAATTGTAATACTTCGGTTCGACTTAAACCTCCTACATGTATTTTCCCTAAAATAGGAAACTCAATATCCCCTATATGATCCACCAAGTAAAGCTGTACAGTTTCTTGATTACGTGCTACATCTTGCCTATTATTGCTTGCCACACTGTAAGTTTTTAAATTAAATGGCATTGCCACCTCTGGATCATCCGCAGACACAACAATCATCAACAAATCATCAGGCTGAATTTTAACTTCATAAGAAGACAAGGTACCTGTGTTTAAAGAATCTATGTCCTGATAATAGAGAATGTTTTTTTTTGAAGCACAAGAAAAAAACAAAAATAAAATAGATAAAAAAATAATCGTTTTTACCTGAAAAAGAAATTGGAATTTCATTAAATTGATTTTAAAAAAGAAGTTAAAGCAAAAAAAGGTTTACTTTAAAAGTTTGTTTACAAAATTTGGAAATAAATTAATAGGCGTTTTTTTCTCCTTGGAAAATATTCAAGACTGTTTTTACAATGATTTTTAAATCTAAGAGTAGGCTCCAGTTTTCTATATACCAGATATCAAATTCTACCCTATTTTCCATGTCAATAAGTTTTTTAGTCTCACCTCTATAACCATTAATCTGTGCCCAACCTGTAATTCCTGGCTTTGCATATTGGCGTACCAAATAGTTATGGATTAACTCGCTATATTCCTGTGTATGGAATAACATATGCGGTCTTGGTCCAACAACAGACATATTACCTATAAAAACATTGAAAAATTGCGGCAACTCATCAATGCTAGTTTTTCTCATAAAAGCACCAAATTTAGTGATACGGCTATCTCCTTTTTGAGCCTGTAAATTATCCGAAGCCCTATTTATGCGCATACTTCGAAATTTTAAACATGAAAATGATTTATTATCTCTTCCTGATCTATCCTGTTTAAAAAAAACTGGACCTGGTGATTCAATTTTAATCAGTATCATTATTATTGGAAATAGCCAGGGAAATATTAAAACGATAACCAAAAAAGAAAAGCAAACATCAAATATTTTTTTGACAAGTCTATTAAAGGCGCTTTCTAAAGGCTCTGGACGTGACATTAAAACAGGCATGTTTTCATAGAAAGAAATCTCGACCCGACTGGATTTAGTATATAGTTGAAAATCTGGAATAAACTTAATCCGCACCATATGCTGTTCGCAAATAAGAATAAGTTTATTTATGACATCAATATCATCTATATGTAATGCCACATACATTTCATCAACTTGCTCTCTTGTTATGAAACCCTCAATATCGTCAAATCCTCCCAAAACATTTAGCATCGCTTTATCTTGATTTTGATCAAAAAAACCTAAAAAACGATAACCATACGTTAAGTTTTTTGATAATATTTTTAGGACTCTTTTTCCCGTGTTATTCGCCCCAACAATAATTACATTTCTAAAATTGTAACCTTTGTATCTAACATATTTTAGAATTTTCATTGAGAAAACTCTTGATAACATCAAAAAGAAAAAGAAGAAAAAATAAAAGTAAAGAAGCTGAAATCTGCTTATATCATCATAATCCAGCGAAACGACAAAAATGGCCACTATTGCCGCATGAATAATGATTTTCTTTATTGTTCTGGATAAAATTGATTCTATCGTTTCTACTCTAATTATTCTATATGAATCTTTATAAAGCAAAAGTCCTAACCAAATAAAATTGGCTAATAAAAAAATGGTTTGTGTCTCCTTAAAAAACAAGTAATCCATTCTATCCAGTTTCATCATTCCCGAAATAAGTATTGCGAGATTTAACAATACCATATCCCATAGTATAAATACAATTTGAAAATATCTGGAAAAACGATATTTAGAGAGTTTTTGTAACATTTTTATAATCTCTTTAATCAAAAAAAAATTAAAATCAATTAATAATTGATTCAATAAAAAGGATTGCGATAAAATCCTAATTTCTGCATTAGAAGATGATAAAAAAACACAGGATCATCTACAAAATATCTTCTCCATAACCTTTTCGGTTCTTTTAGAAATCTGTAAAACCATTCCAAATATACTTTTTGAAAAAAAACAGGTGCTCTATCTATATTTCCAGCTTCAAAATCTATTGTAGCGCCTAGAGCCATAAACAAATCAATATTGAGCATATTATTTTTATACTCCATTATCCATTTCTCTTGTTTAGGAGCACCAACCCCTACAACTAATACATTGCAATTTGAATCATTAATTTTTTTTACTATTTCCTTGCATTCCATATCATTTTTTTCAAAACCATAAGAAGGTGAGTGAGCACCAGCAATAATTTCTCGACCAATTCTTTTGTTTATTTTCCACATAGCTTGCTCTGCTACACCTGGTCCTGCTCCCATAAGAAATATTTTGATATTGGAATTATTTTTATGAAAATTACAATAAGAAGTAAAAAAAGAAGATCCCGGAATTGCTTCTTTAATTGGTTTCCCTAAAAATCTAGACATTAACATCAAAATTTTACTATCACAAATAATCCAGTCACTACTTTTATAAGCCTCATAAAATTTCTTATCTTTTTGCAACTTTACCATATGGTCTAAATTTGGAGTAACTAATACTCCTTTTTGAAGTTTTTTTAATAAATCTTCTTTTGATAATGATTGAATATTTATATTTAATATTCTTATTTTAGAAATCATAAAACATGATTAAAATTAGATAATCGGATAACTATTTATATTTTTTATGAGAGACGAGTAATTAATACTGGTAAATCAATTAGAGTTTATCAGTAGAATTAATTCTAAAAAGTATTGATGTAGTATTTTAATCCTTAAAGAAAGTTTACTTCCTTTTTTTAATAACTTTCGCAGGAACGCCAACAGCTATTGAAAATGGAGGAATATTTTTTGTTACTATTGCGCCCGCGCCAATTATGGAACCTGTCCCAATTTTACAACCAGGCATTACAACAACATTTCTTCCAATCCACACATCATCTTCAACAATTACTGGATCATTTGAGGTCATTCCTTGAAGCATCATTGGGATATCTATTCTTGAAGTAACATGTGAATTAGATAAAAGACATACATTGGGAGCAATCAAAACATAATTACCAATTTTTGCAGCTTGTATGAAAACATTTTCATTAATATGAGTGTGATGCCCTATGGAAACTTTATCTATTCCTGTTGAGATGTAAACACCTTCTTCAATAATGCAATCTGCAGAACAATTTAATACCTTCAGTATATTCTTCAAGTACCACAATCTGATTTTATTAGTTACTTTCAAATATCTTGAATTTGGTAATTTAGAAATTAATAAATAATAAATCGTTAAGGTAATTCTATTGTAAATCATCTAATCTTGATATGCTTGATGTAGCCTTTTTAAAACAGAATTGTTATCATACAAACCTTTTTCAATAAACTTTTCTCTCAAATTAAAAATATCTGACTCAAAAGATTTAATAACGAATTCTGCGAGTTCTATTGATGAGTATGTATCAGTAACGAAACAACCTGGCAAATTTTCTGTAACTTTCATTACATCTCCAACATTTACAGATACAACTGGTAAATTACAGGCTAGCGCTTCTTTTATTATTTGAGGAGAACCTTCACTTAATGAAGTCATTATCAAACAATCACTTGTCGATAATAAACTTACTACTTCCCTTCTTTCCAGATTGTGAACAATTTTAAAATCCAAATTATAAGCAGATTTCTTTTTTATTTCTTTTAGTACCTCTTTAAATAATGAATAATTTTTAACGGGTCTTGCAGGATCTCCAGGAAATACTACGGTCTTTTTATTGTTATCAAAATTTATTTTTTCTTGATTTTGCTTAAAAAAATCAATATCTACACCGCAAGGCAAAATTTCAAAAGGAACTTTCAATTCTGAAAGTATTTCAGCCATTTCATTATTTAATATAAATGCCTTGTCAACTCTTTTCAATATTTTACTGGTAAGATAAAGTTGTAAAAACTTCCCTTGTCGCGGAAGGATATCACCTCCATGAAGAGTTATAAAAACTTTACATTTTGGTTTATAAAACAATAGAAACAAGCCTGATAAACCATAATGGATATGAATAATTTCAGGATTACATCGAGTAATTATTTTTTTTAAACTAAATAAAGCTTTTATGTATTCTATCTTTCCATTTTCAAGTGCGTTTATAAAATATAGCCGGCTACTTACCCCAAATTTTTTGTTATAACCAATAATTTGTTCTTGTACATGAATGCCATAATAAATATGCTTCTTTGTTGGAAACATATTAGACACATAAAGTATTTTCATGTCTATTTGTATTTGTATTTCTAAGTAAAGAACCATATAACAATCCTCCTAGAGAAGTTATGAGGGAGAAAACATATGATGAGTAAATAACATTTTCAAACAATAAGCGAAGAACCACAAAAACAATAAAGGCTATTGCAACTCTAGAACTACTTTGAATCCCCATTTTAAAAAACTTGTATAAAAAGGACAGAAAGCAAAATAAGCCTAATAAACCAAAATCAAGAAGAATTGCAATAAAATCATTATGTGGTGCAAAATCTGCATATTGAAGAAATGATTCAACTCCAGAACCGAATACAATATTTACAAAATCTTGATTAAAAATCTTGTATAGATAAAAAGTATAAGAAAAAATTCGCCAAGTAAATGAACCACTATTTTCAGATTCATTCAAGACCAAGCTTTGATGAATTGATTCCTGATAAAATTCTTTTAAAGATATTTCTTTTCGAAAATAATTAATTGACCCAAATATTTTTTGGTGTAAATCTGGAGAAACTGAATTTGTTATATAATAAAAACTTACAAATGCAATTATTAATATAATAAGTAATAATAAAACATTCTTCAGTTTATAATATTTTAAAGGTATAAATGCAGTAATCTGAGTAACAAATGCTCCTGTTGAAAGAGTCAAATAAGAGCCAACTGCCAAATTAAGGGATGAAAATTTTATTGAATAAGCATTTTTTTTTCTATCTTGATAATAAATTAAATAGAAAAGAGAAATAAAAACAAAGTAAGTACCTAAAAGGTTTACATGTTCGAAATTATAAAATTCTCTTCTTGCATAACTACCTTTAAATAATGAAATAAGTAAACTTACAGAAAAGCAAATCAGCCCAACTCTCCATATTAATTTAGATCTTTTAATAATTGTGTTAAAAATTGATTTATACCCAATAAATAAAAAAATACAGTATAGAAGTACAGCAATGAAAATTTTAACTGACTGAATATTTTTTGATATAACTACATAAAAGAAAAAATATAACAAAACAAAATTCAATTTACGCTTTACAATAAAATTGAGAAAATGTCTGTCAAGTAATATTGGGAGTATAAAACATAATTGTAAAACGATATTAAGTTCTCGGAACGGGCTAAAAAAATCTAAAATTATTTTAACAATAAAAAATGCAGGCAGAACATTGTATTTCGCTATCATTTTATTGAAATTTATACATAAAGTGAGTTGACTTAAATAATAATTTAAACTTCTTTTTAGAAATATAAATATTAATTACAGAGTCTATTGATCATTTTAAAATTTATTCTTGGAATCATTTTTATGATAAAAAAAGCTGAAACTTCTAATTTATTTAGAAAACTTATTTTTTTTAGCGACTTAATTGAAACAAATAAAAGTTTGAAGTTTTTCCACATAACCATGTCATTATATCCTGCTTTAGATACTAAATCTTTATTCAAAAGACTAATGAAGAAATTGGAAATATCTGAGTCCATTTTCTTTAGTAATTTATAATTACAATGGTGAAAATCTTCTAATATTAAATCTAGAATTTTATTATCTATTATGACATCGTACTGTTTTAAAATTGACTGAGTAATTCTTTTAATTCTTTCTTTTTGCTCATGTCCCTTTGTATTGGTAATACTTTCAGAATTAATTCGATAAAAAATTAAAGGTTCTTCAATTGTATAACATCTAATATTATTTGCAAAAAGTCTATTCCATAATTCAAAATCCTCAACATACGCAGTGTTAGGCTCATCACGATATTTAAACTGCTTCATTATCGAAGTTTCTATCATAATACCTGGATGAACAATCATACTCTCAAAAATCGAAATATATTTAATCGCCTGATAATTTACGGTAATATTTGTTCTGTTTTTTCTATACTTGTCTCCTTTTTCATTTAATAAAAGGCATTTGCAATTAACCATTTGAATTTCAGAATGAGAAATAAACTTATTAATTTGCTTTTCAAAACGGTCAAGCATTGCAATGTCATCTGCATCCATTCTAGCAATATATTTACCTCTTGCTAATTCAATCCCGCAGTTTAAGGTTTTAATTAGACCTAGATTTATTTTATTCTTCACATACTTAATCCTGCTATCATTGTAAGATAAAATAATCGTTTCCGTTTGATCCGAACTCCCATCATTTATTATTATGAACTCAAAATCATTGTAAGTCTGTTTTAAAACACTATCTATAGCCTCTTTAAGGTATTTTTCACCATTATAAACTGGCATCAAAACAGATACTATAGGATTATTATTACTCATAAATAAATAAATAAATAAATAAATAAATAAATAAATAAATAAATAAATAAATAAATATGTATTCAAATTAAAATCAACCTAATAACTCTATATTCGAACTATGAAAATGTCTCTTTTCTTTAGATGGAATTTTCATAAAGTCTCCGTATTCATCCATCAAAAACTGATCAACTTTATTAGGAGCGCTGAACTCATATTTTTCAAATTCAATTTTACTTACTGGAAAGCAGGTAGTTAATTCATGAGGAGCATAAAAACCTATACCATACGCATGAGAATATTTACTATTCATTATTTTACCTGCAAATTTTAAAATTGGAAGAACTAGTAATGCTGAATGGTAAAGAAAATGAGACAAGAGGCGCCAAGGGGTCGATTTTTTAAACTCAAATCTAAATTTACTATAAAACGAATCATATAAAAGCTTAGTTTTCTTTGACAAAACAATTGATTCAAATGGAAAAATATCTATGAACAAACCGTTGTATCTATAATTTCTATGTAAACATTCATCCTCTGAGATTAAGGAATTGACATCACGTATTTTTGCATAAAAATAAGGGTGACCTGGGTCAGTTTTTTTTGTTTGTAATCTAAGAGAATCTGGTAACTGAGCTTCTAGAATTGATAATAATCTATCATAATCTTCAATTCGCACCCCAACATCGAAATCATCATCCCACGGAATAAATCCTCCATGCCTTCTTGCCCCTAACAATGTACCTGAAATTAACCAATAAGTGATATTATTGGTTCGACAAATTTTATCAAACTCTATCGCTATTTCTAACATACGTAATTGCGCTTTTCTCAATGTAGATCCTTCTGGATTGTAAAGACTTAAATCTTCCATTTAATTATTCATTATTAATTTTCTTACTCCATTTGCTCTTAATCCCAGAACCAGTAGCTCTGTTAAAGCAACTAGAATAGCTACAGAATATATTGAAATTGAATTTGTAAACCACAATACTGTAAGCATTGATACATGAAAAAGAGAGGCAATTATAACCGTATAATTAGTAAACTTTGTATATCCAAAAGCTCCTAACAATGGATAACCTAGCAGAATAGAGGGAACAGAAATCAAGCAGACTCCAAAAAGAATTTTTAACGTGTTGACACTTTGTATTGCAACATCTTTATAAAATAATTCCATAATAAAGTTTGAACCGTATATACAAATTGGTAAGCATATAAAATTCATTATGATTACAGCAATAAATATCTTTTTAAACACTTTAATGTTTCTATTTTTAATCATGTATGGATATAATGCATTGTTCAATGGTCCAAAGATACTTTGCAATGCTAAATAAAGTTTTTCTGCTGCAGTATAAAAACCAACAGTAGCATTTCCTAGTACCAGCCCTAAAATAAATGTATTACTAATAGTGTATATTGACACCGAAATCCTTGAAATGAAAAAATCCGAACTGTCTTTTAGACAATTTTTAATACCTGTAAAAGAAACTTTTGAAAAACAAAAATTCACTCCAAAACTAGATTTAGCTACATAAAGAGCAATTGTACCTGATGCTATAGAACCTAGACCATAAAAGAAAGGAACTAATAAATAATCAGCATCTGATTTTACAAGAAAAAAAATTGGGATAATAGACAGAGTTCGAGTTGCAATATTAATTTTAGTTATATATTTCATCTGCTCTATCCCCTGAAAAAACCATGTTGGCAAAAGTACAGAACCAAAAACTGTCATATAAGATAACAGATAGACCAATTTATCTTGATTAAACTTATTAAAAATACAAATTACAGATAGTAAGATTACAAAGCCTAAAAGAAATAAAAAAAGCTGCGAAATTAAAACATTAATAAAATACTCATCTCTTGACTCTTTATTATCTCTTTGCAAAGAAATAAACTGAACACCAGACAAATTAAATCCAAAATCTGTTAAAATAACGAAATACTGTGTAAAAGCAGTTGCAAAACTTATTAATCCAAAAGTTTCTACACCTAATGTTCTGAATAAATAAGGTACTGTCAGTAAGGGGAATATGTAATTTGCTCCTTGCAAAATTAGCAAAGACAAAAAATTAGATATTAATGAAGAATTTAAAATATTTTTTCTTAATAACATTGAAATAAATAAAATTACTTAAAGAATTTTTTTTTCTCCTTTTCGATAAAAAATAATATCACCTGGCTTATACAATCCTCCAAGAATTTCACCTATTACAATTCCTACATCTTCCGGATTCAAAGTATTATCATTAGGAAGGTCAAAATAGTTCCTGAATTTTGTCTGCACTGCTCCTGGTGCAATCGCGTACGAGGAAAAACCATCATTAGCCATAGACTTTGTAAATGTTACCACACCAGCTTTTGAACAACAATAAGATCCCCAATCTTTATAAGCACTATAAGCAGCCGTAGATGCAATGTTTATAATAATTGCACTTTGATTTTGTTCAAGTCCTTTTTTAGACACATAATAAACTCCTATTAAATTAACCATCAAATCTTTAACCCATTTTTCTTCGTTTGATTCGAGTAATCGTTTTGGGTGAATTGAACCCGCACTATTTATTATTAAATCAAAAGGCCCATGCAAATTGATGTAGTCTCTCACATTATTCAAGTTAGTAACATCTAAAATTTCCTTATTCGGCCTGTACACATCAAAAGCTGAAGCAAGTTTTTTAGATATTGCAATTGCTATATCACCACTACCCCCTGTAATTAATGCTCTTTTCATTCCGTCTTTAAAATAGTTGGATTAGTGTGTTTATCACTAATATCTTTTAATTCTTTATATTTAAGGAAAATATCTTCTTTCAATTTAGAAGAAGAAACACCATCACCATATGGAAAATAAAATACTTCAACGCCCAGTTCACGTAAATAATCATATTTACCTTCCCAATCATCTCCTACTACAAAAGCATCGATATTTAATTTTTTCACCAATAAAGAATGATCTAATGAACGCTGTGGAATTACAACATCTGGATATTTTAATGCATCAACAATTGCCAATCTCTCTTCAAAAGGAATAATTGGAGCTTTTTTATATGAACAAACCAATTCATCACTACTCACCCCAACAATCAAAGTTTCTCCTAATCCTCTAGCATATTTAATCATTTTAAGATGATTAGAATGAAACATGTCAAATGTTCCTGATGTATAAATTATTTTATTTTTTCTCAACATAATATTACCAAATTATTCTGTTGGCATTTTACTCTTACTTAACAATATTTCTGGCTCATCAGTTGTAATAAAATCAAAATCATTACCCAGAAACCAATCCATATTTTCGCTATCATTAACAGTCCAAACACCTAAATTTAATTTGTAGGCTTTTGCCTTTGCAATCCATTCAAAATGATCTTTATAAACATAATAACCATAATCTGCTCCTGATATATTATCTAATTTGAGTTGTTCTGGTGGCAAGTCTCCATTTAGATATTGAATATTTGCTGACGAATTTAGCATTCTCAATTGCTTTAAGATATTGTAATCAAAAGAGATATAAATGATATATTTTTGAGCATTAAGTTCATTAATAATTTTTTCTGTACTACTAACTAAAAACTTTGCGCGTTCAGTATCTAGTCCATAATTTTTAAGTTCGCAAATTAATTTTGTAGTTCTATTATTTTCTTTTCCTGCTAAAATATACTCTCTCAATGTAGGAAGCTTTTCTCCATTAGAAAGTTTTAAAGTAATCAAATCAGCATACTTATTTTTTTGAATTTCAAGATTATTATACTTTCTATCATGGCTTATCACTAAAGAATCATCAGCAGTCAATACAATATCAAACTCAGAACCTTTACATTCTAAACGAATTGCTTCCTTTAATGATGCAATTGAATTTTGTGGCAGACTATTTTTTTTCCAAGCCCCTCTATGTGCAACGACATGATTTTTAGAAATAATTGTATTTTCATTACTGTTTGGAACTAAATTTATATTTTCTTTTGAACATCCAACAATAAATAAAAGAACTAATGTTGCAATAAATAATCTTTTGTATATCATATTTTATTCTTTAAGGATGGTGAGTCTTTCTCATTAAGAAATAAGCTGAGATAATGTTTTAGAATTGATACGTTGTATCTCAAACTAAATCAGAGAAATAACTATTTACTGCACCTTAGCCAACTCCCTAACTGCTACTTCTTTCCTAAGTCCACTGCTAGAAAAACGATGATCACGTGTATTAAAGTAAAGTTCGATTCCTTTTTTCTCGCAATAAGTTCTTCCTGTAAAGTTTTGATCTTTGTATTCATCACCTAGTATGCGAACATCAATTTTAAATGACCGAAGAATATCATCCAAATCTTGCTCAGTTAAATAGGGAACAATTTCATCTACAAACTTGCATCCTTTAAGCTGAATGTATCTCTCCACTACAGTTTGAGTTGGACTGTTTTTCTCCGGACGGTCTAATGTTGGATCAATTTGTAAACCTGCAATTAAATAATCACATTGGCTCTTAGCCTCTTCTAACATTTTTATATGACCTGCATGAAGCAAATCAAAAGCACTAAAAGTTATTCCTACTTTCATATTATAATTTGTTAACTTGCAACAACCGAAACATAAGCATTAAGCACGGCTTCGCCTCTCCAAGTCACATATTTAAGACATTAGAGAACATTGTTAAAAAATTAAAAATCAAACCAATACACAATTAAAAGATTGATTGGCCTGTTTTTTAAATATCGCGCAAAAGTATATGATCGAATTACTTTAAAAAAGCCAAAAAGAAAGAAATGTCTTATTTTATTACAAAAAAAAACTTATAGTTTTTACTACAATTATGAGTTGTTCGTTTTAAACTTGTCTTAACATGAAGATTCTGAAAATCATATTCGTACTGATTACCAATCAATTACATAGTCAAATTTCAGACTGTACCGATTCCCTTTCGAAAAATTACAATCCAAAAGCAGTAAAAAATGATGGAAGCTGTCTCTATCAAAACTTAAGAGTAAAACCTCAATATTCTAAAAAACTAAGTGATTCTATAAAAGAAACATCAGGATTAATCGATTTTAATAATCTTCTTTGGACACATAATGATGACCACGATAAGACTATTTACGGACTAGATTCTTTAGGTGTAATCAAAAAGAAAATTATTCTTGAAAATGTTGTCAATCATGACTGGGAAGAAATTTCGCAGGACGATAACTATATATACATTGGTGATTTTGGAAATAATTATTCAGGAAATCGAACAAATTTGCAAATACTCAAAATAGAGAAAAAATCATTTTTGGAAGAAAAACCTATAATTGAAACTATCTCATTTAGATATGCTGATCAAATCGATTTTTCTTCATCTAAACCTAATAAAACTAATTTTGACTGTGAAGCTTTTATAGTTTCCAAAGACAGTATTTATCTGTTTACCAAACAATGGAAATCTTCCAAAACGGCTATATATGTACTGCCAAATCAAGCAGGATCACAAATTGCCAAATACAAATCAACTTTAGATACAAAAGGTTTGGTAACCGGTGTAACTTATTTGAAGGATAAAAACTTGATTGTGTTGTGTGGCTACTCTAAAATAGGAAAACCATTTTTATATCTGCTTTATGATTTTAAAGATCAGGATTTCTTAGCTGGAAATAAAAGACGAATCAATTTAAAACTTCCTTTTCATCAAATTGAGGGCATTGCGACAAAAGATGGTTTACATTATTATTTAACAAATGAAGCCTTGATTCGAAAACCTGTGATAAATGTTATACAACAAATACATTATTTAGATTTGAGTTCGGTTCTCAGTTTGTATCTCCATAAATAATTCGCAAATCGTAAGAGAATAGTTTACTTTTGCAAAAAATTTTATTCTTGTGAATTACTTATCTGTAGAAAACATCTCAAAGTCATTTGGCGAAAGAGTCCTTTTTGACAACATCTCTTTTGGAATTAATAAAGACCAAAAAATCGCTTTTATTGCTAAAAACGGTTCTGGTAAAACGACCATGATGAACATTATTAATGGTAAAGAAGAACCTGATACGGGACAAGTAGTTTTGAGAAAAGGAATCAGAATGGCTTTTCTTTCACAGGATAATAATCTACAGGATGAACTTACGATTGAAGAAAGTATTTTTGCTTCAGATAATGAGACTTTAAAAGTAATCGAAAAGTACGAAAAAGCATTGGAAAACCCTGAGGATACAGAGGCTTACCAAAAAGCTTTTGATGCAATGGACCAGCATAATGCATGGGATTTTGAAACACAGTACAAACAGATTCTTTTCAAATTAAAACTGGAAGATTTTAAACTTAAAGTAAAAAATCTTTCAGGAGGACAAAAGAAACGTCTTTCTCTTGCCATTATTCTAATCAATCGCCCAGATTTACTGATTTTGGATGAGCCTACCAACCACTTAGATTTGGAGATGATTGAATGGTTGGAAAGTTATTTTGCCAAAGAAAACATTACATTATTTATGGTAACGCACGACCGTTTTTTCTTAGAACGTGTTTGTAATGAAATTATCGAATTAGATAACGGAAAATTATATCAGTACAAAGGGAACTATTCTTATTACTTAGAGAAAAAAGAAGAACGAATTACTTCTGAAAATGCGAGTATTGACAAAGCAAAAAATTTATTCGTAAAAGAATTAGAATGGATGCGCCGCCAGCCAAAAGCGAGAACGACAAAATCTAAATCTCGTCAGGATGATTTTTACATCATTAAAGAAAAAGCGCAAAGCCGAAGAAAAGAGAATAAGGTTGAACTTGAAATTAATATGGAAAGAATGGGAAGCAAGATTATCGAGCTTCATAAGCTTTCTAAAAAGTTCAAGGACCGCGTTATTCTGGACAATTTTAGTTTTGATTTTCAGCGTGGAGAAAGAATCGGAATTATTGGTAAAAACGGAACTGGAAAATCTACTTTCTTAAATATTTTGACAGGAACAATTCCACCAGACAGTGGACGTGTTGTTAAAGGTGATACTATTAAAGTTGGTTATTACACGCAATCTGGAATCAATCCAAAACCAGGACAGCGTGTTATTGATATCATCAAAGAATATGGAGAATATATTCCTTTAACAAAAGGAAAAATCATTTCAGCTTCCCAGTTATTGGAGCGTTTTCTTTTTGACGCCAAAAAACAATATGATTATGTCGAAAAATTAAGCGGTGGAGAATTAAAACGCTTGTATTTATGTACGGTTTTAATTCAGAATCCAAATTTCTTGATTCTCGATGAGCCAACAAACGATTTGGATATTGTAACATTGAACGTTTTAGAAAGTTTTCTTTTGGATTATCCGGGATGTTTATTAGTGGTCTCTCACGATCGTTATTTTATGGATAAAATTGTCGATTATCTATTTGTTTTTAGAGGACAGGGCGAAATCGAAAATTTCCCAGGAAACTATTCTGATTTCCGTGCTTATGAAGACAGTGCTGATGTTGCTCAAAAAGAAGAAAATAAAGCAGAAAAAAAAGATTGGAAGCAAAATAATCCGACTGGAAATTTAAGCTTTAACGAACAAAAAGAATATCAGAAAATCGAACGAGAGATTAAAGATTTAGAAATTGAAAAAGCTAAAATCGAACAATTATTCTCTGACGGAAAAGTTGCCGATGCTGATATCGAGAAAAAAGCCAATGAACTTCAAAATATAATTAAGAAAATAGAAGCAAAAGAAGAACGCTGGTTTGAACTTTCTGCTAAACTTGAAGGGTAAGCTTTAGTTTTCAGTCTCAGTCTCAGTCTCAGTTTTCATGCCTATATTTTATTGAAGGAAAATTCTTTGTTTTTTTTTTATTTTTACAAAAAAGAATAAAGAATGGACTTTAAAGAATTATTGGCTTATAAAAAGGCATTTGAACTTGCAATGGAGATTTTTGAACTATCAAAAAACTTCCCTGCTGAAGAAAAATACTCCTTAACAGATCAAGTAAGACGATCTTCAAGGAGTGTTGCTGCTAATATTGCTGAATCATATAGAAAAAGAAGATATCCAAATCATTTTATAAGCAAACTAACTGATAGTGATGCTGAAAACTCAGAAACTAATACATGGCTTGAGTTTTCATTAGAGTGTAAATATATTAGCAAAGAAACATTTGATAAACTCAATATTAAAAGTCTTGAAATCGGAAGATTGATAAATTACATGATAAATAATCCAAATAAATTTGGGTGCAGTTAAAAACACACCTGTAAAACTAAGACTAAGACTGAGACCAAAAACTGAGACTGAAAACTAAGACCGAGACCGCGACTGAAAACTAAATTTCCCTATATTTACCAGCATTAAAAAATAAAATACTACATGAAAAAATTATTAACTGCATTATTTACTTTAACATTATTCATTTCGTGTTCAAGTTCAGACAAAGAAACACCAGCAAAAGATTACAGAGAAGAAAACGAGCAAGAAATCAAAGATTATATTGCTAAAAACGATTTAACTGCAGTACGAACAGATTCTGGTTTATATTACATCATTGATGAGCCTGGAACAGGTAAACAGCCAACCGCAACATCATCGGTTACGGTTGCTTATACAGGTTCTTTCACTAGTGGAAAAACGTTTGACCAAAGCACAAGTGCTGGAGCGACTTTTCCTTTAAACCGAGTAATTCAAGGCTGGACAGAAGGAATTCCGTTATTTAAAGAAGGCGGGAGCGGCACACTGCTTATTCCATCTCATTTAGGCTACGGAAGTACTAGCATACCAGGTATTCCAGCTGGTTCTGTACTTATTTTTGATGTAAAATTGATCAAAGTAAATTAATTACTTCCTAAGTTTCTAAATGCTTTTTCAAATACAATCTTATCTAAAATTTCTTTGGCATTCTAAAAACGAGCATGCTGTACATTCGCCTTTTGTTTTTAGTTTATTGACAAAGTGTTTTTACGACAGAAAAGCAAAACCAGAATATGCCATTCTAAAAAAGTATAGAAAATCACTTTTAGAAAATAAGAATTTTATTGAAGTAACTGATTTTGGTGCAGGATCAAAAGTCTTTAAATCAAATCGAAGACAGATTTCCAAAATTGCGCAGACTGCAGGAATTTCGCCAAAACGTGCCGAATTATTATTTAGAGTTTCTAATTATTTCAAACCTAAAAATGTATTAGAAATTGGAACTTCTTTAGGCTTGGCGACTTCTGCCCTAGCGTTAGGCAATCCGAAAGCGAAAGTAATTACTATTGAGGGTTGCCCAAATACCGCTAATGTTGCCCAAAATCAATTGGCTAAATTTGATTGCAATAATGTTGAAAGTATAATTTCTGAATTTGAATCATTTTTAATTTCCGAAAACATTCAGGCGACAAATTACGATTTAATATATTTTGACGGAAATCATTCTAAGAAAGCAACCTTGGCCTATTTTGACCTTCTCATGCCAACAATCGACAATGATTCTGTTTGGATTTTCGACGATATTCATTGGTCAGAGGATATGGAAGAAGCTTGGGAAATCATAAAAAATCATCCCAAAGTAAAAGTCACGATTGATACTTTTCAATGGGGATTTGTCTTTTTTAGAAGAGAACAGGAAAAAGAACATTTTATAATAAGAGTATAAAAAAAAGACGATCATTTCAGATCGTCTTTTTTTACTAATTCAAAATTTTAAAGCTTACTTTTTAGCTTCTTTATTCTCTTCTGCTTTTGCTCCCATTCTATTTACAGTATACATAGGTGCAAACTTGATTTTCAAGCCAGCTATTTTTCTATTGTCTGATGCAGTCAATCCTTCTTTTTCAACAGTATTTTTTCTACTGTCAAGTGCTTCATACAATACTTTAATTTCATCCCAGTCTTCTCTAGAATATTTGTCTTTATTATTTTCAACTGTATGAACAAACTGTTGGTAAACACTATGAATATTTTGAGCATTTACCCAGCTGAAACTCATATCATCTCCAATTTTCCCTTCACCAAATAAGGCATTTCTCAATTGTTGTTTCGGACTTGGAGCCGGAGGGGCAAGAAGGGTGGTCATTTCATTTTTAAAACTCTCATATTTTGCTTTACTCGTATTGATCTTCTCTGTTTGAGCAGCATTATCTTTAATATCGGCTAAAGCAGCATCAGCTTCTGCAGCTCTTCTATCATATTCAGATTCTACAGCAGTCCAATTCTCTTTTAAATCTTCGGCTTTTACATTTTTAACCGAATCTACGTAGGTTACATAAGAGTCAATTGTTTTCTGTGCCTTTTCTTGTTTTTCGTCTTTACATGATGTAAAGCTCAACGCTAATAATGCAATTCCTGTAGCTATTTTGATATTTTTCATAATCTTGATTGTTTTAATTAATAATATCAAATTTACTTAAAAGAAAACGGCTTAAATTACATTATTTCCATATTTTTAAGACTTAAAAGGTAATAAATTTATAAAAATTAGAAAATAATGTTAATTATACAAAAAAACTTCAAAACGATATAACAGCTTTAAAAATATAATGCTGATTATTTTAGCAGAAAAATAAACTATGACTTTCGTTTGTAACAAAAATCAATTATGGGCTACTTATCTCTTTAATTCAAAAGTGTTTTGTACTTTTAAATCCAAAATTGTAAACCAAAATGGCTGAACCATTAATTAAAATAACCGACATCAGACGAAATTTTGTTTTAGGAAACGAAATTGTTTATGTTTTAAAGGGAGTTAATTTAGAAATAAAAAAAGGCGAATATGTAGCATTAATGGGACCTTCGGGATCTGGAAAATCTACTTTAATGAACTTATTAGGCTGTTTAGACACACCTACTTCTGGACGTTACGTCTTAAATGGAAAAGATGTCAGCCAAATGAAAGATGATGAATTAGCCGAAATTAGAAACAAAGAAATTGGTTTCGTATTTCAGACTTTTAATTTATTACCCCGAACAACTGCACTAGATAATGTAGCACTTCCTATGATTTATGCCGGTTACGGAAAATCTGAACGAATTGCACGTGCAACCGAAGTTTTAAAACAAGTAAATCTAGCCGACAGAATGGATCACCAGCCCAATCAGCTTTCTGGAGGACAACGCCAGCGTGTGGCT
Organism: Flavobacterium phragmitis; assembly: GCF_900112575.1. Lineage (GTDB taxonomy): Bacteria > Bacteroidota > Bacteroidia > Flavobacteriales > Flavobacteriaceae > Flavobacterium > Flavobacterium phragmitis. The sequence continues at coordinate 501,687 of NZ_FOMH01000003.1, forward strand.
GTAGCCAGAGCTTTGGTCAATAAACCTTCTATTATTCTAGCCGATGAACCAACGGGAAACTTAGACAGTAAAACTTCTGTTGAAATCATGAAGCTTTTTGGCGATATTCACGCACAGGGAAATACTGTTATTCTAGTTACTCACGAAGAAGATATTGCGGCTTATGCACATCGCGTTATTCGCTTAAGAGACGGATTAATTGAAAGTGATACAAGTAAAAAAGTTTAGATTTTCGTATTAAAAATAAATTTCAGAGTGAAAAAAATCCTCGTCTCGTTTATATTATTTTCCACTATTTCAATTAGTGCTCAAAATCAAACGTATTACAGATTAATAGAATATGCAAAAAAAGCACCTGAGTCTGAAACTAAAAACATTGAAGATTTAAGCAAATATTTAGCAAGAGGAGCAAAAACTAAAAAAGAACTTGTACAATTAATTTATTACTGGATTTGTTTAAATATTGATTATGATATCGAATCCTACGTAAACAATACAATAGATGATGTTTCTGCTGAAACGACCTTTTCTGACAGAAAATCAGTTTGTGCAGGTTATTCAAATTTATTTCAGGAAATCTGTCTTAATCTAAAAATAAAATGTGAAGTCATTACAGGTTATGGTAAAGGTTATAATTATAACGGTGGATATCTAAAGGAAACAAATCACGCCTGGAATGCTGTCAAAATTGTATGATAAATGGGAATTTATAGATGTAACCTGGGGAGCCGGTGGAGCCTTTGAAAATGAAGACGGAAAATTGTTTTTTGAGAAACAATTATCTGTTCGTTACTTACTAGACAATCCCGAAGATTTTATCCTGGAACATTTACCTGAAAAATCTGAATGGCAACTCTTAGAAAACCCAATTTCTAAGGATGTTTTTTTTAGTACGGAAATGGAAAATAAAAGACTGGAAAGAATTAAACTTTAATATAGAAATTAGAGCCAAAGAAACTTATAATCTTAGTACCTCAGAACCTTAGCATCTTAAAAAAAAATGAAAGTATACACCAAAACAGGCGATAAAGGAACAACGGCTCTTTTTGGAGGAACCCGAGTACCTAAAGACCATATCAGAATTGACAGTTATGGAACTGTTGACGAACTTAATTCATACATCGGATTAATTCGTGATCAGGAAATGGATTCTCATTATAAAACTATTTTAATAGAAATTCAGGATCGTCTTTTTACAGTAGGCGCCATTTTGGCAACTCCTCAAGAAAAAGAAGTCTTAAAAAACGGGGAGCTTCGTTTAAAAAATCTTGGAATAATCGATTCTGACATCCAATTACTCGAAAACGAAATAGATAAGATGGATGAAAGTCTTCCGCAAATGACACATTTTGTTTTACCGGGTGGTCATCCTACCGTGTCACATTGTCATATAGCGCGCTGTATATGCCGTCGCGCAGAGCGCTTGGCAGTACATTTAAGTCATAATGAACACGTTCCAGAAATAGCAATACAGTACTTAAACCGACTTTCTGACTATCTTTTTGTCTTGGCACGAAAGTTGTCCTCAGACCTTAAAGCGGAGGAAGTGAAATGGATACCTAGAAAATAAATTTTCTAAAAATTCCAAATCGTTGAAATCTCAAATTCCAAAGAAAAAAATAAATTCTTTTGAATTTTAAAAATAAAAATAAGGTTCTAAAAAAAGTGATTTTGCTACTTTTTATTGGAATTTGGAATTTAAAAATTGGGATTTTATATCCATTATTGGAATTTAACAAGAGACGTTCTTAAATTTTATTAAAATAAATCAAAATTTACTTGTCTTTTTCAGTAAAAAATTTATTTTTGCACAAACTAAACAGATAACAGATGTATTGGACATTAGAATTAGCATCTTATTTAAGTGATGCGCCATGGCCTGCTAACAAAGATGAACTTATTGACTACGCCATTAGAGCTGGTGCTCCATTAGAGGTGGTAGAAAACCTTCAGTCAATCGAAGATGAAGGGGAGATATATGAATCAATGGAAGAAATTTGGCCTGATTATCCAACAGACGAAGATTATCTTTGGAATGAGGATGAATATTAAAAAAATAAACCAAAGGAAAAAGTCTCATCATAGAGGCTTTTTTTTTGGTTCAAATACATATTAAATAATAAAGAAATACAATAAATCATGAGTTTCATAAATAGTATTATTAAAGTCTTTGTGGGTGATAAATCACAGAAAGATGTCAAAGCTTTACAACCTTACTTAAACAAAATCAAAGCATTCGAAGCTCCCTTAATGAGTCTATCTAACGACGAATTAAGAGGTAGAACTGTTTTTTTCAAAGACAGAATTAAAGAAGCTAGAGCTGATAAAGATGCTAAAATTGCTTCTCTTAAAGCTGAAGTAGAAAACATCGAAGACATCGACAAAAGAGAAGACATTTATGATGCTATTGATGCTCTTGAAAAAGAAGCTTATGAAATCTCTGAAAAAACGTTGTTGGAAATTCTACCAGAAGCGTTTTCTGTTGTAAAAGAAACGGCTCGTCGTTTTAAAGAGAACTCTCATATAGAAGTTACTGCGACTCCAAAAGACCGTGAATTTTCTTCAACAAAATCATACATTACTATTGAAGGCGACAAAGCTATTTGGGCTAACAAATGGAATGCTGCAGGAAAAGATATCACTTGGGACATGATTCACTACGATGTTCAGTTAATTGGCGGTATGGTATTGCATGAAGGTAAAGTTGCCGAAATGCAAACGGGAGAAGGTAAAACTTTGGTTGCTACTCTTCCACTTTACTTAAACGCTTTGACAGGAAACGGAGTTCACTTAGTAACGGTGAATGACTACTTAGCAAAACGTGATAGCACGTGGAAAGCTCCTTTATTCGAGTTTCACGGTTTATCTGTTGACTGTATTGACAATCACCAACCAAGTACAGAAGCTAGAAAAAAAGCTTACGATGCTGACATCACTTACGGAACTAACAATGAGTTTGGTTTTGACTACCTAAGAGATAACATGGCGCACTCGCCTAGCGATTTAGTTCAGAGAAAACACAATTTTGCCATTGTCGACGAGGTTGACTCTGTATTAATTGACGACGCGAGAACACCGCTTATTATTTCTGGACCAGTTCCTCAAGGAGACCGTCATGAATTTAATGAATTGAAACCAAAAATTGAAAACTTAGTTGCACAACAACGTCAGTTAGCAAATGGTTTCTTAGCTGAAGCTAAAAAATTAATAAAAGAAGGAAATACTAAAGATGGAGGTTTCTTATTATTGAGAGCTTACAGATCTTTACCTAAAAATAAAGCATTAATTAAATTTTTAAGTGAAGAAGGAATTAAACAATTGCTTCAAAAAACTGAAAATCAATACATGCAAGATAACAATCGCGAAATGCACAAAGTGGACGAAGCTTTGTATTTTGTGATTGAAGAGAAAAACAATCAAGTAGAATTGACAGATAACGGTATTAAATACCTTTCTGGAGATACTGATGCCGATTTCTTCGTTTTACCAGACATTGGAACTGAAATCGCTGCGATTGAAAAACAAAAATTAGACAAAGACGCTGAAGCGGAAGCTAAAGAAAGATTATTCCAAGATTTTGGAGTAAAAAGCGAACGTATCCATACTTTAACGCAGCTTTTAAAAGCATATGCTTTGTTTGAAAAAGATGTTGAGTACGTTATCATGGACAACAAAATTTTAATTGTCGATGAGCAAACAGGTCGTATCATGGATGGACGTCGTTACTCTGACGGTCTTCACCAAGCGATCGAAGCAAAAGAAAATGTAAAAATCGAAGCTGCAACTCAAACTTTTGCAACAGTTACATTACAGAATTATTTCAGAATGTACAGCAAATTGGCAGGTATGACCGGTACTGCTGTTACTGAAGCTGGCGAGTTATGGCAAATCTATAAATTGGATGTTGTTGAAATTCCGACAAACCGTCCGATTGCAAGACAAGATAAAGAAGACTACATCTACAAAACTACACGTGAAAAATTCAATGCAGTAATCGAAGATGTAACAGAATTATCACAAGCAGGAAGACCGGTATTGATTGGAACAACTTCTGTAGAGATTTCAGAATTATTAAGCCGTATGCTTAAAATGAGAGGAATCCAACACAACGTATTAAATGCCAAAATGCACAAACAAGAGGCACAAATCGTTGAAGAAGCTGGTAAAGCTGGAGTTGTAACTATTGCAACAAACATGGCTGGTCGTGGTACCGATATTAAATTATCTCCAGAAGTAAAAGCTGCAGGTGGTTTAGCAATCGTTGGTACTGAGCGTCATGATTCTCGTCGTGTAGACAGACAGTTACGCGGTCGTTCTGGTCGTCAGGGAGATCCAGGAAGTTCTCAATTCTATGTTTCTCTTGAAGATAATTTAATGCGTTTATTCGGTTCTGAAAGAGTTGCAAAAGTGATGGACAGAATGGGATTGAAAGAAGGTGAGGTTATTCAGCATTCTATGATGACTAAATCTATCGAACGTGCTCAGAAAAAAGTAGAAGAAAACAACTTTGGTGTTCGTAAACGTCTATTAGAATATGATGACGTAATGAACTCTCAACGTGAAGTAGTTTACAAACGTCGTCGTCACGCATTATTCGGTGAGCGTTTAAAACTGGATATCGCGAATATGCTTTATGACACTTGCGAATTAATCGTAAGCAATAATAAAGTAGCAAATGATTTCAAAGGATATGAATTTGATTTAATTCGTTATTTCGGAATCACTTCTCCAATCTCTGAAGCAGATTTCTTAAAATTATCTGATATCGAAGTTACTGGAAAAGTATATAAAGAAGCTTTAGCATTCTATACTGAAAAAACAGAAAGAAGCGCAAGAGAAGCTTTCCCAATCATTAAAGGAGTTTACGAAGAGCCAAACAATCATTTCGAAAGAATTGTAGTTCCATTTACAGACGGAATTAAAACTTTGAATGTTGTAACTGACTTGAAAAAAGCTTATGACAGCGAAGGTGCTCAATTAATCGCTGATTTTGAGAAAAACATCACGCTTTCTATTGTTGATGAGGCTTGGAAAAAGCACTTACGCAAAATGGACGAATTGAAACAATCTGTTCAATTGGCTGTTCACGAGCAAAAAGATCCATTGCTAATCTACAAATTAGAAGCTTTCAACTTGTTCAGAGGAATGTTAGACAACGTTAATAAAGAAGTTATTTCATTCTTATTCAAAGGTGATTTACCAGCTCAAAACGCTCCTGAAATCCATGAAGCAAGAGAAGTAGCTCGTCCAAAAGAAAATTTACAATTAAGTAAAGACGAAATTCCAAACAGCGAAAGCATCAACCGTGAAGCTGGAGAAACGCAACAGCGTCAGGTTACAGAAACGATTGTAAGAGATACGCCAAAAATCAACAGAAATGATACTGTTACAGTTCAAGAAGTTGCCACTGGTAAAACAGAAACTATGAAGTACAAAAAAGCAGAAAGTTTATTAGCTGCCGGCACATGGGTTTTGGTTAATGAATAATTTTTTAAGTATTCAGTTGCAGTCACAGTTTACAGACTGATACTTTAATAATAAAAAAAGACCGATAGTTTAAAACTGTCGGTCTTTTTATTTTTATCCTAGCTCTAAATTCACAATCCGAAAACTGCAACTGCAAACCGCGACTGAATACTAAACTATCTCGGATTATCTTGATAATACCGCTCTTCAATTCGTTTTATATCACGTATTGAATTTTTAGCCCAATCTAAGCGTTTTGCCAAAATTTCTTCATCGCTTAATTTCCAATTAATATCAGACCTTCTTAATCTATTGGTTAAACTTTGGATGATAATTGCCGCTGAAACAGAGATATTCAAACTTTCAGTAAAACCAACCATTGGAATTTTCAAAAATCCGTCAGCATTATCCATAATTTCTTGTGACAATCCTTCTTTTTCTGTTCCAAAAAATAAAGCACTTGGTTTTGTGATATCAAAATCCTCCAACATACAGTCTTTTTCGTGAGGTGTTGTAGCAATAATTTGATACCCTTTACTTCTCAAATCAGAAAGACAGCCTGAAACCGAATCAAATCTATTGATATCAACCCATTTTTGTGCTCCTAACGCAATTTCTTTGTCAATACGTTTTCCAAAACGCTGCTCAATTACATTCAATTCTTGAATTCCGAAAACTTCACAACTGCGCATTACAGCACTTGTATTATGCATCTGATACACATCTTCAACAGCAACAGTAAAATGTTTGGTGCGGTTTTCTAATACTTTTAAAAAATTACTTTTTCTATTATCAGTTAATATATTTTCTAAGAATGCGAGGTAATCTAAATCAATCATTATTTCTTTTATTTGACGCAAAAATATTAAATTTCTAAGCTGTTAAAAAATAGAACTTTCAAAATCAAACTGCTTTAGTCAGGATACAATTAAATCTTTTAAATTAAGTTTTACTTTGGGCTTATCGAGTACTTTTACAATTTCATTTAATCTTAATTGATCGTCTTTAGACAAAAAAACCGGAATTAACAATCCTATTTCAATTTTTAATACCCTATTAATTATCACTAAATCCTTTAAAGTAAAAGGCTTTATGCCGTTTATAAGTTCAGACATATGTGTTTTACTTTTATGCCCTAAAATTACCGCCAAATCTCCCTGAGTTAAATCAAGGTCCTTTAATTTTTCTCGAATAGAATACTTACGATTTTCAATAAAAACTCTTTCTAACTCAGCTATTTCTTCATATTTATCAATTTCTATAAGTTTATCTGTATCAAAATTATTGACATCACTCCACTCTTGATTTTCATATTTCTCAATTACACGTCTAAGTTTTATTCTCAAATTTTTAAAATGAACACTTTCTTTTGATAGCAGTCTTAGCTTACGTTCTGCGACAAGTGCTCTTTCATAATCTAATTCATTCGAAATTAAATCATCCGAAATTAATTTCTCAATATCTAAATGTGCTTTCATTACTCTATATATCCGTTTTTTCTCAACCACTTTTCAATGGTCTTTTTGTTATTTTTAAAAATCGATTCATATTCTTGATGATTTCCTACCCAGACAATAGTTGCTTCTCCTTCATCATCCATTTCAATTAAAACTAATGTTCGATGAACATTTATATTAAAAAAATAAAAACCATCATTATGAACGCAATCAGCATCTAACCTTACGTCTTCAATCTTTTGACTTTTTGAATTAAAATTCTCTAAATCAAAAATTAACTTATCAATTTCATAACACAGCTTTTGATTCCCAAGATTTTTGATTTTAATTTTTAAAATCTTTTTCTTTCCAATAATTCTCATAAAAAAATTATTTTGCAATATACATAAGTTCTGTTATAAACCGAACTTTAACTAATTAATATTTTCGTTTCCTTAAAAAACAAAATCAAATATATAAGATTTAACTTACTTAATGTATTTTTTTTAAATTAATAATAAATCTACCATTCCATTTATTTAAATATATTTGATATCACAAAAAACAAAAAAATGAAAAAGAAACTTGTAGTCTTAACCGGAGCTGGAATCAGTGCTGAAAGTGGCATCAAAACCTTTCGTGACAGTGATGGTTTATGGGAAGGCCATGATGTAATGGAAGTCGCAACTCCAGAAGGTTGGCATAAAAATCAAGAATTGGTTCTAGATTTTTATAATAAACGTCGTCAGCAGTTAAAAGAGGTAAAACCAAACTTAGGACATATTATTCTTGCCGAACTGGAAAAAGATTTTGATGTGCATATCATTACTCAAAATGTAGACGATTTACATGAACGTGCCGGTAGTACAAAAGTTTTGCATTTACATGGGGAATTATTAAAAGTTAGAAGCATTCGAGATAAAAATCTAATTTTAGACTGGGCAGAAGATTTGCATACTGGTGATTTTGATACAAACGGACATCAATTACGTCCGCATATTGTTTGGTTTGGAGAAGAAGTTCCTGCTCTCGAAGAAGCAATTGATATTACAGAAACAGCCGATTATTTTGCTGTGATTGGAACTTCACTTCAAGTTTATCCTGCTGCAGGTTTAATCGCTTATGCTCCAAGTACAACTCCTCTTTTTTATATTGATCCAAAACCGATTGCAATTCCAAATATCCGAAACAAAGTGGAAACAATTGCCAAGTTTGCATCTGAAGGCGTTGCCGATTTAAGAACGCGATTAAATTCATTTTGAATGCACAAATGCACGTTTTAATTACCTGTAATCGCCAAATTCTGTTTATATTTGCACCTTTCGAAAAAACAACATAACAATGACTACTCTAAACGAATTGAATGCTATTTCTCCAATTGATGGAAGATATAGAAATAAAACCCAAAATTTAGCACCTTTTTTCTCTGAAGAAGCTTTAATTAAATACCGAGTTTTGGTTGAAGTGGAATATTTTATTGCTTTATGCGAAATTCCATTGCCTCAATTAAAAGATATCGATTCTAGTTTATTTGAAAGTTTGAGAAACATCTATAAAAATTTCTCTACTGAAGACGCGCTTTGGATTAAAGAAACAGAGAAAGTAACCAATCACGACGTAAAAGCGGTGGAATACTTTATAAAAGATGCTTTCGAAAAATTAGGTTTATCTGAACACAAAGAGTTCATTCACTTCGGATTAACATCTCAAGATATTAACAATACGGCAATTCCACTTTCTACAAAAGAAGCGTTTGAGCAAGTTTATATGCCTTCTTTAATTGCATTAATTGCTAAATTAAAAGAATTAAGCACAGAATGGAAAGACATTCCAATGCTTGCCCGCACTCACGGACAACCAGCCTCACCTACTCGTTTAGGAAAAGAGATTTTGGTATTCGTAGAGCGTTTAGAAGAGCAGATGCGTTTATTATTCAATATTCCGTTTGCTGCTAAATTTGGTGGCGCAACTGGAAATTTCAATGCACATTACGTGGCTTACCCGCAAATTGACTGGAAACAGTTCGGAAATAAATTTGTTGAAACAGATCTTGGTTTAAAACATTCTTTTCCAACAACTCAAATTGAGCACTACGATCATTTTGCTGCTTTCTTTGATGCTTTAAAAAGAATCAACACCATTATCATTGATTTAGACCGCGATATTTGGACGTATGTTTCAATGGATTATTTCAAACAAAAAATCAAAGCTGGCGAAATTGGTTCTTCTGCAATGCCGCACAAAGTAAATCCAATCGACTTTGAAAACTCTGAAGGAAACTTAGGAATTGCAAATGCTATTTTCGAGCATCTTTCAGCAAAATTACCAATCTCAAGATTACAGCGTGATTTAACTGACAGTACCGTTTTACGTAATGTTGGTGTTCCATTTGGACATACCATTATCGCTTTTGAAGCAACTTTAAAAGGTTTGAACAAATTACTTTTAAACGAAAATAAATTTGCTGAAGATTTAGAAAGAAACTGGGCAGTTGTTGCTGAAGCAATTCAGACTATTTTACGTCGTGAAGCATATCCAAACCCTTACGAAGCTTTGAAAGGTTTAACAAGAACAAATGAAGCAATCGATAAAAATGCGATTCATAACTTCATTGCAACTTTGGAAGTTTCAGATGCTGTTAGAGCAGAATTATTAGCTATAACTCCTAGCAATTACACAGGAATTTAAAGAAAAACCTAAATATTTTCCCAAAAAAAGCTATCTTTATCGAGATAGCTTTTTTTTATTTAATTCGGAGCTAAACCAGTATTATCAAGCCATTTATTCTCATAAAAGCGCAGTGAATTTCATTCAAATGAAAGCTGGATAAGCTCCTTAAAAAAATACCACATTTTTATATGATTGCATTAAATGCCGCTGCCGAAAGTACACACCACTTACAACCCTTAATTAGTGATTTAGGATTAATCCTGATGACTGCCGGAATTGCCGTTCTACTATTTAAAAAAATGAAACAACCTTTGGTTCTAGGCTACTTGATTGCAGGATTTCTAGCCGGAAACCATTTTGATTTTTTCCCTTCTATTACTGATATGAAAAGTGTTGAAGTTTGGGCAGAAATCGGGGTAATATTTTTACTTTTTAGTTTGGGACTCGAATTCAGCTTTAAGAAATTAATGAAGGTTGGAGGAACCTCTTCTGTTACCGCCATAACCCAAATTATGTTTATGACATTGATTGGTTATTGTGTCGGACAATGGATGGGCTGGGGAAAAATGGACAGTATTTTCCTTGGAGCGACACTTTCTATTTCTTCCACAACGATTATTATCAGGGCTTTTGATGAATTGGGTGTAAAAGGAAAAAAGTTCGTGGGAATTGTTTTTGGAGCCTTAATTGTTGAAGATATAGTAGCGATTTTAATGCTTGTTTTATTATCGACAATTGCAGTAAGCGATCAGGTTTCCGGAGGAGAATTATTGCAGTCTGTTTTAAAATTAGTATTCTTTTTAATTATCTGGTTCTTAGGTGGCATCTTTATTATTCCGACCATTTTGAAAAAAGCCAAGCATCTCTTAACGGATGAAATGCTCTTAATTATTTCATTAGCATTATGTTTAATGATGGTAATTTTCGCAGCAAATGTTGGTTTTTCTCCCGCTTTAGGAGCTTTTATTATGGGTTCTATTATTGCAGAAACGACACAAGCAGAAAAAATTGAACATTTAATTCAACCTGTAAAAGATTTATTTGGGGCTGTTTTCTTTGTATCTGTAGGAATGTTAATTAATCCTGAAACACTATTGACCTATGCGCTTCCAGTTGGTTTGATTACACTTTTAACTATTTTCGGAAAAGCATTTAGTTCTTCTATAGGAGCTTTAATTTCTGGTCAACCGTTAAAGCAATCAGTACAGACAGGAATGAGTTTGGCGCAAATTGGAGAGTTTTCTTTTATCATTGCAACTCTTGGAATGACACTGAAGGTAACCAGTGATTTCTTGTATCCAATTATCGTAGCAGTATCCGCAATAACCACTTTTACAACTCCATTTTTAATTAAGTATTCGGAAAGATTTGCTTTGTTTTTAGAATCAAAAATGCCGAAACGATGGGTTAAAAATATCAACAGATACAGCGTGAATGCCCAGGCGATTAAGTCTGTCAGTACTTGGCAGATTGTATTGCGATCTTCGATTACTCAGATTATCCTTCATACTATTATTATTACAGCAATTATTTTATTGTCATCTAAATTCGTTGCGCCTTTAGTGGCCGATACTAGATTCGGAAATACTTTAGCGGCTTTATTGACACTGGTTATTATTGCTCCGTTTTTATGGGCGCTTTCACTGCGTCGTGTAAAAGTAGATGAAGTAGAAATACTTTGGGAAGAGCGTAAATACCGCGGGGCATTATTGATGCTTATTTTAATTAGGATGAGTCTTGGATTATTCTTTGTCGGTTTTCTATTGAATATCTTCTTCTCACCTTTAGTTGCTTTTATTGCACTGATTATCGCTATTGGAGCCTATCAAATTTTCCCTAAAAAACTAAATGAACAGTATCATAAAATCGAAAATCACTTTTTGAAAAACCTCAACGATCGTGAAAACAAAAAGATTGATAGAAGATATGCTAATTTGATGCCGTGGGACGGTCACATGTCTTTTTTTGAAATTAAAAAAGAATCAAATCTCGTTGGTAAAACATTGCAAGAATTAAAAATTCGAGAATCATTAGGAATCAATATCGCTTACATCAAACGTGGCGAAGTAACCATTCCAATCCCGACCAAAAATGAACGTTTATTTCCAGGAGATGAAATTTGTGTAATTGGTACCGATGCGCAAATTGTTGAATTTACAAAGTACCTAAATCAAAATGAAACTGAAGCCCCTGGAAAAGTAGAAGAAACCGATATTGTTTTGCGTCAGCTGGAAGTTTCTCAAGATGAATTTATTCAAAAAAGCATTGGCCAATTCAGAGCCAAAACTGATGGAATGGTTGTCGGGATAGAACGAAACGGAAATCGTATCCTAAATCCAGAATCAAGTTTAATCTTAGAAAAAAACGACATTCTTTGGGTTGTAGGCGATAAAAAGAGAATGAATGCTTTGTTGGCAGTGAAATGATTTTTTTTAGGCTCAAAGTGACAGAGTAACAAAGTTGCAAAGATTCTTCTAAGAGAGAATTATTTTATTCATAAAAAAAGCACTAAGATTTTCATTTTTGAAAATCTTAGTGCTTTTTTATTTGTAATCTTTGAGCCTTTGTAACTCTGTCACTTTGTCTCTAAAAAATTACTTATTCGGCTGTGGAGTCAATCGTAAATAAGGTTTTATCGGCGTATGTCCTTTTGGGAATTTTGCAGGAATATCACTGTCTGGAATTGCTGGTGCGATCACTACATCTTCCCCATCTTTCCAATTAGCAGGAGTTGCAACGCTGTAATTTGCTGTTAATTGCAAACTGTCAATAACACGCAATAATTCGTCGAAATTTCTTCCTGTTGAAGCTGGATAAGTCAGCGTCAATTTAATTTTTTTATCTGGCCCAATTACAAAAACAGAACGCACCGTAAATTTGTCACTTGCATTTGGATGAAGCATATCGTAAAGATTCGCTACTTTTTTATCTTCATCGGCAATAATTGGAAAATTAACTTCTGTATTCTGAGTTTCGTTAATGTCTTTAATCCACTCTTTATGCGAGTCTAAACCATCTACACTCAGAGCAATAACTTTCGTATTTCTTTTGGTAAACTCAGGAACATAATTCGCTACGGTTCCCAATTCCGTTGTACAAACAGGAGTAAAATCTGCTGGATGCGAAAATAAAACACCCCAAGAATCTCCTAACCATTCATGAAAATTGATTGGTCCCTGCGTGGTTTCTGCGCTGAAATCTGGAGCTATATCGCCTAATCTTAATGTTGACATAATATATCTTTTTTTAGTTCCTCTAAAATTAACTAAAAAATGCATGTAGAAAACATTGAAAAGGTAAAAAAAAGTTAAAATTCTACTTTCTCTATCTAATTAGTATTTTGAACTAAATAAAACTTAAGATAAAATACCAAATTGCAAGAGTTACGAAAGAAATCGGGATTCCAAAACCAATCATCATACTACTTAATTTTGGTTTCAATCCATAGGTCGAAGCTAAAATTGCTCCTGTAATCATTGGAGCCATTGCGGTTTCCATCAACGTAATTTTAATGGCCTCAGAACGTTGATTAAATATAAAAACATACAGCACAAGAATCACAAATGGAACTAAAATCAGTTTGAAAAAAAGCCCTAGATGCAGGAATTTCCAATGTTTACTATTGCGATCAAAAGTAAGTTGCAAACCAACAGAAAGAACAGCTAATGGCGTTACGAAACTTCCGATTTTTAATAATATATTTTGAATGTTTTCATTTAAATCATAATTCAAAACATTAAAAATACAAGCTAGAACAAACATTAAAAATGGAGGAAATGTGATAATTTTCTTTAAAATTCCTAAGAAATTGGGGCTTCCTTTAGAATAAAAAGCCGCTGTAAAAACACCAAGTGTAGAAACCACTACAAAAGTTCCTGGCTGATCTACTAAAACTGCCGTTTCCAATCCTTTTTTTCCAAACAAAGCCTCAATTATCGGATAACCTAAAAAAGAGCTATTACTTAATCCGGCAGTTAATATCAGACAGCCAATCAATTTATTCGACCAACCTTTTCTTCTTCCCAAAATATGAAAAAACAGAAAAGCTAAAATATACGTAATCCAGCCAGCTCCTATTGGAAACAGTAATTCATTGCTCCATTTAATCTTAGGAATATGATAAAGTGTAATTGCAGGAAGACAAAAATAAATAACAATTTTATTTAATGTCTTATAAATATGAGTCGGAAATTGTTTTACTCTTTGCAAAACTAAACCCAATGAAAGGAAGAAGAATATTAATATAAAGTTGTTCATTAATTAGTGCTTAGTAATTAGTCCTTAGTCGATAGTAATTTGTTTTTAATAATGAAATTTTCAGAATGTAAGATTAATACTTACAATCCTTTCGCTAAAATTTTCAGTTACAACTCATAATTTTTACCAACTAAACGCAAAAGTAATAATTACTAAGTATTAAAAGCTAAATGACTAATCACTAAGAATTAATTACTAAGGACTATTCACTAATCACTAAAAAAAAGTTAAATTAGTATTTTGTGTTACAAAAAACCATAAATTTGTAACATATTTTATTACAGTATGATTTCAGGTAAATTTGCCATAACGATTCACATTCTTACTTTGCTCCATAAATTTCCAAATGATTATTTATCATCGGAGTTTATTGCTGGAAGTATTAATCTAAATCCTGTTTTGGTTCGAAAAGAAATTGCCAACTTAAAAGCACATCATATTGTAGAAAGTAAAGAAGGAAAAAATGGCGGTACAAAATTGGCTGTCAATGCTGCTGAACTGACTTTAAAACAAATATTCGAAATGACCTTTGAAAGCATTGGTTTAGGTTTTGCAAAGAATCAGCCAAATCCTGATTGTCCTGTTGGAAAAAACATTAATCAGCATTTGGAAGTGTTATATAGCGAAATGAATCAAAACGTCAGCAAGCAGCTGGAGGCAATATCATTGGAAGATTTTTCGAATCAATTTTAAAACTATTTTTTTAATCAAAACTGTAACATTTTTTATTACTAAATAAATTTATATATTATGAAAATCGCACTTATTGGAGCTACAGGATTTGTTGGCTCAGCAATTTTAAATGAATTAGCAGAAAGAAAACACGAAGTAACTGCTATCGCAAGAACTCCAAAAGATACAGCAAATGCTAAATGGGTTGCTGCAGATATTTTTAACGTTGACGCATTGGCAGAAATCTTAAAAGGTCACGATGCTGTTGTTAACGCTTACAACCCAGGATGGACAAATCCAAACATTTACGATGATTTCTTAGCAGGTTCCAAAGCGATTCAGGAAGCAGTTAAAAAATCTGGCGTAAAACGTTTTATTACTATTGGTGGCGCTGGAAGTTTATTTGTTGCTCCAGACTTACAAGCTGTAGATACTCCAGATTTCCCAAAAGAAATTTTCCCTGGTGCAAACGCAGCAAGACATTATTTAGATATTATTAAAGAAGAAAAAGACTTAGACTGGGCTTTCTTTAGTCCTGCATTCGAAATGCACGCTGGAACTAAAACAGGAAGAACTGGAAAATACCGTTTAGGATTAGAAAATCCAGTTTTCAATGACGAACAAAGAAGTATTTTATCTGTAGAAGATCTAGCGGTTGTTATTGCTGATGAAGTAGAAACTCCAAAACACCACCAAGTTAGATTTACCGCTGGATATTAATTCTTTCATACGCTAAGGTTCTAAGCCACTAAGTTTTTTTATTGCCAGAACTTTTCGCAAATGCAATGTCTTCCTGAGCGAAGTCGAAAGGACACAAGGCAATTCTACAATACTAGACCCGACAGGTTTTTAAAACCTGTCGGGTCTCTTTGCAGTAAACAATCTTTGTTGAGCTAGTTGTGTGCCTTTCGACTTCGCACAAGAAGACAAAAAAGCGGTAACAAATTAGCAGAAATTCGTGTAATTTGTGGCTAACTAACTTTTTGAAACTGTTTTTGTTTTCTGTACTTTTACATTTCTAAAAAGTGCATTTTGTCAAATTTGAATAAACAAGCTGGAAATATCTCTGAAAAACCTGGGATTTCATCTCCCGAAATCACTAATATATCGGCTATTAATCAAATTAAAAATAAACGCAGACAACAACCCACTTCAGAAGAATTAATTAATGGTATCCTTGAAGGAAACAGAACTTCTTTAAGTCGCGCGATTACTTTAATTGAAAGTACTAATCCCGATCATTTTGAAAAAGCCAATGAAGTTGTTCAAGGCTGTTTGGCTCAGGCTAATAAATCGGTACGTATTGGAATTACTGGCGTTCCTGGTGTTGGAAAAAGTACTTTTATTGAAGCCTTTGGAAAACATCTCACACAGTTAGGAAAAAAAGTGGCTGTTTTGGCGGTTGATCCAAGCAGTTCTCTTTCGCATGGAAGTATTTTAGGCGATAAAACCCGAATGGAAGAATTGGTTAAAGATGAAAATGCTTTTATTAGACCAAGTGCTTCTGGAGAGACTTTAGGCGGTGTTGCGCGCAAAACCAGAGAAACTATTATTCTTTGCGAAGCGGCAGGTTTTGATACTATTATTATTGAAACCGTTGGTGTTGGCCAAAGTGAAACCGCTGTTCACAGTATGGTCGATTTCTTTTTACTTTTAAAGATTTCCGGTGCTGGCGATGAACTTCAAGGCATTAAACGCGGAATTATGGAAATGGCAGATGCCATCGTAATTAATAAAGCGGATGGAGACAACATTAAAAAAGCCAATCAGGCGAAAGTAGATTTCAATAGGGCCATGCATTTATTTCCACCAAAAAAATCAAACTGGCAGCCAAAAGTAACAACTTGCAGTTCCATTACTAAAGAAGGTATTTCTGAAATCTGGAATACTATTTCTGATTATTTTGAAATGACAAAAAAAAACGGATTCTTTCAGGAAAAACGACATGAGCAAAACCAGTTTTGGATAATGGAAACAATCAACGAGCAATTAAAATCAAATTTCTATAATCAACCAGAAATTATTTCGCTTTTAGAACAAAATAAAAAAGCAGTGCAAAACAATGAAATCTCACCTTTTGCAGCTGCTTCTGAGTTGTTAAAATTGTATTTTAATAAAGGTGCAAAGGCACAAAGTGACAAAGGTTCAAAGTAAAAAAATGTCGCTTTGCTCCTTTTAATTCGACAACAATCTCTATACACAATCTCTATACACAATCTTGTCGGTTCGAGCGAAGTCGAGAACACGCAAAGCATTTCGACTTTGCTCAATATGACAACGTTTTAAAAGTTCTCTAAATAAAAACTTAGAATCTTAGCAACTTAGAACCTTAGCGTCTTAATTTGTATTTACTTTCCTTATACAGATTCCCTGCCGTAATTACGTGCGCCAAAGCATCTTTTGCTAATTCTTCATTTAATTTAACTGGAATCAAAGTTGTATCGTTTTTGATTTCAAACTGAAGGGGTTTCAAATTGGGTTGCATGATTACAACTTGATTTTCTACTCTAAAAGCATTGATATCATTAAACTGCATGATTGCTCTTCCCTGTACTTTTGGATCTAATTTGCTCAAGTTTCTTCCTACCATTGGAGTTTCGAACGGAAGCCCTAAATAACTTAACAAAGTCGGTGGGATATCAATTTGACTTGCCAATTTATCGTAAACTGCATTTTTTGGAACTCCTGGCCCCATAATAAATGCTGGAATATGAAATTTATTAATTGGAACTAAGTTTTTACCGTATGTTCTGGTATTATGATCCGCAATTACGATGAAAATAGTATTTTTAAAATAAGCTTCTTTTTTAGCCAATTCAAAGAATTTACCAATCGAGAAATCAGCATATTTCATGGCGTTATTTACCGTTGCAGGCTTTTTGTCATAAGGTTTTATTCTTCCAGCAGGATATTCAAAAGGTTCATGATTAGAAGTTGAAAACATCAGAGAGAAAAATGGTTTATCTCCTTTTGACTTGAAATATTGGTTGGCTTTGGTTACTAAATCTTCATCGGAATACCCCCAAGTTCCTTTGAAAGCATATTTATTTCCATCTGATTCAAAATCTTCCTGATCAATAATATTTGTAAAACCATTTCCGTTGAAAAATGATGCCATATTATCAAAATTTGCCATTCCGCCATAAATAAAACTGGTATCGTAGCCTTTTTGTTTTAATGCTTCCGCTAAAGTAAAAAAGCCTTGTTGCGAGTTACCTAATTTGACAACACTTTCGGATGGCGAAGGTAAAAATCCAGTTACAACGGCTTCAATTCCGCGAACACTTCTGGTTCCTGTACAGTATAAATTGGTAAATAAAGTTCCTTCTTTAGATAATTTATCAAATTCGGGAGTTAATGGTTTTCCACCTAAAATTCCAACATATTCTGCACCTAAACTTTCTTGTAGAAAAATAACCAAATTATAAGGTTTTTTCATCACAGAATCTGGCTGTTGTACATGCAAAAAGGGAATGGAAGCATCTGTGAAATCACTGGGCCCAGCAATCATATATTTTTTTACACGGGCAATTGCTTCTGCCTCATCCATTTTACCGTACATCTTGGTGTTTCCTTCGTTTTTAATCGAATAAGCCGCAAATGCAACTGTGTAAAATGAATTTAACCCTAAAGTATTTGTCAATTGATCTGTAGAAAAAACAGCATTACTTGCATTGATGGGACGTTTTGAAGTTAGACTCGAACGCGCTCCAAAAAACAATAAAAAAGCTATCAACGGAAATAGCATTAATTTAAACTTATAATCTGTACTGACAGTATAAAAAAACTTTTTCCCTTTTTTGAAAGCAAAATAAAGCACCACTCCTAAAATAAGGAATGTCACAATTATGGAAGTCAGATAACTTTTTAAAAGCATTCCAACAACTTCTTTTGGATAAATCAGATAATCTAAGAAAATCTTATTGGGACGTGTATCATATTGCTTCACAAAGTCTGGCGAAGCTAATTCTACAAATAAAATTAAAAACAGAAATAAGAAACTGTAAATTACTAAAAACGTATTCGTGAATTTCAGCCATTTATTAGGTAAAAAAGTAATTAATAAGGCTGGAAGAAACGATAAATAACAAAGCAATATCAAATCCATTCGAAGACCGATTGGAAAAATATACCAGAAATTTTCAGTCTGTTCTACTCTTTCTTTAAAAATGAAAAATAAAAACAAACGGCTTAATGTGGTAATCAATAGACCGATTAAAATAAAATTGAAAATCGGTTTTAAAAAACTTAATTTTTTCATTGGAAATAAAATAAGAACGTAAAAATAAACTTAAAAGTGAAGACGCAAAAAGATGCATCTTTACTCTTCGTAACGATTTACTTCGCGATCATAAAACTCGTTAGCTTTCTCAATTAAACTTTCCATTTCTGCATTTAATTCGGCTTCGTCAAGATCTTCAGCTTCTTCTAAAAATTCAACCTCATCGTCTTTCAAATTGATGATAAACCTTGGATAATCAAGGTGGATGATAAAAATATCGTCCGGAAAATCTGTATTGTCTCCAAGTAAAAATTTAGGTAATTCCATATTTATTTTTTTTATTAATGGTTATTTTTTTGAATCTAAAATTCTATTCAAAATTAGTCATTTGAAATCGAATTTGTAATCAATTTCTTAGTTAGATAATTAAAACGTAAATAAAGCATTACTGCCGCCGCCGTTAAGCCTGCCAAAAGTCCAATCCAAACTCCTTGCGCTTTCAATTCGGTATGCTCTCCCAAATAATAGGAAATTGGAAAACCAATTACCCAATAAGCTACAAAAGTAATATACATTGGGATTTTAACATCCTGTAATCCTCTTAATGCGCCTAAAACTACAACCTGAATTCCGTCGGAAATCTGAAAAACTGCTGCAATCAATAATAATTTCGATGCAATTGCGATTACTTCTGTATTATCCGTAAGCTGAATTGTATTTTCCATATTTAAAAAAATATGAGGTAAAACGGTATGAAACGCAATAAATACTAAAGCAAAGAAAACTTCTAAAATAATCGCCAGCAGGAAAATCGATCTTGCTACAACAAGCAGTTTTTTATAATCTGTTAAACCTCTCTGGTTACTCACACGAATCATCGAAGTGACACTTAATCCCATTGCAAACATAAAAGTAAGTGAAGCCAGACTCAGCGCAATCTGATTTGCTGCCTGACTTGTTTTTCCAATATTTCCGCAAAGCCAGATCGAAGCCGTAAACAAAACCACCTCAAACAACATTTGCATGGCCGATGGAAAACCGATGCTTATGATTTTCTTTATTGTTGCTTTTTTAATTTCATTAAAACTGAAACCTTTAAAAAAGCGTTTTAAATCTTCTCTTCGCGAAAGCATAATGTGCATAAACATCACCAAAAAGATTCTCGAAATTACAGTACCAAGCGCTGCACCGATAATTCCCATTTTCGGAAAAATCCAGACTCCGTAAATCAAAACATAATTAATTCCAACGTGCAAAACATTTGCCATTACCATGGCGTACATCGAATATTTCGTCAATGACATTCCGTCTGCAAATTGTTTATAACCTTGATACATTACTAACGGAATCAGCGAAAAAGCCACCCAGCCTAAATATGGTTTTGCCAAAACAATAACATCTTCTGGCTGTTTCAGTAATTCCATTATCGGTTTTGCACACATTATGACACTAAAAAGAATCAAACCAAGAATGGTGCATAAAAACAAACCGTGATGAAATGCCGAGCGAATTTTAGTATCATTTTTCTCTGCATCTCCTTCTGCTACAATTGGTGTAATAGCAGTTGAGAAACCAATTCCAAGCGACATGGCAATAAAAATCATACTATTACCAAGAGAAACAGCCGCTAATTCTGTACTCCCAATTTTGCCCACCATAATATTATCGACAATACCTATTAAGGTATGCCCAACCATTCCTAAAATAACAGGATAGGCCAGTCTTAAATTATACGAAAACTCTTTGGTGTACTGCTTTAAATTCACTTGTAATCAATTTTAGTCGGCAAAGATAATCAGAAGCTTCGAATTCTATCCTATTAATAATATTATATACCGATTTTAAGCAAAAAATAAGACGAACTCAATATTATATAAAGATTTTTAAAAATTGTATAACAAACTCCAAATACCTCCGTTTTACTTTTACATTATTAATAATTCAAATTTATAAGCCATGAAAAAATTACAGATTATTTGCCTAGCTGCTTTTGCTTTTTTATTCTCTAACACAACATTCGCTCAAGAAACAGAAGCAACAAATTACGATCAAGGATTTAGATTAGGTTTTGGAGTAAACGGAGGTCTTCCTACTGATAACGATTACGATTGGGCACTTGGTGGAGATGTACGTTTACAATATGATCTTTCTAAAAAAACATCATTAACGTTAACAACAGGGTTTACTAATTTATTTAATGGCAAAAAAGACGCCGCAGGAAATGATATTAAAGATCTTGGATTTATTCCAGCCAAAGCAGGTTTTAAAGCTTTTGTTTTAAAAGATCAGTTTTATGTTTTAGGAGAAGTTGGTGCTGGTTTTGCAGTAACTAACGGCTACAACAACACTACTTTTTTATGGGCGCCAGGAATTGGATACGCCAATAAATTCATCGATTTAAGCGTTCGTTACGAAGATTATCATGATTTTAGAACCAATCAAGTAGCACTACGTGTTGCTTATGGTTTTAAACTATAAAAAATAGGTTTAATTTATTATTTTGTTTTTGGTAAAAATCCGACAGTCTGCATAACTGTCGGATTTTTTATTTTAATATGAATTATTTCTTTCAAAAATAAACCCGACAGGTTTTTAGAAATCTGTCGGGTTGTACGAATTATCAAATTGACTCATTTTCTAATTAAAGTCATTTTTCACCAAGCTCTTTTTTATAGAGCTCAATATTCATCGCTGTTTTTTCATCCAATTCTGGTTCTTTAATATCGGTATGTTTTTTCATTTCTTCCCAAATAATTTTGGCTACAATATAACGCGACATTTCTTTATCGTCTGCCGGAACAATATACCAAGGAGCGTGTTTAGTAGACGTTTTATTTATAGCTTCTTCATAATACTCCATATATTGATCCCAATAACCGCGTTCTTTCAAATCTCCAGACGAGAATTTCCAGTTGTGCTTTTCTTCTTCCAAACGTCGAAGCAAGCGCTGGCGCTGTTCTTCTTTACTCAAATGCAAAAAGAACTTCATCACAATTGTTCCGTTTTGAGCAATATGTTTCTCAAAATTATTGATCTGCTTGATTCGTTCTTCCCAAAATTCATCCGTAATATCATCAACAGAATTGATGTCTGGCAAATTCTCAGATAAAATATATTCTGGATGAACGCGCGTTACCAGCACATTCTCATAATGCGTTCTATTAAAAATCGCAAACTTTCCTTTTTCTGGCAAAGCAATATAATGACGCCACAAATAATCGTGTTCCAATTCACTCGAATTTGGTGTTTTAAAACTATGCACCACAACCCCACGCGGATTAAATTCTTTAAAAACTTCCCGAATCAAACTATCTTTGCCAGAAGTATCCATTCCCTGAAGACAGATTAAAACAGCGTATTTATTGTGTGCATACATCACATCCTGTAATTCACTTAATTTCGCCTGAACCTTATCGAGTTTTTCTTCTTTTTCATCATCGTCTGCATCTACTTTTAATAAAGTCGGAAGTTTACTTAACTTGATTCTATCTGTAACCTTAAAGTCTTTCGGGTCTATTGATTTCATATTTTCGAATTTTGTATCATAAATATAGTAATTTTACGAATTCCGATAGCTATCGGAACTGCTATTCATTGCAATACTTTTCAATAAATTGCTTTTTTCCAAAACCATAACAAGAGCATCCTTCGGTCGCTTTGTTCTGTCAGGAAAAAATGCCATTTCTTTTCAAAGTATTTTCATTTCTATCAGGGCTAGGTTTTCGTTTTCAAAAGAACTTTTCGAACATTTCAAAATTCATAATGACTAAAAGAATTCTATTTTTATTGTTATTTTTCATAAATCAAGCTTTCTGTCAGGATAAAAACTATTCAAATCCAGATAAAGCTTTTATTGAAGTATTTGGAAAATGTTATAATGATTTAAGCCCAATTGAAGGAACAGAAAAACTTCTTCCGAAAAATAAAAATGTAAAATTTCGTTCGTTGTATCAATGTGTTTCAAGAATAACATACGCTGAAAACGACAAAAAAATTGAAAGTTTAATTCTAAAAAGAGCTGTAGAAATAGCTGTTAGGCTATATAGCGAGGGAACTCCAGTATATTTAATTTACGGAATGAATAGTTCTAACCAAGCCGATTCGGAGAATCAAATTTTAACAGATGACAATAACTTAGTTTTTATGAGTGTTGGAGAATGTGTTGTTTTTAATCCTTTAATAAAAATTAGCGAAGCAGTAAATAATACAACAATGGAGTTAATTAACAACTCTAAATCAGTAAAAAACAAAAAATAGAATAACAAAAGTTTTCAAAACAACATTTCATGGAAAAATTCACATTAGAAATATTATTTCAAATCATAGGAATAGGTTCAGCATCAGGATTATTTTACAACAATGACGCACTTTACGTAATCGGCGACAACAGCGGATTCCTTTACGAATACAATATGCAGAATCAGCAATTGAATCAACATGCTTTAATTGATAATCCCACGCAGAACATTCCAAAAAACTTAAAACCCGACTTTGAATCCTTAACAAATCATAATGACACATTGTATGTTTTTGGTTCCGGCTCCACCGAAAACCGAAATAAAATGATTGAGTTTGATTTGAAATCGAAAACTGTCTTGCAACAAAATAATCTAGTCGATTTATATGCTCTAATGCAAAGTTTCGGCGAAATTAAACCTGAAGATTTCAATTTAGAAGGGGCAATTTTCGACGGAGAAAATTGGTATTTATTCAATCGTGGAAACGGAGTTTCCAACAAAAACACCATTTTTACGATTCATGCCAAAAAACTGGATGAAGAATTTGCCTTAATCGCGGTTAATTATAAACTTCCAAAAATAAAAGGCATTCGTTCCAGTTTTACCGATGCTGTTTTGGTTGAAGATAAAATTTATTTTCTTTCTACTGTAGAAGACACGAAATCAACTTACGATGATGGTGAAATCTTAGGTAGTTTCATTGGCCGAATCGATACTAAAACCATGAAAATCGATTTTACTCAAAAAATTACTTCAACCAATAAATTTGAAGGATTGACCTTTTATAAAAAAGAAAATAATAAAATCGAGTTTTTGCTTTGTGAAGATAATGACACGGAACTTTTAGAAACTAAAATTTATAAATTGACATTGCCTGTTAAATAAAAACTTCGTGAATCTTTGTGTTTTACTTTGTGAACCTCTGTGGAAAAATTATTCCACAAAGATTCGCAAAGATTTTCGCAGAGTGACACAAAATTTTTCAATTATGATATTAACGTAGAGACGCACCGCAGTGCGTCTACACAAAGAATGACAGAAAACATTATGACCTCTCAGACCTAAGACGCACTGCAGTGCGTCTCTACAATAGAAAACCTTTGTAACTTTGTTTCTTTGCAACTCTGAACCTTTAAAAAAAAATTTCATCCCAGTCCCAACCTTTTTATCTTTTTATCTCTCTATACAAGAAAGACAACAATTGTGATAAACGAGACTCAAATAGCAAACTGTAAAAAAATGCACCGCGATGCCCAGCGTCAGGTGTACGAATACATGGCGCCAAAGTTGTACCGCCTCTGTAAAAGATATTTAAAAAAGGAAGAAGAAATCGAAGAAGCCTTGGCTGATTCTTTCTTTACTATTTTCACCAAACTCGATCAGTTAAAAGAAGCTTATGCATTTGAAGCCTGGGCAAGACGCATAACTGTAAACCATTGTTTGGCAACGATTCGAAAAGAAACCAACTTCAACATGTATTTGGACGATGTGAAAATGCTTTCGCAACCTTCTGTCGACGAACTGAACACACTAGAAGAAGAAGATTTACTCAATTTATTAAACCATATTCCGGACGGCTGTAAAACTGTGTTCAACCTTTTTGTTATTGAAGGTTATGCTCACAAAGAAATAGCCGAAATGCTAAAGATCTCCGAAGGTACCTCGAAATCACAATTGAATGCCGCTAAGACCAAACTGAAAGAATTGGTTAATAAACTGTATTATCAAAAAGCAAAATAGTCATGGACAATCAAGATAAATTATTCGAAAAAATAAAACAAGCTTCACAAAATGCCGAGCTTAAAGACTTTCCGGGAATGGAAAAAATCTGGTCACGCGTGGAAGATAAACTGGACAAAAAAGAAGATAAAAAGACAATTGTATTATGGAAAAAAATTGCTGTTGCGGCTTCTCTTCTTTTATTAATCTCTTTGGGTTCACAATTTTTACATACAAGTAAAGAGGATGTAAACGAAACGCCAAAAGTTGTAGTTAACGAAAAAGAAAACATTGAAACTCCTGCAGCAGAGAAAAATGAAACAGTTGTTTCTTCGGATACACCATTAGTTCCAAAAGAAGAAGCTGTTAAAATTCTAGATAAACAAATTAAACAACAGGAAAAAATAGCTGTACATGAAATACAATCTGCTCCAAAAGCAATTACTCCTCCTCCTATTGTAACCGAAAGAGCTAATTATGATGCAATAATGTCTGTATCGCCAATACATGTAGCAGAAACAACAGAAGACGATAACAATATTAATTCTGAAAAAGAAGTTACTTCTCAAATGGGATATTCAAGCAATCCTAAAAGAGAATCTGCGAAAGTTGCTTTTGCTGAAAAAAGTGCGCCTAAAGCCAAAAAAAGCAATCCTTTGGTAGTTCTTAACGGAACGGCAATGGCTCATAGTGATGATGCCAAAAAAGACAAAATGATCCAAAGGGAAATTCCAAATCTAAATCCAGAAAATGTAGATTCATTGGTCGTTTTGGATGAACCATTGTACATCATTGACGGAATTTATTATTCTGAAAATGATTTATTTGGCAATAACCCAACGAGTCCGTATGCGCCTTTAGACAAACAAGACATTAAAACCATAACCATTTTGCAAGACCTTGAAGCTACCGAGAAATATGGTGAAAAAGGTAAAAAAGGAGTTGTTATCATTACTACAAAAACAGGAAAACCAACTCTGAAAAAATAATACTCTGCTTTGTCAAAGTCTGCAGCTTTGACAAAGCAAAATCCGAATATTAATTCTTAAAAATTATTATCATGAAAAGTTTAAAACTTATTTCATCAGCCATTGCTATGCTTATATGTTTCGTAACCATGGCACAAGAAAGAACAATTACTGGAACTGTTACAGATGAATCTAATTCACCACTTCCTGGTGTTCAGATAACAATTAAAGGCACCAAAATTAATACCCAAACAAACTATGATGGATATTACTCTATTAAAGCAAAAAAAGGAGATGCTTTAGTCTTTAGTTTTATAGGAATGGATTCTCAAACTATTTACATTAAAAATTCAAATACAATAAACGTTACATTAAAAGAAAATTCTAATCAACTTAGTGAAGTTGTTGTTACAGGTTATCATACTACTAAAAAACAAATGATGACCGGTTCGGTAGCAATGGTTCGAAGTACAGTTTCAGGTGTACAAGTTCAAAATAGTGTTGGATATCTTGCAAGCCCAAGTCCAACTATTGCTATTCGCGGAACCGCCACTGTTTCTCCAAAAAATGAACCTCTATACATTATTGACGGAGTTCCGGCAAAAGCCAATCAAATGGCAAAAATTAATCCGAATGATATTGATAATGTTTCGGTTTTAAAAGATCAGGCGGCAACTTCTATTTATGGCAGTAAAGCTTCAAATGGCGTCGTTGTTATTGCTACTAAAAACAACCTTTACAAAAACCTTTCAGAAAAGGAATTAGATCAAAAATTAAATATTCTACCAATTCCTACTGAACCAACTCAGGAAGATTATGATGCTTTTGTCGAA
Organism: Flavobacterium phragmitis; assembly: GCF_900112575.1. Classification (GTDB taxonomy): domain Bacteria; phylum Bacteroidota; class Bacteroidia; order Flavobacteriales; family Flavobacteriaceae; genus Flavobacterium; species Flavobacterium phragmitis. The sequence continues at coordinate 528,168 of NZ_FOMH01000003.1, forward strand.
AATGCTTTCGAAAGTCCAAAAACAGCACCGCTTTCTACTTTTTCTATCGATGTTGATAATGCTTCTTACACGAATATCAGACGCTTTTTAAACAATGGTCAGCAAGTTCCAAAAGATGCCGTTCGTGTAGAAGAAATGGTTAATTTCTTCAAATACACTTATCCGCAGCCTAAAAATGAGCATCCTTTTTCTATTAATACAGAAGTGAGCGATTCTCCTTGGAATCCGAATAATAAAATCCTAAAAATTGGTTTACAAGGAAAAAATATTCCTACCGATGATTTACCAGCTTCAAATCTTGTTTTTCTAATTGATGTTTCGGGTTCTATGAGTGATTTAAACAAACTGCCTTTATTGAAACAATCTTTCAAAATATTGGTAAACGAACTACGTGCAAAAGACAAAGTGGCAATTGTAGTTTATGCTGGCGCAGCAGGAATGGTTTTATCCCCAACTTCTGGAAAAGAAAAGAAAACAATCATTGACGCTTTAGACAAATTAGAATCTGGCGGAAGCACGGCGGGAGGTGCAGGAATTGAACTGGCTTACAAAACGGCGACGGAAAATTTCATTAAAGGAGGAAACAATCGTGTAATTCTGGCAACTGACGGCGATTTTAACGTAGGAAGTTCTTCTAATACTGACATGGAAAAACTAATCGAAGAGAAAAGAAAAACAGGCGTTTTCTTGACTTGTTTAGGTTACGGAATGGGAAATTACAAAGACAGCAAAATGGAAATTCTAGCCGATAAAGGAAACGGAAACTACGCTTATATCGATAACATTCAAGAAGCGAATCGTTTTTTAGGAAAAGAATTTAAAGGTTCGATGTTTGCTATCGCGAAAGATGTAAAAATCCAGATTGAATTCAACCCAAAACAAGTGCAATCGTATCGTTTAATTGGCTACGAAAATAGAAAATTGCGTCCAGAAGATTTTAAAAATGATGCAATTGATGCTGGAGAACTAGGAAGCAATCATACCGTAACGGCTTTGTATGAAATTATTCCTACCGGTGTAAAAAGCGATTATTTAACAGCACAAACAGACGATTTAAAATACACTAAAACCGAAACCAATTCAAACAATTACAGCAATGAACTGGCAACCATAAAATTCCGTTATAAAAAGCCTGATGGCGAGAAAAGTATCGAAATGGCTCAAGTAATTGAGAATAAATCAATTGCTTTGAATAAGGCGAGTGATGACATGAAATTTAGTACTGCAGTAGCGTGGTTCGGATTGAAATTAAGAGATTCAAAATTAATTGCTGACAAATCATCAGAAGAAATTGTAAAATTGGCAAAACAAGGAAATTCAAATGATGATGAAGGTTATAAAGCCGAGTTTATTCGTTTAGTCGAAACTAACAAGCAGTATAATTAATAAATATTGTATTACATTTGGGCTTTTTTTCGAAACATTAATTTTTTATACTCGCATGAATTCAATTTTAAGCCAAAATCTATTTTTAGTAAAAGAACACATCGGAATGTTTAAAGCGGCAAACAACTACGACATTTACGATCCGCAGACCAATCAAATTATCATGAACTGTCGTGAAAACAATTTGGGATTTTTCACCAAAATGTTCCGTTTCACAGAATATAAAAGAGCTACTCCATTTAATGTTGAAATTACAACTGCTTCTGGCGAAAAATTAATTTCTGTAAGAAGAGGCGTTGCCATATTTCGTTCAACAGTTGAAGTTTTGGACGAAAAAGATCGTTTGGTTGGAACTTTCAAACAAAAATTCTTTTCTATCGGAGGAAAATTCGAAATCTTGGATAAAAATGAAAGACCTGTCGCTACTTTACAAGGAAAATGGACAGGTTGGGATTTTAAATTTTCTCATGAAAACAAACAACTAGCACAGGTAAGTAAAAAATGGGCGGGATTAGGAAAAGAGTTTTTTACGAGTGCCGACAATTATGTATTGCAAATCGAAGAAACGGTACCTGCTGATAGTCCGTTGAGACAATTAATTTTAGGAGCCGTCATGTGTATTGACATGGTTCTGAAAGAATAACAAAAAGTTGTTAAACTTAGATTAAGAAAACACTTTAAAGCATCATTTTAGTTTTCAAAAGTTTATTTTTGTAAGACTTAAAATGATGCTTTCTGCATTTCTAAAAATACAATAATGACCGACTTAAAAAATAAAAATGCCCTTATTACAGGTGCTGGAAAAGGAATTGGAAAAGCTGTTGCCATTGCATTGGCAAAAGAAGGTGTAAACCTTATTTTAGTTTCTAGAACCAAAAGCGATATTGACCAATTGGCAGAAGAAACTTCAAAACTAGGCGTAAAAACTTTGGCTCTTTCTGCTGATGTTTCTGATATCAATTCCATAAATTCTGCTGTTGAAAAAGCAATCGCAGAATTTAAAAGTATTGATATTTTAATCAATAGTGCAGGAATTGCTTCTTTTGGAAAATTCTTAGAGTTAGAACCAGAAGCTTGGGAAAGAATTATCCAAGTAAACTTAATGGGAACATATTACACCACTCGCGCCATTATCCCAAATATGATCGAAAGACAAACTGGAGACATCATTAACATTTCATCAACTGCTGGATTAAACGGAAACGCGCTAACAAGTGCTTACAGCGCCTCTAAATTTGCGGTTTTAGGTTTAACAGATTCTTTAATGCAGGAAATGAGAAAACACAATATTCGTGTTACGGCTTTAACGCCAAGTACTGTTGCGACAGACATGGCAAAAGACTTAAACCTTACTGACGGAAACCCAGAAAAAGTAATGCAGTCTGAAGACATGGCCGATTTGATTATCGCTCAGTTAAAATTAAATCGAAGAGTTTTTATCAAAAACAGCAGTATTTGGTCTACAAACCCATAAAGGCAAATCACAAATTTCTGAAATTCCAAATTCCAATCTCAAAGTAATTGAAATTTGGTATTTGATTTTTGGAGTTTAGCGTTCGGAATTTGGAATTTAATTATTGGAACTTAAAAAAACATGATGGAACAATATTTAAGACAATTGGTCGAAATAGAATTTCAGGATAAAAAAGAAATCTTCAGCGGATTTCTAATTGATTATTCTGATGAATGGATTTTGCTTCGAAATAATCCGGTAGATTTTGTTTTGGACGGTTTTGTTATTTTGAGAAATAAAAATATTGAAGCTGTAAATCGTGATCATGATTTGGCTTTTACAGAAAAAGTAATTCGTCTCAAAGGATTAAAAATTAATTCTGACGATATCATTCCAATCAAAGATTTAGATTCAATCATAAAGTTTGTTTCTGAAAAATACGGAATTTTTCAAATTGCAAAAAAATCTTCTAAATCTGCTTATTTAGGAAAACTAATAGAATTGAATGACGAAGAATTGACTATTAACTTTTTAGATACGAAAGGAGAATTTGGAGGAGAATTAGGTTTTAATCCGGAAAAAATTCGAGTTATAGAATTTGATACCGATTATATTAATTCTTTGAAATTAGTGGTTAAGGAGAATGAATAAAAAAACAAGAAAGTCCTTTTTATAAAAGGGCTTTCTTGTTTTTGTCATTTCGACCGAAGGGAGAAATCACACTAGAAACTCGACAAAGATTGGCGATTAAGCCTGTGGAATTTCTTGTGTGATTTCTCCCTTCGGTCGAAATGACAATACTCTGAGTATATTTTTTAAACCTCCGCCAATTTATTCAAAAACTCTAAACGAACACTTCCGTCTTCGTCGATTTTAGTTAAACTAATTTCTTGCAAAGTATTAACCAATTCTGGATTCCAAGGCGTTTTTACTTTTACGTAGTTTTCAGTAAATCCGTGAATGTATCCTTCTTTATTTTCACTTTCAAAAAGAACCGTTCTGTTTGTTCCTAATTGACTTTCGTAAAAAGCACGACGTTTTTTAACGGATAACCCGCGAAGCATTTTACTGCGTTTTGCTCTTACATTTGAAGGAACAACACCTTCCATATTCACTGCTTCTGTATTATCTCTTTCTGAATAGGTAAATACGTGTAAATACGAAATATCTAAATCATTTAGGAAATGATAAGTTTCTAAGAAATGCTCATCTGTTTCTCCAGGAAAACCAACAATTACATCAACACCAATACAAGCGTGAGGCATTACTTCTCGAATTTTATTTACTCGATCTGTATAAACTTCACGTAGATAACGACGTTTCATCAATTTCAAAATATCATTGCTTCCTGATTGTAATGGAATATGGAAATGCGGTACAAAAGTGCGACTTTTAGAAACGAACTCTATCGTCTCATTTTTCAATAAATTCGGTTCGATAGAGGAAATTCTTAAACGCTCGATACCTTCCACTTTGTCTAAAGCCTGAACTAAATCCAGAAAAGTATGTTCGTGTTTTTTATTTCCAAACTCCCCTTTTCCGTAATCTCCGATATTTACACCGGTTAAAACAATTTCACGGATATTCTGTGCTGAAATTTCTTTAGCATTTTTCAATACATTTTCCAGAGCATCACTTCTTGAAATCCCTCTTGCTAATGGAATGGTGCAATACGTACATTTATAATCACAACCGTCCTGCACTTTTAAAAATGCTCTCGTACGATCTCCAATAGAATAACTTCCTACGTAGAAATCAGCTTCAGCGATTTCGCAGGAGTGCACTTCACCCATATCGTTCTTGCTCAAATCATGGATATAGTCTGTGATTTTGAATTTTTCTGTAGCACCCAAAACCAAATCAACGCCATCAACCGCGGCTAATTCTTCTGGTTTTAATTGTGCATAACAACCAACAGCGGCAACAAAAGCTTTATCATTAAGCTTCATTGCTTTCTTGACAACCTGTTTAAATTGTTTATCGGCATTTTCTGTTACAGAGCAGGTATTAATCACATAGATATCTGCAACATCTTCAAAATCGACGCGGTCAAAACCTTCGTCATTAAAACTTCTGGCGATTGTAGAGGTTTCTGAAAAATTCAGTTTACAACCCAGAGTGTAAAAGGCAACTTTTTTTCTATTTTCCATAATTTGTCTTAAATTAATGAAATCGTTGTCAAAAAATTTAAGGCTGCAAATTTACAAACAATATTGATCAAAAGAAAGCGATTAATTTACTTCGAATCAATAATTTGCGCCCAATGTCAATTTAGAAACATTCCAAAAACGTTTAACATATTCTTTTTTTTTCTAAAACAGCACTTTTTAGCACTCTATTTTTAACAATTCAATAAGAATAAAATGACAAAATAATCGATTAAATGCAAATTTTATCGATTAAGTACATTTTTTAGCATTATAAATTCAAAATTTCTTACATTTACTTTTGTTATAATTCTTGGGTAAATTAAATTAAGATTTAAGAATTTTAACACGCTTAAATTAATTTAATAATAATTCAGGCATAACAATTTTGAATTTTAACCGTTATGTTGTTGTTTTGTGTTACAAAATGAAATGGGAAAGCCGAAAACCAAAGAGAGTAGGCAACAATTATAATAACAAATACCACTTTATGAAAGCATTTTTACCCACAATCTGCTTGATGTTCTTAACCATTTTTAGTTCGCAAGCGCAGACTAATGCTCCTGCAGCAAATCCATTCCCTACTATCAGTACATTAACAACTTGGGCCAGCTTCAATTCGCAGCAGCAATTTGATGTCGCTATTCGTGCAGTTGGTTTTAAATTTGAAGTTAAAGAACCAGGAGAAGGCTCTACAGCTTATACTTATATTCGTAAAGTAACTGTAAATGATGTGAACTATACAGACAGAATCGTTTATAGAATTACCAACAATAATTCTGCAAGCATCATTTCATTAGTAACTGCTTCTACAGATTTAGTAAGTTTGTATACACCACAATTGACTACTTTTAAAAACAACAACTGTAAAACAGAAATGTCTAAAGATAAAAACACAACTTGCAGCTGTTACGAAAGCGCAAACTTTGCGGTTGATCTTTGCGACGAACGTGTAAAATTAACTATGGGTGACGGAAACAAATACTTCGTTTCTGTAGCTAAAAAATAATAACAACTCTGAATTGTTTCCAAATCTTTACTGACTTTGCAAGTATGTAAAGATTTGGAATGCATTTCTTAGTTTGAGTTTGGACTTTCGAGTTCGTACCAAACTTCGACTTCTCCTTCATATTCGAAAGAATTTACAAAATGGAAACCTAGTTTTTCTAAAATCTTTCTAGAATTTTCATTTCCAGCATCTGCATAAGCATATAGTTTTTCAACTTTCATTTCGTTGAAAGCATAATCAATAAAAGCTTTTCCTGCTTCGGTTGCGTAACCTTTACTCCAATGTTTTTCAATAAAACGATATCCTAATTCGTAGAAGTTTTTATGATTATTGATTTCATTGGTAATATATTTTATTCCTGACCAGCCAATAAATTCATTTGTCTCTTTAAGAACCACAGCCCATCGGCCAGTTCCAAAATCTTTGTATTGTTTTTGAATGAATTTGATATAATCAATAGTTTCTTCAATGTGTTTTACGGGATTATTACCAACAAACAAATGAACATTCGGATTAGATTCCAATTCAAACATTCCATCAACATCCGATAGTTGTAATTCTCGTAAAAACAAACGTTCAGTTTCTATTGGATTCTTCATTTTTTTCTAATTTAAAATAAAACGTTGTACTACCTCAGCAACACCGTCATTATTATTTGAAGCTACGATTAAATCGGCTTTATCACGCAATTCAGGTGCTACATTATCAACCCAAACTCCCAGACCAGCATATTCAATCATAGTTAAGTCATTTCCAGCATTTCCTACGGCAATAATTTCACTTTGAAGAATTCCCAGCTTATCAGCCAAATATTTCAAACTTGCCGCTTTATCAATTCCTTGCTGCGCAGCTTCTAAGAAAAAAGGTTTCGACATCGAAACACTTAAATGTGGCATGGCTTCTATTAAGTCATTTTCGACTGTTTTTAAATAAGTCGGATTTTCAAGTAAAATACATTTTACCGCAGGTCGGTCTACATACTCTTTAAAGCTTGTAACCTTACGATGTGTCATTCCTGTAATTTCTTTTTCTACTTCGATATATTCAGAATCTGTCTGGCTGATAATTTCGTCATCTAAATACGTAATGATATCTGTTTTCATCTTTACACTGTAATCGTATAAAGCATAAATTTGTTCTACCGTAAGCTTTTGTTCAAATAAAACCAAATCGTCTTTTACACGGCTTATTATCGCTCCATTAAAAGAAATAATGTACGAATCGTTTAAATGTAATTCCAATTCTTTAGCGTAAGCTGTCATTGCAATTGTAGGTCGGCCGGAAGCTAAAACCACATACACCCCTTTCGCCTGCGCTTCTAATATTACTTTTTTGTTTAAATCTGAAATTCTGTGGTCGTCTGTCAACAAGGTATCATCCATGTCAAGCACTAACATTTTGTATTGCATTTTTTTTATAGTTTTCATTCGCAGTCACAGTTTTCAGTTTCTATTGTAAACTGAAAACTGCGACTGAAGACTTCTTAAAGACTCATTCTAAATTCTTCAATAACTGGATTTGCTTTTGCAAAATCAGTTTCTTGAATAAACACCTCAACAGCCAAATCTGTACCGCCAAAACCTCCTAAACGAGCCGATTGAATATTGTCTTTTTTTACGGTTTCTACACCAGCTTCTTCTAATCTTTCCTGCAAAGCAATAGCCAACACTTCACTTCCCGAAAATACTTTCATTAATCCCATGATATTCTATTTTATTCTAATATTATTTTTAATTGTTTCTGAAAATCTTCATTTTCATTAATGCCGATATGTTCCTGATTTTTCAACGGATAAAAATAAGCATTTGATTTTAAAAGCTTTTTTAACCTTACCGAATTTTCAAAAGGAATTAACTGATCGTTGGTTCCATGAAAAATATAAATAGGCGTCTTTATTTTCGGCAGATATTCATTTGTTTCCAAACTAAACTTCTTCATGAAATCAGGAAAAAATGGCACTCTTGAAGTTGATAATTCTAAAAAATTATAATATGGTGCCTGAAGAATTAATGCTTTTACTTTATTTTCTGAAGCCAATTTTGCAGCAAAACCTGAACCTATGGAATAACCTGCAATGATAACTTTATCTTCAGAATATCTTTTTAGTAAAGATTTATATACAATAGATATATCTTCTGCCAATTGTTCTTCATTTTCAATTTCACCTTCACTTTTGCCAAAACTTCTGTAATCTAAAATAAAAATATCATAGCCGTTAGAAGTATAAATTTTGGCAATCTTCCCCCAAGTTTCTAATGTTCCCGCATTTCCATGAAGATAAAAAACTAGTCCTTTTGATTGTTGGGCGCTAAACAATAATCCATTTAAAACAGCTCCATCAAAAGATTTGATATTTATTTCTTCATATTGTTGCTGAGAATCAAACTTAAAATCTTTTGGCAGTCTTGAAGCGTGAAAAACTAATCCAACTTGATTGAAATACACATAAGAAACTATTAAAACATAAATAATTATAAAAAAGCACAAAAGTACCAATGACAAGAATTTAAGCGTTTTAAGAATCTCCATTTATTATTTGCTATTAATTATAAGTAAAAGTGGCAGTTTACAACATTTTACTGTAAACTGCCACTGCAAACTGTGACTATATTTTATTCTTCTTCGATATCGTCTTCTTCTTCATCCAGTTCTTCGCCATCCTCATCCATATCAAACAAATAAGGCTCAATCATAATTTTATCTGCCAAAATTTCAATTCGTTCTGTCAGTGTTTCTGTAAAAATAATTCGCTGTACTTTGGCAATACTATTTGAAATACGCGTAATTTTTGGATCGTGGCGCAGTTTCAAAATTGGATCTGCATCATCCAAAATAAACATTTTAAGACGATTTACATTATAACCTGCCGTGCTAAACATATCGTTTAGTTTGGTTGGCGTTCCAATTAAAACATCAATTCCAGTCGAAACATAGTTTTTGTCGTAATCCATATCGCCTTTATCATGAACGCCGTAAACTTCAAGATTCGCATATTTTCCTAATTTCTCAAAAAGTTCCACCATTGCAGTCATTTTCTCTTTGTCTTCGACAATGATCAAAGCGCGCGGTGATTCTTCATTTTTCCCAGCCAATTGCTGAATTACATTCAAAACAATTGTTGTTGTTTTCCCTGTTCCTTTTGGAGAGACAATTACACAGTCGGCACCACTTTTTATGGTCGAAAAAGTTTCCATCTGCAAAGCGTTGGCTTCAGTCAAACCATTTTCGATTAATCCGTCTTGTAATTTTTCGTTTATTTTTTTTAGTTTCATTTCTAAATTTTAGATTTCAGATTTTAGATTTCAGATTGAAAACTAAATCATCATTTGCTTGCGAACATTTTCACATCACTCTCAGAGATTTCGCTTCCTCCTAGAATGATTAATCTTTCTACTACATTTCGAAGTTCACGAATATTTCCAGTCCAATCGTATTCCTGCAATAATTTTATGGCTTGTGCCGAAAATCCTTTGACAGCATTCCCTTGTTCTGAAGCAATTTTCTCTGTAAAATGTTTAATTAATGCCGGAATATCATCACGTCTTTCGTTCAATGGCGGCACTTTAATTAAGATTACAGCCAAACGATGGTATAAATCTTCTCTGAAACGGCCTTCTGCAATTTCAGTTTTTAAATCTTTATTAGTTGCTGCGACGACACGAACATCTACTTTTATGTCTTTATCAGCTCCTACTCTTGTAATCATGCTTTCCTGAAGCGCTCTTAAAACTTTGGCCTGCGCCGAAAGACTCATGTCACCAATCTCATCTAAGAAAATAGTTCCTTTGTCTGCTGCTTCAAATTTACCAGCGCGATCTTTCACTGCCGATGTAAAAGCACCTTTTACGTGACCAAACAATTCACTTTCGATTAATTCACTTGGAATTGCTGCACAGTTTACTTCGATTAAAGGAAAACTAGAACGCTCGCTTTTTTCATGTAATTGATGCGCTACTAATTCTTTTCCAGTTCCGTTTGGACCTGTAATTAAAACTCTCGCTTCGGTTGGAGCAACTTTATCAATCATTAGTTTGATATGATTAATAGATTCGCTGTCTCCAATCATTTCGTAATTTTTGCTGACTTTTTTCTTTAAGATTTTATTCTCAACAACTAATTGTTTTTTGTCTAAAGCATTACGAACCGTATTCAACAAACGATTCAAATCTGGCGGTTTCGAAATATAATCAAAAGCTCCTAAACGCATTGTTTGAATTGCCGTTTCCATATCGCCGTGACCCGAAATCATGACCATCGGAATTTCTGGTTTTATTTTTTTTACTTCTTCTAAAACCTCAACACCGTCCATCTTTGGCATTTTGATATCGCACAAAACCAAATCGTAATCGTTGTTTTTTATTTTTTCAAGTCCTGCAACACCGTCTTCTGCTTCATCTACCTGATACGAATCATTTTCTTCTGATAAAATTTTTACCAAAACTCTTCTGATCGCTGCTTCGTCTTCTATAATTAGTATTTTACTCATTTTTTTTCTAAGGTTCAAAGTTGCAAAGTTACAGAGTGACAAAGTTTAAAATCTTTGTCGCTATGCTACCTATTAACCTGTTATTAGTAATATCTCTTTTATGCTTCAATACACAATCTTAAAGTCGCTTTTGTAAGTTATAAAAAATTCAAATAAAAAAACTTTGAACCTTTGCCACTCTGTAACTTTGCAACTTTAAAGAACTAGTATTTCAGCCACTTATACAATTCCTTCCAACTTGGTTTTTTGCCGTACATTAAAATACCTACTCGGTAAATTTTTGCTGCGAACCAAACTACAAAGAAAAAAGTTGCAAACAATAATGATACCGAAATTGCAATTTGCCACCACGGCACTCCAAACGGAATACGCATTAACATTACTATTGGAGACGTAAGTGGAATCATTGAAAAGATAACCGCTATACTTCCGTGAGGATCATTTACAACTGTAAAAAATCCGATATAAACACTTAAAATTAATGGCATTATGATTGGCAATAAAAATTGCTGTGAATCGGTTTGATTGTCAACTGCTGCTCCAATTGCCGCATAAAATGAACTGTACAAGAAATAACCTCCGATAAAATAAATTACAAATCCAATTAAAATACTTGCGATTGGCAGATTCCACATTTCAGCAATATACATTTGTGCTGATCCAGAAAATTCATGTTGTGCAGTTTGCATCATTTCCGGAGAAATTCTGGCTGTTGGTCCAACATTAACGCCAAAGAATGCAGAAGCTGCAAACATTAATCCCAAACCGATAATCGCCCAAATCATAAATTGTAAAATCCCAGCTAACGAAGTTCCAACAATTTTTCCAATCATTAACTGAAATGGTTTTACCGATGAAATAATGATTTCAATAATACGGTTGGTTTTCTCTTCGATTACGCTTCGCATGACCATATTTCCGTAAATAATGATAAACATCATAATCAGATAACCAAATGCGCCGCCGATTCCAATTTTAATTTCATTTAGACCTTTTAAACTTTCTTCTCCAGAAGCTTTAACCAAATGAATATTAACTTTCGACTGTGCTTTCTGGATTGCCAGAGTATCTAGTTTCGCTTCTTCCAGATTTAATTTTGTGATTTTTTCTCCAATGATATCCTGTGTATTTTCAATAAAAGAAATACTTGGACTGTTATTTGAAATAAATTCGACTTTACCTTCCAAATCATTAACATTGGCTGTTTTTGGAATCACAATTAAACCATTGAAATTTTCTTTGGTAATGCTGTCTTTTAAAGCTTTTACATCAATTTCAGATAAATTGTAATATTTAAATTCAGCTCCTTTTTTATTCTCCTTTAAAAAATCGGTTGCAAAAATTCCGGTTTCATCATGAATAGCAATACGTTTGGTTTCTGCTTTCATTGAACTTAAATAACCAATAAAAACTGCTATAGCCACAAATAAAAGCGGACTCAAAAAAGTCATGACAACAAAAGATTTATTGCGGACTTTGGCAACAAATTCTCTTTTTATAATCAACGAGATAATACTCATAAATAATTTTAATTTTCAAATTTCAAATCCCAAATTCCAACTCTTTCAGTCTCAAATTTGGAACTTAGAATTTAATTATTGGAATTTAGTTTTTTATTTTCAGTAACTGTTTGAATAAAAATATCGTTTATACTTGGAATTTTCTCAACGAAATGTGTTACTTGTCCACGTTGTGTCAGTACATTCAACAATTCGTTTGGCGCAGCATTCCCAATTTCGATATTCAATTTTAAATCGTCATTTAAAGATCTAAAACTAGCAGGCGAAACAGTAAATTTTTGTGTAATGTCATACATCAAACCTTCGACATTATTGGTCAAAATTCCAACTTCAAAACTATTGCTTCTAAACTGACGTTTTACGTCTGCTACTCTACCTTCAATCAATTTATTTGATTTATGAATTAAAGCGATATGCTCACACATTTCCTCAACACTTTCCATTCTGTGAGTAGAGAAAATAATAGTAGAACCTTGTTCTTTCAAAGCTAAAATTTCATCTTTAATAATATTGGCATTTACTGGATCAAAACCTGAAAAAGGTTCATCTAGAATCAACAATTTCGGCTTATGCAAAACACAAACTACAAACTGAATTTTCTGCGCCATTCCTTTAGAAAGTTCCTGAATTTTTTTGTTCCACCAGCCTTGAATTCCCAAACGATCAAACCAATAATCCAATTGTTTTTTAGCTTCGGCTTTAGAAAGTCCTTTCATTTGTGCCAGATACAAGCATTGCTCTCCCACTTTCATAGAACTATATAAACCTCTTTCTTCTGGAAGATATCCAATAGTCTGTACGTGTTTTGGCTGTAGTTTTTCTCCATCCAAAATCACTTCGCCACTGTCTGGCAATGTAATTTGATTGATGATTCTGATAAGGGAAGTTTTTCCTGCTCCATTCGGACCTAAAAGTCCATATATACTACCTTTCGGCACATTTAATGAAACTTCGTTAAGCGCTACATAATCGCCGTATTGTTTTACGACATTATGTACTTCAAGTAAGTTACTCATGCTATTTTGTTGATTTACTGCGTTGCTTTGCCTGTTCTGGCTCAGCGACTGTAAAAGTAAATAATTCGAAATGAATTTATGTCATATTAAGCAAAAAACCCATTCTAATTTATGTATAGAATGGGTTTTAAAATTATTTAGACTTTTAAAAAAGTTGCGATTATGAAAACATATCTTTTACTTTTTCAAAGAACGATTTCTCAGATTTCTCTGGACTTGGAGCAAAATGTTCGTTGTTTAAAGCATTCTCAAAGAATTGTTTTTGTTCTTTGTTCAATGTTTTTGGCGTCCAAACATTTACGTGAACCAGTAAGTCTCCGCTTCCGTAACCATTTAAACTTGGAATTCCTTTTCCTTTCAATCTTAAGATTTTTCCAGACTGAATTCCTTCTTCCAGTTTAATACGAACTTTTCCGTTGATGGCTTCAATATCTTTTGAAGCTCCTAAAACTGCTTCAGGGAAACTGATATATAAATCGAAGTGAACATTTTCACCTTCACGTTTCAGGAATTCGTGCTCAATTTCTTCAATTGCCACAATTAAATCTCCAGGAATACTGTTTCCTGGCGCATCGTTACCTTTGTTAGCAACTTTTAATTGCATTCCATCAACAACTCCTGCAGGAATTTTAATTGATACTGTTTCGTCTTCTTGAACCATTCCTTGACCATCAGCCTCAGAAGGTTTTTTATCTAAAATCTGACCAGAACCACCACAAGTAGGACAAGTTGACGCAGACTGCATTCTTCCTAAAATGGTATTGGTTACACGCATAACCTGCCCTTGACCATTACAAGTGGTACAAGTTTTATAGGTTACGCCTTTAGCTTGAACTTTACGTTTTACTTTTACTTTTTTCTCTACTCCATTTGCAATTTCTTCCAAAGTCAATTTTACTTTGATTCTAAGATTGCTTCCTTTCGCACGGCGAGGACCTCCGCCTCCGCCTCCGAAACCGCCAAATCCGCCACCAAAAATATCACCAAACTGGCTGAAAATGTCATCCATATTCATTCCGCCATGACCGCCAAATCCTCCTGAACCATCAAATGCCTGATGTCCATATTGGTCGTATTTCGCTTTTTTCTGTGGATCACTCAAAACTTCATAAGCTTCTGCCGCTAATTTGAAGTTTTCTTCTGCCTCTTTGTCGCCTGGATTTTTATCAGGGTGGTATTTTAAAGCACTTTTTCTATAGGCTTTTTTAATTTCGGCAGCATCAGCATTTTTTGAAATGCCTAGTATTTCGTAAAAATCTTTTTTCATAATTAGGTTTAAATTCCAAATTTTAAAATTCCAAATTCCAAAAAGGGTTCGAAATTTCTATTTGCCTTTTAGTTTCCAACAACAACTTTAGGGAAACGAATAATTTTGTCTCCTAATTTGTATCCTTTTTCAATTACATCAACAATTTTTCCTTTTAATTTGTCAGATGGAGCTGGAATTTGGGTAATTGCTTCAGCAATATCTGCATTAAAAGCATCTCCTGCTTGTATTTCAACTTGCTCCAAACCTTTAGAAACTAAAGTGCTTTTCAATTTTTCATGAATCAATTCAACACCTTTTTTCAGATTTTCATCATCAGATTTGTTGATTTCTACTGTCGCTCTGTCAAAATCATCTAAAACTGGAAGCATTGCCAACAAAACTTCTTGGTTTGCAGTTTTAAATAATTCAAGACGCTCTTTTGAAGTTCTTTTTTTGTAATTTTCAAATTCAGCAAATAATCTTAAAAACTTATCTTTTTCTTTAGCTAAGTCCTGAGCTAATTGCTCTTCAACACTTAATTCTTCAACAATTAATTGCTCTCCATTAGCGTTAGTCTCTATCGTTGCATCATCTAATTCCTGATCGAATTCTGTATTTTCCGTAGTCATATTACTTTTATTTTTAAAAATATTTTTAAACTTCATTTTTTATTTCTTTTTGTTGGATTGCAAAAGTACTGCCAAATCTCATAAAATGTCAAATTGTCACTTTATTAATTATGAGACTTTTAAAAAGCGAAAATAGTGAATTAAATTTTAGTATAATTTTAAGACTATTACGTTATAGTTTGTTTTATCTTTGAGAGTGAAAAACAAAAATCATTACCACCAAAATTGAATTTAAGGGTTGGCCTTGGCCTCAAAATAATTATTAATTCAAATTTACCTTATATTAAAAAAAGCTTCGCCTATAGAGACGAAGCTTTTTTTTTATGCTTTCTTCACCTTTAAATTCAGTAATTACAAAAAATTTACCGCAAAGAACACAAGGTTTTTTTTCACTCTTGAGCTTTATAAAAAACCTTGTGTTCTTTGCGGTAAAATATTTTTTTTTGCACGGGCGGAGGGATTCGAACCCCCATCAACGGTTTTGGAGACCGCTATTCTACCCTTGAACTACGCCCGTAACTTGAGGTCGCAAATTAAAAGTATTTTTTCTTCTCCGACAACTATTTCTTGTAGAGATTTTAAAAGAAATTCCTTTGAACACGAGATGTCCGAAGCAAAAACCTTTATTTCAAACAGTTAACCTATATTTTTATTTCACACAGATTTTAAAAAAGATTTAGGCAGATTAGAGCAGATTATTTTATATAAAATCAATTAAATCCGCTCTAATCTGCCGAATCTGCGTGAAATACAAAAAACCTTTAAATCTGTATAATCTATGGCAAAACCTTCGTTTCAAATAGTTAATCTAACAAAGCATTTTTCAATCCTTCAAAATCTACAGAAACCTGTTCTCCTGTCACTAAATTTTTAAGTGCATAGGTATTCGAAGCTATTTCCTGATCTCCTGTAATTACCGCAAATGGAATCAAACGTTTATCTGCATATTGAAATTGTTTCCCCACTTTTACGTTATCAGGATACAATTCTACTTTTATATTTTCTTGTCTTAATTGCTGAATGGCTTTTGAAGCATACAGAGCTTCTTTGTCTCCAAAATTTAAGAATATTGCTTTTGAAGTCGCTGCAACAGTTTCAGGAAACAAGTTTAATTCTTCCAAAACCAAATAGATTCTATCTAAACCGAAAGAAATCCCAACACCGCTCATGTTTTTCAAACCAAAAATACCAGTCAAATCGTCGTATCTTCCGCCACCACCAATAGAACCAATGGAAACGGTTTTAGGCGCCGCCACTTCAAAAATAGCCCCAGTGTAGTAATTTAATCCACGTGCCAAAGTCACGTCTAAGTCTAAAACTGCTGTTGAAAATCCTAAATCGGCAACATTGTCACAAATGAATTTCAATTCTTCAACCCCTTTCATTCCTTCTTCAGATGAAGCTAATAATTCTGAAAGCTGGTTGATTTTATCCGCAAAAGTTCCTGAAAAACTAAAAAGAGGCTGTACTTTTACTAAAGCTTCTTCAGAAATTCCTTTTTCAATCATTTCTTTTTTAACACCGTCTTCACCTATTTTATCCAGTTTATCAAGCGCAACTGTAAAATCAATTAATTTATCCGAAGCACCAATAACCTCCGCAATTCCAGATAATATTTTTCTGTTATTGATTTTAATGGTAACACCTTCTAAACCTAAAGCCGTAAAAACAGTATCATACAATTGAACCAATTCTACTTCCTGCCAAAGTGACTTTGAACCCACAACATCGGCATCACATTGAAAAAACTCTCTGTAACGGCCTTTCTGTGGACGATCTGCTCTCCAAACCGGCTGAATCTGATATCTCTTGAAAGGGAATTCAATTTCGTTTTGGTGCTGTACCACATATCTTGCAAATGGCACAGTTAAATCATAACGCAATGCTTTTTCCGAAATTCTTCCTGTAAATTTATTCAGCTCAATTCTTTGCTCTAAACTGATTGTTTCTGCTGAATTGGTCTGAAGCGCTTCTAATGATTCCGGTAATTCAATTTTATTTTTATTGAAGAAAAAATTACCTGAATTTAGAATCTTAAAAATCAAACGATCTCCTTCTTCTCCATATTTCCCCATCAAAGTATCTGAATTTTCAAACGAAGGAGTTTCTATCGGCTGAAAGCCAAATTTCTCAAAATTAATCCTTATCGTCTGAATAATATATTGACGTTTTGACACCTCTGCAGGCGAAAAATCTCTTGTTCCTTGTGGAATGCTTGGTTTTGAAGCCATCTTCTTTATTTTAGATTTTAGATTTCTGATTTTAGCTTTTAGATTCCTTGAAATCATAAAAACTAAAACACTTTGACATTATTTCTTTTTAACTTAAATCGCCTGCAAATATCTTACTTTTTGAAATAAATAATAGCACATCGAAAGCAAACTTGTAACAAAAAACGTATTTTCGTGACAAATTGGTCATGATGCTAAAATTATTTAAAGAAAATATCCGAATTGCGTTTGGTTCCATCAAAACACAATTACTGCGTACTATTCTTACCGTTTTAATTATCGCTATTGGTATTACCGCTTTGGTCGGAATCCTTACTGTAGTTTCTGCTTTAGAGAATACCATTTCTACTAATTTTGCTTCAATGGGAGCCAACACTTTCAATATTAATCAATACGAAAACAATGTTCGTAATCGCGGTGGAAAAGAACGTGAAGTGATTAATCCAATTATTTCTTATCCGGAAGCAGTTGCTTTTAAAAATAAATACAAATATCCATTTACAGAAACTTCGCTTTCCTTTACAGCGACTTCAAAAGCTGAAGTAAAATATTTAGACACCAAAACAGATCCAGAAATTACAGTTGTTGGTGTTGACGAACACTTTATTACTAATTCTGGTTTAGAAACCACTTTAGGACGTTCTTTTAACCAATTTGATATTGACAACAATACATACTCTTGTGTTGTTGGTTCTGATTTTGAAAAGGGACTTTTGAAAGATGTAAATCCTATTGATAAAGTAATTTCAATTCGCGGTGCACGATTTAAAGTTATTGGTGTTTTAAAAGAAAAAGGATCCACTTTT
Organism: Flavobacterium phragmitis; assembly: GCF_900112575.1. GTDB lineage: Bacteria > Bacteroidota > Bacteroidia > Flavobacteriales > Flavobacteriaceae > Flavobacterium > Flavobacterium phragmitis. The sequence goes on from NZ_FOMH01000003.1 coordinate 546,100, forward strand.
GGAAATAGTCAGGATTTACGTGTTTTGATTCCAATTCAGGTTGCAAGATCTTTATTTACTGCTCCAAACATCAATTATACTGTTAGTGTCATGGTTTCAAAAAAAGAACTTTTAGACGAAGCTGTTGACAATGCGACAAGCACCATGAGAAGAGTTCGAAAACTGAGTCCGGTGCGCGATAATAATTTTGGAATTGGTCGAAGCGACGATTTAATCAACAGAATCCTAGGAATCACCAAATATTTAGGCTGGGCAGCGTGGATTATCTCCGTTATTACCATTTTAGGATCTTCTATCGCTTTGATGAATATTATGATTGTTTCAGTTACAGAACGTACTCGCGAAATTGGTGTTCGTAAAGCTTTAGGCGCAAAAAGATCTACTGTAGCTTTTCAGTTTTTTATCGAAACTCTATTGATTGGACAAATTGGCGGTTTGGTTGGAATCTTTCTTGGAATACTTCTTGGTTTCGGAATAGCAACCGCAATGAGTTTTGTATTTGTAATTCCGTGGATGGCCATTTTTGCCGCTTTTGCAACTAGTTTTTGTGTGGCTTTGGTTTCTGGTTTATATCCGGCTATAAAAGCATCGAAGTTAGATCCGATTGAAGCTTTGCGATATGAGTAATTTTAGTATTCAGTCGCAGTCTCAGTTTTCAGTTGGTACTGAGACTGAAAACTGAGACTGAAAACTTAAACATTCGCTTTCATCATTCGGTCGTTATCGTAAATGTCTTTTCGTAATTCTATATTTTTAAAATCCATATTTTCTAATAAATCGGTCATTTCTTTTCCCAGATATTGATTGATTTCAAAATATAATTTTCCAGTTCCAAAAAGAGCTTTTTTCGCTAGTTCGGCAATTTTTCTGTAAAAAATCAAAGCATCGTTATCTTCTACAAAAAGCGCTAAATGCGGTTCGTAATCCAGAACATTTTTCTTGATTTCCACTTTTTCTAAATTACGAACATAAGGCGGATTTGAAACAATAATATCAAACTGAAATCTTAATTCTTCTTCTTTGAGAATATCCGCCAATACAAAAGTCACATCAACATTATTTCTGACGGCATTTCTTTTAGCTGTTTCGATTGCTTTTTTAGAAACATCAATCGCCACAACTTCTGCATTGGGTAGATTTTTAGCCAGTGAAATGGCGATGCACCCACTTCCAGTACCAATATCAAGAATTTTTATTTTTTTAGATTTTTCTGAGCCTGCATTTTCGTTAATAATCCATTCAACCAATTCTTCGGTTTCCGGTCTTGGAATTAAAACATTTTCATTTACTTCGAAATCCAAACCGTAAAAATGTGTTTTACCCAGTAAATACTGAATTGGGACTTCTTTCTTTAAATGTTTCACTAATTCATCCCATATAATAAAGTCATTCTCTTCAAATGCCAGTTCATGATTCAATGCTAAATCAATCTGACGAAGCTTATGTTTCTCTTCCAGAATTAAATAAAAAAAACTCTCCGCTTCGTACGCATCGTAAAAAGGCGATAATTCTTTAATAAATTGAGTGCGGTATTGTTTAATTTTCATTTCAGTTTTTTAAACATTATAGAATCAGTTTAAACTGATTTGTGAGTTCAATAAGTCTCGTCTCTACAATTTTGTTACATCTTTTCTACAAAACTTTCAACATCCATACCGGGCAAGAATTATGCCCAGTGCAACCTAATGGAGCATCTAAATATTCAAAACCGGATTTTTTATAGAGCTTTTGCGCGGCATGCATAAAAGGCATCGTTTCGATGTAACATTTTTCAAAACCAAAAGCTCTTGCTTGCTCCAAACATTTTTCCATCATTTTGGCTCCAATTCCTAAACCTCTTGTTTTTGGCAGGAAATACATTTTTTGCAATTCACAAATACCAGAACCTCCATTTTCTAAAGGCGCAATTCCAGCACAGCCAACAATTTCTCCATCATTTTCAACGACAAAATAAGCCGATTTTGCTTTACCATATTCCTCAAACATAAAATCCAGACAAGGATCTTCGTATGCAGTTCCTACTTTTGGGATTTCCATTTCGTCAAAAACAGATCTAATCAAACTCGCAACTGATTGATTGTCTTCTTTTTCAATTGCTCGTATAAGCCAATTTACCATTTTTTTTATTCTAAATCATTATACATACAAAAGTATATATAGTTTTTCGATACTATTATAACTAAGCGTATTGTTTCACAACTTAACCGTTTTCAGTTAGAGATAACTTCAAAAATAATTACTTTTGCACTGTGAATATACATGAAAAACACATAAAACGCTGTATAGAACTGGCACAAAATGGGCTTGGAACAACATATCCAAACCCAATGGTTGGCAGTGTAATTGTTTACGAAGGCAAAATTATTGGCGAAGGATGGCATAAAAAATCCGGTGAACCACATGCAGAAGTCAACGCTGTAAGATCCGTAAAAGATAAATCTCTTTTAAAGAAAGCTACTATTTATGTGAGTCTAGAGCCTTGTAGTCATTTTGGCAAAACACCACCTTGCTGTGATTTGATTATTGCAAATGAAATTCCGAATGTTGTTGTTGGAACGGTTGATCCAAATGAAAAAGTAGCAGGAAAAGGCATTTTAAAATTAATCGAAGCCGGAGCAAATGTTACTGTTGGCGTTTTGGAAGAAGAATGCAACAAACTGAATAAACGTTTTTTCACTTTTCATCAAAAGAAACGTCCTTACATCATTTTGAAATGGGCAGAAAGTCAGGACGGATTTTTAGCTCCTGAAAAAGTTTCAGATCAGGAACGAAAACCAATTTGGATTACAAATCAATATTCAAGACAATTGGTTCATAAATGGAGAACTGAAGAGCAAGCCATTTTAACGGGAACACAAACTGTTGTCGATGACAATCCGAAATTGAATGCAAGAGATTGGAGCGGGAATAATCCAGCAAGAGTGATTATAGATCGTAATAACCGAATTAATCCAGACAGTTTTGTTTTTGATGATTCTGTTAAAACCATTGTTTTTGTGAGTGAGAATATAAAATCATCAACTGAAAACACTCAGTTTGAAATAATCGATTTTAGTAAAAACATCATGCCGCAGATTTTGGAAGTTTTGTATCAAAACCAAATTCAGTCTATAATAATTGAAGGTGGAAGACAAACTTTACAATCTTTTATTGATGAAAATCTTTGGGATGAAGCTCGTATTTTTAAAGGAAAATTAAATTTTAATAACGGCACAAAAGCTCCCATTATTTCAGGAAAAATTAGCAACACAACTAATATAAAAGGTGACGAACTAATACAGATTAAAAATCATGATTAACGCTATAATTTTTGACTTTGGTGATATTTTTATCAATTTAGACAAACAGGCTACCATTTCTGGTCTGCAAAAATTAGGAATGAAAGAATGGAACACAGACTTTGACCAGTTAAATTTTTCGTTTGAAGTTGGAGGTATCTCACCGGAAGATTTTATTGGCGGTTTTCAGAAACAATTGCCTAACGCTTCAAAAGAAGAAATTCTAAAAGCCTGGAATGCTGTTTTGGCAGACTTCCCTTTTTATCGTCTGGAGTTTCTTCAGGAGTTATCAAAAAAATACCGTCTGTTCTTATTAAGTAATACCGACTCTATTCACATCAATACTTTCGAACAGAAAAGTGGTGTTTCTTTCTATAAAGATTTTTATGCTTGTTTTGAGAAAGTATATTTTTCATTTGAAATGGGACTAAGAAAACCTGATCCAAAAATTTATCAAACTCTTTTAGACAAACACAACTTAGTTCCAGAAAACACTTTGTTTGTAGACGATAAAAAAGAAAATACAGACAGCGCCGCCACTTTAGGAATTAAAATTTGGAATCTACAAGTTGGAAAAGAAGATGTTGTAGATTTATTTACCAAAGGATTATTATAAAAAAAATATTTTAGCCACTCCCGATAGCTGTCGAGATATACTAGAAAAGGATTAAAAAATATGTTGCCACGAATTACACAAATTTTCACTAATTGAATTGGTTTAAAAATTAAAGCTAAAATTCGCGGAAATTTGTGTAATTCGTGGCAAAAAAATTAAAAGCTTAACATTTGGAAATCAACGATACTTATCAAACTATTGCAACTGCATCTGAAGAAATACTGTTCAAAGAAAAAGGCAGTAAATTCTTTGGATATGCATTTCCGATAGATCATGAAGATGAAGTAAAACCCATTATTGAGGATCTTAAAAAGCAACATCCGCATGCAGTACATTATTGTTATGCGTATCAATTAGGAGTCGGAAATAAAATTTCTTATCGTGCCAATGATGATGGAGAACCAAGTAATACAGCCGGAGCACCAATTTATGGGCAAATACAATCTTTTGGATTAACAAACGTTTTGGTTGTAGTGGTTCGGATTTTTGGAGGTATAAAATTAGGAGTTGGTGGTTTGATTTCGGCTTACAGAACTACAGCGCAACAGACTTTAGAAGTTTGTGAAATTGTAGAAAAAACCATAGATGTCGAATTTTTAATTTCTTTTGATTATAAAAACATGAATAAAGTAATGCGAGTAATCAAAGAAAAGAAACTGGAAATTACCTCTCAGGAAATGGAAATGAATGAAGATTCAGGACTACCAATTGGTAAAATTGTGACCAAAACACGAAAAAAAAATGCCGAAGCAGTCTTCAGCATTTTTGATTTAATGTTCGAAATTGATATTAAAATTATATAAATTAACACAAAAACAAACGTCATTTTAACACTTTTCTTCAAGTGATTTGAATATGTCTAAAATGTACTCTGGAGGGGCAGTTGGACGACCTGTTTTTAACGCGACAAATACCAAAATAAACGTGGCAGTTGTTAATAACTCATTTGACTCATTATAGATTGCGCAGTCAAATTCAATCTTAACCGAAGAGTGACTTTTGAAAGTCGTGTGAATTGTCAAAAGCTCATCATATCTTGCCGATTTTTTGTAATTGATATTCATGTTCACAATTGGAAGACCAATTCCGCTTTCTTCCATGCTTTTATACGAAACCCCTTTATTTCTAAGCCATTCCACGCGTCCAATTTCAAAATAAGGCACATAATTTCCGTGATAAACGACTCCCATTTGGTCGGTTTCTGAGTAACGAACTCGTACTTGAGTCTGATGATTTTTCATTTATAAAATATTAAAAAAATTCGAATTTAAAAAGCCCTATTACAACTTTTTTTTATAAAATTAGATACCAAAATATTTTTTTTTACAGAAATTTGTTCACATATTTGTTATCCCGAAATAAGGAATAAAATCGCTCCTTTTTTATTAGGAGAATCTTTATCAATAATATAAAAATTTATTTGAATCTATGACTAAAACTGCTCAATCGGTATGGGAAAACTGTTTGTCCTTTATAAAGGACAATATTCAAGACCAAGCATATAAAACTTGGTTCGAACCAATCAAATCAGTTGAGCTAACCGACAACGCATTATATATTCAAGTTCCAAGTAAATTTTTCTACGAATGGCTCGAAGAGCATTACGTAAAATTATTGAAAGTTGCGCTTACCAAAGAACTGGGAAAAAACGCAAAGTTACTCTATAAAATTAAAATGGAGAACACTTATGGAAATAAACAACCGTTTACCGAGCAGTTGCCAAGTTCCAACAGAGTTCCGATGAAGCCGCAAGAAGTTGATGCTCCATTTAAAAATTTAAATCCTGAATTAAAAAATCCGTTTGTAATTCCTGGGATCAGAAATTTAAAAATTGAGTCTCAGTTAAATCCGAACTACAGTTTTGATAATTTCTTAGAAGGAGATTCAAACCGTTTGGCTCGTTCTGCTGGTATGGCTGTTGCCAACAAACCTGGAGGAACTTCATTTAATCCGTTGTTGATTTTTGGAGGAGTTGGTTTAGGAAAAACACACTTGGCACATGCTATAGGTGTAGAAGTAAAAGATAAATATCCGGAAAAAACGGTTTTATATATTTCTGCTGAGATTTTTACACAACAATATATTGATTCGGTAAAAAAGAACAATCGTAATGATTTCATTCACTTTTACCAATTAATTGACGTTTTAATTATTGACGATGTTCAGTTCTTATCTGGAAAATCAGGAACGCAGGATGTATTTTTCCATATTTTCAACTATTTACACCAAAACGGAAAACAAGTAATCTTAACTTCAGATAAAGCTCCTGTTGATATGCAGGATATTGAGCAAAGATTATTATCTCGTTTTAAATGGGGATTATCTGCAGAATTGCATCAGCCAGATTATGAAACTCGTATTTCGATCTTAAAAAACATCTTATATCGTGATGGTGTAGAAATGCCGGAAGATATTTTAGAATATGTTGCCCGTAACATTAAATCTAATGTTAGAGAACTTGAAGGAGCCATTATTTCCTTAATTGCTCAATCTTCTTTCAACAAAAAAGAAGTTACGATTGAATTAGCGAAAAGTGTTGTAGAGAAATTTGTTAAAAATGTAAAAAGAGAAATCTCTATCGATTATATCCAAAAAATCGTTTCAGATTATTTCCAGTTAGACATTGAAACACTTCAATCTAAAACCAGAAAGAGGCACGTTGTACAAGCCAGACAATTAGCTATGTTTTTTGCTAAAAAATTCACTAAAGCATCTTTGGCTAATATTGGTTCACAAATTGGAGACCGTGATCACGCAACTGTTCTTCACGCTTGTAAAACAGTCGACAACCTAGTTTCTACAGACAAACAATTTAAAAAGTTTGTAGAAGACATTAATAAAAAACTAACGCTTTAAGACGCATCATGCCTGTAAAAATCTTAATGGTTTGTTTAGGGAATATCTGTAGATCTCCTTTAGCAGAAGGAATTTTAGCTTCTAAATTACCTAAAGATAAATTCTTTGTCGATTCGGCAGGAACAGGTTCTTGGCATGTGGGTCATTGTCCAGACAAACGTTCTATTGAAGTCGCTAAAAAATACGGCATCAATATCGGCGAACAAAAAGGAAGACAGATTAAAACCAGTGATTTTGATGAGTTCGATTATATATATGTAATGGACAATTCGAATTTCAACGATGTAAGTCATTTGGCAAAAAGACCTGAACACAAAAACAAAATTCATTTGATTCTTAATGAATTATTTCCAGACGAAAATGTAGATGTTCCAGATCCTTATTATGGCGCTACAAACGGATTTGAAAATGTTTATCAAATGCTTGATGAAGTAACTGATATCATCGCGGATAAACTAATCAAAAAATACGTATAACTTCAATTCAATTGTTTCTAAAATAGAAATGATTGAATTTTTTAATTTTAATCCAATACAAATGAAACTTCTAGGAAAACTATATTTAATTCCAACTACAATGGGCGAAAGCGATCCGATGGACGTTTTACCACAAACTGTAAGAAGAACTATAGAAGTTATTGACCATTATATCGTGGAGAACGACAAAACTGCCCGAAAATCAATAAAAGCAGTATATCCTGAAAAAAAACAATCTGAATTAGTTCTATTTACTTTAAATAAAAGAACCGAAACTCATGAACATTTAGAATTCATAAAACCTTTATTAGAAGGAAAAAATATGGGTTTAATGAGCGAAGCCGGTTGTCCAGGCGTTGCCGATCCCGGCGCTGTAATTGTAAAACTGGCCCACGAAAAAGGAATTCAGGTTGTACCGTTGGTTGGTCCTTCTTCTATCCTATTGGCTATGATGGCTTCTGGGATGAATGGCCAGAGTTTTACTTTTAATGGTTATTTACCAATTGATAAAGATGAGAAAAAATCAGCTTTAAGACATTTTGAGAAATTGTCTTACGATAAAAACCAATCTCAAATTTTTATTGAAACACCATACAGAAACAATAAACTGATTGAAGATTTGGTTCAGATTTTAAATCCTTCAACACATTTATGTATTGCTGCAGATATTACCTTGCCAACAGAATTTATCAAAACAATGAAAATTTCAGATTGGAAGAAATTAAAAATTGATATTGATAAACGTCCTGCGATTTTTATTATTCATAAAATGTAATTGATCTAGGTAATGAGAAAGTCTCTAATTTTGATCTTGATTTTAATCTGTTTCACACAATGTAATTCTGCAACAGAAACTAAAGTTTCAAAAGACAAAAGAACAGAACAAACTATTTCTCAAGACAGTGCTACTGAAATTTCTACGGATAGCGCTACTGAAATTTTTGTTCCAGAAATCGATTCAACTCTTAATAAAGATATTGTTGAAATAAAAATAGACACTACAATATATGGTATTGACTCCATAGATGTAAAACCAGATTTCAAAGGAGGAATTGAAAAGCTCCATAAATTCATTAGACAAAATTATAAATATCCAGCCGAAGAACTTCAAGTAAAGGGCATAGTCGATGTGAATTTTGTAGTTGAGAGAAATGGCGAACTAACCGACATAAAAGTCACTAAAGATGCTGACTATGGAACAGGGGAAGAAGCAATTCGCGTTTTGAAAAAATGTCCAAAATGGCTTCCTGGCAAACAAAATGACTCACTTGTGAGAGTTCGCTACTATTTAACGATACCAATTGATGTACATCATGAGTAAACTCCCAAATGTAACCACAAGCATTTTCACGGTAATGTCTAAAATGGCCACCGAATACAATGCTATCAATCTTTCGCAAGGATTTCCAAATTTCCCTGTAGATGAAAGATTGACAGATATTGTAGCGAGATTAGCAAAGGAAAATGTTCACCAATACACACCAATGGCAGGTTATCCTCCGTTGATGAATAAAATTGCAAAACTAACTCAGGATTCTTATAACAGAACAATCAATCCTGACACAGAACTTTTGATAACAGCGGGTGCGACACAGGGAATTTTCACTACGATTCTGGCTTTAGTAAAAGAAAATGATGAAGTAATTATTCTCGATCCAAGTTATGATTCTTACGAATCTCCTGTTTTACTATGTAAAGCAAAACCTGTTCGAGTTGCCCTAAACGATGATTATACGCCAAATTGGGAAAGAATTGAAAAAGCTTGTTCTGAAAAGAGTAAAATGATCATCATCAATAATCCGCACAATCCAACGGGAAAAATTTTAACGGAAGCCGATTTTCTCGAATTAGAGAAAATCCTTTCTAAATATCCAGAACTCATCATTTTGTCTGATGAAGTTTATGAATATATCACTTTTGAAGAAAAACATATTTCAGCACACACCAAAAACTTTCTTTTAGACCGCTGTGTAACGGTTTCTTCTTTTGGAAAATCATTTCATATCACAGGCTGGAAAATTGGTTACACGATTGCACCTGAATATTTAATGAAAGAAATCAAAAAAGTGCATCAATTTTTAGTTTTCAGCGTCAATAGCATTTCGCAGTTTGCTATCAACGAATATTTAGATGTTGTTGATGTAAATCTGTTAGGAAAATTCTATCAGGAAAAAAGAGATTATTTCCAGAAACTGCTTCAAAACAGTCGATTCGAATTAAAACCTTGCGAAGGAACTTATTTCCAAGTAGCTTCTTATGCAGACATTTCAAATGAAGACGATGTGACTTTCTGCAAAAACTTAATTATCAATCATGGTGTCGCCGCAATCCCTATTTCAACTTTTTATTCCGACCACAAAGACCAGAAATTAATCCGTTTTTGCTTTGCTAAAGATAACTTGACATTAGAGTCTGCAGCAAAAAAAATATGTGAAATATAAAATTTATTGAAATTTTATAACATTATTATGCATGCATCCTATTTTATTTAATTAATATTGCAAAAAAAAGAAAAAGTATGAGCTATACAGATAAAATGTTGCGTGATGATGCTTTAAAAGGCAAAGTCATTGTCGTTACAGGCGGCGGAAGCGGTTTAGGCAAAGCTATGACCAAATATTTTCTCGAATTAGGAGCTCAAGTAGCGATAACTTCTAGAGATTTAGAGAAGTTAAAAACTACAGCTACCGAACTGGAAAGCCAGACTGGAGGTAAATGTTTGCCACTGCAATGTGATGTCCGTCATTACGAAGAAGTAGAAAACATGCTTCAGGAAACTTTAAAAGTTTTTGGCAAAGTTGATGTTCTTTTAAATAATGCCGCAGGAAATTTTATTTCACCAACCGAAAGACTATCTGCAAATGCATTTGATACTGTTATAGATATCGTACTAAAAGGCTCTAAAAACTGTACGCTAGCTTTTGGAAAACATTGGATAGACACCAAACAAACTTCGGCAACGATTTTAAATATAGTAACTACTTACGCGTGGACAGGATCTGCTTACGTAGTTCCTAGCGCAACGGCCAAAGCCGGAGTTCTAGCCATGACAAGAAGTCTTGCTGTAGAGTGGGCAAAATATGGAATTCGTTCTAATGCAATTGCCCCTGGCCCATTCCCTACAAAAGGAGCTTGGGACAGATTATTGCCTGGAGACTTGTCTGAGAAATTCGATATGGCTAAAAAAGTGCCATTAAAAAGAGTTGGAGATCATCAGGAATTAGCCAATTTGGCTGCTTATCTGGTTTCAGATTTTTCATCTTATATCAACGGAGACGTAATTACAATTGACGGAGGAGAATGGCTGAAAGGCGCGGGACAATTCAATTTATTAGAAGCAATTCCAGAAGAACTTTGGGATCAGCTTGAAATGATGATAAAAGCAAAAAAGAACAAATAATTACAAGTGCTTACTAAATTCAGAATATTTTTTTAAAACTATACTGATTGCACGAAATCCCGAAGGTTTACTTTCGGGATTTTTTTTATATTTTTCACCATATAAGTAATATAAGTTCAGTTAAGTGACATTTTATTTAAATATCTTATAACTTAAATTTACTTACATTACTTATATGGTTAAATTTTATTACATGTTTAGCAATTCAGTTAAATTATTATTTTTGCGTAACAAATAATCAAACAAAAAATTTATGCTCATTATTGGAATCGCAGGAGGAACTGGAAGCGGAAAAACGACAGTAGTACACCAAATCATGAATGAATTACCACATACAGAAGTTGGCGTAATTTCTCAAGATTCTTACTATAAAGAAACAACTAACTTGTCTTTTGACGAAAGAGCATTAATCAATTTTGACCATCCTCGTGCGATTGATTTTGATTTATTGGTAAATCATCTTAAAGCTTTAAAGGCAGGAGAAACTATTGATCAACCAGTTTATTCTTTTGTGCAACATAACAGAACAGACGATACGGTTTCAACTCATCCAAGAAAAGTAATGATTGTGGAAGGAATCTTAATTCTAACCAATCCGGAATTACGTGATATGTTCGATATTAAAATTTTCGTTCACGCAGATTCAGACGAAAGATTAATCCGTCGTTTGAAAAGAGATATTTCAGAACGCGGACGTGATATTGATGAAGTTTTAAACCGTTACCAAACGACCTTAAAACCTATGCACGAGCAATTTATAGAACCATCTAAAGCTTTTGCAGATATCATTATCCCAAATGACAAATACAATACAGTAGCAATTGATGTGGTTAGAGCTGTAATTAATCAGCGAATTTCATAATTTTTGTTGTAAATTTAAACCATAGAAATTAGGAGCTATTTCCCGCTATTCGTTTCAAACGAAGTTCACTGAACTCCGCTTGAAATAAAAATTAAGTGAAGTAATCTTTTGTGTCTCGTTAAAGAAACGAGACACAAAAGGATTTCCACTACTATCGGGGCTAGAAAAGACCAATCATATTCAAAAGAAATATTCGTTTAAAATGAAATTTAAAAATCCATACAAAGACAAAAAATGGTTTAAATACCTAGGCAACAAATACGTTTGGGTTTTGCTCTTTTTTGTCGTTTGGATGTTATTTTTAGACAATTACTCCTATTTTGATCATCGTTTCCTGGATGAACAAATACATGAGCTTGAGGATAATAAAAAATATTATCAAGAAGAAATCAAAAAAGATCAGGAACAGATCAAACAATTAAAAAATCCAGAACAAATTGAGAAATACGCCCGCGAAAAGTATTTCATGAAAAAAGACAGCGAAGATATTTATATCATTCAATTTGAAGGAGACACAATTCAAGAAAAAGAATAATCAAAAAAAATACAATGGCCACTAACCTATTCGACGATTTTAATCCGATTTCATCCAAACAATGGAAACAAAAAATTCAGTTTGAATTAGATGGAGCCGATTATAACCAGACTGTTATCTGGAATTCTCTGGAAGACATTCAGGTAAAACCATTTTATCACAGCGACGAATTTTCGAAAGCTGCCACTGTAAACACACAAGCTGCTGATTTTAAAATCTGCCAGAATATCTTTGTTTTTGATGTTAACAAATCTACAGAAAGAGCTTTAAACACTTTAGAAAGAGGTGCAGAAAGTCTTCGTTTTACCATTCAAAATGATAAAATTGAAGTTCAAAAACTATTGGAAAATCTTCCTTTAGAAAACAAAATTGTTTACTTTCATTTAAGTTTCATTTCAATCGATTTCGTAAAATTATTAGATACTATTTCGATTCAGAAAAAGGCTGTTTTTTACTGCAATTTTGATCCAATCGGACAATTAGCAAGAGAAGGAAATTGGTTTGCAACTTCAGAAAAAAATAATTTTGAAACTTTAGATTTACTTTTTAAAAATACCACAAATTTAAATCTGCTAAGTGTTGATTTAGGTTTATATCAAAATTCAGGTGCTAATATAACACAGCAAATTGGATATAGTCTTGCTCATGCAAATGAATATTTGAATCGTTTTGCGAATCAGACAAAATCTATAGTTTTTCAAATTTCGGTTGGAAGCAATTATTTCTTTGAAATTGCAAAACTTCGTGTGCTTAGAATGTTATTTGATTTAATTGCTGGAGAATATAATTCCAATATCAAATGTCATTTTTTGGTTACGCCAACCAAACGAAATAAGACAATTTACGATTATAACGTCAACATGCTTCGCACTACAACCGAATGTATGTCGGCAATTTTAGGCGGTGCAGATGCTATTGCTAACCTTCCTTACGATGCTTTATACCATAAAGACAACGAATTTGGAGATCGCATTGCTAGAAATCAGCTTTTGATTTTAAAACATGAAAGTTATTTTGATAAAGTAAATAATCCGGCTGACGGAAGTTATTATATCGAAAGTTTAACAATGCAGCTGGCTGAAAAAAGCTTGAATTTATTTAAGGAAATTGAATCCAACGGAGGTTTCCTAAAACTCTTGAACGAAGGAACAATCAAAAAGAAAATACAGGAAAGTGCCAATAAAGAACAAGAACTATTTGATTCTAAAAAGGAAATTCTTTTGGGCACAAATAAATATCCAAACAAAGAAGACCGAATGAAACATGATTTAGAATTGTTTCCTTTTGTAAAAATTAAACCTAGAAAAACATTAATTACACCAATTATCGAGAAAAGATTGGCAGAGAAAATGGAGCAGGAAAGACTGGAACTTGAATAATCTCAAACGTAATTAATTACAAATTCAAATAAAGTGTCTCGATGATAAGAAAAGACCTTAAACATATAAAGCTAAAAGTTAAAAGTGAGACGTTAAGCGATTTGATGCATAACTCAGAACTTTTAACTGAAAACTTCACTACAGCAGAAGGAATCGAAATCAAAAAAAACTATTCAGAGAAAGATATAGAAGACTTAGAATTTCTTGATTTCGGAGCTGGTTTTGCACCGAATTTACGTGGCCCATACGCTACTATGTACGTAAGACGTCCGTGGACTATTCGTCAGTATGCAGGATTTTCGACAGCCGAAGAAAGCAATGCTTTTTATAGAAAAAATTTAGCAGCAGGTCAAAAAGGGCTTTCCATTGCTTTTGATTTACCAACGCACCGCGGTTACGATTCAGATCATGAAAGAGTTGTCGGCGATGTTGGAAAAGCAGGAGTTGCAATAGATTCTGTTGAAGATATGAAAATACTTTTTGATCAGATTCCGCTTGATGAAATGTCGGTATCAATGACCATGAACGGAGCTGTTCTACCCATTATGGCTTTTTATATTGTTGCTGCAGAAGAACAAGGCGTTAGTCCAGAGAAATTAGCTGGAACAATTCAAAATGATATTTTAAAGGAGTTCATGGTTAGAAATACGTATATCTATCCTCCAACTCCGTCAATGAAAATAATTGCTGATATTTTTGAATTTACAAGCAAAAAAATGCCAAAATTCAATTCCATTTCCATTTCTGGTTATCACATGCAGGAAGCTGGAGCAACGGCAGATATCGAATTAGCTTATACTTTAGCCGATGGTTTGGAATATATCAGAACCGGGTTATCAACAGGAATGACCATTGATGAATTTGCTCCGAGACTCTCTTTCTTTTGGGCAATCGGGATGAATCATTTTATGGAAATTGCCAAGATGAGAGCCGGTCGTATGATTTGGGCAAAATTATTAACACAGTTCAATCCAAAAAGTGATAAATCTTTAGCACTAAGAACACACTGTCAAACCAGCGGATGGAGTTTGACCGAACAAGATCCATTTAATAATGTAGCCCGAACTTGTATTGAAGCCACTGCAGCTGTATTTGGAGGAACGCAATCCCTTCATACCAACGCATTAGACGAAGCTATTGCGCTTCCAACAGATTTCTCGGCCAGGATTGCACGTAATACACAAATCTATCTTCAGGAAGAAACTAAAATTACCAAAACGGTAGATCCGTGGGCAGGAAGTTATTATGTGGAAAGTCTAACAAACGAAATCGTAGAAAAAACCTGGAAGCTCATTGAAGAAGTCGAAGAATTAGGCGGTATGACCAAAGCTATTGAGGCAGGAATTCCAAAACTTCGAATTGAAGAAGCCGCAGCGAGAAAACAAGCAAGAATTGATAGCGGACAAGATATCATTGTCGGCGTAAATAAATATCGTTTAGAAAAAGAAGATCCTTTAGATATTCTGGACGTAGATAATCAGTCTGTTCGAAGACAGCAGATAGAACGGTTGGAAGAAATAAAACGAACTCGAGATACTGAAAAAGTAAATAATTCACTGGAAAAAATAATCCTTTGTGCACAAACAGGAGAAGGCAATTTATTAGAAAATGCTATTGAAGCCGCCAGAAACAGAGCAACATTAGGCGAAATCAGTAATGCATTAGAAACTGTTTTTGGTCGTTTTAAAGCACAAATTAAATCTTTTAGCGGTGTGTACAGTGCAGCAATAAAAAATGACGAAAATTTTGAAAAAGCAAAACAACTAGCTGATGTTTTTGCTAAACAAGAAGGAAGACGTCCAAGAATTATGATTGCCAAAATGGGGCAAGACGGTCACGATCGTGGTGCAAAAGTAGTGGCAACAGGTTATGCCGATGTTGGTTTTGATGTGGATATTGGCCCTTTATTTCAAACTCCTGCCGAAGCGGCAAAACAAGCTGTCGAAAATGATGTTCACATTTTAGGAGTTTCTTCGCTAGCTGCTGGTCATAAAACATTAGTGCCTCAGGTTATAGAAGAACTAAAAAAACACGGAAGAGAAGATATAATGGTTATTGTCGGAGGTGTAATTCCGTCTCAGGACTATCAATTCCTGTTTGATGCAGGAGCTTCAGCGGTTTTTGGCCCAGGAACCAAAATTAGTGAAGCAGCGATAAAAATATTAGAAGCTTTAATAGATTGAGTTTACGGTCTCAGTTCTCAGTCTCAGTCTCGGTTTTCAGTTATTAGCGACATGGAAAATGAATATAGAAAAAGAGGTTGTTTCACTGTTGCGAAACAACCTCTTTTAATTTAGTCGTTAACTTTAGCGTCACTATCTGCCTTTATAAAAGACAAATCGTAACCTGCAAAATCTCTCATATAGCTTTTCAGAGAAGTTCCGAAAGCATCTCTAAAATGTCTGCCTCCATTATTCTTGAAAAAATTCTTTACAGAACCTGCACCACCTAAATGCGCTGCAGCTAAAATTCCAGATTCGGTAATTTCAATACCATTAATAATTTTGCCTTCATACTTTTTGATTTCGTAGCGTAAAATCCATTTGTTTTTAGCTAACAAAGTAAGAAATGCTTTTTCTTGTAGAGCAGGATCTTTTAAAAAGGCTTTGTTATCATTAATTCCAATTGCTCTTAAAGCTTTAGAACCAAATTGATATTTACCCATATAACCAAGAGTGTTTACTAGCCTGTACTGCCCTTGTGATTCTTTAAAAGCAACTGCTTCTTTGAATCCTATAAGACGATTTCCTGTGAATGGGACGTTGGTGATTTTTGGATAATCCTCTTTTTCTTTCGATGGAAAAATGTATTCTGATCCATCTGTTTTTTCAATTAAAAACCAAGGTTTGGTTTCGTGATCTGAGGGAATAAATCCCAAACTTAAAAATGTAATAATAACGACTAAACTCGCATAAAAATACCATTTCTTTATCATAAATTGTTTTTCTTCAAAACGCTGTCACCCTCTTGAAATTTCTACGGTGCAAAGATAAGACATTTTAAAAATATACTATAAATCAACGATTTAGCATTTTTGCAAGAAAAACAAAAACAGCTTTAATCCCAGTTATACTAATGGATTCCAAAAGATTTCGAAAGAAAAAAATGGGCTTCGAAAATCAAAATTTAAAGGCAAAAAAAATTGAATTTTATATTATTTTTAAGCAAAAAACAACAAAAAGAAAGAAAAAGACTACATTAAAATAGCGTTTTTTTATGTAAATCTTGAAAAGCAGTTTTCTAATTCTGTAAATTTTCACACTAAAAAATGTTTAATTTTTCATTACTTCAATCTAAAAATTGTCCAAAATATTAATTTGATAATTTTCTATGTTTGAGACATTTTTTATCTAGAAAAAAGTAACAAAAAAACCGAAGCAAAAATTGACTTCGGTTTTTATTCTATAATAGAAATAAATCTTATCTCGTTACACCTTGACTAGCGATCCAGTCAGAATATTTTTTTGCATTTACATTATGCTCTGCCAAAGTTGCAGCGAATTCGTGATATCCAAAACGATCTACACTTGCACAGAAATAGATATAATTGTTCTTTTCCGGATTTAAAACGGCTTCCAAAGCTGTAATATCAGGCATTGCGATTGGCCCTGGAGGAAGTCCTTTGTTGACATAAGTATTATACGGAGATCTCATAACCAAATCGTTATAAAAAACTCTTTTAATTACTTGATCAAAATTATTATCTCTAAGTTTCAATGCATAAATCACGGTTGGATCTGCTTGTAAAGGCATTTCTAAACGCAAACGGTTTAAATAAACACCAGCAATACGAGGTCTTTCGTCTTTTTTGACTGATTCTTTATGCACAATTGAAGCCAATATTGTAGCCTGAACTGGAGTTAATCCTTGCGCTTTTGCTTTAGAGATTCTTTCCTCCGTCCAGAAATTATGATATTCTTTTATCATTTTATCTCGGAATTTCTCTGCGGAAGTATTCCAGTAAATTTCATATGTATTTGGAATAAACATGGCAAAAACGTTTTCTTCATTAAATCCGTTTGCTGCTAAAAAAGTAGAATCTTTTATGGCTTTCATTAAGGATAAACTGTCAGCTTCGATTTCTGAACCAATTCTTCCCGCAAAATTCTCCAAACGTTCTTGATTGTTAAATACTAATTTAACTGGAACATTCGAACGCATTGCTCTTACCAAATCAATATTGTTCATGTCTTTCTTTAAAAGAAAGCGACCCGATTTTACATTTTCAGGATAGTCTCTTTTTTCAGCGACCAATTCAAAATTGTCAAAGTTTTTTACATAGGGAGCTAATATCTTTTTTACATCTGAATAGTTAGCGCCGGTAGGAACATAGACGTATAATTCTTTTTCCTCGAATTTAGTATTAGAACTAAAAATTTTACTGATTAAAATAAAACCATAAATCAATAAAACTGAAATTATGGCTACGGCACTTATTGTGATTATTTTCTTTAGACTCAAAGCTTAAAATTTAAATTTGTTTATTAATTAGTTGAAAAACGGCTTCATCTTGATATTTATTATGAAGCAAAATCCAATCTTTTTTTATTCCGATTTTTTCAAAACCAAATTTAGTAAAAAGTGCGATACTAGCTGCATTTTCAACTCCTATATTTGCATACAGCTGATGAAGGTTTAAATTGTAAAAAGCATATTTAATTAAAAGCTCTAAAGCCTCAGAACCAATATTTTGCCCTTTATTTTCTTCTTTTTGAATTACAATCCCAATTCCTGCCCTACTATTTCGCGGATCAAAATCGAATAAATCTATCAATCCAAGTGCAGGAAAATCTTCGTCCTGACAGATTGCCAGACGAAGTTGTTTTGCCTCATAAATATCCTGATGGGCATTTTCTAAATACTGTTTAATTAAAAAACGACTATATGGAGTTTGTGTATTACTGACTTCCCAAATATTCTGATCATTTTCGATTGCATAAATAAATTCCAAATCCTCAGGTTCAAGAGCTCTTAAATAAATGGATTCTCCTTTTAATGTTATCATCTATACTATTTCTTTTTTTATTACTCAAAAGACAAATTTTCAATCAATTTGCCAATTTATTTTATTTGAAGATATAATCAATAAATCTATAATTGTATCAAATAAAAACATCGATACTCTTAAATTATTACAAATACCTTTATTAATCATAAAACTACAGCTACATTCCGCTCATTTTAAAAGACAAAAATACGAACTAATAATTAAGGAAATGTTAATCATTGTTAAAGAGCGTTAAACCGTTTTTACAAATAATTTTTTGAAGTAATTTTACGTTAAATAAAACAAGAACATAAACTCTAATAACTTAATTACATATTTTAATATGAAAAGATTTTCAGCCTTATTTATAGTGTCATTATTAAGTGGTGCTATTACTCTTGGTGCTTACAAGTTATTATTTGAAAGCAACAATTCTCTTTTTGGAAAAGGAAATTCTGTTGTAACTCTTGCCCCAAACTCTTATGGAAAAAATGTTGGTTTGGGAGCTGAAACAGTCGATTTTACCGAAGCCGCAGACAAAACAATCCACACTGTTGTTCACGTTAAAAACGTTTCTCGAAGAACTGTTAGCAACCCAATGCTTGAATTTTTCTATGGTTATGGCGGACAGCAACAGCAAGAACAGGTAGGAACTGGTTCTGGCGTCATTATTTCTGAAGACGGATACATTGTTACAAACAATCACGTAATTAAAGATGCTACAGAAATCGAGATTACTTTAAACAACAAAAAATCATACAAAGCAAAACTAATTGGAACTGACTCAAAAATGGACATTGCTTTGTTGAAAATAAATGCTGACGAAAAATTACCTTACACTGCCTTTGCAAACTCTGATAGTGTAAAAGTGGGAGAATGGGTTTTAGCAGTTGGTAATCCATACAATTTGACTTCAACCGTTACAGCCGGAATTGTTTCAGCAAAAGCTAGAAATTTAGATCAAAGTGGGATTCAGTCATTCATTCAAACAGACGCGGCGGTTAATCCAGGTAATAGCGGTGGAGCGTTAGTAAATGCAAGAGGAGAATTAATTGGTATTAATACGATGATTTCTTCTATGACAGGTTCTTATGTTGGATACTCTTTTGCAGTTCCATCTAACATTGCCAGAAAAATTATTGAAGATATAATGGAGTATGGAAATGTGCAGAGAGGAATTTTAGGAGTTGAAGGAGGCGAATTGAACGCTACTGCTTCTAAAGAGTTAGGTGTAACTGAAACTCAAGGTTTTTATATCAATAGAGTTTCTAAAAATTCTGGTGCAGAAAAAGCTGGTTTAGGAAAAGGCGATATCATTGTAAAACTAGATGATCAAAATATTTCTACTTACGCAGATTTATCAGGATACATTAATACAAAACGTCCAAATGATGTAGTTAAAGTAACTTATATTAAAGACGGAAAAACGAAAACAGTTCCAGTAACTTTAAGTAAAAATGAGTTTTACAGCGCCGAATTCAAAGGAATTGAATTGGAAAATATTGATGCTGCTGATAAGAAAAAATTCAGAATTGATTATGGTGTAAAAATCAAAAATATCACCAATGAGAATTTGATGCAATACCAAAATGAATTGCAAGGAAATATCATTCTTAGCATCGACAATGTCAAAGCAACAAATGTCGAAACTGTTTCAAAACTATTGAGCAAAAAAGATGAAGGACAAAGTGTTCGAATAGAAATGATCAATAGAAACGGGGAAGTTTTTAGAATAATTATTTAAGCCAATAGATTTAGTCACAGTTTTCAGTCACAGTTTTCAGTTTTTAAAGACTGAATACTGTGACTGCGACTGAAAACTCATAAAAAAAGCCATCTTAAAAAATTAAGGTGGCTTTTTCATTTTCAAAAATAAATGCTAAAATAGTTTACGAAATCGATTGAAATAGATACTTTTGCGCCAAATTATAAAATAAGTGAGCGTTTTATTATTTCAATTTAACAATTATGAACAACAAATCTTTGTACCAAAAAGAGGTATCATTACAAGTCGACCGAAGAAGAGCTGGTGTCGAATTAATCAAAATTATTAGTGATTTATGGTATGACAAATCGATAGAAATGGTTTTATTTAAAAACCAATTACTAGATAAAAATGTCAGCGATATTATCAACCTTCATCAATATGCAGGTGAATTTGTCGGCAAGCCCATTACTATTTTTGACTCTGTTGAAATCGCAAAAGTCGTTTTATCTTTAGATCTTCCGCCAGCGAAAATTGATCTTGGTAAATTAACTTACGAATATGGTCTAGAAGACGAAAAATATCCTGATGCAAGGTATTTTGTTATTGATAAATTAAAAAAAGCAAAAACATCAAAGGAAATCCATCCGAAAGATGTGATTCTTTATGGTTTTGGAAGAATTGGACGTTTATTAGCAAGAGAGTTAATGTCTAAAACTGGAAAAGGAAATCAATTGCGCCTTAGAGCTATTGTGACACGAGATAAAAATGACGCAACTACTTTAGAGAAACGAGCTTCTCTTTTGCGTTATGATTCCATTCACGGGGACTTTCATGGATCCGTAATTGCTGATCCTAAGAATAATGCTTTAATTATCAACGGAACTACTGTTCATATTATAACCGCAAATTCTCCTGAAGAAATAGATTATACCCAATACGAAATTAGCGATGCTTTATTGATAGATAATACAGGAGCCTATACAACTGAAGAAGCTTTAAAGAGACATTTAAAATCAAATGGTGTTGAAAAGGTTCTATTAACAGCACCAGGAAAAGGCGTGCCTAATATTGTTTATGGTGTAAATCAAAACGATTATAATCCTGATGAAGTTGATATTTTTTCTGCTGCATCCTGTACTACAAATGCCATAACTCCTGTTTTAAAAGTAATCGAAGATACTTTAGGCGTTGCAAAAGGACATTTAGAAACGATTCATTCTTATACAAATGATCAGAATTTGGTAGACAATATGCATAAAAAATACCGTCGTGGAAGAGCTGCTGCTCTAAATATGGTGATTACGGAAACAGGTGCAGGAAGTGCTGTTGCAAAAGCGTTGCCTTCATTGGAAGGAAAATTGACTTCAAATGCTATACGTGTTCCTGTTCCAAACGGATCATTGGTAGTTTTAAATTTAGAAGTAAAAAAAGCGACATCAATTGCTGGAATTAATAAAATTATGAAGAAATATGCTCTTGAAGGAGAACTGGTAGAGCAAATTAAATATTCATTGAACAATGAGCTGGTTTCTTCTGATATTGTGGGGACTTCTGCTCCAGCAATTTATGACAGTAATGCTACGATTGTTTCGAAAGATGGAAAAAATATTGTTCTTTATATCTGGTATGACAACGAATACGGTTATAGTCATCAAGTAATTCGTCTTGCAAAATATATTGCAAAAGTAAGACGTTATACTTATTATTAATTCAACCAAACTAACCCAATTGAAAACCATCAAGACTTCTTGGTGGTTTTTTTATGGTTTTAAATCGGTAAAACAGTAGTACTTTTTACTTCAGAAATTACAAAAACCGTATTGATTAAGGAAACTTCGGGTAATACAGATAATTTTTTTTGATGAAAATGATGATAACTTTCCATATCAGGAATTATAATCTTAAGCATATAATCAAAATTTCCCGATACATAATTACATTCCACAACCTCTGGCAGATTTAAAATCGACTGATTAAAGCCTTCAGAAGTATCGTAAGTCTGTTTTGTTAAGGTAACTTGACAATAAACCGTAAGATTATTTCCTAATTTTTTCTTATCTAAAAGAGTAACATATTTCTCTATAATTCCATCTTTTTCAAGACGTTTTACGCGATCATGAACAGGAGTCAAAGACAAGTTTATTTTGTTTGCGATATCTTTTAAAGTGTAGTGCGCATCTTCCTGCAAAAGACGTAGGATTTTTTTGTCAATTTCATCTAAAGCCATAACGAAAACGTTTTATTAAAAACAGTCAGATTCAGTCATTTTTTCTTTTTGAAGAATATTTATTGGCTTCAAAGAGAATATTTTTCTGTAAAAATAAAAAATAAAATAATATTTTCTTATTTATCGAGCATTAAACCATAATTTCTTCTCTATCTGTAGATTTGTAAAAACAATTTCAACAAAACAAAAAAATATAACAAAATGATAATAGGTGTTCCAAAAGAAATAAAAAATAATGAGAACAGAGTTGCTTTAACTCCTGCAGGTGTATCAGAAATGAAAAAACATGGGCATACAGTTTATGTTCAAGCAACTGCTGGTTTAGGTAGCGGTTTTGCTGATGAAGAATACGCTCAAGCTGGTGCAGTAGTTTTACCAACTATTGAAGAGGTTTACGCAATTGCAGAAATGATTATTAAAGTAAAAGAGCCAATTGCTTCTGAATACCCATTAATCAAAAAAGATCAATTATTATTTACATACTTCCACTTTGCATCTTCTGAAGAATTAACTCATGCAATGTTAGAAAAAGGAGCTGTTTGTTTAGCTTATGAAACTGTAGAAAAAACGGACAGAAGTTTACCTCTTTTAGTTCCAATGTCTGAAGTTGCAGGTCGTATGGCCATTCAACAAGGAGCAAAATACCTTGAAAAACCATTAAAAGGAAGAGGAATTCTTTTAGGTGGTGTACCAGGTGTTCCGCCAGCAAAAGTATTAGTTTTAGGTGGAGGAATTGTGGGAACTCAAGCTGCAAAAATGGCTGCAGGTTTGGGAGCTCAAGTAACAATTATGGACTTAAGCTTACCTCGTTTACGTCAATTAGACGACATTATGCCGGCAAATGTAAATACAGAAATGTCAAACCACTACAACATTACAAGAGCAATTAAAGATGCTGATTTAGTTGTTGGTGCAGTTTTAATTCCAGGAGCAAAAGCACCACACTTAATTACTCGTGACATGCTTAAATTAATGCGTCCAGGAGCAGTTGTTGTTGACGTTGCTGTTGATCAAGGTGGATGTATCGAAACTTGTACTCCAACAACACACGAAAACCCAACTTTTATTATCGATGATATCGTTCACTATTGTGTAGCTAATATGCCAGGAGCGGTTCCTTACACTTCTACATTAGCTTTAACAAATGCAACTTTACCTTATGCTGTACAATTAGCAAACAAAGGATGGGAAAAAGCATGTGCTGAAAACGAAGAATTGAAAAAAGGATTAAACGTAGCTAATGGTAAAATCCTTTACAAAGGAGTTGCTGAAGCTTGGAACCTTCCTTTTAACGAAGAAATAGTATTAGCAAACGCATAGTGCTACTACTACTATAAGTGTTTACAAATCACTATTAAAAAGGCTTTTCTTAACTGAAAAGCCTTTTTTTTGGAATATAAAAAAACCTGTCCTTAAAAGAACAGGTTTACAAAATATATAAAGAATATTATTTTTTCGAATCCAAAACTTCCTGCATTACTTTTGCTTCAGTTCCGTTAGGAAAAGTAACTTTTATTTTCTGCGCAATTGTTGGAGCAATCTCAGTAATTCCTTTTTTATCATAAGACTCACCTTTCTTTATTCCCCAACCATAAAAAATTGCTGGAACATGAGTATCATAACTCCAAATTGTCCCATGAGATGTTCCTGTTGAAGTATATTCAATATCTCCAGGTTTATCCACAATTACTAAATCACCATTTTGAGTAACATCATAACCTTTGGCAACAAAATTTAAAGCATAATCATTACCTGCGTTAGCCAAAATCTCTTCCTCTGTATAAACTCTTTTAACTTGAGGTTGGGAAATTAAAAAATCTTTGAAAGCTTTTTTAACTTGCGCTAATTCTAAGCCTTTATCTTTAATGATTTGTTTATTGAAGAAAACATTGAAATTCGAGTAATTTTGAATTAAATCTACTCCAAAAGCTTTAACTGAAAAATCCTGTAAACTTTTCTTAACCTCTTTAGAAGGATAATTATCTACATTATATTTACGATCTTTCAAGTAAATTACATTTTCCGCTCCAGCATGATCAGCTGTTAAGAATAACAGGTAGTTTCCTTTACCAACTGTTTTATCCAAATAATTTAAAAAGTCAGCTATTGTTTCGTCTAATCTTAAATAAGTATCCTGAAGTTCCATAGATCTTGGCCCAAGCAAGTGACCTACATAATCTGTAGAAGAAAAACTAACAGTCAAAAAGTCTGTAATATTATCTTTACCTAATTCTTCTTTCTCAATAGCCCTTTTTGCAAACTCCGCTAATAAATCATTTCCAAAAGGAGTTGAACGAATTACACCAGCATCATTTTTCTCATACATTGATTTTAGATCATATGGAAAAACCGGCGCTGCACTTCCATACAACTTACCCTCATAAGGATTATTATCGGGTAGACTCTCATTATAAACTGAAGCAGGTTTAAATAAATCCCAACCTTTATTTAGGTATTTAAGATAGTTTTTTTCGCTATTGAATTCAGATACCCATTCAGGTAATTTTTCACCATAAAAAGTACTTGAAATAAACGATCCTGTTTTACTGTACCAAAAAGCCCAATTAGCAAAATGTCCCGCTGGTAAAATCGCTCCACGATCTTTTAAACTGATTCCGATTACTTTTCCGTTAAAATTAGTTGCCATTCGAACTTCATCTGTAATCGTGGTGCTTTGAAGATTTTTAGGAGACATTGCACCTTCTGCTGCTGTACCGTCACCTACTGTTTTCACGCCAGCATCGTCAGTACAATACATTTCTTTGCCTAAAGTTCTGCTGAACCATTCATTACCAACAATTCCATGAGTAGCAGGAGTTGTACCAGTGTATATAGAAGCATGCCCAGGTGCAGTGTAAGTTGGCATATAATTGTAATGCATGTTTTGAAAAACAAAACCATTGTTCATTAACCTCTTAAAACCATTTGGGGAAAAATCATCTGAAAATCGATATAAATACTCCATTTTCATTTGATCGACAACTATACCTACAACTAATTTGGGACGTTGTTGTGCACTTAAATTTGTAATAACAAAAAGTGCAAACAGTAAAATACTTTTCTTCATGTTTAATAAATAATTTAAACACAAAAATACTCATTCAAATTCTAAAATTCTAAAGTATTGATATCGAAGACAGACAATTGACTATAATTTAACAAAAATTGAATGAAGAAAATCCAAAAGCAACCAATCATCTCTTTTCCCTGCGGGTCGGGCTGTCCGCTGTATTCCCTATTAATAAAAACTACGGCTGAAAAAGCCTTGTTTTTCTAAATCGGGAGATGTCGCTCCCATCCCTAACGCATCGGTTTTGGAAGAACGTTTTTGCATAATCCCCAACTTTTGAACCTGATCCTTGTTTTCCTTATAAAAACCCAAAAGTCTATAAAACAAAAAACCCTGCTTCTAACGAAGCAGGGTTTTCAAAAGAAAGGCGACGACATACTCTCCCACAATACTGCAGTACCATCTGCGCAGGCGGGCTTAACTTCTCTGTTCGGGATGGGAAGAGGTGAGCCCCGCCGCAATAACCACCTTAAGGTTTTCAGTTAATGGTTTGTAGTTTATAGTTTGTAGTTTTTCAACTCATAACTTATAACAAACAACTTTTAACTTTCCGCGTGCGGACAATATCTTAACATACTG
>NZ_FOMH01000018.1 GCF_900112575.1 Flavobacterium phragmitis
GCACGCAATTGCAATATCTTCCCTGAAAACAGGAGTTACAATAAAATTTGCTCCTAAACTCATATACAATGAAGCCGAAGCCGCATCTGTAATAGAACCAACTCCTAAGATCATTCCCGGAAGTTCTGCTAAAGCATATTTGTTCAGCGCTCCGAAAACTTCATGCGCAAAGTCGCCTCTGCTGGTAAACTCCATTAATCGGGATCCGCCGTCGTAACAGGCTTTCAATACTTTTTTACTCAATTCGATATCAGAATGAAAAAACAACGGAACCATACCGTTTTCTTTCATGGTCTGAGCCACTTCAATTCTTGAATATTTTGCCATTTTTATTTAAAATTATCTTGACACTAATGCAGAACCATCACCATCAATCCTATTTTCAACTTCTTTTAAAGTAACCAAGTTGTAATCTCCCGCAATAGTATGTTTCAAACAACAAGTTGCAACTGCAAAATCCAATGCTCTCTGGTTATTATTCTGATATTCCAGCAGTCCATAAATCAGTCCGCCCATGAAAGCATCACCGCTCCCAACTCTGTCCACAACTGGTGTGACTTCTTTTACTTCTGCACTATAAATTGTTTTTCCATCATATAAAATCCCACCTATTCTCTGGTGCGATGCACTAATAGAATAACGAAGTGTTGTCGCAGCGATTTTAAGGTTCGGAATCAATTCAAACAGTTTATCGTATACTGCTGGAAGTGATTTTTCATCCTGGTAATTTGGATTTACCTTGGGAATTCCCAACATAAAATACGCAGTATCAATATCTCCTAAAATCACATTGCTGTATTTCAGCATTTCCGGCATTACTTCACTTGGCGTTTTTCCGTACTGCCAAAGTTTTGATCTGTAGTTTAAATCGCAGGAAATTTTAATTCCTTTTTTATGAGCGACTTTAATTGCTTCCAAACAGGCTTCTGCCGCAGTTTGCGAAATAGCCGGAGTGATACCGCTCCAGTGGAACCATTCAGCCCCTTCTAAAACGTTATCCCAGTCAACCTGTCCTTTTTCTATGGTCGACATCGCACTGTGTGCACGATCGTAAACTACATTGCTGCCACGAGTTCCTGCTCCTGTTTCCAGAAAATAGATTCCCAAACGTTCTCCTCCGTAAACAATGTTTTTAGATTCGACGTTCATTTTTCTGATTTCTTTTAATGCAGAAAAACCAATTTCATTTTCAGGAAGTCTTGTAACAAATTCAGCATTAACACCATAATTTGCCAGAGAAACACATACATTGAATTCTCCGCCACCATACGTAGCACCAAATGCCGTAGACTGTGAAAAACGCAGATGTCTTTCTGTCGATAAACGCAGCATGATTTCTCCAAATGCAACTACTTTACTCATATCTATTTAAAAAATTAAAAACCTTTGTTTCTTTGCTTCTTTGTCCCTTTGAACCTTTTTTAAACTAATACATCATTTTCTGCTTTAAATTTTGTTCGGTTCTAAATTCTCCCGAATTGTCAATTTTGTTATTGCTTTCTTTTTGTTCTTTTTCTCCCCATAAAACAGCAATTGTTTTTACAGCATTGTTGCTGAAAATATTGTTTGAAATAGTAACATTTACAATTCCCTGCAACTTTAATAACGTCCCACTTGTTTCTAATTTTCCAGAATTAATAACAGAATTGTTGTCAAAAACTAAATTGCCACCAATAGTAGATTCATCATAACCGCCTCTGTAATAATCCAAAATGTTATTAGAAATATTGTCGAATTTAGAATTGGTAATGAATAAAAACTCTGCGTTGTATTCTCCTAAATCGTCGTTTTCTGCGGCTAGATTTATTGCGTTCTTACAGTTTTTTATTATGGAATTATCAATAGCGATTGTGTCTGAAAAAGAATCTTTGTATGTCTTTAAAACATAATCAAATTGACTTATTTCACTGTTTGCTATTTTTAGATTATAAGCCGCAGACATTTCTTTTTCTTTGGTAGTAAAGGCGTTTTGATTATTATTTCCTTTAAGAATTACAGCATTTAGCATTAAGTTTCCTTTTGGCAACATTAAAAAAGCAGCAGTATTGTTTGCTCCATTATATTCCAAAATGGCTTTGTTTTTTTTATCTTTTGATTGAATTGTGATGGTTTTATCAATTTTCAGAGATTCATTTATTTTATAAGTGCCACTTTTTAGTTCAATAATGGTATTTGAAGAAGCTTCAGAAAGCGCTTTGATAAGTTCTTTTTGTGTGTTTACTTGTATTGTTTTTGGAGTAGCAACCTGTGCTTCATTAGAAAACCAGCTTGTTCCAAAGTCCTTTTTATTAATCTGTCCTTTGTTTTTATCCACAGGAAAAACCATCGATCCAACGGAGTTTTTAGTACTTCTGTCATTTCCAAAGATGTCTTTTGCAATAGTTTCAAAATCAAAACCATTATAAACGTCTGTGTAATTTGCTGTTGGAACATAAAGCCAGTCCGATTGTTTATTTAAGGTAAAGCTGTTTTTCTGCAATTCTTTAGGCTCCGATTTGCTTTCGTAGTCTGTGTTAATGATGTTGTTTTTAAATAAAATGCCATCAATTTTATCGTAAGCTTTTATTGGTGCTTTAGCGTCACTAGAATTATAGATTAAATTATTCGCGAGAATAGTGCGTGTTGGTCTTGCAGAACGAATTTCCTGCGCTGGTAAAACGACCGATTTATCCATATTGGCACCAACACTCAATTGCCAAGGTGTGTCGCAATCAACAAAAGTATTATAAGCTACAACGGCATCTGTAACTTGATTGTAACGGTTCTGTGGAGATTTAGGAACTCCATTCATTACTGCCAATGCACTGCGGAATTCGCTTCCTTTTATTTTATAAAAATAATTGTTGGTAATCCAATGTCCTGTATTAATTAGACGAATACCGCCCATAAAATCAGAATTCTCATCTCCAATAAATATATTGCTATCTATGGTACAGTAGTTTCCATGTCGCAAAACCAAAGAGCCTTCAGATTTATAAAAGATATTATTTCGGTAAATATTATTGTTTGATTTATTCGATATGATTTCAACTTCACCATCACATCTTTCAAATAAATTGTGCTCAACAGTAGTATAGGAAGGAGCCATTGAAGTACCGCTATCTCCAATTTGAATAGTTTCGCCATGAGGTCCTCCCTTTCGGGGACGTGGTCCAAAATGGTTATTAATTATTTTGTGGTAATTGTTAATCTGTTCATTTCCTTCTAAAATAACCATAATGGTAGGACCCTGATTTGACTTTCCAGACAAATAGGAATTGGATAGTTCGTTATGTCTTCCCCAAAATTCAATCCAATGATCTGAGCGAACACGGTTCAATTGAGTAAAGTCTTCAATTACACAATCTGTAACGATACAGTTGTTTGCAATTTTACTCGAATCAATATGAAAATCAATTACAGATTTTGATGGTGTATAACCGTTACGAAAGTACAATCCTCTTATAACTAAATATGAGCCCCCAATTTTTAAATCGGATCCCCCCTCAATGCTTACTTTTCCAGAAGTTTCAGCTCGTAATGTTATAGGATTGTCTTTAGTTCCTTTGCTGTCAAATTTAATTTGAATATTTTTCCAGATACCATTAGATAAAATTATTTCATCTCCAGGTTTTGCACTTGATATGGCTGTTTTTAATTCTGCTTCGTTTTTTACTTTTATAATGTCTTTGCCAGTCGCCACAAAAGAGAATAGCAAAAAGGCCAGATTAAGCGCTAAAAAATTCTTCATCAATTTTATTATTTGGTTGTTAAAAAGTGTAAAATTCTGGTACTTCAACTATAAAAACAATAATTGGTTAACCAGTTTGGAAATCCAAATATAGGTAATTTTTATCATTCAAGAACATAAATAAGTATAATTAAAGAAATTTTTGTTCTAATTTCTTGATAAATGAATAAGAAGCTTAATAGAGGTATCTTAAACTTCTTTTAAATATAAAGGAGATTAGTTCATTTTTTTTTCTTTTTTATTTAAGAAAAAAACACTAAGCCTTTATTTTACTTCATTCTTTGTTTGTAATTATAAATCCGATAAAAATGAATTTTATATTTTTTTACATTTTTTTTATTGAAAATGTAATTAATTCATATTAAAGTTGTTATTTTGGTTTAACCAAATTGGGTAACCAATTTAAAAAACCAATTATTTAACCTTTTTAAAAACAATTTCTATGAAAAGAAAAACATTAAAAAAATTGCACTCCATTTTTTTGAAATCGAACAGAATTAGTGGATATTTATTCGCTTGCCTGGTTCTTTTTACTGCTTGTACAAATGATGAATTACAAAAGGTAGAAAATGAAGCTTCAGTGAATGAAGTACCAAAGACAACTGGTACTACTGGTAAATTAGTTACAAGCAAACTAACTCCAGCTTCAGTATCTGATAATGGAAATGATGGGAACGTTGCGACTAATACGCTTGATGGTAACTTAAGCACACGCTGGTCTTCAGATGGAAGTACAGGGAAATACATTACTTATGATTTAGGATCATCAAAACCAATTTCTAGTCTAAAAATTGCATGGCATCAGGGGGATCAGAGAAAAACCTATTTTCAAATTCGTGTTGGCGATTCAACTGGCAGTCTTACTACTGTTTATGATGCAAAAACAACGGGAAGCAGCGGTACTACAACAGCTTTAGAAACTTATAATTTGGCATCTACAGTAACGGCCAGATATGTTAGAATTTCTTGTTTTGGAAATTCATTGACGACATGGAATAGTATTACGGAGACAGAAATTTACAGTACTGTAGATGATGGATTACCAGATGCGTACCCAACTTCGGTAATTGGTATTTCGGCAAATACATGGAAGATTAATAGTTTTACTGGAACTCCAGGTTCATCGGCTGTTTATTACGATGATATTACAACTGCAAGTGGAGTATCTTATAATACATACAATGATCCAAATTATTTCTATACAGATGGAACTTGGACTTATTTTAAATGTTACAGAGGATTAGGTACTTCATCAAATTCTTCAAACCCTAGAGTGGAATTAAGAGAATTAAATAATGGAAGTGCAGCAAGCTGGGATGGTTCAGTAGGAACTCATACCATGACTTGGACGGTTAAAGTAGATAAACTGCCAAAAGGAGAAAATGGAACTACTGGAGTTTTGTGTTTCGGTCAAATACATGGCCCTTCTACAAATAGCAGTGGCGTAGCAGTAGATGATATTATACGTGTACAATTTGACGGAGCTGCTAATCAATCAACTGGTACAGTTAAATTAAAAATTAGCGGTTACATTACTGAAAAAGTATTAGGTGGCAGTAAATCATTTACTGGATACTCATTAGGAACGAGCTATACTTTTACTATAAAATACACTGGCGGAAAAGTGTATTTGTATAATGGATCCACTTTAGTTTTCTCTCAGCAAATGGATACAAGTACAGAAGGAAATTATTTTAAAGCTGGAAACTATTTACAGTCTGTAAAAAATGTCAGCTATGATGGTTCTTATGGTTTGGTTGGAATCAGTAACCTAACAGTTTCTCATCAATAATTTAAGTTGTTTTTTTTAAAGTGGCTGTCTCAAAAGGACAGCTTCTTTTTTGTGGTGTATATAGAGTTTTTTTTGGGTTCAATTTAAGTTAGATGTAAAAATGTATGGATTTTGTTTTTTTATAATAGATTTAATTATATATTTGGAAAACCAAATTGGTTTACCAATTTAAAAAGCTTTTAACATTTGAAAACCTGATTATTGGCTTTAAATTCTACTCATATTTAAAGGATTTAAAAATTTAAATTGTTTAGTATTTAATAAAACAAAAATATGTTATTGATTAACTGAAAAATAATGACAGCAAATTTTATAAAAAATAAAGTCTTGAAGATTCTCGCTTTTACAGTATTGCTATTGTTGTCCAAAAGTGTAGTTGCTCAGTCACATCCTAGATTGGTTTTAACCAAAAAAGGAGTAGCTGAAATTAAGGACAATTTAGGGAAAGCACCACTTTTTGATTCATCCTTACAAGATGTAAAAAAGGAAGTCGATGCTGAAATTATTTTAGGAATTGAAGTTCCTGTTCCTAAAGATTTTTCAGGAGGTTATACGCATGAGCGTCATAAAAAGAATTTTTTGATCATGCAGAAGGCTGGATTTTTATACCAGATTTTAGGAGATAAAAAGTATGCTGTTTATGTCAAAGATATGTTGATGGCTTATACTAAATTATATCCGACACTGCCTTTGCATCCGCAGGAACGCTCTTATGCGCGAGGAAAATTATTTTGGCAGGCACTCAATGATGCCAATTGGCTTGTATATGCAAGTCAGGCTTATGATTGCGTTTATGATTTTATTGGTGGTAATGATAGAGCTATTATTGAAAAAGAATTATTTAGGCCTTTTGCTGATTTTATTTCTATAGGTTCTCCACAGTTTTTTAATCGCGTTCATAATCATAGTACTTGGGGAAATGTAGCAGTTGGAATGATTGCATTAGTGATGGATGATGCAGAATTGCTTGACAGGGCGTTGAATGGATTAAAAGAAGATGGATTGCCTGCAGGAATGAAAGACAACGATGGAGGTTTGATTAAACAAGAAGGTCAGAAAACCGGATTTCTAGCCAATGTTGATGAACCTTTTTCGCCAGATGGTTATTATAATGAAGGACCGTATTATCAGCGATATGCAATGTATCCGTTTTTGGTTTTCGCAGAAGCATTGCAAAACACGAAACCAGATTTAAAAATTTTTGAGTATAGAAACGGAATTTTAATCAAATCGGTTTATGCATTATTGAATTTGACCAATTCTAAAGGAGAATTTTTTCCTCTCAACGACGGACAAAAAGGAATGTCCTACTATTCAAGAGAATTAGTTTCGTCAGTTGATATCGCTTATTTATATGGAAATAAAGATACGTCATTATTATCTATTGCCGAAAAACAAGGACGTGTTCAATTGGATAATGCTGGCATGGCTGTGGCTTTGGCAGTTAAAAAGAAATTGGCTAAACCTTTTACTAAAAAATCAATTGATCTGTCTGACGGCCAAGATGGCAACCAAGGAGGTGTGGCTGTTATTAGAAACAAATCTAAGGATGATGAATTGACTTTGGTCATGAAATACACTTCTCAGGGTTCCAGCCATGGACATTTTGACAAACTATCTTTTTCTTATTATAACAATAGTTCTGAGATTTTACAAGATTATGGATTGGCGAGATTTGTCAATATTGAACAAAAAGGCGGTGGAAATTATTTGAAAGAAAATGAGACCTGGGCAAAACAGACTATTGCCCACAATACTATTATTCAAAATGAAACCTCACATTTTAAAGGAGATTTTGAAATAGGAGATAAGTTTTCATCCAAAAGATATTTCTTTGATGCAAGCAATCCTAAAATACAAATTATCAGCGCAACCGAAGATAATGCTTATCCAGATACAAAAATGCATCGCACAATGGTTTTACTTGAAGTTGATGGTTATGAAAAACCTTTGTTGCTTGATATTTTTCAGGTGAAATCCAAAAGACCAAATCAATATGATCTACCTTTTTATTATTTGGGACAAATGATGACGGAAAACTTTAAATATGAAACGCCAAAATCATTAGAACCTCTGGGGAAATCTTTTGGTTATGAACATTTATGGAAAGAAGGTTTTGGGAAAGCTGGAGTTGAAAACACTAAATTTTCATGGCTCGATAACGGAAGTTTTTACACATTGACTTCTGCAACAGAACAAGGAGACGAATTATTATTGGCGAGATTGGGCGCTAATGATCCCAATTTTAATTTGCGTAGAGATGCAGGACTTATTATTAGAAAGAAAAATACAGATAAAGCAACTTATATTAATGTTATAGAAACGCATGGAAGTTATAGTCCCGTTACTGAAGTGGCAATAAATGCATCAAGTTCTGTAACGGCTGTAGAAAAAGTTTATGAAGACGAAAGCTATATTGGTGTCTCTATCAAAAACAAAAACGGGAGTTCTTTTTTGTTTGTTCTTGCCACAGCAAATAATTCAGTATCAGAGAAACATATTTTAGAAATTAAAGGAACGATCTATTCGTGGGTTGGAGCCTATTTTAGTAAACTAATTAAATAAAAAATAATATGAAAAGTTTTGGAGCAAGCAAGGAATTTTTAATAGGAGACGAAATAGAGTGGGAAGTTGTAGGCGATGGAGTGAAAAGAAAAATAATGGGATATGATGATACCATTATGTTAGTGAATGTGAATTTTAAAAAAGGAAGTATCGGCCCTTTACACGAGCATTATCATGCTCAGGTAACTTATGTAGTTAGCGGTGAGTTTGAAGTGACGATTGGTGAGGAGAAAAAAATATTAAAAGGAGGAGACTGTTTTTATATTCCTCCTCATGTATGGCATGGTGCTTTATGTTTGGCTGATGGAGTTTTGGTAGATGTTTTTAGTCCTATACGTGAGGATTTCATGAAGATTTAATTGTTTTCATGAAATATATTCTCTTATAGAGAGTAAAAAAATGGTAATCTAATTTATTCAATAAAAAAGTAACGAATTGTCTTTTTATTAATATAAAGTAGTACTTTTGATAAGTATAATTGGTTTACCAATTTGATAAACCAGATCTTTAAAAACAGAAATTACTCTGTTTTTAAATAAAAAGGAGATACCGAATATTTGATTACAAATAAATTATGGACGATTAATTTTATAATATAACTTAAAATGGATTTAAAATTTTCAAAAATTTCACTTTTTGCTTCACTGGTATTTATAACAATGGGTTATAGTCAGGATCAAAAGAACAAGAAAAATGTCGCTAATATTGATTTGTCTCATTGGACGTTAACTACTCCAGCACAAGATCCAAAGAAACCTGGAAAAACATTTGATTTAAATTATCCTGAAATATTTGATTTTGCCTCAAATGAAACAGCAAAAAAGTATATGTATGAGGATGCAAAAGACAAATCGATTGTTTTTTATGCTTTTCCATCTGGAGTTTCAACTGCTAACAGTCATTTTTCAAGATCAGAATTGAGAGAGACGATGGAAATTGGCAATAAAAATGTAAACTGGACTTTTGCGCAAGGCGGTTACTTCAAAGGAACATATGCCATTGAAGACGTTTCTAAAGAAGCTGATGGAAAATACAGCAGAGTTATTATTGCTCAGATTCATGGAATATTAACAGACAGCCAGCAAGAATTAATTGGACAAAAAGATAAAAATGCAGCACCGATTCTGAAAATCTTCTGGGATCAGGGAAAAATAAGAGTAAAAACAAAAGTGCTTAAGAATCAAAATGCTTCCTTAAAAGATATGCTTCCTGCAACAGCTTGGGGCGATGATAAGGGGAGAGATTTTAAAGAAAAAATAGACTTCAATACTAAATTCACTCTTGAGATTAAAGTATCTGATGGAAGATTGGAAGTAATCATGAATGGTTCAGAATCATTTGTTTATGAAGATATCAATATCAAAAAATGGGGTGTTTTTGAAAACTATTTCAAAGCAGGAAACTATTTTCAGTCTACTAACGCGAATACGTTTGCTAAAGTAAAAATATACGACCTTCAAGTGTCTCATTAGGAGATAAATAATACGTTCGTTTAGGTGAAGATAGATTGATTTTTACTTGATTTTTTTATAACCAATTTTAGATTGAATAAACAATTCATCACGTTAAAAAACAGTGATGCAGGATGTTCTATATTCTTTTTGAAGAGATTTTAGAACCTAAAAAAACAAATTACAATGAAAGTAAAAGGACTTAGATGGTTTATTATTGGGCTGATATTTTTGGCAACGGTTATCAATTATATCGACAGAAGTGCACTTGCCATAATGTGGGGCAACGAAAATGTCGATGGTTCTATTTCAAAATCTTTAGGACTTAACAAAAATGATTATGGCAATATCCTGAACATTTTTATGGTGTTTTATGCATTGGGACAATTATTTTCGGGAAAACTATTTGATAAAGTCGGAACTCGAATTGGTTATGTAATCAGTATTGGGGTTTGGGGATTGTCTTCTTTTCTTCATTCTACTGTAAGAGGGTTTTTATCCATCGCTTTTTTCAGAAGTACTTTAGGGATTTCTGAGGCAGGAAATTGGCCTGGTGGCGTAAAAAGCAATGCCGAGTGGTTTCCAATAAAAGAAAGAGCCATTGCACAAGGCTTATTCAATGCAGGAGCATCTATTGGGTCTGTAATAGCACCGCCTTTTATTGCCGCACTTTTTGTGAGCTATGGTTGGAGAATCACTTTTATGATTATAGGTTCTTTTGGAATTTTATGGATTATTCCTTGGCTTTTAGTGAACAAAGCGGGGCCAAAAAAACATCCTTGGATTACCGAAGAAGAACAAAAATACATTATACAAGGTCAGAGCAAAGTTGATCAAAGCGCAACTGAACAGACAAAAGGTCTAAGTTTAAAACAAATTCTTTCTTATAGAGAATCTTGGGCTATAGTAATTGGTCGTTTATTCCTTGAACCTATTTGGTGGTTTTTCGTTGGCTGGATGCCTATCTATCTTTTTGATGTTTATGGCTTCAATGTTAAGGAAGTAGGAGCTTTTGCCTGGGTGCCTTATGTAGGCGCAGCAATTGGAAGTATTGCGGGCGGTTATGTTTCGGGGCAGATTATATCTAAAACAAATTCAATCAATAAAGGCAGAAAAACAACCATTTTAATAGGTGGAATAATTATGCTCCTTGGATTAATGGCATCAGTATTTTTCGCTACGTCGCCTGAACGTTTTGTAGCCATTGTTTTTGTTGTGCTGTTTGGTTTTCAGTTTGCTATTGGAAATGTGCAGACTTTGCCAAGTGACTTGTTTAGTGGAAAATCTGTTGGATCATTGGCTGGATTAGGCGGAATGGTAGGCGTATTTTCTGTAATTATTATGAATTTTCTAGTGCCCTTAATTGCCGAGATATCCTATACACCCATTTTTATTGCTATTGCGGTTTTTGTTCCATTAGGAGTTGGAGCAATCTATTATTTCGCTAGAAATATTGAATCTGTAGAAAAATAAACAAAATATAAACTTAAAAATAAATTAGAATTAAGATGAGTAAATTAAAAGGTAAAGTAGCTGTTGTAACAGGCGGCGCCAGAGATATTGGTCGTGCTGTATCATTAAAACTGGCAAAGGAAGGTGCTAATGTTGTTATTAATTATTTTGATAATGAAGATGATGCTAAAGAGACAATTAGATTAATTGAAGAAATAAGAGGAAAGGGAATTTATGTTCAGGGTGACGCTACAAATCTGACTGATATTTCTAACCTTGTGGAGAAGACTAAAACTGCATTTGGTGAGAAAGTAGATATTTTAGTTAATGTTGCTGGTGGTTTATTTGCTCGTAAAACAATTGATGAAATAGATGTAGATTTTTACAATCTTATTATGGATGTAAACTTCAAATCGGCAGTATTTGTCACTAAAGCTTTTGTTCCTTTAATGGGCGAGGGTGGTGCAATTGTAAATTTTGCATCACAGGCAGGAAGAGATGGTGGAGGACCGGGAGCATTTTTATATGCGGCTTCAAAAGGAGCGGTTTCTACTTTTACAAGAGGGTTGGCTAAAGAGTTAGGGCCAAAAGGAATTCGTGTAAACGCAATTAATCCCGGTATGATTGCAACAAGATTTCATGATGATTTTACAAAAGATCAAGTACGTGTAAACGTTGCAAATGCGACAGCTTTACGTCGCGAAGGACGTGCTGATGAAGTAGCCGATTTAGTAGCTTATTTAGCTTCTGAAGAATCGTCATTTTTATCTGGTAACAATATTGATATTAATGGAGGATTAGCGTTTAGCTAAAATAAAACACCAAATAATAGTAAAAAAAGCTGTCCAAAATAGGACAGCTTTTTTTGTTGGCTTCAGAGAGAAGTGAAATATTTACAGCAAAGTATAGGTGTCTTCAATATAAAGCTCAAGTGGAGCTTAAAATAATCTAATCTTGATTTTTGGTTGATATTACGAATCAAAAACTGAAATAAAATAGTATTGTCTCTCGAATTAAACCTGACAGGTTTTAAAAACCTGTCAGGTTTCTCGAAGGCTAAAAGTTGTGAATCCTGTCTTTTTACTTACAGTTGTTATATAAAAACATCCCATAATATCTTGCATCAAAGCAAGTATTATGGGATGTTCCAATAAAATAAAAATTGCTATTTAATTAAAATGTTTTGAGGATTAATAACCAGGATTCTGCTGTATTGGATTAATTGTATTGGTAACAATTTCCGAATTTGGAATCGGCAATAAATCGAATTTTGGATCTGCTGTTTTTTGCTGTAATTGTGCCGTTGTGTAAGCACCATCATATTGAGCATAAAAAGGTTGCATTACGGCAAAATGATTATTCATTACTGCTTTTGCGTTAATCGTTGGCATTGTAGTAGAAAAACGCAATAAGTCAAACCATCTTTGATTTTCTAGAGCAAATTCCCATCTTCTTTCATCGGCAACTGCTTTTTCGTATAATGCTTGAGTATTAACATTTGTGCTTGTTAAGGCTGTTAATCCTGCTCTTGTATGTACTTGGTTTAAGTATCCTAAAGTTGTTGGATTGTTAGCGCCTACAGCTTCGCAATACATCAACAATACATCGCTGTAACGTAATACAGGCCAGTCTAATTCAGAGTCATTTGCAACAGTTGTGGCAATGTTGTGTTTTGCAGCCCAATACGTCCATGTAGATGATAATGACGTTGCCGTTGGTTTATAAACTTTTATTGAATAATCTCTTCTTATATCATTTGCAGCATACGAATTGTACAATTCTGCTGTTGGATTATTATAGGAACCTCTAGTTCCTACTGGCTGTGCCAATTTAGTTTGAGAGGCCACACTTGTGTTATTTGTAGCAAACAAATTGGATAAAGAACTACCATATCCCAATGCTCCAGATTTGAATCTTATAGCAAAAACAATTTCAGCATTCATCTCATTAGTACTTGAAAAAACATTAGAATATCCTGTAGCTCCTGTTAAAATAGAATGTCCACTGTTATTAATTACATCTGTTAGGAGTTGCAAAGCATCTGCTTTTTGTCCTAAGGTAAGGTATACTTTTGCCAATAAAGCTTTGGCAGCCCAAACGGTAGCTTTTCCTTGCACCGCTTTTTGTGCATCTGTTGTATTGCCATATTTAGCAGAGACACAATTTTCTGAAGCATTTTTTAGGTCCGCTAGAATAAATTTATAGATATCTGAAACGGTCGATCTTGGAATCCTCAATGATTCTTCAGAAGTAACGACTTTATCAATTAGAAATACACCACCGTATAAACGTACTAAATTAAAGTAATGATAAGCTCTCATAAAAGATGCTTCTCCGGCAATTCTCTTTCTTTCGGCCTCTGTCATCGTAATGGTAAATGGACCGTATTCAATTGTACCTGAATTCGGGTTGTATGAAGTTTTTAAACCTTCTAATAAAGCATTTATACTTCTAATGCTTTGATAGGTTGTTCCCCAGTAACTTTCAATAAAACTATCAAAAGCTGGTGCTTCAAATATATCATTGCTATATATCTGCAAGTTCTGAGGAATGGTTGTAGCAGTAAGGTTCATAAAAGTATTATCACTTCTGATCTCAGAAAGCATCCACTCATAAGCAATAGGAGCTCTCAATGTGCTGTAACATCCAGACAAGGCATAATTTAATTCGCTTTCACTATTGTAAAACCCCTTAAGAGGTATGTCATTTTTGTTTTCAAGTTCTATATAATCCGAACAACCGCTTACAGATAGAACTAAAAATAAAAGTAACATCTTGCTTGTATTGAAAATATTTTTCATAGTTATTTTTTATTTTTTTAATTATAAACCTACTTCAACTCCAAATAAAACAGTTCGCTGCATTGGGAAACCTCCTCTTTGATAACCATCTATCAAAGCACTGGTTTGTGATGTTCTGGCTTCAATATTAATACCTCTGTAGTTTTTGTTATTCCAGAATAATAGGTTTTGTCCTGAAAGGGAGAATCTTAAATTTGTTAAGCGTACTTGTTTCAATGCATTTTTCCCTAAATTATATCCAAGAGAAATCTCTCTTAATGAAGTATAGGAAGCATCTTCAACTGCATTGTCAGTAAAAACCCAGTTGTAACCATTTGTAGTATAAGGGGTTTTTCCATCACCAGGATTGCTTGGGCTTACCCATCTGTTTGCCATGTAGTTTAAGTTTCGTTCTTTAGGCTCATTGTAGTTAACATCTCCATTGATTAATTTGCCACCTACAACACCTTGAAGTGTAAAGCTTAAATCGAGATTTTTGAATGTAAACTTATTAGTGAAACCCCAGGTAAAATCAGGATATGGATTTCCTAATATTGTTCTGTCATTATTATCCAGAACTCCATCTCCATTTAAGTCAACAATTTTTAGTCCTCCTTCTTTTAATCCGTTGGTTAAAGTAGTTGTTAGACCAGATGCAGTGATTTCCTCAATACTATTCCAGATTCCATTAGTTTTAAATCCATAAAAACTGATCAATGGCTGTCCTACTATAGCATAATTATTCAATCCATTTCGGCCATCGATAGTTGGCGAGATGATCATTGTTTTATCGCCAAGATTAGTGATTTGATTTTTAACATGAGCAATGTTAAAATCTGAAGTCCATGAGAAGTTTTTAGATTTTAGATTTACTGTAGATAATTCAACTTCAAACCCTTTGTTTTTTAAACTTCCAACGTTTGCAATAACAGAGCTTGAACCTGAGATTAACATACTAGATTGTTCTAATAATAGCTTTTCGGTATTGGATTGATATAGATCGACATTTAAATTAAGCCTGCTTTTGAATATAGAAAGGTCAAAACCAAAGTTAGATTGGAATGTTCTTTCCCATGTAATGTTAGGGTTATTGTTGATGTTATTAGTATTGGCTAAACCAATAGTAACAGTGCCATTTCCAGTACCACTTACATAATTAGAAGGATTTAGGTAATATTGATACATAAAATCTCCAATACTGTTATTTCCTGTAGCTCCATAACTTGCTCTGAAAGCCATTCTGTTTATTACAGAAACATCGGCCAAGAATTTTTCTTTAGATATTACCCATCCAGCCGATACAGCAGGGAAACCACCCCATTTATTGCCATCTCCAAACTTACTGCTGCCATCTGTTCTATAACTTCCCATTAGTAAATATTTGTCCTTATAGGCATAATTTACTCTGGTTAAAAAAGAAACTAGTCCTATAGAAACATCGGATTGAACAGGCTGTAATATAACTGTAGCATAGTTTAAGTTTTTGTTGTCATCACTTGGGAAAGTGGTTCCGGCAGTAACTAATGATTTTGTTCTGGTAGATTGTAATGAGAATCCTGCCAAAGCTCCAAATTCATGATTGCCTATACTTTTTTTATAGTTTAAAGTATTCTCGGTTAAGAAGTCAAAATAATTTGCATTGGTATAAGTTGCATAATTTGGGTTTCCTATTCTGGCAGCATTTGAAGCACCAGATTGCACTCTTTGAGAATTTCTATAATAAATATTTTCTGTTGTTCTAAAATCTAATCCTTTTGCAATTTTATATTCTAAACCGGCACTTCCTTGAAAACGAAATTGATTGTTATTATCATCTTGCTCCAATAAAGCTCTCATCGGATTTGTGTTGGATGTTGTAAACGGAACCGCATTAGCGGCAGTGGTATAAGGAACTGCGTTTGGGTCAACACCCGTATAAACTAAATTGGCAAAATCTGACGCTTCAGCATAATTTCCAACTACAATTCCTCTTGATGGTTGCTGACCATTTATAAAATCGGCAGTAGCTTGAGTATGATAAACGGGAATAAAACTTGGAAATCTTGTAAAATCAATGAAATTAATCGCTGGACGTTCCGTTTTTGTATTCGATGGATTCAAATTAATATTAAGCTTTAATTTTTCGGTCAATTGCAAATCAAATTTTGCTCTGAAGTTTAATTTTTCGAATTCACTTTTCAGCATTAAACCTTGATCATTTTGATAACCTACTGAGATAAAAAACTTATTTTTATTGCTTCCTCCAGAAACATTAAATTGCATATCTTGATAATAGGCTTTACGTAAGGCCTCTTTTTGGTAATCGGTTCCTTGACCTCCTAATAAATCTTTTTCGATTGAGTATTGTGCGCGCCATTTATCTATAGATGGTAAACTCGCTCCATAAGCAGTAGTCCATAAAGGATCAGCATTTCTCAAGGCTTGTTCAGCATAGAGTCTATTTACATAATCTGTTGAACTCATGATGTCATAAGTATCATAAGCTTGTTTAACTCCTGCAGTGCTTCTAAAATAATACTTAGTTTTACCGTCTTTACCGCTTTTTGTAGTTACTAATATTACTCCATTAGCTCCTCTAGAGCCATAAATTGCAGCAGAAGCTGCGTCTTTTAAAACTTCCACAGATTCAACATCCGCGCTATTAAGAGCAGAGAAACCATCAGGCATTGGTTGTCCGTCAACGACCAATAACGGTCCTGAACCCGCGCGTACAGAA
Organism: Flavobacterium phragmitis; assembly: GCF_900112575.1. GTDB lineage: Bacteria > Bacteroidota > Bacteroidia > Flavobacteriales > Flavobacteriaceae > Flavobacterium > Flavobacterium phragmitis. The sequence continues at coordinate 16,487 of NZ_FOMH01000018.1, forward strand.
CTAATTCCACGAATGTTTATCTGTGTATCAGCACCAGCTTCAGATGAAATGCTTTGTACACGAACTCCAGCTATTTTTCCTTGAATAGCATTGTCTAATCTTGAAACGGGGGCATCTTCGAATTTATCGCTTTTCAATTTAGCAACAGAACCTGTAACGCTGGAACGTTTTTGAGTTCCATATCCTATTACGACAACATCGTCAAGTACGTTGGCAGATTCTACTAATGTTACATTTATAGTTTTATTGTTTCCCACAGTAATAGTTTTGGTTGCAAATCCTATAAAAGAATATTTTATGATTGATTTTGAGTTTTTTACATTAATAACATAATTACCATCAAAATCGGTTACGGTACTATTTTCTTCTGAAGTAATAGTGACTCCTGGTATCAACTGTCCTGCATTATCAACAACTCTACCTGATATTTTTATTTTATCAGTTTGTGCATTGATAACACTTGAGAAGACCAAAAGTAGAATCAAAATCTTTTTTTTCATAATTTAAATTTTTGTTAGGTTTTGCATTCAAATAGTTTTTCGGTTAGTTATTAATTGTGTTTTTTGTAATCCAAACTAAATAACCAAATTGGTTAACCAATTAACTAAACAAACATAATTGTTTTTTTGCAAACAAAGAATAGTAAATGTGTAAAAATCAAAAAAGAATGAAAAAAAAATGAAATTTGTTTTTTATTTGATATTTGTGTGATAAAAAACTAATAAAACAGGTATTGTTCAGCTTTTTTTAAACTTTTATTAAGGAAAAATAGGAGTAAACTATATCGTTATAGTTTTTAACTAAAAGAGATATACAAAATCGTATCTTTTGAAAGAAAGTTTTTTCTTGTTTTTATGTCGCCTTTTTTATAATTTTAGCAAACCAATGTGGATAACCAAAAACTAATTTAAAAATAGTAATGATGAATTTAGAGGTTCTAAGCAAGAAAGACAGTAAAGAGGTTTTGAATACTATAATCGCAAAGATTAGGGATTATATGAATTATAAAAATTTAGAACCTGGAGACAAACTCCCGTCTGAACGTATGTTGTCCGAGAAATTCGAAGTGAGCCGAAGCGCCGTTCGTGAAGCTATTCAAAAATTGGAGTTTTATGGTATTTTAAAATCGATTCCTCAGAGCGGTACTTTTGTCGCTGATATTGGACAAATTGCTATAAATGGTATTATCGAGGATATTTTAAAACTACGGGAATCAGATTTTAAATCTTTGGTAGAAACACGAATTTTATTAGAACTAAAAACAGTTCGTTTAGCCGCAACCCGCAGAACAGAAGAGGATTTGGAAAGAATGAAAGCAGCTCTTGATGCCTACAATGAAAAAGCGTTGAATGGAAAAGATGCTGTGCAGGAAGATTTATTATTTCATTTGGCAATAGCAAAAGCGAGTGGTAACAGTACCATTAATACTTTAATGTTAATCATTACTCCTGAGATTATCACCAATTTTGAAAAGTATCATGTATGTGATGAAAATCAGTCTCAGAAAGGAATGAAGGAACATATGGAGATTTATAAAGCCATTGAAGAGCAGAATCCGCAATTGGCAAAACAGAAAATGAAAGAACATTTTAAAGCTTTATACGAGTATTGTTATAATATCTAGTGTAAAAAGCGTAAGATAAAAAAACAGGCTGTCTCAAAGATTGAGACAGCCTGTTTTTTTGTTTTTACATCTAAAGAAGAATCAAGTCTTTATTAAAAGGGAAGATTATATTTTCCATACAAAGCTTTATTCTCGATACTTTTTGCAAAAAGCGGTGTTTCTTCATGATTGTGGGCATCAGAAGCTTCTTGTCTGGCTTTTGCTGCTTCCGCTAATGAAATGCCACGCTCTTTAATAAATTCAAGAAATTCGGGTGTTGCAGTAGCATGAATAGTATTGGTAAATAGAGAAGTCTGATCATCAATTTTTTCAGCTCTCAATTCCCAAAGCACTTGTACTTTAGATCTTCCGCTTGCGGTAATAGTATCAGAAACAGAAAGCATTCTGCAATATTCTGGGCGATATTGATCAAAAATATAATGTTGTACTACAAGAGCAGTTCCCACATATTCTACGTTGATTGACATTGGAACACCTTCAAAATTAGAAGTAATTCCGGCCGCAATGTGGTTTACAGAACAACGTTGGTATTCTGCATCAGGCAAATTTAAAAGCCAGTCTGCAATATTAATTTTTTCAATCGGCGCATTAATTACAGCTGAAACCGTTGTTGCTGATAATGCATTTTCTGAAGTTTGTATAATTTCCATGATTTTATGTTTTTTTAATTATTTAAGTCAAAGTTCCGTAATAGAATTCAATCGTGGAAATGATATTTTTAGATTAAATCAATCGAAAATTTCGATTATAAATTGTACTTTTAGAAAAAATTAAAATATGGAACTTCGTCAGTTAAAATATTTCGTCCGAGCAGCAGAACTTTTAAATTTTACTCAGGCAGCAGAAGATTTATTCATTACGCAAAGCACTTTATCACATCAGATTAAAGAACTCGAAAATTCGCTGGATACACTTCTTTTTGACAGAATAGCCAAACGTGTCCGACTGACGGAAGCTGGAGAAGTTATGCTTCAATATGCCAGAAAAACAATTCAACAGGCAGAAGAAAGCAGGCAGGTTTTACTCGATTTAAACAATATGAAATCTGGGAAAATAATTATTGGTTCGACTTATGGATTGCAGGAACTCTTAATGGAATCGATTGTAGAGTACAACGAAAAATATCCTGATATAGAAATTCAGATTATATACGGTTCTACAACTGATTTGCTGCAAAAAATCCTTGATTATGAAATTGACTGTATGCTTTCTTTTATGTCAGAATCTGGACATAATGAACTTATGATAAATAAACTCTTTTCGGCACATCTTTCCTTAATTGTTCATCAATCTCATTCTTGGGCTAAACTGAAAAAAGTTGCGCTTGAAAAAGTAGTAGAATTACCTCTGGCACTTCCTTCACAGAGTTACAGCATCAGAAACTTGTTGGATAAATTACTTGATGATAAAGGAATTCAGCTTCATACAAAAATGGAAATTAATGATATTCATAGTTTGCTTCAGTTAGTCAATACCAATAAATGGTCTACTATTTTAATGAATACTTCTTTATTTGATTTTAAAGAATTAAAAGCAATTCCGTTAGAAGGAAAAAATACGGTTCGAGAAGCCACAATTGCAATTTCAAAAGGAATTTATCATAAAAAATCGCTGGTGCTTTTTCAGGAAATTTTATTGAAGAAGAGTGAAGTTTACAAAAATGAATAAAATTAAAAAACACTGAATTTGTACCTTTGCCCTCAGAAATCCTCATTTGGATAAGAAAAGTAAATGACAATACAAGATTTAGTTGGCCAATATTCCATTTCCGGAAGTAATCAGGACGAGAGTAACGAAATAACCTATAAAGGTATTTTGACTTTAAATCTGGATAAAAATAACCGAATTGTGGCGCATTGGCTCATCAATAATTCACAAGTTCAAAAAGGACATGGTTTCTTTAAAGACAATATTTTGGTTATCAATTTCAGTTATAAAGGTGATGACTATAAAACATATAAAGGAGTTGCGGTTTATCGCTGTATTACAAAAGATGTTTTGGACGGATTCTGGTCTGAAAAACATGGAAACCCGCTTTATCTGGGTGCGGAACATTGTTTAAGAATAGAAAGTTCAGAGCAATTGAATTAAAGTTACTTTTTTTAAACACATAGAAACATAGTTTTTAGGAGCCTTAAATAGGCGTTTCACTTTCATAAATGCACATAGTTTTGTGAGTTATATACTTTGTCAAAGTTCATTCCGAATCTTACACCAAGCTATGGGTTTATTTTTTTGCCACAAATTTCACAAATTTCCGCGAATTAAAAAATTGTGAAAATTTCTGAAATTGCTTCGCCTGTTCGCTATCGCTCGGGTTGTGGCTTTTTAAAACATAATGCTATGTGTTTTATTAAAAGTGAAACGACTTTTCTTAGCGTAAAGAAAATCTATGTTTCTATGTGTTTAATTTTTTTTATAATTATTCAGCAATTGGATTTAGTGCTTTTTTATTTCTTCTGTTGTAGATTATAATAAAGCCAACCCAGATAATCAATAAAGTTACGATTAGCGTTAATTCTGTATCATGCAAACCATTGCGGAAGAAATTGTTTAGAGAATGAACTCCGGCAACAGCCAATAAAGATCCTGTAGATGAATATACTTTTCCGATTCCCCAGCTTCCAAAGAAAATGATTCCTAAGAAAACCATGTTGCTTGGAGTAGTTTCAAAGTTTAAATGCCATGCAAACCAAAGAAGAGCAATTATTAAGATAGAAGTAAATTTAGGAAGTGATTTTAATTGTTCTTGTAAAAAACCTCGCCATCCGATTTCTTCCAAAAGTCCGTAAGCTAAAACGGTAAACATTAGTAAAATTGGGAATTTACCCTTAAGAAAATAATAAGTTCCTGCAATCAAAAATGCTGGTAATAGCCAATAAACAGCAAATGGAACTATGGCATTTTTGTAAACTCCTTTTAAAGACATTGGATTTTCCAAAGAGAATATTTTTATCGCTACCAAGGCACCCAAAGCAGGGCCGACACCACGAAGAAGAATTGCTAAATACGGATTTTCAATTCCAGATAATAAATTAGTTTTAACGGCAGCATATCTGCAAATTACTGCGATTACATAATAAACTATTATAGCGCCAAAGTTGATTTTAGTTTTCATAAGTTATTTTCGTTTGATTTAGTGAAGCAAACTTAGCGAGCTCAAATGAAAATAAAATTGACTTTGGGTAAGAAATCATTTTTCCATAACTCTTTTTCGAATTCGGCTTAAACTTTCTGCTGTTAATCCGAGATAAGAAGCTATTATTTTTAAAGGTGTTCTCTGAAATATTTCCGGACGGCCTTCTATAAGTTTTAAATAACGTTCCTGTGGCGAAAGCGTTAAAAGATTAATTTGTTCCTGCTGTTTGCGTACATAAAGCATTTCAGAAATTGCTTTTCCGATTCGTAAACCTGTTTCAGATCTTTGATACAATTCGTTTAAATCCGAAAGAGAGATAGACCATAAAGTCAGTTCTTCCAAAGCTTCTGTTTTAATAACAGTGGGCTGTTGATTTAGAAAAGACATATAATCGCTAATGAAACTTTTTTCATAAAGCAGATTGATGCAGATATCTCGTTTTCCATCCCAAACAAATAATCCCGCAGATCCTTTAATAACAATGTTGAGATATCTTTCTACAGCATTATAATCTTTGATAATCTGATTTTTTTCAAATTTTCTTACTTTAATTTTTTCCGAGAATCCTTTCCAGATATTCATATCTGCTGTAAAATAGGTTTCAAAAATGTTCTTTACATCTTCAGGGGAAGGACTTTGTGGCATGTTGTTTACTATCAGTTGAAGAAGGCAATATAAGTTTTATCTTTCAAAATAAAAACAACTGTATTAACTTGTTAGTTCTGTTTTTTTAAACACATAGAAACATAGATTTTTTCTTTTTAAAAAACTTAATAAAAGGGGATAGAAAGAAACTAGTTTCTAACACATAGCTTTGCGTAAATAGTGAGGTAACTTTGTCAAAGTTTAATGCACAAGAGACTATGTGTTTTATTATAAGTGAAATGCCTTTTTTCGCGCAAAGAAAATCTATGTTTCTATGTGTTTAAAAAAAATTATACTCAAAGTTTATTTCAAACAAGGCAATTGTAAAACATTAGCATTCAAAGGCTGTTCCACTTTTCTTTCTAGTTTTTCATTATTAACTGTAATATAAATTTCCATAGAACCGGTTCCAACTTTCAGTGCCAAAATATGACCGCCATAAGCATCAAATTTATCATCGGTTGCTACGCCATGCATATGAATTGAAGGTTTTTCTCCACTCCAAGCAATAGAACCAGTAATACTTCCCATTTCTACTTTATTGAAGGTTTTAGGATGAAATTTTTTTTGGCTGAAATCATAAAATCCAAATGTAGCGTCTTGCGCAAAACCAATTCCAGTAAAATTAGCAGATGGGATATTTTGTTCTTTCGCCAGATTTTCAATTAAAGCCAAAACATTATCGCCTTCGCGAAGAACCATCAAATAACCATTCGGAGTTTTAGTATAACGGCATTTTTCTTTATCGTTTTGCTGAGCATGAGATAAATTAAAAGTCAGTAAAAGTAAAAATGAAATAAAGATTTTAGAGGTTTGAGTATTCATAAGAATTTATATTAGAATTGTATTTGAGAATAAAAAAAAGATTTTAAACACATAGAAACATAGATCTTCATTGTCTTTTCAGATTATAGAAAGAAACTAGTTTCTAACACATAGTGCGATGCATTTAATGTTTTTGCCACAAATTTCACAAATTTCCGCGAATTAAAAATGTGTGAAAATTTGTGAAATTGCTTCGCCTGTTCGCTATTGCTCGGGTTGTGGCTTTTTAAAACATAACGCTATGTGTTTTATTAAAAGTGAAATGCCTTTTTTACCGCAACGAAAATCTATGTTTCTATGTGTTTAATTTAATTATGTCATTATAAATAAAGAGTTTAAACAATAGAATTCGGCTGTAATTCATTGTCATATTTTTCAGGGTCAGATGCTGCATATTCATTTTCTGGTTCCGGAATAACATGAATTTTAGAATCTCTAATCGAAATAACCGCCGAACAAACATAAATACCAACTTTTCCCTCGTTGTATTTAAAATCAAGCAAAGTCAGTTTTACGATTTCATTGATCGAAAGTTCGTAGTAATTTCCATAACGGATAATTTTAAAAGAAATCTGTTTTTCTTCACTAATTTCAAACTGATTGGTCTGAATGTTTTCAAAGATAAAATTATTCTTCACATCCTTTTCATTAAATCCCCAAGCTCGAAATTGAACAAAACCATTCATAAAATCGATTGAAATATAATAGCCCGTTCCTTCTTTATCACATTCAATTACAAAACCCGTTTTACCCATTCCTTCTACAGAGAAAGTGCCTTCCCAAACAAAATCATTAGAAGGTTTTTCGAAACCATAAATTTCATAACCGCTTCGACATCCAAATCGCCATTTATTCTCATTTTCCTGAACAAATTCAGCAGTAGGATTTCCCAAAATCGGCATTGGTTGTGGCAGATCTTTTTGAAGAATGGTTTTCTTGTAGAGTTTTTCCCAGTAATAATAAGTCTTCAGCAAAAGACGACCGCTTTTATCCACATCCAATTCCTTTGGAGGCGGAATAACCCGGTGTGTATTTACATTTCCATCAGCGAAATAAAAATTATAAACCAGAAAATGTTTTCCGTCTTTTACGACTCTGGCCGCATAATTTCCCTGTGGCATCAAGACATTATTATGAAAGGCAGAATATTCTCCTCGAAATTCGGCAGAAGACCAGTAACGAACTTTTATATCTTCGCGAATGGAGCCTAGTAAATAATGATTTCCTTTAATTTCAAAAACACAGGGACATTCCACATCATCATATACATACGGAATATGAAGCGGTTTCTGCAAAACATAACCTTCTGGTTCTCTTTTAGCAATTCCGATACAGCCACGTCTATAAGTTGGTCCCGAAGCACTTCTGGCACAAATCAATAAATAATCATCTCCTTTATATTGGTATTTAAAAGGATCTCGAAAGCTGATCCATTCCCTCGGATTATTGTTTTTGCTTTCGTAATGCGGTGCTTCACTTTTAAATGGAAGACCATATAAATTCTCTTTTTTCCAGGTTAATAAATCGGCAGAAATGGCTCTTCCCACTTTTTGTTCAATTCCCTTATCCTGACGTTTTAGGCCAGTATAATACATTTCATAACCGTCTCCTTCTGATCTTTTACTGATGTGCATTGTCCACAGCATATCGTCGTCCCATTCTCCTGGATCGCCGACAAATAAGGCATTTTTTACCCGTTTCCACGAAAGACCATCTTTTGATATTGCATGTGCAATATAATCGTGGTTTGGAATAATTAGGTGAAACAAATGATGAATTCCTTTTTCATCTATAAATACATCAACATCTCCAATTTCCCAGTTGCTAAATCCTGAACCTGAATACATTTTATTATTTTTTTAATCGGTTACTATTTTTTTAAACACATAGAAACATAGTTTTGCTTTGTCTTGTAAGGCATTTCATTTTTAATAAAAAACATAGCTCTGTGTATTTTTTTTTCGCCACGAATTCACGAATTTCTCTAATTAAAAAATTTGTGGAAATTGGTGCAATTCGTGGCTTATTTTTTTTAAAACACATAGAAACATAGTTTTGCTTTGTCTTGTAAGGCATTTCATTTTTAATAAAAAACATAGCTCTGTGTATTTTTTTTTTCGCCACGAATTCACGAATTTCTCTAATTAAAAAATTTGTGGAAATTGGTGCAATTCGTGGCTTATTTTTTTTAAAACACATAGAAACATAGTTTTGCTTTGTCTTGTAAGGCATTTCATTTTTAATAAAAACATAGCTCTGTGTATTTTTTTTTTCGCCACAGATTCACGAATTTCTCTAATTAAAAATTTGTGGAAATTGGTGCAATTCGTGGCTTATTTTTTTAAAACACATAGTTCTATGTGTTAGAAACTAGTTTCTTTATAAACTCTATTATTAAGCTTTTAAAAAAAATCTATGTTTCTATGTGTTTAATTTTTTTGCCACGAATTGCACTAATTTTCTAGAATTAAAAATTTGTGGAAATTGATGTAATTTGTGGCTTTAATTTTTACTTTATTATTTTATAATGCTTTAAACCTTCCAAAATTCCTTCTGAAGCAAATGTCTTAGCCACATAAATGCTTTTAGTTGTTTCGTAATCTGCGAGTTCTGCGCTTCGATTGCCGACAATAATTCCTTTTACAGGTCCTCGAAACATATCCACATCGTTTCCTGAATCTCCGGCAGCAATAACATTTGAAAGCGGAATTGACCATTTTCGGCATAAAAACTTAATAGCATTTCCTTTAGAGGCTCTTTTTGGAATAAAATCCAAAAACTGTCCGTGACTCGGAATGATATTGACTTTATACCAGCCCGTTCCTAAAATCCGAATTAATTCGTCGTGATCGTAATATTCTTCTTCATAGTAATAAGAGATTTTATAAGGATTCTGAGCTTCTTCTTCCTGAAGCTTTATCCATTTAACAGCTTTTAATCGGTTTACGATATCGTCTCTTTTCCATCTTCCTGCTAAGAATTTCGCCCAGCCTTTATCGAGAATATAATCTTTACCATTGGTATAATAAATCTCAGTTCCGACAGAACAGATAATGAAATCGGGAAGGGGAAATTCTTCTTCGTCAATTACTTTTTTAACCAACTCTAAATTCCTGCCGGAAGCCATTGCAAAAGCCATTTTATCGGTACGATTGGTCAAATGTGTTTTCAATTCTTTTAAACCCGGATTGGCCAGTTTAGGTTCAATTAAAGTTCCGTCAATATCCGAAACTAAAAGATGATCGATTTTTCTTTTTAATCGACTGATATTGATATTGGGGTAATGTTGCTTTTTAATTCCGGCACCAGATGAAAGTGATAAATTTTCATTGACCAATTCTACATATTGATTGACATGGCTGACCCAGCTGTAATATTTCTGGATATTAAGAGCACCATTATTGGAATAATATTTCCACTGATTTTCATCGGTTAAAATATTTCGCAATGCTTTCTTAATCTGACTTTCTTCCTGTGGATTAACCAATTCTCCATTTTGACAAACGGGAATAATTTCTGAAGGCCCGCCATTTTTAGTAACCACAACCGGAAGCCCCGAACTTGCCGATTCTATTACGGTCAAGCCGAAGTTTTCATGCAGAGCTAGATTGACAAAAACGCCTCGTTTTTCGGCTGCATAACGATAAATGATTGAAACTTCATTCTCAACATCATGTTTTTTAGGAATTGCCATTTTTCCGTACAAATCGTATTTGTCCATCAACAGCAATAAATCAGTTAAAACATTTTTTTCTGACTCAGGCATTTTGGCAATGTCTTTTCTAATTCCTGCAAAAATGACAAGATTGGCAATACTTTGGAGTTCTTTGTCTTTACCATAAACTTCAATAAGAGTGTTTAGGTTTTTATGGCGATCTGGTCTAGAAAGTGCCAGAATAATCGGTTTGTGAGGATTAGTCAGGAATTTTGAAATACTTTCGGCAACCCAGTATTTGCGTTGTGCTTCTTCCATATTTTTTTCCGAGTCGGTTTCCTGAAAATAATAAGGAACAAATTTTCTAGTGTCGATTCCAGGTGAAATAGCGTGGTATTTGGCTAATTCGAAATTCTTGTAAGCTTTGTAGGTCTCAATTTCCTGTTCGGTCGAAGTAACAATAAATTCGGAAAGTTCTAGTGTTTTTTCTTCTGCGGCGATTCGGGCTTTAAATTTGAACTTTTTTTCAAGTTCTTCTTCTGTTTGCCCACTTTCGAGTAGTTTTTTCTTTTTATAAAACCCTAAAGAATGTCCAGTATGTGCAAAAGGAATGTTTAAAATCGCCGATAATTCGGCGGCGGCATAACCAGCATCTCCATAATGCGAATGAATCCAGTCGGGAAAAATATTGTATTGTTTTATATGTTGGACAACGCCATTTACAAAAGTATCCAGACCTTCCCAAAGCTGTTCTTTGGCTTTATATTTTTTGCCTAGAAACGGAATTCGTCTAATATCAAGTTTATCATTTATAATTTCAACTGGGACAGCATATTCAGGAGAAAGATGAGGATCGTCAATTAATCTTGTAAAGAGATGTACTTGTTCGACATCTTCGTGTTGTGATAAAAATTCGGCTAATTCGTAGATATATTTGGTCTGTCCGCCGTTATCGGCATCACGACCGATTTCGAGTCCAGAACCTTTTAAGAGTCCGTGTATATTGATAAGTGAAATTCGTAATTTTTTCATCATTCTTCCTTAAATTATTTAGAATTCGCAAGTTACTGCGACCATAAAGATTAGGAAGAAATAATTCCATTTAAAATTTACATATTTCCCATGTTTGAAGTAAGTTTTGGATGTTTAAATTATAAAAATCTAATCTGGGAGAAGATTTATTGATTTTAATTGAAAGATTTATGTTGTTGAATTTCTCTCGCAGATTCAGCAGATTTTGCTGATTTTTTTAATTTGAAAGAATATGAAGAAAGGATTGGATATGTGGAGAAATAAAATGTCGCTCCGCTGGAGCTTTTTATCGTCTCGCAATTTGTATGTTATAAATATTTTGCTTTGCGGAAGCATTTTTATTCTCTCGCAGTTAGTAAAAAATCTGGTTAATCTGCTCAATCTGCGAGAGAATAAAAAAAATTAATTCTGATTAATCAAATCATCAATTCTCGACAAAAGAATTTCAGGATTTGCTCCGGAAGATCCTGCGACTAAGGCTCCGGTTGCACAAGCAAAGTTTAAAGCCTGCTGCGGTTCTTTGCCGGTTAAAAGCGAAGTTACCAAAGCTCCCAGAAAAGAATCTCCCGCACCTACAGTATCTTCTACTTTTACAACATAACCCGTATTTTCATAAAGATGTTTATCCCATAATAATAAAGCACCATCTTTTCCTCTTGTCACACAAATTGCTGTGGCATTGGTAAAAGAGCAGATAAAATTCATGTTCTCTTCTAAAGTGGCGTAGGGAGAATCAAAAGCTGCACTTATTTCCATTAATTCTTCATCATTAAATTTGATGAAATTGGCTGCATCCATTAATTGTTTTAAAATTTCATAAGTATAATGTGGCTTTCTTAGATTGACATCGAAAACTTTGTAAGTGTCTGAATGAAGCAATTCTTCCAATGCTTGTCTGGAAACTTCGTCTCTGCAGACCAAACTTCCATAAATTAAAACGTCAGCATTCTGAACAGTTTCTCGCGCGATATCATTCAAAATAATTTTGTCCCAAGCAGAAGGATAAAGAATTTCATAAGTAGCCGATTTGCTTTCGTCTAAAGTCACATTAACCAATCCAGTTGGGAAATTATCTGATTTCAGAATTGTTTCTGTATTCAAACCTAGTTTCTTTACTTCATTGATAATTGCTTCACCGTCTGGATCGTTTCCAACACAGCTGATCATATTAACATCGGCTCCTAAAGCTTTCATACGAAGCGCCACATTTAATGGAGCTCCGCCAATTTTTTTTATGCTGTCAAAAATATCCCAAAGTACTTCTCCGAAAGCAACTGCTTTAAGTTTTTTGTCGTTGTTCATTCTAAATTTGTCTTTTATAAAATTTTAATTAATAAGGTCCAAAAACCTCATGATTTTATAAAAATAGTAAAGATTGTCGGCATTGACAAAGGATTCGATGTATAAATAACGATTAATTATTATCAGGGACATTTTACTATATTAGAAATTATGTTAAAAAATGTTATTTACTTAAATGATTATTGTCTTTAATTTTGTCTACAATTCCATAATGTTGTACTTCTTTTTTCCCATCTGGCATTTCGTTAAAAATTCTATAGAGAACTAAAGGTTTGTCTTTGTCAATTCCTGGAAATATTTTACCTATTTCTTTCTTTACTTTGTTGTTTTCAGTTCGTAGGGCAGTAGTATCCTGAAGTTTAATTGTTGATAGATAACAAACCATTGGAGCATATCCTTTTTCTGTGCCTTGAGGAAAAATTCTAAATATTTTTGGCTTTGTTTCAATATTATCAATACTCAAAGGGAATGTGTATTTTGAGTTTACTTCATTCATAACCTTACTATAAAACTCATTTATTTCATCCTCTTTTTGATATTTAAAAATATCATTTGCAGGTCTCAGGCATTCTTTCGCAATACCACTATAATTTACAGCATCGGTTAGAGCTGATTTTTTATATCTTTCCTGTGCTAATTTGTAATAATCGATAGCTGTTTTTTTTAGGAGACTGTATTGTCCAAAATGTAAAATATTGATTTTCCATTCATCACCGTACTTTCCATATATTACCGTGATTAATAATTCATTGTCATGACCGTTTGGAATTAAAAGTGAAACATACATGTCTTTATTTAATGCCAGATAATTTAAGACATAGGCATTATCTTGAGATACACCAGAGACAACTGTATTATTAATATTTGCAACAGAATTACTAACATTATATTCGTCCAAAATTCTATAGCTTTCGGATGGAAAAGATTTGCTGATATCTGCAATTAGCTTTGCAATATTTGCCCCATCTTTTTCAAGTAATTTATCTGATATCAAAGCTTTCACTCCATTAACATCATTATTCATTACAGCCTTGAATAATTTATCGTTTAAAAGTTTTATTTCGTCTCTTTTCTCTTTTTCAATGTTTTCATTTACTGTGGTTCCTGAAGTTCCAACATTGCAGCTTTGCAATAATAAAATACTAAATAGAATTAATAAAGTTCTACGAATCATGGTTTGGTTGTTGGTTTATAATTTAGGTTATTTGATAAACGAATATAGTTTAATTTTAAACATATATTCTTAGAATGATTCAATGTCTTTTAAATTATATTTGCTTCAGTTTTTTGATTTAAAAAGAAGCAAAAATTTGATTTATTCTAGAGAAATAATAAAAAGAAAATTATATGGTTTTGACTTATAAAGTTTCTGAGAAAGAAATTTTAAAAATTAGAAATGAAATTTTTAAAGAAGTTGGAGTTTCTTCTTTATCAGCAAATGGGTTTGAGTTTTCGCCATATAAAACTTCTTGGCATGGTCAATATGATCGCAGTATTCGTGGTTATATTTATGATTTTTGCAGATTAACTAAAGAAAACTGTTTATAAAAAATTTCAGTTTACATAATTGGAGGAGAAAAATGGATTCAGATTTATTTAAACATTTTTGAATTAAGTCCCAATTTAGACTCGATGACTATCTTAAAAGATCTTGATGGTTTAGGTTTTTCAGATCTATCATATCGATCAACAAGAATGAGACTTAGAAATGATGACTATAAAGGGCCACCAATATTTTACATGTTATTTTTACCAGAACATAAACTTGGGAAATTCTACACTAAAAACGGCTACAAAAAAGAAGTAGAAAAATTTAAAAAGTTAATCCAATCTGATATGCAAAATATAGAAGGCTTTATAAAAAGATGGCATGAACTATATATTCCTTTTAAAACAGATTGGGAAGGAAATACGCTAATCTAAGATTATTCGTAAAAACAAGTTTAAAATTTAGATGTTGGAGTTAAATTAACAATTCAAAAAAACATGAAAAAAGCTGTTTTAATTTATAATGGTTTGACATATCTAATCTGTTTTTGTGTTAGTACAGCTCAGATGTTTATATCCGGCGTGAGTATAGAAATGTCATTTCTTTTTCTTTTTTGTGTTGTGAGTCTAATTCATGTATATTTCATTTTTGAAAATAAGTTTGTAAAAGAATCATTTATATTTTTAGGGATTATAAACTTGGTTCAGTCTATAAGTTTTATGTTTTTGGGCTTAACATATAAATTCATTATTGGTCTTGATTTGTCTCTTTATTTAATTGATGCGTATGATAATTATGTTAATTTATCATTTAAGCCGTTTAATATTTTTACTGATGTTTCATTTAATAAAAGCAATACTGTTTCTGCTGTAGCAGTGAATTTTATTCATTTATTCTGTTCCTTCTTTTGCTACAGGCAATTAAATAAAGGAAATTAAGTTTTCTTATTTAATCAACCCCAATATCGCTCTAAAATTTTCATTTCTAGAATCTTTCACCAATTCATAAAGACACATTTCGACATTCGTTAAACTAATTCCTTTTTGCTGCATTTTTTGCAAAGCTAAATCAATGCTGTTTTTGGATCGAGAAGAGGTACAATCTGTTACAATTTCTACTTCAAAATTATTTTCTAAAAGCCCCATAGCAGTTTGATAAACACAGATATGAGCTTCGATACCGCAGATTAACCATTGTTTGCGTTTGGTTTTCAAAACGGCATTTTTAAATTCATCGTTTTCAAAAGCATTAAAAGTATATTTTTCTATTGCTTTTTGATTTTCAAGTAATTGCTTTAATTCTAGTACAGTATTTCCTAATCCGTTTGGATTTTGTTCCAGATAGATTATAGGAAGCGATAAAATTTGACAGCCACGGATTAGCTTTTCAAGGTTACTGATCATTTTCTCGCTTTCGTGTACAATACGTGCGAGTTTGCCCTGCACATCAACGATTATTAAACCTGTGTTTTCTTGTGTCAGCATATATTTTTGTTTAATCAGATTTAGCTCTCTAATTTACTCAAAAAAGACATGTAAAAAGCACTTCTTTTGGTAGAAAACAATTCGATTTTGAATGTTGGAAATATTCATTTTTTAGTTTCACTACAAATTTTCCTCAACTCATTACAAGATGTAATTTTTAGGCTGTATTTTATAAAACAAATAAATTCCAGTATGCTAAATTTGACCGAAATGTAATAAAAAACGTAAGTATGCAGATCAATTCAATTTGGGGAAGCAAAAAGAAAATTTCGTTCTGGAATCGGTTGTTTAAAAGAAATAAAAAAATCGATAAAGAACTTAGTACACCAGAAATAATTAGCAAGAACTGTCAAGGGCTTTTGTTAGGGAATGAAAATTTAAAATCGTTTCTTTTTTCGACCGATATGGCTTTAATCGAGAATAATGATGCCGATGCAATTTTGGCTGTTTATCCTTTCCCGCCTTCGCCAAAAATCATAAAAACCTTAATCGATTTTTCTGGAAAACCAGTTGTTTGTGGTGTAGGAGGAGGAAAAACCAAAGGAAAAAAATCTCTCGAAATGGCCATTTATGCTGAAGAAATGGGAGCGTCAGGTATTATTGTAAACATTCCGTTTGAGAATAAAGACATTAAAAAAATTAGACAAAAAGTTTCACTGCCTATCATAGCAACAGTTGCTACTTCCGATTATGATTTTTTAAAGAATAGAATAGAAGCAGGAGTCAATGTTTTTCATGTTTCTGGAGGAACAAACACGAATAAAATTGTAAAAGAAATTACGGCAAAATTTCCAGGTTTTCCTGTAATGGCAACTGGAGGAAAAAGTTTAAAAGATATTGAAGAATCTATAAATGCAGGTTCTAAAGCCATTGTATTATCGCCACCTTCCAATAAAGATTTGTTCAAAACGATAATGGATAAATATAGAGATACTTTCTAAAAATACTAAAGGCAGTCGATTATTGACTGCCTTTAGTATTAGATATCGGAAATGAAATTAACCATGTGCTTCTACTGAAACATCATTCCATTTTTCCCAGTTTTCAAGTCTTTGTTCATAGCTTTGTTTAACGAATGGTAGAGCTACTTTCCCCAGTAATAATCGTAATGGCGGATTTTCGTTTTCTACTAAGTTTACGATTGCAGGAGCTGTTGCTTCTACTTTACCAAATATGTTTTCTCTTTCAGCCAAGGCTTTTTTGATTTCGTCATAATACGGTAAACTTTCGCTGGTAATTCCGGTATGCCAAATGTTAGAAGCATAGCCGTTCGGTTCTAATAAAGTAACATTGATTCCAAATTGTTTTACTTCAGAAGCCAAAGTTTCGCTTAAACCTTCAATTGCAAATTTTGAGGCACTGTATAACCCCATTCCAGTTGGCAAAGTAGCTAATCCTAAAATAGAAGAAACCTGAATGATATGACCACTTTTTTGATCTCTCATAATTGGAAGAACAGCTTGTGTTAGCCATAAAGTACCAAAAAAGTTGGTTTCAAATTGTTCTCGGGCTTCTTTTTCGCTCGCTTCTTCAACAGCACCAGTAAGTGCGTATCCTGCATTATTAATCAAAACATCAATGGTTCCAAAATGATTTTTGACTTTTTGAACAACCTCTAGTGATTCTTCACGATTGTTAACGTCTAGTTTTAATGGCAGAATTGTATTTCCGTATTTTTCTTTAAGATCGTTTAAAGTATCTACATTTCGTGCTGTTGCCGCGACGTTGTAACCTTTAGCTAAAAAGGCTTCTGTCCAAGTTCTTCCAAATCCTTTTGATGCTCCTGTAATTAAAATTGTTTTTGACATGGTATTTGTTTTTTAAATTATGAATTATTTTTAAACATGACCAATCGGTCATTTTTATGATAAAAAAAATTACAGCCTTTTTGCAGCTATATTTTTTTTGAGTGCTGTTGTTATGGTTTTCATTTTATCGTTGTTACCAGACATTCTAGCCATTAAATGTCCACCTTCAAGGGAAGCAAAAAGTACAGTTGCAAATTCTGCCGCATCCCAGTTTGGGTCAAATTCTTTATCCGCAATACCTTTTTCTATGATAGAGGTTAATAACTGCTGACCGCGTTTGATTGCAGCGTTTACTTTTTCTTTTACAATTGGATTAGTATCGTCAGCTTCAGTTCCAAAATTCAATAATGGACATCCTCCAATAACTGGTGGATTTAACGGATTACTAAAAAAATCTATGTAAGCAACAAGCTGTTCTTCTGCAGTTTTTCCCTGTCTAACTTCCGTTTCTAGTTTAGAACTCAATATCTTCATATTATGGTCTACAGCAGCACAGGCCAAAACGTCTTTATTTTCAAAATGAACATACATACTTCCTTTAGACAATTTGGTTGCCTCCATAATATCGCTCATAGAAGTAGCTGCAATTCCCTTTGTATTAAAAATAGGAGCGGCTTTTTCTATAATAAATTGTTTGGTTTCTTCCCCTTTTGTCATGGTGAATTGTATTTTACGATGCAAATATATGACCGATTGGTCATATATGCAAATTTTTATTGTTGTTTTTTTGTTTTGATTTTTCTTTGAAAAGAAAAAAACAGCTGAAAAGTCCTTAGAATAAAGGAAATTTGAGCTGTTTTTGTTCCCTGTTAAATTTAAAATTTATGTCTAGTTCGCACGATTCCTTTCCTCTTCATTTCCAAAACCTCTTTCTTTCGATTTTACATTTTCATTACCAAACTTATAGCTCAAAGCAATTCTAAAAGCTCTCGAATCTCCGTAATTTTTCATAGTATTTTTAATTCCGTTGGAGTAATAAGAAATTAATGGTTTTTGCGCATTCAATAAATCTTCACCGGTTAATGTGATTGAAAGATTTTTTTTCAAAGCTAAAAGCTTAACCGAAACATCCAGAATATTCAAAGTCGAAATATTAAAAACCTGATAACGTCCCGGCAATTGTAATCCGTAATTTAAGCCAAGGAAAACTGTTTTGGAATTATTTATTGTAAAATCATTATTGCTATAAATATAACCGTTGTAACCATCTACAGATGCAATAAGATTTGTTTTCGATTTTACGTTTTGATAGTTCAGATTAAATCCCATAAAACTATTCCACCAACTCAATTTATTGAAATTATAATAAGTTGAAAGTCCAATCTGATACGTATTGGCGTAATTAATTGGTGTGCTTTTGGTACTATTTGTTTCAGGATCGATAATAGCCAATTCTTGTCCAAAATCTGAAACCTGAGAGAAATAGATGTTATTGACCCATTTCTGATTGCGAATGTAAGAGAACTCCAAATTATCAATTATTGACGGTTTCAAGAACGGATTTCCTTCTGAATAATAATACGGACTCGTTCTAATCACAAACGGATTCAAATAATCAAAATCAGGTCTGCGGATTCTTCGGCTGTAGTTTAATGAATAAGAATTGTTGTCATTGACCGTATAAGTTAAATAAGCAGTTGGAAAAAGCTTTACATAATTGTTTTTATTCGTTTGGTTCAGATTCTCTGAAAAACCTTCTGTTTGTGTGGCTTCGGTTCTTAAACCAATTTGTGTTTCCCATTTTTCATTTAGTTTTTTACTTACCGAAAAGTACAAAGCCTGATTGTATTCTTTATAAGTAAAAATATTAGAGTAATTGGTATTTAAAACCGGAGTTCCTGTTTCGTTATCAAAAACATTCAGATCATTTTTGGTATTCGTATAAAAGCCTTTTCCTCCAAAACTAATGTTGGCAAAGGAATAGGGAAGCGTTACATCAATTTTCGCCGAATAATTCTTTAATTGATTGACATTCGAATTAAGAGCAGAAAAATAAGTTCCGTCTATATTTTCTTTTTCAGCATTCATTTCATTTCCTGAAAATACTCTGGAATCATCTTTTTGATAATTAAAATAATCCAAATCTACTGTAATGTTTTTACCATTGCTGTCCAGATTAAAAGAATTGTTCCAGTTTACGGAATTCATCTGCGGTTTGTTCTGCGATTTTACATCAGACAAAATATAAGAATTGATTTCTCCCGAAGTGTTGTAACGACTCGTTAACGGATTATTTGCCGAAATTCTGTCATTAAAACTTCCTAAATACTTAATTCCGGTGGTCCATTTTTCAGTCAGTTTGTAATCAAAACCCAATCCGATACTTAATAAATCGGTTTCAGATTTTGTTTTAATGTTTTGTTTCCACAATTCATCCGTATAATAAATTCGGTTATCAGAAGTAGTTGCAAGTTGGTCTTTTCCTTTATTGACAGAAGCCTGCAAAGAAAGTTTGTTGTAATTGTAAATAAATAATCCGTTTAGATTTTCGCTGGCGTAACTTCTTTGCACAAAAGAAGTTCCAAGATTGGCATTCCAGGAATTGGCTTTAGCGGTTTTCAGTTTAATATTAATTAATCCGCTGTTCCCTTCCGCTTCGTATTTTGCGGGCGGAGTCGTAATCACTTCAATACTTTTAATATTATCTGCAGGAATGGATTTTAAAAATGCGGTTAAATCTTCCTGCGTCATTTTGTTTAAACGATCGTCAATCATCACAAGAACTTCTCCTTTACCAACAATAGAAATGGTTTCGTTTTGAACTCTAACTGTTGGCGTCGACTTTAAAGCATCCAAAGCTGTTCCGCCGGTTGCTGTCACGGAGTTTTCTACGTTAAAAACCAATCTGTCTACTTTTTGTTCAACCAGTTTTTTTCTGGATTTTACGGTTACACCTTCGAGCTGAATCTGTTCTTTCACTTCGATAATTCCTAAATCCTGATCCTGATTTACGCTTATTTCTTTGTTACTGAATTCAGTTCCAAATTGTTCTATTATCAAGACATAATTTCCTTTTTCGGCTTTCAATATAAAATTGCCTAAACTATCTGTAGAAGCTTGCTGGTATAATTTTTTGTCGGTTTGAAGTAAAGTTGCCGTTGCAAATTCCAAAGGTGTTTTATTCTGATTAATGATTTTTCCTTTTATAGAAAATTGTTGTGCACTGGCACTGATTTGAAATAGAAATAAAACGGCTATTAAAATGATTCTGTTCATGGTTTTGAATTTAATTACAGGGCAAAACTGTTTCAATTAAAACCGAAATACCACTTTTATCGACAAACCCTGCTCATTAATCTGCAAACCCGTAAAAAAGCTTTTTACTGAATGTATATCTTTGTTTTAAAAATATACCAAATGTATAAAGGCACTATTACCAAAAAGTTCGAATGCTTCATTCATCTTATTTATTGGGTTCTGATTTTTTATTTCACTTTCGTGAAAAATCCAATTGGCGCACATTTTTTTACACCCGATTTATTTCTTTGGACTTATTTTATTGTCTTTGTTCTGACATTTTATTTCCATTATCTGATTGTAATGAAAAAAGTTTTTATAGCTTTTAACTGGAAAAGACTTTTTGCTGGTGTTTTTGTTTCTTATCTGGTTTTTACTTTTCTCCGATTTCTTTTGGAGCAGGTTGTAACTAAATTTTTATTTGATAAAGTAAATTATACCGATATTAATTTTTTGAATTATATGCTCGATAATATGCAATACAGCAGTATGACAATTATCCTGAGTTCGTTTCTCTGGTTTGTGATTTATTCGATTCGTCTTTTGGAATACAATCAGCTTATTTTGGAGGAAAATAAAAATACCGAAATCAAATTTTTGAAAGCACAGATTAATCCGCACTTTGTATTTAATACTTTAAATAATATTTACTCAATGGTTTATTTTCAGTCAGATAAATCATTGACTGCAATTGATAAACTGAGTCAGATTATGCGTTTTACGACTTATGAATCACAGAAAGAAAAGATCAGACTTTCGGACGAAGTTGATTATATAAAAGCGTATATTGAACTCGAAGAATTAAGGCATCAGGAAAATGTTGTTGTCGATTTGAAGCTGGAATTGGAAAACGAGTTGGAGGAAATTCCGCCTTATATTTTATCGCCTTTGGTAGAAAATGCTTTAAAACACGGAGCGGTTTCGAATAATGAACCAATCGAAATTGACCTGAAAGTTTTAGCACGAAAATTGACTTTCAAAGTAAAAAACACAATTGGAACACAAAAAAAAGATAGTTTGGGCGGTATAGGTTTGGACAATTTACAAAAGCGCCTAGAGATTCATTATCCTGAAAAACATCAATTGAAAATTACAAAAGAAGAAAACCATTTTACAGCCGAACTCGAAATAGATTTAAAATGAATAAAAAAATAAACTGCATTATTCTGGACGACGAACCTTTTGCTGTAAAACTAATTGCCGATTATGCTTCTAAAGTTCCAAGATTGAATGTTTTGTATGCAGACAGCGATGTTTTTAAAGCGATTGAAGTTCTCAATACAGAATCGGTTGATTTGATTTTTATTGACATTCAGATGCCACAATTAACGGGAATTGAGTTGATGCAGCTATTCAATCAGAAATACAATTTTATTATCACGTCGGCTTATCCGCAATATGCTCTCGAAGCATTTCAGTTTCATGTGATTGATTATTTATTAAAACCAATTACGTTTAACCGATTTTATCAAAGTGTAGAAAAGTTCATTCGCTGGCAGGAAACTTTTCAGGTTATTGAAAAACCGGACAATGATTATCTCTTCGTAAAAGCAGACCGAAAACACTATAAAATAGCTTTAAACGATATTTTATATATTGAAGGTTTAAGGGATTATATCCGGATTCATACCAACGACGAAAAAATCATGGCGTTGGAAAACATGAAAGATATTTTGGAAAAACTCCCGAGTCAGTTTATTCGGATTCATCGTTCGTATATTATTCCAAAAGATAAAATTAAAGTTATTGATGGAAATCAGATTGTCATGAAAAGCGGAAATGCTTTGCCGATTGGTGAGACGTACAGGAAGTTGGTTGGTGAGTGGTTGAATTAATAAATAAGTTAGATGAAAGAAAATAATGAATTAATTGAAATCCAAAGAGAAATCTGCGATAAATACGGTTTGAATTTTGAACCGTGTGATTTAAATCTGAAGATTGGAATTTCATTAAATATAATTGAGAATAAGTACGAAATGCCAATTTACGGATCAAGACTTCGCGTTGAAAATGGTACAAATGGATGGTATATCTATGCTGGTGATTATTCTGAAGCAGATGATTTTTTTAAGCCTTTGCATGCGTCTCACTTAGAGGAAATTTGCCCATTGCTTTTACCTTATTTAGGATTAGCACCCGGAAGCAGATTTTTAATTGCAGAAAATGGTAACTATGTTGATGTTTGGGAGGATTTGTCGTTGTTGGGAAACTAAAATTATACGAGAGCGAGAGCGAGAAATGTTTTTTTTATTTGATAGAATTGAATAATTAATTCGTATGTTTATTCCTTAAATTTTGATTTTTGAGTATTATTCTTTAATGCTATATATTTAAATTAATTTTTATAAAATTAAATGAAAAAACTTCTTATTGTAATTAGCTTCCTTTTTTTTAACGCAAATTACGGACAAGTCAAACTTTCACAGATACAAGGGTATTGGATAAAATATAAAGGTGAAATGAAAGATGGCAGTGACCTTTTTGATCGATTTACAGAAGATTCTGGTTATACAGAATATAGGATTAATCAAAATAAGCTGTGTATGAATTCAAATCCTACTCATAGAACAAATGAGACTTGCTTGGATTTTACATTGATGAAGAACTTTATGAAAACCTCTCAATATTTAGGATTTGTTATTGAAAAAATCTCTAATGATTCTTTGGTATTATGCGAGAAAATTGATGGATTAGAAGATGATAAACTTGAAAGATCCTATTTTGTTAGACAGGAAGTGATTATTGCAAAATTTAAAGAAGACAATAAAAATGAAAAGAACATAACTGCTTCAAAATTTTTCTCACCAAAAACAAATGGCACAATTGAGCTTGATTTGAATAAAGCATTTAAAAATAATTATTCTAATTTTCAGTTGATTGGAAGTTTAAAAATTTATCCTCAGAAGAAAAAAGTAAATACCAGTATTACTTTTTCAACACAAAATGATTCATCAAGAATAGGAATAGTAAAAAAAGTTATTGATAATTCTTTTGAGAGATGGAATCTAAAAGATTTTAAAGAGTATGAATCAATTGAGATTCCCTTTGTACTAAAAAGTGAAATTACAAAACATTATTGGGGAATTGCAGTAATATTTTTTACAGAAGATTTAACTGAATTTGAAAGAATTTATGGAGTTAAAATGGATGATGCCAGAAATTCTATGGATTACTTCAATAAGGGATTAAGAGCCTATGAAGAAAAAAAATATTTAAATGCTATCGAGTATTTTTCAGAATCTTATAGAATCAATCCTAAAAATATAGATGCATTATATAATAAAGGAGCTGTTTATTTTGAATCTGGAGATAAGGAAAATGCATGTAAAGTATGGTTGGAAATTTCAGTGCTTGGTCAAGCAGCAGGAAAACAACTTCTTTTAGAGTATTGCAATTAACAATGTAGTCAGAGTTTAATCTTCTTATCAAATCTGAGTGAAATTTTAAAAAAGGATGTTAAAAAATAAAAGGAATATTTTTAAGTTGGCGATTTTTATAGGATTATTGATTGTGATGCTTATTTGGGCTAACTATCTTTCACGAAGTAAGGCTTTTTATAAAAATGCACTTGAAAATAGGAAAGAAGAATCATATTCAGGTATTGTGATTGAAAAGTATATTGATTCATCACAACATTGTACTCCAATGCTAAAAATCACCCAAAATTCAAGTATTTCTTTAGAAAATAGTTTTTGGAATGAAGTAGAAATTGGAGATTCAATAGTCAAAACTAAAGGACAGACCTATATTAATTTATACAGAAACAATAAACTAAAACAAATATTTGATTATAATATTTATTTTCGAGATTTAATAGAACAGAAATCAGAAAAATAAATTCTCTCTGACGGCTTTAGTCTATAGCTCGTAAACGGAAGGTTAAGCCCAATCGATACGCTCGTGCCAACATAGGAAACTAAAACAGCAATGTTTAAAGAAAATTGATATGAAAGATTTTATTGGATTAGGAGCTTTGGTAATATTCTTAATTATTTGCCTTTTAATAGCTAAAAAAGATAGGAAAGAATCGAATGATTCGTATGGAATTCAAAAAAGTTTTGTGATGAAGGCTGTAATTGGTATAGGTATACTAATTCTAATAATGATTTATAAGATTATTAAAGATAATGTATAACGTATCTTCAATATAACAGTTAGTTTACTTGTTCTGTTGGCGAGATTATCTGCTTTATAAATGTGCCGTTCCTACGGAACTTTTTTAGATATCGCATTTCTTTCAACGGATTAAAATCCGTTGTTACAATATTTTTCATTCCTAACGCAATTTTCAACTAGCGGTTATATAATTATTTGAAATAATGAAAAAAAGAGCCATAGGCTCGGTCAATATTGTAGGGCCGGATTTTAATCCGGTTATACGTATATAATTCCATTGAGAAAAGATCCGTAGGATCGGAACATACTGTTCCTCGTTCACACCAACAAAATAAATTATTTATTGATTAATTTTTCAAGTCTCGTCATCATTTCATCTTTCTCTTTCAGCATACGCTCGTATAAGGCAATTTTTTCTTCGTGCAACTGGATAATTTTTTCAAGTGGATTATAATTATTAATTACAAAACCTATTGCACTATCGTTATTATTAAATGTATTTGCAATTACATTTACTGCCTGTTCTTCATCAAAGTTCTGAAAAGCTTCAACAGGAATTTTTAATGAATTCGAAATTTGTTTCAGAAGATTTTCTTCAATTATATCTTTTTGTTCCAATATAGAAATTTTCTTTTGGGTCCAGTCTTCGCCAAGATCATAAGCCAATGCTTCTTGTTTGATGCCTAACATTTCTCTGAAACGTTTTACGTTTCTTCCCTGATGAATTTTCTGTTCCATATTGACTATTATTTTTCTAAAGGTTCAAAGATAAAGCTATCCAAACTAAAAAGTCTGAATTTCAAAGATAAAAAAACATCTTATACAATAGTTTTTTTGTCAGATATTATCTCCTAATAGCTAATAGTTTGTCTTTTTTAAATGAAACAGTGTTTTATGAAATAAAAAGTTTTTTTGATTAATCCTGTTCAAAACTTTTTAATGTTCCATCATCATTAAATTGTATAGAATATCTTTCACGACTGCCATTAATAGTAGTTGGATACCAGTATATTTGATTTTTTCGGATAGAAATATAAACACTTTCAGGAGGTTTAGCGCCTTCTATATTCTCTGATTTTTTGTTTAAAACAGCACTTACTTTGGCAACATTCGCAAAGTTAATCTTATTAAGGGATATTAATTGATCCTGAATATTATCTCTGATCGAAAGTTGAATTGGTTTCGGTTCTGACCATTCATTATTTTCATACTCATAAGAATCAATATATTTGGGATTTTCCGGATGCTGAAGTTTAATATTTATTCTTCCGTTATCATAAAAATATAAAAGAGAATAAATAAAAATCTCCTTTCCGTTGTATTGAGGCAGTCTTTTAAGTTCTTCTTCTGCTTTTTTTAGTCCGTCAACATCCGATAAAAAATGATGTTCAGAATTTTTACTAAGCTCTTTTTGTTGTGTATTTGTTTGTGTTTTTTCAATATCAACAGACTTGTCATCTGTTTTGTTTATTGTCGTATCATTAGACTCAAATGTTTCGTCGATACTTTTAGAGATTTGATTACAGCTTAGAAATAGTAAACTGCAAAAAAAGGTTATTAATTTTTTCATATGATTAGACTATATTTTCTAAATCGCTTGCAAAGGCAATTTGTATGGGATTTTCGGGTAAATAAAAAATATCAATTTCTTTTTGTTTGGTAGTATCAAGGTCAAGTAATCCGATGACTTTCTTTAGAGTATTTTTATGAATACGATGCTGGTTGTCTGTATATTCCAGTTCAAAACGCATCATAGGCTGTTCATTAATATAAGTTCCGGTCTGGCTGACTTTAATTAATCTTGCTGGAGTTTTTATTCCTTTAAATTTAATTAAAACAGAATCGGGATTCAGACCTGTAAATTTACTAATGATGAATCTCAAAATAAAACGATAAAATAAAAGTACCATTGGACAGATTATGAGAGGATGTCCAAAACTCATAAAACGCCATCCCATACCCTGACTTTCTGTTTTATAAGAATAAAAATAATAACCCATCACTAAAATTACAGCAATTAACCAGCCCAATATCCTTAAAATCAAATTCGGAATATTGAGTTTCGCTTGAGTGGTTGATATAATAAAATAGGGCAGTTGTTTAGTATTTTTATTGAGTAATAAATTTAGTTTTTTCCCTGTTTCAAAACGACGTTCATAAGGCTTGCTGTCTGTAATGATTGTTTTATGGGTGATTTCGGTATCAGAAAGGTTTTTAAACAACAAATCAAGTTCGTATGTATTGAATTCAGCATTTTGTTTTGAAATGATTCTGGCGTTTATAATTTTTGCTTCCCTGCGGACTCCGTTCTCTTTTATTGCTTCTAAATTTTTCTTAGTAATAAAAATTTGTGCTATCCATCTTTTAAAATATCCAAATAATAGTATTGTCCAAAGTATAATTGAGAATGCTAATATACCTAGCGCCATCCAGGGATTTTTATCGTTTAAGGCATTTATATCAAATTCATTATTGATATTATAGTACAGCAGCATTGGAAATGGGATTGCAAAAAAGAGCATATAAACGGTCCAAAATGATGCAAAAAAATACTTTTTCATTCTTTGTGGTATTTATAAAATTACAGATCGATTAATGTTTTGTAAATAACATCCAAAATGCTTTTTACAAATCGACATTAATCAAATTTACAGAATATTTAATCCTTTACCTACAAGTCTTTATTAATTTTATGTGTTTAATTATTCATTCGTTAATGCAAACGTCTCATTTGTGAACACAAAAAGTATATTTTTAAAAGTTGTTGAAGAAATCAAATCCCGCCATAACGTAACGTTGATCCCAAAACCAGCATTGCCACTCCAATTAAAGTAACCGTTAAAATAATAAACGCCATTATCCTGATATTGTATTTGTCAAGATTAGGAATAAAATACAATTGCGCACAAATGGCGCAAACAAAAGTACAGAAAAGCAATACCAATTTGGTTGAAATCACAGTTTCAAAACCACCTGAAAAATCAAACCAGGTTTCGATAGTAACGCCAAAATCGTATGCCATCCAGATTCCTGTTACAATCAATAAAGCTAAAGAAGACATTCCAAGTATTTCAAATTTCTTTTCAAAATTTAGAATAATTTTGGGGTCTTTTTTCTTTAAAGCTTTCGGAAGATAACTGATACTTAAAAGTAAATGACCGCCAACCCAAACTGTTGCAGCCAAAAGATGAATTGTTAATATAAAATGATGTAAAGTCATAGTTGACTATTAAATTTTGCGGTAGAAATCATTCCCTAAAAACAACTTTTATTTTTGAGGTAGAATAATTCTTTAATCTTATTTCTTTATGGGAATCATTTAATTTTGAAAGCGTTGGCACATTATTCATAAAATGCTGCACATAATAATTGCCTTCAAAATTTTCTGCTTCGAGGTATTCAATCATTTGAACAAAATCGGTTTCCGTAATTAAGGAAGAATGAAAAGTAGTCCGAATTTCAAACGGAATATTGGACTGAATTAAAAGTTTCAGACTTTCTTCAAATGGAGAAAATAAGCCTGATTGCGTTATTTTTTTAAAGGTATGAGGAAGACTTTTATAATCTAACGCGACATAATCAATTAATTGATTATGAATCAGGCTGTTCAGTATTTTTGGATTAGAGCCGTTTGTATCTATTTTAACAGCAAATCCCATTGTTTTGATTTCTTTGATAAAAGAAATTATATTTTTAGAAAGCGTACACTCTCCGCCGCTCAATACCACGCCATCCAATAATCCTTTTCGGGTTTTAAGGAAAGAAAGGATGGAGTCAAAATCCATTTTTCCTTTTCCCAAAACAATATCCGGATTGTAGCAGTATAGACACCGCATGTTACAGCCCGCAAACCACACTATGCAGGCTGTTTTATGCGGATAATCTAATAAAGTAAAAGTTGTAAGGCTATAGATTACTTTAGTAGATAATTGCTTCTTCGAAATGTGTACGCTGTTGGTGTTCACCTTTTTTTCCTATGTTAAAACTTTCTACGGGTCTGTGATAACCCATTACTCTTGTGTAAACGAGACATTTGCTTCTTTTGCTGTTGTTCTCGGCTAATATTTTATGCGTTTTTGTTTTCATAAGCTAAGTGTTTTTGGTTGTTGGCATGAAGTAATTCTTCATCGCATTTTGGACAGTATTCATGTTCTCCGTTCAAATACCCGTGAACAGGGCAAATACTGAAAACGGGAGTTACGGTTATATAAGGCAGTTTAAAGTTGGTTAAAACCTTTTTGACAAAGTTTTTACAGGCTTCTGGACTGCTTATTTTTTCTCTCATATAAAGATGCAAAACTGTACCACCAGTATATTTGCATTGTAATTCATCCTGAAGTAATAAGGCTTCAAAAGGATCTTCGGTATAATCTACCGGAATTTGAGAACTATTAGTATAATAAATGTTCTTGTCGTGTCCCGCTTGCAAAATCTCCGGAAAACGTTTTTTATCTTCTTTTGCAAAACGATAGGTTGTGCCTTCGGCTGGTGTTGCTTCCAGATTATAAAGATTTCCCGTTTCTTCCTGAAATTGTTTCATTCGCAATCTTATATAATCAAGAATCTCGGTGGCAAAATGAATTCCAGAATTGTCGGTGATATTCTGTTTTCCTTCCGTGAAATTAATGACCATTTCGTTCATTCCGTTTACACCAATTGTTGAAAAGTGGTTTCTAAAATGCTTTAAGTAACGCTGCGTATATGGATATAAACCACGATCATACATTTCTTGAATAAACTTCCTTTTTTTCTCTAAAGTCGATTTTGCAATAGTCAGCAACTCATCCAAATGTGAAAATAAATTGATAATATTTCCTTTATGCAAATAACCCAAACGCGCCATGTTAATAGTTACAACGCCGATGCTTCCTGTCATTTCTGCACTTCCAAAAAGTCCGTTGCCACGTTTTAATAATTCCCTTAAGTCGAGTTGTAATCGACAGCACATACTTCTTACAGCGTTGGGTTTATAAGCGTCGGGGTTTTCAATTCGGTTTCCGTTATCATCCAAAAGATATTGGCTTCCAATAAAATTCTGAAAATAAGACGAACCAATTTTAGCCGTGTTTTCAAATAACAAATCAACATTTTCGCCATTCCAGTCAAAATCTTCTGTGATATTAACTGTTGGAATAGGGAAGGTAAACGGCTGTCCGTTGGCATCACCTTCAGTCATAATGGTGTAATATGCCTTATTGATGAGATTCATTTCCGTTTGAAAATCAGCATATTTTAGATTTTCCAATTTGGAAACGCCTCTTTTTTGAGCTTCTTGAATCAGATTTTCATCCGTAACATTTAAAAACAAATGCAGGTCATTTTTCGTCGG
Organism: Flavobacterium phragmitis; assembly: GCF_900112575.1. Classification (GTDB taxonomy): domain Bacteria; phylum Bacteroidota; class Bacteroidia; order Flavobacteriales; family Flavobacteriaceae; genus Flavobacterium; species Flavobacterium phragmitis. The sequence goes on from NZ_FOMH01000018.1 coordinate 46,172, forward strand.
AATTTGTTCTTTTAGATCTTCAGGTACATTCCAGTCCAGCGTAATATTCGTAAAGGGCGATTGCCCCCAGCGTGCTGGAACATTCAGATTATAAACAAAACTTCTAACGGCTTTTAAAACCTCATCATAGGTAAGCTGATCTTTAAAAACATAAGGAGCTAGGTAAGTATCAAAAGAACTGAAAGCCTGAGCGCCCGCCCATTCGCTTTGCAAAATTCCTAAGAAGTTGGCCATTTGTCCCAATGCTTCTCTAAAATGAGAAGGAGGTCTGCTCTCGACACGGCCGCGCACGCCGTTAAATCCTTCGTTCAAGAGCACGCGCAGGCTCCACCCAGCGCAGTATCCGGTAAGACAATCCAAATCATGGATATGTATGTCGCCATTCCTATGAGCAGATCCTTCTTCTTTATTATATATTTTATCCAGCCAGTAATTGGCGATTACTTTTCCCGCGGTATTACTGACAAGTCCCGCGTTTGAATACGAAATATTCGCATTGGCATTAATTCGCCAATCTGACTGGTTAATGTACTCTTCTACAGTCTGTGTACTGTCGATATATGTAGTGTCATCATTTAACCCATTAACATGTTCACGCTGCAGTTTTCTGGTGTGTCTATAGATGATAAACGAACGCATGGTTTGGAAATAGCCATTTTCAAAAAGCACCCTTTCGATCATGTCCTGAATTTCTTCTACAGGCCAGGAATACTTTACCTCAAGACCTGAAAGGACAATTTTATAGATTTTTTTATCAAAAGTTTTATTGACACTTTGAAAAGCTTTTTGAATTGCGTCATGAATTTTATAAGCCTCGAAAGGTTTATAATCTCCATTGCGTTTGATGACATATTTTTCCATAGTTTATTCTTAATTTATGACACTTTTTCAAAAGTTTTTTCAAGTTCGATTGCTTTAGGGAATAAAATATTATTCTCCATGTGAATGTGTTTTTTTAAATCTTTGTCAAATTCTTGCAACATGGCAAAGGCAGCTTTGTAGGTTGCACAGGATTCAACCGGCGGTGTATAATTATTGGTTAAAGCTGCAATTCTTTTAAAACGCTGTCCTTCGGTTATATGATCTTCTCTTAATGAAACAATTGGATTTTCGATACTAAAAAAAGGCGGTAGATCAAACGGAGTCCCTTTACTTTGAGCCGATTTCATTTTTTTAATAAAAGGAAAAACCACCAATTCTTCTCTTTTCATATGAGCAGTCAAATCCAAAGTGGATTTGGAGAAAATAGTATGTATTTCATGCAGTTCTGGATGAATCGCACCGTGAATGCCACACAGTTTGGTTAGATATTGGATAATAATCGGCGCTTTTTCCTCAATATATTTGTGATGCGTTTTGGTAATATAATCCGCAATCATATCTGCAGGCCACGATTTATAATCAAAGGACTGGTTGGCAGAACTGTTTCTGGCTTTTTCAATATGTTCGATAAGTTCACTTTGCTCAATGTCTCTTTTTTTGCATACTTCCTCAATGGTTCGATACCCTTTACAGCAAAAATCGATGTGGTATTTTGTGAAAATTGCCGCTGTTCTAAAATCATCTGCTACAATTTCGCCAATCGTGGTTTTATTTGTTAGTTTCATATTAGTGGGGGATTTATTGGTTTCAGCACATTTCTTTGTTTGATGCCTTGCATTGTTTGACAATGATTAAAGACACTGCAATCATATTTGAAAATTCTATAAACGGAATGGTTATTTCGTGTGTTTGCGTTAGCGAAACAGCATAATTATGAAGCTCTTTTATTTTTTCAAAAGCCAAATCGGCATCTCGTTCTTCACTGGTATAAAAAGCTGTAACGAGTTTTTGTAATTCTTTTTTTAGTATTTCGAAAGCCAGATAATCATCAACCTGATGTGCTTTTGGAAACTTTGGAATTAAGATTCTGTTTGAAAATAGAAATCCAGCAATTGTTCTATCTACATTCTCTGAAGCTTGATGCGCAAATACTAAGGCCTCTAAAAGTGAATTGGAAGCCAAGCGGTTTTTACCATGAAGTCCCGTCCTAGCGCATTCACCAATAGCATAAAGATTCGGAATGGCAGTTGCTCCATTTTGATCTACTTTGATACCGCCACACTGATAATGCGCGGCAGGAACAACTGGGATTAAATCTTTTTCAGGTTGTATTCCAAACTCGTTGCAATGTGCGGCAATGATTGGAAAATTAGTGTAGAATTCAACTTTGTTTAAATGTCTGCAATCCAAGTAAACATGATCTTTTCCGGTCAATCGAAGTTCTTTGCTGATAGCATTTGATACCATATCTCGTGTCGCCAGTTCACCTCGAATATCATATTTAAATAAGAATCTTTTTCCGTCTTCGTTTACAATATGTGCACCAAAACCTCTTACGGCTTCAGAGATTAAAAACAATGGATTCTCTTTACTGGCATATAAAGCTGTTGGATGAAACTGTATATACTGCATATCCGCAATTTCTGCTCCTGCACGCGCTGCCATTGCAAGTCCGTCGCCAGTAGCAATTTTAGGATTGGTTGTGTTTTCAAAAAGCTGACCGCATCCTCCTGTACTTAAAACAGTGGTTCTGGTTCTGATGTATTTTATTCTATTGTGTTTTTTATCATAAAAGAAAGCTCCGGTGCAAGTTGTTTTATTTTTCTTGGTTTCGGTATTCAAGTCAATTACCATATGATTCTCCCAAATTTCTATGTTTGGCATTTTCTTGATTATTTTGAGCAGTTTACGCTCAATTTCCAATCCGGAACTGTCTTTATGATGTAATATTCTATGTTGTGAATGCCCGCCTTCCAGACCTAAATTCCATCGGCCTTTTTCATCTTTGTCAAATGAAGTTCCAATTTCGATTAATTCTTTAAGTCTTTCTGGAGCTTGCGTAATGACCATATTAACGATGTCTCTATCGCAAAGCCCGCCTCCAGAACGAAGCGTATCATGTATATGTTTGTTAAAACTGTCTTTTATGAGGTCTGTCACCACCGCAATTCCACCTTGTGCAAGTTGTGTATTAGTATTTCTGGCTGCTTCTTTAGTCATTATAACAATGGATAAATCTGGGCGTTTTTGAGCCGTTTTCATGGCGAAAAATAATCCCGAAATACCTGAACCGATGATTAATATATCTGTTTTAAGCATGTTATTTTGATTTAAAGTTGTTACAATTTTTTTTAAGATAATTGAAGCATTTTTTCAATTGGTTTTAAGGCTTCAATTCTCAGTTCTTCTGTTACCAGCATTTCTGGACTTTCATTTTTAAGACACAAATACAGTTTTTCCAACGTATTCATTTTCATGAAAGCACATTCACTGCAGGCACAGCTGTTGTCTTCTGTGGAAGGAGCCGGAATCAGCGTTTTGTTCGGTACAGCTTTTGAAAGCTCATGCAGGATACCGGCTTCTGTAGCCACAATGTAAACGGCGGCAGGATCCGTTTTAATGAAATTAATAATACCCGAGGTTGAGCCGATGAAATGCGCTGCTTTTAGAATATGACTTTCAGACTCTGGATGCGCCGCAATTTTTGCAGTCGGATTTTTATTGTATAATTCGATTAGTTTGTCCAATGAAAAGGCCTCGTGTACCACGCACGAGCCTTTCCATAAGACAAGTTCACGTTTGGTTTCCTTTTGAAGATAATTACCTAAATTTTCATCTGGAGCAAAAATGATTTTATTTTCGTCGGGTATCGATTCTATTATTTTTTTGGCATTCGCCGAAGTACAGACCAAATCGCTCATGGCTTTTATTTCGGCAGAGCAATTAATATAAGTAACCACTACGTGATCAGGATATTGTTTTTTGAATTCGCTGAAATCTTTCGGATCACAGCCATCTGCTAAAGAACATCCAGCTTCCCAATCTGGCAACAATACTTTTTTATCTGGATTCAAAATTTTGGCCGTTTCTGCCATAAAATGAACTCCCGCAAATACAATGATATCTTCATTTGTATTTTGTGCTTTTTTAGCCAATTCAAGACTGTCCCCAATAAAATCTGCTATTTCCTGTATGTTCTCATCCTGATAATAATGAGCCAGAATAACAGCATTTTTTTCCTGTTTCAATCGGGTTATTTCTTGTATTAGAAAGTTCTTATCCATTTTTATAATCCTAATAAAAGGTTGGTTTGGAAGTGCGTTTAAGCATATAATTTTAATAGGGTAAATGTATTATCATCATTTCTTTCAAAACATGATTCAAATCATACTGTTAAAAGTTTATTTTGTTATATTACGCGGTGGGGAGGTTTTTTCCAAATGAATTTTAATCAGCTATTTGAAGAAATTCTATGATAGTAGTTTAAGGAATATGAATTGTACAGACTTCGGAGAATTTTTTTTGATAAATAGTACACAAAATAAAAGAGCTGTCCTTTTGAGACAACTCTTTTCACATTTGGAAGTGTTAGGGTTATTTTCCGTCAACTAAGATTAGGGAAACTCTTCTGTTGAGCGGTTTGTTTTCGGCCGGCATATTCGGAACTAATGGTTCGCTTTCTCCTTTTGAAAAAAGATGCATACGGCTGGATGCTATTCCTTTATTCTTTAAATAATAGGCTACGGCCTGCGCTCTCTGCATTCCTATTTCCAGATTGCGTGCTTTGGTTCCGATGTCGCAGGTATATCCTGTAATATTTAAATCTGTATCTTGATTTGATTTTAAAATTTGGGCAATTTCATCTAATCTTGCTGCCAATTCTGGAGTTACGCTGGTGCTTCCAACTTCTTGAAAAGCCAAAGGTTTTTTCTCAATATAATTTCGTTCTTCTGTGGTCAGTTCTTTTTTAACGGGAGCTGTTTCCACTATTTTCTGCTGAACAGGCGGTTCTTGAACTGGCACTTCTTCTTTCTGAGTTACAGTTTCTGTTTTCTGCTGGGCAGGCTGCGGTTTGTTTTTAGCTAAAGAAAAACCTAATTTAAGCTGAACTCCTGCTGATAGATATCGGGTATCCTGAACAATTCTTTTATTTCCGATTGTGCCGTTTGCCTGAGTATTATCAATTCCATTTGGATCATAAGCCACAATATTAAGATCTGGAGTTTCTTTGGCTAAATTGGTTAAACCATAATCCACATAAAGGCCTGTATAAAGCTGTGTTTTTTCTTTGATTTTAAAAGTAAGACCTGTTTCTAAGCTTAATAAAAATGATGGATCTAAACTTGTTTTTGTTTCGTCTTTCCAACTGTTTACCTGTCCAAAACCATGAGATGGCAGATCATCAATTAATAAATTTAAATCAGGATAATAACCGCTCAGTTGTAATTGATCAGCCGAAGCTTTTACAGTCTGTTTCCCCGAAAACAGCATTTTTCCTCCAAATCCAAGATACCATTGCGTGTTGGAAGCAAAAGCAGTTCTATACTGCACAAGAAGTGGAATCGCAGCGGAAATAAAATGCTGGTCTTCCTTGTATTTTGAAGGCGTCACGCGGTATTCAAATGCAGAAGTCTGATCGTCAACTTCGTATGAATTGATTGTGTTTCCCTCATTCAGTTTAAAACTGTTCTGATTGTACATTACATCAATTCCTGTAGAAACTCCCCAATGGTTGCTGAAGAAATAGGTATATCCAATACCAATTCCTCCTCCAAATTTGAGCGTACCGTTTCCGATAGTGCTGTCGTATAAAATTCCCGAAGGTCCTCCGTTTATTTTAACATTAAGTTCCTGGGATTTTATCGTGACATTAAACAAAATGAGTAATGCTATGGTGATTTTAATTTTCATCTTTTTCATTTTAAATTAAGTCTCATTTTTACTTAACCAATAAGTTGATTGTTTTTTTCTGACCATTACTCAGTGAAAGAACGACAACATAAATTGCTACCTGAGAAGGAGCAGTAATCTGGTTTTGAGGTTTTACATTAGTGATGGTCTGCACTAATTTTCCAGTAATATCAAAAATGGTAATCTCGGCTCCATTCAGCTGAGATTCGCTGAAGTCACACTCTAAAGTAAACTCATTTGTAGGTCTTATTGGATTAGGATGTATTTTCAAGCTTTTTGAAAAAGATGTTCCTGTGGCTTCAATCGGGCAGGATTTAATTGAACTGCCCTCTGTATTTTTAGCAACAACGTAATAAGAACCATTTAATGGCTGGTTTTCGCTGTAATACTGTCGTGTAGCACCAGAAACTGCATTTCCATTTTTGTACCATTGGTAGCTTGTAAAACTATTAGACTTATTATCAAATAAAAGAACATCTGCCCACTGCTGTGTGATAAGTCCAGACTGGCTTACTTCGATAGGTTTTATTACAGCGAGTGCAGGATTATGATTTTGATCTCCGTTTTGAACAGCTGTAATCGTTGTGCTTCCAGAATTCAAAATGGTTAAAGTTGATTCATTTATTGTACCGATTTCACTGTTCGTTATGGTATATGAAACAGTTAATCCGCTGTCAGTTGCTGCGTTTAGATTAATAACAGTCGAATCATCACAGCCAAATTCTAAAGTCTGATTCCAGGTAATAGTCTGATTGGCTTTTGTGATTTCAAATTCAGCGGCAGTAAAAACAATTGTATAATCTGCACCGGCACTAATGTTTCCTTGCGTGATATTGTATTTTCCAACGTTTTCTCCAGTTTCTCTGGAAAGCTGTCCCGTAATTATGGCATTGGTATCTCCGTTAGCAAATCCTGTTGCCGTATAATTGAATACCGGATCAGAAGTGCCGTAAATTTTTGTATGCCCTGAAGATGCAGTTATATTCAGCGTATATTTTTCTGTGGTAAAACTAACTTCATTTCCATAGTTAATAAAACCATTATTGTTTACAGCATAAGTCCTAACATAATAAGTTCTATTTCCTCTAAGGTTAGATAAACTGCCTGTAAAATCTCCTAATGATGCAGTTACATTTATTTTAGTATCTGCTACAGTTGGATTGGTATGTAAAGCATAAACAAAACCAACTTCTGTTAAACATTCTCCTTTATCCGTATTTATTCCGTCAGAAGAAACTGTGCCTGATAGTTTAACTCCAGAAACTGTTATTTCTGAAACACTTGCTGTATTAAGATTGACTGGGTTTTCTGGCTGTTTTATTTCAATAGATGCAGATAAAGAACAAGAATTGCTGTCCGTCAAAATGACTTCATAAATTCCAGCCGCAAGACCAGTAACTGATGATGCAGTTGCTCCGTTATGTGGCCACAAATATGTGTATGGCACAGTTCCTCCCGTTGCTGTTATTGTAGCGGAACCATTATTTCCGTTATGACAGGAAACATCTTCAGCGGTAATATTTGCAGCTAAAACATTCGGTTCTGTAATTGTAATTGTTTTAGAAATTGAACATGAATTTGCATCAGTTGCGGTTACGGTATAAATTCCCGCAGAAAGACCATTGGCTGTTGCCGCAGTTCCGCCAGAAGGAGCCCAAGAATAAGTATAAGTTCCAGTTCCGCCAGATACAGTTACAGAAGCAGAACCGTTATTTCCTGAATTACAAGAAACATTGGTTTGTGAACCTGTTATTGAAAGTACTGGAGGTTCTGTGATTTGAACGGTTTTGGTTGTAAAACATCCGTTTGAATCTGTAACGGTAACCGTGTATATGTTGGGACTTAATCCTGTTGCTGTTGCTTCAGTTCCTCCAGAAGGTGACCAAGAGTAGGTGTAAGTTCCAGTTCCCCCAGAAGCAGTTACTGTAGCTGTACCATTATTAGCACCATTACATAAAACATCTGTTTTGGATATCGCCGCAGTAAGCTGATCAGGCTCTGTTATAGTAACAAATGCTGTTGTCTCGCATAGATTAGCATCTTTAATTGTTACGGTATAATTTCCTGCGGCAAGTCCATTAGCAGTTGCGTTTGTTCCTCCTGTAGGAAACCATTGATAGGTATATGTGCCAGTTCCGCCAGTGACATTTACCGTTGCAGTTCCATTAGAACCTCCATTGCATGCAACATCAGTTTTAGAAGTTGTTGCGGTAAGCGTATCAGGTTGTGTTAGGGTAAAAGTTTGTGTCTTTTTACAAAGGTTAGCATCTGTAACTGTTAAAGTATAAGTTCCAGCAGAAAGACCAGTTGCAGTTGTACCGTTTCCACCAGAAGGAGCCCATGAATAACTATATGTACCAGTTCCTCCAGCTACTGTAGCGCTCAAAGATCCGTTGCTTCCTCCATTACAGGTAACATTTGTTTGCGGACCAGGTGTTATGGTAAGGACTGGTGGCTCCGTTATTGTAAAGTTTTTGATAATAGAACAACCATTACTAGCGGTGATTTTTACAGAATAGTTGCCTGCAACAAGATTACTAGCAGTGTCAGTGCTGCTTACATACGGAGACCAAACATAACTGAATGGCCCAGGTGCTCCTGATGGAACAACAGAAGCAGAACCTGTGTTTGAACCATTACATTTTAGATTAGTTTGATTTGTACTGGCTACTAAAGTATTGGTTGTATTTATAGTAAAGTTTTTTATTAAAGCACATCCATTTGCATCTGTGATTTTACAGCTGTAATTACCTGCTGACAATCCAATAGCTGTGGCTGTAGTTTGTCCAGATGGCGTCCATAAATAGCTATATGATGGTGTACCTCCAGACGGTATTACAGTTGCTTCTCCACCAGAAGAACAAGTGGCATCTACTTGAGATGTTGTGGCAGTTAGTACTGTAGGCTGTTTAATGGTAATGATTTTAGTAATGAAACAACCATTTGCATCTATAATTTGACAACTATAATTCCCTACTTCTAATCCTGAAGCCGTAGCAGCAGTGCCTCCTGATGGACTCCACATATAAGTGTAATTGCCACTACCGCCAGTTGGGGTAACTGTAGCTGTACCAGTTGAACCTCCATTACATAAAACGTCTGTTTTTGTGATTCCTGCTTCAAGTATTGAGGGTTCTGTAATAGTAAAACTTTGTGTTGCCTGACAATTGTTTGCATCAGTAACAGTTACAGTGTAAGTTCCATGTACTAGATTAGATGCTGTTGCAGTATTTCCTCCTGTATGAGCCCATTGGTAAGTATATGTGCCTGTTCCGCCACGAACATTTACACTCACTGTACCATTTGATCCTCCATTACAAGAAACATTAGTTTGACTTGAAGTTATTGTAAGTGCAGCAGGCTGATTTATAGTGAAATCTAGTGTTTTTGTACATTGGTTGGCATCTTTTACAGTTACAGTATAAGTACCCGCCGAAAGTCCTGTTGCAGTAGCAGTTGTTTGGACAGGATTCGTATTCCATGAGTAAGTGTAACCTGCCGTACCACCATTAGCAACCACAGTTGCTGTTCCGTTACCTCCGCCATAACAAGAAGTGTTTGATATAGTACCTTGTGTTAGTGTAAGAGCACTAGAAGGTTGTCCTATCGTTACAGTGGCTGTATTTGAGCACGAGTTTTCATCCGTCACAGTTACAGTATAAGTTCCTGCTATCAATCCTGTTGCAGTAGCTGTATCTGCACCGTTAGACCACAAATAGGTATAGGTGCCAGTTCCTCCACTAGGAGCCGCAGTTGCTTGACCTGTTGAAGTACCAAAACAAGCTATATCGACTTTGCCTAGAGCTATATTAATATGATTAACATTTAATACAGCGCTATTTGACGTTGCATCTGGAGAACATGCTCCTTTTACTACGACGCGATACTTGAATCCATTCATCGTGCCTGGCACTCCTATAATGTTTAGAGTGGCAGTATTAACACCAGAATATAGTGTATTGTTTGAAATATTTGTAAAAATATTATTTCCCTGATCTACCTGCCATTGATATTGTGTGGCATTACTGGCTGAGACAGAAAAAGAAACATTACTTCCTACACAAATAGGGGTATTGCTAACAGGATGTACTGTTATTGTTGGTGTAGAATTAACATTTAAAGTAGCCGTATTTGAAACAGTAGATGTCCCACAGGATCCTGATGCAATTAGTTGATATTGATATCCGTTCATTGCGACTGTTGCGCCAGTTATAGTAAGTGTTGATGATGTAGCACCAGTATAAGGTGCGGTATTAGTGACATTTGAAAAACCTGTTCCAGTATTTACCTGCCATTGGTATCCTGTAGCATTCGATGCTTCAGCCAAAAAAGCATTACTGGAACCCGCACAAATTGTTGATGAAGAGGGCTGAGAGATAAAACTTGGGCAATTAAGTGTAAGGCCAATGTCTTTTACCCAAGTAAAAGCATCTAATGCAACGTAAGTATAGCCTCCTCCAGCTGTAATTTGGAGTTCATCTATAATTATATTAGAAAAATTTTGACCATTTAAATTGGTCAAGTCAATAAGGGTATTACCATTAGTACTACCTAGCGAAGTAGCAAAACCGTTGGTTTTAGTTGCTGAAAATTTGGTTAGACCGTTTAATTTTCCTGTAACTGTAAGGGTGCCTGTAATATTTTGATTGAGGTTTGCTTCTGATAAAAATATCCAAAATCGGTTTACTTTAAACAGGTTTGAAGTTGTCTTGATGCTAAAAGAGGAATTTGAATTTATAGAATATGAGTTATCAATATATCTGTTGTCATTTGCTGTTCCGCTCCAGCCTGTTCCTGGATAATTTCCCTGTATTGCGAATGTAGAGGTATGAGAAATAATGTTAAAAATGACTCCATTGTCTGTAAAACTGGTTGAATTATGAGATTCTGTTTCAAAAGTTTCTGTTGAAGTCTGTGCTATTATATTGTTTGAGATAAAAAATAAAAAAAAAATAAAATAACACAATTTGATAAGTAAGTAGAGTTTTTTCATAGCAAGTCTTTTTATTAGAAGATTAATGGTAATAAAAACAGCTTCTGTAAATGTTGCAAAAGCTCCCAAAGAAGCCTGCTGAATATGAAAAAAAGAAAAAGGGCAGACGTTTTTGGCTGTATTCAGAGTTTAAAACTAAAACTTTACTGCCTGAACGCTGAAAAAATGTTCTGAAACCTGTTTTTTTTGTTCTGAAATAGAATCAGAAATTTTTAGAGATTTTAAATATTTTATCTTCGATATGCAATTTATCGTTGATTATTTTCGATACATGATAAGGGTTTACAGCGGTGCTGCGATTGATTCTTTTGAAATATTTAGAAGGGAAGACTTCCTCGAGATAAGTCATTGTAGTTCTTAAAATCTGATTTTTACCTGATTTAAGATGTATTTCAATATAGACATGATCTGCTTCGGCAAACAGAAAATCTTTAGACTGAAAGTAATAAATCTGTTTTCCTAACTCAATTTTAAAAGTCGCATCTTCATTGGCCAGAGCCAGATGAATGGCAGTTATAAGGTTTACTTTTTCTACAGGTTTAGAAAGATAAGCAGACGGTCTAAGATTGGTCACTTTTTCTAAAGTACTAGGATCGGTAAGGGCTGTTGTGAATATAAAAGGTATCGAAATATTGGTATTGATAAAAAAAGCCAAGTCTAGTCCCGTTTTATCTCCAGAAAGAGAAATATCAATTAAAACAAGATCAAAAAGTTTATGAGACAAGAGCATTTTTGCCTCTTCATAACTATGAACGGTCTCAGCTGTAAAAATGGATTCCAGCATTCTTTTTAATGATAACGCAATTAAAACCTCATCTTCTACTATTAATATTCTGCTTTTATGTTCAGTCATTTGGAAACACGATTTTATAGTGGGCGTCTTCTCTAGTATAATTTCCTTTTAATTGTTTTACCATTCCTTCAATAATAATAAGTCCTAAAGAATCATTATTCTTTTCAAAATTGAAAACAGTACCGTTATCGAAATAATGTACAATTATTTGATTTTCATTGGTCTTTCTGAGTTCCAGATTTAAAATGAGTTTTCCGACAGGATTTGCATGTTTTATGGAATTGGTCACCAGCTCGTTTAAAAGCAGTCCAAGAGAAAGTATTTTGTCAACATTGAAATAAATTTTTTCAGTGTCATTTATATAGGTGAATGCTCTGATAGTGCTGTTTTGATGGGTTTCAAATATTTTTTCAAGATAATTTCGAGTTTCTACCAGTGCATTGTCATTATAATTAACACTGTAAGTATAAAGTTCATGAGCAATCATGATAGTTTTGATTCGTTGGTAAAGATCATCAAATCTGTATTTGTAATCTTCATTTTTTTCCTGTTCTTTTTGAAAATCAATAAGACTTAAAATCACGGCTAGATTATTTTTAACACGATGATTTAATTCCTGAACCAGAAATTGTTTTTCTTCGAGACTTGTTTTGAGAGCCAAATTGTTTTCGAATATTTTTCTCCTTTGTTTTTCAATTTTTCTTTTGTTCATCATCAGTTGTCGAATAAACAAAGCTAGAACAAGAACTGAAATAATTAGTGTGGTATTGAAGATTCGGGAGTTTTTAATGTCTTTTTTAAGAGACTGTTTCTCCGTTTTTTCTTTTTCAAAATTGTATTGCGTTTCAAGCTCTTTGATTTTAAGATCTCGCTGTTCGCTGTAGAATTTTTTGTAGTATTCCGAAGCTTTTTTAAAATAATAAAGAGCAGAATCTGATTTTTTCTCCTGTTCCAGTATCATACTTTTGGTTTTATAGACATCTGCGGTATAACTCAGAACGTTTGATTTTGATACAATAGCCAACGCAGAATCTATATAGACCGTAGCGGGCTGATACTCTTTTTTATCAAAGTAGTAATAACTCAAATTAGTGTACATAGAAATAACGGCCTCGTAATGATGCTGTCTTTTGTACAAATAAAGTGCCCGCTTGTAATGCTGTAATTCCTTTTCTGAATCTATTTTTCGATTGCCAAGTGCTATTATTAATTGCACCACAGGCATATTTAAAGTGTCATTTACCGTTTTAGCATATTTTTCTGCCTGCAGTGCCAAATTATATGCAATTTTTGAAGAACCGGTGACACGATAATACGAAGATTTGCGAATAAGAAAATTGGTGTAGTTTTTATACTTAAGATGAGGATATTTGGAAATCAGCTGTTCCGCTTTATTTAATTCCTTTAAGCAGGAAGAGTAATCGTCATTAATTTCAAAAACTAATGCTCTTTCAACATGAATTTTATGCTGTTGTTCAGGAGTGGTTTGAGAATTACTAACTAGATTTTGAGAAAGTTTAAAAGATTCGTCATAAAGTCCCAGCTCAGTGAGTATTTTCATTTTCATAATATCCAGTTCAACTTTTGCGGAACCTTGATACATGTCACCATTTGCATTGATGATCTCTAAAGCTTCCTTAAAATTACAGTGTATTATTTTCTGCTCAAGATCTTTTTTCAAGTGCTCAAAAGAGGACTGTCCAAAACAAATTAAGGAGGTCAGAATTAGAAAAAGGCTAATACGAAATCTCACTACAGGAAAGATTAAAAAGAATAGATTAAAATTGTTTAATGGTATTTTTTACGTTTCTATCCAAATTTATAAAATAGATTATAATTTCCGAGATGATTTGTTCTGAATCAGTTATTCTTTGTTCTGAATTTTTATAGGCAATAAAAACTATATGTTTTTAACCCGTTGGGTGAAATAAAATAAAATAGCTTCATTCAAGAATTAAAATCCAATTTGATCTGCTAAAATCCTTTTAAAATCTACGTGAAATCTTTTTGGTTATAAGTTTTTCACGCTGATTTATATCTAAGCTGATTTAATAGAATTGAAAAAAACAATTTCACCCAACTGGTTGTTTTTAAAACGGTTTTATAATTCGTAGGAAATAAAAAAAAGAAAAATACAACTCAAAACAGCTGTAGTTTTCTTTTATAGATTAGGATTTATTTACTGTTCTTAACTAGAGAAATTCAAACCTTTATTTTTAAAACTCACGTAAAGTTCTTGTCTGGCTAAACTTATTGTTTCTTCGGTTCTATAAATACTGCACCAGAATTTGATTAAGAGTTTATATTTTCCATCAGAAATAGCGCTGTAATAAATCTGCGATGGTTTTGAACTGTTTACCATTGGGAGATTGGCCAACGTTTCATTTACTACGGAATTAATTTCTTCCGGAACCGTTTCGCCTACAATCTCAAAAGTAACTTCAACTAATTTATAATTATCGGTATACGTCCAGTTGGTAATGTTCTGAGATAATAAATTACCGTTTGGGATAATGATTTCTGCGCCGTTTGGAGCATTGATTTTGGTTGTTCTAAGTCCCATCGATTTTACTCGGCCCGATTCTGAACTAATTTCCACGACATCGCCAATCTGAATTGGTTTGTCAAAAATCAAAATAATGCCCGATACAAAGTTGCTTACAATATTCTGAAGTCCAAGTCCGACACCGACACCTAAAGCTCCTAGAAGAATACTCAGCTTGTCTAAAGGCATTCCAGATGCAGCAACAGCTAAAAGATAACCGCTTATTAAAACGACTAAACGGGTAATTAACAATTTAGAATGCTGTCTTTTGTTGATGTTTTCCTCATTTTCTTCGTCAATTTCACCAAAGAAATACGCCACATAGTTTTGAAGTAAATGTGCTGCCCAAATGATAATGAAGAATAAAACGATATTGCCTAAAGTAAACGTAATGCTTCCAATGGTGTTAGGATGGCTTAATAGCTTTTGGAAAGCAGCACGAAGTGATTCCCAAATATTCAAGTTGGAAGCGATTACAATCAGCCACATATAACTGATTACAATGATAAACGGCTTTTTTAAAGTATCAGACAAATTTTCGTAATCGAACATTTTTACGATACCTCTTTTTACTCTTGTGGTGTAAATCTGCAAAAGGATAATTTCTAAAATAATCTTCAATAGAACACTCAAAGCAACAATCTGCGTAAGCGAAATAAATGCTGTTAAACTTAACATATTAGAAAGCGAAACTCTTCCAAATACATTATAAAGAATAGACAAAACATTTAAAGCAATAAAAATAATGCTTGCCCATTTAAAGAAAGCTTTAATATAAAGTTCTTCTTTTAATGTTTTGATTTGTACCAATCCATAACGAATCCCTAGAACATTAATGGCAACAAAAGCAAATCGTTGCAACAAACCAATTGTTATAAATAAATCAAGGAAGCAAAGCGCAAAGAACAATCCTAAAAGCATTAACCAGTTACGCATTGAAACTCCTGACCATTGATTTTTGAAAAGTATTGTTAAAGCTCCAAGTAAAATAAGCTGCATAAATTCCAGAAAAAGGGCAGGAGCATATAAGTTGGTTACCACAACAATATTTAGAGCAATTACGATTACTGGAACAATAACACCACGATTTAAATATTTAAAGTTCAGTTGCGAAAGATTTTCGAAATGTCCGTTTGTTTTAAGGTATTTTATATTTCTGGAGATATACCAAAATAATAATCCCATGAAAAAACAAAGCGTAATTAAAGCGCCGGCTTTATAACCAAGATAATAAGCCGCAACATTTTCTTCAATAATAATCTTTGCTTTGATATTATGTGTTACTTTTTTATTTGCAGCAGAATCACTAATCTGCCATAAAGAAGGATATTCTTTGTTGAAAATGTTTATTCCTGATTTTTCAAGTTTGCTTTCAACGGTGACCAAGGCATTTGAAACGGCAATTCGGCGTTGTACAATCAGTCTTTTTTTAGTGTTTAATACAGTCTGATTAGCAGTCATTAAACTATCTGTGCCAACATAGTGTTTTTTTAGATTAGCAAATTCTTTTTTGAATTGCTTACGGCGTATAGTATCTCGTATTAAGGTTATTAAAGTTTTGTCTTTACGAAGTTCAATAACCCGTTTTTTTATGTTTTCGAGATTTAGATTGTGTTCATTTACGGCTTTGTTCTGATCTTCTAATTCCTGCTGGATTTCCTGAAGTACGATACGATACATTTGCTGGTTGCGTACATTTGGATTAGCACCTTTTAAACTTGCCAGAATAAGGTTTAGTTTGCTTTCAGTGCGTTTCATGTCGCCAAAAAGATGATGTGTATCGCCTTTAAAATCAATATCATTGTAAGCAGATTCCAGAACTTCTTCTGCTTTTTCAATTGACATTAAATAGTCACTGTCTGTGGCAGTGCTGTCATTGAAAAGTCTTCCAGAAGTTTGTTTTTTAGCAGGTTGCTGTTCTTGAGAATTACTTTGTAGAGAAAGTAAAAGGAAGAAAAACAGCGATAAAAAATAGATAGGTCTTTTTTGAAAAATCATAATTTATGAGCTTATTTAGGGAGACCAAATTTAATTTTTTTTATAAAACTTTTTATCAACAGAAAATTAAATTAGACCTATAAGTTCATTTAATCGTAAGATTTACTTTATAAAGCTGCAGACGCGATTTTTGAATTGATTTTTTTCTAAAATAAAAATAGAATTATAAAAAACAGCAGTAATGATGCGCTGACTAAGAAAACAATAACAATATTAGTTGTTTTTTGGGCTTTAAGCAGTTCTTGCATGCTCATTTCACTTGGTTTCTTTCGTTTCATTTTCTATTTTTACATTACAATCTGTACAAAATTTAACTAAAAAAGAATCCAAAACAATAGGTCAATTTTTTTTGACTACCCTCTAAAACTATGGAAGAAGTAGAAACTTGTCCGGCACAAAGACTTTTAAAAATGTTATCCGGAAAATGGAAAGCAGAAATTTTTCGTTTGTCAGTAGAATCGCCTTTGCGATTTAATACTTTGCTGAGACAAATTCAAGGTTCAAATAAACAATCTTTGGCCACAGCTTTAAAAGAACTGGAAGAAGAAGGACTTTTGGAAAAAACAACTATTAAATTAAAACCACTTCATATTGAATACAATTTAACAGAGAAGGGAAAAGCGCTGATTCCAGTTTTCCAGCAGTTAGAAGGGTTGTCTTAGTGGGGAATAGAATGTAGAGAATAGATTATTCGGAAAAGTCTATTTAAAGTAGAAAAGATCCCCAAGGACTACTCAGAGTGACCCCACGGAAACCACTGAGATTCTTTGAGAATCAAATCCTACATCCAAAAAATAAAAACGTCAGCTAAAAGGCTCGTACGTATTAGTCGATAAAACCAAATTTATCTTCGAAGATTTTCCCTATTACAGGAATTGGTTTCTTTTGTTCGTTTACAGCGTTGATAATTCCGAAAATCCATAAAATCAAGATAACGTACCCAACGTAACTTAAAAAATATAGCGCAGGAACTATAGTCACCACAATCGATAAAGCAATATTTATGACTAATGAAACCAAAAAGATTCCAAAACCTTGCTTTAAGTGATAGCTTACCAAATCACTCTTTGGAGTTAAATCTTTACTTTTAACAAATGCTACAATCCACCCAATAATAGTGATATAGCTTAAAATAGAAAGGGTTTTATTATTCATCGTTTTAGTATTTATTACTTCAAAAGTAAAAGCAACAAACCGATGCTGAAAGACTTGTTTTGTCTATGGGGGTTTTGAATTGGTATTGGTAAAGATTGAGTTTATATGTAGTTTTTTCTTTTTGAAGGTTTATATATATCATAAAAAAAAAAAGCTAAGTCACAAAGTTTACATTTTGTTTGTGACTTAGCTTTTTTGTGCGATAACAATAATTATTTAGGAAGATAAATCCAGAAAGTAGTTCCTTCGCCAGGTTTGCTGTTGAAATTAATCATACCATTGTGATTTTCGATGATTCTTCGGCATAAAGCCAAACCAATTCCGTTACCGCCGTATTGATCTCGCTCGTGAAGCCGCTGAAACATATCGAAGATTCGATCGGAGTATTTGCCATCCATTCCAATTCCGTTGTCTGAAATAGATATGACATGATAATTTTCAGCAGAAGTGAACAGTTTTTCATCTTTTGGAACATCTTCATATGAAACAGTTACAGTAGGCTGCTCAATATTAAATTTTAAGGCGTTGTTTATTAAATTATAAAATAACTGACGCAGCTGTGTATCGAGTCCACGGACTTTTGGAAGCGGATTGACATTAATAACAGCATTTTTTTCTTCGATTACCAAACTCAGATCACCAAGAACCTCTATAATAGTTGTATCTAAATCTACCTCTTCAAAATGTGATTCTTTATTGTCGATTCTTGAATAGTTTAGAACATCCGTAATTAAATTGGATAATCTTCCCGCAGCGTGAGTGATTCTGTCAAAATAATATTTTTTCTTTTGGTCTTCGCTTAAATGTTCGCCGGCGCGTGAAAGCATAATCATAATCTTTCGAAGCGGTTCCTGAAGATCATGACTGGCAATATAAGCGAATTGTTCTAGTTCTTTATTTTTGAAACGAAGTTTTGAATTGGCACTTTCGAGTTCACGCTGAATTAACTTTAATTCGGTGTTATCTTTTAGTGTCTCAACTATCATTTTCTGGGCATTAATGTCTACAAAATAAACCAGCCAGCTGTTAAAACTTCCATCTTCGGCTTTGTTTGGAATTATGGTAACTAAGTGCCAGATATAATTTGAGCCTTTTTTAATTCTAGTTTCCCCAATAAAATCAGATCGGTTTTGTCTGGCTCTGTTCCAGCCTTCTAGAAGCGCGTCAATATCTTCTGTATGAATAAAGTTAAATAACGTTTTGCGGTCGAAAGTCAAAAACGGCATTTCGAGATAATTTTCCAATGATTCATTGACAAGTAAAACATTGTTCCGATCGTTTACCACGCAAATCAGAACCGGAATGGTATTCGCAAGCTGTTTGTATTTGTTTTCGCTTTCAGCCAGTTTTTCTGAAAGAGCGATAAGTTCAATATTCTTTTTTCGAATTTCGTCGTAAGGAGATAAAGGAGGTTCAAACTTAAAATAATCAATCAAGCTATTTATTTTAGTTTCCGAAAGAAGTCCTGGAGACGGTATGGGTTGACTTATGCGTGTGATTGACTGGTTGTCAGAAAAAATATATTCAATATGATTAGAAATTTTCGATGCATAAATAAAAGCTTCTGGACTACAGCTTTTTAAATCTACAGTGTCTGTAATAATAGCCGTAATTTCTTTACGAGTAGCTTTTATAATATTTATGTTTAATACCAGCAAAGAATCTTTGCCTTTTGCGATGGCACATCTGGCTACCTCAGAGACTGCTGTTGCAAATCTTGTTTGAAAAGACGATGCCATACCACACATTTCAGCAATCTTCATGCAGCGTTTATGGGCTAATATTAAGTCCATTTCGTTATCAAGATTTATCTGTACAATCTCTTTCATTTATCTAATATATTTTCCCAACAAGAATGGTTGCGTCATCAGTTCCTCTAATATTTTCTTTATATAGCGCTGAAGCAATTATTGCTGGACTTTGTTTAAAAATAGAGGTCAAATCATTCAAACTCCATTTTGTTCGCAATCCGTCGCTGTGCATAATTATAATTTGATGTCTTTTGTAAGGCACAACCGTATTGTTTAAAGTACGGGGAATATTGTGTCCAATAATTCCATTATAAGGTGTATAGGTTTTATTTTCCAGTCCGTTGTAAATACGGGTGTTAATATTGCCAATACCGCAAATACTCCAAGTTTCAGATTTATAATCTACCGAGGCTATTGTTGCAACTAAGCCTCTTGTCTTTTTTACTTTTGAATGAATATCTCTTAGGATTTCTGACGGCTGTGTTTCAATTGTTTGTCTAAACGCTTTTATCGCAGCTTCGACAGCTTCATTGGCACTTTCCCCATGTCCTAATCCGTCTCCAACAAATATCTGAAAACCTTTTGTAGTTTGTTTTATATAATACCCATCTCCGCAAAGTTTTTCACCTGGATAATTTACAGCAATTGTAGTATAATTTAAGCCATTTTTTAAAGGAGGAAGCTGAAGTTCGGGTTTTTCGCAGATTCTGACATACTGCACGCATCCCCAATTTTTCATGGAATAAATCTGGAAATCGTTGCTTAGTCTTTTAATTGAGCCTAAACCGTGTCCAAGTGTATTAGAAGAAGAGTAGCCGTCATTCATAATTTTGGCCACATTTTCAAACCCGATGCCTTTGTCTAGACAATAAATTTCAATTTCATTGTATTCACCAGTAAAACTTGCGCGGTAGAGTAGCTCGCCACCATTGGCATATTTTATCAAATTTGAGGTTAATTCTGCAACAATAATATCTGTTTCAGCCGCTCTATGAGGAGTAAAGCCCAATTGAAGGGCAAGATTGTGTATTTCTCTTTTTATAAAAGCAATGAGGCTTCTGTCATCTATTTTATAAGTGGAAAACGTATTATCCATTTTTCCATTTTGTTATAGTAACGGTGGTACCGTTTCCGAGTTCTGATTTAATGTCAAATTCATTGACAAGTCTTTTTGTTCCAGGCAATCCTAAT
Organism: Flavobacterium phragmitis; assembly: GCF_900112575.1. Taxonomy (GTDB): domain Bacteria; phylum Bacteroidota; class Bacteroidia; order Flavobacteriales; family Flavobacteriaceae; genus Flavobacterium; species Flavobacterium phragmitis. The sequence continues at coordinate 66,331 of NZ_FOMH01000018.1, forward strand.
CCAAGGCTTTTTCCTGTGCTGTATCCATCTTTCATTGCCAAGTCGATATCGGCTATTCCTGGGCCTTTATCAATAAAAGTAACGCGTACGCCATTTTCGCGTCCGTTAGAAACAGATTCAATGATGACTTTCCCGCCGCCACCATATTTGAGAAGGTTACGCACGAGTTCGCTTGTTGCCGTAATAAGTTTGGTCTGATTCAAAATGCTCATTCCAATTTTTACGCCATATTCTTTTACACGATTGCGGAGCGGTACCACATCCTGTTCTCTTATGATTAGGGCTTCTTCTTTGTTATTCGTTATCGTCGTCATACTCCTGCTCTTCGTTATAGCTATTTTGCATTTTTGAGCGAAGTAAATCCATACCTTTTTCAACATTCAAGGCACTTATAACTCCATTTAAAGATAATCCCAATTCTACTAAAGTAATGGCAACTGCAGGTTGCATACCCACTACAACAGTTTGTGCATCTAATATTTTTGACATTACTGCAATGTTTCCAAGAATTCGTCCCATAAACGAATCTATTATCGAAACCGCTGATATGTCAATTAATACACCTTTTGAACTATGTTTACTAATGGTGTTAATTAAATCTGATTCAAGATTTTCTGCCAATTGATCATATAAATCTACTTGAATAGTAACAAGCAGAAAATCTCCCATTTTTAAGATAGGAATTCTTTCCATAAAAAACCTTAAATCTTTTTATTCTACAATTTTCTTCTTTTTCACTACAGCTAATTGAAGCATTTCGAAAGCTGTTTGTAAGGCACTCGCAAGAGAAGCTTTGGTTGTAATACCGCTTAAATCGATTCCTAAATGCACAACAGTCTGGGCAATTTCTGGACGGATTCCGCTGATAATACATTCTGCTCCCATTAAGCGGGTTGCACTCACAGTTTTAATAAGGTGCTGGGCTACAAGAGAGTCTACCTCAGGCACACCGGAAATATCCAAAATAGCAATAGAACTTCCAGTATCAACAATCTGCTGTAAAAGGCTTTCCATTACAGTTTGTGTTCTTGAACTGTCTAAAGTTCCAATAATTGGCAAGGCAACGATACCGTCCCATACAGCAATAACAGGAGTTGATATTTCACTGATTTCGTCAACCTGTCTTGATATTACATCTTCTCTTCCTTTCATAAAGGATTCAAAAGTCATAATCATCATATTGTCCAAAATAGCGCTCAATTTCAAATTGGCATCATAAAGTTGTGCTGGATCCTTTATTAATTCAGAAAGAATTTGCGAGGAGGCTTCTTTAAACGAAAGTAAATATTGTCCATTTTCTCGTGGAGAGAAACCTCTTTTTCCTCTTGAAGTGGAAATGCCTACAATTAAATCCTGGACTTTTTCAAATTCTTGCGAATCTTCATATTTTTCATCAGATTTCGCTAATGCATTTAAAAAGAGAGAAGCAAATTCCTTAGACTCTTCTTCTTCCATTGCTCCATCACCAGATCCGCTATCTTGAAGAATTTGAGACCATATAGTAAGTAATTTATTTTCGTGCTCTTTTAAGACACCCAGTACGTTGTTTTGCATTTGCTTTTAAATTTTGGAATTTTCTTAATCAAATATATAACTTTAATTTGGATGTAAAAGAAAATGTTAAATCTAAACTAACTAATTCATATTTTATTTGAAATTTATGGAAACATCACTTTTAAATTTCCTCTTTCATTAATTTAAAAAACTGTTCTTTTTTTCCTCTCGAAATTGGTACAACCGATTTATCATTCATGTGTACCATTCCTTCACGGGAATAACTCACAATCGAATTGATATTAATTAAATGTGATTGATGAATTCTAAAGAACATTGGCGGTTCTAATAAATCCTCATAATTCTTGAGCGGTTTCGAAACCATGATTTTTCGGCCATCAGTCAAAAAGAAAGTGGTGTATGAACCCGAAGTCTCACATCTTAAAATTTGTTCCAGTTTAACCACATACATGGCTTCTTGAGTTGGAAGTATGATTCGGTCGGGTGTTTTCGAAAGATTTTGCTGTAATTCAGTCAACTGTTGTTTTTCTAAAACTCTTTCTTGTAAAAGAGCGATGCGATCAATAGCCGTTTTGAGTTCTTCGGGATCAATTGGTTTTAAAAGATAATCGATGGCGCTGTATTTAAAAGCATTAATAGCATGCTGTTCGTAAGCCGTTGTAAAAATAAGATGAAACGAATTAAAAGAAATCTGTTGTAAAACATCAAAACCGGTTCCGTTTTGGAGCATAATATCCATAAAAACTAAATCGGGTTTTAAACGATCAATTAATTTCACGGCTTCTTCGACACTTTCCGCGTAAGCGATAATCTGAATTTGATCTTCTGCCACCATTTCAAGCATAATCGATAATGCTTCACGAATACGTTGTTCGTCTTCAATAATTATAGTTTTATACATTTTTTACAGGATTGGAATATTAATAATAACAATACAGCCCGTTTCGCCGTTTTCTGATTCTCTTTCCAGAACCTGAAATCCGGCAAATGGATGTTCTTTTTGCATTTTGTCTAATCTTTCGTCTGTAATAGTTGTAGACAGCGATTGATGATTTTCTTTTATTTTAAGTTTGCGTGAAGCCGCTAATCCTATTCCATTGTCTTTAATAACACAGATTAGATTTTTCTGATCGGTCTGCTGTGTGAAATTAAGTTGTAACAATCCTTTTTCTTCTTTTGGCTTAGGTTTTAAACCATGTTCGACGGCATTTTCTATAAAAGGCTGGATTAATAAAGGTGGAATCAATATTCCATCTTCAACCGATTCATCGCATACAATGTGATATTCAAAACTATTATTAAGACGAAGTTGCTGTAACTCAATATAATTTTTGAGCGTACTGATTTCTTCTTCCAGCGAAATGGTTTCTTTTCTCGATTGTTCCAAAATCTGACGGGTGAGTTTGGCAAATTTATTCAGATAGGAAACCGCCGGAATAGTATCTTTTTGGAGAATCATGCTTTGAATATTTCCTAAAGCATTAAAAATAAAATGCGGATCCATTTGCGAGCGTAGTAATCTTCGTTCCAGTGAAAGTCTTGCGGCAAGGTTTTCAATCGTTTCTTTTTCCATTAACTGAACTTTAAGTTCACTATTGGCTTGTTCCTGTTTCAAAATTTCCTCCCTTTTCAAATAATAACGTTGTCTGAAATAGTAAGAACGAAACATAAACACAAGCCCAATCAATAAAACGCCTGCAATTCCATAACCTAAAAGTTTATTTTGTTGTTCGAGTTCATTTTCAAGTTCAAGCTGTTTGATACGTTCTATTTTTTTAGAAGATTCATATCTCGCATCGGCATTTTGTAAAAGTTTCTGTGTGCTTTCATTATACTTTAACTGATTGTATTTACTGTACAGCGTATCATAAGAATAATAGGCTTCATAATCTTTTCTTTTAACAGCAACTTCCTTAAGGGAGTTGTAAAAGGTGGCTAATAAATAATTGTCAGTATAAGGGAGACTTTTTTGGTATTTAATTCCTTCAATAAATAATAATTCGGCTTTTGCAAAATCTCCTTTTTCGATATAATACATTCCCTGCAGACCAATAGCACTTCTGTAAATGATCTTTACATTGTATTGTTGTGCAATTTTGGTTGCTTTTTCGAGGTTTTCAAGCATTGCACTTTCATCAATGGGTTTCGGGCCTTTTGAATAAAGATCTGCCAAATTAATGTAAGCAATTCCAATGGTGCTTTTGCTTATTATATTGTGATTATATCTCTCAGCATAAGCAACCGTTTCCTTAAAGAAATTCAAGGCTATTATCCATTCTTCTTTAAATCCCTGGTCCAATCGGTCAGTCAAATAACCACCAAAAGCAAGTCGAGCATAAAGCTGGCTTTCGGAATCATTAGCTTTTGCAGCATGTTGCAAGGCTTCACGAGAATATTTTTTTACTTTTTCTGGCGAGGCTGGAGAAAATAAATAGGAGATATCCGAAGCTATTTTAGCACATTGATCATGGGCTTTTGCTTTAGAAAAAAGTTTATACGCTTTTAGAAGATGATCCAATGCCTGAGGTTTATCATCTATATATGATCTTAGAGATCCTTGGGCGAGAGAAGCAAAAGCTTTAACTCTTATTTTATTTGTTCTTTGAGCTAAGATATAAGCTGTATCAGCATAAGAGGTAAACTCTTTTAAATGAAGCAACCGTCTTTGGGTTAATGCCAAATAAGAGTAGCAGATTACCTCGTCGTCAATTTTTTTTTTCTTTTTAGCTAGTTCCAAAGCCTGAAGCTGTATTTTTTTACTTGCAGATGAATCTGAGAAACGTTTGGAATAGCCATAAGCGGCAATTTTTTCAATAGAAGAAATTTCCTGAGCATTAGAATAAGAAAAGAATAAAATAAATAGAAAGAACAACCATTTAGAAAGGCTGTTTTTCATCAGATTAAAAGTATTTTTTGCGTGCATATAGTGGTAATTGTAGCCAAAGTACAAATTGAGAATTGACTGACCAAAAAAAATGGCCGTCAATTTTTAATGTAAAATTCCTGTGAATCCCTGTTTTTTAGGCTGTTTGCAAAGCTTCTTTTCTTGATAAAAGCATAGAATCACCAAATAAAAATCTAAAACCTCCATTTGCCAATTCCGAATTGTAGCAGCTCGATCTTAGTAGTAATCTTGCTGTTATTAATTTTTTTTAAAACCCTTAAAATATGAATAAGAAAATTTTTACATCACTGCTGATAGTTTGTCTTTTTCTATCTGCTTTAACCTATGGTCAGCAGGAAGATAAACGAATTAAAATTGAAATTTCGCTGAAAGACGGAAACAAAGTGGTTAAAGGCGCTGTGAGATCGGCTACTTTTTCGTTTACCAAAAGCGTTATGAATGCTGAAACAAATGAAGTTAAAAACAACTACTATTTTTCGCTTGATTTTGAAAAACAGGATATTGTTTTATTGACTGCTTTCATGAAAAATAAAGCTGGAATTGACGGACAAATCACGATGACTGATACTTATGGAAAACAACCGACTAGAAAATTTGATTTTACAAAAGGAAGAATCGATTCGTTAAGCGATCAGATTACTGCGGATTACAACAGCGCTTACATGTCTTTGATCTGTGATACTTTGGTTATTGACGGCGTTAAAATTGATTAAGATGACAGCATTAAAGGAATTTCAGAAAGACGGAAATCAGTACGTCATGAAAAGACAATATGGCTTTGGCCTGTTGGTTGTAGGCGGTATGTTAGCGTTTACAATTGGTGGAATTTATTATAAGAATACTACTGTAATCTGGGTTTTCGGAATTTTAAGTATTATTTGTTTTATGGCCATCTGGTCACAGCGTTTTGTTATAGATTTAGACCGAAATGAATTTATTATAAAAAACGGATTGATTAATAAACCAGTCCAGATTCCGTTTGCTGATTTTGTAAATTTTGAATTGGTAAAAATCAAGCATTATCTCATTACGACTAATGTGTGCTTAAATCTTTACTATATGAAAAACAATAAAGAAAAATGTACAGGAGTTGCTCAAGCTTTTACCACAAAATCTATCCAGCGGTTAATTAACGAAATCAATGAAATTGTAAAATTAAATGAACATTCGCGAAAGATATAGTATCGAGGAAACTCAAAATTCTTTTTCTTTGTATCCAAATAAAACGTCATTAAAACGATCAAAGTGGTTTTTGGCTGGTGTTATTGGTAGTACAATCGCTTTATTTTTTTTCGATCATTATTTTGATGATGTAATACGTGGCGTAATTTATATACTTATAATATATTTCGTTTTACACAGTTTATATGATATCCAGATTGGGTCAAAAATCAAGTATAGTTTTGTAGTGCCTCAAAATGCAGTTTATAAAGAAAGTCCGTTATTTTCGAAAAAGAAAATAATGAAACTCGATGAAGCCGTTATATTTGTACACTCCGAAATGGGAAGCTGGTATTACGCTTTAGGAGCCAATAAAAGCCATTTTGTCAAGAATTACAGAATAAGCGAGGGATTTAGTTCTGGACGAAAAAGTTCAGAAGTTCAAGAAGCATACGAGAATTTGGTATTACAGAAAATAGATAAGCTCATAGATGCTGTTCATTTAGAGCTTAAAACCTAATCCATCTAAAGATAGACTCTCATGAAAATCAGAAGCTTTTTATTTTTAATAGTTTTGATTACTGGAATTTCCTGTAAACTTACAAATGATAGTCCAGACCATGTTTTTAATACAATAGGATTAAATGCCAATAAAATCCCATCAAATTTTGAGAGAGTCTTTAAAGAATTCCGTCAGCACAAGGCGAACGGAACATTACAACTCCCAACAGAAGATGGAAAAAGCATGAAAAAAGCAACCTGTGTAGAAGTCGTAAAGTTTGCCTATGCCAATACCTTTAAAGAAGATATTCGAAGAATAAAAAATCTAAACCCAACAGAAGAAGCAGAGCCAATCATAAAAGCAGGAATAGAATTGTTTGAGTATGTTGACGAAATTCAAAACAAAGATTTTATGGTCATCGCCAAAATGATAGATGAAGGTAAAAGTGATGAAGAAATTGATGCCGCTGCCAAACAGCTTGACGACACAAAAGGCATAATATTAGACGAAAAACAATCCAAAATGATGGATTTGCTTCTCCCGTATGCCGATGCAAATGGAGTAGAGTATAGAAAATTTTAAAAGCTAGAAAACGAGTTAAAATCTTTAAGAACTTTAACTCGTTTTTTCTTTTACTCTATAAAATAAAATGGAAATAAAATGTAATTCTATAAAAATGCCTTTCAATATTTCTAAATCGTTAAAAGAAATATTCAAATCTTTTTAAATAGTGGAGTTTTATAGAATTTAAGTTAAATTTGCCCTGTGCGAAAAACAATTATCTACATATTTATCCTTCTTATTGCTTCGAATAGCAGTTTTGTCCAGCAGTTTTATAAACTGCCAATACTGATTGAGCACTATCAAGAGCACAAAAAACTGCAAAATGTGAGCTTTGTTGATTTCTTGTCGATGCATTATTGGGGAGAAGATTTAAATGATAATGATGATGATCGTGATATGCAACTTCCTTTTAAAGTGATTAGTAACAGCTCTTTTCACTCAGTCTTCATTTTAGATGATAAAGATTTATTTCCAGTTCCTTTCAATCCAGAATTACCACAATTAAAAATACCAACTTACAGATCTGATCTTTTTTCAGATCCAAATCTGCTTTCCCTTTTTAGACCTCCAATCGCATAATTATTTTTTAAAATTTTTATTGAAGTGACTGAAACCTATTGTTTCCAGTTGCTCATTTATTATTTTTTTTATTAATACATTATGCTTAATAAAGTAATTCAATTCTCAGTTAAGAATAAACTGGCAATTGGAATCTTTACGTTGCTGTGGATTATCTACGGTGTGTACGAGGTTACCCAATTACCAATTGATGCCGTGCCGGACATCACAAACAATCAGGTACAAATTATTACGACAGCGCCATCTCTTGGAGCTGAAGATGTAGAAAGGCTGATTACTTTTCCAATCGAACAAGCGATTAGCAATATTCCGCATCTTAAAGAAAGCCGAAGTATTTCACGTTTCGGACTTTCATTAGTAAGTGTTGTTTTTGAAGACGATGCCGATGTATATTGGGCTAGACAGCAGATTACAGAAAGATTGCAACAAGTAGAAATCGACCGAAATGCCAACAGACCAGAAATGGCTCCAGTTACTACTGGTTTAGGAGAAATTTACCAATATGTTTTAAAGCCAAAAACAGGTTTTGAAGAAAAATATTCTTTGGAAGATTTAAGAACAATCCAAGATTGGACCATCAGGAGACAGCTTTTGGGAACAGCAGGAATTGCAGATGTTTCAACTTTTGGAGGGAAATTAAAACAATATGAAATTGCAGTAAATCCAGCCCGACTTAAAGCACAGAATTTAACGATAAGTGAAGTTTTTACGGCTTTAAACAGTAGTAACGAAAACACTGGAGGAGCTTATATTGAGAAAGGACCGACAGTTTCTTATATTAGAAGTACTGGTTTGGCTAAAAGTATTGAAGATATTGAAAATATTGTAGTTAAAAGTACGCAAGGTGGACTTCCTATTTTGGTTAAGGATATTGCAAATGTCAAAATTTCATCGGCTATTCGTTATGGAGCCTTGACTACTGACGAATACGGAGAATCTGTTGGTGGCATTGTAATGATGCTAAAAAGAGAAAATGCCAATAATGTTATTGTCAACGTAAAAGACAAGATTGCCGAAATTGAAAAAATTCTTCCAGAAGGTTTAAAAATAGAACCATTTTTAGACCGAACCAAAATGGTAGACAATGCTATTGGAACGGTAGAAAAAAACTTAATTGAAGGGGCACTAATTGTTGTTTTAATTTTAGTTTTATTTCTAGGAAATCTTAGAGCAGGTTTTATCGTGGCCTCAGTTATTCCGCTGGCGATGCTTTTTGCTATCATTATGATGAATACTTTTGGCGTGAGCGGAAACCTAATGAGCCTCGGCGCCTTAGATTTCGGATTAATTGTCGACGGAGCTGTTATTATTGTAGAAGCTATTCTGCACCATCTTCATAGTTCAAAAAAATACAAAGCAATAGATTCTATTTCGCAGGACGAAATAGACAAAGAAGTAACGGGTTCTGCCGCGCGAATGATGAATGCCGCCGTTTTTGGACAAATTATCATATTGATTGTTTATCTGCCAATTCTTTCGTTGCAGGGAATTGAAGGTAAAATGTTCAAGCCAATGGCGCAGACTGTTGCTTTTGCAATTTTAGGAGCTTTCATTTTGTCGCTTACTTATGTGCCAATGGTCAGCGCTTTGTTCTTGAGCAAAAAAATCAGTCATAAAAAGAATTTCTCTGACCGTGTTATGGGAAGAGTAGAAAATGCTTATGAAGGCTGGCTTGCCAAAGCATTAAGCATTAGAAAAGGAATTGTAATTGGTGCCTTTGTGCTTTTTGGAATTGCAGTTCTATTGTTTGCACGAATGGGAGGGGAATTTATTCCGCAGTTGGAGGAAGGCGATTTTGCCGTAGAAACTCGTTTGCTTCTTGGAACTAATCTTTCTACAACAACAGAAACAATCACGAAAATTTCTAAAGAGCTAAAGAAAGAATATCCCGAAGTGCAACAAGTAGTTTCGAGAATTGGTAGTGCAGAAATTCCAACTGATCCAATGCCAATTGAAGGTGGAGATATGATTATTGTTCTAAAAGACAAATCGGAATGGACAAGCGCTTCTTCGTTTTCTGAATTAGCAGATAAAATGACGAAAACCGTTAAACGAATTGCGCCAGGAGTTACAACTGGATTTCAATTTCCTGTTCAAATGCGTTTTAACGAATTAATGACAGGAGCAAAACAAGATTTGGTTTGTAAAATCTATGGAGAAGATCTTCAGAAACTTTCTGAATATGCAGAAAAACTTGGAAACATAAGTAAAACCGTTGAAGGTGCCGCCGATCTTTATGTAGAAAAAGTTACCGGAATGCCTCAAATCGTAATTGATTACAATTGGACAGAAATGGCGAAATACGGTTTACGTGTTGCTGACGTAAACGCAACGATTAACGCCGCTTTTGCTGGTGCTGTTGCAGGAAGCATTTACGAAGGAGAAAAGCGTTTTGATATGGTGATTCGAGTGGAAGACAATGGAAGAAAAGGAATTGACGATGTTCGAAATCTTTTGATTGCAACGCCATCTGGAATGCAGATCCCGCTTTATCAAGTGGCAAAAGTCGATGAAGTAGAAGGGCCAAATCAGATTCAGAGAGAGAATGCAAAACGAAGAATCATCGTAGGATTCAACGTTCGAGGCCGAGACGTACAGTCAATTGTCGAAGAATTACAGCAGAAAGTAAATCAGCAGATTAAATTTGATCCAGGTTATTATATCACTTATGGCGGCGCTTTTGAGAATCTGCAACAGGCAAAAGCCAGACTTGGTATAGCAGTTCCGGCAGCTTTATTGATGATTTTCGCTTTGTTGTATTTTGCTTTCAGATCGTTTAAAGAAGGCATTATCATTTTTACTGCTATTCCGCTTTCTGCGATTGGTGGTGTGTTTGCTTTAGTCTTGCGAGATATGCCTTTTAGTATTTCGGCCGGAGTTGGGTTTATTGCCCTTTTTGGAGTTGCAGTGCTAAACGGAATCGTATTAATCTCCGAATTTAACCGAATTCAAAAGCATGGCGAAATCACAGATCCTTTTGATATTATTTTATTAGGAACCAAAAATAGATTACGTCCAGTTTTAATGACAGCTGCTGTGGCTTCATTAGGATTTCTTCCGATGGCGTTGAGCAACGGAGCAGGAGCAGAGGTACAGCGTCCGCTGGCAACCGTGGTAATTGGGGGATTGGTTACAGCAACTCTTTTAACTCTTTTTGTCCTTCCTGCGATTTATTTAATGACATTTCACGCAAAAGGATTTTCTAAAAAAAGAAAAAAACACATGAATAATCTAAGTATTTTATTGAGCATGCTTTTTATTGGTAACATGGCAAATGCGCAAGAATTACCAATTTCGCTAGACGAATCAATTTCAATTGCGATTCAGAATAACAGAACTATTAAATCAGCTAAATTAAACGAACAGTCTAAGAGCCATTTGCAAAAAACAGGATATAATCTTCCGCAGACACAAATCGATGCCGATTACGGACAGTTTAACAGCGCACAGAAAGATACGAGATTTGGAATTAGTCAGACTTTTGCTTTTCCTACCGTTTACAGCAATCAGAAAAAAGCATTTCAAGCCGATTTTAATAAAGCAAAAGCCGAAGTGCAGCTGACTTCTCAGGAAATTAAAACGAGAGTTCGGACTATTTACTACGATTATTTGTGGCTGAACAGCAAAAAAGAACTTTTGATCTATGCCGATTCCATTTACAGAATTATGGAAAAGAAATCAGATTTAAGATTTAAAGCAGGTGAAGCTAATGTTTTAGAAAAAAGCGCTTCGCAATCTGCTAGACAATTTTACAGTAATCAATTGGTAATGGTAAACAGAGATATAGAAATTGCTTTAAATTCTTTTAATGCTATTCTTCAGGATAAAGTTGAACATACTCCTAAAAAGCAAAAACTCAAAGCGGTTTTAAATCGAGCATCAATCGAGAATTTAAAGACAGAAAATCTTCCTGCTGTTCAGCGTTCACAATTTGAATCGGAATCTGCAAAATGGAGATGGAAGACAGAAAGTGCCAAAATGCTTCCTGAAATTACTTTAGGCTATAATAATTTAAGCATTATTGGAACTCAAACTAACACTTCAGGTCAGGAAGTTTATTATGATAGTTCACAAAGATTTAATTATATAAATGCTGGGCTTTCGATACCTGTTTTTTTCACGAGTCAATCTGAACGAAAACGAGCAGCAAAGGCAGAATATGAAAGTTATGCAGAGTTGTCTGAAGCATTAAAAATCGAAGTAAAAACTAATATTGAAAATGCTGATCGCCAGCTAAAAAAATACGAAGAAAGCTTGGCGTATTATGAAACGGACGGACTAAGAAATGCTCAAACCATTATCGAAGCTTCAAGCAGCCAATTGCAGAATGGAGATATCGATTATTTGCAGTGGGTTTTAGTAGTAAATCAGGCCATTACAATTAAAAGTGAATATCTAGACGCATTGAATGCTTATAATAAAGCAGTTGTTACACTGCAGAATCTTAATAATATTTAAAATGAAAAAATATATTGCAGCGTTTGCAAGCGCATTAGTACTGATCTCCTGCGGAAAGAAGCAAAATGAAGAGAACAATAATGCCGAGGATAAAAGTATATCGGTTATAAAATTAACTACCGAACAGGTTAAAAACGCAGGATTAGAAACAGGCAATCCAACGCTTAGAAACATACAAGAAGTTTTACAGTTGCAAGGTACTGTTACTGTTCCTCCAAAAAGTGTTGTTAGCATCAGCATTCCATTAGGAGGATATGTAAAAAGCACGAACTTGATTGCGGGGATGAATGTGCAGAAAGGACAAGTTTTGGCCGTATTAGAAGATATGCAGTTTATTGAATTACAGCAGGATTATCTTATGGCGAAAGAAAAGTTTGAGTTGGCTCAGAACGAGTATAAAAGACAAAAAGAACTTAATGCAAGTAAAGCCAGCAGTGATAAAGTTTTGGAGCAGATTACTACCGAAATGAGAACACAGCGTATTACAATGTCTTCTTTGGAGCACAAACTCACTTTATTGGGAATCAACCCAAAAAAGCTTACGGTTTCTACAATTAGCAATACGATAAAAGTCATTTCACCAATAAACGGTTTGGTTTCAAAAGTGAATGTCAATGTGGGGAAATATGTAAATCCAACCGATATGCTTTTTGAATTGATTGACAAAAAAGACATAGTTCTGACTCTAAATGCTTTTGAAAAAGATGTTGCTTCGTTATCTGTCGGACAGACCGTTATGGCTTTCGCTAATAATTCGGATACTAAAAAATACCCGGCAAAAATTGCCTTTATCAATCAAAGTTTAAATGGTGATCGTGCTGCAGAAATTATCTGTAAAGTAAATGCATACAATCCGGCTCTTCTGCCAGGTTTATTTATAAATGCGGAAGTTGAAGTTGAAAATCAAAAAGCGCTGACAGTTCCAGAAGATGCTGTTGTACGCTGGCAGGGCAAGTTCTATGTTTTCATGGATTTAGGAAACAGTCAGTATCAAATGGTAGAAGTGAAATCTGGAGTTAAAAACGATGGCTACAATCAGATTATTTCTGATGCTATTTCCGATTCTTCAAAAGTGGTGGTTAAAAATGCTTACACTTTATTGATGTCTGCCATGAATAATGACGAACAATAATGTTTAATTTCTGATTACAATTTAGATAAACATGATGAACCAGAAGATTTAGTTTTGCTGGGTTTTTTAAATTTCGATAAGTAGTTTTTTTACTGAATTGCCTCCAGCTTTAGCTAGAGACTAATGAGTCAAACCTGACGGGTTTTAAAACCCCGTCAGGTTTAAATAAAATTCAATTATTGCTTGAAATGATTTTAGCTATATAACTGTTAAATAGATAGAATAGAATGATTCAATTGTTTTTATTGATCAAAATAATTTCATCTCCTGCTATAGCAAAAACAGTATGATCGGAATCAGGTTTCATAATAAATTTTCCTGTAAATTCTCCAAAAGCAGGCAGTATCATTTGGTTGTTTTTTTGGAAAAAACATTTCAGTTTTAAACTTTGAAGTCCCATTCCCCGCAAGATTATTCCAGGATGAATATGTCCAGAAAAGTTAAAAAAATCTTCTTTTTCTGTTGGATGATGCGTAAATAGAAAATGGTCAATTTCTAGAGAGTCGATGACAAGAATTCCAATTTCATAATAATGCTTTTGGTCGATTATATCGTGATTTCCTGCCACTAAATACGTTTCTTGATTATGATTGGAAATCCATTCTTCAAATAAATCCCATTCTACATTTTTTGCGCTATGGAATAAGTCTCCTAAGAAAATGATTTTTTCGGGAAGAAAATAATCTAGAACTTCTGTGATTTTTTTGAAATTTTCTGACACCGCACTTTGTGGAATAGCGATTCCGTGTTTTCTAAAATGCGTTACTTTTCCTAAATGCACATCAGAAATGATAATCATTTTTTTCGATTCCCAATAAACAGCTCCAGTCGGATGGAGTATAAAATTTTCGTTTTTGATTTGAATTTTCATAAGCTGTTATTTCATATAGGAAGCGGTCATTTTTTGAATTCTTTCTGCCAGAGTTTCACTCGAAAGTTTTTCTCTCAATCGATCTGTAATGATAGGAAAACTAAAAGGAGTAGGTTTCAAACATTGTTTCCAGATAATTTTCTGATTGGCAATTCTTTCTAAAGCTAAAATTAAACGTCCTTCTTCTAATTGATGTTCAAAGGTTTCACGATAAGCTTGATGCAATAATAAATTATCGGGTTCAAAATCTCGGAAGACTTCAAACAGCAATTGCGAACCGCTTTGTAAATGTTTGGTCTTAACCATTTTTCCTGGAAAACCCGTAAAAACTAATCCCGAAATTACTGCTATGTCTCTAAATTTTCTTCGTGCCATTTCGGTCGAATTTAGACTTTTCTGCAAATCATGATGAACATATTCGGTTGAAAATAGATTGTTGTCTAGAACCGCTTCGATATCTATTTCCTGATCGGAAAGCAATTCAAATCCGTAATCATTATACGCCAAAGAAAAAGTGATCGATTGTAATAAACTAATTCTAAATGCCAATAAACTAGCTAAAGCTTCATGAACAAAACGTCCTTCAAACGGATAAAAAATAGCGTGATAGCCTTCTTTGGTTTTAAAAGTTTCGATTAAAAATTCATCTGAACTTGGCACAATAGACTCTTTTCGCTGTCTTTTGAATAAAGGCTGTAAAGCTTTTAATTCTGGCGAAAGATTATCTGTATTGGCACGATATAATTCTCTCCGAAGCAATTCGCTCATCTGAGAAGATAATGCCAATCGTCCGCCCATCCAGCTCGCAATTTTAGATTCTTTTTTTGGACTCGCTTTTTTTACCAAAACCTGCATGTTCCTGATTTTGAATAATTCCAGTTTTTTTCCAGCAAAAATAAAAGTATCTCCAGGTTTTAGTTTCGATATAAACCATTCTTCGATAGTGCCAATATAACCACCGCTGACATATTTGACATTCATCACAGCATCGCCTACAATAGTTCCAATCTGCATTCTGTGGTGCATGGCAATCATTCTGCTGTTTATTTTGTAACAACCATTTTCATCAATTTCAACTTTTTTGAATTCATCATACGCATGTAAGCTCTGACTTCCCTGAGTAATAAAATTTAAAATCCAGTTCCAGTTTTCGTCGCTAATAGTTTGATAACTGAAAGTTCCCTGAATTTCTTTTAAAATTTCATTTGGATAAAATCCGTCAGAAACAGCGAGTGTATTTAGATATTGCACCAAAACATCCCAACTATTCAAGTACGGAACACGATCTTCGATCACACTATTTTCGACGGCTTTTTTCAAGGCAGAAGCTTCTATTAATTCAATGGCGTGAGTAGCAAGAAAATAAATTACGCTTTCTTTTCCAGGTTGATGTCCGCTTCGTCCGGCACGCTGCATAAAACGGGCAACACCTTTTGGACCGCCAACCTGAATAATCGATTCGACAGGAGCAAAGTCAACACCCAAATCTAAACTCGAAGTGCAGACTACGACTTTTAATTCTTCATTTCGAATGGCGTTTTCTACCCAAAGTCTGGTTTCTCTGTCAATGCTTCCGTGATGCATGGCCATTTCGCCAGCGAATTCAGGATATTTTTCTAATAATCTCTGATACCAGATTTCACAAGCCGAACGGACATTGGTAAAAATAAGCGTGGTTTTACTTGATTTTATGATTTTAGCTGCTTCATCAATCAGATGCAATCCCATATGTCCGCGCCACGGATACGTATCCATTTTTTCTGGAATAATGGAAACAACTTTTATTTTTTTATTGATAACCGCTTTGATTAAAACAGAATTATGAAAGGCTTCAGAATCAACTCCTAGCAAGACTTCTTGTGCTTGTTGTAAATTGCCAATTGTAGCTGAGATTCCCCAAATTCGAATATTTTTAGCAATTGTTTTGAGCCGCGATAACGCCAATTCTACTTGAACCCCTCTTTTTGTTCCCAATAATTCGTGCCATTCATCAATTACTATTGAACTGCAATTTTTAAAAATACTGGCATAACCTTTTGTTGCCAAAAGCAATTGCAAACTTTCTGGAGTTGTAATCAGCAAATCTGGCATTTTGTTTTTTTGCTTGGCTCGTTCAGCAGAAGATGTATCTCCGGAACGAATCCCGACTGTCATTGGAATATCTAAATCGGTTAGAACTCTTTCTGCCGCTTGTTTGATTTCAACAGATAAAGAACGTAAAGGCGTAATCCAAATGGCTTTTAATCCTGAATTGTGCTTGGTTTTGTAATTCGGATTTTCTTTAATGTAGTTTAAAATGATAGGAAGCCAAAGCGCATAGGTTTTCCCGCTTCCGGTTGGAGCATTTAGCAAGCCATTTTTTCCCTGCAAAAAAGCGGTCCATGTCTGCGTCTGAAACGGAAAAGGTTTCCATCCCTGACTTTCAAACCAATTGTTGGCTATGGTAAATAACTGCTCTCTGTTCATTATGAAATCATATTTTTTAAATCTTCTATCGAATTGGCATCTTCAATTTTTTTGTCGTGTCGCCACCTTAAAATTCGCGGAAAACGTGTTGCAACTCCGCTTTTGTGCCTTTTAGAAAGTGCTATTCCTTCAAAACCAATTTCAAAAACCAATTTTGGAGTCACACTTCTCACTGGGCCAAAACGTTCTAAAGTATTTTTTTTGATGAAATCATCTACCATTCTAAATTCTGCATCGGTTAAACCAGAATATGCTTTCGCGAAAGTAACGAGTTCACGTTCATTATTTTCATTTTCCTGCCAAAGGGCAAATGTATAATCGGTAAACAAATTGGATCTTCTTCCGTGTCCGCGCATGGCGTAGGTGAGGACGGCGTCTATGGTTAAAGGTTCGATTTTCCATTTCCACCAATCGCCTTTTTTTCTTCCCACCAAATACGGAGAATCTTTTCGTTTCAGCATCAAACCTTCGCTTTTCATTTCGCGAGATTTTAATCTTTCGTTTGTAACGTCTTCCCAAGTCGAAAAATGAATTCTTTCTGAAAGCTGTAACGGAATTTCTTTTCCAATTAAAGTCGTAAATAGTTCTTCTAATAAAGTACGGCGTTTTTCGTAAGGAAGATTCCGAATATCATTTCCCTGCCATTCCAATAAATCGTAAGCTTTAATAATAACAGGTGTATTTTTTAAAACGGAAGCTGATACATTTTTGCGACCAATTCTAGTTTGTAAATCATTAAATGTACCGATTTGATTGTCTATGAAAGGAAGGATTTCGCCGTCAATAACAGTACCGTCTGGAATATTTCCGATGAAAGATTGAAATTCAGGATATTTATCGGTTACCAATTCTTCTCCACGGCTCCAGACATAGATTTCATTATCACGAATAATAGTCTGCGACCGAATTCCGTCCCATTTATGTTCTGCACTCCAGTCTTCTGGATTTCCTAGATTTTCTAATTCTCCTTCAATTGGATAAGCCAAATAAAACGGATAAGGTTTCGATAAATAATCACTGCTTCTTTCATCCAAAATCAATTCCCGGAATGTAATCGTATTCGGATTCCAATCGCCCATTAATTTATAAGCGAGCGTATCTTCGTCAATATTTTCAGCTTTGGAAAGCGCTCGCGTCATCAGTTTCTGACTTAAACCAATTCTGAAACTTCCTGTTATTAACTTCGTGAAAACGAACCTTTCGTAATAATTCAAATTAAGCCAATTGGTTTGCAGATATTCTTTTTTCTCGAAATCTGTTTTCTTTTTTAAAGCGATGATTTCCTGTAAAAATTCGGTCAAACTTTTATCGGAATGTTCTTTTGTAGTCGGAATAACCAACGCAATGGTTTCGGCCAAATCACCCACAATATGATAGCTTTCTTCAAATAGCCAAAGTGGAATATTGGCCAATTCATTTGCCCATAAACGTAACAAAGTAGTATTAACTGGACGTGGAGGACGACGATGCGAAAGAATGGCGATTGTCCAGACTTTATCTTCATCGCTTGCTTTTAGAAAATAATTAGTCAGCGCATCAACTTTTACCGATGTTTTATTAGAACTGTCTAAGGTTTTTATTAGCTCGGCAAAGTTTTTCATGCTTTTTTTTTTTTTTTAGGTTATGGGTTATGGGTTATGGGTTATGGGGAGTAGTTAGATACTGAACAACATTTTACTTATAACTTTGTTGCTTCACTCAAAGTATCACATAACGTTTTACTCTTAACTTCTAACTTTTTTACTTCACCAAAGTATCGCCTAACGTCTAACTCTTAACTTCTAACTTATTTAACTTCTCTAACTTTCATCATTGTCATTTGTTTCTCCTTCGTATTGGGTGTTTGCTGTTCTGGCATCGTAACCTAATTCTCTTAGGTATCTCGAAAATACATCTGAATATCCATGAGTACAGATTACTTTTTCTGCTCCTGTTGCTTTTATGCTTTCCAATAAACCTGTCCAATCACAGTGATCGCTTAAAACAAATCCGCGGTCAACGGCTCTTCTGCGTCGTGCTCCGCGAAAAGCCATCCAGCCACTAGCTGTTCCGGTTACAAATGGAGTCATTTTTCTAATCCAAGTGCTTCCGTGTGCACTTGGCGGTGCAATTACTATATTGCCTAGTAAATCTTCTTTTTTGGTTTCAGATGTTACTCTTATAGTTGGAGGAAGATCAATCATCGGACGGACAATGTTGGTCATATTTTCTATTGCTCCGTGCGTGTAAATCTGTCCAATATTGGGATCGAGATTTTTTAATAAGCGTTGCGCTTTTCCTAAAGAATATCCGAATAAGACAGATGTTTTTCCTTCTGCACGATTCTCGGTCCACCAATTATTAATTTCTGTCATGACATCAGCTTGCGGTTCCCATTTAAAAGCAGGAAGACCGAAAGTGCATTCTGTTATAAAAGAATGGCATTTTACCACTTCGTACGGGACAGAAATTCCGTCATCTTCTGTTTTGTAATCTCCAGTAAAAACCCATATTTCACCTTTGTATTCAACCCTTATTTGGGCAGAACCAATAATATGGCCTGCAGGATGAAAAGAAAATTTCACTCCATTTATCGTAAAAGTTTCGTTCCAATTCTTTCCTGAAACATTAATTTCCCCCAAACGATGTTTTATGATCGGAATATTCGAATAATGTGTGATGTAATTTTGATGTCCCCATCTGGCATGATCAGAGTGACCATGCGTAATAATGGCATTTTTTACTGGACGCCAAGGATCTAAATAGACATCAGCCTGCTGGCAGTAAATTCCTTTATCGTTAAATTGAAGTAATGGCTGATTCATTTTTTGATTGGATAATTAGATAATTAGATAATCTATCTTAAGCACTTGCCGCGATGATTAAATAGGCGATAAGTGAAATGCTCAACACAAACAGCATCATTGTAATAAAGGTAAGCATTGCAGTTGAATATTGATATTTTCCTTTTTTTAACAATTTGACAGTGTGAGTGTAACGGAGGTAGGAGAGTAAAATTGTCAATGCACCTGCAACCAATAAACCAATACCTAAATAGATGGTAAAATTGCTATTGGGCGGAATAGTTTCTGCCAAATATTTAGCTGGTAACTGTTTTAGAAACAAAGAAAATTTCACTGCTACGAATCCGAAAACCATTATTCCAATTCCAGTACGAAGCCATGCCAACAAAGTTCTTTCGTTTGACAAGTATTCGTTCATAATTTGCTGATCATTCTTTGGCGACATACTATTCTTTGTTAAACATATAAATACCTATCGTCTTCGTTGTCAATATTAAAACTATCATACGGATTAGCATCGTCGTAAGTAGAATAAGGAGTATTGTCTTCAGCAACATTAAGTCCGCTTTCAATAATTTCGTAACCCTCAAAAGTTCCAATGCAATGGTTCTTATAAGTGGTGTCAGAGTTTTGTCCTGAAGTAAATTCTTGATCTATAGCTTCGTTTTCATGAGCAGTATCAATATGATCCAGTTTTTTGTATTGTGTCTGAATTGTTTCTTTATTAAATATATTTTTTGAATTCGTTTTCATAATCCTGAGTTTTAAAATTAATAAGAATTTTAATTTTAGATATCTACAAATTTGAAAATTAGAACTTTAAAAAATTTATAGGATTTAATTTGAAAGTTACATGATTTGAAAGTCTTCATTTTGTAATAATCCAATGCAATTCTGTAAGTCACTTGAAACTTCTTTTTCGAAATTTGTAATGTATTAATTTCAAAAAATTAAATGTTATGGAAACTTCAAGAAAAGATTCGAAATCCGGAATGAAAGATTCTGGAAAATCTCAAAAAGCGATGAATGGTTCTCGAGGAAAAAGCACTACGACAAAATCAACTGATTCAAAAGGTAGAGCAAGTCATTAATTTTAGTTTAGCATTGAGCTAAATAATAAAAGCGTGCTGTTTAGATATAGACAGCACGCTTTTAATTTTTATTCTATTGAAGTTTATTTTAGAACTTCCTGAATTGTTTTAACAAATGTTTCTACAGGCTGAGCACCAGAAACAGCATATTTTCGATCAAATACAAAGAAAGGAACACCTTGAACGCCAATTTCAGAAGCTTCTTTAATGTCTGATTGGACTTCTTTTAAAAATAAATCTTCACTTTCTAAAACTTCCCTAATTTCATTTTCCTCTAAACCAGCTTCAACTCCTAATTTGATTAAGGTTGGACCATTATTTAAATCCTCTCCGTCAGTGAAATAAGCTTTAAAGAAAATTTCTTCCATTTGATCTCCTAAACCTTTTGTTTTAGCCAGCTGAATAATTCTATGAGTGTTTAAAGAATTAGAAATAACCGCTTTATCAAAATTATAATCCAAACCAACGCTTTTTGCACGTTCTGCAACGCCATTGTGCATTTCTTTAGATTGTTCCAGCGACATTCCTTTTCTTTCTGCTAAGAACGTGTAAACGTCCAAACCAGGCTGAGCAGTAATGGTTGGATCCAGCTGAAAGCTTTTCCATTCAATTTCAAATTCATTCTCAGGAAAATCTGCTAATGCAGTTTCCAATTGTCTTTTTCCGATATAACAAAACGGACACATGATGTCCGACCAAATTTCTATTTTCATTTTACAAAAGTAGGGAAAAAAATTGTTTCAGGTTTAAAGTCTCAAGTTGATATACTAGATGTATAGTTTAACCGCAAAGGTCGCAAAGGTTTACGCAAGGTTCGCTAAGTTTTTACACAAAGCTTTGCGAACTTTGCGTTTTCTGTAGATTTCGTATATCAAAAAACCTTGCGTGCTTTGCGGTTAAAAACACAAAACACATCAACCTGAAACCCGAAACAAAATTAACCCCAAATAAAAAACCGCAACTCTTTATGGGAATTGCGGTTTCTAGGTATAAAAAATGGTTGGTTAATAGCGATATCTTTTTTTTACAATGATATATCTTTTATTTAAAACTAAAAAATATCCCTGTAACAGAAAGAAACTTTAATGTTAACTATTTAACATTACAGGCATTACAAGCATAGTAACTGTTTCTCCTTCTTCTAAACCATCAACTGGAGTTAAAATACCAGCTCTGTTTGGTAATGACATTTCAAGCATAATCATGTCAGATTGTAGGTTAGTCAGCATCTCTGTCAAGAAACGTGAGTTAAAACCAATTTGTAAATCATCTCCTTGATAATCACAAGTTAATCTTTCTTCTGCTTTGTTTGAGTAATCGATGTCTTCTGCTGATACATTCAATTCTGCTCCAGCAATTTTTAAACGAATTTGGTGTGTAGTTTTGTTAGAGAAAATCGCAACACGTTTAACTGAACTTAAGAATAAAGAACGGTCAATCATTAATTTGTTTGGATTTTCTTTAGGAATTACCGCTTCGTAATTAGGGTATTTTCCATCAATTAAGCGACACATTAAGATATAATTGTCAAATGAGAAAGTCGCATTTGAATCGTTATATTCAATTTTTACTTCAGCATCAGAAGAACCTAAAATACTTTTTAAGATATTTAAAGGTTTTTTAGGCATGATAAAGTCAGCAACCTGAGATGCTTTTACGTCTGTACGGGAGTATTTTACTAATTTATGAGCATCTGTCGCAACGAAAATTAATCCTTCTGGTGAAAACTGGAAGAAAACTCCAGACATTACTGGACGTAAATCGTCATTTCCAGCTGCAAAAATAGTTTTGCTTACTGCAGTTGCTAAAACTTCTGCTGGAACAAGCGTTACAGATGGATCTTCAAGACTTACTGCTTTAGGAAATTCTTCTCCAGCTGCATAAGCCAATGCATATTTACCTGAATTTGAGCTAATTTCTACTGTATTGTTGTCTTCAACAGTAAAAGTTAACGGCTGTTCTGGAAAAGTTTTTAAAATTTCAAGTAAAAGCTTAGCAGGAACAGCTACACTTCCTTTACTTGTAGAATCGATCGATAATGTAGCCGACATTGTCGTTTCAAGATCTGAAGCCGAAACGGTCAACTCATTGTTGTTTAGTTCAAATAAAAAGTTGTCTAAAATAGGCAACGTATTATTACTATTGATTACACTACCTAAAACCTGTAATTGTTTTAATAAGTACGAACTCGATACTATAAATTTCATCTGTTTTATTTTATTTTTTGATGGATGCTTTAGCAAATAAAGGGCTAAATATACGGATTACAAATATATCTTAAACTATCCAAAGTATTACATTTTTTTATTAACATCTATTTGCTGTATTTTCTTTTTCTTACAAAAGTAAATACAAGTCCAAAAACTGTTAAAATTAGAATTGGTACTCCGATAGTTATGACTTGAGTCTGAGTATAGCTTTCATAAACTTTTTCTTTATCCAGTAGAGGCAGTTCGACATCTTTGCTTCTAATGTTAATAAGTCCGGTATCATCCAACAGGTAATTAATACAATTCATAATAAAGTCTTTATTGTCATAAAGATTTCCTGTTCGTTGATCGTAACCTAATTCTACTGGCATTCTGTTTTTGTCCAGTTGATTTCTTGCAATGTCTCCATCAGCAACCACAATCATTTTGTTTGGTTTTCCTTTTGCTGTAAAAGAATTGTCTTTAAATGGCAACACTCTGTTTTCAAAAGCAGAGTGGAAGTTTCCTTCTAATAAAACTGCCAGATTCAGATTTCCTTTATTTGGATAATCCTGTGGTGTTGTTTTTTCGGTTACCATATTAAGATTGACTTCTACAGGAGAACCGATAGTTTTTGAATATTGAGAAGACTGTAACAAAATGGTCTTTTTGATTCCGTTTTTCAAAGTATCAATTGGATTGGCAAAATCAAATTTGATTCCGCCTAGATTTTTTACAATTGGATGCTGGCTTGTTGGGAAAACCTGCGGTGCAAATTTCCAAACAAAATCTTGATACTGTGTTGCGCTTCCTTGCTCGCCAGTTGCCAGTTTTATTGGAGTTGCTTGTTCATCTTTTATCAAATCAGGATTAATTCTGAATCCGTATTTGAAGAACATATCGTTTAGATTTAAATCTCTTGGATAAGCTAAAGTTGCGCCTGCATCATTATATAAACTATCCATATCCGCTGCAACTTGGTCTATCATCCAAAGTGTTTTTCCGCCATTCATAATAAACTGATCCAGAACTTCTTTTTCTTCGTCAGAGAATCGTTCGGTTGGTTTTGCGATAATGGCTAAATCGTATTTTTTTAATTCACTTAAAGTTCCATTTGGATTTTTAGCAACTGAATCTAATGTAAAAGGGCCAATCAGGTAACTTTCATGAATCTGCTTCAGCATTTGAGCAATGTGTCTTTCTCTTAGTTCGCCATTTCCTTTTATGATCGCAACCTTTTTCTGTTTGGTTTTAGTCACTTTATTGATAGCATCTGCAATCGAATATTCTAAATGCTGAATGGAACCAATTACTTTTTGAGTTGTCGAAGCTCCCATTATATTTTTCAATAACGGAATATTCACTTCTTTACCATTATAGACCGCAATTGCCCAAGGAAAAACCATGGCTTGAGATTGCTTTCCTTTGTCGTCAACCGTAATGTTTACGGGAGTTAAGCCTTTTTGGAAAAGTGATTTTGTCAGTTCCTCGCTTTCATCTTCATTTTCTAACGGATCAACAAATTCGAAAACAATGTTTTTATTATAAGCCTGAAATTCCTCTAGTAACTGTTTGGTTTCCTGCTGTAAACGTCTAAAATCAGCCGGAAGTTCTCCAGCCATATAAATTTTAATTGATAAAGGATTCTGAACTTGTTTTACAATACCTAACGAAGTTGGTGATAAAGTATAACGTTTGTCTTTCGTTAAATCAAAACGGTGAAAAAATAAGCTCCCAAGTACATTTAAAACCACTAAAATAAAGATAGTGATGCCTAATATTTTAAAATTTTGCTTTGTATACGATTTCATTAGGCTTTATATGATTTTAATTGATAAACAGTAAACGATAAAAAAGCAATAGTAATGCTTAAAAAGTAAATTACATCTCGTGTGTCGATAACACCACGGCTCATACTTTTAAAATGATTTTGCATTCCTAAAATAGAAATCAAACTATTGGAATCAGAAAAAAGAGAAGCCAAACCTTCAATACCAAAATACAGAAAGAAACATAAGAAAACAGCAAGAATAAAAGCCACAATCTGATTTTCTGAAAGGGTAGAAGTGAAGATTCCAATTGCGGAATAAGAAGCAATCAAAAACAACAATCCGAAATAAGAGCCAATTGTGCTTCCCATGTCAATGTTACCTTCAGGTGAACCTAAATCTGAAATTACTTTTACATAAATCAAAGTTGGAATAATCGCTAAAATAATCAGTAAAAATGAACCGAAGAATTTACCGTTTACGATTTCCCAGATGGATAAAGGTTTAGTCAATAATAACTCTAAAGTTCCTTGTTTTTTTTCGTCAGAGAAGCTTCTCATGGTTACGGCTGGAATCAGGAATATCAAAATCCACGGTGCTAAAGTGAAAAATGGAGTCAAATCAGCATAACCTGAGTTTAATATATTGTAATCTCCTTCGAATACCCATAAAAACAGTCCGTTGCTGATTAAGAAAATAGCAATGACCAAATAGCCGATTGGAGAGCCAAAAAAGGATTTTATTTCTCGTAATATTATAGACTTCATATTTTGTTTCAAGTTTTTTCTAACCGCAAAGAACGCAAAGTTTTAGGCAATGTTCGCAAAGTTTTTGCTGAAAGCTTTGCGAACTTAGCGTTTTTACAAAGCTTTTTAAGAAAAAAACTTGCGTTCTTTGCGGTTAAATATCGTTTTAATTTAAGCTCACCAATTTATCAACGCTCCAGGCTTCTGGTTTTGCATTGAATAGTTTTTTTGTAAAATCCCAAACTGTATTAAAAAGCTCAGAATTCCTATAATTTTCTAAATCTTCTTCGGTTTCCCAATAACTGTAAGTGAAAAAGATGCATTTATCATTTTTATCCTGATACAATTCTAAAAAACGATTTCCTTCTGCATTTCGTATTTTATTTTTCACCGATTCAAAATTCTCGAGAAAATCAGGAATTTTTTCTTCGTGAAAACTCATTTTTACTATTCGGACAAACATCTTATTATTTTAGATTTTAGACTGCTGATTTTAGATTTTTTTGAATTACCTAAAGTTTTACAGGTGCGCAAAAATACCAAATTTGATTGTTGTTTTAAATAAAAAATGAAATATTATAAAAGTATGTTTTCTATAACTTTGATGCCAAAGATATTTAAATATAGCCCGTGGTTTCAACCACGTGGACGCATGCAATATTACGATACGTTTCCCGTGGTTGAAAACACGGGCTATGCTCATATGTATTCAATAATCTGCTCAATCAGCAAAATCTGCAAGCTAAAAATCTAAAATCTAAGAATTAGTTTAGGAGAATTTAATCGTAATCACATCACGATAATTCAGTCCAAGCAAACTATTCGCAGAACCTACTTTAGAAGGATTACTTCTGAAAATAGCAATTTCCAAGAATCCGGCTTCATTAAAAATGGCTAGTTTTTCTCCTTCATAGGTTTTAATCGGATATTTGTCAGAAGTGGCAATAGCCGAATAATTTGGAAGAATTGTTTTGATGCTCTTTGGTTTCATCACAATTTCATACGGACGCCCGCGCGAAATTTCTAAGAATTGTTTTTTAGAAATATTGGTTACAACGTTTCCAAAATGATCAATATAAATGATGTTTCCTTTTATAGAATTTCCATCATCAGCAACAAGAGCCTGCAATTCGGTAGCTTCTTTTATAGACGAAATTTCTTTTCCAATAACATTCAATAAACCGCCTCTAGATAAGTGAGAAGCAACCTGAATAAAGATATCTAGATCTGTCGCTTCAATGGGGAAACGATCGTGAATATTGATTGCCACAATTTTCTGCGGAACAATTTTCTGTGTAAGCATGCTCAAGATTCCATTATCGGCACAAATAAAGTAATGATCGTTCCATTGCATGGCGATATGCTGGTTCTCTTTATTGCGTTCAATATCGACACCAATGAGGTGCACAGTTCCTTTTGGGAAACTCATATAAGCTGCACCAATAATATAACTCGCTTCGGCAGTATTAAAGGGATCAATGTCATGAGAAATGTCAATGATTTGAACCTCTGGATTTTCAGAAAGTATTTTACCCTTCAGCGAGCCCACAAAGTGATCTTTTAAGCCGTAGTCTGTAGTAAGGGTAATTATTGACATATTTTTGTTTATAACTATTGATAGTATTTAAATCTAATTTTCATTAAATTTGAGAAATGCAAAGCTAATAATAGTAAATACAAATTGAAAGAAAGTAAAGACAATTTGTGTTTTAAAAAATTAACTTGCTGTTACAGAAGTCTCAGTTCTTAGTTTCAGTCTCAGTTTTCTTAAAAATTGAAAACTGCCACCGAAAACTGTGACCAAAAAAAGACCCGACAACCACTAAATATTAAAAGGAATTATTTTAATTTAAAACAACTTCATTTGAACGAAAGAATAATCGAGCTAGTAGATATTGCACCAAAAGAATTTTGGGGCGCGCAGGACAGCCATTTAGAAATTATTAAAAAGTATTACCCAAAGCTTAAAATCGTAGCGCGAGGGACAACTTTAAAAGCATTTGGCGAAAAAGAAGTTTTAGACGAATTCGAAAAAAGATTTCAAAGATTAATGCTTCACTTTACACGTTACAACAATATTGACGATAACGTAATTGAGCGCGTAATAATGAGTGATGGTCAGGATGAAAAGAGAGCTTACGATCATGATAAAATCTTAGTTCACGGTGTTGGCGGTAAAATTGTAAAAGCAATGACACCAAATCAGCAATTGCTGGTTGATACCGTAAAAAAGAACGATATGGTTTTTGCAGTTGGTCCAGCTGGAACTGGTAAAACGTATACAGGAGTCGCTATGGCGGTAAAAATGCTGAAGGACAAAGAAGTAAAAAGAATTATTTTGACGCGTCCAGCAGTTGAAGCAGGAGAGAACTTAGGATTCTTGCCAGGCGACATGAAAGAAAAACTGGATCCTTATATGCAACCGCTTTATGATGCCTTGCGAGATATGATTCCAAACGAAAAATTGGAAGATTATATTCTGAAAGGAATTATCCAGATTGCACCTCTAGCTTTCATGCGCGGACGAACTCTTGACAATGCTTTTGTAATTCTTGACGAGGCTCAGAATACCACACATTCACAAATGAAAATGTTTTTGACCCGTATGGGAAAAAATGCCAAATTCATGATTACTGGTGATCCAGGTCAAGTCGATTTGCCGAGAAGAACAATTTCTGGTCTTAAAGAAGCGCTTTTGGTTCTAAAAGACATTGAAGGAATCGGAATTATTTATCTAGATGATAAAGATATCGTTCGCCACAGATTGGTTAAAAAGGTAATTGATGCCTACAAGCAAATAGAAAACCACGATTAAGTTTAATTTAGTCAAATGTTAAATGTAAAACGTGAATTGTGTTTTAACATTTATTAATATTCGTTTTGTACACTTTGAAAAAGGTGCAAAACGAATATTTTTTTAACTTACAACCAAATCAAGTTAGAGATTATTGTCTATATTTTTAGCCCATTGAATAATTTCTTGCTGTTGTTCTGCAGTTAGTTCCGCATTTCTATGAATTAGCGTATATGAACTGAGGGGCATATCTTTTTTATCAATTTCTTTAATTATTTCTGATATTTTCTTCTTTTTCTTTTCTAAAGTATAGGAATTAAATTCATCAAAGTTTAACTCTCTTTTCCCTTCGTTAATATGATTGCTTAACCACCATCCTACAGGCTGAATATTGCTGTACCAAGGATACTTAGTGTTATTGGAATGACAGTCATAACAACTGGTTCTTAGAAGTAAATTTACATTTGATGGAATGGCATATTGCTTTTCGATAGAATTGTAGCTGGATTCTTTTGAGATATTTTTTTCAGGTTGAAAAAATTGAATAGCTATTAAAATTACAGCTATTGAAATAAGAAACTTTTTCATGCTTTGTTTTTTTAGTTAATATTTAGAAATTTGATCAGAAGTTTACAATCATTTGATAAAACTCTTCTAGTCCATTTAAAATGACATATAATTTTGGACTAATGCTAATGATATTTACAAGAATAGATTAAACTTGGAAATGACGGGAAACCGTCAGTATTAGGATGGAAATTTAATCTTACAAAATTAATATTTTATAGAAAACGAAACATAGTTATCTGTAAGAAATAGAACAGTTTGTATTTAGTGTATTTAAAAATAATGATTAAGTATCATGAACTCTATAAAGTAGTATATTGACACTTATAATGGAAGACTTTTTTATGTAGTTGTAAAACCTTAATTTTGTATTTCATCGAATTTTACAATTAATATGACAAAACTTAAAAATATAAAAGTGGTAGTAAGTGACCTTGACGGAACTTTACTTAACCCACAGCACACTATTTCAGATTACACTAAATCAATCTTTCAGGAACTTTATAATCAAGGGTATTTGATTGTTGTAGCTACAGGACGTCATCATCTTGATGCGATGGCTATTATTGAAACACTTAAAATTCCGGTTTATTTAGTGAGTTCAAACGGAGGAAGAATTCATTCTCCAAATCAAGAAGAACTTTTTGCTTTTAATTTAGACAGCGATGTGGTTAAAGCGGCTTTAAACATAGAAATAGATCCAGATGTTACGGTAGTATTATTCAAGGAAAATGTTTGGCAAACGAATAAATGGAACGAAAGATTAAATTCTTTTCAAGCGGAATTAAAATACCGTCCAGAATTAGTAGATTACAAAACCATAGAAGACTTTAAAGCAATAAAAATCTTCTTTTCGTGCGATAATCATGAAAAATTAGTTAAAGTAAGAGACGCCGTTTTAGCCAATTCTTCAGAGCATTTACATCACGCTTTCAGTTTGCCGACTTGTTTAGAGTTTATGGATAAGTCTGTAGATAAAGCTGCCGCGATTTCAAAGGTTTTAGAAAAAGAAGGATTTGTTATGGAACAAGCGGTTTCTTTTGGTGACGGTTTCAACGATTTACAAATGCTGTCTGCAACAGGAAAAGGATTGATCATGGGTAACGCTCCTTCCATTTTAAAAGATGCCTTGCCGGATTTAGAAGTAATTAAAACAAATGCAGAGGATGGAGTAGCCAAATATATTGCTTCAAGAATTTTAGATAAAGAATTAGCTTCAAGTTAATTTAGAGTCCTATTTTAACCAAAATCCCTAAATTTTTATTTGGGGATTTTTTTATTTCTGAATCTTAAAATTTCATGGTGTAACTCTCTGAAATAATTTTAAATTTGCATTCATAAAAAAACAACACAACAAAATGAGCAATACAATCACAACTACAAATTTTAATTTCCCGAATCAGAAATCAGTTTACCGCGGAAAAGTTAGAGAAGTTTATAATATCAACGACGAACTTTTGGTAATGGTAGCAACCGACAGACTTTCGGCTTTTGATGTAGTTTTGCCAAAAGGAATTCCATACAAAGGACAAATCTTAAACCAGATTGCTACTAAATTTATGGAATTGACACAGGATATTGTTCCAAATTGGCTGATTGCTACTCCAGATCCAAATGTTGCTGTTGGGCATTTGTGTGAGCCTTTTAAAGTTGAAATGGTAATTCGTGGTTATTTGTCAGGACATGCTGCTCGTGAATATGCTGCAGGAAGAAAACAAATCTGCGGTGTAACTATGGCTGAAGGGTTAAAAGAAAATGATAAATTCCCAGAACCAATTATTACGCCAACTACAAAAGCGGATAACGGTTCTCATGATGAAGATATTTCCCGTGAAGCTATTTTAGCTAAAGGAATTGTTTCAGAAGAAGATTATTTAGTTTTAGAAAAGTATACTCGTGCTTTATTTGAAAGAGGAACAGAAATCGCCGCCAAAAGAGGCTTAATTTTAGTAGATACGAAATATGAATTCGGAAAAACTAAAGACGGAGTTATTGTTTTAATTGATGAAATTCATACTCCAGATTCTTCTCGTTATTTTTATGCTGAAGGATATGCAGAAAGACAGGAAAATGGTGAAGAGCAAAAGCAATTATCAAAAGAATTTGTTCGCCGCTGGTTGATCGAAAATGGTTTTCAAGGCCAAGAAGGACAACAGATTCCTAATATGACAGATGAATATATTGAGTCAGTTTCTGAAAGATATATCGAATTGTACGAGAATATTTTAGGAGAAAAATTTGTGAAAGCCGATATTGACAATATTGATCAACGTATTGAAAAAAACGTATTAGATTACTTATCTTCTAAATAGTAATTTTCGGGTTTAAAACTAACTGTTAAACCATGAAAATAATAACAAATAAAAATGTCCTGCTAATTGTATGTCTTACAGCAGGGCATTTTCTTTTTGCACAAATTGATAAAAAGGCAACAAAAGAAACCCAGAATCTTTACCGAAATTTAAAAACAATTTCAAAAACTCATATTCTCTTTGGACATCAGCATGCATTGGAATACGGGCATGGATGGAGTAATGAACCTAATCGTTCGGATGTAAAATCGGTTACCGGCTCTCATCCAGCTGTTGTGGGAATAGATTTTAGTGATTTTTCTGGCCGTTCCGATGAACAAATTCGACAAGCAAAAGAAACTTTAAGAAAAAATGTAATTGAAACTTACGAAAGAGGAGGAGTGACTACTGTATCTTGGCATTTTAATAATCCTGCGTCAGAAGGTGGTTTTTATTGGAAAGATGGAATTTCGAAAGCTTCAATGGCACTTATTAAACCAGGTGGTTCTCATCATGACCAGTATAAAGAAATTTTAAAATCAATTGCTGATTTCGCACATTCTGTTAAAGCAAAAAACGGAACACTCGCCCCAATGATTTTCAGACCTTATCACGAATTTGATGGTGACTGGTTTTGGTGGGGAAAATCACATACCTCTCGTGAAGATTTTATTGCTGTATGGCAGTTTACGGTTTCTTATTTAAAAGACACTTTGGGCGTACATAATTTTATTTATGCTTTTTCTCCTGATAATCAATTCAATTCGGAGTCTGAATATTTAGAACGTTATCCAGGAGATAATTATGTAGATATGCTGGGAATGGATGATTATGGAGATTTTGGTCGTGACGGGAAATATGATTTAGCAACAGGATTAGAAAAACTTATAATATTTTCTGACTTGGCTATTAAGAAGAAAAAATTAGCAGCATTTACTGAAACGGGTTTAGAATCTATTCCAAATGAAAAATGGTGGACAGAGGTTCTGTTAAAAACATTAAAATCCCAAAATCTGCAGTTAGCCTATGTTTTAGTTTGGAGAAATGATAGTACGAGTCCAACACATTATTACGCTCCTTTTCCAGGACAACTTAGTGAAAAAGATTTTGTAAGGTTTTATGAGGATCCTTTTACATTGTTTGAAAAAGATCTAAAAAACATTTATGATAGGGAGTTCAAATTAGAATAATGCAATTTTCTTTATACAAAAAAGCGTAGTTCAATTATTTTGACTGCGTTTTTTTGTTGATTTCTAATATTTTCAAAAATTATACTTTTTTTTTCTGTTTTGATGCAACGTTTTGCCTATTACATCGTCTAATAATAAATCATCACAATCATCAATCAACTTTAAAAAACAATCAATCATGAAAAAAACTGTAATCATTTTAGGAACGGCTTTGGCTGTATTTACAAATTCTGCAACGGCTTCTAATCAAAAGCCAGCAATTAAAAATCAAATTGAAATTTCAGGTTATTCATCATCGCATTTGCACATAGCGGTATGTAAAGGTGACCTTGAAAGTGTAAAAAAAATTATCGAGTACGGCGCAGATGTCAATAAAATTATAAGAAATATGACACCTTTAATGCTGGCCGCTCGATACAATCATGTAGAAATCATAAAAGTTTTATTGGAAAATGGTGCGAAACACTATATAGAAAATGATCATGGTTTGAAAGCTTTGGATTATGCAAAATATGCAAAATCAGAGGAAGCAGTAACTATCTTAAAAGATTTAAAGTAAAAATAGGTTTTGTATTTAAAAAAGAAAAGCATCATTTTATTCGAATGATGCTTTTTCTTTTTTTATGATTCTAAAATTTATTCCATTTTATCTTTTAAATTATCAAGACCCTTTTGTAGATCGTTTCCAATCATTTGATCCATCTTTAACATTGGAAGCATAATATTTGTTGGATATGGAATGACGCCACTGATTCCCCATTTAACTTTCGTCTGATTGCCAGAAACAGGTTCGGTTGATATAAATCCTACAGCAGTGTCTTCCATGGGCTTTTTGAAGCGAAGAGCAAAATCAATACGTCTGTTCTCTGTTATTTTTGTGATTTCCTGTTCACCAACTCCAACTTCTTTTATATTACTTTCCCAAGAAGAAATGGAACCGACAGCACCATCAACACCTTTATAACTGACTTTCATTTTGGGATCCATATTTGCCCAAACACTAAATTCATTCTGATTTTTTAGTGATTTCACATAAGCAAAAACACTGTCAACAGATTTGTTAATTGTAATTTCTCGTTCAACTGCGTATTCTTTAGGCATAAAATAGGCTGCAATCAGTACAATCGAAATAATTAGAATTAAAATGATTAGAATTCTTTTGATAATAAGCATAGTTACTGGTTTTTTAAGTTTTGTTTTTTGATTTCAAGCTAAGTTTAAAAGCTTAAATAGTTTTATTCTTACAGTAAAGTTAAAGAATTCTGAATTGCTTTTAACACAGCTACTTAAAACGATGTAAAATAAATTTTATTCTTTTTTCTCATTTATTGTAACATTTTGGTTTTTTCGGCGTCTATTATATCGAAACCATGGAATTGTTAACATTCAGGTTTGTTAATTATGTATTCTTTAAGTAATAGTTAAGAATTAGTTAAAACATGGTACTTTGTTATGCATAATACAATTTTAAAAGTTACCTTTACATAGAAATTAAAAATCATCATTTATCAATCAATTAACAACAATCATCATGAAAAAATCAGTAATTTATTTAGGAGTAGCCTTATTGGCATTTGCAAATGTTTCAGTTGCATCAAACGGAAATGCAGAAACGAGAAACAATGTTGAAGTTGCAGCTTTTGGTAAAACACCATTAACTGTAGCAGTTGGAAAAGGAGACATTGAAATCGTTAGAAAATTTATCGAATACGGTGCAGACGTAAATCAAAAATCAGAAGATGATATGACACCATTAATGATTGCGGCTCGTTATAACAGAGTAGAAATCATGAAATTATTAATCGCAAACGGTGCTCGTACTTATGAGAAAAATGAAAAAGGATATACAGCATTGAAATATGCGCAGTTATCAAACGCAACAGAAGCAATTGCAATCCTGAAAGATGCAAAATAAGCTGTAAAGTTTAAAAAAGTTTTGAGTTAGTATAAAAAGACCTTTCTGAGCAAAAGGTCTTTTTTTTGTTGATATAAAACAGAAAAGCATCATTACAAGGAATGATGCTTTCCGCTTTAAATCCAACAATTGATTTAAAAAACTAAAAAAATAAATCTTTATTCTATTGGCTCGTGTTTTTTTCTGTTGAATACCCAGAATAAAATAGGAAATACCAATAAGGTTAAAACGGTTGCTGTCATAAGACCACCGATAATTACAATGGCAAGTGGTTTTTGTGATTCGGAACCAATTCCTGTAGAAATTGCAGCGGGTAATAATCCGATTGAGGCCATTAACGCAGTCATTACAACGGCTCTTGTTCGAGCTTTAACTCCCATGAAAATGGATTCTTCGAGCGAGAACTTAGCCTTTAAATTATGATGAAATTCGGATATTAGAATTACTCCATTCTGTATACAAATTCCTAAAAGGGCAATAAAACCAACACCGGCTGAAATTCCAAAATTCATTCCTGTAAGATGCAAGGCAATAATTCCTCCAATAATTGCAAACGGTACGTTGGCCAAAACAAGTAAAGAATCTTTAAAGTTTCCAAACAAGATGAATAACAGTACAAAAATCCCAATTAAACTGATTGGCACAACTTGAGCCAAACGGGCACTTGCACGAACCTGATTTTCAAACTCTCCGGTCCATCCCGTTGTGTAGCCAGCGGGAAGTTTTAATTCATTTACTTTTGATTGCGCTTCGGCAATCGTACTTCCCAAATCTCGATCACGGACAGAAAACTTTACTCCAATAAAACGTTTGGTATTGTCTCGGTAAATAAATGCTGGTCCAGTAACGCTCTTAAGGTCGCAAATTTCTTTTAGTGGAATTTTTACACCACTAATTGTTGGAACTTTTAACTCTTCTAAATCTTTTTCATCTTTACGGTATTCTTTGGAATAACGCACTCTCACATCAAATCTCTTTTCGTCTTCATATTTATGAGTGGCAGTTTTTCCTCCAAAAGCCAATTCTAGAACAGCTTGTGCATCACTTAATGTTACGCCGTAAGCAGCCATTTTTTCACGATTCAAAATTACGCTTATCTCTGGTTGCCCTACATTTCGAAGAATTCCAACATCTTTGATTCCGGGAATATTTCTGATTTTTGCCAATACTTCATTAGCCAACTGATCTAGTTTATCTAAATCGTCGCCGTAAATTTTAACAGCGTTTGATGCTTTAAATCCTGCAACAGATTCGGCAACGTTATCAATTACAGGCTGTGAATAGTTGTACGTAATTCCTTGATGAACCCTCAATTTATTATCCATTTCATTGATCAACTCATCCATTGAAATTTTACGGGTCCATTCTTTCTGTGGTTTTAAATCCACTTGAAGCTGTATAAATCCAAATCCATTTGGGTCAGTTCCATCATTGCTTCGACCAGTTTGCGATAAGACATTTTTGACTTCAGGAAAAGTTTCTAGGTCTTTTCTAATCATTGCAGCAGTTTTGACACTTTCAGGCAAAGAAGTACTCATCGGTAATTCTGCAGTAACCCATAATGCTCCTTCATTTAATTGAGGTAAAAATTCTGTACCTAAAAAGCCCGCTGAAAAGAAAACAGCAGCTAGTAATCCAACTGATGCAATTAGAGTTTGTGCTTTATGTTTAAAAGTCCATGCAAATCCTTTTGTTACAATTCGGTCCCAAAAGTTCACAAATGGATTGTGTTTCTCTTTTACGTTTTTATTTAATAGTATATGCGATAAAACAGGAACTAAAGTCAAAGTAAAAATAAGCGCTCCTAATAATGCAAATCCTAAAGTAAAGGCTAGGGGAGAGAACATTTTTCCTTCTACTTTCTGGAATGAGAAAATTGGAAGTAAAGCGGTAATAATAATCAGTTTAGAAAAGAATATGGCTTTACCCATTTCTGTTCCTGTTTTCTTGATTAAGCTTCCTTTGGCAATTTTATTAAATTTCTCCATTCCCAGCTGATGCGCCCGATGGTCCAGAACTACAAATAATCCTTCAACCATTACGACTGCACCATCAATAATAATTCCGAAATCGACAGCACCTAAACTCAATAGGTTGGCACTCATTCCCATCATCTTCAAACATAAAAATGCGAACAAAAGAGAAAGCGGAATTACAATAGAAACAGTGAAAGTCGTGCGCCAGTCCGCCATAAAAAGGAATACCACACAGGTAACCAGAATAATTCCTTCGAATAAATTGTGCATTACTGTTTCTGTCGTGAAATTCATTAGATTATCACGATCATAAAAAGTTTCAATTTTAATGTCTTTTGGCAGAACATTATCATTAAGGTCTTTAATTTTTGCTTTTAATAATGCTAGAGTTTCCTGTGGATTTTCGCCTTTTCGCATTACCACAATCCCTTCAACAGCATCATCATTGTTGCCAAGACCAGTTTGTCCAACTCTTGGCATGGCGCTTTCATACACAGAAGCAACGTTTTTAACTAAAATTGGATTTCCCCCGGCATCATCAACAATAATATTCTCCATGTCCGTTATAGATTTTAAAAGACCAACACCGCGAACTACAAAAGCTTGCCCATTTTTTTCTATAATATCACCACCAACATTTAAGTTTCCTGCATCAACAGCATTATAAACCTGAAGTGGAGAAATATTATATTTAGCCAATTTTATTGGATCCACCCCAACTTCATAGGTTTTGGTTTGTCCTCCAAACACATTCAAATCGGCAACACCAGGAACAGCACGTAGTTGTTTATCAATAACCCAGTTTTGGTAAGTCAATAATTCTCTACTGTCTCGGCTGTTACTCTTTACAATGTATCTGAAAATTTCTCCGGTTGGCCCATAAGGAGGCTGAACGTCCGGTTCAACATCATCAGGAAGAGAAACATTCTTTAAAAGATTATTAACCTGGAAGCGGGCAAAAGTATCATCGACACCATCGTCAAAAATGATTTTGATAACCGATAATCCAAACATGGTGATACTTCGAACACTTGTTTTTTTCTGAACAGAGTTCATGGCAATCTCAATAGGAGAGGTAACAAAACGTTCTACTTCCTCAGCACTTTTACCATTCCACTGAGTGATGATGATAATCTGTGTATTGGTAACGTCAGGGAAAGCGTCAATTGGCATATTCTTGAAAGAGATAAATCCTGCAACAGCCAATAATCCAACCCAAAAGAAGGTAAATGCTTTATTCTTTAAAGAAAAAGCAATAATATTTTTTATGAATTTGTTCATGTCTTAGTTATTTAAAGCACCATAAATAAATAGCTGATTGTTGGTGATTACTTTTTCGTTTTCTTTTAAACCACTTGAGAGATAAGTAGTATCTCCAACAACTCTGTACACTTCAACTTGTCTGGTTTCTATATTATTACGGTCTTTAAATACCACAACAAAGTTTTTACTTTTATCAAAAACAATCGCTTTACTTGGCACGGCTATCATTGATTGATTTTCGTTGAAAGACAATTTAATATTGGCATTCATGTCCGGCTTAAGCATATAATCAGGATTGTTTAATTTGATTCTTGCTTGCATTGCTTTAGTCTCAGGATCAATTACGTTGTAGATTTTGTCTACTTTTCCATGAAATATTTTATCCGGATAACTCAAAGTAGTGACAGAAGCATCTGTACCTAATTTTACTTTGTTGATATCAATTTCGTTAATGTTCGCCATTGCCCAAACTTCGCTGATTTCAGCAATATCGAATATGTTTTCTGAACGATCGTTACGTAAAAGCATATCCTGATTAATACTTTTTTGAATAATAAATCCGCTTATTGGAGCTGTTACTTCATAAATTGATCCAGCTTTGATATTGTAAATTTTATACGTTTCCTGAATTTTGCTTACTTGTGATTGCGCCTTATTGACTTCAGATTTTGCCTGAAGAACATCGCTTTCTGAATTTAATTTTCCATCAAATAATTCCTGAGCTACTTTTAAATTGTTTTTGGCAACCAACAAATCACTTTTAGCATCAATAGATTGTTTTTCGAAATCGGCAACATCAGTACTTTTTATGGTAGCCAAAACTTGTCCTTTTTTAACGTAATCACCAAGCTCAACATTTACTTTCATTACGTTTCCACCAACTAAAGGGTAAACGTCAATCATTTTATTGTTATCAGCTGTAATTTTTCCGTAAAAACTAAGCTCATTTTTTAATGGCTGTGTTTGAGCATCGGCTGTGGTAGTGGTTTTTAGCATTGCATCACTTAAAACAAAAGAAGTATTAGTTTGCGGATTTTCTACTTCCTTTTTGCAGCTTGTCAGAGATAAAGTAACAATTGCGATTCCTATGAATAATGTATGTTTCATTTTTATGTCTTTTTAAAATAAATCTTTGTTGATGGTACTATTTAATTCTTCGCCAGCTATCACGACTTTTTTCTTGAGTTCGTTTAACTGAATTATCGCTTGATTATAGCTTTCCATGAAATCTGTAAATTCTAAAAGACTCACATTTCGTTTCTGGAAATTGGTAAGCATTCCATTGTAAACTGCTTCAAAATCAGAATTTACAGTTGGTTTAATTACAGCGTAGTTTTGTCTGGATTCATCCCATTTAGTCCAGGCCGAAGTAATTTCTGTTTTTAGCTGTAATTCAAAGTTTTGTTTCTCAATTTTAGATTGTTCCAAAACTGTTTTCGCATATTTAATGTTTCCTTTATTCTGATTCCATAATGGTAAAGGAATACCAACCGTTAAATTAGCTTCATTGTTAAAAGCTCCGCTTCGCTGATCGTAATTTGCACCAAGAGTAATATCTGGTATTGAAAGTGATTTTTGCAATTTTACATTCAGCTCATTAGCATCAATTTCTTTTTGTTTGGCTAAGTAGTCTGGACGATTTGCTATAGCTTGTTCTTCAAAACTCTTAAGATCAAAATTTATTATTTTTAAATATTTATCCGAATCTTCTTTGTTTACAACCGGAACAACATTTTCAGTTTCATTTAAAAGCAATTTTAGATTTGCC
The DNA here is from genome assembly GCF_900112575.1 of Flavobacterium phragmitis. Taxonomy (GTDB): domain Bacteria; phylum Bacteroidota; class Bacteroidia; order Flavobacteriales; family Flavobacteriaceae; genus Flavobacterium; species Flavobacterium phragmitis. The sequence continues at coordinate 104,826 of NZ_FOMH01000018.1, forward strand.
TGTTCTTCGATGTTGTTATTGATAACTTCTAATCTTTCATTTTTAAAATTAAGATACAATGATTGTAAACGAACAACATCTTTTAAAGGAATATTTCCTTTTTGAGCCTGAATAGAATAAGAATTGATCAGGTTCTCGATATGAGCTAACTGTTTGTCAGTATTTTCAAGATTTTTGCTATTATAATATACAGTGAAAAAGCTCTTTCGTAATTGAAGTTTTAGAGTACGTAATAAATCATTAAATTGTAATTCAGCCAGTTTTTCATTGGTTTGTGCCAGTTTTACTTCGTTACGTTTTTTACCACCCAGATAAATAAGCTGTTCAATGGCAAAAACTTTCTGACCTTCTTTTCCGATATCAAAAAATTTATCCCGTTCAGGGTTATATGCGTTCAATTCGGCCGAAAGCGTTGGGTTATCCCAAATTCGTGACTGAATAGTTAATGCCTTCGATGCATCTATATTATATTGAGATGCCAGTAAAAAAAGATTCTTTTTTAAGAATTGACTTTCACAGTCTTGAAGAGTGACTGTTTTTTGAGCTATTGCAGCTTGATTAAGAAGTGCAAATAACAGCAATGCGAATAACTTTTTCATTGTACCATTTTTAATTATACAAATATGCTATCAACAGGCTTTAAGAGACCTTAAAATCTACCTTAAAAATAGCTTAAAATTATTTATAAATTAAAAAATAGTTGAAATAAATTCGTATTAATATCTGGTATTGAGTAAGTTATGTTTGATTTGTGTAATGTTAAGATTCTTTGCACGATTCTTAAACCCAGTCCAAAACCTGATGTTCCTTTCGAGTTTTTACCACGCATAAAAGGCTGAAAAAGATTTTTTTGTTCTTCTTCGCTTAAGGTGTCCCCTGTATTGGAAACAGATACTATGAGGTGATAATGATCCGTACTTATTTTTACTTTAGCTTGTTTGTTATCTGAGTAAACACAAGCATTTTTTAGAATATTGCCTAAAGCGATTTCTAATAGATTTCTATTTCCTCTAATTTCCAAAGCCGTGTCAAGATCATCACTTTCTTCTATTTCAAAAAGAATGACAAAATCTGGAAAAGACTTATTTATTTTTTCGATAGAAGAAAATAATATTTCATCTATTCGTTGTATTTCATTATGCTCAGTTTCTTTATTATCAATTTTTGAAAGTATTAATAAAGAATTAATTAATTCACCTAAATGATTTACATCAGTTAAAATGGCATTTAGGAAAGATTTGTTTTTAGGTTTTGCATCAGGATCAGCAATAGCATTTTCGATTTGAGAAGTCATTCTCGAAAGTGGTGTCCTTAATTCGTGAGAAGCATGTGCAGTAAATTCTTTTTGTCTTTGATACGAAAGCTCAATTCTATCCATCATAAAATTAAACTCGTCGGCGATTAAGTCAATTTCGTTTTTAGTGCTTTTAGATTCAATTCTGGTATCGAGATTGTTCTCGTTGATGTTTTTTATTTTCTGATGAAAAGCATTTAAAGGATTCATTGCTTTTTTTATAGTAAAAGAAGTAACGACCCAGCACAAACAGGTAAAGAAAATGTAGGATATAACTAGAGTGTAACGTAAAAAGAGCAATTTCTTTTTTCCGTAATCATCTGTTGCAGAAATTAAAGCATAAAAGTCTTTATCGTTTGTATCATAAAAAACGCCATAAACTTCATAATCTCCCTGTTGCTTAAAAAAGGTTTTATTCTTTTTCAGATACTTTAAATCGTCAACTGACCAATTGATTTTTGCATCGTCAATACTGCTGTAAATCAATTTAAAATTAGAATCAAAAACCAGCGTTTTTTCATCGTATAATTTATTAATCGAATTTTGATCAATTATTTTTAAAAGCTGATTATCTACCTGCTTAACATTCACTAATAGTTTAATATTAGATAAAGCTTTGATTTCTAACCGATCACGAAATTCTTCTTTTCGATAATTAGAATATAAAATGAATATCACTGTAGAAGCCAATCCAAAAAGGATGGTAAACAGTAAACTAACTAATAGTGATATTCGATTTTTTAATGTCATTCCTGATCGCTTAGGTAATAGCCATAACCAACTTTTGTACGGATTAGTTTGGTTTCATGGTCTTTATCTATTTTTTTTCTTAAAAAATTAATATAAACTTCAATTGTATTCTGATTGGTTTCAATGTGATAATCCCAAAGTTTTTCGGCAATAAATTGTTTGGATAAAACTTTTCCTTTCGCGTGAGCCAGAATTAGAATAAGTTTAAATTCTTTAGGAGTAAGTTTAATTTCTTCTCCGGACCTAAAAACCTGCATTTCATCTTCAAGAATTTCAAGATTATTTACAACAATTTTGTTCTCGACAACCTGTGGTACATCTTTTCGTCTTAGTAAAGATTGAACTCTGGCATACAGTTCATCAAAATGAAAAGGTTTTACGAGATAATCATCTGCACCATTGTCAAAAGAAGATAATTTATCTTCTATTTCACTGAAAGCAGTCAGCATTATTATAGGCGTTTTTTTGTCGGTTTCCCGAATGCCTTTACAAACTTCAATTCCATTGACCCCTGGAACATTAATGTCTAAAACAATTAAATCATATTCGTAAGGGAAATATTTTTTAAGCAATAAAGAACCATCATAATATGGAGAACACTCGAAACCCTTTGAAGTAAAGAATGTTGAGATTTCTTTAGATAAAGTAAAATCATCTTCGAGTAATAATATTTTCATTTTGGTGTATAATTAGTAAATCTGACCGAATAGAATTTCAGTCAGATTTACATTAAAGATCTATATTATTTGAAATAAGAGAAAGTCTCGTTGTTTTCAATTTTAAGCAAAGATTCATAAATAAGTTGAATTACATTTTCAACATCTTCTTTATGAACCATTTCTACTGTTGTGTGCATATAGCGTAAAGGCAAGGAAATTAAAGCAGACGGAACTCCTCCGTTGCTATAAGCAAAGGCATCTGTATCTGTTCCTGTTGCACGAGAAGTTGCATGTCTTTGAAATGGAATATTCTTTTCAGTAGCTGTATCTACAATTAAATCACGTAATTTATTCTGAATTGCCGGAGAATAGCCAATAACAGGTCCTTTGCCCATTTTTAAATCACCTTCCACTTTTTTATCTATCATTGGAGTAGTAGTGTCGTGACACACATCTGTTACAATAGCAACATTTGGTTTTATCCTGTGCGCAATCATTTCTGCGCCACGAAGCCCAATTTCTTCCTGAACTGAATTAACTATATATAAACCAAAAGGAAGTTCTTTTTTGTTTTCATGTAACAAACGAGCAACTTCAGCAATCATAAAACCGCCCATTCTATTATCTACAGCACGGCAAACAAATTTATTTTCGTTTAAGATCATGAACTCATCAGGATAAGTAATTACACATCCAACATGAACACCTAAAGCTTCAACCTGCTCTTTATTTTCACATCCTAAATCAATAAAGATATTACTTAGTTTAGGAACTTCTTCTTTATCGCGCAGACGAGTATGAATTGCCGGCCATCCGAAAACACCTTTAACAATTCCCTTTTTTGTGTGAATATTGACTCTTTTAGAAGGAGCAATCTGATGATCTGAACCACCATTTCTAATCACATATATAAGACCATCTTCTGTGATATAGTTTACATACCACGAAATTTCATCGGCATGCCCTTCGATAACAACTTTATAAGGAGCGTCAGGATTAATTACTCCAACAGCAGTTCCGTATGTATCGGTAATAAAAGTGTCAACATAAGGTTTTAAATAGTTCATCCAAAGTTTTTGCCCTTCACTTTCGTAACCCGTAGGAGAGGCGTTATTAAGGTAGCTTTCCAGGAATGCTATAGAAGTATCTTTTAAGATAGATTTTGTGCTCATAAAATATTTTTTTGCTAAAATATAAATTTGGTATTAGAGTTGTGTATAAATATATAATTTTACATTTAAATTATGATTCAATGAAACTAACCAACCTTATATTATTTCTTTTACTGTTCACTTTTACAAGCCAAGCTCAAGTTACCCCAAAGGAGAATGAACAAATGGGATATATATTAACAGAAAAGGACTCTATTTTAAATGATACCATTCAATTACCGGAAATAATTATTACGAAAGGCGAGAAGATGAGCGCCGAAGAGATGAAGCAATTTCAGATTCTTCAAAACAGAGTTTATAAAGTGTATCCTTATGCAAGATTAGCATCAGATAGATTGACAGCATTAAATAATGGAATGGCACGTTTGAAAACAAGTCGTGAAAAGAAAAAGTATTTCAAAATTGTTGAAGACTATTTAAATAATGAATTTGAAGACAGGCTTAAAAAACTTTCCAGAAAGCAAGGGCAGATTCTGGTAAAATTAATTCACCGCCAAACAGGCATTACAACTTACGAACTCATAAAAACATTAAAAAGTGGATTCAAAGCCTTTGTTTCTAATACAACTGCGAATTTATTTGATATAAGTCTAAAAACAGAATACAAACCCTATGATGTAAATGAAGATTATTTAATAGAAACAATATTAGTTCGTGCATTTGAATCAGGAAGATTGTCAAATCAAAAACCAGCAAATCCTGTAGATTATGATGATTTATCCAGTAAATGGCAGGAAAGAGCAAAAGAGTTAAATAAAAAATAGTTTTACCATACTAAGAGTGTCCAACCCGACAGGTTTTCAAAACCTGTCGGGTTTGTTTTTTACACATATATAATAGTATAATTCCAATTTTCGGTAGAGACGCACCGCAGTGCGTCTAATGCATAACAAGGACATGTAAAATAGGGATAAGATTTAAGACAAGGTAATTGAGATTTGGAATTTCAAAAATTGGGATTTAAATTTTCAGGAGCAGTTTCCCGCTATCCGCTGCAATCTTTTTGTGGCGAACCCCGCCACAAAAAGGATTTCCGCTCCTATCGGGGCTATGGCCTCGGTTTTCAGAAGAAATAAAAGGAAAAACTTGGAGACTCAGCGACTTTGCGAGATTGAAAAGAGCATAAAAGAAGACTTCGTGTCTTGGTGTCTTCGTGGCAGAACACCCCAAAAAAGGAACAAAGTGAAGAAAAAACCCACAAGGAAGGAAAAAACTTCAAGATGTAAACGATCCGTTGTCAGCGTGTTAAGAAAAAGGATAAAAAAAAGATAAAAATAGTTGACAAAAAAGCTTGCTAAAGCGGAAAAAGGTTCTACTTTTGCACCCGCAACAGCGAAAACGTTCACAGCAATACTGACAGAGGCCAATCAAAAAGAGAAAAGAGATTTTCGGAAAAAAAAGATTGAAAAAGCCTTGCAGGATTGGGAAAAGCGTTTTACATTTGCACCCCGCAAAC
>NZ_FOMH01000019.1 GCF_900112575.1 Flavobacterium phragmitis
GTTGTCCCGCCAGGGGCACCGCAGAGTAGCTACGTTTGGAAGGGATAAGCGCTGAAAGCATATAAGCGCGAAACCCACCACAAGATGAGATTTCTTTTAAGGATCGTGGAAGATGACCACGTTGATAGGCTACAGATGTAAAGGCAGTAATGTCACAGTCGAGTAGTACTAATAATCCGTAAGCTTATGTACGAACTTTTCCCTCCCCGGTCCCAGACCAGAGAGGGAGGAAACTTTCTAAATAAAACTATTGCATTTCTTTATCCCAGTATGTTAAGATATTGTCCGCACGCGGAAAGTCAAAGGTTGTTTGTTATAAGTTATGAGTTGAAAAACTACAAACCATAAACTACAAACCATTAACTGAAAACCTTAAGGTGGTTATTGCGGCGGGGCTCACCTCTTCCCATCCCGAACAGAGAAGTTAAGCCCGCCTGCGCAGATGGTACTGCAGTTTTGTGGGAGAGTATGTCGTCGCCTTTCTTTTGAAAACCCTGTCCAAATGAACAGGGTTTTTTATTCTAACTTTTACTTATTTATAAGTAGAAAAGGTACCTTAGCTCAGATGGTAGAGCAATGGACTGAAAATCCATGTGTCCCTGGTTCGATCCCTGGAGGTACCACATAATGCTCGGATGGTGAAATTGGTAGACACGCTGGACTTAAAATCCAGTGAACAGCAATGTTCGTGCGGGTTCAAGTCCCGCTCTGAGTACTAAAACTTCAACTAGTTTTGCTAGTTGAAGTTTTTTTTTTTACAGTAAACTTTCCTTTTTTAAGGTTTAAATGGATCAGGGATCAGGTTCAAAAGTTGGGGATTAAGCAAAAAGATTGGATAATCTGAATAAGAAAAAATCTATATTTCTGACCCCTCTGAACTGCGCCCTGAAGGCTTTTATTTTAGCATTAAAAAATTCTATAACTTCTTATGTTGTATTGGAATGTAAATTTTATAATTTTACCTTCTCTATAAATCAATATAGCCATAATTATGCAAAATATCTTTCTTTTAGAAGATTGTGAAGAGTTAATTAGTCGTATTAATAAGCTAAAATCAGATTCTCAGCCACTTTGGGGTAAGATGAGTGTTGACCAAATGCTAGCTCATTGTAATGTAACTTATGAAATGGTTTATGATGATATTCATCCCAAACCTAATGCGTTTCTAAGATTAATTTTAAAATATTTTGTAAAAAAGAAAGTTGTTGACGAAACTCCTTATCCGAGAAATATAAAAACAGCACCTCAATTTATTATATCTGGAAACCGTAATTTTAATATTGAAAAAGAAAGGCTTATATCTTATATTAAGAGAACGCAGGAATTAGGTAAAAATAGTTTTGAAGGAAAAGAATCTCTTTCTTTCGGAAAGCTAAGTTCTGAAGAATGGAATAATATGTTTGCAAAACATTTAGATCATCACTTTGCTCAATTTGGTGTATAATTATATCCTTATTTACTTATGAAACATTATTTTGTTTTATTTTTTCTGTTTTTTGGATTTATTTGTAATGCGCAAAAACAAGATGTTCAAAAGTGCATAGAAACTTTTTTTGAAGGATTTCATCAAAGAGATTCTGTAAAAATTAAAACCGTCTGTGCGGATAAAATGATTCTGCAGTCCATTAGTGAAAACTCTGTTAAAGGAAATAAATTATCTAATGAAAGTGCTGTAGCATTTTATAAAGCAATAACATCTATTCCGTTAAATATGAAATTTCAGGAAAAGATTTTAAGTTATAATATTCAGGTTGATGGAGTGATGGCGCATGTTTGGGCTCCGTATGAGTTTTATATAAACGACAAGCTCAGTCATTCAGGTGTAAATACTTTTACTTTGTTTAAAGAAAAAGACAATTGGAAAATAATTTACTTAATTGATACAAGAAGGAAATAGTAATTATTTTTTCTGATATTCAATAGAATAATATAAGCAAATATCATTTAGAAGGCACTCTTCACATTTTGGTTTTGGTCTGCAGGTTTCACGCCCCAAAAAAGAAATTGCCATTCCAATTTCTGACCAGATATTTTTAGGTAAAGCCTGCATCAAATCTTTTTCTACTTTATTTCCGTCTTTTGATTCTTTGATAATTCCAATTCTTGGAGCAACTCTTATCACATGTAAATCTGCTATTATACCTTCTGCAGCTTGTTGGGTTTCTCTTAAAATTACATTGGCAGATTTTCTGCCTACACCTTTAAGTGCCGTTAATCCAGACATCGATAAAGGAATATCTTTATCATCTTTAATAGTTTGAGCAATATCCAAAAGCCATTGCGCTTTAGTTGGATAATTGCGTACTTTGTTTATGTAAGGAATAAAAGTTTCCAAATTAGTTTTGGACAAACTTTTTAATGTTGGAAATTTCTCAAATATATTAGGAGCAATTTTATTTATATTAGCGTCGGAATCCTGAGCTGATAATATAACCATTACTAAAAGCTGGTATGTATTTTTATACTCTAATGGATGGCTTTTTCCTTTATACTTTTTTAAGATGGGTTTTAATTTTGTTTCCCAGTTAGAAGTTTCTCCAAATAAATCCATTATAATAATTTTTTTTAGCTGTTCTTGATATTAAGTTAGTTATCTATAAAATTAACTGATTTTCACGAACTCTAGTATCTTTTTGATAACATTTTGATTTCCAAGTATTTTTCTATGACCTAATCCGTCAGTTAGATATAAAAATCCGTTTTCAAGGTTTTGATAAATGTGAGTTCCTGCTTTTACTAGAACTTCGGGATCATCATTATCATGAATAACTAAAACAGGAATCTTTATTTTTTGAGCTGCTCGATAAGCTGAAAAGTCATCCATTTTTACCTGATATTTATCTTCAAAAAATATTCTTAAACGCTCACTGTATTCCATGTCTAGTTTTAGTTTTGAAATAAACTCATCTAAAATATCTTGTACAATATCTCCACTTCCAATGATGACAGCTTTCTTAACTTTTAAGCCATCCTTAATGGCGTTTAAAACTGACATACCACCTAAAGAATGTCCGATTGCAATTTCAAAAAAACCGAATTGTTTCTCAATTTCGAGAATAGAAGCAATAAACTCAGACATTATGGTGTTGCTTCCTTCTGATTTTCCATGAGCAGGTGCATCAAAACTGATGGTAGAATATCCTTGTTTTAATAATTCATCAGCAATTTTAAACAACTGTGTTCCTCTGCCAGACCAGCCGTGAACTAATAATACTTTACGTTCACTTTGCCCATAATGATATACATAAATATTTTTATTGATTACTGGCACGTATAAAAGTTGCTTTGAGCTTTTAGAATCCATCTCAAATTCACGTTTGGGAACTTTATGTTTTATTGGGGTTGTAAATATTTTGGCAGCAAATTTAGTAGCGAGATTTTTCGATACAAATGCACAAACCTTGGCAGATAGTATAATTATCTGTGGAATTTTTAATGATTTAATAGGATTAATTGCCTTTTTTGCCATTTCAATAAAACTTGTTTAAGTGCAGTACTCTGCCTGTTTTTTTGCTAAATTTAAAAAAAAGATAAAAGTAGCATATTAATGATTGTTTCTTAAAAAAATAATCGCAAATTAATTTCTGAAATGGAGATTTTTCATATAAGTGCAGAATGTTATCCAATGGCAAAAGTCGGTGGTTTGGCGGATGTTGTTGGAGCATTACCCAAATATCAAACAAATGCTGGACATCAAGTTAGAGTTGTTGTTCCCTGTTATGATACAAAGTTTAGAAGCGAAAATGATTTTGAATGTGTTCATTGGGGAACAGTGAAACTTGGAAATTTTGATTTTCCTTTTAGCGTTCTTAAGGAGACTACAGATAAACTAGGTTATGAATTATATCTAATAGAAATTAATGATTTGTTTAATCGTCCCAATATTTACGGATATGAAGATGATATTGAACGATTTTTATCTTTTCAGATAGCAACTTTAGATTGGATTATAGCCAGAAATAAAATTCCTGATATAATCAATTGCCATGATCATCATACGGGATTAATTCCATTTATGTTACAGCTGGCTTATAAATATGAAATTCTCAAGGATGTAAAAACAGTTATAACTATTCATAATGGTTTATATCAAGGTTGGTTTGGATTTGATAAATTGTATTATCTACCAGAGTTCGATTTAAAACATATTGGATTGTTAGAATGGAATAATTCTATTAATTCATTAGCTGTGGGAATTAAATGCGCGAATGCAGTAACAACAGTTTCACCAAGTTATTTGAATGAAATAAACTATGCTGCAAATGGATTGGAAAGTTTGTTTCAGGCTGTTCGCAATAAATCAAGAGGAATTTTAAACGGAATCGATTTTGAAGTTTGGAATCCACTGAAAGATGTTATGATAGCTGAAAATTATTCTATTGAAAATTTTGAAATTGGAAAACAGAAAAATAAAGAAAAGTTATGTGAGCGGTTTGAACTGGATTCTTCAAAACCACTTTTTAGCTTTATTGGACGTTTGTTTGAAGAAAAAGGCGGAGACTTATTGCCACAAGCATCTGCTTTGGCTTTATCAGAACATTTTGAGGAGATTAATATCTTGATTTTAGGTTCAGGAAATGCCACAATAGAATCACAATTGACACAATTACGGAACGATTATACAGGAAATTATAACGTTTTTATAGGCTATAATGAAGAATTAGCGCACTTGATTTATGCAGGTTCAGATTATATTTTAATGCCATCCAGAGTAGAACCTTGTGGGTTAAATCAAATGTACGCCATGCGATACGGAACAATTCCAATTGTTAGAAGAACTGGAGGTTTGCGAGATACTGTTGTAGATTATGGAGATGACGGAAATGGAATCTGTCATGATCAGTCTTCAGTTGGCGATATCTGTTATTCTATAAATCGTGCTGTTTCATTGTACGACGATAAAATAAATTTCAATAAAGTAGTTCAGAGAGGAATGGCGACAGATCATTCCTGGGAGAGAGTTTGCCAAGAATATATCGAAATATACACCTTAATAATTGAGAAAAATGAAATTTAAAAAGAAAAATGTAGTTGCTATTATTTTAGGAGGAGGACAGGGATCGCGTTTATTCCCATTGACAGAAACGAGATCAAAACCAGCTGTTCCAATTGGTGGAAAATATCGTCTAGTCGATATTCCAATTTCTAATTGTATCAATTCGGATATTTTTAAAATATTTGTTTTGACACAGTTTAACTCTGCATCTTTAAATGCTCATATCAAAAACACTTTCAATTTTAGTATTTTCAGTCAGTCCTTTGTAGATATATTGGCTGCTGAACAAACTCCAGATAATCCAACGTGGTTTCAAGGAACTGCCGATGCCGTAAGACAGTGCATGTCACATTTTTTAAAACACGATTTTGATCATGCTTTAATTCTTTCAGGAGATCAGTTGTATCAAATGGATTTTAATGAAATGCTGGAAGCTCATATTGCTGCCGATGCTGAAATTTCGATTGCAACTTTGCCTGTAAATGCTAAAGACGCGCCAGAATTTGGGATTCTTAAAACAGATCATGAAAATAATATTCATGCTTTTATTGAAAAACCACATGCTTCCTTACTGCCTGAATGGGAGTCAGAAGTAAGTGAACAAATGCAAGAAAAAGGCAAAAAGTATCTTGCTTCAATGGGGATTTATATTTTTAATAAATCGTTGTTGGAAGAATTAATGGCTAATCAGGAAACAAAAGATTTTGGAAAAGAAATTATTCCGCAAGCTGTTGGAAAACATAAAATATTAAGCTATCAGTACGAAGGATATTGGACAGATATTGGAAACATCGAATCATTCTTTGAAGCTAATATTGGTTTAACGGCAGATATTCCAGAATTTAATTTATTTGATAACGAAAATAAAATTTTCACAAGGCCAAGATTATTACCGCCTTCGAAATTTAGAAACTCAATTATTAACCAATCTTTAATTTCAGAGGGATGTATCATCAATGCTAAAGAAATTAAAAGCTCTGTAATTGGTATTCGTTCCAGAATTGGAGAAGGAACTGTTTTGGAAAACTGTTACGTTATGGGGAATGACTTCTACCAGGATCTTGACGAGTTGAATCATGAAAGCAGTATCAGTAAAATCCATGTTGGTATTGGAGAAAATTGTTTTATTAAAAATGCTTTGATAGATAAAAACGTACGCATTGGAAACAATGTTCACATCAGTGGTGGAAAGCATTTAGATAATTTTACTAACGAACTATACAGTATAAAAGACGGAATTGTTGTGATTAAAAAGGGAGTTACACTTTCAGACAACTTCAGAATAGAATAAAACAAAAATAAATTCCAAAATCCAATTTATCCAAGAAACTAATATGTCTAAAGTAATTCCACATTCTCTATTTACTGATTTTGATATTGATTTATTTAAAGCCGGGAAGCATTTCAAATTATATGAAAAGTTAGGTGCTCATTTGGTTGAAGTTAATGGAGTAAAAGGCGTTTATTTCGCAGTTTGGGCTCCAACGGCACATTCTGTTTCAGTTGTGGGTGATTTTAATTACTGGACTCAAGATGAGCATAATTTGAATGTGCGCTGGGATTCTTCTGGAATTTGGGAAGGATTTATTCCAGATATTTCAAAAGGAACGCTTTATAAATATAAAATTCAATCGAATGTTAATGGTGTTATAACAGAAAAAGCAGATCCATTTGCTTTGTATTGTGAAAGACCACCGCATACTGCCTCTGTAGTCTGGGATTTAGATTATACATGGAAGGACGAAAAATGGATGCAGACACGCCAAGAAAAAAATGCTTTAGATAAACCTTATTCTGTTTACGAAGTGCATTTGGGATCTTGGAGAAGAGCAGATCATAATCGTTTCCTTACTTATCTAGAATTTGCTGATGACTTAGTCAAATATGTAAAAGAAACAGGTTTTACTCATGTTGAGTTTATGCCTGTTATGGAATATCCGTACGATCCTTCATGGGGATATCAACTAACGGGATATTTTGCGCCGACTTCACGTTTTGGCAAACCTCAGGATTTTATGGTTTTGGTTGATAAACTGCATCAGGAAGGAATAGGAGTAATTTTAGACTGGGTTCCGTCACATTTTCCTGATGATGCACATGGATTAGGATTCTTTGATGGTTCGCATTTATATGAACATCCTGATCGCAGAAAAGGCTATCATCCCGATTGGAAAAGTTTAGTTTTTAATTATGGAAGAAATGAAGTTCGAGCATTTTTAATTAGTAATGCCGTCTTCTGGCTTCAGAATTACCATGTGGATGGATTACGTGTTGATGCTGTTGCCTCTATGCTATATCTGGATTATTCGAGAAAAGATGGTGAATGGGAAGCTAATATTTATGGAGGAAGAGAAAATTTAGACAGCATCAGCTTTCTTAAAGAATTTAATGAAGTAATCTATTCTAATTTTAATGGGGTTCAAACCATTGCTGAAGAAAGTACTTCTTTTCCAATGGTATCAAGACCAACATCTTTTGGAGGTTTGGGTTTTGGAATGAAATGGATGATGGGTTGGATGCACGATACTCTCAAGTATTTTCAAAAAGAAACCGTTTACAGAAAATACCATCAGAACGATTTGACATTTTCTATGACTTATGCGTTTACGGAAAATTTTATGCTTCCGTTTTCTCATGATGAAGTGGTTTACGGAAAACAATCTCTTATCTATAAAATGCCGGGAGATGAATGGCAGCGATTTGCCAATTTAAGATTATTGTATGGTTATATGTTCACGCATCCAGGAACAAAATTATTGTTTATGGGAGCTGAGTTTGGACAAACTGGAGAATGGAATTTTGAGCAAAGTTTAGACTGGCATTTGTTACAATACGATTTTCATTCAGGCATTAAAACACTAATTACAGATTTAAATAATTTATATAAATCTTACCCTGCGCTTTATGAAAAACAATTTTCTGGAGAAGGTTTTGAATGGATTAACTATTCGGATCATCAGAATGCAGTAATGTCTTATATCCGAAAAGGAAATAATCCAGATGAAGACGTTATTGTAGTTTGTAATTTCACTCAAGTTGTGAGAGAAAATTATAGGATAGGTGTTTCTAAAAAAGGAACATTAAAAGAAATTTTTAATACTGATAATTCAATTTATGGAGGCAGTGGTGTTGGAAATCAGCATTCAATTGAAACAAAAGCTGTCGAATATGATGGAAGAGATTTTTCGGTTGAATTAATTCTTCCGCCATTAAGCGTAACTGTCTATTCCTTCGTTTAGAAAAATCCTACATTTATTTATATAAGCAGCGTTTTATCATTTTATCCTTTTAAAATTATCGATTTGTTGCTTTTTTGATCTCATATTTGCAAGTCAGTCAGAAAAAACGTTTTCGTGATTAAACCTTTTATTCATAGGGCTTTATCAACTTTTTTTGTATGTTTGAAATAGAGATTATTGTTATAATTAATTCATTGGCGATATGATTACAAACACATCATTAGAATACAAAGGCGATTTATATCCATCAAAAATTGTTTCTTACGAGCATGAAGGAGATTCTATTTCTTTTAATACGGATAACAAAGTAATTTTAAAAGTTACAATTCTTAGAGACAGTTTAATACGATTTCGCTTTACTACAAAAGGATATTTTAGCAATGATTTTTCGTATGCCATTGATAAAACCCAGCTTCATGGTTACAACTTTTTAGAACTTACCGAAGAAGAAACTTATTTTGAAATCAGAACAAGTAAGGTAAAATGTAAAATCCAGAAAGCAGATCTTCGTCTGGCTATTTATGATTTAAATGACTTTCTTATTCTTGAAGACGAGCTTGGTTTTCATTGGGAAGAAAGCTACGAATATGGTGGAAACATTGTAAAAATGAGTAAATTCTCTAAAGATGGAGAATGTTATTATGGACTTGGAGATAAGGCTACTCAGATGAACCTTAAAGGGAAAAGAGTAGAAAATTTTGCCACCGATCAATATGCTTATCAAAAAGATCAAGAACCTTTATATAAAGTGGTTCCATTTTATATTGGGTTGCATAATAAGCAGTCTTACGGAATATTTTTCGATAACACATTTAGAACTTTCTTTGATTTTTGTCAGGAAAGAAGAAATATAACCAGTTTCTGGGCAGAAGGTGGCGAAATGAATTATTACTTCATTTACGGCCCTCAAATGCAGGATGTGGTTACAACTTATACCGATTTAACGGGGAAACCAGAATTACCGCCGCTTTGGGTTTTAGGTTACCATCAATGTAAATGGAGTTATTATCCAGAAAGTAAAGTAAAAGAAATTACATCTAAATTTAGAGAACTTAAAATTCCATGTGATGCCATATATCTGGATATTGATTATATGGACGGTTTTAGGTGTTTTACTTGGAATAAAAACTATTTTCCTGACCCCAAGAAAATGGTGGCAGAATTAGCTGAAGACGGATTTAAAACTGTTGTCATTATCGATCCTGGAATTAAAATTGATAAAGATTATTGGGTTTATCAAGAAGCTTTGGAAAAAGATTATTTCTGTAAAAGAGCCGATGGGCCTTATATGAAAGGAAAAGTATGGCCGGGAGAATGTAACTTTCCTGATTACACAAATCCCGCAGTAAGAGAATGGTGGGCTGGTTTATTTAAAGAATTAATTGCAGATATTGGTGTAAAAGGAGTTTGGAACGATATGAACGAACCAGCTGTTATGGAGGTGCCAAATAAAACATTTCCAATGGACGTTCGCCATCTTTATGATGGAAATCCTTGCAGTCATAGAAAAGCCCATAATATTTATGGAACTCAAATGGCAAGGGCAACTTATCATGGTGTAAAACGATTTGTTTACCCAAAACGTCCTTTTGTTATTACAAGATCTGCTTATTCTGGTGCACAGCGTTATACATCATCTTGGACAGGTGATAATGTGGCGACTTGGGAACATTTATGGATTGCCAATATTCAGGTGCAGAGAATGTCAATTTCTGGAATGGGATTCACAGGTTCAGATATTGGTGGATTTGCAGAACAACCTTCGGGAGAATTATATGCTCGTTGGATTCAATTGGGGGTTTTCCATCCATTCTGTAGAACACATTCATCTGGAGATCATGGAAATCAAGAACCTTGGTCATTTGACGAAGAAGTGATTAATATCACTAGAAAATTTGTGAGTCTTCGTTATCAATTATTACCTTATTTATATACCATGTTTTGGCAGTATATTGAAGAAGGAGTTCCAATGCTAAAACCTTTGGTTTATTATGATCAAGATGATACGCAGACACATTATCGTAACGACGAATTTGTTTTTGGAAACCAAATTTTAGTTTGTCCAATACTTGAACCTAATGCTGTAGGTAGACGTATGTATATTCCAAGAGGAGAATGGTATAACTACTGGACAAATGAATTATTTGTTGGAGGAAGAGAAATTTGGATTGACACCAAATTTGATGAAATTCCTGTTTTTATAAAAGCGGGGGCAATCATTCCAAAATATCCAGTGCAGCAATATGTCGGAGAATTAGAGTTTGACGAATTAACACTTGATGTTTATTACAAACACGGAAAAGAAAAATCACAAGTTTATGAAGATGCACAGGACGGTTATGATTATAAAAAAGGACGTTATAGTTTCCTGTCTTTGAGAACTATTGGAAAAGATAAAGAATTAATTATTCAGCTTCACAAAGAAGGCAAGTATGATACACCTTACAGCAAGTATAAAATTAATTTAATTGGCCTTCCTTTTAAAGTGACTGAGATCGAAATTGACAATGAAAAAGTTGAGTTTGACAAAATTAGTTTTGAGTCAAATAACTTCTTAATCGTTGATAAAGAGTTTAATGAACTTCATATTGTGGGAGAGTAGTTAAAATTCTGATAATTTTTTGACTTATTGTATAAAATAATAATTTGTAATAATTGTATTTTTGTTAGAAAATAGCTCGAATTATGAAAAAATATTTGTTTTTAGGGATCTTCAGTAGTCTTGTTTTATCTTGTGCAACAAACCCAATAACAGGAAAACAAAACTTGAATTTTGTTTCAAACAGTGAATTATTTCCAACTTCATTTCAACAATACAGTACATTTTTGTCCGAAAATAAAGTGATAACAGGAACTTCAGACGCAAAACTTGTTGAAACTGTTGGCTATAAAATTAAGTTAGCAGCCGAAAAATATTTAGCTTATTTAGGACAATCACAGTATTTAAAAGATTATCGTTGGGAGTATAAATTAGTTGATAATAAAGAAGTAAATGCTTGGTGTCTTCCAGGAGGAAAAATTGTAGTTTATTCCGGAATTTTACCGATAACTCAAAATGAATCAGGTTTAGCAACTGTAATGGGGCACGAGGTTTCACACGCTTTAGCTAATCATGGTGCTCAAAGAATGAGTGCGGCGCAGTTACAGCAAATTGGAGGAGCAGTTTTAGATGCGGCAACAAGCAACAAAACAGCTCAGACAAGAGAAATCTTTTCTCAAGCTTATGGGATGGGAACTGAAGTAGGAGTAATGTTGCCTTTTAGCAGAAGCAATGAAAGCGAGGCTGACAAAATTGGTTTAACTTTAATGGCTATTGCAGGATACAATCCAGAAGATGCTGTATCTTTTTGGGGAAGAATGGCGGCAAAATCGGGTGGTTCTGGAACACCAGAATTTATGAGTACACATCCTTCCGACGCTACAAGAATTGCTAATATAAAAGCCTTAATTCCAGAAGCTAAAGCAATTGCACTTAAAGTTGGTACTATCAAATAAAAAATTAGTATAAAAGATATGATTTTCTAAAAGCTATTCAATATTCGAATAGCTTTTTCTTTTTATTGAAGTTCATGATTTAATAATATATGAATTGAAAATTTTCTATTTGATTATGATAAAAATTAGATAAATTCGTAGCCTATTAACAAAACCATTTCTATGAAAAACCTACAAAAGGGAGACAAGAAGCTTTTAAATGCCTGGGCATTTTATGATTGGGCCAATTCAGTTTATACTTTAACAATTGCTTCGGCAGTATTTCCAATTTTTTACGAAGCCTTATTTTCAGACCGTGATCACTATATTGATGTTTTTGGAATGCATCTTAAAAATTCTGCATTAATTAGTTTTATTACTGCTTTTGCCTTTATGGTGGTTTCTTTTATTTCTCCATTATTATCTGGTATTGCCGATTATGTTGGAAATAAGAAATCATTTATGAAGTTCTTTTGTTACGTGGGAGCACTGTCTTGTATGGGATTGTATTGGTTTGACTTGGATAATATTTACGTCGGATTATTATTTTACTTTTTAGGATTACTTGGATATTGGGGAAGTTTAGTTTTCTATAATTCATACCTGCCAGATATTGCTTTCGAAGAGCAACAAGACAGAATTAGTGCTAAAGGATATTCGCTGGGATATATAGGAAGTGTTATTTTGTTGATTATCAATTTAGCGATGATCATGAAACCAAAATTATTTGGAATCTCTGGAACAGACGGAGAAGCAGCAATGAAAGCTATGCGATATTCTTTTGTGATGGTGGGAGTTTGGTGGATTTTATTCAGTCAATATACATATTACTATTTACCGAAAGGAAGTAAAGAAACAGGACAAAAACTAACAAAATCAGTTGTGTTTAATGGCTTTAAAGAGCTAAAAAAGGTTTGGGCATTACTTAACCAAAATATTCCATTAAAACGTTATTTAGGAGGATTCTTCGTTTCTAGTATGGCTGTTCAGACCGTAATGCTTGTAGCCACTTATTTTGGCGCTCAGGAAATTCAATGGGAAACCAAAGAACAGAGTACAATTGGATTGATAGTTTGTATTTTGATTATTCAATTAGTAGCGGTTATTGGAGCTGTTTTAACATCAAGAGCTTCTGAGAAATTTGGAAATGTTCCAACGCTGATTTTTATCAATGGTATTTGGGCAGTATTTTGTGCACTTGCCTTTTTTATTACTTTACCAACACATTTTTATGTAATGGCGACTGTTGCTGGATTTGTAATGGGAGGAATTCAAGCTTTATCACGTTCTACTTATTCAAAATTATTGCCTGATACGGAAGATACGGCTTCGTTTTTTAGTTTTTATGATGTAGCAGAGAAAATCGGAATTGTAATTGGAATGTGTGTTTACGGCATTATTGATCAAATTACGGGAAGTCCACGTGCGGCAATTGTAATTTTAGCAATTTTCTTTATCACCTCAATATTTCTTTTAAGAAGAGTACATAAAAAAGACGTTTCGAATTAACGAAACGTCTCTTTGATATCAATATCACGAATTGCAGCTTATTATTTGATTGATGATAGTTTAGTAATTCGTGATATTTTTTTATAAATAATTAACCTTTCGAAATACTTCCTGAGCCTGAAACTTTTACATCACGTTTTTCAGGATTTCCTAGATATTTGATTTTTCCAGAACCGGAAACTCTAGCCCTTATACTTTCATTACAAGTTATTTTGCTGTTTCCTGAGCCAGAAATATTCGCATCAACTATTTTAGATTTTAGTTCAGCAGCATTTATATTTCCTGAACCAGATATTTTGCTGGTGAAGGAGTTGGCAGTACCTTTTAGAGTTACATCACCAGAACCGCTAAGGGCTAAATCAAAAGCATTTGCTTCAATATTTAAATCAAAATTTCCTGAACCAGATAATTTAGCCGTTAGGTTGTCACTTTTAATTTTATCTTTAGCTCTAACATTTCCTGATCCTGATAAAGTCACTGCGTCAATTTTTTCAAAAGGAATAGTAACTTCAATTTTCTTTCCAGAACTAGAACGAATTTGAGTTCCTCTTTCTACATAAACTTTTAGCTCGTTTCCTTCAACTTCAACTTTAATTGCTTGCAGTAAATTTTCTTCGCCTTTAATTGTAATTTTCCCTTCTTTACCAGCAACTAAATCCACATCAAAAAAACCTGCGATTTTAATGCTGTCATAATCTCCTGTAGTTCTGGTTTCGGTTGTAATTTTGCCGTTTCCACTTATTTTGTTGTTAGATCCCCATTGTGCATTAGCATTTAAATTACTTAGAAGTAAAGCTAATGTTAGAAATAGAATTGACTTTTTCATTGTTTTGATTTTTAGATGATTAATTTTTTATTAAAGAAACGTTTCCGTAATTAGAACTGATATTAACTTTGTTTTGACCTTTTTTCTTGTAGAAACCGCTTATTCTTTTAGTATTGCTTTTAGTCTCAGAAATAGAAATGTCTAAAGTATTGTCGTGTTTAATATTTGAATACCTAGTAGAAATATCAAAATCAAAAGCATAATTTGTTGCATAACCAAGAGAAATGTCTGTATATCCAGAATTGATATTTACATTTCCAGCTTTTTCAGTCATGTTTCCAATATTGATTTTACTGTAATTGGTATCAAAACTAAAGTTGCTGGAAATTTCTCCAATATTAATAGTTAAATAATTTCCAGAACCACTTAAAGAATTGATTTTTTGAAACTTAAAATTTCCGTAATTACATTCATACTTTATGTTTTCACCATCACCAAGATTTACATCTGTATAATTAGCATTTAAGTTTAGATTTCCTGAGTCATTAATTTTAAGTCCAGAATATCTGGCATTAATATTTCCTGTTTTAATATACTCAATACTTGAATTTTGGCAGTATGCAATTTCAATGTTATTACTTGATCCGTTTAGTTTTCCCAAAGTAACTTTGCCGTATTTACAGCTTATGTTAGAATTTCCTTCTAAGTTTAGAGTAGAGATATTACCATATTTATTGAATAATTTTGCAGAACCGTTTTTAGGAATTTTAATTACATAATTAATTTCAAAGCTGTTGTTGCTTCCTTTACTTTTTAAAGAAGAATTTCCAAGATTAGTAACTGCAGAAACCATACTTTTAAGAGCGGTAATATCTACATCGATGCTGTTTAAACGTTCGTTAACCCAGTTTTCATTAGGTCCGTTAACTTTGATTGTGATATCCAAATCAATTTTGTCTTCGTCCCACGTAGATACCGAAATATTGCCATATTTGTTATCAATATCAATTCCTGCATTTGAGTTTACGATATACGTTTTTTTTATGTTTTTTTGTTTGGTAATAAAAGTGTCATCATTTGAAAATCCCAAGAAAGGAATCAAAAGGAATAAAATGAGTAAGTTATAGTGTTTTTTCATTTGATGTGTTTTTAAATTTTTCGTTATCCTCAATTTGTTTTAGAACGGTTTGCAAAAAAGAAATTCGGGTTTGCAAATTGCTGATCATAGCATAAATAATCTGTTTGTTTTCGCCATTTTTCTGGAGTTCATTAATGATTTTTTGGTAATCGGCATCAAAGGTTTTCATTTGTTTTAATGCATCATTAATAATCTGTTCGTTTTCTGGAGAACTTTTTTCTTTTAATTTAACCAGTTCGTTGTCAATTAGAATGTTGAAAATAGAATCAGTGCGTTTAGTTTCTTTTGAAGCAAATTTGAATTCTTTTGGTTTTTCATTTTTATAAAAAATAGATACACCAAGCATCAATACAATAGAAGCTGCAATAGCTGTTACGAACCAGTATTTTTTCTTTGGTTCTTTTTTATTTAATTTTTGCATAAAATCCATTTGATGATTGGGGTCTAATTCCTCAATATCCCATTGATTTTCAAACTTGCTGAATAATTCGTCTAAATTGTCTTTTTCATTTTTCATAATTCCAATTCATTTTATATTTCTTCCAATTTCTTTCTCAAACTATCTTTTGCTCTGCTTAAAGTTGTTCTGCAATTGGCATAAGTAATATTTAAAATTTCGCAGATCTCTTCTTGGTCATAACCTTCAATATAAAACAGTGTCAAAACCATTCTGTAGTTGTCTTTTAATTGTAGGATAGTATCCAGAACCTGTTTTACTTTTAGATTGTTTAAGTCGATATTATCAGAAACAATTCCATCATTTTCTTCGATTTTGTAAAGCTGTTTACTTAAGTCTTCTACTTGAAAAGAGTTGTTTTTTTTGTAAAAATCGATACTGTAATTGATGATTATTTTCTTTAACCATGCACCAAAAGCCACTTCTTGTTTATAGTCATTGATTTTTGTAAAAGCCCTTAAGAATCCTTCTTGCATGACGTCTTGTGCAAAATGTTCATCTTTTACAATACGATACGCAACGTTATACATCGCTTTGCAATAGCGATTGTAAATTTCAAACTGCGCTTTCTGATTATTGTTTTTACATAGCGCAATTAATTCTTCGATATTTTGGTTGTTTTGACTCAAGTAATGGCTTTTGGTTTTTATAAATGACTTTGCTTTTTTTTGTTTGTTACACTTTTGATAAAATTAATTTTATTTTTTTTAAAATTTTTTATCTGATGAAAAACTAAATCTAATATTAGAACTGACTTATTTTGCATTTGGCACAATGATTGTCTATTTTTATGGCCTGTCTGGTAATTGAAAAACAGATCATGTTTTCAGGTAAAGCGTAATAAAGTAATACCTATTTTACAGATAGCTTAATTTTTTTAATGACAAAACGACTTATATATTATCATGTCAAATCATAAAATACTCACTATTGACAATCTGTCACTTCAGGAATTTGATTCAGAAGCAGAATTAATCCCTTTGTTAACTCCGGAAGACGAAGAGGAAATGAATAACGAAGAGCTTCCTGTTTCTCTTCTAATTTTACCGTTACGTAATACTGTTTTATTTCCAGGAGTAGTTATTCCAATTTCTGCAGGAAGGGATAAATCGATAAAACTTATTAATGATGCCAATGCTGGCGGAAAGATAATAGGTGTTGTTTCGCAAATTAATGAAGAAGATGAAGACCCGTCAAAAGATGATATTCATAAAATAGGTACTGTCGCTCGTATTTTACGTGTTTTAAAAATGCCTGATGGAAATGTTACCGTTATTCTTCAAGGAAAAAAACGTTTCGAAATCGACGAAGTCGTTTCAGAAGAACCCTACATGACAGCTACTATTAAAGAAGTTGCAGAAGAACGTCCAGATGAAAATGATTCGGAATTCACAGCTATTTTAGATTCGGTTAAAGAATTGGCTATTCAAATTATTAAAGAAAGTCCAAATATTCCCTCTGAAGCTACTTTTGCAATTAAAAATATTGAAAGCCAGTCGTTTTTAATCAATTTTGTTTCTTCTAATATGAATTTATCAGTAAAAGAGAAACAAGGTCTTTTATCGATAAATGGTTTAAAAGAACGTGCTTTAGAGACGTTACGTTATATGAATGTTGAACTTCAAAAATTAGAATTGAAGAATGATATTCAGTCAAAAGTTCGTTTTGATTTAGATCAACAGCAGCGTGAATATTTCCTTCATCAGCAAATGAAAACCATTCAGGAAGAATTGGGAGGCGTTTCGCAGGAAGAAGAAATGGATGAAATGGGCTTAAAAGCGAAAACCAAAAAATGGGACGAAAAGACGCAGAAACATTTCGAGAAAGAATTGTCAAAAATGCGTCGTATGAATCCGCAGTCTCCAGATTTTGGAATTCAAAGAAACTATTTGGAGTTGTTTTTAGAATTGCCTTGGGGCGAATATTCTAAAGATAAATTCGACTTGAAATTTGCACAGAAAGTTTTAGATAAAGACCACTTCGGATTGGAAGATGTGAAAAAGAGAATGATTGAACATTTAGCAGTTTTAAAACTGCGAAATGATATGAAGTCACCAATTATTTGTTTAACAGGGCCTCCAGGAGTTGGAAAAACTTCTATCGGACGTTCGGTTGCTGAAGCTTTAGGTCGTGAATATGTTCGTATTTCATTGGGTGGATTGCGTGATGAAGCAGAAATTCGCGGACATAGAAAAACCTACATTGGAGCAATGCCAGGAAGAATTATTCAAAGCCTGAAAAAAGCAGGAACTTCAAATCCGGTGTTTATTTTAGATGAGATTGATAAATTATCAAGTGGCAATAGCGGTGATCCATCTTCGGCTTTACTAGAAGTTTTAGATCCAGAGCAAAACAGTGCTTTCTATGATAATTTCCTTGAAATGGGATATGATTTGTCTAAAGTAATGTTTATTGCGACCTCAAACAATATGGCTGCAATTCAGCCGGCGTTACGTGACAGAATGGAAGTAATCAAAATGTCAGGTTATACTATTGAAGAAAAAGTTGAGATTGCAAAAAGACATCTTTTTCCAAAACAATTAGAAGCGCACGGTTTAACTTCAAAAGATTTAACAATTGGCAAGAAACAATTAGAAAAAATTGTTGAAGGTTATACGAGAGAATCTGGTGTTCGTAATTTAGAAACTAAAATTGCTCAGGTCATAAGAAATGCTGCAAAATCGGTAGCAATGGAAGAGGAGTACAATAAAAAAGTGACAGACGAAGATATTGTTGCTATTTTAGGTGTTCCGAGACTAGAGCGTGACAAATATGAAAATAATGATGTTGCTGGTGTTGTAACTGGTTTGGCTTGGACAAGTGTCGGAGGTGATATTTTGTTTATCGAATCTTTAATTTCTGAGGGAAAAGGAGCTTTAACGATTACAGGAAATCTAGGAACTGTAATGAAAGAATCTGCAACTATTGCTTTAGAATATATTAAAGCCAATGCTAAGAAATTAGGTTTGAGTACGGAGATTTTTCAAAAATACAATATTCACCTGCATGTCCCAGAAGGAGCTACTCCAAAAGATGGTCCAAGTGCTGGTATTGCAATGCTGACCTCTTTAGTTTCGCTTTTAACTCAGAAAAAGGTAAAGAAAAGCCTAGCTATGACAGGAGAGATTACTTTAAGAGGGAAAGTTTTACCTGTTGGCGGAATTAAAGAGAAAATCTTGGCAGCAAAAAGAGCTGGAATTAAAGAGATTATTCTTTGCCATGAAAACAAAAGCGACATTGATGAAATTAAAGCAGAATACTTAGAAGGACTTTCATTTCATTATGTAAAAGAAATGAGCGAAGTCTTAGCAATAGCTTTAACAGATCAAAGTGTAAAAAATGCTAAGACATTAAAATAAGCTTCAATAAAATCATTTAATTCTTAAAATCCAAATTCCAATTTTACTATTGGAATTTGGATTTTTTTATTGAAATTTATTTAGCGTTTATTTTCATTTTTGCTGTTATATAATTTTATATTTGTAGCTGCGTTATTCACAAATAGGAGCGTTCCCAAAGACATGTTTAAACAAATCGTTTTATTTTTTATGTTACTGATTTGTTCGACTTCGTTCGGACAAGTTGGAGGACGTTACACCTATCAATTTTTGAATTTGACGACTTCGCCAAGACAGGCTTCACTCGGTGGAGATGTTATCACTATCTACGACGAAGATGTTAATCAAGCCATGTCTAATCCAGCTCTTATAAATGCGGATATGGACAATCATTTAGCTATGAATTACGGGAGTTATTATGGAGAAGCTTCGTATGGAACCGCTTCATACGCCTATACTTATGACAGACATGT
This sequence comes from Flavobacterium phragmitis, assembly GCF_900112575.1. Classification (GTDB taxonomy): domain Bacteria; phylum Bacteroidota; class Bacteroidia; order Flavobacteriales; family Flavobacteriaceae; genus Flavobacterium; species Flavobacterium phragmitis. The sequence continues at coordinate 19,391 of NZ_FOMH01000019.1, forward strand.
TCAAACACTTTATGCTGGTGTAAGTTACATCAATTACGGCTCTTTTGAAGGGTATGATGAAAACGGACAAGCAACCTCTAATTTTACAGGAAGTGAAGGTGCACTTACTGTAGGATATGCGTACAACGTTCCTTATACAAGTTTGTATATTGGTGCAAATGCTAAGCTCATAACATCTTCATTAGAAAGTTATAATTCTATTGGTGGCGCTGTCGATTTAGGGGCTTTGTATGTAGACGAAAGAAATGATATCAATTTCGCTTTGGTGTTTCGAAACATTGGGACGCAATTTACTACCTACTCAGGAATAAAAGAAAATCTGCCTTTTGAAATTGTTGCAGGTATTTCGCAGGAATTAGAGCATGTGCCTATTCGCTGGCATCTTACGTTAGAAAATTTACAGCAATGGAATATCTCATTCTCGAACCCGAATCGAGGAGAAACCAATATTGATGGTTCAACAAGCCCAGAGAAAGTTTCGTTTTTTAATAACGCATTAAGACACGTTGCTTTTGGAGTAGAGCTTTTCCCAAAAAGAGCCTTTAATTTACGTGTTGGTTATAATTTTAGAAGAGGAGAAGAATTAAGAGTTGACGAACAACGTAATTTCTCGGGAGTTTCGTTAGGATTTGGATTAAAGATAAATAAATTACGATTTAATTATTCCTACTCTAGATATACATTGGCAGCCAATACAAGTCTTTTCGGCTTAATTTTAAATTTTCAATAACTAACATTTAATAAAGAGTAATAATACGTCATTAAATTATTCAGCAGTTTTTTCAAATTTCAAATGAAAAAAATATTACTTATTTGCTTTTTTATTGTTGCAGCTTTTGCTGTATACTTTTTTATTGATAATGAACAAAACATTGCCTTTCTTTCCTCTGAAGAATCAGAAAGAGTTGAATCTCAAGTTTCAGAAATCAAAAGAATTACGGAAAGTGATTCAAAATACAATAAAGAGATTGCTTTTTTGATTGACATGAAAATTCCATCAGGCAAAAATCGATTTTTTGTTTATGATTTGAAAACAAAAAAAATACTAGATCAAGGTTTGGTTGCTCATGGTTCTGGTTCGGAAACAGGAATCAAAGGAAAATTAAAATTCAGCAACATACCGAATTCATTTAGTACTTCATTAGGCCGATATTCAATAGGAAATCATTATATGGGAAAGTTTGGAAAAGCGTACAAACTTTATGGATTAGATGAAACAAACAATAATGCTTTTAAAAGAGATATTGTTTTTCATTACTATTATGATGTTCCGTATAAAGAGAAAGATGGCTACATTTGCAATAGCCAAGGCTGTCCCATGGTAAATAAAAAATATTTTGACAGACTGGCAAAAATTATTGATAGTTCTGAATCAGAAATTGTAATGAGTATTTATTATTAGAATTTTGGAACTTTAAAAGAATAAACATTTAAAAATAAAGAATTGAAAAAGATCACTATTGCTATCGACGGATTTTCATCAACAGGTAAAAGTACCTTAGCAAAACAATTGGCAAAAAAATTGGAGTATGTATATGTAGACACTGGAGCTATGTATAGAGCGGTAGCTTTTTTTGCTATGCAGCATAATTTAATTGGGACTGATTTTTTTGATAAAGAATCATTGGTTGATGCATTACCTATAATTCAATTAGAGTTTAAGTTTAATGCAGAGTTAGGTTTTGCTGAAATGTATTTGAATGGTGAAAATGTAGAAAAACAAATTAGAACAATTGAAGTTTCTAATTTTGTAAGCAGAGTTGCAGCTGTTTCGGAAGTTCGTTCAAAATTAGTTGAACAGCAACAGGAAATGGGTAAAAATAAAGGCATCGTTATGGATGGAAGAGATATTGGTACTGTTGTTTTTCCTGATGCCGAACTTAAAATATTTATGACAGCCAGTGCTGAAACCCGTGCGCAGAGACGTTTTGATGAATTACAGGCAAAAGGAGATAACGTAACCTATGAAGAAGTTCTTAAAAATGTTGTTGAGAGAGATAATTTAGATACCAGCAGAGAAGATTCGCCTTTGGTGATTGCAGATGATGCTATTGAGATAGATAATTCTTACTTAAATAAAGAAGAGCAGTTTGATGCTGTTTTAGAATTAGTGAATGATGTTGTTAAAACAGCATAATTTTTTGCAGATATTATTTTTAATGGTAGTTTTACCGCTTCATTTTTACTAAAGACAAATTATACTATATGGGTATTAAAAACAGATTGATTTTAATGAGCTTTCTACAATTTTTTGTTTGGGGAGCTTGGCTTATAACAATTGGAAATTATTGGTTTGGTACAAAAAACTGGGAAGGAACTCAATTCGGACTGGTTTTTGGAACCATGGGAATCGCTTCTCTTTTTATGCCTACACTAACAGGTATTATTGCTGACAGATGGATTAACGCTGAAAAATTGTATGGAGTCCTTCATATCCTTTATGCAGTTGTTTTGTTTGGAATAGCTCAAGTTTCAACTCCTGATACTTTTATTATAGTAATGCTTTTGGCGATGTGCTGTTATATGCCGACAATCGCTTTAAGTAATTCTATTTCTTATACTTCGCTTAAATTAAACAATAAAAATATTGTAAAAGACTTTCCGCCAATCCGTGTTTGGGGAACAATTGGTTTTATTGTGGCTATGTGGATTACTAATCTAAGTGGCAGTAAAGCAACCGAATATCAGTTTTATATTGCAGGAGCAGGCGCTTTAATTTTAGGTTTATACGCTTTTACATTGCCAAAATGTGAACCACAACGTTTAATTAAGGAAAATGCAACTTGGATTGAAACTTTTGGTTTAGAATCGTTTAAGCTTTTTGCTAACTACAAAATGGCTTTGTTTTTTGTTTTTTCTATGTTTTTAGGAGGAGCGCTTCAATTAACAAATGCTTATGGAGATGTGTTTTTGGATGAATTTAAACATTTTCCTAAATATGCAGATTCTTTTGTAATTCAATATTCGACTATTATTATGTCGATTTCTCAGGTTTCTGAAACATTGTTTATTCTTGCAATTCCATTTTTCTTAAGACGTTTCGGAATCAAACAAGTTATGCTGATCAGTATGCTGGCTTGGGTTTTACGTTTCGGATTATTTGCTTTTGGAGATCCTGTAAATGGTTTATGGATGATTGTTCTTTCTTGTGTCGTTTACGGAATGGCATTTGATTTCTTTAATATTTCGGGTTCTTTATTTGTAGAAAGTAATACAGATTCTAAAATTCGTTCTTCTGCGCAAGGTTTGTTTATGATGATGACCAATGGAGTAGGAGCGGTCTTAGGAAGCTTGACTTCTGGCTGGGCAATTGATCGTTTCTTTACAAAGTCATTCAATACAAGCGCTGAATTAGCAGGGTTCTTGCAAACAGATGCGGCTAATTCTAAAATGCTTGAATTTGTAAAAAGCCAAGGAAATTCAGTTTCTGCTGAAGGAGCTTTTACAAATCCAGTTTTAATGAAAGACTGGCATACAATCTGGCTTTCGTTTGCACTTTATGCTTTGGTGATTGCAATTGCTTTTGCTGTTTTGTTTAAACACAAACATGATCCTAAAGAGATTGAGAATTTGAATCATTAAAATAATATTTGATCTTTTTCGACGTTAAGAAGTTGAAGAAGTAAAATAAGTTAAAATTAAAAAAATACCACAAAGTTTCTATTTATAGAAACTTTGTGGTATTTTTGTTATGTATAAATTTAATGAAATATTTTGAAACTAAATTTTTAGAAGAAGCGCGGGAATTTATATTAAAATTGGATGCAAAGATTAGCGCGAAAATTTTATATAATATTGATTTAGCAGAAAAGAAACAAGATCCTAGATTATTTAAGAAGCTTAGTGATGACATTTGGGAATTTAGAATTAGATATGCGAGAGCTCAAATTCGACTTTTAGCATTTTGGGACAAAACTAATAACAAGAAAACTTTGGTTATTGCAACTCATGGTCTTATAAAAAAGGTCGATAAAGTGGCTGGAAGTGAAATTGAAAAAGCTAATAAAATTACAATGAAATATTTTGAAAATAAAATAGATTAGTTATGGCAAAGAAAGAAATAAAGATGTATTCGCTTTCTGAAATGAAAGATGAAGTTATTGGGGAAATTGGAACTCCTGAAAGAGATCAATATGAATATGAACTTAATATGGAGTTATTAGGAAGAATGATTAAAACTGCTAGAAAAGAAAGAAATCTGACGCAAAACCAATTAGGTGAATTAGTTGGTGTAAAAAAATCACAAATCTCAAAACTGGAAAGTAGTGCCAATAGCGCAACGATAGATACGGTTATAAAAGTTTTTAAAGCATTAAAAGCAGAAATAAGTTTTAATGTAAAAATTGAAAATCAAAGTTTGCAGGTGTCATAAAATATTTGCTAAAATTTAAAGCTTTGAAAAAGATAGTTACACATAGTAAACCCGACAGGTTTTCAAAACCTGTCGGGTTTCGTTATTAATGTTCTCATGAAAACAAAAACTTCTCATCTAGCCCCGATAGAAGTGGAAATCCTTTTGTACCGAGGTTCGGTACAAAAGATTGCAGCGGATAGCGGGACTAAACGTCTTAAAAACCATAAATCTTCTGCTTCTTAACAAAATGACTGATAATCAATGTTGAAATATTTTGTAAGTCCAAATATTTGTAGTAATTTTGCAAACCTTTTGGCAGAGAAGAGTTTCCTTTAGGTATCAACCATTTATGTAAAACAACTTCTGTATTTTCTATCGCATGGAGAAACTCGAGAAAAACAGAATACAAATTTTTTTATCAGCATGTCTGAACAAACAAAATCACAAGAAGAGTTTTTAGCAAATTTTAACTGGCACAACTTCCAAGAAGGAATCGATGCAGTAGATGAAAAAAACTTACAAGAGTTTGAGGAACTAGTATCAAAAACTTTCATCGCTACAGATCAAGAAGAAGTAGTTGAAGGAGTTGTAGTTAGAATTACAGATAGAGACGTTATCGTTGATATCAATGCTAAATCTGAAGGTGTTATTTCTTTAAACGAATTTCGTTACAACCCAAACTTAAAAGTAGGTGACAAAGTAGAAGTATTAATCGACATCCGTGAGGATAAAACAGGTCAATTAGTATTATCTCACAGAAAAGCACGTACTATCAAATCTTGGGATAGAGTTATTGCAGCTAATGAAACTGGAGAAATCGTTAACGGTTTTGTTAAATGTAGAACTAAAGGAGGTATGATTGTTGACGTATTCGGTATCGAAGCGTTCTTACCTGGATCTCAAATTGACGTTAAGCCAATTAGAGACTACGATGTATATGTAAACAAAATGATGGAATTCAAAGTGGTAAAAATCAACCACGAATTCAAAAACGTAGTTGTATCTCATAAAGCTCTTATCGAGGCTGATATTGAAGTACAGAAAAAAGAGATCATCGGTCAATTACAAAAAGGACAAGTATTAGAAGGTGTTGTTAAAAACATTACTTCTTATGGTGTGTTCATTGACTTAGGTGGTGTTGACGGATTAATTCACATTACTGACCTTTCTTGGAGCAGAATCAACCACCCAAGTGAAGTTCTTGAATTAGACCAAAAATTAAACGTTGTAATTCTTGATTTCGATGATGAGAAAACAAGAATTCAATTAGGATTGAAACAATTAAACGCTCACCCATGGGATGCTTTAGATGCTAACTTAACTGTTGGTGATAAAGTTAAAGGTAAAGTAGTTGTAATCGCTGATTACGGTGCATTTATCGAAGTTGCTGAAGGTGTTGAAGGTTTAATCCACGTTTCTGAAATGTCATGGTCAACTCACTTACGTTCTGCTCAGGACTTCGTGAAAGTTGGAGATGTTGTTGAAGCAGTTATCTTAACTCTTGACAGAGAAGATCGTAAGATGTCATTAGGTATCAAACAATTGACTCAAGATCCATGGACTGACATTACTTCTAAATACCCAGTAGGTTCTAAACATACAGGTATCGTTAGAAACTTTACAAACTTTGGTATTTTCGTAGAATTAGAAGAAGGAATTGATGGATTAATCTACATCTCTGACTTATCTTGGACTAAGAAAATCAAACACCCATCTGAGTTTGTAAACGTTGGTGAAAAACTTGATGTTGTAGTATTAGAATTAGATGTTGAAGGACGTAAATTATCTTTAGGTCACAAACAAACTACTGCTAATCCTTGGGATCAATACGAAGATTCTTTCGCTGTAGGAACTATCCACAACGGTGAGATTTCTGAAATCGTTGACAAAGGAGCTACTGTAGAATTCGGAGATGATATCGTTGCTTTCATTCCTACTCGTCACCTTGAAAAAGAAGACGGAAAGAAATTGAAAAAAGGTGATACAGCTGATTTCAAAGTAATCGAGTTCAACAAAGAATTCAAAAGAGTAGTTGCTTCTCACACTGCTATCTTCAGAGAAGAAGAAGAGAAAAACGTGAAAGCTGCTGCTGAAACTACTGCATCTGCATCTACAAACGCACCAGCTGCGACTTTAGGTGATAACAATGATGTATTAGCTGCTTTAAAAGCTAAAATGGAAAAAACTGAGAAAAAATAATTCTTATCTTTTTTATACATAGAAAGTCCTGCAGAAATGCAGGACTTTTTTGTTTTACACTTTTATTTAAACTGTTATTTCAACAAAGTATAGTTTTATTTTAAAGCAAGTAACTTTGTTTCTTCTGGAGTAAATTCAGGAACGATAGCATAAGAATCAATATTTGCTATTTCTAATTCGTCAAGTATATCTACAAGATTTCCGTAATTGGATTTTTTTGTTGGTTTTATAATAACCGAAATGCTTCTTCCGGGTTTTCCTAGTCGTTCGGCATATTTTAATGATGTATTGTTATAAGCTGCTATTTTTTTACGGATACCTTCTTTTCCATATTCAGTTGTCTGAGGTTTTACTTTGGGAACTGCCAAAAGTCCTACGTAATAAATCAATTTGTTATTCGGTCCAAGTATAATTGTTAATGTTCTATTTTCTCCATAATGTTGAACAGGACAGTCGCAACAATCACTACCTGCACTTAAATCTAAAATCTTAGGCTTCGATAATTCACCAACTAACATAAAAAATATAATCAGCAGAAAAGAAACACTGACCATAGCAGTTAAATCAACTCTAGAATGCAGTTTTTTGCTTCTGACTTTTTGAGGTAGATTTTTCATGATTTTTACGTTTTGGTTACTTGATAAATACTAATTGGATGCTAATAGCTTTGTCTCTTCAGGAGAAAATTCATCTATAACTGCATAAGTATCAATTTTGGCTAATCTTAATTCTTCTAATACATCTATTAAATTTCCGTAATTACTCTTATTGGATGGTTTTATAAAAACAATTGCTCCACGATTCGGCCTACCTATAGCCGCAGAATATTCAAGAATTTTTTTATTGACAAAATTTAAATCTGTTCGAAATCCATTTTTACTGTAATTGGTCTCTTTTGGCTCTTGAATAGGATAATATAATGAACCAGCATATGTTACTATTTTATTATTTTCCCCTAGTAGAACAGTATAAAGCCTATTTCCATTGTAGCAACCAAACGAATAATCACCTAAGCATGTTGGATATTTATCAGGTAAACTCAAATCCATACCTTTTGGTTTTGATAATTCTCCAACTAACATAAAAAATATAATCAGCAGAAAAGAAACACTGACCATAGCGGTTAAATCAACTCTCGAATGTAGTTTTTTGCTTCTTACTTTTTGAGGTAGGTTTTTCATGATGTATGGTTTTAGATTAGAAGTTGATAATAAAAATAATGATTTTTTTAAGTGTTTTTATAGTTTTAATAAAAAATATTAGAATGTTCCAGGACTTGTAATTGCTGATGATTTAAAGTTTTTGTAATGATTTATAGTATTAAATTTCGTTTTACTGAAAACCAAAAGAGATATAACAGCGTAAATGAGGATATAACTTAAAACGATATTTATGAAAACTAGAAAATTTTTAGCCACAGCTATTTTAGCTTTAACATTTGGATTTGCATCATTTGCTCAAAAAACAGTAATGGTTGGTGGAGCGGCCATGTATCCAAATAAAAATATTATTGAAAACGCAGTCAATTCAAAAGATCATACGACTCTTGTTGCCGCAGTAAAAGCAGCAGACTTAGTAGAAACGTTAAAAGGAAAAGGTCCTTTTACAGTCTTTGCTCCAACAAACGAAGCCTTTGACAAATTGCCAAAAGGAACAGTTGAAACACTGTTAAAACCTGAAAATAAAAAAATGCTTCAAAACATTTTAACGTATCACGTAGTTGCTGGCAAATGGAGTGCCGCAGATATTGCAAAAGCTATAAAAGCAGGAAAAGGCAAGGCGACTATAAAAGCTGTAAATGGCGGTACTTTAACAGCTTGGATGGAAGGCAAGGATTTGTATATCACTGATGAAAAAGGTGGAAAGTCAAAAGTAACAATTGCCGATGTAAATCAGTCAAATGGTGTTATTCATGTAGTTAATGCGGTGTTATTGCCTAAGAAATAAGTATTACCAAAAACAAAACTAACACTTGTAAAAGCTCAGGATTCTTTCTGAGCTTTTTTATTAAAATTTATTTTTAAGATATATAGGATTGAAAGACTGTTGATTAAAAACAAAAAGATATAAGCAGTACCGTCAGTTGTAGTCGCATTTATTAAAAAAAGTAAGTCAATTGTGCCTATTAGAGTTACCAGACCATATTTGATTTGATCGTGTACCGCAATATATTTTTTAGTAAAAAGATAAAAAACACTACTAAAGAGAAAAATAATAATCTGAACTGAAAGCACGAAAATACTAATAATTGTGACTTCTCGAATGTTTAAGTATTCAATAGATACAAACCAAAAGATCATCCAAATTAGAGTTGCAGTCAGGAATATACCGTTGACAATTTTAATATATTTAAGAAAATCCTTATTCATTATATCTTTATCTTTTAGCTGTCAAAGTGCTTCCTGTAGATGCAATTACTACGCAAAGAACAGCTAAAATCTCGTAAATATTTAGTTTTTCTTGTAGAAATATAAAAGCACAAATAGAAGCGGCAGCGGGTTCCAAACTCATCAAAATGCTGAAAGTTCGTGGGGGAAGTTGTCCCAAAGCTTTCATTTCTAAAGTAAAAGGAATCGCACTGGATAAAAGTGCCAAAGCAACTCCCATTCCGAAAAACTTAGGCGTTAAATTTGCTAATCCGTTTTCTAGAAATCCGAATGGTAAAATTAAAATTGCAGCAAACAGCATTCCGGTTGAAACGGCCTGACCTCCATTCATTATTTTGGATATTTTACCTCCTAAAACTATATACGCTGTCCAGAATGCTCCAGCCAAAAGAGCAAACAGAATTCCCAAAGAGTCTAATCTGTCATTTGTCCATGGAGCAATCAATAATATCCCAATTGCGGCGAGAAGAACCCAGCAATAATCAATTAAGCGTTTGGAGCCTGCAATTGCTAATAATAATGGACCAACAAATTCGAGTGTAACAGCCAGTCCAATTGGAATTCTTTCGATGGCAAAATAAAATATCAAATTCATGGCACCTAAAGATAGACCGTACGGAATTACGATTTTCCATTGTGGAGGAGTAATTGTCTTTAAATTTGGTCTATACGCCAACAATAAAATTAAAGCTGAAATTCCTATACGAAGCGATGCTGTACCTGCTGCTCCAATTGCAGGAAATAATGTTTTAGCAATTGCTGCGCCACATTGAACACTAATAATTGCAAGTAATACAGCAGGAACGGGAGGGAGGTTTATTTCTCTATTTCTCATAAATCATTGGCAGAAAAGAAACGATTTCTGCTTAATAAACTAAAAGTATCTGTATTAATTGCCTAACGCACGTTTGGTCACGAAAGCGCGGTATCCAATAATTGCCATCTGCCATTTTTTTGCTTTAGCAATGTCTAATCCTTGTTTGGTAAAACTAGGCAATAGTATTTTATTGAGCTTGGCTAGGAATTTATACATAGTAGATTTGTTTCGGCAAAGATATAAAAAAAAAGACTTTGTGTTTGAAACAAAGTCATTTGAGGTATGCATTAGAGAAAATTTAAATTTTAAGAATCAAGTTTTGGTGACCTTCGGTTTCTCTATTGATAGCATTTTTTGGAGCTTCCATCCATCCCGTTTTGTTAATTACAAACTTGAATAAATGTGTCTTATCCTTTTCTAATTTAGATTTAGGAATTGTCAATTCGAAAGTATTTTTGTTTTTCCTTGTCATTTGGAAATTTTCGTCATTCGGATTCCAATTGTCGAATGAACCTGCAATTGAAACACTTTTTACTAGGTCAGAATTTAATGCTTTGTCGTGTTCATAAGTAAAAACAACATTATCACCAATTAGTTTGTAACCATAAACACCAGATTGTTTTTTATTTTCACTTAATAGATCACTTGATAATCTCATAACGGCTTCTCCTAAAGCATTTGCAGTATTTTCATCGCTTATATTTACGATAATAGACAATCCTAATTGTCGTTCAGGATAAATGATTAACATATTCTGAGTTCCAAATGCACCGCCGTGCTTCCAACAGTTTTTTCCATTTTCATCAACTTGAATATAATCCCAAAAATATCCGTTCCATGTAGTTGAGCTGTTTAGCAGATTTCGCTGTGATTCTTGAACAATTTTATTCTTTGTATTCAATTCATAAGCAATGAATTTAGTCAAATCATTTAAAGTAGATTTTAATCTTCCCGCTGCACCCCAAAGATTGTCTGAAATTCTAGGCATTAAAACACCTTTTAGATTATAGCCATTTGCAACAGCAACTCCTGGATTTAGATTTATTCCAGTTGATTTCATATCTAATTTAGAGATTATGTTTTCTTTTAAAAGTGTTTCATAACTTTTTTGATAGACATTTTCTAATATGTGAGCCGTCAAATTGAGACTTCCGTTACTGTATTTAAATTTTGTTCCGGGTAGTGTATCTAATTTTATGGTTTTAAGATCCTCAAAGAAATTTTCACGAGTATAAGATTCATCCATTTTCTTAAAAGCCAAATAACTGCTGTCGTTTCTGTTTTTTCTTAATTCGGCAGTGTCCGGAAGATCTTTGTCAAAACCTGTTTTGAAAGAGACTAAATCTTTAATTGTTATTGGCGTTCCATTATATTGCAGATTAGGATAAGTACCAGTAATATATTTTCTGATATCATCGTCAGGATTTAGTTTTCCTTCTAATACGGCTTGAGCAGTAAGCAGTCCTGTAAATAATTTAGTGATTGAAGCTACTTCAAAGACAGTATTGTTTGTGGCTGGATTTTCTTTTTCTTTATCTATTTCGCCATAATGACGCGTATAAGTTTTTCCGTTTTTTACAACTCCAATAGAAACTGAATTTGCTTTTGATTTATTCATTAAAAGCGAAGCCGTTTTGTCCATTGAGACGAAAATATCTTTTTCGACTTTTTTTTGTTGTGCTACAATTGAAAAGCTAAATAGTAGAAAAAAGATTGATAGTTTTTTCTTCATTTTTCACGATTTAAACATTAAAAAAAGTTTCTTATATAGAAAAACCAGTGTTTTATGACACTGGTTTTATTAATTGTGAATATGGATGTTAAGCTTTTTTATTCTCTTTTTCCATTACTTTCATATTTTTCTCATGCTGTTTCATATCCTTTGCATGTTGCTTCATATCTTTAGCATGCTGTTTCATGTTTTTTTCATGTTGCTTCATGTCAAGCTCATACTGTTTCATGTCTTGCTCATATTGTTTCATATCTCTTTCGTAAATGCCGGCATCGTCCCCAAAGTTAAACTTGAAATTATAATTGAATTTCTCCATTTTTTCGTTGTACTTTTCCATTGCAAGTTCGTACTTCTCCATTTCTTTTTCGAAGATTGCCTCGCGTTTAGACATGATTTCGCTGACAGCATCGCCATAAGCAGACATTGCGTCTAGGTTTGGCTGAAAATTTTCCATTTTCTTTTCAAATTCCTCCATCTCTTTTTCAAACTTCTTCATAGCTACTTTGTCCATTGGATTCTTAGGAGCGACAGGTGGTTTCGGCATTTTAGACATGTCAACTGCTGGAGCAGGAGGCATTGGTCCAGAAGGGAAAGTAGGTGGCGTTGGCGGAGTAGGAGGCGTAACCTCTGAATCCCCCATATTACGAACAATAACTCTTTCATTTCTTACCATCATTGGTGTCTTGAAATTTTTATCAGTATTGATTACAATAGCTTTTGTTCCGTTTTCATCCGTTCCAATGGCAAGCTCACAGTCTTTAATTGCTTTATTGCCATCAATTTTAATGGTTTGTTTTTTTCCAGAATCAGATTTTGTCTGGATTTGAATAGCAGTTAATTCTTTTTCAGAGTTTCTCTTTACATCAGATACTTCAAGGTCAAGATTATGATCTGCTTTTAATTTTGTTTTTAGCGCTTGTAATTCTTGATCAGTGGTGTTTTTGGTAATTTTAATTACTTCTTGTGCATCTTTAACTGTATCTTTTTGAACAACAGCTAAATCTTGTTTTTTCTCCTGTGCAATTGTTTTTATCTGAAATAAAAGAATAAAGGCACCAAGAGCGGGAACTACAGCATAATACTTCCAGTAATTTCTTTTCTTTGATTGATTTTTGTTTAACATGACAATTCGTTTTTTGATTAATGATTGATAAAAATGATTGGTGATTGCAACACATGTTTCATGCGTTGTGATTTTTAAAAGGGTGTATTGATAGGCTTTTTTGTCCGATATTTTTTTGGAAGCTTCATTGTCAGCAATAAATTCGAGATTTTGAAGAATTGCTTTTTTATAAAGCCAAACAATAGGATTGAACCAAAATAGGATACAGAAGACTCTCGAAATCAAAACATCTATGGTATGTTTTTGGTCGCTGTGTACTTTTTCGTGTTCCAAAATATTTTCTAATTCCGCAGAAGTGTAAAGTGATGAGTTGTACACTATATAATCGAAATAAGAAAACGGCGCTATATTTTCATTTACATCTATAAATTTAAAATCTTCCTGCTGTTTGATTTTTTTTCCTTTTAAAACAGAGTTTAAACTGTAAAAATCAAGTAGAAATTTTAGCATAAAAGCACTAAAACCAATGCCATAAACAGCGATTAAAACCAAATTCCAATTGATTTCGAAACCTTTTTCTTCTTCTTCTATTACATTTGAAATAGGTTGAGGCTCATATTGAGCTGTTTCTGTAGTACTAACAGGAATAGTAACAGGAGCAGAGGCAACGGCTGTTTTTACTACAATTGGTTCGACAACTGGTGCTGGCTGAATCCAGATTACCTTTGTATACACTACAAAAGGTAGTACGACTGAAGTGATTAAACCCGCAATTAGAAACCAACGACTGCTGTTAAAGAAAGTTTCTTTGCGTAATAAAATGATGTAAGCAAAATAAAACATTGCCAACAATCCGCTTGATTTTAGGATAAAAATGAAAAGTGCTTCCATAGTATATTGATTATTTGCCTTCTTTTGGATTTTCGATCATGTCTAAGATTTCTCGTAATTCGTCTGCTGAAATTTTCTCTTCTTTAGCAAAAAACGATACCATACTTTTGTAAGAACTATTAAAATAGTTGTCAATTGCTGTACTCATAAAACCTTTGCGATAATCTTCGATACTTACTGCTGGATAATATTGATGTGTATTTCCAAAAGCATTGTGCGCAACATAACCTTTCTCTTCCAGATTACGAACTATGGTAGACAAAGTATTGTAATGCGGCTGGTCTTCTAGAATCTCTGCTTGAATTTCTTTTACAAAAGCTTTTTTCAGCTTCCATAAAATATGCATGATTTCTTCTTCTTTATTGGTTAGTTTTTGCATTGTGAATGTCTTAAAAATTAAAAAAGTTTTATCTTTTACTTTCGATTTCAATTACTCCATTTGAGCCTTTTTCGCCATATTTAGCCACAGCTTCGACTCCTTTAAAAACACTTATAGATTCAATATTTTGTGAGTCAATATTTTTTAAGTTAAAAGTAGAAGGCATTTCTTCTCCATCAAAAATTATAAGAGGGTTTCCAGATAAATTATTGTTTTTACCCGAATTTGAAATCGCTACCTTTGTTTTTCCTCCAACAGTAATAACTTTAGTAAGAGTTTTGCTGTCTGAATCTGTTGTTACAACAGTGCTAATATCTGTATTAGTATCACTGTTAGTTTTTGTACTAGTAAAAGAATTAATGTTGACATGAGTATCGGTTTTAGAGTTTGGATTGTTAGTAATGATGATGTGTGAATCAGAAGCCTGATCAGAGTCGGTGTCTGATTTGGTGTTCTTAATTTTTTTGCTCACAGCAACTTTAGAAGTTTTAGAAGTTTTTCCCTCTTCAGAAGTTTGAATCCCTACTTTTTTCTTTCCTTCCTTGTCAGTAATAACCAAAATTCCAAATTCTTCAATGGTTTCGCTTGATGTTTGAATCGATTGTGTTTTTTGATTACCGTTTTTAATATCAATTTTAATTGAAGTCAAATTGTTATGAGAATCTCTCTTAATTTCTGAAGCTTCAAAATCAATATTATGAATTGATTTCAATTTTTCTTTAATTTCCTTTAACTCTGCATCTGTTGAGTTTTTCTTGATTTTGTAAACGTCTACAGATTTAGTTTCTCCTGAAACTTTTACCGTTTGCTGTCTTTCTTTTGCAATTACTTCAACTTGAAATAAAATGACAAAAGCCGCAAGTGCTGGAATTACAACGTAATACTTCCATGAATTCCTTTTTTTTGATTGATTTTTGTTTAACATGACGATTCGTTTTTTGATTAATGATTGATAAAAATGATTGGTGATTGCAACACAGTTTTCATGTGTTGTTATTTTTAAAAGCGTGTATTGATACGCCTTTTTGTCTGATATTTTTTTAGAAGCTTCACTATCTGCAATAAATTCTAAATTTTGACTAATTGCTTTTTTATAAAGCCAAACAATAGGATTAAACCAAAAGATGATACTGAAAAACCTTGAAATCAGCACATCTATAGTATGATTTTGATCGCTGTGAACTTTTTCATGCTCAATGATATTCTCTAATTCAGAAGCGGTGTACAATGATGAGTTGTAAACAATATATTCGAAGTAGGAGAAAGGCGCAATATTTTCTGGAGTATCTATAAATTTAAAATCTGCTTGCTGTTTTACTTTTTTCCCTTTTATGATGGAATTTAGGCTGTAAAAATCAACTGCCAATTTTAGAAGAAAAATAATAAACCCAATAAGGTACAGTCCTAAAATTATCAAACTCCAATTAATGTCTGAAGTCTGCTTTTCCGGAGCTGATAGTAATGCCGATTGGATATTGGTGTTTAAATTGGGAACAGCATCAATCCATATAACCTTTGTATAACTCAATAATGGTAAAATTGATGAGATAATCAAACCAGACAGCAAGAACCATCTGTTGCTGTTAAAAAATGTTTCCCTGCGCAGTAAAAAAAAGTAAACGCAATAAAACAAAAGCATTAAAACAACTGATTTGGCGATATAAATGAAAACTGCTTCCATAGAAAATTATTTTTCTTTGTCCTTATTTTCGATCATTGATAAAATTTCACGCAATTCGTCGGCAGAAATTTTTTCTTCTTTAGCAAAAAATGAAACCATACTTTTATACGAACTGTTAAAGTAATTGTCAATTGCTGTTTTCATAAATCCTTTTCTGTAGTCTTCTATTTTTACAACAGGAAAGTATTGATGTGTATTTCCAAAGGCATTGTGCGATACGTATCCTTTTTCCTCCAAATTACGCACAATAGTAGACAATGTATTGTAATGTGGCTGGTCTTCCGTTATCTCCGCTTGAATTTCTTTTACAAAAGCTTTTTTAAGCTTCCATAAAATCATCATAATTTCTTCTTCTTTGTTGGTTAACTTCTGCATCTTCTCTAATTTTAATTCAAACCTACAACTATTTTTTTAGTTACGCAACTATAAAAATAGTTATTTAACTAAAAATTAAGTTTGGTTTGAATTTTAGATGCTAAAAAACAATTCAAATTTAATTGTAATAAATTGAATTCTAGTAATTTAAAAAGTTAAAAGTTGCTAAGAAGCTTTTTCGGTAATTAAAGTGTTTTTGATCCAAATACAACACCCAGTTGCTATGACACCGATACAAGCCATAAACAACCAGTTGATTTGATAACCAAAACGAGTGATAATTTCAAAGCCTAATTTAGAACTAATAATATGAGCTAAACTGAAACTCATAGTATAAAGCGCCATATATCGGCCTTCTTGTCCGCGTGGTGCACGGCTGAGAGCAAAAGCATTCGAAAAGGGAAAGGTTAGAACTTCGCCAATAGAAATACAAACCATACTCACCACTAATATTCCTGCCCAGAAATTAATTAATAATAAAAAGAAACTCAACGCCATGATAAAAGAACCTACAATAATGATTCTGATTTTTGGATAAGCTTTTCTTTCTAAAAATCCAACTGTAGGCATTTCTAGACTAAAAATTAAAAGTCCATTAAGCGTCATCAGTAATCCTGTTTGGAATTCGCTTAAGCCAAATTTCTCGTTATGATATAAAGGTAAAGTGGTAAACAGTTGAAAGAAAATCATAGCTGTTATAAAACTTACAAACAAGAAAACCCAGAAAATCTTATCATGAAAAACTGATTTTACTTCAACTGCACTTTCGGTTTTATCGCCGTGATCTACCTTTTTCTTTTCTTTAACCAATAATGCAAAAATTGAGATAGAAATGATACAAGAAGCTCCATCAACCCAAAAAAGACCAGAATATCCCATTCCCATAATAATCAAGCCTCCTAAAGCAGGTCCCGCGGCAAAACCTAAATTTACCGCAAGACGCACAAGAGTCAACGCGCGAGTTCTGTTTTCTGGTTTTGCATAAGCGCCTAAAGAGACGAACATGGCCGGCCTAAACATATCTGCAATTGTCATTAATATAAACATGGCAACACATAATGCCCAGAAAGTGGTAATATATTGAACAAAGAAAAGTGAAACTCCGCTGGTAAAAAGACTAAAAATCATGATTTTATAAAATCCAATTTTATCTGAAAGTTTACCGCCAAGCCAGGATCCCAACATCGATCCAAAACCAAACGCAACCATAATCCATCCAACCTGATTGTATGTAAAATGAAGATCTTCTTTTAGATATTTGGATAAAAATGGCAGCACCATTGTTCCTGCACGGTTGATAAATGTAATAGTGGCTAGAATCCAAACTTCTCTTGTAAATCCTCTAAAGTTGTTGATGTAATTGGTAAAAACGTTTTTAAGCATTGTGTGTGATAGGTTATCGTCACAAAGTTAGTAAACTTTGTCTCGTTAAGTGGTTGTTGTTTTGTTACTTTTGAACTATTTTTGCATAAAATTTCTAAGATGAAAACTGTAAACGCCCTGCTTTTATTGTTGGTTTTTAATATTGGGTTTACTCAACAAAAGTTCAATAAAAGCGAAGCCGAAAAATTCCAAAAGAAACTAAATGCGGAATATGCTGATCCTAAGACTAGTCCGTTAATGGATGAAGATTTGAAAACTTTTAAGAGTTTGGATTTTTTTCCTATTTCGGCCACTTATTTTGTAAATGCAACTTTAGTAAAAGCGAAAGGCGGAAAAGTTTTTGTAATGAAAACTTCAGGAACTCGTACTCCAAAATATATAAAATATGGAACTCTAAACTTTAAAATAAACGGAAAACCTTTTCAGCTTGCCGTTTACCAAAGTTTGGATCTTATTGTACAGGAAAAATATAAGAATCATCTTTTTTTACCTTTTTCTGATTTAACGACGGGAAAACAAAGTTATATTGGCGGTCGTTATATTGATTTAGAAATTCCTAAAGGAAATACTATTGCTATTGATTTTAATCAGGCTTATAATCCGTATTGTGCTTACAATTATAAATATTCTTGTCCGCTTGTGCCTTTAGAAAATGATTTAAAAATCGAAATTAAAGCAGGAGTAAAGACTTTTCATTAATGGAATATTTCAATCTTCATACACACCAGTTTACCAATCAGCCTAATGTTTTAGAATTGGTGAATCAATATCCAAAGGATTTTGATGCGTCAATTCCATATTATTCCATCGGAATTCATCCGTGGTATATTGATGAGAACCGAATTGATGAAGATTTAAATAGTATTGAAGAAAAACTCCAAACTCAAAATTGTCTCGCGATAGGAGAATGCGGTTTAGATAAAAGAATTGAAGTATCTCTAGATTTGCAGATTTCTGTTTTCGAAAAGCAATTAGCTTTAGCTGAAAAATTTAATAAACCTGTAGTTATACATTGTGTAGCCGCTTTTCAAGAAGTAATTGAAATTAAGAAAAGATTGAAAATCTCAGTTCCCATGATTATTCATGGTTTTTCAAAGAATATACAAGTTGCGTCCCAATTAATTACCGCGGGATTTTATATTTCTTTCGGAAAGTATTTATTGAAGAATCCAGATTTAAAAACGGTTTTTCAAAGTATTCCAAATGATCGTTTCTTCTTAGAAACGGATACAATGGAAGAGACAATTCAGCAGGTTTACCAGATTGCTTCAGAATACAAAGATTTAGATAATAAAGAATTAGAGAAGATTATTTCAAGTAATTATAGAAGAGTGTTTGTGTCGCAAGAAGTGATATAGCACTTTTTTAAGTTTGTCACCCTGAGCGAAGTCGAAGGGCATTCCAATTGGTGAGGAGTTTGATTTCACTCACGCTGACAAAACTTGAAACTATTTTAAAACAAACAAATAAAAAACAAAACAATACTATATGGCAGAATGGACAGAAAGAGCTGAGCTTTTATTTACAAAAGAAGGATTAGAAAAGTTGCAAAAATCTAATGTTTTGGTGGTAGGATTAGGCGGAGTAGGATCTTTTGCAGCAGAATTTTTAGCAAGAGCAGGAGTAGGAAATATGACAATTGTAGATGGAGACGTTGTAGATATTACAAATATCAACAGACAATTACCCGCTTTGCATTCAACAGTTGGACAGCCAAAAATTAAAATTGTCGGAGATCGTCTAATGGATATTAATCCAGAATTGAATCTAACAAGAGTTCAAGAATTTCTTTCGCCAGAACGTGCTTTCGAAATTGTTTCTCCAGAATTTGACTATGTTTTAGACTGTATTGACAGTATCACTCCAAAATTAAATTTAATTATTGCTGCTAAACGCAAAAGAGTAAAAATCATGAGCAGTATGGGAGCTGGTGGAAAAATGCTGGCTTCAAAAGTAAAAGTAACGGACATTTCGAAAACAATCAACTGTTACTTTTCTAAAACAATTCGCAAGCGCTTAAAAGAAGCCAAAATCAATAAATTAAAAGTGGTTTTTTCTTCTGAAATACAAGATGAAAAAAGCTTAAAATTAACCGACGGTAAAAACTTTAAAAAATCTTTCTACGGGACAAACAGCTATATGCCAGGTTTATTTGGCTTACATGCTGCAGAAACAGTGATTAGACATTTGCTTACTAAATAAAGGTGCTAAGACACTAAGACGCTAAGTTTCTAAGGTTTTTACTTAGTATTTAGAATAACTTTTAAAAAGTCAAAGAAAAAAAACTTATAATCTTAGTATCTCAGAATCTCAGAAACTTAAAAAAAAATGATTAAAACAGTAATTTTTGATATGGATGGTGTTATTGTTGACACAGAACCCGTTCATCGTTATGCTTATTATTTACAATTTTCAGAATTAAATATAGAAGTGCCTGAGGAAATGTACACTTCTTTTACTGGTTTTTCTACCAGAAATACATTTCAGGCATTAAAAGGTTATTTTCCTTCTGTAGAGCAGGAAGTAGAAGATTTGATTCAGCGAAAGCGAAATATTTTCAATGATGCTTTTGACACCAAAGAAGATTTATATCTTTTGGATGGAGTAGAAGATCTTATTAAAGATTTATACCACAACGGAATACAATTGATTTTAGCCTCTTCTGCTTCAAAAGTAACTATCGATCGTGTTTTTACCAGATTTAATCTGCATAAGTATTTTACGGATATAGTAAGCGGTGAAGATTTTCCTCAGTCAAAACCAAATCCGGCGATATTTAATCACGCTGCATCGTTGTCTATTGCGCCAAAAAAAAACTGTATTATAATTGAAGATAGTACAAATGGAATAAAAGCAGCAAAAGCAGCAGGAATTTACTGTGTAGGTTACAGAAGTCAACATTCGAATCTACAAGATTACAGTGAAGCAGACTTAGTTATAGATCATTTTAATGAATTAAATGCGCAAAAAATATCACAGCTTAAAGCCTGAATTATATAAAATTTAACATTTGTTCGGTAATTGAATTTGTAAATTTGAATAAAATAAAAAACGTAAAATAATGAAAAAACTACTTATTGCTTTCGCACTGATTTTAGCGCCATTAGCATCAGAAGCACAAGTAAAAACTCCGCAAGCGAGTCCAAAAGGATATATTAAACAAACTGTTGGTTTAACTGATGTTGAAGTTACTTATTCAAGACCAGGAGCAAGAGGAAGAGCTGTTTTTGGAAATTTAGTTCCTTTTGGAAAATTATGGAGAACAGGAGCGAACGAAAATACAATCATCAATTTTGGTGACGATGTAGTAATCGACGGAAAAACATTAAAAAAAGGAAAATACGCTATTTATACAGTACCTAGAATTGAAAGCTGGGACATTATTTTCTATCTTTCTACAGATAACTGGGGATTACCGGAAAACTGGAATGAAAATTATGTTATTTTAAAAACTACTGTAAAAGAAGATGCTCTTCCAACTCCTGTAGAGACGTTTACAATTGGGATTAATAGTTTAGATCCAAATTTCGGTTATTTAGAAATGGCTTGGGAAAATTCGCATGTAGCTTTAAAATTTGAAGTTCCAACTGCAAAAATTGCAACGGCAAGTATCGATAAAGCTTTAGCTGGTCCAACTTGGAACGATTATTTTGCAGCATCTCAATATTTATTTCAAGCAAACGGAAATATTGAAACTGCGAGAACTTATGTAGACAAAGCTTTAGATATGAGTTCAGAAAAACCATATTATGTTTCTAGATTAAAATCTTTGATTCAAGCAAAACAAGGAGATAAAAAAGGTGCAATCGAAACGGCAAAAGCCTCTCTAGCAGCAGCCGAAGCTGCAAACAATGCAGATTACGTAAAATTGAACAAAGACAGTATCGCTGAGTGGAGTAGATAAGTTCTTAAGTTTTTAATTATAAAATACCAAATTCCAAGGCTTTCGAGTTTTGGAATTTTTTTTCAAAAATAAATAGACAGACCTGTCTGTATGTCTTGAAAATGTTTTACATTTGCAGATATAAATTCTCCAGTTATGTTACCCAAAGAAAGAATATTAGAAAAAACATTCAGTTTGTTCCATGTACAAGGATATAATGCTACAGGCATCAATCAAATTATTGAAGAGGCAAAAGTTGCAAAAGCAAGTTTTTATCAGCATTTTAAATCTAAAGAAGATTTGTGCGTAGCCTTTTTAAATCAGCGTCATTTTTTTTGGTTTGAAGAATTGAAAAAATTTACCAACAAAGAAGAAGAGGTAAAGCTAAAAGTTTTAGCCTCTTTTGATTTCTTAATGTATATGAATAAAAATGAAAATTTTAGAGGTTGCAGTTTTCTGAATATTTTATCAGAAATTCAATCGGATAATACAAAGATTTTGGAAGTAATTCAAAATCATAAAAGTGATTTACGAACGTACTTTAGTGAAATTATAAACAATAATCTTTTAGCAGATCATGTGTATCTACTTTTTGAGAGTTGTATTATAGAAAGTCAACTTTTTAAATCAAATCAGCTTATTTATCAAACAAAGAAAATTATTCAAACTTTAATTTTATAATCATGGAACAGAAATTGCCATTACCGCCTTTCTCTTATGAAACTGCATTAGAGAAAATTCAATTAGCAGAAGATGCTTGGAACAGTCAGGATCCAGAAAGAGTTTCAAAAGCCTATACAATTGACAGTGAGTGGAGGAATAGAAATCAATTTGTAAATGGTAGAGAAGAAATTATACAATTCTTATCGCAAAAATGGAAAAGAGAGAAAAATTACAAACTAAAAAAAGAATATTGGGCGCATACAGAAAATAGAATTGCAGTTCGTTTTGAATATGAATATCAGGATCTAGACGGAAACTGGTTTCGAGCATACGGAAATGAAAACTGGGAATTTGATGCAAATGGACTAATGCAAAAACGATTTGCCAGTATAAATGATCTTTCAATAAAAGAAGAAGATAGAAAATTATAATAAATTAATTTGGGGAGGGCGGTTCAGGAATTTTTACCGTCCTTTTTATTTTCTTTATAATTAACAAATAAAAAGTAATACCGCCCAAAATAATAAGTAAAGCAATCTGAAATTGACCTATGCTGTTATTCTTATTATACATTGCATTGGCAGCGGCCAGTTTTGATTTTCCTTCTTCGATCTGAATATGCGATAAAGATTCTAAAATTTTTAATGCTTGTTCGCTGGAAATTACAATTTTTCTCCAGTCTTCATTTTCGACTTGATTATTGATTTCTTTGCATGAAATTAAAAATTCGTCAAAGTACTGTTTTTCTTTATTTGTTAAAACAGTTTTAGCATACAAATCATCGATATTATGAACGATATCTAGAGTGTGACTAATTTCACTTTTTTTAATATTGTTGCTAAGATTTAGTTTTTCAGCTTCCGCTTTTATAAAATGAAGTTGTTTAGAGTATTGAAAAATATAATGCGCCACAACCAAACGATCCTTATAAATGGCATTAATATTATCATTTACATTTTTGGAATTTTGAAGCGTATTAAAGTTTCCTAATAAAATTAGAAGCATTACAATTAAGAGAACAAAAGCAGCTTTTGTCTTATTGCTGTATTTTTTTAAATCTTTCATAATGCTCGATTTTTAGTAAATAAAAACTAATAGAAGCCAGCTTAAAGCTTTACTGGCTCGAAGTTTTATAAATTAACTCAACACTTTTAATAGAACCAATTGGAGCAATTTTAATATGTTTTTCTCCTTTTGTAACATAAAAATAATATAGGCTGTTTGTTCCAATAAGATTTACTTGCTGTGGTTTTTCATCATTAAAACTGATTTTATAATTGTAATCTAAAGTCCCTTTTTCGAGACGTTGAGAAATAAAATAACCACCAGCCATTCCTGTCCCGATAAAGAATGACATAAGTACAAGCGCTAATGTTTTTAAAGCAATACTATTATAATATCTTTTTTTCTCTTCCAACGAAAAACTTTTGACAGATTTTAGTTCAAACATCTTTTGAACAGTTGGATTATGATCATATTTTACAAGAAGCTTAGGAAGATTATAGTGTCCAATGAATAAAAAAATTATCGTAATTAAAATAATTACATTTGAGGTTAAATAAGCTAATGGACTTATTAAAATATCCATGAAAGTAGAGAATCTCAAAATATTTATTCCTAGCTGGTAATATTGAATGCTATCTTTCAAAATACCCATTATGATGAGAAAGAGATAGCCAAATGGCAACATTTTTTCTAAATCGTCTGAAATTTTCATTAACAACTTTTGGTTTGGTTGAAGGTTGTTTTTGGATAATCTTTTTAAGATTATTTTTCGTGTGACTAAAATAGCATTTTTTACTTACAATTGAAGGAGAATTGTTTTTGGATTTAGTATCATGATTTGAAGGAGCTTATTCCTGCTGTCAGCTATATCTTTTTCTGGCTAAAGGAGCCAGAAAAAGGATGTCGCTTCCATCAGGGCTAGGACATCAGGATTATTTTGAAACAGTTTTGTTGATCAAAGAATGAGTTTGTTTGTTTACAATTTCTGCTGCTTCTCTTAAGTATGGCGGATTTGTGCATTCTCCATAACTAATATAAACGATATGATTATCATCTTCTAGATTTTGATTCTTTTCTTGAGCAGTCAAATAACTATCCATTCCCATAATTAAATATACAGGAGTTCCTTCATTATAAAGTTGAGTCGCAATACCAATTAATCTTTGTTCTGCAGCAAGTTTTATATCATTTTCTTTGTAAGCGTTTAAAAGCATGCATTCAAGAAGTGAACAAAACTTTATTGTTTCACTTTTTAGTGCTGGGTATTTTTCAAATACCTCCGAACCTTGGTTTAGATTTGGAAAGTATTTTACAAAAAGCTGTTCAGAAACAGAAGGATTTCCAACTACATTACTATTGTCATTATTTTGACTTTTTGCATGAAAGCAAAAACAAAAAAACAATATAAATGCTAGTTTGTGAGCCATTTTTTATTCTAAAGCAAGATCATTATCGTTATTTTCTCCTCTGAAAAATAAAAACTGTAGAATCACTGCCAACACAATAGTTAAAATTGCTCCAATGAAATTCAGCCATAAATAACCTAGTTTTTCCTGATTGTAAACCATAAAATAATAAATCACGAAAATGGTAAGCTGGCTGATAATAGCACTGATAAACATTGGTTTTGCCTGAACTCTTTTAGAATAAAAAGCAACTAAAAAGATTCCCAAAACAGTTCCGTAAAAGATAGAACCAATAATGTTTACAAGCTGAATTAGGTTTTCAAACAAAGTTCCAACGCAGGCAAAAAGAATGGCTACAACTCCCCAAAACAACGTGAAAAATTTCGTAGCATTCAAATAATGCTTCTCCGATTTTTCGGTTTTTACATTTCTTTTGTAAATATCGATTGCCGTTGTAGAAGCCAAAGCAGTCAATCCAGAAGCTGTTGATGACATGGCAGCAGAAAGAATTACAGCCAATAATAATCCTATAAGCCCTTTTGGAAGATAATTTAAGATAAAATGAAAAAAGACATAATCTTTGTCATTGGTCTCTGAGTTGCTGTCGGCTTTCAATATAATTTCTTTTGCTTTTTCTCTAAGATCTTTTTCTTTATTAGACAAAGTCACCAATTCTTTACGAAGAATCGGATTATCATAATCTTGGTTCAGCTGATCGATATACAATAAGTTGATTACTTTTTTGTCTTCTGAAAGTTTTACTAATTTTTGTTCTAAAACATGATATTCTTCCTTGAAAGCTGATTTTTCAATAGTTGTTTTATTATTCGGATTGAAATTCAACGGTACAGGATTGAACTGAAAAAATACAAATACCATAACTCCAGTTAAAAGAATAAAAAACTGCATTGGAACTTTTAGCAGACCGTTCATGATTAATCCCATCTGACTCTCGCGCACTGATTTTCCAGACAAATAACGTCCAACCTGTGACTGATCGGTTCCAAAATAAGCAAGGGCTAAAAAGAAACCTCCTGTAATACCGCTCCAAATGGTGTATTTTTCTTCGGGATCAAAAGAGAAATCTACTATATTCATTTTATCATTTGCTCCAGCAATATGAAGCGCGCTGTTAAAAGTCATGTCATTTGGAAGATAATGAAGAATCAAAAAGAAGGTAATAAACATTCCAGACATGATTACAAACATTTGTTGTTTCTGTGTAACGTTTACGGCTTTCGTTCCTCCCGAAAAGGTATAAATAATTACCATTACACCAATTATAATGTTCATTATTGTTAAGTTCCAGCCTAATAAAGCAGATAAAATAATTGCTGGTGCATAAATAGTTAATCCCGTTCCTAAACCTCTTTGCACCAAGAACAAAATGGCGGCCAGAGAACGTGTTTTAACATCAAACCTTCTTTCGAGAAATTCGTAAGCGGTAAAAACTTTGCTCTTATGATAAAGCGGAATAAAAGTCAAACAAATCACAACCATAGCAATTGGCAATCCGAAATAGAATTGCACAAAACCCATTCCGTCATGATAAGCTTGTCCTGGCGTTGATAGAAAGGTAATTGCGCTGGCCTGAGTAGCCATTACAGAAAGACCGACAGTATACCAAGGTGTTTCGTTGTTTCCTAAGATAAAATCTTCAACGTTTTTACTTCCTCTGGTTTTCCACGAGCCGTATCCAACAATAAATAGTAAGGTTACAATAAGTACGATCCAGTCAAATAGCTGCATAGGTTATGAGTATAATTGCATGATTAAAAAGAAAATAGCAATGTAAATTGCATTAGCTACCAAAACATAAGTATAGCTTTTTTTCCATTTTTTTTGTTTTTTAGCTTCCATATTTTATTGCTTTATATCTTGTTTTGGGGTTTCAAGAGGTTGTTTTAGCGAAATAATATTAGATAATAATCTATAAGCTCCAGAAACTCCTTCTGGTAATTCTCTAAAGAAACTCAAACCGGTGTAAATATAATATCCTTTTCCGTAAGGAGCCACTAATAAAGCACCATCTTTAGCCGATTCTCCTTTGTCATGAGACGAAATAATAGGTGTGAAGGCAGGATCATATTCATTTGGATAATACAAACCTTGTTCTTGTGTCCAGCCTTCAAAATCTTTCGCACTGATTTTGTTTGGCGTATTTAATACAGGATGATTTGGCGCCAAGAAAGTGATTTTTGCATTTTCTTCGGTTACACGATCGTTAGATAATTTTAATGAATAAGGCGCAATTTTATCTGTAACTAGTTTTCCGTTTGTATTATATTGTACAATCATATTTTTACCGCCTTTTACAAAATTAAAAAGGATACTTTGTTTATTGGCAAGAGCATTTACGGTATTATAAGCACGAACTCCTGTAATCACAGTGCTGAATGAATCTAATTTTTCAGGCGTAATTTCTTCGGGTTTTAAAATTGAAACCTTGTATCCCATTTGTTTTAAACTTTCAGGAACTTCGTCGCCGGCGCCCATAATGTAGGCAATCGCATCACCCGAAGTTTTTAGGTCAATTCTAATGCATTTTGATTCAGCTGGTTTTAAAACCATTTGTTTGGTAATGTGAGGAAAATCAATAATCGTCTGATCTTTATCAAAACGTTTGCCGTCAACCGTTGCAATACTTTTAGCCGTAACTTCTTCTGGATTAACGGGCGGTGTTACTTCAAAATAAAAAACCTGCTCATTTCCTTTTTTGTCCAAAGTAAACGGAATTTCTTTTGGAGATACATTCCAGCTTTTAGGTAAATCCAGTTGTAGATTTCCTACTACATTATCTTTTCCTGCACGAACTTTTACTGGAATCATTTTGCTTTTAGTGTCTCTAAAAATCAAAACTCTTTCTAAAATTGAAGTGGTAACTTCTGGCACTATATCAAGAAAATTATACATTTCTCCTTTAACGCCGTCATTGTATTTGTAAACGACTGTTCGTTCAAATGGAATCTCAATACCGCCGATTTTTACATTAAAAACAACTTTAGTATCTCTAATAATATCTGGAATTCCAATAATTTCTTGGTTTGAAACAGTGTACATTCCAACTGTTGCTTTTTCTTTTAACCAATACGGTTGTGTATATTCGATATTGTTTGGAAGCTGCAATTGAAGGTTGATCTTTTGATCACTGTTATTTTTTAAAACGCTATTTTGAACAGTAGTTTTATTGTCTGGCAACGTTGTAATACTAACTAATTGCATATCAACAGAACATCTATTAATAGCTTCAAGAGTTAGTTTAAGAATGCTTCCAGGAGTTGCTTCTTGCTCGTTTGAGACCGCTTCAAGATATAAACCAGAACATGACGCAATGATGCTTTTGATTGCTTCGGATTTGATTGTTCTCCAATGGGTATCTTCTAAAGCCTCTATCATCGAATAGGCTTTAACTAAATCCGGAATACTTGCAGATGGATTACTGAAGTTATAGTTTGAAATGATAGAGGAAATTAAATCACCAATTGGTTTTCCGTTTTTGACACGATTCCAGCTGGTATCAATTCCGTCAAACAAATTATCACGGTCTTTTGGTGTTTCTCCATTAATCAACTCTAAATATTCTGTTTCATCGCCACGAACTCCTGTACTTCCAAAACCTTGTGATTGATGACGACTTCGGCTTAAAGCGGCGATTTCCTGATTCGATTTTCCAATTCCAGTGTAATAAACACCCGTTTCTAATTTGGTGAATTTTGATTTATTGGCAGCATCAAATTTTTCCTGGCTGCCATAAAACCACCAAGACGGATTAAAAAATTGTCTTTTTACCTGCCAAGGTGTTACGTATTTCAATTGTTCCGGATAAACTTTTGGATCGTTTGTTAATTTAAAACTTTCAACACTCAGCATTGCAGAAGAGGTGTGGTGTCCGTGCGTTGTGCCCGGTGAACGATGATCAAATCTATTAATAATAATATCCGGCTGGAATTTTCTGATGGTCCAAACCACATCGGCCAGTACTTTATCTTTGTCCCAAATGTCTAAGGTTTCATTTGGGTTTTTCGAAAAACCAAAATCATTGGCACGAGAGAAAAACTGCTCTCCGCCATCTATTTTTCTAGCTTCAATTAATTCTTGAGTTCTAATTACTCCAAGCAATTCACGTAATTGCGATCCAATTAAATTCTGACCACCATCCCCACGAGTTAAAGACAAATAACCTGTTCTAGCATTCATATCATTGGCCAAATACGAAATCATTCTAGTATTTTCATCATCAGGATGTGCAGCAAGATATAATACTGAACCTAAAAAGTTTAGTTTTTTGATTTGATTATAAATTTCAACTGAATTTGGTTTTTGTGGCTGCTGTGCAAACGAAATCTGAAAACCTAGAAAAAATAAAAGAAAGATTTGAACCTGTATTTTTCGCATGATTAAAAGTTAGGTGTTTTTAGAATTGTCCCAAAAATACTAATTATTTTATGGAAGATTATTTAAATGAAATGTTAACGAACAATAATTGTACCTTAAATGGAATGAAATAAATAAAAAAACCGTCAGATGTGTTCTGACGGCTCTTTTGTATTTCGATTTTGAAATAAACGAAATGTTATTTTAATTTATTCTCAGTGTCCTTGTAAGTTCCAGTAATCGTAACGCCACTATTTTTGGTTACTTTACCGTATATTGTAATTGAAGAATCGTTACCAATAAAGTTGATTTTAGCGCCACTGTTTAATAGCAAATCTCCCCAGATTATAACAGAACCTTCTACTTGTAGTGTTGCATTACTGTTAATAATTAGTTGCGTTGGGTTTGATTGTTGATATTTACCTTGTGCTAAACTTCCTTTCATGTTAAATGTTCCACCGCTGTTTAAGGTTAAACCATTTTGAATTGAGATAGAACCACAGTGTGTTAATATTGCATTAGAATTTATTATAGCCGAATTAATAGCTGTTGAACCTTGGTACGATTTAATATCGTTTGAATTTAAAATTAAATCTTTTCCTTGATTGTAAACCGGATATGAAGAACAGCTTGCAAATGTAGTATTTGGTTTTTCCATCTTAATGATTTTTAAACCGCCTGTTCCGCTGGCAACATAAATATAATTACCGCTAGATTTTACATAGTTTGATGAACCAGCAATTCCTAAAGAACCCAATAAACTAAGTTGTGTTCCAGACTGATAAACATTTAATCCTAATGCTCCATTGGCAAGGAATGCATAGCCGTCGTTTACAGAAACTGCATTAGTGACATTATCTTCAGCTGCAGTTGGTATTGCAACAGTCTGCAATTTTGAACCACTGTTAATATCATAAACACCAAGACCATTTGGTCCTTCAGAAACTAAAAGTTTTGTTCCGTCAATATCAATTGTTCTTTTTGCACCGCTTACATCTGTAGAAGTTGTAAAGCTTTTTTGCAAAGCAAGCGTAGATTGATTGTAAACATTCACTCCTTTAGTACCGCTTAAAGTAACCACTTTATCAGAAGTTAAAGCGATAGAACGTAAATCAGCTACAGCAACTTTGCCTGTTATGGCTTTTGTTGAAGCGCTCATTTTGAATAAACTACCATTATCTCCAGTAACTGCAAAATAATCATTAGTATTAGCAGCTACATCTGTAGTAACTCTGCTTTCTAAGTAATTAGCAGTAGTTTTATCAGTAAGAAGTCCAGCACTTAAAGGCATATTGTAAACAACCGCTGGATTATTTTTAAGCAAAGGATCTTTATCAATATCTTTTGCCGCTCCAATAATTAAGTTTCCATTTGTATAAGTAAGAGAAGTAATATCAGTATTTGGAATCAAAGCAGAGGTAACCAATTTAGGTTTGTAAGGATCTGTAACATCAATAACGTCAATTGCTCCAGAATAAACATCACCACGGGTGATATAAGAAACATAAGCGTAGTTTCCATTTACTGTAACATGACTGGCTTGTAAAGTTCTTCCATTGGCGTCAACTGGAGGTTTTACCTCGGCAATCTGCACAAGTGGAAAATTGGTCACAGTATTCTCTGCAGATTTTCCTACTAGAGAACTATTTTCGATTGAAATTACTCCAGAATTGGTGTAGTCAAGTCTCTGGCTTAAGGTATTTTGATCAGAATTAATCGTAATGTTGTCCAACGATTGATTGTTGTTTTTGTTGTCATCGTTACTGTCACAGCCTATTAATAGGGACATTGCTAAAAATGAAAGCAAATAAACATTCTTTTTCATAATGATGCGATTTGAGTTTTAGAAATTTGGTGCAAATATATATTATAATCACATTAAACAAAGGTTAATTTTTAAAACAAGCTAATTTAAACGCTTGTTTAATAGTGATTTATATTAAATTTACAATCTTTTGAAAAAATATCAAAACAAAAAAAGCAAAAAAAGAGAGTATCATTTTTGTGATACTCTCTTATGTTGAAAATTCGTGGTTTAGCAATTATCTTCTACCACGTCCGTGATCTCGGTCATCGTGGTGATGGTGATCATCGTGTCTATCATGGTGTTTGTCGTGTTTGTCATGTTTGTCATAACGTTTGTAATCTCTACGGTCATTATAGCCATATACAGGTCTTGGTTTGTAAGGTCTTTGAGGCGCTCCGTGGTATCCTTTGTAGTATTTTACTTTATGACGATCAAAGTAAACATAAGGGGTTCTACCGTGGTAATCTGTCAAAACTACTTTATAGCCTCCATACAAATCATAATTTCTATATTGTCTTGGCAAGTAAGTTGTTCTTACCCATTTTCCTCTTCCATAATATATAAATTGTGCTGCACGTACATCGTAGTAAGCTTGAATATCTGGAAGGTAATAATATTCCATTTCGGTATATCCTGCAGGCCCCCAAGCTGGAGGAGTTCCTATATTAACGTTTATCGATACTTGGGCTTGCGTGGCATTTGCAACCATTAGAAATAATCCGGCGATTGCTAATTTTATCGTTTTCATCTTTTTTATTTTTTTAATGTTAATCTTATTTAGGGATATTCATATACTGTGCCAAAAAAAATGAATATGTATTTTGTCGAGTAAAAAATGTATTTCGTCGAATTTTTTTTGGATTTGTTTAACGTGTAAGAAGCTGATTTTAAGCTGGTTTTTGTTGGCTAGTATTTTTTCAAAAAAAAGATAAAAATTATCTGTAATCGACAACTCGTGGTTTAGCAAGTTCAAAACTTTGAAGACCATAATCTGTAGTTTCAAAAGTATTTGTTTTAAATACATTATCACCTTGCAAAGGAATACTTGGATAATAAGAAATAGAAAGCTGAAATGAACTAAAAACCAAGTAGTCATTACTTACCAGTAAACCTAAAGTTATTTTAGAATATGGTTTGCTTTTTGTCATGGCAACTTCTGGACTACCTAAAACAGCAACCGAATAATTAAAGAAAGGATTTAAACGAAATCCCCATAATGCATGAGGCGAATACGTTTGTGTTTGAAGTGATAATAAAGCTTTACTGGTCCCATACAATGCTGTATTAAAACCGGCTAAGCCATTTATCTCATTAATATTTAACTCATCCCCAATAATATTATCACGATTAACTCCAATTACAACTCTTGGATTTACGAATTGTCTTAATTTCCATTTTCCAATACTATATAATTTTGTAAAATAGTTAGATTCGAACAAGAAAGCAGTTTGATACGTTTTGGATTGATGAAAATAAGTTCCAGCCTCAAAATTCATACTCAGAAAACCTAACCGATAATAATTTCCAAACGAAAACTGTGCACCAACATAAGGTCTCCAAAAAGTATTTTTATATTGATAGCCAAAGGTTACACCATATATTCTTCCAATCGGAACGTCTTCTGTCTGGCCGTTTCGAAAAATATAACTGTCTTTGATAAATTTTCGCGTATTCAATCCGATCCCGCTGAGAATTAGTTTTTCATCAGAATAAAAATGATCTGGGTCATACACTTCAGTTGGTGTTTCAGTGAAATTTTTATTTAAAAATCTAGCAGTAGTAATAAGATTAGTTATGGCTTTTTTTTCGTCTTCAAAAACTTTAAAAGCATGTCCAGCCCAAACATCCTGTGATTTATACTTTACAGATTGATATGCATAAGAAAGATCTGGTGCCTGAAGTGTATCTCTTCGGTAAAATTCATCAACATACACGCCACCAGCCCATTTTGTCAGAGGAGAGTAAAAGTCTCTCTCCACATCTATACTTTTAATATAGTTATTGTCTAAGTCCATTTTATAATGAAGAACGGTTCCTATATACGTGTTTTTGATGTTTGGAACAGTATAAGTCGCTTCATTGGCATTACGACCATCATCAAAGCGATTGGTGTAACGATATTCTAACTGCTGTCCAGAACCAAAGAAATCTTTTTCTTTAAACCCAATCGACATTTGACTGCTAGAAATTGAAAATCTTGGAATAGTACTCCAGGAATCTAAAACACGTATAGTGACATCAACAGAATCTGAAGCTTGACCAACAGATTGATTGGAAATTCGAACTGCCGTTACATAACGTTGCGCACGTATTAAACGCTCACTTTCCAGAACTTTATACGTATTATACGGTGTGTTTTTCTTAAATAGTAATAAGTTCTTTATTGCTATTTTTTTTGTTTTTAAGTGAAGTCTGTTTCCCATTCGCTCACCCCAATTTTTGGGCATTTGTGTAGTATCTGCCACAGAATGCCCAAAAGGATCTAAAGTGATAATGTTTATATTACGAATAATTTTGCCATCGTAATGAGTAGAATCTATTGGTACAAGTAACTCTTGCTTTTTCTTTGGCTTTTTAGATTTAAAAAACAATTTATGCATCATCTGCGTAAATTTATTTTTCTTAGAATAATTTCGAATTTTGGTATAGATTTCAGTAGTGTCTTTCTGGGTTCTAGGTTCTTTTTTCGTTTTATCTACCTGAGCATATCCACTTTGTAAACAAAAGCAAAGCAAAATAAAAAATAGTATTTTTTTATCTAAAGACATTCGGTAGTTTTCTTCTAATAGTTTTATTATTTATGAATGTAAGGAATAAATGGGAGGTTTTTATAGTATAACGTCCTTTTTAATTTTCTGTTGCAATTTTTTGTTTACGCCATGTAAATTTTCGTGGCACATGATTTCCCATAAGATAACCCCAAGGAGCAAGAGGATCTATTCGATCGAAAATAATTTTTAAAATTGCCAAAAGCGGAATTGCCAAAAACATTCCTGAAATTCCTGCTGCCGCACCGCCGACAATAATTCCCATAATAGATACAAAAGCATTGATTTCTACTTTAGAATTGATAATCAATGGTACTAAAAGATTATTGTCTATAAACTGGACAATTATATTTACGATGAGAATTCCTAAGATGATTGAAAATTCAGCCGAACCGGTTAACGAAGCTAAAACAGTGATAATTCCGGCAACCAAAATTCCGATATATGGAATCAGGTTTAAGATTCCTGTAATTAATCCCAATAAAATAAAATATTTAATACCAATAATCCACAATCCGATACTAGTTAAAACCGAAACAACAATCATTTCTATTATTAAACTGACGATATAATTGTTAATCGAAACTTTGATTTGAGAAAGTATATCTTTTAAAACCGCATGATTCTCCTGACGGATTAATTTGGCTAAAAACAATTTAAAATGCTCTTTATAAATTAAGAATAGAAACGTATAAATAATTATAATAGTACTATCTAAGAGAACATCACTCATTGATATTATAAAGGAACCCAGTTTTGCCTGTCCGTTTTTTACAGAATCCTGCGTAACCGAATCCAGATATTTTTTCTGATCACCAATACTTACTTCGAAATTTTCTCTTATAAACTTATGAATTTCAAGAATAAATGAATTGGCATTTTTCTTTATGGTATCAAAATCATTGGCAATGTAAGTGACCTGATAGGAAATGAAAACCAAAATTCCGACTATAAAAGAAAGAAAAATAAGAAGACAAACTATTGCCGCGAGATGTCTTGGAAATTTTAGCTTTTTATTAAAGAAAGAGAAAATAGGAAGTAATAAAACAGCAAATAGAAAAGCAAGTAAAACGGGTGTAATAATATTTTTTCCAGTGCAAAATATAAAGGCAAAACAAATTAAAGTAATTAGTATAAAAGCGAGTTTTGCGTAAAAAGGTAAAGTTATTGGCCGAGTCATTATGTTTTAGAATTAAGCTGAATTTGTAAAACAAATATTATACTTTATTTGTCCGTTTTCGTTCCAGCTTTTTGACTTGGTGTTATAAAATTCCCATTCAAATTTTAGTCGAAAAATTCTCTTTCCTCATATTTGGCAGGTATTATTGAAATTCCTTTTTGAAGCAATAAATTGTTTGGGAAAACAATTTTTTCTCCTTCTTTAGTTTTTAAACTTACATGAAAAGTATTGATATCTTCAATTTCTGCTTCGATTGGAAAATCTTTATCGTGTATCTTGATAGTATCTCCAATCCTAAATGGAAAAGAAAAAAATAAGACCATTCCAGAAGTAATATTGCTCAAGATAGACCATTGTGCAAACATAGCAACACCAATTACGGTTGCTATAGAAGAAATGGTAACAAAAATGTCATCAGTCTGCACTCCCCAAATTACAATTAAACTAATGGTCATCAATATATTCATCAAAATATTGATGTATTTGATAACTAGATTGGTACGATGTTCAAATAACTGACTCGAAGCAGCAAAATTTTTGACTAGTTTTGCAATTACCATTCTAAGAATTATAAATACTAAAATGAGAATTATCGTGGCAAATATTTCGCGGCTATATTCTTTAAAGGAAAACATAAATAAAATTTTTACACTAATGTAGTCAAAAATTCGTAGACTTTTGCTGTCGGAAGTCCCATAACATTGGTATAAGAGCCTTCAACTTTTGCAACTGCCATAAAACCAAACCATTCCTGAATTCCATAAGCACCCGCTTTATCATAAGGTTTATAATTTTCTATATAATATGAAATAGCTTCGTCAGACAAATCATTAAAAGTTACTTTGGTAATATCATGCAGTAGAGTAGAAGAGTGGTTCGTTTTAAAACAAACCGAAGTAATCACTTCATGAGTCGTATTAGACATTGATTTTATCATCTTGAAAGCTTCTTCAGCATTTTTAGGCTTTCCTAAAGCTTTGTTCTGATGCCATACGATTGTATCACTCGTAACTAGAATTTCATTTTCCTTTAATTCTCCTTCAAACGCTTTGGCTTTCAGTTCTGCAAGATAATCGGTAATTTCAGCCGCTTCTAATTCTGGCGGATAAATCTCTTCAACATCTTTTAAACGAATTTCAAAATCAAGATCTAAATCTTTAAAAAACTGCTGTCTTCTAGGTGATCCCGAAGCTAAAATGATTTTATATTTCTTTAATTTTTCTTTAAGCATTGTATTTGATGTTTAAGGCAATAACCAAGATTGATAAAATTCCGAAGAATAAAATTAATTTCAAGATAGTGCTCAGATGATGAAAATCCTTTTGGGATTTGGCATCAAAGATTTTTACTATAAAATATAATAAAGGCGCCAAAACTGTGGCAAAAGCATAAAAAACAGCTATGTAAAGTTTGTTTTCCATGAAATAAGTATTGACATAAAGAGCCGATAAAACAAACGGAATTATAGCAAATCCCAAAGCAATTTTTGCAGCTCTGCTAACACCAATGGCAATTGGTAAAGTATTCATTCCTTGATTGTAATCTCCATTTACATCTTCAATATCTTTAACTATTTCTCGAATAAAATTAATCATAAAAGCAAACAAAGCATAATCAATTAAAATTGAAAAAAGGCTAGCCATTTGCGCCTGATTCTCAGCTGTTGTCGCAGGAAAAATGTCGAAAACTCCAATAATCAGTACACTAATTGCAAGAAGCAACGCCACAACAAAATTTCCTAAAATCATGATTTGTTTTAAGGTAGTAGCATAAAAATACAGTAAAGTTGCAATGAGAATAAAAAGTGATGCAAAAGAGGGTTTCAGAATAATATTAGATAAAATAAAACCAATAGCAACTCCCGAAATATTTAAGCCAATATAAATGTTATAAGCAGCAGTTTCGGTTATTCCTTTTCCAACAACAACATCATTTGGTTTGTTGATACTGTCTGTTGCCACATCATAAATATTATTAATAACATAACCTGCAGCAGCCAATAAAACTGTGCTTAAAACTAATAATCCGTATTGCCAATCTGATAAAGCAAGCGGAATATTTTGCTGTTTTAGAAAAGCATAACGGAAAAGAAGCTGCATAAAAGCCAGCATTAATAAATTTTTATAGCGAATAAGTTTTAGGAATTTCATTTTCTTTTAAGTTGCAAAGGTTCTGAGTGGCTATCCAAATAGCTATCGAGATTAAAATACTGAGTTTTTTATTAACTGAAAACTGTCACTGTGACTGAAAACTTTAATCATGTTTTCCATTAAAATACTCCATCCATTTTCCTTGTACTTTCATCACTTGTTCGATAACGTCTCTTGCCGCGCCACGTCCTCCTTTTACATGAGAAATGTAACGGCAGATATTTTTGATTTCCGGAGTAGAATCCTGTGGACACGTTGGAAGACCTACTAATTTCATAACATGAAAATCAGGAATATCATCTCCCATATATAGCACATTTTCGTGCTTTATATTATTGATTTCAGTATAATCGTTAAATGTTTTTACTTTGTCAGGAGTTCCTAAATGAATGTCTTTTACACCCAAATTTTGAAGACGAATACGAACACCTTCGTTGCTTCCGCCAGAAATAATACATACGTTATAACCACTTTCGATTGCCGCTTTTAAAGCAAAGCCATCACGAATATTCATTGTTCGTAACATTTCGCCTTCGTTGGTTACAAAAACAGAACTGTCTGTTAATACGCCGTCTACATCAAAAACAAATGTTGTGATGTCATTCATTATTTCTTTATAACTTTTTGCCATTATGCTGTATAGATTGTGTTAGGATTTTATAGATATTTTTTTTGTTTTCGTCTTGTAAAAAAGCCATATGAACTTCTATGGTGTTCGAATCATGACGTATCGCAGGACCAGTCTGAGCATCAATCGGATTTAATGTATTGATTTTGTCAGCAGTTTCTTGAATAAGTGGCCTTAGAATTGCAAATGGCAACTGATTTTCTTCACAAACTTCTTGTCCCAAATAATACAAATGATTCGTAAAGTTGCTGACAAAAACAGCCGCAACATGAAGCGCTTTACGTTGTTCGGAATTTACAGAATGTACTGTTGTGGAAATGCTTTTAGCAATGGATTCCAATAACTTAAAATCGGCTGTGTTTTCGGCTTCCAGACAAAATGGAATAATCGAATAATCAATAGCTTTATTTTTTGAAAATGTTTGAAGCGGATAAAAAACACCACGTCGATTCTTAGGATTTAAAAGCTCAATTGAAGAGGTTCCTGAAGTATGAACCACAAATTGATTATTAAAAGGAAGCTGTTCTGAAACTTCAGAAATGGCATTGTCTGAAACAGCAATTATGTGTAAATCTGCAGGCTGGATATCATTATAATCCGTAACAATTTTTTCATAGTCAACTAAATTTAGCAATGTTTCCTTCTTTCGGGAGAAAACCTGTTTAATTTCAACGGTTTTACTTCCATCAAAAGCTTTTATCAAATGCTGTGCAACATTTCCGGAACCAATAATTGTTATCTGAATCATAAAAGCAAAATTAGTATTATTTTTTATAAAGATAATTTGTAACGAAAAGTTTTGATTCACATTGTAGAGATTATAATTTTTTTGCTTCTGAAATTCTTTTTGTAATTATCAAAATGAAAACAGAAAAGCGTATTTATTTTGTTTTGACTATAGTGCGAGAAAAGAATAACTTAAATTTTTTGAGATATTGTTTTGTAAAAATTAGCGTACATTTTTAGGGATTTGATGAAATTTACCGCTATATATTTGGTTTTTATTAACAAATATCGCACGCCT
This sequence comes from Flavobacterium phragmitis, assembly GCF_900112575.1. Taxonomy (GTDB): domain Bacteria; phylum Bacteroidota; class Bacteroidia; order Flavobacteriales; family Flavobacteriaceae; genus Flavobacterium; species Flavobacterium phragmitis. The sequence continues at coordinate 57,540 of NZ_FOMH01000019.1, forward strand.
CAAATAAACATTTTTAAGTACTTTTGTGCCACTTTATATACAATGTAATTCCTTAAAAATGGATAAAAAAATATTCTCTTTTTTGTTTTCTACACGTTTAATGGCCGTTCTTTTTATAGCATTCGCAGCGGCAATGGGTATTGGAACTTTTATCGAAAGTAAATACAATACCGACACAGCCAGAATTTTAATTTACAATACTTGGTGGTTTGAAGCCATAATGGTAGTTTTCGTGATTAACTTCTTCGGAAACATCAAACGTTATCAGTTACTTAAAAAAGAAAAATGGGCCACTTTATTACTTCACTTGGCCTTTATTTTTATCATTATAGGAGCTTTTATTACTCGTTATATTAGTTATGAAGGAATGATGCCAATTCGTGAAGGTGCGGCAGAAAACCAAGTATATTCAGATAAGACTTTTTTAACCGTTTTTGTTGATGGTGAATATAAAGGAGAAATGAAACGAAGAGTTTTTGAAAAAAGTCTTTTATTATCTCCAGCAACCACTAATGATTTTTCTATTTCTGGCAAATTTGACGAAACTCCTTTTGAAGTTTCTTATGCTAATTATATCATGGGAGCGAAGGAAGTGGTTAAACCAGATGCAAACGGAACTTTGTACCTTAAATTAGTTGAAGCTGGTGCAGGCGGACGTGAAGAACATTACTTAAAAGAAGGGGAAGTTCAGAATATCCACAATGTTTTGTTTGCTTTGAATAAACAAACAGACGGAGCCATCAATATCAATACAAAAGGTGATACATACACTATTCAAACCCCTTTTGAAGGAGAATTTATGAGAATGGCCGACCAGCTAAAAGGTAAAGTCACCAAAGATGATGTACAGCCTTTAATGATGCGTTCTTTATACAGCATTGGAGATATCAGAATTGTATTTCCAGATCCTGCAATGAAAGGAAAAGTAGAATATGAATCGAATAATGATTATAAAGCTAAAACACACTCAGATGCTTTAGTCGTTAAAGTAAAAGCCGAGGGACAGGAAAAAGAAGTTATGCTTTTTGGTTCTAAAGGACAGGTTGGAGAACCAAAAACAGTAAAAATTGGCAACATTGAATATTCTCTATTTTACGGAAGTAAGGCATATATCTTGCCTTTCAAAGTAAGATTAAATGACTTTATTGCTGATAAATACCCTGGAACTGAAAAAAGTTATTCTGCTTTTAAAAGTAAAGTAACCGTTCAGGATTCTACAGAAACTTTTGATGCCGATATTTTTATGAATCATGTTTTGGATTATAAGGGGTATCGTTTTTTCCAATCTTCATTTGATCCAGACGAAAAAGGAACGGTTTTATCTGTAAATCATGATTTCTGGGGAACCAACATTACCTATTTTGGATATTTCATGCTTTACATAGGTTTAATGGGAATTATGTTTACAAAACATTCTCGTTTTGGAGATTTAAAGCGTAAACTTGAGGCTGTTAAAAAGAAAAAAGAAAAACTACTTACGATTTTAGTTTTAATGTTGAGCTTAAGTGGTTTTGCGCAACAGACAACACATGTACATTCACACGATCACGATCATGCACATACAGCAGATCCAAATGATCATGCCAATCACGTTACAGCACCGCCAAGCAAAAAACAATTAGATTCGTTATTGAATATTTATAAAGCTCCAGAAGCACATGCAGCAAAATTTGGACGTTTGATTATTCAGGATGCCGGTGGAAGAATGAAGCCGATTAATACTTTTTCATCTGAATTGCTTCGAAAAGTAAGCCACAGTGATAAATATAACGAAATGAATTCTGATCAGGTGTTTTTATCGATGACACAATATGCTCAGGTTTGGATTCAGGTTCCATTAATTTACATTAAATCAGGAAATGACAGTATCCGAAAAATTATTGGTATTGATCCAAAAGATAAATACGCTCCATTTGTAAAATTCTTTGATGAGCAGGGAAATTATAAACTATCACCTTATTTAGATGCTGCTTATAAAGCTGCAAATCCAAATCAGTTTGAGAAAGATTATATTGAGACAGATAAAAAAGTAAACTTAATGGAATCTGCTTTAAGTGGCAGCATTTTAAAGATATTCCCAGTTCCAAATGATCCAAATCATAAATGGGTTTCATATTTAGAACGTGAAGGTGCTGGATTTAAAGGAATGGATTCAACTTACGTGAAACAAATCCTGCCTTTGTATTTTAGTGCTTTGAATAATGGATCTATCGCAAAAAACTTTGATACAGCTGATAATTTAGTAGAAAGTATTCATGGTTTCCAAAAGAAATTTGGAGCCAAAGTAATGCCTAGCGAACAAAAAATCGATGCAGAAATTGCCTACAACAAATACGATGTTTTTCAGAAATTGACTTATTGGTATATTACAGCAGCTAGCTTTATGTTCATCTTTATTATTGTCAACATTTTCTTTGAGAAAAAATGGCTTCGTATTACAATAAACGCTTTCCATATTATAATTGGATTGTTGTTTGTGCTTCATACATTAGGACTAATAGCACGTTGGTATATTTCTGGGCATGCACCTTGGAGTAATGCTTACGAATCTATAGTATATGTGTCCTGGTCAACCATGTTCTTCGGATTGGCTTTTGACAGAAAATCAAAATTAACAGTTGCTTCATCTGCTTTCGTGACGGCTATGATTTTAATGGCAGCCTACATGAACTGGATTGATCCGGAAATTGCAAACTTACAGCCAGTTCTTAATTCCTATTGGTTAATGATTCACGTTGCAGTTATTGTAGGTAGTTATGGTCCGACTGCTTTAGGAATGATTTTAGGTTTTGTATCATTATTATTGATTTTCTTTACAACAGAGAAAAACAAAGCTAAAATGGAATTGAATATTAAAGAGATCACTTATATCAATGAAATGTCTTTAACCATTGGTTTAATCATGCTTACGATTGGAAACTTCCTAGGTGGACAATGGGCAAATGAAAGCTGGGGACGTTACTGGGGATGGGATCCAAAGGAAACTTGGGCCTTAATTTCGATTATGATTTATGCTTTTGTAATTCACGCTCGTTTTGTTCCTGCTTTAAGAGGTAAATGGTTCTTCAATTTAATGAGTATGTATGCTTTTGTTTCTATATTATTTACTTATTATGGAGTAAACTTCCACTTAGTTGGTTTACACTCTTATGCAAGTGGAGAAGCACATTCTTTAAGCTGGATTTATTACTGCTTGATTACAATTACTTTAATAGGAGCGATTACTTATCCAAAATATAGAAAATACTATAAAACGAAAAAGGTAAAAAAATAGGATTATCCAATTAATTATTGATTCGTATCGGAAAAGCTCAGTATAAACACTGAGCTTTTTTTGCGTTTTAGTAACGTTTGTTTGAAACAACACCTTTTGCACTGAACAAAATATTAAAAAACTTTTATCTATAAAAAAAACCTGCGGGGTCAAATATTTATTCTATAAATATTTTGCTTCTCTGAAGCATAAAAAAAGAGCTATTTTAAAAACAGCTCCTTATAAGTTTTATGCGAATTTAAATTTTAAACTTTTCCTAAAGTATAAAGTTGTTCCATTGTTGGAGTCGGACTTCCTCCAGCAGGCTCTAAAGTAATTCCAAAAGCCTCTGCTGAATCGGTTTGGCTTACAGCAAAGATTTTTTGAGTATTTCCTTCAAAATTATCCAACAAACCGATGCTTGTTGGCGTAAGAACTGGACTTAATTTTAAAGACCATACCTGATAAACCATTCCTTTTGGCGGAGTTGGTAATCCAGCAGCATCGATATAAGTCGTTTTAGTTTGCTGGTTCCAGTATACTTTTGCAAAAGAAGTTGGAGAAACCGCCTGACCGCCAAGAGTAACTCCAATATTTTTGATATCTCTAACAATACTTAAGTTCTTTTCAGTCTGCTTATTCTGCTGATCTAAGAAAGCATATTCTCTTTGAATTTTATTTTTCTCATTTCCAACTGTAGAAATAGCATCTTTGGTTTTTGATAACTCCAAAGTCTGATATCCTAAACCTAACAATAGTAATACTGCAGCAGCCCAGCCCACATATTGAGACCAGTTTGAAGTCGGTTTCATATCGACTACTTTTCCGTGTTTAAGCTCCAGACGTGCTTTAATCTTCTCGAAATTCTCCACAGAATGGAAAGGAGAGAAGCTCGATGATAAAGCTATTACAGCCTTTTCAATCGAAATAATTTCCTGATCTACTTCAGGGTTCTTTTTTGCTAATTCAGCTATTTCTAGGTTTTCCTTTTCGCTTAATAAGCCGTAAACGTACAGCTCTAGAATTCCTGATTCTATATATTCTTGTGCTTCCATTATATTTTCAAATAATTACGTAAATCGTTAATACAGTTTCTGTTTTGCGTCTTTATAGTTCCCAGTGGCAGTGCCAATTCTTCTGAAGCTTCTTGCTGGGTATATCCTTTAAAGAATAATAAATTAATGATCTCAATACATTTTGGTTTCAGTTTTTTGACAAATTCCTGAATTCCGATTGCATCAAGCTTATTGGTTAGTTTATTACTGTCATCTAACAGATTTACGAAATTATCCGAAGAAAGGTTTTTTTGACTGTTATTAAAATTTTTAGAACGAAGCTTGTCGATTGAGGTATTTCGAGCAATATTAAGGATCCAAGTGTAAAATCGGCCCTTACTTTCGTTATAAGAATCGATGTTTTTCCAGATTTTCACGAAGACATCTTGGAGGACATCTTCCGCTTCTTCTCGATTTTTGATTAAGACATGAATGACAGAAAACAAACTTTTAGAGTACATGTCGTATAAATGCGTAAAAGCTTTTTCGTCCTTTTTGTAAATTAAAACTAGCAGTTCTTCTTGACTCATAGATTTGGATTTTTAAAGTTTAAACATGAAAATTTAGATGTTTAGTGGTAGCTGTTATAAAGGTAAATTATTTTTCTTTTATTTCTTTTATTTTTTTTTGTAGTTAAAAACCTAGGAAAATATAGGGGTTTTAAAAAAAAGATGATTTTTTTTACTTTTTTTAAAACCAAAAACAATCCAATTACGTAAATAATTTTATAAGTAAGAAAAAGATCATAATAATTTGATTCTAAATAATACGCTTTGAACAGTATAAACTAAAGTCGTTCTTTAAAAAACAATATTATGGATAGCAAGCAAATAATAAAAATACTCATCGTCGGATTGACTACTGTGTTAGCGATGACCGTTTTTAATGAGAACGACTTTAAAAAAGAAGCGACAATTATAAGGCAGCTTGAAATTTAGTTGAGATTGAAGAATTCATTATAAATAGATAAACTTTCAAGATTATGGATTTTATAAAAATATTCGATTTTCTGGTTTTTATTTTAGTGTTTATCAAGCTTTATAAACAGTAAGATTGGTGATGTTCTTTAAATTTTAGATATAAAAAATAGTATAGTTGATGCACTCGGACTTCCAGATTGAAGACTTTTTATTATGTCATGACGATTAGGTAAGATTCAAGTAGATACAATATTACAAGCCATTTGAAAATATTTTGAGGGTACGTTAGGCATTGGGGGATAAAAAGATTTTCAATACAACCGAGTCATCAACTATAATTTTAATGAGATATTGTTTTATTAATAAAAGATTGCATAATAATTAATTCATGGTTTGATTTGTTTGTATGGGGGGAAGCCTAACGTCTGATTAACGTTAGGCTTCATTTTTTATTTAACTTTTGATTAATAAAATTTAAGTTTTAGTGAAGCGTATTTTAGCTAATTTTATAAAAAATTATACGATGAAAAAAATACTTTTAATACTATTTGGTGCCGCTCTTTTATTTGGTGCACAAGCGAATGCTCAAACAAGTAAGAACAAATTATCTAAAACAGATAAAGCCATGGCAAAAGAAACTATTTATCAATTTAAAGTCGAAGATTTATCTGGAGATACTTTTGACTTTGCGTCCTTGAAAGGCAAAAAAATCATGATCGTAAATACGGCTTCAAAATGTGGTTTAACGCCTCAATACAAAGATTTAGAAGCTATTTACAAAGAATATAAAGATAAAGGTTTCGTGATTGTAGGTTTTCCAGCCAATAATTTTGCTTCTCAAGAACCTGGAACAGCAAAAGAAATTGAAAGTTTCTGCCAGCAAAACTACGGTGTAACTTTTCCAATGATGAACAAAGTTTCAGTTAAAGGAAGCGATATGTGTGAGGTTTACAAATTCCTAACTCAAAAATCTAAAAATGGATTACAAGATTCTGAGGTAGAATGGAATTTTCAGAAATACCTAATTAATGAAAAAGGAGAGTTGGTTAAAGTAATTAAACCAAGAACTCTGCCAACTGATCCAGAAGTTATTAATTGGATAAAAAGTTAAGTTTATTGATTTAGAATTTCAAACCCGACAGGTTTTTAAAACCTGTCGGGTTTTATTTTAAATGCGCACATCTTTTACGGCAAAAATCACTTCAAAATCAACTGCATGAAAACCAAATCCAGCCAGTGGTCAAATTTGTAGCCTACTTCACGAATGGTTCCCGTTGCCACGAAACCAAATTTTTCGTGAAAAGCAATACTTCCAGCATTATCGGCATCAATGGCGCCAATCATAACGTGATAACCCTGTTCTTTTGCTAGTCGAATTAACTCAGTTAAAAGCCTAGAACCAATTCCTTTTCCAATTATATTATCCACTACATAGACAGAATGTTCAACAGTATATTGATAACCTATTTTTTCTCTAAACTGACCATAACTTCCAAAACCAACTACTTCACCATCTAAGTCTGCAACCACAACTGGAAGATTTTTAGCTTTTTTATCTTCAAACCATTTTTGCTGCACTTCCAAAGTCTGAATTTCATAGCTGTAATTCGCTGTTGTATGTAAAATGGAATGATTTACTATTTCTAATATCTTTTGCAAATCGTTTTCAGTTGCTGGTCTTAAAATGATACTCATTGTATTTATGTAATTATTTTTTGTTTAGTTCAGCCAGTAAAGCGTCAACATCCTTAGAATCCCAGCCCATTTCTTTTGCAATGGCTTTGGCTTCTTTAGCATATTCTAAAGCTTTCTTTTTGTCTTTTATTTTGTTATACAACTTGGCTTCGAGTAAATTTCCGTCATACGAATCATTTAATTCTAAAGAATGATTTACCCAAAAAATCGCTTTTTTCAAACTTTCTGTATCATCAATATGTTTAAAATAAGTATTCCCAATTTCTTTAAGAAAGCTCGCATCTTTCCAAGCTAATTTCTCAGTATCTTCAAGGGTAACTTTTTTATAAAAATCCCATTTTTCAGTTCTTTCTGCCAACGTTAAATCATATTTAAAAACCAATGAATCAGTTTTTTGCAAACGAATTGATTTTGCTATTTCTCTTTGTTTGTAATAGTTTACAGTGTCTAAATTATCAACCAGTGGACGCAACAGTTCGTTTACAATACTTTCAATCTTTCTGTCAATTCTAGTTTGTGAAGCAACAGCTGCAAATTCTTTTTGATGTTTTAAAACATACTGAAATTCTCTAGATTTAATATCTGTAACACCGTTTGCAATCACTCTCCAGTTCAATTCGCTGACCAACTGAGCATCAGACTGTGTGTTTAGGTAAGTATGAGTTGCCGGTGATAATTCCGTTCTGTCTTTTCCTTTCTTTAAAGTATTCAAATAAGTAAAGTATTTATCCGAATTACTTGGATCGGCCATAAATTCTTTTTCTAAATAAGGCAACTGCATTTTAGGATTCAATGAATATCGAAGTTCATTTAGAAAATCTGCTTTTTTCATTTCTCCTTTTAAGGCATAAATCAAGGTTTCATTGGCATCAAGAAACAAAAAAGTAGGAAGTGATTTGGTAGTGAATTTAGTTTTTAAAGCAATTCCTTCTTCTTTTTCGATGTTTTTATATGTACAGACAAAATTTTTATTTAGAAAATCCATTACAGCAGGATCGTTCAAAACTTCCGTTTTCATCAAATTACAATGCGGGCACCAATCGGCATAAAGCATAATAAAAAGTGGTTTTCCTTCTTTCTTCGCAGTTTCTAAGGCTGTTTTATAAGGAATATCAACAGGAACAAATTGATTCTGAGAATTTACAGTTTGAAAAGTAACGGCTAAAAAAAGTACTAAAAAGAAACGCATAATTAAGTCAGGCTTTTATTAATAATTCGATTTTACAAATATATCTCCTTTTTTGAGAAAGAGCCTTAATATATTCCTAATTATAACTTAAATGAACTGCGAAGTTTGTAACTTTGTAAGCAAGATTAAGAAAAATCAAATCAGGGATTTTCTTTATAAAAGTAATATACGATCAGAATGATTTACCCCAAAATAGCGCTTGCACAAAGCATTATCGAAATTTTATCAGCCAAAGGCATTGTGAATATTATTATTTCTCCAGGATCCAGAAATGCCCCTTTAACGATTGGATTTGCGCAAAATCCTAATTTTAAATGTTACAGCATCGCAGACGAACGATGTGCTGCTTTTTTTGCGTTAGGAATCGCACAGCAAACCAAACAGCCAACCGCTGTAGCTTGTACGTCAGGATCTGCTTTATTAAATTATTATCCAGCTTTTGCGGAGGCATTTTACAGTCAGATTCCGTTAATTGTTATTTCTGCTGACCGTCCGCAGAGTAAAATTGATATTGGAGATGGGCAAACGATTCGCCAGCAAAATGTTTTTCTAAATCATTCGGTTTTCAATGCCAATCTTACGGAAGAAGCTTCAGAAGAAAATGATTTAAAAATCAATAAAGCAATTGAAACCTCGATTTTACAAAAAGGACCAGTTCATATCAATGCACCTTTTGAAGAACCTTTGTATGAAACTACAGATGAACTTTCTATTCAACCAATAATTACCAATTTCATTTCAGATAATAGTCCAAAAGCTATAGAAAATAGTGAGGAATTCGTTTCTATTTGGAATAAAGCGAAAAGAAAATTAGTTCTCGTTGGAGTAAATGAAGCTAATACAATTGATAAGGAAATTATTGCAAATTTAGCTTCAGATCCTTCGATTGTGGTACTGACGGAAACAACTTCTAATTTGCATCATCCAAATTTTATTAATAGTATTGATACTTTAATTACACCTTTTGATGATTCTGATTTTGAAGCATTTAATCCTGAAGTTTTAATCACTTTTGGCGGAATGGTAGTTTCTAAAAGAATCAAAGCTTTTTTACGAAAATACAAACCGGAACATCATTGGCATATTGATAGTTTACGAGCTTATGATACCTTTGGCGCACTGACGCAGCATTTTGAAATGAAACCAAATGATTTCTTTAAAGATTTACTTTCCAAAACCTCTTTTGCAGAAAGTGATTATTTTGAAAGTATCGATTCTGTTTACAAAGAAAGACTTGAAAAGAGAAAAGAATATTTAAAAGAAATTGCATTTTCTGACTTTAAAGTTTTTGAAAAAGTAATAGAATCACTTCCTAAGAACAGCCAGCTTCAAATCAGCAATAGTTCGGCGATTCGTTATGCTCAATTAATAGATATTGATGAATCTATAGAGGTTTTCTGTAACAGAGGAACCAGCGGAATTGACGGAAGCACTTCAACAGCAATTGGTGCTGCAGTTGGTAATTCAAAACAAAATGTATTCATCACGGGTGATATCAGCTTTTTATACGACAGTAATGCACTTTGGAACGCTTATATTCCTAAAAACTTCAAAATTATTTTAGTAAATAATGGAGGAGGAGGAATTTTCAGAATCCTGCCGGGACATCAGGAAAAACCGGTTTTTAATACTTATTTTGAAACCTCACATCATTTAACTGCTGAACATTTAGCTAAAATGTATCACTGCAATTATTTTACAGCTAATGATTTGGAATCATTAAACAAGGGTATAAAATCATTGTATGAAACAAATGATGCTCCAACGATTTTAGAAGTTTTTACGCCGACAAACGAAAATGATGTTATTTTGAAACAGTATTTTAAAAACTTAAATTAAGTCTTTGATTTGCATCTAAAAAATAGGAATGAAAGTGTCGTTTAACGGCACTTTTTATTTTATGCTAAACATTTTTGATTTACCATTTTCAAACTTCGTACCTTTGCGCGACAAAACTTAGTTGTTTAATCAACTTAGAATATTAAAAAAATGCTGGAAATAGGAAAATACAATACTCTTACAATATTACGTGATACCAAAGTTGGTTTGTTTTTAGGCAATCCTGAAAATGATCCCGAAGGTGTTCACGATGTTTTATTACCAAACAAATATGTTCCAAAAGAGTTTGAAATAGGAGAAGAATTAATTGTTTTTGTTTATCTGGATCACGAACAGCGTCCAGTTGCAACAACTTTGGTTCCTTATATTTTATTGAATGAATTTGCGCTTTTGCGTGTCAATTACATCAATAATGTTGGTGCTTTTATGGATTGGGGAATGGAAAAAGATATTCTCGTTCCATTCAAAGAACAAGCCCGTCCGATGGAAAAAGGCAAACGCTATTTGGTTTATTTATACATGGACAAACAAACCAATCGTTTAGTTGCATCTAGTAAAACCAATCAGTTCTTAAGCAACGATGATTTGACGGTAGAAAAAGGCGAGGAAGTGGATTTAATTGTATCTCATATTACTGATATGGGAATCAATGTAATTATAAACGAGCGTCACAAAGGTCTTTTATATAAAGACGAAGTGTACGATGATTCGATTAGAACAGGGCAAAGATTGCGTGGCTATATCAAAAACATTCGCCCTGATAATAAAATAGACGTAGCACTTCAAGCGCAAGGATTTGAAAGCATAGAACCTAATGCAGAGAAAATTTTAAGTGAATTAAGAGCAAGCAGAGGATTCTTGAGATTAAACGATAATTCGCATCCAGAAGATATCAAAACCGTTTTAAAAATGAGTAAAAAATCATTTAAAAAAGCAATTGGTACTTTATATAAAGAAAGACTTATTGAAATTAAAGAAGACGGAATTTACTTGATTAATTAAATTCCAATTTTACTATAATTCAATCAGAGCTTGGAATTTGGAATTTGTTTTTTTGAAATTACAGAGTTTATATAACACGAAAGGCTGCTCATTACAAGCAGCCTTTCGCTTTTTATTCTAGTTTTAAAAAAAATTGTAATTAAAAAAAAACAGAAATAAAATAATTCGAATCCATCTCAGAATAATAGCTTTACGTATTTTAGAGATTATCCCATTGACGGTATGTCTTTTAAACAATTAATGCAAATATCTTAAAAGCAAAAAGATAATTTCACGGCTCCTCCATTGGTTTATAAAATAACTTTTAGAAAGTCTGAATTAGTACTTTTTCCTTTTTCGTTATCATTTATATACTAATTATATACAATTCTAACTTTTAACCTTAGGTGTTACTTTTTTCTTCTTGAAGTTTCGACAAACACATAAATCATTTGCTCTTTAATTTGAGGTCTGTTAATTAAAACCCTTAAAAAATGAGCGACAAATTTTTTAAATTTTCTCAAAAAAATCATTTTTTAGGTTAATAAATCAGTGAAAGAAAATCAATCTGAAATCATTGAAACAAAATGTATCTCATTGATTTCTAGGGTGTAAAATTAATTATTATTTTTCTAAACTAATGTTAAAAAATGTTATTTTTTGTAAGTAAATACTAATTGTTAACATTGCGTATCGATTTCGATAAGACTTAACCTAAATTGAGTAGGTAAAATTGTAAAAATGCCTTATTTTTACCGTATAATTATTTAAACAAAAAAATCAAAATGGATTGGATTACAGCCAGAGAATTTGAAGATATAACCTATAAGAAATGTAACGGAGTAGCAAGAATCGCCTTTAACAGACCAAATGTTAGAAATGCATTCCGCCCAAAAACTACTTCAGAATTATACCAAGCTTTTTATGATGCACAAGAAGACACTTCAATTGGAGTAGTTTTGCTTTCTGCTGAAGGACCTTCGACAAAAGACGGAATTTATTCTTTCTGCAGCGGTGGAGATCAGAACGCACGCGGACATCAAGGTTATGTTGGTGAAGATGGACAGCACCGTTTAAATATACTAGAAGTACAGCGTTTAATTCGCTTTATGCCTAAAGTGGTAATTGCTGTTGTACCAGGATGGGCAGTTGGAGGTGGACATAGCTTGCACGTAGTTTGCGATATGACTCTTGCAAGTAAAGAACACGCTATTTTCAAACAAACTGATGCCGATGTAACTAGTTTTGACGGTGGTTACGGATCTGCATATTTAGCAAAAATGGTAGGTCAGAAAAAAGCTCGTGAAATCTTTTTCTTAGGTAGAAATTATTCTGCACAAGAAGCTTTTGAAATGGGAATGGTAAATGCTGTGATTCCTCACGATGAGTTGGAAGCGACTGCATACGAATGGGCACAGGAAATCCTTCAAAAATCACCAACTTCCATTAAAATGCTAAAATTTGCCATGAACTTAACAGACGACGGAATGGTTGGACAACAGGTTTTTGCTGGAGAAGCAACTCGTTTGGCTTATATGACAGAAGAAGCAAAAGAAGGAAGAAATGCTTTCTTAGAAAAAAGAAAACCAAATTTCGGAGAAAATAAATGGTTACCGTAAATAATTTTAGATTTCTGATTTTTAGCTATTAGATTTTCAGTCTATCCATTTTTAATCAGAACATAAATAATCTAAAATCTACATTCTAAAATCTAAAATTACAATATGAAACATTGGATTGAAGCCGCAAGATTGCGCACATTGCCTTTATCAGTTTCTGGAATTATCGTTGGAAGTATTTATGCTTTATCAAATCCAACAGAAACAATTAATACGCCCACTGAAGTATTTAGCTGGAAAATTTTTGGTTTCGCACTTTTAACAACGTTAGGTTTACAGGTATTATCCAATTTTGCCAATGATTACGGGGATGGAGTAAAGGGTACCGATAACGCAGATCGAGTAGGGCCACAGCGTGCTATTCAGAGCGGTGTTATTACGCCTCAGGCCATGAAAAAAGCCATTATAATTACTTCTTTACTAACTTTATTGTCTGCCATAATCTTGATTTATTTTGCTTTTGGTAAAGATAATTTTGGTTATTCAATCTTATTTTTATTGTTGGGAATTGCAGCGATTTTTGCTGCAATTAAATATACTGTAGGAAATTCTGCTTATGGCTACAGAGGATTTGGAGATGTATTTGTATTCATTTTCTTTGGATTGGTAAGTACTCTAGGAGTGAATTTTTTATACGCGAAAGAGGTTGATCCGCTTTTAATTCTTCCGGCCATTTCAATTGGATTATTGAGTGTTGGGGTTTTGAATTTAAATAATATGCGCGATCAGGAATCAGATAAAAAAGCAGGAAAAAATACGATTGTAGTACAAATTGGCGCTGCAAATGCAAAAGTTTATCATTATACTTTAATTGTTACGGCGATGCTTTTGGTTGTGATTTTTGCTATTTTAAGTGATTATAACTTTGATCAATATTTGTTTATATTGGCTTATATCCCTTTAACTAAACATTTAATTACAGTTTATAAAAATCATGATCCTAAACAATTAGATCCAGAATTAAAAAAACTGGCATTGAGTACATTTTTACTTTCAATCCTATTAACGGTTTGTATGATTTCATTGATTTCAGACATTATTGTAAACCTGTTTTTGGGCGGAAGATAAAAAGCCTTTAACTTTTAAATTATACAAAAAATGAAAATTACATATTACGGACATGCTTCTTTAGGAATTGAAGTAGGAGGAAAAAATATTATCGTGGATCCATTTATTACTGGAAATCCTAAAGCCTCAGGAATTGACATCAATTCGCTAAAAGCAGATTATATCTTGGTTACACATGCACATGGTGACCATGTTTTAGACGTTGAGACTATCGCAAAAAATACCAATGCAGTAATTGTTTCTAATGCAGAAATTGCAACTTACTATGGAGGCAAAGGTTTTAATTCACATCCAATGAATCATGGCGGAAGCTGGAAATTTGATTTCGGAAAAGTAAAATATGTAAACGCAATTCATTCCAGCAGTTTTCCTGACGGAACTTACGGAGGAAACCCTGGCGGATTTGTAATTGAAGGCGAGCATAAAAACATTTACATCGCTGGAGATACGGCTTTGACCTACGATATGAAATTGATTCCGCTTCGTACAGAATTAGATTTAGTAATTCTTCCAATTGGTGACAATTTTACAATGGATGTTGAAGATGCTATTATCGCTTCAGATTTTGTAGATTGTGACAAAATTCTTGGATATCACTTTGACACTTTCGGTTATATCGAAATCAATCATGAAGAATCTATTCGTAAATTTTTTGATAAAGGAAAAGATTTAATGCTTTTAGAAATTGGTGAATCTATTGAATTATAAATATTGTAAGTATAGCCGAAAAAAGGAGATAATTCTTGATTCGGCTATATCTTTTAAAGGCAAAGAGAAATTGTTATTTGGCACAATCTATGTTATTGAAGTACTGGAGTTTTTAAAATAAAAAATCATTTTAATCTGTGAAATCTGTGGCAATTAAAGCATCCTCACAAAATTCAACTTTCAAAAAATTATTATTAGCTCTTTTTATTGTAATTTCTTATAACGCTTTTTCTCAAAAAGACGGTTATTGGGATAAAGAGCGAGCAACTACAAAAGAGATTTTGGTTCCAGCGCGCGATAGAATTTCTATTGCAACAGAAGATCTTCCAGTTGGAACTACAGAAATTGTTTACCGAATTACACTTTTAGATAAAAATCAGGAACTGACAAATAGTTTGGTTTCATTACTAAAAGCTATTCCGGATCCAACAGGAGTGAGTCAGGGATCTGCAGGAGCAGTTTTTTTGATGTCTAAAATTTCCGGAGACGACGAATGCACTTATTCGATATTTACTTCGAATGAAAATGCAAAAAAATACGTTGCAGATGGCAAAATCAGTGATGCTTGTTATTCTCAAGCTGAACCTGTAAGTAAAGATGCTAAACGTTTATCTGTTGGTAAATCATCTTGTTTAAAAGAAAATATCAGTACCATCTGGTTTGGTTTTGAAAGTAAAAATTGGATTTTAAGTCAGAAAGTAGTTTTAGAAGTTGTACCCTGGGTTGATACTAAGCTGAACCGAGGCTGGAATAAAGACAATAAAAACGAAATCATAAGTTTATGTAAAACTTCTACAATGGCACAAAAAATGGCCAATTCAGATGATTTTTGTGTCTGCATTTTAAATAAAATTATGAAACAATATCGTTATGATGAGTTTCAGAAATTATTGGCTGTTGAAAAAACAAAAGTTTACAAAGATTTTGGAAATGCTTGCTATAAAGATGCTGACATTTCTAAAAACGTCTTTAATGATTTAAGAAAACAAGCTTCTTCTTTAATCAAATCACAAAAATACAATGAAGCAATTCCTAAATTAAATACTATCGTTAACGAAGGAAAAGCAACCGATTTAGATTATAGTTCTTTGGGCTATTGTTATATTTTGACTAAACAATATGCAAAGGCTTTAAAAGCACTTCAAGACGGAGAAAAATTGGACGATACAGAGTTATTGGTAAAATTAAATTTGGCGCATACTTATTTAGTAAGCAATGATTACAGCGCAGCTAAAGCCATTTACAAAAAATACCAAACTCAGAACGTTACAGACAGCTTAAGCTGGATTGAGAAAACAAAACTTGATTTTGAGACTTTTGAAAAAGCAGGTTTACCTTCAAAAGATTTTGAAAAAATCTTAAAATTATACAATTAAGTTTCTTAGATATAAAGTTGCTTTTTAAAGTCGGTTTAATAAAACTTAGCATCTCAGTACCTTAGTATCTTAGCATCTAAAAAAATGAACGCATCTTATCAAAAATATTTATTACAGTTTAAAAGACCATCCGGAACTTCAAGAGGCATTATGACCGAAAAAGAAACCTGGTTTATAATCTTGGAAGAAAACGACAGAAAAGGAATAGGTGAGTGTGGCATTCTTCGTGGATTAAGCGCAGATGATCGAGAAGATTATGAAGAAAAACTAAAATGGGCCTGTGATAATATCCATTTAGGAGAAGAAGTACTTTGGGAAGCTTTATTAGAATTTCCGTCAATCCAGTTTGGAATTGAAATGGCTTTTTTATCCTTAAAAAGTGAAAATCCATATCTTTTACTTCCATCAGATTTTACTAAAAATGTAAGTTCAATCAACATAAATGGCCTGGTTTGGATGGGAGAATCTGATTTCATGAAACAGCAGATTGAAGATAAATTAGCTGCTGGTTTCAATTGTATAAAACTTAAAATTGGAGCAATAGATTTTCAAAAAGAATTGGAATTATTAGCGTTTATAAGAAGTCATTTTTCGCCAGAAGAAATAGAAATTCGAGTAGATGCAAATGGCGCTTTTTCAATAAGTGAAGCTTTAGATAAACTAAATCAATTGAATCAATTTCATCTACATAGCATTGAACAGCCAATCAAAAAAGGCAATATAAGAGAAATGGAAAAACTTTGTAAAGAAACACCATTTCCAATTGCTTTAGACGAAGAGCTTATTGGCGTTTTTTCATTTGAAGAAAAAGAAAAACTATTGAAGGAAATAAAACCCCAGTATATTATTTTAAAGCCAAGTTTTATCGGAGGTTTCAGAGGAACACAAGAATGGATTACACTTGCAGAAAAGTATAATATTGGCTGGTGGATTACTTCTGCTCTAGAAAGTAATATCGGTTTAAATGCCATCGCACAATGGACTTTTCTTCAAAACTCAGAAATGCCACAAGGTTTAGGAACTGGAGCTTTATATATAAATAATATAGATTGTCCCTTAGAAGTTAGAAATGGACAACTTTGGTATAATTTCGAAAAAGAATGGCAAAAAGATTTTTTTTTTTAAGTGACAAAGTAACAAAGTAACAAAGTAACAAAGTAACAAAGTAACAAAGTGAAAAAGTAAAGAAGATAAAGCATCAACAGCAAAAATCTAAAACCTTTGTCACTTTGTCACTTTGCCTCAATGAACCTTAAAAAAATTATTCTTTTCCACCTAAAAGACTATCCTGCCAGTCTTTCAATTCCTGCCATTTTCCCTGATAAGCCATTAGAGCTTGTCTTGCCCAAGTACTCGGATTATGAATGGCGTAATTTTCTCCTCCAGCATCTAGAATAGACTGTAGTTTTTCTGTTGAAGCCTGAGAAAGATCATACCACGTTTTTATTCCAGCGTCATTGAATAAAGCTTCTATTTTTGGCCCGATTCCTTCAACTATTTTCAAGTCATTTTCCTTTATTTTTTTGCCAAGAACAGTTGTCGCCAATTCGGTGTTAAATGGTATTATAGTTGGAGCAGTTGCTGTAAATGATTGTGGTGCCGGATTAGTTTTTGCAGCAGCTAAATCAGCTTCTAACGTAGAAATTCTCGCATTTAGATTTCGTGTATTAGCTTTACACGCATCCAAATCAGCCTGAAGCGACAATGCAAGAGAATCATCATTTTTCGAATTCATTTTTCCTAGTAAGTAACCTAAAATTCCACAGATTAATCCCACTAGCACAGGTATTAAGATACAAGGTATATTCATGATCGTATGTTTTGATTAATTATTTAATAGTAATTACGGTTCTTCTGTTTGATGCCTTTCCTTCAGAAGTATTATTATCTCCAATTGGTTCATCTGGGCCTTTGGATTGTGTTTCAATCCTTGTGGCATCAATACCATTTTTAGAAAGATAATTTTTAGAAAATACCGCTCTTTTTTGTCCTAAAACAATGTTTGAATCACGGTTTCCAACATTATCAGAATGACCTACAGCTAAAACAACAGCCTCTTTTACATGTTCGGTATATTTTACAATATCAGCAACTTTTTGTTTTTCAAGAGTCGTTAAAGTTTCTTTAGACTGATTGGTGTTAAAATGAAGAATTAACGGATCTGCATTAATTTTATCTTTTAAAGCAGTCCATTCATCAGTTGCTGCACTTGTGGAAGTAGAATCTATAGTGTCAAAGGCATAATTTGCTGGGCCTAGAAGTGTGTCAGCGGTCATTTTCCATTTGTCTATAATTTCTCCTTTGGTGCTGAATTGTTTTTCTGATAATCCTTCAGAGACAAAATAATTTTTGACTTCGTTGGCTCTCGCCAGACCCAAATTCTCAAAAGTAGTAGAATTTGTTTCATCTGATGTTGCGTAGCCCGTTATCGTTACTTTTTGCTGAGGGTTTGAAACCAGGAATGTCTTTAATTTCTGAATACCATTGATGACAGAATCACTGACAGGTATTATTAAAGTTGCGCTGTTTTTAAGGAACTTGAGGTTATCATGTGTCTGATATTCAATTCCAGGGCCGTTTAATACAAACGGAACAAAATTTGGCTCCTGTACAGGTGTTGAAACTGTTTTTGGAGTATCATCCGTTGTAATTTTCTCAGAGCAGTTGCAGCAGAATTTCAGATATAAAAAGGTACCTAAAATAATGGTTATTGCAATGCCTAATAGATAAAGTGCTTTTTTAGACATAGATGATGAAGTTAAGATTCTATCAAATTTAACTAAAAAAATAACACGTAATATATTAATAATCAGTTATTTTAATGTTTTTAATTTGAAGTTGAATATTCAAATTAACATATTTTTCATTTTTTATCTTTTTTCGGACTTGATTAAAATGAGTAACTTGCATCAAAATAATTTACGTTTTAAAATGGTCGAAATAGAAAGAAAATTTCTTGTCAAATCTGACGACTTCAAGAATCAAGCTTTTACTCAAAATAAAATTGCTCAAGGATATCTAAGTTCTGTTCCAGAACGAACCGTTAGAGTTAGAATTAAAGGAAATAAAGGGTTTATTACTATCAAAGGAATAAGCCAAAGTGGTGGCATGTCTCGTTTTGAGTGGGAAAATGAAATTCCGCTGGATGAAGCTACAGAACTATTAAAATTGTGTGAGAAAGGCAAAATTGAAAAAACACGTTACGAAATAAAATCAGGAAATCATGTTTATGAAGTTGATGAATTTTACGGAGAAAACAAAGGTTTAGTCATGGCAGAAATAGAATTGAGTTCTGAAACAGAATCTTTTGAAAAACCGGATTGGCTTGGAGAAGAAGTGACCAATGACGAAAGATATTACAACGCTTTTTTGAGTAAGAATCCTTTTAAAGACTGGGAGAAATAAAATGACAGAAGCAATATACGACCTTATAATAGTAGGCGGAGGACCAATTGGACTTGCCTGCGCCATTGAAGCCGAAAAGAAAAATCTGAAATATTTAATTATAGAAAAGGGCGCAATCGTAAATAGTATTTTTAACTATCCGCTTTATATGACCTTTTTCTCAACAGCAGAAAGATTAGAAATTGGAGACATTCCATTTAATTGTCTTGCACCAAAACCTGGGCGTCAGGAAGCTTTAGAATACTATAGAAATATACATCGTTACTTTAAATTCAATATTAATCTTTTTGAAAAAGTTATTGATGTAAAGAAAGATAACAATAGTATTTTCCAAATAAAAACAGACAAACAAAAGTATCAATCTAAAAATGTCATCATTGCAACCGGTTTTTATGATATTCCGATTGAAATGAATGTTTTAGGAGAAAATCTGCCTAAAGTCCGTCATTATTATAAAGAAGCACATGAGTATGCATTTCGAAAAGTTTTGGTTGTTGGAGCCAATAATTCTTCTGTAGACGCTGCATTGGAATGCTGGAGAAAAGGAGCAGAAGTTACAATGGTGATTCGTAAAAACGAAATCAACAGCCGTGTAAAATATTGGGTAAAACCAGACATAGAAAACCGTATCGAAGAAGGAAGTATTAAAGCTTATTTTCAATCCAATATTACTGAAATACGCGAAAATGAAGTTGAAATTGAAACGTCAAATGGTAAAATTACAATTGAGAATGACTTTGTTTTAGCCTTAACGGGATATAAACCAGATTTGAATTTTCTGGAAAAAATGGGGATCCATCTTTCAAATGATGAATTGAAAATTCCAGTTTACAATCCAGAAACGATGGAAACCAATGTTAAAGGTTTATTTTTGGCTGGTGTAGTCTGTGGCGGTATGCAGACGCACAAATGGTTTATAGAAAATTCAAGAATCCACGCTAGCATGATTGTGGATTACATTACTTCTAAATAGTTTTTCCGCCACGAATTCACAAATTTTTACTCTTATAGATTGTCAAAAAATCATTCGTGATTTCGTGGCGAAAAAAATTAAGAACTGCAAGAAAGCATGGAGCAACCAACTTTTGTTCTTGCCCAATCTGGACGTTTCGCGAACCATTTTTCAGATTCTGGCTGTTCGTCATAAGGATTTTTCAAAAGATGGAATAATTCATCCACTAAAGAATAATCTCCCTTGTCAGCCGCATCTATAGCCAATTGTGCCATATAATTTCTAAGCACATATTTTGGATTTATTTGAT
The DNA here is from genome assembly GCF_900112575.1 of Flavobacterium phragmitis. GTDB lineage: Bacteria > Bacteroidota > Bacteroidia > Flavobacteriales > Flavobacteriaceae > Flavobacterium > Flavobacterium phragmitis. The sequence continues at coordinate 77,910 of NZ_FOMH01000019.1, forward strand.
TCATTTTTAAAGCACGTTCTTCATCAGAAAGTGTTTCAATCTTCAATCTCTTTAGATAAACAGAAAGCCATTTCTGCCATGCATCTAGAATTTTATCTTTTATTTCCATTGGGAAATAGAATGCATACTCAATCTTTTCGAATGCTTGTTCTACAGAATCCTCTTTCTTGATCTGACTAAGATTTCTGAAAAATATAGTCATATCAGTTTCTGATAATTGTAAAATTTCTTCTAGACCTTTTACAATTTTATCGTCAGTATCACTTGAAGTAAATATTCCTAATTTATTTAAAAACATAATTTTGTAGTCTTCTTCAAAATCAATTATAAACGAATCTAGAATCTTTTCCAAAGGCGCAGCTTCATTAACAAGAGGATAGAGTGCATTTGCCAATTGAAATAAATTCCATTGCGCAACCTGAGGTTGATTTCCGAAACGGTATCTTCTGTTTTGACTGTCTGTTGTATTAGGAGTCCAATCCGGATCATAATTTTCCAACCAGCCATACGGACCATAATCAATCGTAATTCCGTGAATTGACATATTATCCGTATTCATAACTCCGTGAACAAAACCAACTCTTTGCCAGTGCAGAATCATTCCACGGGTTGTATCTGTCACTTTTTGGAAGAACTGAATATATTGTTCTTTTGGCTTGCCTTTAATTTCTGGAAAGTAATGTTTGATGGTATATTCTACAAACTGCTTAAGGTTTTTAAGTTCATTTCTGGCCGTTAACATTTCAAAACTTCCAAAACGAATAAATGATGGAGCCACACGACAAACCACAGCTCCTTTTTCATAAGCTGGATTTCCGTTATATAAAATGTCTCGCAACACTTGATCTCCAGAAAGAATCAAAGAAAGCGATCGGGTAGTGGGAACTCCTAAATAATGCATGGCTTCGGCACAAAGATATTCTCTGATAGAAGAACGTAAAACGGCCAATCCATCGGCTGTTCTGGAATAAGGCGTTTTTCCTGCACCTTTTAATTGCAATGTGTAAAATTGATTATTGTTTTCAACTTCAGTTAGATTAATGGCACGACCGTCGCCAAGCTGTCCAGCCCAGTTTCCAAACTGATGTCCAGCGTAACACATAGCATACGGTTGTGTTTTTGGCAAAATATCTTTTCCTGAAAATACATTTAGGAATTCGTCTGAATGAATTTCCTCTTTTGATATTCCGACTAATGCAACAACTTCTTCGGAAGCATGTATTAGTTCAGGATTAGAAGGTTTTGCTGGATTTACATACGAAAACAAAGTGTTTTTTACCTGACGAATTTCATTTTTTAATTCAGGATCCGCTGGTAACTCTGCTGTAAATCTATTGTTTATTTTTAAATTTTTCATTTTGCTTTTTTATTTTACCACAGATTATAAAGTTTTTTTTTGCCACGAATTACACGAATTTTCGCGAATTATTTTTTTTATAAACTCAACTAAAAAATTAGTGAAAATTCGTGGCCATCAAAATATCCCTTTAATCTTTATAATCTGTGGCTAACCTAAAAATTAATACACTAACATATCAGCGTACATTTTTTTTAGTTTTTGAATTTTCGGATCAATTACTACTTGGCAATATCCAGCTTCTTGATTTTCATTATAATAATTTTGATGATAATCTTCTGCTTCGTAAAACACTTCAAAAGGTTTCAATTGCGTTACAATTGGGTCTGCATAGGCTGGCTGTACTTCTTCAAATACTTTTTCCGCAACTTCTTTTTGTTCCTCATTATGATATAAGATGATAGAACGATATTGCGTCCCGCTATCTCCTCCCTGACGATTTAAAGTTGTTGGATCATGACTTGTCATAAAGATAAAAATTAAGTCATGATATGAAATTATGTCAGGATTAAAAGTAACTTGGATAACCTCTGCATGTCCAGTTCTGCCAGTGCAAACTTCTCGATAAGCAGGATTTTTTATAAATCCATCTGAATAACCTGATTTTATTGATTCTATTCCCTTTAAACGCTGAATTACAGCTTCAATACACCAAAAACAACCACCACCAAAGGTAGCTACTGATAAATTTCCCATAAATAATACTTTCTGTTTGTTTATTACCTATTAATTCGATAGGATATTATGATAATTTATTAAAAAATAGTCCTTTTAACTAAATATACACGATAGGAATGTAATGTTTGAAGTTTGTTATTGATAAATTCGCAATTTTGTAAAAAAACGATATATTTGCAGTCAAACACAAGACACAACTAATGAATAGCAAAAATAGTACCATCACCCTTGAAACTTATTTTCAGGAATTTAGACAGAATATTGTCGGTATAAATCAGGAATTTACGTCACCTTATGGCAGAAAAACAATCGTTTATACTGACTGGACTGCCAGCGGAAGATTATATCGCCCTATTGAAGAAAAATTATTAAATCATTTTGGTCCTTTTGTAGCCAATACACATACTGAAACTACTGTTTCTGGTACTGCGATGACAAAAGCCTATCATCATGCCAGACATATTATTAAACGTCATGCGAATGCAAATAATGATGATGTCCTGATTACAGATGGAACGGGAATGACTGGAGTTATCAATAAATTTCAGAGAATTTTAGGTCTAAAAGTTCCTGAGAATTTGAAAAGTTTCACCAATGTTCCAGCAGAAAAGAAACCAATTGTTTTTATTTCGCATATGGAGCATCATTCTAATCAGACTTCATGGCTGGAAACTATTGCTGATGTTGAAATTATTCCGTCTTGCGAAAAAGGACTTTTCAATTTAGAAAATCTTGAAACTTTATTAGAAAAATACAGCGACAGAACGATTAAAATTGCTTCAATTACAGCTTGTTCTAATGTTACGGGATTAAGAACTCCTTTTCATGAAGCTGCAAAATTAATGCACCAATACAATGGTGTTTGTTTTGTGGATTTTGCTTGTTCTGGTCCTTACGTAGAAGTAGATATGCATCCTGCTGATCCGGAAGCATATTTGGATGCGGTTTTCATGTCTCCACATAAATTTTTAGGAGGTCCTGGAACTTCTGGCGTATTAATTTTCAATAAAAAATTATACAATAATATGATTCCAGATTGTCCTGGAGGTGGAACTGTAAGCTGGACAAATCCTTGGGGTGAACACAAATACATTGATAACATTGAAGATCGTGAAGATGGTGGAACTCCTGGTTTTCTTCAGGTTATTAAAACAGCTTTAGCGATTGAACTTAAGGAAGAAATGGGAATCGAAAACATTATGCATCGAGAACATGAAATCGTTGATTATGTTTTTAGTGAATTAGAGCCTATTGAAAATATCAAGATTTTAGCTGGACAACATAAAGAACGTCTTGGGGTAATTTCGTTTTTCATAGATGATCTGCACTTTAATTTAGGAGTAAAAATCCTAAATGATCGTTTCGGAATCCAGACTAGAGGCGGATGCAGCTGTGCAGGAACTTATGGCCATTACTTATTACATGTTGATCAAGAGACTTCCAATAAATTAGTTAACGAAATTACAATTGGTGATTTAATAAAAAAACCGGGATGGATTAGAATGTCGATTCATCCAACAACTACAGATAAAGAGATTGCTTTTGTTTGTCAAAGTATTAAAGAATTGGCGGCAAATCATAAAGAATGGGCTTTGGATTATTCTTATGATAAAAACAGAAATGAATTTATTCATAAAAACGCTACTTCATTTGAAGACGAGTTAGTGGAAAGCTGGTTTAAATCTTAGTTTCTTGACCACAATCCCAATGGTTATTAGGAGCAAAGATTTTTTATAGATATTCAATATGATAAACCCGACAGGTTTTTAAAACCTGTCGGGTTTATAGTTTCTTAGGAAAATGAAAGCTTCTAATTTAGCCCCGATAGAAGTGGAAATCCTTTTACTTTTTTCTTTAAAAAGTAAAAGATTGCAACGGATAGCGGGACTTGACGTTATTTAAAACAAGAATATTTCTGCTCCTCAAAAATCACATAATCAAACGTACTCCTCCAAGGTCAGAAACACGATAAGAAAATTTATTTCCTGGCGAACCGATAAACATAAAGTTTTTAGGAATTTTCCATTTTTGGGAAAGCTCGTCGATTATTTCTGGACCGAAAACACCTTGAATCTCTAAATATTCTATATCAAGTCCGTCATAGGCGCGATCTAAGACTTCTAGATCTTTTTTAAGTGCTTCATTATTAGTTGAGTCGTTTTTGACATGAACAATTTTTAGCTTCTTAGTGGTTTCATTATCTTCAACATATTGTAGGACTTTGTTCAAAATTGTAATATCGTCGCCTTTTGTAAAAAAGACAAATTCCTGTGAATTAATTTGTGAACTTAAATTCTGCAAATATCGATTACTTATAATTACCATTTTTCTAAGCGGCTGATAGAAATATTCTAAAGCTTCAATTAGTAATCGAATGAGCATAACACGATTCAACATGATTCCGATAAATATCAAAGCAGGAATCATATATTGGAGAAAAGTATAGAACGAATTAATGTTGAGTTCCATGTTACCAATAAAAGCAGCAATAACAAAACTTACAGCAGCAGTAACAGCAATACCTCGAGCTCGTTCTGGTCTTGGCAGCTTACTGCGTTTGTACTTTAAAAGTAAATTACCGATTCCAAATAGAGCCATAACGGCTAAAAACGAGAAGGTATATACTCCTGCTAAAGATTCTAGATGACCGCTTGTAGCAAAAAGCACAGAAATGCAAAGGATTAAAAAACTGATGACAATTCTATAATGTGCACCTCTTTTATTTGTTTTTAGGAAATAATTTGGGAGAATTCTGTCCAAAGTCATTCGGTTTAAAAGTCCGGAAACACCAACAAATGAAGTTAAAACTGCTCCACAGAGTACCATAACGGCATCAATAGAAATCAGCCAGGCAAGCCAGGCTCCGCCGGTAGTTTGTCCTAAATGTGCTAAAAGAGATTCTTTGTTTTCTCCAACTTCTGTTAACGGAATTACACTGATTAGCAATATTGCAATAACAGGATTGAAGAAACTCACAATCCCCCACATGTTTCGAAGTGTTTTTGGGAAGACACCCTGTTCTTGCTCTTCAACAAAATTGGCAGAACTTTCAAAACCTGAAATCCCCAACATCGCCGCTGAGAATCCTAGAAAAAGTGCTGTTTTAATACTTTCATAGGCAATAGGAGTGTGCCAATTAATATGAAAAGTTCCTAAACCATGAGTCAGAACAAACCAAACTGAAGCTAAAACTAACAAACTTAATGTACCAATATGTGTCAGGAAAATTATAACGGCCACAAATGCTGATTCTCCTATTCCTAGAATAGCCAAGCCAGTAAATAAAACTAAGACAACAACAGTCGCAATTGTGACATTGAGTCCTTCAAATATTCCATGCAAATAATGCATTCCTTCTGAGGCTGAAATAACTGCTGTTGCCATATAAGACAAGACTGTCAGGGTAGCGGCTAAAGAAGCCAATCGTTTAGTAGAAGTATTTAATAGAACATTGTAGGCGCCTCCATTTAATGGAATTGCGCCTACAACTTCTCCATAAATTTTTCTGAAAAGAAATAATACAACAGCAACAATAAGCAATGAAATCCATGCATATTGCCCGGCATACAAGATTGTTAAAGCCGAAACATACAGACAGGAAGAACTAATATCATTCCCACAAATCGCAGTTGCCTGTAATTGATTTAATTTTTTGTGTACGATTTCTTTCATTAGTATTTGAGATTTACACTTTTAGTAAAAAACAGCAAGCAACAAATAATTATAATCGAGTAAAAAGGCAGATATTTATCTAAAAACTTATTGGAAATTAAAGTTTTTTTAAGAAGGTATTATTTAGATTCCTGAAACTTTTGAAGTGATAATAAGGCTTGTTTCTGCACTTTTTTCTGAAAAAAGCCCGTCCAGCCAAGTAAATATCCAATAGGGCCAAAAGCTTGTTTTGACCATTTCCATACATCAAAGTTGTCGGTGTGTTTTATAATTAGTCCGTCTTGAAAAACAAATTCAGCCCTAATTTTATTGACTACATTTCTGTTTGTTTTACTGAAATTATAAGTAGCAACCCAATTGGCAGAACCAGTAGAATCATCGGCTTGTACATTAGAAAACTCAATTTTTAATTTTCCTTTGCTTTTTGAAAGTAACATTTCCCACATTTTTGAAACCTGATCTTCTTTAAGTAAACCGAAAGCAGGATCGATAAAGTGAACTTTGGGATGATAACATTCACTCATTGTTCTGGCATCGGCATTAGCAAAAGCGGTATAAAATTTTGTTATTAAGGCTTCGTTTGAATTCATAGGAAATTTTTAATGTTAAATATAAGATTTATTAGATTAAAAAATCATTATAGAACACTAATTTCTTTAGCTGTATCAAATGTTTTTTTGCTTTTATCGAATGCCGTTGAGAAATAATTCATTTTGTTATAAGCAGTAAAATATCCTGTCTGATTTCCAAAATCATTTGATCCTCCGGCAATTATAAATCTAACAGCATAGATGTCAGTCTTTTTGAGTTTTAACCATTCTGCCGGAGTAAAATAATAATAAGAAGTTGTTTTTCCATCAGCTGATTCTTTTACGTTTTTATCTGTACACGCAATAACATCTGCATTTGTTAAATCTACATACAAACCGCCGGCAATTCTAGCTTTGTCATTTGCAGTATCAATTGTAATTTTTAAAAGACCGCCTTTATCTGTTTTTGCTATTTGAATCTTTGCCTCACCTGTATAAGCATATTTTTCGCAGATAAAAGTGTATTCCTGAGTTGCAGGAAAAGGAGCTGAGCCTTTTACACTAATAGTTTGCTGTGCTTTTGCAAATGTCGAGATAAACAATAATAGAAGAAGGGATAATTTTAAATTCATATTTTTAATTTATTGATTAGCCAATTTAGCATCAAATTTTTCATCCCAGTCCATTGATTTTATGGCCGAAATGAGATTTTCATCATTTACAAAGACTCTCAATTCTTTGTTTGCAACTTTTTTACTGTACAAAGCGTGATAGCGATAAATGACTTCCTGTTTGGTTTTGTAAACTCCTTCCAGTTTTAAATCTATAAAGCTTCCGTAATACTGTCTAAACCTTTGACAGGTCTTGGTTAAACGTTCTTCGGTTGTGTTTTCCATCACCGATTTGGTTACTTCAGTTTCATTAAAAGGTTTAAATTTTGAAGTATTACAAGTCATCAACACTCTTTTTCCTAAATCATATGCTTTTTGCTGTTGATTTGCATTTATTTCAGATCCGGAAACTTTCTTTATTTTTAAATCTTCAGTATCTCTGTTTACTGTTTTAGATTTACATCCAATTAATAATAACAAACATATAATCAATCCTGCTTTCTTCATAACTATTTAAGTAATTTTTAATAATAAGTTAGGATCGGGACAATTTTCGATATAAAAATTCAGGTCTTTTGTATTGCAGACACCAGGATAATCTCCTAGGTAATTTTCAATATTGTGTATGATTTGAAAATGGACATGCGGAGCATAATCTCCATTTACTGAGGCTTTTCCCAAGGTCGCAATCTTTTCGCCTTTTTTGAAATAGTCTCCGATCGTTAAGTTTTCTATACTTTCTAACGACAAATGTCCGTATAAAGTATAAAATTTTTGATTTTCTACTTCGTGTTCCAATATTATGGTTGGTCCATAATCTCCCAATCCAATGTTGTTTTTAAAACTATGAACCTTGCCGTCTAATGCTGCAAGGACTATTGTTCCAGCTTCTGCCCATAAATCTAAGCCAATATGAATATTGCGTTCCGGTTTTGATTCATTCAAAAAAATGGAACTTCGCTGATATAATGAGCGCCCTTCTATATAACCGCCAAAAGCAACTTTGGCATTTTTTCTCTGCAGATAATCTGTAATGTATTTTTCAAAATCTTCTGATGTATTGAGTTTCGCATCAATCAGTTCCAGATTTGAAAAAGAAAGATTAATAGGTGTGTATTCTGAAATACAAATTGTTTCATCAATAACTTTAGTAGGAGGTAAGGCGTTTAAAATGGAGGTAAGGGGTCTCATGAAATTAAGCTACTTTATTTATAATTATTATTTCGTTGTGTGTTTCAATTCGTGGCAACATTTTAGTAGTAAACAGTTCTGAATTTACTTCAGAAATATATTTTCGATTTCTGACATTATGTGCTTCATCCAGAATCATGGTGTTGAATAAAACATAACCTTTATCTTTCAATAAGGTACAGATTCTATCTAGAAAAAATTTTTCGAACAAGAAGTTAGGCATATGTGTATCTTCGAAAATATCAATAATAATAAGGTTGTATTTGTCTTTGGTTTTTAAAACAAATTCAAAAGCATCATCAATAACTACTTCTAATTGTTTAATCTGATTGAGGTTGAAATACTGATTTGCAATCTGAATCATTTCAGGATCAATTTCAACACCCGTTATTTTTTCTTTATATTCAATTTCATCTACTAAGGTTTTAACAACACTTCCGCCAGCAACTCCTAATAATAAAATATGATCCATTTTTAGAATATTCTCATAGCCAATATTTCGAAGTCCGTACCTTAATATACGCTGTAAACTTCCATAAGAATAGTTGGTATTTTCAGTATCTAAAACCAGTTCGCCATTTGCCCATGTAACCTCAATCATTTTGCTTCTTGCTGATTTCTTTTTAAATATTTTTATGGGGATAATGTAACTGAAAAATTTTCGAATCATTTTGTATGCTTTTACTCAAATTTACCATTAAATCTTTTATTTTGAATCAAATATTACATCTTTAATGAAAAAACTATTATATAAATTCTTATTCTTTAAGCTAATGGGCTGGAAGATAATAGGATTGAAAAATGCCGAAATAAAAAAATGTATCCTAATGGTAATGCCTCATACCAGTAATCATGACTTTTACATAGGACTTTTTACCCGAGGCATCTCCGGATTACAAATGAATTGGGTAGGAAAGAAGGAATTATTCAGATTTCCGTTTGGTTATTATTTTAGAAATGTAGGCGGAGAACCTTTAGATCGTACTGGCGGATTAAACAAAGTAGATTCTATAGCCGCAATTTTTGAACGCAAAGAAATCTTTCGTTTGGCTGTCGCACCAGAAGGAACCCGAAAAGCAGTTAAAGAAATTAAAACCGGATTTTATTTTATAGCGCTTAAAGCGAAAGTCCCAATTGTTCCTGTAGCTTTTGACTGGGGCAAAAAAGAAGTAAATCTTGGAGAGCCATTTTATCCAACCGGAAATTATGAAGCCGACTTTGAAGTTTTGAAAAAACATTATGAAGGAGTTTTGGGGAAAATTCCTGAAAATGGATATTCATTTTAAAAAGAAACAGTAGCGTTTATTTTACCAGTAAAACCAATCAAATGGATTTTTCGTAAGTATAATTAACTATCAAAAATTATATTTATGAAAAAACTATTTATTACATCGGCCTTTTTACTATTGATTTTTACGTCTTGTGACAGTGGTGATTCTGAAAAAACAAATTCATCTGAAGCTGTCTTATTTACATCCAGCAATACTTCTGGAAAGATTAGTTATCAAGATTTATTATCAACTTCAGCAATGGTTAAATCCTTTACTATTGCATCACTTGATGCCGAAGGAGTGTCTTATAATAGCGATACAGATGCAGTTATTGTTGCTTCAAGAACTAACAATAGACTGGAAACTTACACTGGTATAAAAGATGCCATAAAAACAGGTATCGATAATTTAAAGTTAACTTTGAGCGGTCTGAATACTGAATTTACAAATGCAAGAGAAACTGCTGTTTCTGGAGATATAGTTATCGTTGCACAAGATCAGTTTGCTTCAAACGGAATGACAAATAAACTTTTTGTTTATAAAAAAACTACAACTGGCTTTTCTCTTTTAAAAACATTTACAACCGATTTTAAATTATGGGGAATTCATGTAAACGGGAATGATTTGTATGCTGTAGCTGACCTGACAGGCGATATTGTTTTGTTTAAAGACTACATGAATAATGCATCTGGAACAATTACTGCTACAAAAAGAGTAACGATTGCAGGCTTAGTTCGTACACACGGAATCACTTATTCTGCTTCAGATGATACTATGATTTTAACAGATGTAGGAAGTGCAACTTCTGGAACAGATGGAGGACTGATTTTTATAAAAAACTTTACAAGTGTATTTAATTCAACTTCTGCTTCAGGAACAATTGCGCAGACAAATCAAATAAGAATTTATGGACCAAATTCGCTTTTAGGAAATCCTGTGGATGTCGCTTACGATCATGTTACAAAAAAGGTTTATGTTGCTGAAAGATTAAATGCGGGAGGAGAAGTTCTAACTTATACCTATCCAACAGCGTCTGGTGATTTTGCTCCAACTAATGTAAGATTAGAAGCGGGTGTAACGTCTGTTTTTGTTTTTAGAAAATAACTTTCAGAAAAAAATACTATTCAGCCTGATTCAGAATTCTGAATCAGGCTTTTTTTCAAACGCGTGAGAATCGTGTATTTGAAAATTTTCTGTACCAATCTCCAAATACGCTCTAATTTTTCAATTATGAAAAATGAGGCATAAATATACTTTTATAAAGATTAGAACTTTCCAAGATCAAATTCAGTTGTTGTTTAAAAAAAATGATTACACTATTAAATTGTTAAAGCTTGCCCGCTTTTATAATTGTAAAAATAAAGATCTTTACTTTTGTCAACTAATCAAAACATAATGAATTTAGAAAATCTTTTTATACAATACAAAGAGCAGAGTATATCTGGGAGATATTTGACTTTAGATCATATTCAGCCCCTTTTAGATAGATTAAACACCAACAATCAAGTACAAATTATAGGAAAGTCTGTTTTAGGCGAACCTATATATAGTTATCAAATTGGCACTGGAGCAACACGAGTATATCTATGGTCTCAGATGCACGGAAACGAAAGCACCACAACCAAAGCATCATTTGACTTTATCAATTTATTGAATGATGATACTGATTTTGCTAAAAGAATGCTCAATACCTTTACTTTTTACTGGATTCCGATATTAAATCCGGATGGTGCTAGATTCTATACGAGAGCAAATTCTAATGAAATTGATTTAAACAGAGATTCACAAGACCTGACTCAACCAGAAAGTAAAGTTTTGCGCAAAGTTTTTGAAGACTTTAAACCACACTATTGTTTTAATCTTCATGATCAGCGCACTATTTTTGGAGCTGGAACGGAAGGAAAACCGGCTACAGTTTCTTTTTTGGCTCCTTCTTATAACGATGAAAGAGAAGTAAATGAGAATAGACAAAAAGCTATAAATATCATTGCAGGCATTAATAAAGTACTTCAGGAATATATTCCAGGACAGGTTGGACGTTTTGACGACTCATTTAATATTAATTGTATTGGAGACACTTTTCAATATTTAGGAGTTCCAACGATCTTATTTGAAGCAGGGCATTATCCGGGCGATTACGACAGAGAAATTACACGTAAGTACATATTTTTCTCGTTAATTTTGAGCTTTAAACTTATTTCCGAAAACGATTTAGTGGATAACCGAATTGGTGAATATTTGAATATTTCACAAAATAATGTGGTTTTTTATGATTTTATGTATAAAAATGTCAAAATAAATTATGATGGTATCGAAATTATTACGAATTTTGTCGCACAATACAAAGAGGAATTAATCGAAAATAAGATTCATTTTAACGCCTATATAGCAGAAGTAGGTGATTTGGGAAATTTCTTTGGACATTATGAATATGACGCAAAAGGCGAAGAATATTCGGATGATTTCTTAAATTTTCCAAAAGTGGGTCAAAAAGCAAATTTTTATTTAAATAAAAATGTTAAATTTGTTAACGGATTAATAAAAAGTTAATTTTTATGTGAATTTCTTGTTTTTTATATATAATTTTATACTTTGTAATAGCAATTAGTAATATTAATTAAACAATTATGAGTAAATTTCGTTTAGATGAAGTAGATCACCAGATTTTAGATATGTTAATAGACAATACGAGAGTTCCGTTTACTGACATTGCAAAAAAATTATTGATATCTGCTGGAACAGTACATGTTAGAGTAAAAAAGATGGAAGACGCAGGTATAATCATGGGGTCTTCTTTAGCTTTAGATTACGATAAATTAGGGTATTCTTTTATTGCTTATGTGGGTGTATTTCTAAATAATACCTCTCAGACAAAATTTGTATTAGAACGAATTAACCAAATTCCATTCGTTACTGTAGCTTCTGTAACTACAGGAAAATTCAATATTTTTTGCAAAATTAGAGCAAAAGATACTAAGCACGCGAAAGAAGTTATCTTTATGATTGATGATATCGATGGTGTTTACAGAACTGAAACTATGATTTCTTTAGAGGAAAGTATAAACGATAAGAAGCGTTTGATGCATACTATTTTCAAAAATATGTAATAACTTTTCTTGAATGCTATATTAAAATATACCTCAAGTTTATTCTTGGGGTTTTTTTATGACTAATTAACCAACCAACTATAACACAATTATGTATACGTTGCCGAAAATCGAGCGTTTTAATCAAGACGTTCTCTCAAAATACCACATTTATAATAGTGTTTTTATAACATTACCATTTGATTCTATAGATAATACAGGAGTTCTACTTCCTTTATTTACAGAAACTTGCGAGACGGGCTTTAAAAAACAAGAAACTCCAAAAGAAATTTTTGATTTCTTCTCTAATAAATTTCTAAGTAACGCTTCTGAAACTGAAAAAATTGACTTAATGTTTCGATTTATTCAATATATAGAGCGCCAGATTGTATTGTTTGATGCTATTGAAGATGCTGCTTTTCCAGAAGTGAATAATATGGAAGGACGTGGTTCTTTGCGTGACATTAAAGAAAAGTCAGATGCTAAGGAAAAAGACGATGAATTAGTTGAGTTTTTAGAAAACTTCAATGTTCGTACGGTTTTAACGGCGCACCCAACTCAGTTTTATCCTGGACCAGTATTAGGAATTATTAACGATTTAACTGAAGCTATTCGTCAGAATGATTTGCTTAAGATTAAACAATTATTAGCGCAGTTAGGAAAAACGCCTTTTATCCAGCACGAAAAACCAAATCCTTATGATGAAGCAGTAAGTTTGATCTGGTATTTGGAAAATGTTTTTTATGCTACAGCTGGAGAAATTGTTCATTATCTTCAGAAAAATATCAAAGAAGGAACTCCAATCCAAAACCAATTAATTAAACTTGGTTTCTGGCCGGGAGGTGACCGTGACGGAAATCCATTCGTTACTACAGAAATTACACTTAAAGTTGCAGATCGTTTAAGAACTTCAATTTTGAAATGTTATTATGTAGAAATGAGAAACCTTAAGCGTAAGCTAACTTTCTCAGGTGTAGATACTTTAGTAGCTGATCTTGAACATAAACTTTATCGTTCTGTATTCTATTCTAAAGGTGATATTTTCATTACTTTAGAAGAATTGTTGACTCAGTTAAATAAAATTAGAGATATTATAATCGAAAAACATCAGTCATTATACTTAGATGAATTAGAAGCCCTTTTGGTTAAAATTAATTTATTTGGATTTCATTTTGCGACTTTAGATATCCGTCAAAATAGTAAAATCCATAATAAAGTATTTAAGGATGTTGTAGATTATTATTTGAATTCTGGTTCAGCAATTTTCCCTACGAATTATTATGAATTGACAGAAAATCAAAAAATTGATGTTTTATCTAAAGTAAAAGGAGATTTAAATCCGGCTGATTTTACTGATGAAATTACAAGATCTACTTTAGAATCTGTTCAGGCTATTAAAACGATTCAGAAAAATAATGGAGAAGAAGGAGCAAACCGTTATATTATTAGTAATAACGAAAGTGCCTTGAACGTAATGGAAACTTTCGCGATGATTCGTTTGAACAATTGGGAAAATCCTACTGTAGATGTTATTCCACTTTTTGAATCTGTTGATGATTTGCAGAATGCACATTCTGTTATGGAGCAGTTGTATACTAATCCTGAATATTCTAAGCATTTAAAATCAAGAGGAAACAAGCAGACTATCATGCTTGGTTTCTCTGACGGAACAAAAGATGGTGGTTATTTAATGGCGAATTGGAGTATTTATCAAGCAAAAATTTCATTGACTGAAATTTCTAGAAAATACGGAATTAAAGCTATTTTCTTTGACGGCCGTGGAGGACCACCTGCTCGTGGAGGAGGAAAAACGCATAAATTCTATGCTTCTTTAGGGCCAAAAATCGAAAATAACGAAATTCAGATTACGGTTCAGGGACAGACTATTAGTTCTAATTTCGGGACTTTAGATTCTTGTCGTTATAATATTGAAAACTTATTGACAGCCGGAGTTACAAATCAGGTTTTTGGAAAAGATAAAAATGAATTATCAGCTGATGAAACTCAGATTCTAAATCAATTAGCCGATTTAGGTTACCAAAAATATTTAAGTTTTAAGAATCATCCGAAGTTTATTCCGTATTTGGAAAAAATGAGTACGTTGAAATATTACTCTAAAACAAACATTGGAAGCCGTCCATCTAAAAGAAGTAAATCAGAATCTCTTGATTTTGCTGACTTAAGAGCGATTCCATTCGTAGGTTCATGGAGTCAGTTAAAACAAAACGTTCCTGGATTCTTTGGTGTGGGTTCTGCATTAAAACATTTTGAAGAAAGCGGTCAATGGGACAAAGTAAGTGATTTGTATCATAACTCTCTGTTTTTCAAAACTTTATTAGAAAACAGTATGATGTCATTGGCAAAATCATTCCTGCCTTTAACAGCTTATATGAGTAAAGATCCTGAATTTGGAGAATTCTGGAATATTATTCACACTGAGTTTTTGGAAACAAAAAGACTTCTTTTGAAAATTGCAGGGCACAAAACTTTGATGGAAAATTATCCTGATGGTATTGCTTCAATTCAGATTAGAGAGCGTATTGTATTGCCTTTATTGACAATTCAACAATATGCCTTATTGAGAATTAATGAATTGAACAAAGCAGAAGTTCCAAACGAAGATTTGATTAAAGTTTACGAGAAAATTGTAACAAGATCTCTTTTTGGAAACACTAATGCAAGTAGAAACTCTGCTTAATAAATAATTAAATTTTACAATATGTACGTTAGCGAAATAGCAGAAAACGAATATTCAGGTCATTTTGGAACTTATTTGAAACAAGCAGGAGAAGGCAAATTACTTGAAGAGTTAGAAATTTCTCTTCATGATTTTATTCGATTTGTTCAAAATCTTCCGATGGACAAATTTGACTATCGCTATGCAGAAGGAAAATGGACGATTAAAGAAATTATTCAGCATGTAATTGATACTGAACGTATTTTTGCTTACAGAGCTTTACGCTTTTCAAGAAATGACAAAACGCCTTTGCCAAGTTTTGAAGAACAAGATTATGCTGACAATACTGATGCCAATTCCAGACATCTTCAGGATTTATTGACCGAACTTTCTGCGGTAAGACATTCCAATTTATTGTTTTACAAAAGTTTATCAGATGAACAATTGAAAAGAATAGGAACTGCTTCTGGTAATCAAATTTCTGTCCGTGCTTTAGGTTTTATAATAATTGGACATCAAAAACATCATCAGAAAGTTTTTGAAGAAAGGTATTTATAAAGTTTCCATTTTATGATAAATCAAACCCGACAGGTTTTAAAACCTGTCGGGTTTTGTTGTTTTAATAAACGTAACTGTTCATTTACATAATTTTGTCATTTTTACTGAAAGGAGAAATAACACTCGAAACTCTACAAAGATTTGTTATTTTCTTTGTGGAAAAACTAGTGTGATTTCTCCTTCGTCGAAATGACAAAAAAATGAAGTTTTTATTTAGTTGTTTGAAGTTTTCTCTCCAAAAATGCCAATCCAAACCGTATCTTATCATAAGACATTTTTTCTTCAAAATACTCAAAATAAGGTCTTAATGCATTCGGATTTTCCAGTTCTATTTGAGCTTTTTCAATTTTCAAAATTTCATCTTCAGATACAAACTGACTTAAATCGATATCATTTCCATCAACGTATAATTTGGCTAAATGAGAAATAATTGTTGTTTCTCCTAAATTTCGTTGTTCCGCAATTTCCTTTACAGAAAGTCCGCCTTCAAATAATTCTAATGTTTTAGCGTAGGTGTTTTCTTTTTTCTCTTTTTTAACAACGGATTTATTTCTTTCAAATTCGATAATTGATTTGATAAAGTCATCACCATATTTCTCCAATTTTGCTTTTCCGACACCTTCAACAGCAAGAAACTCTTCATCACTCATTGGTCTCAAGATTTCCATTTGGCGCAACGATGCATCACTAAAAATCACATAAGCTGGAACTTCTTCTTCCTGTGCAATTTCATAACGCAATTTTCGAAGTGTTTCGAATAGGGAATTTTTAACTGCTCTGGTTTTGATTTCTTTTGCTTCAGCTTTTTCAATAGCTTTCTTAACCACGGTAGTGAGTTTTACTTTTTCGCCTTCGAATAAAACTTTTTTGGCAAAAGGAGTTAATAATATTTTATTGTGCTGATGAAAGGCAATTTCGCAGTATCCTAAATTGATAAGCTGAATAAGGTATTGGTTCCAATCGTACCAAGAAACATCGGCGCCAATTCCGTACGTTTTTAGCTCTTGATAATTTTTTTCGTAGATATAGGCGTTTCTCGAGCCTCGCAAAAAGTCTACAATAACAGCCAACGGTTCAGATTCTTTTAAACGTGTAATAGCGGATAATGCTTTTTGCGCGAGAATCGTCCCATCAAAAAAAGTTGGAGGATTTTTGCAAATATCGCAGTTTCCGCAGTTTTCGGTTACAAGTTCTCCAAAATAAGAAAGCAAAATTTTTCTGCGACAGCTTACAGCATCAGCATATTGTTTCATACGATCCAATTTTGCCAGCTGAATATCTGCATTCAATCCTTCAGATGCGAATTTCTGAAGCTGAATCACATCTGCATAACTTTCAAATAAAATAGTTTCTGCCGGAAGGCCGTCACGTCCGGCTCTTCCAATTTCCTGATAATATCCTTCTATATTTTTAGGAAGATTATAATGAATAACCCAACGCACATTCGATTTGTCAATTCCCATCCCGAAAGCAATAGTCGCACAAACAACCTGGCAATCGTCATTGATAAACTGATCCTGAGTTTTGGCTCGGGTTTCATTGTCTAAACCAGCATGATAAGCTTTTGCTGTAATTCCGTTTTTCTTTAATTTCTCTGCAAGTTCTTCAGTTGTTTTTCGACTAAGGCAGTAAATAATTCCAGATTCATTAGGTTTATCTTCAACAAAATCAATTATTTGTTTAACGCGGTCTAACGCTGGACGGACTTCTAAACTCAGATTTTTTCGATCGAAAGAAGCAATAAACGTTTTAGGCTTTTTTAGATTCAATTGTTTGGCAATATCGGTTCTGGTAGCTTTATCCGCCGTAGCAGTTAAAGCTAGAACTGGAGTAGAAGGGAAGCGGTTTTTTAAATAGCCTAAATTGGTATAAGCGGGTCTAAAATCGTGACCCCATGATGAAATACAATGTGCTTCGTCTATAGCAATTAAGCTTATGGTAAGTTCACTAAAGGCAACATCTAGATAAGAAAGACTTTCGGGAGCGATATAAACTAGCTTAAATTTATTAGATTTTAAATTATCAATATAATATTGCTGTTCTTGTGAAGATTGTGAACTATTAATGTAACAAGCTGCTATTCCATTGGTTTTTAAGCTATCAACCTGATCTTTCATTAAAGCAATCAGGGGAGAAATTACAATTGTGATTCCAGGTAATATTAAAGCCGGAAGCTGAAAACATATAGATTTTCCGCCACCTGTAGGCATAATTGCTAATGTATCCTGCCCTGAAAGTATCGTGCTTATTATATTTTCCTGATTTGGTCTGAATTTTTCAAAACCAAAATTTTCTTTTAAAGTTGCGTGTAAAATTTCTGAAGTCATTGGCGTATAATTTTTATGTTGAGTGAATAAATTTAGAAATAATCTTACAAAACACAAAAATATAAATTTTGTTTAAAGTTTAATTCAAAATATAAAAAAAGGAACCCAATTATAGAGTTCCTTTTATTTATTTTAAAGAAAATGAATTAATCTTCATCATCTTCATCTTCATCGTAATCAGTATCTGCCTTATCGTTGTCATCATCATCGTCATCATCGTCTCCACCGTCAGAATCTGGTTTATCTTGATTATCATCTTCGTCGTCGTCATCGTCGCTAATATCGTCATCAAGATCCAAACCTTTAACTGGTGCAATTGCATCTACATCAACATCTAAATCATCATCTTCATCGTAGTTTTCAATTCTGTCAGCAAGTTTAGTACTAATCTTAACTAAGTAAATAGTGTCCTCAGTACGAACTTCAACAGCTTCAACCAATTCGTTTTTAGCATTTCTAAAACGGATTACATCCGAATCATCGTAACCATCAGGAAATTTTTCAACCAAAAGATTTAAAATTTCATTGGTAAGTTTAGCGTAGTCTACTATAACTCTTTTCATAAATTATTTTATAAATCTAATAAATATGCGAAAATTAACGGAGCAACGATTGTCGCATCCGACTCAATAATAAATTTAGGGGTCTTGATATCTAACTTACCCCAAGTGATTTTCTCATTTGGAACCGCTCCAGAATAAGATCCATAACTAGTTGTTGAATCAGAAATCTGGCAGAAATAGCTCCAGAATGGAACATCGTGCATTTCCATATCTTGGTAAAGCATTGGAACAACACAGATAGGGAAGTCACCTGCAATACCACCACCGATTTGGAAGAAACCAATACCGTTTGAACTGTTTTTTGAATACCAATCTGCTAAGAAAGTCATGTACTCAATTCCAGATTTCATGGTAGAAGCTTTTAAATCTCCTTTAATTACGTATGAAGCAAAGATATTTCCCATTGTACTATCTTCCCATCCCGGAACGATAATCGGTAAATTTTTCTCTGCAGCTGCATACATCCAGCTATCTTTTAAATCAATCTCATAATATTCTTCTAGAACACCAGATAATAACATTTTATACATGAATTCATGCGGAAAATAACGTTCTCCTTTATCGTCTGCATCTTTCCAAATTTTGTAAATGTGTTTTTGTAAACGACGGAATGCTTCATGTTCAGGGATACAAGTGTCTGTAACACGGTTTAATCCTCTTTCCAATAAAGCCCACTCGTCTTCTGGAGTTAAATCACGATAGTTTGGAACTCTTTCATAGTGTGAATGAGCTACAAGATTCATGATGTCTTCTTCTAGATTTGCTCCAGTACATGAAATAATATGTACTTTGTCTTGTCTGATTACTTCAGCAAAAATTTTTCCAATTTCTGCTGTACTCATTGCGCCAGCCATACTTACCAGCATTTTTGCACCATCGGCTAATTGCTGCTCGTATGCTTTTGCGGCATCAACAAGTGAAGCAGAATTGAAATGCAAATAATGTTTTTCAATAAACTGACTGATTGGTCCTTTCATTTTTTTGTTTTTTTTTGAATTAAAAAGTTTAACCTTTTTGGATGTTAATGCAAATTAAGAATTTTCTAAATATTTCTTTTACTTAATCTGCCGTTTTTTTACAACTTTTTTTTGTAGCCTAGAATTTTTAATACATCGTCAGAAGTCTGTTGTTCTGAGAAAACTTCTGTTGCTAGAATACCATTTTCATCACGATCTATTAAAATATGTTTAGGCTGTGGAATCAAACAGTGGTGAAGACCGCCGTATCCTCCAATTGTCTCCTGATAAGCGCCAGTATTAAAGAAACCAATGTATAAAGGTTTTTCTTTATTGTACTTTGGCAAATAAATGGCATTCATGTTTTGTTCAGAATTGTAATAATCGTCACTATCACAAGTAAGACCTCCTAACAGAACCCGTTCGTAAGTATCATTCCAGCGATTAATAGCCAGCATGATAAAACGTTTGTTTATAGCCCAAGTATCTGGTAAAGTGGTGATGAAAGAGGAATCAATCATATTCCATTTTTCTCTATCATTTTGTTGTTTTTGATACAAAATCTGATAGATAGCACCACCGCTTTCGCCTACAGTAAAGGATCCAAATTCCGTAAAAATATTTGGAACATCCACTTCAGCTTCATCACAAGCAATTTTGATCTGATTGATGATTTCATCAATCATATATTGGTAATCATATTCAAAGGCAAGTGAGTTTTTAATAGGGAAACCACCTCCAATGTTCAAACCGTCAAGAGTTGGACACTCCTTTTTAAGAGCAATGTAAACTTTAATACATTTTACAAGCTCATTCCAGTAATATGATGTATCATTAATTCCAGTATTAATGAAAAAGTGAAGCATTTTAAGCTCTAACTTATCATTCTCCTGGATTTGTTTTTTATAGAAAGAAACAATGTTTTTGTAACCAATTCCTAATCTTGAAGTATAAAATTCAAATTTAGGTTCTTCCTCAGCAGCAATACGGATTCCGATTTTGAATTTACCTTTAATTTCTGCCTGAAGTAAATCTAATTCTTCATAATTATCAATAATTGGAATAGTATTCTTATGTCCGTTATTGATTAATCTGGCAATATTGCTAATATATTCGTCTCTTTTGAAGCCGTTACAAATTACGTAAGTACTTTTGTTGATTTTTCCGTTTTCTAATAAATTCTCAACAATATTAACATCAAATGCTGATGAAGTTTCGATATGGATATTGTTTTTGAAAGCCTCGTTCATGATATACTCAAAATGAGAACTTTTTGTACAGTAGCAATAGTAGTATTTTGCGTCGTACTTATTCTTTTCCATTGATTTTCTGAACCAAGCTTTTGCTTTATTTATGTTTTCAGAAATTTGAGGTAAATAAGTAAACTTTAATGGAGTGCCATATTGTTCAACCAATTTCATTAAATCGATGTTATGAAATAAAAGGTTGTCTTTGTTTAATTTAAATTCCTCTTGTGGAAAGTAGTATGTTTGATTTATTAGATCAGAATATTTTGTATTCATTTATTTGTCAAAGTTTTAGAGATTGTAATTGTATTTTAAATTTAGTGTTTTTTATGCTAAATCTTAATTCAAACTCTAATATTTGCAAATATAATTGGCAACTTTTCATGCTCCGCTTTTGAACATTGGAAAACATCAAAACAAAACGGACTTTTACTATTATAAAAACGATCCAACATTCTTAATAAAGAACTGTTAAGGCGGTTTCTGTAAGAGCTGAAATGTCTTCTTTGTTTGTTTGTTTTCATGGGGCAAATGTAAAAAATAAAATATACCAAATGCAACGCTTTCGATTAAAAAAAGTTTAAGATTTATAATCTTGAAACGCGTCTAGAATTAATTTATTTTCAACGGATTGGTTAATTTTTATCTTTCCGATTCCTTCAATCAATGCAAATTGAATTAATCCGTATTCATTTTTTTTGTCATGAATCAGTAATTCTAATATCGGATCAATGTCATTTTCTTCAAAAATTACATCATCATAAATGCCTTTGATAATCGTTTTAATTTCTCTGTATTCTTGTTCTGTAATTAGATTTTTTTGAAGTGAAATATAACTTTCTAAAATCATTCCTACAGCAATGGCTTCTCCATGTAGCAAAGTTGTTTTCTCTTCACTTTCTAAAAAGTAACTTTCAATGGCATGTCCTAAAGTATGTCCGAAATTTAAGGCCTTACGAATGTTTTTTTCCGTTGGATCTTGAATTACAATTTCATTTTTAATTTCAACAGAACGATAAATCAATTGATCTAGTTCATCAAAAACAATCGATTTTAAATCTGAAAATTGTCTCCAATAAGGTGCATCATAAATCAAACCATGTTTCAGCATTTCAGCCAAGCCAGAACGCATTTCACTTTGAGGCAAAGTTTCTAAATACGCTGTGTCAATTAAAACCATTTGAGGCACATTGATTACTCCAATTTGATTTTTAAGATTTCCTAAGTCAACTCCTGTTTTTCCTCCAACAGATGCATCAACCATAGACAATAAGGTAGTTGGGACATTGATAAAATCTACACCTCTTTTAAAAGTAGAAGCAACAAAACCTCCTAAATCTGTAACTACACCTCCACCAACATTAATTACAAGCGATTTTCTATCGCCTCCAAGTTCTGTTAAAATATTCCAGATTTCGATACAAGTCTCAATATTTTTATTGGCCTCTCCAGCTTCAAACTCTATAATTTCGATAGCCAATTCTGTTTCTAAATGCGGAATAAATTTAGGAAGACAATGTTCATTGGTTTGATCATCGACGATTATAAATATATTAGAATATTTATTTTCTCTTAAATGTTTATTTAAAGCTTCGTAAGCATTTTGGTTAAAATGTACGAGGTAATTATTGGCTTGAATAGAGTTCATAATTCTTTAGTTAATTGAAAGCGCAAAAATAAAGTATTTTAAACGAAATAATCTTCAAACTTTGACTCTAATTTGTTTAAAATACAGGCTTGCATACCTTATTTATCTGCATTATAATTAAGCAGGTAAACATTTACTTCATAAATTGGCGCTTTCTGATAATATCTTATTGAAGATACTCAAAAATATCGTCTTGTTTTATGAAGAATATTCAAAACACTCTATATCTTTGCATAAAAACTAAACTTAATGGAAAAAATATTCGATAACACTCAAGTTGCATTTTCGCTAAAGAGTGATACAGAACTAGACAGAGCTTACTTTCTTTTTAAAATGATTGACAGTGAGCCACTTGTAAGAATTGGAACTGCTGTTACTAATTTTGCTATCAAAGCGCATCTTCCGGTTGAAGGACTTATTCGTGCAACGGTTTTTGATCACTTTTGTGGTGGAGTAAATGAAAATGACTGCCTTACGGTGGTTGACAAAATGTTCACAAAAGGTGTTTCGTCTGTTTTGGATTATTCTGTAGAAGGAAAAGAAGAAGAGGAGCAGTTTGACGCCGCTCTG
Source organism: Flavobacterium phragmitis (assembly GCF_900112575.1). Classification (GTDB taxonomy): domain Bacteria; phylum Bacteroidota; class Bacteroidia; order Flavobacteriales; family Flavobacteriaceae; genus Flavobacterium; species Flavobacterium phragmitis. The sequence goes on from NZ_FOMH01000019.1 coordinate 100,852, forward strand.
GCAATGACATTAAGAACTGTTGAGTTTGCAAAAGAACGTTTAGCGATTCCTTTCGCTGTTTTCAAGCCTACAGGTTTAGGGCGTTTTGAATTGTACGAGAAATTGGGTGAAAAACAAACTCTGTCTCCATCTGAACAAGCTGAATGGGATAGAGTAGTAGCTCGTTTTGATAAAATCTGTAGTGAAGCGCATAAAAAAGATGTAGCCTTATTGATTGACGGGGAAGAAAGTTGGATGCAGGACGCTGCCGACGATTTAGTTACCGATATGATGCGTAAATACAATAAAGAAAAAGCAATTGTATTTAATACATTACAAATGTACCGTTGGGATCGTCTAGATTATCTTAAAGGTTTGCACGAAATTGCTAAAAATGAAGGCTTCTATATCGGAATGAAACTGGTTCGTGGTGCCTATATGGAGAAAGAAAACAAAAGAGCAGAGGAAAAAGGATATGTTTCTCCAATCTGTGTTTCTAAACAGGCTACAGACGATAATTATGATGCTGCTGTTCAATATATGGCAGATCACTTGGAGACGATGTCAATTTTCGCAGGAACTCACAACGAATTAAGTTCTTATAAATTGATGGAAATTTTAGCTCAAAAAGGAATTGCCAAAAACGATAACCGAATCTGGTTTGGGCAATTATACGGAATGAGTGATAATATTAGCTATAACTTGGCAGAAAACGGTTACAACGTAGCAAAATATCTGCCATTCGGACCTGTAAAAGATGTTATGCCATACTTGATTCGTCGTGCTGAAGAAAACACTTCAGTTGCCGGACAAACAAGCCGTGAATTATCAATGATTAAAACAGAACGTAAACGCAGAAAAGGGAAATGATTTTTTAGTTTTCAGTCTCAGTTTTCAGTACTTAGATATAGAAAAGCTCCAATTTGCAATTGGAGCTTTTTATTTAAAATAAATTGTTAGTGCTAAGGATTAAACCCGACAGGTTTTAAAAACCTGTCGGGTTTATAACTTAACACAAAAAAAAACTTCATTTGTATACAAATGAAGTTCTGTTATTGGAATTTGGAATTTAAAAAATTGGAATTTATACTTTAAGAGTTACTAAACTGTAAATTACTTAAGTTTTTATAAATTCCGTTTTCTAGGTTTATTAATTCCTGATGAGTTCCTTCTTCGGAGATTTTTCCGTTATCCAGAACTAAGATTTTATCAGCGTTTCTAATCGTTGAAAGTCTGTGTGCAATGATAATGCTTGTTCTTCCGTCCATTAATACCTCTAAAGCTTCTTGAACCAGTTTTTCGCTTTCGCTGTCTAAAGAGGATGTTGCTTCATCTAGAATCAAGATACTAGGGTTTTTAAGTAAAGCCCTTGCAATCGCAATACGCTGACGTTGTCCGCCTGATAATTTTACACCACGCTCCCCAACTAAAGTTTCAAATTTCTCAGGGAAACCATCAACAAAGTTGAAAGCGTTTGCTTGTTTAGCGGCTTGCATAATTTCTTCATCGGTTGCATCTGGTTTTCCGTAAGCGATATTTTCTTTGATAGTTCCACCAAAAAGAATTACGTCTTGAGGAACAATACTCATATTTCCACGAAGATTTTCTAAATCGTAGTCATAGATGTTTTTGCCATCGACCGTGATTTCCCCTGAAGTAATATCATAAAAACGAAGCAGAAGCGAAGATATAGTAGATTTTCCGGCACCACTTGGCCCAACAATTGCAATTTTCTGACCGAATTCGGCTGTGAAATTAACATCTTTTAAAACCTGAACTTCCTGACGTGTTGGATAACTAAACGCTACATTTTTAAAAGTAACATTTCCTTTAATTTTTTCTTGGGCTCCTTTATAGTCTGGATTAATTTTTTCTGGACTTTCGTCTAATAATTCAAAAACTCTTTCGGTTGCACCAATTGCTTTTTGAATCTGCGCATATAATTCGGCAATCCCTCCAAAAGAAGCTCCAACAAAGGTAGAATATAATACAAATGAAATTAATTGTCCAACGCTCATTTCACCTCCGATGCTCAAACGAACTCCGTACCAAACAACGGCAACAATAGCCCCGAATAAACAGAAAATGATAAACGAAGCAAAATAACCACGGTATTTACCGCCTTTAATAGCCAGTTTTACGACATCATGAATTTTTCCTTTATAACGTGCAATTTCGTACCATTCGTTTGCAAAAGCTTTTACAATACTGATTCCCTGCATGGTTTCTTCCACTATTACCTGACTTTCGGCAACCTGATCCTGTACTTGTTTGGAATACTTTCTAATGAATCTTCCAAAAATTACGGCCGCAACAGCTACTAGAGGCACTACGGCAAGCATTAATAAGGTAAGCTTAAAACTTTCGGTAGCTAAAAGTATGATGCCTCCAATAATTAAGATAAACTGACGTAAAAATTCGGCTATAGTCGAAGTTAAAGTATCCTGAATCTGTGTAATATCTGCACTGATTCTACTGTTTAATTCACCAACTCTTTTTTGAGAAAAGAAAGTCATTGGTAGCTTAACTAAATTGGTATATAAAGCCAAACGTAAATTTGCCAGTGTGTTTTCGGTAAAATTTACAAATAATGATAATCTGAAGAATGAGAAAAAAGACTGTAGAAACAGAATTACAATTAGACCTAAAGCAATTGTATTTGCTTGGTCGTTATCCTTGTTTTTTACACAATCCACCAGCATTCCCATTAATTTAGGAAAGGCAAGGGCAGTAGCACCTGTTAAAAGCAGAAAAATCAATCCAATGAAGAATTTCCATTTATGATGCCCCGCGTATGTAAAAATTGTTTTTGCTTTATTAAGTGAAGTAGCCGTTATTTTTGATTTTGGTAAATCATTTTCTTTAAATCGTGCCATTAGGAATACTATTTTTAGGTATGCAAATGTATGACTAAGTCGAATTACTACAAAGGAATATTAAGAATTAGAAGACTCATTTTGGCTTTTTAACGAAATTATAAGAAAATAGTAAAATTTGTTTCTTTTTTAAGAGTTTGAAAAATAGGTTTCTAAATAAAAAAGCAAAAAAAGTTTCAGTTACTTTTAAAATTTGCTTGCAAATACAAAATCTAGCTTTACACCCGTATTCATAATCGCAAAATTATAGCATGCTAGTAATAATAGGGCGATTAGCTCGGCTGGTTCTGAGCATTCCGATTTTCAATCGGAAGTGGCCGGGGATTTGAACTTATAAATTAAACTTATAGAAGATTGATAAACAATACAATAAAAAATATTTCAATAATTTTTCTAAAAACCACTTGCTAATATAAAATCTAGCTGTATTTCACACGTAAATAGAAATGATAGCATTCTAGTAAAATAAGACGATTAGCTCGGCTGGTTTAGAACATTCCGATTTTCAATCGGAAGTGGTCAGGGATTCGAACTTTTAAATTAAATCTATAGAAGATTGATAAACAATACAATAAAAAATATTTCAATAATTTTTCCAAAAACTACTTGCTAATATAAAATCTAGCTGTATATTTGCACTCGCAATCACAAAATGATAGCAACCTAAATAAAATAGGGCGATTAGCTCAGCTGGTTCAGAGCGCCTCGTTTACACCGAGGGGGTCGGGGGTTCGAACCCCTCATCGCCCACAAAATTCCAAAAACTCCAAAGTCATATGACTTTGGAGTTTTTTGCTTTAATACATTTTATGAAATTTGTTGTTTATATATTATTTAGCGAAAGTAAGAACAGATACTATATTGGATTTACTTCCAATTTAGAAGAAAGACTTATTCGTCATAACCAAAAAAGCAAAGGATTTACAGGAAATGTAAATGACTGGAAAGTAGTTTATACCGAAAACTACGAAATAAAAGAAACAGCTCACAAAAGAGAACTACAGATCAAATCATGGAAAAGCAGAATCAAAATTGAAGAATTGATTAAAAATAAAAATTAGCTCAGCTGATTCAGAGCATTCCGATTCTCAATCGGAAGTGGTCGGGGATTCTAACTTTAAGATTGTATTTATAGAAGTTTGATAAACAATA
>NZ_FOMH01000022.1 GCF_900112575.1 Flavobacterium phragmitis
TCTGTATAGATATTTACGCCTTTTCCTGGATAGCCTGGCTGGCCTTCGTTTCCTGGAGCACCATTGCCTCCGGCTGTTCCTACTGCACCGTCTTTACCATCTTTACCATCTTTACCGTCTTTACCGTCTTTACCAGTAATTTTAGTCCAGGTTCCATCGGGCATCTGAACGTATAAATCTCCAGTGGTAGTGTCTTTATAAACAACAATACTTAAACCTGGATAACCAGTTTCTCCTTTATTTCCTGGAGGTCCATTACCAGCTTCTGTTGCCGGTCCTACTCCATTTTCACCAGAAATAGCAATTCTATTCCATCTATCAATATACCAATAGTAGTACCCTGGTGTTATATCAGAAATGGTTGCTGTATTAAAAACCAGTAAACTATTCTCATATGGCAAACCACTACTGCCATGAGTAACTGTAGTTGCATCAGTTGTACTTTTCAATGCTATCCTTGGAATCAACACCCCTTTATCGTTAGAATAAACCTCTAACTGAGCAGATTGTGAAGTAGGGTCCAATTTCCCTACAACAACCTGTGAATAAGCAGAAAACGATCCTAAAACAACAAATAAAGGAAGTAATTTATTTTTCATGACCTACTTAGATATTATACGTTTTAAATTATTTAATAATTATAAGTAAATGATTATCAGTGATTTTTCATAAAATGTCAATTAAAACTTTATAAACATTCACTACAACAATCTCATAATCAAAAAACTTATTTTCAAGGTGCAAAGTTCTTGTCAAATCCCTTTTAATTTTGCCATTAAAAGTTTTTAAACTTATAGATTAAGACATATCTATAAATCGTGCTATACTAAAAGTTTATTTTTTACATGTCCAAAAAGTATTATAGGACATTTTTTTACTAAATGATTATATTTAAAGTTTGCAAAAAAAAAGAGAAAGCTCGCGCTTTCTCTTTCTCGTATTCATACATTGATTACTAAATTACAGTAATGGTAAATAGCTAAATCTTTATTTATTTAATCCCTCTTTTTAATTTATCTAAAGATGAATCTTCTAACTTTTTAAGCTGACTAATAAATATTTTAGCAATCTCATTTGCCCCTTTTAAAGACAAATGCGTATCATCTGCTTTATCTTTGTCATAGAAGGGGGGTTCACCTGCTTTAAAATGTAGATGTAATGTTTTTGATTTTTCTGGTCCATAGGATTGCTCCAATATTTCAGTTTGGTATTCCATATCAATAAATGGAACTTTAAATTCCTGAGCAACCAAACGGGTTTCTAAAGGGTAATCACCATGAGTAGGAACTAATACTCCTTTTTCATTAAAATTCCTCCTAGCGATAGAAGTCAACAATATAGGTATAGCTCCTTTTTCACGGCTTTCCTTTACAAAACGAATTAAATTATATCTATATGCTGTATGTGGATTTGTATAACGTGCAGAATCTTCTATTTTGGCGTCGTTATGTCCAAATTCAATTAATACGTAATCTCCTTTTCTAAGCTTTGCATAAATAGAATCCCAACGCTTTTCATTGATGAAACTTTTTGTGCTTCTTCCGTTTACTGCTTTGTTTACAACTACTATATCTTCTTTAAAAAAAGATTGCAATACTTGTGCCCAGCCATGTTCTGGATTACGAGTGGGATCTTTTTTATTGGCCATTGTGGAATCGCCAATACAATATAATGATGTTTTTTGTGCAAAGCCAAAGGATGTTATTAGGAATGCTAATAGAATGTATTTTTTCATTTTGTTTGTTGTTTTTGGTGGTGGTCTAACCGCAAAGAACACAAAGGTTTATTTTTCATAAAACTTTATCGATATTCATTGTGCAGACGCACTGCGGTGCGTCTCTACAGAAAAAATTCTTTGAACCTTTGTCTCTTTGTCACTTTGAACCTAATATTTTGAAACTGCTGTAGGCACTGTTGCTCTCTGTCCTATAAAAACATCGGTCATTAAAACATTTTCTGCATTCTCGTTTGATAATGCATTTTTTGCTTCCTTAATCTCGATATTATTTAAGGTAATGTTTTTAATTTTTTTATCTGGAAATCCTTGGATGACAATTCCAGATTCAGAAGCTTTATTACAGCTGATATTTGAAAAATGTACATTAGATATATCCGACTGATAACCTTTTCCTTCTCCATGATAATTTGCGGTGATATACAAACAGTCTTCTACTTGGTCTAACTGAATATTTCTAACAAATATATTTTTAATATATCCTCCACGATCCGCATTGGTTTTTAGATAAATGCCTCTTTTTAAATACCCTGCTGTTTTACAATTTTCTACAAAAACATTCTGTACTCCAGCCGACATTTCACTGCCAATCACCACTCCGTGAAGTCCTTTAAAATTGCAGTTTCTTATTACAATATTTTCGCTTGGCGTTGCTGTATTGGCTCGTCCTTCGTGATCTCTTCCTGCTTTTATAGCTACATTGTCATCTCCGTTATCAAAGTTGACATTTTCTATTAAAACGTCTTTTGCATATTCAGGGTCTATTCCATCATTATTATGATTCAATGATTTATAACTTATACCTCGAATGGTTATGCTTTTAGATTTTAATAAGTGAAGGCACCAAAATGGTGAATTTTCAATTCTAATATTTTCGACCAAAACATTCTTGCAATTTAAAAACTGAATCATCTGCGGTCTTAAAAAATAGCCTTCTCCAAATTTTCTTTCGCTTAAAGGCGTATTATTGTGATTCATGTCACGGCTTCGGTTTTTACCTTCTCCTTCTTTTGTTTTAAATGATTTCCATATTTTCCCTCCTTCTCCATCAATAGTTCCATTTCCTGTTATGGCAATATTAGTGCAATTATTAGCATAAATCAACGGACTGTAATTATAAAGCATAGTACCTTCCCAGCTTGTTAAAACTAATGGCAGATAATCTTTTGGATTATCGCTGAATTTTATTTTTGCTCCTTTTTCTATCCTCAGATTGACATTGCTTATAAAATGAATTGGGCCGTTGATTTTATAAATTCCTTTTGGAACTATTATCGTACCTCCATTGTTCTTTTTGCATAATGCCATTGCTTTATCAAAAATCTTTTTATTATCAGTAATGGAATCACCTTTTGCACCGAGTTTCACCACATTTACTTCATAAGAAGGAAATACTGGCAAATGAATTCTGTTGACTATAGAATCTACTTTAGCAGATGGGAAATCGCTGTTTTGTGAAAATGATCCCCAGGAAAGAAGTAATAGAAATAAATATTTAATATTCATGTTTTTTTTGTTTTCAGTCTCTTTTTTCAGTCGCAGTCACAGTTTTCAGTCGCAGTCTGCACTGAAAACTGTGACTGTAAACTGGGACTATTAAGAAGTAGCCTAATTTAAGTACCAATTTGCAATTTTATCTTTCAAAATAGTTTCTGTCGAATACTGTCCTGCTTCTTTTTTTGAAAGCTGATGCGACCATTTTACTCTTTTTGTAGGCTGAAATCCTTCGCCTGTACAATTGTATTCTGCATAAAAACTATTTTTTTCGGCTTCAGGTTTTGACCAGTTTTCCCAGCCTTCCGGTTTAATTTGACTGCCCATTTCGCAGTTAATGAAAACCGTTTTAGCATAGATTCTCCAAGGTCTTCCTAAATACACGTCTTTTGCTTCAGGGTTTGCTGTTAGTTTACAATTTTTGAAAACAAAGCCAAAAGGAGTTCCTGCTGGAGTTGAAGCCGCAGTGATATAAGAACTTTTAATACTGTGTATGTTACAGTTTTCGAATAATGCTGTCGCACCACCAAAAATAAAATCTGTCGTTCCTTCGATATAACAATCTTTGAAATATTGTTTTGCTTCTTTTCCTGATAAATACAAAGTATCTTGATTTCCTAAAAGATTACAGTTTATAATTTTAGCACGATTTCCAATAACAGATAATGCAATTGCCTGACCATGTTCTCCTGAGGCGTTTTTAATAGTCAAATTAGATGCTGTAAAATCATCTCCTTCAACTAAAACTGTAGAAGTATAAAATGTACTGTTTCTCCCTAACGCTATTTTTGAAAAATTATCATCAAAGCTAATAATGGTATTTTCTTTACTTTCTCCTTTTAGGATTACATTGTTGTTCCATTCTGGAATACGGACTTTTTCATTATAAATTCCATTTTTCACATAAATGGTAACTTTTTCATAGGGAAAAGCTGGAGTTGCATAAACGGCATCCTGAATTTTAGTATAATCGCCTGAACCATCTTGTGCCACTGTAATATAATTTACATTTTTTTTATCTGAAACGCCTACTTTGGTTCCGTTTTTAACAGCCCAGTCTGGAAATCGTTTTAAAACTTCTTTTGGAGCATCTGAGTACCAAGAATAACCATTTCTACGTTCTGAACCAATTTGATCTATTGATTTCTTTTTTATTCCGTCACGATCACAAAAGAAAGGCTCATTTGTTTCCAAGTCCATAAATCTTGCCCAGATAGGATTTGCATTTACAGCTGGAATCATTTTTTTATCTATAATTTTTCCTGCATCATTTAAAACTCTCTTTTCTTCTAAATTGGTGATTTTTGTTTTTTCAAACCATTCCACAGCACTTTTTACTGCGGTCACAATTTCTCTTGAAGGTTTATCTATTGACATTAACAACAATACAATTTTTGCCGATTCTGAACCGCTTAACGAAGCTAGTTCAAAAGCTCTTGCATTTGCAGGAGCAAGAGTAACTTCATCGTGTTGTGCGCACCATGCTGTTAACACACCATTTTGTTTGTATTGTGTTTTTAAGATACAATCTATCCCTTTATCAAAAGCTTTTTTACATTTATCAACGATTTCTTTTGAAGGTTTAATGCTGTAATAATCAGTTTCGTCTGCGATGGCTTTTATTACATTCATAATATTCACCATTGAGTCATCATTGTAAGTGATATGGGTATAATATCCTTTTTTTAAGGGAAAAAACTGAGGCCATCCTCCATTTGGATATTGTGCTTCTAACAAATAATTCAATCCTCGTAGAAATGAGTCTTTATAACGTTCCTCTTTTACCTGAGCATACATCTTAGACATAAAAAGCATTTCCTGACAAGTTGCTCCATTGTCTGTTGTGGTTTCAACAGCAGTTTTTTTCAGTGCAGTTAAATCTTTTTTCTGTTTTTCTGTCAGTTCCTCCTGCATTTGAATATTTTTCGGCCAGCCCCCAATATCTCTTTGGTATAGCAACACGTTTTCTGCTATTCTTTTCGCTTCATCCGATCCAAACCATACCGCTTCATTTTTACGAATGATTTCTGGCCATCTTTTATAAATATTCTGAGATTTTACAGCAAAACTGCAAAAGCATAAAAAAAAGATTATTTGTTTTTTTAACCGCATTATTTCTTTTTTATTTCGTTACTCTAAACCAATCTACGGCTACATTTCCAGAATCATTTTTCACTTCTTCACCTAAAGCAAAAAGTCCCACTTTAGCACCAATCCATTTTCCCTCTCTTGCTTTAAATTCAGTTCCTATTGGCTGATAATTTTTATCATCTAAACTATAGAAGAAGTTGCAGATCGCACCTTTCTTGATTTTTACTCTCAAATAAATGGTATTGTTTTCTATTAATACTGGTTTTGTTTCTGTTTCTGAAATTGTGTTTGCAAAAGTTCCTGTTTTCTGATTCAGATACAGTTTTCCGTTATAACTTTTAAAACTGAGGGCACTATAATCTAATCCCAGAATAATCAAACCGGTTGATTCTCCATTTAATCTCGAATTAAAAGTCAGCTTTGTTGTTACCGTAAAATCTTCTGCTGGGAATTTTTGTAATAGTAAATTTGGAGCATTAAAAATGTTCTTCGTTGTAGTGTTGCAAAATAAATTGAGATAACCTAAACTAGTTGGAAATCCAAAATTAACTTGTTTATTCGCCTGCCACTGCCATTGCAGTCCTAATTTAGGTTCGTTAAATTCATCAGAAGTTGCAGGTACTTCTATTGGATATTTTTTGCCAACATTCGGTTTCTTATAAGTCGTAACAGGTTCGCCAATTCCATTTTTATCAAAGTCTTCTCCCATAACCGGCCAATCATTTACCCATTTCATAGGCTGTAAATGAACAATTCGACCATAAGCGTCTTTATCCTGAAAATGAAAAAACCAGTCTTCTCCAGTCTGAGTTGTCACCCACGCACCTTGATGCGGACCATTGATAGTTGTAGAACCTTGTTCCAAAACCTTTTTCTTTTCATAAGGTCCAAAAACATTTCTAGATCGTAGAATAGTCTGCCATCCTGTTGGCACTCCACCTGCAGGAGCAAAAATGTAGTAATAGTTATTTCGTTTATAAAATTTTGGACCTTCTATGGTTTCTTCCCCTTCATGCCCGTCAATTACCATTACTTCGTCATTGTTTACAACGGTTCCTTCTGGATTCATGGTGCAAACAACTAATAAGCTTTTAATCTGTGCACGGCTTCCTGCAAAAGCATGGGTCATATAAGCTTTACCATCTGTATCCCAAAGCGGACTAGGATCTATAAGTCCTTTTCCTGCTTTAACCAAAAGGGGTTCCGACCATGGTCCCTCTGCTTTTTTGGCTTTGATCATATAAATTCCAAAATCGGGATCAGGATAATAAATGTAAAACTCATTTTTATGATACGTAATACTTGGCGCCCAAACTCCATTTCCATGCTGTACTCTATCATAAGTTTCGAACGGTGGCTGTTTCGCCAATGCATAACCTATAATTTTCCAATTTACCAAGTCTTTAGAGTGTAAAATAGGTAACCCGGGAATACAATTAAATGAAGAAGCAGTCATATAATAATCATCACCTACTCGTACAACATCCGGATCTGAATAATCAGCGTGAATAATTGGATTGGTATAGGTACCGTCTCCATTATCAGGAACCCAGACTTGTGCTGTACTTTTCTGAAAGAAAAAAACAGAGAAAAGTAAAAGGATGATTTTTATGTTTTTCATTTTTTGAAACTATTATTTCAATTAAACCCGACAGGTTTTAAAAACCTGTCGGGTATCTAATTTGCTTTTCTTTGAGAAACTTTTTTACAATGCTTCGACTTCGCTCAGCAAGACAAACGAAGCATCTTCACTCATAACTTATAACTCATAACTCAAAAAATTATCTATTTAATTCTATAGCTGCCAAAATAAATGGTCCAGTTGCTTTAGGATCGTTATCTTTTTTTCTTTCGTTTACGTAATATTCGTAAGATCCATCACGGTATGGAGTTCCTCCTAAACCTGCAACCTGACAGCAGTTTGTCAAAGTGATTCCGCCATCTTCGTCTACTTTTTTGATTAAAACTGTAGTTAGTCCATCAAAAGCTTTATTAGCCGCTTTTTTAAATTTAGCTGGAAGATAACCTTTATTAGCGCCTTTCGCATAAGCGTAAGCAAACATAGCCGAACCAGAAGCTTCTAGATAATTTCCTTTCTCGCCTCCTTTATCTGTTACCTGATACCATAAACCTGAAGATTTATCCTGAAATTTAAGTATAGCTTCAGATGCATTGTTTAGATATTTAACCAATTCTTTACGTTTTGGATGATCTTTCGGCATGTAATCTAAAACGTCTACCAAAGCCATTACGTACCAGCCTAAAGATCTGGACCAAAAGTTTGGTGAATTTCCTGTTTCTTTATTAGCCCAAGGCATTTGTTTGCTTTCGTCCCAACCGTGGTACAATAATCCCGTTTTGGGGTCTGTCGCTTTCAGCTGAATCAATTCAAATTGTTTTGCAATATCATCGAAACTTTTTCCATTCTCAAACTTAGCTGTATATTCTGCATAGAAAGGTTCTCCCATGTATAAACCATCTAACCACATTTGATTTGGATAGATTTGTTTGTGCCAGAATCCGCCACTCGCAGTTCTTGGTTGTTCCGAAAGCTGCTTACGGATTAACTGTAGTGCTTTTAAGTATTTATCTTCTTTTGAATAGGCATAAACATCAAAAAGCAAACGTCCTGGAAGTACTAAATCGATATTAAATTTATCAAACTCATAGGTGTTGATGCTTCCATCTGCTTGTACCAATTGATCCACATAACCTCTTACATATGCTTTGTATCTAGGATCTGGATTTTTTTTGTACAATTCTTCAATTGAATGCAGCACTAAAGCATGAACATAATCCCACTTTGGTTTCTTAGCATCATCAAGCATATACGATTCTGGATGACGTTTCATTAATGTCAAAGCCATTTTATCAGACCATTTTGCATTTTTTGCAATTACAATATCTTTTTTTGCTGGCTCCTGAGAAGTTACTTTACAACTTGTAATCGTCATAACGCAGATCATCAAAACTGACATCCAATAACTGTGCTTTCTATTATTTTTCATTTCAAAATATATTTAAATTCTAATTATTTATTCAATTCTATTGCGGCTAATAAAAAGGCTCCAAGACCTATTGCCCCATTATCTCTAGGTTTTGAGGTAAGATAATATTCATTTGTTCCATCACGAAAAGGCTTTCCTCCTAACCCAATGTTCGATGAAACATTTAAAACATTTACTTCTCCTTTTTTATCCACTTTTATAAACTCTTTTATAAAGCTGTCAAAAGATTTTTTAGCTTTTACTTTATAACTTCCGCCCAAATATCCTTTATTTACTCCTTTTGCAAGAGCATAAATAATCATACCAGAAGCCGATGGCTCAACATAATTTCCAAACTTTTCTGGTTTATCAGCTACCTGATACCATAGACCAAATTCGCTTTTATACTGATTTACATTCTTTGCAATCTGATTGAGATACCCAACCAGAACTTTATATTTTGGATGTGACTTTGGAAAATAATCCAATGTCTCTACCAATGCCACCATATACCATCCAATTCCTCTTCCCCAAATTGTCGGAGAAGTTCCTGTTTGTTTGTCAGTCCAGCCAATTTCTTTGCTTTCGTCCCAAGCCTGATAAACTAAACCTGTTTTTTGGTCTACAAGATGATTTTGTACTAATTCAAATTGTTTTGCAATATCGTCTAGACTCTTTCCTTTTTCATATTTAACAGTGAACTGAGTGTAAAATGGTTCAGCCATATATAAACCGTCAATCCACATTTGATTTGGGTAAATCTCTTTGTGCCAAAATCCTCCACTAGCTGTTCTAGGCTGTGTTTCTAATTGTGTTCTTAACTTTCCAATTATCTCAAAATAGCGCAAATCTTTTGTAATATCATACAGATTAAACAGCAGTTTTCCTGGATTTAGACAATCAATATTATATTCTTTTATATCATATTTTTTTATGTTTCCAGTGCTGTCAATCATTTCATCAACATACTCTTTGATATAATTCAGGTATTTTTCATTGTTTGTTTTTTGATATAATTTTTCAAAACCAGACAATACAAATCCCATTTTATAGTCCCATTTTGGCTTTTCGTTTCCATCCAACTGCCAAGCCTGCGGATATCTGTTTAAGATTGTAAGCGCCATTCTCTCCGACCATTTTAAATCATAAGGAATAGCAGTCTTTCCTGATTCGTTTTGATTTTGAGCTATCGTTTTAAGACCTAAAAAAAATAATAAGACAATTGCTGTTTTAAGATTAATCTTTGTAAGTAGAGATTTACACATAATTTTTACTGGTTTAGAATTTCATTCTAAATTACTTAAAAATTTTATCTAAAAATCCTACAGTATACGAAATTGTCTGTCCAAACCAAGGTTCATAAAACCAAAAGGAATGAGGAGAATCTGCAATCGTATGTACTTCATTATAAATCTTATATTCGTTCAAAATTTTAATCATATCGTCTCTTCCTGCATGAAATCTTGGAATACTGCTACAGATATACAATGTTGGCGGGGTATTTTTATCGGTATGACTTAAAGCAGAAGCATTTTTCCAGTTTTCAGGAATTTCATCTGATTTTCCGCCTAACCAAAATGCAGCTACTTCTCCTTCTGTAGATTCCGGGTGTTTCATTGCCAAAACTCCGTCTACATCGACAATTGCGTTTACTTTTGATGATGATTTGCTTTTAAAATTCTTGTCTTCGAAAATTGGATTATTGTTTGTGGTACCAATTAAAGCCGCCATCTGTCCTCCTGCAGAACAGCCTAAAATGGCTATTTTATTGGGATCTACATTAAATTTTAAAGCATTGTCTTTGATAAATTTGATAGCATTTTTCACATCAATAACTCCTGTTGGGTATTTTGCTTCTAATGACAATCTGTATTCAATAGAAAAAGTGGTATATCCTTTTGCAGCCATTTCTTTTCCCATAAACTGCATTTGGTCTTTATTTCCTGATTTCCATCCGCCTCCGTGAATCATAATTACAGCTGGATTTTTTTTCTTTTTTTTATTGACAAAGGCATCAAAATGAAGTATTCTCTCTTTTTCTTTATTATAAACTAAATCAAACATTTCCTGAACATCTGGATTTGGTTTAACCTCTGGAATGGTAATAAAAGGATGTTTCTTAATTAATTTAGCATAAGTGCTTTTTATAGTATAAGATGAATCAATCTGATATTGCTGGCTCTGTGCCACAACAACATAAAAAAACACCACTAAAATTAATTTCAATTTTTGCATTTTCATTTTTACTTTTCGGTTAAGAAAGGAGCTTAACAGCAGCTAAACTCCTTTTTAACTCCTTCAAAAAACAATACTCTCAAAAAATCTTTAAATTACTAATTACCAATTTTGAGAAAATCTTATTTTACAGATTCCACTTTTTTACCATTTACGTAGGTATCTATAAAGTTTATATTCTTTACATTTTTCAACAAATAGAGTGAATCTACTTTTTGAATTTTTACATTTTTTAATTTGATGTTTTCAACTGGCGATTCGGCATATCCATCTGCCCAAATACTGTATTTTCCTCCATTTTTCACATTTACATTTTCTAAACTGACATTTCTTATTGTCGGAATGAAATTTCCTGTCTGTGATCCGTAAACATTATAAAACATGTTCAATTTTAAAACACATTCTTTTACTGTGCCCACTTCAAGATTTCTAACAAAAATATTTTCGATAACGCCTCCTCTTTTTGAATTGGTTTTAATGCGAATGGCACGATCTAGATTCGGACTGTCCATCACACAGTTTTCAACAAAAACGTTATTTACACCTGCCGAAATTTCACTTCCAATCACAACGCCACCATGACCATCAATCATTTTGCAGTTTTGCACAATAATATTTTTACTTGGAATAGCAACTCTTCTGCCGTCTCCATCACGTCCGGATTTGATTGCAATACAATCGTCTCCAGTGTTAAATGTGCAGTTTTTAATCACAACATTTTGAGCATATTCAGGATCGCAACCATCATTATTTGGCCCGTGGCTGTTTACCGTTACACCGTCAATAATCATATTATTGGTTTTTATTGGATGTAGAATCCAAAACGGAGAATTGATCACGGTTATGTCTTTTACTAAAACAGTATTACATTCAAAAAATTCAATAAAATTTGGACGCAGATATCTTCCTTCTCCAAAAACTCTTTCAGATACTGGAACACCTTTTTCTGCCATATCGACTAAAATCTCACGATTTGTTGGATCATTTTGAGATGGAATTCCTTTTTTCCAGCCATAGTTTTTACTGCCGGCCCAAATCCACCAATTAGTACTGTCTGCCTGTCCATTTAAAGTTCCTTTTCCTGTAACGGCTACATTTGTTTTATTTTTAGCATAAATAAGTGGCGAATAATTCATTACTTCTGTTCCTTCCCAAGAAGTATGAACTATTGGATAATCTTTAGGGTCTAAACTAAAAAGGATTTCTGCCTTATCTTCTAAATGTAAATTTACATTGCTTTCTAAGTGAATTGCGCCAGTTAAATATTTACCATTTGGAACCAAAACCTGACCGCCTCCGTTTACACTACATTCTTTTATTGCTTTTTCAAACGCTGCTGTATTTAACGTTTTACCATCTGCAACGGCTCCAAAATCATTTATGTTATACACTTTATTCGAGAAATGAGTCTGTGGCATAGTTTTCAGCACTAAATCCATCTTTTCCCATGGATTCTCTAAAGAAGCCGCTGAAGGTTGTTTCGCACACGACACCACTAATAACCCAAGAAAGGTTAAAAATAGAATCCCGTTTAATGTTATACTCTTATTTGTAATCATTTGTGCAGTATTTTCCTGTTTCTTATTGAAAACGTTGTAAAATTGTGTAATCGATTACACGAAAGTAGAAAAATTGTTCTAAGAGACCAAATTAATTTAGAAAAAAATTATACATTTAATTTTTATTGCAAAAATTTATTACATTTAATGCAAAAAATTAGATAATTTATTATCATTGTAAAACCTAAATCGTTTTAGTTTTTGATTATGGTAATCGATAACAATTTTTATTACATAATGAAAAAAAATGTACTTTTGTCTAAAATAAACCGATAAACTTTTTTTGAATGAGTGAAAAAGTAACTATTTATGATATTGCTGAAAAACTAAATATCACTGCTGCAACGGTTTCGAGAGCATTAAACAATAATCCTAAAATTAAGGAGGCAACTCGCGAACTGGTTATCAAAACCGCCGCAGCGATGAATTACAAGCAAAATAAATTAGCGCTAGCTTTAAAGAGCGGTCGAAGTAATAATATCGGTGTTATTGTACCACGTATTGATAGTAACTTTTTCGCCTCTGTTATTCGAGGAATAGAAGAAGAACTTTATCCACACGGATATCAAGTCATTATCTGTCAAACACACGAAAGCATTAAAAGAGAGAACGAAAACCTTCATACTCTTGTAGACGCACAAGTAGACGGCATCATGATGTCAGTTACTGGTGTTTCTAATGAAAATGACAGCGCTTTCAGAAATGTATTAGAAAAAAATGTACCCCTGATATTTTTCGATAGAAGCAAACATATTGACGGTGTTAGTTCTGTAACCATTAATGACTTTAAAGGCGGTTATTTAGCCACTAAACACTTAATTGATGAAGGCTGTAGGAATATTGCGCATTTTTCTGGAGATCAATCATTGGATATCTTTAAAAACAGGTTTTTAGGGTATAAACAAGCTCTACTAGACAATGGAATTGAATTTAAAGAAGAATATGTAATCTATACCAAAAGTGCTGTTGATGCTGGAAAAGAATCTGTCGATAAACTTTTACAATTAGAAACGCCTCCAGACGCTCTCTTCTCTTCAAGTGATTTTGCAGCATTAGGTGCAATTCAAGAACTTAAAGAGCGAAATATCAGTATCCCGAACGAATTTTGTGTTGTTGGATTCAGTAACGAACCGTTTACTAAATTCATGGAATTATCAATTACTTCTGTAGATCAGTCGCCATTAGAAATGGGAAAAATGTCTGCTCGTGTTTTCTTAGAACAAGTAGACAAAACAGATACTATCAAAATTGAAAAAAAGGTCGTTTTAGCGCCAGAATTACACATTCGTAAGTCTTCTGCTAAAACCAACTTTTAATTTTTTTTTTACCACATAAGTCATATTAGCTCATTTTAGAATGAGCTTTTTTTTTACGTAGGCTTCAGGAAGCAAAATATTTATAGATAACAATGAACCATCGAGAATAAAGCTTGAGCGGATCGAAACATTTAGGTTGCAGAAAAATATGTCGCTCAGCTGGAGCTTTATGTTGTAACCGCTAATGTTTTGCAATAAATATTGAGCTTCTTCGAAGCTTTCTCGAAAAACAAGAGACACACTACCGCCACCTCCTTACAGACAAACCTAACATAAAAAAAAGACGCACTATGTTGTGCGTCTTCTTTATAAAACTTTGTCTCTTTGTATCTCTGTAACTTTGAGCCTAAAAAAATTAAAGCGATACCCCTCTTTTCCAAGGAATAAAATCATTCTGATTTAAAACTGCTGCTTTAGTTTTAATGTTACCACTTGCAACATTAATAATAAACTCAAGCATTTCGTCTGCCATTTCATCAATTGATTTTTCTCCAGTGATAATTCCACCAGTATCAATATCAATAATATCAGACATTTTGTTTGCTAACTGTGTATTTGATGAAATTTTCACAACCGGCGCAATTGGATTTCCTGTTGGCGTTCCTAAACCTGTTGTAAACAATACCATATTGGCTCCAGAACCTACCATTGCAGTTGTACATTCTACATCATTTCCTGGTGTACATAACAATGTAAAACCTGGTTCGTTAATATATTCTCCGTAATCATAAACACCTGTAATTGGGGATGTACCACCTTTTTTAGCAGCACCAGCCGATTTCATAGCATCTGTAATCAAACCGTCTTTAATGTTACCTGGAGACGGATTCATATCAAATCCTGAACCTGCATCAACAACTGTTTTTTCGTACCATTGCATTAAGTCTAAGAAACGTTTTCCGTCCTTGTCATCTATACAGCGATTTACTAATTCCTGTTCTACTCCACATAATTCAGGAAATTCAGAAAGAATTGTAGTTCCTCCTAAAGCCACTAAATGATCCGATAACACTCCCAATGTCGGGTTTGCAGAAATTCCAGAGAAACCGTCAGATCCACCACACTCCAAACCAATTCTTAGTTTAGATAATGGAGCTGGTTCTCTTTTAATTTCGTTTGCTTTTTTAATCGCTTCGAAAGTATCTTTTACCACACTGCTTAACATGGCTTCAATTGTTCCGATAGACTGCTGATCGTAAATTAAAACAGGCTTTTTACTGTTTGGATTAATAGCATCTAAAGCTTCTTTGAAAATTGAAATCTGAAGATTCTGGCATCCTAAACTCAATACCGTTGCTCCAGCCACGTTTGGATTGTTTACATAACCTGCCAAAAGCTTCGCCAAACTATGAGAATCCTGACGAATTCCTCCGCATCCACCTTGGTGCGTAATGAATTTTACTTCAATATTATTGAATAAGTTAGCATCGTTTGAAGCTTCTTGATTACCTGCTCCACCCGTTTCTGATTTCACCAAAGAACGCAACAATAACTGATAATCGTTTTCTTTAGGTTTCATCAATTCTTTCTCAAAAATATCCTTTAAGATTTCGATGTTTCTGTTTTCACAAAAAACTAATGGAAAAAACAACCATACATTTTCTGTTCCAACCTGTCCATCTTCTCTGTGATAGCCCTGCCACGTTCTATCTTTCCATTTATCAACATTAGGAGCTGTCCAGCCAATTGTTTCTGTTTTGCCAGTAACTTTATCACTTTCGTGTTTTACGTTTGCTGTAGAAAGCAAACCGCCTTTTTCGATTCTAGCACTTGCTTTTCCAACCAAAACACCATACATAATGATTCTGTCCCCTACATTAAAAGGAACCATTGCAATCTTATGTTTCATTTTTACATCAGACTCTACGGTAATTGATTGTCCTTCAAAATCAATCACTTCGCCTGCAGTAAGATCCACCAATGCAACCGCAACATTGTCGGTTGGGTGAACTTTTATTAATTTTTTCTGCGTTGCCATAATTAACCTTTGTTCTTTGTTCTTTTTGTTGTGTTTTCTTATTTTATTCTTTCTTGAAACTTAGCAAAGCCAGCTTCAATTCCGTTTGAATCTATTTCTTCTAAACCAATTGTTATTGCTCTTGTCAAACCTGGAATTTCAGTTAAATCCTGATCCCAGAAACCTTTGTTTTGCAATGTTAAACGAGCAATTTTCTCGTAATCATCAGATTTCCAAAGTCCGTTAAAGAATGTTGTAATATCTTCACCATCTTTAACCGGTAAACTTTGACCATTCCAAGTTCCTTTGTAGAAACGAATTAAACTAGCTAATGAAAAAGTCAAATTAACAGGTAATTTTTTGTTGGCATTATAATATCCTAATAAACTAGGTAAAACTCTTACTTTGAATTTCGATACCGAATTTAAAGCAATATCAGCAAGTGCATGTTTGATAAATGGATTTTTAAATCGGTCCATTACTTCCTCAGAATAGGCCGTAATTTCATTTTTGTCCATATCAAGAGTTTCACTAATTTCACTAATAACGCTATTTACAAATTCTCCTGTAAAATCTCCGTTAACAGTTTCCATTACTAATTTATTGCCATGTAAAAGTGAAAAAGGAACCATTGCGGTATGCGCACCGTTTAAAATACGAACTTTAATCATTTTAAAAGGACGTATGTCATCAACGATTTTTACATTCAAATCTGTTTTGTGAAAAGGCAATTTTGCTTTTAAATCATCTCCACCTTCAATAGCCCAAAGGAAGAAAGGTTCAGCCGCAACAATTAAATTATCTTCATAATCTAATTTATTATTATATTCTTCGATTTCAGCTCTTGGATATCCAGGAACAATTCTGTCAACCAAAGTACTATGATAGGTACAAGCCTCTGATACCCAAGTTTTAAATGCATCTTCTAATTTCCATAAATCAACATATTGTAAAATATATTTTTTAAGTGTCTCAGAATTATAGTCAATTAATTCACAAGGTATTACTGTAACTCCTTTAGAAGTATCTCCATTAAAATGTTTGAATCTTTCATATAATAAAACCGTCAATTTTGCAGGAAATGACACTGGTGGTTGCATGTCTGGAGTATCACTTTCAATAAATTCAATTCCAGCTTCTGTAGTATTAGAAACAATAAACTGAAGTTCTTCTTCTTTGGCTAAAGCCAAATAATTTGCAAATTCAGTATATGGGTTTATCGTTTTTACAATATTATTAATTAACACAATATCTTGTATCTTTTCACCTTTTTTAATTCCGTTCATAAACAAGGTATAGAGACCGTCCTGAGCATTAATCATATTTACCATACCATCTTTCAAAGGCTGCACTACTGCAATACCGGCATTAAAATCAACTTCTTTATTCAGTTTGTCAAAAGCATAATCAACAAAAGCTCTTAAAAAGTTACCTTCTCCAAACTGAACTACCTTAATTGGCTGTAACTTTTCTAATCCAATATTTATTCTATTTAATTTTTTCATTTTGATTTTCTTAGTTAGTTGTTTCAAATAACCATTTATAATCCTTACTTCATCATTTCTGCCTTTTAAATTGTAAAAGAAACATTACACTCGATTGAATAAAATAAAGCCGGCTGTGAGGAATGGCTAGCTAAATTTTTCAAGCGTAATGTTCAATTACAATCTCTAAAAATCTAAAAAAAACTTATAAAATAAGGAGTTGGCATGATTACCCCTTAATCTTATTTTCTAATATCTTTTATAATGTCAAGAACCTGTTTCACTTTAACAGTCAATCCGTCGAAGTCTTTCTTTTCTAATATGTCTTTTGAAATCAATTGCGAACCTAAGCCAACACAAGTTGCTCCAGCATTCAGCCATGAACTCAAACTTTCTTTGGTTGGATAAACACCGCCTGTAGGCATAATGTTCGTCCACGGACAAGGTCCTTTTATGGCTTTGATAAATTCCGGACCATAGGTATCAGCCGGAAATAGTTTTACGATTTCACAGCCTAATTCTTCTGCCCTTGCAATTTCTGTTAAAGTACCGCAGCCAGGAGACCACAATACTTTTCTGCGGTTGCACGCAATTGCAATATCTTCCCTGAAAACAGGAGTTACAATAAAATTCGCTCCTAAACTCATATACAATGAAGCCGAAGCCGCATCTGTAATAGAACCAACTCCTAAGATCATTCCCGGAAGTTCTGCTAAAGCATATTTGTTCAGCGCTCCGAAAACTTCATGCGCAAAGTCGCCTCTGCTGGTAAACTCCATTAATCGGGATCCGCCGTCGTAACAGGCTTTCAATACTTTTTTACTCAATTCGATATCAGAATGAAAAAACAACGGAACCATACCGTTTTCTTTCATGGTCTGAGCCACTTCA